>NZ_FOWP01000027.1 GCF_900115475.1 Ectopseudomonas composti
GGGCGCTTGATGCCCGACTTCAAAACCATCGCCAACTTCCGAAAAGACAACAGCAAAGCCATTCGCGGCGTGTGCCGCCAGTTCGTTGTGCTGTGTCAGCAGTTGGGGTTGTTTAGCGAAAACCTGGTGGCTATCGACGGGAGCAAGTTCAAGGCAGTGAACAACCGCGATCGCAATTTCACCAGCGCCAAACTGAAGCGGCGAATGGAAGAAATCGAGTCGAGCATCAACCGTTACCTGGCCTCTCTTGATGCAGCTGATCGGCAAGTGCCAAGCGCCGCTGAGCCGGACGCTGCGCGCCTGGAAGAGAAAATCGCCAAACTCAAAGCTCAGATGAAAGAGCTTCAGGTGATCGAATCTCAGCTCAACGACTCTCCAGACAAACAGGTTTCACTGACCGACCCCGATGCCCGCTCGATGATGACGCGTGGCAATGGCATCGTCGGCTACAACGTACAGACAGCGGTCGATACCCAGCACCATTTGATCGTTGCGCACGAGGTCACGAACGTTGGCTCTGACCGCGACCAACTCAGCTCGATGGCAAAGCAGGCGCGGGAAGCCATTGGTTCAGAAACGCTATCGGTCGTGGCTGATCGGGGCTACTTCAAAAGCGAGGAAATCCTGGCCTGCCATGATGCAAAAATTACCCCCTATGTACCCAAGCCGATGACTTCAGGAGCTAAAGCGGACGGGCGTTTCAACAAAGATGCCTTCGTTTTTAACGCCGCTAAAAATGAATACGTTTGCCCAGCTGGTGAGGTATTGATTTGGCGCTTTTCTAGCGTCGAGAAAGGCCTGAATATGCACTGCTACTGGAGTTCGAATTGCCAGAGCTGCGCCCTGAAAACGCAGTGCACGCCGAGCAAGCAGCGACGAGTGCGGCGTTGGGAGCATGAAGCCGTGCTAGACGAAATGCAGAACCGGCTGAACCATGCGCCAGACATGATGCGAGTCCGAAAGCGCACTGTTGAGCATCCCTTCGGGACGCTCAAACAATGGATGGGATCCACGCATTTCCTCACACGTAGGCTGGCCGGCGTCAGCGCGGAGATGAGTCTGAATGTGCTCGCTTACAACATGAAGCGGGTCATGAGAATCATCGGTGCCGAAAGCTTGTTGAAGGCAATGGCGGCGTAAAAGCCCTTGGCTTTTGCTGCTCCAGGTGGCGCTAAAATGCTTCATAAGCGCTCCGGAGCGTTACTGGTGCTGATCGTGGCAAATGCGTGGGCAATCGACTCGCCCAACTGCGCTGAGCTGAGGCATCCACGATACGAAAGTGTTTTTACACACTCTGGGCC
>NZ_FOWP01000026.1 GCF_900115475.1 Ectopseudomonas composti
CGGGTCAGAGCAGCGGTCAGAGTGGTTTTACCGTGGTCAACGTGACCGATGGTGCCTACGTTGACGTGCGGTTTGTTACGTTCGAATTTCTCTTTAGCCATCTTGACCGTCTCCTAGCGAAGAATTGAGCAAGCTATGCGCCATTAAAACAAAGGCAGATACTTTCATATCTGCCTTTATTAGATGGAGCTCATGAGCGGATTTGAACCGCTGACCTCACCCTTACCAAGGGTGTGCTCTACCAACTGAGCTACATGAGCCAAACTCTGTTGCGCCAACCACAAACTGGAGCGGGCAGCGGGAATCGAACCCGCATCATCAGCTTGGAAGGCTGAGGTTCTACCACTGAACTATGCCCGCGTAGCTTGCAGCTCACGCTGAATCTGGTGGAGGGGGAAGGATTCGAACCTTCGAAGTCGATGACGTCAGATTTACAGTCTGATCCCTTTGGCCGCTCGGGAACCCCTCCAAAGTGAGGCGGCATTTTCTAGATCTGCCACCCTGCTGTCAAGCTTTTTCTCATTAAAATCTTGAGGTTAGCTACTTTGACAACATCTTCGTCAGGAACCAACTTTGACCACCCTGCGAAGCGGGCGCCATTCTATGCAAACTACTGGAGCAATGCAACGCCTTCACATGGCATTAATTGATGCTGCAAACCTGCGAAGTCACCAGCGAGCCGCCCAAGCAAAAACTCATCAGCCAAGCGCCGACTTTCCGGAGCCACACGCACCCAGAAACTGCGATGCGCACGCGACAATTCGCGGATCTGCGGCTCATAGCCCACATCGCGCAAACGCTGCATGACGCTATTGGCCGAGTCGTTGCGAGGGAATATCCCGAGCGATATGCCATTGGCCAGCTCACCCTGGGTAATGATGTAGCTATCAATGCGACGCGCCTGCAGTTCGCGCAACTGCCTAAGCGATGCCTGACGAGAAGCCAAAGGCGGCAGATAAACCCAATACTCAACCCCGGCAGCCGCATCGACACCGCGCACCTCGGCTTGTATGTCCAGGCTTAGCAGCCGCTGCTCGACAACTTTGGCTTTCGCCTCTTCTTCAAAGCTGCCGAGGAAGAGGCAAACCGCTGCATCAGGCACGGGCGCCTCAGCAATCGCCGACGGCTCGCTACGGGACTGCGGCGCGTCCGTCTCGCTCAGAAGACGGATATCCGTGCGCACAGACTGATATGCATTGGCTGGAGCAACCTCCTTGGCCCGCAGTGGCGCCTGCTGCTGATGCCAGACGTAATAGAAGGCATTGAGTAGCAGGAGCAGTAGGAGAATCCAACGCATGCCTTGCCTCAGCTCAAGGGACAGGCGATAGCCAGTCCGACAAATACCAGATCAGGAACAACCTGCGCGCCCGGAACCACATCTCGCACCAGGTCGGCATCGCCCCCCGTCAGGAACACCTCGAAGCCACCTGGAAAACGAGCCTGCGCCTGCAGCAGTTGCTCGGCCACGAAGCCACGCAACATCAATACACAGCCGCGCTCGACAGCCTCGGCGGTTGAGCGTCCAGGCTCCAGCTCCTGAAGAGCCGCGAGCGCCACCTGACGGTCGTAGCGAATACGCCGCGTGTGCGTGCTCAACTGATCGCGCATCAGCGGCAACCCCGGACAAATGAAGCCTCCCAGGTGCATGCCATCGACGGAAACGAAGTCAGCCGTCACCGCCGTCCCGAGATCCACCACCAGACAGGCGCGCTGCCCGAGATGGTAGGCGCCTAGAACAGCCAGCCAACGATCCAGCCCCAGACGCCTGAAATCTTCGTAACCATTGTGCACCCGCCCGACCTGACTGGCAGATTGAGCGCAGACTGCATCGACCCCCAGGGAATCACGCAGACGACCAACCAACTGTTCGGTCTCCGCATCGCTACGCACACTGACCAGACGACAGCAACTCACCCGCAGCTCGGGCGCCGCAGCCAGAGACTCGAAAAGCGCAGCATCAGAGTCCACCACACCGGCAAAAAGACGCTGCGCGCCATCCACAGAGACTACTCGCCATTTGATAAAGCTATTACCGCAGTCGAGCTCAAGAATCATGCTGCAACCTCAGGCTCAACTCTCCCCCACTGAAGGAGCGTTCGACACCATCCACGCTCAGCCTAATAGCGCCTCGCTCATCAACCCCAAGCACGACACCCAGGGTCGCATTATTTCCTGCCGTCAGCGCCACAGAGCGCCCACGCCAAGCATGCAGTGCCTCCCATTCTTCTCGCATACCGGCAAAGCCGCGCTGCCAATGAACAGAAAGACAGCTCCGCAGTTGCTGCAACAACTCGGCGGCAAGCACATTCCGATCAAGCACCAACCCAAGGCACTGGCGTACGGAAGTCCATGGTTGATCGATGACTGCTGGAGCATCCACCGCCATATTGACGTTGATACCAATACCTATCACGACATGGCAGACATCTGCCGGATCTCCAGCAAGCTCGAGAAGTATCCCGGATATTTTGCGCCCATCGACCAGCACGTCATTCGGCCACTTGAGCTGCGCACCTTTCACGCCACAGGCGTGCAAGGCTTTCGCGACAGCAAGACCGACAGTCAGGCTCAGCGCCTCAACCTGACTCATACCGCCATCGACGCGCAGAACGACACTGCAGTACAGATTTTCGGCAAAGGGACTTGCCCAGACGCGCCCACGCCGGCCACGACCAGCAGTCTGACGCTCGGCAAACAGGACAAAGGGCGCGCGCGCCCCTGCATCGAGGCGACGAAAAATCTCGGCGTTAGTGGAATCCACACTGGACTCGACACTAACTGGCCAACCCAACCCAGCAGCAAGCGCTATCCGCTCGGCATCAAGCAAAGTCATAGGCGAAGACAGCCTGTAACCTCGGCCTGGGACCTTGAATACCTCAACGCCCAGCTCTGCCTCAAGGCCCTGCAACTGCTTCCAGATGGCACTGCGACTGATCCCAAGCGCCGCCCCAAGGGCTTCACCGGAATGGAACCGACCATCCTGTAGAAGTTTCAACAATTCCAGCATGCCAGGCCCCGCTACGAACAAGGCTGGCATGATAACGACGAGGCCACAGCTTGCATAGAAAACGGGAAGCAGAAGAAAGCCATACAGAGGAAAGATATCTGTCAGAGTGCCAGATCACACCCCAGAACCCAGAAACAGCAAAGGCCACCCTCAGGTGGCCTTTTTATTGATCCCGATATAGCGCCGCCATCCCGTAGGGTGCGCCGCGCTCACTAGCCTGAACGCATCATTGTCGGTGCGCACAGCGCACCCTACGCCGCTCTATTTTCCGCGCTGCAAAGAAGAAACCCCCGCCTCTTTCGAAGCGGGGTTTCGTATAGGAGCTTGACGATTATTCGGCCGGTGCTCCGGTGGCCGGCACTCCGGGACTCTCACCGCCACACACCATTTTCCGCGTTGCAAAGAAGAAACCCCAGACCGCGTGCGCGATCTGGGGTTTCGTATAGGAGC
>NZ_FOWP01000025.1 GCF_900115475.1 Ectopseudomonas composti
GCAGATTGTTTGGGTGTTATATGGTCAAGCCTCACGGGCAATTAGTATTGGTTAGCTCAACGCCTCACAGCGCTTACACACCCAACCTATCAACGTCGTAGTCTTCGACGGCCCTTTAGGGAGCTCAAGGCTCCAGTGAGATCTCATCTTGAGGCAAGTTTCCCGCTTAGATGCTTTCAGCGGTTATCTTTTCCGAACATAGCTACCCGGCAATGCCACTGGCGTGACAACCGGAACACCAGAGGTTCGTCCAACCCGGTCCTCTCGTACTAAGGTCAGCCCCTCTCAAATCTCAAACGTCCACGGCAGATAGGGACCGAACTGTCTCACGACGTTCTAAACCCAGCTCGCGTACCACTTTAAATGGCGAACAGCCATACCCTTGGGACCGGCTTCAGCCCCAGGATGTGATGAGCCGACATCGAGGTGCCAAACACCGCCGTCGATATGAACTCTTGGGCGGTATCAGCCTGTTATCCCCGGAGTACCTTTTATCCGTTGAGCGATGGCCCTTCCATACAGAACCACCGGATCACTAAGACCTACTTTCGTACCTGCTCGACGTGTCTGTCTCGCAGTCAAGCGCGCTTTTGCCTTTATACTCTACGACCGATTTCCGACCGGTCTGAGCGCACCTTCGTACTCCTCCGTTACTCTTTGGGAGGAGACCGCCCCAGTCAAACTACCCACCATACACTGTCCTCGATCCGGATAACGGACCAGAGTTAGAACCTCAAGGTTGCCAGGGTGGTATTTCAAGGTTGGCTCCATGAGAACTGGCGTCCCCACTTCAAAGCCTCCCACCTATCCTACACAAGCAAGCTCAAAGTCCAGTGCAAAGCTATAGTAAAGGTTCACGGGGTCTTTCCGTCTAGCCGCGGATACACTGCATCTTCACAGCGATTTCAATTTCACTGAGTCTCGGGTGGAGACAGCGCCGCCATCGTTACGCCATTCGTGCAGGTCGGAACTTACCCGACAAGGAATTTCGCTACCTTAGGACCGTTATAGTTACGGCCGCCGTTTACCGGGGCTTCGATCAAGAGCTTCGCTTGCGCTAACCCCATCAATTAACCTTCCGGCACCGGGCAGGCGTCACACCCTATACGTCCACTTTCGTGTTTGCAGAGTGCTGTGTTTTTAATAAACAGTCGCAGCGGCCTGGTATCTTCGACCGGCATGGGCTTACGCAGTAAATGCTTCACCCTCACCGGCGCACCTTCTCCCGAAGTTACGGTGCCATTTTGCCTAGTTCCTTCACCCGAGTTCTCTCAAGCGCCTTGGTATTCTCTACCTAACCACCTGTGTCGGTTTGGGGTACGGTTCCTAGTTACCTGAAGCTTAGAAGCTTTTCCTGGAAGCATGGCATCAACCACTTCGCATTCTAAAAGAACGCTCGTCATCAGTTCTCGGCCTTGATCTCCCGGATTTACCTAAGAAATCAGCCTACCACCTTAAACACGGACAACCAACGCCGTGCTGGCCTAGCCTTCTCCGTCCCTCCATCGCAGTAACTAGAAGTACGGGAATATTAACCCGTTTCCCATCGACTACGCATTTCTGCCTCGCCTTAGGGGCCGACTAACCCTGCGTCGATTAACGTTGCGCAGGAAACCTTGGTCTTTCGGCGTGCGAGTTTTTCACTCGCATTGTCGTTACTCATGTCAGCATTCGCACTTCTGATACCTCCAGCAAGCTTCTCAACTCACCTTCACAGGCTTACAGAACGCTCCTCTACCGCTCATCCAAAGGATGAACCCGTAGCTTCGGTGTATGGTTTGAGCCCCGTTACATCTTCCGCGCAGGCCGACTCGACTAGTGAGCTATTACGCTTTCTTTAAAGGATGGCTGCTTCTAAGCCAACCTCCTAGCTGTCTAAGCCTTCCCACATCGTTTCCCACTTAACCATAACTTTGGGACCTTAGCTGACGGTCTGGGTTGTTTCCCTTTTCACGACGGACGTTAGCACCCGCCGTGTGTCTCCCGTGCTGACACTTGCTGGTATTCGGAGTTTGCATCGGTTTGGTAAGTCGGGATGACCCCCTAGCCGAAACAGTGCTCTACCCCCAGCAGTGATACACGAGGCGCTACCTAAATAGCTTTCGAGGAGAACCAGCTATCTCCGAGCTTGATTAGCCTTTCACTCCGATCCACAGGTCATCCGCTAACTTTTCAACGGTAGTCGGTTCGGTCCTCCAGTCAGTGTTACCTAACCTTCAACCTGCCCATGGATAGATCGCCCGGTTTCGGGTCTATACCCAGCGACTAAAGCGCCCTATTAAGACTCGCTTTCGCTACGCCTCCCCTATTCGGTTAAGCTCGCCACTGAATATAAGTCGCTGACCCATTATACAAAAGGTACGCAGTCACCCAACAAAGTAGGCTCCCACTGCTTGTACGCATACGGTTTCAGGTTCTATTTCACTCCCCTCTCCGGGGTTCTTTTCGCCTTTCCCTCACGGTACTGGTTCACTATCGGTCAGTCAGTAGTATTTAGCCTTGGAGGATGGTCCCCCCATGTTCAGACAAGGTTTCTCGTGCCCCGTCCTACTCGATTTCATTGATAAGAGCGTTTCGTGTACGGGGCTATCACCCACTACGGCGGCACTTTCCAGAGCCTTCCACTACACTCAAATCAACTTAAGGGCTAGTCCCCGTTCGCTCGCCACTACTTAGGGAATCTCGGTTGATTTCTTTTCCTCAGGGTACTTAGATGTTTCAGTTCCCCTGGTTCGCCTCTTGCACCTATGGATTCAGTACAAGATACCCGGCTTATGCCGGGTGGGTTCCCCCATTCAGAGATCTCTGGATCACAGTCTGTTTGCCGACTCCCCAAAGCTTTTCGCAGGCTACCACGTCTTTCATCGCCTCTGACTGCCAAGGCATCCACCGTATGCGCTTCTTCACTTGACCATATAACCCCAAGCAATCTGGTTACTGTCTCAATCGTGAAGACGACATTCGCCGAAAATTTGCGTCTTGAGAACTACAAATTTTACCTTGACCAGATCAATTGCCAGTGAAAGCAATTAATCAGTCACTTCTATCACATATCCAAATTTTTAAAGAACGATATTCGTACCGGTCAAAAGACCAGAAATCAGCACTCAACAGGTAAACCCTGAAGCGCTCATTTCTGAACTCTTTCTCTTACACCGCAACCGCGTAGAGAGTGGTGGAGCCAAGCGGGATCGAACCGCTGACCTCCTGCGTGCAAGGCAGGCGCTCTCCCAGCTGAGCTATGGCCCCGTAATCTTCTGCACCAAGCAATTGGTAGGTCTGGGCAGATTTGAACTGCCGACCTCACCCTTATCAGGGGTGCGCTCTAACCAACTGAGCTACAGACCTATAACAGGGTCGCGTTACAGCATCGTCTTCGACTATGAATCAAGCAATTCGTGTGGGAGCTTATGAGAAAGCCGATGTCTTCGATTAAGGAGGTGATCCAGCCGCAGGTTCCCCTACGGCTACCTTGTTACGACTTCACCCCAGTCATGAATCACTCCGTGGTAACCGTCCCCCCGAAGGTTAGACTAGCTACTTCTGGAGCAACCCACTCCCATGGTGTGACGGGCGGTGTGTACAAGGCCCGGGAACGTATTCACCGTGACATTCTGATTCACGATTACTAGCGATTCCGACTTCACGCAGTCGAGTTGCAGACTGCGATCCGGACTACGATCGGTTTTATGGGATTAGCTCCACCTCGCGGCTTGGCAACCCTTTGTACCGACCATTGTAGCACGTGTGTAGCCCTGGCCGTAAGGGCCATGATGACTTGACGTCATCCCCACCTTCCTCCGGTTTGTCACCGGCAGTCTCCTTAGAGTGCCCACCATAACGTGCTGGTAACTAAGGACAAGGGTTGCGCTCGTTACGGGACTTAACCCAACATCTCACGACACGAGCTGACGACAGCCATGCAGCACCTGTGTCTGAGTTCCCGAAGGCACCAATCCATCTCTGGAAAGTTCTCAGCATGTCAAGGCCAGGTAAGGTTCTTCGCGTTGCTTCGAATTAAACCACATGCTCCACCGCTTGTGCGGGCCCCCGTCAATTCATTTGAGTTTTAACCTTGCGGCCGTACTCCCCAGGCGGTCAACTTAATGCGTTAGCTGCGCCACTAAGTTCTCAAGGAACCCAACGGCTAGTTGACATCGTTTACGGCGTGGACTACCAGGGTATCTAATCCTGTTTGCTCCCCACGCTTTCGCACCTCAGTGTCAGTATCAGTCCAGGTGGTCGCCTTCGCCACTGGTGTTCCTTCCTATATCTACGCATTTCACCGCTACACAGGAAATTCCACCACCCTCTACCGTACTCTAGCTCGCCAGTTTTGGATGCAGTTCCCAGGTTGAGCCCGGGGCTTTCACATCCAACTTAACGAACCACCTACGCGCGCTTTACGCCCAGTAATTCCGATTAACGCTTGCACCCTTCGTATTACCGCGGCTGCTGGCACGAAGTTAGCCGGTGCTTATTCTGTCGGTAACGTCAAAATTGCAGAGTATTAATCTACAACCCTTCCTCCCAACTTAAAGTGCTTTACAATCCGAAGACCTTCTTCACACACGCGGCATGGCTGGATCAGGCTTTCGCCCATTGTCCAATATTCCCCACTGCTGCCTCCCGTAGGAGTCTGGACCGTGTCTCAGTTCCAGTGTGACTGATCATCCTCTCAGACCAGTTACGGATCGTCGCCTTGGTGAGCCATTACCTCACCAACTAGCTAATCCGACCTAGGCTCATCTAATGGCGCGAGGTCCGAAGATCCCCCGCTTTCTCCCGTAGGACGTATGCGGTATTAGCGTCCGTTTCCGAACGTTATCCCCCACCACTAGGCAGATTCCTAGGCATTACTCACCCGTCCGCCGCTCTCAAGAGAAGCAAGCTCCTCTCTACCGCTCGACTTGCATGTGTTAGGCCTGCCGCCAGCGTTCAATCTGAGCCATGATCAAACTCTTCAGTT
>NZ_FOWP01000024.1 GCF_900115475.1 Ectopseudomonas composti
AAGCGCACTGTTGAGCATCCCTTCGGGACGCTCAAACAATGGATGGGATCCACGCATTTCCTCACACGTAGGCTGGCCGGCGTCAGCGCGGAGATGAGTCTGAATGTGCTCGCTTACAACATGAAGCGGGTCATGAGAATCATCGGTGCCGAAAGCTTGTTGAAGGCAATGGCGGCGTAAAAGCCCTTGGCTTTTGCTGCTCCAGGTGGCGCTAAAATGCTTCATAAGCGCTCCGGAGCGTTACTGGTGCTGATCGTGGCAAATGCGTGGGCAATCGACTCGCCCAACTGCGCTGAGCTGAGGCATCCACGATACGAAAGTGTTTTTACACACTCTGGGCCAGAAGCGGTCAGTCGAGTGCAAGTGAAAAACACGCTTAGCCAGCTGACAACGTAGGCAGATCTCATTCAGGCCAGCAAGGGCTTAACGGGCTAGATGCTAGCCATCTCTGGCTCGTTTGCAGTGTTAGCCTGCCTGTCGATCAAATGGATAGCATGCATCTAATCGATCAGAAATGTATTGAGGCATGGCAACCCAGGCCCGAGACGGCGGGTCCAGAAGCCGCTTACTTGAGATAGCCAAGGTCGCCAAATGTGCATTCCCTGGCTGACGCTGCGATCATGCGCCATTGGGTGATTTTTCGTAGTAACAATAGTCGCCCTTTTGGTGAACAAACTCATAACCTGCGGCCTCATACAGTTGCTTAGCAGGGTTGTGGCTTATTACGCCAAGTGAAAGTCGCGTCATGCCATTTTTTACAGCCTGGGTTTCAAAATGCTTGAGCAAATATGAACCAATACCCCGCCGACGTTGGTCGGGCAGCACATTGATGGAGCTTAAAATGGCTTCATCGCCCCTTACCTCCCAAAAGTAGTAGCCGACGACCTCGTCACCTGATTCAGCCACAAACATCCGCGACAGGTTCGATATCCATTGCTCAAGATGCCGATCGATTGCACCTTGCCAACTATGGAGTGATTCGGACTCAAAATCCTGGATATAAGCGCGCTCAAGTCTGAACACGAACGGTAGATTTTGCGGGGTTGCTTGACGCAAGTTTGGTATCACTGGGCTCTCCAATGTTAATGCTGGGCGGTTGCAGGAGCTGAGTGCAACACGGTCATTGAATTGAAGCTGGAGCATCATGCCGCATAGCCATGGCTTCCTGCATCACCCTGCCCATAACTTCGATTGGGCATTTGAAGTCGAAGCGTTTACGCGGGCGCATGTTCAGTTGTAGTGCGATGGCATTCAGTTCTTCCTGGCTATGTACCGAGAGTTCTGTGCCTTTGGGTAGGTACTGGCGGATCAGGCCATTGATGTTTTCGTTGCTACCACGCTGCCAAGGGCTGTGCGGGTCGCAGAAGTAAATTGCCACCCCGGTCTGCTGGGTGATTTCAGCATGCCGCGCCATTTCTCGGCCCTGGTCGTAGGTCATGCTCTTGCGCATCGCCAGCGGCATGCCATTAAGCGCTGCACTGAAGCCTTCCATCGCCGAGGTCGCCGTCGCGTCGTTCATCTTCACCAGCATCAGGTAGCCACTCGTGCGCTCCACCAGCGTGCCTACACACGAGGCGTTGGCCTTGCCCTTGATCAGATCACCTTCCCAATGCCCTGGCATCAGCCGGTCTTCGATCTCCGGTGGGCGCGCATGGATGCTGACCATCTCGGGAATCTGGCCACGGCGATCCACGCCGCCAGAGCGCGGCCGGCGCGTCGTCTTACTTTGGCGCAGACAGATGATCAGTTCCCTACGCAACTCGCCGACCGGCAAGGCATAGATGGCGTTATAGATCGTCTCGCGATAGACGTAGGCATCTCTGAGGCTGGGAATGTTCATGCTGCGCAGCTTGCCGGCAATCTGCTCGGGAGACAAACGTTCACGCAGCATATGAGTCACCAGCTCGAAACGCTCACTCCCGGGCAATAGCTTTCGTTTCGGTCGACAGCATTGGCGGCGGGCCTGCATCTGCTGCTGGGCCATGCGAGCCGAGTAGCCACCACTGGCAGCTCGATTGCGGCGCAGCTCCCGGCTGATGGTCGAAGGGGATCGGGTGATCAAGCAAGCAATCTTGCGCAGGCTGAACCCTTGGGCGCGGCCGATTTGAATGGTGGCGCGTTCTTCAACGCTGAGTTCGGAATAAGACATAGGGGCAGCACCGTACCGGAAAGGTCAGGTGTTGCACTCAGTTTTTGCCGCCGCCGCTTATCAGCAGAACTAGTGAAGTTCATATCGCACAAGCGTAATCCGATGAGGCGACATTCCCCTGAATGTGGCGTTGGCTAGGGACGAGCTGTACCAGCGCGAAATGAGACATACAGGGCGACCTCTCAGCCACAGAAAACTCATCGGGACAACGCTGCTAGTCAAAGGCCTGGAATACGACCATGCCGTCGTCCTTGATGCAGACTCTCTCGGATCCTAAGCATCTGTATGTCGCGATGACACATGGCTCGAAGTCCCTCACCATCATTGGGAAGAGCAGATACATTCCGGCAAAATGATCTAACATCAAAGACCCATAGGGCCGAGACCTCCGGGACGCCTGTGAGACCCTTTCAGTCTTGAGCAAATCAGTCCGCTTTTGGCCGATAGCTGTCTGTCATTCGGTCGTCCACACCCTGGCCATCATCCACGGCCAGCACCATCAGAGACATGGCTAAGACATTTTGTGACCAGCGTGGCACTGGCGGGGAGCGTCCGGCACAGACGGCCTCGACTTCCAGCTTGCTGTGGTCGCCCAGAGGCTGATGGTGTTATTGCTGTTCAGGGCTGGGGTGTGGAATCTGTAGGGTCCTGATGCCGCCGCTACCAGAACGAAAAAGGCCCCCGGCACTGACGCGCCGGGGGCCTCTGGGTGCAGCGCGAGCGATCAGAACGCGGTTTGCACACGCACGTAGAAGGTACGGTAGGTGCCTTCCTCGGTCAGGCTGTTGCTTTCCAGAAGGCCGTTGGCGCCATAGGTGGTGGCGCGGCTGTCCTCGTTCTGGGCGAACAGGTTGAGTACCGACAGGTTGAGGCTGGTGTTCTCGCTGAGCTGGGTGCGCGCCGAGATATCGACACGGCCAACGGCGTCCTGATCGTTCTCTGCCGTTTTGCCCGAGCTCAGTCGGTACTTCTGGTTGTAGCCGCTGTTCCAGTTGTAGTTGACGCCGAAGGTGGTGCGCAGGCTGGCCAGGTAGTAGTCGGCGCCAGCGTTGAACAGGTAGTCCGGCTGATCGAGGAAGCGTCGGGTTTCGCCGGTGGCTTCGCTTTTCAGGCGGGTGTGCACGGCGGTGGCGTTGGACCACAGCGTCAGTTGCGGCAAACCGAGTGCATCCAGCGGTGCGCGTGCTTCCAGTTCCAGGCCGCTGGCCTGGCCGTCGCCGGCGTTCTCCGGGCGGCTCAGCCAGCGGCCATTGTCCTGCTGGCTGAGCACGTTTTCGATCTTGTCACTGAACTGGCGGTGGAACAGGTTGGCCGAGAGCAGGCCGCGTTGGTCGTTGAAGAAGTGATCCAGCCCCAGGTCGACGCCCCAGATGGACTCCGGTGTCATCCCCGGGTTGCCGCCAGTGTCGGGTCGGGCCAGCGTGCCGGAGTCGGTGGTGACGGTCGGGCTCAGCTCGCGCAGGTCGGGCCGGCGCAGGGTGCGGGCGATACCCAGGCGCCAGTCGGTATTGGTGCTGAGATGGCCGAGGTAGCTGATCGACGGTAACGGGCTCAGCTTGCTGGTCTGCTGCTTGGCACCATTGAAATCACGGGTGCGGGTGTGGGCGTCTTCCAGGCGCAGGCCGTAGGTCAGGCTGTCGCCCCAGGGCAGCAGCCAGGTGTCCTGAGCGAACAGGTGGGTAATGTCCTCACGGATCTGATAAGTGCGCGCGGCGTTGATGGGGCGGACGGTGCCGTTCTCGATGTTGCTGTTGTCCTCCTCGCGGGTTTCGCGGCGTGCGCCGGCGCCCCATTCGAGGCTGTGGGCGTCGAGCAGCGTCTTGACCTTGAGGGTGGGCGATACCGAGGTCATGTGGATGTTCTCGCTGCGCAGGCGCGTGCGATCCAGGTTGCCGTTGGCCCGGTAGCGCTTGGCGTCGCGGGTGGTGTCCTCGTCGGCCTTCTGCAGGTCGAGGCTCAGCAGCAGCTCGGTGTCGTCGCTCCACTGGTGCGTCCAGTCGCTGAGCAGGCCGAGGTTGGTGCGCTTGCGCTCGCGGTCTTCGAACTCGGTGCGCCGCACAGCATTTTGCGCAGCTTCCAGCTCGGCGGCGATGTCGTCGCGGTACTCGGTGGTCTTCAGGTAATCGAGCTGGAAGTTCAGGCGGTTGTCGTCGTCCAGGCGCAGCTCCAGCGACGGCAGAAAGTTGCCTTGCTCGAAGCGCCGCTTGTTGGTGCCCAGCTCACCGCCATTGGCGCCGCTGTTGTTGAACACCAGCGAATCCTTGCTCTCGTTACGGCGCTGCAATTGCACGCCACCGGCCAGGTTCAGCGTGACGTTGTCGTTGCCCAGGCTGTAGAAGGCGGTGGCATCCCCAAGGCCACCATTGCTTTCCATGTGCCCGGCGCCGATGCCGATCTCACCGTAACCGCCCTTGGCGCGCTGCTTGAGGATGATATTGACCGTGCCTGCGGCGCCCTGGCCCTCCTGGCTGGCCAGGGGCGAGCGGATGATCTCCACGCGCTCGACCAGCGAGCTGGGGATGCGATCCAGCTGCACGCTGCGTTTGGAGTTGGCATCGAGCAGGCGCCGGCCGTTGACCAGCACTTGCGCGTACTCGGGGCCGATGCCGCGCAACTGCACCTCACGCGCACGGTTGGCACCGGCGAAGGAAACACCGACCAGACGGCGCAGCGCGTCGCCCAGCGGCTGGTCACCGAACTGGTTGAGCTGCTCGGCCTCGATCACAGCCTTCGAATTGCTCGCCTCACGTCGCTCGGCGTGGGCACGCTGGACGGCGTTCTCGATGGGGGCGCTGGAAATTTCCATGGAGTCCAGGCTGATGACCTGGGCGGCAAGCGGTGCGCTGCAGCTGGCAAGCAGGAGGCCCAGCAGCGCGTTCTTGTTTCTGTTGTGCATGATGGCTCTTATCGTTTTATATTTTACTAATGATAATCATTGCTAAATGTATAAATCAATCATGCGCGTGAAGGTTTTGCCGAAAGGAGTGGGGGAGGTGATGAAGCCAGGTCGGACGTCATGAGTTACGACGTTGGGCTTTGGGCATCTTTTGGCTGGTGCACGTGCGCCATTACACGTCATCGCCAGACTTCTCCGTCGAGAGTCCGTTGCCGATGGATCGACGGTTGCGTGTACAACTGCGAGAGCGTCTCGTAGCGGATGGGTCAGCTGTCGATGGTGGTTGCGGTGTCTGGCATGCGATAGATCGTGTAGGCGCTGATGGTGAACAGCTCAACTCACCCAGCGTTGCCGCGCCCAGCCGCTCAAGCCATCGACCGCCAGCACCAGCAGCAACATGGCCAGGATTACAGTGGCTGCCTGGGCTTCCTGGAACAGGCTGAGCGACACGTAGAGCATCTGCCCCAGGCCGCCGGCACCGACGAAGCCGAGCACGCTGGCCATGCGGATGTTGTTCTCCCAGCGGTACAGGGTGTACGCCACCAGTTGCGGCCAGACGCCCGGCAGGGTGCCGTAGCAGAAGGCGAGCATGCGCCCGCCACCACTTTCGCGGATGGCGTCGGCCGGTTCGCGCGGGGTGTTTTCTAGCGCTTCGGCGAACAGCCGGCCGAGTACGCCTGCGGTGTGCAGGGCCAGAGCGAGGGTGCCTGCGTTGGGGCCGAGACCGGCGGCCAGCACCATCAGAGCCGCCCAGACCAGCTCGGGGATGGCGCGCAGGGCGTTGAGCAGCAGGCGCGTGAGGTGCAGGGCGACACCGCCGAAGCGCCCGGCTGCCGGAAGTGCCAGGGCCAGGCCAAGCAGGGCGGCGAGCAGGGTGCCGATGGCGGACATGGCCAGGGTTTCCAGCGCGCCACGGCCGATGGCCTGCAAGTGTACGGCCGAGAAGTCCGGCTGCAGGAAGCCGCTGGCGTACTTGCCCATCTGCGCCAGACTGTCGCCGGTGACCAGGGCGCCGAGGTCGATGCCTAGATAGATGAACGAGGCAGCCACCGCGCCGAGAATGGCAGCGAGCAGGATCACATTGCCGGCTCTCATGTCAGCCTCGCGCGCAGCAGGCGACTGAACTGGTCGGCCAGCAGTACCAGCAACAGGAAGGTGAGCAGCATGCTGGCCACTTCGCCGCCGGCGAACATGCGCAGCGACAGGTCTATCTGCTGGCCCAGCCCACCAGCGCCGACGAAGCCCATCACCACCGAGGCGCGAATGGCGCATTCCCAGCGGTACACGGTGTAGGAAAGCATCTCTCCCGCAGCGTTGGGCAGCACGCCGTAGGCGAAGGCGGCCAGGCGGCTGCTGCCGGCGCCAAGCAGGGCTCGTGTGGGGCGGCCGTCGACCGACTCGAAGATTTCCGCATAGACCTTACCGAGCATGCCGGCGTAGGTGATGGCGATGGCCAGTACGCCGGCGGTGGGGCCGAGGCCAACGGCGCGCACGAACAGCAGCGCCCAGACAATCTCCGGCACGCTGCGCAGGACGATCAGCAGGCCGCGCACCGGCCAGCGCGCCAGGTTTGCCCACCAGGCCGGACGGCCACCCCGGTGCACGGCCGATAGCGACAGCGCACGACTGGCCAGCAGCGCGGCAGGGACAGCGATCAGCAGCGCCAGGCTCATGCCGGCGGTGGCGATGGCCAGGGTTTCCAGGGTGGCGCGGCCGAGCAGGGCGAGGAACTCGGCGTCATGTGCAGGCGGCCAGAAACCGGCGAGGAAGTTGCCCATGGCGCGGGTGTTGTCGCCATCGACCAGCACGGCCAGGTCCAGCTCGCTCAGGCTCAGGCCTGGCCACAACAACAGCAGCGCCAGTACGGTGATCAGCAGGCGCGGCAGGGCGGCGGGGTCGCGTGGGGCGGTGGTCAGCATCGCGGGATATGCGTCGGTTGCGGCTGCACAGGGGAACTGGGCGTGGCCTGCAATTGTTCGTTGGCGTACAGCGCTTGCAACTGTTCGGGCTGCACCTGGGTGGCTGGCAGGTCGAAGGCGATGCGCCCGTCGCGAATACCGATCACCCGGGGGAAGTGCGCCAGGGCCAGGTCAACGGCGTGCAGGCTGGCCAGCAGGGTCATGCCGCGCTCGGCGGCCTCGCGGTTGAGCACGGCCAGGGTGTGGCCGGCCAGTACTGGGTCCATGGCCGAGACCGGTTCGTCAGCGAGAATCAGCTCTGGCGCTTGGTACAGCACGCGGGCGATGCCGACGCGCTGCAACTGGCCACCGGAGAGCTGGTCGCAGCGCTGGTAGAGCTGCTCGCTGATATCCAGCCGCGCAAGGGCGGCCTGGGCACCGTTGGCATCCAGCGGATGCAGCAGGTTGATCAGGCCCTTGGCCAATGACCACTGGCCAAGCTTGCCGGCCAGCACGGCGGTGACCACGCGCTGACGCGGCGGCAAAGGCGGTGCCTGATGGATCAGGCCGATACGTGCACGCAGGCGCTGGCGCTGGCGGGCAGCCAGACGCCAGGGGTTGTGCTGCAGCAGGTCGAGCTCGCCGCGCGTGGGTTGCAAGCTGGTGGCCAGCAGGCGCAGCAGGGTGGTCTTGCCGGCGCCGGAGGGGCCGATGATGGCCACCCGTTCGCCGGGGCTTACCCGCAGATCGATGTTGTCGAGCGCGACCTTGCCGTTGGCGTGGGCCAGGCCCACGCCACGCAGGGCGATGCTCACTTCAACAGGCCAGCGGCGCGAGCGGCTTCTTCGATGCCTTCGTAGTTTGCAGGCTGGGTCTCGATGAAGCGGCTGGCAGCCTGCAGATCAAGAATCGCCTTCTGCTCGGGCTTGGCCGGGTCGAGGGCGAGGAAGGCGCTCTTGATCTTCGCCTGTAGCGCCGTATCGAGGTTGCCGCGCACGGTCCAGTTGTAGTCGTAGTAGGTCGGGGTGGTGGCGAAGACCTTGACCTTGTCGGTGTCGACCTTGCCGGCGTCGACCAGCTTCTGCCACACCGAGGCGTTGAGCACGCCGGCGTCGGCCTTGCCTGCCTGGATCCAGGCTGCAGTGGCGTCGTGCGCACCGGAATAGGCCACGCGGCTGAAGAAGTCTTCCGGCTTGATGCCGTCCTGTAGCATGAAGTAGCGCGGCATCAGGCTGCCTGAGGTGGAAGACACCGAGCCGAAGGCGAAGGTCTTGCCCTTGAGGTCCTGCAGGGATTTTACCGCTGGGTCGGAGGTGATGAACTTGCTGGTGAACTCGGCATCCTGCTCACGCTGTACCAGCGGCACGGCGTTGCCGGTCTTCAGGCGTGCCTGGACGAAGGTGAAGCCGCCCAGCCAGGCCATGTCGATACGGTCGGCGGCCAGCGCCTCGACCACGGCAGCGTAGTCGGCTACCGGCACGAACTCCACCTTCATGCCCAGCTCCTGTTCCAGGTAGGCGCCCAGCGGTTTGAACTTGCGCAGCAGCTCGGTGGGAGCCTCGTCAGGGATGGCCGAAACCTTGAGAACGTCGGCGGCGACAACGGAAAAGGACAGGGTCAAGCCGGCGGCCAGGGCCAGGATATGTTTGAACATGAAGATTCTCCGGTTCAATGGCGGAAAAGGTTCGCAGTGGCGCAGGTGCGCCTGCTGAGGGTAGTCGAGACGCGGGCGATTATAGGGGCGAGCCGGTTAAAGAACAGCTTTGCTAGAATCCGCGCCTTGTTTCCGATTTACCGAGAGCGATGCCATGAGCGAGCCGATCCGATTGACCCAGTACAGCCACGGTGCAGGTTGCGGCTGCAAGATTTCTCCCAAGGTGCTGGACGTGATCCTGGCGGGCAGCGGCGCGCAGAACCTCGATCCACGGCTGTGGGTCGGCAATGCCTCGCGTGACGACGCTGCTGTCTATGCGCTCGATGAAGAGCGCGGCGTGGTTTCCACGACCGACTTTTTCATGCCCATCGTCGATGACCCCTTCGACTTCGGCCGCATCGCCGCCACCAACGCCATCAGCGACATCTACGCAATGGGCGGCGAGCCGCTGATGGCCATCGCCATTCTCGGCTGGCCGGTCAACGTGCTTGCACCGGAGGTCGCCCGCGAGGTGATTCGTGGCGGCCGCGCGGTGTGCGATGCCGCGGGCATACCGCTGGCGGGTGGACACTCGATCGATGCACCGGAGCCGATCTTCGGCCTGGCCGTGACCGGTGTGGTGGACAAGCGACACATGAAGCGCAACGACACTGCCACGGTCGGCTGCAAGCTGTACCTGACCAAGCCGCTGGGCATCGGCATTCTCACTACCGCCGAGAAGAAGGCCAAGCTGCGCGAGCAGGACGTCGGTCTGGCACGAGACTGGATGTGCACCCTGAACAAACCGGGCAGCCGCTTCGGCAAGCTCGCCGGTGTGCAGGCGATGACCGACGTGACCGGTTTTGGCCTGCTTGGCCACCTGGTGGAGATGGCCGAGGGCGCCGGGCTGACCGCGCAACTGGACTACGCGGCCGTGCCATGCCTGCCGGGTGTCGAGCACTACCTGGCCGAGGGCTGCGTGCCGGGCGGTACGCTGCGCAACTTCGACAGTTATGGCGAGAAGATTGCGCCGATCAGCGAGGTGCAGCGCAACCTGCTGTGTGATCCACAGACCAGTGGCGGTTTGCTGGTGGCAGTGGCCCCTGAAGGCGAGGCGCAGTTTTTGTCCGTGGCGGCCGAGCAGGGCCTGGAGCTTGCGCCCATCGGCCGGATGATCGAGCGACAGCGTTACGCGGTAGAGGTGGCCTGATGCGTGACAACACTGCCGACTATCGCGAACTTTTTCTCAACGACGTGCCGATGATGGATATGCGCGCCCCGGTGGAATTCACCAAGGGCGCCTTTCTCAATAGCACCAGCCTGCCGCTGATGACCGACATCGAGCGGCAGAAGGTCGGCACCTGCTACAAGCAGAAGGGCCAGCAGGCCGCCATCGAACTGGGCCACCAGCTGGTTTCCGGCAAGGTCAAGGCGCAACGGGTCGAAGCCTGGGCGGCCTTCGCCAATGCCCACCCCGATGGCTACCTGTACTGTTTTCGCGGCGGCCTGCGTTCGCAGATCGTTCAGCAGTGGCTGAAGGATGCCGGCATCGACTACCCCCGGGTGATTGGCGGCTACAAGGCGATGCGTACCTTCCTGATCGAAACCCTCGAGCAGACCGTGGCCGAGTGCGATTTCATCATCGTCGGCGGCATGACTGGCACCGGCAAGACCGAAGTGGTGGCGCGTCTGGCCAACAGCATCGATCTGGAAGGGCACGCCAATCATCGGGGGTCCAGCTTCGGCAAGCGCGCCACCAGCCAGCCCTCACAGATCGATTTCGAGAACCGCCTGGCGGTGGACCTGCTCAAGCGCCGCGCCCGCGGCCAGCAGCAGTTCGTACTGGAGGATGAGAGCCGCCTGATTGGCACCTGCTCGTTGCCCTTGCCTCTGCACCTGGGGATGCAGCAGTACCCGATGGTCTGGCTCGAAGACAGCTTCGAGGGGCGAGTGGAGCGTATCCTCGGTGATTACGTGATCGACCTGGCGGCCGAGTTTCTTGCTGTGCATGGCCGGGAGCAGGGCTTCGAGCGCTTCGCCGAGCGCCTGTTGCAGAGCCTGGACAACATCCAGCGGCGCCTGGGGGGCGAGCGTCATACACGCCTGCGCGGCCTGATGCAGGAGGCGCTGGACGCGCAGCGCAGCACGGGCTCGGTCGAACTGCATCGTGGCTGGATCGAAAGCTTGTTGCGGGAGTACTACGACCCGATGTACGCCTATCAGCGCGACAGTAAGGCCTCGCGGGTGGAGTTCAGTGGCGATGCCGATGCGCTCGTCGCCTATCTGGCCGAGCGTTCAGCGAGCCGCTGACGCGGCCTACCGAATACGTCTAACCGCTGTTTGAAAATGGAGTTTGAGATGAGCACCTCCCTGCCTGCCATCGCCTTTGCCGGTATCGGCCTGATGGGTCTGCCGATGACCCGCCGCCTGCTCGCTGCCGGTTACCCGCTGACCCTCTGGAACCGCACACCGGACAAATGTGCGCCATTGCTGGAACAGGGCGCGCACCGCGTGGAGGACCCTGCCGAACTGTGCCGCGATGCCAATGTGGTGATGCTCTGCCTGGCCAATACCGAGGTGGTACGTGAGGTGGTGTTCGGTCCGGGCGGGATCGTCGAAGGTGCTCGGCCGGGGCAGCTGTTGGTGGATTTCTCTAGCCTTGAGCCGGCTGCGACGCGCGAGATGGCCGCTGAGCTGGAAGCGCGTACTGGCATGCGCTGGGTGGATGCGCCGGTTTCCGGCGGCACGCCGGGGGCCGAAGCGGGCACCTTGGCGATCATGGCCGGTGGCCGTGAAGAAGACGTGGAGCGCGTGCGCCCGATCCTCATGCAGCTGGGCCAGCGCCTGACGCGTATGGGCGAGGTGGGCGCAGGGCAGGTGACCAAAGTGTGCAACCAGATGATCGTTGCCTGCAACGCCCTGGTGATTGCCGAAGTGGTGGCGCTGGCCGAACGTGCCGGTGTCGATGCCAGCCTGATCGCTCCGGCGCTGGCCGGTGGTTTCGCCGACTCCAAACCGCTGCAGATTCTGGCGCCGCAGATGGCAGCCAGCCAGTTCGAGCCGATCAAGTGGCACGTGCGCACGCTGCTCAAGGATCTCGATACGGCGGTGAAGCTGTCCCGTGAGCAGGGCAGCGCCACGCCCATGAGCGGGCTGGCCGCGCAGTTGATGCGCCTGCACGGCAGCCAGGGCAATTTGCAGCGTGACCCGGCCACACTGGTAGAAATGCTGCGGGAGCAATGCCCATGAAGATCGCCGCCAACCTGTCCATGCTGTTCACCGAATTGCCACTGCGCGAGCGTGTGCTGGCGGCGATGACGGCGGGTTTCGACGGCGTGGAAATTCAGTTTCCTTACGAATTGCCCGCGGTCGCACTGAAAGAAGTGCTGGAATTGACCGCTCTGCCGTTGCTGTTGATCAACGTGCCGGCGGGCGATCTGATGACCGGCGGCCCCGGCCTGGCCAGCGTACCGGCACGCCAGACGCAGTTCGACACCGCGCTGCAGGAGGCACTGACCTACGCTGCCATGGCGCGCCCGGCCTGCATCAACGTACTGCCCGGCCGTCTGGCTGAGGGCGTGAGCCGCGAACAGGCGCTGGATTGCCTGGCCGCCAACCTGCGCAAGAGCGCCGAGGCCTTCGCGGCGTTGGGCATTCGTGTGCTGGTGGAGGCGATCAACCCCATCGACATGCCGGGTTTCCTGATCAATACGCCGGAGGATCTGGATGCGCTTCTGCGCGCGGTGGATCACCCGAATCTGGCCGCGCAATACGACCTCTACCACATGGCGCGCCAGGAGTTGGACGTGGCAGCAGGCATGCGCCTGCTGGCTGGGCGCATCGGTCATGTGCAGTTTGCTGATGTACCTGGGCGCGGTGCGCCCGGTACGGGGGAGCTGGCGTTCCCGGCGCTGCTCAGCGCACTACGTGATAGCGGTTATACCGGCTGGCTGGGCGCCGAGTACAAACCGGGCGAGGTGGGTACGCAGGCCAGTCTGGGCTGGTTGGCGCATTGGCAGCAGCGCACGTAGGGGGCGCTGTGCGCAGCGTGTTTCACATGGTGGGTGACTGGACCGGTGATGGGTGTTTGCCTCGGTGCGCATGGTGTTCAGCCGGGGGACATGGTAAACACCTGTCGGGGGACATGGGTAACAGGTTGATGATCATGTTGCCCGTTGCCTCAGGTCTATCTGACGCAGCGTTTTGCGGATGAAAACCACATCGTAGACGTCATCTTCGGCGGTGGGGCGGATGGCGACCCTTTCCCCGTATAAACCTCCGCTGACGAAGACGTTGAGCCCTTTGAAATACACCTGCCCGGTCCGACGTACCTTCACCACGTGGTCTCCCGGCTCGTACTCGATTGTTGGCAGTTGTTCCGGGTAGCTACGTGGGCTGGGCCGATAGCGTTCTATGGGCGGCCGTTGGTCCAGAGCCT
>NZ_FOWP01000023.1 GCF_900115475.1 Ectopseudomonas composti
AAGCCGATCGCCATGGAAGATGGTCTGCGTTTCGCGATTCGCGAAGGCGGCCGTACCGTTGGTGCTGGCGTGGTTGCCAAGATCGTCGAGTAATCGGTTGATCTGTTCCTCTCAGGCCGGCATAATGGTCGGCCTGATTTTGCTTTAGGTCAGTAGCTCAATTGGCAGAGCGGCGGTCTCCAAAACCGCAGGTTGGGGGTTCGATTCCCTCCTGACCTGCCATTTTCTAACGAATCTGGCGTGTCTTTCACAGGATCCTCTCGAATGAATGTTAAGGCTGAAGCCCAAGACTCTCGCTTTGATCTGGTCAAGTGGCTGGTTGTCGCTGCCCTGGTTGTTGTGGGTGTTGTCGGTAATCAGTACTTCTCTGCTGAGCCGGTTCTGTATCGTGTTCTGGGTCTGGTTGTGCTGGGTGCTGCCGCTGCTTTTGTGGCGTTTCAGACTGCTCGTGGTCAGGCCTTTGCGGTGCTGCTGAAAGAAGCGCGCGTTGAGATTCGTAAAGTTGTTTGGCCGACCCGCCAGGAAACCATGCAGACCACTCTTATCGTGGTTGCAGTGGTTCTGGTGATGGCGCTGCTGCTGTGGGGGCTCGATTCCCTGCTCGGTTGGCTTATTTCCCTGATTGTTGGTTAAGGGTGTCTCGTGGCTAAGCGTTGGTACGTCGTGCATGCTTACTCGGGTTACGAGAAGCATGTCATGCGCTCGCTCATCGAGCGCGTGAAGCTGGCTGGTATGGAAGATGACTTTGGCGAGATTCTCGTTCCCACTGAAGAAGTGGTCGAGATGCGCAATGGTCAGAAGCGCAAGAGTGAGCGCAAGTTCTTCCCTGGCTATGTTTTGGTGCAGATGGAAATGAACGAGGCGACTTGGCACTTGATCAAGGATACGCCGCGCGTCATGGGCTTCATCGGTGGTACTGCTGACAAGCCAGCGCCGATCACAGAGAAAGAAGCCGAAGCCATTCTGCGTCGTGTCGCCGATAGCGGTGACAAGCCGAAGCCCAAGACTCTGTTCGAGCCGGGCGAAATGGTACGAGTTGTCGATGGTCCGTTCGCCGATTTCGGTGGCGTGGTCGAAGAAGTGAATTACGAGAAAAGCCGTATCCAGGTTGCTGTGACCATCTTCGGTCGCTCCACCCCGGTCGAGCTGGAGTTCAGTCAGGTCGAGAAGGCATAACTGACATAAGCATCCCTCACCCCGCAGCCTTAGGCTGCGGGGTTTTGTCGTCACTGGGATAAATGCGTAAGTAACCTCGGGGAGCCGACAGGCGTTCGAACCCGAAATTGGAGTAGCTAATGGCTAAGAAGATTCAGGCTTATATCAAGCTGCAGGTTAAAGCCGGTCAGGCAAACCCGTCGCCACCCGTGGGTCCCGCTCTGGGTCAGCACGGCGTGAACATCATGGAATTCTGCAAGGCGTTCAACGCCAAGACTCAGGGCATGGAACCTGGTCTGCCGACTCCTGTGATCATCACCGTTTACAGCGACCGCAGCTTTACTTTTGAAACCAAGAGCACCCCGGCATCGGTACTGCTGAAGAAGGCTGCAGGCCTGTCCAGCGGTTCCGCTCGTCCGAACACCGTCAAAGTAGGCACCGTTACCCGTGCTCAGCTGGAAGAGATCGCCAAGACCAAGCAGGCTGATCTGACTGCCGCTGACCTGGATGCGGCCGTGCGCACCATCGCCGGCTCCGCTCGTAGCATGGGCCTGAACGTGGAGGGTGTGTAATGGCTAAGTTGACCAAGCGCCAAAAGGCCATCGCGGCCAAGGTTGAAGCCGGTAAGGCCTACACCTTCGAAGAAGCTGCCGGCCTGCTGGCCGAGCTGTCTGCTGTCAAGTTCACCGAGTCTTTCGACGTCGCTGTGAACCTGGGCGTAGACCCGCGTAAATCCGACCAGGTTGTACGTGGTGCCACCGTTCTGCCGAACGGCACTGGTAAAAGCGTACGCGTTGCCGTGTTCACCCAGGGTCCGGGCGCTGAAGCTGCTCTGGCTGCTGGTGCTAACAAAGTCGGTATGGACGATCTGGCTGCCGAAATGAAAGCCGGCGACCTGAACTACGACGTGGTCATCGCTTCTCCGGACGCCATGCGCGTTGTTGGCCAGCTGGGCCAGGTACTGGGCCCGCGCGGCCTGATGCCGAACCCGAAAGTAGGCACCGTTACCCCGGACGTCGCTACCGCTGTCAAGAACGCCAAGGCTGGTCAGGTACGTTTCCGTACCGACAAGAACGGCATCATCCACACCTCCGTTGGCAAGGTCGGCTTCGAAGCCGCTGCGCTGAAGCAGAACGTGGAAGCCCTGCTGTCCGACCTGAAGCGTCTGAAGCCGTCGACTTCGAAAGGCATCTACGTCAAGCGTGTGACCCTGAGCACCACCATGGGTCCGGGTCTGATCATCGATCAGGCTTCGCTCGACGCGTAAGTGATTGGGTCTGCAGCGTGCGCGCTGCAGGCTTTGCAAGATTGGGGTCCCTGCCTGGCGGGGGCTATCCAAGACCGTAGGTGACGCACGTTTTAAACGTCAGGTCCGCCTGATGGCCTACGCAGATGGTGCTCCCGATTCGTTACCGAATCAGACACCAAAACGCCGCTGAACTTCGGTTCGGCGATACGGTAAAAACCAGGAGTAAACCCGTGGCAATTAAACTCGAAGACAAGAAGGCCATCGTCGCTGAAGTCAACGAGGCTGCCAAAGCCGGTCTGTCCGCTGTCGTGGCTGATGCCCGTGGCGTGACTGTCGGCGCAATGACCGGACTCCGTAAAGAGGCCCGCGAAGCTGGTGTGTACGTGAAAGTCGTGCGTAACACCCTGCTCAAGCGCGCCGTTGAAGGCACTCAGTTCGACGTGCTCAACGACGTGTTCAAAGGCCCGACCCTGATCGCTTTCTCCAACGAACACCCGGGCGCTGCTGCTCGTCTGTTCAAGGATTTTGCCAAGGGTCAGGACAAGTTCGAGATCAAGGCAGCTGCGTTCGAGGGCAAGTACCTCGCAGCAAACCAGATCGACGTACTGGCAAGTCTGCCGACCCGTGACGAGGGCATCGCCCAGCTGATGAGCGTTATTCAAGGCGCCACCAGCAAACTCGCTCGCACTCTGGCAGCCATTCGCGACCAGAAAGAAGCTGCTGCTGCCTAAGGCGGCGTGAGCTCTTTCGAAATCAAACGTTTAATTTGATGGTCGCGTAGGCCGTCACCCCAATACAGGAATTGATAGTCATGTCTCTGACTAACGAGCAAATCATCGAAGCGATCGGCCAGAAATCCGTTATGGAAATCGTTGAGCTGATCAAGGCGATGGAAGAAACCTTCGGCGTTACCGCTGCTGCTGCTGCCGCTGCAGGCCCGGCTGGTCCGGCTGCTGTTGTTGAAGAGCAAACCGAGTTCAACGTTGTTCTGGTTGAAGCCGGCGAGAAGAAAGTCAACGTGATCAAGGCAGTTCGCGAGCTGACCGGTCTGGGCCTGAAAGAAGCCAAGGAGAAGGTTGACACCGCTCCTCAGGTCGTCGCTGAAGGCGTTTCGAAAGAAGCTGCTGAAGACGCCAAGAAGAAGCTGGAAGAAGCTGGCGCTAAAGTCGAAGTCAAGTAATTTCGACCTTGCGTCTCCAGCCCAAGCGTTGAGCGAAAGGCTGATGGCTGGTGGCTTTTGCCACCGGCCTTTTTCCGTTCTAGGTTGGCTGTTCAACAGCCGACCTGGAGCCGAAAAGATCCCGCCCGAGAGGCGGTTGCAAACCGAGGGTTTGCACGATTTTCTGGTCACCGCCGCCGGCGCTGGCCAAACAAGCAGGTGACCAAGCTGGGGAACGCTGATGGCTTACTCATACACTGAGAAAAAACGTATCCGCAAGGACTTTAGCAAGTTGCCGGATGTCATGGATGTGCCTTACCTCCTGGCTATCCAGCTGGATTCGTACCGCGAATTCCTGCAGCAAGGGGTGAGCAAGGAACAGTTCCGCGACATCGGCCTGCATGCGGCCTTCAAATCGGTATTCCCGATCATCAGCTACTCCGGCAACGCCGCCCTGGAGTACGTCGGCTATCGCCTGGGCGAGCCGGCGTTCGACGTCAAGGAGTGCGTCCTGCGTGGCGTGACCTTCGCCGTGCCGCTGCGCGTGAAAGTGCGCCTGATCATTTTCGACAAAGAATCGTCGAACAAAGCGATCAAGGACATCAAAGAGCAAGAAGTGTACATGGGCGAAATTCCGCTCATGACCGAGAACGGTACCTTCGTTATCAACGGTACTGAGCGCGTAATCGTTTCCCAGCTGCACCGTTCGCCGGGTGTGTTCTTCGACCACGACCGTGGCAAGACCCACAGCTCGGGCAAGCTGCTGTACTCCGCGCGCATCATCCCTTACCGCGGTTCCTGGCTGGACTTCGAGTTCGATCCGAAGGACGCGGTATTCGTGCGTATCGACCGTCGCCGCAAATTGCCGGCGTCCGTCCTGCTGCGCGCACTCGGCTACAGCACTGAAGAAGTGCTGGATGCCTTCTACGACACCAACGTCTACCACGTGAAGGGCGAGAGCCTGAACCTGGAGCTGGTTCCGCAGCGTCTGCGCGGCGAAGTCGCCGTTCTCGACATCAAGGATGGCAGCGGCAAGGTCATCGTCGAGCAAGGCCGCCGTATCACTGCGCGCCACATCAACCAGCTGGACAAGGCTGGCATCAAAGAGCTGGAAGTACCGCTCGACTACGTCATTGGCCGTACCACTGCCAAGGCGATCGTGCACCCGGCTACTGGCGAGATCATCGCCGAGTGCAACACCGAGCTGACCGCCGACCTGCTGGTCAAGATGTCCAAGGCCCAGGTGGTTCGTTTCGAGACCCTGTACACCAACGACATCGACTGTGGTCCGTTCATCAGCGACACGCTGAAGATCGACAGCACCACCAATCAGCTCGAAGCGCTGGTTGAGATCTACCGCATGATGCGTCCTGGCGAGCCGCCAACCAAGGACGCTGCCGAGACCCTGTTCAACAACCTGTTCTTCAGTGCCGAGCGTTACGACCTGTCCGCCGTTGGTCGCATGAAGTTCAACCGTCGTATCGGTCGTACCGAGATCGAAGGTTCGGGCGTGCTGAGCAAGGAAGACATCGTTGCCGTATTGAAGACTCTGGTCGACATCCGTAACGGCAAAGGCATCGTCGACGACATCGACCACCTGGGTAACCGTCGCGTACGTTGCGTCGGCGAGATGGCTGAGAATCAGTTCCGCGTTGGCCTGGTGCGTGTAGAGCGCGCGGTCAAGGAACGTCTGTCGATGGCCGAAAGCGAAGGCCTGATGCCGCAAGACCTGATCAACGCCAAGCCGGTTGCGGCGGCGGTGAAGGAGTTCTTCGGTTCCAGCCAGCTCTCGCAGTTCATGGACCAGAACAACCCGCTCTCCGAGATCACCCACAAGCGCCGCGTTTCTGCACTCGGCCCAGGTGGTCTGACCCGTGAGCGCGCCGGCTTCGAAGTCCGCGACGTACACCCGACTCACTATGGTCGCGTGTGCCCGATCGAAACCCCTGAAGGTCCGAACATCGGTCTGATCAACTCGCTGGCTGCCTACGCCCGCACCAACCAGTACGGCTTCCTGGAAAGCCCGTATCGTGTGGTCAAGGAAGGTCAGGTCACCGACGAGATCGTGTTCCTGTCCGCCATCGAAGAAGCCGACCACGTTATCGCCCAGGCGTCCGCGACCCTGAACGACAAGGGTCAGCTGATCGACGAGCTGGTAGCCGTACGTCACCTCAACGAGTTCACCGTCAAGGCGCCGGAAGACGTCACCCTGATGGACGTATCGCCGAAGCAGGTCGTTTCCGTCGCTGCCTCGCTGATTCCGTTCCTCGAGCATGACGACGCCAACCGCGCACTCATGGGTTCGAACATGCAGCGTCAGGCTGTACCGACCCTGCGTGCCGACAAGCCGCTGGTCGGTACCGGCATGGAGCGCAACGTCGCCCGTGACTCCGGTGTCTGCGTCGTGGCCCGTCGTGGTGGTGTGATCGACTCGGTCGACGCCAGCCGTATCGTGGTGCGTGTCAACGATGACGAAGTTGAAACTGGCGAAGCCGGTGTCGACATCTACAACCTGACCAAATACACCCGTTCCAACCAGAACACCTGCATCAACCAGCGTCCGCTGGTGAGCAAAGGTGACAAGGTTGCGCGCAGCGACATCATGGCCGACGGTCCGTCCACCGACATGGGTGAACTGGCGCTGGGTCAGAACATGCGCGTTGCGTTCATGCCGTGGAACGGCTTCAACTTCGAAGACTCCATCTGCCTGTCCGAGCGCGTTGTTCAGGAAGATCGCTTCACCACGATCCACATCCAGGAACTGACCTGTGTGGCGCGTGACACCAAGCTCGGCCCAGAGGAAATCTCCTCTGACATCCCGAACGTGGGTGAAGCTGCGCTGAACAAGCTGGACGAAGCCGGTATCGTCTATGTCGGTGCCGAAGTCGGCCCGGGCGACATCCTGGTCGGCAAAGTCACGCCGAAAGGCGAGACCCAGCTGACGCCGGAAGAGAAGCTGCTGCGTGCGATCTTCGGTGAGAAGGCGTCCGACGTTAAGGACACCTCCCTGCGTGTGCCGACTGGCACCAAGGGCACCGTCATCGACGTGCAGGTCTTCACCCGTGACGGCGTGGAGCGCGATTCGCGTGCCCTGTCCATCGAGAAGATGCAGCTGGACGAGATCCGCAAGGACCTCAACGAAGAGTTCCGCATCGTTGAAGGCGCGACCTTCGAACGTCTGCGTTCCGCTCTGGTTGGCGCGATCGCCGAAGGCGGCGCTGGTTTGAAGAAAGGCACCGCGATCACCGACGAGTTCCTCAACGGTCTTGAGCGTGGCCAGTGGTTCAAGCTGCGCATGGCCGACGACGCCCTGAACGAGCAGTTGGAGAAGGCCCAGGCCTACATCTCCGACCGCCGTCAGATGCTCGACGACAAGTTCGAAGACAAGAAGCGCAAGCTGCAGCAGGGCGATGACCTGGCGCCGGGCGTACTGAAGATCGTCAAGGTTTACCTGGCCATCCGCCGTCGCATCCAGCCGGGTGACAAGATGGCCGGTCGTCACGGTAACAAGGGTGTGGTCTCGGTAATCATGCCGGTCGAAGACATGCCGCACGATGCCAACGGTACCCCGGTCGACATCGTACTGAACCCGCTGGGCGTTCCGTCGCGTATGAACGTCGGTCAGATTCTCGAAACCCACCTGGGCCTCGCGGCCAAGGGCCTGGGTGAGAAGATCAACCGCATGCTCGAAGAGCAGCGCAAGATCGCCGAACTGCGCAAGTTCCTCGCTGAGATCTACAACGAGATCGGTGGCCGTCAGGAAAACCTCGACGAGTTCTCCGATACCGAGATTCTCGAGCTGGCGAAGAACCTCAAAGGCGGTGTGCCGATGGCGACTGCCGTGTTCGACGGCGCCAAGGAAACCGAGATCAAGGCCATGCTGAAGCTGGCTGATCTGCCGGAGAGCGGCCAGATGCGCCTGTTCGACGGTCGTACCGGTAACCAGTTCGAGCGTCCGACGACCGTCGGCTACATGTACATGCTCAAACTGAACCACCTGGTGGACGACAAGATGCACGCCCGTTCCACTGGCTCCTACAGCCTGGTTACCCAGCAGCCGCTGGGTGGTAAGGCGCAGTTCGGTGGTCAGCGTTTCGGGGAGATGGAGGTCTGGGCACTGGAAGCCTATGGCGCCGCCTACACCCTGCAGGAAATGCTGACGGTGAAGTCGGACGACGTGAACGGCCGTACCAAGATGTACAAGAACATCGTGGATGGCGATCACCGTATGGAGCCGGGCATGCCCGAGTCCTTCAACGTACTGATCAAAGAGATCCGTTCGCTCGGTATCGACATCGATCTGGAAACCGAATAACACGACGTGAATCGGCAGCGGGGCTACCCCAGCCCGCTGCCCGCTCCGCCAGGAGGAAAGGCTTTGAAAGACCTACTGAATTTGCTGAAAAACCAGGGTCAAGTCGAAGAGTTCGACGCCATCCGTATCGGGTTGGCCTCGCCTGAGATGATCCGTTCGTGGTCGTTCGGTGAAGTTAAAAAACCGGAAACCATCAACTACCGTACCTTCAAGCCAGAGCGCGACGGCCTGTTCTGCGCCAAGATCTTTGGCCCGGTCAAGGACTACGAGTGCCTGTGCGGCAAGTACAAGCGCCTCAAGCATCGCGGTGTGATCTGTGAGAAGTGCGGCGTTGAAGTCGCCCTGGCCAAGGTTCGTCGTGAGCGCATGGCGCACATCGAACTGGCTTCGCCGGTCGCCCACATCTGGTTCCTGAAATCGCTGCCGTCCCGTATCGGCCTGCTGATGGACATGACCCTGCGTGACATCGAGCGCGTGCTCTATTTCGAGAGCTACGTGGTGATCGACCCGGGTATGACCACGCTCGAGAAGGGCCAGCTGCTGAACGACGAGCAGTACTTCGAAGCCCTCGAAGAGTTCGGTGACGACTTCGACGCGCGCATGGGTGCCGAGGCCGTTCGCGAGCTGCTGCACGCCATCGACCTGGATCACGAGATCGGCCGCCTGCGTGAAGAGATTCCGCAGACCAACTCCGAGACCAAGATCAAGAAGCTGTCCAAGCGCCTGAAGCTGATGGAAGCCTTCAAGGACTCCGGCAACCTGCCAGAGTGGATGGTGCTGACTGTTCTGCCGGTTCTGCCGCCGGATCTGCGTCCGCTGGTACCGCTCGACGGTGGCCGCTTCGCGACCTCCGATCTGAACGATCTGTATCGCCGCGTGATCAACCGTAACAACCGTCTGAAGCGCCTGCTCGATCTGTCGGCGCCGGACATCATCGTGCGCAACGAAAAGCGCATGCTGCAGGAAGCGGTCGACGCCCTGCTCGACAACGGCCGTCGCGGTCGCGCCATCACTGGCTCGAACAAGCGTCCGCTGAAGTCGCTGGCCGACATGATCAAAGGTAAGCAAGGTCGCTTCCGTCAGAACCTGCTCGGTAAGCGCGTGGACTACTCCGGTCGTTCCGTAATTACCGTAGGCCCGACCCTGCGTCTGCACCAGTGCGGTCTGCCGAAGAAGATGGCTCTCGAGCTGTTCAAACCGTTCATTTTCGGCAAGCTGGAAATGCGTGGTCTGGCGACCACCATCAAGGCGGCCAAGAAGATGGTCGAACGCGAGCTGCCAGAGGTGTGGGACGTTCTCGCCGAAGTGATTCGCGAACACCCCGTACTGCTCAACCGCGCCCCGACCCTGCACCGTCTGGGTATCCAGGCGTTCGAGCCGGTTCTGATCGAAGGTAAGGCTATCCAGCTGCACCCGCTGGTCTGCGCCGCGTACAACGCTGACTTCGACGGTGACCAGATGGCCGTTCACGTGCCGCTGACGCTGGAAGCCCAGCTCGAAGCGCGCGCGCTGATGATGTCGACCAACAACATCCTGTCGCCCGCCAACGGTGAGCCAATCATCGTGCCGTCGCAGGACGTGGTACTGGGTCTGTACTACATGACCCGTGAAGCCGTGAACGCCAAAGGTGAAGGTCGCGTATTCGCCGACCTGCAGGAAGTCGACCGCGTATTCCGCGCCGGCGAAGCGTCCCTGCACGCCCGCGTGAAAGTGCGTATCAACGAGGTCATCAAAGACCGCGACGGCAGCATCACCAAGAACACCCGCATCGTCGACACCACTGTCGGCCGCGCGCTGCTGTTCCAAATCGTACCGGCCGGCCTGTCCTATGACGTGGTCAACCAGTCGATGAAGAAGAAGGCGATCTCCAAGCTGATCAACCAGTGCTACCGCACCGTTGGTCTGAAGGACACCGTGATCTTCGCTGACCAACTGATGTACACCGGTTTCGCCTACTCGACCATCTCCGGTGTGTCGATCGGTGTGAACGACTTCGTCATCCCAGATGAGAAGGCGCGCATCATTGACGCCGCCACCGAGGAAGTGAAGGAGATCGAATCGCAGTACGCCTCCGGCCTGGTTACCCAGGGCGAGAAGTACAACAAGGTGATCGACCTTTGGTCCAAGGCCAACGACGAAGTGTCCAAGGCGATGATGGCCAACCTCTCGAAAGAGCCGGTTGTCGATCGCGAAGGCAAGACCGTCGAGCAGGAGTCCTTCAACTCCATGTACATGATGGCCGACTCGGGTGCTCGTGGTTCTGCCGCGCAGATCCGTCAGCTGGCCGGTATGCGTGGCCTGATGGCCAAGCCGGACGGCTCCATCATCGAAACGCCGATCACCGCGAACTTCCGCGAAGGTCTGTCGGTTCTGCAGTACTTCATCTCCACTCACGGTGCTCGTAAAGGTCTGGCGGATACCGCACTGAAGACCGCGAACTCCGGTTACCTGACTCGTCGTCTGGTCGACGTGGCCCAGGATCTGGTGGTGACCGAGATCGATTGCGGTACCGAGCACGGTCTGCTGATGACGCCGCACATCGAGGGCGGTGACGTGGTCGAGCCCCTGGGTGAGCGCGTACTGGGTCGAGTGATCGCCAAGGACGTGTTCAAGCCAGGCACCGAGGACGTCATCGTTCCGGCCGGCACCCTGATCGACGAGCAGTGGGTCGAGTTCATCGAGCTGAACAGCGTCGATGAAGTGGTCGTGCGTTCGCCGATCACCTGCGAAACCCGTTTCGGCATCTGCGCCAAGTGCTACGGTCGCGATCTGGCCCGTGGTCACCAGGTCAACATCGGTGAGGCGGTCGGCGTTATCGCTGCTCAGTCCATCGGTGAGCCGGGTACCCAGCTGACCATGCGTACCTTCCACATCGGTGGTGCTGCAAGCCGTACTTCGGCTGCCGACAGCGTCCAGGTGAAGAACGGTGGTGCGGTCCGTCTGCACAACCTCAAGCACGTCGAGCGTGTGGACGGCAACCTGGTAGCGGTTTCCCGCTCCGGCGAGCTGGCCATTGCCGACGAGTTCGGTCGTGAGCGTGAGCGCTACAAGCTGCCTTACGGTGCCGTGATTTCGGTGAAGGAAGGCGACAAGGTCGACGCTGGCGCTATCGTCGCCAAGTGGGACCCGCACACCCACCCGATCGTGACCGAAATGAAGGGTACTGTGACCTTCGTCGGCATGGAGGAGGGCATCACCATCAAGCGCCAGACCGACGAACTGACCGGTCTGACCAACATCGAGGTTCTCGATCCGAAGGATCGTCCGGCTGCTGGTAAGGACATTCGTCCGGCCATCAAGATGGTCGACGCCAACGGCAAGGAACTGCTGCTGCCGGGTACCGACGTTCCTGCTCAGTACTTCCTGCCTGCCAACGCCTTGGTCGGTGTGGCTGACGGTGCGCAGATCGCGGTCGGTGACGTTATCGCCCGTATCCCGCAAGAGACCTCGAAGACCCGCGACATCACCGGTGGTCTGCCGCGCGTTGCCGACCTGTTCGAAGCCCGTCGTCCGAAGGAAGCTTCGATCCTGGCGGAAATCAGCGGCACCATCTCGTTCGGCAAGGAGACCAAGGGCAAGCGCCGTCTGGTCATCACCCCGACCGATGGTAGCGATCCGTACGAGGAGCTGATTCCGAAGTGGCGTCACCTGAACGTCTTCGAAGGCGAACAAGTGAACCGCGGCGAAGTCATCTCCGACGGTCCTAGCGATCCGCACGACATCCTGCGTCTGCTGGGTGTGAGTGCGCTAGCCAAGTACATCGTCAACGAGATCCAGGATGTTTACCGTCTGCAGGGCGTGAAGATCAACGACAAGCACATCGAGACCATCCTGCGTCAGATGCTGCGTAAGGTTGAAGTCAGCGAGTCCGGCGATTCGTCCTTCATCAAGGGCGATCAGATGGAGCTCACCCAGGTACTGGGCGAGAACGAGCGTCTGGCCGAAGAGGACAAGTTCGTCGCCAAGTACACCCGCGTACTGCTGGGTATCACCAAGGCGTCGCTGTCCACCGAGTCGTTCATCTCGGCAGCGTCCTTCCAGGAAACCACTCGCGTCCTCACCGAGGCAGCGGTTACTGGCAAGCGCGACTACCTGCGTGGTCTGAAAGAGAACGTGGTCGTGGGTCGTCTGATCCCGGCCGGTACCGGTCTGGCCTATCACAGCGAGCGCAAGCGCAAGCGTGATGCCGACAAGCCGGTACGTGTCAGCGCCAGTGAAGTGGAAGCCGCACTGACCGAAGCGCTGAACTCCAGCGGAAATTGAGTCGAAGCCTCGCTAGTTCGCTAGCGGGGCTTTGCCTTGACTGGGGGCGTGAGTCTCTTTAGACTCATGCACCCCTAAATTTGGCAGGGCGCTGTGCTCTGCCATCTTTATTTGTGAGCGTCGAAAGACAACAGTGGAGCTAGTAGATGGCAACTATCAACCAGCTGGTACGTCAGCCGCGTAAGCGTATCGTCGAGAAATCCGACGTGCCTGCGCTGCAGAACTGCCCGCAGCGTCGTGGCGTGTGCACCCGCGTGTACACCACCACGCCGAAAAAACCTAACTCGGCACTGCGTAAAGTGTGCCGCGTGCGTCTGACCAACGGCTACGAAGTTTCTTCGTACATCGGCGGTGAAGGCCACAACCTGCAAGAGCACAGCGTCGTGCTGATCCGTGGCGGTCGTGTAAAAGACCTTCCGGGTGTGCGCTACCACACCGTGCGTGGTTCGCTGGATACCTCCGGCGTTAAAGACCGTAAGCAGGGTCGTTCCAAGTACGGTACCAAGCGTCCGAAATAAGGCCGCCTGATTCTTTTTATTTAGTTGAGTCGATAAGAGTAAGGTCGGGCGCGGCGTTCGCCGTTGGTCCCGGGCTAACCTGAAGACCGTTTGAGGGCTTATCAATGCCAAGACGTCGTGTAGCAGCAAAGCGTGAGATCCTGGATGATCCGAAATACGGAAGCCAGATCCTCGCCAAATTCATGAACCACGTGATGGAAAGCGGCAAGAAGGCCGTGGCCGAGCGCATCGTTTACGGTGCTCTGGACACTGTCAAAGCACGCAAGAACAGCGATCCCCTGGAGATCTTCGAGAAAGCTCTCGACGCCATCGCTCCGCTGGTCGAAGTGAAGTCCCGCCGTGTCGGCGGTGCTACCTACCAGGTTCCGGTCGAAGTTCGTCCGTCCCGTCGTAACGCCCTGGCTATGCGCTGGCTGGTGGACTACGCGCGCAAGCGCGGTGAGAAGTCCATGGCTCTGCGTCTGGCTGGTGAGCTGCTGGATGCTGCTGAAGGCAAAGGCGCTGCTGTCAAGAAGCGTGAAGACGTGCACCGTATGGCTGAGGCCAACAAGGCTTTCTCGCACTACCGCTTCTAATTCCGGCTCCACTAACCTTGCGAGGGCTTTATGGCTCGTAATACAGCAATTAACCGCTACCGTAATATTGGTATCTGTGCCCACGTTGACGCGGGCAAGACCACCACTACCGAGCGGATCCTGTTCTACACAGGCCTGAGCCACAAGATGGGCGAGGTGCATGATGGCGCCGCGACCACCGACTGGATGGTTCAGGAGCAGGAGCGTGGTATTACCATTACTTCTGCTGCTATCACCACCTTCTGGAAAGGTTCGGTTGGTCAGTACGACAACTATCGCGTAAACGTCATCGATACCCCCGGTCACGTTGACTTCACCATTGAAGTAGAGCGCTCGCTGCGCGTACTCGACGGTGCTGTCGTTGTGTTCTGCGGTACTTCGGGTGTCGAGCCGCAGTCTGAAACCGTATGGCGTCAAGCCAACAAGTACGGTGTTCCGCGTATCGTCTACGTGAACAAGATGGACCGCCAGGGCGCCAACTTCCTGCGTGTCGTCGGTCAGATCAAGAACCGTCTGGGGCACACCCCGGTACCGATTCAGATCGCCATCGGTGCAGAAGAGAACTTCGAAGGTCAGGTTGATCTGATCAAGATGAAGGCCATCTACTGGAACGACGACGACAAGGGTACTACCTACCGTGAGGAAGAAATTCCTGCCGAGCTGGTAGACCTGGCCAACGAGTGGCGTTCGAACATGGTTGAGGCTGCTGCCGAAGCCAACGAAGAGCTGATGAACAAGTACCTTGAAGAAGGTGACCTGTCCGTCGAAGAGATCAAGGCTGGTCTGCGCGCCCGTACTCTGGCGAGCGAAATCGTGCCGGCTGTCTGCGGTTCTTCGTTCAAGAACAAGGGTGTTCCCCTGGTTCTCGATGCCGTCATCGACTTCCTGCCTGCTCCGACCGAGATCCCTGCGATCAAGGGTATTCACCCGGATCTGGCCGACAAGCCGAAAGAGGAAATCGCCGAAGGCGATTACGACGAGCGTCATGCCGACGACAACGAGCCGTTCTCGGCTCTGGCGTTCAAGATCGCTACCGACCCGTTCGTTGGTACGCTGACCTTCGTCCGCGTTTATTCGGGCGTTCTGGAGTCTGGCCAGTCGGTCATCAACTCCGTGAAAGGCAAGAAAGAGCGCGTTGGTCGTATGGTGCAAATGCACGCCAACCAGCGTGAAGAGATCAAAGAAGTGCGCGCTGGCGACATCGCTGCTCTGATCGGCATGAAGGACGTCACCACCGGTGAAACCCTGTGCGATCCGGACAAGCAGATCATCCTCGAGCGCATGGACTTCCCGGAGCCGGTTATTTCGGTAGCTGTAGAGCCGAAGACCAAGGCTGACCAGGAGAAGATGGGTATTGCACTGGGCAAACTGGCTCAGGAAGACCCGTCGTTCCGCGTTAAGACTGACGAAGAAACCGGTCAGACCATCATCTCTGGTATGGGTGAGCTGCACCTGGACATCCTCGTTGACCGCATGAAGCGCGAGTTCAACGTCGAAGCCAACATCGGTAAGCCGCAGGTTTCCTACCGTGAAACCATCACCAAGGACGCTGTCGAGATCGAAGGTAAGTTCGTTCGTCAGTCCGGTGGTCGCGGTCAGTTCGGTCACTGCTGGATTCGCTTCTCGACTCCGGACGTGGACGACAAGGGCAACATCACCGAAGGTCTGGTGTTCACCAACGAAGTCGTTGGTGGTGTGGTTCCGAAGGAATACATCCCGGCTATCCAGAAGGGTATCGAGGAGCAGATGAAGAACGGCGTCGTTGCCGGCTATCCGCTGATCGGCCTGAAGGCTACCGTGTTCGATGGTTCCTACCACGACGTCGACTCCAACGAGATGGCGTTCAAGATCGCTGCTTCCATGGCGACCAAACAGCTGGCCCAGAAGGGTGGCGGTAAGGTGCTTGAGCCGATCATGAAGGTAGAAGTGGTAACTCCTGAGGACTACATGGGTGACGTGATGGGTGACCTGAATCGTCGTCGTGGTCTGATCCAGGGTATGGAAGATTCGGTGTCCGGTAAGGTTATCCGTGCCGAAGTTCCGCTGGGCGAGATGTTTGGTTACGCTACCGACGTCCGTTCCATGTCCCAGGGTCGTGCCAGCTACTCCATGGAATTCTCCAAGTACGCAGAGGCTCCGGCGAACATCGTCGAAGCACTGGTTAAAAAACAAGGCTAATCCCGCCCTTTAAGTAAGAGGTTTACTGTCGTGGCTAAGGAAAAATTCGAACGTAACAAACCGCACGTCAACGTAGGCACCATCGGTCACGTTGACCACGGTAAAACCACTCTGACCGCTGCTCTGACCCGCGTCTGCTCCGAAGTTTTCGGTTCGGCCAAGGTCGACTTCGACAAGATCGATAGCGCGCCGGAAGAGAAAGCTCGTGGTATCACCATCAACACTGCACACGTAGAGTACGATTCGTCCGTACGTCACTACGCGCACGTTGACTGCCCGGGGCACGCCGACTACGTGAAGAACATGATCACCGGTGCTGCCCAGATGGACGGCGCGATCCTGGTCTGCTCGGCTGCCGACGGC
>NZ_FOWP01000008.1 GCF_900115475.1 Ectopseudomonas composti
CTCAACCAAGGCCGCGCATTCTACAGCAGCCTTTCTATCTGTCAAGCTGTTTTTCGAATTTGTTTCCGGAGAAACTTCTTTCTACTCAACCACTTGCGCCTTCGATCAGAACTTCTTCTCTCCAGCGGGAGGCGCATTCTACAGCGTTCAAAACCGCTGTCAACCACCTCTTTTCTACCGCTTTCGATCCATTCGACCGAACCACCAACAGGATCAAACCACCACCCTATCGACCGACGCGCATTCTACACGCCAGATCCAGTTTTGCAAGCTCTTCATTTAACTTAACTTATTGATTAACAAGCAGTTTTTGAAGCGCTTCATCGCTGAATTGGCGCGCATTCTACCGCCAGCAGAATGCGCGTCAAGCTTATTTTGCAGTTTTGTTACTCGGCTTTGAGGGTAACGCGCGCAAAAGCCTTCTTGCCTGCCTGGCAGATATGGGTCGCACCCACCTTGAACATGAAAGCACGATCAACCGCTTCGCCATCAACGCGCACGCCGCCCGAGCCCAGCAGGTCGCGAGCAACGGCAGCATTCTTCACCAAGCCTGCCTTATTAAGAACAGAAGAGATCGGCATATCTTCAGCCGAAACCAGTTCGACCTCCGGCAGGTCTTCCGGCAGCTCGCCATCCTTCATGCGATTACCTGCCGAGCGGTGTGCATTGGCAGCGGCCTCTTCACCGTGGAAACGCGCAACGAGCTCTTCAGCCAGCTTGATCTTGATGTCACGCGGATTCGCACCCTGCTCGACGTCGCGCTTGAACTGTTCGATCTCTTCCATGGAGCGGAAGCTGAGCAGCTCGAAGTAGCGCCACATCAAGGCATCAGGCATGGAGACGAGCTTGTTGTACATCACGCCCGGCGCCTCCTGGATACCCACGTAGTTGCCCAGCGACTTGGACATCTTCTTCACACCGTCCAAGCCTTCAAGCAACGGCATGGTGACGATGCACTGCGATTCCTGGCCATAGGCACGTTGTAACTCGCGGCCCATCAGCAGGTTGAACTTCTGATCAGTACCGCCTAGTTCGACGTCCGCCTTGAGCGCCACGGAGTCATAGCCCTGGACCAGCGGGTAGAGGAACTCATGAATGGCGATCGGCTGATTGCCGGTGTAACGCTTGTCGAAGTCATCGCGCTCAAGCATCCGCGCCACGGTGTACTGCGAAGCCAGGCGAATGAAGTCAGCCGGCTTGAGCTGATCCATCCAGGTGGAGTTGAAGGCGACTTCGGTCTTGGCCGGATCAAGAATCTTGAAGACCTGCTGTTTATAGGTCTCGGCGTTATCCAGTACCTGCTCACGGGTCAGCGGCGGACGTGTGGCGCTCTTGCCGCTGGGGTCGCCAATCATTCCGGTGAAGTCGCCAATGAGGAAGACCACCTGATGGCCGAGCTCCTGGAACTGGCGCAGCTTATTAATAAGGACGGTGTGACCGAGATGCAGATCCGGCGCAGTAGGATCGAAACCCGCCTTGATCCGCAGCGGCTGACCACGCTTGAGCTTTTCGATCAGCTCAGCCTCAACCAGAACCTCTTCCGCACCGCGCTTGATCAGCGCCAGCTGCTCTTCAACCGACTTCATAAAATGACTCACAATGACCGCATTCAAAAAGGGAACCAACCATACAAGAACGCTGACAAATCACAAGTTTTGCTCAGCGCAAGGCAGACCCAGCTCCGATCATCGACTGCAGGGTTGCCTCCGGGCGGTTTTGGTTATATTTTATACAGTTAGTGCATATTCATCATGCTCTTCTTTTAATCTTCATCTTTTCACTTCAAAAAGCAGCCCTATGACCTCTACATCTAAAGCGCCGCCACTCTATCCGAAGACCCATATTCTTGCAGCGAGCGGCGTGGCCGCGCTGCTCAGCCTTGCCCTTCTGGTGTTTCCGACACGCGAAGTCGAAGCGCAGAAAACCTTTCTCGACCTGGATCTCGGCAACGATACCGAGCAGGTGCTGCAAGAGAAAGACGACCTCCGAGCGGGATTGCCAGTGCCTGGCGCCGCCTCGCCTTTCGCCACGGTCGAGCAAAGCACGGACACCGCCGAGAACAGCGCAGAAGACGCTGATGAAAATATCCTAGAAACAGCCGATACGACTCCTCCCTCCGATCCCAACCACCACAACGTCACGGTCAGTAACGGCGACACGCTTTCTACCGTCTTCGCCAAAGTCGGCCTGAACGCCAACGACCTGCATGAGGCACTCAATAGCAGCAAAGACGCCAAGCAGTTCAGTCGCCTCAAAGTGGGCCAGGTGCTGGATTTCGAACTGAACGAAGACGGTAAGCTGAAGAGCCTGCAGAGCAAACTCAGTGATCTGGAAACCATCCGCCTCAGCCGCACCGACAAGGGCTTCGATTTCCAGCGCGATCAGGTCAAGCCGGAAGTGGTAACCGCTTACAGCCGTGGCGTGATCAACAGCTCGCTATTTCTCTCTGCCAAGCGTGCAGGCCTGTCGCATAACCTGACCATGGACCTGGCCAACGTATTCGGCTACGACATCGACTTCGCCATGGATATTCGCGAAGGCGACGAGTTCGAAGTGATCTATGAAGAGAAGGTGGTAAACGGCAAACGTATCGGTACTGGCAATATTCTCTCGGCACGCTTCACCAACCGCGGCAAGACCTATACCGCCGTGCGTTACACCAGCAAGCAAGGCACCACCAGCTACTACAACGCCAATGGTGAAAGCATGCGCAAGGCGTTCATCCGTACTCCGGTGGACTTCGCTCGTATCAGCTCGCGCTTCTCCAATGGCCGCAAACATCCCATCCTGAACAAGATCCGCGCACACAAGGGCGTCGACTATGCAGCGCCACGAGGCACGCCGATCAAGGCTGCCGGTGACGGTCGCGTAACGCTTGCAGGCCGCAACGGTGGTTACGGCAATACCGTGATAATCCAGCACGGCCAGCGCTATCGCACCCTTTACGCGCACATGCAGGGTTTTGCCAAAGGCGTTCGCAACGGCACCAACGTCAAGCAGGGCCAAATCATCGGTTATATCGGCACCACTGGCCTGTCTACCGGACCTCACCTGCACTATGAGTTCCAGGTCAATGGCGTCCACGTCGATCCGCTCAGCCAGAAACTGCCGATGGCCGATCCGATTGCAGCGAACGAGAAACAGCGCTTCATGCAACTGAGCAAACCGCTGATGGCACGCATGGACCAGGAAAAGGCCACCATGCTGGCCGCCAACCAGCAGTAAGTCGTGCCTCTCTATATTGGGGTGATGTCCGGTACCAGCCTGGACGGACTGGACATCGCGCTGATCGATCAGGATCAGCGCCCCAGACTCATCGCCACACTTTACCGACCCATGCCAGAACAGCTGCGTAGCGAGCTGCTGGCATTGTGCGCCTCTGGTGATGACGAGCTGGCTCGAGCTGCGGTTGCAGAACAGCACTGGGTCGAACTGGCCGCAGCTGCTATCAACGAGCTATTGCAGCAACAGAATCTGACCGCACAACAAATTCGCGCCATTGGCAGCCACGGCCAGACCGTGCGCCATGAACCCGCACGTGGCTTCACCATTCAGATCGGCAACCCGGCGCTACTGGCCGAGCTCACCGGCATTTGCGTGGTCGGCGATTTTCGTCGTCGTGATGTGGCTGCCGGCGGTCAAGGAGCCCCTCTGGTGCCTGCTTTCCACCAGGATCTGTTCGGCAGCAGCCAGCGCCAGGTCGCCGTGCTGAATGTCGGTGGTTTCAGCAATCTCAGCCTGCTGTCACCTGGACAGGACGTTCTGGGATTCGACAGCGGCCCGGGCAACGTTTTGCTCGATGCCTGGATTCAGCATTGCCAGGGTCTGACCTATGACCGTGATGGTGCCTGGGCGGCCAGCGGCAAGGTACAACCCGAGCTGCTGACGCGACTGCTGAGCGACCCTTTCTTCGCGACTCAGGGCCCGAAAAGCACGGGGCGCGAACTGTTCAACCTCGAATGGTTGCTCGGCCACCTGCAAGCCCTTCCCGCTCTGGCCAGCGAGGATGTCCAGGCCACTCTGGTAGAACTCACCGCCCGCAGCATCGTCGGCGCCTTGCACAACGCGCAAGCTCACACAGACGCTCTGCTGGTATGCGGCGGCGGTGCCCATAACGCTTGCCTGATGAAGCGCCTGGGCGAAATGCTGAGCGGCACCAGGGTGAGCAGCACCGCGGTCGAAGGTGTAGATCCGGACTGGGTCGAAGCCATGGCATTCGCCTGGCTGGCCCATTGCGCGCTGGAAGGTATACCTGGCAACCGCCCGAGCGTGACGGGCGCCAGAGGTCTGCGCGTTCTCGGCGCCATCTATCCAGCCTGAAGCGCAGCGCACAAACGAAAACGCCGCGCATCGTGCGCGGCGTCTGTCATCAGGCGAAGGCTTCAGATCGAGAAGGACGACCCACAACCACAGGTAGTGGTGGCGTTGGGATTCTTGATCACGAAGCGCGAACCTTCCAGCCCTTCCTGATAGTCGACCTCGGAGCCCGCCAGATACTGGAAGCTCATGGCATCGACCACCAGGCTCACACCCTCACGCTCGACGATGGTGTCGTCTTCGGCCACATCCTCATCGAAAGTGAAGCCGTACTGAAAGCCCGAGCAACCGCCACCCGTGACGAACACGCGCAGTTTCAGGCGCGGATTGCCTTCTTCATCGACCAGATTCTTCACCTTGCTGGCCGCGCCCTGGGTGAAGTGCAAGGAGGCAGGGGTGAAGGTTTCGACGCTCATGCTATAACTCCTGGCGCCATGCGCCACACTGCGTTAGCAGGCTCTTGAAAACTGCCTGCGTTGCCTGGCCGTCGTTAAAAACAGCCTGCTGGGCGCGCATTATCCGCTTGCCCTACAAAATTGGTCAACTATTGCTCGACTTCCAGCGCTGCCGGTAGCTCGAGTGGCCGTTCGCCTTCCTTGATGTGACAGAGACGCCCTTCGATCTGCGCCCCCATGGCCATTTCCATCAGGCCGTAATGCAGGTTGCCACGCACTCTTGAGCGTGAACCCAACTCAAGATGACCGCTGGCGAACACATCGCCGTTCACCTCTCCGTCGATCACGATATGGGGTGCCCTTATCTCACCTTCAACCAGGCCACCGACGCTGACGCGCACCAATCCCTCGCTGGCCAGCAGATTGCCGGTGACCCGACCATCCACCTGCACGGCGCCCTGAAAGCGCATGTCGCCGACCAGTTCGGCACCAGCGGCGATCAGGCTGGTCTTGCCGCTGAAGCGCTGCAGGTCGGGTTTGGTCTTGTCTTTACTCCACATGGGTGGCTATCGCTCCTGATTTTATCCATTCGAATGTACGGCTAAGCGGCTTGTCGCCTTCGACCTCCGCCTGAACCTTGACCTGAAGCGGCTCGAAGCCCTCAGGCAGCTGCAGCTCGCCGAAGCGACCGGCTTCGGGGAACGACTGAAAATGCTTGAAGGAGAACACGATGCTGCTCTCGCTCACTTCGTCTGACAGCGCCGCCAGCTCCAAGGTGGCCGGTTTGCCGTTCTGCTGCCCCTCTACAGTAATACGTAAACGCCCCTGCAATGCCTCGTCACTGGCACCGACCCGGCTCATCAGCAGCTTGTAGCGAAAGCGCTGCGGTGTGTCCGTGGCTTGTAACTCAAAGGCTCGGATACGCAGACCCTCACGACGGCTGGCAGGCGCCAGCACGCCTTTGTAGAAGGCCAGGTCCTGCTGCTGCTTGAAGATCTGCTCCTCCAGCAGCTTGATCGTCCGCCGATTCTGCTCCATGGCCTGCTGAGTGACCTTGTCGCTACTGCCGACAACAGCCAGGCGCTGACGCAGCAGCTCCAGCTCCTGCTCCTGTTCGGCGAGGCGGGTCAGTAGCGCGTGTGTCTCCTCGGGCGCCTGCTGTGGCTGTACCTGTTCCAGCGGCCAGTACCAACCCAGAGCAAAGGCCGCCGGGATGCACAGAACCAGCAGCAGCAACCAGCAGCGACGCCTGCGTTCACGACGCGGATCGCTGAGGCGGACCTCCCAGCCCGCTGTCACGGCAGCAGGGCCGCGTGCGACAGACCGAGGTGTTCGTCGAGGCCGAAGAGAATGTTCATGTTCTGTACTGCCTGGCCGGAAGCCCCTTTGACCAGGTTGTCGATCACCGACAGCACCACCACCAGGTCGCCGCCTTGCGGACGGTGCACGGCGATGCGGCACACGTTGCCTCCGCGCACACTACGGGTTTCCGGGTGGCTGCCGGCCGGCATCACGTCGACGAAGGGCTCGCCAGCGTAGCGCTTCTCGAACAGCGCCTGCAGATCGACCGAGGTATCGGCCACGCGCGCATAGAGGGTCGCGTGAATGCCACGAATCATCGGCGTCAGGTGGGGAACGAAGGTCAAGCCGACGTCGCTGCCTGCCGCCTGACGCAGCCCCTGGCGAATTTCCGGGAGGTGGCGATGCCCCTTGACCGAGTATGCCTTCATGCTCTCGCCGGCCTCACAGAACAGCGAGCCAACACTGGCACCACGGCCGGCGCCGCTGACACCGCTCTTGCAGTCGGCGATCAGACTACCAGCATCCGCCAGACCAGCCTCGAGCAGCGGGATCAGCCCCAGTTGAGTGGCGGTCGGATAGCAGCCAGGCACGGCAATCAGGCGCGCCGTCTTGATGGCCTCGCGGTTGACCTCGGGCAGGCCGTACACCGCCTCGCTCAGCAGCTCGGGCGCGCCGTGCGGCTGGCCGTACCACTTGGCCCACTCTTCGGCGTCCTGCAAGCGGAAGTCGGCGGACAGGTCGATCACCCGAGTACCCGCAGCCAGCAGCTCGCCGGCCAGGGCATGGGCCACGCCGTGCGGAGTGGCGAAAAACACCACGTCGCAGGCCCCCAGGGTGGCGACATCCGGGACGCTGAACGCGAGATCCGGATAGTGGCCGCGCAGATTGGGGTACATCTCATCGACGCGCAGGCCGGCCTCGGAACGGGAAGTGATCACGGTCACCTCTGCCTGCGGGTGTTGCGCCAGCAGACGCAGCAGTTCGACACCGGTGTAGCCCGTGCCGCCGACGATACCGACCTTGATCATCACATGCCCCTTTGCAAAAGCCATTGGAAAGCTGCCGATGATAAAGCCGCATCGGCCAAGCTCCAACCACGGAGGTGACGCAGGCCGTCAGCAGCCTCTACTATCGAGGCCATTTTTCAGCGTGAGAAGCGAAAATGCTCTATCTCTGGCTCAAGGCTCTGCACATCATCGCCATGGTCTGCTGGTTCGCCGGCCTGTTCTACCTGCCGCGCCTGTTCGTCTATCACGCCATGAGCAATGACGCCGCCAGTCATGAACGTTTCTGCATCATGGAGCGCAAGCTGTATCGCGGCATCATGATCCCATCGATGATCGCCACGCTGGGCCTAGGTATCTGGTTGCTCAGCCTCAATTCGGCATACTACTTCAGCCAAGGCTGGATGCACGCCAAGCTCACGCTGGTGGTGGCGCTGGTGATCTATCACCACCTGTGCGGCGCTCAGCTCAAGCGCTTTGCCCGCGGCGAGAACAGCCGCAGTCACGTGTTCTATCGTTGGTTCAATGAAGCGCCGGTGCTGGCACTGCTGGGCATCGTCATCCTGGTTGTCGTCCGCCCCTTCTGAGGAGTTCGCCATGTCTCTGCCCGCCCTGCTCGAACAACGCCTGCGCCTGCCTCTGGTGGCCGCACCGATGTTTCTGGTGTCCAACCCGGCGCTGGTCAGCGCCTGCTGCAACAGCGGTATCGTCGGCAGTTTTCCGGCCTTGAACCAGCGAGAAAGTGCCGGCTTCGCTGCCTGGCTCGACGAGATCGAGGCCAGCCTCGCGAGCGACGCGGCGCCCTACGCCGTCAATCTGATCGTTCACCACAGCAACCCACGCCTACAGGCAGACCTGGCCATCTGCGTCGAACGCCGCGTGCCCATCGTCATCACCAGCCTGGGCGCGGTGAAGGAAGTGGTCGATGCGGTGCACAGCTACGGCGGCCTGGTATTCCATGACGTGACCACTCGCCGTCATGCTGAAAAAGCCGCCGAAGCAGGCGTGGACGGTCTGATTGCCGTGGCGGCCGGTGCTGGTGGCCATGCCGGCACCTGGAGCCCCTTCGCGTTGCTGGCGGAGATTCGTCAATTCTTCGACAAGACCGTACTGTTGTCCGGCTGCCTCAACCACGGCCACGAAATGCTTGCCGCGCAGCTGCTCGGCGCCGACCTGGCCTACATGGGCACACGCTTCATCGCCACCGCCGAGAACAACGCATCGGCCGACTACAAGGCGATGATTCTCGCTGCCCAGGCCGCCGACATCATCCACACGCCTGCCGTGTCCGGTGTTCCCGCGAGCTTCATGCGCCAGAGCCTGGAACAGGCCGGCTACGACCTGAAACAGCTGCAGAACAAGGGCGATATCAACTACGGCGAGAAACTCAAGCCGGTGGACGACGAAGCCAAAGCCTGGAAGACCGTGTGGTCGGCCGGCCAGGGGGTTGGCGGCATCGACGACCTGCCTTCGGTGCAGGAGCTGGTAGCACGACTCGACCGCGAATACCGCGCTGCCTTGGCACGCAGCCAACAACTGGGGCAGCGCTGGCCACGATGAAGCGTCGCCACCTGCTAGGGTTGGGCGCGCTTGGACTGCTTGGCGGCTGGGCGTTGCGCCCGGCCGAGCGTGGTCAGACGCATGACGCCTACTTCGCCGAGCTCAACCAGCAGCTGCAACGCGACAGCGAGGGCGTGCCGACCCTGCTGCTCGACCTCGACCGACTCGACGCCAATGCCGATCTGCTAGCAGCTCGGCTCGCCGGCCGCCTGCAACTGCGCCTGGTCGCCAAATCGCTGGCCAGCACCGGCCTGCTGGAGTACCTGGCCAAGCGTCTGCACACCCAGCGTTTCATGGTTTTTCACCAACCGCAATTGGATCGCCTGGCGCGAAACTTTCCCCAGGCCGATCTGTTGCTCGGCAAACCCATGCCGGTCGCCGCAGCGCTGAATTTCTATCGACATCTTCCGCAGCACCTGGACTTCGACCCCGACCGCCAGGTGACCTGGCTTATCGACAGCCAGCAGCGCCTGATGCAGTACACGGAACTGGCCAAGGCTCTGGGTCGCCCGCTACGCATTGCACTGGAAATCAACATCGGTCTCGAGCGCGGTGGCTTCGCCACGCCACAGGCGCTGGCTCAGGCACTGCAGCAGCTTGGCCAGTTGCCGGCCCTGCAGTTGCAGGGACTGATGGGATATGACGCGCATGTCGCTCGTAATCCACCCTGGCAAGGCCAGTTCCAGGCATTCAACGACGCCGATGCACGCTATCAACAGTTCATCGCCGGCGCGCAGGCATTCAGCGAACTATGGCCGAAGCAAGCACTGCTCAACGGCGGCGGCAGCCTGACCTATGCACTGCACAGCCAGCAGCAGAGTGCGCTCAATGAAGTCGCCGTTGGCTCAGCCCTGCTCAAGCCGGCGGAATTCGACACAGCGCTGCTGCAGGCGCATCAACCCGCGCTGTGGATCGCCAGTCCAGTACTCAAGGCCGTCAAGGGCACCCTGCCCTACCTGCAATCGCTGCAGCCGCTGATCGAAGCCTGGAACCCCAATCGGCAGAACGCCTATTACCTCTATGGCGGTCGCTGGCCAGCGCAGCCCGTTTCACCGGCCGGGCTCGACTACGACCAGCTGTATGGCCGCAGCGCCAACCAGGAGCGCCTGATGGGCAGCAGCGGCACGCAACTGACCAACCAGGACTGGGTATTTCTACGCCCTGCGATCAGCGAAGGGTTGCTGGGTGATTTCAGCGAAATACGTCTACTACGCCGCGGCCAACTGGTCGGCCGCTGGAGCACAATAAGCGACGCCTGAAAAATGCCTGCCTGCACGCTTCAGGCCGCTTGTATATTGGCCTCACGGCACTCTAGGCTTACGCCTCGCCTGCTGCTGAACGGGCACTACGCTCACTCCCCCTTCCCGCCGACAAGGAAGCTCGCATGAACCCACCGCGCTACAAGATAGTGTTCGACGGCCAACTGATGCCCGAGGCCTCGCTGGAAACGGTCAAGTCAAACCTCGCCCGCCTGTTCAAGAGCGACCTTGCTCGCATCGATAGTCTATTCAGCGGAGCGCCGGTAGCACTCAAGCGTGACCTGGACGAAAGCGAGGCGGATCAATACCTCAATGCCCTGCAGAAGGCCGGCGCCAACGTGCGCAAGGAGTTGGATCAAGCCGCCAATCTCAGTCTGGTGCCGACCGAGGCCGAAACCGTGGAGGCCGAGCAGGCTGCTACGCAAGACATGACCTGCCCGAAATGCGGCCATGAACAAGCCAAGGCAGCCGAATGTTCTGCCTGCGGCGTCATCATCGAGAAATACCTCGCACGTCAGGCACAGCTGGCCGAGGCTGCTCCTGTGCCGACCGCAACCGCGCCGGCGGCGTCACCCTATGCGCCACCACAAGCGAGTGTCGCCGAGCAGTTGCCGCAATACTCCGAACTCAAGGTGTTCAGCGTAAACGGCCGGATCGGCCGCGTGCGCTACCTGGGCTGGACCATGGCCATGCTGCTGTGCATGCTGCCGCTGATGTTACTGTTCGCCGGCGCCTCGGCCATGTCCAGCGTCCTGGGCACCCTGATAATGGGCGTCGGCGTGATCGCCATGATCGTCATCGGTGTGTTCATCGGCGTTCAGCGCCTGCACGATATGGGCTGGTCCGGCTGGCTATGGCTGCTCAACTTCATTCCCGTCATTGGCACCGTCTTTGCGCTGCTGATGCTGATCATTCCCGGTACCCAGGGAGTCAACCGTTACGGCCCACCGCCGCCGCCGAACAGCACCGGCGTCAAGGTGCTGGCCTGGTTGTTCCTGCTGGTGCCTGTGACCGGCATCGTCGCCGCCATCGCCATTCCCCAATATCAGGGCTATCTCGATCGCGCCAGCGAGTATCAGGAGCAGTAATCCCCCGACCATGCGCAGCTATGCACTGATCACCGGCGCCTCCAGCGGCATCGGCCTGGCCTTGGCCGAAGCCCTGGCACGCCGGGGACGCAACCTGATCCTGGTGGCACGTCGACGTGATGCCCTGGAAAGCATCGCCTGCGAACTGGCGCAGCGCTTCGGCGTCGAGGTGCTGTTTCGCCTCTGCGACCTGAGCGAGCCACTGCAACTGTCTGGTCTGCTGCTGGAACTGGAAGAAGACCAGTGGCACGTCGACCTGCTGGTGAACAACGCAGGCCTGGGCTGTGCCGGCGCTTTCCTCGAACAGGACTGGAGCCGCGAGCAGGAGCAGCTCGAGGTCAATGTGCTGGCGCTGACCCGCCTATGCCACGCGCTCGGCCAACGCATGGTCGAGCACGGCGGCGGACAGATCCTCAACGTCGCCTCGGTGGCTGCGTTCCAGCCCGGCCCCTGGATGAGCAGCTACTACGCCAGCAAGGCCTATGTGCTGCACTTTTCCGAAGGGTTGCGCGAGGAGCTGAAAAGCCGCGGCGTGCGTGTGTCAGTACTCTGCCCAGGACCGACGCACAGCGCCTTCTTCCGTGCGGCGCAAATGGACGTCACCCGCCTGACTGGCAGCAAGCTGATGATGAGCGCCGAGGAAGTCGCGCTGATCACCGTTCGCGCACTGGAAAAGAACCGCGCCATAATCATCCCCGGATGGCGCAACCGCCTGCTGGCCCTGAGCCCGCGCCTGGCGCCGCGCTGGCTGGTGCGCACGCTAAGCGGCCGCCTGACCAGGCCCTTTACCGGCGCCTGATCATGGCTCAGCCGGCGTTGACGGTGCGCCCATCCGCCCACTGCCGCAGTGCTGCCAGACGCTCCGCCATCACCACCGACAGCGGTGCCGTACCCTGCAGCGCGCGCAGCAGCAACGACTGATCGACTGCCTGCTGTTGCGCCTGACCGGCGTACAGCGCGCTGACCACCGCCTGTTCGATCTCGGCCCCGGAATAACCCTCGCTGGTCGCGGCCAGTTGCGCCAGATCGAAACTGGCCGGCTCCAGCTCGCGGCGCTGCAGGTGGATACGGAAGATCTCGGCACGTACCTCGGCACTGGGCAGATCGACGAAGAACAGCTCGTCGAAACGCCCTTTGCGCACCAACTCGGGCGGCAGGCGGTCGATGGCGTTGGCCGTGGCCACGACGAACACCGGTGCCTTGCGCTCGGCCATCCAGGTCAGCAGGGTACCGAGTACGCGCTGACTCACGCCGCCGTCGTGGTCGCCACTGGCCAGGCCCTTTTCCACCTCATCCATCCACAGCACGCAGGGCGCCATCTGCTCGGCAAGCCGCAGCGCCTCGCGCAGGTTACGCTCGGTCTCGCCGAAGAACTTGTTGTACAGGCAGGCAAAATCCAGCCGCAGCAGCGGCAAGCCCCAGAGTCCGGCCACAGCCTTGGCGGCCAGGCTCTTGCCGCCGCCCTGCACACCCACCAGCATCACGCCCTTTGGCGCATCCAGCAACTTGCCTTCGAGAAAACCGGCCTGGCGTTCGCCCAGCCAGCGCTTGAGATTGACCAGCCCACCGACTTCGGCAAAGCGCGCCGTGTCGTATTCGAAGCTGAGCACACCCTCCAGATCCAGCAGCTGGAACTTGGTCTTGTTCAGCTCAGGGATGTCTTCCTGGGTGATCGCCCCGTCATCGCAGATCACGTTGCGCGCCAGCGACCGCGCCTCGGCATGGCTGAGACCGCGCAGGTTCTTCACCACCTGCTGCAGGGTACGGTTGTCGGTACGCACCCGTGCGCCACGGTTGCCTTCGCTCCAGCGCGTCGCCTCGTCACGCACGATGCCGAGCAGTTCGTCTTCCGACGGTAGCGCGAGACTGAAACGGGCGGCGAAACGCTGCACTTCAGCCGGCAGCCTGAGCAGATGCGACACCAGCACCAGCGTCGGCTTGTGCGCTGCCTCGCTCATGGCGATTTCCTTGAGCAGACGCACCAGCCGGGGGTTGTCATCGAGGTAGGGATGCAAGTCGCACATCACGTAAAGGTTCGGCTGCGGATCGGCCTTGATCATTCGCAGCGCCGCCTCCGGCTCCAAGGTCGGCGACTCGTCCACCGGTGCGCCGCCGAAGCCCAGGCGCTGCAAGCCCTCGGTCACCGACCAGGTATGCAGGCCGAGGCCGCGCTTGACCGCCAGACCGGTCAGGGTTTCCAGCACGCGCAATTCGTCCCAGGACTCGATGACCACCAGCTTGACCTTGGAATCCAGCACCAGCCCAAGATCATGAATATCGTTCTTCAACACCCGCTCCTTGTGAAGTTTGGCCAGCCGCGCAAGCAGGGTTACCATCCGCGATTTCGCAGAATCGGAGCTCACAGCATGGTCCATCTGAACACGCAGATCGTCGCCGCAGGCCTCGCGTCGTGCAAGTGCTGAAAGCGCGCCGCGTCACAGTCACAGCATCCATTGCCATCGCCGCCAGCGTATTGCTGGTGAACCGACCGGCAGTGGCTATCGAGATCATCAGCGATCCGCTGCCCAGCGACGGCCAAGGCCCCGAGATGGTGGTGATTCCGGCTGGCGAATTTCGCCTGGGCGATGCCAGCGGTCGCGGCAACGACAACGAGCGCCCGCAACGCACCATCGTTTTCGCGCAGCCCTTCGCCATGGGCCGCTACGAAGTCACCTTCGCCGACTGGCAGAAGTATGCCGATGCCAACAAGCTGCCCATGCCCGATAACGAAGGCTGGGGCCTTTCCGCGCAGCGCCCGGTGATCCATGTTTCCTGGCGTGAGGCTCAGGCCTATACCCAGTGGCTGTCGCGCGAGACGGGTGCCCGCTATCGCCTGCCGACCGAGGCCGAGTGGGAGTACGCCGCGCGTGGTGGCAGTCAGAGCTATTACTGGTGGGGCGACGAGCTCGACAGCAGCGAGCAGGCGCCACGCGCGCACTGCCGCGGTTGCGCCAGCCCACGACTGTTGCGCAACAAGACGGCGGCCGTCGGTGAGTTCCCGGCCAATGCCTTCGGCCTGCACGACACGGCGGGCAATGTCTGGGAGTGGACGGCTTCGAACTTCACCCAGCGCTTCGACGGCAGCGAAACGCAGAGCGCCGGCCTGCTCGACAACAGCCCACGTACGGTGCGCGGCGGCGCCTGGAACAGTGGCCCGGTCTATCTGCGCAGCAGCATGCGCGACCTCAAGCAGCCGCATCATCGCGACTATGCCCTGGGCTTTCGCGTACTGCGCGAGCTGCCCTGAGCGCGGACGACCTGGCGACTTTGCAGTAAACTAGCCAGGTTGTTTCCTCTGGAGGTGCCTCATGGCCAGCGAACGCCAGTATTCCCCCCTCGACCGCCTGCTGCTGCAAGCCGATGCCGCGCTGCGTACGCTGCTGCCATTTAGTGGCGCTTCGGGTCGCCCCTCGCCTGCCATCGTGCAAAACGAGACCGAGCTGAGCAGCGACGAGTCGCGCCATGTCGCCGGCCTGATGCGTATCAATCACACCGGGGAAGTCTGCGCCCAGGCGCTCTATCAAGGCCAGGCACTGACCGCCAAGCTGCCGCAAGTGCGCAGTGCCATGGAGCATGCGGCCGATGAAGAAATCGACCACCTGGCCTGGTGCGAGCAGCGCATTCGCGAACTGGGCAGCCACCCGAGCGTGCTGAACCCGCTGTTCTACGGCCTTTCCTTCGGCGTGGGCGCCGTTGCCGGACTGGTGAGTGATCGCGTCAGCCTGGGCTTCGTCGCCGCCACCGAGGATCAGGTATGCAAACACCTGGATGAGCACCTGGAGCAACTGCCCGAGCACGACGCCAAGTCACGCGCCATCCTCGAACAGATGCGCGTCGACGAGCAACAACATGCCAATAGCGCCATGGCAGCCGGCGGCGTGCGCTTCCCGGCGCCGGTCAAGTTCGGCATGACCTTGCTGTCGAAGGTCATGACCAAGAGCACCTACCGCATCTGAAACGAACGAGGGCGCCATTGGCGCCCTCGTCATTTCCGGCGAACCGATTCAGCCCAGTTCGACGATTTCGTAATCGTGGCTGATGTCCACACCGGCACGGCCCAGCATGATCGAGGCCGAGCAGTACTTCTCCGCCGAAAGCTCTACTGCGCGTTTCACTTGGGCCTCTTTCAGCCCGCGCCCCTTGACCACGAAGTGCAGGTGAATCTTGGTGAACACCTTGGGCTCCTCGTCAGCGCGCTCGGCGTCGAGGAACACCTCGCAGCTCTCTACCGGCTGGCGGCCCTTGCGCAGAATGCTGACCACATCGAAGTTGCTGCAGCCACCGAGGCCGATCAACAACATCTCCATCGGCCGAATGCCGAGGTTACGGCCGCCGGCATCGGGCGGGCCGTCCATCACCACAGCATGGCCACTACCGGACTCGCCGAGAAATAAGGCGTCACCGGCCCACTGCACACGCGCTTTCATCGATATAGGCTCCGTAGAAGGAAAGGGGCGAAGAGTAGCACAGGCACCTGTCAGATCGACGGCTGGGCCAAGCACCAAAGTTCCACTTGGTTATGCTACTCAGGTCGCAAAAAAAACCCTGAATATAGTGTGTCTGTTAAGCTGGCGTCGGATTGCTGGCACACTTGCCGGGATAACAAATAAGAAATTGCCGTTGGACAAAGGCCTTCATTTTTTCATATTCGGGACTCGGGCATGGTTGCTATTACCCTTACACCTAAAATCAAGAATTTAGATAAGCTCCTCGCGCACTGTCATCGCCGCCGCTACACCGCCAAGAGCACCATCATCTATGCGGGCGATCGCTGCGAAACTCTGTTCTTCATCGTCAAAGGTTCGGTCACCATCCTCATCGAGGATGACGACGGCCGTGAAATGATCATTGCCTATCTCAATGCCGGGGACTTCTTTGGCGAGATGGGCCTGTTCGAAAAGGAAGGCACGGAGAAGGAACGCAGTGCCTGGGTTCGCGCCAAGACCGAGTGCGAAGTCGCGGAAATCAGCTACACCAAATTCCGCGAGCTCACCCAGCAGGACCCGGACATCCTCTTCGCCCTGGGCAGCCAGATGGCCGAGCGCCTGCGCAACACCACGCGCAAGGTCGGCGATCTGGCCTTCCTCGATGTCACCGGCCGCGTCGCACGCACCCTGCTCGACCTGTGCAAGCAGCCGGACGCCATGACCCACCCGGACGGCATGCAGATCAAGATCACCCGCCAGGAAATCGGTCGCATTGTCGGTTGCTCGCGCGAGATGGTCGGCCGCGTGCTCAAGTCCCTGGAAGAGCAGGGCCTGGTACACGTCAAAGGCAAGACCATGGTGGTCTTCGGCACGCGCTGAATCCGCCACACAAAAAAGCCGGCTTGATTGCCGGCTTTTTCATGCGCGTTATTCCGGGTCGGTGCCGATGACTGCAGGCCGGCCGCGCTCGGGGAAGAACAGACGCTGCAATTCGCTGCCCGGACTTTCCGCACGCATGAAGGCTTCGCCGACCAGGAAGGCGTAGACCTCGTTGATCTCCATCAGCTCGACATCGGCGCGATTGAGAATGCCGCTTTCGGTCACCACCAGGCGATCACGCGGAATACGCGGCAGCAGGTCGAGGGTGGTTTCCAGGCTGACATCGAAGGTATGCAGGTTGCGGTTGTTGATCCCCACCAGTGGTGTATCCAGGGTATTCAGCGCCCGCTCCAGCTCGGCGCCGTCATGCACCTCGACCAACACGTCGAGGCCGACATCCTTGGCCACCGTGGCCAGCTCGGCCATGCGCACGTCATCCAGGCAGGAGACAATCAGCAGCACGCAGTCGGCGCCCAGTGCGCGCGCTTCGACGATCTGGTACGGATCGACCATGAAGTCCTTGCGGATCACCGGCAGCGCACAGGCAGCACGGGCCTGCTGCAGGTACTGGTCGGCTCCCTGGAAGAAATCGATATCGGTCAGCACTGACAGACAAGTGGCGCCACCTACCTCGTAGCTGCGGGCGATATCGGCCGGCACGAAGTCAGCGCGCAGCACGCCCTTGCTCGGCGAAGCTTTCTTGATCTCAGCGATCACCGCCGGCTGCTTGCGCGCCGCCTGCTCCAGCAGCGCACGGGCAAAGCCGCGCGGAGCGTCGGCACTGCGCACGGCAGCTTCGACCTCGGCCAGGCTGACCTGGGCGCGACGCGACGCCACTTCCTCGAACTTACGGGCGACGATCTTCTCCAGTACGGTTGGTACGCTCACCCTTCGTTCTCCTGTTTGAATACCGCGGTAAAGGACACCAGCTCTTCCAGCTTCTCACGCGCCAGGCCGGTATGCAGAGCGTCATGCGCCAGCTGGATGCCTTCGCGCAGGCTGCTGGCATGGTCGGCAGCGTAAAGCGCGGCCCCGGCATTGAGCACGATCATGTCGGCAGCCTTCTGGCCATTGTCGGTCTTGCGCCGGCCCAGCGCATCGCGGATCAGTGCCAGCGACTGCTCGGCATTGTCGACAGTCAGGCCGATCAGGCTCTGGCTCTTGATGCCGAAATCCTCGGGCTGGACGCGGTATTCGCTGACCACGCCATCCTTGAGCTCGGCGACGAAGGTGGGGGCTGCCAGGCTGATCTCGTCCAGGCCATCCTGCGCATGCACCACCAGCACGTGCTCGCTACCCAGACGCTGCAACACTTCGGCCATCGGTCGGCACAGTGCCTGGCTGAACACGCCGATCACCTGATGCTTGGCGCCTGCCGGGTTGGTCATCGGGCCGAGCATGTTGAAGATGGTGCGCAGGCCCAGCTCGCGGCGCGGGCCGATGGCATGCTTCATCGCGCCGTGATGAGACGGGGCGAACATGAAGCCGACCCCGACGCTTTCGACGCAGCGCGCCACCTGCTCGGGCTTGAGCCCAAGGTAGACGCCGGCCGCCTCGAGCAGATCGGCGCTGCCGCTCTTGCCAGAGACCGCACGGTTGCCATGCTTGGCCACCTTGCCGCCAGCCGCCGCGACGACGAAGGCCGCCGCCGTGGAGACGTTGAAGATGTTCATGCCGTCGCCACCGGTACCGCAGGTGTCGACCAGACGCTCGGCGTCGATCACCACCGGCGCAGCCAGCTCGCGCATGACGCTGGCGGCACCGACGATCTCGTCGATGGTCTCGCTCTTCATGCGCATGCCCATGAGGAAGGCGCCGATCTGCGCATCGGTGCGCTGACCGGTCATGATCTCGCGCATCACCGCCTGCATTTCCTCGGTGGTCAGATCCAGCTGGGCGACGATGCGGTTGAGGGCTTCCTTGATATTCATGCGCGCACGCCTCCGGTCTGCTTGAGGAAGTTGGCGAACAGTTCGTGGCCCTGCTCGGTGAGAATGGATTCGGGGTGGAACTGCACGCCTTCGATATTCAAAGTCTTGTGGCGCAGGCCCATGATCTCGTCGACCGAGCCGTCTTCATGCTGAGTCCAGGCGGTGATTTCCAGGCACTCCGGCAGGGTTTCACGCTTGACCACCAGGGAATGATAGCGGGTCACGGTGAGCGGGTTGTTGAGGCCAGCGAACACGCCCTTGTCCTCGTGGAACACCGGGCTGGTCTTGCCGTGCATCACTTGGCGCGCACGCACCACATTGCCGCCATAAGCCTGGCCGATGCTCTGGTGGCCGAGGCAAACACCGAGGATCGGCAGCTTGCCGGCGAAATGCAGGATGGCCTCGATGGACACCCCCGCTTCGGTCGGCGTGCAGGGGCCCGGCGAGACGACGATGCGCTCGGGCTTGAGCGCTTCGATCTCGGCGATGCTCAGTTCGTCATTGCGAATCACGTGCACATCGGCGCCCAGCTCACCCAGGTACTGCACGACGTTGTAGGTGAAGGAGTCGTAGTTGTCGATCATCAAAAGCATGGTACGGCTCCTGTTATTCCTGAGTCTGGACGGCAGTCTGTTCGGCGAGCGCAACGGCGCGGAACATGGCGCGGCGCTTGTTCAGGGTTTCTTCCCACTCCAGCGCGGGCACCGAGTCGGCGACGATGCCGGCGCCGGCCTGCACGTGCAGTTCGCCGTCCTTGATCACCGCGGTACGAATCGCAATCGCGGTGTCCATGTTGCCGTTCCAGGCGTAGTAGCCGACCGCGCCGCCATAGACGCCGCGCTTGACCGGCTCCAGTTCGTCGATGATTTCCATGGCGCGGATCTTCGGCGCCCCGGACAGGGTGCCAGCTGGCAGGATCGCACGCAGGGCGTCCATCGAAGTGAGGCCCTTCTTCAGCTCGCCGGTGACGTTGGAAACGATGTGCATGACGTTGGAATAACGCTCGATGACCATTTTCTCGGTCAGCTTCACCGAACCGATTTCCGAGACGCGCCCAGTGTCGTTACGACCCAGATCGATGAGCATCAGGTGCTCGGCGACTTCCTTGGCGTCGGCCAGCAGGTCCTCTTCCAGCGCCAGGTCGGCCTCTTCGGTGGCGCCGCGTGGGCGGGTGCCGGCGATGGGCCGCACGGTGACCAGGTTGTCCTCGACGCGTACCAGCACCTCGGGCGACGAACCCACCACGTGGAAGTCGCCAAAGTTGAAGAAGTACATGTAAGGCGTCGGATTGATGCAGCGCAGCGCGCGATAAAGGTCGATCGGTGCCGCCTTGAACGGGATCGACATGCGCTGGGAAATCACCACCTGCATGCAGTCGCCAGCCAGGATGTAATCCTTGATGGCGCTGACCGAGCGCTCGTAATCCTCGCGACTGAAGCTGGAGCGAAACGCTGGCTCCTCGCCCGCGGGCTTGTTCAAATCCACGCCCAGGCGCGGAGTGAACGGCTGACGCAGCTTGTGCAGGATGTCCTGAAGTTGCGCCTGACCACGCTCGAAAGCGTCCGCCTCGGCTGGATCGGCCAGGACGATGGCGTGCATCTTGCCCGCCAGGTTGTCGAAAACCACCACGGCATCAGAGACATTGAGCAAGATATCCGGCGTGCCCAGGGCATCGGGATTGACCCCGGCAGCCAGCTTGGGCTCCACGTAACGCACGCTGTCATAGGCGAAGTAGCCGACCAGGCCACCATTGAAACGCGGCAGACCGGCGATGGTCGGCACCTTGTAGCGCGCCTTGAACTGCTCGACGAAATCCAGCGGGTCGGCGCTCTGCTGGCGCTCGACCTCGACACCATCGGTGCTGACCACGATGTCATGGCCATGCACACGCAGTACGGTACGTGCCGGCAGACCGATGATCGAGTAGCGGCCCCACTTCTCGCCGCCCTGCACGGATTCGAGCAGATAGGAATTGGGCGCGTCGGCCAGTTTCAGGTAGATCGACAGCGGCGTGTCGAAGTCGGCAATGGTTTCGCAGGCAAGCGGAATGCGGTTGTAGCCTTCAGCGGCTAAACGCAGGAATTCTTCATGGGTCATGATCAGCCTCATGGCTCGGGGAAAACGGTCGGGTGCAAACGGGCCGCACAGCGGCGGCAGGACGAGATCAGGCGCGCCAGCGCCAACGGGCCAGAGCCTTGATCACTTTCATCCAGAGTTTGCAGCTAACCACCACGGTGCGATCTCGACAGGCGGGGGAATAAGGAGAGCGGCCACGTTAGCAGCTACACACTACGCGCTGCAAGCTGGGCAAGGCGATAGCGATGCAGGAGCGGATTTATCGACGAAATCGCGGATGAATCCGCTCCTACAAAAGCTGTTTAACCGTAGGGTGGACGACGCGTCACCCGTCCACCGGCAAGGTCGCCTCGGTGAGTCGATAAAGCGCGAGCTACGCGCCCCTATCTCCCTATAACAGCTCGACCAGGCTATCGACTACCAGGCTCGGCTGTTCTTCGGCAATCGGGCGTCCATGGTTATAGCCGTAGCTCACTGCGACGCAGGGCACCGCGGCAGCACGAGCGGCCAGCACGTCGTTGCGCGAGTCGCCGACGAACAGTGTTTGCGCCGCGTCAACCCCAGCCAGATGCATCACCTGCAGCAACGCCGCCGGGTCGGGTTTCTGCTGCGGCAGGGTGTCGCCGCCGATGATCCAGCGAAAGTAACCGCCCAGGCCAACCTGTTCCAAAAGCGGCGCGACGAAGCGCTCCGGCTTGTTGGTCACCACTGCGAGTTCGACAGCCGCCGTGCTGAGGGCCTCAAGCAGTTCGTGCACACCAGGGTAGAGCGCGGTCAGGTTATGGCAGTCGGCGTAGATGTCGAGAAAGCGCGCCAGCGCCTCTTCCGTCTCGGCCTCACCGACTGCGGCGTGCTCCAGGTCACCGGCCAGGGCACGGCGCACCAGCACTCGCGCACCGTTGCCGACCCAATCACGGACTTTTTCAACGCCAGCTGGCGCACGACCCAGCTCGACCAGCATGCGGTCGACAGCCTCGGCCAGGTCCGGCACCGAGTCGATCAGCGTGCCATCCAGATCGAACATCACCAGACGCGGCAGCTCGCCACCGCACAGCGCGCGCAGCGGTTTCATCCACGCACCTGGGCCAGCTCGGCGCGCATGGCGTCGATCACGGCCTTGTAGTCCGGCTGGTTGAAGATCGCCGAGCCGGCGACGAAGGTGTCGGCACCCGCTTCAGCGATCTCACGAATGTTCTGCACGTTGACGCCACCGTCGATTTCCAGACGAATCTCGCGACCACTGGCGTCGATCAGTGCACGGGCTTCACGCAGCTTGTCGAGGGTGCCGGGGATGAACTTCTGCCCGCCGAAGCCGGGGTTGACGCTCATCAGCAGGATCATGTCGACCTTGTCCATCACGTACTTGAGTACGTCCAGCGGGGTTGCCGGGTTGAACACCAGGCCGGCCTTGGCGCCGCCCGCCTTGATCAACTGCAACGAACGGTCGACGTGCTCGGAGGCTTCAGGGTGGAAGGTGACGTAGGTGGCGCCCGCCTCGATGAAGTCACCGATGATGCGATCCACCGGTTTGACCATCAGGTGTGCGTCGATGGGCGCGGTGATGCCGTACTTGCGCAGTGCCGAGCAAACCATCGGGCCGATGGTCAGATTGGGCACGTAGTGGTTGTCCATGACATCGAAGTGGACGATGTCCGCCCCGGCGGCGAGTACGTTGTCCACTTCCTCACCCAGGCGGGCGAAGTCGGCGGAAAGGATCGACGGGGCGATGGCGAAGGGTTGCATGGCGCACCTCTGAGTGCTTGGTCACGGTGGCACGCATTGTAACGGCTGTAGAGCCTTCAATCGACTGAAGCACGCTTCGCGTAGGGTGCGACATGCCGAAGGTTTGTCCGCCACGAACCGGCAGCGACGCAGCATAAGAAGGGGTGGACAAGCTTCGCGTTGTCCACCCTACGCACTTACACCATGAGCCGCCTGGCTCAGATACCACCGAGGCAGAGGTACTTGATCTCCAGGTACTCATCCAGCCCGTACTTGGAGCCTTCACGCCCCAGGCCCGAGGATTTCATACCGCCAAATGGCGCGACTTCGTTGGAGATCAACCCGGTATTGATACCGACCATCCCGTACTCCAGCGCTTCGGCTACACGGAAGGTGCGGCCCAGATCGCGGGTATAGAAGTAGCCAGCCAGGCCGAACTCGGTGTCGTTGGCCTGACGCACCACGTCGGCTTCGTCACTGAAGCGAAACAGCGGCGCCAGCGGGCCGAAGGTCTCTTCGCGGGCAACACGCATATCCGCGGTGACGCCGGTGATGACCGTGGGCTCGAAGAAATGCCCACCCAACGCGTGCGGCTTGCCACCCTGCAACACCTCGGCGCCCTTGGCCAGCGCGTCGGCCAGATGAGCCTGCACCTTGGCCATGGCATTGCCATCGATCAACGGGCCAATGACGACGCCGGTTTCATCACCAGGGCCAACCCGCAGTTTGGCCACAGCCGCAGCCAGTTTTTCGGCAAAGGCGTCGTAGACGGCTTCATGCACGTACAGGCGATTGGCGCAGACACAGGTCTGCCCGGCGTTGCGGTACTTGGCCACCAGCGCACCGTCTACCGCGGCATCGAGATCGGCATCCTCGAAGACGATGAACGGCGCATTGCCACCGAGCTCCAGCGAGAGTTTCTTCAGAGTCGGCGCACATTGCTCCATCAATTTGATGCCGACGCCGGTGGAGCCGGTAAACGACAACTTGCGCACGATGGGGTTGGCGCACAGCTCGGCGCCGACTTCACGGGAACGCTCGGCATCGGCCGGCAGCACACTGAACAACCCGGCCGGGATCCCCGCGCGCTCGGCCAGCACGGCCAGCGCCAGGGCACTGAACGGCGTCTGTGGCGCCGGTTTGAGCACCATGGCGCAGCCAGCGGCCAACGCCGGGCCGGCCTTGCGAGTGATCATCGCCGCAGGGAAGTTCCAAGGCGTGATGGCCGCCGCCACGCCAACAGGCTCCTTGGTCACGATCAGGCGCTTGTCCGGCTGATGACCGGGAATGGTGTCGCCATAGACGCGCTTGGCTTCCTCGGCGAACCATTCGATGAAGGATGCGGCGTAGAGCACCTCACCGCGCGCCTCGGTCAGGGGCTTGCCCTGCTCGGCTGTCATGATCCGCGCCAGATCGTCCTGATTGGCCAGCATCAGCTCGTACCATTTGCGCAGCCGCGCCGCGCGCTCCTTGGCCGTCAACGCACGCCAGGCGGGTTGGGCAGCCTGCGCCGCCTCGATGGCCTGGCGGGTCTGCGCACCGCCAATGTTCGGCACGTTGCCCAGCGATTCGCCGTTGGCTGGGTTGAAGATTTCGCTCACATCGCCATTGCTGGCGTCGCACCACTGGCCGTCAATATAGGCCTGATGGCGCAGCAGATCGGGATCGTTCAATTGCATGATGTTCTCCTGCAGCCGAGGGAGGAGATCGCCCCCCGGCTGGATAAGGGCCTCGAAAGGCGTCACTCGGCGGGCGGCAGATCCTTGGTAAAGGTCTGGTCGTTCTCACCACGGAACATCTGTGCCCCGTAGATCAGCGCGCAAAGGCCGACGCCGATGGCGAAGGCCCAGCCGGCGCCCTTGATTGCCAGCACCGCACCGATCACCCCGGCGATGCCAAGATCGCGCTGGCTACGCGCCTCCATGATGCCCAGGCGCACGCTGACGTAGCCCTGGATCAGCAAGGTCAGCGCCAGCGCCACGCCGAGAATCGGCTGCAACAGGGTCACCACCGGCAATAACAGCAGACCAGTGTTGGTGCCCCAACGGAACGAGCCGACACCGCCGTAGATGGACTTCATCGCCTTGGCGCCGCCCTTGAAACGCTCGGTGATCACCACCTGCATCGCCGACCATTGCGGGCCGCACATGGCCACGTCCGGGCCGAAGATGCTCATGAATGCATTGCGCCCGCCGAAGATCAGGTGCGAGCGGTTGGGGTTGAAGTCGACCTTCTCGTCACGGCGAATGTGATCGGCCTCGCCGAGAATCGCCCTGGCTCCCAATACGTCACCAAACACCACCAAATAGGCAGCCAGCACAGTGGGAATGGCGGTGACGAACATCATCAGCGGCGGCATGCCAAGGCCGAATACGGTGTACTCGTTCCACAGGGTGGCAAAGTCCGGTTTGCTGATGCCCCACTCGATGCTCGGCCAGGGCGCCTCGCCGAAGATAGGCGCGACGAACACGGCCAGGAGGATGATCGGGAAGATGCCGAGCTTGGCGAAGTTCCACCAGAAGCGGTTGCGCTTCTTCAACTGCTGGAAGTGAAGGGAGAACACCAGGTAGAAAGCGATACCGACAGCGATGGAAATGGTCCAGGGGAAACTGTCGAAGCGACCGCCCTCCTTGAATACCGTCACCACCGCACTGAGGCCCGCGCCCATGATGATGCCCGCCTTGAGCGCAGAGGGCACCAAGGACACCACCTTGCGCGCCATGCCCGTCATGCCCAGCCCTATCGAGAACACACCTAGCATCAACTGGAAGGCAATCAACGCATGGATGCGCTCCTGCCCCTCCGGAAACTGGCTGCAGTAGGCCATCAGCAGAGGAATCGCCGGGGTGATCCAGCCCGGTACGACCGGGTCTCCCAGCAGGTGATGGGTCAGGTACAGAAGACCGTTGAGCATGACCACGGCCAGTGCCACCTCGAAAGGCATGCCGAGAAATTCCGTCATCAGCGGAATCGCCGCCAGGTCGACCGCACACATGAGCAGGCCCTGCATGTAGTCGGAGATCTCGAAGCGGTAATGAATAAAAGGCAGACGCACCTTGAATGGCCCCACCGGCCAGTAAGGGGCTTCCACACCAAGGTCTTGTTGATGCAGTTCGGACATTTGAATCACCCAGCTTTATTAGAGTTGTATGTCAGCCGGCCCCAGCACGCTGGGGCCTTTCATCTTCTTCGTTGCGGTAATCAGTAGGCAGAGCGGTAGATCTGCTCGATGTCGCCAGCAGTCAGGCGGCGCGGGTTGTTGCGCATCAGGCGATCGATCTTGCTGGCCTCCTCGGCCATCGCCGGGATGGCATCTTCCGGCACACCGAAGCTGCGCATGCCCTTGGGAATGTCGACGCTGGCACACAGCTCAGCCATGGCCTCGACGGCCAGGTCGGCAGCAGCCTTGTCGCTCAGGCCATGCGTCTGCATGCCAAGGGCAGTTGCGATCTCGGCCATGCGCTCGACGCAGGCCAGCTTGTTCCAGGCCATCACGTAGGGCAGCAGCAGCGCGTTGCTGACGCCGTGAGCGATGTTGAAGCGCCCACCCAACGGATAAGCCAGCGCATGCACAGCGCCAACGCCGGCATTGCCGAAGGCCATGCCGGCCATCAGGCTGGCGGTGGCCATATCCTCGCGAGCGACCAGATCAGTCGGATTGGCATAGGCCTTGGGCAGCGCCTTGGCGATCAGTTTGATCGCGCCAATGGCCAGAGCATCGGTGATCGGCGAGGCATTGACCGACAGGTAGGACTCCACCGCATGCACCAGCGCATCAACGCCACTGGCTGCGGTCACGCTGCGCGGGCAGGTCAGGGTCATCACGGGGCTGACCAGAGCCACGTCAGGCAGCAAGTAGTCGCTGACGATGCCCTTTTTCAATTGCGCCTGCTTGTCCGACAGGATCGACACGTTGGTCACTTCCGAACCGGTGCCAGCGGTGGTCGGAATGGCAATCAGCGGCGGACCTTTGCGTTTGATCTGATCGACGCCGAACAGCTCGTCCAGTGCACCGTCATGACCGACATAACCGGCCACCGCTTTGGCGATATCGATGGCGCTACCACCACCGACACCGATCAGGCCATCGTGGCCACCATCGCGATAGGCCTTGGCACAGGCCTCGACGATGGCAATCTCCGGCTCCGGCTCCACGCCGTCGAAAATGCCGTAGGCACGCTCACCCAGTTGCTTGAGCACGTGATCAACCGTACCTGACTTGATCAGGATGGCGTCGGTGACGATCAGCGGGTTGGCGATATTCAGTCGGGGCAGTTCGACCGCCAGTTGCTCCACGGCACTCTGGCCGGTCAGCAACTTATTGGCGATCTTGAATGCAGCAATACTCATCAGCAGGCCCTTATGCGTTGTTGTGCTGAACGGGTTCAGGGCTTGCCATAGCCATTCCTGTGCCAGCTCGCTGAAAGTGGCGTGGTAGAAGGCTTGCGTCGATTTGTCACAGCGCTGCGCAGAACTCGAACGATCAGAAAACCAATCAAATGAGTGTATTTTGATCCATTTTTTAATCAGCCCTGTTCCCAGCGCTTCATCTTCTGCACCAGCGTCGCCTGACTGAGACCAAGCACCTTGGCCGCTTCGCGGGTGGTCTTGTGTTGCATCAGCGCACGGCGGATGAGACGCCGCTCAAGGTTTTCTACCTGTTTGCGCAGCGGCAGCAAGTCGCCTTCACCTACGTCGCTGCGAGCGATGCGCATCTCCTCCGGCAGATCGAACAGCTCGATGCGCTCGCCGCTGACGGTGACCACCAGGCGTTCAACCAGATTGATCAGCTCACGGATGTTGCCGGGCCAGCCGTAATCAGTCAGTGCGTCGAGCGCTTCGAGTTCCCAGCTCAGCACTCGGCCATAACGCTGATTGAATTCGGCCAGGTAAAAATCCAGCAGCGGCTGAATTTCCTCGGGGCGCTCACGCAAAGCCGGAATGTGGATCGGCACGACGTTGAGGCGGTAGTAGAGATCGGCACGAAAACGACCCTCGGCAACCATCTTGCGCAGGTCATGGTGGGTGGCGGTGATGATGCGCACGTCCACCTCCTTCAACTCCAGCCCACCGACCGGGATGAAACGGCTCTCCTCGATCACCTTGAGCAACTTGACCTGCAGCGGCAGTGGCAGATCACCGATCTCATCGAGAAAAACCGTGCCCTGGTGAGCCAGTTCGAGCAGACCGCGTTTGCCCTTGCTACCAGCACCGGTGAATGCGCCCGGTACATAGCCGAACAACTCGGCCTCGATCAGATTTTCCGGCAATGCACCGCAGTTCAGCGCCAGGAATGGCTGCGCTGCGCGCGGGCTGCTCTTGTGGATGTACTGGGCGATCAAGGTCTTGCCAACGCCGGTTTCCCCTTGCAGCAGCACCTTCACATCGCTGCTGGCGACCTGTCGCGCCTGCATGAAGACACGCCCTGAAGCAGGCTGATCAGCAACGGGAGAGGCATCGAGCAGATCGTCACGCTGCCCGGCATGCAGCTTGGCCGTGCTGTTGCGCAACTGTTTCAGCTGCTGCAGCTCGTCGCGTTCATGCTTCATGCGCAGCAGCTCGGTCATGTCGCGCACGGTGCTGACCACGTAACGCACCCGGCCATCGGCGGCGAAGATCGGCGTACCACTGACCAGCAGACGTTTGCCCTGGCTGACGCTCTGCATCAGCGACAGCGCCTTGCCCTCCTTGAGCACGCGCAAGGACACCGACTGCGAGATCACGCCCTGCTCCACCAGCGCCTGCATGTGCTGGCCTATGACGGCCTCGGCACGCAGCCCGGTCAGGCGCTCATAGGCGCTATTGACCTTGAGGGTAATGCCATCGGCGTCGGTGATGTAGACGCCGTCATGCAACGCGTCGATCAACTCGCGAAATCCGGGATCATCGAAGTCCATCTGGCCGCCTTGTTACGCCGGGAAAACGGAACATTCTACGCCCAGAAACGAGCAAGGCCCCGCCGGTTTCCCGGCGAGGCCCTGAACAGGTAGCTACGGCAATTTATTCCGGCGTCGAGGTGCGCAGCTTCTCGCTACGCCCACGCAACCACTCCAGAGTCAGCAGCAGCAGCACGGAGAAACCGATCAGCAAGGTCGCGGCAGCAGCGATGGTCGGCGACAGGTTCTCGCGGATGCCGCTGAACATCTGCCGCGGCAGGGTGGCCTGTTCGGGGCCGGCGAGGAACAGGGTCACCACCACTTCGTCGAACGAGGTGGCGAAGGCGAACAACGCACCGGAGATCACGCCCGGGGCGATCAGCGGCAAGGTCACACGGCGAAATGCGGTCAGCGGCGAGGCGCCGAGGCTGGCGGCGGCGCGCACCAGGTTGTGGTTGAAGCCCTGTAGCGTGGCCGACACGGTGATGATCACGAAGGGCACGCCGAGCACGGCATGCACCAGGATCAGCGACAGGTAGCTGTTGCCCATGCCCAACGGCGCGAAGAACAGGTAGCTGGCGACACCGATGATCACCACCGGGACGATCATCGGCGAAATCAGCAGGCTCATTACCAGCGCCTTGCCGCGGAACTCGCCACGGGTCAGGCCAATGGCTGCCAGGGTGCCAAAGCCCATGGCCAGCATGGTCGCGGCAGGGGCGATGATCAGGCTGTTCTTCAGCGAGCGCATCCAGTCGGCAGACATGAAGAAGTCTTCGTACCAACGCAGTGAGAAGCCCTGCAGCGGGTAGACAAGAAAGGTGCCGGAGTTGAACGACAGCGGCACGATCACCAGCACCGGCAAGATCAGAAATAGCAGGACCAGGCCGCAAAGGATGCGCAGGCCGTAGTACCAGAGGCGCTCGATGGGGGACATGTAGGGGCTGAGCATGGGTTTTACTCCAGTGAGCGTTTTAAGCTCCCCTCTCCCACTTGTGGGAGAGGGGCTGGGGGAGAGGGTTTGGTAAAACCGCCCTCTCCCGCCCTTCGGGCACCCTCTCCCGCAGGCGGGAGAGGGTCATCAGATGGCCTGCTACGCAGGCGTGTTCTATAGCCGTTTTTAGCCAAGCCTCAGCTTGCTCGCGCCAACCAGCCAGCTGTACACCACGTAGAGCACCAGGGTCGCACCCAACAGCAAACCGCCAAGGGCGGTGGCCATGCCCCAGTTGATGGTGGTGTTGGTGTAGAAGGCGACGAAGTAGCTGATCATCTGGTCGTTCGGGCTGCCCAGCAGCGCCGGGGTGATGTAGTAGCCGATGGACAGGATGAACACCAACAGGCAACCAGCGCCGACACCGGCCAGGGTCTGCGGGAAATACACTCGCCAGAAGCTGGCGAACGGATGGCAACCAAGCGACACCGCCGCGCGCATGTAGCTGGGCGAGATGCCCTTCATCACGCTGTAGATCGGCAGGATCATGAACGGCAGCATGATGTGCACCATGGCCACGTAAACACCGCTGCGGTTGAACACCAGTTGCAGCGGTTGCTCGATGATACCCAGCGACATCAGCGCGCTGTTGATCAGCCCGCCCGACTGCAACAGCACGATCCAGGCTGCGACCCGCACCAGGATCGATGTCCAGAAAGGCAGCAACACCAAGATCATCAACAGATTGCCTGAGCGAGTCGGCAGGTTGGCCAGCAGGTACGCCAATGGGTAGGCCAGCACCAGGCAGATGGCGGTGATCACCAGGCTCATCCAGAAGGTACGGGCGAAGATATCCAGGTAGATGGACTGATCCGGCGTGGCCTTGGCCAGTTCGCCAAGGTCGTCGATGCGGTGATCGAGCGCGGCCAGCAGGTAGTATGAAGTGACCGACGAGGCATTGCGGCGGATCACCTGCCAATAAGCAGGATCGCCCCAGCGCTCGTCCATATCGAGAAAGGCCTCCTGGTAGGACGCCGGTTCCTCGCGCAGCGGTAGCTTGCGTGCGGTGCTGCTGACCAGGCTACGGAAGCCCGCCAGTTCCATGTTCAGGCGCTTGGACAAGTCGCCCAGACTCTGGTTACGCCGCGCTTCGAGCATATCGCTGGCAATCGCTCGGTATACCGACTCATCCGGCAGACCACGACCATCCCAGGCGGAGATAGCCTCGACGGTAAGCGGCAGGCTGCCGACTACCTCCGGGTTATCCACGCTACGCATGAGCAGCGCGCCGATGGGCAGCAGAAAGGTCAGCAGGAGAAACAGCAACAGCGGCAGGATCAGCGCCTTGGATTTCAGGCGATTGAAACGCTCGGCACGAGCCAGACGCTGCTTCAGGCTCGGCCCGGGCAACTCGGTGGCAGGCAGTACGGCGGCCATGGACAACTCCGCAAGCAAGAAAGGAATTCAGACGGCCCCGCCATTGGGCGGGGCCGGGTAGGCGACTTAACGCGCGGCCCAAGCGTTGAAACGTTGCTCCAGCTGCTCGCCGTAGTCAGCCCAGAAGGTCACGTCGATGGCCACCTGGTTGGCGATGTTTTCCGGCGTGGTCGGCATCAGGTTCAGACGCTCCGGCGCCAGCAGCTCAATGGCTTGCTTGTTGGCCGGACCGTAGGCGATGTTCTCCGAGTAGGTCTTCTGCGCTTCAGGCTTGACCGAGTACGCGATGAACTCCTTGGCAACTTCCACGTTCTTGGCGCCACGCGGGATGGCCCAGGAATCGAAGTCGTAGATGCCACCGTTCCACACCACCTGCAGGTTGCTCTCGGCTTGTACGGCAGCGATGCGGCCGTTGTAGGCCGAGCTCATCACTACGTCGCCGGAGGCGAGGTACTGCGGCGGCTGTGCGCCGGCTTCCCACCACTGGATGTTGGGTTTCAGCTCATCGAGCTTCTTGAACGCACGATCCTGGCCTTCCTTGGTAGCCAGCACCTTGTACACGTCCTTGACTGGCACGCCGTCGGCCATCAGGGCGAATTCCAGGGTGTACTTGGCGCCCTTGCGCAGGCCGCGCTTGCCCGGAAATTTCTGCACGTCCCAGAAATCGGACCAGCTGGTCGGTGCCGCACTGAGCTTGTCGGCGTTGTAGGCCAGCACCGTGGACCAGACGAAGAAGCCTACACCGCAGGGCTGAATAGCACCGTCGATGAAGTTGGCCTGATCACCGAACTGCGCCGGGTCGAGTTCCTCGAACAGGCCTTCGTCGCAACCGCGAGCGAGTTCCGGCGACTCCACCTCCACCAGATCCCAGCTCACACTACGGGTGTCGACCATGGCTTTGACCTTGGCCATCTCACCGTTGTATTCACCGCCGATCACCTTGTTGCCGGTGTCCTTCTCGAAGGGTTCATAGAACGCCTTGACCTGCGCCGCCTTGTTCGCGCCGCCGAAGGATACCGCCGTCAGATCCGCCGCCAGTGCCGGCATGGCACAGCTAACGCCCAGGGCCAACGCCGCGAGCTTCAGGGATTTCGTCATTCTTATCAGCTCCTCTGTGTTACGGGGTAAAGGTGAAGCACTGCGCGCAACGCTCACTCGGTTTGGAGTGGGTCGAGCGCGCGGACATGCTCGACAGACCAGCCGAGCGGAACCAGGTCACCAACTGCCAGGGCCGGATCGAGCTCGGCCACGGGTTGTTTGACGTAGAAATCGGATTTGCCACAGACCTCCATGCGCATGCGTACGTGGTCGCCCAGGTAGATGAACTCGGCGATGCGCCCGGAGAAACGGTTCGGGCAGGCCTCGCTGTGACCATTGAGGCGGATGCGCTCGGGGCGAATCGACAGGCTCACCTGCTCCCCTACCGCGCCAACGTTGACGGCCATGGCACGTACTTCCTCGCCACGCGCCAGGCGCACCACGCACTGCTCGCCGTCTCGACTGATCAGCTCGCCGGGCAGACGATTGTTCTCACCGATGAACTGGGCGACGAATGTGTTGTGCGGGGCTTCGTAGAGTTCACGCGGCGGGGCGATCTGCTGGATTTCGCCCTGGTGGAACACGGCCACGCGGTCAGACATGGTCAGCGCCTCGCCCTGATCGTGGGTCACGTAGACCACAGTCACGCCGAGGCTCTGGTGCAGGTGCTTGATCTCCATCTGCATGTGTTCACGCAATTGTTTGTCCAGCGCGCCAAGCGGCTCATCCATCAGCACCAGTTGCGGCTCGAACACCAGGGCGCGAGCCAGCGCCACGCGTTGCTGCTGGCCACCGGAAAGCTGGCCCGGATAACGGTTGCGGAAGCTGTCGAGCTGCACCATCGACAGCGCGCGCTTGACCCGCTCGCTGATGTCGGTGCGCGACATGCCGCGCACGCTCAACGGGAAGGCCAGGTTCTCGGCCACGGTCATGTGCGGGAACAGCGCGTAGTTCTGGAACACCATGCCGATATCACGCTTGTGCGGCGGCAGTTTGTTCAGGGAGCGGCCATCAAGGAGGATTTCGCCAGCGGTCGGCGTCTCGAAACCGGCCAGCATCATCAGGCTGGTGGTCTTGCCGGAACCGGACGGGCCGAGCAGGGTCAGAAACTCACCCTTGCGGATATCCAGGTTGAGGTCTTTGACGATTAGCGTTTCGCCGTCATAGCTCTTCTGTACGCCACGGAAGCTCACCAGTACATCGTTTGCCATCACACCACACCCTTGTTCTTGTCTCAGGCCGATGACCCAAGATTAGGTCGGCGAGACAAGGTGAAAAATCGGGCGGGATGACAAGCTGATATCAGGCGCGAGGAGAATCTGCTGTAGGAATTGCCCTACAAAATCCGAGTGATCACCTCGGTTATGCAGTGCATGAAAACCGTGGGAGCGGCTTCAGCCGCGAAGCTTCGCGTTCTCAAGCCAATCGCGGCTGAAGCGGAATGCCGCCCAGCCGCTCCTACAGATTCCGCTCTCAGACCAGGCGATGCTCCATGGCGTAACGCACCAGATCGGCCATCGAGTGGGCGCCGAGCTTCTGCATCAGGCGCGCCTTGTGCGTGCTCACCGTCTTGTTGCTGATCGCCAGGTGCAAGGCGATATCGTTGACGCCCTCACCCCGCACCAAGCGCTCGAACACCGAGAACTCGCGCTCGGACAGCTGTGCATGAGGCGGTCGCGAATCGGTCAGGCCGACTTCGAAGACCATGCGGTCGGCCAGCGCCGGATCGATATAGCGGCCACCTCCGGCCACCTTGCGAATGGCAGTGATCAGCAGCGCCGGGTCGCTGTCCTTGGTCGCGTAACCGGCAGCGCCAGCCTTGAGCGCGCGCGCCGCCATTTGCGCTTCGTCGTGCATGGACAGCACCAGAATCGCCGGCGCATCGTTCAACGCACGAATGCGTGGAATGGCCTCCAGACCGTTGACGCCAGGCATGGAGATGTCCAGTAGCACCACGTCGCAGGGTGTGCGGCGCAGCACCTCGATCAGTTGCTCGCCATTACAGGCTTCGCCGGCTACCTCGAGATCACGCGCCATGCCGATCAGTTGCTTGATGCCTTCCCGCACGATGGTGTGGTCTTCGGCCACCAGTACCTGAATCACGCTGCGATCTCCTCTTCCAGATTTATGCGCGCACACAGGGTAGTGCCCTCGCCTGGCTGACTGTCAATCTGCAACTGGCCACCGAGCATGAACATGCGCTCCTGCATACCGACCAGACCGAAGGACTGTCCGGGTTTGCGCAGCCCCGGATCGAAGCCCTTGCCGTCGTCGACCACCGACAGGCACAAGGCGCCGCCCTCCAGCCATAGACGCACCTCGACGCTGTGCGCCCCGGCATGACGCATGACGTTGGTCAGTGCCTCCTGGAGGATGCGGAACAGGCCAATGGCCTGGGCATCCGGCAACCGCGGCAGGTGCTCCGGAACGTCTACCAGGCAGGGAATCTGCGTACGCTCCTCGAAACGCCGCACCTGCCATTCGATGGCCGAGGCGATGCCCGCATCGAGAATCGGTGGGCGCAATGCCGTGGCCACATCGCGTACCAGCTGGAATAACTGAGCGATCAGGCGCTTCATGCTATTCAGGCGCTCGTCCAACTCAGGGATCTGTCCGGCACAAACCAGCTCGCACATCGCCGTCTCCAACTTGAGCACGGTCAGCACCTGCCCCAGCTCGTCATGCACTTCACGGGCGATGCGAGCCTTCTCCTCCTCACGCACACTCTCCAGGTGCGCCGACAGCTGACGCAGCCGCGCGCGCGAGTCGGCCAGGGCCAGTTCGGCCAGCTTGTTCTCGGTGATATCCCAGAGAATCCCGTCCCAGACTACCCGGCCATTGCCCAGCGGCCGCGCGGTGGTGCGGATATCCGCCCACAGCACCTCCTGCTCGGCAGTGAGAATGCGCCCCTGCCAGTACCAATCGCTCTCGCCCTCGAGCGCCAGCGTCTGGCTGTTCAGGTAGCTGCTCAGGTCCTCCGGGTGCACCAGGCTGCGAATCCCGCGCTCCTCGCGCTGCAGCTGCTGCGCCGGCCAGCCGACCATCTCCTGACTGGCTTCGCTGATGTAGGCAAAGTTGACCACCGCTCCCGGCCCGGCGCGCTCCAGACGAAACACCAGGCCAGGCACGTTGCCGGCGATGCCCTTGAAGCGCGCCTCGCTCTCCTCCAGCGCCGCACGAGCACGGCGGCGCTCGGTAACGTCGCTGAGAAACACCACCAGGTACTCGGCCTGGCGATAGCGCAGAAAACTCAGCGACACGTCAGCCGGCATACGGCTGCCATCGGCGCGTATGCAGTCGACCTCGAAACTGGGTGAACCGTCATCCTGCTCGCGCACTCGTTTCCATAGATTGAGCCAGCGATCCATGTGCAGGCCTGGTTCCAACTGGCTCAGCGGCTTGTCCACCAGTTGGCCGGCGGCATAACCGAGCATGCGTTCAGCGGCGCGATTGGCATAGCGCAGGTGGCTGTCCCAGTTGACCCAGAGAATACCCACCGTGCTGTGATCGATGGAGAACTGGCTCAGGCGCAACGCTTCTGCCGCCTGCTGGTGACGGTCAAGCTCGCCACGAGCCCCCAACAACCCACGCTCCAGCAAACGTGTCTGCTGCCTTTGCCGATAGAGCGCGGTTGCACCAAGCATCAGCACCAGGCCGAAAAACAGCGCCAGGGTTTTCCAGAAGCCGACGAAGTCGGTGGATTGCGGATAGCGCAGCGGCATCCAGGTTTCCCGCAGCTCCTCCAACTCGCGCGCCGGCAGCGCCTGCAGGGTCCGGTCGACGATAGCGGACAACAGTAGCTGATCGCGGCGCGTTGCCAGACGCAGGAGTTGTGGCAGGCCGATATCACCGACAATGCTCAGGCTGGAGAAACGCGATTCGCGCAGCAACAGGCTGAGGCTTGCTTCATCCAGCACCGCGTAGCTGACTTCCTGATTCAGTACCAGCAGCAACGCCGAACGCTCCGAAGAGGTCGCACGCAAGCGCAAGTTGGTATGGGTGCGCTCAAGATATTCGGCAGCCTGGCTCGGCGAGCGCAACGCGACCACCTGCTCCAGCGGCAACTGATCGAGATCCACCGCGCCACTGCCGCTGCGTTCGCCGACCACCAGATGCGGCACACGCAGGTAGGGCATGGAGTAATGCCAGATGCGCAGGCCAGCCGGTGTCTGCTGCAGGCCTGGCGCCAGGTCCACCTCGCCAGCGCTGGCAGCCCGCTCCAAAGCCTCCAGGTTTGGATACAGACGCCAGTCTGGCGCCACGCCCATGCCTTCGAGCAAACGCTTCATCAGCTCGACATTAGCGCCCGTGAGCTGCCGGTTCTGGCCACGTTGTACCCAGGGTGCCTGCTGAGTCAGGCCGATACGCAATACAGGATGATTGTCGAGCCAGGCGCGCTGCTCAGCATCGAAAGCCGGACGTAACGGCATGCGCGCACTCTCGGCCCAGGCACTGCAGGCAGACAGAATCAGCAGGAGGGTGAGGGAGTGGAGAAGGGATTTCATGCACGGCAAATCCGCTGGCGCGATCCCCTACCTTACTCCAGTCTTGTGCTAATCGCCTGACAAAAGCGCAGCTCGGCATTAGGCTCTGTAGCAGCCCCCAAGGAGCTTCATCGATGCGCCTGAACTCACTCGCAATGCTCGGTTTCTGCCTGTTCTGCACTGCCACGAGCTGGGCACAGGAACCGACCGGAGATGCCCAGAGCGGCGCGCCTGGCGAAGCCGACACGCCCGCTTCAGAGGAACGCCCTCCGCTCCCCGAACGTAGCGTCAGCGACGCACAGACGCTTGAGCAACGTCTGGACAAGCGCGAGCAGCAGATGCTGCAGGCCGGCGCCGAAAGCTTCCTCGCCCTCTGGCTTCCGGCCAACGTCGGCGAACCCAGTGGCGCGGTGATCCTGGTGCCCGGCGACGTGGAAAATGCCGATGGCGCCGCGGCCGTCGGTCCGTTGCGGCGCAAGCTACCCGACGCCGGCTGGCACAGCCTGAGCCTGACGCTGCCAGACCCGGACGGCGACCCGCTGCCGCTGCGTGATGCCAGCGCCGGCACTTCAGCGGTGCCCACTGACCCTGCAAATTCCGAGGGAGCCCCTGCTGCCGATAGCCCTGCACAAACGCCGGCGGCAGATGGTGCTCAGCCCACGGACAGCAGCGCGATCAGCCCGGAACAACGGCGTCAGGCCCACGTCGATCGCGTGATGGCGCGCATTGATGCCGCCATCGCCTTCGCCAACCAGCAGCAGGCCAAGGAAATCGTCCTGCTCGGCCACGGCAGCGGCGCCTACTGGGCAGCGCGCTACCTGAGCGAACGCAAGCCCGCGAATGTCCAGAACCTGCTGATGGTAGCGGCGCAATTACCAGCGGGATTCGCCCCGCCACTGGACGAACTGATCGCACAGTTACCGGTGGCCACCGGCGACTTCTTCTACAAGGATCAGGCCACCGATCGCACCGCCGCGCTGAAACGTCTGCAGGCCAGCAAGCGCGCCAAGCTGCCCACTTATGTGCAGGTGGCGATGAAGGCGCTGCCGGGTAACCTGAACGTTCAGGAGGAGCAGTTGTACCGCCGCCTACGGGGCTGGTTGAAGCTGCACATTCGCGCCGCAGGCGGCTAAGGAAACGCTGAAAAGCCCCCACCGTCACTCCCACGAAGGCGGAAGTCCAGGTGCTGCGGGGGTTCTGGATCATTCCCCTTCGGTCCAGCACAAGCGCTGTTCAGCGATAAAGCTGCTGTCCCGCCTGCTCGGGACGGCGCTTGCGCTGAAAGCACTTCAGTGCGGCCCGAATAGGGCGAGCGCAGCGAGTAATGACGACTGCTTCAGACCATCCCTAACGAATCCCCCGGCGCTGGCGAATCAGCGCATAGGCCTGATGCAGTTGCCGGGTGATATCGGTCGCCTCACGAATGCGCTCAGGGGAAGCACCTGAGCCGGCCAGTTTGTCCGGGTGGTGGCGACTGAGCAGGCGCCGATAAGCACGCTTGATCTGCTCAGGCTCGCTGCCGTCGTTCACGCCCAACAGCCGCAACGCCTCCTGATAACTGCCGCCTGCTGGCGTGGGCTGCTGGCTGCGACGCGGCGCGTATTCTTCGCCCAGGCTATCGAGGCGAGCGCTGTCCCAGCCGAGCCACTTACCCCAGAGCAGGATCAACTCATGCTCGCTGGCTGACACCCGCCCATCGACCCAGGCCATGCGCCAGCAGGCTCGCAGCATTGCATCAGCACGCTCGCGCTGACGCAGCAACGGAGCGCGCAGGTTGTCACGCCCGGTCTTGCCACGGGCGAAAGCCTCGATGGCGCGCCGTTGAGCGGCCGGGTCCAATCCCAGCCGCTGCATTTCCGAGCGTGCCTGCTGGATATGGCTCTGCACCACGCGGCCATCGCTCTTGGCCAGCCGCCCCAGCATCAGAAACAGCAGCTCGTCATCAGCCGGCGCGGCACGACCGCCCAGGCGCTCGCGCAGGTTGTCCCAGCCGTGCAGGCGCAGGCGACGGTCCAGCACCTGCCCGAGCAATCCGCCAAGCAGTGCGCCTGGGATGCTGGCCAAAGCGAGCCCAGCTGCGGCCCCAAGCATAGTGGCCGGCCACAACACCTAGCGTGCCTCCTGCAACAAACGTTCGACTTCGGCCAGGCGCTCGTGGGTACCGACATCGACCCAACAGCCGCCATAGCGCTCGCCATTGACCTGCCCGGCCGCCATCGCCTCACGCAGCAGCGGCGCCAGCTTGAAGGCACCGGGTACAGAAGCGGCGAACAGGCGCGGGTGCAGCACGGCAAGACCGCTGTAGGTCAACCGCTCACCCGTTGCCTCGGCGTCGCTCACCTGACTGTCAGCCAGGACGAAGTCGCCCTGCGGGTGATGCGCCGGGTTATCCACCAGCACCAGATGCGCCGAGCCAACGAGCGGCTTGCGCAGCGCGGCGAAATCGTAGTCGGTGAAAACATCGCCATTGACCACCAGAAACGGCTCAGCGCCCAGCAGCGGCAGGGCCTTGAAGATGCCGCCGCCGGTTTCCAGCGGCTCGCCTTCAGGTGAATAGACGATCCGTACGCCAAAGCGCGAGCCGTCGCCCAGGTAATCCTCGATCTGCTGACCCAGCCAGGCGTGGTTGATCACCAGCTCGGTGAAACCTGCAGCAGCCAGGGCGCGGATGTGGTACTCGATCAACGGCACGCCCGCCGCCTTCACCAGCGGCTTGGGCGTATGCAGGGTCAGTGGACGCATGCGCTCACCCTTGCCCGCGGCGAGAATCATCGCCTTCATGCACGTGCCCCTTCATCGGTCGCCAAGCTGGCGAACAGCTCACCCAACTCGGCGAGCTCCGGCCGACGTGCCAGCACAGCATCTATATAGGCAAAGAAACGCGGCACGTCGCCCAGGTACTTGGGTTTGCCATCGCGGTGACAGATGCGCGCGAAGATGCCGATGACCTTGAGGTGGCGCTGCACGCCCATCAGATCGCTAGCCCGCAGAAAGTCGTCGAACGAGGCCTGCAGCGGAATACCCGCCGCCTTGGCACGCTGCCAGTAATCCTGCAGCCAGCCCTGAACTCGCGCCTCAGGCCAACTGAGAAATGCATCTTTGAACAGGCAGGTGATGTCGTAGGTAACCGGGCCGTTGACGGCATCCTGGAGGTCCAGCACGCCGGGGTTGGGCGTGCTCTGCATCAGGTTGCGTGGCATGAAATCGCGGTGCACCACCACCTTGGGCTGTGCCAGTGCGCTGTCGATCAACAGGCGACTGACGCGCTGCCAGGCGGCTTCCTGCTCGGATGTAAAGGTACGCCCCAGGTGATGCTGTACATACCACTCAGGGAATAGCTGCAACTCACGACGCAGCAACGCCTCATCGTAATGCGACAGATTGCTGTCGAGGGGCAAACGCTGCTGCTGCAGCAAAGCCTCGATGGCATCGTCGAACAGTTGGTCGGCGTTGTGCTCGGTTATCACATCCAGGTAGGTCTGGCGGCCCAGGTCATCGAGTATCAGGAAGCCTTGTTGCAGATCGGCAGCCAATACCTGCGGCACATGCACACCAGCACTGGCCAGCAATGCCGCGATACGAACGAAAGGCTCGCAGTTTTCCTGAGGCGGTGGCGCGTCCATCAGAATCAGGCTGCGCTCACCGGCCTGCCAACGAAAATAGCGACGAAAGCTGGCGTCACTGCTGGCGGGAGTCAGTTCGGCCGTGGGCACGGCTCCCCAGTCACGTGCCGAGAAGAGAAGGGGCAGTTGCTCGGCGAGCCAGGTTTGCAGCTGTTGCAGACGTACATCGTGTTCAGACATCAAGGGGTCTCCGACGGCGCTAGCCGTTGCGCGGGTCATGCTTTATTATCCAGCATCTTTTTCAGCCCATCGAGAGGCGTGCGGCCCCTGGGCCGATAGCGCGCAGGAAGCCCGGACTAACAAGATGGCAGTAAAATACCCCGCGTTCCGCAAGAAATTCCCGCTGCTGGTCACCGGCAGCCTCCTGGCCCTACAGCCTGCGTTCAGCCTACAGTCCTTTGCCGCCGAGCAATACGATTGCCAGGCGTCGTCCACGGGCGGCTGGGCATGTGCGCCGAAATCAACGGCCAGCGCTCAGCCTCCGCGCCCCGTGCACAGCAGTAATGCTGTCAGCTCGGGCGGTGCCACCAGCGAGGTCGCAGCCAAGCAGGCTGCCGCCCCGGTGCTGGTCACCGAGAGCAAGGGCCGTGCCCTCGCCTCGCGCAGTCCTGACTACAGTCACTTGGACTGGGTCCCGCGCGATAAGTTGACTGCAGCGCAACTGGCCGAGGCCGGTCCGTACTGCGCAGGCGCCTACGTCGAGCCGCTGCGTCCGGGCATGGATGACACCACGCCGCTGGACGAATCGCCGATGTTCGTTTCCGCCAAAGCCTCGCGCTTCGAGCAGGAAAAGCAGATAGCCACCCTCGCCGGTGACGTCGTCCTGCGCCAATCCGGCATGCAAGTCGAAGCCGACGAAGCCAGCCTGCACCAGACGGAAAACCGTGGTGAGCTGGTCGGCAACGTGCGCCTGCGCGATAAAGGCATGCTGGTGGTCGGCGACCGCGCCGAACTGCAGCTGGATAACGGCGAAGCCCGTATCGACAATGCCGAGTACGTGATGCACCAAGCCCACGTACGCGGCAGCGCGCTCTACGCCAAGCGCGAAGAGACCGCGATCATCCGCCTCAAGGACGGGACCTATACCCGTTGCGAGCCGGGTGACAATGCCTGGCACCTGAAAGGCAACAACGTCACCTTGAACCCGGCGACCGGCTTCGGCACCGCGACCAACGTGACGCTGCGGGTCAAGGACATTCCGGTGTTCTATACCCCGTACATCTATTTCCCGATCGACGACCGTCGCCAGTCCGGCTTCCTGCCGCCGAGCATCGGCACGTCGAGCAGCAACGGCTTCTCGCTGCAAACACCGTACTACTTCAACCTGGCGCCGAACTACGACGCCACCTTGTACCCGACCTACATGGCCAAACGCGGCCTGTTGATGGAAGGTGAGTTCCGCTATCTGACCGAGAGCAGCGAAGGCCAGGTTGGCGCGGCCTACCTCGACGACAGCGAAGACGAACGCAAGCTGCAATCCGAGTACAAAGACCAGCGCTGGATGTACAGCTGGCAGCACAAGCAGGGCCTGAACTCACGCCTGCTCGCCGAAGTCGACTACACCGACATCAGCGACCCGTACTACTTCCAGGATCTGAACACCGACCTGGGCATCGACAAGCAAACCTACGTCGATCAACGCGGCACACTGACCTATCGCGGTGAAAGCTACACCGCGCGTCTGAACCTGCATGCCTACGAACTGGCCAATATCACCGACGTAACGCCATATGACCGCCTGCCGCAAATCACTCTGGACGGCAAGCTGCCCTTCAATCCGGGCGGCCTGGACTTCACCTATGGCACCGAATACGTGCGTTTCGATCGCAACCTGCGTTCGGGCTTCTTCATTGACCAAGATGGCAATGGCAGCAATGACCCTAACGACCCAAATTACAGTCGTTGGTACGATGCCCGCCTGGTTGGCCTCTCAAGGGCCGAGGGCGAGCGCCTGCACCTCGAACCCGGTGTTAGCCTGCCGCTGGACTGGTCCTGGGGTTACATCAAGCCGCAGATCAAATACCTGCAGACCAACTACGACCTCAGCCTGGATCAGCAAGGCAAGGATACGTTGCTGGCCGAGCAGAATTACAAGGGCACTCAGAGCCGTGGCGTAGGCCTGTTCAGCCTCGACAGCGGCCTGTACTTCGACCGCAATACCCAGCTGTTCGGCAAGGACTTCCGCCAGACCCTGGAGCCGCGCGCGTTTTACCTCTACGTGCCGGAAGAAGACCAGACCGATATCCCAGTGTTCGACACGGGCGAGCCGACCTTCAGCTATGCCTCGCTGTGGCGTGAAAATCGCTTCAGTGGCAAGGATCGCATCGGCGACGAGAACAAGCTTTCACTGGGCGTAACCAGTCGCTGGATCGAGCCGAACGGCTTCGAGCGCCAGCGTTTCAGCATCGGCCAGGCCTTCTACTTCGAAGACCGCAAGGTGCAACTGCCCGGTATCGATTATCGCACCCGCCAGGAAGCCACCTCAGACGTGTCGCCATATGCACTGGCGTACCTGTACCGTTTCAACCGCGACTGGCGCTTCTCGTCGACCTTCAACTGGGATCCGGACCAGCACGCCACCCGCTCGGGTAGCGCGATGTTCCACTACCAGCCGGAGGAAAACCCGGGCAAGATCGTCAACTTCGGCTACCGCTACCGTAACGACACCGTGCGTTATGACCGTGACAGCGGTACCTGGACTACCAGCCCGGACTACGGCACCCCTGGCAGCCCCAACTACATCAAGAACTACTACAAGATCGACCAGCATGACTTCTCCGTCATCTGGCCGCTGGCTCCGCAGTGGAGCCTGATCTCGCGCTGGCAGTACGACTATGGCCGCAACCGTACTCTCGAAGCCTTCGGTGGCTTCGAATACGACAGCTGCTGCTGGAAGCTGCGCCTGATCAACCGCTACTGGATCGATTACGACGAAGTCAGCCTCAACCCATCGCGCAACGACGAGCCGGACCGCGGCATCTTCCTGCAGATCGTCCTCAAGGGCCTCGGCGGCGTTGTAGGCAACAAGGTGGAAACTTTCCTCGACCAAGGCATTCAAGGTTACCGTGAACGTGAAGACCAAGCTTTCTGATCGCCTGCGCCCTCTGCTGTTGGGCGTAGCACTGCTGGCGGCAACGGCTCAGGCCCAGGTTCGCCCACTGGATCGCGTCGTGGCCATCGTCGACAACGACGTGGTCATGCAGAGCCAACTCGATGCTCGCCTGCGTGAAGTGCAACAAACCATCGACAAGCGTGGCGGCGCCCTGCCGCCCGAGCATGTACTCAGCCAACAGGTGCTCGAACGCCTGATCATCGAGAACATCCAGCTGCAAATCGGTGATCGCTCCGGTATTCGCATCACTGACGAAGAACTGAACCAGGCCATGGGCACCATTGCACAGCGCAACGGCATGAGCCTGGAGCAGTTCCGTGAAGCCCTGGCGCGTGACGGCTTGTACTATGCCGACGCCCGTGACCAGGTGCGTCGCGAGATGATCATCAGTCGTGTGCGTCAGCGCCGCGTGGCCGAACGCATTCAGGTTACCGATCAGGAAGTGCAGAACTTCCTCGCCTCCGATCTGGGCAAGATGCAGTTGTCGGAAGAGTTCCGCCTGGCCAATATCCTGATTCCGGTTTCCGAAGCCGCGTCTTCCAGTGAAATCCAGGCAGCCGACCGTCAGGCGCAGGAGCTGTATCAGCAACTGCAGCAAGGCGCCGACTTCGCCCAACTGGCGGTCTCTCGCTCTGCCAGCGAGAACGCCCTGGAAGGCGGTGAGATGGGCTGGCGCAAGGCCGGCCAGTTGCCGCCGCCGTTCGACAGCATGATCAGTCAGCTGAACCCGGGCGAAGTCACCGAGCCGGTGCGTACGCCGGGCGGATTCATCATCCTCAAGCTGATCGAGAAACGCGGTGGCGACACCCAGGTACGCGACGAAGTGCATGTGCGCCACATCCTGATCAAGCCCAGCGAGATTCGCAGCGAAGAGGAAACCCGTCGACTGGTCGAGCGCCTGTATCAGCGTATCGTCGCCGGTGAAGATTTCGCCGAGCTGGCGAAGAACTTCTCCGAAGACCCGGGCTCGGCGCTCAACGGTGGTGATCTCAACTGGATCGACCCCAACGCACTGGTGCCCGAGTTCCGCGAGGTGATGAACAACACCGCCAGCGGCGAACTGTCCAAGCCGTTCAAGAGCCCTTACGGCTGGCACGTGCTGCAAGTCATGGGCCGTCGCGCCACTGACAGCAGCGCGCAGTTCCGCGAACAGCAAGCTGCGAATCTGCTGCGCAACCGCAAGTACGACGAAGAGCTGCAGGCCTGGCTGCGCCAGATCCGCGACGAAGCCTACGTCGAAACCAAGCTGTAATAGCGTTATCGCGTAAGAAAGCCCGGCCTCAGTGCCGGGCTTTTTCGTTACTGGCCCGGCAGCGTAAACTGGCGCCCCCGCGCCCACACAGAGAGCGACCATGACTGCGCAGCAATGCTTTGCCCTTACCCCAGGCGAGCCCGCCGGCATTGGCCCTGACCTCTGTCTACTGCTGGCACAGCAGGCGCAGCCTGCACCACTGGTCGCCATCGCCAGCCGTGAGCTGCTGGCAGAGCGTGCCAAGCATTTGCAGCTGAATATCGAATTGCTGGCCGTTGGTCCCCAGCAGTGGCCAGACCACCCCGCTGCGGCAGGCGCCCTCTATGTCTGGGACACACCTCTGGCAGCGCCCGCAACGCCAGGCAAACTGACGCCCGCCAATGCCGCCTACGTGCTGGAAACCCTCACCCGCGCCGGCCAGGGCTGCCTGAACGGAACCTTCGCCGGGATGATCACAGCGCCCGTGCACAAGGGCGTGATCAACGAAGCCGGTATCGCCTTCTCCGGCCACACCGAGTTTCTCGCCGAACTGACCCATACCGAGCAGGTGGTGATGATGCTGGCGACCCGCGGCTTGCGTGTGGCGCTGGTCACTACTCACCTGCCGCTGAAGGATGTCGCGGCCGCCATCACCGCCGAGCGCCTGGAACGCGTCACCCGCATCCTGCATGCCGACCTGCAAAGCAAGTTCGGCATCGCCGAGCCACGCATTCTGGTCTGCGGGCTCAATCCGCACGCTGGCGAAGGTGGTCATCTGGGCCGCGAGGAAATCGAGATCATCGAACCGACGCTGGAGCGTCTACGCACGGAGGGCATGAACCTGATCGGTCCGCTGCCAGCCGATACCCTGTTCACACCAAAGTATCTCGAGCACGCCGATGCTGTGCTGGCCATGTACCACGATCAGGGCCTGCCGGTGCTCAAATTCAAGGGCTTCGGCGCCGCACTGAACGTCACCCTGGGCCTGCCGATCATCCGCACCTCGGTGGACCATGGCACCGCCCTGGATCTGGCCGGCACCGGCAAGGTTGATACCGGCAGCCTGCATGTAGCGCTGGAAACCGCCTACCAGATGGCCGCTAGCCGCAGAGCATGATCCACTGAGGCTGCAGCCCGCGCCCGCGGCGCCATTCGCTGGTAGACTGTGCGACTTTCTTTTTTGCATTCAGCCTCGAGCACCACACCTCGGGCTGCCCCGCGGAGCCGCATATGTCCGAGTACCAACACCGCGCGCGCAAGCGCTTCGGCCAGAATTTCCTGCATGACGCCGGAGTGATCGACCGTATCCTGCGCGCCATACGCGCCAAGGAAGGCGAGCGCCTGCTGGAGATCGGCCCAGGCCAGGGCGCCCTGACCGAAGGACTGCTGGGCAGCGGTGCGCAGCTCGACGTCATCGAACTGGACCTCGATCTCATCCCTATCCTGCAGCACAAGTTCGGCAGCAACCCGCGCTTCCAGCTCAACCAGGGTGATGCGCTGAAATTCGACTTCGCCCGCCTCGACGCGACGCCGCGCAGCCTGCGCGTGGTGGGCAACCTGCCCTACAACATCTCCACGCCGCTGATTTTCCATCTGCTGAGCAACGCCCCACTGATTCGCGACATGCACTTCATGCTGCAGAAGGAAGTGGTCGAGCGCATGGCCGCAGGCCCCGGCGGTGGCGATTGGGGCCGCCTGTCGATCATGGTGCAGTACCACTGCCGCGTGGAGCACCTGTTCAACGTCGGCCCAGGCGCTTTCAACCCGCCGCCCAAGGTCGACTCGGCCATCGTGCGTCTGGTGCCGCATGAGACCCTGCCGCACCCGGCCCAGGACCACCGCCTGCTTGAACGCGTCGTGCGCGAGGCCTTCAATCAACGTCGCAAGACGTTGCGTAATACCCTGAAACTGCTGTTGTCAGCTGAGGCCATCGAGGCAGCCGGCGTCGATGGCAGCCTACGCCCTGAGCAACTGGATCTGGCCGCCTTCGTACGTCTGGCCGACCAGTTGGCCCTGCAGCCCTCGGCTGCACAGGACTAAACTGCAATCACGCTAAACGGGTTACCCGCATGTCCGACCCTCGCTATCAGATCGACGTCAGCGTCACCACCCGCTACCTGGCCGCCCAGTCGCAGCCAGAGCAGAACCGTTATGCGTTCTCTTACACCGTGACCATCGTCAATAACGGCGAGCTGCCGGCCCAGCTGTTGTCGCGCCACTGGATCATCACCGACGGTGACGGGCGCGTGCAGGAAGTCCGTGGCGCCGGGGTAATCGGCCAGCAGCCGCACATAGACCCCGGCGCCAGCCACACCTACAGCAGCGGGACGGTCATGGCCACGCAGGTCGGCACCATGCAGGGCAGCTACCAGATGCTCGCCGAGGACGGCAAACGCTTCGACGCGACCATCGCGCCGTTCCGTCTGGCGGTACCGGGGGCCCTTCACTGATGGCGGTGTATGCCGTCGGCGACCTCCAGGGTTGCCTGAAACCGCTCAAGTGCCTGCTCGAGCAAGTATCTTTCGATCCGGCACATGACCAGCTGTGGCTGGTGGGCGATCTGGTCAACCGCGGCCCGCAGTCGCTGGAAACCCTGCGTTTTCTCTACAGCATCCGCCATGCAGTCATTTGCGTGCTGGGCAATCACGACCTGCACCTGCTGGCCGTCGCCCACAACATCGAGCGACTGAAGAAGGGCGATACCCTGCGCGAAATTCTCGATGCGCCCGATCGTAACGACCTGCTCGACTGGCTGCGCATGCAGAAACTGGTGCACTACGACGCCGAGCGCAAGGTGACCCTGGTGCACGCCGGCATCCCGCCGCAATGGACACTGAGCAAAGCGCTGCGGCGTGCCGCCGAAGTCGAAGAAGCCCTGCGCGACGATGCCCGCATGCCGTTGTTTCTCGATGGCATGTACGGCAACGAGCCGGCCAAGTGGAACAAGGAACTGCACGGCGTCACGCGCCTGCGGGTGATCACCAACTATTTCACCCGCATGCGCTTCTGCAAGGCAGACGGCACGCTGGATCTGAAAAGCAAGGAAGGCGTCGGCAGCGCACCGCCCGGCTTCGCCCCCTGGTTCAGCCACCCACAGCGCAAGATGCGCGGCGAAAAGATCATCTTCGGCCACTGGGCAGCGCTGGAAGGCAACTGCACGGAGCCTGGCCTCTACGCACTGGATACCGGCTGCGTCTGGGGCGGCACGATGACCCTGCTCGACGTCGACAGCGGAGCACTGCACCGCTGCACCTGTCCCAAGGAATAAGCCCCCAAGAATCATTCGAGGCACCGAACATGAGCGAATTCAAACGTATCTCCCCACAGCAGGCGCAAGAACTGCGCAATCAGGGCGCCGTAGTGGTCGATATTCGCGATCCACAAAGCTTCGCCAATGGCCATATCACTGGCTCGCGCCACCTGGACAACCACTCGCTGCATGACTTCATCACACGTGCCGACCTCGACGCGCCGCTGATCGTGTCTTGCTACCACGGCAACTCCAGCCAGGGTGCGGCCGCCTATCTGGTCGGCCAGGGCTTCTCCGAGGTATACAGCCTCGACGGTGGTTTCGAGCTGTGGCACGCCACTTACCCGAGTGAGACTGCGCAAAGCTCCGAAGAATAAATTTCTTCAGGCGGCATGCCGCGCCCGTCCTGGCCTGCCGCCATTTCCCGACGTACGGTTACATCCAGTTATCGTTGTCCCGCCCTTGACGCGCTGCAGAACGAACTATTCTGTTACTCAGGCCATCCCACTGAAGGTAGAGCCGGCAAACCGGCATCGGGCCATCGGTAACGACTTTTTAGGTTTTGGGGGATTCTTCCCGACTTGTCTCTGAGCCGGAGTCCCCCAGCACCTGCACGACCGATCCCGAGCCAGCTTTCAGCATCGAGCGAGGTGAAGTCATGAGCATTTTCAGTCACTTCCAACAACGTTTCGAGGCGACACGCCAGGAGGAGTACTCGCTGCAGGAGTACCTCGAACTGTGCAAACAGGATCGCAGCGCCTACGCCACTGCGGCCGAACGCTTGCTGATGGCCATTGGTGAGCCGGAACTGCTGGACACCTCCAGCGACTCACGACTGTCACGCATCTTTTCCAACAAGGTCATCCGCCGCTATCCGGCCTTCGCCGACTTCCACGGCATGGAAGAGTGCATCGACCAGATCGTCTCCTACTTCCGCCATGCCGCGCAGGGCCTGGAAGAGAAGAAACAGATCCTTTATCTGCTCGGCCCGGTGGGCGGCGGTAAATCCTCGCTGGCCGAGAAGCTCAAGCAACTGATGGAGAAGGTGCCCTTCTATGCCATCAAGGGCTCGCCGGTATTCGAGTCGCCGCTGGGGCTGTTCAACGCCACCGAAGACGGCGCCATCCTCGAAGAGGACTACGGCATCCCGCGCCGTTACCTCAGTTCGATCATGTCGCCCTGGGCCACCAAGCGCCTGCAGGAATTCGGCGGCGACATCAGCCAGTTCCGCGTGGTCAAGCTCTACCCCTCGATCCTCAACCAGATCGCCGTGGCCAAGACCGAACCAGGCGACGAGAACAACCAGGACATCTCCGCCTTGGTCGGCAAGGTGGATATCCGCAAGCTGGAGGAGTACCCGCAGAACGATGCCGACGCCTACAGCTACTCGGGCGCGCTGTGCCGGGCCAACCAGGGCCTGATGGAGTTCGTCGAAATGTTCAAGGCACCGATCAAGGTGCTGCACCCGCTGCTCACGGCCACCCAGGAGGGCAACTACAACAGCACCGAAGGCCTCGGCGCGATCCCCTACAGCGGCATCCTCCTGGCCCACTCCAATGAATCGGAGTGGCACAGCTTCCGCAACAACAAGAACAATGAGGCGTTCATCGACCGTATCTACATCGTCAAGGTGCCGTATTGCCTGCGCGTGAACGACGAGATCAAGATCTACGACAAGCTGCTGATCAACAGCTCGCTGGCCAAGGCCCATTGCGCGCCTGACACCCTGAAGATGCTCGCCCAATTCTCCACCCTGTCGCGCCTGAAGGAGCCGGAGAACTCCAACATCTACTCGAAGATGCGCGTCTACGACGGCGAGAACCTCAAGGACACCGACCCGAAAGCCAAGTCGATTCAGGAGTACCGCGACAGCGCGGGGGTCGATGAGGGCATGAACGGCCTGTCCACACGTTTCGCCTTCAAGATTCTGTCGAAGGTCTTCAACTTCGACCCGCACGAGATCGCCGCCAACCCGGTGCACCTGCTGTACGTGCTGGAGCAGCAGATCGAGCAGGAGCAGTTCCCCGCCGAAGTGCGCGAGCGTTATCTGCGCTACATCAAGGAATACCTGGCGCCGCGCTACATCGAGTTCATCGGCAAGGAAATCCAGACTGCTTATCTGGAGTCCTACAGCGAGTACGGACAGAACATCTTCGACCGCTACGTGCTGTACGCCGATTTCTGGATTCAGGATCAGGAATACCGCGACCCGGAGACCGGCGAGATCCTCAACCGCGTCGCCCTCAACGAGGAGCTGGAGAAGATCGAGAAGCCGGCCGGCATCAGCAACCCGAAGGACTTCCGCAACGAGATCGTCAACTTCGTGCTGCGCGCCCGCGCCAACAACAACGGCAAGAATCCCACCTGGCTCAGCTACGAGAAACTGCGGGTGGTGATCGAGAAGAAGATGTTCTCGAACACCGAGGACCTGCTCCCGGTCATCAGCTTCAACGCCAAGGGCAGCAAGGAGGATCAGCAAAAGCACAACGACTTCGTCAAACGCATGGTCGAGCGCGGCTACACCGAGAAGCAGGTACGCCTGCTGTCGGAGTGGTACCTGCGGGTACGCAAATCGCAATAACAGCAGCCGCAAGCTACAAGCTTCAAGCGGCAAGAACGAGCGGGAGCGCTGGCCGCCCTTTGCTTACTTGCAGCTTGCGGCTTGCAGCTTGAAGCCGCCCCGGAGGGGCTTATGAGCTATGTGATCGACCGGCGCCTCAACGGCAAGAACAAGAGCACGGTGAACCGCCAGCGTTTTTTGCGGCGTTACCGTGAGCACATCAAGAAGGCGGTGGAGGAAGCCGTCAGTCGGCGCTCCATTACCGACATGGAGCACGGCGAGCAGATCAGCATTCCCGGCCGCGATATCGATGAGCCGGTGCTGCATCACGGCCGTGGCGGCAGGCAGACCACCGTCCACCCCGGCAACAAGGAATTCACCACTGGTGAACGCATCCCGCGCCCTCAGGGTGGCGGCGGTGGGCGTGGCAGCGGCAAGGCGAGCAACTCCGGCGACGGCATGGACGAGTTCGTGTTCCAGATCACCCAGGAGGAATTCCTCGACTTCATGTTCGAGGACCTGGAGTTGCCCAATCTGGTCAAGCGCCACCTGACCGGCGCGGAAACCTTCAAGACCGTGCGCGCCGGCATCAGCAACGAGGGCAATCCCTCACGCATCAACATCGTCCGCACCCTGCGTTCAGCCCATGCACGGCGCATCGCCCTATCCGGTTCCAGCCGCGCCAAACTGCGCGAAGCCAAGGCCGAGCTGGAGCGGCTGCGACGAGAAGAGCCAGACAACTTCGGCGATATCCAGGCGACTCAGGAAGAAATCGAACGACTCAGTGCACGCATCCATCGCGTGCCGTTTCTCGATACCTTCGACCTCAAGTACAACCTGCTGACCAAACAGCCCAACCCCAGTTCCAAGGCGGTGATGTTCTGCCTGATGGACGTGTCCGGCTCCATGACCCAGGCTACCAAGGACGTAGCCAAGCGCTTCTTCATCCTTCTGTATCTGTTCCTCAAGCGTAACTACGACAAGATCGACGTGGTGTTCATCCGCCACCACACCAGCGCCAAGGAAGTCGATGAAGAGGAGTTCTTCTACTCCCGCGAGACCGGCGGCACCATCGTCTCCAGTGCGCTGAAGTTGATGCAGGAGGTGATGGCCGAGCGCTACCCGATCAACGAGTGGAATATCTATGCCGCGCAGGCGTCGGACGGCGACAACTGGAACGACGATTCACCGGTGTGCAGGGATATATTGATCAACCAGATCATGCCGTTCGTGCAGTACTTCACCTACGTCGAGATCACCCCACGTGAGCACCAGGCGCTGTGGTTCGAGTACGAACAAGTGGCCGAAGCCTTCGCCGACAGCTTCGCCCAGCAGCAACTGGTGTCCGCCGCGGACATCTACCCGGTGTTCCGTGAACTGTTCCAGCGTCGCCTGGTGAGTTGAGGAGTTGCCATGAGCGCCACCGCCAAGAAACGCCAACCGCTCTCTACCGGCTCGGAATGGACCTTCGAACTGATCCGCCAATACGACAAGGAGATCGCGCGCATCGCCGAGCGCTATGCGCTGGACACCTACCCCAACCAGATCGAAGTGATCACCGCCGAACAGATGATGGATGCCTACGCCTCGGTGGGCATGCCGCTGGGCTACCACCACTGGTCATACGGCAAGCACTTCCTCGCCACCGAAAAAGGCTACAAGCGCGGGCAGATGGGCCTGGCCTACGAGATCGTGATCAACTCCGACCCGTGCATCGCCTACCTGATGGAAGAGAACACCATCTGCATGCAGGCGTTGGTGATCGCCCACGCGTGCTACGGCCACAACAGTTTCTTCAAGGGCAACTACCTGTTCCGCACCTGGACCGACGCCAGCTCGATCATCGATTACCTGGTGTTCGCCAAGCAATACATCATGCAGTGCGAGGAGCGGTACGGCATCGATGCCGTAGAGGAGCTGCTCGACTCCTGCCACGCGCTGATGAACTACGGCGTCGACCGTTACAAACGCCCCTACCCCATCTCCGCCGAGGAGGAACGCCGGCGCCAGAAGGAGCGCGAGGAGCACCTGCAGAAGCAGATCAACGACCTGTGGCGCACCATTCCCAGGAATGCGGACAAGGGCAGCGAGAAGGACAACAAGCGTTTCCCGGCCGAGCCGCAGGAGAACATTCTCTACTTCCTGGAAAAACACGCGCCCTTGCTGGAGCCCTGGCAGCGCGAAGTGATTCGCATCGTGCGCAAGATCGCCCAGTACTTCTACCCACAGCGCCAGACCCAGGTGATGAACGAAGGCTGGGCCACCTTCTGGCACTACACCCTGATGAACGACCTGTACGACGAAGGCCTGGTCACCGACGGCTTCATGATGGAGTTCCTGCAGTCGCACACCAGCGTGGTCTACCAGCCATCGTTCGACAGCCCCTACTACAGCGGCATCAACCCCTATGCCCTGGGTTTCGCCATGTACCGCGACATCCGCCGTATCTGCGAGAACCCCACCGAGGAAGACAAGCACTGGTTCCCGGACATCGCCGGCAGTGACTGGCTGACCACACTCAAGTTCGCCATGAACAGCTTCAAGGACGAGAGCTTCATCCTGCAGTTTCTCTCGCCCAAGGTGATTCGCGACTTCAAGCTGTTCGGCATCCTCGACGACGACCAGAAGGATGAGCTGCTGGTGCCAGCCATTCATGACGAGCCAGGCTACCGCACCATCCGTGAGCTGCTCGCCGCGCAATACAACCTGGGCAACCGCGAACCCAACGTGCAGATCTGGAACATCGACCGTCGCGGCGACCGCTCGCTGACCCTGCGCCACCAGCAGCATGACCGCAAACCGCTGGGCGACTCCACCGGCGAGGTGCTCAAGCACCTGCATCGGCTGTGGGGCTTCGACATTCATCTGGAGGTTTGCCAGGGCGATCAGTTGATCACCACTCAGCACGTCCCGCCGCGTGGCAGCTCGGATAACGACAGCGAATACCCACGGCTGGACCTGATCATTCCACCCATTTGATCGGTTGCCGGCCATGGCTCGGGCCATCAGCATCGCAGGCAGACTCCGCGAGACGCCCTGCATGCGCATATTTCTTGTCATTCTTCTGTGCCTGGGGCTGGCCACCTGCGCCAGCCATGTCCCCCAGGCACGCATCCTCAGTCCCGCCGACGCCGCGCTTGGCGGCCGCCACAGTTTCGAACTGATCGATCCGCAGTCCAGTCTGGAGGGTGAGGCGCCCTTCCCCGAGCGCTATCGGCAATTGCCGCAACTGCTGCGTCATGGTCTCTCCGCTCGCGGCTATCACGAGAGCCAGCAGCCGCAGCTACGCGTCTATTACTGGTTGGCGGTGCAGGACAGTCCACTGATGTTCAAGGTCGATGTGCCGCCGCCCAGACCGCTCGGCCCCTATCAGGGCATCCACCGCCTACGCGACGAAACCGGCACCCTGCGCCTGCGTCTGACCGATCTCGACGAGCGCATCCTCTGGGAAGGAGTGATCAGCACCGGGCTCAGCCCCGCGCGTGACAGTGCCGAGTTGCTGGAGCGCGCCGTTCAGGTGCTGACCAAACAGATCCCGCTCACCACACCGTAGCCCGTAAGCAATCCGGGACACACTGATTGCGCTACCTCGCGGATAAACCGTTGCACGGCGCGCCCTACCGATCTTCGGTATCCTCTGCGCTCAGTGGAGGAACACACATGCAGATCTACAAAGTCGGCGGCGCAGTGCGCGATCGCCTGCTCGGCCGCCCCATCAGTGAAGTGGACTGGGTCGTGGTCGGCGCCAGCGCCGAACAGGTGCTCGAACTTGGCTACCGCCCAGTGGGCGCCGACTTTCCGGTGTTCCTGCACCCGCAAACGGGCGAGGAGTACGCCCTGGCCCGCACCGAGCGCAAGAGCGGGCGCGGCTATGGCGGCTTCACCTTCCACGCCAGCCCCGACGTCACGCTGGAGCAGGACCTGATCCGCCGCGACCTCACCGTCAACGCCATGGCCGAGGATGACGAGGGCAAGCTGATCGATCCGTACGGTGGCCAGCAGGACCTTGAAGCCCGCATCTTGCGTCACGTTTCCCCGGCATTCGCCGAAGATCCGCTGCGCGTACTGCGCGTCGCCCGCTTCGCCGCGCGCTATGCGCCACTCGGTTTCAGCGTCGCGCCAGAAACCCTCGAGCTGATGCGTCAGCTGGCCGAGTCCGGTGAACTGAGCCATCTCACTGCCGAGCGCAGCTGGAAGGAAATATCCCGCGCGCTGATGGAGCCGCGTCCGGATGTGTTCGTCCAGGTACTGCGCGACAGCGGCGCACTGGCCGCCCTTTTACCGGAAGTGGACGACCTGTTCGGCGTACCGCAACCGGCGGCGCATCACCCGGAAGTCGATACCGGCGTGCATGTGTTGAGCGTGTTGCGCCAATGCGCGGAGCACGACCAGCCGCTGAACGTACGCTGGGCCTGCCTGCTGCATGACGTGGGCAAAGGCCTGACGCCGGAAGATGAGTGGCCACGCCACATCGCCCATGAGTACAAAGGGTTGCCGCTGATCCAGGCGATCAACGAGCGCTACAAGGCACCACGCGACTGCGCCGAACTGGCGCTGCTGGTCGGCGAGTTCCATACCCATGGCCACCGCGCCCTTGAGCTGCGCCCTTCGACATTGCTGGAGCTGCTGCAACGCTTCGACGTATTCCGTCGCCCGCAACGTTTCGCCGAGTTCGTCGCCGCTTGCGAGATGGATGCGCGCGGGCGCCTGGGCCTGGAGCAACGCGCGTACCCACAAGCCGCTTACCTGCTGGGCGCCGCCGAGGCGGCAAGGCAAGTGCCGGTCAAACCGCTGCTGGAGAAGGGGTTCAAAGGTGCGGAGTTGGGCGAGGCACTCAATCGCGAACGCCTGCAGGCGCTCAAGGCCTACAAAGCGCAGCACGCCTCGTAGGAGCGGCTGGGCGGCACTCCGTTTCAGCCGCGAAACTCCGCGGCCCGCCTTTTCGCGGATAAATCCGCTCCTACCGATCAACGCCAACCCGTAGCCCGGATGCAATCAGGGACATTCCCAGCGTCCGTTCTCCCGGATAGCAGCCGGGTTACGAAGAGCGCGCCTGTAGCAACTCTGCCGGAGTCAGCTCGGTGCCGCGCCACTGAAAGGCCGCCGGCCAGAGTTGCTGATTGATCTGCGTCGTCGCCCACAGGTCAGCGAACGAACGCCCATCCACTGGATGACACGCGTCCGGAGCCAGCAATGCCAGCGGCCAGAGCACGAAGGCGTTCTTGAGAATTTCCGCGCGCGGCAGGATCAAGCCATTGAAGTTGCCGACCTGCTCGCCATACAGCAGCACGTCGATGTCCAGCGGCAAGCCCTTACGGTCCGGCGCGTAGCGGCCGTTGTCGGCCTCGATGAACTTCAACCGGCGGTCCAGCTCCAGCAGCGGCAGCTCCGTCTCACCCACCACCACCAGGTTGAAGAAGTTGCCGCTTTTGATGCCCACGGCATGGCTCTCGAACACCGGCGAGCAGCGCATGTCGCTGAGCAGCCCGGCCAGCGCATCGAGGCCCGCAGCGAGGTGGGCCTCGCGCTCGATGTTGCTGCCAAGGCCGAGAAAGACGCGTGTCAGAGGCATCCGCGCTCGATCTCCACGCCCACGCCGCCACGGGCGGCTGGCACCGCACCGGGCTTGGTCAGTTTCAGGCGCATCCAGGGAATGTTGAATTCTTCCATCAGTGTCTGCACCAGACGCTCGGCGAACGTCTCGACCAGGATGAACTGCGACTCAGCCGCGAAAGCCTGAATGCGCGTGGACACGCTGGCGTAGTCGAGCGCCAGGTTGAGTTCGTCACCGGCTGCTGCAGGGCGATTGTCCCAGCCCATCTGCAGGTCCAGACGCAGGCACTGGCGAATGTCGCGCTCCCAATCGTAGGCGCCGATCACCGTGTCGACTTCCAGCCCCTCGATAAATACTCTGTCCACCCGCACTCTCCGCGCCACGACAAGGGCGCTGCACCTCGTTAGAATCGGGCCACCCCATGCCCTGGAATGGCCACCATGTTCTGGCTTCTGGCAATCCTTGCCTACCTGCTCGGTTCGTTGTCCTTCGCCATCCTGCTCAGCCGACTTGCAGGCGGGCCAGACCCGCGTGCCAGCGGCTCGGGCAATCCCGGCGCCACCAACATGCTGCGCGTGGCCGGCAAGAAGCTCGCCGTCATGACGCTGATCGGCGACCTGTGCAAAGGCCTGCTACCGATCCTGATCGCCAAGCTGCTTGGCCTCAGCCTGCACCAGCAAGCCTGGATCGGCCTGGCGGCCGTCGTCGGCCACCTCTACCCGCTGTACTTCCGTTTTCGCGGAGGCAAGGGCGTGGCCACTGCCGCCGGCATGCTGCTCGGCCTCTACCCACCAGCTGCCTTGCTCGCGCTGGCGGCCTGGGCCCTGATCTTCCTGCTGACCCGCACCAGCTCGCTGGCCTCACTGATCGCTACGCCGCTGACGCTGCCCCTGCTGGCCTGGCAACAGCCGGCGGCCTTGCTGCCTGCCTGCGTGCTGACCGCACTGATCGTCTGGCGTCACCGACGCAATCTGCATGACCTGTTTGCCGGCCGCGAGCGGCGTTTTTGACTGAAAAACAAAACCTGTAGGAGCGAGCTCTGCTCGCGAACAGAAAACTTCGCGAGCAGAGCTCGCTCCTACGTGTAAATGCCAATAGCCCTCACAACGCCGGCAATGACTCCATCGACCAGCGTGCCTGCACCTTGATCGCCAGGTCTTCATGCTGCCCCGCCAGCAACCGCTGGCAACCGGCGTAGGCGATCATCGCACCGTTGTCGGTGCAGAAACGTGGCCGCGCATAAAACACCTTGCCCTTCATCTCGCCCAGCATGCGTTCCAGGTGCTCGCGCAGCGCCTTGTTGGCACTTACTCCGCCAGCGATCACCAGGCTGTTGAGCCCCGTCTGTTTGAGTGCGCGCTTGCACTTGATGGTCAGAGTCTCAACCACCGCCTGCTGGAAGGCCAGCGCGATGTCGCGACGGGCTTGGTCGAGGTCGTCACCGCGGGTACGGCATTGCTGCCAGGTATTCAGGGCGAAGGTTTTCAGGCCGCTGAAGCTGAAATCCAGCCCCGGACGATCGGTCATCGGCCGTGGGAAAACGAAACGCCCTGGCGTGCCCTGCTCGGCCAACTTGGCGATTTCCGGACCACCCGGATAATTCAGGCCCATCAGCTTGGCAGTCTTGTCGAAAGCCTCACCGGCAGCGTCGTCCAGCGACTCGCCAAGCAACTGGTACTGACCAATACCGTCGACCCGTACCAACTGAGTGTGGCCACCGGACACCAACAGGGCAACGAACGGAAAGGCCGGTGGCTGCTCTTCCAGCATCGGCGCCAACAGGTGACCTTCCATATGGTGTACGCCAACGGCCGGCACACCCCAGGCAAAGGCCAGCGCCTGAGCGCAGGATGCGCCGACCAGCAGCGCACCGACCAGGCCTGGGCCCGCGGTGTAGGCCAATGCGTCGATGTCGCTGGCCTGCTTGCCCGCCTCGCCCAGCACCTGGCGGATCAGCGGCAGCATGCGTTTGACGTGATCGCGCGAGGCCAATTCCGGCACGACGCCGCCGTAGACGCGATGCAGGTCGATCTGGCTGAACAGGGCGTCAGCCAGCAGGCCGCGCTCGCTGTCGTAGAGCGCGACGCCGGTTTCATCGCAGGAGGTTTCCAATCCCAGTACGAGCATGGAGCTTGAGCCTTGATTTGCCGCGTGGAACAAAGGCGCGCATGATAAGCGCCGCCCGGCGGAGCGGCCAGCGCTTTTCGATCAGAGGCCTTTGCATTCCTCGGCTCGAGGGGGTAACATCCGCAACCCTTAAAAACCGACGCAACCCGAGCCATTTGCCGGGAGCGCGTTGAACACCGGTAATTAACGAAGGTACGACCTGGATGCCAGCCGTCAAAGTTAAAGAGAACGAACCCTTCGACGTAGCCCTGCGTCGTTTCAAGCGCTCCTGCGAGAAAGCCGGCGTACTGGCTGAAGTCCGTAGCCGCGAATTCTACGAAAAGCCGACCTCTGAGCGTAAGCGCAAGGCAGCTGCCGCTGTTAAGCGTCACGCCAAGAAAGTGCAGCGCGAGCAGCGTCGTAGCGTTCGCCTGTACTAATTCGTACAGCAACGCCCGAATGCCCGGCCTTGGCCGGGCATTGCATTTGAAAGACTCCGCCTCGCGTTTCAGCGAGTGAGCGGAGTTTTTGCTTTTCTACCAATCGCTGTCCCGCGTTCGCGCCGGGCAGTATGCTGAGCGCCTATGGCCGGCCTGATCCCGCAGTCCTTCATCGATGACCTGCTCAACCGCACCGACATCGTCGATGTGGTGAGTTCGCGCATCCAGCTGAAGAAGACCGGCAAGAACTACAGCGCCTGCTGTCCTTTCCACAAGGAAAAGACCCCCTCCTTCACCGTCAGCCCCGACAAGCAGTTCTACTACTGCTTCGGCTGCGGTGCCGGCGGCAATGCCCTCGGCTTCGTCATGGACCACGATCAACTGGAATTCCCCCAGGCGATCGAGGAGTTGGCCAAGCGCGCCGGCATGGACGTCCCGCGCGAGGAAAGCGGCCGCGGGCACAAACCCCGGCAACCCGTCGACTCGCCGCTCTACCCATTGCTCAACGCCGCCGCCGAGCACTATCGCCAAGCCCTGAAGAGTCACCCGCAGCGCAAATACGCCGTGGAGTACCTCAAGGGTCGTGGCCTGACCGGCGAAATCGCTCGCGACTTCGGCATCGGTTTCGCCCCGCCCGGCTGGGACAACCTGTTCAAGCAACTGGGCGCCGACACCCTGCAACAGAAAGTCATGATCGACGCCGGCCTGCTGATCGAGAACGCCGAGAACGGCAGGCGCTACGACCGCTTCCGCGACCGCATCATGTTCCCCATCCGCGACAGCCGCGGCCGGGTGATTGCCTTCGGTGGCCGCGTACTCGGTGACGACAAGCCCAAGTACCTGAACTCGCCAGAAACTCCGGTATTTCACAAGGGCCAGGAACTCTACGGCCTGTACGAGGCGCGCAAGCACAACCGCGACCTCGACGAAATCATGGTGGTCGAAGGCTACATGGACGTCATCGCCTTGGCCCAGCAGGGCCTGCGCAATGCCGTGGCGACCCTGGGCACGGCCACCAGCGAAGAGCACCTCAAGCGCCTGTTCCGCATCGTGCCCAGCGTGCTGTTCTGCTTCGACGGCGACGCCGCCGGGCGCAACGCCGCCTGGCGCGCCCTGGAATCCGCCCTGCCGAGCCTGCAGGACGGTCGCCGCGCGCGCTTCCTGTTCCTGCCCGACGGCGAAGACCCGGACACCCTGGTGCGCGCCGAGGGCACCGACGCCTTTCGCGCACGCATCAACCAGCACGCGCAACCGCTGGCCGACTACTTCTTCCAGCAGCTTTGCGAAGAAGCCGACCCGCGCTCACTGGAAGGCAAGGCGCATCTGGTCACCCTGGCCGCACCGCTGATCGACAAGATTCCCGGCAACAACCTGCGCGCCCTGATGCGCCAACGCCTGAGCGAGATCACCGGTCTGTCCAGCGAAGCGCTGAGCCAGGTCGCCAGCGCACCACGCAGTCACGCGCCCAGCACCACCAGCCAGACGCCCAGCAGCGACTACCCGGATTACGGCGACATCCCCGACAGCGCCTACTACGACAACCTGCCGGACGTCGGCGGCTACGAGCAGCCCGCGCCGCCACAGCAGCACTACGAGCGCAGCAATAACGAGGGCGGCAAAGGTAGCTGGAAAAAAGACGGCGGCAAGTGGAACAACAAAAAGGGCAAGGGCGATTTCGCACCACGTGCCCCACGCACCGCCGTGAGCGTCGAATCACCGCACCTGATCGCCCTGCGCACGCTGCTGCACCATCCGCAGCTTGCGCAAAAGGTCGAGGATGTCAGCCACTTCGCCGACGAAGAAGACACCTATGCCCAACTTCTCGTGGCACTGGTCGGTGCACTGCAGAAAGCGCCCAACCTGCGCTCACTGCAACTGATCGCCCGCTGGCACGGCACCGAACAGGGCCGCCTGCTACGGGCCCTGGCAGAGAAGGAATGGCTGATTCAGGGCGACAACCTTGAACAGCAGTTTTTCGACACCATTACTACACTTGCACACAACCAATCGCAGAGGCGGCGTGAAAAAGCGCTCCGCAGCATCATTCATAAAAGCCCCAGCGAGCTCACCGACGAGGAAAAGACGTTGCTCAGAGAGCACTACAGCCTGGCCTCCTCCCAGAGCAGCAAGTCCCCAACTGGCGCCTAAAGCCCAAACTGAGGTATAATCCTCGGCTTGTTTTCAGCCCGCCAAGACCTTCAGTGGATAGGGTGTTATGTCCGTAAAAGCGCAGCAGCAATCTCGTATCAAAGAGTTGATCACCCTGGGTCGTGAGCAGAAGTATCTGACTTACGCAGAGGTCAACGACCACTTGCCTGAGGACATTTCAGATCCCGAGCAGGTGGAAGACATCATCCGCATGATCAACGACATGGGGATCCCGGTACACGAGAGTGCTCCGGATGCAGACGCCCTGATGCTGGCCGATGCCGACACCGACGAGGCTGCCGCCGAAGAAGCCGCTGCCGCCCTCGCCGCTGTCGAGACAGATATCGGCCGCACCACCGACCCGGTGCGCATGTACATGCGTGAAATGGGTACCGTGGAACTGCTGACCCGCGAAGGCGAGATCGAAATCGCCAAACGCATCGAGGAAGGCATCCGCGAGGTCATGAGCGCCATCGCTCACTTCCCTGGCACTGTCGACGGCATCCTCGCCGAGTACACCCGCGTCACCACCGAGGGCGGCCGCCTGGCCGAAGTCCTCAGTGGCTACATCGACCCGGATGACGGCAGCGTGCCTGACGAAGCCGCCGCCCCCGTTCCCGTCAAGGAAGGCGCCGCCGCTGAAGAAAGCGACGACGAAGAAGAAGACGAGAGCGACGACGAGGAAGAAGAAGGCGATGGTGGCCCGGACCCGGAAGAAGCGGCTCGCCGTTTTACCGCCGTCGCCGAGCAACAGGACAAAGTCCTGAAGGCATTGAAGAAGCATGGTCGTGGCAGCAAGCAGGCCATCGAAGAGCTGGCCGCTCTGGCCGAGCTGTTCATGCCGATCAAGCTGGTGCCCAAGCAGTACGACGCCCTGGTTACCCGGGTGCGCGATGCCCTCGACCGCCTGCGTACCCAAGAACGCGCTATCATGCAGCTGTGCGTACGTGATGCACGTATGCCGCGTGCCGACTTCCTGCGCCTGTTCCCGGGCAACGAAATCGATATGGACTGGGCCGCCGACCTGGCCAAGGGCAAGGCCAAGTACGCCGAAGCCCTGGGCAACCTGCAGGCCGACATTCAGCGCTGCCAGCAGAAGCTGGCCGATCTGGAAGCCGAGTGCAGCCTGACTCTGGCTGAGATCAAGGACATCAACCGTCGCATGTCCATCGGTGAAGCGAAAGCTCGCCGCGCCAAGAAGGAAATGGTCGAGGCCAACCTGCGTCTGGTGATCTCCATCGCCAAGAAGTACACCAACCGTGGCCTGCAGTTCCTCGACCTGATTCAGGAAGGCAACATCGGTCTGATGAAGGCGGTCGACAAGTTCGAATACCGTCGCGGTTACAAGTTCTCGACCTACGCCACCTGGTGGATTCGCCAGGCGATCACCCGCTCGATCGCCGACCAGGCGCGCACCATCCGTATTCCGGTGCACATGATCGAGACGATCAACAAGCTCAACCGTATCTCCCGTCAGATGCTGCAGGAAATGGGTCGCGAGCCCACTCCGGAAGAGCTGGGTGAGCGCATGGAAATGCCCGAGGACAAGATCCGCAAGGTATTGAAGATCGCCAAAGAGCCGATCTCCATGGAAACCCCGATTGGCGACGACGAAGATTCGCACCTGGGCGACTTCATCGAGGACAGCACCATGCAGTCCCCGATCGACGTAGCCACCGTCGAAAGCCTCAAGGAAGCCACTCGCGAAGTGCTGGCCGGCCTCACTGCCCGTGAAGCCAAGGTCCTGCGCATGCGCTTCGGTATCGACATGAACACCGACCACACCCTCGAGGAAGTGGGCAAACAGTTCGATGTCACCCGTGAGCGTATCCGCCAGATCGAAGCCAAGGCACTGCGCAAGCTGCGCCACCCGACGCGAAGCGAGCATCTGCGCTCCTTCCTCGACGAGTGATACCAAAACCCCCGGCCGAAACCGGGGGTTTTGCTTTCAGGGCAGCGCACCCGCCAGTCCCCCTCGCAAAAAAGGGCAGCACAGCGGCTGCAATCAAACTGCCATCCCGACATCGGCCGGACTACACTGCGACAATATTGATCTTGTAACGAGGCCGTTATGCCCCGCTTGCCGGCCATTGTGCTGTTGTGCCTGGCGTACTGGATGACCCCGGCTCTAGCCCTGACGCTCAGCGAGGATGAGCGCACCTGGCTAGCCAACCACCCCGAGCTGCGCCTGGGTGTCGATGCATCCTGGCCACCCTTCGAATTTCGTGACGAACAGGGCAACTACCACGGCCTGACCGCCGACTATGTGCGGCTGATCGAAGAGCGCCTTGGCGTGCAATTGCAGCCTGTCGAACCCAGCAACTGGGGCGCGATACTGGAACAGGCACGCCGGGGTCAGGTAGACCTGCTTCCGGGCGTGATGTCGACACCCGAACGCCAGGAATACCTGACCTTCACCCGCCCCTACCTGGACTTCCCCATCGTCATCCTGGCCCGCGCTGGCGGGCCGCAGCCCAAGCAACTCAAAGACCTGTATGGCCTCAAGGTCGCCGTCGTCAGCAACTACGCCCCACACGAGCTGCTGCGCCAGCAACACCCCGACCTCAACCTGTTGCCGCTGCGCAACGTTGCCGCCGCCCTGCAGGCCCTGGCGACCAACGAGGCCGACGCCATGGTCGGCGACCTCGCTTCCAGCGTCTGGAGCCTGCGCCAGCTCAAGCTCGACGGTCTCTATATCAGCGGCGAGACGCCCTATCGCTATCAGCTGGCAATGGCCGCACCCCGTGGGCAAACCGTACTGGTCGGCATCCTCGACAGACTCTTCGCCGAGCTCAGCGCCGAAGAACTCACCGCCCTGCAGGAACCCTGGATCGGCAGCGTGCTGGACAAGCGCAACGTCTGGCACGAAACCCTGCTCTATGGCCTACCTGCCTTGCTCGGCCTGCTGGCGATCATCGCCATCATCCTGCGCATCAACCACCGCCTGAAACGCGAGATGCGCAACCGTGAAGCGCTAGAGCAGGAACTGCGCAGCCGCGAGCAGCACTTTCGCGACATGGTCGAAAGCCTCTCGGCCATCACCTGGGAAACCGAATCCAGCGGGCTCACCTACACCTACGTATCGCCGCACGCGGAAAAGCTGCTGGGCTACCCACTGCACGAATGGCTGGAGCCCGGCTTCTGGCAACGCCACCTGCACCCGGACGACCACCAGCGCACCCTGCGCAGCTGCCTGGAACAGTGCTCGGCCGGCAATGACCATGCGCTGGAATATCGCCTGCTCGCCGCTGACGGGCGCACGGTGTGGGTGCGCGATATCGTCACCTTGCTACAGCGCGACGAGCGCCAGGTGATTCGCGGCCTGATGGTCGATATCAGCGACGCCAAGCAGACCGAGCAGGCCCTGCGCCTGTCGGAACAGAAGTTCGCCTCGGTGTTCCAGCAGTGCCCGGACATCCTGATCATTACCCGCCGCGCCGACGGTGTGCTGCTGGAAGTGAACAGCACATTCGTCGAACAAACCGGCTTCAGCGTCGAGCAGGCCATCGGCAAGACCGCCACCGACCTCGACCTGTGGGGCGTGCCAGGCATCGGTCCGAGCCTGTTGCTGCGCCTGCAGGATGAAAGCCTGCGTAATCTGGAAATGCCCTTCCGTCGTGCCGATGGCAGCCTCTTCACCGGGCTGATTTCGGCCAGCCCGTTCGTCCTCGACCACACCCCGGCACTGGTCGTGGTGGTACGCGACATCAGCCAGCTGAAGACCACCCAGCAGCAGTTGCAGATCTCCGAGGAGAAGTTCGCCAAGGCTTTTCATGCGTCGCCCGATGGCTTGCTGATCACCCGCCTGCGCGACGGACTGCTGGTGGAAGCCAACGAAGGCTTCAGCCGCATCACCGGCTACAGCTTCGACGAAATCGCCGAACAGAGCACCCTCAGCCTGGGCATCTGGGCTGACCCGAAAGACCGTGAATTCCTGGTGCAACGTATTCGCGAGCAAGGCAGCGTGCGCGACATGATCGCCCCGGTGCGTACCAAGAGCGGCCACCTGCGCCTCTGCGAACTCTCCGCACAGCCGTTGCCCATCGGCGGTGACGAGTGCCTGCTGACCATCGCCCGCGACATCACCGAACGCCAGCAGATGCAGGAAGAACTGCAGCAAGCCGCCACCGTGTTCGAAAGCACCGCCGAAGGCGTGCTGATCACCGACCTCGAACAGCGCATCACTGCGGTCAACCGCGCCTTCACCCAGATCACCGGTTACAGCGAGGCCGAAGCCCTCGGCCAGCGCCCCAGCCTGCTCTCCTCCGGCCAGCACGACAACGCCTTCTACACCGCCATGTGGCACAGCCTGGCGGCCAACGGTCACTGGCAGGGAGAAATCTGGAACAGGCGCAAGAACGGCGAGCTGTACCCCGAATGGCTGACCATCAGCGCCGTGCGCAACAGCGACAACCAGACCACCCACTTCGTTGGCGTATTCGCCGACATCTCCAGCCTCAAGCATGCCCAGGCGCGCCTCGACCACCAGGCTCACCACGACCCGCTGACCGGCCTGCCCAACCGTCTGCTGTTCGAGAATCGACTGCGCACCGCCCTGGATGGCTCACGCGCCGACGATCAACTGGGCGCCGTGCTATTTCTCGACCTCGACCGCTTCAAGCAGATCAACGACAGCCTTGGTCACCCGGTCGGCGACCAGTTGCTCAAGGCCATCGCCGCGCGCCTGAAACTGCAGCTGCGCGACATCGACACCGTGGCCCGTCTCGGCGGCGACGAATTCATCATCCTGCTGCCCGGCCTGCAGCAGCCGCAGGACGCCGAACAGGTCGCGCAGAAGCTCCTCGAATGCTTCGGCGCGCCCTTCCAGCTCGATAACCACGAGTTCTTCATCAGCGCCAGCATCGGCATCAGCCTCTATCCCAAGGACGGTCTCGACGTCGCCACCCTGGTGAAGAACGCCGATGCGGCCATGTACCAATCCAAGGCCAAGGGGCGCAACCGCAGCGAGTTCTACACCCGCTCGCTGACCTTCCAGGTCAACGAACGCATGGCCATGGAGCAGGAACTGCGCCGCGCCCTGGAGCGCAACGAGCTGAGCCTCTTCTACCAACCCAAGTTCTGCCTGCGCAGCCAGAGCCTGGTTGGCGCCGAAGCGCTGGTACGCTGGCAGCACCCGGTATTCGGCGAGATCTCACCGGATCGCTTCATCCCGGTGGCCGAAGAAAGCGGGCTGATCCTGCCGCTGGGCGACTGGGTGCTGGAACAAGCCTGCCGCCAATTACAGGACTGGCAGGAAAGCGGCTGCGGCTTCGGCGCCCTCTCGGTCAATCTCGCCGGTGCCCAACTGCACCAGCCCAGCCTGCTGCCACGCATCAACGCACTGCTGCAACGCTACAACCTGGCGCCGGAGCTGCTGCAACTGGAGATCACCGAGAACTTCATCATGAACCAGGCAGGCGAAGCGCTGGACATCCTCCACCGCCTCAAGCAGCTCGGCGTGCAACTGGCCATCGATGACTTCGGCACCGGCTACTCCTCGCTCAGCTACCTCAAGCGCCTGCCACTGGACGTACTGAAGATCGACCAGTCCTTCGTCCGCGGCCTGCCGGACGACCCGCACGACCTGGCGATCACCCGCGCCATCATCGCCCTGGGCAACAGCATGCAACTGACAGTGATCGCCGAAGGCGTGGAAACCAAGGCCCAGGAACTCTGCCTGGCTGCCGAAGGCTGCCTGCAGATCCAGGGCTACGTGGTCAGCCGGCCACTCTCGGCCGAGGCCTTCACCCGGAAATTTCTCTCGCCTGGTCAAGCGGTTGGCGCTGACGAGAACGCGCCGGTATAATCCGCCGGCCTTCTGGGGGCCTATAGCTCAGTTGGTTAGAGCAGAGGACTCATAATCCTTTGGTCCACGGTTCGAGTCCGTGTGGGCCCACCACCTTCAAAGCCGCGCATTGCGCGGCTTTGCGCTTTTCGTGGCCCTGACATCCGGATCAGTCCTTTGGTCCAAAGGTACAATATCGGTACAGCGCTGGTACGCCAGCCTGCCTTTGGAGTCCCGTCTAAGATGGCCACAATTGTAAAAACGCCTGCTGGCACCTGGAAAGCCGTAGTACGCAAAACCGGCTGGCCGACCAATGCTAAAAGCTTTCGCACCAAGCGCGACGCCGAAGACTGGGCACGCCGCACTGAAGACGAAATGGTGCGAGGGGTGTATATCCAACGTAGTGGCTCTGAGCGCCTGACACTGGAGAAGGCCCTCGAGCGCTATCTGGCAGAGGTGACGCCGAGCAAGAAGCCCACCACTCGCAAGGCCGAAGCCACCAAGGCCAAGCGACTGACCCAGCACCTGGGCAAATACTCCCTGGCCGCCCTCTCCGCGGAGATCATCGCGAACTACCGCGACACCCGACTCAGCACCCTAAGCAAGCGTGGCATGCCCACCAGCAACAATACCGTGCGGCTTGAACTGGCTCTGCTTAGCCATCTCTATACCGTGGCGATCCAAGAGTGGGGGCTGGGACTGACCTTCAACCCAGTACTGAATATCCGCAAGCCCAGCCCAGGAGAAGGTCGCGACCGCAGATTGTCTGCCGATGAGGAGAGACGTCTGCTCGCCGCAGTGAACAATCACAGCAACCCCATGCTTGGCTGGATCGTTCGCATCGCCCTGGAAACGGGCATGCGCTCGTCGGAGGTCACAGGCCTACGCTGCCACCAAGTCGACCTGAAAAAGCGCGTAGTGCGCCTCGCAGAGACGAAGAACGATAGTGCTCGCACCGTCCCACTCACCAAGCAAGCCACCGAAGCCTTCAAGGCTGCCCTGGAGAATCCTGTTCGTCCCAAGGATTGCAGCCTGGTGTTCTTTGGCGAACCGGGAAAGGACGAGAAGCGCCGTCCCTATGCCTTCACCAAAACCTGGGGGCTGCTGAAGAAGAAACTCGGCATGCCCGACCTGCGCTTCCACGATCTTCGACACGAGGCTGTCAGCCGGCTGGTTGAAGGCGGTCTATCCGACCAGGAGGTGTCGGCCATTAGCGGCCATAAGTCGATGCAGATGCTCAAGCGCTATACGCATCTTCGAGCCGAGGACCTGGTCAGCAGGCTCGACCGAATGACACGAAACTAGGCTTAACTAGGCTGAAATAGTTTCTGCATGCAGAAACTATTTCAGCCTGATCTAGATTGAGCTTTTTTCGGCTCAGCTAGCTAAAACTAGCCTTTTTTGGGGCAGTCGCTTCCCACTGTTTCAAGCATCCACACAACAACCGGATGCCTTGAAATGTGCCTCGAAGAACAATTGCTCTCCAAGTTCGGCCCACTCCTCACCCTGAAACAGTTGGCCGAGGTGCTTCACCGGTCCCCGCAAGGACTCACCTTCACGCTGTCGCGTGATTCTGATTTTGCCCAGCAAATCAACTCAACCAAGCTGCGCTTGGGCCGCCGGGTGTACTTCCGGTCGAACCTGCTCGCAGCAGTTCTTGAAGGACAAACGCCTGACCTGACCAACTGAGTCAGGCGCTATGACGTCCTCGACTCTGCCGCTATTCAGCGCAGCGGAGGAAGCGGCTCTGTTTCACAGCCAGAGCCCTGGCTACTTCGCACTACTGGTTCGCCAGCCAAACAGGATGGTGCAATCGTCTCACCCGCTATCGGTAATGGACCAGGTGCTAGCTTTGGTTGACTGCAGGCTGGACACCTGGATCTCGCAAGCAGAGTTTTTCCGCCCGAATCGTCGGGTTGTGAATCTCGCACGAATTGGCCTGCTGTTCGCTGATCTGGATACTTACCGTCAACCCTGGGCAAGCGGGAGGTCTCCTGACCAGCTGGCGGCTAGCGTCCTCTATCACTGCCAAGAGGAAGGCATTCCCTGCCCTTCAATCCTGGTGTTCAGTGGCCGCGGGCTGCAGGCAAAGTGGTTCCTCGATGCGGCACTGCCACGTCAAGCCTTACCGCGCTGGAATGCTTGCCAGCGCCATCTGATCGATCGCCTAGCACCACTCGGCGCTGACCCTGCAGCGCGCGATGCTAGTCGTGTTTTGCGTCTTGTAACGACGGTGAACTCACGGTCTGGCGAGATCTGCCGCGTGGTTCATGTTGAGCACGGAGAGGATGGGCAGCCAGTGCGCTATTCATTCGAGGATCTGGCAGAGACCCTACTACCAGTGTCTCGCTGGGACATCGAGGCTGGCCACAAGGCACGCGCTGATCACCGGCAGCTTAGGCTCCTGCAGGGCAAAGAGACCGGAAAGTTACGCACGCTCAGTGGACGACAACTGGCATGGGATCGCCTGGAGGATCTACGCAAACTGGGCGAGATGCGCGGCGGAGTCAGCGAGGGAGAGCGGATGCAGCATCTCTTCTGGCGACTCAATTTCTTATTGTTATCTGGTGCCACCAACAGCCAACAAATGTTTCTGGAGGCCTCTGCGCTGGCCCAGGAGTTAGACCCGGCCTGGCATCACCGACGGCAAGAGCTCTCGACGCTGTACCAAAAGGCGCGTGCCTACGAAGCCGGCGAGCGTGTTGAGTTTGGTGGCCGTCAGCTTGTTCCGCTTTATACGCCCAAGAACAACACACTCATAAACCTGCTCATGATTACCGATGCTGAACAACGCCAACTCCGGACAATCGTCAGCTCAGCTGTCGCAGCAGAGCGACACCGTGTACGCGAGGAGAGTCGACGGCGAGCAGCTGGAGCAATTCCTCGACAGAGCTACGAGGCAGGTTCGCTCTCGAAAGCCCGTCCCTGGGAAGCCCATGGAATTAGTCGAGCGTCATGGTATCGAGCAGGCAAGCCTGAGTGAGACAGGTCCGTGCGTATTACTAATGGCGAAGCCCTATCGGACTTCATGTGCAATGGCTGATAGGGCTTAAATGGCCATCTTGCTTACAGCAAAATGCTTAACCACTTGGCCAACACATAAGGAATGTCCGATGGATGATTTGGGGTTCGCCGATGACCGGCCGATCGAAGCACACGACCAAGACTTGCTCGGCCGATCAACGTTCGCGAGAAACCTTGCAGCCGCTATTGCAGGCTGGAAAAACAAAGAAAGCCTTGTGATTGCCTTAACAGGAGCCTGGGGTAGCGGCAAGAGCTCAATCAAGAATCTAGCCATACAGGAGTTCGCGACAAACCCAAGCCACGAGGTTATTGAATACAACCCATGGGAGTGGACCGGCCAGGAGAAGCTTAGCTCTTCATTTTTCAATGAGGTTTCCTTGGCTATCAAGCGCAAAGACAAGAGCGAAGATGGTAAGCAGTTGGCCAAGGTGCTGCGCCAGTATGGGCGAAAGCTCAACGCCAGTGCCGTGCTGATGGAGGGCTTCGCCAAATATCTATCGCTGTTCCTTGGTTCGGCCTTGGTCACCTCGTACCTCAGCTTCTTGACCGAAAACCCGATAGCACAAACGGTGATGATTGTATTGAGTGGTGGCTCAGCACTAGCTGCCAGCGCAGCGGCGTTGAAGCGGCTAGCTCGATTTTTGTCAGATCGCGCTGAAGGTTTGGATCAGTCCGCGAAGGAGAATGAACTCACTTTGAGCGAGATCCGTGGCGAGATCCGTACATTGTTGGCTAAACGCGAACACCCGCTGCTTATCGTCATGGACGACATCGACCGGCTCTCACCAGACCAGATGAAAGCATTGTTCCAGCTGGTCAAAGGCAACATGGACTTCCCAAATGTAGTGTTCTTACTGCTGTTCCAACGGGACATAGTTGAACAGGGTCTTGAGCTTGCCGGCTTCAAGGGGGCGGAATACCTCGAGAAAATAATCCAGGCCCCCTTTAGCGTCCCCGCACTGTCCACTGAGCGATTGGAGGCGGTGCTGTTCGAGAGGCTGAATGCAATCCTTACCAACGAACCACAACTGGCGGGAAAATTTGATACTGACTACTGGACTGGTGTGTACCGTAAGGGGCTCAGCCAGTTTTTCCACAATCTTCGTGACGTTTACCGTTATACCTCCACACTTGCCTTCCACTGCAGGTTGCTGCGTGGCGCCGACGTTGCCGAGATCAATGCAGTGGATCTGTTTGCCTTGGAGTGCCTAAGAACCTTCGCTCCGGCCAGCTATGACGCTATGCCGCAACATAAGGTGGCCCTCACCGGCAGTGGTTTGTTGATGCGCCAGGATCAAACCGAGAAAGGCCGAATCACGGACATAGTCCAAAGTATTGTGGCGCTAGCTCCGCAGGACTACCGCAGCGGGGTGGAACAGATCATCAAGCAGCTATTCCCAACTCTCGACTGGGTCTTTAAGAACACTACCTACGATGGATCTACGCACGGCCGATGGCTGCGGGAGTCTCGGGTGTGTCGAGTCGAGACCTTCGACCGCTACTTTGAATTGGCCTTGCCGATCAGCGAAGTATCGAATTCGCTACTGCACTCGCTAACAATGCTGCTACCTGACAGCGAACGGTTCTGCGACATTCTGCGCAACCAGAACGAGCCCCAGCAAAAGGCTGTGTTGGACAGGCTGGAGTCCTTCATTGACGAGTTCCCGATCGATCAGTCATCAGCGGTATTGGAAACACTGCTAAACGCCGGAGAGGTTGTCCATGGCGGTGAGTCATCCATAACGACGGTATCCCATCCAGTGCAGGTGTTCCGTTTGTTGCGATTCTTCCTATTGCGCAACGACGATCTAACCGCACGCAGCGAACTGCTGCTACGTGCATTCGAGAAAGCCAAGGGCTATCTCGTTATGGAGCGAATGCTTGGTTTGGAGTCTTCCCACAGACGAAAAGCTGAACCTACTGACTTGGATGATGCAGGCTACGAAAAGCTCAAACTGATGTTTGTGGCTGACCTGCTAGCTAAAGCGAATCTCGACCCTGACGCCTTCCTCGCGCATTGGAACTTCATATCCTTTGCCTATCGGTTGAATGACTTCGCTGATGGAGCAGGAAGCCAGTGGATCAAGCAGCAGGTTACAACACTCAAGCGTTTTGTTCTGTTTGCCGAGGCTGCTGTAAGCAAAGGCACATCATATGGGGGGAATGGAGCGGCTACCTTCTACTTTGTGCGAATCGCCACCCTGGAAGACTTACTTGGAATAGAGGCATGTCAACGGTGGATGGAGCAGATTCAGCGAGCAGAGCTGACCGAAACGGCACGCCGAGCCATTGATCTAGTAGAGGAGGCGCTTGGCAAGCATCAGCGCGGCGAGAAGTCTGACTTCGACTGATTAGAGGTGAAGCTCGTAGCATTGCACTCATTTACACATTGAATGCCGTGTACTTCGTTCCTAGCTGTGCGTCACTACCTCCGGGTAGTGACGCACAGCGTAGGGCCGCGTAGAGCGGCCCCAAACGGCTCGCACAGCGAGCCGAAAAAAAGCACCTGGGAAGGCAGAAAAGCCAGGAAATACGAGGACTCCGAGCACGGTGAATTTGCTTCACGATTTTGAGTTGCAGTGCTCGCGGATTCAGATATTTTGCAGTGACCAATAGGTGATGAACCCTCATTCGCCAGCACCAAGATCAGCAAGTTTCGGTTAGGCATTCCTATCGAGATTTATTGATCGCTGGCGATAGGGGCGATGCGAGTAGGTATTCCTGCAGCATCGTCAGCCCACCCGATTGACGTGGCTAATGCGCGTCAGTTGGGTGGCAACGGCGAGTCGATTTGGCAACCGACCCGTTCGCTACACCGCCCTCCGATAGCCGCTAGCTCAGCGTCTGTCGGGGTTTTCACAATGAGCAAAAGGTCCAGCTCCGGACCTCAAAAACTGAGTCGTGCCCCGCGTTAACGGCTTGTGGTTGAGATGGGACTCACCACGGACCAGGGACCGCTCAGTTTGAGCCCCCCGGCGCTGCGTGGCGTCCGGGTATCCCTTCCGATCCCCGAGATCGGATTGAGTCTGTCGATCCACGCTCGACGAGATGGCATGCCTCGCATGCCCGCAGACAACGACGGTGCAGCTCATCAATTGATTTGAGCGCCTGTCGTCGTAATCACCGCCCGCTGCCGGGCTGGTCGTTGCGAGCCACGTTTGGCCGTCTGTGTGAAACGCCGTTCCGCTCCTGAGTGAAAGCTCAGCTCCTATCGCGCTTGCGACTAGGACAGGAACAAACACTTACCTCGAGATTGGCGTTTCGAACCTCGTTCATCAGCAAGTGGATCATGACCATGGACAAGCTCGGCTGGGATTTCGTCCAGCAACAAAAACATAACCGGGACGGCTCGTATGCAACGCAGGCCGCTCGCTCAGCAACGCTAAGCCTCAGTGCCCGCCAGCTGCGCGAACTGGGTTACCGGAACCTCCGTGCCAACACGCTCGGTCAACGCCACCTCCGTGCACTGGTTCAGCATTGGCAGACCTCAGGCGTCTCTCCAGCAACCATCAAAAATCGCATGTCCCATTTGCGGTGGTCGTGCGAAAAGGCAGGTCGCGCGGGTGTCGCCAAGATCAGTAACGACGACCTGGGTATCGCTCGCCGCTCATACGTCGCCAAAGAAAGCCGTGCTCGAGATCTGCCGAAGGCAAACCTCGAAGCGATCACCGACCCGTACGTTCGACTCAGCCTACGCCTGCAAGCCGAGTTCGGCCTGCGCAGGGAAGAGTCAATCAAATTCATCGCCGCAGTTGCCGACAAAGGCGGACACCTTGAGCTCAAAGGCAGCTGGACGAAAGGCGGGAAAGCCCGAGAAATCCCGATCCGTACGCTAGCCCAGGAAGAGCTACTCACCGAAGTACATGCGTTCACTTCTATGGGGAGCCTCATCCCAGCCGAGCTCAGCTACAAGCAACAGCTGAAGCAGTACGAACGCCAGATTGCTGCAGCTGGCCTCAGCAAGATGCACGGACTACGGCACCTTTACGCCCAACGGCGTTATCTCGAGTTGACCGGCAAACAAGCACCCGCGGTGAAGGCCTCAATCAACGGCCACCTGCTGGCAGGAGCGGAGTCCGGATGGCTTGGAAAGGTCGCCATTCCTAGCGCGGAAGCATCAATAACGCCCCCTCTTAGTGATCGCGAAGCCCGGCTGCTTATCTCGCACGAACTCGGCCATGAGCGGATCGCCATTACTAACACCTATCTCGGCTCCCCTAACGCCTAAACACAAGGACACATGCCATGAGCATCCGCAGTCTGTTGAACATGCTGAATCGTCTCGATAGCAGCAGCGCGCCGAGAAAACGCAAAAAACCCAAGAAACAGCGCCGGCCTGAGGAGAGGAAACAGGAATCCAGCCAGGAGCATCAGGCATGAAGCTCTTCGGCCACGATTACTCGCCGCTCCGTCTAGCTCTGCTCGCTGCAAGCTACATCGTCGGCACCTGGATAGCGGTCCATGGACGGTCGCTTTTCCCCTGGCTGGGCCCATTCGCATATACGCCGGGCCTGGTGCTGAGCGTACTTCTCTTCTATCGGCTCACGCCCACAGCTGATGTAACGCAGACAGCCAAAGAGGAGAGCTCGTAATGGACGGCCAATCGCTAGCCGGCCTTGGCTGGCTGTTCGAGCTGTTTGACGGGGCGGTGAACTTCCTGATTGTCGCGACGGCACCATTCTTAGCGATGGTTGGCCATGAAATCAGCGAATGGCTGCTCGCCGTAGCATTTCTCGCACTGATCATCATGATGATCCGCCTGCCGAACGACGGTCCGTTCCGCGCGATATTCAGTACGACCGCGATTTTCCTTGCAATCGTTTATGGCCTACAGCCAACCCCGTTAACGCTGACAAACGGCACCACCGTGCAGGCCACGCATGCGCAACGCATCGCGTACACCCTGATAATGAGTTTCAATGCAACGCTCAATCGCGCTATTGCTGCGACATTGTCCGAGGTAAACGTCGATGGCCAGTTTATTCCGACAGCAGCATTGATCGACTACAGCGTCGAACGCACAGCAAGCCAGTACGCCAACAGCGACCTTGGCAGGCTGATTCGTGACTACAACCAGCAATGCTCCCCTCCGCGCACCCAGTTTGCCACTGATGCGGAGAAGACGAGTGTCGAGGCTTATCACGCAATCGGCCTGCTCGGCGGAGCCGGCATCGGCATTCCAGACGAGCAGGTCAGCCGCCTAGCACAGATTCGGATTGCCGGAGGATCGGTGATCGACTTTGCCGCAGCAATGAGCCCCTGGTCGAGCAACGCCGATGCCCTGGACTCGATCAGTGTGCTGGATGCAGGAGCCGTTAGAAACCGGCGCGAAGAGGGGTTGGCCGCGCTGGCAAAGGATAATCAGGTGTTTGTGGCCTCCGAATCACGACCCTATACACTGCCGACAAAGGAGCACTGGGCGGCACTCGCATCAGGGCAACCTGACGCTAAGCCCAGCTACCTCAAGGTCGGAGATGCACCTGGTGACATCCGCGACAGTCTGATAGACCACGTGCATGCATGGAAACCTGACGAGGGAGGTAAAGAGGCGGCACTAGGCTATTCCCCCTCCTCCTGCGTAGAGGCGTACAAGGTTGCGCAGTTTGCCGCTGAACAGGCCTACAAGGCCTTTGTCGAACTTGGTGACAGGCACGCCTCGGGAGGGCAAAGCACTGATACCCAGGCCGGCGTCATTTCAGCTGGCAAGTCCTGGATGAAGATTCAGCAAGCAACGCTGGCCGGCGGCCCTGAGCAAAAAGCCGGTACCTGGAATACTCTGCTTTCGGGAAGCATCGCCAGTTGGCAGATGGGCAAATCCTGGATGAATTGGCTAGAGCTGCAAACGTTACTGCCTGCTTACGTGGGTGGAATGGCAGGTTTTTTCTGGTTGGTGTTCATGACAGGCCCCATTGCTATCGCCCTGTCTCCGCTTCGAGGCGTCAGCAGCCTGACCCAATGGGCGGGAATGATGTTCTTTCCTGTGCTGTGCATCACTTTCGCCCACCTGCTCGCTGTTTGTGCCTCAGTGTTGATGAGCGCGGCTGCACTGGTGAAGGCCGCGCTCTCTGCCGGCTGGCAGGGTGGCGGTAGTGACATCGATCTGATCTACGGAAGCCTGCAGCTCGTCTTTGGCCTGCTACTGGCCGCCAGTACCTGGCTGGCTGCATCAATGACCGGCGTCAGCCTCGGTGGATTAGCTCGGGCAGCACGCAATCAGGCAGTCACTGGGCCGCAGGTTGCTCAGGCAGTCGCAAACCTCACCATGAAGGCCGCAACCAAGGGCGCGATCCAGGGTAAGGAGAAGGGAGAGAATCCAAGCAGGGAAAATGGTGGCGGAGGTGGTGGCAGCGGTGGTGGTGGAGCGGGAAAAGCCTCTTCTGGCGGCCATTCCGGTAGGGCTGCCGCGATGGCCATTCAGCAGGAGGTCTACGCCTCCACAAGAACCCGTAACTGGAAGCCCAGCACTGAACTCAGTCGCCCGCCCCAACTGAATCAACCAGCGAGTAACAGTGATCGCTTCGCTAAAGGACGCACACCCCGCAGCCAGAAGAATCGACCCTCAGAGGAAGATCCGGCATGACCTCGGCCTCGAAACTCAGTACCCCAGGCCGGGACTGGAAAAGAGCTTCTGGCACGCATAGCGGTCAAGTAAACAGGCAGCTCCAACACCTACTGGAGCCCATCATGCTCAGCTTCCCTGCCTGGCTAACCGCCGACTACGCATCACATTGGGATACCCCCATCGACGTCCGCTACATCCTGGATCAAGCGGCCTCGCACAGAGGCCTGTGCTGGCTTCTCAGGGGCGATCCTCATCATCAGCAACCACAGCTGAGTGCGATTGCCTATGACCAGGTCGAAGCTGGAAGCATTCCCGTAGAAATCCGGCCAATTAGCTCACCGGATTTAGATGCTACGGACTGGTTCCTGATCGTCAGCGAGCTGAATAGGCGAGCTGGGATCGATGCTCGCCGGGAGGATATTCACGAAGAACACTACGAGCAGGTGCTCGGCATGCTGCCGCCCGTCACAGTGCCATATTGGGGGAGCGCCTGATGAATGCCTCAGTGGTGCGACGCAGATGGTTCGCATCGGTGCTGCTCTCAATTCCGGCAGCTAATGCAATCTCGTGGCTAACGGCACTCCCCGCACACAGCATCTACCTGGCTCTCCTGTTGACGGCCACAGCTACTGCAATAGCCGCATTCCGCAAGCGCGATCAGCCCCACCAGGTGCAGCAGTTCAGCAGCATTTTCCTGGGCCTCTCGATGGCCCTGTTACTTTCCGCATTCGTGCCAGGAGGAAATTGATGAATCTCGGAAAAGCAAGAGATCCCTTGCGCCTCGTTGCCTTGCTCACCGGCGATACGGCAGCCAGTGCTGCCGTGTTAGAGGCTCTTGGCGAGAGAGCAGAAACAGCAACGGAGGCACTGGCCGACTCCGTTTGGGGGTCAACTCTGGAAAGGGGCTTGCAGGGGCTTGAGATAAACCTAATGGTCTGCAGCCCCCTACTGCCTGCAAACATTCCAGAGCGGTACCGTCTACGCGCCATCGCCCTTATGACAGATGATCCGTTGACCCGTTTGGTTCTGCTGCAGATCTTGGGCGAAGCCGAGCCGCAAGCCCGGATGGAGCTTGCGGAAAGCTGCTGGTCGCCTGCCATGACGGATGACGCGTTGGAACGAGAGCGACTGGCCAGAGAGCTCGGAGTGGAGCTACTGCTTAATCAATAAGTAATCATTGATAAGTCAATATTTAAATATTGACGATTAAAGCGACCTCAGTATACTGGGCCACAGCAGCGCAACAGAGTATGTAGAGGCTCTGCTGCTAGTGAGGGGGAGGAGGACCTGCGGGCCGCCTCCCTCCGCTTTTTCAGCCCCAAGAAAGGTGGCCTATGCCAGTCAAAGAGGCCGACCTGCGCCTATATGTGTCTGCTGGCATTGTCCAGCGTACCTTGATCCAGAAGGTTGCTGATGGCTGGACGCTTCAAGTCCAGCTCAAAAACGAGTTGCATACCCTCCAAAGACAACGCGGAGGAAACCGCGTGTTCAGAAGCCTCGACAAGCTCGCCATCCTTGTCGGAGAGCTAGGGTTGAGCGGCTTCGAAGTACGACTTTAAACCCGAGAGCAGCCTCTCCTTGAGTAGATGCTGGCCTGCGCCAGTTTTTTGGTGTCAAAATGCCATCCAGTCCGCCATGAGCGTCCTCATCCAAGGGCGCTATGGCAGCTTCTGCCACACACAAAGTCTATCCAATATAACCAAGCACCCAACCGAAGCCTCACCAGGCGTCACTCAATCAACTCGATCTCTTACTGAAAGGACTTAGTCTGTGAATAAAATGCTCAATTTTGGTGCTGCCATCCTCGCTGCAGGAACCTTAGCAGGATGCGGTGGTGAAGACTTCAGTGGCGCCTACAGAACTGACGGGGCTTACGGCAAACAAATTGTTCTCAATATCGCAGGTGATGACGCCAAAATTTTTCTTGTGAGCAGATCTTCCGCAGAGATTAGCGGCCTCATCGAGTTTGAGGTTGATTACAAGAATGGGAAGTTGCTGCTGGACGCTATCAAAGAGAATGTACATTTAACGTTCAAGCGTGGCGCAGATGAGCGCGGACTAGAGTGTTTGAACTGCAATGAGGGGAAGCTGCGGCTACCGGCTAAATGGGCTCTTCTCCAGCCTGAGCCCTATGATGTGAACTCAATGCTGGAAGAGCAGGAAGAAAAGCGCCAGGCAGCCATCAAGGAAGAAGAACAGCGCCGGGCTGAGGCAGCAAAGTTAGCTAAGTTCGATGGCGACTGGGTGGCAAAACGTCACTTTAAGGATGACTCGCTACTGATTATGACTATCTCGCCTCAGAAAGGTGTTAGACACTGGGCATTCAACTACAGCAGCGCGGCCAAACAAATCGAAATCGACCGTAAATTCGAAGTTGATAACAACGAGCTCGTATTCCCCTCCAACGACTCCGAAATGAGATATTCACTTAGCAAAGACGGCCAAAAACTGAGCTGCACCAATTGCAGCGCGGAAAATTATTGGCTAAAAGCCGATCCAATCAAGGTAAATGATCTAGCGTACACCCGAAATCTAGCTGGAAACCCACAAGAATCCAGAAGATGAATACATACTCAAGTATATCACCTAAAGTTAAGACCAGTCCGAGCTAGTAATCTGGAACAGGTGAATCGAATGAAACTATATGAAAACATCACAATTGGAAACTTCCTGTTTGCACTGGGCTATTCACTTCGCGACAAACAGGACAAGAATCTACTTGCCGGCTCAATAAATCTTCTACAGCAGACCCCCGCGGATCAATTGCTTGGAGATGTACTCCTTAAGTTCAAAGGCGTCGTTCGGCTTATAGAGTTCAAGGCCGAAGGGGCCAACCTTTCCAAAGAGAAGGCACGGCATAAAGCCTTATCTATCGCAACGCAAGAACGGCAGCTTGAGGCTATTTCAAGAGAAGTACACTGGTCAATTGAGACGAAAGCCACCGAGAGAACCCTCGGATTGAGAACTGTCCCCTACCTGGATGCGTTTCCTCGGCCAAGAGAGCCTAAGGTCAAGCTTTTAGAAAATTTCATTAGCGCTCTGGCATCAGACATAGTCACTCAAAATACCACCTATACGGGCGCCCAGATTAATGAGTATTTGTCTTGGGTAAGGCGCACTCAAGGAACGGGTGAGGTGGGTACTGGCGGTCTATTACTCTTGGCTGAACCGGGAGGCCTTCTTCGATTTGCGCCGATCACGGACTTACTAGAATTAAATCTTGAGCATTCCCTGTGGATCAAAGAAAGACAGGTGAGACTTGAGAAGGATCTAGACTTTGTTAGGCAGCGAGAGGAAGAACGCCAACGTAAGCTCGAGCGAAAAGGCCACACCTTAGGAAACTAATATGACACCAAAAGAATTTGACGATCAAATTCAAACCCAGCTAGACGTAGTAACTAAAATTTTGACCGCAAGCGGTCAAAGTCAAGAGGCAGCGAAGACTTCAATAGCTGCGCTAGATAAAATGCGAATCCAAGTAGAGACTAGCTTAGGAGCGCTCCGTGACTCCGTAACAATTAAAATCAACTCTTCAGCCGACACTACTGCTATTAGGGCAGCCGAGCTTATCCAGAAGAACTTCATCGAAGCTGATAAGCAAGCATTGTTAGCAGCGACGCGTTATGAGCGCGCAGCCAAGTGGCTGGGGCTCAAGATCTTCATCATTCTAACCAGCGTAATAATCGCAATACTTGGAATCGCCTGGATTGTAATAATCAATTACATTCCTTCTCTTGATGAGATCAATCTCCGCCGACAAGAGCTGGCAGCCATGGAAGCTACTGCCCTTGACTTAGAGAGTCGTGGCGCAAATCTCAAGTGGGGTACATGCAGCGGCGAACCTTGCTTTAGAACGAATGAAGGAGCAGAGGGACCATGGGGAGAGAATGGTGAAACATGGCGCCGAGCCTATAAGGGACACTGATCTACCTTAAACCGTAATCTTTGCGATCTTACGCTAGGAAGTTAGTCGAAAGGATGCCCCTGTATTAATTAGGACATCCTTTGATGTCATTGCACAGCGTTGCGTGTGGATATTAAACCCTCAAGAGCGTCGGTTCTGTTCTTTTTCAAACTCAGCCTCCAAACGCACCTGCCGAGCAGCCAGCGGTTCAAGCATGCGCATAACTGCCAAAAATTGTGGTAGCGAATCCTCGACCAGAATATAGTCAAAATTAGATCCATCTACATTCACATCAAAGATGTATTTCACGTCTGGCAACTCGCCATCCGGTCGTTTTGCCTCTTCGCGGCGATAGAGCCGGTACACGCCAGTGGCATCATCGTACAGGCGGAATTTCAGCTGCTCACCCAGAAAAATATCTTCGAAATTTTCCCAGTCAGCCCAATCAGATCGAACCATGTCCTCGAGGTTCTCGCCAACCTTTACCAGTTCGTCTTTCTCAACCTTGTAAACCGCCATAGCTTCGAGCTCCTTCCACTTCGTGAGAGTACGGATACAGCGAGGATAGTGAGCCATTGTCCATGCTCATTCCCTTGGTTGCCGCCCCTATTACTTTGCCTACAGGTACAACACAGGTACAGTACCTAGCTGCGGGCACCTAGGCAAAACTAGTCAAAACTCCATGTAATCAGCTAGTTAAGACTATTGTACCCTAGCCCATCCTAGCCCATCCTAGCCTAGACTTTACTGGACTCGGTGAGTTAAACACCGACTCATAATCCTTTGGTCCACGGTTCGAGTCCGTGTGGGCCCACCACCTTCAAAGCCGCGCATTGCGCGGCTTTCGCCTTTCTGGATGACTGGTCAAGGATATTTCACAAAACGCCAACGTCCACAAGTCGTCCACATCAATCTCGCGGCTCCAGGTATACCGCCCGCATAAACCTATTGAAGGACTTCAGAAGATCCTCAAGAAAAATCGAATACTGAGTCAGCTTTTTCATATCGCCACGCTTCGTGTAGACGGTGTTTACTGTGAGGTGATCTAAGCCGACCAAGTCGTATGACAGAGCTACCAGGGGGTGATGAGCGAATGAATTCCTCATGTTGATCAAGTGCTGAATGAACTGACCGTGATTATCCCTTAATGCAACCAGGGCATCCTTAGTAGGGCCAGCCGAACAACTATCAATTGCGTTCACCTCCGAGACACGAATCACCCCTGTCTCAAGATAAGCCGCAGAGCGGCCCTCAAGCCGTAACCACTCGTAGGCAAAAAATTCGTCAACCGCCCTTTTCATGTGTATCACCACGTCCTCTAAAACGAAAATCAGGCATGTCACGTCATGCGCTGATATTGCTTCGAACCTCCTAGAGAACATGGCCTCGGCTTCTGTTACACGCTTTTGCATGTAATGCAAACGAGATGAAACCGATAACGCCATAACACCATTAAAAATACTGGGGACTCCTGGGGTGTTGAAGAAGTCCATAGATCCGATCTGGATTACTGAAAGTTCTCCTGTGATGTCATTGCCCAAGGAAACATCCACCTCCTCATACTCACACTGCCACTGCTGATCATCCATGGGCTTAGCTCCCTCTTAGTGGCTGTGTCGCCAGCGGATTCAGGTTCACCACATCAGCCACCAGGGCTGAAGTGGGCGTACTTCTGCGTCATGGCCAGGGTGGCGTGGCCGAGGACGCGCTGGGGGAACCGGGGACAGACTACAATTCTCGCCAACGAGATATCCAGCGCACTTCACCGTGAAATGTGGCCCAAGGGCTACAAAAGTCCAAGGAAATGCAAAACCTGTAGCCCACGGGCTACACGGACGATTAGACAGTGAGCCGAATAGCCGGCATTATCGGCTCACTGAATGAGCCGAATAGGCTCACTAATCGGCTCACAGATAACCGCCCTTATGAACGACCCGCTCTGGATCTGGCAGCAAACCAACTGGCCGCACTTCAGCTGGCAAGCCGAAGCGCTGGCACCGCTGCTGCGCGCTTGCGGCCAGGCTCAGGGACGTTTGTTGGGAATGCTCGGTGCGGTGGGCAGTGACACCGAAGTGCAGAGCAGCCTGGATGCCATGCTGCAGAACATCGTCGCCTCTTCAGCCATCGAGGGCGAGCAGCTGAACGTCGGTTCGGTGCGCTCATCACTGGCGCGGCGCTTGGGGCTGAACGAAGAAGGCCGTACCACCTCGCGCTCCGAAGGCCTGGCAGAGCTGCTGCTCGATGCCACTCACGCACATCAAGAGCCGCTAGACGAACAACGATTGTTCACCTGGCACCGCTGGCTATTCCCTAGTGACGACCAACTGCTGGCTCGACCATTACACATCGGCGCGCTGCGCGGCGAAGAACCCATGCAGGTGGTTTCAGGTCGCATCGACCGCCCGACTGTACATTTCGAAGCCCCTCCCCGCGCGGGGTTGGAAGCGCAACTGGCGGACTTTCTCACCTGGTTCGAGAGCAGCCGCGGCGATGCCAGCCTCGACCCCTTTCTGCGTGCCGGCATCGCCCATTTCTGGTTCGTCACCCTGCACCCATTCGATGACGGCAACGGCCGCCTCACTCGTGCCATCACCGACCTGGCATTGGCCCAGGGCGAACAGCAGGCCATCCGCTTTTACGCCATGTCCGCTAGCATTCTCGACGACCGCGCCGGTTACTACCGCATTCTCGAAGCCAGTCAGAAAGGTGGGCTGGATATCACCAACTGGCTGCAGTGGTTTCTCGAAACATTGCTCAAGAGCCTGGAGCAGGCCCTTGCTCGTATCGACCGCGTGCTGGTGAAGGCTCGCTTCTGGCAGGCACACCGCAGCCAAACGCTATCTGCGGAGCAGATCAAAGTGCTTAACCGCCTGCTCGATGGCGGCGAGCGCGGTTTCGAAGACGGTATAAGCGCAGCCCAGTACCAAGCAGTGGCCAAGGTTTCCAAAGCAACCGCGACCCGCCATCTGAGCGACCTGCTGGAAAAAGGCTGCCTTGCCCGGCTACCGGGCGGTGGGCGCAGCACGCGCTACCAAATCGTCGGGCAGGTAATCTCATCACTAGACGCGTAATCCAATACATTGCTCGGATGGAAAATAAATCCGTCCCCCTTTTCCAGTCCTCTTTTCCAAGAATAGGCCAGAAGCGGTCATAGCCGTCTGAAGAACTCGCCGATTCTGGGGCCTAGATTCCTGTATACCTTTCTTGAGAGCATCCACTGAGCTGCATGACAAACCGAAAATTGCGAGAGTGTATTTATTTTGGTACAGTTCGACTCATTATTGTCTTTCTTTTGGCTCTTGTAAATGAATCAACAAATGGCTGAGATTGCCGAGCAACAACCCTTTCTTATAAGAACGTCAATAGCTGGCGAGATCAAGCGTGCTATTTCGGGACAAATTAAAGCAATCATGAATCGCGATAATATTTCCCAAGCTGAACTAGCCCGCAGAATGGGGACTAGTCGGGCAGTAGTTCGCCGACTTCTAGATGACGAGGATATTTCTGTAACTTTGGCTACTATCAGTAAAACGGCTCTAGCATTGGACCTGAGCGTCCAAATTGAGCTGAAAGGTTAAAGCCTCTGAAGCAACCATAAATATAATTTGGATTTATTAATGACGACGAAGTTCGCCAGCTTATTTTCAGGGTGTGGTGGGTTAGATCTAGGATTCATTCAGGCTGGATTTAAATGCATAGCTGCATTCGACATTGACAAAAATGCAGTGGAAACTTACAAAAAAAATATTGCAAATCATGTGCATCAACTTGACATTGGAAAGGACATTGACGAAGTCGTTAGCAAGGTCAAAGGAGCTGACGTTCTAGTGGCAGGGCCGCCTTGCCAAGGTTTTTCCACCGCAGGAAAGAATGACCCTAAAGACTTACGAAACTCGCTATTACTTAAAACTGCAGAAATAGCAATTAAGTCTCAACCAAGGGTTGTCTTGATAGAAAATGTCAAGGGTCTACTCAGCCCTCAATTCAGAGGGTACCTTAATACTTTAATCAAGCAGCTCTCCGACAACGGTTATAGCGTTACGTTTAGGGTCGTCAAAGCTACAGAGTTTGGAATACCGCAAAACAGAAGCAGAGTGATAATCTTAGCTGCGCGCAATGCACAGCCAATCGATTTGAATTTTCCAAAATATCGACTTAAAACTTTAAAAGAAATCTTAAGCGGACTTGAAAGCACAAGCTCAAATAAATTTCGCCCACTTGCCGTCGACAGTATCGAGGCAAGAATAGCTCAGCATATCCAGCCTGGTCAGAAATTATCGAATGTGCGAGGGGGAGAGGCTGCTGTTCATACATGGGATATTCCTGAGGTCTTCGGGTATGTCAGTGAGCACGAAAAGGCTGTGCTTGAAAGCATAATGCTTGTACGCAGGCAAAAAAGAAGACGGCCGACAGGAGATGCCGATCCTGTACTACCTCAGGATATAAGCCAAGCGGTTGGCTTTCCAGCAGACAGAGTCTTAGAAAATTTGATTACTAACGGTTATGTCCGAAAAGTAGATGATTGCTATGATCTGACCAACACATTTAATGGCAAATTTCGTCGTTTGAAATGGGATGGACTTGCCCCAACAGTAGACACGCGTTTTGGCCAGCCCCGTTATTTTCTACATCCTACCGAACACAGGGGCTTTAGTGTTCGCGAAGCAGCACGGATTCAAGGGTTTCCCGATTCTTTCCACTTTGATGTGTCTGATTCTGTAGCGTACCGATTAGTTGGTAACGCCGTCCCCCCTCCCATGGCTAAAGCTATAGCGCTGCTGATAAAAAAATCAAGATTTTAGGTGGGAAATGCAAAGCGAATTTATTGAACAAGTTTCTAGCTGGATTAACGCAGACCCTGACAATCTTTTGGGGCTTAGAGGCCTAAAATCGAAAATTGACTTCTTGACAGAAATTTTATATGGAGAATACAGGCCTACTCTTGCAGGGACTCATGGCGAATTTAAGTTTCGCCTTGCACAGTGGGTAGCTTCTGCGTCCAATGACGCTCAAAGAAAATTAATGTTTATGCTGCTTGATTATTTATTCTTTGTTGGCAAGCATGAATTTGACGCTATGTACATGACCGCATATAGCCGGCATATAGCGCAATGGATAATTTTTAAGGAAAAAATAAATCTATCTGCTTGTTCGGCCTGGGATGAAGCAAGATCAGCATTAAATAAAACACTATACACTGCGATCACTGACAGCTTTAACATAGGCGACTTTATAAGATTAAACAGCATTCAAGGCATTAGCACTCGCTTTATTTGGGAACAGGCTTTAAAAATAGACTGGGACCCGGGAAAGTTTGAAAGCAATGCGATGACAGGCAAGAATAAAATTGTTCTGCTAGAAGACTTTGTTGGCAGCGGTAGCCAGATGCACAACTCTGTAATTGCAGCATGTGAACTTCCTAGTAAGCCACAAGTGTTACTGTGCCCCTTAATAATTTGCCCCACGGGGGCTGACCTGGCACGACATTTATGCCTGAAATACGAAAACCTTACTTACAGCCCTGTTCTCGAACTTAGTAGAAAAGACTTCGTTGCACCAAAAGCTCAAACAGGCGAGCCTGCATTGTTCAATGAAATTCGAAAACTGGTAACAGATGTTCATCCCTATGTATCTGGCAATAAGTCTTGGCTTCAAAATTATGGCCCATTCGGTTATGGGGAAACAGGCGCGTTAATAGTTAAATATGACAACTGCCCCGACAACACACTACCTCTGATTCATCGTAAATCAGATACACCGTGGAATCCTCTATTTTTTCGCGTATCGAGAGAGGCTTTATGAGCGTACAAAGAAATCCTTTCGTTGATTTGTATGTAACAGAAAGCATCTCAGCTGATACGTTTGTAAAAGTTTTTAGCACTGCCTTGCTGGACGAAGCAGATACCCTTGCACTTTACCAGCCAGGCAACGTTATTTTGATCGGCCTGCAGGGCTCAGGTAAGACCGCGCTGCTTAACTTGCTTAAGCCAGAAGTTTTGATTGCATATAAACGAGCTAATGTAGCTTGGCCTTTACCTGAGCGCTGCGCGCGCTTCATCTCAGCTGGAATTAATCTTTCAAAAAGTGGGGCAATGGATTTCGGTCAGCGCCCCATTGAACCAAATATGGCGAGCGAGGATCGGCGCTATGCCCTGTACTTCGCAGATTTCTTAAACTATTGGATTGTCGACGACTTACTGCAGTCTATAGAAACTCTTACAAGTGCTACCGAAGAAAAAATATCAGAATTTTTAGGACTTAAAGTATCCAGCGAAATTCTAGATTCTTTTGCAAGCGATTTAGCGAAAAATAGATGCTGGTTAGGCGCGCTATCGGCGCCTGAAAATTACTCCGCACTCAGGGAAGCGCTCGACAAGAGAATTCTTGAGTATCGAAACTTCCTAAACTACAACACCGACCAGCTTCCAGCCTCACTAAAAAGCACAAAGACCAGTGTCGGGGAGCCTATTAGCGTTACAGTTGAACTTCTTCGAAAACATGGAATCCTGCCTGAAGATCTACCTGTGCTTATTCGAATTGATCAATTCGAAGACTTGATGGGACTTGAAGAGGTAACAGACCAAAAACTGCGCGTTGAATATCGCGCAGTGGTTTATAAAATGCTAGGCACGCGCGACTCGCGTCTTTCTTACCGAGTGGGTGCTAGACCCTATGCAGTACAGCAAGATTTTAGAATGCTTGGGACGTCATCAGTTATTGAGGAGCTTAGAAATTACACCATAGTTGATATTGACCGTATTTTACGCAGAAAAGAACACTCACGCGGTATTTTCCCTAAATTTGTTGAGGATGTATTTAGCAAGCGACTAATTGAGGGGGGGTATGAGCCACCGCCGAATGCCAAATCTTTAATTAGTTATGTCTTTGGAAAGAAGCCTCGCCCTGAAGATAGGGCTCGCAATTACGCAAAGGAGTCGGTTGATGGCGTAATTGACAGAGAGCCTAACTGGCCAGTTGATGCAGCTAAATTCCTAAATGATTTGGCGCGTAGCAATCCTATTTCAGCGAAGTTAGGAGAAGCATGGCTACGCCAAAAATTAAGAAATAAGCCAACTACAGATTTCGATATCTCAAAATGTGAATGGGAATCACCAAAACGTAAGTGGTGGAAAAAAGAACGAATCGAACAAGCACTGCTACAGATTGCAGCTGGAAGAAAACAGCGCATGGTATGGGCTGGCGACGCTGACATACTATCTTTGTCCGGCGGCAATATTTTAGTTTTCCTTAGCATTTGTCAGCTTATATGGGCGGAACATCTGCGTAGTGGCGCAGTTACGACTTCTGAAGTTCCAGAAATTCATTCTAGAATACTTCAGGATCTTGGGATTCAGCAGGCAAGCGAGTATTGGTATCGTAAGCTGCGCGCAGATCCCAATGGAGGTGATGACAGGCATAGGTTTGTTAGTGTATTAGCAGGGGAGCTACGAGTTTCTCTGCGTGATGACAAGCGAATGTCTTATCCTGGCGCCAATGGTTTTTCTCTATCTGATCGAGTTGCTGAGAAAGATACAGAGGTAAGTTTATTTCTCGATTTATGCACTGCATACGGCGCATTAACTGTTTCCAGACATACGCCAAAAGTTAGCTCGCGAGGGCAGAGCAAAAAATGGTATTTATTTCCTATCCTGTCGCCATACTTTCAATTACCGGTAGCGCATACAAAAGAGCCGGTGTATAGCAATGCAGATCAGATTAGAAAGTGGTTGGAAAAGGCGAATATCACCCTGCAAAATATTAACAAAATTAACCAGAGACAGAAGTCTATTGAAGCGCCTGTACAACAGATGTCGCTACCCTTTGATGGCGTAAAAAAATCATGATCCGTGAAACATTTCGGCCTTGGGGACGACTAGAGCTATTACTTGACCAGTTAGATGTTGAGCGATGGTCATTTATTGGGGCGGTTTCAACAGAGGATCGTTGCTCTACAGCTTTGGAGATCTTGTCTGAGCACGGCCCCCAAGAAAAATCTTTAATATTCCGTATTGAAGATGCACCTTCGCGCTTTTATACAGAGGTCGAGCGAAAGACCGGTTTAAAGGAACAGGATTTCACTAGCCTTGGCGTGTTAGGTTCTGAAATACGAAACCATAAATTATTAGGTCGCCATGGCGGCCCGCTGAATGACGCAATAGAGTTCATAAGTAACCCCAGCCTTGAGAATCTAATAGTTGACATTTCGAGCTTGCCGAAGAAGTTTTTCTTTTTCATCATAAGAAAAATATTAGAGCAACCTGAACGCTTGAAGAATGTGATAGTCACTTACACCGAGCCTGGATCGTACTGCTTTGAATCGCTTGCAGAGAACCCTGAGGCATGGAATCCTCTGCCTGGATTTCTGCCGCCAAGAAAGGAGCCGGATAACAAGGTTCTTTTTATTGGTCTTGGATTTGAACCGCTTGGGCTTCCAGAGCTATATAGCTCTGGCTTGTTCAGCAGTGCCAAAATACGCCTACTATTCCCATTTCCTGCAGACCCGACTGGAGTAGCTAGAAATTGGGACTTTGCAAGACTGTTAGAGCCAGTGCCAGGCAATGCCTCTGCAAATATCGAGCGTGTAGATGCACGGAATGTGCCAGATACATTTGATAAGCTTGTCTCACTTTCTGAACATGGTCAGATATATTCTATACTAGCGCCATTTGGGCCAAAACCAATGTCATTAGCAATGTGTCTTTTCGCGTCCGCACACAGCACGCGAGAGAACAACCCCAGTGTGTTTTATACTCAACCAACAGTTTACAATCCAAATTATTCATCTGGAGTAAAAATAGTTGATGACAGGCCCATGGTTAATGCTTACTGCATAAGACTAAATGGAAATAATCTTTATGCATCGATAAAATGAATTTTGGCCCGGACGGCGGCAAAAACTGAGTGCAATACCTGACCTTTCCCGAAACTACGGAGCGATAAAGGGACAGACCACAGTTCCCATACGCGGCGATACAACTCCAAGGCGAGATCGGGAAGCGAGATCGGGGACAGACCACGATTACGTCAGGCTGAAGTGCTACTCCAGATGACGGATTCGCTTGCACAACACTGTGCATGATCGGTTCAGCGCACACCTGATTGCCGCTATCACCATGGGATGTATGAAATAACCCGTTGCTGCCCCCTGCCACTTAAACACCACATTTTTCCCTGAACCTTTGCCCTTATTGCCCGGTCGGCTTTAAGTACCGTCGCGCTCCGCGGCGCCAGCAAAGGATGCGTGTTATGCGAGACCGCACCAGCAGGATCGCCGTTTCACCGCCGCACCTCGAACAGCTATGGCAGCGTTACCAGCGCGTACGCGCCGCCAGTGAGCGGCTCAGTGAACCGCTGGAGGCTGAAGACTATGTGATCCAGAGCATGGCGGACGTCAGCCCACCGAAATGGCATCTTGCGCATGTCACCTGGTTCTTCGAGGCTTTCGTGCTGCAGCCCTTTCTGCCGGGTTATCGCCCGCTGGATGAGCGCTACGACCATCTGTTCAATTCCTACTACAAGACCCACGGCACACCCTTCGAGCGGGCGCGGCGCGGGTTGTTGTCGCGGCCGACGGTAAGCGAGGTGTACGCCTATCGCAGCCATGTCGATCTGGCCATGGCGCAGTTGCTCCAGTCAGGCAGTGAACTTGCCGACGAGGTGCTGCAGCGGGTCGAGCTAGGGTTGGAGCACGAGCAGCAGCATCAGGAGCTGCTGCTGATGGATATCAAGCACATCCTGGCGCAGAACCCGTTGCGCCCGGTCTATCGTCACGACCTCAAGCCGGGCGGCGCAGCCGCAAGCGAGCTGCGCTGGGTCGATTTTCCCGCCGGGCTGCGGCATGTCGGCCATACCGGCGATGGCTTTGCCTTCGACTGCGAGCGGCCGCAACACCGGGTGCTCGTCGAGGCCTTTCAGCTCGCCAGCCGACCGGTGAGCAATGGTGAGTACCTGCAGTTCATCCGCGATGGCGGTTATCGCAGCACGGCGTTGTGGCTGGCAGACGGTTGGGACCATATCCAGCGCGCTGGCTGGCAGGCGCCGCTGTACTGGCTGCGCGAGGGCGATGACTGGCTGGAACTGACCCTGGGCGGCCCGCGCGAGCTGGATCTGGATGCGCCGGTGTGCCACCTGAGCTACTTCGAGGCCGAGGCCTTCGCCACCTGGGCGCAGGCGCGTTTGCCGCGCGAAGAAGAATGGGAAGTGGCCGCGCAGGACGAACCGCTATGGGGCAATTTCGTCGAGAACGATCACCTGCAGCCAGTGGCTGCAGGTGCCGGCGATGGCCTGCAGCAGCTCTACGGCGATGTCTGGGAATGGACAGCCAGCGCCTACCGGCCCTATCCGGGCTTTCGGCCGCTGGGCGGCAGCCTGGGTGAGTACAACGGCAAGTTCATGTCCGGGCAGATGGTGCTGCGTGGCGGCAGCTGCGCCACGCCTGAAGACCACGTGCGCCCCACCTATCGCAACTTCTTCTACCCCACCATGCGCTGGCAGTTCTCCGGCCTGCGCCTGGCCAAGGAGCTCTGAGCATGGCATTGGCAATCCGTACCCACGAACAGTCGATCAGCCCGGAACTGGAGTCGCTGCGCGAGGAAGCGCTGCGCGGCTTCGCAGCCAGCCCGAAGGCGATGTCACCGAAGTTCTTTTACGATCATCGCGGCTCGCAGCTGTTCGAGCTGATCTGCCTGCAACCGGAGTACTACCCGACGCGTACCGAGGAAACCATTCTGCGCCTGGCGGCGAGCGATATCGCTGAGCTGGCCGGGCGCAACGCCAGCCTGGTGGAGCTGGGCAGCGGCGCTAGTCGCAAGATTCGCCTGTTGCTCGAAGCCCTGCGCCCGGCGCGTTACCTGGGTATCGATATCTCCCGTGATTTTCTCGATATCTGCACACGGCGTCTGGCGGCGGACTATCGCTGGCTGGACGTGCACGCCCTGTGCGCCGACTTCAGCCAATCGTTGAAGCTACCCGCCGAGGCGCTGGGGCAGCGCCCGCTGGCGTTCTTCCCCGGCTCCAGCATCGGCAATTTCGACCCGGCTGAAGCCCGCGCCTTTTTGCGCAACCTGCATCAGGCATTGCCGGCTGGCAGTGGCTTGCTGATCGGCGTGGATCTGGTGAAAGACCGCCAAGTGCTGGAGCGCGCCTACAACGATGCGGCCGGGGTGACTGCGCTGTTCAACCTCAACTTACTCGAGCGTATTCGCAACGAGCTGCACAGCGATATCGACCCACGCCGCTTCCAGCATCGGGCGTTCTACAACGAAGCCGAGTCGCGCATCGAGATGCACCTGGTCAGCCGGCAGGCGCAGCGAGTGCGCATCGAGGATCGCGTGTTCGACTTCGCCGCAGGCGAAACCCTGCACACGGAGAATTCCTACAAATACACGCCCAGCGGTTTTCGGGAGTTGGTGGGTGAATGCGGCTTCGCCTCGGTGGCCATGTGGCGCGACCCCGCGCAGCTGTTCAGCGTGCATTTTTTGCGGCGGGAGTGAGGGGGCTTCGTCAGGGAGAAATGGCGAGCCGTAGCCAGGGGAGGGATAAGCAAATTGCTGTGCGATCTTCTGCCCTCTCCCCCGGCCCCCACCCTGTGCCCCAGCCCTTCGCAGAGCTCAGGTCGCAACAGCGGGCGAAGCGGTGCTTCGCTGTTTCCGCTGTAGCCCCATGAATGGGAGAGGGGAGAAAAGCGCGTTCGACACAGGCAGGCGAATGCGCTCGGCTTAGTCCTCAGCGTTTGGCGATGATGTACACCGCGTGGACGATGCCGGGGATATAACCGCATAGGGTGAGCAGGATGTTCAGCCAGAACGCGCCGCCGAAACCGACCTGAAGAAACACGCCCAGCGGCGGCAGCAGGATGGCGATGAGGATACGAATAAGGTCCATGCGGTACTCCTTTACATTCCATAAGGGGGTACCTGAATAGACTCTGAGCAGCGCCTGGCAGTTCATTCGGGGCGACGAAGACAGCGGTAATACTGAGAACCAACCACTGGCGCCGCCAGGGATATGACTTTAGTCTGGCGTCAAGATGGAAGCGCCCAGCATGCCTGAACAATCATTCCAAGAACGCATCATCGTCGCCGACGATCATCCGGTTTTCCGCGATGGTTTGTGTCGTATCGCCCAGCGCGTCTTCCCCCAGTCGTGCATTGTCGAAGCGGGTGACATGGATGAAGTGCTGAGCCTGGCGCACGCTGGCCCGGCGCCGAGCCTGTTCATGCTCGACCTGCTGTTCCCCGGTCAATCGCCGCAGGCCATCAGCGCATTGCGCCAAGGCTTTGCGCGCAGCTCGATCGTGATCGTGTCGATGGTCGACAACCGCGAGTTGATCGATGAAGTGATGGCGGCAGGTGCAGACGGTTTTATCGGCAAGGCGACGCCGCCGGATGAAATTGCCGATGCCTTGCTGGCCGTGCGCGCCGGGGAGTTCGTCCTGACCCGGGGCCCCGCTGGAGTACCCGCCTTCGCCGAGGACCGTCATCTGCTGGAACAACTGACGCCACGTCAGCAGGAGGTCCTGCTGCTGGTGGTGCGCGGCCTGTCGAACAAGGAAATCGCCCGCGAGCTGGCGATCTCGCCCTTTACCGTACGCATCCATGTGTCGTCGCTGCTGCGCACGCTGGATGTCAGCACCCGCGCCGCGGCCGCGGCCAAGGGCGCCAAGGCCGGGCTGGTGTGAGCATCACGCGGCCTTGAGCTTGAGTTTCAAGGCCACCAACAGCGAACGCAGCTCAGCGGGCTGTACCGGTTTCGACAGAATCGGAATATCGCTGTCACCCACCTGTTCCTGCACACGGCGCACGTCGTGCCCGGTCATGATGATCGCCGGCACCTTGCGCCCACTGCTGCGGCGCACGTGCTGGATGCAATCGGCACCCGAAGCCTCGGTGCCAAGGTCGAAGTCGGTCACCACCAGATCGAAGTGCGCCGACGCATCGGGCAACGTGTTGAACGTGGCGACTTCACAGCCCCATTTCTGCAGCAAGGTGGCGGTGGCCAGTAGCACGTTCTGGTCATCCTCGATCAGGCACACGCGCAAGCCATCGAGCATGCGCGGCGTCTGCAGCGCGCTGCGCTTGGCGGAGGGCACTGCGCTCGGTGCCTCGACGCGTTGCAGACCGTCGATCACCGCCCGCGTACCGCGCTTCTCCACGGAGCGAATGCTCACGTGCATGTCCATCAGCGCTCCCAGGCGCCTGACGATGGCCAGCCCCAGGCCCATTCCCTCGACATCGCTGTCGCGCTCCTGGCGCACGCGGTAGAACTCCTCGAAGACGCTGTCCAGATGGCCGGCGGCAATGCCGCGCCCCTTGTCGTAGACCTCGATGACGACGCCTGGCCCGCGACGGCGGCAGGCGATCAACAGCGGTTTGCCCGGCGCATACTTCAGGGCATTGGAGAGCAGATTCTGCAGCATGGTGGTGAGCAGCACCGGGTCGGCACGCACATGCAGCGGCGGGCAACGCAGACGCACCTCGACCCCGGCCCAGCGCGCTGCCTCGGCATTTTGCTGAATGAGCTGCTGCAGCAGGCTGCGCAGCTCCAGCGCTTCCAGTTGCGGCACCACCTTGCCGCTGTCGAGCGAGTACATATCGAGAATGGTGCGGAACAGGCGTGCGACGCTGTGCAGTGATTTGTCGATGTTCTCCACCAGGCGCTGCTGCTCGCCGTCCAGGCTGCTATCACGCAGGCAGGCGGTGAACAGGCTGATGGAGTGAATGGGTTGTCGTAGATCGTGGCTGGCCTGGGCGAGAAACTGCGACTTGGCCCTGTTGGCGGCCTGCTCGGCCTCGGCCGCCTGGCGCGAGCGCTTGAGCAGGGCATGCATGTAGGCCGGCGCCATCAGAGTAGTGAGCAGCAGTGTAAGGATCAGGTAGGGCTGCGACTGCCAGTACGACGACGTGCTGGCGGTCACCGTCAACGACAGCAGCGCCATGACGGTGGCCAAAAGCAGGTAACCGGAACCGTAGCGCAGCCCGTAGCCGATGGTGACCCAGATCAGGATCGCATAGACCGGCAGCATGGCCGAGCCGCCAAGCGCCATGGTCACCGTCATACCCGTGTAATCGGTGAACATGGTGAGCAGGCGGCGCCCGCGGTGGTTGCCCGGACGCCGCCTGATATCGAACCAGATCAGCGTGGCGATGGCACTGAAGACACCCATCAGCACGAAGATCTTCCAGACCAGTGCCGGGGCGATCTGCCCGAGGAGGTAGAGGATCGCGATGTAGCAGGCCGCGACCGACGTGAAGATCATCCGCACCCCGGCCTGGGCGCGCTCTGTGTCGTAGGCGGAGTTGGCGCTCCCGGACATGACGTTTCCCTGCTGACTACAGCTCATGTTGTGGTGTCCGCACCTTAGGCCGGAGCCTGCGACCGACGCAAGGAACTGGTTGGCAGGCAAAGAGGCACTAGTACACCCGTACTATTTCTTGCCGGGTCATCCATTCCTAGAATCCGGGCAGCGCCTCGGCACTGGGTTGGGGCACGGTCATAGAAGGGAATGTCTGATGAACATCAAAGGAACCCTGGGAGTCCTCATGAGCACCGCCGTGCTGGCCTCGCTGAGCGGGTGCCTGGCGCAGAACACGCAAACTCAGGGTCTGCAGAATACCCAGCTGGCTAACGACCCCTGCGCGCCGAGCGCGACCAGCAACCTGATCGCCACCGGGCGCAGCCTGCTGGATATGGCCAACACCGTGCTGGAGACGCAGCAGAGTTTCAACGGCAACACCGCAACCTATGCCAAGCGTATGGAAGTTGCGGAGAACGCGCAGAAGGTCAACCAGGGCCAGAACGTGCTGAACAACGTCGAAAACCTCGCAGGTGCCAGCCAGCAGCCCTGTGTACCGGCCGCACCTACCAGCGCAGCACGCTGATAGATAGACCGCGTTCAGAGCCGCACGTCGAACTTGTCCAGCAGCAGTTCGGCCGGTACGTCGGCACTGACCAGTTGATTGCGCCCGCGTTGCTTGCCGCTGTACAGGCGGCGGTCCGCGGCGCGGTAAAGCTCGGCGGCGCTGCGGCCATCTCTCGGCCAGGCGGCCAGACCGAAGGTGGCCGACAGTTCGATCTGCTCACCGTCGTACTCCAGCGATTGCTCGGCGATTTGCTTGCGCAGCTTCTCCACCAGCGGGTCGGCGCCAGCACTGTCGGTGTGGCGCAGTAGCAAGCCGAACTCTTCCCCGCCCAGGCGCCCAAGAAAATCGGTTACGCGCAGACGCTGCTGGAGGATCTGGCAGATGTGCTGCAGCGCCATATCGCCCGCCTCGTGTCCCCACTGGTCGTTGACCTGTTTGAAATGGTCGACGTCGAGCAGCACCAGTACCAGATGCCCGTTGCTGCGCTCGGCCTCCTGAATGCTGCGCTGTAATGCGTGCTGGAAGCTGCCGCGACTGGCCGCGCCCGTCAGCGAATCGGTCTGCGCCAGACGCTCCAGCTCCTCGTAAGCCTGCATGCGCAAACCGTCATAGATGTGCACGAACACCAGGATCAGCACGCCACACAGGGCAGCGTTGCCCAGGTCGATCAGGCCGAGGGTGTCCAGGTTCAGGTGATTGTCGGCGAAATACAGTAGAAGCCCGGCAAGCATGAACGGCACGGTGAGCAGGAATGCACGCTGCTTGCCCAGCAGCAGGTAGGCCAGCAGCGGAATCATATACAGCCAGACGAACGCCGCCGCTGAGGCGTCCGGCATGACGATGATGTAGAGGATGAAGCAGAACGTGGGGATCAGGTACAGGTAGATCCACAGGTACAAACGTCGAGCACGCTCGATGCGCCAGGCGCCGAACAGCAGCAAGGCGGTGCTCAGCACTTCGAGAATGGCGAAAGGGTAGTTGCCGGCCAACGCCTGCAGCACGGAAAAACCGCCCAGGGTCAGGCCGGTGGCGAGCAGGATGGTGCGCATCAACGCACGTTTGCCGGACTCGCGCAGCCCTTCGCAGTGCCCCGCTACATCCCTGTGATCGTTATAGTCGCCGTCGCCCATATTATGTCCAGCACCGCCGCCGTCAGTGGTGCGCAGCCCCCGCTGTGCACCATCAGGCAACTATAGACGGCCTTGCCTGTTTTACACCGCGTAACCCAGCACGCGCGGCAGCCACAGGGCAATTTCCGGGAAAATCGCCACCAACAGCAGGGCGCTGGACATCACCACCACGAACAACGCCGCCCAGCCAACGGTCTGCTCCAGGCGTATCTTGGCGACCTCGGCCGTGACCATCAGGTTGATCGCCACCGGTGGGGTGAACTGGCCAATGGCGATGTTCATCGCCAGCAGGATGCCGAACCACACCGGGTTCCAGCCGAAGTGCTGCATGACAGGAATCAGGATCGGCATCAGGATCAGGTAGATCGAGATAGCATCGAGCAGCATGCCGGCCAGCAACACGGCGAGCATCACCAGCGCCAGCAGTACCCAGCCGTTGTCCGACAGCGAGATCAGCCATTCGGCCAGATGGCGGAAGGTGCCGAGCATGGTCCCGGCCCAGGCGAAGATACCGGCCAGGGCGATGATCAGCATGACCACGCCAGAGATTACCCCCGCTTCGCCGCACAGGCGCCAGAGGCTGCGCCAGTCCAGCTCACGAGTGACGAACAGGCCGATCAGCACGCCGTAGGCGACGCCGACCACAGCCGCCTCAGTGGGCGTGAACAGGCCGCTACGCAGGCCGCCGAGAATCAGGATCGGGGCGAACAAGGCCGGCAGTGCCTGCTTGAAGCTTTCGCCCAGCGGCGGGCGCTCGCCCTCTTCCGGCGACTCCCAACCGTAGTGGCGCGACAGCAGCCAGGCCGGCAGCAGCAGCACCAGGCCGGCGAGAATGCCGGGGAACAAGCCGGCGGCGAACAGCGCGCGCAAGTCCACACCCGGCACCACGATGGAGTAGAGAATCAGCGCAATCGACGGCGGGATCAGAATCGCCGTCGAGGCAGAGGCAGCGATCAGCGTGGCCGAGAAGGGTTTGGGATAACCGGCCTTGGTCATGCTCGGCAGCATCACCATGGCCACGGCAGCCGCATCGGCCGGGCCGGAGCCGCTCATGCCGCCCATGATCAGGCACACCAGCACGGCCACCAGGGCCAGGCCGCCATGCCGTGGGCCGATCAGCGCCTGGGCGAAGCGCACCAATCTGAGTGCTACGCCGGCTTTCTCGAACACCAGGCCGGTGAGGATGAACAGCGGGATGGCGATCAGCGGGTACTTGGCCACGCCGTTGTAGGTGTTGGTACCGAGGGTGGCGAGCATGTCCGGCGACAGGCCGGCGAGGATGCCGATGGCGCCGGACAGACCGAGGGCGAAGGCCACCGGCACGCCGAGCGCCAGCAGTACGGCGAAACTGAGGATCAGCCAAAGATCAGGGCTCATCGCTGATTCTCCCGCGCAGGCGATCGAGGGTCATCTGGGTCAGGCGCACGAACACCAGCAGTGCCAGGATCGGCAGCCAGATCACGTACCACCAGTTGGGCAGGCCGAGGCCGGGCGATTCGGAATCCCACTGGAATTCCTCCCAGGCGAACTGCCCGCCGTACCAGCAGACCAGCCCCAGTACCAGCACGCCGGCCAGCCACTGCAACAGAATCAAGGGCGTGCGCAGGCGCGGGAACAGGCGCTCGAGCAGGCCGATACGAATGTGTCGGTTGCTGCGCATGGCCACCGAAGCACCGGCGAAGGTGAGAATGACCAGCAGGAACACCGAGATTTCCTCGGTGAAGGCAAAGGATGCATCGGTGAAATAACGCACCACGACGTTGGCCAGGCTGATCAGGCTGATGATCACCAGGGCCAGGGTGGCGAGCACGCGCTCCAGTGGCGCGTCGACTTGCTTGCTCATAAGAACCTCGAATGACCGGAGCAATGCGCGCCAGTGGTGGCGCCCCCCGCCCTCTCCCCCGGCCCCTCTCCCGCAAGCGGGAGAGGGGAGCAGAGCAGGCTAAGGGGGCTTCCGGTCAGATAAAACGAATCAGGGCTGGGCCACGGCCTTGCGTGCGGCTTCCATCAGCGCGTCGCCGATGCGCGGCGCCCATTTCTCCTGCACGCTGGCAGTGGCCTCGACGAACGCGGCGCGCTCGGCGTCGGTCAGTTCGATCACTTCCACGCCGCGCTCACGTACGTCGGCCAGGCGTTGAGCCTGAGCACCACGCGACAGCTCGATCTCCCACTTGCCGGCGTCGATGGCGGCCTGGCTGAGCAGCTCGCGATCTTCCTCGGGCAGGGATTTCCATACGCGCTGGTTGACGGCGAACACCAGCGGGTCGGCCATGTAGTCCCACAGGGTCAGGTACTTCTGGCCGACCTGGTCGACACGCGCCACGTCGAAGACCGACAGCGGGTTTTCCTGGCCGTCCACCGCACCGGTGGTCAGTGCCGGCTTGGCGTCGGCCCAGCTCATTTGCGTGGGGTTGGCGCCGAGGGCGGTGAAGGTGTCCTGGAACAGTGGCGAGCCGACCACGCGGATCTTCAGACCCGCCAGGTCGGCAGGGCTGCGCACTGGCTTGGCCGAGTTGGAGATCTGCCGGAAGCCGTTCTCGCCCCAGGCCAGCGGCACGATGCCGCGCTGCTCGATGGCGGCGAAGGCCAGCTTGCCGGCTTCACCCTGGGTGATGGCGTCGAGGTCGGCGTCGTTCTTCATCAGAAACGGCAGGGAGAACAGGTTGAGTTCCGGCACCTGCGGCGACCAGTTGATGGTCGAGCCCACAGCCATGTCGATCAGGCCGGAGCGCATGGCGGAGAATTCCTTGGTCTGGTCACCGGCCACCAGTTGCGCATTGGGGTACACGCGCAGGGTGATGCGCCCCTCGGAGCGCTCGTTGACCAGGTCGGCCCACTTCTGCGCGGCCTGCCCCCAGGGGAAGGCGTCGGAAAGTACAGTGGAAACGGAGTATTCACGCGCCTGCGCGGTGGCGCACAGGGCCGTCAGCGCAGCGCCGGCGGCGAGCGCGGAGAAGAGTCGCTTGAGTTTCATCGGGGCGTCCTTGTATGGATCTTGGTCATTGTCGTTGTGGCACCGGCAAAGCGGTGCGGATCCAGCGGCGGGCGGATGGCTCGCCTGGCGCGCCTGGTCGGCACGCGAAAGGGACACGGCAGGTGTCACGGCTGCCGGGCAGGCCTTGTGGGCGATCGGCAGGTGCCGGCGGGTTACGCGCGGCCGCCCAACTATTCCAGAAGCGCGCGGCGAATGCCATTGTCCGATGACTGTTGACGTTGCCCGGCCTGATCGGCGCTGCCCATAATCACCGGCATCTCATTTTCGGACACTCGCCCATGGCCATTTCCCGCGACGACCTCGACCAGCACGGCCTGATCATCGGCGTGTCGCCCGAGCGCTTTCGCGCAGTGGCCATGCCGCTGCTGTTCGATCACCTCGACGCGCAGTGCGAAGGCACCATCGCGGTCAATCGCCAGGCGCGCATCGTCTGGATCAACGACAAGTACGCGCAGAAGGTCGGCATCGCCGACGCGCGCACGGCGCTGGGCAAGGAGATCGAGGAAGTGCTGCCGGCCAGCCGCCTGCGCGAGGTGGTGGAAAGCGGCCAGCCGAGCATGCTCGACCTGATGGCTTTCGGCAGCGAACACTTCGTGGTCACCCGCATTCCGCTGCGCGACGAGGACGGCACCCTGGTCGGCGCACTGGGCTTCGTACTGTTCGACCGCGCCCGCCATCTCAAGCCGCTGATGGCCAAGTACAACAACCTGCAGACGCAACTGCTCGCCACCCAGCACGAGCTGGCCAAGGCACGTCGTGCGCGCTACACCATCGCCGGGTTCATTGGTGCCAGCGCTGCGGCCAGTGAGGTCAAGCGCCAGGCCCGCCGTGCTGCGCAACTGGATGCGACGGTGCTGCTGCGTGGCGAAACCGGTACCGGCAAGGAGTTGCTGGCGCAGGGCATTCACAACCTGTCGCCGCGCGCCAACGGGCCCTTCGTCGCGGTCAACGTCGCGGCGATTCCGGAAACCCTGGTGGAGGCCGAACTGTTTGGCACCGCGCCCGGCGCCTTTACCGGTGCCGACCGCAAGGCGCGCATCGGCAAATTCGAAGTGGCCAACGGCGGCACCCTGTTTCTCGACGAGATCGGCGACCTGCCGCTGCCTCTGCAGGCCAAGCTGCTGCGGGTGCTGCAAGAGCAGGAGGTGGAGCCGCTCGGCTCGAATCAGGTCAAGCCGCTCAACGTGCGGGTGATCGCGGCGACGCATATCGACCTGGAAGCCAAGGTGGCCGCCGGGCAGTTCCGCGATGACCTCTACTACCGCCTCAACGTGCTGGCCCTGCGCGTGCCGCCGCTGCGCGAGCGCGCCAGCGACATTCCCGCGTTGATCGAACACCTGCTCGATGACCTGGCCAACCGTTCCGGCTTGGCGCCCATGGAACTGAGCGACGATGCCCTCGCCCTGCTCTGCGCCCAGCCCTGGAAAGGTAATGTGCGGGAGTTGCGCAACCTGCTGGAGCGGGCGCAACTGGCGGTCGACGGCCGGCTGGATGGCGAAACCTTGTGCGGTTTGCTGGTCGACCCGGTAGCGGCGAGCGAGCCGGCACCTGTTGTGCCGGTGATAACGAGCACGGAGCAGACCTTGGCTGAACAGCTGGCGCAGGCCGAGCGCCAGGCGTTGCTGGCGGCCCTGGCGGGCACCGACGGCAACCGCCAATTGGCCGCCGAACGCCTGGGGATTTCCCGCGCCGGTTTCTACGCCAAGCTGGCGCTGCACGGCCTGGGGCGCCGGGGCTGAGCACCTCATCCTGTAGGAGCCGGATTGCTGGCGATGCTCCACCCGCAACGCCTCCCCACAACAGTCGCGGCTAAAGCCCCTCCCACAGAGACGGGTGTGGCCACAATTGCGTAGTCCGGATGAAATCCGGGTAGCTGGCATCCCCAAAAGCCCCGGATTGCATCCGGGCTACCCATGGAAACGCCATGGCTATTGGCAGGTTTACCCGCCCTACAGAGATCTTGCGTGCGTTTCGTAGGAGCGGCTTCAGCCGCGATAAGCCCCACAATTCTCGCGGCTGAAGCCGCTCCTACAGAAGGCGCTACCGACCGCCGTTACGTAGCCCGGATGAAATCGGAGTAGCTGGCATCCACAAAATCCCCGGATTGCATCCGGGCTGCGGGACTGGTCGTGGGAGCGGCTTCAGCCGCGATTGCCACCGGGCCGGAAATCGCTTCGCGGCTGAAGTCGCTCCTACAAATACCGTTGTCGGCTATGCGTCCATATTTCTGGAATTACCTCCAAACAGAATCCAAAAAACTGGACTAAATCTAGAAAACTGGACACTAATCTACATCCGGCCTACCTGCCCCGCACCCGGACTAAAGCCTGAAATCCCCCAGCGACAAGCCTTACCGCCCTGTCGACCAACGTCTCACCCCACCCTGGCACGACTCTCGCTCTATATCCGGCAAAGGCGCGCTGCCGCATTCGCGTCTTCTCGATAAAACGGCCTAGAGCCAATAGAACAACAACAAAAGGAACCACCCATGGGTACCCTCGGTATTCTGCTGTCCCTCGCCTTGTTGATGTACCTCGCCTACCGCGGCATCAACGTTCTGATCCTCGCCCCGCTGCTGGCCCTGCTGGCGTTGCTGTTCGCCGGCGACATCGCCCTGCTGCTGCCCACCTACACCCAGGTGTTCATGAAGGCCATGGGCGGCTACGTGATCCAGTTCTTCCCGCTGTTCCTGCTCGGCGCCCTGTTCGGCAAGTTGATGGACGACTCAGGATCAGCCCGCGCCATCGCCCAGGGCATCGTCGCCAAGGTCGGCAGCGAGCGCGCCATCCTGGCCATCGTGCTGGCCTGCGGCATTCTCACTTACGGCGGTGTGTCGCTGTTCGTGGTGGCCTTCGCCGTGTATCCGATTGGTGCCGCGCTGTTCCGCGAAGCGGGCATTCCCAAGCGTCTGATCCCCGGTGCCATTGCCCTCGGCTCGTTCACCTTCACCATGACCGCGCTGCCCGGCACTCCGGCGATCCAGAACGCCATCCCCAATCCCTTCTTCGGCACCGACGCCTTCGCTGCGCCGGGCCTGGGGGTGATCGCCGGCCTGATCATGTTCGGCCTCGGCACCTGGTGGCTCACCGCGCAGTCGCGCAAGCTGATGGCGGCGGGCGAAGGTTACGGCGAGCACCGCGATGATCCGGTCGTCGAAGAGCGCCGCGACATCCCCGGCTTCTGGCTGGCACTGCTGCCGATCTTCGTGGTGATCGGCCTAAACTTCCTGATGGCCAAGCAGATTCTGCCGGCCGTCGACACCAGCTACCTGGCCAAACCGGAATTCGGTGGTCTGCAGGATGCAAAATCGCTGATCGGCATCTGGTCGATCATCGTTGCCCTGGGCACCGCCATCGTGCTGCTGATCGCCATGCACTGGAAGCGCTGGATGGACCTGAAGAAGAGCGTCAACGACGGCGCCTTCGGCTCCATGCTGCCGATCCTCAACACCGCCGCCGAGGTGGGTTACGGCACGGTGATCGCCTCGCTGGCCGGCTTCGTGATCATCCGCGACCTGGTGCTGGGCGTATCCAGCAACCCACTGATCTCCGAAGCGGTGGCAGTGAACATCCTCGCCGGTATCACCGGTTCGGCGTCGGGCGGCATGTCCATCGCGCTGAAAACCCTCGGCGCGCAGTATCTGGAAATGGCCAACGCCGCCGGCATCAGTCCCGAACTGTTGCACCGCGTCGCTGCCATGGCCTCGGGCTGCATGGACACCCTGCCGCACAACGGCGCGGTCATCTCGCTGCTGGCGATCTGCAAGCTCACCCACCGCGAGTCGTACAAATTCATCTTCGTCAACACCGTGGCCTTCCCGATGGTGGCACTGGCGGTGGTCATCGCCCTGGGCACCCTGTTTGGAAGCTTCTGACGAGCATGGCGCCCTCGGGCGCCATGCTGTCTGTGCGCCGTGTTGTTCAATCGCTTTCGAGTACCCGCAATGAGCAAGATCATGACCGCCGCCGAAGCCGTGGCGCGCATCCCGGACAACGCCAACCTGGCCACCGGTGGTTTCGTCGGCATCGGTTTCGCCGAGCAGATCGCCATCGCCCTGGAACAGCGCTTCGCCGCCGAGCAGGCGCCACAGGGCCTGACCCTGGTGTATGCCGCCGGCCAAGGCGACGGCAAGGGCCGCGGCCTCAACCACCTGGCCCATGAAGGCCTGGTACGCCGGGTGATCGGTGGTCACTGGGGCCTGGTGCCGGGGCTGCAGAAACTCGCGGTGGACAACCGCATAGAGGCCTACAACCTGCCGCAGGGGGTGATCTCGCAACTGTTTCGCGATATCGCCGCTGGCAAGCCGGGGCAGCTGTCACGCGTTGGCCTGGGCACCTACGTCGACCCGCGCCACGGCGGCGGCAAGCTCAATGCGCGCACCACCGCCGATCTGGTGCGCCTTATGCCCATAGACGGTGAGGACTACCTGTTCTACCCGACCTTCCCGATCAACGTCGGCATCGTCCGCGCCACCAGTGCCGACCCTGACGGCAACCTCAGTTTCGAGCGCGAGGCGCTGACCATCGAGAGCCTGGCCATCGCTATGGCCGCGCACAACTCCGGCGGCCAGGTGATCGCTCAGGTCGAACGCATCGTCGAGCGCGGTTCGCTCAACCCGCGCGAGGTGAAGATACCCGGCATCCTGGTTGACTGCGTGGTGGTGGCCGACCCCGCCAACCACCAGCAGACCTTCGCCACCGCCTACAACCCAGCGTTTGCCGCCGAAACCCGCGTACCGGTGGACAGCCTGGCGCCGATGCCGCTGGACGTACGCAAGCTGATCGCCCGCCGCGCAGCGCTGGAGCTGAAAGCCGACGCGGTGGTCAACCTCGGCATCGGCATGCCCGAGGGCGTCGCGTCTGTGGCCGCCGAAGAAGGCGTGATCGAGCGCCTGACGCTGACCGCCGAACCCGGCGTGATCGGCGGCGTACCGGCCTCGGGCCTGGACTTCGGCGCGGCGAGCAACCACAGCGCCTTGCTTGACCAGCCTTATCAGTTCGACTTCTACGACGGCGGCGGCCTGGACATCGCGTTTCTCGGTTTGGCCCAGGCCGATGCCGCGGGCAACCTCAACGTGTCCAAGTTCGGCAGTCGGCTGGCCGGGGCTGGCGGCTTTATCAACATCAGCCAGAACGCCAAGCAGGTAGTGTTCGTCGGCACCTTCAGCGCCGGTGCGCAGGACATCCGCATCGAAGACGGCCAGTTGCGCATCGTCGAGGACGGCGCGCTGCGCAAGTTCGTCGCCGAGGTGGAACACCGCACTTTCGCCGGTCGCCTGGCTGCCGAACGTGGCCAGCCGGTGCTCTACGTCACCGAGCGCTGCGTGCTGCGCCTGACCACCGATGGACTAGAACTGATCGAAGTGGCGCCGGGCGTGGACATCGAGCGCGACATCCTCGCGCGCATGGACTTCGCCCCCATCGTGCGCCAGCCGAAGCTGATGGATGCACGGCTGTTCAAGCCCGAGCCCATCGGCCTGGCGCACAGCCTGGACTGATGCCAGGCCACTCTTTGAGCGTGAACTCACGGGCCTGAACAGGCCCGTTTTTTTATCCACAGCGTAGGGTGGACCATGCTTCACCGGTCCATCATGGGCAGCCGACGCGAATACCCCAGGTGGAAATAAACAGCGATTTCCACCCTAGTTACCCAGCTTATGCCGTGCGGCATACAGACAGATCATCTCCATCGCCAGGGTCGCGCCGGCCAGTGCAGTGACTTCGGCGTTGTCGTAGGGCGGCGCCACTTCCACCACGTCCATGCCGACCAGGTTGATACCGCGCAGCCCGCGCAGGATTTCCAGCGCCTGATGGCTGGAAAGGCCACCGCACACCGGCGTACCGGTGCCAGGAGCAAAGGCCGGATCGAGGCAGTCGATGTCGAAGGTCAGGTACACCGGATGCTCGCCCACCCGCGCACGGATGCGCTCGGCGATCTGCTCCGGCGTGCTGCGATGCACCTCGCGCGCATCGAGTACCTGGAAGCCCATCACATCATCATTGGTGGTGCGCAAGCCGACCTGCACCGAACGCGCCGGGTCGACCAGGCCTTCACGCGCGGCGTGATAGAACATGGTGCCGTGGTCGATGCGCTTGCCCTCTTCGTCCGGCCAGGTGTCGCTGTGCGCGTCGAAATGGATCAGCGCCAGGGTGCCGTGCTGCTTTGCATGGGCCTTGAGCAGCGGGTAGCTGATGAAATGGTCGCCGCCCAGGGTCAGCAGCGCGCTGCCAGCTTCGAGAATGCGCGTGGCGTGCGCTTCGATCACCTCCGGGGTGTCCTGCGGCGTGCCGTGGTCGAAATAGCAGTCGCCGTAGTCGACGCAGGCGAGCAGGTCGAAGGGGTCGAACTCCCAGGGAAAATGCCGCGCCCAGGCCGACTGGATCGAGGCAGCGCGGATCGCCCGTGGGCCAAAACGGCTGCCGGGCCGGTTGGTCGTGGCGGTGTCGAAGGGCACGCCGCTGATGGCCAGATCGACGCCGGTCAGATCACGGCTGTAGCGCCGACGCATGAAGCTGGTGATGCCGGCGTAGGTCGGCTCGGCGGCAGTGCCGTAGAGGCTGGCGCGGGTGATGGCCTGGTCGTTGTCGAAAGCTTGGTCCATGGTCGAATACTCGTTTCGGTGATGTTCGCGAGCAGGGCCCGCTCTTAAAGGCTCAGTACTGGCTGCGGAAAGCGGTCCACAGACGGGTGCGCTGGCGCTGCTCGCGCAGGTTCAGCACCTGCTCGGCAAACAGGCGCGCACGCACGGCCTCGGGCGGGTAGATATCCGGGTCGCCGCTCACCGCCTCGTCCAGCAGCGGCGTGGCCGCACGGTTGGCGTTGGCGAAGAACAGGGTGTTGGTCAGTTCGGCGATGGCCTCGGGCTGCAGCATGAAATCGATGAAGGCGCGGGCGTTGCCGGGGTGCGGCGCATCGACGGGAATGGCCATGGTGTCGAACCAGATCAGCGTGCCTTCACGCGGGATGCGGTAGAGCACCTCGAACGGCTGCCCAGCTTCGGCTGCGCGCGCAGCAGCCATGCCGGCGTCACCGGTGTAGGTCAGCGCCAGGCAGGTTTCGCCCTTGGCCAGATCATCGATCTGCCGGGCATTGCCGATATAGCGCAGGTTCGGTTGCAGCGCGGCGAGCAAGGCGCTGGCTGCCTCCAGGTCATCACCCTTGGCACTGTAGGGCGGCTTGCCCAGGTAATTGAGGGCGATGGCGATCACCTCCTGCGGCGAGTCGAGCACGGAGATGCCGCAGTCCTTCAGCTTGCTGGCGTACTCGGGCTTGAACAACAGGTCGAGGCTATCCAGGGCCACGCCAGGCAGACGCTGTTCGACGGCCTGTTTGTTGATCGCCAGGCCCACCGTGCCCCAGGTGTAAGACACGCCGTACTGGTTGCCGGGATCGACGCTGGCCAGCTTGGCCAGCAGTTCGGGGTCGAGGTTGCTGGCGTTTTTCAGCGTTCCCACCGGTTGCAACGCCCTGGCCTGGATCGCCCGCGACAGGCCGCTGGAGGCAGGAAAGACCAGGTCGTAGCCACTGCCGCCGGTCATTAGCTTGCTCTCCAGCACATCGGTGCTATCGAAGGTGTCGTATTTGACCCGGATGCCGGTTTCGGCCTGGAAGCGCGCGAGCGCCTGCGGCGCCACGTAGTCGGCCCAGTTGTACAGGTTTAGCTGTTTCGGCTCCGCCATCAGCGGTGTGGCGATGGCCAGAAGCAGCAGACTTGCAACAAGACGCATGGTTTTATCCTCGGGCAGACTTGATTGGCCGTGCCTCTCTGCTGGAGGCTGGGATGTGTGCATCCTGCGCCCAGCGTTGCTTCGGATAAATTCGAAGTGTTCTACTCCAACATCGACATTCATCAATGTATGGAGCCTGCATGCTCAGCCAACTGCGCGACCTCGACCTGCAACTGCTGCGGCTGTTCGTCACCGTGGTGGAGAGCGGCGGCTTCAGCGCCGCGCAGGGTGAGCTAGGCATTGGCCAGTCAACCATCAGCACGCAGATGGCCAAGCTGGAAACCCGCCTGGGCTTTCGCCTGTGTGAACGCGGCAAGGCCGGCTTTCGCCTGACGCCCAAGGGGGAGCAGGTGCTGGCTGCCACACGCAAGCTGTTCGCTGCCATCGAGACCTTCAAGGGCGAGGCTCAGGGCATGGCCGACAAGCTGCTCGGCGAGCTTCGTATCGGTCTGTCCGAAGCGCTGTCGAACGAGGTGATCGAGCGCATCGGCAAGGCCGTCGGGCGCTTTCGCCAGCGTAACCAGGCGGTGCAGATCGAACTGCTCAGCGCCATGCCCGCCGAGTTGGAGCGACGCCTGCTGCAGGACCAGTTGCAACTGGCCATCGGCTATTTTTCCGGCAGCCAGACGGCGCTGAATTATCAGCCGCTGTTCGACGAGCGCCAGCGCCTGTACTGCGGCCGCCTGCATCCACTGTTCGAACGGGCAACGCCGAGCGTCGATGACCTGCAGGACTGCGACCGGGTGCTGCATCCCTACCGTTTCATCGCTGCCGACGAGCCCTGGCAAGGCGGCAGCAGCAACGCCCGTTGCGAGCAGGTCGAGGGCAGCCTGGCGTTCATCCTCTCCGGCGCGCACCTGGGCTACCTGCCCGAGCACATTGCCCAGCCCTGGGTGGATCGCGACCAATTGCGCGCCCTGCCCGGCACCTGGGATTTCACCGTGCAGTTTCGTCTGGCCAGTCACCGCGGCCATCCGCCCAGCGAGGCGCAGCAGGCCTTCAGCGAAGATCTGCTGAACGCGTTCAGCACCTGCTGAAACATCCGGGGTCTATAGTGGTTGTTCCTTCCTCACCACACCTTCTGGAGTACACATGAGCAAGACTTACAATGTCGCCGTGCTGGTCGGCAGCCTGCGCAAAGCCTCCATCAACCGCAAGCTGGCGCTGGCACTGGCCGAGCTGGCGCCTGCTTCGCTGAACCTGGAAATCCTCGAGATCGGCGATCTGCCGCTGTACAACGAAGACGCCGACGGCGACAGCGCTCCAGCCTCCTACGCGCCGTTTCGCAGCAAGCTGAAGGCGGCCGATGCAGTGCTGTTCGTCACTCCCGAATACAACCGCTCGATTCCCGGCGCGATGAAGAACGCCATCGACGTCGGCTCGCGTCCCTATGGCCAGAGCGGCTTCAGCGGCAAGCCGGGCGCCGTGCTCAGCGCCTCGCCAGGTGCCATCGGCGGCTTCGGCGCCAACCATCACCTGCGCCAGTGCCTGGTATTCCTCGACGTACACGTGCTGCAGCAGCCAGAAGCCTACCTCGGCGGCGCCGGCAACTTCTTCGACGAGAACGGCGTGCTCAGCGACGGTATCAAGCCCTTCCTGCAGAAGTTCATCGACGCCTACGCCGCCTGGGTGGCCAAGCAGGCCTGATGCCTTGCGCCGCCCCTTCCGGGCGGCGCTTCACTGTGCCGATATGCCCTGATCTGCGGCCTGAATGACACTGGCGACTAGACCGACCGGTCTACATAATCCACGCCATGACCAAGACCACTCGCGACAAACTCATCGACGCCATGATCGATGCCCTGCAACGCAAGGGCCTGCATGGCATCGGCCTGACCGAACTGCTGGCCAGCGCCGCTGCGCCGAAGGGCAGCCTCTATCACCACTTCCCAGGCGGCAAGACCGAGCTGGCCGTGGCCGCCATCGAGCGTGTCGGTCAGCGCGCCACGCAGGGGTTCGCCACACTGTTCGAGCGTCAGTCCGACCCTCTCGAGGCATTCGCCACCTGGCTGCAGAACGCCATCGAGCAATTGCAGGGCAGCGTCTTCGAGCGCGGCTGCCCGCTGGCGGCCATCGCCCTGGAAAGTGGCCCCGAAGACAGTGAAATGCGCCTTGCCCTGGCCAATGCCTTCAGCGCCATTCGTGAAGCCCTGCAAGAGCAACTGCAACGCCATGGCTACCCGCAACCGCAGGGCCTGGCCACCCTGTTCATCGCCCTCTACGAAGGCGGCCTGCTGCAAGCCCGCGTCGCCGGCAGCAGCGAGCCGCTGCAACAGGCCGTCGCCACCCTGCTGCACCTGACCCGCCAGCACAGCATGGAGCCAACCTGATATGAGCACACCCATTCGCAGCGAAACACTGCCCCTGCTGGCACTCGACGACTATCAACTGGCCGCCACGCGCTATCACGCCGAGCGACCGCAGGCGCAACTGCTGATCGCCGGCGCCACCGGGGTGCCGCAGGGCTTCTATCGGCGCTTCGCCGAACATGCCGCCAGCCGCGGTTTCAATACCATGACCCTGGACTACCGTGGCATCGGCCAATCCAGGCCAGACAGCCTGCGCGGTTTCGAGATGGAGTATCTGGACTGGGCTCACCTCGACCTGGCCGCTGCGGTGGATCAGCACCGGCACGCCGAGCGCCCGCTGTTCATGATCGGCCACTCCTTCGGCGGGCATGCCTTCGGCCTGCTGCCCAACCATGATCAGGTCGCCGGCTTCTACACCTTCGGCACCGGCGCCGGCTGGCACGGCTGGATGCCCAAGGCCGAGCAAATACGCGTGCTGGCCATGTGGCGGATGATCGGCCCGTTGATGACGCGCTACAAGGGCTACCTGGCCTGGAGCAAGCTGGGCATGGGCGAGGACTTGCCGCTAGGCGTGTACCGCCAGTGGAAACGCTGGTGCCGCTTCCCGCGCTACTTCTTCGACGACCCGCAGATGCTGGGGCTGGCCGAGCGCTTCGCCCAGGTGAACACGCCGATGGTGGCGCTCAACAGCCTGGACGATCTATGGGCACCGCCTGCCTCACGCGATGCCTTCATGGCCGCGTACGTCAACGCACCCTACCAGGCGCGCACGCTCGACTCGCAGGCAGAAGGCCTGGGCACTATCGGTCATATGGGGTATTTCCGCCCGGCGGCGCAGCGTCTCTGGGACGAGACCCTGGACTGGTTCGAACAATTGCGCGTCGAACAACGCGCGGCTTGAACAGGCCGGTGAAAACCATGGGCCAGAAAAAAGAAAACCCCGCGATTGCGGGGCCTTGCAGACTGTAGTCCTGACATCCTTGATCTGCTCACCATCCTGGCGGCTGTCCAGCGTGTCCCTGTTCGTCTAGGCGCTTCCTGCGCTGAATCCATGTCCGGCAGAGTACGCCCGTACCTGATCGACCGACAGTGGCGATAATCGGGACATCGTGTAAGCCATGGCTTACACAAATCCGCCCTGCGTCAGCTATCACGCTTTCCCCGACTATCCCAAGTTGGGAGAAAGCATGTGACCATGTTTTTTGTGACGTACGTCTTGCTAGACTGCAGCTTGTCCTACAAAAACAACAGACTCCGACAACGGCGGTCACTAGGGGCTAGAGTATGCGCGCGGTCACCCTGCTTCTCGGTTGCCTGGCAACCTGCATCAGTACATTCGCCTCGGCCAATGGCCAGACCCAACTGGGCGACGCCAAACAGGCCATCGAACAGGCGTTCTGGAAGGACCTGTACGGTAAAGGCGGCACCACACTCTATTGCGGCCAGGCCTTCGCCCGCGAAAGCGGCACCCTGACTGCCAGCCCGATCTACAGCAGCAAGCAGCTCAAGAGTGCGATGCGCTGCGTCACCGACCGCCAGTGCACCATCATGAACCCACGCTATCCGTATATCGTCGCCGACCTGCACAACTACTACCCGGCACTGACACGCGTCGAGCTGGTGCGGCGCAATGCGCAGTTCGGCGACCTGGCCGACGATGTGTCGAGCAAGTTCGCCGATATCGGCTGCGATATGAAAACCAGCTTCCAATTGGTGGAGCCGCGTGACGAAGCCAAGGGCAACATCGCTCGCGCGATCTTCTACATGCATATCGAATACGGCTTGCCCATTGTCGGCCTGGTGCCTATGTACAAGGCCTGGCACCGCATGGACCCGCCGGATGCCGAGGAAAAGGCGCGCAACGACAGGATCGAAACGCTGCAAGGCACGCGTAATCGCTTTATCGACGACCCTTCGCTAGTGGATCAATTGATCAGTGACTGACTTCGATCACTGTGGGAGGGGCTTTAGCCGCGACGAAACCACTGCGGATCGCCGGCAAGCCGGCTCCTACGTTTTGTGGACAGCCTACGCTCTGCGTTTGTGCAGCGAGCGCAGCTTGTAGCGGTCACCGGGATGGATCAGCCGTGCATAGCTGATCAGGTGATCGTCCGACCAGGTGCGGCGGATCACGCTCAGGCACGGCATGGCCGGGTCGATCTGCAGCAGCTCGGCCGTGCGCGCGTCCACCAGTACCGCCTCCACCACATGCTCGACATCCGAGATCGGGCAACTGGCGACCAACACTTCGTTGGGCGTGACCTGGGTGAAGTCGCTTTGCAGGTAATGCGGCACCCAGCGCGGGTTGACAAAGCGATCCTCGAGCTGGATCGGCAGACCGTCCTGCAGGTGCACGAGGATGCTGTGAAACACCTCGCCGCCCAGGCGCAGCCCCAGACGCAGGGCCACTTCGTCATCGGCGGCGATGGCTTCGCAGCGCACCACTGCGTTGCTGTAGGCATGACCGCGGCCACGCACTTCGCTGGCGATGTTCATCACCTCGTGCAGCGGCGACTCGGCCTTGCGGTCGGTGACGAAGGTGCCAAGCCCGGCCTGGCGCACCAGATAACCCTTTTGCACAAGGTTCTGGATCGCCTTGTTGGCGGTCATGCGGCTGACGCCGAAATCGCGCGCCAACTGCTCCTCGGGTGGAATCTGGTGATTGACCGGATAGGCGCCGCCGTGAATGCGCTCGAGGAGAAAATCCTCGATGGCCTTGTAACGCGGGGTGGGACTGGTCACGGCTGCTCCTTGGATATGCCCGGTGCGCGGATGATAGCGGAGCGAGCCGCTCCGCTCCCAGCGCCGTAGCCCGGCTGCAATCTGAGGGCTTGATGCCAAGACCCGGATTGCCTCCGCGCGGCGCGATTCAGCCGACCGAAGGCAGCATGCCGGCCAGCAGCAACGGTGTCAGCACGCGCTCGGCGAGCAGTGCATCGGCGGCGGCGATGTCCGGGGCGAAGAAGCGGTCCTCGACGTAGTACGGCACCTTGGCGCGCAACACCTGGCGCGCCTGCTCCAGCGCCGGCGTACTCTGCAGGCCTTCACGGAAGTCCAGCCCCTGGCAGGCACCCAGCCATTCCACAGCAAGCACGCCACGGGTGTTGGCGGCCATGTCCCACAGACGCTTGCCGGCAGCCGGGGCCATGGACACGTGGTCTTCCTGGTTGGCCGAAGTCGGCAGGCTGTCGACGCTGTGCGGATGGGCCAGGGCCTTGTTCTCGCTGGCCAATGCCGCGGCAGTGACCTGGGCGATCATGAAGCCGGAGTTGACCCCGCCATTGGCCACCAGGAACGGCGGCAGTTGCGACATGTGCTTGTCCATCATCAGCGAGATGCGCCGCTCGGACAGCGCGCCGATTTCAGCGATGGCCAGGGCGATATTGTCGGCAGCCATGGCCACGGGTTCTGCGTGGAAGTTGCCACCGGAAATCACCTCGCCTTCGGCGGCGAACACCAGCGGGTTGTCGGATACCGCGTTGGCTTCCACAGCCAGCACTTCGGCGGCCTGGCGCAGCTGGGTAAGGCAGGCGCCCATGACTTGCGGCTGGCAGCGCAGCGAGTACGGGTCCTGCACCTTGTCGCAGGCGGCGTGGGAACGGCCGATTTCACTGCTGTCGCCGAGCAGATGGCGGAAGGCAGCCGCCGCGTCGATCTGCCCACGCTGGCCACGAGCGGCATGAATGCGCGAATCGAACGGTGAGCGCGAACCGAGCAGTGCCTCGACGCTGAGCGCACCGCAGACGCTGGCGGCGGCGTACAGGTCTTCACCTTCGAACAAACCGCGCAGTGCGTAGGCGGTGGATACCTGAGTGCCGTTGAGCAGCGCAAGGCCCTCCTTGGCGGCCAGGGTCATCGGCTCCAGGCCGGCGATGGCCAGCGCCTCGGTGGCCGGCAGCCACTGGCCCTTGTGGCGCGCCTGGCTTTCGCCGAGCAGCACCAGCGACATATGCGCCAGCGGCGCCAGGTCACCGGAGGCACCGACCGAGCCTTTCAGCGGGATATGTGGATAGACCTCGGCATTGACCAGGGCGATCAGCGCGTCGATCACCTGGCGGCGGATGCCGGAAAAGCCACGCGCCAGGCTGTTGATCTTCAGCAACATGATCAGCCGCACCATGGCATCGCTCAGCGGCTCGCCGATGCCGGCGGCATGGGACAGCACCAGCGAACGCTGCAGCTTTTCCAGATCGTCGTTGGCGATGCGGGTCGAGGCCAGCAGGCCGAAACCGGTGTTGATGCCGTAGGCGGTGCGGCCCTCGGCGATGATCTGATTGACGCAAGCGACACTGGCGTCGATGGCCTGATGGGCACTGGCGTCTAGGGTCAGGTGCACGGGCGCCTGGTAGGCGGCGCGCAGGTCGGCCAGGGTTAGTTGGCCGGGTTTCAGGTTCAGGGTGTTCATGTTCTGTTCTTCCACGGTTGAGTTCGCGCCTGGCGAATCAGAGCCGAATAATGGCTGAAGTCGCGATGCTTGCAGTGATTGATGCGCCGGCCCAGCGGGCCGGCGTCGAACTTGCCTTAACCGATCATCGGCAGGTTCAGGCCCTGCTCCTTGGCGCAATCGATGGCGATCTGGTAACCGGCATCGGCATGACGCATCACGCCGGTGCCCGGGTCGTTGGTCAGCACGCGGGCAATGCGCGCGGCAGCTTCGTCGGTGCCATCACATACGATGACCATACCCGAATGCTGGGAGAAGCCCATGCCCACACCGCCGCCGTGGTGCAGCGACACCCAGGTCGCACCGCTGGCGGTGTTGAGCAGGGCGTTGAGCAGCGGCCAGTCGGACACAGCGTCGGAGCCGTCCTGCATGGCCTCGGTTTCGCGGTTGGGGCTGGATACCGAGCCGCTGTCAAGGTGGTCGCGGCCGATGACGATGGGCGCACTCAGCTCACCCGAACGCACCATCTCATTGAAGGCCAGGCCGAGCTTGGCGCGCTGGCCCAGGCCGACCCAGCAGATACGCGCCGGCAGGCCCTGGAAGGCGATGCGCTCGCGGGCCATGTCCAGCCAGCGGTGCAGGTGGGCGTCGTCCGGGATCAGCTCCTTGACCTTGGCGTCGGTCTTGTAAATGTCTTCGGGGTTGCCGGACAGCGCCGCCCAGCGGAACGGGCCGATGCCACGGCAGAACAGCGGACGGATATAGGCCGGGACGAAACCGGGGAAGTCGAAGGCATTGCTCACGCCTTCTTCCTTGGCCATCTGGCGGATGTTGTTGCCGTAGTCGAAGGTCGGCACGCCCATCTTCTGGAAGTCGAGCATGGCCTGTACATGCACAGCCATGGACTGCTTGGCAGCCTTGACCACGCCAGCCGGGTCGGTGGCTGCACGATCCTTGTATTCGGCCCAGCTCCAGCCGATCGGCAGGTAGCCGTTGAGCGGATCGTGGGCGCTGGTCTGGTCGGTGACCATATCCGGGCGCACGCCACGACGTACCAATTCCGGCAGGATCTCGGCAGCGTTGCCCAGCAGGGCGACGGAGATGGCCTTGCCTTCGGCGCAGTATTTGGCGATGCGCGCTAGGGCGTCGTCCAGATCGGTGGCCTGCTCGTCGACGTAACGGCTGCGCAGGCGGAAGTCGATGCTGCTCTGCTGGCATTCGATGTTCAGCGAGCAGGCGCCGGCCAGGGTGGCGGCCAGCGGCTGGGCGCCGCCCATGCCACCCAGGCCTGCGGTCAGCACCCAACGGCCCTTGAGGTTGCCGGCGTAGTGCTGGCGACCGGCTTCGACGAAGGTTTCATAGGTGCCCTGGACGATGCCCTGGCTGCCGATGTAGATCCAGCTGCCGGCGGTCATCTGGCCGTACATGGCCAGGCCCTTGGCATCCAGCTCGTTGAAGTGTTCCCAGCTCGCCCAATGCGGCACCAGGTTGGAGTTGGCGATCAGCACGCGCGGGGCGTTGCTGTGGGTCTTGAACACGCCGACCGGCTTGCCGGACTGCACCAGCAGGGTCTCGTCGTCATTCAGATTGGTCAGGCTCTCGACGATCTTGTCGTAGCACTCCCAGTTGCGCGCGGCGCGGCCGATGCCGCCATACACCACCAGCTCCTTGGGGTTCTCGGCCACGTCCGGGTCGAGGTTGTTCATCAGCATGCGCAGCGGCGCTTCGGTCAGCCAGCTCTTGGCGGTGAGCGTGGTGCCGCGCGGGGCGCGGATTTCGGTGTCGCGGAACTTGGTCATGTTGCGGGCTCCTGTGGGAACGGGTCAGTGGTGGGCGGTCAGAGCCAACCCAGAAATTGGGCGAGGTAAGCCAGGGGAATGGCGAACAGCAGGCTGAGCAGGGTGCGCTGCAGCCAGATCAGCAGCAGGTGGCCCAGGCTCAGCGGAATCCGCGTGGCCAGCACGCAGGGAATCGAGGCCGAGAGAAACAGCACGCTGCTGACCGAGACGATGGCGGTGACGAACTTCACCAGCACGTCGGCGTCCTTGAGCAGCATCGCCGGCAGGAACATCTCGGCCAGGCCGGCGGAGATGGCGCGGGCTACCTGCATGGGCTCGTCCAGACCGAACAGCCAGGTCAGCGGGTAGAGCAACACGCCGAGGGCGTCGAACAGCGGCGTGTACTTGGCAGCGAGTAAGCCGAGCAGGCCGACGGCGAGAATGCTCGGCAGGATCGCTGCGGTCATACGCAGGCCATCGACGAAGGTTTCACGCAGTGCCGACCACAGCGACGGCGCATTGCTGGCCTGCTCCATCCCGGCGCGCCAGGCACTGCCCAGGCGGCTTTCGCCGGGTTGCAGTTGCGCCTCAGGCGTGGACTCGGACGGCAGCCGTGACAGCGGATAGATGCGCGCGCTGATCGCGGTGACGGCGAAGGTCACCGCCATGGCGCCCCAGAAATACAGGTTCCACTGCCCCATCAGGCCCAGGGTCTTGGCGATGATCACCATGAACGGCGCCGACACAGTGGAGAAGCCAGTGGCGATGATCGCCGCCTCGCGCACGCTGTAATGGCCCTGCTGGTACATGCGGTCGGTGATCAACAGGCCCACCGAGTAGCTGCCGACGAAGGACGCCACGGCGTCGATGGCCGATTTGCCCGGCGTGCGCCAGATCGGCCGCATTACCGGCTGCATCAGCACGCCGATCAGCTCCAGCAGGCCGAAGCCAATCAGGAACACCAGGGCCAGCGAACCCAGCGGCACGATCAGCGCCAGGCTGAGCACCAGCTTCTCGAACAGGAACGGCAGCATGTCCGGCTGATACAGCGCCTGTGGGCCGAGCTGCAGCAGGTAGGCGGCGCCGATCAGCAGGCCGAACACCTTGAGCACGCTGAATACGCTATGGGTCAGGCTGCGCCGCCAGCTGCCGTCGAGCCAGGGCGCCAGCGCGCCATAGAGCATGAACAGCAGCGCCACGCCGATCACCAGTGGCCGCGCATGCAGTTGCAGGGCGCTGGCAGCGTGATCGAGGAGGATGGTCGAGCGCCCGGCGATCTCGAACGGCACGAAGAACAGCAGCAGGCCGATCAGGCTGTAACCCAGCAAACGCGCCAGGGCGCGCGGGCGCGACACGCCGGCGCTCAGCGGCAGGGACTCAGACATGACGCGGCTCCTGGCCGCTGCGGCGAACGGTGGTGAACATCGGGGTTTCCTCGTAATTGTTGTTGTGCGAGAAGGTGTCGGGCTCAGAGGCTGAGCAGATGGATCAGCCGCGCTGCCACCTTGGCGGTGCGGTTGTCGATGTCGTGCTCGGGGTTGAGCTCGGCCAGGTCGGCCAGGCGCAGCTTGCCGCTGGCCTTGAGCCGTTCGAGCAGCGGTTCGAGCAATTCCAGGCGCACGCCACGGGCGGCCGGCGCGCTGACGCCCGGTGCTTCGCAGGCCGGCAGCACGTCGATATCGATGGTCAGGTAGAGCGCGTCGCACTCGGCGGCGAAGGCGTCCAGCTCGGCGCCGATGGCATCGAGGGTCGACTCGCGAATCTCATGATCCTCGCGCACCAGCACGTTCAGCTCGGCGGCGCGGGCGAACAGTGCGCGCGTGTTGCTGGCGCGGCTGACGCCAAGGCAGGCGTAGCGGAACGGCCAGCCGCGTGCAGCGCACTGCTCGGCGATCTGCGCGAAGGGCGTGCCGGAAGAATGCACATGGGCCGGGTCGCGCAGATCAAAATGGGCATCGAAGTTGACGATGCCAATCCGTGGCGTGGGATTGCCGGAGAGATGCTCGGCCAGCCCGGACCAGCTACCGAAGGCCACTTCATGACCGCCGCCGATCACCAGCGGCAGATGGCCGGCATCCAGCAGCGCGCAGACGTTGCGACCGAGGCGGGCCTGCGCCGCTTCCAGGTCGCCATCCTCGCAGGTGACATCACCGGCATCGTAGGCCGGTGCCTGACGGTGCCAGGCCAGGTTGGCCAGCGCCTTGCGCACGCTTTGCGGCGCAGCGGCGGCGCCGACGCGGCCATGGTTGCGGCGCACGCCCTCATCGCAGGCGAAACCGAGCAGGGCCAAGCCCGGCTGGCTGTCTTCAGTGAGTGAACGGATGCGCTGGTGCCAACGCGCGCTGTCGGTTTCCGGGTCGGTACGACCGCTCCAGGCGGCCATCGAGTGACGATCAGCGAGCATAGGTAATGGCTCCATTGAACACGCGCTGACGCAGGCGCCCGGCCTGCACCGCGTAGGCCAGTTCGGCCGGTTGCTGGATATCCCACAGGCACAGATCCGCCGGCGCACCGACGGCAATGCGGCCCAACTCGGGCAGCCCGAGCGCGCGGGCGCCATGGGCGGTCATGCCAGCCAGGGCTTCGCGCGGAGTGAGGCGGAACAGGGTGCAGGCCAGGTTGGCCATCAGCGTCGGCATGCAGATCGGCGAGGTGCCGGGGTTGGCGTCGCTGGCCACGGCCATCGGCACACCGTACTGGCGCAACAGCTCGATGGGCGGCAGCTGGGTTTCGCGCAGTACGTGGAACGCGCCAGGCAGCAACACGGCCACGGTGCCCGCCTCAGACATGGCGCGCACACCGGCTTCATCCAGGTATTCAATATGGTCGGCGGACAGCGCGCCGTAACGCGCGGCCAGGGCACTGCCGCCGAGGTTGGACAGCTGCTCGGCATGGGCCTTGATCGCCAGACCATGGGCCTGGGCTGCCTGGTAGATGCGCTCGCACTGCGCCGGGGAAAAACCGATGCCCTCGCAGAACACGTCCACCGCATCGGCCAGCCCTTCACGAGCAGCGGCCGGAATCATCTCGTCGCAGACCAGGCTCACGTAGTCGTCGGCGCGGCCGGCATATTCCGGCGGCAGGGCATGGGCACCGAGCAGCGTGGTGAGTACCCGCACCGGACGCAGTTCGCCGAGGCGACGGGCCACGCGCAGCATCTTCAGTTCGCCGGCAACGGTCAGGCCATAGCCGGACTTGATCTCCACCGTGGTCACGCCATCGGCCAGCAACGCATCGAGGCGCGGCAGGCTGGCGGCGATCAGCTCATCCTCGCTGGCTGCGCGGGTGGCGCGCACACTGCTGAGGATGCCGCCACCGGCGCGGGCGATCTCCTCGTAGCTGACGCCCTCCAGGCGCTGCTCGAATTCAGCGGCGCGGTCACCGGCATAGACCAGGTGGGTGTGGCAGTCGACCAGGCCTGGCGTCATCACGCCGCCACGCCCAGCTTCCACTGCGCCCTGAGCCTGTGCCTCAGCGAAACTGCGCGACGGCCACAGACCGGCAATGCGGCCATCTTCGACCAGCACGGTCATTGCCTCGTCCAGTTGCGCCAGGCCATCGAAGACCTGCACATCGCGCCAGAGCTGTTTCGAGGTGGAATGCATCGGCATGGGATTCTCCCCGCTTATTTTGTATATACAATATGAGTGGATCGATTCGGCGTCAAGCCAGCGCCATGCACCTGAAAGTCTGGCCACAGGCCTGCACCATTCAGTCAAAGTGCGCTGAATAGAGGGCTATAAGCTCCTATCCAGAGGCTTCAGCACCTGCGTTGCGCACAGGACCGTTCGTCGCCCAATCATTTTGTATATACATTTGGAGCAATCATGCCCTGCACCCTGCTCGACCCCGCCATGATCCGTGCGATGCCCTGGAAGAATGGCGGCGGCTCCACACTGGAACTGGCCATCGCGCCAAAGGGCGCCAGCCTCGACGATTTCGCCTGGCGCATCAGCAGTGCGCAGGTCGCGCTGGATGGTGCCTTCTCCAGCTTCCCAGGCATCGACCGCAGCCTGGCCGTGCTCGCCGGAAACGGCGTGTACCTGCAACGCGGAGACGGACAGCGCGAAACGCTGCTCAGCGGTGGCGCCATAGCGGTGTTCGGCGGTGAAGAGGCGATCAGCGCCCAGTTGCTGGACGGTCCGATCACCGACCTCAACCTGATGACCCGGCGCGGCGCCTGGAGCCATGAACTGCGCCTGGTGAGACTGCAGGGCGAGCAGGCGTTGGAGAACGATGCAGAGATTTTGCTGCTGTGGAATGCTGCGCCTGAAGCCCTGCACTATCGACTGCCAGAGGGCGGTCGGCAGATGCTGGCAGCGCACAGCGGTGCTTTGCTGGAGAACGAGCAGGGACGCATCGAGCTTGGCAGTGATCAACCATCGCTACTCTACGTTGGCCGGCTCTACAAAAGCTGAGCACTGACTCAGCGGATGCCAAAAGCGACCTTCACCCGATGCCCATGCGCCATCACGTCGGTATCTGACCACTGACCGTCGCTCTCGCCCCTTGCCTGCCCCCTCAGCTCCGTACCCTCCCCCGGGTTCGCCGCATGCGAACTCTGGGGGATTCGCTGCTTCACGGCCAGCACATCGGCCCTTCCAACAATCTCGCCTGACCAAGGGAGGACGCGACACCCCTTTCTCTGCCGCCAACGATGTCTAACAACATACGGAGAGCAAGCCATGTCACTTCGCAGAAAAACACTACTGGCCCTGGCCATCAGCACCGCAACGGGGGCACCGCTGGTGTTGGCCGATCAGGCCGAAAGCCAAGGCTTCATCGAAGACAGCCACCTGAAGTTCATGACCCGCAACATCTACTGGAACCACGACCGCCATAGCGGCGCTGATGATCGACGCGAATGGGGCCAGGGCTTTCGTCTCGACTACACGTCCGGCTACACCCAGGGTACTGTTGGTTTCGGTGTCGACCTGAGCGCTTATTCGGCGATCAAGCTCGATGGGGGTCGTGGCTACTCCGGGCAGGCGGGTGTACTGGTGCCAGAGGGTGACAGCACCCAGGACGTCGCAGGCTCTGCTGGTGCCTCGGTGAAGATGCGCCTGTCCAACACCGAACTGCGTTATGGCAACAACCTGCGCCCCTACAACCCGGTTTTCGCGCCGGCCGACGCGCGTCTGGTGCCGGGCACCGCTACCGGTTTCTGGCTGACCAGTTCGGAATGGACAGGGCTGGACCTCGAAGCCGGACACATGACCGCTGCCAAGGACTTCAACAGCACCAACAGCGACGATGACTTCTACGCCTCCTATGCCGGCGTCAGCACGGATACGGTGGACTTCGTCGGCGGCAATTACGCCATCACCGACAATCTCAGCGTCAGCCTCTATGGCTCGGAGTACAAGGACATCTGGCGCCAGTACTACGCCAACACCAACTACACCTACTCGCTGAGCGACGATCAGAGCCTGAACTTCGACTTCAACATCTATCGCTCGAACGATGAAGGCCGCAAGCTGGCCGGCGACATCGGCGTCACCGCCTGGTCGTTCGCCGCCGCCTACACCGTCGGCGCGCACACCTTCAAGGTTACCCACCAGCGCATCAATGGCGACCAGCCGTTCGACTACCTGGGCATGGGCCCTGGCACCTTCCACGACTCCATCTACCTGGCCAACTCCTCGCAGCTGGTCGACTTCAACGGCCCGAACGAACGCTCATGGGGTCTGTTCTACGACCTCAACATGGCCAGCTACGGCGTGCCCGGCCTGACCTTCCACGCGCGTTACATTCGCGGTACCGATGTCGATGGCAGCAAGATGGATCCGAGCAGCCCCTACGCCTACTACGCCGACAGCGAAGACCACTGGGAGCGTGATCTCGCCGTGGGCTATGTGGTGCAGAGCGGCCCGGCCAAGGATCTGTCCTTCAAGCTGCGTCAGGCCACCCACCGTATCGGTAATGGCAAGTCCGACGTGTCCTCCGATCAGGTTCGCCTGATCATCGAGTTCCCATACGAGATTTTCTGACCCTGTAAATGCACAAGCCCCGGCACTCGGACCGGGGCTTGTGTACGCACCACACTGAATCAGAACTGTGCAGCATCCAGCAGGTACAGCGATTCGCTGCCCGCCTTGACCGACGCACTCAGCGAGTGGATGCGCGGCAACAGGCGAGCGAAGTAGAAGCGCGCGGTGCCCAGCTTGCTGGCGTAGAACTCGTCCTGCCCTTCCTTGCCCAGTGCGGCTCGTGCCATCAACGCCCACATGTAGGCATAGGCGGTGTAGCCGAACACATGCAGGTACTCGACCGAAGCAGCACCGATTTCGTTGGGGTTACCCTTGGCACGGTCCAGCACCCAGGCGGTCAGCTCATCGAGGTTCTGCACGGCAGCCGCCAGCGGCTTGGTGAACTCGTCGAGATTGGCATCGGCCGAAGCGACGAAGGCGTTGATCTCGTCAGCCAGGTGCTTGTAGAAGCTGCCGCCGCTGCCGACGATCTTGCGCCCCATCAGGTCCAGCGACTGGATGCCGTTGGTGCCTTCGTAGATCTGGGTGATGCGGCAGTCGCGTACCAGCTGCTCCTGGCCCCACTCGCGGATGAAGCCGTGGCCGCCAAAGATCTGCTGGCCGTGCACGGTGGTTTCCAGCGCCATGTCGGTGAGGAAAGCCTTGGCCACCGGCGTCAGCAGGGCGACCAGTTCGTCGGCACGCTTGGCGGTGTCCTTGTCCTCGCTGTACTTGGCGGTGTCGAGCTGCATGGCGACGTAGCTGGAGAAGGCGCGACCGCCCTCGTTCAGCGCTTTCATGGTCAGCAGCATGCGGCGCACGTCCGGGTGCACGATGATCGGGTCAGCGGCTTTGTCCTTGGCCACCGGGCCGGTCGGCGCGCGGCTCTGGATACGCTCGCGGGCATATTCGACGGCACTCTGGTAGCTGCGCTCGCCCAGGGCCAGGCCCTGGATGCCAACGCCCAAACGCTCGTAGTTCATCATGGTGAACATGGCGTTGAGGCCCTTGTTCACTTCACCGACCAGGTAACCGATGGCGCCGTCGAAGTTCATCACGCATGTGGCCGAGGCCTTGATGCCCATCTTGTGCTCGATGGAGCCGCAGCCCAGCGCGTTGTGCTCACCCAGTGAACCGTCGGCATTGACCATCACTTTCGGCACGATGAACAGCGAGATGCCTTTCGGGCCAGCCGGTGCGTCCGGCAGCTTGGCCAGCACCAGGTGAATGATGTTCTCGGTCAGGTCGTGCTCGCCGCCGGTGATGAAGATCTTGGTGCCGCTGATCTTGTAGCTGCCGTCAGCCTGAGGTTCGGCCTTGGTGCGGATGATGCCCAGGTCGGTGCCGGCATGCGGCTCGGTCAGGCACATGGAACCGGCCCAGACGCCGGCGTACATGTTCGGCAGGTACTGCGCCTTCAGCTCTTCGCTGGCGTGGTTGAGGATCGACAGGCAGGCACCGGCGGTGAGCATCGGGTACAGGCCGAAGGACAGGTTGGCCGAGTTGACCATCTCCTCGACCTGGGCGCCGATCACCTTGGGCATGCCCATGCCGCCGAACTCCGGCGAACCGCCAACACCGACCCAGCCACCCTCGGCGTAAGTCTGGTAGGCCTCGGGAAAACCGGCCGGGGTTTTCACCGCGCCGTTGTCCCAGGAGCAGCCTTCTTCATCACCGCTGCGGTTCAGCGGGGCGATGCTGCCCGCAGTGACCTTGCCAGCTTCTTCCAGGATGGCACTGGCGGTATCGGCATCGACCACCTCGGCCAGGGCCGGTAGCTCGGCCCAGAGCTTGGAGACTTCGAATACTTCATTGAGCACGAAGCGCATGTCGCGCAGGGGGGCTTTGTAATCGGCCATGGCACATCCTCGAAAACGGACTTACGTGAGAGGACCGAGTTTACTTGAACAACTTTATAGACACATAGGGTCGTGTTGTGACCATTGATTCACAAAAAGTCAGCAACTATTTGATGTGAAAACCCTCTGCCGCACGGCTGGAAAGCGCTTACGACCATTGGTCTGCCAGGGTCTCATTCGCCCCCTGGAGCCAGTTTGACGGCACCTCGTCGATGTGTAGCGCTGCGTATGCAATTACGCCCGGCAGCCTTGGCACTGTAGAGCGCCTTGTCTGCTTCCTTGATCACTTCCTGCGGGGTGCGCTGCTCAGCCTGACGTTCAGCTACGCCCATGCTCACGGTCACCGACACCTCACTGGCACTCTTGCCAGCGCGGCGCTGCTTGCCTTCGCGGTTATCACGAGGCCGACTCTGCGAGTCGCGCAACTGCATGCGGTACTGCTCGATGGCCAGGCGCACGGCCTCCAGATGCGGCACACACTGCTCCACGTTCTTGCCGGGGAACAGTAAGGTGAATTCCTCACCACCATAGCGGTAGGCCTTGCCGCCACCACCGACCTTGCGCATCTGGCTGGCGACCAGGCGCAACACCTGATCACCGACATCGTGGCCGTGGGTGTCGTTGAATTTCTTGAAGTGGTCGACGTCGACCATGGCGATCACATAATCACGCCCCAGGCGCTGCAGGCGCTCGTTGAGCGCGCGCCGCCCCGGCAGCCCGGTGAGCTCGTCACGAAAGGCCATCTGGTAGGCCTCGTGCGCCACCGCGGCAACCAGCATGAGCATCACCATGCTGATCATCACCTGCAGTGCATTGGCCAGGATGAACACCTGCGGCAACATCCACAGCAAGCCGAACAGCCCCACCAGTTGCGCGGCATGCAATGGCCGTGGCCGACGCAGGTATTGCACCAGCAGGGCAATGAAGGCGATCAGGAACATCAGGTACACCAGCTGCGCAAGATTCATCCAGGCAGCATGCAGCGACGGCCAGTGAATCTGCGCCAGCCACTCGGCGATACCCTGCGGATAGCGTCGCGCCAGGCCGAACGCTACGGCACTGACGGCCAGCAACACCAGGGCACGGGCAAAGATGTCCTGCAGCAGATGCGAACGCTCCTCCCAGCAGCCGTAGAGGGCATAGAGCAAGGGCAGCAACAGGCAGATCAGATGGAAGACCAGCGCGGCGTCATCGCGAACCTGGCCGCTGTCGCGAAAATGGTCGACCTGAACATCCAGTAGGAAGTAGCCGACATACAACGCCAGCAGCAGAAACACCTCCCGCTGACGGCCATAGACCAGACAGAACGCACCACCGAGCAGCAACAGCAGGGTCGGCAAGACATTGAACAGGGAGATGAAGAACTCGCTCAGCACCGGCAAGCGTGCAGCCACCACCCCGCCGACCAGCAAAGGCAACGACGAGTAGAAGTGACTGAGGCGCAGATTGGCCGGACGGATCACGCTGGCATCCTGTGCGAGAGATGCAGGCATTCTGCCTGCTTCGACTCCTGAAAACAGCGACAGGATGCGACATTCGCTTCAGTGCACGGCGCAAAAACGACAACGCCGCCCTAGAGGGCGGCGTTGCGGTTCAACCGAATAAAGATAGCTTAGAGCCTGTTTACGATCTCGCGAGCTAGAGCCATGCAAGGCAAAAACAGGCGAGGACGCGGAGTTTACGAGCTGTAAATGAGCAGTCCGAGCCTGTTTTTAACGCAGCAGGGCCGACGCGCAGCAGATCATAAACAGGGTCTCAGAAGCCGAGCGCGAAATGCTCTTCATCCATCTCCATCAGGTTGCTGGCACCGGACAGCATGGTTTCGACATGCGTACGGGTACGCGGCAGGATGCGCGCGAAGTAGAAGCGAGCGGTCTGCAGCTTGGCTTTGTAGAAAGCCTCGTCGCCAGTACCGGCAGCCAGCTTCTCGGCAGCCAGACGCGCCATGTCAGCCCAGAAGTAAGCCAGGCAGGCGTAGCCGGAGTACATCAGGTAGTCCACCGAAGCGGCACCGACTTCCTCGCGATCTTTCATCGCGGCCATGCCGATCTTCATGGTGATGTCGCCCCACTCTTTGTTCAGCTTGACCAGCGGCTCGACGAATTCCTTGACGGCGTCGTTGCCTTCGTTGGCCTGGCAGAACTTGTGCACGATCTTGGTGAAGTTCTTCAGAGCGCCGCCCTGAGTCATCAGCACCTTGCGGCCCAGCAGGTCGAGCGCCTGAACGCCGGTGGTGCCCTCGTACATCATCGAGATACGGCAGTCACGCAGGTTCTGCTCCATGCCCCACTCGCTGATGAAGCCGTGGCCACCGTAGATCTGCATGCCGTGGGAAGCGGACTCGAAGCCCACTTCGGTCATGAAGGCCTTGGCGATCGGGGTCAGGAAAGCCAGCAGTTCATCAGCGGCTTTCTTCTCTTCTTCGTCCTGGCTGTGCTGAACGATGTCCACCTGCTTGGCGGTGAAGTAGACCATGGCGCGGTTGCCTTCGGCGAACGCCTTCATGGTCAGCAGCATGCGGCGTACGTCCGGATGCACGATGATCGGGTCAGCGGCTTTGTCCGGCGCTTTCGGGCCAGTCAGCGAACGCATCTGCAGGCGCTCACGGGCGTACTTGATGCCACCCTGGAAGCCGACTTCGGCGTGGGCCAGGCCTTGCAGCGCGGTACCCAGACGAGCGGTGTTCATGAAGGTGAACATGCAGTTCAGGCCTTTGTTGGCCGGGCCGATCAGGAAGCCAGTAGCACCGTCGAAGTTCATCACGCAGGTGGCGTTACCGTGGATGCCCATCTTGTGCTCGATCGAGCCACAGGAAACGGCATTGCGCTCGCCTACGCCGCCTTCGGCATTGGGCATGAACTTCGGCACGATAAACAGCGAGATACCCTTGGTGCCAGCCGGGGCATCGGGCAGGCGGGCCAGAACGATATGGACGATGTTGTCGGCCATGTCGTGCTCACCAGCGGAAATGAAGATCTTGGTACCGGAGACCTTGTAGCTGCCGTCGGCTTGCGGTTCAGCCTTGGTGCGCAGCATGCCCAGGTCGGTGCCGCAATGCGGCTCGGTCAGGCACATGGTGCCGGTCCACTCGCCGGAAACCAGCTTGGTCAGGTAGGTGTGTTTCTGATCGTCGGTGCCGTGAGCGCTCAGGGTGTTCATCGCGCCGTGGGAGAGGCCTGGGTACATGCCCCAGGACCAGTTGGCCGAACCGACCATCTCGCTGACGGCCAGGCCGAGCGATTCCGGCAGGCCTTGGCCGCCGTGCTCGACGTCATGAGCCAAGCTCGGCCAGCCGCCTTCGACGAACTGCTGATAAGCCTCTTTGAAGCCGGTCGGCGTCTTCACGCCGGATTCGCTCCAGGTGCAGCCTTCGGTGTCACCCACACGGTTCAGCGGAGCCAGAACCTGCTCGCAGAACTTGGCGCCTTCTTCGAGGATGGCGTCGACCATGTCCGGAGTGGCGTCCTGGCAGCCAGGCAGGCTCTGGTAGTGCGCTTCATAACCCAGCAGTTCGTCGCGAACGAAACGAATGTCACGCAAGGGGGCCTTGTAGTCAGGCATAACGGTAAACCTCTGCGGTGGATTCCTAGTAGTTGGGGTGACCGTCTTGGCGGTCGCTCTCGGGATGAGTCCCGGCTGCCTGGCCACGTGGCTGCGGCCGAAGCAATCAAACAGGCGTTTGAAACATACGTTTACGCCATCCCCTTGTCAAGCGCTGCCAATCGGCCGGCTACGCGACCAGATCGATGCGGGGCTCCGGCGCAGGCAATTCGCCCAGGCGCCGATACAGATCAAGATTAGGCGCTGGCGGCAAAGCCTGCTGCGACTGCTCGGCCGACGACTCATCGGCGGGTCGAGCCGTATCATCCGCCTTGCCCTCCGCGTCGGTAGCGGTGGCCTCATCACGCCGCAACTCGGCCAGTTCGACACGAGCCTGCGCCGCTTGCGCCTGGGCCAGAGCAGCTACGCGCAAGTCCTGCGGGGAAGGTTCGATGGGCGCGAGTGCCGCACGCAGGACGATCTCCATCTTGCGCAGCGTCGCTTCGGGATCGTTGGGGACAGGGGCGGTATCGATGCCGACTTCACCGGAAACGGCATAACGCTGCCCATCGGGGCCGCGTTTGAAACTGTAGGTCGGCGCCCCTGCGTATTGCCCACCAACGGCAGCATGCGCCTGTTCGTGGGTGCGTACTTCACGATCACGCTGCACGAGGTCGGCGATTTCCAGCTGCTGCTGGCGCTGCTCCTGAGGGCTTGGTTCGGGCTTGCCTGCGCCGGGCGATGAGCGGGCGTCGCGATCCGCTTCCTCTCGACCAGAGGCTGCGGAATCGGCCTGCTGCTCCTGCGGCGCCGCGACAGGTGCCTGGTCGGCACGGGCGATATCAGGGGAAACATCGGACGACAGCGGTCTTGCCGAACTGACGGACGGCGCGGGAGTGAAAGGTGGCAGGCTGCTGCCGATCTGCATGAGCGCCCTCCCGCCCCGCTGCTGGCCGCATCCTCGCGGCGGGGTGAAACGACTTAAGCGCGGGTATCGATCAGGGTGCCCAGCACCTCGTCGGCGGTGTCGACGACACGTGCGTTGGCGCGCACTTCGTTTTCACCGACACGCAGCGCCACGAGGCTTTCGGTCAGGTCGGGGCGGTTGCGCTCGGACACCTGCGAACTCGGGTTGACCTGATTCTGCGGCGGGGTCTGATTAGCCTGCTGCGCAGGATTGATGGTGTTGCTGGCGATATCACCGGCCGCCTGCTCGACACGGCGTTGCCCGGCCTGAATACCGTTCAAACCCGAATTGAATGCGTTGGCGGAAATTTCCATCGGCAGCCCCCAGGGGGAAGTAGAAACTTGATACCTGTATTGAAGCAGAGATCGGCTAAAAAACGTACAGACAAAAGGCTATGGTCGTTTTGCTGTTTATTACCAGTCAGCCAGCAACTCGAGATTCAGATGCTCCGACACCGCTGCTGGCGTCGCTTTGCCCAGGTGCGGCACACGCCCCAGGCAGGGTGCTGGCAGCCGTTCACTGAGGGTGGCGAGATTCTCTTCCAGGCGTGAGGTCTTCGGTTCGACGATATTGGCCACCCAGCCGGCCAGCTTCAGCCCGTCACGTTCGATCGCCTCTGCACTGAGCAGTGCGTGATTGATGCACCCCAGACGTACACCCACCACCAGAATCACCGGAATGCCCAACGCAATGGCCAGGTCCGACAGGTTTTCCTCGCCGCCCAGCGGTACGCGCCAGCCGCCTGCGCCCTCCACCAGCGAGAAATCCGCGCCCTTGGCCAGGATCGCCCGCACCGGTTGCAGCAGGCTGGCGACATCCAGCTTGATAGCCACTTCGCGGGCCGCCAGGTGCGGGGCAATGGCCGGCTCGAAGGCCAGCGGGTTGACCTCTTCATAGCGCAGCGGCAACGAACACTGGGCGAGCAAGGCCAGCGCGTCGTCGTTGCGCAACCCGTCGGCAGTGCGCATGCAGCCGGAAGCGACCGGTTTGGCCGCCGCAGTGCTCAGGCCCTGTAGACGTGCTGCATGGAGCAGTCCAGCGGCGATAGTCGTTTTGCCGATTTCGGTGTCCGTGCCGGTGACGAAGTAGGCTTGAGTCATCTGATCTTCCCGTAGCAGCGAGCTCTGCTCGCGAAGCGTGTTGGCGAGCGAGGCTCGTTCATATCAAGGCTTCTGCAGCACGCCGTACACCACCTGATAGGTTACCGGCAGCCCTTGTGGCTGGCGAAAGTGCTCGTAGGCCTCTATCAGCGCACGAATGCGTGAGCGCCCGGTCAGCCCACCCGGACGCCCCGGGTTGAGGTTGTGCGCCCCGAGGTCCTTCAGCGAAGAGGTCAGGCTGCGCAGATCAGGAAAATGCAGGACTTGCGCTTCACGCTGGAGCGCCAGCACCTGCAAGCCACTGGCCGCGCACATGTGTTGATAGTCCTCGAAATGGCGGAAGCGATTGACGTGGACCAGACCGTCGACCGCCAGCCAGCTGTCACGCAGTTCCTGCAACGTGCCCACGCACAGGCTGGAGAACGCCAGCACGCCACCGGGACGCAACACCCGCTGCGCTTCGCTCAGCACGCGCGGGAAATCAGCACACCATTGCAGTGCCAGGCTGGAGAACAACAGCTCCACGCTGGCATCCTGCAGCGGCAGGGCTTCGGCATCGCCAGCGATGAAATATGCAGCACCGCCCTGGAGGCGAGCGTGGCGCAGCATGCCTTCGGCGATATCCACTGCCAGCCCTTCGCCCTGCGCATAACGCTGAGCCAGAGCGCGGGTGAAATGGCCCGTGCCGCATCCCAGGTCCAGCCAGCGACGCGGCTGTAGCGAGACAGGCAAATGCGCCAGCAGCTGGCTGCCGACGTTGCGTTGCAGCTCGGCTACCGAGTCGTAGCTCGCGGCCGCGCGAGAAAACGACGCGGCGACCTGACGTTTGTCCGGCAGCGCCGCATCACCGTAGGGTGCACCGTGCGCACCAGGGAACGCATGAAGCGCCCCACGTAGCTCAGACATCGCTGGCCTCGCGAATGAAATCGAGCATCAAGGTCGCCAGGACATCCGCCTGTTCGCGCACGAAGGCGTGGCCACAGTCTTCCAGCACATCCACCTGACCCGCCGGCAGCAGCGCCAGCAGCGCGTCGCCAGCCGCTGCCGGCACCAGCGCATCCTGCTCGGCCAGCAGGTGCAATTGCGGCCCGTCGAACGCGGCCAGCGCCGCGCAATTGTCCAGGCTCGCCAGCAGCCGCAGCCCGCCCAGCAGAGCAGGTTCGTCGCTGGCCGCCAGATTGCTTTGCAAGCGTCGTGACAGGCCGCGCGCATCGGCGCTGCCCTGGGCACAGAGCATGGCGAAGCGTTTGAGGGTAGCGCCGGCGTTCTCCTGGCAGCCCTCATAAAAAGCGCCATAGGTCTGCGCCGGCATGGCCGTCGGCCAGGTATCGCTGGCGACGAAACAAGCATTGCTGGCCAAGGTGATCAGGCCACGGCAGCGCTCGCCACGCCGCGCAGCCAGGGCGGCGGCCAGCATGCCGCCCAGTGACCAGCCGGCCAGCCAACAGCCATGCGGCAGGCGCGTATCCAGCTCGTCGAGCCAGTCGGCAGCGGCCGCACTGCTCAGTCGCGGCAGTGCCGGTACCTGCACCTGCATGTCACTGCGCAGGGCCTCAGCCAGCGGTTGCAGCACGGCACCGTCCAGGCCCCAGCCCGGTAGCAGGATCAACGTCTCACGCATCGTTCTGTACCTGCGGCCAGCACTCGGCCAGCGCCTCGAGCAACAGTTCGAGCTGTGCATCGTTGTGCGCGGCTGACAGCGTCACGCGCAAGCGGGCACCACCTGCCGGCACGGTCGGTGGACGAATGGCGCCGACCAACAGGCCGCGATCCTTGAGCAATGCCGACAGCTTGAGCGCACGCGTGCTGTCGCCCACCAGGATCGGCTGAATAGGAGTAGGACTGTCCATCAGGCTCAGGCCGATCTCGGCGGCGCCCTGACGAAAGCGGGTGATCAGTCGCTGCAGATGTTCGCGACGCCAGCTTTCGCTGCGCAGCAGCTCCAGACTCTTCAACGTGGCACAGGCCACGGCGGGCGGCTGGCTGGTGGTATAGATGTAGGGCCGGGCGAACTGGATCAGCGTCTCGATCAGTTCCTCGCTGCCGGCGACGAAGGCACCGGCTGTACCAAAGGCCTTGCCCAGCGTACCGACCAGCACCTGCACATCATCCTGGCCCAGGCCGAAATGCTCGACAATGCCGCCACCGTTAGCGCCCAGCGGGCCGAAGCCGTGAGCATCATCGACCATCACCCAGGCCTGGCTCGCCCGCGCTTCGGCACACAGTGCCGGCAGGTCGGCCAGGTCGCCGTCCATGCTGAACACACCGTCGGTGACCACCAGGCAGTTGCCCGTCGCCTTGCGCAAGCGGTTGGCCAGGCTCACCGCATCGTTGTGCAGGTAACGGGAAAAGCGCGCGCCACAGAGCAGCCCGGCATCGAGTAGCGAGGCGTGGTTGAGGCGATCCTGCAGCACGCTGTCGCCCTGCCCGAGCAAGGCGGTGACGACCGCCAGGTTGGCCATATAGCCGGTGGAGAACAGCAGCGAACGCGGCCTGCCGGTGAACGCGGCCAGGGCCTCCTCCAGCTCGTGATGCGGGGTGCTGTGGCCAATCACCAGATGCGAGGCGCCGCCACCCACGCCCCATTTCTCCGCGCCCTGCTGCATGGCGCGAATCACCTCGGGGTGGTTGGCCAGGCCGAGATAGTCGTTGGAACAGAAGGCCAACAGCTCCTGGTCATCCGCGCGCACCTGCGGCCCCTGCGGGGTCTGCAACAGCGGGCGCTGGCGGAACAGATCGGCGGCCTGGCGTTCGGTCAGGCGAGCGGAGAGATCGAAACTCATGCACGTTTCCCGTAGGAGCGAGCGTCGCGAGCGAAAAACCAGGACAGGAGGTCATTCGCGAGCAGAGCTCGCTCCCACATAAAAGGAATCAGGCCGAAGCGGCGTTGTAGAACAGTTTGGAATCACGCTGCTCGACCAGGGCCTGCTCGATGGCTGCCTGGTGCACCTCGTCGGCATGCTCTTCGCGCTCTTCGGGCTTGATGCCGAGGCGCTTGAACAGGGCCATGTCCTTGTCCGCCTGCGGGTTGGCCGTGGTCAGCAGCTTCTCGCCGTAGAAGATCGAGTTGGCGCCAGCCATGAAGGCCAGGGCCTGCATCTGCTCGTTCATCGCCTCGCGGCCAGCGGACAGGCGCACATGGGATTTCGGCATCATGATCCGCGCCACCGCCAGGGTGCGGATGAAGTCGAACGGATCGACGTCCTTCTCTTCGGCCAACGGCGTGCCCTTGACCTTGACCAGCATGTTGATCGGCACGCTCTCCGGATGCTCAGGCAGGTTGGCCAGTTGGATCAGCAGCCCGGCGCGGTCGTCCACCGATTCGCCCATGCCGAGGATGCCGCCGGAGCAGATCTTCATCCCGGACTCGCGCACGTAAGCCAGGGTCTGCAGGCGCTCGCCATAGGTGCGGGTGGTGATGATGTTGCCGTAGAACTCCGGCGAGGTATCGAGGTTGTGGTTGTAGTAGTCGAGGCCCGCTTCGGCCAGCGCCTGAGTCTGCTCCTGGTCGAGGCGACCGAGGGTCATGCAGGTTTCCAGGCCGAGTTTCTTCACGCCTTTGACCATTTCCAGCACATAGGGCATGTCCTTGGCGGACGGGTGCTTCCAGGCCGCGCCCATGCAGAAGCGCGTGGAGCCGATGGCCTTGGCCTCGGCGGCCGCCTCCAGCACCTTCTGCACCTCCATCAGCTTTTCCTTGTCCAGGCCGGTGTTGTAGTGGCCGGACTGCGGGCAGTACTTGCAGTCTTCCGGGCAGGCGCCGGTCTTGATCGAGAGCAGGGTCGAGACCTGCACGCGGTTCGGGTCGAAATGCTGGCGATGGACGCCCTGCGCCTGGAACAGCAGATCGTTGAAAGGCTGCTCGAACAGCGCGCGAACCTCGGCGAGGCTCCAGTCGTGGCGGGTGGTGATTTCAGCGGTTGCGCTCATCTGAGAAGTCCTTCGACGCTTGGTGGCATCTGTTGTCAGGCCCACGCGGGGCGTTCAGGCTTTGGCCATCATAAGTGGCGATTGGATGCTGTCAACCACATGAAAGACACAGGTTTACATTTGATCAAATATCGATCAATAGAACTTATGTCATGGCACAAGGCCAAATGCTTACCCCTCCCACAGGATGTTCTGCATGCAGGTTGAAGGTTTTTTCGAAGGTCTCGGCGAAGCGCTGGGCCGTGCCATCCGTTTCATCGTCGACATGCTGTCCGGCGTGCTGGGTGCCATGGCCGATGCGATTGACGACTTTCTCCAGGGTATGGCCAGGGCCATCGGCATGGATGTCTCGATATTCAGCATCATCCTGCTGATCATCGGTCTGCTGTTTCTGTTCAGCGGTGCTCGCTCGCTGCTGCGCGGTTCGATCATCGGCGGGGTGATCTGGCTGTTTCTCGGCCTGGTCGTCATGGGCTGGCTCATCCGCTGACGCGAACTACACTTCAGGCACCACCGCTCATGGATGAGCCGCCATGCCACCGCTCGACCTCACCGCCCTGCAACGCCTCCCCTGGCGGCGCCCGCGCCACCATTGCCAGCTTTGCGACGAAGCCACCGATCACCCCACGCACAGCATCTGCACCGCCTGCGAGGCCGAACTGCCGTGGCTCGCTGCGCACTGCCAGATTTGTGCGGTGCCGTTGCCGGCACACGGCATGATCTGCGGCGCCTGCCAGAACAAGCCGCCGAGTTTCAGCCGGGTGGAAGCGCCCTGGCGCTATGCCTTCCCCGTCGACAACCTGATCACCCGCTTCAAGCACCAGGCGCAATGGCCACATGGCCGTCTGCTCGCCGAGCTGCTGGCCGAACACCTGCGCCACGCCTTCGATGAAGGCCTGCCACGCCCCCAGGCGCTGCTGCCAGTACCGTTGGCCCGCAAGCGCCAACGGCGACGCGGCTTCAACCAGGCGCAGATGCTCGCCGACTGGCTGGGCGCCAGCCTCGACCTGCCCGTGCAGCATGACTGGCTGCAGCGCCGCGTCGATACGCCCGCCCAGCAAGGGCTGGATGCCGCGACGCGCAAGCGCAATCTGCGCCAGGCCTTCAGCCTGGAACTGCAAGCCCAGGTCGCCGGCGCTCACCTGGCGTTGGTCGACGATGTGCTCACCACCGGCGCCACGGCAGGCGTGCTCGCCCACCTGCTGCGGCGCGCCGGTGCGCTGCGCGTCGACGTCTATTGCCTGGCCCGCACACCACGGCCGGGCGATGGCTGACTTGACGCGCCAGGCACAGTCGCGCACCTTGCCCGGCATCCTACTTGGCCATGCCTGAATCATGTCGCAGCTCGATCCCATCGCCCAACTGCTTAGCCGCCGCCCGAAACGCCTGGCTCTGCTCGAGCAGATCGCCGAACAAGGCTCCATCACCCGCGCTGCCAAGGCCGCCGGGCTGAGCTACAAGGCTGCCTGGGATGCCATCGACGAGCTGAACAACCTGTCAGAGCAGCCCCTGGTCAGCCGCAGCGTCGGTGGCAAGGGCGGCGGCGGTGCGCGCCTGACACCAGCCGGCGAGCGCCTACTGGCACTGCAGCAACGCCTGCAGGCGCTACAGGTGCAACTGCTGCAGGCCGCCGGTGACGATGCCGACCTGCAACTGCTTGGCCGCCTGATGCTACGCACCAGCGCGCGCAACCAGTTGACCGGTCGCGTACGCGCTATTCACCGCCACGGGCACAACGACCTGATCGACATCGAACTGCCAGGCGGTGGCCGTCTGCAGGCGCAGATCACCCATGACAGCACCGAAAACCTGCAACTGAGCGAAGGCAGCAGCGTGGTCGCCCTGATCAAGGCCGGCTGGCTGGAGCTGCAGCCGCTCGATGCATCGCCTGCAGAACAGCACAATGCGCTCGAAGGCCGTATCGAGCAGATTCTCAGCGCCAGCGATGGCCCCAGCGAAGTACGTGTGAGCCTGGCCAACGGCCAGACGCTGTGCGCGTCGCTCGAACCCGAGCGCCTGGCCGCTCTGATGCTGAAGGTGGGCGATCCGGTACGCGCGCAGTTCGCCGCCAGCCAGGTGCTGCTGGGTACGCAACTGTAGGGCGGATGCAGCCGCCAGTCATTTCAGCGGCGGGTTGTACCCGCCCTACGGCAAGCGCATCCGCCAGGTACACTGTGTGCCCCCTTATGCGGAGCCGTTCATGAGCCATCCCTTTTCCACCCTCACCCCGGATCTGGTGCTCGATGCCGTGGAGAGCCTTGGCTACCTCAGCGACGCCCGCGTATTGGCCCTCAACAGTTACGAGAACCGCGTCTATCAAGTCGGCATCGAGGACGAAACACCGTTGATCGCCAAGTTCTATCGCCCGAATCGCTGGAGCGATGCAGCAATCCTCGAGGAACACAGTTTCAGCGCCGAACTGGCCGAGCACGAGGTTCCGGTAGTGGCGCCACTGGCGCGCGATGGCGAGACACTGTTCGAGCACGGCGGCTTCCGCTTCGCCCTGTTCCCCCGTCGCGGCGGCCGCGCGCCGGAGCCGGGCAACCTCGACCAGCTGTACCGCCTCGGCCAGTTGCTCGGACGCATGCACGCCATCGGTGCCAGCCGTCCCTTTGCTCATCGTGAAACCCTGGCAGTGGATAACTTCGGCCACGCCGCCCTGGCTTCCCTGCTCGACGGTGGCTTCGTGCCGCGCAGCCTATTGCCGGCTTACGAGTCGGTAGCCCGCGATCTGCTCGCACGCCTGGATGAACTGTTCGCCCGCGCGCGCTACACGTCCATTCGCCTGCATGGTGATTGCCACCCTGGCAACCTGCTGCACCGCGATGACGCCTTCCATGTCGTCGACCTCGACGACTGCCGCATGGGCCCGGCGGTACAGGACCTGTGGATGATGCTGGCAGGCGAGCGCCATGAACGCCTCGGTCAGTTGGCCGAACTGGTCGACGGCTACCAGGAGTTCCATGATTTCGCCGCCCGCGAGTTGCCGCTGATCGAAGGCCTGCGTGCTCTGCGCCTGATGCATCACAGCGCCTGGATCGCCCGGCGCTGGGACGATCCGGCGTTCCCCATGGCCTTCCCCTGGTTTGCCGGCGAACGCTACTGGGGTGACCAGATTCTCGCCCTGCGCGAACAGATGGCCGCTCTGAATGAAGAGCCGCTGCGACTGTTCTGAGCTGATCGCATCCGGAACCGCAGTTCCCGGATTGCATCCGGGCTACCCAAATGAGCGTAATAATTGAGGCTATCCGAGCGCTGAAGCGTTCGCGGCTGAAGCCGCTCCTACAGGTGTTCACCTGCCCCGTAGGCGCGGCTGGGCAGCACTCCGCTTCAACCGCGATGCTTTCCGTTACATCCCAGGGCTCCGGATTGCATCCGGGCTACCAACGACCGCGCCAACCCCGCAGACCGATACAGTTGCGCGCGCCGCGTAAAGTTTGCCTTACGACTTTGCCGGCGCTTCGGTATACAGAAAAAGCTGAACGAACAGACAAGGCAGAGGCCAGAGCGCTAGAATTTCGCGGCAAACGTTAGCTGCCTAACCAAGGATTTTCGATGGCCACCGCCAACCCGCAACGCGGGTACATTCTGGGTCTCACTGCCTACATCATCTGGGGCCTGTTCCCGCTCTACTTCAAAGCCCTGCAAAGCGTACCGGCGATGGAAATCATCGTGCACCGCGTGCTCTGGTCGGCGCTGTTCGGCGGTTTGCTGCTGCTCGTCTGGAAGCACCCGGGCTGGTGGCGTGAACTGCGCGACAACCCCAAACGCCTGGCGGTGCTGGCCGGCTGCGGCCTGCTGATCGCCACCAACTGGCTGGTGTACGTGTGGGCGGTGAACAACGATCGCATGATCGAAGCCAGCCTGGGTTACTACATCAACCCACTGATCAACGTATTGCTCGGCCTGCTGATTCTCGGTGAGCGCCTGCGTCGCCTGCAGTGGCTGGCCGTGGCCCTGGCCGCGATAGGCGTGCTGCAACAACTATGGCAGGTCGGCAGCCTGCCCTGGGTGTCGCTGGTGCTGGCGCTGACCTTCGGTTTCTACGGTTTGATCCGCAAGCAGGCGCCCGTGGCTGCACTGCCCGGGCTGGTGGTGGAAACCTGGCTGCTGGTACCGGTGGCACTGGTCTGGCTTGTACTGCATCCCGCAGCGATGAGTAGCCAGGCAAGCTTCTGGACCAGCAGCGAAGCGTTGTGGCTGGCTGCCGCCGGGCCGATCACGCTAGTGCCGTTGGTGTGCTTCAACGCCGCAGCACGGCATCTGCCCTACACCACGCTGGGCTTCTTGCAATACCTGGCACCGACCCTGGTGCTGCTGCAGGCCATCCTGCTGTTCGATGAACACTTCTCGCCAAGCACCCTGCTGGCCTTCGCCTGCATCTGGGCTGGGCTTTTTGTATACAGCCTGGATATCTGGCTGAACCTGCGCAAGCGCTCGACGCAGTAAAAGGCTGGTGCGCACGGCGCACCCTACGACCCGCGCCGGCGTATCTGCGAACCTCGTAGGGTGTCGCGAGGCCGCTCAGGTTGTGCGCACTGGCGTCGATAGGGTACTGAGCAGAAAACGCTCAAGCATCGCCAGGCCGCGTCAGTCCTGAGGCTGCACCCGTCACCCCCGGCTTATCCACAGATCCATCCCCGGCATTTGTGCACAAGCCGTTGATTCTGATGAACTTTTAACCAGCCAATGAAAAGCCCCGGCGCACTAAGCAGTGCGCCGGGGCTCCAGAGCTTATCCACAGGCTGATCCACACAGGCCGTGGATATCAGTCCTCGGCGCGCAGGTTCAGCTCCACCATCAGGTCATCGGCCAGGGTTTCCAGGTGTGCCTGCAACTGCTCCAGGGCCAGCGTTTCCGGCACGGCCAGCAACGCTTCGGCGGTGAACAGCAGCTCGCCACTCATCGGCGCTGGCGCCACTTCGGTAAGCAGGCTCTCCAGGTTGACGCCCTGCTCCGCCAGTACGCGGGTAATGTCGCGGACGATACCGGGCCGGTCGTTGCCCACCAGCTCCAGACGAATCGCGGTGAAGCGCCCGCCCGGCTCGCTGCCGCTGGCCGCCAGTTGCACGCGAATGCCCTGCGCGCTGAGGGCTTCGAGCGCCTTGATCAGGCCACCATGGGCCTCAGCCGGTACATCCACTCGCACGATCCCGGCGAATTGCCCGGCCATGCGCGCCATACGGCTCTCCAGCCAGTTGCCACCATGGGCAGCCACACAACCCGCCAGGCGCTCGACCAGGCCAGGTTGGTCCTCGGCAATCACCGTCAGTACCAGATGATCCATGCACTACCTCACTCATTCACAGGATTCGAAAAAGTCAGCCGCGCAGCGACAACCAGTAGGTGAAGAACTGCTCGTCACGCACGTAGCCGAGCCGCTCGTAAAGGCTCTGCCCGGCCAGGTTGGTTTTCGCCGTTTCCAGCTGCAGACCGCAGGCGCCGGTCGCCTCGGCATGCGCGCGAGCGGCATTCATCAGCGCCTCACCAACGCCGGAGCGGCGCGCACGTTCGTCGACATACAGATCACTGAGCAACCAGGCCGGTTCCAGCGCCAAAGAAGAATGAAAGGGATAAAGCTGCACGAAACCCTGCGCGGAGCCCTCCTCGTCTCGGGCGATGAACAGTTGCGAATCCCTGCGCTGCAGGCGTTGGCCAAGAAAACTGGCAATCTCCGGCTCGTCCCGCGGCACTTGATAGAAGCGCAGGTAGCCGGCGAACAGACGAGTGAGATCAATGAGGTCGGCAGTAACAGCAGCAGATACCGTCATGGCAGGCTCCAGAATGCGTAAAAAGCAGTATAGGCGAGGTGGCGTAGGCCATATTGGCGCCGCTGTCAGCAGCCAATTCAATTAATCGTGTACGTTTTTACATTTTTTATGGAACAATAGCGCACTTTTTTGCACACATAGCGTACTGAATGTGACCGTAAATAGTCTTTTGGTCGCAGACTGACGCAACCCCGCTGCATTTCCCCAGGATCTTGATGTAGTATGCCGCGCTTTGGACTACAAGACGGAAAACCCGTCTCCAAAGCGGCTATTGAGTAGAGCTCAGAGAGAGTGAGGCAAGTGATGACTGAACGCGTTCAAGTCGGCGGCCTGCAGGTCGCCAAAGCCCTGTACGACTTCGTGAACAACGAGGCCATTCCCGGTACCGGCATTGCTGCCGACAAGTTCTGGGCTGGTGCCGCTGCGGTCATCAAGGACCTGGCGCCGAAGAACCGTGCCCTGCTGGCCAAGCGCGACGAACTGCAGGCGCAGATCGATGCCTGGCACCAGGCGCGCAAGGGTCAGGCCCATGACGCGGCTGCCTACAAGGCCTTCCTCCAGGAAATCGGCTATCTGCTGCCGGAGCCGGAAGACTTCCAGGCCACCACCACCAATGTCGACGAAGAGATCGCCCGCCTGGCCGGCCCGCAGTTGGTCGTACCGGTGATGAACGCACGCTTCGCCCTGAACGCCTCCAACGCCCGTTGGGGCTCGCTGTACGACGCGCTGTACGGCACCGACGTGATCAGCGAAGAAGGTGGCGCCGAGAAAGGCAAGGGCTACAACAAGGTCCGTGGCGACAAAGTCATCGCCTTCGCCCGCGCCTTCCTCGACGAGGCAGCGCCACTGGCTGCCGGCTCGCACGTCGACTCCACCGGTTATGCCATCGTCGACGGCAAGCTGGTCGTCGCGCTCAAGGGCGGCAGCAACAGCGGCCTGCGTGACGACGCGCAACTGGTCGGTTTCCAAGGCGACGCCAGCGCGCCGATCGCCGTGCTGCTCAAGCACAACGGCCTGCACTTCGAGATTCAGATCGACGCCTCCAGCCCCATCGGCAGCACCGACGCCGCTGGCGTGAAAGACGTGCTGATGGAAGCCGCGCTGACCACCATCATGGACTGCGAAGACTCCGTCGCCGCCGTCGATGCCGATGACAAGGTCGTGGTCTACAAAAACTGGCTGGGCCTGATGAAAGGCGACCTGGCCGAGGACGTGTCCAAGGGCGGCAAGACCTTCACCCGCACCATGAACCCGGATCGCGTATACACCCGGCCGGACGGCTCCGAGCTGACCCTGCATGGCCGTTCGCTGCTGTTCGTGCGTAACGTCGGCCACCTGATGACCAACCCGGCCATCCTCGACGCCGAAGGCAACGAGATCCCGGAAGGCATCCAGGACGCGCTGTTCACCAGCCTGATCGCGGTGCACAACCTGATCGGCAATACCAGCCGCAAGAACACCCGCACCGGCAGCGTGTACATCGTCAAACCGAAGATGCACGGCCCGGAAGAAGTCGCCTTCACCAGCGAAATCTTCGCCCGTGTCGAGGATGTGCTGGGCCTGGCCCGCAACACCCTGAAAGTCGGCATCATGGACGAAGAACGCCGTACCACCGTCAACCTCAAGGCGTGCATCAAGGCCGCCAGCGAGCGCGTGGTGTTCATCAACACCGGCTTCCTCGACCGTACCGGTGACGAGATCCACACCTCCATGGAAGCCGGCGCCGTGGTGCGCAAGGCCGCCATGAAGAGCGAAGCCTGGATCGGCGCCTACGAGAACAACAACGTCGACGTCGGCCTGGCCACCGGCCTGCAAGGCCGTGCGCAAATCGGCAAGGGCATGTGGGCCATGCCAGACCTGATGGCCGCCATGCTCGAGCAGAAAGTCGCGCACCCGCTGTCCGGCGCCAACACCGCCTGGGTTCCGTCGCCGACCGCCGCAGCCCTGCATGCCCTGCACTACCACAAGGTCGACGTGTTCGCCCGTCAGGCCGAACTGGCCAAGCGCACCCCGGCTTCGGTCGACGACATCCTGACCATTCCACTGGCCAAGGACACAAACTGGAGCGAGGAGGAAATCCGCAACGAGCTGGACAACAACTCGCAAGGCATCCTCGGCTACGTGGTGCGCTGGATCGACCAAGGCGTCGGCTGCTCCAAGGTGCCAGACATCAACGATGTCGGCCTGATGGAAGATCGCGCCACCCTGCGTATCTCCAGCCAGCTGCTAGCCAACTGGCTGCGCCACGGCATCGTCAGCGAAGCGCAGGTGGTCGAAAGCCTCAAGCGCATGGCGCCGGTGGTGGATCGTCAGAACGCCAATGACCCGCTGTATCGCCCGATGGCCCCGGACTTCGACAACAACATCGCCTTCCAGGCTGCGCTGGAGCTGGTCGTCGAAGGCACCAAGCAGCCCAACGGCTACACCGAGCCGGTACTGCACCGCCGTCGTCGCGAGTTCAAGGAAAAGAACGGTCTGTGATGCGCAGGCTGCGCAAATAAAAAAACCGCCCTCCGGGGCGGTTTTTTTATGGGAAGTGTCGCGGCTAAAGCCCCTCCCACAAAGTTGAGTGTCCCATGGGAGGGACTTTAGCCGCGACAGGCAGTCAGGGCTTAGTCTGCGCCGCCTTGTCCGCCGTCACCCCCGTGGTATTACCCTGCAGACTGGAGGTCGCGGTCTGCACGAAGGCCGACAGCTTGCGCTCCAGATCGCTGCGCCGCTGTGCGTCATCGACCACCTCGGCACGAGCCTCGTGACCCAACTGGTAGCGATACAGGCGCGCATCACGGTCACGCGGTTTGATCAGGATGTTATCGCCTGTCACCAGGCCCACGGTCTGGTCGCTTCCGGATGGTTTGATCACCGCCACGCCGGCATCGCCCTCAGGCAGCGCCAGCAGGTCGCGGCCCCAGCACTGCTGCTGCACAGGCTGACCGAGGCGCCCCATGATGGTCGGCACCACGTCGATCTGGCTGCCAACGGTGTCGCGACTGCTGCCGAAGGTGTCCTGCACGCCGGGGCCGATCAGCAGCAGCGGGATGCTGAAGCGTGACAGGTCCATCTCGGTGATCTGCTCGTCGTTGCCGAAGCCGTGATCACCCAGCACCACGAACAGGGTGTCCTTGAAGTAAGGTTCCTGGCGAGCTTTGGCGAAGAACTGGCCGAGCGACCAATCGGCGTAGCGCATGGCGGTCAGGTGCTCATCCAGGGAGCCGTGGCCGGTGACGCGTTCGACCGGGAGGTTTTCCGGCAGGGCGTAAGGCGTGTGGTTGGACAGCGTCTGCAGCAATGCGTAGAACGGCTTGCCCTGGCGCCCGAGCTTGGCCAGCTCATCGGCACCGCGACTGAACATGTCCTGGTCAGACACGCCCCAGGTCGGATCGATGAACACCGGATCGACAAAATCGTCACGGCCGACGAAATTGCGCATGCCCTGGTTGGCGAAGAAGCCGGACTGGTTATCCCAGGCGAAGCTGCCGTTGTACACGTAGACGTCGTCATAGCCGCGGGCGCTGAGCAACTGCGGCAGGCCGGAGAACTGGTGACCGCCCTCGGGCATGCGCATCAGGTATTCGAACGCTGGCAAGTTGGGGAAGCAGGCCATGGTGGCGAACATGCCCTGGTGGGTGTGGGTGCCATTGGAGAATACGCGCTGGAACAGCAGCCCCTCCTTGGCCAGGGCATCGAAGTTGGGGGTGATGCCGTCCTGGTTGCCCATGGCGCCGATGTAGCGACCAGCCATGCTCTCCATGAGGATCACCACCACGTTGCGCACCTGCGGCAACTGGCCTTCGGCCGGCGGCGTGTAAAGGCGGCGCACAGCAGCCTGGTCGGCGTCGATCAGCTTGTCGCGCGGGGTCAGCAGCAGGTCGCGGGTGATCTGTTGCGCCTCGTCAGCCGGCAGTGTCGCCTTCCAGCTGTTGTCACGGTGCTCGGAGAAGAAGTTTTCGGCGGCGTCGACCAGGGTCAAGGTGCCATTGAGGCCCAAGTGATTGGCGAACATCGAATCGGTGGTATAGGCGTCGCCCCAACGCAGCGGCGGGCCGGAGCGCAGAGTGCCACGGGCAGCGATCACACAGACCAGCAGGAACAGCACGAACACAGCCGTGCGCACAGGCCAGCGCGGCGGCGTGGCATGACCACGTGCCCGGGTGGCGCGCTCGATACGGCGGAACAGCCAGGCCAGCAGCAGCGTGGCCAGGGCCCAAGCCAGCAGCAGACGCAGCACCGGGAAGCCATTCCAGATCATGCTGGTGACGGTGCCCAGGTCTTCCTGCATGTACTGGAATACCAGGCTGTTCAGGCGCTGGTGAAACTCACGGTAGAAGTTCAGCTCGACCACGGCGAAGAACAGGCACAGGCTGGTGGCGACCGTCAGCCAGGCCACATGCAGGCGCCGCGCACGCATCGCCGTGGCGCTGAGCAGCGACAGGCTGAGCGGAATGCACAGGTAGACGATCAAGCGCAGGTCGAAGCGCGCGCCGTTGACGAAGGCCTCGGCGAAGGTGCTGGCCGGCGTATCGGCGATCAGCGCATGGTTGTAGGCCAGCAGCCCCAGACGGGCCAGGGCGAAGAGCAGCAGCATGCACAGCGCGCTGCCGAGGATGAAAGCCAGGTGACTACCAACACTGACCTGCGCCGCCTCACGGGCAGCTGGTACGGATGACTGCATGGATGTGCCTTGCTCTTTACGAAATAGGAGGGCCGGTGCAGTTTGCCTGAGTGCACGTCAAAATTTCGTCAAAACTGCGTTGCCTGCACCCTACTTAGGTGCAATGGGCAACACGCCAGGCCAGGGCCACACTGACAACATCCCGAAACTGCGAGGCGCAAGCCCATGAGCAAGGCCGACGCAATGGCCGACGCGGGCAAGACTGCGGTGCTTCAGAACATCCACGGCACCATGGAGTTCCTGCAGAAGTTCCCGCCCTTCAACCAGATGGACACCGCTCATCTGGCGTTCCTGGTCGAGCACTGCCAGCTGCGCTTCTATGCCGAGGGCGACTCGATCATCAAACCCAGCGATGGCCCGGTCGAGCACTTCTATATCGTCAAACAGGGGCGCGTGCACGGCGAGCGCCCGCACAGCGCCCGGCGTGGCACGGAAACCACCTTCGAGATCACCGCTGGCGAGTGCTTCCCCCTGGCGGCGCTGATCGGCGAGCGTGCAACGCGTACCGAGCACCTGGCCGCCGAGGACACCTTCTGCCTGCTGCTGGCCAAGCACGCGTTTATCAAGCTGTTCGCCGTCTCCAACCCGCTGCGCGACTTCGCTCTGCGCGGGGTCAGCAGCCTGCTCGATCAGGTCAACCAGCAGGTACAGCTGCGTGCGGTAGAAACACTGGGGGCGCAATACTCGCTGGACACTCGCCTGGGTGAGCTGGCCATGCGTCAACCCATCGGCTGCGCCCCGGACACGCCGGTTCGCGATGCCGTGCGGCTGATGCACGAGCAGCATGTGGGCAGCATCGTGGTGCTCGACCCAGCCGACAAACCGCTGGGCATCTTCACCCTGCGCGACCTGCGCCGGGTGGTGGCCGACGGCATCGACCTGGCCCAGCCGATCGACAACCTGATGACGCGCAACCCCTTCCATCTGGCACCGGATGCCAGTGCCTTCGACGCCGCCATCGCCATGACCGAACGGCATATCGCCCACGTCTGCCTGGTGGAACACGAGAAACTCTGCGGGGTGATTTCCGAACGCGACCTGTTCAGCCTGCAGCGTGTCGACCTGGTGCACCTGGCGCGCACCATTCGCCATGCCGGCAAGGTCGAGACCCTGGCCGGGCTGCGCAGCGACATCCGCCTGCTGGTCGACCGCATGCTCGCCCACGGCGCCAGCTCGACGCAGATCACCCATATCGTCACCCTGCTCAACGACCACACCGTAAGCCGGGTGATCGAGCTGACCCTCGAGCAAATGGGCGACCCGGGCATCCCCTTCACCTGGCTGTGCTTCGGTAGCGAGGGCCGGCGCGAACAGACCCTGCACACCGACCAGGACAACGGCATCCTCTTCGAGGCCGAGAACGCCAGCGAGGCCAACGCCATCCGCGAGCGCCTGCTGCCAATTGCGCGCGAGATCAATCAGCGCCTGGCGCAGTGCGGCTTCACCCTGTGCAAGGGCAACATCATGGCCGGCAACCCCGAGCTGTGTCTGTCACGTCAGGAATGGTCGCGACGCTTCGCCGGTTTCGTCCTCGAGGCTACGCCGGAGAACCTGCTGGGCTCGTCGATCTACTTCGATCTGCGCACCATCTGGGGCCCGGACGAAGGCTGCGAGCAACTGCGCGAAGAGCTGCTCGGACGCGTCGCCAGCAACAGCCTGTTCCAGAAGATGCTGGCCGAGAACGCCCTGCGCCAACGCCCACCAGTCGGGCGGTTCCGCGATTTCGTGGTGGCGCGCTCCGGCGCCGACAAGGACACCCTCGACCTCAAGGTGCAGGGCCTGACGCCCTTCGTCGATGGAGCACGCCTGCTCGCGCTGGCCAACGGTATTGGCGCGGTCGGCACCCTTGAGCGCCTGCGCGCGTTGATCGCCAAGGGCGTGATCGACGCACTGGATGGCGCCGCCTACGAAGAGGCCTACCATTTCATTCAGCAGACGCGCATGCAGCAGCACCAACTGCAGGCGCGCGACGAGCAGCCCTACTCCAATCGGGTCGATCCCGACCACCTCAATCACCTGGACCGGCGTATTCTGCGCGAGTCGTTCCGCCAGGCGCAGCGCCTGCAGAGCAGCCTGGCCATGAGGTATCAGCTATGAGCAAGTTCACCTGGTTCACTGGCCGTGGACCGGCCCTGACCCAGCAGCAGTTGCAACGCCGCCAGGCCCTGAGTGCGCCGGCAGCGTTCGACGAACGCCCACTGCATCAGCAGCGCTTCGTGGTGCTCGACCTGGAAACCACCGGCCTGAACATGCGCCGCGATCAGGTGCTGGCCATCGGCGCGGTGGTGATCGACAACGGCGCCATCGACTTCGCCGAGCAGTTCGAATGCACCCTGCACCGCGCCGATCACCAGGCCAGCGCCAGCACCCTGATTCACGGTATCGCGCCCAGCGAAGTGGCCCGCGGCGTCGAACCGAGCGAAGCGCTGCTGGACTTCATGGAATTCGTCGGCAGCAGCCCGCTGCTGGCCTTCCATGCCGAGTTCGATCAGCGCATGCTCGCTCGCGCACTGCGTCAGAGCCTGGGCTATCGCCTGCAGCACAACTTCTTCGATGTCGCCGAAATCGCGCCGCTGCTGTGCCCGCAGTCGCGTGTTCGCCAGGGCGGGCTCGATGACTGGGTCGCCGAATTCGGCCTCCAGGTGCACCAACGCCACAACGCCAGTGCCGACGCACTGGTCACCGCCGAACTGGCACTGATGCTGTTCAGCAAGGCACGCCGTCAGGGCATCGACAGCCTCGGCGAGCTGGAGCGCCAACTGGCCAGCCGGCGTCGGCGCCAGCAGGCCATGTAGCCGCACGCAGCCAATCGCCTACCAGCAGGCTCCTCCATCTTGCCGCACGCCTCGTGCGCATCGGAGCCACCAAGATTCGCGGCTTAAGCCGCTCCTACAGGTTGGTTTGCGGCAGGCAATGCATCCAACGAGAAGCCTACAGATCCCGCATCAGCAGGCCGTATTCCAATTGCACATCTGCCGGCAGCGGCAAGTACAGGATGTGGCCGTCGCCCGGTGCCACCTGCTGCGCCCGCCCTTGAGCGTTCTGCAGTTGCTCCAGAGTGAAGCGCAGGTTGCCTTGCGGGGTCATCAGTTCCAGTCCGTCGCCTACGGTAAAACGGTTCTTCACCCGCACTTCGACCAACTCGCCACGGCGCTCGCCAGTCAGCTCACCGACGAACTGCTGACGATCCGCAAGCGAGCTGCCGCGCTCGTAGTTCTGGTATTCGTCATGCACGTGGCGACGCAGAAAGCCCTCGGTGTAACCGCGATGCGCCAGTGAGTCCAGGCTGCCCAACAGGCTCGGGTCGAAGGGCTTGCCAGCCAGTGCATCATCGATGGCACGGCGGTAGACCTGCGCGGTGCGTGCCACGTAGAAGTGACTCTTGGTGCGCCCCTCGATCTTCAGCGAATGCACGCCCATGTGCACTAGACGCCCGACATGCTGCACCGCACGCAGGTCCTTGGAGTTCATGATGTAGGTGCCGTGCTCATCCTCGAAGGCGGTCATTTCCTCGCCCGGCCGCCCGGCCTCTTGCAGCACGAAGGCCTGACTCGTCGGCGTACCCTGACCGAGAGTCGGATCGACCATGCGCACGATCTCGCCCAACTCGTTCTCTGCGGCCGGTGTCGCCTGGTACTGCCAGCGACAGGCGTTGGTGCAAGTGCCCTGGTTGGGATCGCGGCGATTGATGTAGCCCGACAGTAGGCAGCGCCCGGAGTAAGCCATGCACAGCGCACCGTGAACAAAAACCTCCAGTTCCATAGCGGGTACCTCGCTGCGAATCTCCTCGATCTCTTGCAGTGACAGCTCGCGCGACAGGATCACCCGCGTCAGCCCCTGCTGACGCCAGAACTCGACGCTGGCCGAGTTCACCGCATTGGCCTGTACCGAGAGGTGAATCGGCATCTGCGGATAGTGCTGGCGCACCAGCATGATCAGGCCTGGGTCGGACATGATCAGCGCATCCGGTGCCATCTCGATAACCGGCGCCAAGTCCTTGAGGAAGGTCTTCAGCTTGGCGTTGTGCGGAGCGATGTTAGCCACCACGTAGAACTGCTTGCCCTGCGCGTGCGCCTCGGCGATGCCGAGCGCGAGGTTGGCGTGGTCGAACTCGTTATTGCGCACGCGCAAGCTGTAACGCGGCTGCCCGGCGTAGACCGCATCGGCGCCATAGGCGAAGGCGTAGCGCATGTTCTTCAGGGTGCCGGCTGGCGACAACAGTTCGGGAAAACGAGGCATGACCGCAAGCTCGAAAAATCGGGGCTGGCGATTCTATGCAGGTGGCAGGTGTGGATATTGATCTGGGTCTATCGGGCGCTGAAAAGCGGCCGAGTCAGGCACCATCGGTGAAGGGTCGGTGCGCACGGCGCACCCTACAGTGAGAGGCATCCGCAAATAGGGAGTGGTCACCCAGGTCACGCGCACCGATGCGCTTTCGGGCAGGGTGCGCTGCGCGCACCACCCCCGTAACGCACGGATAGCGCGCTAGCGACACACCTGACGATACAGCGCGTCGTCCTTGTCGATGCGCTTGAGCTGAGCCAGCTGAGGCTGCTGCTTCTCGTCCAGCGGCAACAGCTCGCCAGTTGTGCAATTGAGCAGATGGGCACGATGCGAAACGTGATCGATATGCTGTTTCTCGAAACGATAGAGCATGAACTCGGCCACTTGCGCATCCGCCACCTGCTCGCGCACGACGCTCTTGCTGTCGAGCACGGTGAACGCAGTGACCATCGGCACGAAGTAGCTCCACGGGCGCCAGAACACGTGACCGGTTTCGGTCGCAACCACCACCGACTCCTTGGGCTGACGCGCCTGCTGATGCTCGAACCAGGAATACTCGTAGAACACCTGATAACCCAGCATCCCCAAACCACCGAACAGTGGCACGATCCACTTCGGCAGCTTGTTACGCGTCAGTTTGCGCAGCAGCAGAGCGATACCGGCAGCACCGAGCCCCGCTACCACGATGGCAAGCAAAGTCCACAACATATGATTGTTCCCGAAAAAAGACGGGCCTCCAGTGGAGGCCCGTCTGTCAGACCCTGGACCATCGACAGATGGCGTCAGGCCAGGATTATGCTTAGTGGTTCAGAGCGGCACCAGCACCTTTCGGGGTACGTACGCTTTCCACCAGGTCCTGGATTTCCTGCGGCGGCTCGGCGGTGACCATCGATACGCCGTAGGCTACGGCGAAGTTGATCAGCGCACCGACGGTACCGAAGGAGGCCGGGGAGATACCCATGAACCACTGGTCCGGGGTATTGGGCAGCATGTTGGTCTCCGGAATGAAGAACCAGCCCAGGTAGGTGAAGATGTACAGCAGGGTGATCACCAGGCCGGCGACCATGCCGCAGATCGCACCCTTGTCGTTCATGCGCTTGGAGAAGATCCCCATCATCAGCACCGGGAACAGGGTCGCAGCGGCGATACCGAAGGCCAACGCCACCACCTGCGCAGCGAACCCGGGTGGATTCAAGCCCAGATAGGTCGCCAGCAGAATCGCGCACGCCATCGATATCCGCGCCGCCCTCATCTCGTTCTTCTCGCTGATCTTCGGATTGATCAAGGTCTTGATCAGGTCATGACTGATCGCCGAAGAAATCGCCAGCAACAAACCAGCCGCTGTCGACAGTGCCGCCGCAATGGCGCCCGCTGCGATCAGACCAACGACCCATGCAGGCAGGTTGGCGATCTCAGGGTTGGCCAGAACCAGGATGTCGTTGTTCACGGTCAGCTCGTTACCGTTCCAGCCACGCTCCTGAGCGGTAGCGGTGAAGGCCGGTGCGGCATCGTTGTACATCTGGATGCGACCGTCGCCGTTCTTGTCTTCCCACTTGATCAGACCGGTCTGTTCCCAGTTCTTGACCCACTCAGGACGCTCTTCGTAGGACAGGGACGGGGCCGTAGCGCCTTCCGGATAGATGGTGGTCACCAGGTTCAGACGTGCCATGGAGGCTACGGCCGGAGCGGTGAGATACAGCAGGGCGATGAAGATCAGAGTCCAGCCAGCGGACCAACGAGCATCGGCCACCTTCGGTACGGTGAAGAAGCGAATGATCACGTGCGGCAGACCGGCAGTACCGATCATCAGCGACATGGTGAACAGCACCATGTTCAGCTTGTTGTCGACATCGGCGGTGTAGGCAGCGAAGCCCAGCTCACGGACCACTTCATCGAGTTTCTGCAGCAGCGGCACGCCAGACTCGACATGGTCACCGAACAGGCCCAGCGGCGGAATCGGGTTACCGGTCAGCTGCAGGGAGATGAAGATGGCCGGGATGGTGTAGGCGACGATCAATACCACGTACTGAGCGACCTGGGTGTAGGTGATGCCCTTCATGCCGCCGAATACGGCGTAGGCGAACACCACTGCCGCAGCGATCCAGATACCCGTGGAGTTGCTCACCTCGAGGAAGCGCGAGAAGGCAACACCGGCACCGGCCATCTGCCCGATCACGTAGGTCACGGAGATGATCACCAGGCAGATCACTGCAGTCAGGCGCGCGCCACGACTGTAGAAGCGATCACCGATGAAGTCCGGCACGGTGAACTTGCCGAACTTGCGCAGGTAGGGCGCCAGCAGCATCGCCAGCAGGACGTAGCCACCGGTCCAGCCCATGAGGAACGTGGAGTTGGCATAACCACCGGCGGCAATCAGGCCCGCCATGGAGATGAAGGAAGCAGCGGACATCCAGTCAGCGGCTGTCGCCATGCCGTTGGTGACCGGATGCACACCACCGCCAGCGACGTAGAACTCTTTGGTGGAGCCGGCACGCGCCCAGATGGCGATACCGATGTAGAGCGCGAAGGACGCACCTACGAACAACATGTTGATAACGAATTGGCTCATGACCACTTACTCCTCAACGCCAAATTCTTTATCAAGTTTGTTCAGTCTCCACGCGTAGTGAAAAATGAGCCCGATAAAGAAGAGGATTGAGCCTTGCTGCGCGAACCAGAATCCGAGGTCGGAACCGCCAACGGAGATTCCCGCAACCATCGGGCGCAGAATCATGGCGAATCCATAGGAAACCAGCGCCCAGACAATCAGGCTCCAGGTGATGAGCCGCACATTGGCCTTCCAATAGGCCGCGGCATTTGCTTGTTCAGAAGTCATAGACGCCTCCGGTTATTTTTATTCTGATGCAGCTTCAAGCTATCAGCAGGCCAGCACTGGCCGACAGATAGACATTGGTATTAGCCGCATCGCGACGTTTCGGACACTTGATGGGAAACGCTGAAACTGTAGAAGAAAAACGAGCCTTCCGAAGGTAGTTTTGCGACAAGCACGCATTTGATAATGATTATCTAAAACATTAGAATCCTGGGCCCTCACCTCCCCCCGCCCCAAGGATTCACACCATGCGACGCCTGGTCGTACCGCTGCTCGCCCTTCCCGCCCTCACCTGCCATACCACCTTCGCCAGCACGGACAACGACACCCCGCTGGCGCTGGAAGAAATGCAGATCACCGCCCCCGGCGAGCAGGCAGACGGCCCGCTGGATGGCTACCGCGCCACTCGCTCGGCCAGTGCGACACGCACCGACACGCCGATTCATGAAATCCCGCAGTCGATCAGCGTGGTACCGGCGCAGGTGGTGCAGGACATTGGCGCGGTGCGCCTGGAAGATGCGCTGGACTACGCCGGCGGCGTGGAACGCGGCAACAACTTCGGTGGCCAGGGCCTGACCGAGTTTCTGATTCGCGGCTTCAACAGCCAGGAGTTCTACCGCAACGGTTTCGCCGCCAACCGTGGCTACCCGAACATGCCCGACGCCAGCACCATCGAGCGCATCGAGGTGCTGCGCGGACCGGCCGCCATGCTCTATGGCCGCAGTGATCCTGGCGGTACCTTCAATATCGTCAGCAAGCAGCCACAGGTTGAGCGCCGCACCGTACTGGGCAGTCAGATCAACAGCGAGGGCCGGCGCCGTGGCACCCTCGACACCACCGGAGCGTTGGATCAACAGGCCGACTTCACCTATCGCCTGAATTTGGTGGCCGAGGGCGGCGACAGCTTCCGCGATGACGTCGAGAGCGAACGCTACAACGTCGCCCCGGTGCTGCGCTGGCAGCTCAACGAAGACACCGCCGTCACTCTCGAAGGCGACTACCTGCACAATCGCCACCCGCTCGATCGTGGCGTTACCCGCTACTCCAACCAGAACGGCAAGCTGCCGCGTGACCGCTTCCTCGGCGAGAAGGATGCCGGCAAGCTGACCAACGAGAACGCCACTACGCAACTACGCATCGAGCACCTGCTCAATGACAGCTGGACCCTGCGTGGCGGCGTGCAGTACCTCGATGGCAAGATCTACGGCGGCGCCGTGGAGAACAACAGCAACGCCTACAGCGGCCTGCCTGCAGGCAGCAGCACCGTCGGGCGCAACTACAACGAGCGCTGGCTGAATTGGAACGACGTCAACGCCCAGGCCAACGCCGAAGGCAACTTCGACCTTGCCGGTTTCGCCCACACCCTGCTGGTGGGTGTGGAGTACGACAAGTTCAACTACAACTCGCTGATCATCCGCTCGCCAGGTGGTGGCGCTTACCCCATCGACCTGTACAACCCGGTACACGGCCAACCGCTGCCGGCGCTGACCCGTACCACCACCCACGACGCCGAGACACTGGAGTCCTACGCCTTTTTCCTGCAGGACCAGATCGCGCTGACCGAACGCCTCAAGGCGCAGGTGGGTGCGCGTATCGAGCGCTTCGAGCAGAGCTACGTGGACAAGCTCAACTCTGGCGGCGACTGGGATCAGGCGCACAATGCCGTCACCCCACGCTTCGGCCTGATCTACGACCTCACCGACGAGCTGGCGGTATTCGCCAATATCTCGCGTTCGTTCAAGCCCAACCGTGGCGCGGATCGCCTGGGCAATGCATTCGACCCGGAAAAAGGCATCGCCCATGAAGTCGGCATAAAGTACGACATGGCCGACCGCGACCTGAGCCTGACCGCCGCGCTGTTCCATATCGTCAAGGAAAACGTGCTGACCAGCGACCCACTGGACAGCACTCGCAGCATCGCTGCCGGCGAAGTACGCAGCCGTGGTTTCGACATCAACCTGGCCGGCAACATCACCCCGCAATGGCGGGTGATCGGCGGCTATGCCTATGTCGACGCCGAACTCACCGAAAGCACCAGCGCCACCATGCCGGTGGGTACGCGCCTGGCCAACGTGCCGCGCCACAGCTTCAACCTGCTCGACACCTACGAGTTCGACAGCGGAGCCCTGGCCGGCCTGGGGCTGGGCATTGGCCTGAAATACGTCAGCGAGCGTCAGGGCCAAACCAGTAATAACACCTTCGACATGGACGGCTATGGCCTGGTCGACCTGCTGGCCTACTACCCGCTGACCGAGAACGTGCGCCTGAATCTCAACCTGAACAACGTCTTCGACAAGCACTACGAAGAGCGCGCCTGGAACGTCTGGAGTTATCCGGGTGAACCACGCACGCTGCAGGCGGGGATTTCGGTCAGCCTGTAACCACGAGCGTCAGGTGGGCGGCGCTCACCTGGCGTTCAGCGTTGTAGCCCTGATGCAATCCGGGGATGGTCTGTTGCACTGTTTCCGGATTGCATCCGGGCTACATGCCTTCAGAGCGGGTCGGAAGCCAGCTCGATCGGCAGCAGGTAACGATCGTCGCCGTATTCGATAGGCAGTTGGTAGCGATGCGTGCTCTCCTCGACGGTCTGGCATTCGCCATCGCCCTGGGCCGTGCGTCGTTCGACGCGGGTGTCCTTGAGCAGCAGGTCGCGATAGCCCTGGTTACCGATGCGCTCGGTAATGATGACCACCCCCTTGGTTTCGCTGAACTCTCCCGTGCAGTTGGTATCCCACTCGCCCCAGGACAGTGCGACCGGTAACTCTCCCAGCAGCGGTCGAAGGCGCTGTGCCTCCAGCTCATACAGATGCAGCTGCGTTTTGCTGAAGGGATTCGCCCGCGAACTGTTCTCGCGCGAGATTCGCAGACCAAAAGCCAGATCATCCCCACGCAGGCGATAAGGCGCGGTATCGAAGGCCAACCTCGTCACGTAGATCGCATCCCAATCCAACCGATTGGGCTCCACCAGCCGTGCCACGACCTGCTGCTTGACGCTATCGAGCAGCAGCACTTCAAGATCCGTCTCGCCATGACTGTCGTGCTCTGCACGCACCAGCGGCATCGCGATCAAGGTCAGCTCAGGCCGCGCCGGCCAGACCTTGCAAATGCTCTGTTCGGCATCCACCCGATAGCGCCCGCGCTCATCCTCGAGCACCTGACGGGCTGTATGGCCCGGGTGAGCCATCTCGATCCAGGTGGGTAGCTGCTGCCGGCAATCATCGGCCTGTGCCAGGCTCGCCAGCAGCAGACCACCAAGGGCTATGGTCAGTCTCTTTTTCATCCTTGAAGCACTCCCGTTCAACGAGCCGCGAGTCTACGCGGCTACCTGCGCACTGCACATGATGGACATCGCGAAACAGCCAGGCGATGCGCAGCGCCAACAGGTGCCCGGCACGCGCGTCCTCACGCAAACCGATGTGCCCGCTCATGCCCGATACCACAGGCGCATGAAGCCCAGCGCCAACAGCAGGCCGACCTGGCCCAGCGCCGCGCACAGCGATAGGAAGGAGCGCAGCGTGCCGTTGCTCGCAGCATCCTGGATGCCGGTCAGGGCGTTCCAGAAGCCTTCCGGCAGCACCATCAGGCTCAGGCTGGCGAGCGGTTTGCCCGTCAGCAGCAGGCCATCGATCAGGTTGAACCAACCGCAGAACATCAAGCCGATGAGGATCATCACCGCCACCACCAGACCGAGGCCCAGGCACGCGGAAAACTGCATGAGAAGACGCATGGGATTACCTCCAGAGAAGGGGCGCGGCTCCCGCCGCGCCGTTCGGATTCAGGCTTGCGGAGCGCTACGGCCGACGCCGTACCAGTCCAGTTTGCGGGTCAGCACCATCACGCTACCGAGCACGCCGAACACCAGCAGCGAGCCCATCAGCAAGGCGTAGTCCTCGGCGTTGAGCAGGCCGTAGAGCATGGCGTACAGGGCTGCCAGCAAGGCGCCGAAGCCCAGCCCGCGCCGCCAGCTGTGCAACACGAAGCTGACGTAGAAGCCGATCAGGCCGACGCAGGCGCTGGCCGAGAGCAAATAGGCCAGGGCGAACTCCAGATGCTCGGACAGCGACAAGAGCAGCAGGTAGAACAGCGCCAGCGACAGACCGACCAGAGCGTACTGCACCGGGTGCACGGCCAGGCGCTTGAGCACTTCGAAGAGGAAGAAGGTGGCGAAGGTCAGGGCGATGAACAGCAGCGCATATTTGATCGCACGGTCGGTCTTCAGGTACTGATCGACCGGGTCGACGAAACTGACCCCGAAGTTGCGGCCGAACAGCCCCTGGCAACGATCACCGCCTACGCAGTCGCGCAGTGCCTCTTCCAGGTTGGTGGCGAAGAAGCTGGTCTGCCACTCAGCAGTGAAGCCTGCGGCGCTGATCTCGCGGCTGCTCGGCAGGTATTCACCGACGAAACTCGGGTGCGGCCAGTCGGAGTTCAGCTTGACCCGGCTGTCACGCCCAACCGGCACCACCGAGAGCTGCTCGGTGCCCTGTAGTTTGAGGTCGAAGGCAAATTCCAGTGTTTGCCCACCCTGCGCATCCAGAGCGGGAAGCGGTGCATGCACGCCAGCGCCGAAGTTATCGTCACCGCTACCCGGCGCGAAACTCAGGGTCTGACCATTCAGGCGCAGCTGCAGGTCGTTGCTGATGCCACGGATATCGCTGATGCCGACCGAGAGAAAGGGTTTCTCGAAGCGGTAGAAGCCCAGGTCGTCGCCCAGCCCCATACGCGCCGGCAGGCGGAATTGGCCGCTGACCTGGCTGTCGCTGCGGTACAGGCGCGCTTCATAGATGCCACGGGCGCGCAGTTCGGTGCCGACCTGCCCTTCGAGCACGAAGCGCTCCGGCAGGAAATACAGACGGCCGCGACGCTGACGCTCCTCGCTATAGCGCTCGCCGGTCTTCTCGTTGGTCTTCCACTCATGCGTGGTCTTGATATAGGGCAGCACCAGGATCGGTCCGGTGATCTGCTGGCGGTAGCTGGAACTGCGGGCGATATCCTGCAGCACCTCGTAGCGCATGCCTTGGCGCTCGTCGACCAGGCCATCGATCATCAGCAGGGGAATCATCAGCAGCAATATCAGCAGGGCAATGGCGCCCAACTTGAAGCCCAGGGTGCGGGTCATGGTACGGCTCTCCGTAGCGAGTGAAGGTACGGCAGAGTCTGGGCAGCTACGGTGGCAGGCGTGTGGGATGAGCGTGGAGATTGTGTGGAGAATGGGTGAAAGAGAAAGGGCGCCGATTGAGGGCGCCCTTTCTAACTGCAATGCGGCATAAGACTACTCCCGCGTGATGGAAGACCGAATTAGCTGATACGGCTGGCACCCACGCGGTCGGCACCATCTTCGGCTACACGGTTCAGGCCTACGCGATCTGCGCCACCTTCTGCTACGCGGTTCAGGCCAACGCGGTCAGCGCCACCTTCGGCAACACGGTTCAGACCAACGCGGTCAGCACCACCTTCTGCAACACGATTCAGACCAACGCGATCAGCGCCACCTTCTGCAACACGATTCAGACCAACGCGATCAGCGCCACCTTCTGCAACACGGTTCGGGCCAACACGATCAGCGCCATCTTCGGCTACGCGGAAACGCTCCAGCGTACGCTCGGCACCGCCTTCGGCTACACGGTTTACACCGACGCGGTCTGCACCATCTTCAGCGACTACAGGGGCTGCAGACTGTTGAGCGTTGATCTGCGGCAGGGCGAAAGCACTGGCGGACAGGGCGGCAATAACGAGGCTGGCGAGGATTTGCTTTTTCATGTTCGTTCTCCTGAGTGGGTAAGTAACTGGCTACGGTTGCCATGTTACGCACGCCCCAGAACGGCAAAAGGCACATCTCGGGATAGTGACCATCGACGCCATCGATACCTGGAAAAGCGCTTATCGATCAGACAGATAGTTGCCACGATCACTCGCACAGCGCCGCCCTCGCCTTCCGTCTACTCTGTGCGGTTGCGGGTGAACGGCACTGGCATCTGTATAAAAAACCAGTAAAACTTCGCAGCATGCTCAGCCTCGACGCCCCTGAACTCTATTACCTGGCCAACTTCCGCAAGGCCCTCGCCTGGCTCGACACCCATCACCGCGAACTGATGGATGGCGCCGAGCGCGCCTTCCTCGCGGATTTTCCCCAACTCCCCCTGCCTGCCCAGGCGCTGCTGGTACGCCTGGTGATGCGCAAGGGCGTGCACTTTCGCGTGAGTAAGCTGCGCTATGCCGAGATTGGCGATATCCCGACCGCTGCCGCGCCCTTGCTGGAACTAGGCTGGCTTATCGACTGCGCCGCACTGAGCTTCGACGAACTGGGCGCTCTGCTGCTCAAGGACGAACTAGCCGCACATTTCGCCAACGACCTGCCGCGCGGGCCGTTGAAAAAAAGCGCAGTGCTCGACCACCTACGCGAACTGCACAGCGAACCGCGCAGCCTCACCGACTGGTGCCCGCAACTGGACGAGCGCCTGCTGAGCCTGGCCATCGGCCCGCTGTGCGACCGCCTGCGCCTGATGTTCTTCGGCAACCTGGCGCAGGACTGGTCGGAGTTCGTGCTGGCCGACCTGGGAATATTCCGCTACGAGCAGGTGCCGATCACCCCTGGCTCGCGCGGTTTTCGCAGCCGCCAGGACGTGGACGACTACCTGCACCTGCGCACTTGCCGTGACGCCTTCGAGGCCGGCTTGGCAGTCACCGAGGTGCTGCAGCACCTCGGTGATTTCTCCAGCGACAGCCCGCATATCGGCGAACGCCACCAGCGCCTGCTGCTGCAATTGGCGCAGCATCTGGAGCGCGCTGGCGAGCTGGACTCGGCGCTGGCGCTATACCGCGACACCCGTGCGGTGGGTTCACGCCAGCGGCAGATTCGCGTGTTGGAGCGCCTGGGCCAAGATGCCGAAGCGCTAGCCTTGGCCGAGCAGGTAATAGCAGCACCGCACAATGCCGAAGAGGCGCAACTGGCCGAACGGGCGCGCACTCGCCTGCGCAAACGCCTCGGTCTGCCAGCAGCGGCCAAGGCGGCGAAACTGATCGAGGATCGTCTCGACCTGCGCCTGCCGCGCGCCGCCAGCGTCGAGCTGGCCGTGGCCATGCACCTGGCCGAACCCGACGCGCCGGTGTATTACGTGGAGAACACGCTGATCTGCGGGCTGTTCGGCCTGCTCTGCTGGAAGGCGATTTTCGCCCCGCTGCCCGGCGCTTTCTTCCACCCCTTCCACACCGGCCCGGTGGATCTGCACCGCGCCGACTTCCACGCCCGCCGCAGCGAGCTGTTCGCCGCCTGCATGGCGCGTCTGGAGGATGGAAGTTACATCGAGGCCATGCGCCGCACCCACTCTGAGAAATTCGGTATCCAGTCGCCCTTCGTGTTCTGGGAGCTGCTCGACGCCGAGCGCCTGGAGCAAGCGCTGGTCTGCCTGCCGCCGGAGCACCTGGCCGCCTGGTTCCGCCGCCTGCTGGGCGACATCCGCGAGAACCGCGCCGGCATGCCTGACCTGATCCAGTTCTGGCCCAGTGAGGCGCGCTACCGGATGATCGAAGTGAAAGGCCCCGGCGACCGCCTGCAGGACAACCAGAAACGCTGGCTGACCTTCTGCGCCGAGCACGGCATGCCGGTCAGCGTCTGTTACGTGGAGTGGGCCGAGTGAGCCTGCGCATCGCCGTGCGCGAGCTGTGCGAGTTCACCGCCAAGGAAGGTGACCTCGACCTGCGCTTCACACCCTCACCCACCGCGCAGGAAGGTATGGCAGGGCACGCCACGGTGGTGGCCCGGCGCGGCCCGGATTACGTCTCCGAGCTGCCACTGATAGGCGAGTTCGAAGGGCTGACGGTCAGCGGCCGCGCCGATGGCTTCGACCCCGAATTTCGCCTGCTGGAAGAGATCAAGACCCACCGTGGTGACATCTCGCGCATCCCGGCCAACCACCGCCTGCTGCACTGGGCGCAGGTGAAGATCTACGGCTGGCTGCTGTGCCAGGAACTCGGCTTCGAGGAACTGGATCTGGCGGTGGTCTACTTCAACGTCATGACCCAGCAGGAAACGGTGTTCCGCGAGCGCCACAGCGCCGCCTCGCTGGCCGACTTCTTCGCCCTGCACTGCCGCCGTTACATCGAATGGGCGCGGCAGGAACAGGCGCATCAGCACGCACGTAACCAGGCATTGGAAGCGCTGGAGTTCCCCTATGGCGAATTTCGTCATGGCCAACGGCAACTGGCCGAAGCCGTGTACCGCGCCGCACGTGACGGCCACTACCTGCTGGCGCAGGCCACCACCGGCATCGGCAAAACCCTCGGCACCCTGTTCCCGCAGCTCAAGGCCATGCCCGGCCAACAGCTCGACCGCCTGTTCTTCCTCAGCGCCAAGACGCCAGGCCGACGCCTGGCACTGGATGCCCTGCGACGCCTGCGCGAGCCGGACACGCCGCTGCGCGTGCTGGAGCACGTGGCCCGCGATAAGGCTTGCGAGCACCCGAGCAAAGCCTGCCATGGCGACTCCTGCCCGCTGGCCAAGGGCTTCTACGACCGCCTGCCGGCAGCACGCAGCGCGGCGCTCAAGGAGCGCTGGCTGGATCAGAAAGCCGTGCGCAATATCGCCATCGCCCACGGCGTGTGCCCCTACTACCTGAGCCAGGAACTATGCCGCTGGAGCGACGTGGTGGTGGGCGACTACAACTACTACTTCGACCTCGGCGCCCTGCTGCACAGCCTGACGCTGATCAACCAGTGGCGCGTCTGCCTGCTGGTGGACGAAGCGCACAACCTGGTGGAACGCGGGCGCGGCATGTACAGCGCCGAGCTGGATCAGGCGCGTTTCAAGGCCATGTGCCGCGACGCGCCGAAGCGTCTGAAGAGCGTGCTGGAACGAGTCGACCGCCACTGGGATCAACTGCACCGCGAGCAGGAGGTGCCCTACCAGGTCTACCCGCTGGCGCCGGACTTGCTGTTGGCCGCTCTGGGCAAGGCCGTCAGCGCGATCACCGACCTGCTCACCGACCAGCCCGAAGGCAATGGCGGCGAGCTGCTCAGTTTCTATCTCGACGCCATGCTGTTCTGCCGCCTGGCGGAAAGCTTCGGCCCGCACTCGCTGTTCGACATCAACCGAGATGAAGCCGGCAACGGGCGCAGCTATTCCACCCTGTGCATCCGCAATATCCTGCCGGCGCCCTTCCTCGGCCCGCGCTTCGAGGAGGCCCACAGCGCCACGCTGTTCTCCGCCACCCTCAGCCCCAGCCACTACTACCTAGACCTGCTCGGCCTGCCGGAGGAGACCCAATGCGTGGACGTCGCCTCGCCGTTCAGCGCCGAACAACTGCACGTACAGGTGGTGCGCAACCTGTCTACCCGCTACCAGCACCGCGACGCCTCGCTGGCGCCGATCTGCCAATTGATGGCGCGCCAGTACGCCGAACGCCCCGGCAACTACCTGGCCTTCTTCAGCAGCTATCAGTATCTGGAACAGGTGCTGCAGCAACTGCGCCGCGAGCACCCGCAGATTCCGGTATGGACGCAGTCACGGCAGATGGACGAGGCAGCGCGCCAGGGCTTTATCGAACGCTTCCAGATCGGCGGCCGCGGCATCGGCTTCGCCGTGCTCGGCGGTGTATTCGGCGAGGGCGTTGACCTACCTGGCGAACGCCTGATCGGCGCCTTCGTCGCCACCCTCGGCCTGGCCCAGCTCAACCCCATCAACGAAGAAATCCGCCAACGCATGGACACCCTGTTCGGCAATGGCTACGACTACACCTACCTCTACCCCGGTCTACAGAAAGTGGTGCAGGCCGCTGGCCGGGTGATCCGCACGCCAGAAGACCAGGGCGTGCTCTACCTGATCGACGACCGCTTCGCCCGCCCGGAAGTACGCAAACTGCTACCGACCTGGTGGCAGGTGGAGCTGCTGCGTTTGCCGCTCCAGGCACCGTTGCTGGAAAGCTGAAAAACGCGGTGCGCACGGCGCACCCTACGGGAACCGCGGCGCTATTGTAGGGTGCGCCGCGCGCACCATTGCCCGAAGGCTCAAGCGACTGGCAGCTTCAGCGTCACTTCAACACCGTTATCGACATTACGGATGTGCAGCGAACCACCGTGCAGATCAACCACCTCCTGCACGAAATTAAGACCGAGGCCGGTGCTCTTGCGGCCGCCATTAGGGCGTGGCAGGGAGTAGAAGCGTTCGGTCAGGCGCGCCAGGGCGTAATCGGGGATGGCTTCGCCTTGGTTGAACAAGCGTAGCACGATGCGCTCGCCGTGGCGTTCGGCGACGAGGCGGATAGTCCCGTCGGACGGGGTGAAGTCAAGTGCGTTATCCAGCAGGTTGGCCAATGCCTGACGCAGCAGGAAGCGTTCGCCGCGCAGGCTGAGACCGGCTGGCAGCGCCTGTTCGATCTGCAGGTTGGCAGCGGTGATACGCGCCTGCTGCGCTTGCAGCAGTTCGTCCACCAGCGCCGCCAGCGGCACGCTCACTCGCTCCTCGAGGCCCTGACGCTGTTCCACCTGGGCCAGGTGCAGCATACGTTCGATGAGGTTCTGCAGGCGCGCGCTTTCCTGCTGGATATTGGCCACGAAGCGCTGGCGCTGTTCGGTGGGCATGTCGCCGTCGAGCAGTTCAGCGGCGCCACGGATGGCCGCCAGCGGGCTCTTCAGTTCGTGGGTCAGGGTGTGCACGTAGCGCTCGACATAGGCTTTGCCTTCCAGCTCGGTGCGCATGCGCTCGACCGCCACAGCCAGTTGCCCGAGTTCGCCGCCGCGCACAGCGGGCATCTCGGCGCGTTGGCCCTCGCTGACGGCCTGGGCGTAGCGAGTGAGCTTGCCCAGCGCAGCGCTGAGCCACCAGGACAACCCCGCGCCAATCAACAGACCAAGGCCGATCAACCCGGCACCGAGCCAGCCGAGGCGCGTCTGCGAGCGCTCGATATAAGGCTGCAGGGTGCGGTTGGGTTTGGCCACCGAGACCACGCCGATGATGCGCTCGCCATCCTTGATCGGCGCGGCGACATACATAACCGAGGAGTCGGGGTCGTTCGGGTCTTCGCGGGTCGAGCGCGCGCCGTACTGGCCACGCAGAGTCAGCAGCACATCATTCCAACGCGAGTAGTCCTGGCCAATGGCCTGGCCGGTGGAGTCGAGCAGGACGATGCCATGGGCATCGGTGACGTAGATACGGTGATTGACCTCGGCCTTGGTCAGCCCCCAGATGCTCGCCTGCGGCTGGCGTCGGCCATAGGCCTCCAGCGCATCGTTCAGGCGGCCCTGCCCCAGAGAGCCGGCCTTGACCTCGTCACGCAGGATCTCGGCCAGCAGATTGGCGGTATCGACCAGCGTCTCCTCGGTGCTCTGGCGCACGCCGGGGCGAATCTCGTCCATCACCGTGCTCAGCACGAACCAACCGGCCAGGCCGACAAAGAGGAAGTAGACGAGAAAAATGCGTACGCCCAGCGGCATAGCTCTAGGCCTCCGGCTCGTAGCTGTAACCGAGACCACGATGGGTCTGGATCGGCTCTTCGCTCGGGGCGATGGCGCGCAGTTTGGCGCGCACGCTCTTGATATGGCTGTCGATATTGCGCTCGTAGCCGGCCTCGCTGGCCACGCCAAGGGCATCGAGCAATTGCTCGCGCGAATAGACCCGTCGTGGCTGACCGAGCAATGTACGCAGCAGGCGGAATTCATGGCGGGTCAGGCTCAGCGCCTGGCCGTGGTAGTGAATGCGAAAGGAGGCATCGTCGATCTGAAAGGTGCTCGGCGCACTGGCTGCAGGCGCTTCACGTGGCGCCACGCGCTTGAGAATGGCCTTGACCCGCGCGGCTACCTCGCGCGGGCTGAAGGGCTTGACCACGTAGTCGTCGGCGCCGATCTCCAGGCCCACCACGCGGTCGATCTCCTCGCTGCGCGCGGTGAGGAAGATCACCGGCACCTCGGAGAAACGGCGTAGGCGCTTGCACACGTCGAAACCACTGATATCGGGCAGGCCGACGTCGAGAATGGTCAGGTCGAAGGTGCCGTTCTCCAGCAGCGTCAACGCCTCGCCACCGAGGCTCGTCCACTGCGTGACGAAGCCTTCGGCCTGCAGGGCATAGACCAGCGTATCGGCAATTGCGGCTTCGTCTTCGACTATGAGTATCTGCGGCATCGGGCGTCCTGCACCTGTGGGGCGACGGCAGGAGACTGCCGAGCGCGGGAGCCAGCGTCAAGCGAGGGATAGGCGGGCAAGTGAAACCCGCCAGTCAGGTATTGGCGGGTTTCACCCGCCCTACGGGACAAACGCCGCTATTGCATCCGGGCTACCCGTTCAGGGAATCTCGCCGCGAATGTACTGCTCCAGCTGGCGGATCAGGTCAGCCTGCTCGGCGATGGTTTCCTTGACCAGGTCACCGATGGACAGCAGGCCGATCAACTCGCCTTCGGCCAGCACTGGCAGGTGGCGCAGGCGCCGCTCGGTCATCAGCTCCATGCAGTGCTGAAGGCTATCGCGCGGGCCGACGCTGATCACGTCGCGGGTCATGATTTCGCTGATCTTGGCGCCCAGCATGGAGCGCTCGGCCAGAGCCACTTTGCGCACGTAGTCGCGCTCGCTGACGATGCCCACCAGGCGACCACCGGACAGCACCACCAACGCACCAATGCCCTTCTCCGCCATGATGCGCAGTCCATCGAGCAATGAATCATCCGCGTCGATGCTGTAAAGAAGAGCGTTCGACTTGGTTCTGAGGACTTCGGCAACCGTTTTCATGCTGGGGCTCCGTGTTGTTTGCATTGTTTTTAGCAGAGTTGGCCAGCCAGGTCAGCCTCGACCTCAGTCGAGACTGAAGCGCCCGGTATTCTGCGCCAGCCCTTCGCTGCCCCTGCGCAGTTGTTCGGCAGCGCTGCTCACGGCCTGGGCACCATCGAGCAGTTGGCCGGCAGCCTGATCGACCTGCTGGATGTTGCCACTGACCTCATCGGCAGTCGCCGCCTGTTGCTCGGCGGCCGTGGCGATCTGCGCCAGGCGGTCACTGACGCGCTGCACCGAGTCGACGATGTTCTGCAACTCGTCGCCCATGGCCAGCACGCTGCCGATATCGCCATCGGCCTGGCTGCAGGCCTCTTCCATCAGGGTGACCGACTGGCCGACCACGCGCTGCAGGTTGTCCACGGTCTGGGCGATTTCCTGGGTCGAATCCTGGGTGCGCTTGGACAGCGAGCGTACCTCGTCGGCGACTACGGCGAAGCCTCGCCCTGCCTCACCGGCACGCGCGGCCTCGATGGCGGCATTGAGCGCCAGCAGGTTGGTCTGCTCGGCGATGCCCTTGATTACCTCGACCACGCGGTTGATCTGTTGGGTCTGGTCACGCAGTTGCTGCAACGCCGCCGCGCTGTCGCCCAGGCGACTGCTGAGATGGCGCATGCTGGCGCTGGTGCGCTCGCTGCGCTGGTTACTGCTGAGCGCCACTTCACGGGTCTGTTGCGCTTCCATAGCCGCCTGCTCGCAGCTTTGCGCCACGCTCTGCGCGGTGGCGGCCATCTGCGTCGCCGCGGTGGCGATCTGGCTCATTTGTGCCTGTTGCTGCTCGACAGCGTCCAGCGCATCGCGTGCCTGGCCACCGAGCAGTTGCACCGTGCTGTCCAGTTGCTGGCTTTCGCGGTTGACCCCCTGCAGAGAGTCACGCATCTGCTCGACTGCGGTATTCAGTGCCTGAGCGATGGCGGCCAGGTCGTCACGGCCGTTGACTTCCATGCGCACGCGCAGGTCGCCGTCTCGCAGGCCACGCGCAGCGTCGATGATGTTGCTGGTGCTGATGCGAATAGAGGCGTTCAGACACATCAGCACGTACATCGCCAGCAGGGTCAGCACGATGAAGGCGCCAATCACCTCGATCATCGAATGCAGCGCCTGTTGCCGGTAATGGCCGAGGCTGGCGGAGAACTGCTGGTAGATCGCCTGCTGCAGGCTCTGCAATTGGGTCTCCAGCGCTTCGACGCGTTGCACGAACTGCTCAGGCGTGAGTGCCATGGGACTGGCCTCGAACATGTCGCGGTCGATCTGGGCGAGGAATTCATCGAACGCCTTGAGCGAGGCATCGAAGGGCGCGCTCAGTTGACGCATCGCCCGCGGCGCCTCGCGCGACAGGGTGATCTGCGCCTTGACCAGTTGCGCCCGCTGCTCGTCCAGGCTGCGTCGCAGGTCGCGGATCAGTACTCGGCTTTGCAGGGTGAAATGCTGCGAAACCACGGCGCCATGGCCTTGAGCGGCGAAGGTGCCGAGCTGCTCGAGCAGCCGCGGCATGACGTAGGTGATCTGCTCCATCATCAGGTAGGTATCGAGGCGTGGATCGAGGATCAGGGTGCTGTCGGTCGCCACTTGCTCGCGCAGGGCAATCAGCGACAGCAGCGCCTTCTGGTAGCGCTCCAGCGCATCCGGTAGGGCAACCTTGGTCAGCCCGGCAGCTCGCAGACCATCACGCTCGCTCTGCAGGGCCTGGAAATGCTGGCGCGCCTGGTCACTGATCAGCTCGCTCTGCAGCGGCTCGGCCGCTTGCTGCAAGGCCTCATCGAGCTTGCCCTCACGTTGCTGCAGCAGCCCCTGAGCGGCATTTTCGGTGCCTTTCCAGCGCGCCAACAGCGTGCGCTGGGCGACCAGCTCATGCTGTACCTGCGCCATGCGTTCCAGTGCCCGCGCGCCTTCAACCTCGTAGTCCACGGATTGCAGGCGCGACAGGTAGTCGCTGCTGATGATCCACAGCGCGTAACCCAACGGAAGCGCGAACAACAGGAACACCAGCTGGAACTTGTGGGCAAAACTGAAACGCTGTAGCAGCCGTACACCCGGCTTGAGTACTCCCGTCATAGCGACACCTCAGTACCTTTAGGGCCTACAGGCCTGGCAAAGAATTGCACGAAGCAAAAAGCAGGCCCGGCTGTCCTGGGTATGAGGAAGTCGTTACAGGGCACTCTCGACGAGTGTAATGGCCAATGGGTATCAGCCTTTTCCGAAATGCGACAATTAACTCAGCATTGGGGACGATCGCGGGTGTAACGCTCGGCTGGGTCCACTGCCGCACCAAGATCGCGCATGGCACTGGCGCCGATCAGCAGTGGGTAGCTGAAGGTGCTGCGGTCGGTCAGGTTGACCTCGATGGTGCGCTCTTCCTCGCCCAGGCAGATCGGCATCTCGATCACCGGACGCTGCGAGTAGGCGACTTCCTTGACCTCGGCGTCGCCCTCTTCGGTGCGCTTCTTGATCTCTGCGATGCGCACCAGCGGGTGTTCGTAAACCGTATCTTGGGCGCCGTCGACGGCCAGGCGGAAGCGTACCCAGTCCTCACCATTGCGCTCGAAGGGTTCGATGTCCTTGGCTGACAGCGAGGCCGTCATCGCGCCGGTGTCCATCTTGGCCTTGAGGGTCTGGCCCAGAGCGGGGAGCTTGATCAGTTCGTAGCGGCCGTAAAGGTCCGGTTGTTCATCGGCCATGGCCGGCAGGCTGATGGCAGCGGCCAGCAGGAGCAGAGCGTATTTCAAGGTTCGGTCCTCTCGTTTGCGGTGACCGAACCTCCGACTGCTCTGCGCCTGACATGTTCCGCCGAAAGCGTTACAGCGTGCTGCGAACCTACGACTATGGATGCAACAGCCTGTCAGCGACCGCGCCCCTCAAGCTCCATCCCGCTCCAGAGTTCATCGAGCCGTTCGAAGCCCCACTCCTCGGCCGATTCACGACCGACGATGCGGTCCTGGTCGGTGACCTTGCTCAGGTCAACGACGCTCTGCGGCAACGGCAGGCGCGACTTGGCCGAGAAAAACACCTTGACCCTGGGCGCCAGCAGCGCCTTGGGATTCTGCTCCATGACCACCGCCAGGCGCCCGCTCTGCAAACGCACCAAGGCGCCGACCGGGTAGATGCCCACGGTCTTGACGAAGGCCTGGAACACCAACTCGTCGAAATGCCCTTTCCACTCGGCCATCTTGCGGATCGACTCGGCCGGGTCCCAGCCCTGCTTGTAAGGCCGGTTGGAGGTGATGGCGTCATACACGTCGCACACCGCGCCCATCTTCGCCAGCAGGCTGATCTGATCGCCCTGCAGGTGATGCGGATAGCCACTGCCGTCGACCTTCTCGTGGTGATGCAGGCAGACGTCGAGCACCAGCGCGCTGACCTGCTTGCTGGCGATCAGAATGCTGCCACCCTCCTCCGGATGACGGCGCACCGTGGCGAACTCGTTGTCGGTGAGCTTGCCGGGCTTGTCCAGCAACTCCTGCGGCACCGCCATCTTGCCGATGTCGTGCAGCAGCCCGGCCAGGCCGGCTTCACGCACGGCAGCCTCGGGCAGGCCGAGCTGACGCGCCAGAGCGATCATCAGCGCGCAGACGGCGACCGAGTGCATGTAGGTGTATTCGTTGCTGTGCTTGAGCCGCGCCAGGCTGATCAGCGCATTGGGGTGGCGCATCACCGACTCGGAGATTTCCTCGACCAGCGACTCGGCCTGCTCGAACTGCAGCGCCTGGCCCATGCGCGCATCGCAGAACATGTCCATCACCGCCTGCTTGGAGCGCGCGCAGAGCTTCACCGCCTGCTCCAACTCCTGCTCCATCGACAGCGTCTTGATCTTTGGTGGCTCGATGGCGGCCAGCAGTCGCGCCTCGGCTTCGCACTGGACCTCGGCTTCGGTCGCGGCCTGGACGCCAGCGGCGACATCGGCGCCCCTGCTGACATCGATCCACAACTCGCTGATCGCGCTATCGCGAATACGAGCGAGATCTTTTTCGGAGTTGAGGAGAAACTTGGACTTCCAGAAGGGATGATCCATCCAGGAGCCGCAGAACTCCTGAATGAACATTCCGACGCGTAGATCAGCGACGGCGATCCGTTTGAGCATGATGCGTACCGGCAGATTGAGGCGCCTTCCGTGGGCAGGGTGTCCCGTGGTTACGATCATCGGGTTATAGACGCTGATCTGGCAATAGGCCAGTGGGGGCACACTTTGAGCAATCTGTCGCGCTTGCATAAGATGACCGCTCACCGCCCGCCATGGAGTCGACATGCGCCCTCTGCTGACCGGCCTAGCCAACATCGTCCTGCTGCTCGCCAACACCTTGATATTGATCGGCCCGCTGCTGCTGATCGCCCTCGGCAAATTCGTGCTGCCCGGGCAGAGCGCCCGCGACGCCTGCTCACGCGGGGTGATGTGGGTGGCCGAATTCTGGGCGGAAAACTGCAAACGCATCTTCGCCTTGCTCACCCCGACTCACTGGGACATTCGCGGCAATGCTGACCTGCGCAGCGACCGCTCCTACCTGGTAATCAGCAACCATCAGTCCTGGGTCGACATTCCGGCGCTGGTGCAGGCGTTCAATCGCAAGACACCGTATTTCAAGTTCTTCCTCAAGCAGCAGTTGATCTGGGTTCCCTTTCTTGGCCTGGCCTTCTGGGCGCTCGATTACCCCTTCATGAAGCGCTACTCCAAGGCCTTCCTGCAGAAGAATCCGCACATGAAGGGCAAGGATCTGGAGATCACCAAGGCCGCCTGCGAGAAGTTCAAGCGCCTGCCGGTGACCGTGGTGAACTACCTGGAGGGCACTCGCTTCACCCCACGCAAGCAGGCCCAGCAGCAGTCTCCCTATCGCTACCTGCTCAAGCCCAAGGCCGGCGGCGTGGCCTTCGTACTCGCTACGCTGGGTGAGCAGATCGACGCCGTGCTGGACGTCACACTGGTGTATCCCGGCAAGCAGGTGCCGGGCTTCTGGGCACTGCTCAGCGGCCAGGTGCCGAAGGTGATCATGGATATCCAGACCCTGGAACTCGACCCGGCGCTGTACCAGGGCGACTACGAGAACGACGCTGCATTCCGCCAGTACCTGCAGGACTGGGTAAGCCAGCTGTGGCGGGACAAGGACGCCCGGATCGAGCAGTTGCGCGAGCGCGCCACATCCTAGGGTGCGTGCGCACCGATGCTGCAGAGCCATTGCTGCGCACGCCTGGGCGGCCCTGCGAGCCTTGCCGTTCGGCTTTCCGAACGAGCCACCCCTACTTATTCGCCCAGCCGAACGCATTACTTCGCCGAATAAAAATAAATTCTTTTAAATTCAGATAATTAACTGATGATTAGGTACTGGCACATATCCTGCTCCGTCCTCCTCAGGAATGCGATAGACCTTCCCTGAGCAAAGTGGCGTACCGCGCCATCACAACAACAACATCGAGGACTCGATTCATGCGTACCTTCCACCGTGTACTGAGCGTGGCCATTGCCGCTGCCGTCCTTTCCACTCCGGTGATCGCCGAGGAACTGACCGGCACCCTGAAGAAGATCAAGGACAGCGGCACCATCACCCTGGGTCACCGCGATTCGTCCATCCCCTTCTCCTACTTCGGCGACAACTCGCGTCAGCCGATCGGCTACTCCCACGACTTGCAACTGAAAGTGGTCGAGGCGCTGAAGCAGGAACTGGGCATGCCGGAGCTGAAGGTGCGCTACAACCTGGTGACCTCGCAGACCCGTATCCCGCTGGTGCAGAACGGCACCGTCGATCTGGAGTGCGGCTCCACCACCAACAACATCGAGCGCCAGCAGCAGGTCGACTTCTCGGTTGGCATCTTCGAGGTGGGCACCCGCCTGCTGGCCAAGAAGAGCAGCGGCATCAACGATTTCGACGACCTCAAAGGCAAGAACGTGGTGACCACCGCTGGTACCACCTCCGAGCGCCTGATCAAGTCGATGAACGCCGAGAAGAAGATGGGCATGAACGTGATTTCCGCCAAGGATCACGGCGAGTCTTTCCTGATGCTCGAATCCAACCGCGCCGTCGCCTTCATGATGGACGACGCCCTGCTCGCGGGCGAAATGGCCAAGGCCAAGAAGCCGGATGACTGGGCCGTGGTCGGCACCCCGCAATCCTTCGAGATATACGGCTGCATGGTGCGCAAGGGCGACGCTGGCTTCAAGCAAGTGGTCGACAAGGCCATCAGCGCCACCTTCGCTTCCGGCGAGATCAACGATATCTACAACAAGTGGTTCCAGCAGCCCGTCCCACCGAAGGGTCTGAACCTGAATTTCCCCATGAGCGACGAGCTGAAGAAGCTGATCGCCAACCCGACCGACAAATCTGCAGAACAGATCTGACGGTGATGCGCCGCCACGCTCACAAAGCGTAGCGGCGCGGGGACTCCGGGGAAGCCAGCGGCTTCCCCAACCTAATTTCTGACGAAGCCGAGACCATCCGCCCAGGCGGATACGAGCGACTCTTGCCTTCGTCAAAGTAGAAACATATCCACGATCTCGCGAGCTAGAGCTATGCAAGGCGTAACGACCAACGGGAGTAACAGCCAAAGGCTGGCCCGAAGGGCGAGCGCCAGCGAGTAAAACAGACGAGGAAGCGGAGTGTGCTGTAGCACATGAGCATGACTCACTTCGTTCGCCCCCTCGGGGCCGCACTGAAGTGCGTTAGTCGCAAACGACTTCCGAATCTGCTTTTAACGCAGCAGAGCCGACGCGCAGCAGATCGTTTCCTCACAAGAGGGAATCTGCAATGAATTACAACTGGGACTGGGGTATCTACTTCAAGTCCACCGGCATCGGCAGCGAGACCTACCTGGACTGGTTCATCACCGGCCTGGGCTGGACCATCGCCATCGCCCTGGCTGGCTGGATCATCGCCCTGGCGCTGGGCTCGCTGCTCGGCGTCATGCGTACCCTGCCGAACCGCTGGCTGTCCGGCCTGGCCACGGCCTACGTGGAAATCTTCCGCAACGTGCCACTGCTGGTGCAACTGTTCCTCTGGTACTTCCTGGTGCCGGATCTGCTGCCCGAGCCGCTGGAGCTGTGGTTCAAGCAGGATCTCAACCCGGCCACCTCGGCCTACCTGTCGGTGGTGGTGTGCCTCGGTCTGTTCACTGCCGCGCGGGTGTGCGAACAGGTGCGTACCGGCATCGAGGCGTTGCCCAAGGGGCAGACTGCAGCGGCCTACGCCATGGGTTTCCGCATGCCGCAGATCTACACCAACGTGCTGCTGCCGCAGGCCTACCGCATCATCATTCCGCCGCTGACCAGCGAATTCCTCAACATCTTCAAGAACTCCTCGGTGGCATCGCTGATCGGTCTGATGGAGCTGCTGGCACAGACCAAGCAGACCGCCGAATTCAGCGCCAACCTGTTCGAGGCCTTCACCCTGGCCACGCTGATCTACTTCACCCTGAACATGAGCCTGATGATGATCATGCGCCTGATCGAGAAGAAGGTCGCCGTGCCGGGCCTGATTTCCGTAGGGGGTAAATGATGGACTTCAGCGAAATCATCCCCGCTCTGCCGGGCATGTGGGACGGCATGCTGGTGACCCTGCAGCTGATGGTGCTGGGCGTGCTCGGCGGCGTGGTGCTGGGCACCCTGCTGGCGCTGATGCGCCTGTCGCACAGCAAGCTGCTGGCCAATATCGCCGCCACCTACGTCAACTACTTCCGCTCGATCCCGCTGCTGCTGGTGATCACCTGGTTCTACTTCGCAGTGCCGTTCATCCTGCGCTGGATCACCGGCGAAGACACACCGGTGGGGGCGTTCAGCTCGTGCCTGGTGGCCTTCGTGATGTTCGAGGCAGCCTACTTCTGCGAGATCGTCCGCGCCGGCATCCAGGCCATCCCCAAGGGCCAGATGGGCGCTGCCTCGGCCCTGGGCATGACCTACGGCCAGAGCATGCGCCTGATCATCCTGCCGCAGGCCTTCCGCAAGATGACGCCGCTGCTGCTGCAGCAGAGCATCATCCTCTTTCAGGACACCTCGCTGGTGTACACCGTGGGCCTGATGGACTTCCTCAACGCCGCTCGTTCGCGTGGCGACATCATCGGCCAGCCCCATGAATTCCTGATCTTCGCCGGCCTGGTCTACTTCACCATCAGCTTCGCCGCCTCGCGCCTGGTCAAGCTCCTGCAAAAAAGGTTAGCCGTATGATTTCCATCCAGAACGTCAACAAGTGGTACGGGGACTTCCAGGTGCTGACCAATTGCAGCACCGAGGTGAAGAAGGGCGAAGTGGTGGTGGTGTGCGGGCCGTCCGGCTCGGGCAAGTCGACCCTGATCAAGTGCGTCAACGCGCTGGAGCCGTTTCAGCAGGGTGACATCAACGTCGACGGCACCTCGATCGCCGACAAGAAGACCAACCTGCCCAAGCTGCGCTCGCGCGTCGGCATGGTGTTCCAGCACTTCGAGCTGTTCCCGCACCTGACCATCACCGAGAACCTGACCATCGCGCAGATCAAGGTGCTCGGCCGCAGCAAGGCCGAGGCCGAGAAGAAGGGCCTGGCCCTGCTCGAGCGCGTCGGCCTGGCTGCCCATGCGCACAAGCACCCTGGCCAGCTCTCCGGTGGTCAGCAGCAGCGCGTGGCCATCGCCCGAGCCCTGGCCATGGACCCGGTGGTGATGCTGTTCGATGAACCGACCTCGGCGCTCGATCCGGAGATGGTCAACGAGGTGCTGGACGTGATGGTGCAGCTCGCCCACGAGGGTATGACCATGATGTGCGTGACCCACGAGATGGGCTTCGCCCGCAAGGTCGCCGACCGAGTGATCTTCATGGACGCCGGGCAGATCGTCGAGGATTGCCCCAAGGAAGAGTTCTTCGGCGACATCAACGCCCGCTCCGAGCGCGCTCAGCAGTTCCTGGCGAAGATCCTGCAGCACTGAACGACATGTGGCCCCGGATTGCATCCGGGCTACAGGTAGGGTGCGCTGTGCGCACCAATGCCTCCGCACCACAAGCCGGTGCGCGCGGCGCACCCTACTTCGGGTATCTGGCCAGTCTGGGGAGGACTATGATGCAATGCCTGCCCGCCCCTTCTCGCGCCGATCTGACCGTGAAACCGCGCCTGCTCCGTCACCTGTTGCTGATTCTGCTGTTCCTGCTGCTGGTGCTTGGCTGCGGCTACGCCGGCTATCACATCAGCGACCGCGCCGGTATCCGCGCGCTGGCCGAGAACGGCGAGCGTCAGCTGGAGCTCAACGCCCGCGCGGTGGAAAGCGAAATCACCAAGTACACCTACCTGCCCAGCCTGCTGGAGCTGGAAGGCAATGTCTCGCGCCTGCTGCTGGCGCCCACCGCCTACCGCCGTCATCACGTCAACATGTACCTGCAGGGGCTCAACGAGCGCAGCGGCAGCCTGGCCATCTACGTGCTCGATCCGGACGGCCGGGTGATCGCTACCAGCAACTGGGACGAGGCCGACAGCTACCTCGGTGAAGACCTGTCGTTTCGCGCCTATTACCAGGACGCCATCAAGGGCCGCCCCGGCCGTTTCTATGGCATCGGCAGCACCACCGGCGAGCCCGGCTACTACCTGGCCCATGGTCTGCGCGACGGCAATCGCATCATCGGCGTGGCGGTGGTCAAGGTGCGTCTCGACGCCCTCGAAGAACGCTGGCAACGCGCCTTGCTGGAAGCCTACGTCAGCGACGAGAACGGCATCATCATCCTCGCCAGTGATCCGATGGTGCGCCTCAAGGCCGTGCGCCCGCTCAACGATGAGACCAAGGAGCGCCTCGCACGCAGCCTGCAATACCACTGGGCGGCGCTGGAGGAGTTGCAACTGTTCAACCGCTCGCCGCTGGACAACGGCATCGAACAGGTCAGCTTCGCCACCGCCGGGGTGCCCGCCAACTACCTGCTGCAAACACGTCGCCTGGAAGACACGCCCTGGCATCTGACCCTGCTCAGCCCACTGCAGGAACAACGCAGTGCGGCTATGAGCCACGGCACGCTGGCAGCCGTGGCGGCGGCCCTGCTGGCCTTCCTGCTGATCGCCTGGAACGAGCGCCGCAAGGTCATCGCCACCCGCCTAGCCGCCCGCGAGGCACTGCAAGCGGCCAACGACGAGCTGGAACGCAAGATCACCGAGCGCACCGCCGACCTGCAGGCCAGCAATGAACGCCTGCAAGCCGAGGTGCGCGAGCGCAAGCAGGCCGAAACCACGTTGCGCCAGGCCCAGGACGAACTGGTGCAGGCCGGCAAGCTGGCGGTGATCGGGCAGATGTCCACCAGCATCGCCCATGAGCTGAACCAGCCGCTGGCGGCGCTGCGCACGCTGTCCGGCAATGCCGTGCGCTTTCTCCAGCGCGGCGCCCTGGATGTCGCCAGCAGCAACCTGCAGAACATCGCCGAGCTGGTCGACCGCATGGGCAAGATCACCGGTAGCCTGCGCGCCTTCGCCCGCCGCACCGGCGACAGCGGCGAGGCCTCGCTGCAACAGGCTGTGGATGCGGCCGTGCTGCTCCTGCACCCGCGCCTGCAACGCACCAGCATGAAGATCCATCGCGACTATCTGCCCCCGGAGCAGGACGAGGTGCGCCTGGCCATCGAACAGATTCGCCTGGAGCAGATTCTGGTCAATTTGATCAGCAACGCCCTCGACGCCATGCGCGACCAGGTCGACCGGCAACTGTGGCTAAGCGGTAGCGCCGACAACGACGGTTACCGCCTGGAGGTCCGCGATAACGGCCCCGGCATTGCCCCGGAAACCCGCGTGCACCTGTTCGAACCCTTCTTCACCACCAAACCCGGCGAGCAGGGTCTTGGCCTCGGCCTGACTCTTTCCGCCAGCCTTGCCGCCGCGGCCGGTGGCAGCCTCACCGTACGCCACCCCGAAGAAGGCGGCACCGCCTTCATCCTCAGCTTGCCCTACCCGCGAGAGCCCAACGCATGAGCGACCGCCTCACCGTCCTGATCGTCGAAGACGATCCCCATGTGCTGCTCGGCTGCCAGCAGGCCCTGGCGCTGGAGGAAATTCACAGCATTGGTGTCAGTAGCGCCGAGGAAGCGCTGGCGCAGGTCGATGCGGACTTCGCCGGCATCGTCGTCAGCGATATTCGCCTGCCCGGCATCGACGGCTTGGAGCTGCTCACCCGCCTCAAGCAGCGTGACCCAAGCCTGCCGGTGGTGCTGATCACCGGTCACGGCGATATTGGCATGGCGGTCAGTGCGATGCGTGACGGTGCCTACGACTTCATGGAAAAACCTTTCTCCCCCGAACGCCTGGTGGACGTCGCCCGCCGCGCTCTGGAACAACGTAGCCTGGCCCGTGAAGTCAGCGCCCTGCGCCGCCAACTGGCCGGCCGTCAGGCGCTGGAACAACGCATCATCGGCCGCTCGCCGGCCATGCAACAGTTGAGGGAGCTGATCGCCAACGTCGCTGACACCAACGCCAACGTGTTGATCGAGGGCGAAACCGGCACCGGCAAGGAATTGATCGCGCGCTGCCTGCATGACTTCAGCCGGCGGCAGAACAAGCAGTTTGTCGCACTCAATTGCGGCGGCCTGCCGGAGAGCCTGTTCGAGAGCGAAATCTTCGGCCACGAGGCGCACGCCTTCACCGGCGCCGGCAAACGGCGCATCGGCAAGATCGAACACGCCGACGGTGGCAGCCTGTTCCTCGACGAGATCGAGAGCATGCCGCTGGGACTGCAGATCAAGCTGCTACGCGTTCTGCAGGAGCACAGCCTGGAGCGCCTGGGTTCGAACCAGTCGATCAGGGTCGACTGCCGGGTAATCGCCGCCACCAAGTCCGACCTCGACGAGTTGGGCAAGCGCGGCGAGTTTCGCAGCGACCTTTACTACCGCCTCAACGTGGTGACCCTGGAACTGCCGCCACTGCGTGAACGCCGCGAGGACATTGCCCTGCTGTTCGAACACTTCCTGCAACTCGCCGCTCTGCGCTTCGACCGCGGCGTGCCGGAACTGGATCGGCACACCCTGGCCGCGTTGATGGCGCACGACTGGCCGGGCAACGTGCGCGAACTGCGCAACGTCGCCGAGCGTTTCGCCCTGGGGCTGCCGGTGTTCAAGAAAAGCGGCCTGGCCGACAGCAACGGCCCCGGCTTCAACGAAGCGGTAGAAGCCTTCGAGCGCAACCTGCTGGCTGGCGCGCTGGAGCGCCACGACGGCAACCTCAGCCAGGCCGCGCAGGCGCTCGGCCTGGCCAAGACCACGTTGTTCGACAAGGTGAAGAAGTACGGGCTGCAATAACCGCCGCCCTGGTAGGAGCGACTTCAGCCGCGAAAAAGGCAAGGCCGCAACGGCTTCATGACAAACAAAAAGGGAGCCCGCAGGCTCCCGAAAGAAGACGCCAACAACTGCGCCTTTGCCGTGAAAGGTAGCGACCTGGGACTAAACCCAGGTCATGCCGTCACGCGGCGCTGAAGCTCTTGTGCGGATCGATGACGAATTTCTTCGGCACGCCGGCATCGAACTCGCCGTAACCACGCGGTGCCTCGTCCAGGCTGATGACCTGCACGCCGACCACTTCGGCGATGTTGATACGGTCCCACATGATCGCCTGCATCAGTGCGCGGTTGTACTTCATCACCGGGGTCTGGCCGGTATGGAAGCTGTGCGACTTGGCCCAGCCGAGGCCGAAGCGAATGCTCAAGCTACCGATCTTCGCCGCCGCATCTACCGCGCCCGGGTCTTCGGTGACGTAGAGGCCGGGAATGCCGATCTTGCCGGCTACGCGCACGACCCCCATCAGCGAGTTGAGCACCGTGGCCGGCGCTTCCTGCTGCGCACCCGCATGGCCGTGGCCACGCGCTTCGAAGCCCACCGCATCGACCGCGCAATCCACCTCCGGCTCACCCAGCAGATCGGCGATCTGCTCATGCAACGGCGTGTCCTTGGACAGGTCGGCGATTTCGAAGCCCTGAGCCTTGGCATGCGCCAGGCGCGTTGGGTTGACGTCACCGACGATTACCACCGCAGCACCGAGCAAACGCGCCGACGCAGCAGCTGCCAGACCGACCGGGCCGGCGCCAGCGACGTAAACGGTGGAGCCTGGGCCAACACCGGCAGTGACCGCACCGTGATAGCCGGTGGGCAGAATGTCGGACAGGCAGGTCAGATCGCGGATCTTCTCCATGGCCTTGTCGCGATCCGGCAGCTTGAGCAGGTTGAAGTCGGCGTAAGGCACCAGCACATACTCGGCCTGGCCGCCGGTCCAGTCGCCCATGTCGACGTAGCCGTAGGCACCGCCGGCACGCGCCGGGTTGACGGTCAGGCAGACGCCGGTGTGCTGTTCCTTACACGAACGGCAGCGGCCGCAGGCGACGTTGAACGGCACGGAAACCAGATCACCGATCTGCAGGCGCTCGACATCACGGCCCTTCTCGATCACCTCGCCGGTGATCTCGTGACCCAGCACCAGGCCGACCTGCGCGGTGGTACGGCCACGCACCATGTGCTGGTCGGAGCCGCAGATATTGGTGGAAACGACTTTGAGGATGACCCCGTGCTCGATCTTCTTGCCGCGCGGGTCCTGCATTTTCGGGTAGTCGATCTTCTGCACTTCGACCTTGCCCGTACCGAGATAAACCACACCACGATTACCAGACATGCGTAACTCTCCTTTCTTGTTGTGGACACAAGACGCGACCGATTGGCCACGCTGCCTTGCACTGGAGCTTGTTGCGTCTGTTGCCGGAAACCGCCGGTAATACCTGGCAGGGCGGGTTCCGTAGGTTGGGCCGGGCGGCGATCCGCTTCAGCCCACCAATAGAGTTCTTCGTTGCGACTGGTGGGCTAAAGCCCGCCCTACGAATAGCGTCGTTACCGTAGGGTGGGCTTTAGCCCACCAAATATTCGGGTTGGCGATGCGTTCAGGCGTTGAGCACCACCGTGCGGTTGGCGTTGAGGAACACGCGGCGCTCGATGTGGTAACCGACCGCGCGGGCCAGGGTCAGGCATTCGATGTCGCGGCCCTTGGCGATCAGGTCTTCGGGGTAGTGGGCGTGATCCACCGCCTCCACGCCCTGGGCGATGATCGGCCCCTCGTCGAGGTCGTTGTTGATGTAGTGCGCCGTGGCGCCGACCAGCTTGACGCCCTTCTGGTAGGCCTGGTGATAGGGCTTGGCGCCCTTGAAGCCGGGCAGCAGCGAGTGATGAATATTGATCGCCCAGCCGTCCAGCTTGCGGCACAGCTCCGGCGACAGCACCTGCATGTAGCGGGCGAGCACCACCAGCTCCGCGCCGGTGTCCTCGATCACCTGCAGCACCTTGCGCTCCTGCGCCGGCTTGTCGGCCGGGTCGAGCGGAAAATGGTGGTAGGGAATGCCGTGCCAGCGCGCCAGCGGCTCGAGATCGGGATGGTTGGACACCACCGCCACCACGTCCATAGCCAGTTGGCCGATGCGCTGGCGATACAGGAGGTCATGCAGGCAGTGGTCGGCCTTGGACACCATCAACACTACCTTGGCGCGATAGCCCGGCGGGGTCAGCTCGACCTGCATGTCGAAGGGCGCCAGACGCTCGGCCACGCCGGCGCGGAAGGCGGCTTCATCGAAGTCCTGCGGTTGGCGGAACTCGACGCGGATGAAGAAGCGCGAGGACAGCCGATCATCGAAGCTGTGATGCTCGGTGACGTAGCAGCGCTGCTCGAAGAGAAAGCGCGTGACCGCGTCCACGGTGCCGAGCACGCTCGGACAATGGGCGGTGAGAATCCAGGTGTCGGGGGTGCGGCTCATAACAAACTCCGATGATTTTCACCCCTCTCCCGCTTGCGGGAGAGGGGCCGGGGGAGAGGGCCGCCGGTACAACGCTATCCGCCCTTCCCCTCTCCCCAGCCCTCTCCCCAGAGGGGAGAGGGAGCCGTTCGATATCAGGCCTCAACGGCGAGACCGTACTCGGCGCTGGCATCCTGCAGCCACAACCAGAAGTAGTCGGAGAAGCTGCGGCGAATCACCAGCTCCCAGGTCTCTTCGCCGGTGTGGCGAATCACCAGCTGCGACTTGGCGAACACGGTGCCTACCGCCTTGCCGACCGGGAAGTTGCTCGGGTGCACGTCGTAGCTGCTGGACTTCATCAGCAGCTCGCGCACCTTCGGCCCGGACAGCTCCAGCAGGGTTTGCCCGCCGCTGACGTTGACCACCGAGAAATGCTGACCGTCCAGCGCTGTACGCAGCTTGCGCTCGACCTCGAACTCGCTGCCGCCAGGCACGATCAGCAGCCACTCGTCCGGGCCCAGCCACTGTAGTGAGGTGTCGCCGTCGGCTACCAGGGTCAGCGCCACCGGCAGCTCCAGGCCCAGGGCCTTGTGCACACCGCCGGAGAAGCCAGCGTCCTTGACATCCCCACGAATGACCAAGTGCCCGCGCAGTTTCTTCTCGCGCAGGGTGATGCCGGCGTTCTTGCGGCCCTTGCCAACCAGCTCATGCAGGCCGGCGTGATGCAGCGGCGACTGCCCGGCGATGTCGGCGGGACGTTGTTGGTAGACGTTGACGTTAGACATTCTGGCGATCCCCTTTCGGGTCATAGAACACGGAGCTGCAGATTTCGGCTTCGATCAGGCTGCCATCGGCCAGCGGCGCGAACACACGCTCGCCCATGCGCTTGAGACCGCCCTTGACCACCGCCATGGCGAAGCTGTAACCCATGGCCGCGCTCATGTAGCTGGAGGTGACGTGGCCGACCATCTGCATCGGGATGGAATGTTTCGGGTCGAACACCAGTTGCGCGCCTTCCGGCAGCACCTGGTTCGGGTTGACCGGTTTCAGCCCGACCAGCTGCTTGCGGTCTTCGCGCAGGCAGTCGTCGCGGTTCATACCGCGCTTGCCGATCCAGGAGAACGGCTTGGTGCGGCCGACGCACCAGCCCATGTTGAGGTCGTCCGGGGTCACCGAGGCGTCGGTGTCCTGACCAACGATGATGAAGCCCTTCTCGGCCCGCAGCACGTGCATGGTCTCGGTGCCGTAAGGGGTCAGGTCGAACTCCTTGCCGGCTTCGATGATCTGCTCCCACACGCCCAGGGCGTAGTCGGCCTGCACGTTCACTTCATAGCTCAGCTCGCCGGTGAAGGAGATGCGGAACACCCGCGCCGGCACGCCGCCGACCAGGCCTTCCTTCCAGCTCATGAAGGGGAAGGCGTCCTTGTCCAGGTCGATGTCGGTGACCTTGGCCAGCAGCTTGCGGCTGTTGGGGCCGGACAGGGTCATGGTCGCCCAGTGGTCGGTGACCGAAGTGAAATACACCTTCAGCTCCGGCCATTCGGTCTGGTGGTAGATCTCCAGCCACTCCATCACGCGGGCAGCGCCGCCGGTGGTGGTGGTCATGACGAAATGGTTGTCGGCCAGACAGGCGGTGACGCCGTCGTCGAAGACCATGCCGTCTTCCTTGCACATCAGGCCGTAGCGCGCCTTGCCCACGTCCAGCTTGGTCCAGGCGTTGGTGTAGACACGGTTGAGGAACTCACGGGCATCCGAGCCCTGGATGTCGATCTTGCCCAGGGTCGAGGCATCGAGAATACCCACGCTGTTGCGCACGGCCAGGCACTCACGGGCCACGGCGGCATGCAGGTCCTCGCCATTTTTCGGGAAGTACCAGGGGCGCTTCCACTGGCCGACGTCCTCGAACTCGGCGCCGTTCTTCACGTGCCAGGCCTGCATCGCGGTGTAGCGCTTGGCATCGAACAGGGCACCACAGTGCCGGCCAGCCACGGCGCCGAAGGTCACCGGGGTGTAGTTCGGACGGAACATGGTGGTGCCCATCTGCACGATGCTGATGCCCATCGAACGCGCGGCGATGGCCAAGCCGTTGATATTGCCCAGCTTGCCCTGGTCAGTGCCGAAACCCAGTGCGGTGTAGCGTTTGACGTGCTCGACCGACTCGAAGCCTTCACGCGTCGCCAGCTCGATACCGGCAGCGGTGACGTCGTTCTGCAGGTCGACGAACTGCTTGGGCGCACGCGCCGTGGACTTGTCGTGCGGCACCTGGAACAGCGCCAGCATCGGCTCTTCCTGGCGCGCCTCGGCCTGCGGCAGGCTGCCGCTGACGGCCTTGTAACCAGCCTCGGCAGCTGCCTTGGCGCCGGCCTCGAAACCGTTGGCGAGTACGTCGCCGAGGGCGAACACGCCATTCACCGCACCGGCGTCGATGCGCTGCTGGATACCGTTACCCGGCCCCGGCACGAAACCGAGGATGTCTTCACGCCACTCCGGGCGACCGCCCAGGTGCGAAGCCAGGTGCACTACCGGGCTATAACCGCCGGAGCTGACGATCAGGTCGCAGTCGACCACTTCGCCGGGGCTGGTGACCTTGTGTGCCTTGGTATCGATGGCGCAGATACGCGCGCCTGTCACGCGCTTGCTGCCGCGCGCCTCGACCACCGCGCTGCCGGTGAGGATGCGCACGCCACGTGCACGTGCTTCCTCGACCCAGGCGCCGCGCGGGTTGCTGCGTGCATCGGCGACAGCCACCACCTTGCGCCCGACATCGAGCCAGTCGAGCACCACGCGGTAGGCATAATCGTTGTTGGTCGACAGCACCAGTTCCTGCCCAGGTGCCACGCCATAACGGCGGACGTAGGTCGACACGGCGCCAGCCAGCATGTTGCCGGGCACATCGTTGTTGGCGTACACCAGCGGCCGCTCGTGGGCGCCACTGGCCAACACCACACGCTTGGCACGCACGCGGTGCATGCGCTGACGGGCCTGCCCCATCGGAGCGACTTCACCGAGGTGATCGGTTAGACGCTGATGGATGGTGAGGAAGTTGTGGTCGTGGTAACCGTTGACTGTGGCGCGTGGCAGCAGGGTGACTTCCGGCAGCGTCTTCAGCTCGGCGATGGCCTGCGCTACCCATTCGGCGGCAGGCTTGCCATCCAGGGTTTCACGGGTGTCGAGCAGGCTGCCACCGAACTCTTCCTGCTCATCGGCGAGGATCACTCTCGCACCGCTGCGGCCGGCCGCCAATGCGGCAGCCAGGCCGGCAGGGCCGGCGCCGACGATCAGCACGTCGCAGTGCTGGTTCATCTGGTCATAGATATCCGGGTCGACCTCGGTGGGCGAACGGCCCAGGCCTGCGGCCTTACGGATGTACTTCTCGTAGGTCATCCACAGGTTCTGCGGATACATGAAAGTCTTGTAGTAGAAACCGGGCGGCATCATGCCGCCGCCAACCTTGCCGAGGATACCCATCAGGTCGGTGTTGACGCTTGGCCAGCCGTTGGTGCTGCTGGCCACCAGACCGCTGTACAGCGCCTGCTGAGTGGCACGCACGTTGGGGATCTGCGCGGCTTCGCTAGAGCCGATCTGCAGCACGGCGTTGGGCTCTTCGGCGCCCGCCGCGACGATGCCGCGTGGCCGCGAATACTTGAAACTGCGACCGACGATGTCGACGCCGTTGGCCAGCAGCGCGGCGGCCAGGCTGTCGCCGGCGAAACCCTGGTAGGTCTGGCCGTTGAAGGTGAAGCTCAGCGGTTGGCTGCGGTCGATGCGACCGCCCTTGGCAAGACGATTGACCTGGCTCATGCCGTTACTCCTTCTGCCACGGCTTGCTTGTCGGTGGCCCCAGCCGCAGTGACCGACGGTTTCTCGCCGACCTTGTAGGTCTCGAGGATCTCGTAGGTCACGGTGTGGCGGGTGACGTTGAAATACTTGCGGCAACCGGCCGCGTGCACCCACAACTCGTGGTGAATGCCGCGCGGGTTGTCACGGAAGAACATGTACTCGCCCCACTCAGCATCGCTGCAGGCGTCAGGGTCAAGCGGGCGGGCGATATGCGCCTGGCCCTTGGCATGGAATTCCTCTTCGGAGCGCAGTTCGCCACAGTAGGGGCAGAAGATGTGCAGCATGGTGGCCTCCTGAAACACTCCCCGCTCGCAGATGCCAACGGGGTTTATCTTGTCTCCCCTCTCCCACTTGTGGGAGAGGGGTCGGGGGAGAAGGCTACGGCGTTGGCCGAACCACCCTCTCCCGCCCTTCGGGCACCCTCTCCCGCAAGCGGGAGAGGGTCATCAGATGTCGCGCTGCACGCGACCTTTTAGTGAGCCACCGCCGCAGCGCCGTGCTCGTCGATCAGTGCGCCGGTGTGGAAACGATCGATGGAGAACGGCTTGGCCAACGGGTGCATTTCGCCCTTGGCCAGGCTGGCAGCGAACACGTGACCCGAACCCGGCGTGGCCTTGAAGCCACCGGTACCCCAACCGCAGTTGAAAAACAGGTTGTCCACCGGGGTCTTGGAAATGATCGGGCAGGCGTCCGGGCAGGTGTCGACGATGCCGCCCCACTGGCGGTTCATGCGCACCCGCGAGAGCACCGGGAACATCTCGACGATGGCCTGCAGGGTGTGCTCGATGGTGTGGTAGGAACCACGCTGGCCGTAGCCGTTGTAACCGTCGATACCGGCACCGATGACCAGGTCGCCTTTGTCCGACTGGCTGATGTAGCCATGCACGGCGTTGGACATGATCACGCTGTCGATGATCGGCTTGATCGGCTCGGACACCAACGCCTGCAACGGGTGCGACTCCAGCGGCAGACGGAAGCCGGCGAGCCCCGCCATGTGCCCCGAGTTCCCGGCAGTGACCACACCGACGCGCTTGGCACCGATGAAGCCCTTGTTAGTTTCCACGCCGATCACCGCGCCGTTCTGCTTGCGGAAACCGATCACCTCGGTGTTCTGGATCAGGTCGACGCCCAACGCATCGGCGGCACGCGCATAACCCCAGGCCACGGCATCGTGACGGGCCACACCACCGCGACGCTGCACGGTGGAACCCATCACCGGGTAGCGAGTGTTCTTGCTGCAGTCGAGGTAGGGAATCTCCGCCTCGACCTGCTTGGCATCGAGCAGTTCGCCATCCACACCATTGAGGCGGTTGGCGCTGACGCGGCGCTCGGCGTCACGCATGTCTTGCAGGGTGTGGCAGAGGTTGTAGACGCCACGCTGGGAGAACATGACGTTGTAGTTGATGTCCTGCGACAGCCCTTCCCACAGTTTCATCGCGTGCTCGTAGAGCTGCGCCGACTCGTCCCACAGGTAGTTGGAACGCACGATGGTGGTGTTGCGCGCGGTGTTGCCGCCACCGAGCCAGCCCTTCTCCACCACGGCGACGTTCTTCACGCCGAATTCCTTGGCCAGGTAGTAGGCCGTGGCCAGGCCGTGACCGCCACCGCCGACGATGACCACGTCGTATACCGGCTTGGGTGTCGGGTTGCGCCACATGCGCTGCCAGTTCTCATGGTGGCTGAACGAGTGCTTGAACAGGCCGAAGCCGGAATAACGTTGCATGGGCATGCTCCAGGGTTCTACTCCCCTCTCCCGCTTGCGGGAGAGGGGCCGGGGGAGAGGGTTGGCTTAGCGATACACCGGATAATCCGCGCACAGCCCGGCCACCAGCTTGGCCACCTGCGCCTCGACATCGGCATCGCCGAGGTGATCGAGGATGTCGCAGATCCAGCCGGCCAGCGCCTGGCATTGGGCAACCTTGAAGCCACGGGTGGTGACGGCTGGCGTACCGATGCGGATGCCCGAGGTCACGAACGGCGATTGCGGGTCATTGGGCACGGCATTCTTGTTCACGGTGATGCCGGCACGGCCAAGGGCGGCGTCAGCCTCCTTGCCGGTCAGGCCTTGCTTGATCAGGCTGAGCAGGAACAGGTGGTTGTCGGTGCCACCGGAGACCACCTCGTAACCACGCTCGATGAACACCCTGGCCATCGCCTGGGCGTTGTCGATGACCTGCTGCTGGTAGGTCTTGAACTCAGGCTCCATGGCTTCCTTGAAGCACACGGCCTTGGCCGCGATCACGTGCATCAGCGGGCCACCCTGGGCACCGGGGAATACGGCGGAGTTGAGCTTCTTCTCGATCTCTTCGTTGGCCTTGGCCAGGATCAGGCCGCCGCGCGGGCCGCGCAGGGTCTTGTGGGTGGTGGTGGTGACCACATCGGCAAAGGGAATCGGGTTCGGGTACAGACCGGCGGCGACCAGACCGGCGACGTGCGCCATGTCGACGAACAGCAGCGCGCCAACCTTGTCGGCGATGGCGCGAAAGCGCGGGAAATCCAGGGTCTTGGAGTAAGCGGAGAAGCCGGCGACGATGATCTTCGGCTTGTGCTCCACGGCCAGGCGCTCGACCTCGTCGTAGTCGATCAGCCCGGTGGCGGTATCCAGCCCGTACTGCACAGCGTTGTACAGCTTGCCCGAAGACGACACCTTGGCACCGTGGGTCAGGTGACCGCCATGGGCCAGGCTCATGCCGAGGATGGTGTCGCCGGCATTGAGCAGAGCCAGGTACACGGCGCTGTTGGCCGAAGAACCGGAGTGCGGCTGGACGTTGGCGTAGTCGGCGCCGAACAGGGCCTTGGCGCGGTCGATGGCGAGCTGCTCGACCTTGTCGACGTACTCGCAGCCACCGTAGTAACGCTTGCCCGGATAGCCTTCGGCGTACTTGTTGGTCAGGCCGCTGCCTTGCGCTTCCATCACCCGCTGGCTGCAGTAGTTCTCCGAAGCGATCAGCTCGATATGCTCTTCCTGGCGGCGCTCCTCCTGATCGATCGCCGTGAGCAACTCGTCGTCGTAACCCTGAATCTGATCCTGCTTGCTGAACATCTCGACTCTCCTGCAGCGCCTGAAGGCGGCGGTCTTGGACGGGCGGGCCGGCAAGGCCCTGTGCAGCGATGGTAGGGCCGCCCCTGCCCCCTCAAATGCCTGCCAACGCCGCGAGAGCATTCGTTTGCGACATGGCCTTGTCGCAATCAGGCGTGTCGAGATCAGTTCGCTGTTTTGCGCACAAATAACGGGGATCAAGCTGTGGATAAACCGTGCACAGTGCTCCTCGCCCCAGCGCCTGCAGGCACTCCAGGGAAAAGATCATTTCCTGATCGATATCAAGCAGTTAATAACGCAGACCATGCACAGAAGCCGTGGACTAGCCTGTGGAAAAGCTGTCAACAGATGGCCAGGGGCTTGGCCAGCCGTGGCCTCGGCAGCGCTGTTCGATATCCATACACCCACGCAGACGCCCTGGCTTATCCACCAGCGACATGAGCGAAAGACGAGGATCGGTTGGGGATATGCACAGAAGATGTGGATGACACTGTGCATAGGCTGTTCGACATGGGCCAGCAGCCAGGGCTGCCGCGGCCTGCCGGGATGCGGCTAAAAATCGAACAGGATCAAAGAGATAGACCAGGCTTGTGCACAAATACTGTGGGCGCCGCTGTGCATGGCCTGTGGAAACATGGCGCCAGGCCAGAGCCCATGGGGCTCCGGCGCCAGCGCCTGCTATTTGCTCAACGACGCCTCACGGCTTGAGCTTGCCAGCACAGCTGCTGGAGGCATTCACCAGACGCTGCTGCATGGCAGGGTCAGGCGGGGATTGGCGGCTGATTTCTTGCAATTCGGCTTCGCTGAATTCCTTGCTGACATTGGTCGCAGCGCAGTCGCAATAAGCGCGCAGTTGTGGCTCCTCGTAGCCTGCCGGTGCGCCAGCGATGCACTGCTGAACGAACTCGTTCTTGGCATTATCCGACCACTCGGCGGCGGAAACGGGCAGCGCCACGGCCAGCGGCAGGGCAAAGGCGAGCAGGTGACGATAAGTCATAGGAAACTCCTTCTCTTGATTGCGGAAGACGGATCGAATGCCGCCCTCTGGTAGGTGTGAACCCCTGTAAACGCCTCAAGTTCCATTTTCGAGCCGAACGGCCGGCCACGCTTCGACTGCTGAGTACGCATCAGCGCAACAACTCGTCGCCGCGACGGACGCCTGGCAGACAGCCGCAGAGTAAAGTGAGCGCTTTGCCGGCAGCCCCGCCGGCAGGCTTTTCAGAAGGAACGCGCCAATGCCCGACAATGCCCAGCAATTCGCCAGCGACAACTACTCCGGCATCTGTCCCGAAGCCTGGGCCGCCATGGCCGAGGCCAACCAGGGCCACCAGCGCGCCTACGGCGATGACGAGTGGACGGCGCGCGCGGCTGATCACTTCCGCCGCCTGTTCGAGACCGACTGCGAAGTGTTCTTCGCCTTCAACGGCACCGCCGCCAACTCCCTGGCCCTGGCCTCGTTGTGCCAGAGCTACCACAGCGTGATCTGCTCGGAAACCGCCCACGTCGAAACCGACGAGTGTGGCGCACCGGAATTCTTCTCCAACGGCTCCAAGCTGCTGCTGGCCAAGACCGAGAACGGCAAGCTGACCCCGCAGGCGATCCGCGACATCGCCATCAAGCGCCAGGACATCCACTACCCGAAACCGCGCGTGGTCACCCTCACCCAGGCCACCGAAGTCGGCACCGTGTACCTCCCGGAAGAAGTCCGTGCCATCAGCCAGGTGTGCGAGGAACTGGGCCTGCACCTGCACATGGACGGCGCACGTTTCTCCAACGCCTGCGCCTTCCTCGACTGCAGCCCGGCCGAGCTGACCTGGAAGGCCGGCGTCGATGTGTTGTGCTTCGGCGGCACCAAGAACGGCATGGCCGTCGGTGAAGCCATCGTCTTCTTCAACAAGGCGCTGGCCGAGGACTTCGACTACCGCTGCAAGCAGGCCGGCCAGTTGGCTTCGAAGATGCGCTACCTGTCGGCGCCCTGGGTCGGCATCCTGCAGAACGATGTCTGGCTCAACTACGCCAACCATGCCAACCGCTGCGCGCAGTTGCTGGCCACCCTGGTCGAGGACATACCCGGTGTCAGCCTGATGTTCCCGGTTCAGGCCAACGGCGTATTCCTGCAACTCTCGGAGCCGGCCATCGCTGCACTCACCGCGCGCGGCTGGCGCTTCTACACCTTCATCGGTGCCGGTGGTGCGCGCTTCATGTGCAGCTGGGATACCGACGAAGCCCGTGTACGCCAACTGGCCGCCGATATCCGTGAAGTGATGAGCGCCTGAGCAGCGCACTCGCGGGAGGGGTTTCAGCCGCGACCGTAGCCCAGATGTAATCCGGGCTACGGACCCGTAGGGTGCGCTGCGCGCACCAGCCCCCTCACAGCCAACATGGCGATCAGAAGTCGATCGCCACATCCCCTTTCGGCACGCTGCAGCACGACAGGATGTAGCCCTCGGCCACGTCCTCGTCGGTGATGCCACCGTTGTGCTCCATTTCCACCTCACCAGCGGTTTTCATCACCTTGCAGGTACCGCAGATACCCATGCCGCAGGCCTTGGGGATATGCAGGCCAAGCTTGGCAGCGGCGGAGTGCACGGTTTCGCCCGGCGCCACGCGAATGCTCTTGCCGGTGCTGGTGAACTCCACCTGATTGAGCTCGCCAACCGGCACTTCTGGCGCATCGGCGGCCTCGGCAGCCAGCTCCTTGACCTCGGCACGAATCTCCGGCGGTGTCGGGCCGAAGGCTTCTTCGTGGTAGCGGCTCATGTCGTAACCGGCGGCGTCGAGCAGACGCTTGACCGCCGCCATGTAGGGCGTCGGCCCGCAGCAGAATATCTCGCGCTCAAGGAAGTCCGGCGCCATCAACTCCAGCATCGGCTTGTTCAGATAACCGCGATAACCGGCCCAGGACTCGCCCAGGCCGTGCTTCTCGCAGATCACGTGCAGGCTGAAGTTGTTGATGCGCGCCGCCATGTGTTCCAGCTCACGCTGGTAGATGATGTCCTTGGGTGAGCGGGCGCTGTGCACGAAGATCATGTCGACATTGGCATTGGTGTCGTAGAACCAGCGCGCCATCGACATCACCGGCGTGATGCCGACCCCACCAGAAAGGTACAGCACCTTGTCGGAAGGAAAGTCGATGGCGTTGAACAGCCCGACCGGCCCATGCACCGGCACCTCGTCGCCCTCCTTGAGGTTGTCGTGCAGCCAGTTCGACACCTTGCCGCCCGGCACCCGCTTGATGGTGATGGAGAAGCTATAGGGCACCGACGGCGAGCTGGAGATGGTGTAGGAACGCATGATCGGCTGGCCGTCGATCTCCAGCTCCAGGGTGACGAACTGCCCCGGTTTGAAGAAGAACAGCACGGGCTGATCAGCCATGAAGCAGAAAGTGCGCACATCCCAGGTTTCCTGGATCACCTTGACGCAACGCACCAGATGGCGGCCGTTGGTCCAGGTCTGCGTCGTAACCGGGTTGAGGAAGGCGTTGGTGCTCATGAACGGCTCTCCACGCGGCCGGATATCGGCCAATATGCGGCGGATTGTGCGAAAGGCCGCCGCTGGTCATTTATCTACTTGCGACATCCGCATGCTTATCGCGACCTGCCCGATAGCACGGGGGTTGGCGCGTCGGAAACGAATCTGGCCATGTCGCCCATGGATAAGGTTTTACCTTTTGCCGGCTCCACACTCCGCCTCACCAAGCATGTGCGCCCACTGCAGGCGGCAGCGATAGATCGAGACCTTGCGGCACATACCGTATCAGCCACTATTTCCGGCGGACGCAAAGCGTTCGTCAATGAGGAGCCACCATGGACTGCACCCAAAACCTGAGCCTGGGCGACCCGCTGGAGCCCGTCCGCAAGGCCACTGCACAGATGCTGCACGAGCGCGACCACACATTCTCCCTGCCGCAGCCGTTCTACAGCGACGAGCGCCTGTTCCAGGTCGACATGCAGGAGATTTTTCACAAGGAATGGCTGATCGCCGGCATGACCTGCGAAATCCCGGCCAAGGGCAACTTCCTCACTCTGCAGATCGGCGATAACCCGATCCTGGTCATCCGCGGCGCCGAAGGCCAGATCCATGCCTTTCACAACGTCTGCCGTCACCGCGGCTCGCGCCTGTGCGTCTCGGACAAGGGCAAGGTCGCCAAGCTGGTCTGTCCCTACCACCAGTGGACCTACGAGCTGGACGGCCGCCTGCTGTTCGCTGGTACCGAAATGGGCGCCGACTTCGACCTCAAGGACTACAGCCTGAAGCCGGTGCAGTGCAAGACTGCCGGCGGCTACATCTTCATCTCCCTGGCGGAAAACCCGCCGGCCATCGACGAGTTCCTCGCCACCCTGGCGCATTACATGGAACCCTACGACATGGAGAACGCCAAGGTGGCCGTGCAGTCCACCCTGATGGAAAAAGCCAACTGGAAGCTGGTACTCGAGAACAACCGCGAGTGCTACCACTGCAATGGTTCGCACCCGGAACTGCTCAACACCCTGCTGGAATGGGATGACGTCACCGATCCGCGCGCCAGCCAGGCATTCAAGGATCAGGTGGCCGAATGCACCACCCGCTGGGACAAGGACAAGATCCCCTACGCCCACGCCAGCTTCGGCCTACGCAACCGCATCGTGCGCATGCCGCTGCTCAAGGGCACCGTGTCGATGACCATGGACGGCAAGCAGGGCTGCAAGAAACTGATGGGCCGCATCACCGACCCGGACCTGGGCTCCATGCGCATCCTGCACCTGCCGCACTCGTGGAACCACTGCATGGGCGATCACCTGATCGTCTTCACCGTGTGGCCGATCAGCGCGCAGCAGACCATGGTCACCACTAAGTGGCTGGTGCACAAGGATGCGGTCGAGGGTGTCGACTACGACGTCGCCCGCCTGCGTCAGGTATGGGACGCCACCAACGACCAGGATCGTCGCCTGGCCGAGGAAAACCAGCGCGGCATCAACTCCAGCGCCTACCAGCCCGGCCCGTACTCGAAAACTTACGAGTTCGGCGTGATCAACTTCCTCGACTGGTACAGCGAGCGCCTGCTCAACAACCTCGGCGACACCCCGGCGCAATCGCTGCGCCAGGTGGCGGGCGAGTGATGACGCTCAGCCTGCTGCTGGTGATCGGGCTGGCAGCTTATGGGTTGCTAGCCTGTCGGCCGCAGCGCGGCTGAAGCCGCTCCTACAGCGAGCACCCACAACAAAAAGCCCCGCCAGATCGCTCTGGCGGGGCTTTTCATTTACAGCCGAGGCTAGACGCTAAGCATCAAGCCTTGTTGGCCTTCTTGGCAGCGCGGGTGCGCTCGCCTTCGTCGAGGATCTTCTTGCGCAGGCGGATCGACTTCGGCGTCACTTCGCACAATTCATCGTCCTGGATGAATTCCAGAGCCTGCTCCAGGGTGAAGCGAACCGGCGGCACCAGGGCGATGGTTTCGTCTTTACCCGAAGCACGCATGTTGTCGAGCTTCTTGCCTTTGGTGGGGTTCACGCCCAGGTCGTTATCGCGGCTGTTCAGGCCGACGATCTGACCGTTGTAGATTTCCTGGCCGTGCTCGACGAACAGCTTGCCGCGCGCCTGCAGGGTTTCCAGGGAGTAGGTCAGGGCCTTGCCGGTGTCGATCGACACCAGTACGCCGTTCTGACGGCCAGACATGGTGCCCGGCTTGACGGTGTCGTAACGGTCGAAGATCGAGGTCAGGATGCCAGCGCCGTTGGTCAGGGTCAGGAACTGGTTACGGAAACCGATCAGACCGCGAGCCGGGATGTTGTATTCCAGGCGCACACGGCCTTTGCCGTCCGGCGACATGTTGGTCAGGTCGCCCTTACGCAGGCCCATCTCTTCCATGACCTTGCCCTGGGATTCTTCAGGGATGTCGATGGTGACGTTCTCGAACGGCTCCTGCTTGACGCCGTTCACTTCACGGATGATCACTTCCGGACGGCCAACGCCCATTTCGAAGCCTTCGCGACGCATGGTTTCGATCAGTACCGAGAGGTGCAGCTCACCACGGCCGGAGACCTTGAACTTGTCGGCGCTGTCGCCTTCTTCAACGCGCAGGGCCACGTTGTACAGCAGCTCTTTGTCCAGACGCTCTTTGATGTTACGGCTGGTGACGAACTTGCCTTCTTTACCGCAGAACGGCGAATCGTTGACCTGGAAGGTCATGGAAACGGTCGGCTCATCAACGGTCAGCGGCTTCATCGCCTCGACGTTGTTGATGTCGCACAGGGTGTCGGAGATGAACAGCTGATCCATACCGCTGACGCAGACGATGTCACCAGCGGTGGCCTCTTCAACGTCGACGCGGTGCAGGCCGTGGTGGCCCATCAGCTTGAGGATACGGCCGTTACGCTTCTTGCCGTCGACGTCGATGGCAGTCACTGGGGTGTTCGGCTTGACCTTGCCACGAGCGATACGGCCAACGCCGATGATGCCGAGGAAGCTGTTGTAGTCCAGCGCGGAAATTTGCATCTGGAACGGGCCGTCGAGGTCGACTTGCGGTGCCGGTACGTGGTCAACGATGGCCTGGTACAGCGGGGTCAGGTCTTCGGCCATGTCGCTGTGGTCGAGACCGGCGATGCCGTTCAGGGCGCTGGCGTAAACGACTTGGAAGTCGAGTTGCTCGTCGGTAGCACCGAGGTTGTCGAACAGATCGAAGATCTGATCCATGACCCAATCAGGACGCGCGCCCGGGCGGTCGATCTTGTTGATCACGACAATCGGACGCAGGCCGGCTTCGAAGGCCTTCTTGGTCACGAAGCGGGTTTGCGGCATCGGGCCGTCCTGGGCGTCAACGACCAGCAGTACGGAGTCGACCATGGACATCACACGCTCTACTTCACCGCCGAAGTCGGCGTGGCCGGGGGTGTCGACGATGTTGATGCGGTAGTCGTTCCACTTGATGGCGGTGTTCTTGGCCAGAATGGTAATGCCGCGCTCTTTTTCCTGGTCGTTGCTGTCCATCACGCGCTCGTCGTTGAGCTCGTTACGCTCGAGGGTGCCGGACTGACGCAGCAGGGCGTCGACGAGGGTGGTCTTGCCATGGTCGACGTGGGCGATGATGGCGATGTTGCGTAGATTTTCGATCACTGTGTGTATCTCGATCAGAGGATGCGGTGTGTCGCCCAGCGTGGACGACGAATATGAAGAAAAGGGGATCAGCGAGCTGAACGGTCGGGAGGGCGATGGCGGATACTTCCGCCATTAAGCCCCGGCGTTCTATGCCGGACGATAAACGCGCACATTGGCATGTCCCTCGCTCAGCAGATGGTGGGCGTGCAGGCGGCTCATGACGCCCTTGTCGCAATACAGCAGGTACTGGCGGCTCTCATCCAGTTCCTTGAATTTGTTGTTCAGTGCATAGAACGGCAGCGCTTGCACCTCGATACCAGGCACGTCCAGCGGCTCGTCTTCGGCGGCGTCGGGATGGCGGATGTCGATGACGATCTGCCCAGCCAGCGCTTCACGCACTTCCTCGATCTGCACGTCCTTGCCTAACTCGTCGATGACGCGGTCGATGGGCAACTGAGTGGCGCGCTCAAGGGCGCGCTCGAGGATGGCCATGTCGAAGCGGGCCTCCTCTTTCTCCACGCGATAACCACGGGCCTTGGTGGTCGGGTTGACCGAGATCACGCCGCAATACTCGGGCATGTTCTTGGCGAACTCGGCGGTGCCGATCTGCGTGGCGGTGTCGATGATGTCCTGCTTGTGGCTGGCGATCAGCGGGCGCATCACCAGCATGTCGGTGGCCGAATCGATCACAGCAAGATTGGTCAGGGTCTGGCTGGAGACCTGGCTGATCGCCTCGCCGGTGACCAGTGCCTCGATCTGAAGCTTTTCAGCGACCCGGGTGGCCGCGCGCAGCATCATGCGCTTGAGGATCACGCCCATCTGGCTGTTGTCGACCTTGCCGAGAATCTCGCCGACCACTTCTTCGAACGGCACGCTGACGAACAGCACGCGCTGCGAGCGGCCGAACTTCTGCCATATATAGTGCGCCACTTCCATCACGCCCAACTCATGGGCACGGCCACCGAGATTGAAGAAGCAGAAGTGGCTGACCAGGCCGCGGCGCATCATCTGATAGGCCGCGACGGTGGAGTCGAAGCCGCCGCTCATCAGCACCAGGGTCTGTTCCAGCGAGCCCAGCGGGTAACCACCGAGGCCTTCGTGGCGGTTATGCACCACAAACAGGCGCTGGTCGCGAATCTCCATGCGCACTTCGACGTCCGGCTTCTTCAGGTCGATGCCGGCAGCACCGCACTCCAGACGCAGGCGCGAACCGACGTGACGCTCGACGTCGATGGAGGAAAACGCGTGCTTGCCACCGCGCTTGCAGCGCACGGCGAAGATCTTGCCCGGCAACTGGTCGGCGTAGTGGCGCTTGCAGTGCTCGGTGATCTCGTCGAGATCGCCCAGCGGGTATTCATTGACCTCGAGGAACAGGCCGATGCCCGGTGTGTTGCGCAGGCGTTCGGTCATCTCGGCGAGCAGCTTGGGATCGTCCAGATCGGTTTCGACCTCAAGGTTGTCCCAGACACCCGTCACCCGCAGTTCGGGGTCAAGATCACGCAGCACGGAGCGAATGTTCTTCCCCAACTGGCGGATGAACTGCTTGCGCACCGGGCGGCTCTTGATGGTGATTTCCGGGAAAACTTTGACGATGAGCTTCATGAATAGAGCGCACGCTCGAGACGGCGAAAAAACAGGGGCGCGGATTATAGCGGAAATTGTTCAAGCTTTGACCAAAAATACTGCACCACCCCATCAACGCACCAAAACAGGTCTTTCTCGTAATTTTAAGCACTTAAATGGTGCAAATATCTATACGAAATTGCCGCGCAGGCGGCGCAGTACCTGAGTTTCGTGGCCTCTGCCCAATAAAGGGCACTGGCATGCAATTTGCTCCCTTGTGAGGCAGGTCGCCCTGGAGGACTATCCCGCCGGGCTTCACCGCATCTTCAAGGCTTATCGATAAGAGCCTTTTCCACCTGGAGGACAACATGTCTAAGGCTGTTCAACTGATCAAAGAACACGACGTGAAGTGGGTAGACCTGCGCTTCACCGACACCAAGGGCAAGCAGCACCACGTGACCATGCCGGCCCGTGACGCCCTGGACGAAGATTTCTTCGAGCACGGCAAAATGTTTGACGGCTCGTCCATCCATGGCTGGAAAGGCATCGAAGCCTCCGACATGATCCTGATGCCGGTCGATGACACCGCTGTTCTGGACCCGTTCACCGAAGAGCCGACCCTGATCCTGGTCTGCGACATCATCGAGCCGAGCACCATGCAAGGCTACGACCGCGACCCGCGCTCCATCGCCAAGCGCGCTGAAGAGTTCCTCAAAGGCACCGGCATCGGTGACACCGTATTCGTTGGCCCGGAGCCCGAGTTCTTCATCTTCGACGAAGTGAAGTTCAAGTCCGACATCTCCGGTTCGATGTTCAAGATCTACTCCGAACAAGGCTCCTGGATGACCGACCAGGACGTGGAAGGCGGCAACAAAGGCCACCGTCCAGCCGTCAAAGGCGGTTACTTCCCGGTTCCGCCGTGCGACCACGACCACGAAATCCGTACTGCCATGTGTAATGCCATGGAAGAAATGGGCCTGGTCATCGAAGTTCACCACCACGAAGTGGCGACTGCCGGTCAGAACGAAATCGGCGTGAAGTTCAACACCCTGGTAGCCAAGGCTGACGAAGTTCAGACCCTGAAGTACTGCGTACACAACGTGGCCGATGCCTACGGCAAAACCGCGACCTTCATGCCGAAGCCACTGTACGGTGACAACGGTTCGGGTATGCACGTGCACATGTCCATCTCCAAAGATGGCAAGAACACCTTCTCCGGCGAAGGCTATGCCGGCCTGTCCGATACCGCTCTGTACTTCATCGGCGGCATCATCAAGCACGGTAAAGCACTGAACGGCTTCACCAACCCGTCGACCAACTCCTACAAGCGTCTGGTCCCAGGTTTCGAAGCCCCGGTGATGCTGGCTTACTCGGCTCGCAACCGCTCCGCCTCGATCCGTATTCCGTACGTGTCCAGCCCGAAAGCTCGCCGTATTGAAGCACGCTTCCCGGACCCGGCTGCCAACCCGTACCTGGCCTTCGCTGCTCTGCTGATGGCCGGTATCGACGGTATCCAGAACAAGATCCACCCGGGCGATGCTGCCGACAAGAACCTGTACGACCTGCCGCCGGAAGAAGGCAAGCTGATCCCGCAAGTGTGCGGCAGCCTGAAAGAAGCCCTGGAAGAGCTGGACAAGGGCCGTGCGTTCCTGACCAAGGGCGGCGTGTTCTCCGACGACTTCATCGATGCCTACATCGAGCTGAAGTCCGAAGAAGAAATCAAGGTACGCACCTTCGTACACCCGCTGGAATACGACCTGTACTACAGCGTCTAAGCCAGTCTGAGCCGCCTCGTGCGGCGCTTTCGAAAGCCCCGCCCGGCACTGCCTGGCGGGGCTTTTTCATGTTCCACCGGTAGGGTGCGCCGTGCGCACCGAGAGCCCGAGGCCCTGCGCAAGCGGCTCCCATGATCCGCGCCGATTTGTGGCCAAACATCACAGCCATAGCGCCCTGCGCTTGCCAGGAACCGATAGCAGTGCAAGGCTTAGCGCATCACCCGCGGAAGGATCGGCCCATGCGCCCGTTACTCGCCTGCCTGCTGCTCGCCCTGGCCCTACCGGCCAGTGCGCAGATCTACAAATACACCGACGCCAACGGCAACACGGTCTTCACCAATCAGCCACCCGATGGCACTGCAGCCGAAAGCGTCAATCTGCCCCCGACCAACACGGTGGAGATGCAGACGCCGAGCATTCCTGCGACCGACAACACCCCGGCGCAGAGCGAAGCGCCCTACTCGGTGCTGAGCCTGACCGGCATCCCGGATGATGAAGCCATGCGCGCCAACAACGGCACCTTCATCGTCGGCGTGAACATTCAGCCGCGCCTGCAGCCCGGCCACCAGCTACGCCTGATTCTCGATGGCAACCCCTATGGCCAGGCCAGCAACGTGCCCAGCCTACAATTGACCAACCTCGACCGCGGCGAACACAGCCTGGCGGTGGCGGTGGTAGCCGGTGAGCGCATCGTCCAGCAGAGCAACAGCGAAACTTTCACCGTGCAGCGCATCAGCGTCAACAGCCCTGCTCGCCCACCGGTCACGCCACCACGACCGACTCCGCGTCCAACCCCGAGACCGACGAACTGATCACGATGCGTGCACTGCTGCTCTGCCTGCTGTTCATCACCCAAGTGGCTTCGGCTCAGGTCTATACCTACATCGACGCCGAAGGTAACCGCGTATTCACCGACAAACCACGCAACAGCAATGCCGAGCGGGTGATGCTGGCGCCGTCCAACAGCGCGGCGCTGAATCAGCCCGCACCCACGGTGCGCGTTGCCCCGCCTGCCGTCACCAAGCCTGCCGTGCACTATCAGGTGCTGCGCATTCTCGTGCCGGAGCCGGACGCCTCGATCCATAACGGTTCCGGCGACATGATCGTCACCCTCACCAGCGAACCGGGCTTGCTGCCCGGCCATAGCTACCGACTGCTGCTCGACGGCGAACCTCAAGGCGAGATCAGCCGCAGCCCGGTGTTCTCCCTGCAGCATGTCGACCGCGGCACGCACCAACTGGTGGCAGAAATTCTCGACGCTGCCGGCCTCATCGTCGAACGCACCCCCGCGCAGCCCTTCCACATGCACCGCATGACCCTGGCGCAGAAACGCAAGGTCAATCCGTGCAAGAAAGAAGAGTACGGTGTGCGCCCCGAATGCCCGCTGAAAGACAAGCCCAAGGAAGAAGTCAGCATCCTTCCTTTCTTCTGAAACAGATTGCACCTTAACGGTGCAATCTGGCGCACCACCTCCTAAGCTCTCCCCGTTTTGGGTCGCTTTTCTCCACTCAGCCGCGCCGCAGCACCACCAAAACCTGGCAGACCGCACAAATAATGCGTCTTTTCGGGGCCTTGGTTTGCTTCTTGCATTTTCCCGCCCATTGCCGGAAAGCACTGCCTATGACCATTAATGACGCGCTGCACCGCCTGCTACTCGATAACCTGACCACCGCCACCCTGCTGCTCAACAGCCAACTGTGCCTTGAGTACATGAACCCAGCGGCGGAAATGCTCCTGGCCGTCAGCGGCCAGCGCAGCCATGGCCAGTTCATCAGTGACCTGTTCACCGAATCGCCCGAGGCACTGTCGTCACTGCGCCAGGCGGTGGAGCAGGCGCATCCGTTCAACAAGCGCGAAGCCGTGCTGACCTCGGTCACCGGCCAGACGCTGACCGTGGACTACGCGGTGACGCCGCTGTTCAGCAAGGGCGAAACCCTGCTGCTGCTGGAGGTACACCCGCGCGACCGCCTGCTGCGCATCACCAAGGAAGAGGCGCAGCTGTCCAAGCAGGAGACCACTAAACTGCTGGTGCGTGGCCTGGCTCACGAGATCAAGAATCCGCTCGGCGGCATTCGTGGCGCGGCACAACTGCTGTCGCGCGAACTGCCCAACGAAGAGCTCAAGGATTACACCAACGTCATCATCGAAGAAGCCGACCGTCTGCGTAACCTGGTCGACCGCATGCTCGGCTCGAACAAGCTGCCTTCGCTGGCGATGACCAACGTGCACGAGGTGCTGGAGCGCGTCGCCAACCTGATCGAGGCGGAAAGCCAGGGCAGCATCACTCTGGTGCGTGACTACGATCCGAGCATCCCGGACCTGCTGATCGACCGTGAGCAGATGATCCAGGCCGTGCTCAATATCGTGCGCAACGCCATGCAGGCCATCGCTGGGCAGAAGCATGACATGGGTCTCGGGCGCATCAGCCTGCGCACCCGCACCCTGCGCCAGTTCACCATCGGCCACACCCGCCATCGCCTGGTGGTCAAGGTCGAGATCATCGACAACGGTCCCGGCATCCCGCCGGAACTGCAGGAAACCATCTTCTATCCCATGGTCAGCGGGCGTGCCGACGGCACCGGCCTGGGCCTGGCCATCACCCAGAACATCATCAGCCAGCACCAGGGGCTGATCGAGTGCGAGAGCTATCCCGGCCACACCGTATTCTCGATCTTCCTGCCGCTGGAACAAGGAGCGCCCACACCATGAGCCGCAGTGAAACCGTCTGGATTGTCGACGACGATCGTTCCATCCGCTGGGTACTGGAAAAGGCCCTGCAACAGGAGGGCATGACCACCCAGAGTTTCGACAGTGCCGACGGTGTACTCGCCCGCCTGACCCGCCAACAGCCAGATGTGATCATCTCCGACATCCGCATGCCCGGTGCCAGCGGCCTCGACCTGCTGGCACGCATCCGCGAGCTGTACCCGCGCCTGCCGGTGATCATCATGACCGCGCACTCGGACCTGGACAGCGCGGTGGCCAGCTACCAGGGCGGCGCCTTCGAGTACCTGCCCAAGCCGTTCGACGTCGACGAAGCCGTATCGCTGGTCAAGCGCGCCTTCCAGCACGCGCAGGAACAACAAAGCCTGGCCGCGCCCGCCGCACAGGCCCGCACCCCGGAAATCATCGGCGAAGCGCCGGCGATGCAGGAGGTGTTCCGCGCCATCGGCCGCCTGAGCCACTCCAATATCACCGTGCTGATCAACGGCGAATCCGGTACCGGCAAGGAGCTGGTGGCGCACGCCTTGCATCGCCACAGCCCACGCGCGGCCGCTCCGTTCATCGCCCTGAACATGGCGGCGATCCCCAAGGACCTGATGGAGTCCGAGCTGTTCGGCCATGAAAAAGGCGCCTTCACCGGCGCCGCCAACCAGCGTCGCGGTCGCTTCGAGCAGGCCGATGGCGGCACCCTGTTCCTCGACGAGATCGGCGACATGCCGGCCGACACCCAGACCCGTCTGCTGCGCGTACTGGCCGATGGCGAGTTCTACCGCGTCGGCGGCCACACCCCGGTCAAGGTGGACGTGCGCATCATCGCCGCCACCCACCAGAATCTGGAAACCCTGGTGACCGCCGGCAAGTTCCGCGAAGACCTGTTCCATCGCCTCAACGTCATTCGCATCCATATCCCGCGCCTGGCCGACCGCCGCGAAGATATTCCGACCCTGGCCAACCACTTCCTCGCCCGTGCGGCGCTGGAGCTGGCGGTCGAGCCGAAGCTGCTCAAGAGCGAAACCGAGGACTATCTCAAGCACCTGCCCTGGCCGGGCAACGTGCGCCAGCTGGAAAACACCTGCCGCTGGATCACTGTCATGGCCTCGGGTCGCGAGGTGCACGTCGATGACCTGCCGCCAGAGCTGCTGACCCAACCGCAGGACGCCGCGCCGGTAACCAACTGGGAGCAGGCGCTGCGCCTGTGGGCCGACCAGGCCCTGGCCCGCGGCCAGTCCAACCTGCTCGACACTGCCGTGCCTGCGTTCGAGCGCATCATGATCGAGACCGCCCTCAAGCACACCGCCGGTCGCCGCCGTGATGCCGCCCTACTGCTCGGCTGGGGCCGCAACACCCTGACGCGCAAGATCAAGGAACTGGGCATGAAAGTCGACGGCGGGGATGACGACGACAACGACGACTGATCCCGCCAGCGTTACGAAAAAGGGCATCCCATGGGATGCCCTTTTCATTTCTCCCGGATTGCTTCCGGGCAACGGCGCTTGCCTCCCCTCTCCCGCTTGCGGGAGAGGGGCCGGGGGAGAGGGTCGATCCGGCAACACCGAACCGCCTGAACCACCCTCTCCCCAGCCCTCTCCCATAAATGGGAGAGGGGGCAGACCGTACAACTCAACCGCGCTGCGCGTTCTTGATCGATATCTGCGTATTGAGGGTCCAGAAGTCATAGAGGACACCGACCAGGAACAGGCCGCCGGTGAACAGGTAGATGATCCCGGTGATCCACTTGCCCTGATACATGCGGTGCACGCCGAACACGCCGAGGAAGGTCAGCAGAATCCACGCCACGTTGTAATCGGTTTCACCTGCGGTAAAACGCAAATCGGCCTCACGGTCCATCGCCGGGATCAGGAACAGGTCGATGATCCAGCCGATAAAGAACAGTCCCAGAGTGAAGAACCAGATGGTGCCGGTTACCGGCTTGCCGTAGTAAAAACGGTGCGAACCGAGGAAACCGAAGATCCACAGCAGGTAACCGATCAGCTTGCTGTGCGTATCCTGTCGTTGCATGGCGAACTCCTTGTGCGAGATACAGCTTCAGACGCTGCGTGCCGAGATAAGGTTTCATGCGCCCTGAGGCGACGCAACACCACGAATGGCTTGATAGCTGTACGACGCCCATATACTGTATAAAAAAACAGTATAGATGTCGCATGCCATGCAACTGATCGAAAAGCTCACTATCCTCGCCGACGCCGCCAAGTACGATGCCTCTTGCGCCAGCAGCGGCGCGCCAAAGCGCAGTTCAAAGGGCAAGGACGGTATCGGCTCGACCAACGGCATGGGCATTTGCCACAGCTACACGCCGGATGGTCGCTGCGTGGCGCTGCTGAAAATTCTGCTGACCAACTTCTGCCTGTACGACTGCCAGTACTGCATCAACCGTCGCTCCAGCGATGTGCCGCGCGCACGCTTCACCCCCGAGGAAGTGGTGACGTTGACCCTGGACTTCTACAAGCGCAACTGCATCAGCGGCCTGTTCCTCAGCTCCGGCATCATCCGCTCGGCCGACTACACCATGGAACAGCTGATCCGCGTCGCCAAGCTGCTGCGCCAGGAGCACCAGTTCCGCGGCTACATTCACCTCAAGACCATCCCCGATGCCGCACCGGAACTGATCGCCGAAGCCGGCCTGTATGCCGATCGCCTCAGCGTCAATATCGAGCTGCCCACCGAGACCAGCCTGGTGCGCCTGGCGCCGGAAAAGAACGTCGGCAGCATTCACCAGGCCATGCATAACATTCATCTCGGCGAGCGCGAGGCCAGGGAGGAACACCGCGCGCCGCGCTTCGCCCCGGCCGGGCAGAGCACGCAGATGATCGTCGGCGCCGATGCCACCGACGACAGCACCATCCTGCACAACGCCCAGAGTCTGTATCACGACTACCGCCTGCGCCGCGTCTACTACTCGGCGTTCAGCCCGATTCCGCAGAGCCCGAAGAGCGTACCCTTCGAGGCGCCGCCGCTGCTGCGCGAGCACCGTCTTTACCAGGCGGATTTTCTCATGCGCGGCTATGGCTTCAGCGCCACGGAGCTGCTGTCCGGCCCCGGCAACCTGGCGCTGGACATCGACCCCAAGCTGGCCTGGGCCCTGGCCAATCGCGAGCAGTTTCCGGTGGATCTGAACCGCGCCGACGAGTCGCTGATCGCTCGTGTGCCCGGTATCGGCGTGCTTAGCGCGCGGCGCCTGGGGGCGCTACGACGCGAACGGCGCATCCGCTACGAGGACCTGACCCGTCTGCGCTGCGTGCTGGAAAAAGCCAAGCCGTTCATCGTCACCCAGGATTACCGGCCGCCACGTGCCGAACATGAGTCCGTGGTACTGCGCCAGCAGCTGCGCGACACCCCGGCACAAATGGCGTTGTGGTGATGCACAGCCTGCGCTTCGACGGCACCTTCGCCACCTGGCGCCAGGCCGCACGCCGTGCCCTGCTGCAGGGCCTGGCACCGCACCAGTTGCAGTGGCTGGATGAAGAGGCAGCGCCCGGCCTGTTCGACCAGCCCGCCGAGCGCGCACCGGAGCCCAATGGTCGCCTGCGCGTATCCCTCGAACTGCTCGATTTGCTGGAAAGCGCCGCGCAATACCGCGGCGATGAACGCTGGAGTCTGCTCTACCGTGTGCTCTGGCGCTTCGTGCAGGGTGAACGCAGCGCCGTGCTGGCCGGCGATCCCGACGGCAGCGAGCTGCATCGTCGGCTCAAGGCGGTACGCCGCGAAGCGCATCATCTGCATGCCTTTGTGCGTTTCCAGCCATGCCAGGCAGCAGGCGCGCCGGATTTCGTCGCCTGGTTCGAACCTGCGCACGACATCCTCGCCTCGGCCAGCGGACACTTCGCCGAACGCCTGGGCAAGCACAGCTGGCTGATCGCAACGTCGCGCGATGGCGTGTTCTGGGATGGCCAGCGCCTGCAGCATGAGCGCCGCTGCCCGGCGCAATGGCAAGCCTGGGCGCAACAACCCGAGGATGACGGCCAGGCCCTGTGGCGGGCCTACTACGGCAGCACCTTCAACCCGGCACGACTCAACCGCACGGTGATGCAGCAGCATCTGCCACTGCGTTTCTGGAAGCACCTGCCGGAAGGACCACTGATTCCGCAACTGATGAGCGAGGCGCGTGCCGGCGCGCAGCGTGATGGCCAGGCATTGGTGCTGGCCGGCAGGAAGGGCAAACGCATCGCCCAGATAAACGAAGGGGACGCATCGCGTCCCCCGTCTGGCAGCGTCAGCGGAAGCGACGCCCCGGATCTTCCTCGCTGACTTCCAGTGCCAGGCCCTGAGCCATGCTGGTCAGATGATCGCCGTCGGTTTCCGAACCGAGCTTGATCATCAGGCGCAGATCGTTGGCCGAGTCGGCATAGAGCAGCGCGTCTTCGTAGGTGATCTCACCCTGGGTGTAAAGGTTGTACAGCGCCTGGTCGAAGGTCTGCATGCCCTGCTCGGTAGAGCGCTTCATCAGGCTCTTGAGCTCATGTACCTCGCCCTTGCGGATCAGGTCGGCGGCCAACGGGGTGTTGATCAGCACCTCGATCACCGCACGGCGGCCCTTGCCATCCGGGGTCGGCACCAGTTGCTGGGCGACGATGGCCTTGAGGTTGAGCGACAGGTCCATCCACACCTGGTTCTGCCGATCAGCGGGGAAGAAGTTGATGATGCGGTCCAGCGCCTGGTTGGCGTTGTTGGCGTGCAGGGTGGCCAGACACAGGTGGCCGGTTTCGGCGAAGGCCACGGCGTGGTCCATGGTTTCGCGGGTACGTACCTCACCGATGAGGATCACGTCCGGCGCCTGACGCAGCGTGTTCTTCAGCGCCACCTCGAACGACTCGGTGTCGATGCCCACCTCGCGCTGGGTGACGATGCAGCTCTGGTGCTGGTGGATGTACTCGATCGGGTCTTCGATGGAGATGATGTGGCCACTGCTGTTCTTGTTGCGGTAGCCGATCATCGCCGCCAGCGAAGTGGATTTACCGGTACCGGTAGCGCCGACGAACAGCACCAGACCGCGCTTGGTCAGCGCCAGCTTCTTGAGGATTTCCGGCAGCTTGAGTTCATCGATGGTCGGGATGGTGGTCTCGATCCGGCGCAGCACCATGCCCACCAGGTTGCGCTGGTAGAAGGCACTGACGCGGAAACGGCCGATGCCACGGGCGCTGATGGCGAAGTTGCACTCGTGGTTCTCGGCGAAGTCGCGGCGTTGCGCCTCGTTCATCACGCCCAGCACGGTCTCGCGGGTCATTTCCGGCGACATGGCGTTCTTGGTCACCGGCATGATCTTGCCATTGACCTTCATCGACGGCGGTACGCCAGCGGTGATGAACAGATCGGAGCCGCCTTTTTCGACCATCAGGCGCAATAGTTTTTCGAATTCCATCGTCGTTCTCGCCGCGTTGTATGCAATGCCGTTCGGCAACTGTCTGCCAAATCATAGGAGTGAGCTGTGCTCGCGAACAGGGTGACGCCAAAAGCTTCGCTCGCGATGCTCGCTCCTACACCAGTTCCTAGAGGCTCTCGGGGCTCTTGGCCTTTTCGCGCGCGCTGTCGCGGCTGACCAGCCCCTTGGATATCAGCGTCTTCAGGCAGGCATCCAGAGTCTGCATACCCAAAGCGCCACCGGTCTGGATCGCCGAATACATCTGCGCCACCTTGTCCTCGCGGATCAGGTTACGGATGGCCGGCGTACCGATCATGATTTCGTGCGCCGCCACGCGGCCGCCACCGATCTTCTTCAGCAGGGTCTGCGAGATTACCGCCTGCAGCGATTCGGAAAGCATCGAACGCACCATGGACTTCTCTTCGGCCGGGAACACGTCGACCACCCGGTCGATGGTCTTGGCCGCGGAGGTGGTGTGCAGGGTGCCGAACACCAGGTGACCGGTTTCCGCGGCGGTCAGCGCTAGGCGGATGGTTTCCAGGTCGCGCATCTCACCCACCAGAATGATGTCCGGGTCTTCACGCAGAGCCGAACGCAGCGCTTCGGAGAAGCCGTGGGTGTCGCGGTGCACCTCACGCTGGTTGACCAGGCACTTCTTCGATTCGTGGACGAATTCGATGGGGTCTTCGATGGTCAGGATATGGTGGTACTTGTTGCTGTTGAGGTAGTCGAGCATCGCCGCCAGGGTGGTCGACTTGCCCGAACCGGTGGGGCCGGTGACCAGTACCAGGCCGCGCGGTACGTCGGTGATCTTGCGGAACACCTCGCCCATACCCAGGTCTTCCATGGTCAGTACCTTCGACGGAATGGTACGGAACACCGCACCGGCGCCACGGTTCTGATTGAAGGCGTTGACCCGGAAGCGCGCCACACCCGGTACTTCGAAGGAGAAGTCGGTCTCGAGGAACTCTTCGAAATCCTTGCGCTGCTTGTCGTTCATGATGTCGTAGATCAGCGCATGGACCTGCTTGTGATCCAGCGGCGGCAGGTTGATGCGGCGTACATCGCCGTCAACGCGGATCATCGGCGGCAAGCCAGCCGAGAGGTGCAAATCCGACGCGCCTTGCTTGGCGCTGAAGGCGAGCAGCTCAGTGATATCCATGGGACTCCCCAATTACAAGCAAGCAGGTAGAATGCCGCGATCCCCTGGAGGCTGTTTACAAAGCGGCGAACGAAGGTCAGGCAAGACGAAGTCAGACAAAAAAGCGCAGTGTACGAGCTGTACATGAGCATTTTCAGGGTGACTTCAACGCAGCATGGCCGAGCGCAGCAATTTGTAGACGCCCTCTCTAAAGGTCGGGCTTTGTAGAGCGCAGGTAATGTCCACGATAGCAGAGAATATTGCAAAGGTCGGAGTGCGCATCCGTGAGGCGGCGCAAGCCTCGCAGCGTAATTTGGCGGATATCGGTCTGCTCGCGGTGAGCAAGACCAAACCGGCAGGCGCCATTCGCGAAGCCCATGCCGCAGGCCTGTGCGATTTCGGCGAAAACTATCTGCAGGAAGCCCTGGAAAAACAGGCAGAACTGAGCGACCTGCCCTTGATCTGGCACTTCATAGGCCCCATTCAATCGAACAAGACCCGGCCCATCGCCGAGCATTTCGACTGGGTACATTCGGTGGATCGCCTGAAAATCGCCCAACGCCTGTCCGACCAGCGCCCAGCGCACCTGCCGCCGCTGAACATCTGCCTGCAGGTCAACGTCAGCGCTGAGGACAGCAAATCCGGTTGCAGCCCCGACGAGCTGCCTGAGCTGGCCAAGGCCGTCGCCGCGCTGCCCAACCTGCGTCTGCGCGGGCTGATGGCGATCCCGGAACCCACCGACAATGTGACGGAACAACACGCAGCCTTCGCCCGCGTGCGCCAACTGCGCGATGAGCTGGCGCTGAACCTCGATACCCTGTCCATGGGCATGAGCCACGACCTGGAAGCCGCCATCGCCGAAGGCGCCACCTGGGTACGCATCGGCACCGCCCTGTTCGGCGCCCGCGATTACGGCCAGCCCACTCACTGAATGAAGGAATTTCTGCAATGAGCAACCCGATCATCGCCTTCGTCGGCGCCGGCAACATGGCTGCCAGCCTGATTGGCGGCCTGCGTGCGCAGGGCGTACCCGCTGGCGCCATCCGAGCCAGCGAGCCCGGTAGCGAACAACGTGCACGCCTGCAGCAGGAGCACGGCATCGTCACCTTCGCGGATAACGCCGAAGCGATCAAAGGCGCCGACCTGATCGTGCTGGCGGTCAAGCCGCAGATCATGAAGGCGGTATGCCTGGATCTGGCCGCGCACCTGGCGCCCAACCAGGTGATCATCTCCATCGCCGCCGGCATCAGCTGCGCCAGCCTGGAAAACTGGCTGGGCCAGCGTCCTGTGGTGCGCTGCATGCCCAACACCCCAGCGTTGCTGCGCCAGGGCGTATCCGGGCTGTTCGCCAACCCGCGCGTCAGCGCCACGCAGAAAGATCAGGCCGAGCAGGTGCTCAGCGCCGTCGGCCTGGCCCTGTGGCTGGACGAAGAAGCCCAGCTCGACGCCGTCACCGCCGTCTCCGGCAGTGGCCCGGCCTATTTCTTTCTGCTGATCGAAGCGATGACCGAGGCTGGCGAGAAACTCGGCCTGCCACGCGAAACCGCTGCGCGTCTGAGCATTCAGACCGCGCTGGGCGCCGCACGCATGGCCAGTGAAAGCGATGTCGACGCGGCCGAACTGCGTCGCCGTGTTACCTCGCCGAACGGAACCACCGAAGCGGCGATCAAAACGTTCCAGGCTGGCGGCTTCGAAGCGCTGGTACAACAAGCACTGAATGCCGCCGCCAATCGCTCGGCCGAACTAGCCGAACAACTGGGTCAATAAGGAAGCACACATGTCCGGATTCATCGAAGCCCTGATCTACATCATTCAGACCCTCGGTAGCCTGTATCTGCTGATCGTGCTGCTGCGGTTCATCCTGCAACTGGTGCGGGCCGACTTCTACAACCCGCTGAGCCAGTTCATCGTCAAGGCCACGCAACCGCTGGTGACGCCGCTACGCCGGATCATCCCCGGTTTCGCCGGCCTGGATCTGGCCTCGCTGGTCTTGGCCATTGTGGTGCAACTGCTGCTGATGATCGTCACCCTGACCCTGATGGGCTACAACGTCGGCGGCTTCATCCTGCAGTTGCTGGTGTGGTCGATGATTGGCGTGACCTCGCTGTTTCTCAAGGTGTTCTTCTTCGCCCTGATCATCAGCGTGATCCTCTCCTGGGTCGCCCCGGGCAGCTACAACCCGGGCGCCCAGTTGGTGAACCAGATCTGCGAACCGCTGCTGGCACCGTTTCGCAAGCTGCTGCCGAACCTTGGCGGCCTGGATATCTCGCCGATCTTCGCCTTCATCACCATCAACCTGATCGACCGCTTCGTGATTGGCGGCCTGGCGGCCTCCACCGGTTTGCCACCGATGCTCAGCCCCTTCCTCTGAGGGTGAGTTTCTACCGCTGGGATGGCGAGGACCTGATCCTCGACTGCCACTTGCAGCCCAAGGCGAGCAAGGACGAGTTCGCCGGACTGCAGGGTGAGCGGCTGAAGATCCGCCTCACCGCCCCGCCGGTCGACGGCAAGGCCAACGCCCACCTGCTGGCCTTTCTGGCCAAGGCTTTCGGTGTTGCCAAGAGCCAGGTGAGCCTGGAAAGCGGCGAACTCAATCGGCATAAGCGCCTGCGCATCCGCGCCCCACGCAGCCTGCCGCCGATTCCCGGCCTGCAGCGCGCCTAACGACCACTCAGCCGCCCGAGCCGACCATAAGGCGGGATGGTAGAAGTGGCCAATTGACGCCTGCCTTGTAGCTCGCATAATGCAGGCTATTCTCGCGAATGCCGTGCGTCCTGGCGGCCAAGCCAATCGAACCGTCACGCAGCCCCGCAAGTGGATGATCTTGCAGAGAGGAGAGCCAGGATGAGCATGGAACGTCTCAGCCAGCAGGTTGACGCCTACGTCGCCTGGAAACGCGAACTGATGCGCGAGATCACGCGTTATCGCAGCTGGCTGGAACACAATCGCCTCAACTCCGAGGCGGTGCAGGCCAGGCTCGAACGCGCGCTGAAGATCCTGCGTACCGATCACATCACCCTGGCCTTCGTCGGCGAGTTCTCGCGCGGCAAGACCGAACTGATCAACAGCCTGTTCTTCTCCGAGTACGGCCAGCGCATGCTGCCTTCGCATGCCGGGCGCACCACCATGTGCCCCACTGAGCTGTTCTTCGACCCGCGCTCGGAACGCCCCTACATTCGCCTGCTGCCCATCGAGACCCGCACCGCCTCGGCCAGCGTCGCGCAGTTCAAACGCATTCCTCGGCATTGGGTGAATATCCCGCTGGATACCAGCGACCCAGCCAACATGGCGCTGGCCTTCAGCCAGGTGGCCAAGACCAAGCCGATGCTTGTGGAGCAGGCGATTCAGCTCGGTTTTCACCCGGACATGCTCGAAGGTACCGGCAAGCGCGGCCAGGTGCTGGTACCGGCCTGGCGCCACGCGATGGTCAACTTCAATCACCCGCTGCTGCGCCAGGGCCTGCGCATTCTCGACACGCCCGGCCTCAACGCCCTGGGCAGCGAGCCCGAACTGACCCTGTCGATGCTGCCCAGCGCCCAGGCCATCATCTTCCTGCTGTCTGCCGATACCGGCGTCACCGCCAGTGACATGCACATCTGGCAGCAGCACATTCGCCAGCTCGACGAGGATGCGCAAACCAGCCTGTTCGCCGTGCTGAACAAGATCGACGTGCTATGGGACGACCTCGCCGGCGAGACCTTCGTGCAGAACGCCATCAGCCAGATCCAGAGCGCCACCGCCAAACAGCTGGGCATTGCCAAGCAGGACGTATTGCCACTGTCGGCCAAGCAGGCACTGCTGGCCAAGGTGCGCAAGGACGAGGCGCTGCTGACGCGCAGTCAGATGGCCAATCTGGAGAACCTGCTGTGCGAGCGTATCGTCGCGCAGAAGGAACGCCTGATCGAAGACCATGTGGTGCGTCAGGTGCTGGCGCTGCTGAACAACAGCCAACACGTGCTCAACCTGCGCCTGGAGAAAGTCAGCGAACAGCTGGCCCTGCTCGGCAACCATCAGCAGGACAACGGCCAGCTGCTGTTCGAGCTGACCGCCAAGACCAAGGAAGACCACAACCAGCACCACAAGCGCCTGCTCGGCCTGAAGACCAACCAGCGTCTGCTGCAGCGTCAGGGCCAGTTGCTGCGCCATGCCGCCCGCGCCGAGCGCCTGGAGCAGCACCTGAGCGAAGTTCGACGCAACCTCACCGGCAGCTGGACCACCCTGGGCATCAACCAGGCCATCCTGCACTTCTTCCGCGCCGTGGAGCAGGACCTGCACAACCTGCAGCACGAAGCCGACATGGCCAACAAGATGGTCGCCGCCATCTATCGCCGACACAACGAAGACAATCCGCTGGGTGGCGTCGACGCCCCGCAATTCAAGATCCAGCGCTACCTACGTGACCTGAAAAAGCTGCAGGCCAAGGGCGATCAGTTCCGCCTGCACGTCAAGACCCTGCTCACCGAGCAGCGCAGCCTGACCCGACGCTTCTTCGCCACCCTGGCCCAGGAAGTGATCGGCCTGCACCAACGCCTGCGTGTGGATGCCGAGCAATGGGCGGCCGATGCCCTGATGCCGTTGATGCAGCACACCCTGGAGCACAAGCAGATGCTGGAAACCCATATGCTGCGCCTCAAGGCCCTGGCCCAGGAAACCCAGCAGACCCGCAAGCGCAGCGTGCAACTGGCACGCTACCAGGAAGAGCTGGAGCAGCAACTGGCCCAGGCCAGCGACATGCTGCGGGTGCTGCGTCGTCCGGCACCGGTGCAGCGTCAGGGCAAGGTGGTCAGTCTGCCGCTCGTAGCGCGGCCGCGCAGCCTGTAGCACATAGCAAAGCACCGAGCGCTCGCGGGCTTGCTCGCTTGCCGCTCGGGTCGGTGCTCTTTAGACTGGCGCCCTCCTCCGATTCCTTAGCAGCGCCTCCATGCCCACTGCATTTCCCGAAGATTCCGTCGGCCTGGTCAGCCCCCAGGTATTTCGCTTCAGCGAACCCCTGGCGTTGGCCTGCGGGCGCAGCCTGGCCGAGTACGAACTGGTCGTAGAAACCTACGGCGAACTGAACGCCACACGCAGCAATGCGCTGCTGATCTGCCATGCCCTGTCCGGCCACCATCACGCCGCCGGCTACCACAGCCCGGATGATCGAAAACCCGGCTGGTGGGACAGCTGCATCGGCCCCGGCAAGCCGATCGATACCAACAAGTTCTTCGTCGTCAGCCTCAATAACCTCGGCGGTTGCAACGGTTCCACCGGCCCGAGCAGCACCAACCCGGCCACTGGCAAGCCCTACGGCGCCGATTTCCCGGTGATGACGGTTGAAGACTGGGTGCACAGCCAGGCGCGCCTGGCCGATGTGCTCGGCATCCAGCAGTGGGCAGCGGTGATCGGCGGCAGCCTGGGCGGCATGCAGGCCATACAGTGGACCATCAGCTATCCCGAGCGCGTACGCCACTGCCTGGCCATTGCCTCGGCGCCCAAACTGTCGGCACAGAACATCGCCTTCAACGAAGTGGCGCGCCAGGCGATTCTCACCGACCCGGAATTCCACGGCGGTCATTTCCAGGAACAGGGCGTGATCCCCAAGCGCGGCCTGATGCTGGCACGCATGGTTGGCCACATCACCTACCTGTCCGATGACGCCATGGGCGAGAAATTCGGCCGTGGCCTTAAGAGCGAAAAGCTCAACTACGACTTTCACAGCGTCGAGTTCCAGGTGGAAAGCTACCTGCGCTACCAGGGCGAGGAGTTCTCCGGCCGCTTCGACGCCAACACCTACCTGCTGATGACCAAAGCGCTGGACTACTTCGACCCGGCCGCCGCGAATGATGGCGACCTGGCGCAGACCCTGGCCGTGGCCAAGGCGGACTTCTGCCTGATGTCCTTCACCACCGACTGGCGTTTCTCCCCGGCCCGCTCGCGGGAGATCGTCGATGCCCTGCTGGCGGCGAAGAAGAACGTCTGTTACCTGGAGATCGACGCACCGCAGGGCCATGACGCCTTCCTCATGCCGATCCCGCGTTACCTGCAGGCATTCGGCAGCTACATGAAGCGAATCGAGGTATGAGCATGCGTGCGGATCTGGACATCATCCAGGAATGGATCGCCCCGGGCAGCCGCGTGCTCGACCTGGGCTGCGGCGACGGCGAGCTGCTCGCCTGGCTGCGCGACAACAAGCAGGTGGCCGGCTACGGCCTGGAAATCGACCCGGACAAGATCGCCCTGTGCATCGAGCGCGGCGTCAACGTCATCGAGCAGAACCTCGACCTGGGCCTGGGCAACTTCGCCAGCAACAGCTTCGATGTGGTGGTCATGACCCAGTCGCTGCAAGCGCTGCATTACCCGGACAAAGTCTTGGCCGAAATGCTGCGGGTCGGCAAGACCTGCATCATCACCTTCCCCAACTTCGGCCACTGGCGCTGCCGCTGGTACCTGACGACAAAAGGTCGCATGCCGGTGTCGGACTTCCTGCCCTATACCTGGTACAACACGCCGAACATCCACTTCTGCACCTTCGAGGACTTCGAGCGCCTCTGTCACGCCCAAGGTGCCCGCGTGGAAGAACGCCTGGCGGTCGATCACGAACACCACCACGGCCTGGCAAGCCGCATCTGGCCCAACCTGCTGGGCGAGATCGGCATCTACCGCATCAGCGCCGCTGGCCTGGCCGGCCACCGCGTCGCGGTCTGAACGAGGAGAACATCATGCGCCGCATCATCCCCTTCCTGATTGCCCTGTGCCTGGCCCTGCCGGCTGCTGCCGAGCGCAAGCAAAGCTTCGGCGATCTCGACGTGCACTACAGCGTGTTCAATTCCAGCTTCATCCAGCCTGACATCGCCACAGCCACCGGGCTGACCCGCAGCAAGACACAGGGCGTGATCAACGTCGCCGTGCTCAAGGCCGGCAAGCCCAGCATGGCGGTGGTGGGTGGCGAAGTGAAGGACCTGCTGGGCAAACGCACGCCGCTGAGCTTTCGCCAGATCACGGAAAGCGGTGCCATCTACTACCTGGCGCAGTTTCCCTTCTCCAGCCGTGAAATGCTGAGCTTTACCCTCGACGTCCGTCAGGGCGACGACGCACACCGCATCACCTTCAACCAGGAAATGTTCCCGGATGACTAATTTCACAGAGTTGGTACTGGCCAGCCATAACGCCGGCAAGCTCAAAGAGCTGCAGGCCATGCTCGGCGACGCCGTGCGCGTGCGTTCCATCGGTGAATTCAGCCAGGTCGAGCCGGAAGAGACCGGCCTGTCGTTCGTCGAGAACGCCATCCTCAAGGCGCGCAACGCTGCGCGCATCTCCGGCCTGCCGGCACTGGCCGACGACTCCGGCCTGGCTGTGGATTTCCTCGGCGGCGCGCCCGGCATCTACTCAGCGCGCTACGCCGACGGCAAGGGCGATGCGGCGAACAACGCCAAGCTGCTCGATGCCCTGAAAGAGGTGCCGGACGCCCAGCGCGGCGCCCAGTTCGTCTGCGCCCTGGCGCTGGTACGGCATGCCGACGACCCGCTGCCGATTCTCTGCGAAGGTCTGTGGCATGGCCGCATCCTGCATGAGGCACGCGGCGAACACGGCTTCGGCTACGACCCGCTGTTCTGGGTGCCGGAGAGCGAATGCTCCAGCGCCGAGCTGCCGGCCGAACAGAAGAACCGCCTCAGTCACCGCGCCCGCGCCATGGCACTGCTCAAGCAGCGCCTGGGGCTGGCATGAGCGATACCACTGGCGGGAGTTTCCTGCTCCCGCCCCTCGCGCTGTATATCCACATCCCGTGGTGCGTGCGCAAATGCCCTTACTGCGACTTCAATTCCCATGCAGCCGGGCCGACGCTGCCAGAGGATGAATACGTCGACGCACTATTGGCTGACCTTGATATCGATCTGCAGCACGCCCATAGCCGGTCACTGACCTCGATCTTCTTCGGCGGCGGCACGCCCAGCCTGTTCTCCGACCGCGCCCTGGGCCGTCTGCTGGCAGGCGTCGAACGGCGTATCGCCTTCGCGCCGGACATCGAAATCACCTTGGAGGCCAATCCCGGCACCTTCGAGCAGGCCAAATTCAAGGGTTACCGCAGCCTCGGCATCAATCGCCTGTCCATCGGCGTGCAGAGCTTCCAGGAGGCCAAGCTCAAGGCACTGGGGCGCATCCACAATGGCGACGAAGCCATCCGTGCCGCCGATATGGCCCGCGCTGCCGGCTTCGACAACTTCAACCTCGATCTGATGCACGGCCTGCCCGAACAGAGCATCGAAGACGCCCTGTTCGATCTGCGCACCGCCATCGCCCAGGCACCCACGCACCTGTCCTGGTATCAACTGACCATGGAGCCGAACACGGTGTTCTGGAGCCAGCCGCCCGAGCTGCCCGAGGATGATCTGCTGTGGGATATCCAGGAAGCCGGACAGGCCCTGCTCGCGGCCGAGGGCTACGCCCAGTACGAAGTGTCCGCCTATGCCCAGCCCGGCAAGCAGGCGCGGCACAACCTCAACTACTGGACCTTCGGGGATTTTCTCGGCATTGGTGCGGGCGCCCACGCCAAGCTGAGCACGCCGGACGGACGCATCCTGCGCACTTGGAAAACCCGCCTGCCAAAGGACTACCTCGACCCGGCCAAGGCATTTCAGGCCGGCGAGCGCCTGCTGCAAGCCGACGAACTGCCCTTCGAGTTTCTGATGAATGTACTGCGCCTGAGCGAAGGCGCGCCGGCCGAGCTATTCAGCCAGCGCACCGGCCTGCCGTTGCAGCAGCTCGAACAGGCACGCCGCGAAGCCGAACGCCTGGGCCTGTTGCAAGCCGACGACACGCGATTGGTCGCTACGGCGAAGGGTCAGCTGTTTCTCAACGACCTGCTGCAGCAGTTCCTGGCGTAGTTCACCCACAGCACGGCATGAATCCGGTAGGCTAACGCGTCTGATTCGCGCGGCCATCGCTCACGTCGCGCTGCACTGAAGGAGCCTGCATGGATCTGCTACTGGACCTGATCATCACCCTCTCGCGCTGGAGCCGCAGCCACCTCAGCGACATATCTCTGGCCATCATGGCCACCCTGCTGGTGCTGTTCGGCCCTGCCATCAACGCCTGGGTTCAGCGCACCATCGGCAACCTCAACTTCGTGCTGCGCACCCTGCTGTTCGTGGTGTTCTGCGCGGTCGGTTACGGCTTGGCAATCGTCTTCCTCACACCCTGGCTGGCCAACGGCCTGGCGCACTTCAACAACTACACCCTGGCGCCGGTGCTGATCCTGATCTTCGCGGTCATCGGCATATTGGCCGACCGCAATTAGCCATCCTGCAATGAGAAAGCCACCTCATGGGTGGCTTTCTCGGACGACACGACTGACTCAATTACCTTCGCGGCGCAGCGCCTGCGGGGTGAAGTCGCGCGGGCCCAACCTGGCGTTGAAGTCGTACATCTTCTCGTTGTTATCCAACCCGTCGGCGAAGTAGCGGCCGCCCTTGAAGTCGTAGATCGTCTCCAGGGTCGAGCCGAACATCGGCACATCGTAGTAGCTGATCGGATGGGCTTCCTGCAGGCCGATCAGGTTGCCGCTGCGGTCATACAGGTCGACGGCGAGGATCTGCCAGCTGTCCTCGTCGAGGTAGAAACGACGCTTGCCGTAGGGATGGCTGAAGCCCTTGCGCAGATCGGCCTCTACCACCCAGACGCGGTGCAGCTCGTAGCGCAGCAGCTCTGGGTTGATGTGCTTGGCCTGCAGGATATCGGCATAGGGAATGCCCTTCTGATGCACGGCGTAACTGTTGTAAGGCACCAGCATTTCGCGCTTGCCCAGCAGTTGCCACTCGTAGCGGTCCGGGGCGCCGTTGTACGAGTCGACCTGGTCGGCGGTAGCCATGCCGTTGGTATCAGGCTGCAGGGTGTCGTAGGCGAGCATCGGCAGGCGACGGACGCGACGCTCGCCACGGTTGAAGCGCCAGGCCTTGCGAATCGCCAGCACCTGATCGAGGGTTTCCTGCACCACCAGAGCCGAACCGGCCAGCTTGGCCGGTGCCACCACCTTGTACTTGTAGTAGAACAGGGTGTTGTCCAGATCCTGCGGGGCGACGCCTTCACGGCCATAGAGGAAGTAGACGTCGCGCTCGAGCTTGAGCAGGTTGTAGCTGCCGTTGGCGAGCACTGCCGCCTGGTTGGTGGCCATGCTGATCTGGTCGCCACGGTAACGCATGATGTGGTTCCAGATAGCCTCCTGGCCATTCTGCGGCAGCGGGAACGGCACGCCAGCCGCCGCGCCCTGGACGCCATTACCACCGGAAATCAGCTCGGTGTTCAGCGCGTTGAAGCGCGTCGCATCGTAGATGCGCTGCGGCGCGGCCGCACTGCGCCGGGTTGGGAATACGCGCAGGTAGAAGCTGGGGTTCTGCTGCAGCAGGGTCTTGAGGCCAACCGGCAGCTGTTGTTCATACTGCGCCAGGTTCTGGCTGTCGACCCGGTACAACAGTTTGTCGTCAGCGTAGGGATCCGGGTGATGCATGCCCGTCTGGTAGTTGGCCGGCGGCGTGGCCAGGCCGCCCGTCCAAACCGGGATGGTGCCCGCGGCATTAGCGGCGCGTTCGCCACCCAGCGGGGTCAGGTCCTGCCCCAGGCGTGCGACCTGGCTGGCATCGACCTTGGCTTGAGCCTGAAACGCCAGGGCAGTCAGCAGAAGAATGGAAACCGATCTCAACACAATGCTCTCCTCGCGGCGCCATGACAGCGGCACCGCTAATGTCTGCACGCCTTGCAGGCGCACTTATCGTTGTTGTGTCTTGCGGTGAGGTGCCGTCCTGGCCGTCGGGTTATCCCGATCTAGTGGTGCATCCTGCTGGTTCTGATTCGGGTCGATCCACCCAAGGATCGCGAAGCGATCCTCAGCTCTGGCGCTGGAACTTGAGATCCCATACACCGTGGCCAAGACGCTCACCACGGCGCTCGAACTTGGTCACCGGGCGCTCTTCAGGGCGCGGCACATAGGTGCCATCGGCCGCCAGGTTGCGGTAGCCAGGCGCCGCGTTCATCACTTCGAGCATGTGCTCAGCATAGTTCTCCCAGTCGGTAGCCATATGCAAAACACCACCCACCTTCAGCTTGCTGCGCACCAGTTCGGCGAACGCCGGCTGGACGATACGGCGCTTGTGGTGCCGCGATTTGTGCCAAGGGTCCGGGAAAAACAGCAGCACGCGATCGAGGCTGGCATCGGCTACGCAGTCGCGCAGTACTTCCAGCGCATCGCAGCTGTAGACGCGAATGTTGCTCAGATTCTGCACCATCGCGCCGCTCAGCAGCGCACCGACGCCGGGCTTGTGCACCTCGACACCGATGAAATCCTGCTCAGGCGCGGCGGCGGCCATCTCCAGAGTGGAATGCCCCATGCCGAAGCCGATCTCGAAGGTACGCGGCGCGCTACGACCGAATACCTGGTCGAAGTCACGCAGGCCATCCTCCAGCTCCAGGCCGAACAATGGCCAGCCCTTGTCCAGGCCGCGCTGCTGGCCTTCGGTCATGCGCCCGGCACGCATCACGAAACTCTTGATGGTGCGACGCTGGCGACCGTCTTCGGTCAGTTCGGGCTGTTGGGTATCGGTCATGCTGTGCTCTTGTAGAGTGCTTTACGACTTGGCGTGCCAGCGAGCCGGCACGCAGCAAATCGTCATCCTTAGTTGATCAGGCCAGTCAGCGGCGACGACGCACTGGCATAGAGTTTCTTCGGCATACGACCGGCCAGGTAAGCCAGGCGACCGGCCTCGACGGCATGCTGCATGGCGCGCGCCATCAGCACCGGATTCTGCGCTTCGGCAATGGCGCTGTTCATCAGTACCGCCTCGCAACCCAGCTCCATGGCGATGGTGGCGTCGGAGGCAGTGCCCACACCGGCATCGACCAGCACCGGCACCTTCGATTCCTCGAGGATGATGCGCAGGTTGTACGGGTTGCAGATGCCCAGGCCCGAGCCGATCAGGCCGGCCAGCGGCATCACCGCGATGCAGCCGATCTCGGCCAACTGGCGGGCGATGATGGGGTCGTCACTGGTGTACACCATCACGTCGAAACCATCCTTGACCAGCACTTCGGCGGCCTTGATGGTTTCGATGACGTTGGGGAACAGAGTCTTCTGGTCGGCCAGCACTTCCAGCTTGACCAGGTTGTGACCATCGAGCAGCTCACGGGCCAGGCGGCAGGTGCGCACGGCCTCGACGGCATCAAAACAGCCGGCGGTGTTCGGCAGGATGGTGTACTTGTCCGGGCTGATCACATCGAGCAGGTTCGGCTCACCGGGATTCTGGCCGATGTTGGTACGGCGTACCGCCACGGTGACGATCTCGGCGCCGGAAGCGGCGATGGCGTCGCGGGTCTCGTCCATATCCTTGTACTTGCCGGTACCGACCAGCAGGCGCGACTGGAACGTACGACCGGCCAGCGTGAAGGGCTTGTCGCTGCGAACTTGGCTCATGGAATACTCCTCGAGGGGTCAACCGCCGCCGATGGCGTGCACCACTTCCACTTGGTCGCCTTCGGCGAGCAAAGTGCTGTCGTGCTGGCTGCGTGGAACGATGTCCTGATTGAGCTCGACCGCCACACGGCGCCCGGTCAGATCGAGGCGAACCAACAGGTTGGCGACGCTCTGGTAATCCGGCAGTTCGAAGGGTTCACCATTCAACTGGATACGCATGACGACTCGGTCACAACTGGAAAGAGGGCCGGCATTCTAGCCCGTTAACTGGCCACGACCAAGGCTAAAAGGCGCCATTCGTCCTCATTTCTGACGCCAGGGTCAGCTCAGTTTCCAGGCGCTCAAGCCCAGGCAAACCCAGCCGAACAGGAAGGCGACGCCACCAAACGGCGTGATGATACCCAGCTTGCCGATCCCACTGAGTGTCAGCAGGTAGAGGCTGCCGGAGAACAGCAGAATGCCCAAGGCGAAGGCGCCACCGGCCAGATTGACCAGGCGACCTGGGGCATGCAGCGCCAACAGGCCAACACCGAACAGGGCCAGGGCATGGATCAACTGATAGTGCGTGCCGGTTTGGAACACCGCCAGGTACTCGGGCGTCAGGCGGCTCTTCAGACCATGAGCGGCAAAGGCGCCCAGAGCGACACCGGTGAAACCGGCGAATGCGGACAACAGTAGCCAGAGGCGGGCCATGGAAACTCCTGAACATATCGATCGGTAAGCAGTTTAACCACTGGGCCGAAAGGCGAAATGGTCGTTATTGTCACACCTGCGCCCAATCCTGCAGTGTCGCAGGAATTTACTCAGCACCTTTTATTGCCTGCCATCCATGGCGGCGACCCCAGAAGGCCGTCGGCAGAGCGGACGTCAAAAATCGCTCCCGGCGATTTTTTGCTTTAATAGCGCCTCTCCTGATCATTGCGAGCCCCCATGCTTCGAGCCCTGACCCGTCGCCTGCTGAAACTGCTGCTCTGGCTGATGCTGGCCAGCGCACTGCTGGTGCTAGCCCTGCGCTGGGTGCCGCCACCCGGCACGGCGCTGATGATCGAGCGCAAAATCGAATCCTGGAGCAGCGCACAACCCATTGAACTGAAGCGTCAGTGGCGCCCCTGGAACGAACTGCCGGATCACCTGAAGATGGCAGTGATCGCCGCCGAGGATCAGAAATTCGCCGAGCACTGGGGCTTCGACATGGGCGCCATCCAGGCCGCCCTGGCACACAACCAGAGCGGCGGGTCGCTACGCGGCGCCAGCACCTTGAGCCAGCAAGTGGCGAAGAACCTGTTCCTCTGGTCCGGCCGCAGCTGGCTGCGCAAAGGGCTGGAGGCCTGGTTTACCGCGTTGATCGAGCTGCTCTGGTCGAAAGAGCGCATCCTCGAGGTTTACCTGAATAGCGCCGAATGGGGCGATGGCATCTTCGGCGCCGAAGCCGCCGCGCAGCATCATTTTGGCGTCGGCGCACCTTACCTGAATCGTCAGCAAGCCAGTCAATTGGCAGCGGTGCTACCTAATCCACTGCGCTGGAGTGCCGGTCGCCCGAACGGCTACGTGGTGCGGCGCGCGGCCTGGATTCGTCAGCAGATGAACCAGCTGGGTGGCAGTCACTACCTCAACCAGTTCAAAGCGCAGCGCCCGGAGTGGTGGCCGCGCTGGTTGTAGGGTGCACCATGTGTTCAGCCGGGGGACATAGGTAACGGGTGTCGGGAGACATAGGTAACGCATTTAGGCTTACGGGGTTCATCGAATCGGGAGATCGAGTGATGCCGTGGCCGGAGCGCAGCACTATGTCGATAAGGCGTGAATTTGTTCTGTTGGCGGGGCAACCCGAAAGCAATGTGCGGGAGCTTTGTCGCCGGTATGGCGTCAGTCCCAGGACTGGCTACAAGTGGTTGGATCGGTACCGTGAGCAAGGTGATACGGGCCTGCAGGATCGATCTCGGCGGCCTTTGAGCAGCCCAGGGCGCAGCGATCCGGAGTTGGAGCAAGCGGTGGTGCAATTGCACCACCGCTACCCCT
>NZ_FOWP01000005.1 GCF_900115475.1 Ectopseudomonas composti
GTCAGCGAGTGGGAAGCACTGCGCGTGTATATGGAGCAAGGCCCGTCAGCGCTGCCACCGACACCACCACGGGAACATGAAGAAGGCACGCTGGAATATTTCTACTTCGCCCGCGATACCTACAAGGAATGCCATGGCGTTATCAGCTACAGCGGATGGTGGCTGCTGCAGCTCTTCACGGGCTGGACTATTCCCTGCTATATCGGCGAATGGTTCGAGCGCCTGCCCAAGGCTGGCTTCCCCAAAGCCGTGCGTGAATGGTCAAAACCCTTGCCCCCCGAACAATGGACCAAGCCCAGCGACGAGCTGCTGAGCCAAAGTGCCGCGATCAACGCGGCGTTCACCACTGGCTTGAGCTTCCCCGAATATTTCAAGAGTCCTTTGGCTGCTTTCCAGAGCCCGGCAGATGCCGCTCCAGTAAAAACCAAAGGCAAGGGCAAGAGAGCCCGCAACCGTGCTGCTGCCGAGGCCAGAGCAAAGAGTGAACAGCCCGCCTCGAATAAGCACGACCAGCACAGCAACGACTAGCCCTCTACCGACCCGCTAATATCGCAGTCGGATTCGAGTGCTATGAATGATTAAGTCAAAGCAAGTGCGGTGACAATGAGTAGATACCACTTCAATCAGCACGGCCGGGCGAGCGCAAAGCTTGGCTAAAAGCTCAAGGACGGAACCGGCGACAAGGCTGAGCAGCCCTTCTGGGCCGATGAACAGACCCATTCGGACAGCCAGCCGTAAGGATGCCCATGACTGCCCACTACAGCCCAAGCGCCTACCAGCCAGCGCGCATTCCCGACCAGCCAGCAGCGACCAAGCGCAGTTGGTTGTTCCGCTTTGGCAACTCGCGCCTGCCCTGGGGGCATACCGAGGACATCGTGCCCCATAGCATGCTGAGCCATACATCCCCCGCCGGTCTACGAGATGTCGAACGCTACGAGCACGCGCTGGAAACAGGGGAGGAGCAACGAGAAGCCTACGAACTGCTGGATTACCACCAGGTCATCGATCACGAACGCTATCGACATGCGTCACTCTCCAAACGCAGCCTGTTCTGGTTTTATCTATGGGGGGGGGGGCGCTTTGTTTTTTGGGTGATGGCACTTTTATCTCCAGTAATCTGGGCGTGGCTATCTTGGGTTCTTGATGGCGAGTTCACGACCAACTTATGGATGTTCGCCAAAGAAACAACATGGTATCTGACGGTTCCCCTCGCCTGCTGGGCCATAGGCTCCCTAGTTGTTCACAAGCTTACCAACTGGGCCGTTCGCCCTTCCAAAGGCCCGCTCTGGGAGTTCAACCGCCGCACCGGCATGGTCACCATCTTCGATTACGACAATATGGGCGAGTACAAACGCAGCGGCACCATCGGCGAGTTCACCTACCCCTTTTATGAGTTCGATGCCTATATCAGTAGCGGCCCCGACCGCCAGGGGCTGATCTGGCATCAACTGCATCTGGTGCATCGCTATCACGACCTGTCTATCAATCTTTTCCCTATCGTGCCCAAGGACTCCAGCATGTCGCCGCACTTCGCCGCCTGGGACTTTCTGCAGAACTACATGGACATTGGCCGCCCGCTGCCGGATATCCCGCTGTTCGAGAAACACCGTGCGAACGACCCGACCACGGCGGCACATGACCGCCGCACGGCTCGCCCCGAGCGCTACTGGCGGGATATGGACGATAAGACCTGGGAGGCGCAATTGATGCAGAACCTGGGCCGGGTCAACGCCTATGACATTACTGGCCGCCTCAACCTGATGGATCGCCATGTGCGTTATGCCGATTGATTGCAGACAACCAAGCTCAACCTCCAACAACACACTCAAGGAAGGAACGCATGAACAAGATGGACTTCAAAATGCCGCTGGGCGCTGTCATTCACCTGCTCGCGGTGATCTGGATCAGCATGGAACCCCGCTATGAAGGCCTGTTCGTCTGGATGCTGCCATTTTTGGCGTTGAACCTGGTCGGCATGCTGCTGGTCATGCTCGACAAGACCAAACTGGGTGCCATCTTGTTTATCGTCGGCTGTGTGCCATTCGTCCCCGTCGGCGTCATCGGTATTCTCGGCGCGAAGAAATCGCTTCAGGGCCTGAGCGAACCTGCACCGACTAACGCCTGAGACTGGTCCCTGGTCAGGCCGCACCGTTCTCAGCCTTGAGTACGGCGCGCATGCATCAGCACGCCCCCCAACACCAGCATCCCCAACACCCCCGCTCCGACGAACAGCCCTTCATACCCCAACGCCTTGGCCAGCACCCCGCTGCTGGCCCCGACGAAACCGGACAGCAGCAACTGTGCCGGGGCCTGCAGGGCGGCGATGCCGACGGCCTGCAGGGCGCCGAACAGGATCAGCGCACGCAGCACGCTAATGCGGGCGTAAAGCAGGCCGCCCAGCAAGGCGCCGCCGATGCCGGCCAGCCCGCTGGAGCAGGCTATCAAGCACGGGCCGTTTGGTCGCCAGCAGCGTCTGGAGCAAATGAATGACCCTCTTCAGGCCTACCAGCAACTGCTCGGTATCATGGGCGCTCCTATCGTCCGTATCGAACGCATGGCACAGTGGCTAGAACAAGCCAGCGAAGATGATCGCCAGCGCCTGCAAGTGAGCCAGCAGGAGCAGCGTGTCGTACTGGGCGCCGGGGACTGGGTGGTGGAGATTGCCAGTCCACTGCTCGGCCAGTTCCGTAATGGCCTGGACTTCAACCTGCTAGCCTGGGAGCGTCTGCGTACCCGTAGCCGTGCCTCAGGCTGGAACAACCAGCACCCCATCAAAATCGATAAGGAGAAGCTGGGAGCGGTGCTGCTGAAAGACAATCGCCTGCTGTTCGTGTTGCCCGGGATGCACCAGATGATTGCCCAACGCGATCCACGCCGTAATCTGCATACCATCCAATACAGCCTGAAAGTCTGTGCGCAATTCCACCTGGGGGAAGCCATGTGCTATGCCAACGACCCCTTCCCCGGCTATAACCGCATCACTCTCCCGCAACCCACTCCACGTCAATGGAAGCCCTATAGCGCAGGCACGCCTATCGACCTGGAAACCCTTGATGAAGCCGCTTACTGGCTGATCAGCAAACGAGACTTCACCGACCAATGAATGCGCCTGCCCCATCAGATCACTACGCCCCGTCCACCTACCGCAGCACGGCCATCCCTGCCCAGCCGCCACACAAATGGCCGCAGGAGGCCAACCGTAGCGGCCCCACTCGCACACCGCTGCGCTGGGGACACTATGCCCATCTAGAGCCTTGGCAGGATATTGATGCGCAACTTCAACCCGGTATGCGTAACTTTCTCGACGGCAAGGGAGAGGACGATCTTTATATCAACCATAAACGCTGGAAATTCGAAAACTCCAGCAAATGGATGATTTTGATCCCATATTTGAAATGGTGGTCGATTTTATTTGCTCCGTGGCTTTTCTGGGTTATAGCTGTCGGCTCAGGAATATTCCCTCTATTTGAGTCGCAAATTAAAAATGACCGCTACGGTGCATTCATATTTCTCTCACTTGCAATTTGTGTGCTCTCTATCGTAATGATGGGGCTTAGCGCGTATTACATGTGGACCGACACGCCCAACATAAAAAAATATTTAATCCAAAGCACTTGCGGATTAATATCTGCATTATTGGTAACCCTTTTAGTTTTCTTTTTTTATGGATTTGACCAAGATTTATTGTGGCTATGTACAGCCATGGCCTTCAGCGTCTTTATGGGGCTGATCGGCTGGGATTACCTGCAGGATCTTTATTTGCGCGTCTTTGTCCATGATGGCAGCGGTTTCAATCGCCAGACCGGCATGCTCACCATCGGTCGCTTTTGGCGCAAACCCTTCTCGGCGCCACTCTACGAGTTCGACGCCACCCTGGAATTTCGTCCAGGCCCTCATGGCAATAGCGGTTTCGCCATCTGGCTGCATCACCGTTACTGCGATGTCCAGGTCGCACTGGGCGGCAAGCTCCAGTCACTCGGCATGAACCTCGAAGAATCCCTGGCATTCTGGGACAGCCTGCAGCGCTACATGGACGTCACCCAACCCCTGCCGGATCTGCCTCTACTCGAACAGTTCCGCCACCTGGATCCGGTTACTGCCGCCCATGATCAACAGCAGGGCCGCCCACCTCGTCGCTGGCGTGACATGCCCTATCGCGCCTGGGAGCGTCGTGGCAGAGCCGAGACCATGGCCCGTAATCGCGACTACAAATGGCAACAACAGCCCTGCATCCTGCAGGCAAAGATCGATCCCAGCCTGAGCATTGAAACCTATTACCGCAGCCAGGAAGCCAAGGGCATAGCAGCCACTCCTAAAGCCGATGATTTCGATGCCATTCATCGTGGCTAATGCAAGGCAATGGATATACCTACCCCCTCGACTCACCATCCGCCTACCGCAGCACGGCCATCCCTGACAAATGGCCGCAGGACGCCAACCGCAGCTGCCCCACTTGCCTATGCCCATCAGGGGCCCAGGCAGGATATCGATGCACAACTTCCAACCGGTATGCGTAACTTTCTCGATTGCAAGGACGAGGATGATCTTTATATCTCTATCAGATCAAAACAATTCAAATTAAGCAGATGTGTTGCTTCAGCTTTGAGCATTAATTGTATGCCGCTGTATTTTCTGAGAATGGCGCCCATGTACTAGCACGACGAGTAACACCAACATCCCCAATCCGCCCGCAACGACAAACAACCCCTCATACCCCAACGCCTTGGCCAGCACCCCGCTGCTGGCCCCGACGAAGCCGGACAGCAGCAACTGTACCGAGGCCTGCAGGGTGAAGTCGGCGCCTTCATGTTCGGGGCGGCACATGCGCATCATCGCGGCGAACAGGGCGACAGTGGACATACCGTCGGCCACCTGTTCGAACAGGGTCACGGCGTAGACCAGCCCGTTATTGGCGCCCTGCCCCACCAACAAGGCCAGGGCGGCGATGCCGACGGCCTGCAGGGCACCGAACAGGATCAGCGCGCGCAGCACGCCGATACGGGCGTAGAGCAGGCCGCCGAGCAAGGCGCCGCCGATGCCGGCCAGGCTGCTGATCAACGTCAGTTGGCCAAGCTCCCCGGTGCTCCAGCCCTGATCCACCAGCATCGGCTTGATCATCGGCGAGCCCAGCGAGTCGCCCAATTTGAAGGTCAGTACCACCGCCAACCACAGCAGCATGCCGGGTTGCGCCAACAGGCCACGGTAGTGGTCGAACAGCAGACGAGGGCCGAGGGCGTTTTCAGCCAGAGCAGGCTGGAACGGCAACACGCGGCGCTCGGGAAACAGCCAGATCGGCACGGTCATCAGCAGGATCAGACCGGCCAACAGTCCCACGGCCAGGTTCCAGCCCAGCGGGTCGATCACCAGCAGCAGGCCACTGCCACTGACGATCATACCGACCTTGTAGCCACCGACCTGTAGGCTGTTGCCCAGGCCGCGCCAGCGCTCGGGTAGCAAGCGCACGGTGAGGCCGTCGGTGGCGATGTCCTGGGTCGAGGCCAGCAGGTTAATCAGTAGCAGCAAGCCGAGCAACAACCACAGGCCGGAGCCGAACAATGTCTGCGGGGCGAGTAGCGCCAACGCGGCGACACAGATAATCACCCCGCTTTGCAGCGGCAGAATCCAGCCACGGTGGTGGCCCAGTCGAGGTGAAGCCAGACGGTCGATCCAGGGCGCCCATAAGACTTTGAGCAACCAGGGCAGCGCCAGTAGCTTGAGCAGGCCGATCAGCGCCAGGTCGACGCCATGCTGGCGCAGCAGCACCGGTAGCGAGTGGGCGATCAGCCCGGATGGCAAACCCTGAGCACAATAGAGCGAGGCCAGCAGCACCAGCGTGGCGTTGGACGGGCGAGGTGCAGTGGGCGACATGGCGGGCGCTCGCGGCAAAAGCGCAAGCCTAGTGGTTTGCGCATGCGGGCGGCAACGAGGCGGTGGTTACAGTTCGTAGCTCGGCGGGTCGCGGCTGAAGCCCCTCCCACGGGGCAGGACGTTCGATTAGTTGTAGCCCGGATGCAATCCGGGGCCGTTGCTATCACTCCCGGATTGCATCCGGGCTACGTGAAAAACCTTCACGAAGCCAAAGATCTCACAAGCTATTCAGGCACTCGGTCAGACCGCCAGCCAGACTCTCCAGCAACTGCTCGTAACCGCTGGCGTTGACCGGCAAGGTGCCGCCCAGGGCGTCCAGTTCCGCCAGTTTGACCGGCAAGCCAGCGGTGAGGGTTTCGGCCAGGCGTGGGCGCAATGGTGGTTCACTGAACACGCAGCTCGGGCCGGTCTGCTGCAGACGCTCGCGCATCGCAGCGACATGTCGCGCACCCGGCTGTACCTCAGTCAGCACGCTGAACACCCCAGCGTGCTTGAGGCCATAGGCGGCCTCGAAGTAATCGAAGGCTTCGTGGAAGACGAAATACGGCTTGCCCTGCAAGGCGGCCAATTGCGCGCGGATACGGCCGTCGAGCGCGTCCAGGCGCGCGTCGAAGGCTTTCAGGTTGGCAGCGTAGCGCTCGGCGTTGGCGGCATCCAGCTTGCTTAGGTCTGCCGCCATGCGCGCGGCGATGACCTTGGCGTTAGCGGCAGCCAACCACAGGTGCGCATCCAGGCTACCCGGGCGGTGATCGTGGTCATGGCCGAGGTCGTCAGCGGCATGCTCATGGGCGTGATCGTGGTTCTCGTGGTCATTATCGTGTTCGTGCTCGCTATCACCGAAGTGACGCAGGGTCATGCCGGGCAGATCCTGCACGGCCACCTGGGGCTTGTCACGGCTGCTCAGCACGCGCGGCAGAAAGGCCTCCATGTCCGGGCCGATCCAGTACAGCAGGTCGGCATCACGCACTCGCCGTACGTCGGATGGGCGCAACGCATAGTGGTGCGGCGAAGCGCCCGGTGGCAGCAACACCTCAGGCTGACCAACGCCATCCTGCACCGCCGCGGCGATCAGTTGCAGCGGCTTGATACTGGTCAGGACGCGCACTTCGGCCTGAGCGCTGGCGACGAAAAACAGGGTAAAGAGACAGAAAAGACGCAACACGGGGCATACTCGAATGGAATTGAAGGGCATCTCTAGAAACGTAGGCGAGGCAGTCAGCGCAATACCGATGGCGGCCCCGCAAAAACAGGCGAAACGACCAACGGGAGTAACAGCCGAAGGCTGGCCAGTAGGGCGAAAGCGCAGTTCACAAGCTGTAAATGAGCATTTTAAGCCTGTTTTTAACGCAGCGATGGCAACGCAGGTAGTTTTTAGAGACGCCCTGAACGGGTAACATAATAACGTCTCTTATCAGCGCCGTCCTTGCCCATGACCGAAACACCCCTGGCTGCACGCCCTCACGACCACTCCCGCTGCGTCAGCCATGCCCTGGCCGAGGCAGAAGCCATCTGCGCGCGCCAGGGCCTGCGCCTGACCGCGCTGCGCAAGCGCGTGCTGGAGCTGGTGTGGGCCAGCCACAAGCCGCTAGGCGCCTATGACATCCTCGGCGTGCTGAGCGACGAAGATGGCCGCCGCGCAGCGCCACCCACGGTGTACCGCGCACTGGATTTCCTGTTGGAAAACGGCCTGGTGCACCGCATCGCATCACTTAACGCCTTCGTCGGCTGCAGTCACCCGGAGCACGCGCATCAGGGCCAGTTCCTGATCTGCCGCGAGTGCCATGCGGCGACCGAGCTGGAGCAACCGGCGATCAGCCAGGCCATCGTCGATGGCGCGGCGGGCGTCGGTTTCGTCGTCGAAAGCCAGACCGTGGAAGTGGTCGGCCTCTGCGCAGGCTGCAAGGGCGCGGCATGAGCGACGCGCTGATCCGTCTCGACGGGGTCGCTGTCAGCTTCAACGGCCAGCCCGTGCTGGATGACGTGCAGCTGAGCGTACAGCCCGGCGAAATCGTCACCCTGATCGGCCCCAACGGCGCCGGCAAGACCACGCTGGTGCGCGTGGTGCTCGGTTTGCTCCAGCCCGACCGTGGCAGCGTGCGCCGGACACCACGTCTGCGCATCGGCTACATGCCGCAGAAGCTGCATGTCGATGCCACCCTGCCCTTGTCGGTGTTGCGCTTTTTGCGCCTGGTGCCAGGTGTCGATCGCACTCGCGCGCTGGCGGCGCTGGCCGAGGTCGGCGCCGAACAGGTGATCGACAGCCCGCTGCAGAGCATTTCCGGTGGCGAGATGCAGCGCGTACTGCTGGCCCGCGCCCTGCTGCGCGAGCCACAACTGCTGGTGCTCGATGAGCCGGTGCAGGGCGTCGACGTCGCTGGCCAGGCCGAGCTGTACCGACTGATCTCGCGGCTGCGCGAGCGCCATGGCTGCGGCGTGCTGATGGTGTCGCACGACCTGCACCTGGTGATGAGCGCCACCGATCAGGTGGTCTGCCTCAACCGTCACGTGTGCTGTTCCGGCCACCCGGAGCAGGTCAGCGGCGACCCGGCCTTCATCGAGCTGTTCGGCCAGGACGCCAAGAGCCTGGCCGTGTACCACCACCATCACGACCACGATCACGACCTGCATGGCGGCGTGGTCAAGCCCGGCCTGACCATCCACGGCCCGGCCCACGTTCACGGCCCAGGTTGCAAACACTAGATGCCCGATTTTCTTCTCAACGCCCTGCTCGCCGGCCTGGCGCTGGCCCTGGTGGCCGGCCCGCTCGGCTCCTTCGTGGTGTGGCGGCGCATGGCTTATTTCGGCGACACCCTGTCCCATGCGGCCCTGCTCGGCGTAGCGCTGGGCCTGATGCTCGATATCAGCCCGACCCTCACCGTGACCGTCGGCTGCGTGCTGCTCGCCGTGCTGCTGGTGACCCTGCAACAGCGCCAGCCGCTGGCCTCCGACACCCTGCTCGGCATCCTCGCCCACAGCACCCTGTCGCTGGGCCTGGTGGCGTTGAGCTTCATGCATGACGTACGCATCGACCTGATGAGCTACCTGTTCGGCGACCTGCTCGCCGTCAGCCATACCGACCTGGCCTGGATCATCGGCGGCAGCGCGCTGGTGCTGGCATTGCTGGCCTGGCTGTGGCGGCCGCTGCTGGCGATCACCGTGCACGAGGAGTTGGCGCGGGTCGAAGGTTTGCCGGTGGCGGCGATTCGCCTGGCGCTGATGTTGTTGATTGCCGTGGTCATCGCGGTGGCGATGAAGATTGTCGGCGTGCTGCTGATCACCTCCTTGCTGATCATCCCCGCCGCCGCCGCCCAGCGCCACGCGCGCACGCCGGAGCAGATGGCCGTGGGCGCCAGCCTGCTCGGCCTGCTGGCGGTGTGCTGCGGCCTGGCGCTGTCCTGGTATCAGGACACACCGGCCGGGCCGTCCATCGTGGTCAGCGCCGCGGCGTTGTTCCTGGCCAGCTTTGCATTACCCAAGCGCAGCGGCTGACGGCGCGCTCTGCGTAGCCCGGATGCAATCCGGGAGTGCTCCACCACGTTTCCCCGGATTGCATCCGGGCTACGCGCGACCGATCGAGGTGAAATCAGCGGTACGAACCTGTATGATTGCGCGTTTTTTGCACAATTCGAGACGCGCAGTCATGAAGTCGTTCGCTTTTCGTGGTCTTCCGCTTTTTCTGGTTCTACTTCTGGCCGGTTGCCAGAGCAGCCAGCAGCACAGCCTGCCGCCGGTCGACGACCTGGTCGTCGCCTTCCGCCAGCTCGACCTGAGCCTGGCCGAGGAGCGCCTCGACGACGCGCGTAGCCAGCTCAGCACGCTCCAGCAACGTGCCAGCCGCGACACACGCCTGGAGCAATACCAGCGCCAACTGGCCGAGGCCTATATGGAGCAGGGTCGCGAAGCGCTGCAACAGGGCAATCTGGATCGTGCCGCGCAGGCGCTGGGCCAGGCCCGCAGCCTGATGCCGCAGGCGCCGGCCCTGAGTCATGACCTCAACCAGGCCATCGACGGCGCACGTACGGCGCGCCAGGCCGCCGCCGAGCAACAGGCCCGCGATGCCGCCGCCAAGCTCGATGCCGAGCGTCAGGAGCAACTGCGCCAGCAGCGCCTGGCCAGTGAGCGCCAGGCTGCCGCCAAGGCAGCAACCGCTCCGGCAGCCGTAAGCCAGCCGACACCCGTGATCGAGAGCAAACCCACAGCACGCCTGATCGATCCGAACGCCGCCACCAGCATCGTGACGATGCCTATGCTGGACAGCCAGGACAACGAAAACCTGCGCCGCCTGCTCGATAGCGTGGCCGCCGACGTGGTGACCTTTCGCTGCGCAGTGCGCATCGAAGTACGCGAGGCCAAGGATTACCCCTGGGTCGCCGCACTGCTCTCGGCGCGTATCAAGAAACTCGACCCGAGTTTCCGTCCGCAGTTGAGCCAGAAGATCGCCCCGCAGCAGGTACCACGCCTGCTGCTGAGCCCGAAGCGCAGCTGATGCCGGTTACTGATCGGTAATGCCATTTTGTAATAACCATAGGCCAACAAAGATTTTCTCGGCCTAAACACCGCCGGGTAAACTAGCGCCCTTTTGCGCCCCACCTGGCGCCCGACGGCCGGCCCTCCCACCTGGGGGCCCGCCCTTGAACACACCCAAAAGGTCGTTCGCGTGATCCAGTTTCAATCCGTCCACAAGGCCTACCGCGTCGCGGGCCGCGAGATTCCGGCACTGCAGCCCACCACGCTGCAGATCGGCAGCGGCCAGGTGTTCGGCATCATCGGCCACTCCGGCGCCGGCAAGAGCACCCTGCTGCGCCTGATCAACCGCCTGGAAGAACCCACCGGCGGACGCATCGAGATCGACGACGTCGAGGTCACCGCCCTTGATGCCAATGGTCTGCGCCGTTTCCGCCAGCAGGTCGGGATGATCTTCCAGCACTTCAACCTGCTGTCGTCGAAGACCGTCGAAGACAACATCGCCATGCCGCTGCGCCTGGCCGGCGAGCTGAGCCGCGCCGAAATCGACACCCGTGTGGCCGAACTGCTGGCCCGCGTCGGCCTGCAGGATCATGCGAAGAAATACCCGGCGCAGCTCTCCGGCGGGCAGAAACAGCGCGTCGGCATCGCCCGTGCGTTGAGCACCCGCCCGAAGATCCTGTTGTGCGACGAGGCCACCAGCGCCCTCGACCCGCAGACCACCACAGCCGTGCTGCACCTGCTGGCCGAGATCAACCGCGAACTGGGCCTGACCATCGTGCTGATCACCCACGAGATGGACGTGATCCGCCGCGTCTGCGACCGCGTGGCGGTGATGGACGCCGGCGTGATCGTCGAAGAAGGCCCGGTGGCCGAGGTGTTCCTGCACCCGCAGCACCCGACCACGAAGCGTTTCGTGCAGGAGTCCGAGCACGTCGATGAAAGCGAGCAGCGCGACGATTTCGCCCATGTCGAAGGCCGCATCCTGCGCCTGACCTTCCAGGGCGACGCCACCTACGCACCGCTGCTGGGCACTGTGGCCCGCGAGACTGGCGTGGATTACAGCATCCTCGCCGGGCGTATCGACCGCATCAAGGACACGCCTTACGGCCAGCTCACCCTGGCCCTGACCGGTGGCGACATCGATGCCGCGCTGGCGCGCTTCGCAGCCGCCGACGTGCATCTGGAGGTACTGCGCTGATGCTCGAACAACTGCTGCCCAACGTGTTCTGGCCGGAAATCTGGCAGGCCAGCCTCGACACCCTGAACATGCTGCTCGGCTCGATGCTGTTCACCGTGCTGCTTGGCCTGCCGCTTGGCGTGCTGCTGTTTCTTACCGGCCCGCGCCAGCTGTTCGAGCAGAAGGCTCTGTACGGCGCGCTGTCGCTGGTGGTAAACATCCTGCGCTCGGTGCCCTTCGTCATCCTGCTGATTCTGATGATCCCCTTCACCGAGCTGCTGGTCGGCACCTCGTTGGGCGTGGCCGGCGCCATCCCGCCGCTGGTGGTGGGTGCCACGCCGTTCTTCGCACGCCTGGTGGAAACCGCGCTGCGCGAAGTCGAGCGCGGCATCATCGAAGCGACCCAGGCCATGGGCGCCACCACCTGGCAGATCATCACCCGCGCACTGCTGCCCGAGGCGTTGCCCGGCCTGCTCGCGGCCACTACCGTCACCGCAATCACCCTGGTGTCCTACACCGCCATGAGCGGCCTGATCGGCGGCGGCGGCCTCGGCGACCTGGCCGTGCGCTACGGCTACCAGCGCTACCAGCCGGACGTGATGGCCGTGACCGTGATCCTGCTGCTGATCCTGGTACAGGTACTGCAGATGGTCGGTGATCGCCTGGTCGTACATTTTTCTCGCAAGTAATGATGAAAAGCGGCGACTCGCCACCCGCGAGACCCGCACCAACCTTCCCAAAAGGAATCTTGAAATGAAGAAACTGCTGACTGCCATCGCCGCTTGCGCGGCCTTCTCGGCCCAGGCCGAAACCCTCAACGTCGCCGCCACCCCGGTGCCGCACGCCGAGATTCTCGAGTTCGTCAAACCAGCCCTGGCCAAAGAAGGCGTGGAGCTGAAGGTGCGCGTGTTCACCGACTACGTGCAGCCCAACCTGCAAGTGCAGCAGAAGAACCTCGACGCCAACTTCTTCCAGCATCAACCGTACCTGGACGAGTTCAATGCCAGCCGCAAGACCGATCTGGTCAGCGTCGCCGGCGTACACGTCGAGCCCTTCGGCGCCTACTCCAGCAAGATCAAGAACCTGAGCGAACTGCCGCAAGGCGCCACCGTGGCCATCCCCAACGACGCCACCAACGGCGGCCGCGCCCTGCTGCTGCTGCAGAAGGCCGGCGTGATCAAACTCAAGCCGGAAGCCGGCATCCTCGCTACGCCGAAGGACATCGTCGAGAACCCGAAGGCGATCAAGGTGCGTGAACTGGAAGCAGCTACCCTGCCGCGCGTGCTGAGCCAGGTCGACCTCGCCCTGATCAACACCAACTACGCCCTGGAAGCCAAACTGAACCCGACCCAGGACGCCCTGGCCATCGAAGGCAGCGACTCGCCGTACGTCAACATTCTGGTGACCCGCGCTGACAACAAGGACAGCGACGCCGTACAGAAGCTGGTTAAGGCCCTGCACAGTGCCGAGGTGAAGCAGTTCATCGAAGAGAAGTACAAAGGCGCCGTCGTCCCGGCGTTCTGATCGCCGCTGACCGCCCTCGCTGTACCCGATGCCGCGCCGCTGCACAGCTGCGCGGCATTTTTATGCGTGGAATGTAGTGGCCAACCCTCGGTGATCCGTAAGGTGCGCCGTGCGCACTAGGGGCAACCTGGCCACCGTCCCGGATTGCATCCGGGCTACGATCATCCGAAATCGTCGGTGCGCGCGGCGCACCCTACTCGGCTCTGGGTTTTTCTGGCCGAGTCCAGATGAACAGCGCGCCGCAACTCATGCCAGCAGCGGCGAACAGCACGGAAGGCAGGTGATCGACCGTCAGCAGCAGGATGCTCAGCGCTACCAGCATGCTCAGACTAGCCAGCCACTTGGTGCGTCGGGCGATCAGGCCGCCGTTCTTCCAGTCTCGCAGCAGCGGGCCGAACACCCGATGATTCTCCAGCCAGGCGGCCAGGCGCGGCGAACTGCGCGACGCCGCCCACGCCGCCAGCAGGACGAACTCGGTGGTGGGCAGGCCCGGCAATATGACCCCGAGCATGGCCATGCCGATGCTCAGGTAGGCCAACAGCAACCATAGCCAACGCTGCCAGGCCGAACGTGCCAGCGTGATTTCAGGCAAAGCAGCGTTCCAGGTGTACGGTGAAACGCTCGAAGGCCGCGATGGCCTCTGCCTCGGCCAGACGCTCCTGCTCGGCATCCAGTTCGACACTGTCGAGCACGGCGGTAAACGCTTTCCAACCCTGTGCGCGGCCACCTTCCGGCTCGGCCAGGTGGCGCGCACCAAACGTCTCGCTCAGCCCCAGCGCCGGCATGCGCTTGAGCAGGAAAGCGGCACCGAGCTTGGAACCTTCGGAAACGAACAACCAGGCCAGCGCTTCGCCGGTACCCATGGCCTTGTTGCGGATGCAGTCATCACCTTCTGGCAGCGCGCGCTGCAGATCGGCCAGGTCCAGCACGACCTGCTCGACACGGCAGCGCTGCGGCAGATCAGGCACCAGCTTGATCAGCTGCGGGTCGTTATAGAGCTTTTCCAGATCGCGCTGGAACAGATATTGGGCGGCCACGAAGTGGGAAAACCGCTCCGGGCTAGCGAACGGATCGTGGCTCTTGACCAGGTTGTCGAGGTGGCTGTGCGGCTCGTGGGTAATCTGGTTCAGTCGCTGCGAACGCAGCGGATGGGAAAGTTGCGAAGGTGCGGTCATGACGTAGCCCTCTGAATGGTTCGGTTAGGTAAAGACGAATCAGTCGGCTTCATTCAGTAATCCGCGGTCGTCGAAGTATCCCGCCAGTCGCTCCAGGTCGGAGCCATCCAGCACGCCACTCAGCTGACGTAGTTGCAACCATGCACGCAGGTAGCCATGACGCGCTTCGGCCAGGTCGCGCTGGGCGCCATAGAGCTGCTGTTCGGCATCCAATACATCGAGGTTGACCCGCTCACCACCGGCCACGCTCTTGCGCGTAGCCTCCACCAGCGCCTGCGCCGAGGATACGGCCAGCCGGTAGGCACGCAATCGCGCCCCCGAACTGTTGCACAGGTTGAATTGCTGACGCAGGCGGGTCAGCACATCGCCCCGCTGTGCATCCAGCTCAAAGCCAGCCTGCGAATGGGCCGCCGTCGCCTGGCGCGTCGCCGCCGACACACCACCGCCGGCGAACAGCGGGACGCTCAGTTGAATGCCAATGCTGTCGGTATCGTACTGCTGGTTGTAGCTGCTCTCCGAGTCGGAACTGGTCAGGCGGCTGCTGGCCACCAGGCTCAGTGTCGGCAAGTGCCCGGCACGCTGCTTGTCGATCATCCGCGCAGCTACCTCGACGGCCTGGCGCTGCGCCGCCAGTTCGGCATTGCCGGCGACGGCCAGCTCACGCCAGGCCTCAAAACGCGCCGGTTGCAGCGGCTGCACGGTGAAGTCCTCGCTCAGTGGCAGCAGATCGACACTATCCAGGGGTTCACCAACGATGCTCTCCAGTGTGCGCAAGGCGACATCGAGATCATCCCGTGCCTGAATAAGCTCGGCCTCGGCCAGGGCCAGGCGCGCCTCGGTTTCCAGCTCGTCGGTGCGGGTGCCTTCGCCAGCTCTCAGCAGACGCTGGTTGAGCTGCAAGCGCTCGACTAGGGCGCGCCGCTGGGCCCGCGCCAGTGCGATGCGCTCATCACTCAGCAGCGCCTGGCTGTAGGCCTCGAACAGACGCACCGCCAGCTCCTGGCTACGCCCGCGAAAGCGCTCGTCGGCCAGCAGCGTGCGCGCCACGCCCTGGCGGTAGTCGGCCCAGGCGGCGTAATCGAACAGTGGCTGCTGCAGACTGAGTACCGAGGCGTAACTGCGATAGTCGCGGTCGACGCGTTGCTCGCCCGCCGTCACTTGCGAGTCATTACGCTGGTTGCTGTAGCTCCACGACAGGCGCGGCAGCAGTCCCGCACGTCCAATCGACTGGTTCTCCAGGCCGGCGTCGCGCTCGGCGATGGCGGCCTGGAAGGTCGGGTCATGGCGCAGCGCCAGGACATAGGCGTCGAGCAGGCCGACAGCCAGCGCAGGCGAGGTGAAACACAGCAGCAGGACGAAACAGAGCATGCGCATCGTCAGTCTTCCACCAAGGCCAGGTGAGTGCGATCAAGCAGCGGCTTGAACAAGTAGTTGAGCAGCGAGCGTTCGCCGGTGCCGATGAAGGCCTCCACCGGCATGCCGGGGCGGATGTGCAGGCCGGCCAGTTGCTGCATGGCGTCCTCGCCCACGCGAATGCGGATGGCGTAGTACGGCTCGCCGCTGCGCTCGTCCTGCAAGCGGTCGGCAGAAACCAGTTCCACCGTGCCGGCGACACGCGGCGTGGTGCGCTGCTCGAAGGCGGTGAACAGCAACTCAACCGGCAGGCCAGGGTGCACCTTATCCACCAACGCCGGGCTCAGCCGCCCCTCGACCAGCAGCGGCTGATCCTGCGGGACGATCTCCAGCAGCGCCTGGCCCGGGGCGACCACGCCGCCCTCGGTGAACACGCTGAGCCCGACCACCAGGCCGCTGGCCGGTGCACGCAACAGGGTGCGTTGCAACTCGACCTCGATCCCGACCAGGTGATGATGCAGCTCTTCGCTACGGATCTGCGTCTCGGCCAACTGGCTGCGTACCTGTTCCTGGAACTGCTCGCGGCGCTGCGCGGCGCGCAGGCGCAATTCGGCGATCTGCCGCTGCAACTGGCCGATGCGGCCGGCATCATCGGCCAGCAGACCGATCAGCTCGGCACGCTGGCGCTCGACATCGAGCAGGCGGTTGCGCGGGATATAGTTGTCCGCCGCCAGCTCACGCAGGCCCAGCAATTGCTCGTCGAGCACGCGCAGCTGGGCTTGCTTGCTGTTGTGCAGCGCACGCAGACCACCCAGTTGCGCCTCGTTGCCAGCCAGGTTCTGCGCCAGGCCATCGAGCTCCAGGGACAGGGCCTGATGCCGGCTAGCGAACAGTTGCCGCTGCAGCTCCAGACTGGCGAGCACCAACGCATCACCCGAACGTGCCAGCGACCAGGGGTCGAAATCGATGCTCGCCGCACCGTCGCGCTCGGCGGCCAGACGCGCGGCGCTGGCGCGGCTGCCAATCAGCTGTGCGCGCAAGGCCTCGGCCTGCGCCTGCAAGGCCTGGTCATCCAGCTCCAGCAAGGGCTGGCCGGCCTGCACCGAATCACCATCCCGAGCCAGGATGCGCCGCACCGTGCCACCCGTGGGATGCTGCAGCGCCTGGCGATTGCCGCTGACCATCACCGTGCCGCTCACCGGCACGCCCTTGTCCAGCGGTGCCAGTGCAGCCCAGGCGAGGAAACCACCGAAACCGGCAAGCAGCAGCCACCAGCCGAGCCGCGTCGGCGCCCGCGCATCAACAGCGTGCAGGGGCTGAAGTGGAGCCGGCGCGCTCATTGCTGAGCTCCCGGCATGGCGCCGTAGCTCATGTTCAGGGTCGGCGCGACACGCCGCACCGGTGCGCTCTGCGCGGCCGGCCGTACGGCTTGCTGCAACTCCTGCAGCACCCGGCTGGCCGGGCCGAAGGCCTGCATCTGCCCGCCACGCAGCAGCAACAGTTGATCGGCGCCTTTGAGCAGCGCCGGGCGATGGCTGACCAGCACCAGGGTGCGACCTTGTTCGCGCAAGCGGTCGAGCGCAGCCAGCAGCGCCTGCTCGCCGGCCTCGTCGAGGTTGGCGTCGGGCTCGTCGAGCACGATCAGCGACGGCAGACCGTAGACCGCACGGGCCAGACCGATGCGTTGCTTCTGCCCGCCGGAGAGTCCGGCGCCGCCCTCGCCCAGGCGCGTGTCGTAGCCCTGCGGCAGGCGCAGGATCAGTTCGTGCACACCGGCCATCTGCGCGGCGGCAACGACCTTGTCCGCCTCGACCTCGGCGAAACGGCCGATATTCTCGGCGATGCTGCCGGCGAACAGTTGCACGTCCTGCGGCAGGTAGCCGAGGTGCGGGCCGAGCGCATCCTTGTCCCACTGCTGCAAGTCGGCACCATCCAGGCGTACCTTGCCCGCCAGCGGCATCTGCGCTGCCACCAGCAGGCGCGCCAGGCTGGACTTGCCGCAACCGGACGGACCGAGCACCACCAGGCGCTGACCCGCCTCCAGGGCGAAGCTGACGCCGGCCAGTACCGGTGCGCGCGAGCCCGGTGAGCAGGCCGACAGTTGCTCCACGCGCAGCGCGCCGCGTGGTGCTGGCAGGCTCATGCCGCTGGCACGCGGCGGTTGCGCCCGCAGCAGGTCGCACAGGCGCTGGTAGGCCTGCTGCGCGCCGCTCCACTGCTTCCAGGCATTGATCAGTTGATCCAGCGGGGCGAGCACGCGCCCGGCGAGAATGGAGCCGGCGATCATCATGCCGGCGGTGATCTGCCCGTCCACGGCCAGCAGCGCACCGAGACCGAGCATCAACGACTGCAGCGCCAAGCGCACGCCCTTGGACGCCGCGCTGAACGCCGCGCCCTGCTCGCTGGCGCGGTTCTGCAGGTGCAGGAAGCGACCATGCTCGCCCTGCCAGCGCTGACGCAGGCGCGCCAGCATGCCCATGGCCTCGGTCGCCTCGGCGTTACGCAGGTGAGCACTGGCAGCCTGAGTCGCCTGGATCGCCAGTTGCCCGGCTTCGGCCAGGGTCTCGCGAGTCAGCCACTGATTGGCCCAGGTCAGCGCCAGCAGCAACGCCGCGCCGCCCAGCGCCAGCCAGCCGAGCCAGGGATGGAAGAGAAACAGCACGGCCAGGTAGAGCGGGAACCAGGGCGCGTCGAAGAGAGCGAACAGGGCATTGCCGGTGGCGAACTGGCGCAGGCTGGTCAGGTCGTTCAGCGGTTGCGCGCTGCTGCCACGGCCGACGCGCAGGCTGGCATCGAAGGTGGCGTCGTAGATGCGTGCGCCAAGCTGCTGGTCGATCTGCGCGCCAAGGCGGATGAGCACCAGGCTGCGCACCCACTCCAGCAGCCCCATGAAGGCGTACAGGCCGAGCACCATCAGGGTCAGCATGGCCAGGGTCATGTGGTTGCCGGAGGCCAGCACGCGGTCGTAGACCTGCAGCATGTAAAGCGCCGGGGCCAGCATCAGCAGGTTGGTCACCGCGCTGAAGGCGCCGACGCTGACGAAGCCGCGCCGGCAAGCCGCCAGTGCAGCGAGGATTTCGTTGGAAGGTTGCATGCTGTCGCGCCTCAGAAGCGCCGCTCACCGCGATTGACGCGGCGGGCAGCACTTGTCGAGAATTCGTGCGACCACCGTGGCGCGAGTTGTTCAGGCCAGCACCACGGCGGTCGTTGCCGGCGGCCGGGAGAGCGATCTCCCCGCCGCCTTTTTCATCAGCCGAAGATCAGGCCGCCAGGGCCAGATCGTCGACCAGCTCTGGTACGCCGACCAGTTCCGCCGAGCCGGTGCTCAACGGGCCGGCAGTCAGGGCAGCGGCGACCACGTCGAAGGTGTCGTCGGTGGAGACGCCAAAGGCGGCGAACAGATCGTCCAGCACCGACTCCAGCGCATCGGTGTTGCCCTGCATCAGGCCGTAGATGGTCTCGTGCACTTCGTTACCGACACGGCCGGCGCCGAAGGCCGCGGACAGATCCAGGCCGCTGAAGGTGACCACGTAGTTGCTCAGGGTGAAATCGCTGCCCGAACCGCCGCCGAGCACCTCGCCCAGCGAGATATTGTCCAACTGACCGTAGAGGTAGTGGTTCTGGTTATCGCCAGCTGGCAGGGTGAAGTCGAACACGTAATTCAGACCATTACTGGCATCGCTGTCGGCAATGAAGGCGTAGTCCGAACCATTGGCACCATGAGTGGCGTACTGATCACCGCTGAACACGCCATTGCTGAAGCCTCCGGTGTTGCTTTCACCATGACCGGCGGTAGCGAAACCGCTAGTCCAGAAGGCCAGGTAGTCATCAATGGTGGAGCTGCCGAAAATCGGGTTGTAAGTAACGGAGACGCTCATGACAAATCCTCTTGTACATGGAGTGATGGACGGCGGTGCCTCAGGCACCATCGCCTTTGCCCGAAGCGGGCAAAGCCTTGCCCCGGCCCGTGGGCCGGAGTCGTTCAGAAGCGGTACTCGAGCATCCCGGTGAGGGTGCGGCCACGGGCCAGGGACAGGTTGTTGGCATCGCCCATGGCGACGAAGTAGGCCTGGTCAGTGACGTTTTCCATCGATAGCGCCAGGTTCAGGCTGCTGGTCATCCAGTAGCTGGCGTAGAGGTCATAGACCTCGTATTGCGGCCAGAGCGCCTGGTCGATCTGCGAATAGGTGTGGTTGGTGAGGTTCTCGCCATTGCCGGCGCTGTAACGCAGGCGTGCGCCCACATCCAGGCGCCTGTCGAGAAAGCGCATGCCCAGAGTCAGCGAACCGCGATCGGCAGGCATATAGGAAGCGTTGCCCATGATCTGGCTGCAGGTGATCAGATCGTTCAGTTCATCATTGGGCTGCGCCTCGTAGAGCGGCACCTGCACCGGAATCTGGATCGGCCCGACCTGAATAAAACCAGGCACGGTGCCCACCTGAACGCGCTCCTGGGCACCGCCCATGTAGAATTCTTTCGAGCAGAAGTCGTTGCTGCCGATCATGTGGGTGTAGCTAAGGCGGCCGTAGTAGTCGCCAGCGTCGTAATCGAGGTTGTACTCGACACCGCGAAAGCGGGTTTGCTCCTGGTTGTTTTGATATGCCGAGCGGCCAAGGCCGATACCACCGACCGTACGGCCCGGCACGCTGACGTTGACGTCCATGAAGGAGAAGTTGTCGATGCGCGTATCGAAGTAGGCCACCTTGATGCCCAGGTGATCGCCATCACGCAGCAGGGACTCCTTGAAAATGTTGAAACCCACCTCCCAGTTGTGCGAACGCTCCGCCTCGAGGAAAGGATTGGGATAGACCTGTTCCGACCCACCGCCACCATGAGGCCGGCCAGACATGAAAGCCTCGGTCACCGCCGGCGGGCGCCAGCCTTTACCCCAGCGTGTATAGAGCTGCAACCAGTCCAGCCCCGGTTTGACCGCAATTCCCAACGTCGGCGAAAAGCGCCCCTCCTCACGGTCCACATCGAATACCAGCGAGCGCTCCACGTTGTTGCTGGCGGTGAACTGACCTTCTGGAAGCATCCATACCGTAAGACCCGTATCGCCCTCGAGACGATAACGGTCGTAGCGCAACCCGGCATCGAAGGTCAGCCAATCGTCGTAGTCGTAAACCACCTGACCGAACAGGCTGGCCATGGTGCGTTCACCCTCTGGCGTAGCACCTTTGATATAGGGATAGGCCGTTTCGTTGGTCGATGGCGTACGCGTGGTTTCGGGCGAGAAGGTGTCGCGAAACACTTCGCTGCCATAGGTGACGGCGAACTGGTGCACGTCACCCAGGTAAAACCGCGAAGTATTCTGCAGTTGCAGGCCCCACGTGTCGGTGCGGTACTTGTCCGTGTAGTCCGGGTACCAGTTGCCGCTGCTTTGGCTAGCCGTGCTGCCGGCATTCCAGCGATCCTGGCGGGTGCTGACGTAGTAGAGCTTGGCCTTGAAGTCGATCAGGTCATCGTCGGGACTGTAGCTGTAGTCCAGTGCGGTGTTGCGGGCGATCACGTCACTCGTACCATTGCGCCGGTAATAAACGCTCTGCCCGTCGCTGGTGCGATAGACCCATGCATCCTTGCTGTCGGTGTCGTACTCCATATAGCTCAGTTGCAGACGTTGATCTGCCGGCAGGTTCAGGCCCAACTTGAACAGCCGTGAGCGAGTCACGCTGTCCATTTCACCTACCTCCGAGTTCAGCCAGTCCTCCCAAGCAGCTGGATAGAATTGGCGCAAGTTTATCTGGGTACCCAGATTGTCCTTGTCATTGGTGCCGGCGCGATAATCACCAAAGTGACGCTCGCTGACGCCCAGCAAGACATCACCGACCTCGTTGCCGAAAGCGAACAGGGCGCTACCATTGAAATAGGTGCCGTTGCCCAGTTCGCCGATGCCATGCCCGGCGCGCAGGCGGCCACCGAACTCCTTGCCTTCACCAAGGAACTCGCGCGCCTCGACTGTGTTGAATGAGGCGATGCCGCCCAGTACCCCGGCGCCGCCCATACCGGCGCTGGTGCCCTTGTCGATCTCCACACTGGAGATGAACTCGGGATCTACGAACATCACACCGTTGCGCTGCTGATGACCGTTTACGCTGAAGTTCTGGCGCATGCCGTCGATGTTCATGTTGACCCGGCCATAGTCCTGCACACCGCGAATGTTCACCGATAGGCCGGGATCACGCTGGTTGACGGCGGTGTAGACGCCGGAGGTTTCCTCGAGCATGTCGGCGACATGCCGTGGCGGACGCCGATCGATCTGCTCCCGATCGATCACCGCCACCGAGCGCGGTTGCAGGTAGGTCTCCTGGCGCTCGCTGAGCCGTTGGCCCTGCACGGTGGTGGACTGCAGTTGCAACGTCTGCTCGTCGGCGCGAGCACGACGGGTCAGGGTGACTTGCTGCGCCTCGTCGAAGCGGTAGTCCACTGGCGCCGTGCCGAGCAAGCGGCGGAGAGCCTCATCAAGGGAATAGCGACCTTTCAGCGCGGTGCTGGCAAAACCCTGCAGCCGTGCGCTGTCGAAGAACACTTGCACACCAGCCTGCTCAGCGAATGCCAGAGCAGCGCGATCCAGGGGCTGAGCGGGAATATCGAACGCCACCACCTGGCGCTGGGCGAGCGCCGTTTTGCCTGCCGGCTCAGCAGCAACGACACTGCTGCTGAGGGCCATGGCCACGCCCAGTGCGACACCGCCAAGCAGCGGCGCAGGGCCGTAGCGACGAAGGGTGGGTGGTACTACGCAACGACGATGACTCACGACTGGCTCCAGGCTGTTTTTGTTGGTAATGAAAATCACTAACAGCAAAGACGCCTGACAAACAGAAAGTCAGTAAAACGATGGAAAACTTTTTTCGCAGATCGCGAAAAGGCTCAGTAGATCAGGCTGACGCCCATCAATTCGCGGTGCCGCAAATGCATCTCACGGGTTAGCGTGGCCAGGGCATCGTCCAGCGCATCGAGGCGAAAAACACCACTGACCTCGCGCTGCGCAATCGCCTCGCTACCAACTAGGATGTAACCCGATCTGTAGCGGTTGAGCTGCTCGATCACCTGGCCCAACGACTGGCGGTCGAACACCAGCAGCCCACGCTGCCAACTGGTGACGCGCTGCAGATCGAGCACTGCATCATGCAAACCGGCGGCGTCATAGCGTAGGCTGTCGCCTTCCTGCAGGCGGCGCTGCTGGTCCGCAGCCTTTACCTGCACGGCATGTTCGAGCACCCCGACCAACGCCCCTGCGCCCGCTTCACGCTGAACCACAAAGCGCGTGCCCAACGCCTGAGTACTGCCGCCGGCTGCCTCGACGACGAAAGGCCGGTCGGCCTGCGGCGCGACCTGGAAGATCGCCGCACCGGCAAGCAGTTCGATCCGGCGCTTACCCGCTGAGTAATCCAGGCGGATGGCACTGGCGCTATCGAGCGTCACTTCACTGCCATCAGCCAGGGTCAGGCTACGCACGTCACCACTGGCCGTACGATGGTCGGCCAGCAACGGCAGCAGCAGGCGTTCACTCTGGTTCAGGCCAAGGCCGCCGAGCAGCAACGCCAGGCAAGCGGCTGCCCCCCAGCGCCGCAACTGGACATGCCGCCGAGGATGCCGGGCAAGGTAAGGAGCGACGGGCACCGCCCGACGTCGCGACGGTTTGTCCGCCGGCAAGCCTCCCAGCGCCGCCCAGGTACGCTGGGCGAATGCCAACGCCTCGGCATGTCGGGCATCTGCTTGCAGCCACTGCTGCAGCGCCTGGCGCTGGCCGTCATCGAGTGCGTCATCGGCGAGCAATACCGCCCACTCGGCGGCCGCCTCACGGATGCTCCGCTGCTGCAGTTCTTGGCTAATCAGGCTCACTCTTGGTTCTCGTTATAGGTCGTTGCAGGCCAGATGGCTCACGCCCGTCTTAAGTAATGACGCGCGGCGACGAATTTTACCGTAATGCCCTTTCATGCCTGCTCGTCCACCTCGACCAGGCGCTCCATCACATGCGCCAAGGCGCGAGCCAGGTGCTTCTGCACCGAACTGTCGGAAATACCCAGCTCGCGCGCCACCTGGGCGTGGGTCAGGCCTTCGATACGGTTGAGGCGAAAAATTTCCTGAGTGCGTGGCGGCAGTTCGGCGATGGCTTGCTGCAGGCGCTCGAGGCTCTGGCGGGCAGCGGTGATTTCATCCAGCGAGCTGCCACTGGCCTCGACCTCGAGCAGCACATCTTCACCGAGCAGGTCGGTCTTGCGCCGGATCTGCTGACGCTGGTGGTCGATCAGCAGATTGCTGGCGGTGCGAAAGAGATAGGCTGGCGAGTTGTCGATGCGCTCGCCACCGCGCTGCTCGGCGAGGCGCAGGAAGCTTTCCTGGGTGAGATCGGCGGCCAGTTGCGGGTCGCGGCTCTTGCGCAGCAGGAAGCTGTGCAGGGCCTTGGCATGCTTCTGGAACAGGCCTTTGAGATCCAAGTCCGACAATCGTGCATCCCTGGTCTTGGGCAAGAGGAAGGAGGCATATTATTTTTATTGAGAACCATTTTCAATTTCTCGATTCAAGACAGCTCAACAAGCAATCCAGCGCCGGCTGCCGCTGCGCGCGACGCACCAGGGCGACCAGCTCGCGGTGAAACGTCAGCTCGCCCAACTCGATTACCCGCAGGCGCGTCGGCCGTTGCAGCCACAGGCCGGCGCGCGGCACCAGGGCCAAGCCCATGCCGTTTTCTACCAGCCGCACGATGGCCTCCAGCTCGTCCAACTCCAGCGCTTCGCGCACGTCCAACTGGTGCTCGCGCAGAAAGCGGCTGACCTGACGCCCACCGAACGAGGCGCGGTCGTAACGCACGAAGGGCTGTTCGCTCAGCAGGCGCAGCGGGTCGTCACCCGGCACGTCCAGCGGCGCGATCAGCACGAAGGGCTCACGCGCCAGCGGCACCTCCAGGATTTCCTTGGGCAAGGCGAACGGCGGTTTAATCAACAGGGCCAGGTCCAGCTCGCCGGCATCCAATTGGCTGAACAGCTGCAAGGACACGCCCGGCACCAGCTTCAGCTCGACCAGCGGGGCCAACTGGCGAAAACGCGGCAGGGCCTCGGCCAGCAGACCGGTCTGCAGGGTAGCGATGGCGCCTACGCGCAGCTCGCCCTGCCACTGATCGGCGGCCTGCGGCAACGCCATTTGCGCGTACAGCGCGAGCATCTGCTCGGCCAGCGGCAGGGCGTGGCGGCCTGCGGCGTTGAGCACGGCGGCGCGGCCACTGCGGTCGAACAGGCGAACGCCGAGGTGTTGCTCCAGCACACGCATCTGCGCGCTGACCGCAGACTGGGTCAACCCCACCTGTTGGCCGGCAGCGGCGAAGGTGCCCAAACGGGCGACGGTGACGAAGGTCTTCAGTTCGCGCAGCATCGAGCCCTCGATTGATCGAAATTATTTGAGCTTGCGAGCAAGGATATTCGCTTTAGAACAATTTCGCTGTTGATAGGCTGGTGTAATGAACATCGATGGCGGGTTGCACCCGCCCTGCACACAATAACCAGAGGTATTCCGTGATGTCCGTTGCACCCTTCCATCTGGCGATTCCCGTGTATGACCTGGCCGCCGCGCGGCATTTTTACGGCGAGGTATTCGGCTGTGCCGAGGGTCGCAGCAGCGAGCACTGGGTGGATTTCAATTTCTTCGGCCACCAGTTGGTGATCCATGAAGCACCGAAGATGGCCTATCAGGAATCGGCCGCCAGCAACCCGGTGGACGGCCACGATGTGCCGGTGCCGCATTTCGGTGTGGTGCTTGGCTGGGCCGACTGGGAAGCGCTGGCCGAGCGCCTGCGCAGCCGCGAGACGACCTTCGTCATCGAGCCCTACGTGCGCTTCAAGGGCCAGGTCGGCGAGCAGGCGACCATGTTCCTCCTCGACCCTTGCGGCAACGCCCTGGAGTTCAAGGCGTTCAAGGATATCGGTCAGCTGTTCGCTCGCTAGGTTTGCGTAGGAGCCGGCTTGCCGGCGATCAGTGCTGGAGCGCCCATAAACGGCGCCTACAGCAGCTCCGGCACAGCCTGCAGACGTTCGGGCAACAGCTCGCGCAGCCCGTCGTTGGCCTCCAGCAGCAGCGGCAACAACTCGTGCAGCAACGCCGGATCGAGGTGCGCGCAGACATCAGCCTGGCGTGGCAGCGCCAGGCCGCTCAACACGCGGGCGGAGATGGCCACATTGTCATCGGCCGCGGCAGCCTCGGTGAGCCGGCACAGGTAGCCTGTGGAAAAGCTGCGCAGGCTCTGCACGATCAGGTCGATGTCGACGATATGGCGAGCGATCTGCAGCACGTGGTCGGCGTCGTTGATGCCGTAGATCAGCACCTTCACCTGCTTGGCCGACAGGCATTCGGCATAACGCGCGGCAGTGGCGAAGGCGCCGATGACGCAGAGCTGACGCGCCACCTGCAGGTGTACCTCATCCGGCAGTGCCAGGTAGGTCTGCAGAATCAGCTGCGGGTCGAGGTGGGTGGTGACCCGGGCGAGAAAATCGATGGGCAGTTCGAGGATCAGCTCGCGCAGTTGCGCCGGCGGCATGTGCGGCGACAGTTGCGCGGTCTGTTCGGGGCCGAGCTTCTGCACCAACGCAGCCTTCACCGCCACCGGCGCCATGCTCTGCGAAGCCAGCAGCAAGCGCTGGGCCATGCTCAGGGACGGGGCTTTGGTCATCGGGTACTCCTTGTCGTGACCGAAGCCAGCAGCATCCCGCAGTGGCCGTTAAGGCACAGCCATCTTTGCGCCGGTCGCGTCCGCGCCCGGCTTCAGCGACTGGGTAGAGAAGAAACGCCGCTCAATCCAGCGGGTTGTCGATCTGCGCCCGTAGCAGCTCGGCGAAGGCGCTCGCCTCCACCGGACGGCTGATCAGGAAACCCTGGATTTCATCGCAGTTCTGACTCTTGAGGAAGTCCATCTGCGCCTGGGTTTCCACACCCTCGGCGACCACTTTCAGCTCAAGGCTATGGGCCATGGCGATGATCGCGCGGGTGATCGCCGCGTCCTCGCCGCCGGGCGAGAGATCACGAATGAAGGTCTGGTCGATCTTCACGTAATGCACCGGGAAGCGCTTGAGGTAGCTGAGCGAGGAATAGCCGGTGCCGAAATCGTCGATAGCCAGCTTGACCCCCAGTTCACGCAGCTGGCGGAAGGTGGCGATGACGCTGTCGACGTTATCCAACAGCTGGCTTTCGGTCAGTTCCAACTCCAGGTAATGCGCCGCCAGGCCGGTTTCTTCGAGCACCTGGCGCACCAGGCTGGTGAGGTTGCCCTGGCGCAACTGATACACCGAGATGTTCACCGACACCCGTATCTGCGCCAGCCCCTGCTGCTGCCACTGGCGCGCCTGGCGGCAGGCCTGACGCAGCACGAACTCACCAATCGGCGCGATCAGCCCGGTCTCTTCGGCCAGGCCGATGAACTCGCCAGGTGCCACCATCCCCTGCTGCGGATGGCGCCAGCGTACCAGCGCCTCGGCGGCGTTGAGCTGGTCGTCGGCGAGGTTCAGCTTGGGCTGGTAGAACACCTCCAGCTGGCCTTCGTCGATGGCCTTGCGCAGCTGATTCTCCAGTTGCAAGCGCTCCAGGGTGCAGGCTTGCAGGTTGTCGGTGAAGAACTGGAACGTGTTGCCACCCAGATGCTTGGCATGCTGCACGGCCATGTTGGCCTGGCTGATCAGCGCGCTGATCTCGCGGGCGTAGTCCGGTAGCAGGCTGATGCCCAGCGAGGCGCTGACCACCAGTTCGTGGCCGCCGACGGTCATCGGTACGCGCAGCTTGGCCAGCAGCCGACTGGCCACCCGCGCCAGGCTGGAAAGGCTGCCGTAGGCATCGAGGATGATGGCGAACTCGTCGCCCGAGAGCCGCGCGATGCAGTCGGCTTCCGGCACGGCCTGGGTCAGGCGGCGGCTCATCTGCCGCAGCAGTTGATCCGCCACCTCGTGGCCGAGGCTGTCGTTGAGCAGCTTGAAGCGATCCAGGTCGATATGCACCAGGGCGATGCTGCGACCGCTCTGCCGCGCGCGCTGGCTAGCCTCGTGCAGGCGCTCCTTGAACAGGCTGCGGTTGGCCAGGCCGGTCAGTTCGTCGTAGTGCGACAGGTAGCGCAGACGCTCCTCGGCCTCGCGCCGCGCGGTCAGGTCGGCGAAGAAGCCGACGATATGGCTGGGCCGCCCGGCCGCGTCGCGCACCAGGTTGAGCTGCAGCCACTGCGGGTAGAGTTCACCACTTTTGCGCGTCTCGATCAGCTCGCCCTGCCAGGTGCCACCGTTGTCCAGCTCCTGGCGGATCATCTGGTACTGCTGGCGCATTTCACGGCTGCCGATCAGGCTGGTGACCTTGCGCCCCAGCACTTCCTCGCGGCCGTATCCGGTCACGGCGCTGAACGCGCGGTTCACCGCCAGCAGGCGGTAGTCCGGGTCGAGGATGCAGATACCTTCGCTGGCGGCTTCGAATACCGTCGCAGCCAGGCGTTGCTGCTCCTCCTGCTGGCGCCGCACGCTGATGTCGCGGCGTGTGCCGAGCATGCGCAGCACGCGGCCATTAGCGTCGCGCTCCACTGCCCGGCCGCGATCTTCCACCCAGACCCAATGGCCGTCGGCATGCCGCACGCGGTATTCGATGTGGTAATCCTCGCTGCGTCCCTTCATGTGCGCCACCAGCGCCCGACGTAGCGCCGGCAGATCGTCCGGGTGCAGACGCGGGGTCAGGTCACGCAACATCACCTGCACTTGCTCGGGTTCCAGGCCGAACAGCTCGCGCAGATGCGAGTGGTGCACCTGATCGCTCTGCAGATCCCAGTCCCACAACCCCAGTTCGCTGGCCTCCAGCGCCAGGGCCAGACGCGCCTGGCTCTTGCCCAGGGCATGCGTCGCCTCGTCCAGCTCCAGGGTGCGCTCGGCCACGCGCATCTCCAGTTCGCCGTGGGCGCTGCGCAATTCGCGCTCGGCGCGGCGACGCTGCTCCACCTCGCGTGCCAGTTCTTCGTTGAGCCCTTCGGCGCACTGCTTGGCGTGTTCCAGATTGCTGATCAGCGCCAGGTTGTGGAAACGCTGCTGCAGGCTGCGCTGCACCAGGCGGTTGACCTGCCAGGCCACCACCAGCAAGGCGAGAAACAGAATCACACTGAGCAGTCCCCAGCCGCGCTGCAGGCCGCTGCCTGAGAACAGCAGGAAGGCCGCCGAAGGCAGCAGGCAGGGCAAGGCGAAGGTGAGGAAAGCGGGCAGGCTGACGGCGTAGGCCACGCTGGCCGAGAGAATCGCCGCGGCGATCAGGCCGTAGACCAGCGCCTGCTGGTAGAACACATCGGCGGGCACCAGCGCGATTACGGCGAAGGCGAGGGTCAGCCCGGAAGCACCGGCGCCGAAGAGGAAGATACGTCGCCAGTAGGGTTCGGCCTGGCGAGTGGCCGGCGCCTCGTTGAAGGCATTCACTTGAGTGAGGCGCAACAGCGCCAGCAGCACGACCCAGCCCAGCCAGGCAGCGAGCATCGGTGCATTCTGCTGATTCCACAGCAACAGGCTGCAGGCCAGGCCGACCAGCAGCATGAGCAACGTGGGCAGACGCGAGCCCTGAAACAACAGACGGGTACGCTCGACGGCAATATCCGTGGCGAACTGACGTTCAGCCTGACGTGGGTCCAGCGTCACCTCTTGAACTACGGCGCTAGTCGTGGCGGTCATAGGCGATTTTCTTGTAATGGTTGCCTAAGGGTCTGCAGGGTAAATATCGGCCCCTCAACCCTGACGTCGCGGGAGAATACCCGAGACAGACGCTGTGCCCAACAAAGATGTGGGCAATTTCACAGCTTGACGCCCAACTTTTGGCGGGCACCGACAGGGCATGATGGCCTTTGGCCGCCTGACCATGCACATCTGCGCCCTGACCCACCAGTCGTCGGTTGCGTCAGGCTCGTTTCACTGCGCCTGGTTGACGGTTTGCCCTGTCCTGTCCGGCCCCCTAGAATGCCGCGATGCAAAACGACCTCGACCACAGACTCACGACCCTCAATCCCGCCCAACACCACGCGGTCACCACGCCGCCTGGTCATCAGTTGGTGCTTGCTGGTGCCGGCTCGGGCAAGACCCGCGTGCTGGTGCATCGCATCGCCTTCCTGATCCAGCGCCTGGACGTCTCGCCGCACAGCATCCTGTCGGTGACCTTCACCAACAAGGCAGCCGCCGAGATGCGTCACCGCATCGAGGACGTGCTGGGCCACGCCCCGGCCGGCATGTGGGTCGGTACCTTCCACGGCCTGGCTCACCGCCTGCTGCGCGCGCACTGGAAGGAAGCGGGACTGGCCGAGAACTTCCAGATTCTCGACTCCGACGATCAGCAACGCCTGGTCAAGCGGGTGATCCGCGACCTTGGCCTGGACGAACAACGCTGGCCGGCCAAGCAGGCACAGTGGTTCATCAATGGGCAAAAGGACGAAGGCATCCGCCCGCAAGGCATCCAGGCCAGCGGCGACCTGTTCCTGGCCACCATGCGCAGCATCTATGAAGCCTACGAGGCGGCCTGCGCGCGCACCGGGGTGATCGACTTCGCCGAGCTGCTGCTGCGGGCCCTCGACCTGTGGCGCGACAACGCCGGCCTGCTGGAGCACTACCAGCGGCGCTTCCGCCATATCCTGGTCGACGAGTTCCAGGACACCAACGCCGTGCAGTACGCCTGGCTGCGCTTTCTCGCCAAGGGCGGCGAAAGCCTGATGGTGGTGGGTGACGATGACCAGTCGATCTATGGCTGGCGCGGCGCGAAGATCGAGAACATCCAGCAGTTCGACAGCGACTTCGCCGATGCCGAGATCATCCGCCTGGAGCAGAACTACCGCTCCACCGCCAACATCCTCAATGCGGCCAACGCGCTGATCGCCAACAATCAGGGCCGCCTCGGCAAGGAACTGCGCACCGACGTCGGCGATGGCGAGCCGTTGACCCTGTACGCCGCCTTCAACGAACACGACGAAGCCCGTTACGTGGTCGAAACCATCGAGGACAGTCTGCGCAAGGACGGCCTCAAGCGCAGCGAGATCGCCATCCTCTATCGCTCCAACGCCCAGTCGCGGGTGCTGGAAGAGGCGCTGCTGCGCGAGAAGATTCCCTACCGCATCTACGGCGGTCAGCGCTTCTTCGAGCGTGCCGAAATCAAGAACGCCATGGCCTATCTGCGCCTGCTCGACGGGCGCGGCAACGATGCGGCGCTGGAGCGCATCATCAACGTGCCGGCGCGTGGCATCGGCGAGAAGAGCATCGAGACCATTCGCGAGTACGCCCGCGCCCACGACGTGCACATGTGGGAGGCGATCCGCCTGATGCTGGCGGTCAAGGCGCTGCCCGCTCGCGCCTCCGGCGCACTGGCCGGTTTCATCGAGCTGATCGAGAACCTGGCCGAGCTGGTGCTGACCATGCCCCTGCACCAGATGACCCAGGTGGTCGTCGAGAAAAGCGGCCTGCTCGCCTATCACGAAGCGGAAAAAGGCGAGAAGGGCCAGGCCCGGGTAGAGAACCTCGAGGAACTGGTCAGCGCCGCGCGCGCCTTCGAGAATGACGAAGACGACGAGCTGACCCCGCTGCAGGCCTTCCTCACCCACGCCTCGCTGGAGGCCGGGGACACCCAGGCCGCCGAGAACGAAGACAGCATTCAATTGATGACCCTGCACAGCGCCAAGGGCCTGGAATTCCCCCTGGTGTTCCTGGTGGGCATGGAAGAGGGTCTGTTCCCGCACAAGATGAGCCTGGAAGAACCGGGCCGATTGGAAGAAGAACGCCGCCTGGCCTATGTCGGCATTACCCGTGCCATGCAAAAGCTGGTGATCAGCTACGCCGAAACACGGCGTCTCTACGGTAGCGAGACCTATAACAAGGTGTCGCGCTTCGTCCGCGAAATCCCCGCACCGCTGATTCAGGAAGTACGCCTGAGCAACAGCGTCAGCCGCCCGGTGAGCACCAGTTCTATGGGTGGCGGCAGCCTGTTCGCCGGCAGCGCCGTACCGCAAACGCCTTTCAACCTGGGCCAACGCGTACGTCACAGCCTGTTCGGCGAGGGCACCATCCTCAATTTCGAGGGTGCTGGCGCCCAGGCGCGGGTCCAAGTGAATTTCGAAAACGAAGGCAGTAAATGGCTGATGCTGGCGTATGCCAAGCTCGAAGCCGTGTGAAGAGCCTATGCACGATCAGCTGCGCGTCGGCCCTACTGCGTTAAAAACAGGCTCGGAATGCTCATGTACAAAAGTACACTCCGCTTCCTCGCCTATTTTTGCCTTGTAGGACTCTAGCTCGCATGCTCGTGAATAGGCTCTGAATACCTACCGTACCTGGAGACAATCGATGAATCGCCGCAATCTGTTCGGCACTGCCCTGGCGCTGATCGCCGCCATCGGCCTGGTTGGCTGCAAAGAAGACAAGGCTGCCAGTGAGCAGGCCGCTGCCAAACCGGCAGAAATCATCCACTGGAAGATGGTCACCTCCTGGCCGAAGAACTTCCCCGGCCTGGGCACCGCTGCCGAGCGCCTGGCCGAGCGCATCAATGCCATGAGCGCTGGGCGCCTGACCGTCAAGGTCTACGCCGCCGGTGAGCTGGTGCCGGCACTGGAAGTGTTCGATGCCGTTTCCCGCGGCACCGCCGAAATGGGCCACGGCACCCCGTACTACTGGAAGGGCAAGGTACCGGCCGCGCAGTTCTTCAGCAGCGTACCGTTCGGCCTCTCCACCCTGGAAATGAACGCCTGGCTCAGCCATGGCGGTGGCCAGGCGCTGTGGGACGAAACCTACGCACCGTTTGGCGTGAAGCCGCTGTCGGCAGGCAACACCACCATGCAGATGGGCGGTTGGTTCAACAAGGAAATCAACAGCCTGGACGACATCAAGGGCCTGAAGATCCGCATGCCGGGCCTCGGCGGCGAAGTCTGGAGCAAGCTCGGCGCGATCACCGTCAACCTGCCCGGCGGTGAGATCTTCACCTCCCTGCAGACTGGCGCCATCGACGCCACCGACTGGGTCGGCCCGTACAACGACCTGGCTTTCGGCCTGCATAAGGCGGCCAAGTACTACTACTTCCCGGGCTGGCAGGAGCCGCAGGCCGTGGTCGAATCCATGGTCAACCAGAAGGCCTTCGACGCGCTGCCGGCCGACCTGCAGGCCATCGTCGTCGAAGCCGCGCGTGCCGCGACCCTGGACATGATGGACGACTACGTGTTCAACAACGCCAAGGCGCTGCAGAGCCTGAAGGGCGAAGGCGTGCAGTTCAAGCGCCTGCCGGACGAGGTGCTGAAAGCCATGCGTGAGCAATCCGACGTGGTGCTCGAAGCCCTGGCCGCGGAAAACGACCTCAACGGCCGTATCTGGGCCTCGCAGAAAGCGTTCCTCGAAGAGGCCAGCGCCATGCAGTCGCTGACCGAGAAAGAGCTGTACAACTGGCGTTGAGCCAACTGAACGGGGCTTAAAGCCCCGTTTTTCTTAGGGATTCTGCCCATGCGTCTTCACTCTCTGCTGCTCCTGCCCCTGCTCGCTTTCGGCCTGATCGGCTGCAAGGATGACTCCGCGCCGGCCGACCAGGCCGCAGCCCCCGCTCAGATCTTCCACTGGAAAATGGTCACCACCTGGCCGAAGAACGCGCCCGGCACCGGCACCGCCGCCGAGCGCCTGGCCGAGCGCGTCAACGCCATGAGCGCCGGGCGCCTGACCATCAAGGTCTACGCCGCCGGTGAACTGGTGCCGGCGCTGGAAGTGTTCGACGCGGTCTCCCGTGGCACCGCCGAACTGGGCCACGGCACACCCTACTACTGGAAGGGCAAAGTGCCGGCGGCGCAGTTCTTCGGTGCGGTGCCTTTCGGGCTGTCCACCCTGGAAATGAACGCCTGGCTGAACAAGGGCGGGGGTCAGACGCTGTGGGACGAAGCCTATGCGCCGTTCGGCCTCAAGCCGCTGACCGCAGGCAACAGCACCATGCAGATGGGCGGCTGGTTCAACAAGGAAATCAACAGCCTGGACGACATCAAAGGCCTGAAGATCCGCATGCCGGGCCTCGGCGGCGAAGTCTGGAGCCGCCTGGGTGCGACCACCGTGGTGATGCCGGGTGGCGAAATCTTCACCTCGCTGCAAAGCGGCGCGATCGACGCCACCGACTGGGTCAGCCCTTACAACGACCTGGCCTTCGGCCTGCAAAAAGCCGCCAAGTACTACTACTACCCGGGCTGGCAGGAACCGCAGTCGGTGCTCGAACTGTTGATCAACCAGAAGGCCTTCGATGCACTGCCAGCCGACCTGCAAGCCATCGTCACCGAAGCAGCGCGCGCGGCGACCCAGGACATGATGGACGACTACGTCTACCACAACGCCCTGGCGCTCGATGAGCTGAAGAAAAGCGGCACGCTGCTCAAGCGCTTCCCCGATGAAGTGCTGCAGGCGATGCAGCGCGAGAGCGAACAGGTGCTGGGTGAACTGGCCGCGCAGAGCGAGCTCAACGGGCGTATCTGGGCGTCGATGCAGGCGTTCCAGGCGCTGGCCACCCCCATGCAGGCGCTGTCGGAAAAAGAGCTGTACGACTGGCGCTGACCTGACAGTGCGGCGCAGGCGGTGCGCGTGGCGCACCCTGGGTTGAAACGACGCAAACGGAGCCTTCGGGCTCCGTTTGTCGTTCCAGGCTGCGCCTCATGCCCTGGCGGCCATACTTCGGGGATGAAAAAGAAGCCGACCGACCCTGCCCAGATCCTCGATAGCGCCCTGCAACTGGCCGACGTCTGTGGCTGGGAGCGCCTGCACCTGTTCGACGTCGCCGCTGCGCTCGACATTGGCCTGGACGATATCGCCCGCCACTACCGCGACAAGGATGATCTGGTGGAGGCCTGGTTCGACCGCGCCGATGTGGCCATGCTCGGCCACGCGAGAAATCCTGATCTGCTGGGCCTGAACGCCGAACAACGCCTGGAAAGTTGCCTGTTGGCCTGGCTCGACAGCCTCGCCGCCCATCGGGCCGTCACCGGGCAAATGCTGCTGTACAAGCTCGAGCCTGGCCATATTCACCTGCAGCTGCTCGGCCTGATGCGCGTCAGCCGCACCGTGCAATGGTGGCGCGAGGCTGCCGGACGGCAGACCCTGCACCTGCGGCGCATCGCCGAAGAAACCCTGCTCACCGGTGCCTACCTACGCAGCTTCGTGCACTGGCTGCGTCATCCCAAAGAAGATGCAGCAACCTTCCGCGCCTTTCTGCGTGGTCAACTGCGCTGCGGCCCGCTGCCTCTGCTGCTGCAACGCCCGTAGGGTGCGCCATGCGCACCAGTGGCCGCTTCGGTACCAAGCCGGGCAAGCACGGCGCCATCTAATGCAGGCAAAAGCCGGAAACATTCTGTCACTGGTCATGCGCCCCCATGGCGGGCAAGATGCCGACCAAGCTTTTCCACAAGAGAGAAAACCGTGATGCAGCGTTTCCTCAGTATCGCCATGGTCCTGTGCCTGGCACTGACCTTCAGCTTCGAAGCCCACGCCAAGCGTTTTGGCGGTGGCAAATCCTTCGGCTCCGCGCCTAGCCACCAAACCCGCCAGGCCACTCCGCCGGCACAATCGGCTGCCCAGGCGCCCGGTCGTCAGCAACCTGCCGCTGCCGCCAGCGGTGCTTCGCGCTGGCTCGGCCCGCTGGCCGGCCTGGCCGCCGGTGGCCTGCTGGCCTCGATGTTCATGGGTGATGGTTTCGAAGGCCTGCAGATCATGGACATGCTGATCTTCGGCCTGATCGCCTTCCTGCTGTTCCGCTTCCTCGCTGCCCGCCGTGCTCGCCAGCAGCCACACATGGCCACTGCCGGTGCGCCGTACCAGCGTGAAATGCCGAACGCCGACAACGCGCCAGCCGCTGGCAGCAATATCTTCGGCGGTCGCCTGGCTTCGGCCGCTCCGGTGATCAACGCGCCGGCCTGGTTCAACGAGCAGAACTTCCTTGCCGCTGGTCGTGAGCACTTCATGAACCTGCAGCAACACTGGGACGCGAACGAGATGGACAAGATCGCCGAGTTCGTCACCCCACAACTGCTGGACTTCCTCAAGCGCGAGCGCGCCGAACTGGGTGACGGCTTCCAGTCCACTTACGTCGATAACCTCGACGTGCAACTGGACGGTGTCGACGATAACGCCGAGAAGACCATCGCCACCCTGACCTTCAGCGGTGTGTCGAAGACCTCGCGCTTCGACCAGGGCGAGCCGTTCAGCGAAAGCTGGCGCCTGGAGCGCGCGCAGGGCGAAAACCAGTCCTGGCTGATCGCTGGCATTCGTCAGAACTGATCCTGAGCAATGCATGAAAAACCCCGGGCTTGCCCGGGGTTTTTCGTTTAACCAACCATCGCGGCTGAAGCCGCTCCTACGATCCCGACGACCTGTGCATTACGTCTGCTCGCTAACAGCCCGGCGCATGCCGATATGTGGGATGTCGTCCTCCAGATAGACCTCGGTCACCGCCACGAAACCATAGCGCCCGTAGTAGCCCTGCAAGTGCGCCTGTGCCGACAGATAGACCGGCACGCCCGACCAACGCCGATGACACTCGCTCAGCGCCTGCTCCATCAGCCGATGGCCCAGCCCGGTGCCGCGCGCCCGCTCGGCGATCACCACGCGACCGATCACCACCTCGCCGTCCATGCGTTGCGGGTCGAGCAGGCGCAGATAGCCCAGCAGTCCCGACTCGTCGCGCGCCAGCAGGTGACAGGTGTCACCGATCAGGTCCTGGCCATCGGTTTCCAGATAGGGACAGTTCTGCTCGACCACAAACACCTGGGTACGCAGCGCCAGCAGCTCATAGAGAGTGGCGGTATCGAGTTCACGGTGGTGCAGGCAGTGCCAGGCAAGAGATGACATGAAAGGGCTCCGCAAAAGCACCAGTATGCAGTGACGACGACATGTTTTCATTCTGCCGGCCAGCTACTGTATAAAGCCGATCCCCCATGATGAGGAGCCGACGCCGTGGAAGAAGTCATCGAACAGCTGCGCGAACTCAACGAGCCGGTACCGGTACCGCTGGAGCTGCCGGAAGAAGAAACCCTGGTGGAGATTCAGGAGCAGATTCTCATCCACCTGCCCTTCGAGCTGCGCGAATACCTACTCAAGGTCAGTGATGTGGTGTACGGCCGCCTGGAGCCGGTGACCGCCAGCGACCCGCAATCGCACACCTATCTGCCCGAAGTCGCTTCGGTGGCCTGGGATCTCGGCCTGCCACGCGATCTGGTGCCGCTGTGCCAGGACGGCCGCGACTACTACGCCGTGGATGTGGAAGGTCAGGTCTGGCTATGGGACGGCGACGAAGGCGAGCTGACCGACGAAAGCTGGGATTCGGTCTGGCACTGGTGCCGTGACGTCTGGTTGGAAAGCTGAGAACGCCTTCGCCGTAGGGTGCGTCATGCGCACCAGCTTCGCGCAATCCATCAGCATGTGCGGTGTGCGGCGCGCCCTACGGGGATAACGGCGTCGGGCAGGCTGCTTCGCGAACCTCATCGCCGCTCAAGCGCCTCCCACAATGTGTAGCCGAGACTCGGCTCCGTGGGAGGGGCTTTAGCCGCGAAGCCCGCGGAAATCGGCGCGTCGCTCACACCTCGCCCTGCTCCAACGCCAACAGGTTGAGCAGAAAACGCGCGAAATACAGCAGATCCTGCTCCATCGCCTGGCGCGCGCCCTTGGCGTCGCCGGCCTCGATGGCAGCGAAGGCGTCTTCATGAAAGTCATTGAGCCGCAGCGACAGGTCGGCGCCGGTGAACAGACGGTTGAAAAAGGGGCCGATCTGCAGCCATAGCGACTCGATCGAACGCAGCAACACCGGGTTGCCGCAAGCGCCGTACAGGTGCAGGTGAAACTGGCTGTTGGCGTTGAGGTAGTCCTGCACCTGGCGCTGTTCAATGGCGGCGTCCATGCGCTGCACGCAGTCGCGCAACAGAGTCAGGTCGTCGCGACTCAAGCGCGGCGTGGCCAGCTCCACTGCCAGGCCTTCCAGCGCCAGGCGCACTTGAAAGATGCTTTCGTAGCGTTCGCGAGTCATCGAGGGGACTCGTACCGAGCGCTGCTGCTCGCCCTCCAGCGCGCCCTCGGCGACCAGCCGTTGCAGAGCCGCGCGAACCGGCATCGGGCTGGTGCCCCATTCGGCCGCCAGATCGCGGATCTTCAAAGCCTGCCCCGGCTGGAAGTGGCCAGCCAGCAGGCCCTGGCGAATTCGTTGGTATAGCTGTTCCTGCAGATTGTCGCTCATGGTTTCAACGTCCTTGTGGCGGAGCAGGCAGTTGGGACAGGGTGAGCAGGCAATCGCGCATGATGTTCTCCAGAGAGGGAGTCTAGTGACGGAACCGGTGATAACCATCCGATTCAATCTATATTCTGTGATCACAAACTGCGCTAAATACTAACTTATTTTATGTATATCGAGATAGCTTGTAATTTTTGTGATCACAAAATACCATGTTTGGAAATTCGAACGAGGTGTTCAAAATGACTGCCAGTGGCATCAGCGCAACCGCCGTGGAAACCTTCGCTGCCCGTGAGCGGGCCCGCTTCCTCGAGCGCAATCCAAAATCGGTGGCCCTGGCCGAGCGCGCCCGTCACTCGCTGTACGGCGGCGTACCGATGCACTGGATGGCCGACTGGTCGACGCCAGTGCCGCTGTTCGTCGAGCGCGCCAAGGGTGCGCGCTTCTTCGATGTGGATGGTCATGAGTACATCGACTTCTGCCTGGGCGACACCGGCACCATGTTCGGCCACTCGCCCGACCCGGTGGCCCGCGCCCTCGCCGAGCAAGCGAACAACGGCTTGACCACCATGCTGCCTGGCGAGGACGCCGTGGTCTGTGGCGAGCTGCTGGCCCAGCGTTTCGGCCTGCCCTACTGGCAGGTGACCGCCACCGCGACCGACTCCAACCGCTACGTGCTGCGCTGGGCGCGCGCCATCACCCAGCGCAAGACCCTGCTGGTATTCGACGGCTGCTACCACGGCACCGTCGACGACGTCATGGTGCGCTACCGCGATGGCGAAACCGTGCATCGCTCGGGGCTGATCGGCCAGGCCTACGACCTGACCGACCACAGCCGCGCCATCCCCTTCAACGATATCGAAGCCCTGGAGGCCGCACTGGCCCAAGGCGACGTCTGCGCCCTGCTGTGCGAGCCGGCGATGACCAACATCGGCATGGTCCTGCCTGATGCCGGTTTCATGCAGAAATGCCGCGAGCTCACGCGTAAATATGGCGCGCTGCTGATCATCGACGAGACCCATACCATCTCCACCGATATCGGCGGCTGCACCAAGCTATGGAACCTCGACCCGGACTTCTTCGTGGTCGGCAAGCCGATCGCCGGTGGCGTGCCGTGCGGCATCTTCGGTTGCAGCGCGGCGATGGCCGAAGCCATGACCCAGGCACGACAACGTGCCAGCGAAGGCAGCCATGGCCACGGCCATAGCGGCATGGGTACCACCCTGTCGGCCAACGCCCTGGCCATGCACTGCATGCGCGCCAACCTGGAGCAGGTAATGACGCCCGCGGCCTACGCGCACATGCTGCCGCTGGCCAAGCGCCTGGCCGATGGTTTCCGCACGCTGATCGGCAAGTACCAGTTGAACTGGTCGGTGACCGAGCTGGGCGCGCGCAGCGAGTTCCAGTTCTGCGCAGTGTCACCGCGTACCGGCGCCGAGGCCGAAGCGGCCTTCCACGACGAACTGCAGATGGCCCTGCACCTGTACCTGATCAACCGCGGCATCCTGATCACGCCGTTCCACAACATGACCCTGTGCTGCCCGAGCACCACGGCCGAGGATGTGGACAAGCTGATCGGCATGCTCGATACGGCTCTGAGCGAGCTGCTGGCCATTCCCGGCGCCCGCGAGTAACCGTAGGGTGCGCCGTGCGCACCGTTAATCCCATGGTGCGCACGGCGCACCCTACGCGAGAGACCACCATGCAATTCGCCAATCCCCAGGAAGCCCGCGACTTTCTCGAACGCCACCCCGAAGTACGCAGCATCGAGCTGATGCTGATCGACGCCAATGGCATTCCGCGCGGCAAGCTGCTGCACCGCGACGAACTGCTGGCCATCTACGAAAACGGCCGACCGCTGCCCAGCTCGATCCTCTCGCTGACCATCCAGGGCGAGGACGTCGAGGCAAGCGGCCTGGTCTGGGAAGTAGCTGACGCCGACTGCTGGACCTACCCGCTGCCCGGCAGCCTGACCCTGCAACCCTGGCGCAACGTGCCCACCGGCCAGCTCCAGGTGAGCATGCACCCGACTCAGGGCCTGCCGGCCACGCCGGGCGACCCGCGCCATGTGCTGGTGCGCACCATCGACGCGCTCAAGGCCGACGGCTATCACCCGGTGATGGCGGTGGAACTGGAGTTCTACCTGCTGGACAAGCAGCGTGACGCCAACGGCTGCCCGCAGCCTGCCGTGCAGATGAATGGCGTGCGCCCGCAAGCGCCGCAGGTCTACGGCGTATACGAGCTGGAACAGATGCAACCGTTCCTCGACGACCTCTACGCCGCCTGCGAGGCGCAGGGCCTGCCGGTACGCACGGCGATTTCCGAGTACGCCCCCGGCCAGCTGGAACTGACTCTGGAGCACCGTTTCGACGCGCTGCAAGCCATAGACGAAGGCGTGCGCTACAAGCGTCTGGTCAAGGGTGTGGCGAACAAACACGGGCTACAGGCTTGCTTCATGGCCAAGCCGTTCGGCGACTTGGCCGGCAGCGGCATGCACATGCACGTGTCACTGGCCGATCCCGACGGCAACAACCTGATGGCCTCGGAAGACCCACATGGCACACCGCTGCTCAAGCACGCCATCGGCGGCATGATGGCAACGCTCAACGACGCCCTGGCGATCTTCTGCCCCAACGCCAACTCGTTCCGCCGCTTCCAGGCCAACAGCTACGCGCCGCTGGCCAAGAGCTGGGGGGTGAACAACCGCACCGTGTCGTTCCGCGTACCGGGTGGGCCAGCCAAGAGCCGCCACGTCGAGCATCGCATCTGCGGCGCCGACGCCAACCCCTACCTGGCGGCCGCAGCGATTCTTTCCGGCATTCGCCACGGCATCAAAAACCAGATCGATCCGGGTGAGGAAATCATCGGCAACGGCTACGAACAGGCCCGCGAAACCCTGCCCACCGATTGGCTCACCGCACTGCGTAACCTGGAGAGTTCGAGCTGGGCGCGCGAGGCGTTGGGCGAGGACTTCCTCAAGGTGTTCCTGGCGATCAAATGGGCCGAGTACCGCCAGTTCATGGGCGAGGTGGGTGAGCAGGATTGGCGCTGGTATCTCAATCACGCCTGATCTGACGGTGAGCTAGTCTGTAGCCAGCGAGGAGGCGGAGAACGACTCATGAAACGCTGGCGACTGCTGGCTCTGCTGATGGTGACTGCCCTGGCGCAGGGCGAAACCCTGCGCGTCGGCATCGAGCAGCATGATTACTACCCCTACTACCGCGCCACGCTCGAAAGCCCACCCGAAGGCTACTGCCTGGATCTGCTGGAGGCCTTCGCCGAATATGAGGGGCTGACCCTCGAACTGCTGCCGCAGCCGCTCAACCGGCTGTACCGCAACATGCTCGACGAGCAAAACCTCGACCTGCTGTTTCCCGATAATCCCGAGTGGGCACGCCAGGCCAAGGCCGACCGCCACCTCTACTACAGCGAAGCAGCGGTGCAGATAGTCGACGGCACCATGGTCCTCGCCAACCGCCGTGGCCAGGGCCTGAACAACATCCGGCACCTGGGTACGGTACGCGGTTTCACCGCGCAGGCCTGGCAACCCCAGTTGGACGCCGGCACCGTGCATCTGGTGGAAACCCAGGACCTGCACAGCCTGATCCGCATGGTCGTGCGTGGCCGTCTCGATGCGCTCTACGCCAACCCACAGGTGGTGCGCTATCAGCTCGCCCAGCTGGACATGAGCAACAACTACCTGCAACTGGACCCGCAATTGCCGCTGATCTACACCAGCTTCCACCTCAGCAGCGCAAGCCGACCGGACCTGATCGAACGCTTCGACGCCTTCCTCGCCCACCAGCCGGACACGCTGCAGCGTCTCAAGACGCGCTACGGCCTGTGAACCTCAAGGGCTTACCTTGATGTAGCGGCCACCGACGCTGATGCCCATGCCACCGTAGTCCTGGCAGCCATCGGCGAACACCTCCTGCACGCGCAGCTCGATGCCTTCGCGCAACAGTTGCACCGCACAATCACTGCCGAGGCCAGCGTCCTGCAGGCGCATCTGCACCTCGTCACCGACCAACTTGCCATCCAGCTCGCCAATCGCAGCCGGGCCGTACTCCTCGACCCGGGCGCCAGCGCGCAAGGGCGAGAAACTGGCGAGATAACCGCCACTGCCATCCTCGCTGATCAGCAGCTCACTCCATACTGCCGAGCCACCGTAACGCAAGTAGCGCCCGGTAGGGCTGGCGGCGAGGGTCGGGTAATCCAGCGCCTCGGCCACCTTGCCCAGATGCAGGCGGGTCGAGGATCCGCTGAGGTTATTGTCCAGTGCCACGCCCAACCAGGCACGCGCCATCCCCGTCTGGCCGGAGCGCAGGCTGGCGAGGATGAGATTGTTCAGCGCCAACTCCAACTGTGCCGTATCGCCCTCCTCGGCGCGTCGTAACTGACGTTCGAACGCGCCGATGGCCTGCTCGTAGCGACCGTCCTGATAAGCGGCCGTGCCGACCTGGTTGCACTGCACCGCCGTGGCGCACTCCTCGGAGGCCTGCACAGCAACGGTCAGGCCCAGCAGCAGCGGTAGAAGCAGACATTTCGAGCGAATAAGCATGGATGGCATCCTTGCAACAGGAGTTGGCGAGTTTAGTTTGAATCTTGCATCCCCAGGGCTGACAGGCCTTACTCTCACAAGCCCCACACGTACTCGGAGCAACGATGGAAGCCGGAACCGCGCAACTGACGATGACCGTACTGATGACACCGGATATGGCCAATTTCTCCGGAAATGTCCATGGCGGCACCCTGCTCAAGTACCTCGATGAAGTCGCCTATGCCTGCGCCAGCCGCTATGCCGGCTGCTACGTGGTGACCCTATCGGTGGATCAGGTGATGTTCCGTGAACCGGTGCACGTTGGCGAACTGGTCACTTTCCTCGCTTCGGTCAACCACACCGGGCGGACCTCGATGGAGATCGGCATCAAGGTGATCACCGAGAATATCCGCGAGCGCTCGGTGCGCCACACCAACAGCTGCTTCTTCACCATGGTCGCGGTCGACGCTCATGGTCGCCCGGCGCCGATTCCAGAACTGCAACCGGACACCCCCGACGGCCTGCGCCGCCAGCGCCAGGCCAAACAGCGCCGACAGATTCGCGAAGAGCTGCAGCAACGCTACCAGGCGCTGAGCGAGGAAAAAGGCTGACCACCGAGACAGCATTGCAGGGCACTGGCAAAATGCTGCGATTACCCCCCGATCTGCCCGGCCATGGAAACTCTCTACTTCTCCCCGCTGCTGCTGGGCATCAACCTGATGCTCGGCAGCGCCATCGCCAGCACCGCCCTGTGGTACTTCGCTCGCCCTTATCGCGGCCCAGGCGTGTGGATGAGCGGCGCCTGGATGCTCAACCTCGGCATCTGGCTGTTCATCGGCTACATGGCCAGCGGCAGCCCGCTGCTGAACATCGCCGGCAATAGCCTGCAACTGGCCGGCGAGGCCCTGTTGATGGTCGGTGTGTTCCGTTTCCTGAAGCTGCCGCCGCCCTGGTGGACGGTGCCAGGCAGCGCCGGTGCGATGAGCCTGGTGATGAGCTGGCACTGGTTCGTGGCGCCGATCAACACCGAATTCGTCGTCACTTTTTATGCACTGATCGGTGGTCTGCTGCCGATCCAGGCCTGCCGCGCCCTGTGGGTCGCACGTGAGGAGCCGGAGCTACGCGGCGTACGCCGTTTCGTCGCATTGGCCTTCGCCGGTTTCGCCCTGATTACCCTGCTGCGCGCGTTGCTCGGCCTGATCGATGGCCTGCAGGGCATCGAACACGTCGACGTGACACGGTCGGTTCCCTACCTGCTGCCCTACAACTTCGGCATTCCGCTCTGGGTCATCGGCCTGGTCGGCCTGGCGCTGATGACCATGCGCCGCATCCTCGCCGACAGCCGCCGCCACGCCGAGCAGGCCGAGGATAGCGCCGAGCGTTTCGAACGGCTGATGCGCGTTACCCAGGCTGGCGTGGTGGTGCTGGAGCACGGCCGCATCGTCGACGCCAATCCGATGCTCGAGACGCTGTTCGCGCGCTCTCGCGAACGTCTGCTCGGCGCAGACCTGCATGGCCTGTTCGAACCTGCCGAGCAGGCGCGCATCGAAGAATTGCTCGGCCGTGCCGACGGCCAACCGCATGATCTGGAAGCCTTGCGTGACGGATTGCCCTTCGCTGCCGAAATCAGCATCGCGCAACTGCGTGAGGATGGCCGACAGGTTGCCGAAGTCCGCGACGTCAGTCGGCGCAAGGCACTGGAGCAACAGCTGTTGCACCTGGCCACCACCGACCCGCTGACTCAGGCCCTGAACCGCCGTGCGTTCGAAGAGCGGGCCGGCCAGGCACTGCAACGTAGCCAACGGCAGAATCTGCCGCTGTGCCTGGCAATGCTCGACCTGGATCACTTCAAACAGGTCAACGACCGCCACGGCCATACCACCGGCGATGCCGTACTGCGCGAGTTCAGCCTGCTCTGCAGGCAGCAGGCGCGGAGCACCGACCTGTTCGCCCGCTTTGGCGGCGAGGAGTTCGTCCTGCTGCTGCCGGACAGTGCCCTGGACGCCGCCGCCCAGGGCCTTGAACGCCTGCGCGCCAGCCTTGCCGCAAGCGACCTGCAAGGGCTGCACATCAGCGTCAGCATCGGACTGGCCGAGTGGCGCCCCGGCGAAGCCCTGGAGCAGCTGCTGCAACGCGCCGACACGGCGCTCTACAGCGCCAAGGCCGCCGGCCGTGATCGTCTGATGCGAGCGCCCTGAGCCGGATCAGGCAAGCAGGCCTCAGTCGTGACCAATGTAGAACAGCAACTCGCGCCGCTGCGGATGATCCTTGAGCCAGGCGCGAATCTCATCGGCGCGGGCGATGGCCTCTTCGCCAGCGATACGGCTGAAGCGCTCGCGGCGTGCCTCTTCGCTGGCCTGCTGACGTACCTGGCGCTGCCAGGCGTCGGTGAAGATCGCCGGCATGCGCTGGCTCAGCTCCAGGGCCTTGAGCAATTGCCACTCACCGCTGTCCAGCCAGGCTTCGTCGCAGGTGCCACAGAGATCCAGGCGATTGGCACGGGTGCCGCTGATCTGGAACTTGCCCATCAGCTTGGCGCACTTGGGGCAGCTCAGCGCGTGGCTGGTTTCACCCGCTTCGGCTTCTGCAGCCAACGCCGTTGGCGTCTCTTGCGCTGGCTGGCGTTCGGCCCAATCGCGGTAATGCAGCAGGCTGACGAGGGTGCCCGAGCACTGCGGGCAGCCATGGCCGAGCAGGCCATCTTCGAGTTTTGCCGGTTGCAGGCGGGTGGTACGACAGGCGGGGCAATGCATGGTGACGTCCTTTTCATGTGAAGTAGGCGAACGCTAATGCAGAGCCGACGTGTGGGCAAGCCACTGTGCTGAGAAGCGCGTGGCAGATAAGCTAAGCTCTGTCTCCCGGAGCCGGAGTCGCCATGATCAACCTGTTCGATGTATTCCTGCTGATGCTGTTCACTGCTGCCTGCGCCTGGCTATGGCGCGGCCACGGTATTCGCGAGCGAGCACTGAAGTTTGCCAAGCAGCACTGCGCCAAACTCGACGTGGAGCTGCTCGATGGCGCGGTGGCACTGCGGCGCCTGGCCATCCAGCGTGATGCCAAGGGCCATCGGCGCCTGGCGCGGCTCTACGATTTCGAGTTCACCGTCACCGGCGAGCAGCGCCTGCGTGGGCATATCAGCATGTTCGGCCCGCATCTCGGCCGCATCGAACTGGAGCCGCACCCGGTGCTGGAGGCGCAACCCGAGCCGGTTGCGGTGCAGCACACAGACAACGTCATCCACTTGGAAGACTGGCGGCGCAAGGCGCAGTAAAGCAGCGCGCGGCCTTGCCCGTATGTGTCCTCGTTCGCCGGCAAGCCGGCGCCTACGTGATGTAAAGACCTGTCAGCCGCGCTGTAGCAGGAAAGCGGCCACGCGCTCGGCGCTGTCCGCCGGCTGCTCCTGCATGAAGCAGTGCCCGCCCGGCACCACCTGACTGCGCACGTGGGCGTTGCTCGCGCACCAGCGCGCCACCGACTTGGCAACGAAGGTATAGGTGCGCGAGCCATGAATCACCTCGGTCGGCGTCGTCACCTTGGCCAGCGACGGCCACAGGCGCCGGGGGAAGGAGCCGAAGATATCGGCCTCGCGGCTTGGCCGGCATTTGAGCTCGACGCCGCCCTCGACGTCCTTCAGCGCATGCTCGATATAGGCGTCGAACGCCACCTCATCCCAACCACGGAACATGCCGCGACCGTGCAGTGCGGCGTGCGCACTGGCGCGATCCGGCCACTGCCGGCGACGCTTCTGCGCCTTCTTGGCCATGCCGGTGTGCTGTGCCAGACCGACCACGTCGGACAACGCCATCACCCCGATCATCGCCGGGCTGAACAGCACCGGGTCGAGCAGCACGGCGCGCCGGAACAGCTCAGGATGGCGCGCCAGGATCAAACTGGTGAGCACACCGCCGAAGCTGTGGCCCAGGGCGAAGCGCGGCACCTCGCCGAATGGCCCGCGCAAGGTATCGAAGGCTTCCACCGCCAGCTCGGCGCTGCGGTTCCAGCCGTGGAAGCGGCCGCCATGATCGCTGTCGCCATGGCCCTGCACGTCGCATAGCCAGAGATCGAAGTCTTCGGCCAGCAGCGCCAACATCGGCGTGTAGACGCGCCCGCAATAGCCATTGCCGTGCAAAAAATGCAGCAGCGGCTTGCCCGACGGTGGCGTGTGCCAGCCGCGCAGGGTGAAACCGGCAGAGGTGTCATGAGACCAGGGCAGCAGTTGCATGAAAGTTATCCACAGCGACGAGAGCGCGGCGAGTTTATCAGTCTGTCGTAAGGGTTCGGCAGGTGGCGAACGACGCCATCAACGCATCGACGTCTTGCGCCTGATCGAAGATCAGCTCCAGCCGCGAATCCTTGCGCCATTCACTCGCAGCCCAGGCCTCCAGCGCCTGCCCTTGCACGGCATTCAACGCACGCCAGCCTTCGACGCCATGCAGCACGGCCTTGGCCCTGCGCCACGCCATACCCTGCAGCCACTGACCGACCCGCACGAGGTCGAAGCGCTGACTGGGATGCCATCGCCAGCCGATACTCCAGCCTTCGGGTTGGTCCTGCAACTGGCAGATCGGCTCGGCGGCGTTGCGCCAGATCTGTGCCAGGCCGGGCGCGGCGGTGGGTAACTCGACGCTCACTGCACTGGACAAGGCCTGCGCCGTCAGGCCCGGCAGCAGCGCCAGATCGAGCCGGCCCTGCTCGGTCCAGTGCAGCGGCACGGGCGGCAAGTTCGCGGCGATTCGTGCCCGACTCGCATCGTCCAGCCCCACACTCTTGTTCAGCAGCAACAGCCCCGCCTCATCCAGCGCCTGGCGCTGTACATCGGGCAGCGCTTGGCCGGCGGCCAACGCGGCGGCATCCAGCACCAGCAGCGCCGGTTGCACGGCCAGTACACCAATCCAAGGCGACTGACGCAGTTGCGCCAGCAACTGCGCCGGATGCCCCAGGCCGGACGGCTCTATGAACAGGCGATCGGGCCGGGCCTTGCGCAGCAGACGGCCGAGGCCGACCTGAAACGGCGCGCCGTTGACGCAGCACAGGCAACCGCCAGCCACTTCAGCCAGGGCGATGCCGTCGGCGCCCTGTTCGAGCAAGGCGGCGTCCAAGCCGATCTGGCCGAATTCGTTGATCAGCACCGCCCAGCGCTCGTGCGCCGGCTTTTGCGCCAGCAGGTGGCGGATCAGGCTGGTCTTGCCGGCACCCAGCGGGCCGGCAATGAGATGGGTAGGGATCTGACTGAGCATGAATTTATCGCTGTTGATTCGCTGGGCAAGTGCCAGCACAGACTGCAATGAAACAGCATGTTAGATTCGCCGGCAGTTTTTCGGGAGTCGAAACGATGCGTGCATGGTTGTTGCTGTTCTCTCTGCTACCCGGCCTGGCCCTGGCCGAAGCCTGCGTGGTGCATAGCCAGGCCGAGCGTCTGGACGTGAAGGTCTGCCAGGAGAATCGCAATATCCCCACTACTCTGTTCCGCGACGGTTTCTGCCAGCCGCAGCTGCAAGGGCAGACGGTCGAGGTAGAGTTCGTCGAACAGTGCCCGCAGGGTGCTCACGGCGTCTGTCAGAACGCGCGGGCCGGTAGCGGCATGTACCTGCAGGACATCCACTACTACGGCGTGGCCAGCGACGCGTTGTACCTGGAGCCGGCCTGCACCAGCCAGTATCAGGGCAAGTGGATCAAGCCCTAGCCGAGTGGTGTAGGGCGGGTGCATCCCGCCCTACGCGAAACGCAACGCCTCTGACATCAAAGCGTCACCCAACGAGCGCCTAATAGGGATGGGTACCTCACATGACCCGCATGTCGAGTCACGCGTCGACATGATCTCTTGGTGCTTAAGGCCGGGGCAGTTGCTCCGGCCTATTTTTTTGCCATGCCATAGGGTGTCGCGGGGCCGCCTAGGCCATGCACGCCGAGCAAACACCGCGCTATTCGCGGTGCTATCCGTAGGGTGCCATGCGCACCGAGAGAACAGCGGTGTTCCTGGTGCGCACGGCGCACCCTACGGTTTCGCACGGCTCAGGCCAACCAATCCAGGGTCAGCAGCAAGCGGCGCTCGCCCGCTGGTGGCTGCGGCGAACGGTGGATCAGCCCGCACCCCTCGTTGCCGTACCATTTCTCACCCTTGGCCAGAGCCACATGGCCGCTATCAAGACGCTGGATCAACAACTCGTCCTGCGGCTCTGCACCCGGTTGACCGAGCTTGTTGCGCGGCATCACGCCCTCCTCCAGCCAGTCGCTGCCGACACCGGCATAGCTGGTGATCAGCCGCAGCGGCACATGGTCGACGTGAAAACGCGGGCACATGGCCTTGTCCAGCGCACGCAGGCGCAGGCCGATGCGCTGGGCATCGAGCAGGCAGGCGTAGGCCCGTACCAGCCAGGCGACATCGGCGAGAAAGGCCGCCTGGCCCGGTAGATCCGCGTATTGCGCCACCAGACCGGTGAGATTCGGCTCGCTGTCTGGCTGCGCCAGCTCCAGGGTCATGGACTGCGCCAGCGGCTCGCCTTGCGCCAGCAGCGTCTCGGCGAAGTCGGCGATCTGCGCCGGCAGGCGGCGCTGCCAGACGGCCAGGTTGACGCCGTCGTGCAGCACCTCGCCGAGCACCTGTATGTCCTCGCCCAGCACCTGCCGGGACAATTTCGGCAACTGCAGGGCGAACATCAGGCGGCCTCCTGCTGCCAGGCGCCGAACGGGTCGGCGAGCAGGCGCCAGGCATCCGGGCCACCGGCCATTTCTGCGTCGGTCAGCAGGCAGTCGTCCAGCTCACGCACCAGTTGCGGGAAATCGATGTTCTGGCCGATGAACACCAGCTCCTGGCGGCAATCACCGACTTCAGCGCTCCAGTGCTTCATGATCGTCTGCAGACCTTCCTCGTCCTGCGGCCATTGCTGCTTGGGCACGAAGCGCCACCAACGCCCGGCCAGGCCATGGCGCATCAGCCCGCCGGCCTGCGACCAACTGCCGGCCTCCTGGTACTTGCTGGCCAGCCAGAAGAAACCCTTGGAGCGCAGCAGGCGACCGTTGCGCCACTCCTGCGAGAGGAAGTCGAAGAAGCGCTGCGGATGGAACGGCCGGCGTGCGCGGTAAGCGCTGGAAGCGATGCCGTATTCCTCGGTTTCCGGCACGTGCTCGCCGCGCAGCTGCTTGAGCCAGCCCGGCGCCTGCGAGGCACGGTCGAAGTCGAAGCGGCCGGTGTCGAGGATCTTGTCCAGGGCGATGCGGCCCATGCTCATGGCCTGGATGTCGGCGTGGGTGTTGAGCCCGCGCAGGATGGCTATCAGCTCCTCGCGCTCGGCCTGGCTGATCAGGTCGATCTTGCTGATGAGGATGACGTCGGCAAACTCCACCTGCTCGATCAACAGGTCGGTGATCGAGCGCTCGTCCTCCTCGCCGAGGGTTTCGCCACGGCTGGCTAGACTTTCCGCCGCGTGGAAGTCGCGCAGGAAGTTCACCCCATCGACCACCGTGACCATGGTGTCGAGCCGCGCAAGATCGGACAGGCTGCGGCCCTGCTCGTCACGGAAGGTGAAGGTTTCGGCCACCGGCAGCGGCTCACTGATGCCGGTGGACTCGATCAGCAGGTAGTCGAAGCGGCCATCGCTGGCCAGGCGGGCGACTTCCTCGAGTAGGTCTTCGCGCAGGGTGCAGCAGATGCAGCCGTTGCTCATCTCCACCAGCTTTTCTTCTGCGCGGTTGAGGCTGACGTCACGCTGCACTTCGCTGCCGTCGATGTTGATTTCACTCATGTCGTTGACGATCACCGCGACCTTGAGGCCGTCGCGGTTCTTCAGCACATGGTTGAGCAGGGTGCTCTTGCCGGCGCCAAGAAAGCCGGACAGCACGGTAACGGGTAGACGCGGGTTCATGGGGTATTCCTCGTTCAGTCACGGTCACGCTGATGTTTTTCGCGCTGCTCCTGACGCTCCTTGGCTTCGATGCACAGGGTCGCGGTGGGTCGCAGCAACAGGCGCTTGAGGCCGATGGGCTCGCCAGTCTCGGCGCACCAGCCGTATTCGCCACGCGCCAGGCGTTCGAGCGCCTGGTCGATCTTGTCCAGCAGCTTCTTTTCCCGCTCCAGCAGGCGCAGCTGCCATTGACGCTGCTCCTCGGCGGCGCCGATGTCGGCGACGTCGCTGCTGGTATCGGGTTGGCGCAGCTCGGTGAATTCCTCATCGATACGCGCCTGCAACTCGGCACGCTGAGTCAGTAGCAGCTCGCGAAAGAACTGCTGCTGGGTGTCGTTCATGTAGTCATCGGCTGGCTGGGCCAGCAGCTCGGCTTCGGAGGTCGCGGTCAGGGTCATGGCAAATCGGCTGGCTTGCTTTAAGTGTTATAACATAACATTTATTTCTGACCGCTACCCACGGATTTACGATGAACGAACAGCCTCTGCCGGATATTGCCGCCCAAGCCACCCACCACGACCTGCCACTGGACTGGGTCGGCATGGCCGGTATCGCCCTGCCCATTCGCCTGGCGGACGTCGCCGTGACCGCCACTGTTGATATCGGCGTCAGCCTCGACGATGCCGGCGCACGCGGTATCCACATGTCGCGCCTGTACCTGGCGGCGCAGCGCCTGGTGCATCAGGAGTTGAACGTTCCGGCGCTGCTGCAGGTGCTGGACGACTGCCTGGGCAGCCACCAGGCGCTGTCCGACAGCGCCACCCTGACCCTGCGCGGCGAGGTGCCGCTGAAACGGCCGGCGCTGGTCAGCCCGCTGCACGGCTGGAAGACCTACCCCTTCGAACTGCGTGCCCGCCAGGACGGCCGTGGCGTGAGTATCGAGCTGCAGGTCGAGGTCGGTTATTCGTCCACCTGCCCCTGTTCGGCAGCACTGGCGCGGCAGTTGATCCAGCAGCGCTTCGCCTGGGACTTTCCCGACCAACAGGTGGATTACTCCAGCGTGCTCGACTGGCTCGGCTCGACCCAGGGCATCATCGCCACGCCGCACAGCCAGCGCAGCACGGCGACTCTGCAACTGCGCCTGGCGCCAGGCTGCGTCGACCTGCCGCTGCTGACATTGATCGACAGCGCCGAACAGGCCCTTGGCACGCCGCTGCAGACGGCGGTCAAGCGCGCCGACGAGCAAGCCTTCGCCCTCGCCAACGGACAGAACCTGATGTTTTGCGAGGACGCCGCACGCCGCCTGCACCGCGCCTTGCGCCAGTTGCCGCAGGCCAGCGCCTTCCACCTCAAGGTCGTCCACGCGGAGAGCCTGCACGCCCACGACGCGGTGGCGCAAAGCCACTGGAACTGGAGCTGAGCCATGACTGCCGACGCCTTCTGGTTGCAGCTGGAGTCCGCCGAAGCCGGCCACGCCGTGGCGCTGAGCGAAGCCCTGGCGGCCATCGCCTGGAACGACGCCGGGCTGATCCCGGTGATCGCCCAGCGCCACGACAGCGGCGAGGTGCTGATGCTGGCCTGGATGAATCGCAGCGCCCTGGAAGAAACCCTGCACAGCGGCCAGGTCTGCTACTGGTCGCGTTCGCGCCAGCGCCTGTGGCGCAAGGGTGAAACCAGCGGCCACCGCCAGCGCCTGCTCAGCGCGCACCTCGATTGCGACGGCGACGCCCTGCTACTCAAGGTCGAGCAACTTGGTCCGGCCTGCCACACCGGTCGGCCCAGTTGCTTCTACAACGACCTCGATAGCAAGCAACTGCGCGTGGCCGTGAGCCGCCCAACATGAAGCGCCTGGCCATCGCCCTGGTGCGTTTCTACCAGTATCTGATCAGCCCGCTGCTCGGGCCGCGCTGCCGCTTTCATCCCAGTTGCTCGCACTACGCCATCGAGGCGCTGGACAAGCACGGCCTGCTACGCGGCCTGTGGCTGAGCCTGCGCCGGCTGCTGCGCTGTCATCCCTGGCATCCGGGCGGCTACGACCCGGTGCCCGAACCCTCGCCCAAGGAGCGACCATGATCCGCAAGAATCCGTCCGGCCACCTGCCGGTCATCGCCGAGTCCGCCTACGTCGACAAGACCGCCATCATCTGCGGCAAGGTGATCATCCACGACAACGTCTTCGTCGGCCCCTACGCGGTGATCCGCGCCGACGAGGTGGACGCCAGCGGCGACATGCAGCCCATCGTCATCGGCGCCAACTCCAACATCCAGGACGGCGTGGTGATCCACTCCAAATCCGGTGCGGCCGTGACCATCGGCGAGCACACGTCCATCGCCCATCGCTCGATCATCCACGGCCCGTGCAGCGTCGGTAATCGCGTGTTCATCGGTTTCAACAGCGTGTTGTTCAACTGCGCGGTCGGCGACGGCTGCGTGGTGCGGCACAACGCCGTGGTCGACGGCTGCGACCTGCCGGCGGGCTTTCACGTCACCTCCACCCAACGCATCGGGCCGAAGACCGACCTGGCCAGCCTGCCGCGCGTCAGCGTCTCGGCCAGTGAATTTTCCGAGGACGTGGCACGCACCAACATCGACCTGGTGCGGGGCTACAAAGCCCTGCAGAACGAGTTCTGAGCGTGCTGATCCGTAACGCCCGCCTGGTCAACGAGGGCCGCGTGTTCGAGGCCGACCTGCGCATCCGCCACGGGCGCATCGACGCCATCGCCAGCAGCCTCGCGCACTTGCCTGGCGAAGCCTTGCTCGACGCCGCCGGGCAGTACCTGCTGCCGGGCATGATCGATGACCAGGTGCACTTTCGCGACCCCGGCGCGCCGCACAAGGGCAGCTTCGCCACGGAATCGCGCGCAGCGGTGGCCGGCGGCATCACCAGCGTGATGGACATGCCCAACACCAACCCGCCGACCCTGACGCTGGAGGCGCTGCAAGCCAAGGAGCAACGCGCCGCCAGTTGTTCGCGGGTCAACTACGGCTTTCACTTCGGCGTCAGCCACGACAACCTCGACACCGTCGCCGCGCTCGACCCCAGCCGCGTGGCGGCGGTGAAGGTGTTCATGGGCGCCAGCACCGGCAACATGCTGGTCGACGACCTACCGGCGCTGGAGCGGCTGTTCCGCGACTGCCCGACCGTGCTGCTGAGCCATTGCGAGCACACCCCGCGCATCCGCGAACGCGAGGCGCAGTGGCAGACGCAGTACGGCGACGATATCCCCGCCAGCGAGCACCCGGCGATCCGCGATGCCGAGGCCTGCTACCAATCCTCCAGCCTGGCAGTGAGCCTGGCGCGGCGCTACGGCACGCGCCTGCACGTGCTGCACATCACCAGCGCGCGCGAGCTGGGCCTGTTCCAACCAGGCGCAATGGCCGGCAAGGCAATCACCGCCGAGGTCTGCGCCCATCACCTGTACTTCGATGACAGCGACTACGCCGCGCTCGGCCACTTGATCAAGTGCAACCCGGCGATCAAGAGCCGCGCCGACCGCGACGCCCTGCGCCAGGCCCTGCTCTGCGGACGCCTGGACATCATCGGCACCGACCATGCGCCGCACACCTGGGACGAGAAGCAGCGACCCTACCTGCAGGCGCCATCCGGCCTGCCGCTGGTGCAGCACGCCCTGCCGTCACTGCTGGAGCTGGTGGCCGACAGCCTGCTGCCACTGCCCCTGCTGGTGGAAAAGACCAGCCACGCCGTGGCCGAACGCTTCGCCATCGAGCAGCGCGGCTACCTGCGCGAAGGCTACTGGGCCGACCTGACCCTGGTCGAACGCCTGGCCGAACCACGCCCGGTGGCGGCCGGCCCGATCCTCGCCCACTGCGGCTGGACGCCATTTCAGGGCCGCGCCTTCCGCCATGCCGTGCGCAGCACCTTCGTCTCCGGGCAACTGGCCTGGCACGCCGGCCAGGTGCAGGACGATTGCCAGGGCTTGCCGCTGCGCTACCAGCGCCAATAACAACTGTAGGGTGGGTTAGCGGCGCCAAGCTACAAACAAGCAGACACCGCCCTCGTGGCGCGCCGCGTAACCCACCGGGCGATCTCCCTGTGTTGCGCCGATGGTGGGTTACGCGGCGCACGGACTAAATGGTGGCCTCCATAGCTGCGCCTTTGCGCCGCTAACCCACCCTACAGATCTCACCTTTAACCGACCCTGATCAGAGACCCCATATGCCCAGCATCACCCTGCCCGACGGCAGCCAGCGTCACTATGCCCAGCCCTTGCGCGTCGCCGAGGTGGCCGCCGATATCGGCCCCGGCCTGGCCAAGGCTGCGCTCGCTGGCCGCCTCGATGGTCGCCTGGTGGACACCAGCACGCTGATCGAAAACGACGCCCAACTCAGCCTGATCACCTCCCGCGATCCAGAGGGTCTCGAACTGCTGCGCCACTCCTGCGCCCACCTGCTGGCCATGGCAGTCAAGCAGCTTTATCCGAGTGCCCAGGTGACCATCGGCCCGGTAATCGAAGACGGCTTTTTCTACGACTTCGCCTTCGAGCGGCCTTTCACCCCTAATGACCTGGCGCTGATCGAGGCGCGCATGCACGCGCTGGCCGCCGCCGATTTACCCGTCAGCCGCCGTGAACTGCCGCGTGACCAAGCCATCGCCCATTTCGAAGCCCAGGACGAGCACTACAAGGCCGAGCTGATCCGCGACATTGCCGAAGGCGAGGTGCTGTCACTGTACCGCCAGGGCGACTTCGAGGATCTCTGTCGTGGCCCGCATATTCCGCGCACCGGCCTGCTGCAGGCGTTCAAGCTGACCAAGGTGGCCGGCGCTTACTGGCGCGGCGACGCAAAAAACGCCGCGCTGCAACGCATCTACGGCATCTGCTGGGCCACGCCGAAAGAGCTCAAGGCTTACCTCACCCGCCTGGAAGAAGCCGGCAAGCGCGACCACCGCAAGCTTGGCACCCAGCTTGACCTGTTCCACTTCGACGATTGCGCCCCCGGCTCGGTGTTCTGGCACCCCAAGGGCTGGACCCTGTTCCAGCAACTGATCGGCTACATGCGCCAGCAGCAGGATGCCGCCGGCTATGTCGAGGTCAACACCCCGGACGTGATGGACCGCAGCCTGTGGGAAACCTCCGGGCACTGGTTCAACTACCGCGAGGCCATGTTCACCACCACCACCGAGGACGAACGCGTGTTCGCCCTCAAACCGATGAACTGCCCCGGTGCCGTGGCGCTCTACGCCCGCGGCCTGAAGAGCTACCGTGACCTGCCGCTGCGCATGGCCGAGTTCGGCAAGGTGCACCGCTACGAGCCGTCCGGTGCGCTGCACGGCCTGCTGCGCGTGCGCCACTTCACCCAGGACGACGCGCATATCTTCTGCACCGCCGCGCAGATGGAACAGGAATGCGCCGACACCATCGCCCTGGTGTTCGCCATCTACCGCGACTTTGGCTTCAACGAAGTCGCGGTCAAGCTCTCCACCCGCCCAACCAACCGCATCGGCAGCGACGAAACCTGGGATCGACTGGAAGGTGCGCTGTCTGGTGCATTGCAACGGATGAATATCGACTACCAGCTCAACCCCGGCGAAGGCGCGTTCTACGGGCCGAAACTGGAATTCGTGTTGCGCGACGCCATCGGCCGCGACTGGCAGTGCGGCACCCTGCAGGTGGACCTAAACCTGCCGGAGCGCTTCGATATCAGTTACATCAACGAGCAGGGCGAACGCGAACGCCCGGTAATGCTGCACCGTGCATTGTTCGGCTCGTTGGAACGCTTCACCGGCATCCTCATCGAGCAGTACAGCGGCCTGTTCCCGCTGTGGCTGGCCCCGCAACAAGCGGCCGTGCTGACCATCTCCGAAGGGCAGAACGACTATGCCCGCCAGGTGCTCGCCGCCCTCAAATGCGCCGGGCTGCGCGCCAGCGTGGATCTGCGCAACGAAAAAATCGGCTACAAAATCCGCGAAGCCACCCTGCAGAAAGTGCCCTACCTGCTGGTCATCGGCGAACAGGAAAAAGCCGAAGGCCGCGTCACCCTGCGCAGCCGCGCTGGCGACAATCTCGGCAGTCTGACCCTGGACAAACTGGTCGCGCGCCTGAGCAGGGAAGCGCGCCTGCCCGGCCAGGAGGACAGCGACGCCTGAAGCTCATCGCACTGATAGACCCGCGGGAGGCTTACCAGCCCCCACCGCCGCCGCCCCCTCCACCACCGCCGGAGGAACCGCCACCGGACGACCCACCGCCGCCCGAAGAACTGCTCGACGGTGGCGACGAGGCCAGGGCCGTGGCGCTGGCAAGGCCGGCGGCCAACGCACCGCTCAGCGCCTGTGGCGAGCTGTAACTGCTGCGGCTGTGATACCAGCTCGGCTGATAGTCGCGCTGCGTCGGGTCGATCAGGCCACTGGCCAGGGCCTCGCTGAAACGCGCACTCCATTTGTCTTCCACGCCCAGGGCCATGGCGAAGGGCAGGTGGCGCTCGTACAGCGCGATGCTCATCGCCGGGGCGTCGCCGGCCAGCGCCAGGGCGTCACGCTCGGCCAGTTGCAGGTAATCGCGATAGCCTTCCAACGCATCGAGCAGGCGCCGGCCTTCCAGGGTCGGCGCTGGCAACAGGTAATAAAACACCAGCACCAACGCGACGTTGGCGACGACCAGCAACAGCGCCGGCACGGAAACCGACGCGGCGATCATCATCAGCCCCACCGGCAAGGGCCAGCCGAACATCAGCGCTACCAGATACAGCCCCATCTGCTTACCGAAGCCGGGCTGGTGACGGGCCATGTTGAACACGATCAGTGCCGGTATGCCAAAGCCCAGGCTGAACACCAGCCCGGCCAGACCTGTGGCCCACTCCTCACCGCCCTGCCCACTCAAGAGCACGGTAGCCGCACAGGCCAGCACGGCCCATACCAACCCCCAGGCCCAGATGCCGCGGTTGTTGGCGAACCAGGCCTTGCCCTGCTCGCCCAGCTGGCTGTTCAGCCCGGCCACCGCATCCGCCAGTCGCGGCTCGTACTCGGTGCCGATGATCAGCGCGATACCTTCTTTGTTGGCCGGGAACAGGCGCTTGCGCAGGTCGCGATCCCGCTCGCTCATTTCGCCACCTGCGCCCTGGTCACGGGCCAGACTGAAACCGCCGCCGTGCGGCTTGTCCTCGATATGCAGATGCTTGCGGATGGCCATGTCGGTGAGCCACACGCTGAAGGCCCGTGCCTCTCCGAAAGCGCCGCGCAACCCGCGATGCCAGAGATAGCCCGCCTGCACCGCACTCATGCCCTGCGGCCCTTCGAACAGCGGGATGATCACGCCCTTGCGCGGATCGCGGCCGACACGGTTCCAAGCAAGCAGGTAGAACAGCAGCAGGCCGATCAGGAATACGACACCGATGCCCACGCCGAGGTTGTCCAGCACTGCACGGCTGGCGTTCTGTAGCAGGCCAGGCCGTGGCACCAACCCGGCCTGCCAGTCCACGGCCACGGTCAGGCCGTGATAGGCCGGCAGCGACTTGGTGGTGGCCAGACGCAGGTAATCATCACGCCGTTCGAGTACCTGGAAGTCCTGGCCCTGATCGCCCTGAGCGCCGGTATAAGCGGCCAGCTGACCGATGCGCGCTCCCGACGGCAGGCGCACTTCGACCGACGCCTGGCGGATGGGAAAAATCCAGCCATTGCCGGTGACGTTCCAGTACAGCTCGTCCGTGTTGGCGTGATGCAACAGCGCGCGCCCGACCCGATAGCGCAGCTCGTAGCGATAGCGCCCCGGCTCAAGCAGGATGTTGGGCGAGCCCAGGTAGAAGCGCACCCAGGCGCCGTTGCGCTCACTACGCACCGACTCGGGCCGGCCATCGCGGGTCACGCCCAACAGGGTGATCGGATTGCTCTGCTCCAGCCCCATCGGCAGCGCATAACTGACCGGCAGATCGCGATAGATGCCGCGGCGAATATCGCGGCCCTCGGCGTTCACGGTAATGCGCTCGGTCACCAGCAGGTTGCCATCGGCCTCGACCTGCAGGCTCACGGCAAAGTCCTCGATGGCCTCCTGCGCCAGCGTCAAGCCGGGCAGCAGGACAAACAACAGCAACAGACCACGCAGCCATCCTTGCATGCTCAGAACTCCATTTTCGGCGATTGGCCGTCACGCGGATCATCCAGCGTGAAGTATTCGGCGGGGATAAAGGAAAATAGCCGGGCCACCAGGTTGCTCGGCACCGACTCGACCAGCACGTTCAGCTCGCGCACTGCGCCGTTGTAGTAACGCCGGGCCATCTGGATATGGTCCTCGACCTCACTGATATTGCCCTGCAACTCACGAAACTGATCGTCGGCCTTCAGCTCGGGGTAGGCCTCGACCAGGGCGAAGAGCTGGCGCAGTTGGCTGCCCAGTTGCGCCTCCACCGGCGCGCGCTGGCCCAGTGGCGAATCGGCCAACTGCACGGCGCGCATGCGCTCCTGCACCAGTGCCTGCAGCGTGCTCTGCTCGTAGCTCATGTACTGCCGCACACACTCCACCAACGCTGGAATCAGGCTGGCGCGACGCTTGAGCTGGACATCGATGCCGCTGGCCGCCTCGGCCACGCGGTGGCGGTTGAACACCAGACGGTTGTAGTAGAAAACCGTCGCGCCGACGAGCACCAGCAGCACACCCAGCAACCACCAAACTCCCGAAACCTGCATAGCCTCTCCTTGATTGGCCCATGGCCGCGTGCTTTGCACTGACATCGTGGCAGCCCGTATCCTGTAGTGCCAGCCAGTCAGCGAGGCACGCATGCAGATCGAGTTGATCGAGATCCGCGACCACCTGAATCGCTTCGCCCCTTTCGACAATCTGCCGGAGCAGACTCTCGACGAGATCGCCCGCCAGGTGCAAGTGGGCTACTTCAAGGCCGGTAGCGAAATCCTCGCCGTCGGTGCGCCGATCCACGAGCTGCATTACGTGCGCAGCGGCGCGGTGGAAATCCACCGCCGTGGCGGTGAACTGCACAACCGCCTGACCGAGGGCGACATCTTCGGCCAGGCCGGCCTGCTGCGCGGCAACAAGGTGCGCCTGGGTGCCACGGCACTGGAAGATAGCCTGATCTACTTCATCCCCGCCGCGCTGTTCCATCAGCTTTGCGAGCAGTTCGACAGCTTTGCCGACTTCGTCGAGGCCGAGGGTCAGTCACGACTGAAATCCGCCCTGGAAGACAGCCACGGCAAGGCCAGCGAGCTGATGAAGATCAAGGTGCGCAAGCTGATCTCGCGTGGCGCGGTGAGCGTACCGCTGGATACGCCGATCCAACAGGTGGCGCAGGTGATGACCGAACACAGCGTGTCCTCGGTGATCGTCGTCGACCCCGGCACGCGCTGGCCCGACCCAAACCAGGTGGGCGTGGCCGAGCAGCAGACCCAGGTGATGGCCGGCATCCTCACCGACCGCGACCTGCGCACCCGCGTGGTCGCCGCCGGCCTGCCCAGCGACACCCCGGTCAGCCAGATCATGACGCCCAACCCCATCACCCTGCAGGCCGACGACTCAGTGTTCGAGGCCATGCTGTGCATGCTGCGCAACAACATCCACCACCTGCCGGTGCTGCATCGCCGCCGCCCGGTGGGCGTGGTGGCGCTGGCCGACATCATCCGCTACGAATCGCGCAGCAGCCTGTACCTGGTCAACGGCATCTTCAACAAAACCTCGGTGGAGGGGCTCAAGAGCCTGCTGCCGGATCTGCGCGCCACCTTCGTGCGCATGGTCGCCGACGACGCCAGCGCACACATGGTCGGCAGCGCCATGAGCGGCATTGGTCGCGCCTTCAGCCAGCGCCTGCTGGAACTGGCCGAACAGCAACTCGGCCCGCCGCCGGTGCCCTACTGCTTCATGGTCGCCGGCTCCATGGCCCGCGACGAGCAACTGCTGCTCACCGACCAGGACAACGCCCTGGTGCTCGACGACCGCTTCGATGCGGACGAACACGACGCCTACTTCGCCGAACTGGCACAGTTCGTCAGCGACGGCCTGGCCGCCTGCGGCTACAGCTACTGCAAGGGCGGCATCATGGCCACCAACCCCAAGTGGCGACAGCCGCTGAAGGTGTGGCGGCAATACTTCAGCGAATGGATCGAGCGGCCCAACCCGGAAACCCTGCTCAACGCCAGCATCTTCTTCGACCTCGACGGCCTCTACGGCGAAACCGAGCTGGTGGAGAACCTCAAGGACCTGCTCGCCGCAAAAGCCAGCGCCAGCCCCGCCTTTCTCGCCGCGCTGGCGCGTAACGCGCTAAACCGCACGCCGCCGCTGGGCTTCTTCCGCACTTTCGTGATGGAAACCGACGGCCGCCACCGCAACATCATCAACCTCAAGGGCCGTGGCACCGCGCCACTCACCGACCTGATCCGCGTGCACGCCCTGGCCTGTGGCTCCAAGGCGCAGAACTCACTGGATCGTCTCGACGCCATCGCCGCCACCAAACTACTGCCCAAGGAAGCGCTGGAGCACCTGCGCTATGCCTTCGAGTTTCTCAGCCTGGTACGCGTGCGCCACCAGGCCCGTGAAGTCGAGGCCGGCAACGCGCCGAGCAACTACATCGAGCCGGAACAGTTCAGCGCCAGCGAACGCCAACACCTCAAGGAAGCGTTCCAGGTGATCAGCAACGCGCAGAAATTCCTACGCTTTCGCTACCCGGCGCAACCGGCGAGTCGCACGCGATGAGTGAGCGCGCGGCCCAGGACTGGCCACAACTGTTCGCCAGCCTCGCCGACAGCAGCCGCGACCCACGCCTGCGCGCCTTCTACGGCGCCGGTTGCGTCGCGGCCGATACGCCGCTGCAGGACGTTCCGTTGGTAGCGCTGGACGTAGAAACCACCGGCCTCGACCCACGCGAAAACGCCATCGTCAGCCTTGGCCTGGTGCCGCTGAGCCTGCAACGCATCCGTTGCGCCGAGTCGCGCTACTGGGTGGTCAAACCCACTGGCGAGCTGAACGCCGAATCGGTCACCTTCCATCACATTACCCACAGCGACATCCGCCACGCCCCGCGCCTGGCCAGCGTGCTCGAAGAATTGCTGGAAGCCATGGCCGGCAAAGTGGTGGTGGCGCATTACCGCAACATCGAACGCAGCTTCCTCGACCAGGCCGTGCGCCAGCACCTCGGCGAAGGCCTGGTCTTCCCCATCATCGACACCATGGAACTGGAAGCTCGCCTGCACCCCAGGCGCACGCTGAGCTGGTGGGACCGCCTGCGCGGCCGCGAGCCCCTCTCCATCCGCCTGGCCGACAGCCGCCTGCGCTACGGCCTACCGCTGTACTCCGCGCACCACGCGCTGACCGATGCCCTGGCCTGTGGAGAACTGCTGCAGGCGCAGGTGGCGACGCACTATCCGGGGCATACACTGATCAGCGCTCTCTGGAGCTGAACCCCGGCTACCCGCACAACGCGTGGGTACTCTCGAATCAGGACAGCACAAGCACACGACCATGAATCGCCGCAAAAAGATCAAACAACTGCTCGAAGCCCACGCCAAGAAGGCCAATGCCAAGCTCGCGCCGAAAAGCAACAAACCCAAATACATCAGCAAAGCTGACAGGCTGAAGTTAGAGGCTGAGGCGGCTCAAGAGCCCGTCACGTCCGTTGAGTAAAAGTTGATCGTTCCCACGCTCCGCGTGGGGATGCAGCCCAGGACGCTCTGCGTCCGTTGCGGTTTAGGCAGAGTCCGCCGACGCAGAGCGTCTCGAACGGAGTTGCCCACGCAGAGCGTGGGTACCATCAAAAGCACCCTCTCCCCCGGCCCCTCTCCCATGAATGGGAGAGGGGAGCAAAAGCCTCGCGGCTGCAGGGGAATACCGCCCGGTCGGTCCTGCACGGCGGGATGGCGCTAGCCGAGGACCTTGTCGGCGGTATACACCGCCTCGTCGAGAAACACGTTGACCGCCGGGTGGTCGCGCTCGCCCTTGCGGTAGGCGAGGAAGACGCCGCGTTGGATATCGGGCGCCAGCGGCACGGCTGTAACACCAGGCAGTGGGCGCACCAGGCGCAGGCCGGAGACGATGGAGATGGAGTTGCCCGAGGCGACCATGGCCGCGACCATCTCGAAGCCGGCGCAGTGGGCGTTGATGCGCGGCGCATAGCCCGAGCGGCGGCACAGGTTGGTGATGAATTCGCCGAAGGAGCTGCCAGTGGAGTCCAGCGCCCAGGCTTCGTCGCGCAGCTCGGCGATGGTCAGGCTGTCGCGCCGGGCCAAGGCATGGTCGATGGGTAGCAGCACGTGCAGCTGGTCCTGGGTCAGGGGAATCAGCGCGTAGTTCTCGCGGTTCTCGTCGGGCTGCACGGCCAGATCATCGATCACCGCCACGTCGATCTGCCAGGCGCCAAGAGCGCTGAGGCTTTCCTGTGGTTCCAGCTCCAGCACCACCACGTTCAGCCGCGGGTAAGCGCTGCGCAGCGCACGCACGGTTTCCGCGATCACTGCCACGGCGATCGAGGGGAAGGCGGCCACGCGCAGTTCGCCGGCGATCTCGCCGCGCAGCAACGCCAGCTCCGAGCGCGCTTCGTCGAGGACCATGAGGATGCGTTCGGCATGCGCCACCAGGCGCTCGCCGGCCGGGGTCAGCACCACGCCGCGTCCGCGTCGTTCGATCAGCGCCATGTCCGCTTCGCGTTCGAGCTGAGACACCTGCTGTGAAACGGCCGAGGGCGTCAGGTGCAGCGACTCGGCAGCGGCGGCCATGGTGCGGCAGCGGGCCAGTTCACGCAGGGTGCGCAGGCGGGTGATGTCCATGGCGCGATCTCAATAGTTAAGGGTCGCTAACGAATAGGTTAAAAATAAATCAGTATACATAATGATATGGCCGGCCTTAGATAGAGATATCCACACGCGCTGAACCGGGCGCGTGGTTCACCCACATAAAGGCATCGCTGAAAACCCGGTTTTCAGCCGTGCCCACAGAAGAAGAATCTCGCCATGGCTATCAGCGTTTTCGACCTGTTCAAAGTCGGTATCGGCCCCTCCAGCTCCCACACCGTCGGCCCGATGCGCGCGGCCGCGCTGTTCACCCACGCGCTGGAGAACCACGGCCACATGCCGCAGGTGACCCGTGTCGCCGCCGAGCTGTATGGCTCGCTGGGCGCCACCGGCAAGGGCCACGGCAGTGACAAAGCGGTGCTGCTCGGCCTCAGCGGTTACGAGCCGGACACCGTCGACGTCGATCAGGTACCCGGCTACATCGAGGCGATCCGTCGCGACAAGCGCATCGTCCTGGCCGGCAAGCACTCTGTCGCCTTCGACGAGAAGGCCGACCTGAAGATGTTCCGCAAGGCGCTGCCGCTGCATGCCAATGGCCTGCGCTTCGCCGCCTTCGATGCCGCTGGCATTCAGGTGCACGAGGCCACCTATTACTCGGTGGGCGGCGGCTTCGTGGTCAGCGAGGCGATCCTCGCCGACGGCTCCAAGCACAAGGTCATCGCCCCGGATGCCACCAGCCTGCCGCTGCCGTTCAGCAGTGGCACCGACCTGCTGCGCCTGGCGCGCGAGAACGGCATCGGCATTGCCGAGGTGATGCGCCGCAACGAACGCCACTGGCGCAGTGACGAAGAGACCGATGCCGGCTTGCTGGAAATCTGGAAGGTGATGCAGGCCTGCGTCGACCGTGGCTGCCGCACCGAGGGCATCCTGCCGGGCGGCTTCAAGGTACGCCGCCGCGCCGCGATCCTGGCACGCAAGCTGGGCGGCTTCCAGCGCAGCTACCTGGAAGACCCACTGCGCATGCTCGACTGGGTCAACCTCTGGGCCCTGGCGGTGAACGAGGAAAACGCCGCCGGTGGCCGCGTGGTCACTGCACCAACCAACGGCGCCGCCGGCATTATCCCGGCCGTGCTGCACTACTACGCCAACGCCATTTCCGGCGCCAGCGAGCGCGGCATCATCGACTTTCTGCTGACCGCCGGCGCCATCGGCATCCTCTACAAGGAAAACGCCTCGATCAGTGGCGCCGAAGTCGGCTGCCAGGGTGAAGTCGGCGTGGCATGTTCGATGGCGGCCGGCGCGCTGTGCGCGGTGCTTGGCGGCACCCCGGAGCAAGTCGAGAACGCTGCCGAGATCGGCATGGAGCACCACCTGGGCCTGACCTGCGACCCGGTCGGCGGCCTGGTGCAGATCCCCTGCATCGAGCGCAACGCCATCGCCTCGGTGAAGGCCATCAACGCCGCGCGCATGGCGCTGTACGGCGACGGCTCGCACTACGTGAGCCTGGACAAGGTGATCAAGACCATGCGCGAGACCGGCGCGGACATGCTGACCAAGTACAAGGAAACCGCGCGTGGCGGCCTGGCGGTGAACATCATCGAGTGCTGATACACCCTCGCCAGATGCGAAAACGCCGCGGACCCTGACAGGTTCGCGGCGTTTTTGTTTGTGGCCGTGGGCGATGATGCGGCGTTGAAAGCGCCCTCTCCCCCAGCCCCTCTTCCATAAATGGGAGAGGGGGGCAGACCGCGTCGCTTAACGCGGCTCGCTCATCAGACCTTTGACGATGGAAATACAGCCCACCAGCAGCACGATGGTGAACGGCAGGCCCGTCGATACGGCCATCGCCTGCAGCGCCACCAGACCGCCGCCGAGCAGCAGGGCGATGGCGATCACGCCTTCGATGCTGGCCCAGAACACGCGCTGCGGTACCGGTGCATTGACCTTGCCGCCCGCAGTGATGGTGTCGATCACCAGCGAGCCGGAGTCCGACGAGGTGATGAAGAACACCACCACCAACACGATGCCGATGAACGAGGTGATGCCGGTCAGCGGCATTTCGCCGAGCATGCTGAACAGTTTCAGCTCCAGGCCAGCGTCCTGTGCACCGGTGAAACCATCGACCAGCAACTGGTTGATGGCGGTGCCACCGAAGGCGGTCATCCACAGCACCGACACCAGCGACGGCACCAGCAGCACGGCCACGAGGAACTCGCGCACGCTACGGCCACGGCTGACGCGGGCGATGAACATGCCCACGAACGGCGACCAGCTGATCCACCAAGCCCAGTAGAAGGCGGTCCAGCCCTGGCTGAAGTTGGCGTCTTCACGACCAATCGGGTTGGCCAGCGCCGGCAGATACTGCAGGTAGGCCCCGAGGTTCTTGAAGAAGTCGGTGAAGATCACCACGGTCGGCCCGGCGATGATGATGAACAGCAACAGGGCCATGGCCAGGCCCATGTTGATCTCCGACAGGCGCTTGACCCCCTTGTCGAGGCCAGCGACCACCGAGGCCAGGGCGATAAGGGTAATGGCGACGATCAGCAGCACCTTGGTGGTGTCCGTAGCCGGGATGCCGAACAGGTACTCCACCCCGGCAGCCGCCTGCTCCGCGCCCAGGCCCAGCGAAGTGACCAGACCGAACAGGGTAGCGAACACCGCGAGGATGTCGACGATATGCCCAGGCCAGCCCCACACGCGCTCACCGAGGATCGGGTAGAAGATCGAACGGATCGACAGCGGCAGGCCCTTGTTGAACGAGAACAGCGCCAGTGCCAACGCGACGATGGCGTAGATCGCCCAGGGGTGCAGGCCCCAGTGGAAGATGGTCGCGGCCATGCCCAGGCGTACGGCTTCCTCGGCGTTACCGGCAGCGCCGCCCAGCGGTGCCCAGTCGGTGCGCACGCCATCCTCACCGACGGTGATGCCGCCCATCGCCGCGCTGTAGTGCGACATCGGTTCGGACACGCCGTAGAACATCAGGCCGATACCCATACCGGCGGCGAACAGCATGGAGAACCAGCCCATGTAGGTGTAGTCGGGCGTCGCGTCCTTGCCGCCGAGGCGTACTTTGCCCAGTGGCGACAGGATCAGCCCGATACAGAGGACGACGAAGATGTTAGCGGCGCCGATGAAGAACCAGGCCATGTGATGAGTGAGCCAGTCGCGCACACCGCTGAACAGCGGTTCGATCTGGTTCTGCAGGGCCAGGGCGAGGATCACGAAGATCACCGCGACCAGCGCGGAGATGGTGAAGACCTTGCCGTGAATGTCGAGGGCGAAGACGAACTGCCCTTTGATGTTGTCCTGACCGATGACGTAATCGGTGTCGATCAGGTTGGCCTCACCGGACGGTGCCGGGATGCCCTCGTGGGTTTCCGCTGCGGATGGCGGGGTCGTGTCATGCGAAGGGACGTTTCCCATACGTGGCGTACTCCTTGATGTGTTTTGGGCTCGCTAAGCCGAACGTGAACAGGACGGATGCCCTCCTCCAATTAAAGACGACCTGCAAACGGGTCGAACCGAAAAGGGTAACACATGAATTCTGCTCACTCAGGCTCACAGACACATGAAAGTCCCGAATAATTCCCTGAAAGGTGGCAATTTGCCCGCCACTGCCATTCGCCAGGTAGCCGTGGCAGGATACTCGCGAACGCTGCGCAACCCCCGTGGTCAGCTGCACACAGCCTGTGCAAAGGAAGACCCTGCATGCCTGCGGATTTCGGCATTCCTCATCTGTTCGCCTACCTGATCGCCACCATTCACGCCCTCGGCGTGCTGGCTGCGATCCACGCCGTGCTGACCGTGCGCACCGCCCAGGGCGCGCTGGCCTGGGGCTTGTCGCTGTTCTTCATGCCCTACCTGACGCTGCTGCCGTACCTGGTGTTCGGGCGCAGCCGCTTCGATGCCTACGTCAAGGCGCGGCGCCAGGCCGACAAGGAAATGCACCACGCGATGGCCGAGCAGGACTGGCGCCCCTGGGTCGAGGAAGCCAAGGCCGCGCACCTATCGCCCGCCTACGATCGCCTGCGTGCCCTGCCCCGCCTGTCACATCTGCCTGGCCTGACCGGCAACCGCGTCGAGTTGCTGATCGACGGCGAGGCCACCTTCGCGGCTCTTTTCAGGGCGCTGGCCAACGCCCAGCAGGTGATCCTGCTGCAGTTCTTCATCATCCGTGACGACAGCCTCGGTCGGCGCCTGCACGACGTATTGCTGGAGCGCGCCGCTGCTGGCGTGCAGGTGCACGTGCTGTACGACGGTGTCGGCAGCCATTCGTTGTCCACTGCCTTCATCGACCGTCTGCGCCGCGGCGGCGTGCAGATACACGCCTTCCCCACGCGCTCCGGGCTGTTCAATCGCTTCCAGCTGAATTTTCGCAACCACCGCAAGATCGTCGTGGTCGACGGCGAGATCGGCTTTCTCGGTGGGCTCAACGTCGGCATCGAGTACCTCGGTCAGAAACCACCGCTGGCGCCCTGGCGCGACACCCACGTCGAAGTGCGCGGCCCGGTGGTGGCCAGCCTGCAGGAAGCCTTCGCCGAAGACTGGTACTGGGCCTGCAAGCGCCTGCCACCGCTGCTGATGCCGAGCAAGCAGGATGAACCCGGCCTGCTCTGTCAGGTGGTCGCCAGCGGCCCGGCCGACCCGCAGGAAACCTGCTCACTGCTGTTCGTCGAGGCGATTCACGCCGCGCGTGAGCGGGTCTGGCTGAGCAGCCCGTATTTCGTCCCCGACGAGGCACTGTTCGCCGCACTGCGCCTGGCGGTGATGCGCGGCGTCGATGTGCGCCTGCTACTGCCGGCACGCCCGGACCATCGCATCGTCTACGCCGCCTCCAGCCTGTATGCCTTCGAAGCCCTGCGCGCTGGCGTGCGTATCTTTCGCTACCAGCCCGGTTTTCTGCACCAGAAAGCCCTGCTGATCGACCATGAAGCCAGCATGCTGGGCAGCGCCAATTTGGATAACCGCTCCTTCCGCCTGAATTTCGAGGTCAGCCTGCTGACCTTCGACGAAGGTTTCAATGCTCAGGTGGCGGCCATGCTGGAAGACGATTTCAGCCGCTCGCGCGAGCTGGTCAACGCCGACCGGCGCAACCTGCACCGCCTGCAGCAGCTGGGCATGCGCGTGGCGCGGTTGATCTCGCCGATTCTCTGAGGCGCGGCTATGGTTAGGGTGCCAGCCGCTGTTAGCTGTCAGCGAGACCCTGCCCACCATGACCAAGTGTTTTGCCCTGCTGCTCTGCCTGTTCGTCCTGCCCGCTGCGGCGCAGGAGGAAATTCGCGTCGGCGTCGAACTGCAGCCCTACCAGCCTTACTCCGACGTGGAGAACGGCGAGTACCGCGGCTACGCGCGCGACCTGCTGGACGCCTTCGCTGCCGAGTACGGTTACCGATTCGTTTACACGCCGCTGCCGGTCAGGCGCCTGCTTGGCGATTTCCTGTCCGGTCGGGTCGATCTCAAGTTCCCCGATCACCCGCAATGGAACGCCGACCAGAAGGCCGGCCATGACATCCACTACAGCCATCCAGCCGCGCCTTATGTCGACGGCATTCTGGTCAAACCGCAGCACCTGGGTCAGGGCCAGCAGCGCATCGAACTGCTCGGCACGCAGAATGGCTTCACCCCATGGCCCTACCTGCCGGAGATTCGCGCCGGGGAAATCCGCCTGATCCAGGCCAACCAGATCGACTCGTTGCTGCGCATGGCAAGCAGCGATCGCGTCGACGCGGTCTACCTCAACCCCAAGGTAGTCGCTTACCAGTTGCGGCAGATGCGCATGGCGCCCGACAGCCTGATGTTCGACCCCGAGCTGCCACACGTGGAAGATCACTACTACCTGTCGAGCATCCACCATCCCGAGTTGATCGAGGCGTTCAACCGTTTCCTCGAGGAACGCGCCGAACAAGTCGCGGCGATACGTTTACGCCACGGCCTGTGAGCCGGCACTCAGGCGTTGTGCAGCAAGCACGCGCGAGCGGCGTTTCCTGGCCCAGATCACCACGCCGGTGAGCGACAGCGCGGCGACCGCCAGGCCCAGCAACGACACCAGAATCCGCCCCGGCAGACCGATGATGCGCCCGGAATGCAGCGGGAACTGCGCCTGCAGGAAGATATCGCCAGCGCTGCCGGTGCCCGGCACATGTGCGCCAGCCAGTTCGCCACTGCGGCTGTCGACGTAGATCCAGGGATTGCCCAACCCGGCGTCGCCGTGGTCTTCACCCAGCTCATAGAAACCAACGCCGTAGACACCGAATTCGGCCGAGTGGAACAGCGCTGCAGCCGGCGCGTGCCAGCCCAGTCGACGCGCTTCGGCATCGGCAATGGCGATGGCCTGGCGGCGGTCGATCTGCGGCACGATCTGCTTGTCCAGCGTCACCGGCGTGCGACTGGCGAAGGGGCTTGGCGTCAGCGGTGAGAACAGTTCGACCAGCGGGCGCACCACCTGGCGTTCGAGGTTCATCGACAGTGAGGTGACAGCGAGGATCAGCAGCAGCAACCAGATCCATACGCCGCCGGAACGGTGCAGGTCGAAGTTGAGCTTGTAGCCGCCCTGGCGCCAGCGAAAGGCGAACGACTTGCGCCAACTGCGCAGGTTGGGGAACGACAGCCACAGCGCCACCAAACAGTCCAGGCACCAGACGATGGCGACGATGCCGAAGAACAATATGCCCAGTTCGATGCCGAAGCCGTCCGGGATATGCAGGCTGTAATGCAGCTTGTAGAGAAACGGCAGCAGGTTCTCCCGACTCAGGGAGATCGCGCCCCATTCACGCTGGCCCTGGATATTGCCGTTCACCGGATCGACGCCCAGCTGATTGAAGCCCAGCTTGTAGGCCTTACTCGTCGCAGGATCGATACGCGGGTCGACGAAGATGCCCAGGGCATGGCCCGGCTCCAACGCCAGTGGCATGAAGCTCACCTGCAAGCGCGGATCGCGTGCCTCCAGCGCATCCACCAGTTGCAGCGGGTCCTGCGCCGGCCCTGCGCTTTGCGCATCGAACAGGTGCGGGTTGAGCCATTCGTCCAGTTCGTGATCCCAGGAAATGACAGCGCCGGTCAAGCCGGCGGTGAACAGGAACAGGGCGATGAACAGGCCGCACCAGCGGTGCAGCAGTACCAGAATCGGGCGCATCGAATTCTCTCGTCGACCAGCAGGGCCGCCCGTTGGGGCGGCCCTGGCCGTCAGTATTTCCAGGTCAGGGTAGCGCTGACGTTACGTGGGGCACCGTAATAGGCCTGCGTCCAGTACAGGCTGCTCAGGTACTTCTCGTCGGTGAGGTTGTTGAGGTTGGCCGACACGCTCCAGTTGGGGTCGATGTCGTAGCTGGCCATCAGGTCGACCACGGCGTAGGCCTTTTGCTCGGCATCGGCAGTGCCAATCGAGGTAAACCCGTCATCGGCCGTCAGCGACACAGCGGTTTTGATACTGTCCTGCCAACGCACCGCCGCACCCACTTTGAGTTTTTCAAGACCTGGCACACGATAGGTCGCCGCAGCCTTGACCATGTGCTTCGGCGAGTAGGTCACGGCATGCCCGCCGTCGGCGTCGGTGATGTCGACGAAGGTGTAGCCGGCGCTGAGCTGCAGGCCATCCAGCGGCTCACCGGAGAACTCCAGCTCGTAACCTTCGCTGGTCAGGCCTTGGATGGCGCGGTAGTAGGCGACACCGCCCCTGACGCCGGCCTGCTCGGCAAAATTGTCCTGCTCGGTGCGAAATACCGCCAAGGACACATTGACCTTGTCGTCGAACAGCTCGCCCTTGATACCGGCTTCGTAGTTCACGCCCTCCAGGGGCGCCAGACGCGAGCCACTCACATCGCTTTTGGTCTGCGGCTCGAAGATCTCGGTGTAGCTGGCGTACAGCGAGTACTGCTCGGTGAGGTCATAGACCACGCCCGCGTAGGGCACGACCTTGCCGCTGTTCTTCGAGGACTTGGCCAGGCTGTAATTGATGCCGTTGCTCCGCACGTCGATCACGCGGGCGCCGGTGATCAGGCTCAGGTCGTCGGTCAGGCTCCAGCGAGCCGCACCGTAGGCGCTTTTCATGCGGTCAGTGAAATCACTGCCGGCACTGCCGTTGTCATTGCGCGGTTTGGCGTAGTCGCCGCTCCAGTCTTCCAGGGGCGGCAGCATGGTGCCGGTGGTCGAGTCATACCAGGAGCGATCTTCCAGCTCGGAGCGTGACCAGCTGCCACCCAGAGCCGCCTCATGCTGGCGCCCGGCAAAGCTGAACGGGCCGCTGGCCTGCACATCGACGATCAGCTGTTTGTTCTTCTCGTTGTACTCGGACGGATAGGAGTAAAGGCCGGCCCCAGTTTCGCGGTTCGGCGTGCCGTAGATGTAGAACATCGAACCGTCGCTCTTCTTCTCCACCCGCGTGAGCACGGTCTTGGCCTGCCAGCCGTTGTCGAAGGTATGCGCCAGCTCGGCGAAGGTGCGGTTTTCCTGGTTGTCCCAGTAGGCCCAGTCAGTGGCGGTGCTGGTGGAACGCGAGTAGTCGGTCTTGCCGCCATCCTGATAAACCAGCGGCAGCGCGCCCCACATCGGCGAGTTGGCGTCGCTGGTCTGCAGGGTGTGGCCAAGGGTGAACACGCTGCTGTCGTCCAGATCGAACTCCAACACGCCATGGAACATGTTCTTCTCGCGCGAATAGCGGTCGAGGTAGGAGTTCTTGTTTTCGTTGGCGTACACCACACGCCCGCGCACGCTGCCCGCGTCATTGAGCGCGCCGGATACGTCGGTGTCGATACGGCGTTTGTCCCAGGAGCCGGCCGTCAGGTCGACGCGCGCCTGCGGTACGGCGGTGGGCCGCTTGCGCACGAAGTTGACGGTCGCCGAGGGATTGCCAGTGCCGGAGATCAGGCCATTGGCACCGCGAACGACTTCCACACGCTCGTACATGGCGGTGTCCAGATCGCCTTCGACGTTGCCGTAGACGAAGGGCACGGAGATGCCGTCGTATTGGAAGTTGGTGATGTCGAAGCCGCGGGCGGTGTAATAGGTGCGGTCGGTTTCGACTTCCTGCACCTGTACGCCCGGCACGGCCTTGAGCGCATCGTTGACGCTGGTCAGCTTGAAGTCGCGCAGCTGGGCACCGCTCAGGGTGGAGATCGACTGCGGCGTCTGCCGCGGGGTCAGGTCGAGCTTGGTCGCAGCGCTGCTGGACGTGGCTTTGTAGCTATCGACATCGGCCGCCGCACTGCTGCCAAGCACGGTCTGGGCATCGAGCTCAAGCTGCTCCTGCTCGCTGGCCACGGCATGATTGAAACTGCAGGCGGCCGCAATCGCCACGGCCAGGTGGGTTTTTCTGCTGAACAAGGGACGATCTCCTGATGCGCTGTCGGTAGCCGCTGACAGTCCCTTCGCAGCCGAATGCCTCCCTGGCAGGCATTCGCGAACTACGAATGCAAATAATTAGCGACAAAATTCTCGCAGCAGGAGCACAAGCAGTCAATACGAATAATTTACATCTTCAGCTGCATCTCAGTTCCTTTTGAGAGAAGTACAATCCGTCCCCACCCAACGGGCTTGGCTCTCCATGCTGCTTGGCTGGCCCTTGTAGGTGCCTTTGACCTGGGTGGTAAATTCCTTGTCGCTGACGAAACGGGTCTCCCCTTCGCCCTGCGCATCCGGGCAGGTAAAGCGGAATTTCCACAGGTTACTGCTGCGTTCGGTGATCTGCTGGTTACAACCAGAGTTGGGATCCTGCAGGGGAATGTCCTGCGACTTGATCTGCTCTTCGGTCAGGCAGATTTGCACCCCACCGGCACCGAGTTTCACACCGCGCTCGGCCATCATGCCTTCCATCATCTGGCGCTGCTCCGGCGGCAGGTTCTGCAGCTGCGCGAGGATCTGATCCATGCCCGGCATCGCCTGACCGCCGACTTGCATGTTGTGCGCGCTGACCTCCCAGACACCGGACTGCAGCTCTACCGCGCTAGCCACCACGGGCGACAGGCAGAGAGCAAGAGGTAGAGCGGTACGATAAAGAATGCGCATGACAGGTCTCCTGAGCGGATAGTAGGCCAAGCCGACGGCGCCTCGGCGGCACCTGGGCATCGGGCCGCCGCTCCTGTAGGAGTCGCGCCCCGCGGCGAGTTGGACAGTGCATAAGCGCATAAGATTCGCGGCGCGCATAGCCCCGCTGGCCGCAGATGAACAAAACCCCCACAGGCTTGCGCCGCATGGGGGTTTCCTTCTTTAGACCCGGCACTTGTGGCGCCGGGAGCATGGGTCCGCTCGGCGAACCTAGCCCGCGTCAGCCGCGGGGGAGCTCAGCTCACAGCTCCAGAGTTCCAACGCCGGCTGGCTCGCTTTTGGCGGGCCTAGCCAGTCGCTCATCGGGCGACAACGCTGGTTGAAACACAGTTGGTAATCCCCGGCTTCGGGCGTACGCCCCACTCGCAGGGGTTGCAAAGGCGGTAGCTGACGCTGGTAGTGCCAGCTGCCATTGCGCAGTTCGGCGCCGTCAGGAATCTCCATGCCGGCGCCGGAACCCTTGACCCGCGCCTCGCCGAGAACCAAGCCCTCAGCGGTGACGCGGTAATCTTCTTCCCAGCGAATCTTCTCGATGGTGTGGGTCCAGGCCAGGGTGAAGGCCGGCGTGGGCAACTCTGCCCACACCGCGCCGGCCAACCCCAGGCAAAGACCAATCACGCTGTCGCTGCCTCGGCACGACGGGCGCGCCAGACGTGTTGAGCGATGAAGATGGCGCTGAGGACAAAGCCGATTTCGTCACTGATCGGGGTGGCGAGAATCAGGCTGGCGCCAGCGGCCAGACCCAGGATGCGCTCCCACCAGGTCAGCTTGGCTTGCAGGTAACCGGTGAACACGGCGCCCCAGATGCCGATGGCCAGCATCGCCTTGAGACCGACGTAGACCGTCGCCAGCAGGCTATCGCCCTGCAGCATCAGCGCTGGCGAGTAGACCGCCATGAACGGCACGACGAAGCCGGCAACGGCGATACGCACGGCCCACAGGCTGATCTTCAGGCCACGCTCCTTGGCGATTGGCGCGGCAGCGAAGCAGGCCAGCGCGACCGGCGGCGTGAGGTCGGCCATGATGCCGAAGTAGAAGACGAACATGTGCGAGACGATCAGCGGCACGCCCAGCTCCAGCAGGGCCGGCGCGGCGATCGAGCTGGTGATGATGTAGTTGGGGATTGTCGGGATACCCATGCCCAGCACCAGGCAGGTGAGCATGGTCAGCACCAGCGACAGGAACAGGTTGTCCTGGCCGATGGCGAGGATGTAACCGGCGAAAGTGGAAGCCACCCCGGTCAGCGACACCACGCCGATGATCACACCGACCAGGGCGCAGGCGATACCGACCGGTACGGCATGACGCGCACCTTCGACTAGCGCATGCAGGCACAGGGTCAGGGTTTCACGGCCGCCTTTGACGAACCAGCAGATCGCCACCAGCAGGGCGATAACGCCGAACACCACGCCGATACCGAGCTGGAAGAAGCCGGCGCAGAGCACGCCCAGGGCGATCCAGAAGGCGAAGCGCATGATCTTCGACGACACCTGCAGGATGATCGCCGAACCGAGGATGACCATTGCGGTCAGCGCCAGGCCGACGGTACCGGAGAACAGCGGGGTACGACCGGAGAACAGCAGGTAGATGAGGATGAACAGCGGAATCAGCAGGAACCAGCGTTCACGCACGGCTTTCCACGGGTTCGGACATTCGTCCTTGGGCAGGCCGCGCAGGTTGGCGCGCTTGGCCTCCAAGTGGACCATCCAGAACACCGAGCCGAAGTACAACAGCGCCGGGATCAGTGCGGCCTTGGCCACTTCGAAGAACGGCACGTTGATGGTCTCGGCCATGATGAAGGCCACGGCGCCCATGATCGGCGGCATGATCTGGCTACCCATCGACGAGGTCGCTTCGACGCCACCGGCGAAGGCCGGGCGGTAGCCGAAGCGCTTCATCAGCGGGATGGTGAACTGGCCGGTGGTGACCACGTTGGCCACGCCGGAACCGGTGATGGTGCCCATCAGCGCCGAGGACACCACCGACACCTTGGCCGGGCCGCCGACCTTGTGGCCGAACAGGCCCATGGCGAAGTCGGTGAACAGCTTGATCATCCCGGCCTGCTCGAGGAAGGCACCAAACAGGATGAACAGGAAGATGTAGGTCGCCGAAACGTAGGTCGGCGTGCCGTACAAGCCTTCGGTGCCGAACGACAGCTGGTTGACGATCTGGTCGAGGCCGTAACCGCGATGCATCAGCTCGCCTGGCAGGTACTGGCCGAGCATGCCGTAGGCGAGGAACAGGGCACAGATGATCGGCAGGGCGATGCCCATGACCCGGCGCGCCGCCTCGAACACCAGCACGATCAGGGTCAGGCCGATGATCATGTCGCCGGTGGTCAAGTCACCGGAGCGCTGGATCAGGTCCGCCTCGAAGTACCACTGGTAGATGGCCGTAGCCATGCCGGCCAGGCCCAGCAGCCAGGCCGCGGGCTGCCACGGACGGCCCTTGCCGAGCGCCGGGAAGCTGATGAACACCAGCAGCAGCAGGAAGCCGACGTGCACCGCACGCAGCACCTGGGTCGATACCGGGTGAAAAGCCGCAGTGATGATCTGGAAGATGGAGAACAGCAGCGCGACGGCAAAGAGCGCCTTCGGCCAGTCGGACGGGCTGGCGGCCAGGCCGTTGTTTTGTTCACTCATGGAGTGCAAACCTCATGACTACTTCGATACGGAGGCAGAGTCGCCAACAAAACCCACCGCCTGTAAGCGCCGGTTTTATTCGCGATTCTGTGAAGACCGGACCGTGGCGGTTACGCCACGGCCCGCGCCGTCATTACAGCGCGCCGGCTTCCTTGTAGAAGCGCTCGGCACCTGGGTGCAGCGGGATCGGCAGGTTCTTGGTAGCGGTTTCCAGCTTGATGTCCTTGGCCGCGGAGTGAGCGGTACCCAGACGATCGAGGTTGTCGAACATCAGCTTGGTCATCTGGTAGGCCACTTCGTCGGAAACGCCTTCATGGCTGACCAGGATGTTGGTGATGGCAACGGTGGGTACGTCAGCATCCTGGCCGTCATAGGTACCGGCCGGAATGGTGGCGGCCTGATAGGCAGCGTTGTCAATCTTGGCAGTGATTTCGGCCGGGATGGCGACGAAGCTGATCTTCATGGTCGAGGCCAGGTCACGAATGGCGGCCATGCCCAGGCCGGAGGACTGCAGGGTAGCGTCCAGCTGACGGTTCTTGATCAGCTCGACCGACTCGGCGTAGGGCAGGAATTCGACCTTGCCCATGTCCTTGTAGCTCAGGCCAGCGGCTTCGAAGATGGCGCGAGCGTTGAGCTCGGTACCGGACTTCGGCGCGCCGACAGAGATGCGCTTGCCCTTGAGGTCTTCCAGGGTCTTGATGCCGGATTCAGCGTTGGCAACGATCTGGATGTAGTTCGGGTAGGTACCGGCAATGGCGCGGATCTTCTTCAGCGGCGCCTTGAAGCCGGCGTCTTCGACACCGTTCCAGGCATCGGCTACCGAGTCGCCCAGGGCGAAGGCCAGCTCGCCACGACCTGCTTGCAGCAGGTTGAGGTTTTCCACCGACGCCTTGGTCGCCTGGACCGAGGTCTTGGAGCCTTCGATGCCGTTGCTGTACAGCTGCGACAGGGCTACGCCGATCGGGTAGTACACACCACTGGTACCGCCGGTGAGCACGTTGATGAAGGTCGGGGCAGCGAGCACTGCAGTGCTGGCAGTAATGGCCGCAGCTGCGGCAAACAGGCTGATTTTCTTGGTCAGTCGCATGGAAGTATCTCCGTCGTTGTTATTGGCTGTATGCAGAGTTTCACTCTAGACGACGTCGCACAGGCGACGCCGACGTTGCGCGATCAGCAGCGCAGGGTGCAGCGATGGACAAGAGCCGCGGCAAGCGCGGAAGAGAGGCGGCCCATGCAAAGCAGCGAGTGCGGCATGGCACGAGGGGCGTGGCAGTTCATGGGGCTGACCTCTTGTCGTTGTTATGGTCGCCACGTCGGCAAGGTGCTGAGCGGCTGCAACTGACATAGCAGATGCCGTGCCAGGGCCTGAAAAGCCCGAGATAGAGGGGTTTTACAGAGAGACCAATGGGTCACTGAGCGGTAAACCGCTTACCCTCGCGAGAGGATAAGCAAAATTCCGCCTATAAGGTGAGCCGGACGCAGGCCGGGGATGAGGTGAGCGCTACTTGCCGAATTGCATCCGGACCACGGCTCGTAGGGTGCGCCGTGCGCACCGGCTGGCTCAAGATCATGACACCAGGTGCGCAAGGCGCACCCTAGATGCCCGCGCTGCCTTATTCTTCGCCGCCTGGCAGGTAATCACCACGCGCCAGGCCATGGCGCTGCATCTTCTCGTTGAGGGTGCGGCGCGGCAACTGCAGCATGTCCATCACCGCGGCGATATTGCCCTGGCATTGCAGCAGGGCGTTGTGCAGGCACTGCGCCTCGAAGGCTTCCATCTGCTGTGCCAGCGCCTGGCCGGCGAAGCGCTCGGCCGGTGGCGGGCTGGACAGGCCCAGGGCATGACGCTCGGCGGCGTTGATCAGCTCGCGCACGTTGCCCGGCCAGTCATGGCCGAGCAGGCGCGCCAGCTCGCTCGGCGCCAGCGGCGGCGCTTCGCGGCCATGACGCAGCGCCGCCTCATGGGCGAAATGCTCGAACAGCAGGGGAATATCCTCGCGGCGCTCGCGCAGTGGCGGAATGTGCAGGGTGGCGACGTTCAGGCGGTATACCAGGTCCTCGCGGAAACGCCCGGCCTTGACCTCATCGAGCAGGTCCGGCTTGGCCGCGCTGATCACCCGCAGATCGACCTGAATGCTCTTGTTCGAACCCAGGCGCTCCAGGGTCTTCTCCTGTAGCACACGCAACAGTTTGACCTGCTGCGCCAGCGGCAGGCTCTCCACCTCGTCGAGGAACAGGGTGCCGCCGTCGGCGTGCTCGATACGGCCAATGCGCTTGGCCTGAGCGCCGGTGAAGGCACCACTCTCGTGGCCGAACAGCTCGCTTTCGAAGATGGTCTCGGGGATCGCCGCACAGTTGAGCGCGGCGAAGGCCTTGCTGGCACGCGGGCTGAAATCGTGCAGGCTGCGCGCCACACGCTCCTTGCCGCTGCCGGTTTCACCACGGATCAGCACGTTGACCGAGGTACCGGCCAGTTCGAGGATCTGCCGCCGCAGATTTTCCATCGGCCGGGAAATACCGATCAGCTGGCTCTCGATACGGCCCTTGTCGGCCACCTGCCGACGCAGCTGGCGGTTCTCGCAGACCAGACGACGCTTGTCCAGCGCACGCCGTACGCTGTCGAGCAGGCGCTCGGGGGTAAAGGGTTTCTCGATGAAGTCATAGGCACCCTGACGCAGCGCCTGCACCGCCATGGGCACATCACCGTGGCCGGTGACGAGGATCACCGGCAGGTCGCTGTCGACCTGCAGCAGCTTGTCGAGCAATTGCAGCCCGTCACTGCCGGGCATGCGCACATCGCTGACGACGATGCCGGGGAAGTCACGGTCGACCACCGCCAGGGCTTCGGCCGCGCTGGCGCAGGTGCGTACTTCGAAACCGGATAGTTCCAGCCACTGCTGCACCGCCTCGCGAATCGCCGCTTCATCGTCGACCACTATGACCTGAGCGCTCATGGCACCTCCTCTTGAGAACGGCGGGCAGTGTAGCCCGACGAATACGATCCGGGGGAACGACCGGTGCGCACGGCGCACCCTACGGTCGGGCGCGCAGTTCGTAGGGTGCGCCGTGCGCACCAGCCGCAACACCACCGTGAATAGTATCTACGGTGCGGCCGGCAGCCTCATGCTGAACACCGCGCCCAGCTCGCCGTTGTGCGCCTCCAGGGTGCCACCAAGATCACGCACGATACCGTAGGACACCGCGAGGCCAAGCCCCAGCCCCTGCCCCACCGGCTTGGTGGTGAAGAAGGGTTCGAACACCCGGCCGAGGGTTTCCTCGGCGATGCCACCGCCGCTGTCCTCGACACTGAGCAGGCAGCCATCGCCTTCACGGGCGATGCGCACCAGCAGGATGCGCGACTCGCTGTCGGCCATGGCATCGAGGGCGTTGTGCAGCAGGTTGAGGATCACCTGTTCGATACGGATGGCATCACCCAGCACCTCGGCTTCGTCGTCGATCTGCGTGCGCAGCTCCACCTGCTCGCTGCGCATACGCGGCGCCAGCAGTTGCAGCGCCTGCTCCAGCACGTCACTCAGGCACAGGCGCTCGCTGAGCCCAGCCGGCGTCTTGCGGGCGAAGGTTTTCAGGTGGCCGGTCAATGCGGCCATGCGCTGCAGCAGGCCATCGATACGCTGCAGGCCGTCGCGCACCGCTTCCGGCCGACCGCTATCGAGCAACAGACGCAGACTGCCGAGCTGCATCTGCAGGGCGGTCAGCGGCTGGTTGATCTCATGCGCGAGGGCCGCCGACATCTGCCCCAGCGCAGCCATCTTGGCGGCATGCACCAGGCCATCCTGCGCCTCGCGCAACTCGGCGGTGCGCAGCGCCACCTCGCGCTCCAGGCGCTCGCGGATACCGGCCTGCAAGCGCTGGTTCTTGCGCCGCTGGGCGAGGAACAGCAACAGGAAGGCGAAGGTCATCCACACGCCGGCAGCGGCCAGGCGATAGCTGCGCACACTATCGGCCAGACCGACCGGCTCGCTGAGCAGGTGCAGGGTCCAACCTTCTTCAGGCATGTACAGGCGCTGCCAGAGGTAATCGCGATTGCCGTCCGGGCCATCGACACGCGCCCAGTCCGCATCGGCGTCGATATGCCGATATACCTGATGGGCCAGCGGCTGCAGCGCCTGTTCGGCATAGCGGCGCACCTCCACCAGCTCGGCACGCGCCTGCTCGTCGAGTGGCTGCAGGGCACGGAAGCGCCAGATCGGTTTGTTGCTGAGGATCACCACCTGATAGCTGTCGGCGACCATCAGCACGCCCGGCTGGCCGACCCATTCGCGCTGCAGGTCTTCCAGCTCCAGCTTGACCACCAGCACGCCGAGCAGCTCGCCCTTGTCATCGCGCACCACATGGGAAAGGAAGTAGCCGGGAATACCGGTGGTCACGCCCACCGCGAAGTAGCGCGCGCCACCATCGCGCACGGCGTTCTGGAAGTACGGGCGGAAGGCGTAGTTGTTGCCGACGAAGCTGCTCCAGTCACGCCAGTTGCTGGCCACCAGGGTTTCGCCCCGGGCATCGAGCAGGTACAGCACGGTCGAACCGGCAGCGGCATTGAGGCGCTCCAGGCGCTGGTTCAGCGCCAGGCGCAGTTGGCGATCATGTGGTGCACGCAGCAGGCTGCGAATGTCGCTGTCCAGCGCCAGCACCTCGGGCACCGAGCTGAAGCGCTCGACCAGGGTGCGAATGGATTGAGCGTAGAGCTGCAGTTGTCCACGCGCCTCGACGCTACGCTCGTCCCAGGCCCGCTGCTCGGCATAGCGGCCGCCCAGCCACAGGCTCAGCAGCAAGCCGGCGACAATCGCCAGAACGGTGAGCAGAACGCGGTGGCGATAACGGGGGCGCTGCGGCAGGGGCATGGGCGGCTCGCGAAATCAGGACGAGCCGCATGTTACCCCATCACGCGTAGAGGTCGGCGCGTGTCCAGGGCAGATCATGGCTGCCGTCGTCTCGCGGCTTCACCGCCAGAATCTGGTGCAGGTTCATCCAGCCATGCTGAAAGCCGTAGGCACAGCCGGCCAGGTACAGGCGCCAGATGCGCAAGGACTTTTCCGGTACCCACTGCGCGGCCTGCTGCAGTTGCCGTTCCAGGCCCTGGCTCCACAGGTGCAAGGTGCGCGCGTAATGCAGGCGCAGGCTTTCGACATCGACGATCTCCAGCTCCGCCTCGCTGATTGCCTTGCTGATGGTCACCAGATGCGGCAGCTCGCCCTGCGGGAACACGTAGCGGTCGATGAACTCGCCAGCGCCACGGCCAACCGGGCGGCCGTCGGTGAAGCGCGAAGTGATGCCATGGTTCATTACCAGGCCACCGGGCCGGACCGCGCCGAACAGACGCTGGCAGTACAGCGGCAGGTTGGCGTGGCCAACGTGTTCGAACATGCCGACGCTGACCACCTTATCGAAGCGGCCGTCTTGCGGCAGATCGCGGTAGTCGAGCAGCTCCAGGGTCACGCGTCGCTCCAAGCCTTCTTCGGCCACGCGCTGCAAGCCCAGCTCCAGCTGCGCCTGGCTGAGGGTGATGCCGTAAACCTCGACATCGAACTCGCGGGCGGCGAAACGCGCCAGACCGCCCCAACCACAACCGACATCGAGCAACCTGTCACCCGGTTGCAGGCGCAGCTTGCGGCACAGGTGGCGCAACTTGGCCTGCTGAGCCTGGTCGAGGCCTTCCTGGCCGGTTTCGAAGTAGGCGCAGGAGTAGACCATGTCGCGGTCCAGCCACAGGCGGTAGAACTCGTTGGACAGGTCGTAGTGGTAGCTGATGGCTTCGGCGTCGCTGTGCTTGTCATGCGCGGCGTACTGTTCAACGGCAGCGGGCTCGTCACCAAGCAGCGCGGTGCTCAACGCATCGCCGACCTCGATGACGTCTTCGATGGGGCCTTCCAGATCCACCCGGCCTTCGACGTAGGCCGCGCCCAGTGCATCGAGGCTGGGATGCACCAGCTGCGTGACCAGGCTCGGGTCCTTCACCACCAGCGTCACCCGGGGTGACGGCCCCAGGTCGAGCTGCTTGCCGTCCCATAATTTCAGGCGCAGCGGTAGCTGGAGATCACGAAGTGCGGCGGGCAGTTGCGCAAACATGATTGTCCCTCCTGGCCAGGCGTGTTTTGCAGGGGCCTGATGCAGATGACCAGGCCCCTCTCACCAGGTTCGATTGCGGCGACTAGCGGCGTGCGTGGCACGGACACGCACGCATCGGCAGCCAGATTACGCAGCCGATGGCGGCCGTCAGGACTGGGCGCTATCGACCCGCTGCAGCAGGCCATCAGCCAGCCATTGGCGCAGCCAGCTCACCGCCTGAGCTGGTGCCTGTTCACCGAGATGCGCCAGCTCGCCGCACAGCTCGGCGAAGTTCCAACCGTGCACGGTCATGCCTTGCAATGCGGCCGCTTCATCGGCCGTCAGACTGCGGTAGCGGGTAATCAGCTGATCGCGCCAGATCACGCAGGTCTCCACCTCCTCCAGCGGCTGACTGCCGGGGAAATCGCCCTGCTCCTTGCACGCGCGCCAGAGCGCCAGGCTGTTATGCCGACAAACCAGCCACTGCACGCTCGGCAGCAGGCGCACCTGCAGGGTCGGCCAATCTTCGGCCGGCAGTTCGGCCATCTGCGCCAGGCTCAGGGGCCGGCCTTCCGCTGCATCGAAGGCCAGGGTAAAGGCCCATTCCAGCCGCGCCAGTTCGCTGAGCGGCGCAGCCTGGGTCGGTACCAGATAGCCGTCGATAAAGTCAGCCAGCTGCGCGCCGAGCCAGCGCAGGCTGAAATGCTGCGAGGGATGCGCATCGAGATAGGCCAGTGCCAGGGCATCGAACTCCTCATCACCGAGCCAGCCGTGCACCGCCGAATAATCACCACGCAAGGCTTCGAGCAGACGCGCGCGGTAGGCGTTGTGGTAAATCGCCAGGCCCTGTTCGGCGCTCAGCGCCGCGCTGCCCAGCAGACTGGCCTGCAGCGCCGGGTTGGCCTGGGCAGCGGAGCCCAGCAGGTAGGCCTGCACCTGCGCCTGCCAGTCACTCAGGCGCATTGCGGCGTGCCTTGCAGCGCCTGGGCGGCAAACCGGCGCGCAGTGTTCAGCTCGTCGAGCAGCACATCCAGGTCGGGAAAATGATCGTCACGCTCCAGCAGCGTGGACACCGGCCCGAGGTGCTGCAATGTGCGTTGATAGAGCTGCCAGACCGGATCGCTGACCGGCTGATCATGGGTGTCGATCAGGTAGCTGCCGTAATCGCTGTGGCCGGCCAGGTGCAACTGACGGATGCGCTGTTTGGGCAGGCTGCTGATAAAGGTCCAGGCATCGAAGCCGTGGTTGCGCGCACTGACGTAGACGTTATTGACGTCCAGCAACAGCTCGCAGCCGCTCAGTTCGCTGAGCGCGGCGAGAAACTGCCATTCGCTGAATTGGTCATCGGCGCAGCGCAAATAGCTGGAGACGTTTTCCAGCACCAGCGGCCGTTCGATCACGTCCTGCACCTGGCGCACCCGCGCGGCCACATGCTGCAGGCTCTCCTCGGTGTAAGGCAGCGGCAGCAGGTCATGCAGCTGGTGGGCATTGCCCTGGCTCCAGCACAGATGATCGGAGATCCATGCCGGCTGTACGCGCGCGGCGAGGTGTTTGAGCTGGCGCAGGTAGTCGCGATCCAACTCATGCGGGCCGCCAATCGACAGCGACACGCCATGCATCACCAGCGGGTACTGCTCACCGATGGCATCGAGAAAGTAGAGGGCCTTGCCGCCCGCCACCAGGTAATTTTCCGAGACGATCTCGAACCAGTCGATAGCCGGCTGCTGCTCGAGAATGGCTTGGTAGTAGGTGCTGCGCAGGCCCAGGCCGAAACCCAGATTGCCGCGTTGAGCATTCATCGCTGGCTCCTTGCAGGGTGATGCGGGGCAACCGCACGGCGGCCGCCCCGGCTCACTTACTCGCCGACAGTACCTTTGGCGGCATTGCACTCAGCGAGGGTCATCGATTTGAAACCGTGACCTTTGCAAGCACCCTGGCCTTTGCAGCTGTTCTCGGCGGTTTTGCAGTCATTCTGGCCTTTGCAGGACGTGACGCCGTAACAATGTACTTTGGCTTCCTCAGCCACTGCTACGGTGCTGGAGAGAGCAGCGAACATGCTGGCAGCAGCGAAGGCGATAGCAGCACCAGTAGCAGCGGTAGATTTCATGGTCATGTGCGTATCCTCGGGTGATCTGGTTGGCCGGGCGAATAGGGTTTTGTGTGCCGGCATTGAACTAGAGCAACGAGACGAACAGGCGTTACAGCGGGATTGAAAAAAATTCAGCGACTCAGCGCCGACGCAGCAACAGCACGAAGAACACCCCGCCGATGGCGGCGGTGACGATGCCGATGGGCAGGTCCTGCGGCGCCAGCCAGGTGCGCGCCGCGACATCGACCCAGACCAGGAACAGCGCACCGAGCAGCGCCGCCACCGGCAGCAAACGACGATGCTCGGCGCCGACCAGAAAGCGCGCCACATGCGGCAACATCAGGCCGACGAAACCGATGGCACCGGACAGCGACACCAGCACACCGGTAAGTAATGAGGCCACCACGAACACCAGCAGGCGCACCCGCCGTGGCTCCAGGCCGAGGCTCACCGCGCTCTGCTCGCCGGCCATCAGCGCGTTCAGCGCACGGCCCAGGCCCAGCAGCACGGCCAGCGCCAACGCTAGGCACACGGCCGGCAGCCAGAGCAGCTCCCAGCGCGCCAGGCCCAGGCCGCCGAGCATCCAGAACAGCACCGAACTGGCCGCGTGTGGGTTGCCCAGGTACAGCAGCAGGTTGCTCGCCGCCATCATCACGAACGACACCGCCACCCCGGCCAGCAGCAGGCGGTCGCTCTCCAGTCGGCCACTGCGGCTGGCGATGGCCAGCACCAGCAGCATGCTCGCCAGGGCGCCGGCGAAGGCCGCCAGCGGCAGGCTGAGCAGGCCGGCGAACTCACCCAGGTAGAGCACCACGAGCACCGCACCGAAGGCCGCGCCGGAACTGACGCCGAGCAGGTGCGGGTCGGCCAGCGGATTGCGCGTCACTGCCTGCAATGCCGTCCCCACCAGCGCCAGCCCGGCGCCCACCAGTGCACCGAGCAGCACCCGCGGCGCGCGCAATTGCCAGACGATGCTGTCCTGGCCAACGCTCACCGCCGTCTCGGGCGCGATGCCAAACAGGTGCTGAGCGAGAATCGCCAGCACCCGCTCGAGCGGCACCTGCGCCGCGCCGAACCCCAGCGAGACGGCGCAGGACAGCGCCAGCAGCACGCTCAAGCCGAGCAACAACAGACGAAATCGACTCACTGGGCGAAGACCTCGGGGTGCAGCGCGGCGGCCAGCGTCTCGATGGCGGCGGCGTTCTCCAGGCTTGGGGTGACGGCCAGGTAGGACAGCACCACGAAGCGCTGTTCGCGGATCGCTGTCACGCCTTGCAGCCCCGGATGCTGCAGGAGGAAATCGCGCTTCTGCGCGGCCGTGCGCTCGCCGTAGTCGACGATCAGGATCAGTTCCGGGTCCTGTTCGACCACCGACTCCCAGCCCACCTTCATCCAGTTGGCTGCCACCCCATCCATCACGTTGCGCCCGCCGGCTGCCTCGATCAGCGGCTGCGGCATGCCCAGGCGCCCGGCGCTGAAGGGCACGTCCTCACCGCTGTCATAGACGAACACCCGTGGCCGCGTCGGCTGCTGGCCGAGGCGAGTACTGACTGCCGCCACACGCGCCTGCATGCCGTGCACCAGCGCAGCGGCGCGATCCTCGACGGCGAAGATGCGGCCCAGATTGCGCAGGTCGTTGTAGACATCATCGAGGCTGGCGACGCGATCCGGCATGACATGCGCGCAGGACTCGCTCAGCTCGTACACCGGGATGCCGAAACGCTCCAGGCTGGCCGGGGTGACCTCGCCACCGATGCGCATGCCGTAGTTCCAGCCGGCGAAGAAGAAGTCAGCGCCGGCATCGAGCAGGTTCTCCAGCGACGGATAGCGCGCCGCCAGCTCGGGCAGCTCGTCCAGATCGGCCTGCAGCTCGGGCGTCGGCGTCTTCCAGCCACTGACACCGCTGTAGCCGACCATGCGTTCTTTCAGGCCCAGGGCCAGGAGCATGGCGGTCAGGGTGATGTCGTGGCTGACCGCCCGCTGCGGCGGCTGCTCGATGCTCACCTGGCGGTCGCAACTGGTGACGGTGACGGCCCAGGCGGGGCTGCAGCCCAGAGCAAGAAAGCAGAGCGTTATCAGGTGGCGGAGGGAAAACTCCCCTCTCCCGCTTGCGGGAGAGGGGCCGGGGGAGAGGGAAAAGCAGCTAGCGCCCTCTCCCCGGCCCTCTCCCATAAATGGGAGAGGGAGAACAGCCAGCGTGTGAACAATCATCAAACAATCCAGGTAATACGCGGATAACCCGCCAGTGGATGGGTATCGACCAGCGCCTGCACGCCGAACACCTGCTGCAACAGCTCGGCGCTCAGCACCTCGGCGGGCGTGCCGGCGGCCACCAGGCGGCCCTGGTCGAGCACGCAGAGGCGGTCGCAGAAGGCCGCTGCCAGGTTGAGGTCGTGGAAGCTGGCCAGGGTCGCCAGGCCCAGCGCCTTGATCTGCCGCAGCAGCTCCAGTTGGTAACGCGGGTCGAGGTGGTTGGTCGGCTCGTCGAGGATCAACAGCCGGGGTTGCTGTACCAGGGCACGAGCCAGCAGCGCGCGCTGCTTCTCGCCGCCGGACAGTCGGGCGAACGGCTGTTGCGCCAGCGCGCCAAGACCAACGCGCGCCAGCGCCTCGTCGACCAGGCGGCGATCCTCGGCATCGTCGCCATCGAACAGCCCTTTGTGCGGCGTGCGGCCCATGGCCGCCACCTCCGCCACACGCAGGCCGAAGTCCTGGGGAAACTCCTGCAACACCACCGCCACCCGCTGCGCGCTCCAGCGCGGCGAGCGCTGCCATAGCGCCTCGCCGTCCAGCTCGACGCTGCCGGCACAGGGCCGCTGGAAGCGGTAGGCGCAACGCAGCAGGCTGGTCTTGCCGCTGCCGTTGGGGCCGATCAGCCCCAGCAGCTCGCCGTCAGCAACGTCCAGGTCGATGCCGTCGAGTAGCGGGCGCTGGCCGTCGGGCGACCAGGCCAGCTCGCGGATACGCAGGCGCTGCATCAGAAGCTGTAGTCCGCGGTGACGAACAACGAACGCGGCGCCCCCAGGTACCACTGCTGGCCGGCACTGCTGGCGGTGGTGGCGTACTGGCGGTCGAACAGATTGTTCAGCTCCAGGCCCAGGCGCACGTCTGGCAGCGCCTGCCAGGCGATGTTGGCGTCGACCACGGTGTAGCCGGGCACCTCGATCTGGTTGGCCGTATCGGCGTAGCGCGCATCGACATAACGCGCGCCCATGCCGACATCCACGCCCTGGCCGAGCGCCTTGTTCAGCCACAGGTTGGCGGTACGCCGCGGTACGTTGCTCGGGCGATTGCCGCTGCGGTCACCACCACCTTCGACGAAGTCGTCGTACTCGGCACGCACCAAGGCGGCGTTGGCCGATACCTGCCAGCCGTTGCCCAGGGCCAGCTCCAGCGTGGCCTCCAGGCCGTCGGAGGACTGCTGACCGATCTGCTCGGTGGGCGAAGCCGGGGTTTCGCGGCTGAGCAGCTTCTTCTTGACGATGTGGTAAGCGGCCAGCGTCCACTCGCCCTGGCCGTTCCAGAACATCTGCTTGAGGCCGATTTCGCTCTGCTTGGCTTCGCTCAGGTCGAACTGTTGCTGGCTCGGGCTGAGGGTCAGCAGGTTGTTCACCCCTTCGGTGCTGGTGGCGTACTGGCCGTACAGCGACAGCTCGGGCGTCAGGGCGAAGACCAGGCCGGCGCGCCAGTTGCCGCCACTCAGGCTGCGGTCGACGCTGCTCTCGCTGAGCAGATCGTCACGCTGGATGTGCACCTGATCACGCCGTACCCCGGTAACCAGCGACAGGCGCTCGGTCAGCTGGGTGCGGTTCTCGGCGAACAGCGAGAACTGCCGCGCCAGGTTGCGTTCGCGTGGGCCATAACCGCGCGGATCATTGCTCTGGTACTGATCACCACCGGAGCCGGCAAGCGGGACAGTGTCGCTGAAGCTGCTGGCGAAATCGTGCTGGCGCGCGAAGTGGATGCGGTTGTAATCCACGCCCACCACGGTGCGGCTGTCGAGGCCGAACAGGCTGTGATTCAGGGTGAAACTCTGACGGTCGCCGACCTGTTCCTGGGTGTGCTTAATCTCGTAGAAGCTGCTGCGGTTGATCAGGTCCCCGGGTTGCCAGCGGTAAGTCTCGGCGTTGCGCCAGTAGCGCTGGGTCTTGATGTAGTAGAGCTGGTTGCTGGCACTCAGGGCGTCGTTGATGCGCCAGTCGGTGCTCAGGCGGGTGATCTGGTCGTTGTAGCGAATGTCGGCATTGGCGACGTTGTAGTTACGCTCACGAATACCCTCGCGGTACTTGCCATCGACCAGCGGGGTACCGAAGTAGCGCTCGGGGCTCTGGTCGCCCTGGTCGTGGGACAGGCTGAAGCTGAGGTCGTCGCTGGCATCCCAGCGCAGCGCAGCGCTCAGCGCCAGGCTCTCGGAATCACCCCGGTCGACCCAGCCATTGCTGGCCTGCTGGTTGATATTCAGGCGGTAGCTCAAGCCATCGTTCAGCGAGCCGCCACTGTCCAGCGCGGCCTGGCGACGGTCATCGCTGCCATAACCGACGCGCAGGTGGTTACGGATCTCGCCGGCGAAGGGCTTCTTCGGCACCACGTTGATCACCGCGCCGGTGGCGCCTTCGCCATAGAGCACCGAGGCCGGGCCGCGCAGCACGTCGATGCGCTCCACCGACCAGGTATCCACCGGGAAAGTCACGGTGCCCGCACCGATGTACTGGCGGGTGCCGTCGTACAGCTGCATGGTCGAGGAATGGCCGGTAAAACCACGCGCCGACAGCGCCGTGCCGCCGTTGCCCGGCGTGCCGATGGTGCTGATACCCGGCGTGCGGGTCACGGCATCCTGCACGCTGCGGTTGTTGCGCTCGCGTACTTCGGCGCCACTCAGGCTGGTGGTACTGGCCGGGGTTTGCAGGGCCGACAGGTCGAGGCGCGAGCCAGCCGTGGTCGGCGTGTGCAGGCTGGTCTCGCCCTCCTGCGCGGCTTGCGCCTGGACGGTGACAGCGGGGAGATCGACAGGGGATTCGTCAGCCATGGCCGGAGCGGCCAACAGCAACGCGAACGATGCAGAGGTTTGAAACAGGGGATAGCGCGCCATATTGCTTCCATCGCAAAGAGAAAAGGCACGGCAATCCGATGGAAAATGCGCAACAGCAGACAGGGGCACGGGGCGCCCTACTGGAGTCAACGCCCGCCCACCGCGGGTTGCCAGACACAAACGACTCCAGGCCGGTCTCCGGGCTTGCGAGGGTCATGAACGCATCACCTTCCCATACGCGTGGCGCACAGTGGCATATCGATGCGGTCGCTCGCTTACCGTTGCGGGGGCAGCGTCGGACTTGAACCGACTTCCCGTTTAACCTCACGCGCGGCGGCGTGAGACACCTGAAGCGGGGCGGATATGACCATTCGCCCCCGCTCAAGTCAAGGCGCGTGGCCCGTGTATGCCGTTGCGGCTAGGGCTGCATGGGTGCAGGAGGTAGAGCGCAGCAGGACGCCCGAGCCGCAAGCCCCTCCCACAGGTTATGCCCTCGCCTGGCACACCGTGGGAGGCGCTTTAGCGGCGATTGCTCCTCTTTAGGAGCGGCTGGGTGGCATTGCGCTTCAGCCGCGAAAGGGGGCGGGCGTCAAGCCTGCTCGTCGATGCGCAAATCCGGCAACGCCGTGCCCGCCACCAGGCGCTCGTCGACCAGGCGAATCACTGCCGCTTCATCCTTGATGCCGTACCACTCGCCCTGTGGATAAAGGCTCGCGGTCGGACCCAGGTCGCAGGGGAACTGACACTGGCTGCGGGTGATGTGCACGCCGCCTTCGCACTCCAGCTTGCCGGCAGCCTTAAGTCGCTGGCGCAGGGTTTTCCACAGGCCCAGCGCGCCCTTGCGCGTGCAGCGCGGGCCGTTGCACAGCAGCAGGCGCTGCGCATGCGGCGGAATCTGCGACCAGGCGTGGTGCGCCGGCACAGGCGGTACGTCGCTGCAGGGGAGATGTGCTTCGTGGCATGCGAGCAGCGCACTCAGGCCATCGAGCCAGGTGTCCTCCAGCGCCGTGCAGACCACGAACACCTCGACTCCGTCACCGCGTTCGGCGATGCGCTCGCGCAACCAGTCGCGGTGCGCGGCATCAGCGCGCGGCTCCAGGTCGACCACCAGCAGCGGACGCGGCGCCTCGTCGATGGCCTGCCAAAAACCATCCTGCTCGCTGTCGTGCAGGTGCGCCTCGCCCAGCAGCGCCTCGATCCGCTGCTGCAGACGCTCGGACGACGCACCACGACCCAGGCCGGGGCCGATGAACAGAACGCGGGCGTAGGGGGTTTGGCTCATGGCGGTCTCCAAAACGGGCCGGCAGTCTAGCCGCTTCGGCGCGATGTCCGTACCCCGAGCGCGTCCCGCGCGTCGACTCAGTCATCCGGTCTGACCGGTCGCTGCAGCATTCCCGCTGTATAACCGCGCATCGCCATGCGCCAAGCGCAGCACCCAGCGCAGATAAAAACTGCCTGACCGACGGTCTTAAATCTGCATCAATGCTCTCTAAATCGGGCATTTCGTCATGTCGAGCCACTGCCTGCCCAGCATGATCCGCCAGACGGGGGCTTGTCGGTTGGAAAAATTGCGCTTAGCCTAAACTGGTCAGACCGGTAAGACCATAAAAACAATCTGGCGTTCGCTTCTGGGCCTCCGTGAGGGCATGGATGACGCGCCGAACGGAGACCTCGACGATGTTCATCAAACTGCTTCCCCGCTCGCTATTCCTGCAAGTCGTGATAGGCCTGGTGCTCGGCGTGTTGTGCGGCCTCAGCCTGCCCGAACTGTCCACCCAGCTGAAACCCCTTGGCGATGGCTTCATCAAGCTGATCAAGATGCTGATCGCGCTGATTGTCTTCTGCGTGGTGGTCAGCGGCATTTCCGGTGCCGGAGACCTGAAGAAGGTGGGCCGCATCGGCCTGAAATCGGTGATCTACTTCGAGGTGCTGACCACCTTCGCCCTGATTCTAGGGCTGGTGGTGGCCTATGGTCTGGGCCTGGGCTCTGGCGCCAACCTCCACCTCAACGAGCTGTCGACCAGCGATGCCGCGCTCTATGCCAGCCGCACCCAGGAGCTGCACGGCCCTGCGACTTTCATCATGGACTTGATCCCCTCCTCGGTGCTCGGTGCCTTCGCCGAGAACAACATCCTCCAGGTGCTGCTGTTCGCCGTGCTGTTCGGCAGCGCGCTGAACCTGGTCGGCGAGCAGGCCAGCGGCGTGGCCAAGCTGATCAACGAGTTCAGCCACGTGATCTTCCGCATCATGGGCATGATCGTGCGCCTGGCGCCGATCGGTGTGTTCGGCGCCGTGGCCTTCACCACCAGCAAGTACGGCCTCGACTCGCTCAGCCACCTCGGCGCGCTGGTGGCGGTGTTCTACGTGACCTGCTTCCTGTTCGTGCTGATCGTCCTGGGCAGCGTGCTGCGCCTGTGCGGGGTGCCGCTGGTGCCCTTCCTGCGCTACTTCCGCGAGGAGCTGACCATCGTCATGGGCACGGCCTCGTCCGACGCCGTGCTGCCGCAGATCATGCGCAAGCTCGAACACATGGGCATCCGTAGCTCCACCGTCGGCCTGGTGATCCCCACCGGCTACTCGTTCAACCTCGATGGTTTTTCCATTTACCTGACCCTGGCGGTGGTGTTCATCGCCCATGCCACCGGCACCGACCTGGCGATGAGCGACCTGCTCACCATCCTGCTGGTCTCGCTGATCACCTCCAAGGGCGCCCACGGCATCCCCGGTTCGGCCCTGGTCATCCTCGCCGCGACCCTCACCGCGGTGCCGGCCATCCCTGCGGCAGGCCTGGTGCTGGTGCTGGCGGTCGACTGGTTCATGGGCATCGGCCGGGCGCTGACCAATCTGATCGGCAACTGCACCGCCACCGTGGCTATCGCCCGCTGGGACAACGACATCGACCTGCAGCGCGCCCACGCAGTACTCAATGGCGAGGCCTGTGCGCCTATCGCTAGCCGGGACTCCAGCCCGATGCGTGTGGCGGTAGCGCAGGAAAGCGAGGCGCGCGGCTGATGACAAGCCAGGGCCGGTCTGCTCTCATCGCCAGGCCACAACGAGTGGCCGGCGGTGAGCGTGGTCCTGCCCGGGCGCGTGCCTGCACTCATCGTTTCGCGGTTTAGGGAGGCTTCATGTTTTCGTCATCCAAGCTGGTCGACGCGGTTGTCCGCAAGTTGCTCGCCCCCATCGAACAGGGCCTGTGGCCAGTCGGCCAGATGCTGCCGGGCCAGCGCGAATTGGCCGAGCAGATGGAGGTCAGCCGCCCCAGCCTGCGCGAGGCAATCACCATCCTGGAAACCCTGGGCGTGGTGCGCTCGCTGCCCGGCAAGGGTGTCATGGTGCTGGAGCGCCAGGGCACCGCGCTGCCGGAGGTACAGGCGCCGCCCAGCGCGACCATGGCCGACGTGCTGCAACTGCGCTACGCGCTGGAACCGTTCATCGTCGGTCTGGTCGCGCAGTCACTCGATGGCTCCGAGCTGAGCCAGTTGCGCCTGTTGCTGCTGGACATGCGTGAAGCAGTCGAGGACGGCGACATGCGTGCCCTCGCCAGCGCCTATACCAGCTTCCACCGCAAATTGGTGGCGCTCAGTTCCAACCCCATGTTCCTCAGCATTGCCAGGCAGATCGGCAGCGCTCTGGAGCAGAGCGACCAGTTGGTCCGGCGCAATTCAGACTACGCCGAGGACATCCTCCAGGAACACGAGGCGATCCTGCGTGCCATTCGCCGCCAGGACAGCGAGCAGGCCAGCCAGGCGATGCGCCAGCACATCCTCAACGAAGGCACCCGCCTGAATATCAACCTCCGCGTACCGCTGGCCTAAACCGCCGCCAAGCGGCAGACCAACCCGACATTTTTCACCCAGGCGCTACGTGGGTACAGACGCTCGCCTGCACGCAGCCCGAACCAGTCGACAGGTATGATCATGAGTGCAAACGCAGCTGTTCAGCAGCCCATCCAGACCGCTCGCCAGGACGGCAGCGGCGCCAGACTCACCAGCCACTTCGTCTACCAGAGCATCTACGCGGCGATTCTGGAAAAACGGCTGCTGCCCACTGCGAAACTGGACAAAGGTACCCTTGGGCGGATCTTCGGGGTCAGTGAATGGACCATACAACGCGCCCTGACCAAGCTTGCCGAGGAAGGTGCGGTAACCATCGAGCCAAGGCAGGTCGCCCAGGTCAGCAGGCCCAGCGAACGCCAGGCCAGGCAGGTGCTGGAGGCACGTCTGCTGGTGGAGGCGGAAGTCATTCGCCAGCTCGGCCAGCACCTGGCGGACAGCCCATTGCACGAGCTGCACGCCCTGGTGGAAAAGCAGCAGCGCTGCCTGGCAGCTGGCGATGGCGCCGGCCTGATCGAGCAGGCCGGCCAGTTCCACCTGAAGCTGGCGGAGCTTGCCGGCAACAACCTGCTGCTGGAATTCCTCCGCGGCCTGCTGTCGCGTTCAGCGCTGAACATCGCGCTGAGCAGAGGCTCGGTCTATTCGGCGCGCACCTGCCAGGAACACCTGGCGCTGATAACGGCGCTGGAGGCCGGCGACATCCCGTGCGCGACCCAATTGCTGGTCGATCACCTCAATGGCGTATTCGACAGAATGTGCTTCGCGCCCACGCCGACGGCTGACCTGCATGCTGCATTCAAGGTCAGACGCACAGCCTGATCAACCAGCGCGGCTCCTACGTAGGGTGCGCCGCGCGCACCAGCTTGCCGCGTACACCCAGAGGCGTATCCACCAACCGGCGAACTTCGCCGCGACAGTCCGTATCAGAGGCGCTGCTGCAGCGCCTCCCACAAGCTCTCCGACTCGGCGAACTCGCGCGCCACCATCGGCAGCTCAGGACGGCGCAGCAACAACACCGGCAACCCCAGCTCACGGGCGACCTGCAACTTCGGCTCGGTTGAGGCGCTGCCGCTGTTCTTGCTCACCAGCACGTCGCAGCGCAGGCGGGCGAACAGCGCGCGCTCCTCGTCCAGGGAGAACGGCCCGCGGGCACCGATCACCTCGGCCCGCAGCGGCGCCGGCTCGGCCTGCAGGCAGCGCACCGTCCAGTGCTGGTGTTCGGGAATCTCATGCAGATGCGCCAGCGGCTCGCGCCCGGAGGTGAAGAACGGCCGCTCGAACGGCACCAGCGCGCGGGTCAGTGCATCCCAGTCGTCCACTTCGCGCCAGTCGTCATCGGTGCCGGGCTGCCAGCCAGGGCGACGCAATGCCCAACAGGGCACGCCGGCGACTTCTGCGGCGCGGGCGGCGTTATGGCTGATCTGTGCAGCGTAGGGGTGGGTCAGGTCCAGTAGCAGCTCGATGCCTTCATCGGCAATAAAGGCAGCCAGCCCCTCGGCGCCGCCAAAGCCACCGACACGCACGCGGCACGGCAAATCGGCCGGCACCCGACCGAGGCCGGCCAGGCTGTAGATGGTTTCCAGCCCAAGGCGACGGGCGAGGCGCAGCGCTTCTGTGGTGCCACCGAGCAACAGAATGCGCCGGTTCAAGGTTTGTGCACCGTCAGCAGGGTGATTGGCAGCGCCGCGCGCCAGGTGTCGAAGCCGCCCAGCGGTTGTGCCTGGGCCACGGTCAAACGCAGCAGTTCGCCGCCATGCCGCTCGCGAAAGGCGACCAGCGCCGCCTCGCTCTGAATGGTCACGGCATTGGCCAGCAGGCGCCCGCCCGGCTTGAGCGCGGCCCAGCAATCATCGAGCACGCCAGGCACGGTAACTCCACCGCCGATAAAGATCGCATCTGGCGCCGGCAGTCCGGCCAGGGCCTCGGGCGCATGCCCGGCGACCAGTTGCAGGGCGGGCACGCCGAGGGCATCGCGGTTGTGGCGAATATGATCCTGGCGTCCGTCATTGGCCTCGATGGCGATAGCGCGGCAAGCCGGGTGCGCACGCATCCACTCGATGCCGATAGAGCCACAGCCGGCACCAACGTCCCACAGCAGTTCGCCGGGCAGTGGCGCCAGGCGCGCCAGGGTGACTGCGCGAACGTCACGCTTGGTCAGTTGCCCGTCGTGGCGGTAGGCATCATCCGGCAGGCCGCAAGTCGGTGGCAGCAGTTGCGCACCAGCATCGGCCATACACTCCACGGCCAGCAGATTGAGATCGGCGCCACGCGGCAGGTTCCAGCTCGCGGCCAGGCCATCGAGGCGGCGCTCGTCAGGTCCGCCAAGGTGCTCCAGCAGGGTCAGGCGGCTGGCGCCGAAACCGCGCGTACGCAGGGCTTCGGCCACCTGCGCAGGCGTTTCACCATCGGCGCTTAATACCAGCAGGCGCGTGCCTGGATACAGTCGGGCGTTGAGCGTGGCCAGCGGCCGGCCGACCAGCGACACCACCTCTACCTCTTGCAATGGCCAGCCCAGGCGCGCCGCCGCCAGCGACACCGAGGACGGCGCCGGCAGTACCCGCAACTCGTCGGCCGGCACCTGGCGTACCAGGCTGGCGCCGACGCCGTAGAACATCGGGTCGCCACTGGCCAGCACGCACACCGCCTCGCCGCGTCGTGCCAGCAGTGGTTGCAGGTCGAAGGGGCTGGGCCAGGTCTCTCGTGTGCCGCTGATACACGGTGGCAGCAACGCCAACTGACGCGGCGCACCGACGATACGCGTGGCCGCCAGCAGGGCGCGGCGTGCAGCCTTGCCCAGACCGGGGTAGCCGTCTTCGCCGATGCCGACCAGGGTCAACCAGGGTTTCATCCAATGTCCTCGCACAGGCCCGACGGAGCGCCTGTCCGCGCTCCGGGCAAAGCGGGCATAATAGCGCCTTCGTCGGTGCCCTTGAGTCGATACAACTCAAGGGCCTAAGGAAACGCTGAAATAGTCGTCGTTCCCGCGCAGGCGGGAATCCAGAATCTCCGTAGTACCTGGGCTCCCGCCTTCGCGGGAGTGACGGTAATGGCCATTTCAGAGCTACCCCAAGAGGGAACACGGTAAAACCGTGGCTGCCCCCGCAACTGTAAACAGCGAGTCTGCCGCACCTGCGCCACTGGATTTCCGGGAAGGCCGCGGCCGATCAAGACCTGTCAGCCAGGAGACCTGCCGACGAACGCTGGTCGCGAGTGCCAACATCGGGCGGGGTGTACCGATGCCATGAAATCCCCTGCGGGCGGGTTTCGCTGGTTCGGTCGCCGCGTCGTTATCCACAGGTGACTGCTTGAACGCTTCCCTCCGCCCTTCCGCCTGCCCCGGCCTGCTGCGCATCGTGCCTGCGTTGGACGGCGGTATCTGCCGGGTCAAACTGCCCGGCGGTGTGCTGCGCGGTGCGCAGGCGCGGGCGATTGCCGCGGCCGCGCGGCAGCATGCCAGCGGCGTGCTGGAGCTGACCAACCGCAGCAACCTGCAGATTCGTGGCGTGCTCCCCGGCCAGGAAAGCGCACTGATCGACGCCCTGCTGAGCGCCGGTCTCGGCCCGCGCGTGGCCGCCGCTGACGATGTGCGCAACCTGCTGCTCAGCCCCGCCGCCGGCCTCGATCCGCAGGCACGGATGGACGTGCGCCCGCTGGCCAGCCAACTTCTCGACCTGCTGCAGGACACTCCGGCGCTGCATGCGCTATCGCCCAAGTTCGCCTTGCAGCTCGACGGTGGCGAAGCCCTGGCCATGCGCGAACACCCGCACGACCTGTGGCTGGCCGCCGAAGACGACCAGCACCTGCTGCTGGGCCTGGCCGGCTGCCCCCTTGAGGCGCCGCTGGCGCGGATCGAAGCGACGCACGCCGTCGAGCTGGTGCGCCAGCTCCTGCTGCTGTTCCTCGAACTGGCCACGCCCGAGCAGACACGTATGCGCCAGTTGCTGGCGGATATCACGCCGACCGAGCTGCTGCAGCGCCTACAAGCGCGTCTGAATTTCACCCTGCAGCCAGCACCACCGGCCAATGGGCAACCTGCCGATCGCACCAGCCGCGCCCCGGCAGGGATTTATCCACAAGCGCAGAGCGACCTGTGCATGGTCGCAGCCGGTGCCCAATTGGGCCGCCTGCATGCCGAACAACTGCTGGCGCTGGCCGAGCTGAGCGAGCGCCACAGCGACGGCGAACTGCGCCTGACGCCCTGGCAGGGCCTGCTGCTGGGCAATGTGCCTGAATCCGCCAGCGCTGAACTGCTGGCAGCACTGGGCGAACTGGGCCTGCTGACCCATATCGACGAGCCGCTGCTCGGTTTGGTCGCCTGCACCGGCTCGGCGGCCTGCGCGCGCGGCCTGGCCGATAGCAAACACCACGCCCTGCACCTGGCCGATCTGCTTCGCGCAAGCGGCACCCGACCACAAGTGCACCTCAGCGCCTGCCCACGCAGTTGCGCCAGCGCACGGGTGCAGCCCTACACCCTGCTGGCCAGCACACCCGACCATTACCAGCTCTATCAACGCACGCCCGAAGTGCCCGGTTTCGGCCGCCTGCTGGCGCCAGCCATGACCATCGACGAGGCCGGCGCATGGTTCGCCCGCCAACACCCCGCAGGAACCCCCGATGCTTGATTACATCCGCGACGGCCAGGAAATCTACCGCCGCTCCTTCGCCACCATCCGCGCCGAAGCCAACCTCGATGGCATCCCCGCCGACCTGGAAAAACTCGCCGTGCGGGTGATCCACGCCTGCGGCATGGTCGACGTGGTGCAAGACCTGCGCTTCTCCCCCGGTGCCGGCGCGGCTGGCCGTGCAGCCCTGCTGGCCGGCGCGCCGATCCTCTGCGATGCGCGGATGGTCGCCGAGGGCATCACCCGTCCGCGCCTGCCGGCCGGCAACCAGGTGATCTGCACCCTGCACGATGCCGGCGTACCGGAGCTGGCCCGCGAAGTCGGCAACACTCGCTCGGCGGTCGCCCTGGAGCACTGGCGCGAACACCTGGAGGGCAGCGTGGTGGTGATCGGCAACGCGCCGACCGCACTGTTCTACCTGCTGGAAATGCTCGACGCCGGCGCACCGAAGCCGGCCCTGATCATCGGCATGCCGGTGGGCTTTATCGGCGCGGCGGAATCGAAAGACGCCCTGGCCGCAGACAGCCGTGGCGTGCCCTACGTGATCGTCCGTGGCCGCCGTGGCGGCAGCGCCATGGCGGTGGCGGCGGTCAACGCGCTGGCCTCGGAGGTGGAGTGATGGCCGGTCGTCTGCTTGGTCTCGGCGTCGGCCCTGGCGACCCCGAGCTGCTCACCCTCAAGGCCCTGCGCCTGCTGAAATCGGCACCGGTGGTGGCCTATTTCGTGGCCAAGGCCAAACACAACGCCGGCCATGGCGGTAATGCCTTCGGCATCATCGAACAGCATCTGGACACCGCCCAGCAGCGCCTGCCGCTGGTCTACCCGGTGACCACCGAGAAGCTGGCCCCGCCGCTGTCCTACGAGGATGTGATCGCCGATTTCTACGACACCTGCGCCGAGCAGATCGCCCGGCTGCTGGACGCAGGCCAGGACGTGGCGGTGATCTGCGAGGGCGACCCGTTCTTCTACGGTTCCTACATGTACCTGCACGACCGCCTGGCCGGCCGGTATGAGGTGGAGGTGGTGCCCGGCGTGTGCTCCATGCTCGGCTGCGCCTCGGTACTCGGCACGCCGCTGGTGTACCGCAACCAGAGCTTGAGCGTGCTGTCCGGCGTGCTGCCGGAAGACGAGCTGGAACAGCGCCTGCGCGACGCCGAAGCAGCGGTGGTGATGAAGCTCGGGCGCAACTTCGACAAGGTGCGCCGGGTGCTGCGCAAGCTCGGCCTGGACGAGCGCGCCCATTACGTCGAGCGGGCGACCATGGCCAGCCAGAAGATAGTGGCGCTGGACGAAGTGGAGCCGATGGAGTCGCCGTACTTTTCCATGATTCTGGTGCCCGGCCAAAAATGGCGAGGGTAATCCCGTAGGGCGGGTGTAACCCGCCGACAGCGAGCCGGCGGGTTGCACCCGCCCTACCAATCACTCGTTGATATACGGTCATTGTGGGAGGGGCTTCAGCCGCGACAGTCGCCGCTAAAGCGCCTCCCACGGATCGCGACCTATTCTCCGGATTACATCCGGGCTACAGGATTTACCGCATGAACATCGTCATCCTCGGCGCCAGTGCGCTGGCCACCGCACAACGCCTCCAGGTGCTTTATCCACAGGCCGTGATCCATGGCTTGCGCGGCCGTGCCGATGGCGCCGAGCGTCACTACGATGAGTTCGGCGAGCACCTGCGTGCGCTGTATCGCGCTGGTCAGCCGCTGGTGGTGCTGTGCGCCGCCGGCATCGTCATCCGCAGCCTTGCCGCGCTGCTGGCGGAAAAGGGCGCCGAGCCGCCGGTACTGGCCCTGGCCGAGGATGGCAGCGCCGTGGTGCCGCTGCTCGGCGGCCTGGCCGGGGTCAACCGCCTGGCCCGCGAGATCGCCGCGCACCTGGGCGTGACGCCGGCCATCACCACCAGCGGCGAGCTGCGCTTCGGCACCTGCCTGCTGGAGCCGCCTGCCGGTTATGCGCTGGCCGACCTGCAACAAGGCAAGCGCTTCGTCAGCGATCTACTCGGCGGCGAAACGGTGCGCATCGAAGGCCAGGCGCCCTGGCTGGAAGCCGCGCAGTTACCTGTGGATAACACCGCCAACCGGGTCATCCACATCACCGCGCAGGCGCGCCCGACGCAACCCGACGAACTGCTGATCCACCCGCGCTGCGCCGCCGCGCTGATCGAACGCCCCGGTGCCGACCTGCCCGCACGCCTGCAGCAAGCGCTTAGCTCTGCCAACCTGGCACCGCAAGCGCTGGCAGTGCTGCTCGCGGACAAAACCTGGATGGCCAACGCCGATTTGCACGCAGCAGCGCAGGCACTGAACTTGCCGCTGCGCTTTATCCACAGCACAGCCGCGCTGCCAGCCGAACACCATATCGGTGACGGCTTGCGCCTGCTGCTGGACGAACAGCCACTGGATATCGAACGCCTCGGCCAGCGCCGTGGCCGCCTCAGCGTGGTCGGCCTCGGCCCTGGCGCCGCCGAGCACATGACCCCCGCCGTGCGCCGTGCCCTCGACGAAGCTGAAGACCTGCTCGGCTACGACACCTACGTGAAGATGGCCGGCCCGCTGCACGCCGATCAATGCCTGCACCCCAGTGACAACCGCGAAGAGCTGCAGCGCGCCGCCCACGCCTTCGAACTGGCCGCCACGGGCCGCCGGGTGGTGATGATTTCTTCGGGCGACCCCGGCGTGTTCGCCATGGCCGCCGCCGTGATGGAAGCCCTGGAAAGCCCGCAGGACATGGCCTGGCAAGGCGTAGAACTGGAGGTACTGCCAGGCGTTTCCGCCGCCCTGGCCACCGCGGCCAAGGCCGGTGCTCCACTGGGTCACGACTTCTGCCTGATCTCCCTGTCCGACAACCTCAAGCCCTGGACGGTGATCGAGAAGCGTCTGGAGCACGCCGCCCTCGCCGATCTGGCCATGGCCTTCTACAACCCGATCTCCAAGTACCGCCCCTGGCAGCTCGGCCGCGCCTTGGAGCTGCTGCGCCAGCACCGCGCGCCGGAAACGCTGGTGGTGCTTGGCCGCGATATTGGCCGCCCCGCCGAAGCCCTGCGCAGCCTCACCTTGGGCGAGCTGACGCCGGAGATGGTCGACATGCGCACCCTGGTGATCATCGGCTCCAGCCAGACCCGCCGCTTTCCGCGTGCCGACGGCGGCGAGTGGGTGTATACGCCGCGCTGGTATCCCGCGCAGGCCGACTAAAGCATCGCTCGCAAACAGGATTGCCAAGCATTTGTAGGAGCGGATTTATCGGCGAATTTCGCGGCTGAGGCCTCTCCTACGGGTCAAGGCGCTTGGTTTTATCCACAGCCCCTACCATCTGCACAAACGTTCTAGGCATGCCCGGCAAACGGGTTAAGCTCAGGCGTTCCACTTTCCACTGTGAGCCGGGCGATGAACGCGCAATCATGGGTCGACCTCAAGCAGGATGCCGATACCGGCATCGAGGTGATCCGTGCGCATTTCGAGGGCCATGCCTACGATCCGCACTGGCACGACAGTTACCTGATCGGCTTCACCGAACAAGGCGTACAGCAGTTCCATTGCCGTCGGGCGCTGTTCAGCAGCGTGCCGGGGCAGACCTTCTTTCTCGAACCCGGCGACATCCATGACGGCCATGCGCCGACGCCAGGCGGCTTCACCTATTCCACGCTATATCTAGAACCGACCTGGCTGGAAAAGGCATTGCCGGCGCTGTTCGAACAGGCGCCCAGCGACTGCCTGCCCGGCGTGCCGCGCACCCAGCCGGACGATCCCGGCCTGCTGCCGTGCATCGCCAATGCCTTGCAGGCATTGAGCGACGGCGAGCCGCGCATGGTGCGCGACGCCGCGCTGGATGCGCTGCTGGAGCGAATCTCGCGCAGCCTGCACTGGCGCCAGCAACTGCCAGGCAACCCGCAGATACCCAGCGTGGCCCTGCGTGCCCGCGACTACCTGCATGCGCACTTTCACGAGAACATCGGTCTCGATGAACTGGCGCGGGTTTGCGGCGTCGACCGCTTTCGCCTCTGTCGCGCGTTCAAGGCCGCCTTCGGCATCGCCCCGCACGGCTACCTGATCCAGCTGCGCCTGGTGCGCGCCCGGCGTCTGCTGGCCCTAGGCACGACGCCAGCGGATGTCGCCAGCGACCTCGGCTTCGCCGACCAGAGTCATTTGGGCCGCTGGTTCCGCCGCGCCAACGGCGTCACCCCGGGCGCCTACCGCAACCTCTGCACAAAGCTTCAAGACCACTGAGCGAGCGAGCCGGACAATCGCGCCATACCCAATATGGAGCGATGCCCAATGTCTTTCACCGCCTACCGGGCGCAGCCATGAGCCAGTGGCTGCCCTTTATCCTGTTCGCCTCGGTGGCCTCGATCACCCCCGGCCCGACCAACCTGCTGATCCTCGGCAGCGCCGCCCGCTTCGGCCTGTCCATCGCCCTGACCATCGCGGTCGGGGCGAGCCTAAGCGCCAGCCTGATGCTGCTGGTGGTCGGCTTGGGCCTCGGTGAACTACTGGCCCGCGCCCCGCTGCTGCAGACGGCGATGAGCTGGGCCGGCGCCGGCTGGATCAGCTGGATGGCCTGCAAGCTGATGCGCGCCGAAACTGCCGGCCTGGGCGAGCGCAGCGTCGATCAGCGCCAGGGCTTCGTCCAGGGTGCCGGCCTGCAACTGATCAACCCCAAGACCTGGCTGATGACCATCTCGGTCACGGCGATCTTCCTAGGCGGCGACGCCTCGTTCGGCGCCGTGACGGCCTATGCCTTGCTGTTCCTGCTGGTGTCCACGCCGTGCCTGCTGGTATGGGGTCTACTCGGCATCGGCAGCGCGCGCCTGTTGCGGCGACCGGCAAGGTTGCGACTGTTCAACCGCTGCATGGCCCTATTGCTGCTGACCTCGGTTTGGGTGCCGTTATTGTCCCAGCTTCGCGGCTGAAGCCGCTCCTACGGCGTGGGTTTGGCTTGGCGGCGCATCGTCCCAGGCGTGGAACCGAAGCGCTGGCGAAACAGCTTGCCCAGATGGCTGGTATCGCCGACGCCGATCTCATCGGCGATCTGCGCCAGGCTGTGGCTGGAGTTGAGCAGGCGCCAGCGCACGTGTTGCAGGCGCAGCTCGTTCCAGTATTCGCGCGCGCTCATGCCCTGGCTGGCGTGGAACAGACGATCGAGTTGACGCCGACTGATACCGACACTGGCCGCCAGTTGCTCGATGCCGTCGGCGCTGGCCAGGCCGTGGCGCATCAGGGCGATGGCACGGTCGACATGGCGTTCGCCACTCGGCGTGGTGTGCAGCGAACGCAGCGCATGCTGGCCGCTGCGCGTCTCGTCCACCAGCATGTCGGCCAGGCCTTTTAGCGCCCTTGCCCGGCCACTGCCCTGGGCCAGCAGCTCCACTGCCAGGTCGATGGCCGCCGTGCCGCCGGCGCAGGAAATCCGCGCGCCATGGAGGCAATACAGGCGCTCGCGGGCCAGGCGCAGGTGCGGGAAGCTGGCGCGGAATTCCGCCTCGTGACGCCAGTGCACCGCCACCTGGTGACCGTCGAGTAAACCGCAGGCGGCGAGCATAAAGCTGGCGTTGTCGATCGCCACCAGTTTCACGCCAGCGCGGGCCGCGCGACGCAGCAACGGCTGGTAGGTCGGCGCCAGCGCAGCAGTGGCCTGCGCGTTGCGCCCGCCGAACAGCACCAGGTAGTCGTAGTCGGCCAGCTTCAGCTCGTCCGGCGTGGCCTCGATGCGCAGCGCTGCACCGCTGCTGGACAGCACATGCCCCGGATGCAGACCGAGGATCGTCCAGGCGCAGTAGCGCTGACGGCTGTAGTCCTCGTCGTCGGCGCTGAAGCGCAGCTTGTCGAGGAAACCACCAAACGGCAGCAGGGCGAACTCCGGTAGTGGCAGCAGGAGAAAACGCAGATCGGGGTTTTCAGTCATGCCCTGTCCAGAACCAACCATTAGATGACCAGAATCTACCTCATCCCCGCCCCTGCCGCTGACTAGACTGGCCGCGCATTCACAGGAGACCCGCATGGCCCTCGAACTCTGGCTCGTCTACTTCGTCGCCACCCTCGGCCTGGCACTGACGCCCGGCCCCAACAGCCTGCTGGCGCTGACTCACGGCGGCTTGTATGGCGCGCGTATGGCGCTGGCCACCATCCTCGGCGGTGTAGTCGGCTTCAGCGCGCTGATCGCCCTGGCCATGTTCGGCCTCGGCGCCCTGCTCAAGACTGCGCCCGCCGCCCTGCTGGCGCTGAAGTGGATCGGTGGCGCCTACCTGATCTGGCTGGGCGTGCAGCTGTGGCGCTCACCGCCAATGAACCTGACCCTGGCCGACAGCGGTGTGCGCCCCAGCGCCGCCCGGCTGTTTCGCCAGGGCCTGCTGTCGGCGCTGTCCAACCCCAAGGTGATCCTGTTCTACGGCGCCTTCCTGCCGCAGTTCGTCGACCCGCAGCGCGGCCTGGCCGTGCAGTTCGTGGTAATGGCAGCGACCTTCGCCGTGGTCGAATTCCTCGTCGAGCTGCTGCTGGCGCTGCTGGCCTTTCGCGTACGCCCCTGGCTGGAGCGCGGCGGCCGCACCTTCAACCGCAGTTGCGGCGTACTCTTCGTGCTGATCGGCGTGGCGCTGCCGCTGGCGCGCTGAGCGAGCGCTGAACCAGCGCGCCAGGGGTAGGCCTCTCTCACTCGGGGCGGTGACACACCACGCAAAGCTTGTTGCCATCGAGGTCGCGAAAATAGGCGCCGTAGTAATCCGGGTGATAGTGCACGCGCAGGCCTGGAGCGCCCTCGCAACGCCCACCCTGAGCGAGCGCCAGCCGGTGAGCCTGATCGACCTGTGCACGGGTCTGCGCCAGCAATGCCACCATCTGCCCGTTGCCGGAATGGTGCACTGCGCCATCATAAGGTGTGCTGATCAGCAACAGGGGCCGGGGCTCCGGGCTTGACTGCCAGACCGCCCAGGGCTTTTCCGCATCGAGTAAACGCAACTCGACACCCAGCAAATCCATCAACGGCTGGTAGAACCTCAGGGCGCGTGGAAAATCGCTCACGCCGATACAGATATGGGAAAACATGCTGCCCCCTCTCCTTTGAACGAAAACAGCGCCTGCATCCTGGCCTAGTGCAGACCAGTATCGCAAGCGCCTAGAGAAGGGCGAACCTGCCGCATACGCGGCAGGCGCGGATCAGAATTCCTGCACGGTCGGGCGCAGGACGATCTCGTTGATGTCGACATCGGCCGGCTGTTCGATGGCGTAGGCGATGGCGCGCGCCACCGATTCCGCCGGGATCGCCTGCTTGTAGAAGTCGACGACGAAATCGCGGCTCTGCTGGTGCGCACTGCCGAACTTCAGCTCCGAATCCACCGCGCCTGGCTCGATGGTGGTGGTGCGGATGCTGCCACCAACCTCATGGCGCAGGCCTTCGGAGATGGCGCGTACGGCGAACTTGGTGCCGCTGTAAACGGTACCACCCGGGCTGAACACCTTGATCCCGGCCACCGAGGCGATGTTGATGAAGTGCCCGGCGTTTTGCTGCTGGAACACCGGCAGCGCCGCGGCGATGCCGTACAGCACGCCCTTGATGTTGATGTCGATCATGCGCTCCCACTCCTCGACGCGTACATCGCTCAGCGGCGCGATGGCCATCAGCCCGGCGTTGTTGACCAGCACATCGACGCGGCCAAAGCTGTCCAGCGCGCCCTGGATCAACGCCTTGACCTCATCGGCGCGGGTCACGTCGGTCTGGTAGGCCACGGCCTCGCCGCCAGCGGCGACCAGTTCGCTGACCAGTTGCTCGAGACGCTCCTTACGCCGTGCCGCCAGCACCACCTTGGCGCCCAGTTGGCTCAGATGACGCGCTGTCGCTTCGCCCAGCCCGCTGCTGGCGCCGGTGATGACCACGACCTTGCCGGAAATGTTGTTGCTCATGGGTAAGCCCTCTCTCGATTCGTTGGAGTGTCCGTGCCATACGCCGGACATGGGCTCACGTTAGAGGCGATTTCAGTTTCAATGAATGGAAGAGTTTGGATTAGGCTATTCCATATTCTGGAATACAAAGGCGCCCCGATATGCTCAATCGCATGGAGATGATCCGCATATTCTGCAGTGCGGCCGACTGCAGCAATTTCCGCGAGGCGGCGACTCGGCTCGGGGTTTCGCCGCAGGCGGTGACCCGCGCGATCAAGGCGCTGGAAGAGGAACTCGGCGAGATTCTGTTTCACCGCAACACCCGCCAAGTGCATATCACCGCCTTCGGCGAGGCCTACGCGGTGCGTGCCCGGCAGATGCTGGAGGATTTCGACGCGCTGTTTCGCGGCCATCGCGCGGAAACCGAATCGGCCATCGCCGGGCGCATCGGCATCACCGCGCCGCAGGCCATCGGCAAGCGCTTTCTGGTGGGTTTCCTGCAACCCCTGCTCAAGCAGCACCCGCAACTGGTGCTGAACCTGCGCCTGGAGGACGAGATCACCGACGCGGTGGAAGCGCAGATCGATATCGGCATCCGCGTCGGCTTCCTGCGTGACAGCCGCTACGTCGCCCGCGCCCTGGCGCCGGTGCCGCTACTGGTGGTGGCCACGCCGGAACTGATCGCTGCCACAAGCCAGCCGCGCAGTCTCGACGAGCTGCAGCAGCGGCCACTGTCGGTGCTGATCGACCGCAAGAACGGCCGCCCCTGGCCGTGGACATTCGCCCATGGCCCCAGCCTGCATCCGCCCGCGCCAGCGCTGGTCTGCGATGACCCCGAAGCCGAGCTGGAAGCCGTGCTCGCCGGCCTGGCCTACGGCCAGTTGCCCACCTACCTGGCGCAACCCTATCTGGAGAGCGGCCGCCTGCAGGCAGTGCTGACCGAGCAGGCGCCCGACCCCTGGCAGTTGTTCATCTACCGCCCGCAGCAAGGCCCGGTGCCGCCAAGAGTGCGCCTGGTGTTCGATCACCTGCGCGCCTGCTTCTCCGATCCGGCGCAGTTTCCTCAGGGCTGAGGTCGCTCACGGCAACGCTACTGTCGCCTGCGAAGCGACCTCCCCGGCCATCGCTCCGTAACCTGCCTGAAACCGTCTAAATCAGGGATCAGGAGCGTCGCATGCATGCTATCCACACGGGCCAGCAGGTGAGCCCGGCCACCTTGCACAAGGTGATCGCCGCCTCCGCCATCGGCAACTTCGTCGAGTGGTTCGACTTCGCGGTCTACGGCTTCCTCGCCGTCACCATCGCCTCGCTGTTCTTCCCACCGGGCAATCCGACCCTGGCGCTGCTGCAAACCTTCGCCGTGTTCGCCGTATCGTTCGCCCTGCGCCCGCTGGGCGGCATCGTCTTCGGCATTCTCGGCGACCGCATCGGGCGCAAGCGCGTGCTGTCGATCACCGTGCTGCTGATGGCCGGTGCCACCACGTTGATCGGCCTGCTGCCGACCTACGCCAGCATCGGCCTGTTCGCGCCGTTGCTACTGGCCCTGGCGCGCTGCCTGCAAGGCTTCTCCGCCGGCGGTGAGTACGCCGGCGCCTGTGCCTTCGTCATGGAGCATGCGCCCACCGAACAGAAGGCCCGTTATGGCAGCTTCGTGCCGGTGTCGACCTTCCTCGCCTTCGCTTCGGCAGCCGGCCTGGTGTTCGGCCTCGACCAGATCATCAGCAGCGAGCAGATGCAGGCCTGGGGTTGGCGCCTGCCCTTCCTGATCGCCGCGCCACTAGGCCTGGTGGGCCTGTATATGCGCCTACGCCTGGACGAGTCACCGGCGTTCAAGGCGATGGCCGCCGAACCGGCGCCGGAGCATTCACCGCTGATGGAAACCCTGCGCCTGCATAGCGCGACCATCGCCTGCCTGGGCGCCTTCATCTCGGCCACGGCGCTGTCGTTCTACATGTTCACCACCTACCTCACCACCTACATGCAGGTGGTCGGTGGCGCCGCGCGGCCGACCGCCCTGCTGGCCAGCCTGGTGGCGCTGTTCTTCGCCGCCCTGCTGTGCCCCTTCGTTGGGCGCTACTCGGATCGCGTCGGCCGCCGCCGCACCATCCTTACCGCTGGCGTGGCGCTGATCGTCGCGGTGTACCCCGCCTTCACCCTGGCCGCTTCCGGCACGCTATGGGCTTCGGCTGCCGGTGCGATGCTGCTGGCGGTCGGCGCGGTGATCTGCGGAGTGGTGACGGCGGTGCTACTCTCCGAGCAGTTCCCCACCCGGGTGCGCTACACCGCCTCAGCCTTCACCTACAACCTGGCCTACACGATCTTCGGCGGCACCGCGCCGCTGATCGCCACCTGGCTGATCGAGCAAACCGGCGACCGCATGTCGCCGGCCTATTACCTGATCGTCATTGCCCTGCTGGCCCTGGTCGGCGGCCTGGCTCTGCCGGAGTCGTCGAAGCGGCCGCTGAACTACCGGGCGGACTGAGCGCTTATCAGTACGCCACCGAGTAGCTGAGGGCGAAAGTACGCCCCGCCGCCGGCAGGCTGGAGAGCTTGCCGTAGGTGGCCTCGGCCTGTTGGCTGTAGACGCTCTTGTAGTCACGGTCGGCCAGGTTGTAGACACCGAAGCCGACCTCGCCACCGAACCAGGGCGCGTGGGCGATCAGGTCGACCACGGTGTAGCCCTGGATCTTCGCCGAGGGATTGGCGCGGATGCTCGGACTCACCGCGGCAGCCTGGGCGTCGTCGTAGGCGCGGTCGCTGCCGCCCACGCTGAGTGCCTGCAGGCGTACGCCGTAGCCATCGAGTAAATCCCAGTCGCTGTAAACGGTGGCCTTCAGCGGCGACACGCGGAAAGCATTCAGCTCGCGCCATTTGCCGGCGGCGTCCTTGTACTGGCCGCGGGTGTAGGCGAGGGTGCCGCCCAGCGTCCAGCCCTCGGCAACCGGCACCTGCAGATTGCCCTCGGCGCCCCACACGCGTTCGTCGGTATCGGCCACCGAGACGCTGTAGTCGCGGTTGAACTGCACCACCTTGTCGGAGGTGTTGTAGAACGCGGTCACCCCGGCATTCAGGCCGCGGGCATCGCCCAGGCGCCAGCCCAGTTCGTAGTTGTTGACCTTGATCGAATCGATGCTGCTATCGATCGAGAAGTTGGCCGACACGTCGCGCAGCATGCGCTGGGTGTCAGGCAGGCTGAAGCCCTGGGAGAAATTGACGAATACCTGCTGGCTGTCGGTCAACGCATACACCGCGCCGAGGTTGAACAGGGTTTCGCTGTGGCGCACGTTGCCGCCGGCCATTGTCTGCGGCTGATAACCCGGCACACGGTCGGCGGCAATCGCCTCGCCATAGGGAATGGAAGCGTCCACGTCGTTGCTAATGGTCTCGCGACGCACCCCGGCCTGCAGGCTGAGACGCTCGGTGAGCTGGTAGTCGCCCTGCAGGAACAGGCCGGTCTTGCTCACCTCAACGTCCGGGCCCATGGCATAGCGCTGGGCTTCGCGGTAGTTCAGACCGTTGCTGGCGATGAAGGTATTGAGGTCGTAAGACTGCCCGCTCTGGCTGTCCTTTTCCCGTTCGTGATCCAGGCCGTAGGTCAGTTGCAGGTCGCGCCCGGCCAGTTCGAAGCCCTTCTGCAACGCGGTGCGCACACCCCACACATCGATATCGGTGTTGGACTGCAGCGCCACGTAGGTGAAGCCCCCCGGCAGCGCCGGGTGCACCGCGGCCGCCACGGACGGGAACCAGCGCGACTTCTCCTTGCGGTAATAGGCCTCGGCGGTCAATTGCTGGCCCCAGAACAGGTCGCGATTCAGATACTGGACGTTGGCGCCGTAGTGACGGGTACGCGGCTGATCGTCGAGTTGCAGGCCCTTGATGCCTTGCAGGCTCGGCTGGAAAGTCGCCGGGGTGAACAGCGCTGCCAGGCCTGGGCCGTAGTCCGGGCCATAGTCGCTGTCCTGCTCGTCGTCGTAATAGCGCACACCGGCGCTCAACTGCTGGTCGTCGTCCAGGTGCCAGGTCAGGCGGCCGTTGAAGTCGAAGCTGGTGGTGTCCTGGCGGTCGGTCTGGGCGATCTCCGGGCCGATGCGATCACCGTGTGCATCGCGAATCTCGCCCTGCTTGGTGTAGCTCAGGCCGGCGAAACCGCTGACCGCGCCCTGGTGGAAGGCGGCAGTCTGGGAGGCCTCGTAAGCCATGGCGTCACGCGCTGCCTTGCCGGGGCTGCGCAGGCCGATACGGCTGCTGAAGTCGCTGGTTTCATCATCGGCATTGCGCGTGATGATATTGATCAACCCGCCCGTGGCGCCGGCGCCATAGATGCTGGTAGCGCCGGAGATCACCTCGATGCGCTCGATCATCGCCGGGTTGATGCTGTTGAGCTGGCGCGAACCATCACGCGAGCCGGTCAGCGGCACGCCGTCGATCATCACCTGCACGGTGCGCCCACGCATGGTCATGCCGTAGTTGCTGGTGGTGCCGCTGCTCGGTGCCAGCGAGGGCACCAGCTGGCCGAGGATATCTGCGGTGGAACGGCCAGCGGCGGCCTGCTCTGCGACCTGCGTACGCTCGATGCTGTACACCGTGCCGGCGATCTCGGCGATGCTCTTGGCCGAACGGGTGGCGGTGACCACCATCGGGCCGAGCTCCTTGACCTGGCTGGTCGTGGTGTCGTCGGCCTGCGCGTGAAGCGCGCCGCTCACCGCCAGGCTGAGCAAGGTGACCTGCATGGATGCCGAAAGATGCCTCATGGTTTCCCCCAGAGAAAGCGCGTCAATGATTGTCGGTGCCGGCCTGGATGCGCCGGACGATAGGTTTGCAGAGCAGGACGCTGAGCACTGACAGCACGCCCAGCAGCAGGTAGTAGGTTTCGTAGCCCAAGCCCTTGGCGAGGAAGCCCGACAGCGAGCCACCGACGAAGAACACCAGCAGCTCGAAGCACACCAGCACGGTGAAGTCGGTGCCGGCTTGCTGCCGCGAACACAGCTGCATGAACAAGGCGTAGAGGCTGGTCATCGCCAGGTAGCGGATGGCCAGGAGCACCAGCACCATGGCGCCGAGCCACACGGGCGAGCCGTCGGCCAGGCCGCTGAGCAGCAGCCCGGCCATCGCCAGGTAGGCCAGGCTGCGTAGCCAGCCGGCGCGCAGCAGCAGGGTTGCCGCGCGCTGGCGCAGCAACAGGCGCGCAGCCGCCACGGCGGCGAGTAGCCCGACGCTGGCGCCGGCCACCGACATCAGCAGGCCGATCTGCGTCAGCGACCACAGACGATCCACCAGCATCGGCGTGAGCATGGCCATGGCCGGGGCCTCGACCAGGCGATAGACCAGAATCAGCAACAGTGCCCAGCGGATCTCCGGGCGCTTGAAAGTGGCGATGAAGCCCGGCTTGGCCGCCTCGGCCTGCGCCGGCAGGTGATCATCGACCCGCACCACCGCCAGCATGGTCAAGGCACTGAGGCCGGCCAGGGTCAGCAGCGCGCTCTGCCAGCCGACCACCTGGTACAGCCACAACACGCCGGCACCGCCGAGCATGCTGCCCAGGGCCACGCCGATGCTTTGCGCCATGCTGCCCAGGCGATGATCCTCGCTGGCCAGCGACTCCACGGTGTAGCCGTCGATGGCGATGTCCTGGGTGGCGGCGAAGGTGGATATCCACAGGCTCACCAGCACGAACAGCAGCAGGCCGTGTTCCAGCCCGGTCAGTGCCAGCAGCAGGATGCCGGCCACCAATGCTGCCTGGGTCAGCCACAGCCAGGTGCGACGGCGACCGAGGCTATGCAGATAATGACGGTCGACCAGCGGCGCCCAGAGAAACTTGAACGCCCAGGGGATGTACAGCAGCGAGAGCATGCCGATCCAGCGCAGGTCGACACCCTGGCTGCGCAGAATGGCCGGCATCGCCACGTTGAAGAAGTACAGCGGCAGCGCGTGGGCCAGGTACAGCACCACGATCACCGCCAGCGCCAGCCGGGTCACCGGCACCTGCTCAGACGGACGTTGCATGATTCACCATGCGCTCGGCGATCCAGCGATAGCCGTGCGTCCTGTCCAGGGTGACGAAATAGGGCACGCCCCAGGCGGCATGCAGCGCCGGGGTGTCGAGCCGGGCCAGTTCGTCGGCATCGCTGGCGATGCGCACCAGCCCCACGCAGATCTCGCGGAACGCCGCCTTGTGCTGCTTGTACCAGACGCCCTGGATGGCCCGGTAATCCTCGGCGAGGGTGCTGCCCTCGCGGGTACTGGAAATGAAGAAGAACGGCTGACGGCCCTCGATCAGACGCTCGATGCCGTCCAGCCACTGGCGTATCTGCGCCGCGTCGACATGCTCGTGAAAAACCGCTTCGACCACCGTCGTTTGCGTGAGGAGCAAACCCATCGCTGTGTAATTCCCATGATCGTTGGTGACGCAATCAAGACGATTGCGACCTCATTGCACATGAGAATAATTCTGAACAATGTTGCGCGCTTAGGGGAAAAGAAGGAAAAATTAGCCGCAACGAAACTTCCATCGGTCAAGCCACCATGACGGTCTTCACCTGCGGTCAGCTCAGCGATGTTGCCCACACCCTGGGCGGCAACCTGCATTTTCAGCGCGAGCTGCCGGGCGAGCAGCCAGTGCTCGACGGCGAACAACAGGTGCAGGTGCTGAGCGAAGGCCTGGTGCTGTACTTCAGCCATAGCCGCGACCTGGTCGACGCCAGCAGCGACAACCGCCTGGCACCAGGCATCACCGCCGCTTTTCTGCTGCAGGGCGAGGCCGAGGTCAGCCTGCCGCACCAACGCCTGCACTTCGATGCCCGCCCCGGCGGCCAGCGCGCCATGCTGGTCAACCTGACCGATAGCGATCAGTTCCAGCGCCATTGGCGTAACGGCCGCGAAGAAACCAAGGTGTGCCTGAGCATCACCCCGGATTGGCTACAGCAGTTCGCCCTCGGCAGCCACCTGCGTAGCGACAACCTGCTGCGCTTCAGCCGCAGCCACTGGCACAACCTGCCCTGGCAGCCCTCGGTGGACATCCTCCAGCGCGCCCATCAGTTGCTCGAGCGAGACGCAACGCTGCCGCTTCTATTGCAGCGCCTGCAGCGCGAAAGCTTCGCCCTGGATCTGGCCTGCGACATCCTGCGCGGCATCGATACGCCCCAGGAGAAACGCCTCGGCAGCCATCTCGAACGCTGCCTGGCACGCCTCAAGGAATGGCTCGACAGCGGCGAGGCCGACGCCCTGAGCATCGCCGACATGGCGCGCCAGCTCGGCACCAACCCGGTCGATTTGCAGAACGCCTTCCGCAGCCGCAACGGCATCACCATCGCCGCCTACCTGCGCCGCCAGCGCCTGGCCCGTGCCTACCAGGCCATGCGCCAACAGGGCCTGTCGGTGGAAGAAGCCGCCAACCTGGCCGGTTACGAGCACCTCAGCAGCTTCAGTGCCGCCTTCAAGCGCGCGTACGGATTTCCGCCGTCGCAGGCGCGGCGCTGAGCGAAGTGGACCAGTCCGAATCTGCACAATTGGATCTATGTGACTGGGCCACTGCTGGGTAGATTCATCGCTACCGGGGCAGGCCATCGCGCCCCTCAACGCGGATACGGATGAACACCATGAGCCAGCGCCTCGACTACTTCGCACTCTCCCCCAAGGCCTCCGGCAAATACGCCGAGTTTTCCATGCTGCTGACCCGCAGCCCGTTCCTCGCGCCGCTGGCCCACCTGGTCATGCTGCGTGCCTCGCAGATCAACGGCTGCGCCTTCTGCGTCGACATGCATGTGAAGGAAGCGAAGATCCATGGCGACCGCGAACTGCGCCTGCACCATGTCGCCGTGTGGCGCGAATCGCCGCTGTTCTCGGAGCAGGAACGTGCCGCGCTGGAGTGGACGGAAGCCCTGACCCAACTGTCAGCACACGGCGTCTCCGATGCCATCTACGCCAACGTGCGCGAGCAGTTCTCCGAGCAGGAGCTGTCAGAACTGAGCTTCCTGGTGGTCGCCATCAACGGCTGGAACCGCCTCAATGTCGCCTTCCGCACCGTGCCGGGCTCCGCCGACAAGCAGTTCGGTCTGGACAAGGCCGGTCTGGCCTGAGGGTTATCCACAGGGGCGGGTGGCCTGTCGCGCGACCGCCCTGCTTCTCCCTGAGCGGCCCGCTGCACAGCACGGGCAAAAACGGCATGATGTGCCCCCGCGCCAGCGGCCTGTGGGTGACGAATCCTCGTTAGCCCTCATCAGACACACTCGCCGCCCGCTCAACGGAGCCCCTGCATGCTGCCCCTGCCGTTTTCCCGCCAACCTGCCCGCCTCACCCTGCTCGCCCTCGCCTGCCTGAGCGGCCACAGCGCCTTCGCTGAAGAGCCCGTGCAACTCGACTCGCTGCAGGTCACCGGCGTGCAGCTGAGTGAAGTAGAGGCCGCGCGCGAAGAGCTCAAGCGCGTGCCGGGCGCGACCAATGTGGTAGATATGGCCAAGGTCGAGCAGGGCCGCGTGGCCGGCGTCGCCGATGTGCTGGCCTACCAGCCCGGCGTCTACGCGCAGTCGCCCGGCAACGAAGGCGTGAAAATCAGCGTGCGCGGCTCGGGCATCAACCGCGGCCCCGGCTCGCACGCCTCCGGCACCCATATCCTGCTCGACGGCCTGCCACTGACCGGTTCCGGCGGCACGCCCTACGAACTGCTGGAACCGCTGTGGATAAGTCGCGCCGAAGTGCTGCGCGGGGCCAACGGCTTCGACCGTGGCGCGCTGGCCCTGGGCGGCGCCATCGACTACATCACCCACACCGGCCATACCGCGCCCAAGCTGCAGCTGCGCTACGAAGCAGGCAGCCGTGGCTACCAGAAGCGCAACATCGCCTCCGGCCAGGTGCTGGGCGATTTCGATTACTACCTCGCCCTCACCGACAGCCATACCGATGGCTATCAGGACCACTCGTCAGGCAAGGGCAAAGGCGTCGCCGGCAACTTCGGCTATCGCCTGAATGAGAATCTGGAAACACGCTTCTACCTGCGCTACCGGGAGACCGAGCATGAAACGCCGGGCCGCCTGACCAAAGCGCAACTCAAGGACGACCCGCGCCAAGCCGCGGCGGCCAACCGCAGCATCGACGCCCATCGCGACCAGCCCGGCAGCACCTGGCTGGCCAACAAGACCACCTGGCGCATCGACGACGACTCCACCCTGGTCGCCGGCCTGGCCTACCACCACTACCCGATGGATATCACCGAGACCGCCTATCGCGGCGGCGCCTATCGCATCCGTGTGGATTACAGCGATATCAGCGGCACGCTGAACTACACGCGCCGACATACCCTGTTCGGGCTCAACAGCAGCACCACCATCGGCTGGCGCAGCACAACCAACCTGCCGAGCAGCAAAGCGAAAGAGACCGCGGCGTTGCCGATCAACGTCAACGGCACGCCCTATCCGGCCGGCACCCTGATGCGCGCCTATGAACACCTGGGTTCGGACCACGTGCTGCACATCGGCAACGAACTGGAATTGACCCCCGACCTGTGGCTGACCAGCGGCCTGGCGCTGATCTACACGCGCCGCGAAGTGCAGGTGACCTGGCCAGCCACCGACGACAAGCTCAGCGAACATACCTGGGACTACGCACCGCGTATCGGCCTGCGCTATCAGCTCAACCCCGAGGTGCAGCTGTACGGCAATATCAGCCGCTCGGTGGAACCGCCGCATGCCTGGTCGATGATCTGGAGTTCGCCGCTACGCTTCCCGGCCGGCAACCAGCCATACAGCACCCGCCAAAGCACGCCGATCTCGATGGACAACCAGACCGCCACTACCTTCGAGGTCGGCGCCCGTGGCGACTCGTTTATCGGTGAATGGGATTTGGCCTACTACTACTCACAGGTGCGCCATGAACTGCTCACCGTCGAGATCGAGCCCAACGTATTCGCCGAATCCAACGCCAGCCCTACCGTGCACCAGGGCATCGAAGCCGGCCTGACCAGCACGCTGTGGCAAGATGGCGCCGCTGGCGCCCTGAGCCTGCGCCAGGCCTATACCTTCAGCGACTTCCACTACCGCAACGACGACGAATTCGGCGGCAACCGCCTGCCCGGCTTGCCGCGCCACTATTACCAGGCAGAGGTGCGCTACGACCACCCGAGCGGCTTCTACGCCGGCCTCAACAGCCAGTATGCCTCCAAGGTCGCGGTGGATTACGCCAACTCCTACTACGCCGACGCCTACACCACCTTCGGCGCCACCTTCGGCTACGCCTCGCCCAAAGACGACTGGCAAGCCTGGCTCGACCTGCGCAACCTGACCGACAAACGCTATGCCGCCACCGTGACGCCGGGATATAACGACAACGGCGTCGATGTGGCGCGCTCCACGCCTGGGGAAGGGTTTGGGGTGTATACGGGGGTTTCTTGGAGTTGGTTGTAAGGCACGGTGTTCGCGACTAAGTGGGAGATGGTGGAAAACGCTTCGCGGTTTTCCACCATACTTGTCGGCACATGCCCTATCAGCTGTGCGATATCGCCAAGCAGTAGTAGCCTAGTGCCTTCTCTATACAGCCCATGGAATGGTCATGAAAGCTCTAGCCCTATCCTTGGCACTCTTCAGTCTGCTCACGACAGATGTTTGGGCTAAGAACTGCAGAAACAGCCAGCCCTGTGGCAACTCTTGTATTTCTTGGAACAAGACATGCCGTATAGGGATATCTAGCTATGTGGCTCCTACTCCCACAATTCGGACGCCGTCTCCTACTACATCCCATGAAACTGCAGTGGCTTCCGATCTGTACGTACAGGACAACGACACGTATTCCGTAAACTCTCCGAACCATACAGCCCGGCGCCTGAGGAGAATGGCATTTGGTGAAATGGTGCGTGCTTACCAGCAAGTAGGTGATTGGATACGTATTTCTGAACCTGGACAGCCCGATGAATGGATAACCCGGCAATCCCTGACGCTCTCTAAGCCGCCCCACAGCCCAGCACAATCAGAGAAGCCGCCGCTCAAATATGAGCTCTCTGAGCCCAAAGACGTAATAGCTTGGAGTCATGCTCAAACTGACGCTGCCTTCACCTATGCACTGCCGTCACGAACAGCGCCCCGTTTAAGAAGGCTCGTACTCGGTGAGAAACTCCCGGTATACGAACTCATGGGGGACTGGGCACGTATAACGCCAGCAGGAGCAGATGAGGAATGGGTGATACGCCGCTACTTAGGTATTTAAGAACGGCGCGTAGGGTGGACAACGCTCTTCTTGTCCACCGCTTCTGCCCTCAGGCCTACGCCGCCGCTTCCTTGCGCAGCAGATAACTATCCATGATCCACCCATTGCGCTCCCGCGCTTCGGCGCGGGTGCTGGCGATACGTTCGGCCACCTCATCCAGCGGCCCGGCAATCAGGATTTCATCGGCCGTACCGACGTATGCCCCCCAGTAGATATACAGGCCCTGGCCGACAAAGCGACGGTAGGTGTCCTTGGCGTCGAGCATCACCGCCACGCTGTCCACGCCCTGTGGCCAGCCTTCGGCGAGCAGGCGGCCGGTAGTGATTTCCACAGCGCGACCGATGCTGTTGAGCGGGATACGATGGCGCGCGGTCAGCGCCTGCAGGCTGCTGATGCCGGGAATCACGTCATAGGTGAAATCGCTGCGCCGTGCGGCGATGGCTTCGATGATGCGGATGCTGCTGTCGTACAGCGACGGGTCGCCCCAGACCATGAAGGCTGCCGTCTCTCCATCGGCCATCTGCTCGTCGATCAGTTGCTCGAACACCGCCTGCTTGTCACGGTTGAGTTCATCGACGCTGGCGCGGTAGTCCGCGACATCGCGTTCACGCTCCGGTTGCAGGCCTTCGGCGAAACGCGGCGTGTGGCCATCGAGAAAGCGCGCGCAGATCTCGCGGCGCAGGGCGTTGAGCTTGTGCTTGGCCGCGCCCTTGTCCATTAGGAAGATCACGTCGCTGCGGCGTAGCGCCTTGATCGCCTGGACGGTGATGTAGTCCGGGTCGCCGGCGCCGATGCCGACCAGCAGCAGGGTTTTCATGGGGTTCTCCAGGTTCGTCCTGGCACGCCGGGCGCCAGGTCGTCGATATGTTGGTAGTCGGCCTGTAGTGCCTGCGCCAATTGACGGGCGCGGCCCAGGCGGATGGGCGCTCGCTCGGTATCGAGCAGCAGAGTTGGGCACGGCAAAGGCACCAGCGTGGGCAGATCACGCAAGCGCCCGTCGGTAAGAATCAGCAGGCGCTGCCGTTCGCTCGGTTTCGCTCGTTGTCGACGCGACAGCCAGTCACCCGCCTGATTCAGTGCATCAAGCAACGGCGTACCACCACCAGCGCCCAACTCGTGCAGCCAGCGGTGCAGCTCGGCGCTGGCCTTGCGCCCCTGCCACAGCCATTGCGCCCCACGACCACCGGCCTGCAGCACGGCCAGACGCGCGCGCTGGCGATAGGCGCTATCGAATACTTCAGCGAGCACACCCTTGGCCAGGCTCAACGCACCATGGCGGCGGGTGGAGGCGGAAGCATCGACTAGCACCAGCCAGAGTTCCTCAGCCTGCTGGCTGCGCGGGCGAAGCACCAACTGCTCGCGACGTTGCGGTCGGCCATGGCGCAGGGTCGCCGGCCAGTCGATACGCCCGCCCGCACCGCTGCGCACAGCGCCATGCAGGCCGCCGCCGAGTCGTCCGGGCCGGTTGCGGGCATCCGCGCCTGTGGCTGTACGCGGGCGGATGCTCAGGGCTTTTTTGGCCAGCGCGGCGGCACGCGTCGTTCGCCCATAGCCTGCGGCTGCGCCGGCAACTCGCCCCACTGGCCTTCGCCCTGGCTCTGTTCCTGCGCCAGCTGTGGCGCCTTGCCCTGCTCCGGCGGCATGGCAGCCGGTGGTGGTTGCTGACGACGACGATGGCGCAGGACAAAGTCCTCCACCGCATCGATATCCACAGGCTCGATAGCCGCCGCACCACGCCAGGCCGCATGGGCACGGGCGGCGCGCAGCCAGACCAGATCAGCGCGCAGGCCATCTACCGCGGCGGCGAAGCAGCGCCGGCTGATCTCACCCAAGGCGGCGTCATCCAGCGGGATATCCGCCAGGTGCTGGCGGGCATTCTGGCAACGCGCGGCGAGGGCATCCTGCTCGCTCTGCCAGCGCTGCAGGAAGGCTGCGGGGCCGGCATCGAAGGCCAGGCGACGGCGGACGATCTCGGCGCGCTCGGCTGGCTGCGGCTGGCCATCGAGGGCCAGGTTGAGGCCGAAGCGGTCGAGCAGTTGCGGGCGCAGCTCGCCTTCCTCGGCGTTCATAGTGCCGATCAGCACGAAGCGCGCGGCATGCCGATGGGAGATGCCGTCACGCTCGACATGGTTGACCCCGCTGGCGGCGGCATCGAGCAGCAGGTCGACCAGATGATCCGGCAGCAGGTTGACCTCATCGACATACAGCACACCGCCATCGGCACGGGCCAGCAGGCCTGGGGAAAACTGCGCGCGGCCTTCGCCCAGCGCCGCGTCCAGATCCAGGGTGCCGACGATGCGTTCCTCGCTCGCGCCCAGCGGCAGGGTGACGAAGCGCCCACCATCGAGCAGATCGGCCAGGCCACGGGCCAGGGTGGACTTGGCCATACCGCGTGGGCCTTCGATCAGCACGCCGCCGATGGCCGGATCGATGGCCGCCAGGCACAGCGCCAACTTCAGCGAATCGGCGCCGACCACGGCGGCGAGGGGGAAGTGATGTTCGGTCATGGTTGTGATCCGTGGAGTGATGTGTGTGGGAGTCGCTTCAGCGGCGAAAAGCTCGCGGCTGAAACCCCTCCCACGATGAGCGCATCACACCCGTAGGGTGGGTTAGCGGCGCAGAACATTGATCGTGCAGCCGCGCAGGAGCGTAGCGCGCCGCGTAACCCACCAGGCGATATACCGTGTGGCGCCGATGGTGGGTTACGCCGCACCCGCTTCGGAGCGAAACCTAGGCATTGCAACAGGCGGCTAACCCACCCTACGGGCTCGGCGGTGCCGGATGAACCCTCTCCCCCGGCCCCTCTCCCATAAATGGGAGAGGGGAGAAAAAACGCTCGCATCAGCTTTCCTCACTATCGAGCAGCAAGTTTTCCAGCGCTTCGCGGTATTCGCCGGGATTCTCCCACAGGCCGCGCTGCTGGGCTTCCAGCAGGCGTTCGAGGATATCGTTGAGCGCGCCAGGGTTGTGCTGTTGGATAAAGTCGCGGGTGTCCTTGTCCAGCAAATAGGCATCGGTGAGCAGCGCGTATTGGTGGTCATCAACTAGCTCGCTGGTGGCGTCGAAGGCGAACAGGTAGTCGATGGTCGCGGCCAGCTCGAAGGCGCCCTTGTAGCCGTGGCGCTTCATGCCCTCGATCCACTTGGGATTGGCGGCGCGAGCACGTACCACACGGTTGAGTTCTTCCTTCAAGGTACGAATGCGCGGCGTATCCGGCTGGCTGTTGTCGCCGTGATAGCTGGCCACCTTGAGCCCGCGCAGGGTTTCCACTGCCGACAGCATGCCGCCCTGGAACTGGTAGTAGTCGTTGGAATCGAGGATGTCGTGCTCGCGGTTATCCTGGTTGTGCAGCACCGCCTGCATCTGCTCCAGGCGCTCGACGAAGCGCTGCCGCGCAGGCGCGCCCTCGGCGCCGCTGCCGTAGGCGTAGCCGCCCCAGTTCAGATACACCTCGGCGAGATCGGCGCGGCTCTGCCACAGGCGCTCCTCGATGGCGTTCTGCACCCCGGCGCCATAGGCGCCCGGTTTGGCGCCGAACACTCGCCAACCGGCTTGGCGCCGCGCTTCGGCTTCATCCAGGCCGCTGTCCTTGAGCGCCAAAGATTCGCGCCAGACCCGCGCCGACAGCGGGTTCATGTCTTCCGGCTCGTCCAGCTCGATCACCGCCTGCGCGGCCTCGTCGAACAGGCGAATGAGGTTGCTGAAGGCATCGCGGAAGAAGCCCGACACACGCAGGGTGACGTCCACCCGTGGCCGACCCAACTGCTCCAACGGCAGCACTTCGAAACGCTCGACGCGCTGACTGCCTGGCTGCCACACCGGACGCACGCCCAGCAGCGCCATGGCCTGGGCGATGTCATCGCCGCCGGTGCGCATGGTCGCCGTGCCCCACACCGACAGACCGAGCTGGCGCAAGTGGTCGCCTTCGTCCTGCAGATGGCGCTCCAACAGGCGATCCGCCGCCTGCACACCGAGACGCCAGGCGGTCGGTGTGGGTAAGTGGCGCACGTCGACGGTGAAGAAGTTACGCCCGGTGGGCAGCACGTCCAGCCGTCCGCGACTCGGCGCACCACTTGGCCCGGCAGGGACGAAACGCCCTTCCAACGCCGCCAACAGGCCGCCCATCTCGGCGTCGCCGCAGGCATCCAACAGCGGCGCAACGTGTTCAGCCAGGCCATCGAGAATCAACGCCACCTCATCGCCAAACGCTTCGCTGCGCTCGCCCGCCAGGCGCTGCTCGATCAGCCCCAGCGCCAGCAGCTCCAGGCGCTCGCGAGTATCGCCGACGCTGCGCCACAAGCTGTTATCCACAGCCTGCAAGGCCTGTGGACGCAGTCCTTGCCAGAGCTGGCCCATGTCGCAATCCAGCGGGTCGAGGCCCAGCTCCAGGCCACGGGCCAGCGCGCGCAGCAGGCTGGCATTGACGCCCTGGCCATCACCGCGGGGGATGCGCAGCAACGCCAGCAGGGTGTCGCGGCGCAACTGCCCGGTGGGCGACTCGCCGAACACATGCAAACCATCGCGGATCTGCGATTCCTTGAGGTCGCACAGGTAAGCGTCGAGCTGCGGCAGCCAGCTGTCGCCGTCATCGTTGAGTTGCAGGCCCAGCTCGCGGTCGAGGCTGGCTTCGCGCACCTTGGCCAAGATCTCGCCGCGCAGCTCGACGGCGCGACGCTGGTCGAGTTGGCTGGCGTCGTAATACTCGTCGGCCAGGCGCTCCAGATCGCGCAGCGGGCCGTAGCTCTCGGCACGTGTCAGCGGCGGCATCAGGTGATCGATGATCACAGCCTGAGTACGGCGCTTGGCCTGCGCGCCCTCGCCCGGGTCGTTGACGATAAAGGGGTAGACATTGGGCAGCGGGCCGATCAGCGCCTGCGGCCAGCAGCCCTCGGACAGGCCGACGCTCTTGCCCGGTAACCATTCCAGGTTGCCGTGCTTGCCGACGTGGATCAGCGCATCGGCAGCGAACGCTTTACGCAGCCAGGCGTAGAAGGCGATATAGCCGTGCGGCGGCACCAGGTCGGGGTCGTGGTACACCGCCGCCGCGTCGAGTTGGTAGCCACGCGCCGGTTGGATGCCGACGAAGGTCAGGCCGAAGCGCAGACCGGCGACCATCATCCGCCCGCTGCGGAACATCGGGTCGTCCTGCGGCTCACCCCAGCGTTCACGCACCGCCTGCTGGTTGGCCAGCGGCAGGCTGTGGAAAAACCCCAGGTAGTCGTCCAGCGCCAGGCTTTGCGCGCAGGGCCGCGTATCCAGGCCGTCCAGATCATTGGTCACGCGGCCGAGCAGGCTGTGGACAAGTGCAGTGCCGCTGTCCGGCAGGTTATCCACCGGATAGCCCTGTACCTGCAGGGCGCGGAGGATATTCAGGGCGGCAGCCGGCGTATCCAGGCCCACGCCGTTGCCGATGCGGCCATCACGGGTCGGGTAATTGGCCAGGATCAGGCCGATTCGCTTCTGATCGTTGCTTTTGGTCGCCAACTGGCACCATTTCCGCGCCAGTTCCGCAACATAAGCCATACCCGATTCATGCGCCTGATAGCACACCACGTCGCTCTGGCTGCGCTCGCTGCGCCAGGCCAGCCCCTTGAAGCTGATGGCGGTGCCGATCAGCCGACCATCCAGCTCGGGCAGCACCACATGCATGGCCAGGTCGCGCGAGCCAAGGCCCTGGGCGCTGGCCTGCCACTGCGCCTGATTATCCAGCGAACAGATGGCCTGCAGCACCGGGATGTCGCGGCGGAACACCCGCGCCTGTGGCGCCTCGGGGTTGGATAGGGCGAAGCCGGTGGTGTTGATGATCAGCGCGGCGTTGCTGTCATCGAGCCAGGCCTGCACCTGATCCAGGCAGGCCGGCTCCTTGAGGCTGGCCACGGCAATCGGCAGCGGGTTGAGGCCTTGAGCGACCAGATGTTGGCAGAACGTATCGACGAAGGCGGTGTTCGCCGACTGCACATGGTTGCGGTAGAACAGCAGCGCCACCACAGGCGCATCCGGTTGCCACTGCGCCTGACAGTCGGCCAGCGCCGCCGGGCTGCGCTGGGGGTGGTAAAGACCGACACGCGGCAGCGGCTGCGGCTCCTGCCAAGTGTCGTCACGCCCCAGCCAGCGGTTGCCGATGCAACGGAATAACTGGCGGGCGTTGTCCAGCCCGCCCTGGCGCAGGTACTGCCAGAGGCGCTGACTGTCTCCTTCACCGACGTTGCCCAGCGCATTCAGCTCCGGGTCGGGCTGGTCGTCGCCCGACACCATGATCACCGTGGCGCCACGCCCGCCCAGCTCCACCAGGCGCTCCACACCGTAGCGCCAGTAGCTGACCCCGCCATGCACAGAGATCAGGATGACCTTGGCATGTTGCAGCACCTGCTCGACGTAGTAGTCCACCGAGGCGTTGTTGCTCAGCTGCGCCGGGCTGGCCAGGCGCAGGCTGGGGTAGTCGGCCGGTAGTTGCCGGGCGGCCTCGGCCAGCAACGACAGGTGCGAATCTCCCGTGCACAGAATCACCAGCTCGGCCGGGGTCTGGCCAAGGTCGGCGATGCTGTCGGCCGGCAGTTGGGCGCCGGGTTGGGTGCGCAGTAAGTGCATATTCGCTCTGTGGGAGGGGTTTTAGCCGCGACGATCAGCAAAGCCGGTCGCGGCTAAAGCCTCTCCCACAATCTCTCAGGCCAACGCCGCCTTCAGCTCGGCCTCGATGGCCGCACGGTCAAGCTGCTGGCCGATCACCACCAGGCGGCTGATACGCGGCTCGTCGGCCTGCCAGGCGCGGTCGAAGTGACGATCGAAGCGCTGGCCCACGCCCTGTACCAGCAGGCGCATGGGTTTTCCAGGGATCGCTGCGAAGCCTTTAACCCGCAGGATGCCGTACTTGGCCACAGCGTCTTTCAGTGCAGCGAGCAGGCGCGGCTCCTCTGTTTCCGGTAGTTCCACGTGGAACGAGTCGAATTCCTCGTGATCGTGGTCGTCGTCTTCATCGTCGTGATGGGTGCGGCGGCTGTCGATATGCAGCTCGGTTTCGCTGTTCAGGCCGAGCAGCACGTCCAGCGGCAGCTCGCCACCGTGCGCCTCTATCACCTTGACCGCTGGCGGCAGTTCCTCGGCCACCTCGGCGCGCACGGCAGCCAGCGCCTCGGCGTCAAGCAGGTCGGCCTTATTGAGGATCACCAGGTCGGCGCTGGCCAGTTGGTCAGCGAACAGTTCGTGCAGCGGCGATTCGTGATCGAGGTTGGGATCGAGCTTGCGCTGCTCATCGACCTGATCGGGGAATGCGGCGAAGGTACCGGCGATCACCGCCGGGCTGTCGACCACGGTAATCACCGCGTCGACCGTGCAGGCGTTGCGGATTTCCGGCCAGTTGAAGGCCTGCACCAGCGGCTTGGGCAGCGCCAGGCCGCTGGTCTCGATAAGGATGTGGTCAAGGTCGCCACGACGCGCCACCAGCTCGCGCATCACCGGGAAGAACTCTTCCTGCACGGTGCAGCACAGGCAGCCGTTGGCCAGCTCGAAGACGCGGCCGTTGGCTTCTTCCTCGCTGCAGCCGATGGAGCACTGCTTGAGGATCTCGCCATCGATACCCAGCTCGCCGAACTCGTTGACGATCACTGCGATACGGCGGCCGCCGGCATTGGCCAGCAGGTGGCGCAGCAGGGTGGTTTTGCCGGCACCGAGAAAACCGGTGACGATGGTGACAGGCAGTTTGGCGAGGGTTTTCATGAGGGGCCCCGTGGCGTCAGTAATTTCGGCGGACGGGTACGGGCAGGCGGGCACGCAGGGGCGTACTGGCCGCGTCGGATCACCCCGTCCGAGCATGTGGCTGGTCTGTCGAGGCAGGTCTCCTGGCTCACGGTCTGCACGCTGTGCGTCCTTCACCTTCCCGCTGGAAGCAGTGGTGTATCGAAGGAGTTGCGACCGTTTACAGTTGCGGGGGCAGCCAGGGCATCGGACCCTGTTCCCTCTTAGCTCCCCGGCGGCGTGCCGGGAAGAACCTCGAAAGCGAGAAGGCTACGCAGGCCGCGGCGGCCGGTCAATCGCGGTTGACCGCTGGCAGGTGCCATGATGAGCTACGTCACCCACCGACACGAATACCGCTCATGACCGCCAGCCATCTCGATCACCCTGCCGCCGCCCCCAAGGTGGTTGCTGGCCTGGGTTGTCGACGCGGTTGTGCACAGGATGAGCTACTCGCCCTGCTGACCCACAGCTTGGCGCAACATGATCTGACTGTGGATAACCTCGCCGGATTGGCCAGCATCGCGCACAAACACGACGAGCCGGGTCTGCATGAGCTGGCCACGCGCTTGAAGCTGGAGCTGAGCTTCTTCAGCCCCGACGACCTCACACCCTACCAGTTGGTAGACACCGCCAGCCTGCTCACGCGAGCCGCCACCGGCAGCCCAGCCGTGGCCGAACCCTGTGCCCTGGCACTGGCCACCCGCCTGGGCGGCAGCGCGCAGCTGCTCGGCATGAAGAACCGCAGCGACAGCGCCACCTGTGCGCTGGCCACATTCGATAGAGAACCCGCATGACCGTCTACTTTATCGGCGCCGGCCCCGGCGACCCCGAGCTGATCACCGTCAAGGGCCAGCGCCTGATTCGTAGTTGTCCGGTGATCCTCTACGCCGGCTCGCTGGTGCCCGGGGCGGTGCTGCAGGGCCACAGTGCTGAACAGGTGGTGAACACCGCCGAGCTGAACCTGGGCGAGATCATCACATTGCTGCAGGAGGCCCATGAGCGTGGCCTGGACGTGGCCCGCGTGCATTCCGGTGACCCGTCGCTGTACGGTGCCATTGGCGAGCAGATTCGCGAGTTGAGGGCGCTCGGCATCCCCTTCGAGATCATTCCCGGCGTTACCGCCACCGCTGCCTGCGCGGCGTTGCTGGAATCCGAGCTAACCCTGCCGGGCATCGCCCAGACGGTGATTCTTACCCGCTACGGCACCACTTCGCCGATGCCCGAGGGCGAGCAATTGCATGACCTGGCCCGGCACCGAGCAACCCTGGCCATCCACCTCGGCGTGCGCCATCTGCCAGCCATCGTTGACGAACTGCTGCCACACTATGGCGCCAACTGCCCCATCGCGGTTATCCATAGAGCGAGCTGGCCAGATCAGGACTGGGTGCTGGGCACACTGACCGATATCGAAGAAAGGGTCGCCGCCAAGGACTTCCGCCGCACGGCGCTGATCCTCGTCGGCCATGTGCTCGATCCGGGCGCCTTCGCCGATTCGGCGCTGTACGACGCCACACATCGGCATCTCTACCGCCCCGGTCACGACTGACCTGGCGATGAACTGCACAAATCGTTGAAAGCCCCGTGGCCATTGGCTTTCAATAACTTATCAACAAGAAAGTACTGGAGTTATCCCAGCCTACTGTGGATAGCCATTCACAGAGGGTCAGTTTTTGTACAACTAGCTATAAGTCCCTGAATTAAAGGGTTGTAGCCAGGTATCACGAGGATATCCACAAGATGATCCACGCCAATTGTTAGCAACTGTGGATCAGAGCTGTACTTCGACTCGCTTGATGCCCAATGTCCGCAATTCCACCATCAGCTCGTTCAGGTCGGAGAAGGTCTCCACTTGCTCGGCCTCGTCCACCAGAAAGAAGCTGCGCCCAGCGTCTTTCTTGAAGAACACGATCCACTCCGCCGTATTGGCCGGATTGACCATGACCTGGGTGTCGAACAGCACCCCTTCGTCCGTTCTCTGTTTCACATCTGCGCGCTTCATCCTCTCTCCTCTCGCATAACTCCTGCGCCCCGCCGGCCTGACCGAGTCAGTCAGCGGATTCGCCGACCATTTTAAGGGATCGGAGCACTCACAGGCGCTGACCACCATCAGACTTCGCCAGGGCACAGGTGAAATTACCGAATAAATTCTATACGATTCATATATGAAACATATAAACGGAGGCCCCATGGGCATCGTCAACATCGATGATGAGCTACACGACCAGATCCGCAGGGCGAGCAGCGTGTCGGGCCGCTCGATCAATGCCCAGGCGGGTTTCTGGATTCGCATCGGCATGCTCTGCGAGATGAACCCGACCCTGAGCTTCAACGAGGTCATGGCTGCCGAGCTGCGTGCAGCCGGTGTCGTGGTTCCGCCGCGCATGGCGGATGCCTCATGAGCAAGACACCTGCAGAAATCGCCCTGATGGCGGAAGCCGGCAGATTGCTGGCGAGCGTATTCGGCTACCTGGATCGGCTGGAGCTGCTCGGCATGTCGACCCTGCAGGTCAACGACCTTGTGGATAACTACATCGTCAGCGAACTCAAGGCGCGGCCGGCGAGCAAGGGTCAGTATGGTTTCGCCTACTCGATGAACACCTCGCGCAACGAGGTGGTCTGTCATGGCGTGCCCAGCGCCAGTGAGATCCTGTGCAGTGGCGACCTGGTGAACTTCGACATCACCCTGGAAAAGAACGGCTACATCGCCGACTCGAGCAAGACCTATCTGATCGGCGAGGTTTCGCAGCAGGCGCGCCAGCTCGTCCAGGTCACTTACGAGGCGATGTGCAAGGGCATCGAGGCGGTGCGGCCCGGCGCTCGACTCGGCGATATCGGCCACGCCATCGAACAGCATGCCCGCACCCACCGCTACTCGGTGGTTCGGGAATACTGCGGCCACGGCATCGGCCGGGAAATGCACGAACCTCCCGAGGTGCTGCACTGGGGTAAACCCGGAACCGGCCTGCCCCTGCGCGAAGGCATGACCTTCACCATCGAACCCATGCTCAACCAGGGAACGGCGGACGTACGCACCTTGCGCGACGGCTGGACGGTGGTGACCCGCGATGGCCAACTCTCGGCGCAGTTCGAACACACCGTGGCCGTCACCGGAGACGGTGTTCGCGTGCTTACGCTGCGCCCCGAAGAGCTGCAGCTGAGCAAGATTTCGGCTTGATAGAAACGTAAAAGCCCGTCCAGATGGACGGGCTTTTTTCGCCAGCTGCCTTATTCGACCGTGACGCTTTTCGCCAGGTTACGCGGCTGGTCCACGTCGGTGCCTTTGAGCACGGCGACGTAGTACGACAGCAGCTGCAGCGGCACGGTGTAGAGGATCGGCGCGAGCAGGTCGTGGATGTGCGGCATGGCCACCACATGAGTGCCCTCGCCATTGCGCATGCCCGCCTGCTGATCGGCGAAAACGATCAGCTCACCGCCACGGGCGCGTACTTCCTGCAGGTTGGATTTGAGCTTCTCCAGCAACTCATTGTTTGGCGCCACGGTAACCACCGGCATGTCGGCGTCGACCAAGGCAAGCGGGCCGTGCTTGAGCTCGCCAGCTGGGTAGGCCTCGGCGTGGATGTAGGAAATTTCCTTGAGCTTGAGCGCGCCTTCCATCGCCACTGGGTACTGCGCGCCACGGCCGAGGAACAGGCTGTGGTGCTTCTCGGCGAACAGTTCGGAGATTTTCTCCACGGTCTTGTCCATGGCCAGCGCTTCGCCCAGGCGGGTCGGCAGACGGCGCAGCTCCTCGACCAGTTGCGCTTCCAGCGCCTTGTCCAGGCTGCCATGCACCTGGCCGAGGGCCAGGGTCAGCAACATCAGGCCGACCAGTTGGGTGGTGAAGGCCTTGGTCGAAGCCACGCCGATTTCCGGGCCGGCCTGAGTCAGCAGGCACAGGTCGGATTCACGCACCAGCGAGCTGGTGCCGACGTTGCAGATCACCAGGCTGGCCAGGTAGCCGCCCTGCCCCGGTGCCTTTTCCTTGGCATTGCGCAGCGCGGCCAGGGTGTCGGCGGTTTCGCCGGACTGCGAGACGCTGACGAACAGGGTGTCCGGCTGCACCACCACCTTGCGGTAGCGGAATTCGCTGGCCACTTCGACCTGGCAGGGAATACCCGCCAGCTCTTCCAGCCAGTAACGGGCGACCATACCAGCGTGGTAGCTGGTGCCGCAGGCGACGATCTGTACGTTCTTCACCTTGGTGAACAGCTCGGCAGCCTGCGGGCCAAAGGCCTGCACCAGTACGTGATCACTGCCCAGGCGGCCTTCAAGGGTGCGCTGCACCACCTTGGGCTGCTCGTGAATTTCCTTGAGCATGAAATGGCGGTACTCGCCTTTGTCTGCCGCCTCGGCACCTTCGTGATACTGCACGGCTTCGCGCTGCACGGAATTACCGGCGGCGTCCCAGATTTGCACGCCGTCACGACGGATTTCGGCGATATCGCCCTCTTCCAGGTACATGAAACGGTCGGTGACCTGGCGCAGGGCCAACTGGTCGGAGGCAAGGAAGTTCTCGCCCAGGCCCAGGCCGATCACCAGCGGGCTGCCGCTGCGGGCGGCGAGCAGACGATCCGGCTGCTTGGCGCTGATCACGGCCAGACCATAGGCGCCGTGCAGTTCCGGAATGGCGGCCTTGAGCGCGGCCGCGAGGTCGCCGAACTGCTGCAGCTTGTGGTCGAGCAGGTGGACGATGGTTTCGGTATCGGTATCGGAAGTGAAGACGTAGCCCAGGCTCTTGAGGCGCTCACGCAGTTCTTCGTGGTTCTCGATGATGCCGTTGTGCACCACGGCCAGTTCATGGCCAGAGAAGTGGGGGTGAGCGTTGCGCTCGCTCGGTGCACCGTGGGTGGCCCAGCGGGTGTGGGCGATGCCCAGACGCCCGGCCAACGGTTCAGCCTGCAGGGCGGCTTGCAGCTCGCTGACCTTGCCGACACGGCGACGGCGATCCAGGGCACCCTGCTCGGTCAGCAGCGCTACGCCAGCGCTGTCGTAGCCGCGGTATTCCAGGCGCTTGAGGCCTTCGACCAGTACCGGGGTGATGTTGCGTTCAGCAATGGCGCCTACGATTCCACACATGTCTAAGTCCTCAGTCTTGCAGCGGCGCGATGATCAGCTGGATGCCACGCGCGCTCAGGTGTTCACGGGCCTCGTTGGCGAGGCGCTCGTCAGTGATCAGGGTATGGACGCTGCCCCAGGGCAGTTCCAAGTTGGGGATACGTCGGCCGATCTTGTCACTCTCGACCATGACGATGACTTCGCGGGCAACTTCGGCCATCACCCGCGACAGGCCGAGCAGTTCGTTGAAGGTGGTGGTGCCACGCTCCAGGTCGATACCGTCGGCGCCGATGAACAGTTGGTCGAAGTCATAGGAACGCAGCACCTGTTCGGCCACCTGACCCTGAAAGGACTCCGAATGCGGATCCCAGGTGCCACCAGTCATCAACAACACCGGCTCGTGCTCGATATCGCGCAATGCATTGGCCACGTTCAGCGAGTTGGTCATCACCACCAGACCAGGTTTGTAGCCAAGCTGCGGGATCATCGCTGCCGTGGTGGTGCCGCTGTCGATGATGATCCGTGCGTGCTCACGAATGCGCGCCACACCGGCGCGAGCAATCGCCTGCTTGTGCGGAGAAATGGGCTGCGTCGGCTCGCTGATCAATTCCTGCGGCACCGGCACGGCACCGCCATAACGGCGCAGCAGCAGGCCATTCTTCTCCAGGGCGGCGAGGTCCTTGCGAATGGTCACTTCGCTGGTGGCGAAGTGCTGAGCCAGGGCATCCACCGATACCTCGCCCTGCTCGGCGAGCAAGGCAAGGATGGTGTGACGACGCTGCGGCGTGTTGCGCTTCGACATGCTTAAGTTTCGATTCGAAAGATAATGGCGCGAATCAAAACATATGATCAAAAAGCCCGCAAGCGTTCGCCGATCAGTTCAGCGTCAGCTTGACCCCGAAGCCGACCAGGCACAGCCCCGCCAGTTTCTCCAGGCCCCTCGCAATACGCGGGTTGGCGCGCATGCGCTCGGCGAGAAAGTGTGTCAGCAGCACGATCAGCAAGCCGTAGAGAAAGGTCAAGGCCATGATGGTCACAGCCATGAAACCGAAAGTAATCAGGCCTTGATGCCGATGCGGATCGATGAACAGCGGGAAGAAGGCCATGTAGAAGATGATGGCCTTGGGGTTGAAGACGGTGATCACCAGGGTTTGCCACAGGTACTGGCGCGGCTTGATGTCCAGCGTCGGTGCTGCGCCAGGCTTGGCCAGGATCATGCGCAGGCCGAGGTAGACCAGGTAGGCCGCGCCGAGCCACTGCACCATGTGAAAAGCTGCCGGGTAGGCCTTGAGCAGCGCGGCGACGCCAGCGACTGCCAACCACAACAGCACCTGGTCACCGAAGATGATGCCGAAGGTCGAGGCCAGCCCGCCGCGAATGCCGCCTTTGCCGGTGGACAGGATCAACGCCAGGTTACCCGGCCCGGGAATGGCCAGCAGGATGATGAAGGCCACCACGAAGGCGGCGTAATCCGTCACACCGAACATAAAGGACTGCCTCCGGCAGGTTATCCACAGGCCTGGTCGCCCAGGCTAGATCGGGTTCACTTCTTGGTCGGGCGCTTCCAGCCTTCGATATTGCGCTGCTTGGCGCGGCCAACGGCCAGGGTATCGGCCGGCACATCGCTGGTCACGACCGAACCTGCGCCCGTGGTAGCACGGTCACCCAGGTTCACCGGCGCCACCAGCGCGCTGTTGGAGCCGATGAACACGTCTTCACCCATGACGGTGCGCCACTTGTTGGCACCGTCATAGTTGCAGGTGATGGTGCCGGCACCGATGTTGGTACGGGCGCCGATCTCGGCATCACCCAGGTAGCTCAGGTGACCGGCCTTGGCGCCCTCGCCCAGCACGGCGTTCTTCAGTTCGACGAAGTTACCCACATGGGCCTTTGCACCCAGTTTGGTCCCCGGGCGCAGGCGAGCGAACGGACCGCAATCGGCGCCCTCACCCATTTCGGCGCCGTCCAGGTGGCTGTTGGCCTTGACGATGGCGCCCTTGCGCAGAACCGAGTCCTTGATCACGCAGTTCGGACCGATCTGCACATCGTCCTCGATGATCACGCGGCCTTCGAGGATGACGTTGACGTCGATGGTCACGTCGCGGCCAACGCTGACGTCACCACGCACGTCAAAGCGATGCGGGTCACGCAGGGTCACGCCCTGGGCCATCAGACGACGTGCCATGCGCTGCTGGTAATGGCATTCGAGCTGCGACAACTGGATACGATCGTTGGCACCGAGCACCTCCATCTCGTCGGCCGCACGCTCGGTGGCCACGATCAGGCCATCGGCCACAGCCATGGCGATCACGTCAGTCAGGTAGTACTCGCCCTGTGCATTGCTGTTGGACAGGCGGCCCAGCCAGTCGGCCAGGCGCTTGCCCGGTACGGCGAGGATGCCAGTGTTGCCTTCGCGGATCTGGCGCTGCGCTTCGCTAGCGTCCTTGTGCTCGACGATGGCCTGCACCACGCCACTGCCATCACGGACGATACGGCCGTAACCCGTCGGGTCGGCCAGCTCGACGGTGAGCAGGCCCAGTTGATCGTCACTGACCAAGGCCAGCAGGCGCTGCAGGGTCGCGGCTTCGATCAGTGGTACGTCGCCGTAGAGAATCAACACGGTATCGGCGCTGAGCTGCGGCAAAGCCTGGGCCACGGCGTGGCCGGTGCCAAGCTGCTCGGCCTGGATAACGAAGTTCAGGTCATCAGCGGCCAGACGCTCGCGCACCTTGTCGGCGCCGTGCCCGATCACCACCTGGATGCTGCTCGGCTGCAGGCTGCGCGCAGTGTCGATGACATGACCGAGCATGGGCTTGTCGGCGACCGGGTGCAGCACCTTGGGCAGAGCGGAACGCATGCGGGTGCCTTGCCCAGCAGCGAGGATGACGATATCGAGCGACATGAACGGCGATTCCTTGGCAGCCTCCGGCACAGGGCGCCGGAGTATGAAACGGCAGAAATGAAAAAGGGTAGCCTAGGCTACCCTTTCTCGAACAACGGTTGAAGCCGACGGGATTAACCGCCGAACTTCTTGCGCAGCTGCTGGACGGTACGCAGCTGGGCTGCGACTTCGGCCAGGTGAGCGGCGGCGGAACTGTAGTTGAACTCAGAACCCTGCTCGCTCAGCGCTTTCTCGGCGGCCTTGAGGGCCTCCTGAGCAGCAGCTTCATCGATGTCGGCGGCGCGTTGCACAGTGTCGGCGAGAACCTTGACCATGTTCGGCTGCACTTCGAGGAAACCACCGGAGATGTAGAACACCTCGGCTTCGCCACCCTGCTTGATCAGGCGGATCGGACCCGGTTTCAGGTCAGTGATCAGCGGCGCGTGGCCCGGAGCGATACCCAGATCACCCAGGTTGCCGTGCGCAATCACCATCTCGACCAGGCCGGAGAAGATCTCCGCTTCCGCGCTGACGATATCGCAATGGACTGTCATAGCCATACGCTTGCCTCAGGTTACAGATTGTGGACAACCGAAGTTATCCACAATTCTGATGCGCCCGTTGCCAGGCGCATGTGTGATTACAGTTTCTTCGCTTTCTCGATGGCTTCGTCGATACCGCCAACCATGTAGAACGCTTGTTCCGGCAGGTGGTCGTAGTCGCCTTTGAGGATGCCGCTGAAGCCAGCGATGGTGTCTTTCAGGGACACATACTTGCCTGGCGAGCCGGTGAAGACCTCGGCCACGAAGAACGGCTGGGACAGGAAACGCTGAATCTTACGAGCACGGGATACCAGCTGCTTGTCGGATTCGGACAGTTCGTCCATACCCAGAATCGCGATGATGTCCTTCAGTTCCTTGTAACGCTGCAGCACGTACTGAACGCCACGAGCGGTCTCGTAGTGTTCGTTGCCGATGACGTTCGGGTCCAGCTGACGGCTGGTGGAGTCCAGCGGGTCAACGGCCGGGTAGATACCCAGGGAAGCGATGTCACGGGACAGTACGACGGTGGCGTCCAAGTGGGCGAAGGTGGTCGCCGGGCTCGGGTCGGTCAAGTCGTCCGCAGGAACGTATACGGCCTGGATCGAGGTGATCGAGCCTTTCTTGGTGGAGGTGATGCGCTCTTGCAGAACGCCCATCTCTTCGGCCAGGGTCGGCTGGTAACCTACTGCAGAAGGCATACGGCCCAGCAGTGCGGATACTTCGGTACCGGCGAGGGTGTAACGATAGATGTTGTCGACGAACAACAGAACGTCACGGCCTTCGTCACGGAACTTCTCGGCCATGGTCAGACCGGTCAGTGCGACGCGCAGACGGTTGCCTGGTGGCTCGTTCATCTGACCGTAGACCAGGGCTACTTTGTCGAGAACGTTGGAATCCTTCATCTCGTGGTAGAAGTCGTTACCCTCACGAGTACGCTCACCCACACCGGCGAACACGGAATAACCGCTGTGCTCGATGGCGATGTTACGGATCAGTTCCATCATGTTTACGGTCTTGCCGACACCGGCACCACCGAACAGACCGACTTTACCGCCCTTGGCGAACGGGCAGACCAGGTCGATAACCTTGATGCCGGTTTCCAGCAGGTCATTGCCGCCAGCTTGCTCGGCATAGGACGGTGCAGGACGGTGGATTTCCCACTTTTCTTCTTCGCCGATCGGGCCGGCTTCGTCGATGGGGTTGCCCAGTACGTCCATGATACGGCCCAGGGTTTTCACCCCGACCGGTACCTGGATGCCTGCGCCAGTGCTGTCGACGTCCAGGCCACGCTTGAGGCCTTCGGTCGAACCCATCGCAATGGTACGCACCACGCCGTCGCCCAGCTGTTGCTGAACTTCCAGAGTGGTTTCGGCGCCGACTACTTTCAGCGCGTCATAAACACTCGGCACCTTGTCACGCGGGAATTCCACGTCGATGACGGCGCCGATGATTTGAACGATACGTCCGCTACTCATCTTTGGTTCCTCTGACTTTTTTCAACCGTTCTAACAGTTGAACCGTTCTTTAAACCGCGGCAGCGCCGCCGACGATTTCCGAAATTTCCTGGGTGATCGCTGCCTGACGCGCCTTGTTGTAAATCAGCTGCAGGTCTTTGATGAGATCGCCAGCGTTGTCGGTGGCGTTCTTCATCGCAATCATCCGCGCAGCTTGTTCAGCCGCGTTGTTCTCGACCACCGCTTGGTACACCTGCGATTCGACATAGCGAACCATCAGGCCGTCGAGCAGCTCTTTGGCATCGGGCTCATACAGATAGTCCCAGTGATGCTTGAGCTGTTGATCCGGATCGGCCACCAGCGGAACCAACTGCTCCACTGTAGGCTTCTGCGTCATGGTATTGATGAACTTGTTCGAGACCACGGACAGACGGTCGATGCGACCTTCGAGGTAGGCGTCGAGCATGACCTTGACACTACCGATCAGGTCGTTGATCGACGGCTCTTCGCCGAGGTGGCTGATCGCAGCGACGACATTGCCACCAAAGTTGCGGAAGAATGCCGCACCCTTGGAGCCAATCACGCAGAGATCGATCTCCACGCCTTGCTCGCGATCTTTCGCCATGTCCTTGACCAGGGCCTTGAACAGGTTGGTATTCAGACCACCGCACAGACCACGGTCACTGCTCACCACTACATAACCGGCACGCTTTACTTCGCGCTCGATCATGAAGGGATGGCGGTATTCCGGGTTGGCGTTGGCCAGATGACCAATTACCTGGCGGATACGCTCCGCGTAGGGACGGCTAGCTGTCATGCGCTGTTGAGCCTTGCGCATTTTGCTGACCGCCACTTTTTCCATGGCGCTGGTGATCTTCTGCGTGCTTTTGATGCTCGCAATCTTGCTGCGAATCTCTTTTGCGCCTGCCATTTCACACCTATCGGGTTAGCAGGCGGGCGTCTCGCGACGCCCGCTGCGGCTTACCAGGTTTGGGTGGCTTTGAACTTCTCGATACCGGCCTTGATAGCGGCGTCGATTTCGTCGTTGAAGTCACCTTTGACGTTGATCTTGGCCATCAGATCGGCCAGGTCACGGTTGAAGTAGCTCAGCAGAGCTGCTTCGAAGGCGCCAACCTTGTTCACTTCCACGTCGGTCAGGAAGCCGCGCTCGGCAGCGTACAGGGACACGGACATGTCGGCGATCGACATGGGCGCGTACTGCTTCTGCTTCATCAGTTCGGTAACACGTTGACCGTGCTCGAGCTGCTTGCGGGTGGCTTCGTCCAGGTCAGAGGCGAACTGGGCGAATGCTGCCAGTTCACGGTACTGAGCCAGAGCGGTACGGATACCACCGGAGAGCTTCTTGATGATCTTGGTCTGAGCTGCACCACCCACACGGGATACCGAGATACCGGCGTTGACGGCCGGACGGATACCCGAGTTGAACATGGCCGATTCCAGGAAGATCTGACCGTCAGTGATCGAGATCACGTTGGTCGGAACGAACGCAGAAACGTCGCCAGCCTGGGTTTCGATGATCGGCAGAGCGGTCAGGGAACCAGTCTTGCCAGTCACGGCGCCATTGGTGAACTTCTCGACATACTCTTCGGAAACGCGGGAAGCACGCTCCAGCAGACGGCTGTGGAGATAGAACACGTCGCCCGGGTAGGCTTCACGGCCTGGCGGACGGCGCAGCAGCAGGGAGATCTGACGGTAAGCCACGGCCTGCTTGGACAGGTCGTCGTACACGATCAGGGCGTCTTCACCGCGGTCGCGGAAGTATTCGCCCATGGTGCAACCGGCGTACGGAGCCAGGAACTGCAGTGCGGCAGATTCCGAAGCCGAGGCGGCAACAACGATGGTGTTGGCCAGGGCGCCGGATTCTTCCAGCTTGCGTACCACGTTGGCGATGGTCGATTGCTTCTGACCGATGGCAACGTAGACGCAGAAGATACCGCTGTTCTTCTGGTTGATGATGGCGTCGACTGCCAGGGCAGTCTTACCGATCTGACGGTCACCAATGATCAGCTCACGCTGGCCACGGCCTACCGGGATCATGGCATCGACCGACTTGTAACCGGTTTGCACCGGCTGGTCGACCGACTTACGCCAGATCACGCCCGGTGCCACTTTCTCGACAGCGTCGGTAGCGGCGGCGTTGATCGGGCCTTTGCCATCGATCGGGTTACCCAGGGCGTCGACGACGCGGCCCAGCAGTTCCGGACCAACCGGAACCTCCAGGATGCGACCGGTGCACTTGGCGCTCATGCCTTCTGCAAGGCTGGTGTAAGCACCCAGTACTACAGCACCAACGGAGTCTTGCTCCAGGTTCAGCGCCATACCGTAGACGCCGTCCGGGAACTCGATCATCTCGCCGTACATGACGTCGGCCAGACCATAGATGCGCACGATGCCGTCGGAAACGGAGACGATAGTGCCTTCGTTGCGGGCTTGGGAGGCGACGTCGAGTTTCTCGATGCGCCCCTTGATGATTTCACTAATTTCGGAAGGATTGAGTTGCTGCATAGCTCTGCTGCCCCTTCAAACTCAAGATTTCAATGCTTCGGCCAGCTTCGCGAGTTTGCCGCGAACTGAGCCATCGATAACCAGGTCGCCGGCGCGAATCAGTACACCACCAATTAAGGTGGCATCTTCCGCGGCGTGCAGACGCACTTCTCGGCCGAGCCGTGCACTGAGAACCTTGGCGAGTTTGTCTTGCTGTTCATCGCTCAATGCGAAGGCACTTGTTACATCCACGTCGATCGACTTCTCCTGCTCGGCCTTGTACAGCTCGAACTGGGCGAAGATGTCCGGCAACAAGGCCAGACGGTCGTTCTCGGCGAGAACGTGAATGAAGTTCTGTGCCTGGGCGTCGAACTTGTCACCACACACCTCGATGAAGGTGGTGGCCTTTTCTGTACTCGTCAGACGCGGGGCCTTGAGCACGCGCTGCATGGTGTCGTCGATAGACACTGCCGCAGCCAGGCCGAGCATGGCTGACCAATTGGCCAGTTGCTGGTGGGCCTGGGCGTGCTCGAAGGCAGCCTTAGCGTAAGGTCGGGCCAGCGTGGTCAGTTCTGCCATGATCGCGCCCTCGCTTAAATTTCGGCTGCCAGTTTGTTAACCAGCTCCGCATGCGCGTTTTGGTCGATGGATACGCCCAGGATCTTCTCGGCGCCGCTGACGGCCAGGCTACCCACTTGGGTGCGCAGGGCGTCTTTGATGCCGTTGATTTCCTGTTCGATCTCGGCCTGAGCCTGAGCCTTCACACGTTCAGCTTCGCCACGGGCCTGATCACGGGCTTCGTCGACGATCTGAGTAGCACGCTTCTTGGCTTGCTCGATGATTTCGGCGGCCTGACCTTTGGCTTCGCGCAGTTGCTGGGCCACTTTTTCGTGGGCCAGCTCCAGATCACGAGCCGCGCGGTTGGCAGCGTCCAAGCCGTCTGCGATCTTCTTCTGACGTTCCTGCAAAGCCGTAATGACCGGAGGCCATACGAACTTCATGCAGAACAGCACGAAGATGAAGAAGGCAACGGACTGGCCAATCAGGGTTGCATTAATGTTCACGCCAACACCTCGCTCGTTCGTTGTCCGTCACACCAATTCACTCGAAAAGGAGTGAATTAGCCTGCGATTTGACCAACGAAGGGGTTCGCGAAGGTGAAGAACAGTGCGATACCAACACCGATCATGGTCACGGCGTCGAGCAGACCGGCGACGATGAACATTTTAACTTGCAGCATCGGGACCATTTCCGGCTGACGCGCAGCGCCTTCCAGGAATTTGCCACCCAGCAGACCGAAACCGATGGCGGTACCCAGGGCACCCAGGCCGATCAGCAGTGCAACGGCGATAGCGGTCAAACCAACTACAGTTTCCATTTTTCCTCCCGACTTACAGTCGTATTGGTTAAGGTTTTTGTTGAAGCGGTAAAGCGAAATCGTTTTTTTACTGCGTCCCCATTACAGGGATTGTCCCGGCGGCGTCACGGATGATGCCGCGGAACGTCATGCGCCTTAGTGGTTATCTTCATGCGCCATCGACAGGTAGACGATGGTCAGCATCATGAAGATGAACGCCTGCAGCACGATGATCAGGATGTGGAAGATGGCCCAGGCCAACTGCAGCACACCGCCCAGACCGCCCAGCAGCACGCCACCGCTGTACATGATGGCGATCAGGATGAAGATCAGTTCACCGGCATACAGGTTGCCGAACAGTCGCAGAGCCAGGGAAATAGGCTTGGCGATCAGAGTGACGAATTCGAGCAGGAAGTTCACCGGGATCAGCAGGATCTTCACGGCGATGTTCTTCGAGCCAAACGGGTGCAGGGTCAGCTCACCGATGAAACCGCCAATGCCCTTGACCTTGATGCTGTAGAACAGGATCAGGGCGAATACCGACAGGGCCAGGCCCAGAGTGGCGTTCGGGTCGGTGGTAGGAACCACACGGAAATACAGGTGCGGATCACCAGCGATGGTAGCGGCCAGCATCGGCAGCCAGTCAACCGGGATCAGGTCCATGAAGTTCATCAGGAAGACCCAGACGAAGATGGTCAGGGCCAGCGGGGCGATCAGCGGGTTACGCCCATGGAAGGTGTCCTTCACACTGCCGTCGACGAACTCGACCAGCACTTCGACGAAATTCTGCAGGCCGCCAGGCTGGTCAGATGTCGCTTTACGCGCCGCCAGACGGAACAGAAGAATGAAGATGAGGCCGAGAACCACCGACACCGCCAGGGTGTCTACGTGGAAGGCCCAGAAGCCCATTTCTTTGGCTTCCTGTGCGGTGTGGGCGAAACTCCAGCCATTCACCGGATGCTGACCATAGGTCAGGTTCGTCAGGTGGTGCTGGATGTAACCCGAAGCGGTATCTGCTGCCATTATTTGCCCCGAACGCTTTAAGGTCTTGAAAATTTAGTTATCAGCAGCGGAGCGAACCAGCTGACCATCAGGGTCAGCAGGTAGACACCAAATAGCATCGGTGCCTCCAGAGGTTTCACACCCGCAAACGCTAGTGCAAAGAGCACGAACGTCAAAATCAGTTTTCCCGCTTCGCCCGCATAAAAAGAACGGACGATCTCTTGCGCTGCCCGCGCTCCACTGAATCGGAACGCCTTATGGGCAAAATACAGATTCGGCAGCCAGGCGATCAGTCCACCTGACAGTGCCGAATATCCGGCGACGTTACCGCGCCATTGCCAGCACACCGCAGCGGCCAGCAGCAGGACGATGAGTTGGGCCATCAGAACCGGAAAAACCGGTAGACGATGGAAGGGCAAGCGCTTTGGCATGCGGCGTTCCATCAACTGCTGTCCTCGACTATCGAACGCTTTAACTCAATGAATTGGCATAAAAAGTGCCAACAAAATTGCGCGCAGAGTATAGGGGGCCTATCCCCCCCATTCAACTGCCGGGTAGTGATTTCCGACCATGCGCTACATGATCAGATGTGCCGAATTGTTTCAGCGGATATGGGCGAGTACGCCCTGCAATTCGTCGAGGGAGTTATAGCGGATTACCAACTGACCTTTGCCCTTGGAGCCGTGCTTTATCTGCACTGGCGAGCCCAGACGCTCTGCCAGGCGCTGTTCCAGGCGGCTGATGTCAGGGTCGGCCTTGGCTTTAGCTGGAGCGGGTTTGGCGGACAGCCACTGGCGAACCAGGGCTTCGGTCTGGCGAACCGTGAGGCCGCGTGCGACAACGTGTCGCGCAGCTTCCACCTGCTGTTCGAGGGGCAAACCGAGCAATGCACGGGCGTGTCCCATTTCCAGATCACCATGGGAGAGCAGGGTCTTGATCTCCTCTGGCAGGGCGATCAGGCGCAGCAGGTTGGTGATGGTGACGCGAGATTTACCAACGGCATCGGCAACCTGTTGCTGGGTCAGCTCGAACTCCTGCTGCAAGCGCTGCAGGGCAACGGCTTCCTCGATCGGGTTGAGGTCTTCACGCTGGATGTTCTCGATCAGGGCCATGGCAATCGCGGCTTCATCTGGCAGCTCACGCACCATGGCCGGAATCTTATCCTGGCCGGCCAGCTGGCTCGCGCGCCAGCGACGCTCACCGGCGACGATCTCGAAACGACCATCGCCGATGGGGCGCAGGACGATAGGTTGCATCACGCCCTGGGCGCGGATCGAGGCGGCGAGTTCTTCCAGTGCGGTCTGATCCATGTCGCGACGCGGCTGGTACTTGCCACGCTGGATCAGTTCCAGGGGCACGTATTGCAGTTCACGCGTGTCGACCTGGGCAGCCTCTTCCTGCAGGGCGTTGACGGTGTTGCCACCGAGCAGTGCGTCCAGACCTCGACCCAGACCTCGTTTCTTCGCAGCCATGCGGATGTTCCTTAAGCGGTAGCGGTTTTCGCGGCGGCGCGCTGACGGCGCACCAGCTCGCCGGCCAAGGCCAGATAGGCAATGGCACCACGGGATTGTTTGTCGTAGACCAGCGCCGGCATACCGAAACTCGGCGCCTCGGCCAGGCGCACATTGCGCGGGATCACGGCGTCGTACAGCTTGTCACCGAAATGCTGTTTGAGCTGTGCGGTGACATCGTTGGTCAGGCTGATGCGCGGGTCGTACATGGTGCGCAACAGGCCTTCGATCTGCAGCTTGGGATTGAGCAATTGGCCGATGCGCTGAATGCTGTTGACCAGGTCGCTCAAACCCTCGAGCGCGTAATACTCGCACTGCATAGGGATGATCACGCCATCGGCAGCGACCAGGGCGTTGATGGTCAGCATGCTCAGCGACGGCGGGCAATCGATGAGGATGTAGTCGTAGTTCTCACGGATAGGCGCCAGTGCATAACGCAGGCGGCTTTCCTTCATCTTCATTTCCAGCAGGGCGACTTCCGCGGCGGTCAGGTCGCGGTTGGCCGGCAGCAACTGGTAGCCGCCATGCTCGGAGAACTGCATGGCCTGGCTTAGATCGCATTCGCCGATCAGTACGTCGTAGATCGAGTACTCGAGGCCATGCTTGTCGACGCCGCTCCCCATGGTCGCGTTGCCCTGTGGGTCGAGGTCGATCAGCAGCACGCGGCGCTTGGTCGCCACCAGTGAAGCAGCCAGGTTGATACACGTCGTGGTTTTGCCCACGCCGCCTTTCTGATTGGCGATCGCGAATACCTTGGCCATCTTCTTTCCCCTTAGACCGAGCGACGCAGTATCAACAGATGGCGTTGGCCTTGGCAACCGGGAACCCGCAGCACATGCGTGGCACTGAGACGGAAGTCCGCCGGCAGCGCCTGCAGCTCGTCATCCGGGTGCACGCCCTTCATCGCCAGCCAGTGGGTGTCGGCATTACCGAGGTGGCGCGTCCAGTTGCTGAAGTCTTCCAGACTGCTGAAAGCCCGCGAGCTGATGCCATCGAAGGGTTGCTCTGGTCGATACGCTTCGACCCGGTTGTGGACAACCTCGAGGTTGGCGAGTTTCAGCTCCAGCTTCACCTGGACGAGAAAACGGGTCTTCTTGCCGTTGGAATCGAGCAGGGTGAAGTGGCGCTCAGGGAACATGATCGCCAGCGGAACGCCAGGCATGCCGCCACCACTGCCGACGTCCAGCCAGTTATCCCCAAGCTCGGCCACGAACGGCACCACCGACAGGCTGTCGAGCAGATGGCGCGACACCATCTCGTCGGGGTCACGCACGGCGGTGAGGTTGTAGGCCTTGTTCCACTTGATCAGCAGGCCCAGATAGGCAAGTAGCTGTTCCTGCTGCTGCGCGCTGAGCTCGATGCCGAGTTCGCGGGCGCCCTGGATCAGTTCTTCGGCGTGACGCTGAGTAACCGACATCAGGCGCTCTGCTCCAGCTTTTGACCGGCACTACGCTTCTTCAGGTGAATCAGCAGCAGGGAAATGGCCGCAGGCGTCACGCCAGGGATACGCCCAGCCTGGCCGAGCGTGGCCGGGCGGGTGTTGCCCAGCTTGAACTGGATCTCCTTGGACAGGCCGGAAATACCGTTGTAGTCCAGATCCTCTGGCAGCTTGGTGTCCTCGCTGGCACGCAGCTTGGCGATCTCGTCCTGTTGGCGGTCGATGTAACCGGCGTACTTGGTCTTGATCTCGACCTGTTCGGCCACCTGGTTATCCACAGCCGGCGCCTCGGTCAGTTCGGCCAGGGTGGCGTAGTCGATCTCTGGACGGGCCAGCAGATTGAGCAGGTTGTATTCGTGAGCCAACGGCGTGCCGAAGCGCGCCGCAATGGCATCTCCCTGCGGCGTACCCGGGCGCACCCAGGTGCTCTTCAGACGCTGTTCTTCCTGCACGATACCTTCACGCTTGGCCTCGAAGGCGGCCCAGCGCTCGTCATCGATCAGGCCCAGCTCACGACCCTTCGCGGTCAGGCGCAGGTCGGCGTTGTCCTCACGCAGGATCAGCCGGTATTCGGCGCGCGAGGTGAACATGCGGTACGGCTCCTGGGTACCCAGAGTAATCAGGTCGTCGACCAGTACGCCGATGTAGGCCTCGTCACGACGTGGGCACCAGGCCTCTTTGCCTTGCGCACGCAGTGCGGCGTTGCAGCCCGCCAGCAAGCCCTGGGCACCGGCTTCTTCGTAGCCGGTGGTGCCGTTGATCTGGCCGGCGAAGAACAGGCCGCCGATGACCTTGGTCTCGAGGCTGTATTTCAGGTCGCGCGGGTCGAAGTAGTCGTATTCGATGGCATAGCCAGGACGCACGATATGGGCGTTCTCCATGCCGCGAATGCTGCGCACGATCTGCAACTGCACGTCGAATGGCAGCGAGGTGGAAATGCCGTTGGGGTACAGCTCATGCGTCGTGAGCCCTTCAGGCTCGATGAACACCTGGTGGCTGTCCTTGTCGGCGAAGCGGTGGATCTTGTCCTCGATCGACGGGCAGTAGCGCGGGCCAACGCCTTCGATCACCCCGGAGTACATCGGCGAGCGGTCGAGGTTAGCGGCAATGATTTCGTGAGTGCGCGCGTTGGTGTGGGTGATCCAGCAGCTGATCTGCTTCGGCTGCTGCTCACGCTTGCCGAGAAAGGACATCAGCGGCGTTGGGGTGTCGCCTGGTTGCTCGGTCATCACCGAGAAATCCACGGAACGGCCATCGATACGCGGCGGCGTGCCGGTTTTCAGGCGACCGACGCGCAGCGGCAGCTCGCGCAGACGATGAGCCAGAGCGATGGAGGGTGGATCACCGGCGCGGCCACCGGAGTAGTTCTGCAGGCCGATGTGGATAAGTCCACCAAGGAAGGTGCCTGTGGTCAACACCACGGAGTCCGCGTGGAATCTGAGCCCCATCTGGGTAACCACGCCCTTGACCTGATCGTTTTCCACAATCAGGTCATCGGCTGACTGTTGAAAAATCCACAGGTTGGCCTGGTTTTCCAGAATCTCGCGCACCGCAGCTTTGTACAGCACGCGGTCTGCCTGTGCACGGGTGGCACGAACGGCTGGGCCCTTGCGGCTGTTGAGGATACGGAACTGGATGCCGCCCTTGTCGGTGGCGGTGGCCATGGCGCCGCCGAGTGCATCGATTTCCTTGACCAGGTGACTCTTGCCGATCCCACCGATGGCCGGGTTGCAGCTCATCTGGCCAAGGGTCTCGACATTGTGAGTGAGCAGCAGGGTCTTCACGCCCATGCGTGCTGCAGCCAGGGCTGCTTCGGTACCGGCATGACCGCCACCGATCACGATCACGTCAAAACGGGAAGGGAAATCCACCACGCACCTCGTGCCTGTTGAGAAGGGGTCTGAAAGAAAGGCGGCAAGTATAGGGACTTCAGCCTGCTGAATGAAGCCTTCTGCACAAAAAATAGCCAACCGGTTGCTGATGTTTCTTCCGCGGAGTGCCGTTACCTGATCGCCTGTCTGCCCATGAGAAAGTCGATCAGGCTTATAAAGAATAGAAAGAGAGAATTTTTATAAAGCTTGTTCTTTATGTTTATGTATAGAGACACGCATTTCTGTGGATAAGGTTCTGTAGGCCTTGCCATATCTGCTGTACAGCGAATGATAAGCCTGTGTCGATCCTGCTCGGTTCCACTGAGAAAGCTGCTGAACCACTGTGGATGGAAGTGCCAGTTACCCACAGGGGGATTTACGCCCAGCTTTGTCATAGGGTTATGGGCAGGGTTCATGGGCGGTTTTCCACAGGGTTTATTGGCTCTGAATCCGCCTGTGGATTATCAATAGAAAGGTGCAGTTCAGCGCTTCAGATGTCGCTGGCGAACACCCTGGCATTGAGGAAATCGACCAGTGCACGCACCTTGGGCGATGGATGTTTGCTCGCTGGCCAGAGGATATTGAAGACATTGCTGCGTTTAGCGTGCATGGGCAGCACTCGACAGAGCTCGCCATTGGCCAGATAGGTATTGACCGAGAAGTCTGGCAGGCAGGCAATTCCACGGCCTTGGCGGGTGAAGCAGACCCGCGTCTCGATGTTATTGCAGATCATTGATGTTGGAAGCTGAACCTCGGGTTCATCAGCGTTCAGCTGTAGCGGCCAAGTTTCCAGTTTGCCGCTGTGGGGAAGCCGGTAGTGCAGGCAGGTGTGTTGCCTCAGGTCGCGCGGTATCTCGGGTGTACCGCACCGTTTTAGATACTCCGGCGAGGCAACCAGCATCAGCTCGAAAGTGCCCAGTCGCCGAGCCGATAGCCGGGAATCGCTCGGGTCACCGGTGCGAACCACGGCATCGAAACCTTCCTCGATGACATCGACCAGGCGATCGCTGAAGTCCAGATCCAGCTCTATGTCCGGATAGGTCGCCATGAACTCGCCGAGCACCGGCAGAACCAGAGAGCTGACCAGTGGCAGGCTGACCCGAAGACGGCCGCGGGGTGCGCTGGAGGCCTGTGAGAGTTCCTGCTCGGCTGCTTCTATTTCGGCCAGAATGCGTCGGCTTCGCTCCAGGAATAGCGTGCCTTCCGCGGTCAAGGTGACGCTGCGCGTGCTGCGGTGGAACAGGCGCACGCCAAGTTTTTCCTCGAGCCTGGCTACGCTCTTGCCGACTGCCGAAGCCGACACCCCGAGCAGTCGACCGGCGGCCACGAAGCTGCGGGTTTCGGCGACCTGCACGAACACCATGAAGCCGTTCAGGCTGTCCATCATTCACCTCAATTGCGGACTTATATTTCCGTACTGATCGGAAATCTATCCCACTTTTTCTCTAATTAGAGAATTCTTATCGTCGCAGTGGTTATCTATGAACAAGGTGATTCGCTGTGATTCCGACTTTCGACTCTGCACTACCGCATCTTTGGCGACCTTCGGTTGTCAGCCTGTTACCAGGTAGCTCGGGCTTTCTGCATGGTTATCCACAGGGTGAGATGGAGATTTCCCAATGAGCTGTGCAGAGCGCCTTCCTCTGGGCGCGCTACTCGCATTGGCCATGGGCGGATTCGTCACCATTCTTACTGAGGCGCTACCTGCCGGATTATTGCCGCAAATGGCGGAAAACCTGGTGGTTTCCGAGGTCTGGGTCGGTCAGACGGTTACGGTCTATGCTCTCGGCTCGCTGCTGGCGGCGATTCCATTGATCATTCTCACGCAGGGCATACGCCGAAGGCCTTTGTTGCTGACCGCCATTGCTGGCTTCGCCCTGGCCAATACCGTTACGGCGTTATCCACAAGTTTCGTGCTGACGCTACTGGCACGGTTTATTGCCGGCGTTTCGGCGGGACTGCTGTGGGCGCTGGTGGCAGGTTATGCTGCGCGAATGGTGCCGGAGCATCTGAAGGGTCGCGCTATTGCGGTAGCCATGGTGGGTACGCCCTTGGCACTGTCGCTTGGTGTGCCAGCCGGTACCTGGCTGGGTGCGCTGGTGGGCTGGCGTATGTGCTTCGGCATAATGAGTGCACTTGCCTTGCTGCTGATGATCTGGGTGCGCTGGCAGGTTCCAGATTTCTCGGGGCAGGCCCACAGCAGGCGGCTGCAACTTGGCGCCGTATTGCGCCTGCCCGGTATTCGCCCGGTGCTTTTCGTGGTGCTGGCCTTCGTCCTGGCCCACAACATTCTCTATACCTATATTGCGCCGTTTCTAGCGGAGGCAGGGATGCTCGAACGCACCGACCTGGTGTTGCTGATATTCGGTCTGGCATCGCTGTTGGGGATCTGGATCGTCGGGGTATTGATCGACCGACATCTACGACGCATGACACTGGCCTGCATCTGGTTGTTCGCCATTGCGGCCACTGCCTTGGCGCTCGGGGGCGAGAGTCCACTGGTGATCTATATCGCCGTCGGCATCTGGGGCCTGGCTTTCGGTGGCGTGCCCACGTTGTTCCAAACCGCGCTGGCTAAGAGTACAGGGGAGTCCGCAGATGTCGCTCAGGCGATGCTGGTAACCGCCTGGAATATGGCGATCGCCGGTGGCGGTATTTTCGGCGGGGTTCTGCTCGAACGCTTGGGTGTTGGCGCTTTTTCACCCGCTCTGCTGGTCTTGCTGCTGGCAACGCTGCTGGTTGTCACTTGCTCCAGGCGACATGGCTTCGTCTGATGCACTGATACGCGCGGCTATTTACCGATGCAGAAGCTGGAGAAGATGCGACCCAGCAGGTCGTCGCTGCTGAAGGCGCCAGTGATCTCGCCCAGGGCTTGCTGGGCCATGCGCAGGTCTTCAGCCAGCAGTTCGCCAGCGCCCATCAGGGTGAGCTGGTTGCGGCCGTGCTCGAGATGCTGCTCGGCCTGGTGCAGCGCTTCGAGGTGGCGACGACGGGCGCTGAAACCGCTTTCAGCGGTCTGTTGATAACCCATGCAGGCTTTCAGGTGTTCGCGCAGCAGCTCGAGACCTTCGGCGGATTTGGCCGACAGACTGAGGGTGACGTGGCCATCGGTACTGGTTTGCAGCGCCACCGCTTCGTCGGAGAGGTCGGCCTTGTTGCGAATCAGGGTGATCCGTGCCGGATCTGGGCGTTGCTCGAGGAACTCGGGCCACAGGGCGAAGGGATCGGCTGCCTCTGGGGCGGTGGAGTCCACCACCAGCAGCACACGGTCTGCCTCGCCGATGGCCTTGAGTGCACGTTCTACGCCGATGCGTTCCACCTGGTCATCGGTGTCGCGCAGGCCAGCGGTGTCGACCACGTGCAAGGGCATACCGTCGATGTGGATATGTTCGCGCAGCACGTCGCGCGTGGTGCCGGCGATATCGGTGACGATGGCGGCTTCACGGCCGGCCAGCGCGTTGAGCAGGCTGGACTTGCCGGCGTTGGGCCGCCCGGCGATGACCACGGTCATGCCGTCGCGCAGCAGAGCGCCTTGACCCGCTTCGCGCAGCACTGTGGATAAGTCGGCACGCACGCCGTCGAGCTGGTTCAGCACGTGGCCATCGGCGAGGAAATCGATCTCTTCCTCGGGAAAGTCGATGGCGGCCTCGACGTAGATGCGCAGCTGGATCAGTGACTCGGTCAGTGCATGCACGCGTTTGGAGAATTCGCCCTGCAGTGAACGCAGCGCATTGCGTGCGGCCTGCTCGGAGCTGGCTTCGATCAGATCGGCGATGGCTTCGGCCTGGGCCAGGTCGAGCTTGTCGTTGAGGAAGGCACGCTCGCTGAACTCACCAGGGCGCGCCAGGCGTGCACCCAACGTGAGGCAGCGGCGCAGCAGCAGGTCGAGTACCACTGGGCCGCCATGGCCCTGCAGTTCGAGCACGTCTTCACCGGTGAAGGAGTGCGGGCCAGGGAAGTAGATCGCGAGGCCTTCGTCCAGGGTCAGTTCCTGTTCGCCGAAGAAGGGTCCGTGATGGGCGAAGCGTGGCTTGAGCTCTCGTCGGCAAATGGCCTGCGCGAGCGTCCCGGCAAGCGGGCCAGAGACGCGCACGATACCCACACCACCACGACCTTGGGCGGTGGCGACGGCGGCGATGGTGTCTCGTGCGTGATTCATGGCGTTTACTCGATATTTGCGGCGAATGTAGGGGCGAGGTGGGACGCCTGGTTCTCTGCTCGCAAGCGTACGGATACAGAGATTCGCGAGCAGAGCCCGCTCCTACGATAAATGGTCGGATAGCAAAACGCCCCAATCATGGGGCGTTTGCTTGATGCTTGGAAGCCTTGGCGAATCAGGCGTTGGCCGCTTTCGTTGCTGCTTCGATCTTGCGCGTAATGTACCACTGCTGGGCGATGGACAGGCAGTTGTTGACCACCCAGTACAGCACCAGACCGGCAGGGAACCACAGGAAGAAGAAGGTGAAGATGATCGGCATCAGCTTCAGCACGCGGGCCTGCATGGGGTCCGGCGGCGTCGGGTTGAGCTGCTGCTGGATGAACATGGTCGCGCCCATGATGATCGGCAGGATGAAGAACGGATCCTTGATCGACAGGTCGGTAATCCAGAACATCCACGGGGCCTGACGCATCTCGACCGACTCCAGCAGCACCCAGTACAGTGCGAGGAATACCGGCATCTGCACCAGGATCGGCAAGCAGCCGCCCAGCGGGTTGATCTTCTCTTTCTTGTACAGCTCCATCATCGCCTGGGACATCTTCTGGCGATCGTCACCGTGCTGCTCTTTCAGCGCCTGCAGTTTCGGCGATACGGCACGCATGCGCGCCATCGAGCGGTAGCTGGCAGCAGACAGCGGGAAGAAGATCAGCTTGATGATGATGGTCAGGACGATGATCGACCAGCCCCAGTTACCGAGTACGCCGTGGATCACTTCCAGCAGCCAGAAGATCGGCTGTGCCAGGAACCACAGGAAACCATAGTCGACCGTCAGCTCCAGGCCTGGCGACAGAGTGCCGAGGTGCTCCTGCAGCTTGGGACCGGCGTAGAGGATCGCGCCAGTTTCACCTTGAGCGCCGGCAGCGACCTGTACGGACGGGCCGGTGAAGCCGACGATGTAGTTACCCTGGCTGTCCTTGCGGGTCTGAATCAGGTTGGTGCTGTCCTTGTTCGGCACCCAGGCGGTGACGAAGTAGTGCTGCAGCCAGGCAACCCAGCCGCCCTGCACGGTTTCCTTGAAGGACTGCTTGTCGATATCTTTCATCGACACTTTCTTGTACGGCTCTTCGCTGGTCCACAGCGCAGCACCCAGGTAGGTGGCGGTGCCGGTAGCGGTGGTCGAGGACGGGTCGCCGCTGTTGTCGCGCTTGAGCTGGGCGAACAGGTTGCCGCTCCAGGCCTGGTCGCTCTGGTTGTCGATCAGGTAACGCACATCGACCTGATAGGCCGACGGATCGATGCAGCCAGGCTTCTTCAGTTGCTGCTCACGTGCGGAGCATTGCGGGTTGAGACCGCGTTTGAAGCTGTAGCGCTTGATGTAGTTGACGCCGTTCTCGCTGAACGTGAGATCGACCACCAGGCTGTCCTGGCCTTCGGCCAGTTGGTAGCTCTGCTTCTCGCTGGACCACAAGGAACGGCCGCTGGATTTGTCCGGAGCGTTCTGACCGATCAGGCCGCTTTGCGCCAGGTAGGTGCGCTCGTTGCCATTGTCGAACAACTGGAACGGCACGTCCGGGCGATCCTGACGACGCGGATATTGCGGCAGACGCAGTTGCACGACATCACCACCACGCGGGTCGATGGCCAGCTCGAGTACATCGGTCTTGACGCGAATCAGCTCGTCGCTGACCGCAGCGGTCGGCGCAACGGCAGCTGCACTGGGCTCAGCCACTGCAGTTGGAATGTCGTCGCCGCCGGTATTTGCGGTTGCAGCAGGGGTGTCGGGCAGGGCGGGCGTCGCAGCGGTCGAGGTACTAACCTCGGCTGGCAGGGCAGCCTGGCCATAGTCCTCGTTCCATTGCAGGACCATGAGGTAGGACACGACTGCCAGGGCGACGATCAGGATCGAACGTTGGATATCCATGATTATTCGGCCATCGAAGGGGATCGGGATGTTTTAACGGGTGGAACCGGATCGAAACCGCCGGCATTCCAGGGGTGGCAGCGGCCAAGACGGCGAGCTGCCAGCCAGCCACCACGCACAAAGCCATGTTGCTCGATGGCTTCGTATGCATAGCAGGAACAGCTGGGATAGAAGCGACAGTGACTGGCCATCAGCGGGCTGATGGCGTAGCGATAAACCTGGATACAGGCGAGAGCCGCTTTACGCATGGGGATTGTCGCTTGTCCCGGGGGATAAGTCTGCGTCGCGACTGGGCCGGCTTCGGGCCAAGCGTTTCAAGAGTTTGCCGAACTGCTGAGCGAGCTCGCCATTCTCCAGATCACCTAGCCCTTTGCGGGCGACCACCACGATGTCCCAGCCTGTCAGGTTGTCCTGATTGAGGCGAAAGGACTCGCGGATTTGACGCTTGATGCGGTTGCGCTCGACGGCGAGCTTGACGCTCTTTTTGCCGATCACCAGACCTAGGCGGGGATGATCAAGCTGGTTATCGCGCGCTAGCAACAGGACACTTTTGCCCGGAGCTTTACCGCTTGGGGAGTCGAAGACTGCCTTGAATTGCCGGGGAGTCAGCAGTCGCTTTTCCCGGCCGAAGCCTCGACTCACCACCTGTCTGGATTAATTAGACAGCAAGACGCTTGCGGCCCTTGGCGCGACGACGCGACAGGACGGCACGGCCGTTCTTGGTGGCCATGCGGGCACGGAAACCGTGGGTACGAGCGCGCTTGATAGTGCTGGGTTGGAAAGTGCGTTTCATGGTGCGTTACCTGGGTGATCGACTAGGGTCGGAATGACCCTGGTTTTAAGAGACCGGCAATTCTAGAGAAAGCCGCGCGGTAGGTCAATTTCCAACCAACCTTATTCTCCAGATAGAAATAGAAAGAAGGAAAAGGGTTTAAGGCTCTTTTTCTATGTTTATGTTGATTAGCAAGGCCGGCAGCTGTGGACAACCCTCTGTTAGCCGCGCACTGATTGCTTGAGCGGTGATGATAAGCCTGTCCAAAAGACGTGTGGCGGCTGTGTACCTCCTGGATACAGTCTGAGGATGAAACGCGGGGTTACCCACAGCCTGGTTATCCGCCCATTCGTCCCCAGGCTTTTGCAGAGGCTTATCGGGCGCTTATCCACAAGGTTTATGGTTTGCCTGATAAGCCTGATGAATGTAACTAAGGCTTTGATTTTACTTGGCCATCTAACCGCTGTTGTGTGGATAACTCGGTCGTTGACCGTTACAATGGCGGCTGTTTTTTGCATCGCCGCCTGGATAGGGGATAGTCAGTGTCAGTGGAACTATGGCAGCAATGCGTCGAGCTTCTGCGCGATGAGTTGCCGGCCCAGCAATTCAACACCTGGATCCGTCCTCTGCAGGTCGAAGCCGAAGGCGACGAGCTGCGCGTGTATGCGCCGAATCGTTTTGTACTCGATTGGGTCAACGAGAAATACCTGAGCCGTTTGCTCGAGTTGCTCGGTGAGCGCGCCGGCGGCCTGGTCCCTGCGCTTTCCTTATTAATAGGCAGCAAACGTGCAGCGACTGCCCGTGTTGCGCCAACGGCGCCGCTGCCTGCTGCTGCACGCGCTGCTCAGGTTCAGGCTGCAGCTTCTGTCAGCAAACCGCTTCCGCCACCAGTACAGGAAGAACCGTCGCGAGCCAGCTTCGACTCCATGGCCGGCTCCGCACCGCAAGCACCGACTCCAGCCGTAGCGCCACGCACCGAACGTACCGTGCAGGTCGAAGGTGGCCTCAAGCACACCAGCTACCTCAATCGCACCTTTACCTTCGACAACTTTGTCGAGGGCAAGTCGAACCAGTTGGCCCGCGCAGCGGCCTGGCAGGTAGCCGACAATCCCAAGCACGGTTACAACCCGCTGTTCCTTTATGGTGGCGTCGGCCTGGGCAAGACCCACTTGATGCATGCAGTGGGTAACCACCTGCTGGCGAAGAATCCCAACGCCAAGGTGGTCTATCTGCACTCCGAGCGTTTCGTCGCCGACATGGTCAAGGCACTGCAGCTCAACGCCATCAACGAGTTCAAGCGCTTCTATCGTTCAGTAGACGCGCTGCTGATCGACGATATCCAGTTCTTCGCCAAGAAGGAGCGCTCCCAGGAGGAGTTTTTCCACACCTTCAACGCGCTGCTCGAAGGCGGCCAGCAGGTGATTCTTACCAGCGACCGCTATCCTAAGGAGATCGAAGGCCTGGAAGAGCGCCTGAAGTCGCGCTTCGGCTGGGGCTTGACCGTTGCAGTCGAGCCGCCGGAGCTGGAAACCCGTGTGGCGATCCTGATGAAGAAGGCCGATCAGGCCAAGGTCGATCTGCCGCACGATGCTGCGTTCTTCATCGCCCAGCGTATTCGCTCCAACGTGCGTGAGTTGGAGGGGGCGCTGAAACGGGTGATCGCTCACTCGCACTTCATGGGCCGCGATATCACCATCGAGCTGATTCGCGAATCGCTCAAGGACCTGCTGGCTCTGCAGGATAAGTTGGTCAGCATCGATAATATTCAGCGCACCACCGCTGAGTACTACAAGATCAAGATCACCGATCTGCTGTCCAAGCGTCGCTCCCGTTCGATTGCCAGGCCGCGTCAGGTGGCCATGGCATTGTCGAAGGAATTGACCAACCACAGCCTGCCGGAAATCGGTGTGGCCTTCGGCGGGCGCGATCACACCACGGTGTTGCACGCTTGCCGTAAGATTGCTGAACTTAGGGGATCCGACGCGGACATCCGCGAGGACTATAAGAACCTGCTGCGCACCCTGACTACCTGATCAAATCAATGCAGCTCCACGAGGCAAGGGACTAGACCATGCATTTCACTATTCAACGCGAAGCCCTGTTGAAACCCCTGCAACTGGTCGCCGGTGTCGTGGAACGACGCCAGACGCTGCCGGTTCTGTCCAACGTCCTGCTGGTGGTCGAAGGCCAGCAGCTGTCGCTCATCGGTACCGACCTCGAGGTCGAACTGGTTGGCCGCGTCACGCTGGAAGATGCCGCTGAACCCGGTGAAATCACCGTACCGGCACGCAAGTTGATGGACATCTGCAAAAGCCTGCCGAGCGACGCGCTGATCGATATTCGTGTCGATGATCAGAAGCTTCTGGTCAAGGCTGGTCGCAGCCGCTTCACGCTGTCGACGCTGCCAGCCAATGACTTCCCCACCGTCGAGGAAGGCCCAGGCTCGCTCACCTTCAACCTGCCGCAGGCCAAGCTGCGTCGTTTGATCGAGCGCACCAGCTTCGCCATGGCCCAGCAGGATGTACGCTACTACCTCAACGGCATGCTGCTGGAAGTTCAGAGCGGCCTGCTGCGTGCGGTGGCCACCGACGGTCACCGTCTGGCCATGTGCTCGATGGAAGCGATCATCCAGCAGGACGGCAAGCACCAGGTAATCGTGCCGCGCAAAGGTATTCTCGAGCTGGCGCGTCTGCTCACCGAGCAGGACGCCGAAGTCGCCATTGTTCTGGGTCAGCACCACATTCGTGCCAACACCGGCGAGTTCACCTTCACCTCGAAGCTGGTAGACGGCAAGTTCCCGGATTACGAGCGTGTGCTGCCGCGTGGTGGTGACAAGCTGGTGCTGGCGGACCGTCAGGGCCTGCGTGAAGCGTTCAGCCGTACGGCGATTCTGTCCAACGAGAAGTACCGTGGCATTCGCCTGACCCTGGCGGCTGGTCTGCTGAAAATTCAGGCCAACAACCCGGAGCAGGAAGAGGCTGAAGAAGAGATCGTGGTCGACTATAACGGCAGCGGCCTGGAAATCGGTTTCAACGTTAGCTATCTGCTGGATGTGTTGGGTGTGATGGGCACCGAGCAGGTGCGCCTGATCCTCTCCGACTCCAACAGCAGTGCCCTGCTGCAGGAATCCGACAACGACGACTCTGCCTACGTTGTCATGCCGATGCGTCTTTAATGTCCCTAAGCCGTATCACGGTCACCGGGGTGCGCAATCTGCACCCGGTGACCCTCTCTCCCTCCTCCCGCATCAACATCCTCCACGGCGCCAACGGCAGCGGCAAGACCAGCCTGCTTGAGGCGATCCATCTGCTCGGCCTCGCCCGCTCCTTCCGCAGCACACGTCTGCAACCGGTCATTCATTACGAACAACCTGCCTGTACCATTTTTGGTCAGGTGCAGTTGGCTGAGGGTGGCACCAGCAATCTCGGTATTTCGCGTGATCGCCAGGGTGAGCTGCAGATTCGTATCGATGGGCAGAACGCGCGAAGTGCTGCTCAACTTGCCGATCTATTGCCTTTGCAACTGATCAACCCAGACAGTTTCCGCTTGTTGGAGGGGGCGCCGAAGATTCGCCGGCAGTTCCTGGATTGGGGTGTGTTCCACGTGGAACATCGCTTTCTCGGCGCCTGGCAACGCCTGCAGAAGGCCCTGCGGCAGCGGAACTCGTGGCTGCGTCATGGTACACTTGACGGTGCTTCGCAGGCCGCATGGGACCGTGAATTGTGCAGTGCGAGCGAGGAAATCGACAGCTACCGACGTGCCTATATTCAGGCGCTGAAACCGGTGTTCGAACAGACCCTGGCTGAGCTGCTGCACTTGGATGGGCTGACCCTGAGTTACTACCGTGGTTGGGACAAGGATCGTGATCTGAGCGAAGTGCTCGCCACATCCCTCCTCCGCGACCAGCACCTTGGGCATACCCAGGCTGGACCGCAGCGCGCTGATTTGCGCCTGCGACTTGCGGGGCACAACGCGGCAGAGATTCTGTCGCGAGGACAACAGAAGCTGGTCGTGTGCGCGTTGCGCATCGCCCAGGGTCACTTGGTCAATGAGGCCAAGCGTGGCCAATGTATCTATCTGGTGGACGACTTACCGTCCGAACTGGATGAGCAGCATCGTCAGGCACTTTGCCGGTTGCTGGAAGATTTGCGCTGCCAGGTGTTCATAACCTGTGTAGATCATGAATTGTTGAGGGAAGGCTGGCAGACGGATACGCCGGTTGCCATGTTCCACGTGGAACATGGCCGTATCACCCAGACCCAAGACCATCGGGAGTGAAGGCATGAGCGAGAACCAAACGTACGACTCCTCCAGCATCAAGGTGCTGAAAGGACTGGACGCCGTACGCAAACGTCCCGGGATGTACATCGGTGACACTGACGATGGTAGTGGTCTGCACCACATGGTGTTCGAGGTGGTCGACAACTCGATCGACGAAGCGCTGGCAGGCTATTGCAGCGAAATCACCATCACCATCCACCCGGATGAGTCGATCAGTGTGCGTGATAACGGCCGTGGTATTCCGGTCGATATGCACAAGGAAGAAGGCGTCTCGGCGGCCGAGGTCATCATGACCGTGCTGCACGCCGGCGGTAAGTTCGACGACAACAGCTACAAGGTGTCTGGCGGTCTGCACGGCGTAGGTGTATCGGTGGTAAACGCCCTCTCCAAGGAGCTGGTGCTGACCATTCGCCGTAGTGGCAAGATCTGGGAACAGACCTATGTGCATGGCGTGCCGCAAGCGCCTCTGGCCGCTGTCGGCGATACCGACGGTACCGGCACGCAGATCCACTTCAAACCGTCCGAAGAGACCTTCGCCAACATCCACTTCAGCTGGGATATCCTGGCCAAGCGTCTGCGCGAACTGTCCTTCCTCAACTCTGGCGTGGGCATCCTGCTGCGCGACGAGCGCACCGGTAAGGAAGAATTGTTCAAATACGAAGGTGGTCTGAAAGCCTTCGTTGAATACTTGAACACCAACAAGACAGTGGTCAACCAGGTGTTCCATTTCAACATCCAGCGCGAAGAAGACGGTGTTGGGGTTGAAGTGGCCCTGCAGTGGAACGACAGCTTCAACGAGAACCTGCTCTGCTTCACCAACAACATTCCTCAGCGTGACGGCGGCACTCACCTGGCCGGTTTCCGCTCCGCCCTCACCCGCCATCTGAACAACTACATCGAGGCCGAAGGCCTGGCGAAGAAGTTCAAGGTTGCCACCACCGGTGACGACGCCCGTGAAGGCCTGACTGCGATCATCTCGGTCAAGGTACCGGATCCGAAATTCAGCTCGCAGACCAAGGACAAACTGGTCTCCAGCGAGGTAAAAACTGCGGTTGAACAGGAAATGGGCAAGTACTTCTCCGACTTCCTGTTGGAGAACCCCAACGAAGCTAAGGCCGTGGTCGGCAAGATGATCGATGCCGCCCGTGCCCGTGAAGCGGCCCGTAAAGCGCGTGAGATGACTCGTCGTAAAGGGGCGCTGGACATCGCTGGCCTCCCCGGCAAACTGGCCGACTGCCAGGAAAAAGACCCGGCGCTGTCCGAACTCTACATCGTGGAGGGTGACTCCGCGGGCGGTTCTGCGAAGCAGGGTCGTAACCGCAAGACCCAGGCCATCCTGCCGCTCAAGGGCAAGATCCTCAACGTTGAACGTGCGCGTTTCGATCGCATGATTTCCTCCCAGGAAGTCGGCACGCTGATCACTGCACTCGGTTGTGGTATTGGCCGTGATGAATACAACATCGACAAGCTGCGTTACCACAACATCATCATCATGACCGATGCTGACGTCGACGGTTCGCACATCCGTACCCTGCTGCTCACCTTCTTCTTCCGCCAACTGCCGGAGCTGGTCGAGCGTGGCTACATCTACATCGCTCAGCCGCCGCTGTACAAGGTGAAGAAAGGCAAGCAGGAGCAGTACATCAAGGACGACGAGGCCATGGATGAATACATGACCCAGTCGGCTCTGGAAGACGCCAGCTTGCACGTCAACGAGAATGCCCCAGGTCTGTCCGGCGGTGCATTGGAGAAACTGGTCGGCGAATACCGTGGCGTGATGAAGACCCTGGATCGCCTGTCACGCGTCTATCCCAAGGACATCACCGAGCACTTCGTCTATCTGCCCCGTATCGGCCTTGAGCAACTGGCTGATCATGCCGGCATGCAAGCCTGGATGGAGCGCTTCAGCGCGCGTCTGAAGACGATGGAGAAGTCTGGCCAGACCTACACCGCCAGCCTGCGCGAAGACCGCGAGCGCCACGTCTGGCTGCCGGAGGTAGAGGTCAAGGCACACGGCCTGTCCAGCTACACCACCTTTAACCGCGACTTCTTCGCCAGCAATGACTATAAAACGGTCACTGCGCTGGGTGACCAGCTGAACAACCTGCTGGAAGAAGGTGCCTACGTGCAGCGTGGTGAGCGCAAGAAGCCGGTCAGCACCTTCAAGCAAGCGCTGGACTGGCTGATGACCGAAAGCACCAAGCGCCACAGCATCCAGCGATACAAAGGTCTCGGCGAGATGAACCCGGATCAGCTGTGGGAAACCACCATGGACCCGGAAGTGCGTCGCATGCTCAAGGTGACCATCGAGGACGCCATTGCAGCTGACCAGATCTTCAACACCCTGATGGGCGATGCCGTGGAGCCGCGCCGCGACTTCATCGAATCCAACGCCCTGGCGGTGTCGAACCTGGACTTCTGATGCTGTGGACAGATGGGCAGGATTACCTGCTCATCAAAGAAAAGCCCCTGCCGATGCGAGTCGACAGGGGCTTTTTAATTTGAGTAGAGCTCTTTGTGGGATGTAGCGCTGGCCTTCTTACTTGAAGCGCTTGCGCCACGCTGCGCGTTGGCCTCGTATTTCCACCATGGCCACTAGCATCGCGCGATAGCGCTTGCTGTTGAGCGTCAGCAGAGCAGCCAGTGGCAGTAGCAGGCCGATGGAATACATCACGTCTGGCGCGCGCCTACCCCAGTGGACGAGCACTACCAGCATGCAGACGGCCATGGCTGCCACGACCAGCCATACCGCCCAGGGGCGGCCGCGAATCACCAGAAGGTTGGCGCCACACAGGTACAAGGATATGCCGCAGCTGCCCAGCATCATGTAGATGCCATAGTCATCCAGGCTGGGCGGATAGAACTCCAGCAGCAGAATCTGACTGACCGCCAGGGAAAAAAGCGCCAGAAAAAACGCAGCAATGAATACCGGGAAGTGCCGACGCAGAATTGTTAAGAAGTCTAAAGACTGATTCACCTCTTTGTGAGCTCCATTCAAGAATAGTCCTAATATCTGTTGCATAGTTTGCGCTTATTGCCGTTCATCTACCTGGATGGTGGACAACCTAGCAAATAGTAACGAACCTAAAGATGGAGATCATTTCAGCTATTGTTGATTGGAGGTTCTCAATATTGAGGTTTATAGCCAGTTTTCATCTTTGTCTGGATTTTAACATTCGCCACAGGAAAACCGATGGCTAGTAATGAAAAATGCGGGGCCGTTCAGGTTCAGAGTAGTCAGGTGTTTAAAATGTCTAATCAATAGGGAGAGATAGCCATAACGCCTGAAATACATAAGTGCTTTTCAAGGTGACTGATATGAAATAAGGATGGGTAGATATTTGTTTCTGGCCAAAGAGTTTCAGGTAACTATTTCCTCCTTTTGTTTTAATTAAGTTTTTGATGGAAAGGCAGCCTTTCTTCTAGATCAATCGATTAACGTGTAAATTAAGTGCTGTTCGAGACAGATTTTTCCGTCTAGTTCAAGGAGCCGGCATGAGCAAGCGTCTTCGTACACTTTTACTGATGCTCGGTATGCTGACCAGTTTTTGTGTATGCGCCGAATCGACACCACCGCTTGCCTCAGACAAATCTAGCTACCCGGAGCAAGTAGCTTTGGCAGGGCAGACTTATATACTGGAGAGCACCAGGCGGGCCTGCATATTGCGCAAGCCAGACCAGAGCGTACTGACGCTGGACATTCCCTCGCCATGTCATTTCAGTGTTGGTAAGGATGGTCAGGCACATGTAGAAACTTTTAAGAATGTGCCGATTGTCATGGTGCTGCATGTAATCCCCGTGGCGGATCACAAGCTGGAGTGTCGTTCGCAATACAAGGCCATTCGACTGATCAAGGGCCAGCTGGAGCCATCAGTGCTGGCTCAGAGCGCCAGTTGCCTGCGCGGTGTCGGCGATCAGAAGAGCTACACCGCGATGTTCGACTGGTAAACCTGCGCATGCCTATCCGATAGCTTGGAGCGGCCTGCGCCTGCTCAGCGAGACCCGCAACGGCCGGCGCAGCCTCTACCTCTACGACGAAGGCAGCTACGACCCGCTGGCGCGCATCGATGGCCAGGGCGAACACGCGCGCCTGCGCTACTACCACAACGATCCTAACGGCTTACCGCAGCAACTCACCGAAGACGACGGCCGCTGCATCTGGCAGGCGCGCTACCAGGTGTGGGGCAACACCCTGGCCGAAACACAGGAAAGCTTCTTCGTCGAAGAGCAGAACCTGCGCTTCCAGGGCCAGTACCTAGACCGCGAAACCGGGCTGCACTACAACACCTTCAGGTTCTACGATCCGGATATCGGACGCTTTATCAGCCCGGATCCGATTGGGTTAGCGGGTGGCCTCAATGCGTATCAGTATGCGGAGAATCCGATCAAGTGGGTCGATCCGTTTGGACTAATGAAATGCTCGACGCCTCCAGCTGGTAGGCGGGTCAGCCGTACCGTGTACCGCTTCGAGGAGCCAGGCCGGATCAGTACGACATGGACGGCGCACAAATGGAGCGTAGCCTCGACTCAGCGGTATACCAAACCGGGGCTCGGCGGCGTATATGGGGCTAACTCTAAGAAGACGGCGATGGCCGAGGTCACGCACTGGAAAGTCGATTTATCCACTCGAGTGCTAGTCAGCAAGAAGGTCAGTCTGAACAATGTTCTAGATCTGACCAACCCTAAGGTCAGATCTCAACTTGGTGTTTCCCTGAGAGACATTACCGGTTCAAAGTACAATGTCACCCACAAAATAGGCGACTGGGCCAAGAGCAACGGCTACGACGGCATATTGGCTCCTTCGGCGCGAAACCCCACAGGTGCCAACCTCATTTCCTTTGGAGGCTTCTAATGGAACTACTGGAGCACGATTATCCTGGCGACGAGACCTGGGACAACTATGTTGACCTCTACCGAGAGGATTACAACGATGCCAAGGCTAGCATCCTAGCTCAGCGCCTTGATGGTCATGATGACATCGCGGTGGTCATCTATGGGAAAAGGGGCCTAGAAGAAGGGCTATGGTGGGTCGAGCAGCAGGTGCCGGCGCTCGATGGCCTACGTCCTGACGCGTGTCTCACCGATCCGATCTTGCTGAAGCGCCTAAAGACCGCGCTAATGCGCATGCCCTAGCGAAGAGTAAAAAATGGGAAAAGGGGCAGATTTAATTTCTTCACACCTGTTGTGGGTAAATAAATCTGTCTGTGTTTTTATTAAGGAATCATGAGTAATCCTGTTAAAAAACGACTATTCGATGGGACTGAAAGTGATTTCTATGTGTTCAGCTCAATGTTGGATACGACAGATTTCGGACCAGTGCTCTTCGACAACCGGCAGGTCCAGTATTTATGGGAACTGGGTGAACGGCAGGCAGATGCGCTGGTATGCCTGATTCCTGGCGCAAGAAAGCATCTGGATTTTCTAGGCGATACGCCCGCGTATAAGCAAGGAAATCTTGCGCTCTACGTGCAGCGCGTTACGGGTCGAGACGCCAATCATTCGGTGTTCATCGTCGTAGCTGCAGGCGAAGCGCAACCTGCGCGCTTCGTGATCGATCTGTGTGGCGTGTTTGTGGACGAGTAAAGCTGCCATCTGATTAGCGTCAGGCTTCAAGTCAGGGTCTTTTGCGATTGCCCCTATGGCAAAAGGCTTACACGTCGAAGCGCAACAGACCTCTCCCGCCGCTTCCGTGGGCTGGTTAATCTACTCACACATACCGGGAACTGGATGTCCCGAGTCACGGAAGACAGACCGCGCCAGGACGGCAAACGACAGGATGTCGGAAGGTCTTAAAAACCCCGCTTCGGCGGGTTTTTTGTTGCCTGAAAAAAGTCAGGCGCCGCTGAGCGTTGGTAGCCAAGCATGATTCAGGTCGCCAGAAGAAAGCTGTTGGCCTTCCAGAGATCACCAGTAAATCCGAGCCCGTTCCCTCAGTCCGCCGTGGCCAGAACCTGCGTATTACGCCCGGCATGCTTGGCGCGATAGAGCGCGGTGTCGGCCTTGAGCAGCATGCCGGTGATGTCCTCGGCGACGGGGCTGGTGCTGCCGTAAACACCGGCGCTGAAGCTCAAGGTGATGGTCTTGTCGTCGACCTGCGCCGGTTGCTGGGTCAGGGATTGGCGAAGCTGATCGACCAGCTCCAGCGCGCCGTTGGCGTCGGTGCCGGGCAGGATCAGCAGAAATTCCTCACCACCATAACGGCCGATGCTGTCGTTACGCCGCAGGCGCTGCTGAAGATGGTCGGCGCAGTGCCTGAGCACGTCATCGCCGACTAGATGGCCGTGGCTGTCGTTGATCAGCTTGAAGTGATCCAGATCGAGCATGGCGATGGACAGCGGGGTGTGTTGGCGGCGAGCGCGCTCCAGCTCGTCGGTGAGTCGTTCGAGTATCGCCAGGCGATTGGGCAGCCTGGTAAGCGTGTCGCGCAGGGCGGTCTGGCGCAGCTCCGATTCGATGCGCTCGCGCGACAGCAATACCAGGCCAAAGGAGAACATGATGATGGTGGCGGCGCCGAGGGCGACCGATACCGTCTGCTTGAGGTTGCTGACGTCGTAGTGCATCTCCGCCGGGGCACCGCTGAGGATGACCGCCACGCGAATGCCCAGGCCGAACAGGCTGATGCCTGCACCTATCATCAGGATGCGATGGGCGCGCCCACCCTGCACGGCATGGAGACGGCTCAAACGCAGGATCACCAGGCATTGAGTGAACAGCAGCAGGCAGGCCACCAATTGGCGGGGTTCTTCGGTGGCGATCAGCAGGCTGAGCAACGCGCCTAGCAGCAGCGGGAAGGCAAAGGCCAGCCGCCAGGGCGGACGGCGGCCGTGGATCAGCGGCAGGCTGACCGTATAGAACGCCAGCGCGGTGGACAGCAAGGTGTTGGCCAGCACGTAGGTCAGCCACATCGAGGCCTGCCCGAACAGGGTGAAGCCGATGTAGGCCAGTGCATGGGAGAGCATGCCCAGCCCGGTGGTGAGCATGCCGTCGCGATGACGAAGCTGGCCGACCAGGATCAGACAGCTGCCCATGATCACGGCGACCAGCGCGACGGCTCCGAACAGTGTCTGGGTGTGGGCGACCATATCGGCCTTCTGGTTCTTGGGGGTTGCTTAACTCTAGTGCAATCCCCTGCCCCATTGCTTGTATTAGATCAGGCCCACCAGTAGCGCACCATGTGGAAGAACACCGGGGCGGCGAAGCACACGGAGTCCAGGCGGTCGAGCATGCCGCCGTGGCCTTCGATCATGTGGCCCCAATCCTTCACCCCGCGGTCGCGTTTGATCGCCGACATCACCAGGCCGCCGGCGAAGCCGAGGATGCACACCAGCAGGGCGAACAGCGCGGCCTGCCAGAAGGCGAACGGCGTGATCCAGCACAGCATGGCGCCGATCAACGTGGCCAGGGCTACGCCACCGACAAAGCCTTCCACGGTTTTCGAGGGCGAGAGATTCGGTGCGATCTTGTGCTTGCCGGCCAGCTTGCCGCAGACGTACTGCAGCACGTCGGAGAGCTGCACGACGATGATCAGCCAGGCGATCAGCAGCAGGTTGCGCCCCTCGTAGCCGGGGATGTCCAGGGTCAGCAGCGCCGGTACCGAAGAGATGCAGTACACGGCGATCATCAACCCCCACTGCACTTTGGCCGCGCGCTCCAGATAGCGCGTGGTGTCGCCGCCCAGCGAGGCGAGGATTGGCAGCAGCAGGAACAGGTAGACCGGGATGAAGATAGCGAACAGGCCATACCAGCCCAGGGCGATCAGCAGGTATTGCATCGGCAGGGCGAAGTAGAAGGCGGCTACCAGTGCCGGGTAGTCGCTGCGCCGGGTCGGCGTCAGCGTCATGAACTCGCGCAGCGCATAGAACGACACGAAGTAGAACAGCACGACGACGCCGACGTTGCCGAACAGGAAGGCGATGCCGATTACCAGCACCATCACCCACCAGGCGTTGATCCGCGCGTTGAGGTTGTCGATCACCGGGTTGGGCTGATCGCCACTGCGCCGCTTGAGGACGAAGCCGACCAGGCTGGCCAGCAACAGCAGAGCACCGATACCGGCGAACAGCAGCAAAGTGTTGTTATCCATCTCAGGCCTCCTCGGGTGCCAGTGCCAGCAGGGCGTTACGCGCGCGTTCCAGGAAGGCATCTTTGCCCTCCCCCTCGATGGGCTCCAGTGCCGCACCGAAGCTCAGGGTGCACAGCAGCGGCAGCGGCAGCGCCCTGCCCTTGGGCATCACCCGGTTGAGGTTGGCGATCCACACTGGCACCAGCTCCACGTCCGGCCGCGCCTGAGCCAGGTGATAAAGGCCGCTCTTGAACGGCAGCAACGGCTCATCGCCGAGGTTGCGCGTGCCCTCGGGGAAGATGATCAGCGAGTCACCGCCGTCCAGCGCATCGAGCATCGCCTGCAGCGGGTTGACCCCTTCCTCCTTGCGCTCGCGGTCAACCAGCACACCGTTGAACACCTTGTTGATCAGAAAGCTGCGCACCCCTGGCTTCTGCCAGTAGTCGGCGCCGGCTACCGGCCGGGTGCGCTTGCGCAGCTCCGGTGGCAGCGACGCCCAGAGCAGGACGAAATCGCCATGACTGCTGTGGTTGGCGTAGTACAGCCGTTGTGTCGCCTGCGCGGTGCTGCCGAGCCACAGGGCTCGGGCACCGGTCAGCAGGCGAGCTGCCGAGGTGATGGCGAAAGCGGTCAATGCAGCGAGCATGGCGACTCCTTAAGCGAAAACGATGAAGAACCCGAGTACGACGATGACGATCTGTAGCAGCAGACACAGCGCCTGTTTGCGTAGCAGGCCGAGTGCGCCCTGAGAGCGAAGGCTCCAGGCGCGGCCAGCCTGCTGCGCATTTTGCAGGCCCAGATTCTGTAGCGCCTGATCCAGCGCATGAGTCTGGCTGTCGAGTTGGTCGCCAGCCTCGGCCAGGCGCTGGAACAGTTCGGCATCCAGGGCCACACGTAGCGCCCAGTATTTTTCGGCCAGGCCAGCGCTCAGCAGCGCGGCGCAGATCAGCGCCAGGATCAGGCTCGCGGCGGCGCCAAGCCATGGCGCCAGGCCGAAGACCACGGCGACCAGGCTCAGCGCGCTGGAGCAATGATCGAGGCTGCGACCACGTCGTAACAGCGCCGCGACCAGCAGCAGATCAGCCTGCATGAGCGACCTCCAGCCCCGCTTGCGCATCGATCATGGATTGCAGCGCGACCAGATGCTGCGGGCCGAGCACGACCTGCGGCCGCGCTTGGCGGATCAGTTCTACGGCGGACTCGACGTTGTGGCAGCGGCCACTGTGCAGCAGCCAGGCCGCCACGGCAGTGGCACTGCGCGAATAACCCAGGGCACAGCACACCAGCAGCGGGCCGTGATGACGCAGGTGTTCGATGGCCTCGGCGGCGCGTAGACAGGTCAGCGCATCCGGCGCCACCAGGTCCAGCGATGGCAGGCTGCAATAGTGGGGTGGCGTGCGCTGCAGCGGCAGTTCGGCGCACAGGTCGACCAGGGCTGCGTAGCCATCGAGATCGCCCGTGCCCGGCAGGCGGCCGAGGTAAATGCCCTCTACCACCTGGCTGGGCGACGGCTGGCGAAACGTCCACAACCGCGAATTGATCCAGGCGCCGAGCAGATAGGGTGCGAGCAAGACCGTAGCGGCCGGACTGAGGCGACCGTCGGCTTGCTTCTGGAAGCCGCCAGCACCGAACAGCAGGTAGTTGAGCGTGACCATCGTCAGGGCAACGGCCGGCCAGAACAGCCACAGCCAGGCACCACCCAGGTTGACGGCCAGCGCCGTGCACGCCAGTGCACCGAGGCTGTAGCGCAGCGCCAGGCGCCAACGCCGTGGATCGCTGCTCAGGCGCATTTGATTCAGCGGCGTATCGCCCTGCAGCGGCAGCAGCCACAGGCAGAAGAAGCCGGCCAGCGCCCCGGTGGGCACGTCGATGAAATGGTGCTGCCAGGTGGTCAGCACGGACATGCCGATCAGCGCCATCCAAAGATGCAGCAGGCCACGCCAGAACAGCCCGCGGGTGTGATTGGCGAACATCGCCCAGATGATCACCAGCAGGGTGATATGCAGCGAGGGCGCCTGGTTGAAGGGTTTGTCGAAGCCCATCAGCACGTCGAACATCAGGCCGAAGGTGCCATCCAGTGGCGGCCGCTCGAAGGTGAAGCGCAGTGGCCAGAGCAGGAAGCAGGCGACGCAGATCACCTGCGCGGCAAGCAGGCGCAAGGCGTGGCGATCCATTTCGCGGCGGCAGGCCGGCAACAGGAAGGACAGGCCATAGAGCAGGTCGATCGACCAGTACGGCACGATAGTCCAGGGCCACAACGGTATCTGCGGCTCCCAGGCGAAGACCAGGCTGTCGACGTCAGCGCGCTGCCCAGTGAACCAGTTGGCGAAGCCGTAGCTGGCGAAGAACAGCGGGCCGAGCAGCAGCAGCCAGAGTACGCCGCGCTTCCACAATCCTTGTTCGCGGGCGTGCTCCATCACTTCACCCGTTGGGCCAGGGACACGCTGAAGATGCCCCATTGGTCGATGCGCTGCGCGACCTTGCGAAAGCCTGCGGCCTCGACCAACTGATCCATTTCCGCCTGGCTGCGCCGGCGCATGACCCAGGCCTGACCGTCACGGTGGCTGGTCAGAGCACGGGCGATCAGCTCCAGCTGCGGGTGCCAGGGTTGGCCGGTGTAGACCAGATAACCGCCCTCCTCGACCGCAGCTGCCAGGCCGGCCAGCGAGTCGCCGACCATCTGGTTGCTGCCGAACAGTTCATACAGGCCGGAGACCACCGCCAGGGTCGGTTTAGGGTCGAGCGTGGCGAGATCCTCGCGGTCGAAGGCATCGCCTTTAACTAAGCGGGCGATGTCGCCCAGGCCCTTCTGCTGGATCAGGGCATTGCCGTCGCGCACGTTGATGTCGCTGTAGTCGCGCAGCAGGATCGCGTCGGGGCGCTGCTCCTGGCCTTCCAGTGATTCGAGGATGTAGCGGCCATGGCCGGCGGCGATATCGACGATGCGCACCGACCTGTTCGCTTCACGCAGTTTGCTCATGGCCAGGCGCAGCAGCTCTTCGGCATGCAGTTTGCGCTGACGAATGCCGCGCCAGCCGATGGAGTCCAGGTAGTTCTGGTCGATCAGGCGGCCCAGCGCGCCCTTGCCGGTCGGCTGGTTGCGGTAGACGTAATCGAGGGTGCTGCCGGAGTCGAAGCCGGTATCGAAGCCCAGCTTGACCCCGGCCGACAGGCTACTGCCCAGGCGCATGCTGGCACGGGTGGCGCGCCAGTAGAGGTCGCGCAGCGAGTTCCGTGGCAGCGGCGCGGCCAGCTCTTCGGCTTCGGCACAGGTGGCGCCCAGGCGATCGGCATCGAGCAGCGACGGCCGCGTTACCGGCTCTTCGAAGTTGCGCAGGATGAAGCGTCGCGCGCGGCTCAGCGCGTGAGCGCGGTCACGTTCACCGAGGGTGTCGTGGAAGAAGCCGGGCAGCAGGTGCTTTTCCTTGCGCAGGCTGCCGAGGCGTTCGAAGAAGTCTTCCTGCGGTTTGCGATGGACGACGAAGTCGGCACCGGAGATCAGCAATTGCGTCGGCACCTGGATCGCCTGGGCGTCGGCGACGACACGGTCGGCCGCTTCGTACAGGCCGAGCAGCATGGTCACCGAAATCGGCCGGGCGATCAGCGAGTCGTTCTCGAACGAGGCGATACGCTCGGGATCGTGGCTGAGGAAGCGCGCCTTGACGTAACTGTTGACGAAGAAATTGCCGCGCCAGGCGTGCAGCAGCTTCAAGCCGGGGCGGGCGAAGGGCACGTAGAGCTTGACCTTGAACGCCGGCGAGGCGAGCACCAGGCAGCGCACCTTGGGCGCGTAGTCGTGGGCCCAGGTGGAGATGATCACCGCACCGACGCTTTGCGCCACCACCGCCAGGTTCTCCTCGGCGATGGCGTGCTGGCTGCCGATGTGCTCGATAAAGGTCTGCACATCGCGCACGCTGGTGGCGAAGCTCGGGCTGTCGCCACGCGCACCGGGCGACAGGCCATGGCCACGGGCGTCCCAGGCGAAGAAGTCGCAATGCGGCAGGTCCAGCTCATCCACCAGGTGGGCCATGCGTCCGCCATGCTCGTGGCCGCGATGAAACAGCAGCAAAGCCTGGCGTGGGCCATTGGTAGGCGCCGTCGCCGGCCAGTGGCGGTAGCTCAGCTCGACGCCGTCATGGGTGCTGAAGGTGTGCAGTTGTACGGGGCGCATGGAATCTCCTTATTCCGTAGGACAGGTCAGGCCACTTCGGCCAGGCCATGGCGAACGCGGTTATAGAGGGTGTAGAGCAACAGGGCGAGGATCAGGCTCAGCAGCAGATTGATCCACAAGGCAGGCAGCAGGCCTGTGGCGACGCCTGCGCCGATCACGCCGAAGCAGAAGGCGCGGTCGCTCTTGCCCATGGGCCCGTCATAGCGCCGTGAGGCGCCGACCATGGGCCCGAGCACGCCGGCGTATTCGCTGATCACCGCCAGCAGCACCACGACGATCACCAGCAGCGGTGAGACGCCTGTCAGCAGGGCGAAAGGCAGATACAGGGCGCTGTCGGCGATCACGTCGCAGAGTTCGTTGAGGTAGGCGCCAAGTTTCGACTGCTGGCCGAATTCACGGGCGAGCATGCCGTCGACGGCATTCAAGGCCATGCGCAGCAGCATCCACACGGGGATCAGGGCGAACAGCCAGGTGATGTGGCTGAACGCAGCGAGCAGGGCGCCGAGCAGCACGGAGACCACGGCCGCGGCCAGGGTCACCTGGTTGGCGGTGACGCCACGGGCATGCAGGCGTTCGACGCCGGGGCGCAGCAGGTTCTGGAAGGCCGGTTTGAGCTGGTAGATCGACGGCATGGCAGCGAATTCCCTTTCTTGTCCCATCTTCGGCCAATGCCGCGGGCGAGACTGTGAACCCGTCGTGGTCGAAGCGGATTTATCGGCGGCGACTGGCAGCCGCAAGGCCAATGGCAGTTACGCGTGAGCCACAACTTATACCCTGTTACGGGATTTTCCTAGCGCAGTGGATTCGCCAGGAAAATCAGCTAGATGCGAGCAGTGATGGCGCTTTGCTTGCATTTGACGCACAGCTTATCCACAGATCAGGCGGTTTCGCCCAGTCGGCTCAGCTGCGGCTCTTCGCCGCGCAGTTCGGTCTGTTGCTGGCGTACCCACTGAAAAGCACGTTCGTTGAGCTCGGCGATGGCGCGTGGGCCTTCGCCCTCGGCGTACATCGGTGCGCCGATGATCACCTGAACCGTTCCCGAGCGCTTCGACCAACCGACCTTGGGCCAGAACTCGCCGGCGTTGTGCGCGATGGGCAGCACCGGCAAGCCGGCGTTCACTGCCAGGGCGGTGCCGCCGCGGGAGAACTTGCCGATCTGCCCCGGCGGAATTCGCGTGCCTTCGGGGAATACCAATACCCAGGCGCCCTGCTTGAGGCGCTCATCGCCCTGCTTGGCCAGCTGCTTGAGCGCTGCCTTGGGGTTGCTGCGGTCGATGGCGATGGGCTTGAGCAACGCCATGCCCCAGCCGAAGAACGGCACGCGCAGCAGCTCGCGCTTGACCACCTGCGACAGTGGCTCGAAGAAGCCGCAGAGGAAGAAGGTTTCCCAGGTGCTTTGGTGGTTGGAGAGGATCACGCAGGGGCGCTCGGGGATGTTCTCCACACCGCGCACTTCATAGCGGATACCGACGATCACCTTGGCCAGCCACACCCCGCAGTTGCACCAGGCCTGGACGACGAAACGGTAGCGCTGGCGGAACGGCAGCAGCGGTGCGACCACCAGGCTGATCAGGCACCAGAAGAACGAGCTGGACGACAGCAGCAGGTAGAAAAGCGTGACTCTGAATGCCTGCACTAGCGCCATGAACCTTCACACCTTATGAGAGCAGTTGATCGGCGACAGCCGCCAGATCATCGAATACCAGGGTTCCTGGCGGCAGGGGCTTGGCCAGGGTTCGCTCGCCCTTGCCGGTTTTCACCAGCACAGGCTGACAATCGACGGCCAGCGCCGCCTGCAGGTCACCGCCGGTATCGCCGACGAACCAGATTCCTGCCAGTTCCGTGGCGTAGTGCGCGGCGATCTGTTTGAGCATGCCCGGTTTCGGTTTGCGGCAGTCGCAACCGTCGTCCGGCCCGTGCGGACAATGCACGATCAGGCCGACCTCACCACCCTGCTCTGCCACCAGCTCGCGCAGGCGTGCGTGCATCGACTCCAGGGTCGCCAGGTCGTAATAACCACGGGCGATGCCGGACTGATTGGTGGCCACGGCCACTGTCCAGCCGGCCTTCGACAGGCGTGCGATAGCAGCGATCGACGAGGGGATCGGCAGCCACTCGTCGAGCGTCTTGATATAGGCGTCGGAGTCATGGTTGATGACACCGTCGCGGTCGAGGATCAGCAATTTCATAGCTGCAAGCTCCAAGCCGCAAGCTACAAGTCAGCAGCGGCCTGTGTGCCGCATGAAGCCTGTAGCTTGCCGCCGCTGGGCGTTAGCCCAGCAACGAGATATCCGCCACGCCGAGGAACAGCCCGCGCAAGCGGGCCAGCAGGGCGTAACGGTTGGCGCGCACACGGGCGTCCTCGGCATTGACCAGCACCGCCTCGAAGAAGGCATCCACCGGCTCGCGAAGGCTGGCCAGCTTGGCCAGGGCCTCGCTGTACTGCCGGGCCGCGGCCAGTGGCTGCACCGCCTGGTCGGCCTGCTGGATGGCGGCGTGCAGGGCGAATTCGCTGGGGTTATCGAAGTAGTGCGCTTCGACCTGGGCGGCGACGCCGCCTTCGGCCTTGCTCAGCAGGTTCGACACGCGCTTGTTGGCAGCGGCCAGGGCAGCGGCCTGCGGCAGCTTGCGGAAGGTCTGCACGGCCTGCACGCGCTGGTCGAAGTCCAGCGGCGAGGTCGGGTTGACTGCGCGCACGGCCTGGTAAACGGCCACTTCGATGCCTTCGTCTTCGTAGCGCGCGCGCAGGCGGTCGAAGATGAATTCCAGCACCTGGGCAGCCAGGCCATCGGTCTTGATCTTGCCGGCGTACTGGGCGACGGCGAAGTCGACCGCAGCGGCCAGGTCCAGATCCAGGCCCTTCTCGATCAGGATGCGCAGCACGCCGAGGGCAGCGCGACGCAGGGCATAGGGGTCTTTCGAGCCGGTCGGCAGCATGCCGATACCGAAGATGCCGACCAGGGTGTCGAGCTTGTCGGCCACGGCCACGGCGGCACCGGTCAGGGTGCTTGGCAGTTCGGCACCGGCACCGCGTGGCATGTACTGCTCGTTCAGGGCCAGGGCGACGTCCTGCGGCTCACCGTCGTTGAGCGCGTAGTAGTAACCGGCGATGCCCTGCATCTCGGGGAACTCGCCGACCATCTCGGTGGCCAGGTCGCACTTGCTCAGCAGGCCGGCACGGGCGGCGCGCTGGGCGTCGCCACCGACTGCGCGGGCGATGAAACCGGCAAGCGCCGATACCCGTTGGGCCTTGTCGAACACCGAGCCGAGCTGGGCCTGGAATACCACGTTGGCCAGGCGCTGGTTGAAACCTTCGAGCTTCTGCTTCTTGTCCTGCTTGAAGAAGAACTCGGCGTCGGTCAGGCGCGGGCGCACCACCTTCTCGTTGCCCGAGACGATCTGTGCCGGGTCCTTGGACTCGACGTTGGCCACGGTGATGAAGCGCGGCAGCAGCTTGCCGTTCGCATCGAGCAGGCAGAAGTACTTCTGGTTGTCCTGCATGGTGCTGATCAGCGCCTCCTGCGGCACCTCGAGGAAGCGTTCCTCGAAGGAGCAGACCAGCGGCACCGGCCATTCGACCAGGGCGGTGACTTCGTCCATCAGCGCCGGCGGCACGATGGCGCTGCCCTGCTCGGCAGCGGCCAGCTCGTCGACGCGACGGGCGATGAGCTCGCGGCGCTCGGTGAAGTCGGCCAGCACGAAGGCGCTGCGCAGGTCTTCAGCGTAGCTCGCCGGGCTGCTGATGCGCACGTCACGGTTGGCGTGGAAGCGGTGGCCACGGGACACGCGACCGGCCTTCTGCGCGAGGATCTCGCAGTCGACCACGGCGTCGCCGAAGAGCATCACCAGCCACTGGGTCGGGCGCACGAATTCGTCGCGGCGGGCGGCCCAGCGCATGCGTTTGGGGATCGGCAGGTCGTTCAGCGAGTCCTGCACGATGGTCGGCAGCAGGTTCACCGCCGGCTGGCCGGGGATGTGCTGGGCGAAACGCAGTTTTGCGCCGCTGCGGTCGATATCGGCGATGTTCACACCGCACTTACGGGCGAAGCCGAGGGCGGCCTGGGTCGCATTGCCGTCGGCGTCGAAGGCGGCCTGAATGGGCGGGCCATCGAGGTTCATGCTGCGGTCGGCCTGCTGCTCTTCGAGCTGCTCGACCAACACCGCGAGGCGGCGCGGCGCGGCATACACGCGGCTGGCGGTGTAGCCCAGGCCAGCGCTCTTGAGGCCTTTCTCGATACCGGCGAGGAAGGCGTCACCGAGGCTTTTCAGGGCTTTCGGTGGCAGCTCTTCGGTGCCCAGTTCGACCAGGAAATCGTGTGCACTCATGCTTGCGCCTCCAGCTTGGCCAGTACTTCGTCACGCAGTTCGGGGGTGGCCATGGGGAAGCCGAGCTTGGCGCGCGCCTGCAGATAGCTCTGCGCCACGGCGCGGGCCAGGGTGCGCACGCGCAGGATGTACTGCTGACGCGCGGTTACCGAGATGGCGCGGCGGGCGTCGAGCAGGTTGAAGGTGTGCGAGGCCTTGAGCACCATCTCGTAGGTCGGCAGCGGCAACTGAAGCTCGATCAGGCGGTTGGCTTCGCTCTCGTAGAAATCGAACAGCTCGAACAGCTTCTCGACGTTGGCATGCTCGAAGTTGTAGGTGGACTGCTCCACCTCATTCTGGTGGAACACGTCGCCGTAGGTCACGGTGCCGAACGGGCCGTCGGTCCAGATCAGGTCGTAGACCGAGTCGACGCCCTGCAGGTACATGGCCAGGCGCTCCAGGCCGTAGGTGATCTCGCCGGTCACCGGGTAGCACTCGATGCCACCGACCTGCTGGAAGTAGGTGAACTGGGTGACTTCCATGCCGTTGAGCCAGATTTCCCAGCCCAGGCCCCAGGCGCCGAGGGTCGGCGATTCCCAGTTGTCCTCGACGAAGCGGATGTCATGCACTTCCGGGTCGAGGCCGATGGCCTTAAGCGAACCCAGGTACAGCTCCTGGAAGTTCTCCGGGTTGGGCTTCAAGACCACCTGGAACTGGTAGTAGTGCTGCAGGCGGTTGGGGTTTTCGCCGTAGCGGCCGTCGGTCGGGCGACGCGAAGGCTGCACGTAGGCGGCGTTCCAGGTCTCCGGGCCGATGGCGCGCAGGAAGGTGGCGGTGTGGAAGGTGCCGGCGCCTACTTCCATGTCGTAGGGTTGCAGCACCACGCAGCCCTGCTCGGCCCAGTAGTTCTGCAGGGCCAGGATCAGGTCCTGGAAGGTGCGCACGGCAGGCTTGGTCTGGCTCACGAAAAAATCACCTGTGGAGGCTTGCGAGGGAAAGCCGGGGAGTATATCGAAACTCGACGCAGGCCGCAGGCTACGGCACATCGGCATCATTCATGACGCATAAGGCTGTATTTATATCCAGTTATTTTGCCGCTATAGTCGTCGCTTCGACCCTTACTGAGGCCTGCCGCCATGCCCCGTTGCTTCTGGTGTACCGACGATCCGCTCTACCAGGCCTACCACGACGAGGAATGGGGTGTGCCGCAGCGCGATGCCGGTCACCTGTTCGAGATGCTGCTGCTAGAAGGCGCCCAGGCTGGCCTGTCGTGGATCACCGTGCTGAAGAAGCGCGAGCGTTATCGCCAGGTGCTGCATGGCTTCGATGCCGAGCGTTTGGCGCGCTTGAGCGACGAAGAGATCGAGGTGCTGATGCAGGACCCCGGGATCATCCGCAACCGCCTCAAGCTCAAGGCCGTGCGGCAGAACGCCCAGGCCTGGCTGAAGCTTGAGGACCCGGTAACCTGGCTCTGGTCGTTCGTCGGCGGTGTACCGAAGATCAACCATTTCAGTGACCGCAGCCAGATGCTGGCAGTGACGCCTGAAGCCGAGGCGATGAGCAAGGCGCTGAAGAAGGCGGGCTTCAACTTCGTCGGGCCGACCATCTGCTATGCCTTCATGCAGGCCACGGGTATGGTGATGGACCACACCACCGACTGCGACCGCTATGCGCAACTGAAGGGCTCATGACTACCATCACTACCCTCGACGAACTGCAGGCCATTTACGGCGACAGCCACGAGCGCTCGCGGCGCAAGGAGTTGCCGCGACTGATCGAACCCTACCGCGCACTGATCCAGGCCTCGCCCTTTGTGGTACTGGCCAGCGTTGGCCCGGATGGCCTGGATTGCTCACCGCGGGGCGATGCGCCGGGTTTCGTGCAGATTCTCGATGACCAAACCTTGCTACTGCCGGATCGCCCCGGCAACAACCGCATCGACAGCCTGCGCAACATCGTGCACAACCCGCAGATAGCGCTGCTGTTCCTGATTCCGGGCGTCGGTGAGAGCCTGCGGGTCAATGGCCGCGCCGAAATCTCCCTCGACCCCGGGCTGCTCGAACTGGGCCGTGCGCAGGGCAAGCTGCCGCGCAGCGTGCTGCGCATTCATATCGACAGTTGCTACTTCCAGTGCTCCAAGGCGGTGGTGCGTTCGGGTCTGTGGGATGCCTCGCGTCAGGTCGAACGCGCCAGCCTGCCGAGCGCCGGCGATATCTTCCGCTGCATCTATGAGGAGTTCGATATCGAGGCCTACGAACGCGATCTGCAGCAGAGGCTTAGGACGAGCCTTTACTGACTGCGCGGTCCCTGGCCGCTACAATTGGCGCTTTTCTGAGCGGTTGGAGTCTGTCGTGGAAAAACTCAAGGGCGCCCTGGTGGTGGGTTTCCTGCGCCTGTTCGCACTGCTGCCCTGGCGCGCCGTGCAGGCCGTGGGCAATGCCATCGGCTGGCTGATGTGGAAGCTGCCGAACGGGTCGCGTGACGTGGTGCGCATCAACCTGGCCAAGTGCTTCCCCGAGCTCAGCGAGGCCGAGCGTGAGCGCTTGGTCGGGCAGAGCCTCAAGGACATCGGCAAGACCCTGACCGAAAGCGCCTGCGCCTGGATCTGGCCGGCGCAGAAATCGCTCAAGCTGGTGCGCGAAGTCGAAGGCCTGGACGTGCTGCAGCAGGCGCTGGCCTCGGGCAAGGGCGTGGTCGGCATCACCAGTCATCTGGGCAACTGGGAAGTGCTCAACCACTTCTACTGCAACCAGTGCAAACCGATCATTTTCTACCGCCCGCCCAAGCTCAAGGCAGTCGACGACCTGCTGCGCGAGCAGCGCGTGCAGATGGGTAACCGCGTCGCGCCCTCGACCAAGGAAGGTATCCTCAGCGTCATCAAGGAGGTGCGCAAAGGTGGCGCCGTGGGCATTCCTGCCGACCCGGAACCGAGCCGTTCGTCGGGCGTGTTCGTGCCCTTCCTCGGCACCACTGCGCTGACCAGCAAGTTCGTTCCCGGCATGCTCACTGGCGGCAAGGCGGTCGGTGTGTTCCTGCACGCACTACGCCTGCCAGATGGCAGCGGCTACAAGGTTATCCTCGAAGCGGCGCCGGAAGGCATGTACAGCGAGAGCGTGGAAGAAGGCGTGGCGGCGATGAGCGAGGTGGTGTCGCGCTACGTGCGCAACTATCCGAGCCAGTACATGTGGAGCATGAAGCGCTTCAAGAAACGCCCAGAAGGCGAGGCCAAGTGGTACTGATGTACTGTCAGCGAACACGATGACGAACGAAGGCGCCTTGATGGCGCCTTTTTTCCGCCACATGCTGGGCGCCTGCGCGCTAATGCGCTATTAAAGGCGACATCGCTCGTCCATTTATGGAGCCGTCATGCCGAACCAGCGTCAGCAGGTGCGTACCCCGATGAAGTGCCGGATCAAGATCAGCCACCCCAGTTTCGGTGAGCTGCTGGCACAGACCCGTGACCTGTCCGATAGCGGCGTCTACGTGAAGCACCCGGACATCACCGGCCTCTCGGTCGGCACCGAAGTGACTGGCCAAGTGCAGGATCTGCCTTTCCCTGCGCCGGTACTGAAGATGGAAGTGATGCGTGTGGATGCCGAAGGGGCGGGCCTGCGTTTCCTCGGCGAGGCCTAAGCGGCTGCGGCCAGCCTGAATATTCGCGACGAATGTTTCGGATAAATGGAACATTTTGTTACATCTACACTCTGATCAAAACCTCACTCCGAGGCTGCGTCCATCAGAGGCGTTTTCGACATGAGTCGAGCGGTACCCGAACTTCCCGCCCAGGGCGCTGATGCGCCTGATCTTCTTCCCTCTTCACAACCCGGCTGGCTGCAACGCAACCGTCACTTGATCGGCCTCGGTCTGTCGCTGCTGTTGTTCGGCCTGGCGCTGGTCGCCTGCTGGCACCTGGTACGCGAGATCAATCCGGATCAGGTGCGTGAATCGCTGGCCGCGGTACCGCCGCAAGCCCTGCTCGGCGCACTGCTGGCCACCGTGCTGGGTTTTCTGGTGATGCTCGCCTACGAGTGGTCGGCCAGCCGCTATGCCAACGTCGACCTGCCGCCGCCGACCCTGGCGCTCGGCGGTTTCTGCGCCTTCGCCATTGGCAATGCCGTGGGCCTGTCGGCGTTGTCCGGCGGTTCGGTGCGTTATCGCTTGTATGGGCGCAACGGTCTTGGCGCGGGCGATGTGGCGCGCATGAGCCTGTTCGCCAGCCTGTCGCTCGGCGTCAGCTTGCCGATTCTTGCGGCGCTGGCGGCCCTGTTCGATCTGCAAGATGCCTCGGCCGCGCTGCGCTTGTCCGAGCCTGTGCTGACGGTAGTGGCTGTTGCCGTGCTGGTCGCCGCCACGGCGGTGGCGCTGCTGGTCAGCCGCAAACGCCTGGCCGAGCGCCCTGCTCCCGGTTGCTGGCAGGTCGACCTGGGCCGTTTCAGCCTGCGTCTGCCGGGCCTGCGCATGAGCCTGACGCAGCTGTTGATCAGCAGCCTCGACGTGCTGATCGCCGCCAGCGTGCTGTACCTGCTGTTGCCCGAGGCGCCGCCTTTCTCTTCCTTCGTACTGATCTACATGCTGGCGCTGGCAGCCGGTGTGCTCAGCCATGTGCCGGGCGGCGTCGGGGTGTTCGAGGCGGTGCTGCTGGCGGCCTTTTCCTCACGCATCGATCCGGCCGGGCTGGTTGCGGCGATGCTGCTCTATCGCCTGCTTTACGTGATCCTGCCATTGGTCGCCGCAGGCCTGCTGCTGCTGGCTGCCGAGGCGCGCCGCCTGTGGTTCCCGCGGCAGATGGCGCGCATGGCCAGCGGCATGGCAGCGCCACTGCTGGCGCTGCTGGTGTTCTGCGCCGGCGCGGTACTGCTGTTCTCTGGGGTGACGCCGACCATGGACGAACGCCTGGAGGCGCTGGGTTTCCTCATGCCGCCGCAACTGGTGGCGGCCTCGCACCTGGCGGCCAGCCTGGTCGGCACGCTCTGCCTGCTGCTGGCGCAAGGGCTGCGCCGGCGCCTGTCAGCGGCTTGGGCACTGACCCTGGTGCTGCTTTGCCTGGGCGTGGTGCTGTCGCTGCTCAAGGGCTTCGACTGGCCGGAGGCTTTGGCGCTGGCGGCCATCGCTGGCCTGCTGGCGCTGTTTCGCCGCGAGTTCTACCGGCGTAGCCGGCTGATGGATGTACCGGCATCCGGCCTGGTCCTGGCGGCCACCGCCGGAGTGATCGCGGCCTCGGTGTGGCTGCTGTTGTTCGCCTATCAGGACGTCGCATACAGCCATCAGCTGTGGTGGCAGTTCGAGCTGGATGCCAATGCCCCGCGCGGTCTGCGGGCGGCACTGGGCAGTGCCCTGGTGCTGCTGGCGGTCGGCCTGACTTGGTTGCTGCGCGCCACGCCGCCGAGTATCAGCTTGCCCGACAAGGAGACGCTGCTGCGTGCGCGCGCCATCGTCCAGGCCTCGCGCCAGCCGGAGGGTAGCCTGGCGCTGAGCGGCGACAAAGCCCTGCTGTTCCACCCCGACGGCGATGCCTTCCTCATGTACGCCCTGCGTGGGCGCAGCCTGGTGGCGCTGTTCGACCCTATTGGCCCGCCAGCGGCGCGTGCCGAGCTGATCTGGCAGTTCCGCGACCTGTGCGATCGCCACCATGCGCGGCCGGTGTTCTATCAGGTGCGCGCGGAAAACCTGCCCGGCTATATCGATATCGGCCTGACCGCGCTGAAGCTCGGCGAAGAAGCGCTGGTCGACCTGAAGACTTTCGACCTGGCCAGCAACGGCAAGGAGATGAAGGCCCTGCGCTACACCTGGAACCGCGGCCAGCGCGATGGTCTGAGTCTGGAATTCCATGCGCCTGGCCAGGTGCCGATGGACGAGCTGCATGCCATTTCCGATGCCTGGCTGCAGGGCAAGAGCGTGCGCGAGAAGGGCTTCTCCCTGGGCCGTTTCAGTCCTGAATACCTGGCGCATTTTCGCGTCGTGGTGGTGCGTTTCGAGGGGCGTGCGGTGGCCTTCGCCAACCTGCTGGAATGCGAGACGCGCGCGGTGGCCAGCCTCGACCTCATGCGTGTGCTGCCGGATGCGCCGAAGTCGACCATGGAGTTCCTCATGCTCGGCCTGATTCAGCAGTTCCAGAGCGAGGGCTATGCCCGTTTCAGCCTCGGCATGGTGCCGCTGGCCGGCCTGCAGACACGCAAGGGCGCGCCACTGCCGCTGCGCCTCGGTGCCCTGGTGTTCGACCGTGGCGAGAGTTTCTACAACTTCCAGGGCCTGCGCCGCTTCAAGGACAAGTTCCTGCCGCAGTGGGAGCCGCGCTACCTGGCCGTACCGGCCGGGCTCGACCCCTGGGTGGCATTGGCCGACACCGCAACGTTGATCGCGGGCGGCCTGGGTGGATTGGTGAGGCGTTGAAATGAGCAGGACGACAAGGACGCTGGGTGGGTTGTTACTGGTTACCGCCCTGGCTGCAGGCGCGGTGGGTTGGTGGTGGTCGATGCATGCGGTAGCGCATCTGCAGACAGTGCAGATACAGGGCGCCTCGGCGCAACTGCTGAGCCAGGGTGAGGCGCGTCAGCGTGTGCTACTGCTTGCACCGGCTGACCAGGCGCTGGACGAAAGCACGCTACGGCGCTTTGCCGAAGTGGGTGATATGCGCCTGCTGCAATTGCCCTTCGTCGCGGGCGACTGCAAGGCGCAGCAGCAGATGCTCAGCCAGGCCAGCGAGCGTCTCGGCGGCGCGCCGACCCTGGTGGCCGGTATTGGCCCGGCAGCGGCCTCGGCCTGGCGCTGGCTGGCGGCGCAGCGCGACGATCAGGCCCAGGCGCTGTCGGTCGGCTTCGACCTGGCCAAGCCCGATTGCGCCGAGCCCTTGCCGAACAAGGCCGAGCACGGCCATTGGATCGCCCTGTGGAACGACAATCCAGGTGATGACAACGCGCGCTTCCTGCGCGAGCAGGGTAACGGTGAGCCGCGTATTGGCGCGCTGGGCACGCCGCTGCCGACGCTGCTGGCCGAGCAGCTGCAGCACCTGCTCGCCGGCCAGGGCGCGGCGATGCCGGTGATCGAGCACCCTTCGGCGCAAGCGGCCGATACCCTGACCCTGTTTTATTCAGGTGACGGCGGTTGGCGTGACCTCGACCGCGCTTCGGCCGAGCACATGGCCGCTGCCGGTTATCCGGTGGTGGGCATCGACACCTTGCGCTACTACTGGCAGCACAAGAGCCCGGAGCAGAGCGCCGCCGACCTGTCGCGGCTGATGCAGCAGTACCGCGACAAGTGGCATGTGCAGCGCTTTGTGCTGGCTGGCTATTCCTTCGGTGCCGATGTGCTGCCGGCGATCTACAACCGCCTGCCGGCCAGTGATCAGCAGCAGGTCGATGCCATGCTGCTGCTGGCCTTCGCCCGCAGCGGCAGTTTCGAGATCGCCGTCAGTGGCTGGCTCGGCAAGGATGGCGCGGAAGCACCGACTGGGCCGGAATTGCGCAAGGTGCCGGCGGCCAAGGTGTACTGCATCTACGGTAGCGAGGAAGCACCCGAGAGTGGCTGCACCGAAGCCGGTGCTCCGGGGGAGCACCTGATGATCAAGGGTGGGCACCACTTCGATGGTGATTACGCCGCGCTAGCGCAGAAGATGCTGGCGGCGATCAAGGCGCGGCAGCAGCGATAGTCTCGCTGGCGCATGCCAATGGATTGCCGTGATTCTGTAGGAGCGGATTCATCCGCGAAAAATCGCGGCTAAAGCCGCTCCTACGAAACGTCAGAGAGAATTGCTGTGGCGGTCGCTTTTGTGGGAGGGGTTGTCGGCTCGGGCATACTGCTTCGCTCTACCTCCTGCATCCATGCAGTCGTAGCCGCGACCGACCTGTCGCCGCTGAAGCGCCTCCCACAGTGCGCCTCAGCTCGCCTCGTTTACCGCGCTCAGAAAGGCCTTGGTTCGCTCCTGCTGCGGGTTGCCGAACAGCTGGTCCGGCGAACCCTGTTCATGGATGCAGCCCTGATGGAAGAAGCACACGCGGTCGGCGAATTCTCGGGCGAAGCCCATCTGGTGGGTGACCATCAGCATGGTCAGGTTGTGTTCACTGCCGAGACGGCGGATGACGTTGAGCACTTCGCCGCACAGCTCCGGGTCGAGTGCCGAGGTCACCTCGTCGAACAGCATCACCTTGGGTCGCATCGCCAACGCACGGGCGATGGCCACGCGTTGCTGCTGGCCGCCGGAGAGCTGCGAGGGGAAATGGCGCAGCTTCTCGCCCAGGCCGACCATCGCCAGCAGGTCCTCGGCGCGTTCGGTGGCTTCCTTCTTGCCCATGCCGAGCACCTGCATTGGTGCCTCGATCACGTTCTGCAGCGCACACATGTGCGGGAACAGGTTGAAGCTCTGGAACACCATGCCGATCTTGCCGCGCACCTTGCGCTGGTGGCTGGCGCTGGCCGGCACCAGACGCCCGTCGCGGGCGGGCATGTGGGTCAGTGGCTCGTCATCGACGGCGATCACACCTTCATCGATGCTCTCCAGGGTCATCAGCGCGCGCAACAGGGTCGACTTGCCCGAGCCGCTGGGGCCGATGATCGCCACCTTCTCGCCGGGGGCGACTTCCAGGTTGAGCTTGTTGAGCACGGTGAGATTGCCGTAACGCTTGGTCACGTCGGTGAAGCGGACGATGGGCTGGGTCATGGAGGAACTCCCTGCGGCGTCTGTAGAGTTTAGAAAAGCAGTCATCGGGCAGTGACCTCCAGGCGATCTTCCACGCGCCGCACGCACCAGGCCAGGGCCAGGCTGAGCAGCAGGAAGAAAAGACCAACCATGGTGATGGGCTCGAGGTAGCGGAAGCTCTCCGAGCCGATGTTCTTGGCTTGTTGCATGATTTCCACCACGGTGATCGCCGACAGCACCGGGGTATCCTTGAGCATGGCCACCAGGTAGTTGCCCAGTGCCGGCAGGATCGGCCGCAGCGCCTGCGGCAGGATAATCTGCCGGTAGGCCGACAGCGGTGACATGTTCAGTGCCGTCACCGCCTCCCACTGGCCACGCGGCACCGCGTCGAGGCCGGCGCGGTACACCTCGGCGGTGTAGCAGGCGTAGTGCAGGGCGATGCCGAGAATGCCTGCCTGCAGCGCGGTGAGATTGAGCCCGTAGTTGGGGAACACGTAGAACAGGAAGTACACCTGGATCAGCAACGGTGTGCTGCGGATGAACTCGATCAGCCCGGCCACCGGCCAGGACAGCCACAGATGCTTGCTACGGCGGGCGATGGCCAGCAGCAGGCCGAGCACGATGGCGATGGCAAAACCGGCGAAGGTGATCAGCAGGGTATTGAGCGAGGCCTTGAGCAGATCCGGGAGGATGCTCAGGGCGAAATCCCAGTCAAAGAAATTCATTGCAGGCCTCCGCGCATCCGGCCACGGCTCAGGCGTTTTTCCAGCAGGCGCATGCCGAGGTTGATCACCTGGGCCATGAGGAAATACAGCAGCAGCGCCAGGGCGAAGATCTCCAGGGTCATGAAGGTCGCCTGGTCCAGCTGGCGAGCACGGAAGGCCAGGTCGGACAGGGTGATCAGCGACACCAGCGAGGTGTTCTTCAGCAGCTCGATCAGCAGGTTGGTACCCGGTGGAATCGCCGCCAGCAGCGCCTGCGGCAGGATGATGCGCAGGAAGCGCTTCGAGGGTCGCATGTTCAGCGCGGTGCAGGCCTCGTATTGACCTTTGGCCACCGAACGAATGGCGCCGCGCATCACTTCCGCGCCATAGGCGCCGATGTGCAGGCCAAGGCCGACGATTGCCACGGTGAAGGCGCTCATCTCGACGTTGAACGGCGGCATTGGCAGCACGAAGTACAGCCAGAACAGCTGCACCAGCAGCGAGGTGCCGCGGAAGATCTCGATATAGGTGATCGCCAGCCAGCGTAGCGGGCCGATGGGCGACAGCCGGCCCAGGGCGGCGATTACTGCCGAGACGATGGCCAGCAGCGAGCCCCAGAAGGTGACTTGCACGGTGACCCAGGCGCCTTGCAGCAGCAGGGGAAGAAGATCGGTCATGAATGTCTACCGCTCTATGCTCGAAAACGCGCCACGCACCTGAGTGCGCGGCGTGATTCGCTCATTACTGGCCGCAGAGTTCGGCGGCGGTCTTGTCGGTGATGTTGGACTGGTCGAAACCGAAGGGCTTGACCGTGGCCAGGTGCTCTTCGCTGCCGATCCATTCCTTCAATTGGGCATTCACCGCATCGCGCAGGTCCTTGTCTTCCGGGCGGAAGGCCAGGGCGCCGTAGCCGGTGTGGGCCGGGTCGTCCTTGAATTCGGCGATGGCTTCGACGCTGTCGCCACCCTTGTCGGCCAGGCCCTTCATGGTCAGCTGGGTACCGACGGCGGCATCGGCGCGACCGGCGCGCACGGCTTGCAGCTGTGCGGTGGTATCCGGCACCTGGAGGATCTGGTCATCGGTGATGCCGGCGCTGCGGGCATAGCCCAGGTTCACCGTGCCGGACATGATCGCCACCTTGGCGCCGCTCTTGGCGATGTCTTCGTAGCTGTGCAGGGCCTTCGGGTTACCGGTTTTCACCAGCAGGGTATCGGGCAGTTGGTAGTGCGGGTCGGTGAACAGCACCTGCTTGCAGCGCTCGGGGGTGATGTACATGCCGGCGGCGATCAGGTCGAAGCGGCTGGCGCGCAGGCCGGGGATCAGCGAACCCCATTCGGTGAGCACCGGGTTGATCTTCTCCACGCCCATGCGCTCGAAGATCTTCTTGACGATCTCTGGCGACTCGCCGGTGACGCTGCCATCGAGGGCGGTGTAGGCGAATGGCGTTTCATTGGCGTAGCCGATACGCACGCTACTGCTGTCCTTGACCTTGTCCAGGGTCGAGGCCTGGGCACCGGCAGCGAGACCGGTGAGCAGGGCGCAGGCCAGTGCGAGGCGGCCGAAGCGGGAGGGGATAACGCTACTCATCTTGGTGTTCTCCTGTTTCTTGTAGTCCGCCAGCGGCGGCGTGCTGTGTTAGGAGGCAGGTAAATCAAGAGCGTTGGTGCACAGGAGGCCTGCGCCGGGTGGTGTTTTTCTGAGTTGCCGAGGCACTGTTTTCCACCCTTGGCCCGAGCATACAAAGGCTTTTTTCGCTGCGGTATTGCACTAGGACAATTGAATCGTAATGCCTCACGCGGGATGCTTGAACGCAGTCGCCGGAGGAGCCATCGATGCACAACTGGAAGAAGGCCCTGGCCAACGCTCGCCCGGGCGAGTCGAAGTACAAGCTGCTGGTCCAGGCGGTCGCCGCCGATATCGAACAGGGTAGCCTGATCGACGGCCAGCGACTGCCACCGCAACGCCAGGTGTCCGATGCACTCGGCATCAGCGTGCAGACCGTGACCAACGCCTACAAGGAACTGGAGCGCCAGGGCCGCGTGCGCTGCGAGGTGGGTCGTGGCAGCTTTGTCTCACGGCGCACCAGCGAGCGCGTGGCCACCAGCATGCTCGATCGCAGCGAGCAGGCGCTGATGGACTTTTCCAATGCGCGCATCCTGCACACCGATGCCCACGACCGCCTGTGGCGACAGACCTGCCTGGAGCTGGCGCAGGAGCCGCACCAGCCCTGGATTCACGCCTTTCGTCCTATTGCCGGCATGCAGCACCAGCGCGAGTCGGCAGTGCGCTGGCTGGCGCGTCTGGGCATGGACGTGGGTATCGAGGACGTGCTGCTGACCAGCGGCGCTGCCCACGGCATTTTCCTCGCCCTGGCCACCCTGGCCGGCCCGGACGACGTGGTGCTCTGCGAAGGCCTGACCGATCACGGTGCCATTGGCAGCTCGCAGGTGCTCGGCTTTACCCTCAAGGGGCTGGAGATGGATCGCTACGGGCTGAACCCCGAGCACTTCGAGGACATGTGCGGCAACGAGCGCATCACCGCGCTGGTCTGCACGCCCAACCTGAACAACCCCACCAGCGCGCTGATGCCCGACGAGCGCCGCCGCGAGATCGCCGAGATCGCCCGCCGCTATGGCGTGTACATCATCGAGGACGATGTCTACGGCCCGCTGCTGGCCGGCCAGCAGAGCACGCGGCCGCTCAGCCATTACGCGCCGGAACTGTCGTTTTACTGCACCAGCATGACCAAGTCGGTGCTCACCGGTCTGCGCATCGGCTACCTGGTGATGCCCAAGCGCCTGGCCCTGCGTACCGAGAGCATCTTGCGGGTCAACAGCTGGATGGCGCCGTCGCTGCTCGGTGAGATTGCCACGCGCTGGATCGACTCCGGCGAGGCCGAGGACCTGGTGCAGCTGCAGCGGCAATTGCTGGCCAACCGGCAGGCTTTGGTGGAGCAGGAACTGGGCGAGCACCTGATCGGCGCTCATCCCTATTCGCTCAACAGTTGGTTGCGGGTGCCCGACGGCTGGGAGATCGACGGCCTGTTACGCGAGTTGCGTCGGCGCAACGTGGCGTTGACTTTGCCCGACCCCTTCGTTCCGCCCGGCATGCCGCGGCCACGCGCGGTGCGCCTGTGCGTCGGCGCCGAATGCAGCGAAGCGAAGATGCGTCAGGGCGTGCAGATCGTGCGTGACGTCTTCGAGCAGTACCCGAAGGTGCATGATTTCTGAGAGCCGTAGGGTGGACGTCGCTTTTCACGTCCACCGCAGCGGTGGCTCGAAGGTTCGGTGGATCGATAAAGCGTGATCCACCCTACGGACTCGACGGCGAGCGGATTAGGCCCCCTCTCCCGCTTGCGGGAGAGGGCTGGGGAGAGGGCTCTTGTAGCCCGGATGAAATCCGGGAGTGGTTTGCACCGGTGCTTCCGCGTTGCATCGGTGCGCACGGCGCACCCTATGCAAACGCACCGATGTCCACCTCTTGAAGCCCACCAGTAAAAAATCGTCCTAGTACATTCAGCCACTCAATTTCCCGCTCATACACTCGGCCGTACACCTTCACGGAACGTGCGCTATGTCTTCCATCTCCGCCGATGATCTACTCAAGGCTCGCCAGTGTATCGCCGGCCTGGTGCGCCAGACGCCGCTGGAGCACTCGCCCAGCCTGAGTCGCCTGGCCGGTGTGCCGGTGTGGCTGAAGCTGGAATCGCAGCAGGCTACCGGCAGCTTCAAACTGCGTGGTGCCAGCAACGCGGTGGCGCAGCTGGATGCCGAGCAGAAGCGTCTCGGCGTGGTCACCGCCTCCACCGGCAATCATGGCCGCGCCCTGGCCTTCGCTGCCTCGCAGCAGGGCGTGAAGGCCATCGTCTGCCTCTCCGAGCTGGTGCCGCAGAACAAGGTGCGCGCCATTCGTGAGCTGGGCGCCGAGGTGGTGATCAGTGGCCGCAGCCAGGACGATGCCCAGCTCGAAGCCTTGCGCATCGCCCGCGAGCAGGGCGCCGCGTTCATCCCGCCCTTCGATCACCCGCATGTGATCGCCGGCCAGGGTAGCCTGGGCCTGGAGATTCTCGAACAGTGCCCGGACGTCTGCGAAGTGCTGGTGCCGCTGTCTGGTGGCGGCCTGTTCGCCGGCGTGGCGCTGGCGATCAAGGCGGCCAGCCCGGCGATTCGTACCCACGGCATCAGCATGCAACTGGGCGCCGCCATGCACGCCAGCCTCGGGGCTGGTGAGCCGGTCGAGGTGGAGGAGCTGCCAACCCTGGCCGATTCGCTCGGCGGCGGTATCGGCCTGGACAACCGCTTCACCTATTCCATCACTCGCGAGCTGTGCGACCAGGTTCACCTGCTCGACGAAGCCGCCATCGCCCGCGGCATTCGCCACGCCTATCGCGAGGAGCGACTGGTAATCGAGGGTGCCGCAGCGGTCGGTATTGCCGCCCTGCTCGATGGCCTGATCGAACCCCGTGGCCCGGTGGTGGTAGTCATCAGCGGCCGCAATATCGACATCGACCAGCACCTGCGCGTGCTCAACGGCGCCGACGCCTGAGGAGTCCCCATGGCCAAGACCCTGATTCTCAACCAGGCCGACCTGCGCGACTGCGTCGGCCTCGACACCGACAGCCTTGCCGTAGTGGAAAACGCCTTCCGCCTGCTTGCCACCGCTGCCGTAGCGATGCCGCCGATCCTGCGTCTGGACGTGCCCGAACATAACGGCGAGGTGGATGTGAAGACGGCCTACCTGCCCGGCGTGGCGCACTTCGCGATCAAGGTCAGCCCCGGCTTCTTCGACAATCCCAAGCTTGGTCTACCCAGCCTCAATGGGTTGATGATGCTGTTCTCGGCGCAGACTGGCCTGGCCGATGCTCTGCTGCTGGACAACGGCTACCTCACCGCCGTACGTACTGCTGCCGCTGGCGCCATCGCCGCCAAATGGCTAGCCCGTGAAGACGCCAAGGTGGTCGCCATCCTCGGTGCTGGCGAGCAGGCGCGCCTACAGCTGCAGGCGCTGCGCCTGGTGCGTGAGGTGCGCGAGGTGCGTATCTGGGCGCGTGATCCCGCCAAGGCCCAGGCCATGGCTGCCGAGCTGGACGATGCGCGCGCCGTGGACAGCGTCGACGCGGCGCTGGATAGCGCCGATATCGCCATCACCACCACGCCCAGTCGCGAGCCGCTGATCCAGCCGCAACACCTGCGCCCCGGCCTGCATATCACTGCCATGGGCTCGGATGCCGAGCACAAGAACGAAATCGCCCCGGCCGTGCTGGCGCGGGTCGATGCCTATGTCGCCGATCGCTTGAGCCAGACCCGCGTGCTCGGTGAGCTCAATCACGCCATCGCCGCCGGCCTGGTGGCTGCTGACGCCGATTTCGCCGAGCTCGGCCAGGTCATCGCCGGCCAGCGTCCGGGGCGTAGCGGGCCCGAGCAGATCACCCTGTGCGACCTCACCGGCACCGGGGCACAAGATACCGCCATCGCCAGCCTTGCCTATCAGCGCGCCGTCGCGGCCGGCAAAGGCCTCAGTTTCGATTCCTGAAACCTGCGGGCGCGGCACGCCGCGCCTGAATAACCGTTCCATCACGAGGGCAACGCAATGTCCGAAATCGTCGTCAACCTCCCCTTCAGCCGGGAGGAATATGCCCAGCGCCTGGCCAAGGCCCGCACGGCCATGCAGGCCAAGGGCATCGAGCTGCTGATCGTCACCGATCCGTCCAACATGGCTTGGCTCACCGGCTATGACGGCTGGTCGTTCTACGTGCACCAGTGTGTGCTGCTGGCGCTCGATGGTGAGCCGGTGTGGTATGGCCGTGGCCAGGATGCCAACGGTGCCAAGCGCACAGTGTTCATGCAGCAGAGCAACATCGTCGGCTACCCCGATCACTACGTGCAGTCCACCGAGCGCCACCCGATGGACTACCTGTCCAAGGAGGTCATCGTCGCCCGTGGCTGGGACAAGCTCACTATCGGTGTCGAGCTGGACAACTACTACTTCAGCGCCGCCGCCTATGGCTCGCTGCAGCGCAATCTGCCCAACGCGCGCTTCGTCGATTCGACTGCGCTGGTCAACTGGCAGCGGGCGATCAAGTCGCCCACCGAGATTGGTTACATGCGCGTTGCGGCGAAGATTGTCGAGAAGATGCACGCGGCGATCTTCGACAAGATCGAACCGGGCCTGCGCAAGAACGAGCTGGTCGCCGAGATCTACCGCACCGGCATCCTCGGTGCCGACGGCCATGGCGGCGACTACCCGGCCATCGTGCCGCTGCTGCCCACCGGCGCTGACGCCAGCGCGCCGCACCTGACCTGGGACGACTCACCAATGGTCAGTGGCGCCGGCACCTTCTTCGAGATCGCCGGCTGCTACAAGCGCTACCACTGCCCGCTGTCGCGCACTATTTACCTGGGCAAGCCGCCGCAGCATTTCCTCGACGGAGAGAAGGCCGTGGTTGAAGGCATCGCCGCCGGTCTGGAGGCTGCAAAACCGGGCAATACCACCGGCGATATCGCCCGCGCCTTCTTCAAGGTGCTGGAGAAGTTCGGCATCCACAAGGACAGCCGCTGCGGCTACCCCATCGGTATCAGTTACCCGCCGGACTGGGGCGAGCGCACCATGAGCCTGCGCCCAAGCGACGAAAGCGTGCTGCAACCGGGCATGACCTTTCACTTCATGCCGGGCCTGTGGCTGGACGACTGGGGCCTGGAGATCACCGAGTCGATCCTGATCACCGACAGCGGTGTTGAAACCTTCTGCGACGTGCCGCGCAAGCTGTTCGTGAAGGACTGACGCCATGACCGACGTTCTGCGCGACAACCCCATCAGCCCCACGGTCGATTTCGACCGTGACGGTGTGCAACACGGCTTTCTCAAGCTGCCCTATTCCCGTGACGATTCGGCCTGGGGCGCGGTGATGATCCCGGTTACCGTGGTGAAGAACGGCAGCGGCCCCACCGCGCTGCTTACCGGCGGCAACCATGGCGACGAGTACGAAGGCCCGTTGGCGTTGAGCAAGCTGGCCCAGCGCCTGCGCGCCGAGGATGTCACTGGCCGGGTGATCATCGTGCCGTTCATGAACACCCCGGCTGTGCAGGCTGGCACTCGCACCTCGCCGATCGACAAGGGCAATCTCAACCGCAGCTTTCCCGGCAAGCCGGACGGCACGGTGACGCAGAAGATCGCCGACTATTTCCAGCGCACGCTGTTGCCGCTGGCCGACGTGGTGCTGGACATTCACTCCGGTGGCAAGACCCTGGATTTCCTGCCCTTCGCCGCCTGCCACATGCTGCCGGACAAAGCCCAGGACGCCGCCTGCGCCGCCGGCATGCGGGCTTTCGCCGCGCCCTACTGTATGCGCATGCTGGAGCTGGACGCGGTGGGCATGTACGACACCGCGGCCGAGGAGCTGGGCAAGGTGTTCGTCACCACCGAGCTGGGTGGCGGTGGCAGCAGCACGGCGCAAAGTCTGGCCATCGCCGAGCGTGGCGTACGCAACCTGCTGATTCATTTCGGCCTGCTGCAGGGTGAGATCGAAGCGAGCGAGTCGGTGATGCTCGATATGCCCAACGGCGATTGCTTCGTCGCCAGCGAAGACGATGGCCTTCTGGAGATGTGCCGTGACCTCGGCGATACGGTGGAGAAAGGCGAGGTGATCGCCCGTGTACACAGCGCCCGCCGCACCGGCGCGCCAGCTGCCGAGTACCGCGCCAAACGCAGTGGCCTGCTCGCTGCGCGACATTTTCCGGGGCTGGTGAAAAGTGGTGATACCCTCGCGGTCATTGCCGAGGTGGTGGGTTAAAAGGGTTCGCCATCCGGCCACATCGTTGTAGGAGCGACTGGGCGGCATTCCGCTTCAGCCGCGAAGTTGCCGCCTGCCAGCACCGTAACCAATCAACCGAGGCCCTGATGCACAAGCTCGACCGCTATGACCTGAAGATCCTGCGTATCCTCTCCGAGGATGGACGGATCACCAAGTCGGCCCTGGCCGAGGCGATCAACCTCTCGGTGACGCCGGCCTGGGAGCGCGTGCGCAAGCTCGAGAGCGCGGGGCTGATCAAGGGCTACCGTGCGCAGATCGACTGGGCAGCGCTGTTTCGCAGCCAGCAGGTGCTGGTAGAAATCACCCTGGCCCGCCACACCGCGCAGGACATGCGCCGCTTCGAGCAGCGCCTTAGCGAGGCCCCGGAGGTCGGTTTCTGCTACGCCACCGGCGGCGGCATCGACTACATCGCGATGATCCGCGCCCGCGACATCGACCACTACCAGCGTTTCATCGACCAGCTGCTGCTCGAAGACCTGGGTATCGAGCGCTACTTCACTTACATCGTCACCAAGACCATCAAGGCGGACACGTCGGGCGCGCCCGCTGAGTTGGACGACTAACGCACGCCTGTCACCAGATGTCGGGCGTCCGTAGGGTGGGTTAGCCGCCGCCGGAGTATTCGAACGTTTCGTCTAGTTGGCTGCGGCGTAACCCACCATCGGAGCAGCACGTTTCATTGCCGGGTGGGTTACGCGACGCGCCACGATAGTGGGCATCATCGATTTGCCTTCAGCGTCGCTAATCCACCCTACGGGAAGTGGTTCGACCGGCACCGACACGGTTCTGTGATGCGGTATTAGAGCTTGGCCTTCACCGCCGCCAGGCCATCGCCGCCATCACGGGTAGTCACACCCTCCAGCCAGCCATCGAGCACCTCGGGGTTGGCCTTGATCCAGTTCTTGATCGCCGTGGCATTGGCCACCTTGCGGTTGAGCACATCGTCCATGATGGTGTTTTCCATCGCCTGAGTGAACTTCAGGTTGGTCAGCAGCTTACCCACGTTCGGGCATTCGGCCACATAGCCCTTGCGCGCCAGGGTGTTGACCGAGCCGGTGCTGCCGAAGAATTTCTCGCCGCCCTTGAGGTACTGCATGTCGAACTGCACGTTCATCGGGTGCGGCGTCCAGCCGAGGAACACCACGAACTCGTCGCGCTTCACCGCACGGCCGACCTGCACCAGCATGGCCTGCTCGCTGGATTCCACCAGTTGCCAGTCACCCAGGCCGAACTCGTTGCCCTCGATCATCTGGCGCAGGTAATCGTTGGCTGGCGAGCCCGAGCCGATGCCATAGATCTTCTTGCCGAATTTGTCGGCGAATTTGCTGAGGTCGGCGAAGTCCTTCACCCCGGCCTCATGCACGTAGGTCGGCACAGCCAGGGTGTATTCGGTGCCACCGAGGTTCTCCACCACCTTGTCGATCTGCCCGCTGGCCACGTAGCGGTCATAGTCGTGCTGACCGGCCGGCATCCAATTGCCGAGAAACACGTCGACCTGGCCTTTCTGCAATCCGGCGAAGATGATCGGCACGGCCAGGGTGCGTGTCTGCGGCTTGTAGCCCAGGCCATCGAGCAGCAGGCTGGCGATGCCGTTGGTCACGGCGATATCGCTCCAGCCGGGATCGGCGAGGCTGACAGTGGCACAGCTGGCGCTGTCGGTCTGCGCCTGGGCGCCATGGGCAAGTGCCAGCAGTGAGGCGCCGAGCAAGATGGCTTTGAAGGTCATCAGTGAATCCTTTCCGGTTATGGGTCGCCCCGTGACCTTAACGACCGGGGGCGTACGGCTCAACTGCAGGGGCGTAATTGGAGGCGATTGGTCGGGAATAAGAGGGCATCAGCGGTAAACCGTTCGTCGACTCGTTTCGCTTGGAAATGAACCAAAGGCTTTTCCAGGCAGTCCGTCTCCGGGATGGGCAGGAAGCTCGTTTCCGATGCAATGCCTTGATTCGGAAGGGCTTCCGCGCAAAGGCCAATCACCATGGTCACTGGGTTTGAATAAGTTCTTCACATCACTTTGCCTGGGAGGCGCTCTTTTACTGGGAATTTGTACCCAAGCCTCCGCTACCTTTCGCATTCACAGCATTCCTGCCACTGCGCCAGCGGCCGCGCCCAAGCCCGCCAGCGAAGTGATTGACCGCGCCCTCGGTGCGTTGGGTACGCCGTACCGCTGGGGCGGCACCAGCATACGCCACGGCTTCGATTGCAGCGGCCTGGTGCAATACGCCTTCAAGACCCAGGACGACCTCGACCTGCCGCGTACTTCGCGCGCGCTGTCGCGGGTGGATGCGCCTTCGGTGAAACGTAGTGATCTGCAGCCGGGCGATCTGTTGTTCTTCCGCATTCGCAGCCGCTCCGTGGATCACGTGGCCATCTACATCGGCGAGGGCCGCTTCGTCCACGCGCCGCGTCGCGGCAGCAACGTGCGTATCGACTTCCTCAACAATTCGTACTGGCAGCGCCATTTCCAACTCGCCAAGCGGGTGGTGCCGGAGGCGTGATCAGGTAAACGTCATTCCCGCGAAGACGGGAATCCATAGGATGTCATGACGTTGTGAATTGGAGTGGCGGCGGCGGTTCTGAATAAAATCAATCGTCGACTCGCAACCTTTCATCCGAGCGGCCTGGCCGCCTGTGGGAAAACCTATCCTGCGGGTCAACAACGCGCTAGAATGCGCGCCGCTCGCGGCCATGTCGGCTGCGGCAGTGGGTTCCCTCACCCCACTCCATGAAAAAGGACATCGAAATGACCCTGATTCCTGCGTCGGTCAGTCGGCCTGTGCTGGCCGGCCTGATCGCCTTTCACATCCTCATCATCATCGCCAGTAACTACCTGGTGCAGCTGCCGATCACCTTGTTCGGCTGGCATACCACCTGGGGTGCGTTCAGCTTCCCGTTCATCTTCCTGGCCACCGATCTGACCGTGCGCCTGATCGGCAAGCATGCCGCGCGGGTGGTGATTGCCCGCGTGATGCTGCCGGCATTGGTCGCTTCTTACGTGGTGTCGGTGCTGTTCCATGAAGGCGCCTTCGGCGGGCTGGCGGCGCTGGGTGAATTCAACCTGTTCGTCTTCCGTATCGCCGTGGCCAGCTTCCTGGCCTACGCCTTCGGCCAGTTGCTCGATATTCAGGTGTTCGACCGCCTGCGCAGGATGCGCCAGTGGTGGGTCGCGCCGACCGCCTCGACCATCTTCGGCAACCTGCTCGATACCTTCCTGTTCTTCTCGGTGGCTTTCTGGCACAGCGACGATCCGTTCATGGCGGCCAACTGGGTGGAGATCGCCACGGTGGACTACGTGATCAAACTGGCCATCAGCCTGATCCTCTTCGTGCCGCTGTACGGCATGTTGCTCAGCGCCATCGTGCGGGCCTTGCCGCAACGTACCGCTACCGCCTGAGTCCGTAGCCCGGATGCAATCCGGGAGGGTTATGCGACCTGTTCCCGGATTTCATCCGGGCTACAGAGGCCTCAGAAATCCCCTGTTCAGGCTGATCCTTCAGAAAAAACTGCGGTAGCACCTGCCCGGCTTGGAAAAAACGCCAAGCCGCTCTTCCCTAGCATGTCTTCCATGCCCATCGGCCCGGAGACATGCCATGCCCCTCGACCATCCCCTGCTGTTCAAATCGCTGTGCTATGTCGACGGTCACTGGCTGCACAGTGACGATGGCGCCAGCGTCGCCGTGCACAACCCGGCCGACCAGAGCGTGATCGGCCATGTGCCGATGCTCGGCCAGGGGCAGATCACCGCTGCGGTGGACGCCGCCCAGCGCGCCTTCGCCGACTGGCGTGAGCAGAGCCTGGAAAACCGCGCGAGCCTGCTGCGTCGCTGGGCCGAGCTGATCCTGCAGCATCAGGAAGACCTGGCGCGCATTCTCAGCCTTGAACAGGGCAAGCCGTTGGCCGAAGCCCGTGGTGAGATCCGCTACGCCGCCAGCTTCATTCCCTGGTTCGCCGAAGAGGCGCGCCGCCTCTACGGCCAGACCATTCCCAGCCATATCCCCGGTGCCCAGCTCGGTACGGTGAAGGAGCCGGTTGGCGTCTGCGCCCTGCTCACCCCCTGGAATTTCCCCTGCGCGATGATTACCCGCAAGGCCGCTGCCGCCCTGGCCGCCGGTTGCACCGTGGTGATCAAACCGGCGCACGAGACGCCTTACAGCGCCTTCGCCCTGGCGCAACTGGCCGAGGAAGCCGGCATGCCGGCTGGCGTATTCAACGTGGTGCTGGGCGAGCCGCAGATGGCCATGGAAACCCTGGTCAAGGATGCACGGGTGCGCTCGGTGAGCTTCACCGGCTCGACCCGTGTCGGCAAGTTGGTGTTGCAGGCGGCTGCCGAGGATGTGAAGAAGGTGGCGTTGGAGCTGGGTGGCAACGCGCCGCTGATCATCTGCGCCGATGCCGATCTCGACCACGCGGTGCACGTGGCGCTGGACGCCAAGTTCCAGACCTCTGGCCAGGACTGCTGCGCCGCCAACCGCATCCTGGTCGAGCGCCCCATCTATGAAGAATTCCTCCAGCGCTTCGCCAAGGCCGTGCGTGGCCTGCGTGTTGGCCCTGGGCATGACGAGCGCAACCAGATCGGCCCGCTGATGCACCAGGCTGCATTGGATGGAACGGCCGCCCGGGTCGCCGATGCCATCGAACAGGGCGCGCGCCTGCTGGTCGGCGGCGAGCCGCACGCGCTGGGCGGCTGGTTCTGGCAGCCGACGCTGCTGGCCGACGTCACCGACAGCATGCGCATCTACCGCGAGGAGAACTTCGCCCCCATCGCCGGTGTGCGCGCTTTCGACACGCTGGACGAAGCCGTGAGCATGGCCAACGACACCGAGTACGGCCTGGCCGCCTACATTTGTTCCAACCGTGTGGACGTCGTCCACCCGCTGATCCGCCGCCTCGACCACGCCATGGTCGCGGTCAACGGCACCAAGTTCACCGGCCACCCGATCCCCTTCGGTGGCATGAAAGCCTCCGGCCTCGGTCGTGAGGGCGGCACGGAAGGCTTCGAGCCCTTCGTCGAAACCAAGTACTTCTGCATTCATCATCAGGGCCAGCGTTACTGAGCCCCTTCGGAGGATTACCCATGAGCCATTACGACGAGCTGTTCGCCCAGGACCGTGCCCACTTCATGCACCCGTCCACCCACGCCCATGACCATGCCAGCGGCGCGCTCAAGGGTCGCATCATCACCGGCGCCTCGGGCATTCGTATCAAGGATCACGAAGGCCGCGAGCTGCTCGACGCCTTCGCCGGACTGTACTGCGTGAACATCGGCTATGGCCGTACCGAGGTCGCCGAGGCCATCTACAAGCAGGCCAAGGAACTGGCCTACTACCACACCTACGTCGGTCACTCGACCGAGGCCATCATCGAGTTGTCGGCGCGCATCATCGACTGGGCGCCCAAGGGCATGAAGAAGGTTTACTACGGCCTGTCCGGCTCGGACGCCAACGAGACCCAGATCAAGCTGGTGCGTTACTACAACAACGTGCTCGGCCGCCCGATGAAGAAGAAGATCATCTCCCGTCAGCGCGGCTACCACGGCTCGGGCATCATGACCGGCAGCCTTACCGGCCTGGCCAGCTTCCACCAGCACTTCGACCTGCCTCACGCGGACATCAAGCATGCCGCCTGCCCGCACTTCTACAAGGCGCCGGCCGGCATGGACGAAGCGGCATTCGTGCGTCACTGCGCCGAGGATCTGGAGCGTCTGATCCTGGCTGAAGGCCCGGATACCGTGGCCGCCTTCATCGGTGAGCCGGTGATGGGCACCGGCGGCATCATCGTGCCGCCCACCGGTTACTGGCAGGCGATTCAGGCCGTGCTGGCCAAGTACGACATCTTGCTGATCGCCGACGAAGTGGTCTGCGCCTTCGGTCGTTTGGGCACGCCGATGGGCAGCCAGATGTTTGGCATGCAGCCGGATCTGATCACCACCGCCAAGGGTCTGACCAGCGCCTATGCGCCACTATCGGCAGTGATCGTCGGTGAGAAGGTGTGGAATGTGATCGAGGAAGCCTCGAGCCGCGATGGCGCCATGGGCCACGGCTGGACCTACTCCGGCCACCCGATCTGCGCCGCCGCCGCGCTGGCCAACCTGAACATCCTGGAGAAGGAAAACATCGCCGCCAACGCCGCCGATGTTGGCGCCTACCTCAACCAGCAACTGCGCCAGACCTTCGAAGGTCATCCGCTGGTGGGTGAAGTGCGCGGTGTCGGCATGCTCGCGGCACTGGAGTTCATGGCTGACAAGGAGGCGCGCACGCCTTTCGATGCGTCGCTCAAGGTCGGCCCGCGTGTTTCCGCTGCCTGTCTGGAGCGCGGCATGATCGCCCGCGCTATGCCGCACGGCGACATCCTCGGCTTCGCCCCGCCGCTGGTGTTGACCCGCGCCGAGGCGGACGAGGTGGTGGGCATCGCCAAGGCCGCGGTAGATGCGGTGGCCAGCGAGGTGCTCTAAGGCTGGCTGGGCGCTAGTTATCGGATAGCGGCGTAGGGTGCGCTGTGCACACCGCGGCTGGCTCGGTGCTTCGGCCATCCATTTGCAGAGTCGCAGAGGAAAGTGTGGGAGGGACTTCAGCCGAGACAGCCTGAGTCCCTGAGAACAGACGGTGATGGTTTCGGTGCGCATGGCGCACCCTACGACTGCGGTGCGCAGCTCCAGCTCAACGTGCCTTGTCCAGCTTGCGCAGGAATACCGTCATTTCCTTCTCGGCCTGCTTGTCGCCTTTGGCCTGTGCCGCGGCAATGCCCTGCTGCCAGGCCTGACGCGCGCCGTCGTGGTCGCCGCCTGCCTGCAGCGCCTTGCCCAGCAGTTTCCACGCGGCGGAATAGCTCGGGTCGAATGCCACGCAGCGTTGCAGGTGCTCGGCCGCCTGCGCTGCGTTGCCGCCATCGAGATGGGCCTTGCCCAGGCCGAAGCGCAGCAGGGCGTTGTCCATGCCCTTGGCCAGCATTTTTTCCAGTGCTTCACTGCTCATGGGAGGGCCTCCTTCGTCGGCCAGGCTCGTGTCGATTGTAGGAGCGAGCTCTGCTCGCGAATCTCAGGCGCTCGAAAAGCTTCGCGAGCAGAGCTCGCTCCTACGAGATTTGTCTTCTCTAGCGTCAGAAGAACGTTAACCCCGCCTGGAACAGGCGCTCGACGTCGCGGATGTATTTCTTGTCGACCAGGAACAGGATCACGTGGTCGCCAGATTCGATCACCGTGTTGTCGTGGGCGATCAGCACTTCCTCGTCGCGGATGATGGCGCCGATGGTGGTGCTCGGCGGCAGGGCGATGTCTTCAATGGCGCGGCCGATGACCTTGCTCGACTTGGCGTCGCCATGGGCGATCACTTCCAGCGCTTCGGCGGCGCCACGACGCAGGCTGTGCACGCTCTCGATATCGCCGCGGCGTACGTGGGTCAGCAGGGTGCCGATGGTGGCCAACTGCGGGCTTATGGCGATGTCGATCTCGCCGCCCTGCACCAGGTCGACGTAGGCCGGGTTGTTGATGATGGTCATCACCTTGCGTGCGCCCAGGCGCTTGGCCAGCAGCGAGGACATGATGTTGGCCTCGTCGTCGTTAGTCAGCGCCAGGAAGATGTCGGCGTCGTTGATGTTCTCTTCTACCAGCAGGTCGCGATCCGAGGCGCTGCCTTGCAGCACGATGGTGCTGTCGAGGTTCTCCGAGAGGTAGCGGCAGCGCGCCGGGTTCATCTCGATGATCTTCACCTGGTAGCGGCTTTCGATGGCTTCGGCCAGGCGTTCGCCGATATTGCCGCCACCGGCGATCACCACGCGCTTGTAGCTGTCCTCGAGGCGGCGCATCTCGCTCATCACCGCGCGGATGTGCGCCTTGGCGGCGATGAAGAACACCTCGTCATCGGCCTCGATCACGGTGTCGCCCTTGGGCATGATCGGCCGATTGCGGCGGAAGATCGCAGCGACGCGCGTATCGACGTTGGGCATGTGCTGGCGCAGCTGGCGCAGTTGCTGGCCGACCAGAGGCCCGCCGTAGTAGGCCTTGACTGCCACCAGCTGGGCCTTGCCTTCGGCGAAGTCGATCACCTGCAGAGCGCCGGGGTATTCGATCAGGCGCTTGATGTAGTTGGTCACCACCTGTTCGGGGCTGATCAGCACGTCGACTGGGATCGCTTCGTTGTCAAACAGCGCCTCGCGGGTCAGGTAAGCGGCCTCGCGCACACGGGCGATCTTGGTCGGCGTGTGGAACAGGGTGTAGGCCACCTGGCAGGCGATCATGTTGACTTCATCGCTGTTGGTCACCGCCACCAGCATGTCGGCGTCGTCGGCACCGGCCTGACGCAGCACGGTGGGGAAGGAGCCCTTGCCCTGTACGGTGCGGATGTCGAGGCGGTCGCCAAGGTCGCGCAGGCGGTCGCCATCGGTGTCGACCACGGTGATGTCGTTGGCCTCGCTGGCGAGGTGTTCCGCCAGGGTGCCGCCCACTTGGCCGGCGCCGAGAATGATGATTTTCACCGATACGCTCCGTTGGAAATATTGGCAACCGTCACTCCCGCGAAGGCGGGAGCCCAGGTGCTTCGGTTTTCTGGGTTCCCGCCTTCGCGGGACAGCGCTTGCGCTGAACGCACTTTAGTGCGGCCCGAATAGGGCGAGCGCAGCGAGTAATGACGACTATTTCAGAGTACCTCTGGCCTTTTGAACAGCTTGGCATAGTAGAAGCCGTCATGGCCGTCCAGTTGCGGCAGCAGTTGGCGGCCATGAGCTGGCTGCAAGCCGAACTCGCCGGCGATGGCGACTTCCTGCGCATCGCTGGTGCGGGCGAGGAAGGCGGCGATGGTCTCGCTGTTTTCCGTCGGCAGCACCGAGCAGGTGGCATAGAGCAGGATGCCGCCGGGCGCGAGGGTCGGCCACAGCGCATCGAGCAGTTCGCCCTGCAGTTGGGCCAGGGCGGGAATGTCTTCTGGTTTGCGGGTCAGCTTGATGTCCGGGTGACGGCGGATCACGCCGGTGGCCGAACAGGGGGCGTCGAGCAGGATGCGCTGGAACGGCCGACCATCCCACCAGGCGCCGGTATCACGACCGTCGGCGGCGATCAGGGTGGCGTCGAGGCGCAGACGCTCCAGGTTCTCGCGAACGCGCACCAGGCGCTTGGCCTCCAGGTCGACGGCGACCACTTCGCCCAGCGCTGGCTCGACTTCCAGCAGGTGGCAGGTCTTGCCACCGGGTGCCGCGCAGGCATCCAGCACGCGTTGGCCGGGCCCCAGCTCAAGCAGGTCGGCGGCCAGTTGCGCGACTTCGTCCTGGACGCTGACGCGGCCTTCCTTGAAGCCCGGCAAGGTGGTCACGTCGCAGGGCTGCAACAGGCGCACGCCGTCTCGGCTGAAGGTGCAGGGTTCGGCAGCAAGGCCCGCACTGCGTAGCTCTTCGAGATAGGCGTCGCGGCTGCCGTGACGGCGATTGACTCGCAGGATCAGCGGCGGATGCGCGTTGTTGGCGGCGCAGATGGCCTGCCAGTGCTCGGGCCAGAAGGCCTTGAGCTGTTTTTGCAGCCAGCGCGGGTGCGCGGTATGCAGCACCGGGTCACGCTCGAGTTCGGCGAACAGGGCTGCGTGCTCGCGCTGGGCGCGGCGCAGCACGGCGTTGAGCAGGCCCTTGGCCCAGGGTTTCTTCAGCGCAGCGGCGCAGCCGACCGTTTCGCCGATGGCGGCATGTTCCGGGATGCGGCTGTGCAGCAGTTGGTAGAGACCGATCAGCAGCAGTGCTTCAACGTCCTTGTCGGCAGCCTTGAAGGGCTTTTCCAGCAGCTTCTCGGCCAGCAGTTGCAGGCGCGGCTGCCAGCGCGCGGCGCCGAACGCCAGATCCTGCGCCAGGGCGCGGTCGTGGTGCTCGACCTTGTCCAGCTGCGGCGGCAGGCTGCTGCCCAGCGAAGCCTTGCCGGACAGCACGGCGGTCAGAGCGCGGGCGGCGGCCAGGCGCGGATTCATTGACCGAGCACCAGGCCGGGCGCGAACTGCTCGCGGCGGCTGTTGTACAGATCACTGAATGCCAGCGGTTTGCCGCCAGGCAACTGCAGGCGAGTCAGGCGCAGCGCGCCTTCGCCGCAGGCCACGGTCAGGCCGTGCTTGTCGGCGGCAAGAATGCTGCCCGGAGCGCCCTTGCCTTCTCCGATCTCGGCCGCATGCACTTTCAGCGCATCGCCGTTCAGCGTGGTGTGGCAAATCGGCCAAGGATGGAAGGCGCGCACCAGGCGCTCCAGTTCCACGGCCGGGCGGCTGAAGTCGAGGCGCGCCTCATCCTTGTTCAGTTTGTGTGCGTAGTTGGCCAGGGCATCGTCCTGCACTTCGCCCTTCAGCGTGCCGGCAGCCAGGCCATCGATGGCTTTCAATACGGCCTGCGGACCAAGCTCAGCCAGGCGATCATGCAGGCTGCCGCCGGTGTCGCTGGCGCTGATCGGGGTGCTGACCTTGAGCAGCATCGGCCCGGTATCGAGCCCGGCCTCCATCTGCATCACGGTGACGCCACTCTCGGCATCACCGGCCTGCACCGCACGCTGGATCGGCGCGGCGCCGCGCCAGCGCGGCAGCAGCGAGGCGTGGCTGTTGATGCAGCCCAGGCGCGGGGTATCGAGTACCACTTGCGGCAGGATCAGGCCGTAGGCGACCACCACCATCAGATCAGGCAGCAGCGCGGCCAGCTCGGCCTGCGCGTCTTCATTGCGCAGACTGGCCGGCTGGTAGACCGGGATGCCGTGCTCCAAGGCAAGCTGCTTGACCGGGCTGGGCATCAGCTTCTGGCCGCGACCGGCCGGGCGATCCGGCTGGGTGTAGACGGCAATGATGTCGTGCGGGCTGGCCAGCAGGGCCTTGAGGTGTTCGGCGGCGAATTCCGGGGTGCCGGCAAAGACGATACGCAATGAGTCAGGCATGGGCGGTCACTAAAGAAAAAGGCTTGCCTGGCAGGTCACATGGAAACTACTGCGCTCGGTTATGCCGCGTTGAAAACAGGCTCGGACTGCTCATTTACAGCTCGTAAAGTCGATCGCGACTCCGACCGATCCTCGCCTGTTTTCGCCTTGCCTAACCTTCGCTCGTGACGTTTCCATGCGACCTGCTACGCAAGCCCTTGGAATAAGTGGATCAGGCGCGTTGGCGATGCTGTTTTTCCAGCTTCTTCTTGATACGGTCGCGCTTGAGGTTGGACAGATAGTCAACGAACAGCTTGCCGTTGAGGTGGTCGCACTCGTGCTGGATGCACACGGCGAGCAGGCCTTCGGCGATCAGCTCATAGGGCTGGCCATCGCGATCCAGCGCCTTGATCTTGACCTTCTGCGGACGGTCGACGTTCTCGTAGAAGCCGGGCACCGACAGGCAGCCTTCCTGATACTGGTCCATCTCGTCGGTCAGTGACTCGAACTCGGGGTTGATGAATACCCGTGGCTCGGACTTGTCCTCGGACAGGTCCATCACCACCACGCGCAGGTGCACGTTGACCTGCGTCGCGGCCAGGCCGATACCGGGAGCGTCATACATGGTCTCGAACATGTCGTCGACCAGTTGACGGATGGAGTCGTCCACGACGTCCACCGGTTTGGCGATGGTACGCAGGCGTGGATCAGGAAACTCGAGGATATTCAGGATCGCCATATGCGTTTGTGATGCACTTGTGGAATAAAGTCAAAATCCGCTGCTAAGATGATGAACAGCATTGAAAAACGGCTTCACGCCGCGTAAACAGCGGGTTTGGCACGCGGCGCTAGGGCGCTTCACGTGAAGACACATAATAAAGGGATTCACCGCATGAGGAAATCACTACTCGCCCTGCTCCTGGCAGCCGGCGGATTGGTCCTGACCTGCATGGCTCAGGCCGCAGTGCAACTCAAGGACGGTCATCCGGACCGTTATACCGTGGTCAAGGGCGATACCCTCTGGGATATCTCCGGTAAATTCCTCAGTCAACCGTGGAAGTGGCCGGAGATCTGGCACGCCAATCCACAGGTTGCCAACCCGCACCTGATCTACCCAGGTGACACCCTCAACCTGGTCTACGTCGATGGTCAGCCGCGCCTGATGCTCAACCGTGGTGAGTCGCGTGGCACCATCAAGTTGTCGCCACAGGTTCGCAGCACGCCGATGGCCGAGGCGATCCCGACCATTCCGCTGGAGGCGATCAACAGCTTCCTGCTGAGCAACCGCATCGTCGACACCCCGGAAGAGTTCAGCGGCAAGCCCTATATCGTTGCCGGCAATGCCGAGCGCGTGGTCAGTGGTGCCGGTGATCGTGTCTACGCTCGCGGCAAATTTGACGAGCAGCATCCGGTCTACGGCATTTTCCGTCAGGGCAAGACCTATACAGATCCGGATACCAAGGACTTCCTCGGTATCAACGCCGACGACATTGGCACTGGCGAGATCGTTGCCGAGGAAGGCGATGTCGGCACCCTTGTTCTGAGCCGTTCGACTCAGGAAGTGCGTCTCGGCGATCGTCTGTTCCCCACCGAAGAACGTGCGATCAACTCCACCTTCATGCCTAGCGAACCGACCAGCGAGATCAATGGCCTAATCCTCGATGTTCCGCGTGGCGTTACCCAGATCGGCCAGTTCGACGTCGTCACCTTGAACAAGGGCGCTCGTGATGGCCTGGAAATCGGTAATGTACTGGCGATCTACAAGACCGGCGAAACCGTGCGTGACCGTGTCACCGGCGAGAGCGTGAAGATTCCGGATGAGCGCTCCGGTCTGCTGATGGTGTTCCGCACCTACGACAAGCTCAGCTACGGCTTGGTCTTGCAGGCCAGCCGCCAACTCTCGGTGATGGACAAGGTCCGTAACCCGTAATATCCAACGAGCCCCGCAAATGCGGGGCTCGTGCTTTCTGGCCGCCAGGATGGCGGCGCGACTGATCAGGGAAGAATCGTCATGTCTACATCCTCCTCGTTTTTCCCCGCTGTTTCTCCCGCCGAGCTTGAAGCCCGCCTGCGTCTGCATCTGTTGCCGGAGCTTGGGCCGCGACGATTTCGCAAACTCCTGAGTGCCTTCGACAGCGCCTCGGCCGCGCTCAGCGCTCCGGCCAGTGCCTGGCGTGCCCTGGGGCTGCCGGCCGCCTGTGCCGAGCCCCGGCGCAGCGCGGAAATCCGCGAGCGGGCACGGGCCACGCTGCAGTGGCTGGAAGCACCTGGGCAGCATGTGCTGATGTGGGACGATCCTGCTTACCCGGCGCTGCTCGCCGAGTTGGCGGATGCACCGCCACTGCTGTTCGTGGCCGGTGAGCCGCGCCTACTGGAAGCGCCGCAACTGGCCATGGTCGGCAGTCGACGCGCCTCGCAGCCTGGCCTGGATAACGCGCGTGCCTTTGCTCGCAGCCTGGCTGCCGGTGGCTTCGTCATCACCAGCGGGCTGGCGCTGGGCATCGATGGCGCCGCGCATCAGGGCGCGTTGGAGGAGCGCGGTAAAACGGTCGCGGTTCTGGGCACGGGCTTGCAGTGTCTGTACCCGCGACGCCACGTGGGGCTGGCGGCGCAGATCATTGAGCAAGGCGGTGCACTGGTCTCCGAGCTGCCACTGGACTGTCCGCCGCAGGCGAGCAACTTCCCGCGGCGTAACAGGATCATCAGCGGTCTGTCGCTCGGTGTGCTGGTGGTCGAGGCCAGCCCTTCGAGTGGCTCGCTGATTACCGCACGCCTGGCCGCCGAACAGGGGCGTGAGGTCTATGCGATTCCCGGTTCGATCCATCATCCCGGCGCACGGGGTTGCCATCAGCTGATTCGAGAGGGTGCAACGCTGGTGGAAAGCATTGAGCACATCCTCGAAGCACTGCGTGGATGGCAGACGCCGGTCGTTGAATCCAGATCGGCACCACTTGATAGCGTCGAGCATCCATTGCTGGCCTTGATGCATGCCGCGCCGCACAGCACCGAGGCCTTGGTGCAGAGCAGCGGTTGGCCACTAGCGGAGGTTCTGGCCGCGTTGACCGAGCTGGAACTCGATGGCCTAGTGTGCAACGAGGCTGGGCGCTGGTTGGCGCGCAGTCGTTAGCAGGCCGTGGCAGGTCTTGATGGGCTTGGATAGACTGCCGCCCATCGATTCAGTGGGAGACAGGCGATGGCCAGCAACTGGCAGATACAGCAAACGGCGCGGGTGGTGCGTGAGGGCGGTGTGATCGCTTATCCGACCGAGGCGGTCTGGGGGCTGGGTTGCGACCCGTGGAACGAAGCCGCGGTGGATCGCCTGCTGGCGCTCAAGGAGCGCCCGATGCACAAGGGACTGATCGTGGTGGCCGATGACATCGAGCAGTTCGACTTCCTGCTCGATGATCTGCCAGATATCTGGCAGGAGCGCCTGGCCGGCAGTTGGCCGGGGCCGAATACCTGGCTGGTGCCGCACCAGAATCGCCTGCCCGAGTGGGTCACCGGCGAGCACGACAGCGTGGCCCTGCGCGTCAGTGATCATCCGCTGGTTCGCGCGTTATGTCGCTACACTGGCCCGCTGATCTCCACCTCGGCCAACCCGGCGGGGCGTCCTTCGGCACGTTCGCGTCTGCGCGTTGAGCAATACTTTCCGGGCGAGTTGGACAAGGTGCTTGGCGGTGCTCTGGGCGGGCGCAAGAACCCCAGCCTGATTCGTGATCTACGCACGGGCAATGTGATTCGCCCTTCCTGATCCTGCGCTGCGCAGGGTGATTCACCTGCCGTAGGGGGCGCCGCGCGCACCACGAAAACTACACAGGCCTCAGGACGGTCGGTGCGCAGGTTTATTACGGAAGCAGGATGGTCGAGCCAGTGGTTTGCCGCGAGCTCAGTGCGTCCTGGGCGGCGGCGGCGTCCTTCAGCGCGTAGCGGTTGCTGATTTCCACCTGCAGTTTGCCGCTGGCGATCATGCCAAACAGATCGTCGGCCATGGCCTGCAGGCGCTGTGCGCTGGTGGCGTAGCCGGCCAGGGTCGGGCGGGTGACGTACAGCGAGCCCTTTTGTGCCAGGATGCCCAGGTTGACCCCGGTAACCGCGCCCGAGGCATTGCCGAAGCTGACCAGCAGGCCGCGTGGCGCTACGCAGTCCAGCGAGGTTTCCCAGGTGTCCTTGCCGACGCCGTCGTAGACCACCGGGCACTTGGCGCCGTCGGTCAGCTCCAGCACGCGCTGCACGACGTTCTCATGGCTGTAGTCGATGGTTGCCCAGGCGCCCTGCTCCTTGGCTCGCGCCGCTTTCTCGGCCGAGCTGACGGTGCCGATCAGGTTCACGCCCAGCGCTTTGGCCCATTGGCAGGCGAAGGAGCCGACGCCACCGGCCGCGGCGTGGAAGAGGATGGTCTCGCCGCCCTTGAGCTCGTAGGTCTGGCGCAGCAGATACTGCACGGTCAGGCCCTTGAGCATCACCGCGGCGGCCTGCTCGAAGCTGATGCTGTCCGGCAGTCTCACCAGCTTGTCGGCGGGCAGTACATGCAGCTCGCTGTAGGCACCCAGCGGGCCGGTGGCGTAGGCGACGCGATCACCGACGGCAAAGCCTTCGACTTCGCTGCCGACGGCTTCGACCACGCCGGCACCTTCGGTGCCCAGGCTCGACGGCAGCGCCGGTGGTTGGTACAGGCCGCTGCGGAAATAGGTGTCGATGAAGTTCAGACCGATGGCCTGATTGGCTACACGAACCTCGCGCGGGCCTGGCGCTGCCGGCTGGTAGTCGCGGTATTGCAGCACGTCGCTGCCGCCGTGCTGGCTGAATTCAATACGCTTGGCCATCTCGGATTCCTTGTCTGACTTGGGCCGCCGCAGGCGGCGAAAGGGTCTATCCAAACCTCTCGATTGACCGACGTCAACTGCGGATGTGCCTGGGTGAATGCTATGCTGCCCGCCGATTTCGACCTGCTCTCTGTTCAAGGTGCCGCCGTGACTGACCGTACCGAGGCCGTGAAGGCCTACCTGCTCGACCTGCAAGACCGCATCTGCTCTGCCCTGCAAACCGAAGACGGCCAGGCCGTGTTCGCCGAGGACGCCTGGCAGCGCCCGGCCGGCGGTGGTGGGCGCACGCGGGTGATCGAGAACGGCGCGCTGATCGAAAAAGGTGGGGTGAACTTCTCCCATGTGTTCGGCGACAGCCTGCCGCCCTCGGCCAGCGCCCATCGCCCCGAGCTTGCCGGCCGCGGCTTCCAGGCCCTCGGCGTGTCGCTGGTGATCCATCCGGAAAATCCCTACGTGCCGACCTCGCATGCCAACGTGCGCTTCTTCAGCGCCGAGAAGGAAGGCGAAGAACCGGTGTGGTGGTTCGGTGGCGGTTTCGACCTCACGCCCTACTACGCCAATGAAGAAGACTGCGTGCACTGGCACCAGGTCGCACACGACGCCTGCGCGCCGTTCGGCGCCGAGGTCTATCCCAAGTTCAAGGCCTGGTGCGACCGCTACTTCCACCTCAAGCACCGCGGCGAGCCGCGCGGAATCGGTGGGCTGTTCTTCGACGACCTCAACGAATGGGACTTCGACACCAGCTTCGCCTTCATACGTGCCATTGGCGACGCCTATATCCAGGCCTACCTACCCATCGTCCAGCGCCGCAAGCTGACGCCGTTCGGTGAGCGCGAGCGCGAATTCCAGGCTTTCCGTCGCGGCCGCTATGTCGAGTTCAACCTGGTGTTCGACCGTGGCACCCTGTTCGGCCTGCAGTCGGGTGGGCGCACCGAGTCGATCCTCATGTCGCTGCCACCGCACGTGCGCTGGGGCTACGACTGGAAGCCGGAGCCGGGCAGCGAGGAAGCGCGTCTGACCGAGTATTTCCTGACCGATCGCGACTGGCTTTCGTTCACGTAATGATCCTGTAGCCCGGATGCAATCCGGGGTAATTTAGCGACCGCTCCCGGATTTCATCCGGGCTACGAATTGGCGCCATTTCCCTGTAGGAGCCCGCTTGCGGGCGATCTGGCCGCAGAGCGAATCGCCAGCAAGCTGGCGCCTACACAAACAGGACTTTCCATGGACCGTTACTGCGTCTTCGGCAACCCCATCGGCCATAGCAAATCGCCGCTGATCCATCGTCTGTTCGCCGAGCAGACCGGCCAAGCGTTGACCTATGACGCGCGTTTGGCGCCGCTGGATGATTTCGTCGGCGATGCCCGCGTCTTCTTCGCCGAAGGCCAAGGTGGCAACGTCACCGTACCGTTCAAGGAAGAGGCCTTCCGCCTGGCCGATGAACTGACCGAGCGTGCCCGCCGCGCCGGCGCGGTGAACACCCTGAAGAAACTCGAGGACAGTCGCCTGCTCGGCGACAACACCGATGGCGCCGGGCTGACCCGCGACCTGCAGGACAACGCCGGCTTCAGCCTGGCAGGCAAACGCATCCTTGTGCTCGGTGCTGGCGGCGCCGTGCGCGGCGTGCTCGAACCCTTCCTGGCGCAGAAACCGGCCGTGCTGGTGATCGCCAACCGTACCGTGGCCAAGGCCGAACAACTGGTGCGCGAATTCGCCGATCTCGGCCCGCTGGTTGCCGCCGGCTTCGACTGGATCGATGCGTCGGTGGACCTGATCGTCAACGGCACCTCCGCCAGTCTCGGTGGTGAGCTGCCAGCCATTGCCCCCAGCTTGATCCAGCCCGGCCACACGGTTTGCTACGACATGATGTACGCCAAGGAGCCGACCGCCTTCAACCGCTGGGCTGCCGAGCAGGGCGCAGCGCGTTGCTTGGATGGCCTGGGCATGTTGGTCGAGCAGGCGGCCGAGGCGTTCGAGTTGTGGCGTGGCGTACGCCCGGATACCGCGCCGGTGCTGGCCGAGTTGCGCCGCCAGCTGGCAGTCTGAGTGAGCATGGACGAGCAAGCGCTGCCGAGGATCAGGGGCTACCACGCCCACGTCTATTTCGACGCCAGCACCCTCGACCAGGCCCGTGCGCTGTGCGAAGACGCCGCGCGGCGTTTTCCCTTGAAGATGGGGCGGATGCACGAGCGCCCAGTCGGGCCGCACCCGGATTGGAGCTGTCAGCTGGCTTTTCGTCCTGACCTGTTCGGTGAACTGGTGCCCTGGCTGATGCAGCACCGCAATGGCCTCAACGTGCTGGTGCACCCGATCACTGACAACGAGCTGCGCGACCACCGCGACTGGCCTCTATGGCTTGGTCAAGTGCGTTCGCTGGATCTGAGCGCACTCGCGGACGAATGAGTGGCGGGGCAGATCGCCTCGCTCAATCCTCGAACTGCACCGGGCAGTTTTCCGCACCCTCCAGCTTGAGAATCTCTTCCACCACTTGCGGTCGTGCCTGGCGTAGCACCAGGCTGCGTTGCAACGCCTGCAGGCGGCGGGCCTCCTGGTGCAGCATCTCCACCCCGGCATAGTCGATGAAGTTGATGTGCCGCGCGTCGATTATCAGGCGCTGACCGCGGCTGCGCTGCAGCAGTTGCTGGATGTACTGGCAGGCGCCAAAGAAGATCGAGCCGTCGATGCGCAGCACCTCGTCGTCGCCGTCGTGCCACAGGCGCACACGTGGCTGCGAGGTGCGCTTGAGGTAGAAGAACAGCGAGGCCAGCACGCCGGCGTAGATCGCCGTCTGTAGCTCCAGCAGCAGGGTGGCGGCGAAGGTCAGCAGCATCACCATGAACTCGGCACGGCTGACTCGGCGTAACGCGCGGATAGCCGGCAGATCCACCAGACCCCAGCAGATCAGCAGGATGCCGGCTGCCATCACCGGCAGCGGGATATGCGTCAGCAGCGCCGCACCGAACACGGCGAACAGCGCCACCAGCAGTGCCGAAAACACCCCGGCCAGCGGTGTACGTGCGCCGGCCTGCAGGTTCAGCGCCGAGCGGGTGAAAGAGCCGGCCGACAACGAGGCGGAGAACCACGGCCCGAGCATGTTCGACAGGCCCTGGGCGCGAACTTCCTGGTTGGCATCGAGGAACTGGTGCGACTTCACCGCCAGTGCGCGGGCGATGGACAGGCTGGTGACCAGCCCGAGCATGCCGCAGGCCACTGCGGCCGGCAGCAGGCGCAGCACGTCATCGAGGTCGAAACTCAGCGCAGTCAGAGATGGCAGGCCGCCGGTGAAGGGCGCCACCAGGGCGATGTCAGCGGTGAAGCGTGTTGGCAGCAGCCAGGCCAGCAGGCTGCCAGCGACCAGGCCAATCAGCAGCGCTGGCAACTTCGGCCAAAGCTGCCGCACGACCAGGCTGAGCAGCAGGGTGAAGGCCGCCAGCGCCACGCTGGGCCAGTGCGCCTGTGGCAGGTGCTGGCCGATCTGCAGCAGGCTGGTCAGCGCCGTGGGTTGGCTGGCGACTTCGACGCCGAGCAGATTAGGCATCTGCCCGATGGCAATCACCAGTGCCGCGCCGAGGGTGAAGCCGAGCACCACTGACTGCGAGACGAAGTTCACCAGCGCGCCGAAGCGCAGCAGGCCGAGCAGCCACTGGAACAGCCCGGCGAGAAAGGTCAGCAGCAGGATCAGGGCGATGAATTCGTCGCTGCCGATGCGTGCCATGGGGCTGACGCTGGTGAACAGGACGATGGAGATGGCGGCGGTCGGCCCGCAGATCAGGTGCCAGGACGAACCCCACAGGCAGGCGATGATCACCGGTACGATGGCCGCGTACAGGCCGTATTCGGCGGGCAGGCCGGCAATCAGTGCGTAGGCCAGCGATTGCGGCAGGGCCAGGATGGCGCCGGTCAGGCCCACTAGCAGGTCGTTGCCGAGGGTCTTGCGGCTGGTGCCGGGCAACCAGCGTAGAAACGGCAGCAGGGTCTGTCGGTCAGGTAGGCGCATGGTTCGGTTCGAGGGTGGGCCACAGGCGACTCCACCCTACTCACTTGCAGCGGTTAATTCAAAGCTGCGCCTTCACGGCAGCCAGACCGTCGCCACCGTCGCGGGTGGTCACGCCCTGCAGCCAGCCATCGAGCACCTGCGGATTGGCCTTGAGCCAGGCCTTGATCGCTGCGTCGTTGCTGGCCTGCTTGCTCAGCACCTGATCCATGATGCTGTTCTCCATGTCCTGGGTGAACGTGAGGTTGCTCAGCAGCTTACCGACGTTGGGGCACTGTGCGGCGTAGCCTTTGCGCGCCAGGGTGTTGACCTGACCGCTGTCGCCGAAATACTTCTCGCCGCCCTTCAGGTACTGCATGTCGTACTGCACGTTCATCGGGTGCGGCGTCCAGCCGAGGAAGACCACGAACTGATCGCGTTTCACTGCGCGGCCGACCTGCACCAGCATCGCTTGTTCGCTGGACTCCACCAGCTTCCAGTCACCCAGGCCGAACTCGTCGGCGGCGATCATCTGCTTGATCGACTCGTTGGCCGGCGAGCCGGAGGCGATGCCGTAGAGCTTCTTGCCGAACTTGTCGGCATGCTTGTCGAGGTCGGCGAAGGTTTTTACCCCGGCTTCATAGGCATAGGTCGGTACCGCCAGGGTGTACTCGGTGCCCTTGAGGTTCTGCGCCAGCTTGTCCACCTCGCCGCTGGCGACGAACTTGTCGTAGTTGCTCTGCTGCGCCGGCATCCAGTTGCCGAGGAAGACGTCGACCTGGCCCTTCTGCAGGCCGGCGAAGATGATCGGTACGGCCAGGGTCTGGGTTTGTGCCTTGTAGCCCAGGCCGTCGAGCAGGAAGCTGGCGATGCCGTTGGTCACGGCGATGTCGCTCCAGCCCGGGTCACCCAGCTTGACCGTGGCACAGGCTGCGTCCTCGGCCCAGGCGTTACCGGCACTGGTGAGCGCTGCGGTGAGTAGTAGCACGCTGAATCGGTTCATGGCGTCTCTCCTTTTTTCTTCTGTTTTGGGTAGCGGCAGCTTCAAGGCTCAGGCTTGTGGCGCGGAGCAAAGGTTCAACCGACTGGCGGAAACCGCGCACGGCGTTCCAGATCGTCGAGGTCGATATGGTTGCGCATGTACTGTTGGCTGGCGTCGACCCAGGGCTGGTGATCCCAGCTGGTCAGCGTGCCCTGGCTCAGGGCCTCGGCCACCAGGCGGCGGCGGCGTTGGCTGGCCAGGGTGGCGGCGTGAATGGCCGGGATATCCCAGCGCTCGCGGGCCTCGGCGACGAAGCCGGCGAGGATGCCGCGGTGTTCGCTGGACTCAGCGAGGTTCTGGCGCTCCTGCGGGTCGCTGTCGAGGTTGAACAGCAGCAGTGGGTCCTGCTCGGAATAGACGAACTTCCACGGGCCACGGCGAATCATCATCAGCGGGCTGACGCTGCCTTCGGCCATGTATTCGCCGAGTACTTCGTCATGGCCGCCCTTGCCCTGCAGGTGCGGCAGCAGCGAGTGCCCCTCCAGCTCCAGGCTGTGATCGACCTGGCCGCCGGCCAGCTCGACCAGCGTCGGCAGCAGGTCCAGGGTCGAGACCGACTGATTGACGCGATGCGCGGCAAACCGCTTGGGCGCATGCACCAGCAGCGGTACGCGGGAGGACATCTCGAACCAGTGCATCTTGTACCAGAGGCCACGCTCGCCCAGCATGTCGCCGTGGTCGCCGGAGAAGACGATCAGTGTGTCGTCAGCCAGGCCGCATTCTTCCAGGGTCTTGAGCAGTTTGCCGATGTTGTCGTCGATATAGCTGCAGGCGCCGAAATAGGCACGGCGGGCGTCGCGAATCTTGTCCTCGGGCAGTGGCTTGTCCCACAGGTCGATGACCTTGAGGATGCGCTGCGAATGTGGGTCCTGCTCGGTCTGGTCGATGTGCTGGCGCGGCAGGGGAATGTCCACGCCCTCGTAGCGATCCCAGTATTCGCGCGGGATGGTGTAGGGGTCGTGTGGATGGGTCATCGACACGGTCAGACAGAACGGCTGCTCCGGGGTCATGCGCACATGGTCGTAGAGGTACTGGCGAGCCTTGAACACCACCTCCTCGTCGAAATCCAGCTGGTTGCTGCGCACGCAGGGCCCGGCCTGCAGCACCGAGGACATGTTGTGGTACCAGCTGGCGCGCACGTCCGGCTCGTCCCAGTTCACTGCCCAGCCGTAGTCGGCCGGGTAGATGTCACTAGTCAGACGCTCTTCGTAGCCGTGTAGCTGGTCCGGGCCGCAGAAGTGCATCTTGCCCGACAGGGCGGTGCGGTAGCCGAGACGCCGCAGGTAATGGGCATAGGTCGGCACGTCGGCTGGGAAGTCGGCAGCATTGTCGTAGGCGCCGATTTTCGAAGGCAGCCGCCCGCTGACCAGAGTGAAGCGCGACGGCGCACAGAGCGGGCTGTTGCAGTAGGCCGAGTCGAACACCACGGCCTGCTCGGCCAGTTTCATCAGATTGGGCATCTGCACCGGCGAGGTGGCATCGTGCAGCGGCAGGATCGGTGCGGCCATCTGATCGGCCATGATGAAGAGGATGTTCGGGCGCTTCATGGTGGCGGGTATTCCATACTGTTGGTTTATGCGACAGTGCCGGCACCATGATTCCGGTAGAACGGCAGCAGGGTAAACCCAGCTGGAGAACATGCCTCGGATAAGCAGGGCTTATGTTTAAAACCATCGATGGGTTGTCGCTCGACGCATTGCGGGTGTTCGAGTCGGCCGCGCGCCAGCTCAGCTTCACCGCCGCCGCCAGCGAGCTGGGTAGCAGCCAGCCGGCGATCAGTCAGCAGATCAAGCGTCTGGAGCAGCAACTGGCCACGCGCCTGTTCGATCGTGTCTACCGCGGCATCGTCCTGACCGAGGCGGGCGAGTTGCTGCTGGCCCATGTGCAGGAGGGACTGGCCAGCCTCGATGCCGGGCTCGTCGCCGTCACTGCACGGCAGCAGCACGAGGTGCTGCAGGTGGCCACCGATTTCGCCTTCGCCGCCTATTGGCTGATGCCGCGCCTGCAGCGCTTCAATCGGCTGTACCCGGAGGTCGACGTCAGCCTGATCACCAGCGAGCGCGACCCGGCCACGGTGCCCAGCGATATCGACGTGGCGATTCGTTTCGGCGATGGCCGCTTCAAGCATGGCGAAGCGCACCTGCTGTTTCGCGAGGAGGTGTTCCCGGTGTGCAGCCCGCGCCTGCTCGGCGAGCGTCAGTTGCCGCTGCCGGTCACGGCGCTGGTCGAACTACCACTGTTGCACCTGCGCCCCGAGCATCGCTCGCGCTGGTTCGACTGGGATGGCCTGTTCCGCGCCCTGGGTATCGCCAGTCTGCCGACCCCCGGTGCGCTGCGCTTCGACAACTACACCCTGCTGATCCAGGCCGCGATTGCCGGGCAAGGTGTGGCTATCGGCTGGCGCCACCTGGTGGATGAACTTCTGGCGCAGGGGCTGCTCTGTCGTCTGGGGGATGCCGAGGCGCATTCCGCACGTGGCTATTACCTGGTGCTCCCCGAGCGCAAGCGCCGTCAGCGCCTGACCGCGCGTTTCGTCGACTGGCTGCAGGCCGAACTGGATTCGCCAGCAGCAACCGTTTGATCGGGCCATACTGCAATCGCCAAGCGCGAACCCTATACTGAACGCTGCCGCCGCTGCGGCAGCTTCCCCACTCAAACCGGTGAGCTTAACCGTGAAACTCCGTCATTCGATTTTGGGCTTGCTGCTGTGCGGCAGCCTTGTTGTTTCGAACCTCCAGGCCGCGCCGGCCCAGCCCAAGCAGGAGCTGGCCGCCGGTAGCGCCTTGCTGATCGACCTGAAGACCGGCAAGGAGCTGTATTCCAGCAACCCGGATCTGCGCCTGCCGATCGCCTCGGTCACCAAGCTGATGACCGCCATGGTGGTGCTCGATGCCAAGCTGCCGCTGGATGAGGTGCTGCCAGTCAATATCCGCGACACCAAGGAAATGCAGGGTGTGTTCTCCCGCGTACGTATCGGCAGCGAGATCACCCGCCGCGAGATGCTGCACCTGGCGCTGATGTCCTCGGAGAACCGCGCTGCCGCCAGCCTCGCGCATCACTATCCGGGCGGCCACGCGGCCTTCATCGCGGCGATGAATGCCAAGGCCAAGGCACTGGGCATGCGCAATAGCCATTTCGTCGAGCCCACCGGCTTGTCCGAACTGAACGTCGCCACTGCGCGCGACCTGGCGCTGATGGTCAAGGCCGCCAACCAGTACCCGCTGATCCACCAGTTCAGCACCGACTCCGAAGCCACCGTGGCCTTCCGCAAGCCCAACTACACCCTGGGCTTTCGCAACACCAACGCCCTGGTGCGCAAGGCGGACTGGAACATCAACCTGAGCAAGACCGGCTTCACCAATGCCGCCGGTCGTTGCCTGGTGATGGCTACCACCATCGCCAATCGTCCGGTGGCGTTCGTGGTGCTCGGCGCCTTTGGCAAGTACACCCACATGGCCGACGCCAATCGCCTCAAGCGCTGGATGGAGACCGGCAAGGTCACCCCGGTGCCGGCGGCGGCGCTCAGCTACAAGCAGCAGAAGCTGGCCGAGTGGAGTTTGCAGGCGGCGCAGTGACTTCAGGCTGATGATGCAAAAAGGGCGACTCGACGAGTCGCCCTTTTTCGTGATGCCTGCGCTGCGTAGCCCGGATGCAATCCGGGGAAACAGTGACTCAGGCCCCGGATTGCATCCGGGCTACGGTCGATCTTCCTCAGTCCTGGTGCGTCAGCTTGGGCAGCCCAGCCGCTCGCTGAGGTAGTCGAGAAAGCAGGCAATACGCGAAGCCAATGCGGTGTTGCGGTAGTACACCGCGTTGATCGGCTGGCGCACCTCCACGCGCTGCTCGGCCAGTACCTCGACCAGCGCGCCGCTGGCGCGGGCGGCATCGGTCATGAAATCTGACAGGCACACCAGGCCCTGACCGGCCAGCGCCAGCTCGAGCAGGGTGTCGCCGCTGGAGGCGCGCAGGCTCGGGGTGATGCGCCAGCGCTCGCCAAGGGCATGGCGCAGCGGCCATTCGTTGAGGCTGTCTGGTTCGGTGAAGCCGATCAGGCTGTGCCCGGCCAGGTCTTCGGTGCGCGCCGGGTTGCCGTGTTGGCGCAGGTAGTCCGGGCTGGCCAGCACCCGGCGGCGACTGTGGCACAACGGCCGTGCATGCAGACTGGAGTCGGGCAGGGTGCCGATACGGATGGCCAGGTCGGTGCGTCGCTCCAGCAGGTCGATGATGCGGTCGTCGCTGTTCAGCTCCAGCTCGATCTGTGGGTAACGCGCGCGGAAATCGCCGATCAGCGGGACGATCACATGCAGCATGAAGGGCGAGGCGGTGTTGATCCGCAGGCGTCCGGCCGGCGCCTGGCGGCGCAAGGTCATCTGCTCCTCGGCTTCCTCGACGCTGGCGAGGATACGCCGCGCCTGGGCCAGAAACACCTCGCCCTCCTCGGTCAGCTCCAAACGCCGCGTGGTACGGCGCAACAGGGTGACGGCGAGCTTGTCCTCCAGGCGGCTGAGGGCGCGGCTGACGCCGGACGCGGTTTGCTCAAGCTGTTCGGCGGCGGCACTGATCGAGCCGCAGTCGACCACGCTGACGAAGGCGAGCATTTCTTCCAGGCTGGTCTTCATTGTTGATCTTCAGTCAAAGGTGTTTGCTTGCTTGGCGGGTTTTTCCGCATGAGTCTGGCGCGGATACTGCGCAGCATCAAGCCTGCTCGCTGGGTGAGCTAGAGGGGCAAGGGCCTGTGGGCCTGCAACTTTTACCCACTGAGTCAGGCCGAACGATTCAGCCCCTGCGCCGGTCTGCTGATCGGTCATCTATCCAGAATCTGTGAGGAGACTCGCCATGACATGCATTCCCCCCTTCGGTCTCGGCACCTTCCGCCTCAAGGATCAGGTCGCCATCGATTCTGTAAGCACCGGCCTGGAGCTGGGCTACCGGCATATCGACACGGCGCAGATCTACGGCAACGAAACGGAGGTTGGCCAGGCCATCGCTGCCAGCGGCGTGGCGCGCGATGAGTTGTTCGTCACCACCAAGATCTGGACCGAAAACCTCGGCAGCGGCCGGGTGGTCGCCAGCTTGCAAGAGAGCCTGCAGCGCCTGGGGCTGGAGCGAGTCGACCTGACGCTGATCCACTGGCCGTCGCCGAACGACGAGATACCCGTGGCGCAGTACCTGGCCGAATTGCTGGATGCCAAGCACCAGGGGCTGACCAGCGCCATTGGCGTATCCAACTTCACCATCGCCCATTTGCGCCAGGCCATCGAGGCCGTGGGAGTGGACCAGATCGCCACCAACCAGGTGGAAATCCATCCGTTGTTGCAGAACCGCAAACTGGTGGACTTCGCCCGGCAGCAAGGCATCCATCTCACCGCCTACATGCCGCTCGCCTATGGCAAGGTGCTGGCCGAGCCGATGATCCAGCGCATCGCCGCTGCCCATGGCGCCAGCCCGGCGCAGGTCGCCTTGGCCTGGTCGCTGCAGCAGGGCTATGCGGTGATTCCATCGTCGACCAAGCGCGAGAATCTGGCGGCCAACCTGGCTGCTGCCGAACTGCGCCTGAGCGACGAGGACATGGCCGCCATTGCTACCCTGGAGCGTGGCGAGCGGGTCGCCAATCCGGGCTTCGCGCCGCGCTGGGATTGAGCCATGAACGAGATCGCAACCACGCAACAGGTCTGGTCCTGGCAGCGTCAGGGTGAACTGGCTCGGCAGGAAAAGCCGGTGACGGCGCCAGGCCCCGGTGAGGTGCTGGTGGCCAATCGGCTGATTGGCCTCAATCCGGTGGACTGGAAGATCATCGATTGGGGGCATGCCGACTGGCAGCAGGGGCATGTACCCGGCGTCGATGGCGTTGGTCTGATCGTCGCCTGTGGTGAAGGGGTCAACCTGCCGTTGGGCGCACGCGTCGCTTATCACCAGGCGCTAAGCCGAGACGGCAGCTTCGCTGCCTACACTCGGCTTGCCGCCGCTGCCGTGCTGCTGGTGCCGGAGGGGCTGAGCGATGAGCTGGCCGCTTCTGCGCCATGTCCCGGACTGACCGCCTGGCAGGCACTGAACAAGGTTCCACTGGAGGCTGATCGCGATGTACTGGTGACGGGGGCTGGTGGTGCCGTTGGCCTGTTGTTGGCGCAGATGGCGGTAGCAGCAGGTTGGCGCGTGTGGGTGACGGCTTCATCACGTCATCGCGAACGATTGCTGGCTTTGGGTATCAGCGGTGTCTTCGATTATCGCGATGAAAACTGGCGTGATGTGCTGCAGCAGGCGCTTGGCCCTCGCCGGTTGCACGCGGCGTTCGATACGGTCAGCGGCGAGCACGCACGCAGTCTGGCGCCACTGCTCGACTACAACGGCCATCTGGTATGTATTCAGGACCGTCTGGAGCAACAGCCGCTGCCCGCATTCAGCAGTGCCATCTCGCTGCACGAGGTAGCACTCAACAGCATCCATGTTCACGGTACTGAGCGTGACTGGAGGTTGTGGCGCGAGGTCGGGATAGCGTTGCTGGAGCAACTGCGTGTCGGCAGCCTGCAGACGCCGGCTCTGCATCAGGTGGATTTCGCCGAGCTGCCCGAGGCCCTGGCGCAGGTCAAGGCCGGCAAGGGCGGCAAATGGCTGGCGCGGGTCTGAGCGCTGCGGCTAGCGCCCGCCGGCAATATCGATCAGCGCGCCGGTGGTGTAGCTGGCCTTGTCATCGAGTAGCCAGACGATGGCTTCGGCGACTTCCTCGGCACGCCCGGCGCGGCCCAGCGGAGTCGCCTTGCCCAGGCGTTCGGCACGATCCGGCTGGCCGCCGCTGGCATGGATATCGGTATCGATCAGCCCCGGCCGCACGGCATTGACCCTCACGCCCTCGCCTCCCAGCTCCTTGGCCAGACCTCGGGTCAGGACATCCATGGCGCCCTTCGCGCCGGCGTAGTCGACGTACTCGAAGGGCGAGCCAAGGCTGGCCGCCACCGATGACACCAGCACCATCGAGCCTCCTACACCGCCGCGGCTGAGCGCCATGCGCCGTGCACCTTCGCGCGCGGTGAGGTAGCTGCCCAGCACATTGACATCGAACATGCGCTGCAGCCGCTCGCCACTCATCTCCAGCAACGCCATGGGCGGGGCGACGATACCGGCGTTGACCACCAGACCGTGCAGCGGGCCGAGCGTGTCCATGGTCTCGAACAGACGCAGCACATCAGCTTCATTGGCAACGTCGCCTTGCACGGCGATGGCCTGGCCACCGGCGGCGTGGATCTGCGCCACCACCTCATCGGCGGCGGCGCGGTCACTGCGGTAGTTCACCCCGACCGTCCAGCCCTGAGCCGCAGCCAGCAGGGCAGTGGCGCGACCGATGCCACGGCTGGCGCCAGTGATCAGCAGGTTCTTGCTCATGGGGCGGGCTCCTCGTCAGGTTTCCGCTCAGGTTACCCGTTCGTCACATCCAGCCCAACCAGCGCCACCAGGTCAGGGCAAACACCAACATCAGCCCGTAGCCAATCAGCGTCAGCCAGATACCGGTACGCAGGAACTGCCGGGCGTCGAAGGTTTCGGTGCCGATGCAGACCATGTTCTGCGGTGCGTTGATTGGCAACAGGAAGCCGAAGCTGACCACGTAGCCGAGCAGCATGCTCATGCCCAGCGGATTGATGTCGCCGCCAAGCTGCAGTAGCAGGGCAATCATGATCGGCAGCATGGCCGAGGTCAGCGCCGTGGCGCTGGCGAAACCGAGGTGAATGACGATCAGAAAGGCACCGAGCACGGCGAACACCCAGAACGGTGACAGCCCCTCCATGCCAAGATTCGCTACCAGCAGCTTGGCCAGCCAGGTGCCTGCACCGGTAGCCAGCACCGCGCCGCCGAGGCTGATGCCAACGCCGAAGACGATCACCGTACCCCATGGAATGCGCGGCTGCGCCTGTTTCCAGCTCATCACACCAAGCCCGGGCATCAGCAAGGCCGCCAGGCCGACCAGGGTGGTGGAGGCGGTGTCGAAGGCGTGCAACTTGCCCTCGGTGGCCCAGAAGCCGAGCAGGGTCAGCACGATTGCCAGTAGCTTGCGCTCGTTGCCGGTCATTGGCCCGAGCTCGCTGAGCGCCTTGCGCACTGCCTCCTTGCCGCCCTCGATGCGCTCGGTTTCCGGTGGCATCACGCGCAGGATCACCCAGTACAGCACAGCCGACATCAGCACGCTCCAGGGCGCGCCGGCAATCAGCCAGTCGGTCCAGGTCACCGACTGGCCGAGCAATTTCTGCATGAAACCGGCGGTGAGCAGGTTCTGCGCCGCCGAGGTCTGGATGCCGACGTTCCAGATGCTGGTGGCCTGGGCCACGAGGATCATGATGCCGCCGGCGAAGGCCGAGCGCTTGTCGACGCCGAAGGCGGCGATCACCCCCATCATGATCGGCACCACGCAGGCTACTCGCGCGGTGGCGCTGGGCACGATGAAGCTGAGCAGGATGGTCACCACGATGGCGCCAAACAGCACACGATGAGTGCTGGCACCTACCTTCGACAGCGTCAGCAGGGCGATGCGCTTATCCAGCCCGGTCTGGGTCATCGCAGCGGCGATGAACAACGCCGCCGCCACCAGCGCCAGCGCCGAGTTGGCGAAACCGCCGAGTGCGATGCTCAGCGCATCCTTGGTGCCGATCAGCTTGTCTGGGTCCGCCAGGCTTGGCGCATTGCCAAGCAGGAAGGCCATCAACGCCAGGATCATGATGGCGCTGACCTCGTAACTCACCGCCTCGCTGATCCACACGATCACCGCGAAGGCGAGGATCGCCAGCATGCGCTGACCGGCAATCGGGAGCCCGGCCTGTTCTGGCAGGAGGATGATCGCCAGCCCAGCAAGCAGCGCTAGCAACAGGCCCCAGGGGAGGGTGAGAGGCTGGGGTTTCGCTGCGATTTCCTTCATGGCGACGGTGCTCCGACGAATGGCATGCCAGGACGATAGGCCTCTGTGGCGGGCGCTTCATTGCGTCGGATCAGTGTTGTGCAGGTCCAGACAGGATTATGAAAGCTTACGAAAGGAATATGGTGATATAAGAACCCCCTCTTATTCTCTTGTGGAATATTGAATCATCCATTCGCGCATCTAGCGCTTGGCCATGAATACGTGCAATAGGAGGTGCGATGGAGCACAACATATCTCTCATCACCATGTTGGCCGGTGGCTTCGGTCTGGCTCTGATCTTCGGTTTTATCGCGGAGAAGCTGAAGCTGCCGGCGTTGGTAGGTTATCTGTTGGCGGGTATCGCACTCGGCCCGGCGACCCCCGGTATGGTCGCGGACATGGAGCTGGCCCCGCAGCTGCTGGAAATCGGCGTGATGCTGCTGATGTTCGGAGTCGGTCTGCACTTTTCCCTGAAAGACCTGCTGGCGGTGAAGAAGATCGCCCTGCCCGGCGCCGTGGTGCAGATGAGCATGGCCACCGTGCTGGGGCTCGGCGTAGCCAGTTGGTGGGGTTGGACTTTCGGTGAAAGTCTCCTGCTCGGGCTGTCGCTGTCCTGTGCCAGCACCGTGGTGCTGCTCAAGGCGCTGGATACGCGCGGCATCACCGACTCGATGAACGGCCGTATTGCCGTGGGCTGGCTGGTGGTGGAAGACCTGGCCACTGTACTGGTGCTGGTACTGCTACCGCCGCTGGCCGGCATGCTCGGAGGCAAGGTGATCGGTGCCGATGCCGGTGCGCCGCTGTGGCAGGTGCTGGGCATGACGCTGTTGCAGGTAGCCGGTTTCATTGCGCTGATGCTGGTGGTCGGGCGCCGTGTGTTGCCCTGGTTGCTGCTGCAAATCGCCAGGACTGGCTCTCGCGAGCTGTTCACCCTGTCTGTTGTCGCCGCTGCTATCGGCATCGCCTACGGCGCTGCGGTGTTGTTCCATGTGTCGTTCGCCCTAGGCGCCTTCTTTGCAGGCACGGTGATGCGCGAGTCGGAACTTTCGCACCGCGCTGCCGAAGAGTCGCTGCCGCTGCGTGATGCATTTTCGGTCTTGTTCTTCGTGTCGGTGGGTATGCTGTTCGAGCCGGCCGTGCTGGTCGAAGAGCCGCTGCGTGTGCTGGCCGTGGTGGCCATCATCATCATCGGCAAGGGTTTGGCAGCGGCATTGCTGGTTCTGGCCTTCCGTTACCCCCTGAGCACGGCGTTGACCGTGGCGGCGAGCCTGGCGCAGATCGGTGAGTTCTCGTTCATCCTCGCCGGCCTGGGCAAGGACCTCGGCCTGCTGTCGGCCGAGGGGATGAGCCTGGTGCTGGCCGGTGCGTTGATCTCGATCGCACTCAATCCGCTGGTGTTTGCCTGCATCACGCCGCTGAAGAGCCTGGTGCTGCAGCGTTCGGCCGTGGCTCGGCGTCTTGAATTTCGCGAGGACCCACTGGCCGTGCTGCCGCCTACCACCGAACGCAAGTACCTCGAAGGGCAAGTGGTGGTGGTTGGCTACGGCCGTGTTGGTCGGCGTATAGCCAAGGCCCTGCAGAAGCGGGGCATTCCCTATGTTGTGGTCGAGCAGAATCGTGAGCGGGTCGAACAGATCCGCGGCCAGGGCATCGCCGCGGTCAGCGGTGATTCGGCCGAGCCGGGCACGCTGATCCAGGCGCATATCGCCAAGGCATCGATGCTGGTAATCGCCACGCCTGACCCGCTGCACGTGCAGCGTATGGTCGAAACTGCGCGGACGTTGAACCCGCAAGTGGAGGTCGTGATTCGCACGCACAGCGCCGATGCGATGGAGATCTTCCGCCGTGAAGGCCTTGGCGAGGTGTTTTTCGACGAGGAAGAACTGGCGCGCGGGATGAAGGACCATGTTCTCTCCAAGTTCGCGCCGTCTCAGTCGCCTGCGCAGCAGAGTGCAGTTCACGAACATTGATAACGGGCTGAAATGGCCGCTGCTGGAGCCATCCAGCAGCAGCTATTGAATGCCCGTTGCTACAGCATGGAGCGTTTGAATACTCAGCGTCGGGCATGACGGACGAGCACTTGGACGCTACCATGCGCGCCCACTTTCGTTCCGCCGCCATCACCCGGCTACGCCGGCTTGCCGAGACGCCATGAAACCCGCATCCCTACGCGCCGACCTGCTGGCCGGCCTGACCTCGTCCTTCGCCCTGGTGCCCGAGTGCATCGCCTTCGCCCTGGTGGCCCAGCTCAACCCCCTGATGGGCCTGTATGGCGCCTTCATCATCTGTACCCTCACCGCCCTGTTCGGTGGCCGGCCGGGAATGATTTCCGGTGCGGCGGGTTCGATGGCGGTGGTGATCGTCGCCCTGGTGGTGCAGCACGGCGTGCAGTACCTGCTGGCCACGGTGCTGCTCGGCGGCCTGATCATGCTGGCGTTCGGCTTGCTGCGCCTGGGCAAGCTTATCCGCATGGTGCCGCATCCGGTGATGCTGGGCTTCGTCAACGGCCTGGCGATCATCATCGCCCTGGCTCAGTTCGAGCATTTCCAGCACGACGGCCAGTGGCTGCACGGCAACGAGTTGTACCTGATGCTCGGGCTGGTGGCGCTGACCATGTTCATCGTCTACCTGCTGCCGCGCCTGACCCGCGCCGTGCCGCCTGCGCTGGTGGCAATCCTCGGCATCGGCGCGCTGGTCTACCTGCTGGATTTGCCGACCCACACCCTCGGTGACATGGCGCAGATCGCCGGCGGGCTGCCGAGCCTGATGCTGCCGGTCATTCCCTGGAACCTGGAAACCCTCGCCATCATCGCCCCTTACGCGATCCTGATGGCCCTGGTCGGCCTGCTGGAAACCCTGTTGACCCTGAACCTCACCGACGAGATCACCGCCACCCGTGGCCACCCTGATCGCGAGTGCGTGGCGCTCGGCGTGGCCAACATGACCTCGGGCCTGTTCGGCGGCATGGGCGGCTGCGCGATGATCGGCCAGACCGTGATCAACCTCAGCTCCGGCGGGCGCGGACGGTTGTCCGGCGTGGTCGCTGGGGTGATGATCCTGCTTTTCGTGCTGTTCCTTTCGCCGCTGATCGAGCGTATTCCGCTGGCGGCGTTGGTGGGCGTGATGTTCGTGGTGGCGCAGCAGACTTTCGCCTGGGGCTCGCTGCGCGTGGCCGGCAAGGTGCCGGCCAATGACGTGCTGGTGATCGTCGCGGTGACCGCCATCACCGTCGCCACCGACCTGGCCACGGCGGTGCTCTGCGGTATCGTCATCGCTGCGCTCAATTTCGCCTGGCAGCACGCCCGCGAACTCTATGCCGACAGCGATATGCAGGCCGACGGCAGCAAGCTCTATCGCGCCCACGGCACGCTGTTCTTCGCCTCCTGCACCACCTTCCTGGCGCAATTCGAGCCGGCCGATGACCCGCAGCAGGTGACCCTGGACTGCCGCCACCTGAGCTTCGTCGACTACTCCGCCATCGCTGCGCTGAAAACCCTGCGCGAACGCTACGAGCGTGCCGGCAAGCACCTGCGCGTGGTGCACCTGTCCGAGCGTTGCAAGCAGTTGCTCAAACGAGCCGGATCAGAACACTGATCGCGTAGGAGCAACGCGAAACCCATCAAGCAATTCCCGGGTTTCGCTACGCTGGACCCAGGCTACAAAGCCATGAAAAAAGCCGCTGACGGATCGCTCCGCCAGCGGCTTTCTCGTCTGTCAGAGAGGCTATCAGCGGCGCGCGCTGCGTACCCCTTCGGCCAGTTCGCGGCACAGGCCGAGCACGCCGTCGACGGCCTGCTGCGGGCTTTTCGCCTCGGCGATCTTGTCGATCAGCGCTGAGCCGACCACCGCGCCCTCGGCGCGCTTGGCCACTTCGGCGGCGTGCTCCGGGGTACGGATGCCGAAGCCGATGCACACAGGCAGGTCGGTGTGGCGACGCAGACGCGCCACGGCTTCCTCGACGTGATCCATAGTCGCCGCACCGGCGCCGGTGACGCCCGCCACCGACACGTAGTAGACGAAGCCGGAGCTGCCAGCCAGCACGGTGGGCAGGCGGTCGTCGTCGGTGGTCGGCGTGGTCAGGCGGATGAAGTCGATGCCGGCGCTCTGCGCCGGCTCGCACAGCTCGTCGTTGTGCTCCGGCGGCAGGTCGACCACGATCAGTCCATCGACGCCGGCCTCTTTGGCGTCGGCAATGAAGCGCTCGACGCCGTAGACGAAGATCGGGTTGTAGTAGCCCATCAGCACCAGCGGCGTGCTCTGGTTGCCTTGGCGGAATTCGCGAACCATCTGCAGCGTCTGTTGCATGCCCTGCTTGCCGGCCAGTGCGCGAATGTTGGCGAGCTGGATGGCCGGGCCATCGGCCATCGGGTCGGTGAACGGCATGCCCAGTTCGATCACGTCGGCACCGGCGTCTGGCAGGCCCTGGAGGATGCTCAGCGAGGTGGCGTAGTCGGGATCACCGGCGGTGATAAAGGTCACCAGCGCGGCGCGATTTTCCGCTTTCAGTTCGGCGAAACGGTTCTGCAGGCGGCTCATGCGTGCTTCTCCTGGTTGTCCTGCATATGGTGCATCACGGTCTGCATGTCCTTGTCGCCACGACCAGACAGGTTGATCACCATCAGGTGATCCTTGGGCAGCTTCGGCGCACGCTTGAAGGCTTCGGCCAGCGCATGAGCGCTTTCCAGGGCCGGGATGATGCCTTCCAGGCGGCAGCACTGGTGGAAGGCTTCGAGGGCTTCGTCATCGCTGATCGGCACGTACTCGACGCGCTTGATCTCGTGCAACCAGGCGTGTTCGGGGCCAACGCCGGGGTAGTCGAGGCCGGCGGAAATCGAGTGGGCATCGGTGATCTGGCCGTCCTCGTCCTGCAGCAGGAAGGTGCGGTTGCCGTGCAGCACGCCCGGTGCGCCACCAGCCATGCTCGCTGCGTGCTTGCCGGTGTCGACGCCATGACCGGCCGCCTCGACGCCGACGATCTGCACGCCTTGGTCATCGAGGAAGGGGTGGAACAGGCCGATGGCATTGGAGCCGCCGCCGATGCAGGCCACCAGCGAGTCGGGAAGGCGCCCTTCCTTATCGAGGATCTGCTCGCGCACTTCGTTGCCGATCACCGACTGGAAGTCACGCACCATGGCCGGGTAGGGGTGCGGGCCGGCTGCGGTGCCGATCAGGTAGAAGGTGTTGTGAACGTTGGTCACCCAGTCGCGCAGGGCCTCGTTCATGGCGTCCTTGAGGGTGCCGGTGCCGGCAGTGACCGGAATCACCTCGGCGCCGAGCAGCTTCATACGGAAGACGTTGGCCTGCTGGCGATCGATGTCGGTGGTGCCCATGTACACCACGCACTGCATGCCGAAGCGCGCAGCCACGGTGGCGGTGGCCACGCCGTGCATGCCGGCGCCGGTCTCGGCGATGATGCGCTGCTTGCCCATGCGCTTGGCCAACAGGATCTGGCCGATGCAGTTGTTGATCTTGTGCGCGCCGGTGTGGTTCAGGTCTTCGCGCTTGAGGTAGATCTTCGCTCCGCCGAAGTGATCGGAGAGGCGCTCGGCGTAGTAAAGCGGGCTGGCGCGGCCGATGTAGTCGCGCTGGAAGTAGGCCAGCTCTTCGAGGAAGGCCGGGTCGCTCTTGGCCTTCTCGTATTCGGCGGCCAGCGAGTTGATCAGCGGCATCAGGGTTTCGGCGACGAACTGACCACCGAAGCGGCCAAACAGGCCGCGAGTGTCGGGGCCGGTGCGAAATGAGGTCATGGCGTGCTCCTGAGGTTGGATGGGCTGGCCGTCAGTTGACGGACAAGGCCGAAGCGTCTGTCGATGGCCGCAGACTAACGCTGCAGGGGGCGTGAGAAAAGCGATAGCTTCGCCCTGGCCTGTGAGGAAATGTCACGAGTCGATGCCGCAGCCGATTGGCGGTGGCGCGCACCATAGCAGTCCATGCATGCACTCATTTGCTCGCTGTTGGTGCGTAATGGCCCTCCCACACTCTGCATTTCTTCCGTCTGGCGGCCTTTTGAAGGGTTGGCATGCTTCATGCCTTTGTAACTTTATTCAAGTTACTTGAATAAATATCCATCTCTTCAAGAAGAGGCCTCGCCATGCATCGCCGTGCCGTGAAAAACCTGACATTCGCCTTGGCCACCCTGCTTGCCAGCTCCCTGGCCCAGGCCGATGACCTGCTGCAACGCATCCAGCAGGCAAAACAGATCACCATCGCTACCGAAGCCCGGTTCGCACCGTTCGAGTCGGTGGAGAACGGCAAGATCGTCGGTTATGGCGTCGATCTGATGAACTACGTGCTCAAGGATCTACCTGACGTCAAGGTCAAACAACTGGATCTGCCCTTCCAGGGCATTCTGCCGGGCCTGGATACCGGCAAGTTCGATTTCGTGGTCACCTCGGTCACGGTGAACAAGGCGCGCTTCGACCAGTTCGCCTTCACCGCGCCGATTGCGGAGTCCACCGTGGCGCTGCTCAAGCGTGCCGACGATGCTTCGGTCAGTAGCCTGAGCGACCTCAATGACAAGATCGTCGGCTCGCAGAGTGGTTCCGGTCAGCTGCAGGTGTTGATGGCCTATGACGCCAAGCTCAAGGCCGAAGGTCAGCCGGGCCTCAGAGGCATTCGTGAATACGTCAGCTTCGACGAAGCCTATGCCGACCTGGCGCTCGGCCGTCTGGATGGCGTGGCGCAGTCGCTGTCCAATCTGGGGCCGCTGATCAAGTCGCGCCCGGGCCTGTTCGTCACCCTGGATGAAATGCTCGGGCCGAAGACCTACTACGGCTGGGTCGGCCGCAAGGGCGAGGATAGCGCCAGCCTGGTCAAGCTGTTCAGCGAAGGGATTGGCCGCGCCAACCGCGATGGCACGATGAAAGCCCTGCAGGAAAAATGGTTCGGTTTCAGCATGGACGTGCCTGCTGACGCCATGCCTGAGCCGAGCATCTGAGTCGTCGCTGATGAATGATTTTGGCGCTCGCTTCGCACTCTACTGGCCAGCTTTGCTCGACGGCGCGCTGACTACCTTGTGGTTGTGTCTGGCCGGCATGCTGCTGGGCTTCGTGCTCGGCGTGCTGATCTACTTGCTGGGCAATAGCCGCAGCCGTGGCTGCGTGGCGTTCGCCAGGGTCTACGTCAGTTTCTTTCGTGGCACGCCGATGCTGGCGCAGCTGCTGTTGCTGTTCTACCTGCCCGCCGGACTGGGGCTGGATGTTCCGGCGCTGGTCGCGGCAGGCCTGGCCTTGGCGATGAATACCGCGGCCTATCAGTCGCAGATTCTGCGCAGCGGTTTCGCCGCCATCCCGGCCGGGCAGTTGGAGGCCGCGGCGGTGTTCAGCATCAGCCGCTGGCGCATGTTGCTGCATATCCAGTTGCCGCAGGTGCTGCGTCTGACCCTGCCGGCGCTGATCTCCGAGCTGATCGATGTGATCAAGGTGTCGGCGGTGGTCTCGGTGATATCCATCACCGACCTGATGCGGGTCAGCCAGCAACTGGTGTCGCAGACCTACCGACCGCTCGAGGTCTACCTGGTCGCGGCGCTGTTCTACCTGGCGTTGACCAGCCTGCTGGCCCTGCTCGGGCGTGAGCTGGAACGACGCTGGCAGGCCCGCAGCTGATGGAGAACTGGATGAACTACCTCCCCGATTTCGGTCAGGCGCTGCTGGTCACCCTGGGCATCAGTTTTGCCGGCGCGGCCTTCGGTCTGCTGCTGGGCTTCGTGCTCAATGCCCTGCGCCTGGCCGTGCCCGGTTTCATCGGCCTGTATCGGCTTTACGTCTGGCTGGTGCGCGGAACACCGTTCCTGGCCCAACTGCTGCTGATCTACTTTGGCCTGCCGGTGCTGGGCCTGACCCTCGATGCGGTACAGGCCAGCATTCTGGCGCTGGGCCTGTACAGCGCGGCCTATTTCGCCGAGCTGCTGCGCTCGGCCTGGGCCAGCGTGCCCAACGGGCAGTTGGAGGCGGCGCGCGTGCACGGCCTCAGTGGCGTGCAGACTTTCTGGCATATCCAGGCGCCGCAGGCCATGGCCTTCGCCCTGCCGCTGCTGGGCAACCAGGTGATCCTGACCATCAAGGAAAGCGCGGTGGCGTCGATCATCACCGTGCCGGAACTGACCATGACCGCCGGACAGATCGTGTCCAGCACCTTTTCCTATGTCGTGCCCTATGTGCTGCTGGTGCTTTCGTACTGGCTGCTGACGCTGCTGGTCGGTTTCGTTGCCGCCGGGCTTGGCCGGCGTGCCACGCGCTACCTGCGAGGATGAATCGATGAGCAACCTCCCCCTTCTTGAACTGCGCGGCGTGGGCAAGTCCTACGGCGCCAACCGCGTGCTGCAGGGCTTCGACCTCAGTGTGCACGCGGGCGAGATCGTCTCGCTGATCGGCCCGTCCGGTTCGGGCAAGACCACCGCGCTGCGTTGCATGAATTTTCTCGAAGCCTATGACGAAGGCGAGGTGTGGATCGACGGCCAACTGCTCGGTTACAGCGGCCCGGGCCGCAAACCGCGGGATCAGGACAGCCCCGCGGCCATCGCCGAGGTGCGCCGGCCGCTGTCCATGGTATTCCAGCAATTCAACCTGTGGCCGCACATGACCGTGCTGGAGAACGTCATGGCGCCCCTGCTGCTGGGCAAGGGCATGAACAAGGGCGAAGCGCGTGCCCTGGCCGAAAGCGCGCTGCAGCGTGTCGGCCTGGCGGCCAAGGCCGATGCCTACCCCGCGCGGCTTTCCGGTGGTCAGCAGCAACGTGTCGGTATCGCCCGGGCGCTGGCGGTGAAACCGAGACTGATGCTGCTCGATGAGCCGACCTCGGCGCTCGACCCGGAGCTGGTCGAGGAAGTGCTGCAGGTGATCCGCAGCCTGGCTGACGATGGCATGACCATGGTCATGGTCACCCACGAGATGAGCTTTGCCGCGCAGATTTCCAGCCAGGTGGTGTTCATGGAGGCCGGACGCATCGTCGAGACCGGCGCGCCGGGTGAGATGTTCCAGCAACCGGCCACCGAGCGCCTGAAACAGTTCCTCAAGCCCTGGTTCAACCGCAGCCTCAGCCCGCGTGCGGAGGTGACGGCTGTACGGGTGATGAATGCCGTGCGTGGCGAACGCCTGCAGGGTTTGCTGACAACCCTGGCCGACTTCGGTGGCCTTGAGGGTGGCGGGATGAATCGCCAGGCGCTGTCGGCGGAGGATCTCGACGCGCGCGCCTGGCTGATCGGCGAGGCCCGGCGTATCGGTTGCCGGGTGTGGACGGATGCCTGCGCCAACCTGTTCATTCGCCGCGACGGCCTGGAAGACCTGCCGCCGGTGATGACCGGCAGCCATATCGATACCCAGCCCAACGGTGGCCGTTATGACGGCTGCTACGGCGTGATGGCCGGGCTGGAATGCCTGCTGGCCCTGCATGACCAGAACCTGCGTACGCGCCGGCCTATCGAGCTGGTGGTCTGGACCAACGAGGAAGGCAGCCGTTTCAGCCCGGGGGCCATGGGCTCCAGTGCCTTCGTCGAACCACAGCGCATGAGCGCCTATCGGGGCAGCCTCGATGCCAATGGCATCAGCCTGGGGCAGGCGCTGGACGCCCATGCCGAGCGTTTCGCCGACCTGCCGCTGCGCGAGAAGATCGCCGCCCATGCTTTCGTCGAGCTGCATATCGAACAGGGCCCGGTGCTGGAGCGTGCCGAGGTGCCACTGGGGGTGGTGTCCGGCATTCAGGGCGTGCGCTGGTATCAGATTCGCTGCCAGGGCGCCTCGGCCCACGCCGGTACCACGCCCATGGACATGCGGCGTGACGCCATGCTGCAGGCCACGCGTTGCCTGCCGGCCATCGAGGCTTTGGCCGAGCGCCTGGCCGGTGCCGAACAGCGCCTGACCTTCGGCCGCTGGCAGGTGAAACCCAATTCGATCAATACCGTGGCGGGCGACGTGACCTTCAGCATCGACTTCCGCCATGCCGACCCGGCCGTGCTGGAGGCCTTCGACGCCGAGTTGCCGAACTGCCTGCCCGAAGGCGCCGAGCTGCAGCCACTGTTCAGCCATCCGCCGGTGGCCTTCGAGGCCGGCATCGTCGAGGTGCTGCAGCAGGCCGCCGATGCCACGGGTGAGGCGTCCCTGAGCCTGCGCTCTGGTGCCTTCCACGATGCCATGTACCTGGCTGGGCATTGCCCCACCGGCATGCTGTTCGTGCCCAGCCGCGATGGCATCAGCCACAACCCCAACGAATACACCGAACCTTCCCAGCTCGAAGCCGGCGCCCGTGCGCTGGCCTGGAGCCTCGTCCAACTGGCCGAACAAGTCTGATCTGCCATTGCCCACCTAGGAGCGACCATGAGCCATTCCAACCACGCCCACGACTATCCCGCCTGCTGCCAGCCCGACAACGGCGCCGCGCTGGGCATCAATGCCACCCTCAACGAGCCGCTGTCGGCCGACGGTACGCCCGAGCTGGGCAAGACCTACACCGTACCGGCCCGCTGTGGCCGCGCCGTGCGCCTGAAGGCCGGTGAGGTGATCAAGATCATCAACACCCACGGCACCCAGGTCTGCGACACCTGGCTGTTCAACAGCGAAGACCTCAGCGAATTCCTTTCCATGGAACACGCCCGTGCGCATATCGACCGCATCATCCCCAAGGCGGGTGACGAGCTGTTCAGCAACCGTCGCCGCACCATCGGCACCTTGCTGAGCGACACCTCGCCGGGCGTGCACGACACCCTGATCGCCGCCTGCGACCTGCATCGCTATACCAACCTCGGTGTCGAGGGTTATCACGACAGCTGCGCCGACAACATGCGCCTGGCCTTGCAGGCCATCGGTCTGCGTGCCCGTGAAGTGCCGCAGCCGTTCAACCTGTGGATGAACATCCCGGTCAAGGCGGACTACAGCATCGAGTGGCTGCCACCGGTTTCCAAGGCCGGTGACTACGTGGAAATCCAGGCAGCCATGGACTGCGTGGTGGTGATGTCCGCCTGCCCTCAGGACATCGTGCCGATCAACGACCTGAACCCGGTGGAAGTGCACTTCGTGGTCAGCGCCGGCTGACCTGCTGCCAGGCCTGTGCCTCTCTGGCATGGGCCTGGCATAACGTACAGAGTCACGCCAAGGGCGTTCACGGCTTAATTCCGTGAGCGCCTTGCGCGATACTGTGCCGTTCGTGGTTGTACCCGTTGTCATCCATTGATCGAGATGTACATGCGCAAACCCAGTCCTACCCCTTCGACCAAGGCTCACCACACCGATGGCCTGCCCAGCCTGGGCATGCGTCTGCGCCATGCGCGCAAGGTCGCCGGGCTGACCCTCAAGCAGGTGGCGGTTGCCGCTGGCTGCTCGGAAAGCCTGATCTCCAAGCTGGAGAACGATGCGGCTTCGCCTTCGCTGGCCATGCTGCACCGTTTGGCGGGTGCGCTGGGCAGCAACGTGTCGACGCTCACGTCCGAGGAATGGGTATCCGACGAGCCCGTGCTGCGCGCCGGCGACAGGCCGGTGAAGCGTTTCGTCAAACGCAACAAGGACGGCGAGATAGGCCTGGAGCGCATCACGCATCTGCAGAAGGGTGGTCTGCTGCAGGGCAATATCCATATCGTTGCGCCTGGCGTGGCCAGCGATGGCCTGATCGAACACCCCGGTGAGGAAATGGGCTACGTGCTGACCGGCAGCATCGAGCTGACCATCGGCGAGCAGACCTACAGCCTGACGGCTGGCGATGCCTTCCATTTCCCCAGCAACCTGCCTCACGGCTACCGCAACGGTGGCGATAGCGAGGCCCGCATTCTCTGGGTCAATACGCCGGTCACCTTCTGATCGGGGCCGATGCATCGGCTGCCAGGCGGCCATGGTCAGGCAGCAGAAAAATCATTAGAGTTTTCCGACTTGTCAGGAAAATTCACTCGATATGAGCCGAGACCTTCCACCACTCAATGCCCTGCGCGCTTTCGAGGCTGCCGCTCGCCTGCAGAGCGTCAGCCGTGCCGGCGATGAGCTGCATGTCACCCACGGTGCGATCAGCCGGCAGATTCGTGCGCTGGAGGAACAGCTCGGGGTCAGCCTGTTCGACAAGGACGGGCGCGGCGTAAAACTCACCGATGCCGGCTTGCGCCTGCGCGATGTCACCTCGGAAAGCTTCGAGCGCTTGCGTGGCGTCTGTGCCGACCTGCGCCGTCAGCAGGAAGAGCGGCCCTTCGTGCTTGGTTGCCCCGGCAGCCTGCTGGCGCGCTGGTTCATCCCGCGGCTGGATCGCCTGCAGCGCGAACTGCCGGAGTTGCGCCTGCAGCTCTCGGCTAGCCAAGGCGAGCTGGACCCGCGCGGCGCCGAGGTGGACGCCACCCTGCTGTTCGCCGACCCGCCGTGGCCGGCCGACATGCAGGTCTTCGAGCTGGCGCCCGAACGCATCGGTCCGGTGCTCAGCCCGCGCTATGTCAATCACGCGCAACTGAGCGCCGTCAGTGCCGACGCGTTGTATGCCGAGCCGCTGCTGCACACCACTTCGCGGCCACAGGCCTGGCCGCAGTGGGCGCATGCGCAGGGGCTGGCGTCCGAGCGGCTGCAACAAGGGCAGGGCTTCGAGCACCTCTACTATCTGCTGGAGGCGGCCGCGGCCGGGCTGGGCGTGGCCATCGCCCCGCAAACGCTGGTGGCGGATGACCTGCGTGCCGGTCGCCTGGTGGCGCCCTGGGGCTTCGTCGAAACCACGGGTTGCCTGGCGCTATGGACGCGTCGCGCCGATCCGCGCAGTGAACGTCTGGCGCAGTGGCTGAGGAGCGAGCTGGCGTAGCGTCGGCGATGTTGCCAAGTTGGTAGGGTACGGATGACAATGCAATTCATTGTCATTTGATACGAAATCGCGCTATGCCCGCCGACGCCCAGGTGCTGCACACCCTCTACCGTGACCATCACAACTGGCTGCAAGGTTGGTTGCGCCGGCGCCTGGGCAACGGCTGCGATGCTGCTGATCTGGCGCAGGACACCTTCGTGCGCCTGTTGCGCGCCGGCAACGCGGCGAGCATTCGCGAGCCACGTGACTACCTGGCCACCGTGGCGCGTGGGCTGATGGTCGACTTCCTGCGTCGACGTTCTCTGGAACAGGCCTACCTCGATGTGTTGGCCAGCCAGCCGCAGGCCGAACAGCCCAGTGCCGAGCAGCAGGCGCTGCTGCTGGAAGCACTGATGGAGGTCGATCGCATGCTCGTCGGCCTTGGCCGTACAGTGCGCGAGGTGTTCATCCTGTCTCAGCTCGACGGCCTCACCTACGCGCAGATCGCCGCCCGCCTGGGCATTTCCCTGCGCAGCGTGAACACCTACATGGCTCGCGCCGTGGAGCATTGCTGCCTGCTGCAGGCGGGCTGGCAATCGTGAACGAGGCGCAGCGCGCCGCACTCAAGGCGGCCAGTGGTTGGTACGCGCGGCTGTGCTCCGGCGACAGCGATACCCATGAGCAGCAGGCCTGGCAGCACTGGTACGACGCTAACGCGCAGCATCGTCAGGCCTGGCAACAGATCGAGAAGCTGCGAGAACAAATGGGCCTGCTGCCCGGCCCCATTGCGTCGTCGACCCTGCGTGGCGTCCACCATGGCCGGCGCCGCCTGCTCGGCAGCCTGGCCCTGGTTGGTCTGGCATTGCCGCTGGGCTGGTTCGCCTGGCACAGCGATACGCGGCGCTACTGGCTGGCCGACTACCGCAGCGGTGTAGGTGAGCGCCGCCAATGGCAGCTGAGCGATGGCAGCCAGTTGATGCTCGGCACCGCCAGCGCCGCGCAATGGCATGTCGACGGACAGCGTCGCCTGCTGCGTCTGGTCAGTGGCGAGGCGCTGATCCAAAGTCCGGACGAGGCCCGACCACTGCTGGTGGAAATGCGTCATGGCCTGGTGCGCAGCGAGGGCGCGCGTTTCTGCGTGCGCAGCGATGAGCAGGGCTGTCGCGTTGCGGTGCTGGAGCACCGCGTAGAGGTTGCGCCGCTGCGGCATCTGCAGGCCATGCAGCCACTGGCTGCCGGGCAGCAATTGCGTTTCGATGCCGAACGACTCGGGCCGCCGCGGGCCAACGATGCCGCCACGACGGCCTGGACGCAGGGCAGCCTGATCGCACTGGATCAGCCGCTGGGCGAGGTGATCGCCGAGCTGGCGCGCTACCGCCATGGCGTGCTGCGCCTCGACCCGGCCCTGGCCGGATTGAAGGTGTCCGGCAGCTTCCCGTTGGCCGATACCGATCGTGCCCTGGCCGCGCTGGAGCACAGCTTCCCGCTGCGTGTGGTGAGGCGCAGCGATTACTGGGTGACGCTGGTGCCAAAGGTTTAATTGGCAAAAATATTCATTTTCGTTTGCACTTTTTTCTCGACTGGATCGGCCCTTCTGAAATATCGGCTACAGGCCTTTCGTTCCCAGGGGAAATCCATGCGTCAACCTCGCTGCAAACTGCATTCGCTAACCCTCGCTGTGCAAACCGCCCTGCTCTGTTCCGGCCTGGCGCTGGCAGTGCCGCTGGCCAGCGCTGCACCCGCCGAGTCTGCCGTGCAGGCACAGGTTTTCGACATCGCTGCCGGCCCGCTGGCCGAGGTGCTCAACCGTTATGCCAGTGCTGCCGGCGTGGCGTTGTCGTTCGATGCCAGCGCGCTGCAGGGGCAAAGCAGCCCGGGTCTGCAAGGTTCCTATCAGGTCGAGGACGGCTTTGCCCGTCTGCTGCAGGGCAGTGGCTTACGCGCGGTGCGCCAGGCTGAGGGGGTCTACGGCCTAGATGCGCTGCCCGCGGCAGGTAAGCTGGGTAGTGATGTGCTGCAGTTGGAAGCGATGACCGTCAGCACCCTGCGCAGTGACAGTGCCGTGGGCGAGACCAGTCAGCGCGTCACCGTCATCGACCGCCAGCAGATCGAACAGCAGCTGGCCCTGAGCAGCGATCCGGGTCAGGTATTGAGCAACCTGATTCCGTCCTACTCACCGAGTCGGCAGAAGATGTCCAACGCCGGTGAAACGCTGCGTGGTCGCACCCCACAATTCCTCGTCGACGGTGTGCCGCAGGCCAGTTCGATTCGTAACGATGGGCGCAGCAGTTACACCATCGACTTGGCGCAGATCGAACGCATCGAAGTGATTCACGGCGCCTCGGCCGAGCATGGCGGCGGCGCTACAGGCGGTATCGTCAACTTCATCAGCCGCCGGCCCGAAGGTAGCGGTGTCAGCCAGCATGCCGGGGTCAGCCTGGAGAGCGACGATCGTTTCAGCAAGGACGGCCTGAGCTACAAGATGAACTACCGGCTCAGCGCCCAGCAGGGCGACTGGGAGACGCTGTTCGGTGCCACCTGGCAGGAGCGCGGTGCGTTCTACGATGCCAACGATGAGCTGATCGGCGTCGCCTACCCTGGCGAGATCCAGGACACCCGCGACCACGACCTGATGTTCAAGCTCGGCTACTGGATCGACGACGTGCAGCACCTGCAATTCAGTGCCAACCATTACGAGCTCAAGGGCAACAACGACTATGTGCCGGTGCTCGGTGACCGTGCTGCGGGCATTCCCACCACCGCGCGCAAGGGTGATCCGCAGGGCGATCCGGCATTCAACGAGAACCGCCAGTACACCTTCAGCTACAGCAACCAGGATCTGTACGGCAACGTGCTCGATGTGCAGCTCTATCACCAGCGCTACCGTGGCCAATTCGGCGCGCTGCTCTCGGGCTCGTTCCAGGATCCGAATATCGCCCCGATCGGCACCCTGTGGGAGCAAAGCCGCAGCGACTCGGAAAAATGGGGCGGCAAACTGACCCTGCGTCGCAAAGGCTTGTTCGACGGTCTGCTGGATCTGACCGGGGGCGTCGACCTGATGCGCGACAAGGGTGAGCAGGTGCTGGTGCAGACCAATCGTAGCTACGTGCCGCCGTCCACCTACGACAACCAGGCCGGCTTCCTTCAGGGCGACCTGCACCTGACCGACAAGTTGACCCTGATGGCCGGCGTGCGCCGCGAGCACTCCGAGCTGGACGTAGATGACTTCCGCACCGTGTGGGGCACCAACAACGCCGGCGGGGTAAGCGTTACCGGTGGCAAGGTGTCGTTCGGCAAAACCCTGAGCAACTACGGCTTCACCTACCAGGCCACCGACTGGGCGCAGCTCTACGGCGGCTACTCCGAAGGCTTCGGCATGCCCGATATCGGCCGCGTGCTGCGTGGCCTCGACGAGCCGGGGCTGGAGGTGGAGAGCCTGCTGGAGCTGGAGCCGATCGTCACCCGTTCGCGTGAGGTGGGCCTGCGTCTGAACTTCGACCGCGTGGACATGGAGCTGAGCTACTACGAGTCTTTCTCCAACGTTGGCGAGCGTCTCTCGGTCAACAGCGACGGCAACTACATCGCCAACCGCGAGCGGGTGGAGATCCAGGGTTACGAGCTGACCGGCAATTGGCATATCGATGACCGTCATAGCCTGCGCGGTAGCTACGCTCACAGCCAGGGCAAGTCCGACACCGATGACGATGGCAAGGTGGACACGCGTCTGACCGGCCTGAACATCTCGCCGGATCAGTACAGCCTGGGTTGGCAGGCCAACTGGAACGACGACTGGTCGAGCTACCTGCAATACAACTACTACGTCAGCCGCAGCTTCGACGACCCGCGCCTGGAGTTCGACGGCTACGCCCTACTCTCGGCCACCGTCAGCCGTCGTCTGCCGGTGGGCAGCCTGTCGCTGGGCATCGACAACCTGCTCGACGAGGACTATTTCACCTACTACTCGCAGTCGGCGCGCATCGCTGATGACTACAACTTCAAGGGTCGCGGACGCACCTTCACCCTGGGCTATCAGGTGGAGTTCTGAGGTGAGGGTGTCCGAACGTTAGGGTATGGGGATGTGCAGTGCCCTGACAGGCGTTCCCACGCAGCAGCGTGGGAACGTTCGATAAAGGCAGTCCAGCCAGCCGTTTGGGATAAGGTTCAGAGGTTCGGCGTGTACTTCACACTGAGCATGAAGTTGCGGGGATCACCGTACATGTTGTTGCCACCGGGATCGGAGTAAGTCGGGATGTAGTAGCGCTTGTCGAACAGGTTATTGATATTCAGCGCTATCCCTACTTCACTGCTCAACTGATAGGCCAGTCGTGTATTCCAAACAGTGAAACCGGGGATGCTGTAATCACGGTAATAGCCCAACGTATGGCTCTGCGAATTGAAGCCAGCCCCCACGCTCAGTCGACTCAGCTCGCCCGGTAGCTGGTAGTTACCCCAGACGCGCAGCATGTGTTTGGGCGTCCACTGGCTGAATACCTTACCCTTGTTGTCCGGGTCTTCGAGGAATTTGGTGGTGTTGAATGTGTAGCCCGCGGACAGCTGCAGTCCGTCGATGATCTCACCGCTGGCCTCGGCCTCGAAGCCCTGGCTGCGCACCTTGCCCGATGCTTGCGAGCAGTACCAGCCGTCGCATGCGAAGCCGCTGTCGTAATCGGTCACCGCGCGGTTTTCGTGGTCATAGCGGAATATCGCGAACGAGGTGTTCAGGCGCCCGTCATACAGCTCGCCTTTCAGGCCGATTTCGTAGTTGGTTCCGATGATCGGTTCGAGTACCGAGCCGTTGACCGTGCGCTCGCTCTGCGGCTCGAAGACATCGGTATAGCTGGCATAGACCGACCATTGCTCGGTCAGCGCGTAGACCAGGCCGAAGTACGGCGTGACCTCGCCGGTCGCGGTGTTCGTGGTCTTCGAAGTGCCGTTATAGATGTAGTTGTACCAGCTCACCCGCGAGCCGAGCACGGCGGTCAGGTCATCGGTAAGCTTCACCCGCCAGCTGCCATAGATACCTTTCTGGCGCACGTCGTAGTCCATGTACGACGCCGCGCCGCCAGCTGCCAGGATGCTACCGAGCGTCGGTTCCGGGCGATGGTGGTCGATGTCGAAGATGTTGCCCGCGCTGGGGGTGAACAGGCGGGCATACATGTCGTCGGATGTGTACTTGGAGTAATTCGCACCGAGAACCACCTCGTGCTCCAGCGACAAGGTGTCGAAGTTGCCGCTGACGAACATGTCCGTTCCCAGCTTGGTGGCATCGAAGTCGGTGATCCAGTCGGCGAACATCAGGCCGCTGCCGTCGGGGGCGACATTGCCATGCATGCGCTGGTGCTTGGAGCGATTCTGCTCGGTCATGCGCAGCGCTGAGACCTTGAATTTCCAATTGTCGTCGAAGCGGTGCTCCAGGTCGGCGTAGAGCGTGGTCTGCTCGATTTGCGAGCGGTTCCAGGTTGCGCCGGTATACACCGAGCGCGGCAGGCCGATATCGCCGCCGTCCGGGTAGCGCGGGAAGCCGCGCACCATCGGACGCGCCTCGTTATCGGTATTGCTGATGCCTACGCCAATGGTGGTGTCGGGGCTGAGGTCGAAATCCAGCGCGCCGTACAGCGACGTGGTATCGCTCCAGGCGTAGTCGGTGAACGAGTGGGTGCGGTCTTCATCGACCACCACGCGCCCACGCAGCGTGCCTTGAGCATTGAGTGGGCCGCCGGCATCCAGCTGCAACCCATAATGATCCCAGGAGCCGGCCTTGCCGGTCAGGCTCACGGTCGGCGCCTGTTGGCCGCGTTTGCGCACCAGGTTAACCGCACCGCCGGGCGCACCGGTGCCCTGCAGCAGACCGGAAGCACCACGCAACACCTCCAGGCGGTCAAAGAAAACCAACCCTTCGATAGCCCAATTGCCCAGGGCGTACATGTTGCGTGGGATCGGTACGCCATCGTATTGCCAGGCATCGATCTGAAAGCCCCGTGAAGACAGCACCATCCCCTGGCCTACCCCTTTTACCCCCACTACGCCGGTGATCTGGTTTGCTGCATCCCGCAGATCTGTGAGGTTCTGGTCGTCCATCTGCTGCCGCGTCAGGACTGTGACTGACTGAGGAATGTCTTTGAGCTTCTGTTCGCTTTTGCCCAGGCTCACTGCATGTGCGGCATAAGAGCCGCTGCCCTCGGTCGTGGCCCCCAGTTGTGTACCAGTCACCGTGGTAGACCCCAGTTCGAGCGCATCTGCACTATCGTGTGCCGCGACCACAGTGAAACTTCCGCTCCCGGTCACCACCAGGCGCAAGCCACTGCCGCTCAGTGCCTGGCGCATCGCCTCCTGAGCCGTCATCGTGCCGTGAATCGCCGGCGCCTGCTTGCCGCTTACCAGCTGCGGGTTGAGGGAAACCACCTGGCTACTCTGGCGAGCGATGGCGTTGAGGGGGGCGCCCAGGCTGGCGGATGGCAGATCAAAAGTGAGCAGCTGCTGTTGTACGGTGGATTCAGCATGAACGACGGCAAGCGGCAAGCCGGAAGCGAGCGCGACTGCCAGGGCGAGTGGCCAGGGTTTGAGCACAGGGAATCTCCTGAATGTGTGTGTCGTCAGGAGAGAGGTGCGCCGGAATATGAAAACCGGACACGGATGAGAGGGATTTTCATTAATTTCTTTGCCCGTTTCAGCCGCGTGGCACGATCAGGGTCAGCCAGGGGCCGTAGTGCTCGATCTTCACTGGCAGGGTTTCGGCCAGGGCATTGAACGTGCGCTCGCTGTCATCCAGCGGGAATACGCCTTGCACGCGCAGGCCGCGAACCTCCGGGGCCACACGCAGCAGGCCTCGGTGGTAAGGGCGCAGGGCATCGATGACCGTCTGCAGCGGTTCGTCGAGTACGCTGAGCCGGCCCTGCTGCCAGTCGGCGCGATAGCGCTGGTCGCCGTCGAGGCGCTCGATATGCGTTCGGTGCAGATCGGCGGACTGCCCTTCCTGCAGATCCAGCTGCTCGCCGGTGGCCAGTGACACACGCACGGCATGCTCCAGTACCACCACGCGGGTCGAGTCATTGTGCCGCTCGACCAGAAAGCGCGTGCCCAACGCCCGCGCGTCCCCCTGAGCAGTGCGCACGACCAAGGGCCGTGTGGCATCGGCGGCTACCTGTATCACCAGTGAGCCCTGACGCAGGTACAGCAGACGCTGGCCGGGCGAGAAATCGAGATTCACGGCGCTACCGGCGTTCAGGCTCAGACGGCTGCCATCGGCGAGGGTCAGTTCGCGCCGTTCGGCGGTACCGGTGCGCAGGTCAGCTAGTAGGGCCTGACCGTGATCGCTGCGCGACGCCAGCCATAACCCGCCGCCGAACAGGCCGAGGCCAACCAGCCCGCGCAGTACATCGCGGCGCCCGTGGGTGCGCTGCAGCAGGGGTTCTCGCAGGGTGTCCGGCGCGCTGCGCACAAGGTCATAGGGCGCGCCAAGGCGGCGCTGCAGCTCCTGCCAGGTTTGCGCGTGGTCGGGGGCGGCATCCAGCCAGTCATGGAAGGCCACCTTGGTTGCCGCGTCGGTGAGCCCCGAACGCAGGCGCACCATCCACTCGATGGCCTGCTCGACCACCGGTTCCAGCGCTTCGTCCGTCATGGCTACAGTTCGCTCAGCCAGCACTGACGTAGCGCCTGGGTCATGTAACGGCTCACGGTGCGTTCGGAAACGTCCAGGCGCCGGGCGATTTCGACATAGCTGAGGCCGTCGAGCTGGCTGTAGAGAAAGGCCTGCTTCACCACCTGCGGCAGGTCGGACAGCGCGCGGTCGATGTGGGTGAGCGCTTCGAGCAGCAGCAGCCTGTTCTCGGGGGACGGCGCGACCTCTTCCGGCAGCAGCGCCAGACGCTCCAGGTAGGCTTGCTCCAGACGCTGGCGGCGATAGCGGTCATAGATCAGCCGGCGGGCGACGGTGGAGAGGAAGGCGCGCGGGCGCTCGAGATTGGCCGGGTCGACCCGCGCCGTGAGCAACTGGCAGAAAGTCTCCGCCGCGGTGTCTTCGGCGTCGGCACGGTTACGCAACTGGCGCCGTATGTGCAGCAGCAGCCAGCGGTGATGGTCGCTGAAGAAGAAACCGAGTTTGGAAGTGGTGGACACGCTGGCGTCTCATGGTGAATGAGAATTTATCGCATCTTAGCGATATGGCACCTTGCCTGTAAATGAAACCTCTGCACGTGCGACTAGTCTTGAAGAGGAACCCTTCAATTTCAGGAGCTGAACATGTCTACCCATCACACCTACAAGAAGATCGAGATCGTCGGCTCGTCGCGCACCAGCATCGAGGAGGCCATCGAAAATGCCCTGACCGAATGCGCCAAGAGCGTGCGCAACATGGACTGGTTCGAGGTGATCGACACCCGTGGCCATATCGAGAATGGCAAGGTGGGTCACTATCAGGTCACGCTCAAGGTTGGCTTTCGCCTGAGCGGTAGCTGACAGGCGTTGATGCGCTGAGCGAGGCTGCCAAGCAGCAGGCTGGTCACGTCCACAGGCGCAAGGCTGTGGCACCGCGCACAGCGACGAGGACTGTCACTGGCGAGGTGTGTCCGGTTCGGGCAAGCTGCGCGGGCCAATTCAGGGAGGAATGCCATGTTCAGACTTGTGCTGCTGATCGGCCTGCTAGCGCTTGCGGGCTGTGTCGACAATGAAGCCCCGCTCGCCGAAGAGCGCAGCCTGCTGCTCAGTGGTGAGGATTTCGCCGCCTATGAGGCCCCCGAGGACGGCCGTTACCAGAAGCTGGTGACCTACGCGACGCGCACCATCGACCTCAGTTTCGAGAGCGACGGCAGCGACTGGTTCTACCTCTACAGCGGTGTCTCGCTCTACCCGCGCGCCGGCGATGCATTGATGACCAGCTACGCCGAGACCTTCGGCGCCTCGTTCGGCCTGCGTGAAAGCGGGCTGGTGCAGCAGGACCTGCCGCTGGAGACCGAGCTGGCCAGTCGCGCCAGTCTCAAATTGTTGACCCAGGACGGCGAGCCGGTGGGCAACCTGTTCTATGCCACGGTCGGCAACAAGTCGATGTTCACCATCTTCACCGGGGTGTACTTCGAACAGGCCAAGGACTTCGAAGCGTTCATCGCGCCCAAGCTGCTGCAGATGCGTGAATACCGGCACCGCGATCCGTTGCTGAGCTGGGCGGGTGACAAGCTGGGGTTGGGCACGGACTGAGCCGCCCCAGCTCGAGGGCTATCAGCCGAAGAACCAGTAGGTGACGGTGATCGCTGCGATCACCCCGGCCAGCTCAGCCAGCAGCGCGCAGCCGACGGCGTGGCGAGCACGCTGGATACCCACTGCACCGAAGTACACCGCCAGCACATAGAAGGTAGTTTCCGTACTGCCCTGGACGGTCGCCGCGGCCAGCGCCGGGAAGCTGTCCACGCCATGGGTTTGCATGGTTTCGATCAGCATGGCGCGCGCCGCACTACCGGAGAACGGCTTGACCAGGGCGGTGGGCAGGGCGTCGACGAAGCGCGTGTCCCAGCCGAAGGTTTCCACCATCCAGCGGATACCATCGAGGCCGAATTCTAGGGCCCCGGACGCGCGCAGCACACCGATGGCACAGAGCATCGCCACCAGGTATGGCAGCAGGCTCTTGGCGATGTCGAAGCCTTCGCGCGCGCCTTCGATGAACTGCTCGTAGACCTTGACCTTGCGCAGCGCGCCGACCACCAGAAAGGCCAGAATCACGCCGAACAGGGTGAGGTTGCCGAGCAGCGAGGACAGCGCCGCCAGAGCGGTGGCGCTAAGGCCGGCGAGCAGGGCCATGAAACCACCGAGCAGCAGCGCTCCTGGGATCAGGTAAGCCAGTACCACCGGGTCCCACAGGCGCAGACGCTGCATCAGCGCCACGGAAAGCAGGCCGACCAGGGTCGAGGCGCTGGTCGCCAGCAGGATCGGCAGGAATACCAGGGTCGGGTCGGTGGCACCCTGCTGGACGCGATACATGAAGATGGAGACTGGCAGTAGCGTCAGCGACGAGGCGTTGAGCACCAGAAATAGAATCTGCGCGTTGCTCGCGACCAGCTTGTCCGGGTTCAGCTCCTGCAAGCTGCGCATGGCCTTGAGGCCAATGGGCGTGGCGGCATTGTCCAGGCCCAGGCCGTTGGCGGCGAAGTTCATGGTGATCAGCCCGAGCGCCGGATGACCACGCGGCACTTCCGGCATCAGTCGCGCGAACAGTGGGCCCAGCACGCGTGCGAGTGCATCCACCAGACCGGCTTGCTCGGCGATACGCAGCAGGCCGAGCCACAAGGTCATGGTACCGAACAGCAGCACCATCACTTCCACTGACAGCTTGGCCATGGCGAACAGGCTCTCGACCATGGCACCGAACACCGCCGGGTCATCGCCGATCAGCCAGCGGGAGAAACCCGCGACCGCTGCCACCAGGAAAAAACTCAGCCACAGGCCATTGAGCATGCCGCACCCCCTCGTCGTTCTGGCGGGGGATGATAACGCGTCGCCCCTTTCCATGGGACGTCCGGCAAACTGCCGCTAGGTGGCGCTGCGGCTTGCAGGTCGCTTCCCTGCTTCAATCAGGTGGCACAATCCCTAGTACCAGTTCGGATCGCTACGCAGCTGTTCCATCAGCATTTGCTGGACTTCCTCGTCCGGGTCGCCCAGCCAGCGCAGGCTGGCGTGTTCACTGGGCGCGCGATCCTCAGGCAGGCCATCCGGCACCTGCACGTACAGCGCGTAGGCTTCATCGTCTTCCCATTCGAAGGCGACATAAGCGCGCTGGCCGAAACATCTGTGCGCTTCGCATACCTGGCCAACCAGGTAGCGATCACTGTCGGCTTCCACTGCTTGCATGGGGGTAGACAGACCGCTGAGATTGATCAGCCAGTCCGGCAGGCGTTCTTCATCCTTTACCAGGTCCTGCCAGGCTTCGCGGTACTCGGCGTTGCTGGTCAGCAATTCGCCTGGATGGAAACTGGCGTCGCGGTCGGCGGCCTGAGCCGCCAGGGCGCCGCCCATCAGCAGGGCGGCGGCAATGGCGTGAATCGACTGCATCTATGTCTCCCTACAGGCGCGGGCGGCGGCCCATGATGAACGACACGATGAAGAGCACCAGGAACACCACGAATAGAATCTTGGCGATACCTGCAGCGGTGCCGGCGATACCACCGAAGCCCAGTACAGCGGCGATGATGGCGATGATCAGGAAAGTGACTGCCCAACTAAGCATGGTGTTTCTCCTTGATGGATCAGTGGGTAATGGCCCAGGCAGGCCAGGGGTCTTGCGCGTTGCTCGGGTCCGCAGGCTGGGGTGCGCTGCCCGTGGGCGGCTCCAGCTCGGCGGTGTGGTGGCTTGCGTACAGGGTCTGGCCAATCGACATGACGCTGGTGAGCGTCAGGCTGAGCAGAAGCAGCAAGGTGGCGAGCACCAGAGCGACTATCCACATGGCGGTTCTCCTGTTGCGCGTAAGACGGATAACTCGGGTTCGTGGCATATCCGTCTGTTCCTTTTCTTGCATCGCAACCGGCGCATGGTCGGTTGCCTACCAAGAACATTGCAGCGCCCGTGCCAGACTTTTAATTTATGTAAAGTCTTTTAAAATCATTGACTTATGTTTTGTTGATGGTGGTTAGAGGCAGGCATACTGCCCGAGTGGGGCTTGCCTGGTCGTGCGTTTTGCCCGACAGGGCCGGTACCGCGGGTCTTTGCCGCCTGCCAGAGTGGTCGCCCGTCGACTGCACAGTCGGTATACTCGCTGCGCCCGTGTGCCATGCGGGTTCCGCGCCCAGAACAACAACCGCGCCGCGAGTCTTGAATCCATGAACGACTACGAACAGGAAGACCCGATTCCCCAAGGTGATCTCGCCCTGCAGATCACTGCGTTGCCGCGCGAGACCAATGGTTTCGGTGATATCTACGGCGGCTGGCTGGTCTCGCAGATGGACCTCGCCGGGACGGCGATGGCGAGCAAGGTCGCGGGTGGGCGTGTGGCGACCGTAGCCATCGATCGCATGGCCTTCCTGGTGCCGGTGGCGGTGGGTGCGCAGCTCTCGTTCTACACCCAGGCGCTGGAGATCGGCCGCAGTTCGATTCAGATGATGGTCGAGGTGTGGAGCGACGATCCGCTGTCCAACGAGTGGCGCAAGGTCACCGAAGCGGTGTTCGTGTTCGTTGCCATCGATGGCAGTGGCCGTACCCGTCCGGTCCCGCCGCGTCGCGGCTGACGCGCCGCCTGAATTGCAGTAACGAAAACGCCGGCTAGAAGCCGGCGTTTCGTTTTTGCCCTGAGCGATCAGCCGCGGATGTTGTAGATGTCCTTCTCGTTGCTTTCCGCGTATTCGTACAGGCGCTTGAGATAGGCCTTCTGGTGTTCCCAGACCTTGCTCGCAGCCGGATCAGCCGCTGCGCTGGCATCGACCACCTCGGCAGCCACTTCCTTCAGGCGCGCCAGGACTTCGTCCGGCAGGCGGCGGACTTCCACGCCGTCGGCCTTTAGCTGCTCCATGGCTTCCATGTTCTTGGCGTTGTAATCGTCGAGCATGTCGCCGTTGACGTCGCGAGCTGCGGCGCGAACGATAGCTTGCAGGTCTGGCGGCAGGGTTTCCCAGGCCTTGATGTTGACGTCCAGCTCGAACAGAACGCTCGGCTCCTGCCAGCCCGGGGTGTAGTAGTACTTGGCTGCCTTGTGCAGGCCGAGAGCCAGATCGTTGTATGGGCCGATCCACTCGGTGGCGTCGATGGCGCCGGTCTGCATGGCGGTGAAGATTTCACCGGCCGGCATGTTGACCACGGTACCGCCCATCTTGGTCAGCACTTCGCCGCCCAGGCCAGGAGTACGCATCTTCAGACCTTTGAAGTCCTCGACCGAGTTCATTTCCTTGTTGAACCAGCCGGCAGTCTGTACGCCGGTGTTACCACAGGCCATCGGCAGTACGCCGAACGGCTTGTAGACTTCTTCCCAGAGCTGCTGACCACCGCCACGGTGCAGCCAGGCGTTCATTTCCTGGGCATTCGGGCCGAACGGCGAGGCGCAGAAGAACTGTGCCGCCGGGACCTTGCCTTTCCAGTAGTACGGCGCACCGTGACCCATCTCGGCGGTGCCGCGAGAGACTGCATCGAATACTTCCAGTGCCGGTACCAGTTCACCGGCTGCGTACACCTTGACCTTCAGGCGGCCGTTACTCATTTCATCGACCAGCTTGGCGAAGCGCTCGGCCCCCACGCCGACGCCCGGGAAGTTTTTCGGCCAGGAGGTGACCATCTTCCAGTTGAAGGTCTGAGAACTCGAACCCTCTTGAGGTGCTGCGGCGCTCTTGGCCTCTTCTTTACAGCCAGCCAGTGCGGTTGCTGCAAGGCCTACGCCCGCTGCGGCGAGTATGTCGCGACGTTTCATGCAATGCTCCTTCTTGTTGTATTGGTCTTACCACGGGATCGCCGAAGGTAGACCGGGCGTGAATAACATAGGGGGTCGTGACCTACAAGCCTAGCTACTACGACTAAAGTTGTACGGGCATTGCTGCATTACCGGTAGCCTGCCTAGAATCGCCGGCCTGCGGCCCACAAGGACGCGGGCGGCGTGACATGCAGCCAACCGGCTTGCTGTCCTGTCTCCTACTCATAACGATAAAGGACTCACTATGTCCGACAAGCCTTCATTTCCCCTCGCTCTTGCATATCTGATCGATGCACTGAACAGCTGGTTCGGCAAGGCCTGCGCCTGGCTGACGGTATTCCTGGTGATCGGTACTGCCATCGTCGTGGTACTGCGTTACGGTTTCGGTATCGGCGCAACCGCCCTGCAGGAAGCGGTGCTTTACGCTCATGCGCTGGTCTTCATGGGCGCTGCAGCCTGGGTACTGCAACGCAACGGCCATGTACGCGTGGACATCTTCTACCAGAAGTTCAGCGGCCGCCGTCAGGCGCTGGTGGAGATCTTCGGTAATCTGCTGTTCCTGCTGCCGGTGACACTGTTCCTCGGCTGGGCCAGCTGGGACTATGTCAGCAACGCCTGGGCGACGTTCGAAGCGTCCAGCGAATCTGGCGGCCTCAAGTTCGTCTACCTGCAGAAAAGCATCATCCTGGTACTGGTCGTCAGCCTGGTACTGCAAGGTATTTCCAATCTGATCAAGGCGCTCTACATCTTCAGCGGTCGCCTGCCGGCTCCGGAGGTGAAACATGGCTGAGTTGATGGCGATTCTGCTGTTCGTCAGTATTTGCGTGGCCTTGATGGCCGGCTTCCCGGTAGCGTTCACCCTGGCCGGCGTTTCCCTGCTGTTCGCCGGTATCGGCGTGCTCACTGGCACCTTCGACCCCGGTTACCTCAGTGCCCTGCCGAATCGTCTGTTCGGCATCATGAACAACCAGACCATGCTCGCCGTGCCGCTGTTCGTGTTCATGGGGGTGATGCTGGAGCGTTCACGGGTTGCCGAAGACCTGCTCGAGTCGATGTCGCGTCTGTTCGGCACCCTGCGTGGCGGTCTGGCGATTTCCGTGTGCGTGGTCGGCGCGCTGCTGGCCGCCTCCACCGGTATCGTTGGTGCCACCGTGGTGACCATGGGCTTGCTGGCGCTGCCGACCATGCTGCGTCGCGGCTATGACCCGGCCATTTCCACCGGCACTCTCGCCGCCACCGGTACACTGGGGCAGATCATTCCACCTTCGATCGTGCTGGTGCTGCTGGGTGACGTGATGTCCAGCGCCTATCAGCAGGCGCAGTTGAAGATGGGCATCTTCTCGCCGAAGACCGTTTCGGTCGGCGACCTGTTCGTCGGCGCTCTGCTGCCCGGCCTGTTGCTGGTTGGTCTGTACATTGCCTATATCATCGCCGTCGCGATCTTCCAGCCGAAGAAGCTGCCGGCGCTGCCGCAGGAAGAGCTGGGGCCGATCGAATGGGGCAAGCTGGGCAAGGCACTGATTCCACCGTTGATCCTGATCGGCGCCGTGCTGGGCTCGATCCTTGCCGGCTACGCTACGCCGACCGAGGCCGCCGCGTTGGGTGCTGTGGGCGCCATGCTGCTGGCTTTCAGCAAAGGCAAGCTGAACTTCGGTCAGCTCAAGGAAGTGGCGTACGGCACCACCGAAATCAGCGCCATGGTTTTCATGATCCTGATCGGTGCTTCGCTGTTCTCCCTGGTGTTCCGCGGCTTCGGTGGTGAGGTTCTGATCGAGGACGTGTTCGCGCAACTGCCAGGTGGTGTGCTCGGCGCGTTCTTCCTGGTGATGGTGGTTATCTTCCTGCTCGGCTTCATCCTCGACTTCATCGAGATCACCTTCGTGGTGGTACCGATCGTAGGTCCGGTGCTGCTGGCAATGGGGCTCGACCCGATCTGGCTGGGCGTGATGATCGCGCTGAATCTGCAGACGTCCTTCCTTACTCCGCCATTTGGTTTCGCGCTGTTCTACCTGCGCGGCGTGACGCCGGCGAGTATTCCCACCAGCACCATCTACAAGGGTGTGGTGCCGTTCATCCTGATCCAGATTCTGCTGCTGGTGATCGCCTATATCTTCCCTGGCCTGATCACCTGGTTGCCGGAGCAGGTCTACGGCAAATAAGGAAACTCTGAAAAAGCCCCACACCGTCACTCCCGCGAAGGCGGAAGTGACGGTGTGGGGGGCCCGCCTGCGCGGGAATGACGACTATTTCAGACCATCCCTGAGTGTCGTTGGCCCGGTTTGGCAAAACGCCCGTCCTCGTGATGGGCGTTTTGCTTTTTGCGTTGTCACACTATTGGTCATCTATCTCAACGAGAGGTCGTCATGAGCACCGCCCAAGTCGAACGCGTGGAACTGGATCAACTGACTTGCTGGCGCATCCGCGCTGCTGGCAGCGAACTGCTGGTGGCTCAGCAGGGCGCGCAGATTCTCAGTTACCAGCAGGGCGAACAGCCGCCGCTGATCTGGCTGAGCCCGCAGGCTACCTACCAACGTGGGCAGAGCGTACGCGGCGGTGTGCCGCTGTGCTGGCCCTGGTTCGGTGACCTGCGCCGCAATCCGCAGGCGGTGCAGGCGCACTATCACCTCGAGCAGGCGCCGGCCCATGGCCTTGTGCGTGCGTTGGACTGGGAGCTGCTGGGCATCGACGAAGAGGACGACGCCGTCACTCTGCGTTTTGCCTACGACACGCGTAATCAGCCGCTGGAGGGCTGGCCCAGGGATGTCGGCCTGACCTTCGTGGTGCGCCTGGCGGACGACCTCGGCATGAGCCTGGAAACCCACAATCGCGGCATGGAGCCGCTGACCCAGAGTCAGGCGCTGCACAGCTATTTCGCCGTCAGCGACGTACACCAGGTCAGCGTTGAGGGGCTACAGGCCTGCCGCTACATCGACACCCTGCAGGACTGGCAAGAGCTGCGTCAGCAGGACACGCTGGGGTTCAGTGCCGAGACCGATCGCATCTACTTCGATACTCCGGCGCGACTGAGTATCGTCGATCCGGGCTGGGGCCGGCGCATCCACCTGGATGCCCGTGGTTCACGCTCGGCGGTGCTGTGGAATCCCTGGATCGACAAGGCCAAGCGCCTCTCGCAATTTCCTGACGACGCCTGGCAGAACATGCTCTGTATCGAGACGGCCAACGTGCTGGAGGACGTCGTGCAGCTGAAAACCGACGAACGGCATCGTTTGGAGCTGCGTGTGTCCAGCGAGCCATTCCTGGGCTGATGGAAGCTGTTCTGGCTGGTTGCCATGGCATAAAGCTATCGCCGTGAACAGCGGCCAGCATCACAAAAAACAATATCAATACGCTACTAAGTGTGATGTGCCACTAATTTGCCAGTAAGTTATTTCTTACGAATATTGAAGAACTTATCTGAAGGGCAAAACATCGATTACAACTTGTTCGACGTGGAGGACAAATAACCGGTACGGTCGTTCCTGTAATAATTTGAAAGATGTCGACGAATGTTAGGTGCTTCACATTTCGAGCGGTTGCCCACCTTCGATCATGGGGCTAGGATGCCCGACTTATAAGGATCTTGCGCAAGTTGTTGCACAAACAACTGCGCAAAAAGTTGCGCACTGCGATATTTCTACATCGATTCTCGGGTCGTTTGAAATGTCGTGGAAGTTGCCCACTTTAATAGTCGAGTCATGGAATGACGTACTCCAGCAAGCTGACCGCGCATTATCTCAATTTGGCGAAGCTCCCTATTAATGAGGGGAACTTTGCCGGTGAGGATGTGCGTTATTCCAGCGAATATGAAATGCTGGAAACCGAATTGGGCAAGGCCTCGTCCCTGCATGAAACCGGTGCCATAGACTGGCAGAAGGTGCGCGAAGGCAGCGAGAACCTGCTGACCACTCAATCCAAGGATCTGCGCGCTGCCACTTGGCTGACCTGGGGTCTGTTCCAGCGTGAATCCTTCGCCGGCCTGCAGGCCGGCCTCAATCTGCTGCACTACCTCTGCGAACACCACTGGCACGAACTGCATCCGCGTAAGCCGCGAACCCGTGCTGCAGCCCTCAACTGGCTGCTGCCGCGTCTGGAGCAGGCGCTGGCCGAGCACGTACCGATCAGCGAGCAACTGCCACTGTTCCGCCGTCTGGCCGAGCATCTGCATGGCCTCGAGGCCAGCCTGTCGAGCCATCTCGGCGAGGACTCGCCGCTGCTGTTGCCGCTGTGCCGTCGCCTTGACGAGCAGATCAAGCGCGCCAGCCAGGGTCAGGCTGAGCCTGGCGCCGTGGGCGCCGCCATCGCTCAGGTCAAGCAGGTCGCTACCCAGATCATCACCGGCACCGGCCCCATCGAGAACGAGAAGGACGCGCACAAGGCCCTGCGTACCCAGCAGGACGCCGCTCGCCCGTTGTGCGCCTGGTGGCTGAAGAACAAGGCCACCGATCTCAAGCCGTTGCGCCTGTCGCGCACCCTGCTGTGGCTGCCTATAGAGTCACTGCCCGAGCGCAACGCCGAACACATCACGGCCTTGCGCGGCCTGCCGGCCGACAAGCTGGCCTCCTACAAGGAACGCTTCGCTCAGGCCGCCTATGCTGACTTGCTCGCTGACCTAGAGGCCAGCATCGCCCGTGCGCCGTTCTGGCTCGACGGCCAGCGCCTGGTCTGGGAGTGCCTGCAGGAGCTCAAGGCCGAGCAAGCCATGCGCGAAGTGGAAATCCAGTTCGCCCTGTTTCTGCAACGAGTGCCGGGCCTCGACGAGCTGCGGTTTCATGACGGCATCCCTTTCGCCGACGCCGAAACCCGCGTCTGGATCGGCGCCCACGTACTGCCGCACCTGCAGGCGCCGGAAATCGAGAAGAAGCCTGCCGCCAGCGAGATGGGCGCCACGCCGCCCTGGGAAGAAGCCTTGCAGAAGGTGCTGCCCGGCCTGCGCAAGGACGGCCTGAAAGTCGCCGTGCAACAACTCAAGGAAGGCATGTCGCGCGCCCGTGGCGGTCGCGAACGCTTCTTCTGGCAACTGACCCTGGCTCGCCTGTGTTTCGCCGCGAAGAAGTACGACCTGGCCAAGACCCAGCTCGAATCGCTCGACCAGACGCTGCAGGCCTCCAGCCTCGGCGAGTGGGAACCCGATCTCGCCCTGGATGTGCTGCGCCTGCTGCACAACTGCTGCGAGCTCCTGCCGCAGAACCATGCGGTGCGCGACAGCAAGGACGAGATCTATCGCAGGTTGTGCCACCTCGACCTCGAGGTGGTGCTGGAGTAAGGCGCCAACACGCCAATCAAGGCCTCCGGGCCATCAACGCAAAGGAGAACACCCATGGCCAAAGAAGGCTCGGTAGCCCCCAAGGAACGCATCAACGTCACCTTCAAACCCGCCACCGGCGGTGCCCAGGAAGAGATCGAACTGCCGCTGAAACTCATGGTGCTCGGCGATTTCACCCAGCGTGCCGACGATCGCAAGATCGAAGACCGCAAGCCCATCAGCATCGACAAGAACAGCTTCGATGAAGTGTTGGCCAAGCAGGAGCTGAACTTGACCTTCGCCGTACCGAACCGCCTGCAGGACGAGCAGGAAGGTGACGAGCTGGCCGTTCAGCTGAAGATCAACTCCATGAAGGACTTCAACCCGGCCAACCTGGTCGATCAGGTCCCTGAACTGAAGAAACTGATGGAGCTGCGCGATGCCCTGGTCGCCCTGAAGGGCCCGCTGGGTAACGCCCCGGCCTTCCGCAAGGCCATCGAGAGCGTGCTCTCCGACGACGACTCGCGTGACCGCGTGCTCGGCGAACTGGGCCTGGCCGCCCAAGGCAAGCTCGATTCCTGATTCTCACTGACAAGGACGCATATTCATGAGCACGACTAGCGCAGCAGTAGAAGGCGGCCATAGCGCCGCTGAACTCGGCATCCTCGACCGCATCATCGCGGAAACCAAGCTGACTCCGGACGACGAAGCCTACGACATCGCCAAGCGTGGTGTGTCGGCCTTCATCGAAGAGCTGCTCAAGCCGCAGAACGAAAACGAGCCGGTTAAGAAGGCCATGGTCGACCGCATGATCGCCGAGATCGACGCCAAGCTCAGCCGGCAGATGGACGAGATCCTCCACCACACGGACTTCCAGGCCCTGGAATCCTCCTGGCGTGGCCTCAAGCTGCTGGTGGATCGCACCAACTTCCGCGAGAACATCAAGCTGGAGATTCTCAACGCCTCCAAGCAAGATCTGCTCGATGACTTCGAAGACAGCCCGGAAATCGTTCAATCCGGCCTGTACAAGCACATCTACACCGCCGAGTACGGCCAGTTCGGTGGCCAGCCGGTCGGCGCCCTGATCGCCAACTACTTCTTCGATCCGAGCGCCCCGGACGTCAAGACCCTGCAGTACGTCGCTTCGGTGGCCTGCATGTCCCACGCGCCGTTCATCGCCGCTGCCGGCCCGAAATTCTTCGGCCTGGAGACCTTCACCGGCCTGCCGGATCTGAAGGATCTGAAAGACCACTTCGAAGGTCCGCAATTCACCAAGTGGCAGAGCTTCCGTGAGCAGGAAGATGCCCGCTACGTTGGCCTCACCGTACCGCGCTTCCTGTTGCGCAACCCGTACGACCCGGAAGACAACCCGGTGAAGACCTTCGTCTACAAGGAAAACGTGGCCAACAGCCATGAGCATTACCTGTGGGGCAACACCGCCTACACCTTCGCCAGCCGTCTGACCGACAGCTTCGCCAAGTTCCGCTGGTGCCCGAACATCATCGGCCCGCAGAGCGGTGGCGCGGTGGAAGACCTGCCGCTGCACCATTTCGAGAGCATGGGCGAAATCGAGACCAAGATCCCTACCGAGGTGCTGGTCTCCGACCGCCGCGAGTATGAGCTGGCCGAAGAAGGTTTCATCGCCCTGACCATGCGCAAGGGCAGCGACAACGCCGCATTCTTCTCCGCCAACTCCACGCAAAAGCCGAAATTCTTCGGCATCAGCGAAGAAGGCAAGACTGCTGAGCTGAACTACAAGCTGGGCACCCAGCTGCCATACATGTTCATCGTCAACCGCCTGGCCCACTACCTGAAAGTGCTGCAGCGCGAGCAGATCGGCGCCTGGAAAGAGCGTACCGACCTCGAGCTGGAGCTGAACAAGTGGATTCGCCAGTACGTCGCCGACCAGGAGAACCCGAGCTCCGAAGTGCGTAGCCGCCGTCCGCTGCGTGCCGCCCAGGTCATCGTCAGCGATGTCGAAGGCGAGCCGGGCTGGTACCGCGTCAGCCTGAACGTGCGCCCGCACTTCAAGTACATGGGGGCCGACTTCACCCTGTCGCTGGTCGGCAAGCTGGACAAGGAATAAGCATCGATGAACGGATACGGCAGCCTATTCGAGCGCCTCGGTGGTGAGGCTGGCCAGCGCGCCGGCTGGAGCCGCGAGGTCGCCGCCATGGCCTCGGTGGCTGCCCATCTGGCCAAGATGCTCAGCACCCGGGCGGGCAGCGTGCAAACGCTGCCCGACTACGGGTTGCCCGATTTGAACGATATGCGTCTGTCGCTGCACGACTCGCTGCAGCAGGCGCGTATCGCCATCGAACGCTTTATCGAGGCGTACGAACCACGACTGACCCAGGTGCGCGTGATCTCCCTGCCGCGTACCCATGACCCATTGCGTCAGGCCTTCGCTATCGACGCCATGCTGGAAATGGACGGCATCAAGCGTCAGGTCAGTTTCTCCGCGAGCCTGGATGGCAGCGGTCAGGTCAACGTCAACCCAGGAGCCTCACATGTCCGGTAAACCCGCCGCCCGCCTGAGCGATCCCACCGCCTGCCCGATCCCCGGCCACGGCACCAACCCGATCGCCGCCGGCTCGCCCGACGTGCTGTTCGACAGCCTGCCCGCCGCCCGCATGGGCGATCCCTCCGCCTGCGGCGGCGCCATGGCCGGCGCGGTGATTCCCACCGTGCTGATCAATGGCAAGCCTGCGGCGGTGGTGGGCAGTGTGGGGAGCCATGGCAATGTGGTGGTGAGTGGGTCGGGGACTGTGATTATTGGGGCTAGCGGCGGCGGGGCGGGGTTTAGCCCGGTTGCACCTCTTTCTCTGGCTGCTGCGGTGGCCGCTGTCGTCAACGCAATTGTTCCTTCGGCACAAGCAGACGAACAAACGGGGCTGGATTACAGCGTCAGCCTTAAGCGTGGAGGGAATCATGTGCTCACGCCCCTGATGATCCCTGATTACGAAGAGTTGGCTCAAGGTACGACGAAGAACCTAGAAACTATCGATTTCCTGATACGCAATCGCAAGCAGGAGGCCGACAGCCTGACTCTGGAGGTATTTGATGGTGAAGCATTGCTTTACAGCGAAACCGATATTGCACCATTGCTACCCGAGGGGGAGCACCTTTGGCAGTGGGATGGCTATGATCAGGGCGGGATTCTTGATACTCGAGTGTTGAAGAGCGAAAAGCTTTTGGTACGGCTCACAGCCCGTAAGGGTGCTGAGGAGCAGGTGACAGAGTTGCGCTTGGGGAACTCTTCACAGGAAGCGGACTGGGTCGATGCACGGGTAGATCGCAATGGTGGCTCAGTGGAACTTACCGTTCGCTCCAGCTTTTCTGATGGTGGTGTCTCCGGACGTAACGATAAGCTCACGGCCAGAACATTCGGTGAGCTCAAGGCTCTAGCCAAGGCAGGTGTCGAGCGTTACTGGTCGCGTGATGGAAGTCGCGGTGTCATTGGGGCTCCTATCCAGACTGAAAAGGGTGTTTTCCAAGTCAAAGTCTTTGCGCAGGTTAATAAAGAACCAAGTGCCAAGAACTTTCCTTTGATTGCCTCGATCAGCGACGACTTCGGCCGTTCCACCAGCTTTGCCATGTTCAAGAAGATCTATCACAACCAAGGCTGGTGGGCCGCTGCTAACTATCCGGTCAGTTTCGCTGATCAGGATTTCGAGCATACCGCTGCCCATGAACTGGGCCATCTCATCCTTAACGAATATGGCGATGGAGGGGTGATCCCAGAGTATTCATGGAGCCACAAGTCGACTTCTACGATCCTCACTCAGACGCCGCTGGAGAACAACCCAGTTCCAGCCAGCGGAGAAATTGACCTTATGCACTACCACTCTAATGGTCCGAGCAACATGCAGGACTATTGGGCGCGCTCCGTAGCGGCGGAGAAGGATGTCAAAGGGCTGCTATGGCTGGCACGGGTGAAATTCAATGCTTAAGCGAAGTCTTCTGCTTTGCTCGTTCATTGCCGTCGGCTGCAGCGCACAACCGAAAACGGCATTTATTGTCCACTTCGAGAACGCATGCGCTTATCCCGTCGAAGTGTCCGTCCACGAGTACTCCAACGCCAAGGCTCCTTTTGTCCCTGGCCAACGGTTGGATGCAGGTGGATCCGTAGAGGTGCTGTCCCATATCTCGTTCGATGAAAGCATCGATAAGAGCCTCCCAGCAGGCTACCGCTTGGACATTGCCGCCAACGGTGAGTCGATCATGCTCGATAGGGGAGGCTTCCTAGGACAGCTAGCGCACTCACCTGTCGAGCGTAAAGGCCGCGCCATAAATATATGGACGATCCACGACACGGCCTTGTGCCCGTGACGTCAAGCACAGGGATGAGCAAACAGTATGTCGTTTAACCACTACTACCAAAGCGAACTCACCGCTCTGCGCCAACTGGGCAAGCGCTTCGCTGAGCGCAGCCCGGCGCTGGCGCCGTTTCTCGGCCAGGCGGGGCGCGACCCGGATGTCGAGCGTCTGCTCGAAGGTTTCGCATTCCTGACCGGGCGTCTGCGGCAGAAGCTCGACGACGAACTGCCAGAACTGACCCATTCACTGATGCACCTGCTGTGGCCGAATTACATGCGCCCGCTGCCGGCCTTCAGCATGCTCCAGTTCGATCCGCTGACCCGCCCCGGCCCAGCGTTGCCGGTCAGTCGTGGTACCCCGGTGGAGGCCAAGGCCATCGAGGGCGTCACTTGCCGCTTTCGCACCTGCTTCCCCACCGAGGTACTGCCGCTGGCGCTGAGCGGCCTGGATTACTCGGTCAAGGGCGACGGTGCACTGCTCAGCCTGCGCCTGAGCATGACCGCCGATGGGCATATCGGCGAGATTGGCCTGAACAAGCTGCGTCTGCATCTGGCGGGCGAACGTTATATCGGTCAGATGCTTTACCTGGCGCTGCTGCGCAACCTCGGCGGTATCCAACTGGTGCTGCTAGATGCCGCCGGCAAGCCGATGCAGGATGCCTTCGGCCAGACCCTTGGCACGCTGCAGCTCAAGCCCGAGCAGGTTCAGCCGGTGGGCTTCGACGAGGATGAGGCGTTGATTCCCTATCCGCTGAACACCTTCCGCGGTTATCGCTATCTGCAGGAATACTTCGCCTTCCAGGAAAAATTCCTCTTCGTCGACCTGCTCGGTCTGGATGCCATCCACAGTCTGCCCGAGGATCTACTCAAGCAGGCGCGAGGCCTGGAGCTGCGTTTCGATATCCACAAGTCCGGCGTGCAGCGCATTCGCCCGACCCTGGAGAATGTGCGTCTGTACTGCACGCCGGTGGTCAACCTGTTCCAGCACGATGCCATCCCGATCCGTCTCGATGGCAAGCAGGATCAGTATCTGTTGCTGCCGGCCGAGTTCGATTCACGGCATTGCGGTGTGTTCTCGGTCGACCGGGTCACCGGCTGGAAGCCGGGCGGCATGGGCTACGAAGAGTACGTGCCGTTCGAGTCGTTCGAGCACGACCCGAGCTTCGACGTGCCGGTGGCACGCCCGCACTACAGCGTGCGCCAACAGCCTTCGATGCTCGGCGATGGCCTGGAAACCTGGCTCAGCTTTGGCCTGCGCAACCTCGACCAGCACGAGACGCTGTCCATCGAGCTGACCTGCACCAACCAGAACCTGCCGCGTCAGCTGCGTCTGGGCGATATCTGCCTGCCCAGCGAGGACACTCCGGACTTTCTCAGCTTCCGCAACATCAGCGCGGTCACGCCGTGCTACGCGCCGCCGTTGCACCGCGACTTTCTGTGGAAGCTGATTTCCAACATGTCGCTGAACTACCTGTCGCTTGCCAACGTCGAGGCGCTCAAGGTGATCCTCGAAACCTACGACCTACCGCGTTACTACGACCAGCACGCCGAGCGCGTCAGCAAGCGCCTGCTCGGCGGCCTCAAGAACATCGGTCACCGTCACGTCGACCGCCTGCACCGCGGCCTGCCGGTACGCGGCGTACGCACCGAACTGACCATGAACCCGGAAGGTTACCTGGGTGAGGGCGATCTATTTCTGTTCGCCTCGGTACTCAATGAATTTTTCGCCCTGTACGCCAGCCTCAACAGCTACCACGAGCTGCACGTACAGAGCACACAGGGAGAGTTGTACAAATGGACGCCACGTATGGGGCAGCAGCCCCTGCTCTAAGTCGATTGAGCAAAGGCATCCGCGAGTACAGCCTGTTCCAGGCCGTACAGCTGGTGCTGGAGCGCTTGGGTGCTGCTCATCCGCATCTGGATGAGGAGCACCTTTACGAATACCTGGAGTTCCAGGCCAATCCGAGCCTGGGTTTCCCTGGCAGCGATATCGATCGCGTGCAGTTCTTCGAGGAGCACGGCGAACTGCGCGCGCGCATGCGCGTCAACCTGGTCGGCCTGTTTGGCGGCGGTTCGCCGCTGCCGGCGTTCTATAGCGAACAGGCGCTGGGCGACAGCGAGGACGGCAACCCGACTCGCGACTTCCTCGACTTGTTCAACAACCGCCTGCAGCGCCTGTTGTTGCCGATCTGGCAGAAGTACCGCTACCGCGCCAGCTTCCAGAGCGGGGCGATGGATGCCTTCTCTGCGCACCTGTTCGCCCTGATTGGCCTGGGCAGCGAGCAGATCCGCCAGGCCCAGGAGCTGAACTGGAAGCGCCTGCTGCCCTACCTAGGCCTGCTCAGCCTGCGTGCCCACTCGGCGGCGCTGATCGAGTCGGTGCTGCGCTACTACTTCAAGCACGCCGAGCTGTTCATCGAGCAATGCCTGGAGCGCCAGGTAATCGTGTTGGACGAGCAGCGCAACCGCCTCGGCCTCGCCAACAGCCGTCTCGGTGAGGACACCGTGCTCGGTGAGCGCGTACGCGACCGCGGCGGCAAGTTCCGCATTCACGTGCGCCAGCTTGGCTGGACGCGCTTTCACGAGTTCCTGCCGATCGGCACGGGCTACCAGCCACTCTGTGCGCTGGTGCGCTTCACCCTGCGCGATCCACTGGACTACGACATCCGCCTGGAACTGCGTCAGGACGAAATCCGCGACCTGCGCATTGGCGAAGGCAACCCCTGCCTGCTGGGATGGACCACCTGGCTCGGGCGTGAGAACGCCGATGGCCTCGTGACCCTTGGCAGCAAGATTCATTAAGGACAGATGAAATGATCAACGTAGACCTGCAACAACTGGTTCAAGCCCTGGATGCCGCGAGCAAGCGCGACCTGGAAATGGCCGCCGAGCGCTGCGTGGTACGCGGCGGCAACAAGATCCTCGTCGAAGACCTGCTGCTGGGTCTGCTGGAACGCCCGGAAAGCCTGCTGGCGCGTGCCCTGCAGGATGCCGAGATCGATGCCGGCGAGCTGGCCCAGGCGCTGCAGCCACGTGGCGAGCACAGCGAGTCGCGCAACCCGGTGTTCTCTGCCGAACTGGTGCAGTGGCTGCAGGACGCGCTGCTGGTGGCCAACCTGGAACTGGGCGCCAGCCAGATCGACCAGGCCGCGCTGATCCTCGCCCTGCTGCGCAACCCCATGCGCTATGCCGGCAGCCGCTATCAGGCGCTGCTGGGCAAGCTCAACGCCGAGCGCCTGCGCGACTTTGCCCTCAGCCAGCAGCCGCAGACTGCGGGCGGCAAGCCGGCGGCCGGTGTCGAATCCAACCTGGCGCGCTTCACCCACAACTTCACCCAGCAGGCCCGCGACGGCAAGCTCGACCCGGTGTTGTGCCGCGACGGCGCGATCCGTCAGATGGTCGATATCCTCGCCCGCCGCCGCAAGAACAACCCCATCGTGGTCGGCGAGGCCGGCGTCGGCAAGACCGCCATCGTCGAGGGCCTGGCCCTGCGCATCGCCACCGGCGAGGTGCCGCAGGTGCTCAAGGGCGTCGAGCTGCTGTGCCTGGACCTCGGCCTGCTGCAGGCCGGCGCCAGCGTCAAGGGTGAGTTCGAGCGCCGCCTGCAAGGGGTGATCGACGAGGTCAAGGCCTCGCCCAAGCCGATCATCCTGTTCATCGACGAAGCCCACACCCTGATCGGTGCCGGTGGCCAGGCCGGCAGTGGTGATGCGGCCAACCTGCTCAAGCCGGCGCTGGCCCGTGGCGAGCTACGCACCATCGCCGCCACCACCTGGAGCGAATACAAGAAGTACTTCGAGAAGGACCCGGCCCTGGCCCGCCGCTTCCAGCCGGTGCAACTGCATGAGCCCACCGTCGATGAAGCGGTGACCATCCTGCGCGGCCTGGCGCCGGTGTACGAGAAGAGTCATGGCATCTACCTGCGTGATGACGCGGTGGTCGCCGCCGCCGAACTGTCGGCACGTTACCTTGCAGGTCGGCAACTGCCGGACAAGGCGGTGGACGTGCTCGACACTGCCTGCGCCCGCGTACGCATCAGCTTGGCTGCTGCGCCCGAAGCGCTGGAGCGCCTGCGCGGCGAGATCGCCGAGGGCGAGCGCCAGGGTGAAGCCATGCGTCGCGACCTGGACGCCGGCTTGAATATCGACCACGAAGCCCTGGATGCGCTGGAAAGCCGCCTGGTGGCCGCCCGCGCCGAACTGGAGCAGGTGGAGACCCGCTGGGCCGTACAGCGCGAGCTGGCCGAACGCCTGCTGGAGCAGCGCAAGCAATGCGCCGCGGCGCGTCTGGGTCACGACGAGGACGCCAGCGACGAACCACGCCCTAGTCTGGAGGAGCTGGACGCCGAACTGCGCACCATTCAGGCCGAGCTGGCTGCCGCCCAGGCCAGCGAGCGCCTGGTCAGCTTCGAGGTCTGCCCGCGCCTGGTGGCCGAGGTGATCAGCCACTGGACCGGGGTACCGTTGAGCCAACTGGCGCGTGAGCACAACACCAAGGTCATCACTTTCGCCGACGACCTGCGCCAGCGCGTGCGTGGCCAGGAGCAGGCGATCCAGGCGCTGGACAAAGCCATGCGCGCCACCGCCGCTGGCCTCAACAAGCCCGATGCACCAGTTGGCGTGTTCCTTCTGGTCGGCCCCAGCGGCGTCGGCAAGACCGAGACCGCCCTGGCCCTGGCTGATCTGCTGTACGGCGGCGAGCGCTTCCTCACCGTGATCAACATGTCCGAATTTCAGGAGAAGCACACTGTCTCCCGCCTGATCGGCGCACCGCCCGGCTACGTCGGTTATGGCGAAGGCGGCATGCTCACCGAGGCGGTAAGGCAGAAGCCCTACTCGGTGATTCTGCTCGACGAGGTGGAGAAAGCCGACCCGGACGTGATGAACGTCTTCTACCAAATCTTCGACAAGGGCGTGGCCAACGACGGTGAAGGGCGCGAGATCAACTTCCGCAACACGCTGATCCTGATGACCAGCAACCTCGCCAGTGAGCGTATCGCCAGCCTCTGTACCGGCGGTGAGCGTCCGGCGACCGAAGACCTGGAACTGGCCATCCGCCCGCAACTGTCCCAGCATTTCAAACCGGCCCTGCTCGGCCGTATGCGCGTGGTGCCCTACTACCCGATGGACAACGACCTGCTGCGCCAGCTGGTCGGCCTCAAGTTGGCCCGCTTCGGCGAGCGCCTGGCGCGTCGCCAACTTGCTTTCAGTCACTGCGACGCCCTGGTCGAACACCTGGCCGAGCGCTGCACCCATGGTGACAGCGGTGCCCGTCTCATCGATCACCTGATCGATCAGCACCTGCAGCCACTGGTGGTCGACCGCCTGCTCGATGCCATGGCTGCCGGCGAGAGCCTGCAACGTGTACACGCCACGTTGGACGGCGATTCGGCTGTGACCTGCGAGTTCGCCTGAGGTGTCGCCGATGTTCGCCGAAGTCCCGCAACCGCTACGCTACGCCGAAGCGCTGCTCGGCCGTTACGCCGAACTGGCGAGCGCCGCCAGCAGTGAGCGCCTGCTCGCCAACCTGGTGCGTGCGGCTGCCGAGCTGGCCGACTGCGCGCTGGGCCAGTTGTACCTGCTGGATCACACCAATACCCGCCTGACCCTGTCCGCCGAGTGGCTCGACGGCCTGCTGCAACCGCGCGAGTCAGCCAGCCTACCCAGCGACTACGACGGCGAGCAATTGCTGCAGTACTGCCTGTGCCAGAACCAGTTGCTATGCATTGATGAACTCGACAGCGGTCTGCACAACATTGCCTGCCTGCCGGAAGGTGGTCGTGCCTGGCGTAGCCTGCTGTGTCTGCCGCTGCACGATGGAGCTGGCCATGCCCGCGGCCTGCTGCTGGTGGCCAGCCACGAGCGGCGCATCCTGCAAGGTTTTGCTGCCTCCTTCGCCCAGCTCGGTCGATTCACCCTGGCTCAGTTGCACCTGCTGCAGCGCCTGCGTGCACCGGTTGTCGACGGTGCCGCCAATGCTGTAACCGTCTCGTCTACTCCGGGCACGCCATGCGCCAGCGGCTACGGATTGCTCGGCCAAAGCCAGGCCATGCGCCGCGTCTACCAGCTGATTGGCAAGGTGCTACACAGCCCGGTCAGTGTGCTGCTCACTGGCGAGACCGGTACTGGCAAGGAACTGGTTGCCCGCGCCATCCACGATTGTGGTGCGCGGCGCAGCAAGGCGTTCATCGTGCAGAACTGTGCAGCGCTGCCGGAGAGTCTGCTGGAAAGTGAGCTGTTCGGTTATCGCAAGGGCGCCTTTACCGGCGCCGACCGTGACAAACCGGGTCTGTTCGATGCAGCTGACGGTGGCACGCTGTTTCTCGACGAGATCGGTGATATGCCGCTGACGCTGCAAGCCAAGCTGCTGCGCGTGCTGCAGGAAGGTGAAGTGCGACCGCTGGGCAGTAGCGAGACACACACGGTCGACGTGCGCATCGTCGCCGCCACCCACCAGGAACTGCGCAAGCGCGTGGAGGAAGGACGGTTCCGCGAAGACCTGTTCTACCGCCTATCGCATTTCCCCATCGAGTTGCCAGCGCTGCGCGAACGTGACGAAGACATCCTGTTGCTCGCGCGCCACTTCGCCAGCACCGCCAGTGGTCTGCTGCAGCGTGATGCCTGCCGCTGGAACGATGCCACCCTGGAGCATCTGGCTGGCTACGCCTTCCCCGGCAACGTGCGTGAACTCAAGGGCCTGGTCGAGCGTGCAGTACTGCTCTGCGAAGGCGGTGAGTTGCTGCCCGAGCACTTCAATCTGGAGCAGACCCAGAGCGAAGGCAGCGAACCGCTGAGCCTACGCGAGCGTATGGACCGCCTCGAACGCAATCTGCTGCTCGACTGCCTGCGCAAGAACCGCGGCAACCAGACCAACGCCGCCAACGAGCTGGGCTTGCCCCGGCGCACCCTGCTGTACCGCATGCAACGGCTGAAGATCAGCCCAAGCGAGGTCTGAGCATGCCCACTCATCTTTCATCCACTTCCACCTAAGGAGCGTACTCCATGCTGCATCGCTACCGGACCGCCGCCTTGCTCGCCCTGGCTATTGCCCTGGCCGGCTGCACAGGCAACTACAAGTTCAGCGACGACCAATACCGCCCGCTGGGCGACCCGCAAGCCGAGAAACGCGGCCACTGACCGCAAGGAGTAGGTTCACCATGGAACTGGTATTCGATGTGGTCAGCGCGCAGCAATTCGTGCCAGGTCTGTTGACCACCAAAACCTTCAAGCAGGCCGGCGGCGTGATCGGCCGGGCCGAGGAATGCGACTGGGTGATCCCCGATCGCAAGCGTGTGCTCTCCAGTCGGCATGCAGAAGTGAGCTATCGCGATGGCGCTTTCTTCCTGACCGACACCAGCAGCAATGGCATTCAGCTCAAGGACAGCGGCGCCAGCCTGGCCAAGGGCAGCCCGCAGCGTATCGAACACGGCAGCGTGTACTGCCTGGGCGATTTCGAAATCCGTGCGCGGCTGGTGCGTGACCCTGCCATGTTCGAGGGCGATATCGGTTTGCCGCAGGCCGCCGGCAGCATCATCCCTGATGACGCCTTCCTCGATCTTGACCCGCTTACCGCGCTGGATCAGCAGGAGCGTGTGTACGCCGAGGTGGATGACCTCACCGCTGTGCTGCGCCCCAGCACCGCCCAGGCGCAGCAGCGCGACTATGCGCAGATCGACGAGGAAAACCTGCTGGTGCCCGAACTGGTGATGCCGACGCCCGCACCGCAGCCCAAGCCGGCACCCGAGCCCGAGCGCCTGCCGCCGACCTTCTGGGAGAAGTTCTCCGACGCCCTCGGCGTACGCCTCGATGACCTCGATGAAGAAGCGCGTCAGGCCCTGACGCTGAACGCGGCCAAGCTGCTCAAGCAGAGCGTTGGTAGCCTGCAGCAGGCTCTGCGTACCCGCAGCGAGCTGAAGAACGAACTGCGTCTGGCCCTGACCACGGTGCAAAGCGCTGGTAACAATCCGCTCAAGCATGGGCTGGATACCAGCGAGACGCTGACAGCGCTGCTGCGCGGCGGTAAACCCGGCCAACTGCCGGCCGAGCAGGCCATCAATCGCAGCTTCCGCGACCTGCAAGCGCACCAGGTGGCGCTACTCGCTGCCAGCCGCGCAGCGGTTCAGGGCATCTTCGAGCAGTTTTCTCCCGAGCAGTTGACGATGCGTTTCGAGCGCAATGGTCGCAAGCCGTTGCTACCGACCGATGGTGGCCGTTGGCGCGCCTATCGCCGCCTGCATGCCTCGCTGGAACAGAACGACGACTGGAGCGATCGCCTGTTCGCGCGTGATTTTGCCAGTGCCTACGAAGAGCAGGTTCGCCTGATCGCCACTCTCAATACCGACCTTCAAGGATGAACGCCATGCCTCGCCTGCTTTCCCTGGCCTTTTGTACCGCGCTGCTGACCCTGTCTGGTTGTGCCGCGATGTCGCCCTACTCGACCATGACCAAGCTGGACTTGAGCCTGGCCGGCAGCGACCAGCTCAACCCCGACCTTAATGGGCGCCCATCGCCCATCGTCATCCGTCTGATGGAGCTCAAGCATCCGGTGGCTTTCGAGAACGCTGATTTTTTCTCGCTCTACCAGCGTCCCAAGGAGGCCCTGTCGCCAGACCTCGTGGCCTTCGAGGAGCTGGAATTGCGCCCAGGCGAAACCCGTGAACTGAAACTCTCGGTGCAGGAAGGCAGCCGTTACGTTGGCGTGCTCGCCGCCTACCGCGACCTGCCGGAGGCCAGCTGGCGCTATGTCATCCCGGTCGAGGCGGTGCAGCGCAACCAGGCGCGTCTGAGCCTGAACGAGCGCGGCATTCGCAACCTCGATGACACGCAGGAGCAGGGTCAATGAGTCAGCACAAAGTCATCTGGCAGGAAGGTATGCTGCTGCGTCCGCAGCACTTCCAGCAGAACGATCGCTACTTCGACCAGCAGCTCAAGGTGCGCACGCAGAAGCTGGACAGCTACGCTTGGGGCTTCTTCGAGCTGGAGATTGACCGCCAGTTTCTCAACATGGGCAAGCTGGTGGTGAGCAAGGCCAGTGGTGTATTGCCCGACGGCAGCCTGTTCGACCTTGGCGCCGAGCGCGAGCCGCTGGGCCTGGACGTGCCGCCGAACACCGGCAATACCCCGGTCTACCTGGCTCTGCCGCTGGTTACCGGCAACCACATCGAGAGCCGCCGCCCGGAGCAGCGTGACGTGCTGGCGCGCTACGTCGCCTTCGATGAGGAAGTCGCCGACTGCAACGCCGGCGACAGCAGCGTCAGCCAGGTCAGCACTGGTCGCCCGGACTTCCGCCTGCTACTCGGCGAGCAGCAGAGCGATCAGGCCTACGTGAAACTCAAGCTGTGCGACGTGCTCGACACCACGCCGGACGGGGTGATCAGCCTCGACCCGGAATTCAGCCCGACCTACGTCAACTTCCAGGCCTCCGGCTACCTGCTGTCCTGCCTCAAGGAAGTGATCAGCATGCTTGCCCACCGTGGCGACATCCTTGCCGAGCGCATTCGCGCCACCGGCAAGGTGGGCGGTGCCGAGGTCGGCGACTTCATGATGCTGCAGTTGATCAACCGCTACGAGCCGATCCTGCGCCACCACCTGGGCGTCGAGCAGGTGCATCCGGAGCAGATTTACCGTGAGCTGGTCGGTCTGCTCGGTGAGCTGGCGACCTTCTCCAGCGAGACCAAGCGCCCGCGTCTGGAAGGCCGCTACTTGCACAGCGACCAGGGTATGAGCTTCCGCAAGTTGATGGACGCCATCCGCCAGGTGCTGTCGATGGTGCTCGAACAGCACGCTATCGAGATGCTCCTGCAGCAGCGCCAGTACGGCATCCAGGTGTCGCCATTGCATGACCACAAGCTGCTCGGCACCTCCAGCTTCGTACTCGCCGCCAGCGCCCAATGTGATTCCGAGGAGCTGCGCCAACGCTTGCCCGCGCACCTCAAGGTCGGCCCGGTGGAGCGTATTCGCCAACTGGTCAACCTGCACTTGCCGGGGATCAAGGTCAAACCGCTGCCGGTGGCACCGCGGCAGATCCCCTTCCATTCGGGCAAGACCTACTTCGCCTTGGAGCTCAGCTCCGAGGAACTGGCGCAGCTGGAACGCTCCGGCGGCTTCGCCTTCCACGTGTCCGGCGAGTTCACCGGGCTTGAGCTGAAATTCTGGGCGATCAGGAACTGACCATGACAACCAAGGAAATGGAATACGGCCAGGATGACAAGACCGTCATCCTCAACCGCAAAGGTGAATCGCGCGCAGAAAGCCCGTTGACCGACTTCAGTGCGCCGCCGAAATTCGAGCAGCTGGAAGAGCGCATGATCTTCGCCGCGCGCTTGCGCCCGGCGGAGAGTTTCAACATCAGCCTCAACCCGCTGGTGGCGGCTGCGTCCGAGCTGCTCTCGGAAGTGGTGCGCCTCAAGCACAGCTTCGAAAGTGAGGACATGGATGCACTCAACCAGCGGCTGACCCGCGAGATCAAGCTGTTCGAGCACCGTGCTCTGCACGATGGCGCTGAGAGTAGCCAGGTGATGGCCGCGCGCTACGTGCTGTGCACGGTGGTCGACGAGGCCGTGGTGACCACACCATGGGGCAACGAGAGCCAGTGGTCGCAGATGAGCCTGCTTTCGTCATTCCACAACGAGACCTTCGGCGGCGAAAAGTTCTTCCAACTGCTCGAGCGCCTGTCGCGCAACCCGGTCAAGCACCTGCCGATGCTGGAGCTGATGTACCTGTGTCTGTCGCTTGGCTTCGAAGGCAAGTACCGCGTGCTGCAGCGCGGCATGCTCGAACTGGAAGCGGTGCGTGACAGCCTCTACCGGCAGATTCGCCAACTGCGTGGCGACGTGCCGCGCGAGGTTTCGCCACATTGGCAGGGTCTCAAGGATACCCGTCGGCGTCTGGTGCGCATCGTGCCGTGGTGGCTGGTGGCGCTATTCACCCTAATGTGCCTGGTGATGATGTACGGCGGTTTCGCCTGGGTGCTCGGTGAGCAGCGCGACACCGTTCTCAAGCCGTATCAGCAACTCGACCCGGCCTCGGGTGTCAACATGGATGACGTGAAATGAAGAGCTTTTTCGCCAAACTTGGCGCCTTTTTCCGCAAGACCTGGGTCTGGAGCCTGCTGCTGGTTCTGGTCCTCGCGCTGCTGGTGTGGTTCGTCGGCCCGTTGCTGGCGGTCAGTGACTACAAGTTCTGGGAGTCGGCTACCAGCCGCCTGCTGACCATCAGCCTAATCTTCCTGCTCTGGGGCCTGGGCATGGTGTTCGCCAGCTGGCGCGCCACTGCGCGCAAGAAAGCCGAAGAGAGCGATGCCGATGCGCAGGAGCGCCTGCGCCGTGACGAGCAGATCAGCGAGGAGCAGAACGAACTGCGCCATCGCTTCAAGGACGCCCTGCGCACGCTCAAGCGTTCCACGCTGTACCGTGGTCGCAGCGAGAAATGGCGCAACGACCTGCCCTGGTACCTGCTGCTCGGTCCACAGGGCAGCGGCAAGACCAGCTTGCTGGATTTCTCCGGCCTGGATTTCCCGCTTAACCGTGGCGGTAGCCAGCGCCTGACCAAGGACGTTTCCGGTACCCGTTACGCCGACTGGTACTTCGCCGACCACGCGGTGCTGATCGACACTGCTGGCCGCTACCTGACCCAGCCTGACGCACAGGTTGATGGTCGCGCCTGGGGCACCCTGCTCGGCTTGCTGCGCCAGCGTCGTGCGCGGCCGCTCAACGGTGTACTGGTGAGCATCCCGGTGGAGCAACTGCAGGGTGGCAGCGAAATGGAGCTGGAAACCCTGGCCCGCCAGACCCGCCAGCGCCTGCATGAAATCCATCAGCGCCTGGGCGCCGACGTGCCGGTCTACCTGGTGCTTAGCAAGGCCGACAAGGTGCTGGGTTTCGACGAATTCTTCGACCAGCTGTCGCGTGAGGAAAGTGAGCAGGTGCTCGGCGCCAGCTTCCGCAAGGAGCAGAACGCCAGCGATGTGGGCGTGGTACGCCAGGAGTTCGAGGAACTGCTACGTCGCCTCAACAGCCAGGTGATCCTGCGCATGCACCAGGAGCGCGACACCCAGCGCCGTGGTCGCATCCTCGACTTCCCACACCAGCTCGGGCAGATCGGCGAGCGCCTGTGCCTGTTCATCGAGCTGGCCTTCGCCGGCAACCGCTACCAGCGCGCCAGCAAATTGCGCGGTTTCTACCTGACCAGTGCACCGCAGCTCAACGAACAACTCGACCCGCTGACGGCTGGCATCGGCCGCAACCTCGGCTTGGCCGACAGCGCCCTGCCGACCTTCCGCAGTGGTCGTGCGCGCTTCATCAACCATCTGCTCAGCCGGGTAATCTTCCCCGAGGCCGAATTGGCCGGCCTGGATCAGAAGGAAGTGCGCCGCATCGACTGGGGCCAGCGCGCCATGTACGCCACCGCCTTTACCGTATTGGCGCTGTTCGGCGTGCTCTGGGCCACGGGCTTTTCGGCCAACCACGGGCGATTGGAAGAGCTGCGCGAGATCGCCCAGAAGCTTACCCGTGAGCATGGTTCGATCAATGCGCAGGACGATGCCCTGCAAACCCTCAAGGCGCTGGACAGCAGCTACGCAGCGACCCTGGTGTTCCCGCCCAAGGGCGAGGTGTCCTACCTGCAACGTACCGGCCTGTTCCAGGGCGAGGCGGTCAATCCGCCGGTGTATTCGACCTACCGCGCCGAGCTTGAAAACCTGCTGCTGCCGCGCGTGGCGCGTCAGCTGGAAGCGCAGATCCGCGCCAACCTAAGCGACCGTGAGCGCCTGCTTGGCAGTCTGCGGGCCTATCTGATGCTCAACCTGGAAGAACGTCGCGATGCCGACTTCCTCAAGGAATGGGTAGCTGCCGACTGGTCGCTACGCTACGCCGGTAACAGCCCGGCGCAGCATGGTCTCAATACCCATTTTGCCCGTCTACTCGACGAGTCGTTCGCGCCCTATGCGCTCAACACGCAGCTGGTCGCCCAGGCGCGTCAGGTGCTGCGCAGCGAGTCGCTGGCCAACGTGGTGTATCGCATGTTGCGCGAACAGGCACGCAGCCTGCCAGAGTATCGCCTGAGCCAGAAGCTTGGCCCGCAGGCCGGCCTGATTGTCGGCAGCGACTACGCCATTCCTGGCTTCTACACCCAGAATGGCTACAGCAAAACCTTCACCGCTCAGGGCGGCAACCTGGTGCGCGAGATTCTGCGTGACAACTGGGTGCTGGGCGAAGGTGAGACCCTCAGCGCGGGCGATCTGGGTCGCTTGATGGTGGAGCTGGAGCAACTTTACTTCCGTGATTACGGTAACTACTGGGGCGAAGCCATCGCCCAGCTTGGACTGGAGCCAATTGGCAGTACCGGCCGTGGCGCTGCCCTGCTCAACGGCTTGACCGCGGCCAACTCGCCGTTGCTGCAACTGCTGGTGGAAGTGCGTGACAACACCCGCTTCAAGGGGCTGGCCGAAGCGGCTGATGACGCGGGTGCTGCCGCTGAGGCGCTGGAAGGCACCAAGGGCAAGTTAGGCAAGGCCGCCAAGCTGGCCAGCGCTGCTGCCGAGCAAGCGCAGCAGGCGCTGGCCAAAAATACCCCGGACACTGCGCGCAAGACCTTGGAGCGCCGTTTCGAAAGCCTGCACAAGCTGCTCGATGAAAATGGCGGTGCTGGCGTCGATCTGGCGGCTAGCATGCAGGCTCTGGACGAACTGCAACGCCAGCTGGCCAGCCTGGCTAATGCCGGCGCGAGTGATCAGGCCGCGTTCGAAATGGCCAAGGCGCGCATGGGCGGCAAGCGTGATGCGATCAACCAGGTACGCACTGCCGCAGCGCGCTTGCCGCAGCCCATTGGGAACTGGCTGGCTCTGCTGGCCGAGGACAGCTGGAGCTTGGTACTTAACGACGCCTACCAGTTCCTCAATCAGCGCTACCAGAGCGAGCTGTACGCCGCTTACGACAACTCGCTGAAGCAGCGTTACCCCTTCACCGCCCACAGCGAGAGCGACGTGGCGGTGGCCGACTTCCGCGAGTTCTTCAAGGCACAGGGCATCGCCGAGCGCTTCTTCGACAGCTATCTGCGTCCCTTCGTCAGCGGCAGCGCTGACGAGTACCGCCTGCGTCGCGTCGATGGTCGTGGCCTGCCGCTGTCGCGCGAATTCCTCTTGCAGATGAGTCGCGCCCAGGTAATTCGTCGCAGTTTCTTCGCCGAGAACCCGGCCGAGCCGCAGGTGCTGTTCAAACTCGAACCCTACTCGCTGGACTCCAGCTTGAGCCGCGCCGACTTCCGCTTCGGCAACCAGCAGATGGAGTACCGCCACGGTCCGATCGTCGCCACCGCCTTCCGCTGGCCGGCAGCGAGCGAAGAGGATCGCACCAGCCTGGTGGTCGAGGAGCTGGGTGGCCGGCGTGTCGGCATCGAGAAGAACACCGGCCCCTGGTCGCTGTTCCGCCTGCTCGACCTGATGGACGTGGACTACCACAGCGGTCGTGACGTGCTGATCCTCAAGGCCAACCTCGGTGGTCTGCACGCCAACTACCTGCTGCACAGCCAGCGCTCGCCGAACCCGTTCGACATTGGCCTGCTGCGCAGCTTCAAGCTGCCGGCGACGCTCTGATGACGACAGTCGCCAACGCCTGGCACAGCGCAGCGCGCACCGATACCGGCAAGGTGCGCGCACGCAACGAGGATGCCTTCCTGGCGTTGCCCGAGCAGGGGCTGTGGGTGGTCGCCGATGGTATGGGCGGGCACCAGAACGGTGCCCTGGCCAGTCGCCTGATCGTCGAGCATCTGGCTGAGTTGCCGGAGGGCAGCCTGGAGCAGCGCCTCGCGGAGTTGCGTCAGTGTCTGCACCGCTTGAACCATCGCCTTGGTCAGGAGCTGACGATCACCGCCGAGCGCACCGATACGGTGATCGGCAGCACCGTGGTTGCCTTGTTGCTGGAGGACAATCGCGCGGCCTGTGTCTGGGCCGGCGACAGCCGCTGTTACCTGTGGCGTGGTTCGCGGCTGTACCAGCTCAGCCGTGATCATTCGCTGGTGCAGCAACTGATCGACGAGCAGGGCCTGGCACCGCAGGAGGCCGCGCGCCATCCGGCGGCGCATGCCCTGACCCGCGCCATCGGTGCCAGCGAGACCCTGCAACTGGACATCCTCGAACTCGACGTGCTGCCCGGCGATGTCTTCCTGCTGTGCAGCGATGGGCTCTACCAGGGCGTCCCGGCCGACGAGCTGGGCGCCTGCCTCAATCTGCCCTCGCCGCACCTGGCCGTGGAGCGCCTGTTCCAGCGCGTGCTCGACGGCCCGGCCCGTGACAACCTCAGCGCCGTGGTAATCCGCCGATGACCGAAACCGCCGAAGCCTGTGACCTCACCTACTTCGCCCTGGCCGCCACCGCGGCCAAGGAGCCGGTACGCGAAACCCCGCGCCAGGCGCCGGGCGAGCTGCCGGATGTGCTCGGCGGGCGCTACAAGATCGAGCGCCTGCTCGGTGTCGGCGGCATGGGCGCGGTGTATCGTGCGCGTGACTTGCTGCGCGAACAGTTCGGTGATCCCGAGCCCTATGTCGCGCTGAAGACCCTCAGCGACGACTTCGCCGAGTACCCGGACGCCAACGCCTTGCTCTACAGCGAGTTCGCCCTTACCTCGCGGCTCAACCATCGACATGTGGTGCGCCTGTTCGGCTTCGAGGTCGACACTGCTTGTGAGCGCGCCTTCATTACCCTGGAGTTGATGCGCGGCCTGACCCTGGATCAGTTGTTGTGTGAACGCCCGGAAGGGCTGAGCTGGGAGGAGTTGCGCGCCATCGCCATCCCCTTGCTCGATGCCCTCGCCTATTCCCACGAACTGGGCGTGCTGCACGGTGACCTTAAGCCCAGCAATGTGATGTTGGCCGACGACGGCCTGCGCCTGTTCGACTATGGTCTGGGCCAGCCCGTGGAGGGTCTGCTGCCGGGCCTGCCGCGCCTGTGTCGCAACCGTATCGCCGCCTGGACGCCGCGTTATGCCGCACTGGAGCTGCTTGAAGGCGCTGCGCTGTCGGCCGCCGCCGATGTCTATGCGGTGGCCTGTGTGCTAGTCGAACTGGCCAGTGGGCAACACCCGTTCCGTCGCCTCAGCGCCAAGCAGGCCAGGAGCATGGAGCTAGACAAGCAATTGCAACGCCCGGCGCAGGTACCGCTGCACTGCTGGCAGGCTCTGCGTACGGCGCTGGCCTTCGAAGAAAGTCAGCGGCAGATCGATTGCAGCGAGCTGCTCGACGCGTTTCGCCGGCCACCAGCTTCGCGCCTGCAACGCTGGCTGGGCAAGAAGGCATAAACAGGCTGTTGAAAAGGACTTACTCGAAAGGATACGCATATGTTCAACCCGGCCAACGAAACCCATTTCAGCCTGAGCATCGAGGGCGTCGAGCATGACCTGCAGGTGCTCGAGTTCAACGGCCGCGAGGCCATCAGCCAGCCCTATCGCTTCGACGTCGAGCTGATCAGCGAGCGTCCGGATCTCGATCTGACGAGCCTGCTGCACCAGCGTGCGTTCCTCGCTTTCAGCCCCAATGGCGACGGTATCCATGGGCTGATCCATCGCGTCGAACAGGGCGAATCCGGCAAGCGGCTGACCCGCTACCGCCTGGCCATCGTGCCGCAACTGTCGTACCTGGCGCACCGCACCAGCCAGCGCATCTTCCAGCATCTCACCGTGCCGCAGATCGTCGCCCAGGTGCTCGAAGAGCACGGCATCGTCGAAGGCGGTTACCAGTTCCAGCTCGGCCCCACCGTCTACCCCGAGCGTGACTACTGCGTGCAGTACGACGAGAGCGATCTGCACTTCATCCAGCGCCTGTGCGAAGAGGAAGGTATCCACTACCACTTCCAGCACAGCGAAAGCGGCCACGTATTGATGTTCGGCGACGACCAGACCGCCTTCGCCAAGCTCGGCCAACCTACGCCCTATATCCAGGACAGCGGCATGACCGCCGATGACCCGGTGATCAAACGCCTGGCCTTGCGTCTGGAAACCCGCACCCGCCGCACCACCCGCCGCGACTACGACTTTGAGCAGCCGCGTCTGCTGCTGGAAGCGGCTTACAAGGGCGAACAAGCCGGTGAGAACGACGGCCTGCCTGATCTGGAAGACTACGATTATCCCGGTCGCTACACCGACCGCACACGCGGCAAGCACTTGGCCAAACGTGCCTTGGAGCGCCACCGCGCCGACTATCGCCAGCTCGACGGTCAAAGTGACCAGCCGCGCCTGGTCAGCGGCCACCTGTTGGAAATCTCCGAACATCCGCGCAGTGACTGGAACGACCTTTGGCTGCTCACCGAAGTGCTGCACGAAGGCAAGCAACCGCAGGTGCTGGAAGAGTCGGTCACCAGTGACTCGGTGCTGGGCAAGGGCCTATCCGCTCTGCTACATGGCGTCACCGGCAAGGATGACTCCGGTGCAGACGATGATTTCCGCCAGGGCTACCGTAACCGCTTCCTCGCGACCCCTTGGGACGTGCCGTACAGACCTTCCCTGTCCCACCCGAAGCCTCATGTTCTGGGCAGCCAGCGTGCTGTGGTCACTGGCCCCGCCGGCGAGGAAATTCACTGCGACCAATATGGCCGAGTGAAGGTGCAATTCTTCTGGGATCGCGAAGGTCAGGCCGACGAGAAAACCAGTTGCTGGCTACGCGTCAGCTCCAGCTGGGCTGGTGATCGCTACGGCGCCATCACCATCCCACGCATTGGCATGGAAGTGCTGGTCACTTTCCTCGAAGGCGACCCCGACCAACCGCTGGTCACCGGCTGCCTGTACCACGCCGAACATGTCGTGCCCTACGACCTGCCGGCGAACAAGACCCGCAGCGTATTCAAGACCCTCAGCAGCCCCGGCGGTGGCGGCTACAACGAACTACGCATCGAAGACCGCAAAGGTGCCGAACAGATCTACCTCCACGCCCAGCGCGACTGGGACGAAAACATCGAGCACGACCAGAAGATCCGCGTCGGCAACGAACGCCACGACACCGTGGAGAAGAACAGCTACACCGAACTGCTGGTCGAAGAACACCTGACCGTCACCGCCGACCGCAAAGTCGAAGTCAAACCGCAGGATCACCTGACGGTGGGCAACGATCAACACATCAAACTCGGCACCGCACAACTGACCAAGGCCGGCCGCGAGATCCACCTCAAGGCCGGACAGAAAATGGTCATCGAAGCCGGCATCGAACTGACCATCAAAGCTGGCGGCAGCTTCATCAAGCTCGACCCCGGCGGCATCACCATCAGCGGCCCGCTGGCAAGACTCAACGCCGGCGGCTCACCGGGGAAGGGCTCGGGCATCGGCATCAAACCGCCCGTGTTGCCAGGCGCAGCGGATAGCGATAAGGCGGGGAGTTTGTTGGAGCAGGCCGTCAGTAATTGTGTGGATAAGCCACAGCAAGCCGTTTGCGAAGAGTGTCTGCTCCGTGCGCAAAGCAAAGCCCAAGTGCTAGTTGCACGTTGATAGGCATCGAAGACTATGAAAACCTCAGCCCACACTTGGCTAACCCAGATTAACGAACAGGCAGAGCAAGCGCGCCTGCAGTATTTCGATCTGCTGGTCGATGCCAGCAACCTGTACTACCCGCTGCTTTCACGCCTCGATGAACTTGAGCAGTCCCCGGAAATTGCAATGCTTCTGGAAGGCACGCCAGAAGAGACCATCGCAGCCAAGGGCCCTTTGTTGATCCGTGTGGGCCTCGACCAACTCGAACAACAACCCTGGCTCGACGAATTGCTCGCCAGCAAGAATGTGCACCAGCATCTTCTGGCGTTGTTCAGCCCTTGGCCCTTTGCCCTGCTTGCCAGCCACTTACGCCACTGCACCCAGGTCGAGTGGAACGATGGCCGGAGCAGTGGCCTGCTGCGTTTCTATGACCCACGCATGCTGGTCCCCACCAGTGAAGCGCTGGATCCACACCAGATATGGTTCCACGCCCCGGTTATCACCTGGCACTGGCAGGATCGTGACCGGCAGCCTCGTAGCCTGCCAGGCAACCTCTTGGGCTCAGCGGAACTGCCGTCGCCGCTGCCGGTCTTGCGGCTGACGAAGGCGCAGATGTCCAGCCTGCTGGCCTGGAGCGCTGCCGAGGACTATCGGCGCAGTTGGGGTGTGCAGCCTCAGGACTATGGTATGGCCCAGCAAGAACCCTTGATGCGCCACCTGATGCACGGGCAGTTGGCGGCTAACCGCGAGGGGCTATATGACCTCGATCAGCGTGACGCCTTCATCCGTGCCTGGTTGGCCAAGAATTCTCCTGTTGCGCCGCCTGAAGAGACTGTTGAGGTGTGGGCATGACTCGCAGGGCCTTGGCCTGTCTTCTAGTGGTTCTATCGCTGAGTGGCTGTCTGGCTAAGGAGTCCGAGATGCTCGGTGCTCCTGTCGAGGGTTATAACCATACCTCTGCCGCTATCAATCGCTTTACCGTCAATGGTGCTGGCGGCCCAAATCTTGGCCCTTATAGCGGGGGCGGTGGGCAAGTGTGCTGTGGCTCGGTGCCGCGTTATTGGCGGCCTGGGCTCAGAGCTATTGTGGAGTGGGAGAAAGATCCCGACCCCAGGGCTTATGTGAATTGGCCGCCATTGGGTACCGACGCTTATAGAGAGGCTTATAAGAAACACGCAGCTAATTACACCCGCCACCGGGTAGTGGTGGAGATTGCCCCGTACGATAGCCCTGGCCCCCTAATTGTGCATTTTCTTCCGTGCGACACAGTAAGGGTGGCTGCGACTTCCATCGTTCCAGGCAATCCCGGCTACCCCTACAACTTTCCCCGCAAGATGGAGGATACGGAATGCCCCAAACCCTGAGCCCTCGGCTCTCCCGCAACCCGATAGGCCGATACCCATTCGCTGGTTTATCGCTAGTGCTATTGCTTGTCAGCGGGTGCATGGCCAAGGAGTCCGAAATGCTCGGTGCTCCTGTCGAGGGTTATAACCACACCTCTGCCGCTATCAATCGCTTTACCATCAATGGTGCTGGCGGCCCAAATCTGGGGCCTTATAGTGGGGGCGGTGGGCAGGTCTGTTGTGGCTCGGTGCCGCGTTATTGGCGGCCAGGGTTAAGAGCCATTGTGGAGTGGGAGAAAGACCCTGATCCTCGCCCAGCGATACCACTTAAACGCAATAAATATGGAACGCTTGACCCAGATGACTACAAGAGACATGCGGCGAATTACACCCACCACCGGGTAGCGGTGGAAATACCTCAATACAAGGAAGCTGGAACATTGAAAGTACACTTTCTGCCTTGCGATCAGGTGAGAGTTTCGGCGGACAATATTTTTTATGGGGTTTCCGGCTACCCCTATAACTTTCCCCGCAAGATGGAGGATACGGAATGTCCAAAACCTTGAAGCCACAGCCTGCCAGTGTGCTGGTTGCACGTCCTTTCGAGCGTACAGGCCTGCCAATCGACTCCTCAGAGGTCGCCACAAATATCCGCAGCCAGAATCGTGATGAGAAGAAGGCCTGGAGCAAGGCCGTCAACGCTGCGGCTACGCAAGGTGACGAAGTGCCCGAACCCTGCTGCAAGACTTTGCACATCAGCCTTTGCTTCGACGGTACCAATAATCACGAGCCTTCAGACTCCATTGCCGACCCGATATGCACGAGCAATGTGGCGCGCCTTTACCACGCAAGTCTCGAGAAAACAGAAAAAGGGTTTTTCCGATACTACAGTCCAGGGGTAGGCACTGTTTTCGAGGAGATCAAAGAATACCTGCCCAGCCAGGCCGGTCTGATCGGGGCTCGAGGTGGCGAAGATCGGATTAATTGGGGGCTTACTCGCTTAATCGCAGCGTTGAAGGAAACCCTCAAGGAGGCAGGCCAGGAGCCGCTTTCTCTTAGCCAGACACAGGCGCTGGTCGAAGCCATGGGCACCAACTGGGTAGCATCCGTGCTCAGTGGTGGGCTGCTGGAAAATGGCACCCGCAAGCGCAAGGCAGCGATACAGCCCTATGAGGACGAGCTGACCAGCTTGCTGGAGCAACGCAGCAGCGCAGGCGAGAAACCGGAAATCCTGGCCTTGCGCCTGTATGTGTATGGCTTTTCCCGTGGTGCAGCCCAGGCCCGAGCCTTTGCCAACTGGCTGATGGAGTTGACGCGCCGGCAAAACGGTGAGGCCAGCGAGTACCGCTTCGCCGGGCTGCCCATTTCCATCGAGTTCCTGGGGCTGTTCGATACTGTGGCCGCCGTGGGGCTGGCTGACAGCGCGCCTTTCGCCGCCGGTCATATGGATTGGGCCAGTGGCACCATGCGTTTGCCGGACGAAAGCCAGGTGCAAGCTTGCATGCCAACTGGGCTGCCTGAAGATTGCCACTTTCTCAAACGCTGCGTACATCTGGTGTCCGCCCATGAGCAGCGTGCCAGCTTTCCGTTGGACTCCATTCGTCGTCGAGAGAAAACCGCCGACGGAAAGAGTGATGAAACAAAGGCGTCCGCCTATCGCAAGGACTCCTGGGAATACGTCTATCCGGGTATGCACTCCGATGTGGGTGGTGGCTATCCGCCAGGCGATCAGGGCAAGGCCCGTGGTGGTCAGGGCGAGCTGCTGTCGCAGATCCCCCTGCACCATATGTATCGCTCGGCCTTTGCTGCTGGTGCGCCGCTGCAGGTTCCTGAATCAGTTTTGAGCGACTCGCAAAAGGGAGAGCCCTGGCGAGTCATGGAGCCGAGAACGGAAGTTGCTTTTTCTATCTCCGAAGTCCTAGTTACCCGCTTTAACGCCTGGCAGAAGCAGGCTAAGGCCAGGCCTCTCGAGGATGTGATCAAGCGAGAACAGGCGCTGATCACAGCCTGGCGTATCGATCGTTATGCTGGCGGCATCGACACGCAGGGCTTTTATAGCCATGTAAAAAATCAGGACATGAGCGATGAGCAGCAGGATGCTCTGAAACGCCTGCATGCCCATAAACTGGCGGAAAATGCTGCAGCGGCTCAGGGCAAGGAAGCGCCTGTGCTCAGCACGGGCAAGCAGCGACAACGCGAGGCGGATCTCGAGCTGGTCGGGGGAAGCGAGGCTTATGCGCGTATCAATACCAACAAGGCGTTCGAGCCAGCGCTGGATGACCGGCAATTGCGCCGTGCAGCCGCCGAGTTCAAGCGCGATTACGAGCGTAGCTGGGGTGTCGACGAAGACACCTTCAGTATCGGTGGCATCGTCGACATGCTGTTGGGTGGCACTGTCTACCTGATCAACGAAGAAGATGAGGCTCAGGAGTACGCCGAGCTTTACCTCAATGGATCTGATCGTCATCGCGAATTGTTCGTCACGCGTGGCGTTATCGCAAATGGGCAGCAGGCCCTGGTCGAACTCTTCGATGAACAGGTACACGATTCGCGCGCCTGGTTCACCAACTCCTCTCTGTTTGGCGAACGCGAGCCTTTTACCGACTACTTCCGCTACCGCCTGGTTCACTTCGACAATGAGTCGAACAAGAGCCTGTCGGTATTGGCGACTGCCGGTCGTGTGGTTGGTGTGGGTATCGCCTTGGCCAGCGTCGGGCTCTCGATCAAGAAGCGCAATCCGCGTTATTTGCTGGGCCTTTTCTTGCCCTCGCTGGCTACTCCCGTGCTGACGGGCAGGCCAGGCTTACCAGCTTTCCCGCAAATCAGCGCATTCGATCCGTTGACCGGCATCGCACTGCCGATGATGCAAGGCATGGAAGCTGTGCGAGCCTTTACTCAAAAGCCTGGTGACGTTGTGGCCATGCTCAACGCCATGCCTTTACCCGTACCGCTCACCGACCAAACCGCCACTACGCCAGAGCTGCAAGCCGTCTTCAAAGCCGCCGAAACGGCGAAGGCAGTCAAGGCTGCCAATGATTCTGGTGATATGAGCGGTCTACTGGGGCAAGCGATGGATATGGTGGACACGGGTGCCCCCAAACCTGCACTGCAATCTCCCGGTTGGCTGGATCAAGCCAAAGGTATGGCCAAGGATCTCACTGGCTAGGAGTAAAGGGCGGCAGCGCATTTCTGCGCTGCTGCCCCTTCCGGTTTACGGCTCTACCGCCTCCAGCGCACTCTTCAGCGCCCCCGCCTCCTTGAACACCTTCTGTTCCACCAACTTCCCATTCTCCAACTGCAGCCACAGCACCTCACCCTCGCCAGCCGGATAACGCGGGACGATGCGGGCGTCGCGGTCGAGGAGGATGCGGTAGCTGTAGTCGCGCATCTTCGGCAGGGCGAAGAGGGTGGCGATGATGCGGGGCATGCGGCTGACGTCGGCGAGGAAGATCGCCTGGCGCTGTTCCAGATAGCCCTTGGGCTTGCCTTCCAGAGCGGCGTTGACCAGTTTGGCGCCGTCCATGTCGCGGGCGACCAGCAGTACGCGGGTCTGTTTGCTGAGGGTGTAGGGCACGTCATGCTGGTCCAGCAGCGTCCATGGCGCCAGACGGTCGCCGGGCTCCAGGGCCAGTGCAGCAGTGGACAGCAGGCACAGCAACATCAGGGCAGCAGCTTTCATGCTGGAACTCCTAGCAGGGGATGGCAGGCGGTTAGAGGTCTTCGTCGGTCACCAGGCGCACTTCGCCCGCTTCCATGGCATAGGCGGCGTCGGCCAGGTCGTTGCTGACCTGCTCCACCTTCAGCTCGCCACTGACCCACAGCGGGGCGTAGATGTCGTCGAGCGGGATGCCCTTCGGATAGCGCACCAGTACCAGCTGGTTCGGTGGCGGTGGTGGGACGTGGATGCAGGCGCCCGGATAGGGCACCAGGAAGAACAGCGTGCTGTTGCCTTTCTCGTCGTTCTCCAGCGGTACCGGGTAGCCGCCCAGGCGGATGGCCTTGCCGTCAAGTGCGGCGACGGTCTTGGCGGAGTACATCACCGCAGGCAGATCTTTGTCCTGCTGACGCAGGCCGCCTTCGCCGTAGAAGGTGCTGTCACCTTCAGGGCTGTCGTGGCTGATCTCGGGCATTTCCTCGAGGGCTTTGCGGTCTTCCGGAGGCACCAGGTCGAGCCAGTCGGTTTCCGGCAGTTCGGCGTGGGCCAGGCCGGTACAGAAGAGCAGGGCGAGCAGCAGGTGGCGCATGGGGTATGGCATCTCGTGGCAGCGTGAACGAGGAGCCGACAAGTCGGCTCCTGAGCAGGGCCTGTCAGCCCTTCTTGATTGCGCCGTAGATTACCAGCAGAACGATGGCGCCGATCACCGCGCCGATAAAACCGGCAGCCTGCCCGGCCTGGTAGATGCCCAACGCCTGGCCGCCGTAGGTGGCTGCGATGGAGCCGCCGATGCCGAGCAGGATGGTCATGATCCAGCCCATGCTGTCATCCCCAGGTTTGAGAAAGCGTGCGATCAGACCGACGATCAGGCCGATGAAAATGGTGCCGATAATGCCCATTGGCGTGTCTCCTTGATGAGTGCCGCGTATGCGGCAGGCCCTGCTTGAGACCGGCAGACAGGGGCTTCAGTTCGCCACCTCCGGTGGTTGGACCTCATAGCGCTGGTAGATCAGGACGATCTCGCCCGCGACGCGCATGCGTTCGAGCTCAGCGCCCAGGCGGTCATAGAGGTCACGACGATCACGCTGGTAGCGCTTGAGCGATGCGCCGAAGTGATTGCCCAGTAGCTGCTGGTGGTCGTAGTGCGCGTAGCTGTAGTCGCGAAACTCCATTGCCTTGAACTGCGCCTCCATCGGCACGACGTCGAGAACCGCGATGGTATCGAGGCGCTCGGCGCGGAACATTGCCGCCAGCTGCGCATCGTCGCTGGCATAGACCCGGCCCAGCATGTCATCGCTATCGAACTGCTCGAAATAGGCCGTGCCGCGCTTCACGCCGAGTGAGAGTGCATATAGGTCGTCGTAACGGCTCAGTCTTGCCTCTTCGCCTGGACGGACGATGAAGCGCACGTTCAGCTGTTGATTGCCGATACTGGGTAGGAAGTGAATGTATTCGCGGCGTTGCTCGGTGATCAGTACGCGCGGCAGCAGGTCGATTCGACCTGAGCGCAGGTCGTCAAGGCTGCGCAGGAACGGTGCTTCGCGCCAGTGCAGGTCTATCCCGACGCGGTGTGCGGCCGTCTCCAGCACGCTGATCAGCGGGCCGCTGGGCAAGCCATCGACCGCGCGCATCTCCGGTGGCCGTTCGCGGAAATCGACACGCAACACGTCGTCGTCGCCGACGCAGGTCAGCGCGAACAGCAAAGGCAGTAAGGAAAGTAGACGCTTCATGGAGGGGCTCTTGAACGACCACCGTCGTTCAAGAGCTTAGCCGTGAATCGCTTTATCAGCCCTTGGCGATCAGCGCCTGAACGGCCGCGATACCGGTATCCAGGCTGGCGCGATCAGCACTGCGCAGGGTGGCATGGCCGACCTTGCGCCCGGCCTTGAAGGCCTTGCCGTAGTGGTGCAGGTGGCAATCGGCGACGCTGATCACCTTGTCCACTGGCGGCACTTCACTGATGAAGTTGAGCATGGCGCTCTCGCCCAACTTGGCAGTCGAGCCCAGTGGCAGACCGGCGACGGCGCGCAGGTGGTTCTCGAACTGGCTGCACTCGGCGCCTTCGATGGTCCAGTGCCCAGAGTTGTGCACGCGCGGGGCGATCTCGTTGGCCTTGAGGCCGCCGTCCACCTCGAAGAATTCGAAGGCCAGCACGCCGACGTAATCGAGCTTGTCCAGCACGCGGCCGACGTAGCCCTCGGCCAGCGCCTGCAGTGGATGATCGGTGCTGGCAACGGACAGGGCGAGGATGCCGCTGTCGTGGGTGTTGTGCACCAGCGGGTAGAAGCGGGTTTCGCCATCGCGTGCACGCACGGCGATCAGCGACACCTCGCCGGTGAAGGGCACGAAGCCTTCGAGGATGCACGGCACGCTGCCCAGTTCGGCGAAGGCGCCGGTGACGTCTTCCGGCTTGCGCAGGACTTTCTGGCCCTTGCCGTCGTAGCCCAGGGTGCGGGTCTTCATCACCGCCGGCAGGCCAATGTTGGCCACCGCGGCGTTGAGGTCGGCCTGTGACTGGATATCGGCAAACTCGGGGGTGGGAATGCCCAACTCGCGGAACATGGACTTCTCGAACCAGCGATCACGGGCAATACGCAGGGCTTCCGCGCCCGGATAGACCGGCACGAACTGCGAGAGGAAGGCCACGGTTTCAGCCGGTACGCTCTCGAATTCGAAGGTGACCAGGTCGACCTCGTCGGCCAGCTGGCGCAGGTGGTCCTGATCGCCGTAGTCGGCGCGGATGTGCTCGCCGAGCGCCTGGGCGCAGGCGTCCGGCGCCGGGTCGAGAAACGCGAAGTTCATGCCCAGCGGGGTGCCCGCCAGGGCCATCATGCGGCCCAGTTGGCCGCCACCGATCACACCGATTTTCATAACAAAGCCCCTTTTCAGCAGGTGGCGAGACCAAGCAGTTGAACGCTGCGCGCAGCGCAGGAAGCGGAGTTTACGCCGGTAAATGAGCATTCCGAGCAGCGGACAGCGTTCGAATGCGCCGTGTCGCCGCCCCTGATGGAATGGGCTTCAGGCCTCGCGCGGGTCCGGGTTGCTCAGCACGGTATCGGTCTGTTCCTGACGGAACTGCTTCAGCGCCGCATGGAACTGCGGGTGCTGGTGACCGAGGATGCTGGCGGCGAGCAGGGCGGCGTTGACTGCGCCAGCCTTGCCGATGGCCAGGGTGGCGACCGGAATACCGGCCGGCATCTGCACGATCGACAGCAACGAGTCGACGCCCGAGAGCATGGACGACTGCACCGGCACGCCGAGCACCGGCAGGTGGGTCTTGGCCGCGCACATGCCCGGCAGGTGGGCAGCGCCACCGGCACCGGCGATGATCACCTGGATGCCGCGTGCTTCAGCTTCTTCGGCGTACTGGAACAGCAGGTCCGGAGTGCGGTGGGCAGAAACCACCTTGACCTCGTGGGGGATGCCCAGCTTGTCCAGCATCTCGGCGGTGTGGCTAAGGGTGGACCAATCGGACTTGGAGCCCATGATCACGCCAACCAGTGCGCTCATCAAAGTGCCTCTTCTCTCGGGCGCCTCGCGGCGCGTCAAAAACCAACAAGCCACGCGGGCGGGCCAGCGTGGCTTGTCATGATTCGTTGGCCGGGTGCTGCCGGCCGAAGGCCGCGCAGTATAACGCAAAGCCAGCAGCGTCGGGCAGTGGCGATGACCGTTTGTCATACAAGGTGTGGCCGTGGCGGAAAACTGCCCAAACCTTGCTCTGGAGCAATGCCGGCGAGGGCTGCGCGCGCACACTGGTGTTCCACTCGCATGGAAGAGGAACCGCGCATGAACCAGACCATGAAAGCCGCAGTTGTCCACGCCTTCGGCGAACCCCTGCGTATCGAGGAGGTGAAGACGCCGCTGCCCGGCCCCGGGCAGATCCTGGTGAAGATCGAGGCCTCGGGCGTCTGCCATACCGACCTGCACGCCGCCGAAGGCGACTGGCCGGTGAAACCGAGCCTGCCGTTCATTCCGGGCCACGAAGGCGTGGGCTATGTCGCGGCGGTTGGCAGCGGTGTGACGCGCGTGAAGGAGGGCGACCGTGTCGGCGTGCCCTGGCTGTACACCGCCTGCGGCTGCTGCGAGCACTGTTTGACCGGCTGGGAGACGCTCTGCGAGAGCCAGCAGAACACCGGCTATTCGATCAATGGCGGCTACGCCGAATATGTACTGGCTGACCCGAATTACGTCGGCATCCTGCCGAAAAATGTCGGCTTCCTCGAGATCGCGCCGATCCTCTGCGCCGGCGTGACGGTATACAAAGGCCTCAAGGAGACCAAGGCGCGCCCCGGTCAGTGGGTGGCGATCTCCGGTATCGGCGGCCTCGGCCACGTCGCGGTGCAGTATGCCCGCGCCATGGGCCTGCACGTGATTGCGGTGGATGTCGACGACGCCAAGCTGGAGCTGGCGCGCAAGCTCGGTGCCAGCCTGACCATCAACGCGCGCAAGGAAAACCCGGCTGAGGTGGTGCAGCGCGATATCGGCGGCGCCCATGGCGTGCTGGTCACCGCAGTGTCCAACGCCGCCTTCGGTCAGGCCATTGGCATGGCACGCCGGCATGGCACGGTGGCGTTGGTCGGCTTGCCGCCGGGCGATTTCCCCACGCCGATCTTCGATGTGGTGCTCAAGGCCATCACGATCACCGGTTCTATCGTCGGTACTCGCGCCGATCTGCAGGAAGCGCTGGATTTTGCCGGTGAAGGCCTGGTCAAGGCCACGGTGCACAGCGACAAACTCGACAACATCAACGGCATCTTCGAACAGATGCGTGGGGGACAGATCGAGGGACGCGTAGTGCTGCAGTTCTGATTCGGGCAAGGCCACGGACGAGCAACTTTCCTACAGAACGGACGCGCACGGGCGCACAGATCGACGCCAGATGGCTGGCTATACTGGGCGCCCTTTATCCGTACAAGGACGTGTCGTCATGAAACAGTACGTTTCGCTGGTTGCCCTCTCCCTGCTCTCCTTTCAAGCCGCTGCGCTGGATCTGGCCAAGCATCCGCAGGTCTTCGATGCCGGTCAGGGCGTCAGCCTGGCGCTGGCCCCTTCTGCCGACGGCAAGCAGGCGCTGGTACAGGTGCGTGGTATCAATCATCCGCTCGACGAAGTGGTGTTCCTCACCGATGTCCGCGAGTTGGGCAACGAGCAGCGCGACTACGGCATCCGCCTCGACGGGCGCGACTACAATCTGCTGAACAAGCGTCGTGCCTGGGGCGGCGAGAGCTACCAGCTCAACCTGCCTAATACCCAGGGCTTCGAGCTCAGTTACAGCGATGACAAGACCAAGGCACTCAAGCCGGCTGAGTTGCTCGCGATCTACCAGAAGCAGGAGAAGGATGGCCTGCAGGCACGCCTGGCTGCCTTCGACCGCAAGCAACGCGTAGCGGACTACAACGCTCGCTTGCAGGAAATGGACGGCGAAGCCACCAAGGCCTGCGGCACCCCGCTGGCGACCAAGGTGGACTGGAGCGCCATCAGTGACGAACAGCTGATCGGCCTCAGCGTGCCGAGCTTCTGTGGCGAGGTGGTCAACCAGATGGCTTACCTGTGCGGCAAGGACGATCGCTACAAGGCCGAAGCCAAGACCCTTAAGGGTGTCGACTGCCGCTTCGGCGAGGCGATGAAGCTGCGCGAGCAGGGTGGCCAGCTGCAATTCACCACCCACCCGGATGAAGCCAATCAGGGCGACTTCATCAACGCCATTCTGCGTAACCGCTGATCGAATCGGGCGGGCGCCGGCCCGTCCTCCGCGGCATATTTCTTGCGTTCTTTTGCCCATCTGTACCCAAGGAACGCATCATGCTGCACGCCTCGCTGACCACCCTGCATGTGGTGTCCCTGATCCTGCAACGCTTTGCGGACCAGCCCGAGCTGCACCCGCAATTGCTGGCCGGGAGCGGTATCGGTGCGGCGGATCTGGACAATGCCGATGCGCGCATCACCCGGGTGCAGGAGCTACAGGTGTGTGCCAATGCCCTGGCCCTGCGCGCCGACATGGGCCTCGAGTTGGGGCGCAGCCTGCATGTTTCCTCCTATGGGCTGCTGGGTTACGCCGCACTGTCGGCTGCCACCTTTGGTGACGCCTGGCGGCTGCTGTTGCAGTACCCGGCATTGCTTGGCACCTATTTTCGCCTCGATATGCAGGTGGAAGGTGAGCTGGCCTGGATCTGCGCCAGTGGTTATCGCGATGCCGAGGCGCTGGAAGTGTTCAACGTGGAGATGTGTCTGGCCTCGTTGAAACTGATCGGTGACGAACTGTTGCGTCAGCCGCTGCCGCTGGAGGGTGCCGAGTTCACCTATGCCCAGCCGCGCTACATGAAGCGCTATACAACGAGTTTTCCCTGCCCGCTGCGCTTCGAGGCGCAGCGCAATGCTTTTGCCTTTCCCGCCGCACTGCTGGAGCGCCGCCTGCCACTGGCCGATAGCGTTACCCACGGCGACATGGTGGAGCGCTGCCGCCGTCTGAATACCGAGTTCAGCAGTCGCCAAGCCTGGCTGGAACGGGTGCGCCAGCTTATGGCTGCGCAACTGGCCGAGCCGCCGGGGCTGGAAAACCTGGCGCAGCAGATGCACTGCTCGCCGCGTACCCTGCGCCGCCACCTGCAGGAGCTGGGCACCAGCTATCAGGGCTTGCTCGATGAGTTGCGTTTCGAGCGCGCCAAGACGCTGCTCAGCGAGGAGCAATGGCCGGTGTATCGCATCGCCGAGGTGCTCGGCTTCAGTGAGACGGCCAGCTTTCGTCATGCCTTCCAGCGTTGGAGCGGCGTACCACCGAGTCGCTTTCGCGCGTAGCCAATGCCGACGACCTTTCCCGGATTGCATCCGGGCTACCGGTGATTACCGTGGGAGCGGCTTCAGCCGCGATAAAAGCTTGCCGCTGAAGCGCCTCCCACAGGTGACGCTCATTCCTCCGCTTGCACGTTGCGGTACATCTGCAACCGCGCCGCCTCGTGCAGGCCACGACTCAGCGCCAGCAGGCGCTGGAATTCTTGCGGATGCTGCTCGGCCACGTTGTCGCGCGGTGTCGGCGAGTGCAGGTCATGCAGGGTCGGTGAGCTGCCGTCGTGCTGCATCTGCACGAGGAAGTCGCGCGTCACCGCGCCGATCACCGGGAAGGTGCCTTCCTGCAGCACCAGCGGTACCACACGTTCGCCTTCCGGCGCGGGGCGCTGCAGGTCGCGGCCCAGGCCGCCGTTGTCGAAGGGCACACCGACCAGTCCGGCCACAGTCGGCAGCAGGTCGGCCAGGCCCACGGCCGCGTCGAATTCGCGCGGCGCCAGCCACTTCGGTGCGTGGATCAGCAGCGGCACGTTGTTGCTCTCCAGCCCCAGTTGCTCGAAGGCCGGCGCCATGTGCGGGATCTGGCTGATGCGGGTGTTGTGGTCGCCGAAGAAGACGAAAATGGTGTCGTCGTAGAAGCCCTGCTCCTTGGCCAGCTCCATCAGACGGCCGATGTTGAAGTCCAGCAGGCGCACGGCGTTGTACTGCTCGACGCTGCGCGAGCCGGCCTGCTGTACCTGCTCCAGCGGCAGGTCGAGAGCCTCGAAGCCGTCGTTGTCCTTGGGGATGGTGAAGGGCCGGTGGTTGCCGGAGGTCTGCAGGTAGGCGAAGAAGGGTTTGTCCTTCGGCAGCGCGCCGAGGATGCGCGTGCTTTCCTTAAAGAAATCCAGGTCGGATATGCCCCACACGTCCACCTGCGGCGATTGCCAGTGGCGTTCCTCGTAGAGCTGCACGCCGTCGATGCTCTGGCGGATCAGCGCGTTGATGTTGGCCCAGCCGGCGTTGCCGCCGATCATGTAGAACTTCTCATAGCCTGGCAGGGCATTGATCAGCGTGCGTTGACGGGCGATCAGCGGGTTGCGCGTCGCCGTCTCCTGGCGTGACACGTCGGGGATGCCGGTGATGCTCGCCCACACGGTCTTGGCGGTGCCGGTGACCGGCACGTAGAAGTGGCGGAAGAACCAGCTTTCCCTGGCCAGACGGTCGAGGTTCGGTGTCGGATTCAGCGGATTGCCGTAGGCACCCACGGCGCTGGTGCCGAGGGATTCGAGCATGACGAAAACCACATTCGGCTGGCGCTCGGTCTGGATGCGATGCGCCTGCAGCGGCTGCTGGCGGAAGAAGTTCAGCCCCTGCGCATCACGCTCGCTGACGCCCAGGTAATCGGCGACGACCTCGTAGTGTTCGCGCGTGGCCGTCTCGTCGAAGGCGCTGGGTTCGAGCTTGAGGGTGTCGAAGAGAAACAGCGCCGGGTTGATCCCGAGCGCGCCGATCTGGCTGTTACCGCTGTAAAAGGCATCGCTCCAACGCAGCGGCACCGGGTTTTCCAGGTTCAGCGCGCTGGCGCGTCCGAGCAGACCGAAGAACACCAGCACACCCACCACCGCTGCACCGCCGAGTGCCGGTAATACGCCTACCCGTTGTGCTTGCGGTCGATCCAGCGTGGCGCGCTCCAGGCGCAGCAGCGCCCAGGCCCACAGCGCTACGCCGGCCAGCCAGGCCAGGGTTATCCACAGCACCGGGTAGGTCTGCCAGAGCATGTCGGCAGAAATTTGCGCGTCGTCGGCAAAGCGCAGCACCGTGGCATTGAGGCGCACGCCCAGGTAGGCGTAGTGGCCGAAGTCGATGATGTAGAGCAGGCCCAGCGCTGCCACGGCCAGCAGCAGATAGCCACGCAGCAGCCAGCGTACACTGCGAAAGCGCGCCAGGCGCAGCTTCGGCAGCGCCAGCAGGAGGCCCACCGGTAGCATCAGCAGCAGAGCCAGGCGCAGGTCGAAGCGCAGGCCGATGCCGAGGGTGCGCAGCACATCCGGGTCGCTGATGCTTTCGACGGCGGAAAAACCCAGCAGGAATAGCCCGCGCAAGGCGGCGAAGAGTACGAGCAGCAGCGCCGTGAGGCCGACCAGGTAATGCAGACGGCGTGATTTCAACCAGCTCATGCGAGGTTCCTTGTTCGAGTCGAGAGTCGAATCAGCAGCCAGCGTCCGCCTGCGATCAGCAGGGCGCCGAGGCTATAGAGGGCCAGGTAGGGATCGATCAGGTAATCCCAGTAGTTTTCCGAGGCGCCCAGGCGCAGGGCGAAGGCCAGGGTCGCCAGTACCAGCGCCAGGGCGCCGAGCCAGCTGCGCTGGACGATCAGCACCGCGCACAACAGGCCCAGTACCAGCAGCATGGGCCGTGGTTCGAAGCCCAGCTGGTAGGGGTCGGCGTAACTCAGGCCCAGCGCCGCCGGGTAGAGCAGCACGGCCAGGCTGGCGAACAGGGCCAGGCTGGCCAGGCGATCTCGGGCGTCGGCAGGCGGCGCGCCGAAACGGCTCAGGGTCGCCCAGCCGAGCATTGCCAGGCTGGCCACTGACAGGTCGCCGATATAGGTGCGCAGGTGTAGCGCCAGGCTGATGCCCTGCACCGGCACCAGGCTGAGTAGCAGGCAGATGCACAGCTTGAGCGCCTGCAACGGACGGTGGCGGCCAATGGGCGCCAGCAGCAGGAAGGCGAGCAGGGTGAAGGCCAGGTGCGGCAGCCAGAAGTCATTCATGCGGGCGGCGCTCCGACAGCCAGGCCTCGTTGAAGGCCAGGTGTTTGATGAACATGTCGTTCCACGAATAGACGAGGTGGTAGGTGCCCTCGCGGTCGCGGGTGAAGTAGGGGTACTCGTAGTCGAAGGTGCAGCCCTCGGCGCTGCACATGCGCGCGGTCACCCGTTCGAGCACGCGCGCCTGCTGCTCGGGCTTGCCGCCGCTGGCACGGTATTTCTCCGTGACCACGGCGGGAAAGTCCCCGTGCGGGATCGGCTCGCCCCAGGGGTTGGGGCTTTCGTCGAGCTCGCCGAGGGTACGCCAGTTGCCCAGGTTGGCGTCGGTGGCATAAAGGGTCAGGCGAAAGCGCCCGTCCTCCAGATCATTCATCGCCACCAGCAGGCTGCCGTCGGGGCGACCGACCGCGGCCAGGGACGAGTTGGGGTTGCTCGGCTCGACCGGCTCTGGCCGGCTCCAACTGCGCCCGGCGTCGTCGCTGTAGCTGGCCAACACGCGGTGATGCTCCTCGCCGGCATAGCGCAGCAGCGCCACGGCGCGGCGTTCGTCCAGCGCCACCACAGTCGGTTGCAGCGAATAGCGGCCCTTGCCGATGCGGTACTTGCCGAGTACTTCGCCGTTCGCGCTCAGATGCAGGTACTCGGGAAACTTGCCGAGGAACTCGTGGTACACCGGCAGGCCGATGCTGCCGTCGGCGTGGAACACCGGCGCGGCGCGCACCAGGGTGCTGATGTTGAGGAACGGGCTGGTGACCAGCTGGCGGGGTGCTGACCAGGTTTCGCCGAGGTCATCGGACACCATGGCGTTGACCGCGCTACCGGCCCAGCCGCCCAGCGACACCGAGACGTAGAACAGCCACAGGCGATTGTCCGGCGCCAGGCTGATCACCGGGTTGCCCAGCTTGCGGATGTGCTTGCCGACCGCGCGCTGGGTCGACTCGCGTGTGGCCAGCACGCGCTCGGCGCTCCACTGGCCGCTGGCGGCATCGAAACGCGCGGCGCGGATCTGCACATCGGCGGCGCCTTCGCGGCTACCGGCGAACCAGGCGGCCATCAGGTCGCCGCCGGGCAGGCCGGTGATCGATGCGGAGTGGACGAAATCCTCCAGGTCGGAGGAGGCGAAGTGCGCAGCCAGAGCGGGCGTGGCGTTGGCTGCAGACGCTGCCGGCTGAGCGGCGAAGGGCGCCAGCGTATGGGGTACGGCGCCGAGCCAGGCACAGGCAAACACCGTGGCCGCGCCCAGCAGCAGGGCGCAGGTCTTGAAAGTCGAGGTCATGGTTGCTGGTTCAGGGATGGTCGGGAGCCGATAGGCCGGAGCTGGCGACTTCTTCTACCGGGCGTGCGTCGACCGGGTCGTAGTAGACCTCCAGCTTGCGACCGGCGGCGTCGAAGCCGTAGATCTCGTAGCAGTGGCCGGGAGTGATACGAAACTTGGTGATCTGCACGCCCTGGTGCTTCATCTGCTCACGGAACTGCGACTCGGGCATCCAGGTGCTGCGGTCGGGGCGGGCACAATCGGTGTCGGCCAGCAGCGGCGCGGCGCCAAGCATCAGCAAGCTGCCCAGAGTGGTTCGGGCTAAAAGGGGCATGGCGGGGCTCTCGTGACGGGGCACCGACCGCCAGGGCCGGCGCCGGGCTGTGCTCAGTCTTCGATCTCGGTCTTCACGGCCTTGCCGCTGACTGGGTCGTGGTAGATCTCGACCTTGCGGCCGTCCTTGTCGAAACCGTAGATCTCGTAGCAGTTGCCTTCGGTGACCTTGAATTTGTTGATCTTGTAGCCATCGGCCGCGAGCTTGGCCTGGAACTGGTCGGGGTCTTGCCAGGTGGAGCGGTCGGCGGTCGTGCATTCGGTCTTGGCGAAGGCCGGCGCAGTGCAGACCAGCAAGGCGGGAACGAGCAGTAGACGACGCATGGTAGGACTCCAGATGGGGTTGGAGCTGCCACCTTCGACGCGCAGGCTTAACGAAAACTTAAGGCTCACACCCCGTTACATCTTGCCCGCGAGCATCCGGCTGGCAGCGCAATTTGGCCATTTCGATCCCCTTTTGGCCGTTGTCAGCGTTCTCGATTCAGGTTGCGCAGGCGAACAATGCAGGCACAACAACGAGCCTGGAGCGCTTTGCATGCTCACCTACTACAGCGACGACCACCACCTGCACCACGGCAAATGCGAGCTGATCGACGGGCAACTGATGCCCTGCTTCGAAAAGCCGCAGCGCGTCGACCATATCTTGGCCCGTGTGAACAATCGCCAGCTCGGCGATGTCCGTGTGCCGAAGGATTTCGGCCTGGCGCCCATCGAACGCATCCACAGCAAGGCCTATCTGGAGTTCTTCCAGGGCGCTTGGGCGCGCTGGCAGGAACAGGGCGGCCAGGGCGACCTGCTGCCGTTCACCTGGCCGGCGCGCACCCTGCGGCGGATGATCCCCAACGACCTGCACGGCCAGCTCGGCTACTACAGTTTCGACGGTGGCGCACCGATCACCGCCGGCACCTGGCAGGCGGCCTACAGCGCCGCCCAGGTGGCACTGAGTGCCCAGCAGGAGATCGCCAATGGCGCGCACAGCGCGTTTGCCCTGTGCCGTCCGCCAGGTCACCACGCCGCCGGCGACGTGATGGGCGGCTACTGCTACCTGAACAACGCCGCCATCGCCGCCCAGGCCTTCCTTGACCAAGGCCGCAAGAAAGTCGCCATCCTCGATGTCGACTACCACCACGGCAACGGCACCCAGGACATCTTCTACCAGCGCAGTGACGTGCTGTTCGCCTCGATCCACGGCGACCCGGCCGAGGAATTTCCGTTCTTCCTCGGCTATGCCGATGAACTGGGCGAGGGTGCCGGCGAGGGCTACAACTTCAACTACCCGTTGCCCATGGGCAGCTCCTGGGACGCCTGGAGTTCCGCACTGGAGCAGGCCTGCCAACGCATCGCCGAATACGGCGCCGAGGTGCTGGTGGTGTCGCTGGGCGTGGACACCTACATGGAAGACCCGATCTCGCAGTTCAAACTCGACAGCCCGGACTACCTGACCATGGGCCGGCGTATAGCCGCGCTGGGCTTGCCGACGCTGTTCATCATGGAAGGCGGCTACGCGGTGGAGGCCATCGGCGTCAACGCGGTCAACGTACTGGAAGGGTTCGAGGGCGCCTGAGAGGCGCCTCTTCAGCAATCAGAAATCTGCCAAACAAGAGCAATATTTCAGGGGTGCTAGAACGATGAAAGCCATAAAACAGATGCTCGGCGCCGCCCTGTGCGGCGCCACCCTGCTCAGCGGCGCGGTGCAGGCCAAGGAACTGCGCGTATACAACTGGGCGGACTACATCCTGCCGTCGGTGCCCAAGGACTTCCAGAAGGAGTCCGGCATCCAGATCACCTGGGACACCTTCGAGACCAACGAGGCACTGGAGGCCAAGCTGCTCACCGGCAACTCCGGCTATGACCTGGTGATTCCGTCCAACCAGTTCCTCGAAACCCAGGTCAAGGCCGGCGTGTTCGCCCCGCTGGACAAGTCGAAAATCCCCAACTGGAAGAACCTCGATCCGGCGCTGCTCAAGCTGCTGGAGAAGAACGACCCGGGCAACCAGTACGGCGTGCCCTACATGTACGGCACCGTGCTGATCGGCTACAACCCGGACAAGGTCAAGGCCGCGCTCGGCGAAGATGCGCCGGTCAACAGCTGGGATCTGGTGTTCAAGCCCGAGTACATGGAAAAGCTGAAGTCCTGCGGCGTGGCCATGCTCGATTCGCCCAGCGAGATCATCCCCATCGCCCTGCACTACCTGGGCCTTGACCCTAACAGCAGCAATCCGGCCGACTACGAAAAGGTCACCGAACTGCTGCTGAAAGTGCGCCCTTACGTGGCCTACTTTCACTCCGCCAAGTACATGACCGACATCGCCAACGGCGACATCTGCGTGGCCATCGGTTATTCGGGCAGCTTCTACCAGTTCGCCAACCGCGCCAAGGAAGCCGGTAACGGCGTGAAGATCAGCTGGCGTCTACCCAAGGAAGGCGCGCCGATCTGGTTCGACACCTGGGCCATTCCCAAGAGCGCCAAGAATTCGGACGAAGCCCACGCCTTCATCAACCACCTGCTCGAACCCAAGGTGATCGCGCCGATCAGCGACTTCCTCGGCTACCCCAACCCGAACGTGCCGGGCATGCAGCTAGTAAGCAAGGAAATTGCGGCCGACCAGGACCTGACGCCGACCCCGGAAATGCAGAAGTCGCTGTACGTGGTGCAGCCACTGCCGCAGAAGATCGAGCGCGTGCGTACGCGGGCGTGGACGTCGATCAAGTCGGGCAAGTGATTTGTCACTAACGGCTCGCGGCTGAAGCCGCTCCTACAGGCTTTGCAGTTTTCTGGAGGAGCGGCTTCAGCCGCGAATATCTTTGTCCTGCGAAAGCCGGTGCGCGCAGCGCACCCTGCCCGAAAGCTCAGCCACCCACTTCCCCCGTCTCCAACTTGCGCCACAGCAAACGCACCGCGGCCTTGCGCACCAGGGCGCAGCGGTACAGGCGGATTTCCAGCGGGATCTGCCAGTGTTCGCCGCCGCAGATGGCTAGTTCGCCACGGGCCAGTTCGGCGGTGACGGACAGGCGTGGCACCCAGGCCACGCCCATGCCCTGCAGGGCCATGCTCTTCAGGCTGTCGGCCATGGCGGTTTCGTACACCGTGGTCGAGCGCAGCGCGCGCTGGCGCAGCAGCAGGTTGACCGAACGCCCGAGAAAGGCGCCGGCGCTGTAGGCCAGCAGCGGCACACTCTGGCCATTGTCGAGGTCGTACAGCGGCGCGCCGGACTCGTTCACCGCGCACACCGGCAACATCGAGGTGGCGCCCAGGTGCAGCGAGGGGAAGATCGCCGGGTCCATCTGCAGCGCCGCGTCGGGGTCGTAGTAGGCGAGGATCAGGTCGCAGGCGCCTTCACGCAAAGAGTGCACCGCTTCGCCGACGTTGGTCGCTACCAGTCGTGTGGTCAGTGGCAGGCCTTCGCGGCGCAGGCGGGCGATCCACTCGGGGAAGAAGCCCAGGGTCAGCGAGTGAGCGGCGGCAATCGACAGCATTTCGCCCTGCTGACCTTCCAGGTTGTGCAGGTGGCGCACCACTTCGCCAAGCTGTTCGACCAGGCTGCGCGCGGTGACCAGAAACAGCCGGCCGGCCTCGGTGAGTTCGACGGGCGTGCAGGAGCGGTCGACCAGGGTCAGGCCGAGCATGCCCTCCAGGCTGCGGATGCGCCGGCTGAACGCCGGCTGGGTGACGAAGCGCTTTTCCGCGGCCTGGGAAAAGCTGCGGGTGCCGGCCAGGGCAACGAAGTCTTCCAGCCATTTGGTTTCCAGGTTCATTGCAGGCTCCCGAGGCTTGCACGAGGCGTAGGGTGGGTTAGCGACGCTGAACTCGGTTCGGCAGACGCAGCTGTCGTGGTGCGTCGCGTAACCCACCAGGTGATGGATCATCGTTGCGCCGATGGTGGGTACGCCGCGTCTCGAACGACGTGATATTCGGCAATGGCAGCATGCGGCTAACCCACTCTACGTTTGCCGCTATCTCGCAGTCACATTCACATTATGCCGATCATGCATAGGGCAGCAAGCAACGGCATTGGTAGCGAGACGATTGGAGCCCCTATTCTATGGGCATCGCGGCACTCGCCGTACTTCCCAAGAGCCATCGCTATCATGTCCTCTGCTGCATCTGTTCGCGTCGAAAAAGACCTGCTCGGCACCCTCGAAGTCCCCGCTGATGCCTACTACGGCATCCAGACCCTGCGCGCCGTGCAGAACTTCCGCCTGTCCGGTGTGCCGCTGTCGCACTACCCGAAGCTGGTGATCGGCCTGGCCATGGTCAAGCAGGCCTCGGCGGATGCCAACCGCGAGCTGGGCCACCTGAGCGCGGCCAAGCACACCGCTATCAGCACCGCCTGTGCACGCATCATTCAGGGTGAGTTCCACGACCAGTTCGTGGTCGACATGATCCAGGGCGGCGCCGGCACCTCGACCAACATGAACGCCAACGAGGTGATCGCCAACATCGCCCTGGAGGCCATGGGGCATGAGAAGGGCCAGTACCAGCACCTGCACCCGAACAACGACGTGAACATGGCGCAGTCGACCAACGACGCCTACCCGACCGCCATTCGTCTCGGTCTGCTGCTCGGTCACGAGAGCCTGCTGAACGCGCTGCATAAACTGATTCAGTCGTTCGCGGCCAAGGGCCTGGAGTTCGGTCACGTGTTGAAGATGGGCCGCACCCAACTGCAGGACGCCGTGCCGATGACCCTCGGCCAGGAGTTCCGCGCCTTCGCCACCACCCTCGGCGAAGACCTGCAGCACCTGAAACTGCTGGCGCCGACCCTGCTCACCGAGGTCAACCTGGGCGGCACCGCCATCGGCACCGGCATCAACGCCGACCCGAAATACCAGGCCTTGGCGGTCAAGCGTCTGGCCATCATCAGCGGTCACCCGCTGACCCCGGCTGCCGACCTGATCGAGGCCACCAGTGACATGGGCGCCTTCGTGCTGTTCTCCGGCATGCTCAAGCGCACCGCGGTCAAACTGTCGAAGATCTGCAACGACCTGCGCCTGCTTTCCAGCGGCCCGCGTACCGGCATCAACGAGATCAACCTGCCGGCGCGTCAGCCGGGTAGTTCGATCATGCCAGGCAAGGTCAACCCGGTGATCCCCGAGGCGGTCAATCAGGTGGCCTTCGAAGTGATCGGCAACGACCTGGCGCTGACCATGGCAGCCGAAGGCGGCCAACTGCAGCTGAACGTGATGGAGCCGCTGATCGCTTACAAGATCTTCGACTCGATCCGCCTGCTGACCCGCGCCATGGATATGCTGCGTGAGCTGTGCATCGACGGCATCACGGCCAACGAAGAGCGCTGCCGTGAACTGATGGAAAACTCCATCGGTCTGATCACCGCGCTCAACCCCTACATCGGTTACGAGAACGCCACCCGCATCGCCAAGGTCGCTCTGGAAAGTGGGCGCGGCGTGCTGGAGCTGGTACGCGAGGAGCAGCTACTGGATGAGGCCACCCTGGCCGACATCCTGCGTCCCGAGAACATGATCGCCCCGCGCCTGGTTCCACTGCAGGGCTGATCCAACTGGCAAAACCCGCGCCGCCCTCATCCGAGTGCGGCGCGTTTATTTCCGCCCTAGCCTGCCGGGTGGTACCGCTCAAGGCCGCGCAGACGGCCCCACAAAAATGACAATTCGGGTGATAACCACATGAGTCAGAGCAACACCGCTTCTCCTTCTTTCCTTGCGCGCGTGCCGTTGTGGCAGCAGATTCTCGTCGGCCTGGTGCTCGGCGTGGTCGTCGGCATGCTGTTCAAGAGCGTCGCCCTGGCGCTGGCGCCGATCGGCGCGCTGTTTCTCAATGCGATCAAGATGCTTATCGTGCCGCTGGTGTTCGTGTCCCTGGTGGCCGGTATCACCGCCATGAGCGACAGCGCCAAGCTTGGCCGCATCAGCGTCAAGACCATCGCCATCTACCTGATCACCACCGCCTTTGCAGTGAGCATCGGCCTGGCGTTCGGCACCCTGTTCAGCCCTGGTGAAGGCATGAACATGGTCGCCAGCGGCAGCGAAGAGGCCAAGCAGGCGCCTTCGCTGGTGCAGATTCTGGTGGGACTGGTGCCGACCAATCCGGTGACCGCCTTCGCCGAAGGCAACATTCTGCAGATCATCGTCTTCGCCATTGCCCTGGGCGTGAGCATGAATCTGGTTGGCGAAAAGGCCGCGCCGGTGGTGCGTCTCTTCGACAGCCTGGCAGAAGTGTTCTACAAGCTCACCGACCTGGTGATGCGCTTCGCCCCCATCGGCGTGTTCGCGCTGATCGCCGGCGTAGTTGCCTCCCATGGCATCGAGGTGCTGCTGCCGCTGGCCGGTGTGATCGGCGTGATCTACCTGGCCAGCATCGCCCACATGTTGCTGATCTACGGTGGCCTGATCGGCGGCCTGGCGCGCCTCAGCCCGCTGCGTTTCTTTCGTGGTATCGCTCCGGCGCTGGCGGTGGCTTTCAGTACCTCGAGCAGTTCCGGCACCTTGCCGGTGTCCATCGAGTGCGCGCGCAAGAACCTCGGCGTGTCGCAGGGTGTGGCCGGCTTCGTGCTGCCGGTGGGCGCGACCATCAACATGGACGGCACCGCGATCTACCAGGGCGTGCTGGCGCTGTTCATCGCCCAGGCCTTCGGCATCGACCTGAATGCCGGGCAGTACCTGATGATCATCCTCACCGCCACCCTGGCCTCGGTCGGCACCGCCGGCGTGCCCGGCGCCGGCCTGATCATGCTCGGCCTGGTGCTGACTTCGGTTGGCCTGCCGCTGGAAGGCGTGGCGCTGATCGCCGGTATCGACCGCATCCTCGACATGGCGCGCACCACCGTGAACGTCGCCGGCGACCTGATGACCACCACCCTGGTGGGCAGCAGTGAGAAGGAACTGGATCGCGAGATCTACAACAGCGACAACGCAGCCTGAGTGCCGCGCGCCGGGTTATCCACAGCCTGGCGCATTCGTTTTCATAGGAGGCCTCACCAGCCTCACCCTTCAGGGATGGCCTCGGCCATCCCTTTTTTTGTGGCCTGCCATCCCTGGCGGCCACCCTTCGGGCCGTCGCAAGCGACGTCAAAAGCTGCTGCCATTCAAGGGTGGCTGCCGTAGGGTGCGCCGCGCGCACCGCCGGTTGGCCCGCATCAAAGTTTCCACGCTCGGCGCAGCGTCTGCACGGCCTCGACGATCTGCGCCTCGGGCACCGCAGCAAAACCCAGCACCAGTCCGGCGCGGGCGTCCTCAGCCGTCTCGCTGCCTGGCAACCAGTAATCGCTCAGGGGGTTCATCTCGATGCCGGCTGCACGTGCGGCGGCGATAAGCTCACGTTCCCGCGCAAGACTCTCGACCTTGATGCTCAGGTGCAGGCCGGCTTCCACGGTCGGCAATGGCGAGCAGCCGGGAATCGCCGCCGGCCAGGCCGCGAGCAAGGCGTCGCGCCGGCTGCGCGCGGCCTGGCGCATGCGCCGCACATGGCGCTGGAAGTGCCCGGCGGCGATGAACTCGGCCATCACCGCTTGGGTACCGACCTCCGAATGACGCATCTCCAGTGCCTGGCGCCGGGCGAAGCTCTCCGCCAGCGCGGGTGGCAGCACCAGGTAGCCCAGGCGCAATGCAGGAAAGGCGAGCTTGCCGAAGGTGCCGATGTAGATCACCCGCTGCTGCTCGTCCAGCGCCGCCAGAGGCGCGAGCGGCGTGCCGCTGTAGCGGTACTCGCCGTCGTAGTCGTCCTCGATGATCCAGCCGTTCACGCGTTTGGCCCATTCCAGTAGCGCCAGGCGCCGTTGCAGCGACAGGGTCACCCCTGGGGTACTGGTGTGCGGGTGTGACATAGGCCAGCCGGCAATCGTTCAGGCGTTGCAGGGCGGCGACGTCCAGGCCGTCGCCGTCCACCGCGATACCGCACAGCTGCGCGCCGGCCACCGCAAAGGCATGGCCCGCCGCGCGGTAGCCGGGGTTTTCCAGCGCCACCCGCGCGCCGGGCTGCACCAGCAATTGAGCGCAGAGGCTGATGGCCTGCTGCGAGCCGCAGGTGATCAGCACCTGCGTCGCCTCGCAGGTCAGGCCGCGGCTGCTGCGCAGGTAAGCAGCGATCAGCTCGCGCAGTTGTATGTCACCGGCGGGGTCGCCATAACCCAGCCGGGCCGGCGAGGGTTTGCGCCAGAAGCGCGCCTGCAGGCGCGCCCAGGTCTCGAAGGGGAACAGATCGAAGGCCGGTACACCGATGCGAAAAGCGCGCGGTGCACCTTTGGCGGGCATGGCCAGATGGTGATTCTGCAACAGCTGCAGGGCTGGGCTGGCCGCTGCTGGAGTGACCGCAGTGGCGGCGGCAGGCCGGCTACGCGGCAGTTCGGCGATGTAGGTGCCATCGCCGACCCGCCCGGCTACGTAGCCCTCGGCGTACAACTGGTCCAACGCGCGGGTCACGGTATTGCGCGAAATGCCCAGCAGCGCGGCCAGCTCGCGGCTGGCCGGCAGACGTGTGCCGCCCGCCAGGCGGCCGTCGAGGATGCGTTCGCGTAAGGCCTGGTAGAGCTGGCGTGCCAGGCCCTGGCCGGGCTGCAGGCGAATGCCGGAAAGGTCGAACGGCAAGGCAGGCGCGCGATTCATGATCGTCGATTGGCTCCATGAAAATCGTCGGGAATGGATCTTACGTCAGGCCAATATCCTGCCTAGCATGACCCCATCACGCCAGGAGAAACCCTCATGTACTGCCCCGCTGCCTTTCGTCAGGACGACCTGCCCACTCTGCACGCGCAGATTCAGGCCAACGGTCTGGCCATCGTGACCAGCAGCGGCGCGCAGGGCCTGCAGGCCAGTCATCTGCCGCTGCTGCTGGCGCCTGACGAGGGCGAGTTCGGCACCCTGTACGGCCACTTCGCCCGGGCCAACCCGCACTGGCGCGACCTGGCCAGCGGCGCCGAGGCCCTGGTGGTGTTCAGCGGCGCGGACGCCTATGTGCATCCCGGCTGGTACCCGGCCAAGGCCGAGCACGGCAAGGTGGTGCCGACCTGGAACTACATCGCCGTGCATGCCTGGGGTCGGGCCGAAGTGTTCGACGAGCCCGAGCGTCTGCTGCAACTGGTCAGCCGCCTCAGCGACCGCCATGAGCAGGGCCGTGCGCAGCCCTGGGCCGTCGACGATGCGCCGCGTGACTACATCGAGTCCATGCTGCGCGCCATCGTCGGTTTCGCCCTGCCGATTCGCCGACTCGAAGGCAAATGGAAGCTCAGCCAGAACCGCTCGACCCGCGACCAGGCCGGTGTTCGCGCCGGCCTGGCGACGTCCGCCAACCCGCGCGACCACGAGCTGGCGGCGCAGATGAACCCCACCGACTGACCACCAAAGGAAGGCCATCATGCTCGATATCCGCCCCATCACCGCTGCCGATCATGCTGTCTGGCTGCCGCTCTGGCAGGGTTACCAGCGCTTCTACCAGGCCGAGATCCCGGCCGAGACCAGCGCCCTCACCTGGCAGCGTTTTCTCGACCCGGCCGAGCCCATGCAGGCGGCGCTGGCCTGGCAGGACGGCGAGGCGGTCGGTTTGGTGCACTTCATCTATCACCGCAGTTGCTGGACGAGCGGCGACTACTGCTACCTGCAGGACCTGTTCGTCGCCGAGCATATTCGCGGTGGCGGCATCGGTCGCGCGCTGATCGAGCATGTTTACGCCGAGGCCCGTGCTGCCGGCGCCAGTCGCGTGCATTGGCTGACCCAGGAAACCAACTACCAGGGGCGTATGCTCTACGACCGCATCGGCGACCGCTCCGGTTTCATCCAGTACAGGAAGCTCTTCTGATGACGCGTGATCTCACTCACTGGCAACCCCGACCCACACCAGACCAACGCACGCTGCAAGGCCGTTTCGTGCGTCTCGAAGCACTCGATGCCGGGCGCCATGGCGATGATCTGTGGCGCGCCTTGCAGGGTCCGGACCCGGCGCTTTGGGATTATTTGCCCTACGGCCCCTTCAGCGAGCGCGGCGCTTTCGATGCCTGGCTGGCCGCCAATGCGCAGAGTCGCGACCCGCTGTTCTACGCGGTGATCGACCTGGCCAGCGCTCGCGCCCTGGGGCTGTTCAGCTACCTGCGTATCACCGCGCAGGACGGCAGCATCGAGATCGGCCACGTCGCCTTCGGCGCGCCGATGCAGCGCACGCCAGGCGCGACCGAGGCGATCTATCTGTTGGCACACCACGCCTTCGACGACCTCGGCTACCGGCGCCTGGAGTGGAAGTGCGACGCGGCCAACGCCCGCTCGCTGCGCGCCGCCGAGCGCTTTGGCTTCAGCCAGGAAGGACTGTTCCGTCAGCACATGGTGCGCAAGGGGCGTAACCGCGATACCGCCTGGTTCGCCATCATCGACGGGGAATGGCCGGCCCGCCGCGATGCCTTCGAACGCTGGCTGGTGGTGGATAACTTCGATGAGGATGGGCGGCAGAAGCAGCGTCTGGAGGCGCTGCGCGAATAGCCCCTCACTCCATCTCGAACAACCCATCACGCAGCTGTGCGCCACCCAGGCGCTGGCGGATGTCGTCGTCGATGCGCGGGTCGTCGGGGGCGTAGAGCATCAACTGGCGATAGGCGTTGACCCGGTTGATCTCATTGCCCAGGTACTGCCAGACAACGCGGGTGCAGGCCGGCGTGCGGCGGTCGCCGCTTGAGACGCCGGTCTTGATGCCGTTGAGGCGGATGATGCGGCTCTTGAAGCTGGGGATCAGGATGGTCTGGCTCATCTCGTTGCCGGTGAGCGACTCGTAGTCCACCAGGAACAGGCGGTCCTGCAGGAACAACGCCGTGCCCAGGTAGCGGCAGCGCACCCAGTCCTCGCTGCCGCCGCGTGCGGGCTCCTGGCGCTCCTGCCGTTCCTGGCGCTCGAACAGGTAATTGCCGCGCTCCTCACGCAGGTGCACCAGCGACAGCAGCACGTGCCCCGGCACTGACATGCAGTTGGAGTATTCGAAGTAGTAGCCGCAGTAGCGCTCCATCGGGCTGGCCTGGCGGCGTAGCGGGGCGAACAGCTCCAGCAGCGGATCGTTACCACTTTGCTGTTGCGCATCGCCGCTGCGCGCGCCGATCAGGCGGGCGAACTGCTCGGCCGGCATGGCCAGTTCGAAGGGTTCGACGCCGAAGAAATCGCAAATGCGCTTGAGGTTGTGCGTGGTCGGTCGGCTCTGTCCGGCCAGGTAACGGTTGAACTGCGCACGGTTGATCGACAGCTTGCGGCATACCTCGGCAATCGAACGGTAATGGCTGCAGAGCAGTTTCAGATTGGTGCCGAGGGAATCGGACATATGGCCGCTCCAGCTGATGCGAATGACGCGATTCTAGCATCAACTCGCGTCAGCTCGCCGCGACCTGCGAAATTGTTCCACGCAGAGCCTTGACCAAAGATTGCGCCATCCGCTCGGCGCGGCGCCTTCCCATTCAAAACAACAAGAGAGAAAGCCTCCATGCTCGATCTTCTCAATGACCTCATCTGGAGCAAGCTGCTGATCGTGATGCTGATCGGTCTCGGCCTGTACTTCACCATCGCCTCACGCTTCGTGCAGTTCCGCTACTTCGGCAGCATGTTCCGCATCTTCAGCGAAGCATTTCAGCGTCAGCCGGGCCAGCTCAGTTCGTTCCAGGCCCTGATGCTGTCGGTGGCCGGCCGCGTCGGCGCCGGCAACATCGCCGGTGTGTCTGTGGCGATCATGCTCGGTGGCCCGGGCGCCATCTTCTGGATGTGGGTCGTGGCCCTGGTCGGCATGGCCACCAGCTATTTCGAGTGCTCGCTGGCCCAGCTGTACAAGCGTCGCGAGGCCGATGGCGGCTACCGTGGCGGCCCGGCGTTCTACATCCAGCACGGTCTTGGCCAGCGCTGGCTGGGCATCGTCGTGTCGATCCTGCTGCTGGTGACCTTCGGCTTCGGCTTCAACGCCGTGCAGTCCTTCACCGTCGCCAGCTCGCTGCATGACACCTTCGGTATCCCGACCCTGGCCAGCGGCATTGCCCTGACCGTGGTGATCGGCCTGATCATCTTCGGTGGCATCAAGCGCATCGCCAAGTTCGCCGACGTGCTGGTGCCGGTGATGGCGTTCTCTTACCTGGGCATGGCGCTGCTGGTGATCGGCATGAACATCAGCGAAGTGCCGGCTACCTTCGCCCTGATCTTCAAGAGCGCCTTCGGCCTTGAGCCGGCCTTTGCCGGCGGTATCGGCGCGGCCATCATCATGGGCGTCAAACGCGGTCTGTTCTCCAACGAGGCCGGTCTGGGCAGCGCGCCGAACGTGGCCGCAGTGGCCGAGGTCAAGCACCCGGCCGCGCAGGGCATCGTGCAGTCGCTCAGCGTGTTCATCGACACCCTGATCCTGTGCAGCTGCACGGCGATGATCATCCTGCTCTCCGGCGTCTATCAGCCGGGCATGGAGCAAGCCGGTGTGGTGCTGACCCAGAGCGCCGTTGCCGCCGTGGTCGGCGAGTGGGGCCGCGTCTTCATCAGCCTGGCGCTGCTGCTGTTCGTCTTCACCACCCTGATCTACAACTACTACCTCGGCGAGAACGCCCTGGGTTTCTTCAGCCAGAAGCGTGGCCCGGTGATGATCTACCGCGTGCTGGTAGTCGTTCTGGTGCTGTGGGGCTCAGTGCAGGACCTGGGTACCGTGTTCGCCTTCGCTGACGTGACCATGGGCCTGCTGGCGATCTGCAACCTGATTGCCCTGGCCCTGCTGTTCAAGGTAGGCGTGCGCCTGATGCGCGACTACGATAGCCAGATCAAGGCAGGTGTTGAGTCGCCGGTACTCGATGCCAAGCAGTTCGCTGATCTGGACCTCGACCCTGCCGTGTGGGGTAGTCAGCCAGTTGAAACCGCCGACCAGGCGGAAATCGGTGATCGCGTCTACCAGCGTTGATCTGACTCAGATGGGAAGAGGGGGCGATGCCCCCTTTTTCTTGGCCTGCCATCCCGGCGGCCATCCTTCGGGCAGTGGCAAGCGACGTTGCAATCGTCCCCCTTTGCCCGTGATATGCGAGGAGAGCCCATGGCGACCCCAGAAAAACTCTTGGTGCTGTACACCGGCGGCACCATCGGCATGCAGATGAGCGCAGACGGCCTGGCGCCAGCCTCGGGCTTCGAGGCGCGCATGCGCACTCAGCAGGCCAGCGAGAACGCCAGTGAGTTGCCGCAGTGGTGCTTTCGCGAGCTGCTGCCGCTGATAGACAGCGCCAACATGAACCCCGGCCACTGGCTGGCGCTACGTGACGAGATCGTCACTGCAGTGCAGACAGGCGGCCACGACGCCGTGCTGGTGCTGCATGGCACCGATACCCTGGCCTACAGTGCTGCGGCGCTGAGTTTTCTGCTGCTGGGCCTTGACGTGCCTGTGGTGCTGAGCGGCGCCATGCAACCGGCTGGCGTCGCTGGCGGTGATGCCTGGCCCAATCTGTTCGGCGCCATGCGTGCGCTGCATCGCGGTGTCGCGCCTGGCGTGCACCTGTACTTCAACGGGCAACTGCTGCACGGCGCGCGTTGCTCGAAGTTGCGCAGCGATGCTTTCGACGCCTTCCAGGTGTTGCCACGTCAGCGTCAGGCAGAGCGTGCAACGCTCGATGCTCGTATCGACTTCCGCCAACCGCGTCAGGCGGTCAATCTCGCCGTGTTGCCGCTGCATCCGGCCGTGCAGGCCGGGCATCTGCAAGCCCTGCTGGCCAGCGGCGTGCAGGGCTTGCTGTTGGAATGCTACGGCAGCGGCACCGGCCCGGCCGGTGATGAACAGCTGATGAGCGTGCTGCGTGAGGCGCACCAGCGTGGCGTGGTGCTGGCGGCGATCAGCCAGTGTGCGCAGGGCCACGTGCAGTTCGGCGTCTATGCGGCCGGTAGCCGACTGGCCGAGGTAGGCCTGGTGTCCTGCGGCGGCATGACCCGCGAGGCTGCCCTGGGCAAGCTGTTCGCCTTGCTCGGCGCCGGTTTGCCGCAAGCGGAGGTCGAGCACTGGCTGGCGCGTGATCTCTGTGGTGAGATGAGCGACTGATCCACCTGCCCAAACAGAGGAAGGACGATGAGCATCGAGATTCGCCCTGTAGTCGCTGCCGATTACGAAGCCTGGTTGCCGCTATGGCAGGGCTACCAGCGCTTCTACATGACCGAGATTCCAGCCGACACCAGTGCCGTCACTTGGCAGCGCTTTCTCGACCCTGCCGAGCCCATGGGCGCTGCCCTGGCCTGGCACGGTGATCGGGCCATCGCCCTGGTGCACTGGGTCATTCACCGCTCGACCTGGACCACCGGCGATTACTGCTACCTGCAGGATCTGTTCGTGGCCAAGGGCGAGCGCAGTGGCGGCGTTGGGCGCAAGTTGATCCAGCATGTTGTTGAGCAGGCGCGTGCCGCCGGCTGCTCGCGGGTGCATTGGCTGACCCATGAAACCAACAGCCAGGCCAAGCTGCTGTACGAGCGCATCGGCGAGCGTTCGGGCTTCGTGCAGTACCGCAAGCTGCTGTAGCTATTCCTGGTTACGGCCGGCGCGCGATAAAGTCGATTTCCACCAGGGCATGGCGCGCCAGCCCGGTGGTGCCGATGCAGGTGCGCGCCGGGCGTTTGCCTTCGGGGAAGTAGCTGGCGTACACCGCGTTGAAGCGCGCGTAATCGCCATAGAAATCGGTGAGAAACGCCCGCGCCGAGACCACGTTTTCCAAGCCCAGACCCAGGCCTCTCAAGACCACCAAAAGATTGTCGAAAGTCTTGTGGGTTTGCGCCTCGATGCCCTCGGGCAGGGGCGCGGACTCATTACCCGGATCGATGGGCAACTGACCGGTGATGAACACCCAGCCGTCGGCTTCGCAGGCGTGGGAAAAGGGCGCAACCGGCGCCGGGGCGCCGGCGAACATGTGGTATTCAGGCAACGACATAAGCACTCCAGGGCTGATCAACGGGCACCGACGCAGCATGGCACCGGACCCTGTGACCATACCTCAGAATACCGACCAGCCGATGCGTTCGCTGAGCAACTCCAGCGCCTTGATGCCGGCCAGGGAGTTGCCCGCTGCGTTCAACTCCGGCGACCACACGCAGACGCTGAACTGCCCCGGCACCACCGCGATGATCCCGCCGCCCACGCCGCTCTTACCCGGCAGGCCGACGCGATAGGCGAAGTTGCCGGCTTCATCGTACAGCCCGCTAGTGGCCATGATGGCGTTGACCTGCTTGCTCTGCCGCGCGCTGAGGATCTGCTGGCCGCTGTGCTTGCAGAAGCCGTCGTTGGCCAGAAAACAGAACGCCCGCGCCAGATCTGCGCAGCTCATACGCAGCGCGCAGTAACTGAAGTAACTGCGCAGCACCGCTTCCACGTCGTTATGGAAATTGCCGAACGACTGCATCAGGTAGGCCGCTGCCGCATTGCGTGCCCGGTGCTGGTACTCCGACTCGGCAACGTGGTTGTCCACCGTCACTTCGGGGTTGCCCGACAGGCGTCGAACGAAGTCGCGCATCGACAACACCGGTGCGGCAAAGCGCGATTGGTTGATGTCGCAGATCACCAAGGCCCCGGCGTTGATGAATGGATTGCGCGGCTTGCCCCGTTCGAATTCGAGCTGTACTAGCGAGTTGAACGGCTGACCGGAAGGCTCGTGCCCCAAGCGTTGCCAGATGTCTTCCCCGGAATGTTCGATAGCCTGCACCAGGCTGAAAACTTTGGAGATGCTCTGCACGGAGAACGACGTGTGCGCATCGCCGGCGCAGTACAACTCGCCGTCGTTGCTGTACACCGCAATACCTAGCTGGTTGGCTGGCACGTCGGCTAACGCCGGGATGTAATCGGCCACCTTGCCCTGACCGATCAGCGGGCGGACTTCATCGAGAATTTCGTTCAACAGCGCTTGCATGCTCTGGCTCGCGGCAGCGCCGGGCTTGCCCGGCATGTCACTGCTAGACGCCAGCGGGCGCCAGCGAATCACAGCCCATGACTTGCCCTGAGCGGCTGGCACCCCTAGGCTCGGTCCTCCCCTGTCGTTGGCGTGGTTCGATGTCCACCGTTCTCAATGTGCTGCTGCCGATCTTCGGCCTGATCTTGGTTGGCTTCATTTGTCGGCGAACCAATCGCCTGGGCGCGACCGCGGCATCGGAGATGAACCGCTTCGTGGTCTGGCTCGGCCTGCCAGCCTTGCTGTTCAGCCTGACGGCCAAGGCCGACTGGGCGCAGATCTGGCAGCCCGGTTTCCTGCTCGCCTTTACCGGCGGCATGCTCGCGGTGTTTCTGGTCACGCTGGTGTATCGCTGGAAAACCACTGGCAGCCTGGTCGACGCCAGTATCGATGGTCTCAGCGCCGGTTACGCCAATACCGGTTATATCGGCATTCCGTTGTGCGTACTGGTGCTGGGCGAGGACGGTATGGCGCCGGCACTGATCGCCTCGCTGATGGTGGTTTGCGTGCTGTTCGGCCTGGCGGTGGTGTGCATCGAGGTGGGCTTGCAGAGCAAGAAGGGCCTGGGCGGCGCCATCGTTCAGGTGGTCATGGCGCTTTTGAAAAACCCGCTGGTGGTTGCGCCGCTGCTCGGTGCTGCGTGGGCGTTTGGCGGCGTGCAGATGCCCGCGGCGCTGGACGAATTTCTGCGCTTGCTTGGCGCCGCCACGGTGCCCTGCGCACTGGTGTCGCTGGGGTTGTTCCTGGCGCAGCGCCAAAGCGGACCAAGCGAGGGCGCCTGGCCGTTAGTGGCGCTCAAGCTGGTGCTGCAACCACTGGTGACCTGGTTTATCGCTTTCGTACTGCTCGACCTGCCGCCGTTCTGGGCGCACGCCGCGCTGCTGCTCAGCGCTCTGCCAACTGGCACCGGGCCGTTCATGCTGGCCGAGTACTACCAGCGCCAGGCGGCGCTGGTGTCGCGGGCGATCCTGTTCTCTACCCTTGGCTCGCTGCTGACCTTGACCCTGATCCTGCTGCTGATCACGCCTTGAACTGCAGCTCCACGCCCAGCTGTTGCGACAGGCAGGGCCAGCGCCGCCAGGCTGTCACGGTATCCGGCGCTGCCAGGCGCTCACGGTAGGCCTGTACCGAGGGCTGGTCGAAACTGGCGTCATCAAGCATGCCGTCCAGCGCATGATGGACCGCCTCGTCGAGTTGGTTGGCGAAGGGTTCACCGATCAACTGATGGGCGATCAGGTTGGCGCGCGTAGTGTCCAGCGGGATCAGCGTCTGGCCGAGGTGGGCGATATAGCGGTCGTTGACCTCCTCCACCAGGCGATGCGCCAGATAGGCTTCATCGAGCAAGCCTTCAAGGCCTTCGTGGCCCTCCATCAGGGCCGGTGGTTGCAGGAAGAAATGCTCGGCGATCTTCAGCACGGGTTTCACCGCATCCTCGATTCCGGCTTCGCGCGCCACGTCGGCAGCGGCGTCAAGCACGTCCGGCACTTCTTCGATATAGGCGACGACGAAGGCGGTCAGCGCACCTGACGCGTCGTCCTCGGGTAGGCGGATGGACGGGTGCAGGCGATCTAGCTGAGCCTGTAGAAATCGAGCGAGTGCCTGGCTGCCACGTTCCTGCTGGCGAGCCTGGGCGATCAGTTGACGAAGGGCGACGGTGTTCATGACTGCTCCTACATATCAGGACATGGACGTGAACCTTAGCCGGCCGTTTCGGTTGGCTAAGACGCGATTGTCATAACTTTTTCATACTTATGCGAGTCCGCTATATGCATCTGTATCAAAATGGCTACACCCCGCGTCACGCGGGTGTGTGGCATCGCTGTCGAACTGGCCTGGTTGCGGTTGTGCTCACATTGCGGGCTTAAAGTCGCCGTCTATACTCGATTTCGAAAGGCAGTACCTGATGGAACCGGACGAGCTTTGGCACGGAAAGGTTCGACATGTAGTCGCCAGTAGTCAGGAGTGGGTGTTCAGGCAGCGTGCGCCAGCGCCCAACTCCGTGAGGCAGTCGATCCCTTAGCCGCAGGCTTAGCCGGCGGGATAACAAGAACAATCAAGGGGAACCCGCAATGATGCGACATCCACGAGTCTGGATGGGCCTCCTGCTGTGGCTGGCATTGGGCTCGGCGCATGCCCAGTGGACGGTCAACATGACGCCCGGTGTAACCGACGTCAGCCGCTCCGTCTTCGACCTGCACATGACCATTTTCTGGATCTGTGTGGTGATCGGCATCCTGGTCTTCGGCGCCATGTTCTGGTCGATGCTCATGCACCGCCGCTCCACCGGCCAGAAACCCGCGCACTTTCACGAAAGCACCACCGTCGAGATTCTCTGGACCGTGGTGCCACTGGCGATTCTGGTGGTGATGGCGATCCCGGCGACCAAGACGCTGATCGAGATCTACGACACCACTGAGTCCGAGCTGGATATCCAGGTCACCGGCTACCAGTGGAAGTGGCACTACAAGTACTTGGGTCAGGACGTCGAGTTCTTCAGCAACCTGACCACGCCGCGTTCGCAGATCAACAACCGCGAAGCCAAGGGCGAACATTACCTGCTGGAAGTGGATGAGCCGCTGGTGGTGCCGGTAGGCACCAAGGTGCGCTTCCTGATCACCGCGGCCGACGTGATCCACTCCTGGTGGGTGCCGGCGCTGGCGGTGAAGAAGGATGCCATCCCCGGTTTCATCAACGAGTCCTGGACCCGCATCGAGGAGCCTGGCATCTACCGCGGCCAGTGCACCGAGTTGTGCGGCAAGGATCACGGCTTCATGCCGGTGGTGGTCGAGGCCAAGTCCAAGGAAGACTTTGACGCCTGGCTGGCCGAACGCAAGCAGGCGGCTGCCGCCGAGCGCGAGCTGACCAGCAAGGAATGGACCATGGAAGAGCTGATGACGCGTGGTGAGAAGGCTTACAACACCACCTGCGCCGCCTGCCACCAGCCCACCGGTGAAGGCCTGCCGCCAATGTTCCCGGCGCTCAAGGGCTCGTCCATCGCCACCGGCCCGGCCGAGGGTCATATCGACATCGTCTACCACGGCAAACCGGGCACCTCCATGGCCGCCTTCGGCAAGCAACTGTCGCCGGTCGACCTGGCCGCCATCATCACCTACGAGCGCAACGCCTGGGGCAACAATGTCGGTGACATGGTCACGCCCAAGGACATTCTCGATTTCTCCAAGGCGCAGGAGTAAGGACATGAGTGCAGTGATCGACCACGGTCATACTGACCACCACCATGGCCCGGCGAAGGGCCTGATGCGCTGGGTGCTGACCACCAACCACAAGGACATCGGCACGATGTACCTGTGGTTCAGCTTCTGCATGTTCCTGCTGGGCGGCTCGATGGCCATGGTCATCCGCGCCGAGCTGTTCCAGCCGGGCCTGCAGATCGTGCAGCCGGAATTCTTCAACCAGATGACCACCATGCACGGCCTGATCATGGTCTTCGGCGCGGTGATGCCGGCCTTCGTCGGCCTGGCCAACTGGATGATCCCGCTGATGATCGGCGCTCCAGACATGGCCCTGCCACGGATGAACAACTTCAGTTTCTGGCTGCTGCCGGCGGCCTTCGGCCTGCTGGTCAGCACCTTGTTCATGGAGGGCGGCGGGCCGAACTTCGGCTGGACCTTCTATGCCCCGCTGTCGACGACCTATGCGCCGGAGAGCACCACCTTCTTCATCTTCGCCATCCACCTGATGGGCATCAGCTCGATCATGGGGGCGATCAACGTAGTCGCCACCATCCTCAACCTGCGCGCCCCAGGCATGACCCTGATGAAAATGCCGCTGTTCGTCTGGACCTGGCTGATCACCGCCTTCCTGCTGATCGCGGTGATGCCGGTACTGGCTGGTTGCGTAACGATGATGCTGATGGACATCCACTTCGGCACCAGCTTCTTCAATGCCGCCGGTGGTGGTGACCCGGTGCTGTTCCAGCATGTGTTCTGGTTCTTCGGCCACCCCGAGGTGTACATCATGATCCTGCCCGCCTTCGGTGCGGTCAGCTCGATCATCCCGGCCTTCGCGCGCAAGCCGCTATTCGGCTACACCTCGATGGTCTACGCCACCGCGTCCATCGCTTTCCTGTCGTTCATCGTCTGGGCGCACCACATGTTCACCGTCGGCATTCCGCTGACCGGCGAGCTGTTTTTCATGTACGCCACCATGCTGATCGCCGTGCCTACCGGGGTGAAGGTGTTCAACTGGGCCAGCACCATGTGGCAGGGCTCGATGACCTTCGAGGCGCCGATGCTGTTCTCGGTGGCATTCGTCATCCTCTTCACCATCGGCGGCTTCTCCGGGTTGATGCTGGCCATCGCACCGTCGGACTTCCAGTACCACGATACCTACTTCGTGGTGGCGCACTTCCACTATGTGCTGGTGCCCGGTGCGATCTTCGGCATCTTCGCCTCGGCCTACTACTGGCTGCCGAAGTGGACCGGTCACATGTACGACGAAACCCTGGGCAAGCTGCATTTCTGGATGAGCTTCATCGGCATGAACCTGGCGTTCTTCCCGATGCACTTCGTCGGTCTGGCCGGGATGCCGCGGCGGATTCCCGATTACAACCTGATGTTCGCCAACTTCAACATGGTCTCCAGCATCGGCGCCTTCATGTTCGGGGCGACCCAATTGCTGTTCCTGTTCATCGTCATCAAATGCATCCGTGGCGGCAAACCGGCTCCGGCCAAGCCCTGGGACGGTGCCGAAGGCCTGGAGTGGACGGTGCCGTCACCGGCGCCCTACCACACCTTCAGCACACCGCCGGAAGTGAAATAGGAGGTCTGCCGTGAGCGAGGTCATCGCGACTCGTCGTCTGGTTACCCGCCTGCTGGTCGTGGTGGTGGTGATGTTCTGCTTCGGCATTTTCGTCCTGCCACCCTTCTACGATGCCATGTGTCGAGTCTTCGGCATCAACGGCAAGACGGCTGGGGCCTACCAGGGCGAGCAACTGGTGGATGAGGGGCGCCAGGTACGCGTGCAGTTTCTCGCCACCAACGCCGCTGGAATGATCTGGGAGTTCGGTCCCAAGGCCGACGAGATCCTGGTCCATCCGGGGGAGACGCGCGACATGCTGTTCGTCGCCTATAACCCCAGCAACCAGCCGATGAGCGCGCAAGCGATTCCCAGTGTCTCGCCCTCGAAGGCGGCGGCCTTTTTTCACAAGACCGAGTGCTTCTGCTTTACCCAGCAGGTGCTGCAACCGGGCGAGCGCATCGAAATGCCCGTGCGCTTCATCGTCGACCGCGACCTGCCGCAAGACGTGAAGCACCTGACGCTGGGCTACACGCTGTTCGATATCACCGCGCGCAAACCGCCGGTGGCACAGGCTCCATAAGGAGAACAACAATGTCGAGTCACGAGCACTACTACGTTCCGGCCCAGAGCAAATGGCCGATTATCGCCACCCTCGGGATGCTGGTCAGCGTCTTCGGGGTCGGTACCTGGTTCAATGACCTCTCGGCCAATCGCGCAGACTCCAATGGCCCGCTGATCTTCTTTGTCGGCGGCCTGATCCTCGCCTACATGCTGTTCGGCTGGTTCGGCAATGTGATCAAGGAGAGCCGCAGCGGTCTGTACAGTCCACAGATGGATCGCTCCTTCCGCTGGGGCATGAGCTGGTTCATCTTCTCCGAGGTGATGTTCTTCGCGGCCTTTTTCGGCGCCCTCTTCTACGTCCGTACCTGGGCCGGTCCCTGGCTGGGTGGCGAGGGCGACAAGGGCGTGGCCAACATGCTCTGGGAAGGTTTCGAGTACAGTTGGCCGCTGCTGCAGAACCCCGACTCCAAGCTATTTCCGCCGCCCAGCGGGGTGATCGACCCCTGGCATCTGCCGTTGCTCAATACCATCTTGCTGGTGTCATCGAGCGTCACCATCACCCTCGCCCACCACGCCCTGAAGAAGAACAAGCGCGGCCCGCTCAAGGCCTGGCTGGCGGCCACCATTCTGCTCGGTGCAGCGTTCCTGTTCTTCCAGGTCGAGGAGTACATCGAGGCCTACACCGAATTGGGCCTGACCCTGGGCTCGGGGATCTACGGTGCGACCTTCTTCATGCTGACCGGATTTCACGGTGCCCACGTCACCATGGGGGCGCTGATTCTGACGGTGATGCTGGTGCGCATCATGCGCGGGCACTTCGACTCGGAGAAACACTTCGGTTTCGAGGCTGCGTCCTGGTACTGGCACTTCGTCGATGTGGTCTGGCTGGGCTTGTTCATCTTCGTCTATGTGCTTTGAGGCAGCTACCAAGTGACATGAGACACCAGTTGCCCTGAGTAGAAGCCCCAGGCGATCAGGGCGACGGTGATGGCGGTCAGCACCACACGGATTGTCAGTGCATTGACCACACGCGTACCGCGGCTGTCGTCCTTGACCAGGAAGAACAGGCCGCTGAACAGACTGGCGATGGTAGCCAGCAACATGAGGACGATCGCGGCCTTGAGCATGCGAGACTCCAGGGGAGTGGGTGATGCATCGCAGTATAGCCAGCCCGTCTGTGGTTCGCGGAGGCGCGCAATGAGCGGTTTCCGTCCCGGCTGGCTGCCCAGCATTCTGGTGTTGCTGCTGATGCCTGGCCTGGTGAGCCTGGGTTTCTGGCAGCTGCAGCGAGGCGAGGAGAAGCGCCAGCTGCTGGACAGTTTCGAGGCGCGGCGTCAGGCCGAGCCAATCGGCCTCGAACAGCTCGAACCCATGCGTGACCCCGCCTACCGCCGCGTCCACCTGCGCGGTCATTTCGACTCCGAGCACAGCCTTTTGCTGGATAACCGCATCCGCGACGGCCATGCCGGCGTCGAGCTGTTGCAGCCGTTCTACGATCAGGCCAGCGGTCTCTGGGTGTTGCTCAACCGTGGCTGGTTGCCCTGGCCGGATCGGCGCACGCCTGTGCAGTTCGATACCCCCGATGGCGTGCTGCAGCTCAATGCCTGGATCTACGTGGCGCCATCCGGCGGCCTGAGTCTGCGATCCGGTGTGGCGTCCGAGGGCTGGCCACGGCTGATCACTCAGGTCGAGGCCGACAGTCTTTGGCGCCAGCTGGGCCGTGGCGGCCTGCCCTTCGAGACGCGCCTGGAGCCGGGGCCTGCCAGCTATCGCGTCGACTGGCCAATCGTGGCCATGAGCCCCAGCAAGCATCTGGGTTATGCGGTGCAGTGGTTTGCCTTGGCTGCTGCGCTGCTTGGCCTGTTCATTTATCTCGGAATTCACAATGCACGGGAGCATCGTCATGAACCCAGCCATCGCCATGCCTGAGGTGCCCCGCAAGGGCCGGGGGCGTTTGCAGCTTCTGCTGATTCTGGCCATCACCATCGGCCCGATGTTCCTGGCCAGTGCCATGTACCAGTGGCGCTTCTGGGTGCCGGAGACGCGCAATTACCACGGTGTGCTGATCGGCGATGGTCGCACCCTGGCCGATCTCGGCGTGCAGGGCGAAGTGGAGCGGCAGTGGCAGATTCTGGTGACGGCACCTGGCGCGTGCGAGGCGGACTGTCAGCAGCTGGTGTACCTGGCGCGGCAGATCCAGATCGGCCTCAATCGCGAGACCTCGCGGGCCAGCCATGGTCTGGCCCTGGCCGAGCCGCTGAGCGCCGAGTACGACGCCACGCTCAAGCGCGAGTACCCACAACTTGGACGCTATCAGCTGGACCTCCAGGCCTACGACAAGGCCGCCGAGGCGGTGCCGGGTGCGCAGCTTTGGCTGGTCGACCCACACGGCAATCTGGTGTTGCGTTATCCGGCCGGCAGCAACGGCAAGGCGATCCTCGATGACCTGCGCTACCTGCTGAAAATTTCCCTGATCGGTTGACGCTGTGCTCCATCCATAACCACAGAGCGCCCAGCCCATTGCCCAAGGAGTCGACATGCACAAGCCCGGTTACCGTCTAGCATTGTTCGCGACCCTTCTGACCGTGGTGGTCGTGCTACTGGGGGCCTACACCCGGCTCACCCATGCCGGCCTGGGCTGCCCGGATTGGCCAGGCTGTTACGGCTTTCTCGGCGTACCGATGAGCGAGCACAAGCAGGCCATCGCCGAGGCTCGCTTTCCCGAGGCGCCGGTTGAGGTCGCCAAGGGCTGGTACGAGATGATTCATCGCTACTTCGCTGGCGCTCTTGGGCTGGTGATCTTGGCCATCGCGATCCAGGCCTTCCGCCGCCGCGAAGAGCCGGCGCAGCCGCTGAAGTTGCCTTTGGTGATTCTCGCGCTGGTGATCCTGCAAGGGGCGTTCGGCATGTGGACGGTCACCCTGCAGCTGTGGCCGCAGGTGGTCACCGCCCACCTGCTTGGCGGTTTCGCCACGTTGAGCCTGCTGACCTTGCTGACTTTGCGCCTATCCGGGCGCTTCGCCCCGCTGCAGCTGCCGGGACGCCTGCGTGCCCTGGCGGCTGCCTGCCTGCTGCTGGTGATCGGGCAGATCGTCCTGGGCGGTTGGGTCAGTTCCAACTACGCCGCGGTCGCTTGCGTCGACCTACCCACGTGCCATGGGGAATGGTGGCCGGCGATGGATTTCGGCAAGGGCTTTCATCTCACCCAACACATCGGCCCCAATTACCTCGGCGGGCAGCTCGACAGTGACGCGCGCACCGCGATTCACATGAGCCACCGTCTCGGTGCGCTGCTGGTCACGCTGGCACTGCTGGCGCTGGCCTGGCAGTTGCGCGGCGCCAAGCTGCCGCGTCTGGCCGGACTGTTGCTGCTGGCGCTGGCGCTGCAGGTCTGTCTGGGCATCAGTAACGTGGTCTTCCATCTGCCGCTGCTGGTGGCGGTAGCCCATAACGCAGGCGGTGCGGCGCTGCTACTGACGATGGTGTTGATCAACTACCGCCTCAGGGCTGTTTCCGCCGTGACGCGCGATGCATCCGATCGTGTCGGCACGCGTGCAGTGATCGCTTCCCGCGCTCTGCTGCCGGCCGGCAAATAACCCATCAAGGAGAAATGCCATGGCGACAATGCTACGAGCTCACTCCGAACATGCCTCCTGGCGTGATTATCTGGAACTGACCAAGCCACGGGTGGTGATGCTGATGCTGATCACCTCGCTGGTCGGCATGTTCCTCGCTACGCGTGCCGGCGTGCCCTGGGCCGTGCTGCTGTTCGGCAATCTGGGCATCGGCCTGTGTGCGGGGGCTGCCGCGGCGGTCAACCATGTGGTGGACCGCCGCATCGACTCGATCATGGCGCGTACGCACAAGCGTCCGGTCACGGCTGGGCGCGTCTCGCCAGTGGCGGCACTGGCCTTCGCGCTGCTGCTAGCCGTCGCCGGTATGAGCCTGTTGCTGGTGTTCACCAATGAGCTGGCCGCCTGGCTCACCCTCGCCTCGTTGCTCGGTTACGCGGTGATCTACACCGGCTTTCTCAAGCGCGCCACGCCGCAGAACATCGTCATCGGTGGCCTGGCTGGCGCTGCACCGCCGCTACTGGGCTGGGTCGCCGTCACCGGTCATCTCAGTGCCGAGCCGCTGCTGCTGGTGTTGATCATTTTTGCCTGGACGCCGCCGCACTTCTGGGCGCTGGCCATTCATCGCAAGGAGGAGTACGCCAAGGCCGACATTCCCATGCTGCCGGTGACCCACGGCGAGCACTACACCAAGGTCCATATCCTGCTCTATACCCTGGCGATGTTCGCGGTGACCCTGCTGCCCTACGCCATTCACATGAGCGGGCCGCTGTACCTGGTTTGCGCCCTGTTGTTGGGCGGCCGCTTCCTGCACTGGGCCTGGGTGCTGTACCGTGACAGCAAACCGCACGCAGCGATCAACACCTTCAAGTACAGTATCTGGTACCTGTTCCTGTTGTTCATCGCCTTGCTGGCGGACCACTATCTGCTGTTGAACATCTAGCAAGCTGTGGCGTGGCAGACGGTTTGCAAAAGCTAGCTAAGGGATTTCATGACTCGTACCCATACAACGGTTTTCGTTCTTGTCGCTATCGTGGCCCTGGTGCTGGGGCTTACCGTCAACAAGGTGCTCAGTAGCAAGGGCCAGGGTGATCCGGCCGTGTTGCTCGATGCCGGTATCGTCCTGCTGCCGCAGAACCGCAGCCTGCCCGCGCTGAGCCTGGTCGATCAGGACGGCAAAGAGGTCGTGGTCGATCAGCTCAAGGGCGACTGGACGCTGCTGTTCTTCGGCTACACCTTCTGCCCGGACATCTGCCCGGCGACCTTAGCGCAACTGCGTCAACTGCAGAGCCAGCTGCCCGAGGAAACTCGCGCGCGGCTGAACGTAGTGATGGTCAGCGTCGACCCTCATCGCGATACACCGGAGCAACTGAGCAAATACCTGAACTACTTCGATGCCGGCTTCAAAGGCCTGACCGGAGAAGAGGCGACCCTGCAGAAGTTCGCCAACTCGGTGAGCATTCCCTACATCCCGGCTGATACCAGCAAGGAAAACTACACCGTCGATCACAGCGGCAATCTGGTGATCATCGGTCCGGATGGCACCCAGCGTGGTTTCATCCGTGCGCCGATCAACAACGCCAAGTTGGCGGCGCAATTGCCGGGCCTGGTTTCGGGTAGCTGATCCGCCGGGTGTGCTGCGCACCGCTATTACCAGCATTTCCCGGATTTCATCCGGGCTACGGCCCTGACGCAGACCTGTAGGCTGGGTTAGCGGCGCAAAGCCCCGGTCTCGTATACGCAATTGAACCTGGCGCGCCGCGTAACCCACCAGGCAAGGGATGGCGTTGCGCCGACGGTGGGTTACGCCGCCGCAGGAACAGAGAGTGATTCAGCAATGTGTCGCAGGCGGCTAACCCACCCTACGAATCGCGTCGATCGTCCTACAGCGCGAACGGCAGGGGCAGGTTGACCTGCTGACGCTGCGCCAGGCGACGCTGGAACTCACCCGGATCATGAATCAGCACTTCCTGTCCGGCGAACGACTCGGCGGCGATCAGGCGTGACAACCAGAAACGCAAGCACGCCACCCGCAGCATGGCCGGCCACAGTTCTGCCTCGGCTGCCGTGAAGGGCCGCTGCGCCGCATAGGCGCCGAGCAGTGCGCGGGCACGGGCGCCATCGAGGCTGCCGTCTTCGTGCGAGCACCAGTCGTTCAGGGTGATAGCCAGGTCGTAGAGCATCGGCCCGGAACAGGCGTTATAGAAGTCGATCACCCCAGCCAGGTGGTTGCCGTCGAACAGCACGTTGTCGCGGAACAGGTCGGCATGCAGGTTGGCGCGCGGCAGGGCGAGGATGCGCGGCTTCAGCTCGGCGATCTCGGCCAGCGCATCACGCAGTAGCGGTAATGCCTGTTCATCGAGCTTCAGCGCCTGGCTCGGGCCTTCGGCTAGCATCCAGTCCAGGCCACGGTCGCTGCGACGCTCCACCGGCTGTTCGCGAGTCGCCAGATGGATGCGGGCCAGCAGGCTACCCACTTCCTGGCAATGATGAGCATTGGCCTCGCGCACATGCTTGCCGGAAAGCCGGGGCTGCAATAGCGCCGGTTTCTCCGCCAGGGTGCGCAGCGCCTCGTCGTCCTGCGTGCGTAGGGCGTAGGGCACCGGCAGGCCGGCGTCGTGGAGCACGTCGAGCAATTCGATGAAGAACGGCAGATCGGCCACCGGGCCGCGTTCGACCAGGGTCAGGACATATTCGCCCTGCTCCAGGCTGACGAAGAAGTTGCTGTTTTCGCTGCCCGCAGCAATGCCCTGGAAGTCACGCAACCGGCCAAGCCCATAGGGAGCCAGGAAGACTTCGAGCTCATGACGCTCCAGGGGGGTGAATACCGACATATCAGACCTTAATTGCCTTACCAGCTAAAGATTTCCCAGGACGGGATCAGCATGTCCGGGTCATCCGAACGTACGAAGTTGCCGTCGCTGCCATCGGCGCGAACGAGAAAGTAGGGTTTACCGTTCTTCGGGATGACCTTGATGGCGTAGAGGAAGCCATTGACCCGGTATTCCTGAATGGTTCGGTCGCCGTCCTGGCGGATGGTCACATCCGGGTCGCCGGATACCGGATCTTCGGCGTGAGCGGCAAGCGGCAGGCAGGTCAGCAGGCAGGCCAGCAACAGGCGATTCAATGTACCCATGGTAATCTTGCTCCTTCGTTGTTCACCGATGCAGCCATTCTACCGCTGCACCCGCCGAAAAGGTTGATCCCGCGCATGAGCCAAGCTCCCCTCGTTCTGGTCGACGGTTCCTCGTATCTGTACCGCGCCTTCCACGCCCTGCCGCCGCTGACCACTTCCAAGGGCCTGCCCACCGGAGCGGTCAAGGGCGTGCTGAACATGCTCAAGAGCCTGCGCAAGCAGTACCCCAACAGCCCCTTTGCCGTGGTCTTCGACGCCAAGGGCGGCACCTTCCGTGACGAGCTGTTCGCCGAGTACAAGGCCAATCGCCCGTCCATGCCGGACGAGCTGCGCGTCCAGGTCGAGCCGCTGCATGCGAGCGTACGTGCCCTGGGCCTGCCGCTGCTGTGCGTCGAAGGCGTGGAAGCTGACGACGTGATCGGCACTTTGGCGCGCCAGGCCGCCGGGGAAAAGCGCGATGTGGTCATCTCCACCGGCGACAAGGACATGGCGCAGTTGGTCTGCCCGCACGTTACGCTGGTCAACACCATGACCGGAAGCGTCTACGACGCCGATGGCGTGAAAGAGAAATTCGGTGTCGGCCCTGAGCTGATCATCGACTACCTGGCACTGATGGGCGACAAGGTCGACAACATCCCGGGCGTGCCCGGCGTCGGTGAGAAAACCGCTCTCGGTCTGCTGGTTGGCATCGGCGGCGGCCTCGATGTGCTTTACGCCAACCTCGACAAGGTGCCCGAGTTGCCGATTCGTGGCGCCAAGGGCCTGCCGGCCAAGCTCGAAGAGCACCGCGAGATGGCCTACCTGTCCTACCAACTGGCGACCATCAAGACCGACGTGCCGCTGAATATCGAGATCGAGTCGCTGCATCCCGGCGAGCCGGATCAGGCCGCGTTGGTGCAGCTCTATGGCGAGCTGGAATTCAAGAACTGGTTGGACGACCTGCTGCGCCAGAATAAGGCACTGGTGGCCAAGGCCGCAGCGCTGGCTGGCGATCTGTTCGCCGAGCCTGCTGGCGAAGCCGCCGAAGCAAGCGCTGAACCAGCGCCAGCCAGCACCGGTGATTACCAGATGGTGCTGGAGCAGGCGCAGTTCGATGCCTGGTTGAAGAAACTGGAGCAGGCCGAACTGATCGCCTTCGACAGCGAGACCACCAGCATCGATGCCCAGCAGGCGCAGTTGGTCGGTCTGTCTTTTGCGGTCAAGGCTGGCGAAGCGGTCTATATCCCGCTGGCGCATTCCTACATGGGCGTGCCACAGCAGCTCGACCGCGACGCGGTACTCAAGGCGCTCAAGCCGATTCTCGAAGACCCGGCCAAGGCCAAGGTCGGTCAGCACGCCAAGTACGACATCAACGTCCTGGCCAATGCCAGTACGCCGATTGCGGTGCAAGGCGTGGCCTTCGACACCATGCTCGAGTCCTACGTGCTGGACTCCACCGCCACCCGTCACGACATGGACAGCCTGGCGCTGAAGTACCTGAACCACAGCACCATCCGCTTCGAGGACATCGCCGGCAAGGGTGCCAAGCAACTGACCTTCGACCAGATCGCCCTGGAGCAGGCCGGCCCCTACGCTGCCGAAGACGCCGACGTGACCCTGCGCCTGCACCAGGAGCTGTGGGGCCGTCTTGAAGCGGTGCCGTCCCTGGCCAAGGTGCTGCGCGACATCGAAATCCCGCTGGTGCCGGTGTTGGCGCGTATCGAGCGCAACGGCGCGCTGGTCGACGCCAAGCTGCTCGGCGAGCAGAGCGTCGAGCTTGGGGAAAAGCTGGTGGAGCTGGAGCGCAAGGCGTTCGAGATCGCCGGTGAGGAATTCAACCTGGCCTCGCCCAAGCAACTGGGCGTGATCCTCTATGAAAAACTCGGCTATCCGGTGATCAGCAAGACCGCCAAGGGCCAGCCCTCCACCGCTGAGGCGGTCTTGGCCGAACTGGCCGAGCAGGACTTCGAGCTGCCCAAGGTGCTTATGCAGTACCGTTCCTTGAGCAAGCTCAAGAGCACCTACACCGACAAGCTGCCGGAGCAGATCAACCCGCGTACCGGGCGCATCCACACCAGCTACCATCAGGCGGTGGCCGCCACTGGCCGCCTGTCCTCCAGCGATCCGAACCTGCAGAACATCCCGATCCGCACCGCTGAAGGCCGACGCATCCGTCAGGCCTTCGTCGCGCCCAAGGGCTACAAGCTGATGGCAGCGGACTATTCGCAGATCGAACTGCGCATCATGGCCCACCTCGCCAAGGATGAAGGCCTGCTGGACGCCTTCCGTCATGACCTGGACGTGCACAAGGCCACCGCTGCGGAAGTGTTCGGCGTGGCGCTGGACGAGGTGACCAGCGATCAGCGGCGCAAGGCCAAGGCCATCAATTTCGGCCTGATCTACGGCATGAGCGCCTTCGGCCTGGCCAAGCAGATCGACGTCGAACGCAAGGAAGCGCAGGCCTATATCGACCGCTACTTCGCTCGCTATCCGGGTGTGCTGACCTACATGGAAAGCACTCGCGCCCAGGCAGCCGAGCAGGGTTATGTGGAGACGGTCTACGGTCGTCGCCTGTACCTGCCGGAAATTCACGCGCAGAACCAGGCCATGCGCAAGGGCGCTGAGCGCGCGGCGATCAACGCGCCGATGCAAGGCACTGCAGCGGACATCATCAAGCGCGCCATGATCAAAGTGGACGGCTGGTTGCAGGACAGCGGCATCGACGCGCGCATCATCCTGCAGGTGCACGACGAACTGGTGCTGGAAGTGCGTGAGGAACTGATCGACGAGGTCAGCGCCAAACTCAAGCGCCTGATGAGTGGCGCTGCGGATCTGGACGTACCGCTGCTGGTGGAAGTGGGTGTCGGTGCCAATTGGGACGAGGCGCACTGATCAGCCTGCGCCGCGGCGCAAAGCCGCGGCCGCTCTAGCGTTGGGGTTTCAGGGAATCAAAAAGCACTTTCTTATTGCAAATGGTTTTTAAGAGAGCGATGAACTTTCCGCAAACCCGCCCGGTCAGAGTTCATGAATGGCCGTTAAGCCCTTCAATGCTCCTTTGTTGTGTTAAGTGTTGGCAGACATCTGAACCCCGCCCTAGCGGTTCAGACCTTAAACCCCGAACTTCTCCCTCCCCATACGAAGCTCGGGGTTTTTTTTGTCTATAGAAAAGTGCCGCTAGCGGTATTCTGATGACCCTCTCCCATTGGGAGACGACTGCATGGATGCAGGAGGAAGGGCGACGCAGGACGCCAAAGCCGAGGGTGCCCGAAGGGCGGGAGAGGGCTTCTCTGATGCGCTTTCAAGTCAAAACGGGCGGCCGCAGCTCCGTAGGGTGTCGCGGGGCCACCTTGGCCGCGCGCACCGAATACTCCCTACGATCCCGGTGCGCACAGCGCACCCTACGACTCAGGCTTCCCCAGCGCTTTCCTCATCCTCTTCCGGCAACAGATCCAGCCAGCCGGCCAGTACCATCTGCGCCTCTTCCACGCCCATGCGCTTGGGCGCCGAGAACAGTTGAATACTGATGCCTTCGCCCCACTGCTTGCGAATGTCCTGACGCACCTTGAGCAGCGCGGTCTTTGCCGCACCGAAGGCCAGTTTGTCGGCCTTGGTCAGCAGGATATGCAGCGGCATACCGCTGGCTACCGACCAGTCCAGCATCATGCAGTCGAACTCGGTCAGCGGGTGACGGATATCCATCATCAGCACCAGGCCGCACAAGCTCTCGCGGCTGCCCAGATACGCTTCCAGGTGTTTCTGCCAGTGCTGCTTGAGCGGGATCGGTACCTTGGCATAGCCATAACCGGGCAGGTCGACCAGGCGTCGCTCGTCATCCAGGCGGAAGAAGTTGAGCAACTGCGTGCGTCCTGGCGTTTTCGAGGTACGCGCCAGGCTGGCGTGGGTGAGGGTGTTCAGCGCGCTCGATTTGCCCGCGTTGGAACGGCCGGCGAAGGCGACTTCCAGGCCGCTGTCCTCGGGGCACTGGTCGACCTTGGCGGCACTGATGAGGAAGCTGGCCTGCTGGCACAGACCGATGATGGGATTCTTCGGGAGCATGGGGGTATCCGGTGGATGCCTCGATTCCTGTTCAGCAGTTCGAGGACTTGCGACATTTCCGCGCACCTGCTGCACGCCAGGTGGCGCGGCAAGCGGCGTCGTTTCCGTTTCAGCATTGCCAGTATATAATGCCGCAGATTTTGTGTGCGCTTTGTCCCACCCGCAGGAACCCGATTGCCGGGAGCGATTACATCTCTGCTCGATAGAAAGCAGGACGTTCCCCACCCTGATGAGGTTGATCTGATGAAGAAAATGCTGCTCGCTGCTGCCGTTATGACCCTGTCTCTTAACGGCTATGCTGCTCAGGACCCGCAAGCTGTATATGACCGCGCCTGTGGTGTATGCCACAACGGCCAGATTCCCACGGCGCCCAAGAAGGGCGACAAAGCCGCATGGGAACCGCGTCTGGCCAAGGGTACCGATGCACTGGTGCAAAGCGTCACCAATGGTTTGAATGCCATGCCGCCGCGCGGTCTGTGCATGGACTGCACTGCCGAGGATTACCAGGCGGTCATCAAACTGATGACCGAATGAGCAAGCCCGGCCGATAACTCTTTCTCTCTTAGCCGTAATTGGATTAGCTGATGAACAAAGTACTCGTGAGTCTGCTGTTGACCCTGGGCCTCACCGGCGTTGCTCAGGCTGCCGGCGATGCCGAAGCCGGTCAGGGCAAAGTCGCTGTCTGTGGTGCCTGCCATGGCGCCGATGGCAACAGCCCTGCGCCAAACTTCCCCAAGCTGGCCGGTCAGGGCGAGCGTTACCTGCTCAAGCAACTGCACGACATCAAGTCCGGTAACCGCCAGGTCGTCGAGATGACCGGCATGCTGGATAACCTCAGCGATCAGGATATGGCCGACATCGCCGCTTACTTCTCCAGCCAGAAGATGAGCGTGGGCGCTGCCGATCCCAAGCTCGTCAAGCGCGGTGAAGCACTGTTCCGTGGCGGCAAGCTGGAAGAGGGCATGCCATCCTGCATCGGTTGCCATTCGCCCAACGGCGCTGGCCTGGCTGCTGCGGGCTTCCCGCATCTGGGCGGCCAACACGCTCAATACGTTGCCAAGCAGCTGACCGATTTCCGCGAAGGCAACCGTACCAACGACGGCGATGCGATGATCATGCGCGCCATCGCTGCCAAGCTGAGCAACAAGGATATTGAAGCCGTATCCAGCTTCATCCAGGGTCTGCACTGATAATTTGCTGCGCGTCGGCCCTGCGGCGTCAGAAACAGGATCGGAGTGCTCATGTACAAAAGTACATTCCGCCTCCTCTCCTGTTTCTTCCTTGCAGTGCTCTAGCTCGCGAAATTCTCAAAAGACCAAGGGCTTGTTGCTTTTGGCAAGACAAAGGGTGGCTCCGGCCGCCCTTTTTCGTATGCGTCATGGCTACAATGGGCGGAACCGGCCCAGCGGTAGCGAGTCATAGTCTCGAATCGCCACTAGGGCGACGCTTATCCAGTCAAGGAGTACCCCCATGCGTAACCTGATTTTCGGCGCCGCTCTGGCGATCAGCAGCCTGTTCGGCCTCACTGCCCATGCCGAACCGGTAGCCGGCCAGCAGTACGTCGAGCTGAAAAGTCCGGTGCCGGTGTCCAAGCCTGGCAAGGTCGAAGTGGTCGAGCTGTTCTGGTACGGCTGCCCGCACTGCTACCAGTTCGAAGCAACCCTCAACCCCTGGGTCGAGAAACTGCCGGAAGACGTTAACTTCGTCCGCGTGCCGGCGCTGTTCGGTGGCATCTGGAACGTGCATGGCCAGGCGTTCATCACCCTGGAAAGCATGAAGGTCGAGCACAAGGTGCATGACGCCGTGTTCAACGCCATCCACCAGGAGAAGAAGAAGCTGGCTTCGGCTGAAGAGTTCGCTGACTTCGTCGCCACTCAGGGCGTGGATCGCGATGCTTTCCTCAAGACCTTCAACTCCTTCGCCGTCAAAGGCCAGATGGAAAAGGCCAAGAAACTGGCCATGGCCTACCAGATCACTGGCGTACCGGTGATGATCGTTGGTGGCAAGTATCGCTTCGACCTGGGTTCTGCCGGCGGCCCGCAGCAGGCTCTGCAGGTTGCTGATCACCTGATCGCCAAGGAACGCGAGGCGCTCTAAGCGGCCGCAGGCGCGAAGCATGCTGCGCCGCTGGCGAAAGACCCGTGCGGTTGGTCTGTGCGATCCACAGATCAACCCGCACTGCTCGCCCGAGACCGATTGGCCAGCCGACGGCCTTTTGCGTCTGCTCAGTTTCAACGTCCAGGTCGGTATCAATACTCAGCGCTATCATCACTACCTGACCCGCAGCTGGCAGCATGTGTTGCCCCATGCCGGGCGCGCTGGAAATTTGCAACGCATCGGGGATCTGCTCGCCGACTTCGACCTGGTGGCCCTGCAGGAGGTCGATGGCGGTAGCCTGCGCTCGGGCTACGTCAATCAGGTCGAGTACCTGGCCCAGCAGGGCGCTTTTCCCTACTGGTACCAACAACTCAATCGCAATCTCGGACGCTTCGCCCAGCACAGCAACGGTGTACTCAGCCGCTTGCGCCCGACCTTGCTGGAAGATCACCCGTTGCCCGGGCCGCCTGGCCGAGGCGCGATTTTTCTGCGTCTGGGTGAGGGGGAAAATGCCCTGGGGGTAGTCATGATGCACCTGGCCCTGGGTGCTCGCACCCGAACTCGGCAGCTGGCTTACATTCGTGAGCGGGTCAGCGAGTTTCGTCATCTGGTGCTGATGGGCGACATGAACACCCATGCCGTCGACCTGCTGGAGGACTCCCCGCTGCGTGACCTCGGCCTGATCGCGCCGCAGGTCGAAGCGACCTTTCCCAGTTGGCGCCCACAACGCTGTCTCGACCATATCCTGCTCAGCTCCGAGCTTGAGCTGGGGCGTGTTCATGTCCTCAGTCAGCCGATTTCCGACCACCTTCCGGTGGCCGTGGAAATCCGTTTGCCGGAAGCACAGAATGGCGCGCAAATGCCTATGCTGAAAACGCCATCTCCTGAGTAAGTCGTATGAGCGATGACGCGCAACGCTGGAAAGACAAGTACCTGAGCAGCCTGGAGCAGCAGGAAAAGCTCGACCGTCGTTGGGAGTTGCGCCTGGATCTGTTGCGCCGTGGCCTGGTGCGCAGCAGCCTGGCAGCCGAAGGCGCGGACAAGGCGGTCGATCAGTGCATGCAGGAGATGCGCGAGATACTCCGTCGCGACGATATGGATGCTGCGTTGGATGGTCTCATTCCACGCCTGGAAAAGGCCGTGCTGGATTCCGAGCAGCGCCGCCAACAGCGTGCCGGTGAGGCGGCGGCCGCGCTGGCTGCCTTGATCGAGCAGTTGCAGCGTCTGCAGCCGCCGCGTGAGGTGCGCAAGGCACTCAAGTCACTGAGCAAGCAGCTAGAGGACGCCACCAGTCATCAGTATCTGCTGCCTGCGCTGCTCAGCCAGCTGAGTAATCTGCAAGGCCAGGCGCTGACCGTTCTGCAGACGCAGACGCAGGAGCAACCGGGCCTGCTGCAGCGCCTGTTTGGCGCGCGCGCAGATAACAGCGAAAGTGGCGACGATTCAGCGGGCAGCATCCCTGAAGCCGCTAGCATTGCCGAAGCACCAGCTCCAGCATCGACGCCAACGCCAACGCCAACGCCAACGCCAACGCCAACGCTCGCATCCGCATCCGCGCCTGCAGTTGTAGTGAGTGAACTGCCTTCCAGTGCGCCCGTGGTCGCCGCCGGGCCTGTCCATCATCAGGCTCACGATGTCTCGCCCGTGCTCGACAGCTTGCCGTTACCGCCTGGCCTGGTGCCGCAGGAGGATGCTGGCGACAGCCCCTTCTCCTTGCCCAGCAGCGAGCCGGGATACAGCGCGGTGGCGCCGCATATCGCCAGTAGCCTGCGCAGTCTGCTCGATGAGCTCGAGCTGCCGGCGCGTCATCTTCCGCAGGGTGAGGCGCTGCGCCTGCGCCTGGAGGGTAATCTCAACTGGTACGAGCTGGTGCCTGTGCTGGACGATCTGGCGGTGCTGGTGTTGGCCGTCACCGATAGCGGTCAGCGCGAGTTCGCCGGTTACCTCAAGCAGCTCAACGAACGCCTGGCAGCCTTCATCGAAACCCTCAGCCAGGCGCACGAGGGGTACAGCGCCTCGGCGGAGAGTGCGCGCAGTTTCAATCAGCAATTGCGTGATCAGGTCAGCGACCTGCAGCAAAGCGTGCAGGAAGCGGCTGATCTGGAAACGCTCAAGCAGGCGCTGGAGCAGCGCCTGGAAGGATTGCTGCAGAGTGTCAGCAGCCATCAGCGTCAGCGCGACAGCAGCGAGGACGATGTGGCCGAGCGGCTACAGGGGCTGGTCAAGCGCGTCGCCGAGATGGAGCAGGAAGCCCAGCAGTTCCGCCAGCATATCGAGGAGCAGCGACAGAAGTCCTTGCTGGACCCTCTGACAGGTCTGCCCAATCGCGCCGCCTTGATCGAGCGCCTCGATCTTGAGGTCGCCCGCCGGCAACGCTATGGCGGCCAGTTGCTGTTGGCGGTGCTGGATATCGATCACTTCAAGCGGATCAACGATGGCTACGGTCACCTGGCGGGTGACCGAGTGCTGAAGATCATCGCCGGCGAGCTCAACAAGCGCCTGCGCAAGACCGACTTCATTGCCCGTTTCGGTGGTGAGGAGTTCGTTCTGCTGATTCCGGCCACACCGCTGGAAGGTGGTGTTCAGCTTCTGCAAACACTGCGTGTGGCGATCGAGGCCTGCCCGTTCCATTTCAAGGGCGAGCCGGTCACCATCACCTTCTCCGCCGGTATCGCCGAGTTCCGCAATGGCGAGGCGACCGAGCTCACCTTCGAGCGCGCCGATAAGGCGCTATATCGCGCCAAGGGCGCCGGGCGTAACCGAATCGAACAGGCCGTCTGAGCCGTTCACAGTGAAGCCGCAGCAGGTGCTGCGGCTCGTATGCGCCTTTTCAGCGATTGTCAGGACGTCACTTTTGCCGAAGGTCTGCTGGCCGTTGCTGCCGGCCGTGCTCGTGGCGCGTGGTCGTCCTCGTCCTGCAGCGGTACCTCATTGCCCTGCGCGTCATACAGCTTGCCGTCGACGAAGTGATCGCCTTCGTGCAGGGCGGCAATATCGTGGTAGCGCAGGCTGCGCTCGGTGCCGGCGACGAACACCGACTGCTGATCCGAGTTGCCGGCAGTGAAGTGGTTGAATAGGAGGTTGAGCAGAATCGCCATGATCGCTGCCGAGCTGATGCCCGAGTGGAAGATGGTTTCGAACCAGGCCGGGAAATGGTGGTAGAAGCTCGGCATGGCGATGGGGATCATGCCGAAACCAATCGAGGTGGCGACGATGATCAGGTTCATGTTGTTGCGATAGTCGACCTTGGCCAGGGTGCGGATGCCGCTGGCGGCCACGGTGCCGAACAGTACGACGCCGGCACCGCCCAGCACTGCGGTCGGTACGGCAGCGATCAGGCGGCCCATCACCGGCAGCAAGCCGAGGGTGACCAGAATCAGGCCTGCGGTGGCCACCACATAGCGGCTCTTCACGCCGGTCACGGCCACCAGGCCAACGTTCTGGGCGAACGCGCTCTGGGTGAAGGAGCCGAATAGCGGGGCGAACATGCTGGAGATCATGTCGGCGCGCAAACCATTGCCCAGGCGTTTGGAGTCCACCTTGGTGCCGATGATTTCACCGACGGCGAGGATGTCCGCCGAGGTTTCCACCAGGGTCACGATGACCACGATGACCATCGACAGGATCGCGGCGACCTTGAACACCGGCATGCCGAAGTGCAGGGGTTCGGGCATGGCCAGCAGCGGCCCGCTCAACACCTGGGAAAAATCCGCCATGCCAAAGGCCACGGCAACCAGGGTGCCAATTATCATCGCCAGCAGGATCGACAGGCGCGAGATGCTGGCGCTGCCGACCTTGCTCAGGAGCAGCACGGTGGCCAGGGTGAAGGCGGCCAGGCCGATGTTGGCCATGCTGCCGAAATCTGCGGCACTGCTGTTGCCACCCATGGCCCAACGCGCCGCCACTGGCATCAGCGTCAGGCCGATGGTGGTGATGACGATGCCGGTCACCAGCGGCGGGAAGAACTTGGTGATGCGCGAGAACACGGGCGTGATCAACAGCCCTATCAGTGACGCGGCGATCACTGAGCCGAGTACCACCGGTATGCCCCCTGCGCCGTCGCTGCCGATGATCGCGATCATGGTCGCCACTCCGGCGAAGGAGACGCCCTGCACCAGAGGCAACTGACAGCCGAAGAAGGGCAGGCCAAGGGTTTGCAGCAGGGTAGCCAAGCCTCCTGCGAACAGTGAGGCGGCGATCAACAGGCCGATGTCGGCGGACGACAGTCCGGCCGCCTGGCCGATGATCAGGGGAACCGCGACGATCCCGCCGTACATGGTCAGGACATGCTGCAAGCCATAAGCAAAGTTTGCGCTGATACCGAGATTCTCGTCCTCAGGACGCTGGGTGGCAGGCGCGCTGTTGGGGGTGGAGGCCATGGAAAAACTACTCGCTGTTGTTCTTGTTCGGTCAATGTAGACATTTTGTTGTGATCTTGGCTACCACTTTGTATACATTTTTACGAATGGTAGTTCCTGGAACCGATAAGGCCATATCGGTCATAAAATTTCCCATTCCGACGAAAGCCCTCGAATCTGACCGCTGCGCCGACTCGCGAGGCGACCCCGCCAGGCCCTAGACTATGCGCACCTGTCATCGGAGATACCCATGGACATCTTCAGCATCGCCGTGCTGATCTTTTTGGTCACCGACCCTTTCGGCAATATCGCCATCTATATCGCTGCGCTGAAGAACGTCGAGCCGCGCCGGCGCTTGTGGATCGCCGCGCGCGAGCTGCTGTTCGCGCTCGGTCTGTTGCTGCTGTTTCTCACCTTTGGTGACAAATTCCTCACCAGCCTCGGGCTGTCACGGGAGGCAACGGCGATTGCCGGCGGTATCATCCTGTTCGTCATCGCCATGCGCTTGATCTTCCCCAGCCCGCAAGGCCTGCTCGGCGACGTGCCGGATGGCGAGCCGATGCTGGTGCCGCTGGCCACGCCGGCAGTCGCCGGGCCTTCGGCTCTCGCGGTGCTGATGACCCTGCGCAACACCCACACCGGGCCGCTCTGGGAGCTCTATCTCGCGTTGATCCTGGCTTGGGCGGCGACGGCATTCATCCTGTTGCAGGCGTCGTTCCTGCAGCGGTTTCTCGGTAATCGCGGGTTGATGGCGGTGGAACGTTTAATGGGCATGCTGCTGATCATGCTCAGCGTCGACATGCTGCTGGATAACCTGCAGAGCGTATTCGGTCACGCATGAAGTCTCTCTGCCTTACCCTGGTTCTTGTTCTGCTGGCCGGTTGTGCCGGTGGTCTGCGAATCGATGACAGCCATACGGCGACGGGCCAGAACAGCCGCGTGCAGTACATCGTGTTGCACTACACCTCCGCTGATCTGCAGCGCTCGCTCGAACTGCTGACGCAGACCGAGGTGAGCAGCCACTACCTCATCGGTGACGCGCCCCCGACGGTCTACCGCTTGGTGGACGAAAATCGTCGTGCCTGGCACGTCGGCGTCAGTGAGTGGAAGGGGCGCACCTGGCTCAACAGCACCACCATCGGCATCGAGCTGGTCAACCAGGGCTACTACCAGACGCCGGCCGGTCGCTATTGGCAGCCGTTCGCGCCGCAGCAAATCGACACCCTGATCGTGCTGCTCAAGGACATCGTCAAGCGGCACCAGCTGCCGCTGGGCTCGATCATCGCGCACAGCGATGTGGCGCCGCAGCGCAAGGTTGATCCGGGCCCGCTGTTCCCCTGGAAGCGTCTGGCCGACGAGGGCTTGGTGCCCTGGCCGAATGAAGCCGCCGTGGCGCGTCAGCAGGCGCTGTTCAGCACCAGCCTGCCCAGCGTGCAGTGGTTTCAGGAGCAATTGGCGCAAAACGGTTACACGGTGCCGCAGCACGGTGAGCTGGACGAGGTGACGCGCAATGTCATTGCTGCCTTCCAGATGAAATATCGCCCGGCCAACTACGACGGCCAGCCGGACGCCGAAACCGCCGCGCGCCTGCTGGTGCTCAACCTGCAGGCGGGGGCTTGATCAACGCGGGCCCGGCTGGAAGTCCCGTGCGTCGCGCGCCCAGACATCCAGCACTGGCTTGAGGTCGTCCAGGGTCAGCTGGGTACTGCTGTTCTCCAGCGTCAGGCCATGGCCCTTGCGTACCACGCGTAGCACGGGGGTGCTGGTACGGCCATCGAGTGCCTCCATCTCGATGAAGATCGCGCTGTCACGGTCACGAGTGCCGGCAGCTGTGGTCGCGGCAGCGAGTACGAGCGCCACGGGAATCACCTCATAGGCCTTGAGCCCTTCGGTCGACACCGTCACGCTGGTGATCGCGCTGCGCAGCACCAGGCTGTCCATGGTCGGTTCGTTGACGACCGTCATGCGGCCCTGCAGCTCACGTATCAGTGCCTGATGCAGGTAGTCACGGACGTTTTCCAGCGTCTGCGCACTGACCTGATCGCTCGCTGCAGGCTGCGGGTAGAAGCTTGGTTTCTCCACGTAAACCGTCGTGTAGCGCGCGTTGCTGAATTGCGGCGAAATCCAGCGTAGCACTGGCGCGCCAGTGGCCGAGGTCGCGGGCTGGAGCTGGGAGTAATCGGCGAGATAGCCCGAGAACTGTGCGGGTTGGGTGGTCTGGCTGGCGCAGCCGCCTAGCAGCAGACCAGTGAGTAGAGCCAGGCAAAGCGGGGGGACGTAACGCATCGGCAGGCTCTCCTGTTGAGTGGCCTGCAACCAGCCTAGATGCCGCTTCGTCAGCCCGCCAGTTCGCTCAGGCGTTGCCCCAACAGCTTGAAGTCGTAGGGCTTGACGATGCTGTCGGTGGCTGCCGCGCTATCGCGGATGCGCACTTCTTCGAGCAGCTCACGTTCGTTGTAACCACTGGCGAACAACACCGGCAGTGTCGGACGCAGCTGGCGTGCGGCTGCCACCAGCTCGCGCCCGTCCATTCCGGGCAGGCCGATGTCGCTCATCAACAGGTCGAAGTGCTGTGTCGTACGCAGCAGCTCCAGCGCGCTGGGGCCGTCACGCAAGGCGTGGACGCGATAGCCGAACTCCCCGAGCACTTCAGCGGTGAGTTGGCGCACGACATCGTCGTCCTCGACCAACAGGATGGTCTTGGTGGCAGCACAATCGGTTTCGCTCATTAGGATCTCTGTTTTCGCGCGCAGAATGGGCAAATGTTTGGCAAACTTCGGTGAATGCGCACGGTCAGTGTGCCATACGCCCTCCCTGGATAGATAAGAACAAGCGAGACAATCATCGAATGGACGTCCCAATGTCGAATGAGTCCGCAATGGACGAAAAAGGTTTTCGCCGAATTCTCAACCGAAACGTTGGGCTGCCGCTTGGGCTGGGCGTGGTTGGCGCATTGTGCTTTGCGGTGCTGATCGGCTACCTGCTCACCGTGATTCGCTGGGTCGAACACACCGACCAGGTACTCAATCGGGCCAGTGAGATCTACAAGCTGACGCTTGATATGGAAACCGGCATGCGTGGTTTCCTGCTCAGTGGTGAAGAGGACTACCTCGCGCCCTACGAGCAGGCACGGGGCAAGTTTCGTCCGCAGACCGAGCAGCTCATCGACATGGTTTCTGACAACCCGCCGCAGGTGCAGCGTCTCGAGCGACTGCTGGCCATGCAGGATCAGTGGGATGTTTATGCTCAGGAAGTCATTGGCAACCGCCGCAACGGCGGCAACTTCATGGCAGAAGTCGGGCGTGGTCGCGGCAAGAATCTCACCGATGGCATGCGCCGGGAGCTCGATACCTTCATCAACAGCGAGCGTGAGCTGCGCCAGCAGCGCAATGCTGAAGTAAGCAACACCACGCTCTGGGGGGCCGGCATTTACCTGGTGGTCAGCATCCTGTTCAGTGCCTTGTTGGCGCTGTTCGGTCGCCGCGAGCTGATGAACCTCTCGCAGACCTATTCCCAGGCCATGGCCAAGCAGGCCGACTATGCCGGCGAGCAGCGTCGTCGTGCGTGGCTGGGTGATGGCCAGACTCAGTTGGCGGAGCGACTTCTAGGTCAGCCGCACGTGCAGCAGCTGGCGGATCGCTCCCTGGAGTTCTTTGCTGATTATCTCGGTTGCGTGGTCGCGGCTCTGTACCTGCGTGACGCGCAGACCGGCGACCTGAAACGAGTTGCCGGCTATGGCTTCAGCGAGGATGCCAGCCTCAAGGAGCACTTCTATCGCGGTGAGGGCCTGATCGGGCAAGCCGCCCGCGGTCGTCGTCTGGTCTGTCTGGACAACCTGCCCGCGGATTACATCAAGGTCGCCTCGAGTCTGGGTGAGGGGCTGCCGGTTAGCGTCGCCCTGGTACCGTTGCAGTCGGAAGACCGCGTCAACGGTGTGGTCGAGCTGGCCTTTATGCGCGCCCTGGAGCCGCGCGAGCGCGAGTTCCTCGAAGCCATTGCCAGCAGCGTTGGCACGGCGCTGGAAGCTGCCCGTTATCGCAATCGCCTGCAGGAGGTGCTGGCTGAAACGCAGCAGCTCAACGAGGAGTTGCAGACCCAGCAGGAGGAACTGCGCGCCGCCAACGAGGAACTGGAACAGCAGGCCCGCGTGCTCAAGGAGTCCCAGGCGCACCTGGAAACCCAGCAGGCCGAGCTCGAACAGACCAACGAGAAGCTCTCCGAGCAGGCTCAGACATTGGCTGACCAGCGCGACGAGCTGGATCAGCGCAACACCACCCTCGGGCGTATCCAGGCGCAACTGGAAGAGCGCGCCGAAGAGTTGCAACGCGCCAGTCGCTACAAGTCCGAATTCCTCGCCAACATGAGCCACGAGCTGCGCACTCCACTGAACAGCTCGCTGATCCTTGCCAAGTTGCTGGCAGAAAACGCCAACGGCAACCTCAGCGACGAACAGGTGAAGTTCGCCGAGTCGATCTACTCAGCGGGCAATGATCTGCTCAACCTGATCAACGACATTCTCGACATCGCCAAGGTCGAAGCCGGCAAGCTCGAAGTACGCCCCGAGCGTACGCCGCTGGCGAGCATGCTCGAAGGCCTGCGTGATGTGTTCGTCCCGCTGGCTGGCGAGCGCAGTCTGAGTTTTGTCATCGAGCAGCAGGGCGAGCTGCCGCAGGTGTTGTTCACAGACCGCCAGCGCGCCGAGCAGATCCTGCGCAACCTGCTGTCCAATGCCTTCAAGTTCACCGACCGCGGCGGTGTGACTCTCAGCGTGTCACGTCAGGACGATAATTATCTGGCGTTCGCCGTGCGTGACACCGGCATCGGTATCGCTGCGGACCAGCAGCAGGCGATCTTCGATGCTTTCCGCCAGGCCGATGGCACCACCAATCGTCGTTATGGCGGTACCGGCCTGGGGCTTTCCATCTCGCGTGACCTTGCCGGCCTGCTTGGTGGCTCCATCATGGTCAGCAGCGTGCCAGGTGAGGGCAGTACCTTCACCCTGCTGCTGCCTGAGCGTATGGCCGACGCTGGCGCACCGAGCAAACCACCGCTGGCTGTCGTGGTGCCTACAGCGCCTGTAGCTCCTGTCACCGCAGCTGTGGCGGCGCCGATGCCAAGGCTGTCGGCACCATTCGCCGATGATCGGGAGCACCTGAGCGAGCGCCGCGGGCGCCGCGTGCTGGTGGTTGAGGACGAGGTCCGCTTCGCCCGTATCCTCTTCGATCTGGCCCATGAGTTGGGCTATGCCTGTCTGGTTGCCACCTGCGCCGACGAAGGTCTGGAACTGGCGCGGCAGTACCGTCCGGACGCCATCCTGCTCGACATGCGCCTGCCCGATGGCTCCGGTCTCGGTGTGCTGCAGAGTCTGAAGGATGACGCGCTTACTCGTCACATCCCGGTTCACGTGGTCTCGGTCGAGGACCAGAGCGAGGCCGCGTTGCATCTGGGGGCGGTTGGTTATGCGCTCAAACCCACCAGCCGCGATCAGCTCAAGGATGTCTTCGGCAAGCTCGAGGCCAAGCTCAATCAGCAGGTCAAACGCGTGCTGCTGGTCGAGGACGACCCGCTGCAACGCGATAGCGTTGCCCGCCTGATCAGCGACGAAGACATCGAAATCACCGCCGTTGCCCTGGCCGGCGAAGCGCTGGAGAGGCTGCGCGACACGGTATTCGACTGCATGATCATCGACCTCAAGTTGCCCGACATGCTCGGCAACGAGCTGTTGCGACGCATGGCCGAGGAGGACATCTGCTCGTTCCCGCCGGTGATCGTCTACACCGGGCGTAACCTGACCCGCGACGAAGAAGCCGAGCTGCTCAAATACTCGCGCTCGATCATCATCAAGGGCGCTCGCTCGCCGGAGCGCCTGCTCGACGAAGTGACCCTGTTCCTGCACAAGGTCGAGGCCGAACTGTCCAGCGAGCACCAGCGCATGCTCAAGACCGCGCGCAGCCGCGACAAGCTGTTCGAGGGGCGCCGCCTGCTGCTGGTCGACGATGACGTGCGCAACATCTTTGCCCTGTCCAGTGCGCTGGAGCAGAAGGGTGCCGCGGTCGAAGTCGCCCGCAACGGTCACGAGGCACTGGCCAAACTGAGAGAGCACGAAGACATCGACCTAGTGTTGATGGACGTGATGATGCCGGAGATGGACGGCTACGAGGCCACCCGGCAGATTCGCCTGGAACCGCGCTGGAAGAACCTGCCGATCATTGCGGTCACGGCCAAGGCGATGAAGGATGATCAGGAGCGTTGCCGCGAAGTCGGCGCCAATGACTACCTGGCCAAACCCATCGACCTGGATCGTCTGTTCTCCCTGATCCGGGTGTGGATGCCCAAGCTGGAGCGTCTTTGATGCCTGACGAAATCGAGCTGCGCCTGCTGATCGAGGCGATTTACCTGCGTTACAGCTACGACTTTCGCGATTACTCGAAAGCCTCGCTCAAGCGCCGTGTGCGCCAGGCGCAGGCTCAGCTCGACTGCTCGACCATCTCGGCGTTGCAGGAGCGCATCCTGCACGAGCCGCAAGCGTTCATGCAGTTGCTGCAGTACCTCACCATCCCGGTCAGCGAGATGTTCCGTGACCCCGAGTACTTCCTCGCCCTGCGCGAACAAGTAGTACCGCTGCTGCACACCTATCCGTCGCTGAAGATCTGGGTGGCCGGCTGCAGCACCGGCGAAGAGGTGTATTCCCTGGCCATCCTGCTGCACGAGGAAGGCCTGCTGGAGCGCACCATGATCTACGCCACCGACATCAACCCGCACTCGCTGGAGAAGGCCGAGCAGGGCATCTTTGCCCTCGACCACCTGCGTACCTACACCCAGAACTACCAGCTCTCCGGCGGCAAGCGAGCGTTCTCCGACTACTACTCGGCGGCCTACGACCGGGTACTGTTCGACAAGTTTCTGCGCGCCAACGTGACCTTCGCCGATCACAGCCTGGCCACCGACAGCGTCTTCGCCGAGACCCATCTGGTGTCGTGCCGCAACGTGCTGATCTACTTCAACCGCGACTTGCAGGATCGCGCGCTTGGCCTGTTCCACGACTCTCTCTGCCACCGTGGTTTTCTCGGCCTGGGCAGCAAGGAAAGTCTGGATTTCTCCGCCTATGCCCGGCAGTTCGAAGCGGTGTCGCGGCCTGAGCGGATTTTTCGCAAGCGATGAGCAGCCAACGGATCAATCTGCGTGGTCAGGTTCGTGCTCCTCTACAGGTGCTGCTGATCGGCGCATCAGCCGGTGGCGTCGAGGCGCTGTTGAGCCTGCTCGAAGACCTGCCCCCGGATTACCGGTTGCCGGTGGTGTGCCTGCTGCATCAGCCGGATCGCAACGACAGCCTGCTCGCTGACTTGCTGCAGCGGCGCCTGAAGCTGTCCACCAAGGAAGCCGAGGACAAGGAATACCTGCGCGCTGGCATGGTCTACGTGGCGCCCGCCGGCTACCACCTGTCCATCGAGACCGACCGCAGCTTCTCCCTCAGCCGCGAGGAACCGCGGCATTTCTCGCGGCCGTCCATCGATATTCTTTTCGAGTCCGCAGCCGATGCCTATGGCGAGCAGTTGGCCGCTGCCTTGCTCACCGGTGCCAACGAGGATGGCGCAGTCGGTATGCTGGCGATCAAACAGGCCGGTGGCCTGACCCTGGTGCAGGACCCTGCCGACGCTCAGGTGCCCACCATGCCAAATGCAGCCCTGGCGCTGCTGAAACCGGATTTTCTCCTGTCTATCAATGCCATGCGCCTGCTGCTGGCCGAACTGGATGCCCTGCTATGCTGAGGAAGATTGAAGCCAAGGTATTGATCGTCGACGATCTGCCGGAAAACCTGCTGGCCCTGAGCTCGCTGATTCAGACCGAGGATCGGACCATCTTCCAGGCCAGCAGCGCCGATGAAGCACTGTCGCTGTTGCTCGAGCACGAGTTCGCGCTGGCCATTCTCGACGTCAAGATGCCGGGCATGAACGGCTTCGAGTTGGCCGAGCTGATGCGCGGCACGGAGAAGACCAAGCACATTCCGATCATCTTCGTCAGCGCTGTCGGCCGTGACATGGACTACGCCTTCCGCGGCTACGAGAGCGGCGCGGTGGACTTCCTGCACAAGCCGTTGTCGCCCTTCGAGGTGCGCAGCAAGGTGGCGATGTTCGTCGAGCTGTACCGCCATCGCAAGGCGCTGAGCATGCAGCTGGAGGTGGTCGAGGCCGCGCGTCGTGAGCAGGAGGCCTTGCTCGCCGAGCTGCGCGAGACCCAGGGCGAGTTGCAGAAAGCGGTGGCGATGCGTGACGTGTTCATGTCCATCGCCTCGCATGAACTGCGCACGCCACTCAACGGCCTGATCCTCGACGTGCAGCTGCGTCGGCTGCGTCTGGAACAGGGCCGCGTGGATGCCTTCACCCCGGACAAACTGCAAGAGATGGTCGCCCGTGACGAGCGCCAGATCCGTAGCCTGAGTCGTCTGATCGACGACATGCTGGATGTTTCGCGCATTCGTACCGGCAAGCTTTCCGTGCGCCCTGAGCCGGGTGATCTTGGCGTGCTTGCCGGCAATGTGGTGGAGAGCCTGGCGGCGCAGTTCAGCAATACCGGCAGCCATCTCGATTTGCACGTCGATGGTCCGGCGCCGGTGATGATGGATGAGTTCCGCATCGAGCAGGTGTTGGCCAACCTGCTGACCAACGCCCTGCGTTATGGCGATGGCAAGCCGGTATCGGTGCGGGTGCGGGTGGACGGCGACAGAGTGCGTGCCGAGGTTCGTGATCAGGGCCTGGGTATTTCCGAGGCCGATCAGCAGCGGGTGTTTGAGCAGTTCGAGCGAGTTTCCGGTAACAGCGTCGCCCAGGGTCTTGGTCTCGGCCTGTTCATCAGCGAGCAGATCGTCCAGGCCCATGAAGGCCGCATCGAGCTGAGCAGCCACCTTGGCGAGGGCTCCTGCTTCAGCGTCGTGCTTCCGCTGCGCAACTGATCGTGCAAATTGCACGTGTCGGAATTCATGCATCTTGCAAAGTGCATGCAGAAGGCAATTTGATATTTATTTAATATATTGATTTATAAGGATATTTTTAACAATTAGATGTTGGCATGAGCGCTGCAGAATCAGTCATGTAAGCCCCCCGACTGACCTGCTGATGGAGAAGCGTCATGAACATCGTCCGAATGAGCCTGTTTTGCGTCGCTGCATTGCTGGTCAACGGGGCTTACGCCAAAGATTTCACGGGCTCGGCTGGGGCCATTGCCAAGACGGCTGAGTTCACCCTCACCAACTCGCCGGTGTGGGAGTCCCGTGTCGGTGTGCTGCAGGAAGGTTCTGCTGAACTGCGCACCCAGCCCACCCGCGCTGTCGGCACCATCGGTGACGATGCTCAGTGGTTGCGTATTTCCGACGATGGCGACACCGGTACCGCCAACCGTGAGCCGCGCCCAGCCAACAGCACCCCGCGCTGGGTGTTCTGACCGACAAGGAGTCTCGCCATGTCCAGAAGTGCCATCCTGTTGTTGATCATGACCCTTTCGAGCCTCGCCTTGCTGTGGCTGAGCCCCGGCTTGGAAGAGCGTTTCACCCTGCTGCTCAAGGGCGCCGGCCTGGTCTTCGGCCTGGGCTTTCTGATTGCGCTGATGGCTGGGCGCCGTATCAAGTTCGATCCGGTACTGCGCTGAGCTTGTAGCGCCTACAGCAAGACGCCTGAAGCGAAAAACGCCGCGAAGATCGCGGCGTTTTTTATTGTTCGAGGTGTATTGGCTGGCGTTAAGCCGTAAGGCGTCACACTGGCAGGCTGAAGTAGAAGGTGGTGCCTTCGCCTGGGCGCGAATGCACGCTGAGTCGGCCGCCATGCAGTTGCACGATCTCCCGAGCCAGGGCCAGGCCCAGACCGACGCCACCTTTGCGCCGGCCCACCTGGACGAAGGGCTCGAAGATTCGCGCCTGCTGCTCGAAGGGGATGCCTTCGCCCTGGTCCTGTACGCTGACGATCACCTGCTCGTCATGGCGGCGTACCTGCAGCCGTACCGTGTCGCCCGGATTGCTATAGCGCAGGGCGTTGTCGGTCAGGTTGGCGAGCAATCGTTCCAGCTGTGCGCTGTCGAGGTTGAGGTGCGGTAGCGGTTCGTGGATATCGCAGACCAGTGTCACCTCCCGCTCCCCGGCTTTTTCGGCGAAGCGCTGCGGCATTTGCTGAACGAGTTCGCCGAGGTCGCAGGGGCGGCGCTGCAGGGTCTGTACGCCGTTCTGGTAGCGCGAGAAGTTGAGCAGATCGTCGATCAGTTGCACCAGGCGATGCATTTCCTCGTCGACGGTACGTATCAACTCCTGTTCGCGTCCGCCTGATGGCAGCGTGATGCGCTCGCGTAACAGGCTGAAGGCCATGTGCATGCCGGTGATCGGCGTGCGCAGCTCGTGGGATGCGCGCAGGATGAATTCGCTGCGCACTCTCTCGAAGGCGCGTTGTTTGGTGACGTCACGCAGCACCATGACGGCCCCCACGCTGCCACCCTCGCTCACCTGCACCGGTGTCAGGGCCCAGGCCAGCACCCTGGTTTCCCCGTCACGTTCGATCTGCAGGTCGGCCGGCGGCTCCTGCAGCAGCTCGCCTGCCAGTACCTGACGCAGCGCTTCGTCCACCGAGTGTTCGGGTAGCAGTGGACCAATCGGCTGGCCCTGTATATCGGTATGCCGAGACAGCTGGCGCAGCGCCACTGGGTTGGCGTGCTCGATGTTGCCTTCGGCATCGAGAATGATCAGGCCATCGTCGATGCTGTCGAGCACCGCCTTCAGTCGGCCCTCGCTGCTGAGCAACTGGTTGAGATTGCTCGAGTGGTATTCGCGCAGGGCTTCGGTCATCAGACCGAAGCGGCGGCTCAGCACCGCCAGTTCGAGCACTGGAGAGACCGGCAGTACCACGTCGTATCGACCACGGCCGATCTGGTCGGCAGCGCGCGCCAGCATGTCGATGGGAGCGCCGAAGCGGCGCGCGATGCCGTGGGCGGTAAGTACACCGATCGCCAGCACTGCCAGGCCGATCAGTACCAGCAGCCCGGCGATCAGCTGTGAGCGCTCGCCGGCCTTGCTCTCGGCGGCGATGACCCATTCCACGACCTGGTCCTGCTGTTCCAGCAGGTGGTCACGAAGGCGCTGGAAGGCGTCGGTGAAGGGTTTGTAGGTGCCCAGGCCGTGAGGCGTTTCACCAGGCGGGGTGCCGTTGCTGGCTGCCTTTTCCATCTCGTCGTAAAGCGTTGCGGCCCGTTCCATTGCGCGTATGTAATCGGCACCGAGGTTGGCGTTGATCCCTTCCTCGAAGGTGGCGCGGAACGATTGGCGAATGGTCTGGAGGCGCTGCGGGTCAGGCTCCTTGTCGATCAGTACGATCAGCTCGTCGCCCAGGTGCTGACGCAGCTTCTGGCCGATCTGCACGGCATCGAAGCCGCGCTGGATCAGGTCGCTCTGGCTGCGCGCCATCTGCGTCACGCTGAAGAGGCCGAGTAGCAGGCCGAGCAGCGCCACGGTGATCAGTGCGGAGATGCTAAGGAACAGTCGCGTGCGAAGCTTCATCGACAGCTTCATGGAGATCCCGTGGTCAGAGGTTGTACTGCTTGCGTTTGCGGTAGAGGGTCGAGGTATCGATACCCAGGGTCTTGGCTGCCATGTCGAGGGTGCCGCTGCTGGCTAGCACGGCGGCAATGTGCGCCTTCTCCAGCTCTTCCAGGCTCATCGCCGCGCCAACTCGCACGGTACTGCTGGGGGCTTCGCTGCTGCCGCCGAGTCCGAGGTGGACGACCTCCACGGTCTCGCTCTGGCAGATGATGCTGGCGCGTTCGATGACGTTGCGCAGTTCGCGGATGTTGCCCGGCCAGTGATAGGCCTGCAGGGCGGCGATGGCCTCGGCGCTGAAGCCGCAGGCCGGGCGGCCGTAATCGCGGACGAAACGCACGAGGAAGCGTTCGGCTAGCGACATCACGTCCTCGTGGCGTTCGCGCAGTGGCGGCAGCTTGAGGGTGATGACGTTGAGGCGGTAGAGCAGGTCTTCGCGGAAACGCCCCTCGCGTACCATTTCGTCGAGGTCGAGGTTGGTGGCGGCGACGATGCGCACATCGGCGCGGCGGGTCACCGGGTCGCCGACGCGCTCGTATTCCTTGTCCTGGATGAAACGCAGCAACTTGGGCTGCAGGGCTAGTGGGAAGTCGCCGATTTCATCGAGGAACAGCGTGCCGCCATCGGCCTGGCTGACGCGGCCCTGGGTGCTCTCGCTGGCACCGGTGAAGGAGCCGCGAGCGTGGCCGAACAGCTCGCTTTCCATCAGTTCGGCCGTCAGTGACGGGCAGTTGATGGTCACGCAGGTGCGCTTGGCGCGCCGGCTCCAGCCGTGGATGGCGCGCGACAGCTCGCCCTTGCCGGTGCCGGACTCGCCGAGGATAAGGATGTTGGCATCAGTGGCGGCGACCTGACGCGCCGTTTCCAGAATCGCCATCATTGCCGGGCTATGCGAGTCGAGCCCGTCCTTGGCCTTGCGTACCTCACCCTCCAAGGCCTCCAGGCGCGCGGCCAGGGAGCGCACTTCCAACTGCTTGGCGGCAGCCAGGCGCAGTTGATCCGGGGTGCAGGGTTTGACCAGATAATCGGCGGCACCAGCCTGAATCGCGTCCACCGCTGTATCCACGGCGGAGTGAGCGGTGACGATCACCACGCGCATCCATGGCGCCTGGATGCGCATCTGCGCCAGCAGGTCGAGACCGTTGTCCTCGCCGAGGCGCAGATCGAGGAAGCACAGGTCGAACACCTGGCGATGCAGTAGTGCTTCGGCCTGCGCGGCGCTGCTGGCACCGGCGACGTCGTAGCCCTCGTCTTCCAGGCAGTAGCGGAAGGTACGCAGGATTGCCGCTTCGTCGTCCACCAGCAGAATTCGTCCGCTGGTTTGCTCTGAAACTGCCATGTATGTGCTCCGTCTGACTGGTCAATGCAGCTTAGTCAGGTAAAAACCATGCAAGTTGCACGGCCTGACTGCGCCAATACTGCACCCTGCATGCAGGCAGGGTGCCTTTATTTATATTAACTATTTGTTTTTAAACGATTTTATTGAGTACGCTTGGCTGGCATGGGGCTTGCGATATTCCTCCATATCGTCTCACGAACAGGAGTGAAGCCATGCCCCAGTTCAAACCCTTGTTACTGGCCGCCGGTACCGCGCTGATGCTCGGGCTGACACCGCTGGCCAGTCACGCTGCCGAAGACCAGCTGTCAGCGCAGCTTGAGGCGGCGCGCCAGGAAGGTTCTATCTGGACCGCCTTCGCTCTCAACCGCCACCTCAACCCGTTCAAGCTCGACATCGATGTGGAGGATGGCGAGGCCACCCTCAGCGGCAAAGTCGAAAGCGAGGTCCAGAAGGAGCTGGCCGAGCAGGTGGCGCTGAGCATAGAGGGCATCGATGCGGTGGACAATCGCATCGAAGTGGCTGGTGAAGCAGCCGAAGGCAATCCTCCAGGCCTGGTGCAGCGTCTGGAGGATGCTAGCCTGGCCGCCACGGTGAAGTCCAAGTTGCTGTGGAATAGCAATACCCGCGGCCTGGACATTCAGGTCAAGAGCGAGACCGGCAACATCACCCTCAGTGGCCATGCCCAAACCCCAGCGGCCAAGGAGTTGGCGGGCCAGCTGGCGGCCAATACCGACGGCGTGCGCGAGGTGTTCAACCATCTCAGCATCAGCACCGCCGACAGCAGTGGCAGCGAAGTGCAGACCACCCTCAATGAGGCGCGCGAGAACATCAGCGACGGCTGGATCACCAGCAAGGTCAAGGCCAGTTTCCTCTACAGCCGCAACCTGGATGCGCTGAACATTTCGGTGAATACCGACGATGGTCTGGTCAGCCTGCGCGGTAACGTGCTGAGCAGTGCCGAGAAACGCCTGGCGGTCGAGATCGCCCGCAACATTCGCGGTGTGAAGGGTGTCGATGCCGACGCTCTGCGCATCAGCAGCTGAATTTCAACCCATCGCGGCCGCCCACAGTGGCCGTAATCCGCAAGTCCCATTGCCAAGGAGTCAATCCATGAGCAGCAAGACCGCACAACTCAACGAACTGATCGAAATCACCCGTGACGGCAAGCGCTTCTACGAACATGCCCATGAAGAGGTCAAGGATATCCGTCTGCAGGCGCTGTTCCGCGACATGGTGCGCGCCAAGACCGAAGTAATCGACGCCCTCAGCGTCAAGGTCGCCGCCAACCAGAGTGAGCCGGCGTCCGGCGGCACCATGCTGGGCAAGCTGCGCCAGTTCTACGCCGACACTCGCGCGACCCTGGCTAAGGACGAGGACGCCACTTACGTCGCGCAGCTGGAAGAGGCCGAGGACCGTATCCTGCATGCCTTCGAAGATGCGCTGGAAAGCGCGGACAATGACGTTCGTGTGCTGCTGGCAGTGGAGATGCCCAAGGTGCGTGCTTGTCACGACCGCATGCGCGCGCTGAAGCAGAACATGCAGTAACCCCTGCGGCGACACTCGAGCCCCTGCACGCATTGCGTGCGGGGGCTTTTTGGTTGGGCAGATCGGACTGGCAAGTTTGTGCGCGTATTGCTTACTGGCTTAGCACTATCCGTTACCGCGTGTGCTGAGCGTTTGGGTTGCGCCCCTTATGGGCGCCACACCTTGATTCGCTGCGCTCACCCTTCGGGCCAGCCTGCGGCTGTTACTGCGCTTCGCTACGTTTCTTTGCTTGCCCAAGAAAGGTGTGCCAAAGAAGGGAACCCCGGCGCAGCCGGGGCCGGATGTCGGGGTGCCCTTCTCTTTGGTTACTTTCTCTTGGGCAAGCAAGAGAAAGTGACTCGCCCGTAAGGGGCGAAACCTAAACGTTCAGACGACGCGCTAACGGATAGTGCCAGCACCGAAAGCACACACTTATTGCCAGTCCGGTATCACTCACACTTCCCCCAGACCATCCGAAGCGCTTTCTCTCTGCCACCTCCGAAAGTCGCCAGCATTCATTTAACTGTCACATTCGTTTCATAGAGTGTTCACGTGGCCTGCAGATACTTGGGCCCGTTCCATCCAACACTATCCTGCTAGGAGCAAGGCATGAAACTGAAGCGTTTGATGGCGGCCCTGACTTTCGCCGCCGCTGGCGTAAGCGCCGTATCTGCTGTAGCCGCCGTCGACCCGGCTCTGCCAGCCTATGAAAAGACTTCCGGTGTATCGGGCAACCTGTCCAGCGTCGGTTCCGACTCGCTGGCCAACCTGATGACCCTGTGGGCAGAAGAGTTCAAGAAGAACTACCCCAACGTCAACATCCAGATCCAGGCCGCCGGTTCCTCCACCGCGCCACCCGCGCTGACCGAAGGCACCGCCAACATGGGCCCGATGAGCCGTCCGATGAAGGACAGTGAAATCCAGGCCTTCGAAGAAAAGTATGGCTACAAGCCGACCGCCGTTCCGGTAGCCATCGACGCCCTGGCCGTGTTCGTGCACAAGGACAACCCGGTCAAGTCGCTGACCATGCATCAGGTCGATGCGATCTTCTCCAGCACGCGTCTGTGCGGTGAAGACAAGGACCTGAAAACCTGGGGCGACGTCGGTCTGACTGGCGAGTGGGCGAACAAGCCGATTCAACTGTTCGGTCGTAACTCGGTATCCGGCACCTACGGCTACTTCAAGGAAGAAGCCCTGTGCAAAGGCGACTTCAAGGCCAACGTCAACGAGCAGCCGGGTTCGGCTTCCGTGGTCCAGTCGATCTCCAGCACCCTGAACGCCATCGGCTACTCGGGCATCGGTTACAAGACCTCCAGCGTTCGCGCTGTGCCGCTGGTAGACAAGAACGGCCAGGTCGAAGAAGCCAACGAAACCAACGCCCTGTCCGGCAAGTACCCGCTGGCTCGCTTCTTCTACGTCTACCTGAACAAGGCGCCGAACCAGCCGCTGAGCCCGCTGGACGCCGAGTTCGTCAAGCTGGTGCTGTCCAAGCAAGGTCAGGAAGTGGTGGTGAAGGATGGCTACATCCCGCTGCCGTCCAAAGTGGTCGAGAAGACCATGAAGGAGCTGGGCCTGTAATTTCAGTGCCTGACGATGTCGGCCGACTGATGTTCATCTGATGGCCGACGCAGCCCACCGCTCCTGTGAGTGGTGGGCTTCGTCGTGTCAGGCGACTGTAACCTTTCTGTCATACAAGCTCGCTAGATTGACAAGCCTGGACAGCCCTATGCGCTGCACTTGAGCCCGCGCAGAGATTTCTCGCATGAATGACTTGGCAAACGAATCCGTGAATCGCTCGCAGAACCCCCTGGGGATCGACTTCAACACCCCCGCCCTGCAACGCAAGCGTCGCCTGCGTGCACTGAAGGACCGCATGGCGCGTTGGTACGTCTCCATCGGTGGTCTGGCGGTGCTCGGTGCCATCACCCTGATCTTCTTCTACCTGGCCCACGTCGTGTTGCCGATGTTCCAAGGCGCCGAGCTCGATGCGCGCAAGGTGCAGCAACCAGCCTGGCTGGCCGAGGCGCAAGCGCCGCTGTTGCTGGCTGTCGAAGAGCAGAATCAGGTGGCCATGCGTCTGGATACTGCCGGTGCCGTGCAGTTCTTCGAACTGAAGAGCGGTGAAGCGCTGCAACGCCTGCAGTTGGCGCTGCCAGAAGGCGTCAGCGTCGCCTCCGTCGCCCAGGACCAGCCGGGTACGCGCCGTGTGGTACTGGGTCTGTCCAATGGCCAGGCGCTGGTGATCCAGCACAACTACAAGATCACCTACCCGGATAACGTGCGCACCATCGCACCGCAGATCGAATACCCCTATGGCGAGACGCCAATCGAGGTCGACCCGCAGGGCCGCCCGCTCGAGCACGTCGCCCTGAACATCAATGGCGGCACGCTGATGCTGGCCGGTTCAACCGGTAACGAGCTGCACCTGATCAGCCTCGGTCGCGAGGAAAATCTGTTCACCGGTGAGGTGAGCGTCAGCGAAGAGCGCATCGCCCTGCCGCAGATCGGCGAGCCGATCAGTCAACTGATCCTCGACCCGCGGCAGATGTGGCTGTACGTGTTCAATGGCGACTCCAGCGCGGATGTCTTCGACCTGCGCAAGCGTAGCCTCAACGGTCGCTATGAACTGCTCAAGGACGCCTCCAACCGCGTCACCAGCGCCACCAGCCTGCTCGGCGGCATCTCGATCATGATCGGTGATGCCAAGGGCGGCATCCAGCAGTGGTTCATGGTGCGTGACAAGGACGGCAAGTCCACCTTCCAGTCGATCCGCAGCTTCCAGCTGGGCGACAGCGCGATCACCCAGATTCTGCCCGAGGAGCGCCGCAAGGGCTTCATGGCGCTGGATGCCGACGGTCGTCTGGGTATCTTCCACAGCACCGCACACCGCACCCTGCTCAAGCAGCAGGTCGCCGAAGGTAGCGCCATCGCTGCTCTGTCGCCGCGTGCCAGCCGTGTGCTGGTGGAGTCGGACGGCAAGCTACAACGCTTCGTGGTCGACAACCCGCACCCGGAGATTTCCTGGAGCTCGCTGTGGGGCAAGGTCTGGTACGAAAGCTATCCAGAACCTGACTACGTTTGGCAGTCGACCTCTGCCAACACCGACTTCGAAGCCAAGCTGAGCCTCTCGCCGTTGGCCTTCGGTACCCTCAAGGCCGCGTTCTACGCGATGCTGCTGGCCGCTCCGCTGGCCGTGGCCGCGGCGATCTACACCGCCTACTTCATGGCGCCGCGCATGCGCACCAAGGTCAAGCCAGTGATCGAGCTGATGGAGGCGCTGCCGACGGTGATCCTTGGTTTCTTCGCCGGTCTGTTCCTCGCACCGTTCCTGGAGAACCACTTACCCGGCATCTTCAGCCTGTTGCTGCTGACGCCGGTGGGCATTCTGTTGTTCGGTTTCCTCTGGACCAAGTTGCCTGAGACCGTCCGCCACCGCGTTCCCGAGGGCTGGGAGGCGGCGCTGCTGATTCCGGTGGTGATCGCCGTGGGCTGGTTCTCCATCGCCATCAGCGGCCATCTGGAAAACTGGCTGTTCGGCGGCAACATGCGCCTGTGGCTGTCCAACGACCTGGGTATTCCCTTCGACCAGCGCAACGCTCTGGTGGTCGGTCTGGCGATGGGTTTCGCGGTGATCCCGAACATCTACTCGATCGCCGAAGACGCCGTATTCAGCGTACCCAAGAGCCTGACCTTCGGCTCGCTGGCGCTCGGTGCCACGCCCTGGCAGACCTTGACTCGCGTGGTGATCCTCACCGCCAGCCCGGGCATCTTCTCGGCGCTGATGATCGGTATGGGCCGAGCTGTCGGCGAGACCATGATCGTGCTGATGGCCACCGGCAACACGCCGATCATGGACGTGAACATCTTCGAAGGCATGCGCACCCTGGCGGCTAACGTCGCGGTCGAAATGCCCGAGTCCGAGGTCGGCGGTACTCACTACCGCGTGCTGTTTCTGGCCGCGCTGGTGCTGTTGATGTTCACCTTCGTGATGAACACCCTGGCCGAGCTGATTCGCCAGCGTCTGCGCACCAAGTATTCGAGCCTGTAAAACATGCCTGCGCAGCAGGCCAACTGATGACCCTCTCCCACTTGTGGGAGAGGGTGCCCCGAAGGGGCGGGAGAGGGCGTTTCGGTCGCGTGCCGTAGCCCTCTCCCCCGACCCCTCTCCCGCAAGCGGGAGAGGGGAGATAAAGCAGCCCTTCTCCCAGGAGAAGGGCGCAATGCAAGATTTCATTCAAGGTGTGATGCCGTGAAACAGAACAACCTGAAATCCTGGTACAAGAGCGGCGCTCCGGGCGTGTGGATGAGCGGGGGCGCAGTGGCCATCGCCATCATCATGACCCTCGGCCTGCTGGCGGTGATCGCCTCCCGCGGTCTTGGCCACTTCTGGCCGGCGGATATCCTCGAGGCCGACTATCAGGTGCCCGGTCAGGAGGCACGGGTACTGCTGGGTGAAGTGGTGCAGGTGGAGGAGGTGCCGCGTGCACGTCTCGCTGCCGCCGGCATGCCGGTCGCCGCCGAGGGTGGCGAGTTCATGACCCGCGAGCTGTTCAAGGTGGGTAACCGCGATCTGTTCGGTGCTGACTTCACCTGGGTGGTTGGCGAATGGCTGAGCAATCCGCGCAAGCCGGCTGGCATCACCGTGCTGGAGCGCCGCGAGTGGGGCAATTTCTACGGCAACCTGGTCAACGTCAAGGAAGGCGGCCAGGTGGTCGCCGAGGGTGATGCGGCCTGGGCGGCATTGCAGGAGCGCCTGGATCGTGTCGACGACCTGCATGCGCAGCTGGTGCGCCTGGAGAAGCGTGACATCGGCCGCATCAACCATGGCCTCGAACGTATCCGCCTGGAGGGCCGCAAGCTGCAGCTGCAGGACAAGCTGGATGCTGCCGCACAGGCCGACATGGATGCCCGCCGCGATGCGTGGAATGCCGAGTACAAGGTGCTCGAAGAGCGCATGGTGGCGCTGACCCAGCAGATCAACCGTGACAGTGTGACCCTGAGCGCCAGCGATGGCCGTCTGACCGAGATCGCCCTGGGCAAGATTGTTCGTGCCTTCCGCCCGAACGCCATGAGCACCGTCGACAAGCTCGGCTTCTATGCCATGAAGCTATGGGAATTCGTCAGCGACGAGCCGCGTGAGGCCAACACCGAAGGCGGGATCTTCCCGGCCATCTTCGGTACCGTGCTGATGGTCATGCTGATGGCGGTGATCGTCACCCCGTTCGGCGTGATCGCTGCGGTGTACCTGCGTGAATACGCGCACCAAGGCGCACTGACCCGGGTGATCCGCATTGCGGTGAACAACCTGGCCGGCGTACCGTCGATCGTCTACGGCGTATTCGGTCTGGGCTTTTTCGTCTATGTACTGGGTGGTTCGATCGACCAGTTGTTCTTCCCCGAGTCTGCGCCGGCACCGACCTTCGGCACGCCGGGCCTGATGTGGGCCTCGCTGACGCTGGCGATCCTCACCCTGCCGGTGGTGATCGTCGCCACCGAGGAAGGTCTGGCGCGCATCCCGCGAGCGGTGCGCGAGGGTTCGCTGGCGCTCGGTGCGACCAAGGCCGAGACGCTGTGGAAGGTGGTCATTCCGATGGCCAGCCCGGCGATGATGACCGGCCTGATTCTCGCCGTGGCGCGTGCCGCCGGTGAGGTGGCGCCGCTGATGCTGGTGGGTGTGGTCAAGCTGGCACCGACCCTGCCGCTCAACGGCAACTACCCTTACCTGCACCTGGATCAGAAGATCATGCACCTGGGCTTCCACATCTACGACGTCGGCTTCCAGAGCCCCAACGTCGAGGCCGCTCGCCCGCTGGTTTACGCCACGGCGCTGCTGCTGGTGATCGTCATCGCCCTGCTCAACCTGACCGCGGTCTATATCCGTAACCACCTGCGCGAGAAGTACAAGGCGCTGGATCACTAACGCAGCTACGAGTCGCGCACCGCCGGTGCGCAGCTTGCAGCTTGTAGCTACGAACGGAGTGAGTTTATGCAACACGAAACCCATACCCACGGTATCGATCTGGCCGCACTCGGCCGTGACAAGCAGAGCCTGAGCCTGGCCAACGAGACCACGGCCATCGAAGTGCCGGGTCTCAACCTCTACTACGGCCAGAAGCAGGCGCTGTTCGAGGTCAAGATGGATATCCCCAAGCAGCGCGTGACCGCCTTCATCGGCCCGTCCGGCTGCGGCAAGTCGACCCTGCTGCGTACCTTCAACCGCATGAACGATCTGGTCGACGGTTGCCGCGTGGAAGGTGAGATCAACATCGACGGACGCAACATCTACCGCAAGGGCGAGGATGTCGCCGAGTTGCGCCGCCGCGTCGGCATGGTGTTCCAGAAGCCCAACCCGTTCCCCAAGAGCATCTACGAGAACGTGGTGTATGGCCTGCGTATCCAGGGCATCAACAGCAAGCGTGTGCTCGATGAGGCGGTGGAGTGGGCGCTGAAGAGCGCGGCGCTGTGGGACGAGGTCAAGGACCGTCTGCACGATTCGGCGCTGGGCCTGTCCGGTGGTCAGCAGCAACGTCTGGTGATCGCCCGTACCGTGGCGGTGCAGCCCGAAGTGCTGCTGCTCGACGAACCCTGCTCGGCACTCGACCCGATCTCCACGCTGAAGGTCGAAGAGCTGATCTACGAGCTCAAGAGCAAGTACACCATCGTCATCGTGACCCACAACATGCAGCAGGCGGCGCGCGTTTCCGATTACACCGCGTTCATGTACATGGGCAAACTGATCGAGTTCGGCGATACCGACACGCTGTTCACCAACCCGGCCAAGAAGCAGACAGAAGACTACATCACCGGTCGCTATGGCTAAGGCCATGGCAAACACTCCCAGGCTTTGTCGGGCGCGCTTGCCGTACTACTCGTACTGTCAGCGCGCGCCCTTCGCGCCAGAGAGCATTTTCCAAGGGCCTTAGTGCTGAAACTCAACGTGTAGGGTGCGCCGTGCGCACCATGGTCACCCAAGCTGGCAGCTTTCGCGGAGCGAAACATGATCAACAAAGATAACCTTACCCAGCACATCTCCCAGCAGTTCAACGCCGAACTGGAAGAAGTGCGCAGCCATCTGCTGGCCATGGGCGGCCTGGTGGAAAAGCAGGTCAACGACGCCGTTACCGCGCTGATCGAGGCCGACTCCGGCCTGGCCCAGCAAGTGCGTGAGATCGATGACCAGATCAACCAGATGGAGCGCAACATCGACGAGGAATGCGTGCGCATCCTCGCCCGTCGCCAGCCAGCGGCCTCTGATCTGCGCCTGATCATCAGCATCTCCAAGTCGGTGATCGACCTCGAGCGCATTGGTGACGAATCGACCAAGATCGCCAAGCGCGCCATCCTTCTCAGCGAAGAAGGTGAAGCCCCGCGCGGCTACGTGGAGATCCGTCACATCGGTGATCAGGTGCGCAAGATGGTGCAGGATGCGCTCGACGCTTTCGCCCGTTTCGATGCCGACCTGGCTCTGGCCGTGGCCCAGCACGACAAGACCGTCGACCGCGAGTACAAGACGGCGCTGCGCGAGCTGGTCACCTACATGATGGAAGACCCGCGCTCCATCACCCGCGTGCTCAACGTGATCTGGGTGCTGCGCTCGCTGGAGCGCATCGGCGATCATGCGCGCAACATCGCCGAACTGGTGATCTACCTGGTGCGTGGCACCGATGTGCGTCACATCGGCCTGACCCGTATGCGCGAAGAGGTCGAGGGCAAGTCCAGGGGGTGATGCCCGCTATACGCTGACGGCCCGGGACTTCCCGGGCCGTTGCGTTTGCGCGATTTGTTGCGTGCCCGACGTTTTCCGTTGGCCTTAGGCCACTGGCCATGACTATGCTTACTGCCATTCGTACAGGAGTGGCCGATGAGCAAAGTCAGTGTGCTGGTGGTGGACGACGCGACCTTTATCCGTGATCTGGTCAAGAAAGGGCTGCGCGATCACTTCCCCGGCGTACAGATCGAGGAGGCGATCAATGGCCGCAAGGCGCAGCAGATGCTCAGCCGCCAAGTGGTCGACCTGATCCTTTGCGACTGGGAAATGCCGGAGATGTCGGGCCTCGAACTGCTGACCTGGTGCCGCGAGCAGGACAACCTGAAAACCACACCCTTCATCATGGTCACCAGCCGCGGCGACAAGGAAAACGTGGTGCAGGCGATCCAGGCCGGGGTCTCCGATTACATCGGCAAGCCGTTCTCCAACGAGCAGTTGGTGACCAAGGTGAAGAAAGCCCTGAGCCGCGCCGGCAAACTGCAAGCCCTGGCTGCCAGCGCACCACCGAAGATGCTCAGCACCGGCAGTTTCGCCAACGACTCGCTGGCCGCCCTCACCGGTGGCAAGGCTGAGGTGGTCAAACCCAGCGCCGCGATGCCCGTACCTGCAGCTCAAGCTGCGCCGAGCGCAGCACCGGCAGCCGCGGCCCCGAGCAAATCACCGGCTGGCCGTGGCCAGGGTCAGCTGCGCTTACCGAGTGGCAGCATGGCCTGTGTGATCAAGGCGCTGAGCCTCAAGGAGGCATTGCTGGTGGTCAAGCGTACCGAGCAACTGCCCCAGGTTCTGGAAAGTGCGGTGCTCGACCTGGAGCAGGGCGAGGCGGCGGAAACCGCGCGGCTCAACGGCTATCTGCACGCGGTGGCGGCGTTCGAACCCAAGCCCGATAGCGAGTGGCTGCAACTGACGTTCCGCTTCGTTGATCGCGACCCGCAGAAGCTCGACTACCTGTCGCGCCTGATCGCCCGCGGCACCGCACAGAAGCATTTCAGCCCCGGTGCCTGATGACGGGTTACCCCGCCCTGCGAATGCTGGAAACCTGATGTCTGCCGACCGGCGGCGGTGAGCCGGTTCACAGCCTGACGGCCGGTAGCTCGCATGTGCCGTGCCGCGCTGCTAGTCTTCCTAGCCCGGATATCAAAAAGCCATAAGATCCGAGTCGTTATGCTAGGGCGTCTGATTTTTCTCTGCAGCCTGCTGGTTCTCAGTAGCCAAGCCGCTGCGCTGACCATCTACAAATACGTCGACAAGAACGGCGTGGTGACCTATAGCGACCAGGCAGCGCCTGGCGCCCAGGTGTTCGTGTTCAACGACCGCATGGTCGAGCGCCTGGACAACCAGGTGAAGCTGGAAACCAAGAAGCACGAAGCCGGCGAAACCCTGCTGGTGCGCAACGACCTCTATGCCCCGGTAGAAATCGAGCTGAAGCTGGAACAGGTGCAGAACGCCATCGGTGCGCCGGGAAAACCGCTTCGCTGGGTACTGCCGCCGCGCAGCAATATCCGCCTGGCCACCCTCACCGCCCAGGACGCCTCCAAGCCACTGCGCTACAAGCCCAGGTTGCGTTATGCCTTGGGCGACCCGCGCTTGCAGCCGAGCATCCATCGCTATCCGCTGCCCTGGCGCGGCGGCCCGTTCCGCCAGACCCAGGGCGCCAACGGCACCTACAGTCACTTCACCGCCAAGGGCCGCTACGCGGTAGACATCGCCATGCCCGAAGGCACGCCCATCGTCGCCGCGCGCGCCGGTGTGGTGGTGAAAACCGAGAACCAGCAGAGCGGGCGCGGCAACAACCCGGCCGGCAATTTCGTGCGCATCCTGCATGATGACGGCACCATGGGCGTCTACCTGCACCTGATGAAAGGCTCGGTGAGCGTGCGTGAAGGTCAGCGGGTGGACACCGGCAGCCTGCTGGCGCGCTCCGGCAATACCGGCAACAGCACCGGCCCCCACCTGCACTTCGTGGTCCAGCGCAACGTCGGCCTAGCGGTCGAGTCCATTCCCTTCAACTTCCGCCAGCCAGTCAACAGCCTGCCCAACTTCGCCGTCGGTGGTGAATAGTCTGTTCCCAGCGCCCGCCTGAACAGCTCACCCGGAACCTGTCGCAGGTTCACCCTTCGTTCGCATTTTCGCCGTAGCTCGGCGCCATCGGTGCGCAGCGACCCGCAACGCAATCGGTAGGGTGCGCCGTGCGCATCGCGAACGCGTGCCGCTGTCGCGGGTAGGTAGCGGTCGACGGCACTCTCCTCACTTCTCCCTTAAGTCAGACCTTCTGCATGTCGCCTGTGTAAGGCGTGCGTCCGCCCGCTGTGTGTCGCAGGCGGAAGCCATTCTTCCGCCCGCCTTCCGCAGCATCGTGAGCGGAAAGGATCTTTCACCTGGCGGTTTGCTGTAAGCCCTTTGAATCAAGGGTTTCAGCTGTTGGCACCGCTATTGCTATCTCTCAGGAAAACGGGTGTCCGACTATGGCTATCGATTCAGATTACGTTCAAAGCATGGCGACCCAGCTGGCCCAGTATGAAGTTCAGGGCCAGTTGGCCAAGGCCAATCGCAACGAGGCGGCATACAAGGCGCAGCTAGGCGCTCTGACGACGCTGGACACCGCATTGAAGACCTTCAAGACGGCTGCCAGTGGTCTCAAGCTGGCTGGCAGCAGCATGTTGGTCAACAGTGCGAGCTTCAGTCAGGAAGGCTATGCCAGCGCCACAGTAGGCACCAAGGCAGTGGCTGGCAGTTACGACTTCTTCGTTCAGCAGCTGGCCAGCAAGAGCCAGGTGGCCTTGCAAAGCCTGCAGGACGGCAATCTGGGCAGCGGTAGCCTGACCATCGGCCAGGGCGGCGACTCGTTCAATATCGACCTCGGCTCCGTCGCCACCCTCGACGAACTGGCCGCGGCCATCAATGGCGCCGATGGCAATAGCGGCGTCAAGGCGACGCTGGTGCGCAGCAATGGCCAGGTCAACCTGGTGCTGACCAGTGAGAAGACCGGTGCCGACCAGGCCATCAGCCTGAGCGCTGCGGGCAACGGCGCATTCGAGGGCGCGGTCGCCGCGCGTCAGGAGCTCTCGGTCGCCAAGGATGCCATCGTGCGCCTGGGCGGCGAGGCGGGTATCGAGCTGACCAGCACCAGCAACACCTTCGATAACGTCATCGACGGCGTCAGCCTGACCTTCAACAAGACACACAAGAGCGGTGACGCACCGCTGACCATGGAGGTCGGCCAGGACCAGAAAGCCACCAAGGAGAAGGCGCAAACCTTCGTCAGCGCTTTCAATGCGTTGATGACCAGCTTCGACACGCTCACCGCCAGTGGCGGCGAAAGTGGTACCCGTGGGGTCCTGGCCGGTGATGCCAGCATTCGGGCTATCGAGGGCATGCTCAACCAGCTGGTGCGCACCTCGTTTGGGGGCGTGAGCCTGACCGAGTTCGGCATTGCCGCCGACCGCAATGGCAAGCTGACCATCGACAACGCTCGCTTCGAAAAGGCGGTGGCTGCCAATCCGGAAGGCTTCGAGAAACTGTTCACCGATAAGGGCAATCTGCTCGACACCCTGGACAAGAACCTGGCGGTCTACACCAGCAGCGCCGGTGGTTTGCTGACCAATCGCAAGGACACCCTCAATAGCCAACTGCGTCGTGTCGATCAACAGTTCGACACCATCCAGAAGCAGTACGACTCCTACTACAGCCGCTATCTCCGCCAGTACACCGGTCTCATGCAGACCATGGCGGCGATGGAGCAGACTTACGGAATGTTCTGATGAGTGCCTACAACCTCAACGAAAGTTACGACAGTTATCGCACCGTGGATCTTGAGGCGCGTGCCGCTGCGGCCTCTCCCTACGAGCTGGTGCTCGTGCTGTTCGATGGTCTGCTTGACGAGCTGGCGCGTGCCCGCGGTCATATTGAGGCCAAGCGTTACCAACAGAAGGGCCAGTCCCTGGAGAAGTGCCTGAACATCCTGGGCGGCCTCAACGGTGCACTCGATTACGAGAGCGGTGGTGAACTGGTGCAGGGCTTGGCACGACTCTATGACTACTGCATTTATCGCCTCTCCGACGTCAGTGTAAGCCTGTCGCTGGAGGGGCTCGACGAAGTTGTCGGCCTGCTCGGTGTGCTGCGCGAGGGCTGGGAAGGCGTGAATGCAACGCGTAAGTGAACTGCGTGCGCTGCAGCAGTTGCACGGCCAGTTGGCGGAAGCCCTGCAGCAGGGTGATTGGTCACGGATCGGCGAGATCGATTCGGTGATTCGTTCCTGCCTGCAACTGTTACTCGGGCTACCCAGCCTGAGCGACGAAGTGCGTGAGGCCAAGCGTCAGTTGCAGCAGTTGCATGGCCAGGCGTGTATCGCCTGCGCCGAGGAGTGCGAGCGAGTGCGTCGGTTACTGCTGACGCATCTGGAATACGCCGAAGGGCGCAGTGCCTACATGCGCGTCGATCTGTACCAGGATGGGAGATAAAAGGTGCTGCAACTGATCAATAGCAATGCTCAGATCAACCTGAACGACGCCACTGGGCAGAGCCTGCCAGCCGGCTTCACTCAGGCTCGGAGTGGCGCCGATGAGTCTCCTGCTTTTGATCTGCAGATGACTGTGCAGGCATTCACTGCCGCCGAGGTACAGGCACCACTGAATGAGGGTGCTGCTCCCGTGGCATTCACTCTCAGCGAGGCCGATGCCGAACAGTGGTTGGCCAGCGTGCTGAGCCAGCAGGCGGTCCGTATCGAGGCGCGTGAATCGCCAGAGCCCGTGCCGTATGAGCAGAGGGCGCCAGAGCAGGACGAGCCAACTGCAGCGTTGCCAATCGAGCCGCTGGTCCAGCCGCAGGTACAACCACGCGAGCAACCACCTGTTGAGCCTGCGCGTGTTGTGTCAGCCGTAAGCCATTCGGCACCGCTACCGACGGCTCAGGTCCTGAGCGCTTCGGTAGCACAAATGACCGGTGAGGTTGCGGTTCAGATGGCCTCGTCAGCCGCAGCGAGCGAAATGATCGATGTAATCGCTCTTGAGCGGCTGCCGAGTACGGCTGTTGACGGCGACAAGTCGGTTCCATTGACCGCCACCTCCAGCCAGGCGATGCCTGCGCCAGTGACAGCCGAGCGCCACCTCAAGCTGCACGCACCGCAGGCGCAGTGGGGCGAGCAGATGCTAGCCAGCCTGCGTGAGCATGTGGATCTGCAGATCAGTCAGCGCATCCAAAACGCGACCATTCGCCTCGACCCACCGGAGTTGGGCAGCCTGGAAATCTTCCTCAGTCATGAGTCCGGCCGCTTGAGCGTGCAGCTGTCGGCCGCCAATGCCGATGTCGTCCGCCTGCTGCAGCAGACCAGCGAGCGCCTGCGTCAGGAACTGGTGGGGCAGAACTTCGTGCAGGTCAACGTGCAGGTCTCTGCCGATGCACAAGGAGGCCGTCAACAGGGACAGCCACGTCAGGCCTGGCAGGGTGAAGAACCGGTGCAGGCAGCGAGGATTTCAGCAGCAGGCAGCGAGCGCGGCAACCTGGATTCGACCAGCGACGTGCTGGTCACCGTTTAACCCTTTGCAAGTAGATCGAGAACCAATCATGACAATGCCGCGCATCATCCTGTTGCTGCTGATCTTCAATACCCTGGTGGTGATCGGCGGTACCGTCTTCAACTACGCGACGCTGCGCTCTATGCAGTCCGGGCAGCCGCTGCTCGGCCTGTCTACGGCAAGTGCCGATGCCGAGGAGGCGACCAGCGAATACCGCTTCTTTCCCATCGAGAAGGTCATTGTCAGCCTGAAGGGGGAGAGCCGCGAGCATTATTTCGTGCTCGATCTGGTACTGCAGGCCGATCTCGAAACCGATCCGAAGAAGCTCGAGCAGATCGACCCGATGGTGCGCAATTCGGTGGTCGCCCACCTGTCTGCGATGACCTTCGAGAAGTTGCGTGCCATGCCCATTCCCGATTTGCAGAGCAGCCTGGAAAGCGCGCTGTTCGATGACTTCGCCAGCAAGAAGCTGGCGATGCCATTCGCCAACGTGCTGGTCAGCAAGCTGATCGTCCAGTAGAGAGCAGACCCTGCCCATGAACGCCACCTGCGCCATCGACTACCGCTACGCCGCTGAACAGGGTGGGGCTGCACTGTTCGCTCCCGGAGCCGAGCAAAAGTGGCTCTTGCAGTATCTGCCGCTGGTCAAACGCATCGTCAGCCAGCTGGCGCTGCAGGCTAACCAGGTGCTTGACCGCGAGGACATGGAGCAGATCGGCCTGATGGGGCTGCTCGAATGCCTGCGTCGCTATGGCACGCCGGACGAGCAGTTCGGCCGTTTCGCTGCGCTGCGTATCCGGGGCGCGATTCTCGATGAACTGCGCCGCCAGGACTGGCGCCCGCGCCAGGTGCGTCAGCAGACTCACCGGATTCGCGATGCCATCCGCCAATTGGCGCGGCAGCTAGGTCGCGTGCCACAGGAAGAGGAAATCCTCCAGGCCGCCGGGATCAGCGCCAAGGATTACCACGAATTCCTCCAGGCCGATGCCTGCGAGGCCATCGAGAGCCTCGACGAGCTGCTGCAGAACGGTCACGAGGGTTTCGCCTGTGGTGCCAGCGGCGTCGAGGATCGTGTGCTCAAGGAGCGCCTGCTAGTGCAGGCACTGAGTCAGCTCAGCGAGCGCGAGCGACTGGTGCTGACCCTTTACTACCAACATGAGCTGAGCCTCAAGGAAATCGCCCTGGTGCTGGAGCTGAGCGACGCGCGCGTCTGCCAGTTGAGCAAGCAGGCGATCGCCAAGGCCAGTCGCTACCTGAACGAGAGAGGCTAGGGTGCAGAAGTTATTAGGTGCATTGATCATCGTCGCCTGTGTGCTCGGTGGCTACGTCATGGCCCATGGCGAGCTGGCCATGCTCTGGCAGCCGGCCGAGGTGATCATCATCGTCGGTGCAGGCTTTGGCGCTCTGGTGGTGGCCAATCCCAAGGATGTGCTGCTGGAAATGCTGCATCAGATCAAAGGCGTGTTCGTCTACAAGAAACGTGGCGAGGAGTTTCAGCGCCAGTTGTTGATGCTGCTCTATGAGCTGTTGGAGATGGTCGATGTCGGCGGCCTCAAGGTGCTCGATGCGCATATCGAGGAGCCCGAGCAGAGTGAACTGTTCGCCAAGTACCCGCTGATCCGTCAGGAGAAGAACCTGATGGCCTTCATTGCCGACAACTTCCGGCTGATGGCCATGGGCAAGATCAGCGCCCACGAACTCGAAGGTTTCCTCGAGCAGGAACTGGAGGCCATGGAGCATGTGCTGATGCAGCCGTCGCGCTCGCTGCACAAGATCGGCGAAGCCATGCCGGGCTTTGGCATCCTGGCGGCGATCCTCGGCATCGTCATCACTATGGGCAACATCGGCGGCTCGGTGGCCGAAATCGGTGCCCACGTGGCTGCGGCGCTGGTGGGTACCTTCCTCGGCATCTTCATGTGCTATTGCGTGATGGAGCCGCTGTCGAGCGCCATGGGGCAGCGCATCAAGACCGAGATGTCGGCGCTCGAATGCGTGCGCACCACCCTGGTTGCGCATGTCGCCGGCAAGCCCACGCTGCTGGCGGTGGATGCCGGGCGCAAGCTGATCGAGCAGGACGTCAAGCCAGCCTTCAAGCAGCTGGAGATCTGGGTCAACCGTTACGAAGATGAAAGGGACGCTGCATGAAACAGCGCGGCGGCGAAGGCCACGAGATCATCATCAAGCGGCGTGGCAAGAAAGGTGGCCACGACGAGCATGGCGGTGCCTGGAAGGTGGCCTTCGCTGACTTCACCATGGCCATGATGGCGTTGTTCATGGTGCTGTGGATCATCCAGCCGCAGACCCAGGATGCCAGCCGCGCCAATGCCGATATGCTGAACAACCCGTTGGTCGATGGTGGCGCCGGCATCTTCGACGGTACCAGCACCACGCCGCTGGACCTCGATGGCGTGCCGGTGCAGGTCGCCCCGCGCCGCGACCCCGAGAATCGTGCACGCACGCCGCAGGAAGACCCCGGCGCGGCCCTGGGCGAGGGCCAGCCCGGCGAGCCGCGGCGCCCGCACTTTGCCGAGCCGCTGCAGATGCAGGAGCTGGCCAAGCTGATGGAAGAGCTGGCGCTGCAACTGGATGCCGAGGCCAATATCGAAGTCCAGGTGGTGCCGCAGGGGTTGCGCATCCTGATCAAGGACGACGCCCAGCGTTTCATGTTCAGCCGCGGTAGCGCGCGACTGGATCCGCATTTTGCCAGGCTGCTCGAACGTCTGGCCGCCATTCTGGCCAAGGTCGACAATCATCTGATCATCAGCGGCCATACTGATGCCACGCCTTATCGTGGCGTCGTCGGTGGCTACAACAACTGGAACCTGTCCGGCGACCGCGCATTGCGTGCACGTAACGTGATGGTCGAGGCCGGCCTGCCAGCCAGCACTGTGCTGCAGGTCACCGCTCAAGCGGATGGCATGCCCTTGTTGCCGAAGGATCCGGAGAACGGTGCCAACCGCCGTATCGAGCTGCTGTTGCTGACCAGTCAGGCCGAAGGCCTGTACCGCGAGTTGTTCGGTGAGGCCCAGGTGCGCGTGGAATACCGTGCCGAGGGTGCGCAGCTCAGCGCGCCGGAGTCCTGAGCTGTGTCCAGTTCCGCTCTAAAGATTGTGCGTCGGGCAGTAGATCTGCCGAGTCTCCAGCGCATAGAGGCAGCCATCGAGGCTGGTCAGGCGAATGGTCGAACCCTTATGTCGACCATAGAGCAGGTTGAACACCAGTTCGTCGTCGGTTTCGCTGGCCAGTCCGGTGACCTGGCCATCTTCGACGCGCAGCCGGTAGTTGCCGAGAAAACCGTACTCCACCACCCCCGACGTCTCCAGGATGCTGTCGCCTTGCCGGGTCATGGCATAGAAGCGACCGTGGTTGACTTGCAGGCTGTGGCTGATTTCCAGCACCTGACCATTACTCAGATGAACTTGGCCGGTGGACTGGTAACGACCATCGAGTTCGGCGCTGGAGATGAAGTTCAGCCATAGCACGAGCATGCTCAGCAGCATCGCCAGGGCCGTGGCGAGCATGGTCAGCAACCAGCCACCGCTGATACCGCACTGTTTGCCCTGGCTCATCGCAGGCACCTGCTCAGTTGGGTATCGGCCACCTGATTCAGCTGGCTTTCGTGCAGCATCAGCGAGCGTGCACCACCGTTGGCCTGCAGGCACAGCAGTTCATAGAAACCGCCGCGCAGGCTCAGAACCAGGTTGGCCGGTTTGCTGGCCAGTACCGTAAGCCGACTGGTTAGCCCGTGGGTTTGCAGGATCAGCTGTTGCAGCCTTTGTGGATCCTGATCGGTGTAGCGCACGTGCAGTGAGCCCAGATTCATTTCACTGCTATGCAGGTCTGCGGGTTGACTGATGCTGTACAGCGCAGTGAACAGTGCAATGCCTATGGTGCTGAACAGGCTCAGAAGGATCAGCCAGGATGTCCGCTGGCGACTGTGGCGGTGCAGAAAGGCAGGTTGTAGCGTCGGCGTATCGAGTGGTTCGCTGACGGCACCGATGTCGTCGATGCTTGGCGGATAGACCAGAAAATTGGGGTTGAGCAGATAGCCACGGCGCGGCAGGGTCTGAATGATCTCGCGATTTTTCTCGTCGCCTAGCACCTGGCGCAGGGTATAGATCTGCTGGTTCAGGCTGCCTTGACCGACGACCCGATCGGCCCAGGCATGGTTCATCAGTTCGTCACGCGACACCACTTCACCGGGCTCTTGCAGTAGGCGCTCGAGCAGGCGGCTGCCAGAGTAGCCCAGGTCGATTTTCTCCTCGATGCCGCTTTTGACCAGGGTCAGTTGATACAACGCTGGATAGAAATGTGCGTAGCAATCATTGCGTCCGGTCTTGATGATCAGGCAGGCAATATTGCTTCCCGGCTCGGCGAGCGGCGTATCGGAGCTGGAATTCATGCGGTCCTTAAGGCGAGCGGCGTTTCCGACTGGAAAAATCCGGGCGATGAGTGGTCGGCATTCTGGCGTCAGGAATATGCAGTGGCAAGTCTTGTGCCAGTCAATGGCCGCGTCCCGTAATGGTCTTGCTAGCCAGACGCAGCCGAATACTAGCCACTCTGCGGGTTAAGGCGACGCGATCAAGGATAATAGTGAAAGCTGCTCGATCATGCCGCAATTCGATTACGGTTGATCAATTTTGGTGATGAGGCAGGCAATGGTCCAGAGACCATGAAGAACGCCCCGCAGTGGCGGGGCGTAGAAGGGGGGGCGCAATCCATTGCGCCTGGATGACGCGGGATCAGCCCAGCAGGGACATGACCATGCCCGGCATCTGGCCGGCTTGTTTGAGCATGGAGATGCCGGACTGCATCAGCATGGAGTTCTTGCTCATGTTGGCACTTTCCTTGGCGAAGTCGGCATCCATGATGCGACCCTTGGCCATGTCGGTGTTGTCCTTCATGTTGTTCAGGTTGTTGGCGGTGTGGTTCAGGCGGTTGATGTTTGCACCAAACTGGGCACGCAGTTCGCCGATGCTGTCCAGCGCGTCGCTCAGGGTGTCGATCATGCCGTTGGCTGCGGTGCCGTCGGCGCCAGCGATCTCGGTGCCCGGAGTGGTGCTGTCCGGCGTAGCGTACTGAGCGGACAGGCCGTCCAGAGCGGTGGCCAGGTCACCCAGCGGGGTGGTGACGTCCAGGGTCAGGGTCTCGGCGGCGCTGGCGCCGATCTGGAAGTCCATGGCTGCGCCGAACTTGCCGGCGGTACCGTCGGTGGTGGTGCCGTCGCTGAACAGGTTCTCGCCAGCGTACTTGGTGTTCTTGACAATGTTGCCCAGTTCCTGACCCAGTTGGTCATACTCGGACTGCATCGCGTCGCGGTCTTTTTCGCTGGCAGTGGCGTTGGCCGCCTGGGTGGCCAGGTCTTTCATGCGCTGGACGATGTCGGTCATCTCGGTCAGCGCGCCTTCGGCGGTCTGCAGCAGGGAGACGGAGTCACCGGTGTTGCGGATGGCTACGTCCATACCGCGCGATTGAGCGTTCAGGCGGGTGGCGATCTGCAGGCCAGCAGCGTCGTCGGCGGCGGAGTTGATGCGCAGGCCGGTGCCCAGGCGCTGCTGGTTGGTGCCCAGAGCATTGTTGGTCTTGCCGAGGTTGGTCTGGGTGATCAGCGAGGAGTAGTTGGTATGAATCGACAGAGCCATGACGGTATTCCTTCAGTTGAGTGAAGCTGGCTGTGATTGCCTGCTGTAAGTGAAGGGCGACCGGCTTCCAGCGCTGATTAAATGGTGCTGAGGATTTTTTCGAGCGCGACTCGGGAGCCGCTCTGGCATGCGGCCTGAAATGAAAAACGGCGACCCTTGGGTCGCCGTTTTGCTGAAAACCAGGCGTGATCAGCCGATTTCGATCATCTCGAAATCCATCTTGCCAACGCCGCAGTCCGGGCATAGCCAGTCTTCCGGCACGTCTTCCCAGCGGGTGCCGGGAACGATGCCGTCATCCGGCCAGCCCTGGCTCTCGTCGTAAATCAGTCCACAGACCACGCATTGCCACTTTTTCATATAAACCTCAGGCCAATCTCACGGTGTTGCGCGTCGCAAGCTACCGCAATTGAACTGATGCGCCAAGCCGGCCAGCGGCAAACGCCGCCAGCCGGAGGGCCAACCAAAGTCGGGTCGTGCCGGGCACAACCCGCCAGGCTTTAGCGACTGGCCATCAGTGGATCGGTCAGGGCAATGCCGTACATCGCTATCAGCGCGATCAGGCCGGCCATGGCGAGATAGTAGAGTGTCGGCAGGATGGTCTTGCGCAGGGTGATGCCTTCACGCCCGAGCAGACCGACCGTGGCCGAGGCTGCCACCACGTTGTGGATGGCGATCATGTTGCCCGCTGCCGCACCAACCGACTGCACCGCGACCATCATCGCCCCGGACACGCCAATCAGTTCCGCAGCGTTGAGCTGGAACTGCGACAGCATTAGGTTGGACACAGTGTTGGAGCCGGCGATAAAGGCGCCCAGAGCGCCGACGGCCGGGGCGAAGAACGGGTACACCCCGCCGACGCTGTCAGCCACCAGTTGCGCCATGGCCACCGGCATCGACACCAGGTCGCTGCCATTGACGCCGGAGTTGATCAGGATGCGCACCATGGGAATGGTGAAGATCAGCACGAAGCCGGCGCCGAGCAGGGTCTTGCTCGACTCGCCCACCGCCGCCTTGAGCTCGGAGAAGCGCATGCGATGCAGGAAGAAGGTCACCAGCACGACCATGCACAGGATGCCACCCGGCAGGTACAGCGGCTCGATGGTGCCGGACACGCCGGTCTCACCGAGGATGTCTTTCCAGCCGAAGCTCAGGCCCAGCATTGCCGCCTTGAGCTCGGGGAAGGTGCGCGACACCACCAGGAACACCGCTAGCAGCAGGTAGGGCGCCCAGGCCATGGGCACCGAGATCGGCGCCTTGCCAGCCACTTCGTCGAGCTTCATCTCGATCTTGCCCATCCAGTCGGACGGCCAGTCCTTGGGATCAGCGAAGTCCCAGCTGTCCTTCGGCAGCAGGAAGCCGGCCTTGGCGGCCGGTACCACGATGGCCAGGCCGACCAGGGCGCCGATCATCGAGGGGAATTCCGGGCCGAGGAACACGCCGGCTGCCATGTACGGCAGGGAGAAGGCGAAGGCGGTGAAGATGGCGAATGGCGCGATGGCCAGGCCTTCCTTCCAGCTCTGATTCTTGCCGAAGAAGCGCGTCATGATCATCACCATGATCAGCGGCATCAGCAGGCCGATCAGGCCGTGGGTGATGGCTACCCGCGAGTAGATCAGGTGGAAGAAGGCTTCCCAGCTGCTGCCGGTGGCCACCAGTTGCTCGGTGATGCCGGTTCTGTCCAGACCCGAACCGACACCGACCAGGATAGGCGTGCCCACTGCGCCGAAGGATACCGGCGTCGATTGCACCATCATCCCCAGCACCACGGCGGCCAGTGCCGGGAAGCCCAGCGCTACCAGCAGCGGCGCGGCCACGGCGGCGGGGGTGCCGAAACCGGAGGCACCCTCGATGAAGCAGCCGAACAGCCAGGCAACTATCAGCGCCTGCACGCGGCGATCCGGGCTGATGTTGGAGAAGCCCCGGCGAATTGCCGCGATCCCTCCTGAGTGCTTGAGGGTGTTCAGCAGCAGGATCGCGCCGAAGATGATCCACAGGATCGCGGCTGTGAGAATCAGCCCCTGCAGACTGGAGGCGATGACCCGGTTGAGGGACATGTCCCAGGCCAGCAGGCCGATCAGGGCGGTGAGGACGAACACCAGCGGCATCGCGTACTTGGCCGGCCAGCGAAAGCCGATCAGCAGTACACCCGCTAGCACCAATGGCACGAAGGCCAGGATGGACAGCAGCGTTTGACTCATGGGTTGGTTCCTTCTTTTTCTTGTGAACCACAGTTTTCCGGGGACACCCGGCGCCACGCATCTGGAAGGGGCGGGCGCTACGGCACCGACCTTTCCGCGAGCCGCGACGGCAGGGATCACCCATCGCCGCGCTCATGCTCGAAAGCCCCGACGGTCAGAAACCGTCAGGGCTTGTTACTGCTCAGTGGGAGGGGCTTTAGCCGCGAGCTTTTTGTAGTTGTTTGGTCGCGGCTAAAGCCCCTCCCACATTACTTAGGCCTCCTCTTTGAAGCGCAAACGCCAGGCATGCAGCAGCGGTTCGGTGTAGCCGGACGGCTGCTCGCGGCCCTTGAACACCAGGTCGCTGGCGGCGCGGAAGGCATGGGATTGTTCGAAGTTCGGCGCCATCGGGCGGTAGGCCGAATCGCCAGCGTTCTGCCCGTCGACCACCTGCGCCATGCGCTGCAGGGTCTCGCGTACCTGGGTTTCGCTGACCACACCGTGGTGCAGCCAGTTGGCGATGTGTTGAGCCGAGATGCGCAGGGTGGCGCGGTCTTCCATCAGGCCGACGTTGTGGATATCCGGCACCTTGGAGCAGCCGACGCCTTGCTCGACCCAGCGCACCACGTAACCGAGGATGCCCTGGCAGTTGTTGTCCAGTTCCTGCTGGATATCGCTGGCGCTCCACGGCCGTTCGGCGCTGACCGGCACACTGAGCAGGTCGTTGAGCAGGCTGTCGCGCTGGCTGGCCAGGTCGATCAGTTCCAGTTCGGTCTGCACCGCCTGCACGTCGATCTTGTGGTAGTGCAGCGCGTGCAGCACGGCGGCGGTGGGCGATGGTACCCAGGCGGTGTTGGCGCCGGCTTTCGGGTGACCGATCTTCTGCTCGAGCATGGCCGCCATCAGATCCGGCATGGCCCACATGCCCTTGCCGATCTGCGCCTTGCCGCGTAGCCCGCAGGCCAGGCCGACCAGCACGTTGTTGCGCTCGTAGGCCTGGATCCAGGCGCTGGACTTCATGTCGCCCTTGCGCAGCATGGCGCCGGCTTCCATGGCGGTGTGCATCTCGTCGCCGGTGCGGTCGAGGAAACCGGTGTTGATGAAGGCCACGCGCGCGCTGGCGGCTTCGATGCAGGCCTTGAGGTTGACGCTGGTGCGCCGCTCCTCGTCCATGATGCCCATCTTCAGGGTATTGGCCGGCATGCCCAGCAACTGTTCGACGCGGCCGAACAGTTCGTTGGCGAAGGCCACTTCGAACGGCCCGTGCATCTTCGGTTTGACGATATAGACGCTGCCGGTGCGCGAGTTGCCGCGACGCTTGAGGTCATGCAGGGCGATCAGGCTGGTCATCACCGCATCGAGGATGCCTTCGGGAATCTCAAAGCCTTCACCATCGAGGATCGCCGGGTTGCTCATCAGGTGGCCGACGTTGCGCACGAACAGCAGCGAGCGGCCGTGCAGGGTCAGTTCGCTGCCGTCGGCGGCGGTGTAGACGCGATCCGGGTTGAGACGGCGAGTGATGCGCTTGCCGCCCTTGTCCAGCTCCTCGGCCAGATCACCTTTCATCAGGCCCAGCCAGTTGCGGTAGATCACCACCTTGTCGGCGGCGTCGACGGCGGCCACCGAGTCTTCGCAGTCCATGATGGTCGACAGCGCTGCCTCCATCAGTACGTCCTTCACGCCCGCCGCGTCAGTGCTGCCGATTAGGCTGCTGGCGTCGATCTGGATCTCGAAATGCAGGCCGTTGTTCTTCAGCAGCACTGCACGTGGTTTGGCAGCCTCGCCCTGGTAACCGACGAATTTCTCTGGCTGCGCCAGGGAGGTCTGTGCGCCGCTGCTCAGGGTCACCTGCAACTGGCCGGCAACGACCGCATAGGCGCTGGCATCGGCGTGCGAGCCTTTAGCCAACGGCGCGGCCTGGTCGAGGAAGGCGCGGGCGAAGGCGATCACCTTGGCGCCGCGCACTTCGTTGTAGCCGGGACCTTTGCTGGCGCCATCGTCTTCGCTGATCGCGTCGGTGCCGTACAGCGCGTCGTACAGCGAGCCCCAGCGGGCATTGGCGGCGTTCAGCGCATAACGCGCGTTCATCACCGGCACCACCAGTTGTGGGCCGGCCTGGGTGGCGATCTCGCTGTCGACGTTGGTAGTGGTCGCTTTGACCTGCTTCGGCTGCGGCAGCAAATAGCCGATAGAGCCGAGGAAGGTGCGGTAGGCGTTCATGTCGCGGATCGGCCCGGGGTTGGCGCGGTGCCAGGCATCCAGCTCGGTCTGCAGACGGTCGCGCTCGGCCAGCAGGGCACGGTTGCGCGGCGCCAGGTCGTGCACCAGCGCATCGAAACCGCTCCAGAAGGCTGCAGCCTCGATACCGCTGCCGGGCAGCACTTCGCTCTCGATGAATTGCTTGAGTTCGGCGGCCACCTGCAGGCGCTGACATTGCACGCGTTCGGTCATTTCTCTGTTCTCCTGTCTGCATCCGGTTGCGTGGGATGCCTATGAATTTCGTCTCGCCTCGATCAGTCCCCTCGCCCCTCTGGGGAGAGGGTTAGGGAGAGGGGAGAAAACGATGCGCGCTGCTTACAGCACTGCTATCCCGGCCTTGGCCACCTGCGCGTCCTGCTCGGCCTTGACCCCGGACACGCCGACGGCACCGACTACCTGGCCTTCGATCACGATCGGTACACCACCTTCCAGCGAGGTGATCAGTGGCGCGCTGAGGAAGGCGCTGCGCCCGCCGTTGACCATGTCCTCGTAGCCCTTGGTTTCGCGACGACCGATGGCGGCGCTACGGGCCTTTTCGGTGGCGATGTAGGCGCCGATCGGCGCGCAACCGTCGAGGCGTTCCAGGGCCAGCGGATGGCCGCCGTCATCGACCACGGCGATGGCCACGGCCCAGCCCTGTTGCTGTGCTTCGCTGCGGGCGGCCTGGAGGATCTGGCTGACTTCGCTCTGGCTGAGTACGGCTTTGTGTTGCATGGCATACCTCGTTCTTGGCTTTTCTCCCCTCTCTCATTCATGGGAGAGGGGCCGGGGGGAGAGGGTTCAGGCTTTTAGCTCATCGCCTCTTCGACAATTTCGATCCAGTGCCTTACCGGCGTGCGCCCGGCGCCATCCAGGTGGCTCTGGCAGCCGATGTTGGCGGTGACGATGGCGTCGGGCTTGCCGCTTTCCAGGGCGTTCAGCTTGTTGTCGCGAAGCTGCCTGGACAGCTCTGGCTGGGTCAGCGAATAGGTGCCGGCCGAGCCGCAGCACAGGTGGCCGTCCGGCACGGCGGTGAGGCCGAAACCGAGGCGCGTCAGCACGCCTTCCACTGCGCCGCCGAGTTTCTGCGCGTGTTGCAGGGTGCAGGGGCAATGGAAGGCCAGGCGCTGTTCGGCGCGGACCTGCAGCTGTTCCAATTGTTCGTTCTGCAGCACCTCGACCAGATCCTTGGCCAGGGCACTGACTCGCGCTGCCTTGCTCGCATAAGCCGGGTCACCGGCGAGCAGGTGGCCGTAGTCCTTGACGAAGGCGCCGCAGCCGCTGGCGGTCTGCACGATGGCTTCGGCGCCAGCCTCGATGGCTGGCCACCAGGCGTCGATGTTCTGCCGCGCGCGCTGCAGGCCTGCTTCCTGGGCGTTGAGGTGATAGTCGACGGCGCCGCAGCAGCCGGCTTCGCGGATCGGCGTGACGCTGATGCCCAGGCGATCCAGCACGCGTGCGGTGGCGGCGTTGGTGTTGGGCGACAGCCCCGGCTGCACGCAGCCTTCGAGCATCAGCACGCGGCGCGCATGCTGCGGCGTCGGACGTGGTTTGGCCGGGCGAATCTCGCGTGGCAGCTTGGCCTTGAGTGTGGCCGGCAGCAGTGGGCGCAGGGCCAGGCCGGTCTGGGTCAGCGCCTTGAACAATGCCGGGCGCGGCACCACGGCGCGCAGGCCCTGGCGCAGCAGGCGCTCATTCAAGGGCCGCGGCACCGCCTGCTCGGCCACTTCACGGCCGATATCCAGCAGGTTGTGATACTGCACGCCGGACGGGCAGGTGGTCTCGCAGTTGCGGCATGTCAGGCAGCGATCCAGGTGCTGCTGGGTCTTGGCCGTGACCTCATTGCCTTCGAGCATCTGCTTGATCAGATAGATACGCCCGCGCGGGCCGTCCAGCTCGTCGCCGAGCAACTGATAGGTCGGGCAGGTGGCGTTGCAGAAGCCGCAGTGCACACAGGAGCGCAGGATGCGTTCGGCTTCTTCGGCGCGCGGCAGGCGCTTGGCCTGTTCACTCAAATTGGTCTGCACGTCTTATACCTCGGCGTACATGCGGCCAGGGTTGAAGATGCCCTGGGGATCAAGCTGGTTCTTCAACTGGCGCTGGTAGCGCAGCAGCATTGCTGCCAGCGGCTGGAAGGGTTGTGCCTGGCCGGCGGTGAAGCAGGTGGCGTGGCCGCCGAGCTTGGCGGTCACGCGCTGGATCAGTTCGCCATCGGCGTCGGATTTGAGCCAGCGCTGCGCGCCGCCCCAATCGATCAACTGGCGGCCGGGCAGGTCGAGCAGGCCGCTGTTGGCCGGCAGCGACAGGCGCCACAGCGTGCCGCTGGCGCTGAAGAACGGCAGGCGTTGCTCGCGCAGCTCATGCCAGTAACCGTTGTCGATCTCTTCGCCACCGAGGCGTTGGCGCGCGGCCAGAACCGAGCCTTCGCCGCCTTCCAGACGCAGGTGCAACGCTGCACCGTCGTGGCTGGCGGCGCTGATCGGCAGCGGCTGCTGGCCCCATTCGGCGAGTTTGTTCAGCGCATGCAGGGCGTCCACTTGCAGGCGCAGGCTGAGTACCTGGCGCGGCTTGGGTAGCACCTTGATCGACACCTCGGCGAGCAGGCCGAGGCAGCCGAAGCTACCGGCCATCAGGCGCGACAGGTCGTAGCCGGCGACGTTCTTCATCACCTCGCCGCCGAAGCGCAGCAGCTTGCCCTGGCCGGTGATCACACGGGTTCCGAGTACCTGGTCGCGCACCGAACCGGCCCAGGGCCGACGCGGGCCGGACAAGCCGGCGGCGACCATGCCACCGAGGGTGGCGCCATCGCCCAGGTGTGGAGGTTCGCACGGCAGCATCTGGTTGTTCGCTTCCAGTGCTGCCTCGATTTCGCTGAGCGGCGTGCCGGCACGGGCGGTAAGCACCAGCTCGGTTGGGTCATAGCTGACGATGCCACGGTGCAGGCGGGTGTCGAGCACTTCGCCGGCAGTGGCGCGGCCCAGATGAGCCTTGCTGCCACTGCCCTGGATGCGCAGTGGCGTGGCGCTGTTCAGCGCGTGGTTGACCTGTTCCAGCAGCGCGGCGCTGGCGTCGAAATCATGCGACATCAGAAACGCTCCAGTTCCGGGAAGGGCAGTTGGCCGTGGTGCACATGCATGGCGCCGAACTCGGCGCAGCGGTGCAGGGTGGGGATGTTCTTGCCCGGATTGAGCAGGCCGCTCGGGTCGAACGCCGCCTTTACTGCGTGGAACAGAGTGATCTCGTCGCTGTTGAACTGCGCGCACATCTGGTTGATCTTCTCGCGGCCGACGCCGTGCTCGCCGGTGATGCTGCCGCCTACCTTGACGCAGAGTTCGAGGATCTTGCCGCCGATGGCTTCGGCGCGCTCCAGCTCGCCGGGCACGTTGGCATCGAAGAGGATCAAGGGGTGCATGTTGCCGTCGCCGGCGTGGAACACGTTGGCCACGCGCAGGCCGTATTCTTCGGACAACTCGGCGATGCCGCGCAGCACGCCGGGTAGCTCGCGACGCGGGATGGTGCCGTCCATGCAGTAATAGTCCGGCGAGATGCGCCCGACCGCGGGGAAGGCGTTCTTGCGCCCGGCCCAGAATTTCACCCGTTCGGCCTCGTCGCGGGCCAGGCGTACTTCGGTGGCACCGGCTTTTTCCAACACCTCACGGACGCGTTCGCAGTCGTCGGCCACATCGGCTTCGACGCCGTCCAGCTCACAGAGCAGAATGGCTGCGGCCTCCACCGGGTAGCCGGCATGGATGAAATCCTCGGCGGCGCGAATCGCCAGGTTGTCCATCATCTCCAGCCCACCAGGAATGATGCCAGCGGCGATGATGTCGCCGACCGCGCGGCCGGCTTTTTCCACCGAGTCGAAGGCCGCCAGTAGCACCTTGGCCACTTGCGGCTTGGGCAGCAGCTTGACCGTCACCTCGGTGACGATGCCGAGCATGCCTTCGGAGCCGGTGAACAGCGCCAGCAGGTCGAAGCCGGGGGCGTCCAGGGCTTCGCTGCCGAGGGTCATGAACTCGCCTTCGACGGTGAGGATGTCGACCTTGAGCAGGTTGTGCACGGTCAGGCCGTACTTCAGGCAGTGCACACCGCCGGCATTCTCGGCGACGTTGCCGCCGATGGAGCAGGCGATTTGCGAAGACGGATCGGGGGCGTAATACAGGTCGAATGGCGCTGCAGCCTGGGAGATTGCCAGGTTGCGCACACCGGGCTGCACGCGGGCGAAGCGACCTTCGCGGTTGATCTCGAGAATCTGGTTGAAGCGTGCCATCACCAGCAGGATGCCTTTCTCCAGCGGCAACGCGCCGCCAGACAAACCGGTGCCGGCACCGCGCGCCACCACTGGCACGCCACGGGCATGGCAGAGTTGGAGCAACTGCTGCACCTGCTCTATACGCTCGGGCAGCACCACCAACATGGGCGTGGTGCGATAGGCAGAGAGGCCATCGCACTCGTAGGGCTTGAGGTCTTCCTGGGTGTGCAGGATGTCGAGGTCGGGCAGGCGCTGGCGCAACTCGGCGAGCAGGGCGGCCTTGTCGACCGTGGGTAGCGCGCCGTCGACGCGCTCGTCGTACAGAATGCTCATGGCAGGCTCAATCGTGGACGTTGTTGTTATTGGCGGTCATGCCGCGACCTTGGCCTGCATCTTTAGGCCGCCTGCATTTTTACGTCCATCCTCTTTAGTGCTGGTAGGACCAGTTTCTTTCGTCAGCCTTTCGCCCTGGATCGCTCCGGGGGCTTATTTAATGAGGCTTGCCTGCTGGTGCACGCACGATCTAAGGTGGGCGTTAAAAATTGGTACGACCAGTTCTGCGGAGGTGGCGAATGGACGGGCAACTGGGTGTCGCACGGCGACAGGTCAGTGATGTGGTGGCCGAGCGCATCGAGCGGCTGATCGTCGACGGCGTACTCAAGGTCGGGCAGCCGCTGCCGTCGGAGCGGCGTCTGTGCGAGAAGCTGGGCATCTCCCGTTCGGCCCTGCGCGAAGGGCTCAAGGTGCTGCGTGGTCGCGGCATTATCGAAACGGCGCAGGGCCGTGATTCACGGGTGGCCAAACTCAGTGGCGAGCGCGACGCCAGCCCGTTGATGCACCTGTTCAACTCGCAGCCGCGCACCCTGTATGACCTGCTGGAGGTGCGCGGCCTGCTCGAAGGCGAGTCGGCGCGCCTCGCAGCGCTGCGTGGTACCGATGCGGATTTCGTCCTGCTGACCCGGCGTTACGAGGAAATGCTGGCAGCCCATGCGCAGGAAAATCCGGTCGACCCGCGCGAGCATGCGCGCCTCGATCATGCCTTCCACCTGGCCATCTGCGAGGCCTCGCACAACCCGGTGCTGGTGCACACTCTGCAATCGCTGACCGACCTGATGCTCAGCACCGTGTTCGCCTCGGTGAACAACCTCTATCACCGCCCGGCGCAGAAGCGCCAGATCGACCGCCAGCATTCACGCCTCTACCACGCGGTGATCGAACGCCTACCGGAACAAGCCCAGCGCGCCGCGCGCGACCACATCCACAGCATTCGCGACAACCTGCAGGAGATCGAACAGGAAGAGCAGCGCCTGGTACGCGCCACCATGCGTCTGGAGGGCTGGGCGTAGGGCGGGAGAAACCCGCCTGATCCCGCTTGATCGTTCCCACGCTCCGCGTGGAAACGCAGCCCCAGACGCTCCGCGTCTGCCGCAAGACAGACGCCCGCCGTGATTTGGCGCAGAGCGCCCTCACAGGGGCTACCACGCAGAGCGTAGGAGCCATCTACGTGGCATGACACCCTACCTGAAGGTACTGGTCACCACCCCTTCTTCCACTACCTGCGCCTCGATCACCTTCTGGCTACCGAGGTTACGTACGCGGATCACTTCGCCTTCACGGCCATTGGCCAGGGCCTCGCCGGTGGCCGAAGCGGAGATACCGTCCTGGCTGGCGATGATTGTCACCTGTTGACCTCGGCGGATCAGCAGGGGCGCGGCGAGCAGGTTCGGCGCGATCAGCTGGCCGGCGCGTACGCGGCGTTTGGCGCCCTGGCCGATCACTTCGTCGAGGCTGCTGTAGAAGCCGCGCGGCGTCTTGCCAATGTTCACCTCCTGCAACTGCAGCTGTTCGCCGCTGATGGTCTGGCCGCGCTCGATCACTCGTGCGGCATGTACCACGGGTAAGAACACGTTGGCCTGCACCAGCGCTGTGACATTCCAGCCGGAAGCGTCTGCGCAGCTTACGTCCAGGCGCTGTCGCGACAAGGGTGAGGGATCGGTGCTGCTGACCGTCACGCTCAGCGCCTGGATGCAAGTCGGCAGGCGTTCTGCGCTATTGAGCAAGGTGATGTCGAGGCTATGGCGCTGCCCCTGCCAGGACTGGCGTCGGGCTTCCTCGGTCAGCTTCTGCTGCATGTGCACCGTCACGGCCTGATCGATCTGGCTGGCGGCATTCGCCTCAACCTGCGCGGTCGCCGAGGTCGATACGGCGAAGAGGAAAAGCAGCGACGCGCAGGCGGAAAAAACCTTTCCGCTTTTGTTCCCAGCGCCTGCTCGATGCGGAAAAAGGGCGACACAGAAACCACTGATATGTCTTGAAAAATCATTATAAATCAATGAATTACTGCTCTCTCATGGGGTGGGCACGCTTTGTGCTCAAGGCACCTGGGCACAACCTTGGGCTAAGGGTACCGGTGAATGAGTATACGGATTGATGATGTGGTGGGCCTGCATTCGCGGGCGATCGAGCTGCGCATGCAGCGCAGCGAGCTTCTCGCCGCCAACCTGGCCAATGAAGACACGCCGGGCTTTCTCGCCCGTGACATCGACTTCGCCGGCGAGATGCAGCGTCTCGATCCGCAGCAAGCATTCATCGCCAGCACGGTGGATCTCAAGTACCGCGTGCCGACCCAGCCGTCGCAGGATGGCAACAGCGTCGAGCTGAGTGTGGAGCAGGCCGCGTTCTCCAAGAACAGCATGGACTTCCAGACCAGCCTGACCTTTCTCAGCATGAAATTCCGCGGCCTGAAACAGGCTATCGAGGGGCGCTGATCATGGCTTTCGACTCCATCTACCGTATCGCCGGCTCGTCAATGAACGCGCAGACCGTGCGCCTCAACACCGTGGCCAGCAACCTGGCCAACGCCGACTCGGCCGCGGCCAGCGCCGAGGACGTATACCAGGCGCGCAAGCCGGTATTCGCCGCCGTTTACAACAACGACCAGCTGACTCGCAGCGCTGGCATGGGCGGTGCTCATGTGCAGGTGCTCGACGTGGTCACTGCCGGTCGTGAACCGGTGCGCCGCTACGAGCCGGACAATCCCCTGGCCGATGACAAAGGCTACGTGTTCTACGCCGACATCGATCAGATCGAGGAGATGACCGACATGATGTCGGCCACCCGCAGCTTCGAGACCAGTGTCGAGGTGCTCAACCGCCTGAAAAGCATGCAGCAGGGCCTGCTCAAGCTCGGAGAATCCTGATGGCCACGGTCAGTAATAACAGCCAGAGCAATCCCGCTTACAGCATCGACGAAGCGGTCAAGCAGGCGGTCAACGTCAGTGACGCGACCCAGCTGGAAAACAACTTTCTCACCCTGATGGTCGCGCAGATCCAGAACCAGGACCCGACCAAGCCGGTGGACAGCACCGAGTTCCTCAACCAGTTCGCCGCCATGAGCCAGGTCAAGAGCCTGGAAAACATGGCCTCGCTGAGCAAGAGCAACCTGGTGCTGCTGGACAACCTGCAGACCCTCACCGCTGCCGGCCTGGTCGGCCAGGAAGTGAAGGTGGCGACCGAGCAGCTGGAATTGGGCGCGGACAAGGTCAAGGGCGAGATCAACCTCGAGCATGCCGCCGGCAAGCTGGCCCTGGTGGTCACCGACAGCAATGGCGTGAAGAAGGAAATCGACCTCGGCTCCCAGGCGCCGGGGCGCGTGCCCTTCGAGCTGGACCCCAACGCCCTTGGCCTGGCGCCGGGCAGCTACAAGGTCGAGGTCAAAAGCGACAGCGGCGAGTACCCGAAGGTGGAGGTGGCCGGGCGCGTCACCCAGGTACGTGTCAGCGCCGAAGGCCCGGTACTGGAAGTCATTGGCGTTGGTTCCGTGCCTTTCTACAACATCACCGAATTTGGCCAGACGCAGACCGCCGGTCTGCTCTGAACCTTCCCATTCGTTCAATTCAAAGGTCCAGTCGCCATGAGTTTCAACATCGCCATGACCGGCCTCAGCGCCGTCAACGAACAGCTCAACACCATCAGCCACAACATCGCCAACGCCGGTACCACCGGCTTCAAGTCCTCGCGTACCGAGTTCGGCAGCATCTACGCCGATAGCCAGGCGATGGGTGTGGAGGTGCTGGCCACCACCCAGAGCATCAGCCAGGGCGGCTCCCTGGTGACTACCGGGCGCAGCCTGGATCTTGCCATCTCCGGCGGCGGCTTCTTCGTCACCCGCGACACCAATGGTGACCTGAGCTATACCCGCGCCGGCGTGTTCGGCGCCGACAAGGACAACAACATCGTCAACGCCGCCGGGCAGACCCTGCAGGGCTATCCCGTGGACGCCGCCGGTAACCTGTTGGTCGGCGCCATGGGCGACCTGCAGCTGCAGAACGCCAACCTGCCGGCCCGCGCCACCGACACCCTGGCCTTCGTCATGAACCTGGATTCCAACCAGACCGTACCGGCCACTGCGCCGTTCGACCCGGCGGATGTGAACACCTACAACTCCACCTACACCACCAAGGTGTTCGACTCGCAGGGCAAGGAACACACCCTCACCCAGTACTTCGTGAAGACTGGCGACAACACCTGGGATGCCTATTACTACCAGGGCAACACCGCCGTCGGCGGCCCGCAGGCGCTGACCTTCGGCACCAATGGCACGCTCACCGCGCCGGTCGGTCCGGTCAACGTCGGCTTCGCCCTGCCGGGCGTCGACCCGATGGCCGTCGCCATCGACTACAGCAACTCCAGCCAGTACGGCTCCGACTTCGTCGTCACCACCAACCGCGCCAGCGGCTACGCGGCGGGCGAGCAGACCGGCCTGTCGGTGGAGAAGGACGGCATGGTCTATGCCAACTACAGCAACGGCCAGCGCATGCTCCAGGGTCAGGTGGCGCTGGCTACCTTCGCCAACGCCGGCGGCCTGAAGAACATCAGCGGTACTGCCTGGGTGGAGACCGCCGATTCTGGCGCCGCGCTGATCGGTGTGCCCGGTGTCGGTCCGTTCGGCGCGCTGGTGGCTGGTTCGTTAGAGAACTCCAACGTCGACCTGACCCAGCAACTGGTCGGCTTAATGGAGGGGCAGCGCAACTACCAGGCCAACACCAAGGTGCTGACCACCAACAAGGAACTCACCCAAGTGCTGTTCGGCGCGATCTGAGGCTGATCCATGGACCGTCTCGGTTATACCGCAATGACTGCCGCCAGCCGCACCATGAGCTCGCTCACGGTGCGTGCCAACAACCTGGCCAACGTCAACACCCCCGGCTTTCGCGCCGATCTCGAACAGGCCCAGGCCGTCGCCGTGGAAGGCTACGGCTACGACAGCCGACACCTGGCGCGGGTGAAGAACAACGGCGTCAACCTGGCGCCCGGCGAGCTGATGGCCACCGGCCGCGACCTCGACATTGCGATCCAGGGCCGCGGCCTGTTCACCGTCGAAGGTGATGGAGGCGCCGAGCGCTACACGCGCAACGGCGCGCTGCAGGTCGATGCCGAGTTGCGCCTGACCCTGAACGGCCGCGCTGTGCTGGGCGAGGGTGGCCCCATCGTGCTGCCCGAGTACGACAGCCTGCACATTGGCCGTGACGGCACCGTGTCGGTGATCCCGCGTGGTGATTTCGTCACTGCCGAGGTCGATCGCATCCGAGTGGTGGATGTCGATGCTGCCGACCTGAGCAAGGACGCCAGCGGTCTGCTGACGCGCACCGACGGTCAACCGGCCGAGGGCATGGAGACACCGGTGCTGGTCTCCGGTTATCTCGAGGCGAGCAACGTCGGCGCCATCGACCAACTGGTGGCGACCATGAGCCTGAACCGCCTGTTCGAGACCCAGGTGAAGATGATGAAGGCCGCCGAGGATCTGTCCGAAGCCGGCAACCGGATGATTCGCGGCAGTTGAGGGTTCGCCGGGGCGAAGTCGTAGGGTGGGCTTCAGCCCACCTGGCTCGCTCTGCAATGGTGGGCTGAAGCCCACCCTACAGCGGAGCACCGCCCGGTCCACCCTACGGGTGACGAGAAACGACGATTTCCCCGGATTGCATCCGGGCTACAGGTACAGAGGAGACACGACATGAGTTCCGCACTTTGGGTCAGCAAGACCGGCCTGGCCGCTCAGGACAAGGCCATGAGCGCCGTGGCCAACAACCTGGCCAACGTCAACACCAATGGCTTCAAGAGCGACCGCGTGGTGTTCGAGGATCTGTTCTACGCCATCGAACTGCAGCCGGGTGCGCAGGCCGATGAGGTCAACACCGTGCCTTCGGGCATCCAGCTTGGCAGCGGTGTGCGCGTGGCCGGCACGCAGAAGGTGTTCACCGAAGGCAGCATCCAGACCACCGGCCAGCCGATGGATCTGGCCATCGTCGGTGCCGGCTTCTTCCAGGTCGAGGCGCCCAACGGCGATATCTACTACACCGAGAACGGCCAATTGCAGCTCAATGCCGAAGGCATGATCGTCAATTCCCAAGGCTTGCCGCTGAACCCGGCCATCGAAGTGCCGGCCGGCAGCAGCCGCTTCACCGTGGGCAGCGACGGCATCGTCACTGCCGTGCTGGCCGGCGATAGCCTGCCGTCCGAGCTGGGCCAGATCACCCTGGTCAACTTCACCAACCCGGGTGGCCTCGAAGCCCTCGGCGGCAACCTCTACCGCGAGACCGTGGCCAGCGGCGAGCCGGTCGAAGGCGTACCGGGTGAAGAGGGCCTGGGCAACCTCAAGCAGGGTGTGCTGGAAGGCTCCAACGTGCAGGTGGTCGAGGCCATGGTGGCGATGATCTCCATCCAGCGCGCCTACGAGGCCAACGCCAAGGTGCTCGATGCCGCCTCCGGCATGCAGCAGTTCCTCAACCAGACCGTGTGACCGCCATGAAGCGCCTGATCCCGCTCGTTCTGCTGCTGACTCTGGGTGGTTGTACCAGCTTCAACGAGATGCTGCCCGACGAAGACTCGAGCCATTACGAACCCTTGCAGCTGGACTACAGTGTGCCGCCGAGCACCGGTGGCGGGCTGTTCCGCAGTGGCTACAGCGGCTCGTTGATCGGCGACAAGCGCGCGGTGCGGGTCGGCGACATCCTCACCGTGGTACTCGACGAATCCACCCAGTCGAGCAAGAGCGCCGGCACCAGCTTCGGCAAGACCTCCAGTGCCGCCATCGGCATCCCCACGGTGCTGGGCAAGGCCTACGACCGCCTGGAAAGCTCCGCCGAGGCCGAGCGCGATTTCAACGGTTCGGCGCGCAGCTCGCAGCAGAACACCCTGCGTGGCTCCATCGCCGTGACCGTGCATCAAGTGCTGCCCAACGGCACGCTGTTGATCAAGGGCGAGAAGGCCCTGCGCCTGAACCAGGGAGACGAGTACATCCGCCTGGTCGGCCTGGTACGTATGGACGACATCAACCGAGGCAACCAGGTGTCCTCGCAGAACGTGGCCAACGCGCGCATCTCCTACGCCGGCCGAGGTGTGCTCAGTGACAGCAACTCGGCGGGTTGGCTGACGCGCTTCTTCACCAGCCCGCTGTTCCCGCTCTGAGGCCCAGACCATGATCAAACGTATTCTCGTCGCCTGTGTCCTGGGTTGGCCACTGTCGACCAAGGCCGTGCCGTTGATGGATCTGGTGGACATCGAAGGCATTCGCGGCAACCAATTGATCGGCTACGGTCTGGTGGTTGGCCTGGACGGCACCGGCGACAAGAACCAGGTGCGCTTCACCAGCCAGTCGGTGGCCAACATGATCAAGCAGTTCGGCATCAACCTGCCGCCGAACGTCGACCCCAAGTTGAAGAACGTCGCGGCGGTGACCGTGACCGCAGAAATTCCGCCGTCCTATAGCCCGGGGCAGACCGTGGACATCACCGTCGCCTCGCTGGGGGACGCCAAGAGTCTGCGTGGCGGCCAGTTGCTGATGACGCCGCTGCAGGGTGTCGACGGTGAAACCTACGCCCTGGCTCAGGGCGCCATCGTCGTCGGCGGCCTCAATGCCACCGGGCAGAGCGGCTCCAGCGTGGCGATCAACTCCGCCAACAGCGGCCGCGTACCCAATGGCGCCACCGTCGAGCGGATGATCCCCAGCGATTTCAGTACCCGTGACGAAGTCATGCTCAACCTGCGCCAGCCCAGCTTCCAGACTGCCGCCAAGGTGGTCGAAGCGGTCAACGGACGCTTCGGCAGCGGCACCGCCAGCGCGCTGAACTCGACCAAGATTTCCATCCGCGCGCCGATCACCAGCACCCAGCGTATCGGCTTCATGGCCATGCTCGAAGGTCTGGATGTGGAGGAAGGGCGTGAGCGACCGAAGGTGGTGTTCAACAGCCGCACCGGTACCGTGGTGGTCGGCCAGGGCGTGCGGGTCAAGGCCGCCGCCGTGGCTCACGGCACGCTGACCGTGACCATCAGCGAGAATCCTCAGGTCAGCCAGCCCAACGCCTTCTCCGGTGGCCAGACCGCCGTAGTGCCGCGCTCCGACGTGGCCGTCAGCCAGGACAAGAACGCCATGTTCAAGTGGCCAGAAGGTGCCAGCCTGGACAGCATCATCAACACCGTGAACAGCCTCGGCGCCACCCCGGACGATGTCATGAGCATCCTCCAAGCGCTGGAGCAGGCCGGTGCCCTAAACGCTGAACTGATCGTGATCTGAGCCATGAGCATCGTTTCCCTCGCCCAACACATGAGCAGCCACCGTGGCAGTGCCGACGGTATTGGCACCGCTCGCGAGCAGCAGCTGCAGGCCGCGGCCGAGCAGTTCGAGGCGCTGTTCCTGCAGCAAATCCTCAAGCAGATGCGCAAGGCCAGCGATGTGCTCGCCGAAGGCAACCCGATGCGCAGCCGCGAGATGGACACCATGCGCGACTTCTACGACGAAGTGCTGGCCGAGACCCTGGCCGGGCGCAAGCAGACTGGCATCGCCGACATGCTGGTCAAGCAGCTGTCCGGTGGTGCGGGTGGGGCGCCGGATCTGCAGGGCGCGGCGCTGGCGGCGCAGTCGGCCGAGCTGCCACAGCGCTCCGGCAGCAGCCTGCTGGAACCGCTGCGCGCGACCTGGCAGCGCGGTGTCGATGGTCTGGGCAACGTCTGGGACAAAGGCTCGGCGGGCTTTCTCGCCCTGGTCGACAAGGTCATCCAGCAGGAGTCGGCTGGACGCGTTGATGCTGTGTCGCCCAAGGGCGCGCGTGGCCTGATGCAGTTGATGCCGGACACCGCGCGGGAGATGGCCACCGAACTCGGTCTGCCGTTCGATGAGGCGCGCCTAACCAGCGATGCCGGCTACAACAAGCGCCTGGGCAGTGCCTACCTGGACAAGATGCTGCAGCGTTATGACGGCCATCAGGCGTTGGCGCTGGCGGCCTATAACGCCGGCCCCGGTCGTGTCGACGAGTGGCTGAAGGTCAACGGCGACCCGCGCAGCGGCGAGATCGGCACGGGCGCCTGGATCGAGCGCATCCCGTTTCAGGAAACCCGCGACTATACGCGCAAGATTCTCGGCGATCTGGTCAGCCGTGAAACACCGGTCAAGGACGACGTACAGCAGCAGACCTCGCTCAGCGCGCAGACCCGCCAGCAGCTGGCCAGTGCTCTGAGTGCCGACAGTGGTCTGCTGCTCGGTGCTGTTGCCAGCAAGCAGGTGCTGACTCGTGGCGAATTTAAGTCCGTCGGAGATTCCGTCGCCCTGTCTTCAGTATCAGCCCAATCCGCTGCCGACGATGCCCGCGTGCTGCGTCTGGCAGCCTTCGCTCAGCCGATGCGCTTCGAGCGTCAGGAGTCCTAAGTCGTGAGCATCCTCAACCAGATTGCCTACAGCGGCGTGCGTGCCAGTCAGGTGGCCTTGGCCACCACCGGGCAGAATATCGCCAACGTCAATACGCCAGGATTCAGCCGCCTGCAGACCATCACTGGTTCGCTGGCTGGGCAGGGCGGGTTGAGCGTCGGCGGTGGGGTTGAGGTGATCAGCATTCGTCGCATGACCAATGAGTTCCACAATCAGCAGCTGTGGCGTGCGACTACCGAAGAGAACTTCTACGGCGCTTCGCAGCAGTACCTGACCGCACTGGAAGCACTGATGTCTGGCACTGGTTCGAGCATCAGTGCCGGTCTCGACCAGTTCTTTGCAGCGCTCAGCGAAGCCAGCGCCACGCCCGGCTCCATCGCCTTGCGCCAGCAGATCGTGAGCGAGGCCGGTAACCTTGCGCAGCGCTTCAACGGCCTGAGCAGCAACATCGATGCGCAGGTCAAGGCGCTGCAGGAGCAGCGTACGGCCATGGCCACCGAGATTAACGGCCTGACCGAGAACATCGCGCTGCTCAACAAGAAGATCGTCGAGACCGAGTCGGTCAAGGGTGACAGCACCGCGCTGCGCGATCACCGCGAAAGCCTGATCGGCCAGCTCAGCCAATTCGCCAAACTGCGCATCAACGAAGTGCCGGATGGCTCGGTCAGCGTTGCCCTGGCCAACGGCCAGCCGCTGGTGGCCGGCCCGACCGCCGGCCAGCTCAAGGTAGCGATGACCGCTAGCGGTGAGCAGGAAGTCAGCCTGGCCTTCGCCGGTACCAGCTTTCCGCTACGTCAGGATGGCTTTGGCGGCGCCTTCGGTGGCCTCTACGACGTCGAGTACAGCAACCTGCGGCCGAATCTGGACGCCTTGCACGATATGGCCGGCCAGTTGGCGCAGATGGTCAATGACGTGCTCGCCACAGGCTTCGATCTCAACGGCAACCCCGGCCAGCCGTTGTTCGTCTATGACCCCACCAGCACTACCGCGCTGCTGCGTATCGAGCCATTGACCGCTGAACAACTGGCGTTCTCCTCAGCGGCCGGCGAAACCGGCAACAACGAAGTGCTGCTCGATCTGCTCGGTCTGAAGAACCAGGCCATTACCTTGGGTGGCAGCCAGGTCACCCTCAACGACGCTTACGCGGGCCTGCTCGGCCAGGTCGCCAGCGACAGCCGGCAGAACCAGGCTGACCTCAAGTCGGCGACTGCCGTGACTCAGCAGGCACAGTCGCAGCGCGATAGCGTCAGCGCGGTGAGCCTGGATGAGGAGGCGGTCAACCTGATGACCTACCAGCAGGCCTACCAGGCCAACATGAAGGTGATCAGCACCGCCAACCAGTTGTTCGACGACATGCTTTCCGCGTTCTGACGCGGTTTTCAGAGAGATTCAGCCATGATGCGCATCACCAACTCGCAGATCACCTCGATGATGCACAGCTCGATGAACGCCAGTTCTGCCGAGCTGGGCAAACTGATGCAGCAGATGGCGACCAGCAAGCGCATTCTGCTACCGTCGGACGATCCCATAGCCAGCGTGCGCGTGTTGCGCGTGCAACGTGAAGAGGCGAGCCTGGAGCAGTTCCGCAAGAACATCGCCAACGTGTCCGGCAGCCTGTCGACCCAGGAGGCCAACCTCAAGTCCACCTCCGATGCCATGCTCAACGTGCGTGACCTGTTGCTGTGGGCGGCCAATGGTTCGAACACCAGCGAAGACCTTGCGGCCATGGCCGGTGAGTTGTCTATCATCGAAGACACCCTCTTCAGCTTCGCCAACGTGCGTGACGAGGAGGGGCGCTACCTGTTCTCCGGTACCCTCAGTGACATCCCGGCGCTGGCTTTCGATGCTGCGACCCAGACCTACAGCGTCACCGGTAACGACAAGCACCGCCAGGCCGCCGTGGCCAATGGTGTGCTGGTCGACGAGAACGTCACTGCCGCCAGCGTTTTCGGCGCTGGTGTCGATGTGCTCAATGATCTGCACGGCCTGATCAATACCCTGCAGGACCCGGCGCTGGATGTCACTGACCCTGCCGTGCGCCAGCAGATCGTCGATACTCTTGGCGCCCTAGATGAAGCACATGGACGTGTAATGAGCTCGATCACCGAACTCGGCGGTCGGCAGAACGCTCTGACTCTGCTGACCGACAGCAATGAGGATGTGTCGCTGGTCAATCAGAAGATCGAAGGTGAGCTTTCGCAGCTGGACTATGCCGGCGCTACCATTGACCTGAACAACTACCAGCTGGCACTGGGGGCGACGCAGAAGACTTATCTGAAGATCAACCAGATGTCGCTGTTCAGCCTGCTGTAAGGAGTGGCATTGGTGATCAAGGTCGACAAACAGCTCCCGGTCGTCACGGCGCTCGATCCCCAGGCCCGTCGGCCAGTGCAGGGCGAGCAACCCTTGCAGCGCCAGCGCAAGCAGCTGTCCGCTGAGGCTATGTCACAGCCGCGTGGCAAGAGCGCCACCTTCAACCTGCAACTCAACCAGCAGTTGACCTCGATGCAGGCTGCCGACAGTTACCTCGGCGACCTGGCTGGGCGGCTCGGTCAGCTCAAGCTCAGCCTCGGTCGCGAGCTGAGTAATGCTCAGGTAGGTGAACGCGAAGGCATCAAACACGAGCTGGAACAGGTAAGTAAGCTGCTCGCCGAACGCAGCCTGCGTTCCGGCGAAGCGCTGGATGCCACCTTCAAATTGCGTCTCAGCGAGCCAGTGCGCAGTCGCTTCAGTCTGCAAGGGCTGGACTCAATTGCCTCGGTGCAGCAGGCCGGCAAGGAGACCCTGCTGTTCAGTGCCGGGCGTAAGCTGTCCGAGCCGCTGGCGGTGGTGCTCGATGAGGGCTTGAGCGAGCAGCAGATTCTCCGTCGTTTCAACGCTGGGCTCGGCCCAGCTGGTATTCGCGCCGAAATCGATAACGGTGGCGTGCTCAAGTTTAGCGCCCGTGAAAGCGAGTGGCAGCAGCTCAAGGGCGAACTGCGCGTTCAGGGTGAGGGCAAGCTGGCGCCGCCGAGTACCGCGCCGCTGGCCAGCCAGGAAGAACAGCTGCTGCGTCTGCCCGATGCGGCGCGTCTGGAGGGTGCCCGTGAGCTACGGCGTGCACTGGATGAAGTGGTCGCAGCGCTGGACAAGATCGGTTCGCTGCGTGAGCAGCTCAGTCATCGGCAGGATGAGATACGCGAGTTTCTCGCTCGTCATGCCGAGCAGAACGAGCGCGAATGGGCGCGTGATTTCGCCGGAGAAGTGTTCAGCCTGATGCGTCGCAGCCCAAGCAGCTATGCGGCGGTGACTCAGACCGTGGTGGCCCAGGCCAACATCAGCCGTTCCAGCGTGGTCAGCCTGCTGTCCTGATCGCCTGGGCGTGATTCCTCAGTCGTCAGTCGCTTTCCCCCTTGTTTCATGGCGACTGGCGGCTTTTTTATTGGTTGCTGCAGCCGAGCGGGCGACCAGTCGTCCGCTTCATGACTGGTCGCACAGAATGATGGCGTTTTAGCAGCTATCATTGCGCCCTTTTCCGCAGCATCTGGGCCTGGCGCCCGTCGAAACTGCCCCTCGCATTCCAATAAAAACCCCGCACTCAAGGGTTCAACCCGTTGCCGGTAGCGCCTGCTCCCGGTGCATTGCCTTGTTCTCGAATTTTGGAGTACCGACGTGTTGAAGAAGTACCTGACTCTCATCCTGCTTGCCTGCACCGCACTGGTCAGCGTGCCCAGTCTGGCGCAGTTGAGCGATTCCGAGGCCATGAACATGGCCGGTCTGCAGCGCTCGCTGACCCAACGCATGGCCAAGAACTACCTGATGCTCGGTGCCGATGTGCGCGTGGATGCTGCCCAGCGTCAGCTGCAGGAAACCATCGAGCGTTTCGATGCCAGTCACAAGGCGTTGACCGCCTACGCGCCGACTGCCGAGATCAAGGCCGCGCTGGCCAAGATCGACGGCACCTGGGCCACCTACCGTCAGCAGCTGGAGGCGAAACCCGAACAGGCCAAGGCCGTGCAGGTTTTGGCGACCAGTGAAGAGCTGTTGCAGCAGACGCAGACCGTCAGTGAGCTGATGGGCAAGCACCTGGGCGCCATGGGCGCATCGGTCCACCGCACCGGCTGGGCCCGCGTGCAGACCCAGCGCATCGCAATGCTCTACATGGCCAAGTCCTGGCATGTGCAGGCGCCAGACCTGGATGCCAAGCTGGACAAGGCAGTGAGCGACTTCGAAACCATCCTCAAGGAGCTGGAAGCCCGCGGTACGCCGAACGAGGAAATCGCCAACGCCCAGCGTCGCGCCCGTGCCCACTGGGGCTTCACCCTCAAAGGCATCGACCTGCATGCCTCGCAGGACTTCGTGCCGACCGTGATCACCGTCAGCACCGACTCGCTGTTCCGCCAGCTCAACGAGCTGACCCGCCTGTACGCCGGTCTGCAGGCCAAAGAGGCCTGATAGCCATTCGCCAGGCCGTCACCTCGGCGACCCGCATTTGCGCTATAACAGAGCGCAAGTCGAGCAGAGGTGACGGGCATGAGCGAAGCAACTGATCAGGCGGTCTACAAGACCCTGCTGGAGTCCACCCGGGCTATTCCCTGGAAGATCGACTGGAAGAGCATGACTTTCGCCTACATCGGCCCGCAGATCGAGACGCTGTTGGGCTGGTCGCAGGCCAGTTGGGTCAGTGCCGAGGACTGGGCGACGCGCATGCACCCGGACGATCGCGAGAAGGTGGTGGAGTTCTGCATCTCGCAATCACAGAACGGCGTCGATCATGAGGCCGACTACCGCGCGCTGACCGCCGCCGGCGATTACGTGTGGATTCGCGACGTGGTGCACGTGGTGCGCGATGACAACGGCGAGGTGGACTCGCTGATCGGCTTCATGTTCGACATAAGTGAGCGCAAGAAGACCGAGGAGCAGCTGCTGACCCTGCAGAAGCAGCTGGAGGAATACTCCTACAAGGACGGCCTCACTGGTGTGGCCAACCGGCGCATGTTCGACAGCGTGCTGGCCACCGAATGGGCCAATGCCCAGCGCACCCAGCAGCCGCTGTCACTGATCCTGCTGGATATCGATCACTTCAAGCAGTTCAACGACCACTACGGCCATATCCAGGGCGACGATTGCCTGAAGAGTGTCGGCCAGGCCCTGAGCCGCGCGGCCAGCCGGCCCCGAGATTTTGTCGGCCGCTTCGGCGGCGAGGAGTTCGTGCTGGTGCTGCCGGAGACCGACGAGGCCGCCGCCCGCCATATTGCCGAGCGCTGCCGCCAGCAGGTACGCCAGCAACGCATTGCCCACGAGCGCTCGTCGGTGTCGTCCCTGCTCACCATCAGCCTCGGTGTGGGCACCATTGTGCCGGGCGGCCACGACCGCCCATTGGACTTCCTCAACAGCGTAGACCAACTGCTCTACCAGGCCAAGCAACGCGGTCGTGACCGCTTGGAAGTGGCCAAGACGCCCGCTCGTTCGACGCTGGATGGTGCCGCTGACGCCCGCGGTTGAGCAATCGTTAACCTAGGCGTAACGATTGCGTCGGCTGCTTGATTGATGACCCAAGGGTCACGCTCCTAATGTGTCTCCACGACAGCGGAACTCGTGGAGTCTTCAATGACAACAACAATATCCCCACCGCCGCAGTGGTCGCGTCGTCGCGCTGAAAAAGCCCGGCGACTCGATCAGGTGCGCAACCTCGCCGATGGCGTGGTCCTGCCCAGCGACAAGATCGTCGCCGCGCTCGAAGCGCTGATCGCCCCCGGCGACCGCGTGGTGCTCGAAGGCAACAACCAGAAGCAGGCGGATTTCCTCTCCCGCTCGCTGGCCAAGGCCGACCCTGGCCGTCTGCACGATCTGCACATGATCATGCCCAGCGTCAGCCGCGCCGAGCACCTCGATCTGTTCGAACGCGGCATTGCCCGCAAGCTCGACTTCTCCTTCGCCGGGCCGCAGAGCCTGCGCATCGGCCAGCTGCTCGAAGATGGGCAGATGGAAGTCGGCGCCATCCACACCTACATCGAGCTGTACTCGCGCCTGCTGGTGGATCTGATCCCCAATGTCGCGCTGGTCGCCGGCTTCCAGGCCGACCGCCACGGCAACATCTACACCGGCCCGAGCACCGAGGACACCCCGGCGCTGGTCGAGCCCACGGCGTTCAGTGACGGCATCGTGATCTTTCAGGTCAACGAGATCGTCGACGAGCTGCCGCGCGTGGACATCCCCGCTTCCTGGGTCGACTTCGTGGTGGTGGCGGACAAGCCGTTCTACATCGAGCCGCTGTTCACCCGCGACCCACGCCACATCACGTCGGTGCACGTGCTGATGGCGATGATGGCGATCCGCGGCATCTACGACAAACACAACGTGCAGTCGCTCAACCACGGCATCGGTTTCAACACCGCCGCCATCGAGCTGATCCTGCCGACTTACGGTGAGTCGCTTGGCCTGAAGGGCAAGATTTGCCGCAACTGGACGCTCAACCCGCACCCGACGCTGATCCCGGCCATCGAGACCGGCTGGGTGGAAAGCGTGCACTGCTTCGGCACCGAGCTGGGCATGGAAGGCTATATCGCCCAGCGCCCGGATGTGTTCTTCACCGGTCGCGATGGCTCGATGCGCTCCAATCGCATGATGTGCCAGCTGGCCGGGCAGTACGCGGTCGACCTGTTTATCGGCGCCACCTTGCAGGTGGACGGTGATGGTCATTCCTCCACAGTGACCCGGGGTCGCTTGGCCGGCTTCGGCGGTGCGCCGAACATGGGCCACGATCCGCGCGGTCGGCGCCATTCGACCCCCGCCTGGCTGGACATGCGTCCTGGCGACAGCGAAGCGCCGCTGCTCGAACGCGGCAAGAAGCTGGTGGTGCAGATGGTCGAGACCTTCCAGGAGGGCGGCAAACCCACCTTCGTCGAGCAGCTCGATGCGGTAGATATGGCGAAGAAGGTTGGCATGCCGCTGGCACCGATCATGATCTACGGCGACGACGTCACCCATCTGCTCACCGAGGAAGGCATCGCCTACCTGTACAAGGCGCGCACCCTGGAAGAGCGTCAGGCAATGATCGCCGCAGTCGCCGGCGTCACCGCCATCGGCCTGCGCCATGACCCGAAAGAAACCGCGCGCATGCGCCGCGAAGGGCTGATCGCCCTGCCCGAAGACCTCGGCATCCGCCGCACCGATGCCAGCCGCGAATTGCTCGCGGCCAAGAGCATCGCCGAGCTGGTCGAGTGGTCGGGCGGCCTGTACAACCCGCCCGCCAAGTTCAGGAGCTGGTGATGAATGCACTGACTGCAATTCAGCCGAAGCTCTCTTTAGGCGATTGGCTGGCCGACCTGGTGGTCGATGCGCTGATCGACGAGGCCGACCTGTCGCCCAAGCCGGGCCTGGTCGACCGTCGCGGTAACGGCGCGCACACCGATCTGCACCTGGGCCTGATGCACGCCTCGGCGCTGGCGCTGTGGCCTAGCTTCAAGGCCATGGCCGAGGCCGCGCAGCAACGCGGCGCCATTGACCAGGCACTGCGTGAGGACGTCGGGCGCATCGGCCGTGAAGGCGAGGTGGAGATGCTGCGCGTCACTGGCGGCGTCAATACCCATCGCGGCGCGATCTGGGCGCTAGGGCTGCTCAACACCGCTGCGGCGTTGGACGTGACCGCACTGGCGCCAGCGCAGGTCGCCGTGCGCGCCGCACGCCTGGCCCTGCTCAATGACCGCGCCGCGCCCGTCACTGGCGACAGCCATGGCGCCCAGGTCTGCCGTTTGTACGGTGTGCATGGGGCACGGGAGGAAGCGCAGCTTGGCTTTCCCGCGGTGATCCAGCAGGCCCTGCCGCAACTGGCGCGCAGCCGAGCCGCCGGGGCAGGCGAGCAGAACGCCCGCCTCGATGCGCTGCTGGCGATCATGACCCAGCTGGCCGACACCTGTGTGCTCTACCGCGCCGGCATGGCCGGGCTGAGCTGCATGCAGAGCGGTGCCCGCGCGGTGCTCGCCGCTGGCGGTTGCGCCAGCCTCGACGGACGTCGCCTGCTGCGTGACCTCGAACGCGACATGTTGCGCCTGCGCGCCTCGCCTGGCGGCGCTGCCGATCTGCTCGCCGCCACCCTGTTCCTCGACCGCCTGCAGCATGGCCTGCCGGCGCAGCTTGGGAGTCTGTGAAATGGAAACCCTGTCCTTTGAATTTCCCGCCGGGCAACCGGCGCAGAGCCGCGCGCTGGTGGGTTGTGTCGGCTCCGGCGACCTGGAGGTGCTGCTCGAACCCGGCCAGGCCGGCACCCTGGCCATCGAAGTGGTCACTTCGGTGAACGGCAGTGCGCCGCGCTGGCAATTGCTGTTCGAGCGCATGTTTCGCGAGCAGCAGCTGCCCGCGCTGAACATCTCCATTCATGATTTCGGCGCCACGCCGGGTGTGGTGCGCCTGCGCCTGGAACAGGGCCTGGAGGAACTGAACCATGGCTGAGCAAGACATTGCGCGCCTGCTGGCGCAGCGCAGTTTTACCGAACTCGGTGCCCGCGAGCGTGCCCGCGCACTGCTCGATGCCGGCAGTTTCCGCGAGCTGCTCGACCCCTTTGCCCGGCTGATGTCGCCCTGGCTGCCCAAGCAGGGCATCGTGCCGCAGGCCGATGACGGTGTGGTGGTGGCCAAGGGGCTGATCGATGGTCAGCCAGCGGTGGTCATCGCCATCGAAGGCGCCTTTCAGGGCGGCAGTCTGGGGGAAGTAGGCGGGGCGAAGATTGCCGGTGCCCTGGAGCTGGCCGCCGAAGACAACCGCAACGGCACGCCGACTCGCGCCGTGCTACTGCTGGAAACCGGTGGCGTGCGCCTGCAGGAGGCCAACCTGGGCCTGGCGGCCATCGCCGAGATCCAGGCCGCCATCGTCGAACTGCGAGAGTTTCAGCCGGTGATCGGCCTGGTCGCGGGCCCGGTCGGCTGCTTCGGTGGCATGTCCATCGCTGCCGGGTTGTGCAGCTATCTGCTGGTGACCCGCGAAGCGCGCCTGGGCCTCAACGGCCCGCAGGTGATCGAACAGGAAGCCGGGCTGGACGAATACGACTCGCGTGACCGTCCCTTCATCTGGAGCCTGACCGGCGGCGAACAGCGTTACGCCAGTGGCCTGGTCGACGGCTATGTCAGCGACGACGTGGAGGCGATCCGCGGCGAACTGCATGGGCTGTTCGCCAAGGGCAAACCGGCGCAGGAACGCAGCCGTCGTCACGCCTGGTTCCTCCAGCGCCTGCGCGCTGTCGACACGTCCGTCCAGGCCGATGCCGCTGCCGTGCGCAGCGCCTACCAGGGAGCATGAACATGACAACTGCACAGGAACAACGCGGCCTGCACTGGTTTCAGGCCCTGACCGGTGATGCCCAGCCACAACAAGGGTTGCCTGCTTCGCTGCGGGTGGCCGATGGCGAACTGGCCGGTCAGGCGGTGCGCTATCTGGCGGTTATCGCCGATGCCAGCAATCCCTTCCCCCGCGCCCGCAACGGTGAGGTTGGCCTGCTCGAGGGCTGGGGGTTGGCACAGGCGGTCGATGAGGCCATCGAGGCGGATCGCGACAACCCGCACAAGCGTGCGCTGATCGCCATCGTCGATGTGCCCAGCCAGGCCTACGGCCGGCGTGAGGAGGCCTATGGCATCCATCAGGCACTGGCTGGCGCGGTGGACGCCTATGCCCGTGCCCGCCTGGCCGGCCATGCGGTGATCGGCCTGCTGGTGGGCAAGGCCATGTCCGGCGCCTTTCTCGCCCACGGCTACCAGGCCAATCGCCTGATCGCCCTGCGCGATGCCGGAGTCATGGTGCATGCCATGGGCAAGGCCGCCGCCGCGCGCATCACCCTGCGTAGCGTCGATGAGCTGGAGGCGCTGGCCGCCAGCGTGCCGCCCATGGCCTACGACCTGGACAACTACGCCTCGCTTGGCCTGCTGGCGGAGGTGCTCGATGTGGAACAGGCCTCGCAGCCGACGGCCGCCGACCTGGCTTGCGTGCAGGACGCCCTGAGCCGTGCCCTGGCCGCTATCGCAGGCAGCCCGCGCAACTTGCGTAGCCGCCTGGGCGCCGCCAACCGCGTGGCTTCCACCCAGGTGCGCGAAGCTCTGCGTGCGCAGTGGTGAAACGTAGGGCGGGTGAAACCCGCCAACTCTGAATGACGTGAAATGGCGGGTTGCACCCGCCCTACAGAGGAAATACCGATGCACCCGACACCTCGTCCACATGATCTGCTCTGGGGCCTGCGCCCTGAGCATCTGTCGCAGGAGGCGCCGGCCTGGGCTCGTGCCGCCCTGGGCAGGCATGTGCCGGTGGTGGTGCGACGGGCATCGGCCGAGCCCGGTTGGGTGGCGGTGGGCATACGTGGCGTGGCGCGTGAACAACGCCATGCCACCTGGATGCGTGTGAACGAGATCAGCCGTCTGGTCAGCCCGCAGGCCGTGGCGCGGTCCGGGCGTTGGCGTAGCCACGCTCAGCCGCAGTGGCCGGCGTTGCGCGCCCTGAATCAATTGGCGCCGCGTCTCGATGCCCTCGGCCTGGCCTGGGGCGTCACCGGCAGCCTGGGCTTCGAGCTGGCCAGCGGCATCGCCGCTGCGCATCCGGACAGCGATCTCGATCTGTCGCTGCGTGCGTCACACCAACTGCCGCGCGACTGGGCACGCACTCTTTGCCGCCTGCTGGACGAGGCACCCGGTCGTATCGACCTGCAACTGGAAACCCCATACGGCGCCGTGGCGTTGCGTGAGTGGGCCAGCGAGGCGCCGCGCGTTTTGCTGAAAACCCAGGACGGTCCGCTGCTGGTACGCGATCCGTGGCAATTGCAGCAGGTGGCGGCGTGAGTACGCTCTGGGCCTTCCCCGGCCAAGGCGCGCAGCAGCACGGGATGCTCCAGGCATTGCCCGCCACGCCGGTGGTGCAGGCCTGTATCGAGCAGGCCAGCGTCGCGTTGGACGAGGACGTGCGCTTGCTGGATTCGCCCGAAGCCCTGCAAAGCACGCGCGCCGTGCAGCTCTGTCTGCTGATCGCTGGCGTCGCCACCGCGCGTCTACTCAGCGAACGTGGGCATCGCCCCGACTACGTCGCCGGCCTGTCCATCGGCGCCTATGCCGCTGCTGTGGTGGCCGGTGCGCTGGACTTCGCCGCTGCCGTGCGTCTGGTCGCCCTGCGTGGCGAACTGATGCAACGCGCCTATCCCAGTGGCTACGGCATGACCGCCATCCTCGGTCTCGACCAAGCCGGCATCGAACGTCTGCTGGTCGACGCCGACGGCCCGGTATACCTGGCCAATATCAACGGCGAAAGCCAATTGGTGATCGCCGGTAGCGATGCCGCCATGGCGGCGGTGGCCGAACGTGCTCGCGCGCTCGGTGCCGGTGCGGCCAAGCGCCTGGCCATGAGCGTGCCGTCGCACTGCGAACTGCTCGACGGCCCGGCACGCGAGCTGGCCGACGCCTTCGCGGGTGTCGAGCTGCGTACACCGCAGGTGCGCTACCTGAGCAGCAGCTCGGCGCGCCTGATCCGTGATCCCGAAACCCTGCGCGATGACCTGGCTTACAACATGAGCCGCGTCGTCGACTGGCAGGCCACGCTCGTCACCGCCTATGAACGCGGCGTGCGCCTGCATCTGGAACTGCCGCCCGGCGGCGTGCTCACCGGGCTTGCCCGACGCGTCTTCGACGCCGGCCAGGCCATCGCCTTCGAAGGCGCACGTCTGGATACACTCGACGCCATGTTGCGTCAGGAGGTAAGCCGCGACCGCTGAGCCGTAGCGTTTACCGAAGCACAAAAACAACAACTTCGATACGTAAGACGAGGACAACAACAATGATCATCTACGGTGTCGCCTTCCTGGCGTTCTGCACCCTGGCAGGCATCTTCATCGGTGAACTGCTGGGCAAACTCATCGGCGTACCCGCCAACGTTGGCGGTGTTGGTATCGCCATGATCCTGCTGATCTTCCTCGGCAGTTACCTGAGCAAGCGTGGTTTGTTCACTGGCAAGTCGGAACAGGGCGTGGAGTTCTGGAGCGCCATCTACATTCCCATCGTGGTCGCCATGGCCGCCCAGCAGAACGTCTACGGTGCCCTCAAAGGCGGGCCGATGGCGATTCTCGCTGGCACCGCTGCCGTCGCTATCGGTTTTGCGCTGGTCCCCGCACTGAGCCGCATCGGGCAAAAGAAGCCTGAAACCGACGTTGCCCCCTCCCTGAACAAAGCGCCACGGTGATTGCCATGTACGAATCTTTGATGAAGGTCATTACCGGCTACGGCCTGCTCAGCGGCTTCGCCATCATCGGCATCACCATGTGGGTGTCGTACTGGATTTCCGACAAGTTCACCAAGGGCCGTCTGCACGGCTCGGCTATCGCCATCCTGCTTGGCCTGCTGCTGTCCTATATCGGCGGCGCCTACACGGGCGGACAGAAGGGGTTGGTGGACATCCCGTTGTTCGCCGGTATCGGCCTGCTCGGCGGCGCCATGCTGCGTGACTTCGCCATCGTCGCCACCGGTTTCGGGGTGAGTGTCGAAGAACTCAAACGCGCCGGTTTCGCCGGGGTGCTGGCGCTGTTCGTCGGCGTCTTCGCTTCCTTCGTGGCCGGTGTCGGGGTGGCCATGGCCTTTGGTTACACCGACGTGGTCAGCCTGACCACCATCGGTACCGGCGCGGTCACCTATATCGTCGGTCCGGTGACCGGTGCAGCCATCGGCGCCAGCTCCGACGTGATGGCGTTGTCCATCGCTGCCGGCCTGATCAAGGCGATTCTGGTGATGGTGGCCACGCCCTTTATTGCGCCCTATATCGGCCTGAACAACCCACGCAGCGCGGTGATCTTCGGCGGCCTGATGGGCACCTCCAGCGGCGTGGCCGGTGGTCTGGCGGCGACCGATCCCAAGCTGGTGCCGTACGGTTGCCTGACCGCAGCCTTCTACACCGCACTGGGCTGCCTGCTCGGCCCATCCTTGCTCTACTTTCTGATGCGCGGCCTTATGGGCTGACACTTCGCCCGCCGTCATGGCGGGCTTTTTTATTCCGGCTGAAAGCGCCGTCCTGTTTCAGAGGCAATTGCCGCGGCTGAAGCAGGTAGGGTGCGCGGTGCGCACCAGGATTGCCGCGTAGGAACGACCTGCCGCCTAGGATTGCCGGCTGTACATCCGGCATTCGGCGAGCAGCGCCAGCAGGTTCGGGTCGCGCTCCTTGGCCTTGAGAAAGACCACGCCGATATGCTGCTGCAGGTGATACTTGGCCTGCAGTGGGATCAGCTTCACCCGGTTCTCGTACACCGCCGCCACGCGTCCTGGCAGCAGTGCATAGCCAACCCCGGAGCTGACCATGCTGAGCAGGGTGAAGATGTCCTTCACCTGCATCGCCACCTTGGGTTCGAAACCGGCCTGCTGGAATACGCGGGTGCCATCGCGGAAGGTGGCGTAGCCCTGGGTCAGGGTGATGAAGGTGTGGTCGCGCAGATCGGCCAGGTCCACTTCGGCGTGATCGGCGAAGGGCGAATCGTTGGGCGCGGCGAGGAAGATGTCATCGGAGAACAGCGCCAGCTGCTCGCAGTCCGGGTCGCTGATGCTGTCGTCGAGGGCGATGAGGATGGCGTCCAGCTCCATGTTTTTCAGCTTGTACAGCAGGTCGACGTTGGAGCCGAGCACCAGGTCGATGTTCAGCTCGCTGCGGCGCAGCTTCAGGCCCATGATCAGTTGCGGCACGGTCTTCACCGTCAGCGAGTAGAGTGCACCGAGCTTGAAGCGCTCGGCACCGAAGCCTGCCGCTTCGCGGGTCAGGCGCACCATCTCTTGGGCGTCCTGGATCAGCTTCTGCGCCTTCTCTTCCAGCACATAGGCGCTCTCCAGCGGAATCAGGTTGCGCCCCTCGTGTTTGAACAGTGGGCAGCGCAGCGCGCTTTCCAGCGAATGGATGGCGCGGTGCACGCTGACATTGCTGGTCTGCAGCTCGCTGGCGGCACGCGCCAGGTTGCCGCTGCGCATAAAGGCGAGAAAGACCTCCAGCTTTTTCAGGGTCAGTTCTTCATCGATCAGCATCGGCCTGTTGTCCTTTTCCAGCGGTGGCTGATTGTGCCGTATCCATGCCGGTCAGCGGTGATCGGTTGGTGCGACTTTGGTTGCAGACAGCGATGTCTGGAATGCCCCCTTGTTTGTCATTTCAATAATATTGATATGAGTGCTGAGCAGAGGCTACCGTACGAGCAGTCCTGCACTGGTGCAGGCCAATGCCTGCGCACTGCGCCGTTCCTGTTTGAGGAGTACCGCCATGAATGATTTCGCCTCGCTGCCCGCGACCTCCGGCCTGAAGGCCCTGCAAGCCCTGATTCGCGGTGAACTGCCGGCGCCGCCCATCGGCGAGACCATGGGTATCCATGCGGTGCAGGTGGCGGCGGGCAGCATCACCCTGGAGGGGCGCCCGGATCAGCGTCACCTGAACCCGGCCGGCGCCGTGCATGGCGGTTTTGCTGCCACCTGCCTGGACGGTGCCGCGGCACTGGCGCTGTTCTCCATCCTCGAGGCGGACGTGCCGCACTCGACGGTGGACCTCAACGTCAAGTACGTGCGCCCGTTGCGCCCCGGCGAGGCCTACCAGGTGCGTGGTTGGGTGGTCGAGCGCACCCGCAGCCTGGCGATCTGCGATGCGCAGATCGTCGATGCACAGGGCAAGCTGTGCGCCAAGGCCACCACGACCTTCGTCATCGGAGCGGCCAAGGCATGAAGGCGCTCATGGTTCAGGGCCCCGGCCAGCTGGCCTGGGTCGAGGCGCCCGATCCACAACTTGCTACTGCGGCCAGTGCGTTGGTCAGGCCCATCGCCTCGGCCTCCTGTGATCTGGATCGGCGCTTGATCGCCGGTACCACGCCGTTCAAACCGCCGTTCGCACTGGGCCATGAATGCGTGGCCGAAGTGCTGGAGGTGGGTTCGGCGGTACGCCATGTGCGCCGTGGCGATCTGGTTTCGGTGCCTTGGAAGATCGCCTGTGGCAGTTGTGCGCAATGCTTGGCCGGGCGTTCCAGCGCCTGCACGGCGGTGCCGCGCATGGCTGCCTATGGCGTGCCGGCGGGTGGTCACTGGGGTGGGCTGTTCTCCGAGTTGGTGATGGTGCCGTTCGCCGACGCCATGCTGGTGCCATTGCCCGCCGGGCTCGACCCGGTGGCAGTCTCCAGTGCCAGCGACAACCTCACCGATGCCTGGGTAGCCGCCAGTCGGCCGCTGGCCACACGCCAGGATGCCCGTGTGCTGGTGGTCGGCGGCACGGAAAGCCTCGGTGTGCTCGCCGTGCAGATGGCGCGGGCCGCCGGTGCGGCCAGCGTGGACTACCTCGATGATCATCCGCTGCGTCAGCAGCTAGCCGCGCGCAGTGGCGCCGGTGTCGATCTGGCAGGAAGCGATCTCGACCGCAGCTATGACCTTGTGATCTCTGCCACCCGTGATCATCAGGCGCTGCGCCGTGGCCTGCTGGCGCTGGCCCCTGGCGGGCATTGCTCGTGCATCGGCATCATCTTCGACGATCCGAAGATTCCGCTGTTCGACATGTACCTGCGTGACGTCACCTTCTCGGTTGGCGCCTGCAGCGTGCAGCAGCACATCCCCAAGGTGCTGGACCTGGTGCACAGCGGCTGCTGCGATCCGCTGCTGGTCAACCCGCAGGTGGTGGGCTGGGAGGATGCACCGCAGGCCCTGATTCAGCCGCTGACCAAGTGCATCGTGGTGCGCGAGCGCATCACCTGAGACGGCTCAGTTGAGGTGTTCGGCAAGCGCCAGCATCACCCGTCGCCAGGCGTCCTGACCGTCGGCGTCGGTGTTGGCGAAGGCATCACGCAAGGTGCGTCGCTCCCGCTCGGTGGCCTCGGCCTCCAGCGCCGCGCCTGCGTCGCTCAGGGCCAGCAGCTTGAAGCGATGCCGGCCTGGCTCGCGGGTGTATTGCACCAGCGTCTGTTCGAACAGGTGCGACAGTGGACGATGCAGCGCCTGGTTGCTGACGCCCAGAGTGGTGGCCAGTTCACCGACGCTGATTGCATCGGCGCGGGCGATCACATACAGAATGCGGTGGTGGACACGGGACAGCCCACGCGCCTCGAGAAAGCGGTCGGCCTCCACCGTCAGGCCGCGGAAACCGAAATGCAGCAGCTCGAGGCTATGGTCCAGTGGGTCCAACGATTTCAGGTTCACGGACGCCGTATTGATCTTTTTCTCGATGACCATGGGATATTCACGCGGGTTGAAGTGGCGCACAGCCTAAGGCTTCGACCGGCTCTCTCACAACACGACACAGGAACACGCGCATGCAACTGATCTACGCTGCTGCCTCACCCTTCGCCCGCAAGGTTCGCGTACTGGCCGCGGAAACCGGCCTGCTGGCGCGCATCGAGCTGCTCGATACCGCCGTACTGCCGATTACGCTGAACGAGAGGGTCAACGCGCTCAACCCGCTGGGCAAGATTCCGGTGCTGCTGGCCGACGCTGGCGAGGCGCTGTACGACAGCCGGGTGATCTGCGAATACCTCGATACCCTGCACGCGGGGGCGAAGCTGCTGCCGAGTGGTGCGGCGCGCTGGCAGGTGCTACGCCTGGCCGCGCTGGCCGATGGCTTGATGGACGCGGCCCTGCTGGCGCGTTACGAGCGTGCAGCGCGGCCCGTCGAGCTGCGGTGGCCAGCCTGGCTGGATGGCCAACTGGGCAAGGTGCAGCGCGCCCTGGCGGAGCTGGAGCGCCAGATCGAACACTTGCAGGGCCCGCTCGACCTGGCGCAGATCGGCGTCGCCTGCGCCCTGGGCTATCTGGATTTCCGCTTCGCCGACCTCGACTGGCGAGCCGCGCATTCGGGGCTGGCCGCTTTCCAGCAGGACTTCGCCCAGCGCGCCTCGATGCAGGCCAGCGCGCCGGTGTGAGTCGCCGGTTCAGAGACGAAAGCGTGTCACCAACTGATTGAGGCCGACGGCCAGGCTCGACAACTCCTGGCTGGCGGCAGTGGTCTGATCAGCGCCGGCCGAGCTTTGCAGTGACAGGTCGCGGATGTTGACCAGGTTGCGATCCACCTCGCGGGCCACCTGCGCCTGCTCTTCCGAGGCGCTGGCGATCACTAGGTTGCGTTCATTGATTGCACCGATGGACTGGGTGATTTGCTCCAGCGCCTGGCCGGCGGATTGAGCCAGGCCGAGTGTTGAGTCGGCGCGCTGCATGCTGGTGTCCATCGCCTGCACGGCCTGTTCGGTTTCTTTCTGGATGAGATCGATCATCTGCTCGACTTCGCCAGTCGATTGTTGGGTGCGGTGGGCGAGGGCGCGAACCTCGTCGGCCACCACGGCGAAGCCTCGGCCCTGCTCGCCGGCCCGCGCGGCCTCGATAGCCGCATTGAGCGCCAGCAGATTGGTCTGCTCGGCGATGGCACGGATCACCGTGACCACCTGACCGATGTTGCGCACGTTGTCGGCCAGGCGGCGGATCTCTTCGCTGGTGGTGGATATATCCTGCGTCAGCAGGCCGATCGATTCGACCGTCTGGCCTACCTGGTTCTGGCCTTGGCGCGCGGTATGGTCGGTCTCGCGGGAGGCCTCCGATGTGTTGACGGCGTTGCGTGCGACTTCTTCCACGGCTGCGGTCATTTCGTTGACGGCGGTCGCGGCCTGTTCGATCTCGTTGTTCTGCTGGTGCAGCCCGCGCGTGCTGTCCTCGGTGACGGCATGCAGCTCTTCGGAGGCGGACGCCAGCTGGCTGGAAGAGTCGGCGATCTGTTGGATGGTGTCGCGCAGGCTGTGACGCATGGTGGCGAGCGCGGCCAGCAGTTGCGCGGGCTCATCCTGGCCCTCGTCGCTGATTTCACGGCTGAGGTCGCCGGCGGCAATGTCACCGGCCATGCTCACCGCCTTGTTCAACGGCACGACGATGCTGCGCGTGAACAGCAGGGCGAGCACTACCGTCAGCAGCATGGCTACAGCAACGGCGGCCTGCACGATATGCCTGGCGTTGTCGTAGGCGTCTTCGCTCTGTGCCGAGGCATTGCCTGCGCCGCTCTTGTTCAGCTGCATCAGCTCCCGCAATGAGGACGTCAGGGCGTCGGCGGTCTCGCTCAGCGGGCCTTCCACCAACTGGCTGACCTGCACGTCGTTACCCGCCAGAATCGCTTTCATCACCTCGATTTGACTGGCCATGTAGCGTTCCCGGCTATTGTGAAACCTGTCATAGGCCGACCGTTCCTCGGCCGAGTTGATGAATGCGGCGTACGTTTGTTCGACGCGCGCCAGGTCCTTCTTCGCCTGTTCGAGAGCTGCCAGATCGGTGCTGCGGTTTTCAGCGTCGCGGGAAATATGAATGCGTAAGGTCAACGCACGAATTTTCGCCGCGCTCGTGTTCATCTCGTCCAGCGCCAGCACTGACGGAAACCACTTGCCCTCGATGGCATCGGACATCTCGTCCATGCGTGACATCTGCATCAGGGTAATCCAGCCTAACAGCAAGACCAGCAGTGCCAGTACGGCGAAGCTGGCAGCGGCACGCCAGCCGATCTTCATCTTTCTCAGCAACATGACTACCTCGTGGAAACAGCGTAAATGACATCATCGATGTGCGATGAAAATTGATTGAGTGATCAGTTTTTATGTCAACGACCGCGTCGGTTAATTACTGATGCGAGAAGAACCTTGCATCCCTGTAATGTCGCTAGAGGGTTGTCCGAATAAATAACCCTGCACCCAATAGCTGCCGAGACTTTGCGCCAGGTGTAGGTCGGCAGAAGTTTCGATGCCTTCGACTATTACGCAGGGCGCCAATGTCTTGCACAGTTCCAGCAGATACTTGAGTGTTTTCTCGCCATGCGTACTATTGCGCGCGCGTTGTATATAGCTCTGGTCGATCTTGATGATGTCCGGCTGACTTTGCTGAATGAACGACAATGTGCCGAAGCCCGAGCCGAAATCATCGACTGCCACTCGGCAGCCGGTGTGGCGTAACCGATGTACCAGGTCGACCGCGCTGCGGTGATTGGGTGGCACGGCACTTTCGGTGATTTCGATGACCAGGCGGCGGGCCACCTCGGGAGCGCTGGAGAAGCGCTCCAGCAGTTGATCCCAATCGCTGTCGAGCACGGTACTGAGTGCTGAGATGTTGCAGCCAAGGGTCAGCGCAGGGTTGTCACGTAGCAGCGTGAGCACGGTGCAGATCACGCGATGGTCCAGCGGCCGTATGACGTGTAGCCGCTCCAGTAACGGGAAGGGATTGAAGCCCAGGCCTTCGCCGGCGTGGCGTAACAGGCTCTCACGGTACAGCACGCGCTGGGTTTCGCCAGGGGCGACCACAGGCTGGAAAGCCAGGTGGAAGTGACCGCGTTGTAGCTGTTCGTAGAACAGGTGCGCCCGCTGCAAGTCATTCAGCGGATTGTTGGCTACGGGGCGGAAGAACGGCTCGTGGCTGGTCATGCCCGGGCGTTCCTGAGAAAGGCGATATGTCGGGGGCTGTACATCTTTCCCTGTCCCTGTAGTGAAGTCTTTGGCAATGAAAAAGAGATGCCATCACCCGCTCTATTGTGGTGTGCAATCACTAATCGAATAGGTAATGGCGCTGGGCGTCTGATGAAGTTTTTAAACTGGCCAAGTGCCAGTGCATTCGGCATTGGCCATATGAGGTTTCACAGCATTCAAGCGCAAACCAATAGTGCCTTGCTCAAGAATTGACTATTTAACCGGAGAGGCAATGTCCGGGTTTTGTAGGAATTAAGAATGCTGGCAACCCGCTTGTAACATCCTCGCACTCGATTTAAGGGGTGAGAAGTGTTCCGGGACACCAATCGTATGTCCCTCGGCCCCTCCGTGTTTTTCTGCGTGTTATTTGAGTGAGCCGATCAGGTTGCCGCTCAGGAATATTCGATGCATACGATTACAAATGCCTGTTTCCAGGTAATGGCCAAGGCATTTGCAAACAATGGCGTGGAGGTTGCCAGGCATCTGCCCGGATTGGATCAGGTGCTGCTCGATGGTGATCCGGTCAGGGTGGTGCTGGTCTATCGTCTGCTCAATACGCTGGTGAGCGAAACCGGCAACGCGGACATCGGCCTGGTCGCTTACGAGCACTTTCACCCCAGTGCACTGGGCGTACAGAGCTACGCGCTGATGTCCAGTCCAACGCTGGCTCATGCGCTGCAGCGCCTGGCCGATTACCACCCGATGACCAGCGACGGCTCGCACATGTTTCTGGAGCGCCATGTCGATCGCCTGAAGCTGGTTGGCCTGGAGAACGCAACGGTGGCCCAGCGCGCGCCGCGCGCCTTCATCGACGCGGGAGCAGCGCTGATTTTTGCCATCGTGCACTGGCTGGTGCCCTTCCAGCGGCCGATGCCGTTGATGCTGGAACTGACCTATCCCGAGCCCGCCGATACCCGCGAGTTACGCCGCCTGTTTGGCAATAACCTGTACTTTTCGGCGCGGCGCAATTGCATGACATTCAGTGTCGAGGCCGGCGCGATCGAGTTGCCCACCGCGGCAGCGGCCCTGCATCCCCTGCACGTCGAATATGCGCAGGCGCGCATGAGCGAACAGGTGGATGGCTCGCTGGAGGCCAGGGTCAGGCGGATTCTGGCCGAGCAACTGAGCCAGGGCGTCAGTCCGAGCCTCAGCCAGATTGCCGATCAGCTCGGCATGAGCCGGCGCAGTCTGCAGCACGGCCTGGAACGTGACTCGGCGAATTTCACCCTGCTGCTGGACCATGCCCGCCGCTGCCAGGCCGCCAGCTTTCTGCGCAACACCAGCCGCAGTCTCAAGTACATCTCGGCGCAGCTGGGGTTTCGTGACCAGAGCAGCTTTCACAAGGCGTGCATGCGCTGGTTCAACATCTCGCCGAATCAGTACCGTGCTTTACAGGGGGATCGCGCGTTGTGAGGCCGTGCACATCGCGTGGCATATGTCGTCACGCCGCAACGAGTTGTCGATAAAGAACATTGCATGCAAAAGCTGTTTTGTATGAGGCTGTCATATGTAGGAGTATTGCGGGGCATGGAGCTCTGTGGTTCTTTCCCTTCCCACATACGACCCGAAAACAATAATGAAGAAGCACCTCAACGATCAGTTATTCGAACTCATCGCAACGAGCATCCGCAAAGGTCGACTCAAGTCGGGAACGTTGCTGCTTGAAGGGCCCCTGGCGGATCTGTTCGGGGTGAGCCGCTCGCCTGTGCGCCAGGCGCTGCTCAGCCTGCATCAGGCAGGTCTTGTCTGTACGTTCGAAGGCCGTGGTTATCTGGTTGGTGCGCAGCCTGGCAAGGTGCTGCGGCGCAAGCTCGAGGCCGCTGATTTCAAGCTGACGGATGACCAGGCTCAGGCTCCGCGCAAGACTGAAACCTGGAAATCCGTATACGACCAGATCGAACGGGACTTGCTGCACCAGTCGCTGTTCGGTACCTATCGCATCAACGAGCTCGAACTGTCTCGCCATTACGGCATTAGCCGCACGGTCTCCAGCCAGGTGCTCACGCGCCTATCGCTGATGGGGTTGGTCGAGCGCGACGAGCGTTCGCGCTGGCAGCTCGGGCAGTGGGACGAGGCGCGTTTGGCCGAGCTGTACGAAGTGCGTCGGCGCCTGGAGCCTTATGTGCTGATGCGGGCGGCGGAGTTCATCGATGGCGAGCAGATCGAGGGGTATATCGAGCGCCTGCACCAGGCTATGCAGCTCTACCCGGACATGGACAGCCGTCAGTTCGACGACCTGGAAAGCGATCTGCATATCGAGACGCTGGGCCGCTGCCCCAACCGGCAGATGCTGCAGATATTGCGACGCACCCACTCGCTGCTGCTCTCGGGCAAGCATATCTTGCTGGACAAGAGCTACTTCCCCGATGAAGAACCCTTCTTCCGTGAGCACCTGAGCATCTTCGAGAACCTGCAGGCTGGTCGTCCTGACCTGGCTGCGCAAAGCATGGAAGAGCACCTGGTGATTGCCGAGCGCAAGGTCAAGCAGCGCATGGCGTTCTTCCGGGAGCATAACCAGATCGCTGCAGTGCCCTATCTGGAGCGAATCGAAGTGTAGGTCGTTCGGCCTGTGGTGCGCACGGCGCACCCTACGTCTTAGGGTGCGCCGCCTTGCCCTGAAAATCAGGTCACCGCGCCTACCTGCCATGGTACGAACTCGTTGTCGCCGTAGTTGTACAGCTCGCTCTTCGATGGCTCGCCCGATGCGATCTCGATGAGGATGTCGAAGATCTTGTGCCCGGCTTCGGCGATGCTCAGCTCGCCATCGATGATGCCGCCGCAGTTGATGTCCATGTCCTCTTCCAGCTTGCGGAACATCTCGGTGTTGGTGGCCAGCTTGATGCACGGTGCGGGTTTGAAGCCGGACACCGATCCGCGGCCAGTGGTGAAACAGATCATGTTGGCGCCGGAGGCCACCTGGCCGGTCACCGATACCGGGTCATAACCGGGGCTGTCCATGAATACGAAGCCGCGCTCGGTGATCGGCTCGCCCCACTCGTATACGCCATTGAGCGAGCTGGTGCCGCCCTTGGCTGCTGCGCCGAGAGACTTCTCCAGAATGGTGGTGAGGCCGCCGGCCTTGTTGCCTGGCGAGGGATTGTTGTTCAGCTCGGCACCGTTGATGCGCGTGTATTCTTCCCACCAGGTCAGACGGTCGAGCAGCTTCTGGCCGACTTCATGGTTGATCGCACGGGCGATCAACAGGTGTTCGGCACCGTAGATTTCCGGGGTTTCGCTGAGAATCGCGGTGCCACCGTGCTGCGCCAGCAGGTCGGCGGCATAACCCAGCGCCGGGTTGGCAGTAATGCCGGAGTATCCGTCAGAGCCGCCGCACTGCATGCCGACCATGATGTGCTCGACGCTTTCCGAGGTGCGCTCCAGGCGGCCAATGGCTTCCAGCATCTCGGTCACCTGCTCGATGGCGCGGGCGATGCTGGCGCGGGTGCCGCCTGCATTCTGGATGTTGAAGACGCGGAAGTTCGGCCCTTCGCTGATGTTGTAGCGCTTCATCAGCGAGCTGATCTGGTTGGTCTCGCAGCCCAGGCCGATTACCAGCGCGCCCGCGACGTTGGGGTTGCAGGCGTAGCCCCAGATGCTGCGCTCGAGGAACTTGAAACCTTCCGACTCGGCGTTGATCGCGCAGCCGCTGCCGTGGGTCAGCGCCACCACACCGTCGATGTTGTAGCGCTTGAGCAGTTCCGAGCCGTTGAAGTGCGCCGCCACTGCGCGCGATACCGTCGCCGAGCAGTTCACCGTGGACAGGATACCGATGTAGTTGCGCGTGCCGACGCGGCCATCCGGGCGGCGGTAGCCCATGAAGCGGCGGCGCTGCTCCGGCGGCAGCACCGGAGTGCGGGTGATGGGCGGCGGCAACTGGTTGTTGGCGTGGCTCTGCGGCATCGACACGTTGTGGGTGTGCACGTGGGCGCCAGCGGCTATGTCCTGACTGGCGATACCGATGACCTGGCCGTACTTGAGCACAGGTTGCCCGGCGGCAATGCTGCAACGGGCGATCTTGTGACCTGCTGGAATGTCATCCAGAGCCTCTAGATCGAGCTTTTCGACTTTGCTGCCACGGGCCAGGGCGCGGCGTGCGACCGCGACTGAGTCGAGATCGCTGAGGATGACCACGGCTGGGGTATTGGTGATGAGTTGCATGGCTCGTTCTCGTTGTTGTTGTGATCGACTGGCGACGATACTGACAAAAATGAACATTGCACGCAATAATTTGTGATGTTAGTGTCGGCTCCACACGGCTGCTTGTCAGCACACAAAAACAACAATGTGAGGCTTTCCAGATGGATCATTCCCATCCTTCCGGGAGGGTTGGCTGCCAGCCGACATCCTGCCTGTACGCTGCCAGCGTCCGTCTGCTGGAGCGCCGTCATGCATAAGCTCGTCGACGGTTATTTCACCCTCCTCAAGGTGCTGGCGATCATCTGCCTGGTGACCATGGTGGTGCTGGTATTCGGCAACGTCGTGCTGCGCTATGGCTTCAACGAAAGCATCCTGATTTCTGAAGAAATTTCGCGTTGGGCCTTTGTCTGGCTGACGTTTCTTGGCGCCGTGGTGCTGCTGCGCGAGCGTGGTCACATGAGCGTGGATCTGGCACTAAGGGCGCTACCGAGCTGGGGTGAGCGCGGCTGCCTGATCCTGTCCCAACTGCTGATGCTGGCCTGCTCGGGGCTGTTTTTCTGGGGCAGTTGGCAGCAGATGGAGATCAACTGGAACGTGCCGTCGCCGGTCGCTGGCTGGTCGATGGGCCTGTTCTACGGCTCCGGTGTGTTCTTCGGTATCTCGGCCTGCCTGATTCATCTCTACGAAATCGCGCGCCTGGCACTGGGTGGCGAAATACCACGCCCCGATCTCTCTGCGGAGCTGCATCAGTAGCCCTTTCCGGCATCTCGCCGGCCTGCCGCCGGCGCTCAATTTCATAATAAGAATCGGAGTGATGTGATGGTCATCATCGCGATATTCGTACTGTCTCTGCTGGGCGCCATGGCCATTGGCGTGCCCATCTCCTACGCGCTGATCCTCTGCGCACTGGCCATGATGTATCACCTCGATCTGTTCGACGCGCAGATCGTCGCCCAGGGGCTGGTCAACGGTGCCGACAGCTTCCCGCTGATGGCCGTGCCCTTTTTCATGCTCGCCGGTGAGCTGATGAATGCCGGTGGTCTGTCCCGGCGCATCGTCAACATGGCCATCGCCTTGGTCGGCCACATCAAGGGCGGGCTTGGCTATGTCACCATCCTGGCGGCCTGTGTGCTGGCCAGCCTCTCAGGCTCGGCTGCGGCCGATGCCGCTGCGCTGGCCGCGCTGCTGGTGCCGATGATGGTCAAGGTGGGTCACGACAAGGCGACTGCCGGTGGTCTTGTCGCTGCGTCCGGCATCATCGCCCCGGTTCTGCCGCCTTCGATTGGTCTGATTCTGTTCGGTGTGGCGGCCAACGTGTCGATCACCAAGCTGTTCCTCGCCGGTATCACTCCCGGTCTGATGATGGGCGCGTCGTTGTGTATCGCCTGGGCCATCGTCTCGCGCCGCGAGACGCTGATCACCCGCCCGCGAGCACCGATGCGTGAGGTCGCCAAGGCGTTTTATGAGGGTGTATGGGCACTGCTGCTGCCGGTGATCATTCTCGTTGGCCTGCGCGCCGGGATCTTCACACCCACGGAAGCGGGTGTGGTGGCAGCGGTCTATGCGCTGTTCGTATCCCTGGTGATCTACCGCGAGCTGACCTGGAAAAGCATGTACCAGGTGCTGGTGTCTTCCGTGATGACCACGGCGATGGTGATGTTCCTGGTCGCCTCGGCCATGGTCGCCGCCTGGATGATCACCGTGGCCGACTTGCCAAGCTCGGTGGTCGAGGTACTGGAGCCGCTGATGGACAGCCCGCGTCTGTTGATGCTGCTGATCGTCGCCATCATCGTGCTGATCGGCATGGCCATGGACATGTCGCCGATCATCCTGATCCTGGCCCCGGTGATGATGCCGGTGGCGGTCGCGGCCGGTATCGACCCGATCTACTTCGGCGTGATCTTCGTCATGACCTGTGCCATCGGGTTGATCACTCCGCCCGTGGGGCTGGTGCTCAACGTGGTGGCCGGTGTGGCGAAGATCGACTTTGTCGCCACTGTCCGCGGTGTGCTGCCTTTCCTGCTCGCCGAGCTGCTGATAATCGGCCTGCTCCTGGCTTTCCCACAACTGCTGCTGGTACCTGCGCAGTGGCTCTATTGATCAACAACGCCGCATTCGTCTTGTTCTGACGGCGAATGCGCAACGGGCTGTTTCGCCCATTTCCCCGCCATTCGTGGCGGTAATAAAAACAAGAGGAAACCCTATGAAACTCATCCCCAACGCCCTCGCCGCACTGCTCTGCTCCTCGGCCCTGCTGCTGTCTGCCGTCAGTCAGGCTGCAGAAGAGATCAACCGCCACAACTTCAAGATCGCTTTCGTCCAGGCCAAGGATCATCCGCATGGCCTGGGCGCGCAGAAATTCGCCGAACTGATCAAGGAAAAGAGTGACGGCAAAATGAAGGTCATGGTCTTCGCCAGCGGCACTCTGGGTGGCGATGCGCAGGTGATCTCGTCCGTACAGGGCGGCACCGTCGACATGACGCTGGTAACTCCCGGCCTGCTCTCGGGTATCGAGAAGGGTTTCGCCTTGTATGGTCTGCCGTTCCTGTTCCAGAACTCCGCCGAGGTCGACGCCGTACTCGACGGCCCGGCCGGGCAGAACCTGCTGACCACCCTGGAGCCGCATGGCCTGATCGGTCTTGGCTACTGGGATCATGGCTTTCGTCATATCACCAACAGCAAGCACCCGGTGCAGAAGCTGGAAGACATCAAAGGCCTGAAACTGCGTCTGCAGCAGATTCCGACCGCCATCGAATCGTTCAAGGCGCTGGGTGCCAACGTGGTGCCGCTGTCGTTCACCGAGCTCTACACCGCGATGGAAACCCGCACCGTGGATGGCCAGGAGAACCCGCTGGCGGCTATCGAGACCTCGAAGTTCTACGAGGTGCAGAAGTATCTGTCGCTGACTGGCCACTTCTACGATCCGCTGGTGGCGATCTTCAGCAAACGTACCTGGGACAAGCTCAACGAAACCGAGCGTGAGCTGGTGCGCAGTGCGTCGCTGGAAGCCCAGGCCTACGAGCGCAAAGTATCCCGCGACATGGACGTCAGCTCGCGCGAGGCGCTGGCCAAGCATGGCATGCAGATCAACGAAGTTGCGCCTGAGGAAATCGAGCGCATGCGTGAGCAGGTGCGTCCGACCGTCGAGAAGCTGGTCGCCGAGTATGGCCCGGCGCTGATGGATGAAATGAACGCCGAGATCGCTAAGGTACGTAACGCTCAGTAACCCTTTACGCCTGTGCTCGGCACTGCTGGTGCCGGGCATGGTCGTCGTATGCCAAGTGAGAGTCTCATGACCGCTATCAATGTTGGGTTCATCGGCCTCGGGTTGATGGGCCATGCCATGGCCAGCAACATCCAGAGCAAGGGTTTCGCCCTCGCTGTCACGGCGCACCGCAACCGCCAGTCGATCGAGGATCTGGTCAGCAAGGGCGCCCGCGAATATGCCAATGCCGCCGAGCTGACGCGTGCTGTCGACGTGGTGCTGCTGTGTCTGCCAGGCACGGCGGAAGTCAGCCGTGCTCTGGCCGGCGAGACCGGCGTCCTCGCTGGCTTGCGGCCGGGGCAGATCGTCGTCGATTGCAGCACGGGTGACCCGAATCGCACCGCCGAGCTGGCCGCGCAGGTGGTTGCACAGGGTGGCCATTACCTCGATACGCCGGTCAACCGTACCCCCAAGGATGCTATCGCAGGGCGCCTCAACGTACTGGCTGGTGGCGATGCCGAAGCACTCGACAAGGTGCGTCCGGTGCTCGAATGCTTCTCCGAGACCATCCATCATCTCGGCCCCCTGGGCTCGGGCCACAAGGCCAAGGTTATCCACAACTTCATTTCCCAGGGCAACGCCACCATCCTCGCCGAGGCGTTCTGCACGGCGGCGAAAAACGGCATCGACCTGGCTGCCTTCGCTGAGATATGCAGCATGAGCGGCGGCTACAGCCGCACCTTCGAGCGGATCATTCCCTATGTCCTGAAGGGCGATGATTCCGGGCAGCAGTTCGCCCTGGCCAACTGCGAGAAGGACATGCGCTATTACACCGAGCTGACCAAGATGACGCCAACCACCGGTATCGTCTCCGACGCCGTGTACCAGACCTTCATGCTGGCCAAGGCCCTTGGTCACGGCGACAAATACGTGCCGCGCCTGTTCGATGTGCTGGGAGAGATCAATGGCGTGCGCGTACGCGCCTACAAGGAAGAGGACAAGGCATGAAACTGTTGCGCTACGGCCCTGAGGGGCAGGAAAAACCGGCGTTGCTCGCCGCCGACGGCAGCCTGCGCGACCTGTCGCAGCAACTGCTCGATATCAGTCCGCGCACGCTTGATCCCAAGGCGCTCGACGAACTGCGCGCGCTCGACCCGCAAAGCCTGCCGCGAGTCGAGGAGGGCGTGCGGATCGGCGCGCCGATCGCCAACATCGGCAAGCTGGTCTGCGTGGGTCTGAACTACGCCGACCATGCCAAGGAATCCAACCTGCCGGTGCCCAGCGAACCGGTGCTGTTCATGAAGGCCACCAGTGCCATCTGCGGGCCGAACGACAAGGTGGTCATTCCGCGTGGCGCGCAGAAGACCGACTGGGAAGTGGAGTTGGGCATCGTCATTGGGCGCAAGGCGCAATATGTCGAGCGCGAGCAGGCACTCGACCATGTCGCCGGCTACTGCATCGTCAACGACGTATCCGAACGCGCCTTCCAGCACGAGCGTGGTGGTTCCTGGGACAAGGGCAAGGGTTGCGACACCTTCGCGCCCATCGGGCCATGGCTGGTCACGGCAGACGAAATCGCCGACCTGCGTGACCTGGATTTGCACCTGAGTGTGAACGGCGAGACCCGGCAGCAGGGCAATACCCGCACGATGATCTTCGCCATCGACGAGATCGTCAGCTACATCAGCCAGTTCATGACGCTCAATCCGGGCGACGTGATCTGCACCGGTACGCCGCCAGGTGTGGGCGCGGGCATGAAACCGCCGCAATTCCTCAAGCCCGGCGACCGCATGCGCCTGAGCATTAGCGGCCTGGGTGAGCAGTGCCAGGATGTGGTGGCCTGGAGCCGTTGACTTCAGGGCGGTATGCGACGCACAGCCTGTGCAAGATCTCGCGAGCTAGAGCCATACAAGGCAAAAACAGGTGAGGAGGCGGAATGTACTTTTGTACATGAGCACTCCGAACCTGTTTTTAACGCAGTAGGGCCGACGCGCAGCAGATCGTTTATCTAGCGAATAGAGAACCAATCATGCAACGACGCCTGTATCCGGGGCGCGACTTTCGTCGTGCGCAGAACATCGAAGAGCTGCGTGAGATGGCTCGCCGCCGGTTGCCGAATTTTTCCTTCGAATACGTCGAAGGCGGGGCGGACGACGAGTTCACCCTCAAGCGTAATCGCTCGATCTTCGAGAGCGTGACCCTGCAGCCGCGCACCCTGCGCGACGTCGGTCAACGTAGCCTGGAGCGCAGCTTTTTCGGACGCACCGCGCAGTTGCCGTTCATGATCGGCCCGACCGGCTTCAACGGCCTGCTGACCCGTGACGGCGACCTGCACCTGGCGCGCGCTGCGGCAGACGCCGGCATCCCCTTCGTGCTGAGTAATGCCTCGACCACGTCCATCGAGGACATCGCCGCTGTCGACGGCATCCGCGCCTGGATGCAGATCTACCTGTATCGCACCCGCGACCACGTGGCCAAGCTGGTCGAGCGGGTGAAGCGCCTGAACCTGGAAGCCATCGTGGTGACCACCGACAGCGCCATCTTCGGCAACCGCGAGTGGGACAAGCGTAACTACGTCAGGCCGCTGCAGCTGGATTTGCGCAACCGCCTCGACGTGCTCTGTCACCCCGAGTGGATCTGGGATGTGCTGGTGCCCAATGGTGTGCCGCGCTTTCGCAACCTCGGCGACCTGCTGCCGCCCGGCAAGGACTCGGTGAAGGGCGCCGCCAGCGCGCTGGCGGCCGAGCTCGACCCGACCCTGAGCTGGGACGACATCGCCTGGCTGCGAGACATCTGGCACGGCAAGCTGATCGTCAAGGGCATGATCCACCCGGACGACGCGCGCCTGGCACTGCAGTACGGCGTCGACGGCGTGGTGTTGTCCAATCACGGCGGCCGTCAGCTCGACGGCGCGGTCTCGGCGCTGGAAACCCTGCCGGAGGTGGCACGCATCAACCAGGGGCGGATGGACATCTTCGTCGATGGCGGCTTCCGTCGCGGCAGTGACATCGCCAAGGCGCTGCTCTTGGGCGCCAGCGGCGTGTTGATCGGCCGCGCCGGCTTGTACGGCCTGGCCGCCGGCAAGGGGCCGGGTGCGGCGCATGCCATCGGCATCCTGCGCACGGAGCTGGACCGCACCCTGGGCCTGCTGGGTTGCAGCAGCCTGGAAGAACTGACCTCTGACCTGATCCACTCGGCGCATTGGCGTGCGCTGGCCGAGCGCATCCGCGCATAGCTTTCCCACCGTCTCGTACCTTCCCACAATTGCGGTACGAGGCGGTTTTTTATTAGTAACATGAAGAAGGGCGCCGAGGCGCCCTTCTTCATGTCTGCATACACCGGAGTGTTTCCCGACCTCACTTGCGCGGGGCCGGGTTTGAACGAGCCCCGCTTGCCTCAGGGCTGAATCGACTCAGTGCGAATGCCGCGGCACGGCGGAGCCGCGGCAGCCAACCAGAAAGTCGAAATCGCAGCCTTCGTCGGCCTGCAGCACGTGATCGACATAGAGGCGGCGGTAGCCACCGTCCCAGAGCAGGCCCTGTGGTTGCTGCCAGGCCGCCAGGCGCGCCTGTAATTCCGCTTCGGGGATGTCCAGATGCAGACGCCCGCTGGCGCAATCGAGTTCGATGAAATCACCGTTGCGCACCACTGCCAACGGGCCGCCAGCCGCAGCCTCCGGGGCTACGTGCAGCACCACGGTGCCGTAGGCGGTTCCGCTCATGCGGGCGTCGGAGATGCGCACCATGTCGGTGATGCCCTTAGCCAGAACCTTGGGTGGCAGCCCCATGTTGCCGACTTCCGCCATGCCCGGATAACCCTTGGGGCCGCAGTTCTTCATGACCAGCACACAGGTTTCATCGACGTCCAGTTGCGGGTCATTGATCCGCGCCTTGTAGTCGTCGAAGTCCTCGAAGACCACCGCACGGCCACGGTGTTGCATCAGTGCCGGGCTCGCTGCCGAGGGTTTCAGCACCGCGCCCTTGGGGGCAAGGTTGCCGCGCAGCACACAGATGCCGCCATCGGCGCGCAATGGATTGTCGAGCTGACGGATCACCTCATCGTCACCATAGATCGGTGCATCCTTGCAGTTCTCCCAGAGATTCTTGCCGTTGGCTGTTAGCGCCTGTGGGTTGGGCAGCAGGCCGTTCTCGCCGAGTCGGCGAATGACGGCAGGCAGGCCGCCGGCGTAGTAGAACTCTTCCATCAGGAAGCGGCCGGAGGGCTGCAGGTCGACGATGGTCGGTGTGCCACGCCCCACACGGGTCCAGTCGTCCAGCTCCAGCTCGACGCCCATGCGCCCGGCGATGGCCTTGAGGTGGATCACCGCGTTGGTCGAGCCACCGATTGCAGCATTGAGCCGGATCGCGTTCTCGAATGCTTCGCGAGTCAGAATTTTCGACAGGCGCAGGTCTTCATGGACCATTTCGACGATGCGCATACCCGACAGGTGAGCCAGCACATAGCGTCGCGAGTCGACTGCGGGAATGGCCGCGTTGTGTGGCAGCGAGGTGCCCAGGGCTTCAGCCATGCAGGCCATGGTCGAGGCCGTGCCCATGGTGTTGCAGGTGCCCGCCGAGCGCGACATGCCCGCCTCGGCGGCCATGAAATCATGGATCGAGATCTTGCCGGCCTTGACCTCTTCGCTGAGCTGCCAGACCACCGTGCCGGAGCCGATGTCCTTGCCTTGATGCTTGCCATTGAGCATGGGGCCGCCGGTTACGACGATGGCCGGGACGTCGCAGCTTGCGGCGCCCATCAACAGGGCCGGCGTGGTCTTGTCGCAGCCGGTCAGCAGGACCACGGCGTCTATCGGGTTGCCCCGGATCGCCTCCTCGACATCCATGCTCGCCAGGTTGCGGGTCAGCATGGCGGTCGGGCGCAGGTTCGACTCCCCGTTGGAGAACACCGGGAACTCCAGAGGGTAGCCACCGGCTTCGAGGACGCCCTGTTTGACGTGCTCGGCGATCTTGCGAAAGTGTGCATTGCAGGGGGTCAGTTCGGACCAGGTGTTGCAGATGCCGATGATCGGCTTGCCCTGAAACTCATGGTCCGGAATGCCCTGGTTCTTCATCCAGCTGCGGTACATGAAGCCATTCTTGTCGGCGCTGCCGAACCACTGGGCGGAGCGGAGGGGGCGTTTGTCTGTCATGAGAAAAACCTGCCAGGGTGCGAAAGGCCGCTCAGGGCCTTTCGGGTTGATCGAAAAGGGAGAGGGTTACAGCAGCCAGGTTGAGAGCGCCGGCATGTAAAGCAACAGGCCGAGGACGAACAGCTGGATGAAGATGAACGGCACCATCGACCTGAAGATGTCGGTGAGGCTGATGTCCGGTGGGGCCACGCTTTTCAGGTAGAAGGCTGCCGGGCCGAAGGGGGGCGAGATGTACGACACCTGCATGCTCACGGCGAAGAGGATGCCGAACCACACCGGGTCGTAGCCGAGTTGCACGACAATCGGCACGAAGATCGGCAGGCAAAGCATGGCGATGCCGATCCAGTCGAGAATCATGCCCAGCACCAGGAAAATCAGCATCATCACCAGGATGATGACGAAGGGCGCTACATCCAGGCCGGTGATCGCGGAGGAGACAAAGCGGTTGCCACCCATCAGGTTGTAGACCCCGACCAGGCAGGCTGCGCCGATGCCGATCCAGACGATCATCCCGCAGGTTTCCAGCGTTTGGGTCAGGCTGCCCTGAAGCAATTTGACGCTGAACTCACCGCGCACGATCACCGCAAGCAGTACGCCCAGCGCACCCATGGCTGCGGCCTCGGTGACCGAGGCGATACCGCCGTAGATGCTGCCAAGTACCAGGCCGGCAATGGCCACCGGGTAGAACATGCCGCTGAAGGCCTCGGCGACCGTTAGGCGCGGGGTATGGCTATCCTGTTCGAGATTGGCGCCGCCCATCTGCGGATAGCGCGTACACATCACCACCACGTAGATCATGTAGCAACCCATCAGCAGGAACGCCGGCACTACCGCAGCCTTGAACAGGTCGGCGATCGAGACGCTGGCGATCAGACCGTAGATGATCAGCACGATCGATGGCGGCACCATGGTGCCGAGCGAGCCGCCTGCGCACACCACACCGATGGCGATACGTTTGTCGTAACCCAGGCGCAGCATCTGCGGCAGTGCGAGCAGGCCAAGCAGGACGATCTCACCGCCGATGATTCCGGAGATGGCGGCCAGGAAGAACGCCACGACCAGCGTCTGTACCGCGACCCCGCCGGGCAGACGGCCCGCGAAGAAACGCATCGAGTTGAACAGATCCCGGGCCAGGCCGGAGCGGTCGAGCAGCCCGGCCATGAAGACGAACATGGGAACGGCGACCAGGGAGTATTCGGTGATGAAGCCGAACATGCGACTGGCGACCAGGGGAACGGCCATCGGGCCGAACCAGCCCAGGGTAAAGATCGCCGCTACCAGGCCGGTGACATAGGCCAGGGGCAGGCCCAGTATCAGCAGGCCGAAGATGGCAAAAATGATCAGATAAGTTGCGATTTCAATGCTCATGGCGCGATTCCGGGGTCATTGGTTCTTGCGCCAGTGCTGGCTGATACGCACGACCTGCTGCAGCGCCATGAGGGCAATCGAGATCAGGATGATGATCTTGATGAAGGCGGGTAGCGGCGGGTTCCAGGAGGAGCCTGAGGTTTCCAGGCGCCAGCTGCCGTCGGGTGCATGAGTGGCGTTGAAAGCCAAAACCCAGGCGGCGTAGCCAATGGCCAGGCAGAAGAGGATGCCCAGGACCAGGTTCAGCAGATCCAGCCAGGAGCGTTTTTGCGGCGAAAGACGATCGAGCAGGATGCGAATCTGGATGTGCCTGTTGGTCGCCAGCGCGTAAGGTCCGCCCAGGGCGAAGATGGTCGCGACCAGGAAGGTGGTGGTCTCGTGGGCCCAGTCCGTGGGGGCATTGAATCCGTAGCGCATGATCACTTCGTAGACGCTGACCAGCATGGCGACAAATACCAGCCACGCTACAGCCTGACCGACACGCTGGATCAATTGATCGAAGCGGTTCTGACCTGGTGTGGCGGCTGTGACGGGAAGAGGACCGTCGCTCGGAGATTGCGGCAATTTCACTGTAAAGCTCCTCGTCAGCCCCGACCGAGGTCGGGGCTGTGTGCTCTGAGTGTGTTATGGGAAGGAGGTCAGAGCAGGCCTTTGCTCTGCAAGTAGGCCTGGATCGAGTCCACGGCTTCCTTGGCTTCAGGGCTGCGATCACGCCAGGCGCTCCACTCGGCGCGGGCAATCTGGCGGAATTTCTTCAGCTCTTCGGCGGGGAGCGTGGTCAGGGTCACGTCGCCTTTCTGCTTGGCGATTGCCACCTGCTCTTCGTCCTTGGTCTGCAGGTCGCCGATCAACTGGGCGGTGAAGGCGTCCACCGACTCTTCGAGAATGCGCTTCTGCTCGTCGCTGAGCCCATCCCAGGTGGCCTTGTTGATGGAGATGTCCTTCATCGGCATCGAATGGAAACCGGGGTAAATCGCGAACGGGGCGTACTTGTGGTAGCCCTGCTGATAGTTGGTGGCGAACACGGTGTAGTCGGCGGCATCGATCACGCCCTTTTCCAGTGCCGTGTAGACCTCGGAGGTCGGCAGGTTCACCGGTGCTGCACCGATCAGCTTGAAGGCGTTCGAGACCATGCCTTCCGGAGCCCTGACCTTGAGGCCCTTGAAGTCGTCGAGTTTTTCGATGCGTCGCTTGGTGATCAGCGACTCGACGCCGACGGCACCGGCGCGGATCAGGTGTACGTTGTAGGGTTCGACCAGGCGGTTGTAACCGTCCTCACCGCCGTTGCGCATGTAATCGAGGAAGGTCGAAGTATCGCTCCAGGCGCCAACCATGTTGCCGTAGACGGCGAAGGCCGGATTCTTGCCGGAGAAGTAGCCAGGGTCGGTGATGTGGCCCTGGATGATGCCGGCGCCAACGGCGTCCAGGGTCTCGTTGTTGCCGACGATGGTGCCGGTTGGCATCACCTCGATGAGGATTTCGCCGTTGGTCTTTTCGCCGACGCTCTTGGCCCATTCCTGGGCGATGCGGAATTCGTCATCGCCGGCATTGACGTTGATCTGGAACTTCCATTCCTCTTTCGCCAGTACGCTGGTCGAACTCAGGATCAAAGCCAGGGCTGCGAGGCCCTTGCCTAGGCGGTAAGGGGTTGCAGTGAGTTTCATGGTGCCTCTCCGGTTATTTTTATAGGGCATTTTCTAGCGCATAGGCCCGCGATAGAGCCTCGGCAGAAAACAGACGGGCAGTGCGACATCTGTAATTCTGAGGGTAGAGAGTAGACAGACGAGGGATCATCAACAAATATGTAATTGCGCCTTCTCCATATCCAAATGGATATACCTGATTCTTTATGAAGCCTCTCAATAGCAGTTGGTTTGTCCGGGCCCGGCTGAAGAGTCGGCACATTCCCCTGTTGGTGGCGCTGGGTGATACCGGCAACCTCAACCGTGCCGCCGAAGGTCTGGGGATTTCCCAGCCGGCCATCTCCAAGCTGCTCAAGGAGCTTGAGGATGGCCTGGAAGTGGCGCTGTTCGAGCGGCATGCCCGTGGTGTGGTACCGACGCTTTATGGCGAGGCGATGATTCGTCATGCACGGAGAATCCAGACCAGCCTCGAGGATGCCTTCGATGAGGTCTGTGCGATGCGCGGCGGGCAACGCGGGCATGTACGCATCGGTACCATTCTCACCCCCTGTGCCGAGCTGCTTCCGGAGCTGACGCGACGAGTCAAGCAGAGCCATCCGAACTTGGAGTTGAGTATTCGGACCGGGTCGAGCCTTGACCTGATGGCGATCCTCAACGATGGCGAGCTGGATTTTCTGGTCGCGCGTTTCTTTGCCGACAGCGCTCAGACCGGCATGTGTTTCGAGCCTCTGTACAAGGAGCCGCTGTGCGTCTGTGCGCGGGCAGGACTGATCAACCACGTGCTGTCGCGCGAGGACCTGCACGCTGCCGATTGGGTGCTGCCGCCTTCCGGTAGTGTGCTGCGGCATGAGTTCGATGCTCTTTTCCAGCACGTCGGCATGTACCCGCCGAGCAAGGTGGTGAATGCTGAAAACCTGTTGATGGTGACCACGCTACTGGAGCAGAACGACATGCTCACTGTGCTGCCGCGCGAAGTGGTGGCGCACTATGCTCGCTACGGCATGCTGGCGATCGCCGAACTGGATGCCGGAATAGAGGAAGACCTCAATCGCAACCTGATGGCCTACGGCATCATCACCAAGAACGAGGAGCTGCTGTCTCCTGCCGCCAGGAGCGTGTTGGCTCTGTTGCGCGAGAGTGCGCAGCTGTTGCCGCCGGTGGAGCGATCGGCAGTCTGAATTGCTCGTCCACTGATCACGGTGGGCGTGCCGGGGAATTTCCGGGACGAGAGCTGAGTCATCTACGTCCCGGTTGTTGCTACGTTTCGGTGAGCCTATCCGAGCGCTCTTTGCGCGATCAGAAGGGGTATTCGTAACCGGCTTCGCTCGCTGCCCCACGCAGCGCCGCCAGCACATCGTCCGGCAACTCCAGACCCTGTTCGAAGGCTTTGGCCCGACGCGCGATGCCAGCATGACCCGGCATGCGCACCGGGTTTTGCGCCACCCGCGGGCGGCTTTCCAGGCACGCACCAACGAAGTGATCCATCTCGGCTTTCAGCTCATCGACGCCGCCGAAGAACGCCGGGTCGAAGGTCAGTACGGTCACCGCAGCGCCCCATTGCTTGACCCCGTCCTTGCGCCCGAAACCACCCAGGCCAGCGGTCAGCGCCTCGACCATGGTGCCGAGGGCGAAGCCCTTGTGGCCGAACTCCAGGCTACCCAGCGGCAGGATCGCGCCCTGTGGCGTGCCGAAATAGGCTGCAGTATCACGGGTCGGCTGGCCGTCCGGGCCGATCAGCGCGGCGTGTTCCAGCTGGCCGCCGGCCTGGTGGGTCTTGTTCACCAGGCCATTGGTGATGGTCGACATGCTGACGTCGATAAGGATCGGCTTCTCGCCGGTGGGAATGCCGATGCCCAGCGGGTTGGGCGTGTACACCGGATCGAGACCGCCGTGCGGCGCCACCGAGGCTACGGCCGGATCGGAGGTCAGCACCAGCGGGATCAGGTCTTGCTCGGTGTAGCGCTGCAGGTAGGCGGCCAGGCAGGCGATATGGTGCGAGCGACGAATGCTCGCCACGCCGATGCCGAAAGTGCGCGCGGCCTCGGCGGTGAAGTCCAGCGCCTGCTCGACGCAGTACGGGCCGAGCAGGTAATCGGCGTCATAGAGGCGTGCCGCCGGTGTCTGGCGGATGATCTGCAGGCTATCGGCGTTGCCTTTGGCCTGACCGTTGCGCAAATCCTTGAGGTAGCCCTGGGCCAGTTTCACACCGTGGGTGTGATGACCGAGCAGGTCACCTTCGACCAGCACGCGACTGACTACGCTGGCGACCTCGGGGCTGACGTCTGCCCCGAGAAAGAGTTGCCTGATGAAGTGTTCAAGTTGTTCGGGGGCGATACGGCTCATTCGATGGCTTCCTTGGGCGAGGGCAGGGCGCGTGGGTAGCGCATGCGCCAGTACTTGGCGAGTACCGGGAACAGGGCCACCAGCAGGACCAGCAGGGCCAGGCCGATACTGATCGGACGCTCGACGAAGGCCAACAGATTGCCGTCGGCCTTGATCATCGAGGTCATGAAGTTGGTTTCGAGAATGTTGCCCAGTACCAGGCCGAGAATTGCAGGGGCGATGGGGAAGTCGGCAGTGGCGATCAGGTAGGCGACGACACCGCAGACCAGCATGATCCATACATCGGTCAGGCTGTTGTTGATAGCGAAGGCGCCGACGATGCAGAAGCACAGGATGATCGGCATCAGCACGCGTGTCGGCGTCACCGCGAAGATATGGGCACTGCGGATCGCCAGGTAACCGATCGGCAACAGGATCAGGTTGGCGACGAAGAACGCGGTGAACAGGCCGTAAGCCATGGCGCTGTTGTCCATGAAGATGGTCGGCCCTGGGTTCATGCCTTTCATGTACAGCACACCAATGACGATGGCGGTGATCGAGTCACCCGGGATGCCGAACACCAGCGCCGGCACCCACGCACCGGCTACCGCAGCGTTGTTCGCCGAACCCGCGTCAACCAGGCCTTCGACATGGCCCTTGCCGTAGGCTTCAGGCGTTTTCGAGCGCTTCTTGCTGACGGCATAGCAGATCCATGCAGCGATATCGGCGCCGGCACCAGGCAAGGCGCCGATGAAGGCCCCCAGGCTGCTACCGCGGATCACGTTCTTCCAGTAACGCTTGAGGTGCGTCGGCACCAAGCCGAAGACGCTGCCATGCTGGGGGGCGATGGTTTGCGTCGCGTCCTGCGCGTTGGCCTTGTCGCGGGGGATGGAATACAGCTTCATCACCTCGTACATGGCGAAGAAACCAATCATCACCGGGATGAAGTTGATGCCCCCCATCAAATCGGGCACATCGAAGGTGAAGCGCGGCGCGCCGGTGACCATGTCCAGGCCGACCGTGGCCAGCAGCAGGCCGACCATCAACGACAGGAAACCCTTTACCGCCGAGCCGGTGGAGATGAACACCGCGCTGCCCAGGCCGAGCACGGCCAGCCAGAAGTATTCGAAGGAGCTGAAATTCAGCGCGAACTCGGCCAGCGACGGGGCGATCATGACCAGTACCAGCGTGCCGGTCAGGCCACCGATTACCGAGCAGGTGACGTTCAGGCCCAGCGCCTCACGTGCACGCCCTGCGCGGCCCAGCGCTGCTGAGTCGGCCACGTAGGCGGCGGATGCGGGGGTACCCGGAATGTTCAGGTAGGTGCCGGGAATATCGCCGGCAAAGATGGCCATGGCCGCGGTGGTGATAATGGCGGCGATGGCCGCGGTCGGCTCCATGGCGAAGGTGATCGGGACCAGTAGCGCAACGGCCATGGTGGCCGACAGGCCCGGAATGGCACCGACGAAAACGCCGAACAGCGCGGCCAGCAGGATCACCAGCAGCGTCTGGAAATTGAAGACGAGCAGAATGCCGTCGATTAACTCGTTCATGGGTGGCTCCTCAGAAACCTAGGGGCCCGACGGGCAAGGGAACTTTGAGCAGGTGACCGAAGGAGAGACTGATGACCGCGGTGGCCACGAGGCTGATGACCAGAGATGGCATCAGGCGTACGCCACGCTGGATCAGCAGAATCAGCATGATCAACAGCATCATCGGGGCGGCGCCGATGATTTCGCTGAGGTAGATGTAGGCTACGACCAGTGCGCAAGGCAGTAGCACAGCCAGTGACGGCAGGCCAAAGCCGGAGTTGTCGCCGACCCCCTCCGTGCGCAGCTGGCGCAATGCGTTGAAGCTGAGCAATACCCCACCAGCAGCCATGCCTATGGCGATCAGCGTGGGGAAAAAGTCGGCGCCGTACTGCATGCCGGGCACTACCGGAAACTCGCGGGCCATCAGCCATACACCCAGACCCAGGGCGATGAAGATCAGACCGAACAGAAGGTCTTTCATGGATGAACTCTCATACAACCGAGTAAAGGCAAACGGCACCCCGAAGGGGCGCCGTATCGAAGGTCGGGCTTACTTCTTCATGCCGATCTTTTCGATGATGCCGCCCATGTAGGTGTTGTTTTCCTCAAGGAAGACGTTGAAGTCGGCGGTGTTGCGCCACTCCGCACCGAAGCCCAGCTTATGCATGTAATCCTGATACATATCGGACTTGTAGGCTTTCTCCAGCGCCGCTTCGAGGGTGGCGGCGATTTCCGGCGACAGGTTCTTGGGCCCTGCGATACCGCGCCATTCGCCGAGGGAGTAGTCACTGCCCAGGCTTTCCTTGAGGGTCGGGATATCCGGGAAGGCCGGGTTGCGCTCGGGGGATAGAATAGCCAGGCCCTTGGCCTTGCCAGCATCGATCATCGAGCGGGCTTCCGGCACCGAGGTCGGTACCAGCTGGATGCTGCCGGCCGCCAGTTCGACCATGGCCGGTGCCGCGCCCTGGCTCGGCACGAAGGTGATCTTCTGCGGGTCGATGCCCTGCTCCAGCAGCAGGCCGGCGAACGCCACGTGCCAGATGCCGCCCAGGCCGGTGCCCGAGGCCTTGATGGTGCCTTTGGGTTCGTTGCGAATGGTTTCCAGCAGCTCGCCGACACTGTTGTACGGCGCATCTGCCGCGACCTGAACACCCGGATAGTCATAGTTGGTCATGGCTATCGGGGTGTAGTCCTTGTAGGTCAGCTTGGTCAGACCCTGCCAGTGCATCATGTTCAGCTCGCCGGTGATGAAACCCAGCGTGTAGCCGTCCGGCTTGGCGGTGGCCATCACGCTGTGACCGACGACACCGTTGCCGCCCGCACGGTTGACCACGTTGATGGTGACGCCCAGTTCTTTCTCCAGGGCCGCGGCGATACCGCGTGCCGCCGCATCGCTGCCACCGCCGGCCGCCCAGGGCACGATCAGCTGGATGGGCTTGTCCGGGTAAGCCGCCATGGCCATGGGCGAGACCAGCAGGGCGGACAGCAGGAGGGATTTGAGGGTGCGGCGCGCAGCGCCAGCCTTGGTGGAAAGCATGGATGTCACCTATTGAAATTATTGTCAGTGATCGCGCCGTCACTGCAGCAGTTCGGTCGCGATAGCCCGTGTCAGAGGGTTGGGCATGGCCTGCACACTATTGTCTGACAAACCGGGCTGTCTAATGAGGCTTAGTAATCAGCCCATAACGAGGGGTTATCTGGGGCTGTCGAGCACGCTTTGCAGCGCCTCGTAGAACTGCAGAGCGTTGGCGGACAGCGGTTCGTCCTTGCGTCGCAGCAGGCCATAGCCGAGCGATGGCGTCTGCAGTGGTGGTTGCAGCAGGACCAACTGCCCCAGTGCCACCTGCTGCAGGACGATGGCCTCCGGCAGAAGCGCCAGCGCCTGGCTGTGGTGCAGCAGGTGCAGGGTCGATTGCACCGAGGCGGTCTCCACCCGGTTGAGCGGGAAGCGGATGCCGGCGTCGTTGAAGGCCTGTTCGATCATGCGCCGCAGTGGCGTGTTGGACGGGTACACCACCCAGGGCCACTGCTCCAGATCACGGGCACTCGGCGTCGCCTCGCGGGCCAACGGGTGAGCCGGGTCGGCGCAGAGCAGGAAGGGTTCGCTGGCCACTTCCTGATAGCTGAAATGCTCCTGCTGGCGCGGCTCGGTGAAGCGCCCGATGGCCAGGTCCAGCTGCTTGTGCAGGAGCATCTGCAATAGGTAGTCGCTGGTGTGCTCGACCAACTCGATGGTCAGCAGCGGGCGTTGGCGTTTGAGCTGCAGCAGGGTTTTCGGCACGACCTGGGCAGTGGCGGCGAAGATCGCGCCGACGCGCAGATGGCCATAACCGCCTTGGCGCAGGGTATCGAGCTCCTGAGCGAAGTGCTGGCAGTCGTTGAGCGTGCGCCGGGCATAGGCGATCACCGTCAGGCCGAGTTCGGTGGCGACCAGCTCGCGTGGCTGGCGGTCGAACAGGGCGAAGTCGAACATCTGCTCGATCTCGCGCAGCATCTTGCTCACTGCGGGCTGACTCAACCCCATCTGCTGCGCCGTGGCGTGCATGTTGCCGGTGTCGGCGAGGGTTTCTATCAGCTGCAGATGGCGCAGACGCAGCCAGTTATGCAGGGTGGGCAGCTTGTTCAGGCTCACGATTGCGGGGTTCCCTGTGAGGCAGTGCGATAACCAGTGTGTATCGGGCGTTGACGATTCGTCATTGGTCGAGTGCACAAACGCTTGGCTATGGTCGCACAGCAGCGGCCGGGCATCCATTTGGGGTGCCATGCGGTCGCCTCCCAACAACAATTCAAGAGTCCGCCCATGGCCCGCCCCCTGATCCTCACCCCCGAAAACACGCTTCCCGAAGACGGCCTCGCCGGCACCTTGCTCGCACGCGTCTGGCTGCCAGGCGAGCTGGCCGGGCCAGTCCCCGTGCTGTTGCATGAAGATGGCGTGTTCGACCTCAGCCTGTTGTCGCCCACCCTGGCCGGCCTGTGCGAGCTGGAAGACCTGGCCGTGCGCGTGCATGACAGCCGCGCCCAGCGCCTGTGCAGTGTCGCCGAGCTGCTGGCCAACAGTGGCAGCGAGCGTAGCGCCACGCGCCCCAGCCTGCTGGCACCGGCCGATCTGCAGGTGATCAAGGCTGCTGGCGTGACCTTCGCCGCCAGTATGGTCGAGCGGGTGATCGAGGAGCGTGCCGGCGGTGATCCGCAGCGCGCCGAGGAAATCCGTGTTCAGGTGCGTGAGTTGATTGGCGACAACCTGCGCAGCATCGTGCCGGGCTCGGAAAATGCCCAGCGTCTCAAGCAGCTGCTGCAGGAGCAGGGCCTTTGGTCGCAGTACCTGGAGGTGGGCATCGGCCCGGACGCCGAGGTTTTCACCAAGGCGCCAGTGCTGGCGGCCGTCGGTAGCGGCATGGACATCGGCATTCATCCTGGCTCGGCCTGGAACAACCCGGAGCCCGAGGTGGTACTGGTGGTCAACAGCCGCGGGCAGGTGCTCGGCGCGACCCTCGGCAACGACGTCAACCTGCGCGACTTCGAGGGGCGCAGTGCGCTGCTGCTGAGCAAGGCCAAGGACAACAATGGTTCGTGCGCCATCGGCCCGTTCATCCGTCTGTTCGACCAGAGCTTCAGCATCGACGACGTGCGCAACGCCGAAGTCGACCTGCGCGTCGAAGGCGACGATGGTTTCGTGCTCAAGGGCCGCAGCAGCATGAACCAGATCAGTCGCGACCCGCTGGATATCGTTGGCCAGACGCTCAATGCCAACCACCAGTACCCGGATGGCTTCCTGCTGTATCTGGGTACGCTGTTCGCCCCGACCGAAGATCGCGATCAACCCGGCAACGGCTTCACTCACAAACTGGGTGACTTGGTCAGCATCAGCAGTCGCCAGCTCGGCGCGCTGCATAATCGCGTGCAGCACAGCAGTGCGCTGGCGCCCTGGACCTTCGGCCTGCTGGCCTTCATCGACAACCTGACTCGCCGTCAGCGCGCCTGATCGGCTACTTGCAGCGACTGCCGAAGGCGCTCTGGTAGCCCGGATTTGCTCCGGGCTGCGCGCGTCCTAGTCCTCCGCCAGCGCCTGTTGCTCGTTGCGCAGATGTTCCAGCAACAGGCTCGCCAGCGGCGACAGGCTGCTGCCGCGGCGATGGACGATGGCACAGGGTTCGTTGCGTGCCTGCAGTTCCAATGGCAGGCGCTGCAGCAGACCGAAACCCTCGCTGGAACAGGCGATGGAGTAGGGCATCACCGCCACCAGTTGTGGGTCTTCCTGCAGCAGGCTGAGCATGGTGAAGGTCGAGGATGTTTCCAGTGGATAACGCGGGAACTCCAGGCCCGCCTCGCCGAACTCGCGCTCCAGCACCGTGCGCATTGGTGTGCCCGTGGGATAGACCACCCAGCTGTAACCGCTCAGGTCGGCCAGGCTCAGTGCCGGGTTGTCCTGTTGCGGGTGCTGCGGCGCGGCCACCAGCACCAGGCGTTCGGCATGCAGGCTCAGGCATTCGTAGTCGTCCGGGTGCTGGCTGCCGCTGGTACGGGCGATGGCCAGATCCAGGCGGCCTTCGTCGAGCAGCTTGAGCAGGCGCGGGCTGATGTCTTCGACGATCTGCACGGAAATGTCCGGTTGCATCTGCCGCAGGCTGGTGAGCGCGCGCAGTACCAGCGGCACCGAGCCGGCGACGGTGCCGATCGACAGGTGGCCGCCATGGCCCTGCAGGATGCTCTGCATTTCCTCATGCAGGTGGGCCAGGTCCGAGTGGATGAGCCGCGCATAGCGGATCACGCAGCGCCCCAGGTCATTGGCTTGCAGTCCCTGAGCCGAGCGCGTGAACAGCGGCGTACCGAAGGTCGTCTCGATTTCGTGCAACGCCTTGGTCGCGCCCGGCTGGCTGATGGCGATGCGCTCGGCCGCGCGATGCAGCGTGCCCATTTCGTCGAGGGCGATCAGCAATCGCAGCTGGCGAATACGCAGGCGGGAAACGATGTAGGTCAGCGGTGGCAGCATGGGGATGACGAAAAGTTATCACCTAATCAGAAGCTTTCATTAGGCAGCACCGCGGGCAGTTTTTAAAGTGCCTGCCCAACAACGTCGCAATCGCGACGCACAAGAACAACAGAAAAGAACGGCAGGAGTTGTGCAATGCGGCTGATTCAGTTTGAGAACGAGCAGGGCCAGCGTCAGGTCGGCGTCGTCGGTGAAGAGCGCATCAGCGTGATCAAGGGCGTGGCCACGACCCGTGAGTTGGCGCAGCAGGCGATCCGCAACGGCCACGGTCTGATCGCCGAAATCGAGCGCCTGGGCGTCGAGCCCGGCCCGGTCTATGCCGAACTGATCGAGCAACGCCGTGTGCTGGCTCCGCTGGATCACAGCGATCCTGCCCACTGCCTGGTGTCCGGCACCGGCCTGACCCACCTGGGCAGCGCCTCCACCCGCGACAAGATGCACCAACAGGTCGAGGCGCAGCAGGCCGAAGGCAAGCTCACCGACACCATGCAGATGTTCCAGTGGGGCATGGCCGGCGGTCGCCCGGCTGCAGGCAGCGAAGGTGCACAGCCGGAGTGGTTCTACAAAGGTGACGGCAGCATCGTGGTTCGCCCCGGTGAGGACTTCCCAGTGCCGGACTTCGCCGAGGACTTCGGTGAGGAGCCCGAGCTGACCGGCCTGTACGTGGTCGGTGACGATGGCCAGCCGTATCGCATCGGCTTCGCCCTTGGCAACGAGTTCTCCGACCATGTGGTCGAGCGCAAGAACTACCTGTACCTGGCCCACTCGAAGCTGCGCTTCTGCTCCTTCGGCCCGGAAATGCTGATCGGCGAGCTGCCGCGTCACCTGTCCGGCATCAGCCGTATCCGCCGTGGCGACCAGGTGCTGTGGGAGAAGGAGTTCCTCTCCGGCGAGGACAACATGTGCCACAGCCTGGAGAACCTCGAGTACCACCACTTCAAGTACCGCCAGTTCCTGCGTCCGGGTGATGTGCATGTGCACTTCTTCGGTACCGCGACGCTGTCGTTCGCCGATGGCGTCAAGGCGCAGCCGGGTGACACCTTCGAGGTCAGCCTCGATGCGTTGGGTGAGCCATTGCGCAATGGCATCAGCGTGCATCAGCCCGGCGTGAAGGTCGGTGGGGTGCGGCAGTTATAAGGCTTTGGCGGCCCGGCAGCAGGCTGTCGGGCCGAATTCCGTTCGGCGGATTGACGGATTGCGCCCTCACAAGGGGACGAATGTCGAAGTTATCACTTATCATATGTCTGACAACTGCAGTAGAGTTGTCACCCCTCGACCCAAAAGGTCGAGGCCTCATTCATTGTCCGGGGCGGCGTTGCCGTCCCTCCTGACAGGAGAACACCATGCTGAGTCTGACTGGCCACAATTACATCGGCGGTGAGCGCCGCGCTGCGGGCACCGTAGAGCACAAGAGCCTCGACGCCAGCAGCGGTGAAGCGCTGCCGTACACCTTCATCCAGGCCACGCCGGAAGAAGTCGACGCTGCCGCCCAGGCTGCCGCTGCCGCTTATCCGACCTACCGCAACCTGTCGGCCGTGCGCCGTGCCGAGTTTCTCGAGGCGATTGCCGACGAACTCGATGCCCTCGGCGATGACTTCGTTGCTCTGGTCACCCGCGAAACCGCACTGCCGGCTGCCCGTATCCAGGGCGAACGTGGTCGTACAAGTGGCCAGATGCGCCTGTTCGCCAAGGTGCTGCGCCGCGGTGACTTCTACGGTGCGCGCATCGACCGCGCCCTGCCGGATCGCCAGCCGCTGCCGCGCCCGGACCTGCGTCAGTACCAGATCGGTGTTGGCCCGGTTGCCGTGTTCGGCGCCAGCAACTTCCCGCTGGCCTTCTCCACCGCGGGTGGCGATACCGCCTCTGCTCTGGCTGCCGGTTGCCCGGTAGTGTTCAAGGCGCACAGCGGCCACATGGCCACCGCCGAGTGCGTCGCTGACGCGATCATCCGCGCCGCTGAGAAAACCGGCATGCCCAAGGGCGTGTTCAACATGATCTTCGGCGGCGGCGTCGGCGAGATTCTGGTCAAGCACCCGGCCATCCAGGCCGTTGGTTTCACTGGCTCGCTGAAAGGCGGTCGCGCCCTGTGCGACATGGCCGCTGCTCGTCCGCAGCCGATCCCGGTGTTCGCCGAGATGTCCAGCGTCAACCCGTTGATCGTCCTGCCGGGCGCCCTGAAGGCGCGTGGCGCGACCGTGGCCAAGGAGCTGGCTGGTTCCGTGGTGCTGGGTTGCGGTCAGTTCTGCACCAACCCGGGCCTGGTCATCGGTATCCGTGGCGCCGAGTTCAGTGATTTCGTCGCTGCCCTGGCTGATGCCATCGGCGCTCAACCGGCGCAGACCATGCTCAACGCCGGCACCCTGCGTAGCTACACCGGTGGCCTGGCTCAGCTCAACGCCCACCCCAAGGTCACTCACCTGGCTGGTAACGAGCAGTCCGGCAACCAGGCTCAGCCGCAGCTGTTCAAGGCTGACGTGAGCATGCTGCTCGACGGTGACCACCTGCTGCAGGAAGAAGTCTTCGGCCCGACCTCCATCGTCGTCGAAGTAGCGGATCGTGACGAACTGACCCGCGCGCTGCAAAGCATGCATGGCCAACTGACCGCGACCTTGATTGCCGAGCGTGACGACCTGCTGGCCTTCCGCGACCTGCTGCCGTTGCTGGAAGTGAAGGCTGGCCGCGTGTTGCTCAATGGCTACCCGACCGGCGTCGAGGTGTCCGACACCATGGTTCACGGCGGTCCCTACCCGGCGACCTCCGACGCCCGTGGCACATCGGTCGGCACCCTGGCGATCAATCGTTTCCTGCGTCCGGTGTGCTACCAGAACTACCCGGACGAAGTCCTGCCGGAAGCGCTGCAGAACGCCAACCCGCTGGGTATTCAGCGTCTGGTCGACGGCGTGCATAGCCGTGATGCCCTGAACTGAGTCTCTCAGCTCGACCCCATGATGTTGCGCCATCGCGGCGCAGCGTTATCCCTCGCGGTGCTTTGGCACCGCTTTTTTTAACCTGTCGAAGACAACAACAAGATATGACAAGTACTTTCTGCCGTACCTCACTGTTTGCCGCCTGTAGCCTGGCCAGTGCCATCGCCGCTCTGTCCGTTGGCAACGTCCACGCCGCTGGTTTCGTCGACGACGCCAAGGTCACCCTCGGCCTGCGCAACTACTACTTCAACCGTAACTTCCTCAACCAGACCCAGGGCGGTCAGGGCCAGGCCGAAGGCTGGACCCAGAGCTTCATTCTCGACGCTCGCTCCGGCTACACCGAAGGCACCGTCGGTTTCGGCCTCGATGTACTGGGCCTGTACTCGGTGAAACTCGACGGCGGCCGTGGCACCACGGGTAGCCAGTTGCTGCCGGTGCATGACGACGGTCGCCAGGCTGACGACTTCGGTCGTACCGCCGTGGCCGCGAAAGCCAAGATTTCCAAGACCGAGTTGAAGGTCGGCGAGTGGTTCGCCGTGCTGCCGATCCTCCGCGCTGATGATGGCCGTTCGCTG
>NZ_FOWP01000019.1 GCF_900115475.1 Ectopseudomonas composti
AAGCCGATCGCCATGGAAGATGGTCTGCGTTTCGCGATTCGCGAAGGCGGCCGTACCGTTGGTGCTGGCGTGGTTGCCAAGATCGTCGAGTAATCAACGATCTGCGGTGTGGAAAAGGGCCCTTCGGGGCCCTTTTCTTTTGGGTTGGTTAAAAGTTGACACCCCCAGGGGGCATCCGTACAATTGCGCCTCCCTCGAACGGGCGTAGTCCGTCTGTGGGAATTAGCAGCTTGGAATCTGAGGTCAAAATGCAAAACCAACAAATCCGTATTCGGTTGAAGGCTTTTGACCATCGCCTGATCGATCAATCTACCCAGGAAATCGTGGAAACCGCGAAACGTACTGGTGCTCAGGTGCGTGGTCCGATTCCTCTGCCTACTCGTAAGGAGCGGTATACCGTTCTGGTCTCCCCGCACGTCAACAAAGACGCGCGCGATCAGTACGAAATCCGCACTCATAAGCGTGTTCTGGACATCGTCCAGCCGACGGATAAAACCGTTGATGCGCTGATGAAGCTCGACCTTGCGGCAGGCGTGGAAGTGCAGATCAGCCTCGGCTAAAACCTGGCGGTTTTAGTCGTGTAACGCTCTGAAATGGGCGGCCATAGCGGGTGAAAGCCCCGTACACTCATGAGGTTTACAACATGACTATTGGTGTAGTCGGTCGTAAAGCGGGTATGACCCGTATTTTCACCGAAGAAGGTGTCTCCATTCCGGTTACGGTCATTGAGATCGAGCCGAATCGCGTCACCCAGTTTAAAACCGAAGAATCCGATGGCTATCGCGCAGTGCAAGTCACTGTTGGCGAGCGTCGTGCTTCGCGTGTTACAGCAGCTCAAGCTGGCCACTTCGCCAAGGCGAACGTCGCGGCAGGTCGTACCGTTCTGGAATTCCGTCTTGAAGAAGGCGACTACCAGGCTGGCGATCTGATCAACGCTGAAATTTTCCAAGCTGGTCAACTGGTCGATGTGACCGGTCAGTCCAAAGGTAAAGGCTTCGCCGGTACCATCAAGCGTTGGAACTTCCGCGGCCAGGACAACACTCACGGCAACTCCGTGTCCCACCGTGTTCCGGGTTCCATTGGCCAGTGCCAGACCCCGGGTCGCGTATTCAAGGGCAAGAAGATGTCCGGCCACATGGGTGCTGAGCGCGTTACCGTGCAGTCCCTGGAAGTCGTGCGCGTAGACGCCGAACGTAATCTGTTGCTGGTCAAGGGCGCCGTTCCTGGCGCTACTGGCGGCGACGTTATCGTTCGTCCGGCTGCCAAGGCGTAAGGGGAGAATCTGAGATGCAATTGAATGTAAATGGCGCTCAGGCGATCGAAGTGTCCGAAGCGACCTTCGGTGGCGAGTTCAACGAGACTCTGGTTCACCAAGCTGTCGTCGCCTACATGGCTGGCGGCCGTCAAGGTACCAAAGGTCAGAAGTCCCGTTCCGACGTTTCCGGTGGCGGTAAGCGCCCTTGGCGTCAGAAGGGCACTGGTCGTGCTCGTGCTGGTACCACTCGTGGTCCGATCTGGCGTGGCGGTGGTGTGACCTTCGCAGCGTCCACCCGCAACCATGATCAAAAGCTGAACAAGAAGATGTACCGCGCAGCTCTGCGCTCCATCCTTGCTGAGCTGGTTCGTACCGACCGTCTGGTCGTGGTCGAAGACTTCGCCGTTGACGCGCCGAAGACCAAGACCCTGCTGGCCAAACTCAATGGCCTGGGCCTGACCGACGTGCTGATCGTATCCGACGCTGTCGATGAGAACCTGTACCTGGCTGCCCGCAACCTGCCGCACGTTGATGTACGTGACGTTCAGGGTTCCGATCCGGTCAGCCTGATCGCGTACGAGAAGGTGCTGGTCACCGTTTCGGCCGTGAAGAAATTCGAGGAGCTGCTGGGATGAACCAGGAACGCGTATTTAAAGTGCTGCTTGGCCCGCACATCTCCGAGAAGGCCACGGTTCTGGCTGACAAACAAGGTCAGTTCGTTTTCAAAGTCGCTACCGATGCGACCAAGCTGGAAATCAAGAAGGCTGTCGAAGGCCTGTTCGGCGTGAAGGTTGAGCGCGTTACTACTCAGAACGTTCTGGGTAAGAGCAAGCGCACCGCTCGCGGTCTGGGCAAGCGTAACGACTGGAAGAAGGCAGTTATCTCCCTTCAGCCGGGCCAAGAACTCGATTTCACCAGCAGTGCTGAGTAAGGAAGGGGTGCATCATGGCAATCGTTAAATGCAAACCGACTTCCGCTGGCCGCCGTTTTGTGGTCAAGGTGGTCAATCAGGAGCTGCACAAAGGCGCTCCGTACGCTCCGCTGCTCGAGAAAAAGTCGAAGTCCGGTGGTCGTAACAACAATGGCCGTATTACCACCCGTCATATCGGTGGTGGTCATAAGCAGCATTACCGTCTGGTCGACTTCCGTCGCAACGACAAGGATGGCATTCCTGCCACCGTCGAGCGCGTGGAATACGATCCGAACCGTACTGCTCACATCGCTCTGCTGAAGTACGCTGACGGCGAACGTCGCTACATCATCGCGCCGAAAGGCGTGTCTGCTGGCGACCAGCTGATTGCGGGCATCATGGCTCCGATCAAGCCGGGCAACAGCCTGCAGCTGCGTAACATTCCGGTAGGTTCGACCGTTCACGGTATCGAGCTGAAGCCGGGCAAGGGTGCTCAGATCGCTCGTTCCGCTGGCGCTTCCGCCCAGCTGATCGCTCGTGAAGGTGCCTATGTGACTCTGCGTCTGCGCTCCGGCGAAATGCGCAAAGTCCTGTCCGAGTGCCGTGCGACCCTGGGCGAAGTCTCGAACTCCGAGCACAGCCTGCGTTCGCTGGGTAAGGCCGGTGCCAAGCGCTGGCGCGGTGTTCGTCCGACCGTTCGTGGTGTTGCCATGAACCCGGTTGATCACCCGCACGGTGGTGGTGAGGGTCGTACCTCCGGTGGTCGTCATCCGGTGTCGCCATGGGGCTTCCCGACCAAGGGCGCGAAAACCCGTGCTAACAAGCGCACCGACAACATGATCGTCCGTCGTCGCAAGTAAATAGAGGGATACGACAGTGCCACGTTCTCTGAAAAAAGGTCCTTTTATCGATCTTCACCTACTGAAGAAGGTCGAAGCGGCGGTGGAAAAGGGCGAGCGCAAACCAGTTAAGACCTGGTCGCGTCGCTCCATGATCCTGCCGCAGATGGTCGGTCTGACCATCGCTGTGCATAACGGTCGTCAGCATGTCCCGGTTCTCGTGAACGAAGACATGGTCGGCCACAAACTGGGCGAATTTGCCGGCACGCGTACCTATCGTGGTCACGTTGCCGACAAGAAAGGCAAGCGTTAAGGGGTTTGGAAATGGAAGTAGCCGCTAAGTTGTCGGGCGCTCGCATCTCCGCCCAGAAAGCTCGCCTGGTCGCCGACCAGATCCGCGGGAAGAAGGTGGGCGAAGCGCTCAACCTGCTGGCTTTCAGCAGCAAGAAAGCCGCCGAGATCATGAAGAAAGTGCTGGAGTCGGCCGTTGCCAACGCCGAGCACAACGAAGGCGCAGACGTTGATGACCTGAAGGTCAGCACCGTTTTCGTCAACGAAGGGCGTTCGCTTAAGCGCATCATGCCGCGTGCCAAAGGCCGTGCTGATCGCATCGTCAAGCGGTCTTGCCATATCACTGTCAAGGTTGCGGACAAGTAACGGAGTCGATCAGATGGGTCAGAAAGTACATCCCGTTGGCATCCGCCTGGGAATCGTCAAGGATCACACTTCGGTTTGGTATGCAGATGGTCGCACTTACGCCGACTACCTGAACGCCGACCTGAAGGTTCGTGCATACCTGCAAGACAAACTAAAAAGCGCGTCCGTTAGCCGTATCGACATCGCTCGCCCGGCTCAAACCGCACGCATCACCATCCACACCGCTCGTCCCGGCATCGTGATCGGCAAGAAAGGTGAAGATGTTGAGAAGCTGCGTCAGGACCTGACCAAGCAAATGGGTGTGCCGGTGCACATCAACATCGAAGAGATCCGCAAGCCGGAGCTCGACGGTATGCTGGTTGCACAGAGCGTAGCTCAGCAGCTGGAACGCCGCGTAATGTTCCGTCGCGCCATGAAGCGCGCCGTACAGAACGCCATGCGTATTGGTGCCAAGGGCATCAAGATCCAGGTGAGTGGTCGTCTTGGTGGCGCTGAAATCGCCCGCACCGAGTGGTATCGCGAAGGTCGTGTGCCCCTGCACACCCTGCGTGCAGATATCGATTACGCCACCTACGAAGCGCACACCACTTACGGTGTGATCGGCGTCAAGGTTTGGATCTTCAAGGGTGAGGTCATTGGTGGCCGCACTGAAGAGCTGAAGCCGCAAGCGCCCGCTCCTCGTAAAGCTGCTAAGAAATAAGGAGTACGCATCATGTTGCAACCAAAGCGTACGAAGTTCCGCAAGCAGATGACCGGCCACAACCGTGGTCTGGCTCAGCGCGGTAGCAAGGTCAGCTTCGGCGAGTTCGCGCTGAAGTCTGTAGCCCGCGGTCGTCTCACCGCCCGTCAGATCGAGTCCGCTCGTCGTGCTCTGACTCGTCACGTAAAACGTGGCGGCAAGATCTGGATTCGCGTATTCCCGGACAAGCCGGTTACCAAGAAGCCTCTCGAAGTGCGGATGGGTAAAGGTAAGGGTGGCGTCGAATACTGGGTAGCCCAGATCCAGCCAGGCAAGGTCCTGTACGAGATCGAAGGCGTTTCCGAAGAGCTGGCGCGTGAGGCTTTCGCCCTGGCTGCTGCAAAGCTGCCGCTCGCCACCACCTTTGTTAAGCGGACGGTGATGTGATGAAAGCGACCGAACTTCGTGAAAAAACCGCACAGCAATTGAACGAGCAACTGCTCGGTCTGCTGCGCGACCAGTTCAATCTGCGCATGCAGAAAGCAACTGGCCAGTTGGGGCAGTCTCACCTGCTCTCGCAAGTTAAGCGCGACATCGCTCGTGTGAAAACTGTGCTCAACCAGCAGGCAGGTAAGTGATCATGGCTGAAGCCGAAAAAACAGTCCGTACGCTGACCGGCCGTGTTGTCAGCGACAAGATGGACAAGACCATCACCGTTCTGATCGAGCGCCGTGTAAAGCACCCGATCTACGGTAAATACGTCAAGCGTTCGACCAAACTGCACGCTCATGACGAAACCAACCAGTGCAAGATCGGTGACAAGGTTTCCATTCGCGAAACCCGTCCGCAGTCCAAGACCAAGTCCTGGGCTCTGGTTGAAGTCGTCGAACGCGCCGTTGACGTCTAAGGGCTAGGGGTCGGAGAAATTTTATGATTCAGACTCAATCCATGCTCGATGTGGCTGACAACAGTGGTGCACGTCGCGTTATGTGCATCAAGGTGCTGGGCGGCTCTCATCGTCGCTACGCCGGCATCGGCGACATCATCAAGGTCACCGTCAAGGAAGCAATTCCGCGCGGCAAAGTGAAGAAAGGTCAGGTCATGACCGCAGTGGTTGTTCGTACCCGTCACGGCGTTCGTCGTGCCGACGGTTCGATCATCCGCTTCGACGGCAACGCTGCTGTTCTGCTGAACAACAAGCAAGAGCCGATCGGTACCCGTATCTTCGGGCCAGTGACCCGTGAACTGCGTTCCGAGAAGTTCATGAAGATCGTCTCGCTCGCCCCTGAAGTGCTGTAAGGAGATCCGAAATGCAAAAGATTCGTCGTGACGACGAGATCATCGTGATCGCCGGCAAAGACAAAGGTAAGCGCGGTAAGGTGCTCAAGGTTCTCGCTGACGACCGTCTGGTCGTCGGTGGCATCAACCTGGTGAAGCGTCATACCAAGCCGAACCCGATGTCGGGCGTTCAAGGCGGTATCGTCGAGAAAGAAGCGCCTCTGCACGCTTCCAACGTTGCCATCTTCAACTCTGAGACCAACAAGGCTGATCGCGTTGGCTTCAAGACCGAAGACGGCAAGAAAATTCGTGTCTTCAAGTCCACCCAGAAGCCGGTTGGCGCTTGAGAATCCGTAGGTAAATACCATGGCACGACTGAAAGAGATTTACCGGAAGGAAATCGCGCCCAAGCTGAAGGAAGAACTGAAGCTGGCGAACGTGATGGAAGTTCCGCGCATCACCAAGATCACCCTGAATATGGGCCTGGGCGAAGCGATCGGTGACAAGAAGATCATCGAAAACGCTGTTGCCGACCTCGAGAAGATTACCGGTCAGAAAGTCGTTGTGACTCATGCCCGTAAGTCGATCGCTGGTTTCAAGGTTCGTGAAGGTTGGCCGATTGGCGTCAAGGTCACTCTGCGTCGCGAGCGTATGTACGAGTTCCTGGATCGTCTGCTGTCCATCTCCCTGCCGCGCGTGCGTGACTTCCGCGGCCTGAATGCCAAGTCCTTCGATGGTCGTGGCAACTACAGCATGGGCGTGAAAGAGCAGATCATCTTCCCGGAAATCGATTACGACAAAATCGATGCGCTGCGTGGTCTGGACATCACCCTGACTACCACTGCCCGTAACGATGATGAAGGCCGCGCTCTGCTGCGTGCTTTCAACTTCCCGTTCCGCAACTGATCGGAGTCCTGGACAATGGCCAAGACAAGCATGAAGAACCGCGAGCTGAAGCGTCAGCAAACGGTTGCCAAGTACGCCAAGAAGCGTGCCGAGCTGAAAGCCACCATCGCTAATCCGAACACCAGTCCGGAAGCGCGTTGGGAAGCCCAGGTCGCTCTGCAGAAGCAACCACGTGACGCCAGCGCTTCGCGCCTGCGTAACCGTTGCCGCATCACCGGCCGTCCGCACGGCGTTTACCGCAAGTTCGGTCTGTCGCGTAACAAGCTGCGCGAAGCCGCCATGCGCGGTGACGTACCGGGCCTGGTGAAAGCCAGCTGGTAATCAGCGGTAGCTGAGAGCAAAGCCGGCCTCGTGCCGGCTTTGCCTTTTATTGAACAAGCCCCTTTTGGGGCTTGCTTCATTTTTGATCGGTCTCTAGAATGTCCGGCTCTCCTGAGCCTGGTGTTTCCGTACCGAGCTTTTGGATGATCCCACAGCCCTCGGGCTGTTCTTTTTGTATCAGGAGCGTCTAGCCCATGAGTATGCAGGACCCGTTAGCGGACATGCTAACTCGTATCCGTAATGCCCAGATGGCTGAAAAGTCCGTCGTAAGCATGCCTTCTTCCACTCTGAAGGTAGCAGTAGCCAAAGTTCTGAAAGACGAAGGTTACATTGCGGGTTATGAAGTCAATGGTGAAGCCAAGCCACAACTGTCCATCGAGCTGAAGTACTTCGAAGGCCGTCCGGTCATCGAGGAAGTCAAGCGCGTGAGCCGTCCTGGCCTTCGTCAATACAAATCCGTCGATGACCTGCCGAAGGTTCGCGGCGGTCTCGGTGTTTCCATCGTCTCCACCAACAAAGGTGTGATGACGGATCGCGCTGCGCGCGCTGCCGGTGTCGGCGGCGAAGTGCTCTGCACCGTGTTCTAAGGGGGGATAAGCATGTCTCGCGTTGCTAAGAACCCCGTTGTGCTGCCTGCCGGTGTCGAGATCAAACTCGCTGGTCAGCAGCTCTCGGTTAAGGGTGCCAAGGGCGCTCTGGAACTGAACGTTCACTCGTCCGTGGAAGTGATCCAGGAAGGTAGCGAACTGCGTTTCGCTGCTCGTAATGGCGATCAGCAGAACCGTGCTATGGCCGGTACTACTCGCGCCCTGGTGAACAACATGGTCATCGGTGTCAGCCAAGGCTTCGAGCGTAAGCTGCAGCTGGTCGGCGTGGGCTACAAAGCTCAAGCCAAAGGCCAGGTGCTGAACCTCGCACTGGGCTTCTCCCACCCGATCGACTACGAACTGCCGGAAGGCGTCGTGGCCGAAACCCCGAACCAGACCGAAATCCTGATCAAGGGTATCGACAAGCAACTGGTGGGTCAGGTGGCTGCGGAAATCCGTGACTTCCGTCGTCCTGAGCCCTACAAGGGCAAAGGCGTTCGTTACGCGGATGAAGTTGTCCGTCGTAAAGAAGCCAAGAAGAAGTAAGGGGCTGAAAAATGACCGACAAAAAAGTTACTCGTCTGCGTCGCGCTCGCAAAGCACGCCTGAAAATGCACGAGCTCGAAGCCGTGCGTCTCTGCGTCTATCGCTCTTCGCAGCACATCTATGCCCAGGTCATCTCGGCCGACGGCAGCAAGGTTCTGGCCAGCGCCTCTACCTTGGACAAAGCACTGCGTGATGGCGCCACCGGCAACATCGACGCGGCCAAGAAAGTTGGTGAGCTGGTTGCTGAGCGTGCGAAAGCCGCTGGTGTGACTCAGGTTGCATTCGACCGTTCTGGCTTCAAGTACCACGGCCGCGTCAAGGCGCTGGCTGATGCTGCTCGTGAAGGCGGGCTGGAGTTCTAAGTTATGGCAAATAACGACCAAAAGCGCGACGAAGGCTATATCGAGAAGCTGGTTCAGGTTAACCGCGTTGCCAAGACCGTAAAGGGTGGCCGTATCTTCACCTTCACCGCGCTGACCGTGGTAGGTGATGGCAAGGGTCGCGTCGGCTTCGGCCGTGGCAAGTCCCGCGAAGTGCCTGCTGCTATCCAGAAAGCGATGGAAGCTGCTCGTCGCAACATGATCCAGGTGGACCTGAACGGCACCACTCTGCAGTACCCGGTGAAATCCGCTCATGGCGCCTCCAAGGTGTACATGCAGCCGGCCTCCGAGGGTACCGGTATCATCGCCGGCGGCGCCATGCGTGCTGTTCTGGAAGTGGCTGGTGTGCAGAACGTTCTGGCCAAGTGCTACGGCTCGACCAACCCGGTGAACGTGGTTCATGCCACCTTCAAGGGTCTGAAGACCATGCAGTCTCCAGGTTCCGTTGCGGCCAAGCGTGGCAAGAGCGTCGAGGAGATTCTCTAACCATGGCTAATACCGTCAAAGTGACTCTGATCAAGAGCACCAATGGCCGTCTGGCCAATCACAAAGCTTGCGTCAAGGGCCTTGGCCTGCGTCGCATCGGTCACACCGTAGAGGTTCTGGATACTCCGGAAAACCGCGGCATGATCAACAAGGCTTACTACCTGCTGAAGGTGGAGGGTTAATCATGCAACTGAACGATCTGCGTTCCGCGCCGGGTGCCCGTCGCGAGAAGCACCGTCCGGGCCGTGGCATCGGTAGCGGTCTGGGTAAGACTGGTGGCCGTGGCCACAAAGGTCAGACCTCCCGCTCCGGTGGCTCCATCGCTCCGGGCTTCGAGGGTGGTCAGCAGCCGCTGCACCGCCGTCTGCCGAAGTTCGGCTTCGTTTCCCTGAAGGCTATGGATCGCGCTGAAGTGCGTACCTCCGAGCTGAACAAGGTAGACGGTGTTGTAACTCTGCAGGCTCTGAAGGATGCCAATCTGGTTGGCCATCACGTACAGCGTGTGAAAGTCATGCTGTCCGGTGAGGTTACCCGTGCGGTCACCCTTAAAGGTATCGCCGCCACCAAAGGTGCGCGTGCGGCTATCGAAGCAGCTGGCGGTAAGTTCGAGGACTAAATGGCTAAGCAAGGTGCTCTCTCAGCGCTGGCAGGTGGCGGGTTGTCCGAACTCTGGGCTCGTCTGCGTTTCCTGTTCCTGGCGATCATCGTCTACCGGATAGGTGCGCACATCCCGGTTCCTGGCATCAACCCAGACCGACTGGCGGATCTGTTCCGGCAGAATGAGGGGACCATTCTTAGCTTGTTCAACATGTTTTCCGGCGGTGCGCTGGAGCGGATGAGCATCTTTGCACTGGGGATCATGCCGTACATTTCGGCATCGATCATCATGCAACTGATGACCGCCGTCAGCCCGCAGCTGGAGCAGTTGAAGAAGGAAGGTGAAGCTGGCCGTCGCAAGATCAGCCAGTACACCCGCTACGGCACTCTCGTCCTGGCGTTCGTTCAGGCCATCGGCATGTCCGTTGGTCTGGCTAGCCAGGGCGTTGCGTTCTCGGTCGATTTCGGCTTCCACTTCGTAGCGATCACCACTTTTGTGGCGGGCGCGATGTTCATGATGTGGCTGGGCGAGCAGATCACCGAGCGCGGTGTCGGCAACGGTATCTCGATGCTTATTTTTGCGGGCATCGTGGCCGGTCTGCCGTCGGCGATCGGGCAGTCTTTCGAGTCTGCTCGTCAGGGTGATATCAACATCTTCGCTCTGATCGCCATCGGCCTGCTGGCAGTAGCGATCATCGGTTTTGTGGTGTTCATTGAGCGTGGTCAACGTCGCATTGCGGTGCACTACGCCAAGCGTCAGCAGGGCCGCAAGGTCTTCGCTGCGCAGACCAGCCACCTGCCGTTGAAGGTGAACATGGCGGGCGTAATCCCGGCCATTTTCGCCAGCAGCCTTCTGCTGTTCCCGGCCTCGCTGGGTGCCTGGTTTGGTCAGTCCGAAGGTTTGGGCTGGCTGCAGGACATTTCGCAGGCTATCGCTCCTGGTCAGCCGTTGAACATTCTGCTGTTTAGTGCAGGGATCATTTTCTTCTGCTTCTTCTACACAGCGCTGATGTTCAACCCGAAAGACGTAGCGGAAAACCTGAAGAAGTCCGGTGCCTTTATTCCGGGTATCCGTCCGGGCGAGCAATCGGCGCGCTATATCGATGGCGTTCTGACCCGCTTGACCATGTTCGGTGCTCTGTACATGACGGCCGTGTGCCTGTTGCCCCAGTTCCTGGTGGTTGCAGCCAACGTTCCGTTCTACCTTGGCGGGACCTCGTTGCTGATCGTGGTCGTGGTTGTGATGGACTTCATGTCCCAAGTGCAATCGCACCTCGTGTCTCACCAGTACGATTCCCTGATGAAGAAAGCCAACCTGAAGGGCTATGGCAGCGGCATGCTCCGCTGATCCACCCGTAAGGTTCGAGGAGTTGGTAATGAAAGTTCGTGCATCGGTGAAAAAGCTGTGCCGTAACTGCAAAATTATCCGTCGCGAAGGTGTCGTGCGGGTGATCTGCAGCGCAGAGCCGCGTCACAAGCAGCGCCAAGGCTGAGTGTGAACCACGCGTGATAAGCCCGGCAGCTAGTGCGCTGCCGGGTTGATTATTTGTTATTACAGCGTTAATATCTCGCGCCCTATTTCTTGGCTTCCGGGGCGTAGGTAGCTGTCAATTGGAGTTCCACTGAATGGCCCGTATTGCAGGCGTTAACATTCCGGATAACAAGCACACTGTTATCTCGCTGACCTACATCTTTGGTGTTGGTCGCACCACTGCACAGAAAATCTGTGCCGCTACCGGTGTAAACCCGGCTGCGAAAATCAAGGATCTGACTGACGAGCAGATCGAACAGCTGCGTGGCGAAGTGGCCAAGGTGAATACCGAAGGCGACCTGCGTCGTGAAGTGAATATGAAGATCAAGCGCTTGATGGATCTGGGTTGCTACCGTGGCCTGCGTCATCGTAAAGGTCTGCCGGTTCGCGGTCAGCGCACCAAGACCAACGCTCGCACCCGTAAGGGCCCGCGTAAGCCGATCCGCAAGTAATCGCATTCGCGAATCGACAGGAATTTAGTCATGGCAAAACCTGCTGCTCGTACTCGTAAAAAAGTCAAAAAGACGGTGGTTGATGGCATCGCCCACATCCACGCGTCTTTCAACAACACTATTGTGACCATTACCGACCGTCAGGGTAACGCCCTGTCCTGGGCTACCTCCGGTGGTTCGGGTTTCCGCGGCTCGCGTAAGTCGACTCCGTTCGCTGCCCAGATCGCCGCCGAGCGCGCTGGTCAGGCTGCACTGGAATACGGTCTGAAGAACCTTGACGTCAACGTCAAAGGTCCAGGCCCAGGTCGCGAATCCGCCGTGCGTGCTCTGAACGCCTGCGGCTACAAAATCGCCAGCATCACCGACGTGACGCCAATCCCGCACAACGGGTGCCGTCCGCCGAAGAAGCGTCGCGTGTAATCAGGAGACAGTGAGAAATGGCTCGTTACATTGGTCCCAAGTGCAAACTGTCTCGTCGTGAAGGCACCGATCTCTTTCTGAAGAGTGGTGTTCGCGCGCTTGAATCTAAGTGCAACATCGAAGCAGCCCCGGGTATCCACGGCCAACGCCGTGGCCGTCAGTCCGACTACGGCACCCAGCTGCGTGAGAAGCAAAAAGTTCGTCGTATCTACGGCGTACTGGAGCGTCAATTCAGCGGTTACTACAAGCAAGCTGCCAGCCAGAAAGGCGCCACCGGCGAAAATCTGCTGCAACTGCTGGAGTGCCGTCTGGACAACGTGGTTTACCGTATGGGTTTTGGCGCTACTCGTGCCGAGTCCCGTCAGCTGGTTTCGCACAAAGCGATCAGCGTCAACGGTCAGACCGTAAACGTACCGTCCTACCAAGTTAAGGCTGGCGACGTCGTTGCTATTCGCGAGAAATCGCGCAATCAGCTGCGCATCGTTCAGGCTCTCGAGCTCTGCGCCCAACGTGGCCGTGTTGAGTGGGTAGAAGTAGACGCCGAGAAGAAGTCTGGTGTGTTCAAGAACGTACCGGCTCGTGGCGATCTGTCCGCTGACATCAACGAGAGCCTGATTGTCGAGCTCTACTCCAAGTAAGGGCTAGAAAATAGGTGCATCCATGCAGATTTCGGTAAATGAGTTCCTGACCCCCCGTCACATTGATGTGCAGGAGGTCAGTTCGACCCGCGCCAAGATCACCCTCGAGCCTCTCGAGCGTGGCTTTGGCCATACCCTGGGCAACGCGCTGCGTCGCATCCTGTTGTCCTCCATGCCTGGCTGTGCAGTAGTCGAGGCCGAGATCGATGGCGTACTCCATGAGTACTCCGCGATCGAAGGTGTGCAGGAAGATGTAATCGAGATCCTGCTCAACCTGAAAGGTCTGGCTATCAAGCTGCACGGCCGTGACGAAGTGACCCTGACTCTGGCTAAAAAGGGCCCGGGCGTAGTTACCGCTGCCGATATTCAGCTGGATCACGATGTCGAAATCGTCAATGGCGACCACGTAATCGCCAACCTGGCCGCCAATGGTGCGCTGAACATGAAGCTCACCGTAGCTCGTGGTCGCGGCTATGAGCCGGCTGACGCGCGTCAGAGCGACGAAGATGAAAGCCGCAGCATTGGTCGCTTGCAGCTGGATGCTTCGTTCAGCCCTGTGCGTCGGGTTGCTTACGTGGTGGAAAACGCCCGTGTCGAGCAGCGTACCAACCTGGACAAACTGGTTATCGACCTGGAAACCAACGGTACCCTGGATCCTGAAGAGGCCATCCGTCGTGCCGCGACCATCCTGCAACAGCAGTTGGCCGCGTTCGTCGACCTCAAAGGTGACAGTGAGCCGGTGGTGGTCGAGCAGGAAGACGAGATCGATCCGATCCTGCTGCGTCCTGTCGATGACCTGGAACTGACCGTACGTTCGGCCAACTGCCTCAAGGCAGAGAACATCTACTACATCGGTGACCTGATTCAGCGCACCGAAGTAGAGCTGCTCAAAACCCCGAACCTGGGCAAGAAATCCCTGACCGAAATCAAGGATGTTCTGGCTTCTCGCGGTCTGTCCCTCGGTATGCGCCTCGACAACTGGCCGCCGGCAAGTCTGAAGAAAGACGATAAGGCTACTGCCTGATCGTCATCATCACCGAACGAACAAGTTTGGTAAGGAATGAACCATGCGTCATCGTAAAAGTGGCCGTCACCTCAGCCGCACCAGCGCTCACCGCAAGGCCATGTTCCAGAACATGGCGGTCTCGCTGTTCGAGCACGAGCTGATCAAAACTACCCTGCCGAAAGCCAAGGAACTGCGTCGCGTTGCCGAGCCGCTGATCACCCTGGCCAAAGAAGACAGCGTTGCCAACCGTCGTCTGGCCTTCGACCGTACTCGTTCGAAAGCCATCGTTGGCAAACTGTTCAACGATCTGGGCAAGCGCTACGCCACCCGTAACGGCGGCTACCTGCGTATTCTCAAGTGCGGCTTCCGCGCTGGTGACAATGCTCCGATGGCTTACGTTGAGCTGGTCGACCGTCCGGTCGGCGGCTCGGTAGAAGCTGCCGAGTAAGTTGCTGGTTGTACAAAGAACCGGGCCTAGTGCCCGGTTTTTTGTTGCCTGAATTTTCTGTTATGGATGCTCAGGTGTAGACGTTTTATGGCGCGGTCCAGGCGGGGCTGGGGCAGCCGCTCATGAAAGAAAATAACTATCGAGCCGTTACGCTTCATGAATTGGTTCGCCTGCCAAAGCGGGTCTAGGCTTGTCCCATTGTTGGTCGCACTCGCTGGGACCGACCCGATGAGGAGAAGGAGAGAACCATGTCGAACCAAGGTAAATGTCCGTTCAACCACGTAGCGGGTGGCGGCACGACCAATAAAGAGTGGTGGCCGAACCAGTTGCGTGTCGATTTGCTGAATCAGCATTCGGACCGATCCAATCCGCTGGGCGAAACCTTCAATTACGCCGAAGCATTCAAGAAGCTCGACTACAAGGCGCTGAAAGCTGATTTGGTCCGCTTGATGACTGACAGCCAGGACTGGTGGCCGGCTGACTTTGGCCACTACGGCCCGCAATTCATTCGTATGGCTTGGCACTCCGCAGGTACCTACCGCACCACCGATGGCCGTGGCGGTGGCGGCCGTGGTCAGCAGCGTTTCGCGCCGCTGAACTCCTGGCCGGATAACGTCAACATCGACAAGTCGCGTCGTCTGCTGTGGCCGATCAAGCAGAAGTACGGCCAGTCGATTTCCTGGGCTGACCTGTACATCCTGGCTGGCAACGTGGCGCTGGAGTCGATGGGCTTCCGGACCTTCGGTTATGCCGGTGGCCGTGAAGACGTGTGGGAACCGGATCAGGACGTCAATTGGGGAGCTGAGGTCGCCTGGCTGGGTGTCGATCCCGAGCGTGTGAACGACGAGCGCGAGCTGACTGCACCGTTCGGCGCTACTCACATGGGCCTGATCTACGTGAACCCGGAAGGCCCCAACGCCAGTGGTGACTACCTGGCTGCTGCAAAGGACATTCGCGCCACCTTCTACCGCATGGCGATGGACGACGAGGAAATCGTCGCGCTGATCGCTGGTGGGCACACCTTCGGCAAGTGCCACGGCGCAGCACCCGAGTCGCACAAGGGGCCGGAGCCCGAGGGTGGACCTATCGAAGCCCAGGGCCTGGGTTGGACCAGTAACTTCGGCAGCGGCTCCGGCAAGGACACCGTTTCCAGCGGTCTGGAAGTGACCTGGACGAAGACGCCGGCGCTGTGGAGCAACAACTTCTTCGAGAACCTGTTCAAGTTCGAGTGGGAACTGACCAAATCGCCAGCCGGCGCCAAGCAGTGGCAAGCCAAAGACGCACCGGAGATCATCCCGGACGCTCACGTGCCGGGCAAATTCCACAAGCCGACCATGCTCACCACTGACCTGACTCTGCGTTTCGATCCGGAGTTCGGCAAGATCTCCAAGCGTTTCTATGAGGACCCGCAGGCCTTCGCCGATGCCTTCGCTCGCGCCTGGTACAAGTTGACGCACCGTGACATGGGACCGAAAGCTCGTTACCTCGGCCCGGAAGTGCCGAAAGAGGATCTGATCTGGCAAGATCCGCTACCGGCTGCCACACACAACCCGAGCGCCGCCGATATCGCCGACCTGAAAGCGAAGATCGCCGCATCCGGTCTGTCGGTCGGTGACCTGGTGTCCGTGGCCTGGGCTTCGGCTTCCACTTTCCGCGGTGGCGACAAGCGCGGTGGGGCCAATGGCGCGCGCCTGGCACTGGCGCCGCAGAAGGACTGGGCGGTCAACCAGCGGGCGATCAAGGTGTTGCCGAAACTGATGGAAATCCAACAGGCATCGGGTAAGGCATCGCTGGCTGATGTCATCGTGCTGGCGGGTAATGTCGGTGTCGAACTGGCGGCCAAGGCTGCCGGTGTTGCGGTCGACGTGCCTTTTGCTGCCGGCCGTGTCGATGCGCGTCAGGATCAGACCGATGTCGAGTCGTTCGATGTGCTCGAGTCGGCTGCCGATGGTTTCCGCAACTACAGCAAGGGCAATCTGGGCGTGCCTACCGAGTCAATGCTGGTGGACAAGGCGCAACTGCTGACGCTGACCGCGCCCGAGCTGACTGCGTTGGTCGGTGGCCTGCGTGTGCTGGGCGCCAACTACGATGGCAGTCAGCATGGTGTGTTCACCGACAAGGTTGGTGTGCTGTCCAACGACTTCTTCGTCAACCTGCTGGACATGGGCACCACATGGAAGGCCACCGATGGCAGCAACGAAGTGTTCGAGGGCCGCGCGCGCAAGGATGGTCAGGTGAAGTACACCGCCACCCGTAACGACCTGGTATTCGGCTCCAACTCGGTGCTGCGCGCCTACGCCGAGGTCTATGCCAGCGCTGATGGCAAGGAGAAGCTGGTCAAAGACTTCGTCGCCGCCTGGACCAAGGTGATGAACCTGGATCGCTTCGATCTGGCCTGAGCCTGACTCGCGCACCTTTGGTGCGTCGCTACGCCGCAACGCCTCCCTTGTGGAGGCGTTGTGCTTTTGCTTGACCGAATCTGGCGTGAGGCGGAGCATTGCACTCTGCTCACGAATGCAACAAGGATTGCCCGGCATGAAAGGCCATACCGAAGTCATCGACTATCTCAAGCATCTGCTCAAGGGCGAGCTGGCTGCGCGCGACCAGTATTTCATCCATTCGCGGCTGTATGAGGACTGGGGCTTCAGCAAGCTCTATGAGCGCATCAACCACGAGATGGAAGAGGAAACTCAGCACGCCGATGCCTTGCTCAAGCGCATCATCTTCCTCGAGGGCGTGCCGGACATGGCGCCCAATGCCTTCACGTACGGCCAGACCGTGCCGCAGGCACTGAAACTCGATCTGGACCTGGAGTACGAAGTGCGTGCCGCCCTGAGCAAGGGCATCGAATTGTGCGAGAAGCACCAGGATTACCTGAGCCGCGACATCCTCCTGGCGCAGCTCAAGGACACCGAGGAAGACCACGCCTACTGGTTGGAGATTCAGTTGCAACTGATCGACAAGCTGGGGTTGGAGAAGTACCTGCAAAGTCAGATGTGACGTTTGGTGCGCATGGCGCACCCTAAAGTCGTCCATCATGAAAAAGCCCCGCATTAGCGGGGCTCTTTCATTTCAGGCGCGGTCGCGTTCCAGCAGCGGCTTGAGGAAGTGTCCGGTATGCGATGCCGGGTTGTCCGCCACCTCTTCCGGCGTGCCGGTGGCGATGATCATGCCGCCCTTGGAACCGCCTTCCGGGCCGAGATCCACCAGCCAGTCGGCGGTCTTGATCACATCTAGGTTGTGCTCGATGACCACCACGGTGTTGCCGTGGTCGCGTAGGCGGTGCAGCACATCCAGTAGTTGCTGAATGTCAGCGAAGTGCAGGCCGGTGGTCGGCTCATCAAGGATGTACAGGGTCTTGCCGGTGTCCCGCTTGCTCAACTCGCGGCTCAGTTTGACCCGCTGCGCTTCGCCCCCGGAGAGGGTGGTCGCGCTTTGGCCCAGCTTGATATAGGACAGGCCGACATCCATCAGCGTCTGCAGCTTGCGGGCGATGGCTGGCACGGCATCGAAGAACGCGCGAGCTTCTTCGATGGTCATGTCGAGGACCTCGGTGATGCTCTTGCCTTTGTACTTCACTTCCAGGGTTTCACGGTTGTAGCGCTTGCCCTTGCACACATCGCAGGGCACATAGATGTCCGGCAAGAAGTGCATTTCCACCTTGATCACGCCGTCACCCTGGCAAGCCTCGCAGCGCCCGCCCTTGACGTTGAAGCTGAAACGGCCCGGGCCGTAACCGCGCGAGCGCGATTCCGGTACGCCGGCGAACAGCTCACGAATCGGCGTGAACAGGCCGGTGTAGGTGGCCGGGTTGGAGCGTGGTGTGCGGCCGATCGGGCTCTGGTCGATGTCGACTACTTTATCCAGGTGCTGCAGGCCATCGAAGGAGTCGTGCGGCGCTGCTTCCAGGGTAGTTGCTCCGTTCAAGGCCGTGGCGGTCAGCGGGAACAGGGTGTTGTTGATCAGCGTCGATTTGCCCGAGCCGGACACGCCGGTGACGCAGGTCAGCAGGCCCACCGGAATTTCCAGATCGACATTGCGCAGGTTGTTACCCCGTGCGCCCTTGAGTTTGAGCAGTTTCTTCTTGTCGCGCACAGTACGCTGTGCGGGATAGCGGATCTTCTCGCGGCCGGACAGGTACTTGCCGGTCAGCGAGTCAGGGTGGTTCATCACCTCGTCCGGCGTGCCTTCGGCGACGATGCGTCCGCCATGCACGCCCGCGCCCGGACCGATGTCGACGACATAGTCGGCCATGCGGATGGCGTCTTCGTCATGCTCGACCACGATCACCGTATTGCCCAGATTGCGCAGGTGATTGAGGGTGCCCAGCAGGCGTTCGTTATCACGCTGGTGCAGGCCGATGGAGGGCTCGTCGAGGATATACATCACCCCCACCAGGCCGGCGCCAATCTGGCTGGCCAGGCGGATGCGTTGCGCTTCACCACCGGACAGGGTGTCGGCGCTGCGGTCGAGGGTCAGGTAGTCGAGGCCGACGTTGACCAGAAACTGCAGGCGTTCGCGGATTTCCTTGAGAATTTTCTCGGCAATCTCGCCGCGGCGGCCGGTCAGGTGCAGACCAGCTACGTAATCGCAGGCATCGCCAACCGGCAGGCCGGTAACCGCCGGCAGGGTTTTCTCGCCGACCCACACATGGCGCGCCTCACGCCGTAGGCGGGTGCCACGGCAATCGGGGCAGGGCTGGGTGCTGAGGAACTTGGCCAGCTCTTCACGCACGCTGCTCGACTCGGTCTCGCGGTAGCGGCGTTCGAGGTTGGGGATGATGCCCTCGAACGGATGCGAGCGCTTGACGATATCGCCGCGGTCGTTGAGGTACTTGAAGTCGACGCTCTGCGTGCCGCTGCCGAAGAGAATGGCTTTCTGGTGTTCGGCGGCCAGCTCGTCGAAGGGCTCCTCAAGGCTGAAGCCATAGTGCGCGGCCAGCGAGCCGAGCATCTGGAAGTAATAGACGTTGCGCCGGTCCCAGCCGCGTATGGCACCTTCGGCCAGTGTCAGTTCGCCATTGACCAGGCGCTTGCCGTCGAAGAACTGCTTCACGCCCAGGCCATCGCAGGTCGGGCAGGCACCAGCGGGGTTGTTGAAGGAGAACAGCTTGGGTTCCAGCTCGCTGATCGAGTGGCCGCAATGCGGGCAGGCGAAGCGTGCGGAGAAGATGATCTCCTCACCCTCTTCATCGTCCATCGGGGCGATCAGGGCAATGCCATCGGCCAGGTTCAGGGCGGTCTCGAAGGACTCGGCCAGGCGCTGCTGCAAATCTTCGCGGACCTTGAAGCGGTCCACTACCACGTCGATGGAGTGCTTCTTCTGTTTATCAAGCTTGGGCAGTTCGTCCAGCTCATGCAGCTTGCCGTTGACCCGGGCACGGACGAAACCTTGGGCGCGCAATTCCTCGAACACCGAGAGGTGCTCGCCCTTGCGCTCGCGGATAACCGGGGCGAGCAGCATCAGTTTGCGGCCTTCCGGCAGGGCCAGTACCTGGTCGACCATCTGGCTGACGGTCTGCGCTTCCAGCGGTACGTCGTGATCCGGGCAGCGCGGGATACCGACGCGGGCGTAGAGCAGGCGCAGGTAGTCGTAGATTTCGGTGATGGTGCCAACGGTCGAGCGCGGGTTGTGCGAGGTGGATTTCTGCTCGATGGAGATCGCTGGCGAGAGTCCCTCGATGGTGTCGACGTCGGGCTTTTCCATCATCGACAGGAACTGTCGGGCGTAGGCCGACAGCGATTCGACATAACGGCGCTGGCCTTCCGCATAAAGGGTGTCGAAAGCCAGGGAGGACTTGCCGGAGCCGGACAGGCCGGTGATCACGATCAGCTTGTCGCGCGGCAGGGTCAGGTCGATGTTCTTGAGGTTGTGGGTTCGGGCCCCACGGATCAGGATCTTGTCCACTTACAACGGGCCTCGCTGGGCGGGCGGAAAACGGTCGAGTATAGGGCTTGCGGCTACCCTGCGGCAAAGTGTGCGCCTGTGCCGAAGCGGTTGCTGCTGCTAGAATCGCCGGCTGATTTCCTCAGGGTTTATTCGATGCACGATCCGCACAGCGAGCGCATGAGCAGTAGCGAGACCCGCGCGGCCGGCGGCCTGGCCATGGTCTTCGCGTTTCGTATGCTGGGCATGTTCATGGTGCTGCCAGTGCTGGCCACCTATGGCATGGATCTGGCGGGCAGTACGCCTGCGCTGATCGGCCTGGCCATCGGTGCCTACGGTCTGACCCAGGCTGTGTTGCAAATTCCCTTCGGCATCATCAGCGACCGAATCGGTAGGCGTCCGGTGATTTATGTCGGCCTGTTGATCTTCGCCGCTGGCAGCGTGCTGGCGGCCAATGCCGATTCGATCTGGGGCGTGATTGCCGGGCGTGTGCTGCAGGGCGCCGGGGCGATCTCCGCCGCGGTGATGGCGCTGTTGTCGGATCTGACCCGTGAGCAGCACCGGACCAAGGCCATGGCGATGATCGGCATGAGCATCGGTCTGTCGTTTGCGGTGGCCATGGTGGTCGGGCCGCTGCTGACCCGCGCCTTTGGTCTATCCGGTCTGTTCTGGGCGACGGCGGCGATGGCGTTGCTCGGCATTCTGATCGTCGCCGGCGTCGTGCCGAAAGACGCCGGCCCGCTGCAGCATCGTGAGTCCGGCGTTGCAGCGCAGACGCTGTGGCCGACCCTCAAGCACAGAGACCTGCTGCGTCTGGACTTCGCCATCCTGGCCCTGCATGCGGTGCTCATGGCCAGTTTCGTCGCTCTGCCGCTGGCGCTGGTGGAGCAGGGCGGGTTGGTCAAGGAAGAGCACTGGTGGGTGTATCTCACCGCGCTGTTGATCGGTTTCTTCGGCATGGTGCCCTTCATCATCTATGGCGAGAAAAAACGCCAGATGAAGCGTGTGCTGCTCGGCGCCGTCAGCGTATTACTGGTCTGCGAGCTGTACTTCGCCTTCTTTGGCAACAGCCTGCGCGCGCTGGTGCTGGGCATCGTGGTGTTCTTCACGGCCTTCAATCTGCTTGAAGCCTCGCTGCCATCGCTGGTCAGCAAGGTGGCGCCAGCCGGTGGCAAGGGCACGGCGATGGGCGTCTATTCCACCAGTCAGTTCCTCGGCGCCGCGCTGGGCGGCATTCTTGGTGGCTGGCTGTACCAGCACGTCGGCCTGGGCGGTGTGTTCATCGGCTGCGCCGCGCTCTGTGCAATTTGGCTGGCTATTGCTGTTACTATGCGCGAACCGCCGTACGTGACCAGTTTGCGCCTGCCGCTCGATGCCGCGGCACTGGCCGATGTCGGACTGGTCGAACGCCTCAAGGCGACGCCGGGAGTGGCGGACGCCGTGGTGGTGGTCGACGAAGCGGCCATCTATATCAAAGTCGATACCCAACAAGTGGATCGCACGACGCTGGAAAGCCTGATCGTATCGGCGCCAGCGGCGTGCCGAGTCTAGGAGAACGTTATGGCCCGTGGGGTTAACAAAGTCATTCTGGTCGGTACCTGCGGCCAGGACCCGGAAACACGCTACCTGCCCAGCGGCAACGCAGTCACCAACCTGAGCCTGGCTACCAGCGAGCAGTGGACCGACAAGCAGACCGGGCAGAAGGTCGAGAAGACCGAATGGCACCGCGTCGCCCTGTTCGGCAAGGTTGCCGAGATCGCTGGCGAGTACCTGCGCAAGGGTTCGCAGGTATACATCGAAGGCAAACTGCAGACTCGCGAGTGGGAAAAGGACGGCATCAAGCGTTACACCACCGAGATCATCGTCGACATGCAGGGCACCATGCAGCTGCTGGGCGGCCGTCCGAGCGGTGACGAAGGTGGTGCCCCGCGCCAATCGCGCCCGGCCCCGCAGCGTGAGCAGCAACAAGCGCCGCGTCAGGAACGTCCTGCTCCGCAGCAGGTCCAGCCGGCGCCCGACTACGACAGCTTCGATGACGACATCCCGTTCTAAGCGCGTGATACCGAGCTGATACGAAAACCCCGAGCTGGCCTCGGGGTTTTTCTTTATGGCTTCAGATCAGGCCTTCGGCCTTGAGCGCCTCAATCACTTTCGGGCGTGCAGCGATGCGCGCACGGTAGGCCTGCACGCTCGGCCACGGCTCAAGGGGGAAGCCGACCATGCCGGCCCAGCCCAGTACGGTGAACAGATAGCCATCGGCTACGGTGAAATGCTCACCCAGCAGGTATTCGCGCGCGCCCATCTCCGTCACGAGCCAGTTCAGGCGCTTGCTCAACAGCGCCTTGGCCGCGGCTTTCCAGTCTTCGCTCTGGGCCGGGTTGAACAGGCTGCCCATCGGTTTGTGTAGTTCTGTGGAGATGAAGCTCAGCCAGCTCTGCAACTGGTAGCGCGCTTCGCTGCCATTGGCTGGCGCCAGGCCGCTTTCGGGCCTGAGGTCGGCGATGTACTGCACGATGGCTGCTCCTTCAGTCAGTACCTTGCCGTTGTCCAGCACCAAGGCGGGGACATAGCCCTTGGCATTGATCTCGGTGAAGTCGGCGCCTGACTCGGTGCGCTTGCTTTGAAGGTCGACCGCTTCCATCTCGAAGGCGATGCCGGCTTCGCGCAGGGCGATGTGTGGCGAAAGGGAGCAGGCGCCGGCTTTGTAGTACAGCTTCATGTGAGATTCCTTGTGGGGTGGCAGGTGTACGCGAAGGAGCTTACTCTTCGCTTTCTTTTCGGCAAGTACCCACCTTTTGGTAAGTTTTGGAGGCGCTTTGATGGTCGATGATTTTCGCCCTGGCAATGTATTCAGTGGTGTCTGCCCGGCGCGGCATGTGCTGACGGTGATTGCCGATAAGTGGTCGCTGTTGCTGATTCATGCCCTGGCTCACGGTGGGGTGCTGCGTACTGCCGAGCTGCGCCGCCGCGTCGAGGGTATATCGGAGAAAATGCTGATTCAGACGCTGCGCCGCCTCGAACGCTTCGGCCTGGTGTCACGCCAGGCTCATGCCGAGGTACCGCCACGTGTGGAATATGCGCTGACACCCCTGGGGCATTCGTTGAGCGAGCCGATTCGGGCGCTCGATCATTGGGTGGAAAGCCATGTCGTCGAGATCGCCCGGGCGCAGCAGGTTTTCGATCAGACCAATGCTCCGGCTCCTGCCGCGCCTCTGGGCGTGATTGCAGGGTGACGGCTCAGGGTAAAACCAGCAGAATATCGGCCATCGTGGCCGCCATACCGGCAGGCAGAACAATTCTGGAGTCACCCGAACCACCATGCGTATGCGCCTGATGCTGCTGGGCGGCGGTAGTGCCCTGGGGCAAGCGCTGATCCGTCTTGGCGCCGAGGAAGACATCGGCTTCCTCGCGCCGCGTCCGCCAGAAGACGGCTGGGACGCCGCTAGTCTCACTGAGCTGCTCGACGATACCCGTCCGGATGCGCTGATCAACCTGGCTTACTACTTCGACTGGTTCCAGGCCGAGTCGATAACCGAGTCACGCCTGCAGACGCAGGAGCGCGCGGTGGAGAGGCTGGCCGAGCTGTGCCAGCACCACTCCATCGTGTTGCTGCAGCCGTCCAGCTATCGGGTGTTCGATGGCTCGCGAGTCACTGCCTACAGCGAAAAGGAAGAGCCGCTCCCCCTGGGGCTGCGTGGTCAGGCGTTGTGGCGTCTGGAGCAGAGCGTGCGGGCGATCTGCCCGCGGCACGTGCTGCTGCGCTTCGGCTGGCTGCTCGATGACAGTCGGGAAGGGCTGCTGGGGCGCTTTCTGCAGCGTGCCGAGCGCGACGATGCCCTTTATCTCGCCGATGACCGGCGCGGCAATCCCACCCCGGTGGATGATGCCGCGCGGGTGATTCTGGCGGTGCTCAAGCAGCTCGACTGCGAGTCGCCCTTGTGGGGCACCTATCATTACGGTGGTCACGAGGCCAGCACATCGCTGAGTCTGGGGCAGGCGGTGCTGAGCGAGGCGCGCCACTATCGCAGCAATCTGGTCGAGGACGTCGCGCCACAGGCACACGCTGCTCGCCCGGATGTGGTCGATGAGCCGCAGCACGCAGTACTGGCCTGCAAGAAGATTCTTCATACCTTTGGCATCAAGCCGCGCGCCTGGCGCTCCGCTTTGCCGGCGCTTCTGGATCGTTATTACCGTCATGGCTGAAATTCTCGTAACCGGCGGCGCCGGTTTTATCGGCTCGCACCTGGTCGATGCCTTGTTGGCTGCAGGCCATGGCGTGCGCGTGCTGGACAACCTGTCCATGGGCAAGCGCAGCAACCTGCCGTTGGATAATCCGAACCTGCAGTTCATCGAGGGTGATGTCGCCGATGCCGAGGTGGTCGCCAAGTCGGTCGCTGGCTGCATGGGTGTCGCGCATCTGGCCGCCGTTGCCTCGGTGCAGGCGTCGGTGGATGACCCGGTCGCCACTCATCAAAGCAACTTCATCGGCACCCTGAATGTCTGCGAAGCCATGCGTCAGCATGGCGTGCGACGTGTTGTCTATGCCTCCAGCGCGGCGGTCTATGGCAACAACGGCGAGGGCGTGGCAATCGATGAGGCCACCGCCAAGGCGCCCTTGACGCCTTATGCAGCGGACAAGCTGGCCAGCGAGCACTACCTTGATTTCTATCGCCGCCAGCATGGCTTCGAGCCGGCGGTGTTTCGCTTCTTCAATATCTTCGGGCCGCGTCAGGACCCTTCATCGCCATACTCCGGTGTGATCAGCATCTTCACCCAGCGCGCGCAGCAGGGCTTGCCGATCAGTGTCTTCGGCGATGGTGAGCAGACCCGCGATTTCTTCTACGTCGGTGACCTGATCGCCCTGCTGATGCAGGCGCTGCTCGCTGAAGCGGTCGTCGCCGAACCGGTCAATGTCGGCTGGAATCAGGCTGTCAGCCTCAATCAGTTGCTGACAGAGGTCGGTGCGCTGTGCGCAGGCCTGCCACCCGTGACGCATTTGCCGGCCCGTGCTGGCGATATCCGCCACTCGCGTGCCGACAACGCGCGCTTGTTGGCGCATTATCAGATGCCGCAGCAGACGCCGCTGCACGAAGGTTTGCGTCAGTTGCTCGGCATGTGAGGCGAGCCCACGAAAAAGCCGGCGAGAGCCGGCTTTTTCATTTCTGCGAGTGCTATCAGAACTTGTAGCCCAGGCCGACCATGTAGACGAAGGGGTCTACATCCACATCGACCTTGGCGCGCACGCCGAGGGCGTTGTTGTCGACATAGGCGGTGGTGTCGATATCGATGTAGCGTACCTGGGCGTTGAGCATCAGGCTGTCAGTCAGCATGTAGTCTGCACCCACTTGCCAGGCCAGACCCCAGGAGTTCTTGGCGCGGAAGTTGTCGAAGCCGTTGGCGCTGGCTGCGCTGCCCACGTGCTCGTCGAAAATCCAGGTGTAATTGATACCGGCGCCGACGTAGGGCTGGAAGGCCGACTTGGCGTCCAGCGGGTAGTACACCAGGCTCAGGGTCGGCGGCAGGTGCTTGAGGCTGCCCAGCTTGCCGTTGGCCGCATCGAGGATGGTGCCCTTGATCTTCACGTCGTGCTCGAACGGCGTGGCCGCCAGCAGCTCGATGCCCAGATTGTCGGTGAGCATGTAGGCGAAGTTCAGGCCCAGCTGAGTGTCACTGCTCATGGTTGCTTTACCGCCGAGGTCGGTGCCGGCGAGGCCGCCGCGATCGACCTTGACGCTGGAAGAGTCAGCGTCGGGGTTGACGGTGATGGCACCGGCGCGGATGAGGATGTCGCCAGCCTGGTGGGCTTGAGCGGCAGGGGCGGCGATGGCCAGGGCCAGCAGAGAGGCAGTGAACAGTGACTTGTACATAGCGAGCTCCAGTTCGAGTCGGTTGTGTCTTTGGCTGGAATCAATGCTAAGCCAAGCAACAATTCACTTTTTGACCTGGCTCAATAGATCGGTGGGCTCTGCTGCGGTGTTTTGTCCATTGCTTCGAATGAAACTCTAGATGATAATGTTTCTCTTTTTGAAGCAAGCCTGTCTGTCGAGGACCCTCTGCGCATGAATCGCTTCCCCCTCCGTTCCCTGGCCGTGGCCCTGATGCTGAGCAGCGTCTCGCTGGCTGCTGCGCCACTGGATGCAGCGCTGGACGAAAGTCAGCGCCTGGCCGCCGAGGCCAAGGCCTCTCAGGGCCGTGTTGAGCAGTTGGATGATGCCAGCCGTGAGATGCTCAACGAGTACCGCAATGCCCTGCAGCAGGCTGAGGCATTGAAAGGTTATAACAGTCAGCTTCGTGATCTGGTCGAAGCCCAGCGCAAGGAGCTGACCAGCTACCAGAAGCAGCTCGACGGTATCGAGCGGACCCAGGAAGCGGTGAGCCCGCAGATGGTCAAGATGGTCGAGGTGCTGGGCGAGTTCATCGCCGCCGACCTGCCTTTCCTGCCCGAAGAGCGCGAGGATCGCCTGGCCCAGTTGCAGGATCTGCTGCCGCGCGCTGATGTCAGCCTGGCGGACAAGTACCGCCGCATCCTCGAGGCCTATCAGATCGAGAGCGATTACGGCCGCACCCTGGAAGCCTGGCGTGGCGAACTGAATCAGGCAGATGGCGGTTCGCGCAGCGTCGAATTCCTGCGCCTGGGGCGCAGCATGCTCTACTACCAGACCCTGGATGCACATGAGAGTGGCTGGTGGAACCCGCAGAGCAAAGCCTGGGAAGTGCTCGACGGTAGTGCTCGTCGCCCGCTGAACCAGGCTATCGCCATCGCCCGTCAGCAGCAGGCACCTGCCGTGCTGTCCCTGCCGATCAAGACCCTGGCCCAGGAGGCCGCACAATGAGTCGTCGTGTTGTAGCCGTACTGGCGCTCAGCCTGTTGCCGGCACTGGCCGCCATGGCCGAAACTCTCAATCCCGATCAATTGCTGCAGCGCATTCGCAGCGAGCGAGCGGCTGAAGTCAGTGCCATGCAGGAACGCGAGCAGGCGTTTCTCGCCAAGCGTAGCGAGCAGGCGCAACTGCTGGCCAGCGCTCGCTCCGCGCTGAATACGCAGAAAGCCGAAAGCGAACGTCTGAAAGCCGAATTCGATCGTCAGGAAGCCGAGCTTGCCGAGCAGGAAAAGCTGCTGGCGCAGCGCGTCGGTCACCTCGGTGAACTGTTCGGCGTGGTGCGTCAAAGTGCCGGTGACGTCGCCGGGCAATGGCAAGACAACCTGCTCAACGCTCAGTATCCGGAGCGCCTGAAGCGCCTCAAGGCACTGGCTGAGAGCCGTTCGCTGCCTTCCGCTGACGACCTGGACGGCTACTGGATGATGCTGCTCGAAGACCTGGCCGCCAGCGGCCGTATCGAGCGCCTGCAACTGCCGGTGGTGAATGCCGATGGTTCGCGTCAGGAGCAGCAGGTGCTGCGTGTCGGCGCGTTCGCCGTATATGGTGAGGATGCCTTCCTGCGTTACGACGCCGATGCCGGGCAACTGGTGGCGCCGCCGCGTCAGCCGTACGGCCTGGGCCAGGTCGAGGACTACCTGAGCAGCAACGATGCACTCGCCACGCTGCCCATCGACCCGAGCCGCGGCAGCCTGCTGGCGCAACTCCAGCAGCAGCCAACCCTGTGGGATCGTTTGCAGCAGGGTGGTCTGGTCGGATGGGTGATCGTCGTGCTGGGTGCTTTCGGCCTGCTGCTCGCTGTGTGGCGCATGGTCTACCTCGCTCGCGTTGGCAGTGGCGTCAAGGCGCAGATGCATGACCTCAGCGCGCCACGCAATGACAACCCGCTGGGCCGCGTGATCGGCGTGCTGGGTAACAAGCCGCAACTGGCCGATCTGGAAACCCTGGAGCTGAAGCTGGACGAAGCGATCCTGCAGGAGACGCCACCGCTGGAGAAAGGCCAGGGCCTGCTAAAGCTACTCGCCGCCGTTGCACCGCTGCTCGGCTTGCTGGGCACCGTGACCGGCATGATCGTGACCTTCCAGGCCATCACCCAGAGCGGTGGCGGCGATTCTCGCCTGATGGCAGACGGTATTTCCCAGGCGCTGGTGACCACCGTGCTGGGTCTGGTGGTGGCTATTCCGCTGCTGTTCCTGCACAGCCTGTTGGCCAGTCGCAGCAAGGGCCTGATCCAGATTCTGGAGCAGCAGAGCGCCGGCCTGATCGCCCTGCACCTGTCGGGAGCGCCGCGCCGTGACTGATCTGTTCGCCTTCTGGCTGCGTGCGGTCGACAGTGCCTATGCACTGCTCGACTTCATGAGCGCTGGCGGCGTGGTGATGTGGGCGCTGGCGGTGCTCTGCGTGGTGTTCTGGACCCTGGTGTTCGAGCGTTTCTGGTACATGCGCAGGATTTTCCCGCGCTGGGTACAGGAGCGTCGCGAGGCCTGGCAGCAGGTGCTCGCCGACGACAACGGCAACTGGCAACGCGCCGTTCGTCTGGCCTGGCTGGCGCAGGCGCGTCAGCAATTGGCGGCGCCGCTGCGCCTGGGCAAGACCCTGGTAGCGCTGTATCCGCTGTTGGGCCTGCTCGGCACCGTGCTAGGCATGATCGCCGTGTTCGATGTGCTCGCCCTCAACGGTGCCGGTAACCCACGCGGTATGGCCGCTGGCGTGTGGCAGGCGACCCTGCCGACCATGGCCGGCATGGTTCTGGCCATTCCTGGATTGTTCAGCCTGGCGCGCCTCGAACGCGAAGCCAGCCAGGCCATCGAGCGGCTGGCCGACCAGCTGCGTCACGACTGAGATCGCCCAACATGAGAATGCGTCGTCACCACCAGCAGGACGAAGACACCGGCATCGACCTCACGCCGATGCTCGACGTGGTCTTCATCATGCTGATCTTTTTCATCGTCACCAGCTCCTTCATCCGCGAGTCCGGGGTCGAGGTGCAGCGTCCGCAGGCGGAAACGGCCAGCCCTCAGGACAAGGGCAACATCCTTATCGCGGTCACTGCCGACGGACAGATCTGGATGGACAAGCAGCCCGTAGACATCCGTAGCGTGCGCGCGCACGTCGAGCGCATGCGTGTCGACCAACCGGATGGCGCCGTGGTGGTGCAGGCCGATCAGGATGCGCGTACCGGCCTGGTCGTCCAGGTGATGGATCAGGCGCGTCTGGCTGGCGTGCAGGATGTCGCCCTGGCTGCCGGTAGCGGAGTCAACTGATGCGTCTGCCGCTGTCTTTTCTCGGTGCCTGCCTGATGGCCTTGGGGCTCTTTGCCCTGATGCTGTACATGGTCGCGCCACCGAGCGCCAAGGTGAACCAGGACCCGGTCAGCGTGGCCAACTTCGTGCGCATGGACGGTAACGCCAGCGAGACGGCTACGCGTACTCGCCAGCAAGCGCCGCAACCACCGCAACCGCAGACGCCACAGCCGCCCACGCCACCGACTCCGCAAACGGCCACGCCAAATGCGAACCTGCCGGCGCTGGATATTCAATTGCCCAGCCTGGCCAGTGGCATCGCCGTCAACAGTGCGCCGGCGCCGAGCCTGTCCGGTCTTGCGCCTGGAGCCCCCGCGCCGACGCCGCCGAGCGAGGCAGCCGAGTCGGGTGGGCAGATGGGTGGAATGGAGAGCGAAGTCATGCCGCTCAACGATGTGCGCCCAGATTATCCGCGCTATGCACTGCAGCGTGGCATCGAAGGTTTCGTCAAACTGGCTTTCACCATCAACCGCTCCGGCAATGTGGAGAACATCCGCGTGCTGGAAGCCAATCCGCGTAACGTCTTCGAGCGCGAAGCGCGCCGTGCTGCCGCTCGCTGGCGCTTCGCGCCGCGTACCGAGGGTGGCCTGGCGGTGGACCGCGAAGCGGTAAAAACTCTCTACTTCCGTCTGGAAAGGAGCTGACCATGTACCGTTGGTTGTTGCTCGTGATGCTCAGTGCCGCCGCCGTGCCAGGCATGGCCCAGCAGACTGTCGATCCGGCCGTGTTCAAGGCCCTGAATGCGGCGCAGGCCGCGCAGCAGAAAGGTGACTACGCTGCCGCACGGCGTGCGCTCGATGATGTTCAGGCCAAGAGTGGCAGTTTTGAAGAAGCGCTGGTCTGGCGCAGCAAGGCCTACGTGGCCTGGTCGGCCGGCAACAATGGTCAGGCCATCGACTGGCTGGAAAAGGCCGTGCGCAGCGGCAAGCTTGAAGATGAAATGCTGGCTGGCGAGCGCCTCAATCTGGCCAAGCTCAACCTGGGCGAGCGCCGCTACGCCAAGGTCGTCGAGTTGCTGGCGCCGAATCAAGGCAGTGCCTCCGAGGAAGTCCTGCAGATGCTGGTGCAGGCCTATCAAGGCATGAATCAGCCAGCCAAGGCGTTGCCGCTGGCCGAGCGTTACGTACAAGCTAACCCCAATGCGGCGGACATCTGGCTGCAGTTTCTGGTGGGGGCCAACGCTGATCTGAAACGCTACCCCCAGGCCGAGCGTTGGCAGCGTCAGCTGCTGGCTCGCCAGCCGAATGATGCCAAGGGCTGGCGCCAACTGGCCGGTCTGCAGCAAATGGCGGGCAGCAACGACAAGGCGCTGGCGACCCTGCGTGCTGCGCACAGCAAGGGGCTGCGTTTCAGCGAGTCGGAACTGGATAACCTGGTATTGCTCGCCGGTGCTGCGGACCAGCCCTGGCAGGGCGCCAAGCTGCTGGCTGGAATGCTCGACAGCGGCTTGCTGGCAGGCACCGCGGCGCGTCAGGAGCGTCTCGGTCTGTTCTGGTGGCAGGCGCGCGACCGTGCAGCAGCCGTGCGGGTATTGCGTCCCCTGGCCGAACGCAGCGGCAACGGCAAGCACTGGTTGTACGTGGCTCAGCTGGAGCTTGAGCAGGCGCGTTGGCAGGCGGGGCTGGATGCACTGGCGCGTGCCGAACGTGGTGGCGCCGAGCGAGCTAAAGTGCGCTCATGGCGTCAGTGGGCGGAAAGCGAGTTGCGCTTCGAACGCGAGAATCGTGTCGCCAGTCGTAGTTGAATCGCTCGTCGGTGCGCGCAGCGCACCCTACGCGGGGGCACCATATGTAGGGTGCGCCGCGCGCACCAAGAAAAAGCCAGACTCAGGGTCTGGCTTTTTCTTGGGCGGCGGATCGCTAAGCGTGAATGTATCCGCGAATCCTTTCGCGGCTGAAGCCGCTCCTACAGCCGCTCATATGAGGATCAGCTATCGGGCAGTTCGTAGGCGTAGATCTTGTCTGCTTCCATCTGGTAGCCGACCTCGGCCAGCTCGCTGCTGACATGCTCGGTTTTCAGTGGCCCTTCAACCCAGAACGGCTGGTATAGCGCATCGAGCAGCACGCCGAGCTCGCTGGTGACATGCACGATCTGGTTCGACGGCGGTGGCGGCACATGAATGCAGGCGCCGAAGTAGGGCACCAGCAGGAACTCGACCACCCGGCCTTCGTCGGTCACGTCCAGTGGCACGATATAGCCTGGCAGCTTCACCTGCTGGCCGTTGAGCTCCTTGACCACCGGGGCCGCTGGCGATTGCTGCATGGCGGCAGGGCCGGACTCGGCCAGCGCGTCGGCCAGCTGCGAGAGGTCATGGATCGGCGCGGGGTCGATGACTTGCGGCGGGGCATCCGCAGGAATCAGCTCGGACCAGTTGAGTTCGCGCACATCGGCGGCGGCCAGCGGCAGTGCCAGGGTCAGCAGCAGGGTGGCGAGCAGGGGGCGGGACATGGAGAACCTCGTTGTAAGAGCGCCCGCGCAGTGTACGCCAGGCGCTCTCGACTTTCCCTCAGAGCCTGATCGATAGACCGTCTGCCAGCGACTGCCGATAAGCCCGCCAAGCCGGCACGCTACCCATCGCCACTGCTGCGGCGAGAATGCCGCCAAGCAGTTTCCATTCGTAACTCGACGGTGCATTGAGTGCCAGATACAGGCCGTAATTGGCCTGTACGAAACCCTGGCTGCCAGCGATACCCAGATACAGCAGTGCGACACCGAAAGCCACGCCGGCCAGTGCCAGGGCGAAGGCCTCCAGCACCAGCAGGCTGGCGATATGCCAGGGGCGCGCGCCCACCGAGCGCAGGATAGCCATCTCCCGACGACGCTCGTTGAGGCTGGTGAGGATCGCCGTGAGCATGCCGATCAGGCCAGTCAGCACGACGAACAGCGAGACCACGAACAGTGCCTGTTCGGCCGTGCCCATCAGGCTCCACAGCTCCTGCAGCGCCACACCCGGCAGGATCGCCAGCAGCGGCTCGCCACGGAACTCGTTGATCTCGCGCTGCAGGCTGAAGGTGGCGATCTTGCTGTTGAGCCCCAGCATGAAGGCGGTGATCTGCTTCGGCTGCAGCGCCTGTCCACAATCTACTGCGCTTGACGCTGCTGCGTTGAAAGCGGGCTCGGAATGCTCATTGAGACTCGACTCAACTGCGCTTCCTCGCCCGCTTTCGTCTTGCCCCGTCTGCGCTCGCGACGCTTGTGAACAGGCGCTGGCCCACTCTCGCACCTGATCCGCGCTGATCTGCGCCGCCCCGCGTGCCGGCATGCCGTTCTGCCAGTCGATGTGCAACGCCTCCATTCCGGCCAGGGAGATGTGCAGCGTGCGGTCGACCGGAGTGCCGGTGCGCTCGAGGATGCCGACCACTGTGAAGGGTTTGTCGTCGTGCTTGACCAGGCTGATGGTGGCGACACCGTGCGCCAGGACAATTTTCTCGCCGAGGCCGTAGCCCAGCGCTTGCGCCACTTCCGCGCCCAGTACCACCTCGAAGGGATCGCCTGCAAACGCGCGGCCCTGGGCCAGCTTCAGCGCCTGGCTGCGGGCATAGCGGTAGTGCTCGAAATAGGCGGTGCTGGTGCCCATCACTCGATAGCCACGGTGCGAGTCGCCGAGGGAAATGGGGATGGCCCACTTCACCTGACGATGGTTGGCGAAGTGTTCGAAGCTGTCCCAGCGGATGTTGTTGGTGGCATTGCCGATGCGGAACACCGAATACAGCAGCAGGTTCACGCTGCCGGAGCGGGCGCCGACGATCAGGTCGGTGCCGCTGATGGTGTTGGCGAAGCTGGCACGGGCTTCGGTGCGCACGCGTTCGACGGCCAGCAGCAGGCAGACCGAGAGGGCGATGGCGAACACCGTGAGCAGGGCGGTGAAACGACGGTTGGCCAGGCTGGCCAGGGCGATGCGGATCAGGTGCATCTCAGGCCTCCTGTGGGCGCGTGGCGCGGTTGAGTTCGGCCAGCGACAGGTTGCGGTCGAACAGCGGAGCCAGGCTCTGGTCGTGGCTGACGAACAACAGGCTGGCGCCGGCGGCGCGGCATTCGGCGAAGAGCAGTTGCAGGAAGGCTTCGCGGGCGTCGAAGTCCAGTGCTGAAGTGGGTTCGTCGGCGATCACCAGTTCTGGCTGGCCGATCAGGGCGCGCGCGGCGGCGACCCGTTGTTGTTGGCCGATGGACAGTTCATCGGCACGGCGGCCGAGCAGATCGGCGCGCAGGCCGAGGTGATCGAGCAGCGCGGCGGCGGCCGCATCGACGCTGCCATGGCGCTGGCGTGCACGGTCGGCGCGCAGGCGCGAGAAGCGACAGGGCAGCTCGACGTTCTCGCGCACGGACAGAAACGGCAGCAGGTTGAACTGCTGGAAGATGTAGCCGGTGTGATCGACACGGAAGCGGTCACGGGCACCGGCGGAAAGCTGGCCCAGGTCCTGGCCGAGCAGGCGGATATAGCCGCTTTGCGCCCGCTGCACGCCGCCGAGCAGGCCGAGCAGGGTGGTCTTGCCGCTGCCGCTGGGGCCTTTGAGAAACAGGGTTTCACCGCGTGCCAGGGTGAAGGCGGGGATATCCAGCAGCTGCGCCTGGCCGGGCCAGGCGAAACCGAGATCGGCGAGTTCGATCAGAGGTTGGGTCATGGTTTCTTCGAGTCGTCGTTCATGAAAAGCCGTGCAGGGTGGCCTGATTGTCTGAGCCTAACTCGCGGATGGCATCATTACCTCCGGAGCAGGTTTTATGGGAGGCGCTTTAGCGGTGAGCTTGCATTCGCAGCCAAAGCGAGTCGCCACCTGGTTCTCCCACACAGCGGGTAGGATGGATGCAAGGCACGTCAGCTACGCGCCCCGATCCACCCTACAGCATCAGAACGACAGACGCGGCTGGGCTGGTGTCAGTTCCACGCCTTGCTGGCCGCTCGGGCCGATCAGTTGTACCTGAATCTTCTGGGTAGCGGGGAAGCGCTTGAACAGCTCGCTCAGGTCCAGTTGCTTGAGTGCATCGACCTGCTTGCAGGACAGTTGATAGCTGGCTTCGATATCGCTGTGCTCGTGCTCGTGCTCGTGCTCGTTGGCGTCAGCGTGTTCATGCTCGTGCGCTTCGTCCTCGTGGTGATGGTCATGGTCGCCGAACAGCGGGCTTTCCAGTTCCTGTTTGGTCACCTGGCAGGCGCCTGCGGCCAAGCCGAACAACTCAATGGGTTTTTCCAGCTCGGCTTTGGCGGCAGCAACCTTGGCTTTGTCGGCATCGCTCTTGGCTGCATGTTCGAAGCCAACGAAGTTCATCGCGGGGCTGTCGATCTGCAGCTCCAGGGCCTGTCCATCGAGGGCAACGTTGAGGCTGGCTACGCCGTGTTCGTGCGCGCCGAGACTGCCGTGTTCATGGTCATGGTCGTCATGGGCCTGGGCAGCGGTCAGGGGGAGCAGGGCGAAGGGTAGGGCGAGCAGCAGATGGCGCATGGAGGTCTCCGGCATGAGTGTTGTTTCTTGTTACGTTATAACAACTTTTATGCTGGGCTGGCCAGTACACAGGCAGCGTGGGAGCATGCAGCTTCCTGACTGGAGGCTGAACATGATGCGAATACGTGGGCGCATCGGCGACTGGCCGGTGGACCTGACGCTGGAGCTGGATGCCGAGGACTGGGCGCAACTGGCACAGCATGTGGTCGTTGCGCCGACACCTGGCGCGACGGCAGCGCCCGCCACTGCAGTTGCAGATACGGGCGACGCGCTGTGGCAGACCGCGCTGCAATTGGTGCGCGAGGCCGGCCAGGTCGAAGGGCCGCGGCTAATGACGCAACTGGTTGCGCTGGCCGGTGGTGAGGTTGCGGGTAAACGCCTGCTGGTGCGTCTGCGTCATTGCGAGCAGATCCGCATGGAAACCGGCGCGGATGCGCCGATCTATCACTGGCAGGGGTAGTCGCCCAGGCTGCACGCACTCGCGCGGTCATCGGCGGTGCGTACGGCGCACTCTACAAAGGCCATCCTTGTCAGGCCAGAACCTTATCTGTGTCGCCGTAGGGTGCGCTGCGCGCACCTAGCATCACAAGCTTGAACTGGCGAGTGCTCGATGCGCATGGCGCGCCCTACGGCGAGCGCGAGCCAAAGCTGGGATTAGTAGATCGCCTGGTACAGCTTGCGGCGGTAGGTGGTGACCAGCGGGTGGTCGCCGCCGAGCAGGTCGAATACCTGCAACAGGGTCTTGTGCGGCAGGCCTTCACTGTAGCTGCGGTTACGCACGAACAGCTTGAGCAGGCCGTCCAGCGCCGCTTCGTACTGCTGGCGCGCCAGTTGCTGCACGGCCAGTTGATACACCGCTTCGTCATCCTCGGCGTTCTGCGCCAGGCGGCTTTTCAGCGTCGCTACTTCCGGCAGGTCAGCGGCCTGGCGCAGGAAGGTCAGCTGCGCCTTGGCGCCGGCCAGCGCCTGCTTGTGCTCGTCACCCTTGACGGCGTTGAGCACGGTTTCCGCCTCGCCCAGCTCGCCGCGTTCGGCCAGGCAGCGCGCGTAGAGAATCAGCGCGGCGGCATTCTCGTTGTCTTCTGTCAGCACCTGCTTGAGCAGCGCTTCGGTTTCAGCGAAGCGACCTTCGGCGAACAGTACCTGGGCGGCCTCCATCGGATCGGCAGCGACTGGCGCCGGTTCGGCGACATGAGGCTTGAGCATCTCGCGGATCGCCGCTTCCGGCTGGGCGCCGGCAAAACCGTCCACCGGCTGGCCGTCCTTGAACAGCACCACGGTGGGTAGGCTGCGAATGCCGAAGCGCATGACGATGTCTTGCTCGATATCGCAATTGACCTTGGCCAGCAGCAGCTCACCGGCGTATTCCTCGGTGATCTTAGCCAGCATCGGCATCAGCGCCTTGCACGGCGCGCACCACTCAGCCCAGAAGTCCACCAGTACCGGCTTGTGGAAGGAGTTCTCGATCACCAGTTGCTCGAAATTGGCGGTGCCGGAGATATCGAAGATGTAAGGGGAGTCGCTCATGGTCGGTCTCGAAAAGCAGGACAATGGTCTATTAATGCGGGCAGCGCGATGCGGTTACAAGGGTCGCGCGGCGTGATACAGGCTGACTTCGCGGAATTCGGCGGGTTCGGCCAGGTCCGGCCAGGTGCAACCGTCCAGCAGTGCCAGGCGCTGGTACAGCGGATGCTGAAAATCCTTCACCCGTGAATCGGCCACCAGGGCCTGACGCCCGCGGCTGAGAAAATGGTCGAGCAGTGGCAGGTTGGCGCGATCATAAAGCACGTCGGCGACCAGGATCAGGTCGTAGCGATCCGCTTCGGCGAAGAAATCTTCCGAGTAATTCAGCGTCACGCCGTTGAGTGCGGCATTGGCGCGACTAGCGGCCAGTGCCAGTGGGTCGAGGTCGCAGGCTACCACTTCTGCCGCGCCGGCCTTGGCCGCAGCGATGGCGGCTACGCCGGAGCCGGCACCGAAATCCAGCACGCGCTTGCCGTGCACCCACTCGGGGCGCTCAGCCAGCCAGCGCGCCAGCACCAGGCCGCTGGCCCAGCAGAAGCACCAGTAGGGCGGCTCTTCGAGAATGCGTCGGGTCTCTTCGGGGTTGAAGGCGCGCTCCATGTTGCTGGCATCGATCAGCCACAGGGCGATGTCGGTGCCGGGCAGGGTTTCGGCGACCAGGCGGGCATCGCCGAGCAGTTCGTTCAACGCCTGCTGCAGGTGTACCGGAGGTGTCATGGTGCCGGCACCAGGTTCAGGGCGCCGAGGTCCTGGTCGGTCAGTTCGGCGATGGTGCGCACCGGCAGGCGTTGCACCAGGCGCCCGGAGTGGCTGACACGGCCACGCAGCTCCAGGCGCAGGCCCTGCGGTGTGGCTTGGGGTTGTACGTGCAGATGAAACGGCAGAGTTTCGCCGTCGCCACGCAGGTGAACCTGGCCAAGCAGCGCACGCGGGCGACCGCGCATGTCCACACCAAGGAGTGCCAGGTCGACATCGGCGCCCGCCGCGACGCCGAGCAGCTCGCCACGTAGGCCGGGGCCCTGCACGGGCGCTGCGTTGGTTTCAGTCGGTAGCGGGGCGGGCGTGTGTACTGGCGTGGGCGCCGTGGGTTCACTGGCACAGGCCGCGAGCAGGCCGCTCAGGGCGATGAGGAGAAGGGGCTGGTATCGATTCATGGCAGGTTGTGCTCGTGAAGGTGCGTACCCATAGCTTAATTTGTCTTGCTGTCTCTATGCGCTACCATGACGCCTTTGCCGCCAATAGCCCGCGCCTGCCATGCATTGTCCCTTCTGCGCCGCCAACGACACCAAGGTCATCGATTCCCGTCTGGTCGCCGAGGGCGACCAGGTCCGCCGCCGCCGCGAATGCGTGGCCTGCGGTGAGCGCTTCACCACCTTCGAAACCGCCGAGCTGGTGATGCCGCGCCTGATCAAGCAGGACGGCAGTCGCCAGCCCTTCGATGAAGAGAAGCTGCGTGCCGGCATGCAGCGTGCGCTGGAAAAACGCCCGGTGAGCGTCGAGCGCCTGGAGGAGGCCATCGCCCGCATCAAGCAGCAACTGCGGGCTACTGGCGAGCGCGAGGTGAAGTCGCTGGTGCTCGGTGAGTTGGTGATGACCGAGCTGAGCAAGCTCGACGAGGTGGCCTATATCCGCTTCGCCTCGGTCTACCGCCGTTTTCAGGACCTCAACGAATTCCGCGAGGAAATCGAACGTCTGGCCCGTGAGCCGTCTAAAAGCCGATGAGCGAGCTCGACCACTTCTTCATGGCGCGCGCCCTGCGGCTGGCGCGCAAAGGCCTGTATTCCACCCATCCCAATCCACGGGTCGGTTGCGTCATCGTGCGTGACGGCGAGATCGTCGGCGAGGGCTGGCATGCCCGTGCCGGTGAGCCGCACGCCGAGGTGCACGCACTGCGCCAGGCTGGCGACAAGGCGCGTGGCGCCACGGCGTACGTGACGCTGGAACCCTGCAGCCACCATGGGCGTACGCCGCCCTGCGCCAATGCGCTGGTCGCCGCGGGTGTCAGCCGGGTCGTCGCGGCGATGCAAGATCCCAATCCGCAGGTCGCCGGCAGTGGTCTGCTGCGCTTGGCCCAGGCTGGTATCGAGGTTGCCAGTGGCGTGCTGGAAAGCGAGGCGCGCGCGCTCAACGCCGGCTTCATCAAACGCATGGAGCAGGGCCTGCCGTTCGTGCGGGTCAAGCTGGCGATGAGTCTGGATGGCCGCACCGCCATGGCCAGTGGCGAAAGCCAGTGGATCACCGGCCCGGCGGCGCGTGCTGAGGTGCAGCGCCTGCGTGCTCAGGCCAGCGTGGTACTCAGCGGCGCCGATACCGTACTGGCCGACGATGCGCGGCTGACGGTGCGTGCCGATGAGCTGGGCCTGGGGGCTGAGATGACCGAGCTGGCGCAGCGTCGCCCACCCTTGCGCGTACTGGTCGATGGCCGTCTGCGCGTGCCCTTGAGCAAGACCTTCTTCCAGGTCGGCCCCGCGCTGGTGGCGACCTGCGCTGCGGCCTCGGCCCGTGATCGCTATCAGGAGGACGGGCATGAGTTGCTCGCCGTACCGGGTAGCAACGGTCATGTCGACTTGCGCAAGCTATTGCTGGAGCTGGCCGGCCGCGGCGTTAACGAGGTGCTGGTCGAAGCCGGGCCACGACTGGCTGGCGCCTTCGCTCGTGCTGGATTGGTGGACGAGTACCGCATCTTCGTCGCGCCCAAGCTGCTCGGTTCCAGCGCACGGCCGCTGCTCGAACTGCCGCTCAATCGCATGGCCGAGGCGCCGGAATTGCAGATCGTCGATATCCGCGCTGTCGGTGAAGACTGGCAGATCACAGCGGTACCCAAGGCCAGGTAGGGTGTGCTGTGCGCAGCGCGGTTCTCTCCACTTACTTGTGTCCAGTGACAACGACTACAGCTTGAACTTGTCGCTGACCCGGCAGATCGGCGGTTATCCCCGGGGCATGCAGCGCGTCCTAAGGCCCATGCGCCGCGATGATAAATATGGTAAAACGCCACGCGGCCATTTCATGTGGTCGCAACGTTCTCAGGGCGGGGTGTGATTCCCCACCGGCGGTAATGGTTCGCAGAACCTAGCCCGCGAGCGCTCGCCACGGCACCTGCCGCGCGAGGTCAAGCAGACCCGGTGCGATTCCGGGGCCGACGGTATAGTCCGGATAAAGAGAGAGCGGGATTCCCTCCTAGGGCGGTCTGTGCCTGCCCGTGAAATCCCTATCGATCGGCATTTGCCCTGTTTTTGACCAAAACAGGAGTTCATCCATGCTGTGCATCATCTTCAAGCGAGATTCGGAGGGCTTATGTTCACCGGCATAATCGAAGCCATCGGCAGTATCCGCGCCATGACGCCGAAGGGCGGCGACGTGCGTGTCTACGTGGCCACTGGCAAACTCGACCTGGGCGACGTCAAGCTCGGCGACAGCATCGCCGTCAACGGCATCTGCCTGACCGCCGTTGAGCTGCCTGGCGACGGCTTCTGGGCCGACGTCAGCCGCGAGACGCTGGCGCGCACTGCCTTCGTCGACCTCAAGCCCGGCAGCGCCGTGAACCTGGAAAAGGCCCTGACGCCGACCAGTCGCCTCGGCGGCCATCTGGTCAGCGGGCACGTCGACGGCGTCGGCGAGATCGTCTCGCGCGCCGATAACGCCCGCGCCGTGCAGTTCAAGGTGCGCGCCCCACGTGAGCTGGCCAAGTACATCGCGCACAAGGGCTCGATCACCGTCGACGGCACCAGCCTCACGGTGAACGCGGTCGATGGCGCCGAGTTCGAGCTGACCATCGTGCCGCACACCCTGGCCGAGACCATCATGGTCGACTACCAGGCCGGGCGTAAGGTCAACCTCGAGGTCGACCTGCTGGCGCGTTACCTGGAGCGCCTGCTGCTCGGCGACAAGGCTGCAGAGCCCAAGGCCTCGGGCCTGACCGAAAGCTTTCTCGCCGAAAACGGCTACCTGAAGAATTGAGGAGACGCCCCGATGGCGCTCAATACCGCTGAAGAACTGATCGAAGACATCCGTGCCGGCAAGATGGTCATCCTCATGGATGACGAGGACCGCGAGAACGAAGGCGACATCATCATCGCCTCCGAGTGCGTCACCGCCGAACACATCAACTTCATGGCTCGCTTCGCCCGTGGCCTGATCTGCATGCCGATGACCCGCGAGCGCTGCGAGCTGCTCAATCTGCCGCTGATGGCGCCGCGCAACGGCTCCGGCTTCGGCACCAAGTTCACCGTCTCCATCGAGGCGGCCGAGGGCGTGACCACCGGCATCTCTGCCGCCGACCGCGCACGCACCGTGCAGGCCGCCGTGGCGCGTAATGCCGTGGCCGCCGACATCGTCAGCCCGGGTCATATCTTCCCGCTGATGGCTCAGCCTGGTGGTGTGCTGGCGCGTGCCGGCCATACCGAGGCAGCCTGTGACCTGGCGCGCATGGGCGGTTTCGAGCCGAGCGGGGTGATCTGCGAGATCATGAACGACGACGGCACCATGGCCCGTCGTCCGGAGCTGGAAAAGTTCGCCGAAGAGCACGGTCTGAAGATCGGCACCATCGCTGACCTGATCCACTACCGCCTGATCCACGAGCGCACCGTCGAGCGCATCAGCGAGCAGCCGCTGGACACCGAACTGGGCCAGTTCAACCTGGTGACCTATCGCGATGGCGTTGAGGACACCGCGCACATGGCGCTGACCTTGGGCACCATCTGCGCCGAAGAGCCGACCCTGGTGCGCGTGCACAACATGGACCCGCTGCGCGACCTGTTTATGGTCAACCAGCCGGGCCGCTGGAGCATGCGCGCGGCGATGGCAGAAGTGGCCAAGGCCGGTAGCGGCGTGGTGCTGCTGCTCGGCAATCCGCTGACCGGGCCGGAGCTGCTGGCGCTGATCAGCCGTCAGCAACCGGCCAACCCGGCGACCTACAGCACCGTGGGCGCTGGTTCGCAGATTCTGCGTGACCTCGGCGTGCGCAAGATGCGCCTGATGAGCTCGCCGATGAAGTTCAACGCGATATCCGGCTTCGACCTCGAGGTTGTAGAATACCTGCCGGCTGATTAACAGCGGCCCGAAGGGGTAAAGCTGATGACCCTCTCCCGCTTGCGGGAGAGGGTGCCCGAAGGGCGGGAGAGGGTATTGTGGTCAACGCCGAACCCTCTCCCCCAGCCCCTCTCCCGCAAGCGGGAGAGGGGAGCTAAAGCACGTAGCCCGGATGAAATCCGGGAAGATCGGCACAGTGGCCCCGGATTGCATCCGGGCTACGCTGACAAACGAATTTTATTTTCGGAGCGCACCGCCGCTCCGGCTCTTTAACCCATGTGAGACCTGTCATGACCCTGAAGACCATCGAAGGTACCTTCATCGCCCCGAAGGGCAAATACGCCCTGGTGGTAGGCCGTTTCAACAGCTTCGTCGTCGAGAGCCTGGTTAGCGGCGCCATTGACGCCCTGGTACGCCATGGCGTGAGCGAGAGCGACATCACCATCATCCGTGCGCCGGGTGCCTTCGAGATTCCGCTGGTCACCCAGAAGGTCGCTCAGCGTGGCGAATACGCGGCGATCATCGCCCTCGGCGCGGTCATCCGTGGCGGCACCCCGCACTTCGAGTACGTCGCCGGCGAGTGCACCAAGGGCCTGGCTCAGGTTTCCATGGAATACGGCGTACCGGTCGCCTTCGGCGTGCTGACTGTCGACTCCATCGAACAAGCCATCGAACGTTCCGGCACCAAGGCAGGTAACAAGGGTGCCGAAGCTGCGCTGTCCGCTCTGGAAATGGTCAGCCTGCTGGCGCAGTTGGAGGCCAAGTGAGCAACTCCGGTAACGGCCAGCCGGCCAAGAAGGGCCCCAGCGGCAAGATCCTCGCGCGCCGTGAGGCCCGCACCCTGGCCATGCAGGCCCTGTACTCCTGGCACATCGCCGGGCAGCCGCTGAACGAGATCGAAGCGCAGTTCCGCGTCGACAACGATTTCAGCAAGGTCGATGGTGCCTACTTCCACGAGATCCTGCACGGCGTACCGCGGCAGAAGACCGAGCTGGACGAGGCCTTCACACCGCTGCTCGATCGCCCGTTGGAAGAGATCGATCCGGTCGAACTGGCCATCCTGCGCCTGTCCACCTACGAGCTGAAGAACCGCGTCGACGTGCCCTACAAAGTGGTGATCAACGAAGGTATCGAGCTGGCCAAGGTGTTCGGTGCCACCGACGGACACAAATTCGTCAACGGCATCCTCGACAAGCTCGCGCCCAAGCTGCGTGCCGCCGAAGTCAACGCCAACAAGCGGTGAGGCCTTTTGCGATGCTCGATTCACGATCTCGCGAGCTAGAGCCCTGCCTCTGCTATGCCGGGCCGACGGGCAGCAGATCGTTGCTTGCCCGTGAATGAGTTCGAGCTGATTCGTCACTACTTCGCCGCCGCCCGTTGCGCTCAGGGCGGCGTCGGCGTGGTTCGCGGTATCGGTGATGACTGCGCCCTGCTGGCGGTGCCGGCAGGCGAGCAGTTGGCGGTGTCCACCGACACGCTGGTTGCCGGGGTGCATTTCCCCGACGCCTGCGATGCCTTTCTTCTCGGCCAGCGTGCGCTGGCTGTCTCCGCCAGTGACCTGGCTGCCATGGGCGCCACGCCGTTGGCCTTTACCCTCGCGCTGACCTTGCCGAGTGCCAGTGAAGCCTGGCTGGCCGAGTTCGCCCGTGGCTTGCAGCAGATGGCCGAGAACTGTTCGCTGGCGCTGGTCGGTGGCGACACCACGCGAGGCCCGCTGAGCCTGACGCTGACCGTCTTCGGCCGTGTGCCGGCCGGGCAGGCACTGCTGCGCAGCGGCGCGCAGGTGGGTGATCTGTTGTGTGTAGGAGGCGAACTGGGTGACGCCGCTGGCGCCCTGCCACTGGTACTGGCTCAGCGTGATGCAACGCCTGAAGTCGCCGAGCCTTTGCTGGTTCGTTACTGGTCGCCGCAACCGCAACTGGCCCTGGGGCAGGCACTGCGCGGCCGAGCCACGGCGGCACTGGATATTTCTGACGGTCTGCTCGCTGACTGCGGGCATATTGCCAGCGCCTCGCAGGTCGCCCTGCATATCGAGCTGGCGCGTGTGCCGCTGTCTGCACCGTTGCGCGCCTTTGCCGGCGAGGAGCAGGCAAAGGTCTGCGCCTTGGGTGGTGGCGACGACTACCGCCTGGCCTTTACCCTACCGCCTGCGCTGCTCGCCGACATTCAGCGTGACTGGTCCGAAGTGCGGGTTATTGGCCGTGTGCTGGCCGGCTCCGGGGTACAGTTGCTGGACGCCGCCGGCCAACCAATCGAACCGCCGCGCGGCGGCTACCAACATTTCTGACAGGACGGAGTGCGTGTGACCGATCACCCCAACCAGGTTCCCGCCGAATACGTACCGCCCTCGGTGTGGCGCAATCCCTGGCATTTCATCGCCTTCGGCTTCGGTTCCGGCACACTGCCCAAGGCACCGGGCACCTGGGGCTCGCTGGTCGCGCTGCCATTCATTCCACTGTGGCAGATGCTGCCGGATTGGGGCTACTGGCTGTTGCTCGGGGTCACCATGCTGTTCGGCTTCTGGTTGTGCGGCAAGGTCGCCGACGATCTGCGCGTGCATGATCACGAAGGCATCGTCTGGGATGAAATGGTCGGCATGTGGATCACCCTGTGGCTGGTGCCCGAGGGGTGGGTCTGGTTGCTGCTAGGCTTTCTCATGTTCCGTCTGTTCGACATCGTCAAACCCTGGCCAATTCGCTGGATCGATCGCCACGTACATGGCGGTGTCGGCATCATGCTCGATGACATCATCGCTGGGGTCTTCGCCTGGCTGGCCATGCAGGGGCTGGTCTGGGGCTGGGCCAACTACGGAGCCGGGCTGGGTTTCTAAGGAGTGGGCATGCGCATGAGGCAAGTCTGGCTAGGCGCGCTGCTGATGCTGTGCACCCTGGTCGGTGCTCAGGCCAAGAGCGAGCTGCCAGGGGAGATACGTCTGGCCAGTGAGGTCTGGGAGGCCTATACCGAAACCGATGGTACCGGCCTGGGCTGGGACGTCATGCGCAAGGTGTTCGAGCCTGCGGGTGTCCGCCTGAGTATCCACAGCGTGCCTTATACCCGCTCCGTCGGCCTGGTGCAGCGCGGCGAGGCCGATGCCTGGGTCGGCTCCTATCGTGACGAGGTAGAGGGGCAGGTGTTTTACCCCAGGCATCACTATGATCGTGATCAGATCGTCGCACTTGGCCTCAAGGGCAAACCGGCGCCGACCCTGGACAGCCTGGGCAAGTACCGGCTGGTTTGGGTGCGAGGCTACGGCTACGACGAATATTTGCCGAATGTGCACGACTACCGGGAAGTGCAGCGGCGGAGCGGTATCCTTGGCATGCTCGATCTGGGGCACGCGGACTTCTATATCGATGCCCGTCCCGAGGTCGATTACGTATTGGGCCAGACCAGCAAGCCGCAGCAATACCGGATGACGGACCTGACGCAATTGCCGCTCTATCTCGGTTTTGCCGATACGCCACGTGGGCATGTTCTGGCCGAGCTCTTCGATCGGCGCATGACGCAACTGATTGCCAGCGGTGAGCTGCGGCCGATCTTCGCTCACTGGCAGCAGCCCTATCCCTTCGACTGAGCCGGGAGGCCGTCATACATGCAGCTTCGTCACTGTCTCGCCACGCTGGCGCTGTTGTGTTCGAGCCTTTCCTGGGCCGCTTCTCAGGTGCAGGTGGTCGGCCTGTTCCCGGGTGCCGCGGTGGTCAATGTCGACGGCCAGCGCAAGCTGGTTCGTGTGGGCTCCACCGGTCCCGGTGGAGTGCAGGTAGTCAGCGTCGATAAGCAGGGCGCGGTGCTGCGTGTCGATGGCGTCGAGCGCGTGTACCCGCTGAGCCGGGAATACAGTGCCGGGTTTGCCGAACCACAGAAGAAGCGCCTGAGCATCGCCAAGGGGCCTGGTGGTCACTACTGGATCACCGGTTCGGTCAACGGCCAAAGCGTGCCGTTTCTGGTGGACACTGGTGCCACCTCGGTTGCCCTCAATGAAGCCCAGGCGCGCCGCCTGAACATCGACTTTCGCGTCAGTGGGCAGCCGCTCACGGTCAGCACAGCCAGTGGCACGGCGCGGGGTTGGCGGGTCAGCCTGGATCGGGTCAAGGTCGGTGATATCGAGGTGCTTGGCGTCGAGGCTGTGGTGCTGGAAGGCGGCGCGCCCGCCGAAGCTTTGCTCGGCATGAGCTTCATGAGTCGCGTGGGCTGGCGCGAGGAGCAGGGGATGCTAGTGCTCGAGTCCAAGCTATGAGAATCAGCCCAAAGTCTGCTGCGCGTCGGCACTGCCGCGTTAGAAGCAGGCTGGAGCGCCAGCCCGGTCGGAGGCCGTTTGCGGCCAACGTGCTTCAGCGCGGCCCCAGAGGGGCGAGCGAGGCGAGTACTGCTCATTTACAATCGGTAGACTCCGCTTCCTCGCCTACTTCTGCCTTGCATTGCTCTAGCCCGAGAGACTTTGAACTAATTCTGATCGTGCTCATTGACCGTTTCGATACTGATGATCGGCAATTCTGACTGACCCGCCAGTGGGGGCTGCTGATACAATGCCGGCCCTGTTTCGTACTCATTGCTAGGAGTATCCGGTGTCCGTCGTGTTCGTCGCCGCCTCCCAACTGCCCACGCCCTTCGGCGTGTTCATCATGCATGGCTTCCTCGATGAGGCCACCGGCAAGGAACACGTCGCCCTGACCTTCGGCAACGTCGCCGACGGTGCCCCGGTGCTTGGGCGCCTGCACTCCGAATGCCTGACCGGCGACGCCTTGTTCAGCCTGCGTTGCGACTGTGGTGCGCAGCTGCAGGCCGCGCTTCAGGCCATCGCCAACGAAGGCCGTGGCGTGCTGCTGTACCTGCGTCAGGAGGGCCGTGGCATTGGCCTGTTGAACAAGATCCGCGCCTACGAACTGCAGGACGGCGGTGCCGATACCGTGGAAGCCAACGAGCGTCTGGGTTTCGGCGCCGACCAGCGTGATTACGCGATCTGCCTGCCCATGCTCGAACACCTGGGTATCAAGAGCCTCCAGCTGATGACCAATAACCCGCGCAAGGTAAAAGCCCTGGGCGACATGGGCATCGTTGTGGACCATCGTGTGCCGCTGCAGATTGCGCACAACCCCTACAACAAGCGCTACCTCGCCACCAAGGCCGGCAAGCTCGGCCATATGTTGGGCAACCAGCATCAGGGCGAGACCGAGGAAAGCCTGTGACCCGAGGCCAGGTAAAGCGTCGCCTGGCGCTGGCCTGGTGGCGCCAGCTGGGTGTGGCGCTGGCGCCGTTGCTCGTGTTCAACCTGCTGTTCGGCGGTGGCGGCACCACGGTGCTGACCATGCCGCTGTTCATCGCCGGCCTGGCCTCGATGTTCGTCAGCCTGCCGTTATTCTCCGCCTACAAGCGCGCGCTGATCGCCACCGAAAAAGCACTCGACAGCGACGATGAACCTGCGGCCTGGCTGGAGCTGGATCGTGTACGTCTGCGCGCCTTGCTCGGTGCTGCGCTGCCTGCGTGGATTGCTGCGTTGGCAGTCCTCGCCGGCCTTGAGGCGATCCCGCTGGTATTGCTGGCGCTATCGTCCATCGTGCTGCACAGCCTCTACCGCATACCCCGCCAGTTGGGCTGATGCGCACGCTGCTGTTCGTGCTCTGCCTGCTGGCGCTACCGCTGCCAGCCGCCGAGCGGGTAATCAGTCTGGCACCTTCACTCAGCGAAATCATGCTCGACCTGGATGCGGCCGACCTGTTGGTCGGTGTGCTCGAAGGGGATGAGCGTCCCGCCGCGCTGGCGCATCTGCCTACTGTCGGTCGTTATGGCCAACTGGAGTTCGAGCGCCTGTTGCAGCTGGCGCCGGATCTGATCCTTATCGCGCCCGGTAGCGTGCCGCCGGCGCAACAGGCGCAGTTGCAGCGTTTCGGCATCGACCTGTTGATCGTCCAGCCGCAGCGCCTCGATCAGATGGGCGAGGCCTTCGTGCGCATTGGTCAGCGAATTGGCCGGGCAGAGCAGGGCGAGCGGCTGGCAGCCGAGTTTTGGGCTGATCTGGAGGCGCTGCGTCAGCGCTATCGGCGTGAGCAGCCGCTGACGGTGTTTTATCAGATCTGGCATCAACCGCTTTACACCATCGGTGGCGAGCAGCTGATCGGCGATGCCTTGCAGGTGTGCGGCGCGCGCAACCTGTTCGAAGATCTGCGGCAGCCGGCACCGCAGGTCAGTGTCGAAGCGGTGCTGGCGCGTGACCCGGACGTGATTCTCGGCGGCAGCAATGCCGAACTGAGCGCCTGGCAAGCCTGGCCGCAGTTGCATGCAGTACGTACGGGCCAGGTCTGGGCGGTGCCGAACAAGGGCTTGGAACGGCCTAGCCGGCAGATGTTGGGGGCTATCGAACAGCTCTGTGAGCTGATGAAGGCTGCGCGATAGCCGGGTGGGGCGTTACGCGCGACTTGGGCGGCGTCGCGATACCCTCCGCGATACGGCCACTAGGACGCACCGGCATCAGAGTTGGGGCGTCCAGGTCAGCGAGAGCAGGGCGCTGCGGCCTTCCTCGCGGTAGCCGTAATAACTCACGCTGCTGAAGAACGGATCATCCGGTCGGCTGTAAAGGGCCTGGGAATAGTCCTTGTCCAGCAGGTTGTCGACCTTGACCTGCCAAAGCAGTTCCTCGTCCATCTGCCAGCTAACGCGTGCGCCCAGCAGGCCGTAGCCGGCGATCTCGCGGTTGTTGGCGGCATCATCGTAGCGGCCGGAGAGCGCCTGCCAGGTCATGCCGGCGGCGAATGCGCCGAACTGACGATCCAGGTCTAGGCTCAGGCTGCGTTTGGCGCGGCGCGGCAGGACATGGCCGCTATTGCGGTCACGCGGGTCGAGTAGGCTGGCGCCGAGGGTCGCCTGCCAGCCCAGCAGTTCGCGTTCGACACTCAATTCCAGGCCCTGCAGGCGCGCCTTGTTGACGTTCATGGGCGTGCTGAAGAAGGTCACCGGGTCGCTGACCACGGTGATCAGGTCCTCAACCTCGGTACGGTAGGCCGACAGGCTCCAGCGCGTATCCATGTGATCACCGCGCAGTTGCGCCTCGTAGGTCTTCGAGCGCTCCGGGGCAAGATCCGGGTTACCGCCATAGAACGAACTGGTCGGGAAGTAGAGGTCGTTGAAGGTCGGCGCATGGAAGCCCTCGCCATAGCTCAGCACTAGCTCCAGGCGCTCGGCCAGGTCCAGACTCAGCGCAGCATTCCAGGTGTTCTCACTGCCGAACTGCTGGTTGTCGTCGTGGCGCAAGCCCAGCTCGGTGGCGAAACCGTTGCCACGATAGCGGTGTTGGACGAAAGCTGCCCGGTTCCAGCGTTCGCTGCGGCTGAAGTCGCTGTCGCTGCCAAGGCGGTCCTCGTACCAATCGAGGCCGAGCAGCAACTGGTGAGCATCGCCTAGTCGCAGGGTGTTGATCCAGCCGGCGCTGTCGCGGTACGTGTTGTAGACGTAGTTGTTGTCGGCATTCAGTGGGTCGCGGTTTTCGCTCTTGTCCTCGCTATGACCAAGCTCCAGGCGGCTGCTCCAGCCGTCGGCGAGTTGCGCCTCGAGATGTCCGGCGATGCTGGAGACGCTGAAGCGTTCGCTGGGGTTGCCCGGATCGAAGCTGAACAGGTCGTCGTACTCACTCTCACCACGTTGCTCGAGGAGGCTCAGGCCTCCCTTGAGACGGTCGCTGAAGTGATGCTCAAGGCTTAGGTTGAAGGCCTTACGGCGTATGCCATCGTGGTCGTTGTCGTAACCACGACCATCTTGGGAGCGGTCGAATCCGGCGCGTTCGACTAGGCTTGCGCCGAGGTCGAATCGGGTGCGCTGGTCACCGCCAGACAGGCCTAGGCTACGCTCGAAGGTCTGTTGGCTACCGGCGGCCAGGCGTAGGCGCGGCTGCAGGCCATCCTCGCCGCGCCGGGTGAAGATCTGGACCACCCCGCCAATAGCATCGGAGCCGTAAAGCGCCGAGCGGGCGCCGCGCACGACCTCGATACGCTCGATCTGATCGGGGCTGAGAAATTCCAGACGGGCCAGGCCGCTGGCGGCAGCATTCAGACGTACGCCATCTACCAGCACCAGGGTCTGGTTGGCATTGGCGCCACGTAGTAACAGGCTGGTGAGGCTGCCGCGACCGCCGTTCTGCACGATAGACACACCGGGCACGCGGCTGAGCAGGTCGGGCACGCTGCTGACCTGCAGACGTTCGATGTCGTCCCGTTCGAACACCGTGGTAGCCGCGGTAGCTTGCGCTTGCGGTTCGGCCAGGCGTCCGGAGGTGACGACCAGCGGCTCGGCCACGTAAGGTTCGGCAGCCAGCGAAAGACCTGGCATGACGGCGATGGCCAGGGCCAGACGGGACAGTTTCATTATTGTTTCCTCAAAGGTCGGCAGACTTTCGAGGAGGGCAGGAGCAAGCGCGCAGGGCGACGCTTGACCGTGCTGCCCTCCGCAACACCAGTCGCACCGCCTTGGCCGGTCTCCGGGCTCTCGACCCGCGTCCGCCTTCCCAGGCAGGGCCCAGTGGCTGTTGGACGTGGCGCACGCTCAGCGCGTGCAGTCGATTACCGTTGCGGGGGCAGCGTCGGGATTGCTCGCTTCGAGCGCACCGACTTCCCGTTTAACACTGCTTGCGCAGCGCACCCTGGCGGAACATTAATGGCGCGCACCTTAGTGCGCGCGCATATGAATCACAAGCAAGCGCCGCTCATTTAGCGATGAGCGGGCTTCATGCTCAGGCCTGTAGCAGACTCAGGCGCTCACGAACCGCGCGTTCGATACCGGCTTCGTCGAGGCCGCATTCGGCGAGCATCTGGGTGGGTTTGGCGTGCTCGACGTAGTAGTCGGGCAGGCCGAGGTGCAGCATTGGCACCTGGCGGTTCTCGGCGGCGAAAAATTCGCTGACCGCGCTGCCGGCGCCGCCCATGATGCTGTTTTCCTCGATGGTCACCAGCAGCGCGTGGCTGCTTGCCAGTTCGCGCAGCAGGGCTTCGTCCAGCGGTTTGACGAAGCGCATGTTGACCACCGTGGCGTCCAGAGTTTCACCGACGCGCAGGGCCTCGGCCAGTTGCACGCCGAAAGCCAGCAGGGCGACGCCCTTGCCTTGGCGGCGCACCACTGCCTTGCCGATCTCCAGCGGCTCCAGGCCAGCATCGAGCGGCGCGTTGGGGCCGGTGCCGCGCGGGTAGCGCACGGCGGCCGGGCCGTCGAACAGGTGGCCGGTGGTGAGCATGCGGCGCAGCTCGTTCTCGTCGCTCGGGGTCATCACCAGCATGCCGGGAATGCAACGCAGGTAGGACAGGTCGAAGCTGCCGGCGTGGGTCGGGCCGTCTTCGCCGACCAGGCCGGCACGGTCGATGGCGAACAGCACATCGAGGTGCTGCACGGCCACGTCGTGGATCAGTTGGTCATAGGCGCGCTGGAGGAAGGTGGAGTAGATCGCCACCACCGGTTTGGCGCCTTCGCAGGCCATGCCGGCGGCCAGGGTCACGGCGTGCTGCTCGGCAATGGCGACGTCGAAGTAGCGCTCGGGGAAGCGCTCGCTGAAATCCACCAGGTCCGAGCCTTCCTTCATCGCCGGGGTGATGCCGACCAGGCGCGTGTCCTGCTCGGCCATGTCGCACAGCCACTGGCCGAACACGTTGGAGTATTTCGGGCCGCTGGGCTTCTTGGGTGCAGCCACAGGCGTTACCGGCTCCAGCTTGGTGATGGCGTGGTAGCCGATCGGGTCGACCTCGGCCGGGGCGAAGCCCTTGCCCTTCTTGGTCACCACATGCAGGAACTGCGGGCCGTCCAGATCGCGCATATTGCGCAATGTGGCCAGCAGGGTGGGTAGGTCGTGGCCGTCGATGGGGCCGACGTAGTTCCAGCCCAGCTCCTCGAACAGGGTGCCGGGCACCAGCATGCCCTTGGCGTGCTCCTCGACCTTGCGAGCGATTTCCCAGGCGCCGGGCAGGCGCGAGAGGATCTTCTTGCTGCCCTCGCGCATGCTGGCGTAGGTGCGGCTGGAGATGATCTTGGCCAGGTAGTTGGACAGGCCGCCGACATTCTTGGAGATCGACATGTCGTTGTCGTTGAGGATCACCAACATGTTGGCGCCGACGTCGGTGGCGTGGTTGAGCGCTTCGAAGGCCATGCCGGCGGTCAGTGCGCCGTCGCCGATCACCGCCACGCTCTTGCGCTTCTCGCCTTTCAGACGGGCGGCGATGGCCATGCCCAGTGCTGCGCTGATGCTGGTGCTGGAGTGGCCGACGCCGAAGGTGTCGTATTCACTCTCGCTGCGGCGCGGGAAGGCGGCCAGGCCGTCCTTCTGGCGCAGGCTGCCCATGCGCTCGCGACGACCGGTGAGGATCTTGTGCGGGTAGGCCTGGTGGCCGACGTCCCACACCAGGCGGTCATCGGGGGTGTCGAAGACGTAGTGCAGGGCGATGGTCAGCTCGATCACGCCGAGGCCGGCACCGAAGTGCCCGCCGCTCTGGCCAACGCTGTAGAGCAGGTATTGGCGCAGTTCGTCAGCGAGGGTTTCCAGGTCCGCTTCGGCCAGGCGGCGCAGTTCGTCGGGCGTGTTGGCGCTGTCGAGCAGCGGCGTCAACGGGCGCTCGCGGGGGATCTCGTGGAAAGTGGTCGGCATCAGGCGAATCGTTATAGGTGTAAAAGATGCGGCAGTTTACCTGATGCCAGGAAAACAGCCCAATCTGCTGTCCATTTCGCGGTTACCGGTAGTTTCGTGCGAGAAAGTCCAGCAGCAGGGCACTGACCCGCACGCCGCATTCGGCCTGCAGCCAGTGGCCGGCGTCGGGTAGGTCGTGGTGTTCCAGGTGCGGCACCTTGTCGCCCATGCGCTTGAGTGTCGGCGCCTCGAAGCGTCCGACCGGGTCGTTCTCGCCAAGCAGGAACAGCGTTGGCTGCATCACCTGCAGCCCGGCCAGATGCTCGGTGCGCTGCCAGTTGCGCTCGAAGTTGCGGTACCAGTTCAGCGCGCCGCGAAAACCGTGGCGCTCGAAGGTGCGCAGGTAGTGGGCGAACATCGCCTCGCTGCACCAGGCCGGCAGTGGCAGGTCATCCGGCATGCCATCGAACAGCCGCGCCTCGGCCGGTTTGTCCGTCGCCAGCAGGGCGTCGCCGAGGCCGCCAAGCAGCAGACGCAGGCTGCGGGCGATGTCGTCGTCCAGCTCGGCTTCGGCCAGCCCCGGTTGCTGGAAATACAGGATGTAGTGGAAACGCCCGGAGTAGGCTTCGCGCATCATTTCGATGGCCGGACGTTTCGGCCGGCCGCCGAAGGGCACCGACAGTGCGCCGAGCGCCTTGACCTGCTCGGGCTCCAGCAGTGCCAGGTGCCAGGCCACCGGCGCGCCCCAGTCATGACCGACCACCGCCACCTGGCGCTGGCCGAGCATGTCCATCGCCGCCTGGATATCGCCGCACAGGGTGAGTAGGTCATAAGCCGCTGGGTCGGCCGGCGCGCTGCTGGCGCCGTAGCCGCGCATCTCCGGGGCGAACACGCGGTAGCCGGCGGCGGCCAGCGCCTCGATCTGCGGATGCCAGGCGTACCAGCACTCGGGAAAGCCATGTAGCAGCCACACCGGCTTGCCGTGCTCGGGGCCGGCGCTGTACAGGCTGAGTTCGATGCCGTTGACGGCGAGCAGGCGGTGATCGATGTGCATGGGTGTTTACCAGGTGTCGATGAAGGGACGTTTCTTGCCGTCGCGTCGGGGCGGACGCGGCGCTGCATTGAGGCCGCGCAGCAGCCAGGCGCGGCTGTCGGCCGGATCGATGACTGCGTCGATCTCAAGATAGCTGGCCATGTTCAGCGCCTTGCCGTTGTCGTAGGCCTTGGCCACCAGCTTGTCGAACAGCGCCTGGCGCGTGGCCTCGTCCGGCTGGGCTGCCAGTTCCTTGGCGAAGCCCAGGCGTACCGCGCCTTCCAGGCCCATGGCGCCGAACTCGCCACTGGGCCAGGCGGCGGTGAACAGCGGCGAATGGAAGCTGCCGGCCGCCATGGCCTGGGCGCCGAGGCCGTAGCCCTTGCGCAGCACCAGGGTGAAGAACGGCACCGTGAGGCTGGCGGCGGTGACGAACAGGCGCGAGACATGGCGCACCGTGGCCTGCTGCTCGGCTTGCGGGCCGACCATGAAGCCGGGGGTGTCGCACAGCGAAACGATGGGCAGATCATGCGCCTCGCACAATTGCAGGAAGCGCGCGGCCTTGTCGCCGGCCACGGCATCGATGGCGCCGCCCAGGTGCGCGGGGTTGTTGGCGATCAGCCCGAACGGCTTGCCCTCGATACGGATCAGCGCGGTGACCAGACCGGGGGCGAACTGGCGGCGCAGTTCCAGCACACTGTCGTGATCGGCCAGCAGCTCGATTACTTTGCAGATGTCATACACGCGCAGGCGTTTTTCCGGGATCACATGGCGCAGCTCGCGGGTATCGCTGCACTGCCAGTCGCTCACCGGGCCCTGGAAATAGCCCAGGTACTGCTTGGCCACGGCGACCGCTGCGGCTTCGTCTTCCACCAGCACATCGATCACCCCGTTGGGGCCTTGTACGCTGGTTGGGCCGACCTGCTCGGGGGTGAAACTACCCAGACCGCCACCTTCGATCATCGCCGGGCCGGCCATACCGATGCTGGCATTGCGGGTGGCGATGATCACGTCGCAACAGCCGAGCAGTGCGGCGTTGCCGGCGAAGCAGCGACCGGAGACCACGCCCACCGTCGGCACCAGGCCGGAGAGTTTGGCCATGGCGACAAAGGTGTGGCAGTCCAGCCCGGCCACGCCGACGAAGTCGGTATCCCCCGGCCGACCGCCGCCACCCTCGGCGAACAGTACCACCGGCAGGCGCCATTGCTCGGCCAGGGCCAGCATGCGGTCGGTCTTCTTGTGGTTCATCACGCCCTGGGTGCCGGCGAAGACCGTGTAGTCGTAGGCGATGGCCATGCAGCGTGCAGCCTCGGCACCGAAGCTCGCGGCGTTTACCGTACCGATACCGGCGACCAGGCCATCGGCCGGGCTCAGTTCCAGCAACTCCTCGGGCGAACGTCGACGGCGTTGGGCGGCCAGGGCCATGGCACCGTATTCGATAAAGCTGTCTGCATCGAGCAAGTCCGCGAGGTTTTCCCGCACCGTGCGCTGGCCGGTCTTACGGCGCTTGGCCACGGCTTCGGGGCGGCGCGCATCGGTCAAGCGGGCATGGCGTTCCAGCACTTCGGCCAGATCGGCGCGGATATGCGCCAGGTCGACCGCCTGCTCGCCGTGAGCGTCGAGGCCGTTCACCTCGGCCGGCTCAAGGAACGCCAGCGCCTGGCCCTCGCCGATGGCGTCACCGGGCGCAACGGCCAGCGCGCGGACGATGCCGCTGTGCTCGGCTTTGACCTCGAACTCCATCTTCATCGCTTCCAGCACGGCGATGGTCTGGCCGGTGGCTACGGCATCGCCCTCGGCGACCTCCAGGCTGACCAGCACACCGGCACTGGGCGCATGCAGGGCCAGGGTGCCGGGCGGGGCGTCGACGCTGGCCTTGGTGCTGTGCAGCGAAGCATCGGTGGCGAAGTAACGGTGCGGATGGGCCTGCTCGCGCGCCGCCAGCAACTCGCTCAGATGGCGTTCGACGTAGGTGGTATCGACCCGGTTGGCGATCACCGCCTCGCAGTGCAGCAGGTTTTGCAGCAGGTGCAGATTGCTCGCCACGCCGTCGAGGCGAAACTCGCACAGCCCCCGGTAGGCACGGCGCAGGGCGCTGGGGTAGTCGCTGGCGCTGGCGATCAGCTTGGCGATCAACGAATCGTAGGCCGGGCTGACGGCGTAGCCGGCGTAGCCGCAGCCATCCACACGCAGGCCCGGGCCGGAGGGCGGTTGATAGGCGGCGAGCACGCCACTGGCCGGGCGGGCGCTGCCATCGGCGAGCAGGGTTTCCAGATTCAGGCGCACCTGCACGGCATAGCCGTTGGTCGCGGGAGGGGTGAGCAGGTTCAGCTCGGCCAGGCTTTTGCCGGCGGCCAGGTGCAGTTGTGTGTGCAGCAGATCGACGCCGGTGACCTGCTCAGTGACGGTGTGCTCCACCTGCACGCGCGGGTTGGCCTCCATGAAATAGAAGCGCCCCGGCTGGTCGAGGTCGAGGAGGAATTCGAAGGTGCCGATGCCGCGATATTGCACCTCGGCCGCCAGGCGCAGGGCGCTGGCGATGATCGCGTCACGGGTGGCCGCATCCAGATCGGGGCTGGGGGCGATCTCCACCAGCTTCTGGTGGCGGCGTTGCAGGCTGCAGTCGCGCTCCCACAGGTGGCTGACCGCGCCGTTGCCGTCGCCGAGCACCTGCACTTCGATATGCCGGGCGCGGCGTACGCGTTTCTCCACATACAGCGCGCCACTACCGAAGGCGCCCAGGGCCTCGGAGGCGCAACGGGCGAAAGCCTCCGCCAGTTGCGCCGGCTCGTCCACCGCACGCATGCCGCGCCCGCCGCCACCGGCCAGGGCCTTGAGCATCACGCTGCGGTGTTCGGCGAGGAAGGCGGCGGCCTGCTCCAGCGTCACTGGACGATTGATACCGGGCACCAGCGGTAACTCGCAGCGCTCGGCGAGATCACGAGCGGCGGCTTTGTCGCCGAACAGCTGTAGCGTCTCCGGCGTCGGGCCGACGAAGGTCAGCCCAGCCTCCTGGCAACGGCGGGCGAATTCGGCGTTCTCGGCGAGAAAACCGTAGCCAGGATGGATGGCCGTGCAGCCTTGTTCACGGGCGATGCTAATGAGCTGATCCATGTCCAGATAGGCCGCGACACCGCGACCGACCAGCGCCACGGCCAGATCCGCCTTGCGTGTATGCAGGCAGGCTTCGTCGTCCTCGGCGAACACCGCCACCGAGCGGATGCCGAGATCAGCACAGGCCTGGGCGATGCGAATGGCGATCTCGCCACGGTTGGCGATCAGCAGGGCGGGGAAGGGCATGGCGGCTCCGGACGTCTTGTCGTTATGGAGCCATCTTAGGTAACTGGCTGGAGGGGTAAAGCAAGCCTCATGTGGCGATCATGCCGACATAGATTGGAGTGATGGCGCGAGCGACTCGGGTCAGTGCAATGTGGCGATGGACAGCGCCAACTGCATATCGCTGACAGCGGAATATGGATGGTGGCTGCGGTAATGATGCAACGCGCTTTCCAGCCGTGCGCCACGAATGTCGCCCGCCGAGGCGACGTAGGCCAGGGCATCCTCACGGGCTTTTTCGTAGGGTCGCAGCGCATTGCTGGTAGAGGCGCTGGTGCCGGCGGTGCCGAGGCTGCTGCCCACGGTGAAGTGGTCGCTGGAGTTACCTTGCCCTTCCATGGCCCAGGCCTGGCCAGCGCTGAGCAGGACGAACAGGGCAAGGGCTCGCCTCATGCGTCGCTCAGCTGCGGCGTTCGACGATATAGCGCGCCAGCTCGCGCAGCGGTTCGGCGCTGTTGCCAAACGGGCGCAGCACGTGCAGGGCCTGGTCACGTAGCTCCAGGGCGTAGTCCTTGGCGGCGTCGAGGCCGAGCAGGGCGGGGTAGGTGGGCTTGTCGTGGGCTTCGTCCTTGCCCTGGGTTTTGCCCAGGGTGGCGGTGTCGCTTTCCACGTCGAGGATGTCGTCCTGCACCTGGAAGGCCAGGCCGATGGCGCGGGCATATTGCAGCAGGGCCTTGCGCGCCAGTTCGTCGGTATTCCCGCTGGCCAGGGCGCCGAGCGCCACGCTGGCTTCGATCAGTGCGCCAGTCTTGTGCCGGTGCATGACTTCCAACGCTTGCTGGTCGAGTTGCAAGCCAACCGACCCAAGGTCGATGGCCTGGCCGCCAACCATACCGGCGGGGCCTGCGGCCTGGCTCAGCAGTTCGATCATCTGCAGGCGCGTCTCGGCATCCTGCGGATTGCGGCGGCGGTCTGCCAGCACACCGAAGGCGAGGCTCTGTAAGGCATCACCGGCGAGGATGGCACTGGCTTCGTCGAAGGCCTTGTGCGTGGTCGGCTGGCCGCGGCGCAGGTCGTCGTCGTCCATCGCCGGCAGGTCATCATGCACCAGCGAATAGGCATGGATCAGCTCTACCGCGCAGGCGGCGCCGTCAGCACGTTCGAGATCACCTTCAAGGGTTTCGCAGGCGGCGTAGACCAGCAGCGGGCGCACGCGCTTGCCGCCATTCATGACGCTGTAGCGCATGGCCTGGTAGAGGCGTTCGAGTTCTGTAAGGGGCGCTTTGAACAGCTCCTCCAGAGCGGTGTCGACGCGAGTCTGGCAGCGCTTCTGGTACGCCGCGATCATGCCGACTCGTCCGTGTCAAAGGGCGCTGGCTGCAACTCACCATCGCGTTCGAGCAGGATCTGCACCTTCTGCTCGGCCTGGGCCAGGGCGGCTTGGCACTCACGGGTCAGGCCGATGCCCTGCTCGAAGGCAGTCAGGGAGTCTTCCAGCGACAGCTCGCCGCTCTCCATGCGCTCGACCAGAGTCTGCAACTCGGCGAGGGAGTGTTCGAAGTCGGGGGCGGCTTTCTTGCGGGCCATGGCGGCGAGTCTCGGGAAGCTAGAAACGGGCGCGACACTAGCAGAGCCGCGCCAGACGGGCAAATCAGCGGGCCCGAGAATATGCATCGGGATTGGGCTCTGCGTAGGGTGCGCTGCGCGCACCAACAAGACCGCGATGGTGCGCACGGCACACCCTACGGCCTATCCCAGATAGGTGCTCCAGAAGTAGTAAAGGGTCATTGTGCTGCCGACCAGGATGACGAAGCTGCGCAGCAGCGCCGGCGGCAGTTTTTCGCCCAATGCGCCGCCAGCATAACCGCCGATGGTGGCGCCAGTGAGCAGGATGGCCAGCTCGTACCAACTGACCCGCCCGGCGATGACGAATGTCAGCGTGGCGATGCTGTAGATCACCGCCGAGATCAGGTTCTTCAGCGCGTTGGCGCGGGCCAGCGGGTGGCCTTCGATGGAGAACGCGGCGAGCTGCAGGATGCCCATGCCGGCGCCGAAGTAACCGCCATAGATCGACACACCGATATGCGCGCCCAGCGACATCGGTGTATGCGGCGGATGTGCGGATGCCTTGTTCTTGCGCCGCTCCGCCAGCCAGCGACCCAGCCAGGGGCTGGCAGCGAACAGGCTGGTGGCGGCCAGTAGCAGCCAGGGGATAAGAACACGGAACACATCGTCGCCGCCTGCCAGCAGCAACAGGCCGCCGAGCAGGCCGCCGGCCAGACCGGCCAGCAGCAGCGGGATCAGATAACGCCCCAGCGGTCGCAGCGAGGCACGCGCAGCCCAGGCGCCAGCCAAGCTGGCCGGCCACAGCGCCACGGCGTTGGTGGCATTGGCCGTCACCGGCGGCAAACCGGCAGCGAGCAGGGCAGGGAAGGAGAAGAAGGTGCCGCCGCCGGCCAGGGCATTCATGCCTCCAGCGGCGAAACCGGCGAGGGCCAACAGCAGCAGGTCGAACAGGGTCATCGGGCAGGCTCGCACAAAAAGAGTGCAGCATAAGAGCTGACCTTTCGGTCAGCCAAGTGCTACCAAAGTGGCGAACCGGCCAATTGCTGTCTGTGCCGCGCAAATGCTTTGCGGCATCATCGCAGGCATCCGTCCTTGGTGCCCCCGATGAACATCGACACCCGAATCAAATTCCGCCACTTGCTGTGCTTTCTCGAAATCGCCCGCCAGCGCAGTTTCGCCAAGGCGGCCGATGCGATGGCGGTCAGCCAGCCGGCGATCTCCAAGACGCTCAAGGAGCTGGAGGAAATCCTCGAGGCCAGTCTGTTCGAGCGAGGCAAGAGCGGGGTGAGCCTGACTGCTGCCGGGGTGGCCTTCATGCGCTATGCCGGGCCTTGCGTGCAGGCGCTACGCGATGGCGTGAACAGCCTGCGCGACGGCGAACACGAGGCCGGGCAGGTGCGGGTCGGCGTGCTGTCTACCGTCGAGAGCCTGCTGATTCCCGAGGTGGTCGGGCGCCTGCATCAGCGTCATGCGGCGCTGGTCGTCAGCGTGGCCACCGGGCCTGGCGCCTATCTGCTGGGTCAGTTGCGCGTCGGTGAGCTGGACCTGGTGATCGGCCGCATGACCGACAGCCCGGATATCCAAGGCCTGACCTTCGAACACCTGTATAGCGAGTCGATGACCCTGGTGGTGCGTCCGGAGCATCCGTTGCTGGCCGCCGGTGACGACGCGCTGGGGCGGTTGGGTGATTACCCATTGGTATTGCCGACGACCGGCACCACCATCCGCAAGCATGCCGACAGCCTGTTCGTGCAATGTGGGGTGACGCCTTCGCGGCAGCGTCTGGAAACCCTGTCGCCGGCCTTGAGTCGACGTTACGTGCTGTGTAGCGACGCGCTGTGGGTCGCCCCGCAGGACTCGGTATGCCTGGACGTGCGGCGCGGCGAGCTGGCCGAGCTGCAGTTGCCGGTGCGTGAGCCAGGCGGCTCGGTGGGTATCTGCCGTAACAGTGCCCTTGGCTTGTCGCTGGCAGGTGAGCGCTTCTGCGATGTGCTGCGCGAGGTGGCGCAGGCTTATCGTGAAGGGGATTTTCCATAACCATTTAGTTATGGGCGGCCGGATTCTTTTCAATTTTCAGCTGCAGCGCATTGGCCGAGACTGCGCCAACCTGCAGGGGGAACATGCCCCCTGCACGACTCCACAATACCCACAACAGGAGTGCACCATGCCTGCCGAGGACAACCGTCGCTTTGTCATTCGCGACCGCAACTGGCATCCGAAAGCTTTCACCCCCGACTACAAGACCTCCATCGCCCGTTCGCCGCGCCAGGCGCTGGTGAGCATTCCGCAGTCGATTTCCGAGACCACCGGCCCGGACTTCTCGCACCTGAAGTTCGCCGAGCACGACAATGATCTGCTGCTCAACTTCAATAACGGTGGCCTGCCCATCGGCGAGCGCATCATCGTCTCCGGCCGGGTCATGGACCAGTACGGCAAGCCTATCCCACATACCCTGGTGGAAATGTGGCAGGCCAATGCCGGTGGCCGTTATCGCCACAAGAACGACCGCTACCTGGCGCCGCTCGATGCCAACTTCGGTGGTGTTGGCCGTGCGCTGACCGACAGCGAAGGCCGCTACATCTTCCGCACCATCAAGCCCGGCCCCTATCCGTGGCGCAACAACCCCAACGACTGGCGCCCGGCGCATATCCACTTTTCGCTCAACGGCCCATCGATCTCCACGCGCCTGATCACCCAGCTGTACTTCGAGGGTGACCCGCTGATCCCGTTGTGCCCGATCGTCAAGGCGATCGCCAACCCGGACGCCGTGCAGACGCTGATCGCCAAGCTGGATATGAGTACGGCCAATCCGATGGATTGCCTGGCCTACCGCTTCGACATCGTGCTGCGCGGCCAACGCCAAACCCATTTCGAGAACAAGTAAGGAGGGATGACCATGCCTGTTGAACTGCTGCCGGAAACCCCTTCGCAAACCGCCGGCCCCTACGTCCATATCGGCCTGGCTCTGGCCGCCGCCGGCAACCCGACGCGCGAGCAGGAAATCTGGAACCAGATGGCCAGACCCGAGGCGCCGGGCGAGCACATCGTGCTGGTCGGCCATGTCTACGACGGCAACGGCCACCTGGTGCGCGACGCCTTCCTTGAACTGTGGCAGGCCGATCACCAGGGCTGCTACGACGAGGACTACAACCAGGACAAGCCATTCAATGGCTTTGGCCGTACCGCTACCACCTTCGATGCCGGCAGCGAGTGGTTCACCTACACGGTCAAACCGGGCGTGGTGAACAACGCCGCGGGTGTGCCGATGGCGCCGCATATCAACGTCGCGCTGTTCGCCCGTGGCATCAATATCCACCTCAATACTCGTTTGTATTTCGAGGACGAGGCCGAAGCCAACGCCAAGGATCCGGTGCTCAACCTGATCGAGCAGCCGCAGCGCCGCGAGACATTGATCGCCAAGCGCTGCGAAGTGGACGGCAAGCCGGCCTACCGTTTTGACATCCGTATCCAGGGGGACGGCGAGACAGTGTTTTTTGACTTCTGACCCGGTGGCGCCCGCCGAGGCGGTGCGCCGTCACTTCGACCGCGAGCTGGCGGCTCGGGGCTTTCGCGCCGACCCCGGCCAGCAGCGGGCCATCGCCCAACTTGCCGACTGGCTGGGCGCGCAGCTGGCGCCCAAGCGGCGCTGGCGGCGTCCGGCTGCGGGTATTTACCTGTGGGGCGGTGTCGGGCGCGGCAAGAGCTTCGTCATGGATTGCCTGTTCGCCGCCGCGCCCGTGGCGAACAAGCGCCGGGTGCATGTGCACGGTTTTCTCCAGGAGCTGCAACAGCGCCTGAACGCCTACAGCGGCCAGCCCGAGCCGCTGGCCCGGGTCGCCGCCGACCTGGCCGTGGAAGCGCGCCTGCTGTGCTTCGATGAGTTCCATGTGCACGACATCGGCGACGCCATTCTCCTCGGGCGCCTGCTCGAATGCCTGCTGCGTGAAGGAGTGGCGTTGGTGTTCACGTCCAATTTCGCACCGGCCGGGCTGTGCCCGAACCCGCTCTATCATGTACGCTTCAGGCCGTTCATCGCGTTGCTGCAGCGCCATTGCCAGGTACTCGAACTGGATGCCGGCGAAGACTATCGCCAGCACACCCGGCACGATTGGGGGCGCTTCATCCAGGCGCCTGCCGAGCGGGCCGACAGCTTGTTGTGCCGCGCCTTGCAGATTGTGGCGGGCGAGGGCGGCGAGCTGGAACTGAACCGCCGCTCGTTCGCCTTACGGGGGCGAAGCGGGCAGGGGATCTGGCTGGATTTTTCGGCGCTGTTCGAGGTGCCGTCATCGACCGCGGATTACCTGTGGTTGTGCGAACATCTCGCTTGCGTCGCCGTCAGTAACGTTCCGCCGCTGCATCGGCTGTCACTGGATGTGCAGCAGCGGGTGATCAACTTCATCGATGTTGCCTACGACAGTGGGGTGGTCCTGCTGCTCGCCAGCGAGTCGAGTCTGGAGCAGGTGTGCGCCGATATCGGCGCCAGCGATTTCAGCCGCACCCGCAGTCGTTTGCAGCAACTGTCCAGCTCTGTGGAGAACTGCGTCGCGTGTTAGCCGTACTCAGCATTACCGCACCGATTTTCATCCTGATCGGTCTGGGTTTCGTGTCGGTACGGGGTGGTCTGGTCAACCGCGAACAACTGCGCGGCATGGGCACCTTCGTCATCACCTTCGCCTTGCCCTCTCTGGTGTTCAACGCCCTGGCCAAGCGACCGCTGAGTGAGGTGCTCAATGTGCCGTACATGGGCGCCTACGCCCTGGGCTCGCTGACGATCTTCGCCATCGGTTTTGCCGTGGCCTTCTGGTTGCGCCGACAGGGCGTGTCGCGCAGCGCGATCATGGCCCTGGGCGTGTCGGTGTCCAACAGCGGTTTCATCGGTTACCCGATCGCGCTCACGGTGCTGGGCGAGCAAGCTGCCGTGGCGCTGGCCCTGGGCATGCTGGTGGAAAACCTGCTGATGATCCCCCTGGCGCTGATGCTTGCCGAGAGCGGACAGCAGCAGGCGCAATCCAAGTGGGCGGTGCTGGGTGAAACCCTCAAGCGTCTGCTGAAGCATCCGATCATCATCGGTATCAGTCTGGGCCTGGCGGTCTCGTTGCTGGGGATCGACCTGCCGACCCTGCTGAGTCGCCCCATCGACATGCTGGCCAGTGCCTCGGCGCCGGTGGCGCTGTTCGTGATCGGTGGCACCCTGTACGGCATGAAGGCCAATGGCGTGTGGCGCGAGGTGGCGCAAATCAGCCTGGCCAAGCTGCTGTTGCACCCGCTGGCGGTGTTCACCGCACTGATGCTGATGCCGGGTATCGAGCCGCACATGTTGGTGGCCGGGGTGCTGTTCGCCAGTGCGCCGATGCTGAGCATCTACCCGATCATGGGGCAGCGCTTCGGCCTCGAGGAGCGTTGTGCGGCGGCGCTGGTCGGGGCGACCGTACTTGCGTTCTTCACTATCAGTGCGCTGATCGGCTTCATCGAATTCCGCGGGCTGCTCGCGTAAGCAGTGGCTAGCCCCGCCCGCACCCTGAGGGGTACCTGACCGTAATGGCCGGGGTTTGGCGGCAGCAAGGGTATTGAGCCTCGTAGCCCGGATGAAATCCGGGAATGACTGACACGACGGCCGCGGATTGCATCCGGGCTACACAAGTGTCGTTCGCTATGTTGCTCAGCATGTTTGCGATTACCGCACGGTGGTTCGATAATCGCCAGGCGCTGTCCATCCTGTTTCGGAGGCATCATGAGCGAATCCCGTCCGCCGCTTACCAGTCTTGCTCCGCCGCCCTACGTGTCGCCGGCCAAGCGCATCGAGGAATTCGCTGGCGACCCCAACTTCATGACCTCCCTGGCGCGTGGCCTGGCGGTGATCAACGCCTTCCAGGAGCGCAAGCGCCACCTGACCATAGCGCAGATCAGTCACCGCACCGAGATTCCTCGTGCTGCCGTGCGCCGCTGTCTCTACAGCCTGATGAAGCTGGGTTACGTGACTACCGACGGGCGCACCTATTCGCTGCTACCCAAGGTCCTCACTCTGGGCCACGCCTACCTGTCCTCGACACCGCTGGCGGTATCCGCGCAGCCGTTCCTCGACCGCCTCAGCGAGCAACTACACGAGGCCTGTAACCTGGCCACGTTGGAAGGCGAGCAGGTGCTCTACCTGGCGCGTTCGGCGATTCCGCAGCGGCTGATCTCGGTGGACCTGAGCGTCGGCAGCCGCCTGCCGGCCTACTGCACCTCGATGGGCCGCATCCTGCTCGCCGCACTGGATGACGATCAGTTGCAGGACTACCTGGCCCATGCCGAGATGCAACCCAAGACCAGCCGTACCCTGCACACCCCCGAGGCGTTGTGGGAGTGCTTGCAGCGCGTACGCCACCAGGGCTGGTGCATCGTCGACCAAGAACTGGAGCAGGGCCTGCGCTCGCTGGCGGTGCCGGTGTACGACTCGGCTGGCCACGTGCTGGCAGCGATGAACATCAGCACCCACGCTGGTCGTGTGCCGGTCGCTGAGTTGGAAAAGCGTTATCTGCCGTTGATGCTGTCGGCCAGTCGAGAGTTGAGTGGGCAGTTGTTCCGCGCGGTGTAGGCGTTCGAAGGTGTTCGATAATCGCCCGCTATGGCGATTATCGGATTGTTCTCGTCAGGGTCAGTTTTTAATGTGGCAGGTATCCACCGCGCTCGCTTCGGTGGCGCCTGCAACCTGACGAGAACAATACGATGGCCGACATCATCACGCTGCGCGACGCCATTTCGCGCCATGTCCAGGACGGCGATTGCGTCGCCCTCGAAGGCTTCACCCACCTGATTCCCACTGCCGCTGCCCACGAGATCATCCGCCAGGGCAAGAAAGACCTGCACCTGGTGCGCATGACCCCGGACCTGGTCTATGACCTGCTGATCGGCGCTGGTTGCGCGCGCAAGCTGACCTTCTCCTGGGGCGGCAACCCCGGTGTCGGCTCGCTGCACCGCCTGCGCGACGCGGTCGAGAAGCACTGGCCGCACAAGCTGGAAATCAGCGAGCACAGTCACGCCGCTATGGCCAACGCCTACGTGGCCGGCGCTTCCAATCTGCCGTTCGCCGTGCTGCGCGGCTATCAGGGCTCCGACCTGGTCAAGGTCAACCCGGACATCAAGTTCATCGACTGCCCGTTCAGCGGCGAGAAGCTGGCGGCGATTCCGAGCGTGCGCCCGGACGTCACCGTGATCCACGCGCAGAAGGCCGACCGCAAGGGCAACGTGCTGATCCAGGGCATCCTCGGCGTGCAGAAGGAAGCCGCCCTGGCGGCCAAGCGTTGCATCGTCACCGTCGAAGAAATCGTCGACGACCTGCAGGCGCCGATGAATGCCTGCGTGCTGCCGACCTGGGCCATCAGCGCGGTCTGCGTGGTGCCCGGTGGCGCCCATCCGTCCTACGCCCATGGTTACTACGAGCGTGACAACCGCTTCTACCAGGCCTGGGACCCGATTGCCCGCGACCGCGACACCTTCACCGCCTGGATCGATGAATACATCCGTGGCACCGAGGATTTTGCGCAGTACCAGGCGAAAGTGAATGGGGAGGCCAAGTGATGAGCGCGTTCAACACCAATGAAATGATGACCGTGGCCGCCGCGCGCCGCCTCGGCAATGGCAGCGTCTGCTTCGTCGGCATCGGTTTGCCGTCCAAGGCCGCCAACCTGGCGCGCCTGACCCATGCGCCGGAAGTGGTGCTGATCTATGAATCCGGCCCCATCGGCGCCAAGCCGAGCGTACTGCCGCTGTCCATCGGTGACGGCGAACTGGCCGAAACCGCTGACACCGTGGTGCCGACCGGCGAGATCTTCCGCTACTGGCTGCAGGGCGGGCGTATCGATGTCGGCTTCCTCGGCGCCGCGCAGGTCGACAAGTACGGCAACATCAACACCACCGTGATCGGTGACTATCACAACCCGAAAGTGCGCCTGCCAGGTGCCGGTGGCGCGCCGGAGATTGCCGGCAGCGCCAAGAAAGTGCTGATCATCCTCAAGCAGGGCCATCGCACCTTCGTCGACAAGCTGGCGTTCATCACCTCGGTCGGCCATGGCGAAGGCGGTGATCACCGCAAGCGTCTGGGCCTGCCGGGCGACGGCCCGGTGGCGATCATCACCGACCTGTGCATCATGGAGCCGGAAGCCGGCAGCAACGAGTTCATCGTCACCTCGATGCACCCAGGTGTGACCCGCGAGCAGGTGATCGAGAACACCGGCTGGCAGATCCGTTTCGCCGACAACGTGACCACCACCGAGGCGCCGAAAGTCGAGGAGCTGGCTGCCCTGCGTGACCTGGAAGCGCGTACCGCCGCTGCCCACGGCCAGGCCGGAGGTGAGGAATGAGCCGCGACGTTTTCATCTGCGACGCAATTCGCACGCCGATTGGCCGTCTCAATGGCGCGCTGTCGGCGGTGCGTGCCGACGACCTGGCGGCAATTCCGCTCAAGGCGCTCATCGAGCGTAACCCGCAGGTCGACTGGTCGGCGGTCGATGAGGTTTTCATGGGCTGCGCGAACCAGTCCGGCGAAGACAACCGCAACGTGGCGCGCATGGCGCTGCTGCTCGCCGGCCTGCCGGAAACCGTGCCGGGCGTGACCCTCAATCGCCTGTGCGCCTCGGGTATGGAAGCGGTGGGCGCAGCCTTCCGCGCCATCGCCTCGGGTGAGATGGAGCTGGCCATCGCTGCCGGTGTCGAGTCGATGACCCGCGCGCCTTACGTCATGGGCAAGGCCGACAGCGCCTTTGGCCGTGGCCAGAAGCTGGAAGACACCACCCTGGGCTGGCGCTTCGTCAACCCAGCGATGAAAGAGCAGTACGGCGTCGACCCGATGCCGGTCACCGGTGATAACGTCGCCACAGACTACGGCGTCAGTCGCGCCGATCAGGACGCTTTCGGCCTGCGCAGCCAGCAGCGTGCAGCGGCGGCTCAGGAGAGCGGCTACTACGCCGAGGAAATCGTCCCGGTGGTGATCAAGACCAAGAAGGGCGAGATCGTCGTCGACCGTGACGAGCACCCGCGTGCCGATACCAGCGCCGAAGGTTTGGCCAAGCTCAAACCGGTCAATGGCGAAGGCAAGACCGTTACCGCCGGCAACGCCTCGGGCCTCAACGACGGCGCGTCTGCGATGATCCTGGCCTCTGCCGAAGCAGTGCAGAAATATGGTCTCAAGGCTCGCGCCAAGGTGCTGGGCATGGCCAGCGGCGGCGTCGCCCCGCGCATCATGGGTGTCGGCCCGGTGCCGGCAGTGCGCAAGCTGCTGGCGCGGCTGAACCTCGACATTCAGGCCTTCGACGTGATTGAGCTGAACGAAGCATTCGCGGCCCAGGGCCTGGCTGTCACCCGCGACCTCGGTCTGCCGGACGACAGCGCCAAGGTCAATCCGAACGGCGGCGCCATCGCCCTCGGCCACCCCCTGGGCATGAGCGGTAACCGCCTGGTACTGACCGCCGTGCATCACCTGGAAAAGACCGGCAGCAAACTCGGCCTGGCGACCATGTGCGTGGGCGTCGGCCAGGGCCTGGCGCTGGCCATCGAGCGGGTGTGAGGCCTGTCGAACACTGTAGGGTGGGCTTCAGCCCACCATGTCCACTACGGCTATTGGTGGGCTGAAGCCCACCCTACGGTCCGGATCCTCCCTACCTTCTACGGAGCTCGTGACGGTGCGCCGGTTGATGCCACACTAGCCGTACATTTTTCCCAGGAGCGTTACGCTCGTGAGCAACCAACTCTTCGATGCCTACTTCACCGCGCCGGCCATGCGCGCGATCTTCTGCGACGTCGGGCGAGTGCAGGGCATGCTCGATTTCGAGGCCGCCCTGGCGCGGGCCGAGGCGCGCGTGGGGCTGATCCCCGCCGAGGCCGTGGCGCCTATCGAGGCCGCCTGCAAGGCAGAACTCTACGACTATCCGGCGCTGGCCCAGGCCATCGCCACGGCGGGTAATTCCGCCATCCCGCTGGTCAAGGCGCTGGGCAAGCGCATCTCCGCCACTGACCCGGAAGCCGAACGTTATGTGCACCTCGGCGCCACCAGCCAGGACGCCATGGACAGCGGCCTGGTGCTGCAACTGCGCGCCGCCATTGGCCTGCTGGAAAGCGATCTGGCGCAGCTGGCCGATGCCCTGGCGGCGCAGGCCGAACGCCATATCGACACCCCGCTGGCTGGGCGTACCTGGCTGCAACAGGCCACGCCGGTCACCCTCGGCATGAAGCTGGCCGGTGTGCTCGGTGCTGTGACCCGCCATCGCCAGCGCCTGAGCGAGATCAAGCCGCGCCTGCTGAGCCTGCAGTTCGGCGGCGCTTCCGGCAGCCTGGCGGCGCTCGATGATACCGGCTGGTCGGTCAGCGGTGCACTGGCGCAGGAGTTGGAACTGACCCTGCCCGAGCAGCCCTGGCACACCCAGCGTGATCGTCTGGTGGAATTCGCCAGCCTGCTGGGTATGATCGCCGGCAGCCTGGGCAAGCTGGGTCGCGACCTCAGCCTACTGATGCAGACCGAAGCCGGTGAAGTCTTCGAGCCGTCGGCGCCGGGCAAAGGCGGTTCGTCGACCATGCCACACAAGCGTAATCCGGTCAGCGCAGCGGTGCTGATCGGCGCTGCCACGCGCGCGCCGGGCCTAGTGGCAACGATGTTCAGCGCCATGCCGCAGGAGCACGAGCGCAGCCTTGGTCTGTGGCACGCCGAGTGGGACACCCTGCCGGAGCTGTGCTGCCTGGTCTCCGGCGCTCTGCAGCAGGCGCTGCTAGTGGTGCCGGGGCTGGAGGTGGATGCCGCACGTATGCGCGCCAACCTTGAGCTGACCCAGGGGCTGGTGCTGGCCGAGGCGGTGAGCATCGCCCTGGCGCAGAAGATCGGTCGCGATGCGGCCCATCACTTGATCGAACAATGCTGCAAACAGGCGGTGCGCGAGGGCGCCCACCTGCGTGCCGTGCTCGGCGCCAACGCCGAGGTCAGCGCACAACTCTCTGCTGCCGAGCTGGATCGCCTGCTCGATGCGGCGCATTACCTGGGCCAGGCTCGCCGTTGGGTCGAGCGGGCCGTTGCCGAACACAACCAATTGTCGCGTTAGGAGCTCTCCATGCCTGCCGTACGTCTCGCCGATGGCGACCTGAACTATCTATTGGAAGGCCCGGCCGGTGCGCCGGTGCTGGTGCTGTCCAACTCGCTGGGCACCGACCTGCACATGTGGGATGCACAGATTGAAGCCTTCACCCAGCACTTCCAGGTGCTGCGCTACGACACCCGTGGCCATGGCGCCTCGCTGGTGACCGACGGCCCGTACAGCATCGAACAGAACGGCCGCGACGTGCTGGCCCTGCTCGATGCCCTGGGCATCGCCAAGGCGCATTTCTGCGGCCTGTCCATGGGCGGCCTGATCGGCCAGTGGCTGGGCATCAACGCGCCCGAGCGCATCGAGCGCCTGGTGCTGTGCAACACCGCCGCCAAGATCGGTACGCCCGAGGTGTGGAACCCGCGCATCGAGATGGTGCTGGCTGAGGGCGAACAGGCCATGCGCGGTTTACGCGATGCGTCGATCTCGCGCTGGTTCACCGCCGATTTCGCCGAGGCCGAGCCTGGCAAGGTCGAGCCCATCGTCGGCATGCTGGCGCAGACCTCGCCCGAAGGGTATGCGGCCAATTGTGCGGCGGTACGCGATGCCGATTACCGTGAGCAGCTCGGCAGCATCATTGCCCCGACGCTGATCGTCTGCGGCAGTGGCGACCCGGTTACCACCGTCGAAGATGGCCGCTTCATGCAGGCGCGCATCGCTGGTGCCGAGCTGGTGGCGTTCCATGCTGCGCACCTGTCCAACGTGCAAGCAGGCGATGAGTTCAGCCAGCGCGTGCTGGATTTCCTGCGCTCCTGAACCTGTCATGGTGCGCTGGCGCACCCTACGGTTCCACGCACGCCGTAGGGCGTGTGGGGCCGCCTAGGTCGTGCGCACCGCTTCTTTTTTCGGAGTAATGCTATGGACGAAAAACAACGCTACGAAGCTGGCATGCAGGTGCGCCGCGCGGTGCTCGGTGACGCCCACGTCGACCGCAGCCTGCAGAGCCTGACGCCGTTCAACGAAGAGTTCCAGGAGATGATCACCCGCCATGCCTGGGGCGATATCTGGACGCGCCCTGGCCTGCCACGTCACACCCGCAGCCTGATCACCATCGCCATGCTGATCGGCATGAACCGCGAGGGTGAGCTGAAGCTGCATCTGCGTGCGGCGAAGAACAACGGGGTGAGCCGCGACGAGATCAAGGAAGTGATCATGCAGAGCGCCATCTACTGTGGCATCCCGGCGGCCAACGCCACCTTCCACCTGGCCGAGGCGGTGTGGGACGAGCTGGGTGTGGAGTCGTTGCAGGACTGATCGCCGCGAGCAATGGAGCGCTGCCCGGACCACGCATCCGGGCGGCGCTTTTTTATGCCTGCCATCCGTGGCCGCAGGATGTCAGATCGTGGCCGCGTGGCGCCCGGCGATGTAGCCGAAGGTCAGCGCTGGCCCAATGTTGATGCCGCCCGACGGGTAGTGTCCGCCCAGGGGGCTGGCCATATCGGTGCCGGCTGCGTAGAGCCCCGGTATGGGCTGGTCGTCGCTGTTCAGTACTCGTGCTTGGCCGTCGGTGCGCAGCCCGGCGAAGGTGCCGAAGCACCCCGGTTGTACCTTCACGGCATAGAACGGCCCGTGCTCGATGGGTGCTACGCAAGGGTTAGGGCCGTCGTGTTGCGCATCGCCGCTGCGGCGGTTGAAGGGCGTACTGCCGCGGCCGAACAGCGGGTCTTCACCGTTGCGTGCATGTTCGTTGAAGGTGCTGACCGTGGCGACCAGTCCGCTTGGGTCGATACCACAAGCCTGCGCCAGCTTTTCCAGGCTCGCGCCACGCTTGAGGTAGCCATTGCGGATATGTGGCCACAGCGGCACCGGTGCCGGGCGGGCGAAGCCCAGGCCATAACGGCGTTGGAAACGGTGGTCGCAGATCAGCCAGGAGCAGGCTTCCTGATCCTCGGGAATGGCCTTGAGCATGGCGTCGACGTAATCGTAGTAACCGCCCGCCTCGTTGACGAAGCGCCGGCCGTCTTGCAGCACGCCGATGATGCCGGGCTTGCCGCGGTCGATGATGTGCGGGAAGTGGCCGACGTTGCCGTCGGCGTAGGGCACTTTCGACACTGGCGCCCAGGCCACCGGCGAGCGCAGGTCGTCGGCCACGCGTCCACCAGCGGATTCGCCCAGGCGCAGGCCGTCGCCGGAGCAACTGAGCGGCGGCAGGGCGAGGTTATCGTGGCCGCTGGCATCACGCGGGAACATCGCCTTGCGCCGTGCCGGATCGTTGGGGAAGCCGCCTGCCGCGAGCACGACGGCCTTGGCGCGGATAGTCTTTTCCTCGCCGGCATGCAGCACCACGGCGCCGCATACGCTGCCGTTCTCGACGATCAGGCGCTGCGCGGGCGTGGACTCCAGCATCTGCACGCCCAGGTCCTGCGCCGAGCGGGCCAGGCGGGCGACCAGCGCCACACCATTGACCAGGTGCATGGCGCGACCATAGCGAGCCAGGTGATAGAGGTGCGTGGCGAAGCGCCGGATGACGTGCAGCAGCGCCTTGGGTGAACGGGTCATGTTGAGGAAGGCGGCGAGATCGGCACCGGCCATGATCGGCATACCCATGAAGGACGTCTCGCGCATGGTCTTGCGTAAGCGCGGCAACAGGTCGAGCACCTCGCGGCCATCGTAGGGCGCGGCGATGACCTGATGACCGCCGGTGGCAGCGCCGGGCGTGTCACCGTGCATGTCGGGGATGCCGTTGCCGTCGACGAACTGTAGCGCGGTGTGCTGTTCGAAGAAGGCCACCATGTCCGGGCAGTTCTGCAGAAAGGCGTCCACCAGCTCGGGGCGATAATGCTCGCCCAGCTCGTTGCGCAGGTAGGTGCGTGGCTGCTCGATGTCTTCGACGATGCCAGCGCGCTGGGCCAGCGGGTTGCGCGGCGCCCACAGCCAGCCGCCGGACCAGGCGGTCGCACCACCCAGCACCGCGTCCTTCTCCACCAGGATCACCCGTTTGCCCAGGTGTGCAGCGCTAATGGCTGCGGCCAGTCCGGCCGCGCCGGAACCGACCACCAGCAGGTCGCAGTCGAGTGGGGCATTGGGCATGACAATCTCCGCGCTTGTTATTTATTGGAACTTGGTTCCGAATTTTATGTGGCGACTGTCGAGGCGCCAAGCACTGTCGGATGATTCGTCCGGGAAGTCGTGCGGTTAGCGGTCAATTATTGTCGGTGTAGCCGGATGCAATCCGCGAAAGCGCAGCGATTGCGTCTTGCTCATGAGCCGTAGGGTGGACAAGCTGCGCGTTGTCCACCCTACGGCTGGGATGACCAGGGCCAGTTCCAGGCCTTAGGTTCGAAAGCGGCCGATGCGCAGCTGCAATTCATCGCCCAGTCTGGCCAGCTCGGCGCTCGAAAGCGCGGTCTGCTCGGTGGCACTGGCGCTCTGCTCGCCGATGCTGCGCACGTTGTCCAGGCTGTGGTTGATTTCCATGGCGACTGCGCTCTGCTGTTCGGCAGCACTGGCGATCTGCTGGTTCATCTGCTCGATCAGCGCAACCGCCTGATTGATATGCGTCAGGCTCTGGCCAGCCAGCTCGACGCTGCTTACGGCTTCCTGGCTCAGGTTCTGGCTGGCCTGGGTCTGGGCGACGGCCTGCTGCACGCGGTTCTGCAGGCTGGCAATCAGTGCTTCGATCTCGCGGGTCGAATCCTGAGTACGGCGCGCCAGGGCGCGTACTTCATCGGCGACCACGGCGAAACCGCGACCTTGTTCACCGGCGCGCGCCGCCTCGATGGCGGCGTTGAGCGCCAGCAGGTTGGTCTGCTCGGCGATGGACTTGATCACATCCAGCACGCTGCCGATGCGTTGGCTCTCGCCTTGTACCTGGCCAACGGTCTGGCCGGTATGCGCCACTTCGGTGGCCAGGCGCTCGATCTGCTCGACCACCTGACGTACCTGGCGATCGCCGTCACGGGTTTGCTGCTCTGCCTGTTGCGCGGCCTGTGAGGCATGCTCGGCGTCACCTGCCACCTGTTGCACGCTGGCGACCATCTGCTGCATGGCGCCGGCTGTCTGGTTGGATTCCTCGCTCTGCTCACGCACGCCGGCGCGGGTCTGTTCGCTGACGGCCGAGAGCTGTTCCGCTGCTGCGGCAATCTGCGTTGCGCTGCCGCCGATCTGCTCGATCAATTCGCGCAGGTGGTCGCGCATGCTCTGCAGCGCTCCGAGAAGCTGGCCAACCTCATCACGTCGTGTGGCGGTGCGAGAACCACTGAGGTCGCCGGCTGCAACCTGTTGCGCCAGCAGCAGGCAGTGTTGCAACGGCCCGACGATCAGGCGGCGAATCAGCCAACTAGCGAGCAAGGCCAGCAGCAGCGCGGCGGCGGTAAGCAGGGCAAGGGCCTGCAGGGACATGCGGTTGCTTTCATGCATGGCCTGTTGTTGGTACTGCTGCAGGTCGCTGCCTTGCTGCAGCATGCCTTGCGCCAGGTCAGCCAGTTGCCTGCGACTCTGCTGTTCAGCCTCGCGGCTCTGACGATAGTGCTCGAAGGATTCGCGGTAGCTGTCGAGTGCACGCAGTGCCTCGTCCAGGGATGCCTGCTGCAGGGCCGCCAGTTGCGTGCGCAGTTGCTGCGCCGCCTCGGTCATGGTCGCGAAGCGTGTTTGCCAGAAGTCGGCATCGGCGCTTGTGCCGCTGCGGATGAACTGACTTTCCGCCAGGCGCAGTTGCAAGAGCGTCTGGCTCAGGCGTGCTGCCGTTTCGGCCTGGTCAAGACTGCTCTGCGTCGCCATTTCGCCATCGAACAGTTGATCGCGAATCAGGCTGAACTGGTCCTGAGTGACCATCTCGAACTGGATCAGTGCTTCATCGGCGCGTATCGCCATCCCGGTCTGTGCCGTGCCTGCTTGAGACTGCGTGGCTTTCAGTTGGGCGAATTGCTGCAGATAAGCGTCGTTGCCCTGCAGCAGCTGTCGCTGCTCGGTATTGGCGTGCAGATCGGTCAGTTGTGCAGCGATACGTGCATGCTGATCGGCGATAGCAGCCGCATGGCTGGCCAGTGGCGCCAGCAGGTAGTCCTTTTCCTGTACACGGAGTTGCAGAATCTGCTGCTTGAGATCTGCCACCTGGAGCGATTGTCCGGCATGCCCGAGGATGTCACTGGCGGTGCGCCAGCCACCCAGCCCTACAGCCACGGTCAGGAGCATGACCAGCGAGAAGCCCAGCAGGAGTTTGTGCCCGACCTTGAGGTCGGCGCTGCGTTCGATAATCCAGCGCATGGGTTACTACCTCGAACAGTTGCACATCAAAAAAAAGCCCGTCACGAGGACGGGCTGAACGTGCCGTAACACTAGGAGTCACTTGTGCAGCGATGACGCGTGGGGCTTACAGAATCGACAGCGGGTAGTTGATGATCAGACGGTTCTCGTGCAGATCGGTACCGACGTCGCGGCGCACATTGGAGTTGCGCCAGCGCACGCTGAGGTTCTTCAGGGTGCCTTCCTGAATGGTGTAGGCCAGCTCGGATTCGCGGCCCCATTCTTCGGCATCGGTACGCCCGCCGGTGTGGATGTTGGAGCCGCTGACGTAACGGTTCATCAGGGTCAGGCCCGGAATGCCGAGGCCGGCGAAGTTGTAGTCATGACGCACCTGCCAGGAACGTTCTTCCGGGTTGTCGTAGCTGTTGGTGAAACCGTCGTTGACCAGGGTGCCGCCGCTGGCGCCGTCGATACGCATGAACTTGGTATCGCCGCTCAGACGTTGGTAGGCCACTGTGAAGCTGTTGTTGCCCGTCTTGGCGGTGAGTGCGCCCTGGTAAACCTTGTTGTCCAGCTTGCCGGCCTTGGCCGCACCTTCTTCCTTGCCGTTGACGTAGCCGAGGTTGGCGCCCAGCACCCAGTCGCCAACCGGTTGGCTGTGGGTCAGTTGCACGTAGCTCTGCTTGTAGACGTCTTCCAGGCGCGCGTGCCAGACGCCGACCATGGTGTTGTTGCCGTTGAAGCGGTATTCACCACCGCCGAAGTTGAAGTCATCACCCTCTACGCCACCGAAGGACATCTCTTCACGGCTGGCGTCGTTACGCTGGCTGTTCTTCCAGAACTGGCCGCCGTACAGAGTCAGGCCGTCGATTTCATTGGACGTGACCTGCGCACCCTGGAAGGTTTGCGGCAGCGAACGGCCATCGTCAGCACGCAGGATCGGCAGC
>NZ_FOWP01000010.1:0-171477 GCF_900115475.1 Ectopseudomonas composti
ATGCGAGTCCGAAAGCGCACTGTTGAGCATCCCTTCGGGACGCTCAAACAATGGATGGGATCCACGCATTTCCTCACACGTAGGCTGGCCGGCGTCAGCGCGGAGATGAGTCTGAATGTGCTCGCTTACAACATGAAGCGGGTCATGAGAATCATCGGTGCCGAAAGCTTGTTGAAGGCAATGGCGGCGTAAAAGCCCTTGGCTTTTGCTGCTCCAGGTGGCGCTAAAATGCTTCATAAGCGCTCCGGAGCGTTACTGGTGCTGATCGTGGCAAATGCGTGGGCAATCGACTCGCCCAACTGCGCTGAGCTGAGGCATCCACGATACGAAAGTGTTTTTACACACTCTGGGCCGATAGCAGCCAATCCAAAACCTTGCCCTACCCCCCACTCCGCGCTACAGTCCGCCCCGTCACGGTCAATCCCGTGACCGGGTGTAGGAACCCGTTCTGTCCGGGCGCGGTAGCGCCATAGTCGAGAGCAGGCGCTTTTTTTGTGCCTGTTGTTTTCTCGTGCATTTATGGCGGGCCGTGTGAGGCAGGCTTCGGCCTGGCCGGTTCCCTCGGACGCCGGTATTCCTACCCTTGCACGGTCCGCCACCCACGCCCGTAGGAAGGCTGGATGGCGGCTCCTTAAATCGTTCGAGGAGCATAAGGAAAATGCACTATCCCCCTTTTACCCAAGGGCTCCGCCCTGGGCTGCTGGCTGTTGTGCCAACTTCCGTTTTGGAGGTACTGCATGACCAAGTCTGAATCCGTCGTTATCCCCTTCCCTACACCATGCAATCCGTTGCATAGCCATGTAGCCGACAATTGCCCGTTGCAGGCAGCAGCCGAGTATCGGGCAGCGTTGCTGACCAAGCTGTTGCGGCGGATGCCGGAGCCGGAATTGGCAAGCACCACCCACGCACTGCTGAGCGAGTTGATCGTGCTCTACCGCCGGGCTATCGCCCAGGCAGCCGGGAGGGCCGAGCATGATTGAGCTGCAACGCTATCTCACCCACCTGCCCAGCCATGATGGGCAACCGCCTGCCGAATTTGGCTGGAATGCAGATTGCCAAGCGAGCTTCGGCCACGGCGTGCAAACAGCCCAAGCCTGGCTGGACGACGTCAATAGCGGCTGGCTCTGGGCCAATCTGCTGCTGGAGCGCCAGCTGTACCCGCCGGGTGCTCAGCGCCATGCCTTCGAGCTGGGCTTTCTCAGCCGCATCCACCAGCGCCTGTGCTCCCCGCTAGGCGGCAGGCATCAGGCATTGCGAACGGAGTTACAGCTGTAACGACTCAGGCGAGGGCATGCCCTCGCCTTTTCGTTTGGCAACGTATTTTGTGTGCACCGTTCACAAAGCTGTACAGCAACAAAGCGGTGCGCAAGACTTTGCACATAGGCCGCCGGGTAAGATCCGGCTATGGTTGGATCAGCCCATGGCATGGAGCACAGGAAGATGGTCACACTAACCTTATTCCCGAAGCCAGGCAGCACGCGCTTTATCGAGTTCAAACTCAATGACATCAGGCAAGGCTTGGACTTTATCCTCTTCTCACTTGAAAATTTCTCCCACTCAGAAGAGGATCATCTTTCGCTCAGCATTAACGAGCGCGGAAACCAAGACTTCCCAGCTATTAATCTGCAGAAAAACGGCCAATTCTTCCTCTTTCAAGTCTACGTGAGCGATCAACACTCAAGCCTTGAGGAAGGCTGGTACACGCTAGTTGAAAACTCTCTCGACCTGCCTCCTGAAGAGTTAATTTCTACTGTATGGGATGAGCCTGGCGACGACTTCTTCCAAGCCTGCTTCGCCGATGGATTGATGCTTTCTAATTCCCTTCTAGCGTCCAAGAACTCTCTTATAGGCATACTTGAAAAATACACGGATGACTTACCAGCATGGCTGAATCACGGAAAATTCGTAAACTTCGGAATTATCTAACACTCCTTGAGATAAATCTTCTAATGAACAGCCAAGCAACTCAATGAGCACAGTCGAAGACACAGATAAAATTGATGCAATCGGCATCGACAAAAGCACTGGCAATATGATCTTGAAGATATTTGATCACTTGGACTGGTCAGATGAGCCAAGGCACCTTTACCTGCTACAAGAAAAACTCAACGGTTACATTCGCTTCGTGGAGAGCCAAGAAATATACAGCGCTTACCCAGCAGCAAAAGATAAGGAGCTGGCGGTTAGTATCGATTTCGCCAACGCCCTTTCCGCCGATGCGGCTTGCTTTATCGACACGGCAAGCCAAGTCCTGCAAGAAGCCGGTTTAACACTCTCATTCACCGTCGACAGCGTTGAACCCCAAGCATGAAGCACTCCATGTCTGCCTGGCGAGACGACCACTACATCAGCCTCTCGGAGATACTGCTTTGCATCGGCAAATCACTGACCGATCTCCAGTGGTACGTCAAAATTACCGAGGTAGCGCCAGAGCCAGGCGCTGAGCAGCTTGAAGCGCTATCCCCAGCAGCGCCGCTCAGCATTTTTCAACTGCTGCATCTGGTCACACCTGGCATTCAAATCATCGACGGGGAGATAACGGCAAAGGATGAAAGCGGCAAACAACGGCTCTTGCTGCGTGCCGTCGACAGCTCGTCATGGGATGTGGAAACTGACCTTGAGCATATTGTCCGTGCGCTAGAAGACTCATACCCGGAGCTGACGCATATTGAATAGCGAGGCTGCAGGCCGCATGAGCACTGACGATCAGAACATGGTCTTGGCCATCCTCACCCAGGCCATGCTCGGCGCCATTTCCAGCAACGTCCGCATGGTGGCCATCGATCTGAATCGCCCAGTGTGGCCTGTTTCCTTCTTTCTCGAAAAGGACTCGGCAACCGACCGGGAGGAAATCGAGGAGATCATTAGCACCTTCGAGGTCGGAATGATGGATGTCGATATCCCTTGCGCAGGATTCAAAGCCGAGGTGTTGGTGACCCCTGCAACCCAGCCGCTCCCAGAAACACCAGGCGTGAAAGTGTTTCTCAAGCGCGAAGCGCAGTGACGCAGTACTGCCACGGTTACGCAGAACCGAAGAAGGAGCCAGTTTTTATCGTTCCCACGCTCTGCGTGGGAATGCAGCCCTCGACGCTCCAGCGTTTACCACGGGCAGCTGCGTGTTGCGCTGTGACGCAGAGCGTCACGGGCTTGCTCCCACGCCGGAGCGTGGGAGCCATCGTATTCCGTTCACAGATCTGAGCAGCCAAGAGCCAGTACGCAGGGGTTTCATATTTTGATCGTTCCCACGCTCTGCGTGGGCATGCAAGCCCTCGACACTCCACTGTCCACCACAAGCAATTGCGCGCTAGGCCGTGCCGCAGAACGTCACAGACTTGTTCTCACGCAGACGCGTGAGAACCAGGGAAACGGCTCTTGGCAAAACCGCTCCCACGCCTGGCACTCAACGCGGTTCGCCCTTGCCGGCCAAGCGCTCCCGCGCCAGGGCAGTGAAGGCCTTGAGTGCTGCAGACGGATTGCGGCGATTGGGGTAGTACAGGCACAGCCTTTCCAGAGGCGGCGTCCAGCCCTCCAGTACCCGCTCGAACTGCCCGGCCTCGATTTCAGCCCTCACGTCCTGCTCCATGAAGAAGCCAAGCCCTACCCCCGCTTGCACCGCCGCCTTGGCCACACCGGACTCATCGAGCGTGAGCGGCCCGGCGACATCGAGCCTCGTCACCTCCCCTGCCCGCTCGAATTGCCAGGGATAGATCGCACCGTTGGGCAGGCGGATGCGGATGCAGGCATGGCGCAGCAGATCCGCCGGAGTGCGCGGTCGCCCGTGCTGTTCGAAGTGGCCCGGCGTGCCGACCACGGCGTAACGTTGCGGCGCCCCGAGGGGGATGACGATCATGTCGCTGGGCACGAGATTCGCCGAGCGCACCCCGAGGTCGAACCCGCCCGCGACGATGTCCACCAGACGGCCTTCGGTCACCATGTCGATGTGTACGTGCGGATAGCGCTGCAGAAACTCCAGCACCAAGGGCATCAGGGTTGCGCGGGCCGCACTGGCAAACGCATTGATGCGCAGCGTCCCCGCCGGCCCGGCATTATGCGAACGCACCGCTTCAAGCGCCGTACGAACGTCCTGCAACGCCGGCCCGACCTGCTCCAGGTACAGCGCCCCCGCCTCGGTCAGCGACACACTGCGCGTGGTGCGATTGAACAGGCGGGTTTCCAGGCTGGTCTCCAGCTTGGCGATGGTGTTGCTCAAGGCGGTGGTGGACACATCGAGATCGATGGCGGCCTGGCGGAACGAGGCCCGGCGAGCCACGGCCAGCACCGCTTCCAATTCGTTGAGGCCCAGGCGCGGGTCGGCCATTGGATTATCCTGATATTCGGGACGAGTCATTAATTCTGTCCCAGTTGAGCAAATTATCCATCGAGCAGCAAGATCACTCCCGTAGCGCCCTACCCACTACGAGAGGAAATCAGGCCATGAGTCTGCAACTGCCCGAAGCCGTGAACACCTACTTCGCCATCAGCAATGGCGACGACCCGGCACGCCTTGCCACATGCTTCCACGCGGACGCGACGGTGATCGACGAGAAACGCACGCACCAGGGCATCGACGCCATCCTGGCCTGGCAACGGGAGGCTCGGCAGGCCTTCAGCTACCGCGTCGAGCCCGTGGATGCCTCACAGCGAGACGATGCATTGACCGTCACCGCACGCGTAGCGGGCGACTTCCCCGGCAGCCCGGTGCTGCTCAAACACCTGTTCGCACTCACGGATGGCCAGATTCGCTCACTGGAGATCGCACCGTGATGAACCTCGACCTGAACGATAAGCACGTACTGGTCACCGGCGGTACCAAGGGCGTCGGTCGCGCGGTGGTGAACCGCTTCATCGCGAAAGGCGCCAAGGTGCTGACTTCGGCGCGCCAGGTGAACCATGACCTGCCGGATGAACTGTTCATTCAGGCCGATCTGTCGACGCGTGAAGGCTGCGACGCCCTGGTCGAGGAAGCACGCAAGCGCCTGGGCAAGGTGGACATCATCATCCATGTGCTGGGCGGCTCATCGGCCCCCGCGGGCGGCTTCGCGGCGCTGGACGATGATCAGTGGCAGCGCGAATTCGATCTCAATCTGCTGCCGGCCGTGCGCCTTGATCGCGCCCTGCTCCCGATGATGCTTGCACACCAGGCAGGCGTCATCGTTCATGTGACCTCGATCCAGAGCCGACTGCCGCTGGCAGAAGCCACCACCGCCTACGCCGCAGCCAAGGCGGCGCTCGCCACTTACAGCAAGAGCCTGTCGAAAGAAGTCTCGACCCAGGGTGTCCGGGTGGTGCGGGTATCGCCGGGCTGGGTCGAAACTGAAGCGTCGGTCGCCCTGGCCGAGCGGCTCGCGCAGGAGGCCGGCACCGACTATGAAGGCGGCAAGCGACTCATCATGCAGGCCCTGGGCGGCATCCCTCTCGGTCGCCCATCCAGGCCGGACGAAGTGGCGGATCTCATCGCCTTCCTAGCCTCCCCCCGCGCCGCGTCCATCACTGGTACTGAATTCGTCATCGATGGAGGGACGGTGCCGACGGTTTAGCGGGAGCCTGGCGGGAGTAACCGCCAACAAGTACCCGGACATCCGCAGTAACGGTGGATGAGAAAAGCGTCATCCACCCTACGCTGAAGCGCGATGTAGGGTGGACAACGCGAAGCTTGTCCACCTTTGCGTAAAGCACCGTCGATACTAGAAAGAACTCAGCACCTGGGATAGCAGCGCCAGCGAGAAGTCCCGCAACCGGGTAGACACGCTCTGCGTGGAAACGCAGCCCTCGACACTCCAGCGTCCGCAACTGGCAATTGCGTGGTATCGCCATGCTCACACCAGACTACTTTTGCAGGAATTCAACATTGCGGCCTGTGCTGATTGCACTCAAGTATCTGGCCATCGATCACGGCAACTGAGATATTCCGCCGCGCGCCTGACGCCATGACAGGCACCATATTGAAAGGGAGTTTTTCATGTATCACCCCACCGCCTGGCACGTCACCCACTGGCGTGACGATGCCTACAGCCTGGGGGCATACAGCACCCTGTTACCTGACGGCAGGCCGCAACATCGATTTGTGCTGGGCGAGTGCCTGGATGGGCGCCTCGTCATCGCTGGTGAAGCCTGCAATCCCGAGGCGCCAGCCATGACCCACGGCGCCTGGGACGACGGCATTCGCGCGGCCCGCCTCGCCGTCCAGGCCGGAGCCCGGCGAGTGATCGTGATAGGTGCGGGCTGCGCTGGCCTCGGTGCCGCCCGTCATCTGCGCGCCAATGGTATCGACTGCGTGGTGATCGAGGCGCGTGAGCGCGTTGGCGGGCGCACCCACAGCCTGCAACTGGGCGAGGTGACCGTCGACGTCGGAGCGGCCTGGCTGCAGCAGTTCGCGGACAACACATTGGCGCGCGAAGCGGAGCACCTTGGGATAAACATGGTGGCGACCGATTTCAGTCAACCGCTGTCTGCCGCCAGCGACGGGCCGGTTCAGGGTATCGATGAAGCCTGGCAGGCGTTACGCAAAGGTGTCGACCGCAGCCTGCCCCTGGCTGCAGGCATCGAGCGCTACCTGGCGGGTCTGGAGCCGGACCAAGCCCGGGCAACGCGTTATGCGATCGACGGCAACCTGATTATCGAGGCCTGCCTGCCGCTTACCCAGCTTTCGGTGGCATCACTCGACGAGGAAGGCGTCGGTAACGAAGATCGTTTTCTACCCGGCGGCTACAGCCAGATCATCGAGCACCTGGCCAGCGGGCTCGACATCCGCTTGAGCCAGCCCGTCAGCCAGATCGACTGGCGCGACGACGAGCTGCGCATCAATGACGAGCGCGGCGACTTCTGCATCTGCACCGTGCCGCTCGGCGTAATCAAAACCCTGCACTTTCTCCCCGAACTGCCGCCGGCCCAACGCGATGCGCTGGCCCACCTGGGCATGGGTAAGCTGGAAAAGGTCGTGCTGCAGTTCGAGCAGCGTTGGTGGCCGCGCTCGCCGACCGGCTACCTGCGTTGGTACGACACGCCTGCGAGCTGGGTTGAGTGGCTGGACCTGACCGACGCAGTCGGTAAGCCAACCATCGCCGGCTTGATCGCGGCGGATGCGCTGGAGCGTGAATTCACCGGCCGGAGCGACAAGGAGATCGCCTTGGCCGCTCGAGACGCCTTACAGGCCTGGGCCAAGGCCATCGATGCCGCGCAGTGAGCGCTGGCATCGAAAGCAAACACTGGCAGTGCGTAGCGCGCCGGGTGGATCGGATCGCCCCCCCGTACGCCCTACGCACTTGGCCGTCAGTAAGCCTTTCTCCTACCTCACGTCCCCTACACCACCGCCGGAGCCACCGCCCTGGAACGCCAGGCAAACCCCAGCACCATCAGCAGCCCTACCCCCGCCATCGCTGCACCGGCCAGGGAGATCGCCGGATAGCCCAAACCAGCGTTGATCACCGCACCGCCCAGTGCCGCACCAATGGCGTTGCCCAGGTTGAAGGCACCGATATTCACTGCCGAGGCCAGGTTGGGCGCTTCCTTGGCGGCTTCCATCACGCGCATCTGCAATGGAGGCACGATGGCGAAGCTGGCGATGCCCCAGATCAGGATGGCCACGGCGGCCGGCAGCGGCCAGCGCATTAGCACGGTGAAGGCCAGCAAGACCAGAATCAGCGCGCTCAGCGAGACGATCAGGGTGCGGTCGATGGAGCGATCCGCGGCCTTGCCACCCCACACGTTGCCCAACGTCAGGCCGATGCCGTACAGCACCAGCATGGCGGTGATGAAAGCGGTGGACGCCTGGGTCTCACTGCTGAGGATCGGTGCGATATAGGTGAACACGGTGAACATCGCGCTGGAGCCGATCACGGTCAGGGCCAGGGCTGCCAGCACCGGGCCACGGCCCAGCACGCGGATTTCTGCCAGCACGCCGTCGCTTTTCGGCAGCGGCACGTTGGGCAGGGCGAACCACAGCGCGAGCATGGCCAATACACCGAGGCCGGTAATGCCCCAGAACGCCGTGCGCCAGCCGAGCACTTCACCGAACCAGGCCGCCAGCGGCACGCCGCCGATGGTCGCCAGGGTCAGGCCCATGAACATCGCTGCCACCGCCCCTGCGCGTTTGTCTGGTGCGACCACGCTGGCGGCGACGATGGAGCCAACGCCGAAGAAGGCGCCGTGGTTCAGTGAGGTGACCACCCGCGCGATCAGCAGGCTGGTGTAGTCAGTCGCCAACGCCGACATCAGGTTGCCCAGGGTGAAGATGGCCATCAGCCCGATCAGCAGGTAGCGCCGGGGAATCCGGCCGGTGGTCAGGGTCATCAGTGGCGCGCCGAGCAGCACGCCCAGCGCGTAGGCGCTGACCAGCAGGCCGGCAGCAGGAATGGAAACACCGAGATCGCTGGCGATGCCGGGCAACATGCCCATAGGGGCGAACTCGGTGACACCGATGCCAAAGGCCCCGATGGAGAGTGCAACGAGTGGTGGATTGATACGCATGGAAAGGCTCCTCATCTATGCCGCGAATGCTAGGATCCAAACCTCGACGGCGGTAGATGGCATTTCTGGCAAACACCTTTGCTTACGGAGCACAAATGGACTTCAACGGCAGGTCAGGCGACATGGTGGTGTTCGCCACCGTGGCGGAGCAAGGCAGCCTGTCGGCCGCCGCACGTGCACTGGGGCTGACGCCCTCGGCGGTCAGCCGGATCATCGCGCGCACCGAACAGCGTCTCGGCACCCGCCTGCTACTGCGCACCACCCGCGCGATCACCTTTACCGCCGAGGGCGAGGCGTACTTGCGCGGCGCCCGGCGCATCCTTGCCGATATGGCGGAAGTCGAAGAAGCCATCGCCGATCAGGGTGTGCCACGGGGTCGCTTGCGCGTCAGCGCCGCACTCGGTCATGGCCGGCTGGCCATCGTGCCGCTGGTGGCAGCCTTCAGCGCGCGCTACCCGAACATTACCGTCGACCTCAGCCTGGGCGACGAAGTGGTCGACATCCTCGGCGGCCAAGCTGACGTGGCCGTGCGTTTCGGCCATCTGCCGGACAGCCCGCTGACCGCCCGCAAGGTCGGCGAAACCGGCCAGGTGGTGGTGGCCTCCCCCGATTACCTAGAGCGCCATGGCACGCCGCAGCAACCGGAAGACCTGCTGCAGCACAACTGCCTGCGTTTCAACTTCCGCCGCGCCGAACCCAACTGGCCGTTCATCCGTGACGGCCAGGCGTTCTCGCTCAAGGTCTGCGGCAATATCGAATGCAGCAGCGGCGAGGCGCTGGCGCAGTTCGCCCGGGTCGGCGCCGGCATCGCACGCATCGGCGAATTCAGCGTCGCAGAGGACCTGCAGCGCGGCGACTTAGTGCCGCTGCTGCAAGCCTTCAACCCCGGTGATCGGGAGCCGATTCATGCGGTGTTCGTCGGCGGCTCGGCGATGCCGGCACGGGTGCGGGTATTCGTGGATTTCCTGCTGGAACATCACTGTATGTGAGCGGAACGAGTGCTTGGCACTGGACCACTGCGCTTGGCCCTCCCCCTCACGGATGGCTGCGCTCTCTAGGAAACCCGGACTACATCTGCATTTCCGCCAAGGCTCTGCGCAATGGTGCGTCTGATATCTGTATCGGCCCGTGGAAAGGAATGTCCATGTCCAGAACCAGGTACACGGAGGCGGCAATCAGCAGTGCAGACAAGGCGAACATGCCAATCACCATCGGGTTGTTCGGCGCGCGATAGCCAAAGCTGGCGTAGATCAGCGTCATCCAGGCGACGAGCATGCCGATGAGAGGCATCGGTATCGTCCCTTCGGACTGCTCCACGATTCGCCAACGCTGTTCTATGAGTGAGTGGTACTGCTGGCGAAGGTCACTGAGCATGGTTTCTTGATAACGAGTTTCGGGCCTGATGGCAGCCAGGACCACACCGATGTCATCCAGAAACTGAGTAGCGGGACTCGCTCGATGCTGAAGTGCTTCATCGCCGCGATAAGGATTGGCGATAGCGTGCTCCACGTAGGCGGCCAGGTGTTCGCGCGTGTCCTGCGCCCGGTCACCGTAGGTCTTCAGGGTTCGATCGAAAATGATCAGGCTGGTCGCGTAGGCGTGCATGTTGGTGTCGATCGCTTCGAAGGTGTTCTTGGCCGAATTGATCATCAGGCCGAACACCAGCGAGGTCATGACCACAAAGATATTGGCGACCAGGCGAACCACTGTGTTGGTCTCTTCATCTCGGTGACGAGCCGAGAGTTTGGGGTACCAATGCATCATGAGCAGGGATGCCGACAACAGACATACGAAGACACCCGCTGCGATCCAGACCGATTCCATATGTGCGCCTATTTCGCTATACCGCCAGAAGATCGTGGCTCAAAACGCTGAAGCGTCAACTCCAGGGCTTCAACCCTCGCGGCGGCTGAGTACATCTTGAGCACTCCCACGCGCTGCGTGGCAATGCCATCCGGCGTCCACACGCTGGGCAGCACTCAGGGCGTCATGGCCTCGCACTCACGAGGGCGGGAGCTATCGAACACGTCGATCACTCGACGCCCTTCTGCGCCAAATCCGCCAACACCTTGCCATTCAATTTCATGATCTTTCCCACGCTCTGCGTGGGAATGCAGCCCTCGACGCTCCAGTGTCCACCACGGGCAGTTACACGCTGTGCTGTGACGCAGAGCGTCACGGGCTTGCTACCACGCCGGAGCGTGGGAGCCATCAACACAACTACTCCCCGTCTCGCTCCACCAACCCTGCCAACACCTTGCCATTCAATTCATGCAACGTTCGCTGCTCGTCGGCGGTTAGCCCTGAAAGCACGCGCTGCAGGTTGGCCACATGGGCCGCGAGCATGCCGTCGATCAATTCAAAGCCGGCCGGCGTCAGCGCCACGAGCACGCCACGGCGGTCGCTGGGGTGTTTGCGCCGCTCGATCAACCCGGCCTTTTCCAAACGGTCGATGCGGCTGGTCATGCCGCCTGAGGAAATCATCGCGCTCTCGTACAGCACCGTGGGCATCAGCGCATAGGGCTCACCCGAGCGGCGCAAGGTCGCGAGCAGGTCGAACTCACCGGCCTGCAGGCCGTGCGCGGCGAAGAATGGCAGCAGGTGATCGCGGCTGATCACCTGGCTGAGCTCGCCCAGGCGGCCGATCACCGCCATGGAAAAACCATCCAGATCTGGCCGCTGTCGAAGCCATTGTTCGGCAGCCAATTGTGCGCGGTCTTGCATATCGCCCTCGATTTATCTTGCCATCAAGATACTTTTCAAAAAGAATGTTTGCATCGTAACGCATTCACTCTCAGGAGACAGCTGCATGCCCGGCTCCCAATTTCGTCCCGTTCTCGCCTTGTCATTATTGCTCACCATCGGCGCACTGATGGGGCTGACCAGCATCCTGGTGAAACTGGCCGGCAACGTCGGCTGGTCAGCCATGGCCTACCTGCTCTGGAGCCTGTTGGGCGGCGGCTTGCTGCTGTTGCTGTTCACCTGGCTACGCGGCGAGCGCCCCGGCATCAGCCCTGGGTTGCTGGGTTATTACCTGGCGTCGGGGCTACTCAGCATCGCCGTACCGAACGGTTTGCTGTTCAGCTCGATTGGTCATGTCGGTGCCGGTTTCGCCTCGATGTGCCTGGCCTTCCCACCGCTGATCACTTATCTGCTGGCCCTGGCCTTGCGCATGGAAGGGCTGAGCCGCATTCGTCTGCTGGGCATCTGCATCGGCCTGGCCGGCAGCCTGTTGCTGGCGCTGGGCAAGCTCAACGCCGGCGACAGCCCCCTGTTATGGGTACTGGCGGCGCTCTGCGTGCCGGTATTCCTGGCGCTCGGCAATATCTACCGCGCTCGCTACTGGCCGAAAGGTGCCAGCCCGCTGTCCCTGGCCCCCGGCATGCTGCTCGGCGGCGCGCTGCTGCTGGTGCCGCTGGGCCTGTTCGGCGTCGACCTCGCACCCCGCCTGGAAGGTACTGCGGCAGTGGGCCTGCTGGCCTTGCAGATGCTGCTGTTCGCGGCCGTCTATGCGCTGTTCTTCGTTCTGCAGAACCTGGCCGGCACGGTGTTTCTCAGCCAGATCGGCTCGGTGGCAGCAATCACCGGTGCGGCCATCGCCATCGGCCTACTCGGCGAACAGGGCAGCCTGAGCATGCTGTTGGCGGCGCTGTGCATCATCGGCGGCGTACTGCTGGTGGCCTGGGGTGGGGCGAAGGAAACACAAGCATGAAGCGCCAGCCCCTGCTGCTGATCGCCATCGTTCTGCTCGGTCTGAACCTGCGCCCAGTGTTGGCGGCCATCGGCCCGTTGCTCGACCGTATCCAGCTAGATAGCGGCCTGGATCATATCGGTGCCAGCCTGCTGACCAGCCTGCCCGTGGTGATCATGGGTCTCGGCGCCCTGGCCGCTGGTCTGTTGCGCCAGCGCCTTGGCGAACGCAACGGGATTCTCTTCGGCGTACTGCTGATCGCTCTCGCCTGTCTGCTGCGCGGCGTGCTACCAGATGCCACCACCCTGATTGCCACCGCACTGCTGGCTGGCGCCGGGATCGCCTTCGTCCAGGCATTACTGCCGGGTTTGATCAAGTCGCGCTTTGCCGCCGACAGTGGTCGCCTGATCGGTTTCTATAGCTGCGCGATCATGGGCGGCGCGGCCTTCGGTGCAGCGCTGACGCCTTGGCTGGCGCAGTCGCTGGGCTGGTCATGGGCGCTGGCGAGCTGGACGCTGCCTGCCGTGCTCGCGGCAGCATTCTGGCAACGCACGGCGCCCGCACAGGCCGCGATGGCAGCGCAAACGCTGCCTCATCTGGATGTCTGGCGTTCACCCAGGGCATGGTTGCTGATGAGTTTCTTCGGTGTGGGCACCGCCGGTTATACGCTGGTACTGGCCTGGTTGCCGCCGTACTACACAGCACTGGGCTGGAGCGCGCAGTCCAGCGGGCTGCTGCTGGCGGCGCTGACGCTCTGCGAGGTGTTCGCCGGCCTGCTGGTATCGAGCCTGCTGCCGCGCTACCCGGATCGGCGTGCACTGCTGGCGGTGGTGTTACTGGCGCTGCTGGCGGGTCTGCTCGGCCTGATCTTCGCGCCGCTGCAACTGGTAGTGCCAATCTGCCTGCTGCTGGGCGTGGGCATCGGCGCGCTGTTTCCGCTATCGCTGGTGGTGGCCCAGGATCACCTGGACGACCCGCGCCAGACCGGCGACCTACTGGCCTTCGTGCAGGGCGGCGGCTACCTGATCGCCGCCACAGCGCCATTCCTGGCAGGCCTGCTGCGCCAGTACACCGCCGACCTGCGCCTGAGTTGGCTGGCAATGGCCGCTGCTACCCTGGTGCTGATGAGCATGGCCGCCCGCTTCAAGCCGGGCAGCGGCCGCTTCCATACTCGCCCCCTGCCACCTGCCTAGGATCTAGGGCGGACTCAGGAGCGAAGCGAACAGTCCGCCGATCCATTTCAACCACGAGCGTTAGAAACCAGAGCGGCGTACTGCTTCACGAGTACGCCCTATGGCCCTGCGCTTCCTACGCCCGCCCTAGCTGCCGCTAGCGATAAACCGGAAAGCGCCGACACAGCTCCGTCACGTCCTGGCGCACCCGGTCACGCACTTCCATTTGCGCTTTGCCACCTACCTCGAGCGAATCCAGTACGTCGCACAGCCAGCCGGCCAGGCGTCCGCATTCGGCAATACCAAAGCCACGCGTGGTCACCGCCGGCGTGCCTATGCGCAGCCCCGAGGTCACGAACGGTGAACGCGGGTCGTTGGGCACCGAGTTCTTGTTAGCGGTGATATGCGCATCGCTCAGCGCTGCGTCCGCCTCCTTGCCGGTATAGGGCTTGTCGGACAGATCGATCAGCATCAGGTGGTTGTCAGTGCCCCCCGAGACGATGCGATAGCCACGCTGCTGCAGCACGGCGGCCATGGCCCGGGCGTTGCTGACCACCTGGCGCTGATAAGCCTTGAATTCAGGCAGCAGCGCCTCCTTGAAGGCCACGGCCTTGGCAGCGATGACGTGCATCAGCGGCCCACCCTGGATACCCGGGAATACCGCGGAATCGAGCCGTTTATAGAAGTCGTAGCCCTGCCCCTTGGCCAGGATGATGCCGCCACGCGGGCCGCGCAGGGTCTTGTGGGTGGTGCTGGTGACCACGTGGGCATGCGGCAGCGGGCTGGGATACTCACCGGCGGCCACCAGGCCGGCGACATGTGCCATGTCCACCCAGAAGGTCGCCCCTACCCTGTCGGCGATGGCGCGCATGCGCGCCCAATCCTTGTGGCGTGAGTAGGCAGAGAAACCGCCGATCAACATCTTCGGCCGGGTCTCCAGAGCGATACGCTCCATCTCTTCGTAGTCGATCAGGCCGGTTTCGGGGTCGAGGCCATAGGGCACGATGCGATAATGTCGCCCGGAGAAGTTGGACGGATTGCCATGGGTCAGGTGACCACCCTGCGCCAGGTTCATGCCCATCACGGTGTCGCCAGGGTTGGTCAACGCCAGAAATACCGCCGCGTTGGCCTGGGCCCCGGCATGAGGCTGGACGTTGGCGTAGTCGCAATCGAACAACGCCTTGAGCCGCTCGATGGCTAGGCGCTCGGCCACGTCCACATGTTCACAACCGCTGTAGTAGCGTTTGCCCGGATAACCTTCGGCGTACTTGTTGGTGAACACCGAGTTCTGCATCGCCATCACCAGCGGGCTGGCGTAGTTCTCGGAGGCGATCAGTTCGACGTGATCTTCCTGGCGGCCTTCTTCCAGGCGCACGGCCTCGGCCAGTTCAGGGTCGAAGTCGGCCAGACTCAGGGCGGTGTCATACATGGGGGTCATTTCCTTGTGGGTCAGTTCGCAGGTTTCAGTAACTGGGTAACACGCCGCGCGATCTCGTCGATCTGCGCCTCGCTGCAGATCAACGGCGGCAGCAGGCGAATCGTGCTGTCACGGGTAACGGTGATCAGCAGGCGCTGTTCGGTCAGCGCCCTTCCCACCAGTTCCTTGCACGGCCTGTTAAGTTCGATGCCGACCATCAGACCCTGCCCTCGGATGGCAATGACCTCGGGGTGATTGCCCAGCGCCTGCCGCAGTCGTCCGAGCAGGCGGTCACCCAGTACAGCTGCACGCTCCGGCAGGCGCTCGCGCTGCATGATCTCGAGCACGCTGCAAGCCACCCGGCACGCCAGTGGATTGCCACCAAACGTGGAGCCATGCAGGCCCGGAGAGAACAGATCAGCCGCCGCCCCGCGTGCCAGGCAAGCGCCAATCGGCACACCGTTGCCCAGGGCCTTGGCCAGGGTCATCACGTCGGCGGTGATGCCCGCATGCTGATGGCCGAACCAGGCGCCGGTGCGCCCCATGCCTGACTGAATTTCATCGACCATCAACAGCCAGCCATGCTGGTCGCACAAGGCGCGTAATTCACGCAGATAAGCACGACTGGCGACGCGGATGCCGCCCTCGCCCTGCACCGGTTCGAGCAGCACCGCGACGATGTCCGGATGCTGCTCGGCAGCCCGACGAACAGCTTCGATATCGTCGTAGGGCATACGCACGAAGCCCTCCAGCAATGGCTCGAAACCGGCCTGCTTGGCTGGGTTGCCCGAGGCGGACAGCGTGCCGAGGGTGCGTCCATGGAAGCCGTTGTCCATCACCAGAATCGTCGGCTGGGCAACGCCGCGGCGCTGGCCATGCAACCGCGCCAGCTTGAGAGCTGCCTCGTTGGCCTCGGCCCCCGAGTTGCAGAAGAAGGCGCGCTGCATCCCGGTGAGCGCGCAAAGGCGCTCGCCCAGCCGCTCTTGCCAATCGATACGGAAGACGTTGGAGGTGTGCAGCAGCATCCCCGCCTGCTCGGCGATGACCGCCGCGATCTCCGGGTGAGCATGGCCCAGGCTGGTGACAGCCACACCGGCGATGGCATCGAGGTACTCGACACCCTCTTCATCCCACAGCAGCGCACCGCTGCCACGAACGAAGGACAGCGGTTGGCGGGCATAGGCACGCATCAGATGGGAATGAGCGGTGGACATGGATCGAACCTCACGGCAGCAATGGAAAAGATCAGGGTTGTTCAGCGGGCACGGCGCCCGGCCAGTAGTGGCTGTCCGGCAGCGCGCGGGCGCCGAAGATCGCCTGGCCGACGCGCACCACCGTGGCGCCCTCCTCGATGGCGATCTCGAAATCCCCCGACATGCCCATCGACAGCGCCTCCAGCTCGACGCCAGATGGCGCGTCCTCGCGCAGTCGATCGCGCAGCTCACGCAGGCGCACGAAGCACTGGCGCACCCGCTCGGCCTCGCTGGAGAACAGCGCCAGGGTCATCAGCCCGCGCACCCGCAGCGCGGAAAATGCCGGCAGTGCCTGGACGAACGTCGCTACATCCTTCGGGGCGAGGCCGTACTTGCTCGCCTCGCCGGAGGTGTTGACCTGCACGAACACGTCCAGTGCACGGCCTTCGACCTGCAGGCGGCGATCCAGCGCCTCGGCCAGGCGCAGGCTATCCAGGGCTTGGAATTCCGTGGCGAAGCGCGCCACCAGCTTGGCCTTGTTGGTCTGCAGGTGACCGATCACCGACCATTGCAAGTCGCCCAGGTCCTGCATGGACTGCCACTTGCCATGGGCCTCCTGCACCTTGTTCTCGCCGAGCATCCGGCAGCCGGCGGCATAGGCCAGGCGCAGGCTGGCCTCGGGCTTGGTCTTGCTCACCGGCAGCAGGCGCACCGTGGCCGGGTCGCGATCGACACGCCGGCAGGCCACCTCGATGCGCCGTTGTACATCGGCCAGGTTGTGGCGGAAATCTTCCACCGAGAGGGCCTCGGGGTAGCGACCGTGACGGTGGTGACGGGTGGAGGTGGGATGATCGACTGGCATCAGCTCACCCCCTTGTTCACCGGTAGCTCCGCCGCGCCGGTCTGCGCCGGGCGTGGTGACCACCGCCCATTGAGCACGGCATACGCCAGCAGCCCGATCACCAGCCCCCAGAACGCACCGCCGATGCCCAGCAGATTGATGTTGGCGGCCGCCGCCAGGAAGGTGATCAGCGAGGCCTCGCGGGTTCGTGCATCGGCCATGGCGCTGGCCAGGCTGCCGCCAATGGTGCCGAGCAATGCCAGGCCGGCCAGCGTGCTGATGAAGGTCGCTGGAAAGGCCATGAACACCGCTGCCAAGGTGACGCCGAATACGCCGACCAGGATGTACAGCCCCCCGGCGGCGATACCGGCGATCCAGCGTTTTGACGGGTCTTCGTGAGCCTCACGCCCGGTACAGATGGCCGCGGTGATTGCAGCAAGATTGAAGGCGTGCGAGCCAAATGGCGCCATCAACAGGGAACCGAGCCCAGTGATGGTGACGATGGGATTGGCGCTGGTGGTGAAGCCATCGTTGCGCAGCACCAGCATGCCGGGCATGTACTGCCCGGTCAGGGTGATCAGGAACAGTGGCAGCGCCACGCTCAGCAGGGCATTGAGGGAAAACGCCGGCAAGGTCAACACCGGCGCCGCCAGTGTCAGGCTCACTGCAGACAGGTCGACACGCGTCTGCAACAACAGAAAGGCCAGGCCCAACAGCAGGATGCCGACCACGGCATAACGCGCGCTAAAACGCTTGAACACCAGATACACGATGATCAACAGCCCAGCCAGCAACGGGTCGAGGCTGACACTGGCGAACGCGCCGATGCCGAACTGCAGCAGGATGCCCGCCAGCAAGCCGGCCGACACCCCGTTCGGAATCAGGCGGATGACCCGCTCGAACCAACCCGACAGGCCCAGTAGGACGAATGCCGCCGCCGAGATCAGGTAGGCGCCCACGGCCTCGGCGTAAGGCGTGCTCGCCAGTGCCGTCACCAGAAATGCTGCGGCAGGCGTCGACCAGGCGGTGATGATTGGCGCTCGAGCAATCCAGCTCAGAAAGATGCCCGTCACCCCCACACCAATGGAGATCGACCACACCCAGGAAGCCGTCAGCTCAGGGCTGAGACCGGCCACCTTGGCGGCCTGGAACACCAGAATGAAGGTGCCGCCGTAGTTGACGATGACCGAGATCAGCCCCGCCACGACGGGATGAGCGAGATCGCCAAAACGGATAGACGAAGACAAAGGGTTGGCAGACATGGCCTGACAAGGACTCCTGAAAGACTGGGGAGAAGGCTTGCGAGGCACCGTTATAGACCTAGAATGGCCTGATTTATCCTACCACTTTCACCAAGAGACACCGACCAATTGTTCAAACATGCCCAGCTCGAATCCGTCAAAGCCTGGATCGGCGACCCGGCGCATGGCGGCCAGCCCCTGCACTTGCGCGTGCAGCGGGCGATTCGCCAGTTGATCCTCGATGGCGTGCTCGATGTGGGCAAGCCATTGCCGGCATCACGCGCCCTGGCCAAATCCCTGGAGGTATCGCGCGATACGGTCGAAGCGGCGTACGGCCAGTTGCATGCCGAAGGCTTCATCGAACGCCGCGTCGGCAGCGGCAGCTTCGTCTCGCCACGTACACAGCGCCTACCGGGGCGTGGCAAGGCCAGGCGCACGCCATCGCGCCAGGCACAGCCACGTCTCAGTCAACGCGGCGCTGCCATGTTCGCGAACGGTGGTGTGCGCGATTTTCTGATGCCACGCCCATTCGCTCCCGGCGTGCCGGAGACTCGCAACTTTCCCCTGCAGACCTGGGAACGCCTGCAGCGCCAGGTACTCAAGGAACATGGCCACAGCGCTCTACTGCACAGCCCACCGCAAGGCGTGGAGGCACTGCGCCGCGCCATCGCCGATTACATCAACCTCGAACGAGGCGCCAGTGCCACGGCAGAACGCGTACTGATCCTCACCAGCTCGCAGCAGGCGCTGACGCTATGCGCCACCGTGCTGCTCGATGCCGGTGAGCGCATCTTCATCGAAGACCCGGCCTACCACGGCGCGCGCAAAGCCTTCGAGGCGGCTGGCCTTGAGTGCGTACCGGTGCCGCTGGATGAGCACGGCATGCAGGTGGAACGACTGAACCACGATGGCGAATCCGCCAGGGCGGTGTTCCTTACCCCGTCGCACCAGTTCCCGACGGGCGCGACGCTGGCGCTGGATCGCCGCCTTGCCATCATCGAGTGGGCGCAGCGCCAGCAGGGCTGGATCATCGAAGACGACTACGACAGCGAATTCCACTACGCCGGCAAACCGACGGCCTGCGTGCAGGGGCTCGACCCCCACGAACGCACGATCTACATCGGCACCTTCACCAAGTCGCTGTTTCCCGGCCTGCGCATCGGCTACATGGTGCTGCCATCCGTGCTAGTCGCACCGATGACCGTGGCCCGCACGCTGCTCGACGGGCACAGCGCGCCGATACCGCAGCTCACCCTCGCCCGCTTCATCGAGGGTGGTCACTTCGGCGCACACATTCGCACCATGCGCGCCGTCTATGCTGAACGCCGCGATGTGCTGGCGCGCCTGGTGCGTGAGCATCTCGGTGAGTTCGTCGAAACGCAGGTACCCGGCGGCGGCATGCAGATGCCCTGCACGTTCATCCGCGATATCGACGAAGACGAACTGGTGGCCGCCGCGCGACAGGCCGGAATCGACCTGCTCGGGCTGAGCGCCCTGCACGCCACCGAGCGTCGCATGTCCGGCTTCCTCATGGGCTTCGCCGCCCATGCACCACATGAGCTGGAACCTGCAGTGAAGACGCTGGCCAACCTGCTACGTGACCTATGCCGCTAAATGAGCTAGCCCGCCCCCAAGCTGCTCCGAGAGCTCAGGGACTCAGATTACCTCTTGCCCTTCTCTGACGCGCTTCAGCTGCGACAACTCAATCTCAAGCCAGCTTCACGTGCGCGGCATGTTCTTGGTCACGCAGTGAATACCACCACCTCCTGCCGCAATCGGGTCGATGTTGACCTGCACCACGGTGCGCCCCGGATAGAGTTGGGTCAGCAGATCCTTGCAGTACTTGTCGGCAGCAGCGTCGCCGAACTGCGGGGCGATCACCGCGCCGTTGATCGGCAGATAGTTGATATAGCCCGGCGCGAAATCCGGGTTGTTGCGGGTGTATACGTTGCTGCGCACCTTCAAGGGCGGCGGCAGGGTATGCACGGCCAGGCGGCGGCCATCGGCATCGGTGGCGTTTTTGAGAATCTCCAGGTGCGTGCGCGTCACCGCGTAGTCATAGGACTTGGGGTCGTTGTCGAGGTTGGCGATGATCACGCCCGGTCTTACGAAACGCGCATAGAAATCGACGTGTGCGTCGGTAATGTCCTTGTTCTTGATACCGGGCAGCCAGATGATCTTGCGCAGGCCGAGATTGGCCTTCAGCTCGGCCTCGATCTGCCCACGGCTCATGCCTGGATTGCGGTTGCCGTTGACCCAGCAGCTCTCGGTGATGATCGCCGTGCCATGGCCATCTACCTCGATGCCACCGCCCTCGCCCACCAGTTGGCTGGCCAGGTAGTTGACGTCCAGCTCGTAACTCAGGGCATCGGCCACTTTGCTGTCGCTACCGGCGCGCTGCTTGCCGCCCCAGCCATTGAAGTTGAAGTCGACCAGGCCGATACCGCCCTGGCCATCGACCACGAAACAGCCGCCATAGTCGCGCACCCAGACGTCGTCCAGCGGCAGCGTCAGGAAGTCGATATTGCTGGTGCCGCATTTGCTTCGGGCCTGGCTCAGTTGATTGGCGCGGCACAGAACGGTCACAGGCTGATAGCGGGCGATGGTCTTGGCCAGCATGGCGATGCAATTGTTGACCGGCGCGGCGAAGTCTTCCCAGATTGCCGTGGAGGCGGCGAAGGCCAGGAACACGCGCTCCTGCGGGCCGTGCTCGTCCGGCATGTACCAACTGCTGGCCAGGGCTGCACGCGCGCGCTGTGCGTTCAGGCCAAGGCCCAGCGAAGCGACAGCGCCCAGCCCGGCGGCAGCCGTCAGTTGCTTGATGAAGTCTCGACGGGTCGACATGGTTGTACTCTCCTGCGAGTGAGGCGGCTCAGTGGCTGCGCGCTGTCTTGAAGTGATTCCACGCACGCACCCGTGCGCGCATGTCACGTTGGGGGATGTCCTTGCCGGGAATCAGCCGCGCATAGGTGGCCTCGTCGACATAGATGTCGGGGTTGTTGCGCATGTCGTCCGCGACCATCGGCCGGGCCTTGGCACTCGAGGTGGGATAGCCGGTGAAGTTGCTGATCGCCGCCATGTTTTCCGCGCGCATGACGAAATTGATGAACGCGTAGGCGTACTCCGGGTGGCGGGCATCCACGGGGATGGCCATGGTGTCCATCCACACCGTGGTGCCCTCGCGCGGGACGTGGAAGCGAAAGTCCACGACGCTGCCGGCTCCGCTAGCGGCACGCTGCGCCTGGGTGACGTCGCCGCTGTAGCCGAGCGACAGGCACAGGTTGCCGTTGACCAGATCGGTGACCGGCTGCGACTGGAATTTGCGAATGTAGGGTTTGATCGCCAGCAGCAGCTCGGTGGCAGCTTTCAGGTCATCCGGCTTGGCGCTGCGAGGCGAGCGACCGAGGTAGTTGAGCACCACGGCCATGACTTCGTCCGGCGAGTCGATCATGGAGATGCCACAGTCGGCGAACTTCGCGGCGTTCTCCGGCTTGAACAGCAGATCCAGGCTGTTGACCGGCGCATCGCTCATGCGCTTGTCGATCATCGCCGCGTTGTAGGTGATGCCGATGCTGCCCCAGGTGTAGGGCACCGTTGCATGCCGCGAATAGGGGTATTGGGTTTGCAGTGCGAGCAGCCCCGGCTCGATGTCGGCCAAGTGCTCGAGTTTGCTCGAATCGAGCTTCTGCAGGGCTCCCGCGCGCATCAGCCGCTCGGCCACGGTGTCACCGGGAAAGATCAGGTCATAGCCGCTGCTGCCGGCCATCATCTTGGCCTCCAGCGTCTCGCTGCCCTCCATGACGTCGTAGATCACCCGGATGCCGGTCTCTTTGGTGAAGTTGGCCAACGTGTCTTCGGCGAAGTAGTCGGCCCAGTTGTACAGACGCAACACCTTCTCGGCCGCCTGGGCCTGGATGCTGCAGAGCAGCAGAGTGCTGATGAGCAACGCGCTTCTGATCTTCATCTTCAGACTCCTCGCGGGTTCCAGTGGCTATGGGTTTGGCGGCCATCGAGGCCCAGCAGCGGCCCGTACATTTCCGGGCGACGGTCGCGGTAGATGCCCCAGGTCAGGCGCTCTTCGCGCATCGCCACGAGGTCCAGTTCGGCCAACCATACGCCGCTGTCATCACGATCCGCCTCGGCCAGCAACTTGCCCTTGTGATCGGTGATGAACGACGAGCCGTAGAAGCTCATCTGCAAGGCCGGATCGGTGGTCGCCACCTCACGACCGATACGGTTGGCGGCGAGTACTGGGACGATATTCGCCGCTGCGTGGCCGCGTTGAGTCAGTTGCCAGTGGTCACGCGAGTCGAGTGACGCTGCGCCAGGCTCGGAACCGATGGCCGTTGGATAGAGCAGCACCTCGGCGCCCAGCAGCGCCAGGCAGCGCGCGGTCTCGGGAAACCACTGATCCCAGCAGATACCCACGCCGATGCGCCCCACGGCGGTGTCCCAGACACGGAAGCCGGTATCGCCGGGGCTGAAGTACTCCTTCTCCTGGTAGCCGATGGCGTTGGGGATATGGGTCTTGCGGTAGACGTCCAGCAGGCGACCATCGGCATCGGCTACCGCCAGGGAGTTGAAGTAAGCGTTGCCGGCTCGCTCAAACCAGGACAGCGGCAGCACCACGCCCAGCTCCCTGGCCAGGGCGGCGAACCGCTTGAGCAGCGGGCTGCTGGCGTATTCCTCGGCCAGCGCCAGGTGCTTGTGATCCTGCTCGATGCAGAAGTACGGCGTGGCAAACAGCTCCTGCAGGAGGATCAACCGCGCACCCCGGGACGCCGCTTCGCGCACCAGGCGCTCGGCACGATCAAGGTTGGCCGGCAGATCCCAACTGCAGGCGAACTGGGTGGTGGCAACGATCAGCTTGCTCATCGTTTCGCCCCCTGCGGCCAGGCCGGTTGCTGCTGGGTGATACAGTGCACACCGCCGCCACCGTGGGCCAGTTGATTGATGCGCACCGGCACTACGTCGCGACCGAGGAACGCCAGGCGCAGGGTCGCGGCCGCCTCTTCGTCGGCCGCGATGCCGTAGGCCGGCATGATGATGGCGCCGTTGCAGATGTAGAAGTTGGTGTACGAGGCGCAGAACACCTCGGCTTCGCTGTCCACGGCCTCGGTGGCTTCGAACAACTCCAGCAGCTCGAACTGACGCCCTTTGGCATCGCTGGCCAACTGCAGCGCGCGGCGGTTCTCGCGTACCACTTCGGCGTACACCGAACCCTGGTCACGCGTGGCATCGACCAGCAGCGCGCCGGGCCGCGCGAATGCGCAGACACCATCGACATGGCCGTCGGTCATATCGCCGGTCACATAGTCCGGGTCGCCCGGCAGCCAGATGGTTTTCTTCACGCCTAGCAGGCGAGCGAAGATGTCCTCCATCTCCTTCTTGCTCATACCGGGGTTGCGATTGGGGTTGAGCAACACCGACTCGGTGGTGATCAGGGTGCCCTCGCCGTCCACATGGATAGCGCCGCCTTCGTTCGAGAGTGGCGTGCCGAAGCAATCCAGGCCGAGGCCATTGAGGATGCGCCGCGCCAGGCTCTCGTCCAGCCCATGCTCGGACTTGCCACCCCAGGCATTGAAGCGCCAGCTGACACCGGCCAGCCCCAGTTGCGGGTGACAGATGAAGCTCGGTCCGGAGTCGCGGCACCAGCTGTCGTCCACCGCCAGTTCGATCAGCTCGACATTGGCGCCGCACAACTCACGGGCGCGGTACGTAGCCGAGGGATCGACCACCATCTTCACTGGCTCGAAACGCGCGATGGTATTGGCCACTCGCGCAAAGTCGAGTTGTACGTCGGCCAGGGTCACGCCCCAAGCGGACTCCCACAGTGCCTGATTGTGCGGCCAGACCATCCAGGTAGCGGCGTGAGGAACCCATTCGGCGGGCATGAACCAAGCATTCGAAGTTGCTGTGTGCTGTTGCATACAAGTGCCTTTCAGTTAAGCCTTTGTGATCACTGAAAACCGCCCATGCGGTAATGACTTGCATGCTAGGCCTGTAAAAATGGCGCAACAAACGATAGATTTTCCGCAAATCTGATTAGATAGGCTTATCAATCATGCTCAAGCACTGGCCTCCCCTGAACGCCCTGCGCGGCTTCGAAGCCGCCGCCCGCCTGGGCAGCTTCCACAAGGCCGCTGAGGAACTGCACCTCACCCAATCGGCGATCAGCCAGCAGATCCGTAGCCTGGAAAGCTTCCTCGAACAGCCGCTGTTCTTCCGCACAGGGCGCAGCGTGGCGCTGACCGATGCCGGCTTCGACCTGCTCAGCACCACGCAATCGCTGCTGCAGCAGCTGGCCGTGGGCATCCGCCGCCTGGAGCAGTACCGCAAGCCCAATCAGTTGGTGGTCAACAGCACGCCGGCCTTTGCCAGGCACTGGTTGGTGCCGCGCCTGGGCGAGTTTCACCGCCTGCACCCCGAGGTGGATCTGTGGCTGTTCACCAGCGACGAAGTACCGGACATGACCACCCAGACCATCGATATCGCCGTGCGCGATGACCTCAGCGCCCAGGCCGAGTGCAGTTTTCGCGTCCTGCTGGAAGATCGCCTCTACCCCGCCTGCCACCCGCGACTGCTGGCAGCACCTGCAAGCGAGCGCACCACCCTGCATGGCGAGCGAGAAATGGACTGGAGCCACTGGCAGGTACAGGGCGGCGAAGACATCGGCCAGCGCAACCAGGGGCTGAATTTCTCCGACCCCGGGTTGCTGCTGGACGCCGCCAGCCAGGGCCTGGGCATCGCCCTGGTCAGCGAACTGCTGGCCAGCGACCTGCGCAGCCAGGAGCAACTGACGCCGCTGAGTGCACGCCAGGTCCGCGGCCCTCGCTGGGCCTGGCTGGTGCACCGCGACAGCGAGCACGACCCGTTGGCGCAGAGTTTCTGCCGTTGGCTGGAGCAGCGCCTGACCTGACGGCGCAGAAACGAAAACGCCACCCGAGGGTGGCGTTTTCATCAACTGGCTCGAATCACTTCTTGCCCAGCTTCTTCAGCTCTTCGTCGCGCAGTTCGCGGCGCAGGATCTTGCCGACGTTGGTGGTCGGCAGCACGTCGCGGAACTCGACGGCCCTGGGCACTTTGTAGCCGGTGAGGTTGGCGCGCATGTGCTCCATCACCTGCTCCTTGGTCAGGCTCTCGCCCGGCTTGACCACCACGAACACCTTGATCGCTTCGCCGGATTTCTCGTCCGGAATACCGATGGCGGCACACTGCAGCACGCCCGGCAGGGTCGCCAGCACGTCTTCCAGTTCGTTCGGGTAAACGTTGAAGCCGGACACCAGAATCATGTCTTTCTTGCGGTCGACGATGCGCAGGTAGCCGTCTTCCTGGATCAGGCCGATATCACCGGTCTTCAACCAGCCGTCGGCGTCGAGGATTTCGTCGGTGGCTTCCTGGCGCTGCCAGTAGCCCTTCATCACCTGCGGGCCTTTCACGCACAGCTCGCCGATCTCGCCAATGGCCAGCTCCTGGCCGTCGTCGTTGATGATGCGGCACAGGGTCGAGGGCACCGGAATGCCAATGGTGCCGAGTTGGATGGCGCTGAACGGGTTGACCGTGGCCACCGGGCTGGTCTCGGTCATGCCGAACCCTTCGCAGATGGCACAGCCGGTGACTTCCTTCCAGCGCTCGGCAGTGGCCAGTTGCAGGGCCATGCCACCAGAGACGGTGAGTTTCAGGCTGGAGAAGTCCAGCTTGCGGAAGTCCTCGTTGTTGCACAGGGCAACGAACAAGGTGTTGAGGCCGACGAAGCCGGTGAAACGATACTTGGCCAGGTCCTTGACCACCGCAGACAGGTCGCGCGGGTTGGTCAGCAGGATGTTGTGGCCGCCAATCAGCATCATCGCCATGCAGTGAAAGGTGAAGGCGTAGATGTGGTACAGCGGCAGTGGCGCGATCAGCACCTCGCAACCTTCATTGAGGTTGGCGCCCATCAGTTCCTTGACCTGCAGCATGTTGGCTACCAGGTTGCGATGGGTGAGCATGGCACCCTTGGCCACGCCAGTGGTGCCGCCGGTGTACTGCAGCACGGCGACATCGCCATTGCTCGGGCTGGCTTCGCTGAAGCTCTGGCCGCGGCCCTTGGCCAGGGCGTCGTTGAGCTTGACCGCCTGCGGCAGGTTGTAGGCCGGCACCATTTTCTTCACGTGCTTGATCACGGCATTGACCAGCAGACGCTTGAAAGTCGGCAGCATGTCGCCAACTTCGGTGACGATCACGGTTTTGACGCCGGTCTTGGGCACGACCTGCTCGGCCAGGTGGGCCATGTTGGCCAGGCAGATCAGCGCCTTGGCGCCGGAGTCGTTGAACTGATGCTCCATTTCCCGCGCGGTGTACAGCGGGTTGGTGTTGACCACCACCAGGCCGGCGCGCATGGCACCGAAGACCACGACAGGGTATTGCAACACGTTGGGCAGTTGCACGGCGATGCGGTCGCCGGGCTTGAGATCGGTGTGTTTCTGCAGGTAGGCGGCGAAGTCACCGGAGAGCGTGTAGATCTCGCCGTAGGTGAGCGTCTTGCCCAGGTTGCTGAAAGCAGGCTTGTCGGCGAAGCGTTGGCAGGACTCTTTCAGTACCGCGAGGATGTTCGGGTACTGATCGGGATTGATTTCGGCAGCAACCCCAACGGGATACTTGTCCTTCCAGAAGTTTTCGGTCATGGAAGCCCACTCCTAAGCAACAGCTGATCTTCACCGCGCGAGGCGGTTGTTTGTTGTGTGTATAGCTCGCTTTTCCGCTGGCCCACGGCCCGGAAGCGCGCCGAGAGTAGCAGCTTTGCCAGAGGCTCACCAGCACCAGCGACCGGCCAAACAGCCTAAAAAATGACCAAAAAAAGCCATCTAGTCACAGGCGATCTTTGCCCGCCAGCACGCACGAAAAGCCTCTATCTCGCACATCACAGCGCATAGAGCCTAGCGCGAATCCATGACCGGTGCAGTGCTGAACCACTCGAAACGAGTGAAGGTGGTTACGAAATCACAACAATTGGACTGCCCGATGGCAGCGCAGGCGGGAAAGCCCCTCCCCGGCAATGGGGAGGGGCTTCGGGTCAGGCGATGTCGCGCAGCTCGCGACGCAGGATCTTGCCAACCGGAGTCATCGGTAGCGAATCCTTGAACACGATGTGCTTGGGCACCTTGTAGCCGGTGAAGTTTTCCTTGCAGTAGGCCTTGAGCTCTTCCGCGGTAACACCGCCGTCACGCGGCACCACGAACAGTTTGACCGCCTCCCCGGACTTCTCGTCCGGCACGCCGATGGCCGCGCAGCTGGCAACTTTCGGATGCGCCATGACCACATCTTCGATCTCGTTGGGATACACGTTGAAACCCGAGACGATGATCATGTCCTTCTTGCGGTCAACGATACGCACGAAACCATCCGGGTCGATCACGGCGATGTCGCCGGTCTTGAACCAGCCTTCGGCATCGAGCACCTCGGCGGTGGCTTCCTCGCGCTGCCAGTAGCCTTTCATTACCTGCGGACCCTTGATGCACAGTTCGCCGCGCTCGCCCGTCGGCAGTTGATTACCGTCGTCATCGATCACCTTGAACGCCGTGCCCGGCACCGGAATGCCGACCGTACCCAGGCGTGCCTTGTCGCCGTATGGGTTGGTGCTGGCCACTGGCGATGTCTCGGTCAGACCGTAGCCTTCCACCACGGTGCAGCCGGTCATCTGCTGCCAGCGCTCGGCGGTAGCCTTGACCAGTGCGGTACCACCGGAGTTGGTGACCTTGAGGTGAGAGAAATCCAAGTTCCTGAACTCGGGGTGATCCATCAGCGCAACGAACAAAGTGTTCAGCCCCAGCAACGCGGAGAACTTCCACTTGCCCAGCTCCTTGACGAAACCGGGGATATCGCGCGGGTTGGTGATCAGCACGTTGTGGTTGCCGTTGACCATCATGCACATGCAGTTCGCGGTGAAGGCATAGATGTGGTACAGCGGCAGCGGCGCGATCATGATCTCCTGACCCTGCTTCATCAGCGGCGTGCCATCCGGGCCGAGCTGCGACAGGCAGGCGTCGACCTGCAGCATGTTGGCCACCAGGTTGCCGTGGGTCAGCATCGCGCCCTTGGCCACGCCGGTGGTACCGCCGGTGTATTGCAGCACGGCGATGTCGTCATGGCTGGCCTTGGCCGGCGCCAGCGCCTGGCCCTGCCCCTGCTTGAGCACCTGTTTGAAGGGGATGGCCTGCGGCAGATGGTAGTCGGGCACCATCTTCTTGACCTTCTTCACCACGGTGTTAACCAGCCAGCCCTTGAGGCTCGGCAGCAGGTCACCCATCTTGGCTTCGATCAGGTATTCGATCTCGGTATCGGGCAGCACCTCCTGCACCAGCTTGCCGAACATGTTCAGGTACACCAGCGCGCGCACACCAGCATCCTTGAACTGATGGCGCATCTCGCGGGCGGTATACAGCGGGTTGGTGTTGACCACGATGAGCCCGGCGCGCATGGCGCCGAACACGGCGATCGGGTACTGCAGCACGTTGGGCATCTGCACCGCGATACGGTCGCCCGGCTTGAGGTCGGTTTGCTTTTGCAGGTAGGCGGCGAAGGCCGCGGAGAGACGATCCAGCTCTGCATAGGTCAGCGTGACGCCAAGATTGCTGAAGGCCGGACGGTCGGCAAAGCGCTTGCACGAGCGTTCGAAGACTTCGATCACCGACTTGTAGCTGGACAGGTCGATATCGTTGGGCACGCCAGGGGCGCGTTTATCGTTCCAGAAATCAGGTTGCATTGTTCTTGTCCTCTTCCCCTGAAGTGATCTGACTGCCCGGAAAGTAGCAGCTTAGAGCCGAGCCGCAAATAGCTCGAAGGCGTCATTGATGGGCTGAATTTCGCAATAAATGCGGGGATTCGTAACCGATCTTTACCACTTCGAAGAAAACGGGGGTGCTATGCCTGTTAACGGCCAAGGTGCACAATGCCGCCAACTTCCGGCACAAGGATTCGCCATGCGCCACGACACCTTCGTTCTCAATGCCAGCGACGGCCTGCCGCTGCACGTCAACCACTGGTACGGCGAAGCGCCGCCACGGGCTATGGTCATGCTCTCTCACGGCATGGCCGAACACAGCCTGCGCTACGCGCGCCTGGCCGAAGCCCTGATCGCGGCGGGCTTTGCGCTCTACGCGCTGGATCAGCGTGGCCATGGCGCCACCGCCGAACGCGGCACCCTGGGTCACTACGCTGATGAGGGGGGTTGGAGCAAGGTAGTGGGTGACCTCTCGACCCTCAATCATCACATTCGCCAGCAGCACCCGCAGACGCCGATCTTCCTGCTCGGCCACAGCATGGGCAGCTACATCGGCATGGCCTACCTGATGGGCCATAGCTGCAGTTTGCAGGGCGCCGTGCTCTCGGGCTCCAACTACCAGCCGGTGGCGCTGTACAAGGCAGCCAGGCTGATCGCCGGCTTCGAGCGTTGGCGCCTGGGGCCGAAGGGCCGCAGCAAGGTCATCGACTTTCTCTCCTTCGGCTCGTTCAACAAGGCGTTCAAGCCCAACCGCACCGCCTTCGACTGGCTCAGCCGTGACCCGCTGGAAGTGGACAAGTACGTGACCGATCCCCTGTGCGGTTTCGTCTGCACCACGCAGTTGTGGTGTGACCTGTTCGAAGGCCTGCAGCAGATCACCCCGGCACAGAATCTGGCGCAGATCGATGCCGACCTGCCGCTGCTGGTGATCGGTGGCGACAGCGACCCCATCAGCGAAGGCAAACGTCTGAAGGACCTGGCTGGCGCACTGCGTGAGGCCGGCGTGCGCGACGTGCAACTGAAACTTTATCCCGAGGCCCGTCACGAGCTGCTCAACGAAAGCAATCGCGACGAGGTCACCGCCCACTTGATCGACTGGTTGCAGCAGGCGCTGAACCACAGTCGACACCCCATCAAGGAGATCTCATGAGTCAGGTCACCAATATTCCCTACGAAGCCCTCAGCATCGGCCAGCAAGCGGCCTTTGAGAAAACCGTCGAAGAGCGCGACGTACAGCTGTTCGCCGCCGTGTCCGGTGACAACAATCCAGTGCACCTGGACGCCGCCTTCGCTGCCGAGACCCTGTTCAAGGAGCGTATCGCCCACGGCATGTTCACCGGCGCGCTGATCAGCGCCGCCATTGCCTGCCGCCTGCCGGGCCCAGGCACCATCTACCTCGGCCAACAGCTCAAGTTCACCCGCCCGGTGAAACTCGGCGACACCCTGACCGTGAAGCTGGAAGTGCTGGAAAAGCTGCCGAAGAACCGCGTGCGCATCGCCACCCGCGTGTTCAACCAGGACGGCAAGCAAGTGGTCGACGGTGAAGCCGAAGTGCTCGCCCCGAGCACCGAACAGACCGTGACCATGCCGCCAATGCCGCAAGTCACCGTCAACTGATGCGCTGCAAGCTGGTGCGCGACCGCAGCGTCGCGCACCACTTTTGTTCTACACTCACAAACCTTGAGCGACCTGGCACTGCATAAGTGCATTTCTTTGTGCACTTAGCACAAACCCCTTTGACCTCCTTGCCAAGCCACCTGCTGCGCTGACTCTGGCACGTACCCTGCTATCGCCAAGGCTTCACCCCCTTACCGGAGCCAGGTCCATGAGCAACGTCACCCCCGATAGCGATTACCCCCTGAGCGAGGTGCCCAACGGCGCACGCAAGGGGCTGTTCTCCACCGCCATCCTGCTGTTCGGTTTCACCTTCTTCACCGCCACCATGTTCGCCGGCGGCAAGATCGGCATGGCTTTCGACTTCACCACCCTGCTTTGGGCCGCGGTGATCGGTAACCTGCTGCTCGGCCTATACGCCGCCGTGCTGGGTCTGATCGCCTGTCGCAGCGGGCTGAACTCGGTGCTGATGGGCCGTTTCTGCTTCGGCGAAGTGGGCAGCAAGCTGTCCGACATGCTCCTGGGTTTCACCCAGATCGGCTGGTACGCCTGGGGTACGGCGACCATCGCCATCGTCCTGGTGAAGATTCTCGGCCTGCCCGAAAACCTGACCATCCCGCTGATGGTGCTGTTCGGCTTCGGTTTCTGCCTCACCGCCTTCGTCGGCTACAAGGGCCTGGACCTGCTCTCGCGCGTCGCCGTACCGGCCATGCTGGTGCTGCTGGTGGCATCGTTGTGGATCGCCACGCGTGATATCGGCGGCCTCGCAGGCCTGCTGGCAGTGGAACCCAAGGAGAGCATGAGCCTGAGCGTGGCCATCACCCTGGTGTTCGGCACCTTCGTCAGCGGCGCCACCCAGGCCACCAACTGGACGCGTTTCGCCAAGAGCGGCCGCGTCGCGGTGCTGGCCAGCCTGTTCGGCTTCTTCATCGGCAATGGCCTGATGATCGTCGCCGGTGCCTATGGCGCCATCGTCTATCAGCAACCGGACGTGGTCGAAGTGCTGGTGCTGCAGGGCCTGTCCATGGCCGCTGTGGTCATGCTGTTTCTCAATCTGTGGACCACCCAGGACAACACCATCTACAACTTCGCCGCCGCCGGCTGCAACCTGCTGCGCACCGGCAAGCGCAAGACCGTCACCCTGGCCGGCGCGGCCATCGGTACGCTGCTGGCCATCGGCGGCATGTACGAGATGCTGATTCCCTTCCTGATTCTGCTCGGCTCGATCATCCCGCCGATTGGCGGCGTGATCATGGCTGACTACTTCTACGGCCATCGCGCGCGCTACCCGAAACTGGCCGATGCGCGCCTACCGGCGTTCAACTGGGTCGGCCTGGGCGCCTACCTGATCGGTGCACTGAGCGCCTACTTCTCGCCCTGGGTCGCCCCGCTGGTGGGCATCGCCGTGGCCGCTGTGGCCTACGTCGTGCTGTTCGAACTGAATAAAGCCCTGGCCGGCCGCCAGCAGGTCGCCGGCGCGTGAGCCTGACCGTCGCCGACGTACTCGCCCTGCCCGACCTGGCCAGCATGCAGCTGCGTGCCGGCCAGGCCGGGCGCGACAATGCCGTGCGCTGGCCCTACGTGGCCGAGAACGAAGGCATCGCCGACTGGGTGATGGGCGGCGAGCTGATCTTCGTCACCGGCATCAACCATCCGCGCGACGAAGCGAACCTGCTGCGCCTGGTGCGCGAGGGCCATGAACGCGTCGTCGCCGGCATGGTCATCCTCACCGGCGCCGAGTTCATCCAGGCCATCCCGCCCAGCGTCATCGCAGAAGCCGAACGCCTGAACCTGCCGCTGATCGAGCAGCCCTACGCGCTGAAGATGGTGGTGGTCACCCAGGCCATCGGCACCGCACTGGTTCACGCACAGCAACTCGGCCGCTCACGCCAGCACGTGCTGGAACAGGTGCTCGACGGCGATTACCAATCGCTCGATGTATTGCTGCAGCGCGGCGACAGCCTCGGCCTGGCCCTGCATGTGCCGCGCCAGGTGGCACTACTGCGCCTCGACGGCAGCGAGCAACTGTTCGGTGATCTGCCGGACGAAGACGCCGAGCGCCAGCTGCAGAGCCGTCAGCAATTGCTGCAACGGCGCCTGGAGCAGAGCCTCGGCGAACTCGGTGACGCGCTGCCGCTGGTCAGCCAGGGTCGTCACTGGATCGCCCTGCTGCCCTGCCCCGATACCCAAGCCGAAGCGCGCAACCGCCAGGCCATGACCGCACTGCTCGACGAACTGCGCCCGCAGCTCGGCCCGCTGCGCCTGTTCCTCGGCCTGGGCAGCGCCGGCTGTGAGGCGCCGCGTTTCGCTCAGGGCCTGGGTGAGGCGCGCCAAGCCCTGGCCGTGGCGCAGCGCTTTCCCGAGCGCCTGGGCCTGTGCAGTTTCAATGAGCTGGGCGTGCTGGAACTGCTCGGCGCGATCCGCGACCGCAGCCTGCTCGATCGCTTCGTCGAGCGCGTGCTCGGCCCGCTGATCGGCGACGACTCGCGCCACCAACCCGTGCTGATGCCGACGCTGGAAGCCTGGTTCGCCGAGAACGGCAACCTGGCCCTGGCCGCGCAACGCCTCAACGTCCATCGCAACACCCTGAGCTACCGTCTACAGCGCATCGAAGTGCTGACCGGCTGCTCGTTCGACGATCCGCACGACCGCCTGAACATCAGCGTTGCGCTGTTGATCCGGCGCCTGTCGTCGCCTGCCTGAGAGGAACCCTGATGATTATCCACAACGCCCGCCTGCGCGGCCGCGACGGCCTGCACCGCATCACACTGGACGGTGAAAGCATCGCTGCCATCGACGCCCAGCACGCCCTGCATCCCATCGCCGAGGGCGACCTGGACGCTGCCGGCAACCTGGTGGTGCCGCCTTTCGTCGAGCCGCACATCCACCTCGACGCCACGCTGACCGCCGGCGAACCGGCCTGGAACATGAGCGGTACCCTGTTCGAGGGCATCGAACGCTGGGCCGAGCGCAAGGCACTGGTCACCCATGAAGACACCAAGACCCGCGCCAAGAAGACCATCGACATGCTGGTCGACCACGGCATCCAGCACGTGCGCACCCACGTCGACGTCACTGACCCGACCCTGGCGGCGCTCAAGGCGATGATCGAGGTACGCGAGGAAACCCGCCACCTGATAGACCTGCAGATCGTCGCCTTCCCGCAGGAGGGCATCGAGTCCTACGCCAATGGTCGCGCGCTGATGGAGCAAGCCATCGAGTTGGGCGCCGACGTGGTCGGTGGCATCCCGCATTTCGAGAACACCCGTGACCAGGGTGTGTCGTCGATCAAGTTCCTCATGGACCTGGCCGAACGCACAGGCTGCCTGGTGGACGTGCACTGCGACGAAACCGACGACCCACAATCGCGCTTTCTCGAAGTGCTGGCCGAGGAAGCCCGCGTGCGCGGTATGGGCGCGCGGGTCACCGCCAGCCACACCACGGCCATGGGCTCCTACGACAACGCCTACTGCTCCAAGCTGTTCCGCCTGCTGAAGATGAGTGGCATCAGCTTTATTTCCTGCCCCACCGAGAGCATTCACCTTCAGGGCCGCTTCGACACCTACCCGAAACGCCGTGGCCTGACCCGCGTGGCGGAGATCGACCGCGCCGGAATGAACGTCTGCTTCGGCCAGGACTCGATCGTCGATCCCTGGTACCCGCTGGGCAACGGCAACATCCTGCGCATCCTCGAAGCCGGCCTGCACATCTGTCATATGCTCGGCTATGAAGACATCAAGCGCAGCCTGGACCTGATCACCGACAACTCGGCGCGCGCGCTGAACCTGGGTGACCGTTATGGCCTGGAAGTAGGTCGCCCGGCCAACCTGCTGATCCTCTCGGCGCCGGACGATTACGAGATGGTGCGCAGCCAGGGGCACGCGCTGGTGTCGGTACGCCATGGCAAGGTGCTGATGCGCCGCACGCCGGCGCAGATCGAGCGCGGCTGACACAATGTGTGTTGATGGTACCCACGCTCTGCGTGGGCACCTGCACCTGGGACGCTCCGCGTCCCTCTTGGCGATGCTAGACGCAGCCTGAACCGCAGCGGACGCAGAGCGTCCTAGACTGTGCTTCCACGCGGAGCGTGGGAGCGATCAAAAGCCCCATAAACGACAGAAGAGCAGACACGATAATCCTCATGCGAACAGCGACCGTGGGAGCGGCTTCAGCCGCGATTACCCTTGAAGAGCTCGCAGCTGAAGCCGCTCCTACAATTGCTAAACCGCCCTACTCCACCCGCACGCTGGCGGTCATGCCGGCGCTTAGCACCATGCCCTCGGGCACTTCATCGAGCCTGATGCGCACCGGAATGCGCTGCGCCAGGCGCACCCAGTTGAAGGTCGGCTCGACATCGGCCAGCAACTGCCCGTCCGGGCTGGCATTGCGGTCGGTGATACCGCGACTGATGCTCTCCACCTCGCCACGAATCTGCTGATCACCGCCCATCAGCCAGACCTCGACCGGCGCGGCGACCTGAATGCGCGGCAGCTTGGTCTCCTCGAAATACGCCTGCACGTAGAAGGAGTTGGTATCGACCAACGCCATCACCGCCTGCCCGGCATTCACGTAGTTACCCTGAGCCAGCACCAGGTTGGTGATCTGCCCATCGCGCGGGGCGTGCACTTCGCTACGTGCCAGATTCAGCTCGGCCACACGCAGGTCCGCCTGCGCTTCGCGGTATTCGCTACGCGCCATCTCGGCGTTGATCTGCGCGTTCTCCAGCAACTCGGCACTGATCGCCTGGGCGCCCAGGCGGGAACGGCGCGATGCCTCGTGTTCACGCAGGCTCAATTGCTGACGACGAATATCCACCACCGCCTTGGCTTTCTCTACCGCCGCCTGATAGCGGTCACGGTCGATGCTCATCAGCAGATCGCCCGCCTTGACCTGCTGGTTGTCGCGCACCTTGAGTTCGACCACCCAGCCGGACACGTCCGGGGCGATGGTCACCACGTCGGCGCGCACGCGGGCGTCGCGCGTCCAGGGCGAATACATGTAGTGCTGCCAGATCCAGGAACCGGCGAAGATCGCCGCCACCACCATGGCCAGGGTGATGCCGACGCGGATGGTCGAACGCATGCTTTCTCTCCTTAATGCGTCAGGGCAGCGATTACCGCCGCCAGCACGCAGACATACAAGGCACAATCGAACAGGGCTTCGTGCCAAATCCAGCGCGATAGCCCGACACGCTGCAAGCCCAGGCGCAACACGCCGGTCAGCAACAGTGCCAATACCGCGTAGGCCGCCATCGGGCTGAGCAATACGCCGCCCAGCGACCATTCATGCAAACCCATTAGCCCCTCCTCTTAGTTGGCACCACTGGCGCCAGCCGCTCTGCAGCTGCAACAGCGCCGCTTCGGCCAGGCGCTTGTCGATGCTCGGCGTGCAGGCGCGCAGGGCCTCCTGCAGCTCGGCCGCCGCGGCGTTCAGATCATCTTCACGGCCTGGTGCGGGACCACGTTCCAACACGTCATCGAGGCGCTCCAGAAAGCTCTGCTGTGACTGAGCCAGGCCAACATCGGCATTGGCCAGGCACTTGCGCAGGTGCAGCAACTCGTCACCCAGATCGAGACCGGCGACGCCATCGTCCCAGCCGCTGCGCGTCTGATCCGGCCGCGCCGGATAGTGCCGCGCCAATTGGATCAGACGATCGGCCATGCGCCCGCCGAACCAGTTTTCGGCGCGCCCCAGATCGCGACGAGTCAGACGCCCCAGGTCGGTCAGAATCGCCTGCATCAGGCGCCGGCCATGCCACACGGGATTGCGCAGCACCACCAACCTGAAGGCCATCACCGCACAGCCCACACCCATTAGCATGCCGGGGGCTTCATTGAGGAAGAACTCGACGTTGTAGCCAACGCCCGGCGCCGGCAGGCAGAGCACGATGAAGTGCAGGCAGAACGAGGTCGAGGTCGCAGCCGTAGCCGGTTTGGCCATGCCCAGCACGCCGAAGAACAGCGGCACGCCGAGCACCATGCAGAGCATCACGAAGCCGTCGATCTGCGGCATCAGAATCTGCCCGACGAAGAACGCCACCGGCAGCGCGTAAAAGATGCCGCGCAGGAACATCATGCCGATCTGCGGCGCTGCTTCGAGCCGCGCGAACAGGCTGCAAACCACGCAGGCCAGGAGCAGCGCGCCGGTGGCGTGCGTCCAGCCAGTGGCCAGCCAGAACGCCGCCAGAACCAGGAAGGTCAGGGCACTGCGCGAGCCATACACCAGCGCGGTCTGCCAGTCGTAATGCCAGGACAAGGCCCGCGGCGCATCAGCCGGTGCCTTACCCTCCTCGACCGCAAGCAAGGCACGGCCGGCATCCTCGACCCGCAACAGCAGCACCATCAGCCGCTCCAGGCACAATTGCTGACCACTGCTCAGTTCACCGTCCTGCGCGGCCTGGCGCAGTTGCTCGACCAGCTCCAGCAGACCTGCAGGCTGCTCCTGCTGCAGACGCTCATCCACCACTTGCAGCCAGGGAGCAACGGCCTGCGCTTCGGTGCTGCTCAACTGTCGCCACTGCCGCGCTACCCCGCGAGCCAGGCGTAGCATGCCGAGCAGATCACGACTCAATACCCGCAACGCCACAGCACGCTGGCGACCACGCGCGCCCTCGAACCAGGCGTGCTCACGCTGTGCATCCACGGCAACGATACGCGCCAGCACTTCCAGCAGACCTTGCCGCGAGTCAACCTCACCCGCCAGGGCCTGGCGCGACGCGGCGACGCCGGCCTGCCAGGCGTTGCGCGCCTGCTGCGCCAGCTGCCTCTCGACCCGCTGCGGCCAGAGCAAGGCGCTGCTCAGGGTGGCGCAGATGATGCCCAGGCAGATTTCCGTGCAACGGGCGATGGCCTCATCGAACACAACGTGCGGCTTGCCGATGGCCGGCAAGGCGATGATCGCCACGGTGTAGCCGGCCAGTACGAAGGAATACGACCAGGCGCTGCGCAGCATGGTCGAGGATGCCGTGCACAGCGCCAGCCACAAGGCGAACGCCAGTATGAACAACAGCGGCGCCTGGGCGAACAACCCCATCATCACCACCGCCATGAAGGTGCCTACCAGCGTGCCGAGCAGCCGCGCCAGCCCCTTCTGCACCACCATGCCAGACAGCGGCTGGGCGACGATGAAGGCGGTCATCAGCGCCCATTGCGGCTGCTCCAGACCGAAACGCAGCGCGCACCAGAGCGCCAGACCGCCACCGAGCAGGGTCTTGATGGCGAATTGAACGGCTTGCGAGCTTGGCGCCAGAAACGCCAGCAAGGAATCACGCACGATGGCTACCTGAAGAAATCTCAACTCTGAACATAGCTGTAGCGATTGGGTTCCGCCTCCATGCGAAAACCAATTATTAGCTAGCTAACTATATCTGTCCAGAGGGTCAATTCGCTCAGATCAGTTGAACGCGACAGCCCGGCGCCTTACCAGCAACGATTGCGGGCAAAAAAAAGGGCGACCGAAGTCGCCCGAATTGCCTTGCGTGCCCATTGAACCGGAAGGATCAGCTCTGCTTGCGCTTGTGCGCATCCTTCCAGATGAAGTAACCAACACCCCCGAAGAACGCGACCATCAGAAGAACGGTGCCGACTCCGGCGAGAACCACTGTATCGACGAACATGGCTGCCTCCTGTTGTGCCTGTCTGTCTGGGATGGCTTCACGTTATCAGCGCTGGCGGCGGGAAAATTGATCTGGATCAATGGCTGACGAGCAGGCGTGACCAGGCCGGTGGGAATACTGACCCAGGTCAAGAAATCGAGGGTGTGCGAGGCGGGAGGCGCGACCCTGCGGCCGCATGCAGCGGGAAATGCAAAGGCGCTCAGCGCTTCTTCGGCTTGCTCTTGGACTTCTTCTTGGCCTTGCCAATCGGCAACACCTGCTCGAAGACCTGACGCATCTCGTTGAGGCGCTTGTCGTTGAGGTCATGGATACGCTTGTCGCGCTCGGCGGCGAAATCGATCAGCTTGTCGTCATTGCTCATAGCGGAAACCGGATCAGGCGAAAGGTCAGATTCAGGCGTGGCGCGCAGGCTTGTCGCGTCTTCGCCACTTGATGTTGCCAATGATGCTGGGTCGGCCCGCGCATGACCAGTAGCGAAGCGTGCTCCAGCGTCAGCGAATGTTCGATGCGCGTACTGCCGACGCGGCGTAGGTCGAAACGGCGGCTGCCGCCCAGGTTGAGCGAGGCGATCAGCGGATTGCGCCCCAGCTCCGACTCGGCATCGCTGTGCCAGCCCATGGAGTCCTGGCCGTCGCGATAATAGTTGAGCAGCACAGCATTGAGCGGTTGCCCGACTTCTTTCTCGAGCCGTTGGCGAATCTCGCTCAGCAGCGGCGTCCAGGGCAAGGGTTCGTGAAGCTTCCCGGAATAGCGATAACGCGCCTCGGGCTCGCCATACCAAGCCGTCAACCGAGGGGTTCGGTGATAACGGCCGTGGATGAATAGTTCCGGCTGTTGCCAGGGTGTCTGCTCAACCAACGCGTGCAGCCAGCTATCGGCGAGCGCGGGGTCAACCCAGCCGGGCAGATAGTCCAGCTCGGCATCGGCAAGTGCGGGCAAGGGGTCGGCGAACAGCATGACGATCTACATGAACGAGAATGAAAGGAGTGTCTCAGACTTCAACGTCTACCCACAGCCCTTGTCGTGGCAGATCCCCCAGCGCCTGCTCCACCTCTTCCGGCTCGGCCTCGGCCAACTGTTCCGGGGTGTAGCCGCGCCGCTGGCGCCGGCGCTGCTCTTCACGCAGCAGCTCTTCGGTCTCCTGCGGGTGACGCTTGTCCAGGCTCAGCGCACTTTCCTTGGCGCTGCCCTCGGCCGGGGTCACCGGAGGAATCTCGGGTTTGGGCTTGATCACGTCTTGCGTGGCCGTGACCGGCACCAGGCTGTGGGGGATCGGTGGCAGCATGAAACAGCACCTCCTTTGGTCAGGCTGTCGGCGCCGGGAGCCCCGACTTTAGGAGGCGCTCGCTACACTTTCGACTGACGGACGCATCGATAGTGCCACGACCGCTTTGGCCATGGCGCGGCATCCGTTACCATAGCCGGCTTTTTCACGCGGGAGACAGACAGGCATGGCGCAATATCAACCGGGGCAACGCTGGATCAGTGACAGCGAAGCGGAATTGGGTCTGGGAACCATCCTCGCCGAGGACGGCCGCCTGCTCACCGTGCTCTACCCGGCCACCGGCGAAACCCGCCAGTACGCCACGCGCAATGCCCCGCTGACCCGTGTGCGCTTCGCCCCAGGTGATGAGATTACTCACTTCGAGGGCTGGAAGCTCACCGTGCAGGAGGTCGAAGACATCGACGGCCTGATGGTCTACCACGGTCTCAATGCCCAGCATCAGCCGGTCACCATGCCGGAAACCCAGCTGTCGAACTTCATCCAGTTCCGCCTGGCCAGCGACCGCCTGTTCGCCGGCCAGATCGACCCGCTGGCCTGGTTCGCCCTGCGTTACCACAGTCTGGAGCACAACAGCCGCTTGCTGCAGTCCTCGCTCTGGGGCCTGGGTGGCGCTCGTGCCCAGCCGATCGCCCACCAGTTGCACATCGCCCGTGAAGTGGCCGACCGCATCGCCCCGCGCGTGCTGCTGGCCGACGAAGTGGGCTTGGGCAAGACCATCGAAGCCGGCCTGGTGATCCATCGTCAGCTGCTCTCCGGTCGCGCCAGTCGCGTACTGATCCTGGTGCCGGAAAACCTGCAGCATCAGTGGCTGGTGGAAATGCGCCGGCGCTTCAACCTCGACGTGGCGCTGTTCGACGCCGAGCGCTTCATGGAAAGCGACGCCAGCAACCCCTTCGAGGATTGCCAATTGGCACTGGTCGCCCTGGAGTGGTTGAAGGACGACGAGAAGGCGCAGGATGCGCTGTTCGCCGCCGGCTGGGACCTGCTGGTGGTCGACGAAGCCCACCACCTGGTCTGGCACCCGGAGCAGGCCAGTGCCGAATACTCGCTGGTCGAACAACTGGCCGAGGTCATCCCCGGCGTACTGCTGCTCACCGCCACCCCCGAGCAACTGGGCCAGGATAGCCACTTCGCGCGCCTGCGCTTGCTCGACTCTAACCGTTTCCATGACCTGGAAGCCTTCCGCGCCGAAAGCAGCCAATACCGTCCTGTGGCCGAAGCGGTGCAGGAACTGCTCGACCAGGGCAAGCTCAGCGCCCAGGCACGCGATGCCATCGGCGGCTTCCTCGGCGACGAAGGTCGCGCACTGCTCGATGCCATCGATACCGGCGACGACGAGGCGCGCGCGCGCCTGGTGCGCGAGCTGCTGGATCGCCACGGCACCGGCCGCCTGCTGTTCCGCAACACCCGCGCCGCCGTGCAGGGCTTCCCTGATCGCGAGCTGCACCCCTACCCGCTGCCGAGCCCGGACGAATACCTCGAGCTGCCGCTGGGCGAGCACGCCGAGCTGTACCCGGAAGTCAGCTACCAGGCGCAGGACGACGTCGACGACGAGCAACGCTGGTGGCGTATCGACCCGCGCGTCGAATGGCTGATCGACACCCTGAAGATGCTCAAGAAATTCAAGGTGCTGGTGATCTGCGCCCACGCCGAAACCGCTCTGGATCTGGAAGACGCCTTGCGGGTGCGCTCCGGCATCCCGGCCACGGTGTTCCACGAGGGCATGAGCATCCTCGAGCGCGACCGCGCCGCCGCCTACTTCGCCGATGAGGAATTTGGCGCCCAGGTGCTGATCTGTTCGGAAATCGGCTCCGAAGGCCGCAACTTCCAGTTCGCCCACCACCTGGTACTGTTCGACCTGCCGGCGCACCCGGATCTGCTCGAACAACGCATCGGCCGCCTCGACCGTATCGGCCAGAAACACCGCATTCAGCTGCACGTGCCCTACCTGGAAAACAGCCCGCAGGAGCGCCTGTTCCAGTGGTATCACCAGGCGCTGAATGCCTTCCTCGCCACCTGCCCCACCGGCAACGCCCTGCAGCACCAGTTCGGCCCGCGCCTGCTGCCGCTGCTGGAAAACGGCGACGATGGCCAGTGGCAGCAACTGGTGGACGAGGCCACCGCCGAGCGCATTCGCTTGGAAGGTGAGCTGCACAGCGGCCGCGACCGCCTGCTGGAGCTGAACTCCGGCGGTGCCGGCGAAGGTGAGGCGCTGGTTGAGGCCATCCTCGAGCAGGACGACCAGTTCACCCTGCCGATTTACATGGAAGAGTTGTTCAACGCCTTCGGCATCGACAGCGAAGACCACTCCGACAACGCCCTGATCCTGCGCCCTAGCGAGAAAATGCTGGACGCCAGCTTCCCCCTCGGCGACGACGAGGCGGTCACCGTGACCTACGACCGCGAGCAGGCTCTGGCCCGCGAAGATATGCAATTCCTCACCTGGGAACATCCCATGGTGCAGGGCGGCATGGATCTGGTGCTATCCGGCTCGATGGGCAACACCGCCGTCGCGCTGATCAAGAACAAGGCGCTGAAACCCGGCACCGTGCTGCTGGAGCTGCTCTACGTCAGCGAAGTCGTTGGCCCGCGCAAGCTGCAATTGGGGCGTTTCCTGCCACCGGCGGCGCTGCGCTGCCTGTTCGACGCCAACGGCAACGACCTGGCAGCCAAGGTCGGTTTCGAAACCCTCAACGATCAACTGGAAAGCGTGCCGCGCGCCAGCTCCAACAAGTTCGTCCAAGCCCAGCGCGACGTGTTGGCCAAGCAGATCAACGATGCCGAAGCCAAAGTCATGCCGCGCCATATCGAGCGCGTGAGCGAGGCCAAACGTCGCCTGATCGCCGAACTGGACGAAGAACTGGCGCGCCTGGTGGCTCTGCAAGCGGTCAACCCGAGCGTACGCGACAGCGAGATCGACGCCCTGCGCGAGCAGCGCGAACAGAGCCTGGCGATGTTCGACAAGGCCGCCCTGCGCCTGGAAGCAATTCGCGTACTGGTAGCGGGTTAAATACGCCCGCTCCGTAGGGTGCGCCGTGCGCACCAAGCGTGTGCACCGAAGAATTTCGGTGCGTACAGCGCACTCTACGGGTCACCTAGCTCTTCCAGCCTCTTCTGCAGAAACTGCCGATCAGGCCCCTGCTGCGCCAGCGCCAGGGCCTGGCGGTAGGCATCGATTGCCTGCTCGCGGCGGCCCAGCCGGCGCAGCAGGTCGGCCCGCGCCGCATGGGCCAGGTGGTAACCGTCCAACTCGCCGGTGGCGAGCAGACGGTCGATTTCCTCCAACCCTGGCTGCTCACCGTCACGCATGGCCAGCGCCACGGCGCGGTTGAGCTCGATCACCGGCGACGGATTCAGGCGTAGCAGTTCGTCATACAGACCGACGATCTGCACCCAATCGGTTTCATCCAGACTGACCGCCTCGGCATGCACCGCGGCAATTGCCGCCTGCAGGCTGTAAGGGCCGAAACGCCGCGAGTGCAGCGCCTTAAGCACCAGGGCTTCACCCTCGCTGATCAGCTCACGGTTCCACCGGCTACGATCCTGAGCCTCCAGCAGAATCACCTCACCATCGACGCCGCTGCGTGCAGCGCGCCGCGACTCGTGCAGCAGCATCAACGCCAGCAACCCCTGCACCTCCGGCTCGGGCAGCAACTCGAGCAGCAACCTTCCCAACCGAATCGCCTCATCGGACAGCTGGCTGCGCGTCAGTGAATCGCCAGAGCTGGCGAAATAGCCTTCGTTGAACACCAGATAGACCACACTCAATACAGCATCCAGGCGCTCGGGCAGTTCGCTACGCCCCGGCACCTCGTAAGGGATGCGCGCATCACGAATCTTCGCCTTGGCCCGCACGATGCGCTGGGCCAGGGTCGAGGGGCTGGAGAGAAAGGCCCGAGCGATCTCCTCGGTGGTCAGATCGCACACCTCGCGCAGGGTCAGCGCCACCTGGGCATCGCTGGCCAGCGCCGGGTGGCAACAGGTGAAGATCAGGCGCAGACGGTCGTCTTCGAGCAGCTCGCCCTCTTCTACGCCGCCCTCGTCTGGCCACTCGACCTGTTCGTCCAGCGGCTGAAAACGGCGCTGCCGACGTAGATTATCGATGGCGCGAAAACGCCCGGCAGACACCAGCCAGGCACGCGGGTTGTCCGGCACACCGCCCTGCGGCCACTGCTCGACCGCACTGCGAAATGCCTCGTGCAGCGCTTCCTCGGCCAGGTCGAAATCGCCGAGCAGGCGAATCAGGGTGGCGAGCACACGGCGCGAGTCTTCGCGATACAGGCGCTCGATCAGTTCGGTGACAGGTGGCGATATCGACATGCGCTTCTCCTGAACGAACGCCTACGTTGCCCAATACTGCCGGTGACGTCGAGTGGCGGCACGATCCGCCACTCGATTTGGCACCCCTCGCATTGGCAGTTGCACGGTCGCTGGGCATAGTCGCGCCATTCCAATAACGAAGGGAGTCTTGCTATGCGTTGGTTGCTGCTCGGTCTGGCAGGTGCTGCGGTATTTCTTTACGGCCGGATCACCGGCGATGCGCAGCTCAGCCTGCTGACCAAGGGCATCCCGGTGATTGCCCTGCTGCTGTGGCTACGCCAGGCACCGGCCGGCACCTACCGCCGCTGGATCGGCATCGGCCTGGTGTTTTCTCTGGCCGGCGACATTCTGCTGGACTGGCCCGGCGATCTGTTCGTGTTCGGCCTCGGCGCCTTCCTGATCGGCCACCTGGCGTACCTGCGCGCCTACTGCTCCGATAGCCGACAGCCAGCCCTGCCCGCCCTGTTGCTGGCGCTGATCGCCGGTGGCGCGATGTTCGCCATACTGGCCAGCAGCGGCCTGGGCGAGTTGCTGATTCCGGTGGCCTGCTATGCCACGGCGATCTGCCTGATGCTCTGGCGTGCCCTGGCCCGCATCGGCCACCCACAGCTGCAGCCACGCTCGACCTGGCTCGCCGCTGGCGGCGCCGCACTGTTCGTGCTGTCCGACAGCCTGATCGGCATCGACCGCTTCGTCGCCAGCTTCGAGGCCGCGCCTTACGCCATCATCCTCACCTACTGGCTTGGCCAGTGGGGTATCACGGCCTCAGCGTTCCAGCGCCAGAACGCCTGAAGCAGCCGGCGAAGGTTTCCACTAGTAGCCAGGGCAATCGCATGTACGTGTATTCGCGACCTCATCGCGAATATCGCGGATAAATCCGCTCCTACAAAAGCGCGCCGGATTGCCCTGCACTTGCAGCTCGTAGCCTGAGGCTTGCGGCCGTCTTTTTGCTAAAATGCCGGCCTTTTCCGCTACCCGTTGCGACTGCCGTGAGCCAAGAACCTGATCGTCTATTCGCCCAGCCTCTGCCCGAGGTGCCCGATTTCGTCTTCAACGAGGACGTGGTGCGGGTGTTTCCCGACATGATCAAGCGCTCGGTGCCCGGCTACCCGACCATCGTCGAGAACATCGGCGTGCTCGCCGGCCAGTTCGCCCAGCCGCAGACCACCCTGTACGACCTTGGCGCCTCGCTCGGTGCAGTGACCCAGGCCCTGCGCCGCCATGTGCGCGTCGATGGTTGCAAGGTGATCGCCGTGGATAACTCGCCGGCCATGGTCGCGCGCTGCAGCGAATACCTGCATGCCCAGGACGCCATGTTCCAGGAGCTGCTGCCGGTGGACGTGATCGAGGCCGACATTCTCGCCCTCGACCTGCAACCCACCTCATTGGTCACGCTCAACTTCACCCTGCAGTTCATCCCGCCGGAGCGGCGGCTAGAGTTGCTCACGCGCATTCGCCAGGCCCTGCTGCCCGGTGGCGCGCTGATCCTCTCGGAGAAGCTGCGCTTCGACGATGCTGCCGAGCATGAGCTGCTGACCGAGCTGCACGTCGCCTTCAAGCGCGCCAATGGTTACAGCGAACTGGAAATCGCCCAGAAACGCAGCGCTATCGAAAAAGTGATGCTGCCTGACAGCCTCGAACAGCACCGCGAGCGCCTGCTGGCGGCCGGCTTCAGCAAGGTGCTGCCCTGGTTCCAGTGCCTGAACTTCGCCTCGCTGGTGGCCCTGCCATGATGCGCGACCTCGATCTCGACGCTCTGCAGGCACAGCTTGCTGGTACTCCGTTGCAAGACTGGGCGTGCGAGCTGCCCGGCCAGCTCGACGCCAAGCTGGCCATCGGTCACGGCGACCTGGCGCGCTGGTACGGCGCCGTGCAGGCACTACCGGATCTGCCGGTGAGCGAGGTGGAACTGGCGCAGCGCTTCGCCTTCGGTGGCGCTTGTGACGACAGCACGCGCGCGCAATTGAAAACGGCGCTGCAGGGATTGATTCCCTGGCGCAAGGGGCCGTTCGAGCTGTTCGGCGTACACATTGACACCGAATGGCGCTCGGACTGGAAATGGCAGCGCGTCGCCCCGCATCTGGACCTCGCTGGCAAGCGCATCCTCGATGTCGGTTGCGGCAACGGCTACTACATGTGGCGCATGCTCGGCGCGGGCGCGGACAGCGTGGTCGGCATCGACCCCAACTGGCTGTTCCTCTGCCAGTTCCTGGCGATGAAACGCTACCTGCCGGACCAACCGGTGTGGCACCTGCCACTGGCCTTCGAGGAACTGCCGGCCAAGCTGCAGGGCTTCGACACGGTGTTTTCCATGGGCGTGCTGTACCACCGTCGCTCACCCATCGACCACCTGCTCGACCTCAAGGATACCTTGGTCAAAGGCGGCGAACTGGTGCTGGAAACCCTGGTAGTCGAAGGCGATGCCGAGCAGGTGCTGGTGCCCGAAGACCGCTACGCGCAGATGCGCAACGTCTGGTTCCTGCCCTCGGTGCCGGCGCTGGAACGCTGGCTGCGCCGCGCCGGTTTCGAGGACGTGCGCTGCGTCGACGTCAGCACCACCTCGGTGGAGGAACAACGCGCCACCGAATGGATGCGCTTCCAGTCACTGCCCGAGTTCCTCGACCCGGCCGACCACAGCCGCACCCTCGAAGGCCTGCCGGCGCCTACCCGCGCCGTGCTGGTCGCGCGTAAGCCCTAACGTAGGGCGGGTGCAACCCGCCTGACTGCAATTGGCGGGTTGCACCCACCCTACGGCCGCAGCCAGCGCGCCCGCCGCTGCGCGATCAGCCGCAGCGGCTCACCGGCGCCCTGCTGCACCACGCCGTGGGCGCTGCCCAGGCGAATCGTTCCCTCGGCGTCCTGCGCCAGCAGACGGCGCATGCGCCGACGCCAGAACCAGGCGCCAAGCCAGTCGACGATGGCGTTCTGCAGATCCAGCGGCCACATGGCCGGCATATAGAACTCGGGCATGGCCGGACGCGACTTGTCGTGCTTGCTCGAACTGCTCATGGCATTTCCTCCGTTTCGCTGCCGACGTTTGCCGGCTTGCGATCAGGATGAAACGCGCCTATCGTTCAGACAAACGACAAATACCAAACATCTAATTAAGTAATATTTAACGCTAATGCACACCACAACCCCCACCGCCCTGCCACTTCTGGAAAGCGATGTGCTGCGTACCTTCGTCGCCATCGCCGACTGCGGCAGCTTCACCCGCACTGCGGCGCAAGTGTTTCGCAGTACCGCAGCCGTCAGCCTGCAAATCAAGCGCCTGGAGGAAACACTGGGCCAGCGTCTGTTCACCCGCGAGGCCAGGCGCGTGCAACTGACCGCCGAGGGCGAGTTGCTGCTGGGCTACGCCAGGCGTCTGCTCAAGCTCAACGAAGAGGCGGTAGCGCGCTTTCTCACCCCGACGCTGACGGGTCGCGTGCGCTTCGGCACACCGAACGATATCGGCGACCGGGTGCTACCCGGCGTACTCATGCTGTTCGCCCATAGCCATCCAGGCGTTGAGGTCGAAGTGAACGTAGGGCGCAGCGTGGAGCTGGTGGCCAAGTTGGATGCCGGCGAGCTGGATCTGACCCTGATCAACGCCGGCAACGACGGCCTGGATGATTCGCGCGGCGAAGTGATCTATTCCGAAGAACTGGTCTGGGCCGGCCGCGACGGCGGCCTGGCCATGCAGCGCTCGCCACTGCCACTGGCGCTGGCCAACCCGGGCTGCGCCTGGCGCCGCACCGCTCTTGATGCGCTGGATCGGCAAGGGGTGGCGTACCGTATCGCTTATTCGTGCGAGCAGTGCGCGGGCCAGGAAGCTGCGATGACCGCCGATCTGGCCATCGCGCCCTTCCCGCGCAGCCTGGTCAAGCCGCCACTGCGCCGACTGGGCGCGGAACAGGGCCTGCCAGCGCTGGGTGAGTACCACATCAAGTTGATACGCGGTCATCAGCGCAACGACGCCACCGAAGCGCTCGCCACGCAGATGATTCAGGCGTTCGCGCAAGGCTGAGTAGGGTGCGCCATGAGCACCGAGAACACCGCGGTACCAGCTTGGTGCACAAGGCGCACCCTACGGGTAGCCGTTCGACCGATAGTTGATCGAAACGACAACCCGACGCTCGTTTACGTTTAGAAGGTTCAGGCGCTTACGCACCCTACGTTCAGCCGCGGTAGGCAGCCGCGACGATCAACGCCTTCATCTCGGCGACAGCCTGCTTGAAGCCCACGAACAGCGCATGGGAGACGATGGCGTGGCCAATGTTCAGCTCATTGATACCGGGAATCGCCGCCACGGCTTCTGCGTTGTGGTAATGCAGGCCGTGACCGGCATTGACGATCAGGCCGTGGTTCAAGCCGCAGATGACGCCATCGCGAATCCGCGACAGCTCATGTGCCGCTTCGTCCGCAGTGTGAGCATCGGCGTAGCGGCCCGTGTGCAGTTCGATGGCCGGCGCGCCGACGCGCATGGCCGCTTCGATCTGCCGCTCTTCGGCGTCGATGAACAGCGATACCTCGCACCCGGCCAGGGTCAGACGCTCGACCGCTGCGGCGATACGTGCTTCCTGACCGGCCACATCGAGACCGCCTTCGGTGGTCAGCTCCTGACGAGTTTCCGGTACCAGGCAGACATGCGCCGGGCGGATCTGCTCGGCGAAACCGAGCATGAAATCGGTGACCCCCATCTCGAAGTTCATCCGCGTCTGCAGCACGTCGGCCAGCACCCGCACGTCGCGGTCCTGAATGTGCCGGCGGTCTTCGCGCAGGTGCACGGTAATGCCATCGGCACCGGCTTCTTCGGCGTCCAGCGCAGCCTTGACCGGGTCCGGGTAGCGCGTACCACGAGCCTGGCGCAGGGTGGCGACGTGATCGATGTTCACGCCGAGCAGAATACGATTGGCCTCAGTCACTCTTGGACTCCTTGAGCGTCATGAATAGTTCGCGGCTGACCAGTGGTCTGCCGCCAAGATGGGGGGCCAGCGCCTGACGCATCAGACGCTTGGCGGCAGCCAGCGCGCCCGGCGTTTGCCAGTCGGCTTCGGCCATGGCCAACAACTCGCGGCCCTGAAACACACCAGGCTGCAGTTGTACCACCGGCACCAGGCCGATGTCCTGCTGCCAGCGATACAGCGCCGTTGGATCGATGGGTTGGTCGTGCTGGTCACGATCCAGGGCGAAACCATAGCCCAGCTCGTCCAGCAGACGCCATTCGAACGCGCGCAGCAATGGCTCCAGCGCCCGGCCGGCGGCCAGTGCCTGCAGGGTCAGGCCGTAGTGCTCGAGCATCACAGGGTGCGGGTCTTCGGCCGGCAACAGGCGGATCAGCAGTTCGTTGAGGTAGAGCCCCGAGAACAGCGCTTCACCCGTCAACAACAAAGGAATACCGGCGCTTTCCAGGCGGCCGACGGTCTTCAGCTCGCCGCGCCCACGCAGCTCAAGTTCGAGCGGCGAAAACGGCCGGGCGATACTGCCGACCTTGCCACGTGCGGCACGCAGCACGCCACGGACACGCCCCTGGGCGGTGAAGAAGTCCACCAGGGCGCTGCTTTCCTTGTAAGGACGGCTATGCAGAACGTAGGCGGCAGAAGTCATGTGGGTAACCGCCAGAATGCGCCATGAGCAACAACGAGGATGCGCATGGCGCCTCGATCAATCCAGGTAACCCAGCGAGCGCAGGGCGCGCTCGTCGTCGGACCAGCCACCTTTGACTTTGACCCAGAGGTTGAGCATCACCTTGGAGTCGAACATGGTTTCCATGTCCTTGCGCGCCTCTTGGCCGATGCGTTTGATGCGCTCGCCCTTGTCGCCGATGATGATCTTCTTCTGTCCGTCGCGTTCCACCAGGATCAGGCCGTGGATATGCAGGATACGGCCCTCCTGCTTGAACTCCTCGATCTCCACGGTGATCTGGTACGGCAACTCGGCACCGAGCTGGCGCATGATCTTCTCGCGGATCAGCTCAGCCGCCAGGAAGCGGCTGGAGCGGTCGGTGATCTGGTCTTCCGGGTAGAAGTGTTCGGACTCCGGCAGGCGCTCGCCCACCAACTTCTCCAGGGTGTCGAGGTTCTGCCCCTGCAGCGCGGAGATCGGCACGATCTCGGCCTGCGGCAATTGCTCGGCCAACCAACCCAGGTGCGGCAGCAGCTCACTCTTGTCTTCCAGGCGGTCGGACTTGTTCACCGCCAGCAGGATCGGGCATTTGACGTGCTGCACCTTCTCCAGCACCAGTTGGTCTTCGTCAGTCCAGCGCATGCGATCGACGACGAACACCACCACATCGACGTCCTTCAGCGCAGTGGAGGCGCTGCGGTTCATGTAGCGGTTGAGCGCCTTGTCGTTTTGCTTGTGCAGGCCGGGCGTGTCGACGTAGACGGCCTGAATCTCGCCCTCGGTCTTGATCCCAAGCATGTTGTGGCGGGTGGTCTGCGGTTTACGCGAGGTGATCGCCAGCTTCTGCCCGAGGATGTGGTTGAGCAGCGTCGACTTGCCCACGTTGGGCCGGCCGACGATGGCGACGTAGCCGCAACGGGTCATGGGTGCATCAGTCATTGCCATTCTCCACCCCGAGGGCGATCAGCGCCGCAGCCGCAGCGACCTGCTCGGCGATACGCCGGCTGCCGCCCTGGCCCAGGGTCTTTTCATTGAGTAGGGAAACCTGGCACTCGACCATGAAGGTACGGCAATGCGGCTCACCCTGAACGTCCACCACCTCGTAACGAGGCAGTTCGCAGGCACGCGATTGCAGGAACTCCTGCAATCGCGTTTTCGGATCCTTGTTGGTATCGACCAGGGTCAGGCCGTCCAGTTCTCCGGTCAGCCAATCCAGCACGCGCTCGCGTGCTGCATCCATACCGGTGTCCAGATAGATGGCGCCGATCAGCGCCTCCAGGGCATCGGCGAGGATCGACTCGCGGCGAAAGCCGCCGCTTTTCAGCTCACCGGAGCCCAGGCGCAGGTACTCGCCCAGCTCGAAACCGCGAGCCAGCACGGCCAGCGTTTCGCCCTTGACCAAGCGTGCGCGCAGACGCGACAGCTGACCTTCGCGGGCTTGCGGGAAGCGCTCGAACAGCGCTTCACCGGCGACAAAATTGAGGATGGCATCACCGAGAAATTCCAGCCGCTCATTGTTGCGACCGGCGAAACTGCGATGGGTCAGGGCCAGGACCATCAGGTCTTGATCCTTGAAGCTATAGCCGAGCTTGCGCTCGAGGCGGGACAGATTGGGAGTCACGGCATCCGTACACGAAATTCTTTGTCGAAATTCACCACCAAATCGAGGTTCTCGATCAGCGGCTCGCGTTTTTCATATTTGAGGTGGACCAGAAACTCGTTGTTCTCCACCTTGACTTGCAGTGCGTCACGCATGTTCAGGTCGCGAATGCTGTTGACCTGCATACCCTTGCTGACATGGTTGTAAAACTCGTTGATGGTCCGCACGTCAGCCGCTTTGTCGGTTTCCACCGAGGTGATGATCTTCTCCATGGACATGTAGTCCATGTAATGCGGCAGCACCTTGAATGCGGTACTGGCGAAGAACGCCACCACGGCCAGAACCACCAGCCAACCCAGAATGGAAAGCCCCTGCTGCGAGCGCGCGAAAGTCATGTGTATCCCCAGTAGACGGTCTTGTTGGAAAGCCTGACGGCTAAACTCTTTATAGCCTGTGGCGCTGCATTGAACAGCGCGCCAGTGCTCAATGAATCAGGCCGACTCGAGAGAAATTGGGCAGATTGCCGGTCTTGGGCCCAGGCCAGCTCATCCAGATGGCGAAGGCTTTGCCGACGATGTGATCGTCCGGAACCATGCCCCACAGATCTTGAGGGATATGACGATCACGCCAGTAACGGCTGTCGTTGGAGTTGTCACGGTTGTCGCCCATCATGAAGTAGTGCCCTTCAGGCACTACCCATTGGCCGCCAGGGTCGCGACGCATGCGGGTCATTTCCTTGCGAATGGTGTGCTCGACCTGGCCGAGACGCTCCTGATAGAGCATCGCACCACCCAGGCTACCGGCCTCTTCGCCGATCAGCTTCTCGGCCACCGGCTCACCATTGATCAGCAGACGCTTGCCCTGGGTGTATTCGATACGATCACCCGGCAGACCGACCACACGCTTGATGTAGTTGATAGTCGGGTCGCTGGGGTAGCGGAACACCATCACATCGCCACGCTGCGGGTTATCCACTTCGATCACCTTGGTGTCGATCACCGGCAGGCGAATGCCATAGGCAAACTTGTTGACCAGGATGAAATCGCCCACCTCCAGAGTCGGTTTCATCGACCCGGAAGGAATCTGGAACGGCTCGACCAGAAACGAGCGCAGCACCAGCACGATGGCCAGTACCGGAAAGAACGACTTGCCGTACTCGACCAGCAAGGGCTCCTTGCTCAAGCGCTCCAGCACCCTGTCATCGGGATCGTCGACGCGCCCCTGGTAGGCCGCAATAGCCGCACGGCGGCGAGGAGCCAGCAGAATCAGATCAACCAGGGCCAGGAAGCCACAAACGGCGACCGCGATAACCAACAGGAGCGGGAAATTGATCGACATAGAGCCTTAGCTATCCAACCTGAGCACAGCAAGGAAGGCTTCTTGTGGGATTTCCACGTTACCGACCTGCTTCATGCGTTTCTTACCGGCCTTCTGCTTCTCCAGCAGCTTCTTCTTACGGCTAACGTCGCCACCGTAACACTTGGCCAGTACGTTCTTTCTGAGCGCCTTGACAGTGGTTCGCGCGATGATCTGGCCGCCAATGGCTGCCTGGATCGCCACATCGAACATCTGCCGAGGAATCAGTTCTTTCATCTTCTCGGTCAACGCACGGCCCTTATAGGCCGCATTGTCACGGTGCACGATCAATGCCAGGGCATCGACCTTGTCGCCGTTGATCAGTACATCCAGCTTGACCAGATTGGCAGACTGGTAGCGATCGAAATGATAGTCCAACGACGCATAGCCGCGGCTGGTGGACTTGAGCTTGTCGAAGAAATCCAGCACCACTTCGTTCATCGGCATGTCGTAGCGCACTTGCACCTGGGTGCCGAGGAACTGCATGTCGCGCTGCACACCGCGTTTCTCGATGCACAGGGTGATGACATTACCCAAATGCTCCTGCGGCACCAGGATGGTCGCATTGACGATCGGCTCGCGGAAATCGGTGACCGCCGAGACGTCCGGCAGCTTGGAGGGGTTGTCGACGACGATGGTTTCGCCGGTCTTGAGCTCCAGCTCGTAGATCACGCTCGGCGCGGTGGTGATCAGGTCCAGGTCGTACTCGCGCTCCAGGCGCTCCTGAATGATCTCCATGTGCAGCATGCCGAGGAAGCCACAACGGAAGCCGAAACCCAGAGCATCGGAGCTTTCTGGCGCGTACTGCAGCGACGAATCGTTGAGGGTCAGCTTCTGCAGCGCATCGCGGAAGTCCTCGAAATCTTCAGAGCTGACCGGGAACAAACCGGCATAAACCTGCGGCTGGATCTTCTTGAAGCCCGGCAGCACTTCGACCTCAGGGGTCGAGGACAGGGTCAGGGTGTCACCCACCGGTGCACCATGAATGTCCTTGATGCTGGCGATGATGAAGCCCACTTCACCGGCCTTGAGGTCAGCGGTGGCGGTGTGTTTCGGGGTGAAGACGCCGACGCTGTCGACCAGGTGCACCTTGCCGGTGGACTTGACCAGAATCTTGTCGCCCTTCTTCACTCGACCGTGGCGCACACGTACCAAAGAAACCACGCCCAGGTAGTTGTCGAACCAGGAGTCGATGATCAGCGCTTGCAGCGGTGCTTCGATATCACCGGTCGGAGCTGGAATCGTGTGTACCAGGCGCTCGAGAACCTCGTCCACGCCCATGCCGCTCTTGGCACTGCAGGCCACGGCATCAGTGGCGTCGATGCCGATGATCTTCTCGATCTCGTCCTTGACGCGATCCGGATCGGCCTGCGGCAGATCCATCTTGTTCAGTACCGGCATGACCTCCAGGCCCTGCTCGATAGCGGTGTAGCAGTTGGCGACGGACTGCGCCTCGACACCCTGACCGGCATCGACCACCAGCAGCGCGCCTTCGCAGGCGGCCAGGGAGCGGCTGACTTCGTAGGTGAAATCGACGTGGCCGGGGGTATCGATGAAATTCAGCTGGTAGGTCTTACCGTCTTGCGCCTTGTAGTGCAGCGTGACGCTGTGCGCCTTGATGGTGATGCCGCGCTCACGCTCCAGATCCATGGAATCCAGGACCTGAGCCTCCATTTCACGTGCAGTGAGGCCGCCGCACATCTGGATGAAACGGTCAGCCAAGGTGGACTTACCGTGGTCGATGTGGGCAATGATGGAAAAATTGCGGATATGACTCAGGTCACTCACAGATCAACACTCAAAGAAGGCACAGGCAAGACGCTTGCCGAAAATAGCCGCGGATTGTACCCGATCCCTCGGGACCGCGTCACGTCTGCACAGCGCTGATTCAGGCACGAAGAAGGGCGCTCGAGAGCGCCCTTCTTCAGCATTGCCCGAATTACTCAGCCAACTTGAACGTGATGAAGCTGGCACGCCCCTGACGCAGCACACGCATGGACACCGAACGATTCTTCGGCAGTTCCTGCGCCACTTGGGTGAAGGTGCTGGTGGAGTCGATAGCCTGGTTGTTCAGATGAGTGATCACGTCACCCGGACGCAGGCCAATCATCGCTGCTGGGCCATTGAGCACCTCCTTGATCACAACGCCGCCCTTCAGATCGAGGCCTTTCTTCTGCTCGGCAGTCAACTCCACCACCGTTACACCCAGGCGGTTATTGCTGCGCTCGCCACCTTGTGCAGAATCGGATGACGCCAGCTCCTGACCTTCTTCCGGCAGCGTACCGATGGTGACATCGAGCTTCTTGCGCGAGCCGTCGCGCACGACATCCAGCTCGGCTTTCTCGCCCGGTTTCAGGCCACCAACCAGGTGTGGCAGGTCAGCCGACATGATGATTGGCTTGCCGTTAAGACTGAGGATGACGTCACCTACCTGCAGGCCGCCCTTGTCCGCCGGGCCATCTTCCAGCACCTGCGCAACCAGCGCGCCAGCCGGCTTATCGAGACCGAAGGACTCGGCCAGATCCTTGTTCACTTCCTGAATCACCACACCCAGCCAGCCACGAGTCACCTTGCCGTCAGCCTTGAGCTGATCGGCCACCTGCATGGCCACTTCCATCGGGATAGCGAAAGACAACCCCATGAAGCCACCGGAACGAGTGAAGATCTGCGAGTTGATCCCCACGACCTCACCTTGCAGGTTGAACAGCGGACCGCCGGAGTTGCCCGGGTTGATCGCCACATCGGTCTGAATGAACGGCACGTAGCTATCGCTCGGCAGGTTACGCCCCTTGGCGCTGACGATACCCGCGGTTACCGAATGGTCGAAACCGAACGGCGAACCGATGGCCAGCACCCACTCACCGACCTTCAGGTCATCGGCCTTGCCCAAGCGCACTACGGGCAGGTCCTTGGCTTCGACCTTGAGCAGCGCGACGTCGCTACGCGGATCGGCACCAATCAGCTTGGCCTCAAGTTCGCTACGGTCGGACAGACGAACGATGATCTCGTCAGCATCGGCGACCACATGATTGTTGGTCATGATGTAGCCGTCCGGCGAGATGATGAAGCCGGAGCCCAGCGACTGCGCCTCGCGCTGACGACCACCCGGATTGCGTGGAGCCTGCGGAATGCTGCGCTCGAAGAACTCGCGGAACATCGGTGGCAGCCCCTCGAGATCCGGCAGCCCCGGCTGACCGGCAACGGCGCGCTCAGGCAGCTTCTGACGGGTACTGATATTGACAACCGCAGGCGAGGCTTCCTCTACCAGATCAGTGAAATCAGGCAGACTGGCCTGAGCCAACAAGCTCTGCCCCCAAAGCAGGGCAATAGCCAGCAGCGGCGCAATGGACTTGAGTTTTCTCATCGAACTACGACTCCCCATGTAAAACTCGAACACACTCAAACCGCCGCTGGCGCAGATACCAGCAGCGTACGTAGGACAACGGGTTGCAAACAGGGGTTCTCGGCGACGCGAGCCGCGCGCCAGCGAACCAGCAGCCAACTGGAAAACAGACCGATCAGGCCAGCAAGAATCACCAGAGGCTCGGACAGACCCAGTCCATCCGCCAGCAACGCAGCGGCAAACAGACCAAGAAGAGGAAGCAGGTAAACCAGAAGAGAACTACGCACCAACAAATCTTCGCGCACACCGATGATCACGGTGTCACCAACTGCCAGCGGCGCTTGACTGAGGGCGCGAACGTAACCACGCTGCCGACCGACACCCAGGCGATCCATCAGCCCTTGGCCACAGGCCGCATTGGCCGAGCAGCTCGAGCAGGTGCTCTTGCGCAGCGTTTCGACCCAGACGGCGCCTGACTCGAGCGCCACTACACGCCCCTGCTCTTCGATCATTTGCTCGCCTGTTCAGGCACTCCAGCACGCATGGACAGAGCAATGCGCTCGGCAGTACCCAGAGGAATTTCACCCACCACGGTGACCATTACATCACCAGAATCGGTACTCATCCGCCGCGAAACAGCAACGGTCGGCCCCAACTGACTGCGCGCGTCTTCAACGACGCTGCCGTTTAGGGGTTCGAGGAAAACCGAGAATCGCGCCAGACCATCGTCATACATCAGGTAAGTGACAGAATCATCGGCAGAGCTCCCCCGACGCAGCTGTGCGGTCGTCAGGGTGAAACCCGGCGGCAGCCAGTCCGACCGCCAACTGCCTTCGGCCATGCTATCAGCAGTGCGCAAACGCACTGGACGACAGCCAGAACTCGGCTGGATGGCGGTTTCTCCGGGCGCAGAAGTGTCCAACTGGGCGAACTGGAACCGCTCCAGAAGCTGGCCACGCTCGTTCAACAGCAGGGATTTCAGCGGCAGACCGGTTTCCCGATCAAGATGCAGCTCGAAGCCGTAGCGATGCTGATCCTTGGGCGCCAGCACCAGAACGTCTGCAGCTCGATTGGCGATGCGCGACTGACCTGCGACACGAATGTCATACCAGTTGCTCAGTTGCTCGGCGTCCAGCTGACGAGCAGGCCAGGCTTGCCCTTCGCTGACCTGATCGGCAAGCACACCACTGACGCACTGGGCCAGACCATCGACCTTCAGTACTTCATGGGCAGGACCATCGAGCTGCAGAAGGCGCTCGCGAACTTCGCCCCCCTCCTCTATCCGATGCCAAACGGCATGGGTAGAGAAACTCCCGTTGCGCTCATAGATGAACGTACCCTGGAAGCTTTGCTGACGCTCTGCCGCAGCGAGGCGACCGAGCAAGTCTTGCACCTCGGAGGCCTGAACTGGCAACGCCAGCAGACCCCCGAGAAGATAGAGGGGAATCGCGCGCATGTGACTCCTTAGCGCTTAGCGGTTTTCCAAACTAGCAGCCCGGGCATAGGGCAGTGCAGTTTCACCGGTACCCATGACGGCTTCCTGCGCATGCTGGCGCAGGTAGTTCGGCAGGCGTTGCTCATGCCAGCTGGCAGTGCCAGCCTCGGCAGGCTCGCCGACTTCCTCGCTGCTGTTGTAACCGGCCAGCAGTGCAGGACCCTGCACCTGCGGTACCGAGAGTACCGGAGAAGCATCCTGCTGGGCGACTTGAGCGCCAGTCAGGTCGTCCTGATTGTAAAAGCGCACACCCGCCAGCACTGCAACAGTCACCGATGCAGCCACGGCCACACGCCCAACGCTACGCCAGATTGGCGCCTTGCGTGCTGGAGTGGCCTCGTCGGCCAGCGCCGCGGAAACCGCAGATGCGATGTCCAGCTGCGGCACCAGCAACTCACGGTGCATGGCTGCACGGGCGACTTGGTAACGCGACCAGGTGCCACGCAGTTCGCCATCCTCGCTGGCTGCAAGCACGCGCCGCAATTCCAGTTGGTCCGCTTCGTTATCCATCACCGCGGACAGCGATTCCTGCAGGGTTTCACGACTCATGGTGTTCCTCTCTTGGCTGTCGCCGCTGCCTTAGGCATCCTGCAACAGAGGTTGCAGGGACTTATCAATTGCCTCACGTGCGCGGAAAATCCGCGACCGTACCGTACCTACCGGACACTGCATGACGCTGGCAATGTCCTCGTAGCTCAGACCTTCAAACTCACGCAAAGTCAGAGCAGTGCGTAAATCATCCGGCAGCTGGGCGATGGTTCGATGCACGGTGGCTTCGATCTCGTCGCGCAGCAATGCCCGCTCCGGTGACTCGATGTCCTTGAGGGCATGGTCGCCATCGTAGAACTCCGCGTCATCGCTACTGACATCACTATCTGGCGGCCGCCGACCGCGGGATACCAGATAGTTTTTCGCCGTGTTGATGGCGATGCGGTACAGCCATGTATAGAACGCGCTGTCACCGCGAAAGTTTCCAAGCGCTCGGTAAGCTTTTACAAACGCTTCCTGAGCAACATCCTGAGCCTCGTGGGTGTCGTGCACGAATCGCACGATCAAACCGAGGATCTTGTGCTGATACTTCAGCACCAACAGATCGAAGGCACGCTTGTCACCACGCTGCACTCGCTCGACCAGCTGCTGATCATCTTCCTGGGTTAGCATGCACTCTCCTCATGAGGCTTGGAGGAGGCTTGCGCCCAAAAGCGAATCAGCTTGCCAAGATAGACTCGGGCCTTACGCAAAAGTTCTCCCCTCCAAGCAAGCTTCCCGCAGAGATTTCTTTTCTCTGCCTGGAATGGCGCAAGCGAAACCTTTTCCGCTTGCGCAAATAATCTTATCGCCGCTCATTTCCACACCCTCCGCTTACTTCAGATGCAGGCACGCGCGAGCGCTCTCCCTTATATGGGCGACCGTCTATGGAACCTTAAAGACTAAAAAAGTTCCTGAGCACCACGGTCGGTCATAAGAGCCGCCTCGGTATTCGCGAGCTAGAGCACTGCAGAGCTAAGACAAGCGCGGACGCGAAATTTACAGCTGTAAATGAGCAGTCCGAGCTGGCTTCAACGCAGCAGGGCCGACACGTAGCAAATACTGATGTGACTCTGGCCGGCTATTGTGCCGCTGCCCCTCTCTATATACTAGGGCTCGCTTTCACGCGGAACTCGGACATGAGCCAACACTTCCAGCACGACGTTCTGGTTATCGGCAGCGGCGCCGCCGGCCTGACCCTCGCCCTCACCCTCCCTACCCATCTGCGCATCGCGGTCTTGAGCAAAGGCAACCTGGCCAATGGCTCGACCTACTGGGCGCAAGGTGGCGTAGCAGCCGTGCTGGACGATACCGACACGGTCGAATCCCACGTTGCCGACACCCTCGATGCAGGCGCCGGTCTGTGCCGTGAGGATGCCGTGCGTTTCACGGTAGAACACAGCCGCGAAGCCATCCAGTGGCTGATCGACCAGGGCGTGCCTTTTACCCGTGACGATGAAACCGCACGTGAAGATGGCGGCTTCGAGTTCCACCTGACCCGCGAAGGCGGCCACAGCCATCGACGCATCATTCACGCTGCCGACGCCACCGGCGCGGCCATTTTCAACACGCTGCTGGAGCAGGCCCGGCAACGCCCGAATGTCGAACTGCTGGAACAGCGCGTTGCCGTCGACCTGATCACCGAACGCAAGCTCGGCCTGGACGGTGAACGCTGCCTGGGCGCTTACGTGCTGGACCGTGCCCGTGGCGAAGTGGATACCTTCAGCGCACGCTTCGTGATTCTCGCCACCGGCGGCGCCGCCAAGGTCTACCTCTATACCAGTAACCCGGACGGCGCCTGTGGCGATGGTATCGCCATGGCCTGGCGCGCCGGCTGCCGCGTCGGCAACCTGGAATTCAATCAATTCCACCCCACCTGCCTATACCACCCGCAGGCCAAGAGTTTCCTGGTGACCGAAGCCGTGCGTGGCGAAGGCGGCCTGCTCAAGCTGCCCAACGGTGAACGCTTCATGCAGCGCTTCGATGAGCGCGCCGAACTGGCGCCACGCGATATCGTCGCTCGCGCCATCGACCATGAAATGAAGCGCTTAGGTATCGACTGCGTCTACCTGGACATCAGCCACAAGCCGGCCGACTTCATCAAGAGTCACTTCCCCACTGTTTATGAACGCTGCCTGGGGTTCGGCATCGACATCACCAAACAGGCCATTCCCGTCGTACCAGCCGCGCACTACACCTGCGGTGGCGTAGTCGTCGATCAACATGGACGCACCGACGTTCCCGGCCTGTACGCCATTGGCGAAACCAGCTTCACCGGCCTGCATGGCGCCAATCGCATGGCCAGCAACTCACTGCTCGAATGCTTCGTCTATGCGCGCTCAGCCTGCGCCGACATCGCTCAGCAACTGGCCGCCATCGACATGCCCAGCGACCTGCCGGACTGGGACGCCAGCCAAGTGACCGACTCGGACGAGGACGTGATCATCGCCCACAACTGGGATGAGCTGCGCCGCTTCATGTGGGACTACGTCGGCATCGTGCGCACCAACAAACGCCTGCAGCGCGCGCAGCATCGCGTACGCCTGCTGCAGGACGAGATCGATGAGTTCTACTCGAACTACAAGGTCAGTCGCGACCTGATCGAGCTGCGCAACCTCGCTCTGGTCGCCGAGCTGATGATCAGCTCAGCCATGCAGCGCCATGAAAGCCGCGGGCTGCATTACACCCTCGACTACCCGGAGCAACTGGCCGAAGCTCGCGATACTATTCTGACGCCACTGCCCCAGGCTCAGCCCAGCGTCGCCTGCTGAACTTCAGACGCAAACGCAGGCGCCGATGCTGCTCAGGTGCCAATGCATCACGCGGAATGCACACCCCGCGACTTAGGCGCTGACCCGGCAAGCGGTAACGCAGCACGACGGCCAGTGGCAAGGCCAGGCTGTCAGGGCGTAGCTGCACCGCCTGCCAACCTGCTGCGGTGCTGTACAAATGCCAGCCAGATGCATCACGACGCAAACCCGTGACCGCCCGTGGCGCAGTCAGCAGCACATGCCGCGGCAACACCCAGGCCGCATGCGCCAGGCACACCGCGAGCGACAGCAGTTTCGACCAGAGGGGAACGTCGGCCAGCCAGGGCGCCAGCAGGGCGAGCACCATGACCGACAGATAGAGCGTCAGCAGCCTGCGAGAGGGCTGCCAACGGCACTCGAAGGCCTCACTTGGGTTGGACACGATCCAGAATCATGCGCACGATGTGGCGCAGATCGGCGTCCTCGGGCTCGCCACGCTGCATGAACCAGCCAAACATGTCCTGATCCTCGCACTCCAGCAGCTTGCGATAGCGCGCCTGGTTCTCGGCATCCAGGCTCGGGTACACCTCCTTGACGAAAGGCACCAGCAGTACGTCCAGCTCCAGCATGCCACGACGGCTATGCCAGAACAGGCGATTCAGTTCACTTTGCTCAACCATGCAACGGACTCCTCGAACAAGGGCGGCAGTATAACGGCGAATTGCCTAACTGTTCACCGCACCGCTGCGCAATTGCGCTGACAAGGCCCTACCACGCCCACTATGATGATGCCCCTGACCTTTATTCAGCGATTCGATTTGCATCATGGCCGATAGCGCTTACTTCACTCTCCTTGATCACGAAGGCCTGCTCGCAGTACGCGGCGCGGACGCAGCCAAGTTTCTGCAGGGCCAAGTGACCTGCAACCTCAATTACCTGAGTGCCAGCCAGTCCAGCCTTGGAGCCCGCTGCACGCCCAAGGGACGCATGTTGTCGAGCTTTCGCATCGTACCGGTGGAAGACGGCTACCTGCTGGCCATGGCACGCGAGCTGATCGAGTCGCAGCAAGCCGACCTGCAGAAATATGCGGTGTTCTCCAAATCCAAGCTCAGCGACGAAAGTACCGCCTGGGTCCGCTTCGGTCTGGCCGGCGGCGATGCTGTCCTGAGCGAACTTGGCCTGCAGTTGGGCGCCGCCAGTGATTCTCTGGCCAGCAGCGGTCAGTTGCTCGCCGTGCGCCTCAGCGATGGCCGCGCCGAGCTGTGGGCACCATCTGCCGACGCCGAAAGCCTGCAAAGCCTCCTGGCCGCCCAGCTGCCGCAGGCACCGTTGAACGACTGGCTGCTGGCTCAGATTCGTGCCGGCGTGGGCCAGGTGTTCGGCGCCACCCGTGAGCTGTTCATCCCGCAGATGATCAACCTGCAAGCCCTGGGCGGCGTGAGCTTCAAGAAAGGCTGCTACACCGGCCAGGAAATCGTCGCGCGCATGCAGTACCTGGGCAAGCTCAAGCGCCGCCTGCAGCGCCTGCGTCTGGTCGGCTCTGCGCTGCCGGCCGTCGGCGCCGAATTGTTCTCCCCGGTGCATGGCTCCAGCGTTGGCGAAGTGGTGCTGGCAGCCCAAGCCGGCGACGCCCTCGAGCTGCTCGCCGTGTTGCAGGAAGACGCCGTGAACGATGGCCGCATTCATCTCGGCAGCAGTGAAGGGCAGACGCTAACCCTGCTCGACCTGCCTTATCAGCTGGATGCCGACCAGGAAATCCAGCGCTGACTAAACTTCCCTGGCGCCGTATTGGATCGCCTAAGAGAGCCACTTCATGAGCAAGCTTGCCGAAAAAGTCCTACAGGAACTTATCCACGCCATCGAGAACGATGAGCTGGTGCTGCCCACCCTGCCCGAGGTGGCGCTGAAGGTTCGCGAAGCCGCGGAAGATCCCGACGTGGGCATCCCGCAGATCAGCAAGGTAATCGGTAACGACGCCGCCCTCACCGCGCGCATCATCAAGGTGGTCAACAGTCCTCTGCTGCGCAGCAACAAGGAAATCACCGACCTGCAGATGGCCGTCAGCCGTCTGGGCATCAACTACACCTGCAACCTGGCCACGGGTCTGGCCATGGAGCAGATGTTCCAGGCCACCAGCGACGTGGTCGACCGCAAGATGCGCGAGGTGTGGAACAAGAGCACCGAGATCGCCGGTATCTGTCACGTACTGTGCCGTCACTACACCCGCCTGATGCCGGACCAAGCCACCCTCGCCGGCCTGGTGCACCAGATCGGCGTGCTGCCAATTCTCACCTACGCCGAAGAACACAACGAGCTGCTGGCCGACTCCATCAGCCTCAACCACGTGATCGAGCAGATTCACCCGATCATCGGCGACAAGATCCTGCGGACCTGGGAGTTTCCCGAGCCCATCGCCATCGTGCCAAGCCAGTACCTGGATTTCACGCGCGACTCGGCCAAGGTCGATTATGTCGATATCGTCCAGGTCGCCACGCTGCAGAGCTACCTGGGCAGCGAGCACCCCTACACCCAGCTGGACTGGAGCAAGGTACCGGCGTTCGCCAAGCTTGGCCTTGACCCGCAGGTCGACATGCAGGCCGACGAAGACCTCTCCGCCGCCATGGAAGCGGCCATGAGCATGCTGCAATAAAAGCACCTCGCCACGGATGGCAAAATGCCTCTACACTCGAGCCATTCGCCTGAGGAAGTAGAGCCATGCGTTACGCATTCGTCCTGCTCGTCCTGTTGTTCGGCAGCACCCAGGCTGCCGAACAGGTTCGCCTGACCAACGGCGAATGGCCGCCCTACCTCGGTGAAACCCTGCCTCATCATGGCGTGGCCTCACGTATCGTCGCCGAGGCGTTTGCGCTGCAGGGAGTCGAGGTGCGGTGGGAATTTCACCCCTGGGCACGCTCACTGAAGATGGCCGAGCAGGGCCAGCGTGACGGCAGCGCCGTCTGGCTTACCAACCCCGAACGCGAGCAGCGCTTTCATATCAGCGAACCAGTGGTCGAAAGCGGCTACTACCTGTTTCATCGCAAAGCTCATGCATTTGATTGGAACACCGTCGAAGACCTGCGCGGTCTGCGTATTGCCGCCACACGCGGTTATGACTACGGCGAGGACTTTCAACGTGCTGAAGCTGCAGGTGAACTTGAGGTCGTGCGCCTGACCGGTGATGAGCAGGGTCTCCGCCAGTTGCTGGCCGGACGCATCGACCTGTTCCCGGTGGACAAGGTGGTGGGCTTCGATCTGCTGTATCAGAAATTCAGCGCGGCAGAGCGCCAGCGCCTGAGCTTTCATCGCAAGCCCCTGCGCAGCGACAGCCTGCATCTGCTGCTGTCGCGAGAGGTACCGGGCAACGCAGAGCTGATGCAGCGCTTCAATCGCGGCCTGAGCCAGTTACGCGACAGCGGCAAGGTGTCCCGCTACCTGCTGGAGATTCAGCAGCCGTTAAGCCTCAACCACTGAAGGCGGAAACTCGACACAAACCCGCAGGCCATGCGGCTGCGCCTGATGCAGGCTGATTCGAGCCTGATGGGCGCGACAGATTTCGCCAACGATGGCCAGCCCCAGCCCCGCACCACTACCCAGATTGCTACGTCGATAAAAACGCTCGAAGACCTTCTCGCACTCAGCTTCGGGGATTCCGGGGCCATCGTCCTCTACCTCCAGCACTGCCGAGGTCAAGACGCGAATGATCAAATTGCCGCCGGCCGGTGTGTGCGCCAACGCATTGTCCAACAGGTTGTTCAGCAGCTCATTGAGCAGCGTCGGCTCACCGTCGATCCACACCGGCTGCTGAGCCTCCAGCGCCAGCGCGACACCACGGGCATGAGCCAGCGGGGCCATGGCCAAACCCAGCTCGCGCGCCAGTGAGCTGAGGTCGATACGCTGCGCGCCCCCCTCGGTGATGGCCCGCGCACCACTCTCGATACGCGCCAGGGACAGCAACTGATTGGCCAACGAAGTCAGACGATCGCCTTGCTGCGCCACCTGCTCCAGAGTGCTGCGCCATTCCTCGGGCTGATCGGCGCGTAAGCCCAGGGTGATACGTGCCTTGAGCGCCGCCAGCGGCGTACGCAACTCATGCGCCGCATCGGCAATGAACTGTGACTGTCGCTCGAACAGCCCCTGCAAGCGCTCATTGAACTGGTTCAGCGTTTCCACCAGCGGCAGCACCTCGCGCGGCAACCCCCCATCTGGCAGCGGCCGCAGGTCGTCGCTGGCGCGCTCGGCCACTTCACGGCGCAGCGCTTCGAGTGGGCGCAAGGCCAGATTGACGGCCAACCACACCAGCAGCAGCGCGCTGATCGACAGCAACCCCATGCGCCACAAGGTGCCAATCAACAGCTCGCGGGCCATGCGCTCGCGTGCGCCCTGGGTTTCCGCCACGCGGATTTCAGCAATACCGTTGAGCTGCGGCTCACTGACCGGCTGCAGAAAGCTGACCACGCGCACGCCCTGATTGCGGTACTCGGCATCGTAGAAGTGCGCCAGCGCCGGGTAATCATCGGTGCGCGGCGTACCCGCTGGTGGCGGCGGCAGATCCTCGTAACCGGAAACCTGATTGCCTTGCAAGTCGAGCACCTGGTAGTAGATGCGCCCAGCACTATCGTAGGCGAAGGTATCCAGTGCCACATAGGGAATATTGGCGCGCAGCCGGCCGTCCTCGGCATAGAGACCATCGGCGACCGCCCGCGCCGATGCCAACAGCGTGCGGTCATAAGCAGTGTCAGCAGCGCGGCGTGCACTCCAGTAGGCACTGAAGCTGCTCAGCAGCAGGATCAGCGACAACAGCAGCGCCAGGCGCCGCAGCAGGCGCCCGCGCAAGCTGACGCCACGGCTCATGCCTCGACTGCCTCCAGCAGGTAACCCAGCCCGCGAAAGGTGACGATACGTACGGCGCTGCCCTCGAGTTTCTTGCGCAGGCGGTGAATGTAGATCTCGATGGCATCCGGGCTGGCATCCTCGTCCAGACCGAACACCTGCGAGGCCAACTGCTCCTTGCTCATCACCCTACCCGGCCTGGCGATCATCGCCTCCAGCACGGCCTGCTCACGCGCAGTCAGGCTGAGCGCTTCGTCTTTGAGACTGAAACGGCGCGCGCCAATGTCGTAGACCAGCTCGCCGCAGCGCTGCAACTGCTCGCCACCGAGCACGCTGCGCCGTAACAACGCCTTGACCCGCGCTTCCAGCTCGGTCAGCTCGAAAGGCTTGGCCAGGTAGTCGTCGGCCCCGAGATTGAGCCCATGCACGCGGTCCTTCACTTCACCACGCGCAGTCAGCATCAGCACTGGCAGGGTCTGGCCGCGGTCGCGCAAGCGCGACAGCACCGCGAAACCGTCCAGGCGTGGCAGGCCGATATCGAGAATCGCCAGGGCATACTCTTCGCTGCAAAGCGCAAGGTCAGCGGCAACGCCATCGTGCAGCACGTCCACGGTCCAGCCAGCGCCTTTCAGCGCCTGGGCCACGCTTTCCGCCAATTGCGGATGGTCTTCGACCAGCAGAATCCGCACCGCCACCTCCAACTGCAGCATCGTTAAAGGCGCGCAGTGTAGCGCCGCCACGGCTGCTGTGAATTGCTCAAATGCCAGAGCAGCATCTGTTTGTTGCCTCGCGTGACCTGCCCGAACGCAACAACACACCGCCATAAAAATCTTTCGTTCATGAAAGCCTAGTGAAAGCTTGCGCTCATAGCATCGCTGCAAGGTGGCTCGATCCACCTGCTCAAGCGACCTGGCAGTGGTGCCAGGTGGCGACAAAAACAAAAACGGAGACCACATGATGCTCGCAGCCTCACGCCAGGCCCTGCCGCCTGTCCGCCTGCTCTGCCTGGCCATCGCCGCTACCGGCGCTGCCCCACTCGCCAACGCCGCCTTCATCGAAGACAGCACCGCCAGCCTCACTGCCACCAATATCTACCTGAATCGCGATTTCCGCGAAGATTCGGGACAGAACAAACGTGAAGAATGGGGACAGGGCTTTCGTCTCGACCTGCAATCGGGCTTCACCGAAGGTACCGTCGGCTTCGGTGTCGACGCCATGGGCCTGCTCGGCATCAAGCTCGACTCTGGCCGCGGCCGCACCGGCACCGATCTGCTGCCCGTACACGACGATGATCGCTCTGCCGACGAGTTCAGCCGCTTGGGCCTGACCGCCAAGGTCAAGGTCTCCGCCACCGAGTTCCGCTATGGCTCGCATGTTCCCGAGCTGCCGGTGGTCAAGGCCAGCGACAGCCGCCTGCTGCCGCAAGTGTTCGAAGGCGGCCTGCTGACCTCTTCCGAACTCGAAGGGCTGACCTTCACGGGCGGCCGCCTGGACAAGGTCATCGACCGCGCCTCGACCGACGAAGAGGACATGGTGCTCAACAGCAAGAACCGCCGCTTTGCCGGTGGCGTCAGCGCTGATCATCTGGACCTGGCCGGCGTCGACTACAAATTTACCCCCGGTATCACCGGCCGCTACTACTTCGCCGACCTCGACGACATCTATCGCCAGCACTTCCTTGGCCTGCTCACCAGCCACAAGATCGGCCCTGGTACCCTGAGCAGTGACCTGCGCCTGATCTACAGTAGCGACAGCGGCGCCGCCAAGGCCGGCAAGGTCGATAACCGCGCCATCAACGGCATGGTCAGCTACGGTCTGGGTGCACACAAATTCGGCCTGGGCTTCCAGGACATGAGCGGCGACACCGGCTTTGCCTACATCGATGGCGGCGATCCGTTCCTGGTCAACTTCGTGCAGATCAACGACTTCGCCAACGCCGACGAGCGTTCCTGGCAGGCGCGCTACGATTACAACTTCGCCAGCATCGGGGTTCCCGGTCTGACCTTCATGACCCGCTACATCCGTGGTGACGATGCCCGCATCGCCGGCTCCGATGACCGTGGCGGCGAATGGGAACGCGACATCGAGTTCAAATACGTGGTGCAGACCGGCCCGCTCAAGGACCTCTACGTACGTGTGCGCAACGCCAGCTTCCGTTCCGACTTCGCCCGCGACGCGGACGAGAACCGCGTCATCGTCGGCTACACCCTGCCGATCTGGTAAACAACAACAAGACTCACGAGGAATCATTCATCATGAAATCCGTCCTGACCCGTGCCGCACTGGCAACTGCCTGCCTGGCTTTCGCCAGCCAACTGCTGGCTGCCGAGCCCAAGCGCCCCGAATGCATCGCCCCGGCCAAGCCCGGCGGTGGTTTTGACCTAACCTGCAAACTGGCCCAGAGCGGCCTCAAGGATGAAGGTCTGCTCAAGGCGCCGATGCGCGTCACTTACATGCCCGGCGGCGTCGGTGCCGTAGCCTATAACGCCGTGGTCGCCCAGCGCGCCAAGGACCCAGGCACCATCACCGCCTTCTCCAGCGGCTCGCTGCTGAATCTGGCCCAGGGCAAGTTCGGTCGCTATGACGAGAACGCCGTGCGCTGGCTGGCTGCGGTCGGTACCGACTACGGCGCGATCACCGTGCGTGCCGACTCTCCGTACAAGAACCTCGATGATCTGGTCCAGGCTTTGAAGAAAGACCCGTCCAGCATCGTCTTCGGCGCGGGTGCCACCATCGGTGGACAGGACTGGATGCAGACCGCCCTGATCGCCCGCCTGGCCGGGATCGATCCGAAAAACCTGCGTTATGTCGCCTTCGAAGGCGGCGGCGAGACCCTCACCGCGATGCTTGGCGGCCACGTGCAGGTCACTAGCAGCGGCCTGGGTGAAGTCACCCCGCAGCTGGAAGCGAAAAAAGTGCGCATCCTCGCGGTGCTGTCCGATGAGCGTCTGCCTGGCAAACTGGCCGAAATCCCCACCGCCAAGGAGCAGGGCTACGACATCACCTGGCCGGTGATCCGCGGCTTCTACATGGGCCCAGAAGTCAGCGACGAGCAGTTCAACTGGTGGAAACAGCAGTTCGATACCCTGCTGGCCAGCGAAGACTTCGCCAAGCTGCGCGAACAACGTGACCTGCTGCCGCTGTCGGTCACGGGCGATGAACTCAAGGCCCTGGTGTTCAAACAGGTCGCTGAGTACAAGACCCTGGCCGGTGAATTCGGCCTGATGCAGGAATAAGTGCATCGGCAGGTTCGGCGTCCCCCGATGCCGAACCTGCAGTTGAGTGGTTCGCCGCTCGATCCTGTCCCAACGCAAGAGACCACTGCTATGTATGTTCGCCTGTTCGCTGTGATCTGGCTGCTTTTGTGCGCCTTTCTCGCAGTCATCGCCTGGGGTTTCCAGGCACCCTTCGCCTACGACCCTGTTGGCCCAAGGGCCTATCCGCTGCTGCTGCTGGTACTGATGGCTGCTGGTGCAGCCTGGCTGGTATTCAAGCCGGGTCCGCAGACCGAGGCGCTCAGCCGTCACGCGCTGCAGCGTGCAGGCTTGTGCATCCTCACCCTGCTGGCCTATGCCCTGCTGTTCGAGCCGCTGGGTTTCGTCCTGAGCACGGCCGTTGCGGTTTTCGTACTGGGCCTGCTGTTCACGGGTCGTGTGCTGCCGTGCCTGATTAGTGGCGTCCTGATGGGCGTGCTGCTGTATGCATTGTTCGATTATGCGCTAGACGTTCCGCTGCCACTGGGCGTGTTCGAAGCGTTGGTGGAGAGCTGAGATGGAAACATTACATTTTCTGATGCAGGGATTTGACGTCGCCACCCGGCCGACCAACCTGCTGGTTGCACTGTTCGGCGCCTTCGTGGGTACCATCGTCGGCCTGCTGCCGGGCCTGGGCCCGATCAACGGTGTCGCCCTGCTGCTGCCGCTGGCCTTCGCCCTTGGCCTGCCGCCGGAGACCGCACTGATTCTGCTCGCCGCCGTGTACCTGGGTTGCGAGTACGGCGGCCGTATTTCCGCCATCCTGCTCAACGTACCGGGCGATGCTGCCGCCGTAATGACCACCCTCGACGGCTACCCGCTGGCGCGTCAGGGCAAGGCCGGTATCGCGCTGTCGCTGTCGGCAGTGAGTTCCTTCACCGGCAGCATGATCGCCACCTGCGGCGTGGTGCTGTTCGCGCCGATCCTGGCGAAGTGGGCAGTGGCCTTCGGCCCGGCCGAGTACTTCGTGCTGATGATCTTCGCGATTGCCTGCCTCGGCGGCATGGTCGGCGACAAACCGGTCAAGACCCTGCTATCGGCACTGATCGGCTTGGCCCTGGCCACGGTCGGGGTCGACTCCACGACCGGGGTCTATCGCTTCACCTTCGACAGCGTCAGCCTGTCCGACGGCATCCAGTTCGTCATCGTGGTGATCGGTTTCTTCAGTGTCAGCGAAATTCTGCTGATGCTGGAAAACACCCACAACGGTCAGAAAGCCGTGAAAGCCAGCGGCCGTGTGCTGTTCAACTTCAAGGAATACTGCTTCACCTTCTGGACCATGATTCGCAGCTCGGTCGCTGGTTTCGTCATTGGTGTACTGCCGGGTGCCGGTGCGACCATCGCCAGTGCCATGACCTACATGACCGAAAAACGCCTGGCCGGTGACAACGGCAAATTCGGCGAGGGCGATCTGCGCGGCCTGGCAGCTCCCGAGTCGGCCAATAACGCCTCGGCCTGCGGCTCGCTGATCCCGATGCTGACCCTTGGCGTACCTGGTTCGGGCACTACCGCGGTGATGATCGGTGCGCTGACCCTGTACAACATCACGCCCGGCCCGCTGCTGTTCGAGCAGCAGCCAGACGTGGTCTGGGGCCTGATCGCCTCGCTGTTCATCGGCAACGTCATCCTGCTGGTGATGAACATCCCGCTGGTCGGCCTGTTCTCGCGCATGCTCAGCGTGCCGAACTGGGTGCTGGTGCCCGCCATCACCGTGATCAGCATGGTCGGTGTCTATGCCGTGCACAGCACCACCTTTGACCTGGTGCTGATGATTGCCCTGGGTGTATTCGGCTACATCCTGCGCAAGCTGGACTTCCCACTCTCGGCGGTGATCCTCGGCTTCGTACTGGGTGAAATGATGGAGGACAACCTGCGTCGCGCCCTGTCGATCTCCGCTGGCGACCTGGGCATCCTCTGGGGTAGCCCGATCACCCTGGTACTGTGGGCACTTGTCGTACTGATGCTGGCCCTGCCGGGCATACGCTGGATGCGTCGACGCAAGCAGATCAAGGCTCAGGCTGATGCATCTGCCGCGTGATCTATGGGTAACGCCGCTGACCGGAGCGGTCGGCGGTTACCTGGCCAGCCTTGCCGGCTGGCCTTTGCCGTGGATGGTCGGATCCTTGCTGGCGGTAATCGCCGTACGCTGCCTGGCCAATCGCGCCTTCAGTGAGTTGCCGGGCGGGCGCAAGACCGGCCAATGGCTGGTGGCCAGCGGCATCGGCCTGCACTTCACCAGCGATGTGCTGGAACAGGTACTCAGCCATTTGCCCGTGATCGTGATGGGCGCTATCGGCACCCTCCTGCTCAGCCTGATCGGCATCGCCATTCTGCGCCGCGCCGGAGTCGACCGCGCCACGGCATTCTTCGCCAGCATGCCCGGCGGCGCCAGCGAGATGGTCAACCTGGCCCTGCGCCACAATGCTCAACCCGCACTCGTGGCGGCGGCTCACAGCCTGCGCTTGCTGCTGGTGGTGCTGCTGATTCCGGCGCTGTTCACCTGGGGTCTACCCGACGCCGACGCACCGGCTCGTGCGCCAGTGGACTGGACCTGGCTGATCGTCCTGCTCGCCGCTGGCGCCGTGCTAGCGATGTTCTGGGGACGCCTGAAACAACCCAACCCCTGGATGCTCGGCCCACTGACCGTCTGCGCTGTGGCCAGTGCCGGTTTCGACCTGCATCTGGGCTTGCCACAAGGCCTTGGCCAGTTCGGCCAATGGCTGATTGGCTGCGCCCTGGGCTGCCACTTCGACCGCGCCTTCTTCCGCAGCGCACCGCGCTTTCTCGCCCGCGTGCTGCTGTTCACCCTGCTGGCGATGCTCGTCGCTGCCGCACTGGGCGAAGTGCTCGGCTGGCTGGCCGGCGAAGACCACTTGTCACTGATGCTGGGCATGATGCCCGGCGGTATCACCGAGCTGTGCCTGACCGCCGAAGCGCTACAGCTATCGGTCGCCCTGGTCACGGCCTTGCAAGTGCTCAGACTGTTTCTGGTGATGTTCCTCGCCGAACCCTTATTCAAGCTCTGGTGCAAGAGCCACGTTTAGCCCGCCTTGTGCGGGCTTTTTTTACCCTCGCCTTTTCTTCTTGGGCCAGGTCACTATCCTCGACACACCCCTCCGATGACGGAAAGACGATGGAACTGAGACAACTGCGCTACTTTCTCAAGGTCGTCGAGCATGGCAGCCTCGGCCGTGCGGCTCTGGAGCTGAACGTGGGGACCTCGGCTCTGAGCCAGCAGATCAGCAAGCTGGAAAACGAACTCAGCACCCGGCTGCTGACGCGCAGCAGCACCGGCGTGTCCCCCACGCCCGCCGGCATAGCGTTCCAGCATCACGCCCAGCTCACCCTGCGCCAGGCGGAAAACGCCGCTCAGGCCGCGCAAAGAGAACGCATGAGCGGTTACGTGAGCCTGGGCTTTGCGCCCAGCACCTCCTCCGTGCTTGCCCTGCCCCTGATCGCGGTGATGCGTCAGCGCTACCCGAACATCCAGTTGCATCTGGTAGAGATGTTGTCCGGCTATCTGACCAGTCAGCTGTATGCCCGCCAACTCGACCTGGCGATCCTCTTTCACAGCGACCCGGGCAGGCGTTGCCGCGTCAGGCCGCTGCTCGATGAAAAGCTGTTTCTGATCTCGGCTGCCAGCCTGCAAGGTGTACCTGCGGGTGAACACGTCAGGCTCGAGCAACTGACACAGGTGCCGCTGGTGCTGCCCAGCGGGCAGCACGGGCTGCGCAGCACCATCAACAATGCCTTCGCCCAGTCACGCTGCGAGCCCAACGTAGTGATGAATGTCGACGGCCTGGCGTTGCTGATGGATACGGTCAAGGCCGGTTACGCTGCGACCATCCAGCCAGGCGCAGTGGCGGCCAGAGCCGGCGAACAGGGCCTGAACGTGGTGCAGATCGCCGATGCCCACGCCGGTCGGCGCAACCTGCTGGTGTCGCTGCCTGACGATGAATTGTCCCCTGCAGCGCTGGCCGCACGTGTGGCCATCCTGGATACGACGCGCGAACTGGTCGCCAGCGCTCGCTGGCCAGGCGCCCAACTCTTGGACGAACACGCTATCTGACACGTCCCTGGGTGTTTAGAAATACTGAATACCCCCCGGCATTCCTGGTCTTTCGAGCCCCACAAGCGCCTCTTAAAGTCTCCATCCACAGGGGAGCTATCAGCTAGTGCTCCTCTGCAAACGAGGAGACGAGATGATCGATGTTCTGGTTATAGGCGGCGGCAACGCAGCCTTGTGCGCAGCCCTGATGGCCCGTGAAGCAGGCGCCAGTGTGCTGCTGCTGGAGGGCGCTCCCCGCAAGTGGCGTGGTGGCAATTCCCAGCACACCCGCAACTTGCGCTGCATGCATGAAGCCCCGCAGGACGTCCTCATCGACGCCTACCCCGAAGAAGAGTTCTGGCAAGACCTGCTCAAGGTCACGGGCGGGCAGACCGACGAGCACCTGGCGCGCCTGGTCATTCGCGCCTCATCGTCATGTCGTGATTGGATGCGCAGCCACGGCGTGCACTTCCAGCCGCCTTTGTCGGGCGCCCTGCACGTGGCACGCACCAACGCCTTTTTCATGGGTGGCGGCAAAGCCCTGGTCAACGCCTACTACCGCAGCGCCGAACGCCTGGGGGTGCAGGTCCGCTACGACGCGCCGGTCGACGACATCGAGCTGGACGGCGACCGCTTCGTCGCAGCGCACATCCCCGCGCGGCAGATCGATGGCAAGCAGCATCCGGCCGAGCGCATCGAAGCGCGCACCTGCGTGCTGGCAGCCGGTGGCTTCGAATCCAATCGTGAATGGCTGCGCGAAGCCTGGGGCGTCAACGAACGCGGTGAATGGCCGGCGGACAACTTCCTGATTCGCGGCACGCGCTTCAACAACGGCGTGCTGCTGCGCAAACTGATCGATGCCGGCGCCGACACCATTGGCGACCCGACCCAGGCGCACATGGTCGCGATCGACGCTCGCGCCCCGCTCTACGACGGCGGCATCTGCACCCGCATCGACTGCGTATCGCTCGGCGTAGTGGTCAACTGCGAGGGTGAACGCTTCTACGACGAGGGCGAGGACTTCTGGCCCAAGCGCTACGCCATCTGGGGGCGACTGGTCGCACAGCAACCTCGGCAGACAGGCTTCTCGATCATCGATCAGAAGGCCATCGGGCGTTTCATGCCGCCGGTGTTTCCCGGGACCACGGCCAACAGCCTGGAGGAGCTCGCCGGCAAACTCGGCCTACCGCTCGAAACCTTCGTGAAGACTCTGCACGCCTACAACAGCGCCTGCGTGGGCGGCGACTTCGACCATACCAGCCTCGACGGCTGTCGCACCGAAGGCGTGACGCCCGCCAAGACCAACTGGGCGCGCCCCATCGATACCCCGCCCTTCTATGGCTACCCGCTCAAGCCAGGCGTGACCTTCACCTACCTTGGCCTGAAGACCAACGACACCGCCGCCGTCCACTTCGCCGACAAGCCCAGCGCGAACCTGTTCGTCGCCGGGGAAATGATGGCAGGCAACGTCCTCGGCAAGGGCTATACGGCCGGCGTCGGCATGTCCATCGGCACGGCCTTCGGCCGCATCGCCGGTACTCAGGCTGCCGCGGCAGCCGGTCATGGCCCCACCACAACAAGCGCTGGAGAGTCCCGTGCAATCGCCTGAAATCATACACGCCGCCTCTCCAAGCCAGAGCGCGGCGCAGCAAGACCTGATTCCCCTGCTGAACGTGCATGAAGCCGAAGTCGATCGGCAGATGCATATCTGCAACGCCTGCCGTTACTGCGAGGGGTTCTGCGCAGTCTTCCCGGCCATGACCCGCCGACTGGACTTCGCCAAGGCCGACGTGCATTACCTGGCCAACCTCTGCCATAACTGCGGGGCCTGCCTGCATGCTTGCCAGTACGCCGCGCCGCATGAGTTCGCCGTGAACGTGCCGCAGGCCATGGCCAAGGTTCGTCTCAATACCTATGTCGAGTACGCCTGGCCAGGCAGGCTCGGCAAACTCTACGAACGTAACGGCCTGACCCTGTCGCTCGCCCTGGCAGCCTCGCTGGCACTGTTCCTGCTGCTGACCCTGCTGGTCAAAGGCACGCTATTTCCCGGCCCGCTGGCCGGTAACTTCTACGCGATATTCCCGCACAACACGCTGGCGCTGATGTTCGGCGGCGCCTTCGGTTTCGCCATCCTGGCGTTGGCCATCGGTGTCACCCGCTTCTGGCGGGCGATCAGCCCCGCCGATGCACAAGCGCTGGCCAGCGGGGTCGCCATTGCGGAGGCCTCCGGGGCGGTGCTCAAGCTCAAGTACCTCGACGGTGGTCATGGCGAAGGCTGCAACAACGAGAGTGACCGTTTCACGCTCTGGCGTCGTCGCTTCCACCACTTCACCTTCTACGGCTTCATGCTGTGCCTCGCCTCCACCAGCGTGGCCACGCTTTACCACTACCTGCTCGGTCTGCAGGCGCCCTATCCGCTGCTCAGCCTGCCGGTGGTGCTCGGCACACTGGGCGGTATTGGTCTGCTGATCGGGCCGGCGGGGCTGCTGTGGCTCAACTATCGCCGTGACCCGGAACATGGTGATCGCGCTCAGGCCCCCATGGATCGTGGCTTCATCGTGCTGCTTTTCTTGATCAGCCTGACCGGCCTGGCCTTGCTGGCCTGGCGCGATAGCGGCGCGATGGCCCTGCTGCTGGCGGTCCATCTCGGCACGGTGATGGCCTTCTTCCTGACCATGCCTTACGGCAAGTTCGCCCACGGCATCTTCCGCAGCGCGGCGCTGCTCAAGCACGCAATCGAGAAGCGCCAGCCGGACAACCTCAAGCTCGGCAGTGACTGAACCACCCCAAAACAGGCGGGATGCACAGTGCGTCCCGCTCGTTGCCGTCGACGCCGCCAGCGGTGTCTCAGCCTGAACCACAATAAAACTCCACAGGAGAACACATGAACAATCGCCTCACCTACGCAGCGCTGCTGACCTCAGGCCTGCTTGCAGCCGGCATGGCACTTGCCGAACCCAAACGCCCCGAATGCATCGCGCCGGCAAAGCCCGGCGGTGGCTTCGACATCACCTGCAAGCTCGCGCAGGGCGGCCTGAAGGATGCAGGCCTGCTCAAGGCTCCAATGCGCGTCACCTATATGCCCGGCGGCATCGGTGCCGTCGCGTACAACGCGGTGGTCGCTTTACGCCCCAAAGCACCAGGCGTTATCACTGCTTGGTCAAGCGGCTCGCTATTGAATCTGGCGCAAGGTAAGTTTGGTCGCTACGACGAAAAAGCCGTTCGCTGGCTGGCCGCCATCGGCACGGATTACGGTGCCGTTATCGTTCATCGTGACTCCCCCCTGCAGACCTTCGATGAGCTGATTACACGACTCAAACAGGCGCCTTCGGAGCTGGTGATAGGCGCAGGCGGCACCGTCGGCAGCCAGGATTGGATGCAGGCCGCGCTGATCGCACGCAGTGCCGGCATCAAGCCAGAGAAGCTGAGGTATGTAGCCTTCGAAGGAGGCGGCGAACCGATGACAGCACTGTTCGGCGGACATGTTCAGGCGATCGTGAGCGGCTTCGGCGAGGCGACTGCGCAGCTCGATGCCGGCAATGTTCGTATTCTCGCGGTGCTGTCCGAAGAGCGGCTGCCTGGAAAGATGGCCAATATTCCCACGGCCAAGGAACAAGGTTATGACGTTGTCTGGCCTATCGTCAGAGGCTTTTACATGGGCCCTGAAGTCAGTGATGAAAACTTCAAATGGTGGCAGGAGCGCTTCGAAACGCTACTCGTTGATGACGGCTTCAACGCCAAGCGCGAGCAGTTCGATCTGCTGCCACTCTCGAAGACCGGGGCGGAGCTGGAACAGTTCGTCTATGAACAGGTAGCCGAGTACAGAAAACTGGCTGATGAATTCGGACTGATTCAGTAGCACTGATGCTGAAACTTGGCCCGCCTTGTGCGGGCTTTTTTACAACCGCTTTCAGGTGCGCGCCGCTGCTACCACTGCAACTGCAGCTGACTGGCGAACTCACGTGCCTGTCCACTGAGCGGGTCGACGAAGCGCAGGCTGCGCGCCAGCAGTTTGAGTGGTTTGCTGTAGTCATCCGGCTGGTTGCGCGACTCCAGCAGGTGCGGATAGAAATCGTCGCCAACGATTGGCGCGCCGAGCCCGGCCAGATGCACGCGCAGCTGATGCTTGCGCCCGGTCACCGGCGACAGCCCATAGCGCCACAGCTCGGCGCGGCGCTCCAGCACGTCGATGCGCGTTTCGCTGTTGGCTTCACCCGACACCTCCTGCATGCGGAAGAACGGCTCGCCCTCGACCATGCGCGACCGATGCAAGTAGGGAAACCGCAGCTGCGCCAACGCCGGGGCGATGGCCTCGTAGCACTTCTCCACCGCACGCTGACGAAACAGCGCCTGGTATTGGCCACGGCTGGCCGGATCGACCGAGAACAGCACCAGGCCGGCGGTCAAACGGTCGATACGGTGGATCGGCACCAGATCGGGATTGCCGGTGCGCTTGATCAGGCGCGCCAGCAGCGTCTGCTCGACGTACTCACCGGCCGGCATCACCGGCAGAAAATGCGGCTTGTCCGCGACCAGCAGATGCGCGTCCTGCCACAGCACCTGCTCGTCGAAGGGGATTGGTGTCTCGTTCGGCACCTCACGGAAATAGCGCACCTTGAGACCGACTCGATAGGGATGCTCTGCACCGATGGGCTCACCCTCAGCACCCAGCACGCGACCGCGTGCCATGCGCTGCAACCATATGCCGCGATCGATGGCGGGAAAGTGATCGCACAGGCAATCGAGCACCGTCGCCCAGTCGCCCTGGGGCAAATGAAGCGTGCTGGGGCGCATGACAGGGCTGGGCATTGCAGAAAGTGCTCGATAGGTGATGGACGGGCGAATTAGGCCGCACTCGCGCGGCTCAGTCAAAGCAAACGGCTTGAGCCAAGGTCGCGCTGTGGCTATGGTGGCCGCTCGTATCTGGAGAGACTCATGTCCATCACCCGCTCCCTGCTTACCAGCGTCGCCCTGCTCCCACTGCTGGCCGCCTGCCAGGTCTACACCGGCAAGCCGGAAGGCCCACCACCGGCAACCCGCCTACAAGGACAGGTACAGGTCGAAAATGGCCAGTTGGTCTTCACCCCTTGCCAGGAGCAGCGCCGTTTCGTGCTGGTTGATGGCGATAACACCGGTATCGAGCGCGAAGCCAGTCAACTCGGTAGCGACCTGTTCGCCGATCTGGCTGGGCGCCTGGGCGGCAGCCAGGGCAAAGGCAGCGATGGCCGCTTCGAGGTCAGCAAGATCTATCGCCTGCAGAGCGAAGGCCATGGCTGCGAGGATCTCAACTTCAAGCGTCTGACCCTCCGCGCCAGCGGCAACGAGCCGTTCTGGCAACTGGAAGTCGGCAGCAAGGGCCTGGTACTCAACCGCCCCGAGCAGGAGCCGCTGGCCCTGCCCTATCTGGAAGAACAGCTGCCAGATGGTCGCCTCAACTTCAGCAGCGAAGCCAACGGCCAGCACCTTGATCTGTGGGTAGCACCGCAGCGCTGCGTCGATGGTATGAGCGGCACGGTCAATCACCTCAGCGCCGAACTGCGCCTCGACGGCCAGGTGCTGCGTGGCTGTGCGCATTTCGGCGCCATGCGTAATTGACCATCAGCCATGCCGGTGACGCTGAGTGGCGTCACCGGCACGAAACGTTCGACGGCACGGAGCGCTAGCCCAAACTCCCGGCAAAACGCCGTGCATAGTCTTCACGCTGGAAGGTCTCGACCACGAAGTCGATGAAACTGCGCGTCTTGCCCGGCATCAACTGACGGCTGGGGTAATACAGTGACAACGCGCCGGCATCCGCCCACCAGCGCGGCAGCAGCCGCACCAGCTCACCCGACTCCAGCCAGGGCAGTACATCGGGTACGGCAAGCATCGCTACCCCCAGGCCTAATCGCGCGGCCTCTCGCACAGCAGTTGGATCGTTGACCACCACGGTCTCACGCATCGTCGCGATCACTTCATCGCCCTGTGCGTTGCGCATGTTCCAGGTACGGATACGACCCGACGACAACGAGCGCATGACGATGCAGTCCAGCTCGATCAAGCCTGATGGATCGGCTGGCAACCTGTGCCGAGCCAGATAAGCGGGAGAGGCAAAGGCAACAACGTGCAGTGGCGCCAGTGTACGGGCGACCACGCCGCTGGCCAGCTCGAAACCACCGCCGATGGCGGCATCGTAGCCCTCGGATATCAGGTCGACCGTACGGTTCTCGAAATGCCACTCAGGGCGAACGCGCGGATAACGCTGCAGGAACTCGGGCAACAAAGGCAGTAGGTAACCGGTTCCGAAGGATGGCGCCACGCTGATCTTGAGCACACCGGCCGGCTGGCCATCATCGGCTGATACGGCGGCGATGGCGTTCTGCAGGGACTCCAGGTTGTCGCCAATAGCATTGAGGAACGTCTCTCCGGCCTCGGTCAGCGTCAGCTTGCGAGTCGAGCGCTGGAATAGCCGTACACCCAGGTTGCGCTCCAGCATAGCGACGTTGCGGCTCACCGCTGCCGGCGTCAGAGCGAGGCGGCGTGCGGCTGCCGAGAAGCTGCCGGTCTCGGCGCTGCGCACGAAGGATTCAAGATTGGTGAGCGTTTCCATGGCGATATCTTAAATAAATACTTGAAGATAATCCAAATGATTAACCGCTAATCAAAGAGCAATAAAAACACGATAGTCACTCCACCGAATGTCTCGGCAATCAAACGGAGTGAACCATGAGCAACGTAATCTCTTCCCACCCCCTTCCTCTGGCCAGCAAAACGGCTCTCGTAACAGGCGGCTCTCGCTCCATCGGCGCAGCTATCGCCAAACGCCTGGCCGCCGACGGCGCCCAGGTGGCCTTCACCTACAATGGCTCGCCCCAACAGGCCAAAGAAACTGCAGCGGCCATCGAGTCGGCAGGCGGTCGCGTGCTGGCGATCCAGGCCGACGCAGCCGATCCCGAGGCCGTGCGTACCGCCGTCGCGCAGACGGTAGAAGCGTTCGGCGGCCTCGACATTCTGGTGAATAACGCCGGTATCGGCGTGTTCAGTCAGTTCGAAGAAACCAGCTTCGAGGATTATCAGAAGATGCTCGCGGTCAACGTGACCGGTGTGTTCGTCGCCACCCAGGAAGCGGTAAGGCATATGCAGGCAGGCGGCCGCGTCATCCACATAGCCAGCTCGGTCACCAAGTACGCCGGTGTGCCCGGACTTGCCGCATACAGCCTGACCAAAGGCGCCGTCGCCGGTTTCAACCGCAGCCTGGCACATGATCTGGGACCACGCGGGATCACGGTCAACAGCATCCACCCAGGGCCAGTGAACACCGACATGAACCCGGCCGATAGCGAGGTTGCCCAGCTCCTGACACCTCGCATGGCAGTGGGTCGCTATGGAGAGCCACACGAAATTGCCAGCCTCGTGGCATTCATTGCCAGCCCGCAAGCCTCGTTTATCACCGGTGCGGACATCCTCGCTGACGGCGGGTTGACCTCCTGAGTACGCCGGGGCAGGTCAGTCAGCCTGCCCCATGGTTTTCCGCCACCTCAGGTCTCAAGGAGTCCCAGCATGAGCAAGTTGCTCTCCATCGGCATCATCGGTGCCGGTCATATCGGCGCGGCCTTTGCTCGCGCTCTGGCGCGTCGGAACATTCCGGCAATCCTCGCCAACAGCCGCGGGCCAGAGAGCCTGCAAGCCCTGGTACAATCCATCGGCCCAAGCATCCGTGCCGGCACCCGCGAGCAGGCGGCAGCGCAGTCCATCGTGCTGGTCGCGGTGAACTGGTCGAAGCTGCCAGCCGCGCTGTCCGGGCTTGCCGACTTCGCCGGGCGTGTCGTCATCGACAGCAACAACCCGATCGAAGCGCCGCTGTTCAATCCCATCGATCTGCATGGCCGCACCTCAAGCGAGGTGTTTGCCGACCTGGTACCGGGCGCCCATGTAGTGAAGGCGTTCAATCATCTGCACCCCACACTGCTCATCGCCGATCCCGCCGAGCGCGGCGGCCGGCGTGTGCTGTTCCTGGCAGGTGATGACAACCGCGCGAAAAGCCAGGTCAGCGCACTGATCGATGAACTGGGCTTCGCTGCTATCGACCTTGGCGCGCTGACCGAAGGTGGGCGCCTGACGCAATTCCCCGGTGGATCGTTGCCCTCGCTCGAACTGGTGCAGTTCGGCTGAGCTACCGGGAGACAAAAATGAAGGATTCCATCATGCCCCATACCGATTCATCTGCTGCTGACACCCGATCCATGTCTGCTGCGTGGTGGGCCGTCATCTCTCTTGCCCTGGGCGCCTTCGGCCTGGTCACGGCGGAATTCCTGCCGATCAGCCTGCTGACGCCGATGGCCGCCGACCTGGGCGTATCCAACGGTGCGGTGGGCCAGGCCATCACCGCCACCGCCGTGGTCGCTGCATTCGCCGGGCCGCTGGTGGTGCTGTTCTCGGGCCGCCTGGATCGGCAGAAGATCGTCTGGGGGTTGATGGGCATGCTGGTGTTCTCCTGCATCCTTTCGGCCTATGCCTCAAACATCACGGTGTTGCTGATCGCGCGCGGGCTGCTGGGCTTCGCCCTCGGCAGCTTCTGGGCCATGATGGCAGCGCTTGCCCTGCGCCTGGTGCCCCCGGACAAGGTGCCGCGTGCCATTTCGATAATCATGATGGGCATTTCGCTCGCAACCATCTTCGCTGCCCCGCTGGGTGCCTATCTGGGAGAACTGTGGGGCTGGCAGGCAACTTTCCTGGCCGCGTCCGGTATTGGCGTGGTGGCGCTGGTGATTCAGATGCTGACCCTGCCCAAACTGCCGGCCACAGCAGCGCCAGGCCTGGCCTCCTTCAAGACAGCGTTGACGCGGCGTGCGGTCGTCGTCGGCATCTGCACTGGGCTTCTGGTCATTTCCGGGCACTTCGCCGCTCTGACCTTCATTCGCCCCTTCCTCGAAGAGGTTCCCCGCCTGGATGTCGAGACCGTCTCGCTTGCCTTGCTGGCCTTCGGTGTCAGCGGTTTTTTCGGCAACCTTGCCGGCGGCGCCGTCGCCGCGCGCAGTCCAGCCTGGGCAGTCAGCAGTTGCTCGTTCCTGATCGCTGCCGTTGCACTCACGCTGATCCTGTCCGGCACACAAGCTGACGTTGCCTTCGTCGCGATTGCGCTATGGGGCTTCGCCTTCGGCGCATTCCCGGTATCGATCTCGATCTGGAACGCGCGCGCCGCCGCCGATCACGCGGAAAGCGCTGGCGCCCTGCTCTCATCGACCTTCCAGGTCGCCATTGCCGCAGGTGCGGTTCTAGGGGGACTGATCATCGACAGCCTCGACTCGCAAGCTGTGATTGCCTATGCCGCGACAGCAGCCTTCGCGGGCGCTGCCCTGATGTTCATTCGGGGGCGCGCGATCGAACGCCAGCGTGGCTGAGCCCGTACTCGCGCAGCGTTGAAGACATCGTTCACCTACGCTCAACGGAGCAAAGCCGTCAGTCGTTCGAGAATGCCGGCCTCCTCCATCCGGGCAGCGAATCCCGTACAATCGCGGCCCTCTTCACGCTGCCGGATCACCACCGGCCAACCAGGACACTGCCCATGCTTCGCCTGACCGAACTGAAACTGCCCCTCGACCACCCCGAGGAAGCGCTGCGCCCGGCCATCGTCCAGCGCCTGGGCATCGCCGACAGCGACCTGCTGGCCTTCAGCGTGTTTAAGCGCAGCTACGATGCGCGCAAGAAGTTCGGCGACATGCCGTTCATCTATACGATCGATTGCGAGGTAAAGGACGAAGCGGCGCTGCTCGCTCGCCTGAACGGTGACAAGCATATCGGCCCGTCACCGGACATCACCTACAAGCCAGTCGGCAAGGCCCAAACGCCGTTGGACGAACGCCCCATCGTCGTCGGTTTCGGCCCTTGCGGCATCTTCGCCGCATTGATCCTGGCCCAGGCTGGCCTGCGCCCCATCGTGCTGGAACGCGGCAAGGAAGTGCGCCAGCGCACCAAGGACACTTGGGGCCTGTGGCGCAAGAACGTGCTCGACCCCACGTCCAACGTACAGTTCGGCGAAGGCGGCGCCGGCACCTTCTCCGACGGCAAGCTGTACAGCCAGATCAAGGACCCCAACCATTACGGACGCAAGGTGCTGGAAGAGTTCGTCAAGGCCGGTGCGCCGGACGAAATTCTCTACGTCAGCAAGCCGCATATCGGCACCTTCCGCCTGACCGGCGTGGTCGCCACCATGCGCGAAGAGATCAAGGCCCTGGGCGGCGAAGTGCGCTTCCAGGAACGCGTCAGCGACCTGCTGATCGAAGACGGCCAACTCACCGGCGTGGTGCTGGAGAACGGCGAACAGCTGCTCAGCCACCATGTGGTGCTGGCCCTCGGTCACAGTTCGCGGGACACCTTCCGCATGCTGCATACCCGTGGCGTGTACCTGGAAGCCAAGCCCTTCTCGGTCGGTTTCCGCATCGAACACCCGCAATCGCTGATCGACCGCGCGCGCCTGGGCAAGTACGCCGGCCACCCAAAACTCGGCGCTGCCGACTACAAACTGGTACACCACGCCAGCAACGGCCGCTCGGTCTACAGCTTCTGCATGTGCCCAGGCGGCACCGTGGTCGCGGCCACTTCTGAACCAGAGCGCGTGGTGACCAATGGCATGAGCCAGTACTCGCGTAACGAGCGCAATGCCAACGCCGGCATCGTCGTCGGCATCACCCCCGAGCAGGACTATCCGGGCGGCCCATTGGCCGGCGTGGAACTGCAGGAGCGCCTGGAGTCGCATGCCTACGTGCTCGGCGGGCGTAACTACGAAGCACCTGGGCAACTGGTCGGTGACTTCATCAAGGGCACCCCATCCACCGCTCTGGGCGAGGTGCAGCCATCCTACAAGCCGGGGGTGAAGTTGGGTGATCTGGCGCCGTCGCTGCCGGACTTTGCCATCGAAGCCATCCGCGAGGCGCTGCCGGCCTTCGGCAAGCAGATCAAGGGGTTCGACCTGGCCGACGCAGTACTGACCGGCATCGAGACGCGCACCTCCTCACCGGTACGCATCACCCGTGGTGACGACCTGCAGAGCCTCAATCTCAAAGGCCTGTACCCGGCGGGTGAAGGCGCAGGCTACGCTGGCGGCATTCTCTCTGCTGGCGTCGACGGAGTTCGCGTGGCAGAGGCTGTGGCGAAGAATATGCTGGGGTTGAATCGCTAAGCAGCGCTGCCCGGCCGGACGTCATCGACTAGACCCGGCCCTCTGAAGCGAAGCAACAACACCAGTAGCGGCATCGTCAACACCAACGTACCGACCCCGACCACCAGCAGGCTGCGATACGGCATGCTGGCGAAGGTATTGGCCCAGAATGCCGTCCAGAACAGCAGGCAGATGCCAAAACCGATCAGACCGCTACGCCGGCTACGGCAACTGAGCAGCCAGGCAGCGTTGCCCAGCGCAAGAGCGCCGAAGAGATACAACGAGTGGTTTAGCTGCAGGCCATAACTGATATCGCGGCGAACGCTGCCGAACATCCGTCGATAGGCCTCGAAAGCGCTGTGGTAAAGCACAAACGCCAGCAGAATCTGCACGCCGGCCAGCAAAGCCATGGCCAGCAGTCGCTGGATTATTGCCTGGCCCGCAGGCAGCACAGCGTCGAACGCCCTGAGCCATTGGGGCGCCGGGCTGGATCGGCATAAGTCAGCAGCTCGGCGAAACCGGCCTTGCGCATCATGCCTGCCGACGCAGCGTTCTCTTCATGGCGATCGATATAGATGTCGTACACGCCCAGGCGCCAGAAGTCCTGCACCGCCTCGTCCAGCAGGCGAGCCCCCAGCCCGCGCCCCGCGCAGTCGCGGTGCACCACGGCCTCACAGATGTAGCCATGCTGGTGCCTGGCGCGTGCAACCGGTTGGTGGGCAGCGAAATGTTTGGTCAGGCGATAGCTGACGAACCCCTGCTGGGTTCCATTCTCCTCGGCCACGACCGCCAGGGTCGTACCTGCGGCTATCCCGTTCAGGTGCTCGCGCACCTCGGCTTCAGGCAGATGATTCCAGGGGTTGGGGCCGTGTTCGAGAATCAGCGCGCAAAGCGCTTCGATATCCTCATCACGGGCCTGGCGAATGACCAGCTGACTCATTTCCTGACGCTCTCCTCAATCCATGGATGTTGCTTGGCAGTAACGCCGAGAAGGAGCGAAGTGATGGGAGCTGCCACCAGCAACCGCTTCTCGCCTGACGAACGAAGGAACAGTCTACCGGGGGGCAGCTACCTGAGGACAGCTACAGTCAGGCTCGAGAAACGCCTGGCAGTGCGTCAGTGATCATCTTCCCAGGGCTGTCCACGGGTTTGCTCGGTCAACTGCACCTTCTGCTGCATCGCTGCCTTGGACAGGATGTGCGCACTGACCGGCGCCGTCAGGAACAGGAACAGGGTGATCAGCAGCTCATGCAGACTGAGGCTGCCGGTGTGGTGGGCGAAGAACAGCATCGAGGCGATCAGCGTACCGCCGACCCCCAGCGTCGTGGCCTTGGTCGGGCCATGCAGACGCGTGAAGAAGTCCGGCAGGCGATACAGCCCGATGGCACCGACCAGGGCGAACAGACTGCCCAGAATCAGGCAGGCGCAAATCAACAGTTCCAGCCAGAACGGCATGGTCATTCCCCCTTAATCGATGATGTCGCCGTGCAGCAGGTGCTTACCTACCGCGACCGTGCCGACGAAACCCATCACCGCGATCAGCAGCGCGGCTTCGAAGAACAGATCCGATGCCAGCCAGATGCCGAACAATACGATCAGCGCCAATGCGTTGATGTACAGGGTATCCAGCGCCAGCACGCGGTCGACCATGCTCGGCCCTTCGACCAGACGCGCGACATTGAGCAGCATGGCCAGTGTGATGATGCCCATGCACAGAAAGACTACGTTCTCGAGCATTCGAAAATCTCCAGCAGCGGCGTTTCGTAACGGTTCTTGACCGTGGCGATCAGCTCGTCGTGATCCGGCACGTCGAGCCCGTGCAGCAACAGGGTCTTGTGGTCGGAGCTGAGCCCCGCGGAAACGGTACCGGGGGTCAGCGAAATGATGCAGGCCAGAGTCGACAGGACGAACTCATCCTCGATCTCGACTGGCACCTCGACGAATGCCGGATTGAGCCGTGACTTCGGCCCCAGCACCAGCTTCACCACCTGCAGATTGGCCACCACGATGTCGTAGAACACCTTGCCGATGAACAGCAGCAGCCCCAAGGGTTTGCGCACCTTCGGCACGGTCAGCAGGAAAGTGCCGCAGAGGTGCACGATTGCCCAGCCCAGGAACAGCCCGAGCAGGATGTGGCCAAGGTTCAAGGTGTTGACCAGGAGCAACCAGAGCACCGCCAACAGCAACGTCATCCGCGGGTGTGGGAAAAAACGCTTCATGCCGCACCTCCGGTGATGATCGACAGGTAGGGTTGCAGATCGAGCAACTGCGCCGCGGCAGCCTCCAGATACGCCATTATCGGAGCGGCAGCGATCATCAGCAGCGGGCTGGCCAGCAACAGGCCCAGCGCAGCCAGGAGGCTCACCCGCTCAGCCGGCTCGGCAGTCGAAGGTTTGCCATCTGCCTGCTGACCCAGCCAGAACAGGCTGGTACCGGCGCGGCTCAGAGCCACCAGCGTCAGCAGACCGCCGATCAGTACCACAGGCCACAGGCTCCAGGCCTGCCAGCCCGGCTCTGCCGCGCGCAGCAGCAGCATCTTGCCGAGGAACCCGGAGAACGGCGGCAGACCCGCCACGGAAATCGAGGCGAAGAAGAACATGCAACCCAGCACCAGTGGCTGGCGCAGCACGCGCTCCTGCTGCAGATCACCTCCGGCGCTGTCACGCTGGGCAACCACCAGGCCCGCCAGCAGGAACAGCGCGGCGCTGATCAGCGTGCTGTGCAACATGTAGTAAAGCGCGGCGCTCAAAGCCGCCGGGCTACCGATGGCGAAACCAGCCATCAGCGTGCCCACCGAGACCAGCACCAGATACGCCAGCAACGCCTGCAACTGACGCGCACCCAGGGCACCGATCACACCAAAAGCAATGGTCGGCAGTGCCAGCCACCAGAGCAGCTCATGGCCAAGATTGGCCAGCGGCCCAGCCTGCTCGCCGAACACCAGGGTGAACACGCGCACGATGGCGTAGAAGCCTACCTTGGTCATGATCGCGAACAGCGCCGCCACCGAAGCAGGCGCCGCGGCGTAGGCACGCGGCAACCAGAAGCACAGCGGCAGCACGGCGGCCTTGAGACCGAAGACGATCAGCAGCAGATAGGCGGCGGCCTTGAGCAGCGGCGCGTCAGCGACATTGGCGCTGGCCACGCGCGCAGCCAGGTCCGGCATGTTCAGGGTGCCGGTCAGGCCATACAGCAGGCTGACGCCGATCAGGAAGAATGACGAACCCAGCAGGTTGAGCACCACGTAATGCACGCCAGCCTTGACCTGGCTGGCGCGGTTGCCATGCAGCAGCAGCGCGTAGGACGAGATCAGCAGTATCTCGAAGAACACGAACAGGTTGAACAGGTCGGCGGTGAGGAACGCACCGTTGATGCCCAGCAGTTGAAACTGGAACAACGCATGGAAGTTCGGCCCACGCTCGTCCTCGCCACGGCAGGCGTAGATCAGGGCGAAGCCGGCCAGCACCGAAGTCAGCAGCAGCAGCGCCGCATTGAAGCGGTCGAGCAGCAGCATGATGCCGAACGGCGGCGCCCAGTTGCCCAGGGCATAAACCTGCAGTTGCCCGGTCCCGGCCAGTTGCACCAGGTACAGACAGACCGGCAGCAACGCCAGGCAACCGACCAGGGAGATACCCCGCTTGACCTCGCGCGACCAGCTGTGACCGACCAGCAACAGCGCACCGAAGAACATCGGCAGCAGGATGGGGAGGATGATGGCGTGACTCATGCGCGCGGCTCCTCGCCATCGACGTGATCGGTTTTCAGCTCACCCATGCCACGTAGCGCCAGCACCACCACGAACGCTGTCATGGCAAAGCCAATGACGATCGCAGTCAGCACCAGAGCCTGCGGCAGTGGGTCACCGTACTCGGCGCTCTTGCCGATCACGGCCGGCACGCCTGTACCGAGGCGGCCCATGGAGAAGATGAACAGGTTGACCGCGTAGGAGATCAGGGTCAGCCCCATCACCACCGGAAAAATACGCGCCCGCAGCAACAGGTAGACGCCGCTGGCGGTCAGTACCCCAAGGGTGATTGCGAATACAGCCTCCATATCAGATGACCTCCTTGCACGACTCGTCCTGACTGACATGGCCGAGGTTGGAAAGAATCAGCAAGGTGGCGCCGACGACGGCCAGGTACACCCCGAGATCGAAGAGGATGGCGGTGGCCAGTTCGATTTCACCGATCAGCGGGATATGGAAATGACCGAACGCCGACGTCAGGAACGGCGAGCCGAAGGCCCAGCTGCCCAGACCGGTCAAACCGGCGATCAGCACACCCCAACCGGCGGTGGCGTGATAGCTGAACTTGAGGCGTTCCTGAGTCCAGGTCACGCCGTGGGAGATGTACTGCAGAATCAGCGCCACCGAGGTGATCAGGCCGGCAATGAAGCCGCCACCCGGCAGATTGTGGCCACGCAGGAAAATGAACGCCGAAATCAGCAGCGCCATCGGCAACATGGCACGCGCCAGGTTGTCGAGGATCATCGGGTGCGCATCGGTGGACCACGGGCGACCATTCTTGTCGTGGGTCGGATGCGGCAGGTGCAGGCCATGCAGCAGCGCGTAGATGCCGATGCCAGCGATTGCCAGCACGGTGATCTCGCCCAGGGTATCGAAACCGCGGAAGTCCACCAGGATCACGTTGACCACGTTGGTACCGCCGCCCCCGGAGACGCTGTTCTCGAGAAAGTACGAGGAGATGCTCTCGTAGGGACGCGTCAGCACGGCGTAGGTCAGCATGGAGACCATGGTGCCGCTGCCCAGCGCCAGGACCATATCTCGCAGGCCGCGCAGGCTGCTGGACTCTGCCGGTGTACGATCGGTCATGAAATACAGCGTGAGCATCAGCAGGATAATGGTCACCACTTCGACCGACAGCTGAGTCAGCGCCAGGTCCGGAGCGGAGAAACGGGCGAAGGCCAGCGCCACCATCAGGCCGGCGCCGCTGAGGATCATCAACGCGACCAGGCGACGGCGATGGAAGACCACGGTCAGCACCGCTGTCACCATCAGAATCAGCATGCCAACCGTTGTCAGCGGATCGATCGGCGTCATCTCCACGCTACCGGTCAACTGCTCGAGAGGCGACAGCGCGATCACCACCAGGGTCAGAGCACTGCCGAGCATCCAGGCCAGGTAGCGCTGCAGCGAACCGCACTCCAGAAACGCGGTGATGCGTACGGACAGACGCGTCGTGTAGCGCACCACCTGGTCGAAGGCGTCCTTGGCATCGAGGTTGGGCAAACCTTCATACCAGCGGAACAGCGGCTTGCGACAGGCGTAGACGATGATCCCACCAAACAGAGCGACGAAACTCATCAGTAGCGGTAGGTTGAGTCCGTGCCACACCGCCAGACTGTACTCGGGCAGCTCACCGCCGAGGGTCGAAGACGCGGCGGCAGCCAGTAGTGGTGCCACCGTGTAGGCTGGAACCACGCCCACCAGCAGGCAGAGGAATACCAGCACCTCGACCGGCACCTTCATGTAGCGCGGCGGCTCATGCGGCGGGTACTTGGGCAAATCGATCGGCTCGCCGTTGAAGAACACGTCGTGGATGAAGCGCAGCGAATAGGCCACCGAGAACACCCCGGCCAGGGTCGCAGCGGCAGGAATCACCCAGTTGAAACCGCCCAGCAGGTGCTGGTGCAAGGTTTCTGTGAAGAACATTTCCTTGCTCAGGAAGCCGTTGAGCAGCGGTACACCGGCCATGGCCGAAGCCGCGACCATTGCCAACACTGCCGTATGCGGCATGTACTTCCACAAACCGTTTATTCGTCGCATGTCGCGGCTGCCGGTTTCGTGGTCGATGATGCCGGCCGCCATGAACAGCGAGGCCTTGAAGGTCGCATGGTTGATGATGTGGAACACCGCTGCGACCGCGGCCAGTTGGGTATCCAGGCCGAACAGCAGGGTGATCAGGCCCAGGTGACTGATGGTCGAATAGGCCAGCAGCCCCTTGAGGTCGTGCTGGAACAGCGCCATGCACGCCCCCACCAGCAGCGTGGTCAGGCCGGTCAGGCTGACCATGTAGAACCACCACTCGGAACCAGCCAGCGCCGGGTACAGACGCGCCAGCAGGAATACCCCGGCCTTGACCATGGTCGCCGAGTGCAGATAGGCCGATACCGGGGTCGGCGCGGCCATGGCGTGCGGCAGCCAGAAATGGAACGGGAACTGCGCCGACTTGGTGAACACGCCCAGCAGCACCAGCACCAGCGCCACTGGATACAGCTCATGCGCGCGGATCGCGTAGCCAGCGGCCAGTACCTGAGACAGCTCGAAGCTACCGGCGATGTGGCCGATCAGCAGGATACCGGCGAGCAGCGCCAGACCACCGCCGCCAGTGATCGCCAGCGCCATGCGCGCGCCCTTGCGAGCATCGGAGCGCGAGCCCCAGAAACCGATGAGCAGGAACGACGAGAGACTGGTCAGCTCCCAGAACATCAGCATCAGCAGCAGATTTTCCGACAGCACCACGCCGAGCATGGCGCCCATGAACAGCAGCAGGAAGGCGAAGAAACGCCCCATTGGCTCGGTTTTGGCCAGGTAATAACGAGCGTAGAGAATCACCAGCAAGCCGATGCCGAGAATCAGCAGGGCGAACAGGAAGCCCAGACCATCGAGGCGTAGACTGAGATTCAGGCCCAGATGCGGCAGCCACTCCAGTTTGACTCGCAGCACCTCACCCGCGAACACCGCTGATTGATGATTGAACAGCAGCACCAGCGCCAAGATGGGCGCTATAGCCGCAGCAGCGGCGCAGGCAGAGCGTCCGAGCCGGTCGGCCAGCACCGGCAGAAACAACCCAAGAAATGGCAAGGCGACAATCAGCGCAAGCGCCATCGGCAAAACCCCTTATGCAGGCACGTCGGGCTTGCAGACCCAACGACGAGAATTGGAGTCGCAACTCCCTGACGGTGATATTCCATGCACCACAACGGATCAGCTAAGTCGTTGTCGGCACAAGCATAACGGCCGATTATCCATAACTATCAACGCAACGTCATGCATTGAACTAGCGTAAAACACACTTGGTAACATGCGAACAGCCCGGAGTGCCTCCGGCAACCGTCCATCACTATAGCGATGGCCACAAAAAAGCCGGAGCAACCCAAGCTGCTCCGGCCTGCTTGCATCGATCAGTGAGTAACGCGGCTGGTACCGTTGACGGTCATGATGCGCACGCGCTCACCGACGCGGAATACCTGATTCGGCTCGACTTCCTGCACGTAGGCACGCATGGTGCCATCGTCTTCGCGTACGGTGATTTCCACGCCCTGGGTACGGGTCAGGCCTTCTTCAGCGGCGGCGCCGAGCAGACCACCGGCGACGGCGCCGACTACCGCCAGAACCGCGCTACCACGGCCGCCACCGAGACCACTGCCACCGATACCGCCGACCACAGCACCGGCACCGGCACCGATTGGCGTCTTGGTACCTTCGATCTTCACTGGACGCAGTGACTCGATGGTACCCATGCGCACCGTTTGCACCGCTCGGGCCTCGTCGCGGCTGTAGGTGTCGCCGGTCAGGCTGGACTGGCAACCGCCAAGGGCCAGTAATGCGGCCAGCGAGGTGATGAGCAGAGTGGGTTTACGCATAGCAATTCCTCCAGAGGTATCTCGATCCATTAGACGCCGGGGACGAGCAACTGTCACGACCGAGTCTGAACAATAATAGTTTCAGACAGACCGAGTTCAGCTAGGTTCGTCCATCAGGCCCGCGCGAGGCGCCAGAGTCGAGCGATATCCGTGGTACGTGCCTGCAGCTCGCCCGCTGCGCCAGCCATGGCCTGCTCCAGCGACAGCGGCCCGGGGGCCAGGCTGAATGCAGCCTCGATACCGGCCTCGTACAGCGCCTGATAGTTGTCGCCCAGACTACCGGATAACGCGATGACCGGCACCCCGGCGGCGCGCGCAACGCGCGCCACACCGACCGGCGTTTTGCCATGCAGGGTCTGGGCATCCATGCGCCCTTCCCCGGTGATGACCAGGTCGGCGCCTTCGACGGCGGCAGCAAGGCCGGAGAGCTCGGCCACCAACTCGATACCTGGGCGGAAGCTCGCCTTGAGGAAGGCGCGAGCGGCGAAGCCAAGGCCGCCAGCGGCGCCAGCGCCCGGAAACTCGGCATGATCCTCGCCCAGTGTCGCCGCAACGATACGAGCGAAGCGACCGAGGGCCGTGTCGAGCTGCGCGACATGCTCAGGCGTCGCGCCCTTCTGCGGACCGAACACAGCGGAGGCGCCGCGCGGCCCACACAAGGGGTTGTCGACGTCAGCAGCCACCTCGACCTGCACGTTGAGCAGGCGCGCATCGAGATCACCCAGATCGAGCTGATCGAGATCGGCAAGAGCGGCGCCCCCCGGCGCCAGCTCACACCCTTGAGTGTCGAGAAAACGTATCCCCAACGCCTGCAGCAGGCCCATGCCAGCGTCGTTGGTGGCACTGCCGCCCAACCCAAGGATGATACGTGTAGCACCGGCGTCCAGCGCCTCGCGGATCAGCTCGCCCGTGCCGAAGCTGCTGGCCAGGCGCGCATCACGCTGCTCATGCGGGACCCAGTGCAGGCCGCTGGCAGCCGCCATCTCGATCACTGCAGTGCCCTGCCCCAACCAGCCCCAATGCGCCTTGACCGGCTCACCCATAGGGCCACACACCTCACACTCGCGGCGCTCGCCGCCGACGGCAGCCAGTAGCGCATCGACCGTACCCTCGCCGCCATCGGCCATTGGCCGCAGCAGGCACTCGGCCTCGGGAAACACCTGCTGCCAACCGCGTGCGATGGCAGCGGCCACATCGGGCGCGCTAAGGCTCTCCTTGAAGGAGTCGGGAGCGATGACGATTTTCATGATAGGAACCTCGAAAGGAGGCAGGCGACCTTCTGGTCGCCTGCGGTTACAGACCGTTGAAAAACGTAGGCGAGGCAGTCAGTGCAATACCGATGGCGGCCCCGCAAAAACAGGCGAAAAACGGTCGGAGTCGCGCTCGACTTTACGAGCGGTAAATGAGCATTTTGAGCCTGTTTTTAACGTAGCAATGGCAACGCAGGTAGTTTTTGAACGGTCTGTTAAAGCGGGATTACAGCAAAACCAGGCTCAGCAGCCACACAGCGGCCATACCGGCAATACCCTGGATCAGGGTCGCCATGGTCTGGGCACGGTAAGCGGTCGCCACCTTCATGCGGCTGAACTGGGTCACCACCCAGAAGAAGCTGTCGTTGGCGTGGGAAACGGTCATGGCGCCTGCACCAATGGCCATGACCGTCAGCACGCGGCCCATCTCGCTATCGAGCCCCAGGTTGCCGAGCAGCGGCGCGACCATCGCCGAGGTAGTGACCAGCGCGACGGTGGAAGACCCCTGAGCACTCTTCAGCGCAGCAGCTACCAGGAACGGCATGAACAAGCCGATGCCCAGGGCAGACAGGGTGTCACCCAGATAACCAGTCAGTGCGGTGGCCTTGAGGATGGCCCCGAAGGCACCACCGGCACCGGTGATCAGCAGGATCGGCGCCGCCTCTTTCAGGCCATGAGCCACGTGATCATGGAACTGCTGACGCTTGCCCTCGCCCTTGAGCAGCGAGCACGCCAGCACCAGGCCGACCAGCAGCGCGGCAACCGGCTGACCGAGGAAACTCAGCACATCGAAGAAAACACCAGTACCGAAAGGTTTACTCGGGAAAGCCGCGACCGAACCGAGGCAGATCAGGATGATCGGCACGAAGATCGGCGAGAACGCCTGCCAGGCGCTGGGCAGCTTGCCGTAGCGAGCACGCAGCGCATCGAAGTCGACGTTGTCGGCCAGCAGTTCGCTCGGCGCCTCTTCCAGCAGTTCGTGATCGTTCTGTTTGAGGAAACAGTTGGCCCACAGCATGCCGGCAAACGCGGTGACAGCTGCGACCAGCAGACCGACCAGGATTACCAGGCCCAGCGAAGTCTCCAGTCCCAGGTTACCTGCAGCGGCAATCGGCCCTGGAGTCGGAGGAACGAAGGTGTGGGTGGCGTACAGGCCAGTCGCCAAGGCAACGCTCATGGCCACCACGGACACCTTCATGCGCGCAGCCAGGGCATTTTTCAGCGAGTTGAGAATTACGTAGCCGGAGTCGCAGAACACCGGAATCGATACCAGATAGCCGATGATCGACATGGTCAGCGTGGGGAAACGCTGTCCCAGCAGACGAATGACCGTTTCAGCCATGGTGATGGCAGCGCCACTGCGCTCGAGGATCACCCCGATGATGGTGCCGAGAACGATGACGATGCCGATGTAACCGAGAATGCCGCCGAAGCCGGCAGTCATGGTCTTGATGATTTCGCCGCTGGGCAGCTGGTAGACGAAGCCAGCAATCAGCGCAGCGGCCAGCAATGCCAGGAAGGGGTGCAATTTCAAACGGGTAGTGGACAGCACGATGAATGCAATCAGTGCCACCAGGATCAGGACCAGGCCCATGACCAGTCTCCTCATTGTTGTTATGGCGGGCGCGTGGCCCGGATTGGAATGCCGACAGGCGCCACATTGTGGCTCAGCCCGTCGCGCCTAGCCCTGTGCACCAGCACCAAAATAACCAGCACCAAGCAAAGCAGCCTGTGCAGCCGCACAAAGCCTTATTTCCACCTGGTTCAGCCTGACAAGCCTCACCGAGTACTCGACGGCACGACCTCGGGCTCGAGCAGGCCCAGGCCCAAGGATAGCTGCAGACGCTGATCCAGCCGATTGAGGTCCAGGCCACTGAGTTCGGCTATGCGTTCCAGACGGTAGCGCAGGGTATTGCGATGAATGCCCAACGCCTGGGCACAGGTCTGTACCTGGCCGTCGTGGGCGCACCAGGCCTCCAGGGTCGCACGCAGCGTGCCTTGCGGGTCCTGCGCCAGCACCTGGCGCAAGGGTGCCAGCCAGCCCTGCAGCAGCCAGCTATGGCGCTGAGCGTAGAGCAACGTCGGCAAACGCAACTCATCCAGGCGCAACAGGCGACGCTCGGGAAAGCGTGCCTGGCCATAGGCCTGCAGATCACGCAGGACCAGGCTGGCCTGCCGCAGCTCGGTCAGATCATGCAGCCGATCACTGAGCGCCAGCGAGCGCACGCCCCACTCGCGCTCGTCGGCCTGCTGCAACCAGGCGCGATCATCGCGCGTGACGCTGTAGGGCCGGCACCAAAGCAGCTCGTGGCGTCCGAGTGGTGCGATCAGGTGCTCGCTCTTGCCACCCAACGCCGCCAGCAGGCGGGCCTGGCGTGGCAGTGGGTCGCCCTCAGCGCTCAGTTGCAGCAGACATATCTGGCGCGGCCAGGTGAGCTGCAGACCCAGGCGCTCGGCATCGGCCTCGAGACTGGACAGACGCAACTGCGAGTCGAGCAGTTGGCGCAACCAGGCCTCCTGCTGATGCCGCTGCCAATGCCGCTCGGCCTGCAACACGCGGTGCTCGACCAGCATTTCGGCGGCCATGCGCACCAACTCCGCATAGGGGCGCACGATTTCAGGATCACCGGTGATGCCGAGCACGCCGATCAGGCGCTCGGCATGCAGCAACGGCAGGTTGACGCCAGGCTTGACCCCACGCAGGCAAGCCGCCGCCTGCGCGTCGATCTCCACGACGCGACGGTTGGCCAGCACCAGTTGCGCGCCTTCATGACGGGTGTGCAAACGGCTGGGGTCGCCGCTGCCGATGATCATGCCCTGCGCATCCATCACGTTTATGTTGTGCGGCAGAATGGCCATGGCGCGGTCGACGATATGCTGCGCCAGGGTGGAGTCGAGTTCGAGCATCGGAAGCGGCCTCGCGGATGAGGCCGCTATTGTAGGCGTGTCAGCGGCGCCTCACGAAGTACCCTTCGCGGCGCCGACGAAACCTTCGGGCAACCAGAGAAACGCTGAAAAACCGTCATTCCCGCACCAGGCAATAATCCAGAGCCGGCAAATCACCTGGGCTCCCGCCTTCGTGGGAGTGACGATAAATGGCTTCTTCAGGACATCCCTGGGATTTACTCCGCAGCAGGCGCTGCAGCGCTCTCGGCGGCCTTGTCGTCTGCCGGCGCTTTCGCCTTGGCCTGGTTACGCCGCGCTTCCATGCGATGCCGCCTGGCCTGCTGCTTGGCATGCAATGCCTGAGCCGCCGTCACCGCGCCAACCGGTTGGCCTTGCAGGTCCAGGCGCGGTGCATTCTCGGTCATCGCCGACCAATAACGCCCGCCCCGGCACCAGGCAGCAATGCCCAGTTTGAGCTGCTCGAGGTTGATACCCAGCAGCGACAGATGCTGCTCGGCGTCCTTGAGAATGCCCTCCTTCAAGGGCACCTTGGGTGCCGGATTGACCGGGAAAGCCAAGGGGAAGTGCTTCTGCAACCTCCAGATCGCCTCGACGGCTGGATCCTGCTCGCGCAGCTTGGCTTTGGGCGCTTGCTTGCGCTTTTGCGGCTTCGCGCTTTCGGTTTTTACCTGCTGTACCTGCTCTACCTGCTTTTTCTCGGCCCGCAGGCGGTCACGTAGCTCGGCTAATTGTTCAAAACCCATCGTTCGGTTCGCAGCGTCCTGGTTGGTTCGTGGCGCAAGGTTATCTTATGTGCTCGTTTCGTACAGCCCCATCGGCTGCTGACATGTTCGGTGGCAGGTGATGGACAAGCCGTGAAAACAGTCCCGTCAAGACGTTTGCCCATTAAGGCGCCAGACGTTCGCGAAGCCAGGCCTCGCCCTGCAGGCGATAGTTGAGGCGGTCATGCAGACGGCTCGGTCGTCCCTGCCAGAATTCGATGCGCTCCGGCAGCAGGCGGTACCCCCCCCAATGCGGCGGGCAATGTGGTGTCTGGTTGAGGAAGCGTTTTTCGGTCTCGGCAAGCAGGCCTTCGAGCTCGGCGCGATCACGAATCACCTTGCTCTGCGGCGAAGCCCAGGCACCGATACGGCTGCCCAAAGGACGCACCTGGTAGTAACCATCGGATTCGGCAGCCGTCACGCGCTCGATGCGGCCTTCGATGCGCACCTGACGCTCCAGACTGGGCCAGAAGAAGGTCATCGCGGCAAAGGGACGAGCCGTCATCTGGCGACCCTTGGCACTGTCGTAGTTGCTGAAGAAGGTGAAGCCTCGCTCATCGAGGCCCTTGAGCAACAGCACACGGCAATGAGGGCGGCCCTGTTCATCGACAGTAGCCAGGCTCATGGCGTTGGGTTCGACCGGCAGTTGCTCGGTCTTGACCGCGTCATCGAACCACTGACGAAACAGGGCAAAGGGCTCCAGCGGGGCCTGGGCTTCGCTCAGGCCGTCACGGGTGTAGTCGCGGCGCATATCGGCCAGGGTTTGGGTCATGGCAATTCCTCAGGGCAGAGCAAGAAACCAATCCGTACGGTTTCTAGTGCCTGCCCGCGCAGGGTGGAAATGCCCGCAAGCTTACTCCGACTTGCCCTGCTTTCCTTGATCTACAGCAGCTACCTTGGGCGCGTCTTTCAGCTCTGCCTTGGCCGGCTGACTGTATTTGGCGATCAGCCCCTGCATGGTGTCACGCGAGGTCAGGAGGATTTCCACGCGGCGGTTGAGCGCACGACCGGCAGCACTGTCATTGGCGGCGCGTGGTGCGTCAGACCCCAGGCCCATGACCTGTAGGCGGTTCTGCTTGAGACCACTGAGACGGAAAATCGAGGTCACGGCTCGTGCACGCTGCTGGCTGAGTTCGCGGTTCTTCCCGTCGTCGCCGCTGCTGTCGGCATGACCGAGCACGACCACGGCGATGTCCTGGTCGGTTTCCAGCAGTTTGGCCACGCGAGTGATCGGGCCCAAGCTGACCGGCAACAGCATCTGCGGACGATCCGGGTTGAAGGAACCCTGCACTGGCGCAGTGACGACCAGCAGGTTCTCGCGGCGCTCGAACTCGAAATGGCTGCCCTTCACGGCCTCACGCAGCTTCGGCTCGTACTCGTCAAGCCAGGCGCGGGTTACCTGGGGCGGTGGCATGACTGCCGGCTTGGCGACTTCCTTCTTTTCCGAGCCGGCGCAGCCCGCGATCAGCAGGCAGCAGGTAAAGGCAAAAATCTTGTTGGCACGCATGTAGCCCCCGGGGTCACACAAATCTAATGGTCGGTTCGTTATGGTTGATACTGAACGGCTGGCGCAAGTTTAGCCGTTTCAATCAGATACAGTCCGCAATCTGTCGTGCAAGTTTCTGCGCGCGGGGGTCCATCAAGACGAACGGTCCTAGATTGTTGGTAACGAAACCGAATGCGAGGTCCCGTTCCGGGTCGGCAAAACCACTGGAACCACCGGCACCGGGGTGCCCGAAGGCCTTTGCCCCCATGCCGTAGGTGGCATTGGCCACATCGGACTGGTCGAGCATGCAGCCCAGGCCGAAACGCGTGCGGGTCAGCAGGGTCTTGTCATCCCCTAAACTGTGCTCACGGGTCATTTCACCGAGCAAGTCGGCATCGAGCAGGCTGCCGTCGAGCAAACCGGCGTAAAAACCCGCCAGGCTACGCGCGTTGCCATGACCGTTGGCGGCAGGCTGCTGCATACGCCGCCATTCCGGCTTGTTGGTGCTGGTCATGATCGATGGCGGGTTGGTGAACGAGCGCGTGCTCATGGCGCTGGCATCGCTCATCATCACCTTGAGCAGGCGTTGCGCTGCCGCATCGCCGAGATTGCCCTTGCCGCGAGCGATATGGGCAACGCGATCAAATTCGCTATCGGCCAGGCCGACATGGAAATCCAGCTGCAACGGTTTGGCGATGCGTGCGGCGATACTATCCCCCGGCCCGCGCTGTTCCACGCGGCGAATCAGCTCACCGATCAGCCAGCCATAGGTGATGGGCGCATAACCATGGCCATCGCCCAGCGGCCACCAGGGTGCTTCGGCCGCCAGTGCGCGGGTCATGATCTGCCAGTCGTACAGCGCTTCGGCGGGCAGCGCCTGACGCAACGCCGGCAACCCGGCCTGATGGCACAGCAGGTGACGCACGCTGATGCGCCCCTTGCCGGCCGCCGCGAACTCGGGCCAGTAGCGTGCTACCGGCGCATCCAGGTCGAGCTTGCCCTCGCCCACCAGTTGCAAAGCCACCACCGCAGCAAAGGGTTTGGTGCAGGAGAACAGGTTGGCGATAGTGTCGCTGTGCCAGGTCTGCTGGCCATCCTTGTCCATCACACCGGCCCACAGGTCGATCACGGTTTCACCGCCGACCTTCACGCACAGGGCCGCGCCGCGCTCCTGCTTATCGTCGAACAGAGCGGCGAACGCATCTCTTACCGCCTCGAAGCGCAAGTCGAAATAGCCCTGAATCTGCACGTTGTTCTCCCGTTTCGCTGCTTGACCGAAGGCTGCCCATGCTGGCAGCCGCCTATCATGCAATGTTCTGAAACTTCATAAAATAGCGGCCTTCGATTGGTTTTTTCTATGCTGAAAAAAGCGCGGCCTGATATGACCTATACGCCATGCATCCCGTTTCAGCGCGGAATACGCCAGCTGTAGCTGAGCACAAGGTCTATCGGCAGCCCTAGATCCGATGCTCGGCACAGGAGAAGCGAGTGTTTTACCTACTGTCCCTGATTGCCCTGGCTGCCATCATGGCTCCCGGCCTGACACGTCTATTGGGCGCTCGCACCGGCTGGCTGCTGATGCTGGCGCCACTGGCAGCGTTCATCTGGTTCGTGCTGCAGGTTCCGCTGATCGCCGACGGCGATTCGATCATGCAAAGCGTGAGCTGGATTCCGGCGCTGGATATCAACCTGAGCCTGCGCCTGGACGGTCTCTCGTTGCTGTTCGCCCTTCTGATCAGCGGCATCGGCAGCCTGATCGTGCTGTACGCCGGCAGTTATCTGTCCAGCCACGCCCACCTCGGTCGTTTCCACGCCTATCTGCTGGTGTTCATGCTGGCCATGCTCGGCCTGGTGCTGGCCGACGATCTGGTGGCGATGTTCGTGTTCTGGGAGCTGACCAGCATCGCCTCCTTCCTGCTGATCAGCTTCCAACACGAAAAAGCGGTATCGCGTCGTGCGGCGCTACAGGCGCTGCTGATCACCGGCGGTGGCGGCCTGGCACTGTTGGCAGGGCTGATCCTGCTCGGCGGCGCTACCGGCAACTGGCAGTTTTCCGATCTCAGTGCCGAGCAGATCGAAGGCCACGTGCTGCTGCCAGCGATCATCGGACTGGTGCTGCTGGGCTGCTTCACCAAATCGGCGCAGGTGCCCTTCCATCTCTGGCTGCCCAACGCGATGAACGCGCCAACACCGGTTTCGGCCTACCTGCACTCGGCGACCATGGTCAAAGCCGGTATCTATCTGCTGGCCCGCCTCAACCCGGTACTCGGCGGCTCCGTCGGCTGGGGCACGCTGCTGATTACTTTCGGTGCAGCCACTGCTGTACTGGGCGCCTTCCTCGCCTTCCGCCAGACCGACCTCAAGCGTCTGCTGGCCTACACCACGGTCACCGTGCTCGGGCAACTGACCATGCTGATCGGCACTAACACCAGCTACGGCCTGCAGGCATTCGTGCTCTATCTGGTGGCGCACTCCCTCTATAAAGGCGCGCTGTTCATGGCCGTCGGCGCCATCGACCACGCCACCGGCACCCGTGAACTGGCGCGCCTGGGTGGCTTGATCCGCTTCATGCCGCTGACCGGTGCGGCCGTGGCCCTGGCGGCATTCTCCAACGCGGGTCTGCCGCCGTTCTTCGGTTTCATCGCCAAGGAATTCAAGTACACCGGCCTGATCGAGATGGGCCATATCGGCTGGGCGGTGACGCTGGTGATGATTCTCACCAATGCCCTGCTGTTCGCCGCGGCCGGCCTGGTGTTCGTGCAGACCTTCCTCGGCAAGCGTGGCGACTATCCGCGCACGCCGCATGAAGTCGGCCTGCCGATGTGGCTGGGGCCGATGCTGCTGGCCATTGGCGGCTTCCTTCTCGGCGCCTGGAATGCCTGGCCGGAAACCTGGCTAGTGAACAATGCGGTGCAAGCCGTGGCACGCGGCCCGGTGGATGTGAACCTCTACCTCTGGGGCGGTATCACGCCGGCGCTGCTGGCCAGCCTGCTGACAGTTTCCCTGGGGGTGCTGTTCTACCTGATGCGCGACCGGGTCAGACGCCTGCTCGACCGCGCCAACGCGGCGTGGAACGTCAGTGGCGACCTGATCTGGGATCGTCTGCTCAAGCGCGTATTCCACGTCGCCGGGATGCTCGCCGCGCGCTTCCAGCATGGTTCCTTGCGTCAGCATCTGGTACTGCTGGCACTGGCAGTCGGTGGCCTGCTCGCCTTTGGTCTGCTACCGGCTCTGCCACAGGTCCTGCAGGGCAGCTACAGCCCCATCTCGCCGCTGGGCCTGGCCGGCTGTCTGCTGGCGCTGGCAGGCGGTGTGGCGGCGGCCTTCCTGCCCGGCCGCCTTACCCTGCTGGCGGCGCTCGGCGCATGCGGCCTGGGGTTGGCGCTGGTGTTCGTCTCGGTCAACGCACCGGACGTGGCGATGACCCAGTTGATGGTGGAAACCCTCAGCCTGATCTTCCTCGCCCTGGTGTTCCGCAAGATGCCCACGGTTCCGGCCAGCGGCGCGCGTACGCCGTGGAAGCGCCGCCTGCACGCCAGCGTGGCGATCCTCTTCGGCATCAGCGTGACCGGCGCGTTGCTACTGGCGGTAAGCCTGCCGCTGCCGGGCGAAATCGCTCAGTGGTATCAGGCCAACAGCTTGCCGGGCGGGCATGGCCATAACGTGGTCAACGTGATCCTGGTGGACTTCCGCGCCTTCGATACCCTCGGCGAAATCCTCGTAGTAGCCCTCTCTGCCCTCGCCGCGGCCAGCCTGCTGGGCACCGGGCGGCGCTTCGGCAATGAACACAGCGGTGAAGATGCCTTCACCTCCCCTCTGCTACGACAGGGCCTGCGCCCATTGGCCTGGCTGATGCTGGCCACTTCCCTGCTACTGCTGTGGCGCGGCCACAACCTGCCGGGCGGCGGTTTCATCGGCGGCCTGGTGGCGGCCTGCGGCCTGATCCTGCTGGTGCTGACCTATGGCCATGGGCAGATTCGCCGCGTGCTGCCGGTCGCGCCTGCACAACTGATCGGTATCGGCCTGGGCTGCGCAGCGGTCGCCGGCATGCTTGGCCTGATCGCCGGTCGCGCCTTTCTCACCGGTCTCTGGACCTTCCCCGGCGGGCTGCCGCTGGGCACGCCCTTACTCTTCGACATTGGCGTGTTCCTCACCGTGTTCGGCTCCGCCCTGCACATGATCGACAAGCTCACGGGAGTTCGCCACTGATGGAATGGCTAGCTGCAATCACCACCGGATGCCTGGCAGGCCTGGGCCTGTGGATGCTTCTGGATCGCAACCTCAAACGCGTCGTGCTGGGCGTGGTGGTACTGGGCAATGCCATCAACCTGGGGGTTCTCACCGCCGGGCGCTTCTTCGGTGAACGCCCGGCCTTCGTCGAGGCAGGCAACGCGGTCAGTACCGCCAACCCGTTGCCGCAGGCGCTGGTGCTGACCGCCATCGTCATCGGTTTCAGCCTGTTCATCTTCGCCCTGGCGCTGCTCAAGCGCACCCGTGAACTGCATGGCGACAAGACCACCGACTCGGTCAGCGCGATCACCGAGCAACCCGCGCCGGACTGGCACGATGGCGAACATGAACGCGACGCCAACGCTGCGGAGGCGCGCCGATGAATCACGCGTTACTCGTCGCGCCAATCCTCGTCCCCCTGTGCAGCCTGCTGCTAGCGATCATCCTGCGCCGCCACCTGCTGGCCGTGCGCGTGCTCAGCCTGAGCGGCGCCGCCCTGCTTCTGGCCGTCGGCCTGGTGTTGGTGTGGCAGGCCGCACAGGGCGTGGTGCTCAGCGGGCAGGTCGGCAGTTGGCAGGCGCCGTTCGGCATCAGCCTGGTGATCGACCGGCTGTCGGCGGTGATGATCGCCATCAGCGCCCTGGTCGCGTTGGTCACCCTGCTCTACGGCGTCGCCAAGGACAGCGACAGCAAGGTCGGCCGCGACTTTCACCTGTTCATCCAGGGCCTGCTGACCGGTATCTGCGGCGCCTTCATCACTGCCGACATCTTCAACCTCTACGTCTGGTTCGAGGTGCTGCTGATCGCCTCCTTCGCCCTGATGGCCCTCGGCGGTGGCAGCCGCCGGCTGGCCGGCAGCATGACCTACGTGGCCCTGAACCTGTTCGCTACGTTGATCTTTCTGCTCGCCGCCGGCCTGGTCTACGGTGCCAGCGGCACGCTGAACATGGGCGAACTGGCGGTGATCATGCGCAGCGGTGAGGCGCCAGCGGGTGTGACACCGGCGCTGCTGCTGATGCTGCTGTCGTTCGCCATCAAGGCCGCGCTGTTCCCGGTGTTTGGCTGGCTGCCGGCCACCTACCACGTCGCCCTGACGGCGGTTTCGGCGATGTTCGCAGGGCTCTTGACCAAGGTCGGCGTGTACGCGCTGATCCGCCTGGTGACTCTGCTCTGGCCAGACTACGGCCTGCCGCATCAACTGCTGTTGTGGGTCGCCTGCGCCACCATGTTGGTTGGCGTGCTCGGCGCCGCGGCGCAGACCGAAGTACGGCGCATCCTGTCGTTCCACATCGTCAGCCAGGTCGGTTACATGATCCTCGGCCTGGCGCTGGCCACGCCGTTGGCGCTGGCTGGAGCGGTGTTCTACCTGATCCACCACATCGTGGTGAAAGCCAACCTGTTCTTCATCGGCGGTGTGGCCGCGCGCATCTGTGGTTCCGAGCGCCTGGCCGACATGGGCGGGCTCTACCGGCGCATGCCCTGGCTGGCGCTGCTGTTCGCCATTCCGGCATTGTCGCTGGCGGGCATTCCGCCGTTGTCCGGTTTCTGGGCCAAGTTCCTGCTAGTCAAGGCCAGCCTGGATGCTGCCGCCTGGTGGGCAGCCGGCATCGCGCTGCTGACCGGCGTATTCACCCTGCTGTCGATGAACAAGATCTGGAACGAGGCATTCCTCAAACCTCACCCACAGGGTGAAGAGGCGCTTCAGCCGATCAGCGGCATGCGTGCGGCCTGGCTGGGCATGAGCGCGCTGGCGCTGATGACCGTGCTGATCGGCCTGGGCGCCGGCCCGCTGATCGACTATGCCGTTGCAGCTGCCGCGCAGCTCGCCGATCCGCAGGCCTATCTGCAACCCTTCATCGGCGCCGGAGGTAACTGATGCTGTTTCTCATCCATCTGCTGGCCAGCGCAGGCCTGGCCTGGCGCCTGGACGCAGGTCACCTGGGTGGAGGCCTACTGGCTTTCGCTTCACTCTACCTATTGGCCCGCCTGCTCGGGCTGGCAATTCCGCGCCTGTGCCGTTACTCACGCAGCCTGGAGCATGGGGTCAGTTTTTGCCTGTGGTTCATCGCCCAGGTCTTTCTCGCGACTTACCACGTCGCCACCCTGGTACTGGCGCGTCGAGTCGAGGTGAAGCCGGCAATCCTGGCGTACCCGGTAACCCGCCGGGACTTGAACAAGGTCACTCTGCTCGGCACGCTGCTGACCCTGACTCCCGGCACCCTTGCCCTAGATTACGACGAGGAACAAGGCCTGCTCTATATCCACGCACTCGATGCTCGCCGCCGCAAGGACGTGACCGATACGCTGGTCGAGCTGGAGCGCCGCCTACTGGCCTGGCTCGACGCCGGCAACGCCGAAGGAGTAACGCCATGACCCTGCACCTGGCTGGCGCCGCCTGGGTATTGCCCCTGGCTGCCGCCCTGCTGGCCCTGAGCGGCCTGATCACCCTGTATCGCCTGTTACGCGGGCCGAGCCGCCCGGATCGCGCGGTCGCCATCGACGCCCTTACTCTGCTGGCGGTCGCCGCCATGGCCCTGCTGTGCCTGATACGCGGCGAAGCGCTGTTCCTCGACGTCGCCGTGCTGTTGGCGCTGGTGTCGTTTCTCGGCACGGCGGCCTTTGCCTTCCTGTTCGACGACGCACATAGCCAGATGCCGGAGAAACGCGAGGAGCGCCCATGAACGAAGTACAAGCCTGGCTGGCGTCGCTGCTGGTACTGAGTGGTGCAGTGATTTCTCTGCTCGGCGCAATTGGTGTGCTGCGCCTGCCCGATAGCTACAGCCGCATGCACGCAGCAAGCAAGGCCGGCGTGCTCGGAGCAGTCCTGCTACTTGGCGCCGTGGCCTTGGCCAGCAGCGGCGAACTCGCCTTGGAAGCCTTCCTCGGTTTGCTGATCCTGCTGGCCAGTGCTCCACTGGCGGCTCACGCCATCGCCCGCGCCGCTCACCGCGCCGGCATTCGGCCTACGCTGGGGCATCTGGGCGATGAGCTGGAACAGCGCAACAGGGGTGGTGAATAGATCAGTCGATCTGCCGACGGAACGGCGGCAAGGCATTGAGAATGGCCTTGCCATAGCGCTGGGTGACCACACGCCGATCAAGCAAGGTAATGGTGCCGCGGTCAGCCTCGGTACGCAGCAGGCGACCGCAAGCTTGCACCAGGCGCAGTGAGGCATCCGGCACGGCGATTTCCATGAAGGGGTTGCCGCCACGCGCCTCGATCCATTCGGCCAGCGCCGCCTCCACCGGGTCGTCCGGCACGGCGAAGGGGATCTTGGCGATCACCACATGCTCGCAATAGGCGCCAGGCAGGTCGACACCCTCGGCAAAACTGGCCAAGCCGAACAGCACGCTTTCTTCACCGGAGTCGACGCGCGCCTTGTGCTTGTTCAGGGTTTCCTGCTTGGACAGGTTGCCCTGGATGAACACGCGCTTGCGCCAGTCGCGATCCAGGCCGTCGAACACGTCCTGCATCTGCTTGCGTGAGGAGAACAACACCAGCGTGCCGCGACTACCTGCTACCAAACCTGGCAGCTCACGGATAATCGCCGCCGTATGCACTGCTGCCTCACGAGGGTCGGCCTTCAGGTCCGGCACACGTAGCACGCCAGCATCGGCATGATGGAAGGGGCTCGGCACGATGGCTGCGACCGCTACCTTGGGCAGCCCTGCGCGCATGCGATAACGGTCAAACGTGCCCAGTGCGGTCAGTGTCGCGGATGTCACCAGGCAGCCGTGGGCGACGTTCCACAGGTTGCGGCGCAAGGTCTCGGCTGCCAGGATCGGGCTCGCGTTGACCTCGATATCGAACAACGCGCCGCTCTCGGCCAGGGTCAACCAACGCGCCATTGGCGGGCTTTCCTCCGGGTCTTCGGCGGTGAAGGCCAGCCACAATTCCCAGTTGCCCTTGGCGCGCGCCATCAGGCTGCCGAACAACGGGTACCACTCTTCGGCCTGGTGACTGGCGATGCCCACGGCGCCCTCGCCGTCCATCGCTTCCTTGAGCAACTCGGTCACGCCAGTGAACAGGTCATTGAGCTTGGAGAAACCCTTCTTCAGCTCCAGCCCCAGCTCGGTCAGGTGCTCCGGCACCACGCCGCCCACGAAGCGGTGACGCGGGCGCTCACGACCTTCCATGTCCTCACCGGCCTTGAAGTCGGCGATCTGCTCGCAGGCAGCAAACATGAACTGCTGTTGGGTCTTCAGCTCACGCGCCAGCTCCGGTACCTGTTCGATCAGACGGCCGAGATCACCCGGCAGCGGGTTCTGCGACAGCAGCTTGGTCAGGTTCTTGTCGATCTGCGTCAGCCAGTCGGCAGTGGAGCGCAGGCGAGTGAAGTGAGCGAAGTGGCCGATGGCCTTGTCCGGCAGGTGATGGCCTTCGTCGAATACGTAGATGGTTTCGCGCGGGTCGGGCAGTACCGCACCGCCGCCAAGCGCGAGGTCCGCCAGGACCATGTCGTGGTTGGTGACGATCACGTCGACCTTGCCCATGCCCTCGCGCGCTTTGTAAAAAGCACACTGCTGGAAGTTCGGACAGTGACGATTGGTGCACTGGCTGTGGTCGGTGGTCAGTTGCGCCCAACGGCTGTCTTCCAGCTCTTCGGGCCAGCTGTCGCGGTCACCATCCCATTTGTTGCCAGCGAGCTTCTCGATCATCGTGGTGAACAGCTTCTGACCCTGCTCATCGACATCGATACGAAAACCTTCTTCCTCGAACAGCTGCGCGGTGGCGCTCTGCGCAGCGCCGTCCTGCAGCAGGTGATCGAGCTTGGACAGGCACAGGTAACGCCCGCGCCCTTTCGCCAAGGCAAAGCTGAAGTTCAGGCCGCTGTTGCGCAGCAGATCCGGCAGATCCTTGTGCACGATCTGCTCCTGCAGCGCCACGGTGGCAGTGGCGATCACCAGCCGTTTACCGGCAGCCTTGGCCGTGGGAATGGTGGCCAGGCTGTAGGCCACCGTCTTGCCCGTGCCGGTCCCCGCCTCAACCGCCACCACGGCGGGATCGCCCAACCGTTTGCCTTCATCGTCGCTCTTGATGGTGCCGAGCACCTTGGCGATCTCGGCAATCATCAGGCGCTGGCCATAGCGGGGCTTAAGCGACTTGGCCTCGAGAAAGCGCGAATAGGCGCCCTGAATCTGGGACTTGAGTTCGGTACTGAGCATGGATTCTGAAACGAAAAAGGCTGGATAAATTTTCAGTATTCGCGGAGCGGCCGCTATCATAGCGCGCCTGTCGATCTGGCGCTGACCCACGTGCCAATCGAATGAAATTAGCTGCCAAATGGACCAATGGAGATACCCATGACGCCCTACGCCCCGCTCTACGCACTCCACCTGCTGGCCGCCGTCATCTGGGTCGGCGGCATGTTCTTCGCCTGGATGATCCTGCGCCCTGCGGCGGTCGATACCCTGGAGCCCCCCGCGCGACTGCGCCTGTGGCTGAGTGTGTTCAAGCGCTTCTTCGTCTGGGTCTGGCTGGCCGTACTGGTCTTGCTGGTGACCGGCATGGGCATGCTGCACATGGGCTACAGCGGCTTCGAAGCAGCGCCGCGCTATGTGCACATCATGATGGGCTTGTACCTGGTGATGCTCGCCCTGTTCCTGCGCATTCAGGCACTGCAACTGCCGGAACTGCGGCGCGCCGTGGAGAGCGAGAACTGGCCGGCAGGCGGTGAGGTACTGGGGCGAATTCGCAGGGTCGTAGGCAGCAACCTGTTGATCGGCCTGGCGCTGATGACTCTGGTGGCCATGCGCCCATCATTCTGATCGAAGACACCGCCCTCGTTGGCCAAGCGCGAACGAGGGTGGCTAAGGGTTAGAAACGGAACACTTGCACGGCGCCACTGCGGCCGGCGGCACCTTCGCGTCCAGGTTGACCGGGCTTGCCATCCGCCGCACCGTCGACACCATAGACCAGGCAGCCCTTGGCAGCGCCGCCGCGCCCGGGGCGACCGGCCGAACCTGCGACACCACCAGCACCACCGTCGAGCAACACCTGCATGCGTTCGACCTCGACATAGTGCGGCACCTCGAGCGTCACCTTGCCGCCAGCAGCGCCTTCATGGCCATCGGTGCCATCCTGCCCATCGTAGCCCGCACTGGCCTGCCCCCAGGTGCAACCACCCGGCTGGCCATGTGCACCATCCAGCCCGGCATAACCCGGTCTGCCCTGGCCGCCTCGCACATCCACCGTCAACGACTCGAACGTCAGCTTGTGCAACTTGAGGTTGATCTCCCGCCCAGGGGTAGCCGGCCGGGTGTAGGTTCCGGCCGCGCCCTTGGCGCTGATCCAGGCACCCGCACCGATATCGGCATCCTCAACGACGAGCTTCAATGGCTGATCGCTCGGAGCGACACCGATGCGCGCATCACGGCCCATCAGTAGTTCGCCGATGCGCAGCTCGGTCACAGCTGCCGGAATCATCAGAGTGGCCTGATCCGCCACTTCCAGGCGTTCGAGCTGCAGGCTGCTGCTGGCGACGGGCAAGCGCATCAGGGTATTGGATGGCACCTTGACCTGCGTTGCAGCCATCGACGTACTGGCGCACAGACAGAACAACAAAGCGAGACTACGCATGAGCAGCTTCCTCGATCACTGCCGCAGCCTCTGGCTGTTGCTCAGCCTTCAACGGGTACAAATGAAAAATGCCGAACAGCAAGACCTGTGCACGATCCAGCCAAGGGCTGCCACGCCCGGAAAGGAGGTCGGAGAACAGCCACAGTTGCGCGCCATGCAGAAGCGCAAGAAAGCCGGCCATCAGATAGATCATTTGCTCGAATGGAGCACCGAAGCGCTTGGCCAGCGCGGCCCCGAATACCAGCCAGAAGGCCAAAGCCAGTGCCTTGCCCGCAATCAACAATACGTTCATCCCCGCCCTCGCGTGCAGCTACTTTCTAATAGCGCAGCACGTTAACCGCTCCCAGCGCGGACCACCAGAGCGACGGGTGTTTTTCCCTGACTTCGTGCATCAGCAGCAGCCCAATGCTCCCGGCGAAACCTGCCGGGAGCACAACGCGGCATCAGCGGGAAACGTACAACTCTACTCGGCGATTTTCCGCACGCCCGGCTTCCGAGGCGTTGTCCGCGACCGGCTGACTCTCGCCACGCCCCTCGGTACTGAGTTTGCCTGCGGACACGCCTTGAGCAATGAGGAAGTCGGCAACACTACGCGCCCGACGCTCGGATAGGGCCTGGTTGTAGGCATCAGAGCCCACGCTGTCGGTATGCCCGACAACCTTGACCGCCACCAGACTGGCGCCAGTCAGGCGCGTACTGACATCGGCAAGCAAGCGCCGCGCATCGCCGGTCAACTCGGCAGAGTCGAAGGCAAACAGCACATTTCCCAGATCGCTAAGAACAATGACCTCATCCTGCGGCAGCGGCTCTACCGCGGGTTCGACAGCGACGCTGGCAGGGTACTGCGGCAATGGACAGCCGTTGTGCCCAACAGCAGTGTCCGCTGGTGTACCAGGGCAACGATCACGGCGATCAAACACACCGTCGCTGTCCTCATCGCCGTCCTGCGCGTAACAGATGATGGTGCCCAGCAGAGCGCCAGCCACGGCGCCGCCTGCTGCCCAGGTAGAACTCTCGATTGCACCCAGGCCGCCACCGGCCAGGGCTCCAATCGCACTGCACAGGGGCCAGTTCCCCTGGTTGAGCGGCGCGTCTCCCGTACTGGAAGTCGTGGCACAACCGGAAAGAACACTGCTGACCAGGAGAAAGGATAAAACCCTCGAAAGCTGGATTCTCATGGCGGTGTCTCCTGTGATACCGGCATGTTGCCGGTATCACAGGAGTAAAGACGGCGGCAGGATTTCACACAAGAAAAGGCCCGACCGATGGAAATCGGCCGGGCCTTTGCGGGTGACGCCTTGAGTAGCTGAAAGCGCGCCTTACGGCTGAGCTTCAACCTCGGCTTCAACGCGACGGTTGATGGCACGGCCATCGGCAGTGGCGTTGTCAGCTACCGGGCGGCTCTCGCCATAGCCCACAGCCTGCACACGACCGGACTCGACGCCGTACTGGTTGACCAGAACGTCACGAACGGCACTGGCGCGGCGCTCGGACAGACCCTGGTTGTACGTATCGCTGCCCACGGAGTCAGTGTGGCCTTCAACCACGGTGCTGGTCTGCGGGTACTGTTTCATGAAGTCGGCCAGGGCTTTGATGTCGCCATAGCTTTCCTGCTTGACCTGAGCCTTGTCGAAGTCGAACTTGACGTCCAACTCGACGCGAACGGCTTCGGCCGGCTCGGCAACGGCAACTTCCTCGACCATGACCTCCTCTTCAACAACGGCAACCTGCTGCGCGTCGGCACCATGTACCCAGCAATAGGCGGCTGCCATACCAGCACCTACTACCGCACCGCCGCCTGCCCAGGTGGAGCTTTCAATTGCCCCGAGCGCAGCACCACCTACGCCACCTACAGCTGCGCAGGTGGGCCAGTCGGTTTTCTGCAGGCCGGCACAGCCGGTCAGCAGGGTACTAGCCAGAATCAGGGGTACTGCGTTCCTTGTGATACTCATACTTTAGGTCTCCAATGTTCATCGGCCCATAACCGACTCAATAGTAGTAAAGACAGGAGTTGTACAATCCGCCAGCTATAGCAGCTTCTGCGGATAATTTTCTCTCACTCTAGGCCTGATACCGACACCACGTTAGTCTTTGCAGACTTTTCGAGGAAGTTCGATGACCGCCAGCCTTAGCACCCGTACTCCACAGCAGGCCATTGCGGCACTGCTCGCCCGCTATACGCCCGAGAAACTACTGCTACTCGGCGCAAGCGAACTGCCCGCAGTCAGCGCCTTTCAAGGCGCCCACCCACAGTGTCAGGTCACCACCGCACCTGCCGCTCCCCTGGCGCCTGAACTGGCCGCACAGCGCTTCGACCTGGCAATTCTGGTCGACTGCCTGGAGCACTTACCCAAACGCGATGGACTGCAACTACTTGGCGGTATCCGCAACCTCAATGCCAGTCGGGTCGCGGTGTTGGTCGACCTGAAGGCATGCGGTTGGCAGGAAACCGACTTTTTCGCCCTGGCCCTGCAAGCCAGTGAACAATTCCAGCGCGAGGGACAGACCCTGCATCTGTTCACCTATGATCTGCTTGATTACAAGCAAGTTCCCGACTGGTTGAACGCAAAATTCTGGGCTAATCCACAAAATTTCGGGAAATACTGGTGGTAGAGCGATGACTCCTCTCGTTCCCAATTGCCCCTGTGGCAGCGGCAATCCGCTGAGCCAGTGCTGCGGGCACTACCATGCAGGCCCCCATGCCCCCAGCGCAGAACTGTTGATGCGCTCACGCTACACCGCGTATGTACTGGGCCTGGTGGACTACTTGGTAACCACCACCCTGCCCGCCCAGCAACAAGCGCTCGACCGCGACGCCATGGCAACCTGGAGTGCCCAGAGCACCTGGCTCGGCCTGGAGGTCGAGGGCAGCGAAGTGTTCGGCGGCAAGCCGGAGCACGCCCAGGTCACCTTCGTGGCCCGCTGGCATGACGAGCATGGTGAGCACTGTCACCGCGAATGCTCCGCTTTCGTTCAGGTAGACGGGCGCTGGTTCTTCCTCGACCCGACCGTGCCGCTCAAGGCCGGCCGTAACGACCCCTGCCCGTGCCACGGCGGGCAGAAATTCAAGAAATGCTGTGGCTCGTACCTGAATAACTGACTGGCGTTAATACAGCTTTCTGCTTGAGTTGAAACGTCCCGTGAGGACACTCAACAAGGAGAAAGCCATGCACAAGAAAAGTGGTATCGCTCTTATCCTGGCCAGCCTGCTCGTGGGCTGCGCCAACCAGCCCGGTGGGCTGCAAGGGGAAACACTGGATCTGGGAGACAGCCAGCGCGTCAGCCGCCTGTTCGCCTATCCCAACAACTGCAGCGTGATCTGCTACCGCGACTGGACGCTGGAGCAGACGGTCGAACATTACCTGCAACAAAGCCTGACTCGCGACGGCTACCCGCAGGCCAACGTTCGTGTCACCCGTAACGGCGCGCGCATTCACGCGCATTTCGAAGGCGCTCCGACCGATTACGGCAAGCCCCTGCTGCAATTGCTCGACACCGGCGACCTGGCCTATCAGGGTGCCAGCCAGCTGAATCGTGACGGCAAATGGCAGTACAACTGGTACTTCTTCCTGCCCTTGGGCATGGCCCTGGATAATCGCAAGAGCGTCGAACTACTGCACTTCCCACCGGACTACTCACTGACCCAGGCCCAGGATTACCTGCGCTCGAGTACCACTGATCGTTGGGCAGCGCTGCTCAGCTACAACGGCGTTCGGCCTGAGCAGACGCCCGCCTACCAGACCATCGTCGATATCGCTCCCATTGCCGCGCCAGCCAATGCCGGTAGCGCACTGGAGGGTGTGTACGGTTACTTCACCAGCTATCAACGGCGCATGGTCGACGAGCTGAGCGTCGGCGCGGGCAATGCCAGCCTGCCGATGGTCGCCTTCGGCAGCCCGGTGCGTAGCTGGATCCAGCAGCAATATGGTGTGAATCTTCCCGTGCTGGGCCTTGGCCAGATCGATGCTGCTCCCGGGCGACAGGCCTCCGTACTCGGTGCCAACCATCCCAGCTATATCTGGTACGCCGCTGACCCGGCCAACAATCACGGCAGCGAAGATGCCGCCAACGCAGCCGGAATCAAGGTCATGGGGCAAGACCTGAGCGCCGCCTGCTGGCAGGCCGGCATGGGCCAGCAGCCGACAGGCAATCCGCAGCAAACACTCAATGCCTGTTCAGAAAAATGGCAGGTGACGGAGAAAGTACGAACCTGCGAGCTGTTCTTCACCAGCGTACGCAACCTCAAACCTGAAGAGGCCGCAGCCAAGTGCAAAGCGGGTTAACTGCCTCGAACGCAACAACGCCGTGACTGCTTGCGCAGATCACGGCGTTTAGAGCGAAGTGACCGAGTGCTCAGTTCTGCAGTTTCAGATGCGAGGTATCCGGTGCCGGCGCTGGCGGGGGCGACTTGGCTTGTCCCATATCACTGCCCACGGGCGCCAGACTGAACTGCGACAGGTCGACCTGCGGCGCCTGCGCATCTGGCCTGGCATCCTGCAGGTCACTGCCTACCGGCGCGATACCAAAATCCGGTGCATCCACATCACTGAATGCAGCCATGTATTCATCACGCGGCGCGACATGCAAGCGGCCCGAACTGTTCGCAACAGGCGTGGCTAGCGGAGCCGATACCGGCTCGGCTGGCGGAGGTGGTGCCAGTTCCACCTCCTCGATCAGCATATCCATGTCGACAACCTCGACCCGAGCACCGGCGCGCTCCAGGGTCGTTCGGTATTTCTCCGCTGCCGCAGCATCAAGGTTGTTCTTGATCACGATGCGGCGCCCGGAGAACAACTGGGCGATGCGCTGTGCATCGGCTTGGAACAGCTTGGCCATGTTGGCCTTGACCAACTCCGGCTGGGCGCCCGGCACCAGTTGCCCGGAGAAGGCGATCTCGTAGCGACTCATGGTCACACTCCTGTCCTATTCGCTGCTCAGTATGGCGCAGGTTCCTTTGCCCTGACACTGCAGGCTTCTCATCCATGCCATCGCGATCACCAGCGCCCCGAAAGCTTCACGCTATCGCATTGAAAATAATGACGGTCCCCCCGTTGCAGCCAAGCGCTTGCTTGTTACACTGAGCCGCAATGGGGGTATGAAATGTTTTCTCAGGCGCAAATGATAAGAATTATCAGCCTATTGATGTTTTTCGGCCTGCTTTCAGGCCTGACAGGATGCTCCACCTGGATGACAGGTGGCTTCAAGGACCCGGACGTCCAACTCATCAAAGTTGATGTGATCAAGGCCAGGCTGCTCGAACAGGAGTTCCGCCTGCGCTTTCGAATCGACAATCCCAACGGCGTCAGCCTGCCGGTGCGCGGGTTGGACTACAACGTCCAGCTCAACGGCATTCAACTGGCCGAGGGCTACTCCAACGAGTGGTTCACCGTTCCCGCCCATGGCCATCACACCTTCGAAGTGCCCGTGCGCACCAACCTCTGGCGCCATGTCCGGCAGATCGTCAAGGCACTGGAAAAACCGGACGTACCGATTCGCTACAGCCTCAAGGGCGAGGTAAAAACTGGCATGTTGTTCGGTCGCAGCGTGCACATGGCGCGCAATGGCGAGATAATTCCCGGCGATTTCATCCCCGAATAACCTGCACGAGTAACATCATGAGCAACCAACCCCACGTCCACGGCCCTGACTGCAACCATGACCACGATCATCACGATCACGGCCATGTCCACGGCCCGCACTGCAATCACGGCCATCAGGAGCCGGTACGCAACACGCTGAAGGATGTCGGCCGCAACGATCCCTGCCCATGCGGCAGCCTGAAGAAGTTCAAGAAGTGCCACGGCGCCTGAGCCGCGCATGGATGCACTGACCCTCACCCTCCTGCTCACCAGCCTGCTGCTTATCGCCGCCCTGGCCGCCTATGCCTGGCACCTCTGGCGCCGCGTATGGGCGAACCAGCGAGCCCAGCAGCATGCACAGCAGGAGCGCCAGCAGCGCATCGGCGGCGATCTGAACATCCTTGCCAGCAGCCTGCTCGACGAGCAGCTGCCGCTGATCGAAGGCGCCATTCGCATCAAGGTGCTGCTCGATAACTACGACAGCACCCTGAGCAACGACAGTCGCTGCCAGGTATTCCACGTGCTTTTCGAGGCCACCGCCAATGTGCCCACTCACGCAGCCTGGAAGGTATTGGACAAGGCCGAACGGCGGCGTTTCGAAAAACGCTTCAACGAGCTGGAGCTGCAGCACAAGGCCGCGGCACGAATCGCCGCTCGCTGGTTGCTGGATGAAGGGCTGAAGAGGCCTCTGGTAAACACCTGAGAACCTGCTCAACACCTTGAGAACGGGAGCAAGCCAAGGCGACAGCGGTTCACGCACTTTCAATCGGCATTTGACCGGGCTGGCGTTCCAGCCCGCTGTCAACGCCACATTGCCGATGCGCAGCAGAATTTTGAGCGGGCTCTGAGACCTCTTGCCAGGCTCCACCAGCCTCATTACCTTGGCGCCTTTGTGGCCGGTCACTACAGGACCGGTCGCGACCGTCCGCACACCAAGGAAATTCGCCATGCGCACGCTGGCCTACCTGACTCTCGCCGCCTCACTGACCAGCCTCGCTGGCTGCCAGTCTTTGCTCAATAGCCGTTATGCCGACAGCGTGCCGCCCACTCGCGGCGTCGAGCGCATTCAGGGCGTGGGCGAAAGCGCATCGGTGCGCCGCAACGCGCTTGGCATGCCGCTGATCGAATCGAGCACCTTCCACGACGCCCTCTTTACCCTGGGCTACGTGCATGCCGGTGATCGCCTCAGTCAGATGGTCGGCATGCGCTTGCTGGCTCAGGGCCGACTGGCCGAGATGGCAGGGCCCGGCGCGCTGGAAATGGACCGTTTCATGCGGGCGGTCAATCTGAAAAAGAGTGCGCAAGTTCTCTACGCCGACGCCTCGCCGCGCCTGAAGCGCTTCTTCGAAGTCTATTCACGCGGCGTCAACGCCTACCTATTCCGCTACCGTGATCGCCTGCCGATGGATCTGGCCGAGGCCGGCTACCGCCCCGAGTACTGGAAGCCCGAGGATTCGGTGCTGCTGTTCTGCCTGCTCAATTTCGGCCTGGCAGTGAACCTGCAGGAAGAGATCGCCGCGCTGACCATGGCTCAGCAGGTGGGCGTCGACAAACTGCCCTGGCTGCTGCCGATCTACCCGGACGAACCACTGCCCTTCGCCGAGGCAGAAAAACTCGCCGGCCTTGACCTCAAGGGCCAGTTGCCAGGCCTGCAGGCGATTTCCCGCACCGCGGCGCAGATCGCCGAACAGCATATGCTCGGCGTCGCCGCCTCGAACAACTGGGCCATCGCCCCGCAGCGCAGCCTTGGCGGCAAGAGCCTGCTGGCCAATGACACCCACCTGCCACTGAGCATGCCCTCGCTGTGGAATTTCGTGCAGATCCGCTCGCCCAAGTATCAAGCCGCGGGCATTTCTCTGGCCGGCGTACCGGCAGTAGTCGCCGGCTATAACGGCAAACTGGCCTGGGGCATGACCATGGTCATGGGCGACAACCAGGACATCTACCTGGAGCGCATCAAACGTGAAGGCAACCGCCTGATGTACCAGGCCGATGGCAAGTGGCTGCCGGTCAGCGAACGCCAGGAGACCTTCTTCATCCGCGGCCAGCGCCCGATTCGCGAAACGCTCTACGAGACCCGCAACGGTCCACTGCTCAACTCGGTGCTCGGCGAGCGCAAGCATATGCTGCAGCCCTTGCCACTGCAGAGTGGTTATGGCCTGGCCCTGAAAACCACTCAGCTCGAACGTGACAAGAGCCTCGACGCCTTCTTCGATCTGTCGCGCGCGCAGTCGGTCGACCAGGCCTTCGAAGCAGCGCGAGAAATCCGCGCCATGCCGCTGAACATCGTCTTCGCCGACGCCCAGCACATCGGCTGGCAGGTTACCGGTCGCTACCCGAACCGCCGCGAAGGCCGCGGCCTGCTGCCCTCGCCCGGCTGGGACGAGCGCTACGCCTGGGATGGCTTTGCCGATCCGATGCTGCACCCCTACGATCAGGACCCGCCACAGGGCTGGCTCGGCACTGCCAACGACCGCAGCGTACCGCCCGGTTACGGCATGCAGCTGTCCAGTTCCTGGTACTACCCGGAACGCGCTGAGCGCATCGCCGAACTGGCCGGCAACGGCCGTCACGATGGCCGCAGTATGATCGCCATGCAGTACGACCAAACCTCGCCCTTCGTCGCCAAACTGCAGGCCATGTTCAACGACCCGGCCATGCACGACTCACTGCGCCAAGCCATCGCCGCCCTGCCCGCAGGCCAGCGCGCACGTGCCGATGAAGCACTGAAGCGTCTGCTGGCATTCGACGGCAAACTTGCCGCCAACTCGGCCGACGCTGCCATCTACGGCGCCTTCCTGCATGAAAGCGCCCGGCAGACCTTCCTCGACGAACTGGGCCCGGAGGACAGTCCGGCCTGGAAGGCGCTGGTGGAAACCGCCAACACCTCCTATTCGGCGCAGGCCGATCACCTGCTTGGCCGTGCCGACAGCCCATTCTGGAATGACATCCGCACGCCGCAGCAGGAAGACAAACCAACCATCCTGGCCCGCAGCCTGGCGGCGAGTATCGAGTTGCTGGAAAGTCGATTGGGTATGGAGCGGCGCAACTGGCAATGGGGCAAGCTGCATACCTATGAGTGGGTGACGGACACCACGCGCATGGCGCCATACATGAGCGCCAGCCAGCGCACCAGCATCAACGCACTGAAGAGCTACCTGGATCGCGGCCCCTACCCGGCAGGTGGCGATCACAGCACGCTGAACGTAGCGGCCTATGCCTGGGGTCAGGACTTCAATACCTTCCTGATCCCCGCCATGCGCATCGTGGTGGATTTTGCCGCCGACGAACCGCTGGTCGGCGTCAACAGCTCGGGCCAGTCCGGCAACCCGGCCAGCCCGCACTATGCCGACGGCATCGAGTCATGGCTCAAGGGGGGCTACATGAGTTTCCCGTTCAAGGCGGAGAACCTGGACAAGGTCTACGGCAACCAGCGCCTGCTGCTGATGCCGGCGAAGTGATGACCGTTCGTCGGGCGGCGCTGAACCTTTACCTCAGCGCCCCACTCTGAATAATCGACTTACTCCATAGATCATCGTTTTAAGGCGCCCTTGGCGCCTTTTCTTTTGCCTGCAGAAAAAGATGGCTTTTTTCCATCATCGGACGGAACTTCCCGAACAGAGCAGGCTCAGAGACTATGCATCGATTGAAATGCTCCCCTGGCGCCTCTGGCGCCTATTTTTTTGCCTGCAATTCAGGGAGCGCCCGCTAGGGATGATCTGAAATAGTCGTCATCCCCGCCTTCGCGGGAGTGACGGTGTAGGGCTTTTTCAGAGTTTCCCTAAGCCAGGAGACTACGGTCGAAAATGAAGGCCTCTCCCGCGTGCGGGCGATGCTCCAGCAGATTCTGCGGTCGCCCCATCTTCGGATAATTCTTCTCGCCGGTATCACTGATCCAGCCCTGCGCCTTCATCCGCTCCAGCCTCCCGCGCAGGGTGGTGTGCTGCACCGGCTCGCCCAGACACCCCTGAAACGCCATCAACGCTTCGGTCACGGTGAATCGCGATGCCAACAGGTACAGCGGCAGTGAGCTGTAAACCGACTTGCCGCGCAGCCGCTCGGCCGCCAGACGCACCAGTTGCGCGTGGTCGAACGGCAATGCTTGCGCCCCTGCGATAACGCCCGACAATTCGGCGAATCGCAGGTTTTCATCCTGTGGCTCGACATCAGGCCCCAGCAGCGCCAGATAGCAGGTGCTCAGCGACCAGCCACGCGGATCACGCACACCATTACCAACCGTCGCCACCTGCTCCAGGTATTGCGGTTGCAGGCGCGCCTTGTCCACCAGCGCACGGGCTGCCGCGGCATCCAGACTGGTATCGGCGCAACGGCCGTTGACCAGCACGCCCGGCAGCGCCCATTGCCCCGCGTAGGGTTCGCGCTGGCGACGCAGCAGGAGCACCTGCAACGCCCCCTCCTCGCTCAGGCGCAGGGCAACGATATCCACCCCAGCCAGCACCTCCACTGCACTCATCCTGTCGCTTGCTCCTTCATGTACTTATTTCATCTTGACCAATAACTCGTTCTTTTTCACGAAGGATTTGATAAAAACGCTTGACTACATATTTCATCAGATGAAATATGTAGTCACTCACCCACGAGAAGGAGGCGCACCATGAAGATCGCCAGCTTCGACGTCGACGCCCAGAAGGGCTTCACCCCACTGTGCCCCAACGAGCTGCCGGTTCCCGAAGGCGACGCCATCGTTCCGGCGCTGAACCAACTGGCTGCACGCACCCAACTGCGCATCGGCAGCAAGGACGCCCACAGCCCCCAGGCGGCCTGGGTCGTCGACAGACACGATGAGATGCTGCGCCCCCTGCCGCTGGCCAATGCAGACCTGACCTGGGTCAGCCACTGCGTGCCCGGTACGCCCGGCTTCGAACTGCTCGACGGCCTGCCGGCGCCGCTGGATTACGACTATTTCGTGTGGAAAGGCGTCGAGCCAGACCTGCATCCCTACGGTGCCTGCTATCACGACCTGGCCGAGAAGCGCAGCACGGGCGTGATCGAGTTTCTCCGGCAAAATGACGTCGAGCTGGTACTGGTCGGCGGCCTGGCCCTGGACTACTGCGTCAAGACCACTGCCCTGCAGCTGCGCCGCGCCGGCTTCGAAGTGATCGTCTACCTGCCAGCCTGCCGCGCTATTGCCAGCGAAACGGCCGAAACCGCCTGCATCGCCATGCGCGAACAGGGCATAACACTGGCCACCAGCCTGGAACAGCTGGATGGCGCCCTAGCCAAGGAGAACCTGCGATGAGCGAGAGCATCTTCGCCGAGCGCACCGTACAGAACTTGCTGGACACCGACTTCTACAAGCTGACCATGATGCAGGCGGTGCTGCACAACTACCCCAATGCCGAGGTGGAATGGGAGTTCCGCTGCCGCAGCAGCGAAGACCTGACGCCCTACCTGGCCGAAATTCGTTACCAGATCGAACGTCTCAGCGAGCTGAGCCTGAGTGTCGACCAGCTCGCATTTCTCGATAGCATTCCCTTCATCAAACCTGACTTCATCCGCTTTCTGAGTTTGTTCCGCTTCAACCTGCGCTACGTGCATACCAGCATCGAAGACGGCCAGTTGAACATCCGCCTGCGCGGCCCCTGGCTGCACGTGATCCTCTTCGAAGTGCCGCTGCTGGCCATCGTCAGCGAAGTGCGCAACCGCTATCGCTACCGCGAAGTGTTACTGGAACAGGCGGCTGAGCGCTTGTACGAGAAGCTCGACTGGCTCAAGGCCGAAGCCTCACCGAGCGAGCTGGCCGACTTCCAGCTGGCCGATTTCGGCACCCGCAGGCGCTTCTCCTACCGCGTGCAGGAGCAGGCGGTGCACATCCTCAAACGTGACTTTCCCGGGCGTTTCGTCGGCACCAGCAACGTGCACCTGGCACGCGAGTTCGACCTCAAGCCTATTGGCACCATGGCCCACGAATGGCTGATGGCGCACCAGCAACTCGGCCCGCGGCTGATCGACAGCCAGATTGCCGCGCTCGACTGTTGGGTGCGCGAATACCGTGGCTTGCTTGGCATCGCCCTGACCGACTGCATCACCATGGATGCCTTCCTCGCCGATTTCGATCTGTACTTCGCCAAGCTCTTCGACGGCCTGCGTCATGACTCCGGTGACCCATTGGTGTGGGCAGAGAAGGCCATTGCCCACTACGAGAAACTCGGTATCGACCCCAGAAACAAGACCCTGGTGTTCTCCGACGGGCTCGACCTGCCCAAGTCGCTACAGCTCTACCGTGCACTTTCCGGGCGAATCCACGTAAGCTTCGGCATCGGCACCAACCTGACCTGCGACATCCCCGGCGTTACACCCATGAACATCGTGATCAAGATGATCGCCTGTAACGGTCAGCCAGTGGCGAAGATCTCCGATACCCCCGGCAAGACGCAGTGCCGCGACGAGAATTTCGTCAGTTACCTGAAACACGTCTTTCGCGTGACCCAGTGAGGACCCAGACATGAGCAACCGCCAAGCCGAAATCGCCGCCGCCCTCGACGTGGTGCCGCCGTTCGCCGATGAGGCAGCGCTGAGCGCAGAGATAGAGCGGCGCAAGACGTTCATCAAGCACACCCTGAAGAACTCCGGGCTCAAAGTGCTGGTATTGGGGATCAGCGGCGGCGTCGACTCACTGACCGCCGGACGCCTGGCCCAGCTCTCAGTAGAGGAGTTGCGCGCCGAAACGGGCGATACGGCTTACCGTTTCATCGCCGTGCGCCTGCCGCACAACGCCCAGCACGACGAACATGACGCCCAGGACTCGCTGAAATTCATCCGTGCCGATGAAGAAGACACGGTCAATATCGCTGGCAGCGTGAGCGGCCTCGGCGAGCAGGTCAGCCACCTGCAGAAACTGACCGACGCCCGCCGCGATTTCGTCGTCGGCAATATCAAGGCGCGCATCCGCATGGTCGCCCAGTTCGCCATCGCCAACGCCAACAATGGTCTGGTGATCGGCACCGATCACGCCGCCGAGGCGGTGATGGGCTTTTTCACCAAGTTTGGCGACGGCGCTTGCGACCTCGCCCCGCTTTCCGGTCTGGTGAAGAATCAGGTACGTGCCATCGCCAAGCAACTGGGCGCGCCGCAGCACCTGGTGATGAAGACGCCGACCGCCGACCTGGAAGAGCTGCGCCCGGGCAAACCGGACGAGGAGTCGCATGGCGTCACCTACGCCGAGATCGATGCCTTCCTGCATGGCGAGAAAGTCAGCGACGAAGCCTACGCCACCATCGTGCGCACCTACGACAACACGCGGCACAAGCGCGAACTGCCGCTGGTGCCCTGATAGTCGCAGGCATAAAAAGAAGCCGGGCAATCGCCCGGCTTCTTCGTATTCGGCATTTGCATGAAGCGCCCCTCAGAGCCGTCCGTTGACCACTCGCGCGGGCAAGCACTGCACTCGCAGATGTCTCAAGGGCGGCAACCGGCGACCGGCGCAGGAGGTGGCTGATCCGGCAAGGTCGGCTCACCCGGCTCCTGCGGCGGCACGGTCTTGCCGGGCTGATCGGGAATATCAGGTTCCGGCTGGCCAGGAATATCGCCAACCCGAATCCCGCAGGAGATCAAGGTAAAGGCTGAAATGGACATGGTTCTACCCTCGTTCAGAGTGGCTTGCAGAGGGTAGAGTGCTCCAGCAGATACTAATTCCAACTTTCAGCAGGCCTACTGCGCGTCGAAATGCACGGTGAGTGAGACCAGCACCTGCGGCTCGCCGCCCTCGGTCTGACCATGATTGTCGGCACTGCCGAAGCCCAGCCAGATCGGCTGGCCATGCTTGATCGCCACCGCCGAGTGCTGGTCGGCCGAACCCTCCAGCCCTGCCAGCGCCGACTCCGCCTCTTCACGCGACATGCCAAGGCGCAGCCGATCATCCAGTACGAAGCCTTCCAGCCCGGCGCGAGCACGCACCTCCTGCAACCAGCCCAAATAGAGATCAGCGGTGAAACGCGGCACCAACCAGCAACGCACTTCCCGCAAGCGGTCACCATCGAACACCAGCATCAGGCTGTTGCCATACAGCAGACCACGGCGCCCACCGTGCAGCGGCAGCTCCGCAGTGGGCTCGCCAAGGGTCATGGCAAAATCCGCTGGCGACGCCGTGGGCACGAGGCCAAACACATTACTGCCCGAATACACCTGCAGCTCGGCGCGAGCTGACAGGCAGCCGAACAGCAGGATGCAGAATACGACTCGCTTCGATATCGTGCTGATGGTCATCTTCCCTGACTCCGATTCTCGCTCATGAAAAAGCCGGGCGTTGCCCGGCTTCTACTGCCCGCCTGATTGATCAGGCTTTCGGCAGGGTCACACCGGTCTGTCCCTGATACTTGCCACCGCGATCACGGTACGACACCTCACAGGCCTCGTCGGACTGCAGGAACAGCATCTGCGCCACGCCTTCGTTGGCGTAGATCTTCGCCGGCAGGTTGGTGGTGTTGGAAAACTCCAGCGTCACATGGCCTTCCCATTCCGGTTCCAGCGGCGTGACGTTGACGATGATGCCGCAGCGCGCGTAGGTGCTCTTGCCCAGGCAGATGGTCAGCACATCACGCGGAATGCGGAAGTACTCGACGGTGCGAGCCAGGGCGAAGGAGTTCGGCGGAATGATGCAGACATCGCTCTTGATGTCGACGAAGCTCTTCTCATCGAAATTCTTCGGGTCGACGATGGCCGAGTGGATGTTGGTGAACACCTTGAATTCATCGGCGCAGCGTACGTCGTAGCCATAGCTGGAAACACCGTAGGAGATCACGCGACTGTCGTCGGCACCACGCACCTGGCGCTCGACGTAAGGCTCGATCATCCCGTGTTCCTGGGCCATGCGGCGAATCCATTTATCCGATTTGATGCTCATGGCGGGGGAATCCTGAGTTGGGCTATTGCGAAAAAGTGAGCGCATCTTACCGAGGCCAGCGCCACGCTTCAAAGACTGCGGCACTCAGCCCTGAGGATTATTTGCAAAAAAGCTGCATCGAGCATTCGCACTTGGCGATAAAAACACGTATGGTGTCCCCACTGTGCTGCATGTGTCACCGCGAATCGCTACTTGATGCCTAGATCTCGATCCAAACATCGTCCGACTCCTAGTACTCGTTGCACTCAGTCCCGGCCTGGGCTTTTCCAGGGCTGCTATTACTTTTGTTAGGAGACATCACATGTCCAATCGTCAGACTGGCACCGTTAAGTGGTTCAACGATGAGAAAGGCTACGGCTTCATCACCCCGCAATCCGGTGACGACCTCTTCGTACACTTCAAAGCCATTCAGAGCGATGGTTTCAAGAGCCTGAAAGAAGGCCAGCAAGTGACTTTCGTGGCCACCCGTGGTCAGAAAGGCATGCAAGCTGAGGAAGTTCAGGTTGTCTAACCTGAGCTGACCTGCTTGAAAAAGAGCCCCGCCTAGTGCGGGGCTTTTTTATGGCTGTCTACATTGTAGGAGCGGATTTATCCGCGAAATTCGCGGCTTAAGCCGCTCCTACAGAAGCGGGCTCGGAGTATCGATTACGTAACGCTGTCGCCGCACTTCGGCGCTAGGTGCTTTTGCAGAGTGGTGGAACGCTGCAGCTTGCACACACCGAAGGGCGATGGGAGATTCGCCAGGCCAGAACCGAGTCGTCTGCCTCCCCTCTCCCGCCCTTCGGGCACCCTCTCCGGCAAGCGGGAGAGGGTCATCAGAAGGCCGCTGCGCGGCCGCTCTTAGTCCTCACTGATCTCGATACTGGGCATGACCGGCTTGCCCGCCAGGGCGATGCGCGCGCCGACCTTGCGCGCCAGGTCCTGATAGATCATGGCGATCTGGCTTTCTGGATCGGCAATGGTGGTGGGCTTGCCGTCATCGGCCTGCATGCGGATGGCCATCGACAGCGGCAGCGAGGCCAGCAGCTCGACGCCATATTGCGCAGCCAGCTTCTCACCGCCGCCCTCGCCAAACAGGTGTTCGGCATGGCCGCAGTTGGAGCAGATGTGCACGGCCATGTTTTCCACCACGCCCAACACCGGGATGTGCACCTTGCGGAACATCTCCACGCCCTTCTTGGCATCGAGCAGCGCCAGGTCCTGCGGCGTGGTGACGATCACGCTGCCAGCCACCGGCACCTTCTGCGCCAGGGTCAGCTGGATATCGCCGGTGCCCGGCGGCATGTCCACCACCAGATAATCGAGATCGTTCCAGGCGGTCTGCGTGATCAATTGCAGCAGCGCACCGCTGACCATCGGCCCGCGCCAGACCATCGGCGTGTTGTCGTCGGTGAGAAAGGCCATGGACATCACCTGCACGCCGTGGGCCTCGAGCGGCACGAACCATTTCTGATCCTTCACCTGCGGGCGCGTGCCTTCGGCGATGCCGAACATGATGCCCTGGCTGGGGCCGTAGATATCGGCATCGAGAATGCCGACCCGCGCGCCTTCACGCGCCAGCGCCAACGCCAGGTTGGCTGCGGTGGTGGACTTGCCCACCCCACCCTTGCCTGACGCCACGGCGATCACGTTCTTCACACCGGCCAGGGCCGGCACCTGCGCCTGGCCCTGGTGCGAGTCGATCACGCAGTCGACCTGCACCCGCGCGCTGTCGACAGCATCGAGATTCTCCAGCGCCATCTGCAGCATCTGCGCCCAACCGTTCTTGAACAAACCGGCGGCATAGCCCAGTTCCAGACGTACGGAAACACGCGCGCCCTGGATGTCGACCTCACGCAGGCAACCAGCACTGACCGGGTCCTGATCGAGATGAGGGTCGGTGAACTGACGCAGACAGGCTTCGACCGCTTCGCGGGTGACGGCACTCATGCATGAACTCCAGAAGGCAGCAGAAAACAGGCCGGCATCATAGCAGCAGCGCCGTGCCATGCGCGGCACATCGAGCATGCTTGCCTGCCGCAGGTGGCTTGCAGCCTGCCGCTGCTTTATAGTTGCCGACTTCCCTCGTTTTACCAGTGCAGCCGATCACCATGACCGAAGCCCGCAAGATTCTCGTTACCAGCGCCCTCCCCTACGCCAACGGTTCGATCCACCTTGGCCACATGCTCGAGTACGTGCAGACCGACATGTGGGTGCGCTACCAGAAACTGCGTGGCAACCAGACCATCTATGTATGCGCGGACGATGCACACGGCTCGGCCATCATGCTGCGCGCAGAAAAGGAAGGCATCACGCCCGAGCAGTTGATCGATGGTGTACGTGCCGAGCACATGGCCGACTTCGCCGATTTCGGTGTGGACTTCGACAATTACCACTCGACCCACTCCGACGAGAACCGCGAGCTGTCGGCGGCCATCTACCTGGCGCTGCGCGACAAGGGGCATATCGCCACCCGCGCCGTGACCCAGTATTTCGACCCCGAGAAAGGCATGTTCCTCGCCGACCGTTTCATCAAGGGTACCTGCCCGAAATGCGGTACCGAGGATCAGTACGGCGACAACTGCGAGAAATGCGGTGCCACCTATTCGCCGACCGAACTGAAGAACCCGCGCTCGGCCATCTCCGGCGCGGTGCCGGTGCTCAAGGAGTCGCAGCACTTCTTCTTCAAGCTGCCGAACTTCGAAGCCATGCTCAAGCAGTGGACGCGCTCCGGCGCGCTGCAGGAAGCGGTGGCCAACAAGATCGCCGAGTGGCTCGACGGCGGCCTGCAGGAGTGGGACATCTCCCGCGACGCCCCCTACTTCGGCTTCGAGATTCCGGACGAGCCGGGCAAGTACTTCTACGTCTGGCTGGACGCGCCGATCGGCTACATGGCCAGTTTCAAGAACCTCTGCAGCAAACGCCCGGAGCTGGATTTCAGCGCGTTCTGGGGCAAGGACTCGACCGCCGAGCTGTATCACTTCATCGGCAAGGACATCGTCAACTTCCACGCCCTGTTCTGGCCGGCCATGCTCGAAGGCGCCGGCTATCGCAAGCCAACCGCAGTCAACGTGCATGGCTACCTGACCGTCAACGGCCAGAAAATGTCCAAGTCGCGCGGCACCTTCATCAAGGCGCGCACCTACCTGGACCATCTGAACCCGGAATACCTGCGCTACTACTACGCCAGCAAGCTGGGCCGTGGCGTCGATGACCTCGACCTGAACCTCGAGGACTTCGTACAGAAGGTCAACTCGGATCTGGTCGGCAAAGTGGTCAATATCGCCAGCCGCTGCGCGGGCTTCATCCACAAGGGCAACGCCGGCCTGTTGGTCGCCGCCAACCCGGAACCCGAGCTGTGGGATGCATTCCAGGCCGCCGCGCCGAGCATCGCCGATGCCTACGAGGCGCGTGATTTCTCCCGTGCCATGCGCGAAATCATGGCGCTGGCCGACCGCGCCAACGCCTGGATCGCCGACAAGGCGCCCTGGTCACTGAACAAGGTCGAAGGTAAACAAGCCGAGGTGCAGCAGATCTGCGCCCTGGGCATCAACCTGTTCCGCCAACTGGTGATCATGCTCAAGCCAGTGCTGCCGAAGCTGGCCGCCGAGGCAGAAGCCTTCCTCAATGTGAAGCCTCAGTCCTGGGCCGACCTGGCACTGCCGCTGGCCAACCACCAGCTCAACCCATTCAGCCCGCTGCTGACCCGCATCGAGCTCCCGAAAATCGAAGCCATGGTCGAAGCCTCCAAGGAAGACCTGGCCGCCGAAGCGCCCAAACCTCAGGGTAATGGCGAACTGGCCAAAGACCCGCTGGCAGCCGAGATCAACTTCGACGCCTTCGCCGCCGTCGACCTGCGCATCGCGCTGATCGAGAAGTGCGAATTCGTCGAAGGTGCCGACAAGCTGCTGCGTCTGTCGCTGGATATCGGCGACGAGAAACGCAACGTGTTCTCCGGCATCAAGTCCGCCTATCCGGACCCAAGCAAGCTGGAAGGTCGCCTGACCCTCTACGTCGCCAACCTGGCGCCACGCAAAATGAAGTTCGGCATCAGCGAAGGCATGGTGCTGGCCGCCGGCCCCGGCGGTGAGGAAATCTACCTGCTCAGCCCGGACAGCGGCGCCAAGCCAGGGCAGCGCGTCAAGTAACTCCAGCGCCAGGAGGCAATGATGAAACCATGGATGGTTGTACCCTTTCTGCTGAGCCTGATTGGTTGCTCCGACCAATCAGGCGCGCCACTTGGCGACGCCCTTCACGGCGAACGCAACAAGGCTGGCAACTACCTGGCCTACGAACACCATGTCGGTATCGAACTGACCGCCGAACAAATCGGCGAACGCATCGCGGCCACCCGCGAAGCCTGCATGAGCGAACGCTTCGGCGCCTGCAGCTTGATCGCTGCGCAACAAAGCAGTGGCCGCGCCCCACGCGGCGAGCTGACCCTGCGCATCATTCCGGACGGCGTCGAGGCCATTACTCGTCTCGCCAGCGAAGGCGGCGAGCTGACCAACCGTACCACCCGCGCCGAAGATCTGGCCCAGGCCGTGAGCGACAACCGTCGCCAGAATGAGCAGTTGCTGCGCCAGCAACAAACCCTGCAGCAATTCGAGAAGCGCGATGGTCTGGCCGTGTCCGACCTGCTGGCCCTTGCTCGTGAACAGGCCGCCCTGGAAGTGCAACTGCAGGCACTGGCGCAAGAAGCTGCCCAACAGCAGCGCCGCCTGGATACCAACCTGCTGACACTGAACTTCAGTAGCCCCTACGAAAGCTCGCCTTTGGGCCGCATCGGCGATGCGTTCTCGCGCCTTACGGACAACCTCGCCGAAGGCACCGCCAACCTGATCGAATTCATTGGCTACAGCCTGCCCTTCCTGATTGTGCTGTTCCCTGTGGCACTGGGTTTGCGCAAGCTGTGGAGGCGCCTCGCCAGCCGCTAAAAAGAGCCATACTGCACGTGACGCAAGGTCGCCGAGGGCAGGCAATTCGCCGCATCCGGCTTGTATGGCCGGAGCAGCTTCCCGATAATAGGCGCCCTTTTCCTATGGCCTTTGCGCATTCGACGGCAACCCGATGACCGAACTCGTCCTGATCATGGTCAGCGCCATCCTGGTCAACAATTTCGTGCTGGTGCAGTTTCTCGGCCTGTGCCCGTTCATGGGCGTGTCGAAGAAGATCGAAACCGCGATCGGCCTGTCCCTGGCCACCACCTTCGTGCTGACCCTGGCGGCCATGTGCAGCTACCTGGTGCAGCAGTACGTACTCAAACCGCTGGACCTGGAGTTTCTGCGCACCATCAGCTTCATCCTGGTGATCGCCGTGGTGGTGCAGTTCACCGAGATGGTGGTGAACAAGACCAGCCCGCTGCTCTATCGCGTGCTGGGCATTTTCCTGCCGCTGATCACCACCAACTGCATCGTCCTTGGCGTGGCTCTGCTCAACGCCAACAAGGCCGAGTTCACCTTCATCACCGCCACCGCCAACGGCTTCGCCGCCGGCCTGGGCTTTTCCCTGGTGCTGGTGCTGTTCGCCGCCATGCGTGAACGTATCGCCATCGCCGACGTGCCGAAATCCTTCCAGGGCGCGGCCATCGGCATGATCACCGCCGGGCTGATGTCGCTGGCATTCATGGGTTTCTCCGGGCTGATCAAGCTATGAGCCTGGTTCTGGTAGCCGTCCTCGCCCTGCTCGCGCTGTGCCTGATCGCCGGCGCCATCCTTGGCTTTGCCGCCGTACGCTTCAAGGTCGAGGGCGACCCCATCGCCGAGCAGATCAACGCCCTGCTGCCACAAACCCAGTGCGGCCAGTGCGGCTACCCCGGCTGCAAACCCTACGCCGAGGCGATTGCTGGCGGCGACAAGATCAACAAGTGCCCACCCGGCGGCGAAGCGACCATTGCCGCCTTGGCCGACCTGCTCGACGTCGAGGCGGAACCGCTGGATGCGGTGGAAGGCGAAAAGCCGCAGATGGTCGCCTACATCCGCGAGGCCGAGTGCATCGGCTGCACCAAGTGCATTCAGGCCTGCCCGGTGGATGCCATCGTTGGTGCGGCGCGGCAGATGCACACGGTGATCGTCAGCGAATGCACCGGCTGCGACCTGTGCGTCGAACCCTGCCCGGTGGACTGCATCGACATGATCGAAGTCGGTAGCAGCGTGCAAAGCTGGAAGTGGGACAAACCACTGACGCCCGGCCAGTTGATTGCCAGTGACCGGGAGCAGGCGGCATGAGCGTCATGTCGAAGGAGAACATGGACGCAGCACGGGCAAGCCACGCTGACGCTATGAAGATCTGGGACATTCCCGGCGGCATTCACCCGGCCGAGCACAAGGAGCTGTCCAACCGCACGCCGATCCAACCAGCGCCGCTGCCCAAGCGCCTGGTGTTGCCGCTCGGCCAGCATATCGGTGCCGCCGCAGAGCCCTGCGTGGTCGTTGGTCAGCGCGTGCGCAAGGGCGAGAAGATCGCCAATGCCAACGGCGTCGTCAGCGTGCCGCTGCACGCACCGACCTCCGGCACTATCGCCTTCATCGGTGAGCAGCCTTATCCACACGCCTCCGGCATGCTGGCGCCGGCCATCGTCATCGGCAGCGACGGCCAGGATGAATGGATCGAACTGACGCCGCCAGCCGATTACCGCAGCCTGGAACCCAGTGAGCTGCTGACACTGATCCGCGAGGCCGGTATCAATGGCCTGGGCGGCGCCGGCTTCCCCACGGCAGTCAAGCTCACCGCACGGCCAACGCAGAAGATCCACACGCTGATCATCAACGGCACCGAGTGCGAGCCCTATATCACCGCCGATGACCTGCTGATGCGCGAACGCGCCGTCGAGCTGGTCGCCGGTATCGAGGTGCTGACCCACCTGATCCAGCCGCAGCAGGTACTGATCGGCATCGAGGACAACAAGCCCGAGGCCATCGCCGCTGTGCGCGCTGCCTGCGTCGGCTACGACTATCAGGTGCAGGTGTTCCCCACCAAGTACCCGTCCGGTGGCGAGAAACAGCTGATCCAGATTCTCACCGGCGTCGAGGTACCGAGCGGCGGCCTGCCCGCCGATATCGGCATGCTCTGCCAGAACGTCGGCACCTGCGTCGCCATCCATGACGCCGTGCTGCTGGGCAAACCGCTGATCTCGCGTATCACCACCCTGACCGGCGCAGCGCTGGCCCGCCCCGGCAATGTCGAGGCACTGATCGGTACGCCTGTGGGCGAGCTACTGGCCTTCGCCGGACTCGATCAGGGCACGCTCAATCGCCTGGTCATGGGCGGCCCGATGATGGGTTTCACCCTGCCCTCGCTGGACGTGCCGCTGATCAAGACCAGCAACTGCCTGCTCGCCAGCACGGCCGTCGAGCTGCCACCACCACCGCCGGCCATGCCCTGCATCCGTTGCGGCGAATGCGCCGAAGCCTGCCCGGCCAGCCTGCTGCCGCAGCAGCTGCACTTCTTCGCCCTGGGCCAGGAGCACGAACAGCTCAAGGCACACAACCTGTTCGACTGCATCGAATGCGGCGCCTGCGCCTATGTCTGCCCGTCGAGCATCCCGCTGGTGCAGTACTACCGTGTGGCCAAGGCGGAAATCCGCGAACTGGAACAGAAGCAACTCAAGGCCGAACACTCCAAGCAGCGTTTCGAGCAGCGCCAGGAACGCTTGCGCCGCGTCGAGGAACAGAAGGAAGCCGAGCGCAAGGCTCGCGCCGAGAAAGCAGCGCGCGCCAAGGCCGCGCAGGCCGACGCGCCAGCTGCAGCGGTAGCCGCGCCAGCTGATGAAGCGCTGAAAAAGCTCAAGATCGAAGCCAGCATGGCCCAGGTCGCGCTGAAGAAGGCGGAGAAACAACTGGCCGCCCACGACACGCCAGAGCTGCAAGCCCAGGTCAATGAGCTACGCACCGCTGCCGAGTCCGCGCAAAAGGCGCTGGCCGAAGCCCAGGCTACAGCGCCTGCGCCAGCGCCCAAACCCGCCGGCGACGAGGCCCTGAAGAAAGCCAAGATCGAAGCCGCCATGCTCAAGGCCCAGTTGCGCAAGCTGGAGAAGATCGAAGCCCCGGACGACGAGCAACAAGCCGAGATCGCCCGTGTGCGCCAGCAACTCGAAGCTGCCGAGAAAGCCCTGACCGACCTGCAAGCACAGACGCCCGCCCCGGCTGCCAAGCCCGCCGGTGACGAAGCCCTGAAGAAAGCCAAGATCGATGCCGCCATGCTCAAGGCGCAGCTACGCAAGCTGGAAAAGATCGAAACACCGCACGACGACCAACAAGCCGAAATCGCCCAAGTGCGCCAGCAACTGGAAGCCGCCGAGAAAGCGCTGGCCGATCTGGCAAGCCAGACTCCTGTACCAACCGCCAAACCCGCCGGCGACGAAGCCTTGAAGAAAGCCAAGATCGAATTGGCGATGAAGCGAGCCGAACTGAAGAAGGCCGAGAAGTCGGGCGCTGATGAAGCCTCCTTGCAGCCACTTCGCGATGCCCTGACCGCCGCTGAACAAGCCCTGCACGCCGCCGAGGCAGCCTCAGGCAAACCGGCGCCGGAGCTGGTGCGCACCGAACGCCCTGGCGTGGATGCCGAACTGAAAGCCTTGAAAACCGAAGTCGCCTTCGCCCGCGCCGACCTGCGCAAGCTGGAGCGTGACGACAATACCGCCGCCGACGCACTGGAACAGGCCCGTACGCGCCTGGCCGAGGCCGAACGCGAGCTGGCCGAGCGCCAGCCGTAACAATCATCCCGGATTGCATCCGGGCTACAAAAGATGCCCCGTCGCGCCGAAGCATCCGAGCGGCACAGACAACCGTAGCCCGGATGCAATCCGGGGAATGAACAGCACTGCGATCACGACGAACGCAGTAACAGAACCACCGGAGCGCCGATGGCCCTGCCCCGCATCACATCGCCCCACGCCACGGGCAGCAATCGTACCCAGCAGGTCATGCTGCAGGTACTGCTGGCCACGGTGCCGGGCATTCTTGCCCTGACCTGGCTGTTCGGCATCGGCACCCTGTTCAACCTGGTCTGGGCCAGCCTCTGCGCGCTGGGCTTCGAGGCCGCGCTGCTGGCTGCGCGCAAACGCCCGCTGGCGTTCTTCCTAAAGGACTACAGCGCCCTGGTCACCGCCGTGCTGCTGGCCTTGGCGCTGCCGCCTTATTCGCCCTGGTGGCTGACACTGATCGCCTGCGGCTTCGCCATCGGTTTCGGCAAGCAGCTCTATGGCGGTCTCGGGCAGAACCCGTTCAACCCGGCCATGGTCGGCTACGTGGTGGTGCTGATCTCCTTCCCCGTCGACATGACCAGTTGGCCCGCGCCGCACGGCGTCGCCGCGCTGGACGGCCTCAAGCACATACTCGGTATCGCCAGCCTGCCCGATGGCTGGGCCCAGGCCACCGCACTGGACGCCCTGAAGGTGAACAAGAGCCTGACCATCGAAGAGCTGCGCGCCGCCAATCCGGCCTTCGGCCACTTCGGCGGCGCCGGTAGCGAGGCGGTCAACCTGGCCTTCCTCGCCGGCGGCTTGTACCTGCTGCACAAACGCCTGATCACCTGGCATGCGCCGCTGGGCATGCTCGCCGCGCTGTTCGTCATGAGCCTGCTGTTTTGGAATGGCAGCGGCTCGGATTCCAACGGCTCACCGCTGTTCCACCTGCTCACCGGCGCCAGCATGCTCGGCGCCTTCTTCATCGTCACCGACCCGGTGTCCGGCGCTACCAGCAATCGCGGGCGCCTGGTGTTCGGCATCGGCGTTGGCGTGCTGGTCTACGTGATCCGCACTTGGGGCGGCTACCCGGACGCGGTGGCCTTCGCCGTGCTGCTGATGAACCTGGCGGCGCCGACCATCGACTACTACACCCGGCCGCGCAGCTACGGCCACCGTAAGCCCAACAGCGGCTTCAAGCTGGGAGAATGAGCATGCTGCCGGAAATCAGCCGCTCGATGCTGAAGAACGCCCTGGTGCTCGGCCTGTTCGCCATCGGCACAGTCGGCACCGTTGCCCTGCTGCAGCAGGGTACTGCCGAGCGCATCGCCGCCGCCGAGCGCGAAGCCCAGGTGCGCGCTCTGGCGGAAATCCTGCCGGCCGGCAGCTACGACAATCACCTGCTGGACAACCGCATCGAGCTCAACGCCCCCGAGCTGGGCCACCGCAGCCCACAGTCGGCCTATCTGGCGCTCAAGAGCGGTCAGCCCAGCGCGCTGATCCTGCCGGTGACCGCGCCGGATGGTTACAGCGGCGCCATCCACCTGCTGGTGGGCATTTTCGCCGACGGCCGCCTCGCTGGCGTGCGCGTGCTCAGCCACAAGGAAACACCCGGCCTGGGCGACAAGATCGAGCTGGCCAAGAGCGACTGGATCCTCGGTTTCGCCGGCAAATCCCTGAACAATCCCGGTGAAGATGGCTGGGCCGTGAAAAAGGATCGCGGCGACTTCGACCAGTTCGCCGGCGCCACCATCACCCCGCGCGCCGTGGTCAAGGCCGTGCACGGCGCCCTGCGCTACTTCGATACGCACCGCGTCCAGTTACTGGGCCTGGCGGAGGACGAACGATGACCAGCTATCGCGACATCACCCTCAATGGCATGTGGAAGAACAACCCGGCACTGGTGCAACTGCTCGGCCTCTGTCCGCTGCTGGGAGTGAGCAACTCCACGGTCAACGCTCTCGGCCTAGCACTGGCCAGTGCGGTGGTGCTGGTGTGCTCGAACACCGCCGTGTCGCTGGTGCGCGGCGTGGTCAACACTGCCGTGCGCCTGCCCGCCTTCGTCATGATCATCGCCGCACTGACCACCTGCATCGAACTGCTGATGCAGGCCTACACCTACGAGCTGTACCAGATTCTCGGCATCTTCATCCCGCTGATCACCACCAACTGCGTGATCCTCGGCCGCGCCGACGGCTTCGCCGCCAAGCACGACCCGGCACGCGCCGCCTACGACGGTCTGATGATGGGCCTGGGCTTCGGCAGCGTACTGGTGCTGATCGGCGCCGTTCGCGAACTGCTCGGCACCGGCGCCCTGTTCGCCAACATGCACCTGCTGTTCGGCCCCGTGGCCGCCGATTGGAAACTCACACTGATCCACGACTACCGGGGCTTCCTGCTAGCGATCCTGCCGCCGGGCGCCTTCATCGTCCTGGGCCTGCTGATCGCTGGCAAGAACCGCATCGACCAGATCGCCGCCGAGCGCGCCAAGGCCGCTGCCCCTGAGCTGCCTGCGCAAAGCCGTCGCGTACGCGTCACCGGAGTCATCGAATGACAACGGCAAACTGAGCGACAAACCGTAGCCCGGATGCAATCCGGGAATGCCGAAACCACACGCCCCGGATTGCATCCGGGCTACGCCTGAAGTCCAACGCCATGAATGCTACAAAACGCCTGGAAATCTTCCGCCGCCTGCACGAGGACAACCCGGAACCGAAGACCGAGCTGGCCTACAGCACCCCCTTCGAGCTGCTGGTGGCGGTGACGCTATCGGCCCAGGCCACCGACGTCAGCGTCAACAAGGCCACGGCCAAGCTGTTTCCGGTAGCCAATACACCGGAAGCCATCTACGCCCTGGGCGTCGAGGGTTTAAGCGAGTACATCAAGACCATTGGCCTGTACAACAGCAAGGCGAAGAACGTCATCGAAGCGTGCCGCATCCTCATCGAGAAACACGGCAGTGTGGTGCCGGACAACCGCGAGGACCTCGAAGCCCTGCCCGGCGTTGGCCGCAAGACCGCCAACGTGGTGCTCAACACCGCCTTCCGCCAACTGGCCATGGCCGTGGACACGCACATCTTCCGCGTCAGTAACCGCACCGGCATCGCGCCGGGCAAGAACGTGGTCGAGGTGGAGAAGAAGCTGCTCAAGTTCGTGCCCAAGGATTATCTGCTCGACGCCCACCACTGGCTGATCCTCCACGGACGCTACGTTTGCATCGCGCGCAAACCGCGTTGTGGCGCCTGCCGCATCGAAGACCTGTGCGAGTACAAGGCCAAGACTTCCGACGATTGATCGACCATAGAATCCGACGATCTCCTGATTGAAAAAATCTTTTTTACCCGCTCAATTTTTGTCGCTATAAGGTGCGCAAATGGCCCCAGTAAGTGGCCTGGAGTGGAATAGATGAGCACTGACAAAGAAGACCTCGAACTGGACGAAGACTTTGTCGCAGAAGAATCGGACGATGCCGAGCCTGCGGTGGAAGTCGCCAAGACCAACCTGACCAAGCGCCGCATCATCGACAACTTCCTCGAAGAGCGACGCCTGCACAAACAGTTGGCCGAATACGACTTCGATATCTGAGTGTCGAGCTGCACAGAAAGAGCCCCGCCGATGCGGGGCTTTTCATTGTTTGTTCGCTCAGTCGCGACGAGACGGCGAGAGCAACTCGATCTTGTACCCGTCCGGATCCTCGACGAAGGCTAGGACACTGGTGCCATGCTTCATCGGGCCAGGCTCGCGGGTGATCTTGCCGCCACGGCTACGGATGTCCTCGCAGGCCTTGTACACGTCATCGACTTCCAGAGCGATGTGGCCATAACCCGTGCCGAGTTCGTAGCGCTCGACGCCCCAATTATGAGTCAGCTCGATCACGCTGTTATGCGCCTCGTCACCGTAGCCGACGAACGCCAGGGTGAACTGGCCGTCCGGGTAATCCTTGCGCCGCAGCAAGGTCATGCCCAGCACTTCGGTGTAGAAGGCGATGGACTTGCCCAGGTCGCCGACGCGCAGCATGGTGTGCAGCAGTCTCATCAGGTTGTACTCCTAAAAAGCAGAACCCCGACACATGGCCGGGGTCCTTGTGGCGCAGGAGGCTCAGCTTAGACCAGCTTGCGGCCCTTGCCAGCGGCAATACGCATGCGCAGGGCGTTGAGCTTGATGAAGCCCGCCGCGTCCTGCTGGTTGTAGGCGCCGCCATCTTCCTCGAAGGTCGCGATGTTGGCATCGAACAGCGAATCGTCGGACTTGCGGCCGGTGACGATGACGTTGCCCTTGTACAGCTTCAGACGGACCACGCCGTTCACGTTGGTCTGCGACGCGTCGATCATCTGTTGCAGCATCAGACGCTCCGGGCTCCACCAGAAACCGTTATAGATCAGGCTGGCGTATTTCGGCATCAGCTCGTCTTTCAGGTGAGCCACTTCGCGGTCGAGGGTGATTGACTCGATGGCGCGGTGCGCCTTGAGCATGATGGTGCCGCCGGGGGTTTCGTAGCAGCCGCGAGACTTCATGCCGACGAAACGGTTCTCGACGATGTCCAGACGGCCGATGCCGTTCTCGCCACCAATACGGTTCAGCTCGGCCAGCACGGTAGCCGGGCTCAGCTCCTTGCCGTCGATGGCGACGATGTCACCGTTGCGGTAGGTCAGCTCGATATAGGTCGGAGTGTCCGGCGCCGCTTCCGGCGACTTGGTCCAACGCCACATGTCTTCTTCGTGCTCGGTCCAGGTGTCTTCCAGCACGCCGCCCTCGTAGGAGATGTGCAGCAGGTTGGCGTCCATGGAGTACGGCGACTTCTTCTTGCCGTGGCGCTCGATCGGGATGGCGTGCTTCTCGGCGTAGTCCATCAGCTTCTCGCGCGACAGCAGGTCCCACTCGCGCCAAGGGGCGATGACTTTCACACCCGGCTTGAGCGCATAGGCACCCAGTTCGAAACGCACCTGGTCATTGCCCTTGCCGGTGGCGCCGTGGGAGATGGCGTCAGCGCCAGTCTCGTTGGCGATTTCGATCAGGCGCTTGGCGATCAGCGGGCGGGCGATGGAGGTACCCAGCAGGTACTCACCTTCATAGACGGTGTTGGCGCGGAACATCGGGAACACGAAATCACGCACGAATTCTTCGCGCAGGTCGTCGATGTAGATTTCCTTGACGCCCATCGCCTGGGCCTTGGCGCGGGCCGGCTCGACCTCTTCGCCCTGACCAAGGTCAGCGGTGAAGGTCACCACTTCACAGTTATAGGTATCTTGCAGCCACTTGAGGATCACCGAGGTGTCCAGGCCACCGGAATAGGCCAGAACTACCTTTTTGACGTCCGCCATGCCATCACTCCACGGGTTGTACGGTAAAACCGGTGATTCTACTGACCCTGCGGGCCAATTTACAGGGGCGCGACAGCTTGTGACGACGAAGCGACGGCAAGAATCAGCGTTTTTTGCTCAGGAGGGCGTGCTTCCGACCGGGTCGGCCGGGGCACTCGAAGGAGCGGCCTGCGGCGCGCTCTGGGCTGGTGCTTGCGGTGCAGGGACACGATCCAGGCGCAGGGTCGCACGACGATTCTTGGCGCGATTGGCATCGTTGTTGTTCGGCACCAACGGGTAACGCTCGCCATGAAAACGCATGGTGATCTGCTCGACCGGTACGCCGCCGGCCACCAGATACTCTTGCACGGCCAGGGCACGACGGCGTGACAGGTCGCGATTGGTCAGGCGATTGCCGCTGTTGTCGGCATGCCCGTCGATCTGGAAGCTGTTGATGGTGGGGTCGGCCTTGACGAAGTCGAGGATGATGTCGAGCTTGGCCTTGGCCATCGGGTCGAGGTCGACACCGCCACCAGGAAAGCCGAGCTGCGCCTGGCGAATCTGCTCGAAATTGACCGGCAGCAGCTTGGCTGTACAGGCCTGGTAATCGTCATAGGCCTTGTGAAACTTCACGGGTAGCAAACGCACTTCCAGATTTTCGCCGCCGTTGGGGGTGCGGTGGCGCACCACCGGGCTACGCCCGTCGAGCAGGCCGGTAAGCAAGCGCGCGCCCTGTTCCTGCGAGCTGTTGAACGGCACCTCGCCATTGCCGACACTGACCACACCCAGATTGATATCGCCGCGACCGGGCTGCCAGGGCGCGGCGGCGGCCAGCAAGGTCGCCGAACCGGCGCCCATCCAGCGCTCACGGGCCTTGAGACGAAAGGTGACCTGCTCGCCAGCACGGCGCACGAACTCGCCACTGCCAAAATTGCTGATTGTCTGACTCAGGCGGCATTCGAACTGGTCGCCCTCGACAGTCCACTCCACCTTTTCCAGCCGTGTCTGGAAGCTGATGGCATGCGCTGGCAGGCACAAGGGCATGCCAGCCAGCAAGCTGATCAGGAGCAAATTGGGCACACGCACGGTCGACTCCACGGCGGTTCACGGCATTCTCACGGGGTATCGGTCAGGCGCGCGGAAACTTGACCCCTGCGTGCGATTGTCGCGGTGGCGCGAGCGCGAACTGGCGCTTTTCAGTTAACATGCGGCCACGTTTTACCCGCCTGGAAGCCTCCATGTCCGACCGCCTGACTCTCCTGCGTCCCGATGACTGGCACATTCACCTGCGCGACGGCGCGGTGCTGCCGCACACCGTCGGCGATGCCGCGCGCGCTTTCGGCCGCGCCATCATCATGCCCAACCTGGTACCGCCGGTACGCAATGCCGCCGAAGCCGACGCATATCGCCAGCGCATCCTCGCTGCGCGCCCGGCCGGCAGCCGCTTCGAACCGCTGATGGTGCTCTACCTCACCGACAACACCAGCCCCGAAGACGTGCGAGCAGCCAAGGCCAGCGGCTTCGTGCATGCCGCCAAGCTCTACCCGGCCGGCGCCACCACCAACTCCGACTCGGGCGTGACCAGCATCGACAAGATCTTCCCGGCCCTCGAAGCCATGGCCGAAGTCGGCATGCTGCTGCTGGTACATGGCGAAGTGACCCGCGCCGAGATCGACGTGTTCGACCGTGAGAAAGCCTTCATCGACGAGCACCTCACCCGTGTGGTCGAACGCTTCCCGACACTGAAAGTAGTGTTCGAGCACATCACCACCCGTGATGCGGTGCAGTTCGTCGAGGCGACCTCGGCCAACGTCGGCGCCACCATCACCGCGCACCACCTGCTGTACAACCGCAACCACATGTTGGTAGGCGGTATTCGCCCGCACTTCTATTGCCTGCCGATCCTCAAGCGCAACGTGCACCAGGAAGCCCTGCTCGATGCCGCCACCAGCGGCAACGCCAAGTTCTTCCTCGGTACCGACTCGGCGCCGCACGTCAAGCACGCCAAGGAAGCCGCCTGCGGCTGCGCCGGCTGCTACACCGCCTATGCAGCCATCGAGCTGTACGCCGAGGCCTTCGAACAACGCAATGAGCTGGACAAGCTGGAAGCCTTCGCCAGCTTCCATGGCCCGGACTTCTACGGCATGCCGCGCAACATCGACAGCATCACCCTGGTGCGCGAGGAATGGACCGTGCCTGCCACCCTGCCGCTGGGCGACAACAGCGTCGTACCGCTGCGCGCCGGCGAAACCCTGCGCTGGAAATTGCTGGAGGCTCAGGCGTGAGCGAAGACAACTACGACGACGAACTGGAACCGAGCCTGCCTTCCGGCCCACGCACCCCCATGGCCGCGCGCTTTCGCGGCTATCTGCCGGTAGTGGTGGACGTGGAAACCGGCGGTTTCAACAGCGCCACCGATGCCCTGCTGGAAATTGCCGCGACCACCATCGCCATGGATGAGAGCGGCTTCCTCTACCCGGATCACACCCACTTCTTCCGCGTCGAGCCCTTCGAGGGCGCCAATATCGAAGCGGCGGCACTGGAGTTCACCGGCATCAAGCTCGACCACCCGCTGCGCATGGCCGTCAGCGAGGAGCATGCGCTGGGGGAAATCTTCAAGGGCCTGCGCAAGTCGATCAAATCGGCTGGCTGCAAGCGCGCGATCCTGGTCGGCCATAACAGCAGTTTCGACCTGGGCTTCCTCAATGCCGCGGTGGCGCGTTGCGGCATCAAGCGCAATCCGTTCCATCCCTTTTCCAGCTTCGATACCGCCACCCTGGCCGGCCTCGCCTATGGTCAGACCGTACTGGCCAAGGCCTGCCAGACCGCTGGCATCGAGTTCGACGGCAAGGAGGCACACTCGGCGCGCTACGACACCGAGAAGACCGCCGAGCTGTTCTGCGGCATCGTCAATCGCTGGAAGGAAATGGGCGGTTGGGACGAGTTCGATCAGTGAGTCTCTGAGCGGTGATCGATCCCCATGAAAAAACCGGCGTCTGCCGGTTTTTTTAGGCTCTTCGCATAGTTTGGGAAAGTGCAGATTGGCAGCGGACTGGCAATTACGTGTTAGCTGTCGATGACTTGGCACTATCCATTAGCACGCCGTCTGACCTAATGGGTTTCGCCCCTTACGGGCGACTCACTTTCTTTGCTTGTGCAAAGAAAGTAAGCAAAGAAACACACCCCTGCATCCGGCCCCGGCTGCGCCGCGGTTCCCTCGCTCCATCACCGCTCCAGGGGCCCGCTGCGAAAGGCCATCCCTGGCCCATCACGGTTCTCGCGACATCCATGTCGCTCAACCCCTTACACGGCGATTCCACTCAGCCTCCTGAAGGGGACTTGGGCGTCGCTCGTGAGATCGCGCTTTCAAAGCAAAGGCAAAAAGCACAGTCGCCGCGAAGGTAAATTTTGCGGAGCTTTTGCAAACTCGCGACCCGGCCCCCTTCAGGAGGCCGAGTGGAGGCGTTGCGTAGGGGAGCGAGCCGCATGGATGCGGCGAGAGGCTTAATGGGCCAGGGATGGCCCATGTAAGCCGGCACCCGAGCGGCGCCGGAGCGAGGGAAGTTTCGCGTAGCGAAACCCGGATGTCGGGGTGCCCTTCTTTGGCACACCTTTCTTGGGCAAGCAAGAAAGGTGTGGCGCCCGTAAGGGGCGCAACCCAAACGCTCAGCGCACGCGGTAGTAGATAGTGCTAAGTCAGCAAGCAAGGCGCACACAAACTTGCCAGTCCAGTGCCAAACATATCCTCCCCGCGAAAACGCAAAGACCTTTCTCTGCCCGAACCCTGCCGGCGACTGCACCGTTCGTCAGGAGATGCGAGCATTCGCAACCGATCTTTGACAAGCATTCTCATTAACATTAGTATCCGATCCATCGAACAGAACCACCAAGACGAGCCTTGCTTATGTACGTCTGCCTCTGTGAAGGTGTCACCGATACTCAGATCCGCGATGCGGTCTACGAAGGCTGCTGCAGCTACCGTGAAGTGCGCGGCACGCTCGGCATCGCCAGCCAGTGCGGCAAGTGCGCGTGCCTGGCCAAGCAGGTCGTTCGCGAAGCCATCACCGAAGTGCAGAGCAGCCAGGCGTCGCTCGCTTACCCAGCAGGGTTCGTCGCAGCCTGATGCATGGCTCGAAAACAAAAACCGGATTTCACAAACCGGTTTTTTTTCGCCCTCGCTCAGGCATCGAGCCGCCTCCCACCCTACAGACCGTCACGCTCCAAGTGATCGAAGTCCACCGTCTCCCCCGGTTTGGCGTGCAGCTTGGCGCGAATGTCCTCGAAGATCGCATCGTATTCGGCATGCGCTCGCATGATCGGGCTATGGTTGGGCGGCAAGCCATGCTTGGCCACCAGCCGCGAAATCACACTGGCAAAGTTGAACGCGGTGTCGCGGTGCATTTCGAAGACTTCCTCGAATGCCTTGCCCTCGATCTCTCCTACCAGACGCCCGTGCAGCATGGCCCCCTCTTGCGGGTCCTGACGCACCTCGTAATAGAAATCGACGCTGTAGCCGGGCTGCCCGCCCAGGGCTGGCAGGTTGCTGCGATGCAGGTGACCAGGTTCGAACATGGGGCTCACTCCTTTGCCATAACGCTGCGATAACGCTCCTCAAAAGGAGCGTGCGAAGAGTCTAGCCCGCCACTTGCAGCCCTGCAGCGCGCCATTTCAGTGCGGGGTCGAATCCCCTGCCCTTTCCTGCACCAGTACCCAGGGCGCGACAACCACCGCCCACAACTGCGGGTCACGCGTGAGCAGATCTTCTGCCCGTACGTCTTCGAACTTGCAGAGGTGGCCCTGGTTCATGCACTGCGCAACCCGCGCTTGATCGTTCTCGGCCACGGCCTGCGCAATCGCCACCAGATCCTGACTGCCCTCGACCCAGAGCAGCGCACCGCGAGCGAAGAACGGCTGCAGTTCCTGCCAGCGAATCGGCGCTGTCTCACCGAGCAGCTTGGCATAGAGGGTGCTAGATTGATCCGTCATGGTGTGTCCCGTGTCGATGGCGTTGAATGCAGGCGCGCAATGATAGCGCCAGCAAAAGCCCTGGCAAACGCACGACGCTCGCCAGCCGACCCAGGCCACGCCGTTTTTCTATACATTCCTTGCAATTTAGCGACAACCCCACGTTTCGCCTCCAGCTGCCGGCTTTTCAAGGCGCAAATCCGCGCTCTACACTGTTCCGGTACAGTTGCCGGGGGCATGACCGGGGTCACTGACCCGGTTCTGCAGCTTCGGCCGCAAGAACTACAACAACGAAAAACATAAGAGTGGAGCACTCATGAACAAGGCTACTAAGCAGATTTCCAAGTTGTTCGCGGCAATGGCGCTGGCAGGGGCGGCCAGCTATTCGATGGCAGCCGACAACATCAAGATCGGCCTGGCCGGTCCGGTGACCGGTGCCGTCGCTCAGTACGGTGAAATGCAATTCATCGGCGCCAAGATGGCCATCGAGCAGATCAACAAAGCCGGCGGCGTGAACGGCGCCCAGCTCGAAGGCGTGGTCTACGACGACGCGTGCGATCCGAAACAAGCCGTTGCCGTTGCCAACAAAATCGTCAACGACGGTGTCAAGTTCGTGGTTGGCCACCTGTGCTCCAGCTCCACTCAGCCGGCTTCGGACATCTACGAAGACGAAGGCATCCTGATGATCACCGCGGCTTCCACCAGCCCGGACATCACCGCTCGTGGCTACGAGCTGGTCTTCCGCACCATCGGCCTGGACAGCCTGCAAGGCCCGACCGCCGGTAACTTCATCGCCGACCACATCAAACCGAAAAACGTTGCCGTCATCCACGACAAGCAGCAGTACGGTGAAGGCATCGCCACCGCGGTCAAGCAGACCCTGGAAGGCAAAGGCGTGAAAGTCTCCATGTTCGAAGGCATCAACGCCGGCGACAAGGACTTCTCCGCGCTGATCGCCAAACTGAACCAGGCAGGCGTCGACTTCGTCTACTACGGCGGTTACCACCCGGAACTGGGCCTGCTGCTGCGCCAGACCAAAGAGCGCGGCCTGAACGTCACGTTCATGGGCCCGGAAGGCGTGGGTAACAAGGAAATCTCGGCCATCGCTGGCCCGGCCTCCGAAGGTCTGCTGGTCACCCTGCCGAAGTCCTTCGACCAGGATCCGAAGAACCAGGCGCTGGTCGAGGCCTTCAAGGCCAAGAACGAAGACCCGAGCGGTCCGTTCGTGTTCCCGGCCTACGCTGCCGTTCAGGTCATCGCTGAAGGCATCGAGAAAGCCGGCGACACCGATACCGCCAAGGTAGCGGCTGCGCTGCGCTCCAACAGCTTCGACACCCCCACTGGCACCCTGGCCTTCGACGAGAAGGGCGACCTGAAAGACTTCAGCTTCGTGGTGTACGAGTGGCACCAGGACGGCACCAAGTCCGAAGCCAAGTAAGTTTCCTGTCTGAACTCAAAGCCCACTGCGCCCTCGCAGTGGGCTTTGTCTATTAGAAGAATTCCGGCCTCGCGCTGCGCCACAAGCGCCGCTTTACGCAAGCGCCCAGGAGTTAGGCAATGCCTGATCTTTATCACTACCTACAACAGCTGATCAATGGCCTGACCATTGGCAGTACCTATGCCCTGATCGCCATCGGCTACACCATGGTCTACGGCATCATCGGCATGATCAACTTCGCCCACGGCGAGGTTTACATGATTGGCTCGTACGTAGCCTTCACCGTTATCGTCGGCCTCGCCATGTTCGGCCTGGAGGCCGTGCCCTTCGTGATGATCGCGGCCTTCGCCGCCACCATGATCGTCACCAGTGCCTACGGTTACAGCATCGAGCGGGTGGCCTACCGCCCCCTGCGTGGCGGCAATCGTCTCATCCCGCTGATCTCTGCGATCGGTATGTCGATCTTCCTGCAGAACGCGATATTGCTCTCGCAGGATTCCAAGGACAAAGCTATCCCCAACCTGTTGCCCGGCAATTTCATTCTCGGTGAAAGCGCGGCCAACGGCGTGGTGGTGTCCTACATGCAGGTATTGATCTTCATCGTCACCTTCATCACCATGATCGGCCTCACTCTGTTCATCTCCCGCTCTCGCCTTGGCCGCGCCTGCCGCGCCTGTGCCGAAGACCTGAAGATGGCCAACCTGCTCGGCATCAACACCAACAACATCATCGCCCTGACCTTCGTCATCGGCGCGGCGCTGGCCGCCATCGCCTCGGTACTGCTGGGCATGAACTACGGCGTGATCAACCCGCACCTGGGCTTCCTCGCCGGCATCAAAGCCTTCACCGCTGCGGTACTCGGCGGTATCGGCAGCATCCCTGGCGCCGTACTCGGTGGCCTGCTGCTGGGCGTGGCCGAAGCCTTCGGCGCCGATATCTTCGGTGATCAATACAAGGACGTAGTGGCGTTCAGCCTGCTGGTGCTGGTGCTGTTGTTCCGCCCGACCGGCATCCTCGGCCGTCCTGAGGTGGAAAAAGTATGAGCACCGCCATTACCAAGAATCTCAAATCGGCGATTTTCGGTGCCCTGCTGGTACTGATCATCTCGTACCCGGTGCTGGGTCTGAAACTCTCCACCGTTGGCATCAGCCTGCGCGTGGAAGGCGCCACTGCCTTCGAACTCTGGTGTATCGGCGGCGCCGCTACGCTGATCTTCCTCTGGCAATTGCTGCGTGATCACATCACCCCGGCCTGGGCCAAGCGCCCGAGTCTGCCCGACGGTTCCGGCCAACTCGGCAACTTCCTCACCCTGCCCTCCACCCAGCGCTGGATCATTCTGGCGATGGTCATGGTGGCGCTGGTGTGGCCGTTCTTTGCCAGTCGCGGTTCGGTGGATATCGCCACGCTGATCCTGATCTACGTGATGCTTGGCCTTGGCCTGAACATCGTCGTCGGCCTTGCCGGCCTGCTCGATCTGGGTTACGTCGGTTTCTACGCCGTCGGCGCCTACAGCTACGCGATCCTCTCGCACTACTTCGGCCTGAGTTTCTGGATGTGCCTGCCGATCGCCGGGATGATGGCTGCGCTGTTCGGCTTCCTGCTGGGTTTTCCGGTGCTGCGTCTACGTGGCGATTACCTGGCCATCGTGACCCTGGGCTTCGGCGAGATCATCCGTATCTTGCTGCGCAACATGACCGAGCTGACAGGCGGCCCCAACGGTCTGAGCATCGCCAACGAGAACAAGCCGACCTTGTTCGGTCTGTCCTTCGAGCGTCGTGTGCCAGCCGATATGCCGACCTTCCACGGCTACTTCGAAATCGCCTACAACTCGCAGTACAAGGTGATCTTCCTCTACCTGATCGCCCTGCTGCTGGTGCTGCTGACGCTGTTTTTGGTCAACCGCCTGCTGCGCATGCCGATTGGTCGTGCCTGGGAAGCGCTGCGCGAAGACGAGATCGCCTGCCGTGCGCTGGGCCTGAACCCCACCGTGATCAAGCTTTCTGCCTTCACCATCGGCGCCAGCCTGGCCGGTTTCGCCGGCAGCTTCTTCGCCGCGCGCCAGGGCCTGGTGACACCGGAGTCGTTCACCTTCATCGAGTCAGCGATGATCCTCGCCATCGTCGTGCTGGGTGGTATGGGCTCGCAGCTGGGCGTGATCCTCGCCGCCATCGTCATGGTGCTGCTGCAGGAGATGCGTGAGCTGAGCGAATACCGCATGCTGATCTTCGGCCTGGTCATGATCTTCATGATGATCTGGCGCCCGCAAGGGTTGCTGCCGATGCAACGTCCCCACCTGGAGCTGAAGCGATGAGCCGCACGATTCTCGAAGTAAGCGGCCTGTCCATGCGTTTCGGCGGCCTGTTGGCCGTCAACGGGGTGGGCCTGAACGTCAAGGAAAAGCAGGTGGTCTCGATGATCGGCCCAAACGGCGCCGGCAAGACCACCGTCTTCAACTGCCTGACCGGCTTCTATCAGCCGAGCTCCGGCAGCATCCGCCTGAACGGCGAGGCGATCGAAGGCCTGCCCGGCCACAAGATCGCCCGCAAGGGCGTGGTGCGGACCTTCCAGAACGTGCGTCTGTTCAAGGACATGACGGCGGTGGAAAACCTGCTGATCGCCCAACATCGCCATCTCAACACCAGCTACCTGGCCGGTCTGTTCAAGACCTCGGCATTCCGCCGCAGTGAGCGCGAGGCCATGGACTACGCCGCCCACTGGTTGGAACAGGTCGACCTGGTGGACTTCGCCAACCGTGAGGCAGGCACGCTGGCCTACGGTCAGCAGCGTCGCCTGGAAATCGCCCGCTGCATGATGACCCGTCCGAGCATCCTGATGCTCGATGAGCCGGCCGCCGGCCTCAACCCACGCGAAACCGAAGACCTGAAAGCGCTGATCGGCGTGCTGCGTGACCAGCACAATGTCACCGTGCTGCTGATCGAGCACGACATGAAGCTGGTGATGAGCATTTCCGACCACATCTATGTGATCAACCAGGGCACTCCCCTGGCCGACGGCACGCCGGACGACATCCGCAACAACCCGGACGTGATCAAAGCCTATCTGGGGGAGGCGTAATCCATGCTGAGTTTCAACAACGTATCCACCTTCTACGGCAAGATCCAGGCTCTGCACGACGTCAGCATCGAAGTGCAGAAAGGCGAGATCGTCACCCTGATTGGCGCCAACGGCGCCGGCAAATCGACTCTGCTGATGACCCTGTGCGGCAACCCGCGTGCCACCAGTGGCAGCATTCGCTACCTGGGTGAAGAGCTGGTGGGCATGGACACCCCGGAGATCATGCGCAAGAGCATCGCCATCGTGCCGGAAGGCCGTCGCGTGTTCGCCCGCCTTACCGTCGAGGAAAACCTGGCCATGGGCGGCTTCTTCGGCAACAAGGCGGACAACCAGGAGCAACTGGACAAGGTGCTGCACCTGTTCCCGCGCCTGAAGGAACGCTTCGCCCAGCGCGCCGGCACCATGAGCGGCGGCGAGCAGCAAATGCTCGCCATCGGTCGTGCACTGATGAGCAAGCCCAACCTGCTGCTGCTCGACGAGCCGTCGCTGGGTCTGGCGCCGATCATCATCCAGCAGATCTTCGACATCATCGAGCAACTGCGTAAAGACGGCGTGACCGTGTTCCTGGTCGAGCAGAACGCCAACCAAGCGCTGAAGCTGGCGGATCGTGGCTACGTGCTGGAGAACGGCCATATCGTCATGCAGGGCAGCGGTGAAGAGCTGCTCAACGATCCCAAGGTGCGCGATGCCTACCTCGGCGGCTAAGCGCAACCTGCACCATCGGAACCGCCCTTCGGGGCGGTTTCTTTTTATCTGCGGGAGCGCAACGGTCCACATTGGATCGCCCGCAAGCGGGCTCCTACAAACAATAAGACCGCCGCTTCCTGTAGGAGCCGGCTTGCCGGCGATCATGGCCGGATGGCGAAGTCTTAAGCGAATATTTCCGCCCTCTTGCGTCAGACTCGACGAGTATTAGTCTCAACAGCTCTACTCTCGCGAGTCCCGCTCATGCGCAAGCCTCTGCTCCTGCTACTGGCCATCACCCTGCTGCTGAGCGCCTGCAGCCGCGTCGGCCTGGCCTATCGCAACCTCGATTGGCTGATCCCGTGGAAGCTGGGCGACTACGTGGCGCTGACCAGCGAGCAGAGCGCCTGGCTCAAACCCCAACTGCAGGAACACCTGGCCTGGCACTGCAGCGTCGAGCTGCCGCGTTATCTCGACTGGCTGCAACGCAGTCAGCAGGCGCTGAGCAGCCGTGACAGCGAGCTGATGGCCAGCCAGTTGGCCGACTTCGAGCGAGCCATGCAGCGCATCGCCGTGGAGATCACACCCAGCGCCATCGAACTGCTGCGCGGCCTCAGCCCGCGTCAGGTCGATCAGCTATTGGCGGCAATGGACGAGCAAAACGCCAAGCTGCGTGAAGAGTTTCTCGAGCCGCCCGTGCAGGAGCAGATCAGCCGGCGCGCCGAGCGCATGGAAGAGCGCCTGCAGCCCTGGTTTGGCACGCTGAACGCCGGACAGCGCGAGCGGGTGCAGAGCTGGGCACAGGGCCTGGGCGAACAGAACAAGATCTGGCTGGAAAACCGCATGGTCTGGCAACAGGCTCTGCGTAAGGCATTGGAAGTACGCCGTGGCGATGATTTCACTGCGCGCATGACCGCCCTGCTGCAACAACGCGAGCGCTTCTATACCAGCGCCTATCAGGCCAGCTATGAAAGCAACCGTCAGGCCATGGCCGAGATGATTGTCGATCTGGTCGAGCAGGCAGACTCACGCCAGATGGAGCGCGCTGACAAACGCCTGCAAAGCCTTCATGCCGACCTGGCTGCGCAGCAGTGCCAGGGGGGCGAGTCAGTAGTCAGTCGTTGAAACAACGGCAGCCGATAGACTCAGTCGTGAGGCTACCCAGGCCGTACGCACCAGGTAAGCCGGTGCGCACGGCGCACCCTACGACGCGATCTCGCTATAGCGCCGGCAAGCGCCAGTCGATGGGGCTCATGCCGTTCTGGCTGAGGAACTGGTTGCAGCGACTGAAATGACCATTGCCGATGAAGCCACGATGCGCCGACAGCGGTGACGGATGCGGCGAGCGCAGCACCAGGTGCTTGGTCGGGTCGATCAGGCGCTGCTTGCTCTGCGCGTGGCTACCCCAGAGCAGGAACACCAGCTTGGGCTGATGTTCGCTGACCACCTCGATCACCCGGTCGGTGAAGAACTGCCACCCCTTGCCGGCATGCGAGCCGGCGTTGGCGCGCTCGACGGTCAGCGACGTGTTGAGCAGCAATACGCCCTGATCAGCCCAGCTCTGCAGGTAGCCATGCGCTGGAATGTCGATGTTCAGGTCGCGCTTGAGCTCCTTGTAGATATTCACCAGCGACGGCGGCGTCTGCACGCCCGGCTGCACGGAGAAGCACAGGCCATGGGCCTGACCAGGACCGTGGTACGGGTCCTGGCCGATGATCACCACCTTGACCTGATCCAGCGGCGTGGAATTGAGCGCATTGAAGATCAGTGGGCCTGGCGGATAGATTTCCTTGCCGGCCGCCTTCTCCGCCTGCAGGAACGCACGCAGCTCGCTCATGTAAGGCTTGTCGAACTCCTCACGCAGCGCGTGTTTCCAGCTGGCTTCGAGCTTGATGCGATCGTCGGTCATGCGGTTTTCCTGCAGGGTCAAAACAAGTGCAGGCACGCTAGTGAAGGGGGCCGGGCAAGTCAAGGCAACAGCTGTGCATCGGCTTTAGGCCAAGGCTCTGCTAGCATCTCAATACGCCGCTGCGGTTCCACGGAAGCCCCCGCCACCATGTCGCTGTCCCCCGAAGCCATCCGCTTCGCCCTGCTCACCCGCTTTCTCAAAGGTCAGGCCAAAGTACCGCAAATGCCGGAAGCGGCCATGCGCATTCGCCAACTGCTGGACGACCCACGCACCTCGCTGGAACAACTGGCACGGGTGATCAACAGTGATCCGCCGCTGGCAGCCTATCTCATGCAGTTCGCCGAAAGCCCGCTGATTCGTGGTGCGCGGCCGTGTGTGTCGATGCGCGACCTGCTCGCCCGAATCGGCACTCGCCAACTCGGCACCCTGGTACTGGGATTCACCGCGCGCAATCTCTTCGCCAGCAACGAGAAAGCCCTGCAACAGGCCTTTCGTCAGCGTTGGCGCAAGGCTCGTGAACGCGCCGCGTTCTGTGCTGCCCTGGCACAGCGTTGTAACCTGCCGCTCGATGAAGCCATGCTCGCCGGCCTGCTGCAGGATATTGGCAGCCTGCCACTGCTGGTGGAGCTGGAGCACTGGCCAGACTTCTCGCGCGATGCAGGGTCACTCGATGGTCTGTGCGACTACCTGTCCGGCGATATCGGCGCCCTGGTACTGACACGCTGGCAGGTGCCAACCACGCTGATCGAGTGCGCTCGCCAGCGCAACAAATGGCAGCACGAGCCTGGTGGCGCCGCCGATCTGGTCGACCTGGTGCTGCTGGCCAGCGCTCTGCAGCTGCAGCCATCGAACCTGCCAGAGCCTCTGCCCGCACAGCGCCGACTGGGGTTTGAACAACCATTGGCCAACCTGCGCGAAGAGTTGCTGGCCGAGCAACAGCTGTGGCTGCGTATGCTGGCTTGAATGCCTCCGATCGATGTACCGCGCATGTCCTTTGCGCGCAGCCACAACAAGCGGGACCGAACAGGCGGTGCGTACGGCGCCCCCTACCGCGGGCGAGATATGCCGGGTCCTCCCCTACCCCAGATGCAGCGCCCGGTAATGACTGGGCGCCATGCCCACCACCTTGCGAAACAGCCGTGAGAAGTAATAGGGATCGTCGTAGCCCAGTTGCTCGGCGACCTGGCGCACTTCGGCATCGCCACGGTCGAGCAGACGGCAGGCCAGGGCCATCTTCAACTGGATGAAGTCCTGGATCGGCGCATGACCGGTCAGCGCGCGGTAGGTCTTGGCGAAATGAAAGCGCGACAGCTTGAACTGCGCAGCCAGCTCGTCGAGGTTGAGGCTGCCGTGCAGATGCTCGCGCATCACCGCCTGCACTGCCTCGATATCCAGCACGCGACCAGACTTGAGGTTGACCCGCGCCGGCAGCACGGCCAGCGAGCTGAGCATCGCCTGCAAACGGTGCGCAGCGTGGATGAAGGGCAATACGTTGAGGCCCTGGCGCTGCAAACCCAACAACGCCTCGAAATCGCCGATCAACCTGGGCTGAACGCCGATGCGCCGCAACGTTTGCGCGCCCAGCAGATGCAGGAAGTCTTCGCCTAAGCTGCCGTCGAAATGCACCCAGTAGATCGTCCAGGGACTTTGCTCGTCGGCACCATAAGCATGCGCCGCAGCCTTGGGTAGCAGTAAAAGATCACCTGCAACGATATCGAATCGTCCATCCGCGGTTTCCAGCCAGCCTTTGCCTGAGCGGCAATAGATCAGCAGATGGTCATCTGGCTGCGTGCGACGCATCTGGTGGCCCACCGCATCAGGGTAGAAACCGATGGCCAATGGATAGCATCCAGTGCTTAAAGGATGGCGTGCCAGCAGGCGACGCAGGCGCGGTGGCGTGATGAAGCGCTGCCCACCGACGGGTAACGGCCAATTGGAGGTTTCCACCCGCATCCCCACTGCATCACCCCTTGCTATTCAAATCCGAATGACAAGATCGTCCATCCCAAGCCCAAGATCGTCAATCCACAAACGGCTATCCAGTGGATATAAAAGACCTCAGACAAGAACAACAGGAGGCCAGCATGCCCCGCACACTGCCGCAACTGATCGATGGCCAATGGCAAACCAGTCAGGCTCAGGAGCTGATCGAGGTCACCGATCCGACCACGCAGGACGTGATCGCCCTCGCCCCCAAGGCCACCGCCGAGGAAATCGAGGCCGCAGTGACCAGCGCGCAGAGGGCATTCCTTGCCTGGCGCGAAGTGCCGGTATCGGAGCGTGCGCGCCTGATGCTGCGTTACCAACACCTGCTCAAGGAGCACCACGACGAGCTGGCTGAGATTCTCGCCCAGGAAACCGGCAAGACCTTCGCCGATGCCAAGGGTGACGTCTGGCGCGGCATCGAAGTGGCCGAACATGCCGCCAATATCGCCAGCCTGATGATGGGCGAGACGGTGGAGAACGTCGCCCGCGAGATCGACACCGCCAGCTGGATCCAGCCGCTGGGCGTATGCGTCGGTATCACTCCGTTCAACTTCCCGGCGATGATCCCGCTGTGGATGTTTCCGCTGGCCATCGCCTGCGGTAACACCTTCATCCTGAAACCGTCCGAACAGGACCCGATGACGCCCAATCGTCTGGCCGAACTCTTTATCGAAGCCGGCGCGCCGGCCGGCGTGCTGCAGGTGCTGCATGGCGGGCGCGAGCAGGTCGATGCGCTGCTGGTGCATCCGCAGGTGCGCGCAGTGTCCTTCGTCGGTTCGGTGACAGTGGGCCAGCATGTCTACCGCACCGGTACCCAGCACCTGAAGCGTGTGCAAGCCTTTGCCGGCGCCAAGAACCATATGGTGATCATGCCCGACGCGCCCAAGGACCAGGTGATCAGTAACCTGCTCGGCGCCAGTTGCGGCGCGGCCGGACAACGTTGCATGGCGATCAGCGTGGCGGTGTTCGTCGGCGAGTCGAAGCAGTGGATCGACGAGCTGGCCGAGCAGATGGCCGCATTGCGCCCAGGCCACTGGCAAGACAGTGGCGCCGCCTACGGCCCGCTGATCAGCCCGCAGGCACGCCAGCGCGTGCTGCACCTGATCGAGCAAGGCAAGGCCGAAGGCGCCGACTGCCTGCTCGATGGTTCGCAGTGCAGCGTGGAGGGGTATCCGAATGGCAATTGGATCGGCCCGACGCTGTTCCGTGGCGTGACCACGAAGATGAGCCTGTACCGCGAGGAAATCTTCGGCCCGGTGCTCGTGTGCATGGAGGTTGCGACCCTGGAAGAAGCCATCGAACTGGTCAACGCCAGCCCCTATGGCAACGGCACCAGCCTGTTCACCCGCTCGGGCGGCGCCGCGCGACACTTCCAGCACGCAGTGGAGGTTGGCCAGGTGGGCATCAACGTACCGATCCCGGTACCGCTGCCGTTCTTTTCCTTTACCGGCTGGAAGGGGTCGTTCTACGGCGATCTGCACGCCTATGGCAAACAGGCGGTGCGCTTCTATACCGAGACCAAGACGGTTACCAGCCGCTGGTTCGATGACACACCACTGGGAGACGGGCCGAATATGACCATTTCACTGAAATGAGAACGGGGTAACGCACCCTTAGACCAATAGACGATCACTCGATCTGGACAAGCGGCGTAAAAAGACTCCTTGCAGAACAAAAACAAGGAGAACTGCAATGCGCCAACTGTCCGCCATGCTGGCCCTGTGGGCCGCAATCACCGCCTGTGCGCAGGCTGCCGAGCCCATCAGTCTCGGGCTCAACTACCCGCGCACCGGACCATATAAGGAGGAGGGATTGGCGCAGATGCGTGGAGCCCTGCTGGCCATCGATGAAATCAACGCCGCCGGCGGCGTGCTGGGGCGGCCTCTGCGCCTGTCGAGCAAAGACACCGCCTCGCGGCCGGCCAAGGCGGAGAAGAACGTCGACAAGCTCGCTGCCGAGGGCGTGGCGATGCTGTTCGGTGGCTCCTCCAGCGCAGTCGCCATCGCCGCCAGTAAGCGCGCCAAGCAGCACGGCCTGCTGTACTTCGGCACGCTCACCTACTCCAACGACACCACCGGCAAGGATGGCCATCGCTACATGTTTCGCGAGTGCAACAACGCCTGGATGAGCGCCAAGGTACTCGGTCAATACCTGAGCAAGACCCTGCCGAACAAGCGCTACTTCTACGTCACTGCCGATTACACCTGGGGCCATACCAGCGAGGCATCGCTGCGCCAGGCCACCGCCACCGACAATGCCGCCCAGCACGCCAGCGTACGCATCCCCTTCCCAGGTGCGCGCCTGGCCGACTATCAAGACGCGCTGACCCAGGCCGCCGCCAGCAACGCCGACATTCTCGCCCTGGTACTGTTCGGCGAGGACCTGGTGCGCGCCATGCGCGTCGCCAAGGACCTGGGCCTGACCGAACGTATGCAGATCGTCGCGCCCAACCTGACCCAGAGCATGGTCGAGCAGGCCGGTCCCAATCTGATGCAGGGTGTGATCGGCACCGAACCCTGGACCTGGCGCGTGCCGGCGCTGGAAAAATCCGCCCGCGGCGAAGCCTTCGTCGAAGCCTTCAAGAGCCGCTACGACATGTACCCTTCCAGCTCCGCCGCGTCGGCCTACAGCATCGTCCAGCAGTGGGCCGATGCCGCTAAGCGTGCCAATAGCCTCGATAGCGAAGCACTGATCAAGGCACTGGAAGGTCATCGCTACACCCTACTCAAGGACGAACAGCAATGGCGCGCCTTCGACCACCAGAACCTGCAGACGGTGTACGCGGTGAAGGTGAAGCCCCGTGACGAGGTGCTCAAGGACCCGCTGAAACAGGACTATTTCGAAATCGTCGACCGCCTCGATGCCAACAGTGCGTTACCTAGCCTCGCCGAATGGCAGGCCGAGCGCCGCGCCGGCGGCCAACCCCTGACCCTGCAATGAGATGCCATGGACTTCGAACTCAGTGATGAACAACGCCTGCTCACCGACAGCGCCCGTGCCTTCGCCGCGCGGGAGCTGACGCCCCACGCCGCCGAGTGGGATCGTGAGCAGCACTTCCCTGTCGAGGTGATTCGCCGGGCCGCAGAACAGGGCTACCTGGCCCTCTACATCGCCGAGGAAGACGGCGGCCTGGGCCTGTCCAGGCTGTCCAGCTCACTGATTTTCGAGCAGTTGGCCGCCGGCTGCGTCGCCACCACCGCCTACCTGACCATCCACAACATGGCCACCTGGATGCTCGCCAGCTTCGCCGACCAGACGCTGAAGGACGCCTGGTTGCCGGGGCTGATCAACGGCCAGACGCTGGCCTCCTACTGCCTGACCGAGCCGGACGCCGGCTCCGACGCAGCCCATTTGCGCACGCGTGCGCGGCTCGACGGCGACGACTATGTGATCGACGGCAGCAAGTGCTTTATCTCCGGTGCAGGAAGCACGCAGGTGCTGATCGTCATGGCACGTACCGGCGAGGATGGCGCCAAGGGTATCTCCTGCTTTCTGGTGCCGGCCGATGCGCCGGGTGTGCGCTACGGGCGCAACGAGGACAAGATGGGCTGGAAGGCGCAGCCGACCCGCACCATCACCTTCGAAGGTGTGCGCATCCCTTCCAGCCACCGCATTGGCCCGGAGGGCGAAGGCTTCGTCTACGCCATGAAAGGCCTCGATGGTGGCCGCCTGAATATCGCCAGTTGTTCGCTCGGTGCTGCCCAAGCAGCGCTGCAGCAAAGTCTGCGCTACGTAGAAGAACGCAAGCAGTTCGGCAAGGCGCTCAGCGAGTTCCAGGCCCTGCAATTCAAGCTGGCCGACATGTTCACCGCTCTGACCGCCAGCCGGCAGATGGTGCGCCTGGCCGCGCACAAGCTCGACCATGGCCACGGTGAAGCCAGCCTGTATTGCGCCATGGCCAAGCGCTTCTCCACCGACCAGTGCTTCGACGTGTGCAACGAAGCCCTGCAACTGCATGGCGGCTATGGCTATCTGAATGACTATCCGCTGGAACGCTGGGTACGCGACGCCCGCGTGCACCAGATCCTGGAAGGCACCAACGAAATCATGCGGGTGATCATTGCCCGCCGTCTGCTCCTGCAGGGCGGCATGCTCGATCGCCTGCTGTAAGCGCTTTATACCCCCTTCCATCAATGGGAGAGGGGCAGTCATTGATGAGGATCGTTATGAGCACTGCACTGGAAACCTACAAACCCGGCATCTTTGACCTGACCCACAAACTCACCGTGGAAAAGCACGGCCACACCGCGCTGATCACCATCAACCATCCACCGGCCAACACCTGGGACCGCGACTCGCTGATCGGCCTAAAGCAGGTGATCGAACACCTCAACCGTGACGACGAGGTGTATGCCCTGGTGGTGACCGGCCAGGGGCCGAAGTTCTTCAGCGCCGGCGCCGACCTGAACATGTTCGCCGATGGCGACAAGGCCCGCGCCCGCGAGATGGCGCGACGCTTCGGCGAAGCCTTCGAGACCCTGCGTGATTTCCGCGGCGTGTCCATCGCGGCGATCAACGGCTACGCCATGGGTGGCGGCCTGGAGTGTGCCCTGGCCTGCGATATCCGTATCGCCGAACGCCAGGCGCAAATGGCCCTGCCGGAAGCCTCCGTGGGCCTGTTGCCGTGCGCCGGCGGCACCCAAGCCCTGCCCTGGCTGGTGGGTGAAGGCTGGGCCAAGCGCATGATCCTCTGCGGCGAACGCATCGACGCAGACACCGCCCTGCGCATTGGCCTGGTGGAGCAGGTGGTGGACACCGGCGAAGCACGCGGCACCGCCCTGCTGCTGGCATCCAAGGTCGCACGGCAGAGCCCAGTGGCAGTGCGCACCATCAAGCCGCTGATCCAGGGTGCACGCGAGCGTGGCTCCAACACCTGGCTGCCGGAGGAGCGCGAGCGTTTCGTCGACCTGTTCGATGCTGACGACACCCGCGAAGGGGTCAACGCCTTTCTGGAAAAACGCGACCCGCAGTGGCGCAACAAATAAACCGTGGGAGCGAGCCCTGCTCGCGAATCAGACGACGCCATCTTTTCGCGAGCAGAGCTCGCTCCTACAGCCCCGTAGGGTGGACGTCGCCTTTTGCATCCAACATGAAACCGTAAGGTGGATGGATAAAGCGCCATCCACCTTACGTAGGAAACCCCTATGAACCTGCAATTCGAAGAACGTCCCAGCCTGCACAGCTACCGCATCGGCATCGCCAGCCTCGACGCCGAGAAGAGCCTCAACGCCCTCTCCCTGCCGATGATCGAAGCACTCGACGAACGCCTCAAGGCCTGGGCCGACGATCCGACCATCGCCTGCGTGCTACTGCGCGGCAACGGCCCCAAGGCCTTCTGCGCCGGCGGCGACGTGGTGCAACTGGTCAATCAGTGTCGTGAGCAACCAGGCGAAGTACCGGCTCTGGCCCGGCGCTTCTTCGCCGATGAATACCGCCTCGACCATCGCATCCATACCTACCCCAAACCCTTCATCTGCTGGGCCCATGGCCATGTGCTGGGCGGCGGTATGGGCCTTATGCAGGGCGCCGGTATCCGCATCGTCACGCCAAGCAGCCGCCTGGGTATGCCGGAAATCAACATCGGCTTGTATCCGGATGTCGGCGGCAGCTGGTTCCTCGCCCGCCTGCCGGGGCGCCTGGGCCTGTTCCTCGGCCTCACCGCCGCCAGCATCAATGCCCGCGATGCACTGGATCTGAACCTGGCCGACCGCTTTCTGCGCGACGACCAGCAGGACGCGCTGCTAAGCGGCCTGGTGCAACTGAACTGGCGTGAGCAACCCACCGCCCAACTGCACAGCCTGCTGCGCGCGCTGGAAAACGAGGCCCGTGCGGAGCTGCCTGCAGCGCAATGGCTGCCACGCCGCGAGCGCATCGATGCGCTGCTCGACGTTGCCGATCTGCCTGCGGCAGTGCAGGCGCTGGTCGCCATGCAGCAGGATGACGACGCCCTGCTCGCCCGCGCCGCCAAGACCCTGGCCCAGGGCTGCCCACTGACTGCGCACCTGGTCTGGCAGCAGATAGGCCGCGCGCGTCATCTGTCGCTGGCCGAAGTTTTCCGCATGGAATACGCCATGAGCCTGAACTGCTGCCGCCACCCTGAGTTTCCCGAAGGCGTCCGTGCCCGCCTGATCGACAAGGACCAGACACCGAAATGGCACTGGCCGGATGTAGCTGCAATTCCGGCGGCGGTGATCGACGCGCACTTTGCCCCGGCCTGGGATGGTGAGCATCCATTGGCGGATCTGTAGGAAGTTGCGCCGAATCGGTGCGCACGGCGCACCCTACACATGCAGCCCGGATACACGTCGGGACCACCCAACAGCAATCCTCGAACAATGACAATCGGCACGCACCGCGCGCCAACAGAAAGGAGAGCCGTCATGACCCAAATCGCCTTTATCGGCCTCGGCCACATGGGTCTACCCATGGCCCGCAACCTGCTCAAGGCGGGCTACCCGCTGAAAGTGTTCGACCTGGTGCGCAGCGCCGTCGACACCCTGGCTGGCGAAGGCGCTCTGGCAGCTGACAGCGCTGCCGACGCCATCGATCAGGCGCAGGTGGTGATCAGCATGCTGCCCGCCAGCCGCCATGTTGAGAGCCTTTATCTGGGTGAGGACGGCCTGCTCAATCGACTCGCGGCCGGAACCTTGGTGATCGAGTGTTCGACCATCGCCCCGGAGTCCGCACGCAAGGTGCACGCCGCCGCTCGCGAGCGCGGCATCGCCCTACTCGATGCACCGGTATCTGGCGGTACCGGCGGTGCGGCGGCCGGTACCCTGACCTTCATGGTCGGCGGCGATGCCCAGACACTGGAAAAAGCCCAGCCACTGCTCGCTGCCATGGGCAAGAACATCTTCCACGCCGGCCCGGATGGCGCCGGCCAGGTCGCCAAGGTGTGCAACAACCAGGTGCTCGCGGTGCAGATGATCGCCACCGCCGAGGCCATGGCCATGGGCGTGGCCAACGGCCTGGAGCCAGCGGTGCTGGCCGAAATCATGCGGCAGAGTTCGGGCGGCAATTGGACGTTGGAAAAGTACAACCCCTGGCCTGGGGTGATGGAGAACGCACCGGCATCGAAGGGCTACAGCGGCGGGTTCATGGCCGAGCTGATGGCCAAGGACCTCGGCCTGGCCCAGGAAACCGCCAGCCATAACGGCAATAGCGCCCCCATGGGCGCTCTGGCACTGCAGCTCTACCGCCTGCTGCTCAAACAGGGCAAGGGCAAGCAGGACTTCTCGGTAGTGCAGCAGCTGTTCGTCTGAATGGGGTAGCGAGCAGCGCTCGCCACCCACACCTCAACGCTCGCGCAAGGCCTCGGCGCGAGCGCGGATGATCGGTTTGAGCAAGTAGCTGAGGATGCTCTTCTTGCCGGTCATGATGTCGACCGAGGCCACCATGCCGGGAATGATCAACAACGGATTCTCTTCGCTACCCAGGTGACTTTGGCGGGTACGCAACTTGATCAGGTAAAAGCTGTTGCCATCCTCGTCGGTGACGGTGTCGGCACCGATCTGTTCAAGGTCGGCCTCCAGGCCACCATAGATGGTGAAGTCGTAAGCGGTAAACTTGACCATGGCCTTCTGGCCCGGATGCAGGAAGGCAATGTCCTGCGGGCGAATGCGCGCCTCGACCAGCAGGGTATCGTCCAGCGGTACGATTTCCACCAGGTCGCTGCCAGGCTGGATCACGCCGCCGATGGTATTGACCAGCAACTGTTTGACGATGCCACGCACCGGCGAAGTGACCAACGTACGCTTGACCCGATCCTCCAGCGCCTTGCCGGTGGCGTTGGCCTTCTTGAGCTCAGTACGCGCCTCGTTCAACTGCCCCAGTGCCTCACTGCGAAAACGCGAGCGAGCCTCGGCGATCTTGTTCTCCGCTTCCTTGATCGCCGACTCAGCGCGAGGAATGGCCAGCGAAGTGGCATCCAGCTGGCCACGAGTCTCGACCTCGGCACGACGTAAACGTAGTACCTCCACACGAGAGATGGCACCTTCGGCGACCAGAGGCTCGGAGATGGAGATTTCCTGACGCAGCAACTGCAGGCTATTGCGGAACTGTGCCTGCTTGGAGATGAACTCCTGCAGTTCCTGACGCCGCTGCACCATCTGTTGCTCCAGACCACCCAGTTCATCGTTCAACTGCTGGCGACGACTAAGGAACAATGCCTCCTCGCTGGCGGCCTGTTCAGGCGCCAGCGCGCGCAGCTCCTCAGGAATCATCAACGGGCGATCATCCACTTCGGCGCTGAGGCGCTCTACCCGAAGCTGCATGGCGGTGCGGTCAGCCTCGGTTTCACCGACATTGGACTGGAAGCGGGTGGGATCCAGACGCAGCAACGGCGAACCGATCTCCACCACTTGTCCCTCGTGGATGAACAGCTCGGAAATGATCCCACCCTCCAGGTTCTGCACCTTCTGCAACTTGGATGACGGGATGGCCTTGCCCTCGCCTCGCGTTACCTCGTCGATCTCGGCAAAGTGAGCCCAGAACCCTAGGAAGATGACGAAACCCAGCAGCGTCCAGATCGTCAGACGCACCACACGGGGCGCATCTTCCACCAACGCCTTGTCCACCTCTGGCAGCGGTTCGCCAGATAACTGCTCACCGCCCTGGAAATACTGACGCAACATCGCGAATGCCTTAAGCGACACTGATCTGCCCCTTCTTCAGCGCTTCCATGACCGACTCCTTGGGACCGTCGGCGATGATGCGGCCACGGTCGACAATCAACAGACGGTCGACCAGTGACAACATCGAGGCACGGTGAGTGACCAAAAGCAGCGTCTTGTTGGCGAGCACCGCGCCGATGCGCTCCTTCAGTCGCTCTTCGCCTGGGTTATCCATCGAGCTGGTGGGTTCATCGAGCAGCAGGATCGGCGGATCAAGCAACAGCGCTCGCGCCAACGCAACATTCTGCCGCTGACCGCCGGAGAGATTCTGCCCACGCTCGCCAACCTGCAATTCATAGCCCTGTGGATGCAAGCGGGCAAACTCGTGCACACCGGAAAGCTCCGACGCTTGCAGCACCAACTCGTCTTCCACGTAGCGCGCGCCGGCCATCAGGTTGTCGCGCAGGGTACCGCTGAAGAGCTGGATATCCTGCGGCACGTAACCCACGTTGTGGCGCAGCTCGCTTACATCAAGCTGACGGATATCGGTACCGTCGATCAGCAGGCTGCCGGAGTCAGCCTGGTACAGCCCGACAATGAGCTTGGCAAGCGAACTCTTGCCCGAACCGCTACGGCCGATGATGCCGATCTTCTCCCCAGGCCGGACGATCAAATTGATCTCACTGAGCGCAAGCGTCTGCTGATGCGGATAGGTGAAGCTGACCTGACGCAACTCCAGACTGCCTTGCAGCTTGGAACGCACCAGCGGCTGCTCGCCCTCGTGACGCTCCTGCGGCAAATCCATCATCTGGTCGACGTTGATCATGGTCAGGCGGGCTTGCTGGTAACGGGTGAACAAGCCGGAAAGCTGACTCAGCGGACCAAGCGCGCGGCCGTTGAGCATGTAGCAGGCAATCAGGCCGCCCATGCTCAAATCTCCTGCCATGATCAGGTAGACACCAGCGACAATCATGATCACGCCGGCCAACTGCTGGATCAGCATGGTGAGATTCATTGCCAGACTCGACAGCATCTTCACCCGCAGTTCCAGACGGCCCAGGGTGCCGATAGTCTGTTCCCACAGGTACTGACGGTCGCTCTCGGCATTATTCACCTTGACCGCATCGAGGCCCGTGAGGGTCTCGATCAGGCTCGACTGACGCTCGGCAGCCAAGGCCATGGTGCGGTCCATAGTAGCTACCAGTGGCTTCTGCAGCAGCCAGCTGATCCCCATCGCCAGCGGGAAAGCCAGCAGCGGAATCCACACCAGTTGCCCACCGAGCAGGCCGATCACCAGCAGGATCAGCAGGGTGAACGGCAGGTCAATGACACTGGTCAACGTCAGCGAGGCAAGAAAGTCACGCAGCGTCTGAAACTCATGGATGTTCTGGGCAAAACTGCCGACGCGCTGCGGACGAAACTTCACTGCCATACCGACGATGCGCTCGAACAGCGTGGCGGAAATGATCAGATCGGTTTTCTTGCCAGCCAGATCAAGACAAAGGCCACGCATGGTCTTGAGCAGCAAGTCGAAGATATAGGCACCGGAAATACCGATGGCCAACACCCAAAGCGTGGCTGCAGCCTGGTTGGGTACCACGCGGTCGTAGACGTTCATCACGAACAGTGGCGCACCGAGGCCGATCAGGTTGATCAGCAAGCTGGCCGCTATCGCATCCATGTAGAGCCAGCGCGAGCGCTTGAGAGTATCGCGGAACCAGGACTGGGTACGCGGAATCAGGCTGCCCTGATCCAGGTCATATTTGTGCTGAGGTTGGGCGAAGAACACCTGGCCACTGAAGTCTTCCTGCAAGAGGTCTCGGGCGATCTTGATCTCGCCGCCATCGCTCTCACTGAGAAGCAGGCGCGCTTCGCCCTGCTCGCTCCAGCCCAGCAACACCGCACAACGACCTTCCTTGAGCAGCAACAGGGCCGGGAGTGCGATCCTGGGAATCTGCTCGAGGCTTCTGCGCAGCAAGCGCCCCTGCAATCCCGCCCGCGCAGCCGCACGAGGCAGTAGCTCTGCCGTCAGCCGTTGCTTGGGCAGTGGCAAACCGCTGGTGAGCATGGCCCGATTGGCCGGTTTGCGATGCAGTACGCAGAGGGAAAGGAGCGAGTCCAACAACGGATCGTCGTGCTGCCCGCGCGGATCGGAATTGCTTTCAACACGACTGGCTTGTGGATCCACACCAGGACTCTCTTCAATGATTCTTCGGGTACGACTTCATATCCCATAAACGGGAACGCCCGCAAAGGATAGACGCATCCTCGGCGGGCGATCCACGTTCAGGTAGCTCGATCAGTTCAGGCTGGGCAGAGTCGCCTTGGGCTTGAGATCGGCCTGAACAACAGTCGCCATCGGAGCCACAACGCCCTGGCTCCTCAGCAGCTCACCCATGGTCGCCTTGATTCGGTACTGAGTAAACAGCTCGCTGTAACGCAGGTCGGTCAGGCGGCGTGCGGCAGTGAACAACTCGTTCTCACTGTCGAGCAGGTCCAGCAGAGTACGCTCACCAATGCTGAACTGCTTCTGGTACGACTCACGCACCCGCGTGCTGTATTCCACGTATTCACGAGCGATTGGCAGTTGCTCGCGGGCATTTTTCAATGCGTTCCAGGACAGGCCGAGGTCTTCGTTCAATACACGCAGGGCATTGTTGCGGATGTCCAGCGCCTGGTTCACCTGGTAGGACTTGGATTCCAGATCGGCCTTGTTGCTACCGCCGGCGAACAGGTTGTAGCGCATGCGCAGCATCGCCTGCCATTCGTTGGAGTGGCCGTCCACGCCGTCGATGTTGCTGTCGGCATTACGCGACAGCTCTGCATCGAAACGCGGATAGAACAGCGACTTCGCTGCTTCGTACTGTTTCTCCGTTGCCGCAACGTCGGACTCGGCGGAGCGCAGGATCGGGCTGTTGGCCACCAACGCCTGACGCGCGTCCTGCAGCGATTCCGGCAGCTGCCCCGGCAGGCCGGACGGCTCTACCAGCTCAGCCGGATCGAGGCCGACGACGCTATAGAAATTGGTACGAGCGTCGGCCAGGTTGGTCTGCTCGGTGATCAGGTTGTTGCGCGCCTGAGCCAGGCGGGCTTCGGCTTGATCCTGGTCAGCCAGACGACCGACACCACGCTGACTGCGCAGACTGATCTGATCATAGATGCGCTCGTGGCTGCGCAGGTTGTCTTCGGCCAGGCGCACCATCTCTTGGCGGCGCAGTACATCTATATAGACTTCAGCGACATCCAGCGCAGTGCGCTCGGAAGTTCCCAGCAGTGCATAGGCCCGGGAATTGACAGTGGCCTGCTGACGGCCAACTTCATTTTGGGTGGCGAAGCCATCGAACACCATTTGACTCAGACGCAGACTAGACTCACCGCGGGTCAGGGTCTCGTAACTGTGACGGCCGCTGGCACGGGTCGAAGTGTTGTCAGTGCCCTCACGGCCATAGCCAGCCAGCAGATCCACCGAGGGCAGATAGCCGCCTCGAGCGGCATCAAGCTGTTTGTCGGCGGCTAGGCGACCATTGACGCCTGCCTGGATTTCCGGGTGTACGCCCATTGCATGCTGCATGGCTTCTGGGAGGGTCTGGGAGTAAGCAGGCAGGCTAATTGCCAAGGCAAGCGGCAGAACGAGGGGCAGGCGCAAACGCATAAACTGAGCTTCCTCAACAGGGGATGTGGGCGTCCTAGAGCGCCCGGACAAAACCAGTCGCCAAGAGCACCTATTTATGTGACTCAGATCACATTGAAAAACACCAGACGAAGAGCGAATATCAAAGTGACATCAACGCGGCGATTGTTTAGGATGCCGCCGAATAGGTCAATACTCTGACGAAAAACAATGCGTCAAAAATATTTAGCCAAAAAATTGACCATCTTGTTTCAATACCTTTACATACTTATTTTGCCAGCCTAGCGCCAGGCCCAGAATCGAGACGGCCCGAACGACGAAAGGCACGTTGAGAACCATCTCAGGAGAGTCACACGATGAGCAGTGTCATTGCGACCGTCCAAAGCATTGTTGGCCAGGTCTTCGCCGTTTCTCCAGATGGCTCTCGTCGCCTTCTGGTAGAAGGTGACCGTCTCTTCAAGGGCGAGGAGGTTCTCACTGGCGACAGTGGCATGGTCGCTCTGGTACTGGCCGACGGGCGCACCCTGGATCTGGGGCGTGACAGCCAGTGGAGCGAATCCGAGACCAGCGTGGCGGCGCAGAACGCTCAGCCTGCTCAGCAGGCCGTAAGCCCCGGCGACGAAGTCGCGCAACTGCAACAGGCCATCGAGGCCGGCATGGATCCGACCGAGGCCCTCGAGGCTACGGCAGCAGGCCCAAGCTCGGCCGGTGGCGGCACGGGCGGCGCTGGAGGTGGCCACAGCTTCGTGCTGCTCGATGCAACCGGTGAAGTGGTAGAAGCCACGATCGGCTTTGAAACCACTGGACTGGGCGACTTCGCCCGCGCCGACGAACAGTTCCAGGAAGCCCTGCCGAACCAGGCACCCGAGTTTCTCGACGGCAACGGCGCGGCGCAAGGCCCTCTGAACCTGCAGACGGCCGAAGACACGCCGATCAGCGGCGTCTTCACCACCCGTGATGCGAATGGCGATCTGGTCACGCTGAGCATCACCCGCGCGCCGAGCAATGGCACGCTGGTGCTCAATCCCAACGGCACCTGGACCTACACCCCGGCGCAGGACTACAACGGCGGCGACAGCTTCGAAGTGACCGCCACCGATGGTCGCGGCGCCTCCACACCGCTGACGGTCAATCTGACCGTCACCCCGGTCAATGATGCACCGGTCGCCACCGGTACCTACGATGCCACTGTCGATGACAGCACCGCTGCCGATACCTTCGCCGATATCAAGGGCCAACTGGCCGCCACCGACGTCGACGACACCGTATTGACCTGGAGCGGCAGCGCCACGGGCGCCTATGGCGAACTGACGGTCAACCCTGACGGCAGCTACACCTATGTCGTGGACGCCAAGGCCGTGAACGGCCTGCAGGATGGCGAAAAAGTCAGCGACAGCTTCGTGGTGACGGTCAAAGACCCATCCGGGGCCAGCGATACCCGCGTCATCACCATCAATTTCAATGGTGCCAATGACACGCCCATCGCCACCGCCAGCAGCGCCGAAGTCACCGAAGACCAGAGCGTCAACGGCACACTGCAGGCCAGCGATGCCGACAACGGCGCCGTGCTCAGCTACAGCGTGACCGGCACTGCACCGGCTGGCTTCACCCTGAACCCGCAGACCGGTGCCTGGACGCTGGATGCCGGTAACGCCGCCTATCAGTCCCTGGCCGAGGGCCAGAAACTGACCCTAAGCGTGCCTTTCGAAGTCAGCGATCAATTCGGTGCCACCACCACCAGCACCCTGACCATCACCGTCACCGGCGTGAACGATGCAGCCATTCTGGGCAGCGCCGACGTACAGCTGACCGAGACCGATGCCCCGCTGAGCACCAGCGGCACCCTGTCTATCAGCGATGTCGACAGCCCGGAAACCTTCGTCGCCCAGAGCAACGTGGCCGGTAGTTACGGTAGCTTCAGCATCGACGCAGCCGGCAATTGGACCTTCGTCGCCAACTCCGCCTTCAATGAGTTGAACGTTGGCCAGTCCTACAGCGAATCCTTCAAGGTCAGCAGTGCCGACGGTACCGAGAGCAGCGTCACCGTCACCATCAATGGCACCAACGATGCGGCAGTACTCAGCAGCGCCAACGTACAGCTGACTGAAACCAACGCACCGCTGACCGCTACTGGCACCCTGACCATCAGCGATGTCGACAGCCCGGAAACCTTCGTCGCCCAGAGCAATATTGCCGGTACTTACGGCAGCTTCAGCATCGACGCGACCGGCAACTGGACCTTCGTCGCCAACTCCGCCTTCAATGAGTTGAACGTCGGCCAGTCCTACAGCGAAACCTTCGAAGTCGCTTCTGCCGACGGCACCAAGAGCAGCGTCACCGTCACCATCAACGGCAGCAACGACAGGCCTGTGGGCGTGGCCGACAGCATCACCCTGGACGAAGACACCACCGCCACCGGCAACGTGCTGAGCAACGACACCGATGTCGACAATGCCAGCCTCAGCGTCACCAAGTTCAGCCTGACCAACCTGCCTTTCGTCAGCGCCAACGCGGGTCAGACCCTGGATCTGGTCATCGGCAAGCTGACCATCCAGGCCAACGGCGACTTCACCTTCGTTCCGGCCAAGGACTACAACGGCCCAGTACCGTCCGTTACCTACACCCTGAGCGATGGCAGCCTCACCAGCACCACCAACCTCACCTTCACGATCAACCCGGTCAACGATGCTCCGGTCAACACCGCGCCAGGTGCTCAAACCCTGGCCGAAGATGGCAGCAAGACCTTCAGCCTGCTCAATGGCAACAGCATCGCCGTCAGCGACGTCGACGGTGATCGCCTGACCACCACCCTCTCCGTCGAGCACGGTGTGCTGACCCTCGGCCCGCTGAAAGGCGGCGTGACCTTCAGTGGCAATGGCACCGGCAGCATCATCTTGTCCGGCTCCCAGGCCGCCATCAACCTTGCGCTGCAAGGCCTGAAATACGTACCGGGCAAGGACTACAACGGCCAGGACACCCTGACCATCAACACCACCGACGGCAAGCTGAGCGACAGCGATAGCGTCACCCTCAACATCACTCCGGTGAACGACGCCCCGGTCGCCACACCGACCAGCGAAGCGACTTTCGAGGATGCTCCGATCATCGGCGGCCAACTGGCCGCCAGCGATGTCGACGGCGACGCTCTCACCTACAGCGCTCAGGGCACCCTGCCCGCTGGTTTCACCCTGAACAGCGACGGTAGCTGGACGCTCGACCCCAGCAACGCGGCCTACCAGCACCTGGCCGAAGGTAAGTCCACCACGCTGACCATCAACTTCACCGCTACCGACGGCACGCTGTCGAGCAGCAGCACGCTGACCATCACCGTCACCGGGGTCAACGACACGCCGGTGGTTACCGCTGCCACGGCCCAAGCCAATGAAGGCGATGGCGTTATCGGCGGCCAGATCGACGCCAGTGACGTAGACGACGGCGCCGTGCTCGACTTCAGCACCAGCGCCAACATCGCCGGCCTGACCTTGAGCAGCGACGGTCAATGGACCTTCGACGCCAGCAACAGCGCCTACGATTACCTCAAGGCCAACGAGCAGCTGGTTCTCGAGATTCCGGTCACCGTGACCGATGAACATGGCGCCAGCGCCGACAGCACCCTGACCATCACCCTGACCGGCACTAACGACGCTCCGGTGGCCAACGCCGTGAGCGCATCAGGCAATGAAGATCAGGCTGCACGCATTCAGGTGAACCTGTCCGGTAGCGATGTCGACGGCAGCGTTACCGGCTTCACCCTCGGCTCCATACCAGCCAATGGCACCCTGTACGCCAGCGCTAACGGTGGTACCGCCCTGCAGGCAGGCGACAGCGTCAGCGGCCCGGTTTATTTCGTCCCGAACAAGGACTGGAACGGCACCACCACCTTCGACTACAGCGCTGTGGACAACGACGGCGCCACTTCCGTCGATAAAGCCACTGCAACCATCACCGTCGCTCCGGTCAACGACCGCCCGGTTGGCGTCAACGACTCGATTACCCTCGACGAAGACAGCACAGCCACCGGTAATGTGTTGAGCAACGACCGAGACGTGGATGGCGATGCCCTGAGCGTCACCAAATTCAGCCTGACCAACCTGCCCTTCGTCAGCGCCAATGCCGGCGAAACCCTTAACCTCGGCATCGGCAAACTGACCATCCAGGCCAACGGTGACTTCACCTTCGTTCCGTCCAAGGACTACAACGGCCCAGTACCGTCCGTTACCTACACCCTGAGCGATGGCAGCCTCACCAACACCGCCAACCTCACCTTCACTATCACCCCGGTCAACGATGCCCCGGTCAACACCGCGCCAGGTGCTCAAACCCTGGCCGAAGATGGCAGCAAGACCTTCAGCCTGCTCAATGGCAACAGCATTGCCGTCAGCGATGTCGACGGCGACCGTCTGACCACCACCCTCTCCGTCGAGCACGGCGTACTGACTCTCGGCCCGCTGCAAGGCGGCGTGACCTTCAGCGGCAACGGCACAGGCAGCATCACCCTGTCCGGCTCCCAGGCCGCCATCAGCGCCGCCCTGCAAGGCCTGAAGTACGTGCCGGCGCCCAACTACAATGGCCAGGACACCCTGACCATCAACACCACTGACGGCAAGCTGAGCGACAGCGACAACGTCACCCTCAACATCACCCCGGTGAACGACGCCCCGATTGCAGCCCCCACCAGTGCTGACACTTTCGAGGATGCGCCGGCCATCGGCGGTCAACTCGCCGCTACCGACGTTGACGGCGACAGCCTGAGTTTCAGCCTGAACAATCCTGCTCCAGCCGGCTTCAGCCTGAACCCGGACGGCAGCTGGACGTTCGACCCCAGCAATGCCGCCTACCAGGCTCTCGGGGAAGGTGAAGAACTGGTCATTCAGGTGCCCTTCACGACTACCGACGGCGCGCTGTCGAGCAGCAGCACCCTGACCATAACCGTCACCGGCGTGAACGACGTGCCCGTGGTGACCGGCGCCATCAGTCTCGGCACCGACGAAGACGCTGCCGGTCAGGTGATCAACCTGCTGGCCAACGCCAGCGACGCCGATGCCAAGGATGTGCTCAGCGTCGTCAACCTCAGTGAAACCAGTGGCAACGATGCCTCCGGCGTCAGCCTGCAAGGCAACACCCTGGTAGTCGACCCGTCCCGCTACAACTACCTGGCCGTCGGCGAGAGCGTCACCCTCGTCTACCAGTACCAGGTCAGCGATGGTCAGGGTGGTCTGGTCGACACCAGCGCCACCATCACCATCGACGGCGTCAACGACGCACCAGTGGTCAGCAGCGCCATCAGCCAGAGCAGCAATGAAGACGCCAACGCCTTCGCCGTCGACTTGCTGGAAAATGCCAGCGATGTCGACGCCAGCGACGTTCTGGACATCGCCAATCTGCAGGAGACATCCGGTTCAAACGCCAACGGTGTGACCCTGGTGGGCAACAGCCTGCAGGTGAACCCGAACGCCTACAATTACCTCGCCGTCGGCGAGAAAGTGGTGCTCACCTACAGCTACGACGTGATCGACGGCAATGGCGGTGTCACCCCCACCACGGCCACGATCACCATCGAAGGCCGTAACGACGCCCCTGTGCTCGACAGCAGCGTGCAGAGCGCAACCCTGGCCGAACGCGCCGATGGCGTACCGGGCGAGAACACCGGCAGCCTGACCGCCAGCGGCAATATCGGCTTCAGCGATGCCGACCTGAGCAACACGCACAGCGTCACCACCCAACTGGTCAGCGCCAAAGACGGCAACGACAACAATGTCAGCGCCCTTGGCAATCTTAGCGCCCTGATCAGCGATACCGCCACGGGCGATGGCCAGGGTAACGTGCAATGGAACTACAGCGTCGCTGCCGGTGCACTGGACTACCTCGGCGCAGGCGAGACCGTCACTCTGACCTACCGCGTCACCGTCACCGACAGCAGCGGCGCGGAAACTTCCCGCGACGTCAGCATCACCCTGACCGGCAGCAACGATGCGCCGATCGTCAGCGGCGCGCTCAGCTCGCTGACCCACGAGGATGCCTCGGCCTACAGCCTTGACCTGCTGCAGAACGCCAGCGACGAAGATGCCAACGACGTACTCAGCGTCGCCAACCTGCAACTGGTGGGCGGAGGCAACGATGCAGGCGTCACCTTCGACGCAGCCAGCAACAGCCTGAAGATCGACCCGTCCCAATACGACTATCTGGCCGTCGGCGAGAAAGTCGTCCTCAACTACAGCTACGACGTCAGCGACGGCAACGGCGGCGTCGTCAGCACCAGCGCCTCGCTGACCATCGAAGGCCGCAATGACGCGCCAGTGGTCACCAATACCAGCGTTACCGTCGCCGAGGAAAGCGTCGGCACCCCGCTGAATATCGCCGCACCGACCGATGCCGACAGCAGCGACGTGCTGACCATCACCGTCACCGGCCTGCCGACCGTGGGTAGCGTGACCCTGGCCAACGGCACCCCGGTGAGCAACGGTCAGACCCTGACCATCGCCGAGCTGCAAGGGCTGAAATATGACGGCCCGGACGATTACAAGGCGGGCGACCCCGTAGGTGACTTCACCTACAGCGTCAACGACGGCACCACCTCCGTCGAGGGCAAGGTCACCCTGGGCGTCACCCCGGTCAACGACGCACCGGATGCCAATGACGACTTCGGCGTCATCACCGGCCTCAAGGGCAACTACTACGGTTACCGTGAAGACGTCGACGGCGGCAACCTGGGGAACCTGGCCGGCGTCACCGCCTTCATCGCCGGCCGTACCCCCAGCGCCACCTTCACCGCCACCGAGCTGAACTACGGCAATGGCGTGAGCAACAACCTGGGCAGCGACCAGCAGTTGCAGAAGTTCCTCGGTGCCGATGCCGGCTCGCTGAACACCGCCCCTGACAACACCTCGGACGCCATCATCGAGATGAGCGGCCAGATCAGCCTGAACGCCGGCACCTACCAGTTCCGCGTAACAGCGGACGATGGCTACAGCATCGTCATCGACGGCAAGGTAGTTGCCGAATTCAATGGTAACCAGAGCCCCACCGCGCGTGAATCGGCCACCTTCACCATCACCGAAAGTGGTGCGCACAACATCCAGATCATCTACTGGGATCAGGGTGGTCAGGCCCAGCTGAAGGTCGAGCTACGCCCGGAGGGCGGCAACTACAGCGTGGTCGGCGGTGCTCAGCTGAGCCAGGCCGGCAGCGACCTGCTGACCACCAACGAAGATCAGGCACTGGTCATCGAACCGTCCACCCTGCTGGGCAACGATACCGACGTCGACGGTGACACCCTCAGCATCGTCAGCGTTCAGAACGCGGTGAACGGCAGCGTGGCCCTGGTCGATGGCAAGGTGGTGTTCACCCCGGCACCGGACTTCAACGGTACCGGCTCCTTCACCTATACCATCAGCGATGGCAACGGCAAGTTCGACACCGCCACTGTCACCGTCGGCGTCAAACCGGTCAACGATGCACCGGTTGTCGACAGCACCAGCCTGACCGTTGACGAGAAAACCGTTGGCACGCCGCTGAGCCTCCAGGCCCCGACCGATGTCGACGGTAACCCGCTGACCATCACCGTCACAGGTCTCCCGACCCTGGGTAGCGTCACCCTGGCCGACGGCAGCGCCGTGAGCAATGGCCAGACCCTGACCAGCGCCCAACTGCAAGGCCTGAAGTACAACGCCCCGGCTGACTACCAGGCCGGCAACAACGTCGGCAACTTCACCTACAGCGTCAACGACGGCACTACCAGCGTAATCGGCAGCGTCAACCTGACGGTGAATCCGATCAATGACCTGCCCGTGCTGAACAACCCCAGCGTCAGTCTCGACGAAGACCAGAGTCTCTCCACCCAGTTGAATGTCAGCGACGCCGACGGTGATACCGTCAGCTATACCCTGAAGTCGGGAACGACCAACGGCACCCTGGTGCTCGATGGCACCACCGGCCAGTACACCTACACGCCGAACGCCAACTACAACGGCCCTGACAGCTTCACCGTCACCCTCGACGACGGCAAGGGCGGCGTGGTCGATGCGGTGGTGAACATCACCGTCAACCCGGTCAACGATGCACCGGTGTCCGGCCCACAAAGCCTGACCACCGATGAAGACACCGCGATCGACGGTACGATCAACGCCACCGATGTGGACGGCGACAGCCTCAGCTACAGCATCGCTAGCGGCGACGAACCGAAGCACGGCACCGTGACCCTGCGCGCCGACGGCACCTTCACCTATGTACCGGGCAAGGACTACAACGGCCAGGACAGCTTCACCGTCACCATCGATGACGGCAACGGCGGCACCACCACCAGCGTGGTCAGCCTCGATGTCACCCCGGTCAACGACATCCCGGTCACCGCTGATCAGAGCAAGGTTACCGACGAAGACCAGAGCGTCAGCGGC
>NZ_FOWP01000010.1:171987-214335 GCF_900115475.1 Ectopseudomonas composti
GAGTACACCTACACGCCGAACAAGGATTACAACGGCACCGACAGCTTCACCATTCGCGTCTACGATCCGTCCGGCACCTATGCCGACTCCGTGGTCAACGTCACCATCAACCCGATCAACGACGCCCCGACCGCCAGCCCGTCGAGCATCAGCACCGACGAGGACACCGCCGTCAACGGCAGCGTGATCGGCCGCGACGTCGACGGCGACACCCTCACCTACAGCATCGCCAACGGCAACGGCCCGCAGCATGGCAGCGTGGTGATGAACGCCGACGGCACCTACACCTACCAGCCGGGCAAAGACTTCAACGGTAGCGATTCCTTCACCGTCACCATCGATGATGGCAACGGCGGCACCACCACCAGCGTGGTCAGTGTCACCGTCAATCCGGTCAACGATGCGCCCGTTGCGCCGAACAGCAGCGTCTCGGTGGACGAGGATGGCACCCTGAACAGCAGCATTCAGGCCACCGACGTCGAAGGCGACAGCCTCACCTACGAAATCAAGACCGGCACTGCCAATGGCACTCTGGTGCTCAATCCGAATACCGGTGAGTACAGCTACAAACCCAACGGCGACTACAACGGTCCGGACAGCTTCGTGGTCACCGTCAGTGATGGCAAAGGCGGTGTCACCGATACCCTGGTGAGCATCACCGTCAACCCGGTCAACGACGCCCCGATCGCCAACAACGACAGCGCGAGCACCCGTGAGGACACCTCGGTCACCATCGATGTGCTGGCCAACGACAGCGATATCGACGGCGACACCCTGAGCATCACTGCTGCCAGCGCGCAGCACGGTACCGTCAGCGTCGTCGACGGCAAGCTGGTGTACACCCCCACTGGCAACTACAGCGGCGCGGACACCATCAACTACAGCATCACCGATGGCAAAGGCGGTAACAGCAGCGCCACCGTGCAGGTCTCCATCCAGGCGGTGGCAGACGCTCCAAACCTTGCCGCGCAGACCCCAGCCGGAACGCCGAACGCGACCGGTCTGACCCTGCAAAGCTGGAATGGCCTGGCTCTGGGCAGCAACGGTAATGGCGCCACGCCAACCACCCTGAAAGCCACCATCGACGCGGCTGGCGCGCCAGCCAGCAGCACCACCGCCACTGACGCCCACCTGGATAACGTCAATGCCGGCGTGGCCAACAAGCTCTCCGGTCTGATCTACCTGCAGGCGGGCGAAACCTACACCTTCAGCGGCGTGGGCGACGACAGCGTGCTGGTCGCCGTGGGCGGCACCACCGTGGCCAGCGCCACCTGGGGCGGTACCACCGGTCAGTTCAGCGGCAGCTTCACTGCCCAGGAAAGCGGCTACTACACCCTGGACATCTACCAGCACAACCAGAGCGGCCCAGGCAACCTGGACGTCAACGTCAAGGTCGGAAACGGCGTAGAGCAGGATCTGTCCAGCGCCAACGTACTGCTCTACCGCGACACCAACGACCTGAACCAGGACGGCGTCCGTGTCTCCGAACTGCAAGGTAACGATGGCAAGGGCTACTACCAGGTCTATGGCTACAACGAAGGGGCTGAGGACAGCAGCATCCCGCTTTCGCACCTGAGTGCCTCGTTGAACGATACCGATGGTTCGGAGAGCCTCGCCGTATCGATTTCTCAGATCCCGCAAGGCGCTACCCTGAGCGATGGCGTACACAGCTTCACCGCCGCAGCCGGCGCCACCTCGACCGACGTCAGCGGCTGGAACCTGAATAACCTGAGCATCACTCCGCCGGCCAACGCCAACGGCAGCTTCACGCTGAAAGTCACCGCGACCGCCACCGAAGGCGCCAACGGCGACCATGCCAGCACCAGCCTGGACCTGCCGGTAACCGTGCATGCGGTTAACGACGCGCCCACCAGCGCGGACCAGACCGTCGCCACTGACGAAGGTGTACCGCGCAGCTTCAGCAGCGCCGACTTCGTCTTCAATGATGTCGACGCCGGCGACAGCCTCAAGGCCATCCGCATCAACAGCCTGCCGGCCAGCGGCAGCCTGAAGCTGGGCAATGAAGCCGTCACCATCGGCATGATCATCACCGCGGCGCAGATCGCTTCCCTGGTCTACACCCCGGCGGCCAATGCCAGTGGCAACAGCAGCTTCAGCTTCTCGGTTCAGGATCAGAGCGGTGCCTTCTCCACCACACCGAACACCATGACCATCCAGGTCGCGGCCGTGGACGACGCCCCTGCCCTGGCCAACAGCACGGTCAGCTTCGCCGAGAACATCGCCTCGGGCAGCACCATCGCTGACCTCAGCGACCGTTTCACCGGCACCGATCAGGACCGTGACGGCGAGCCGCTGCTGTACAGCATCACCGGCGGCAACGAAGCAGGCCTGTTCGCGATCAATGCCAGCACTGGCGTGATCACCCTGGCCAGCGGCAAGTCCCTGGACTACGAGACCGCCACCCAGCACCAGTTGCAGGTCACCGCCACCGACGGCAAGACCCCAGCCACTGCGACCGTGACCGTCGACGTCACCAACGTCAACGACAACGGCGTGGTCATTACCGACGCCAACCCGGCCGCCAATAACGTCGCCGAGAACGCCGCCAATGGCAGCACCGTCGGTCTCAGTGTTCTGGGCAGCGACGGCGACGTCGGCGCGACCATCACCAAGTACGAGCTGACCGACAACGCCGGCGGCCGCTTCGCGATCAACGCCAGCACCGGTGTGGTGACCGTGGCCGATGGCAGCAAACTCGACTACGAGAGCGCCACCAGCCACAACATCACCGTCAAGGTGACCAGCTCCGATGGCAGCACCAATACCCAGGTGTTCACCATCAACCTGAGCAACGTCAACGACAACGGCGTGGTCATCACCGACGCCAACCCGGCCGCCAACAGCGTGGCCGAGAACGCAGCCAATGGCAGCACCGTCGGCCTCACCGTCCGCGGCACCGATGGCGACGTCGGCGCGACCGTTAGCCAGTACGAGCTGATCGACAACGCCGGCGGCCGCTTCGCGATCAACGCCACCACTGGCGTAGTGACCGTGGCCGACGGCAGCAAACTCGACTACGAGAGCGCCACCAGCCACAACGTCACCGTCAAGGCGACCAGCTCCGATGGCAGCAGCAACACCCAGGTGTTCACCATTAACCTGAGCAACGTCAACGATAATGGCGTGGTCATCAGCGACATCAACACCGCCGCCAACCAAGTCAACGAGAATGCCGCCAATGGCAGCACCGTCGGCCTGACTGTCAGGGGTGTGGATGGCGATGTCGGCGCGACCGTTAGCCAGTACGAGCTGACCGACAACGCCGGCGGCCGCTTCGCGATCAACGCCAGCACCGGTGTGGTGACCGTGGCCGATGGCAGCAAACTCGACTACGAGAGCGCCACCAGCCACAACATCACCGTCAAGGCGACCAGTTCCGATGGCAGCACCAACACCCAGGTGTTCACCATCCAGGTCAACAACGTCAACGAGGCCCCAGTGGTCGTCGCGGGCGCCAGCGTGACCGGTACCGAGGACAACAACTACGTCTTCACCTGGAACGACTTCAAGGTCAGCGACGTCGATGCCAACAGCACCCTCTCGATCAAGATCGAGAGCCTGCCGGTCGAAGGTAAGCTGCAACAACTGGTCAATGGCAGCTGGGCTAACGTTGCCACCAACGCCTCTGTCACCAAATCGGTCATCGATGCCGGTGGCCTGCGCTTCGTGCCTGATTCCAACGAATCCGGCCACGACAGCTTCAGCAGCACTGGCGTGGGTGTGAACAAGCAGACCTATGCCGAATTCAAGTACAGCGGCAGCGATGGCAGCCTGAGTACGACCAGCAGCACCATGAGCATCGACATCACGCCGGTCGCCGACGTGCCGACGCTCAGCGTCAAGTCGGCGGCGGCCAGTACGCTGTTCACCACCACCTGGGAATCGGCGCCGAACAGCGACAATACCTCTCAGGATGTCGCCGGGCCGGCCTTCGAAAACTGGACATTGGTCACCAGCGGCGACAAACGCAGTGGCGGCACCAACGTGTTCGAAATCTGGGCCAACAATGACCAGATGGAAAACCAGGCCGGCAACATGATCACCGTCAAGCTGCCGGGCACCGGCAACAATGACGCGCTGGAGCTCAACGATGCTGGCGGCAGCATGTCGCAGACCCTGGGCATCACCCGCGACGTTGCCACCGAAGTCGGCAAGGTCTACGAGCTGTCCATGGATTACGCCGGCCGTCTCGGTTTCGACACCAGCTACACCAAGATCGCCGTCTACCTGGGCAATACCCTGGTGGGCGAGTACAGCTCCACCAGCAGCCAGACCAGCCTGAACTGGGAGAACATCAACTTCAGCTTCGTCGGCACCGGCAATACCGAAGCGCTGAGCATCAAGCTGGCTGGCACCTCGACCACGAGCAACGGTCGCGGTGCGCTGATCGACAACATCGAGCTCACCTCGTCGCAGGGCGTGGTGGCTGGCGATGGCGGTGTAAGCGGTAAAACCAGCATCGCCCTGGCCAACTACGTGAGTGGTGCGCTGACCGATACCGATGGTTCGGAAAGCCTGCGTTACGATCTGTCCGGTCTGCCTGCAGGCGCCAGCATCGTGGTCGGCAACAGCACCCTGGCAGCCTTAGGCGGCGTGGTCTCCCTGACCGCAGCGCAACTGGCTACTGCCAAGCTGCAAGTCGGCAGCAACGTGCGTGGCGAAGTCGGGCTGGACATCAAGGCCGTATCGACTGAACCCAACGGCAGCACCGCAAGCACCACCAGCCAGCACCTTTCACTGAAGATCGTCGACGGCGGCGTCGGCCATGACAGCCTGACCACCAACACCATCAACGTGGCGGATACGGCCAGCTCGCTGTCGTCGGGGCTGACTGGCGAGTACTGGGGCTATTCCGAGAGCGGTAGCACACGACCGAACCTCACCAGCCTCAAACTGGTAGAGGACTACATCGAGTCGCGCAGCGGCAACAGCACCAGCCTGGTCGGCTCCAATGACAACGCCGCGGCCTCCTCGGTCAATGCCACCTTCGTTGCCAACCAGATCGACTACGGTCTGCGCAACAACGGCAACACGGTGTTCAGCGATGACCTGGGCGACAACCGTAGTCTGAGCAACGGTACGACGATCGGCAGTTCCAACAACAGTCAGAACAACCTGTACGACTTCCTCACGGCTGCCAGTACCAACAACGTTTCCAACCTCAAGGCTGGCGGCGCGGGCCTGGGCGACACCTCGGACGCGATCATCCGCGCCCACGGTTTCCTCGACCTGGCCCAGGGCGGTACCTACGACATTCGCGTCACAGCGGACGACGGCTACCGCCTGATGATCGGTGGTCAGGTAGTGGCAGAGGCGGACTACATTCAGAGCACCACCACCAAGGTATTCAGCGCTGTAGGCCTCAGTGGTGACCTGCAGGCTCTGGAACTGCTGTACTGGGATCAGGGCGGCGCGGCCAGCCTGAAGGTCGAGTTCAAGCTGAGCGGCAGTGCCGACTCCACCTACAAGGTGCTGGGCGCCAGCGGTAGCGGTCTGGATATCTTCCAGGCGCCGGGCAACGGCCAGGAACTGGTACAGACCGACACCGGCTGGGCATTGCACACCATTGGCACCACCAACGGCAGCGAAGCCAGCGATCTGATCAACGGCAGCAAGTACTCCGACATCCTCAACGGCGGCAACGGCCATGACGTGCTCTACGGCAACGGTGGCCATGACCTGCTCAATGGTGGTGATGGCAACGATCTGCTGATTGGCGGCGTCGGTAACGACACCCTCATCGGTGGCGCAGGTGCAGATACCTTCATGTGGAAGGCGGGTGATTTCGGCAACGACGTGATCAAGGACTTCAATGCGACCGAAGGCGACCGTATCGATATCAGCGATCTGCTGCCCGACACTGCCAATGCCAACAATCTCCTTGATTACCTCAAGGTCGATACCACCACCAACACACTGCAGGTCAGCACCACTGGCGATCTGGCCAACAACGTCGACGTGACCATCAAGCTGGAGGGTGTGAACCTCAGCCAGTACGGCGCTACCTCGTCGCAGATCGTCAACTCGCTGGTGGCCGGTGCCGACCCGCTGGTGAAGACCGAACACCACTGATGGCCTCCATTCCCACCGCGCCTCGTGCGCGGTGGGAAGTCGTGCCTAAGCGACCGATCTTGTCTGTGCGTCATCCGGCGCGTATAGATATACGCCCGGTGATCGACGTCTCATCAGGAGGCATCCATGCTTTACGTGCAGCGTGACGCCCAGGGCAACCTGGTTCGCGTCGAAGCGGCTGAGTTCGCGGGTTTTACCCAACAGCTCCCCGCCGATGACCAAGACATACTGGCCTGGTATTCCAACCAGGCCATCGAGACCAGCCTGTTGCAACTGCGTCAAAGCGATCAGGAGATGGTTCGCGTACTGGAAGATCTGATTGGCGTGCTGATCGCCAAAGGCATCATCCGCATCACCGACCTACCGCACGCAGCGCAAACGAAGCTGCTCAGCCGTAATCAGGCCCGGGAAGCACTCGGCGGCCTGTCGCGCCTGATTCAGGAAGAAGTCAGCACAGGGCTGATCTGACGCCAGCGCAGCAAACACTATCTCAGCACGTAGCGTCGGAGACCTCTAGGTCAAGCTGCAGGAGTGGTTGGCGGCCAGGGTACAGGGGCACCGACCAGCCGGCCCTGAACACCCTGAATGCCCATTTCCCGCAGCACCAGCAACTCACCTTCGGTTTCCACACGTTCAGCGATCAACGGCAGATCGATGCTGTGCGCTGCGCGCTGTATGGCGTCGATGAACAGGCGCTTGTCGGCTTCCTGATCAATGGCGCGGATATAACTGCCATCGACCTTCAGATAGGCCAGCCCCAGGCGCGCCAGGTTGCCGATCATGCTGAAGCGGCCACCGAAGTGCTGCAGACTGAGGCTGAAACCAAGGTTGCGCAGGCGCCGGGTCAGTTGCTCCAGCGCTGCCTGCTCGGGCAATTGGTCCTCCTCCAGTTCCAGCACCAGGCGCGGCGCAAACTCGGCATGCCGCTTGAGCAACTCGAACGCCTTTTCCAAAGCCTTGGGTTCACGCAACAGCGCACCGGAGAGATTCAGTGCCAGACACTGCGAGTGGCCTGCGAGATGCTGCAGCACCGTTTCCAGCATCAGCAGATCGAGACGTGACGACCAACCAAAGCGCTGCAACCAGGGCAGGAAACGACCGGCAAGAATGGTCGCGCCCTGCGCGTCACGAATGCGCGAGAGAACCTTGTAGTGCAGCACCTGAGCGGCGTCGCGAGCGCTGACCACAGGCTGGAAATACAGCTCGATCTGGCGCCGGCTCAAGGCCTGATCCAGCAATGAATGCCAGACATGACGCTCGTCACCCACGCTCGCCATTTCGTCACCCGATACCAGAGCCCAGCTCTGCTCGCCCAAGCCTTCTGCCCTGGCCAGGGCTTCGTCGGCCAAGCGTAGCAACTCGACCAACTCGTCACCCGCCCGGAACGGAGCCAAACCGATATGTGCCATTGGCGTCAGATCACTACCGCAGGTGACGGCAAGGTTGGCGAAGGCGGCTTCCAGACGCATCGCCAGTTGTTCAGCCTCCTCCACAACCAGCCCCGGAGCCACCATGGCGAAATCACCGCCTCGGCTGCGGGCAAGCAGGCATCCTGCGCCCAAGATATTCCCTTCGCGTACAAGCACTTCAGCCACTGCCAGCAGCAACTGATCCGTTCGCTGACCGCCTAACCGCTGATTGAGCCCCGCCAGATCACGAACCCTGATCATCAGCAGGTAACCCGAGTTGGTTTCATCCTCAGCGCCCAGGCGAACCTGGAACTGCATCTCGAAATAGCGACGATTGGCCAGCCCGGTCAGGCTGTCCTTGTAGGCTTCGTCACGCAGCCGCTCGCTGCGTTCCGCCTGTTCCTGGAACAGCGCCTTGAGCTTTTCCACCATCTGGTTCATCGCTTCGACGACACGGCGCAGTTCAGGGGTGCGCGGCAGCATCGGCAGGCTGAGGAATTCGCGGCGGGCGATGGCATGGGATTGCTCGACCATGTAATCCAGCGGTTTGAGCTGGCGACGCAGCACGAAGGCACCCACGCCAGCGCTGAGCAGGCCACACAGGAGCAACCAGCCGAGGCTGCCCAGGGCACTGCGCCACAGTCGGGCAATGGCGAACAACGGATGGCTCTGCACTTCCACCCGCGCCGCCTGCTCCCAGCCACGGCTGACGAGGGCGTCGCCCACCTCCGGCTCCAGGCCGATCAGGTCGACGAACCATTGCGGCGCCTCGATATCTGCCGCGTCAGGCACGCCGCTGCGCTCGACCAGGGTCTTGCCGCTGGCAATGTCGATCACCCGAATACTCTGGAAGTAGCCACTGTCGAAGATCGAGCTGACCATCAGCTCCATCATCGCCGGGTCGTCGACGTGCGGCGTCAGCGACAGGCCCAATGCGGTGGCAGCATCCTGAGCATGCGAACGCAACTGGTTGACGTACTGCTCGCGGGAGCTTTCCAGGCCGACCATGAAGCTGCCGGTAAAGGCGACCACCAGGAACAGGCAGATGGCAATCAACAATTGTTTAAACAGAGACATCTCGACTCCTATCGACCCGGTTCCACCGGGAACCCCTCGGCGGCCATCTTCTTCAACAGATCCTGCCAGCGCGACAAGCGCTTGGCGTCCCCCACCTGCTTGCCAGCGCCCTTGCCGGCCAGCCACAAACCCTCGGCATTGAAGGCATAGACCGGCAGCAGATCCGAGCGCTCACTGGCAGGGCGAATCACATTGATCAGGTTATCCAGCACCAGTGGCATTGAATCAGGCGTGGCGTAATAGGTCAGCACCATATGTGCCTGGTTCAGGCGTAGCGCCTTGACGTAGGTGATGCGCAGCTTGTCGCTGGCGACGCCGGCCTCACGCAGGGTGAAGTACTTGGCGATGGCGAAGTCCTCGCAATCACCTGCCCCCTTGCGCAGGGCCTCGACCGGAGTCGCCCAATAATCGTTCTGCCGCCAGACCTCGATGTCATCGCGAAAACGCAGGCTGGCGTTGAAGAAGCGATTCACCGCTTCAAGCTGCTCGGCCTCGTCCAGTGCCGGCAGACGCTGTAGCAGCGCCTGCCACTCGTCGATGCGCGCCTTGCCATCGCCGAGAGGCCCATAGAGTTTCTCGGCTCGCTGGCTGATCAGATTGAAATCCCAGTCTGCATGCAGCACGCCGGCAAGCAGAACCAGCAGCAACGGCGCGGCCAGGAGCGACTTGCGCCGGCCCCGCCCAAATCGACCTGCGCCTGCGCAACCTCGAAACATCGGCAATCCGTCTCGGGCCTGACAGCCCCTGGAACACGGCGGGAATGGTGCGGGCTGAAGGGAAAAAAGACAATGGCACTTCGCCGTTATGACGGCGAGAGTGTCCAGTGTTTCAGCGGGGGAAGGCGCTTAACGCAAGCGTTGCAGATGCAGCATGCCGAACAGCAGCACCTGCAGACGTTGCCACCACTGCCCCGGCAACCCCTGCAGTCGCGCGCGAAATAGCAGCAGCTCGCCGACATGTGCCAACAACACCAGCAGCGCCGCCCAGTTGACCCAGCCGCCGAGCGGCGTGGCGAAGGGGTAGAACAGGTTGAGCAGCGCCACCAGCCAGAACATGGTCAGGGCACCCTTGGCGAAAGACAGCAGGTTCATCGTGAGACTCCGATTGGATGAACCTCGAGTGTGCCGAACCTTTCCAGCGAGAGCCGCCTCCCTTTCGACTGGCGCCAAGTGCTATGCCTGGCCGATGCGGAGGCTCTTCTACAAGCTGACGCGGCCCCTCGTAGGACAGATTTAACTCGCCTTCAGCACGATGACGAGTTGCACCCGCCCTACGGGATCAGCCCTCAGCGCAGGGTCAGGCCGAACGCCTCGTCGCTGAAGTCGAAGCAACTGAGGAAGCGACGAATCTCCAGAAGGTTGCCATCGACCTGCACATCACCGAGCAGAGCGCCCTTGACCAGGCCGCCCTCACCGGTGAGCAGGGTTTCCATGAAGCGCTTGTCCATGCTCAGGCGCAAAGTAGTGCCCTTGGGAATGCCCTTGTGCAGCTGCGCCACGCCGCGCCGAACCTCCAGCGCCCACTGCTCGTCAACGTCGGGGAAGCTGAAGCCCAGGGTCAGCTCGACATCGTCAGCCTTGTCCGGATCGATACGCGTCACCCACTTCTGCAGAAAACTCTGCGGGGTGAAGCTGCGTACCATGTCCGGCGAGAGAAAGACCTTGCGCATCTCCACCGAGCGCTGGCGAATAGTGTCGCCGTCGAGCTTGCCCTCCAGTTCCATGGCGCTCATCAGGTACCAGTTGCGCCAGTTGATGTTCATGCTGGCGTAGCCCAACTTACGGAAGCTGCGCGCTTTGATCTCACGCGCCAGCTTGTCTTCGTGGTCGACGCGAATGGCGTAGCTGGCCAGCTCGGCGGCCCACTGATAGTCGCCCTTGAGGTAGGCGTTGCCGGCCTCCAGCAGTAACTTCTCACGGCCGCCGGCCAGGGCGATCAGGCGCTCGGCCTGCTGCCGCGGCGGAGTCGGGTCGAGCGCCACCGGGTCGCCCTGGAACCAGCCCAGGTAACCGTTATAGATCTGCCGCACACTGTGCTTCACCGTACCGTAGTACTCGCGCAGATAGGGCGTGTAGCCAGCCAGGTGCGGCGGCAGCTTGACCTTCTCGACCAACTCGTCCGGCGTCAGCCCCTTGTTCATCCAGCGCACGGTCTGGTCGTGGATGTAGGCAATGCCATCGCGGGTCATGCGCAGCACTTCCTCGACCTTGTCCTGGCCGCTGACCGGTCGGCCATGCAGCGGCACCATGTACTCGGCCTGGTAGGCACGCAGCTTGTCCAGGCTCTCGACCCACTGCACCGGGTCGCGGAACTTGGTACCGCGCAACGTGTGGATGTTCGGCAGCGTCGGCCCCTGATCGACCTCGGCGCTGATCAACACGCGGTTGGCCGGCAGGTACAGGGTGATTTCGTCAGGCGCCTCGCTCGGCACATGTAAGAACTGCACGTCGAGGCCGGCGATACGGGTGTCCAGGCGCTCGCCAAAGGTCACGGTCGGCGCGATGAAGGAAGATGCCTCGGGCTTGGCCAGCGGGCCGATGCCGCCATTCATGCCCTCCTGATCGCTGGCCGGCAGAAACGAGCCGAAGCTGTACGCCGAGCGCACACCGAGAATCGGCCCGACAAGTGCCCCCTGCGCCACCACGTTCTGTAGCAGCGTCTCGTGGGCGTAGATCTGCACCTCGCCGCGCTCCACCTGTTCGCGGCTGACGAATGCCTGCACGCCGTTGATGTGATCCGGATGGAAGTGGGTGTAGACCACCGCCTTGACCGGCTTGTCACTGAGCTTGCGGAACTCGGTCATGATCTTGCGCGACTCGCTGACCGACTCGCCAGTGTCGACGATGATCAGCCCCTGCGGCGCCTCGATCATCACCACGTTGCCCAGTTGCCAGCCGACCGCCGAATAGACGTTGTCGGCGACGCGATAGACCTGCTGGGCGAACACCTTGGTGTGGGCAGCCAGTTCGGCATTGATGCTGGGTTCGATACGCTCGGCCGGCAGCTCGGCATGGGCGCTCAATGGCAGGGTGGCGGCCAGTAGCAGGCCGCTGAAACGAGAGAATGTGCTCATGGCGTTGGCAGTTCTTGTTGTTGGAGTACTGGCAGGTTGGCAAAGGCCACCTGATAATTCCAATGCATTCGAATAGACCAGTTAATGCAGGAAGCGCATGAACGATCTCCGCCAACTCCGCCACTTCGTCGCCCTCGCCGAGCACGAGCATTTCGCCCGCGCCGCCGCTGCCGTGCACCTCAGCCAACCCGCGCTGAGCCGCAGCATCCAGGCACTGGAAAGTCAGCTCGGCTGCACCCTGGTGGATCGCCACAGCCGCGGCGTCAGCCTCACCGCCCATGGCCAGCTGGTGCTGGAGCATGCGCGCCGCTTGCTCGCGGGCAGCCTGGCGCTGAGCAACGCGGTCAACCAGCTGGGTAATCTGCAAGCTGGCGAACTGCGCCTCGGCGCCGGCCCCTACCCGGCCGCGCGACTGATACCGCAGGCACTGGGGCAGTTGCTGCAACGCTACCCACGGGTGCTGGTGAAGCTGGATATCGCCAACTGGTTGGAGCTGCGCGATAGCCTGCTGGACTCGGCCATCGAACTGTTCGTCGCCGATATCCGTGAGCTGCAGGACGACGCGCAATTGCATATCGAACCGCTGCGCGTGCACCAGGGCGTGCTGTTCTGTCGCCCGTCTCATCCGCTACTGCAGCGTGGCGACCTGCAACTGCGCGATCTGCTCGACTTCCCTCTGGCCGGCACACAACTGCCGCAGGTGGTCGAACGTAGCCTGGGCCTGGCCAGTGGACGAGCGCAGCCCTTGAGCGTGCAATGCGACAACTTCCTGGTACTCAAGCGCCTGGTGGCCGACAGCGATGTACTGAGCATGGCGCCCTGGGACGTGATCGCCGACGAACTTCACAACGGCCAGCTCGCCCTGCTGCCACTGCTGCCTCAAGGTCTGCATCAACATTCAGCCTATGGCCTGGTCAGCCGCGCCGGCCACAGCCTGTCGCCGGCGGCGCAGGCCATGGTCGAAGCAATTCGTCGGGTGGATGAACAGACGCCGCGTGCTGAACACGCGGCGGATTGAGGGCAGGCTTACCAGCGGCGCTCGCCGCTACGCCGTTGTTCGTTATGGCTGCGCCCGCTGGAGAAACGCTGCTGCGTCTTGCGGCCAGCGTCCCAACCACGCTGAATCTGCCCACTGCGATGTTCCTGGCGACGCTGGTCGCGGCGATAGTCGTGCCGTGGTTGTTCATGACGCTTGTAGCCATCGCGGTAACGCTGCTCATGGCCGTATTGGTAACGCGGCGGTGGTGCCGGTACGTAGCGCGGAGGGGCCGGGTAGTAGTTATGCCGACGGTCCTCGTAGTAGTAGCGTGGCGGCGGGTAGTAATCGCGCCGGTAACCGTCGTAGTACCGGTAGCCGTGGCCGTTGTGATAACCACGGTCGTAGCCATCGCCATAGACGGCGCAACCGGAAAGCAGCAAGAGCAAGGCGGAAAACAGCATCTTGTAGGGCATGGCGGCCTCCTGTGACCGCTGGGACGACGCCGACCGATGTCGGCCTCCGGGATGGTGATCCCTGAGGCATCAGACAGCGCCGACCTGAACAGGTGCGATTCACTTCGTCGGCTGTGATGGGTGACGCAAATGCGCCACTCATCCCCGCACATGAACACCGAGTGGCACGCCATTCGCTTGCAGCCGCAGCGGAAAGCCGATCCGCACGACGGATCGCAGGTGGTAGCGAATCGCAATGGCCGACTAGGGTTCCGGCTCGCCGCAGGGCGAGTGGCTGGTCCGAGAGTGGGCGACCTCACGCAGCGGCGGGAAGCCGCGGGGTTACACGGCGGGATAAAAGCCCGGGAGAACGCGCAGCACGGCTGCCCGCTTTCCCATCCCGTTGATTACTCGAGGTCATGCCCATGCGTTCTCTGCTTACCGCCCTGCTCTGCGCCTGCCTGCTCGGCACTCCAACGGCCCAGGCCGCACCGAAATCCTTCAAGCTGTGCTGGTCGATCTTCGCCGGCTGGATGCCTTGGGGCTATGCCGCCGAACAGGGCATCGTGAAGAAGTGGGCGGACAAGTACGGCATCGACATCCAGGTGCAGCAGGTGCCGGATTACGTCGGCTCCATCGAGCAGTACACCGCCGGCCAGTTCGATGCCTGCAGCATGACCAACATGGACGCCCTGACCATTCCTGCCGCCGCCGGCAAGGACAGCACCGCGCTGATCATCGGTGACTTTTCCAACGGCGCCGATGGCGTGCTGCTGCGTGGCAGCGGCAAGCGCATACAAGACCTCAAGGGCAAGACCGTGCTGCTGGTGGAGAACTCGGTTTCTCATTACCTGCTCAGCCGCGCGCTAGAATGGGCGCTGCTGGAGGAAAGCGACGTGACCATCCAGCACGTCTCCGACGCCGACATCGCCGACGCCTTCCTCGCCGGCCAGGGCGATGCGGTGATCACCTGGAACCCGATCCTCGCCGAGATTCGGCGCAAGACCGAGGTCAGCCAGGTGTTCACCTCCAACCTGATTCCGGGCGAGATTCTCGACCTGACCGTGGTCGACAGTCAGACCCTGGCGCAGCACCCGGAATTCGGCCGTGCACTGACCGGTGCCTGGTTCGAAACCCAGCGTTTGCTGGGCCTGCCCACGGTAGCCGGACGCGAAGCCAGGGCGAAGATGGCCATTGCCGCCGAGACCAGTGCCGAGGATTTCGATGCGCAACTCAGCACCCTGCGTTCGTTCTACTCGCCACGCACCGCACTGAACTTCACCCGTACCGGCAAACTGCCGGACCTGATGCAGCGCGTCGCTCGTTTCGCCGATGCGCACGGCCTGCTGGGCCAGAGCGGCCAGGGCCTGAGCAACCTGGGCATCGCCTTCAGCGGCGAACAGCCTCTGGGCAACGCGCAACGCATCCTGCTGCGCTTCAATCACGACTACATGCAGTTGGCCGCTGACGGAAAACTCTGAAAATCGCCGAACGCCCCAACAGGCAGCACGCCGCCCAAGTCGCGCACCATCACGGCGCACCTTGCCGTCGACAAGCAGCAACCGAACGCCGCCTGCTGCGGTTCACGACGCATGGCACGATGTTCGCTAAGAACAGCTCGTGCAGGAAAATCCCGGTTCGCCGGGATCGCGGCACCACAATTTGCCAATAGCCGGCTAGGGTTCCGGCTCGCCACGTGCGAGCGACTGGTCCGAGAGCTAGCGACCTCCAGCGAGGTTACACGGCGGGACAAAAGCCCGGGAGAACGCGCCCCTCAGTGGGGAACCGCCGCGAACTCCTGCCCGCCCCTGTCAAACTGGAGATTCATCATGGGTACGCCCCACTCGCATCAGCGGCAGCCAGCTGCCTACCAGAACGGCCAGACGCCCGTGCGCCTCATCCCTTGCGACCTCTTCGCACGCTAGCCACGCACGCATTCCGCCCAAGGCCCGACGAGGACTCGCCATGCGCCTGATCAACCGCCACCCGGATCGCAGCGGCCGCCTGCTGCTGATTCTGCTGCCCTTCGCGCTGTTGCTATTCGTCTACTTCAGCGCCTCGACCAGTCGCCTGGCCGAAAACCCCAACGACAAGCTGCTGCCCAGCGCCAGCCAGATGGTCGATGCCATCGACCGCCTGGCCTTTACCGAAGACAAACGCAGCGGCCAGTACCTGTTCTGGCAGGACACGGCTTCCAGTCTGCAGCGCCTGGGTACCGGCCTCGGCATCGCCGCACTGTTGGGTCTAGTGCTGGGCATTGCCGCCGGCAGCGTGCCGCTGTTCGGCGCACCGCTGTCGCCGCTGCTCACCGTGCTGTCGATGATTCCGCCGCTGGCCATCCTGCCGATTCTGTTCATCGTCTTCGGCCTGGGCGAGCTGTCCAAAGTGATGCTGATCGTCATCGGCATCACCCCCTGCATCGCCCGTGACATCGAACAGCGTGCCCGCGAGATTCCCGGCGAACTGCTGATCAAGGCGCAGACCCTCGGTGCCAACTCCTGGACGCTGATCCTGCGCCTGGTGCTGCCGCAACTGATGCCGCGCCTGCTGATCTCGCTGCGCCTGATGCTCGGCTCGGCCTGGCTGTTCCTCATTGCCGCCGAGGCCATCGCCAGCACAGACGGCCTCGGTTACCGCATCTTCCTGGTACGTCGCTACATGGCCATGGACGTGATCCTGCCCTACGTCGTGTGGATCACCCTGCTGGCCTGGCTGATGGATCTGGGCCTGCGCCAGGTACTGCGCCTGTGCTTTCCCTGGCATGAAGGAGGCAAGGCATGACCCTGTTCAGCCAACACGTCGTCCCGCTGAGTGAACCTGCCATGACTGACTCAAGCGCCGCCGCCAGCGGCACCTCGACAGCCGCCTTTATCGAGGCGCGCAACCTGTGGCAGGAATACGGTGACCTGGTCGTACTCGAACGCCTCAACATCAAGGTCGACGAGGGTGAGTTCTGCACCCTGGTCGGCGCCTCCGGCTGCGGCAAATCCACCTTCCTGCGCATGCTGCTCGGCCAGGAACGCCCGAGCCGTGGCGAGCTATTGCTGAGCGGCCAGGCGCTGCCCAACGAGCCTGACCCGAGCCGTGGCGTGGTGTTCCAGCGCTACTCGGTATTCCCGCACCTGAGCGTGCTGGACAACGTCGCCCTGGGCCTGGAGCTGCCCCGCTCGCCTGTGCTTGGCCGGCTGTTCGGCACAGCCAAGCGCGAAGCGCGCGAACGCGCCGCCGAGATTCTCACCAAGGTCGGCCTCGGCCATGCCCTGAACAAGTACCCCAGCGCGCTCTCAGGTGGCATGCAGCAACGCCTGGCCATTGCCCAGGCGCTGGTGATGCAACCGCGCATGCTGCTGCTCGACGAGCCGTTCGGCGCCCTCGATCCCGGCATCCGCAAGGACATGCACGCGCTGCTGCTGGAGCTGTGGCAGGAAACCCGCCTGACGGTGTTCATGGTCACCCATGACCTGTCCGAAGGTTTCAGCCTCGGCACCCGCCTGCTGGTATTCGACAAGGTGCGTCACGACCCGCAAGCGCCCAACGCCTACGGCGCACGCATCACCTACGACATCCCACTGAACGAAGCACGCCGGGCGCAGGCGCAATTGCCCAGCGAGTTGGCCGAGCGTATCGCAGCCCGTTGATTGCAGCGGCCATCTCGGTGCGCACAGGGCACCCTACGCAGCGCAAACCGCGCGATAACCCGTAGGGTGCGCCGCGCGCACCGCCTCTTCAGCCACAACGTCGCGGCTACGACTGCATGGATGCAGGAGGTAGAGCAAAACAGGATGCCCGAGCCGAAAACCCCTCCCACAGATCGAGCAGACCCGAGCTGTGGGAGGCGCTTCAGCGGCGAGCTTTTCAGCGGTGAATCAGACGGTCAGCATCTGGCTAACTCAACACTTCGAGATAGCGCGACAGCGTTTCGCCCTCGGCGGCGAACCAGCACTGCGCCTCAGCGGTACTCGGCGTGACAAGATCCGCGCGCCAATCCGGCTCCAGCGTATCGATGAGAAAGGTCCGCACCACCGCACGGCCGTCCGGGCGTTGCAGGTGCTGACAGACGCGCCCAGCGCCCGGCAGCTCGAAGCCCTCCAGCGAAACCATCTGCCCCACCCGCGCCGGCACCGTGGACAGCGCCACCTGATAACGCCCCTGCTGATCGGCGTAGGCCAGCGAGGTCTCGCAGTCGAACAGCGCCGACAGGGCCTCACCATCACCTTGCGCCCGTTCAGCTCGCTCGCGCAGTTGCAGCGCTGACTCGCCAGGCTCCCTACCGCGGCCATGAACCCAGCCGAGTTGTTCGCCACAGAGAATCAGACCACCGCCACGTTGCAGCACTTCGCCGCTTTCGGCGTCGCATTCCTCCAGCAAACGCAGGCCGATCAGCGGCCCACGGCTGGCCTGCAAACGCCAGTCCTCGACATAGGCGCCCGTGGTGCCGAACTCGATCATGCAATTGCCGATGCGCTGCAACTGCGCCGGTTCCGGCCAGCGGTTGTGCAGCTGCAGGGACACGCCGCCGTGCCAGCTCAGGTAGCCGTTCTCCCAGACACTGTCAGCCACCCAGCCCTCGTGGTTGGCGAGTTGGCGCAATTCGGCAGCGTCGTAGTCCTGCCAGGCCCGCACTGGCAACGCGGGCGCATCCGGCAGGCGCAGGTCGATGGTGAAGCTGCGACTTTGCAGCCAGTGCACCTGGGTACGCTCATCACTGCGGCCATCGGCGAAGCTGATGGTGCGCCGACGAAAGTGCCCGAGCATCCAGTCCGGCACGCCACCTTCGGCGCGCTGTGGGTAACGTGCCGCCAGTTCCAGCAGGTTCATGCCGTCACCTCCCGGCGGCCTTGACCAAAGCTGGACAAACCTGCCGACCCATCCGGCAACTGCAGCGAACCGTCCTCCAGCCGCTGGCGCAGATAGCGAAAAGTCTGCGCGGTCTGGGCGAACAGGTGGTCGCCGCAACTCACCGGCGTGTACACACGCTCGCCGCGCGGCGGCAGGCCGGCAATTGGGGCGATGCGCGTCGGGTAGTCGCAAGCGCAAAACAGCGGGAAGGCGAAACGTTCCTCGCTGACCTTGCGCACGCGGTGCGAGGTGGCGACGAAATGGCCGTTGCTGAGCACTTCGAGCATGTCGCCGATATTGATCACGAAGGCGTCCTCTACCAGCGGCACATCGATCCACTGACCGTCGCCATTGAGCACCTGCAAACCTTCGGCGGTGGGCAACAGGATGGTGAAGCACTCGTAGTCGGTGTGCGCGCCGATGCCGGGACGGTCGGCCACAGGATCGGGATCGAGCGGGTAATGGATCATGCGCAACTGGCTGGTGGGCTGCCGGGTGATGCCGGCGAAGGTGTTCTCGGCCAGCCCCAGCGCCAGGGCAAAGCCGCGGAACAACGTGTCGCCCAGCGCCAGCGCCGCGCGGTAATAGGCACTGACCTCGCGTTTGAAGTCCGCCGAGTCCGGCCACTGCGTCGGCCCCAGCAGCGGGTAGACCTGGGCCGCCTCGGTGTAGTCGTAATTGACGTCGTAGGCCTCTTTCAGGTCTTTGCTGCCACCGGCGAACTGCTCCTCGCCCTCCGGCACGTAACCGCTGTGGTTACTCGACTGGCCGATGTAGAAGCGCATCTTCTCCTCCAGCGGGCGGGCGAAGAAACTGCGTGCCTGGCCGATCAGCCCATCGCGCAGCTCACGCGAAATGCCGTGCCCGATAATCTGCAGAAAGCCGATGTCGCGCGCCGCGCGGCCCAGCTCATCGGCAACGCGCTGGCGCTGAGCCAGGTCGTCGGCATACAGGCCGAAAACGTCGATCAGTGGAATGGACGTGAAATGGGTATGCGCCATGGCAATCTCCCTTGAACAAGTGAGTTACCTGGTCGTCCAGACGAGCAGCGGGTCGGGTCGTCCCGAGGGCGATAGCGAGGTCGCCCCTGCACAAAAGTCGATAGCGATTTCCATGCCATCGCCTGAATGCCATCGAGCGGCGATGCCGCAAGCCAAATCGCCCTCGAACGGTGCAGCGCACACCATTGAAGCCCCATCAGGCAGCACGCAAACGGCAGATAGTGCTGCCGCAGCGCCCAATCACGGGCTTTGGCGAGCTGGCACGCTATTCGCTACGACCTAGGTGTGCAGGTTCTAACCGGGGTTTCCCGGAATCGCGGCACCACAATTTGCGAAATGGATGACTAGGGTTCCGACTTGCCTGGCAAGTGCTGGTCCGAGAGTCATCGACCTCCAGTGAGGTTACACGGCGGGATAAAAGCCCGGGAGAACGCGCCTTTCGAACGATTCGAAACGTGCCGCGACTCCTGCCCGTACTCAACAACACTGGAGGTTCCAAATGCGCAAGTACCGTCTGCTCTCCTTCGCCGCTGCCAGTCTGGCCGCGGTGCTCAGCTTCAGCGCTCACGCCGAGAAGAAAGACAACTTCAGCGTCTGCTGGACGCTCTACGCCGGCTGGATGCCCTGGGGTCAGGCCAGCACCTCCGGCATCATCGACAAATGGGCGAAGAAATACGGCATCAGCATCGATGTCGTGCAGCTCAACGACTACGTCGAATCCATCAACCAGTACAGCGTCGGCCAGTTCGACGGCTGCACCATGACCAACATGGACGCCCTGACCATCCCCGCCGCCGGTGGCGTAGACAGCACCGCGCTGATTGTCGGCGATTACTCCAACGGCAACGACGGCCTGCTGATCAAGGGCGAAGGCAAGACCCTGGCCGACATCAAGGGCATGCAGGTCAACCTGGTGGAGCTGTCGGTCTCCCACTACTTCCTCGCCCGCGCGCTGGAAACTGCAGGTCTGAGCGAGCGCGACGTGAGCGTGGTGAACACCTCCGACGCTGACATCATCGCCGCCTACTCCACCTCCAGCGTGCAGGCCGCCGCGACCTGGAACCCGATGCTCGCCGAGATCAACGCCCAGCCTGGCAGCACCCAGGTGTTCGACTCCTCGAAGATCCCGGGTGAAATCCTCGACATGATGGTGGTCAACACCCAGACCCTGAAGGACAACCCGGACTTCGGCAAAGCCCTGGTCGGCGCCTGGTTCGAGATTCTCGAACTGATGCAGGCCGGCACCCCGGCAGCCACCGACGCCCTGACCGAAATGGCCAAGGCCTCCGGCACCGACCTGGCCGGTTACCAATCGCAGCTGGCGACCACCAAGCTGTTCTACACGCCGCAGGAAACCCTCGACTTCATCACCAGCCCGGCCCTGCCGGAGACCATGACCAAGGTCGCCAATTTCAGCTTCGAACACGGCATCCTCGGTGAAGGCGCCCGTAGCGCCGACGCCATCGGCATGACCTTCGCGGGCGACGTGAGCACTGGCGACAGCGCCAACATCAAGCTGCGCTTCGACCCGAGTTACATACAGATGGCCGTCGACGGCAAGCTCTGAAGCGTACTCCCCCACTCCCTCGCAACGATGATCAGGCGCCCCTGCCGGCGCCTGACGACCAGGCTTTGATCCCGAGGTACTCATGAACACTGCCCTCACTCTCCGTCCCACTCTCTATGAGGAAACTGTCCCCGGTGGCGGCCATACCTCCTTCATCCTCAAACGTGGCCAGCTGCTACGCATCACCGATATAGAAGGCGGCGCCAACGTCAGCCTGCTGCTGTTCAACGCCGCCGAAAAAAGCGAGCGCCTGAACCTTCCCGATACTTTGAAATGCCAACACACCGCCAAGCTCACCGCCGGCCACTGCCTGTACTCGGACATGGGCAAGGTGCTGGCGGCGATCACGGCCGATACCTGTGGCTGGCACGACAGCTTCGGCGGCGTACTCAACGCCGAAGAAGTCAGCGAGAAGTACGGCCAGGGCCGCTACCAGGAACTGCGCAACGGCTTCTTCCGCAACGGCATGGACAACCTGTTGGTGGAAATGGGCAAGTGGGATCTGAACCTGCTCGACCTGCTGATGAACCTCAACCTGTTCAGCCGCGTGGATGTCGACACAGGCGGCGCCTTCCACTTCCAGCCGCACAACAGCGAAGCCGGTGACTACATCGAGCTGTACGCGCCGATGGACACCCTGGTGGTGCTCACCGCCCTGCAGCACCCGATGGACCCGAACCCGCAGTACGCGCCCAAGCCAGTGCAGCTTCGCTGGAGCAAGGTCGACAGCGACGGCATCACCGTGCTCTGCCGCACCTCGCGCCCGGAGAACGGCCGCGGCTTCCACAACACCGAACGCCAGTACATTTGAATGGGTGACTCGCTGCGCTCGTCCTTCGGGCCGCCCTGAAGGGCGTTCGGCGCAAGCACCGTCCCGCCTGTGGGGGACGCCGAACTCGTCACTCCCGCGAAGGCGGGAGCCCAGTAAATGCGATTGAGGACACTCCGATGAGCCTTACTGCCAGCACCCTGCATCCCGAAACTGCCAGTTTCCGCCACACCATCCCGGCGGGCGAACCCTACCTGTTCGAGGTCAAGGCCGGGCAGACCCTGCGCCTGCACGACTTGGAAGGCAACCAGGCGATCGACACCCTGTTCTTCGCCGCGCGCAATCCGCGCGAACGCTTCGACCCGCAGCGCACCCTGCGCAAGCAGAACAACGTCTACCTGACCACCGGCACGGTGCTCTACTCCAATCTCGGCAAGCCGCTGCTGACCATCGTCGCCGACACCTGCGGCCGCCACGACACCCTCGGCGGCGCCTGCGCGCAAGAGAGCAACACCGTGCGCTACGCCCTGGACAAGCGCTACATGCACAGCTGCCGCGATAACTTCCTGCGCGCCAGCCTGCACGACGGCCGCCTGAGCAAGCGTGACATCGGCGCCAACATCAACTTCTTCATGAACGTTCCCGTAACCCCGGAGGGCAGCCTGACCTTCGAGGACGGCATCTCCGCGCCCGGCAAGTACGTGGAGCTGAAGGCCGAGACCGACGTCATCGTGCTGATCTCCAACTGCCCGCAACTGAACAACCCGTGCAACGGCTGGAACCCAACCCCCGCCGAAGTGCTGGTGTGGAACTAACGTAGGGCGGGTGAAACCCGCCGAGCCTTGGCGGGTTTCACCCGCCCTACAAAATGCGTCCCGCCAACACGCGCAACACGCATCACCGGATTTTCACCACGGACGACCGTGGCACATAACGAATGACAGCGGGACGGCCCGCCATGACCTTCGAGGGTCACCCTGATGTTTGAGAAACTCCTGATCGCCAACCGTGGCGCCATCGCCTGCCGCATCCTGCGCACCCTGCGTGAGCTGAACGTCGGCGGCGTGGCCGTGTACTCCGAAGCCGACGCCGCCAGCCTGCATCTGCAGCAGGCCGATGAGGCCTTCTCCCTCGGCGACGGCCCGGCCGCGCAGACTTACCTTGTTGTGGAGAAAATTCTCGACATCGCCAAACGCAGCGGCGCCCGAGCCATCCACCCCGGCTACGGCTTTCTCTCCGAAAACGCGGCCTTCGCCGAAGCCTGCGAAGCCGCCGGCATCGCCTTCGTCGGCCCAACGCCCGAGCAACTGCGCGTATTCGGCCTCAAGCACACTGCCCGCGCCCTGGCCAAACAGCACGGCGTGCCGATGCTCGAAGGCACCGAGCTGCTGGAAAACCTCGATGCCGCGCTGGTAGCCGGTGAGCAGGTCGGCTACCCGGTGATGCTCAAGAGCACCGCTGGCGGCGGTGGCATCGGCATGCGCGTCTGCCGTTCGGCCGCCGAGCTAAGCGAGGCCTTCGAGGCGGTCAAACGCCTCGGCCAGAACAACTTCAGCGACAGCGGCGTGTTTATCGAGAAGTACATCCAGCGCGCCCGTCACCTGGAAGTGCAGGTGTTCGGCGACGGCCAGGGCGAAGTGCTTGCCCTCGGCGTGCGCGACTGCTCGGTACAACGGCGCAACCAGAAGGTGTTGGAAGAAACCCCGGCACCGAACCTGCCGGCCGGCATGGCCGACGAACTCTGCGCCGCGGCGATCAAGCTGGCCAAGGCGGTGAGTTACCGCAGCGCCGGCACCGTCGAGTTCGTCTACGACAGCGAAGCCGAGCGCTTCTATTTTCTCGAAGTGAACACCCGCCTGCAGGTCGAGCACGGCGTCACCGAACAGGTGTGGGGCGTCGACCTGGTGCGCTGGATGATCGAGCTGGCCGCCGGCGACCTAGCGCCGCTGAGCGAACTGGCCAAAGGCCTGAAGCCATCCGGCCACGCCATCCAGGCGCGGCTGTACGCCGAAGACCCGGGCCGCGATTTTCAGCCCAGCCCCGGCCTGCTCACCGCCGTGCAATTTCCCGAAGCCGACGGTAAAGCCCTGCGCATCGACACCTGGGTCGAAGCCGGCTGCGAGATCCCGCCCTACTTCGACCCGATGATCGCCAAGCTGATCACCTGGGCGCCGACCCGCGAGCAGGCCAGCACCGCGCTGGACAAAGCCCTGGCCGACTCGGTGCTGTACGGCGTGGAATGCAACCGCGACTACCTGCGCCAGATCCTCAGCGATGCCCCGTTCGCCAGCGGTAACCCGTGGACCCGATGCCTGGAAAACCTCGTCTACCAGGCGACCACCTTCGAGGTACTCAGCGCCGGCACCCAGACCAGCGTGCAGGACTTCCCCGGCCGCCTCGGCTACTGGGCTGTCGGTGTACCACCCTCCGGGCCGATGGACAGCCGCGCCCTGCGCCTGGGCAACCGCCTGCTCGGCAACGAAGAAGGCGCCGCCGGCCTGGAAATCACCATGAGCGGCCCGACCCTGCGCTTCAATACCGACGCCGTGGTCGCCGTCACCGGTGCCGAGATTCCGCTGAGCATCGATGGCGTGGAACAGCCGATGAACACCGCCCTGCTGATCAAGGCCGGCAGCACCCTGACGCTCGGCACCATTGCAGGCGTAGGCGCGCGCAGTTACCTGAGCATTCGCGGTGGCATCCAGGTGCCGGATTACCTGGGCAGCAAGAGCACCTTCACCCTCGGCCAGTTCGGTGGCCATGGCGGCCGTGCCCTGCGTGCCGGCGACGTCCTGCACTTGCTGCCGCTGAGCGATACCAGCAGCGGCACGCAACTGCCTGTCGAACTCTGCCCGGCCCTGCCGGCCGTGCGCGAATTGCGAGTGATCTACGGCCCACATGGCGCACCGGAATACTTCAGCGAGCGCTACATCAACACCTTCCTCGCCACCGACTGGGAAGTGCACTTCAACTCCAGCCGTACCGGCGTGCGCCTGATCGGGCCGAAGCCGGAATGGGTGCGCGACAGCGGCGGCGAAGCCGGCCTGCACCCGTCCAATATCCACGACAACCCCTACGCCATCGGCGCGGTGGACTTCACCGGCGACATGCCGGTGATCCTCGGCCCGGACGGCCCCAGCCTGGGCGGCTTCGTCTGCCTGGTGACCATCATCGAGGCCGACCTGTGGCAGCTCGGCCAACTCAAGGCCGGCGACAAGGTGCGCTTCGTACCGGTGGATACCGCCACGGCGCGGGAATTGGCCAAGGCACGCGACACAGAGGTCAGCAAACTCGCGCTTGTCTCCCCTCTCCCGCTTGCGGGAGAGGGGCCGGGGGAGAGGGCTGCGCCTGCCATCTCGCACGCGCCCTCTCCCATAAATGGGAGAGGGGGCTTGTCCGTGGTCGACCTCACCTCGCCCATCGTTCTCGACATCGGCGAAGCCGACACCCGCCTGGTCGCACGCCTGTCCGGCGACACCCACCTGCTGCTGGAAATCGGCCAGCCGGAACTCGACCTGGTGCTGCGCTTCCGTGGCCATGCGCTGATGCAGGCACTGGAAGCCAAGCAACTGGACGGCGTGATCGACCTAACCCCCGGCATCCGCTCGCTGCAAGTGCACTACCAGCCGGAAACCCTGGCGCTGCAGACGCTGCTCGATATAGTCGCCGGCGAGTGGGACGCCGTGTGCGCCGCGCAAGACCTGCGCGTACCGTCGCGTATCGTCCACCTGCCGCTGTCCTGGGACGACCCGGCCTGCCAGTTGGCCATCGACAAGTACATGACCACCGTGCGCAAGGACGCGCCCTGGTGCCCGAGCAACCTGGAGTTCATCCGCCGCATCAACGACCTGCCGAACCTCGACGAGGTATACCGCACCGTATTCGATGCCAGCTACCTGGTGATGGGCCTGGGCGACGTCTACCTCGGCGCGCCGGTGGCCACGCCGCTCGACCCGCGTCACCGCCTGGTCACCACCAAGTACAACCCGGCGCGCACCTGGACGGCGGAGAACTCCGTCGGCATCGGCGGCGCCTACATGTGCGTGTACGGCATGGAAGGCCCCGGTGGCTACCAGTTCGTCGGCCGCACCCTGCAGATGTGGAACCGCTACCGCGCGGTCGAAGCTTTCGACGGCAAACCCTGGCTGCTGCGCTTCTTCGACCAGATTCGCTTCTACCCGGTCAGCGCGGACGAACTGCTGCGCATCCGCCGCGACTTCCCGCTCGGTCGCTACCCACTGCGCATCGAACACAGCGAACTGGCCCTGGCCGACTATCAGCAGTTTCTCGATGACGAAGCCGACGGCATCGCCGCCTTCCGCGAGCAACAACGCGCGGCCTTCGACGCCGAGCGCCAGCGTTGGATCGACAGCGGCCAGGCCCACTTCGAGGTCGAGGAAGCCGCGCCCGAACAGGGCGAGGATGCCCCGCTCGCCAGCGGCCAGCACGCCATCGAAAGCCACGTCGCCGGCAACCTCTGGCAGGTGCAGGTCGAACCCGGCGCGCAGGTGCAGGCTGGTGACGTGCTGGTGATCCTCGAGTCGATGAAGATGGAAATCCCGCTCACCGCGCCGATGGCCGGCACCGTGCGCGAAGTGCGCGTGCAACCAGGCTCACCCGTACGCGCCGGGCAGCGCGTGGTGGTGCTGGAAGAAGCCTGAAAAGCTCGCCGCTGAAGCGCCTCCCACAGGGTCCGCGAACATCCTGTGGGAGGGGCTGGGCGGCATTGCGCTGCAACAGCGATCACGTAGGAGCGGCTTCAGCCGCGATCCACACGAACGCCGATTCCCTGCCGAAGAAGTGTTGGTCGCGTTTTCACAACACTCCCCAATCCACCGATTCCCTGTGGGAGGAGCTTTAGCCGCGACATCCTCATGCGCCACCGCAATACCGGTAACCTCAATCGCGGCTGAAGCCGCTCCTACAACAGACCCGTAGCCCCGATGCAATCCGGGCATCTCACCCAGCATTCGCAACCGATAAACCGCGCCGATTGTGATCACAACTGGCGCTATCCCCTTCCGGCAAGCTAGCATCACGCCATCAACCCGCTCCCGGATTCACCCATGTCCCTGCGCCCCAAACGGCACACGCAAACCTCGTTGGTGTTACTGCTCCTGTTCCTGCTCGGTAGCGGCTTTCTCACCACTTCGCTGCTGAGCTATTACGCCTCGCGCGACTCGATTCGCGACAGCATCATCAACACCGAACTGCCGCTGACCTCCGACACCGTCTACTCGGAAATCCAGAAGGACCTGGTGCGCCCCATCCTCATCTCCTCGATGATGGCCCGCGACACCTTCCTGCGTGACTGGGTGCTGGCCGGCGAACAGGACAACGGGCAGATGACCCGCTACCTGCGTGAAGTGCAGGAGCACTACGGCGCCTTCACCAGCTTCTTCGTCTCCGACAAGACCGGCACCTACTACCAGGCCAAGGGCGTGCTCAAGCAGGTCAAGCCGGACGAGCCGCGCGACGTCTGGTACTACCGCGTGCGCGGCCTCAAGGAGCCCTACGAGATCAACGTCGACGTCGACATGGCCAACGCCGACCGCCTGACCATCTTCATCAACTACAAGGTGCTCGACTACGACGGCAGCTTCATCGGCGCCACCGGCGTCGGCCTGGCGGTCGATGCCGTGGTCAAGCTGATCGACGAATACCAGGCGCGCTACGAGCGCAGCGTCTACTTCGTCGACACCACCGGGCGCATCACCCTGACCGGTGCCCAGGGCGGGCCGATGGGCGCCCAGGTCGGCGATTCGCTGGCTGACGTACCCGGCCTCGATGGCCTGATGGAAAAACTGCCGACGCCACAAAGCGGCCAGTTCGAATACCAGGAGCAGGGCCGTGAGCACTTCCTCAACGTGCGCTACATCCCCGAGTTGGAGTGGTACCTGTTCGTCGACAAGCAGGACAAGGCCCTGGCCGGCATCCGCCAGGGGCTCTACATCAACCTGCTGCTGTGCCTGCTGGTCACCGTCATCGTGCTGACCCTGGTGAGCCTGGCGATTCGTCGCTATCAACAACGTATCGCTGCCCTGGCCACCACCGACAGCCTCACCGAACTGCCCAACCGCCGCGGCTTCGACATCCTCGCCGAACAGGCCCTGCAGGAAGCGCAGCGCGACAGCAGCCCGCTGTGCGCCGTGCTGCTGGACCTGGACAACTTCAAGCTGATCAACGACCAGCACGGCCACCTCGCTGGTGACCAGGTGCTGCACGACTTCGCCCAGCAACTGCGCGGCGCGCTGCGCCAGTCCGACATTCTCTGCCGCTGGGGCGGCGAGGAATTCATCCTGCTGCTGAAGAACACCGACCGCCAGGCCGCCCATGACCTGGCCGAGAAACTGCGCCAGCAATGTGCCGAACAACGCTATGCAGTCGAAGGCCATACCCTGCAAGTCACCGTCAGCCTCGGTCTCAGCCAGTGGCAAACCGGCGAAAGCCTGCACGCCCTGCTCGGCCGCACCGACCGCGCGCTGTACCGCGCCAAACAGGCCGGTCGCGACCGCGTCTGCGTCGACAGCTGATGGACACGCAACGCTGTCCGCTGTGCGGCAAGGCCAACCAGTGCAGCGTCGCCGCCGGGCGTGAAGAGCCCTGCTGGTGCTTCGACGCGCAAATCGACCCAACCGCGCTAGCGCGTCTGACGCCCGAACAACGTGACCAGGCCTGCCTGTGCCCCGCCTGCGCCGGTGCGCTGGATGCGGCCGAGCGCGGCGAACAGAACTGAGCCATGCGCCTGGATCGTTTTCTCAGCAACTTTCCCCGCTTCAGTCGCCAGGACAGCCGCCTGCTGATCAGCGCCGGACGCCTGCGTGTGGACGGCGCGGTGGTTCAAGACCCGCGCCATGAAGTACGCGACTTCCAGCGCATCGAGCTGGATGACGAACTGCTGCAAGCCGGGCGCAGCGCACGCTACTGGATGCTGCACAAACCGGTCGGCGTGGTCAGCGCCACCGAGCACGACGAACACCGCACCGTCCTCGACCTGCTCGACGAGCCGGACAAGCACGACCTGCACCTGGCCGGCCGCCTCGACCTCAACACCAGCGGCCTGCTGCTGATCACCAACGACGGGCGCTGGTCGCGCCGCATCACCCAGCCACAGCAGCGCAAACCCAAGGTCTACCACGTCACCACCGAACAGCCGATCACCGCCGAGTACGCCGAGGTCTTCGCCCAGGGCCTGTACTTCGCCTTCGAGGATCTCACCACCCTACCCGCCCAGCTCGACCTACTGAGCAGCCACGAAGCACGGCTGACGCTGTTCGAAGGCCGCTACCATCAGGTCAAGCGCATGTTCGGCCACTTCCGCAACCGCGTCGTCGCCCTGCACCGTGAAAGCATGGGCGAAATCGTCCTTGACCCGCAGCTCGCCCCCGGCCAATACCGCGCGCTGACAGCGGCAGAAATCGCCAGCGTCTGATCCCTCCCGCGCAGCAAAAAACACGAACCGACCAACGGCACCGCTAAAGCATGATAAAGATGTGACTCACCCTTGCGTGGCTGCAAGGTAACTGCTTGAATCGAACCATAAGTCTTGAGATGACCAATCAGTCACTACGAGACAGCTAAGCCTTCTTTCAGTTGCTGGCGCTCTGCGCTGACTGGATTCCTGCCTGGTAACACCGCCCTCTCCACGGCCTTGCAAAAGGTCTGGAGTGCTCGCCTGTTTCGATCCTAACTGCTTGAAATTCAAATACTTACAAAAATCTCCAGCCTGACATCAAGCTGTCACGCTCAGGCGCTTTTCTGACTGCTCAATCAAATGCGAACGGCCGCCGCTCGCCTTGACACACTTGCGCCAGGAGGAAACGACATGAGGCCAGAAACCGCAGTCGTCGAGATCAACAGGAAGCACAAGGTACACACGGAGTTCTACGGCAACCCGGCAGCAAGCAAGACCATCATCCTGGTCAATGGCTCTCTGGCGACCACGGCCTCGTTCACGCAAACGATCAAATACCTGCAACCACAGTTCAACGTAGTGGCCTTCGACCTGCCCTATGCCGGCCAGTCGAAACCCTACAACAGCGACTTCACACCCATCACCAAGGAAGACGAAGCGGCGATCCTGCTGCACCTGATCGACCACTACGGTGCCAACTACCTGATGTCCTTCTCCTGGGGTGGCGTTGCCTCCCTGCTCGCCATGGCCCAACGCCCGGCGACCCTGGAGAAAGCTGCCGTCTGCTCCTTCTCGCCGATCCTCAACGTGCCGATGCTCGACTACCTGCACAAGGGCCTGCGCTTCCTCGGCTCGGTAGACCGCGACAACGTCGCCCTGCTGGTCAACAGCACCATCGGCAAGCACCTGCCGTCGCTGTTCAAGCGCTTCAACCACAAGCACGTCAGCACCCTGGATGAGCATGAGTACCGGCAGATGTACGCACACATCAAGCAGGTTCTGAGCATGGAAGCGAACTGCGGCAAGGAATGCCTGCAGGCCATCGACATCCCGCTGATATTCGTCAACGGCGACCGCGACGAATACACCTCGGTGGAAGACGCCTGCCTGTTCGCCCAGCACATCGACCACGCCCAGTTCGCCGTGATCAACGACGCTGGCCACTTCCTCGACATGGAACACAAGGCCGCCTGGCTGCAGACCCAACGCGTGCTGCTGAACTTCTTCAACGCCCCCAGCAAACGCCTGCAACTGCCAGTCAAAGGCGACCTGCGCGACCTCCAGGCGATGGCGGTATGAAAGGCACCGAGCGCGGAGCGGATGCGCTTTGCGCTTCATTTCCGCCGCCGCTTCCGGTATAAAGGCGCCCGCTGCGGGTGTCGTATAATGGTAATACCCTAGCTTCCCAAGCTAGAGCCGTGGGTTCGATTCCCATCACCCGCTCCAAAATTGCAGCTTTAAGGCCCTGTTTTTACAGGGCTTTTTCGTTTCCGGGTTTTGGAAGTGTCGATAAAGTGTCGACGATGGGATTCAGGCGTAGCGCGTCCTGCAGGTGATCGGGCGACAAGTGTGCATAGCGCATGGTCATCGTCACCGAGGAGTGTCCCAGGACCTTCTGCAAGGTCAGGATGTTGCCACCGGCCATGACGAAGTGACTGGCGAACGTGTGCCGCAGAACATGCGTGGCTTGTCCTGCCGGTAGCGTGATCGACGTCGATTGCAGCACGCGACTGAAATGCCGGATGCAGTTCGGGAACGCCCCGTATTCCTTGAAGTAGTCCAACAGCATCCGCTCCAGGGCCGGCGCGATGGGCACGGTTCGTGTGCGTCTCGACTTGGTATTGGCGAAAGTCACCGCACCATTCTTCACCCTGGATGGCACCAGCCCCTGAGCCTCACCCCAACGTGCCCCGGTGGCCAAGCAGACGCGAGCGATCAGCGCCATATGCGTGCAGTTCGGGTAGTTGTCGAAGGCCTCCAGCAGCTCGGTTATCTGTTCCTGGGTCAGATACGACAGCGGGCGTTCCTGCAGGCGTAACGGACGCACCTTGGCCAACGGGTTCGGGTAGTCGATATCGCCCAGGCGATGCAGTTCGTTGAATACCGACTTCACGTAGCCCAGGCGGTTGTTCAGCGTCTTGCCGTTGATGCCCTCAACCAGCAGCTTGCCGCGCAGAGTGCAGAACTGGTCAGCGGTGAACTTGGCGGCTACCGGGTCGCCCAGGTCATGAGCGATGTTCGCCAGCACCTGCTTCAAACGCTTGGAGTCGGCCAGGGTGTGGCCGTGCAGATCGTAATAGCGGGTGAACACCTCAGAGAGCTTGCGGCGGTCCTTTGGCTTGGGTGCCCAGTCGGGCGTTTCCATCACCTTGGCCCTGCAGGACGTTTCGAACCGTTGCGCCTCAGCCTTGGTCTTGAAGGTCTTGCGGAAGCGCCGCCCCTTGATGGGTTCTACATCGACCTTCCAGCGCCCGTCAGGCTGTTGGATGATCGCCATCAGATCGCCCTGCCCCACCTTACGTGCCGTTCCTCCAGGATGTTCTTGAGGTGCTTGTACAGCCCATCCTCGTCCATCCCCTTAGCGGCGTAGTGGTCACGAATCACCGGCCAGCATTCCCAATCCTTGAGCCGGTAAAAGCCCTTTCTAGCGCCCACTCGCTCCCGTGCCAGCAGGCTTACGAAGTTTCCCAGGAACAATTCCACATTCTTGCCGGAGAAGCCTCGAGACGTCTTGTAGTTGCGCTTGTACTCGGTGTCATCCAGCAGAGAATCGACCGGCAGATCAACGCGGGCGTCTTCACGTAGCAGGGTCCAAATCGGTTCGTAGTACCCAGGGCGAGCCAGCAACTTGAACTGCTGCATGCCGTAGCGCCAGAGGCCATCCAAGTGAGGCGTGAAGGCGGCGTAGCTGTTGGTATCGATGGCGTTGCCGGTGTGCAGATCGACGGAGCCAGAGGCAAACTGCTGGATCACCGAGTGGTGGTAACGCAGCTCTACGCGCCACACGGTCTGGTCCCGGTTGTAGTTGTCCGGGTCGCCTTCGTCGAAGCTGTCACGACGCCGCCAGACGCCTTCCCAGTAGTCGAGCTTATCGGTGGCCTTGGCCTGCTCGGTCTTGTTGTAGATCGCCAGTTGCACGCCACCGGCAGAGCCGAACATGTAAGTCTCGCCACGGCCGTAGACGCTGCTTTTCGTGTCCCAGGTGATTTCCTTGATACCGGAGATATCGCGAGCAGATCGGGCGCGGCAGTGCATGCGGGCGACCAGATCAGCGGGTGGTTGCCAGCCTTGAACATCCAGGGCGAGATGCACCGCGCATTGGTTGCGTTCGATGTGGGTGAGGATCTGTTCGGCGTAGAAATCCATGCGGGCCTGCAGGCGCTCGGGCGACAGGCTGTCGATGGCATGGGGTGACACTTCGATTTTCAGGTGTGGGCCGATGTTCTCGACTTTGGCGTTGTAGTTCTTGAGCAGCAGCACAAAGCCCAGGTCGGCGTTCTGCAGCTTGTACTGGTAGCCCGAATCCTTGCTGACACGGCCTGCATGCCAGCGCTCTCCCGCGAAGTCGACGATGGTGCCGGGTTTGTCGAACAGGCACAGCAGCTCCGGCCGGAGCAGGCCACGGTACAACTGGCGAACGGTATCGACGCCGCAGTGCAGCAGGCGGACTTTCGACAGGTCAACGATACGGGCGTTGCCCGGGTCTACGAACAGCCGGCCAGTCGCATCTTCACGCGCCAGCATGTCGAGTCTCAGGAAGTCTTTTGGCTTTTTCACTTGGTCACCTATTGCTGATTACTGCGGAAGTTTTCGTCTTACTTTCTGACGTGTTACAGGGGCGTCAGCGGCGCGCTTGCCGCTCGCTCCCTCTGAACTGAACCGCTCGCTCGCGGCGCGCACGCCACCTCCTCCTCAAGCCATCTAAGCGGACGTAGATCGTTTGGCTGCTGGCTGATGGACTGACCAAAGCTGTAGGCCAGGGAGAGGAGAAACAGAAGGCAAGAGAGAGGGTGAAAGGCTTCCATGGGAAACGCTCCGGGTTAGCGCATGCGGCGCAGGACTGAGGCGACCATGCCGCCTGAAATACCGATGGCGAAGGCAAGCAAGGTGCCGCCAAAGCCCACCCCAAAAGCCTCAGGAGAAAAGCCACCGGATACGAGAATGTCGACGTATCCTGCCGCTTCGGGCGGAATCAGATAGGCCTGTTGCCAGCCAAGCAGGGAGCAAGAGAGCGAGCCGTCAGGGTGGTTCACCCAGCTCATGCACACTTGCACGGCAACGGTGCTCATTCAGCGGCCCTCACACACCAAGGGCTTTGCCCTTGTCATCCCACTCTTGCCGCCGAGGGCTCGGGAGCGCGGGGTGGTGAAGCTACCCCACACTCCCGTTGTCAGGCTGATATTCATGGTGCGCGGTCAAGGGTTCGCTGCGCCCGTGCTTCCGTTCGCCGGAACGGTGGAGCTGTTCCGACGAGCCGGGAGCGCGGCCCCTGACCCGGAACCATCGGCGGAATGGGTCAGGGTCATGCGGCCCAGTACGTTGCCGGAACCATGCCGGTCGCGGTACCGCATCGCCCTGATAGAGCAAATGTCGTCGAAGTAGAACTCGTTCGGGTTGCGCGTGCTGGAGCTGAGTTCGACACCCAAGAAGCACGGGGCGCCTTGCATATCCGGGGTCGGGATCAGCACGCCGACAATCTGGATGCATTGCCAGAAGGATTCCGGCTCAGCGTCCCAGGCGGTTTCAACCAGCACAGTCTTGCCGACATAGCTCAGAGCAGTGGCAGCATCGAGATGGATACGTGGCTTACGCATGGCTGCACTCCCCTTCCTTGGCGTGGCCCTGGAACAGGGGCGGCAGCGGCAAGCGATCCAGCACCTTGCCGGTTGCGTGACGATCACGCACGACGCGGAGGGTGTTGATGCTGTCGAAGTAGACTTCGACCGGCAGGTCTTCGCTGCCATCGAACGGCATGGTGAGGAAGTAGCCTTCTTCGAACACGCCGGGCACAGGCAGCACCACGCCGACGACGTGATAGCAGCGCCAGAGCATTTCGTTGTCGTCGTCCCAGCGCAGTTCGACGAGCACGGTCTGGCCAATGAAGCCGATAGCGGTAACGGGATCGAACACCAGGGCAGGCTTAGACATGGGCGTAGTCTCCTGCCTTGAATACGGTCTTGCCCTTCTCCAGATCGGCGCGGAGACGGGCAAGGTTGACCATGCGGAAGTCGGCCAGCTTCATGCTGGGGATGGTCTGGCTGTCTACCCAGTTGATGACCTCTTCGACCGTCACACCACTTAGCTCGGCGAAGGTCTTCACGCTGCACAGGTCGAGGCTTTCGTTAGTGGCGGTCATTGGTTGCCCTCCTTGGCGGCTTTGTCCTGGGCGTAGCTCGCTTCCAGGCGAATGACGACTTCCGAGTTCATCGAACGGCGCGAGGCGAAGGCGGACTGTTCGATCTTGGCGCGCAGCTCGGGCGGTACGCGCAGCTTGAATTGCGGGTCTGTTCGGCTCACAGCGTCCACTCCTGTTCCAGTAGCTGGCGGGTCAGCAACGCCACGTTGACCATGGTGCGTTTGCCGACCTTCTGCGAAGGCAGGTAGTTACGTTCTACCCAGGTGCGTACCACGATGGGTTCGTCGCCCATGCCGATCCACTCGGCAAACTTCTGCCACGGCATCAAGGGCGGTGCACCGTGCAGCTTTTGCGGGTCGAGACCTTCCGTATCCATAAGCTTTAATCCACTATGTTCGGCATTGATCCCACTGGACATGGGAAATATTTAACCACTGAGGAATTATTTACCACCGTGGTTCGGATGGCAAACTATTTCCCAATCGCAATTTCTTATATGACGACATCAGCAGATAGAGCCAGGCTATTACTAAGAAAACTCGGCCCGAAGAAGACCAGCGAATACGGCGGGGAATACGAGAGATGGAGAAGCGTGAGCAAAGGGATTGTCAGGGTCAGCACTGAAGAAATAGACGTGCTCGTGAAGATCTATCCGCAATACGCCCTCTGGCTGGCCAGTGGTCAGATAGCACCGGAGTCTGGTCAGACCAGCCCAGACTACGACGAAGCCAACCGAAACTTGAGCCAACCCAACGCGGGATAGCGATCACTCAGGAAGCAGCTAGGCGCTGGTACGCCCGAAAGGAGCTCGGAAAACCATGAAGAAACTGATATGCGCCATCCTATGCCTGATCGCGTTCACGCAGGCAAAGGCAGCCGAGGAAGTAGCGTTCTACGTCGGACAAGCCCATGACGAATGGGCTTTCAAAGTAACAGGAAAAGGTCGAGCGCTAGTAGGAAATAGCCTTATCTATACAAGGCTCGACGAACTGCAGATCGTAAACAATCCAAAGCACTCAAAAACCAGATACATAGAGAGCGTTGAAATCACATACGGCTATAGAATCGACAGTGGAAGATGGAACTTCAAATCAACAAACAAATTCTACCCTATAAACAAAAGCCTTAAACCAGGGGAGAAAATTATGCTTGAAGACCTTGAAGCAGCCCTAGATATAGGCAACCAAAAACCAAACGACTACTGGATAGTAGTCAATGTTGAATTAAGCAAAAAAGAGTTAGTGCACGCACACTCACGACGCGACATATTCAAACAACGCCCATAACAGCGGAGCGTTAACGCGCCTGGCTACCTTTGCCTGTTAGATTTTTCTTTCTTGCTTCTGCCAACAAAATGCCAGATCACTGTAGCTATTAGCGAAGCTAGAATACCCAACAAAAAACTTATCCCCCGCTCTACCCAGATATTTTCATCGATATCTCTTCTCTGCTGAAGAAATATCGCATCAACAACATCTTGGTTTGCGGTAACAATTGGCTCAAGTTCAGATTTTTTTGTCTCCAAGTCTTGGATAAGCGACTTGGCGGCCTCAATTTCGCTTTTCTGGCTAGAAATAAAAACAGATAAATCGTTTAGGTTTTTCTCGGTACTTCTTAGCAACTCAAATTGCTCAGAGTAACTTTGGAAGTTTGCGAGCTTTTGAGCTCGAGCTTGTTCTGATGTGTATATAAAGAAACCCAATCCAATAATAGAAAACAACGCCCCAAGAATTGAGATCATGGTTGTTGGGCGAGGAGATTTTTTGTAGCTTTTTACCCAAAACTCAACGAACGTCTCAGCGAAAGCATCAAAGCGAAGCAGGACTAGCGATTTTACAAGTCTTACAGCTTCTTCATGTTCTTCGTGAGGCGGAGCGTGATAAATTTCGAAGTAACTTTCTAAAATTTCGGCTCCAGAAGAATCCTCATTGGTCATATTAATTATACCAACGGGATATTCCCACACTTCAAATTTCAGGTGAATTTCGTTATTGCAATAATTGCATGGCTCATCAACCTCACAGACGTACTGGGTTTCTTCACCCATAACTCTTTCAGAACCTGATTCAGCCTCAAAGCAGAAGTCATCATCATGTAGAAAGTGTTTCGCACCACACCGATCACATTTGTATGTGGCTTTACCTATTATCCCGTCGCTCATGATACTTACTATGTATTCCTTGAAATCTAACGATTGGTTAAGGAGCGAGCTTTAGCCCGTCCCAGTGAGCGTAGCGAAGGGCTTGAACCAGTTTTTATATGAATACTGCATATGTCGTGATTAATGCAGAAGCGATAGCGATGATAAAAGGGAGTTGGTAGTCGGTAAAGTATGATTCGCTCAACATGTACCTGCAACCCCCAACTAAACGCATAATGTTGAATCTTATTATGCTGTAAGTTAAGTAATTGCGGTAAAAGCTTGGCGGGTGGCTCGAGTCATCGGAAGTTCGTAGGGCGATCCATCCAGCGCTTTCAGCCTGAGCCATATCTGAATGAAACTTCTTTATTTGTTCTTCTTTGTGCCCCTCGCGATCATTGGCGGGGTAAATATAGAATTCACACTTTCTACGAAATGGAAAGACCACTTTGTCTCGATTTTCCGGGATTGCTACATAACGACCGCTCCAAGAATATCTAGGGTCTGCAAAGCAAACCCTCACAAAGTCCGACTTAAGAAAGCCTGCCATTTGTCGGGCCTTCCTGCTTAGATACCTGTTTTCCCACGTATAAAGGTATTCATGGATTCTTCTATGCATGTCTTTAACATAAGTTTCTTCAAGATAATACTGTAAGTATCTCCAGAGAAAATATAAAAACAAAGCTACAAGTGAAAACCTTATTGCTTCAGGATTTTTTATGGTGATGACGGTTCCCAGGATATTTATATTTTGGATATCCGCACCACTAATAAAAAATAGTGGAAGCATTAGAGAAATAAGAAGCAGGTTCCTTCTTTGGCGTAACAAGCCATCGGAGATATCTCGGTATCGAGCTTTCCTATCGTCGGCCATGAACCTTCCTATTTCATATAACTATTAATTAGGCGACATTGCTGTCTCACAACAGACCTTGGCGATGTCGGATAACGTTCCTTGCCATGCAGTAAAGCCTTGATTCGCTTGAAGACAAGACGAAGGAACGCGACTCCAGTTTGGCGGAAAAGACAACGCAGCCGATAAGCCAAAGCAACGTAATGGCCAGACGCTACTAGCAGGATTGAAAGCTGTCCAGACGACGTGTCGAAAAAGTGTCGAAATCACTGCAAGAGATAGCGGAAAAATGCTGTAGCTGCTGGGCTGCAAGGCCAGAAAAGCCGGGCTTTGCGGATCACAGCGAGGGGCCGGAAAGGGTTCGATTCCCATCACCCGCTCCAGACAGCCAAGCAAAAGCCCCGTCATCACTGACGGGGCTTTTTCGTTTCTTCTTTGCGCATAGCAGGGTGAACCGAGCCACGTCTCCGCCTTGGGCTGGTGAACTGAAGTTGTGACGTGACGCTGAGATGCGTACTCTTCGGCGCGGCCAAGGTGGCCTTAGTCGGAAAAGGATGTCTCATGCTAAAGCGTATCTATCGAATCTTCGCGCTAGCCGTTCTGGTGAGTGCGCTCGCCGGTTGCGGCACTCTGTTCGGGCGAAATGGCAGTTACTACGGACCCGATTACTACTCAGGCACTGCGTACGACTTCGGCGTACTGTTCGGCTCTGACGAAGTCAATCGCGGATACTTTCCAGCCACGGCCTGGTGCTGGCTATCGGTCGTTTGCCCAGTACTGACGATCTTTTCCCTGCCTGTGGACGCTGCTGTCGATACCGTCATGCTCCCGCATGACATCTATCAGGCGAACAAACCGATCAAGTAACCACGGAAACGAAGAACCCCGTGCCTTCTTGCGTTGTTAGCGTGGGGAAATCCTAGCAGCTCGATGCACGGCTCTCCGCCTTGTAAAAGCCATACAAGCAAAGACCACCTCATCATCACGCCAGCACCAGAACCACTCGCACTGTCCCCGGAACTTCTGCCACCCAACGCCACCAGAACCCTATGTGTCTTTTTCTGGAGGCCCCTGGCGATGGAACAGTGGAATATCTGGCTTGAACGCGATGTCTGGCTCAACGTGGCGATTGTTCTGGTTGCGACGGCGCTTATCTACAGCGTGCTGCGTACCCTAGTGAACACCCTGCACAAGCGTCTGAAGGCCGGGTCGGCGGATCAGGAGAGCAGTTGGTCACACTTCATCGCCATGGTCATCGGCCGCACCAGCCGCCTGTTGTTGCTGGCGTTCTCCCTGCTGTTGGCGCTGCGTCTGGCGGACTTACCACTTAACTGGCAAAGCGCGCTGAGCCATACCTGGTTCGTCGCCCTGGCCTTGCAGGTAGCGCTGTGGGTCGATACTGGTGTGCGCCTGTGGTCGCGCAGCCTGGTGATGGGCAAGAGCGGCGGCAGCTACAACCCGGTGATGACCACCATCATCAGCATCATGATTCTGATCGTGGTGTGGTCGGTGATGCTGCTGTCGATCCTGGCCAACCTGGGGGTGGATATCACCGCGTTGGTGGCCAGCCTGGGTGTCGGCGGTATCGCCGTGGCGCTGGCGGTGCAAACGGTGCTCAGCGATATGTTCGCTTCGCTATCGATTGGCGTCGACAAGCCGTTCGAGATCGGCGACTTCGTCGTGTTCGGCGAAGTCGCCGGCTCGATCGAGCATATCGGCCTGAAGACCACGCGTATTCGCAGCCTCAGCGGTGAGCAGGTGGTGTGCGCCAACGCCGACCTACTACGGCAGATCGTGCACAACTACAAGCGCATGGATACCCGCCGCATCGTCTTCAAGTTCGGCATCAATTACGACACGCCCAGCGCCAAGGTGCGCCAAGTGGCGGAAAAGGTCGGCGATATCATCCGCGCCACGCCCAAGGCCCGCTTCGACCGTGCGCACTTTCTCGGTTTCGACGAAAGCCAGCTGACCTTCGAGGTGGTGTATATCGTGCTGACCTCGGACTACAACCAGTACATGGACATCCAGCAGGAGATCAACCTGCAGCTGCTCGACGCCCTGCGTGAGCTGGATGTGCGCTTCGCCCTGCCGCGTCGCGATCTGCGTCTGGTGGGTGAGAAGGTGCCAGTACTCAAGGTCGCCGGTTTGCCGCAGCAGGCCGAGGGTGCCGAGAGCGCCAGCGATGGGCGCCTGCCACGCTTCAGCTAGCCCAGCCTCGCAACATCAAGATGGTGAGGTGGGCGAGCGCTGGTCAGCGCCCTTCGCTCGCCTCTCCCGCAACGCCTGACGCCGTTGCGGCGAATATCGGTGCTGACGACAAAGCACATTCGTAAAATATCCACAACGGCTATCCGCAAAAAATTCCAGACAGCCTGATTTGGCCGCATCCCTAGCCCAACGGGCCTATCGTTTATCATTTTTTACGCTCAACAGGCCTTTATCTGTTTGACATATTTTACGGCTTTGGCAGACTGCTCGCCCGTTGCGGCAGGTGGCCGTGAACCCGACACGGCGAATGCCCGCCGGGTACCGCTCGCCACGCGTGACGCGCCATGAAAACAACAATTCTGTCTGTCCAGGCGGCCTAGCGGGCATTGCCCACGCCGGACGACGGGCGAGCCACTGGTGTTCATCCCATGCTGATCTGGTTTGTTGCGATCTACCTGCTGTTCACCGTCGGTGTCGGCTTCTACGCATCCACTCGCGTCAAAAACTCCAAGGATTTCGCCGCTGGCGGCAGGAGCATGTCCTTCCCGCTGGTCGCGGCCATGGTGTTCGCCACCTGGTTCGGCTCGGAAGCGGTGCTGGGTATCCCGGCCACCTTCATCGAGGAAGGTTTCGCCGGCATCATCGAGGACCCGTTCGGTTCCTTCGGCTGCCTGATGCTGGTGGGCCTGATCTTCGCCCGGCCGCTGTACCGCATGAACCTGCTGACCATCGGCGACTTCTTCCGCAAGCGTTACGGCCCGCACGTGGAGATTTTTACCAGCCTGGTGATCATCGGCTCCTACCTGGGCTGGGTGGCCGCGCAGCTGACCGCGCTGGGCGTGGTGTTCAACGTGCTCTCCGATGGCTCGATCACCACCACCCAAGGCATGCTGATCGGCACCGCCATCGTGCTGCTCTACACCCTGTTCGGTGGCATGTGGTCGGTGGCGCTGACCGACTTCATGCAGATGATCATCATCGTCGCCGGCCTGGGCTACCTGACCTGGCTGATCGGCGACATGGCCGGCGGCGCCGACGTGGTGATCAGCCACGCCGCAGCCGAGGGCAAGTTCACCTTCATGCATGCCTTCGAGCCACGGGATATCGTCGCCTTCATCGCCGCCGCGGTGACGCTGATGCTCGGCTCGATTCCGCAGCAGGATGTGTACGCACGGGTGATGTCGGCCAAGACCGAGAACATCGCCGCGCGTGCCTCGATGGCCGGGGCGGTGTTCTATCTGTCGTTCTGCATGCTGCCGATCTTCCTCACCTACGCCGCCTCGCTGATCGACCCGGCGATGGTGCAGAAGTGGCTGGCCGAGGACGCGCAGATGATCCTGCCGCACCTGATCATGGAGCGCACGCCGCTGTTCGCCCAGGTGATGTTCTTCGGCGCGCTGCTTTCGGCGATCATGTCCACCGCCTCGGGCACGTTGCTGGCGCCGTCGGTGACCTTCACCGAGAACATCCTGAAGAACTTCGTGCCGGTGATGAGCGACCGCCAGTTCCTGCTGGCCATGCGCTTGAGCGTGGTAGCGATGACCATCGCCACGTCGATCTTCGCCTTGAACTCCACGGCGAGCATCTACGAGATGGTCGGCAACGCCTACAAGGTGACCTTGGTGGCCGCCGTGGTGCCGCTGTTCGCCGGCCTGTTCTGGAAGCGTGCAACCACCCAGGGTGCGCTGCTGGCGATCTGTTTCGGCCTGATGAGCTGGGTTGCACTGGAGCTGACCTACCAGGAAACCGACTTCTGGCCGCCGCAATTGGCCGGGCTGCTGTTGAGCCTGGCGGGCATGCTGATCGGCTCGCTGCTACCGCAGTTCAGCCGTCACCGTGGCGACAGCGTGCAAGCCATCACTGCCTCGGCCAACGCTTGAAAGCGGGCGCCCTCCTCGTTTGAGGGGGGCGCTTTGCCACTATATAAGCCATTGAAAATCATGAATTTTCCGACTTCACATCGGTGTCGGTGACGGCTACTCTGCCGCCCCATGATTCGATCTCTACTGCTCCTGCTCTGCTGTTTCACAGCCCTTTCTCTGCGCGCGGCACCCGCCACGTTCGCCGAGGCCAAGCGCCTGGCCTGGCCGCTGTATGCCCAGCAATCCACCGAGTTCTATTGCGGCTGCAAGTACAGCGGTAAACGCGTCGACCTGCGCTCCTGTGGCTACACGCCGCGCAAGAACGCCAACCGCGCCCAGCGTATCGAGTGGGAACATATCGTCCCGGCTTGGGTGATCGGCCACCAGCGCCAGTGCTGGCAGAAAGGCGGACGCAAGAATTGTGCAGCCAACGATACGCAGTTTCGTAAGGCCGAGGCCGACCTGCACAACCTGGTGCCGAGCATCGGTGAGGTGAATGGCGATCGCAGCAATTACAGCTTCGCCTGGCTGCCGCAGAAGCCGCATCAATATGGCCGTTGCGAGACGGTGGTGGACTTCAAGGCGCGCAAGGTGATGCCGCGCCCGGCCATTCGCGGGATGATCGCGCGCACCTATTTCTACATGGCCGACCGCTACAAGCTGCGCCTGTCGAAACAGGATCGGCAGCTCTACGAAGCCTGGAGCAAGGCCTACCCGCCCAAGGTCTGGGAACAGCAGCGCAACCAGCAAGTGGCCTGCGTGATGGGCTGGGGCAACCCCTATGTGAGCAAGGTGGATATGAATCGCTGTGCGCGCAAGCGCGCGTAGCTCGCGCTTCACGTAGGATGTCGCGGGGTCGCCTAGGCCGTGCGCACCAATGACAGTAAGGCTGGTGCGCGCAGTGTTCAGCCGGGGGACATAGGTAACGGGTGTCGGGAGACATAGGTAACGCATTTAGGCTTACGGGGTTCATCGAATCGGGAGATCGAGTGATGCCGTGGCCGGAGCGCAGCACTATGTCGATAAGGCGTGAATTTGTTCTGTTGGCGGGGCAACCCGAAAGCAATGTGCGGGAGCTTTGTCGCCGGTATGGCGTCAGTCCCAGGACTGGTTACAAGTGGTTGGATCGGTACCGTGAGCAAGGTGATACGGGCCTGCAGGATCGATCTCGGCGGCCTTTGAGCAGCCCAGGGCGCAGCGATCCGGAGTTGGAGCAAGCGGTGGTGCAATTGCACCACCGCTACCCCTACTGG
>NZ_FOWP01000028.1 GCF_900115475.1 Ectopseudomonas composti
ACAGCGGATGGTGGCTGCTGCAGCTCTTCACGGGCTGGACTATTCCCTGCTATATCGGCGAATGGTTCGAGCGCCTGCCCAAGGCTGGCTTCCCCCAAAGCGTGCGTGAATGGTCCAAACCCCTACCGACCGACCAATGGGCCAGGCCCAGTGCCGAACTGCTAAGCCAAAGTGCCGCGATCAACGCGGCGTTCGCCACTGGCTTGAGCTTCCCCGAATATTTCAAGAGCCCTTTGGCTGCTTTCCAGAGCCCGGCAGATGCCGCACCGGTAAAAACCAAAGGCAAGGGCAAGAGAGCCCGCAGCCGTGCTGCTGCCGAAACCAGGGCCAAGAGTGAACAGCTCAACTCGAACAAGCGCGAGACGAATAGCAACGACGAACCCTCTACCGACCCGCTGATATCGCTGTCGGATTCGAGTTTTCCAAATGACTAACAGGCCGTTGAAAAACGTAGGCCAGGCAATGCAGGTAGTTTTTCAACAGCCTGCTAAGACTTCGGGCGCCTAATATGGCTGAGGACAAGTACGCGCGTCTGCCCAGAGCAGGCGACAGCGAACAGCAACTGGGTTTTGAAACCCTGTATCTGGCGCCTAAACCATTACCGACAGGTCAGGCACCTTTTAGCGCCCAACAGATGCACCGTGAGGTCAATGAGTGCTATCTGGATTTTGCAATGGGCGGTGGCAATAGGGAGTTCGCTGCAAGAGTAACCTTGGGTACACTGAATTTAATAACTCTAGTGCTAGTTTTCACAGCGCTACTTGTTGCGTGGGGAGGGATGCAGTACTGGGGAAAACCTTTCTTGGAGACTCTTCTTGCAACGCTATTCAACTGGCTATTTATAGGTATCGTCTCGTTCTTTGCTCTGATGTTCGCCTACATAATTGCCTACGCTGCCTATAAAGAAACCCGTACCCCGCCCATCCGCTTTAACCGTCAACGCCGCGAAGTCTGCTATGTACCCACCGAGGGCAAACCGGTGTTTATCCCTTGGGAAGAGGTGATCGCCTGCGTGGCCGTCGAGCAGGTCGTTACCCAGTATTCGGCCACTCAACAGTTCAGTTTGCGCCTGGGTTTTCATGACACGACCAACGAGCAGATGCATTGGGTCACTCACGCTCATGCCAGCCTGATGCTCGC
>NZ_FOWP01000015.1:0-38854 GCF_900115475.1 Ectopseudomonas composti
ATGCGAGTCCGAAAGCGCACTGTTGAGCATCCCTTCGGGACGCTCAAACAATGGATGGGATCCACGCATTTCCTCACACGTAGGCTGGCCGGCGTCAGCGCGGAGATGAGTCTGAATGTGCTCGCTTACAACATGAAGCGGGTCATGAGAATCATCGGTGCCGAAAGCTTGTTGAAGGCAATGGCGGCGTAAAAGCCCTTGGCTTTTGCTGCTCCAGGTGGCGCTAAAATGCTTCATAAGCGCTCCGGAGCGTTACTGGTGCTGATCGTGGCAAATGCGTGGGCAATCGACTCGCCCAACTGCGCTGAGCTGAGGCATCCACGATACGAAAGTGTTTTTACACACTCTGGGCCGAAAGCGGCCTGATCGAAACCCAGATTCAGTAAAGCCAGTGTGTCGGTAATACAACTCAGCCCCAACATCACCTGTTAGCGAGACGCTCACAAATCATGGGCGCTACGGCATACAGACAGGAGTAGTGAGAATGCCCCGCCAACCGCTCGACGCGCGCGTTGCTTAGGAAGCGCTCAGCCAGATACGCCGACATAGCGAAGGGCGACCAGTTGTCCGTCGTGCCATGCCACAGGCAGACATTAGCCGCGCAGGCGAAGACGCCGGCTGACCAGGGCTGGAGATACTGCCGAATATCCCGCGTGTAGCCGGTCGTACCTTGGGCAAAGCATTGCTGCAATACCTGGCAGATAAGCGCTTTGAACTCCGGTGATTTCACCAGCTCCCGATCCTGCCCCTGGGCGCTGGCGAACAGCAGCTGCGGCGTGCGTTTGGCCAGTAGCGCCTGCCACTTCACCAGCCAGAGGAACAAGCCTGGGCTGCGCTGGGCCAGTGAGAACACGGCCTTGCCCGCCATCTGATCGAGGAAGTCCCCACCATCGAGCGGGGCGGCGGTGGAAATCAGATGCAGGCTGCGGACCTGGCCCGGCATAAGGGCGCTGACTTCCAATGCGGCATGCGTGCCGAGGGAAAAACCGATGAAGTCGACTCGACCTTGCACGGTCTCGCTGATCGCCTGTGCGATATGCCGGTAGTACTCGGCGCCGGTGATGGCGTGGTCGATGGCGAATCGGTCGAAGCAGAGAATGCGCAGGCCCTGCTTTCGGGCTGGCGCGTCGAATACGGAGGCCTCAGAGGGCCAGCCCGGCACCCCGTGGAAGTAAACGATAGGTTTGCCTGCCGGGTTTCCGTATTCGCTGAAGTCCATCGCTAGTTCCAAGCAAAGTGGCGTCTCGGTCTTTTATCACCACCTTGCTGAATACGCGCTAGGGCGAACTGCCGCATTGCTGATTTGCAGATGAGGTGATTGCTTCAATCTTGCTCGGCCAGGTACGCAGCCACCATATCGTCGAGCATCTCCACCAGTTCCGGGTCCATGAAACGGTAGTCATCAGGGATATCCAGAATGTGCAGGCGCTTATGTTCGAGCAGGCGGGCGTATTCTGCGCGCAGACGGTTGGCGTGTTTGTGTTCCATAACGAAGATGACATCGGCCCAGCGGATATCAGCTGGGCCGATGGGTTTGCGAGCATTGGGGCTGGTACCCGCCGAGCGAGCTTCGAAGCCAGGGCGGCGTCGCCAAATCGATTCCGCCGTCGGGCTACGCCATTGATTGCGGCTGCAGATGAAAAGGAGGTTGGTCGCTCTTGATCCAGCAGTTGGCGGATGGTGCGAATGGGGTAGCTGAGGCCGAGTTGGCGGGCCCTGAGCAGTTTATCCGCTCGGGTATACAGCAGCTTCCAGTTCTTTTCTGGGCGCTGGTACGGCAAGCGCAGCAGCGTTTGAGGTGCATCTTTGTGAGCCTGTGAACGTCTCCAGGCGCGGGTTCTTTCCATGTTGGTGTCCTCGTGAATACCGGGTTCAGCAGCCGCGGTAGTACGAGTTCGCAATATCCTAGGGGCGAAGCGGCCCAATATCCAGAGCTATCACGCGAGGCTTATTGCGGATTTGCTCGAGTCATGCTTGACCCGCAATCGGGGCTGATTGGGCTTGCCGGTGGGCTCAATCATTCCTAATCTGCGCCCTTTTTTCAGGGAGGCGGATATGCGTGAGCGCAAGGCAGCACGACTATTACTCATCAGTCCTGCCGAGGAAGTTCTGCTTTTCAGATTTCATCACACCGATGACGCTTTGGCTGGAACAAGCCACTGGGCCACGCCGGGCGGTGGTTTGGAACCCGGGGAGGCATTCCATGCGGCGGCCATACGTGAGCTGTACGAGGAGACGGGCATTCGGGTTGGGACAGTTGCCGAACCAGTGGCTCACCGGCGCGTTTCATTGACCCTGCCCAGCGGTGAGGAGGTATTGGCCGTGGAGCAATATTTTGTCGTGCACGCCGAGGACAAGGCCCTTTCCCGTTCTCACTGGTCGAGCCATGAGAAAAAGGTCATGACGGATCATCACTGGTGGTCGGCCCAGGAGCTGATAGCCACGAAAGAAACGGTATGGCCGGAAAACCTCGTGCAACTGCTTACCGATGCAGGCGTATTCAGATCGCCTGGCTGACCAGCCATCGTTGAAGCACTGCACCTGGTGGCCTTAGGCGCAGCGCGTGGTGATTTCAGGTGGGCGTCAATCCGGCAACCTGATCTTCTTCTTCGCCCCGAACAGATTCCAGCTGGCGACGAACAGCGCCGCCACCAGCGGGCCGATCACGAAGCCGTTGAGGCCTAGCAGGGCCAAGCCGCCGAGGGTGGAGATGAGGATGAGATAGTCGGGCATGCGGGTGTCCTTGCCGACCAGGATGGGACGCAGGATGTTGTCCACCAGGCCGATCACCAGCACGCCGAAGGCGGTGAGGATGATGCCTTGCACCAGGCTGCCGCTGAGCATCAGGTAGATGGCCACCGGCGCCCAGATGATGCCGGCGCCAGCGGCCGGTAGCAGTGACAGAAAGGCCATCAGCACACCCCACAGCAGCGGGCTGTAGATGCCCAGCGCCCAGAAGATGAAGCCACCGAGTGCACCCTGTACCGCGGCGACCACCACGTTGCCCTTTACCGTGGCGCGTACCACGCGGGTGAACTTGATCTGCAGGCGGCGTTTGGTGCTGCCGGCCAGTGGGATGGCGCTGCGGATTCTGTGCACCAGCTCCTTGCCATCGCGCAGCAGGAAGAACAACAGGTAGAGCATGACGAAGAAACTGACGAAGAACTCGAAAGTGCCCTGACCGATGGCGAATACCTTGGTGGCCAGGTACTGACTGCCAGCCATGGCGCCCTTGGAAATCTGTTCGCGCAGGCCGTCGAGGTTGGAGATGCCGACGCGGGCCAGCTGCTCCTGTATCGAGGGCGGCAGCATCTGGATGATGCTGGTGACGTAGGCGCCTGCGTCCAGCTCGCCTGATTCCAGTTTCTGATACAGGGCGGTGCCTTCGGCCACCACGGCCGAGGTGATGAAGATCACCGGCAGAATCGCCACCAGCAGACAAATGACCAGCGTCAGCAGGGCGGCCAGGTTGCCTCTGCCACCTGTGCGACGCAGCAGGCGGTCCTGCAGCGGCGCGAACACCACGGCCAGCACCATGGCCCAGAACACCGCGCCGTAGAACGGCAGCAGTATCCAGAAGAAGGCGATGGTCACCAGAACGAGCAGGAGGATGAAGGCTTTCTGTTCGAAGGTCGGGCTCTGCATATCGGGTTCGCTGGGAAGAGACATGCCAGTTAGTCCCCTGATGTTCTGGCAAAGTGCCCACAAAGTTGGATTGGGCTTGTAGCCGCACGTTGGGGGGATTGACAGCTCTGGGATACTGGAAAGCATCAAGGCGATCATTCGACGGAGGCATGGCCATGCGGGATGAGGAAATCAAGGCGCTGTTCGATCAGCAGGCGGCGGGCTACGACAAGCAGTGGGCGGGGATGGCGCCGATTCGTGAGGCGCTGTATCTGCTGCTCGATGCGCTGTTCATCGATCTGCCGGCCGATGCGCGGATACTGTGTGTGGGCACTGGCACGGGGGCGGAAATCGCGCACCTGGCCGAGCGCTTTCCGGGCTGGCGCTTCACCGCGCTCGACCCGTCCGGGGCGATGCTCGAGGTGTGTCGCCAGCGCGCGGAGCACGGCGGCTTTGCCGAGCGCTGCGATTTTCACGAGGGCTATCTGGATACGCTGGCGCCTGGGGCGGTCTACGACGGTGCCACCTGTTTTCTGGTGTCGCAGTTTCTGCTCGATCCGGCAGTGCGCACCGGGTTCTTCGCCCAGATCGCGCGGCGCCTGAAGCCCGGCGCGCTGCTGGCCAGTGTCGACCTGGCGGCGGATATCCACTCGCCGGCCTACGAGGTATTGCTGCCGGGCTGGATGACGCTGATGTCTGCGGCCGGGGTCGATGCGCAGATGTTGGAGCGTGCGCGTGCAGCCTATGCCCGTGACGTGGCGGTGCTGCCGACGCAGCAGGTGGCGGGCATCATCCAGGCCGCTGGTTTCAACGCGCCGGTGCAGTTTTTCCAGGCGGGGCTGATGCATGGCTGGGTGAGCCGGCGCGCAACCGATGTTTGAGCGGTGCTACTCGTGGCGCGTGCTGCGGTCGCGATCACCTGGGTAGTGGCGGTCGAAGGGCAGCGGCGGTAGCCAGGCTTCGCGGCGAATGGTCCAGAGTTCGTAGGTGGGGGTGAACTGGTTCGGTTCATCCAGCGAGCCGACGTTCACTTCGACTTCATCCCCCGAGCGCGCGAACACCGGCGAGCCGCAGCGCGGGCAGAAGTGGCGGCCGGCGTACTGGCCGGTTTCACCTTCTATCGTCACCGCGTCCTGCGGGAATATCGCCGAAGTATGGAAGAGGGCGCCGTGGTGCTTGCGGCAGTCCATGCAGTGGCAAACGCCGACCCGATAAGGCTGGCCGCTGGTTTCGAAACGCACCTGGCCGCAGAGGCAGCCGCCGGTGAGTCGATCCATGTTGGTGTCCTCCAGTGCTTGGGCGTGTACCGGCACCATAGCAAAGGTGCGCTGCGCTAGGGGTGCTGGCTGGCCAGCGCCAGCAGTGTGCCGAAGCCGATCAGCAGGCCGCCGAACAGACGGTCGATCCAGCGCCTGGCAGCCAGCAGCCTGTCGCGCACCGGGCCAGCGGAAAAACACAGCGCGACCAGGGCAAACCAGCCAACATGCGCCAGGGCGATGAAGGCGCCATAGCCCAGTTGCGTCGCCAGCCCCGTGCTCGGCTGCACCACCTGCATGAACAGGCTGATGATGAACACCGCCGTCTTGGGATTGAGCGCGTTGGTCAACAGGCCGGTGCGCAGGGCTGCGCCATCTGCTGCAGGCTTTTGCGCATTGCTGGGCGTTGCGCTGTCGGGTTTGCTCAGCAGCATTCTCATGCCGAGATAGATCAGGTAGGCCGCTCCCGCCAGCTTGAGTGCATTGAACAGCCCAGCCGACTGCTGCAACAGCAGACCGACACCGAGCAGGGTGTAGCCGATGTGGATCAGTACGCCCAGGCCGATGCCCAGGGCAGTGAGTACGCCGGCGCGCCGTGAGAGCAGCAGGCTGTTGCGGCTGACCAGGGCGAAATCTGCACCTGGGCTGATGACGGCAAGCAGAGTTATGGTGATTACAGCTATCCATTCGGTCATGGCATATTCTGGCGATGGTTGGAGTTGGCCAATTATTCCGCTGGCAGTCGGTGATGAATAACGATGAGTTCTGACATAGATGGTGAGCTGGATTCACAGTTTATGGATGCGCGTCTGCCTTCGTTGTTGGCGCTGCGCTGTTTCGAGGCTGCGGCGCGCTGGGAGAACTTCAGTCGCGCTGCCCAGGAGTTGCACCTGACCCATGGCGCGGTCAGCCGCGCGGTGCGTCTGCTGGAGGATGACCTGGGGGTGGCGCTGTTCGAGCGGCGCAGCCGTCGTGTGTTTCTCAACGAGGCTGGGCGCAAGCTGGCGCGTGCGGTGGGCGATGGGCTGGGGCTGATGCGCCAGGCCACGCGCGAGCTGCGGGCCAGTACCAGGCAGACGCGGCCATTGGTGGTGTCCTGCGAGCCGACGCTGTTGATGCGCTGGTTGATCCCGCGCTGGAGTGCGTTTCAGGCGCGCCAGCCGGGACAGGAGATTCATCTGCTGGCGGGTGGTGGGCCATTCACCTTTGAGGCAGGCATCGACCTGGCCATCCGTCGCGATGACTTCCCCTGGCCTGCCGGTTATCACGCCGAGACGCTGTTCGAGGAGCGGGTAGGGCCGGTCTGTCGGGCAGACAAGGTCGAGCAATGGTTCGATGCCCAGGGCCTGCGCTCGGATGCAGTGCCGTTGCATACGCGCACGCGGCTGAACGCCTGGACGGAGTGGGCCAATGTCGCTGGCAGCGCGCTGCCGCAAGGGTCGGCGCAGATCTTCGAGCATTTCTATTTCAGCCTGCAGGCCGCGGTGGCTGGTTTGGGCGTGGCCATCGGGCCATGGCATCTGGTGCGCGACGATATCGACAGCGGCCTGCTGGTCGCGCCGCTTGGTTTCGTCGAAGACGGTTCGCGCTACTGCTTGTTTTCACCCGCTGCGCCGAAGCCCGGTAGCTTGCAGGCGGAGTTGCTGGCCTGGCTCCGGGAGATGGGGCGCTAGTCGGGCTTCAGAGGCGATCCAGCTCTTGCGCGATCTTCGCCCATTCCGCTTTCAGGGCGTGGCATAGGTAGGCGATGAAGAGTCGGTCGCGCAGGCGGCGCAGGGCAGAGCGCTGCCGGGCGGCCTGGGCGCGCTCGATGGTTTCGCCGAGCCAGGTGCTGTCGAAGCCGGTCCAGATCGGTGGAATGGGCGCGAGCATGTTGGAGTAGCAGGCGGGCGCGACGTCCTCGTAGAAGGCAGCTTGCACCATGGCACGGTCGAAACCTGCCACCTGACGAGCGATGAAGGTGTAGTCGACTTCGTTGTCGACGAATACCTCCGACAGCGCCGACCACAGGTGGATGCGTTCTTCGCGGGTCATAAGCCTGTTGTGCCCACAGCGGCGGAATCGGTGGCGAGACTGTAATGGCTGGCGCGCATCCTGGCTATTGGCGCGGCTGCTGCGACAGCCTGGTGGCATGTATCATCGGGGCCTGTTTTCGTATCCGGGGCCATGACGCCGGCCCGCCATCTGTGAGTGATGACACCATGATCGAGGTTACCGAAGTTTCCATTGCCGAGCTGCGCGCCGCGCTGGAGTCCGGCCGTACCACGGCAGTCGAGCTGGTCAAGGCCTATCTGGCGCGTATCGAGGCCTACGACGGCCCGGATACGCCGACCCGGCTCAACGCGGTGGTGGTACACAACCCCGATGCGCTAAAGGAGGCCGAGGCCTCCGATGCGCGCCGCGCCCGTGGCGAAGCACTCGGCCCGCTCGATGGCATTCCCTACACCGCCAAGGACAGCTACCTGGTCAAGGGGCTGACGGCCGCCTCCGGCAGCCCGGCGTTCAAGGACCTGGTGGCGCAGCGTGATGCTTTCACCGTCGAGCGCCTGCGTGCCGCTGGCGCCATCTGCCTGGGCAAGACCAATATGCCGCCGATGGCCAATGGCGGCATGCAGCGCGGCGTCTATGGCCGCGCGGAAAGCCCTTACAACGCCGATTACCTGACCGCGCCGTTCGCCTCGGGCTCATCCAACGGTGCCGGCACCGCGACCGCTGCGAGCTTCTGCGCCTTCGGTCTGGCCGAGGAAACCTGGTCCAGCGGACGTGGCCCGGCTTCGAACAACGGCCTGTGCGCTTATACGCCGTCGCGCGGGGTGATCTCGGTACGTGGTAACTGGCCGCTGACGCCGACCATGGACGTGGTGGTGCCATTCGCCCGTAGCATGGTCGATCTGCTCGAAGTGCTCGACGTGGTGGTGGCCGATGATGCCGACAACCGTGGCGACCTCTGGCGTTTGCAGCCCTGGGTGCCGATCCCGAAAGCTTCCGAGGTGCGCCCCGCGTCTTACCTGGCGCTGGCGGCCAAGGCCGACGCGCTGGCGGGCAAGCGCCTGGGTGTGCCGCGCATGTACATCAACAAGGATGAGGCGGCCGGCACCAGCGAAAAGCCCGGCATTGGCGGGCCAACCGGGCAGCGCATCCACACTCGCGACTCGGTGATCGAGCTGTGGGAGCAGGCGCGCGCGGCACTGGAGCAGGCCGGTGCCACGGTGATCGAGGTGGACTTCCCGTTGGTGTCGAACTGCGAGGGTGACCGCCCCGGCGCGCCGACCGTTTACAACCGAGGCCTGGTGCCGCACCAGTTCCTGCTTGACGAGTTGGGGGAGCTGTCGGGCTGGGCGTTCGACGACTTCCTGCGTGCCAATGGCGACCCGAAACTCAATCGCCTGGCGGACGTCGACGGCCCGCAGATCTTCCCCCACGACCCTGGCACCTTGCCCAACCGCGAGGATGACCTGGCCTTCGGCATGGATGAATATGTGCGCATGGCCCAGCGCGGCCTCAAGTCGTGGAGCGAAATACCCAGCGTGCCAGATGGCCTGCGCGCCCTGGAGCAGACCCGCAAGCTGGATTTGGAAGACTGGATGGACGGGCTCAAGCTCGACGCGGTGCTTTTCCCTACCGTGGCGGATGTGGGGCCGGCCGATGCCGACGTCAATCCGGAGTCGGCCGACATCGCCTGGAGCAACGGCATCTGGGTCGCCAACGGTAACCTGGCTATCCGTCACCTGGGCGTGCCGACCGTCACCGTGCCGATGGGCGTGATGGCCGATATTGGTATGCCCGTGGGCCTGACCTTCGCTGGCCGCGCCTACGACGACTCGGCGTTGCTGCAACTGGCGGCGGCCTATGAGTCGACCGGCAACAAGCGTCTGGTGCCGCCGCGTACGCCGGCGTTGGGCTGAGTGTTCGCCAGGGCGGAGGGGCTTCGAAGCTACTGCTGAATCCTCCACCCTCTCCCCCGGCCCCTCTCCCATAAATGGGAGAGGGGAGACGAGCTACATGCCGTTGTGGGAGGGGCTTTAGTCGCGACTGCTATGGAGATTGTCGCCGCTAAAGCGCCTTCCACAGTCTGTGGTGCTCCACGATTCAGCGTGTAGGGCGGGTGCAACCCGCCACAGCCATTCTGGCGTGTTTCACCCGCCCTACGATGTTCCACCCCTGCCATGAATGGGCGAGGGGAGACACGTTGCACGCGGTTCTGTAGGAGTGGCTTTAGCCGCGATTGCTGCAGAGATCGTCGCCGCTAAAGCGCCTCCCACGGTTTGTGGCGTTCCACGATTCAGCGTGTAGGGCGGGTGCAACCCGCCACAGCCGTTCCGGCGGGACTCACCCTACGCCCTATCTTTACTGCCGCAAATCCACTGCCGGTGCGCCTCGGCCGTCGAACAACTGGGTCGGGGTGCTGGGCAGGATGCTCGGGCGGCCATTGCTGCCGTCGCCGAGGATGCGGATATCGCTGTACTTCTTGCCCGATAGCGCCGCCAGGCCGGCGCCGTCGCGCACCACGGTGGGCCGCAGGAAGACCATCAGGTTGCGTTTGATGTGCGAGTCGCGGGTCGAGCGGAACAGCCCGCCAAGCAGCGGAATGTCACCCAGCAGCGGCACCTTGGAAACTGCCTGGGTGACGTCGTCCTGAATCAGGCCGCCGAGCACGATCACCTGGCCGTCGTCGGCGAGGATGGTGCTCTTGATCGAGCGTTTGTTGGTCACCAGGTCGACCGCCTGGGCGTTGAGCCCGGTGCTGGGGGCGATGGAGGAGATTTCCTGCTCGATCTCCAGGCGCAGGGTGGCGCCTTCATTGATGTGCGGCGTGACCTTGAGAGTGACACCGATGTCCTTGCGTTCGATGGTGGTGAAGGGGTTGCCGGCACCGGACGCGTCGGTGGTGTAGGAGCCGGTCTGGAACGGTACGTTCTGGCCAACGAGGATTTCCGCCTTCTGGTTGTCCAGGGTCAGCAGGCTCGGCGTGGACAGCAGGTTGCTCTTGCTGTTGGCCGACAACGCGGTGATCAGCGCACCGAAGCGGTCACTACCAACGCCGATGATGGCGCCATCGGGCAGCGTTGTACCGTCGGGAATCTCGCCATCCTGCAGTATCTGCAGCACTGTGCCGACCGACAGGCCGGTGCCGCCGAAATTTACCCCGCCCAGGCCGCCGGTTTTGCCGCGAGCGTCCACCGCCCACTGCACGCCGACGGCGTCGGTGATGTCGCCGGAAATCTCGACGATGGCCGCCTCGACCATCACCTGCGCACGCGGTACGTCGAGCTGGCGCACGATATCTTCGAGGGTGGCCACCAAGTCCGGCTCGGCCAGTAGCACCAGCGCGTTGAGGCTCTCGTCGGCGCGGATGAGGATGTTCGACTGCTTGCCGGTGGTTTCGCCGTTCTGCTGGTTCTTCAGCCCTTCGGAGATTTCCCCAAGGGTTTCGGCCAGGGACTTGGCGTCGTTGTGACGCAGGCGAATCACCCGCGTGTTGGCCGAGCGGCTGGTGGGGCTGTCCAGTGAACGGGCGAGGTCGGCCAGTTTGGCGCGGGCGTCCGGTGGGCCGAGCAGGATCAGGCGATTGGTGCGCGCATCGGCCACCACCTGGGTGGCGCTGGTGCCCTTGGCCTGGCCACGGGCGATGGCGGTGTTGAGCACTTCGGCGGCGTCCATCACCCAGGCATTCTGCAGGGTGACCACACTGAAGTCCTGCGCGCCGCTCTGGTCGAGCTGGCGCATCAGGTCTTCGATGCGGGCGATGTTGGCGCTGCGGTCGCTGATGATCAGCGCGTTGGCCGAGGTGACGGCGGCCAGGTGGCCGTACTGCGGCACCAGCGGGCGAATCAGCGGGATCAGCTCGGCCACTGGCGCGTGCTGCACCTGAATCAGGCGGGTTTCCAGACGATCCGGTGCCGGGCGGCCGGCGTCCGCTTCGGCCTTGGCCTCGGCGTTGGGCACGATGCGCGCCTGGTCGCCCTGGGTCAGCACGCTGAAACCGTGGGTGGCCATGACCGAGAGGAATAGTTGGTACACCTCGGACTGCCCCAGCGGCGTGCTCGACACCACGTTGACCTGGCCCTTCACCCGAGGGTCGACGACGAAGGTCTGCCCGGTGACGCTGGCGATCTGGTCGACGAACTCGCGGATGTCCGCGCCCTTGAGGTTGATGGTCCAGCTTTCTTCCTGCTGGTTGGCGCTGGCCGGCACCTGCTGGATCTGCGCGAGCAGGGGCAGCGGTGCGGTGGCCAGGCCGGCGGCGAGGAGGGCGAGGGTCAGTCGGCTACGGAAAAAATGCATCGGTTCAGTCGCTTTCCATGGGCTGATCAGGGGGCGTTTCCACGGGCTGGGTGCCAGAGGCTTCCATCTGCTCGCGCAGCGCCTGCATGCGCTGGCGCAGTTGTTCGAGGTTGTCCTGGTCGAGTTGATCGAGCTGTTGCAGCGAGTCTGGCGCTGCCGTTTCGACTGGCGGGGTATAGCTGTACTGCCCGCTGCTCGGGCGCGGGAAAGTGAGGCTTTCGCGGCGGCCGTTGCGCACCAGTTCGACGCGGTCGGCGTAGACCGCATCCAGGCGCACGCCGTTGTCCACGTCCGTACCCACGGCAAAACGCTGGGCGCTCTGGCCCTGGCGCTGGATCATCGCGCTGGAGCGTTGCGGGTCGCTGTGGACGAAGCTGCCAAGCAGGGTCAGTTGCAGGTTGGTCGCCGGCGGCGGGCCGCTGTCGGCCTGGCGCGGTGTGCCGAAAAGCTGGTCGATGGGCGCCTGCACGCGTTGTTCGGCGCTGGGCGCGCTCTGGCTGGGGGCTTGTTGCACAGGGCCGCGCACCAGGCGCAGCAGTTCGGCGCTCTGCCAGGCGAGGCTCACGCTCAGGGCGATCAGCACGAGCATGCCGATCAGGCTCGGGGCATTGTCCTTGAGCCGTTGGGGAAGGGCCGAGATGGGCAAACTGTCACTCCGAAAACGACGTTCTAATTCTTCTTATATGCAGGGCGTCGCGCGCTGATCATAGCAGCCTGCGCGCGCTTGGCATCCCCCAAATAGGGTGGGTGTGCAGTTCCAGGCAATGTGATAAAGATAACGAGATAACCATTACAAGAAAGACCGTCCCAGAGGTGGCCCATTGGGCCAATTAGCCGGGTTAGGCTGTACTGCTGGGATAAGGTTCTGTTCTAAGGTCTCGCATGAACGCTTCGCTGCTGGAAACCCCATTGCGCCGCTTGCCCTTCAGTTTCGCCAAGCGTCATGGCCTGGTGTTCGTCATGCATGACGGGCACGCCAGTCTGGCTCATCGCGCCGACTGCGACCTGGTAGCCCTGGCCGAGGCGCAGCGTTTTGCCGGGCGCAGCCTGCCGCTGCAGGTGCTCGATGCCCAGGCATTCGCCCAGGCGCTGGGCGCAGCCTATCAGCATGATTCGGCCTCCATGCAGCTGGCCGAGGATATCGGCGGCAGCTTCGACCTGGCCTCGCTGGCCGATCAGGTGCCGGAAACCGAAGACCTGCTGGAGCAGGAAGACGATGCGCCGATCATCCGTCTGATCAACGCCATCCTCGGCGAAGCGATCAAGGAAAACGCCTCCGACATTCACCTGGAAACCTTCGAGAAACGTCTTGTCGTGCGCTTTCGCGTCGATGGCATCCTGCGCGAGGTGCTCGAACCCAAGCGTGAGCTGGCTGCCTTGCTGGTGTCGCGGGTCAAAGTCATGGCGCGCTTGGACATCGCCGAGAAGCGCGTGCCGCAGGACGGGCGCATCTCGCTCAAGGTCGGCGGGCGCGAGGTGGACATTCGTGTGTCCACATTGCCGTCGGCCAACGGCGAGCGGGTGGTGCTGCGTCTGCTCGACAAGCAGGCCGGGCGCCTGTCGCTGCAGCACCTGGGCATGCGCGCCGAAGATCGCGCGCTGATGGAAGACACCGTGCGCAAGCCGCACGGCATCCTGCTGGTCACCGGCCCCACCGGCTCGGGCAAGACCACCACGCTGTACGCCAGCCTGGTCAGCCTCAACGACCACACGCGCAACATTCTTACCGTCGAAGACCCCATCGAGTACCACCTCGAAGGCATCGGCCAGACCCAGGTCAATACCAAGGTGGACATGACCTTTGCCCGTGGCCTGCGCGCCATTCTGCGCCAGGACCCGGACGTGGTGATGGTCGGCGAGATTCGCGACAAGGAGACCGCCGAGATCGCCGTGCAGGCCTCGCTGACCGGCCACCTGGTGCTGTCCACGCTGCACACCAATAGCGCCATCGGCGCCATCACCCGTCTGGTGGACATGGGCGTGGAGCCCTTTTTGCTGTCCTCGTCGCTGCTCGGCGTGTTGGCCCAGCGCCTGGTGCGCGTGCTGTGCCCGTCGTGCAAGGAGCCCTATACCGCCGATGAGGCCGAATGCGCGCTGCTTGGCGTGCCGCCCAGCTCGCCGCCGACCCTGTACCACGCCCGTGGCTGTGCGCACTGCCATCAGCAGGGCTACCGCGGGCGTACCGGCATCTATGAGCTGGTGGTCTTCGACGAAACCATGCGCACCCTGGTGCATAGCCGTGCTGCCGAGCAGGACATGACCCGCCACGCCCGTACCTTGGGCCCGAGCATCCGCGATGATGGCCGGCGCAAGGTGCTGGAAGGGGTGACCACGGTCGAGGAAGTGCTGCGCGTGACGCGAGAGGAATAGATGGCGGCCTTTGAATACATTGCCCTGGACGGGCGCGGCCGTCAGCAGAAGGGCGTGCTGGAGGCCGACAGCGCGCGCCAGGTGCGCCAGCTGTTGCGCGAGCGGCAGCTGGCGCCGCTGGAGGTCAAGGCTACACGCAGCCGCGAGCAGTCCGCTCAAGGCGCCCGTCTTGGTTTCGTGCGCGGCTTGTCGGCACGTGATCTGGCGCTGGTCACCCGCCAGTTGGCAACGCTGATCCAGGCGGCACTACCTATTGAAGAAGCGCTGCGCGCCGCTGCCGCACAATCCACCAACTCGCGTATCCAGGGCATGTTGCTGGCGGTGCGCGCCCGCGTGCTGGAGGGCCACAGCCTGGCCGGCAGCCTCAAGGAATTTCCGGCTGCCTTTCCCGAGCTGTACCGCGCCACGGTGGCGGCGGGTGAGCATGCCGGGCACCTCGGCGCGGTGCTGGAGCAACTGGCCGACTACACCGAGCAGCGCCAGCAGTCGCGGCAGAAGGTGCAATTGGCACTGCTTTATCCAGTGATCCTGATGTGCGCCTCCCTGCTGATTGTCGGTTTCCTGCTCGGCTACGTGGTGCCGGATGTGGTCAAGGTGTTCGTCGATTCCGGGCAGACCCTGCCGGCACTGACGCGCGGACTGATCGCCCTGAGTGACTGGGTCAAGGCCTGGGGCCTGGTGGCATTGGTGGCGCTGGTACTGGCGGTGATCGCCTTGCGCGCCGCGCTGCGTGACGAGGCCTTCCGCTTGCGCTGGCATCGTTTTCTGTTGCGTATCCCACTGATAGGTCGGCTGGGTCGCGCTACTGATTGCGCGCGTTTCGCCTCGACCCTGGCCATCCTCACCCGCAGTGGCGTGCCGCTGGTGGAGGCGCTGGCAATTGCCGGCGAGGTGATCGGCAATCGAGTGATCCGTGGCGAGGTGCTGGTGGCGGCGCAGAAGGTGCGTGAGGGCGGCAGCCTGACCCGTTCGCTGGAGGCCACCGGGCAGTTCCCGCCGATGATGTTGCACATGATCGCCAGTGGCGAACGCTCCGGCGAACTGGATCAGATGTTGGCACGCACGGCGAAGAACCAGGAAAACGACCTCAGCGCGCAGATTGCCATGCTTGTCGGGCTGTTCGAGCCGTTCATGCTGGTCTTCATGGGGGCAGTGGTGCTGGTGATCGTGCTGGCCATCCTGTTGCCGATTCTTTCTTTGAACCAAATGGTGGGATAGCAGGTGAGAAAATCTCAGGCGGGCTTCACGCTCATTGAAATCATGGTGGTGGTGGTGATTCTGGGCATTCTGGCAGCGCTGGTGGTGCCGCAGGTGATGAGCCGGCCGGATCAGGCCAAGGTCACCGCCGCGCAGAACGACATCCGTGCCATCGGTGCGGCGCTGGATATGTACAAGCTCGACAACCACAACTACCCCAGCACCCAGCAGGGCCTGGAAGCGCTGGTGAGCAAGCCGAGCGGCAATCCGCAGGCGAAGAACTGGAATAAGGACGGCTACCTCAAGCGCCTGCCCATCGATCCCTGGGGCAACCCTTATCAATACTTGGCGCCTGGCACCAAGGGCGCCTTCGACCTGTATTCGCTCGGCGCCGACGGCAAGCAGGGCGGCAGCGACCTGAACACCGATATCGGCAACTGGGATCTCTGACTCGACCATGCCGCCGTTCGCCTGTAGGAGCGAGCTTTGCTCGCGAAGCGTTCGACATCGTCCATGTTCGCGAGCAGAGCTCGCTCCTACATTGAAGGCGCAACGCGGCTTCACCCTTATCGAACTGCTGGTGGTGCTGGTCATACTCGGTAGCCTGATCGGCCTGGCTGTATTCAGCACCGGCATCGCCGGGCCGGGGCGCGAGCTGCGCAGCGAGGCCGAACGCCTCAGTGGCTTGATCGGCGTGCTGCTCGATGAGGCGGTGCTGGATAACCGCGAATACGGCTTGAGCTTCACCCGTGAAGGTTATCGAGTCCTGCGCTATGACCCGCAGCGCGCCGAGTGGCAGGCGCTGGATCGTCAGGTTCATCGCCTGCCGGAGTGGGCCGAGCTGGCCTTTGAAGTGGAGGGCGAGGCCCTGAGCCTGACGACCGAGGCTGGTGCTGATACGCCACAGTTGCTGATTCTCTCAAGCGGCGAGCTGACCCCGTTTCGCCTGCGCCTGGCCGAGCGCCGTCGCGACGGCCTGCGCCTGCAATTGTCCAGTGATGGCTTCAGCCTGCCGCGTGTCGAGGAGTTGGGCGCGGGGCGTGCCGGATGAAGGGCGCGCGCGGTTTTACGCTGCTCGAGGTGATGGTGGCGCTGGCGATCTTTGCCTTGGTCGCCGCCAGTGTGCTGACCGCCAGTGCACGTAGCGTGCGTACCGCCAGCCAGCTGGAAGACAAGACCCTGGCCATGTGGGTAGCCGACAACCGCATGACGGAATTGCAACTGGCCGACACCCCGCCCGCCGATGGCCGCGACCAGGGCCAGGTGGAGTTCGCCGGGCGCTGTTGGTCGTGGCAGAGCGAAATCCAGGCCACCAGCGAGCAGGCCATGCGCCGTGTGACGCTGTGGGTCGCCGCCGACGAGCGCGGCGCCAGCGGTGATCTGCGCGAACGGGCCGTGGTCAGCCTCAGCGGCTTTCTCGGGGCGTCGCGGTGATTCGTCTGCCCTGTAGGAGCGAGCTCTGCTCGCGAATCCGTGGCGATGCCATTTCACTTGCGACGCTCGCTCCAGCCCGTAGGATGGGCCGGGCGGCGCTCCGCTTCAGCCCACCAACAGCGGCCAGCCTTGGTGGGCTGAAGCCCACCCTACCAACTGCTGACACTCAGCGGTTTTCTGGGGGCTCCATGATGTGTGGGAGCGCTCAGCGCGGATTTACCCTGCTGGAGCTGCTGATCGCCATCGCCATCTTCGCTCTGCTGGGGTTGGCCACCTACCGCATGCTCGACAGCGTGCTCAGCGCCGATGCCGTCACCCGCGAACACGAACGCCAACTGCGCGAGCTGACCCGCGCCCTGTCGGCTTTCGAGCGCGACCTGCGCCAGGTGACGGTGCGACCGATTCGCGATGGTTTCGGCGATGCCCAGCCGGCGCTGCACAGCGACCTGGCCGATGCCACGGCGCTGGAGCTGACCCGCGCTGGCTGGCGCAACCCGCTGGGCCAACCGCGTGCCGAGGTGCAGCGGGTGCGCTGGCAGCTCAGTGGCGAGCAATGGCAGCGCCGCTACTGGCGCGTGCTGGATCGTGCGCAGGACAGCGCGCCGCAAATCCAGCAGGCGCTCGATGGCGTCGAGTCGCTGAGCCTGCGCTACCTGGACAAGGAGGGGCAGTGGCAGCCCGACTGGCCGCCGGCCAATGCCTCGGGCGATGGTCTGCTCACCGATTTGCCGCGCGCGATCGAGCTGCGCTTGCAGCATCGGCGTTATGGCGAATTGCGCCGTCTGCTGCGCTTGCCGGATCTGCCCGCAGAGAACCGTGCCGGCGCGCCGCCGGAAGAGTCGAATGAGGTGCCGCAGTCATGAGGCGGCAGAACGGGGTGGCCCTGATCACGGTGCTGCTGGTGGTCGCCGTGGTGACGGTGGTCTGCGCCGGGCTGATCGCCCGTCAGCAGCTGTCGATCCGCAGCAGCGCCAACCAGTTGCACGTGACCCAGGCCTGGCACTACGCCCTGGGTGGCGAGACCCTGGCCAAGGCGATCCTCGAGCGCGATCTGCGTCAGGGTGATCCGCGCCAGCCGGTGGATCATCCGCTGGAGCCCTGGGCCCGGCCTTTGGCGCCGTTCCCGCTGGATGAAGGCGGCGAACTGCGCGTGCGGATCGTCGACCCCAGCGGTCGTTTCAATCTCAACAGTCTGGTGCGCCAGGGCCGACCGAACGAGCTGGCGGTGCTGCGACTGCGTCGCCTGCTGCTGCGCTTAGGGATAGACAAACCTTATGCAGAGCGCTTGCTGGACTGGCTCGATAGCGATAGCGAACTGCAGGGTGGCAATGGTGCAGAGGATGGCCAATACCTGTTGGCGACGCCGCCTTATCGCACGGCCAATCGTGAGATTACCGATGTGTCCGAATTGCGCCTGTTGCTGGAGATGGAGGAGGCCGACTATCGCCGCCTGCAGCCCTTCGTCAGCGCGCTGCCTAGCGAGGCGCTGCTCAACGTCAACACGGCCAGCGCGATGGTGCTCTCCAGCTTGTCCGACGGCTTGAGTCCGGATGCGGCCGTGTCACTGATCGCCGGGCGCGGCGCTGAAGGCTATCCCAGCGCTGCGACCTTCGCCGCCCAGCCCGCACTTGCCGGCCTGGGCGAGCAGGTGGTGCAGGGGCTGGCGGTCGGCAGCCAGTATTTCGAGGTGTTCAGCGAAGTGAGCCTGGGTGAACGCCGGGTGGTATTGCGCAGCCTGTTGCAGCGCAGCAATGATGGCCAGGTTAGTGTCCTGGCGCGTGATTTGGGGCAGGGCGGCGTGCCGCCACGGCCCATCGAGGAAGAACAAGAATGAACCCGACATGGATTTTCCTGCTGCCTGAGGCGTGCCACGACCTGTCAGCAGAGCTGCCTGTCATGCAGGTCACAGCAGATGGCAGTCGCGCAATGAGCCTGGCCGAGGCACTGGTCGATCTGCCCGTGCACTGGCAACTGGTGCTGCCGGTGGAGGCGGTCACCGCGTGCGCCGTGCAACTGCCGACGCAGAAGGCGCGCTGGATGCGCCAGGCTCTGCCGTTCGCGGTCGAGGAACTGCTGGCCGAGGATGTCGAACTGATGCACCTGGCGCTGGGCGAACAGCTGGCCGATGGTCGTCACCGCGTCTATGCGCTGCGCGCCAGTTGGTTGCGCGAGTGCCTGGCCCTGTTTGCGGCGCAGCCGCCGCAGACGATCCGGGTCGATGCCGATCTGTTGCCGCACCAGGGCAGTCAGTTGCTCTGGCTGCACTCGCGCTGGCTGCTCGGTGGTGAGGCGCCCTGGCGCCTGGCCTTGCAGCGCGAGGATTGGTCGGTATTGGCAGGGCGTTGTCCCTCGCCGCATATCGCCAGTGCGCCGGCGGGGCAGGCGCTGCCCGAATCGGTCGATGAAGTGCACCTGTTGGAAGATGCGCATCAGTGGCTGGTGCGTCAGCATGCGGGTGTCGATCTCGCGCAAGGGGAATTCGCCCTGCGCCAGAGTGGCGACGGCTGGCTGCGCTGGCGGCCGCTGGCCGGCGTGCTGGCGCTGTGTCTGGTGCTGCAGTGGGGCTTCAATCTTGCGCAGGGCTGGTACCTGCAGCGCGAAGCGAATACTTACGCCGCGTCCAGCGAGGCGCTGTACCGCGAGTTGTTCCCGCAGGACAGCAAGCTGATCAACCTGCGCGCGCAGTTCGACCAGCATCTGGCGCAATCCACGGGCAGCGACAGTCCGGTGCTCGGCCTGCTGGCCGAAGTAGCGGCGGCGCTGCATGCCGAGGGTACGCCGCAGGTGCAGGTCAATCAGCTCGACTACAGCGCGACCCGAGCCGATATGTCGCTGCAGTTGCAGGCACCGGGCTTTGCCGAGCTGGAGGGTTTGCGTGAGCGCCTGGAGGCGGCAGGCCTGTCGGTGCAGATGGGCTCGGCCAGCCGCGAAGCTGAAGGCGTCAGCGCGCGCGTGGTAATAGGAGGATGAGCAGCATGTCGAGAACCGGGTTGAGCGAAAGCCTGCAACTGCACTGGCAGCGTTCGCCGCTGGCGCAACGCTGGCAGGCGCTGCCGGCGCGTGATCGTCTGGCACTTGCTGCGCTGAGCGTTTTTCTACTTTTGGTGCTGTTCTACCTGGCGCTGTGGCAACCGGCGCAACGTCACGCACAAGCGGCGCGCGCTGCGTTCGAGGAGCAGCGCGCGCTTTATGCCTATCTGCAGAGCCGTGCGCCGCAGGTGCAGGGGCGTGACCTGCAGCCGCGTGCCAGCCTCGACCCGGCACGTTTGCAGGGTGTGGTCACAGCGAGTGCGGCGCAGCAGGGGCTGGTGATCGAGCGTCTGGATACCGAGGGCTACGGTGCGGTTCAGGTCAACCTGCAGCCGGTGGCATTCGCCCAGTTGCTGCGCTGGATCGAGTCACTGGAGGCGCAAGGCGTGCGCGTCGAGGAAGCCGGGCTGGATCGTGCCGAGGAAAACCGCGTGACTGCACGCCTGAGCCTGCGCGTAGATGGGTAGGGTGCGCCATGCGCACCGGCTTCTTATGGGCTCGCTATCGCGCTGGGTTATCTCGGTGCGCGCGGCGCACCCTACGCGGTGGTGGTCTTGCGGGTAACAGTGCGCACCCGATTGGGCGCTTAGGGAACGTTGGTGCGCCGATACGGTGCCATTTTCAATGCCGGATAAAACCCGTGAGAGGGTTTGAAGCCCATGAAATGGGCCTTTACCGGTTAATGGCCTGAGTATTGCTGTAGATATCCGTTTACCCTTTTCTGCTTGATCACTCCTTTTGCGGGCTGTCAATATCTGCCCCCAGCGCTTCCGGTGCTTCTGTAATTAGTTGTCGCATTGAGGAAATATCGCCTCATTGCCTGCCGCTAGAATGCCGCTCACCCAGCCAAGGCCCTTTGTCGCTCGTCCTACACGACCGTGCCGCACCGCCTTCTACAATCCATAAAAGGCCCGGGCCCCTCACTGCCATCGATGCCATACCCAATTCGAAGGAGCAAAGAATGAAGAAGATCGCACTGCTCGGCGCCCTGGCGCTGTCCCTGATGTCGCCCCTGGCCATGGCCGAGAAGCCGCTGCGCATCGGTATCGAGGCGGCCTACCCACCCTTCGCATTCAAGACTCCTGATGGGCAGATTTCCGGCTTCGACTACGACATCGGCAACGCCCTGTGCGAAGAGATGAAGGTCGAGTGCAAGTGGATCGAGCAGGAGTTCGACGGTCTGATCCCGGCCCTGAAAGTGCGCAAGTTCGACGCCGTGCTGTCGTCGATGTCGATTACCGAAGATCGCAAGAAATCGGTGGACTTCACCGGCAAGTACTACGCCACTCCCGCCAAGCTGGCGATGAAGGCCGGTACTGAGCTCAAGGATCCGTTGGTCGACCTCAAAGGCAAGAAGATCGGCGTGCAGCGCTCGTCCGTGTATGACCGTTACGCCACCGACATCTTCGCTCCGGCGGGCGCCGAAATCGTGCGCTACAGCTCGCAGAACGAAGTGTTCCTGGATATGCAGTCCGGTCGCCTGGATGCCACGTTGGCCGATTCGGTGAATATCGATGACGGCTTCCTCAAGACCGACGGCGGCAAGGGCTTCGCCTTCGTAGGCCCGGACTTCACCGACGTGAAGTATTTTGGCGAAGGCCAGGGCATCGCCGTGCGCAAGGGTGACAAGGCGCTGGCCGACAAGATCAGTGCAGCCATCCTGGCCATCCGTGCCAACGGCAAGTACAAGGAAGTGCAGGACAAGTACTTCGACTTCGACGTTTACGGCGAGTAAGCGCTCCGAGACGGATGAAGTGGCACTAACCTTTGCTAGAGGGTGTTTACAAAGCAGCGAGCGACGGTCAGGCAAGGCGCAACGACCAACGGGAGTAACAGCCGAAGGCTGGCCCGAAGGGCGAGCGCTAGCGAGTCAATCAGTCGAGATAGCGGAGTGTACGAATAGTACATGAGCATTTTGAGGCTGATTTCAACGCAGCATGGCCGAGCGCAGCAATTTGTAGACCTTCTCTGAGGTTGTGCCACTTTTTTCTTGGTTAATCCTGTAGGTATCGGCGGCCTGTTCGTCCGTGCTGGCGTTCAGGCGTTGTACGTCGCTGCGGCGACATCATTTCCTTTGTGCGATACGGCGCCACCTGGTGCCTGAGAGGTATTGGCGCATGCTTCAAGGCTACGGCTCGACCATTCTCGAGGGTGCCTGGCTTACCGTGCAGCTGGCGCTGCTGTCGATGGCGGTCGCCGTCGCACTTGGCTTGCTCGGTGCGGCTTTTCGTCTATCACCAGTGAGATGGCTGGCCCTGCTGGGCGAGACCTACGCCACGGTGATTCGCGGTATTCCCGAACTGGTGCTGATCCTGCTGATTTTCTTCGGTGGCCAGGACCTGGTGAACCGCATCGCTCCGCTGCTGGGCTATGAGGATTACATCGACATCAATCCGTTCGTGGCAGGTGTCGGCACGCTGGGCTTCATCTACGGTGCTTATCTGTCGGAGACCTTTCGTGGCGCCTTCATGGCTATCCCGAAAGGGCAGGGCGAGGCTGGCATGGCCTATGGCATGAGCCCGCGCCGGGTGTTCTTGCGCATCCTCGTGCCGCAGATGATCCGCTTGGCGATTCCAGGCATCACCAACAACTGGCTGGTGCTGGTCAAGGCCACCGCGCTGATCTCCCTGGTCGGCCTACAGGACATGATGGCCCGCGCCAAGAGCGCTGGTGATGCGACTCGCGAGCCGTTCACTTACATCCTCCTGGCGGCGGCCGTGTACCTGGCGATCACCAGTGTGTCGCTGCTGGTACTGCGCTATCTCGAACGGCGCTATTCGGTCGGCGTAAAAGCCGCCGAACTCTGAGGGAGTGACCATGCTTTTCGATTACAACGTGGTTCTCGGCAGCCTGCCGCTGTACTTCGGTGGTGTGCTGGTGACCCTCAAGCTGCTCATCATTGCGCTGGCCGTGGGCCTGCTGCTGGCGGTGCCGCTGGCGATCATGCGGGTGTCCAGGCAAAAACTGGTCAACTTCCCGGCGTGGCTCTACACCTATGTGATCCGTGGCACGCCGATGCTGGTGCAGCTGTACCTGCTGTACTACGGCTTGGCCCAGTTCGAAGCGGTGCGCGAGAGTTTCCTATGGCCTTACCTGTCCAGCGCCACTTTCTGCGCCTGCCTGGCGTTTGCCATCAATACCAGCGCCTACACCGCGGAAATCCTCGCCGGCAGCCTCAAGGCCACGCCGCCCGGCGAGATCGAGGCGGCCAAGGCCATGGGCATGTCGCGCGGCAAGCTCTATTCGCGCATCCTGCTGCCGTCGGCGTTGCGCCGGGCGCTGCCGCAGTACAGCAACGAAGTGATCATGATGCTGCACACCACCAGCCTGGCCTCGGTGGTGACCCTCATCGACATCACCGGTGCGGCCAAAACCGTCAGCTCGCAGTACTACCTGCCGTTCGAGGCCTACGTCACCGCCGGCCTGTTCTACCTGGCATTGACGTTCATCCTGGTGCGCCTGTTCAAGCAGGCCGAGCGCCGCTGGCTGGCCTACCTGGCGCCGCGCAAGGCCTGATGCCATGACGATTCAAGAGAACCCGAACATGTACAAACTCGAAGTTCAGGACCTGCACAAGCGCTACGGCAGCCATGAGGTGATCAAGGGCGTGTCGATGGCGGCCAAGGCGGGCGACGTGATCAGCATCATCGGCTCCAGTGGTTCGGGCAAAAGCACCTTCCTGCGTTGCCTGAACCTGCTGGAGCAGCCGCATGCCGGCAAGATCCTGCTCAACGGCGAAGAGCTGAAACTGGTGCCGGCCAAGGACGGTTCACTGCGCGCCGCCGATGCCAAGCAGCTGCAGCGCATGCGCTCGCGCCTGGCCATGGTGTTCCAGCATTTCAATCTGTGGTCGCACATGAGCGCGCTGGAAAACGTGATGGAAGCGCCGGTGCACGTGCTCGGGGTGAGCAAGGCAGAAGCCCGCGACAAGGCCGAGCATTATCTGACCAAGGTTGGTGTTGCGCATCGCAAGGACGCCTACCCGGCGCACATGAGCGGCGGCGAGCAGCAGCGTGTGGCCATTGCCCGTGCCCTGGCCATGGAGCCGGAGGTGATGCTGTTCGACGAGCCAACTTCGGCGCTCGACCCGGAGCTGGTCGGCGAAGTGCTCAAGGTCATGCAGGACCTGGCCACCGAGGGCCGTACCATGGTGGTGGTGACCCACGAAATGGGCTTCGCCCGCGAGGTATCGAATCAGCTGGTGTTCCTGCACAAGGGGCTGGTTGAAGAGCGTGGTTGCCCGAAGGAAGTGCTGGCCAATCCGCAATCCGAGCGACTGCAGCAGTTCCTTTCCGGCAGTCTCAAATAATAAGAAGCTAGACTGCGTCTCAAAGCCTGTTCAAAGTCTTGCGAGCTAGAGGCATGCAAGGCAAAAACAGGCGAGGAAGCGGAGTGTACTTTTGTACATGAGCATTCCGAGCCTGTTTTTAACGCAGCAGGCCCGGCGCGCAGCAAACTGTGAACAGGCTTTCATGACCCCCCATCGAATTGGCTTTTTATACTGGCCCGGCACCAAGGCCCTGACCCTGTCTCTGGCTGAGGAAGCCCTGCGTGTCGCCCAGCGTGTGCATCCAGAAGTGGTGTACGAGCTGGTGTTCCTCCAGGCCGAGCCGTTGGCTGCGGGTGATTGGCGTTTGCCGGGCGAGCCATGGGGCGGGCATCTGGAGGGGCTGGACAAGTTGTTCCTGCTCGCTGATGCGCCGCCGGCGCAGGTGTCTGCGGGGCTGGCGGCCGCGCTCAAGCAGCAGGTGCGCAGCGGTTGTGTGATCGGCGGACTGTCTGCAGGGGTCTATCCGCTTGCCCAGCTCGGTCTGCTCGATGGTTATCGCGCGGCAGTGCACTGGCGCTGGCAGGACGATTTCGCCGAGCGCTTCCCCAAGGTCATCGCCACCAGCCATCTGTTCGACTGGGATCGTGACCGCCTGACTGCCTGCGGTGGTCTGGCCGTGCTCGATCTGCTGCTGGCAGTGCTGGCGCGCGATCACGGCGCCGAACTGGCCGGTGCGGTGAGCGAGGAGCTGGTGGTCGAGCGCATTCGCGAGGGCGGTGAGCGTCAGCGCATTCCACTGCAGAATCGTCTCGGCTCAAGCCATCCGAAGCTGACCCAGGCCGTGCTGTTGATGGAAGCCAACATCGAGGAGCCGCTGACCACCGACGAGATCGCCCAGCATGTGTGCGTGTCGCGTCGTCAGCTCGAGCGCATCTTCAAGCAGTACCTCAATCGCGTACCCAGCCAGTACTACCTGGAGCTGCGCCTGAACAAGGCGCGCCAGCTGCTGATGCAGACCAGCAAGTCGATCATCCAGATCGGCCTGTCCTGCGGTTTCTCCTCGGGACCGCATTTCTCCAGTGCCTACCGCAATTTCTTCGGTGCCACGCCGCGCGACGACCGCAACCAGCGCCGCAGCAATAGCCCCTTCGAGCTGACGTCGACGCCGGTCGAGCGGGGCTGATCCGTAGGAGCGAGCTCTGCTCGCGAATCGAGGGCAACGCCAAAGCTTCGCGAGCAGAGCTCGCTCCTACAATGCGATAGTCGTCGCTGCGAGTAGCCCGGATGAAATCTGGGGGATCTGGTGTCAGCCCCGGATTGCATCCGGGCTACGCAGGCGTGAATTTCGATACTGACCGGTCAGCCTGCGGAGATTTTTTCTGGCAGCGTGCTCCAGGCGGTGATCTGCGATTAAACTGCGCCTTTCCGACGCTTTCTGTCGCTTGGACGAAAACCCGCGGAAAACCTGGGGTGGCGCTGTAAGAAGTTGTCGCATGGCGACAATGCCGACCCCGATTCAGTCCCTACAATCCTTGCATTCCCTGTCGTTTCGGGCGCTTCGTCGCCTGTCTGCGGCCGGTATTTCTCATCAGGAGAGCTTTGATGTCCGTTCAGCACGATGCGGTGCAACGCGCCGATTTCGACCAGTTCATGGTTCCCAACTACGCCCCTGCTGCCTTCGTACCCGTGCGCGGCCTGGGTTCGCGAGTCTGGGACCAGAGCGGTCGAGAGCTGATCGACTTCGCTGGCGGCATCGCCGTCAACGTGCTTGGCCATTGCCACCCGGCGCTGGTCGCGGCGCTGACCGAGCAGGCCAATACCCTGTGGCACATCTCCAACGTATTCACCAACGAGCCGACCCTGCGCCTGGGCAAGAAGCTGGTCGAGGCGACCTTCGCCGAGCGCGTGTTCTTCTGCAACTCCGGCGCCGAGGCCAACGAGGCTGCATTCAAGCTGGCGCGTCGCGTCGCCCATGACCGTTTCGGCCCGGAAAAACACGAGATCATCGCCGCCACCAACAGCTTCCACGGTCGCACTCTGTTCACCGTCAGCGTCGGCGGCCAGCCGAAGTATTCCGACGGTTTCGGCCCGAAAATCGAGGGCATCACCCATGTGCCGTACAACGACCTGGCGGCGCTGAAAGCCGCCATTTCCGACAAGACCTGCGCCGTGGTGCTGGAGCCGATCCAGGGCGAGGGCGGCGTGCTGCCGGCGGACAAAGCCTATCTGCAAGGCGCCCGCGAGCTGTGCAACGCGCACAACGCGCTGCTGGTGTTCGATGAGGTACAGAGCGGTATGGGCCGTACCGGCGAACTGTTCGCCTACATGAATTACGGCGTGGTGCCGGACATTCTCTCCAGTGCCAAGAGCCTGGGCGGTGGTTTCCCCATCGCGGCGATGCTCACCACCACCGACCTGGCCAAGCATTTCTCGCCTGGTACCCATGGCACCACCTACGGCGGTAACCCGCTGGCCTGTGCGGTCGGTGAAGCGGTGCTGGATATCGTCAACACCCGCCAGACCCTGGACGGTGTGAAGGCCAAGAGCGAGCAGTTCAAAGCGCGCCTGCTGGCGTTGGGCAAGCAGTACGGCCTGTTCGAGCAGGTGCGTGGCATGGGCCTGCTGCTCGGCTGCGTTCTCAATGACGCGTGGATGGGCAAGGCCAAGCAGGTGCTCGATGCCGCCACTGCCGAAGGCCTGATGATTCTGCAGGCCGGCCCGGACGTGGTGCGTTTCGCCCCGAGCCTGGTGGTCGAAGAGGCCGATATCGAAGAAGGCCTGGCGCGTTTCGAGCGTGCGTTGAGCAAATTGACAGCGGCCTGAGTCCTTGCTGACTTGCTGAGGAAGGGGCTTTAGCCGCGACAATCGCTGCTAAAGCGCCTCCCTCGCTGGCTACGAATCTTGCAGCTTCCCTGTTTTAGAAGGAGTGACCCCATGCTGGTGATGCGCCCTGCGCAAATGGCGGACCTGGCAGATGTGCAGCGACTGGCTGCTGACAGCCCGGTGGGTGTCACTTCGTTGCCGGACGATGCAGGCCGATTGGGCGACAAGATCGCCGCCTCGGATGCGTCGTTTGCCGCCGAGGTCAGTTTCAATGGCGAGGAAAGCTACTTCTTCGTCCTTGAGGACACCGAGAGCGGTCGCCTGGTCGGCTGTTCCGGCATTGTCGCTTCGGCGGGCTATTCCGAACCCTTCTACAGCTTTCGCAACGAAACCTTCGTGCACAACTCGCGCGAGCTGAAGATCCACAACAAGATTCACGTGCTGTCGCTGTGTCACGACCTGACCGGCAACAGCCTGCTCACCAGCTTCTACGTCGAGCGCCCACTGGTCAGCAGCGTGTTCGCCGAGCTCAACTCGCGTGGGCGCCTGTTGTTCATGGCCGGCCACCCGGAGCGCTTCGCCGATGCGGTGGTGGTGGAGATCGTCGGCCACAGCGACGAGAACGGTGATTCGCCGTTCTGGGACGCGCTGGGGCGCAACTTCTTCGACATGAGCTACGCCGAGGCCGAGCGCCTGTGCGGACTGAAGAGCCGCACCTTCCTCGCCGAGCTGATGCCGCATTACCCGATCTACGTGCCGCTGCTCTCGGACGAGGCGCAGGAGGCCATGGGGCAGGTGCATCCGCGTGCGCAGATCACCTTCGATATCCTCATGCGCGAAGGCTTCGAGACCGATCACTACATCGACATTTTCGACGGTGGCCCGACCCTGCATGCGCGCACCTCGGGCATCCGCAGCATCGCGCAGAGTCGCCTGGTGCCGGTGAAGATCGGCGAGGCCGATGCCGGCGGGCGCCAGTATCTGGTGAGCAACGGCCAGTTGCAGGACTTCCGCGCCATCGTCGCCGACCTCGACTGGGTGCCGGGCAAGCCTGTAGTGCTCAGTGCGCAGGCGGCCGAGGCACTGGGTGTCGGTGAAGGCGCCAGTGTCAGGTTGGTAGCGGTTTGAATCGAAGCTGCACGCCACAAGCCCCAAGCTGCGAGCCTATCTGGCTGCTGACTTGTGGCTTGCCGCTTGAAGCTAATAGCTGATCCGGAGGATCCAATGATTGTTCGTCCCGTGCGCAGTGCCGACTTGCCGGCCCTGATCGACCTGGCTCGCAGCACCGGCGCTGGCCTGACCACGCTGCCAGCCAACGAGGCACGCCTGGCGCATCGAGTCGGCTGGGCGGAGAAGGCGTTTCGTGGCGAGGCTGAGCGTGCCGATGCCGACTACCTGTTCGTGCTCGAAGACGATAGCGGCAAGGTGGTCGGCATTTCTGCGGTGGCGGGTGCCGTCGGCCTGCGCGAGCCCTGGTACAACTACCGCGTGGGCCTGACCGTCAGTGCCTCGCAGGAGCTGAACATCCACCGCCAGGTGCCGACGCTGTTCATGGCCAACGACCTGACCGGCAACTCCGAGCTGTGCTCGTTGTTCCTGCACGCCGATCACCGCACTGGCCTCAACGGCCGCTTGTTGTCCAAGGCGCGTTTTCTGTTCATCGCCGAGTTTCGCCAGTTGTTCGGTGACAAGGTGATCGCCGAGATGCGTGGCATGTCGGACGAGCGCGGGCGTTCGCCATTCTGGGAAAGCCTTGGCCGGCATTTCTTCAAGATGGAATTCTCCCAGGCGGACTACCTCACCGGCGTCGGCAACAAGGCCTTCATCGCCGAGTTGATGCCGAAATTTCCGCTCTACACCTGCTTCCTTTCCGAGGATGCACGCGCGGTGATCGGCCGTGTCCACCCCGACACCGAGCCGGCGCTGGCCATGCTCAAGGGTGAGGGCTTCAGCTACCAGGGCTATGTCGACATCTTCGACGCCGGCCCGGCCATCGAGGCGGAGACCGCGAAGATCCGCGCGGTGCGCGACAGCCAGAATCTAGTGCTGGCCATCGGCACGCCGGGCGATGACGCCGAGCCCTTCCTGGTGCACAACCGCAAGCGCCAGGACTGCCGTATCACCGCTGCGCCGGCGCGTCTGGCGGCTGGCACCCTGGTGGTCGATCCGGCGACGGCCAAGCGCCTGCGCCTTTCCGCTGGCGATCAGGTACGCGCCGTGCCGCTGGCGGCGCACGGCTGAGTCATTGGTTTTACGCGGCTGCCCAAGCGGCTGCCGTTGAATGCTGGGAGTGGTAGAGCAAGATGAACACTCATTACATCGCAGGTCAGTGGCTGCCCGGGCAGGGCGAGTCGCTGCAATCGCTCGACCCGGTCAGCCAGGCCGTGCTGTGGCAGGGCCAGGGCGCCACGGCGGCGCAGGTCGACGCCGCCGTGGCCGCTGCGCGTGGCGCCTTCTCGCTGTGGGCCGCGCACTCGCTGGATGGTCGTATCGCCGTGCTGGAGCGTTTTGCCGCCTGCCTGAAATCGCGTGCCGACGAAGTGGCCTGGGCGATTGGCGAAGAAACCGGCAAGCCACTGTGGGAAGCCGCCACCGAAGTGAACAGCATGGTGGGCAAGGTCGCCATTTCCATTCAGAGCTACCGTGAGCGCACTGGCGAGAAGAGCGGCCCGCTGGGTGACGCCACCGCGGTGTTGCGCCACAAACCGCATGGGGTGGTCGCGGTGTTCGGCCCCTACAACTTTCCCGGCCACCTGCCCAACGGCCATATCGTGCCGGCGTTGCTGGCCGGTAACTGCGTGCTGTTCAAGCCCAGCGAACTGACGCCCAAGGTGGCCGAGCTGACCGTGCAATGCTGGATCGAGGCAGGGCTGCCCGAGGGCGTGCTCAACCTGCTGCAGGGCGGCCGCGAAACCGGCGTCGCCTTGGCTGGCCATCCCGGTATCGACGGGCTGTTCTTCACCGGCTCCAGCCGTACCGGCAATCTGCTGCATGCCCAGTTCGCCGGGCGCCCGGACAAGATCCTGGCGCTGGAGATGGGCGGCAACAACCCGCTGATCGTCGATCAGGTCGCCGATGTCGATGCTGCGGTCTACACCATCGTCCAGTCCGCGTTCATTTCTGCCGGCCAGCGCTGCACCTGTGCGCGGCGCCTGCTGGTGCCGCAAGGGGAGTGGGGCGACGCCCTGCTGGCTCGGCTGGTGCAGGTTGTCGGGCAGATCAAGGTCGGTCGTTTCGATGAACAGCCGGCGCCGTTCATGGGCTCGGTGATTTCCCTGCAGGCTGCCGCACAATTGATGCAGGCGCAGCAGCACCTGCTGGCGGGCGGCGCCTCGGCATTGCTGGCGATGACCCAGCCACAAGCCGATGCCGCACTGCTGACGCCCGGCATCCTCGATGTCACGGCCGTGAACGACCGTCCTGACGAAGAATTTTTTGGTCCGCTGCTGCAGGTGATTCGCTACGACAGCTTCGAGGCAGCCATCGCCGAGGCCAATGCCACGGTCTATGGTCTGGCTGCTGGTCTGCTGTCCGACTCACGGGCGCGCTTCGAGCAGTTCTGGCTGCACAGCCGCGCCGGCATCGTCAACTGGAACAAGCAGCTCACCGGTGCCGCCAGCACCGCGCCATTCGGTGGCATCGGCGCGTCGGGCAACCACCGCGCCAGTGCCTACTACGCGGCGGATTACTGCGCTTACCCAGTGGCCGGGCTGGAAAGCGACAGCCTGACCTTGCCCGCGACCCTGACTCCGGGAGTGACCCTGTGATGGCCGCCTATGAGATGAACTTTGACGGTCTGGTCGGGCCGACTCACAACTACGGTGGGTTGTCCTACGGCAACGTGGCTTCGCAGAGCAACAGTCAAGCGGCATCCAATCCCAAGGAGGCTGCCAAGCAAGGCCTGGCGAAGATGAAGGCTTTGATGGATATGGGCTTCAAGCAGGGCGTACTGGCCCCGCAGGAGCGTCCGGATGTCGCCGCACTGCGTCGCCTGGGCTTTACCGGCAGCGATGTCGAGGTGATCCAGCGCGCGGCGCGTGAGGCCATGCCACTGCTGGTGGCGAGCTGCTCGGCCTCGAGCATGTGGACGGCCAATGCCTGCACCGTCAGCCCCAGCGCCGACACGGCGGACGGGCGCGTGCACTTCACCGCGGCCAACCTCAATTGCAAATTCCACCGCAGCATCGAGCACCCGACCACCAGCCGTGTGCTGCAGGCGATGTTCGCCAATGACGGGCACTTCGCTCATCACCCGGCGCTGCCGGCGGTGGCGCAGTTCGGTGACGAAGGCGCGGCTAACCACACGCGCTTCTGCAAGGGTTATGGCGACGCCGGGGTGGAGTTCTTCGTCTATGGCCGCAGCGCCTTTGATACTCGCTATCCTGCACCGGCGCGCTATCCGGCGCGACAGACCCTGGAGGCCAGCCAGGCGGTTGCTCGTCTGCATGGTTTGAGCGAGGCAGGCGTGGTCTATGCCCAGCAGAATCCGGCAGTGATCGATCAGGGTGTGTTTCACAACGACGTGATTGCCGTCGGCAATGGCGAGGTGCTGTTCTATCACCAGGACGCCTTCCTCGATACTGACAAGGTACTGACCGAGCTGGGCGACAAATTGGCTCGTCGCGGTGGCAACTTCCAGGCTGTATGTGTGCCGGGCTCCGCCGTCAGCGTGCAGGACGCGGTGCGCTCCTACCTGTTCAACAGCCAGCTGCTGAGCCGTGCCGATGGCAGCATGCTGCTGGTGGTGCCGGAGGAGTGCCGCAACAACCCCAGCGTCTGGCGTTATCTGCAACAGCTGACCGCCAGCGGCGGGCCGATCCGCGAGGTGCGCGTGTTCGACCTCAAGCAGAGCATGCAGAACGGCGGTGGGCCGGCATGCCTGCGCCTGCGCGTGGCGCTCAACGAGCAGGAGCTGGCTGCGGTCAATCCGGGCGTGGTGATGAGCGACGCGCTGCACGATACTCTGGTGGCCTGGGTCGACAAGCATTACCGCGACCGTTTGAGCGAAGCCGATCTGGCCGACCCGCAATTGCTGACCGAATGCCGCACGGCATTGGATGAACTGACGCAGATCCTTACACTGGGCTCGGTCTATCCTTTCCAGATAGCCTGAACCTGACCTCGATTCCCGGAGATTTTATGAGCGACGCGCTGCAACTGATTCTTGAAGACAACGATGGCACCCAACTGGAAACCTCCTGCAGCCGCTTTGCTGTGGTTTGGCAGGGCAAGGAACTGTGGGTCCAGGCCATTGGCGATCAGTTGCTGATCGGCGTCGACGTGGAGGAGGGTGACACCGAGTACGTCAACCTGCTGCTGCGTCCGCAGGCCACCAACCTGGTCAGCCTGCAACTGGAAATGGAGCCGATGATCGCCGACGAGGACGATCATGTTCATGGCCCGGACTGCAACCACTGATCGAACCTTATAGGGTGGGCCGTTGTTGGTGGGCTGAAGCGGAGTGCCGCCCGGCCCACCCTACAAAAATGCTGCGAACCAAGGAGTCCCCATGCTTGCCCTCGGCAAACTGCTTGAACTGACCCTGGCCGGCCACGAGCCGTCGGCGAAGATTCAACTGACGCCCGATGGCACGCGTCTGCGCTGGCTCGATGAAGGCGCGCTGGAGGTGACTCCGCCAGCCGCGCGCGACAATGGCCTCGACCTGCTGCTGTCGGCCGGCGTCCACGGCAACGAAACCGCGCCGATCGAACTGCTCGACCGCCTGTTGCGCGGCATCGCGCGCAACGAACTGCATCCGGCGGCGCGTATTCTCTTTTTGTTCGGCAATCCCGAGGCCATGCGCCGCGGCGAGCGCTATGTCGAGCAGGACCTCAATCGCCTGTTCAGCGGTCGTCACGAGCAGTCCAGTGGCTTCGAAGCGATTCGTGCCTGCGACCTGGAGCACCTGGTCACGACCTTCTTCGGCAAGCAAAGCGGCCGCACCCGCCTGCATTACGACCTGCATACCGCTATTCGTGGCTCGAAGATCGAGCAGTTCGCCCTTTATCCCTGGCAAGAGGGGCGTGCGCATTCCCGTCGCGAGCTGGAGCGTCTGCGCGCTGCCGGTATCGAGGCGGTGCTGCTGCAGAACAAGTCGTCGATCACCTTCAGCGCCTTTACCTACGCGCAGCTCGGCGCCGAGGCCTTCACCCTGGAGCTGGGCAAGGCGCGTGCCTTCGGCCAGAACGAGCTGGTCAGCCTCGACCTGTTGGAGAATGCGCTGCACGCGCTGATCGAAGGGCGCGAAGTGATCACTGGCGAGCCGACGCTCGATGGCATGCAGCTGTTCGCCGTGTCGCGCGAGGTGATCAAGCACAGCGACAGCTTCCAACTGCACTTGCCGGCCGATATCGAGAATTTCACCGAGCTGGAGCCCGGTTATCTGCTGGCCGAGGACATCGCCGACAGCCGGTGGGTGGTGGAGGAGCAGGGCGCGCGCATCATCTTCCCCAATCCCAAGGTCAAGAACGGCCATCGCGCCGCCATCCTGATCGTCCCTGACGACGGTGCCGGTTTGGTGTAGCCCGGATGCAATCCGGGAGATAACGTGGTATGCGCCATCCCCGGATTTCATCCGGGCTACGTTATTGGCGTGGCGCCTGTAGGTACGGCGTAGGAGCGGCTTCAGCCGCGATCCGCTCTTCTCGCTTCGCGGCTGAAGCGCAATGCCGCCCAGCCGCTCCTATTGTGCCGGTTCGCGTTCCGCTCGATTTCGCGTCAACTGTATCTTGTGGGGGGCTTCGCCACCTCTTTAGCATGGGCCTTTCGCCAATTGCCGGGAAAGCCTGTCATGCCCCTGATCGACCTGCGTAGCGACACCGTCACCCAACCCACTGCTGCCATGCGCGACGCCATGATGGCTGCCGAGCTGGGCGATGACGTGTATGGCGAAGACCCCACGGTCAATCGGCTGGAGACCTGGCTGGCCAATGAACTGGGCTTCGACGCGGCGCTGTTCGTTCCCACAGGTACCATGAGCAACCTGCTTGGCCTGATGGCCCACTGCGAACGCGGTGACGAATACATCGTCGGTCAGCAAGCGCACACCTATAAATACGAAGGCGGCGGTGCGGCCGTGCTCGGTTCCATCCAGCCGCAGCCGATCGACGGTGACGTTGACGGTTCATTGGACCTGGCCAAGGTCGAAGCGGCGATCAAGCAGGACGACTTCCACTTCGCTCGTACCCGTTTGCTGGCCCTGGAAAACACCATGCAGGGCAAGGTGCTGCCGCTCGATTACCTGGCTGCCGCCCGCGAGCTGACTCGCCGTCGTGGCTTGAGCTTGCACCTCGATGGCGCCCGCCTGTACAACGCGGCGGTCAAGCTCGGTGTGCCGGCGCGCGCGATCACCCAGCACTTCGATTCGGTCTCGGTATGCTTGTCCAAGGGGCTCGGTGCGCCGGTCGGTTCGGTGCTCTGCGGCAGCACAGTGCTGATCGCCAAGGCGCGGCGTCTGCGCAAGATGGTCGGCGGCGGTATGCGTCAGGCGGGTGTGCTGGCGGCGGCCGGACTTTATGCGCTGCAACACCAGGTTCAGCGCCTGGACGAGGATCATGCCAAGGCGGCGCATCTGGGTCAGGCGCTGGCTGAGCTGGGCTACAGCGTCGAGCCGGTGCAGACCAATATGGTCTACGTGCAGCTCGGTGAGCGCGCTAGCCAGCTCAAGGCCTTCATGGCCGACCGCAACATTGCAGTCACTGCTGCGCCACGCCTGCGGCTGATCACCCACCTGGATGTCGGCAGCGCTGATATCGAGCTGGTGATTGAGGCGTTCGCCGCTTTTCGCTCGATCTAAGTAGTAACCGCAGCGTCCGATAGGCGCTTGCTATCAACAAGGCACTAGCCGCGCGCGGTAGGCCCGATATAATGCGGCCCTTTGCCGGCTTTTGCCGTGGCCGCCTGATTCCGTGGATATCCCTATGAAAAGCGCAGAAATCCGTGAAGCCTTCCTGAGCTTCTTCGAAGAAAAAGGGCACACCCGTGTCGCTTCCAGCTCGCTGATTCCGGCGAACGACCCAACCCTGCTGTTCACCAACGCGGGTATGAACCAGTTCAAGGACTGCTTTCTGGGCCTGGAAAAGCGCGCCTACACCCGCGCCACCACCAGCCAGAAGTGCGTTCGTGCCGGCGGCAAGCACAACGACCTGGAAAACGTCGGCTACACCGCGCGTCACCACACCTTCTTCGAGATGCTGGGTAACTTCAGCTTCGGCGACTACTTCAAGCGTGATGCCATTCATTACGCCTGGGAATTTTTGACCTCCGACAAGTGGCTGAATCTGCCCAAAGAAAAGCTCTGGGTCACCGTCTATGCCACCGATGACGAGGCCTTTGAGATCTGGACCAAGGAAGTCGGCATCCCCACCGAGCGCATGATCCGTATCGGTGACAACAAGGGGGCGCCGTACGCTTCCGACAACTTCTGGGCGATGGGTGACACCGGCCCGTGCGGCCCGTGCACCGAGATCTTCTTCGACCACGGCGAGCACATCTGGGGCGGCCCACCCGGCAGCCCGGAAGAGGACGGCGACCGCTACATCGAGATCTGGAACAACGTGTTCATGCAGTTCAACCGTACTGCCGATGGCGTCCTGCACCCGCTGCCGGCACCGAGCGTGGACACCGGCATGGGCCTGGAACGCATCAGCGCCGTGCTGCAGCACGTCAACTCGAACTACGAGATCGACCTGTTCCAGAACCTGTTGGCCGCCTCGGCTAAGGCCATTGGCTGCGCCAATGAAGGCCAGGCTTCGCTGAAAGTGGTGGCGGATCACATCCGTTCCTGCAGCTTCTTGATCGCCGACGGCGTCACCCCGTCCAACGAAGGCCGTGGCTACGTGCTGCGCCGCATCGTCCGCCGTGCTTGCCGCCACGGTAACAAGCTGGGCGCCAAGGGCAGCTTCTTCTACCAGATCGTTGCTGCTCTGGCCGCCGAGATGGGCGAAGCCTTCCCCGAGCTCAAGCAGCAGCAGGTGCATATCGAACGCGTGCTGAAAACCGAGGAAGAGCAGTTCGCCAAGACCCTGGAGCAGGGCCTGAAGATTCTCGAGCAGGATCTGGCCAGCTTGCAGGGCTCGGTCATTCCGGGCGATGTGGTGTTCAAGCTGTACGACACCTACGGTTTCCCGATCGACCTGACTGCCGACATCGCCCGTGAGCGCGAGCTGTCGGTGGACGAAGAAGGCTTCGAGCGTGAAATGGAGGCTCAGCGCGAGCGCGCCCGTTCCGCCAGCTCCTTCGGCATGGACTACAACGCTTTGGTCAAGGTCGACAGCGACACTCGCTTCCTCGGCTACCAAGGCACCAGCGGCAGCGGCAAGATCATTGCCCTGTTCAAGGCCGGTGCTGCGGTCGACAGCCTCGCCGAAGGCGAGGAGGGCGTGGTGGTGCTGGATCAGACCCCGTTCTACGCAGAATCCGGTGGTCAGATCGGCGACTGCGGCTACCTGGAAAGTGCTGGCGTACGCTTCGACGTGCGCGACACCACCAAGGCTGGCGGCGCCTTCCTGCACCACGGTGTGGTGGCCAAGGGCGGCCTGAGTGTTGGCACCAGCGTCAAGGCTGAAGCCGAAGCCGGTGTGCGCCAGGCCACCGCGCTGAACCACTCCGCGACCCACCTGCTGCACGCTGCGCTGCGTCAGGTGCTGGGTGATCACGTCCAGCAGAAAGGCTCGCTGGTCGACAGCCAGCGCCTGCGCTTCGACTTCAGCCACTTCGAGGCGATCAAGCCCGAGCAACTGAAGCAGCTGGAAGACATCGTCAACGCCGAGATTCGCAAGAACTCCGAGGTCGAGACCGAGGAAACCGACATCGAGACCGCCAAGGCCAAGGGCGCGATGGCACTGTTCGGCGAGAAGTACGGCGACCAGGTGCGCGTGCTGAGCATGGGTGGCGATTTCTCCGTCGAGCTGTGCGGTGGTACCCACGTCTCCCGTACCGGCGACATCGGTCTGTTCAAGATCACCAGCGAAGGCGGCGTGGCCGCTGGCGTGCGTCGTATCGAAGCGGTCACTGGTGCGCAAGCGCTGGCCTGGCTCAACGGCGCCGAGGAGCAGCTCAAGGAAGCCGCTTCCCTGGTCAAGGGCAGCCGCGACAACGTGCTGGACAAGCTCTCGGCGCTGATCGAGCGCAACCGTCAGTTGGAAAAGGAGCTGGAACAGCTCAAGGCCAAGGCCGCCAGCGCTGCGGGTAACGACCTGGCCGGTTCCGCCGTGGACGTGAAGGGCACCAAGGTTCTGGCTGCGCGTCTCGATGGCCTGGACGGCAAGGCGCTGCTGGCGCTGGTCGACCAACTGAAGAACAAGCTGGGCAGCGCTGTGATCCTGCTCGGTGGCGTGTTCGACGAGAAGGTGGTGCTGGTCGCCGGTGTGACCCAGGACCTGACCGCCAAGCTCAAGGCTGGCGACCTGATGCGTCAGGCTGCGGCAGCTGTGGGCGGCAAGGGCGGTGGTCGCCCGGACATGGCTCAGGGCGGCGGCGTCGATGCCGGCAAACTGGATGAAGCCCTGGCCCTGGCCGCAACCCTGGTCGAACAGGCTTCGTAACGAGCGAGAAAGCGGGGCCCGCATTGCGTCCGGCGGGCCTTGGCAGTATGACCCGATGCGGGTTTAATGGGCGCCCTTCGAGGAATCAGGCGGCTTTTTGAAATGGCTTTGATCGTACAGAAGTTTGGGGGCACCTCCGTCGGCACCATCGAGCGTATTGCGCAGGTGGCCGAGAAGGTGAAGAAGTTCCGCGAGAACGGTGACGACATCGTCGTCGTGGTTTCCGCCATGAGCGGCGAAACCAACCGCCTGATCGATCTGGCCAAACAGATCACCGACGGCGAGCCGGTTGCGCGTGAGCTGGATGTCATGGTGTCCACCGGTGAGCAGGTGACCATTGCCCTGCTGGCAATGGCGCTGATCAAGCGCGGTGTGCCGGCGGTGTCCTACACCGGCAACCAGGTGCGCATCCTCACCGACAGCGCGCACAACAAGGCGCGCATTCTGCAGATCGATGACCAGAAGATTCGTGCCGACCTCAAGGCTGGTCGCGTAGTGGTCGTCGCCGGCTTCCAGGGTGTCGATGAGCACGGCAGCATCACTACTCTCGGCCGAGGCGGTTCCGATACCACTGGTGTGGCCCTGGCTGCGGCGCTGAAAGCCGATGAGTGCCAGATCTACACCGACGTCGATGGTGTCTATACCACCGACCCGCGCGTGGTGCCCAAGGCCCAGCGTCTGGAGAAGATCACCTTCGAAGAGATGCTGGAAATGGCCAGCCTCGGTTCCAAGGTGTTGCAGATTCGCTCGGTGGAATTCGCCGGCAAATACAACGTCCCGCTGCGCGTCCTGCACAGCTTCCAGGAGGGGCCGGGCACCCTCATTACCCTTGATGAAGAGGAATCCATGGAACAGCCGATCATTTCCGGCATCGCTTTCAACCGCGACGAAGCCAAGCTGACCATCCGTGGGGTACCGGATATCCCTGGCATTGCCTTCAAGATTCTCGGCCCGATCAGCGCTGCCAACATCGAAGTGGACATGATCGTGCAGAATGTCTCGCACGATAACACCACCGATTTCACCTTTACCGTGCACCGCAACGACTACAACAACGCCCTGAGCGTGCTGCAGAAAACTGCAGACGAGCTGGGTGCTCGTGAAGTAGTGGGCGACACCAACATCGCCAAGGTATCTATCGTTGGTGTCGGCATGCGTTCTCATGCGGGGGTTGCCAGCCGCATGTTCGAGGCCCTGGCCAAGGAGACCATCAATATCCAGATGATCTCCACCTCCGAGATCAAGGTGTCCGTGGTGATCGAAGAGAAGTACCTGGAGCTGGCGGTACGCGCGCTGCATACCGCCTTCGAGCTGGATGCCCCAGCCCGGCAGGGCGAGTGATTCCACTGATTTGAAAGGCGCGGCTGGTTCCGCGCCTTTCGTCTTTTTGACTAGCATGCGGGAACTTTCTTTCTGTGCGGGCTGGTCAATACTTGGGTGGAGGCTTTCAGGCTTGATTTAGCGGGAAGCTGGCACCATTTTCTTTTTTGCAGACTGTTGTCCTGAAAAATGTAATCCGTGAGGAGAAAGGAATGCTGATTCTGACTCGCCGGGTCGGAGAGACCCTGATGGTCGGTGATGATGTGACTGTCACCGTGTTGGGTGTGAAAGGCAATCAGGTGCGCATTGGTGTCAATGCGCCGAAAGAGGTTGCCGTACACCGTGAAGAAATCTACCAACGCATCCAGAAAGAGAAGGGTGACGAACCAAGCCACTAATTTTTCTACAAATTTTTGTTTGCAAACGGGGAAAACATGTTTATCATGCGCCCCGTGTTGCGGAGAGGTGGCCGAGTGGCCGAAGGCGCTCCCCTGCTAAGGGAGTACACCTCAAAAGGGTGTCGGGGGTTCGAATCCCCCCTTCTCCGCCATTATTCAGCGAGTCGGGCGTAAGTCAGGCTGGCGAATCAACCAGAGGTGATCTGGTATAAAAGCACCGACCGGACTCATAGCTCAGCTGGATAGAGTACTCGGCTACGAACCGAGCGGTCGGAGGTTCGAATCCTCCTGAGTCCGCCATAT
>NZ_FOWP01000015.1:39109-132890 GCF_900115475.1 Ectopseudomonas composti
AACGGACTCATAGCTCAGCTGGATAGAGTACTCGGCTACGAACCGAGCGGTCGGAGGTTCGAATCCTCCTGAGTCCGCCATACCGAAAGGGCCTGCAGCAATGCAGGCCCTTTTTCTTTGTGCGTCATTTGCCTTTCACGCACCCGGCTTCGTCGAAGCTGACCTGCCGACTGCTCCCGCCTTTGCGTTTCTCGCGGTAGTGATAGCGCTGCTGTCCATTGCTGCTTGTGACTCTGTCCGGCTTGCCCAGACGTGCTTTCCACGTCGGCTCGGCTCATGCCGCGGCGGACCTCCTTGCGGATGATTGCCTGGCGCCTCTCGCTGCTGCTCAACAGGTTGCCGCAGCCATCGTCCTGCTGGCCGACGATGACCAGCTCGCCACTGCTTGCCGAGGCGGTTGCCGTGCGTCGGTCTGGATCCGCCAGGGGGATTGCCTTGCCGCTGCTGGGGGTGTGGTTGCGCGCATCCTGCAGATGCTGCTCCTGATCGTCGCTGCAGCCGTGGCGAGTGAAGGTGACATGGCCATCTGCGCCCACGCAGCGGAACACGCTGGCGGCATAGCTGTCTGCAATAGGGTAGAGAAATGCAGCGGCCAATAGCGCTGCGAAGTGCCGTCCTCGCATGAATCGTCCTCCGTGACGTTTGCCTGCTTCAGGTTAGACCGTTTTTTCACCCTCGTCAGGGTGTCCTGGCGCGAGTGGCTGGCGTCGCATAGCCAGGTTTTCATGCGAGATCGAAGTTTGCGACGCAAGCAATTGTTCTTGCCGCGCTTTTGTCACGTACAAAGCTGTTTTGCGGTGTTATGATTCGCCGCGTCAGCCCCGCCGGGGCTTGTGGAATACCACCATGGACTTACCCAGTAGTTACTCAATACTCCCCTCGCACAATCGTGTAAGACCTGATTGATCCCCTTTGGCGTGCCCGCCAACTGGGGGTGGAGCGCGCTATGACAGAAGTAGAAGCCAAAAAGCCGCAAGAGAGCTTGCAGGATCGCCTGGCCCAGGTGATCGAGCTGCTGCATCGGCACAAACTGGTCGAAGACCTGACCCATCGTCAGGAAGGCCAGCATCACGACCGGGTCGAGAACCTAGTACATCGTCAGAATCTCGTCGAGCTGCAGCGCAAGCTCGAAGATCTGCACCCTGCGGATATCGCCCACATCCTCGAAGCCTTGCCGCTCGATGAGCGTCTGACCGTCTGGCAGTTGGTCAAGGCTGAGCGTGACGGCGACATTCTGCTGGAAGTGTCTGACGCGGTACGAGAAACCCTGATCGCCGACATGGATGATCACGAGATTCTCGCTGCTGCCAAGGATCTGGACGCCGACGAACTCGCCGACCTGGCACCGGAACTGCCGCGCGACGTCGTTCACGAACTGATGGAAACCCTCGATGCGCAGCAGCGCGAGCGTGTGCGCTCGGCCCTGTCCTATGAGGAAGATCAGGTCGGCGCGCTGATGGACTTCGAGATGGTCACCATCCGCGAGGACGTCAGCCTGGAAGTGGTACTGCGTTACTTGCGCCGCCTGAAAGAGCTGCCGGGCCATACCGACAAACTGTTCGTGGTCGATTACGACGGCGTGCTCAAGGGCGTGCTGCCGATCAAGCGCCTGCTGGTCAACGACCCGGACAAGCAGGTTGGTGAGGTCATGGCCGACGATCCGGTGAGCTTCCACCCGGACGAGGACGGCTACGACGCGGCCCAGGCGTTCGAGCGTTACGACCTGATTTCCGCCCCGGTGGTGGACAAGAACGGCAAGCTGATCGGCCGTCTGACCATCGACGAGATGGTCGACCTGATCCGTGAGGAAAGCGAAAGCGAAGTGCTGAACATGGCCGGTCTGCGCGAGGAAGAAGACATCTTCGCCTCGGTGTGGAAGTCGGTGCGCAACCGTTGGGCCTGGTTGGCGATCAACCTGGTCACGGCGTTCCTGGCGTCGCGGGTGATCGGCCTGTTCGAAGGTTCGATCGAGAAGCTGGTGGCGTTGGCGGCGCTGATGCCCATCGTTGCCGGTATCGGCGGTAACTCGGGTAATCAGACCATCACCATGATCGTGCGCGCCATGGCGCTGGATCAGGTCAGCACCGGCAATACCAAGCGTCTGGTACGCAAGGAACTCGGCGTATCTTTGATCAACGGCATCCTTTGGGGTGGGGTGATCGGCGCCGTCGCCTATGGGCTTTACGGCAGCTGGTCGCTAGGCGTGGTGATGACTGCGGCAATGACCCTCAACCTGTTGCTGGCGGCATTGATGGGGGTGCTGATCCCCATGACCCTGGCACGCCTGGGGCGAGATCCGGCCATGGGGGCCAGCGTGATGATCACCGCCATGACCGACAGCGGCGGCTTCTTCATCTTCCTGGGGTTGGCGTCGATCTTCCTGATGTAGGTCGCTTCAGTTCATCAGTTCGACCAAGCGCCAGGTATCGAGAAAGGCCGTGACCCGGGTGATCCGGCCGTTTTCCAGCTGCATGTGCCAGGAATAACTGTTCTCGTAACGGCTGCCGTCCTTGGCGGTCGCCTGGCCGTTCCAGTGCACGACTACGTATGGCCCCTGCGCCACGATCTGGCGGACGGTGGGGACGATGGGTGTCGCGAGTTTGTCAGTGATGGGTTTGACCGCATCCTCCATGAACGCCTCGCGCGTACGGTAAGTCCCGGAGGACGGGCTGCTGCCGGCCACGACCCAGACGGCGTCATCGGCCAGCAACTGGAAGATGCCGCCCTGACCTGCACGCCAGTCATCGAAGGCTTTCTGAATCAGGGCCTGATTGGCCGCGGTGTTATCACTTGCCCAGGCAGGTAGGCAGAGTGATGCGCTCAGTAGCAATGCGGCGATGATCTTTTGCATGTTCATAAGTTTTCCTTGGCTGATGGCTAGCGTTACTCGCCAGTCGGGTCGCTTCTGCGGCGCAGTACCATACCGCCGTGATAGAGCACGTCGTCGATGAATTCACCGTCGGCGGTAAAGCCGGTGTCGTCGACGTAGTCGATGTGGTTGCCGGTGATTCGGTAGCTGCCCTGGTAGGCACTTTCCCGCTTCCCACGTGCCTCGTCATAACGTCCGTTGGCCAGTAGCTCATGACGGACATGGCCATCGTCTGTTACCCACATGCCTGCGTAGGCATGGGGTTTCTGCGTTTCTGCGGTCGTCATTTCGGGCAACAGTGCGCCGCTGATCAGCAGCGCCGTCAGAGTGGTCTTTGCTGACATGCTGGTTTCCTTCAATACGGACTGGCGGTCGGCCGCACGATCAGCTCGCTGACGTCGACGTCGTCGGGCTGTTCGACTGCATAGGCCACGGCCCGGGCGATGGCGTCCGGTGTGATGGCGATGCGGCGGAAGGCTTTCATCGCTTCGCGTGCACTGGCGTCGGAGATGCTGTCGGCCAGTTCGGACTCGACCACGCCGGGGCAGATGGTGGTGACGCGGATGCGCTCGCTTTCCAGGCGCAGGCCTTCGGATATGGCCCAGACGGCGTACTTGGTGGCGCAGTAGACCGCCGCCGTCGGTGATACGGCGTGGGCGCCGATGGAGGCGATGTTGATCACCTGGCCATGTCCGCGCGCCTCCATGCCCGGCAACACGGCGGCGATACCGTGCAGTACGCCGCGTACGTTGACGTCGAGCATGCGATTCCACTCATCTACCTTCAATGCATTGAGCGGCGAAAGCGGCATGACGCCTGCGTTGTTGATGATCACGTCGACGGCGCCGTGATGCGTTTCGGCATGCTCGACGAAGGCTTGCATGTCATGCAGCTGAGTGACGTCTAGGGCGCGGCAGGACGCGTGTTGCCCCTCGGCTTGCAGGGCTTTTACCAGGGCCTGCAGGCGCTCGATGCGCCGCGCGCCGAGTACCACGTGATGACCCAGGCCAGCGAGGTGCCTGGCGATGGCTTCGCCGATGCCACTGCTGGCGCCGGTGATGAGGATGACTTTGCTCATGTCGGTCTCCATTGCGTTATGGAGAGGTCATGCTAGGCAGGCGCTGGCCTGCTGCTAAGTCTCGTTACTCTTTGGTTATTGCCTGTTTCTATTGAATGCTTCCTACAATGCCCGGGTCTTCATTGCGAGTCGAAAGTGGCGCATGAGCATGAATCCCGAGCAGACGAAACAGCGCATGGTCGAGCTGATGCTGCGCCTGGCGCCAGAAGAGGGGTACACGGCGGCGCAGCTCGACGGCGTCACCTTCATGCGTTCCAATCGGCCGCTTCCGGTGACCCCGGCGCTCTATGAGCCGAGCGTCGTGATCGTGATTCAGGGGCGCAAGAGCGGGCTGCATGCCGGCAATCTGTATGTCTACGATGCGCGGCACTACCTGGTGCTGGCGCTGCCCTTGCCATTCTCAATCGAAACCGAGGCCAGCGCCGAAGAGCCGATGCTGGGCCTGGCACTGCGTGTCGATCCCTTGCAGGTGGCGCAGTTGCTGATGGGGCTGGACGATCTGCCGGCGAGCGAGCCGGCGACACTTTACTCCAGCCCGATGGATGCTCGTTTGAGCGACGCCACGCTGCGCCTGCTGGAGGCATTGGCCGACCCTGACGAAGTGCGCCTGCTCGGGCCGTCGATCCTGCGTGAAATCCTCTTTCGCGTGTTGCAGGGCGAGCAGGGCAGCGGCCTGCGTGCGACTCTGGCACCGAACAGTCATTTCGGCCGCATCACGCGCGTTTTGCAGCGCATTCATAGTGACTATCAAGAACCGTTCGACGTGCCCGCCATGGCTGAGCTCGCCAGCATGAGCGTGCCGACCTTCCATGTGCACTTCAAGGCCATGACCAGCCGCTCGCCATTGCAGTATCTCAAGGCGATTCGCTTGCACCAGGCGCGCCTGTTGATGATCCGCAACGATATGAGTGCGATCAGTGCTGCGCAGCGTGTTGGCTATGAAAGTCCGTCGCAATTCAACCGGGAGTTCAAGCGTCTGTTCGGGCGTACGCCGGGAGATGAAGCCCACCACTTCAAACGCCTGCTGTCGCTCGCCCCGGCGGTCGATATCCGTGCTCGTGTGGCCTTCTAGATCGAGACTTGCAGAGGCGTTCTCCTCCTTTGGTAGTGAGCATGGCGCAAACACTACATAAATCGTTCATCCAGCCCTTTTGTGGTTTGCTTCAAACGCTCGTTTCAGGCTAAGGTTCGGCAGCTTTGCCTGGGCGCAGACCCCAGGCGCTCCTGATCAATAATGAACGCAGCCGTCGAGCTGCTGGCCAAAGGAGCCAAGATGACCCCCAGTGAACTGCTGCTCGAGGGCGTTGAACTCATGCTGTTCGGCATGGGCTTCGTCTTTGTCTTTCTGGTGTTGCTGGTTGGCGTGGTCAGCCTCATGTCCCGCTTGATCGCGACCTTCGCGCCGCCCGTATCGATCTCTGCCGTTGCATCTCCAGTACCCAGTGCCAGGTCGGCCAGCCAAGAGCCGGATGCAGAAACGCTGGCCGCCATCCAATCCGCTATTGCCCAGTACCGCGCACGCCGCGGTTGATCAGGTTCAGAGGGAGTACCTGCATGACTGCCGTGAAACAAGCACTCGGAATTACCGATGTGGTGCTGCGTGACGCCCATCAATCCATTCTGGCCACGCGCGTGCGTCTGGAAGACATGCTGCCGATCGCACCGAAGCTCGATCAAGTCGGCTTCTGGTCGGTGGAGTCCTGGGGCGGCGCGACCTTCGACGCCTGCATTCGTTACCTGGGCGAAGACCCCTGGGAGCGCATCCGCGAACTGAAGAAGGCCATGCCCAATACCCGCCAGCAGATGCTGCTGCGTGGGCAGAACCTGCTGGGCTACCGTCACTACGCCGATGACGTGGTGGAAAAGTTCGTCGAGCGTGCTGCAGTCAACGGCGTCGACGTGTTCCGCGTATTCGATGCGATGAACGACCCGCGCAACCTGGAAACCGCGCTCAAGGCCGTTAAACAGCAGGGCAAGCACGCCCAGGGCACCATCTCCTACACCACTAGCCCGGTGCATACGCTGGAAATGTGGGTCGACCTGGCCAAGCAGATCGAAGACATGGGCGCCGACTCGGTGGCGATCAAGGACATGGCGGGAATTCTCACGCCCTATATCGCCTTCGAGCTGGTGTCGCGCCTGAAGGCCAGCCTGTCGATTCCGGTTCACATGCAGTGCCATGCCACGGCCGGGCTATCGTCGGTGGCGATCCTCAAGGCGGTGGAGGCCGGTATCGATAACGTCGACACCGCCATTTCCTCGCTGTCGATGACCTATGGTCACTCGCCGACCGAGTCGGTGGTGGCGATGTTCCAGGGCACTGAGCGCGACACCGGGCTGAACCTGGAGCTGCTGGAAGAAATCGCCGCGTACTTCCGTGAAGTGCGCAAGAAGTACGCGAAGTTCGAAGGCAATCTCAAAGGCGTCGACTCACGCATTCTGGTCGCCCAGGTGCCGGGCGGCATGCTCACCAATATGGAAAGCCAGCTGAAAGAGCAGGGTGCCCAGGATAAGTTCGACCAGGTTCTGGCCGAGATCCCGCGTGTGCGTGAAGACCTCGGCTTCATTCCGCTGGTGACGCCGACCTCGCAGATCGTCGGTACCCAGGCGGTGATCAACGTGCTCACTGGCGAGCGTTACAAGTCGATCACCAAGGAGACTGCCGGTGTATTGAAGGGCGAGTACGGTGCAGCACCTGCTCCCTTCAATGCCGAACTGCAGGCTCGTGTACTCGACGGCAGCCAGGCCATCACCTGCCGCCCAGCCGATCTGCTCGAAGCTGAAATGCACAAGCTGACCGCTGAGCTGAAGGGGATCGCCAAGGAGAAAGGCATCAAGTTGGCGGCCGATGAAATCGATGACGTGCTGACCTACGCACTGTTCCCGCAGATTGGCCTGAAGTTCCTCGAGAACCGTGGCAACTCGGCTGCCTTCGAGCCCGCGCCGACCGGCAAGGAGACCGTTGCCCGCGAGCCGGGCAAGCCCGAGGTCTATACCGTCGAGGTCAATGGCAAGTCGTTCGTCGTGCAGGTGGGTGAGGGTGGCGATATCGAGGGCATCAAGCCCGTTGGTGGCGCAGCCAGTGCCGCTCAAGCTGTCGCTCCGGTGGCAAGCGGCGGTGGCGAGCCGCAGGCGGCACCGCTGGCCGGCAATATCTTCAAGGTGCTGGTGCAGCCAGGCAAGGCCGTAGAGGAGGGTGAGCTGGTCATCATCCTCGAGGCGATGAAGATGGAAACCGAGATCCGTGCCTTCAAGGCCGGCACTGTTGGCGCCGTCAACGTCAAGGTCGGTGATGCGGTGGCGGTGGGCGACAGCCTGCTGACCATCGGCTGAGGAGTTCGCCATGGAAAAGCTGCTTAAACTCTGGCAGAGCACCGGCCTGTATCATCTGGAGCCTGGTCAGGCGTTCATGATCGCGGTGTGCATGCTGTTGATCTACCTGGCCATCAAAAAGGGCTTCGAGCCTCTGCTGTTGATCCCCATTGGCTTCGGTGGGCTGCTGTCGAACATTCCGGTAGCCAACATGTCCGAGGGTGCCGGTTTCCTGCACCTGATCTATGAAGTGGGCCTGCCGACCAGTATCTTCCCGCTGCTGATCTTCCTCGGTGTCGGTGCCATGACCGACTTCGGCCCGATGCTGGCCAACCCCAAGACCTTGCTGCTCGGCGCTGCTGCGCAGTTCGGCATCTTTGGCACCTTGCTGGGCGCACTGGCGCTGACTGCGTTGGGTATCCCGGGCATGGAGTTCACCCTGAAAGAGGCTGCGTCAATCGCCATCATCGGCGGTGCTGACGGCCCGACCTCGATCTTCGTGACTTCCAAGCTGGCGCCGCATCTACTTGGCCCTATTGCAGTTGCGGCCTATGCCTATATGGCGCTGGTACCCTTGATTCAGCCACCGATCATGCGCGCCCTGACCACCAAGGAAGAGCGCGCCATCGTCATGCAGCAGTTGCGTCCGGTGGGGCAGACCGAGAAGATCATTTTTCCCATCGTGCTGTGCATGCTGATTGGCATGCTGCTGCCTGACGCGGCCCCGCTGATCGGCATGTTCGCCCTCGGCAATCTGCTGCGCGAGGCCGGCGTGGTGGAGCGACTGGCCGATACGTCGCGCAATGCGCTGATCAATATCGTCACCATCTTCCTTGGGCTGACCGTGGGCTCGAAGCTGTCGGCCGAGGCCTTCCTGCAGCTCAAGACCCTGGGCATCCTGATGCTGGGCATGGTGGCTTTCTGTGCCGGCACGGCGGCCGGTGTGCTGATGGCCAAGCTGATGAACCTGTTCAGCAGCAACAAGGTCAATCCGTTGATTGGCTCGGCGGGGGTGTCGGCGGTGCCGATGGCGGCGCGCGTGTCGAACAAGGTCGGCCTGGAAGCCAACCCGCAGAACTTCCTGCTGATGCATGCCATGGGGCCGAACGTGGCTGGGGTGATTGGTTCGGCTGTGGCGGCGGGGGTGCTGCTCAGTTTCGTTGGCTGATCGAGGTCAGAATGACAGGCAACAAAAAAACCGGCTCAAGGCCGGTTTTTTCATGGGCTCGCCTCATGCTTCTTCGGCGGCCATTTCCACGTCGTGGGCGATCAATGCAACCAGAGCATTTTGCTGGCGGCGCGACAGCTGACGGAAACGCTGCAGCAGCTCTCGCTCATGCAGGCTCAGATCAGGGCTGTCGAGACGCAGGCTGAGATCCTCATCCAGAGCGCCTTCCTGCAGCATGCTCTGCTCCAGACGGGCGATGATTTCAGAGTTCATGCTGCGGTGATGGTTGCGTGCTACGTCAGCAATACGCTCACGCATGCCATCAGGCAAGCGAACGACGAATTTGTCAGCCGTGCGGCTGGAATAAATAGCCTGTTTCATAGGGCGCATACATTACCGGTTAGTTCAGGGAGCGATACTGGTAGTCAGTGTCGAGATTGTCACCGGTTTGACCGTCTTTCGCACTAGCCGTTCAACCGGTACCGCGTTCTGCGTCGTATGACCATAAGGTCAGATGAACAGTTCCTTGACGCCAAATACGTGGCACATTGTGCTTGAGGTAAAGGCTTTATGCCAGCACCGGCTGTCAGAAATGCGCAGTACTCAGCATTAAGTCCTCCCGTTCGACGTCTCGCTGTGCAAAAGATTCAAGCGATGGTCACCCAAACGTAACGACTGCTTCACAGCTCTGACACAGGATCTGCCTACCTTGGTCTACACCAGAAGGCAGCCGAAGCGCCCTCTGTCCATTGATGATAGTAGAGGGCCAGCACATGAGCGTAGCGATTCGAGTCGACCGTCTGAATAAAAGTTTCGGCCGCAAACAGGCGCTATTCGATCTGGCCCTGTCAGTACAGCCGGGCGAAATGGTGGCGTTGATCGGCGCCTCGGGTTCAGGCAAGTCGACCCTGCTGCGGCACTTGGCCGGCCTGGCGCGCGGCGATGCCGGCAGCATCGAGGTGCTTGGGCGCCAGGTGCAGGCCGACGGGCGCCTGAATGGCGACGTGCGCCGCCAGCGCGCCGACATCGGCTACATCTTTCAGCAATTCAACCTGGTCGGCCGTCTCAGCGTTCTGCAGAACGTGCTGCTCGGCGGTCTCGGCCGGATGCCGCGCTGGCGTGGCAGTCTCAGCCTGTTCAGCCCCGAAGAGAAGCAGCGTGCATTGCAGGCGCTGGAGCGGGTGGGGTTGGCCGAATTCGCCGCGCAGCGTGCTTCGACCCTGTCCGGTGGTCAGCAGCAGCGTGTGGCCATCGCCCGTGCGTTGTGCCAGCAGGCCGAGGTGATTCTCGCTGACGAGCCGATCGCCTCGCTCGACCCGGAGTCGGCGCGCAAAGTGATGGAGATTCTCGCCGACATCAACCGTCGCGACGGCAAGACGGTGGTGGTGACCCTGCATCAGGTCGACTACGCCGTGCGCTATTGCCAGCGTGCCGTGGCACTCAAGGGCGGGCGCATCCATTTCGACGGCCCGACAGCGGGTTTCAACCCCGATTTCCTCAACGATCTCTACGGCGGCGATCTCGACATCAGCCTGCTGCTGCCGCAAGGGCAGCGCCCGCGGGCTGTAGAGCGTCCGCTGACGTTGGCCAAGGCCTGACGTCACCTCCCTCATTCAAACACCAACGCCAACTCGCAACAGGAGTGTGCTCCATGTTCAAACGCATCGGCCAGGTGCTGGCTGCCTCCGCGCTCGTCACCGGTTCCTTCCTGGGCTCGGCCCAGGCTGCCGAGGAACTCAACTTCGGCATCATCTCCACCGAGTCCTCGCAGAACCTCAAGGCCATGTGGGATCCCTTCCTCGCCGACATGAGCAAGCAGACCGGCGTGAAGATCAACGCCTTCTTCGCCCCGGACTATGCCGGGATCATCCAGGGCATGCGTTTCGACAAGGTTGACGTGGCCTGGTACGGCAACAAGTCGGCGATGGAAGCAGTCGATCGTGCCGGTGGCGAAATCTTCGCCCAGACGGTGGCGGCCAACGGTGCGCAGGGCTACTACAGCCTGTTGGTGGCGCACAAGGACAGCCCGATCAACTCGGTCGAGGACATGCTCAAGAACGCCAAGAGCCTGACCTTCGCCAACGGTGACCCGAACTCCACCTCCGGTTACCTGGTGCCCGGCTACTACGTGTTCGCGCAGAACAACGTCGACGCCGGCAAGGTCTTCAAGCGCTCGCTCAATGGCAGCCATGAGGTCAATGCGCTGTCGGTGGCCAACAAACAGGTCGACGTCGGCACCTTCAACAGCGAAGGCATGGAGCGTCTGGAAGTGACCGCTCCGGACAAGGCCGCACAGCTCAAGGTGATCTGGACTTCGCCGCTGATCCCCTCCGACCCCATCGTCTGGCGCAAGAACCTGCCGCAGGAAACCCGCGACAAACTGCGCAACTTCTTCATGAGCTACGGCGCCAAGCCGGAGGAGAAGAAGGTACTCGCAGGCCTGCAGTGGGGTCAGTTCAAGGCTTCCGACAACGATCAGTTGCTGCCGATCCGCCAGCTCGAACTGTTCAAGAAACGCAGCGAAGTGGCCAACAACGCCACGCTCAAGGACGCCGACAAGCAGGCCCAGCTCAAGGAGCTGGACGCCGAACTGGCCAAGCTGGAGCAGCGCATGGCCGAGCGTGAGAAGCAAAGCGGCGCCAGCGCCGGCTGACCTCGAGAAGCCGCCCCGCAGTGGTGGGGCGGCCCTCGCAAAGCTCGCCGCTGAAGCGTCTCCCACAGGATCGAGAGTGACCCATGACCACACTGACCACCGCCACCCCGGTCGCCGACGGCAAGCGCAGCTGGCTGCAGCTGATCGGCTGGGGCCTGTTCCTTGCCGTGCTCGCCTGGTCCTGGCAGGGCGCGGAAATGAACCCGCTGGCACTGGTGCGCGATGCCGGCAACATGGCGACCTTCGCCGCCGACTTCTTCCCGCCGGATTTCAGCAACTGGCAGCACTATCTCAAGGAGATGGTGACCACTGTGCAGATCGCCCTGTGGGGCACGGTGCTGGCCATCGTCTGCGCCATTCCGCTGGGCATCCTCTGTTCCGAGAACATCGTGCCCTGGTGGGTCTACCAACCGGTGCGCCGGGTGATGGATGCCTGCCGTTCGATCAACGAAATGGTCTTCGCCATGCTCTTCGTCGTCGCGGTCGGGCTCGGCCCCTTCGCCGGTGTACTGGCGCTGTTCATCAGCACCACCGGGGTGTTGGCCAAACTCTTCGCCGAGGCGGTCGAGGCCATCGACCCAGGTCCGGTCGAGGGCGTGCGCGCCACCGGTGCCAGTGCCTTGCAGGAGGTGATCTTCGGCGTCATCCCACAGGTGCTGCCGTTGTGGATTTCCTACTCGCTGTACCGCTTCGAGTCCAACGTGCGTTCGGCCACGGTGGTCGGCATGGTCGGCGCCGGCGGTATCGGGGTGATTCTCTGGGAGGCGATTCGCGGCTTCCAGTTCGCCCAGACCTGCGCACTGCTGATCGTGATCATCCTGGTAGTGAGCGCTATCGACATCTTGTCCCAACGCCTGCGCAAGCTCTTTATCTGAAGGAGAGGGAGGGCGCCTGCGTGCGCCCTTTGCAAACGATGAACTTGTCTAGACAAAGCGAACCGCTGTACCGCGAACTGGCCGCCGTGCTGCGCGAAGACGTGCAGCACATGAGCCCGGGCGACTACCTGCCGGGCGAGATGCAACTGGCCGCGCGCTTTTCCGTCAACCGCCACACCTTGCGTCGCGCCGTCGACGAGCTGGTGCTCGAGGGCCGTTTGCTGCGTCGCCAGGGCAAGGGCACGCAGGTACTGGCCAAGCCCCTGGTGTATCCGGTGGAGGCGGGCAGCGCCTTCAGCCAGTCGCTGTCGGCGCTCGGCCACCGGGTCGAGGCCAAGCTGATCGAGCGCCTGCGTCGCAGCGGCAGCAGCGAGGAATGTCGCCACCTGCAACTGCCTGATGGCAGCGAACTGATCGAACTGGCCACCCTGCGCCTGCTCGACGGCCAGCCGCTGAGCCTGATCCGCCACCGTTTCTGCGCCAGCCTGGCGCCGCTGTTGGCCGATTACGAAGGCGGTTCGCTGCGCCATTACCTGGGCGAGCGCGACCTGCCACTGGCGCGCACCTTCAGCCTGATCGGCGCGCGCCTGCCCAGCCGAGAGGAGGCTGCGCACCTGTTGATGCCGCGCCATGCGCCGCTGCTCAGCGTGCTCACCCTGTCCCGTGACCCCGCCGGTCGCGCGGTGGAGCTGGCGCAATCCAGCAGCCGCGCCGACCGCTTCCAGTACCAGGTCGCGACCTGATGGAGACCCGCATGAACCACCAAGACCCGAATATCACCGCGCGCCAGAGCTGGATGGGCGTGTTGGCCCGCGCCGGCGGCGACCTCGACGCCCATGAGGCGGCACTGAAGGACAGCGCCTACCAGCTGATCCGCGCCCCTGAGGTGGGCATGACCCTGGTGCGCGGGCGCATGGGCGGCACCGGCAGCGCCTTCAACCTGGGCGAGATGACCGTCACCCGTTGCGTGGTGCGCCTGGCCGACGGCCGCACCGGCTACAGCTATCTGGCCGGCCGTGACAAGCGCCGCGCCGAACTCGCGGCACTGGCCGACGCCCACCTGCAGGGCAGCGACCAGGCGCGCTGGCTCAGTTATCTGATCGAACCCCTGGCCCGCCAGCAGCGCGAACAGCGTCTGGCCCAGGCCGCACGTACCGCCACCACCCAGGTGGAATTCTTCACCCTGGTCAGAGGAGAGGATTGATGAACACGCCGCAGAGCTCGCACTGGCTGCAACCGGCTTTCGACGATCCGGTGCTCGATGCCCAGATCAGCTTCCGCGCTGCGCTCGGTGCCCTGGCCGAGCCGGGGCTACCACGCACCATGGACCGCGCACACCTTCTGGGTGACCTGGCGCCGGCCACTTATGGCCTGTGCCTGGCCTTCCTCGACAGCGACACGCCGCTGTGGCTGGCGCCACGCTTCGATACGCCGCTGATCCGCGCCAACCTGGCGTTCCACTGCGGTTGCCCGATCGTCGCCGAGCGCGAGATTGCCCTGTTCGCCCTGCTCGACGAGCGTGAGTTGGGAGATCTGTCGGACTTCGACAATGGTAGCGAGCGCTACCCGGATCAGTCCTGCACGCTGCTGATTCAGCTGGCTGATCTGCATGCCGGAGCCCCTCTGCGCTGGCGTGGCCCGGGCATCAAGGACGTGCGCAGCGTCAACCTGCCGTTGCCGGCCTCGTTCTGGCAGCAGCGCCAGGCGCGCAGCGCTTTTCCCCGTGGTCTGGACTGCTTCTTCGCCGCAGACGGCGAGGTGATCGGCCTGCCGCGCAGCACCCGCGTGCTGATCGAAACCGAGGAGGCTGCCTGATGTATGTCGCCGTCAAAGGTGGCGAACGCGCCATCGACAATGCCCATCAACTGCTGGCCAGCCGTCGCCGTGGCGATACCACCGTCGCCGAACTGGGTGTGCAGCAGGTACGTCAACAGTTGCCGCTGGCCGTGGCCCGGGTGATGAGCGAGGGCTCGCTGTACGACGAAGAACTGGCCGCACTGGCCATCAAGCAGGCGGCCGGCGACCTGATGGAAGCCATCTTCCTCTTGCGCGCCTACCGCACCACGCTTCCGCGCTTCGGTGCCAGCGAACCGCTGGACAGCACGCGGATGCAACTGCAGCGGCGCATCTCTGCCACCTTCAAGGACCTGCCCGGTGGTCAACTGCTCGGCCCGACCTTCGACTACACCCACCGCCTGCTGGACTTTGCCCTGCTGGCCGAGGGCGAGTACCCGGCACCGGAAAGCGCCGTGATCGATGAACCGAAAGCCTGCCCTCGGGTGCTGGACTTTCTCGCTGACGAAGGCCTGATGGCCCGTGAGCAGGATGATGGTACCCCGGTGCCGGACATCACCCGCGAGCCGCTGGCCTTTCCCGCCAAGCGTGCCGAGCGTCTGCAGGCTCTGGCCCGTGGTGATGAAGGCTTCCTCCTGGCGCTGGGTTATTCCACCCAGCGTGGTTATGGCCGCAACCACCCCTTTGCCGGGGAGATCCGCATCGGTGCCGTCGAGGTGTGGATGACCCCCGCCGAACTGGGTTTCGCCGTACCGCTGGGCGACATCGAAATCACCGAATGCGAGATGGTCAACCAGTTCGTCGGTGAAAGCGCCGAGCAGGCGCAGTTCACCCGTGGTTACGGCCTGAGCTTCGGCTATGCCGAGCGCAAGGCCATGGGCATGGCCCTGGTCGACCGCGCCCTGCGCGCCGGTGAGTACGGTGAAGAAGTGCAGGGCCCGGCGCAGGAGGAGGAGTTCGTGCTGATGCACTGCGACAATGTCGAGGCCGCCGGCTTCGTCTCGCACCTCAAATTGCCGCACTACGTCGACTTCCAGGCCGAACTGGAACTGATCCGCAAGCTGCGCCGCCAGGCGCCGGCAGAGGAGAACCGCTGATGAACCTGTCCAATGCAAGCGGCGCCCGCGAGGCGTCGGCCTACAACTTCGCCTACCTCGACGAGCAGACCAAACGCATGATCCGTCGTGGCCTGCTCAAGGCCGTATCCATCCCCGGCTACCAGGTGCCCTTCGGCGGCCGCGAGATGCCGCTGCCCTACGGCTGGGGCACCGGCGGCATGCAGCTGACCGCCGCCATTCTCGGTGCGGATGATGTGCTCAAGGTGATTGACCAGGGCGCTGACGACACCACCAATGCGGTGTCGATCCGCCGCTTCTTCGCTCGTACTGCCGGCGTCGCCACCACCGAGCGTACGGTTGATGCCAGTGTGATCCAGACCCGCCATCGCATTCCGGAAACCCCGCTGTCGGCCGGGCAGATCATGGTCTATCAGGTGCCGATTCCCGAGCCGCTGCGCTTTATCGAGCCGAGCGAGCAGGAGACGCGGACCATGCATGCGCTGGAGGACTACGGCGTGATGCACGTGAAGCTGTACGAGGACATCGCCACCTTCGGCCATATCGCCACTGCCTACGCCTACCCGGTGACGGTGGACGCGCGCTACGTGATGGATCCGTCGCCGATTCCCAAGTTCGACAACCCTAAACTGGACATGAGCCCGGCGCTGATGCTGTTCGGTGCCGGCCGTGAGAAACGCCTCTACGCGGTGCCGCCCTATACCCGGGTGGTCAGCCTGGACTTCGAGGATCACCCCTTCGCCGTGCAGCAGTGGGACGAATGCTGCGCCTTCTGTGGCAGCAGCGAGTCCTTTCTCGACGAGCTGATCGTCGATGACGCTGGCAGCAAGCGCTACGTCTGCTCCGATACCGACTACTGCCACCAGCGCACCGAGGAGAATCTGCAATGAGCGCCGCCGAACGTCTGCAACCTGTCGTGGCAGCGACTGAGCCGCTGTTCTCGGTGCGTGACCTGACCCGCCTGTACGGCCCGGACAAGGGCTGCCAGGGGGTGAGCTTCGACCTTTATCCCGGCGAGGTGCTGGGCATCGTCGGCGAGTCCGGCTCGGGCAAGTCCACCTTGCTCAGCCTGCTTGCCGGGCGTTGCCCGCCAGATCGCGGCACGGTGAGTTATCGCGGCCGCGACGGTCAGTGGCTGGATCTGTACAGCGCCAGCGAAGCCGAGCGGCGCACGTTGCTGCGCACCGAATGGGGCTTCGTCGAGCAGAGCCCGCGTGACGGTCTGCGCATGGCGGTGTCGGCCGGCGCCAACATCGGCGAGCGGCTGATGGCCCAGGGCGTGCGCCACTACGGCGAGTTGCGCGCCGCCGGGCTCGATTGGCTGAGCCAGGTGGAGATCGACCCGACACGCATCGACGACCTGCCGCGCACCTTCTCCGGCGGCATGCAGCAGCGCCTGCAGATCGCCCGCAACCTGGTGTCCGCGCCGCGCCTGGTGTTTATGGACGAGCCGACTGGCGGGCTGGACGTGTCGGTGCAGGCGCGCCTGCTGGATCTGCTGCGCGGGTTGGTGCGCGAGCTGGACCTGGCGGTGGTGATCGTCACCCACGACTTGGCGGTGGCGCGCCTGCTGGCCGACCGGCTGATGGTGATGCGCCGTTCGCGCGTGGTGGAGGCGGGGCTGACCGATCAGATTCTCGACGACCCGCAGCATCCCTATTCGCAGCTGTTGGTGTCGTCGGTGTTGCAGCCATGACACGTAGTTTCTGTAGGAGCGGCTTCAGCCGCGAATCGCTTTTCGCGGCTGAAGCCGCTCCTACGAGTCACCCTCGGTGGATGGATAAAGCGCCATCCACCCTACAACCACCAACCCGTAGCCCGGATGAAATCCGGGAAAACCGTGCCAGCCATCCCCGGGTTGCACCTGGGCTACGCCCCATAGCAAGAACTCGCTCCTACGGGGTAGAGAGGATCGAATGAACAACCTGATCGAGGTCAGCGGCCTCAGCAAGACCTTCACCCTGCACCAGCAGAACGGCGTCGTCCTGCAGGTGCTGCGTGACCTGAACTTCAGCGTACGCGGTGGTGAGTGCCTGGTGCTGCACGGCCAGTCCGGCGCCGGCAAGTCGACCCTGTTGCGCACGCTGTACGGCAACTACCTGGCTGCGGGCGGCAGCATCCGTATTCGCCATCAGGGCTCGCCGCTGGAGCTGGTCGGCGCAGAGCCGCGCCGGGTGCTGGAGGTGCGGCGGCAGAGCCTGGGTTACGTCAGCCAGTTTCTGCGGGTGATCCCACGCGTCTCGACCCTGGACGTGGTGATGGAGCCGGCGCTGTCGCGTGGCTGGACGCGTAGCGACGCCGAGGCGCGGGCCAAGGCATTGCTGGCGCGGCTGAGCATCCCCGAAGCGCTCTGGCAACTGGCGCCGGGCACCTTCTCCGGTGGTGAGCAGCAGCGCGTCAACATCGCCCGCGGCTTCATGGTCGAGTGGCCAGTGCTGTTGCTGGACGAGCCCACGGCCTCGCTGGACGACGCCAACCGTCAGGTGGTGCTGCAACTGATCAACGAAGCCAAGGCCGCTGGCAGTGCGCTGATCGGCATCTTCCACGACCGCAGCGCCCGCGAGGCGGTGGCCGACCGTTACCTCGACATGAGCGCCGAGGCGGCGCAAGCGGAGTACGTCTATGTCGTCTGAACAGATTCTCAGCAACGCCCGCGTCGTCACTGCCGAGCGCGAGTTCCTCGGCACGCTGCTGCTGCGTGACGGGCTGATCGCCGCGGTGGACGAAGGCGCCAGCCGCCTGCCGCAGGCCCAGGACCTGGGCGGCGATTACCTGCTGCCAGGGCTGGTGGAGTTGCACACCGATAACCTGGAAAAGCACATGAGCCCACGCCCAGGGGTCGATTGGCCGTCGGCTTCGGCGGTGCTGACCCATGATGCGCAGATCGTCGCCGCCGGCATCACCACGGTGTTCGATGCGCTGTCCATCGGCGATATCAACCCGCGCGGTCGGCGCATGCAACAACTGCCGGCGATGATCGAGGCCATCGCCGCCAGCGAGGCAGCCGGGCAGACCCGTGCCGAGCATCGCCTGCACCTGCGCTGCGAGCTGTGCCACCCCGATGCCCTGGCGATTTACCGCGACCTGGTGGAGCACCCGCTGGTGGCGCTGGTCTCGGTGATGGATCACTCGCCCGGCCAGCGCCAGTTCGCCAAGGTGGAGAAGTACCGCGAGTACTACATGGGCAAGTACCACCTGAGCCCTGCGGAGATGGAGGATTTCCTCCAGGAACAGATCGCCAACTCGCGCCAGTACAGCGACCGCCAGCGCCGCGCCATCGTCGAGGACTGCCACGCCCGTGGTATCTCGGTGGCCAGCCATGACGATGCGACCCTGGCCCACGTGCAGGAGTCGGCCGGCTTCGGCATGGCCATCGCCGAGTTCCCCACCACCCTGGAGGCGGCCAAGGCCAGCCATGAACTGGGCCTGAACGTGCTGATGGGCGCGCCGAACGTGGTGCGTGGCGGCTCGCACTCGGGCAATATCGCCGCCGCCGAACTGGCGCGTCACGGTGTGCTGGATATCCTCTCCAGCGACTACTACCCGGCCAGCCTGTTGCACGCGGCCTGGCTGCTCGCCGGGCAAGACAACGACTATGATTTGCCTGCGGCCATCGCCACCGTGAGCCGCGCACCGGCCAGGGCGGCCGGGCTGGAGGATCGCGGTGAGATTCGCGTCGGCCTGCGTGCCGACCTGGTTCAAGCCAGGGCCCATGGCCAGCAGCCGGTGATCCAGCAGGTGTGGCGCCAAGCACGAAGGGTGTTCTGATGCAGGGCAGGTTGATCTATCTGATGGGGCCTTCAGGCTCGGGCAAGGACAGCCTGTTGCAAGCCGCGCGTGCGCCGCTGGAGGCGCACGGCTGCCGTTTCGCCCGGCGGGTGATCACCCGTAGTGCCGAATCGGTGGGAGAAGATGCGCTGGGGGTGACCCCGGCCGAATTCGAGCGCCTGGAGGGCGAGGGCGCCTTCGCCCTGAGCTGGCGCGCCAATGGCCTGGCCTATGGCATCCCGCGCGAGATCGATGACTGGCTGAGTGCCGGTCAGGATGTGCTGATCAACGGTTCGCGCGGCCATCTGGAGGCCGCCCGTCATCGTTATCCGCAACTGCTCGCGGTGCTCCTGCAGGTCGACGAAGAGGTGCTGCGCCAGCGCTTGCTGGCTCGTGGCCGCGAGACGCCGGAGCAAATCGAGCAGCGTCTGGCGCGCAGCCGCGAACTGCAGGTGGGCAGCGCTTTGTCCCCTCTCCCGCTTGCGGGAGAAGGGCCGGGGGAGAGGGCTGGCCAGGCTGACACCGTCATCCTCGACAACTCCGGCCCGCTGCAACAGACCGTCACCCGCCTGCTGCAACTGCTGGACGAGACTCGCCAATGCGCCTGACCCTGCTCGGCACCGGCGATGCCCGCCAAGTGCCCGTGTACAACTGCAACTGCCCGGCGTGCGATGCAGCGCGCGTCTATCCGTCACGACGCCGTGGCCCCTGTTGCGCGCTGGTCGAATGTGGCACGCAGCGCTGGCTGATCGACAGCGGCCTGAGCGACCTTGCCGAACGCTTCCCGCCGCATAGTTTGAGCGGCATCCTGCAAACCCATTACCACGCCGACCATGCCCAGGGCCTGTTGCACCTGCGCTGGGGCCAGGGTCTGATCATCCCCGTGCATGGCCCGGATGATCCGGAGGGCCTGGCCGATCTGTACAAGCATCCGGGCATCCTCGACTTCAGTCAGACGTTCACCGCCTTCGAGCGTCGTCGACTGGGTGAGCTGAGCGTTACCGCGCTGCCGCTGACGCATTCGAAGCCGACCTTCGGCTATTTGTTTGAAGGGCAAGGGCTCGACGGGCAGGGCAGGCGCATCGCCTACCTCACCGATACTGTTGGTGTGCCCGAGGCCAGTTGCGCCGAACTGCAGCGCGCGCGGCTGGATCTGCTGGTGCTCGATTGCTCCACCGCGCCGCAAGCGCTGGCACCACGCAATCACAATGACCTGACCCGCGCACTGGAAGTCATTGAGCGCCTGCAGCCGACACAGGCGGTGCTGACCCATATCGGCCATAGTTTCGATGCCTGGCTGCTGGACCATCCCGACGCCTTGCCGCCGGGTGTGATGCTGGCGAGCGACGGCCTGGTACTGTGAGCCTGCGTCGTTATCTGTAACCAAAGGTTTCAGGTTTGCCGGGCTTGCCGTTACAGTGCCAGGCCTTTCGACGTGTTTTCCTCCTGCAAAGAGACCGCATGAACGCCCGCCGCATTACCCTGTTGCTGTGTACGGCCGAAACCCTGGGCATGGCCGGTTTTGCCCTGTTCGCCGCGCTGTTGCCGCAGTTCCAGGCGCTCTGGGGGTTGAGCAATACCGAGGCTGGCTGGATCGGCGGCGGCTTCTTTCTCGGCTATATGCTGGCCGTGCCGGTACTCACCGGCCTGACCGACCGCCACGACGCCCGGCTGATTTACCTGTGGGCGATGCTGCTGACGGCGGTAGCCAGCGCCGGTTTCGTCTTCGCCGATGGTTTCTGGTCGGCGCTGCTCTGGCGTGTGCTCGCCGGCATCGGTCTGGCGGGCACCTACATGCCGGGGCTCAAGGCGCTGTCGGAGCGTATCGACGGTGCCTCGCAGTCGCGCGCCATCGCCTTCTACACCGCCAGCTTTGGATTGGGCACGGCGCTGTCCTTCACACTGTCCGGCGAACTGGCCAGGCTCGGCGGCTGGCAACTGCCGGCATTGCTCAGCGGCGCCTGTGCGTTGTTGGCCTGGGCACTGGTGTACTGGGGAATGGCACCTAAAGCGGTGGTCGCTCATGCGCCGCGCAATCTGCTGGATCTGGCGCCGCTGAAAAACCGTGCGGTATTGGCCTACTGCCTGGCCTACGCGATGCACAACCTGGAACTGTTCGCCCTGCGTGCCTGGCTGGTGGCCTTCGTGGTGTTCTCTGGGCATTTGCAGGGCGTCGATCCCTGGCTTTCGGGCACCTGGGTGGCGATGTTGGCGACGCTGATCGGCATGCCGTCGAGCATTCTTGGTAATGAGCTGGCGCTGCGTTTCGGGCGTCAGCGCTGGTTGATCGGGGTGATGCTCAGCTCCGCGCTGCTGGCCGCCGTGGTCGGCCTGGGCGCAGCGCTGCCGTTTTGGGCAATGCTGGGGCTGATCCTGATCTACGCGGTGACGGTGACCGCCGACTCGGCTTCGCTGACCGCTGGGCTGGTCAGCGTGGCCCCGGCCAGCCACCGTGGTGCGGCGATGGCGCTGTATTCCTGCACTGGCTTTACCGGCGCGTTCCTCGGCCCGTTGCTGTTCGGCATGACGCTCGATGTGTTGGGCGATGAGCTGCTGCTTGGCTGGTGGGCGGCGTTCGCCCTGATGGGCCTGCTGCTGACGCTGGGGCCACTGGCGCTGTGGTGGGCGGGCTGGGCGCGCGAGGTGGCTCGCGCCCCTGAGTGAGGGGCGCGCTACAGGGCTCGGGTGGTGGATTTACGCTTTGCTGCCCAGTGCTTCGGCCTTGCGCAGCCAGTTCTGACGTTGTTCTTCGCTGGACGGGCGCACCGGGGCGAATTCGCTCAGGCGGCGGGTCTTGATGCCGCAGAAGCCGAGGATGGTACGCACCATCTGTCGATGCGCCGGGGCACCGTAGACCCAGCGGAAGTACCAGCGCGGCGTGTCCATGGTCACCAGCAGGTCGGCGCTGCGCCCACTGAGCAGCTTGTCCCAGAGTTGCGAGCGGTTGCGGTACTTGAAGGCGAAGCCGGGTAGGAACACCCGGTCGAAGAAGCCCTTGAGCAGCGCGGGTATGCCGCCCCACCAGACCGGGTAGACGAACACCAGGTGCTGAGACCAGTGGATCAGGCGCTGGGCTTCGAGCAGGTCCGGCTCAAGATTCTGGCTTTGTTCATAGCCATCGCGCAGCACCGGGTCGAACTGCATCTCGCCCAGCCGCAGCTGGCGTACCACGTGTCCCTTGCTGCGTGCTCCCTGGCTGTAGGCCTCGGCCAGGGCATGGCAGAGGCTGTCCTTCTTCGGCGTGCCGAGAATCAGCAGGATTCTTTTGCCATCGCCTTCCAGCGGTGTGGCGCCACTCTTGCCTTCAGTCATGCCGCCCGGCTCCAAGCATGTCCTGCGGTCGTACCCATTGGTCGAACTCCTCTTCATTCAGATAGCCGAGCTGCAGTGCGGCCTGGCGCAACGTGCTGCCTTCGGTGTAGGCCTTCTTGGCGATTTCAGCGGCTTTGTCGTAGCCGATATGGGGGTTGAGCGCCGTCACCAGCATCAGGCCATTCTCCAGGTGCGCGGCCATTTGCGCGGCATCCGGCTGCAGATCGGCGACACAATGCTGCTGGAAGTTGCGGCAGCCGTCGGCGAGCAGACGGATCGATTGCAGCAGATTATGGATGATCACCGGTTTGAACACGTTCAGCTGCAGGTGGCCCTGGCTGGCGGCGAAGCTGATGGTGGCGTCGTTGCCCAGCACCTGGCAGGCCAGCATCGACAGCGCTTCGCACTGGGTCGGGTTGACCTTGCCGGGCATGATCGAGCTGCCCGGCTCGTTGGCTGGCAGGCGCACTTCGGCGAAGCCAGCACGTGGCCCGGAGCCGAGCAGGCGCAGGTCGTTGGCCAGCTTCATCAGGGCCACGGCCAGGGTTTTCAGCGCGCCGGACAGTTGCACCAGCGGTTCGTGACCGGCCAAAGCAGCGAACTTGTTAGGTGCACTGGTCAGTGGCAGACCGGTGAGCGCGGCCAACTCGGCGGCAATGGCTTCGGCGAAGCCTGCTGGTGCGTTCAGGCCGGTGCCGACGGCGGTACCGCCCTGGGCCAGTTCACAGACAGCGGGCAGCGCGGCACGAATCGCCGCTTCGGCGTGGCCAAGCTGGGCGACGAAGGCCGACAGTTCCTGGCCGAAGGTGATCGGCGTGGCGTCCATCATGTGGGTGCGCCCGGTCTTGACCAGGTTGGCGTGACGCTGCGCCTGGTCCTGCAGGCCGTCACGCAGTTCGGCCAGCGCCGGCAGCAGGGCGTGGCGTACACCCTGCACGGCGGCAATGTGCATGGCGGTGGGGAAGCAGTCGTTGGAGCTCTGCGCGCGGTTGACGTGATCGTTGGGGTGCACCGGGGTCTTGCCGCCACGGTTGCCGCCAGCCAGTTCGTTGGCGCGCCCGGCGATCACCTCGTTGACGTTCATGTTGCTCTGCGTGCCGCTACCGGTCTGCCAGACCACCAGGGGAAACTGCGCGTCGTGCTGGCCGTCGAGCACTTCGTCGGCAGCCTGTTCGATCAGTCGGGCGACATCCGCCGGCAGCTCGCCGCTACGGCTGTTGACCCGTGCTGCGGCTTTCTTGATCAGCGCCAGGGCATGCAGCACGGCCAGCGGCATGCGTTCCTGGCCGATGGCGAAGTTGATCAGCGAACGCTGGGTCTGCGCACCCCAATAGGCGTCGTTGGGGACTTCGATGGGGCCGATGCTGTCGGTTTCGGTGCGGCTCATGGCGTTCTCCGGGGCAAATGCAAGGTTGCTGGCAGTTTAGGTCGCGCCACCGAAGACAGGTTCCACAACTTATCTATCAGATCGATTGGAGCCTTGTAGAGCGCGCCTACCAGCGTGCATGGGTTTCGCCCAGCCAGCCCAACGCGCCATCTACCGGGACCCGCTCGCCCTTGGGGCCGCGCAGCACACCATCATAGTGGCCGAAGCGCTGCACGGTGTTGGCGTGAAAGGGGCCGAGCTTTGGGCAGGCCCTGTGCAGCTGGCGCGGGGTGAAGCGCAGAGATACACGGTCATCTGCGCTGTCCAGGCGCCAGGGGGCCAGCGCTGCCTGCGAGCTGCGCTCGATATGCAGGGGGCTGTCGAGCAATTGCACTTCGCCGCCGAACCACAGGGCGTTTTCCGACTGGCCGCTGTAATCCAGCCAGCCCGCACCGAAGTTGCCGGCGATGCCACCGGCTGCAGCGAAGGCAGCGCGCTGCCAGTAACTGTTCAGCGGCCAGACGCCGCGACCGAAGTCCAGCGCGGCGAAACTCTGGCCCTGCACGCAGCTGTAGTGTTTCCCGCCTAGTTGCAGGCTACCGGCGGTGGGCAGGCCCAACTGGCGACTGGTGGCATGAAAACCGCCATTTTGCAGGGGCGCGACCAGATTGACCGACTGCAGGTGAGCGGGGCGCTGAATGTCCAGGGCCACCTGCAGGGGGTGCCCACCGATATCCGGTGCGGCTGCGGTAAGGCGCAGCCGGCCGGGGTGTTCGTCGATACGCAGCTGCAAGCGAGAGTGGCTGAAGGAGTGGCTCTCCAGCGGCAGATCGGGCAGTTGGCAGCCGAGTGCGAAGGGGCGGAACTGGGTATGGGCCACGGCCTGGCCGGTTTCCAGATCGAGAAAGTAGGCGGCGCCGTAGCCGAGGTAGTCGAGGTCGGCCAGGGTCAGCGAGAGCATCCACTGCGGTGTGGTGATGCACCAGTGGTTCCAGCGTTTGCGACGTCCGGCGTGGCCGTGCAGGGTGCAGTCCACCTGCGGGCGGCTGGACCAGCCAATGGCCTCGTCCAGCAACCGGCCCTTGCTGTCGCAGAGCGGCTGGAGCGGAAAGGGGGCGTGAGAGGTGAGGCTGGTCATCGGGCACGTCCATGTGTGTGCGCGGGCTGGCGATCAATTGCCGGATACTGGGGTGCGCATGCCTGGGTAAAGATAGTCGGGGTCGCACAGCATGCCGAGCCCGGCCAAGCATGAGCAAGTACTGGCATTTTGGCAACTGACCAGTGGGTGCGCTGCTGAACAGGCGGTGTGTGACCTCGTGCACAACTCGCGCCGCTTGAGGGATTCTGGCGTAGGGCACAAAATGCCGCCACCGCAGTCTACCCAGACTCACTCATCACCAGTGGAAGCTTCCCATGCTCCGTTTTTCCAAACTCTGCACCGCCGTTCTGCTCAGCGCTAGCGCATCCCTGGCCATGGCCGATGCCGCCAGCCACGCCGCCGATGCCGAGCGTTTTCTCAAGCTGGCCCACGCCGACAAGCTGACCGTGCCGGTCTACGGCCAGGTGCAGCAGATGTTCGCCCAGCGTTTCGCCCAGGCGCCGGATGGCAAGAAGGCGGTGTTGGAGAGTTATCAGGCCAAGGCCAACACGGCGCTGGACAAGGCCGTCGGCTGGGACAAGCTGAAGCCGGACATGGTCAAGCTCTACACCACTAACTTCAACGAGCAGGAACTCAAGGACCTGATCGCCTTCTACGAGTCGCCGCTGGGGCAGAAGGTGCTGCAGAAGATGCCAACCCTGACCGCACAGTCCGCGCAGATCACCCAGAGCAAGCTGGAGTCCGCGGTGCCTGAGGTGAACAAACTGCTGGCCGACATGGGTAACGAACTCGGCCTGCCGAAACAGCCCTGATGGAGCCCAAGATGTCCAAGCAAGACCTGATCGTCACCGCCCTGACGGCGCTGCAGCCTGAGCACCTTGATGTGTTGGACGAGAGCCATATGCACAGCCGTGGTCTGGAGACCCATTACAAGGCGGTGATCGTCAGCCCGGCCTTTGCCGGCCTGAATGCGGTCAAGCGGCATCAGAAGGTCTACGCCACGGTCGGTGAGCTGATGGGGCAGATCCACGCGCTGGCGCTGCATACCTACACCCCTGAGGAATGGGCCGCGCAGGGCGTGGCGCCAGCTTCGCCGACCTGCCGCGGCGGTCATTGATCTAGCCCGGATTGCATCCGGGCTACGTGACAGGCTGTCGCGCCTTGTCGCCAAGCCACCCCGGCGAATCCCTGCTTTGCTACAATCCGTCCGCGCCGGCTCATGCCGGCGTTTTTCATGTCACCCCAGTCCGCCCTTTACGTGGGCGACTACTGAGAGAACTGTTCATGACCGACAAGATCGTCGTTGCGGCGCTGTATAAATTCGTCTCCCTGCCGGACTACGAGGCGCTGCGCGAACCCCTGCTGCAAACCCTGATCGACAATGACATCAAGGGCACCCTACTGCTTGCCGAAGAGGGCATCAATGGCACCGTGTCCGGCACCCGCACCGCTATCGATGCGCTGCTCGCCTGGTTCCATCTGGATGCTCGTCTGGCCGATATCGATCACAAGGAATCCTATTGCGATGAGCAGCCGTTCTATCGCACCAAGGTCAAGCTGAAGAAAGAGATCGTCACCCTCGGCGTGCCCGGCGTCGACCCCAACCAGCGCGTTGGCACCTATGTCGAGCCGCAGGACTGGAACGCCCTGATCAGTGATCCCGAGGTGCTGCTGATCGACACGCGCAACGACTATGAAGTGGCCATCGGCACCTTCGAGGGCGCCATCGACCCCAAGACCAAGTCGTTTCGCGAGTTCCCCGAGTACATCCGCGAGCACTTCGACCCGAGCAAGCACAAGAAGGTGGCGATGTTCTGCACCGGCGGCATCCGCTGCGAGAAAGCCTCCAGCTACATGCTTGGCGAGGGCTTCGAAGAGGTCTATCACCTCAAGGGCGGCATCCTCAAATACCTGGAGGAAGTGCCGCAGGAACAGACCAAGTGGCAGGGCGACTGCTTCGTCTTCGACAATCGCGTGACCGTGCGCCATGACCTCTCCGAAGGCGACTACGATCAGTGTCACGCTTGCCGCACACCGATTTCCGTGGAAGAGCGTCAGTCCGAGTTCTACAGCCCCGGCGTGAGCTGCCCGCATTGCTGGGATTCGCTGCCGGAGAAAACCCGCGAAAGCGCGCGCGAGCGGCAGAAGCAGATCGAACTGGCGCGCCAGCGCAACCAGCCGCATCCCATCGGCCGCGACCCCCGCCAACTGAACGAGGCCTGATCATGGCTAGCCATCTGCTCTACGTTATGGACCCGATGTGCTCCTGGTGCTGGGGTTTTGCACCTGTAGTCGAAGCCCTCGCCGAGCAGGCGGCCGCTGCCGAGGTACCGCTGCAGATCGTGGTGGGCGGCCTGCGCCGTGATCAGGTGGCCGTCGATGCCGCCGCGCGGGTGCGCTATCTGGGCTATTGGCAGGCGGTCAATGCCAGCACCGGTCAGCTGTTCGATTTCGAGCACGGTCTGCCGGAAGGGATGGTGTATGACACCGAGCCTGCCTGCCGCGCGCTGGTGACCGCCCGCAACCTGCATGCACCGAGTGCCTGGACGCTGCTCAGGCTGATCCAGCAGGCCTTCTATACTGAGGGTGCCGATGTCACCCAGGCCGGCGTGCTGGTGCAACTGGCCGAACAGGCGGGCATCCCGCGTATCGAGTTCGCCGAGGCCTTCGACAGCCAGACCATGCAGGAGGCGACCGCTGCCGACTTCACCTGGGTGCAGGATCTGGGTATCGCCGGCTTCCCCACGCTGCTCGCCGAGCGCGATGGCCAACTGGCGCTGCTGACCAACGGCTACCAGCCGCTCGAAGTGCTATCGCCGCTGCTGAGCCGCTGGCTGGAGCGCGCTGCCAATGCCTGATCGGTTGAGCTGGGCAGAAATTCGTCGCCTGGCCCTGCGTCACAAGAAAGCACTGATCCTGGCCAATCTGGTTGCCGTCCTGGCGACCCTGTGCAGCGTACCGATTCCATTGCTGTTGCCGCTGCTGGTCGACGAAGTGCTGCTGCATGACGGTGATGCGGCGCTCAAGGTGATGGACAACTTCCTGCCGACCGAGTGGGAAACGGCAGCCGGCTATATCGGCCTGATGCTAGTGCTGACCCTGCTGCTGCGCGGCTCGGCGCTGATCTTCAACGTGTTGCAGGCGCGGCTGTTCGCCAGGCTATCGAAGGACATTGTCTATCGCATCCGCATGCGTCTGATCGAGCGCCTCAAGCGCATCTCCCTCGGCGAGTATGAGAGCCTGGGCAGCGGCACGGTGACCACCCACCTGGTCACCGACCTGGAAACCCTGGACAAATTCGTTGGCGAGACCCTGAGCCGCTTCCTGGTGGCGGTGCTGACCCTGGTCGGCACCTCGGCCATTCTGATCTGGATGCACTGGCAACTGGCGCTGCTGATCCTGCTGTTCAACCCGCTGGTGATCTACGCCACCGTGCTTTTGGGCAAGAAGGTCAAGCACCTGAAGAAGCTGGAGAACGACAGCACGTCGCGTTTCACCCAGGCGCTGAGCGAGACCCTGGAAGCGATTCAGGAGGTGCGTGCCGGTAATCGTCAGGGCTATTTCCTCGGCCGCCTTGGCGGTCGGGCGCGTGAGGTGCGTGACTATGCCGTGGCTTCACAGTGGAAGAGCGATGCCTCCAACCGTGCCAGCGGCCTGCTGTTCCAGTTCGGTATCGATGTGTTTCGCGCTGCGGCGATGCTCACCGTGCTGTTCTCCGACCTGTCCATCGGCCAGATGCTGGCGGTATTCAGCTACCTGTGGTTCATGATCGGCCCGGTCGAGCAGTTGCTCAGCCTGCAGTACGCCTTCTATGCCGCAGGGGGCGCGCTGACGCGGATCAACGAACTGCTGGCGCGCAAGGATGAGCCGCAGTACGACGGGCGTGTCGATCCCTTCAAAGGGCGCGACACGGTGGGTATCGAGGTGCGTGGGCTGACCTTCGGCTATGGCGAGGAGCCGGTGCTGGACCGCCTCGATCTGTCCATCTGCCCCGGTGAAAAGGTCGCCATCGTCGGTGCCTCCGGTGGTGGAAAAAGCACCCTGGTACAGCTGCTGCTGGGCCTGTATACGCCGCAGGCCGGCAGCATTCGCTTCGGCGGCAGCGCGCTGGAGGAGATCGGCCTGGACTGCGTGCGTGACAACGTCGCAGTGGTGTTGCAGCACCCGGCGTTGTTCAACGACACGGTGCGCGCCAACCTGACCATGGGCCGTGAGCGCAGCGACGAAGCCTGCTGGCAGGCGCTGCGCATCGCCCAGCTCCACGACACGATCGCGCAGCTGCCGCAAGGGCTGGACAGCGTGGTCGGGCGTAGCGGGGTGCGGTTGTCCGGCGGGCAGCGCCAGCGCTTGGCCATTGCCCGCATGGTGCTGGCCGAACCGAAGGTGGTGATCCTCGATGAGGCGACCTCGGCACTGGATGCCGCCACCGAGTACGCCCTGCATGAAGCGTTGGCGCAATTCCTTGAAGGTCGCACCACGCTGATCATCGCCCACCGCCTCAGTGCGGTGAAGCAGGCGGATCGCGTGCTGGTGTTCGATGGCGGCAGCGTCGCCGAGGATGGTGACCACCAGCAGCTGATCGCCGAAGGTGGCCTGTACGCCAAGCTCTATGGGCATTTGCAGCAGGGTTGAGGTGCCTATTCTTTGGGGCTGAAACGGAATGCCGCCTAGCCGCTCCTACGAATCAGAAGCCGCTTCTATGGGATAGGTAGGAGCGGCTTCAGCCGCGACGGGGTGACCTCTCCACTGGACCTGTCTTAGCCTGGCATCATCCAAGCTTCGCTCAATTCCTCGAACAGCGTCTGTACCGAGCGCAAGGCGCGGCAATCCGGGCGGGTCAGCAACCAGAGTTCGGTGTCGCAGCTGGCCAGTGGTGGGCCGAGTGGCTTGAGTTCGGGGTGGGCGCGCAGCACGAAATCGGGCAGGGCGGCGACGCCCAGTCCGGCGCGTGCCAGTTGCGCGACGGCGTACATGCTGCTGCAGCGGTAGTTGGGGGTGACACCCGGCAATTCGCGCAGGCGCCAGAGCACCGTGGCGTGATCCGGCATCGCTTCGTCCGGGGCAATCCAGCTCTGCCGCGCCAGGTCGCTGCGATCCTGCTCATCATCACGGGCGCAAACGACGTAGGACACGCTGGCCAGGCGCCGGCCGACCAGATGCTCCGGCGGCTCATTGGTCAGGCGCAGGGCCAGGTCGGCATCGCGCCGGCTCAGGTTGGCGAAGTCGTTGGAGGTCACCAGCTCCAGCGCCAGCGCCGGGTAGCTGGGCATGAAGCGCGCCAGCGCCGGTAGCAGCAGGCTGCTCAAGACCGCATCGGTGCAGGTCAGCCGCACCGTGCCACTGACCACCTGCTTGCCCAGTTCAAGCGCTACACGCGCGGCATCCAGCGCCTGTTCGGCGCGTTCGGCCTGCTCGGCCAGGGCGCGAGCGGTTTCGCTGGGTTCATAGCCGCGTCGGCTCTTCTCGAACAGCGCCACACCCAAAGCAGCCTCCAGCCGACGCACGGCGCGGAACACCGTCGATACATCGACCTGCATCAGTTCTGCAGCGCGCGCCAGGGAGCGACCACGCACCAGGGCGAGTACCAGGGACAGGTCGGTATGATCGATTTGATATTGCATGGCTGCAATCTCTGCTTGTCTATTCGCCAATTATTATTGCGTGAGCGCCATCTTATAGTGGCAGGCAAACCGCCATGCAAGAGGGGGAAGTGCGTATGTACAGCAAGTGTCGAGTCAGGGTCGCTCTGGTAGGTGACTACAATGCGGCGATTGCCGCGCACCGCGCGATTCCCGAGGCGCTGCGCCTGGCCAGCGAGGCACTGGGTGTGGCGGTCGAACATGACTGGCTGGCCACCGACGGTCTCGTCGATGACGCCACCCTGATGGCTTACGACGGTATCTGGTGCGTGCCCGGTAGCCCCTATGCCGCGACCGAAGGCGCGTTGCGCGCCATTCATTTCGCGCGCGAGCAGGGCGTGCCGTTCCTGGGCACCTGTGGCGGCTTCCAGCATGCGCTGCTGGAATACGCGCGTAACCGTCTGGGCTGGACAGAGGCCGAACACGCCGAGCTCTCGCCGCAAGCGCAGCACCCTCTGATCGCGCCGCTTAGCTGTGCCTTGCTCGACGTCAGCGAGCACGTGCACCTGGTTTCCGGCTCGCGCATTGCCGAGCTCTACGGTGTACGTGAGATCAGCGAGCAGTACCTGTGCCGCTACGGCCTGGCCGATGCCTTCGTCGAACCGCTGATGGCCCAGGCGCTGAAGGCCTCCGGGCATGACCAGGCTGGGGCCGTGCGGGCCATCGAGCTGGACGATCATCCGTTCTTCATCGCTACCCTGTTCCAGCCCGAGCGCGCGGCACTGGATGGTCGTCTACCGCCGCTGGTCGCTGGTCTGGTCGGCGCCTGTGCGGTGCAATCGGTGCACGAAGCACACCTGGCCGTGGCGTCGTGATCGCCGCCACACCGGAGCCACCTTATTACGTGGTGATGTTCACCTCGGTGCGCACGGAGGTGGACGCCGGTTATGCCGAGGCTGCGCAGCGCATGCTGGAGTTGGCCGCGCAGCAGCCCGGCTTTCTCGGTGTGGAGTCGGCGCGCAGCGACGGCCTGGGTATCACCCTGTCCTACTGGCAGAACGAGGAGGCCATTCGCGCCTGGCGCGAGCAGGCCGAGCACAGCGCCGTTCGCGAGCAGGGGCGCGCCGACTGGTACGCCGCCTTCACCACTCGCGTGGCCAAGGTAGAGCGGGCCTACAGCTTCTCGCGCCCGAGCTGAGTGATAGCGGCAAGCCGGCTGGCCACCGTGTAAGGATTTTTTTACGCATGCCAGGGCTTTGCGTGCCTTGCCAGGGAGGCGTAAGGAAAATTTGCCACTGCTGATCGCGGCCACTGCGTCCAGGTGCCGCAAGCCATCTTGAGGTCGGTTCCGCGCTCGGTTGTCATGGGGTTGTCCGCAACGCATTCGTGCGCTTGCCATAACAATGACAATCAGGAGGCGAGATGAACGCCGTGGCCAAGATAGAGCAGCACAACCCCATCGGAACCGACGGTTTCGAATTCGTCGAATTCACCGCACCGAATGCCGAAGGTATCGAGCAACTGCGCCAGTTGTTCACCGCCATGGGCTTCACCGAAACCGCCAAGCACCGTTCGAAAGAGGTGTGGCTGTTCCAGCAGAACGATATCAACATCGTGCTCAACGGCAGCCCCACCGGGCATGTGCGTGCCTTCGGCGAGAAGCATGGCCCCAGCGCCTGCGCCATGGCCTTCCGGGTCAAGAACGCGGCCCAGGCTGCGGCTTACGTCGAGCAGCAGGGCGCCACGCTGGTGGGCAGTCACGCCAACTTCGGCGAGCTGAACATCCCCTGCGTCGAAGGAATCGGCGGCTCGCTGCTGTATCTGGTCGACCGTTACGGCGACAAGAGCATCTACGATGTCGACTTCGAGTACATCGAAGGCCGCAGCGCCAACGACAACTCTGTTGGTCTGCAGTGCATCGACCACCTGACCCACAACGTGCGTCGCGGGCAGATGGACGTGTGGTCCGGCTTCTACGAGCGCATCGCCAATTTCCGCGAGATCCGCTACTTCGATATCGAAGGCAAGCTCACCGGCCTGTTCTCCCGCGCCATGACCGCGCCGTGCGGCAAGATCCGCATCCCGATCAACGAGTCGGCTGATGACAAGTCGCAGATCGAGGAATTCATCCGCGAGTACCACGGCGAAGGCATCCAGCACATCGCCCTGTCTACTGACGACATCTACGCCACCGTGCGCCAGCTGCGTGCCAACGGCGTGGACTTCATGGCCACCCCGGACACCTACTACGAGAAGGTCGACAGCCGCGTCGCCGGCCATGGTGAGCCGACCGACGTATTGCGTGAGCTGAACATCCTCATCGATGGCGCGCCTGGCGATGACGGCATCCTGCTGCAGATCTTCACCAACACGGTGATCGGCCCGATCTTCTTCGAGATCATTCAGCGCAAGGGCAACCAGGGCTTCGGTGAGGGCAACTTCAAGGCCTTGTTCGAATCCATCGAGGAAGACCAACTGCGTCGCGGTGTGATCTCCGAGGAGTGATGCCATGAGCCGTCAATGGATCCGCTTTCCCCTGCGTGAAGGCGAGTGCTCGCGCCAGGCGCACTGCGATCTGCCGCAGGGCACCTACGAGCGCGAAATGGGCCGCGAAGGCTTCTTCGGCCCCACCGCGCACCTGCACCACAAGCATCCGCCCACCGGCTGGATCGACTGGGAAGGCCCGCTGCGCCCGCACGCGTTCAACTTCAACGACATCCCCAGCGAGCGCGACTGCCCGCTGGCGGCGCCGCTGACGCTGCACAACGCCGACGTGAAATTGCGCGTCTGGCGTACCCACGGCGCCATGCGCCACCTGGTGCGCAATGCCGACGGCGACGAGTTGTTGTTCGTGCATGAAGGCAGCGGGCACTTCTATTGCGACTTCGGCCATCTGGAATACCGCGATGGCGACTACCTGCTGATTCCGCGCGGCACTGCCTGGCGTATCGAGGCCAGCACGCCGAGTTACTTCCTGCTGATCGAGAACAGCGACGGCGCTTATCAGTTGCCGGACAAGGGCCTGCTCGGCCCGCAGGCGATCTTCGATTTGGCGGTGCTGGAGCATCCGCACATCGACGACGCCTTCAAGGCGCAGCAGGACGAAAACACCTGGCAGATCCGCATCAAACGGCGCGGCCAGATCAGCACCGTGACCTATCCCTACAACCCGCTGGACGTGGTCGGCTGGCACGGCGACAACACCGTGGTGCGCCTGAACTGGCGCGACATTCGCCCGCTGGTCAGCCACCGCTACCACCTGCCGCCGTCGGTGCACACCACCTTCGTTGCCAATGGTTTCGTGATCTGCACCTTCACCCCGCGCCCGGTGGAGTCCGACCCCGGTGCGCTCAAGGTGCCGTTCTTCCACAACAACGACGACTACGACGAAGTGCTGTTCTACCACCGTGGCAACTTCTTCAGCCGCGACAACATCGAGCAGGGCATGGTCACCCTGCACCCGTGCGGCTTCCCCCATGGGCCGCACCCCAAGGCACTGAAGAAGAGCCAGGAAGATCCGGCCACCTTCATCGACGAGGTGGCGGTGATGATCGACACCCGCCGCGCCCTGGAAGTGAGCGATGCCGCTGCTGCGGTGGACGTGGCCGAGTACGTCAACTCCTGGCGCGCGCCGGGTATGTAGCTGCACACGGATTTCTGATTGCAATGGTGCGCACGGCGCACCCTACGAGGTTTGAGCATGAAACTCGCATCACTGAACCAAGGCCGCGATGGCGTGCTGATCGTCGTTTCCCGCGATCTCACCCGTGCCGTAGTTGTGCCGCAGATCGCTTTCACCCTGCAGGCGGCGTTGGACGACTGGGCCGTGGCCCGGCCCAAGCTCGAAGCAGTCTATCAGCGCCTCAACGATGGCATGGAAGAGGGCGCGTTCGACTTCGATCAGGCCGCCTGCCACAGTCCGTTGCCGCGTGCCTATCACTGGGCGGATGGCAGCGCCTACGTCAATCATGTCGAGCTGGTGCGCAAGGCGCGTGGCGCCGAGATGCCGGAGTCGTTCTGGCACGACCCGCTGATGTACCAGGGCGGTGCCGATGCCTTCATCCCGCCGCACAGCCCGATACGCCTGGCCGACGAAGCCTGGGGCATCGACCTGGAAGCCGAACTGGCGATTGTCACTGACGACGTGCCGATGGGCGCCACGCCAGCCGAAGCGGATGGCCATATCCGCCTGCTGATGCTGGTCAACGACGTGTCGCTGCGTAACCTGATTCCTGGCGAGCTGGCCAAGGGCTTCGGTTTCTACCAGAGCAAGCCGTCGTCGAGCTTCTCGCCGGTGGCCATCACCCCGGACGAACTCGGTGAGAGCTGGAAGGACGGCAAGGTGCACCGGCCGCTGGTGTCGCACATCAACGGTGCGCTGTTCGGCCAGCCGAACGCCGGTGTGGACATGACCTTCAACTTCCCAACCCTGGTGGCACACGCGGCCAAGACCCGCCCGCTGGGCGCCGGCACCATCATCGGTTCGGGCACCGTGTCCAACTATGACCGCAGTGCGGGCTCGAGCTGCCTGGCGGAGAAACGCATGCTGGAGATCGTCGAGTCGGGCGAGGCGAAAACGCCGTTCCTCAAGTTCGGCGACCGGGTGCGCATCGAGATGTTCGATGTCGTCGGGCAAAGCCTCTTCGGCGCCATCGATCAGGTGGTGGAGCGCTACGACGCCAGATGAATTGTAGGAGCGGCTTCAGCCGCGATCAGCCTTGAACGTGCTGAAAACATCGCGGCTGAAGCCGCTCCTACGGTTTGCGTTTTGCAAGGAATTCACAATGTTGAAGCTCTACGGCTACTGGCGCTCCAGCGCTGCCTATCGCGTGCGTCTCGCGCTGAACCTCAAGGGACTGGCCTACCAGCAGGTGCCGGTGCACCTGGTCAAGGACGGCGGGCAGCAGCACGGTGCCGACTACCGCGCGCTCAACCCGCAGGGCCTGTTGCCGCTGCTGGTGGACGAAGAAAACGGCGGCGTGCGCATCGCCCAGTCGCTGGCGATCATCGAGTACCTCGAAGAAATCTTCCCGGTGCCGGCGCTGCTGCCGGCTGACCCGGCCGAGCGCGCCCAGGTGCGGGCGCTGGCGCTGCATATCGCTTGTGACGTGCACCCGCTGAACAACCTGCGGGTGCTGCAGTACCTGAGCGCTGAGCTGGGCGCCAGCGATGAGGCGAAGAACGCCTGGTATCGGCATTGGGTCGCCCTGGGCCTGGCCGCCGTGGAGGAGGGACTTACCGTGTTCGACGGGCGTCTGTCGCTCGGCGAGCGGCCTGGATATCTGGAAGCCTGCCTGATTGCGCAGCTGTATAATGCGCGGCGTTTTAACTGTGACCTTGCCGCGTACCCACGCATTGTCGCCATGGCGGCGCGCTGTGAACCCCTGGAGGCCTTTCAACTGGCCGCACCGGAGGCACAAGCCGACGCTCAGTGACACCTTCGGCTTCACCCAAGCCTTGCATTCCGCTGCGCCACAAGCGCGGCGGGTCCGATTCCGTCACAGATAAAAACAAACAGGTGACGCATGACCCGTGAAAAACCGAAGAACCTCTGGCTCTCGCGCTGGGGTTTCATCCTCGCTGCAACCGGCTCGGCCGTCGGCCTGGGCAATATCTGGAAATTCCCCTACATCACCGGCGAGTACGGCGGCGGCGCCTTCGTGCTGATGTACTTGGCGTGCATCCTGGCCATCGGCATTCCGGTGATGATGACTGAGATCGCCATTGGTCGCCGTGGTCGTGGCAGCCCCATCGACGCCATCGGCCGCGTGGTACGCGAGAGCGGCGGCAATCCGCTGTGGAAGGCGGTCGGCGGCATGGCCATGCTCGCCGGTTTCATGATCCTGTGCTTCTACGTGGTCGTCGCGGGCTGGGCCTTCGCCTACACGTGGAAGATGCTCGACGGCTCGCTGGCGGCCACCAGCGTCGAGGCGCTGGGTGGCGTGTTCGAGGCGCACAACGCCAACCCCTGGCAACTGGGCGGCTGGAGCGTGCTGGTGGCGCTGCTGACGTTGTGGATCGTGGCCAAGGGCGTGCAGCAGGGCATCGAAAATGCGGTGCGCTGGATGATGCCGGGCCTGGCCCTGATGCTGGTGGCGCTGGTCGGCTATGCGTTCACCAGCGGCAGCTTCAGCGCCGGTTTCGGTTTTCTGTTCCACTTCGATGCCTCGAAGATCACCGGTGAGGCGCTGCTGGCGGCATTGGGGCACGCCTTCTTTACCCTCAGCCTGGCCTCGGGTGCCATCCTCACCTACGGCTCCTACATCCCGGATGGCCAGTCCATCGCCCGCACCACCTTCGTCGTCGCCCTCTGCGACACCTGCGTGGCGCTGTTGGCCGGCCTGGCGATCTTCCCAATCATCTTCGCCAACGGCATGAGCCCGAGCGCCGGACCAGGGCTGATCTTCATGAGCCTGCCGCTGGCCTTCCAGCAGATGCCATTCGGCACCGCTTTCGGCGTCTTGTTCTTCGCCATGGTGTCGATTGCCGCGCTGACCTCGGCGATCTCCATGATCGAGGCCACCGTGGCCTACCTGAACGAGAAACATGGCATCAGCCGCCTGCATGCGGCCATGGGGGCCGGCGCGGCGCTGCTGGTGATCAGCCTGCTGGCGATGCTGTCGTTCAACCTGCTGGCGGGCTGGACACCGCTGGGCAAGAACCTCTTCGACTGGCTGGATTACCTCACATCGCGCTGGATGATGCCGCTCGGTGGCATCTTCATGGTGGTGCTGGCGGGCTATGCGCTGCGCGGCGAGATCATGCGTGATGAACTGGGTCTGCCGCCTGCGGGCTACGCGCTGTGGCTGTTCATGGTGCGTTACGTCAGCCCGGTGCTGATCATGGTGGTATTCCTGCATGCCCTGGGTTGGCTGATGTTCGACCCTGTCGTGCAGTGGTACTGGATCGCCAGTGCTATTGGTCTGCTGGCCGTGGCCGGCGAAATCCTGCGACCCAGAGTGATGCCGGCGCTCGTTGGGCGCTGATCGCGGCTCGATTCGAGAGGCGCAGCTTCGTCAGAGGCTGCGCCTTTTTTATTGATACCGATGCGGTAGGCGGGATTTCGCCATTAAGTCGGCGCCAATAAGCGGATCATTGCCGGTTCGGATGATTTCATTGGCTACGCTGAGCAACATGGCTTGGCGAATTGCCAGCACTCAAGCGGTGGCACTCTCCTGCCGATAAACCGGACTCGACATGGCATAGCAGTTGCGTAGTCAGTCGACCAGGTCGCGCCACGATGCGCGGCTGTATAAGAAGAAACTGGAGTCGCCCCTTATGTTCAAGCCTGCCGCACGCTTTTTCGCCAACCTTGCCGTGGGCAAGAAACTCTTCATCGGTTTCGGCCTGGTGCTGTTGCTCACCGCTGCCATGACCGGTAGTGGATACCTGGCCGTTCAGGCGGTGCTGCATGGGCATGAGCAGGTGGGGGAATTGGCGCAGGTGAACCAGGAGATCCTTCAGGCGCGTCGCCTGGAGCGCAATTTCGCCATCGAGCAGACCCCGGAAAGCGCTGCGCGTGTGCGCGACAGTCTGCTTCAGGTGCAGAACATGCTGGAGCACCTGGGCAAGGATGCGGCCGAAAACACGCGGGTGCAGACCATGCAGCAGGCCACCGCCGAGTACCTGAAGCAGTTCGACAACTATGTCGAGCAGCAAGGCAAGGCTCGTGAGGCTCGTCAGGACATGCGCACCGCTGCCGGTGAAACCCGTGATCAGTTCGAGGTGATCGAGCTGGATATGTACGACGCGGTGCGTGAACTGCGCCTGCAGGGCGACCGCCTGCGAGGCAGCGACCCGCTGACCCTGGCGGAAACCGCATCCGGCCTGAGCAAGCGCATGCTCGACCTGCGTGGCCAGGAAAGCCTGTACATCATCGATAGCTCGCCCGAAGCGCTGGAGGAGTGGGAGTACATCAGCGAAGACCTGCAAACCGTCGCTCGCAGCCTGACCGTCTGGCTCAACGATGATCAGAAGGCAGCCATCGAAACCGCGTTGCAAGCGCTGACCCTGTACCAGCGCTCCTTCCTCTACTACCAGCAACTGCGCGAGCAGAACCAGGCCACCGAGAAGGCCATGATCGAGCGCGCGCGCTCGGTCGTCGATCTGGCTGAGTCGGCCCAGGCCAGTGCCGAAACCCAGATGCTCGCCGATACCCAGCGTGCGCTGGTGATGCTCGGCATCATGGGGTTGGCTGCCGTGGTGCTGGGCCTGTGCGCGTCGCTGGTGATCACCCGCCTGATCGTCGCGCCGCTGCGTCAGACCGTGACCTTCGCCCAGCGCATTGCCGCGGGCGATCTCAGCCAGGACATCCCGCAGGAGCGCCGCGACGAAGTCGGGCAACTGCTCGCTGCGATGCAGGACATGACCGTCAGCCTGCGCAATCTGGTCAGCCGCATTGGTGGTGGCGTCGGACAGATCGCTGCGGCGGCCGAGCAGCTGTCCGCGATCACCGCGCAAACCAGCGCCGGTGTGCAGACGCAGAAACTGGAAACCGAACAGACCGCCACCGCCATGCACCAGATGGCCGCTACCGTGCAGGAAGTGGCACAGAACGCCGAGCAGGCTTCGCTGGCTGCGCGTGATGCCGATCTGGAGGCGCAGCAGGGCAATCGCGTGGTGCAGCAAGCAGTTGATCAGATCGACAGCCTGGCCAGCGAAGTGGAGCAATCGGCCAAGGCCATTGCCGATCTGAACCAGGAAAGCGCGCGTATCGGCAGTGTGCTGGAGGTGATTCGCAACGTTGCCGAGCAGACCAACCTGCTGGCACTCAACGCGGCCATCGAAGCGGCGCGCGCCGGTGAGCAGGGCCGTGGTTTTGCCGTGGTCGCCGACGAGGTGCGAGCGTTGGCCAAGCGCGCTCAGGAGAGCACCGAGGAGATCGAGAGCCTGATCGCCGGCCTGCAGCGCATGGCCAAAGGCGCCGTGCAGCAGATGGACAGCAGCCGCGACCTGACCCGTCGCACCGTCGAGTTGGCCGGTGAAGCCGGCGATGCGCTGGGCCGTATCACCCAGGCGGTGAGTACCATCGAGCAGATGAACCAGCAGATCGCCGCTGCCGCCGAGGAGCAGAGCGCGGTGGCCGAAGCGATCAACGAAAGCGTCACCCGCGTGCGCGACATCGGTGAGCAGAGCGCTACCGCCAGTGAGCAGACCGCCGCGTCCAGCGCCGAGCTGGCTCGCCTGGGCGTGGAACTGCAGGGCCTGGTGCGGCAGTTCCGTACCTGAGCCTGGTCGATGCAGAACGTAGGGTGCGCTGTGCGCACCAGCACCTACTGAGCATTTTAGTGCAAGCGCTCTTCACGGCACCCTGCAGGTTCAGGCTCAGGCCGGGCTGAAACGCTGGCCCGATATTGCCGGATGGTAGAGCGGCTGGATCTTGTTGCCGGCCGGGTCCAGCAGGTGAAAGCTGCGTGCGCCGTCGCCATGGTCGAAGGGACGATCCAGCAATGTCACCCCGCTAGCCTTGAGGTATTGGTACCAGGCATCCAGCTCCTTGACGCTGTCGACGATGAAACCGTAGTGATCGACCAGTGGTACGCCGTGGCTCTCGGCATAGGCGCGGCCGAGCGAGAGGTTGTCATTGCCGCAAGTAAGGTAGACCAGGTCTTCGTTGGCGCGGTGTAGCAGCTGCATGCCCAGCACATCCACATAAAAGCGTTCGCACGCTTCCAGATTGGGTACCAGCAGAGCCAGGTGGCGCAGGCCGTTGAGGCGAGATGGGCGTTCGAGCATCTTTTCAAACTCCGTTATGTATACAATTATTTTTCAAATATAAAACATAATGGAGGTTGTCGTGTACGTACTATTACTCAGAACCCAACTCAAACCGGGTAGTTTCGAGGCGTTTATGGACGCCATGCAGGTCAACGCCGCCGCTTCGGTGCGCGACGAACCGGGCTGTCTGACCTTCGACGTGATGCGTGACCGCAGCGACGCCGATCTGGTCTGGCTGTACGAGGTGTACGTCGACGAGGCGGCCTTCGAGGCGCACACGCAAACCGCGCATTTCCTCGCCAGCCGGCCGCTGGTGGAGCCGCTGATCGAGCGTCAGGACGCCATCGAAGCTGACATGCTGGCGCTCAATCCGTCGCGTTGAAGGCCCACCTCCCGCAGGGTGGGCCAAGCACAGCGCTGCAGTTCAGCCCAGGTGAAAGCCGCCGTCGATGGGGATGATGGCGCCTGTCATATAGGCGCCGGCGCTGCCAGCCAGGCTCAGGGCCAAGGCGGCCATTTCTGCTTCACGGCCCCAGCGTTTCATCGGAATCACTGCCGTATCGGCGGCCAGCGCGGCTTCGTCCTCAGCGATGAAACGGGTCATCTTGCTCGGGAAGCGCCCTGGGGCGATCACGTTGACGTTGATGTGTTCGCCGACCAGCTCCTTGGCCAACATGCGCGACAGTTGATGCAGCGCCGCCTTGCTTGGCCCGTAGGCATAGGCTTGTTCACCCATGGCGCTGATGCCAGCCACCGAACCGATATTGATCACCCGCGCCGGGTAGTCCGTCGAGCCGGCCTTGCGCAGCAGCGGCAGCAACTGCTGGATACAGCCGAACACCGAGGTGACGTTGAGCTGCATGACCTTTTCCCAGCCCTTGGCCGGGTAGCTCTCCAGCGGTGCGCCCCAGGTGGTACCGGCGTTGTTGACCAGAATGTCCAGGCGCTCGATACGCTCGCCCAGCTCGCGCGCCAGCGCCTGCACGCCTTCCTCGCTGGCCAGGTTGGCGGCGATACCGCTGCACTGGCCCAGTGCCGAGAGTTCAGCGGCGGTCTGCGCACAGGCTTCGCCATCGCGCGCGCAGACATAGACGTGGGCGCCGGCTTCGACGAAGGCCTTGGCGATCATCAGGCCGATGCCGCGGGTGCCGCCAGTAACCAGAGCAGTGCGCCCGGCAAGGGAAAAGTAGGGATGCATGGAAAGGCCTCGCGAGATGGTGAGGGCTTCACCCTAGGGCCTGGCAGCGGGGAATGCAGGCATCATTGTCGGCCGAAATGACGCCTCATGCGTTTTCTCTGGTCACGGCTGCAGCCCCGCGGAATCAGCGCCCTGTGAGGGCTTTGCTCATGCAGAGGCTCTCGCGCTTTGTGGGAGGGGCTTTAGTCGCGACTCGCCATCTGCACATCCAGCACCCGGATGCGCCCCAGCTCGGGGTAGTGCCAGTGAACGTCCAGATCCCAGAACCGCGCGCCATAGCGTCGTTCCGGCTCCGGCTGTTGATAGGCCGGACGTGGGTCCTGCGCCAGGCACTGTTCGATCAGCTCCACCAGCGGCTCGCTCAGGCGTTGCGCGTGCTGGTGCGCAGACGACAATGCATCGCCATGCCAATCCACCGGGATCAGCCGTGGCGCGGCATCGGCCATGGTGTTATGCGCATCGCTGACGCAATCGGCATAGGGCACGTAAGGCTTGATATCCAGCACCGGCGTGCCGTCGAGTAGGTCGATGCCGGACAGGTGCAGCCGTCCCGGTTCGACCTTGTCCAGGCGCACCACCGATTGGCCGATGCCATTAGGGCGGTGGGTGGCGCGGGTGCTGAATACGCCAACCGACTGGTTACCGCCCAGGCGGGGTGGGCGCACCTTGAGGCGTGGTTTGTCTTCCAGTGTCTGGTGAAACAGAAACAGCAGCCAGACATGGCTGACCTGCTCCAGCCCCTGCACCGCCTCGCCCTGATCGAAAGGTGGCAGCAACTCCAGTATCCCGCGCGCGGCCGGCGCCAGGTGCGGCTGGCGGGGGATGGCGAATTTTTCCTTGAAGCAGGAGCGCACGATACCGACAGGCGAAACCAGATGCTGCATGGCGTTCTCTTAGCGGCTGCGCACAGGCGCGTCGTGCGCGACCCGGCAACCGGCATCACGGAACGGGCCGGTGAAGCGAATCCAGCCGTCACCAGGGCTGACCTGGGCGCATGTCAGGTGACCGTCGACCTTGCTCTGCCAGAGAAAGAAGGGGGCTGGCGCGGCGAGGGCAGAGAGGCTCAGGGCGAGCAGGATGGTAAGAAGCAGGGGGCGCATGATGCCGATCTCCTGTGCGTGAGAAGTGAACCTAACATGGAAGCGCGAGGGCAGAGCCTCAGCGGGTAGGGCGGGTGCAACCCGCCGGGTGGGCTATGGCGCGTTGCACCCGCCCTACGGCATTTGCAGGCCAAGCCTACTACAGCTCTGCTTCAGAATCGTTCCTTCTCGCCCAGATAGCGCCACTGCCCGGAAGGCAGCTTGGCCATGGGTACGCCGCCGATGCGGATGCGCTTCATGCTCAGCACTTTCAGGCCCAGCGCCGTGCAGAGCTGCCGCAGCAGATCAGGGGCCGGATTCTTCAGGGCGAAGCGTAGGCGCTGTTCGCTCTGCCAGCTGGCTTTGCAGGGCGGGAATTGCGTGCCCTTGTGCAGCCAGCCCTTCTTCAAGCGTTCCAGTGCGCTGGCGGCTACCTCGCCGGCAACCTCGACCAGGTATTCCTGTTCCAGCTTGGCAGCGTCCTCGCGCAGCTTGCGTTGTGTGCGCCAGTCCTGGCTGAGCACTATCAGGCCGCTGGCACCGGTCTGCAGCGGCAGGCTCTGCTCCTGGCGCAGGAAGTGGCCATGTAGGATGCGCTGGGCGTGCGGGTCTTCTTCCCAGTGTCGTTCACGCACCAGCAGGTGCTGCAACTGTGCGGCGTTACAGCCAGTCGCACCATGCACCAACAGGGTGACCGGCTCTACCGCTGCAAGCGTGGCATCTGGATGTAGCTCGACACGCTGGCCCTCGACTTTGAATTGCGGCGCCTCGACCACCTGGCCGTCCACCGTCACCCAGCCGCCGGTGATGTACAGATCGGCCTCGCGGCGCGAGCAGCCGAACAGTTCGATGACGCGTTTGGACAGGCGGGTGGATTCGCTCATGACGGCGCTCGACAAAAAGAAGGTCATTGTACCGGCAAGAAGCTGTGGTGCCGGGAAAGAAAAAGCCCCGCATGCTGCGGGGCTTTTCAGGGCGCAGGTTGGTCAGACCAACTCGCCCCACATGTCGTACTCGTCGGCATCAACGATGCGCACGCGCACCTTGTCGCCCGGTTTGACGTTGGGGGAGTCGATGAACACGCTTCCGTCGATCTCCGGGGCATCGGCCCAGGAGCGAGCTACGGCGCCTTCGCCGTCCACTTCGTCGATCAGCACGTCCATCTCCAGGCCGATCTTGGCCTGCAGGCGCGCAGAGCTGATCGCCTGCTGGTGCGCCATGAAGCGCTCCCAACGCTCCTGCTTTACGTCGTCAGGTACTACGTCCAGGCCCAGGTCGTTGGCGGGTGCGCCTTCGACCGGGGAGTACTGGAAGCAGCCGACGCGGTCGAGCTGGGCTTCGGTCAGCCAGTCCAGCAGATACTGGAAGTCTTCCTCGGTCTCGCCAGGGAAGCCGACGATGAAGGTGGAGCGAATGGTCAGCTCAGGGCAGATCTCACGCCACTTCTTGATGCGCGCCAGGGTCTTGTCTTCGAAGGCCGGGCGCTTCATCGACTTGAGCACTTTCGGGCTGGCGTGCTGGAACGGGATGTCCAGGTAGGGCAGCAGTTTGCCGGCAGCCATCAGCGGGATAACGTCATCGACGTTGGGGTAGGGGTAGACGTAGTGCAGGCGCACCCACACGCCCATCGACGACAGCGCTTCGCACAGTTCGAGCATGCGCGTCTTCACTGGCTGGCCGTTCCAGAAGTCCAGCTTGTACTTCATATCGACGCCGTAGGCGCTGGTGTCCTGACTGATCACCAGCAGCTCTTTCACGCCAGCCTTGACCAGGCGCTCGGCTTCGCTGAGCACATCGCCCACCGGACGGCTGACCAGTTTGCCGCGCATGGACGGGATGATGCAGAAGCTGCAGGTATGGTTGCAGCCTTCGGAAATCTTCAGGTAGGCGTAGTGACGCGGAGTGAGCTTGATGCCCTGCGGCGGCACCAGGTCGATCAGCGGGTTGTGCTCGGTCTTCGGTGGGATGACTTCGTGTACGGCGTTGACCACCTGCTCATATTGCTGCGGGCCGGTGACGGCCAGCACGCTCGGGTGTACGTCGCGAATGCTGTCTTCGGCCACACCCATGCAGCCGGTGACGATCACCTTGCCGTTCTCCGCCAGCGCCTCGCCGATGGCGTCCAGCGACTCGGCCTTGGCGCTGTCGATGAAGCCACAGGTATTGACCACCACCACGTCGGCATCCTGGTAGGTCGGTACGATCTCGTAGCCTTCCATGCGCAGTTGGGTCAGGATGCGTTCGGAGTCGACGGTTGCTTTCGGGCATCCGAGCGAGACGAAGCCGACTTTCGGGGTGGCGGTGGACATGCGGGCTAACCTCTAACGGGCGCCTCGTGGGCGCCTCTGATCAAAAAGTGCGCAATTCTAGCGGCGGTTCGGGCACTTGACCAGAGGCGTCGTCACCTCAATTGCGCCCCGGCAGCATGCGAGTGAGGGTGTTATCGCGCGCTACGTAATGGTGGTACAGGCCGGCGACCGCGTGCAGGCCGATCAGCCAGTAACCGGCGGTACCGGCTAGCTCGTGCAGTTCCTTGATCTGCCCGGCCAGTTCCTTGTCCGGGCCGATCAGTGTCGGCAGCTCCAGACCAAAGAAGGGGATGGGCTTATCGGCGGCGCTGAGGATCAGCCAGCCGGCCAGCGGTGCGCCGATCATCAGGGCGTACAGGGCCAGGTGCATCAGCTTGGCGAGCAGGTTCTGCCAGCTTGGTGGCGCAGGTTCGATGGCCGGGGTTGGGCTGAGGGTGCGAGCCAGCAGGCGCAGCCAGACCAGTGCGAAGACGCTCAGGCCGAGCATGAAGTGCCACTGCTTGAGCAGCTCGCGGGTATCGCTACCTTTGGGGAAATTGCCCTTGAGTTCGATGCAGGCGTAGACGGCGGCGATCAGAATCAGCATCAGCCAGTGCAGGCCGATGGACAGACTCCCATAGCGTGGTGGGGTGTTCTTCCAGTTCATACAGGCTTCCTCGGTAATGTCCTGCATCTGTGGCAGGTGTCTCCAGCATAGGCCCGCTTGGCTTATGTGAAGCTGAGGAAGATCAATACTCGGAAACGAAAAAGGCCACTCGTTTGAGTGGCCTTTATCTGAAGGTGGTTGCGGGAGCAGGATTTGAACCTACGACCTTCGGGTTATGAGCCCGACGAGCTACCAGACTGCTCCATCCCGCGGCGGCCATTCTACTCAGGGAGAGAGTGTTGTCAATCGGTTTATTGCTTTTAATCGAAAATACTAATCGACCGGGCAAACAAAAAGGCCACTCATTTGAGTGGCCTTTTCGGAAGGTGGTTGCGGGAGCAGGATTTGAACCTACGACCTTCGGGTTATGAGCCCGACGAGCTACCAGACTGCTCCATCCCGCGGCAGTCATTCTACCGGCAGAGAGCCTTACGTCAACTACTATCTTCAAAAAACTGTTTTCAACTCAGATGGTTAGCCTCAAACAGCTGTTAGACTTCAGCGGGTTCGACCTGACCTGGCAAGGCTTTCGAGGGTGTTGTGCGCAAGATAATTCACGTCGACTGCGACTGCTTTTACGCCGCCATCGAGATGCGTGACGACCCGAGCCTGGCCAATCGTCCGTTGGCAGTGGGTGGTTCGGCCGAGCGGCGTGGGGTGATCGCCACCTGCAACTACGAGGCACGTGCCTATGGCGTGCGCTCGGCGATGTCGTCGCGGCATGCGCTGAAATTGTGCCCGGACCTGTTGATCGTCAAGCCGCGCTTTGAGGTGTACCGCTCGGTCTCCCGTGAGATTCACGGCATCTTTCGCCAGTTCACCGACCTGATCGAGCCGCTGTCGCTGGACGAAGCGTATCTCGATGTCAGCGAATCGGCGCATTTCTCCGGCAGCGCCACGCGCATTGCTCAGGAAATTCGCCGCCGTGTGGCGCAGGAACTGCACATCACCGTGTCGGCCGGGGTGGCGCCGAACAAGTTCTTGGCCAAGATCGCCAGCGACTGGCGCAAGCCCAACGGGCTGTTCGTCATCACCCCGGATCAGGTCGACGATTTCGTCGCAGAGTTGCCAGTGAACAAGTTGCATGGCGTCGGCAAGGTCACGGCCGACAAGCTGACGCGCCTGGGCATTCGCACCTGTCTGGATCTGCGTGAATGGAACAAGCTGACGCTGGTGCGTGAGTTCGGCAGTTTTGGCGAGCGCCTGTGGCGTTTGGCGCATGGCATCGACGAGCGCGCCGTGCAGGTGGACAGCCGGCGGCAGTCGTTGAGTGTCGAGAATACCTACGATCAGGATCTGCCTGACCTGGACAGCTGCCTGGAGAAATTGCCAGCGCTGCTTGAGGAGATGAATGTCCGCCTGCTGCGTCTGGATTCGAGCTATCGACCGGACAAACCCTTTGTCAAGGTCAAGTTCCATGACTTTACCCAGACCACGTTGGAGCAGGCCGGCGCCAGTCTTGACCTGGAAAGCTATCGACTGTTGCTGAGCAACGCCTTTGCTCGCGGCGGCAAGCCGGTACGGCTGCTTGGGGTGGGTGTCAGGTTGCATGATCTGCGCGGGCGGCAGACGCAACTGGAGCTGTTCGCGTAGTTGCCGTTGTGGGAGGGTTTTTAGCCGCGATTATCGGTCCAAATGTCGCCGCTGAAGCGCCTCCCGCAGAGTACCCGCGGGGCTCGATCACTCCGCCCAGAGGCGAATCGGCTTGCCGCTGGCCGGCCACAGTTGTAGCTGGCCGATGTCGTTGAAGTCCCAGCGTTTCACTTCGCTCAAGGCTGCGAGAAAGCGCTGCTCCTGCTCCATCAGCGCTGGCGCGCACATCTTGCGGGTGCTGCCTGGGGCTTCGAAGCCAACCGCGTCACCTTTAAGCCTGTAGCCGGCGAACCAGTGGTTGCAGCCAGCGTGCCCGTGAGCGCGGCCATCGGCGGCAAAGGTGACGGTCAGGTGGCTGCGGTCGATCAGCGGGCGTTCGCCGATCCATTCCACACGGTAGCTGCGTTCGGTTTCCAGCTGCGGGGCATCGCTGGCGCACCCCGCCAGCGTTGCGGCGAGCAGGGCGAGGGGCAGGGAGCGGTACATGGTGTCAGGCCTCCTGGCAGGTGCGGCAAAGGTGGCGACCGGCATCGTTGCGCCAGCCAAGCTCGGCGATACGGGCTTCGGCAGCTGGCGCATGCGCGGCCTTGCCGAGGGCGGCATCGACGGCGAATTCGAAGTCCAGTTGCTTGCCGCAACCGTCGCAGTTCACCTGCCAGTTGTGAATGGCCAGTTCCTTGAACTGCGGGCCCTTGCACACGGCCAGCCATTGGCCGGGCGGGTTGATCAGATGACGAACCTTCTCCACGTCGAGGCGCATGTGCAGGTCACGACTGCCCTTGAGGGTGACCAGCAGCGTGTCATTGGCCTGGATCGAGCCACCGTTGCCGGTGACCTGGTAACGGCCCGGCGCCAGGGCGCGGCATTCGGTAAGGGTGTGTTGCGGGTTGAGCAGGGAATAACGGAAATCGTGTTCGGCCATGGGTCCTCCAGATCAGCCGGCATGCTATCACGCGCCGGCTTTGACCTCATTGCTGGGCCGGCCGGTGAGCCAGGCCGAGATGTTGTCCAGGGTGGTGCGGGCGATGGCATCGAGCGCTTCGTGGGTGAGAAAGGCTTGATGCGCAGTAATGATGACGTTGGGGAAGCTCAGTAGACGGGCCAAGGTATCGTCCTGCAGCGGCAGGTCGGAGTGATCCTCGAAGAACAGTTCCGACTCCTCCTCGTAGACGTCCAGGCCCAGGTAGCCGAGCTGGCCGCTTTTCAGTGCCTTGATCAGCGCCGGCGCGTCGACCAGCGCGCCGCGCCCGGTGTTGATCAACATGGCGCCGCGTTTCATCTGGGCCAGGCGTGCGGCATCTATGAGGTGATAGCTATCGTCGGTCAGCGGGCAGTGCAGGCTGAGGATGTCGCTGCTGGCGATCACTTCTTCGAGTGCTGCCTGGCGTGCGTCCAGGGGCTCGAGCCCAACCAGCGGGAACGGGTCGTGGATCAGCACCTGGCAGCCGAAACCATACATGATGCGAGCGAAGACCTGGCCGATCTTGCCACCGCCGACCACGCCGACGGTCTTGCCATGCAGATCGAAGCCGGTCAGGCCGTGCAGGGAAAAATCACCCTCGCGGGTGCGATTGAATGCGCGGTGGGTGCGGCGGTTGAGTGCCATGACCAGGGCCACCGCGTGTTCAGCTACCGCGTGCGGTGAATAAGCCGGCACTCGCACCACCGGCAGGTCCAGGCGCTGCGCTGCTGCCAGGTCGACATGGTTGTAGCCGGCCGAGCGCAAGGCGATCAGGCGTGTGCCGCCGGCAACCAGTTGCTCCAGCACCGGGGCCGACAGGTCGTCATTGATGAAGGCGCAGACCACGTCGCTGCCCATGGCCAACGCCACGCTGTCGGTGGTCAGGCGTGTTTCGTGGAACTGCAGATACCAGTCTGACGGACAGTTGGCCGCGAGGAATGACTCGCGGTCGTAGACTTTGCTGCTGAACAGGCAGATACGCATGACGGTTCCTCAGGCATGTTGTGCCGCAGCTTCGGTCAAGCGCGCGATTGCGTCATCCAGCTCGTCCAGGGCGCGCTGCGCTTCGGGATCGTCCTGTTTGAGCAGCGTTTCGCTGCGTTGACAGGCAATGCGCAGTTGCGGCACGCCGCAGTAGCGAGTGGCGCCGTGCAGGCGATGAACCCGCTCGATCAGTGTGGTGCGTTCGCCGGCATCGCGCGCCTGGCGGATGGCCTGACGGTCGCCGGGCAGACCGACCAGCAGCATGCTCAGCATGTCGGCGGCCAGATCGGCCTTGCCCGCCGCCAGGCGTAGCCCTTCCTCGGCGTCGAGCACCTTGGGTTGCGATTGTGGTGGTGCAGGCGGGGCGACCTTGTGAGTCGGCTGGTTGCGCAGGTTCAGGCCAGTCCACTTGAGTACGACCTGGGCCAGTTGACGTTCGTTGATCGGTTTGGTCAGGTAGTCATCCATGCCGCTCTGCAGCAGGGCGCGCTTCTCGTTGGCCAGGGCATGGGCAGTGAGGGCGATGATTGGCGTGGCACTGCGGCCCTGTTCGCTCTCCCACTGACGGATCGCTTCGGTAGCTTCACGGCCATCCATGCCGGGCATCTGCACGTCCATGAACACCAGGTCGAAGCTGCCTTGCTGAACCGCTTTTATCGCCGCATAGCCGCTGTCGACGGCCGTGACCTGAGCGCCCAGGTCGTCGAGCAGGGTCTGAACCAGTAGCAGGTTGGCCGGGTTGTCATCGACGCAGAGGATCTGCGGTCGGCGGGTCTCACTGATCACCAGTGGCTCGCTGACCGCGCGTTGCGGGCTGACCAGCTCTACCAGCGCCTTGTGCAGCTTGCGCGTGCACGGGGGTTTGGCCTGCAACTGGGTGTAGGCGTCGGGCAGCGATTCATGAAACAGGCCCAGTTCGGTGGTCGGGCAAAGCACCAGCGCTTTGCAGCCGAGCCGGTCGAGATCCCGGATGCGTTGGCCGAGCGCGTCAGGTGGTAGCTGGCTGGCGGTGATGCCGAGCACTGCCAGGCTCAGCGGTTGTTCGCGAGTGTACTGGTTGCTCACTGCGTCGAAGAGTTGTCCGGGATCGGAGAAACTCTCTACTTCCAGGCCGCAGTCCTCGAGCTGGTGGGCCAGTGCCTGACGGGCCAGCTCGTGACTTTCCAGCACCGCGACGCGACGTCCCTGCAGGGCGGTACGCGGCAGGTCCTCGGCGTCGTCGCGGGCCTTGGGCAGGGTCAGGGTCACCCAGAACTCCGAGCCTTCACCCGGTGTACTGTCGACGCCGATCTCGCCACCCATCTGCTCGATCAGACGCTTGGATATCACCAGGCCGAGGCCAGTGCCGCCGGCCTGGCGGTTGAGTGAGTTGTCGGCCTGGCTGAAGGCCTGGAACAGCGCACGCAGATCGTCATCCGACAGGCCGATGCCGGTGTCCATCACGCTGATACGCAACTGCGCGCTGTCGGCACTCTCATCCTCGACCATGGCACGCATGACGATGGTGCCTTCGCGGGTGAACTTGATTGCATTGCTGACCAGGTTGGTCAGTACCTGTTTCAGACGCAGCGGGTCGCCACGCAAGGCCAGTGGCGTGTCGCGGTAGATAAGGCTGACCAGCTCCAGCTCTTTTTCGTGGGCCGCGGGGGCGAGGATGGTCAGGGTGTCCTGCAGCAGGTCGCGCAGGTTGAACGGGATGGACTCGAGCACAAGCTTGCCGGCCTCGATCTTGGAGAAGTCGAGCACCTCGTTGATGATGCCGAGCAGGCTATCGGCGGATTTCTCGATGGTCGACAGGTAGTCCTGCTGGCGTGGGCTGAGCTCGCTCTTCTGCAGCAGGTTGGTGAAGCCGAGAATGCCGTTGAGCGGGGTGCGGATCTCGTGGCTCATGTTGGCCAGGAACTCGGACTTGATGCGGCTGGCCTCCAGCGCCTCCTTGCGCGCGAAGTCCAGCTCGATGTTCTGGATCTCGATGGTCTCCAGGTTCTGGCGCACGTCTTCGGTAGCCTGCTCGATACTGTGCTGCAATTCTTCCTGGGCGTTCTGCAGCGCCTCGGCCATGCGGTTGATGCCGGAGGCCAGCTCGTCCAGCTCAAAGCTGCCCAGCGGTGGTAGGCGTGTTTCCAGGTGGCCATCCTTGAGCTGGGCGACTCCGGCCTTGATCGCACGCAGCGGACCGTTGATGCTGCGGCTCATGCGCAGGGCGAGCAGGGCGGTGACGGCAAGGCCGCCAGCGATCAGCAGCAGGCTGGCGAACAGGCTGCGGTAGCCGCTGAGCAGCGTGCCTTGATGCGAGAGCTCCAGCTCGACCCAGCCGAGCAGCTCCAGTTGGCGATCCTCGCCGAGGGCGTCGCTGAGTACCAGGTGCTGGTCGTAGACCGGCATGAGAAAGCGCGTGGCATCCTGGCCACTGAGCAGGCTGACGCCCGGCTGGCCGCTGGGGTAGGGGTTAAGCATGCTGGGTCCGGCATGCGCCAGGGAGGCGCGCTCCGGGGCAAGAAAACCCACCGCACGTACGTCAGGGTGCTCCAGCGCCTGTTGAGCGATGCGCTCGAGTTTTTTCACGTCTTTCTGTTCCAGCGCCGGAGCTGCCAGGGGCGCCAGATGTTCGACCAGCATTTCACCGCGCTGCAGCAATTGAGTCTGCAAGCCCGATAGCTGCACCCAGGTGAAATAACCGCCCAGTACCAAGGCCAGCAGGCTGGTGGGCAGCAGGGTGAGCAGCAGTACGCGCCCTTTGATGCTGAGATCCTTGAACACGACCTTCCTCCTTCGGAACATCTGGGCAGTGTAGCGATTCGACGCCACAGAATCTGTAGGTGAGAGATTGTTGTTTAGTAGATAGAATTGTTCGCATTCAATATCTCTCGGTTTACCGCCATGATGACCCGCACGCCCACCCCGGCCCGCATCCTTGCTGTCGAGGATGACCCTTTGCTCGCCAGCCACGTGCAATCGCACCTGATCAGTTGCGGGTTCGATGTGACCCTGAGTCACGATGGCAGCGAAGGCTTGCAGTTAGCGGAAAGAGACGACTTCGATCTGGTGCTGATGGATATCCTCCTGCCCGGTACCAATGGCCTGGAGGCGCTGCAACGTCTGCGCCAGCGCCGCAGTGTGCCGGTGCTGCTGATGTCGGCTCTGGGGGATGAGCAGAATCGCATTGCCGGTTTCAGCCAGGGTGCCGACGATTACCTGCCTAAGCCTTTCAGCCTCGGCGAGCTGAGCGTGCGGGTCGAGGCGATTCTGCGTCGGGTCGCCTACGAGCGTCGCGAGCAGCAGCCTAGTGTCGCCGAGGATGGTTTGCAGCTCGATGAAGGGCGCAGCGATGTCGCCCTCTCTGGCACCTGGGTTGGCCTGACCCCCAGCGAGTACCGCGTGCTGGAGTTGCTCTGGCGGCACCGCGACGAGGCGTTGAGCAAGCCCTTCCTTTATCAGCAGGCGCTACGCCGCGCCTATTCCCAGCATGACCGCAGCCTGGACATGCACGTCAGCCACATCCGGCGCAAATTGCTGGCGGTCGGCTACGAGGCTGCACGTGTCGATACCGTATGGGGCAAGGGCTATGTCCTGACGCAGGCCGGGGCATGAGCCTGCCGGGACGCCATTCGCTGCTCTGGCGGCTGGCCGGCGCCCTGGCGCTGTTCTGTCTGCTGCTGGTCAGCCTGCACGTGGATGTGGGGCGTACGCTGCTCGAGGCGACGTCCTATCTGCCCGAGTCGACCAAGCAGATTCTCAGGGCCGATGCACAGGAAGCTGAAGCAGCGTGGCGAGAGCGGGGTGCGCCTGGTGTCGATGCTTTTTTGCAGCGATTGCGTGAGCGTGAGCGGGTCTGGGCCGTGGTGGTCGATGAGCACAAACATTCGCTGGCCTCGCGGCAGTTGACCAACGAAGAGGCGCAGCGCCTGGATTTTGTGCGCAAGCTGGATTTCCCTGTGGGCCGACCTGGTAGTACGCCGACCTTCTACGTGCCCTTCGGTGATACAGGGGCGCGGCTGGTCATGCAGTTGCCGCAGCGCTTGAACCCGCGCAAGTACAACGAACTATGGGAGTTGCTGTTGCAGCGGGTGCTGCCGGCGGTCCTGGCCGTGGCGGTGGCTCTGCTGATTTACCGACTGCTGATTGCCCCTCTGGCGTTACTGCGGCGTCAGGCTGCCGCACTGAGTGCGGGTGATCTGTCCGCCAGACTTGGCTCGCCGGTCACCCAGCGCAAGGATGAGCTGGGCGAGCTGGCGCGCAGTTTCGACCACATGGCCGAGCGCCTGCAGGGTACGGTCGCTTTTCAGCGCCAGTTGTTGCGCGACTTGTCCCATGAACTGCGTACGCCACTGAGCCGCTTGCGTGTGGCCGGGGAAAGCGAGCGCGATAGCGATGCTCTGCGCCAGCGCCTGGTACGTGAAGTCGAGGCGATGGAGAAGCTGGTCGGCGATGCCCTGGAGTTGGTCTGGTTGGATACGGAGCGGCCGCAACTGCCCAGCGAAGAGGTGGATATCGTCAGGTTGTGGGATGTGCTGCGCGAGAACGCAGGCTTCGAAACCGGCTGGCCGCCCACGCGCATGCCCTGTGATCTAGCCTCTGGTTGTCTGGTGCGCGGCAACCTCAACGGCCTGGCGCAGGCGTTGGAAAACATCTTGCGTAATGCCATCCGGCATTCGCCGGACGGCGGCGTGGTTCGCCTTGCTGGCCAGCAGGAAGGCGATCATTGGTTGTTGTGGATCGAAGACCAGGGCCCTGGTGTGGCAGAGAGTGAGCTGGAGACCATCTTCCGTCCCTTCACCCGTCTCAGCGCCGCCAGGCCGGGCGGCGACGGCTTCGGTCTGGGCCTGGCCATCGCCCGCAGCATGGTCGAGACGCAAGGCGGGCGCGTCTGGGCCGAGAACGGCAGTCATGGTTTGCACGTATATATGTACTTGCCGGCTGCTTGATCGCGCCGAGCAGCCTCCTGTTACGTTCGCTGGGTGATGCGGCGGCAGGTTCGGCGTATCATGACGCCCCTTCGCGTCAGTCTGGATTCGAGCGACCCATGACCCTGCAATTCCCCACTATTGCCGACTGCATCGGTAATACCCCTCTGGTACGTCTGCAACGCCTGTGCGGTGAAACCAGCAACACGCTGCTGGTCAAGCTGGAAGGCAACAACCCGGCCGGTTCGGTCAAGGATCGTCCGGCCTTGTCGATGATCAATCGCGCCGAGTTGCGTGGTGCTATCCAGCCCGGCGATACCCTGATCGAAGCCACCAGCGGCAATACCGGCATTGCCCTGGCCATGGCCGCCGCGATCAAGGGTTACAAGATGATCCTGATCATGCCCGACAACTCCACCGCCGAGCGCAAGTGGGCGATGACCGCCTATGGCGCCGAGCTGATCCTGGTCAGCAAGGAAGAGGGCATGGAAGGCGCACGGGACCTGGCCGAGCGGCTGCAGACCGAGGGGCGTGGCAAGGTGCTCGACCAGTTCGCCAACGGCGATAACCCCGAGGCGCACTACAGCGGTACCGGCCCTGAGATCTGGCGCCAGACCAGCGGCACCATCACCCATTTCATCAGCTCGATGGGCACCACCGGCACCATCATGGGTACCTCGCGCTACCTCAAGGAGCAGAACCCGGCGATCCAGATCGTCGGCCTGCAGCCGCAGGAAGGCTCGGCCATTCCCGGTATCCGCCGCTGGCCACAGGAATACCTGCCGAAGATCTATCAGGCCGAACGAGTCGATCAGGTCATGGACATGGGCCAGGCAGAGGCCGAACACGTCATGCGCCGTCTGGCACGGGAAGAGGGCATCTTCTGCGGTGTTTCTTCCGGCGGCTCGGTGGCCGGCATGCTGCGCCTGTCGCAGCAGCTGGAAAACGCGGTGCTGGTGGCGATCATCTGCGACCGTGGCGACCGCTATCTGTCCACCGGCGTTTACGAAGAACCGGCGCACTGATGGCCAGACGCAGCTCCAACCTGCGCTTTCAGCCCAGCGGCGGCAGTCGCGCGGTGCAGGTTCCGGTCGGCAAGAAGCAGAAGCTCGCCATCGAGCGTCTGGCCGGTGACGGTCGTGGCATCGCCTTCGAAGGCGGGCGTACCTGGTTCGTCAGTGGTGCACTGGCGGGCGAGCAGGTCGAGGCGCGGGTGCTCAGCGCGCGCAGTCAGACCATCGAGGCGCGCGCCGAAAAGATCGTCGTTGCCAGCAGCGAGCGTCGTGAGGCGCCCTGCGTACACGCCGAGCGCTGCGGTGGCTGCAACCTGCAGCACATGCCTCATGCCGATCAACTCGCCCTGAAACAGCGCACGCTGACCGAGCAACTGTCACGTCTGGGCGGCGTGCAGCCGGATGAGTGGGCTGCGCCGCTGGTCGGCGCGGAGTTCGGCTACCGCCGCCGCGCGCGCATCGCCGTGCGCTGGGACGCCAAGGCGCGTCAGCTGCATGTCGGTTTCCGCGCCGAAGCCAGCCAGGACATCGTCGCCATCGACGCCTGCCTGGTGCTGGTACAGCCCTTGCAGCCCATTTTCAAGGCGTTGCCGGCGCTCTTGCGCAGCCTGGAGAAACCGCAGGCAGTTGGGCACGTGGAATTGTTCAGTGGCACGGCTCAAGCGCTGCTGCTGCGCCATACCAGCGCCTTGACCGAGGCTGATCTGAGTCGCTTGCGCACGTTTTGCAGCGAGCATCGCGCGCAGTTGTGGCTGCAGGGCGAGGGGCTACCGCAGCCTGACGACCAGGCCGCCGAGCTGGGTTTCCTGTTGCAGCGCTGGCAACTGCAGTTGGCTTACCGGCCGGGTGACTTCGTGCAGGTCAATGGTCTGGTCAACGAGGCGATGGTCGCTCAGGCGCTAGACTGGTTGGCAGTGCAACCTGGCGAACGGGTGCTGGATCTGTTCTGCGGCTTGGGCAATTTCGCCCTGCCGCTGGCCCGTCAGGCGGCTGAAGTGGTGGCTGTGGAGGGCGTCGAGGCGATGGTGCAGCGCGCCGCTGACAACGCGCAAAACAATGGCTTGGGCAATGCGCACTTTTATCGTGCCGACCTGTCCAAGCCGCTGGCCAATGAGGGCTGGGCGCGCGGCGGTTTTACCGCGGTGCTGCTCGACCCGCCGCGCGATGGGGCGTTGCAGGCGGTACGTGGGATGACGGAGTTGGGCGCACGGCGTCTGGTTTACGTCTCCTGTAACCCGACCACGCTGGCGCGTGATGCCGCCGAGTTGGCGCAGCAGGGCTATCGCCTGCGCCGCGCCGGGATTCTCGACATGTTCGCGCAAACCGCGCATGTCGAGGCCATGGCTCTATTCGAGAAACCCGAGCCCTAGGGCTCGGGCCAAAGCGGTACGTTCGGTACCGCAGGGGTGTGCAGGACGCGCATCCTTTCAGTTAATCCGACCGGCTCAGAGAAGGCCGGCGACTGCTCGGTGCGACCTAAGCGCGCCGTAGGGAAGGTAAGACGATGGTTCAGGTGAGAGCGCATCAGCCGGTCAACGATGACGGCAGCATCAACCTCGAGGCCTGGTTGCAGCACGTTACCCGCGTCGATCCGGCGCTGGATCGTCAGGCGCTGCAAGAGGCCTGCGAATTCGCCCGTGATCTGGAGCAGCAGGCCAACACCAATCAGCATCACTGGAGCGAGGGTGCTTCGACCTTCCGCGCCGGTCTCGACATCGCCGAAATTCTCGCCGATCTCAAGCTCGACCAGGACTCGCTGGTCGCCGCGGTCATCTATCGCGGTGTGCGTGAGGGCAAGATCACCCTGGCCGCCGTGCATCAGCGCTTCGGTCCAGTGGTGGCCAAGCTGATCGAGGGCGTGCTGCGCATGGCCGCGATCAGCGCCAGTATCAATCCGCGTGAATCGGTGGTGCTCGGCTCGCAGACGCAGGTCGAGAACCTGCGCAGGATGCTGGTGGCCATGGTTGACGACGTGCGCGTGGCCTTGATCAAGCTGGCCGAGCGCACCTGCGCCATTCGTGCGGTCAAGGAAGCCGACGAGGAGAAGCGTCAGCGCGTGGCGCGCGAGGTGTTCGACATCTACGCGCCACTGGCCCATCGCCTGGGCATCGGCCACATCAAGTGGGAGCTGGAGGACCTGTCCTTCCGTTACCTGGAGCCGGAGCAGTACAAGCAGATCGCCAAGCTGCTGCACGAGCGTCGCCTGGATCGCGAGCAGTACATCAACGATGCCATGGCCCATCTGCGCCAGGAGCTGGAGGCCACCGGCATCAAGGCTGACATCAGCGGCCGGGCGAAACACATCTATTCGATCTGGCGCAAGATGCAGCGCAAGGGCCTGCAGTTCAGCCAGATCTATGACGTGCGCGCGGTGCGCGTGCTGGTGCCGGAGGTACGCGACTGCTACACCACCCTGGGCATCGTACACACCCTGTGGCGGCACATTCCCAAGGAATTCGACGACTACATCGCCAACCCCAAGGAAAACGGCTATCGCTCGCTGCACACCGCCGTGCTCGGGCCGGAGGGCAAGGTGCTGGAGGTGCAGATTCGCACCCATGCCATGCACGAAGAGGCCGAATTGGGGGTTTGCGCGCACTGGCGCTACAAGGGTACCGACGTCAAATCCGGCTCCAACCACTATGAAGAGAAGATTTCCTGGCTGCGTCAGGTCATCGAGTGGCACGAGGAACTGGGCGACATCGGCGGCCTGGCCGAGCAGCTACGCGTCGATATCGAGCCGGATCGGGTCTACGTCTTCACTCCCGACGGCCATGCCATCGACCTGCCCAAGGGCGCCACGCCGCTGGACTTCGCCTACCGCGTGCACACCGAGATCGGCCACAACTGCCGTGGCGCCAAGATCAACGGCCGTATCGTGCCGCTGACCTACAGCCTGCAGACCGGCGAGCAGGTGGAAATCATCACCAGCAAGCAGGGTTCGCCGAGCCGCGACTGGCTCAACCCCAACCTGGGCTACGTCACCACCAGCCGTGCGCGGGCGAAGATCGTCCACTGGTTCAAGTTGCAGGATCGCGACCAGAACGTCGCCGCCGGCAAGCAGTTGCTCGAGCGCGAGCTGGCGCGCATGGCCCTGGTCGGTGCAGATTTCGACAAGCTGGCCGAGAAGGCCAACCTGAAAACCGCCGAGGACCTGTTCGCCGCCCTGGGTGCCGGCGACGTGCGCCTGGCTCATGCGGTCAACCTGGCGCAGCAACTGGTCGAGCCGGAGCGCGGTAACGAGCAACTGGAGCTGATCCCGCGCAAGGCGCAGGGTTTCAAGCCGGGCAAGCGCGGCGATATCCAGATCCAGGGCGTCGGCAACCTGCTGACGCAGATGGCCGGCTGCTGCCAGCCGCTGCCGGGCGACCCCATCGTCGGCTACATCACCCTCGGTCGTGGCGTCACCATCCATCGCCAGGATTGCCCTACGGCGCTGCAGCAGACCGCACGCGAGCCGGAGCGAATGATCCAGGTGAGCTGGGGGCCGGTGCCGGTGCAGACCTACCCGGTGGAAATCGTCATCAAGGCCTACGACCGTTCCGGTCTGCTGCGTGACGTCACCCAGGTACTGCTCAACGAGAAGCTCAACGTACTGGCGGTCAACACGCGTTCGGACAAGGAGGACAACACCGCCTCCATGTCGATCACCGTGGAGATTCCGGGGCTCGATGCGCTGGGGCGCCTGCTGGCGCGTATCGGTCAGTTGCCCAATATCATCGAAGCGCGTCGCCATCGCGCCAATTGAACGGCAAGCCTCAAGTGACAAGCTGCAAGTGAAAAGCGGTCTTGTGGCTTGAGGCTTGTTGCTTGCAGCCCAGGAGCTTTCATGTACCGACTCGACGACCTGCTGCACCTGATGGCGCGTTTGCGCGATCCGCAACACGGCTGCCCGTGGGATCTGAAGCAAAGCTACGCGAGCATCGTGCCCTATACCCTCGAAGAGGCTTACGAGGTTGCCGATGCCATCGAGCGTGGCGACTTCGAGCATCTGCCGGGCGAGCTCGGCGACCTGCTGTTCCAGGTGGTCTATTACAGCCAACTGGCGCAGGAGGAGGGGCGTTTCGACTTCGCCCGGGTGGTCGATGGCATCACCAGCAAGCTGATTCGCCGCCACCCGCATGTGTTTCCTGATGGCGATCTATACGGTGCCCCGGATGCGGCGAAGCTGGAAGAGGCCGCGGTCAAACAGCGCTGGGAAGAGCTCAAGGCGCAAGAGCGCGCCGAGAAGGCAGCCGCTCCCGAGCAGCTTTCTTTGCTCGATGACGTACCGAGCGCGCTACCGGCGCTTTCGCGTGCGGCCAAGCTGCAAAAACGTGCCGCCCAGGTTGGCTTCGACTGGCCCGAGGCGCTGCCGGTGGTGGACAAGGTGCGCGAAGAGCTCGACGAAGTGCTCGAGGCCATGAGCGAGAACGATGCCGAGGCGGTGGCCGAGGAGATCGGCGACCTGCTGTTCGTCGTCACCAACCTGGCGCGTCACCTGAAGGTCGACCCGGAAGCGGCATTGCGTGCGGCCAACGGCAAGTTCGAACGGCGTTTCCGCTTCATCGAGCAAAGCGTGCGTGAAGCGGGACGCAACATGGACAGTTGCTCGTTGGAGGAGCTGGACGCCCTGTGGGGCGAAGCCAAGAAGCTGGAGAAACAAGCGCCTGGCTGCTGAACCCTATAGGCACGGCGGCGTTCCGATTTATCCGCGAAGCCTTTGCTGTCCGCCTTTCGCGACTGAAGCGGTTCGCCGCCCGGTCGCTCCTACAGGCTGGAGCGGCGGCCGCTTAGCCCTTATGCTGGGCACCTTCGACTGGCGGCGCCGAGCGCTCGGCACCGCTGTAACTGAATCATGTTCGGGATCTTTAAGTCATGGGTCTTTCCCTGCGCGACCAGCTGCTCAAAGCCGGCCTGGTCAATGAAAAACAGGCCAAGCAGGCTGGCAAGCAACAGCAAAAGCAGAAACGCCTGGTGCAAAAGGGCCAAGCCGAGCTGGACGACAGCACGCGCCAGGCCGCGATGCAGGCGCAGGCCGAAAAAACGGCGCGTGATCAGGAACTCAATCGCCAGCAGCAGGAAAAAGCCGAGCAGAAAGCCCGCACCGCGCAGATCAAGCAACTGATTGAGCGCTCGCGTCTGCCCAAGCTCGACGGCGAGGATTACTACAATTTCGTCGACGACAAGAAGGTCAAGCGCCTGCCGGTCAACACCATGGTGCGCAACAAGCTCTCCAACGGCTGGCTGGCCATCGTCCGTCATGGTGGTGGGTACGAAATCATTCCGCGCGAGGCCGCGCTGAGGATTCAGGAGCGCGATGCTTCGCGCATCGTCCTGCTCAATACCCATGTCGAAGAGCCGGATGCCGACGACCCTTACGCGGCCTACCAGATTCCTGATGATCTGATGTGGTAATGCAGCGTTTCTGCACGTTCGCGTAGGGTGCGCTGCGCGCACCGCAGATTAGCGCGATGGGCGGGTATACATGGCGCACCCGTAGGTGCGTCGCGTTCAGCAGCGACTGCCGCTCAACAGCACCCGAGCAAAGCTGGCGCCCGCATCCTGCGGGGTGATCGCCAGCAGGCGATCCATGCGCAGGCGCTGTTCGCCGTCGGCTGTACGCACCAGCAGAAATTCTCCCTGGCTCGCTATCGTCTCGGTGGTCAGCGCCTTGCCTTGCAGGCGAGTGCCGTCGATCAGTTCGATATCCAGCTGATAGTGATGCATGCAGGCAATCTCCAGATAATCGTAGAGATCGCAGGCCAGGGGTTGGTAGTCGTCCATCAAGGACGTCCTCCGTGTTGGTCATGCCAGCCTGGGATGAAATAGTCGTCATTCCCGCGCGGGCGGGAAACCAGAGCCCCGCAGCACCTGGACTCCCGCCTTCGCGGGAGTGACGGTGTAGAGTTTTTGAGCGTTTCTCTAGGTGAGGAGGGTTTAGGCTGCACGTGCTTTTCCAGTTTCGATAGAAACGAAAAACGCCGCAACCCGATACAGGCGTTGCGGCGCTTTGGTTTCGCGGATGCGCCTTACATCAGCGGAATGGTGTAGCTGACGATCAGGCGGTTTTCGTCCAGGTCACCGATGCTCGCGTTGGAGCGCACCATCGCGTTACGCCAGCGCACACCGAGGTTCTTCAGCGGGCCTTCCTGCACGATGTAGCTGATATCCAGGTCGCGTTCCCATTCCTTGCCGCTGGCTCCGCTTGCGCCGTCGAAGCCGTCGCCGGTGACGTAGCGGACGAAGGCGGTCAGGCCCGGGATGCCGTAGCTGGCGAAGTTGACGTCGTAGCGCGCCTGCCAGGATTTCTCGTCCTTACGGGTGAAGTCGAGAATCTGGATGTAGTTGACGATATAGGGATCGGTTTCGGTCAGGAAGGGGAAGGCGTTATCGCCACCGACTTTCTGGTAACCCACGCGGAAGGTGTGCGCACCGATACCGGCCCAGAGGTTGACCGAGGTCAGGTCGTTATCCAGCTTGCCGCCGAGTTTGCGGCCGTTGTCCTGGGAGTCGAAGTAGGCCAGGTTGGCGCCCAGCTTCCAGTCACCGATCGGCTGTACATGGATCAGGTTGTACAGCTTCTGATCGTAGATATCCTCCAGCTCGCCGTACCACACGCCAACGGTGGTGTTGCCGCCGTTGAACTTGTAGTCGCCGCCAGCGAAGTTGTAGCGGTCGCTCTCGCCACCCACGTTGGTTGCCGTGATATCGACCCGGTCGGTGGAGGCGCGTTGGTTGACCTCACGCAGTTGACCGCCGTTGAGGGTCAGTCCGTCGATTTCCTGCGAGGTGATCATGCCCCCGGTGAAAACCTGTGGCAGCAGGCGTGAGTCGCCAGAAGAGACGATGGGTAGCTTGGGCATCAGGCCGCCGACCTTGCCGACGGTTTTGGAAATGCGTGCCTTGACCGCACCGCTGAGCTCGGAATATTCGTCCGGCCCCTCATTGCCGAAACTATTGGGTAGCAGGCCGGTGCCGGCGCGCTCGTCAGAAGAATCGAGCTTCAGACCGAGGCCCGCATAGGCGTCCAGACCAAAACCGACGGTGCCCTCGGTAAAGCCGGACTCGGCCTTGAGGATGAAGCCTTGTGCCCATTCTTCGCGCTTGGACTGCTGTGCAGCAGTCGTGTCGCGCAGGTCCCGATTCATATAGAAGTTGCGCAGTTCCAGAGTCGCTTTGCTGTCGCCGATGAAGTCAGCCTGTGCCAGGCTCGGCAGGGTCAGGCTGGCGCCCAGCGTGGCGAGGGCCACGGCGCGGGCGAGGGGAGTCTTACTCATTATTGTTGTCTCCTCGTTGTTATAAGCAGGTCGGCCACGAAGTGACCGGCCAGTTACGGCGCGATGAAATAAAGCATTTCGCCTGCGAATCGACTGTAAGACTTTAGTCTGGCGGGGCTTTGCGCGGAGCGGCGGTATTGAGACGCGTGGGCCCTATCTCGTGGTTGACAGGGCTTTTCTCGGCTTGCCCGTCCATCGGGAAAGATCCGTTCGATGGCAACGAAACAGAGAAAACTTGGTAACCGTTGGTCGATAAAGGCTAAAGCTCTCCCTCGGACGGCCGCTAAGTTCGGCAGATAACCTATTCAGGTACCCAGCCATGAATCCTCTGAGCTCACTCAACTCCGCCGCTTCCCGCACTGCGCAAGCCAGCCAGTCCATGGCCGCGCGCGGCAATGCCGCCGACGCACAGGCCACTTTGGCCAATCGTCTTGCCGAGAAGTTGGGCGTACCGCCGGGCTCGTTGTCCGGGTCGCGCGATGACTACACCCCGGAAAAAGTGGCAGGGCGGATTCTGGGGTTCATCGAGCAGCGCTTGCAGAGCGAGGCTGCTGCCGGTGCGGATCCAGCCAAGCTGGACAAGCTGCTGTCCCAGGCGCGTGATGGTGTGGAGAAAGGCTTCGCCGAGGCGCGCAAGATACTCGATGGCATGGGTGTGCTGAAGGGACAGGTAGCCGGTGATATCGATGACACCTACAAGCGTATTCAGGATGGCTTCGGCGATCTCGACAAGCGCTTCGGCAGCGCCGCTCCGGGCGCGTCGGACAAGGTGGCAGTGGCGGGTTACAGCGAGCGTTTCAGTGCCCTGGCGGAAACCTTCGACCTGTCCGTTACCACCCGCGATGGCGACCGTCTGCGTATCTCCGTGGCGCAGGCTTCGGCCAGTTGGTCGCAAAGCAGCTTTGCTGCGTCCAGCGACGGTAAATCCACCAGCGTGGTAGGCAGTAGCCAGTCCGGCCGCATGCAGATCGGTGGTTGGCAGGTGGATGTCGAGGGTGAGTTGGATGATGACGAGATCAAGGCGCTGGAGAAGTTGTTCAGCCAGGTGCAGGATCTCTCCGACACGTTCTACGCCGGTGATCTGGCCGGTGCTTTCGACCGCGCCATGGCGCTGGACATGGATGGTGAGCAATTGGCATCGATGTCGCTGCGCCTGACTCAGACCAGTGTGCGTCAGGCCACCGATGCCTATGGCGCGGTGGCCGGACAGGGCGCCAGCGCGGTCAACAGTGGTCTGCAGGAATATGCCCAGGGTCTGCTCGATGCGCTGCGCAGTGCCGGTGATCTGGCCCAGGATGCCGGCGGCATGCTCAAAGAGTTGCTCAAGGGCGGCTTCTCGCTCGATGAGCGTTTCGACCAACCGCGTCTGGAGAAGGCCGACAATCTCAACCGCAGTCTGCTCGACGGCCTGCAGTCGTTGCTCGCTGGTCAGACGGGCAAGGGCGCTGACGCGAGCTGATCGACGCCGATGCTAAACTGCGCACCTTGCTGATAGTGAGGTGCGCTAATGACGCCTGAATGCCAACTTTTCGGAACCCTGGGTTGCCATCTCTGCGAGGTGGCGGAAGCGTTACTCATGCCGTTCGTCGAGAATGGCCTGCTGGTCGAGCTGATCGACATTGTTGAGCATGAGGGAATGGTCGAGCAGTACGGCTTGCGTATTCCGGTGCTACGCCGCTGCGATACAGGTAACGAGCTGAACTGGCCATTCGATGCCGAGCAAGTGGTGGCCTTTCTGAGTTGAAAAAGGGTGGCACCAACAAATTGCAGGGAATAAAAAACCCGCCGATCAAGGCGGGTTTTAGATTTGGTCGGAGAGACAGGATTCGAACCTGCGACCTTCTCGTCCCGAACGAGACGCGCTACCAAGCTGCGCTACACTCCGAATGACGCGTATTCTACTGAAAAACTTTTACCGCACAAGGGGTTAGCCGGAAAAATCTTCGGGCTGAGCATCCAGTCGGCAGCCGGTATGAGTTCTCGGCGTCCTTCAGTAGCGTCTCGCGCACCGTGCTCAGAGCTCCTTGACAGTTTGCACCTGATCCTTGTTGATCGTGGCGCGTTTGCCGTCGAGTTGCTCGAATTCATAGAAGCCGGAATCTTCATCGAACTTGGGCTTGTCCACGGTCTGGATCTCACGCCCGTCATTCAGCGTGATTACCGACGGCGAGGAGCAGCCGGCCAGTACAGCGAAGCCGATCGTCATAAGCAGGGCGGGGATGATCCGTTGGTTCATGGTCTGTCTCCTTGAGTGCAAAAGGGGTGCTATACCCTCGCTATGACGTAAAACTGTCGTATGAGTTCCGTTGAGTGCAGCGCGTTTCAGCAAGAGGAGGCGTTACCTGCCAAGGTTTCCGGCGTGTTGAGGTTGGCTAGGCGGGCGTCGTCCAGGGCGCAGTCGACGGCGATGGGCGCCAATTTACCGAACCAGCGCTGCGGGCTACGCTCTCCGGATTGCCAGGCGCGCTCCAGGTCATCCTTCAGTCCTGTTGGCAGCAGGCAGAACAGCGGTTGCCAGTAGTTACCCTGGCGAATCACCACCGGGTGGGTGCCGGATTGCGCCAGAAGTGACTCGATCAGTGCGCGGTCGACCAGCGGGGCGTCACAGGGCAATACCAGCATCTGTTCGTGGCGCGCCGCGGCCATGCCGGCCCGAATACCCGCCAGTGGTCCCTGAAAATCATGATCCTCGTCGGCAACCAACTGGTCGGCATAGGGCGCGTAGCGCTGATGGTTGCGGTTGCAGGAGATGATCATATCATCGCTCAGCGGGCGGGTCAGATCATGCAGCCAGGCGATCAGCGGGCGGCCACGCCAATCCAGCAAACCCTTGTCACGTCCGCCCATGCGCTGGCCGCGGCCGCCTGAAAGAAGCAGTACCGAGCAGGTGGGGAGGGCGTTGGATGCGGGCATGCGGGCAGTCTCCGAAAACAGGCGGTGTGATATAACAGCGCCCATTCTCTCCCAATTGGATGCCTGCCATGAACCACAAGGCCGATGCGGTTTTCGTGCCGCTGAATATTGCCGTGTTGACCGTCAGCGATACCCGCACAGTGGAGACCGATACCTCGGGGCAGCTGCTGGTCGATCGCCTGACCGGTGCTGGTCACCAGCTGGCCGCACGGGTTTTGCTCAAGGACGACCTGTACAAGATTCGCGCCCAGGTGGCGACCTGGATCGCCGAGGATCAGGTGCAGGTTGTTGTCATTACCGGCGGCACCGGTTTCACCGGGCGCGACAGTACGCCAGAAGCGGTCACCTGCCTGCTGGACAAGCAGGTCGATGGTTTCGGTGAGCTGTTCCGGCAGATTTCCGTGGCGGATATCGGCACCTCCACTATCCAGTCACGCGCACTGGCGGGGTTGGCCAATGGCACACTGGTGTGTTGCCTGCCGGGCTCGACCAATGCTTGCCGCACCGCTTGGGACGGCATTCTCGGTGAGCAGCTGGATGCACGGCATCGGCCCTGCAACTTCGTGCCGCACCTTAAACAGGTGGGCGCTTGCGAGACCCGCGGATGAGTGGTTGCGATCACCCCGGTCTGATGCCCATGGAGGCAGCGCTGGAGCGGCTGCTGGCACTGGCAGAGGCTGCACCCATCGAACAGGTCGAGCAGGTTGCACTGGCCGATGCAGACGGGCGGGTGCTGGCCGAACCGCTGATTGCAGCGCTGGATCTACCGCCCTGGGCTAACAGCGCGATGGATGGCTACGCCCTGCGCCTGGTCGATTGGACGGGCCAGGCGTTGCCGGTCAGTCAGCGTATCCAGGCCGGTAGTGCGCCTTTGCCACTGGAGCCAGGAACCTGCGCACGCATCTTCACCGGTGCGCCGCTGCCGGCAGGTGCTGATACCGTCGAGATGCAGGAGAACGCCGAGCTGGATGAAACGGGGCGCGTGCATTTCCGTGAACCGCTGAAAGTCGGGCAGAACGTGCGTGATCAAGGCCAGGAAACCCGCATCGGCGATTGTGTACTGCCGGCCGGTACGCGTCTTGGGCCTATCGAGCTGGGGCTGGCGGCGTCTTTGGGCGCAGCGCAACTGTCGGTACGTAGGCGCCTGCGCGTTGCCGTGCTGTCCACCGGCGATGAGTTGGTGGAGCCGGGGCAGGCGCTTGGCCCGGGGCAGATCTACAACAGCAATCGACGCCTGCTGATCGCCTGGTTGCAGCGACTGGGCTGCAGCGTGGTGGATGCGGGGATACTACCCGATGATTTGCAGCGCACTCGCGACGCGTTGGGTGCTTTGGGCGAAGTCGATCTGATCCTCTCCACGGGCGGTGTGTCGGTCGGCGAGGCGGATTTTCTCGGCATGGCCCTGCGTGAGGCCGGTGAACTGGCCCTGTGGAAGCTGGCGATCAAGCCGGGCAAACCACTGACCTTCGGTCATTACCAGGGTGTTCCGGTCATTGGTTTGCCGGGCAACCCGGCGTCGACATTGGTTACCTTCGGCCTCCTGGCGCGCCCTTATATGTTGCGTCGCCTGGGTGTTCAGCGTGTCGAGCCACTGGGTTTCGCGGTGCCGGCAGGTTTTATCTGGGTCAAGCCGGGCATGCGCCGCGAGTACCTGCGGGCTCGGTTGGAGCAGGGGCGCGTGGTGCCTTATGCCAACCAGAGTTCAGGCGTGCTGCGCAGCGCCGCCTGGGCCGAAGGGCTGGCCGAGGTCATGGAAGGCAGTACGCTGGCCGAAGGGGATATGCTGCGTTTTATCCCGCTCAGCGAGATTCTCGGCTAGCTTCCCGCAAGCCCGGCCATGAAGATGGTCGGGCGCTTTAGATGGCGCGGCGAAACTACTGGGTCACATTTCTAACGATAGAATTTGCAAATGAACGTTATAGCGGGCATAGTCGGCAGCTTGTAAATTCTACCGACACGGTCGTGCCCATGCTAAAACGCTTCGCACCCCTCGTGCCTCTTGCACTCACAGCCTTTCTCGCTGCCTGCGCCGGCCACTCGCCGCAACCGCAGATCAGCGAAGCCACGGTCGAGCCAGTTGCTCGTCCGCTCTCTCAGCAGGTTGAGCCTGCCGATGATGAAATCACCGCGCTGATCGACGACAAACCCTACGAAATGCCTCAGCTGGCCGACAGCCTGCTCGACCTCGGGCGTTCGCTGATCGGTACTCGCTATCGTTATGGCGGCACGTCGGTGCAGTCCGGTTTCGATTGCAGCGGCTTCGTCGGTTACCTGTTTCGCGAAGAAGTAGGCCTCGAACTGCCGCGTTCCACTCGCGAGCTGATCAACCTGGATGCACCCAAGGTGGCACGCGCCGACCTGGAACCAGGTGACCTGATCCTGTTCAACGATCGTGGTCGCGGTCGCGTCAGTCACGCCGGCATCTACTTGGGCGATGACCAGTTCATCCATTCCAGCAGCAGCCGTAGCGGTGGCGTGCGCATCGACAGCCTGGACGACAGCTACTGGAACCGCAGTTACCTGCAGGCCAAGCGTGTCCTGGCTCTGGCGCCGGTCGAAGATCAGGTCGCTGTCAAACGTCATAACTGATGCACACGGCGTAACCGAAAAACCTGTTCAAGAGCTGTCTCGGTAGGCCTTGAACGGGTGCTGAGGGTTGCGCCGTTCGTCGTGAATCGGCAGAGTAGAGCGCATTCAGGCTCTGGATCGCCTCGCTTATGCCCGTCACGACCCGTGTTGCCCTCATTTCTTTCGTGCTGCTACTGAGTGCTTGTAGCAGTCGTGCTCCTTCCCCTCAGCCCATCTATATCCCTCCGGTCTCTTCTTCCGCTTATCAAGGTGGTGCTGAAGATGTGCTGTTCCGTGCGCTGGGGCTGGTCGGTACGCCCTATCGCTACGGGGGCAATACCCCGGAAGGCGGCTTCGATTGCAGCGGCCTGATCGGCTACGTGTATCGCGATGCTGCCGGCATCAGCCTGCCGCGTTCGACCCGTGAGCTGCGTGCGATGCGTACCCCGGATATCCGACGTGATGCCCTGCAAAGCGGTGACCTAGTGTTCTTCGCCACTAATGGTGGGCGCGCCGTCAGCCATGCTGGCATCTATGTCGGTGAGGGGCGTTTCGTCCATGCGCCCTCCAGTGGCGGCACGGTGCGCCTGGACAGTCTCGATAACGTCTACTGGCAGCGTGTCTACCTCGATGCCAAGCGGGTCATTACCCCAGAGCTCGCTCGTAATCCCTGATCAGCCATGGCCGAACCCATTCGCCTGCCGCCTCAGCCTGAGGTCTGCGAGTTGTGCGCACGGCCGGTTGCGTTGACGCGTCACCATCTGATTCCCAAAGCACTGCACGACAAAGCTTACGTGCAGAAGCGCTTCGTTCGTCATCAGCGCATCACTGCCACGCTTTGGGTCTGTCGCGCCTGTCACAACCAGATTCACCGTCTATTCAGCGAAAAGGAGTTGGCACTGACCTACAACAGTCGCGATGCGTTGTTGGGGGATGAGCGCTTGCGTACGTTCGTCGAGTGGCTGGCGAGCAAACCTCCGGGATTCACGCCCAGGCATTGAGCGGTTCCGGCGTTGACGGGCATGGCTGCCAGCCTCTACCCTGCGCGCCTTGCTTCAGGTGCCCCGAGTTGCCGTGAATGGCGGTCGAGGGGTGAAACAGGGAAGCCGGTTCGAATGCCGGCGCTGCCCCCGCAACGGTAGGTGAGTCAAACGCTGCTCAAGCAGATCGTGTGAAAACGTAGCGAGCGAAGGTCAGGCAAGGGCTAGGCGCCCCCGCAACAGGCGAAAAAGCGGAGTTTACGTACTGTAAATGAGCATTTTGAGACTGTTTTTAACGCCGATGGCCGAGCGCAGTAGTTTTCACGCAGTCTGCAAAGCCACTGTGCACTGCACGGGAAGGCGCAGCGTCGAACCTTTGGGTTCGCTCACGAGCCCGGAGACCGGCCTGTCGCAGTTTCACGGCATCGCGGAGGGCGTTGTCCGGCCGACGCTCCGGTTTACCGGGGCGTTCGTGTTTTCTGTCTTCCGCTCGCCTGACCAGCCTTTGGCGCCTGGGTGAGGACGTGCGGATCATCATGACCTGCTTCCTCATTGCTGCTCGTACTGTTTACCAACAGCCGACGCGGGTGCCTGATGTACAGGAGCACAGTATGAGCGAGTCCACTGAACGCGATGTTCGCCACAAGGCGCGCATGCAGCGCAAGAAAGCCCTGATCGACGAGAAGATTGCCCAGGCCCAGGATGAATACGGCCTGCTGCTGGTGCACAGCGGTAATGGCAAGGGCAAGAGCAGCAGCGCTTTCGGCATGGTCGCGCGCGCCCTCGGTCATGGCCTCAAGGTGGGCGTGGTGCAGTTCATCAAAGGCGCGGCCAGCACCGGCGAGGAAACCTTCTTCCGCCGCTTTCCCGAGGAAGTCAGCTACCACGTGATGGGCGAGGGCTTTACCTGGGAAACTCAGGATCGCCAGCGCGACATCGCCAAGGCGCAGGAAGCCTGGGCAGTGGCCCAGCGTCTGCTCAGCGACGAGTCCGTCGGCCTGGTGGTGCTGGATGAGCTGAACATCGCCCTCAAGCATGGCTACCTCGAACTGGACGCGGTGCTGGCCGATATCGAGGCTCGGCCGTTGTTGCAGCACGTGGTGGTGACTGGCCGTGGCGCCTTGCCGGGAATGATCGAGGCCGCCGATACGGTCACCGAGATGAGCCTGGTCAAGCATGCGTTCAAGTCCGGGGTGAAGGCGCAGAAGGGCATCGAATTCTGATGGACGTACGTCACTGTCCGGCGCTGCTGATCGCTGCGCCGGCCTCCGGTCAGGGCAAGACCACCGTCACCGCTGCACTGGCGCGCCTGCATACGCGTCAGGGGCGGCGGGTGCGGGTATTCAAGTGCGGGCCGGATTTTCTCGATCCGATGATCCACGCCCGCGCCAGCGGTGCACCGGTGTATCAGCTCGACCTGGCCATGGTTGGCGAGGCAGAGAGCCGTCGCCTGCTATGGCAGGCCGCTGGCGAGGCGGATCTGATCCTGATCGAAGGGGTGATGGGCTTGTTCGACGGCAAGCCATCAGCGGCCGATCTGGCCCGCCACTTCAACGTGCCGGTGCTGGCGGTGATCGACGGTGCGGCCATGGCCCAGACCTTTGGTGCGTTGGCCCATGGCCTGGCCACCTTCCAGCCGGACCTGCCGTTTGCCGGGGTGCTCGGCAACCGCGTCGCCAGTACACGGCATGGCGACATCCTGCGTGATGCCTTGCCGCCGAGTATCCGCTGGTTCGGCGCCTTGCCGCGCAGCGCCGCGGTCGAGTTGCCGAGTCGGCACCTGGGTTTGGTGCAGGCGGCCGAATTGGCGGATCTGGATGCGCGCCTGGACGCGGCTGCCGATGCGCTGGTGGCCAGTGCCGATGTCGACCTGCCGCCAGCGGTGAGTTTCGCCGTGCCGCAGATCGATGAATCTGTGCCCTTGCTCAAAGGCGTGCGGATCGGTGTGGCGCGGGATGCGGCGTTCGCCTTCCTTTATCAGGCCAATCTCGACCTGCTGCAGGCGCTTGGCGCCGAACTGCATTTCTTCTCGCCATTGAACGACAACGCCTTGCCCGAGGTGGACAGCCTGTACCTGCCTGGCGGTTACCCTGAGCTGTACCTGTCCGATCTGGAGGGCAATCAGGCCATGGCCGCCGCGATTCGCGCCCATCACCAGGCTGGCAAGCCGCTGCTGGCCGAGTGTGGCGGCATGCTTTATCTGCTCGATGAGTTGCGCGACAAACAGGGCGGCAGTGGCCGCATGCTGGGCCTGCTCAGCGGCAGTGCGGCGCTGCAGCCCCGCCTGACGGCGCTGGCCCTGCAGGAAGTGACGTTGCCGGAAGGCGAGCTGCGTGGCCACAGTTACCATCACTCGCGACTGGACAGCCCGCTGCAGCCACTGACGCTCGGCCGCTGCCCGAACGGCAAACCGGTGGCCGAGGCGGTGTATCGCCTGGGTCGCCTCACCGCCAGCTATATCCATTTCTACCTGCCTTCCAACCCGGCGGCGGCTGCCGCGCTGCTGCGTCCATGAGCGAGCACGCCTTCAGTTCCGAGGAGCGCGCGGCGGTATACCGCGCCATTGCCGAGCGCCGGGACATGCGTCACTTCGCTGGCGGCCAGGTGCCGCCCGAGGTGCTGGCGCGCTTGCTCGAAGCGGCGCACCACGCGCCCAGCGTCGGCCTGATGCAGCCCTGGCGCTTCCTGCGTGTCAGCGATCCGCAATTGCGTGAGGCGGCCCATTCGTTGGTGGAGGCAGAGCGCGTACGCACCGCCGAAGCCCTGGGTGAGCGTGCGGATGAATTCATGCGGCTCAAGGTCGAGGGCATTCGCGACTGCGCCGAGCTGTTGGCGGTGGCGCTGATGGAGGGGCGTGAAGCGCATGTCTTCGGGCGACGCACCTTGCCGGAAATGGATATGGCCTCGGTGGCCTGCGCCATTCAGAATCTGTGGCTGGCTGCGCGAGCCGAAGGGCTGGGGCTTGGTTGGGTGTCGTTGTTCGACCCCGAAGCACTGGCCGAGCTGCTGGGCATGCCTGCCGGTAGCAAACCAGTGGCGTTGCTGTGCCTGGGGCCGGTGCATGCCTTTTACGAGAAACCGATGCTGGTAGAAGAGGGCTGGGCTACGCCCCGACCGCTGGCTGAGTTGCTATTCGAGAACCAATGGGGAGTCCGGGGTGACTGAACGATGAACCTGGCGCTGATCACCTGCGCCGGTGTGGCGCTGGACGCCGTGCTGGGCGAGCCGCGTCGCGCGCACCCGCTGGTGGCCTTCGGTCGCCTGGCCGAACGCCTGGAGCAGCGCTTCAATCCGGCGGGCGGTGGCTGGCGCAGTCATGGTGTGACGGCCTGGTGCCTGGCGGTGCTGCCGTTGACCGTTATCACCTGGCTGCTGATGCAGGTCAGCTCGCTGAGCTGGGCGGTGGAGATCTTCGCCCTGTACTTCGCCCTCGGTCTGCGCAGCCTGTACGAGCATGCGCAACCGGTGGCGCAGGCGTTGCGCCTGGGCGACCTGGCGCTGGCACGCGAGCGCGTCGGCTGGATGGTCAGTCGCAACACCGCCGAACTCGACGCCACGGGTGTGGCCCGCGCCGGCACCGAGTCGGTGTTGGAGAACGGTTCCGATGCGGTGTTCGCCGCCTTGTTCTGGTTCATCGTCGCCGGTGCGCCGGGCGTGGTCCTTTATCGCCTGAGCAATACCCTCGACGCCATGTGGGGTTATCGCAACGAACGCTTCGAGCGTTTTGGCTGGGCCGCGGCGAAGATCGATGACCTGCTCAATTACATCCCGGCGCGCCTGGTGGCACTGACTTACGCACTGCTTGGGCATACCGCCCTGGCGCTTAGGTGCTGGCGCAAGCAGGCGCCGCTGTGGGACAGTCCCAATGCTGGCCCGGTGATGGCGTCTGGCGCCGGCAGCCTGGGCGTGAGCCTGGGCGGCGCGGCGGAGTATCACGGCGAGCTGCATGAGCGCCCGCAACTGGGCGAAGGCCCTGCGCCGCGTGCGCGAGATATCGAGCGGGCGATGAATCGGGTCGTCGCTGGCGTGGGCTTGTGGCTGTTGATTTTGACGCTGTGGGAGGTATGGGTTGCTTGAGCATGGAGGTCGACTGCGCGCCGCTGCGCAGCGCTACGGCATCCCCCTGGAAGACTGGCTGGATCTGTCTACTGGTGTCGCGCCCTACGGCTGGGATCTGCCGGCCGTGCCCGGCTCTGCCTGGGCGCGCCTGCCTGAAGTGGATGACGGCCTGGAGCAGGCCGCGCGCGATTATTACGGCGCCGTCAACCTGCTGCCGGTCGCCGGCTCGCAGGCGGCGATCCAGGCCTTGCCGCGTCTGCGTCGCAACGCCAGCGTGGGCATCATCACGCCGACCTACGCCGAGCATGCCGCCGCCTGGCGTCGCGAAGGCCATCGCGTCACCAGGCTCAGCGAAGGTTCGGTGCATCGTGCCTTGCCGCAGTTGGATGTGCTGCTGGTGGTCAACCCGAACAATCCGACCGGCCGCCTGATCGAGCCGTCGCGCCTGCTCGACTGGCATGACGAACTGGCCGAGCGCGGCGGCTGGCTGGTGATCGACGAAGCCTTCATGGATTGCACGCCGGAGCACAGCCTGGCCGCCTACAGCGACATGCCGGGGCTGATCGTGCTGCGCTCGTTCGGCAAGTTCTTCGGCCTGGCCGGCTTGCGTCTGGGCTTCGTCCTGGCCGCCCAGGCGCTGCTGGATGAACTGGAAGCACTGCTCGGCCCCTGGGCCGTCAGCGGCCCCGCGCGCAGCGTGGCGCTCGACCTGCTGGTCGATGGTGAGGGGCAGCGCCGCCAGCGTGAACGCCTGCTGGCCGACGGCGAGCGTCTGACGGCGCTGCTGCGTGATTGTGGCTTGCCGTCGACTGGTGGCTCGTCGCTGTTCCAGTTCTGTTGCACCCGTCGCGCCGTACCCTGCGCCGAGCTGCTGGCGCGGCGCGGCATTCTGGTGCGCCTGTTCGCCGAGCTGGACAGCCTGCGCTTTGGCCTGCCGGCGGACGAATGTGGCTGGTTGCGGCTGGAGCAGGGCCTGCTGGAATGTGCACCGATACTGGCGAGTCTCGAGGAAACGCCCTGATGGCCACTTTGATGGTGCAGGGCACCACGTCCGACGCCGGCAAAAGCACACTGGTGACGGCGCTGTGCCGCTGGGCGCGGCGCCAGGGTGTTTCCGTGGTGCCGTTCAAAGCGCAGAACATGGCGCTCAATTCCGCGGTGACCGCCGACGGCGGCGAGATCGGCCGGGCGCAGGCGGTGCAGGCACAGGCCGCTGGGCTGGAGCCGCATACCGACATGAACCCGGTGCTGCTCAAGCCCAATAGCGACATGGGCGCCCAGGTGATTATCCACGGCCGCGCCATCGGCAACATGCAGGCGCTGACCTATCACGGCTACAAACCGGTGGCCATGGCGGCGGTGCTGGAATCCCATGCGCGTTTGTTGGCGCGTTACGAGCTGGTGCTGGTCGAGGGGGCTGGATCGCCGGCCGAGATCAACCTGCGCGCCGGTGACATCGCCAACATGGGCTTTGCCGAGGCGGTGGATTGCCCAGTGATCCTGATCGCCGATATCGACAAGGGCGGCGTGTTCGCCCATCTGGTCGGCACCCTGGAGCTGCTCAGCCCGAGCGAGCAGGCGCGTATCCAGGGGTTCGTGATCAATCGTTTTCGCGGTGACATTGCCTTGCTCAAGCCGGGGCTGGACTGGCTCGAGCAGCGCACCGGCAAGCCCGTGCTCGGTGTGCTGCCATACCTGATGGATTTCCATCTGGAGGCCGAGGATGCCGTCGATACCCGGCAGCAGGTCAAGGACGAGCAGGCCTTGCGCGTGGTGGTGCCGGTGCTGCCGCGCATCAGCAACCACACCGATTTCGACCCACTGCGCCTGCACCCGCAGGTGCAGCTGACCTTCGTCGGGCCTGGCCAGGTCATCCCGCCGGCTGACTTGATCGTCCTGCCAGGCTCCAAGAGCGTGCGTGCCGATCTCGCGCGTCTGCGCGAGCAGGGCTGGGATGTGGCCATTGCCCGCCACCTGCGTTACGGCGGCAAGCTGCTGGGTATTTGTGGTGGCCTGCAGATGCTGGGCAGGCAGATTCATGACCCGCATGGCTTGGAGGGGGCTGCTGGCAGCAGCGAGGGTCTCGGCCTGCTGGATTTCGAGACGCAGTTGGAGCCGGAAAAACAGTTGCGCAACGTACGTGGCCGGCTGTGCATGGAGCAGGCGCAGGTCAGCGGCTACGAGATTCATGCCGGTGTCAGTCGTGGGCCTGGCCTCAATGGTGCCGTGCAGCTCGATGACGGGCGCAGCGACGGCGGCCTCAGCGCCGATGGTCAGGTGCTCGGCACCTACCTGCATGGTCTGTTCGAGCAACCGTCGGCATTCGCCGCACTATTGCGCTGGGCTGGGCTGCATGAGGTGCAGGCAGTGGATTACCAGGCGCTGCGCGAGCGCGATATCGAGCGCCTGGCCGACCAGGTGGAATTGCACCTGGATACCGAAAAACTCAAGGCGCTTTGCGGCCTGGGGTAGGGGGCGCGGCACCCGCAGGTTTTGAAATGGTGCGCACAGCGCACCCTACGGAGTGAAGATGCTTGAATTGATCCTCGGCGGTGCCCGTTCCGGCAAGAGCCGGCTGGCCGAGAAACTGGCCGACGAGTCCGGGTTGGAGGTCGTTTACATCGCCACCAGCCAGCCGCTCGATGGCGAGATGAACGAGCGTGTCGCTCAGCATCGCGCACGGCGGCCAGCGCACTGGGCACTGGTCGAAGAACCGCTGGCGCTGGCCCGTGTGCTGCGCGAGCAGGCCGCGCCCAGCCGTTGCCTGCTGGTGGATTGCCTGACCCTGTGGCTGACCAATCTGCTGATGCTGGAGGACCCGGCGCAGCTTGCGGCTGAGCGTGAAGCGTTGCTCGGCTGCGTGGGCGACCTGCCGGGGCGCATCTTGCTGGTCAGCAACGAAACCGGATTGGGTGTGGTGCCGCTCGGTGAGCTCACTCGGCGTTATGTCGATGAGGCCGGCTGGCTGCACCAGGCGCTGGCCGAGCGCAGCCAGCGGGTAGTGTTCACCGTCGCGGGTCTGCCCATGGTGCTCAAGGGGGAGGCCTTATGAGTCTGCAATGGTGGCAGGGGCCGTGTCAGCCGCTCGATCATGTAGCGCGGGCCAAGGCCGAGACGCGTCAGCAGCAGTTGACCAAGCCCGCCGGTTCGCTGGGGCGCCTGGAGCAGCTCGCTATCCACCTGGCGGCGCTGCAAGGGCGTGAGCGACCGAGTCTGGACAAACTGTGGATCGGCATTTTCGCCGCTGATCACGGCGTGGTGACCGAGGGTATTTCCGCCTACCCGCAAGCGGTGACCGGGCAGATGCTGGCCAACTTCGTCAGTGGTGGCGCGGCCATCAGCGTGCTTGCGCGAGAGCTGGATGCGGCGCTGGAGGTGATCGACCTGGGCACCGCCGAGCCGTTACCGCCGCTGCCTGGCGTGCGTCATCTGCAGGTTGGCGCCGGTACGCAGAATTTTGCCCGCGATCCGGCGATGACCCTGGCGCAGGCGCTGATCTGCCTGGAGGCGGGCCGCGACAGCATCCAGCGCGCCCGTGCTGTCGGTTGTGATCTGTTCGTCGGCGGCGAGATGGGCATCGGCAACACCACGGCGGCGGCGGCGTTGGCCTGCTGGCTGCTGGATTGCCCAGCAAGTGAGCTGGCTGGCCCGGGAACCGGGCTGGACGGTGCTGGCGTGGCACACAAGGCGCGGGTGATCGATGCTGCGCTGGCACTGCACCGGTCGCACATCGACGATCCGTTGCAGGCGCTGATCCACGTGGGCGGTTTCGAGATCGCTGCGCTTACCGGCGTCTACCTGGCTGCGGCGCAGCAGGGCGTGGCGGTTTTGGTCGATGGCTTTATCTGCAGTGTCGCGGCCTTGCTTGCCGTGCGCCTTAACCCTGGCTGCCGCGACTGGCTGCTGTTTGCCCATCACGGCGCCGAGCCGGGCCACGTGCGTGTGTTACAGGCGTTGGAGGCGCAACCACTGCTGGAGCTGGGCTTGCGCCTGGGCGAGGGCAGTGGTGCTGCATTGGCCGTGCCGTTGCTGCGTCTGGCCTGTGCCCTGCACGGACAGATGGCGACCTTCGCTGAAGCCGCTGTGGCGCAGAGGCCAAGCTGATGCTGCAGCTGGAATTGCTGCGCCATGGCGAGACCGAGTTGGGCGGTGGCTTGCGCGGCAGCCTGGACGATGCACTGACCGAACAGGGCTGGGCGCAGTTGCGCGGCGCTGTGCAGGGCGCCGGCCCCTGGGATCGTCTGATCAGCTCGCCGCTGCAGCGCTGTGCGCGGTTTGCCGAGGAGCTGGCCGCCGCTCATGCCTTGCCGTTGCACCTTGAGCCCGGCCTGCAGGAGCTGCATTTCGGTGATTGGGAAGGGCGCAGCGCTGCCGAGCTGATGCACAGTGATGCCGAGGCTCTGGGTCAGTTCTGGGCCGACCCCTACGCATTCACGCCGCCCAATGGCGAGCCGTTGCTGCAGTTCGAGGCGCGCATTCTGGCGGCCATGCGGCGTTTGCAGCACAGCCACGCGGGCGAGCGTCTGCTGGTGATCACCCATGGCGGAGTGATGCGCCTGTTGCTGGCGCGTGCGCGCGGCTTGCCACGCCAGCAGCTGCTGCAGGTCAACGTCGGCTACGCCCAGCGCTTTCGCCTCAGCCTGGATGCCGAAGGGCAACTGACGGAGTTGCCATGATCGCGCTGCTGATCGCCCTGCAGTTCCTCACCCGCCTACCGGTCACGCTGCCTGGTATGCCCGCACCGGAGCAGATGGGCCGTTCGCTACTCTGGTATCCGGCTGTGGGCCTGTTGCTCGGCCTGCTGTTATGGGGCGCGCATCTGTTGTTGGGACAGGCGCCGGCGCTGCTGCAGGCGGCGATCATTCTGGCGTTGTGGGTGGGGCTGAGTGGTGGCCTGCACCTGGACGGCCTGGCCGACACGGCCGACGCCTGGGTCGGTGGTTTCGGTGATCGTGAGCGCACCCTGGCGATCATGAAAGACCCGCGCAGCGGCCCTATCGCAGTCGTGGTGCTGGTGCTGCTGTTACTGCTCAAGTTCGCCGCACTGTTCACGCTGCTGCAAGCCGGGCAGGGGATCTATCTCATGTTGTTGCCCTGGTTGGGGCGCAGCCTGTTGCCGCTGTTGCTGGCAACCACGCCTTATGTGCGTGCCGGCGGCCTGGGCCAGGCACTGGTGGATCACTTGCCGCGACGGCAACTGCCCTGGGTGCTGAGCCTGCATCTGCTGGGCATGCTGCTGTTCGGCTGGCAGGGTCTGCTGGCGCTGGCGACAGGTTTGCTGCTGTTGGTCTGGCTGCGCCGCGCCTTGCTGCAACGCCTCGGCGGCACCACGGGCGATACGGCCGGGGCACTGGTCGAGCTGGCTGAGTGCGCCGCACTTTTAGCGCTTGCGCTGAGCCTCTGACACAACTGTTATGCCGACGCAGTGCGCAACTGTATGAGTGTGAATGGCTAATGCGGGTATATACCTGTATTCATGTTGCCGACCTCCTGTCTCTGTACTCAACTGCGCCGCGCCAGTCGCGGCGTAACCCGTCTCTACGATGACGCCCTCGCTGCCGTCGGGCTCGGCGCTGCGCAGTTTTCCTTGCTGCGTCACGTACAGCGGCTCGAGCAGCCGAGCATTTCCGTGCTGGCCGAGGCCATGGGGCTGGACCGCAGCACATTGGGACGTAACGTGCGGGTCCTGGAAGAACAGGGGCTTGTGCAACTGGGAGAAGGGCGCGACTTGCGCGCTCGCGAGGTACGGCTCACAGAAGCCGGCCTGCAGCGTGTCGAGCAGGCGCTGCCGCTGTGGGAACAGGCGCAGCGAGAACTCAACGCTCGGCTCGGCGGAGATAGCCGTGCCGAGCTGATGAAGTTGCTAGAAGAACTGGCCTGATGGCCGACTAATTTTGACTGCTTGAACGACCGCTAACGGCCGTTCGCTGGAGATTCCGATGACCACTGCATGGCGTTCAACCACCTGGCTGCTGCTCGGCGCCTCGCTGATCCTGGCGCTGTCGCTTGGTACGCGCCATGGCTTTGGCCTGTTCCTGCCGCCGATGAGTGCGGAGTTTGGCTGGGGTCGTGAGGTGTTCGCCTTCGCCATCGCCCTGCAAAACCTGATCTGGGGCATCGCTCAGCCGATTACCGGTGCACTGGCCGACCGCTTCGGGGCGCGCAAGGCCATCGTCGTCGGCGGTGTGCTGTACATGCTCGGCCTGATGCTGATGGGCATGGCCGATTCGCCGCTGTCGCTGTCGTTGAGCGCCGGTTTGCTGATCGGTATCGGATTGTCCGGCACGTCGTTCTCGGTGATCCTGGGTGTGGTGGGGCGCGCCGTGCCGCCGGAGAAACGTAGCATGGCCATGGGCATTGCCGCAGCAGCAGGCTCGTTCGGGCAGTTCGCCATGCTGCCGGGCACGCTCGGGCTGATCGGCTGGCTGGGTTGGTCGGCAGCACTGCTGGCGCTGGGGCTGCTGGTAGCATTGATGATTCCGCTGGCGGTGATGATCAAGGAGACGCCACCACCGGCGAGCAATGGCCCGCAGCAGACGCTGGTCGAAGCGCTGCGCGAGGCCACTAGCCACTCGGGCTTCTGGTTGCTGGCGCTGGGTTTCTTCGTCTGTGGTTTCCAGGTGGTGTTCGTTGCCGTGCACCTGCCGGCGTACCTGGTCGACCACCATTTGCCAGCACTGACTGGCACCACGGTGCTGGCGCTGGTCGGCTTGTTCAATATCTTCGGCACTTACATTGCCGGCTGGCTCGGTGGGCGTATGTCCAAGCCGCGTCTGCTCAGCGTCCTGTACCTGCTGCGTGGTGTGGTGATCACGCTATTTCTGCTGGCGCCGCTGACGCAGTGGAGTGCCTACCTGTTCGGTATCGCCATGGGCCTGCTGTGGCTGTCTACCGTGCCGCTGACCAACGGAACCGTGGCGACCCTGTTCGGCGTGCGCAACCTGTCGATGCTCGGCGGTATCGTGTTCCTGTTCCACCAGCTCGGTTCCTTCCTCGGTGGCTGGCTGGGCGGCTACCTCTACGACACCACTGGCAGCTATGACCTGGTCTGGCAGATTTCCATCGGCCTGAGCCTGATGGCCGCCGCGCTCAACTGGCCGGTGCGTGAAGTGCCGGTAGCACGGCTGCAAGGTGCGCCGGCGTGAGCCACAAGGTACTGCTGTTCGCCGGCCTGACGCTGGGCCTTGGTCTACTGTTGGCGCTGGCCTGGTGGGGCTGGCGCCAGGGTGGGCTGGCCTTGCTACAGCTGGGTGTCGGCATCTGCTAGTTGCTTGCGGCTGGGCCTGCGAGTAGCGTGGTGAGACTGCGTTATTGCCTGAGGTCACTGCCATGTCTCTTCGCCGTCTTGCCTGTTCCTTGTTGCTGTCCAGCCTGGCGCTGCCGGTTCTGGCCGCCGAGTGTCCGGCCATGCTCCAGGGGGAACTGCCCAAACTGCGGACCAAGGATGCCAGTGTCGATTTGTGCCAGTTCGCCGGTAAGCCATTGGTGGTAGTAAACACGGCCAGCTTTTGCGGCTTCACCCCGCAATTCAAAGGGCTCGAGGCCCTGTACCAGCGTTACAAGGATCAGGGGCTAGAAGTGCTGGGCGTGCCATCCGACGATTTCCGCCAGGAGTCCGCTGACAGCAAGGAGACGGCGACCGTCTGCTACGTCAACTATGGCGTGACCTTCACCATGACTGAACCGCAACCCGTCTCCGGTGCCAACGCCATTGCGTTGTTCAAGGGCCTGGCCGAGCAGAGTCGACAGCCACGCTGGAACTTCTTCAAGTACGTGGTCGATCGCCAGGGCAAGGTGGTGGCGAGCTTCTCCAGCCTGACCAAGCCCGATGATCCCGAGCTGATCGCTGCAGTAGAAAAGGCGATCGCTTCGCAACCCTGAGAGCCTTTCCGCTTCACGGCCCTTCACCCATCTGGGCGATGGGCCGTATCCGCTTGCCTGCCTAGACTGGCCAGGCGCCGGACGCAGTTCACCCGGCGTGCCCTACAAGAACAATAAGGAGGCACCCATGCGTCGCGTCTATACCACTGCCCTGGCAACTCTCGCTCTGCTTGGCGCCGTCGAGGCCCAGGCCAACTACACCAAGACCAAGTATCCGATCGTGCTGGTGCACGGCGTGACCGGTTTCAACACTATCGGCGGTCTGGTCAACTACTTCCACACCATTCCCTGGAACCTCGAACGCGATGGCGCCCGGGTTTACGTCGCCAGCGTCGCCGCGTTCAACGATAGTGAGCAGCGCGGTGCCGAGCTGGCCCGGCAGATCGTGCCTTGGGCTGCAGCCGGTGGCGGCAAGGTCAATTTGATCGGTCACAGCCAGGGTTCGCCGACCTCGCGTGTGGCGGCTTCGCTGCGCCCGGATCTGGTGGCCTCGGTGACCTCGATCAACGGCGTCAACAAGGGCTCGAAGGTAGCCGATGTGGTGCGCGGCGTGCTGCCGCCGGGCAGTGGTATCGAAGGCGGTGCCAATGCCATCGCCAACGCCCTCGGCTCGGTGATCAACCTGCTGTCTGGTTCGAGCAATCCGCAAAACGGCATCAATGCGCTGGGTACCCTGACCACCCCGGGAACCACTGCGCTGAACGGTCGCCATCCGTGGGGCGTAAACAACAGCAGCTACTGCGCCAAGTCCACCGAGGTGCAAAACGTGCGCGGGCATAGCATCCGCTATTACTCCTGGACCGGTAACTCGTCCTATACCAACGTGTTCGACGCGGCCGACCCCTTCCTCGCCTTCACTGGCCTGGTGTTTGGTAGCGAGAAGAACGACGGTCTGGTGGGCGTGTGCTCCAGCTATCTGGGGCAGGTGATCGGCGACGACTACAACATGAACCACGTCGATGCGATCAACCACCTGTTCGGCATTCGTGGCTGGACCGAGCCAGTGTCGCTGTATCGCCAGCATGCCAATCGCCTGAAGAACAAGGGCGTCTGATCCCGGTGAAGGCGGCGGGGTAACCCGCCGCAGTGAGGTTGCATGTCCAAGTTCTTCAGTCTGTCCCTGGTCGCCGTGGCGGTGGCTGGCGGCCTTACCTTGTACTGGCGCTGGCCGGCAGCGGTGCCCGAGGTGTTGCCAGCTGCCGCTGTCGTCGTGCCGTCACGGCAGTCGTCGACCGAGCGGCTTTCGCTCCCCGCCGCCAAGGCGCCTGCTGAGGCGCAATCGTCAATTACCGCGACCTTGCCCAGCCTGGCCGATACCGAAGTGGACGGCCAGCTACGTACCGATGCGGCCGGCAATCTGGTGCTGGACCTGGCGCTGCGCGATTACTTCGATTACTTCCTCAGTGCGGTCGATCATTCCGGGCTCGATACGGTGATCGAGGCCTTGCTGGCAGACGCTCACCAGCGTCTGACGGAGCCGGCGCTCGGGCAGATGATCGGCCTGCTTGGCGACTACCTCGACTACAAGCGTGCCAGTATGGCGCTGATGCAGCAGCCGTTGGAGGCCCGTCAGCAGGTCGACCCGCAGGCGCAGTTGCAGGCGCTGCAATCGGCTTTTGCACGCATGGACGAGCTGCGTCGTGCGCATTTCTCTGCCGCTGCGCAGGAGGCACTGTTCGGCGCCGAACAGGCTTACGCGCGCTATACCCTCGACAGCCTTGCGTTGCAGCAGCGTGATGACCTCGGTGAGGCGCAGCGCACGCAGATGCTCGAACAGTTGCGTGCGCGTCTGCCCGATGCGCTGCGAGAAAGCGAGCAGCGCCAGCAGCTCGCACTGGAGCAATTGCAGCACAGTGAGCAGTTGTGGCGTGATGGTGCGGATGAGCAGCAGGTGCGCGAGTTCCTGGCGATGACCTATGATCCGGATACCGTGCAGCGTCTGCTCGACGAGCAGCGTCATGAGCGCGATTGGCAGCAGCACTACCAGGCCTATCGCAATGAGTTGGCCAGCCTGCAAGGCCGGGGGCTGAGCGAGGCAGATGGCGAGCAGTTGCAACGCCAGCTGCGCGAGCGGCTGTTCAGCAGTGAAGACCGACACCGTGTGGAAACCTATGACGCCATCGCCGCGAAGCAGCCGGAGCCGCTCGATCCCTGACGGATACCGCCCATGAGTGAGCGCCTGCTGCTGGCCCAGCAGCGCCGCGGCTATCGCTCACTGCGTTTCGTTGCCGAGCTGGAGGCGGGCTTTGCCGAGCATCGGGTGCAGCGCATTCGTCGGCGTTTGCCCCTGATCGCTCCTATCGCTGCGTCGTTCCAGTTGATCTATGCGCTGCTGGATTTTCTCCTGATGCCACTGGCGGTCAGCCTGTCGGTGTTACCGCTGCGCATGCTTGCACTGGTGGCGCTGGCGCTGTCCTTTTTCTACTGTCGCCGGATCGAGGCGCCGTCTGCCAGGGTGTCGTCGGTCTATGCCGCGGCCTACTGGGTCAACGGCGTCAGCGTGGCGCTGATCGTGCATCTGTGCTGGCAGCAGGGCGTGGCGATGCCCTATGACGGTCTGTTCCTCATCCTGCTGTTCGGTTACGCCTTGCTGGGGCTGTCGTTCCGGGTCATCAGCCTGTGCAGCTGGAGCTTCTGTTTGCTGTTCATCGGTATCGGCGTGCTGTTCGGCGAAACCGGAGGCGAGCAGGCCTACCAAGGGTTGTTTCTATTCTGCGCCAACCTGATCGGCAGCGTCGGCGCCTATATGCAGGAGCACGGCCAGCGCGGCGCCTGGCTGAACCTGCGCCTGCTCGATCTGGCGCGCCAGCGCGCCGAGGCCGACGACGCGCGCAAGCTGCGTCTGCTAGCTGCAGCCAGCCACGATCTGCGTCAGCCGCTCAACGCCATGGGGCTGTACGCCGAGCATCTGGTGGCGCAGGGCGGCGACCAGCAGACCCGGCTGATCAGCGCGCGCCTGGCTGCATCGGTGGAGCAATTGGGGCGTCTGCTGCAATCTTTGCTCGACTACACCCGCCTGACCTTGCCAGGTGGTGTGCAGGCCAGGCCGCATGCCTTCGCCTTGCGTCCATTGCTCGAACGGCTGATTGCAGAAGTGGCGCCGGAGGCGCAACAGCAGCGGCTGCAGCTGGAGTTGCGCTGTTATGATTGCGGCGTGCACAGCGACCCGCTGTTGTTGGAACGCCTGCTGCGCAACCTGCTGAACAATGCGCTGCTGCACGCACAAGCGCAGCACCTGAGGTTGAGCGCAGCACCTGATGGCGACCAGATAGTGCTGGAGCTGGCCGATGATGGCCGCGGTCTCAGTGAGGCAGAGCAGGCCTTGGTGTTCGAGGAGTTTCGCCAACTGGACAATCCCGGACGCAATGCCGAGCGCGGACTCGGTCTTGGTCTGGCCATCGTGCGGCAACTGGCCGATGTGCTGGAGCATCGGTTGCAGCTGCACTCGCAGTTGGGCGATGGCGCACGTTTCGTTCTGCGTATGCCGGCTGCCGAGGTGCCAGCACCCGCGCCGCGCGCGGATGTTGCCCTGGCGCTACAGGGGCGAGTGCTGCTGCTCGAAGATGACCCGGCCGGGCGTGAGGCCCTGGCTGGTCTGTTACGTCGCTGGGGCTGCGAGGTGCAGGCTTGCGCTGACCTGGCCAGTGCGCTGCAGGCCCTGCGTGTCGATACGCCGCAGTTGCTGATCAGTGACTACCGGCTGGCCGAGCAGGAGGATGGCCTGCAGGCCATCGAGCGCCTGCGCGAGGCGGCCGGGCAGATGTTGCCTGCGCTGCTGATCAGCGCTGACCTGAGCCCGGAGTTGCACGAACGCTGCTTGCCCGCGCACGTCATTCCCCTGGGCAAGCCGCTGTTACCGGCACGTTTGCGTCAGGTGCTGGCCACTCAGTTGCGAGCACGCCAGACCGTCAGTTGATCATAGCCAGCCACGCTGGCGGGCGGCACTGACGCAGGCGGTGCGGGTATGCACGGCGAAGGTTTCGAACAGTGCCTTGAGGTGGGTCTTCACCGTGTCCTCGGCCAGGCCCAACTGACGGCTGATGGCCTTGTTCGGCAGGCCTTCGGCCAGTAGCTGGAGAATCTCCAGCTGTCTCGGTGTCAGCGGTGAGGCGCTGCTCGGCGCTGGCAGGGTTTCACCCAGCAAGACGCGGGTCACCGCCTGACGCAGGGCGTTGCCATCGGAGCTCTTGGGGATGAAACCGAGTGCGCCAGCGGACAGTGCTGCCTGTGCTTCCAGTGCGGAATCACTGGCACTGAGGATCGCCACCGGTGTGCTCTCGCCACGTGCCATCCAGCGCTGCAGCAACTCGATGCCGGGCTCATCAGGCAGGCGCAGGTCGAGCAGGATCAGGTCATAGCTGTGCTGGCGCAGGCGCTGTTCGGCTTCGACGGCGCTGTGCGCGGTGTGGATCTGCAGGTTTTCGCTGAGCGGTGACAAGGCCAGGGACAGGCCATCGAGGAAGATGCGGTGGTCGTCGACCAGCAGCAAGCGGAGATTGTCGGGCAGGGTGGTGCAGAGGGCAGTCATGATGTTCTCACGCGGCTTTTATTGTTGTTCTGCCGCGTGAGTTTATCTAATCCAGCGCCCGGATTAGAAGCGATAGCTGAGCGAAGCACCGAGACCGTGTGCACTGTTCTTGTAACGTGCACTGTAGGTGCCACGGCTGGCACTGGTGTGGTTCACATCCACCGATTCCTCCTGCAGATAGGAGTAGGCCACGTCGATGGTCATGTCCTGGTTCGGACTCCAACCGGCGCCGACGCTGAAGATGGTACGGTCACCGGAGGGCACGCGCGGCGAGCGGTCGACGTTGTTGGTCGGTGACTGGTCGATGGCGATACCGGTGCGCAGCGTCCACTGCGAATTGACCTTGTACGACAGGCCGACCGCATGCGCCCAGGTGTCGTGCCAGTTCTGCTCTTCGACGATGGTGGAGAGGTTGGCAGGCAGGGTAGCGGAGTCGTTCTCCACGCGGATTTCCTTGAAGCGGCTCCAGCGTGTCCAGGTGCTGCCGACATGCAGCGTCAGCGCGTCGGTCAGATCGTGGGTGATCGACATGTCCACCGACTCGGGTGTGGTCAGGTCCAGATTGGCGTCGTACTTGCCGGAGATGCCAGCTAGAGCGGGAGCTTCGACTTTGGTATCGCCATCAAGCTTGTATTTCACTCTCGAGTGGTAGGTGATACCTGCGCGGGTATGTGGAGTGAATTCGTACAGCACGCCGGCGTTGAAACCAACGGCGATGTCGTCACCCTTGACCTTCACCTTGCCATCGCCGAGCGGTGTGAACAGGGAGGAGGTCAGTTCCCCTTCGATGTGGTTGAAGGTGGGGCCGAAACCGACCGATAGCTTGTCGTTGAAGCGGTAGCTCAGGGTCGGCTGCACGGTAATCACCCGCACGTAGCTCTTGTCGGCGTAGTAGCGGCCCTGAAAGCTGCTCTCGTAGTCGGTCATCAGGCCAAAGGGCACGTATACGCCGAGGCCGAAGGCGACCTTGTCGTCCAGTGGCTTGACGTAGTAACCCATGGGGACGCCAGTTGCCGGCACCATATCGCCGTCGTTGCTGCCGCTGATCGGGCCGCCCGGGGAGCTGGCGCTGACCCGGTCGATATCACTTTTGGCATGAATCGCCGCCGCCCCGACATACACTTCATCGCGCTTGAGGCGGGCCATGCCAGCGGGGTTGCCGAACACGGTGCTGGCGTCATCGGCTGATGATGAGCGTCCGGCGAATGAGGTACCCATGCCGGAAATGCTTTGCTCGTTGAGGGCGAAGCCGCTGGCGAAGCCATGGCTCGAGGTGGCGGTGATGGCGACAGCCAGGCCGGTCTTGAGAAGACGGTTGCTCACGGGGGAGGCTCCTGTGGTGAGGCAAGGGGGGCGCACGCTACAGTTTTTCCTGACCCCTGCCAAGGCGCTGAAGTTCCCGAAATAGAGCGTATTGTCGGACAAATAGGTTTAATTCTGTGTGGATCTTTCACGCGTCATTTTCTGACGATTTGGTCAGGCAACCTGGCTCACTGGTTCGATGCAGCGTTGCCAGGCTTCGAGAAAATCGCGCTGACGTCCTTGCGGCTGAAACACCTTGCACCAGATGCGGCCCATGGCCAGCAGGTCGTCGGCGGCTGGCAGCTCCAGGTTTTCACGCTCGATCAACATCCAGGCAATGGCTGTGGCGTAACGCAGATTGACCGTCAGCTCCAGGTGCGGCGCTTCGAGAAAGGCATGCTGGCTGGCGAGGCCGCGGACACGGCTGGCAAGTTCCGGGTCGAACGCCAGGTGCTTGTCCCAGAGTGTTTGGTGGTGTTGTTCGCTGATGCGATACAGGCCGTGGCCTTGCGGGGCATCCAGCTCACTGCCCAGTGCCGACTGGCAGGCCGCAGCTCCCAGAAGTAGCGCTTCGGCCGTAGCACTATGACGTTCGAGGTAGAGCAGGGTAGGGCGGATTACGTGTTGGCTGAGATCGCAGGCGGCAATTCCCATGGCATCCTCGAAAGAGTGCCGGTGGAGGCCGGGCGCGTGGCAGCTGTTCTAGTGGCTTTTCGATAAAGGCCCCACCGGGAGCGGGGTTAGCCGCTCATTTTCAAGTCTAGTGGGATATTTCAGCTGTAAAAGGCTGTTTTTAAATTGATTCCGGATTTGAGTTATTGGGCATATTTCGTTTGGTGCTTAAAAATTCGGTCAGTCTCCGCTGGCAATCGGATGCGTGGGATCGGTGATCCACTCGCTCCAGGAGCCGGCATAGAGCGGCGCCAGCGGATAACCGGCAAGGCTCATGGCGAACAGGTTATGGCAGGCGGTGACGCCTGAGCCGCAGTAGGCGACCAGATTTTCCGGCGGCCGCTCGCCGCGCAGTGTGTCGAAGCGCTCGCGTAAAGCGGCTGGCGCAAGGAAACGACCATCGGCACCGAGGTTGTCGGTGAACACGGCGCACTGGGCGCCAGGAATGTGTCCGGCGACCGGGTCGAGCGGTTCGACCTCGCCACGAAAGCGCGGTAGAGCCCGCGCATCGAGCAGGGTCAGGTCGGGATTGCCCAGGCGCAGCGCCAACTGCTCAGCCGTCAGTATCAGACTGCTGTCGGGTTGCGCTGAAAAGTTGCCGGGAGCGTTGCTTGGTGGCGCGCTGGTCAGTTCCTGGCCGGCTTCGCGCCAGGCTTTCAGGCCACCATCGAGCAGGTACAGTCCATCACGCTTGCCGAGCCAGATAAGCAGCCACCAGGCACGTGCGGCGAAGGCGCCGGGACCGTCGTCATACAGCACGACCTGGCTGTCTGCACGCAGACCACAGCTGCGCAGACGCTCGATCAGTGCGCTTGGGTCCGGTAGCGGGTGGCGACCGGTCACGCCCTTGACCACCGGGGCGGAAAGGTCCTGTTCCAGATCGAGAAAGTGCGCGCCCGGGATATGCCCGTCGAGGTAGCTGCGGCGTCCATAGGCCGGGTCTTCGAGGGCGAAGCGGCAGTCCAGCACCAGCAGGTCGTCCTGGCCAAGGCGTCGTTGAAGTTGTTCCGTGCTGATCAGTTGAGCGAGTGGCATGGTGCCTCCTGTGTCGTAGCAAGGTTTGCAGCATCATACCGTTCAGCCTGCTATCGGATCCTCCACGAAGAAGGAACCTTTAAGGCTCATTCGGTCTATCAGTAATCCAGTGGTGATCGCTGGTTCAGATTGAATGATCGATATGAGTGCGTAAAAAGCCATTATTTGGTGCGATTTTGATTTGGCATAACGGCTAAACAGAGCGGAAAAAATCTCAGTCGGCGGTGTTATGCACTAAAAAGTTTCATCAAGGCGACATTTTGATCTGTTTTGGTGCTTTGCTGCCTGATAGAGTGCCGGCCACTTTGTCTCTGTGGTGTCGAGGTGCCGCATGTCGTTGTCCGTCGATTCTTTCCTGGCGCGCCTGAAGCAGCGCGACCCCGATCAGCCGGAGTTCCACCAGGCGGTGGAAGAGGTGGTGCGCAGTCTGTGGCCCTTCCTCGAGGCCAACCCGCGCTACCGCGAGGCCGGCATTCTCGAACGCATGGTCGAGCCGGAGCGGGCCATTCTGTTTCGCGTGCCGTGGGTCGACGACCGTGGCCAAGTGCAGGTCAACCGCGGCTACCGCATCCAGATGAGCAGCGCCATCGGCCCCTACAAGGGCGGCCTGCGTTTCCACCCCTCGGTGAACCTGGGTGTGCTCAAGTTCCTCGCCTTCGAGCAGGTGTTCAAGAACTCCCTGACCTCGCTGCCCATGGGTGGCGGCAAGGGCGGTGCGGACTTCGACCCCAAGGGCAAGAGCGAAGGCGAGGTGATGCGCTTCTGCCAGTCGTTCATGACCGAGCTGTACCGTCATATCGGCGCCGACCTGGACGTGCCGGCTGGTGACATCGGTGTCGGCGGCCGTGAGATCGGTTACCTGTTCGGCCAGTACAAGCGTTTGTCCAACCAGTTCACTTCGGTGCTGACCGGCAAGGGCCTGAGCTATGGCGGCAGCCTGATTCGTCCGGAGGCCACGGGTTATGGCTGTGTGTACTTCGCTCAGGAGATGCTGCAACGCATCGATCAGGGCTTCGAGGACAAGCGCGTGGCCATCTCCGGTTCTGGCAACGTCGCTCAGTACGCCGCGCAGAAGGTCATGGAGCTGGGCGGGCGGGTGATCTCGCTGTCCGACTCCGAGGGCACCCTGCATGCCGAAGGTGGACTCAGCGATGAACAGTGGCAGTACCTGATGGAGCTGAAGAACGTGCGTCGCGGCCGCCTGCGCGAGATGGCCGAGCACTATGGCTTGCAGTTCCTCACCGGGCAGCGTCCGTGGGGCCTGGCCTGCGATATCGCGCTGCCCTGCGCGACGCAGAACGAGCTGGACAGCGAGGATGCCCGCGCGCTGCTGAAAAACGGCTGCATCTGCGTGGCCGAAGGCGCCAACATGCCCTCGACCCTGGAGGCAGTGGATTTGTTCGTCGAGGCCGGGATCTGTTACGCGCCGGGCAAGGCGTCCAACGCCGGTGGTGTGGCCACCAGCGGCCTGGAAATGAGCCAGAACGCCATGCGCCTGCACTGGAGTGCCGGTGAGGTGGACGAACGTCTGCACGGCATCATGCAGAACATCCACCATGCCTGCGTCCACCATGGTGAGGAGAAGGGCCGCATCAACTACGTCAAGGGTGCCAACATCGCCGGCTTCGTCAAGGTCGCCGATGCCATGCTGGCGCAAGGCGTGGTCTAACTTCATCGATGCATCCACGAGGCCCTGCGTGTGAACGTGGGGCCTTGTCGTTTCTGGCGGGGCTGTGCTGCTCTGCCGATTCAGGCATGCTGCCTGCCTCTTTCGCTCGCTGCACAGGTCTTCACCTCTCATGAAACGTTTTGTCTTGCTCGATACCGCTCCGATTCCCGGCACGAATGGTGCGCTGAATCTGTTCGAGTACGGGGACGATTTCGTGATCAAGATTGCCGGCGGCGATGGCGGGCAACTGATGAATACGCGCATGCACGGCTCGGAAGATGCCCTGGCCGCGATTCCCTGCAAGCAGGTCGCGAGCCGGCCGCAGGTTCGGGTGCTGATCGGCGGTCTGGGCATGGGCTTCACCCTGGCTTCGGCGCTACAGCACCTTGGGGCTGACGCCGAGGTCGCGGTGGCCGAGTTGGTGCCAGGCGTAGTCGAGTGGAACCGTGGCCCGCTGGGAGCGAAGTCCGGTTATCCGTTGAATGATCCGCGTGCAGTGATCGTTCAGGAGGACGTCGCCAAGGTGCTGCAAGCAGCCGAACAGTGTTACGACGCGATCATGCTGGACGTCGACAATGGCCCCGAAGGTCTGACTCAGAAGGGCAATGACTGGCTGTACAGCATGGACGGCCTGCGCCAGTGCGCCAAGGCGCTGAGGCCCAAGGGCATGTTGGCGGTGTGGTCATCCAGCGCCGACCGGGCGTTCTCGGAGAAAGTACGCAAGGCCGGCTTCAAGGGCGAGGCGGTGCAGGTCTATGCCCACGGCAATCGGGGCACGCGGCACACCATCTGGATTGCGCAGAAGGTCTGAGTCTGCAGTCTTTCGCTTCAGCCCACCAACTTGGCGCACCACCGCGAATGTCCGCTCCGCCTTTTCGCTGTCATTCGCCGGTGCAATCTCGTCTCAGTGAATCTGCAGTTTGCCGATTCGATCATTGTCCAGGCTGCCGAAGTACAGGTAGTCGCCCACCGGCTTCACCGAGGTGACCATACGCAGGTGCGTGCCGCTGGTGTCATGCAGGCTGCGGACGATCTCACCTTGCTCGTTGAGGGCGATGGCGAAGCCGTAAGGGATCGCTTTCGGCCACAGGGCGCGGGGTAGCTTGGCCATTTGCGACTTGAGCCAGGGATGGCGATGGAGGAAGTCGGCATCGGCTTTGCGCGGGGTCGGCAGAGCCACCCAGAAAGTGCCCTTGCGGTCGCCTTGCAGGTTGTCCGGTAGGCCCGGCAGGTTGTCGATGAAGATGTCGTGCTGGCCGGCCTTGTCGCCCTTGAGCCAGTAACGGGTGATGCGATAGCGATAGGTCTCGTTGACCAGCACGAAGTCCTCGTTCGCCGACAGCGCCACGCCGTTGGCGAAGTACAGGTCCTTGAGCAATACGTGGGTCTCGCCGCTGGCCGGGTTGTAGCTGAGCAGGCGCCCGTGAGGGCGCGCCTCGAGCAGGTCGAGCAGGTAGTCCGGCTGTTCGAAGCGCGAAGAGGCGTCGCTGAAGTAGATGGTGCCGTCGCTGGCGATGTCCAGGTCGTCGGTGAAGGCGAAGCGCAGGCCATCAGCCTCGGTGGTCAGTACCTTGATCGCGCCTTGCGGATCGATGCTCAGCAGGCCCTTGTAGGCGTCGGCGACGATCAGGTTGCCGCTGGCATCGAAGTTCATGCCCAGCGGGCGGCCGCCGGTATCGGCGAAGGTTTCCAGGCTGTCGTCGTGCAGCACGCGCACGATGCGGCCGTCATGCAGGCCGGCATACACCCGGCCCTGGCTGTCGACCGCGGTGTCTTCCGGGCCATGCACTTGGCCACGCGCCAGCAGCTCGGCCTTCATCAGTGTGTCGTTGGGCTCCAGCACACCCGTCATCGCCGGTGCGGGCGCGGCGTCCCAGGGCAGTGGATCGATCGGGCTGGGGGTCAGGGCCAGGTAGCTGGCCGCTGCGGCCAGCAGCATGACGAGCAGGGCAAGCAGTTTCTTCAGCATTGTTGTTCTTCCGTGTCGGAGGTGGCGCGCGGCACAGATTACACAGTTCCCGTGATCGGTGGCAGGCCGCTGCCCCCTGCGATGGTCTGGGCATATATACTGCGCGGCATTCTAGACGGGAGAGCCGCGTGGCTAACGACATTCACTGGATTCTCGACGACGCCAGCCTGGCCGAGCATTGCGCCGCCTGGCAGGCGCTGCCCTTCGTCGCGTTGGACACCGAGTTCATGCGCGTCGACACCTTCTATCCCATCGCCGGTTTATTGCAGGTCAGCGGTGGCGACGGTGCCTACCTGATCGATCCGCTGCGCATCAGCGACTGGCGACCATTCGCCGCGCTGCTCGAAGCGCCGAGCGTGGTCAAGGTGCTGCACTCGTGCAGTGAAGACCTGGAGGTCTTCCTGCGCCTGACCGGTAGCCTGCCGGCGCCACTGTTCGACACGCAACTGGCCGCCGGTTATCTCAACCTCGGTTTCTCCATGGGTTATTCGCGGCTGGTGCAGGCGTTGCTCGATATCGAGCTGCCCAAGGGCGAAACCCGCTCCGATTGGCTGCAGCGGCCGTTGTCCGAGCTGCAGGTGCGCTACGCTGCCGAAGATGTGCTGCATCTGGTCGAGGTGTACCGTGCGTTGATGGCCCGCCTGGCGCCACAAAAGGTCGAATGGATTGTGCAGGACGGTGCCGAACTGGTGACCAACCTCGGTCGTGAAGTGGCGCCCGAAGACGCCTGGCGCGATGCCAAGCTGGCGTGGAAACTGTCGCGCCAGCAGCAGGCCGTACTGCGCGCCCTGTGCGCCTGGCGTGAGCGTCAGGCGCGCGCGCGCAACCAGCCACGCAATCGCATCCTGCGCGAGCACTCGTTGTGGCCGCTGGCACGCACCCAGCCGGACAACCTGGTGGCACTGGCGCGTATCGAGGACATGCACCCGAAGACCGTGCGTCAGGATGGCGAGACGCTGCTGCAGCTGATTCGTGATGCCGCTGCGCTGCCGCCCGAGCAATGGCCGGAGGCGCTGCCCGAGCCGCTGCCGCTCGAAGCTTCGGCGCTGCTGAAGAAGCTGCGTGTCGTTGGTCAGCGCGAGGGAGAGCGCCTGGATATCGTGCCCGAACTGATGTTGCGCAAGAAGACGCTGGAAGCCTTGCTGAAAACCGGCTTCCCCAATGGTCCGTATCAATTGCCCGAATCCCTGCGCGGCTGGCGCCGGGAGCTGATGGGCCAGGCTCTGTTGGATTGTCTGGCCGCCGAAGGAGAATCCGCGTGAAACGCATCTGTTCCATCTACAAGAGTCCGCGCAAGAACGAGATGTATCTCTACGTGCTCAAGGCCGATGCCCTGGCGCGTGTGCCCGAAGGGCTGCTCAGCGTCTTCGGCCCGCCCGCGCATGCCTTCGACCTAGTGCTCAGCCCCGAGCGTCAGCTGGCGCGCGAGGACATCGCCCAGGTGCTGGAGAACCTCGAGAAGCAAGGCTATCACCTGCAGATGCCGCCGCCCGAGGAGGAGTACATCGAACACCTGCCCGAAGAACTTTTGCGCCGTAACGACCCGGTGTGACCAATGCGCCTGCTGATCGCCGAAGAGGAGCATGCGTTTTACGCCGAGCGCATCCGTAGCGCCTGCCCCGATCTGCAACTGGTCGCCGGCGCGCAGCTCGAGTCGCTGCGTGCGCTGGCTGGCGACTGCGACCTGTGGCTGGGGCAGCCCGACCTGCTCGAGCCCCTATTGCGCGATGGGGTGCGCCCGCAGTGGCTGCAATCGACCTGGGCCGGCATCACGCCACTGCTAGCGCATGGTTTGCCGCGCGATTACCGCCTGACCCGCGCCGTCGGCATCTTCGGGCAGGTGATGGCCGAATACGTGCTGGGGCATCTGCTGGCGCATGAGCGGCGTTTGTTCGCTCGACTGGCGGCGCAGGTCGAGCAGCACTGGGATCACAGCCTGCCGCGCAGCCTGCGCGGGCGCCGCGTGCTGGTGGTCGGTTGCGGCGATATCGGTCAGGCCGTGGCCAGTTTTCTTCAGCCCTTTGGGGTTCAGCTGCGCGGTGTCGCCAGCCAGGCGCGTGAGCAGGCGCCTTTTCTCGACGTTGCAGCCATGGATCAACTGCCGCATCTGGTCGCCTGGGCCGATTACGTGGTCAATCTGCTGCCGGACACGCCGGCCACGCGCGATTTGTACGATGCCCGGCTGCTGGCCCAGTTCCGCCCGCAGGCGGTACTGATCAATGCCGGTCGCGGCGTTGCCGTGGTCGATACCGACCTGGTGGCCGCGCTGGAGCAGAGTCAGTTGGCCGCTGCCGTGATCGATGTGTGCCGCGAAGAGCCTCTGCCGCCCGGTCATGCGTTCTGGACGGCGCCGCGTTTGCTACTCACCGGTCACAGCTCGGCGCCCACCGATCCGGCGTTGATGAGCGAGTTGTTCATCGACAACCTGGCGCGTTGGCAAGCCGGACAGCCGTTACGGGGAGAAGTGGATTTCACCCGCGGTTACTGAGCACCCAGTTGGTGCGCATGGTGTTCAGCCGGGGGACATGGTAAACACCTGTCGGGGGACATGGGTAACAGGTTGATGATCATGTTGCCCGTTGCCTCAGGTCTA
>NZ_FOWP01000018.1:0-62785 GCF_900115475.1 Ectopseudomonas composti
CTTGCATGTGTTAGGCCTGCCGCCAGCGTTCAATCTGAGCCATGATCAAACTCTTCAGTTCAATACTGCTTGGGTTTTGAGAAAACCCTAAACTTGGCTCAGCAATCGCAAATCTCTTTATTGCTAAAGAGTTAACCCTCGAATTAACGAGTGTTGCTTTGTGATGCTGATAATCAGTTGACTATCAGCCTTACCTCACAAGCACCCACACGAATTGCTTGATTCAGTTGTTAAAGAACAGTTGGTTAAGTCTTTCGCCTCAACCAAGGCCGCGCATTCTACAGCAGCCTTTCTATCTGTCAAGCTGTTTTTCGAATTTGTTTCCGGAGAAACTTCTTTCGACTCAACCACTTGCAAAACCTCAGCTTCATCTCTTCCGCTTCGGTGAGGCGCGCATTCTACAGCACCTCTTTACTTCGTCAAGTTGTTTTTGAAGAAATTTTCTTTCTATCTCAACAACTTAGCGCTTCGTCGAACCTGGGTTCGTCTCAGCGAGGCGCGCATTCTACATGAGCCCAGCGTGCTGTAAACCCCTGATATGCAAAAAACCGCAGAAAAAGGGTCGAAGCCATTCACCCTCTATATAGAAGACAAAATGACCGACTCAAATCACGCCCGCCTCACGCAATTGGGCTACCTGCGTTTCGCTCATACCCAGCAAGTTACGCAGCAAGGCATCAGTGTGCTGGCCCAGTATGGGCGGAGCCGAGCGATAGGCCACTGGCGTTACAGACAGGCGCAGCGGACTGGCGACCTGCGGCGTACTGCTGCCCAGCGCATTGGGCAGGTCGAGACGCAAACCTCGCGCCTGCACCTGAGGATCGGCGAACACCTGCTGAAGATCGTTGATCGGTCCACAGGGCACCCCGGCCGTTTCCAACTGCTCGGCCCACTGCGCCGTGGTCTTGAACACCGTCGCCTGACGCAACAGCGGGATCAGCTCGGCGCGGTGCGCGACACGCGCCTTGTTGGTGGCGAAGCGCGCGTCATCGGCAAGCTGCGCAATACCCGCAACCTCGCAGAACTTGCGGAACTGCCCGTCATTGCCAACCGCCAGGATGAAGTTGCCATCGGCACTGGGGAAATCCTGGTAGGGCACGATATTGGGGTGAGCATTACCCAGGCGCTTGGGTGATAGATCTGTCGTCAGGTAGTTCATGGCCTGGTTGGCCAGGCAGGCGACCTGCACATCGAGCAACGCTACATCTATATGCTGGCCGATACCGGATTGCTCACGCTGATTCAACGCAGCCAGAACACCCACGCTCGCATAGAGCCCCGTGAGGATGTCGGTCAGCGCCACGCCGACCTTCATCGGCCCGGCGCCCTCCTCCCCCTCTGGACGCCCGGTCAGACTCATCAAACCGCCGAGCCCCTGAATCATGAAGTCGTAGCCAGCACGCTTGGCGTATGGCCCGGTCTGGCCGAAGCCAGTAATGGAGCAGTAGATCAGGCGCGGGTTGATCACCTTGAGCGATTCGTAGTCGAGGCCGTATGCAGCCAGACCACCTACCTTGAAGTTCTCCAGCAGTACGTCGCACTGCGCGACCAGCTCACGCACCAGGCGCTGACCTTCGGGCTGGGTGAAATCGAGGGTCAGCGACTGCTTGTTGCGATTGGCACTTTGAAAGTAGGCCGCCTCACGCGAATCGTTACCCTCGGCATCCTTTATATAAGGAGGCCCCCAGTGCCGGGTGTCGTCCCCCGAGCCGGGACGCTCGACCTTGATCACCTCGGCACCGAGGTCACCGAAGATCTGCCCAGCCCAAGGGCCGGCCAGCACGCGGGACAGATCGAGCACACGGATATGAGAAAGAGCGCCAGGCATGAAGGTTCTCCGGAAAGTGCGCCACGCGCACCATGGATCGTAAGACAGGTGTGCGCTATCAGAAGAACGCCTGGATGCCGGTCTGCGCACGACCGAGGATCAGCGCATGCACATCGTGCGTACCTTCGTAGGTGTTGACCACCTCAAGGTTGACCAGGTGACGGGCGATGCCAAACTCGTCGCTGATGCCATTGCCACCCAGCATGTCGCGCGCCAGGCGGGCGATATCCAGCGCTTTGCCGCAACTATTGCGCTTCATGATCGAGGTGATTTCCACCGCTGCGGTGCCTTCGTCTTTCATCCTTCCCAAGCGCAGGCAGCCTTGCAGGGCCAGAGTGATTTCGGTCTGCATGTCGGCCAGCTTCTTCTGTATCAGCTGGTTGGCCGCCAGCGGGCGACCGAACTGGTGGCGATCGAGCACGTACTGGCGTGCGGTGTGCCAGCAGAATTCGGCCGCGCCCAGCGCGCCCCAGCTGATGCCGTAACGGGCGGAGTTCAGGCAGGTGAACGGGCCACGCAGGCCGCGCACATCCGGGAAGGCGTTCTCTTCGGGGCAGAACACGTTGTCCATGACGACTTCACCGGTGATCGAAGCGCGCAGACCGACCTTGCCGTGAATCGCCGGAGCGGAGAGGCCTTCCCAGCCTTTTTCCAGGACGAAGCCGCGAATCTCGCCGGCATCATCCTTGGCCCAGACCACGAAGACATCGGCGATCGGGCTATTGGTGATCCACATCTTGCTGCCGGTCAGGCGGTAGCCGCCTTCGACCTTCTTGGCGCGCGTGACCATGGCGCCCGGATCGGAGCCATGATTCGGCTCGGTCAGGCCGAAACAACCGATGTATTCGCCACCGGCCAGCTTGGGCAGGTACTTCTGCTTGGTCGCCTCATTGCCGAACTCGTTGATCGGCACCATCACCAGCGACGACTGCACGCTCATCATCGAGCGGTAACCGGAGTCGATACGCTCCACTTCACGGGCGATCAAGCCGTAACACACATAGTTCAGGCCACTACCACCGTAGGCCTCGGGAATGGTCGCCCCCAGCAGGCCGGTTTCGCCCATCTCACGGAAGATCTTCGGATCGGTCTGCTCATGACGGAAGGCCTCGAGTACGCGGGGCGCCAACTTGTCATCGGCAAACTGCTGGGCGCTGTCACGCACCATGCGCTCTTCTTCGGTCAGTTGCTGATCCAACAGCAGCGGGTCGATCCAGTTGAAGCTTGCCTTGGCCATTACGAGAAACCTCGAAGCAGTGATGTGAGCGGTCGATCCAGCCGACCCGGAATGACATTGATCCTAGGCCGGCTTTGTGCAATGGACAAACGCAGATTCTGCACATACCTGTGCTTTTTCCTCACTTCGAGATAGCTTAACTAGCCATAAATACCGTTCCTGAGTGAGGCTTTCGCATCAATGCGCCGCAAGATCCCCAGCACCGCCGCTCTCGTCGCCTTCGAGTCGGCCGCACGCCACCAGAGTTTCACCAAGGCGGCCAACGAGCTCAATCTCACGCAGAGCGCGGTTTGCCGGCAAATCGGCGGGCTGGAGAGCTTTCTCAATGTCGAACTGTTCCGCCGTTCGCGGCGCGGCGTGGTGCTGACCGAAGCGGGCGTTGCCTACAGTCGCAAGGTCGCGGCGCAACTCGATGCAGTGGAGCGCGACACCCTGGGCCTGATGGGTAATCAGGGTACAACCAGCATAGAACTGGCGGTGGTGCCGACCTTTGGCACTCAATGGTTGCTCCCTCGCCTGCGTGCCTTTCAGCAGCTTCACCCGGAAGTGACGGTGCACCTGACCAACCGCACACGCCCTTTCCTGTTCGCAGACACCCACTTCGATGCCGCCATCTATTACGGTGATGCCGAGTGGTCGGGTACCGAGGCGCACTTTCTGATGCACGAACACCTGCTGCCGGTGTGCAGCCCGGCACTGTTGGGTGACGCCCCGGTAACAGTCGAGCGCATTGCCGCTCTGCCCCTGCTGCAGCAGACCACCCGCCCCTACGCCTGGCGTCAGTGGTTCGCCGCCCAGGGCATGAGCGTCGCTCGAGACATGACCGGCCCACGCCTGGAACTGTTCTCCATGCTGGCCCAGGCCGCGAGACACGAAATGGGCATTGCCCTGATCCCGCCCTTCCTGATTCAGCGCGAACTGGAAGAGGGCAGCCTGGTGGTCGCCCTTGATCGCGCCGTGCCGAACAATGACCGCGCCTATTACCTGATGGTGCCGGAGCGCAAGGCCGAGTCGGCAGCACTGAAGGCCTTTCGTGACTGGCTACTGGGCGAGGCCAACGCTTACCAGCAGTAATGACCAGCGCGAAACCGTCGCCACCATTAACACCATCACGACCAATGAAAGGATAAATAGGGACTGGTAGTAGAAAGTTAGTCACGCTACACAATCAATTAGCGAAAAAGTACGCCAAAGCCACTACTTTCGGGCCATAGCACTATTCCGAACACCCTGTGCATTACCTTCCACACTCGATACCAATCGACCAGCGGTCATTCCCGCTGTGAATGCCTAAGCAGTGCCCTAGACGCCGCTTTACCTGCCTTCCCCCAGAATCCACGCGGGCTGCGCGCAGTATAAAAATCCCTCATAGACCTATTACTTGTAGTAATCCATTTTTTTTACTCCATAACTTCTTGTAAGGGTCTGCGTTCGATTGCACAATCGCCGCGCTCGCCACCTTCTGGCGGGTTATGTGCTGATCCCCAATCACCGGCGTGCCAGCGTAGTGCGCAGGTTCACCCAAAAGATCACGCAGGAGATTAGAAGTGCACATCGGTGTTCCTCTCGAAACCCATGCCGGGGAGACGCGGGTTGCCGCGACGCCCGAGACCGTCAAGAAACTGGTTGGCCAGGGCCATCAGGTGACCGTCCAGAGCGGTGCCGGCATCAGTGCCAGCATCCCGGACAGCGCCTTTGAAGCCGCTGGCGCCACCATTGGCAACGACTCGGCCGCGTTTGGCGCCGACCTGGTGCTGAAGGTGGTCGCGCCGACCGACGCCGAACTGGCTCATATGAAGAGCGGCGCCGTGCTGGTTGGCATGCTCAACCCGTTCTGCAACGACACCATCGCGCGCATGAATGCCCGTGGCATCGTCGCCTTCGCCCTGGAGGCCGCACCGCGCACCTCCCGCGCGCAGAGCCTGGACGTACTGAGCTCGCAGGCCAATATCGCCGGCTACAAGGCCGTGATGCTCGCCGCCAACCACTACCCGCGCTTCATGCCGATGCTGATGACCGCTGCCGGTACCGTTAAGGCCGCACGCGTGCTGATTCTCGGTGCTGGCGTCGCCGGCTTGCAGGCCATCGCTACGGCCAAGCGCCTGGGCGCGGTGATCGAGGCCTCCGACGTGCGCCCTGCCGTGAAGGAGCAGATCGAGTCGCTCGGCGCCAAGTTCGTCGACGTGCCGTTCGAGACCGACGAAGAACGCGAGTGCGCGCAAGGCGTGGGCGGTTATGCCCGACCGATGCCTCAGTCCTGGATGGAGCGCCAGGCCAAAGCCGTGCACGAGAAGGCCAAACAGGCCGATATCGTCATCACCACCGCACTGATTCCCGGCCGCAAGGCACCGACGCTGCTGCATGAAGCCACCGTCAGCGAGATGAAGCCCGGCTCCGTGGTCATCGACCTGGCCGCTGCGCAAGGCGGCAACTGCCCGCTGACGGAAGCAGATCAAGTGGTGGTCAAGCATGGTGTGACCCTCGTCGGCCACACCAACCTGGCCGCCCTGGTGCCGGCAGATGCTTCTGCCCTGTACGCACGTAACCTGCTGGACTTCCTCAAGCTCGTGATCGACAAGGAAGGCCAGTTCCAGCTCAACCTCGAAGACGACATCGTCGCGGCGTGCCTGATGTGCAACGCCGGCGAAGTCGTGCGCAAGAACGGCTAAGGAGTAGGGACATGGATCTGATTTCCGACGGCATCTACAACCTGATCATCTTCGTGCTGGCCATCTATGTCGGCTACCACGTGGTGTGGAACGTCACCCCGGCCCTGCACACCCCGCTGATGGCCGTGACCAACGCCATCTCCGCCATCGTGATCGTCGGCGCCATGCTGGCCGCCGCGCTCACCGTCACCCCGCTGGGCAAAACCATGGGCACCCTCGCCGTGGCCCTGGCCGCGGTGAACGTGTTTGGTGGCTTCCTGGTCACCCGACGCATGCTGGAAATGTTCAAGAAGAAAGCGCCGAAAGCGGCTGCGGAGAAGCACTGACCATGAGCATGAACCTGATCACTGTTCTCTACCTTGTCGCCTCGGTGTGCTTCATCCAGGCGCTCAAGGGCCTGTCGCACCCGACCACATCGCGGCGCGGTAACCTGTTCGGCATGCTCGGTATGGCCATTGCCGTACTCACCACTGTCGGTCTGATCTACAAGCTCGGCAGCGAGCTGGCCATACAAGGGCTGGGCTTCGTCATCGTCGGCCTGCTGGTCGGCGGCAGCATCGGCACCATCATGGCCAAGCGCGTCGAGATGACCAAGATGCCCGAGCTGGTGGCCTTCATGCACAGCATGATCGGCCTCGCGGCCGTGTTCATCGCCATCGCCGCCGTGGTCGAGCCGCAATCGCTGGGTATCGTCGCTGCGCTGGGTGATGCGATTCCGTCCGGTAACCGTCTGGAGCTGTTCCTCGGCGCGGCCATCGGCGCCATCACCTTCTCCGGTTCGGTGATCGCATTCGGCAAGCTGTCGGGCAAGTACAAGTTCCGCCTGTTCCAGGGCGCTCCGGTGGTATTCAAAGGTCAGCACCTGTTCAACCTGGTGATCGGCCTGGCGATTTTCGGTCTGGGTCTGTACTACACCTTCACCGGCGACATCACTGCCTTCGCCGTGCTGGTGGCGCTGGCCTTCGTCATCGGCGTGCTGATCATCATCCCCATCGGCGGCGCCGACATGCCAGTCGTGGTGTCGATGCTCAACAGCTACTCGGGCTGGGCGGCCGCCGGTATCGGCTTCTCGCTGAACAACTCGATGCTGATCATCGCCGGTTCTCTGGTAGGTTCTTCCGGCGCGATCCTCTCGTACATCATGTGCAAGGCGATGAACCGCTCGTTCTTCAACGTGATTCTCGGTGGTTTCGGTGGCGCGACTGACGCAGCCGGCCCAGCCGGAGCTCAGGAAGCCCGCCCGGTGAAGTCCGGTTCAAGCGACGACGCCGCGTTCCTGCTGACCAACGCCGACACCGTGATTATCGTCCCGGGTTACGGCCTGGCCGTAGCCCGCGCGCAGCATGCGCTGATGGAACTGGCGGAAAAGCTGACCCACCGTGGCGTGACAGTGAAATACGCGATCCACCCAGTTGCCGGGCGTATGCCGGGCCACATGAACGTACTGCTGGCCGAAGCCGAAGTGCCGTACGAACAGGTGTTCGAGATGGAGGACATCAACTCCGAGTTCGGCCAGGCCGACGTGGTACTGGTGCTCGGCGCCAACGACGTGGTCAACCCGGCAGCGAAGAACGATCCGAAGTCGCCGATCGCCGGCATGCCGATCCTCGAGGCCTACAAAGCCAAGACCGTAATCGTCAACAAGCGCTCGATGGCCAGCGGCTATGCCGGCCTGGACAACGAACTGTTCTACATGGACAAGACCATGATGGTCTTCGGCGACGCCAAGAAGGTGATCGAGGACATGGTCAAGGCCGTCGATTGAGCCCTGACCAGTCAGACAGGAAACCCGGCCACGTGCCGGGTTTCTCGTTTTGGCACCAGTAGAAAGCTGATATTCAGGTCAACAAGCACAACAGATCAATTTGAAACTGTACTGCTTTAAATACCAGTACTATTGGGTTGCACCCAGGTAAAAATCTCGTATAAATCGGTTGCACCCAGTCTTTTCACTTAATGGCAGTACAGTTGTTCCAATTTCTGACCTAACAGTTACAAAGCAACCTATCTAATAGCACAACAATTTCATCCAGCTGTGACTACTGAGCCACTGCTTCGCTCGGGATAATTTGCTCATCGAAAGCAAACACCAGACCCGCCACAAGCGGAAGGATGACTACCATGGAACGTACCCTCAGTTCCGCCCTGCTCCAAACTCACAGCGTTGCCAGCGACAAATCTGCCTGGCTGCTCCGCGCGATCGCCACCCTCAGCCTGTGGCAGCGCCGCATCGTCAGCCGTCGTCAACTGGCTCGACTGGATGCCCGCCTGCTCGCCGACGCCGGCATCAGCGAAAATCAGCGTTACGTCGAACTGCAGAAGCCGTTCTGGCGTTAACCACCCCGCTTTGCTCCCTCCCAAGTTGGGATCTTCTGAGAGCTCCACCGTCTCTGCTGCGGTGGGGCTTTCGTTTTATCTGCAACAGTCATCGCCCTGGCGAGCAGTACAGTTGCGATAAAATCTCCACTGCCCCCGCACAATTCCCTCCGGTTGTATCTGCTCGTTCACGAACGCTTGCGAGACCATGAGCTGCCCCACCCTTGTCTCTCGACAGGAGCACGCCATGGACCGCACTCACGAACCGCTCTCGCACCCTGCACACGGCAAGTCCCTGCACTGGCTCGGTCTCTACTCGACACTGCGTCATTGGCAGCGCAACCGCCGTACCCGTCGGCAGTTGGCGCTGCTCACCGAGCAACAACTGGCTGACGCCGGCATCAGCACAACTGAGCGCGAGCAGGAACTGGCCAAGCCATTCTGGCGCTGAGCCAGCAATGGAGCGGGAAACCGTGATGGGCTAAGCTGCGGATGCGGGCAGAACAGCGTCCCGCCCTACCGGAGCTACCCCATATGCACCTGAAGAAATCCCTGATTGCAGCGCTCCTTTCATTGGGGCTGGCAGGCACCGCCTGTGCCAGCAGTCTGGTCGCGACGACCGATACGCTGGGGGGAGCCTTGGCCGGCAGCGTCGAGGGCACGTCGGACGCGACCAGTTCGTTGCGCGACATGAAACAGCTGCGCGCGGCCCGCGATGATGCCGCCAGCTTCGTCGCCAGCGCTGGCGCGATCCGCAGCGCGCGGCTCGAAGCAGCACTGGAGCACATTCGCCATCATGACGCCGAGTTGGCGACGGCGGATGATCTGGCCCTAGCTCAGGCCATTCTCAGCCTGTGAAAACTTTGCACACGTCTATCGATCAGCTCGCTGCTGACCGGCGCTGCCTGGCCCCGTAAACTTCGCCTACCTGCCTGGTCGCGGGGAACCGCGCCGGCCTGTCCACGTCAAATCGTCCGTTCTGCAGTTCTCGGAGCTACTTATCATGCGTCGTTCATTCGTCATCGCCGTCGCCGCCTGCGCCCTGTTCAGTGGCATCGTCCAGGCCCAATCCGTGGTCGCCACCAGCAACATCGTGGTGCGCGCCCTGGATCGCAGCATCAATTTCACCTCCGACACCACCACGTCGCTGCGCGATATGAAGGCCGTGGTGCAGGCCCGTGACGACGCCGCCAGCTTCGTCGCCAGTGCCGGTGAGATTCGCGGCGCGCAACTGGAAGCTGCGCTGCAGACCATCCGCCAGCAGCTGCCGCAGGCGCAGACTGCCAGCGACCTGCAACTGGCCGAAGCCATTCTCGCTCTGTGATCCACCTCGCCGCCTGGTGCTGCGTCGCGCTGCTGGCGATAGCCGCAGGCGGCGCCCAGGCGCAGCTACGCCTGGACCTGGACGACAGCAGCCTTGATGCCGCCGAACGCCAGGCGAGCCAGACCCTGCTTGAAGAGGCGATGGCGGCATTGCCCCCTCGTTTCGTCCAACAACTGGATCGCCAAGTAAGGGTCAGTTGGCGTGCCGGGCTGCCCGCGGAGGTCTACGGTCAGGTCGGGCGTTTCAGCGGTATCGAGCTCAATGCCGAACTGTTGCCGAGGCTGGTCGACGGCTCGGCGGCAGAAAATCGCACCGGTCGCCCGCACGGCACCGAACGCCAGGAACTACTGGCCACTCTGCTGCACGAACTGACCCACCTGTATGACCGCGCCCGTCTATGGCCTGCGAGCGATCACCGCCACATCAGCCAATGCCGACAGCGCGCCAACTCGGTAGGCCTGGTCGGGCTGCCAGAGGATTGCCGTGGCCAGACCGAGCGACGCTTCACCCTCAGCGATGACCCGCGCCTGCTCGATCTGGCCGGTTGGCAGCAACGTGTCGGCCAGCGTGGCGCGCGCGACCTGGACAACGGCCAGGTCGCACGTAGCCCGGACAGCTACGAGCTGAGCAACTCGCTGGAGTTCGTCGCGGTCAATCTCGAATACTTCCTGCTCGACCCCAGCTACGCCTGCCGCCGTCCCTCGCTGGCGCGCTATTTCCGCGAGCACTTCGACTGGGCGCCGCCCAGCGAGCCCTGCGCCAGCGACTACCCCTACCTCAATGCTGGGCGCGACTTCGCCCAGCAGCCATTGGGGCGGCTCGACCCCGAGCGCGTGTATCAAGTCGACTACCTGCTCGCCGAAGCCAATGATGCCTGGATAAGCCGCTGGGGCCACAGCATGCTACGCCTGGTGGTCTGCGCGCCGGGCCGGCCGCGTGGCCCGGACTGCCGTCTGGATCTCGACCACCATCTGGTGCTGTCCTATCGCGCCTTCGTAGGCGACCTGCAACTGTCGAGCTGGGACGGCCTGACCGGCGTCTATCCATCACGCCTGTTCGTGCTGCCGCTGGAGCAGGTGATCGACGAATACACCAAGGTCGAGTTGCGCAGCCTGGCCTCGGTGCCGCTGCGCCTCTCGCGCGACGAGGTCGAACAACTGGTGGTACGTGCCGCCGAGCAACACTGGAGCTATGACGGCGACTACTACTTCGTCTCCAACAACTGTGCGGTGGAAACCCTCAAGCTGCTGCGCAGCGGCACTGGCAACCCACGTCTGCAGGCGCTCGACAGTATCCTGCCCAACGGCCTGCTGGAGTTGATGGATGCCCGCGGCCTGGCTGACACCCAGGTGCTCGACGACCCACGCGAGGCACTGCGCCTAGGCTATCGCTTCGACTCCTTCCGCGAGCGTTACCAGGCGATGTTCAAGGTGCTGCGAGAGCGCTTGCCGATCACTCAGGACAGCGTCGAAACCTGGCTGGAGCAGACCGCCGAAGCTCGCCGCAGCTGGTTCGACCAGGCCGACCTACGCGCCAGCGCTGCCTTGCTGCTGCTGGAGCAGGCCGCACTGCGCCGGCAATTGCTGTTGGCACAGGATGAACTCAAGCGCCGCTACCTGACCGGCCGCGCCGCCGGCGACCCAAGCCTGAACAAGGCCGGCGCCGCGCTGGAACAGATTCTCGCCAATAGTGGCTTCCTCAGCCGCCCAGCCGAACTGCTCGAAGGTGGCTACGGCTTGCCGCAGCAAAAAGAATGGGAGCGCCTTGAGGCCAGCAGTCGTGAGCGCCAGCAGCAACTGCGCCAGCTCAGCGACGAACTCGATGGTGAGGTGCGCAACCTGCTGCAACCCGAGCGCCTGGCCGAACTGGAAGCCAACGAGGCCAACCTGGTTGCCCTCGGAGAACACCTGCGTGCCTTGCACAAGGCCAGCGGTGGACTGGAGTTACCGTAAGGCAAATGCGCAGACCGAAACTCAACGCAGCGTGAGGGTGGACAGGCACGTCGCTATACAAGCCTAGCCTCGCTCTCCCTTTGCGCCCACCCTGGTTCTTAGCGCTTGCAGTGTGCTGGCGGCAGCACGTCCTGCGCTGCCTGATTGGTCATGATCTGCAGCTCATTGACATTGCGCGCGGTGAACACCTTGCCCCCGGTCGCCGCTGCCAGGCAATTACCGGCACCGGTGCCGAGGATATCGACCACGTTGATCTTCAAATGCGGCTTGCTGCGAGCCAGGGCCTGGGCTATCGCGCAAGGATCCTGGTTGCAGCTCTCCTCGCCATCGGACACCACCAGCATTACTGATTCGCGGTTGACCCCATCGAGCATCTGTCCGGCTTTGGCAATGCCGTCGGCCAGAGGCGTGCCTTGTATCGGTGTCACGTTGCGCAGGCGTGACAGCAGATCGGCGCGTTGGCCAGGGCCGAAGTAGCCAACGCTGCGTGCGCCCGGGCAGCTCTCCACCAACACCAGCCCGGCGTTGGCGTCACTGGGCAGTTGTTGCACCACGCCGATGGTCGCCTCGCGCGCCGTGGTGATGCGCTTGGGCTCACGGAATACACGGCCCATGGTGTTCGGGGCATTGGTTCCAAGTAGCAGCTGCGTGGCGATATTGGCTACTCCTTGCACCATCGTCGCCTGTTCGATCTCCTTGGGCGTGGCCAGCATGCTGATATCCATGGAGCCGGAAGCATCGAAGACAATGACCATCTCTGGCGCCAATTCCTTCGGCCGCTCATCGGGGCAGAGATTCTTGGCATTCGTGATCAACTGCTCCTTGCAGTTCTTCGCCAAGCTCTGCTCGACCTGCTCGCGCAGGGCGGCGTTGTCCTTGAGCAGCGGCTCTTCGCGCTGCATCTTCTGCAGGGCCGAACAGTCTCGGGCGATGCCATCGATACGCTTTTTCAGCAGCTCGGCAGGATCCGGCTTGGGCTCGGGTTTTGGTTCAGGCTTGGGCTCGGGAATCGGCGGTGGTGGCGGAATTTCCGGCTCCGGTTCGGGCTCCTCGACCACCGGTTCCTCTTCCGCTGGCTCCGGCTCGGATGGTACCTCCTCAGATATGGCCGGCTCTTCGGCCACCGGAGGCTCGACCGGCGCGGGCGGGGTTTCCGGCTCACGACAGAACAGCCACCACCAGAGCGCCGCCAGTAGTGCCAGCAGCAACAGGGCAAGCAGCAACCACAACCACCAGCGCCGCTTGCGTGGCACCTCGCTGACCACGGCTGCTGCGCCAGGCGACAGCGCGCCCGCCGCCGCGGTGACAGGCGTGATCGGCGGCACAGGGAGTTGGCCACCGCCCCAGAAGGTCACCAGCGGCTGGCCATTGAGCGAATACAGGGTCGAGGTGTCGGGATAACGGGCCGCTTCACGCAACAGAGCAGCCTGCCGTACACCATCGCCACCCTGCGCATCGAGCTGGCTAGCCAGTTGTTCGATGGAAGCCAGTCGCTCGTCGAGCAAGTGGCGCACCTGCGCCGCCTCTTTCTCATCCAACTGGCTGAACGGTACCGGCTGGCCGCCGAGATCCGAATACCACTCGACGACATCGCCCTCGGCCTGCTTCGGCTTGGCGTACAGGGTCGCCGTGCTCGGCGGCAGGTGCCGGCGCAGGATCTGCGTGAGTTCGCCATGACCGGCCAGCGCATCTGCCGCACTACGGGTTTGGGAGGACAGGCGGGAGATTCGCTTCATGGCGGTCAGCTTCCTGCTGAGAGAGTCAGGGAAAGACCTGCTAGCGGAACGACCAGCATGCAGGTGTAACGGCAGTGCTCAACGCAGTCCAAGGTCGCTTTCCAGGCTGGAAACCTTGCTGCGCAGTTTCTGCAGCTCAACCTGTTTCTGCAGCACGGCCGGATTCTCCTGCTGGTTGATGTTCTGCAGGTCTTTTTCCAGTGCGGCGATCTCCGCCTCGATCTTCTGGTTGCCTTTGGCCTTGCTCTTGAGTTCACCAAGCAGGGCATTCAGCGACTTGTTCAAGGGGGCGTACTGCGCCTGCTGGGTCGCCAGGTCCTTGCCGACCGACGCCTTCTCCTGCTCGATGGCGGCGTAGACATCACGAAACAGCTGGTTGGTTTTCTGCTCGTCGAGCAGGATTTTTTCCTTCTCCTCGACGCGCTGGGCGTAGACGCCCTGGGTCTTGCAACCGAATTTGGTGGCGAACCCGGCATCGGCATTGCGTGGGTCGCATTCCTGCGAGGTCACAGCACAGCCAGCGAGGGTGACGACGCCGGCCAGCAGGATAAGAGCGCGAAGTGGGTGCATGGACGTTTCCTTGAAGCGTGATGACACGGCCTGATCGTTTACGTAGGAGCCCGCTTGCTGGCCATCTGGCAGAGCGCGCTGATCGCCAGCAAGCTGGCTCCTACAGCCTTTGGCTATTTAGCCGAGCCGGATCGACGAGCGTTGCTGGTACAGCTGGTCGATTTCCGACTCCAGTTGCGCGACCTGCTTCTGCATCTTGCCAATCTCCGCATCCAAGGTATCGGTACGGGCACCGTTGTCGCGCTCGGCAGCGGCAACCTTGGTCCACTCCTGCTGTTTGGAACGTACGTCGGCCAGGGACTTCTTCAGGTAGGCGGTATTGGCATCGATCTCGGCGATCTGCTTCTGCGCCTGGGCGCTCTGCACCTTGTTGGCGGCAATGTCTTGCTTGATCTGTTCGATCTTGCGCTTGTCATCCGCGATCACGCTACGCGCGGTATCGCTGAGCATCTGCAGCTCCTGGTTATCCTTGCGCACGTCGGCGATGGTCGCATCCAGGCGGTCTTCCGCGTTGGCATACTGGCTACGCTGGGTATCCAGGTAGTAGTTGGCGCCCATGCCCACGCCACAGCCAGCCAGCCCAGCAGCAACCATGCACTGGGTCTTCTTGCTCGGGTTACCCAGCTGGCAGGCAAGCATGCCGACTACCGCGCCACCGGCACAGGCTTGCCAGCCCGACTTGCTGAAGAACTGCGCCGAACTGCTGTTGGCCAACCGTGGGTCGACCGGCGCCTGATTAGCAGCCGGCGTCGTGCCGGTGGTCTGACAGCCAGTCAATACGAGAGCGAGACCCAGAACGACCCATTTCATCCGTTGATCCAACAACGCTACTGCTTTCATGTCCATGCCCTTCGCTTAAATGGATTTACAGGATTCCAGCCACTGACTGCGCGCCACTTTGCCGCTTTTCATGTAGCTATTCAGATTCTTCCAGTGAGTGTCGAGGTAACTGCGCAGGTTGCTTTTGCTGCGCGCCGCCATTTGTTGAGCCACCACACTGACTTGCGGCTCGACGGTGGCCGAGGTGTAGTTGAGCGCACCACTGACCACCGTGTCGGCATAGTAGTTGAGCATGAAGTCGAGCACCTTGCGATGACCTTCGAGCTGCTCTTTGCGCGCATCGCAGCGGCTCATCTGGTCATCTTCACCCGCTTCACAACTACGCTTGTAGTTGCCTTCCAGAGTATCGAGGAACATGCCATCGTCCTTGAGTTTGGTGCAGAGGAAGGCACCCAATTGCAGTTCGGAGCGGATCGCCTGGTCGCGCTGCTCGTCACGCGCCTGGGTGTTGGCGCGCAGATCGCCGCGCAGTTTTTCCAGTTGCTGCTTGAGCGCGTCATCCTGTACGCCGCTGGCGATGCTGGCGATTTCCGCGACCGGGTCCTTGTCGTCCTTGCTGCCTGTGGCCTTACTCGCCGCCGGAGTGCCGAGTTTCTTCCAGTCCTGCTCGACCTGCTTGATGCGCTCGCGCGAGGTCAGCACCGGCGCCACCAGGGCCAGGCGCACACCGCCGGTCTTGAGCTTGTTCTGCTCGCCAGCACTGGCGTAGTAGGGCTGTTCCTGGCGCAACGCGGTACGCAGCTCGGCTTGCGGCGTCAGGTAGTTGCCGCCACGCACGATGTAACCGCCGGCCTGGCCGTGCTGACGATCGAGCTTGTTCAACCGGAATGGCTCAAAGAGCATTTCATCGACGTTACCCAGGACGTCATGCAAGCCCAGCGGATTTGGCTTGAGCAGACCGGTCAGCTGCAACTTGCCATTGGCCGACTGCGCACCGGCGAACCAGGCATAAGCACCAAGCCCACCATCCGGAGTGGGGAACCGAATGTCACGAAACTCGGCCTGGGAGACGGCCATGCCGCCACGCGCGGCAAACTCCCACTCAGCCTCGGTCGGCAGGCGCAGGAAGCCGGCAGCGCCGTCCTCCGTGGGCAACTTGGCAGCGGCATTCTTGCGTAGCCACAGGCTGTATTTGTCGGCAAAGGCAGTGGCGTCGAACCAGCTGATGCCGACCTGCGGCAGGCGCAGCTTGGTCGAAGGCGCCGGACAGGTATCGTTCATCACGGCCTGGTATTGCAGCTCGTTCAACTCGTACTTGGCCAGCAGGTAATAGCGCCCCGGTTCCGGTTTCTGCACCGTGAAACTACCGGCGATGTAGCTGGGCCGGGCCTGCTCGATGTAGCCCCACTCGTCGCTATCCTGGCCGAGCGTCACGCCGTAGTCACCCATCGGGCTGGCGACCGGTACCTGTACCTTGCGCAGCACCAACGAGCCCTCGCACGGCATCGGTAGGATCACGTCATCGGCCAGCGGTTTAGGGTTGTAGTACTTCTCCTCCCAGGCAGCCTGGGCCGGCAGGCTGCTCAGCGCCAGCAACGCTACCGCTGCCAGCAAGGCCTGCTCAGAGGTCGCGCAGGCTTTCAGCCGGTTGAATGTGGATCGCACGAAACCCTCCTACAGCCGCCACGATGATGGCGATCAGCAATGCGCTGGCGAAGGCCAGCAGAATATGAATGTTTTCCAGTTTACAAACGAAGCCGCCGTCCGCCAGGTTGCTGCCTAGTGCCGAGTTGAACACGGCGCTGCCGATCAAATAGGCACCGTAGCCGAGGACGAAGGCCAGGCAGGTAAGCAGCGCCGCCTGGATCATCACGTAGGCCCCGGCGGCCGAGCGCTGGAAGCCGAGCAGGCGCAGCAGGGCCAGATCCTTGCGCTTGCGGTCGATATTGGCGAGAAAGGCGCCGGCCAGCGAGGCCACGCAGCCGATCACCGCAGTCCAGGCGATCACCGCGAAGATCAGCCCGAGCACATGGCTGATGGCTTTTACCGATTCGATTTCGCGGGCCCGTGTGCTGCTTTCGATATGTTCGCCATCCAGCCAGGCAGCAATGCTGGCCACGTCATCCAGGCCGCTGGCGTAGACCCGTGCACGGGCATAACGCTCGCGCAGCGGGGCCGCCTCGCCGGTGCTGAAACCGAGCAACGGCACCGCATAGCCATCGCGAAAGTTCTCCATGGCCACCAGCAGGTCGAGCGATACCAGCACTGCCTGGCGGGTAAAGACGCTGTGCTCCAGTACGCCGGCGACCTTTACCGGCAGTTCGCCGCGTTCGTTGTTGCCATCGAGCTTGCGCAGTACCAGCAGGCGCAGGGTGTCACCGGCCTGCACGCCGAGCTTGCTGGCCGCGCTGGCACTGAGCAGCACCTGATCGATTGCTGCCGGTGCGGGCAATGGGTCGATCAGCGGGTCGCCGCTGGCGGTGGGGATGACTTCGGCATTGGCGACGAAATGCTGGCTGTCGCGCAGCAGGTCGGCCTGGGTGTTCAGCGAACGGGTCAGCGGGATGACGAAGCCTACGCCAGGCTGGGCCCGCAAACGCTCGAACCAACCGCCGGCCAGGTCATAGTTGCCGAGCACGCGCACTTCGAGGTTACGCGGGTCGCTGAGCAGCTCGTCATTGAGCTGCGAGACCACGCCGTGCTTGAGGCCGAACAACAGCAGCAGGGGCGCGATCACCGCCACCAGCGAGGCGACGATGCACAGCGACACCTTGCGGTCGTGCCACAGGTCGCGCGCTGCTAGCTCGATCAGCAGGTGCAGTCGCGGACGCACGTCAGGCGGCGTCATGGAACACCGTGCCGTCGGCCTGGCTGTCGGGCGTGCCGACGATATTGCGGATCGCGCAGTCGCGCACCAGATCCCAGTCGTGAGTCACCAGCAGCGCGGATATCTGGAAGCGCTGGACGATCTCGATGATCAGTTCGAAAAGCCGCCGCGCCTGCAACGGGTCGAGCGCCGCAGTCGGCTCGTCGGCCAGCAGCAGGTCGGGCTCGTGGGCGATGGCGCGGACAAACGACACGCGCTGGCGCTCGCCGATGGACAGCTGCGCCGGCAGTTTGCCCAGCAAGGGCTGCAGGCGCAGACGGCCGATTGCTTCATCGACCAGTTCACTCTTGCCGGGCAAGCCGAGCATGCGCCGGGGCAGTTCGATGTTCTGCCGCACACTGAGAAACGGCAGCAGGCCGCCACTCTGCAACACGAAGCCCAAACGCTGGGCGCGGATATCGGCCAATTGCGCCTGGCGGTCATCGCGCAGCAGCGCGGCAACATCCAGCCCACCGGTATCTCCAAGGCGAAACTGACCGAGCCCGTCGGGACGCAGGATCAGACCAATCATTTCCAGCAGCGTGCTCTTGCCACAACCGCTGGCACCGGTGATTGCCGCCACCTCACCACGGCCAAGAGTCAGGCGCGGCAAGACGATCTGGTAGTCGCTACCCCGGCGAATGCGCATGTCCTCGATATGCAACATGACTCAAGTCCTAAGGCAAAGCCTCAAGCGGCACCGGGTAGACGTGCTCGCGTGGGTCGCTGCCCGGCGCCAGGGACACCCAGCGGTCGGCATCGGAGTTGTAGCGCTGGTAGTACTTGAGCTTGGTGTTCAGGCGACGAATGAATTTCTCCTGCTCCAGCCCTTCCATGCCTTTCCAGGTTTCCTCGTCGAGACTGAGCACATCGCTGAGATAGGGCAGGCCGTCCAGATATTCAGCCATCAGGCCCATGTCGGCGACCTTGATGGTCTTGTCCTTGAGCTGGTTGGGATCCTTGCCCATGGTCGCGGCCACCGAACGCAGGCGCTCGAACATGTCGCTGGGTGAAATCAGGCCCTCGTTAGCAGCGTCGGCGATCTGCTTGACCACATCGCTAAGGTCGCTGAGCTGGCTCTTGGTCATCAGCACACGTACGTCGGTAGTGGGTACGTCCTGACGCACGAAGTCGCGGTCACTGATCCACGCCTGGAACACCGGCGGCGCACTGGCACCGGTCTTCTCGCCAAGGTAGGCCAGGCGCATGGCGTGGCCGAGCAACTCGGCATCCTCGGCCAGAGCGGCATCGCCACCTTTGCCGGATTTCGCCTTGGCGTACTCTGCATCGGCACCCAGCGCGCTACCGGCCGCCATGTCGCCACGATAGGCCGCCTTGACCTGTGCGGTGATGGCATCGCCAAGGCTGTCGACCATCTTGCCGAAGCTCTCGACGTTGCCAGCGTCCACCGGGTAATACAGCGGCTTATTGAGGAAGGCGTTGGTCGACAAATCCGTGTACTGCACCTCGGCCGAGGCATGATTCTTCGAGCCGCTCGGGGTCTTCAGGTGCAGGCTGTAGATCGCCACGCCACGGTACTTGGCCTCCAGGCGTACCTGGTCAGCGTTCAGGCCTGTGGACGACAGCTTGCTGTCACCATCGACTGCACCCGCATCGGTAACCAGTACGATGTAGCGTGCACCGAACTCATTCCATTTGACCTGATCCAGCGCCTGCATCACGCCGGCGTAGGTGTCTTCGTCGTAACTGCTACTGGACGCGGTAGCCGGCTTGAGCTCGGCGACCTTGGCCAGAAAGTCTTTACCGTCCTTGACCGTGCTCGGGTCGACGTACATCTTGCTGACGTATTCGAGCTTGGGCACTTCCTTGGTGCTGGAGCGGTAGGCGACTAGGCCGAACTTGACCTGATCCAGCAGTTTTTCCTGCTCGACGTGATCGTAGATACGCTTGACCGCCTCGCGGGTGCGGTCGATGTAAGGCCCCATGGAAATGGTCGAGTCGATGACGAACACCACCGCAGCGCTGAAGCCCTTGAGGGTGTTGGCATCAGCATTGGCCGTCTTGTCCGCGTCTTTCTTGTCGGCCGACTCCGCTGCACTCACCGAGGCGACGTTGAGCAGGCGCACCTGGAAGCCCTTCTCGGTGAAGGTTTCCTCGGCTTCCAGCACCGGCAACAAGTAGAAGTTCTGCGCCAGATCCACCGCGTAATCCGGCTCGCGGGCAACCACTGCCGGATCACGACCCTTGGCCTTCATGTTGGCCAGGATCGGCTTGAGCAGTGGCGCCGGGTCGTCCTTGGCAAAGAGTTGTTCGAGACTGTCCTTGTTGCGGAAGAACAGCAGCGGATCACGCCCGGCCGGATTGGTCAGGGCCAAGGTCATCTGCATCTTCCACGGTACGGCGCAGTCGCCGTTGATCCAACCAACAGTCTTGCCGTAGCTGTCGGGGCCGACCCTCAACCACTCGGCGTTGCCTGCCTGCTCACGCTGGTACACGTAGAAGCGGGTGAACGCCGGCTGCGCCTTGCCGGCACTAGCGCCGGCACTATCGCCAAGCTGGCAGGTCGGCGTGGTCAGCACGCGCTGGTAAAGGGCCTTCTTGCCTTCCTGCAGCAGCGGTTTGTCCGCTGCCATCAGCGGCGCTGCCGCGCCCATCAGCAGGCCGGCGAGCAGCGACAGGTTGAGGCCTTTGGCGGTGCGCAGGGCAATGCCGAGCAGATAAGGTGCCTTGGGTAGGAGCCAGCTTGCTGGCGATGTTGTCGATCCGCTGATCGCCAGCAAGCTGGCTCCTACAGAGGCCCGCATTGCATGAGGGCAAACGTTTGGCTGACGGGCATTGGTGCGCAGGCTCATTTCTTCAGCTCCTCCAACCGTTGGCTGGCGTCCTGGTTGCCCGGGTCGTTGTTTACCGCAATCTCATACCAGTAGGCGGCTGTTTCGCCGTCGGCGGCTTCGATGCAGCCACCGCTGGTGTGATGCTGCGGGTCATATTCGCGGGCATAGGCGTAGGCAACGGCGGCGTCGCCCGACTGCGCTTTGTGCGCATACAGTCGCTGCACCACACCACAGCGCTTGGCTTCCTTGGCGGCGGCGATCATCTCCAGCACCTGCTCGCTGGACGGATTGGACTTCAGGCAGGCCTGGATAAAGGCCAGGTCTTCACTGCCCTCGCTCAGGGCTTGCGCGCTGCAAACCGCCGCGTCACCTGCCGCGGGGGTAGTGCTTGAGGTAGCGGCCGTATCCTCTGTCGCTGGTTTGCGCAGCAGGAACCACCAAGCGGCAGCGGCCAGGGCCAGCACGAGCAGCAGGATGATCAGGATCAGCGGCAGCTTGCTGGGATTTTTAACAGTCGCTGGCGGTGGTGGCGCTATGGGTTCGGCAACCAGCGGCTCGTCGAGGGACAGCTCGACGGGCTCCGGCTCGGCCTCTGGCTCAGGCAGTGGGACTGGCTCGGGTTCTACGACCGGTGCGATAACCGGCTCGGCCTTGCGCTCGACTTTCTTTTCGTCGTGGCTCGAATTACCGGCGGCCTTCGAGGACAGGATGGTGCCGAGGATGCGCAGCACACCCTTGTCGCTGCCGTCCTCGTTACGCAGTTGCAGCATGTAGGCCATCTGCGGGTCGAGCATCAGTGGGTCGATCAGCCAGGGGCCGACCTCGCCATTGAGCTTTTCATCAACCAGGTTCAAGCCATCGAGCGTATGCCATGATGGGCTGGTATCCCACTCACCGCTTTCACCGAGGTAACGGCCATCCTGATTGCGCTGCACGGTCAGTTCGAGGGCATCGCTGCCCTCCTGCCAACCATGTACGGTCAGCTCTCCATGGCCAGGTTGGCCGCTCTGCGCTGCCTTCAGTTCGATTCTCAGCATGACTTATTCCGTCCGATCCGCATGCAGGGTGGCGAGCACCTTGCCCAGCGCCTCGTTCTGCTCCGGTGTAATTTCTCGGCCAGCACTGTGACCGGCGTTGTCTTCAGCGATCTTGGTCAGTGCCACCAACCAATCGCCCACATAGTTGCGTGTGTGTTCCAGAGGTTGCGCAGGCAATTGCGGCAGCTTGCCCGGGACGATAACCGGCGGCGCCTGGAAAAGCTTGGCGCCACGCTCGATGCGACTGTCAGGACGCTGTTCCAGCGGTGCCTCGATGAAACCTAGCCAACCGATGAAATCGCCCAGCACGGTTTTCGCAGTAAGCACCTGGCGCCCGGCCAGTTGCTCGCGTTTGGTGCCAATCTGCTCGGTACTGACGATGGCCTGTAGCAGGCGTGTTTGCAGGTCGAGGCGACTGGCACTGGTGATGAGTTCATCGACTAGAGCCTCGACCGCTGGCTTGGAGAAGCCTAGATAGGTCATCAGGCGCATGTCTTCAGGCAGGTGACGCAGGTGGCTGATCCACTCACGCAGTACGGCCTGGGCGAAACGTGCATCGCTACCGCTGGAGCGTAGCGGTGCGACATCGCTCGACGAGCGGGATGTCGGCTCGCTGTCACCGAACAGGTCGAAACCATCGTCGTGACCCAGGTCGTCACCCAGGTTGAGCGCGCCCCCGCTTACAACACCGCTGCTTCCGCTATCGCTCACCAAAGCAGTAGGTTCTTCGTCATCAGCACGCAGGTACAGACCTCGAACCAGATCGTCAGGCAATTGCATTCTCTGCAACAGTTCACCCAGCAGAATGCGCCGCGGCCAGACCGCGTCAAATATTTGCTTGGCGATCTTGCGCTTCTTCTCCAGCTCACCGGCGCCTTCGGCCTGGAACCAGTGGCCGAGGCGGTTTTCCAGCAGATGCAGTACATCATCGAGCTGTTCACGAATACGCCCCAGCTTGACCTCGCGCAGCGCCACACCTCGCAGGTACTGGCTGATACGGCCCATGCCGCCATCGTTCAGCGCGAGCATCGCATCCCAGGCCTGCAGCGGCTGGTTGACGTGACGCTGTACGGTTTCGTTTTCGCCGAAGGTGCTGCGCATCAGCGCCAGCGAATCCTGGGCGGTGGCGTTGATACCAATCTCTTCACCCGCCTGCACATCGAGGAAGGTCACCTTCATGCGCGGTTTGCGCACCAGGAAGGTGTTGTCAAAGGGCTGGCCAGCCGTCCACTCCTGCAGCCAGGTGTACTGGCCGAAGCGTTCGAGCATGGTCATCTTCATCATGCCGCCACTGCCCCAGCCGAGGCGCAGCAGGTCTTCGCACTTGTCCAGGTCACTGCCGATACGCATGTCGAACATGGTGATGGCCCACAGCAGGCCCGGTTTGCGCAGGGCGCGCTCTTCGGGCTTGGCGCCCTGGGTCTTGTCGATCCAACGGGTCAGTACCGGGCCGACGGCGGTGACGTCGGACTGCTTGTTCGACGGCGTGCAGACGATCAGCACGTTCATTTCCTGGCTGTCGGTGTAGCGCTCGAACAGGTAGGCGACCTTGCCACGCAGGATCAGTTGCGCCACCGGGCTGGCCTCGTCGCTGCTCACCGCGCGGCGAACGTCGTCCAGCGATTCCACCGACAAGCGACCGCGATAGCCGGGGAAATCGAGCAGGTCGACCTGCTCGAACAGCGGCTCGCTGGTCGGCTCCACCAGCGGGAACACCAGCTCGACGGTGAGCGCCGCCAGTTGCGCCAGGGACAGCTCGACCGGTGCGCGAAGTTCACCGTCGATCAATGGCCGCACGCCGATGCGCTTGTCGCTATCCTTGCCCAGACGCTCGAGCATGTCGACGTTCATGATGCTGTCGGCCTGCGACAGGCCCTTGTCGGTCTGCCGTACCAGAGCGTCGAGCGGGGCGAACACGCGGTCGGCGTTGCCCAGGCTGCCCAAGGTCTTGGCGAAGCTCTGATAGGCCTCGCTCAGCTCGTTGATCTCGCCCCAGAAGATCGAGAACAAACGGGTGCGATCCTCAACTGCCAGCCAGGGTGCCAGCTCCACGGCCGCCGGCCAGTAGTAACCGGCCAGGCCACTCAGCGACGCCGGGAAGCTGTCTTGCAGGTAGTTCCACAGGGCGACCACGTCGTCTTCGCTGACGCCGGGCACCGGCTTGAGCTGGCGACGCTTGCCGAGGTCCTTGAGCAGTTGGCGGATGGCCGCTTCGTCGAGGCGGTACGACACCTTCTCGGTGTTGAAGTCGTTGAAAAACGAGTTGGCCAGCACCTTGGCCATTTCTACCTCGCCGAACAGCTTCAACTCCAGCGGGAAATCGTCCGGGCCGGGGCGCGCAGTGCGGCTGAAACGGGTGACCAGACCGGTGGCCTCTTTACCACCACCCGGCGGATTGACGTGGGTGAGGAAGTCCAGGCGGCTGCCACCGAAATCGGTTTCCAGCTTGCCGTTGGCACCGGCAGCCAGGGTCGAGATCAGGTACGACTTGCCGGCCTGGGACAGGCCGAAGAACCCCACGGTCATCGGCAGGCCGGAAACGCCGCCCAGCCGTCGAGCGGTATTACGCACGCGGCGCAGGCTGAGGATCAGGTCGTCGGCTTCGTTGTCCAGGCGTGGCGCGCTGCGGCGCACGTCGTCGATCCAGCGGATCGCCTCTCCGGCACCGGTATGAATGGCGGCCCAGTGTTGGGTCAGTTGCTCAGGCGAGTTACTCATTTTCGAAACACGCTCCCGCTGTCGAGCCAATATTGGGATTCACCCAGCCCGGCGTCGGACAGGGTGTTGAGGCGCAGGCGAATGTGCGAGCGGCTGACCGAACCACTGTTGGACTCGGCGCCAAGGAATTCAAAGCTCTCGCTGCCCTCGGCCGGATTGCGCGAAGGCTTGATGCCCAGACGCACCTTGAGCACCAGGCCCTGGGCGGCGACCTGCTCGCGTAGCTTCTGGTTCTCGATGCTGAGGATGTACAGCGGCGCTGCCGACCAGCGTTCGTTGGCCAGTTGGCGAAAGCCCAGGCGCATGGTGCCGCGCATGTCGAAGGTCAACTCAGGCAGCTCGTACTCGGGGTCGTCGAGATCGATATCGCGGAAGTAGACGTTGCCGTCCTTGATCACGTTGTTGTTGTCGATCAGACCGAGGAACTTCAACGTCGAGTAGGGTTTGAACGCCGCCGAACGGAAGAAGAAGTTGGGCAGACGCAGGCTACGACTGAGCAAACAGAGCATGGCGCCGACCGCAGCCGTGGTCTTCGGATCCTCGATGCGATCCAGCTTGTTGAACGGGTACCAACCACCCGTGCGGTACTGATTGAGCGGCAGGATGCGTCCCGGCGGCAACGGCAACAGCTTGCGAAACAGCGCCTGCAGGCCGGGCAGGCGCGACGGCCGGCCCGTGAGCAAGAGCACGTCGCAGGGGTAGCTGTGGACGACTTCGCACAGCGCCTGGATGGTCTTGCCGATGTTCATGCGGTCACCGATGAACGCCTCGTGAATGCGCCGCAGGCTGACATTCAGCGGTGTGGCGAGCAGGTCGAACGGCTCACTGCCGCTACCCAGCTGGCGGCGTACGGCGCTGCTGAAATAGTCGAGCACATCGTCGGTGGGACGCTCGTCGCCGAGCAGTTCGCCGAAGGTGCCACTGACCAGGGTGCCGGCATCCAGCGGGTCGTATTGTTCGTAGGCCTTGAGCAGGCGCAGGCCGATGGGGCTGAACAGCTGCAGGGTCAGTTGCTGACGCAACACGGCGTCCTGCACAGCCAGAGGCTCGCTACCGATCAACTTGGACAGCAGCGCATCGGGGTTGTCGACACCCGCCTCGCGCAGCGCCGTGCCCAATGCCGGCAGGACGAACTGGCGGATCACGTCGAGCAGGATGTCGTCACCGGCGACCTTGAAACCATCGCGAAGCCGCTGTGACGGGGTGATGTAGACGTTGCTGCCCACGCCATCGTCGAGCCGGTACTCGGTGATCACCAGGTCGGTGGTGCCACCACCAATATCGATCGAGGCGATGGTCAGGCGATCCTTGTGCGGCTGATCCGGGCGCGCCATGGTGGCAAAGAACTCCTCCGGACGGCCGGCGAAGTTGTTCTGCGTTTCGTTGAACAGGTAGACGACCTGGCCGCAGGTGGCCTCGTCCCACTGCACATGCACTTCCGGCAGGAATGGCCAGGCGGTCTCGCGGCTCTTGGCATCCTTGATGTTGATCGGATCATCTTCGGGGTGCCAGCCGAGGCTCTTCCACACCAGGCCGATGGCCTGCTCCATGCACTTGGCGAAGATCTCGCGCTCGGGCTTGGGCATCGACGGCGGCACGGTGAGGATGATCGAGCGCAAGTGGCGCGGTACGCGCGAATGGCTCATGCGCAGGCGCTGCGACGGGCTGTTGATCTGCATCAGCGCCTGGCCGAGCACTTCGCAGAGCATGAAGGTCATCAACGAGCTGCGCGAATAGTGCGGGTGGAACACCGGCATGCGTTCATCGAAGGGCAGGCTGTAGAGTGCCTGACCTTTCTCATTGATTAGCCCGGCGACGGGCGCGGCAGTGGCGTGTGGCTCACTCTCGGATTTGACGTAGGCGCAGTTGAAGCGCCAGCCCGGCTCGTAGTTGTCCTCGTCCCACAGGTAACGCTTCGGGCTGGACAGGCCGGTCGAGCCTTCGGTGCCACGTCGGCGACTGGCCAGACGCCCGGCCTCGCAACCAATACGGGCGATGGTCGGCCACTGGAAGGCCTCGCGACGGCCACTTTGCACAGAGAAGTGATCCTTACCGAATACCGCCTGGGCGAACTCGATACGGCTTTCGAAAGGTTCCGGATAAACGTGCTCGGGCTGGGTCAGGTCACGCAGTTCCAGCTCGTAGCGCTTGCTCAGGCCATCGTTCTCCTGCGGGTGATCTTCGATCAGGATGCCGCAGGTGCGCGAGTTGCCGACATCGAGCACCATGTCCACCGGAATCGCCTTGTGCAGGTCGCTGTCGCGGTTGGACACCACCTTGAGCTCTGGCACCGGCAACGCCGTACCGAGCAGGTGCAGCAGGTTGAGGTAATGCGCCTGGTGATAGAGCTCCTGACACTCGTGCTCGATGTCATCGAGTTGCATGCGTATCGGCGGCAGTTGCGCCTGCTCGGCGAACACTTCGCGCAGCCAGCCATCAACCCAGGCCAGGTCGAGAAACCAGCCCATCTCGTCGGCCTGATGCGCCAGGGCAAATGCTGCGCCGGCGCGCACGTCGTCACTGGTCGGCGCCAGATAGGCAGTATCGCTACGGCTGGCGAACACCTTGGTATCGAAGGCCAAGGTCACCCGGTGGGTATGACCATCCGGGTCCTCACCCTCCTTGAGCTCAATGATGCGCATGCGCGCCCAGTTCGACGGGCCATCGTCGAAACGCCGAGGCGGACTGAAGCGAAAGAATGGCAATGGCAGCCACAGGCCCTTGAGCAGGCGCACCGACTGGTCGACCGCTACGCTGTAGGCCGGACTCACAGGATTGCCTGGGGCTGCCGGATGAAAAAAGCTGTTGTTGCGGTCATCGAACATCAGCCGCGCCAACGGGCCATCGTTGCGCTGGCGGACGAACTCGCCAGGCAGTTCGCGACGCAGTTCAAGGGTCACGGCGAAATCCAGGAACTGGACACCGCTGCCCATAATCAGGGTGATCTTGTCTTCGTAGTCGGTCTTTTCTGGAAACATGATGCGTTTTTCCGCCCTGTTCTCGGGTCGTGGCAGGCCGTTGGAACCGCCTGGAATTTCAAGGGCCTGTTACTGGACGCCCTGCCTCATGGACATGGGGAATTGCTTGTTCTCATAACTGCCCGTGCAGTCAGCGGCGCTGCGGGCCTCCGGGCTGCACACCACGTCCGGCAACTTGTAGCTGCTGCCATCGTTGCAGGCAGCCTGCCCCTGGTTATTGATCGCCAGCTTGCCGCCCTGTATCGCAGCATTCACCGCACCCGAGCACTCGACACCATCACCGCGCCGCACCTTGACCTGCCCCTTGCCATCCTTGAAGTCATAGTCGAGCTGCATGGGCTTGCCGGTCTGCGCATCCTGAATACCGGCACCCGCTTTCCAGTTACCGTTGAGGAACTCGGTGGAGCCGGTTTCCAGTGCTTGCGGCGGAATGCTCAGGTCTTGCGGTACGTCACGACCCGGCGGTTGCTTGCGCGGCTCCTGCTGATCCTGTGGTGGCTCGGTAGACGGCTCTTCAGCATCGCCAGGCGCAGGCAGCGGCGGTTCGTCACCCGGTACCTCTGACTCGTCGGGGGCAGCAGCGCCGTCCTTTGGTTCGGTAGCGGTCGGTTCCTGCGCGCCAGGCTCTTGCCCGTCTGGCAGATGTCCATCGACCGCAGCGCTGCCCGATCCGGCACCATCGACCAGACCACCACGCCCGGACACATCGACATCACGCTCATACGTCGGTAATCCCGGCAGATCGACACGATCGAGGCCGAGTGGCAACTCGACCGTTGGCGCACAGGCGCGCAGCAGGAACAACAGCAGCAGAAGCAATGGCAGGAGCAACAGCCACAGCCAGCGCCACCAGCGCGACTTCTTCACCACCTCAACCGGCACAGCGGCAGCCAGCGGGGGCGGCGCGAGCGGTGCTACCGGCGCAGCGCTGAGCACAGGCGGACGCAGGCACAACAGCGGATCGTGATCATAGGTTCCCGCGTGATCGGTGAACCCCCAGAAGGTGATGACGGGCTTACCGTCGACCAGATAGACATGGTCGCTGTCGGGAAAGTGAACGGTCTTTTCCAGCAGGCGCCCGAATATCTGCTTTTCCCGGTGCTGCACGTCAGCACGCATGCTTTCGCTGGTAGCGCCCAGTTTGGCGTGCATCACCTCGAGCTGAGCATAAGCGCCCGCGCGCTCCTCGACCGTGGTCGCCGACCAAGGGATCACGTCGCCCTCCGCAGGCGCGTACCAATCGACACGGTCACCGGTTTCGTTGGGCTGCGGAATAGCGAGGCAACTGGAGGCTTCGCGCCCCATCTTCAGGCGAATAGCCTCGCGTAGTTGCAGCGCGGCGCTGTAGACCGGTTGACCATCGACACCCAGCGCCTTGAATTCCTGGAGGTTACCCGTGCGGAGCAATGCGCCTGACATGTGCGGTCATCCTTTCCCTGGCCATCTGAAAATAGAAATTAAGGCACAATCATTCCAAATGACTTAGGAAGATCGCGTCAGTCAGCAAGACTAAAAAGCCTTTTGTATTCAAACGTTAGCTGCACTTCATTTTTCGAAATGTGACATAGACATCGCTTCATGGGAATGCTTTTCGGCGCAAACCTCAATCTGAGGTTGACTCTGAATCGATCCGTTTAAGCATTTACGTTGAGCGGCCTAATCTATCTCTTCTTGCCACTCTTCCGGCAATTGCGGATCGACCGTCAGCCACGGCAGCCGACTACCAACCCAGATATGTCGATCCGCCGGGGCCTGCTCTGGTTCGTCCAACGTGGCGACGGTCACATCCAACGTGTCCGGGCTGAGCGAGGTGAACAACGCAAGATGTGCGCCGCAGTCTGCGCAGAAGTAGCGCGTACAGCTGGCCGATGAGGCGAAAGCTTTCGGCGTGCCGCGCAGCCAGTGAAATGCCTGGCGTGGCACCGTGACCCAGGTGGTAAGAATGCCACCGCTGCTGCGCCGGCAGATCGCGCAATGACAGTGAGCGATGTCCGTCAGCGGCGCATCGATCCGATAACGCAGTGCGCCGCACTGACAACCGCCCTGATGTTCGACCTTCATCCAGCCTCCGCCTTGCATTGCCCCGCGCCGCTGACCAAGATAAGCGCTCACCACCACCGGGGGTTCCCGTGATCGACCTGTTGCTGGCCCTGTGGCCGCTGTTCGCCATGATAGTCGCCGGCTACTGGCTGCGCCTGCGCGAGTTTCCCAGCGAGGCCTTCTGGCCGGGTGCCGAGCGCCTCAATTACTTCATCCTGTTCCCTGCGCTGCTGTTCTCCAGCCTGGCCCGTGCACCACTGAACAACCCGGCCTTGCCACGCCTGGCGTTAGCCGTGCTGCTCGGCCTGGGCATCGCCTGGCTGGCACTGCTGCTGGTGCGACGCCTGCGTGGTTGGCCGGCCGGACGGTTTGGCGCCTTCTCTCAGGGCATCCTGCGTTTCAACACCTACCTGGGTCTGGCTGCGGTCGGCAGCCTGTTCGGCCAGGAGGGGCTGACCCTGGCGGCCATCATGCTGGCCCTGATGGTGCCGACGGTGAACGTGCTGTCGGTTTGGTCGCTGACCGCCGAGCGCGGCGTCAGCGCACGCAGCCTGCTGCTGCCGATCATCAAGAATCCGCTGATTCTCGCCTGCCTCGGCGGCGCATTGTTCAACCTCACGGGTATCGGCCTGCCAGGCGGTACGGATCGCCTGCTCAGCCTGCTCGCGGCTGCCAGCCTGCCGCTGGGCCTGCTCTGCGTTGGCGCTGCACTGAAGCCGGAGCAGTTGGGCGGAGAAATCCCGGCACTGACCTGGAACAGCGCCCTGCGCCTGCTGGCCATGCCTTTGCTGGCCTGGGGCGTGGCGTGGGCACTGACGCTACCGGCGATGGAAAGCGCGGTACTGGTGCTGTTCTTCGCCCTGCCCACCGCCCCCACGGCCTATGTACTGACCCGCCAGCTCGGCGGCGACAGTCAACTGATGGCCGGTATCATCACCCTGCAGACGCTGCTGGCAGCGGGCAGCCTGGTGGCAATCATGATGTTGCTGGCCTGAGCCGCTATTGGACGTAGCTTTCGATCAGCTGCTCATACTCGCCGCGGGCCTTGAGCGCTTCGAGCCCGCGGTTGAAGCGCTCGATCAACTCGGCAGCACGCGGATGCTGACGCGAAACGATGACGTGCAGCGTGTTGCTCTGAAACGGCGTCCGTGACCGATGAAACTGCTCCGGGTCGGCGCCGGCCGTGCGCAAGGCGCTATCCCCCAGATTGCGGTCGGCAATGAACAGGTCGTCACGCTTGAGCAGCAACAGCCGCGCACACTCCTGCAGCCCCAGCGGAGAGTGACGGCGCAGCACGCCCTGATCGAGCAATTGCTGAATCGCCGCCGGAGGCTGCCAGCCCAGCGGGTAGCACAGTCGCCGGCCGATCATGGTGGGCAGGTCATCGAGTTCGACGTGATCATCGGCACGGCTGAAGACGAACTGCTCGGCCACATAAATGGGCGCTGAATAGAGAAACTCCGCCTCACGCTCGGCGGAGCGGACGTAGGGAAAGGTCGCATCGTAATCACCGCGTTTGGCTTTCAGATAGCCGCGGTTCCATGGCAGCCAGTCGAGCGTGATCGCCGTGCCCTGCTCCGCCAGCGAAGCACGCACCACCTGAGTCAGCATGCCCTGCCCAGGCAACGCCTTGCCAGTGAACGGCGCGTAGTCGTCGCCGGTGGCCAGGTGCAGCACCTCCGCTCGCACCGATACGCACAACAGCAGGCTCAACAGAGCCGCCCCCCAAAATCCCAAAATCAATCTCTCCAATAACTGGCGTGCAATCGCCTTCCTGCCCCTGATCATTGACTCTCGCCCTCGTGGGCAAGGCTGTCCAGTGCAACCCCGTCATAGGGCGACAATTCGCCCCGTTCTCTTGATACGGAACAAGGGGTCTTGCAAGACCCCGGCTATCCTTGCTGCACCACCAACCCACTGCGACACGCCGATGAACGATAGCAGCAGCAACGTCCAGCCCGACGTTTTCCCCTACCTGCAACTGATGCATCAGCATGCCGGTTCGGACCTGTTCTTCAGCGTTGGCGCCCCGCCGCACCTGAAGGTCGAAGGCAACAGCCAGCCGCTGGGCCAGCGCATCATGAAGGCTGGCGAAGTGCAGCAACTGGCCTATCAGCTGATGACCCAGAAACAGATCGCCGAGTTCGAACGCGATCTGGAGATGAACCTGGCGGTGAGCCTGCAGGGCGCCGGACGCTATCGGGTCAACGTCTACTACCAGCGCGGCGAAGTGGCCATGGTGGTGCGCCTGATCAAGAGCCAGATTCCCGACTTCGAGGCACTCGGCCTGCCCAAGCTGCTGGAAAAGCTGGCCATGCAGGACCGCGGACTGATCCTGGTTACTGGCGCGGCGGGCTCGGGTAAGTCAACTACGTTGGCGGCGATGCTGGATTTTCGTAACCGCCACAAGAGCGGCCATATCGTCTGCATCGAAGATCCTATCGAGTTCCTCCACAGCCACCAGCGCTCGATCATCGACCAGCGTGAAGTCGGCCTCGATACCCACAGCTTCGACGACGCCCTGCGTAACGTACTGCGCGAAGCGCCGGACGTGATCATGCTCGGCGAAATCCGCGACGCGGCCACCATGCAGCACGCCTTGCACTACGCCGAAACTGGCCACCTGTGCGTAGCGACCCTGCATGCCACCAGCAGCAGCCACGCCATCGAGCGCATCGCCCGCTTCTTCCCCGACGACGCCCGCAAGCAGGTGCTGGCCGACGTCGCGCACAACCTGCTGGCGGTGCTCGGCCAGCGCCTGGTGCCCGGCATCGCACAGAAGCGCGTGGTGGCGGTGGAGCTGATGCTGGGTACACCCTATATCCGCGACCTGATCCAGCGCGATGAGCTGGACGAACTACGCGAAGCCATAGCACGGGCTGCCGAACAGGGCTTGCAGACCTTCGACCAGCACCTGTTCGCCCTGCTCGAAGCCGGCCGCATCAACCTGGCCGAAGCGCTCAAGTTCGCCGACTCGCGTACCGACCTCAGCCTCAAGTTCAAACTCGAGCGCGGTTTCTCCGCCGACGACGCCGAACTCAAGGTGTTGCGCGACGGTTGACTGGCTTTATAAGCGATTTCGGCCGATGCTCATCTATACAGGCCGAAACCATAACGTCTAATCGGCCGTCTTTCAGGGGGCCGATTTATGCTGACCCTGCTGCATTTGCTGTCAGCCATTGCCCTGTTGGTCTGGGGCACACACATCGTACGTACCGGCATCCTGCGCGTGTTTGGGTCACAACTGCGCAAGGTGCTCAGCCACAACATCGGCCGCCGGCCGCTGGCGTTCGTCGCCGGCATCGGCGTCACGGCGCTGGTGCAGAGCAGCAACGCCACGGCCTTGCTGGTCACCTCCTTCGTCGCCCAGGGCCTGATGGCCCTGGCGCCCGGCCTAGCGATCATGCTCGGCGCGGATGTCGGCACCGCGCTGATGGCGCGCGTGCTGACCCTCGACCTGAGCTGGCTGAGCCCGCTGCTGATCTTCGTCGGAGTGGTCTTCTTCCTCTCGCGTCGGCAAACCCGTGCTGGCCAACTCGGCCGCGTGGCAATCGGCCTGGGATTGATGCTGCTGGCACTGGAGCTGATCGTCGCCGCCGCCACACCGATAACCGAGGCACGCGGCATCCGTGTGCTGTTCGCCTCGCTGACCGGCGATCTGCTGCTCGACGCGCTGGTCGGTGCGCTGTTCGCCCTGCTCACCTACTCCAGCCTGGCGGCTGTGTTGCTCACCGCAACCCTGGCCGGCGCAGGGCTGATCAGCCTGCCGGTAGCCATCGGCCTGGTGATCGGCGCCAATATCGGCAGCGGTCTGCTGGCCTTTCTCACCAGCAGCCTGCAGAACCCGGCTGGGCGCCGCGTAGCGCTGGGCAGCCTGATCTACAAGTTGATCGGGCTGCTGCTGGTGCTGCCCGTGCTGCAGCCACTGGCCCATTGGCTGGATGGCCTGAACTGGCGCCCGGCAGAGCTGGTGATCTTTTTCCACCTGCTCTACAACAGCCTGCGCGCCGTACTGATGCTGCCCAGCGTCGGACTGATGGCGCGCTTCTGCAATTGGCTGCTGCCGGACCGAGCCGACGACAGCGGCATCGCCCGCCCGCGCCACCTCGACCCGACAGCCCTGGCCACGCCGAGCCTGGCGCTGGCCAACGCCGTGCGCGAAACCCTGCGCGTGGGCGACAAAATCGAAGCCATGCTCGGCCGCCTGCTACCGGTGCTGGAGCAGAACCAGCCGGCACTGAACAAGGAGCTGCGCAGCCTCAATGACGATGTCGCCAGCCTGTGCCGGGCGGTCAAGCTGTACCTCGCACAGATCCCACGCGAAGCGCTGAGCGAACATGAAAGCCGGCGCTGGGCGGAGATTCTCGAATTGGCGGTGAACCTGGAGCAGGCCGGTGATCTCATCGAACGCATGCTCGGCAAGATCCAGAACGAGAAGACCGCGCAACGCCGGGCCTTCTCCGAGAAAGGCCTGGAGGAACTGACCAGCCTGCATGGGCAGCTGACGGCCAACCTGCGCCTGGGACTGAACGTATTCCTCAGCGCCGATCACGCCAGCGCCAGCCAGCTGCTGCGTGAGAAACGTCGTTTCCGCGCCCAGGAACGGCGCTTGGCGCATGCCCATATCGGTCGGCTGCAACGCCAGGTGGTGCAGAGCATCGAGACCAGCTCCCTGCACCTGGAGCTGATCGCCGACATGAAACGGCTCAATTCGCTGTTCTGCTCCAGCGCTTACGTGGTACTGGAGGGCGGCGAAACCGGCGCCCTCAAGCTCGAAGGCGGCGAGTGACTCAGTCCGCGCCGGTCACTCGCTCAGGCGCGGCAGGCTCCACACCGCGCCAGGCATACCAGGCGAAGAACAACGCCATCAGCAGATAGCCATGGACGAAGTCCGGCGCCGCGTACCAGGCCAGCTTCGGTGCGTGCATCAGGCCGACGAAGGCCATGCCGGCCGCCACCAAGGCGAAGATGGTGGCCTGGCGGAACTGCCGGTCGATCACTGCCACGCACATCGCACCGAGCAGGATGGCGCTGAACATGGCGCCCTGCCCCAGCGCGCCAATGGCACTGGAAATGCCTTCGACCACTTCGGGTGCGCCACGATTGAAACGGGTCATCAGGTAGTTGGCGAAGTAAGGCAGCATCGCCAGCGCCACTGCCGGGTAGTAGCGCGCGTGGTTGCTGTTGAACGCCGTGGCGATCATCGACATGCCGACGAACACCAGAATCGGCGCAACCACCGATACCGGAATCAGGGCAGCGATGAAGGCGATCAGGCCGAACATGGTCGCCAGACCGTATACCGCGCCATTGAGCAGGCTGTAACCGCGCCCGGCGCCCATCCATTTCGACCCCACCGTGGCGATGTACACGGTGGTCGGGAACACACCACCGAACAGCGCACCGAGCGAGGTGCCGAGACCGTCCACCGCCTGACACTCGCGCACGCTGTAGCTATCACCGGCAGCGCTCATGGCCTCGACGTTGTTCATGGTCTCGATGGCGTTGTACAGGGTGATCGGCAGGATCACCGTCATCAGCGCCAGCAGAGTGGTGAACAAAAGGCCCAAGCCCTCGTACCAGGCCAGATTAGGCAACAGCGGGTAGAACCCCAGGTGGGTGAAGGCATCGTTGAACTTGCCGCTGTCAGCCGCGCCGATCAGATAGGCCAGCGCTGTGCCGACGACAATGGCGAACAGCGAGGCAGGCAGGTGAAATGGCATGCTCACCCGCGCCACCAGACCGACGATGGTGATGGCCAGTACCAGCAGGCCGATCACCGGAATTTCCAGGGTCTTGAACAGCATCTCCCCGGCGATGAAGGTCAGCGCCACACCAGCCACCGCGCCGAGCATGGCGGCGCGCGGCAGATGGCGCTGCACCCAGTTGCCGATCAGACTGATGGCAGCCTCGATCAGGCCACTGATGAAACAGGCGGCCACCGCCACCTTCCAGGCCATCTCGGCGTCGCCGGTGAGGGTTTTGGCCGGTAGCAGCACACCGAACAGGAAGACGAACATCACCGGCGTGCTGATGCCGTAGGACAACGCGGTGACGTCGGCGCGGTTCTCCTTGCGCGCCAGCCGTGCCGCACTCCAGGCGTAGTAGAAGTTGCCGGCCATCACCGCAACCGCCGCCCCCGGCAACACCTGGCCGAACACGATCTCGGCGGGGAAACCCATGCTCAGCATGCTGATGGCAATGATCACGAAGTTGGCAATGTTGTTCTGGAACAGGGCAAAAAAGGCGTCGGTGTCTTCCTTCTTGTACCAGGGGTAATGCACGCGCGGCGTCGACATGCTGGCTGAGTCCTTGTTGTCTGAATGGTCAGGTCGGCGAGTCTAGCAACCTGTCGACAGGGCATAAACGCACAAGGCAGCCGAAGCTGCCTTGTGGGTGGTGAAGCCGCTTTCTACGCGGTTTGTGCAGCCTTGCGGCGACGCTGCAGCAGCACCACCAGGCCGAACAGCAGGAAGCCCGGAATCCACATCAGCTCCTTGATCCAGCGATCGGTCGGCGCACGCACGCTGATGATCTGCTGGTCGAACTCCAGGCCAGCATCGGCGGCCAGGCTGCCGAAGGTGACACTGTCCACCAGCACCTTGTCGCCCTCCTCGTAAAGGTTCACACCGAGTTTCTCCAGGCGTTCCTGGCCCGAGGCTCCAGCAGGTACCGGCAGCAGCACGGTGAACTCGCGCGGATCACCCACGGCGTTTTCTCCGAGAATGCGCAGACGCAGCGAGCTGCCGTCCTCGACCCCATCGAGCGCCTGAGCCAGTTGGGCCGGCGGCACCTCCTGGTAGGGATCGTGCAGCATGTCCATCCAGAAGCCGGGGCGGAACAGGGTGAAGGCCACCAGCAACAGCAATGCGCTCTCGTACAGGCGACTGCGCACCAGGAAGAAGCCCTGAGTACCGGCGGCGAAGATCAGCATGGCAATGGTCGCCACGATGAAGATGATCACGCCATGCCAGAAGTCGACGTCGATCAGCAGCAGGTCGGTGTTGAAGATGAACAGGAACGGCAGCGCGGCGGTACGCAAGCTGTAGAAGAACGCCACGATACCGGTCTTGATCGGATCGCCCTTGGACACCGCCGCCGCGGCGAACGAGGCCAGCCCCACCGGCGGCGTCACGTCAGCCATGATGCCGAAGTAGAAGACGAACAGGTGCACCGCGATCAGCGGCACGATCAGGCCATTCTGCTGCCCCAGCGCCACCACCACCGGCGCCAGCAGGCTGGACACCACGATGTAGTTGGCGGTGGTGGGCAGGCCCATGCCGAGAATCAGGCTGAACACCGCCACCAGCACCAGCATCAGCAGCAAGTTGCCCATCGACAGCAACTCGACCAGATCGGCCAGCACCAGACCCACGCCGGTCTGCGACACCGCACCGACGATGATGCCCGCCGCCGCCGTGGCGATACCGATGCCGATCATGTTGCGCGCGCCGGCGATCAGGCCTTCGCGCAGATCGACCACACCATCGACGAAGGTGCCATGGTCATGGCTGCCATCGCGGCGCATCCAGCTCAGCAGCGGGCGCTGGGTGAGCAGGATGATGATCAGCATCACGCTACCCCAGAAGGCTGACAGACCGGGGGACAGACGCTCGATCATCAGGCACCACACCAGCACCACCACCGGCAGCAGGAAGTGCAGACCGGAGAGCAGCACCGCGCGGGTCTGCGGCAGTTCTTCCAGCGGCGCGTTAGGGTCTTCGGCTGGCAGCACCGGCACGCTGGCCGCAACCTTCAGTAGCGCCAGATAGACCACCGCAAGCAGCGCGCCAATACCCGGCAGGGCGTACTCACCAAGCGCCGGCTTGAGCCAGCCGAGGCCGTAGTAGACCGCCAGCGACACGCCGCTGATCAACGCCGCACCGAAGGCGAAACCGGTCAGGCGACGCAGCCAGGGCTTGGGCTGGTGCCCACCGATGGGCTGCAGACCGAGCTTCAGCGACTCCAGGTGAACGATGTAGAGCAGCGCGATGTAGGAAATTGCGGCAGGCAGGAAGGCGTGCTTGATGATCTCGACATAGGGCATGCCGATGTACTCGACCATCAGGAACGCCGCAGCCCCCATCACCGGCGGCATGATCTGACCGTTGACCGAAGAGGCCACCTCGACCGCGCCGGCCTTCTCCGAGGAGAAGCCGGTGCGCTTCATCATCGGGATGGTGAAGGTGCCGGTGGTCACCACGTTGGCGATCGACGAGCCGGAGATCATCCCGGTCAGGCCGGAAGCTAGCACCGCCGCCTTAGCCGGGCCACCACGGAAGTGGCCGAGCAGGCTAAATGCCAACTGGATGAAGTAATGGCCGGCACCCGCGCGCTCGAGCAACGCACCGAACAATACGAAGAGGAAAACGAAGCTGGTGGATACGCCCAGGGCGATACCGAACACGCCCTCGGTGGTGATCCACTGGTGGTTGGCCAGCGCGTTGAAGCTGACCCCGCGATGCGCCAGCAGGCCGGGCATGTAGGGGCCAGCCAGGCTGTAGACGAGGAAGACCAGGGCGATGATCGCCAGGGGTGGACCAAGCGCACGGCGCGTGGCCTCCAGCAGCAGCGGAATGCCGATGCAGGCGGTGACCAGATCGCCCGTGGTCAGGCTGCCAGGACGCAGCGCCAACTGCTGGTAGAAGATGAACAGATAAGCGGCAGTGGCTGCAGCCACCAGGCCGAGACCGATATCCAGCAGCGGCACGCGATCACGCGGCGACTTCTTGAACGCCGGGTAAGCGAGAAAGGCCAGCAGCAAGGCGAACGCCAGGTGAATGGCGCGGGTCTGGGTATCGTTGAGCACGCCAACGCCGAAGATGAACGGCAAAGGTGAGGCGATCCACAGCTGGAACAGCGACCAGAGCAGGGCAAGGCCGGTGATCACCTGGGCCATCGGGCCAACGGGCATACGCGCGCCGACATCCTGGGCGATCAGTTCCTCGGTGGAAAGTTGCTTGTCATGCATGGGGCGAACCTGCATTTGAGTAAACGGAAAACGGCAAAACCCGCAGACCTGCGCCTACGGGTTTGTTTAACACTAGAAGCGAATCGCGTGATGCGCCTGGCGACGCATCACCAATGGCCCTGACCGACTGACCAGCAGGGCCTGAGGCTTACAGCCAGCCGCGTTCCTTGTAGTAACGCTCGGCACCTTCATGCAGCGGGGCAGTCAGACCGACCTTGATCATGTCTTCTTCCTTCAGGTCAGCGAAGGCCGGGTGCAGACGCTTGAAGCGATCGATGTTGTCGAACACCGACTTGACCAGTTGGTAGACCACTTCCGGGTCAGCCTTGGCGCTGGTGGACAGCACGGCCTTGCCGCCAATGGACGGGGTCGGCTGATCGTTGCCCTTGTACAGACCGCCAGGGATGTCGGCCTTGGTGTAGTAGGTCTTCTCGGTCAGCAGCTTGTCGATCTCGGCGCCGGTCACCGGTACCAGAACGGCGTCGGTGGTGGTGGTGGCTTCCTGGATCGCGCCGTTGGGATGACCGACGAAGTAGGTCATGGCGTCGATGTTGTTGTCGCCCAGTGCGCTGGCCTGCTCGGCCGGCTTCAGCTCGGCAGCGAGTGCGAAGGCGGAACGATCCCAGCCTTTGACGGCCATGATCTCTTCCAGAGTGTCACGCTGACCGGAACCCGGATTACCGACGTTGACGCGCTTGCCCTTGAGGTCATCGAAGCTTTTGATGTTGGCATCGCGACGCGCCAGGATGGTAAACACTTCGCTCTGCAGCGAGAACACCGCACGGATGTCGCTCATCGCGCCTTCGGCTTCGAACGGCGCGGCGCCATTAAGGGCCTTGAACTGATGGTCGGACTGCATGATGCCGAAGTTGAATTCGCCACTGCGGATACCATTCACGTTGGCCACACCACCGCCACTGGCCGGGGCGTTGCACTTGATGCCGTGCTCAGCCGAACCACGATTGAGGAAGCGGCAGATGGACTGACCAGCAACGTAATACACCCCCGTCTGGCCGCCGGTGCCGATGGTGACGAATTTTTCTTCGGCCTGTGCCATACCACTCAGGGCAGTGCCCGCGAGTGCAGCGGACAGGACCCATGCCAAGGATTTGCCTTTCATGGGAAATCTCCTTTTTTCTGTTGTTTTGAGCGAGCGTGCCTTGTGAGCGACGTCCGGGTGGGAAGTCTAACCGCTCACGACGAATATGCACGCCTTGCTGACCAATCGGTCGTAACTGCTTGTGTGAGACGCGGGCTATCGCCAGCCCCCGGCATTGGGCAGAATCGGCCAATGTCGAACGCCCCTCACGAACCCTCGCAGGCCTCGGTCAGCGCTAGCCTGACCCAGGCGGTGCTGCACGCTGCCAGCCGGCTCGGCCTCGATCGTCAGGCGCTGCTGACTGCCTGCGACCTGTGCGACGAGCAACTTGCCGACCCCGACGCACGCATCCCCTTCAGTGCCCAGCAAGCACTCTGGAGCGAATTGGACGCCCGCCTGCTGCACCCGGAACCCGGCCTGCTGCTTGGCCGCAACCTGACGCCCGGCCCCTTCAGCGTGCTCAGCTATCTACTGCAGAGCAGCGCCACCCTGGGCGATGCGTTGAACACCGCGCTGCGCTATCAACGCCTCGGCGGTGAGGGCGGCGAGCTGCATATCGAAACGCACGACGACAGCCTGTTGCTGCTGTATCGCCCGCTGCATCCGCAGCATCCGGCGACCCGTATCCGTGTGCTGGCGATGCTGGCCTGCTGGGTACAGATGACCACGCCGCTACTCGACGGCTTTCGCCTGCTTGGCGCGCAATTTCGTCACGACGCACCGGACGACCTCACGCCCTACCAGGATGTGTTCGCCTGCCCCCTGCAGTTCGCCAGCGACGAGTACGCCATCGCCCTGCCCCATGCGTTGTGCCAGGTGCCCTTGATCCAGGCCAACCCGCCGCTGCAGCAACTGCTGCGTCAACACGCCGAAACCCTGCTCGCCCGCCTGCCCAGCGCCAGCCTCGGCGCACGGGTCATTGGCCTGCTCGGCGAGCAACTGGCGCATGGCGAGCCCGACCGCGCCGAACTGGCCCGCGCGCTGAACCTGAGCGAACGCACCCTGCAGCGACGCCTGGCCGAAGAAGGCTGCAGCTACCAGCAATTGCTGGCCGACACACGTCGCCAACTGGCTGAGCAACACCTGCGCGACGGACGCCTGCCAGCAGCGGAAATCGCCCTGCTGCTGGGCTACTCCGAACCCAGCGTGTTCTTCCGCGCCTTCCGCCTGTGGACCGGCCTGACGCCGGGCGAATACCGCGCTCGGCATGGCGCTGGCTGAACATCACGTCGCTCGCCCACATAACTTGCAGGCGGCCTTGAGTGCCTCTCAGAGCGATCACGGCCAGGCACCGAGCCGCAGCGCATCAGCCACATTGATGATGACTATGCCTGCTCCTGACGTGCGCGGCCCGGACCAGAGGGGTTAGAGTAGCCGGCCATGCAACGAGGAGACTCTCCATGAGCCGACTGGCCTCCATCAAGCTCTCCACCCTCGACCTGGCGCCGATTCGCGACGATGGCGACGCCGCTCAGGCCCTGCACAATTCGCTGGCGCTGGCTCGACATGTCGAAAGCCTCGGCTTCGAACGCTTCTGGGTGGCCGAGCACCACAACATGGACGGTATCGCCAGCTCCGCCACTTCCGTGCTGCTCGGCTATCTGGCCGCCGGCACCTCGACGATTCGCCTCGGTGCCGGCGGGGTAATGCTGCCCAACCATGCGCCACTGGTGATCGCCGAACAGTTCGGCACCCTGGCCACGCTCTACCCCGGCCGGATCGAGCTGGGCCTGGGCCGCGCGCCCGGTGCCGATCAGTACACCGCCCATGCCCTGCGCCGCAGCCGTGATGGCAGCGCCGACGACTTCCCCAATGACGTCGAAGAACTGCAGGCCTACCTCGGCCCGCGCCAGGAAGGGCAACGGGTGATCGCCATGCCCGGTACAGGCACCAACGTGCCGATCTGGCTGCTCGGCTCCAGCCTGTTCAGCGCCCAGCTGGCCGGTATGAAGGGCCTGCCCTATGCGTTCGCCTCGCACTTCGCGCCACGCTACATGCACGAGGCGATCCGCATTTATCGCAACCACTTCCGCCCTTCTGCGGTGCTGGACAAGCCCTACGTGATGCTCGGCGTCCCGCTGCTGACAGCGGACAGCGACGAACAGGCGCAGTACCTGGCCACCTCCGCGTTCCAGCGCATCCTGTCGCTGATCCGCGGCCAGAGCCTGGTGCAACGCAAGCCCGTAGCCAGCATGGAAGGTCTGTGGCTGCCACATGAGCGTCAGGCGGTCAGCGAGTTCCTCGGTCTGGCGGCGATTGGCGGGCCACAAACCGTGCGCCAGCGCCTGGAACAACTGCTGGAACAGACCGAAGCGGACGAACTGATCTTCACCTGCGACATGTACGACTTCGCCGACCGCCTGCATGCCTTCGACATCCTCGCCGAGCTGCAACGCGGTTGAGTGCGAACTTGTGCGCGTTGCAGCCCTCTGAATCAGAACAAGCCGCCAGACCGGCGGCTTCGTTCATTCGATGGGAGACGCACATGAAAAAGACAGCTTCGGCCCACTGGCAAGGCGGCATCAAGGACGGCAAGGGCACCATCTCGACTCAGAGCGGCGCCCTCAAGGACTCGCCCTACGGCTTCAATACCCGCTTCGAAGACAAGCCCGGCACCAACCCCGAAGAGCTGATCGGCGCCGCGCATGCAGGCTGCTTTTCCATGGCACTGTCCAAGGAACTGGGCGACGCCGGCATGACCGCCGAGAGCATCGACACCACGGCGCAAGTGACCCTGGACAAGGTGGAAGGTGGCTTCGAGATCAGCGCTGTGCACCTGACGCTGCGGGCGAAGATCCCTGGCGCCGAGCGCACCGCCTTCGAGAAAGCGGTGGAAGCGGCCAAGACCGGCTGCCCGGTCTCCAAGGTACTGAACGCCACGATCACCCTCGAAGGCATACTCGAAGCCTGACTCGTTACTCGCGACGCACCCGGAAATCTTCCGTGTGCGCCGTGGGGATCAGGGCCGATCTAGATCGCCGTCCCGCAACGCAACACCTCGCCACGCGCCAGCACGTTGCGCTGCTCGTCATACAGCCAGGCCTGCGCCTTCATCAGTTGTTGGCGTGCCTCGACTCGGTAGCGCTGGCCGGCGGCGAAGTCGTCATAGCGCAGGCGAATCTCGCAGGTCATGCGCAATGGCTCGCTCTGCATCCCCATCGACCCACCGCTACGCACCTCGAACTGGAAACGTGTTTCCAGCTCGTGCTTGCCCGGTGCCACCTGGAAATAGCGGCCATCCGGCCAGCGCTTGCCGTCCAGACGATCGGCCATCAGCAGGGTGTCGGCGGTGGAATACAACTCGACCCAGGCTTGTTGCGGGTCGGGTTTGGGCAGGGGTGAAGCGCAGGCCCCGAGCATCATCAGGGCGGGAGCGAGAAACAGGGCACGCATGGCGGCCTCCACAATGGAGTTCAGGCACCAGCCTACACCGGGAGGCGGGCAAAACCGAGGCGAAACGGGCGTATTCGAACCAGTAGGGCTGGAGACAACCCTCGCGATCAGCTAGCGTGACGACATGCCCAACGCCTTTTCTAAAGACCTGCTGCGCCGCCTCGCGGTTCCCCTGCTGGCCCTGCTGCTCGGTGGCTGTTCGACCCTCGATTACTACGCCCATCTTGGCCAGGGTCAGTGGCAACTGCTGCAGGCGCGCCAGCCGATCAAACGCCTGCTCGACGACCCTGCGACAGACCCCGATCTGGCCAGGCGCCTGACCCTGAGTCGGCAAGCGCGGGACTTCGCCAGCGTGCAGCTGCAACTGCCTGAGAACCGCAGCTATCGCCTGTATGCCGACCTGGGCCGCCCGTTCGTGGTGTGGAATGTCTTCGCCACCCCGGAGTTCTCCCTCAACCCCGAACTGCACTGCTTCCCTATCGCAGGTTGCGTCGCCTACCGTGGCTACTATCAGCAAGGACGTGCGCGTGGAGCTGCCGCGCTGTTGCGTCAAGGAGGCCTGGACACCTACATCGGCGGCGTCGAGGCTTACTCCACCCTGGGCTGGTTCGACGATCCGCTGCTCAACACCATGCTGCGCTGGAGCGACGAGCGTTTCATCGCGGTGATCTTCCACGAACTGGCGCACCAGCAGTACTACCTGCCGGGCGATACCGCCTTCAACGAGTCCTTCGCCACCTTCGTCGAGCGCGAAGGTCTACGTCAGTGGCACGCGAGCCGCGGGGAAACCCTTCCTGCCACCGACGACCGCCAGCGCCAACAGTTCATCGAACTGGTACTGGCCAGCCGCGAGCGGCTGCGCCAGCTCTACGCCAGCTACCTGCCGCAGCAAGACATGCGCGCCGCCAAGCAGGCCGAGTTCGAGCGCCTGCGCCGCGACTACCGCGCCTTGCGCCAGCGCGAGTGGGGCGGCCAGGGCCGTTATGACGCCTGGATCGAAAGCCCGCTGAACAATGCCAAGCTGCTGCCTTTCGGCCTCTACGATCAGTGGGTGCCGGCTTTCGCCACGCTATTCACGCAGGAAGGCCGCGACTGGCGCGCCTTCTATGCTGCCGTGGCGGCGCTAGGTCGGCTGTCGGAAGCAGATCGTCAGGCCGAGTTGGAAAGCCTGATGCAAGGCGACTAGAACTGATTGGCACATTGCCAGTCCAACCTACTCAGGTTTCGCCCAACACCGGAGGTACAAGCGATGCAACGACTGATTCCCGCCCTGGCCCTGATGATGCTTGCAGGCGGCGCGCTGGCCGCGCCCAAACCCTGCGAAGAACTCAAGCAGGAAATCGAAGTGAAGATTCAGGCCAACAACGTGCCCAGCTACACCCTGGAAATCGTGCCCAACGCCGAAGTCCAGGATCAGAGCATGGTCGTCGGCAGCTGCGACGGCGGCACCAAGAAGATCGTCTATCAGCGCAACGGCTGAGGCTTGTCCTGATTGGCTCCCGCCTGACCGCGGGAGCCAACTCTTACATACCTACCTTCCTGCCCGATAATCTCGCCCCAAACCACCGAACTCGGTGCCTCTTCTTGTGGGCTGAAGCCCACCCTACCTACTACCGCCCGGCCCTACCCGTAGGGTGAGCTTCAGCCCACCGAATACCTTAGCGACTGAAGGCCTCGTGCAACTGCACCAAGGTGTCGAAGTGATAGGCCGGCGCCTCGCCCGCCAGCTCCTCACGACTGCCGAAGCCATAACCCACCGCCGCTGCATGCAGACCGTTACTGCGAGCGCCGATCAGGTCATGCTTGCGGTCACCGATCATCAGTGCTGAACCAGGCTCCAGTCGTTCCGACTCCAGCAGATACGCCAACAGCTCCACCTTGTTGGTGCGCGTTCCGTCCAGCTCACTGCCATAGATGCGCTTGAAGTAGCGACCGAAGCCGAAGTGCCGGGCGATTTCCTCGGCGAACACCGTCGGCTTGCTGGTCGCGATATACAGCGTGCGGCCTTGCGCTACCAACGCTTCGAGCAGCGCCTCCACGCCATCGAACACGCGGTTCTCGTACAGACCGGTAACCCGGAAGCGCTCGCGATAGTGATTCACCGCCTGCCAGCCAGTGGCTTCGTCCAGCGCGTAAGTGGCCATGAAGCACTGCAGCAACGGCGGGCCGATGAAGTGCTCGAGCGCGGTCAGATCCGGCTCATCGATACCCAGTTTGCTCAGGGCGTACTGCACCGAACGGGTGATGCCCTCACGCGGGTCGGTCAGGGTGCCGTCGAGATCGAAGAGGATATTGCTGTAGTGCATAGCGCGTCGTACTTCACCTTGCGGAGGGAGATGAAGGATAAGGCAATTGCGAACAGCACCCAACGCTCTGAATTCTTCTCAATCACGCCCCAGCCAACTTGAAACATATTGTTTCATCTGTACCGACGAACGGACAGCGGGTTTGCGTCACTCGTCCGTCTTTGTAGTTAGGAACATCAGTTCTACCCTCTCGGCGCCGCCAGAACAGGGCGGCCCGTTCCCTTATCCGCATCACGCCCCCATGCACCCCGCAGCCGCTGCGCAGGTGCATGACCGGTATTTCAGCGCTCAGGCAGAGGTCGAGCTTCAGCATGGTGTTTTCCCGTTTTTCCCCGCGTCGCCTGGTTTTGCTGGCTGCAATCGTATCGATCCTGCTGACCCTGACTGGCTGGTTTCACCGCTCACCGACCATCGCCTATGAAACCGTCGCCGCATCACGCGGCGATGTCGAAGCCACGGTGGTCGCCATCGGCACCCTGCAGCCACGCCATTCAGTGGAGGTTGGCGCGCAGGTATCCGGGCAGATCATGCGCCTGCATGTGGAGCCGGGCGATCAGGTAGAAAAGGGCCAGCTGCTCGCCGAGATCGACGCCAGCCTGCACGAAGCCACGGTAGAAGCCGACCGCGCCGCCCTCGACGGCCTGCGCGCACAACTGGCCGAGCAACAGGCGCAACTCAACCTGGCGCAGCAGCAGCATCGTCGCCAGCAACGCCTGCTCGCCGACGAAGCCACCCGCGAGGAAGACGTGCAGATCGCCGTCGCCAACCTGCGCTCCGCCGAGGCCCGTTTGAAACAGCTACGCGCACAGATCGCCGAAGCACAGGCGCGCCTGCGCGGCAACGAAGCACAACTCAGCTATACGCGCATCTATGCGCCCATCGCCGGCTCGGTACTCGGCGTCGACGTGAAACAGGGCCAGACCCTCAACGCCACCTACCAGACGCCCACGGTGATGCGCATCGCCGACCTCTCCAGCATGACGGGTTGGACACGCGTTTCCGAAGCCGACATCCGCCGGGTCAAGGCCGGCCTGCCGCTGTACTTCACCACCCTGGGCGGGGACGAACGCCGCTGGTACAGCAGCGTGCGCCAAGTGCTGCCGGCGCCACCGATGCCGGCTGGCAGCCAGGGCGAATCGAGCAGCAGCGCCAGCGAAACCGAGAAAGTGGTGCAGTACACCGTGCTGTTCGAGGTGGACAACGACGACGGCGAGTTGATGCCACAGATGACCGCTCAAGTGGTGTTCGTCACTGCTTCGGCCAAGGGCGTGCTCACTGCCCCGCTGGATGCCCTGCAAGGCAAGCCAGGCGACTATCAGGTACGCGTTCTGGCCAAGGGCGAGCAGCCCGAACTGCGCCCAGTGAAGGTCGGCGCGCGGGATCGCCAGGTGGCGGAAATCACCGACGGCCTGGCCGAAGGCGAGCGCCTGGTGACTGGCGAAGCGCAGGCCGACAGCGGTATGTCGAGGTTCCAGTGGTAGCACCGCTGATCGAGCTGCGGGGCATTCGCAGAACCTACGGCGGTGACAACGGCGCGCCGGCCGTGGACGTGCTGCGCGGCATCGACTTGGCAGTGCAGGCAGGCGAATTCGTCGCCATCGTCGGCACCTCCGGCTCCGGCAAGTCGACGCTGATGAACATCCTCGGCTGCCTGGATCGCCCCAGCGCCGGCAGCTACCGCTTCGCCGGCGAGGATGTTGCTGCCTTCGACGCCGACCAGCTCGCCTGGCTGCGCCGCGAGGCGTTCGGTTTCGTGTTCCAGGGCTACAACCTGATCGCCACAGAATCAGCACGCGAGAACGTCGAGGTGCCAGCCGTCTACGCCGGCATGCCGGCCGAGCAACGCCATGAGCGTGCCTGTGCGCTGCTGCAACGGCTAGGCCTGGACGAGCGCCTGGAGCACCGTCCCAGCCAGCTCTCCGGCGGCCAACAGCAGCGCGTATCGATTGCCCGTGCGCTGATGAACGGCGGGCGCATCATCCTCGCCGACGAGCCCACCGGCGCGCTGGACAGCCGCAGCGGCAAGGAAGTCATGGCGCTGCTACACGAACTGGCCGACGCCGGCCACACCATCATCCTCATCACCCACGACCGCGACGTGGCCGCCCAGGCGCGGCGCGTGGTCGAGGTGCGCGACGGCGAGGTGATCAGCGACAGCGGCGCCACCGTACCAAGCAATGCGCTGCCCACCCCGGACATGCAGCAGGCCGGGCGCGACAGTGGCGCGTCGTTCTTCAGCGAACTGGGCGACATGCTGCGCGGCGCCTTGCGCGTGCTACTGATTCATCGTTTTCGCACCGCACTGACGCTGCTCGGCATCGTCATCGGCGTGGCCTCGGTGATCGTCATGCTCGCCGTCGGCGAGGGCGCACGGCAGAAGGTGGTCGCCGAAATGGGCGTGATGGGCGCCAACATGATGTACATCGGCAGCGACGTGCCGCGCACCGGCGGCCCTATCGGCGTGTTGACCCTGGATGACTTCGCCGCCATCGGTGAACTGCGCGAGGTCGCCGAAGTAATGCCGGTGCTGCGTGATCCGGCGCTGATCCGCCATGGCCAGGAGGCGCTGCAGACCGAAGTGCTCGGCGTGGGCGAACACCTGCCGCAGATCCATCACTGGCCGGTGGCACGCGGGCGCTTCTTCAGTGGCGCGGAGAACCGCGAGATCGCCCCGGTCGCGGTACTCGGCCATGAGGTCTACGAGACAGTATTTCCCGATGGCAGTGACCCGCTGGGCAAGATCATCCTGATCAACAGCTCACCATTCGAAGTGATCGGGGTGATGAGCGAGAAAGGCAGCGAAGCCGGCGGCAACTACCCCGACCAGCAGGTGCTGGTGCCGCACAGCACCGGCGTGGTGCGGGTGTTCCCCAAGCTGCGTGACGAGAGCTACGGCGTGATTCAGGTGCGCAGCAGCAATATGGTCATGCAGGCACAAAGCGCCATCGAAGAACTAATGCAGCAACGCCACGGCCGCACGGATTTTCGCGTCTACAACTCTGCCGCCAAGCTGCAGGCCGAAGCCAAGACACGGCAGAGCATGACCCTGATGCTCGGCCTGATCGCCGCCGTATCACTGCTGGTCGGCGGCATCGGCGTGATGAACGTGATGCTGATGACCGTGCGCGAGCGCACTCGCGAAATCGGCATCCGCATGGCCACCGGTGCCCGCCAGCGCGACATCATGCGCCAGTTCCTCACCGAGTCGGTGCTGGTCACCCTGCTCGGCGGCAGTGTCGGCGTGGCCAGCGGCCTGCTGTTCGGCGCGCTGCTGATCCTCTGGGACGTACCGCTGGTGTTCTCCTTCTCCGCCATGTTGCTGGCCTTCGCCTGCTCGGTGGGCACCGGTCTGGTGTTCGGCTACCTGCCAGCCAAGACCGCCGCGAGACTCGACCCGGTCGTGGCGCTGGCCGCGCAATGACAGGATTTTCCATGACCCGCTATCTCACTCCGGCGCTGTGCGCTGCCCTGCTGTTGGGTGGCTGCAGCCACAAACCGGAAGCACCTGCCGAACTGCCCGCCGCACCTGCGCAATGGCGCCATGCGCAAAACGGCGAAGCCGTGACGGATACCTGGTGGCGCAGCTTTGCCAGTGCCGAACTGGATGCATTGATCGACCAGGCGTTGCGCAACAATCAGGATCTGGCCGCTGCCGCTGCTCGCCTGCGCCAGGCCGAAGCCAGCAGTCGCGCTGCCGGCGCCCCGCTGCTGCCACGCCTGGATGGCAACCTCGGTGCCAGTCGTGAAGGCCGCCTTGGCGGCAATGGCGAAACCGCCGGCAATCGCTACAGCGGCGGCCTCGCCGCCAGCTATGAAGTCGATCTGTGGGGCCGCCTGGCCGCCGACTATGACGCCGCACAGGCCGAGCTGACCGCCAGCCGTTTCGACCGCGACGCTCTGCGCCTGAGCCTGACCGCCACGTTGGTGGAAGCCTGGCTGCGCCAAGTTACGCTGGACGAACGCCTGCGTCTGGCCGATCTCAACCTGAACAACGCCGAGCGCGTGCTGAGCACCGTGCAGGCTCGCGCCAACGCGGGCGCCACCACCCCGCTGGAGCTGGCCCAACAGCGCGGCCTGGTCGCCGAACAGCGCCGCAGCCGCGAAGAACTGCGCCAGCAGGCCGATGACGTCCGCAGCAACCTCGCCGTATTACTTGGCCAGGGCGAGCCGGCGGCAACATCATCAGCCTCGCTCGCTGCCTTGCAGGCGCCTTCGCTAGGGGCCGGCCTGCCCAGCGAGTTGCTATTGCGCCGTCCGGATCTGGCCCGTGCCGAAGCTCAGCTCAGTGCTGCAGACGCCAACCTGCGTGCAGCACGCGCCGCCCTGCTGCCGCGTCTGAATCTATCTGCCGGCGCCAACGGCTCGGCCGGCAGCCTGAACCGTCTATTCGCCAATCCGCTGTATTCGCTGGCCGCCGCACTCACCGCACCGATATTCGACGGCGGCGCCCTGGCCGCCGAACGTGATCGCAGTGATGCCAGGCGCGAAGAGCTGTTAGCCAACTATCGCCAACGCATCATCGAAGCCTTCGCGGATGTACAAGTAGCGCTCAACGCCGGCACCGGTGTGGAAGCGCAATGGCGGGCGCAGCAGGAGGTTCAGGCCCAGGCCGAGCGCGCCCTGCAGCTGGCCGAGCGGCGTTACCAGGCGGGCGCTGACGACCTGCTCAACCTGCTCGATGCCCAGCGCACGCTGTATGCCGCCGAAGACCAGAGCGCCTTGCTACGCCTGGCCCGCCTGCAGAGCGGCGTGGCGCTGGCACGAGCGCTGGGTGGAGGCTGGAGCGCCGCACCCGCTCGGTGAGCTCGCGAGTCAGGCCGCGGTCTGCGCCCGATAACCCCAGCGCAGGCCAAGACGGGTGAAGGGCCAGAGCAGCACCAATTGCAACAGGCCCAATAGAATCAGCAGGACGTTCTCGCCGCCACCACCGAAGAGCAACAGCACCAGCATGAGTGTCGCGCACACCAGCGCACTGCCGATCCACAGCAGCATGGTGATCAGGCAGGCCAACGCCAGGCGTCCGCCATTGAACCCCAGCACCTGCTCAGGCAAGGCGCCCCGCGCCGCGAAGAACGCCACCAGCAAATTGATCAGCCCGTGACCGAGGACGATCCAGCCCTCCCAACCTTCCAACGCATAGCTGTACAACATGCCGCTGAGCAGTTGCATGGCCAGGGCGCACAGTTGCAGATAGATCACCACCACGCCCAGCGCGAAACACCAGGCCAGTGTTTGCCCTGGCATTTTCAGAGGTCCGGCAACCTTCTCGGCGCTGTAGCGAAACAGATATAGCAGCAGCCACAGCGGCAGCAGGGCTTCAATGCCAAAGCGCAATAATTCCAAGGTCCACCAGAACAGGTTGGTTAGCGCGCCATTGCTCAGTTGCTCATAGCTCCACATGAACAGATAGCTGATCGCGTAACCACCCAACCATGACAAGCCCAGATACGCCAGGCCATAGCCGAGCAGCAAACCGGCGGGTTGTCGATAGTCGCCCAGGCCATTGCGCTCCAGATAGCTGTGCGTCAACCAATACACGCACAGGCCGGCCATCAGCAGATGGCTGATCCAGTTCCTCACCCCATAGCGCAGCATCCACTCACCCAGGTTCTCCATGGGCGAGTTGAACAGCAGGGATGCCATCGTCATCAGGATGCCGATCACCCCGACCAGCAGCGCAACGCCTACCAGGTAATGTGGCAGCGCTGGAGACTCACGCGTAGCGGCCGGTGCTGGCGGCGGGGCAATATCGAAAGGGTTGGCTTGGGTCATGAACGATCCTTGTCGTTAGGTGCACTTATCGAATGTGCGCGAGCATAGTCTCCATGCCTTGCAGGCAAAAGCACCACCCACCGATCGCGTGCGGCAACGCACATGGGCCTCGAAACCGGGCTGATACCCTTTTTCCGGCCCCATACCCAGGCTCTTTAAAAATCAAAGAGTTGGAGATAGCCCTGCAAAAAGGGTCAAACCGCTAGAAAAGGGCCCCCAGCGTTGAGAAACAGCGATTTGGACACTATCGTCTCTACTTCACTGCCGTATAGGCAGCTCAGAAAAGTTGCTGACGCCAGTTGTTGATGAAATTCATCTTCACTGCCGTATAGGCAGCTCAGAAAAGGCTGAGACGTGCGCGGCCTGTGCGGTCGGTCTTCACTGCCGTATAGGCAGCTCAGAAAGCACGCGCCGCAGCGGTGGCGATATCATCGTGCTTCACTGCCGTATAGGCAGCTCAGAAATTGACGGTTGGGGCGGCAGGGGCGGTAAGAACCTTCACTGCCGTATAGGCAGCTCAGAAAAACAGCGTTGGCACACAGCGGCTGCTGCAAATCTTCACTGCCGTATAGGCAGCTCAGAAACGACAGCTTCACCCCAGGCCAGCCGGCCGGCAGCTTCACTGCCGTATAGGCAGCTCAGAAAAGGCACAAAAAACCCGCACGCGGCGGGCAGTGCCTCACTGCCGTGCAGGCAGCCCCGCACTTGGCACCTCAGAGCAAAAGAGCTTAACTGCCAGCATTGCCTCAGGAGCCCTTCATGGATGACATCAGCCCCTCCGACCTCAAGACCATCCTTCACTCCAAGCGCGCCAATCTCTACTACCTGCAGCACTGCCGGGTACTGGTCAATGGCGGGCGAGTGGAGTACGTCACCGATGCTGGCAAGCAATCGTTGTACTGGAATATCCCCATCGCCAATACCACCACCATCCTGCTCGGCACCGGTACTTCGATCACTCAGGCGGCGATGCGTGAGCTGGCCAAGGCCGGCGTGCTGGTGGGTTTCTGCGGCGGCGGTGGTACGCCGCTGTTTTCGGTCAACGAGATGGATGTGGAGGTGGCCTGGTTCACGCCGCAAAGCGAATACCGCCCCACGGAGTACCTGCAGAAGTGGGTTAGGTTCTGGTTCGACGATGACAAGCGCCTCGAAGCAGCCAAGGCCTTCCAGCTGGCGCGCCTGCAACGTATCCGCCAGGGCTGGCTGAACAACCGCCCGCTGAAGGACGCCGGCTTTCAGGTCGATGCCAGCGCGCTGGAAAACGCGCTGACAGCATCAGCACAGAACATACAGAGCGCACCGGACAACACCTTCCTGCTCACCGAAGAAGCCCGCCTGAGCAAACAACTGTTCGCCCTGGCCGCTCGCGCCGTCAGCTATGGCGACTTCACCCGCGCCAAGAAGGGCAGCGGCAGCGACCCGGCCAACCGCTTCCTCGACCACGGCAACTACCTGGCCTATGGTCTGGCTGCCAGCGCCACCTGGGTGCTGGGCATCCCTCACGGCCTGGCCGTGCTGCACGGCAAGACGCGGCGCGGCGGTCTGGTGTTCGACGTAGCCGATCTGGTCAAGGACGCCACCATCCTGCCGCAAGCCTTCGTCAGCGCCGTACGTGGCGACGAGGAACAGGAGTTCCGCCAAGCCTGTATCGAGAACCTCACCCGCAGCGAATCGCTGGACTTCATGATCGATAGCCTCAAGGCCGTGGCCGAGCAGGTTGGCTCATGAACGTCTTGTTGATCAGCCAGTGCGACAAACGCGCGCTGGTGGAAAGCCGGCGTCTACTCGATCAATTTGCCGAGCGCCGCGGCGAGCGCACCTGGCAAACGCCGATCACCCAGGCCGGGCTGGACACCCTGCGCAAGCTGCTGAAGAAAAGCGCCCGGCGCAACACTGCCGTGGCCTGCCACTGGATACGCGGCAAGGATCACAGCGAGTTGCTGTGGATAGTCGGCGATGCCAGCCGCTTCAACGCCCAGGGCGCGGTGCCGACCAACACTACCCGCCGCAACGTGCTGCGCAAGGATGACGAGAACGACTGGCACAGCGCCGAGGACCTTCGCCTGCTCAGCACCCTGGCCGCGCTGCTACATGATCTGGGCAAAGCCAGCCTGGTTTTCCAGAATCGCCTCAAACCCGGCGCGCCCATGGAGCGCAACCTGTACCGCCACGAATGGACATCGCTGCGTCTGTTCCAGGCCTTCGTGGGTAACGACGACGACCCGACCTGGCTCGCGCGCTTGGCCAATCCCAGCTCTCAGGATGACGCCACCTGGCTGAATCGCCTGCAACGAGACGGCCTCGATGCCGCCTGCGACAAACCTTTTCGCCACCTGCCACCCCTGGCCGCCGCACTGTCCTGGCTGGTGCTGACCCATCATCGCCTGCCCCTGATGCCCAGCGAGGACGCTCGCCTGGGCAGCAAGATCCGCCACTTCCAGCTCGGCATGCTGAAGACCCTACCAGGGGATATCGACGCCAGTTGGAACGAGCAATGCATCACCCAGGACCAGGCGCAGATCGAACCCTACTGGCAGTTCCCCCACGGCCTGCCAGTGACCACCGAACGCTGGCGAAAGCGGGCCAGCAAGCAGGCCCAGCGCCTATTGGCGCTGCTCCCACGTCGCCCGCAACGAGACTGGCTGGCCAGCCCATACCTGATGTACCTGGCACGCCTGAACCTGATGCTCGCCGATCACCACTACTCCAGTCTCACCGGCCCAGGCCGGGTGCAGGGCGAAGCCGGCTATCCGCTGTGGGCCAATACAGAACGCAAGAGCGGCAAGTTCAATCAGGGTCTCGACGAGCACCTGCTGGGGGTCGAAGCCAATGCTGGGTTGATCGGCCATCGCCTGGCCGACTTCGAGCGCAGCCTGCCACGCCTGGCCCGACACAAGGGTTTGAAGAAACGCAGCAGCAACGAACGCTTTCGTTGGCAGGACAAAGCCTTCGACCTGGCCGCCGGCATGCGCGAACAGGCCACGCGGCATGGCGCCTTCATCATCAACATGGCGTCCACCGGCTGCGGCAAGACTCTGGGCAATGCGCGCATCATGTATGCCTTGAGCGACCCCGAACGCGGTATGCGCTGCGCCTTTGCCCTGGGTCTACGCAGCCTCACCCTGCAAACTGGGCGTGCCTTCCGCCAACGCCTGCATCTGGACGAGGATGATTTGGCCATTCGTGTCGGTGGCACGGCCAACAGTACCTTGTTCGAACACCTGCAAACACTCGCCGAGCGCAGTGGCTCGGCGTCCAGCCAGGCACTGCTCGAAGACGACGGTCATGTGCGTTTCGACGGCAACGTGGACGCCCATCCACTGCTCAACAAAGTGATCCACGAACCCCAAGTACGCGCCCTACTCGTCGCGCCGGTACTGGTCTGCACCATCGACCACCTGACCCCGGCTACCGAAAGCCAGCGGGGCGGACGGCAGATCGCGCCCATGCTGCGGCTGATGAGTGGCGACTTGGTGCTAGATGAACCGGACGATTTCGACATCGCTGACCTGCCCGCCCTGGCGCGCCTGGTGCACTGGGCCGGACTGCTGGGCAGCCGGGTGCTGCTGTCCTCGGCCACATTGCCGCCCGCGTTGATCCAGGGTTTGTTCGAGGCCTATCGCGCCGGGCGCTGCGAATACCAGCGCCATCGTGGCGAGCGCCCCGGCGAGCTGCCGGCCATCGCTTGTGCCTGGATCGATGAACAGCGGCAAAGCCGCCTGGACTGTAGCGATAGCGCCAGTTTCAGCGCTGCCCACCTGGACTTTGCCCAGCGCCGCCATGCCTGGCTCACTACCCAACCAGCGCGCCGCCATGCACAACTGCAGCCCCTGCGCTTTGCCAGCCAGCGCCCGGAGGAAATTCGTCACGCCTTCGCCGAACAGGTACTGACGGCCGCACGCAACCTGCACGAGACCAACGCCACTGTCGATCCGCACAGCGGCAAGCGCGTGAGTTTCGGTCTGGTACGCATGGCCAATATCGAGCCCATCTTCGATGTAGCGCTTGCCCTGTTTCGCCAAGGCACCCCTGAAGGCGTGCGCATCCACCTGTGCGTGTACCACTCGCAGTTCCCACTATTGTTGCGCTCGGCCATCGAAAACCGGCTGGATACCACCCTGCAACGTGAACAGCCGGAAGGTGTATTCGCCCTGCCGGAAATTCGCCAGCGCCTGCTGCATTACAACGAGCCTGATCAGCTGTTCATCGTGCTGGGCTCGCCTGTCACCGAAGTGGGCCGTGACCATGATTACGACTGGGCACTGGTCGAGCCCTCATCGATGCGCTCGCTGATCCAGTTGGCCGGTCGCGTGCGACGCCACCGCCCTGGGCCCTGGAGCGCGACCAATGTGCGGATATTCGACAGCAACCTGCGCCATGCCGAACGGCGCGATCAGCCAGCTTTCTGCAAGCCCGGTTTCGAGACGGAACACCCCTGGCGGTTGAATGCCCACCGCCTGGACAAACTGCTGGATGCCGAGCAGTACCAACGAATCGACTCCCGTCCGCGCATTCTCGAACGTCCCGCGCCGCTCGACGCCAAGGGTAATCTGGTCGACCTGGAACACGCGCGCCTGCACGCGTGGATGTTGCAACCTAACGAACCCGACCCAGCCGCACTGTCTGAGCGCGAACGGCGACGGCAGAGCAGTCAGCCACGGGAACTGAACGCCCATGACGGTTGGAGTCAGCCACTACTGCACCTCACTGCCGTGGCGCAGCAGCAACAACCCTTCCGACTCGACACCCAACCCAGGGTCGAGCTGATCTTGCTGCCGGACGAAGAAGGTGAGGACTACCAGTTGCACCGCATCGACCCCGGCCAGCGCCGCCACGAGGTGGTGTATGTGGCAATAGATAAAAGCCAAAGCCAGTGCATCGCCGACAGCGAGCTGACCGGCCCGCGCATCAGCCCCTGGGGCACCACCGACTACCTCACTGCGCTGGATGAGCTGGCCCAGGAACTGGACATGGATCTGGAGGCCTGCGCCAAACGCTTCGGCACCGTCAGCCTGCCCGAAAACGAACGAGGCTGGCGCTTTCACCCTGCGCTGGGCTTTGCCAAACGCCGGTGATATGCCTGTAGGGTGGATCGGGGCACGTAGCCGACGCTTTTTTCATCCACTATTGGAGCGGTCCGGCTAGCCGCAGAGCCATGGTGGGCAAGCTGCGCGTTGCCCACACTACGGCCCGCCTCGCTCGTGCCTATCACACTGGAGCGCGAATGAATTTGCGCCTATATCCTGCGTGGCAAGCCTAACTCTCGATCCGAAAGTCCGAATGCAACGCCCGCCAATGCTCACGCAGGGCGGCTTTGTGCGCTTCGTGCATGGGACTGTCGCGCAGGGCTGCCGGCCATAGCTCGCGAGCCTTGCCGATAGCTGCCCTGAGGTTGTAGAGAATCGGCGACTCCGGCAAATCCGCACGCCTGGCCCAGCGCCGGAAGTGTTCGAGCGATACCTCGTACCATTGCTTGGTCTGCGCCATATTCAGCGCGAAACGCTGCTCGTCCGGGATATAGGCACGGGTGAAGAGAATGTCGTAGGCCGGCGACAGCACCGGGTTCACGCCATCAGGATAGAGAATGCTCCAGTTCTTCAGATGCGCATCGCCGTTGCCCAGCAGGATATTGACCAGCAAGCGCACGGCCATCTGCGCCACGTCGCGCTGACCGTTGTAGGTGTTCTGGTAGATCAGCCGAGCGATCTGCTCGTAACTGGCCTTCTGGTACTTGTCCGCCGCATAGGCGAACAGCACCTGAGCAAAATCCTCGGCATGCACACGCCGCCCCTCGGCCCGGTCGAAGCGGCGGATGCCATAGGCATAGCCTTCATCGGGCAGCTTGATCTCCGGCAGGCGTTCGAGCTTGCCCAGCTCCACCAGGCGAACTTCCGGTGTATCCACACCGGCCAGCGCGGCCAGTTGCATGCAGGTGTACTCGTTCAGCGGCACGTGAGCATGCACCGTGGAAGGCGTTTTGATGATCCAGTCACCGGGCGCCGCTGCGTCCCCCAATTGGTAACGACCATCGCGCTGGTGCATGGAAAACTTCATCTGCACCCCTGCCAGGGAAAAATGCGCCACTCGGTCCACAGCATTTACCGCCACGCGATCCAACCGTCCACGGTCACCAAAGGCCAGATCCGGGATGCTATCGCCAGTGATCGGCTCGGCGATTAGAGCACCGGGTAGGTCGCCACCCAGATGCACTAACAGCGGGAACTCGTTGTGCTCATGAACCTTCAAGCGCTGCGCCAGCAACTGCCGCAGCGCGCCTTCGGGCAGCAGGTTGCTCAGCAGCGGGTGCAACTGCATGTTGGTTGCCACGGGGAAAATCTTGCCGGCACGGGCCGCAAAGGTATCCGGGTTGGCCAGCGACAGGGTCAGCGCGGGGCGGCTGCCATCCGCAGCAAAGGATGGTGCCAGCGACAACACCGTGCGCTTGTGTGCATAGCCGGCAACGTAACCCACCAACTGCCCATGCAGCATCAGCCTGAGTGCTGAAACCTGTTCGCCGGCCATCAGTCGTTACCCAGGTTTTGCCAAGGATCTTCGATGGTTTCCTTTACGCCTGTGCCAGAGGCCGACGGTGTTGAGCCCTCCGTGGCGTGGTACAGCTTTGTTCTGGCGGGGCCGGCTTCCAGCAGTTGCTCGACCTGACGCGCCAGCTCCTTGGGGATCAGCATCAGCGTGGCGTCCAGACCCTCGGCGATCTTGTCCAGTGTGGCCAGGCTGGGGTTGCCGTCTTTTTCGATCTTGCCGTACTGCTGGCGATTGAGCCCTACCCGCAACGGCATATCCGTGCCCTTCAGGCCAAGCTGCAGGCGTCGACGTTTGATCTGGGTCAGCACTGTACTGCGCATGGGGCTACCTCACTCGCTTTATCCAACATGCAGCATATAAGGCTCTATTGAATAGAAAGAGCCTTAAAAGCTTCAAAATAAATCAAAAGAATTTTATATGCTTCACTTAAAAATGAAGCTTATAAAATTCATAAAATTTAATTTGCAGCATTAATACTTCAAATATGAATGATTGAAGCATAAAAGCTTCTTTGCGCAAATGGCTAGGCTTGAGCAGAGAGAGGCGGGAGTGATGGCAAAACGGTGCTACTTTTCGTTTGCCACTCCAGCACAAGGATTTGTTGCTATGAATGCCCTCTCCTCCAGCCGACAGCAGGCCATCCGCAGCCTGATCGAGCACTTCATCGCCGAACGCCTGGCCGCCAAGCTCGAAGGTCTGGCCGATGATGACCCCAAGCGTGCCACCCTGCTTGCCCAATACACCCCAGCCGCGTGGCTGGAAGATGCCGCCCGCCGTGCCGGGCAAATCCAGGCGGTGACTCATACGCTCAAAGCCATTCACCCGGACGCCAAGGGCACCAACCTTTATTGTTTGCCGAACAGCTTGCCGCAACATGCGCTGGTCGGTAGCCATTGCCTAGGCGATGACTTTGCCGGCGATGTGGTGGGCAATGCCGCAGCACTTGATGTGTACAAAATGCTCAAGCTGGAGCATGACGGCCAGCCGTTGCTCAGCCTGCTGCTAGCCGAGGATGAAGGCGCCCTGGCCGCATTGCACGACGATGCCGAACAGTCCCGAAGCCTGACCGCAGCCTTTACCGGCATAACCTGCGCACGAGGCGGCCTGGCCTCTCACACCCACGGCAAGCAGCTGTACTGGTTGACTGGTGATGACCCGTGCAACGACGCGGACTTTCATCTGCTCGCGCCGCTTTATGCCAGCTCGCTGGCTCATCGGGTGTATCAGCAAATCCAGGCCGATCGCTTCGGCGAGCCAGCCAAGGAAGCGCGTCAGGCGCGCCGCGACAAGCAGTTTCACCCAGGCGTGATCCACGAATACCCCGACCTGGCGGTGCAGAAGCTCGGCGGCACCAAGCCGCAGAATATCTCCCAGCTCAACAGCGAACGGCGTGGTGACAACTACCTGCTCGCCTCCCTGCCGCCTAGTTGGCAGCAGCGTGACGTGCGCCTGCCGATCCGCACCCGTGACGGCTCGATCTTCCCGGCCTTCGGCAAGCGCCCGGCGGTGGCCGAGCTGGTGCGCAACCTGCGCGACTTCCTGCTCAGTGGCCCGCCACCCAATGTACATACCCGCAACAGCCGCGACGAACTGCTGACCGAGCTGATCGACGAATTGCTGCTCTACGCCGCCGAGCTCTGGGCCTTCGAGCCCGGCTGGTCGGCCAAGCCCGAGTGCAACCTCAACCGCGCCGAGCAGCTGTGGCTGGACTTTCGCCGCGCCGAGCACGACGCCGTATTCGCCAGCGAATGGCGACACATGGACTGGCTCACGGAAATTCGCGAGCGGTTCGCCAACTGGCTCAATGCGCGACTGGTCAGCAAGCTTTCGGTCGGTGATGTAGAGAACAGCTACTGGGCCAAACAAGCTGGCAGCAATGCCCTGTGGCTCGACCTGGACTGGCTGAACCAAGCGTGGGTCGATCAATTCGAGCGCGAGCAACGCGACCTGGAGGCCGAGCATGAATGAACTGCCCGTCTCCAATGGCCTGCTGATCATCCCCCACCTGCGGGTGCAGAACGCTAACGCCATCTCCAGCCCACTGACCTGGGGCTTCCCCGCCATCAGCGCTTTCATTGGCCTGATGCAGGCCGTCGAGCGCAAGCTCAAGGGCCGCTTCGCCCTAATGTTCGATAGCGTCGGGGTAATCTGCCACAGCCATGAAGCACAGGTCAGCGAAGGCTATCAACGCGCCTTCCGTCTGACCCGCAACCCGGTCAACGAGCGCGGTGAAACCGCCGCCATCGTCGAAGAGGGGCGCATCCATCTGGATATCACGTTGATCTTCGGCGTCAGTGGTTACCGCGAAGACGGGCAACCCGATCCGGTACAAGGCGACTGGCAACAGCGGCGGCAAATCGCTACTGAGATCACCGAACTGCTTGGCAGCCTGCGTATCGCCGGTGGCAGTGTATTCCTCGACCCACAACACAAGCCGCTACTGGAGCCTTTGGCGCAAGGCGAGGAACGCAGCAAGCAGTTCCGCTACTTGCGCCGTCGCTGGTTGCCGGGCTTCGCCTTGGTCAGTCGCGACGACCTGCTACAGGCCCATCTGCAGCACCTGCAGGGCGAGAACGTCAGCGCCGACCTGCTCGATGCCTGGCTCGATCTATCCCGACTGAACCTGCGCGCCCAGGAAACCCGCCCAGCCAGCGAAACCCAACCGGCCAACGTCGAGTGGCGCGCCCAGCGCGTGGTGCCAAATGGCTGGCTGGTGCCGATCCCGGTCGGTTATAGCGCCCTCGGCCCGTTGCAGGCCGCCGGCAGCGTGGCCAACGCGCGGGACGGGCAAACCCCGCTGCGCTTCGTCGAAAGCCTCTACTCCATCGGCCAATGGCTCAGCCCGCACCGGCTACGCGATGTCGATGACCTGCTCTGGTACGCCAGCGCCGCCCCCGAGGCCGGCCTGTACCGCTGCCACAACCTTTACAGCCAAACCCTCTGCACTGATGACATGGAGTGACCATCATGACCACCGCCCCTCTGAAAACCGCTTCCGTCCTGGCCTTCGAGCGTAAGCTCGACCCTTCCGATGCGCTGTTTCATGCTGGTGACTGGCAGAAGCGTGACAACTGGCAGCCACTCGCCGTACGGGCAAAATCCGTGCGCGGCACCATCTCCAATCGCCTCAAGGCCAAGGATCAGGACCCGGCCAAGCTCGACGCCGCCATCGAAAACCCCAACCTGCAGACTGTCGATGTCGCCGCCCTGCCGCATGACGCCGACACGCTGCGCGTCAGCTTCACCCTGCGCGTGCTAGGTGGTGCCGGCACGCCCTCGGCCTGCAACGATGCCGCCTACCGACAGAAGTTGCTGGACACCGTGCAAGGCTACGTAGCCAAACACGGCTTCGCTGAACTGGCACGCCGCTACGCACACAACCTGGCCAATGGTCGCTTCCTGTGGCGCAACCGTATCGGCGCCGAACAAGTGGACGTGCAGATCGCTCATCTGGTCGATGGCAAGCCCGCCAAACAGTGGAGCTTCGATGCCCTGGGCTTGTCCCTGCGCAACTTCGACGCCAGTGGTTCAGTGGCTTCGGCGCTGGACGAACTGGCCAGCCTGATCGCCGCGGGTCTGAGTGGCGAACGTCACCTGCTGCTGGGCGTCACCGCGTATGTGCGCATGGGCGCCGGCCAGGAAGTTTTCCCCTCCCAGGAGCTGATCCTCGACCGGGGCAAGGGAGACAAGAGCAAAACCCTGTACAGCGTCAACGGCGTCGCCGGCATGCACTCGCAGAAACTCGGCAATGCCCTGCGTACCATCGATACCTGGTACCCGGACGCTGGCGAGCTCGGCCCCATCGCCGTCGAACCCTACGGCTCGGTGACCACCGAAGGTCGCGCCTATCGGCAACCCAAGGCCAAGGCCGACTTCTACAACCTGCTGGATAACTGGCTGCTCAAGGACAAGGAGCCCAACGAAGGCGACCAGCACTTCGTCATGGCCACCCTGATTCGCGGCGGCGTATTCGGTGAGGCGGGCTAGCCATGGACCATTACCTCGACCTCAAGCTACTGCCCGACCCGGAATTTCCGGCCACGCAGTTAATGAGCGCGCTGCTGGCCAAGCTGCACCGGGGCCTGCACGACCTGCGTCGTGCCGATGTGGGCATCAGCTTCCCGGATGTGGAAACGGCGAGTCATGGCCTTGGTGCCCGCCTGCGCCTGCATGGCAGTGCCGAAGCACTGGACAAGCTGCTGGCGCTCAACTGGCTCAACGGCATGCGCGACCACCTGCAACTGGGCGAACTGGCGCCAATCCCTGTGCAGGTGCGCTGGCGCTGCGTCAGCCGCGTACAGGTGGACAGCAACCCGGAACGCACCCGCCGCCGCCTGATCAAGCGCCACAGCATCAGCGAAGAGGAGGCGCGCCAGCGCATCCCCGACAGCGCCGGCAAACGCTGCGACCTGCCCTATGCCACCTTGCGCAGCAACGGTAGCGGCCACAGCTTCCGCCTGTTCATCCGTCACGGCCCACTGCTCGATACGCCTACATCCGGCACCTTCGGCGCCTACGGCCTGAGCACCCAGGCCAGCATCCCCTGGTTCTGACCCTTTTTTCTGAGCGCAAACGGAGCCCTTGCAAAATCAAGCACTTGCAAGTGGCTCCGAAAAAAGGGGTCTCAGCCATAAAACCAGCATGGCTCTTTAACAATCAGTACGTTAGGGTTTCAGGGCTCTACTTCACTGCCGTGTAGGCAGCTCAGAAAAGGACACCTGCGGTCACGCTGCAGTAAATCCACTTCACTGCCGTGTAGGCAGCTCAGAAAGAGTGGCCGTGCTGGGTGGAGGGGGTGAGCGGCTTCACTGCCGTGTAGGCAGCTCAGAAATGCCAAAGCCGCAGGGAGTCAGATACAAAGTACTTCACTGCCGTGTAGGCAGCTCAGAAATCACGGGCACCGTCGCCGGCGCCGGCACTGTCCTTCACTGCCGTGTAGGCAGCTCAGAAAGTGCGCGCGGCAGTCAGCGACGCAGCGCTAATCTTCACTGCCGTGTAGGCAGCTCAGAAAGGCAGGGAGGGGGCTGCGCCATCAGCGAACGTCTTCACTGCCGTGTAGGCAGCTCAGAAAAGGCGCAACGCCAGGCCTGATCTACCCCACCCCTTCACTGCCGTGTAGGCAGCTCAGAAATCGTTCTGAGCAGTGTCGGCATCCGCTACAGCCTTCACTGCCGTGTAGGCAGCTCAGAAAAATCCTGTGTGTCGCTCGATACGGCGACGTAGTCTTCACTGCCGTGTAGGCAGCTCAGAAAGGCTTGCACTGACAATTCGCCGACTCAAGTCGCTTCACTGCCGTGTAGGCAGCTCAGAAACAATCGATCCCTTGATACCCGTTCCGCCAGTCTCTTCACTGCCGTGTAGGCAGCTCAGAAAAAGACGATTGACGCGAACGCCTGTGCGAAAAGCTTCACTGCCGTGTAGGCAGCTCAGAAAGCCATCTAGGCACTCGATGTTCGTGACGAAATCTTCACTGCCGTGTAGGCAGCTCAGAAAGAAAGTGTCACGCAGACCACTGTTATCATGCGCTTCACTGCCGTGTAGGCAGCTCAGAAATGACCGTGCTCGGGTCAATATGGAGGCGTCACCTTCACTGCCGTGTAGGCAGCTCAGAAATGCAAGACTTCCTAATTTCCCTTCTATGCCTACTTCACTGCCGTGTAGGCAGCTCAGAAAAGAGCGATTCGGCATCAACGCCGCACCCGGTGCTTCACTGCCGTGTAGGCAGCTCAGAAAGTCGAGCTGCTGCGCGAGGATATGGAGCTCGTCTTCACTGCCGTGTAGGCAGCTCAGAAACCTGTGGCGCGCCATGGATCGGACTTCGCCCTCTTCACTGCCGTGTAGGCAGCTCAGAAAAG
>NZ_FOWP01000018.1:63840-105167 GCF_900115475.1 Ectopseudomonas composti
GAAGTTCTTCACTGCCGTGTAGGCAGCTCAGAAAGTCTCGAGGTTCGGCGAGATCTCGAGCAGCCCCTTCACTGCCGTGTAGGCAGCTCAGAAAAACTGCGGTAGCTGGGCGTTTTTGCGCGGCGACTTCACTGCCGTGTAGGCAGCTCAGAAACACACATCCGGGTTATTCATATCGGCGCGCTTCTTCACTGCCGTGTAGGCAGCCCTAAATTCACTCCGCCAACGCACGAAACATCACATGGCAATCCACCAGTCCATGCCGGGCGTGGCGGTATGCCTTGGGCAAGGTGCCGACGATGGCGAAGCCGTGTTTCTGCCACAACGCCACAGCGACCGTGTTGGTCGCCACCACGCTGTTGAACTGCATGGCGCTGAAGCCCAGTTCGCGCGCGATTTCCAGCGAATGGGTGCAGAGCTTGCCGGCGATGCCCTGGCCGCGCGCAGCGGGGGCCGTCATGTAGCCGCAGTTGCACACATGGTCGCCAGGGCCGGCGGCGTTGGCCTTGATGTAGTAGGTGCCAAGGATCTGCCCGCCCTGCTCGGCGACAAAGGTGGCACGCGGCAGTTCTACCCAGGTTTTCCAGGCAGTTTCACGATCCATGTGCGGATCGAAGGCGTAGGTTTCCTGCGCCTGCACCACGTCTCGGATGATCGGCCAGACCTGATCGAAGTCGGCCATCTCGATAGGTCGAATGATCAACTCGACACTCACTGATCGTAACCCTCGGCCAGGTGCAGATCCTTGAGCTTCACGTAGTTGCCAGCGGTATAGCTGAAGAAGTTGCGCTCCTTGTCGGTCAGCGGGCGTGCCTGTTTCACTGGGCTGCCGACGTACAGGTAGCCGCTTTCCAGGCGTTTGCCCGGCGGCACCAGGCTGCCGGCACCGATGATCACCTCGTCTTCGACCACCGCGCCGTCCATGACGATGCTGCCCATGCCGACCAGAATGCGGTTGCCCAGGGTGCAGCCATGCAGGGTGACCTTGTGCCCGACGGTCACTTCATCACCGATGATCAGCGGGTAGCCATCGGGGTTGAACGGCCCGGCGTGGGTGATGTGCAGCACGCTGCTGTCCTGCACGCTGGTGCGCGCACCGATGCGGATGCGGTGCATGTCGCCGCGGATCACGGTCAGCGGCCAGACCGAGCTGTCCTCGCCCAGCTCGACGTCGCCGATGACCACGGCGGAGGCGTCGACGAAGACGCGCGCGCCCAGTTGTGGAACGTGCTGCTGGTATTTGCGAATCGCCACGATAGAGGCTCCTGGGCTGCGGGAAAGCTTGATTGTAATTAAGATGGCCCCCATGTCTGTTGTTAGCGTGCTGGATTGCCTCGAATGCCAGCCAGCACAACACCGTTTCCTTCGCCATAGGTGCCTCGTCGTGACCGCGAACAATCCCCTGCTGCAAGACTTCGACCTGCCGCCCTACTCGCAGATCAAACCGCAACACGTCGAGCCCGCCGTCGACCAGATTCTCAAAGACAGCCGCGCCGCCATCGCCAAGCTGCTGGAGCACCAGCAGGCCAACCCGAGCTGGGACGGCCTGGTACTGGCCCTGGATGAACTGGGCGCGCGCCTGGGTCGGGCCTGGAGCCCGGTGAGCCACCTCAATGCCGTATGCAACAGCGCTGAACTGCGTGCCGCCTACGAGGCCTGCCTGCCCAAGCTGTCGGAATACTGGACCGAGATGGGCCAGAACAAGCCGCTGTTCGACGCCTATGACGCACTGGCCAAGAGCCCAGCTGCCGCCAGCTTCGACGTGGCGCAGCAGACCATCCTCGAACACGCCCTGCGTGACTTCCGCCTGTCCGGCATCGACCTGCCGGCCGAGCAGCAGAAGCGCTACGGCGAAATCCAGATGCGCCTGTCCGAGCTGACCAGCAAGTTCTCCAACCAGTTGCTCGACGCCACCCAGGCCTGGACCAAGCAGGTCACCGATGAGGCCGCGCTGAACGGCCTGACCGACTCGGCCAAGGCGCAGATGAAGCAGGCTGCCGAAACCAAGGGCCTGGACGGCTGGCTGATCACCCTGGAATTCCCCAGCTACTACGCGGTGATGACCTACGCCGACGACCGCGCGCTGCGCGAAGAGCTGTACGCCGCCTACTGCACCCGCGCCTCCGACCAGGGGCCGAATGCCGGGCAAAACGACAACGGCCCGCTGATGGCCGAGATTCTCGACCTGCGCCAGGAGCTGGCGCGCCTGCTCGGCTTCGCCAACTACAGCGAACTGAGCCTGGCCAGCAAGATGGCCGAGAACACCGATCAGGTGCTGAGCTTCCTGCGTGACCTGGCGGTGCGCAGCAAGCCGTTCGCCGAACAGGATCTGGCCGAACTCAAGGCCTTCGCCGCCGAGCAGGGCCTGAACGACCTGCAGAGCTGGGACGTCGGATACTACAGCGAGCGCCTGCGCCAGCAGCGCTACAGCATCTCCCAGGAAGAAGTGCGCGCCTGGTTCCCGGTGGACAAGGTGCTGAGCGGCCTGTTCGCCATCGTGCAGAAGCTCTACGGCATCGAGATTCGCGAGCTGAAAGGCTTCGACACCTGGCACCCCGACGTGCGCCTGTTCGAGATTCAGGAGAACGGCCAGCACGTCGGCCGCTTCTTCTTCGACCTCTATGCCCGCGCCAACAAGCGTGGCGGCGCCTGGATGGACGGCGCCCGCGACAAGCGCCGCAGTGCCGATGGCAGCCTGATCAGCCCGGTGGCCAATCTGGTGTGCAATTTCACCCCGCCGGTCGGCGGCAAGCCGGCGCTGCTGACCCACGACGAGGTCACCACGCTGTTCCACGAATTCGGCCATGGCCTGCATCACCTGCTGACCCGCGTCGAGCATGCCGGCGCCTCGGGCATCAACGGTGTGGCCTGGGATGCGGTCGAGCTGCCGAGCCAGTTCATGGAGAACTGGTGCTGGGAGCCGGACGGCCTGGCGCTGATCTCCGGCCACCATGAAACCGGCGAGGCGCTGCCGCAGGCCATGCTGGACAAGATGCTGGCGGCGAAGAACTTCCAGTCCGGGCTGATGATGGTGCGCCAGCTGGAGTTCTCGCTGTTCGACTTCGAGCTGCACGCCACCCACGGCGACGGTCGCAGCGCGTTGGACGTGATCGAGGCGATCCGTAGCGAAGTCTCGGTGCTGCGCCCGCCGGCTTACAACCGCTTCGCCAACGGCTTCGCGCACATCTTCGCCGGTGGCTATGCGGCCGGTTACTACAGCTACAAGTGGGCCGAAGTGCTCAGCGCCGATGCCTTCTCCAAGTTCGAGGAAGAAGGCGTGTTCAACGCCGATACCGGCCGCGCCTTCCGTGAAGCCATCCTCGCCCGTGGCGGCTCGCAGGCGCCGATGGTGCTGTTCGTCGACTTCCGTGGCCGTGAGCCGAGCATCGACGCCCTGCTGCGTCACCTCGGCCTGAGCCAGGAGGCGGCATGAGCGACACACCAGTGAATGCCACCCCGAAACGCTTCATCGCCGGCGCCGTGTGCCCGGCGTGCAGCGAGACCGACAGCATCAAGATGTGGAACGTCGACGGCGTGCCGCACCGTGAATGCGTCAAGTGCGGCTATGCCGACACCCTCGACGCGCGCGGCAACTCGGTGCCCAAGGAGATCCCCACGCGGGTCAACGTCAGTGGCCTTAAACCCAAGGCCGCCGACCCCAATGTGCAGGCGGTGCAGTTCTTCCCCAACCCGAAGCTGAAAAAGCCCAGCGAGTGATCCGTAGCGCGTAGCCGCTCGGTATCTGCGTAGGGTGGGTTAGCGGCGCCGAACACCTATCTCGCCAGCGCCAGAAGAAGCAGCGCGCTCGGATGGCCGCCCCACGTAACCCACCAGGCGATAGAACGTGTGGCGCCGATGGTGGGTTACGCCGCAGCGGGCACAGCGGGTGTTTCAACAATGCATGGCAGGCGGCTAACCCACCCTACGAATCGGGGCGATTGCTGCAGGCGAGTTGTACTCGCCTCGACCTTACTCGCGGAAAAATTCACCGGGTGTTGCGCCGAACTGGCGGCGAAAGGCGGCGATAAAGGCCGATAACGAGTCATAGCCGCAGGCCAGCGCCACGTCGGTGACGCGCTCGCCCTGCTCCAGCGGAGTCAGCGCATCGAGCAGGCGTTGGCGCTGGCGCCAGACGCGGAAACTCAAACCGGTTTCGCGTAGAAACAGCCGGCTCAGGGTCTTTTCCGACACTCCCAGGCGTTCGCCCCATTCGCCCAGGCCCAGCTGGCGCAGCGTCGCATCCCCCAGCCCCTGACACACCTCGCGCAGCCGCGCGTCCTGCGGCAACGGCAGCATCAGCGCGACGTCCGGGGCCGCACGCAATTCGTCCAGCAACACGGCGGCCAGCCTGCCCGGCGCGCCCTGCTCGTCATATTCGGCCGGCAGCGCACTGAAACCGCGAATCAGCTCGCGCAGCAGCGGGCTGACTGCCAGCACCCGACACGCGTCCGGCCCCCAGGGCACTGCACTGCCGTCGATGTACAGGCTGCGCATCTCGGTGCGCGGCGAGCTGAATACCTGGTGCTCGACACCCGCCGGCACCCACACCGCCCGCTGCGGCGGGGCAACGAAGCGCGCGCCAGCGGTCTGCACCTCGAGCACCCCGGCAATGGCGTAGGACAGCTGCACCCAAGGGTGCGTATGACGGAAGGTCAGGGCGCGGTTGGTCAGCGATTCGGTGCGGCCATAGAGCGGCCGAGGCAGGCTCGTTAGCTCGGGCAGGCTGCGATGCAGGGTGGCAGATTGTCTGTTTGGCGACACTTGCTGGCTCTTTAGCGTTAGCCGGAAATTTTCGACGACGATAGTCTGGCGTCCTCCTGTATCGCAAGTCCGAGATTCGCCATGTTCCTGCGCCGCCTGCTGCCCGACAATTTCACCCTGACCCTGCTCGCCGTGGTGCTCGCTGCCACGCTGTTGCCGGCCAGTGGTCAGATCGCCACGATCTTCGAATGGATCACCAACCTGGCCATCGCCCTGCTGTTCTTCATGCACGGCGCCAAACTGTCGCGACAAGCAATTCTTGCTGGCGCCGGGCACTGGCGTCTGCACCTGCTGGTGTTCGCCTGCACCTTCATCCTCTTCCCGTTGCTCGGCCTGGCGCTCAGGCCGGCGCTTGAGCCGCTGCTGGGCAAAGAGCTGTACCTGGGCATGCTCTACCTGTGCGCCCTGCCGGCCACCGTGCAATCGGCCATCGCCTTCACCTCGCTGGCGCGCGGCAACATCCCCGCGGCGATCTGCAGCGCGGCAGCCTCCAGCCTGCTGGGTATCTTCCTCACGCCGCTGCTGGTGGCCTTCCTGATGGGCGTGCAAGGTGACAACGGCTCGACCCTCGATGCCATCGGCAAGATCAGCCTGCAGTTGCTGCTGCCGTTCGTTCTCGGCCAGATCGCCCAGCGCTGGATCGGCGGCTGGGTCAACCAGAACAAGAGCTGGCTGAAGTACGTCGACCAGAGCTCGATCCTGCTGGTGGTCTACACCGCCTTCAGCGCCGCGGTGATTGGCGGCCTGTGGCAGCAGGTGCCGCTGGTCACCCTGCTGCTGGTGATTGCCGCCTGCTGCGTGCTGCTGGCCCTGGCCCTGGTGCTCACCCACCTGCTGGGCAAATGGCTGGGTTTCAGCCTGGAAGACCGCATCACCATTCTCTTCTGCGGCTCGAAGAAGAGCCTGGCCACCGGCGTGCCGATGGCCCAGGTACTGTTCGCCGGCAGCGCCATCGGCGTGCTGATCCTGCCGCTGATGCTGTTCCACCAGATCCAGCTGATGGTCTGCGCGGTATTGGCGCAGCGCTACTCGCGTCGCCAGGAAGACGTCGCCAGTCTGCAGAGCGCTTCCTAAACGCGTCGGCGATGGGTTAGCGTGGGCCACCCTCGCTCACAAGGATGTCCATGCGCCCTCTCGCCTACCTGATCGGCGCGGCCCTGCTCGGTGCCGCGCCCGCCGCCAGTGCTGCAGAGTTCGGCCAGTCGATCTACGCCGGGATGAACGCCCGCTTCGATACCGCCACGACGCCGCCCTATCAGAATCTTGAACCCGAGCTGCGCATCTTGCTGCAGTCGAAAAAGGCCTACAGCACCCGCAACCACTTCTGCATCGTCGGTTACCGTTGGCCGGACGGTCATTCCTTTGCCTCCGTGCACTGGCGCGAAGGCGGGCTGATCGTGCGCTGGTATGGCGGCACGAGCTGGGCGGACGATGAGTTCGAGTGGTACTTCAACAAGGCCGTCAACCTGCAGACCGGCGTGATCGATGCCGATGATCCACAAGGCAGCACCTTCCTGGTCACCCTTCGCCAGGCAAACGGCACGCTGGAAGATTGCCGCCGCTACGGCCGCCAGTACGTGGTCGAGCCCTTTACCCCACCGCCGCCACCACCGGTCGAAGAGGACTATTGACCGGCGCGTAGCACTGGCGCGGATTGGACAACCCATATACTGTTCATGCATACAGTATATGGAGCGTTTCATATGTCCCTGAATCTGCCGCCGCGCGGTCGCGGCACCGCCAGCAACCCGCACAACCGCTACGCGCCAACCCGCTCGCAGCAGGAAGATGACGGTTGGTATCAGGACGAGACGCCGCAAAGCCGTGCCACCGAAGTGCGCAAGGAAAAGGCGAAGACGGCGATCACCCGCAACAACTCGCCGGATGTGGGCTTCGACCGTTCGGTGAACCCCTACCGTGGCTGTGAACATGGCTGTATCTACTGTTTCGCCAGGCCGACTCACGCCTACTGGGACATGTCGCCCGGCATCGATTTCGAAACCCGTCTGATCGCCAAGACCAACCTGGCCGAACGCCTCGAAGAGCAGTTGCAGAAACCGGGTTATATACCGCAGCCGATTGCCCTGGGCATGAATACCGACGCCTACCAGCCCATCGAGCGTGAACAGCGCCTGACCCGCCAGACCCTGGAAATCCTGCTGCGCTACAAGCACCCGCTGCACCTCATCACCAAGGGCTCGTTGATCCTGCGCGACCTCGACCTGCTCAGCGAGCTGGCCCACCACAACCTGGTCAGCGTGGCCTTCAGCCTGACCACCCTGGATGACGAACTGAAACGCATCATGGAGCCGCGCACTGCCGCCCCAGCGGCGCGCCTGCGGGCGATGCGCACGCTGCACGAAGCCGGCATACCGGTGAGCGTGATGTGCGCACCGATGATTCCGCAGATCAACGACATGGAGCTGGAGGCGCTACTCGAAGCTGCCCGTGATGCCGGCGCCCGCTCGGCAGGTTACGTGCTGCTGCGCCTGCCACTGGAGATTGCCGGGTTGTTCGAAGAATGGCTGCAGGTGCACTTCCCAGACCGGGCCGCGCACGTGATGAGCCTGATTCGCCAGAGCCGCGGCGGCAAGAATTACGACAGCCGCTTCGGCAGCCGCATGCGTGGCGAGGGCCAGTTCGCCGACTTGCTGGAGCAGCGCTTTCGCCTGGCGCGGCGCAAGCTCGGCCTGGACCGGCGCGGCAGCGTGATGCTGGACTGTTCGCAGTTCTGCCCGCCGGGCGCGCAATTGAGCCTGCTCTGACTTGGCAGCCCGTCTCGATATGTTAAAAGGTGGTGATCGAGGTACTGACCGACGACGACCATGAACCGCACATCCCGCGTAGCCGACCCGTCCTACGAACTGATGGACGACCACGAAGGCCATTCGCTGATCTACCGTCAGCACGGCTTCCCCTCGCCGCTGGTGCGTTGGCACTTCCACAAGGAGTACGAGCTGCACCTGATCGTCGCCAGCTCCGGCAAGGTGTTCATCGGCGACTACATCGGCAACTTCTCCCCGCAGACGCTGTTCCTCACCGGCCCTGGCCTGCCGCACAACTGGATCAGCCAGGTCGAGGAAGGCGAGGTGGTTCAAACCCGCGACATGCTGGTCAACTTCACCGATGAGGTGCTGGGAAGCGGTACCGCCGTGTTCGCCGAGCTCAATATCCTGCAACCCTTGCTGGCTCGTGCGCAGTTCGGCATCGAGTTCCGCGACCCGCAGCTGATTCGCGAGGCCGGCGTGCTGATGGGCAAGATCGCCAGCAGCCGGGGCATTACCCGCCTGGGTCATTTCTTCATCCTCATGGAGCTGCTCGCCGGCAGCGAGGATTACCAGTTGCTCTCCGCCGTGACCTCGTCGGAGCTAGGCGACGAGCAACATGTCGAGCGCATCAACCGGGCGGTGGACTACATCTTCCAGCACTACGCGCAGGGCATCAGCCAGGAAGAAGTCGCCGAACACCTGGGCATGACCACCACCTACTTTTCGCGTTTCTTCAAACAGGCCACCGGGCGAGGTTTCGTCGAGTTCGTCAATCGCCTGCGCGTGAGCAAGTCCTGCGAGCTGCTGAGCAAGAGCGACAAGCCGGTGACCGACGTGTGCTTCGAGTCCGGCTTCAGCAACATTTCCAACTTCAATCGCCGTTTCCAGCAACTCAAGGGCATGACGCCCTCGGGCTATCGCAAGCTCGCGGTGCAGCGCCTGACCGAGCAAAACCTGTACTGAATCGGCAGCAGCACTCTGCGCCAAAATCCTCCACAACCCTCATGCCAGGCAGCTTCTACGACATCCAGGCTGGTTTCCGCTCGCCTATCGAGTGCAAAAAAGTATCGATCACTGTGCGTTCAAGGATTTGTCCGCGCGCGCTTGCGGGGGTGTAATCCGGCCCGAGCGAAACAAAAACAATAACGTTCTTCCGTAGCCGTACTGGCACGGGAGAGGAGTTCACAAGAATGAACAACTCGATCAAAGCACTCGTTGCCGCCTCCTGCCTGTCCCTCACCGTAGTCGCCCAGGGCGCCGAAACCCTGACCATCGCCACGGTCAACAACAGCGACATGATCCGCATGCAGCGGCTCGCCAAGACCTTCGAAGAACAGAACCCCGATATCCGCCTGAAATGGGTGGTGCTCGAGGAAAACGTGCTGCGCCAGCGCCTGACCACCGATATCGCTACTCAGGGCGGCCAGTTCGACGTACTCACCATCGGCATGTACGAAGCGGCGCTGTGGGGCGAGAAAGGCTGGCTGGAGCCGATGACCGACCTGCCGGCCGACTACGACCTCGACGACGTGTTCCCTTCGGTGCGTGAAGGCCTGTCCGTCAAGGGCACGCTGTACGCCCTGCCGTTCTATGCCGAAGCCTCGATCACCTACTACCGCAAGGATCTGTTCGAGCAGGCCGGGTTGAAGATGCCCGAGCAACCGACCTGGGAGCAGATGGCCGAATTCGCCGGCAAACTGCATCAGCCAGACAAGGGCGTCTACGGTCTGTGCCTGCGCGGCAAGGCCGGCTGGGGCGAGAACATGGCGCTGATCACCACCCTGGCCAACGCCTACGGTGCGCGCTGGTTCGACGAGCAGTGGCAACCGGAATTCACCGGCAGCGAGTGGAAGAACGCCCTCAACTTCTACGTCGACAACATGAAGAAGTATGGCCCGCCGGGCGCCTCCAGCAACGGCTTCAACGAGAACCTGGCGCTGTTCAACAGCGGCAAGTGCGCGTTGTGGGTCGATGCCAGTGTCGCCGGCTCCTTCGTCACCGACACCTCGCAGAGCAAGGTCGCCGACTCGGTCGGTTTCACCTTCGCGCCGACCCAGGTCACCGACAAGGGTGCCTCCTGGCTGTACTCCTGGGCGCTGGCGATTCCCACCAGCTCCAAATCCAAGGACGCCGCCAAGACCTTCAGCGCCTGGGCGACTTCCAAGGCCTACGGTGAACTGGTCGCCGAGAAGGATGGCGTGGCCAACGTACCGCCAGGCACGCGCGCCTCGACCTACAGCGATGCCTACATGCAGGCTGCGCCATTCGCCAAGGTCACCCTGGACTCGCTGAAGAAGGCCGACCCAGCCAACCCCAGCGCCAAGCCGGTGCCGTATGTAGGCATCCAACTGGTGACCATTCCCGAGTTTCAGGCCATCGGCACCAGTGTCGGCAAGCTGTTCGCAGCCGCACTGACCGGGCAGATGCAGCCTGAACAGGCCCTGCAAGCCGCCCAGCAGAGCACCACGCGGGAAATGAAACGCGCCGGGTATCCGAAATAACACCACCAGGATCGCTCTCACGCTCTGCGTGGGAGCGCATATGAGGACGCTCCGCGTCCGCTGACTCGGTGTCACGGGGCGCAGAGCGCCCCAGGATGCATTCCAACGCGGAGCGTAGGAACGAGCAAACGAGCAAAGTAGCCATTTTTCGGTCCCGTAGGGTGGGCCGCCCACTCGCCTTACGCCACCACCCAATTCCGCCCTCGGAGGCATGATGAATTCCCCGGCCATCGACTCACCCGCCACGCAGGCCAGCACACCGGCACCGCGTAAAGCACGGCGCCTGGCGCCCGGCTGGTTTCTGGTCAGCCCGTCGGTGCTTCTGCTGCTGATCTGGATGATCGTGCCGCTGGGCATGACCGTTTATTTCTCGCTGATCCGCTACAACCTGCTCTACCCCGGCGAAAACGATTTCGTCGGCCTGGAGAACTTCGAATACTTCGTCACCGACGCCGCCTTCCTCTCCGGCGCTGGCAACACCCTGCTGCTGGTCGGCAGTGTGCTGCTGATCAGCGTGGTGCTCGGCGTGCTGATCTCCGCGCTGCTGGAAGCCAGCGAGTTCTTTGGCCGGGGCATCGTGCGGGTGCTGCTGATTTCGCCGTTCTTCATCATGCCCACGGTCAGCGCGCTGCTGTGGAAGAACCTGATCTTCCATCCGGTATCGGGGATTCTCGCCGCCATCTGGCAGTTCTTCGGCGCCCAGCCGGTGGACTGGCTGGCCCACCACCCGCTGTTCTCGATCATCATGATCGTGTCCTGGCAGTGGCTGCCGTTCGCCATCCTGATCCTGATGACCGCCATGCAGTCACTGGATCAGGAGCAGAAGGAAGCCGCGCGCCTCGACGGCGCCGGCCCCATCGCCATCTTCTGGCACCTGACCCTGCCGCACCTGGCGCGGCCGATTGCCGTGGTGGTGATGATCGAAACCATCTTCCTGCTCTCGGTGTTCGCCGAGATCTACACCACCACCAGCGGCGGCCCCGGTTATGAATCGACCAACCTCGCCTACCTGATCTACACCCAGGCGCTGCTGCAGTTCGACGTCGGCATGGCCTCGGCCGGCGGACTGATCGCCGTGGTCATCGCCAATATCGCCGCCATCGTGCTGATCCGCATGATCGGCAAGAACCTGACCGACAAGCAGTGAGGGCACTGAGATGCTGACGCTGAAACAATCCCGTCGCCTGCAAAGCGTGCTGGTCGGCACACTGGCCTGGGCCATTGCCGCGCTGATCTTCTTCCCGATCTTCTGGATGGTGCTGACCAGCATGAAGACCGAGATCGACGCCTTCGCCACGCCGCCGCAGTTCATCTTCACCCCGACACTGGAGAATTACCTGCACATCAACGAGCGCAGCGACTACTTCGCCTTCGCCTGGAACTCAGTGTTGATCTCCGTCTCGGCGACGCTGCTGTGCATGTGCCTGGCCGTACCGGCGGCCTACTCCATGGCCTTCTTCGAAACCCGCCACACCAAGCGCACGCTGCTGTGGATGCTGTCGACCAAGATGCTGCCGCCGGTGGGCGTGCTGGTACCGATCTACCTGCTGGCCAAGCAGTTCGGCCTGCTCGATTCACGCCTGGCGCTGATCATCATCTACACCCTGATCAACCTGCCGATCATCGTGTGGATGGTTTACACCTACTTCAAGGACATCCCCGTGGACATCCTCGAAGCGGCGCGCCTGGATGGCGCCACTACCTGGCAGGAGATCGTCCGCGTGCTGCTGCCGATCGCTCGCGGCGGCCTGGCCTCGACCATGTTGCTGTCGCTGATCCTGTGCTGGAACGAGGCGTTCTGGTCGCTCAACCTGACCAGCTCCGCCGCTGCCCCGCTGACTGCCCTGGTGGCCTCCTACTCCAGCCCCGAGGGCCTGTTCTGGGCCAAGCTTTCCGCCGTTTCGACCCTGGCCTGTGCGCCCATCCTGATCTTCGGCTGGATCAGCCAAAAACAACTTGTACGCGGCCTGTCCTTCGGCGCGGTGAAATAACGGGAGACTTTCCACATGGCTGATCTGAAGATCCGCAATCTGCAAAAAGGCTTCGACGGCACGGCGATCATCAAGGGCGTCGACCTGGACATTCGCGACCGTGAATTCGTGGTTTTCGTCGGCCCCTCGGGCTGTGGCAAATCCACCCTGCTGCGCCTGATCGCCGGGCTCGAAGAAGTCAGCAGCGGCCATATCGAGCTCGACGGCCAGGACATCACCGACATGGCGCCGGCGCGCCGTGATCTGGCCATGGTGTTCCAGACCTACGCGCTGTACCCGCACATGACCGTGCGTAAGAACCTGTCCTTCGCCCTCGACCTGGCCCACGTGGGCAAGCAAGAAATCGAGGCCAAGGTCGCCAACGCCGCGCGCATCCTGCAGCTCGACGCCCTGCTCGAACGCAAGCCCAAGCAGCTCTCCGGTGGACAGCGCCAGCGCGTGGCCATCGGCCGTGCCATCGTGCGCAACCCGAAGATCTTCCTGTTCGACGAGCCGCTGTCCAATCTCGACGCCGCCCTGCGCGTGCAGACCCGCCTGGAACTGGCGCGCCTGCACAAGGACCTGCAGGCCACCATGATCTACGTGACCCACGATCAGGTCGAAGCCATGACCCTGGCCGACAAGGTGGTGGTGCTCAATGGCGGCCGCGTCGAACAGGTCGGTTCGCCGCTGGAGCTGTATCACCACCCGGCCAACCTGTTCGTCGCCGGCTTTCTCGGCACACCGAAGATGGGCTTTCTGCGCGGCACCCTGAACAGGGTCGAGGCAGACAGCTGCGATGTGCAACTGGAATGCGGCACGCGCCTGACGCTGCCGCTGTCCGCCGCCGGCCTCAGCGTCGGCAGCAGCGTGACCCTGGGCGTACGCCCGGAACACCTCAACGTGGTCAGCGCCGGCAGCGGCCGCATGCAGGTGACCGCCGATGTCAGCGAGCGCCTGGGCAGCGACACCTTCTGCCACGTGTCCTGCGCCTCCGGCGAGATGCTCACGGTGCGCGTGCGTGGCGACTTCGCGCCGCGCTATGGCGACACCCTGACCCTGGATTTCGACACGGCGCACTGCCACCTCTTCGACGCCGATGGCCAAGCCGTCGCCAAACCACTGCAGCAGGCCGCCTGACGCCGCTCCATCACGGGATGTTCCAGATGAAACTCAATCGCCAGCAGCTTTCCCGGCTTGGCGGCGCCGTCGCGCTGCCCAGCTACACCGCCGACATGATCCGCACCGGCATCGCCCATTTCGGCGTCGGCGGCTTTCACCGCGCCCATCAGGCGGTCTACACCGACGCCCTGATGAACCAGGGCCTGGCGCTCGACTGGGGTATCTGCGGGGTCGGCGTGCGCAGTGAAGACCGCGCCATGCGCGATGCCCTGGCCAGCCAGGACTACCTCTACACCCTGGTCGAACTGGGCGACGAGCCGAACCTGCCGGTGCGGGTGATCGGCGCGATCAACGACATGCTGCTGGCCGAAGAGTCGCCGCAGGCGCTGATCGACAAACTGGCCGACCCGGCGATTCGCATCGTCTCGCTGACCATCACCGAGGGTGGTTACTGCATCGACGACAGTACTGGCGAATTTCTCGCCGAGTTACCAGCCATCCAGCACGACCTGCAACATCCCGAGTCACCAAAGAGCGTGTTCGGCTTTCTCTGCGCCGCCCTGGCCAAACGCCGCGCCGCCGGCATCCCGGCCTTCACCCTGATGTCCTGCGATAACCTGCCGCACAACGGCGATGTCACGCGCAAGGCGCTGCTGGCCTTCGCCCACCTGGCCGACCATGAGCTGGCCACCTGGATCGACCACCACGTCAGCTTCCCCAACGCCATGGTCGACCGCATCACGCCGATGACCAGCGCCGCCCATCGTCAGCAACTGGCCGAACAACATGGCGTCGACGACGCCTGGCCAGTGGTCTGCGAGCCCTTCGTGCAATGGGTGCTGGAGGACAAGTTCGTCAGCGGCCGTCCGGCCTGGGAGGCGGTCGGCGTGCAGTTCACCGACGACGTCACGCCCTACGAGGAGATGAAGATCAAGCTGCTCAACGGCAGCCACCTGGCGTTGACCTACCTGGGCTTTCTCAAGGGCTATCGCTTCGTCCACGAAACCATGAACGACCCGCTGATGCGCCAATACGTACGCACCTTCATGGACCTCGATGTGACGCCGCAGCTGGCGCCGGTGCCGGGCATCGACCTGAGCACCTACAAGGACACGCTGATCGAGCGCTTCTCCAACCAGGCCATCGCCGACCAGTTGGAGCGGGTCTGCTCCGATGGCTCGTCGAAGTTTCCCAAGTTCATCGTGCCCACCCTGCATCGCCTGATTGAAGACGGCAAACCGCTGGACCGCGTGGCCCTGGTGGTCGCGGCCTGGGCGCTGTACCTCAAGGGCGTGGACGAAGCCGGCGCCAGCTACCGCATACCCGACCCGCGCGCCGAACACTGCCAGGCACTGGTGGCCGACGACGCGCAACTCACCGCACGGGTGCTCGGCGAGGAGGCAATCTTCGGCAGCGCACCGGGCCGTTCGGCCGAGTTCGTCGCCGCCTTCGAACGCTGCCTGGCCAGCCTGCGCGAGCAGGGCGTGAGCCAGACCCTGCACAACCTGTTGCACACCTGAGGCCCTGGAGACGCATATGCCCAGCCTGCTAGCGCAACTCAAGCAGCACAGCGTGGTGGTCGCCGATACTGGCGACCTGGCCGCCATCGATCGTTTCCAGCCCGAGGACGCCACCACCAACCCATCGATCATCCTCAAGGCGTTGCAAGCCGGGCAGTACCAGCACCAGGTGGACCACGCGCTGCGCCAGGCAATGGCCAGCGGCATCTCGGTCCCGGCGATCATTGCAAATGCCTGCGACCGCCTGGTGGTGAGCATGGGCGTGGAAATCCTCGCCGCGATCAGCGGCAAGGTCTCCACCGAAGTACCTGCGGCGCTATCCTTCGACACCGCGGCCACGCTGGCGCGAGCACGCTCACTGCATCAGCGTTACCAGCAGTTGGGCGTACCCAGCGCGCGCGTGCTGGTGAAGATCGCCGCCACCTGGGAAGGCATTCAGGCGGCGCGGCAACTGGAGCGCGAAGGTATTCGCTGCAACCTCACGCTGATCTTCAACCTGGCGCAGGCACGCGCCTGCGCCGAGGCCGGCGTGTATCTCGTATCGCCCTTCGTCGGGCGCATTCTCGACTGGCACAAGCGGCAGAATCCGGACATCAGCTTCGACGCCGAGAACGATCCCGGCGTGTTGTCGGTGCGCCAGGTCTATCGCTTCTTCAAGCAACATGACTACGCCACGGTGGTGATGGCGGCGAGCTTTCGCAACATCGGCGAAGTGCTCGCCCTGGCCGGCTGTGACTGCCTGACCATCAGCCCTGCCCTGCTCGCCGAACTGGAGCGAAGCAGCGGCGAGCTGCAACCGGCATTGGCGGATGACGGCCGCCGACTACTCGCGCCGGCCTGCCTCGATGAAGCGCAATTTCGCTGGCTGATGAACGAAGACCCCATGGCCACGGAGAAACTCGCCGAAGGTATTCGCCAGTTCCATGCCGATCAGCTCGCCCTGGAAGCGCTGCTGATCGAGCGCATGCGAGAGCTCTGAGCATGTACCTAGGTATCGACTGCGGTACTCAGGGCACCAAGGCCCTGGTGCTGGATGCCGACAGCGGTCAGGTGCTCGGCGCCGGCAGCGCCAGCCATACGCTGCAGAGCGGCGCCAATGGCCGCCGCGAGCAGCAGCCGCAGCAGTGGCTGGAGGCCTTCGAACAGGCCACTCGACAGGCGCTGGCGGCCGCCGGAATAAGCGGCGAGCAGATTCTCGGCATCGGCGTCTCCGGTCAGCAGCACGGCCTGGTACTGCTCGACGAACAAGGCGCGGTGCTGCGCCCGGCCAAGCTCTGGTGCGACACCGAGTCGACCCCGGAGAACCAGCGTCTGCTCGATCATTTCGGTGGCGAGGCTGGCTCGCTGCAACGCCTGGGCGTGGCCATCGCGCCCGGCTACACGGTGTCCAAGCTGCTCTGGACCAAGGAGCAGCACCCGGAGCTGTTCGCCCGCATCGCACATATCCTGCTGCCGCACGACTACCTCAACTACTGGCTTACTGGCCGCGCCTGCAGCGAGTACGGCGACGCCTCCGGTACAGGCTATTTCGACGTACGCACGCGTAGTTGGGACCGCGAGCTGCTGAACGTCATCGACTCCAGCGGGCGCCTGTGCAACGCGCTGCCAGAGCTGATCGAGCCGGATCAGCCAGTGGGCCGCCTCCTTCCACAGATCGCCCGACAACTGGGCCTGAACCCGAATGCCGTGGTGGCCAGCGGCGGCGGCGACAACATGATGGGCGCCATCGGCACCGGTAACATCCGCCCCGGCGCGATCACCATGAGCCTGGGCACCTCCGGCACGCTCTACGCCTACAGCGACCAGCCGATAATCAGCTCGCACGCGCAGGTGGCGACCTTCTGCTCGTCATCCGGCGGCTGGCTACCGCTGATCTGCACCATGAACCTGACCAGCGCCACCGGGCTGATCCAGCAATTGCTCGAGCTGGACATCCAGGCCTTCGGCGCGCTGGTCGAGCAATCGCCCATCGGCGCCGAGGGCCTGCTGATGCTGCCGTTCTTCAACGGCGAACGGGTGCCGGCACTGCCGAGTTCGCGCGCCAGCCTGCTGGGCATGGACAGCGACAACCTGACCCGCGCCAACCTGTGTCGGGCGGTGGTCGAGGGCAGCAGTTTCGGCCTGCGCTACGGCCTCGATCTGTTGCGCGCCAGCGGCCTGCAGAGCCAGACCATCCGTCTGATCGGCGGCGCGGCGAAGAGCCCGGTATGGCGCCAGGTGATCGCCGACATCATGGGCACGCCACTGGTCTGCCCGCAGCACACCGAAGCCGCCGCGCTGGGCGCCGCGATCCAGGCCGCCTGGTGCCTGACGCCAGGCACGGATCGTCAGGCGCAGCTGGCTGCGCTATGCGAGCGTTGCGTGCACCTCGATGCCAGCACACAAACCCAGCCGGACGCAGCACGCACGGCGCAGTACGAAATGGTCTATCAACGCTACCGCGAGCAGGTCAGCCTGCTGGCCGATAGCAAACCGGCGTGAGAACGCCTTGAATCATTAGGGAGAGGAACATGTACCTGGTCTGTGGCGAAGCGCTGTTCGACGTGTTCATCCAGAATGACGGCGGGCGTGGCAATGAGCTGGCCTTCAAGGCCATCGCCGGTGGCTCGCCGTTCAACGTGGCGCTGGGCTTGCGCCGCATGGGCGCCGACTCGGCGCTGTTCACCGGGATTTCCTCGGACAGCCTCGGCCAACACCTACGCCAGGTGCTGCGCGACGAGGGCGTGAGCGATAGCTATCTAATCGCCAGCGATGCGCCGACCACCCTGGCAATGGTCGGCCTGGACGCCGCCGGCTCGCCACACTACTCCTTCCGCGGTGAAGGCTGCGCCGACCGCCTGCTGCTCGACGAGCACCTGCCGACACTGAATGCCCAGGTGCGCGGGCTGCATGTCGGCTCGCTCTCACTGGTGGTGGAACCGGTGGCCAACACCCTGCTGCAGCTGGTGCAGCGCGAACATCAGCAACGCCTGATCAGCCTCGACCCTAACGTGCGCCTTGGTCCGGCGCCGGATATCGCCCACTGGCGCGAACGCGTCGAGACCTTTGCCGGCTACGCGCATCTGATCAAGGTCAGCGAAGAGGATCTGCAACTGCTGTACCCCGAGCGCGACCCGCAGCAGGTCGCGGCGGGCTGGCTCAATGAACGCTGCCAACTGGTGTTTCTCACCCACGGCAGCAAAGGCGCCAGCGTCCACAGTCGCCACGGGCACTGGTCGGCACCGGCGGTGGAGGTACACACCCGCGACACCGTCGGCGCTGGCGATACCTTCCAGGCCGCGCTGCTCAGTTACCTCGCCCGTCACGCGCTGGACACCCCCGAGGCACTGGCGACGCTGAGCCGCGAGCAGATCAACGACATGCTGCGCCTGGCCATCGAAGCCGCCGCGCTGACCTGCTCACGGGTCGGGCCTGACCTGCCCTATCTGCATGAGCTGGACCGCCATCACCTGGCAGCGCGCTGAAGAGGATTACCCGATGCCTTGCACCCCGTCCGCCCAGGACGTCACCCAACTGCCCAGCTGGCGGGCGCTGAGCGAGCATCGCCAGGCGCTGGACGGCTTCAACCTGCGTCAGGCGTTCACGAACGACCCACAACGCTTCGGGCGCTTTTCCCTGGATGACTGCGGCCTGTTCCTCGACTACTCGAAGAACCTGATCGACCAGCACACGCGCAGCCTGCTGGTCGACCTGGCCAGCGACGTCGGCCTGGAGCAGGCCATCGCAGCGCTGTTCGAGGGTGCGCAGGTCAATGCCTCGGAGCGCCGCCCGGCCTTGCATACGGCGTTGCGCCGACCGTTGGGCGACCGCGTACTGGTCGATGGTGAGGACGTGATGCCGCAGGTACACCGCGCCCTGCTACGCATGAGCGAGCTGGTCGGGCGCGTGCATCACGGCCTGTGGCGCGGCTATAGCGACAAGCCCATCACCGACGTGGTCAATATCGGCATCGGCGGCTCCTTTCTCGGCCCGCAACTGGTCTCCGAGGCGCTGCTGCCCTTCGCCCAACGCGGCGTGCGCTGCCACTACCTGGCCAATATCGACGGCAGCTCGTTTCAGGAGCTGGCCGCCAAGCTGAGCGCCGAGACCACGCTGTTCATCGTTTCGTCGAAAACCTTCAGCACCCTGGAAACCCTGAAGAACGCACAAGCGGCGCGCGGTTGGTACCTGGCCCAAGGTGGCTCGGAGGAAGAACTGCACCGGCACTTCATGGCGGTATCGAGCAACGTCGAGGCTGCCAAAGCCTTCGGTATTCGCGAGGAAAACATCCTGCCGATGTGGGACTGGGTCGGCGGGCGCTACTCGCTGTGGTCGGCCATCGGCTTGCCGATCGCCATGTCCATCGGCATTTCCAACTTCAAGGAGCTGCTCACCGGCGCCTATCGCATGGACCTGCACTTCCAGCAGGCGCCGTTCGAACGCAACATGCCGGTGCTGCTGGCCCTGCTCGGCGTCTGGTACGGCAACTTCTGGGGTGCGCAGAGCCACGCCATCCTGCCGTACGACCATTACCTGCGAAACATCACCAAGCACCTGCAGCAGCTGGACATGGAGTCCAACGGCAAGCGCGTACGCCAGGATGGCAGCGCCCTGCAGATCGCCAGCGGGCCGGTGATCTGGGGCGGCGTCGGCTGCAACGGCCAACACGCCTACCACCAGCTGCTGCACCAGGGCACGCAGCTGATCCCCGCGGACTTCATCGTCCCGGTGAGCAGCTACAACCCGGTGGCCGACCATCACCAGTGGCTGTTCGCCAACTGCCTGTCGCAAAGCCAGGCGTTGATGCTCGGCAAGAGTCATGCGGAGGCCGAAGCCGAGCTGCGCGCCCAGGGCCTGAGCGAAGACGAGGTGCAGCGCCTGGCGCCGCACAAGGTGGTGCCCGGCAACCGCCCCAGCAATACCCTGGTGCTGGAGCGGGTCAGCCCCGGTCGCCTGGGCGCGCTGATCGCCCTCTACGAACACAAGGTCTTCGTGCAGAGCGTGATCTGGGGCATCAACGCCTTCGACCAGTGGGGCGTGGAGCTGGGCAAGGAGCTGGGCAAGGGCGTCTATTCGCGCATGGTCGGCAGCGAGCCGAGCGGCGCCGAAGACGCCTCCACCCAAGGCCTGATCGACTTCTTCCGCGGTCACCATCGCGGCTGACCACAGCACCAGCGGCTGGCCCGGCCGCCGGTGCCGTGCATCAATTGCAAAGATCTGCCAGTTGTCGCTCGGCTTGCCGAAGGCGACACTTGCGTGTGACTCGCACCCAGCTGCCGCTGTCGTTCTAGCAGCGTATTTTCGATAACAAAGAGGTTCAGGGCATGCCTTACAAACACCAGGTGATTCCGCTTCAGACCCACGAGGGCAACGAGACCGCCGATCAGGCGCTGCACAGCATCGTCGATGGCTTCAAACGCTTTCGTAACGAGGTCTTCCCGCAGCAGGAAGAGCTGTTCAAGAAGCTCGCCACCGCCCAGAACCCCCGCGCCATGTTCATCACCTGCGCCGACTCGCGCGTGGTGCCGGAACTGATCACCCAGAGCTCGCCCGGCGACCTGTTCGTCAACCGCAACGTCGGTAACGTGGTGCCGGCCTACGGGCAGATGATGGGCGGCGTCTCCACCGCCATCGAATACGCGGTGATGGCCCTGGGCGTGCAACACATCGTCGTCTGCGGTCACTCCGACTGCGGCGCGATGAAGGCGGTACTCAACCCGGCGTCGCTGGAAACCATGCCCACGGTAAAAGCCTGGCTGCGCCATGCCGAGGTGGCTCGCAGCGTGGTGGCAGAGAACTGCAACTGCAGCGACGACAAGGAAACCCTGGCGGTGCTCACCGAAGAGAACGTAGTGGCGCAGCTCAACCACCTGTGCACTCACCCGTCGGTGGCAGCCAAACTGGCGCGCGGTCAGCTGTTCATCCATGGCTGGGTATATGACATCGAAACCAGCCAGATCAAGGCCTACGATGCCGAGCTGGGCACCTTCCTGCCGCTCGACGGCGACAAGATCCCAATGGCCACGCCGCGCTCGCGTTTTCCACAGGCCTGAAATGCGCCGGCCGGAGTCAAGGCTCCGGCCGGCTGAAGGGAAAAGGCCATGCCCCGCGCCAGCGGTGCTGATCGCCCGCGCTGTGCTTGCGCACCTGGGGCATGGCCAGAGAACTGCGGTAAAAAAAGAAGCCTTGCGGCTCCCGGGTCTCAAACCCTGTGGCGCCTCATGCGACGCGCCTGTGAATAAAAAAGGAGCCCGGGTTACGCCCCGTCAAACTTGCCCATCCAACAGGCCGGGCTCCATAGAGGTTAACCTTCGATTTCCACCAGTACTTCGCCCGGATTGACGCGGTCGCCCTTGGCCACATGAACGGCCTTGACGGTGCCGGCAATTGGCGCCTGTACTTCGGTTTCCATCTTCATTGCTTCAGTGATCAGCACGGCCTGACCGGCCTTGACCGTGTCGCCTTCCTTGACCAGCACATCGACGATGTTGCCCGGCATGGTGGTGGACACGTCGCCCGGTGCAGCGGCCTGCTTGCGCTTGCCACCGCTGCCTGCGACGAAATCGTTGAGCGGCTCGAACACCACTTCTTCCGGCATGCCGTCGATGGACAGGTAGAAGTGGCGCTTGCCGTCGCCCTTGACGCCGACACCGGTAATGTCCACGCGGTAGCTTTCGCCGTGCACGTCGACCACGAACTCGGTCGGCACGCCTTCGCCGCCCACCGGTGCCGCCTTGCCCTGGCCGTTCGGCATGGGCAGCAGCTCTTCCGGCTTGAGGGTGCCGGCCGCGCGCTCTTCGAGGAACTTACGCCCGATATCGGGGAACATGGCGAAGGTCAGCACGTCCTCTTCGGACTTGGCCAGGCTGCCGATCTCTTCACGCAGGCGCGCCAGCTCGGGTTTGAGCAGGTCGGCCGGGCGCACGTCGATCACTTCTTCGCTGCCGATGGCCTGCTTGCGCAGTTGCTCGTCGACCTTGCCCGGCGCCTTGCCGTAGCGGCCCTGCAGGTAAAGCTTCACTTCGTTGGTGATGGTCTTGTAGCGCTCGCCGGCCAGCACGTTGAAGAACGCCTGAGTGCCGACGATCTGCGAAGTCGGGGTCACCAGCGGCGGGAAACCGAGGTCGGCACGCACGCGCGGAATCTCTTCCAGCACTTCGTTCATGCGGTTCAGCGCGCCCTGCTCCTTGAGCTGGTTGGCCAGGTTGGAAATCATCCCACCCGGTACCTGGTTGACCTGCACACGGGTATCCACGCCGGTGAACTCGCTCTCGAACTGGTGGTACTTCTTGCGCACGGCGTGGAAGTACATGCCGATTTCCTGGATCAGCTCCAGATCCAGGCCGGTGTCGAACTCGCTGCCCTTGAGCGCGGCGACCATCGACTCGGTGCCCGGATGGCTGGTGCCCCAGGCCAGGCTGGAAATGGCGGTGTCGATATGGTCGGCACCGGCTTCGATGGCCTTGAGCTGGCACATCGAACCGAGACCGGCGGTGTCGTGGCTGTGGATGAACACCGGCAGGTCGACTTCGCTCTTCAGCGCCTTGACCAGTTCGAAGGTGGCGTACGGCGTGAGCAGGCCGGCCATGTCCTTGATGGCGATGGAGTCGATGCCCATCGCCTGCATGGCCTTGGCCTGGGCGACGAAGGCCTCGGTGGTGTGCACCGGGCTGGTGGTGTAGGCGATGGTGCCCTGAGCATGCTTGCCGGCAGCCTTGACCGCCTCGATGGCCACGCGCAGGTTACGCACGTCGTTCATCGCGTCGAAGATGCGGAACACGTCGATGCCGTTGACCGCCGCCTTGGCCACGAACGCTTTGACCACGTCATCGCTGTAGTGGCGGTAGCCGAGCAGGTTCTGCCCGCGCAGGAGCATCTGCAGGCGGGTGTTGGGCAGCGCGGCCTTGAGCTGGCGCAGGCGCTCCCACGGGTCTTCCTTGAGAAAGCGCACGCACGAGTCGAAGGTGGCGCCGCCCCAGACTTCCAGCGACCAGTAGCCGACGCGGTCGAGCTTGTCGCAGATCGGCAGCATGTCTTCGGTGCGCATGCGCGTGGCCAGCAGCGACTGGTGGGCATCGCGCAGGACGGTATCGGTAACGGTGATCTTCTTGCTCATGATGTCCCCTACAGGCCCGCGTGGGCAGCGATGGCGGTGGCGATGGCGATGGCCAGGTGCGACGGGTTGCGCTTGATCGAGTACTCGGTCAGTTCCGGGTGGCTTTCGACGAAGCTGGTATTGAACTGGCCGCTACGGAATTCCGGATTACGCAGAATTTCCTGGTAATAGGGCGCAGTGGTACGCACGCCCTGCACGCGCATGTCGTCCAGCGCGCGCAGGCCACGGTCCATTGCCTCTTCCCAGGTCAGCGCCCAGACGATCAGCTTCAGGCACATCGAGTCGTAATAGGGCGGAATGGTGTAGCCGGTGTAGATCGCCGTGTCGGTGCGCACACCGGGGCCGCCGGGCGCGTAGTAACGGGTGATCTTGCCGAACGAGGGCAGGAAGTTGTTCTTCGGGTCCTCGGCGTTGATACGGAACTGCAGGGCATAACCACGGTGGATGATGTCTTCCTGCTTGACCGACAGCGGCAGGCCGCTGGCGATGCGAATCTGCTCGCGAACGATGTCGATGCCGGTGATTTCCTCGGTGATGGTGTGTTCCACCTGCACCCGGGTGTTCATCTCCATGAAGTACACCTCGCCTTCGGCGAGCAGGAACTCCACGGTACCGGCGTTCTCGTAGCCCACGGCCTGCGCGGCGCGCACGGCCAGGTCACCGATATAGGCGCGCTGTTCGGGAGTGAGCTGCGGGCTGGGGGCGATTTCGATCAGTTTCTGGTTACGGCGCTGGATCGAGCAATCGCGCTCGTACAGGTGCACGGTGTTGCCAAAGCTGTCGGCGAGGATCTGCGCCTCGATGTGCTTCGGATTGACGATGCATTTTTCCAGGAAGACTTCGGCGCTGCCAAAGGCCTTGGTCGCCTCGGAGATCACCCGCGGGTAGGCCTGCTCCAGCTCCTCACGGCTGTTGCAGCGGCGGATACCACGACCGCCGCCACCGGAGGTGGCCTTGAGCATCACCGGGTAGCCAATGCGCTCGGCTTCACGCAGGGCTTCGGCCAGGTCGGCGACGTTGCCTTCAGTGCCGGGGGTGCAGGGCACGCCAGCGGCCATCATGCTGCGGCGGGCTTCGGTCTTGTCGCCCATGCGGCGGATGACTTCCGCGCTCGGGCCTATGAATTTGATCCCACGTTCGGCGCAGATCTCTGCAAGTTCGGCGTTTTCAGAAAGAAAACCGTAACCAGGATGCAGCGCATCGCAGCCGGTTTCCACGGCCAGGTTGACCAGCTTGCGCGGGTTCAGATAGCCAGCCAGCGGGTCTTCGCCAATGCTGTGCGCTTCGTCGGCACGCTTGACGTGCAATGCATGACGGTCCGCATCGGAGTAGATCGCCACCGAGCGGATACCCATCTCGGCGCAAGCTCGCACGATGCGGACGGCAATCTCACCACGGTTGGCGATCAGTATTTTTCTTATCACGATCCAATCCTCAGCGCAGAGCTGCAAGGGCCGCTGCAACAGTTGGTTGCAAACGTGGTGAAACCCTATCCGGCTGTACGAATTAACAAAAATGAATAATTATTTTATCGTGCATAAGTAATTACTTATGAATTGATCGAACGAGGGCGAAAACGTGCGTAAAACCCTGCTGCGCATGACGCTGCGCCAGCTTCAGGTGTTCCGGGCGGTGTGCGAACACGGCTCCTACAGCCGCGCAGCCGAGGACATGTCGCTGACCCAACCGGCCGTGAGCCTGCAGATTCGTCAGCTGGAGGAGCTGGTCGGCCAGCCCTTGTTCGATTATGTCGGCAAGAAGCTTTACCTGACCGAGGCAGCCGAGGCACTCAAACGGGCCAGCAGCGATATTTTCGGCCGCCTGGAGAGCCTGGATATGCAGCTGTCAGACCTGCAGGGCTCACTGCAGGGGCAGCTCAATTTGTGCATCGAATCCAGCGCCAAGTACTTCATTCCCCACCTGTTCGCCGAATTTCGCCGCCAATACCCAGACGTCATCCTCAACCTGACAGTGGTCAACCACGCCCTGGTGGTGCGCCGCCTGACCCAGAGCCGCGATGACCTGATGATCATGAGCCAGGTGCCGCAGGACATGGCGCTGGACTTCATGCCCTTCCTCAACAACCCGATCATCGCCGTGGCGCCGCCCGATCACCCGCTGTGCGAGGCAGAAAACCTGCAGTTGCAGGACCTCACCACCTACCCACTGCTGATCCGCGAAAGCGGCTCGGGCACTCGCCGCGCCTGCGAGGAGTACTGTCACCAGAAACGCGCACACTTCCCGCATACGTTGGAAATCGGCTCGCTGGAGTCGCAGCGCGAAGCGGTGCTGGCCGGGCTCGGCATCGCCCTGCTACCGCGTGATGCCGTACGCCTGGAGTTGCAGCATGGCCTGCTGCGCGAGCTGCCGGTGGCCGAGTTGCCCTTGCAGCGCAGCTGGTGCGTGGTGAATATCCGCGGCCGCCGTCTGTCCCCGGTGGCGCAGGCCTTCGTCGACTTCATCCGCACCGAGCGCGCGCGCATCGTCAAACTGGCCGAACGCTTTCAGGCCAGCAGCGCAGGATCGGGCAAGAATCTCGCAGGATCGGCCTAACCCTTCTTAACTGGCATACGGGACATTGGCAGCCTGGGATCGCTCCATCAAAACCTGCCTGGGAGAAACCTATGCTGTCGGGAATCAGCGCCCTGCTCGGCGCCATCAGCGCGCTCGAACGCGATAACGGCCAGGCCGTGCTCGCCACCGTGGTCAAGGTCGAAGGCTCGGCCTACCGCCGCCCCGGCGCGCGCATGCTGATCCCGCTCTACGGCGGCACCGTGGGCACCATCAGTGGCGGCTGCCTGGAGTCCGAGGTAGCGAAGAAGGCCTGGTGGCTGACCGATGGCGGCGACGCCGTGATCCGCCGCTACAGCACGGCCACCCAGGACGACGATGACGATCAGGACGCCGCGCTGACCTTCGGCCTCGGCTGCAACGGCACCGTGCACGTATTGCTCGAACGCCACAGCGCGGAAAAGCCGCTGGCGGTGCTCGAGTTGCTGCGCCAGGTGCGCGAAAGCGGCCAGGCCGGGGCGGTCGCCACGGTGATCGGCAGCTATCGCAACGCCCGTGTACGCGTGGGCGAGCGTCTGTATCTGCATCCATCACTGAGCGACGGCAGGCGCCTACTCGATTCCGCACTCGACGCCGAGGTTCGCGCCGATCTGCAACGAACCCTGACCGATGGCCGCTCCTCGCTGCGCAGCTACCGTGATGAGCGTGGCGAGATCGAGGTGTTCTGCGAATACCTGGCGCCGCAGCGACGCCTGGTGATCTTCGGTGCAGGGCATGATGCGCAGCCTCTGACGCACATGGCCAAGCTGCTGGACTGGCACGTCACCGTGGTCGATGGCCGCGCCCATTTCGCCCGCGCCGAACGCTTCCCCGACGCCGACGCCGTGCTGCAGGTCGATGCCCGTCCACCTTACGAGCTGCACACACTCACCGACGGCGCCATGGTGGCGATCATGAGCCACAGCTACAGTCAGGATCGCCATTGGCTGGGCAGTGTATTGCAGGGCGCGCCTGCCTATATCGGCCAACTGGGGCCACTTGACCGCACCGAACGCCTGCTGGACGAGATTCGCCAACACAGCACGCAGTTACCAGCGCTGGAGCGCCTGCACTACCCCATCGGCCTGGATATCGGTGGCGATACGCCGGAGAGCGTGGCCATGGCAATGCTCGCCGAGATGACAGCCGCCATTAACCAGCGCACAGGCGGCATGCTCAAGCATCGCCAGGCGGCGATACATACGCCAACGCCGCAGGGCTGCAGCGATATCGAGCCAGCGACCAGACTGACCGCCTCCTGAGCAAAGCCCCGGATTGCATCCGGGCTACGGCCTGACACAGATTCGTAGGGTGGGCTAAAGCCCACCCTACGCACTGCATGGATGCGGGAGGTAGAGCGAAGCAGGATGCCAGAGCCGAGAGCGCCTCCTACACAGAGCGGCACCGTGCACCCTCCGGTCTACCGTCCGACACAGCCCCCGTAGGAGCGGCTTCAGCCGCGATCAATACTCAAAAAGCTCGCCGCTGCGACTGCACGGATGCAGGAGGTAGAGGAAGCAGGATGCCAGAGTTGTGGGAGGGGCTTTAGCCGCGACCGACTGAAACAAAACGCCCGAGCAATTGCCCAGGCGTTTTGTTTACCGCACCTGGCCTCAGGCCTTGATCTGCGCCGGGAACGGCAGCTTGCGCAGCCGCACACCGGTAGCCGCAAACAGGGCATTGGCCAAAGCCGGCGCCAGCGGCGGTACACCTGGCTCACCGACACCGGTCGGATTCACCGCCGACGGCACGATATGCACCTCGACCTTGGGCATTTCGTTCAGGCGCAGCACCTGGAAGTCGTGGAAGTTCGATTGCTCGACCCGTCCTTCCTTCAAGGTAATCGCGCTGTGCCGGGCTGCCGCCAGAGCGAAGCCAATGCCGCCTTCCATCTGCGCCTTGATCACATCCGGGTTGATGGCGATGCCACAGTCCACGGCGCATACCACACGATCCAGGCGATAGCTGCCATCGGCCTTCACCGTGACCTCGGCCACCTGCGCCACGAACGAGCCGAACGACTCGTGCACAGCAATGCCACGTCCGCGCTTCTCGCCCTCGGCACCAGCCGCCAGCGGCTTGTCCCAGCCGGCCTGCTTGGCGGCCAGCTCCAGCGCACCGCGGTGGCGCGGATGGCTTTCCAGCAGCGCATGACGGAAGGCGTAAGGGTCCTGGCCTGCAGCGACGGCGGCCTCGTCGATCATGGTTTCGGCGACGTAACCGGTGTGGGTATGCCCCACCGAGCGCCACCAGAGCACCGGCACCTTGATATTGGTCGGCGTGCTCAGCTCCACCTGCAGGTTGGGCACCGCGTAGGACAGGTTGGAAATACCCTCGACGGAAGTGTGGTCGACCCCCTCCTTGACCAGGAACGGCTCCATCGAGGTGCCGGCAATAATCGACTGACCGACGATACGGTTGTGCCAGGCCTGCAGTTTGCCGCCCTCGTCCAGGCCGATGCGCACGCGGTGCAGGTACAGCGGCCGGAAATAACCACCACGGGTATCGTCCTCGCGCGTCCAAACCATTTTCACCGGTGCATCCACGCCCTTGTCACGCGCGGCCTTGCTGATCGCCACCGCCTCCAGCAGATAATCCGACACCGAACCGGCGCGGCGACCGAAGCTGCCGCCGGCATACAGCTGAGTCAGCGAAACCTGCTCGGGCGTCAGCCCCAGGTAACCACTGATGATGGCCTGGTCGACGGTCTGGAACTGCTCGCCGTTCCAGATTTCGCAGCGGTCGCTGGACAGCTTGACCAGGCAGTTCATCGGCTCCATCGCCGCGTGCGCCAGGTAGGGGAATTCGTAGTCGGCCTCTACGGTTTTAGCCGCCTGGGCCAACGCCGCATCGGTATCACCCTTGCTCGCCGCCGGTAGACCTGGCTTGCTCGCGCTGTCGCGGTATTGCGCAAAAATCTCCTCGCTGCCGAGGGTGAAGGCCTGGCTCTCGTCCCACTCGATCACCAGCGCATCGCGGCCCTGGCGCGCTGCCCAGGTGTTCTTCGCCAACACGGCGACGCCCGAACGACCGTGAGGCAGGTCGCGAAACTCCACCACCTCGACCACATCGCGCACGGCCTTGGCCTTGCTGCTGTCGACCGAGCGCGGCACACCGCCAAAGCGCGGCGGATAGGCGACCATGGCCACCAGCATGCCGGGCAGCTTGAAGTCCTGGGTGAAGATGGCGCTGCCATCGGTTTTGCCCGGGCTGTCCTTGCGCCGCAGCTCGAGCTTGCCGATCAGCTTGAAGTCCTTGGGGTCCTTGAGCTGCACCTGCTCGGGCACCGGTAGCGAGGCCGCTGCCTCGACCAGCTCACCGAAGCCGGCGCTACGACCGGAACCGGCGTGGCTGACCACACCCTTGTCGACGCTGGTCTCACTCACCGGTACGGCCCAACGCTGCGCAGCGGCTGCCACCAGCATGGCCTTGGCGGTGGCCCCGGCATTGCGCATCTGCTCCCAGGAGTTGGCCATGGCAGTGCTGCCGCCGGTGCCCTGCATGGGGCCGAAGGCGAGGTTGTTGTAGCGCTTCACATCGGCCGGCGCGCCTTCGACGCGCACCTTGTCCCAGTCGGCATCCAGCTCTTCGGCGAGCAAGGTGGCCAGGCCGGTGTAGCTGCCCTGGCCCATCTCCAGGTGTTTGGCCAGCACGGTCACGCTGCCGTCGAGGTCGATACGCACGAAGGCGTTCGGCTCCAGCGGGCCACCTGCGGCCAGCGCGTCCATGCCACGCAGCAGCGGCGCGAAGAAGATGCCCAGAGCCAGGCCGCCGGTGCCCTTGAGCAGGGTGCGACGGCTGACGTTGAGAATGCCGCGCGTGGCGCTATCGGGGGTTTCGATCTTGCCCATGATTCGATTCTCCTCAGGCCAGTTGGCCAGCCGCTTCGTGGATCGCGGCGCGAATCCGCACATAGGTGGCGCAACGGCAGATGTTGCCGCTCATGGCCGCATCGATATCGGCATCGCTCGGCGCCTTGTTGCTGCTCAGCAGCGCTGTCGCCGCCATGATCTGCCCGGACTGGCAGTAGCCGCACTGCACCACGTCCAGTTGCCGCCAGGCGTCCTGAACCACCTTGCCCACGGCGTCTTCACCAACCGCTTCGATGGTGCTGATGCGCTTGCCGGCCACCGCCGATACCGGGGTCACGCAGGACCGCGTCGGCTGACCTTCGACATTCACCGTGCAGGCGCCGCACAGGGCCATGCCACAGCCGTACTTGGTGCCGGTGAGATTGGCAACGTCACGCAATGCCCAGAGCAGCGGCATATCGTCGGCCACGTCCAGCTCGTGGTCCTTACCATTGAGATTCAGGGTAATCATGGTCTGCCCACCTTGTTTGATGGTGTCTGAGTATTCTCGCCAGGCACGCCGGCGCTCACGGTCAGGCCCACATATAAGGAGCCAAGCCATCACTGTAGTGGGCAACAAGCGTGGTGTCGTTGCCCTGCGATGAGATCGGCAGAACCGGGCAACAAGTTCGTAGAATCGGGCAAGCTCGCGGCCCTGCTCGCCGGCAGGGCCGCAAAAGCAGGTCAGGCGGCGCGGCGCGAAGTAGGCTCGGCGTGCGGCAGGTAGCCAGCGGGCGCCAGCTCGGGGAAGTCGGCAAGTTCGCGTTGCAACTGGCACTGCTCGGCATAGTGTTCGATGGCCCGGCGATAGGCCATGCGGCGCTGGTCTTGGAGTTTGCGCCGGGTCTTGGCATCAGGTTGGTCGTGCAGGTGCGCGTCATCGAAGATACGAGGCATCTCGGTTCTCCCGGAACGAGGACTGGAGTACCCAGCTTCGCTCGGGGAGATGACGCTTTGACGGCAGCGCTATGAAGCCTCGGTGACGTTAGGCAACTCGCCCGACTCGACCTTCTTCGACTTTCGACGGTTGTGCACGCGCGTAGCGTCGACCGGCAACAGCAGCGTATCCAGCGCAGCGTCAATCGGCAGGGAAACCATCAATGCTGGACAAGCCAGGAACATCCAGCACCAGCCATCGCCGGCAGCATCCACTGCGAACTTGGTCGCTGGATACAGCTCGACCTGTCTGTCAGCATCCATGCGGGAGAAAAAAGTGCTGCAACCGGCCAAGAGAACGATCAACGCAATCAGCCCGGCGCTTTCCATTAAACGCTTCATCCCTGAAGACTCCTACTCAATCCTCGCTGTTACGCAGCGACTTGGGCGACAGACGCAAGCTGCGCAGGCTGCGCTTGACGCTCTTGAGGTGGTTGACCAGGCTCGGCCCGCGCGCCATGGCCACGCCCATGGCCAGCACGTCGATCACCACCAGGTGGGCGATGCGCGAGGTCAGTGGCGTGTAGATCTCGGTGTCTTCCTGCACGTCGATGGCCAGGTTGACGGTCGACAGTTCCGCCAGCGGGGTCTGGCTCGGGCACAAGGTGATCAGGCTGGCGCCGGACTCACGCACCAGGTTGGCAGAGATCAGCAGGTCCTTGGAGCGCCCCGACTGGGAAATGCAGACCGCCACGTCGCCCGGCTGCAGGGTCACCGCGCTCATCGCCTGCATGTGCGGGTCGGAATAGGCGGCGGCATTAAGCAGCAGGCGGAAGAATTTGTGCTGGGCATCGGCAGCCACCGCACCGGACGCACCGAAGCCATAGAACTCCACACGCTGCGCATTCGAGCAGGCGACGATAGCGCGCTGCAGTGCCTCGGGGTCGAGCTTCTCGCGCACCTCCATCAGCGTATGCAGGGTGGTGTCGAAGATCTTCAGGCTGAAGTCAGAGACCGAGTCATCCTCATGAATGGCGAACTGACCAAAGCTGGCACCAGCGGCCAGGCTCTGCGCCAGCTTCAGCTTGAGATCCTGGAAGCCACTGCAACCAATGGCGCGGCAAAAACGCACGATGGTCGGCTCGCTGATGCCCACGCTATGCGCCAGCTCGGCCATCGAGCTGTGCATCACCGATGCAGGATCGAGCAAGACGTGATCGGCCACCTTGAGCTCGGACTTGCGCAGCAGGTGGCGCGACTGGGCGATGTGTTGCAACAGATTCACGGAGATAGGCTCTATGCAGAAAAGGGTCTACCGCGGCACCCGGCGGTTCATAGCTCGGTTATGATCGGCGGACGGCGGTTGTAGTGACCTTGTAGTTATACTACATAGCTCGTCGCCGCGCACCGCCAAGCGGCTGCCAATTCGCTGAACGAACTTTCAGGCATGCCCGCGTGCCGAAGCACACAGGCATCTTCGAGGACGTTTTCGCTCCTCTCTCATGCAAACGCAGGCCGCTTGCAATGGCCTGCCACAACGAGTCGGAGTCTTCCCTTGAGCATCCCCTGCGACATGCTGGTCTTCGGTGGTACGGGCGACCTGGCCCTGCACAAGCTGCTGCCAGCGCTCTATCACCTGCACCGAGAAGGGCGCTTGCACGCCGATGTGCGCATCCTCGCCCTGGCCCGCAGCAGTCACACTCGCGAATCCTACCAGGCGCTGGCCGAACGGCACTGCCGCGCCCAGGTCGCCCGCGTCGACTTCGTCAACGAGACCTGGGCCAGCTTCGCCGCACGCCTCGACTACTTCGCCATGGATGCCGCACAGAGCGCCGACTTCGGCCGCCTGGCCAAACGCCTGGGGCGTGATGACGAGCGCGTGCGGGTCTACTACCTGGCCACCGCCCCGAGCCTGTTCGAGGACATCGCCGCACACCTGGCCAACGCAGGCCTGGCAGGCCCGGCGGCACGCATCGTGCTGGAAAAGCCCATCGGCCACTCGCTGGATTCGGCCCGCGCGATCAATGCTGCCATCGGCGCCGTATTCGACGAAGCGCGGGTGTTTCGCATCGATCACTACCTGGGCAAGGAAACCGTGCAGAACCTGATGGCGCTGCGCTTTGCCAACGCCCTGTTCGAGCCGGTGTGGCGCGCCGGGCATATCGATCACGTGCAGATCAGCGTGTGCGAAACCCTTGGCGTGGAGAACCGCGGCAGCTACTACGACAAAGCCGGCGCCATGCGCGACATGATCCAGAACCACCTGCTGCAACTGCTCTGCCTGGTGGCCATGGAAGCGCCGGTGCGCTTCGACGCCGAAGCGGTGCGCAACGAAAAGGTGAAGATCCTCGAAGCGCTGAAACCCATCAGCGGCCTCGACGTGCAGGACAAGACCGTGCGCGGCCAGTACACCGCTGGCAAGATCGGTGGCCACGACGTGCCCGCCTACTATTTCGAGAAGAACGTCGACAACGACAGCGATACCGAAACCTTCGTCGCCGTGCAGGTGGAGATCGACAACTGGCGCTGGGCCGGCGTGCCCTTCTACCTGCGCACCGGCAAGCGCCTGGCGAAGAAGGCCTCGGAGATTCTCATCCAGTTCAAGCCAGTGCCGCACCGCCTGTTCAATGGCGGCGAAGCCAACCAATTGCTGATCCGCCTACAGCCGGAAGAGCGCATCAGCCTGCAGCTGATGGCCAAGAACCCCGGCAAGGGCATGCACCTGAAACCGGTGGAGCTGGACCTCAACCTGGCCAACGCCTTCAACCAACAACGCCGCTGGGACGCATACGAGCGCCTACTGCTCGACGTGATCGAAGGCGACTCCACGCTGTTCATGCGCCGTGATGAAGTGGAAGCGGCCTGGCAGTGGGTCGACCCGATCCTGCAGGGCTGGCACCAGCACTACCAGAGCCCACGGCCTTACCCGGCCGGCAGCGATGGGCCGGAGCAACTGCAGCACCTGCTGGAGCGCCACGGCCGGCATTGGGCGGAGTGATCCGCCTGGCAACTTCTTGCACAGCCCTCTGTGGATAAAGCACCACTCGACGAGCCGTATGCCAGTAGACACGGGACCTTCAGCAGGCTGCGCAACAACCTGCACAACACTGCGCAACTTATTGCGCAGCTTAGCGTGATCCACCACTCACAGTGACCACAAAACCAAGACTGGTCACGCTAACTATATGTTTTAATTAAATTTAAAAATTATGGCATGCCGCTCGCTATAGACCTGGCTCCCGGATCGATCACGATCCATGACCCAGGCAAGGAGAGCACTCATGCCAACACCCGCGTATCTGTCCCTCGAAGGCACCAAGCAAGGTCTGATCACTGCTGGCACCTTCACCGAGGACTCGGTCGGCAACATTTTCCAGGAAGGTCATGAAGACCAGATTCTGGTTCAAGCCTACAACCATCAGGTCATCATCCCGCGTGACCCGCAGTCCGGCCAACCGACCGGCCAGCGTGTACACAAACCGCTGATGATCACCAAGGTCTTCGACAAGTCCTCGCCACTGATCTTCAACTCCCTGACCTCCGGTGAGCGTCTGAGCAAGTGCCGTCTGGAGTGGTACCGCACCTCCTCCACCGGTACCCAAGAGCACTACTTCACCATCGAACTGGAAGACGCCGTGATCGTCGACGTTCAGTCGCGCATGCCGAACTGCCAGGACCCGAACATGGCGCACTTCACTCACCTGGAAGACGTCTACTTCACCTACCGCAAGATCGTCTGGACCCACGAAGTCTCCGGTACTTCCGGTTCCGATGACTGGCGTACCCCGATCGCTTCCTAAGGCGGGATCGCGTCCGCGTCACCGCAGCGGCCAGGCATCGTCCTGGCCGCTGCGTTTCGGCAAGCTGCGCATAGAACGCGTCAGCAGATCGCCGAAAACCTCGACCGTTGCCTGCACGGCGCGGCCGATTCGGTTACAACCTGGAGCGCGCCACGCGCCCATCATGGAATGATCGAGAGGAACAACGAATGTTCGCCCAGGCCAACCAGACCCATTTCAGTCTCAGTATCGAAGGCGTCGAACACGACCTGCAGGTGCTCGAATTCAGCGGGCGCGAGGCGATCGACCAGCCTTACTCCTTCGACGTGGAACTGATCAGCGAACGCCCCGACCTCGATCTGGAAAGCCTGCTGCATCAGCAAGCTTTCCTCGCCTTCGACCAGAACAATACCGGCATCCACGGCCTGATCCACCGCATCGCCCAGGGCGAATCCGGCAAGCGCATGACGCGCTACCGCCTGACTCTGGTACCTCAGTTAGCCTATCTGGCGCACCGCACCAACCAGCGCATTTTCCAGCACCTGACGGTGGAGAAGATCATCAGCCAGGTGCTCGAAGAGCACGGCATCCAGGGTGATGCCTACCAATTCCAGCTCAGCTCGATCTACCCCGAGCGCGAGTACTGCGTGCAATACGACGAAAGCGATCTGCACTTCATCCAGCGCCTGTGCGAAGAGGAAGGGATTCACTACCACTTCCAGCACAGCACCGATGGCCACATCCTCACCTTCGGCGACGACCAGACCCCGTTCCCGCGCCTGGCGCCGCTGGCCTACCAGCAGGACACCGGCCTGGTGGCCGATGACCCGGTGATCAAGCATTTCGGCGTGCGCGTAGAAACCCGCACCAGCCAGGTCACCCGCCGCGACTACGACTTCGAGAAACCGCGCCTGCAGCTGGAAGCCAAGGCCGACGGTGACGCCCAGCCCAAGCTGGAAGACTACGACTACCCCGGTCGCTACACCGACCGCGAACGCGGCAAGCACCTGGCCAAGCGTGCTCTGGAACGGCACCGCCACGACTTCGAGTTGGCACAGGGCGATGGCGACTCACCGACACTGGTCAGCGGTCACTTCCTTGACCTGAGCGAGCACCCACGCGCGGAGTGGAACCAACTCTGGCTGCTCACCGAAGTGCAGCACGAAGGCAAGCAGCCGCAGGTGCTGGAAGAGTCGGTGCTTGATCTCCCCTCTCCCATTCATGGGAGAGGGGCCGGGGGAGAGGGTAAAGCTGGCGACGCCGACTTCCACCAAGGCTATCGCAACCGTTTCACCGCCACGCCCTGGGACGTCCCCTATCGCCCACCGCTAAAGCACCCCAAGCCGCGCATCCTCGGCAGCCAGAGCGCCGTGGTCACCGGCCCGGCAGGCGAGGAAATCCACTGCGACCAATACGGCCGGGTGAAGGTGCAATTCTTCTGGGATCGCGAAGGCCAGGCCGACGAGAAAACCAGCTGCTGGCTACGCGTCAGCTCCAGCTGGGCCGGGGATCGCTACGGCGCCATCACCATTCCGCGTATCGGCATGGAAGTGCTGGTCGCCTTCCTCGAAGGCGACCCCGATCAGCCTTTGGTCACCGGCTGCCTGTACCACGCCGAACACGTGGTGCCCTACGAACTGCCTGCGAACAAAACCCGCAGCGTCTTCAAGACCCTCAGCAGCCCCAGCGGTGGCGGCTACAACGAACTGCGCATCGAAGATCGCAAGGGCGCCGAGCAGATCTACCTCCACGCCCAGCGCGACTGGGACGAGAACATCGAGCACGACCAGAAGATCCGCGTCGGCAACGAGCGCCACGACACCGTCGAGGCCAATGCCTACAGCCACTTCAAAGCCGAAGAACACCGCACCACCCACGCTGATCGCAAGACCGAGATCAAGGCCAACGACCACCTCACCGTCGGCGACAGCCAGCACATCAAGCTCGGTAACGGCCAGTTCATCAAGGCTGGCCAGGAAATCCACCTCAGCAGCGGCCTCAAGGTCGTGCTCGAAGCCGGCAGCGAACTGACCCTCAAGGGTGGCGGCAGCTTCATCAAGCTCGACGGCGGCGGCGTGACACTGGTCGGGCCGGTGATCAAGATCAACTCTGGCGGGGCAGCGGGCAATGGCTCGGGGGCGGCGCCGATATTGCCGGGGGCGGTGAGGCCGGCGGATGCGGATAAGGCGGGTGAATTGCTGATTCAGGCGCAGAAGCAAGCCTTGCAGCGCAAACAACCACTCTGCGCTATCTGTGAAGCTGCCAAGCAGGAGGCTGCCCGTGCCGACTCATGATCTGCAGCACTTGCCTTCTGACTTGCCCTGGGACGCGCCTGCGTACCTGCTACTTGACGGCGTCAGCGTCGAAAACCTGCCCAAGCGGCTTTACGAATGGGCCGAGTCGCCAGACTTTGACGTCCTGTATTTGGAAACGCCCTGGGCTGAATTGAGTGATGTGTCGCCCTGCCTGATACGCCTTGGCGGGCAATATGACCCAGCCCTGGCTGCCTTCATGCAAAGCAGCCACGCAGAATGGGGCTATCTGTTGTTCAGCCATGCCAGTCGCGATGCGCTGCTCAAGCACCTGCGCTGGCTGCTCTGCGTCAGTCATCCATTGGGAGAAAAGATGCTGCTGCGGCTGGCCGATCCAGCCGTCATGCACGCGCTACTGAACCAAACCACGCAAGATAATGACGCAACACTGTCTGGCCCGCTCGAACAGATCGTCGCTGCTGATCGCATCGAAAACGTCTGGCATCGACATCAACGCCCTGGCTCAACGGTCATCACGCAACAGGATCGTCCCTATCAGCTATCCGATAATCAATTGGACATCCTGGGCGAAGTGGCTTTTCGCAATATCCTGATCAGCCTCGACGCGCACATGCGCGACTATTTCCCCCATTACCAAACCACACTGAGCCCAACCCAACGCTGGCAACATCTACGCACCCTGGCGGAACGCGCTTACAGCCTGGGTTTCAGCAGCGAATACGAGATCACGCTCTACGCCAATCTCTTCGGCCTGCTAGGCGACGACGCGTTGGATAGGAACCCGGACATCGCCACTCTGGTCAATCAATCATCGCCGCTTACGCCCACCCAACGTATCGAACAGGCAGCGGATCTGGCCTACGCCCGCGCCTCGTCAGCGGAAAGGACTTCCTGATGACTGCAAAGAACCCCAACTTAGCCGACAAGACCAAGAGTGACGCCAAAAGCCCCGTCGGCGCCTGCCCGCTGATGAAGAACAAGGTGCAACTACTGCCACTGCGCTACGGCCTGGTTGAACGGCTCGACCCTTCAGCGGCCCTGAGCCTGCCCTATCGGCTCAAATCGCGACCGCTGGGTATTCGGCTGATTCGCGATGGCTGGCTATATGTGATCGACAACGAAACCGGCTACCTGCACGAATATCGCGTCGAAAATGGTCTCGTGAGCAAATTCGTCTGGAAGGGCAAGGAAGCGGCTCAGGATAAGCGCACCGGCACTATTGCCGAGCCTTGTTTGGTTTTCCCGCGTAACAGCACACTTCATGTGTGTTTTTCCGAAGCACAGTGGACGGCTTTCAAGTGCTCGCAAATGATCAAAAGTCGCGAAGATCGAGATTTGTTCATGCAGCGAATCGATCTCGCAAGCGCAGACTGCGACAAGGGCGGCACTCATCTGCTGACGGATGCACAAACGGAAAAGTGGCTTGCCGAAATTGCCGAGCCCGCAAATGATACCGCAGCCCCTGCCGGCGCCAACCCGCAGGAAGGGCAGGACTATTGCTGGGAGCACGCCCAACTTTTCCGAGCTGCGCAGCTAGGCGAGTTGAAGAAATCGCTAAGCCCAGTATACGAGAACGACCACTTTTTTCTGGTACTCAAAGACAGCATCGGCGTCATGCGCGACCTGGCTGAAGAGCAAGACACCGTCGTCAACTGGCTCGAAGAGTGGAGCGGCCAGCAGCGCCAGGAACTCAAGTACGTTATCGGTAGCTATATCGAAACCCTGATGGTGGTAAGCGATGACACGGCCAAGCAGGCGGGAGTCAGCAGTCCCTTCTTCGAGAAAACCACTCCGGCGCAGCGCGAAACGGTCTACGACTACATCAACGCGCGTAATGAGTTGACCTGGGAGCAACGGAGCAATCCAGAGCAAGTGCATTACTCGGGGCGCGGATATGCACCCAATCCAGAGCTCTCAGCCGCACGCAGCAAGGCAGCAGTCAAGAAGCGCACCATGATTGACGCGCTAGGCGAAGAACTGTACGACGAACTGGCAGACGATATCGAAAACCTCGAAGACCAGAGCCATGCCACCTTGGAAGGCCAGGGACTGGGTTCCCGAGGGCTACACGATCTGGTTCGCCATGAAGAAATGAAGCAATACCTGGCCGAAGAGCGTAGCCATATGAAGCGCTGGCTGGCCCGCCTGGATCTGATTACCGAAGACCGTGTCGAGCTGTTTACTCGCCAGGAATTCCACCTGAGTGCCTGGTACTACGACTTCGATCAGCCCAATCAGCTACGCGATGCCTTGGTGGTGGAACAGAACTGCACGCGCGATATCTGCCGTACCGAGGAAAGCCTGGTCGAGGTAGGTGAATATTTCCACACCTACCCCTATTACGTGCTACCGGCATTTCAGACGCAGTTGACCAGTGCGTTTCTGGCAAAGCAGGCCCAGAAGCTGATCAAATGGCTGGAGAAGGTCAAGGGCTACCAGAAGAGCCTGGCCAATGCCCTGCAGCGCCAGGACGATATCGATGAAATTCTGGGCGTGCATTGGACGAAAAGCCTGAATCTGGCTCCGCAGGCGCAACAACTCAGCTTGCTGGTAAGCACCACCTACATTCCCGCGCTGTCTTCTCGCAGTGACAAATGGCTACAGAATGCCAAGCAGCAGCATGGCCAGATGCAGGATCTGCTCGACGAGTTGGACAACCGCAGCAACAGGGGGCAGCGCCTGGGCCATTTGCTGGCGTTGAGGCAGCAAGGCGCCTGGCTGGACGACCCCACCGACGAGCAGTTCCAGCGCTACAAAAGTGATATGCAGCGTTTCATTGCCTTGCTCGATAGCGAAGACGAGCTGGTCAGGCAGCGCGACCAAGCGCAACGCGATAGCCGAAAACGTACGCGCACCGCTGCTGAGCGCGAACGCTCCAAGGCGCAAAAGCAGCAATACAATCAACAGCTTCAAGCGCTAGCTGCTGAACGTAACGCCCTGTTGGCGCAGTTGGAGCAAGGCATCAGTCCAACCAGCTCGCTGGAAAGCGGCCGTGCCGGCCTGCGTATTCGCGGGCTGGACACCAGTCAGCAGCAACTGCTGGAGAATGAAATCCGCCGCATGCGCAGCGGCCAGATCGGCGGCTATGCCACTCAGGGCACCTATAAGGCGGCATTCAAAAGTGCCTGGCTGCCAAGCTTGTTGCTGTATATACAGATTAGGAATGCTCTGGCGGCAATAAACACATATAAGGATTTAGGAAATGCTTCGTTTAAAGACGACCTAATTCTTATAGGCTCATTATCTGGAGCAATGTCTGCCGGTCTATCTATTTACCAGAGCGCCCATATCGTTATGATCAACGAGGTGCTCAAGGGGCTCAATACCGGTAGCCAAACCCGTTCGGGAGCCTTGTTTGCCGTGCGCTTGGGCAAGCTCGGCCTGGCGTTAGGTACGCCTATCGTTGGTCTTACGGCACTAGGCGCACTGGGCACTACCCTGAATAACTGGGGCAAATGGAACGAGGCATTTCGCACGGGCACTGCCGGGGAGCGTACAGGAGCAGTAATGGCGTTTTACGGCGACATGGGCGTGACGACCACCAGTGGCCTGCAGACCGCACGCGGCCTGAAAGACCTTTGGCTTTTACGCCAGGAAGCCACGGGCATCATGCGACAAACCCCCGGCATGACCTACAAAGCCGCTCGCGCTGCGGCCTGGGCCACGCGCGGCCCGCGCTTCATGACGTACATGGCACGTTTGAGCCCTTGGGGGCTAGCCTTTACGGCTCTGCAAATCGTTGGAGAGACGGTTTACAACTATCACCACCTCGACGCCCTGCAACGCTGGATGCTGCACTGTTGCTGGGGAGAGAAGGAGAGCCCGCAGTGGAACCTTGAGCGCCATTACCAGTTACTGGCCGAAGCCACACTGCAACCTGTCATACAAGACCTGGGCATGGTCAAGGATGCCAGCACGGGCGATAGCTGGCGTACCCTGCGCCTGAGTTTGCCGGGCAGTCGTCTGGCCAGCCTGCAGAACCACACGCTGCATTGGGCAGTCGAACTGCAACAAGGTAATGCCCCCGCCGAGGATGCTGGCGTGCAACTGCGAGAGTGTATCCGCCTGGCGGCAACCGAGCCCCTGGCACTGGATCTACGCCTGCCGGCAGACTGGCTGGATGGGCAAAGCCTGTTGCAACTGCTCCTGGCCTATCAGCCGGAAATGGCCAATGAACCGATCCATGCCGCTACCGGTTATCTGCATTACCGCATCCCGCTGGACATCGCCATACGCAGCAAACCCGTTACCGCCACTCACCCCAGCCCAGCCCCCAGTGCGACCCAACTGAGCTGGACGCCCATAACCCCGGAGCATCTACATGGCTGAGGACAAGTACGCGCGTCTGCCCAGAGCAGGCGACAGCGAACAGCAACTGGGTTTTGAAACCCTGTATCTGGCGCCCAAACCATTACCGACTGGTCAGGCACCTTTTAGCGCCCAACAGATGCACCGTGAGGTCAATGAGTGCTATCTGGACTTTGCAATGGGCGGCGGAAGCAGAGAATTTGCTGCTAGGGTGACGATAGGAACCTTGATGCTGTTCATGCTGCTTTATGTGTTCTCCACCGGGCTTATGGCTTGGATTCGTTGGGAGTATTGGGCAGAGTCCTTTTGGGGGACATGGCTATATAAATTCTACGGCAATTGGATCTGGTGGCTGATATTCCTGTTCTTTACCCTGATGTCAGTCAGCATAGTTGCTTACGCTGCCTATAAAGAAACCCGTCCCCCCCCCATCCGCTTTAACCGCCAACGCCGCGAAGTCTGCTATGTGCCCGCCGAGGGCAAGCCAGTCTTCATCCCCTGGGAAGAAGTGATTGCCTGCGTGGCCGTCGAGCAGGTCATTACCCAGTATTCGGCCACTCAACAGTTCAGTTTGCGCCTGGGTTTTCATGACGCAACCAACGAACAGATGCATTGGGTCACTCACGCTCATGCCAGCCTGATGCTCGCTGTCAGCGAGTGGGAAGCACTGCGCGTGTATATGGAGCAAGGCCCGTCAGCGCTGCCACCGACACCACCACGGGAACATGAAGAAGGCACGCTGGAATATTTCTACTTCGCCCGCGATACCTACAAGGAATGCCATGGCGTTATCAGCTACAGCGGATGGTGGCTGCTGCAGCTCTTCACGGGCTGGACTATTCCCTGCTATATCGGCGAATGGTTCGAGCGCCTGCCCAAGGCTGGCTTCCCCCAAAGCGTGCGTGAATGGTCCAAACCCCTACCGACCGACCAATGGGCCAGGCCCAGTGCCG
>NZ_FOWP01000006.1 GCF_900115475.1 Ectopseudomonas composti
GAAAGCCATCAGCGTTCCGCCAAAACCAATGCCGAACGCCTCTGGCGAAAATCCCCCTGAGACTAAGATGTCTACATAGCCAGCGGCCTCAGGAGGAATCAGGTAGGCCTGTTGCCATCCGTATTGCGAGCAGGACACCGATGCATCCGCGTTGGTGGTCCACTGCATGCACACTTGAACAGCAACGACCGACATACAGGCCCCCTTACTCCGCCAAGCTGGGGTCACGGATGACCTCAGCCATGGCGATGCAGTCGGGGCAGATGACGAGGGCGGGCGCCTTGTTCAGATCGGGCAGCAGGTCGGGCTGGGGGGCGGACTGGTTGTAGAGCTGGCCCATGGGCTGGCCACAGCAGTCGCACAGCACGCGATCAACGATCAGCACGGCGGCGCCCTCCCGTCAGGCCTTGGCCGCGTCCGGCTGGGTGCCGGTCGGCTTGGCTTGTTGTTGGGCGGCGAGCTTGCGGGCTTCGCTGGCAGTGTCAGCAGCGCCAGTGCCACGGGCAGCCTTGGCCGACTCGACGTGCAGGACGATGAACTTGCCCGCGTTCTTGGAACCGCGATCAATCTCTACGGTGACGCAGACGGTCTCCAGCACATCGAGGCCTTTGCAGGCGGCCCACACTTCGTCCAGGGAGCCTTCTGCTACCTGCATCGAGAGCAGGGAGACGCCCAGGTCCTTTTCGCCGTCCGGTTCGTCGCCCAGGTACAGCTTGACCAGATCCACGTTGTCGAACTTCACGCGCTCAGCGCTGATGAATGCCAATTCCATAGTGGTGCGTGCCATGTTGTGTTTCCTCGCTTGGTTGCGCGGTATTGCGCGGGTTTGCCTTTCAGCAGGCCGAGCGGGTCCACGCGGGCAAACTTCTCGTTTTTGCCCGGGTGGGGTTCTCGACTTGCCGAGGTTTTCAGTTAGCGCCGCTGGTGCAGCGGGTTTGGTTCAACACCAAGGGCTTTGCCCTTGTCATCCCACTCTTGCCGCCGAGGGCTCGGGAGCGCGGGGCGGTGGAGCTGCCCCACACTCACGAGCGGAGGCTATTTAGGGTGGTGGGTGTTCAAGGGTTCGCTCTGCCCGTGCTTCCGTTCGCCGGATCGGTGAAGCGTGATCCGACGAGCCGGGAGCGCGGCCCTTGACCTGTTCAGCATCGGCGGCGTTGGCCGGATCGCTGGGGGCGCATTGGTGCACGACCTTTGCCATTGCCTGATAGAAGTAGTCGTCTACCGATTCCATCACCTTGACGACTTGCAGCGTCGAGAAGATCGAACCGACAGCAAACCCGATGAACAGATAGGGGAACGCGTGCCAGAGCAGGGCGACCAGATAGCGGCCGATGCGGAAAGAAACGGTCATGCGCTCACCCCACCAGCTCGAACGGTTCGCGTAGCGGCACGAAGGGCGTGGGCTTGCCGGTGTCGCTCACAACGTGCCAGTACTGCGGCGGACGGGGCGACGGCTTGTGTTTCTCGCAGTACGAGGCAGCTGTCACACAGTTCCGCCCATCGACCATGCGCCATTGAGCGGGGCGGCAGTCGGTGCATTGTATGGACGGGGAGGCGGCGGGCTTCGGCGGTTGCCAGTTTCGGTTTAACCAGCAGACAGAGCAGTCGCAGTTGTCGGCGTGCGGGTGACGGCGAAAGGCGAACGTCTTGCCCTGCGGATTGCGGGCAAAGCAGCTCTGGCAGCCGCAATCCTTGTGGTGCGATAGCAGGTACTGGGAGGGATTCATGGGCGGGCACCTGATTAGTCATCGCTGTAATCCCCCGCGCAGAAGATGGTTTTGCCTCGGTCGAGGTCGCGGCGGATGCGGTGCAGGTTGATGACGCGATGACGGCCGATTTTCACGGTCGGCAGGGCGTGGCTTTCGATCCAGCCGCGCACCACGTCTTCGCTGATTTGCTCTGTGCCCAGGAGCTGAGCCAGCACGTATTTCGTGCAGAACGGTGCGTCGCGGAAATCCGTTACGCGTTGGGCGTCTCCCGAAATCGAAAGCCCCACTACACCAGACTGTTCCATAGTTTTTGCCCTATAATCCGCGTAACCAAAACATTTCACTGAAATAGTTTCAGTGATCTATTGAACTGAATGATAGGCAAAACCCTCTCCCAGTGAAATAGTTTCAGAGAGTATTTTTATACCTTTATGGAATCAATACAGAGCAGGGCTAGAACTTTAATAGATAAGGCCGGGCTAGATCGCCTTGTTAGGAATGGCGCGATCAGTTATTCGCGCTGGCAAAGCGTGAGGTACAAAGACATACGCATGAGCACGGAAGAACTCGACGTGCTTCAAGCGGTGTTCCCTGAGTACCGACTATGGCTTATCAGTGGCGAGATTATCCCGGAGTCGGGACAAACTAGTCCGGAGTACGACGAGGCTAATCGAAAATTGGCCGATCAAAGCGTGGGATAGCGATTACACAGGAAGTAGCTAGACGTTGGTATGCCGATAAAGGGAGATAGGACGATGAAGGAAAAGCCGATCTAATTCAGAGCAAGACTGAGATCGACAATCAAGTATTAAGTACTCCGGCGCCTCATATTATTTTTCCCATCACAATGGATGGAAGTTTTGTGGAAATTAAAAACAAGTCTGTAGATGAGCTATTCCTAGATCCAAAGAATCCACGTCTAGGTAGAAATTTCATAAGTACCGTAAAAGGTCAGGATGAAATCTTAGCCCAAATGAATGATTGGACTCTGGATGAGCTAGCAATATCATTTATTGAAAGCGGATTCTGGGCTCAAGAAGCATTAATTGCTGTGGAGGAGGAGCTCTATGGTAGTAAGAGGCTAATAATTGTCGAAGGAAACCGTCGCCTTGCCGCTTTGAAAAAGCTCCAAGACGCCATAGCTGGTAATGCCGAAGAGAAAAAGTGGCGAGACATCGCCAGACTGGCTGAAGGTAAAATTGGCGACGATTTCTTCGAGAAAATACCATACATAAAGGTAGAAAGTAGAGAGAAGGTATCTGCATTCTTAGGATTCCGCCATGTAACTGGTATTAAAGAATGGGAGCCGGCAGAGAAAGCTCAGTTTATCGCCTATCTAATTGAAAAAGAAAAGCTCACCTATGAGCAGGTGATGCGTAAAATCGGAAGCAAGACCACTACAGTCCGAAGCCACTATATTGCGTATAAGCTTCTTCTTCAGTTAGAAGATACTGAGGACGTGGCGGTGGAGAAGATTGAAGAAAAATTCAGTCTTCTTTATCTATCCCTCAGAACTGCAGGCGTTCAAAAGTACCTGGGTATAAACATAAAGGCGGAGCCGGAGGAAGCTGCTCAGCCTGTGCCTTCAGACAAGGAAGAAAATCTTGTCCGGTACTCGAAATGGATGTTTGGAGACGCCAAAACAACTGGGATCCTAGGCGACTCTCGCAACATTGACAAATTTGGGAAGATTTTACTTAGTGAAGATGCTGTAACATATCTTGAAGAAAGTTTGTCGCCTAACTTTGAGATGGCTCTCAAAAAGTCTGGCGGTGACACAGAAGAGACACTTAGTCTATTGATTCAGGCTGGGGATAATCTCGAAGTTGCATTTAGTACTCTGCATATTCATGCAGACAAGCCTGAAATTCAAAAGATAGCCAATCGACTTGCTCTTCACCTGGTTCAGATAACTAATATAATTCCATCACTCAAAGCAGTGGTTAAAGAAAAGATTTAACCTATGATAGAGCTACCAGAAAAAGGAATTTCCACTAGTTCCAAGAAGCATAACTGCGACATGATAGCAGTTGCGGATTGGGCGATAAGTTCAGCATTATTCGGGGAGCAAGACCTATCGAGAACGGACTTGGTCGATGTCCTCATGGAAAATCAGGTCTACACAAGCCAAGATTTCTGCAATGAGTTCATCGACCAAGTATGGCATTACCTGGAACATTTCTTTAATCATGTAAAATTGCGTTCAATAGCGCTGGAGACTCGGAAAATAAGTTTTCGAGATGACTGGCGTGAAGATTTAGCATTAGCATACTGCTTGACGGCTTCGTTAAGAAAAATTTATAGCACTTGGTCTAAAGCGCATTGCGGAAACCACTTGATCCAAGGTGCGATTCTAGAGGAATTAACAAAAATCTCTCTGTCGAATTACCATCCAACGTTACAGTTCAAAACTACGGGTTGGTCGGGTACAGCAACTAATGCAAAGTTTGAAGAGCTCGTTAACAATATTTGCTCGGACGCTAACTTTACACAGAAAGATCTACAACTTTGGGATAACGGCCAAATTAAAGATCTTGGCTTAGATGTGTACGGTTATCTTCCGGGCCATGGGAGGAGACCCGGCACACATTTTATGATGTATCAATGTGCCTCTGGCGATAACTGGCAAGACAAGAGAAGTACTCCTGATCTTAATATTTGGGGGGATATCATAAAAACGTATACAACCCCGATAAAAGGAATGTCGATCCCTTTCTTCGTGGATGAGACAGACTTTCAGAAAAGTTTAATCGTGATCAAGGGGCCACTCCTGGATAGAACGACTTTGCTTTCAAAGATATCGCCAGACCAAATCAGTGAAGAGTTGGCTAATACAATAGAGGAATGGGTTCACGAACGAGTAGATAAGCTCCAGTATTATGATTAAAAAATTTAAATTCATTGATCTGTTCGCGGGGCTCGGCGGCTTCCACTTGGGTGCACAAAACCTAGGAGGCGAGTGTGTATTTGCTTCAGAAATAAACCAAGTCCTAAGAGAAAATTATGAAAGAAACTTTGGTTTGTTTCCTGAAGGCGACATTAATGATGTGAAGATAGGGGAAATACCCGAGCACGATCTGTTGTGTGCGGGCTTTCCTTGCCAGCCATTTTCCAAAGCTGGAAGCCAGTTGGGATGGAAAGATGCCACGCGAGGAACTTTGTTTTCTGTAATTGCGCAAATCATAGAAGCTAAGAAGCCGAAATTAGTAATACTTGAGAATGTCGCCAACTTCATTAATCACGACAACGGAAATACATATCAACAAGTCGTGGAAACATTAAATGAACTAGGTTACGAAGTTTCCTCTACAAAAATATCACCTCATAGATATGGTATACCTCAACATCGAGAGCGAATGTATATCGTGGCGGCTCGTAATCTTGAGGGCTTCAAATGGCCGGTTCCAACCGATACGCCAACAAGCATATATTCAGTATTGGAAGATACTCCATCAGACTTTAAGGCGCTCCCTCAGCACATTTTAGAGTTATTAAATTTATGGCAAGAGTTTCTTGAGTTGCTACCCAAGGATATTGCTATCCCCTACTTTCCTCTATGGAGTATGGAAGCTGGTGCCACCTATCCTCTAGAGAAGCCAATTGATAAGTACAAGGCTAAAGACCTATGGCCTTACAAAGGAAGCTTCGGAGTTTCTCTAGAGGGGCTTCGTATGGAAGAAATAAAGAAGAGGCTGCCTAGCCATGCACTTAGAAAGGTAGGCTTTCCAAAATGGAAAATATCTTTTATTGAGAGGAATAGAGCTTTTTTCGAGAAAAACAATGAACACATATCATCTTGGCTAGAAAAAATTCAAGCCTACCCATCATCTTTTCAAAAGCTTGAGTGGAATAACAAGGACGGTGAACGGTCTGTCTGGAAGCACTTAATTCAGATTAGAGCATCTGGGATAAGAGTGAAAAGACTCGACTATGCACCAGCATTGGTCTCTGCGTCTGACACTCAGATCCCTGTTCTACCTTGGTTAAAGCGCTATATGTCAGTAAAGGAATGCGCAAGACTGCAATGCATGGAAGACATTACCATGCCGCCTTCAATTTACGATTCTTATGAAGCTCTCGGAAACGCGGTCAATGTTAAGATAGTACAGCTAATTATCGAGAAATTGCTTGAATGCCTGCCAGTGGAACTGAAGTCACCAAACGAAGAAAAAGAGCAGGAGCTCGCACTGGCGTAGTGACTACATTGGTCGCATTTTCTGGAAAGGACTGGTCTAGCCGGCGTGGGTGAGGGGCGTAAGCCCCGTTTTATGGGGTTCTCTGGCTCAGCGGGGCGGCTCGTAACGGATTCATAATCCCCAGCTCCCACCAGCCGCACTAGACAATCCTCCATCCCAAAAACAACAAAACCCCGCCAAGGCGGGGTTTTGTTTATGCACTGCTCCCAACGATCAAACGTTAAAGCGGAAGTGCATCACGTCGCCGTCTTTGACGATGTAGTCTTTGCCTTCCAGGCGCCATTTGCCGGCTTCCTTGGCGCCGGCTTCGCCCTTGTACTGAATGAAGTCGTTGTAGGCGATGACTTCGGCGCGGATGAAGCCTTTTTCGAAGTCGGTGTGGATCGCAGCCGCCGATTGCGGGGCGGTGGCGCCGACTTTGACGGTCCAGGCGCGTACTTCCTTCACGCCAGCGGTGAAGTAGGTCTGCAGGTTGAGCAGCGAGTAACCGGCGCGGATCACGCGGTTCAGGCCCGGCTCTTCCATGCCCATGGTTTCGAGGAACATCTGCATCTCTTCGAGATCGTCCAGTTCGGCGATCTCGGCTTCGATCTTGTTGCACACCGGCACGACGATGGCGCCTTCTGCGTCGGCGATGGCTTGCACCACGTCGAGGTGCGGGTTGTTCTCGAAGCCGTCTTCGGCGACGTTGGCGATGTACATCACCGGCTTGGTGGTGAGCAGGTGGAAGGTCTTGGCCAAGCGCTTCTCGTCGTCACCCAGGTCCTTGAGCAGGCTGCGTGCCGGCTTGCCTTCGGTGAGGTGGGGGATGAGCTTTTCCAGCAGGGCTTTCTGCGCCACGGATTCCTTGTCGCCACCCTTGGCAGTGCGAGCCACGCGCTGCAGTTGCTTCTCGCTGCTGTCGAGGTCGGCCATGATCAGTTCGAGGTCGATGATCTCGATGTCACGCTTGGGGTCGACGCTGTTGGCGACGTGGATGACGTTCTCGTCTTCGAAGCAGCGCACCACGTGGGCGATGGCGTCGGTTTCGCGGATGTTGGCGAGGAACTTGTTGCCCAGGCCTTCACCTTTCGATGCGCCCGCTACCAGGCCGGCGATGTCGACGAATTCCATGGTGGTGGGGATGACCTTCTCGGGCTTGACGATCTCGGCCAGGGCATCCAGGCGCGGGTCGGGCATGGGCACGATGCCGCTGTTCGGCTCGATGGTGCAGAAGGGGAAGTTTTCTGCGGCGATGCCGGATTTGGTGAGGGCGTTGAACAGGGTGGACTTGCCGACGTTGGGCAGGCCGACGATGCCGCAGTTGAATCCCATGATGTGTCCCTCGGGGGAAAGGTGGTTACTTGGTGGCCTTCTGGCTATGCAGTTTGCGCATGGCCACGGTCCAGTCGCCGGCGAGTATTTCCGGCAGGACGTCCAAGGCGAAGTCGATGCTCTGGTCGAGCAGGTCCTGTTCGCTGCGTGGGGCGCGTCCGAGCACGTAGCCGGATACCAGGCTGGCGTGCCCCGGGTGGCCGATGCCGAGCCGCAGGCGATGGAAGTTATTCTGGTTGCCGAGCTGGGCGATGATGTCGCGCAGGCCGTTGTGCCCGCCGTGGCCGCCGCCCTGTTTGAGCTTGGCGACGCCGGGTGGCATGTCGAGTTCGTCGTGGGCCACCAGAATCTCTTCAGGCTTGAGCTTGAAGAAATTGGCCAAGGCCGCCACGGACTGGCCGCTGCGGTTCATGTAGGTGGTGGGGATGAGCAGACGAACTTCGCGCCCCTGGTGGACGAACTTGCCCACCAGGCCGAAATATTTGCGATCTACAGATAGGTTGGCGCGCTGGCTGGCTGCCACGCGCTCAACGAAAAGGGCCCCTGCATTGTGCCGGGTCTGGTCGTATTCGGGGCCGGGGTTACCCAGGCCAACGATCAGTTGTACGGCAGTCATACAGGAGCCCTTTCGTGAACATGGCCCGGCGTGATCGCATGCCGGGCCAGCTACTGACGATTACTCGGCAGCGCCTTCGCCGGCAGCTTCTTCACGAACGCGCGGCAGGTGGATGCTGGCTACCGGCAGGTCGCTGCCGTGGGCCAGAGCAACCAGCTCAACGCCTTTCGGCAGCTTGATGTCGGACAGGTGAACAGTCTGGTCAACAGCGACCGGAGCCATGTCGACTTCGATGAATTCCGGCAGGTCTTTCGGCAGGCAGGAAACTTCGACTTCGTTCAGGGCGTGCAGGACTTCGCCGCCGCCTTGCTTGACGCCAACGGAGCTGGCTTCGTTGATGAAGTGCAGCGGTACGTGGGCGGTCAGTTTCTGGCCGGCAACGACGCGTTGGAAGTCAGCGTGCAGAACGAAGCCTTTGGCCGGGTGGCGCTGCAGGGCTTTGATCAGAACGCTTTCTTTGGTGCCGGCAACGTCCAGGCTCAGAACGTGGCTGAAGGCAGCTTCGTTTTCCAGCAGCTTGGCCAGTTCTTTGGCCAGCAGGCTGATGGATTGCGGGGCTTTGTCGCCGCCGTAGATTACGGCAGGAACCATGGACACGTTACGACGCAGGCGGCGGCTCGCACCTTTCCCCAGGTCGGAACGCACTTCGGCATTCAGGGCAAATTCAACAGTCATTTCACTTCTCCAAAATAACCAAACCGCCTTGTGGCTTGCGACCAGCCTCGGGCGGTAGGGCAAAAAGCCCCGCACGAGGCGGGGCGCTTAACGTCAGCGGGTTCCTTAGCGGAACATCGCGCTGATCGATTCTTCGTTGCTGATGCGGCGAACCGCTTCGGCGACGACCGGGGCGATGTCGAGCTGGCGAATGCGCGAGCAGGACTGCGCCGCAGCGGACAGCGGGATGGTGTTGGTGACCACCAGCTCGTCCAGGACGGAATTTTCAATGTTCTCGATGGCGCGGCCAGACAGCACCGGGTGGGTGCAGTAGGCGTAGACCTTAGCGGCACCGCGCTCTTTCAGCGCTTTGGCGGCGTGGCACAGGGTACCGGCGGTGTCGACCATGTCGTCGACGAGGATGCAGGTACGGCCTTCGACATCACCGATGATGTGCATCACTTCGGACTGGTTGGCCTTCTCGCGACGCTTATCGATGATCGCCAGGTCGACGCCCAGGCTCTTGGCCACGGCGCGGGCACGAACGACGCCGCCGATATCGGGGGAGACGATCATCAGGTTGTCGAAGCGCTGGTCTTCGATGTCGTCGACCAGGACCGGGGAACCGTAGATGTTGTCCACCGGAATGTCGAAGAAGCCCTGGATCTGGTCAGCGTGCAGGTCGACGGTCAGCACGCGGTCGATGCCGACCACGGTGAGCATGTCGGCAACCACTTTGGCGCTGATCGCCACGCGAGCGGAGCGCGGGCGGCGATCCTGGCGGGCGTAACCGAAGTAGGGGATGACTGCAGTGATGCGAGTCGCCGAGGAACGGCGGAAGGCATCAGCCATCACGACCAGTTCCATCAGGTTGTCGTTGGTGGGTGCACAGGTCGGCTGAATCAGGAAGACGTCCTTACCGCGAACGTTCTCGTTGATTTCGATCATGACTTCGCCGTCGGAGAATTTACCGACCGAAGCATCGCCGAGGGGGATGTGCAGCTGACGAACGATCCGTCGCGCCAGATCGGGGTTTGCGTTCCCCGTGAAGACCATCATCTTGGACACGCGCAGTACCTGCCGGCTGGGGGTATACCTGGATGGGTATGGAAAATGGCAGGGGCGGCTGGATTCGAACCAACGCATGCCAGGATCAAAACCTGGTGCCTTACCGCTTGGCGACGCCCCTATATTCTGTGTTGAATGCTTTTTGACTCGGTTTCCGATGCCTCCCGAAAGAGGTTATGGCAGGGGCGGCTGGATTCGAACCAACGCATGCCAGGATCAAAACCTGGTGCCTTACCGCTTGGCGACGCCCCTGTATCGTATAACCGAATGCTGAGCATTCACTTCTTGGCCAATGCTTGGAGCTTGCGGTGCAGCATCGAAATGTTGCGACCTTGAGCGACAAAACTCGGCAGAGTGCCTGGAAGTTGGCGGGCGACTTTATCAGCATCGTCCCGATTTGGGAAGCTCCCAAATATGCAAGCTCCAGTGCCGGTCAATCTGGTTGGAACAAATTTGTTCAACAAGATCAAAGCGTTACGTACTTCAGGGTAACGCTTCTCTACGACCGGCTGGCAGTCGTTTCGACCACCCCCCGCAAGAAGGCTGCGAACTTTAATGGGCGGCGTATCCCGTGTCAACTCGGGCGAGCCGAAAACTTCTGCTGTGCTTACAAAGACTTGCGGTGCGGCGACGAGGAACCAGGGTTCCTCCAGTTCAACCGGGGTCAGACGCTCGCCAACGCCCTCGGCAAAGGCAGCGCGGCCGCGCACGAATACCGGTACGTCGGCACCCAGGGCCAGGCCCAGTTCTGCCAGGCGATCTTCGCCAAGCTGGGTGTGCCACAGGTGGTCGAGGCCGACCAGGGTGGTGGCGGCATCCGAGCTGCCGCCGCCGATGCCGCCGCCCATGGGCAGGCGCTTGTCCAGCCATATGTCGGCGCCCAGCGCTGTGCCTGATGCCTGCTGCAGGCGCCTGGCAGCACGCACGATCAGGTTGCTGTCGTGCGGTACGCCCTCGATAGGCGTGTGTAGGTGGATTTCGCCATCTTCGCGGGCGCTGAAGCCGAGTTCATCGCCGTGGTCGAGAAACTGAAACAGGGTCTGCAGCTCGTGATAACCATCGGCGCGGCGGCCGAGGATATGCAGCATCAGGTTGAGCTTGGCAGGGGCGGGCAGGATCAGTTCGGCGTGGGTGGGGATGGCAGTCATAGTCGGGGCAGGGGAGTCGTCGCGAGGCATGTGGCGATTCTATCTGGGAAATGCATCCACAGGTGCGACGCGTCAGAGGGCATCGCGGCTGAAGCCGCTCCTACACCGCAGCCTCCCGTGTAGGAGCGGCTTTAGCCGCGAAAGGCTCAGCTCGTAGCTTGGATGCAATCCGGGGCTGGATGGCGCTTTTCCATCCACCGTCTAGGTGTTTTGTGGGAGGCACTTTCGACTCTGGCTTCCTGCGTTCTACCTCCTGCATCCATGCAGTCGCAGCAGTGACGGCTCGATAAGCTGTCGCGGCTGAAGCCCCTCCCACAGAGAATGTGGTCGCTTACTGCCCCAACTGACGCGGCTGCCAGTCCTTGATCACCAGGGTCACTTCCAGGTCCTGGCCGTAGAGCTTCATGCGTTCCGGCAGGGCGTAGCCGTTTTGCTCGGTGTAGCGCTGGTATTCGACCTTCCAGCCGTCCTGTTCCAGCTGCGCCAGGTGGCTTTCGCCATCGAGAGTGATGCGGCTGCGGCTTTCCGGGGCGGGCAGGCCGCGAATCCACCAGAGCAGGTTGGAGACCGGCAGGTCCAGGCGCAGTTGCTCGCGCAGCAGGTCTTCCGGCGATTCGGCGCGGTAGCGGCCGCGGTTGGACACTTCCAGCAGGATATCGCCAGGGCGGCCGGTCAAGCGTGCGGCGCCGCCACCGAGTGGGCCGGACAGGCGAATGTCGTAGTAATCCTGGCGCTGCAGCCAGAACAGCGTGGCGCTGCCGGAGTCACGCGGGGCGCGGATGCCGATCTTGCCGTTGATCTGCCAGCCGTCGAGCTGGGTGATCTGCTGCTTGTGGGCTTTCCATTTGGCCGGGTCGCCCTGGCCTTCCAGCGCTTCGTGCGAGGTAAGGCCGGCGCAACCTGCGAGCAGGGCGAGGAGGCTGAATACGAGTAGGTGACGAAGCATCAAAGAGTCTCGGAACCGGTCAGGCGCAACAGGGTGTCACGCAGGATGGGGCTGTCAGGCGTCGCGCGCAGTGCATCGCGCCAGACGCTGCGGGCTTCACGCTGCTTACCCTGAGCCCAGAGCACTTCGCCAAGGTGGGCGGCCACTTCGTGGTCGGGGAATTTCTCCAGGGCCTGGCGCAGCAGGCTTTCGGCCTCGTCGAGGTCGCCCAGGCGATAGTTGACCCAACCGAGGCTGTCGAGAATCGCCGGGTCGTCCGGGTTGAGCTGGTGCGCCTTGGCGATCAGGTCGCGCGCCTCTTCGTAGCGCGTGGTGCGGTCGGCCAGGGTGTAGCCGAGGGCATTGAGTGCCATGGCGTGCTCCGGCTCGCGCTGGATGATGTAGCGCAGGTCGGTTTCCAGCTGGGCCAGGTCGTCGCGTTTTTCCGCCAGCATGGCGCGGGTGTAGAGCAGGTTGAGGTCGTTGGGGTACTGCTCCAGGCCTTGGTTGATCACCTTCCAGGCCGGCTCGAACTGGCGGCGATTGCTCAGGCCTTCGGCTTCGATCAGGTACAGCTGGATGGCGTAATCAGGTTGCGCGTCGCGAGCCTGGGCCAGGCGTGCGCTGGCCTCTTCGTCGCGCTGCTGGGCGAACAGCAGTTCGGCCTGGCGTTGCTGAGCCGGCAGGTAGTCGTTGCTCGGGCCGACCAGGTTGTATTCCTGCAGGGCGCTGTCGTTGTCTTTCAGCTCCTCGTAGGCACGGCCGAGGTTGTAGTGCGCGGCATCGACATGACTGCGGCGCTCGACCAGCTCTTCCAGGTAGACGATGGCCTCTTCCCAGGCTTCGGCTTCCAGGCACACCAGCGCCAGTGAGAAGCGCAGGTCGTCATCGTTGGGGTTCTCCTGCACCAGCTTGGAGAACTCGCCCTTGGCGTCGTCGAGGCGGTCCTGCTCGACCAGCAGGCGCGCGTAGGTCAGGCGCAGGCGTTTGTCTTCGGGGTTGTTGCGAATGCCTTTCTGCAGTAGCGGCAAGGCTTCGTCGCCACGGCCGAGGCTTTGCAGCAGGCGAGCGCGCAGCAGAATCGGCGACACCTCGTTGGTGCTCACTGCGCTGTCTTCGAGCAGCTCCAGGGCTTCTTCAGCGCGGCCGTCCTGTTGCAACAGGATGGCTTTGCCGAACAGCAGCTGGCTGTTGTCCGGGTTTTTGCTGAGCAGCCGGTCGAAGCCCTGCAGCAGGCCGGCGCGGGTATCCGGGTCGGTTTCCGCGGCAGACAGGGCGAGGAAGTCGAAGTGCGTATCGCCCTGGCGCTGCAGCACCTGCTCCATGTAGGTCATGGATTCGTCGTAACGACCGGCGCGGGCCAGCTGCACGGCGGCAGCGCGTTGCGCGTCGATGTTGCTCGGTGCGTTGCTGGCCCAGATCAGCGCGCTATCGAGAGCAGCCTGCTCGGCACCGAGGTACTCGGCAATGCGGAAGGCGCGTTCGGCAACGCCGGCATCACCGGTGACCTGTGCTTGCTGCACGTAGTTGCCGAGGGCGATATCGAAGCGGTTGCGCTGTCCGGCCAGCTCGGCGGTGAGCAGGGCGAACAGCGTTTCCTGGCTGAACGAGCCGTATTCGCTCGGTTCCAGCTGGGTGGTCTGGTCGGCTTCCTGTACCGGCGGTGTACCGTCCGGCTCGCTGGGGGCGAAGGTTTGGCAGCCGCTGAGAAGAGCAATTGCGGTGACTAACGCGAGGGGTCTGTTCATAGTGCCTTGTCGTGCGTTATTCCGGGGCGGCGGCCGTGCTGGCTCGTGCCCTGCGACGTTCGCGGCATCATGACACAAGCCTTGGAGCAAGCCCACTGGCCAGGACGATGCGGCGAACTGTCTATTGGGACAATAGGTCGCGGGAGTTGTTCTCTCCGGGGCGAAGTAGGACAATTGCCGGCTCCCGTATTGCCCCTCAGCGACCCTGCATGGCCTTTATAGCCCTCGGTATCAACCACAAGACCGCCTCGGTAGAGGTGCGCGAGCGCGTTGCTTTCACCCCGGAGCAACTGGTCGAGGCCTTGCAGCAGCTATGCCGGCTGACGCCCAGTCGCGAGGCGGCGATCCTCTCCACCTGCAACCGCAGCGAGCTGTACCTGGAGCAGGATCAGATGAGCAGCGATGAAGTGCTGCAATGGCTGGCCGACTATCATCGCCTGAGCGTCGACGAACTGCGCGCCTGTGCCTATGTGCACAGCGAGGACGACGCGGTGCGGCACATGATGCGTGTGGCCTGCGGGCTCGACTCGATGGTCCTTGGCGAGCCGCAGATTCTCGGCCAGCTCAAGTCTGCCTATGCCGTGGCACGTGAGGCCGGCACCGTCGGGCCGCTGCTCGGCCGTTTGTTTCAGGCCACCTTCAGCACCGCGAAAACCGTGCGCACCGATACCGCCATCGGCGAGAACCCGGTCTCCGTGGCCTTCGCCGCGGTCAGTCTGGCCAAACAGATCTTCGCCGACTTGCATCGTAGCCAGGCGCTGCTGATCGGCGCCGGTGAGACCATCAGCCTGGTGGCGCGCCACCTGCACGACCAGGGCATCAAGCGCATCGTCGTCGCCAACCGCACCCTGGAGCGCGCTAGCCAGCTGGCCGAACAGTTCGGCGCGCATGCCGTGCTGCTGTCGGACATTCCCGACGAACTGGCGCACAGCGACATCGTCATCAGTTCCACCGCTAGCCAGTTGCCGATTCTCGGCAAGGGCGCGGTGGAAAGTGCGCTGAAAAAGCGCAAGCACAAGCCGATCTTCATGGTCGACATCGCCGTGCCGCGCGATATCGAGCCGCAGGTGGGCGAGCTGGATGACGTCTACCTCTATACCGTCGATGACCTGCACGAGGTCATCGAGGAAAACCTCAAGAGCCGCCAGGGCGCCGCGCAGGCCGCCGAGGAGCTGGTGGCCGCCGGTACCGACGATTTCATGCAGCGCCTGCGCGAGCTGGCAGCGGTCGACGTGCTCAAGGCTTACCGCCAGCAGGCCGAGCGCCTGCGCGACGAGGAATTGGCCAAGGCGCAGCGCATGCTGGCCAACGGCAGCAACCCGGAAGATGTGCTGGCGCAACTGGCGCGCGGCCTGACCAACAAGCTGCTGCACGCACCCAGCGTGCGCATGAAGAAATTGACTGCAGAGGGGCGCGTCGACGCGCTCAGTCTGGCCCAGGAATTGTTCGCCCTCGACGAGAGCGCGCCGCAGGACAAAGGTCTGCAATGAAAGCTTCACTGTTGAACAAACTGGACAACCTCAGCGACCGCTTCGAGGAACTGACGGCGCTGCTCGGCGATGCCGAGGTGATTTCCAAGCAGACGCAATTCCGTGCCTATTCCAAGGAATACGCCGAGATCGAGCCGGTGATCGCCACCTTTCGCGAGCTGCGCAAGGTGCAAAGCGACCTCGAAGGGGCCCAGGCGCTACTCAAGGAAAGCGACCCGGACCTGCGTGAGATGGCTGAAGAGGAAGTGGCTCAGGCCAAGGAAGCGCTGGTCACCCTGGAAGACAAGCTACAGCGCATGCTGCTGCCGAAAGACCCCAATGATGGGCGTAACGTCTACCTCGAAGTGCGCGCCGGCACCGGTGGCGACGAGGCGGCGATCTTCTCTGGCGACCTGTTCCGCATGTACTCGCGCTATGCCGAGAGACAGGGCTGGCGGGTCGAGGTGTTGTCGGCCAACGAGGGTGAGCACGGCGGCTTCAAGGAAGTGATCGCCCGCGTTGAGGGCGACAACGTTTACGCCAAGCTCAAGTTCGAGTCCGGTGCCCATCGCGTGCAGCGCGTGCCGGAGACCGAGTCCCAGGGCCGTATCCACACCTCCGCTTGCACCGTGGCGGTATTGCCGGAGCCGGACGAGCAGGCCGCTATCGAGATCAACCCGGCCGACCTGCGTGTGGACACCTACCGCAGCTCCGGCGCTGGTGGTCAGCACGTCAACACCACCGACTCGGCGATCCGTATTACCCACATTCCTACCGGCACCGTTGTTGAGTGCCAGGAAGAACGCTCGCAGCACAAGAACCGCGCCAAGGCCATGGCCTGGTTGGCGGCCAAGCTGCAGGACCAGCAGGAAGCGGCGGCGCACAAGGAAATTTCCGACACGCGCAAGCTGCTGGTGGGCTCCGGTGACCGCTCCGAGCGCATCCGCACCTACAACTTCCCGCAGGGACGGGTGACCGACCACCGCATCAACCTGACCCTGTATTCGCTCAACGAAGTGATTGCCGGCGGCGTGGAAGCGGTGATCGAACCGTTGTTGGCCGAGTACCAGGCCGATCAGTTGGCGGCGCTGGGCGATTGATTGCAGCCGCACGGTGCGCGTCTCGTAGGGTGCGCCGTGCGCACCATTACCAATGCCCGGGTGTAATCCGGGATGAGCGACGCCAACGTAGCGTCGAACAGTCCCCCTCTCCCCCGGCCCCCGCTCTGCGCCCCAGCCCCTCGCAGAGCTCAGGGCGCTTGAGCGGGCGAAGCGATGCTTCGCTATTTCCGCCCAAGCCCCGCAAGCGGGAGAGGGGAGAAAAGCAGTCAGGATGAACCATGGCCACCATCGAATCCATGCTCAACGCCGCCGACCTGCCCGATTCGCCAACGCCGCGCTTGGATGCGGAACTGCTGTTGGCGGCCGCGCTGGGCAAACCGCGCAGCTACCTGCGTACCTGGCCAGAGCGCGAGCTGGATGACGAGCAACTAGCCCTGTTTCAGAACCACCTGCAGCGCCGCCGCCAGGGCGAGCCGGTCGCTTATATCCTTGGTCATCAGGGCTTCTGGAGCCTCGATCTGGAGGTAGCGCCGCATACCCTGATCCCACGCCCTGACACCGAGCTGCTGGTGGAAACCGCCCTCGAACTGCTACCCGCCACACCGTTGGCGGTGCTGGATCTGGGTACCGGCACCGGTGCCATCGCCCTGGCCATGGCCAGCGAACGCCCGGCCTGGCAGGTGACCGGCGTAGATCGCGTCGAAGATGCCGTGGCCCTGGCCGAGCGCAATCGCCAGCGCCTGGCGCTGGGCAACGCCCGCTTCGTGCACAGCCACTGGTTCTCCGCCCTGGTTGGGCAACGCTATGGCCTGATCCTGAGCAACCCGCCTTATATCCGCGCTGACGATCAGCACCTCGAGCAGGGCGACGTACGCTTCGAGCCGAGCAGCGCCCTGGTCGCCGGTTGCGACGGGCTGGACGATATCCGCGCGATCATCCAGGCTGCGCCAGCACATTTGCTTGCAGGCGGCTGGCTGCTGCTGGAGCACGGTTTCGATCAGGCCGAGGCCGTCCGCGAGCTGCTGGCCGCCGGTGGTTTCGCCGAGGTGCACAGCAGGCGTGACCTGGGTGGCCATGAGCGCATCAGTTTGGGACGTTTCGACCATGAGTGATCAGATGCTGAGCGATGATGAACTGCTGCGTTACAGCCGGCAGATCCTGCTGAAACAGATCGATGTGGAGGGCCAACTGCGCCTCAAGCAGGGTCGTGTGCTGATCGTCGGCATGGGCGGGCTGGGTTCGCCCGTGGCACTGTACCTGGCTGCAGCTGGCGTCGGTGAGTTGCACCTGGCGGACTTCGATACGGTGGACCTGACCAACCTGCAGCGGCAGATCGCCCACGACACCGCCAGTATCGGCCAGGCCAAGGTGGATTCGGCTATGGTGCGCCTGGCGGCGATCAACCCGCAGATCAGCCTGGTGCCGCATCGTCAGGCGTTGGACGCCGACTCTCTGGCCGCCGCGGTGAACAGCGTCGATCTGGTGCTGGACTGCTCGGACAATTTCTCCACCCGCGAGGCGGTCAACGCCGCCTGCGTCGCGGCCGGCAAGCCGCTGGTCTCCGGTGCGGCGATCCGCTTGGAAGGGCAGTTGTCGGTGTTCGATCCACGCAATGCCGCCAGCCCCTGCTATCACTGCCTGTACGGTCACGGCAGCGAAGCCGAACTGACCTGCAGCGAGGCCGGAGTGGTCGGCCCATTGGTTGGGCTGGTCGGGAGCCTGCAGGCGCTGGAGGCACTCAAGCTACTGGCCGGTTTTGGCGAGCCGCTGGTGGGCCGTCTGCTGTTGATCGACGCGCTGGGCACACGTTTTCGCGAGTTGCGGGTCAAGCGCGATCCAGCCTGCGAGGTGTGCGGTGGGCGCTAAGGATCGTAGGAACGAGCTCTGCTCGCGAATGTCGCCGCACCCTCAAGACGCTTCGCGAGCAGAGCTCGCTCCTACAATGAGTCAGTCGCAGGCGCCGATTGGCGTTTTCGACTCCGGCGTCGGCGGTCTGTCGGTGCTGCGCGAAATTCGTCAGCTACTACCCAACGAGACGCTGCTTTACGTCGCTGACAGCGGCCATGTGCCTTACGGCGAGAAAAGCCCGGAATACATTCGCGAACGCTGCGTGCTGATCACCGAGCACCTGCTGGCGCAGGGGGCCAAGGCCCTGGTGCTGGCCTGCAATACCGCCACGGCCGCAGCTGCCGCCGAGCTGCGCGAGCGCTATCCGCACTTGCCCATCGTCGGTATGGAGCCTGCGGTAAAACCGGCGGCGGCGGCGACCCGCAGTGGCGTGGTCGGTGTGCTGGCAACCACCGGTACGCTCAAGAGCGCCAGGTTCGCTGCACTGCTCGATCGCTTCGCCAATGATGTGCGGGTGATCACTCAGCCCTGTCCGGGGTTGGTGGAATGCATCGAGGCGGGCGAGCTGCAGGCAGCGGCTACCCGTGAGCTGCTGCAGGGCTATGTCACGCCGCTGCTGGCCGAGGGCTGTGACACGCTGATTCTCGGCTGTACCCACTATCCCTTCCTGCGTCCGCTGCTGGGCGAGCTGGTGCCACCCTCGGTGACCTTGATCGACACGGGGGCCGCCGTAGCGCGTCAGTTGCAGCGCTTGCTCGCTCAGCACGATCTGCTGGCCACTGAGCCGGCGCAGCCGACACGCTACTGGAGTAGCGGAGAAACATCGCAGCTTTGCCGCGTATTGCCGATTTTGCTGAGCGAAGAAGCCGAAGTTCTTTCGATATAGTGAATTTTTTTCAGATCAGGGTTTCCCTGTTATCGGATGCTTCTATATTTTTGTCACAGCCTGATAAAAACCCTCGCTAAAAAGGAATGACTCATGAAGAAGTTGTACGCCTTTGCCGCAGCAACAGCCCTCACGTTCGGAACTATGGGTGCTGCACAGGCTGCGGATGTAACCGCGGCTATTGGTCAGAGCGGTGATTCAACGATGGTTTATCGCCTGGGTGCGCAGTGGGATTGGAACCACAGCTGGCTGGAGAGCAGCTACGGCCGTCTGACTGGCTACTGGGACCTGGGTTACACCTACTGGGATGGTGACGAGACAGCGAGCAACCACAGCGTTTCCTTCGCGCCGGTATTCGTTTACGAGTTCGCCGGGCAGAACGTGCGTCCTTACATCGAAGCCGGTATCGGCGTTGCCGCTTTCTCCAGCACCGAACTGGAAAGCAACGAACTGGGTTCGTCGTTTCAGTTCGAAGACCGCATCGGCGTCGGCCTGCGTTTCGCCGGGCAGGAAATCGGCCTGCGTGCGATCCACTACTCCAACGCTGGTCTGAAGAAGCCAAACGATGGCGCCGAAGCCTACACCGTGCATTACCGCATGAGCTTCTGAACAGTCATTGACATGGCTATGAAGAAATCGCCCCTCTATACGAGGGGCGATTTCGTTTCAGATGGTGCTTAGATCATCGGGTCCCAGCGCTGCGACCAGTCCGTGTCCTCGGCGATGATTCCGCGCAGCAGATCGAACGCCTGCTGCAGCACCACCGAGTCGCGCTCGCGGGAATACACCAGGTAGGTCGGGTAGCTGAACTCGGGGGCGCGCGGCACGCGTTTTAGCACCTTCTTGTCCAGGTAGCTCTGCACCACTCGCGTGCGGAAGTAGCCAGAGCCGCCGTGCTCGAGAATGTACTGAAGGGCCAGCGGCCCGAGGTTGAACGATACTGGCGCCTTTGCCCGATCCGGTAGCGCGCTGTCATGCTGCAGGCGGAAGGCCTCGCCCCAGTCGACGTACACATAGGGTTCGGGATTCTTCGCGCGTACCAGGATCAGCTTTTCTTCCAGCAACTGCTCTACCTGCATGCCCGGCCAGTAGTTCGGCTGATAAACCAAGGCTGCATCGAGCACGCCCAGTTCAAGCTGACGCAGCAGCTCCTGGCCAGCGCCGATATGGGAGTGCACGGCGTACTGGTCGATGTGCGTGCGGATGCGGCTGACCCAGCGCAGCATCAACGGGTTGCACAGACTGACCTCGCCGCCGATGTGGATGACGTTGTGATAGCCGTCCGGTAGCGGCAGGTCGCGCTGCGCTGCCTCCCAGGTTTGCAGTATCTGATTGGCGTAGGCGACGAAGGCTTCGCCGTCGGCCGTTAGCTTGGCCCCGGCTCGGTTGCGTACGAACAGCGTGCAGTTGAGGTGACCTTCGAGCTTCTGGATGCGCGCCGTGACGGCTGTCTGGGTAACGTGCAGGCGTTCGGCGGCGGCGATGAAGCTGCCGCTGCGAACGATTTCCAGAAAGGTGCGGATCAGATCGATGTCCATGTCGTGGCGGTGCTCAGCAAGCGGGCAGACGGGCAGTGTAAGGGCTGCTCTGGCACTTTTCGATGAGCAGCCGCATTAGGGGGGCGCGAGCTTGGATCGCAGCACGTCGTCGCCTCAATCGAAGTGGGCCAATAGATCTCGTTGCAACGCCGCAATCACGTCGGTCTGGGTGATGATCCCCACCAGCTTTTCGTTCTCCAGCACTGGCAGGCAGTGCAGGCCGCGATCAGATAACACCCCAATCAGGTCGACGACGTGCGTGTCGACATCGGTGCAGCGTACCGGGCTGCTCATCAGCTCCCCCAGGCGCGGGCGAGGGCGTCGCTTGAACAGGCCAAGGCGCTTGGCCGGGCGGTGATGCAGGGGGGCGATCAGGTCGCTGAGGCTGACGATGCCGACCAGTTGCTGGTTATGGTCGAGGATTGGCAGCGCCTTGAGGTGGTGGTGGCGCAGCAGGTGCAGGCCCTGTTTGATGCTGGTGCCCGGCGTGGCGCAGATCAGGTCGCGTGACATCACCTGGCCGGCACGGATATCGCCCATGCTGCGGCGCAGCGCATAGCGCTCGGTGCTTTTGACGATCATCGCCAGGTCTTCGCGAGTCACGTCGACGAAGGCGCCGAGTTCGTCGAGCGCCTGGTCGAGGTCGGTATCGCGGATGCCTACGCGCTCGCCGGGCAACGGGTCGCGGGTATGGTGTGCATCGGCTGCTGGCGCAGTCTGGCGCGGGTAGCGCATGCCGGTGAGGTTGTTATAGATCAGCGCACTGCTCAGCAGGCCCAGCGCGGCGATCACCACCGTCATGGCTGGGTGCCAGGCGGGTATACCCGGTGCCACGGGCGCGAATACGACGCAGAAGGCGATGGCACCGCCTGGCGGGTGCAGGCAACGCAGCGGGCACATCAGCAACAGGCTCAGACCTATCGCCAGGGCGGCGCCAAGCAGGCTGTGATCGAGCAGATGACCGACCAGCACACCGACCAGAGTGGCGCACAGATAGCTGCCGAGGATCGACCAGGGTTGCGCCAGTGCGCCCGAAGAGACGGCGAACAGCAGTACCGCCGAGGCGGCCAGCGGGCCGGAGAAGTGCACGGCCAGCTGCGGGCCGAAAAGCTGGCCGCATAGCCAGGTGGTGAAGACAAAACCCAGGCTGGCGCCGAGTGCCGCGCGCAGCCATTCGCGTGGCCGCGTGTGTGGAGCCTCGGGGAGAAAGGCGATGCACCATTGGTGCAGGCGTGATGGTGTGTTCATGGTATCCGGTCAAAAAGAGGGCCCTTCACTACTGAAAAGCCCTGAGGGTGCCGCAAGCGGCACTTCTGGACGCCCGTCCGTGGGCGAAGGAACGTCAAGCGAGCAGAGACTCTTCGGTCGGATTGCCGGGCTCTTCGAGTGGCTGCGTGGTGACCTTGCAAGGGCGGCCCGTGGCTTGCGTCATGCGCGCCGCCGCTTCTGGATCGTCGGCGAAGGGCAGCAGGCTGGCCTGGTCGAGCGTCGACGGAATGCTACAGCTCAGCCAGCAACCGAGCAGGCAACCCAGCGTGGCGAGAACCGGCAGGATCAGGGCGTCAGGCATGGGCGGCGGCTCCAACATCCGGGGTGGAGTGCACGGCATCGATGCGTTCGCCGCTGCGCACCGTCAGCCAGGTGTTCCAGGCCATCAGCAGCATGCCGCTGGCGAAGACCGCCCCGCCAAGCAGGCGCACGACATAGCCGGGGTGGCTGGCTTCCAGCGCCTCGACGAAGGAGTAGGTGAGGGTGCCGTCCTCGTTCACCGCACGCCACATCAGGCCCTGAGTGATGCCGTTGACCCACATCGAGGCGATGTACAGCACGGTGCCGATGGTCGCCAGCCAGAAGTGCGCATTGATCAGGCCGACGCTGTGCATCTGCGTGCGACCATAGAGCTTGGGCAGCATGTGGTAGAGCGCGCCGATGGAGATCATCGCCACCCAGCCCAGGGCTCCCGCGTGTACGTGGCCGATGGTCCAGTCGGTGTAATGGGAAAGCGCGTTGACCGTCTTGATGGCCATCATCGGGCCTTCGAAGGTGCTCATGCCGTAGAACGCCAGCGAAACGACCAGAAAGCGCAGGATCGGATCGGTGCGCAGCTTATGCCAGGCGCCGGACAGGCTCATCATGCCGTTGATCATGCCGCCCCAGCTTGGCGCCAGGAGGATGACCGACATGGCCATGCCGAGGGTTTGCGCCCAGTCCGGCAGAGCGGTGTAGTGCAGGTGATGCGGGCCGGCCCAGATATACAGGGTGATGATCGCCCAGAAGTGCACGATGGACAGGCGATAGGAATAGATCGGCCGCTCGGCCTGCTTGGGCACGAAGTAATACATCATCCCCAGGAAGCCTACCGAGAGGATGAAGCCGACCACGCTATGGCCGTACCACCACTGGATCATTGCATCGGTGGCGCCGGAGTACACCGAGTAGGACTTGAGCAGCGAGACCGGTTTGGCGATGTGGTTGACCACATGCACCATGCCCGTGACGATGATGAATGCACCGTAGAACCAGTTGCCCACGTAGATGTGGCGCACTTGGCGGCGAGCGATGGTGCCGAAGAACAGGTAGGCGTAGATCACCCACAACAGGGTGACCCACAAGGCGATCGGCCACTCCATCTCGGCATATTCCTTGGAGGAGGTGATGCCCAGCGGATAGCTGACGATCATCGCCAGCACGGCTGCCTGCCAGCCCCAGAACAGGAAGTTGGCCAGGCCGTCGGAGATGATCCGTACTCGACAGGTACGTTGCAGCACGTAGAACGAGGTGGCGAACAGCGCGCCGCCGCCGAAGGCGAAGATCACCAGATTGGTGTGGACGGGGCGGATACGTCCGAAGCTGAGCCATGGAATACCGAAGTTCAATTCCGGCCAGACCAGTTGGGCCGCGATGAATACACCCATGCCCATTCCGAGGATGCCCCAGAACAGGGTTGTGAGGGTGAAGCGGCGAACGATTTCGTAGTTGTAATAATGGGGGGCAGTCGCAAGGGTAGCCATAATGAATCCGTCTTGCTGAGAATTTCAGGCATGTCTCTCCTGTCGCTCGGAACGGGCTGTTGGTGGGTTCGCGAGAGCGTGGCGGGGGCGAAGGAAAGAGCACCGAAAGTGTGCGGGACGGCGATGGATTCGACTAATTAATAATAAATACGCTTTTATTCTGTTTTTTTGATATCAAGCCATGAAGTGCGACCGAGTAACGCACTGGATTGGTGCTGGTGCACTGAAATGGCTCGGTGTTGAGCCAGGGTGTTCCTTCATGGTTGATCGTTATGTATTTATAGAAATGCACTTACTCAACATTAAAATTCATACATAAGATGTTACTGGCTATAGGCGGTGGCGATGCCGCGCCGTTCTTCCAGGCATTCGGCGGCGCCGAGTTCGAACTCGCGGCAGATCAGCGGGCGCTGTGCATAGATGGTGCAGCGCATGCTGTCGCGATCGAGCGCTATGCACCAGCCGTCGTCCAGGCGGCGCATGACCTCACCGCCCCAGGCGTCGGTCTCGATGTAGCGTTGTGGCACGCCGGTGTCGCCGATCAGCATCACTTCCAGTTGGCAGCAGCAGGCTGCACAGGTGCTGCAGCTGACTTCGGGCTCGGTTGGCAGTTGGGTATGGGGAATGGTCTGGCTCATGGCGCGGCAGTGTACGCCATGCGCTGGTGATCAGGGGCCTGTGCTGACCGGCGTACCGCCAGCCTAGGCCGAATGACGGCTACGCAGGTGCTGTTGGTACTGAGCGCGGTACAGTTTGGCGAAGCCGTGCAACACCGGCATGACCACGGCCCAGACCAGCGCCAGAATGGCCAGGGTCTGCCAGGTGCCGAGCGGCAGTGCGACGCCGGCGATCTTGGCGCCGCCGTAGTAGGACAGTGGGGCGCCAAGCGCACCTAGAATGCTGCCGCGCCACCAGGGCTGCGCGGTCCAGGCCAGGCAGTGGTTGAGGGTGCTGGCCAGCAGCAGCCAGAGCAGGGCCAGCCACAGGGGAATCAGCTGACGCTCTTCGCCGAAATCGAAAACCCCAAGGTTGAGCAGAAAACTGTCCAGCGCGCTGCCAGCGAGGAACACGCTGAGCAGCAATTTGCCTTCTGCGGCCCAACTGCTGAGCCACAGCAGGTGCACGCCGATGATCACCGCCACTATCAGCAGCCAGGGGCTGTCGCCTGCGAAGACGCAGGCCAGCCAGCCGAGCTGGAACAGGAGGGCATTGGCGATCAGCTTAGGCATTGAAGTTTCCTAACAGAGGCGCAGGGCGAGCGGCCGGTTTGGCCAGCAGCAGTTGCGCGGTGCCAATGGTGCGTTCGAGGAAGCCGCCTTCGCAATAGCAGAGGTAGAACTCCCACAGACGAAAGAAGTAATCGTCGTAGCCCAGTTGCTCGAGGCGCTGCCGAGCATGGCGCAGGTTGTCGTGCCACAGGCGCAGGGTGCGTGCGTAGTGCAGGCCGAAATCTTCCATGTGGTGCAGGTTGAAGTCGGTATGCCGGGTGACCACATCGAGCATCTTCTGCACCGACGGCAGTGCGCCACCGGGGAATATGTAGCGCTGGATGAAGTCCACCGACTTGCAGGCCTGCTCGTAGCGCTGGTCACGAATGGTGATGGCCTGCAGCAGCATCAGCCCATCAGGCTTGAGCAGGCGCGAACACTGTTCGAAGTAGGTGGGCAGGAAACGGTGGCCGACGGCTTCGATCATCTCGATGGAAACCAGCTTGTCGTACTGGCCATCGAGGTCGCGGTAATCCTCCAGCAGCAGGGTGACGCGATCTTCCAGGCCCAGCTCGCGAATACGTAACGCGGTGTGCGCGTGTTGCTCGCGCGACAAGGTGGTGGTGGTTACCCGGCAGCCGTAATGAGCAGCAGCATAGATGGCCATGCTGCCCCAGCCGGTGCCGATTTCCAGCAAGTGGTCGCTGGGTTTCAGCGCGAGCTTCTGGCAGATGCGCTCGAGCTTGTTGAGCTGCGCCTGCTCCAGGGTGTCTTCCTCGCTCGCGAACATCGCTGCCGAGTACATCATGGTCGGGTCGAGGAACTGTTCGAACAGGTCGTTGCCCAGGTCGTAGTGCGCGGCGATGTTGCGGCGCGAGCCCTGTCGGGTATTGCGATTGAGCCAGTGCAGACCCTGGATCAGCGGCCGACCCAGGCGCGCCAGGCCGCCTTCCATCGCGTCCAGCACATCGAGGTTGGCGACGAAGATGCGGATCACCGCAGTCAGGTCCGGCGTGCTCCAGTAGCCATGGATATAGGCCTCGCCCGAGCCGATCGAGCCATTGCCAGCCACCAGCCCCCAGACTGCAGGATCGTGCACCGTGATTTCGGCGCGCAGGCTAGCCTGCGGGTTGCCGAAGTGCAGACTGTCGCCCGCTTCATGGACAACCAGCAGACCGTGGTGCAGGTTCTGCAGCTGGCGCATTACGGCGCGCCGCAACAGGCCGGCGCCAATGCCGTTGCCACTGCGTACCAGGTTTCTGGTGGAGGTCAGGCTAGAGCTCTTCATGGTGCATGTCCTTCACTTGCGGGCGGGCGACACGGAAGCTGCCTTCCGCGGGCTTGTGGTCGAAAATCGGGATGCGCTTGAACAGCAGGCGCATCGCCTGCCAGTAGATGGCGGCGAGGGTCTTGCCAGTCATCCAGGGAAAACTCAGCAGATAGCGGTGCAGGCTGGCGCGGTCGAGAGCTTCGCGGTGCAGGCTAAGGCTGGCGTCGAACAGCTTGGTTTCGCCTTGCCAGTCGGCCATGTGCACGCCAAGGCGTTCGCCGACGGCGCTGAAGCTCATGCGGTATTGCAGCTCGCGCGGCAGGAAGGGTGATACATGGAAAGCCTTGTCCACGCTGACCTGGTGGCGGCCGTCGCCATCTGCCGGCAGTACGTAGTGATAGCGTTCGCGCCACGGCGTATTGCTGACCTCACAAAGAATCGCCATCAGGCGTTCGTCGGCGTCATGGCAGTAGAAGATGCTCACCGGGTTGAAGGCCAGGCCCCAACTGCGTGGCTGGGTCAACACGCAGACGCGACCTTGGGGGCGCGTACCCAGTGCCTCTGCCACGCGCTCGCGCACGGCCTCGTGCAGCGCCACGCCCCGGTGGGTTGATTCGGGCAGGTAATCGGTCTCGCGGAAGGCGAACGGCGCGAAGCGGCCGGAGCCGGCCAGCTTGGACAGGGCGAACAACTGCGCCTGTTCGCTCAGGTCGAGGTACAGCAGGCCCATGCGATAGCGAAAGGCATGGGCACGCGGGGCGAAGCGGCGATGCAGCACCCAGCCGCTGTACAGGGCGCTGTGCATCAGAGTGTCTCTCCGAAGGCACGCGCCACGCGCAGTGCGCTGACCACGCCGTCTTCATGGAAACCGTTGGCCCAGTAGGCGCCGCAATAGTAGGTGTGCTGGGCGCCAAGCAGCTCCTCCCAGCGTGCCTGGGCCGCCGTGCCCGCCAGACTGTACTGCGGGTGAGCGTACTGGAAGCGGGCGAGGATCTTGCTCGGGTCGATGGCGGCGGTCTGGTTGAGGCTGACGCAGAAGGTGGTATCGCTGTCGATGCCCTGCAGGATGTTCATGTCGTAGGTAACGGCAGCCGATTGGCTGCTCGGCCCGCCCAGGCGATAGTTCCAACTGGCCCAGGCCAGCTTGCGCTTGGGCAACAGGCGCGTGTCGGTATGCAGCACCACGTCGTTGTTGGCGTAGGGCAGGGCGCCGAGAATCTCCCATTCCTTGTCGCTGGCCTGGTCGAGCAGGGCCAGCGCCTGGTCGCTGTGGCAGGCGAAAATCACCTTGTCGAAGCGTTCGCTACCGGCCGCGCTGTGCAGGGTGACGCCGTCCTGGTCGCGGACCACGCGGCTGACCGGGCAGTTGAGGCGAATGCGCTCGGCGAAGCTGGCGGTCAGCGGCGCCACATAGCTGCTCGAGCCACCTTCGATTACCTGCCAGGTCGGGCGGTCGCTGACCGAGAGCAGGCCATGATTCTTGCAGAAGCGCACAAAGAACTGCAGCGGGAAACCGAGCATGTCGGCCTGCGACATCGACCAGATGGCCGAGCCCATCGGCACGATGTAATGCTCGATGAAGCGGCGGCCATAGCCGTTGCTGTCGAGGTACTGGCCGAGTGTGGTGTCGGCATCGATGCGGTTGTTGGCCAGGTCGTCGAGCGACTGCCGATTGAAGCGCAGGATGTCGCGCAGCATGCCCCAGAAGGCCGGCGACACCAGATTGCTGCGCTGGGCGAAGAGGGTGTTCAGGTCGTGGCCGTTGTATTCCACGCCGGTGGCCGGGTCGCTGACCGAGAAGCTCATCTCGGTGGGCTTGAAGGCGACGCCGATCTGCTCCAGCAGGCGGATGAAGTTGGGGTAGGTCCAGTCGTTGAAGACGATGAAGCCGGTATCGATGGCGTAGCTGCGACCCTCCACCTGCACGTCGACGGTGTGGGTGTGGCCGCCGATCCAGTCGCTGGCCTCGAACACCTGGATGTCGTGCTGGCGGTTGAGCAGATAGGCACAGGTCAGGCCGGCGATGCCGCTGCCGACGATGGCGATTTTCATGCGTTGTCCTCGTTACGCGCCAGACGGCGACCTATGGCCAGTTGCAGGCTGCTGGGCAGGCTGCCGAGCAGTTTCAGGATGGCGATGAAAGGGGTGGGGAACGCGATCTCGTGCGGGCGCTTTTCCAGGCGTTCGGCGATGTGCCGCGCGGCGCGTTCCACGGGCCAGCGCATGGGCATGGGAAAGTCGTTCTTCTGCGTCAGCGGGGTGTCGACGAAACCAGGGCTGACCAGGGTGACGTCGATGCCTTCTGCCGCCAGATCGATGCGCAGCGTCTGCATCAGGTAACGTATGGCGGCCTTGGACGCGCCATAGGCCTCGGCGCGTGGCAGCGGCAAAAAGGTCACCGAACTGCCGACACCGACCAGGTGTGGACGCTTGCCCTGGCGCAGCAGGGGCAGGGCGGTCTCGATGCAGTAGCTGGCGGCGAACAGGTTGGTGCTGACCACGCGTTCGATCATCGCCGCCTCGAACTGGCGCACGTCGACGTATTCGCAGGTGCCGGCGTTGAGGATCACGCAGTCCAGCGCGCCCCATCGTTGCGCGATGCGCTCGCCGATGGCACGCACCTGTTCGGGGTCGGTCAGGTCACCCGGGGCGACCAGTACCTGTTCGCCATAGCGGGTGGCGAAATCCTCCAGTGGGCCATTGCTGCGGGCACTCAGTGCCAGCTGGTGTCCGGCTTTGAGTAATTCTTCGGCCAGTGCAGCACCGATGCCGCTGCTGGCGCCGGTGAGCCAGATACGCTTCATGCCAGCCTCCGCTTCAACCAGGCGATCACGCTGCCAAGCACTGGCAGGTGTTCGTAGAGCAATGCGCCGGCATCGAAGTAGTCGCGGTGCTGATAGACGCGGTCGCGCCAGAGCAGGTGCGAGCAGCCTTCGACGGCGATTTCCTCGCCGCCACGCAGGCGTGGGTGGCGATAGCGCATGGTCCAGCGCAGGTAGCCCTCGCCATCCGCGACCTGATCGAAACCGTGGAACTCGAAACGCAGCGCCTCGACGTTGGCGTACAGCTCGGCGAAATAGCGGCGTACCGCTGTCAGCCCATGCACTTCATGCAGCGGGTCGCGAAACAGCACATCGTCGCTGTACAGCTCGCCCAGCAAGTTGAGGTTGTCCTTGTTCAGCGCGGCGAAACGCTCGGCAAAGTCTTGGAGAAATGTGCTCATGCCGGCACCTCCCGTGTGGAGAGGTTCTTGAACGCCGCCAGTGCGCGCTCGCGCGAGCGCGACAGATCGACGATCGGGCGCGGATAGCCGGAGGGCGCGAACAGGCCGCCCAGTGCGGACGGATCATGAATATCGCACTTGTTCAGCCCGGCCAGCTCTGGCACCCACTGGCGAATGAACTGGCCTTCGGGATCGAACTTCTGCGACTGGCTGATCGGGTTGAAGATACGAAAGTAGGGCGCCGCATCGGTGCCGGTTGAGGCGCTCCACTGCCAGCCGCCATTGTTCGCCGCCAGGTCGCCGTCGATCAGGTGACGCATGAAGAAGCGCTCGCCCTCACGCCAGTCGATAAGCAGGTTCTTGGTCAGGAACATGGCGACGACCATGCGCAGGCGGTTGTGCATCCAGCCGGTTTCCAGCAACTGGCGCATGGCTGCATCGATGATCGGCAGGCCGGTGCGACCTTCCTGCCAGGCGGCCAGCTCCTCCGGCGCGTGGCGCCAGGGTAGTGCCTCGGTCTCCAGGCGGAAGGCGCGGTGGCGCGAGACGCGTGGGTAGCCGACCAGGATGTGTTTGTAGAACTCGCGCCAGAGCAGTTCATTGATCCAGGTGACGACGCCTGGGTTGCCGCTGTCGAACTCACCCTGATTGGCCGCGAGTGCGGCATGCAGGCACTGTCGCGGCGAGACGACGCCGGCGGCCAGGTAGGCCGACAGCTGGCTGGTGCCAGGCTTGGCGGGGAAGTCGCGTTCATCCTTGTAATAGGCCACCTGCTCGTCGGCAAAGCGCTCCAGGCGCTGCAGCGCGGTGTTCTCTCCGGCGGGCCAGAGCAGGCGCAGGCTGTCGCTGGGTGTAGCGAAACCCTCTACGGTTTCGGGAACGGCGTCACTGCTGATGGCCAGTGACGTTTGTGCCAGCGGTGGGGCGATCAATGCCGGCAGGGACGTGTGCAGGCGCTCGTAGCACACCTTGCGGAACTGGCTGTAGACCTGGAAGTAGCCGCCGGAGCGGGTCAGTACGCTGCCAGGTTTGAACAACAGCTGGTCGAGGTGGCTGTGCCAGGCGATGGCCTGCTGGCCGAGGTAGGCGCAGACCTGCTGATCGCGCAGGCTTTCGTTGATGCCGTATTCCTCGTTGACGTGCACGGTGCTGATGTCGTGCTCATGGCAGACCTCGGCGACCTGCACCGGCGCCTCGCTCCAATCGTGGCAGTGGCGTACCAGCAGCGGCACATTGAGCGCCGCCAGAGCCTTGCTCAACTCGGCCAGGTTGCGCAGCCAGAAGTCCACCTTGCTCGCGGCGTCGTCGTGGCGCTGCCACTGGCCCGGCGTGACGAGATACAGGGCGATGGTCGCGCCGCTGCTCATGGCCCGACTCAGGGCCGTGTTGTCCTGGGTACGCAGGTCGCTGCGAAACCACATCAGTTGCTGCATGGGGTTACCTCTTGAGCGCCAAACAGGCCATGGCGCAACAGCCAGGCATAGGCGGCGAGCGGGTCGCAGGCCGACTCCAGGCCGGTCAGCGCATCGCGGTGAATGTGGGCTGCTGGGCCGGCGATCAGCAGTGGCACCGGGCACAGTTCAGCCAGGCGCGGCAGATGACGGCGCACCAGGGTGCCGTCCAGCGCTTCTTCGGCGTACAGCAGCACGGCGCGCGGGGCGATGTGCTCCAGCGCCGTCAGCAGTTCGTTGGGGGGCAGCGGCCAATCGAAGACCTCCACCGGACAGTCGCTGGTGCTGGCCAGCCAGGCACACAGCCACAGGCCTGGTTCCATCGGCGCTTCGCCGAGGTTGATCAGCAGCAGTGGCGCGCCACCGACCTGGCGATTGCAGTGGTAGATGCGGGTGGCCAGCTTGCTGCGCAGCCAGGAGAGGAAGAACACCTGCTCGGCGCGCGCACCGAACTGGCCTTGCCAGCGCTGACGCAAGTCCCCCAGGAGCGGCCAGAACAGCTGTTCGACCAGGGTGCTGGCCGGGTAGAGCGCCAGTGCCGAATTGAAGCGGTCGTCCAGCCGTCGCTCGTTGAGCTGGGCGATGCAGGCGAGCAGTTCATTACGCTGGCGTGACCAGTTATCGGTGCTGGTGGCCTGGGGCACCTGACCATGGTCGAGCAGTGCCTTGACCTGGCCAACAGCGACGCCGCGCGCCAGCCAGGCGAGGATGGCATTGATGCGTTCCAGATTGGCCGGCGAGTAGAGACGGTGCCCCTTGGGCGTGCGGTACGGCACGATCAGTCCGTAGCGGCGCTCCCAGGCACGCAGGGTCACGGCGTTGATGCCGGTGCTGCGCGCTACCTCGCGAATCGGCAGATAGCCTTCGTCGAGTGCCTGGCGGTAGTCGTGGCCGATTTCGTCGTCGGCGATGGTTTCGCTGGTCATGGCGTCACAGCGCATTGCGCAGGCTGAGGGGCTCGGGGTGCGGTTGCAGGTAAGCCTGCTCGGCGATGTAACGGTCCGGGTGACGGCGGAAGTGGTGCTTGAGCAGGGTCAGCGGCACTACCAACGGCACGATGCCGTCGCGGTACTGGCCGATCAGTTGCTGTATTTCCTGCTTTTCGTCGGAGCTGAGTGCACGCTTGAGGTAGCCGCTCAGGTGCTGCAGCACGTTGCTGTGGGTACCGCGTGTCGCGCATTTCTTCAGTGCGCTCATCAGCTCGCTGAAATACTGCGGCGCCAGTTCGCCGAGGTCGTGCTGGCCGAGCTCGCCGAGCATGCGCCCGAGCGATTTGTAGCGCGCCGGGTCGGTGGCCATCAGCAGGTATTTGTAGCGCGAGTGGAAGGCGATCAGTGCACGGCGCGTCAGGCCCTGCTGCAACAGGCGTTGCCATTCGGCGTGGGCGTAAACGCGGGTAATGAAGTTCTCGCGCAGTACCGGGTCGTTGAGGCGACCGTCCTCTTCCACCGGCAGGTCCGGGTGGCGCGCGCAGAAGGCGGCAGCGAAGATGCCGCGGCCCGGTTCGCTCGGGCGTCCACCTTCCTGGTAGACCTTGACCCGCTCCAGGCCACAGGAGGGCGACTGTTGCATGAAGATGTAGCCGCTGATGCCCTGCAGCTCGGCCGCCATGCGTTCGCCGTAGGCGGCCAGTGCATCGGTGACGTCGCGCGAGCGATCGACGGTGCCCACGGCGCGCGGCGCATGCGGATCGCCGACCAGGCGAATCGGTTCTCGTGGGATCGACATGCCGATGCCCACCTCGGGGCAGACCGGGATGAAATCGAAGTGTTCGGTCAGGCTGCGGCTGCACAGGCGCGACAGCTTATGGCCGCCGTTGTAGCGGACCTCGGCGCCCAGCAGGCAGGCGCTGATACCCAATTTGGCTTTGCTCGCTTGCATAACCTGACCTCGATAGATCTTGTACATGAAGTTATCTATGTACAATTTATGTCTATCATAGGTGCGTTGTTATACAAGTCAAATTATTTGTATAGCTTTGGTATGGCTTTGTGTGTAAGTGAGCGGCGTCAGCCCGGGGGTGACGCCGTCGGGGGCAGCCTGAGGGATCAGCGCCAGCCTTGCAGCCAACGTTCGGTGTCTTGCAGTTGGCGCCAGTCGAGCTGCTGGCTGCGCTGCGTCAGTACGGCTTGAAGCTCGACGCCGAGGACGTTGTCCTGCTCATCGCGGATCAGTTCGGTCACCAGAAAGTGGCGCTCGCGGTTCTGCGGCTGTGCTGCCGTCCATTTCGACAGCAGCAGTTTGCGCGGGTTGAGACGGCGTTTGTCAGGCGTGCTCATTGCAGGTGCTCGAGCAGGCGGCGTGCAGCATCCTGGCCACTGAGCCAGGCACCTTCGACGCGGCCCGACAGGCACCAGTCGCCGCAGGCATACAGGCCCAGGTCGGCGTCGGCCAGCGCGCCCCACTGGTGCGCCTGGGCAGGGCGGGCGTATAGCCAGCGGTGGGCGAGGGTGAAGCTCGGTGGCGGTACGGCGCAACCGATCAGCTCGGCGAAGGCGCTGTGCAGTTGTTCTATCACCGCGTCCTTGGGCAGATCCAGATTCTGCCGGCTCCAGGCGCTGCTGGCGTGCAGTACCCAGGTGTCTAGGTGGTTGTCGCGGCCGGGTTTGCTGCGGTTGCGCGCCAGCCAGTCGAGCGGGCTGTCCTGCACGAAGCAGCCTTCCACGCGAGTCTCCAGTGGGCTGTCGAAGCCCAGTGCTACCGCCCAGGTCGGTTCCATGATCACGCTCGCAGCGGTACCGGCCAGTTTCGGTGCGGCGGCCAGCAGAGCACTGGCTTGGGGGGCGGGCGTGGCGACGATCACGTGGCTGTAGGGGCCGTGGCTGTTGCCCTCGGCATCAAGCAGGCTCCAGTAGCGGTCACCGCGGAACACCTCGGTGATGCGGCAGCTGAACTTGACTGGCAGGGCACCGAGCATGGCGCGGGTGATGGCGCTCATGCGTGGGCTGCCGACCCAGCGCAGTTGCTCGTCAGGGGAGGCGCTGAGCTGGCCGTCCTGGGCGTTGTACAGGCTCGGTTGCCACTCGGCGACCCAGCCTCGGGCTTGCCACTGCTGCACGACTTCGACGAAGCGGCGGTCGCGGGCGGTGAAGTATTGCGCGCCGAGATCCAGGCTGCCGGCGTCGCTGCGTTTGCTCGCCATGCGCCCGCCGCTGCCACGGCTCTTGTCGAACAGTTCGATGTCCTGGCCAGCGGCGTGCAGGGCCTGAGCGGCGGACAGCCCTGCGATGCCGGTGCCAATGATGGCGATGGGTGCGTTCATGGTTACCTCGTCAGCGCTGAATGCTATACAGGCTAAGGTTTGGACAAAAGCTATACAAGAGTGTTTTCATGTACAGCTGTCGCCGAGAGTGGCGCTCCCTTGCTTTAGGTTTAGGACAAACGCGACAGGTATGCGCGTCATGAACCAGACTAAAGGTGAAGTTTCTTCCATTGCCATGCGAGGACGATGCCATGCATATCCTGCTGACCGGCGGTACCGGTCTGATCGGTCGAGCGCTCTGCGCACACTGGGCCGAGCAAGGCCACCGCCTGACCGTCTGGAGTCGCGAGCCGAGCAAGGTCGCGGGCCTTTGCGGCGCTGAGGTTCGAGGTGTCGCCCGGCTCGAGGAGCTGGGTGATGAACCACTGGATGCCGTGATCAACCTGGCCGGCGCGCCGATTGCCGACCGGCCTTGGAGCAGCAAGCGCAAGGCGCTGTTGTGGTCCAGTCGTATCGGTCTGACCGAGCAGCTGCTGAGCTGGTTGCAGGGGCGCACGCAGCGTCCTGCGCTGCTGCTGTCGGGTTCGGCGGTGGGTTGGTACGGCAATGGCGGGGAACGTGAGCTGAGCGAAAGCACGCCGCCAGTGACTGACGATTTCGCTGCGCAACTCTGTGGCGCCTGGGAGGAAACCGCGCTGCGCGCCGAGGAGTTGGGCATTCGCGTGGTGCTGATCCGCACCGGCCTGGTGCTGAGCCCTGACGGCGGCATGCTCAAGCGTCTGCAGCTGCCATTCAAGCTCGGCCTCGGCGGCCGGATTGGCGATGGTCGGCAGTGGATGCCGTGGATTCATATCGCCGACCAAATCGGCCTGATCGATTTTCTCTTGCAGCACGGTGATGCCCGCGGTCCTTATAATGCTTGCGCGCCATTACCGGCGCGCAATGCCGAGTTCACCAAGGCGCTGGGACAGGCGCTGAGTCGCCCGACCCTGTTCCCGGCACCGGCCTTCGTCTTGCGCGCTGCACTCGGCGAAATGTCCGAATTGCTCCTCGGCGGCCAGCGTGCCGTGCCGACGCGCCTGCTGGAGGCTGGCTTCAGTTTTCGTTTCACCCATCTGGATGTGGCTCTGGTGGATCTGCTGAGCCATCAATGACTAGGATTTCGCATGACCGATCACGCATTGTTGCTGGTTAACCTGGGTTCGCCCGCGTCCACCGAAGTAGCCGATGTTCGCCGTTACCTCAATCAGTTCCTGATGGATCCGTATGTCATCGATCTGCCGTGGCCGCTGCGTCGTTTGCTGGTGTCGCTGATTCTGATCAAGCGTCCTGCCGCATCGGCGCACGCCTACGCCTCGATCTGGTGGGAAGACGGTTCGCCGCTGGTGGTGATCAGCCGCCGTCTGCAGGAAGCGATGAAAGTTCAGTGGACCCAGGGGCCCGTGGAGTTGGCCATGCGCTACGGCGAGCCTTCCATCGAGTCGACCTTGCAGCGTCTGGCTGACCAGGGCATTCGCGAGGTGACCTTGGCGCCGCTGTATCCGCAGTTTGCCGACAGCACCACCACCACGGTGATCGAAGAGGCCAAGCGGGTTTTGCGTGAGCGCGATCTGGACATGCGTTTGTCCACGCTGCCGCCGTTCTACGATCAGCCGGAGTATCTCGATGCCCTGGTGGCCAGTGCCAAGCCTTACCTGGAGCAGGCGTTCGATCACCTGCTACTGAGCTTTCACGGCCTGCCGGAGCGTCATCTGCACAAGCTCGATCCCAGCGGTCATTGCCTGAAAGGTGACGACTGCTGCCGCACTGCTTCGCCTGCGGTGCTCGCCAACTGTTACCGCGCGCAATGCCTGCGCAGCGCCGAGCTGTTCGCTCAGCGCATGGGGCTGCGGCCGGAGCAGTGGTCGGTGAGCTTCCAGTCGCGCCTGGGCCGCGCCAAATGGATCGAGCCCTACACCGAGACCCGTCTCGACGAACTGGCGGCGCAGGGCGTGAAGAAGCTGCTGGTGATGTGTCCGGCCTTCGTCGCCGACTGCATCGAGACCCTGGAAGAGATCGGCGACCGTGGCCGCGAGCAGTTCGTCGAGGCCGGTGGCGAAAGCCTGCAACTGGTGCCCTGCCTGAACGATCATCCTGACTGGGCCGCTGCGTTGAAGGTGCTGTGCGAGCGTGCGCCGCTGATGATCTGAGTGCCTGCTCAGGTAAGGCAGGTGCTGTGGGCCATGCCGGTCAGACATTCAATTGTAGGAGCCTGCTTGCTGGCGATCCGCTCAACAAGCATCGCCGGCAAGCCGGTTCTTACAGACTCGCAATACCCGCTGAGCGCCGATTGAATATCGGTACTGAGCCATTCGCCTCGGCGGGTATGAAGCATTCGCCGACCTGATAACACCTTCGAACGATACTCACCGCCATTTATATCGTCCTAAGCTGGCCGCTCTATTCAACCGCCGCGCATCGTGTTCTGCGGTGCCGAGGAGAGCGTCCGTGCATAACAACAATAACGGCTATCCCTCCAGTGCCCGCGCCTGGGCCACTGTTGCCATCCTGATGGTGGCGTACGTCCTGTCCTTCGTCGATCGGCAGATTCTCAACCTGCTGGTCGAGCCCATTCGTCGCGACCTGGCGATCAACGATACGCAGATGAGCCTGCTGATGGGCCTGTCGTTCGCCCTGTTCTACACCGTGTGTGGTATTCCGCTGGGGCGTGTGGCCGATACCCGCAGCCGGCGCGGTCTGATTGCCGTGGGCATTCTGTTCTGGAGCGCCGCCACTGCCGCCTGCGGCATGGCCAAGATGTACTGGCAATTCCTTCTCTGTCGGATCGGCGTGGGTGTGGGCGAGGCGGCGCTGTCGCCAGCGGCCTATTCACTGATTGCCGACAGCTTTCCCGCCGAGCGCCGGGCCACGGCCATCAGTGTCTATTCGATGGGCGTCTACCTCGGCTCGGGACTGGCCTTCCTGGTTGGCGGGCTGGTCATTCAGTTTGCCTCGGCCCAGGGCGACGTAACGCTGCCGGTGCTGGGCGAAGTGCGCCCCTGGCAGTTGATCTTCCTCATCCTCGGGGTTGCCGGCGTGCTCTTCACCCTGCTGATGCTGGCGGTCAAAGAGCCGGCGCGACGTGGTGCTGGCGCCGGTGTCGCGGTACCGCTCAGCGAAGTAGGTCGCTACATTCGCGCCAACCGCCGCACCGTGCTGCTGCACAATTTTGGCTTCGCCGGGCTGGCCTTTGCTGGCTACGGCAGCGCAGCCTGGGTGCCGACCTTCTATATCCGCACCTACGGCTGGGATGCCGGCCAGGTCGGCATCGTCTACGGCAGTATCGTCGCGGTGTTCGGTTGCCTGGGCATCGTCTTCGGTGGGCGCCTGGCAGACTGGATGGCCAAGCGCGGGCGCAGCGACGCCAACATGCGTGTCGGCCTTTATGCGGCGCTGGGCGCGTTGCCGATGGTGGTGCTGTTCCCGCTGATGGACAGCGCATTCTGGGCCAGTGTACTGATGGCGCCCACGGTGTTCTGCCTGAGCATGCCGTTCGGTGTGGCGCCAGCGGCGATCCAGGAAATCATGCCTAACTCGATGCGCGGCCAGGCGTCGGCCATCTATCTGTTCGTCATCACCCTGATCGGTCTGGGCGTTGGGCCGACCGCCGTGGCGCTGGTCACTGACTTCGTCTTCGCCGATGACGCCGCGCTGCGCTATTCGCTGCTGATCGTCACCACGTTGGCGGTATTGATGTCGATTGTTCTGCTGGCCAAGGGCCTCAAACCTTACCGCGAGAGCGTTATACGTCTGGAGCAATGGGCTGCCAATCCAGCCTGAACAGGCGCTTTTTTCTGCCATGCCGAGCATTGTTCGGCATGGTTTATGCGCCAGTGCACAGGCAGTATGGAATTTTTGCGCTTTACTGAGGTTCTGAGTGTTGCGCACGCTACTGGGGCGTGCGCCAGCCAGGGAACCTCTGCATGGGAGCGAGGACAGCGTCTGCCGCATGGGGCAGGCCGTTAAACCGCGCGGTATTTTGGCAACGGACAGTGCTGCCGGGGCTGGCTGCGCTGTTGCTGTTGAGCGGCTGCAGCGGCCGCTTGGACAACGATTCGATCGTTCACACGCGTAGCCCGCTCAAGCCCGCCGAGGTCCTGCAGACCGATGTCGATCGCATGGCGACCCTGGCCATGCGTAACAACCTCAATAGCCTGTATCGGCTGATGAACAAGTTGTATCAACGTAACCCGCGTGAGTGGCGCAAGAATTCCCTGCCTGACGCGGCGGCTGCCGAGCGCGCCATTCAGTACGCCATCGAACACAACCAGGATTGGCCAACCTTGGGCGGTCGGCGTGATGTCGCGGCACTGGATTACTCGCTGAGCCCGGGATTCCAGGGCGACCGCGTGGCGGCCTTCACCTATGCCATCGGCAGCATGCTGGTGACGGCTCATGGTGGTCGCACCGAGTTTTACCTGACCGACAGCTTCAATGCGCAGTTCATCCACAATGCCGCGCGCAATCTGGAAAAGGCTGGCTGGATGTTGTCGCAACGACGTGATGCCATGGGCCGGCCACTGCTGCTGTCCAACGAGTTCTCCGAGCAGGGCAACAACCTCAGCTATGCGGTGGAGTTCGGCAAGATGGTGGCGCGTCTCGATCTGCTCACCCATGTGCTGGAGGAGCGCTATCGGCGTATGGGTGCCAACTACGCACAGAGCCTGTTCCTGCTGAATTTCCTGCCGGTGCAGTAGCGCGTCACTGATGCCAGCGTTGCTGGATTTCGTCCAGCTTGCCTGCCTTGCGCAGGCGTACCAGCGCCTCGGAAAACAGCCGTGCTCGCTCGATATCGCCCTTGGCGAAGGCGACGAAGCGCGGCATCTGGATCAGCGCTCGAGGTAGCACGCGCACCTGCTCCTGGGCACGCTGTTCGCGAATGAAGTAGAGCAACTGGGTGTGGTCGCCGACGATGATGTCGATACGCCCGGCCAGCAGCATCGACACCAGTTGCCTCGGGTTCTGCGCGCTGGTGTCACGGGCCAGATCGGCGTGATCGAATTTTTCCTCGTAGGCATAGCCGCGAACCTGGCCGATCACATAGGGCGACAGGTCATCCAGGGTCTTCCAGTCGGTAATGGCGGTCTTGGCGGTGGTCATGAATACCGTTGAACCGCTGCGCAGCGGCCCGACCAGTTCGTACTGCTGCTGGCGCTGCGGTGTGCCGGCGAACTGAAAGGCCATCTGCACCTCACCGCGGTCGAGCATGCGCTTGACCCGCTCCCATGGATACAGGCGGATTTCGTACGGCACCTGTGCTTCGCGCAGTACCGCGTCGACCAGTTCGACGTCGAGCCCGCGTGGGGTGTCGTCCTCGGCTGTGACGAAACTGTAGGGGGCGAACTGTTCGTCGCCCACTACCCGCCAGGGCTGCGCTGTCAGCGAATGGGTCAGGGCCAGAAGGGCGAACAGCAGGTAGCGCATGGCGGTGTTCCTCGTGGCTGGCCTGTACTTGAGGCTAGCCAATTTCTGCGAGGAAGAGGGAGCTTCGTTGCCGAATCAGACCTTGCGCACGAACTCGGACTTGAGCTTCATCGCGCCGATGCCATCGATCTTGCAGTCGATGTCGTGATCGCCGTCGACCAGGCGGATGTTCTTCACCTTGGTGCCGACCTTGACCACCAGCGAGGAGCCCTTGACCTTGAGGTCCTTGATCACGGTGATGGTGTCGCCGTCCTGCAGCAGGTTGCCGACCGAGTCCTTGATCACGCGTGCGTCATCACCGGCAGCAGCGCTTTCGCCTGCTTTCCATTCATGGGCGCACTCGGGGCAGACCAGCTGATCGCCATCTTCGTAGGTGTATTCGGAGTTGCATTTGGGGCAGGGCGGCAGAGCGGTCAAGGGTTGTCCTCGGTGCTGGTGAGAAACCGCAGATTATATAGGGTTTTGTTGGCGAACGCCGCTCTAGGGCGCGGGAACTTGCAAACTGGGTGTTTTAAATATTGGACCTTTTGAAAGCGGAATTTTTTTTGATTTTCCTGTCAGGCGCCTTTTTGTGGGCGTTAAGCGCCAGGCTAACCAATGGATTATCAGAAGGGGTTGAGTGGTTTTGTTTGACATATTTTACGGCTCGGGCAGACTGACTGCAGATTCCGTTGCCGAACCGGGTAACGGGCAGCGTCGCTGCAGCCCCTTCTCTGGATGGAGTTGACCCGGTTCGAGCCGCCGTCGGAAGGCGACACTTTGGCTCAGGAGGAGCTTGGGTGCACGGGGTTAGCCAAACAGGCCATGGGTGCTACAGCAGAATCTTCTGCTTGGCATCGGTCTGCACAGCAACGATAGGCCCGGCCTGTCCCAAGGTGACGTATGTCCGACAACAAGATTCGCAACACCCCCAGCAAAAACAATCTCCGCAAGCCCGTCGTGTTGATGTCCATGGGCGCTCAAGAGCGCAAGGGCCATGACTATCAGGTAATGACTCACAAATATATCCAGCCCCTGGTCGAGTTCTCCGGTTGCGTGCCGGTGCTGGTGCCTACCTGCTGCGGCGTCGATGACCTCGAGCAGTATCTGGACATGGCCGACGGCGTGTACCTGACCGGTGCTGGTAGCAATATCGATCCGGCGCTCTATGGCCAGGAAAACGAGACGCCGAGCAAGGGGCAGGATCGTGACCGCGACCTGTTCGACCTGCCGCTGATTCGTGCTGCCATCGCTCGCGGTCTGCCGATCTTCGGCATCTGCCGTGGCATGCAGGAAATCAACGTGGCGCTGGGCGGCGATATCTACCAGAAGGTCTACGCCGAGCCAGGTTTCAATGATCATCGCGAAAATCCTGATGACCCGGTCGAGGTGCAGTATGCGCCCAGCCACAGCGTGCGCCCGGTAGTGGGTAGTTGGTTCGCCGAGCTGCTAGGCAAGGATGAGATTCAGGTCAACTCCCTGCACGGCCAGGCCATTCGCAACCTGGGCAAGGGGCTGGAAGTGCTGGCCACTGCCGAGGATGGCCTGATCGAGGCCATCCATGCGCCGAGCCTGTCGCCGTTCCTGTTCGCAGTGCAGTGGCATCCAGAATGGCAAGCTGCCCTGAACCCTGATTCGGTGAAGATCTTCCAGGCCTTTGGTGACGCCTGTCACCGCCGAGTCGCCTCGCGTAATAGCCGTCAGGCTGCTTGATCCGCACCAAGCGTCGCCGCCGGCTCCTCCGTCAGTAGGGGCTTGGCGGCTGCGGCCAGTTCAGGGTACCGCTGTCGCTGAAGCGGCGCGTGCCAAACAGGCCGTCAGCCAGTTTGCCGCGCAGTCTGTAGGGTACCTCCTGACCCGGCTGGTAGCCGGCAGCGCCCCAGGCCTGGCGCATCACTGAAAACGCCGAAATGCTCACCGGTACGCTCAATACCGTCTCACCGAAGCGCGGCACGCTGCCGCTCTGATCGCTGACGCCACTGGCCAGCGGCTGGCCGTTGACGTCCAGATCCAGGGCCATGCCGTTGAAAGTCACCGCGCTGTCATTGGGGTTCTGCACCCGCAGCTTGACCGCGAAACGTACCTCCAGGCCCTGACCGGGCAAGGGTTCCAGGCCAACCATATCGACCCGGAGCGGGTCACGATTGCCCAGGCTGGCGCAGGCGCCCAGGGCGGCCGCGAGCAGGCTGATGAGGCAAAGACGAAGCAGGCGAGGCATGGTGATCTTCCCTGGGCGTTGTGAGTTCAGGATAGAAGACCGCGTGATGCGCCTTTAGCTCCCGGCGCGTTGCCGTGCGCCCAGTACCAGCGCGATACCGCCGAGCACGGCGACGGCGCTCAAGGTCAGCCGCAGGGACAGCGCCTCGCTCAGTAGCAGGCTGCCGCCGAGTGCGGCGAGAATCGGTACGCTCAGTTGTACCGTGGCTGCCTGACTGGCCCGCAGGCTGGGCAGGGCGCTGTACCAGATGGCGTAACCCACGCCCGAGGTCAGGGCGCCGGACAGCAACGCGTAGAACAAGCCAGGGCCATCCCAGTTCAGTTGCGGCAGCAGCGCCAACGCCAACAAAACGGCCAAAGGGGCTGCACGCAGGAAGTTGCCGGCAGTCACGGCCAATGGATCACCTTGGCCGCGCCCGAGCAGCGAGTATGCGCCCCAGGCGATACCGGCCAGCAGCATCAGCAATGCCGCCAGCAAAGGCGGTGCGCTGGCACCAGGGAGCAGCAGCACCAGCAGGCCCGTCGTGGCCAGCGCCGTGCCGAGGCTGGCGGCCAGACTCAGACGTTCACCGCGCAGCAAACCCCATAGCAGCATGCTCAGCTGCACTGCACCGAACAGCAACAGGGCACCGACACCGGTATCGAGCTGCAGGTAGGCGAAGGAAAAAGCCGCCGCATAGGTGAACAGCGCCAGTGCGCCTGACCAACTACCGGTGATGGGCTGCCTCGCCTGCCTGAGCCTGAGCAGCAGGCAGAGCGTCAGCGCGCCGCAGAGCAGGCGGATCGCCGTGAAGCTGGCTGCGTCGATGTCGGTTTCACGTAGCGCCAGGCGGCACAGCAGCGAGTTGCCGGCGAAGGCCAGCATGGCGAGGCAGGTGAGCAGCAGGATACGCGGTGGCATCGTCCATCCTTGGGTGAAGGTCTGGTGATGCCGGACAGCTAAACACGTCAGGCTGTCCGAGGGCATTGGCAGAAGGTCGCAAGTTGCTGCGACCTTGGCCAGTCACGCGCGTCGCCGATCAGAAGTGCGCCTTGATCAGCAGGCTGGCGGTGTTCTGGTCGGTCGAACCCACGAAGTTTTCGCTGACGAATCCGCCGTCCTTGATGCCGTACTTGTTCTTCCAGTAGTCGTACTCGATACCCACGTACAGCTGCTTCTCGCCCCACTTCAGCGCCTTGCCCAGGTCGTACTTGATCTGCGGGTTGAAGTGCAGGTTGGCGTGGTAATCGCCACGGCGGTTGCTGTCGTTGTCCACCACCCAGTCCATGAAACCGTCAATGAGAATGTCCGACTCGCCGACCGGGATGGTGTAGCTCCACACCGGCGTGATTTGCCAGACATTGCTGCCGGCGCGGCTGCCGTCCGTGGTGCGCAGGTAGGTGTTGAGCTGGAAGTAGTCGAAGCCGGGGATGTCCAGGTCGACCGCCGGGCCGATCAGGTAGGACTCGACGTCGTCTTCACCGAACTCGTAGGTGGTGGCGATCAACACGTCCTTGATCGGCCCGAAGGACAGATCGGCGCCGCTGATCTTGCCCAGCGAGAAGCGCGGGCTGAACTCGCCGTAGAAGGTGTGGCCGTCACCGGCGCCGTTGGTGGCGTCGGTGTTGTACTTGATCACGTCGACGAACAGGAACAGGTCACCGAAGCTCCAGCCGCTGGCGTGCTCGAAGGTGACGGTCTGCTGGATTTCCGGGTCGATCTTGAAGTCCTGGCCATACAGGTAGGTCAGGCTGTTGTTCTGCCACTGCAGCAGATCGCCGGCGATGGCCTGGCCGCCCGCCAGCAGACCGCCGGCGAACGCGAGCGAAGAGAGAGTGCGATTCATGAAAGCTCCTGGTGGTTAAGACGTGTCGTTATGATTTTAAAACCTGTCCATCTGGTCAGGCTGGTGCTGCTAGAGCAAAAACGGCGCCAATTCTCGTTATTGCCCATATCCCTTGCAAATCAATCGGATGCACGGATTCTTCAGGGTCAAGCCGGTGCACTCTGTTGCACCTTTTTCTGACCAGAAGGACAAAAACGGCCATAACTTGGTGCGCAACCGTCTGGCGGCTGCGGCGATGTTGTCTCGCAGATGCGTTCAATTAATTTAATTACGGTCGTAATATAAATTTTAAATTATGACTGTAATTCTATTGGTGGGAGGATCTCCTCTCACTCATCGCATCACCCAGGAGACTCACCATGACTGTCCATGCCACCCCCGGAACCGCTCTGATCACGGGTGCCTCGTCCGGCATCGGCGCCACCTATGCCGAGCGCCTGGCGCGGCGCGGTTACGACTTGCTGCTGGTGGCGCGCGATGCCCAGCGCCTCGATACGCTAGCCAAGCGCCTGGGCGCCGAATACGGCGTGGCGGTCGAAGTGATGCCGGCGGATCTCACCCTCAAGGCCGATGTGCTCAAGGTAGAAAAGCGCCTGCGCGAGGATGTGCACCTCTCGCTGCTGGTCAACAACGCCGGTGTCGCCATGAACGGCCCGCTGGCTACCGCCGACCTGGAGCAGGCCGAGGCCATGATCCAGCTCAATGTGGTAGCGCTGACCCGTCTGGCGGCAGCGGCAGCGGCCAATTTCTCCGCAGCCGGGCGTGGCGGCATCATCAATCTTGGTTCGGTGGTGGCGCTGGCGCCGGAGATGTTCAACGCCGTGTACAGCGCGACCAAGGCCTATGTGTTGAGCCTGACCCAGACCCTGGCTGGCGAGCTGCGTGGTTCGGGCGTGCAGTTGCAGGCGGTGATGCCGGGTGTGACCCGTACCGAAATCTGGGAGCGCAGTGGCACCGATGCCTCGGCATTGCCGCCTTCGATGATCATGGAAGCGGGGGAGATGGTCGATGCGGCACTGGCCGGTTTCGATCAGGGCGAACTGGTGACCATACCCTCGTTGCCGGATGCAGCCGACTGGGACGCCTTCGTCAAGGCACGAGCGGTGCTGGGGCCGAACCTGTCGCGCGACCAGGCGGCTGCGCGTTACAAGTGATACCAGATGGTTCGAGCGGGCGGTAGGGTGCACCCTTGGTCTTCGAGTTGCCACGAAACCCGTCTGTGCTCGTGTGGAAAGCTGGTGCGCCATGCGCACCGCTTGCCTATCTGCTATTGGCCCTGCGTTTGTTCGATCAACAGGCGACGGGTCGTCTTTAGCAGGCGGTCGGACAGCTCCGGGTCCTTGACGCTACGCGATAGCAGCAGGGCGCCGACCATGGTCGAGAGCAACAGCACGCTCTGCTCGGCGGCATCATCGCCTCCGAGGTTGTCCTCGAGTAGGGCCAGACGGTCGCGTACCAGGGCGTCAGTGGTTTCGCTGGCCTCGCCACGCTGGCCCAGTTCGGCGGAGATGGTCGGTAGTGGGCAGCCACTGCCGGGGTTGGCTCGATGCGCGCTGGACAGGTAGCTGGCGATAAAACGCGGCAGCGGCGCCTCGGCATCCTTTGTCAGCGCTTCGGTGCTGCGGGACAGTTCATCTACCGCATGGCGCAAGGCGTTTTCCACCAGGTCGTCCTTGGACTTGAAGTGGGCGTAGAAACCGCCATGAGTCAGGCCCAGTGCTTTCATCAGCGGCTGCAGGCCGGTGGCGCCGACGCCATCGCGGCGAAAGCGCAGTGCCGCCTCCTCGATGATGCGTTGGTGGGTCTTGGCCTTGTGATCTTCCGAATAGCGCATGGGCTTTCTCGTCTATCAGATGTTGGCTGTCATCTTACACCTGCGGCGCTGTCCTGGCGCGGCGCGTTCATGTCGAGAATCAGGCAGGTGGTGGAGGCGACGGCGTAGAGGCGTTCGTCGACATCGTACAGACGGCCTTCGGCCAACGCGGTGGAACGGCCGACATGGATGATGCGGCCCTCGGCGCGCACCGGGCCGGCTTCGCTGCGCAGGGCGCGGATGTAGCTCACCCGCAGATCGGCGGTGGTATAGCCCTGGCCGGGCTTGAGCAGGGTGTGCACGGCGCAGCCCATGCAGGAGTCGAGCAGGGTGGCGATGTAACCGCCGTGCACGCTGCCCAGTGGGTTGTAGTGGCGCTGGTCGGGCGCGCCCTGGAAGACGAACAGGCCACTGCTCCACTGTACTGGGGTGAAATCGAGCACCGCATTGATCGGCGGCGAGGGTAGGTCACCACGGCCGATGCCGTCGAAGAAATCCATCGGCTTCATGGCGGCCACTTCCGCCAGGCTGAGGGTGCCGGGGGCGGCAAGCTGGTTGCGCACCGCCTGTTCTTCGGCGATCCAGGCGGCGAGACGGGCATCTCGGGATAAGGCGGTCATACGGGCTCCGAATTAATATGATGGACGACATTTAATGTTTCATATTATGGTTGAAATATAAATAGCCGCCAGTCACTGTCGATCGGAGCCTTGTCATGCAGCCTTCCCGCGTCCTGCTGATCATTCTGATGTTGCTCACCGCGCTGGGAGAGACGTCCACGCAGTTACTGATTCCTGCCCTGGGTGAACTGGAGCGTGGGCTGCAGGCCAAGCCGGGCAGCAGTCTGCTGGCACTGTCGCTGTTCGTCGGTGCCTTCGGCTTGGGCCAATTGCTGCTGGGCCCACTGTCGGATCGGCTCGGGCGGCGCCCGGTGTTGCTCACCGGTTTGAGCCTTTACCTGTTGGCGACCCTGGGCATGCTGCTGGCACCGAATATCGAGGCGCTGATTGGCATGCGTGTGCTGCAGGGGCTGGGCGCCTGTGCGGCGCTGGTGCTGGCACGAGCCATCGTCCGTGACGTCTGGCAGGAACAGGCGGGGCCGGCCCTGGCGCTGACGGTGTTGGGGATGTTCGCGGCCATCGTGCTGTCGCCGGTGGTTGGCGGCCTGCTGACCCAGTACGGTGGCTGGCGTGCACCGCTGTTGGCGACCCTGGTGCTCGGCAGCCTGGCCTTGCTGTCAGTGCTCAGCGGTTATCGCGAGACGCATCTGCAACGCGATCCCCAGGCTGGCCGGCTCAACGGCCTGTGGGCTAGCTACCGGCAGGTGTGGCCCAGTTGCCGTGCTCTGGCGCTGACCATCGCCTGTACCTACGGCTCGATGTTCGTCGTGGTGGCTGGCTCGTCGTCGGTGTATATCGGCTTGCTGGGGCTGAGCGCCGCGCAATACGGGCTGACCTTCGCCTTGATCGTTTCCGGCCTGCTCGGTGGCGCGTTGTTCACCCTGCGCAATGTGCAGCGCCTGGGGCCACAGAAGGTCGTGGGTATCGGCGTGGCGCTGGTGCTGCTCGGGTCGTTGCTGACCCTGGCGGTCTACCTGCTGTTTGGCCTGTCGCTTCTGGGACTATCGCTGCCGCAGGTACTGGTGACGCTGGGCGGTGGCATGTTGCTGCCGGCCGCCGTGGCCGGTGCGGTGATTCCCAATCCGCAGCGTGCCGGGTTGGCGGCGGGCCTGATGGGTTTCTCGCAAATGGCGGGCGCTACTCTGGCTGGTCTGCTGCTGGGTGCCCTGCAGGATGGCTCGGCCTGGCCTATGGTTGCCTTGAACGCGCTGTTCGCCGTGCTGGCGTTTCTGCTCTTCCACCTTCTGCGCACCCGCTCGGTCGTCACGGCTGTGGTGCTCGGCAAACTTCCCTGATTCGAGGACAAAGCTATGAGCAGTTATGACGTGGTCATCATCGGCGCCGGGCCAGGTGGCTACAACGCGGCCATCCGTGCCGGCCAGTTGGGCCTGAAGGTGGCCTGTGTTGAGGGGCGTGAAACGCTCGGTGGCACCTGTTTGAACGTCGGTTGCATGCCGTCCAAGGCGCTGCTACATGCGTCTGAACTCTACGAAGCCGCTGCCGGTGGTGAGCTGAGCGCGCTGGGTGTGGAGGTCAAGCCGACGCTCAACCTGGCGCAGATGATGAAGCAGAAGGCTGACAGCGTCGAAGCGCTGACCAAGGGCGTGGAGTTCCTGTTTCGCAAGAACAAGGTGGAATGGGTCAAAGGCTGGGGGCGCATCGATGGCCCTGGGCGAGTACAGGTCAAGCTGAGCGAGGGCGGCGAGCGACTGCTCGAGACGAAGAACATCGTCATCGCCACTGGCTCCGAACCGACGCCGCTACCCGGAGTGAGTATCGACAATGCGCGCATCCTCGACTCCACCGGCGCGCTGTCGCTGCCCGAGGTGCCCAAGCACCTGGTGGTGATCGGCGCCGGGGTGATCGGCCTGGAGCTCGGTTCGGTATGGCGCCGCCTGGGTAGTGAGGTAACCGTGGTGGAATACCTCGACCGCATCTGTCCTGGCCTGGATGGCGAGACGGCCAAGACCCTGCAGCGCACCCTGAGCAAACAGGGCATGAGCTTCAAGCTGGGTACCAAGGTCACTGGCGCGAAGACCGGCAAGTCCGGCGTGACCCTGACGCTGGAGCCGGCGGCTGGCGGCGCGGCTGAAGTGCTGGAGGCCGACTACGTGCTGGTGGCCATCGGCCGGCGCCCTTACACCCAGAGGCTCGGCCTGGAGACGGTCGGGCTGACCCCCGACAAACGCGGCATGCTCGCCAACGAACGGCACCAGAGCGGCGTGCCGGGCGTGTGGGTGATCGGCGACGTCACCTCCGGGCCGATGCTCGCGCACAAGGCCGAAGACGAGGCCGTGGCCTGCATCGAACGCATCGCCGGGCATGCGGCGGAGGTCAACTACGGGGTAATCCCCGGGGTGATCTACACCCGCCCGGAAGTGGCCAGTGTCGGCAAGGGCGAGGAGGAGCTAAAGGCAGAGGGGCGCGCCTACAAGGTCGGCAAGTTCCCCTTCAGCGCCAACAGCCGGGCGAAGATCAACCACGAGACCGAAGGTTTCGTGAAGATCCTCGCTGACGCCAACACCGACCAGATTCTCGGTGTGCATATGATCGGCCCGAGCGTGGGCGAGTTGATCGGCGAGTACTGCGTGGCCATGGAGTTCTCCGCCTCGGCCGAGGACATCGCGCTGACCTGCCACCCGCACCCGACCCGTTCGGAAGCCGGACGCCAAGCGGCGATGGGCGTGCATGGCTGGACGATGCAGGCCTGATAAGCACGCGCGCCCAGGCCCTGCGCAGCGGCGCTACTCTGATCGAGTCATGGCATCGGTGCGCGCGGCGCACCCTACGGCGCCGCGTCTTTGGGGTCAGAGCACGTGGTCGAGGTTGACCGGATCACCGGGTTTGGCATGCAGCTTGGTGCGGATATCGGCGAAGACCTTGTCGTACTCGTCGTGCCCGCGCATCACCGGGCTGGCATTGAGCGGCAGGCCGTGGCGCGCGGCCACGCGGGTGGCGACGCTGGCGAAGTTGAAGGCGACGTCGCGGTGCAGTTCGAACTCTTCATCGAAGTGCCTGCCGTCGACGTCGCCAACCAGACGCATATGCAACATCGGCCCTTGCTGTGGGTCCTGGCGTACCTCGTAGTAGAAATCGACCGAGAACGGCGGCACCTGGCGCAGGTGCTCGGGGCGGTCATTGTTGTCGCGGTGCATGTGGCCGGGCGTGAACATGATCGAGCCCTCTCAGCGATAGACGATGCCGTTGCAGTCCAGACTAATACGCGTGCCCGAACGACCCTGGACGATGGCTTCGATATTTTCCAGCGAGCCGATCACTGCACTGCTGCCGGTGTTACGCGCGAACTCGCAGGCGGCTTGCACCTTCGGGCCCATAGAACCGGCGGCGAAACCGAGTGCCTCGATTGCATCGGGATGGGCGGTAGCGATGGATTTCTGCGTGGGTTTGCCCCAGTCGACATAGGCTGCATCGACATCGGTGGCGATCACCAGCAGGTTCGCATTGAGCTGTTCGGCCAGCAGCGCCGAGCACAGATCCTTGTCGATCACCGCCTCGACGCCGCGCAGCTGATTACCGTCGTACATGGTGGGAATACCGCCGCCGCCAGCGCAGATCACCACGCTGCCTTTCTCCAATAGCCATTTGATCGGGCGGATTTCGAAGATGCGTTGTGGTCTCGGGCTGGCCACTACGCGGCGGAATTTGTCGCCGTCCGGGGCGATACTCCAGCCTTTCTCGGCGGCCAGACGCTCAGCATCTTCTTTGCTGTAAACCGGGCCAATGGGTTTGGTGGGTTTCTTGAAGGCCGGGTCGGCGCTGTCCACTTCCACCTGGGTGAGCAGGGTGGCGAAGGGCACCTCGAAGGGCAGCAGGTTGCCCAGCTCCTGTTCGATCATGTAGCCGATCATGCCTTCGGTTTCGGCGCCGAGCACGTCCAGTGGATAAGGGTTGGCTGCGTCATAGGCATTGCCTTGCAAGGCCAGCAGGCCGACCTGCGGGCCGTTGCCGTGGGCGATGACCAGCTCGTTGCCATCTGCCACCTTGGCGATCTGCTCGCAGGCGACGCGCACGTTCTCTCGTTGATTTTCCGCAGTCATGGCTTCGCCGCGACGAAGCAGGGCGTTGCCGCCCAGGGCGATGACGAGTCGCATGGTGTTCTCCTTGTTCATAGTCGGGTGTGATGCACTACCGGCCCCCTCTCCCGCAAGCGGGAGAGGGGAGAACGCGTCAGATATCCGCCAGGGTCGCCACCAGAATCGCCTTGATGGTGTGCATGCGGTTTTCCGCCTGTTCGAAGGCGATGTTCCAGGGTGATTCGAAGACTTCTTCGGTCACCTCGATGCCGTTCTTCAGGTGCGGATATTGTTCGGCGATCTGCTTGCCGACCTTGGTCTCGCTGTTGTGGAAGGCCGGCAGGCAATGCATGAACTTCACCCGTGGGTTGCCGGCGGCCTTCATGATGTCGGCATTGACCTGGTAGGGCAGCAGCTCCTGGATACGCTCGCCCCAGGCCTCGACCGGCTCGCCCATCGACACCCAGACGTCGGTGTGGACGAAATCCACACCTTTGACCGCTTCCTTCGGGTCTTCGGTAAGCAGGATGCGTGCACCGCTTTCCTCTGCGAACTGCTTGCAGGCGGCGACGTGTTCGTCGCTGGGCCACAGCGCCTTGGGCGCGGCGATGCGCACGTCCATGCCAAGCTTGGCGCCGATCAACAGTAACGAGTTACCCATGTTGTTGCGCGCGTCGCCGAGATAGGCGTAGGCGATGTCGTGCAGTGGCTTGTCACTGTGTTCGCGCATGGTCAGCACGTCGGCGAGCATCTGCGTCGGGTGGTATTCGTCGGTCAGGCCGTTGAACACCGGCACGCCGGCATAGCTGGCCAGTTCCTCGACGACCTCCTGCTTGAAGCCGCGGTATTCGATGGCGTCGTACATGCGCCCGAGCACGCGGGCGGTGTCCTTCATGCTTTCCTTGTGGCCGATCTGCGACGAGTTGGGGTCGATGTAGGTGACGTTGGCGCCCTGATCGTAGGCCGCCACTTCGAAGGCGCAGCGGGTGCGGGTAGAGGTCTTCTCGAAGATCAGCGCGATGTTCTTGCGGGTCAGGTGTTGTTGCTCGGTGCCGGTGTACTTGGCGCGCTTGAGATCGCGCGACAGGTCGAGCAGGTAGCGCAGCTCGCGGGTGCTGTGGTGCATCAGGCTGAGCAGATTGCGGTTGTGCATGTTGAACGCCATGGTTCTTTCTCCTTTTGGGCAGTCGAAACGCCGCGGCGGCGGATGGCCGCCGTGGCTGGCTGGATCAGTAGTCGATGGGGTCGCGAATGATCGGGCAGGTCATGCAATGACCGCCGCCACGGCCGCGCCCCAGTTCGCTGGCGCTGATGGTGATGACCTCGACGCCGGCCTTGCGCAGCAGGGTGTTGGTGTAGGTGTTGCGGTCGTAGCCGACCACCACGCCCGGCTCCAGGCAGACCACGTTGTTGCCGTCGTCCCACTGCTCACGCTCGGCCTCGTAGGCATCGCCACCGGTTTCCACGACACGTAGTTTTTTCAGGTTGAGAGAGTCGGCGACAACGTCGAGGAAGGACTTTTCCTCGCGGCGCACGTCGATACCACCAGGGCGGCTCTCGTCCGGGCGCAGGGTGAAGGGCACGATGGAGTTGGCCACTTCCGGGAAGATGGTCACCAGGTCGCGATCACAGAAGCTGAACACGGTATCCAGGTGCATGGCCGCGCGTGAGCGGCCCAGGCCGGCGACCACTATCCGCTCGGCCGCGCCCTTGGCGAACAGCGCGCGCGCCACCTGGCCGATGGCCTGGTGCGAGCTGCGTTCGCCCATGCCGATCAGCACGGTACCGTTGCCGATGGGCATCACGTCACCGCCTTCAAGCGTGGCGGCACCATGGTCCTTGTCCGGGTCGCCGTACCAGACCTCGAACTGCTCACTGGCGAAGTCCGGGTGGAATTTGTAGATGGCGCTGGCGAGCAGGGTTTCCTGACGACGCGCCGGCCAGTACATAGGATTGAGGGTGACGCCGCCGTAGATCCAGCAGGTGGTGTCGCGGGTGAACTGGGTGTTGGGCAGCGGCGGGAAGATGAAACTGGCTTCGCCCAGGTAGGCGTTGAACATCTTCGCTGCTTCTGAATCCTTGTGCCGGGCCAGGTCGGCGCCGGACACGCCGCCGATGAGGAACTCGGCGATGCGTCGCGCCTCCAGCCCCTCGACGAAGTCACGCACTTCACCGAGCAGGCCCATGCCAACGCTGTTCGGGGTGATCTTGCGGTCGAGGATCCACTTCAGTGCCTCCGGGTTGCGCACCGTTTCCTCGAGCAGGTTGTGCATCTCCACCACCTCGATGCCGCGCTCGCGCATCTTGGTCATGAAATCGAAGTGATCGCGCTTGGCCTGTGACACCCAGATCACGTCGTCGAACAGCAGTTCGTCGCAGTTGGCAGGGGTCAGGCGCAGGTGGGCGAGGCCTGGCGAGCAGACCATCACCTTGTGCAGTTTGCCGGCTTCGGAATGAACACCGAGGGCTTTCTTGGACATGTCGAACTCCTTCTCGTAGAGCGAGTTTCAGGCTTGCCAGCGACCCGTTGCGGGCCGTGCATGGCAGGCGGTCTTAGAGGCTCAGGAAACCGTCATACAGCCCGTAGGCGGCGATGGCGGCACCGATCAGCACGGCGGCGAAGATCAGTTTTTCCAGACCGGTGAAAACAGGTTGTCCCAGTTCGTGTTTGGCCTTGGCGAAGAGGATCGCGCCAGGGGCGTAGAGCAGCGCCGAGAGCAGCAGGTACTGCACGCCAGCGGCATACACCAGCCACACCGCGTAGAGGGTGGAGATGGCGGCGATCAGCAGGTCCTTGTTGCGTTCGCCGGCGGCGTTGGCGTAGGTCTCGCCGCGTGCGGCCAGCAATACTGCATAGGCGCTGGACCAGAAGTACGGCACCAGGATCATCGAGGTGGCCAGGTACAGCAGGCTGAGGTAGGTGGAGGCGCTGAAAAGGGTGATGATCAGAAACAGCTGGATCAGCCCATTGGACAGCCACAGCGCGTTGGCCGGAACGTGGTTGGCGTTTTCCTTGCGCAGGAACTCCGGCATGGTGTGGTCACGGGCGCTGGCGAAGAGAATCTCGGCGCAGAGCAGCGTCCATGACAACAAGGCGCCTGCCAGCGAGACGATCAGACCGATGGAGATCAGTTGCGCGCCCCAGGGGCCGACCACCTGCTCCAGTACGCCGGCCATGGACGGGTTCTTCAGCCCGGCCAGTTCGGCCTGGGCCAGGATGCCCTGAGACAGGATGTTGACCAGTACCAGCAGCAGAAGCACGCCGACGAAACCGATCACTGTGGCCTTGCCGACATCGCTGCGCTTCTCGGCGCGAGCGGAGAAGATGCTTGCTCCTTCGATGCCGATGAACACCCAGACGGTGACCAGCATCATGTTGCGCACCTGATCCATCACGCTGCCCAGTTCGGTGTTGCCGCGACCCCAGAAGTCAGCGGTGAACACGTCCATCTTGAAGGCGATGGCGGCGATCACGATGAACAGCGCCAGCGGCAGCATCTTGGCGATGGTGGTGACGGTGTTGATGAACGCCGCTTCCTTGATCCCGCGCAGCACCAGGAAGTGCAGCAGCCAGAGCAGTACCGAGGCGCCGATCACCGCAGGCAGGGTATTGCCTTCGCCGAATAGCGGAAAGAAGTAACCGAGGGTGGAGAACAGCAACACCATGTAGCTGACGTTGCCGATCCAGGCGCTGATCCAGTAACCCCAGGCCGAGGAGAAACCCATGTAATCGCCGAAGCCGGCCTTGGCGTAGGCGTACACCCCGCCGTCGAGTTCGGGCTTGCGGTTGGCCAGGGTCTGGAACACGAAGGCCAGGGTCAGCATGCCCACACCGGTGATCAGCCAACCGATCAGGGTAGCGCCAGCGCTGGCGCTGGCAGCAATGTTTTGCGGTAGCGAGAAGATACCGCCGCCGACCATGGAGCCGACGACCAGCGCGATCAGCGCGCCGAGGCGGAGTTTTTGCGTCGAATCAGACATCTCAATTACCTCCGTGTCACAAGGGGACATAGGTATTGAGCGCGTTTGGCGAGCACAGCATCCTGATTTGAATCAATAGTCAGGATTCGTCAACGCACATCCATGTTGCAGGCGTTGTCGAGCACCTGATGAGCGTCAGGACTGCAGCTCTGAGCGGCGCAGCTAAGCGCCGGTCCTGACACGATAGTCCGAACTTTTCGTTACGCAATGATGGCAAGTTGAGATGGAATGATTGCGGGGGGAGAGAATGGGCGGGGCGGTTAGCCCCGCTCGACGCGCCAGCCGGGTAGGTTGGCGCAGACCCGAAGGTCAGGAGGAGAGAGCACGGCGCCGGGCGGGTAGCCCCTGCAGGCAGTTGCGCCGTGTGGGTACAGCATGCCGTGGAAAGCTTTCAGCCAGCTTTCCACGAGATGACAACGGTGATTAGCCGATGGTCATCAGGCTGGCATTACCGCCGGCCGCTGCGGTGTTGACGCTCAGGGCGTGTTCCACCAGCAGGCGTTCCAGTGCGATGTCGGTCTCGCCCTTGTTCAGGCCGTGTACGCCGACGATGGCGCCCTTGCGCTGCGCTGCCTGCTCGCTCACCGCGCGCAGCTGGTCGGAGTCGCCGTGGTGCAGGATGGCGTCCAGCTCCACATCGACGTTGTTCCAGTCGGCCACCAGTTGGATGTGCTTCTGCACCTCCTTCGGCAGTTCGCTGTACAGCGCGCGCTGGCTTTCCAGCCAGATCGCCCGGCTGCCGACGGCCAGGGTCGCAGCCAGCTGCGCCAGCAGATCACCGCGCTCGTCGGCCAGGTTCAGCACGTGCTCGCGCGGCAGCAGGGTGTAGCTGTTGCGCTCGCCGGTCGGGCCGGCCAGCGTGTGGACGCTGAAGCTCTGCGACAGGCCGCGGTACTGCTCGAACAATGCGGCGATGGTCGGCTCCTGCTTGCCAGCCCATTCGGCGAAGGCGGCGCGGACCTTGTCCAACTCGGTCGGTGCAGGCAGCGCCTGCACCTCGGCCTGTTGCAGGTAATGGGCGACGGCCTCCTGCGGGCGGGTCGCCAGCAGACGATACAGGTACAGCGGACCACCGGCTTTCGGGCCGGTGCCGGACAGACCCTCGCCACCGAATGGCTGCACGCCGACCACGGCACCGACGATGTTGCGGTTGACGTACAGGTTGCCGACCTTGGCTGTGCCGACCACCTGGGCGATGGTTTCGTCGATGCGCGTGTGCACGCCGAGCGTCAGGCCGTAGCCGCTGTCGTTGATCTGCTGCAGCAGCTTGCCCAGATCTGCGCGCTGGTAGCGCACCACGTGCAGCACCGGGCCGAAGATCTCGCGCTTCATCTCGTCGAAGCTGTCCAGCTCGATCAACGTCGGCACGACGAAGGTGCCGCGCTTGATCTCGTCAGCGTTGACGCGCGCCAGCTGGGTGACCTTGCGGCCTTTTTCGCGCAGCTTGGCGATATGGCTGTCGATGCCGGTCTTGGCCTCGGCGTCGATCACCGGGCCGATGTCGGTATTGAGGCGTTCCGGGTTGCCCAGGCTGTATTCGGCCATGGCGCCCTTGAGCATGGTCAGCACACGGTCGGCCACGTCGTCCTGCACGCACAGTACGCGCAGGGCCGAGCAGCGCTGGCCGGCGCTGTCGAAGGCAGAGGCGACCACGTCCATCACCACCTGCTCGGTCAGTGCCGAGGAGTCGACGATCATGGCGTTGAGGCCGCCGGTTTCGGCGATCAGCGGAATGGTGCGGCCCTGTGCATCGAGACGACCGGCGATGTTGCGCTGGAGGATGCCGGCCACTTCGGTGGAACCGGTGAACATCACGCCACGCACGCGCTCGTCACCGACCAGGCGCGCACCGACGGTTTCACCACGGCCCGGCAACAGTTGCACGGCGCCAGCCGGTACGCCGGCTTGGCGCAGCAGGCGTACGGCTTGCGCAGCGATCAGCGGCGTCTGCTCGGCCGGTTTGGCCAGCACGGTGTTGCCGGCGGCCAGCGCAGCGCAGACCTGGCCGGTGAAGATCGCCAGGGGAAAGTTCCACGGGCTGATGCACACCACCGGGCCCAGCGGGCGGTGGCTGTCATTGCTGAAGCTGCGCGCCTGGATCGCGTAATAACGGAGGAAGTCCACCGCCTCACGCACTTCGGCGATGGCGTTGGCGAAGGTCTTGCCGGACTCGCGCACCAGCAGGCCCATCAATTGCTGCAGCTCGGCTTCCATCAGGTCGGCAGCGCGCTCCAGCACGGCGGCACGCTCGGCCGGCAGCGTGGACTGCCAGATCTGCCCGCTGGCCAGGGCGCAGAGGATGGCGCTGTCGACGTCCTTGACGCTGGCTTCGCGCACGTGGCCGACCAGATCACGGTGGTCGGCCGGGTTGCGCACCGGCTCCGGCTCGCCCGGATTGGCGCCATCGCAACCGAGCATCGGCTCGGCCAGGTAGCTGTGGTTGGCGGTCGACAGCAGCGCCGAGGACAGTGAGCCGAGGCGGTGTTCGTTGGCCAGGTCGAGGCCGGCGGAGTTGACCCTGTCCTTGCCGTACAGGTCACGCGGCATGGGGATGCGCGGATGCGGCAGACCGATGCTGCCTTCCTGCGCGGCCATCTGCTCGACCTGCTGCACCGGGTCGAGTACCAGGTCCTTGAGCGAGATGCTGTGGTCGGCGATGCGGTTGACGAAGCTGGTGTTGGCGCCGTTTTCCAGCAGGCGGCGCACCAGATAGGCCAGCAAGGTTTCGTGGCTGCCCACCGGTGCGTAGATGCGGCACGGGCGGTTCAGCTTGCCGTCGGCGATCTTGCCCACCACTTGCTCGTACAGCGGCTCGCCCATGCCGTGCAGGCACTGGAACTCGTACTGGCCCGGGTAGTAGTTCTGCCCGGCCAGGTGGTAGATGGCCGACAGCGAATGGGCGTTGTGGGTGGCGAACTGCGGGTAGATGGCTTCCGGCGCGGCCAGCAGTTTGCGCGCACAGGCGATGTAGGACACATCGGTGTACGGCTTGCGGGTGTACACCGGGTAGCCTTCCAGGCCGTTGACCTGGGCCAGCTTGATCTCGCTGTCCCAGTAGGCGCCTTTCACCAGGCGGATCATCAGGCGATGACGGCTGCGCTTGGCCAGGTCGATGACGTAGTCGATCACGTACGGGCAGCGCTTCTGGTAGGCCTGGATGACGAAGCCGATGCCGTTCCAGCCAGCCAGGGACGGGTCGAAGCACAGGCGCTCGAGCAGGTCCAGCGACAGCTCCAGGCGGTCGGCTTCCTCGGCGTCGATGTTGAGGCCGATGTCGTACTGCTTGGCCAGTTGGGTCAGGCTCAGCAGGGTCGGGTACAGCTCGTCCATCACGCGCTCGTACTGGGCACGGCTGTAGCGCGGGTGCAGGGCGGAGAGCTTGATCGAGATGCCTGGGCCTTCGTAGATGCCGCGACCGTGCGAGGCCTTGCCGATGGCGTGGATGGCCTGCTCGTAGGAGGCCAGGTAGCGCTTGGCGTCTTCTTCGGTCAGCGCGGCTTCACCGAGCATGTCGTAGGAATAGCGGAAGCCCTTGGCTTCCAGGGTGGCGGCGTTGGCCAGGGCTTCGGCGATGGTTTCACCGGTGACGAACTGCTCGCCCATCAGGCGCATGGCCATGTCCACGCCCTTGCGGATCACCGGCTCGCCGCTCTTGCCGATCAGGCGGTTGAGCGCCGAGGTCATGCCGGCTTCGGTGTGGGTCGACACCAGCTTGCCGGTAATCAGCAGGCCCCAGCTGGCGGCGTTGACGAACATCGACGGGCTCTGGCCGAGGTGCTGGCTCCAGTTGCCGTTGGCAATCTTGTCGCGGATCAGCGCGTCGCGGGTGGCCTTGTCGGGGATGCGCAGCAGGGCTTCGGCCAGGCACATCAGCGCCACGCCTTCCTGCGAGGACAGCGAGAACTCCTGCAGCAGGCCCTGCACCAGGCCCTGACGGCCGCTGGCGTTCTTCTGGTTACGCAGCTTCTCGGCAATACCCAGGGCCAGCTTCTGCGAAGCCTCGGCCTGCTCCGGGTTCAGGCGCGCCTGCTCCAGCAGCATCGGCACCACTTCGGTTTCCGGGCGGCGGTAGGCGCTGGTGATGGCGGCGCGCAGCACCGACTGCGGCAGGATGCTCTCGGCGAAGTCGAGGAATACCTGCAGACCTTGCTCGGTCAGCGATTCCAGGGCTTCTTCACCGGCGGCTGCGGCCAGGCCGGCATGCTCGGCGGGCGTCAGGCCACTCTCGACTTGCTCCAGATAATTGAAGATCGCCTGCTTGATCATCCAGTGCGGCGTGCGGTCGATCTGCGCGGCGGCCTTTTTCAGGCGTTCGCGGGTGGCATCGTCGAGTTTTACGCCAAGCGTGGTGGTAGCCATGGAGAGTCCTACTTGTCAGGTTATGCAGGGTAAAAACTGCCAGAAGCAGTTTTTGACGTCGCTTGCGACGGCCCGAAGCGGTGCCGCCATGAATGGCGGGCAGCAGAAAAAGCTGCGCGAGATTAAACCTGCTTTGGTGCTTGGTGCAACTAGGTGCAACCAATAAATTCGGTGTCCCGACGGACGTTCGTTTTGCCTTTGATACTGTCGCTGCAGCGCCTGTTTCAGTGCTGTGCAGAGCATTTGATGCATTCGGCAACCTGGGCGCGGGAGCGCTGAGAGGGTTCGCCTGATCCAGCAGACCGATGCGCTGCGTCATCATGGTGCAACCTTGGTGCTACCCATGCGTGAGAGCTGAGCGGCGGCCTGGCCAGCGCGTCGAACACTATCGCGACTGGGTAACACCTGTTCAGCATAGACCGCGAGATTGCGGTGGTGTGGCTCCCGACGGTCGGCGGCGAACAGCGCTAGCCCTGCTCACGGATGATGGCAATCAATGCCTGTAACGGCGCCGGAACGTGGCGGTAGCTGGAGTAGTAGAGGCACAGGCCTGGGCATGGCGGCGTCCAGTCCTCCAGGAGCAGTACCAGTTCGCCTGTCTCCAGTGCCTGGCGAGCGAAGGACTGGGGGGCGTAGGCGATGCCCAGGCCAGCGCAGGCAGCCTCGATCAGCAGGTCGTTATCGTCCAGGCTCAGTGCGCCAGGTACGTCGAGCGTCAGCTGTTGTGTGCCCCGTTCGAACTCCCAGCGATAACGCTTGCCGCTGGGCATGCGTTGGCGGATGCAGCGATGGGAGCGCAGTTCATCAGGCGTGCCAGGGCGTCCGAAGGTGGCGACGTACGCGGGCGAGGCCACGGCGACGAAGCGCACGTTGCCGCCGAAGGGCACCGCCACCATGTCCCGGGGGACCGACTCGGCCAGTCGCACGCCAGCGTCGAAGCCCTCGGCGACGATATCCACCAGCCTGCCCTCGCTGACCAGATCGAGCTCCACATGGGGATGGCGTTGCAGGAAGGTCGGCACCACATGCTCGAGTAACCAGCGCGCGCCGCCCTTGCTGGCGTTGATGCGTAGGGTGCCGGCGAGCTCGTCGGGGCCATGGCTGACGGCATCGAGTGCGTCGTCCAGATCCCGCAGCAGGGGCGTCAGCCGCTGCAGCAGTTGTTCTCCAGCCTCCGTCAGGGCCACGCTGCGGGTGGTGCGGTGCAGCAGGCGAACCCCCAGGCGTTGTTCGAGCCCTTTGACGGCGTGGCTGAGAGAGGAGCGTGACACCCCAAGGGCGTCGGCGGCCTTCTGGAAGCTGCGCTGCTGAGCGACCTGAATGAAGGCCTTGAGATCGGCGAGGCTGGCTTTGCTCATTGGTGAGTTTTCTTCACGAGGTCGTTCGTATTGGTGCGTCTTATCATAGTTCGACCCGCGCCATACCATCGGTTCATCGTTAAAGGAGATGACCGATGAAGAGCGAATCGAACCCCCGGGCCCGCTTCTGGCTCGACCTGATGCAGTGGCGCCAGCACTTGTCGCGGCCGTTGCTGGTGGCCGGCTTGCTGGCGCTGAGCTTGAGCGCCACGGCCCGCGATAGCGAACCCAAGGCGCGCACCGCCAACCAGGTGGCTGGCACCTGGCGTATGGTTTCCGCGACGTTGGAAACGGATGGTGGGGTCGAGCATCCCTACGGTGAAAACCCGCAGGGCATGTTGGTGTTCACGCCTGACATGCACTTCGTCGAAGTGCTGACCGACGGCGATACCCAACCTTTCGCATCCGACGCGCGCGGCGGTGGCCGCGACGAAGAGAATCGCAGCGCCATGGCGTCGAGTATTGGTTTCTTTGGCACCTACAGCGTCGACGAGCAGGGGCAGTTCGCCGGTAACCGGGTCGAGGGCGCCACCTTTCCCAACTGGGTCGGTGGTGTCCGAACGACGAAGGAGTTGCAGCTGAGGGTCGAAGGTGAGCGGATGCACGAGACCTTCACTCGCCCGGACGGTGGGCGTTTCAGAGCCGAATTCGTGCGCGCCAGGTAGCGCCGGAATGTGGTTGCGCTGCCATGCCCCGAACGATGAGCGCTGGCCGGTCAGGAGCAGGGTGCAGGCGAGCAGGCTGGCTCGACGGCGTGGTGCTTGTCGCAGTCAGTAGCGGCAGTCTTCGCCCATACGTAGGTAGATCAACGTGTGCTGTTCACCCTTGGAGTCCAGGTAGACCATGCGGGCTTCGCCCGTTTCGCAGCCTTGCGGCAGGGTCTGACTGATGACCTTGGCGATGTCCAGGTGCATGCCGTAGTGGTATTGCTCGGGCGTTTCGGCGTGTGCCAGGGTGCTCGCACAGCCGAGCGCCAACAGGTAGGCGATACGTTTCATGATGGACTCGATGCTGGAAAAAGGGCCGGGTCAGCGGCCCGAGGGACGTCGGTCAGGAGCAGCCCGGCGTCAGGTAAGCCAGGGTTCAACCGTGCTGATCGGTGTTCTGTGGGCTCACGGTTTGTGCCTGCTGGGTCGAGGTGTTGTGTGGATGTTGCTGATGAGCCTGTTGATGGGCGATGAATGCGGCTGACTCCTCGGCGAAGCAGGCTTGGCTGGCGAGCAGGGCGGAAAGGGATAGCGCAGCGGCAGTGATAAGGTTTTTCATGGGGCGATCCTCGTGGGGATTCTTCGTGGGTTCGAAGTCATCCTAGTGAGGCATCGAGGTCGGAAAAAGCGCACTCCGGGTGAATGACCATTACCTTTAGCGCAACAATTTCTCTGGGCTTGCCCAATGCTGCGCGTCGTCCAGCACTGCTTCGTCGCCGAGCAACAACGGCGGCAGTTCGGCCTTGAGAAACTCTACCCAGGTGCGCGTCTTGGCATCGAGGAAGCGTCGCGACGGATACATCGCATAGATGTTCAGCGCGCGCAGCCGATACTGCGGCAGGATGCGCAGCAGGCGTCCCTCGCGCAGCGGCTGGCTGGCGACGAACGAGGGCAGCAGGCAGAAACCCATGCCGGCCTGGGCCGCCTTGACCAGCGCTTCGGCGACGTTGACCTGGAAACATTCGGCCGGCAGCGCCTCCAGCTGGTCGTCACCGAAATCCCATTGGCCACGGTACAGCGGGTCGGTCAGGCGCAGATGGCGATGTCGCTGCAGGTCAGCCGGGTGCTCGGGAATGCCGTATTGAGCCAGGTAGCTGGGCGCGGCGCAGATAACGCTGTGGATCGCGCCAAGGCGCTGCGCAACCAATTGCGAGTCAGGCAGGTCGTGGGCGAAGGCGATGGTCACGTCGTGGCCGTCTTCGAGCAGGTCGGGGGTGCGCTGAGCCAGGGTCAGTTCCACCACGACCTGAGGGTATTGCTCGGCATAGCGGGCGATCAGCGGGGTGATGTGCTGCAAACCGAGGCCTGTCATGGTGTGTACGCGCAGGCGGCCGCTGGGTGTGCGATGCGCGCCACGCGCCTCGGCGTCAGCTTCGTCGATCTGGCCGAGAATCTGCCGGCAGCGCTCCAGGTAGCGTTCGCCGGTTTCGGTCAGTGCCAGGCGCCGGGTGGTGCGCTGCAGCAGGCGTGCCTCGAGGTGTTGCTCGAGATCGGCGATCAGGCGCGACACCTGCGCGGTGGACAGGGCCAGTGCCTGGGCCGCGGCAGTGAAGCTGCCGCGCTCGACCACCTGAACGAACACGCGCATGCCGTGCAAGGTATCCATTGTTGCTCCTTGCGTAATTAGCCCGGCGCATTATGCGCGATTACAGCGCGCCGAGAATCAACTGCGCCGCCACCGCAAACATCATCGCCGCCACGCCGAGGTCGATCAGGCGCCAGGTCAGTGGCCTGGCCAGCCAAGGCGCAAGCCAGGCTGCGCCGAGCGCCAGGGTGCTGAACCAGAGAAAAGAGGCGCTGGCGGCACCCGCTGCATAGGCGCCAGGCTCGGGTTGCTGGGCGCCGAGCGAGCCGATCAGCAGTACGGTATCCAGATAGACGTGCGGGTTGAGCAGGGTGACCGCCAGGGCCGCGAGCATCACCGCGCGCAACGAACGTGGTTCGCTACCGGCCGCCTGCAACGATTGCGGACGTGCGGCGCGCAGCAGTGCCTGGCTGCCGTACCAGATCAGGAAAGCAGCACCGCCCCAGCGAGCAATGGCCAGCAAGGTCGGGCTCTGCGCCAGCAGCGTGGCCAGGCCGAACACGCCGGCGGCCACCAGCAGGGCGTCGCAGAGGATGCACAGCGCTGCCACCGGCAGGTGGTGTTCACGGCGCAGGCTTTGCGCCAGAACGAAGGCGTTCTGCGCGCCGATGGCCATGATCAGACCGATGGCCACCAGCAGGCCGTTGCTGTAGCTCTGCCACATCACACCGGCTCCGGCATAGAGGCCGCCGACAAGGCGCGCAGGGTGGACAGCGCCTGCTCGGCACGCTCGCTGGGCACGAAGATATGGTCGTGATGAAAGCCGGCGACCACGTTGCAGCTGATTCCTGCCTGCGCCAGGGCGGCAGAGAAAGATGCTGTGAGGCCTACGGCGGCCAGCGACGAATGCACCTCAAGGGTGATCCAGGCAGCGACGTAGTCATAGCGCAAGCCATGAGCGTCGGCTACTTCACGCGTCAGTACCAGGCTCAGGCCTTCGGCTTCGCGCAGGCTGGCGACTGCCTGCAGGGCGCTGCAGTCATGATCGGCGGCAACGCAACAGAACACGTACTGACCTGGGTTGAGCTGCGGCGTCATGCTTTGCAGCAGGCGTGCGAGGTTGGTTTCGCCAGACATGGCGGGCTCCTGATTGGACTGAATGTTGGCGAGTCTGCGGCTTCTGCATGTATAAGAGAAACCAATATTACTGATCGCTCATTAGGAAAATCGATTGTTCGATTACAAACTTCTTGCCGCGCTGGCAGCGGTGGTGGAGCAGGCTGGTTTCGAGCGGGCGGCGCAGGTGCTGGGGCTGTCGCAGTCGGCGGTGTCGCAGCGCATCAAGTTGCTCGAAGCACGGGTCGGCCAGCCGGTGCTGGTGCGTGCCACGCCACCGGCGCCCACCGAAATCGGCCGGCGTCTGCTCAACCATGTGCAGCAGGTACGCCTGCTCGAACGCGACCTGCAGGGCCAGGTACCGGGGCTGGACGAGCAGACCTTGCCCGAGCGCCTGCGCATCGCCATCAACGCCGATAGCCTGGCGACCTGGTGGGCGGCGGCGACGGCCGATTTTTGCGCCAACCAGCAGGTGTTGATGGAACTGGTGGTGGAGGACCAGGAAGTAGGCCTCAAGCGCATGCGTGCGGGCGAAGTGGCCGGTTGCGTGTGTGCTGCCGAGCGCCCGGTGGCAGGCGCGCGCAGCCTGGTGCTGGGCGCGATGCGCTATCGCGCGCTGGCCAGCCCGGCCTTCATCGCCCGGCATTTTGCGGCTGGCGTCACTCCCGAGGCGCTGGCACGTGCGCCGGCCATCGTCTACGGCCCGGATGACCAACTGCAGCATCGCTACCTGGCGGGCCTCGGTGTCACGGGGGCCTTCGCCTATCACCTGTGCCCCTCGTCCGAAGGCTTCGTGCGCCTGACCGAAGGCGGCCTGGGCTGGGGCCTGGTGCCGCAATTGCAGGTACGAGAAGCGTTGGCCAGCGGCAGGCTGGTGGACCTGGTGCCCGAGCGCTTCATCGACGTGCCGTTGTACTGGCATCACTGGCGCAATGGCGGCGAGTTGCTCAGCGAACTGACTGCACAGCTGCGTCGTCACTCGGCATCGGTGTTGGTGCCGTTGCACCAATGAGCGGCCCGTAGGGTCGTAGTTCTGGCCGCCGCCGACAGCGCGCCACGACGATGGCGCTGCTAAAGTGCGGCAATTACAAGAATCAAGGGTAGGGGATGGCGATGAAGATTCTGGTCACCGGCGCGAGTGGCTTCATCGGTGGACGCTTCGCTCGTTTCGCACTCGAGCAGGGGCTGGCCGTGCGGGTCAACGGCCGCCGCGCCGAAGGCGTGCAGCACCTGATCAAGCGCGGCGCCGAATTCGTCCAGGGCGATCTGGGTGATCCCGAGCTGGCCCAAGCGCTGTGCCAGGATGTCGAGGCCGTGGTGCACTGCGCCGGCGCGGTTGGCGTGTGGGGCGACTACGCGCACTTCCACCAGGCCAACGTCACGGTCACCGAGAATATCGTCGACGCCTGCCTCAAGCAGAAGGTCCGCCGCCTGGTGCATCTGTCCTCACCGTCGATCTATTTCGATGGCAAATCGCATGTCGATATTCGCGAGGAGCAAGTGCCCAAACGCTTCTCCGATCATTACGGCAAGACCAAGTACCTGGCCGAGCAGCAGGTGTTCGCCGCGCAGGAGTTCGGTCTTGAAGTAATCGCTCTGCGTCCGCGCTTCGTCACCGGGGCGGGCGATACCAGCATCTTCCCGCGCTTGATCGGCATGCAGCGCAAGGGCCGCCTGGCGATCATCGGCAATGGCCTGAACAAGGTCGACTTCACCAACGTGCACAATCTCAACGATGCCTTGCTCAGCTCGCTACAGGTGGGCGGGGCGGCGCTTGGCCAGGTGTACAACATCAGCAATGGCGCGCCGGTGCCGCTATGGGACGTGGTCAATTACGTAATGCGTCGCCTGGAGTTGCCGCCGGTGACGCGGCATGTGCCTTTGCCGCTGGCCTATGCTGCGGCGACGCTCAACGAGAGTGTGTGTCGGGTGCTGCCAGGGCGGCCGGAGCCGAGCCTGTTTCGCCTCGGCGTGGCGGTGATGGCCAGGGATTTCTCCCTGAACATCGACCGCGCCCGCGAGTTGCTCGGCTACGAGCCCAGAGCCAGCCTGTGGGATGCGTTGGATGAATTCTGCACCTGGTGGCAGGCGCAGATGGGGCCTCAGGCGTAGATACGCTGACCGCGATAGACGCGTACCGAGCCGGTTGGCGTGCCGACCGGTAGCTCGACTGCCGCCAGTGGCGTGACCGTCGCACGCTGCGGTTGATCGGACAATTCCGCCAGGCGCTGGCCAAGGCGGCGGGTTTCTTCATCGTCAGACTTCAGGCTGCCATCGAGCATGGCGCTGATCGCGTCGACCTGGCTCAGGCGAATGTCCACTGCCTGTTCTTCACGCAGGCGACGGCGCAGCGCTTTCATGCAATCCAGTACTTCTTTGTTCAGTTCCATTGCCACTTCCCCCGGTTGGTTGAAGGGTCACGGGATCAGGCGGTCCTCGCCATCCGTAACCACGCCAGCCTTGATCCTGCGACTGGGAAACCTTTTCGTGCTTTGCAGAACTTTCAGGCCGCCTGCTGGCTCGTTAGCGACGCTCTATCGGCGCGTTCACGACAGGAGAAAAGCAAAGTGCGTACCAGTTCATGTTTTGCGGAACTGCTGGGCTGCAGATGAGTCGATGGCCCTGTCGCGCCCTTCGTCGGTGCGTCGCGCACCTGCTTGGCGCGACGCTGATGCTGTAGTGGCGAATCGGTATACTGCGCGGCATTTCCGTTTCTTCGTTCCAAACCATAGGTCCGACCATGCGTAACGACGCCAACGACGAGCTCGACAACCTGCCCAGCCTGACCCCGGAGCGCCGTGAGGAATTTGCCGAGCCGCGCGAAGAACCCGCTCCGCGCAGCAGCAGTCGTGCCACCAGCAGCAAGGCGCCTGTGGCCAAAAGTGCCAGTACCGGGCCGCTGTGGGCGCTGGTTGGCGCATTGAGTTTCGCCCTGGCTGGCCTGGGTTGGTGGAGCCTGCAGCAGATCGGCCTGATGGAGCAGCGCCTGGTGGCGACCCAGGAAAGCTTTGCGCGCATCAGCGAGGAGGCTGCCGGACGAATTCAGGATATTTCCGGCAAGGTGGTGGCGACCGAATCCAACGTCACCAGTGGCAGTGAAGCGCTCAAGCTGCAGGTCAAGCAGTTGGAAACGCGCCTGGCCGAGTTGAGCAAGCAGCAACAGCAGAGCGCCACGGCACAGGCAGCGCTGGACAAGCGCGTCGAGCAGTTGGGTACTGAGCTGAAGAGCGGCATCGGTGCCAGTGCCGATTTCGACAAGCGCCTGCAGACGCTCTCCACCGAGCAGGCGGCGCTGAAATCCGCGCAGGGCGACGCCAAGGCCACCCAGGCCGAACTGGCCAAGCTAGATACCCGCATCAAGGCTCTCGGCGGCGATATCGAGACGCTGAAAAAACAGGGTAATCCCGCGCAATCGATTCGCAGCCTGGAGCAGGATCTGCTGGTGCTGCGCAGCGAACTGGACAATCGCCCGGCCGCCAGTGCCGGCCCGAATACCGCCGAGTTCGATGCCTTCCGCGCGCAGATGACGCGCAACATCAACACCCTGCAAAGCCAGGTGGTGAACCTGCAGCAGCAGATCAATTCGCGTTGAGCCTCTGCTGTAGGAGCGAGCTTTGCTCGCGAAGCTTTTCTTGAGGCAGCAATTCGCGAACAGAGCTCGCTCCTACCTTGAGTACAGGTACCTATGAAAACGCCGCGCTTCTGTAAGGGAGCGCGGCGTTTTGCTGTTCAGTTGTAGGGTGCGTTACAGGCGCGGATAGTCGATATAGCCGACCGGGCCGGAGCCGTAGAAGGTCTGCGGTTGCGGTTCGTTCAGCGGTGCGTCCTGCGCCAGGCGCTCGGGCAGGTCCGGGTTGGCGATGAAGGGGATGCCGAAGGCCACAGCATCGGCATTGCCTGCTGCCAGCCAGGCATTGGCCTGATCCTTGGTGAAGCGCTCGTTGGCGATGAACACGCCACCGAATTCTTTCTTCAGTTGCGGGGTCAGGCTGTCGTCACCGGCTTTCTCGCGAGCGCAGATGAAGGCGATGCCACGTTTGCCCAGTTCACGGGCGACGTAGCCGAAGGTTTCGCCGCGGTTGGCGTCACCCATGTCGTGCGAATCGGCACGGGGTGCCAGGTGCACGCCGACGCGGCCGGCGCCCCACACGGAAATCGCCGCATCGGTCACTTCCAGCAGCAGACGCGCGCGGTTTTCGACGCTGCCACCGTAGCGGTCACTGCGCTGATTGGTGCTGCTCTGCAGGAACTGGTCGAGCAGGTAACCATTGGCACCGTGGATTTCCACGCCATCGAAACCGGCGGCCATGGCGTTCTCGGCGCCTTGACGATAGGCCTCGACGATATCGGCGATCTCTTCGGTCTCCAGTGCACGCGGGGTGACGAAGTCCTTCATCGGGCGCACCAGGCTGACATGGCCGGCCGGCTGGATCGCGCTGGGGGCGACCGGCAGTTCGCCGTTCAGGTAGATCGGGTCGGAGATGCGGCCGACGTGCCACAGTTGCAGGACGATCTTGCCGCCGTTGGCGTGCACTGCCTGGGTGACGTTGCTCCAGCCGCGAATCTGCTCATCCGACCAGATGCCGGGAGTGTCCGGGTAGCCGACGCCCATCGGCGTGACGGCGGTGGCTTCGCTGATGATCAGGCCAGCCGAGGCGCGTTGTACGTAGTACTCGGCCATCAGCGCATTGGGTACGCGGCCTTCATCAGCGCGGCAGCGGGTCAGCGGTGCCATGATGATGCGGTTGTTCAGTTGCAGGTCGCCGATCTGGATGGGGTCGAACAATGTGGGCATGGGGTTTTCTCCGGAGGAAAGGTCAAATCAGAGTTGCTGGCCGAGGCGCTCGACGAAGGCCTGGATCAGCTCGTCGTTGCGCTTGAAGAAGTGCCACTGGCCGACCTTGCGGCTGGTCACCAGACCGGCGCGCTGCAGGGTGGTCAGATGGGCAGAAACGGTGGATTGCGACAGCCCGGTACGCTGGAAGATCTTGCCGGCGCATACGCCGATCTCCAGCGGATGATCCTGTTCGGCGAAGTGGCGCTCGGGCTCCTTCAACCAGTCGAGGATGTCGCGGCGCGCCGGGTGGGCGAGGGCCTTGATGATGGCGTCGAGGTCGATTTCCATGGCGGTGTCGGTCTGTTTCGTCATGTGGCGAACCTTATATCGTCTATAGACGATATACAGATCGATTGTTCCAATAGTCTCCATCAACGGCTTCGATTGTCCCGTCGTCGGCGTTAAGCTCGTGGAATGAACTACCTCGCCCATCTGCACCTTGGCGGTGACGCACCACCGCAGTTGCTCGGCAGCCTCTATGGCGATTTCGTCAAAGGCCCGCTGGTCGGGCGCTGGCCTGTCCAAATCGAGGCGGCCATTCGCTTGCATCGGCGCATCGATGCCTTTACCGACAGCCACCCGTTGCAGGCTCGGGCTCGTGCGCGCTTCCCGGTCGAGCGGCGGAGAACGGCCGGCATGCTGCTGGATCTGTTCTTCGATCATTGCCTGGCCCGCGACTGGCCGGTGTACGCGACGCAGCCGCTGGATCACTTCACGGGTCGGGTGTATCGCGTGCTGGCGGCCGAGCCGGAATTGCCCGGGCGCCTGGCACTGATGGCGCCGCGTATGGCCGCGCAGGACTGGCTCGGCAGCTACCGCGAGTTCGCGGTGCTGGAACAGGTGATCGCTGGCATGCAGCGGCGCCTATCCAAGCCGCAACTGCTCGACGGCAGCCTGGCCGAGCTGGAGCGTTTATACGAGCCGCTCAGCGAGGACTTTCGTGCTTTCTATCCCGAGTTGATGGCTTTCGCCGAGGCTGAGCTGAACGTATCGGGGTAGAGGCGGTGCGCATGGTGCCCCTACATGTGAACCGAGGCCGGACCGTAGGGTGCGCTGTGCGCACCGGGGATTTCGCCACTGCGACGATCATCACTAAAATCTCTCCCGCAACGGCTCAAACCGCCTGGGTATGCAGACCAAAGCGCCGCACCACCCATTTCTCCAATTCCGCCACGCTGAACAGCGCCAGGCCCGCCAGCAAGACCCGCAACCATTCGTCCAGGCTCAGGCCGACCGAGCCGAACACCCCCTGCAACGGCGGGGCATAGGTGAACAGCAGCTGCAGCACCAGGCAGATGGTGATGGTCACCAGCACCGCGCGATTACCCAGCAGGGCGTTGCGGCTGAGTACCGAGCCGAAGATGCTGCGACTGTTGAGCAGGTAGAAGATTTCGCACATCACCACGGCATTCACTGCGATGGTGCGGGCGCTGTCCAGGCTGTTGCCACGTTGCAGTTCCCAGAGGAACAGGCCGATGCCGGCACCGGCGATCAGCACCGATACCATCACCACGCGCCAGACGAAGAAGCCCGACAGCAAGGGCTCGTTCGGCGCGCGTGGGGCGCGATCCATCAATCCGCGTTCGCTGGGCTCGAAGGCCAGCGCCAGGCCCAGGGTGCTGGAGGTGACCATGTTGATCCACAGCACCTGCGCCGGCGTCAGCGGCAGTACCACCTGGAACAGGATGGCGAAGATCACGATCAACGCCTGGCCGCCGTTGGTCGGCAGGGAAAACAGAATGAATTTCTTCAGGTTGTCGTAGATTGCCCGGCCTTCGCGCACGGCGCCGGCGATGGTGGCGAAGTTGTCGTCGGCCAGCACCACCTCGGCGGCTTCCTTGGCCGCTTCAGTGCCCTTCAGGCCCATGGCCACGCCAACGTCTGCGCGCTTCAGCGCTGGAGCATCGTTGACGCCGTCACCGGTCATGGCCACCACCTGTCCGCTGTCCTGCATGGCCTGCACCAGACGCAGCTTGTGTTCCGGGCTGGCACGAGCGAATACCTCGATGCCGGGTAGCACTTCGCGCAAGCGGCGGTCGTCGAGCAGTTCCAGTTCGGCGCCGGTCATCGCCGGCAGGCCGACGCCGATGCCCAGTTGCGCACCGATGGCGCGCGCGGTCTCGGCGTGATCGCCGGTGATCATCTTCACCCGGATGCCGGCACGCTGGCATTCGGCGACGGCGGCGATGGCCTCTTCACGCGGCGGGTCGATGATGCCGACCAGCGCGAGCAGAGTCAGCCCGCCTTCGACGTCGTCGAAGCTCAGATTGCGCTGCTCGGCCGGTGCCGGTTTACACGCCAGGGCCAGCAGGCGCAGGCCACGGGCAGCCAGGTCGGTGGCCTGGCGCCGCCAGTAGTCGGCGTCCAGGGGCGCATTGCCGCCATCGGCGCCGCGCTGGCTGGCGCACATCTCCAGCACGCGCTCGGGGGCACCCTTGAGGTAGACCAGGCCATGGCCAGCGTGGTCGTGGTGCAGGGTGGCCATGAAACGGTGTTCGGACTCGAACGGAATCGCATCGCTGCGTGGCAGTCGCGTGTGCAGCGTCTGGATATCGAGGCCGCTTTTCAGTGCCAGGGTCAGCAGCGCGCCCTCGGTCGGGTCGCCATGCAGCAGCCAGTGGCCGGCGCTGTCCTGTTGCAGGCGGGCGTCGTTGCACAGTTGCGCAGCTCGGGCGATTTCCAGCAGTTCAGTGTCGGGTTCGAGCACCTTGCCGTCATGGTGAAAGGCGCCTTCCGGGGCGTAGCCGACGCCCGAGACATCGAGGATGCGGCTGGCACTGACCACGCGCTGTACGGTCATCTCGTTGCGGGTCAGGGTGCCGGTCTTGTCCGAGCAGATCACCGTCACCGAACCGAGGGTCTCCACGGCCGGCAAGCGCCGGACGATGGCGTTGTGCCCGGCCATGCGCTGCACGCCGAGGGCGAGGATCACCGTCATGATCGCCGGCAGCCCTTCGGGGATGGCCGAGGCGGTCAGTGCCACTACCATCATGAACATCTCGCCGGGGGGCTGGCCATGCCAGAGGATGCCGAGGATGAAGGTGGCCAACGCCAGGATCAAGATGATCACTGCCAGCCAGCGGCTGAACTGTTCGATCTGTCGCAGCAGCGGCGTGGACAGCGCCTGCACCTGCTGCAGCATGGCGCCGATACGGCCGAGTTCAGTGTTGGCACCGGTCGCCACCACCACGCCGCTGGCCTGGCCGCTGCTGACCAGGGTGCCGGAATAGGCCATGCAGCGCCGGTCGCCAAGCGCGGCGTCGGCGTTGCAGTGGGCCATGGATTTTTCCACCGGCACCGATTCACCGGTCAGCGCGGCTTCTTCCACCAGCAGGTTCTTCACGCTGATCAGGCGCAGGTCGGCTGGCACCTTGTCGCCGGACGCCAGCAGCACCACGTCGCCGGGCACCAGGCGTTCGGCATCGATTTCATGGCGTTCGCCGTCGCGCAGGACCATGGCATGGGGCGAGAGCATGCTGCGGATGGCGTCCAGCGCGTTCTCCGCCTTGCCTTCCTGGATGAAGCCGATGATCACGTTGATCAGCACCGCGGCGAGGATCACCGAGGTGTCGACCCAATGGCCGAGCAGGGCAGTGATCAGGGCTGCTACCAGCATCAGGTAAAGCAAGACGTTGTGAAATTGATAGAGCAGCCGCAGTAGCGGCCCCCTGCGTTGCGGCGGCGGTAGGCGGTTGGCGCCGTGGCGTTGCAGGCGCCGCTCGGCTTCTACCTGGCTGAGGCCATTGGCACTGCTGTGCTGTTCATCGAGCACTTGTTGTGCAGTCAAACCGTGCCAGGCGTGGTCACTATGTTGAGAGGGGGGATTGCCCATGGGGCGCGTCTCCTTCGGTGGGCCGGCTGCGTTTGCCGGCCGCCATCGGGCGGCGCAACCAGCCGTCCCCACTACCCTAGACCGCTTTACCGCGTCAGGCCTGACCTGCATCAAGGAGTACGGAGTCGGGAGGCGCTTGAATGTAACGCGGTGTTAAACCCATGGAGGAAACGAGATGATCAAGATTCTGGTAGCGACCGATTTGTCCGAGCGTTCGGCGCATGCGGTACAGCGCGCCGTGCAACTGATCCGGCGCCAGGGGGGCGGCGAATGGAGCTTGCTGCATGTCATAGATGACGATGCGCCGGCTGCGCACGTGCAACGCCAGGTGCAACAGGCCGAAACCCTGTTGCAGGCGCAGGCCGAACGCCTCGGCGAACAGGCTGGCAGTGTGCCGCGGGTGATCGTGGGCACTGGCGAGGCCGCCGCAGTGATCGTTGAAGGTGCTGAGGGCATGGGCGCCGATCTGCTGGTGGTAGGCGCGCATCGCAAGTCGGCACTGCGCGACTTCTTCGTCGGCACCACGCTTGAGCGTGTTGTGCGCAGCAGTCATCTGCCGGTACTGCGGGTCAATGGTCCGGTAACACACGAGTACCGTCATGCGCTGCTGGCGATGGACCTCTCGCGCACCTCGCAGCAGGCCCTCAAACGGCTGCGTGAGCTGGGCCTTGCAAGCCTGGACGACCTGCATGTGGCCAGCGCGGTCGAGCCGGTCGTGGCGGGCGCGATGATGGAGGCAGGTATCAGCGCCGAAGTGCTGGAGAATCAGCGCGAGCTGCAGCGTCAGCAACTGGTGGAGCGCCTGGATGCGGTCGGCGCGAACCTGAGTCAGGAGCGCCTGCTGGTACAGATCGGCTCGCCAGAGGGGGTGATCGGCGAGGCCTTGCGTCAGTCCGGTGCTGACCTGCTGGTGCTCGGCACCCATGCCCGCGAAGGTGCGTCGCGCTTCTTCCTCGGTAGCGTCGCCAGTCGTTTGCTGGCCTCGCTCGACAGCGACGCGTTGATCGTACCGCCTGCTGACTGAGTGCGCTCAGGCCGCTTCGGCCTGCTCCTGCTCTGCTGCGTTGAGCAGCAGGGCGCGGGCGATGATGGCCTGGCTGTGCCGGGCCAGCTCGTTGCGGCTGCGTGATTCGCTGGGAATCGGCGCGAGCACACGTATCTCCACTTCACAGGCAGGGCTCGAGAGCAGGCGCAGCAGGTGCGAGAGCATGTCGTCGTCGCCGATAAAGGGTGCCAAGGGGCAGGGCTGGCCGTCGCGCAGATAACGGATGGCCACCGGTTGCAGCGCCACACCGCTGTCGATGGCGCTGCTCAGCAGGCGGCCGTGGAAAGTGCGCAGCGCGAGGCCGTCGGTGGTGGTGCCTTCGGGAAATATCAGCAGGTGATGGCCTTGTTGCAGGTGGCGGGTGAGCTGCTGGCCGACCTGGCTGCTGTCGCCCGCACCGCGGCGGATGAACTGCGTGCCGCCCTTGTGCGCCAGCCAGCCGGCCAGCGGCCAATCGCGCACCTCCGCCTTGGACAGAAAGGACAGCGGCTGCAATGCGCCCAACAGCGGAATATCGGTCCATGACACATGGTTGCTGACCCACAGCATCGGCTGCGTCGGCAGCTCGCCCTCGACCCGCACGCGAAATGGCAGGGCCCCGCCCAGGCGTGCCAGGAACCAGCGCGTCAGGCGCTGGCGCAGCGGCATCAGGTCGTGCCGAACTACCCGCTCGAACAGGCTGACGATGCCGGCCAGCAGGGTGCCGAAGGCGACTACCAGAGTCAGGTGGGCGAGGCGCAGGGACAGACGCAGTTTGGCCATTGAGGCCTCCGCTTGAGAACGAGTGCCGGCATTATCCACGGGCAGCGCCGTTTGGCCATTATCGTGATTCATGCCGGCCTGTAGGAGCGAGCCCTGCTCGCGAACAAGAGGGTTCAGCATTCGCGAGCAGAGCTCGCTCCTACTTATCGGGTTTCAGACGGCAGCCTTGAAGTGCCGGGCGTAGCGTGGGCACAGCTCGTCGCGCTTGAGCAGGATGAACACATCGGCCACTTGGAAGTCGCGGTCCCAGCAGGGTTCGCCGCAGATTTTCGCGCCCAGGCGCATGTAGGCCTTGAGCAGCGGTGGCATCTCGGCGATGACGTTGCCCGGCAGGTCCAGTTGCGGCAGCGGGTGCTTGGGTTCGGCGCGCAAGTGCTCGGTGCACAGGTAGCGTTCGCGCAGGCGCTGCATGACTGCATGCGCCTGGATGCCGCCGTCCTGCATGGAGATGCTGGCGCAGCCCATCAGGTAGCGGTAGCCACCTTCGTTGAGAACCTCGGCCAGTTCGCCCCAGAGCACGGCGATGGTGGCGCCATTGCGGTAGGCGACATCGACGCAGGTGCGGCCGATTTCCAGCACCGGACCTTCCAGCTTGGCCAGGCCATGCAGGGCGAATTCCTCTTCGCTGTAATAGCGGCCGAGACCGGCAGCTGCCTGGTAGTCGAGCAGGCGGGTGGTAGCCACCAGCTCGCCGCTTTCCAGGTCACGCACGCCGATATGGCGGCAGTGGATGTCGTAGTCGTCCATGTCCAGACCCAGTTCGGCACCGTTGAGCTTGGCGTCGAATTCCGCGCTGAATACGCGGTAGCGCAAGGCTTGCGCTTCACGCAGGGCGGCGGGGCCTTGCAGGCGTTCAGCCTGCAGTCGGCGAGCGGTTTGAGTCATGCCAGATCCTCCGTGTGCCGGCTGGATGCTTGCAGCCGGTCGATCTTGTTGGGCAAGCTCAGGCTAGGTAGCTGCGGTGTCACCACCGTTAAGCTTTTTTGATGCTTATGTGACAGCAGCCTAGGTGGACACTTTTAAAAACGTAGGTGAGGCAGCCAGTGCAAGGCAAAAGCAGGCGAAAAAGCGGAGTTTACGAGCTGTGAATGAGCATTTTGATCGGACTCGCGCACGAGCCTGTTTTTAACGCAGCAATGGCAACGCAGGTAGTTTTTAGAGGTGTCCGATTGCTGCTGCGAGGAGGTCTGTTATGCCTTGGTCGAGCCTGTTTCAGCCCATCGAGCGCCTGACTGCCGAGGCGGGGTTGGAGGACTGGTACGCTCGCCTGCTGGCGCGTCTGGGCGGCACACCACAGCCCTTCGAGCTGGCGCTGGTGGGCGGTTTGCAGGCGGCCACGCCTGGGCTGGCGTTTCTCGCCGGTTACCAGGCTGCGCTGCGTGTGCTGTGGCCGGCGGCGCCCTGGACGGCCGGCGCGCTGTGTGTGACGGAGAACCGCAGCACCCGCCCGGCGGACATGAGCACGCGCATCGACGGGTTGTGCATCAGTGGTCGCAAGGACTTCGTTACCGCCGCCGAATGCGCCGAATGCGCCGACTGGTTGCTGGTGGCGGCGCGCGAGGAGGGCGCAGGGCAGGCACCGCGTCTGGCCCTGGGCGTGGTCTGCCAGGGTGCGCCGGGTGTGCGTATCGAACCGCTGCCGGCGTTACCGCTGATGCCGGATATCGGCCATGCCCGCCTGCATCTGGACCAGGCGCAGGGTGAACGCCTGGCCGGCGATGGCTGGGATGATTACGTCAAACCCTTCCGCACCCTGGAAGACGTGCATGTGCTCACTGCAGTAACTGCGTGGTTGTTCGGTGTCGGCCGCGAATGCGACTGGCCCGAATCCCTGCTGCTGCGCCTGCAGGGGCTGCTGGCCGGTTGTGCCGAGGTGACGCGGCAAACGCCCAATGCGCCGACCACGCATCTGCTGCTGGCCGGACTGTTCGCCCAGCAGCAGACGCTGGCTGACGAACTGGACACCGCCTTCGCCGCGGGGCCGGTGCACTGGGCCGCGCTGTGGCAGCGCGACAAGGGTTTGCTGCGCATTGCCGAGGCGGCACGCAGCAAGCGCCTGGAGAAAGCGCGGCAGATTGTCGCCGGCTGTTGATCCATATCAGTACCCTCTCGGTGGTGTGCGCATAAGGTTGCCTCGCGATTCATCTACGAGGTTTCCATGCGCCGCGAGCCCATCGTGCTGTTTGATAACGGCCGCCACCAATGCCTGATGTTCGATGACCTGGTCAGCGGCGAAGGCGTGCAATCCAACCAGTTCCTGATCACCGACAACGAGCAGTACCTGCTGCTCGATCCGGGCGGCGATCTGACCTACACGCCGCTGTCGCTGGAGCTGTCCAAGCACATTCCGGTGCAGGACCTGACCTACATCTTCGCCTCGCACCAAGACCCGGACATCATCGCCTCGCTGGACAAATGGCTGCTGCACACCCGCGCGCGGGTGATCTGCTCCAAGCTGTGGGCGCGCTTCCTGCCGCACCTGACGGCCAACTACCTGGTGCTGAGCCGCGGCATCAATACCTTCGATCGCATCATCGCGCTGCCGGATCGTGGCCAGAGCATCCCGTTGGGCAAATGCACGCTCAAGGCCGTGCCGGCGCACTTTCTGCACTCGGTGGGCAACTTCCAGGTCTATGACCCGGTGAGCAAGATCCTCTTCTCCGGTGACATGGGCGCTTCGCTGGTGGATGACGCGACCCCGGTGCGCGACTTCGTCAACCATGTGCCGAACATGGAAGGGTTCCACCGGCGTTACATGGCCGGTAACAAGGCCTGTCGCCTGTGGGCGGCGATGGTGCGGCAGATGGATGTAGCGATGATTGTGCCGCAGCATGGTCGGCCCTTCGTCGGCCCGGAAATGATCAGCGCTTTTCTCTACTGGATCGAGAACCTTGAATGCGGTCTCGACCTGATGGGGCCGGAGGATTACCAACTGCCCAAATGAAGGTGGGATCAGACCGTGTGAAAACGTAGCGAGCGAAGGTCAGGCAAGGCAAAAATAGGCGAAGAAGCGCAGTTTACGAGTTGTAAATGAGCATTCTGAGCCTGTTTTTAACGCAGCATGGCCGAGCGTAGTAGTTTTCACAGCCGTCTGAGATGGCGGCTTCGTCGCTTCAAGCAGTCATCATCGCCGTGCTAGGGTGCGCCACGATTTCTGATCGAGGCCTCTCATGCCCACTTCCTTTCTACGCCGACTGAGCCTGGTATTCGGCCTCAGCCTGCTCGCCAGCACCGCCCAGGCGGAGAACTGGCCGCAAGCCGACTGGCAGAGCCAACCCGCGCCACCGTCTGCGGCCATCGCCGAACTGGAAGCCTATGCTTTTGCCCCACGCGACGATGCCGAGCGCAAGGGCATTCGCAGCGATGCGCTGCTGGTGATCCGCGACGGGCAGATCGTCTACGAGCGTTACGCCGAACCGACCACCGCGCAGACCCCGCACCTCTCCTGGTCGATGGCCAAGAGCCTGCTCGCCACCACCCTTGGCGTGGCCTATGGCGAGGGGCGCTTCAAGCTCGATGCGCCGGTGGCGCAGTACTACCCGCCGATGGCCGATCATCCGCAGATCAAGATCGGTCACCTGCTCAACTGGGCCTCGGGCCTGGCCTGGCAAGAGGACTACGAGTACGCGCCGCTGAAATCCTCGGTGGTGGCCATGCTCTACACTCGTGGTCGCGACGACATGGCCGCATTCACTGCCGCGCATGCAGCCGACGCCGCGCCGGGCACGCGCTTTCGTTATTCCAGTGGCGACAGCAACCTGCTGGCGGCTGCCCTGCGCGGCATGGTCGGCCAGCAGGCCTATGCCGACTATCCCTGGACCGCTCTGTTCGAACCGCTGGGCATCACCAGCGCGACCTGGGAACGCGATGCCAGCGGCACCTTCATCGCCTCGTCCTACGCTTACATGACCGCGCGTGACCTGGCTCGTGTCGGCCTGCTGATGCAGCGCGGCGGCCGTTGGGGCGAGCGTCAGCTGCTACCAGTGGCCTGGATCAATTTCGTTGCCACGCCCTTTGCCGGTTACCAGGCGCAGCTGGCCAAGCCGGGCGATGCGGTACCCGGTGGGCACTGGTGGCTCAACGCCGAACTGCCGGGCAGCGCGCGGCCCTGGCCGGATGCGCCGGCCGACACAATTGCCGCACTCGGGCACTGGGGGCAGGGGCTGTATGTGATGCCGCAGGAGAACCTGGTGGTGGTGCGTTACGCCGATGACCGCGACGGCAGCTTCCAGCACAACGAACTGCTCAAACGCGTGCGTGCGGCCTTCGCCGCGGAGGTGCAGCCATGATCCGTCGCCACCCGATTCTCAGCGTGCTGGCGCTGCTGCTGATTTTGCTGCTGGCCTGGGCCTGGCCGAACCGCGTTTACCTGCAAGCGTTTCCGGACATCATCGGCGCCTACACGGCCAAGGAATACTGCTCCTGCCGTTACGTCAGCGGTAACCCGGCGGCCTACTGTGAAGGCTATGTCGCGCAGTACGTGCCGATTAGCAGCCTGCGGGATGACGAAAGCGCCAAGCGTGTGACCGCCAGCGGCCTAGGCCGCACTCACAGCGCAGCCTGGCTGGGTGAGCGACAGGGCTGTCAGTTGCTGCCGAACGAGTAGAACTGGGCCAGCGTTGGGCTTTGCAAGGCCTGCGCTGGCGACTATCGTTGCCGCCTGGTCATGCCGTTTTCGAGTTCTCATGCGCCGTTCGCTTTTCGCCCTGCTGCTTGCCGCCGCCTTGCCCGTTCACGCCGACTGGTACCTGGACAACGAGTCCTCACGGCTGTCGTTTATCTCCACCCACTCCGGCAGCCAGTCAGAGGTGCATCGCTTCCTTACCCTGCACGGGCAGATCGCCGCTGATGGTCGCGCGCGCCTGCGTGTCGATCTCGACTCGCTGAGCACCGGTATCCCGCTACGTGACGAGCGCCTGCGCAGCCTGCTGTTCGATACCTCGCGCCTGCCTGAAGCGCGCATCAGTGCTCAGGTCAACCTGGCGCAACTCACCGACCTGGCGCCCGGTGCACAACTGGAGCTGCGCCTGCCCCTGCAATTGACCCTCAACGAGCGCAGCCGCGAGCTGGACAGCGAACTGCTGGTGACTCGCCTGGATGATCGCCGCTTTCAGGTGGTGACCTTGGCGCCGCTGGTGTTGCACGCCGAAGACTTCGCCCTGGCCAGCGGCGTCGAGGCGCTGCGCAAGGTCGCCGATCTGCCGGCCATCAGCCTGTCGGTACCGGTGGGCGCCGTACTGATCTTCACGGCGCGTTGAACGTGCACAAGCGCGGTCGCATCTTTCCCTGGCGCGGTGGCAATCGCTTCGAATTGCTGCTGGATGGGCCAGTGTTTTTCCCGCGTATGCTGGCGGCCATCGACGGCGCCAAGCAGCAGGTGGAGATCGAGCTTTATCTGATCGAGGACGGCCGCTGCAGCGAACGCCTGGTCGACACGCTGTGCCGGGCCGCCGAGCGCGGTGTGTCGGTGCGCGGGTTGTTCGATGCCTATGGCGCCGCCGGCCTCGGTGTCGCCTTGCGTGAGCGCCTGCTGGCCTCGGGCGTGCAGCTGCGCTGGTACAACCCGGTGCGCTGGCGGCGCGGTATCCGCAATTTTCACCGTGATCACCGCAAACTGCTGCTGGTGGACCAGCGCCTGGCCTACGTTGGCGGCACCGGCTCCACCGACGCGTTCTGGCTGCCAGATGAGCCTCGCAGCCCCTGGCACGAAGTCATGGTAGAAATCGAAGGGCCGCTGGTGGGCGACTGGCAGCAGCTGTTCGAGCAGCTCTGGCAGGCGCGCTTTTCCTGGCGCCCGAGCCATCAGCCGGTGGCGCTGAGCCTGCCGGAATGCCCGCCTGCAGGTATTGGCCTGGGGCGTGTGGCCTATGCCGACGCGGCTCAGCATCGCGACATCCTGCTGTCGCTGCTGCGTGCCTTGCGCGGTGCCAAACAGCGGATCTGGCTGGCCACGCCGTACTTCCTGCCTACCTGGAAAATCCGCCGTGCCTTGCGCCGCGCAGCCGCCCGTGGCGTAGAAGTGCGCCTGCTGCTGGCCGGGCGCAACACCGACCATCCACCCGTGCGTTTTGCCGGGCAGCGCTACTACCCCAAATTGCTCAAGGCTGGTGTGCGCATCTTCGAATACCAGCCGCGCTTTCTGCACCTGAAGATGGTGCTGGTGGACGACTGGGTCAGCGTCGGCTCGTGCAACTTCGACCACTGGAACCTGCGCTTCAACCTCGATGCCAACGTCGAGGCCCTCGACCCGGATTTCACTCAGGCAGTGACGGCCAGCTTCATCGAGGACTTCGGCGTCAGCCGCGAAATCACCCTCGACGACTGGCACCAACGCCCCTGGTGGCGTCGTGCGCAGCAGCGGCTATGGGGCTGGCTGGATCGCGTGGCGGTGAATCTGTTGGATCGTTGGCGCTAGGCGACGTCAGCGAGTGCTCAGGTTGCGTCCGAACAGACTGAAGAACAGCAGGTGCAATGTCACTGGTAGCAACAACCACTGAAAGTGGTATGCGTCGCCAAGCCACAACCGGTACAACGCAAATGGATGTGCCAGCACCAGCAACCACCAGGTGGAAGCAGCCAGATGGCTGAGCCAGCTATTACCGTGTTCGTTGCGGAAGTTCAGCAGGCCGAACGAGCCGGGCAGCAGGGCGAAGATCGTACCCATGCAAACTCCCAGTGTGGCGCAGATTTTCAGCAGTATCTCCATGATCGTTGTCGCTCCTGTGATTCTCGGCTGCACAGCATGCCTGGGCCATCGCGCTTAGAAAAGTTCCCCACCGCCTTGATATCCCGTCATTCAGCAAGCTGAGGTCGGCCCGCCCGCGCCCGTCTCAGGGCGTCATTCATCCTTTCGGGCGACAGATGAAATCCCTCCTTGGTGCGCTTATCCGGTAGTGGGTCGCTGCGTAGGGTTCCCTGCAGCTGTACCCCTACATCAGGAGACCCGCATGACAACAACAACAGGGCCCGGACTATTCCAGCCGCACACCTTGGCTTTGGCCGTCGCCGTCGGTTTCGCCGCTCCGGCGCATGCCGTCAATTTCAACATCGGTGAGATCGAAGGGCAGTTCGACAGCTCGCTGTCGGTTGGTGCCAGCTGGTCGATGCGCAGTCCGGATCGCGATCTGATCGGACCCAACAACGGTGGCCAGGGCCAGGCGCAGACCGGTGACGATGGCCGCTTGAACTTCAAGAAGGGCGAGACTTTCTCGAAGATCTTCAAGGGCATCCATGATCTCGAACTGCGCTATCGCGACACCGGCGTCTTCGTTCGCGGCAAGTACTGGTACGACTTCGAGCTGAAGGATGAGAACCGTCTGTTCAAGGACATCGATGACAGCAACCGCAAGGAGGGCGCCAAGTCCTCGGGGGCGGAAATCCTCGATGCCTTCGTCTACCACAACTACGCCATCGGTGATCTGCCCGGCACTGTGCGGGTCGGTAAACAGGTGGTGAGCTGGGGCGAGAGCACCTTCATCGGCAACAGCATCAACTCGATCAACCCCATCGACGTGGCCGCCTTCCGCCGCCCAGGGGCGGAAATCAAGGAAGGGTTGATTCCGGTGAACATGCTCTACCTGTCGCAGAGCCTTACCGACCGCTTGAGCATGGAGGCCTTCTACCAGCTGGAGTGGGACCAGACCATCATCGACAATTGCGGCACCTTCTTCTCCACCGCCGATGTGGCCGCCGATGGCTGCGACAACGGCTATCACATCGGTTCGCCGGCCATCGCGCCTTTGCAGCCGGTCGCTGCCGCGTTCGGCCAGGGTTTCCAGGTCGACAGCGAGGGGGTGATCCTGCCGCGTGCCGGTGATCGTGATGCGCGCGACAGCGGTCAGTGGGGCCTGGCGCTGCGCTGGTTGGGGGATGAAACCGAGTACGGCCTGTACTTCATGAACTACCACAGCCGCACGCCCATCGTCAGTACGCAGAACGCCGGGCAGGCGACCCTGAATGCGCTACCGGGGATCATCGGCACCGCCAATGGCATCGCCCCAGGCAGCGGCGCTGGCCTGGCGCAGAGCGTGATGCTCGGCAACGGTCGCTACTACCTGGAATACCCCGAGGACATCCGCCTATACGGCCTGAGCTTCTCCACCACACTGCCCACCGGCACGGCCTGGGCGGGCGAGATCAGCTACCGGCCGAACCTGCCGCTGCAGATCAACACCACCGACATTACCCTGAGCCTGCTCAACCCCATCGCCCCCGGCACCTCGCCAGTCGCAGCCGGGCCTGGCCAAGACAACGTCGGCTACCGGCGCAAGGAAGTCACCCAGGTGCAGACCACCTTCACCCATTTCTTCGATCAGGTGATGGGCGCCGGGCGCTTCACCCTGGTCGGCGAAATCGGCATGGCCCATGTCGGCGGGCTGGAGAGCCGTGAAGATCTGCGCTACGGCCGTGATTCGCTGTTCGGTGCCTACGGCTTCCGTGGTGATACCCATGGCTTCGTCACCAGCACCTCCTGGGGTTACCGCGTTCGCGGCATCTGGGAGTACAGCAACGTGTTCGCCGGGGTGAACCTCAAACCGAACATTTCCTGGTCGCACGACGTCGACGGCTACGGCCCCAACGGCCTGTTCAACGAGGGCGCCAAGGCCGTGAGCTTCGGCATCGACGCCGACTACCGCAATACCTACACCGCCAGCCTGTCGTACACCGACTTCTTCGGCGGCGAGTACAACACCGCGGTCGACCGCGACTTCTTGGCGCTCAGCTTCGGCGTGAGCTTCTAGGCCAACAGGATCAGTTGAGGAATGCAGATGAATACAACCCTGAAGATGCTCGGCGCGCTGTCCCTGAGCCTGCTGGCCAGCGGTGTGCTGGCCGCTGTCAGCGAGCAGGAAGCGGCCAAGCTCGGTGCCAGTTTGACCCCGCTGGGCGGCGAGATGGCCGGCAACGCGGCTGGCACTATCCCTGCCTGGACGGGCGGTCTTGCCAGCGACGCCGGACAGGTGGATGCACGCGGTTTTCTCAGTGACCCGTTCGCCAGCGAGCAGCCGCTGTTCACCATTACTGCGCAGAATCTGGAGCAGCACCGCGACCAGCTGTCGGCTGGGCAACTGGCGATGTTCGCCCGCTACCCGGAAAGCTATCGCATGCCGGTGTTCCCGACGCATCGCAGCACAGCGGTGCCGGATGCGATCAACGCTGCGGCCAAAACCAGCGCGGTGAAAACCGGCTTGCGTGATGGCGGCAACGGCCTGACCGGCTTCACCGACAGTCGCTACTATGCCTTCCCGATTCCGCAAAACGGCCTGGAGGTGGTGTGGAACCACATCACCCGTTACCGCGGTGGCAATCTCAAGCGCAGCATCGTGCAGGCCTCGCCGCAGACCAGCGGCGCCTACACCTTGGTGAACTTCGAGGACGAAGTGGCTTTCCCGGAGAACATCCCCGATATCGATCCGGGCAAGGCGGAAAATGCGCTGCTGTTCTTCAAGCAGCGGGTCACTGCGCCGGCGCGTCTGGCCGGCAACGTGCTGCTGGTGCACGACTCGCTCGACCAGGTGACCGAGCCGCGTATGGCCTGGCTGTATAACGCCGGTCAGCGTCGTGTGCGCCGTGCGCCGCAGGTGGCCTATGACGGCCCGGGCACCGCATCGGACGGCCTGCGTACCTCGGACAACTTCGACATGTTCAACGGCGCCCCGGATCGCTACGACTGGAAGCTGGTGGGCAAGCGCGAGCTGTACATTCCCTACAACAACTACCGCCTGGCGCTGCCGAGCGTGAAGTACGCCGACATCCTCAAGGCCGGACACATCAACCAGGACCTGACCCGTTATGAGCTGCACCGTGTGTGGGAAGTGGAGGCGACGCTGAAGTCCGGTGAGCGCAATATCTACGCCAAGCGCCGCTTCTATGTCGACGAAGACTCCTGGCAGATCGCCCTGTCCGAGCACTATGACGGCCGTGGTCAGCTATGGCGCGTCGGCGAGGCGATGCTGCTGCAGCACTACGCACAGAAAATCCCGGTCTACGCCCTGGAAGCGCTGTACGACATCATCGCCGGTCGCTATGTCGCGGTCGGCATGGCCAACGAAGAGAAGATGTCGATCCAGTACGGCACTCAGGCATCGGCCAAGGATTTCACCCCGGCAGCCCTGCGTAACGCCGGCGTGCGCTGACCTGGCAGCAGCCCGAAGCAAGCCGGTGTCGCCTTGTGCGCCGCCGGCTTTTTTCTGCGCGCCCCTCCCGCGTGAATCTCGCGCCATAAGCGCCAAGGGGTGGTCGTGAGAGGTGAGCGGGGTACCATCGCCGGGTGGTTCAACAATGACAAGCAGAGAGAACCGCTGCCATGCCGACCCTTGCCATCGCCCGCCCAAGCCCGGTGCAGGCGCAACCTGTCGATTTGCCACGGCTGCCGCCGGGCGTCATAACTCGTCCATCGCAGTTGCAACGTTTGCTCGCCAGCGAGGCGCGCCTACGCTTGCTGTGCGCGCCCGCCGGTACCGGCAAGACTGTGCTGCTTGGCCAGTGCGCGCGGCACGCGCCCACGTCCATCGAGCGGCTATGGCTCGATCTCGGTGGTCGCAGCCTGACACCGGCGCAGTTGTACGAACGGCTGGCAGCGGCCATGCGGATGTCGAGCGACGATGCCAGCGAAGCGGCCTTGCTCGACGCGCTGCATGAGCGCTCGGGGCGCCTGTGGATTTTCATCGATGACTATCCGCGGCAAGCCGACGAGCAGCTCGATGCTTGTCTCGACAGGTTGTTCGCCGCGGCGCCTCAGCAGATCACCTGGTGGATCGCCAGCCGCCGCACGCCGGCCTGGAATCTGCCGCGTTTGTTGCTGCAGGGCGACCTGCTGGAACTTCATGGCGAAGAGTTGGCGCTGGATGAAACATCGCTGGCCGAGCTGTTGGCTGTGCTGCAGGTGAATCTGGCCGACGATTGCCGAGAGACTTTGCTTGCGCGCAGCGAGGGCTGGTTGGCGGCGATTCGCCTGCTGTTGCTCGATGCCGACGAGGATGCGCTGCGCCAGCGTCTGCAGGATGGCTGCCCGGTGCTGCGTGACTATGTGCAGCGCGAGGTTCTGGCCGATCTGGACGAGGAGCTGCGCAGCGACCTGCATGCGTTGGCCTTGCTGCCACGGTTCTCCCTGTCGCTCTGCGAGCATCTGCTGGACGGACGCGGTAGTCAGTTGCTGGCCGAACTGCAACGGCGTCAGCTGTTCGTGCGCAGCCTGGATAGCAGCGGTACCTGGTTTCGCCTGTGGCGGCCGCTGGCCGAGGTACTGCGCCGTATGCCGGGTGCTCCGATGCCGGCGCCGGTGCATGTGCGCGCCTGCCAGTGGTTTGCCCAGCACGGTGATATTCGCGAGGCCGTCGAACATGCCTTGCAGGCCGGCCAGGTCGAGGTCGCGGTCAATTACCTGCAGCGCTTCGACCAGGAGCAGTTGTTGCAGGGACACTCTGTGGCGCAACTGCTGCAATGGCGTGAGGAGCTGCCCGATTGGCTGTTCGCCAGTTCGCCGCGGCTTATCGTGTTGCAGGCCTGGGCGCTGATCATCTGCGCCCGTTTCGATGAAGCTCGCGCCTGCATTCAAGGGCTGGCGCATTTCATGCCGCAACCGGATGAGCGCCGTCAGAGCAAGCTGATTGCCCATTGGCAGGCACTGATGGGCGTTCTGGCGCGGCAGTGTGGTCGCCGCGATGCGCGGCTGCACTGCCAGGAAGCTCTACAAGTGCTGGACGAGGGCAGTTGGTCGCAGCGCGTGCTCTGCTATCAGGCGCTGGCTCAGCAGCATATGGCCGAACATGCCCTGGACCAGGCCAAGCAGGCGCTGGATCAGGGGCTGCGTCTGGCGCGACTGCACGGTAGCCTGATCTTCGAGGCGCTGCTCAATACCGATCACTGCTTGCTGCTGCAGATGCGTGGCGAGGCAGGGCGCTCTGCCGAGCTTGCCGAGCAGTCGCTGGCGTTGCTGCGTGAGCGCTTCAATCACAGTCCGGTGGTCGCTCGTCTGCTGCTGGTGCGGGCCAGTCTGCTGGCGCGCCAGGGCCTTAATGAGGCGGCGCAGCAGGCGTATCGCCTGGGGCTGCAGGAAGCCGAGCATTGCGAGGATGCCTACATCATTTCCGGCTATCTCGGCATGCTGGAGCTGGCGGAAAGTCGTGGCGATCTCGACGAGGCGCACCAGTGGTTGCAAAAGGCCGAGCGGGTTATGCAGTGGTCGCACGTTCCAGAGGTGCGCTACCGCTGTGTGCTGCAGCTGCAGGCCGGCCGACTGCTGTTGCATCAGGGGCAGACCGGGCGTGCGCGTGAGCTGTTTGCCCAGACCCTGCAGCAGTTGCAGCAACGCCAGCAGTTGGCGCCTTCCGAATTCTACGATCTGCTGCCGTGCCTGCGTCGTTACCTGGCGATCAGCGATCTGTTACTCGGCCATCACGCCGCTGCCGAACATGCACTGCGCCTGCTGCTGGATGAATGCCAGTTCGCTGGACATCTCAGTCTGGCCTGCGAGTGTCGAGTCAGCCTGGCCGAAGCGATGTTCGTGCAGGGGCGGCAAGAAACCGCTGATGGTCTGTTGCAGCAGGCGCTTGGCGAGGCGCGACAGCTGCGTCTGCTGCGGCCACTGCAGGAGCTGCTACAACGCCAGGAACAGTGGCTGGAGCGCCTGTTGCCGGGGGAGGTTGGGCAAAGTCTGCATCAGCGTCTATTCGAGCCGGCGCCGCGTTTAGATGAGCCGGCCAGCGCCGGCACCGCACTACTCAGTTCGCGCGAACTGGCGGTGCTGCAGTTGATTGCGCAAGGTTATTCCAATCAGGAAATCGCTGATCGCCTGTTCATCTCGCTGCACACGGTCAAGACCCATGCACGGCGGATCAACGTCAAGCTCGGTGTGCAGAGGCGCACTCAAGCGGTGGCGATGGCCAAGGCGCAGGGGCTGATGGGGGATTGAGCGGGCGTGGCCGCTTGGGGGATGCCCGCTCTTTCAGGAGGCGAGCTCTGTGGGCCGCCGCTGGTGGGCTGAAGCGGATCGCCGCCCGGCCCACCCTACAGATTGAAGCTCACCCCAGGGTGGGTTGGCTGCATGAGAGTGGTGCAGGTCAGCCCGTAGGGTGGGCTTTAGCCCACCTGAGTTGGTCAGCGTGGATCGAAGTGGATCCCCGCCCAGCCCACCCTGCAAGGCCTCACTGCCTGGTCAGCCGAGGAAGTAAAACGCGCCGCAGATCACCACGCCCGAATACAGCAGCATGATCAGGCAGTAGCCCATGATGTCGCGTGCGCCGAGGCCGACGATGCCCAGCAGCGGCAGTGCCCAGAACGGCTGGATCATGTTGGTCCAGGCGTCGCCCCAGGCAATCGCCATGGCGGTAACGGTAGGCGATACGCCCAGTGCCTGAGCCGCTGGCAGCATGATCGGCCCTTGCACGGCCCACTGGCCACCACCGGACGGTACGAACACGTTGACCACACCAGCGCTGAGGAAGGCCAGCAGCGGGAAGGTGTCGGCCGACGACCAGGAAATGAACGCTTCGGTGATCTGCCGACCAAGGGAGATGCCGTCGGCGTTGGCGCCCATCATCATGCCCATGATCCCGGCGTAGAAGGGGAACAGCAGGACGATGCCACCGATGCCGCGCACGCTCTCGTCCACCGCGCGCATGTAACGCTCCGGGGTGCCGTGCATCAGCAGGCCGCTGAACAGGAAGATGGCGATGACCACGTCCAGGCCCAGCACGAAACCCTTGGTGGCGAAGTGGTTGAACAGGTAGATACCGGCCATGGCCACCAGTGCCAGACCGAGGATGCGGCTGTCGTCCAGGCGCTGGGCCGGGGTTTCACGGGACGGCAGTTCCGCTTGCGACTCTACCAGTTTGGCTGGGTCGGCGACCTTGGCGCCCTGGCGTGGGTGCATGGCGCGGTTGAGCAGCGGTAGGCCGATCACCAGCAATGCGACGATGGTCAGGTTGAGGGTGCTGAACAGGGTTTCGGTGATGCTTACCGGGTCGGTCAGTACGCCTGCAGTGATGCGCGCCAGATCCGGGCCGCCGGTGGCCAGGGAAAGCGGCACCGAGCCAGCCAAGCCGCCGTGCCAAACCAGGAAGCCCGAGTAGGCCGACGCCACCAGCAGCGGGTAGTCGACGCCATCGACCTTGCGTGCCAGAGCGCGGGCGAATACCGCGCCGATCACCAGGCCAAAACCCCAGTTGACCCAGCAACCGACCAGCGCCACCAGAGTGACCATGATGATCGCCTGACCGGGGGTGCGTGCCATACCGGCCAGGCGGTCGAGTTGGCGGTTGATGATCGGTGCGCTGGCCAGTGCATGGCCGGTGACGAAAATCAGCGACATCTGCATGGCGAAACCGAGCAGGGTCCAGAAACCGCCGCTCCAGTGCTGCACCATGGCCGGTAGCGACTGTCCGGTAGAGAAGATACCGGCGAGCAGCACACCGAGGGTGAGCAAGGCGGAGAAGACGAAGGGTGAGGGCAGGTACTTCTGTACCAGGCTCACGCTCATGCGGGTGAGGGTGTTGAACATGGATGACGCCTCTTTCTTATGGTTGTCTAAGGGCTTTAACCAGGCATTTAAGGTTGGCTTTGCCTGGGCGTTGCAGTGGATATGACAAAGCTCGGCACGAGGCCGAGCGGTTGGTTACCTTGATCCGTAGGGCGGGTGTAACCCGCCCTACGTTTTTCCTGCCTTACGCGCGCTCGATGGCCAGGGCTACACCCTGGCCGCCACCGATGCACAGGGTGGCCAGGCCCTTCTTCGCGTCGCGGCGGATCATCTCGTGCAACAGGCTGACCAGCACGCGGCAACCTGAGGCGCCGATGGGGTGGCCGAGGGCGATGGCGCCGCCGTTGACGTTGACCTTGTCGGCGTCCCAACCCAGCTCCTGGCCGACCGACAGCGCCTGCGCAGCGAAGGCTTCATTGGCCTCGATCAGGTCCAGGTCATCCAGGCTCCAGCCGGCCTTGTCCAGGCAGCGGCGGGTGGCCGACACCGGGCCGATGCCCATGATCGCCGGGTCGACGCCGGCATTGGCGTAACCGGCAATCTTCGCCAGCACCGGCAGACCCAGCGCTTGGGCCTTGCTCGCGCTCATAAGCAGCACGGCGGCAGCGCCGTCGTTGAGGCTGGAAGCATTGCCGGCGGTGACGCTGCCGTCCTTCTTGAATGCGGGTTTGAGCTTGGCCAGGGACTCGGCCGTAGTGCCGGCGCGCGGCTGCTCGTCACGGGCGAAGGCGACGGGGTCGCCCTTGCGCTGCGGGATCAACACCGGGGTGATCTCGGCGTCGAAGCGACCGGCCTCGATGGCCGCCACGGCCTTCTGCTGCGAGGCGGCGGCGAAGGCGTCCTGGGCTTCACGGCTGATGCCGTACTTGTCCACCAGATTCTCGGCGGTGATGCCCATGTGGTAGTCGTTGAAGGCATCCCACAGACCGTCGACGATCATGCTGTCGATCATCTGCGCGTGGCCCATGCGCAGGCCGGTGCGGGCTTTGGGCAGTACGTAGGGTGACAGGCTCATGTTCTCCATGCCGCCGGCGATGATCACCTCGGCGTCGCCGCAGCGAATGGCCTGGGCGGCCAGGTGCAGGGCTTTGAGGCCCGAGCCGCAGACCTTGTTCAGGGTCATGGCCGGTACGGCATGCGGGAGGTCGGCACGAATCGCGGCCTGGCGTGCGGGGTTCTGGCCACTGCCTGCAGTGAGCACTTGGCCGAGGATCACTTCATCGACCTGGGCAGCGTCGAGGCCGGTCTGCTCCAGCAGGCGTTTGATGACGATGGCGCCGAGTTCCGGCGCGGGAATATCGGCCAGGCTACCCTGGAAGCTGCCGATGGCGGTGCGGGTAGCGGCAACGATGACGACGTCTTGCATGGGGAATCCTCTGGTTGCGGTAGGACGGAGAGCTTCGCGGATGAATCCGCTCCTACAGGGAGTGCAGCAGATAACACCAAATAAAAACACCCCGCAAAACGCCAGGCGTGGTGGCGTTCTGCAGGGCGGTAGACAACCTAGAACTGCATTTCCGGCACGTGCTCGGGGACGATCAACTTGCCGGCGGTCTTGGCGACGATTTCCTCGACGCTCACGCCCGGCGCGCGTTCGCGCAGGACGAAGGCGTTGTTCTCGATCTCCAGATAAGCCAGGTCGGTCAGCACCTTGCGGATGCAGCCGCTGCCGGTCAGCGGCAGGCTGCAGTGCTTCAGCAGCTTGGATTCGCCATCTTTCGAGGCGTGGGTCATGGTGACGATGATGTTGTCGGCGCCGGCCACCAGGTCCATCGCGCCGCCCATGCCCTTGACCAGCTTGCCGGGGATCATCCACGAGGCGATGTTGCCGCGTACGTCCACCTCGAAGGCGCCGAGTACGGTCAGGTCGACGTGGCCGCCACGGATCATGGCGAAGGATTGCGACGAGTCGAAGATCGCCGCGCCCTTGATCGCGGTAACAGTCTGCTTGCCGGCGTTGATCATGTCGGCGTCCACTTCGTCTTCAGTGGGGAAGGCGCCCATGCCGAGCAGGCCGTTCTCCGACTGCAACATCACCTGCATGCCCTCGGGCACGTAGTTGGCCACCAGGGTCGGGATGCCGATGCCGAGGTTGACGTAGAAGCCGTCCTGCAGCTCGCGGGCGACGCGCTGGGCCATTTGTTCTCGGGTAAGAGCCATGGTTTTCTCCTCAGGCGCGCAGGGTGCGTTTTTCGATGCGTTTCTCGAAGCTGCCGCAGATCAGCCGGTCGACATAGATGCCGGGGGTGTGAATCTGCGTCGGGTCGAGTTCACCGGGCTCGACGATCTCCTCGACCTCGACCACGGTGATGCGCCCAGCGGTGGCGACCACCGGGTTGAAGTTCTGCGCGGTGTGGCGGTAGACCACGTTGCCGAAATGGTCGGCCTTCCAGCCTTTGACGATGGCGAAGTCGCCGGTGATGGCCGGCTCGAGGATGTAGTGGCGGCCGTTGATCTCGCGCGCTTCCTTGCCCTCGGCGACCGGAGTGCCGTAGCCGGTAGCGGTGAAGAACGCGGGGATACCGGCGCCGCCGGCGCGCAGCTTCTCGGCCAGGGTGCCTTGCGGAGTAAGTTCGACTTCCAGCTCGCCGCTGAGCAACTGCTGCTCGAACAGAGCGTTCTCGCCGACATAGGAGGCGACCATCTTGCGGATCTGCCGGTCTTCCAGCAGCACGCCGAGGCCGAAACCGTCGACGCCGCAGTTGTTGGACACCACGGTGAGGTCGCGTACGCCACGGCGACGGATCTCGGCGATCAGGTTCTCGGGGATGCCGCACAGGCCGAAACCACCGGCCAGCACGGTCATGCCGTCCTGTAGGCCGTCCAGGGCTTCTGCGTAGCTGCCGACGCGTTTGTCGAGTCCGCTCATTCGAGGCTGCCTCTTGTTGTTGTGGGGCAGGTGCACTGCCAGGCTGTGGCCAAGCTTCAGTGCTGCGAGCTTATTTGTTAAGTTTGTTTTTCCTCTTGATTGATCAGGTAAATAAATCAATGACCGTCAAGCAGCTACGCGCCTTCCTCGCCGTGGCGCAAAGCCTGAGCTTCGCCCAGGCCTGCGAGCGCCTGCATCTGTCGCAGCCAGCACTGAGCCTGGCGATCAAGAACCTGGAGCAATCGCTGGGTGGTCAGCTATTGGTACGCACCACCCGCAGCGTGGCGCTGACGCCCGAGGGCGAGACGCTGTTGCCGATTGCCGTGCGCCTGCTGGCCGACTGGGACAACGCCGAGGACCTGCTGCGCCAGCACTTCACCCTGCAGATGGGCAAGGTGGCGGTGGCAGCCATGCCGTCGTTCGCCGGTAACCGCCTGCCAGCAGCGTTGCGCGCCTTTCGCGACGCCTACCCACGAGTCAACGTGGCGGTGCACGACGTGATCAACGAGCAGGTGCTGGACATGGTGCGCGACGGCCGCGTCGAATTGGGCATCGCCTTCGAGCCGGCGACCCTCGACGGGCTGCAGTTCACGCCGCTTTATGGCGACTGCTTCGTCGCCGTGGTGCCGGCTGCCAGTGAGCTGGCCGAGCAGTCAGCGCTGACCTGGGCACAACTGCTGGAGCAACCCTTCATCACCCTGCAGCGGCCCTCGGCAGTGCGCCTGTTGCTGGAAGACAGCGTGATCGCCCGCCATGGCAAGCTGCCGGTGGCGTTCGAGAGCCATCAGTTGGTCACGGTGGGGCGCATGGTTGCCGAAGGCCTCGGCGTCAGCGCCGTGCCGCAACTGTGCCGACAGCAAATGGAAGAACTGGGCGCGCGTTGCCTAGCGCTGAGCGAGCCGCAGGTGTCGCGCCGCGTCGGCCTGCTGCACCAGGCCGGGCATCAGCTGTCCAGCGCGGCGCAGGCGTTGAGCGAGACGCTATTGCGGCAGGTCGAGAAGGGCTAGCCGCTCAGCCGTTCGAGCAGACGTTCGCCGAACACCTCGGCGCGTCCTGCGAACAGACGTTGCAGCGCGTTGCCGTCCGCCAGGTAGTCGTACAGCGCCTGGCGTTCGGTGAAGTCTCCGGCCAGGCGTGCGGCGGCAGTGATGTAGTCATCGATGCTGTCTGTGATCAGCCAGTCCGGCAGGCCAGCGCGGCGCAGCATTCCCTCGTCGATATGTTCGAACACCTCCGCACCGGTCTTGCACACGCCGGGCAGGCCGACGGTCAAGGCGTCGATGATGCCGTTGGTATTGCCGAACGGAAACGGGCTGAGGAACAGGTCGCAACGGCTGAAGGCGCCTAGATAGTCCTGGTAGGGCTGGTGTGGGTAAATGCGCGCATTGGGCAGGTAGCGCCGGATCAGGCGCTGTAGCTGCGGGTAGAGCAGGCCTTGTGCCTGGCCAATGAGAAAATGAAAGCGCACCCGCTTGCCGTAGTGGCGCTGGGTAAGTTGGGCGATCTGCTGGCAGGCCTGCAGAAAGCGCGGGTTGAGCTTCATGGTGGTGGCAGCGATGGCGATGGCCACCTCGTCAGTATCGGTGCGCTCGGGCAGCGATAGCTCGATGGGGATGGCCGAGGGGCGGTAGGGCTGGCCGTCGCTGGGCAGCAGAAGCAGTTGCTCATCGAAACAGGCCGGATCACCGACGAAATCCTCCTCCACGCTGATGCAGTCGATATGCCGTGAGCCGGTGGTCGCCGGATGGCCCAGGGCAGCTACCTGCAAGGGCGCAAGGCGCAGGTTGGCGACGAACAGGGTGAGCGGGAACATGCCTACGCTGGGCATGTACAGCACCTGCGGTTGCAGCTCGGCGGCCAGTTCACGCACCTGGCGTACGCAGGCCAGCAGATCGTTCGGTGCACTCAGCTCGGTGAACGCGTCGAACACCGCGCGTCCCAGATCGTCGACGTTGCTGGCATAGCCCACGGCATGCAGGTCGAAGTGCTGCCGAGCGGCCTCGAGCGTTCGGGAGTGGGTGCGGTAGATCGAATGGCCGCCGGAGAACCACTCCAGCACCACCAGCATTTTTGGCTTGCCGGCGGCAGGGCGAGGCGTGGTTATCGGCAGCGAGTCGATGCCGTTGTTCGCCAGTTTGCGTTCCACCAAACGGCAGATGGAACGCTTTATGCGGTGCCGCTGCGGCAGGTCGGCGTAACTGCAGTGCATGTACACGTCATGGATGATCGCCACCGGCAGCTGATCCAGGCTGTCTAGGCTGTCCAGTCGCTCTGGCAGCCAGGCCAATAGCGCCTCACGCTTGGAGTGCGCCGCTGGCGTGCCGAGAAAGCGTGGCGATAGCAGCGCCATGCACAGCGCTACGGTCAGGTTGCGGTTCTGTTGCCAGAGCAGTTCCACGTCCAGCGGCAACTGCGATTCAGACGAATAGAGCACGCAGAACTTCACCAGCTCTGTCGGCGCCACCTCGAACCGGCCGTCTTCACCGCCATACAGGTTGAGCGCACGCAGGATATGGTCGGCGTTGACGAAGGCACTGGCGGCGAACAGCGAGGACAGCCAGCGCTGGAAGTTGATCAATTGATCGAAGCCGGTGGGACTGATCTGGAAACCAGGGTCGGAGAACAGCGTGGTGATGGCGCTGGTGATGCGCGTCAGCACATGGGCTTCGAGATCCGTCGCTGAAATCGCCGGTGATACCGAGAGCACGAACTGGCCGGACAACTTGCCGTAATGTCGGTCGATGATCAGCAGCAGGCGGATCAGTTCGCGTGCGGCTGCCTCGTGCTGGCGCGAGTAGCAGAGCTGCTCGAAGTGTTCGAGGGAAAACTTCTCGTCGGTCATGGCCTGGCCTTGTTACGCATGGGGCGGGCGCGACTTGGGTGGCGTCGCGCCGCGCCTGTTCAGTTTTCGCTCGGTGCCGATACCTGCAACTGCGACAGATCGAGGTCGATCAGGTCGATACGCGGTGCCAGCGGTGTCTGCCGGTAGTCAGGATACAGAACCTGGCTCCAGGCGCTGCCGGCGATCTGCTGTTGCAGATGGCTACGCGTCGCCTCGCCATCGCTGCCGAGGATGCTGGCATTGATCAGTCCGCCGAGGCGATAGACCACCGCGCCACTGCCACTGGCACCGATGCTGGTGTTGTCGCTGTCGTGGGCGATGTAGGTGCCGCCAGGCGCTTGGGCGTCGATCAGCAGGATGCCGTCCTGAACGCCGAGGCGGTTGTTGCCGCTGACGAAGTTCAGTGCCGTACCGCCGCGACTGAAGGCTTCCAGGGTCAGGTTGCCGCCTGCGCCAGTCAGCAGGCTGTTGCTGCCGCTGCTGGTGCCGTTGAAGGTGATGCCGCTGGCGCCGTTCTCTCCACGCCCACTGACTTTGATGTCGCCACTGGCCGAATTCAGCGAGATGCTGTTCGAGCCGCTGCGTATGAACACCCCGCTGGCATCGCTGCCGCCGTCACTGCGACCGTTGAGATTGATGTCGCCGCTGTTGCTGGCGATGGTCACCGAGCTGCCGTTGCTGGAAGGGTAGAAATGAATGCCGTTACCCGTCCGCGAATAGCCGTCGAGGCTGATCGAGCCGCTGCCGGTGGCACGCAATTCGGTCTGCCCGGTGAGCACGCTGAGGCCGTTGGCATTGTTGGCCTGGCCAGTGATGCTGAGTCTGCCGTTTTCCACGCTGAGCAGGTTGTTGCCGTTGCTGTAGAAGTCCACGCCGTCGCCCGAGCCGGTCGAGCGGCCGACCAGGGTGACGTTGCCATTGCCGGTGGTCTGGATGATGTTGGTCACGCTGAGCAGGGCGATGCCGTGATCCAGTTCGCTGGTATCGGGTGAATGGAAGTGGCCGTCGAGCAGGATGTTGCCACCCTGCGAGGCGATGCGGTTGGTCGAGGCCTGGCCGCTACCGCCGAGGGCGATGGCGTCGGAGGTACCTACGCTGTCACCACGCAGGGTGATGTCGCCGGTCTGGGTGGTGATGCTGACGCCCTGCGAGGCGCCGCTAGAGTTGAGGAAGATGCCGTAGCCACCGAAGCTGCTGGTGCTGTTGCCGTTGATCTGGATATCGCCCGTGGTGGTCGATAGTTCGATGGCGGCGCCGCTGCCCGAGGGCGCGAGGTCCACGCCACGACCGGAGATGCTGTTGCCTTGCAGCGTCAGGTTGCCGCTGCCAGTGCCGACACGGATCGCTGAGTTGTTGCCGCTGGCATCCAGGAACAATGCACGGAACGAGCCGCTGCCGGTGTTGATCACGCTGTTGTCGGCAGCCAGGCGCACGTTGCCGGCAGTGCTGGCGATGTTGATGCTGCTGCCACTGCCAGAGGTGATCAGGCCCAGCGAGGGCGTGGTGCCGCCGGAGCTGTTGCCTTCGACGGTGATGTCGCCGTCGCTGAGCAGGTTGATCGAGGCGCCGGCACCGGTGACGTTGAGCACTGTGCCGTAGCTGCCGCCGCTGTCGCCAGCGAGCACGATCCCGCCCGAGTCACTGGCTGTCAGGTTGATCGCGCCATCGCCTGCGGCCGCCAGGTACAGCGCACGGCCGCTCTGGCTGTTGGCCTTGACCGTCAGGGTGCCGCTGCCGACGCCGAGGTTCTGCGTCGAGCTGCTGGCGGTGGAGCAGATCAGCACGCCGAAACCGGAGGCCGCGTTGCCACTGAGGGTGACGTTGCCTGAGCCACTGGCGGCGATGGTGTTGCTGGTGCTGAAGATACGTGTGCCGTTGCCGGTACCGAGGTTGTCGGCACTGATGTCGATGGCGCCGGCCCCTTCGGTCAGCAGGCTGCTGCCGCCATGCAGGATGAAGGTATCACCGGTGCCGCTGGTGCTGGCCTGCACGGCGGTGATGTTGATGTCGCCGCCGCCTGCATCGATGGTACTGGCGGAGATATTCATAGCGGTGGCGCTGGAGCCGGCGGCGAGGGTGGCCGAGGTGGCGCCGCGGATGGTGACGTCGCCGCCGTTGGTGTCGATCAGGCTGGAACGGATGAATACACCGGTGCCGCTGCTGACGTTGGTGCTGGCGAAGGAGCCGCTCGGGTCGACCGCGCCGCTGATGGTCAGATCACCCCCGTTGGTGCGGATGGTGGCGTTGTTCAGCGCCACCGAACCGTTGCCGCTGTTGTTGAAGTTGGACAGCAACGACACGTTCAGCGTCGCGCCGTCGGCGTGGGTGATGCTGGTGCCGGTCATGTTGACGTTGCGGTGAGCGATCAGCGTCAGGCTGGCGTTGCCCTGGGCCTGGACGTTGTCCAGCACGTTGATGTCGCCGGAGGTGCCTGGGCCGGACGAGGTCTGCACGATGATGTTGGCGCCCTCGCTCAGCGACGCATTGAGCGTGGCGGAGCTGAGGGTCGAGCTACCGCCGGCGTTCGGCGTGAACGGGCTTTCGCTGGAGGTGCCGGAGCTGGCGGCGCTGGTGATGTTGATGTTGTACGGGTCGAGCAGCCAGGTGCCGCCCTTGCCGGAAGCGGCACTCAGGTTGACGCGACCGGTGGCATCCAGGGCATGGGCTGAGGTCTCCACGAACCCGCCATTACCGCCTTCGCCACCGCCGATCACGCTGATATTGCCGTGGAACTGAGTGCTGTCGGTGGCCCAGAGAATGACCTTGCCGCCATCGCCACTATTGAGCGCGCCGGCCTCGATACGCGCGTCCTTGCCCATGTGGGTGGCGCTGGCGTGCTGCAACGGGCCAGTGCCCTGGTAGTCGCCACCGAGCAGCACGGTACCGCCGCCGGCATCGCCGGAGGCGTCGATCCGCGCGTCGTCGAACAGACCGATGTATTCGCCGGTCATGGTCACTTCACCGCCGCGTTCACCGGCATTGCGGCCGGAGACGTCGAGTACGCCGCTGCTGGCCACCACGCCGCTGTCGCCGCCGTCGAGAACGATACGGCCATTGCGCTGTTGCAGGCTGCTGGCCTCGATTACGCCTTCGTTGTTGACCACCTTGCTGAGCATGGCATCGCTGGCGCGGGCGCTCATGATCACGGTGCCGCCGTTGGCTTGCAGCAGGCCCTGGTTGACCACGCTGGCATCGATGACGGCCTCGTCGACCTGCACGTTGATCAGGCCGTCGCCGTGGTAATCGAGGGTGATTTTCTCGCCGCCGCCAAGCACCACCGAACCCATCTTGGCGACCACGGTACCTTCGTTGCGTACCTGGGCGCCGAGCAGGGCGACGCTGCCGCCGTCAGCCGCACGGATGGTGCCCTGGTTGATCACCGCACCGCCTGCGCCCTTGCCGTCGAACTGCAGGCGGCCGGCCATGAAGTCGTTGTCGGCGATGTCCAGGGCACTGGCCACCAGGCCGCCGACGTTGACCGCGGCGCTGCTGCCGAACAGCACACCAGTAGGGTTGATCAGATAGACCTGACCATTGGCATTGATCTGGCCCATGATCTGCGAGGCGTCGCTGGACAGCACGCGATTGAGTGCCACCGACGAGGCGCCCGGCTGGTGAAAATTAACCGTGGCATCACGGCCGACATTGAAGGTGTCCCAGGTGGCGATCAGTTTCTGGCTGTTCTGATTCACATCCAGCACATTGCCGGACTGGCTGATGCTGCCGCTGCCAGCAGTGATCTGGCCGTTGCTGGGCAGGGCGTTGTTGTCCAGCGCCATGGCGTTCAGCGGCATCAGGCCGTGCATCACGCACAGCACGGCGTAGCTCAGCGGCTTGAGAGAAGGCAGTTGCGGACGACGGCCGCGACGGGCGTTTTTAGTGTTCACGGTCATCTCCTCAGAACGAATAGTTGAAGCCGGTGCCGATGGCATTGATGGTGGTGCCGACGCCTGGCGAGTAACCGCTGGCAGCGTAGGCGCCGGCCACGGCGAAGTTGTAGTTCGACAGCGAGGCGTTCTTCAGCAGCACGTAGTGGGCGAACACTTCGGTGTTACGGGTGAAACGATAGCCAACGCCCAGAGCGTACTGGCGTGCGCCCATGCCGCTGGTGTCGCATTCGATACCGCTGGCGGAGATCATCGAACATTCGCCTGGCAGGGCGCGGGCATAGCTGGCACGCAGGCGCCAGGCGCCGATGCGGTGGCTGATGCCGAGCATGTAGGCACGGCGACGGTACTCGGACAGATCGCTGAAGTTGACGCTGTTGTTGATCACGTCGTCTTCCGAGTAGTAGAGCTCGTCGGCCACCAGCGACAGCTGGGTATTACCGAAGCGGTAGCCCAGGCCGAAGCGGAAACTGTAGTCGTTCGACGAGGTGCCTTCGGTGACGTGAGTGTTGCTGCCCACGCCGCGGGCGTTGCGGCCCAGGTTGGTGATGCCGAAGTAGTTGACGTGGCGCTCGGCGGCGGCGACCGCAGTGAAGCCGCCATTCTTGTAGGTCACGCTGCCACCGTAGATGTAGCCCCGGTCGACGTCCTCGGCGGCCTTCATACCATTGTTGGAGTAGGCCAGCTTGACCTGCAGGCCGTGCCACTCTGGTGACCACCAGGCAACCACGCCGGACTGGCGACGGTTGAAGGCCGCGTCGGAGTTGACGCTCTCGTCGGCCTGGGTGAGTGGGCCGGACACATAGCTGGCCAGGCTGCTGTTGAAGCCGGGCGAGCCGATGATGTTGTAGTAGGCCGCACTGGTCTTGCCGTTGAATGGATCGAGGCTGGTGGTACTTTCCTTAAGCGGCATGTCCCAAACACCGTAAAGCAGGGTGCCGAAGCGGTCGTCGTCGAGTGCTACACCGGAGTTGCGCAGGCGCGTGTTGGGTGAGATCGAGAGTGGTGCGCTGTCGTCGCCGCTCAGGGTGTAGTTCACCGAGATACCGTATTCCAGTTGCCACAGAAAACGTGTGTCGTCGTTGATCGGGATGCCGGCATGAGCACCGATGTAGGAGACGTTGTCGCGAGCACGCCAGTAGCTGGACATGTTGCGGCCATTGGCCGTGGCCAGCTTGCTCTGGTCAGCCGGGGAGGCGCGGGTGGAATCGCGGCGGTCGATGTATTCCGGCACCAGGCCGAGCGATCCGTAGAGCACCAGTTCGGTGGTCTTGCTACGGAAGTCCTCGCGGCTGCCGACGTCTTTGGCCAGGCCGGCGAAGGCCTGCGGTGTGCCGGTGACCGACAGCCAGAAACGCTTGTTGTCACGTTCGTCGCTGATCGGGTCGTCGCCCGGTGAGAAGGCCAGGCTGGCGTTCATCACCAGGTCGCGGTGATAGACGTTCAGACCTACGCCGTAGCCGTAGCGGGTCAGGTGATTTTCGCTGTCGTCCCAAGGGTTCTTGTTCACCCGCACCCGGCCGCCGTCAGCGAACAGGGTGGCTTCGGCGATGGCGCCGTAATAGCGGCCAAGGTATTTGCGCAGCTCCAGGCGACCGAGCAGGCCTTCATCGCCTGCGGCTTCGCCGACCGGATAGGCACGCACACCGTTGGGGCCGCCGAGGCTGAACTTCTCCGAGGCATCGAGGTTCTTGTCCGCCCACTGGCCGCTGAGGGAAGCGAACAGCGAGTAGCCACCGCCGAGCTCCTGCAAGCGGCTGAACGCCAGGTTGGCCTTGCGATAGCGGCCGGCGGCATTGGCAGTCAGTTGGTCGAGGGCTTCATCGAGCGGGGTGTCCTTGTTCAATTTGCCGATGCCATAGGCCAGGCTCCAGCGGTTGCTGCCGGCCCAGTCGTCACGCCAGTCGCCATAGAGAGTGGCACTGCGGAACACGGCGGATTTCTTCACCGCGAAGGCACCGGCTTCGTCCTCGAAATGGCGATGCTCTTCGGCCAGGTTGAGCGAGATATTGGCATCGCGGCTGCGTAGCAGCGAGCTGTCGAGAAACACCGAGGAAACGATGGCGGTACCGCTGGCCTCGGCAGTTTTCAGGCTCTTGCCGATGGCGTATTCCATCTCCGCGTAGTTGGCGCCCAGGGTGACGCCACTGGCGCCTAGCGGCTGGCGATAGCCAAGGCCACGAATTTCCAACCCTTCGAAGCTGTTCTGGCCATTGAAGAACAGGCTTTCGCCGAAGCCGAAGGCATCGTTGAGGCTGACGTTGCTGGTGACCCGGTTGGCGCCAGTGTAGTAGTTACCGTGGTTGTCGAAGCTGACACGGCCCGTCCAGGCGGTCATCTCGCTGAGTTTGAGCACGATGTCGGATGCGCCCGGTTCGCGCGACGGTTGCAGCACGGCGCGCACCGAAACCCCGGCGATATCGGACAGGCGCAGCAGCACGCGCTCCAGGTCGGCCTCGCGGATCACGCTGCCGCTGGGAATTGCGTCGACGAAGCGTTGCTGCATGCCAGGGCGCAGGCGCACGTTGCTGTCTGCCTCGGCGCGCACGCTGCCGACGCGGCCTTCCTGCACGCCGATGGTGACCACGCCATCGGCGATCTCCTGGGCGGGCAAATAGGCGCGGGCCACCAGATAGCCGCGGCTGCGGTACAGATCGGTGACACGGGCGGCGGCCTCACGCAGGCCGGCGAGGTTCAGTTCACGACCTGTGTAGGGGGCTAGCTCCTGCTGCAGGCGCGACTCGCTGATCTCACGATTGCCGCTGAGTTTGAAGGCATTCACGTGAAAGGCGGCGGAGGCCTGTTCGGCTGGGTTGGCGGCGGCCTGGCTGCGGTCATCCTGGGCTTCGATACGCACATTGCCACGCGGCGCCTCCTGGGCGCGTTCAGCCGGGCGCAGGATGTCGCGGTTGTTGTCGAACAGCGTGCCGGCGGAGGGCAGGGGCTCGGCCTGAGCCTGGGCAGCGAGGATCGCCGCGGCCAGCAGGGTCAGATTGCGCGGGTGCAGCACCCGGCGTACCTGGGCGGAGGTGAAGGTCGAAGTCATGGCAAGCTCGTTGTTGTTTTTGTGAGTCGGGCAGACGAGGTATCAGCGTTTCGGGAACAGCGTGTCGGCGACGATTGTCGTGGCCAGCAAACGGGCTGCGTTGTGGCCGATACCGGCGACCGTGATCTGTGGGTGATGGATCGGCACGCCCCACTTGCTGGAAAGGAAGGCCTCGTAGCGCAGGTAATTGAGCTGGCGCTCGACCCGATGTGCGCCCTGCATGTTGGCCCCGCAGGTGCGATCCAGCACGCGGTGCCACGGGTCGTTGTCGCGCTCACCGACCATGAAGGTCACGTCGCGGGCGGCATAACGGCGAAACAGTTGCTCGGCGCCGAGGTTCTGCCGGGTCAGGTAGAAGGGTGCGCGATCCAGGCCGTAGCGATAGCGACTGAAGCTCGGGCACATGACCGTACGCACCGGTTTGAACGAACCCTCCTGCAGGCGGCTGTCTTCGATGTAGACATAGGAAGACGGCGCGGAAATGACGTAGCGAACCTTGATCCCGGTAGTGGCGAGGCGCTCGTCGCCGTCGCCGAGAATGCTGTAGCGCTGCATCAGCTGGCCACCGGCGGAGTGGCCGATCAACACAATCTCCTGCAGGGCGGGAAAATGCTTGCGGTCGGCCAGATACAGCAGCAGGTCATCCAGTACCGCGAAGGCGTCGATGCCGCGGCGACCTTTGCTCGAGGCGGTGCCGTGCATCCATTTGTCACGAGCCCACAGCGGCATGTCGATACCGGCGCGGCTGTCCTCGGCGGTGAGAAAATTCAGCGACAGCAACAGGGTGTCGTTGGCGTCGAATCCGGCTTTCTTCAGCAGGCTCTGACCGTATTGGTAGTAGTCGTCGGCGTTACGACGCACACCGTGAACCAGCACCACAGCGCGGGAGGCCGGGCTGGCGCCATTCAGGTCGGTATTGGCGAAGGCAAGGAAGTTGTAGGGTTCGTTCTGGCCCAGGCGCAGCAACTGCTGGCTGGCACTGGCGAAGCCGCAATACAAGGCGGTGGTCAGCAGGGCGACGGCCAGGACGGCCTGTCTGCGGAGGTTCGGGCCTCGCTTGAGCAGAGCACCCAGGGGCCAGAGAACGTCGTACGGCATATTCCACCTCGGCAGAGAACGCGGCACACCTGGCAAGGCACTGGCATGTCGCTAAGTCGTACCTGCTGGTTGGCAAGCGCAGGTCGACCTGGTTGATTGGAGTTATGGCGACGATGCTAACAGTGGTTTTGGGCTAGATAAAATATCTTGAAAATAGCCATTCAATACTTTTTGAGTATTGAATGGCATGCGCTGGGCGTAGCGCGGCCAGGGTGCGCGATGCGCGCCAATCGCTATGGGCAATCTCGGTTCTTGCGGTTATCTCGGTGCGCGCGGCGCACCCTACGGGGGCGGCGGCCGGTGAGATCTTTTTGGTACTTTTAAGGTATTGACTGGATATTTTTAATATATTTCATATCTTTCATGCATGCCGCTAGCATCAGTGGGCTGCTGCTTTCAAGGCAGCCGAGCCCTCATTGATACAGAGCGGAACTGAAAACCATGAGAACAAGAAAGACTCTGCTTCACCTCGCCGTCGTCTATGCGCTGTTTGCCTCATCTGGCGTGCTGGCGGCCAACACTGCCGAACTGCCTTGCCGCACCACTGCCGAATGCGCCGAGCAGGCGCGCAAGATCGGCGCGACGGTGGACAAGTCGGCGCTCAAGGGCGGCGCCTACGAAAGCCAGTTCTCCTGGTTGAACCGCATCAACAAGGCCTCGATCGTGATGCTGATCGAGGAAGGCATCGTCTCTGCACCGCAGGGGCGACGCATCGCCGGTGGTGTACAGCATGTGATCGATCAGGCCGCTCAACCCGACGGCAAGAGCCCCAGCGATGTGTTGCAGGTCGAGCAGATCATGATCGACAAGATCGGCCCCGAAGCGTCGTTGATCCACTCCGGGCGCAGCCGCCAGGACATGTATGCCACCTATCGCCTGGCCGTGCTGCGTGCCCAGGTGCTGGATTACAGCGATGCCCTCAACGCCTCGCGTGCGCGCCTGCTGAAGATTGCTGGCGACAACGTCGATACCCTGATTCCGGCCTACACCAATGGCGTGCAGGCGATGCCGATCAGCTATGCGCACTACCTGCTGGCATTCGAAGCGGCTTTCGAGCGCGATGCGCAGCGTATTCATGAACTCTATGCGCGGCTGAACCTCAGCCCGATGGGCACCGCAGTGCTGGCCAACTCAGGCTGGCCGCTGAACCGTGAGCGCCTGGCCACGCTGCTGGGCTTCGACGGGGTTCGCGAGAATTCGCTGGATTCGAGCCAGGTATCGACCTTCGACATTCCGCTGGAAGCGGCGGGCATCGCCTCTTCCTCGGCCATCCGCGTCGGTGCGTTGATCGGCGATATCCACACCCAGTACCACCAGACTCGTCCCTGGCTGCTGCTCGAGGAAGGCTCGACCTACACCAGCAGCGCCATGCCGCAGAAGCGCAACCCTGGCCTGCTGATGCGTACTCGTGAGTCAGCGTCGGATGTGGTTGGTCTGGCGGGCGCCACCACTATTCGCGCGCACAACGTCACCACCGGCATGACCGACTACAAGGCCGCGTTCGAGGACCTCGGCCTGTTCAAGTCGGCCACCGATATGTTCGAACGCCTGGGCATGGTGCTCGATGCACTGGTGATCAATCCCGAGCGCGCCATGGAAGAGCTCGATGCTGATTGGACCACCTCGATGGAGTTGGCCGATACGCTCGAACGCGAGCACAAGGTGCCCTTCCGCATCGGCCACAGCTTCGCTTCGCTGATCGTCGGTCAGGCGCGTGATCAAGGCCTGCTGCCGAAGGAATTCCCTTACGCCGACGCGCAGAAGCTCTATACCAAGGCTGCGCAGAAGTACAACTGGAAGGATCAGCGCTTGCCGCTGAGCGAAAGTGCCTTCCGCGCTACCCTGTCGCCGCGCACCATGGTCGAAACGCGCAAGGGCACCGGTGGGCCGCAACCTGCCGAGGTCAAGCGCATGCTGGCCGAATCCGGCAAGCGCCTGCAGGCTGACGAACGCTGGATGAGCGAGCGTCGCCAGCAACTGATCAAGGCGGACGAGGCGCTGGACAAGGCCTTCGCCAAGCTCTTGCCGGCTTCCCGCTGATTTCGGGCGGCGAGGCCTTTCTGGCTTCGCTGCTCATTTTCTTCAGGAGCGTGAAAGATGGAACACGCGCGCCGCTATGCCTTGCTGCTCTGTTTGGTCGTCATGGCCAGCATGGTATTCAGCGATGCCGTGGCACGCCGTTCCGACTCCAGCGTTCCGGTTGAAGCAGGGGCGCAGCTCGTGCGGCTCGACGCGGCCGCAGGCAGCTTCGCCCTTGTACTGGCGGCCAACGCCGATCTGTACAACCTGCCGCGAGATATTCGGCGTGTTGTCGTGCGTGTCGAGGGCGACTCGAACTCCAGCGAGGCGCTACTCGATGAGTACGACGACACGTTGATCCTCGTGCCACAGTTCAGCGTCGCCGATGGCCGCAGACTACCTGCGGACCTGCCCGCTTGGCACAGTGAGCAGGCTTGGGTAGAGGGTGAGGTGTCGAGTGAAGGACATGTCGGAATATCGGCATTCACGGTGCTCGATGCATTGGTGAGCTACCTGGGGCGCAGCAGCCATTTTCCGCAATTGCAGGAGGTGGTTTTCGTCGGTCGTGGCACGACGACCGACTTGGTCGATCGGCATCGTTTGCGCCCACAGGTAGTCACTTCTTTTCGCATTCGCTATGTGAAGGCGCGATTGGCTCGGCACTGACGTTAGAACCTGTTCAAACTCTGCTGCGCGTCGGCCATGCTGCGTTGAAATCAATCTCAGAATGCTCATTTACAGCTCGTAGATTGCGCTTCTTCACTCGATTTCGCCTTGCCTAGCTCTAGCTCGCGAGTCTTTGAACAGGCTCTTAGCCCAGCACCTCTCGCAACTTCTGCTTGTCCACCTTGCCGTGCCACTGGGCGATGACCACGCAGGCGACGCAGTTGCCCAGCACGTTGGTCAGTGAACGACATTTCATCAGACGTTCCACGCCGATCAGGATGCCGATGCTCTCCAGCGGCAGGATATTCAGCACGCTCAGCGTTGCGGTGAGCGTGACGAAGGCCGAGCCAGCGACGCTGGTCGAACCCAGTGAGGTCAGCAGGCTGACCAGCAGAATGGTGCCCAGTTGCAGGGCGTCCAGTTCGACGTGAGCCAGTTGGGCGAGAAACACGATGGCCACGGCCAGGTAGAGATTCGAGCCGTTGAGGTTGAAGCTGTAGCCTGCGGTGAGGGTCAGGCGCACGGTCTGGCTGTCGCAACCGGCGGCCTCCAGTTTGTCGATCAGGCGCGGCAGGGCGGCGACCGATGAGCCGGTGGCGGCCACCAGCAGCAGCTCTTCCTTGACGTAACCGATCAGGCGCCACAATCGACAGCCTGCCAGACGCAGGGCGATGGCTGGCACCAGCAGCAGGTAAGCCAGGCAGGCGGCATAGGCTGCCACGACGAACTTGGCCAGCGGCACCGCAGCTTCCAGGCCGTATTTGCCTATGATGAAGGCGATGGCGCCGAAGGCTGCCAGCGGCGCGAAGCTGACGATGACCTGCATGGCGCGAAATACCCATTTCACCGCGAGGTCGAGGCGCAGCGTCATGCGCTGTCCGAACTTGCCACTACGGCCGAGCAGCAGGCCGCAGAGAACGGCAGCGAACAGCACCTTGAGGATGATGCTCTGTTCCAGCGAGTCGAGCAGCAGGCTTGGAAGTTGAGAGAAGAATGGGCCGCTCGTCGTCTCGACCGTCGCCCAGTCGCTACCCATGTGGTGCAGGCCGCCGCCAGGATGCAGGAGCAGGGCGACCAGCAAGCCGGTCAGCAGCGATAACAGTGACATCAATTGCCAGTAACCGACGGCCTTGAGGCCAAGTCGCGCGGTGGCGCGGTAGTCGCTGAGGGCGGCGACGCTGGAGCAGACCAGGACGAACATCACCACCGGCGCACACAAGCCGATGGCGGAGATGAACAGGTCGCTGAGCGGCTTCATCTCTACTGCCAGGTCGGGCCACCAGACACCCAGCAGAGCGCCGAGAACCAGCGCCAGCAGAAGCAGGACAATGCCTGTTCGAGAATGTCTGAAGATCATCGGAGCCTGTTTTATTCTTGTGCGTCGTCGCGGCGTCGAGGCCGCGCGTGAGCGTTCATCCTACCCCATCGATGGGCGGATTCGGTATCGTGTGACAGCCTTAGAGCCTGTTCAAAGTCTGCTGCGCGTCGGCCCTGCCGCGTTAAAACCAGGCTCGGACTGCTCATTTACAGCTCGTAAACTCCGCGTCCTCGCCTTTTTTTGCCTTGCATGGCTCTAGCTCGCGAGACTTTGAACAGGCTCTTACCAATCTCCCCAAGGGGCTGCATGGAACTTCGTCATCTGCGCTACTTCGTCATGGTTGCCGAAGAGAAGCATTTCACCCGCGCTGCGGCCCGCCTGAACATGCAGCAGCCACCGCTGAGCCAGCAGATCAGGGCGCTGGAGCAGGAGCTCGGTTTCGACCTGTTCATCCGCCATGCCAAGGGCGTCGACCTGACCGTCGGTGGCGAGGTGTTCCTGCGCGAGGCGCGCGACATTCTCCAGCGGGTCTCGCAGGGCGCGCTCAAGGCGGCGCGTACAGCCAAAGGCGTCGAGGGGCGTCTGAGCGTCGGGTTCACCAGCTCGGCGGCCTCGCATCCACTGATTCCTCGGATCATCCGGCGCTATCGGGATTTGTATCCGGGGGTGGATATCGGCCTCAATGAAGGCAATGCTCAGGAGCTGACCGACGATGTCAGTGGCGGCGACGTGGATGTTGGCATTCTGCGGGCCCCCGTGGGCAACCCCAAGGGCATCGCCTATCACCGCCTGCTCAACGAAGAGTTGGTGCTCACGCTGCCGGTCGGGCATCGGCTGCTGGCGAGCAAAGGGGCAATTTCGCTGAAGGATCTGGCCGACGAACCGTTGATTCTGGTACGCCGACCTGGGGCGCCGGGGATGTACGCCAATTTCCTGCAGGCCTGCCGCAATGCCGGCTTTGAGCCGCATGTGGCGTTCGAGGTGGAGCGCATGCTGACCAACGTCAGCCTGGTGGCCGCTGGCGCCGGGGTGTCCGTGGTGCCAGCATCGATGCGTGGCTTCCACGAGCACAGCGTGGCTTATCGCTCGATTCGCGACGCCAAGCCGCGGCTGGTCGCGCCGATCACCCTGGTTTGCCGCGAGTTGCACCAGTCACCGCAGGTGGCCAATTTCATTGCTCTGGCGCGGGAGCTGGGCGCCGAGTACCGCAAGGAGCCGCACTGAGAACCTGTTCACGATCTCACGAGCTAGAGCCAGGCAAGGAAAGCAGGCGAGAAAGCGCAGTTTACGAGCTGTAAATGAGCATTTTGAGCTTGGTTTCAACGTAGCATGGCCGACGCGCAGCAGATCGTGAACAGGTTCTGAGAGGTCAGCGTGTGCTGAGGCTTTGCCAGTCTTGCTGGGTATCGACGTCCTGCAGAATGCCAGGGTCGTCGAGCTCGACGATGCGCATGGCTTCAGGGTTCTGCTGCAGCACCGGCTTGGCGCCGGCATCACCGCTCAGCGCTGCGAGCTGCGGCCAGAAATCACGGCCGAACAGTACTGGATGGCCGCGTTTGCCCTGGTAGCTGGGCAGCACGATATTGTCTGCGCTGGCGTAGGCGAGCAGGGTTTCTAACGTATCACGACGAATATGCGGCATATCGGCGAGAAAGATCGCCACCGCGTCAGCGCGCGATTCGGCCAGCAGCCGTTCGGCCCCTGCGGCCAGGCTGTGGCCCATGCCTTGCTCCGTCGCTGGATGCTGGACGAGCCTGATGCTCGCGGGTAATCCCAACGCCGTGACTGTCTCGTCCGGACGCAGCACCAGCCAGACCTCTTCGAGCATCGAACAGGGCAGTGCCAGGCTGGCCGCCAGCAGCGAGCGCCCGTCGTCGAGCTCGAGACGACGCTTGTCGGCACCGAAGCGGCGGCTGTAACCGGCGGCGAGCATCAGCGCGGCGATGGGGTAGGGGAGCAAATTTGGTTGCATGTCACGCCTGCTAAGGATGTGAATGCCGCCGATTGTAGGGGTTAATGCGGCCTGCGGTGAGGTCATCGGTGAACCAGCAGGACGATACGTAGCGCCTCGTCCTGCTGGTTGGTGGTTTACTGTGCCTGCTGGCGGTTGGCGTCGAGCATCTGTACCAGTTTCTCGCCCAGGGCATGGTCGGAGAACGGGTTCTGCCCGGTGATCAGTTCACGATCCACTACCACGTTGGGTGCCCAGGCTTCGGCGTAGCTCAGCTTGCCGCCGGCACTTTCCATTGCGGTGGCCGGGTAGAACAGAATTCGTTCACCTTGCAGCGATTGCTCGAAAACCTGCTCTTCCGGTGTTGAAAAGATGGTCATGCGGTAGCCCTGGTAGATCCAGTCGTTGGCTGCCGGTTTTTCCCCACTGGCCAACGCCGCCTGGTACGACGCCGGGTCACGCTGTGCCGAGAGCAAGGCGATCGGGCCGTGGCAGATGGCGGCGGTCGGCTTGCCAGCCTGGTGAAAGTGACGCAGCAGGTCACCGACCTCGGGGTTATTGGCTAGGTCGATCAGCGGCGCATGGCCACCGGGAATCAGCAGGCCGGCGTAGCGGTCCAGATCGCTCGCCAGTACTTCCTTGAGCGACAGCGTGTCGTCGATACCTGGCAGATTTTCCACCAGGGTGCGGATGCGCTGCATTTCCTGCTCGTCGCCGCCGAAGTATTGCGCGGTCACCGAGGTCTCATCGACACGCGGCGCGTTGCCCTTGGGTGTCACCAGTACCAGCTCATAGCCCGCTTTGAGCAGGCGGTCGGCCGGCACACCGAATTCATTCAGATAAAACCCGGTGGTGTACTGCTTGCCATCCTTGAGGGACAGTTGCGTTTCGCTCGACAACAGCACCAGGACTTCGCCTTTGCCGGCGGCCAGGGCGTTGCCGGCAAGCAGGGTGCTGGCAACGGCGACGGCTAGGGTGGTCTTCTTGCTCATGATCATTCTCCTGATTGGGAAAGGGGCGCCACGTCCAGCGCATTGGCCACGCGCACTTGCGTGGGTGCGCTCAGCCAACCGGCTGTCGCGGCGCGGTAGTGCTGGTAATGGCTGCTCTGGCGATGGGCGTCGATGGCGGCTGCGTCGACGTAAAGTTCGAACAGGTCGAAGGCCAGGCCGTCATCGCGCTGGAACAGGTCGTAACGCAGGTTGCCGGCCTCGGCTCGTGAGTGCTGCACCATCAGGCGCAGCGCCTGCTCGACTGCTTCACGGTGCTCGGGGTGAGGCGTGATGGTGGCGAAGATACCGATCGTCATGCTGTTCTCCAGTGGGCAACAGGTTTTCAGGTGCCATCCTAGGCATGTCGATATGATTCGAAAATTCGAAAGCGTTTATTTCAGGAATTCAAAAAATGAATATCGCCAAGAAGGACCTGAATCTGCTGCTGGTCTTCCATGTGCTCTATCAGGAGCGCAATGCCTCGTTGGCGGCTGAGCGCATGGCGCTCAGTCAGCCGGCGTTGAGCCACAAGCTGAACAAGTTGCGCCATCAATTCGGTGATCCGCTGTTCGTGCGTGCACCGCGAGGATTGACGCCGACGCCCCGGGCTCATGAGTTGGCGCCGCAGGTCCAGCGCCTGGTGGGCGAGTTGGAGGGATTCTACGAGCGCTGTGATGGTCAGGACTTTCTGAGTCGTGTCGAACGCCTGCATCTCTACAGCACGGACTACATCGAGCAAACCCTGCTGCCCAGGCTACTGCCGGTTCTACGTCAGCATGCGCCGAACCTGGTGCTGGTCACCCACAACACCCGCGGCCAACTGCCCCGCGATGAACTGGAAAAGGGCACCTGCGATTTGGCCATCGCGGGCTTCTACAAAGACCTACCGGGGACTTTCCATCAGCAGCGTCTGCTCAGCGAGGACTTCGTCGTGCTCGCCGCGCATGACAATCCGCGCCTCGCAGATGGCCTGGACTTGCAGAGCTTTGTCACCTGCGAGCATCTGATCACCACGTTGACGGGGGATCTCGAGGGTCTGGTGGACAGGGCGTTGCAGCAACGAGGGCTGCAGCGGCGGATCGCTGCCGGGCTGTCCAGCTTCGTCGCGCCGCCACGCCTGCTACGAGGCAGTGATCTGTTGCTCACCTGCCTGCGCTCTCTGGCTGAGGAGGCGGTCGCCCGTGACCCTGAGCTGCGCATGCATCCGCTGCCGCTGGAGTTGCCGAGCGTCGAGGTGATGCAGATCTGGCATGAGCGCACCCACGCTGATCCGCTGCGCAGCTGGTTCCGCCGTCAGGTGCAGGAGGTCGCACAAGCGGCGGGCTAGGGCGGAGCCCCGCGATTCGGCGCGGGCCGTGCGTTAGCTGGCCAACCCCGCCGCCCTGGCGCGCGCGGCGTGCAGTTTCTTGTAGCTGTCGATCAGGCGCAGGTGCTTGTCCAGGCCTTCCAGTTTCATGCTGGTGGGCGTCAGGCCATGGAAGCGCACGCTGCCGTCCACCGAGCCGATTGCGGCATCGATGCGCTCGCTGCCGAACATGCGGCGGAAGTTGTGCTCGTAGTTGGCCAGCTCCAGCTCATCGTCCAGTTGCACTTCCAGCACGGCATTGACCGCCTGGTAGAACAGACCGCGCTCGACGGTGTTGTCGTTGTACTGCAGGAAGGCTTCGACCAGCTCCTTGGCGTCGTCGTATTTGTTCAGCGCCAGGTTGATCAACAGTTTCAGCTCGAGAATGGTCAGTTGGCCCCACACCGTGTTGTCGTCGAACTCGACGCCGATCAGCGTGGCGATATCGGCGTAGTCGTCGACCTCGCTGTTATTGAGGTTGCGCAGCAGCGACTTCAGCTCGCGGTCGCTGAGGGCGTGCAGGTTGAGGATGTCCTTGCGGAACAGCAGCGCCTTGTTGGTGTTGTCCCAGATCAGGTCCTCGACCGGATAGATCTCCGAATAACCCGGCACCAGGATGCGACAGGCGTTGGCGCCGAGGTCGTCATAGGTGGCCACGTATACCTCCTTGCCCATGTCCTCGAGGATGCCGAACAGGGTCGCGGCTTCCTGTTCATTCGAGTCGCTACCTTCGCCGGAGAAATCCCATTCGACGAATTCGAAGTCCGGCGTGGCGCCGAAGAAGCGCCACGACACCACACCGCTGGAGTCGATAAAGTGTTCGACGAAGTTGTTCGGCTCGGTCAGCGCCAGGCTGTCGAAGGTCGGCTGCGGCAGGTCATTCAGGCCCTCGAAGCTGCGGCCTTGCAGCAGTTCGGTGAGGCTGCGCTCCAGCGCCACTTCCAGGCTCGGGTGGGCGCCGAAGGAGGCGAACACGCCGCCGGTGCGCGGGTTCATCAGGGTCACGCACATCACCGGGAATTCACCGCCGAGCGATGCGTCTTTCACCAGCACTGGGAAGCCTTGTTCCTCCAGACCCTGGATGCCGGCAACGATGCCCGGGTACTTGGCCAGCACGTCCTGCGGCACGTCCGGCAGGCACAGCTCGTTCTCCAGAATCTCGCGCTTGACCGCCCGCTCGAAGATCTCCGACAGGCACTGCACCTGGGCCTCGGCCAGGGTATTGCCGGCACTCATGCCGTTGGACAGGTACAGGTTCTCGATCAGGTTGGACGGGAAATACACCGTCTCGCCATCGCTCTGGCGCACGAACGGCAGCGAGCAGATGCCGCGCACAGTGTTGCCGGAGTTGGTATCAAACAGGTGTGAGCCACGCAGCTCGCCATCCGGGTTGTAGATGGCCAGGCAATGCGCGTCGAGAATCTCCTCGGGCAGCGCGTCCTTTGGCCCCGGCTTGAACCAGCGCTCGTTGGGGTAGTGGACGAACTCGGCGGCGGCGATGTCCTCGCCCCAGAACTGGTCGTTGTAGAAGAAGTTGCAGTTCAGCCGCTCGATGAACTCGCCCAGGGCCGAGGCCAGAGCGCTCTCCTTGGTGGCGCCCTTGCCGTTGGTGAAGCACAGGTTCGACTGCGCGTCGCGAATGTGCAGCGACCAGACGTTGGGCACGATGTTGCGCCAGGAGGCAATCTCGATCTTCATCCCCAGATCCGCGAGGATGCCCGACATGTTGGCGATGGTCTGCTCCAGCGGCAGATCCTTGCCCGGAATGTAGGTGGTGGTTTTGGATACCGGCATCAGCAGCGCCTGGGCATCGGCGTCGAGGTTTTCCACTTCCTCGATGATGAACTCGGGGCCCTGCTGCACCACCTTCTTCACGGTGCAGCGGTCGATGGAGCGCAGGATGCCCAGACGATCTTTCTCGGAGATATCCGCCGGCAGCTCGACCTGGATCTTGAAGATCTGCGCGTAGCGGTTTTCCGGGTCGACGATATTGTTCTGCGACAGGCGAATGTTCTCGGTGGGAATGTCGCGCGTCTGGCAGTACAGCTTGACGAAGTAGGCTGCGCACAGCGCTGAGGAGGCCAGGAAATAGTCGAACGGCCCCGGCGCCGAGCCGTCGCCCTTGTAGCGGATCGGCTGATCGGCGATCACCGTGAAGTCATCGAACTTGGCTTCGAGGCGAAGGTTGTCGAGAAAGTTGACCTTGATTTCCATGGAGCGGCACCGGCAAGCGAAACAAAATGGCCGCTATTATCCGGGTTTTCGGCGGCCTGTCTTGCTTGGCTGCTGGCGATGAAGGCGCGCCGGACCGGCGGCGGGTGTGCCGCCGGTCCGGGCAATGGCTCAGTTGTCGAGTTCGGCAGGGTTGCTGGTACCGATGGAGGTGTAGCTCGGCCATTGCCGCAGCAGGGTTTCAACGAACTGTTCGGCTGCTGGCGACAGTGAAGAGCCGCGGCGGCGCACCAGGCCCAGGGTTCGGCTGATCACCGGATCGACCAGCGGGCGGCTGACCAGAATCGGATGATCCTCGGCAGGCATTGCCAGGCTGGGCAGGGCGGCGATACCCAGGCCGGCCTCGACCATGCCCAGCGATGTCGAAAGATGCTGCACTTCGTAGAACCAGCTCGGGCGCCAGTCGAGATGGGCCAGGCCGTGATCGAGCAGCACGCGGTTACCACTGAGGCGCCCGACGCCGATCAGGCGATAGTCGCTCAGCTCGCGCCACGCCACCTCCGAGCGTTTGGCCAAGGGATGATCGCGCCGACAGGCGAGCACGAAGGGCTCGTTGACCAGTGGGGTGAAGTCGATCTCTGCACTCTGCCCGCTCTGCATGTTGATGCCGAAATCCGCCTCGCCACGGATCACCGCTTCCAGCCCCTCATGGGCACTGAGATCAAGAATGCGGATGCGGATCTTCGGGTACTGCAGGTTGAAGGTGCGGATCACCGTCGGCAGGAAGTAGAAGGCTGCCGTCGGGATGCAGGCGAGGGTGACCTGGCCGGACTGGCGCTCGGCCAGTTCGCGGATACCGAGAATCGAACGCTCGAAGTCATCCAGCAGGCGCTGCGCTTTGGGCAGGAAATCCCGGCCTACGGCAGTCAGGCTGACGCGCCGCGTGGTGCGGTCCAGCAGCTGGGTGCCGAGGCTTTCCTCCAGCTTCTGCATGCGCCGGGTCAGTGCCGGCTGGGACAGGTGGATGGCGTTGGCGGCCTCGTGAAAGTTGCCGAACTCGGCGATTTTCACGAAAGCACGGATGTCTTGCAGTTCGTAATTCATGCGCTTGGGTTATCAGTCGTGCGTATTTTTGTTTGAAAGTTAGCAATGAACCCTAGTCTTTCCGTTCAGGACTGGCAAGCGAGGAAATACGAGTGTGCATTAATGCGTATAGTGGAATAAATATCGAAATATATGCATTTTACAGAATAAATACTCGCTCCTCATAATCGACGCAAAGCAACAATCATCAGTTTTATTGCGTTGGAGGCATCATGCGGACGGTACCTTGTGTACTCATGCGAGGCGGTACTTCGAAAGGGCCGGTCTTTCTGGCCAATCATCTGCCCACTGACCCGCAGCAGCGCGACGAGGTATTGCTGAGCCTGATGGGCTCGGGCCACGAGCTGGAAATCGACGGCATCGGCGGCGGCAGCCCACAGACCAGCAAGGTCGCGATCGTCAGTCGTTCGCCGCACCCGGAGGCCGATGTCGACTATCTGTTCGTGCAGGTCATGGTTACCCAGCGCCGCGTCGACACGGCGCCCAATTGCGGCAACATGCTCTGCGCCATCGGTCCTTTCGCCATCGAACACGGCCTGGTCAATGCCGGTTCGCCGATGACCCGGGTGCGCATCCGCAACCTCAACACCAACACCTTCGTCGATTCCGACGTGATGACCCCGGGCGGTCGCGTGCGCTATGACGGCGACACCGCCATCGACGGTGTGCCCGGTACTGCCGCGCCGATCAAACTGACCTTCCTCAATGCCGCTGGCGCCAAGACCGGTCGCCTGCTGCCTACCGGCCGCGCCCGTGACGAGTTCGACGGCGTCGAGGTGACCTGCATCGACATGGCCATGCCGATGGTGCTGATGCATGCCGAGGCACTGGGCAAGACCGGCTACGAGTCGCCTGCCGAACTGGATGCCGACAGCGCCTTTCTCCAACGCCTGGAACGCATTCGCTTGCAAGCCGGCCTGGCCATGGGGCTCGGCGACGTATCGCAGATGGTCATCCCCAAACCGGTACTGCTGGCGCCTGCACGTCATGGAGGCACGCTGAGCGTGCGTTATTTCATGCCGCACAACTGCCACCGCTCAGTCGCTGCCACTGGTGCTATTGGTCTGGCCACGGCTTGTGCGCTGCCCGGCTGCGTCGCCCAGGACATCGCGCCCATCGAAGGCGAGGCGCTGGTGCGTTTGGAGCACCCGGGCGGGCAGATCGAGGTTTCCCTGCAGCCTGCCGCTGATGGCAACCCCGAGAAGTTGCGCGCATCGCTGGTGCGCACGGCCCGTCGTCTGTTCTCGGGCGAGGTGTACATCCCCAGCCTGCGCCGCACCGGCACCTGATTTCGTTTCACTACAACCACACCCGTAGGGCCAACCACAATGACAAGAAAAAAATCCCTTAGCTGCTCCGTCGTTGGTATGACGGTCATGGCACTGCCTGCAATCGGTGCCAACGCAGCCGGCTTCATCGAGGACAGCAAAGCCAGCCTGGAGCTGCGCAACTTCTACCTCAATCGTGACTTTCGCGAGAACGCCGGGCAGAACAAGCGCGAAGAGTGGGCGCAGGGCTTCATCCTCAATCTGGAGTCCGGCTACACCCAGGGCACCGTGGGTTTCGGCGTCGATGCCATCGGCATGCTGGGCATCAAGCTCGATTCCTCACCGGATCGCAGTGGCACCGACCTGCTGCCGCGCAATAGCCGCAACCGCGCCGAGGACGACTACAGCAAGCTGGGCGTGACCGGCAAGGTGCGGTTCGCCGAGAGCCAGCTGCGCGTGGGCACGCTGCTGCCGAAGATGCCTTACCTGCAGTACAGCAACGCACGTCTGCTGCCGCAGGTGTTCGAGGGCTGGCAGGTGCAGAGCAAGGATCTTGAGCGCGCCACCTTCACCCTGGGTGAGATCGACCGCGTGGTGCAGCGCAATGTCTCCGGCTCCGACAAGCTGACGCTGAACAACAAGAACGGTCGTTTCGGCGGCAGCCCCGAGAGCGACGAGCTGCGTTTCGCTGGCGTCGACTACGCCATCAACCCGCAGTTGCTCGCCAGCTATCACTACGCCGAACTGAGCGACGTCTACCGCCAGCATTTCCTCGGCCTGCAGCACACCTTGGCGCTGGGGCCTGGCAAGCTGAAAAGCGATCTACGCTACTTCAGCAACAGCGAGGCTGGCCGAGAGCTGGTAGGTGACATCGATAACCGCGTCATCAACGGTATGTTCACCTACAGCGTCGCGGGCCACTCCCTGGGCCTGGCTTACCAGAAGATGCTCGGTGACGATGGCTTCACCTATGTCAACGGGGCCACGCCGTACCTGACCAACTTCCTGCAGATCAACGATTTCGCCGGTCCTGACCAGCGCTCCTGGCAGCTGCGTTACGACTTCGACTTCGCCACGGTCGGTGTGCCCGGTTTGACCTTCATGACCCGCTATGTACGCGGCGACCAGGTCGACCTGGCGGTCGGCGAAGGGCGCGAGTGGGAACGCAATACCGATATCGCTTACGCCTTTGGCGATGGCCCGCTGAAGAATCTCAAGGTGACCTGGAGAAACGCCACCTACCGGTCGAGCTTCGTTCGTGATCTGGACGAGAATCGCCTGATCCTGAGTTATATCGTGCCGCTCTGGTAATGCATCGGCTGTACATACAAGACCAATAAGAGGAACCCATCATGATCACCTGCTCTCTCCGCCGTATTCTGCCGCTGTCCCTCGCTGTATTGCTCGCCAGCGGTTCGGTACTGGCGGGCGAACCCTCCCGTCCAGAGTGCATCGCGCCGAGCAAACCGGGCGGCGGTTTCGACCTGACCTGCAAGCTGGCCCAGGCCGGTTTCAAGGACGAAGGCCTGCTCAAGGCGCCGATGCGCGTTACCTACATGCCCGGCGGCATTGGCGCCGTGGCCTACAACTCCATCGCCGCCAACCGCCGTGCAGAGTCCGGCACCCTGGTGGCCTTCTCTGGCGCCTCGCTGCTGAACCTGGCGTTGGGCAAATACGGTCGCTTCGACGAGACCGCAGTGAAGTGGCTGGCTACCGTTGGCAACGATTACGGCACCCTGGCAGTACGTGACGACTCGCCTTACAAGAATCTCGACGATGTGGTGCAGGCGCTGAAGAAAGACCCGAAAAGCATCGTGGTTGGAGGTGGTGGCAGTGTCGGCGGTCAGGGCTGGATGAAGATCGCTCTGCTGGCCCGCGCTGCGGGTGTCGATCCGCGCGATCTGCGTTATGCCGCTTTCGAGGGCGGCGCCGAGCACTACATGGCGCTGATGGGTGGCCATGTGGATCTGGTCACTGGCAGTGCCAGCGAGATCCGTGCGCAAGAGGGCAACAAGATCCGCACCCTGGCGATCTTCAGCGAAGAGCGTCTGGACGGTGATCTGGCGTCAATCCCCACCGCTCGCGAGCAGGGTTACGAGATCCAGTGGCCGCTGATTCGCGGTTACTTCCTCGGCCCGGATGTGAAAGAGGAAGACGTCGCCTGGTGGAAGGAACGCTTCGCCAAGCTTTCCGCTTCCAGTGACTTCCAGTCCTACCTCGCCGACCGCGATGTACTGCCCTACTACGTGACCGGACCGGAGCTGGATGCGCTGGTCAAAAGCCAGGTTGCTGAGTACCGCAAGCTGGGTCGTGAGTTCGGCCTGGTCGAGTAACAAGGTTCCCATGCGCCGTCCCTGACGGCGCAGCGTTCTGGAGCGCATCCACATGCATGACCGTATCTTTGCGGGGGTGACCCTGCTGCTTTGCTGCATCCTGGGATTTTTCGCCTGGGGCTACAGCGCCCCGTTTGCCTACGAGCCGGTCGGGCCCAAGGCCTTCCCGTTGCTGCTGTTGCTGCTGATCGCCTTTGGCTGCCTGCAACTGCTGCTCAAGCCGGCCGGCGACGTGCAGGGCGAAGAGCCGCCCTTGAACCGCGAAGTGATGATCAAGGCGCTGGTCTTTCTCGGCCTGATGATCGGCTACGCCGTGCTGTTCGAATCGCTCGGTTTCATTCCCGCCAGCGTGCTGTTCGGCATCGGTATGGCGCGTCTGTATGGCGGTAACTGGCTGAACTGCCTGATCAGCGGTGTGGTGTTGGCCATCGGGCTCTACCTGCTGTTCGACAGAGCACTCGCCGTACCGCTGCCGCTTGGCATCCTTTCGACCCTGGAGAGCTGAACCCATGGATACTCTCGGTTATCTCGGCCATGGCTTCGGCGTGGCGCTGAGCCCCTACAACCTCTTGACCGCCTTGTGCGGCACCCTGATCGGCACGGTCGTCGGCCTGCTGCCTGGCCTGGGCCCGATCAATGGCGTGGCCTTGTTGATTCCGGTCGCCTTCGCCCTCGGGCTACCGCCGGAAACCGCGCTGATCCTGCTTGCTGCGGTGTACCTGGGCTGTGAATACGGCGGCCGTATTTCCTCGATTCTGCTGAACATCCCCGGCGAAGCCTCTGCGGTGATGACCACCCTCGACGGCTACCCGCTCGCCCGCCAGGGCCAAGCCGGTGTCGCACTGTCCCTGTCGGCCTGGAGCTCGTTCATCGGCGGCCTGATCGCCACCGCTGGCGTCGTGTTGTTCGCGCCGCTGCTGGCCAAGTGGGCGGTCGCGTTCGGCCCTGCCGAATATTTCGTGCTGATGGTGTTCGCCATCACCTGCCTGGCTGGCATGGCCGGCAACAAACCCTTGAAAACGGCCGTTGCGGCACTGATCGGCCTGCTGCTTTCTTGCGTGGGCATCGATGCCAACAGCGGTGTCTATCGCTTCACCTTCGGCAGCCTGGGGCTGGCCGATGGCATTCAGTTCGTGGTGCTGGTGCTGGGGCTGTTCTCGGTCAGCGAGCTGCTGGTGTTGCTCGAGCGTACCCATCATGGGCAGAAGGCGATCAAGGCCAGCGGGCGCATGCTGTTCAGCGTGAAGGAGGGCAGCTTCGTGCTCGCCACCAACCTGCGTAGCGGCGTGGTCGGCTTCGTCCTCGGTGTGCTGCCGGGTGCCGGGGCGACGCTGGCCAGCGCGGTCTCCTACATGAGCGAAAAGCGTCTGGCGGTGAAGGACAACAAGTTCGGCAATGGTGATCTGCGTGGCCTGGCCGCACCGGAAACCGCCAACAGCGCGGCTGCCTGCGGCTCCATGGTGCCGATGCTGACCCTCGGCGTGCCAGGCTCGGGCACCACTGCGGTGATGCTCGGCGCGCTGACGCTGTACAACATCACGCCGGGGCCGCTGCTGTTCCAGAACCAGCCGGACATCGTCTGGGGCCTGATCGCGTCGCTGTTCGTCGCCAACATCATGCTCATCATCATGAACGTGCCGATGATCAAGATCTTCACCAAGGTCCTGGCCGTGCCTTACTGGGCGCTGGTGCCGGCGGTGGCGATCATCACCGCCATCGGTGTGTACGCGGTGCATGCGACCACCTTCGACCTGTACCTGATGATCGCCATCGGCATCTTCGGCTACGTTCTGCGCAAGCTGGACTTTCCGCTGTCGGCGATTCTTCTCGGCTTCATCCTCGGTGGCATGATGGAGCAGAACCTGCGTCGCGCACTGTCCCTGTCCAGCGGCGATATCGGTATCCTGTTCGCCAGCCCGATCACCTGGGTGGTCTGGGGCCTGGTGGCAGTGATGATCGTGCTGCCGTTCTGGCGCGCCTGGCGTGTGCGCCGTCAGCAGGGCCGCGTCGCCAGCGCGGTCTGATTCGGAGGGTTGGCATGCGTATCGTGATACAGGATGACTATCAGCGGGTGGTTCAACAGCTCGATTGCTTCAGCTTGTTGGAAGGCTTCGATGTTCACGTGTATCACGATGCTGTCAGCGATCCAGACGTGCTGGCCGAACGCTTCGCCGATGCCGACGCGCTGGTGCTGACCCGCGAGCGCACACGCATCGATGCCGCGCTACTGGCACGTTTGCCCGAGCTGAAACTTATCAGCCAGACCGGGCGAGCCGGCCCGCATCTCGACCTGGAGGCCTGCCGCGAGCGCGGTGTGACCGTCGCCGAGGGCACCGGCTCGCCTATCGCGGCAGCCGAGCTGACCTGGGCATTGATCCTCAATGCCCGACGGCAGTTGCGCGAGGCCATGAACGGTCTGTATGCCGGGCACTGGCAGGTCAACCTCGGCCAGCGTCTATATGGTCAGACCCTGTGCATCTGGGGTTACGGCAAGATTGGCCAGCGTCTGGCGCGCTATGCACGCGCGTTCGACATGCGTGTGCTGGTGTGGGGCAGCGAGGCCTCGCGCCAGGCTGCCATCGCTGATGGCTACGAGGCCGCATCGACGCGCGAAGCTTTCTTCGAACAGTCCGATATTCTCACTCTCCACCTGCGTCTGGTGCCCGCCACGCGACATTGCGTAAGCGCCGCTGACCTGGCGCGGATGAAGCCTGACGCCCTGCTGGTCAACACCAGTCGCGCCGAACTGATCGCCCCCGGGGCATTGCTCGCTGCGCTGGACCATGGCCGTCCTGGCCAGGCCGCGCTGGACGTGTTCGAGCAGGAGCCGATCCTGCAGGCCGATCACCCGTTGCTGACCCACCCGAAAATCCTCTGCACGCCGCACTTGGGCTACGTTGAAAAGCACAGTTACGAAGCCTACTTCGGCGAGGCATTCGCCAATGTCAGGGCGTTTGCATCGGGCACCACTGCTAAGGGCCTCTAGCGCCTCGCCTGAATCTGAGCATATGCGGCTGACGCAGCCTGCCGTCAGTTTTCTCGTTGCTCTTGGTAGGAGCGTCCGTACGGTAAATTTTCGGTAGTCATGCCGCTTCTGACTGTGCCGTTTGCGGTGGGCAATGGTTCCTGCCCGCTCCTGCGCGTTCGTTCTGTTGCATCTGGTTATGTGCCAACCGGCTTCAGTTGGTCGCGACCTGGCGGATCATGGTTTATAACCCTATGACTGATTCAGCTGCGTTACACATCAAACCCCGAGCCCGCCAGGCAAGCCAGTGAACGACTTATAACGAAAAAGGATTTGCGCCATGAAGTACAGCGCTGCAGTGTTCCCGCTTCGCCACTCCCTGATTCTCTCCGCCGCGATTGCCGCCTGCGTCTGGGGCGTAGACAGTGCCCGGCTGGCGAGTGCGCAAGTGACCTTCACGGGTGACGTGAACCCGCCACCGCCGCCCGGCACTGACTGGGTCGTCGGTGGCGATCTTGTCGTGGGTGATGGTGCCGCCGGAACCTTGCTTATCGATGCTGGTGGCACCGTCAGCGGTACCGTAGATGCCTATATCGGCAATTTCGACAGCGGCACGGTGACCGTCCAGGGAGCGGACGGTGCAGGCAATGCGTCCACCTGGACGATAGACGGTGAGACCTATATCGGCGTCGAGACGGGTAGCACTGGCCGGATGGACATCCTCGATGGTGGCGTGGTGAGTAGCGAGGGCGGTGTTTCGGTCGGTCGAGAGGTTGGCAGCACCGGCAACGTCACCGTCTCGGGGGCTGGCTCCTTGTGGGATACCAGGTCTGCCGCGAATCCCAGTCCCAGCTTTCAGATCGGTGTCGGCGGCATTGGCACGCTGGATATCAATGCTGGCGGCGAGGTGCGCAGCCAGCAGGGATTGATCGGTGTCATTGCCGATAGTAATGGCCGTGTCACCGTAAACGGTCCTGGATCGAGCTGGGTTCCGGTCGACAATATCTATATCGGTTTCGAGGGCACCGGCCTTCTGCAGGTCGAGGACGGTGCCGCGGTCAGCACCGCACAGGTCGGTGGTGGGGCCGCGACCCTATACATCGGCTATCGGGATGGCAGTGACGGCACCGTGAGCGTGTCGAGCACCACAGGCGATGTTTCGACGCTGAGCGCGAGCGATGATCTGCGCGTGGGTGTCGAGGGCAGCGGCACGATTTCCATCGATGCTGGCGGCCTGGTGCAGATTGCAGACAACGTGCATATCGCCGACACCGCCACCAGCGACGGAACGCTTCATCTCAATGGCAGCGCCGCCGGGCGCGGGGTGCTCGAAACTGGGGCGGTGATTGCCGAGCTTGGCGCTGTCGATCTCGATCTCAATGGCGGCATTCTGCGCGCCAACCGCAACGAGAATAATTTCCTGAGAAATTTCACGGCGGGGCTGGCCGTGGGTGCGGAGGGCGCCTGGTTCGACAGCAACGGCTACAACATCGGCATTGGCACTGCCTTCTCCGGTACCTCGACCTTCAACAAACTGGGCGCGGGCACACTGACCCTGACGGGCAACAGCTCGACCTTCATCGGCGACGCTCTGGTACAGGCCGGAACCCTGCAGGTCGACGGCACTCTTGGCGGCACCATGGATGTGTTGGCCGGGGCGCGTCTTACCGGTATCGGTCAGGTCGGTGTCACCACCAACCGCGGGGTGATCGCACCGGGGCAGCCGGGCAGCCTGGGTACCCTGACGATTGCCGGAGATTACACGCCGGCGGGCGGGAGCATCGAAATCAGAACCCAACTGGGTGACGACAGCTCACCGACCGACCGCCTGGTAATCACCGGCGCCACTTCCGGCAGCACGCCTGTCACCGTGATCAACGTCGGCGGTACCGGTGCGCAAACCACCGAAGGGATCAGGATCATCGAGGTCGGTGGGGCGTCCAACGGCATCTTCACCCTGGCGAGCAGCACGACCTACGAAGGTGACCCGGCGGTGGTGGCCGGCGCCTACGCCTATCGGCTGTATCAGGGCGGCGTATCCACGCCCCTGGATGGCGACTGGTACCTGCGCTCGGTCATCCAGAACACCTCCGCGCCGCCTGGCACGCCGCTTTACCAGCCGGGCGTGCCCAGCTACGAGGCCTATCCGCAGATCCTGCTTGGGCTCAATGGTGTGCCGACGCTGTATCAGCGCGTGGGCAATCGTCCGTGGGAGGAGGGCAGTGCAGTGTCATCGGTCGAGGAGGCCAGTGGTCGTTTCACCACCCCGAGTGGCCTCTGGATACGGGTGGAAGGCGGGCATAATCGCGTCGACCCGCAACGTTCGACCTCCGGCAGCGAGTACCGCTACGACATGACCAGGACGCAGGTTGGGCTCGATGCGCTGCTGCTGCAGAACGACGGCGGCAAACTGGTTGGCGGCCTTTCCCTGCATTACGTCAACGGCAGTGCCGACACCAAGTGGCGCTATGGCGCGGGTGACTATGGCTCTGGCGATATATCCACCGATGGCTATGGCCTCGGCGCCACGCTCACCTGGTACGGCAACGACGGCTTCTATGTCGATGGCACGGCGCAGGCGACCTGGTACGACAGTGACCTGTCGGCGCGGCCGGTGCGTGGCCTGGTCAGCGATAACGATGCGTTCGGCTACGCCTTCTCGCTGGAGAGCGGCAAGCGCTTCACCCTGGATCGAGGCTGGGTGATCACCCCACAGGCTCAGGTGACCTACTCGAAGGTGCGCTTCGACAGCTTCAGCGATGTATTTGACGCCTCGGTTCGTCCTGGTCGTGACGACAGCCTGCAAGGGCGCGTGGGCATCAGCCTGGAGCGTCAGCTCGATGGTACGCGTCTCTACACCGTCGCCAACCTGTACAACGAGTTCCTCGACGGTACCTCGGTGCGTGTCGACGATCAGGTGTTTCGCAGCCGCGATGACCGTGTGCGGGCAGGCGTCGGCTTCGGTGGTTCGCATGACTGGGACGGCGGCAAGTACTCGCTCTACGGTGAAGGCAACTTCACCCGCAGCCTGGCCAATAGCGACTCCTACGGTTACGGCGCCACGGTCGGTTTTCGCGTCAGGTGGTGAGCGCGAGCGGCGATTTCTACTCGGGCTTTTGTAGCGGCCAGCTCAACACGAAGCGGCTGCCTCCGTTCGCTGACGCCTGACAGTACGCCTGCCCGCCATGCGCCTCGGCAATGGCCTTGACCACCGCCAGGCCCAGGCCGCTACCGCCGCTCTTGCGTGAGCGCGACGGGTCGCCACGGCGAAAGGCCTCGAAGATGTCGGTTGCCAGGGCGCTGTCGATACCGGGGCCGTCGTCTTCCACGCTGAGCTGGCAGTCGTCACCTACTCGCTCCAGGCGCACCTTGAGGTTGCCTGGGTCGGCATGGCGCAGGGCGTTTTCCAGCAGCGCCATCAGTGCCTGGCGGATACGCACGGCATCGCACTCCACCAGCAGCTCGGCGTCCAGTTCCTCGCGCAGGTCGAAGCCCTTTTCCGCCAGGGGCGTGGCGAAGGTCTGCAGTACGCTGCCCAGTTCATCGGCGAGCCGTACGCTGACCCGCTGCACTTCCAGGTGGCCGCTTTCGTTGAGGCTCAGTACGCGCAGATCCTCGATCAGACGGCTGAGGCTTTCCACATGGTGCAACAGCCCCTCGAACAGTTCGTTGCTGGGACTGAACACGCCCTCGGCCAGGCCTTGCAGGCGGCCACGCAGGATGGTCAGCGGGGTGCGCAGTTCGTGGGCGATGGCGGCGTTCCAGAACTCGCGTTCGCGGGTCACGCTCTGCAGACGCTCGGCCATGGCGTTGAAGTCGCGCACCAGTTGCGCGGTTTCGCCCGTGGCCTGGTCGTCCAGTGGGGCGCGGGCGTCGAGCTTGCCCTCTGCCACTTCACGCAGGCTGTGCGCCACCGCGTTCAAAGGGGAGATCAGCCGTCTCGACAGGCGTACAGCAACCAGCACCGCCATGCTCAGTGCGGCGATGATGGTGCAGGTGATCCACACCAGTTCCAGCCTTGAGGGCACCATGGTATCGGAGATGCTGCCCGGCAGGTAGGTCACGGCGAAGGCGTAGAACAGGTAGGTGCCGAACACCGAGAGGCAGATGATGCCCAGCGCCATCACCGCCAGGGACTGGATGATCTGTCGGCGCAGCCCCGGTGTCGGCTTCATGGCTCGACACCGAAGCGATAACCCACTCCCCAGACGCTGGCGGGTACGCCCTGAATGCCGAGGGCTTCGAGTTTCTTGCGCAGCTTGCTGACGTGGCTGTCAACGGTGCGCTCCAGGGTGTCGCCTTCCGGCAGACAGCTCTCCAGTAGTTCGGCGCGGCTGAACGCCCGTTTCGGCGCGCGCATCAGGCAGGCCAGCAGCTTGAATTCGGTTAGGGTCAGCTCCAGCGCGTGGGCCTGTCCATCATGAAAAACACTGGCCTCATGGTTGTCCAGATCGATCTGGAACGCGCCGACGCGCAGCATCTGCGAGGCGGCGGGGACGCTTGCCCGCGTGCGCCGCAGTACCGCCTGCACCCGCGCCACCACCTCGGCCGGGTTGAAGGGTTTGACCACGTAGTCGTCGGCGCCCAGGCGAAGCCCCATCAGCTTGTCGATGTCCTGATCGAGCGCCGTGAGCATGATCACCGGGGTGTCGCCACGGGAGCGAATCTCGCTGAGCACCTTCCAGCCATCGAGCACGGGCATCTGCACGTCAAGCAGCAGATCCGGCTTGAGTGCCTGATGCAGGTCCAGGGCCTGCTGGCCATCGCTGGCGTGCTGGGTGCGCAGGCCGCTGCGTTGCAGGTAGGCGATGAGGATGTCGGCGATCTCGGCTTCGTCCTCGGCGATCAGCACCAGTGCCGGAGCGGAGGAGGCGGGGCTGGTGCGTGCGTGGGGCTCGGACATGGGCAGGCTCGCAGACGGTGGCGCTGAATGTTATCGCGGCCTCCATGCTTTCTCCACAAAGCCTCGAATCATTCGCAACAGTGCTGCTCCAGACTGCAGCCTCGATCAGCTCCCGGTCGCCATCAGGTCAGCGGAGCGCAGTGGGCAACGAGGAGTGGGTTATGGGCAGCAAACAGCGGCATCTGGGCATCGTGCTCGCAGGGCTTGCCGTATTGGCGCTGGCAGGGTGCGATGTGGCGCCAGAGCAAAGCGAAGAGGCCGCGCCAATGCAGGTGTCGGTGCTGACGCTTGAGGCACATGAACTGGCGGTCAGCGAGGATCTGCCGGCGCGTGTCGCTGCCGTGCGCAGTGCCGAGATTCGTGCGCAGATCGGCGGCATCGTGCAACGCCGCCTGTTCGAGCAGGGCGCCGAGATCCAGGCCGGTGCCGTGCTGTTCCAGATCAACCCGGCACCGTTCAAAACCGAGGTCGACAGCGCTGCCGCTGCCATGCAGCGTGCCGAGGCGACCCTGGCGCGGGCAAGTGTGCAGGCCGAGCGTCTGAAACCGCTGGTGCAGGCCGAGGCGGTCAGCCGCCAGGTGTATGACGATGCCGTGGCGCAGCGCGAGCAGGCTGCCGCCGATGTGGCCCAGGCCCGTGCGACGCTGGCGCGGCGCAAGCTGGATCTGCAATTCGCCAGCGTCGAGGCGCCGATTGCCGGGCGCATCGATCAGGCGCTGGTCAGCGAAGGGGCGCTGGTGTCGCCCACCGATGCCACGCCCATGGCGCGCATCCAGCAGATCGACCAGGTGTACGTCGATGTGCGTCAGTCCGCTTCGATCCTGGACACCTTGCGTCAGCAGGCCGGCTCGGCGACACCGGAACTGAGCGTGGACATCCTCGGCAGCGACGGCAAGCCGCTGGGCATGCGCGGGCGCATCCTGTTCTCCGGCATCGAGGTGGATGCCGGTACCGGCAACGTGCTGCTGCGCGTACTGGTGGATAACCCGCAACGCCGCTTGCTGCCCGGCCTCTACGTGCAGGCACGGATTCCCCGCGCGCATTACCCCGCCGCCCTCAGCGTGCCGCAGCAGGCTGTGACCCGTACGGCAGGCCAGGCCAGCGTGTGGGTGGTCGATGCCCAGGGCCAAGTAGGCCAGGTGCCTGTCGAACTCGGTGAGCTGGTCGAGCGCCGTTACCGCGTGGTGTCCGGGCTCAGTGCCGGGCAGCAGGTGGTGGTCGAGGGCATCGAACGTCTGAGTCCCGACGCCCAGGTTGCCACGCGCCCCTGGCAGCCCGCCGCCAACGGCGAACGCCTCAGCGCCGTCGCGCGCTGAGTTCGGAGAGATCGTCATGCCGCAGTTTTTCATCAACCGCCTGGTGTTCGCCTGGGTCATCGCCCTGTTCATCGTGCTGGTTGGCGTCATCGCCATCCCGCAGTTGCCCATTGCCCGCTATCCGTCAGTGGCGCCGCCCTCGGTAACCCTTTACGCCACCTATCCGGGGGCCACGCCGCAGACCCTCAACGACTCGGTGGTGAGCCTGATCGAACGGGAGCTGTCGGGGGTCAAGAACCTGCTGTACTTCGAATCCTCGGTGGATACCTCGGGTACCGCGCAGATCACCGCTACCTTCAAGCCGGGCACCGACGCAGAGCTGGCCCAGGTGGACGTGCAGAACCGCATCAAGGCGGTCGAGCCGCGCCTGCCCCAGGCCGTGCGGCAGAACGGTGTGCAGGTGGAGTCCGCCGCCTCGGGCTTTCTGATGATGGTCGGCATGACCTCACCCAACGGCCAGTACGACGAAGTGGCGCTGAACGATTACCTGGCGCGCAACATCGTCCAGGAACTGCGCCGCATAGACGGCGTGGGCCGTGTGCAGCTGTTTGGCGCCGAGCAGGCCATGCGCGTTTGGGTCGACCCGAACAAGCTCACCGCTTACGGCCTGACGATGAACGAGCTGGCCCAGGCCATCGAGCAGCAGAACACGCAGATCGCACCCGGTCGGGTCGGTGACGAGCCCGCCGTGCCAGGCCAGCGCCTGACCGTGCCGCTGACCGTGCAGGGGCAACTGAGCACGCCGGAGCAGTTCGCTGCCGTGGTGCTGCGCGCCGGTGCCGATGGCGCCAAGGTGGTGCTCGGCGACGTGGCACGGGTCGAGCTGGGCGCGCAGTCCTATGGTTTTTCCAACCGCGAGAACGGCGTGGCGGCGACCAGTGCCGCCATCCAGTTGTCACCGGGCGCCAATGCCGTACGCACCGCCTCGGCCGTGCGTGAGCGCCTGGCCGAGCTTGCGCCGAGCATGCCGGCCGGCATGGCCTACTCGGTGCCGTTCGACACCGCGCCCTTCGTCAAGGTGTCCATCGAGAAGGTGATCTACACCCTGCTCGAGGCCATGGTGCTGGTGTTCCTGGTGATGTTCCTGTTTTTGCAGAACCTGCGCTACACGCTGATCCCGGCCATCGTCGCGCCCATCGCGCTGCTCGGCACCTTCGCGGTGATGCTGCTGGCGGGGTTTTCGATCAACTCGCTGACCATGTTCGGCATGGTGCTGGCCATCGGCATCATCGTCGATGACGCCATCGTGGTGGTGGAAAACGTCGAACGGCTGATGGTCACCCAGGGGCTTTCGCCGAAAGAAGCGACTCTGCAGGCGATGCGGGAAATCACCGGCGCGGTGATCGGCATCACTCTGGTGCTGACTGCCGTGTTCATCCCCATGGCCTTCGGCAGCGGTTCGGTGGGGGTGATCTACCAGCAGTTCACCCTGTCGATGGCGGTGTCGATCCTGTTCTCGGCCTTCCTCGCGCTGACCCTGACGCCGGCGCTGTGCGCCACGCTGCTGCGCCCGGTGAGCGCGGATTATCATGAAAAACGCGGCTTCTTCGGCGCCTTCAACCGTGGTTTCGAGCGCCTTACGGCGAGCTATGGGGCTCGGGTGGCGCGCCTGGTCGGGCGCAGTGGACGGATGATGGCAGCGTTCGCCGTGCTCTGCGTGGTGCTGGTCGTCGCGGCCGCGCAGTTGCCATCGTCCTTCTTGCCCGAGGAGGATCAGGGCTACTTCATGACCTCCATCCAGTTACCCACGGGCGCCACCAGCGAACGCACCCTGGACGTGGTCCAGGCCTACGAGGCGCATGTTGCCTCGCGTCCGGGCCTGGATGCGAACATGGTGGTGCTGGGCTTCAGCTTCGCCGGCTCCGGCCCTAACGCGGCCATGGCCTTTACCATGCTCAAGGACTGGGATCAGCGAGAGGGCGCCACGGCTGCCGAGGAAGCCGCGCTGGCGCAGCAGGCCATGGCCGATAACGTCGAAGGCACGGTGATGAGCCTCATGCCGCCGGCCATCGACGAGTTGGGTACGTCCTCCGGTTTCACCCTGTTCCTGCAGGATCGCGCCAATCGTGGCGAGGCCGCGCTGCTGGCGGCGCAGGCTCGATTGCTGGAGCTGGCGGCGCAGAGCGAGGTGGTCAGCGACGTCTACCCCGATGGCCTGCCGCCCGGCGAGAGCATCCGCCTGGAGATCGACCGGCAGAAGGCCGAGGCCATGGGCCTGTCCTTCGCGGCGGTGAGCAGCACGCTGTCGGCGGCCATGGGTTCGCTGTACGTCAACGACTTCCCCAATGCCGGGCGCATGCAGCAGGTCATCCTGCAGGCCGATGCTCCAGCGCGTATGCAACTGGACGACGTGCTCGGCCTGCGCGTGCGCAACGCCAGCGGCGGCATGGTGGCGCTGCGCGAAGTGGTGACGCCGGTATGGAGCGAGTCGCCGCAGCAGATGATGCGTTTCCAGGGCTTTCCCGCCGTGCGTATCGCCGGAGGTGCCGCTGCCGGTGTGTCCAGCGGTGCGGCGATGGCCGAGATGGAGCGCCTGGTGGCGCAGTTGCCGCAGGGCTTCGCCGTGGCCTGGACCGGGCAGTCGCTGCAGGAGCGTCAGTCGGCGGCGCAGGCGCCGCTGCTGATGCTGCTCTCGGCGCTGGTGGTGTTCCTGGTGTTGGCGGCGCTCTACGAGAGCTGGTCGATCCCGCTGTCGGTGATGCTGGTGGTGCCGCTGGGCCTGCTCGGTGCGGTGGCTGCGGTGATGCTGCGCGGCATGCCCAACGACGTGTTCTTCAAGGTGGGGATGATCACCATCATCGGCCTGTCGGCGAAGAACGCCATTCTCATCGTCGAGTTCGCCCGCCAGTTGCATGCCGAGGGGCGCACGCTGATCGACGCCGCCGTGACCGCTGCGCGCCTGCGCCTGCGGCCGATCCTGATGACCTCGTTGGCCTTCACCCTTGGCGTGGTGCCATTGATGCTCGCCTCCGGCGCCAGTGCCGAAACCCAGCACGCCATCGGCACCGGGGTGTTCGGCGGCATGCTCAGCGGCACTCTGCTGGCGGTGTTCTTCGTGCCGGCCTTCTTCGTGTTCGTGATGGGGCTGCAGGAACGCTTCCAGGGTTGGCGCGCACAGCGCACCGCCAGTGTGCCGCAGCTCGGTGAGGAGAAATGATCGTGCGTTCGTTCTTGATAATCGTCCTGGTCGGTTGCCTGTCGGCCTGTTCGCTGACGCCCAAACTGGAGCACCCGACGCCGCCGGTGCCGGCCAGCTTCCCCGATGTGGGCCATGCCGTCATGGCACAAGACGGCGGCGTGCCCGCCAGCGCAATGGGCTGGCGCACGATGTTCGCTGATCCCCAGTTGCAGCGGCTGATCGAACTGGCCCTGGTGCACAACCGCGACCTGCGCCTGGCCGCGCTGAATGTGGAAGCGGCGCGGTCGATGTTCAATATCCAGGAGTCCACGCGGCTGCCGTCGGTGTCGCTCGACGCCAGCCACACGCGCGAACGTGCTCTGGCACAGGGCAATAGCGGCGAGTCGCGCCGCGAGGTGAATCGTCAGGTCGCCGTGAACGTCGGCACCAGCGCTTTCGAGCTGGATCTGTTCGGCCGTGTACGCTCGCTGTCCGATGCCGCCTTGGCCCGTTACCTGGCCAGCGAGCAGGGCCGCGATGCGGCGCAGATCACCCTGGTCGGCGCGGTGGCCGAGGCCTACTTCGCCCAACGCCTGGCCGACGAGCAACTGCAACTGGCCGAACGCACGCGAGGCGATTGGCAGCAGTCGCTGGAACTGGCGCGCCTGCTCAAACAGTCCGAGCAGAACAGCAGCCTGGATGTGGCCCAGGCGGAAGGGCAGGTGGCCCTGGCCGAAGCCGACCTGGAGGCGCGCCGTCGCGCCCTGGCGCAGGCGGACAACGCCCTGCAATTGCTTGTGGGTAGCGAGCTGCCGGGCGACCTGCCCGCCAGCTTGCCGTTGGAGCGTCAGTCGGTGATCGCGCAATTACCGGCCGGGTTGCCGGCCGACCTGCTGCTGAACCGGCCGGATCTGCGCCAGGCCGAGCAGATGCTGGTCGCTGCCAATGCCGATATCGGCGCGGCGCGGGCGGCGTTCTTCCCGCAGATCTCCCTGACCGCGTCGTTCGGTTACGCCAGCACCTCGCTCGGTGGCTTGTTCGACCCGAGCCGTCAGGTCTGGCGCTTCACGCCGCAGATCTCGCAACCGCTGTTTCAGGCCGGGCGTCTGCGTGCTGAACTGCGCCTGGCCAAGGTGCGCAAATCCGAGGCGGTGGCCCAGTACGAGCGCGCCATTCAGACGGCCTTCCGCGAGGTGGCCGATGCGCTGGCCGGTACGGCCACCTTCGACCGCCAGATCGAGGCGCAACTGCGCGCGGTGACGGCTGCCGAACGGCGCTTGGAACTATCCGACCTGCGCTACCGCGCGGGTGTCGACGGTCGCCTGGAACTGCTCGATGCCCAACGCCAGTTGCAGGCCTCGCGGCTGGCGCTGCTGGAGCTGCGTCGCGCGGAAATCGCCAACCGGGTGGCGTTGTTCAAGTCACTGGGTGGCGGCCTGGGCGAGCGCGACATCACCAAGATTGCCGCTGTCACGGCGGCTCAGTAGAGTCCATTCGATTTTGCCCACGAGTCCGTTCATGTTCGCTGTCATTCCCCGTCGCTGGCTGATCCTGCTGGCCGTCATGCTGGCCTTCCTGCCGGTGGTCATCGACATGACCATTCTGCACATCGCCGTGCCCTCGCTGACCCTGGCGCTCGGCGCATCGGCCACCGAGGTGTTGTGGGTCATCGACATCTACCCACTGCTGATGGCGGGGCTGCTGGTGCCCATGGGCACCCTGGCCGACCGCATCGGCAACCGCCGCGTGCTGCTCACCGGCCTGGTGGTGTTCGGCATCGCTTCGTTGCTGGCGGCCTTCGCGCCGAATCCGGCGCTGCTCATCGCTGCACGGGTGCTACTGGCCCTCGGCGGTTCGATGATCATGCCGTGCGTGCTGGGCATCATCCGTCGCACCTTCGAGGACGAAGACGAGCGTGCCATGGCACTCGGGCTGTGGGGCATGGTCGGCGCGGCCGGCGCCGCACTGGGGCCGCTGATTGGTGGGGCGTTGCTGGAGCACTTCTGGTGGGGCTCGGCCTTCCTGATCAATGTGCCGATCATGCTGGTGGTCGCGCCGCTGGTGTTCCTGCTGCTGCCGCGCACGGAAGCGACCACGCCCGGCACCTGGGCACTGGGCCAGGCGCTGTTGCTGATCGCCGGCATGCTGGCGCTGGTGTATGGCATCAAGGCCGCGGTCGGCGCCACGCAGCCGCTGGGCGTGGCGCTGCTGATGGCGCTGCTGGGGTTCGCGCTGCTGAGCTTCTTCGTGCGCCTGCAACTGCGTTCGGCGACGCCCATGCTCGACCTGTCGCTGTTCTCGCGCCCGGCGATCCTGGCCGGGATCATCATGGCGGTGGTGGCCATCGGCGCCCTGGCCGGGGTCGAACTGACGCTGGCGCAGGAGTTGCAGTACGTGCTGGGCAAGACGCCGCTGCAGGCCGGCATCTTCATGATCCCGATCATGGCGGCGGCGGCCGTCGGTGGCCCGGTGGCCGGCTACCTGTCCAACCTCTGCGGCCTGCGCCTGGTGGCCAGTACATCGCTGGGGCTGTCCGCCGTGGCCCTGGCCTTCCTGGCCCTGGCCGATTTTCACCAGCCCGGTTTCGGCGTGCCGGCGATGCTGGCGCTACTGGGCCTGACCCTGAGCATCGGCCTGACGGCTTCGTCCATCGCCATCATGGGTTCGGTGGAGGCCAGCAAGGGCGGGGCAGCCGGCTCGCTGGAAGCCACCGCTTACGAACTCGGCACGGGCCTGGGCATCACCTTCTTCGGCGTATTCATGAGCAGTGTGTTCCGTCACAGCATCGTGCTCGACGCCGAATTGGCAGCACCATTGGCCGAACGTGCCGCGCGTTCCATTGGCGACAGCTACTTGGTCGCCAAGGGGCTGGCCGAACCGCAGGCCAGCGCCCTGATCGACGCGGCCAAGGCAGCGTTCTCGGCCACTCACTCGACCTTGCTGCTGACCTCGGCGGCGCTGGTCGGCGTGCTCGCGGTGGTGGTGTTCTTCATGCTCAGCGGGTACCGCAAGGCCGAGCCTGTTCATGAGTCCGGGTAGGACGTGTGCAACCCGCCTGCTTGGTGGTGGCGGGTTGCACCCGCCCTACGTTTAGAAATGCTCTGCGGCCAGGCCGTAAAGCGACTGGCTGCCAGCACGAATACTCGCCTCCAGGCTCAGGGTGCGCGGCAGCAGGCGGGCGAAGAAGAACTCTGCAGTGGCCAGCTTGCCGCCGTAGAAGGCTTCGTCTTCATCCTGCTTGCCCTGCGCCACGGCGGCCATGCGTGCCCACATGTAGGCGTAGGCGACATAGCCGAACAGGTGCAGGTACTCCACCGACGCGGCGCCCACCGAGTTGGGATCGCCCTTGGCCTGCTCCAGCAGCCAGCCGCTGACCGCTTCCAGGCGCTCCAGCGCTTCCACCAGGCGTTCGCCGAACGGCGATTCATGGGCATGGGCGAAGTCGCGCACTTCGCTGGCGAACAGGCGCAGCGCGGCGCCGCCATTGGCCACCACCTTGCGCCCCAGCAGGTCGAGTGCCTGGATGCCGTTGGTGCCTTCGTAGATCTGTGCGATGCGCACGTCGCGCACCAACTGCTCCTGGCCCCATTCGCGGATATAGCCGTGGCCGCCGAACACCTGCTGGCCGTGCACGCAGCTTTCCAGACCGGTGTCGGTGAAAAAGGCCTTGGCCACCGGGGTGAGCAGGGCGACCAGCGCCTCGGCGTTCTGCCGTTCACTGGCGTCCTCGGTGTACTTGGCCAGATCCAGTTGCTGGCCGACGTAGCAGGCAAAGGCACGACCGCCTTCGTTCAGCGCCTTCATGGTCAGCAGCATGCGGCGCACATCGGCGTGGACGATGATCGGGTCGGCGAGCTTGTCGTGATTGACCGGGCCAGTGGCGGCGCGACTCTGGATACGCTCGCGGGCATAGGCTACTGCCGACTGGTAGGACGCCTCGGCGCAGCCGATGCCCTGAATGCCGATGGACAGGCGCTCGTAGTTCATCATGGTGAACATCGCCGCGAGGCCCTTGTTGACCTCGCCGATCAGGTAACCGGTGGCGCCGTCGAAGTTCATCACGCAAGTGGCCGAAGCCTTGATGCCCATCTTGTGTTCGATGGAACCGCAGCTCACGGCGTTGCGTGCGCCGAGGCTGCCATCGGCACTCACCATCACCTTGGGTACCAGAAACAGCGAGATGCCCTTCGGCCCGGCCGGCGCGTCTGGCAGCTTGGCCAGCACCAGATGGATGATGTTCTCGGTCAGGTCCTGCTCACCGCCGGTGATGAAGATCTTGCTGCCGGTGACCTTGTAGCTGCCGTCTGCCTGCGGCTCGGCGCGGGTTCTGATAATGCCCAGGTCGGTGCCGGCGTGGGCCTCGGTCAGGCACATAGAGCCGGCCCAGCGGCCTTCGTACATTGGCGGCAGGTAGGTGGTTTTAAGGTCTTCGCTGGCGTGGGCGTCGATGGCCAGGCAGGCGCCGGAGCTCAGCGCCGAATACAGGGCGAAGCTGGAACCAGCGGCGTAGAGCATCTCCTCGAAGGCCACGGCGAGCATCTTGGGCATGCCCATGCCGCCGTAATTCGGGTTGCCGGACAGGCCGACCCAGCCGCCTTCGGTGTAGGTGGCGTAGGCCTCGCGGAAACCAGCCGGGGTGCGCACGTCGCCATCGACCCACTGCGCGCCTTCCTCGTCGCCGCTGCGGTTGAGCGGGGCGATCAGGCTGCCGGTGACCTTGGCGGCTTCTTCGAGGATGGCGTCGGCGGTGTCGGCGTCGACGGTTTCCGCCAGGGCCGGCAGGCGTGCCCACAGGCTGGGGGCCTGGAACACGTCATGAAGGACGAAGCGCATGTCGCGCAGCGGGGCGTTGAATTCAGGCATGACGGACTACTCGTAAGGGTTTTCGCACGAAGCGCTAGGGAAAGGAAAAGGCTCTAACCGGTTGCCTTGGCAGCGCCGGCACCGCGCACGGCGATGGCCTCGATTTCGAACATCAGCTCAGGCAGTGCCAGCGCCTTGACTTCAACGATGCTGTCCGCGGGATAGGGCGGACGGAAGTAGCGACGGCGCAGTTCCACGACCTCGGGGAAATGCCCCATGTCGGTGAGAAACAGCGTGACCTTGACCACGTCATCCAGGCTTGCGCCGCCGGCCTGCAGCACCTGCTGCAGATTGTCGAAGGCGCATTCGGCCTGCTGCACGAAATCGCCGGCTCCGACCACACCACCTTGCGCATCCAGCGCGGCCTGGCCAGACACGAACAGCCAGTCACCCAGCGCAATCGCCTGGGACAGGGCGAAGGGTTCGAACGGATCCGCTTCGGTTCGCACGCGTTGCATCGTCAGAGCCGCTGGCATGAGGCACTCCTGATCAACCGGGTTCAAGGCAGTAGGTTGTTCGTTCATGGGTGGCTGATGCGCAGCACCACCTTGCCGAAGTGCTGGCCCGACTGCAGGTGCGCCAGGGCAGCGGGCAGGTCGAGCCAGTCGTGCACACTGTCGATCAGCGGGCGCAGGTCGTTGGCCTCGATGGCGCGGTTCATCGATTCGAGCGACTGTCGCGGGCCGACGGCGATACCGCGCACACGGGCATTGCGCTGCAGGATCAGCAACGGGTTGATTTCACCCTGCTGGCCGCCGAGGTAGCCGATCACGTTGATCTGGCCGCTGGCATGCAGCGATAGCAGCGACTGAGCGAAGCTGCGTGGGCCGCCCACTTCCAGCACATGGTCGACGCCGTGCCCCTGGGTGATGGCCATGACCTGTTCGTGCCAGTCGGGCGTGCTGCGGTAGTTGACCAGCCCAGTGGCGCCGAGCGCGTGCAGGCGCTGCAGCTTGTCATCCTGGCTGGAACTGACGATCACTCGGGCGCCGTGCAACAGGGCGAATTGCAGGGCGAACAGCGACACGCCGCCGCTGCCTTGCAGTAGCACCCAGTCGCCGGCCTTGACCTGGCCTTCGACCACCAACGCCTGCCAGGCCGTCAATGCGGCGCAGGGCAGGGTGGCGGCTTCTTCCCAGGACAGGTGCGCGGGGCAGGGCACCACGCCACGTTCATCGAGCAGCGCGTATTCGCTGAGCATGCCGTCGAGCGGGCCGCCCAGGGGCAGCGCGTTGCCGGTATCGCCCAGGCGTCCGCCTTCCCAGCCCTGCCAGAAGCAGCCGATCACCCGCTCTCCCGGTGTGAACCGGGTGACCGCCGTGCCGACTTCGACCACCTCGCCAGCGCCATCCGAGAGCAGGGTGAAAGCGTGCTGCGGTTGTCCCTGGTAGGTGCCGTTGGCCATTTCCAGGTCACGGTAGTTGAGGGCCGCAGCCTGCACCTTGATCAGCACCTGCTGCGGGCCTGGCGTCGGGCGGGGACGTTCGATCAGGCGCAGGGCCGCGAGTCCGAAAGGCGGCGTTGCCTGCCAGGCTTTCATAGGGGGTTCTCTCCACTGTGCAAACGTTTGAGGCGGCGCCATAAGGTGGTCTGGCTGATGCCCAGGTATTCGGCGGCCATGCTCTTGTTGCCGGCGAACAGTTGCAGCGCCTTGACGATTTCTTCCTGCTCGACGTGATGCAGGTGCCCGCCGTTCTCACCCTCGCCGAGCGGTGCGTAGAGTTCGGGCACCACTCGCGGCAGCGCCTCGAGCAGGGCTTCGCAACTGCCGTACATGCGCTGCGAGACGATCAGGCGTTCCACCACGTTTTCCAGCTGGCGCACATTGCCGGGCCAGTGATAGCGGCGAAACACCGGGGCCACGCCTTTGATCAGCGCGTCCGGTTCCACCTCAAGGGCGTAGCGCAGGCCTTCGCGGCGCATCAGGTAAGCGGTCAGCACCGGAATGTCTTCGACCCGCTCGCGCAGCGGCGGGATGTGCACGGCGAAGGTGCTGATGCGGTAGTAGAGGTCTTCGCGGAAGCGCCCGGCGCGAACTTCGTCCATCAGGTCGACGTTGCAGGCGGCGACGAACTTGATGTTCAGCGAGATCGGTCGCCGCGAGCCGACCGGGCTCACTTCGCGTTCCTGCAATACGCGCAGCAATTTGGCCTGCTGCGGCAGCGGCAACGAGTTGATCTCGTCCATGAAGAAGGTGCCGTTGTTGGCGCTTTCCAGCAGGCCGGACTTACCGCCACTCTTGGCACTGGTGAAGGCGCCCTCGGCGTAACCGAACAGCTCCGATTCGAACAACTCGGCAGGGATCGCCGCGCAGTTGATCGCCACGAACGGGCCCTTGGCATTGGCGCTGGATACATGCACCTGGCGTGCTGCCAGCTCCTTGCCGGTACCGGTTTCACCACGGATCAATACGGTACCTGGCGTCGCACCGTAGACGTTCAATTGGTTCTGTACTTCTGCCATGCGGCTAGACTGGAATACCAGTCGACGACCATCGTCCTGTGTTATGGCCAGTGGGCTGAGCTGGAAACTGTAGAGGAAACCGACTGTTTCACCTTTGAGCTCGAACGGCTGTTTGTTCAAGCTGCATAACCGGTCGCCCAGCAGCAGGCCTTCTGCTCGCAGGCTCTGAGCATCGAGCATTTTGCTGTCGAGTACGCCATCCAGGCGTCGGCGTCGGCCGATGTTTGGGATCAATGTGCTGGCGGCATTGTTCCAGGCCACCACTGCGCCCATGCGGTTGGTGAGCACCTGGGGCTGCTGGTTTTGTTCCAGCAGAAACTGACCGATGGCGGCGTGTTGCTGCTCACGCTTGTGCTGCCCGGCTTGGCGTATCGCTTTGCGCAGCAGGTTGCGGCACGATTCGCGCGAGTACAGCAATACCGATTGCATCCCCGCGTATTCGGCAATATCGCAGGCATAGCTGGAGCCGATGACCACCCCGAAGCCCTCGTTGCGCACGCTGTGGAAGATTTCCTTGGCGTGCTCGGCGGTGCTGTAGGTGTGGTGGGTGAGTTCGACTCCGTCAAACAGGCTGAGCAGCTCGACGTTGGTTTCCTGCCGCTCGTAGGTCAGCAGCAGGATCTTCGATGAGATGCGCCGAGCGGTGAGCACGGCCTGGATCAGGTCGGCCTGCTCCACCTTCAAGGCCAGCACAGGGATGGGCAGGGTGTCCTGCAGGTAGAAGGCGTTGGCCCCCGCGCTGATGAAAATGTCCACCTGCTGCTGCTCGATCAGGTCACGTGCTGCCTTCACCGCATCGTTGAAGATGTTGTCGATGATGGTGATGCTGGCCAGAGCCTCGAACTCAGGAATCAGGCTATGCACCACCTGGCTCAGCTTGGAGTTGCCGATCAGGCAGACTCGTACCCGGTCGAGTTCCGCGTTGGCGAATTCCACGGTGTATTGACCCTCTTATTGTTATGAAGCATGGGCACTGGGAGCCGGCCTCCGGCCGGCGACGCTCAATTGCGGAAAAGCCAGGGTTCGCTGAGCCGGCGGTGTGCTTCGTAGGCGCTGATCTGCGCCCCGTGGCAGAGGCTTTCGCCGACCTCGTCGAGACCCTTGAGCAGGCGCTGGCGGCGCCCCTCGTCGAGCTCGAAACACCATACCCCGCCACCAACCGAAAGCAAGCGACGTTCCACATCCACCGCGGCCTGCAGGCCGGGCTGGGCCTCGGTCAGGGCGAATAGCTCGTCGATGGCCGCTTGCTCCAGCAGCAGAGGCAGGACGCCGTTGTTGAAGCAATTGTTGCGGAAGATATCGCCGAAGCTGGGGGCGATGACCACCCGGACCCCAAAATCGCGCAGCGCCCACACCGCGTGCTCGCGGCTGGAGCCACAACCGAAGTTGGCTTGCGTCAGCACCACGCTGCCCTGGCGATAGGGCGCCTGGTTGAGGATGCAGGCAGGGTTCTCGCGGCGCCTGTCCAGTGGTGTATCGATCTCGCCGGGGTCGAGGTAGCGTTCGTCGTCGAACAGGAAGGCGCCGAAGCCCGAGGCTTCCAGGCTCTTGAGGTACTGCTTGGGCAGCAGCATGTCGGTGTCGATGTTGGCCCGGTTGAGCGGGATGATGATGCCCTGGTGGGTGATCAGCGGCTGCATGCTCACAGACTCCTGAAATCGATCAATTCACCGGCCACGGCGGCAGCGGCGGCCATGGTCGGCGACAGCAGGTGGGTGCGACCGCCCTTGCCCTGACGGCCTTCGAAGTTGCGGTTGGAGGTCGCCGCGCAGCGTTCGCCAGGGTTCAGGCGATCCGCGTTCATGCCCAGGCACATGGAGCAGCCCGGTGCGCGCCACTCGAAACCGGCAGCCTTGAAGATACGGTCCAGGCCTTCGCGCTCGGCCTGCAGGCTGACCAGGCCGGAGCCTGGCACCACCAGCGCCTGGCGGATGCGCTCGTGCACGCGGCGGCCACGGAGCACGTCGGCGGCGGCGCGCAGGTCTTCGATGCGCGCGTTGGTGCAGGAGCCGATGAAGATACGGTCCAGTGGCACGCCGGCCAGCGCCTGGCCTGGCTGCAGATCCATGTAGGCCAGTGCGCGTTCCCAGTCCAGGCGTTGCAGGGCGTCGCGCGCCATGTCCAGGGTCGGGACGTGGTCGCTGATCGACAGGACCATTTCCGGCGAGGTGCCCCAGGTTACCTGCGGGCGAATATCGGCGGCCTGGATCGTCAGTTCCTGGTCGAAACGTGCATCGGTGTCCGAATGCAGCGTCTCACGCCAGTAGGCGGTGGCCGCGTCCCAGTGCTCCGGCGACGGTGCCAGCGGGCGGCCGCGCACGTAGCGTTCGGTGGTCTGGTCATAGGCCACCAGGCCAACGCGTGCGCCGGCCTCGATGCTCATGTTGCACAGGGTCATGCGCGCTTCCATCGACAGCGCTTCGACGGCCGGGCCGCAGAACTCGATGGCGTGTCCGCTGCCGCCGGCGCTGCTGATGCGGCCGATGATGTACAGCGCCAGGTCCTTGGCGGTGACACCTGGGGCCAAGTCGCCTTCGACGCGGATGCGGTAGTTCTTCAGCTTGCGGCTGCGCAGCGTCTGGGTGGCCAGCACGTGCTCGACCTCGCTGCTGCCGATGCCATGGGCCAGTGCGGCGAAGGCACCGTGGGTGGCGGTGTGCGAGTCGCCGCAGACCAGGGTCATGCCCGGCAGGGTCAGCCCTTGCTCAGGACCGACCACATGGACGATGCCCTGGCGCATGTCGTCGAGGGCGAACAGTGGGATGCCGAACTCGCGGGCGTTGCTTTCCAGTACGGCGATCTGCTGCCGGGCGATGCGGTCACTGATGCCGCCCAGGCCTTGCTCGCGACCCAGGGTCGGCACATTGTGGTCGGGCGTGGCCAGGCTGGTGTCCACGCGCCAGGGCTTGCGCCCTGCCAGGCGCAGGTTGGCAAAGGCCTGTGGTGACGTCACCTCGTGCAGCAGGTGGCGATCGATGTAGAGCAGGGTCGAGCCATCGGGCAGATCCTCCACGCGATGACGATCCCAGAGCTTGTCGTAGAGCGTTTGTGCTCCCACGGTGTGTACCTCGGCAGTAGAAAAGGGCGATTCTTATATGGTTGTTGTGAGGTCAGCGTCGGGCAGGTGTCCAGGGCACCCAGCGGTACAGCTCGTTGCCAGTGGGGTCGGCGTCCCGGTAGCCGCAGTAGCTGTCCAGGCGCCCTCCGGCCTTCGGCTGGATGATGCAGTACGGCTTCTGGCAGGCGTTCTCGTCCTGGCCGGCGTCCAGCAGGGCCTGGCGCGCCTGCGCCAGGGACTGATCGAGTGAGGCGACGCGCTGGCCATCGAGCTTCGCCACGTTGGCCTGGAAGTGGCTGACCCAGGCATCGGAAAAGGCGGCACAGCGGCCACCCTCCGAGCTGCTGGCCGTCGATGGAGCGTGACTGGGCGCCGTCGCCGAACAACCGGCGACGGCCGCCAGCGCCAGTGCGCTAGCCCAGCAGCGCAAGGCAATCCTCCAGGTCGCGCACGTCCGCGTACTTGATCTGCAGGTCGCGCAGGTTGGCCTGGTGCGCCAGTGCATCGCGATCACCCACCGCCTGTTCCGGTAGCAGCACGCGGAACTCGTGCTGCAGCGCGTCCAGCGCGGTTGCCCGCACGCAGCCGCTGGTGGTCAGGCCGGTGACCATCACACCATCGACGCCGGCCTCGTGCAGGCGTTGCGCCAGGTCGGTGCCGAAGAAGGCACTGGCCCAGAACTTCACCAGCACCGGCTCGCCGTCCTGCGGTGTCAGGCGCGGGTCGATCCGTACCAGCTCCGAGCCGGCCGCCAGCACGTTCAGCGCCGGAATCTTTTCGCGGAACACCCTTGCCTGGCTGGGTTGGTCATAGGCCACGGTGGTGAAAATCACCGGCCAGCCACGTCGGCGAAAGGCCTCCAGCAGCTTGCGGTTGGCTTCGATGACCGCCGGGCATTCGCTGGCCAGCGGGCTTTTCGTCGGGTCGGTGAAACCGACCGAGAGATCCACCAGCACCAGCGCATAGCGCTGGGCCGGGGAGAGGGAGCGGGAATCCAGAGCCATGGCGATTCCTCAGTTCCAGGACGGTGTGGTCGGTGCCGGCAGGCCGGTTTCGGCCAGGCAGCGTGCCTTGAGTTCGTCCAGCGTGCCGCCGCGATCGAACAGTTCGATCTCGCCCCGCTCGGCCGCCATGACCTCGCGCAGGGCGCGAGTCGCACTCTCGTCCACGGCATCATTGGCGACCACCACGCCGTAGCGGCGGGCGCCGTCGGCACTGACCAGGCCCTTGCGCACATCAGTGAGCACCTTGGCCGGATCACGCTGCAGCGGGTCGCCCCAGCCACCACCGCCCCAGGTGTCGAACAGCACCAGGTCGCCGGCCTTGACCTGGATGTTGTCGCACTTGGCCGGCAGCATCTGCCGGGTGCCATCGGCACGGATCAGTTCCTTGCGGCTGCGCTCACCCGGTGCACCACCGTTGACGCCCCAGGGGTAGGTCAGCCAGCGGTCGTCGTGGATCGACACTTCGCCGTCGACCAGCAAGCGGTAGGCCACGCGCAGGCCATTGCCGCCACGGTGCAGGCCGGCACCGCCGGAGTCGGCGAGGGTTTCGTAGGTTTCGATGCGCAGCGGGAAGTACGCCTCGACGAACTCGTTGGGCACGTTGGTAAAACCCGGCCACAGCGAGTGGCCGTCCGGGCCGTCGCCCACCGGCCGCCCCGGAATGCCGCCGAAACCGATCTGGAACAGCTGGAACCATTCGCCCTGTTGGTCGTAGCCCGAGTACATGAAGTGCGGCGAGTCGGAGAAGCCGGCGGCGTTCATCGCTTGCGGTGTGCCCTGGCCGAGCAGCCCGCCCATCATGTCGAAGATGCGCCCCAGCAGGTGGGTGCGGCAGGACAGGGCGGCGGGGAAGTTCGGCTTGAGGATCGAACCTCGTGGGATGCGCACCTCGACCAGGTCGTAGAAACCGTCGTTGAGCAGGATCGCCGGGTCGAACAGGCTGATGGTCAGTGCGCCGAAGAAGATCTTGAACATCTCTTCGTTGAGGTAGAAGTTGACCGAGGACGGTGCCTGCGGGTCGGTGCCCTCGAAGTCGAAGATCGCCTTGTCGCCCTCGCGCCACAGTGCGCAGCGCAGGGTATAGGGGCCGAGGCCTGCGCCGTCGTCACAGATGTAGTCTTCGAACACCTGGCGGTGCTCGGGCACCACACGGCCGATGACTTCTTTCATGGCCCGGTGGGTGCGTTCGAGCATTTCCTGCTGGGCGCTGTAGAACACGTCGTCACCGAAGCGCTCGGCCAGTTCGACGCAGCGTTTGCCGGCGGTGCGGCAGGCGGCGACGATGGCGTTGAGGTCGGAGCGGTTCCAGCGTGGCATGCGCACGTTGTGCAGGATCACGTCGAGCATGTCGGCGTTCATCTCGCCACGGCGGTACAGCTTCACCGGCGGGATACGGATGCCTTCTTCCCAGATCGAACTGGCGTTGGTCGGCAGGCTACCCGGCACCTTGCCGCCGACGTCGGACATATGGCCGAACATGGCGGCGTAGTTGATCACCCGGCCGTTCTTGAAGATCGGCATCAGCACCAGCCAGTCCGGCAGGTGGCTGACCGCACCGTTGCACAGGTACGGGTCGTTGGTGAGGAACACGTCGCCTTCTTCGATTTCGCCTTCGTAGCTGCGCAGGAAGCCGCTGATGAAGGAGCCGAACTGGCCGACGATCATCTTGCCGTCGCAGGTGGCGATCATCGGGAAGGCATCACCCTGTTCGCGGATGCCCGGGCTCATGGCGGTACGAAAGAGCACCGCGTCCATTTCGTTACGGGCGTTGCCCAGGGCGTTCTCGACGATGTCGATGGTGATGCCGTCGACGTCGACACGCTGGAACGGATTGCTGTTTTCTTGTTTGATGCGCGCAACCATGACGCTTACTCCTGATGGCCCAGCGGGCGGATCAACAGATTGCCGACGCGGTCCACGGCCGCTTCGTAACCCGGAAGAACGAGGGTGGTGGAGTCCATCTCCATGACGATGGCCGGCCCCGGCACGATCAGGCCCGGACTCAGCTTGCCGCGCGCATAGAGCGCCGCGTCGTAGTCCTGGCCGGCATAGTGCACCGGGGTGTGGCCGACCTGCGCCTCGGCCAGGCTGCTGGTGGCGCTCTCGAAGGCACGCTCGGTGATCTCCGGGCGTGGCGCGCGGGCGATGGCACGCAGGTTGACCAGCTCATGGGCTTCGTTGAGGGCGAAGGTGAACAGCTGCTCGTGTTCGGCATCGAAGGCGGCGGTGATGGCCTGCATGCCGGTACGGGTCAACTCGTCCGGGTCGATGTCCAGGGTCAGCAGCAACGCCTGGCCCTGGTAGCGTACGTCGGCCTGCCAGGTCAGTTGTTGCACCTCGGCGGGAATGTCCTGCGCGGCCAACGAGCTGCGCACGCTGTCGCCGAGTTGCTGGAGAATCTGCACCACTTCCTCGACGCTCATGTCGCTGACGCGGCGCACCAGCGAGCGCGAGGCCTCGTCCTTGACGCGGGTGGTGGCGTCGCCGTAGGCGCAGAGCACACCCGGGCCTGGCGGGATGATTACCGGCCAGGCATTCATCAGGATGCCCAGGGCGTTGGCATGCAGCGGGCCGGCGCCGCCGAAGCCGCACAGGGCGAAGTCGCGCGGGTCGTAGCCCTGCTCGACGCTGATCAGACGCAGCGCACCGAACATGTGCTCGTTGGCGATGCGCACGATGCCTTCGGCCGCCTCGAACAGCGACACGCCCATGGCATCGGCGGTGGCCTGCACGGCGGCTGTGGCCAGATCCTTGCGCACCTGGAAGTCGCCACCGAGCTTCTGCTCGGCCGGCAGGTAGCCCAGCACCACGTTGGCGTCGGTCACGGTGGCGACGGTGCCGCCCTTGTTATAGGCCGCAGGGCCAGGCACCGCACCGGCGCTTTCCGGGCCGACGCGCAGCGCGCGGGTCAGCTCCGGCACCGAGGCCATGGAGCCGCCACCGGCGCCGATGGTACGCACGTCGACCGACGGTGCACGCACGGCTACGTCACCGACGCGGGTTTCGCGGCGAATGCGCGCCTGGTTGTTGTCGATCAGCGCCACGTCGGTAGAGGTGCCGCCGACGTCGAAGGTCAGCACCTTGCTGAAGCCGCCACGGGAGCAGAACCAGATCGCCCCTGCCACGCCGCCGGCTGGGCCTGAGAGCAGCAGGTTGACCGGCGTGCTGGCGGCGGACTGGCTGGTGGCCAGGCCGCCGTCGGAGCGCAGGATGGACAGTTGCACGTCTGGGCGCAGGCGGCTGCACAGCTCGCCTTGCAGGTGTTCCAGGTAGTTAGCCACTTCCGGGCGCACGTAGCTGTTGACCACGGTGGTTTCGGTGCGCTCGTACTCCTGCATTTCCGGCACCACTTCCGAAGACAGCGATACCGGCACGCCAGGCATCACCTCGCGGGCGATGTCGTAGATGGCCTGTTCGTGTGCGCCGCTGGCGTAGGCGTTGACCAGGCTAATGGTCAGCGCCTCGATGCCGGCCTGCTTGAGGCGCAGCAGCTCGGAGCGAATCGCCTCACGATCAAGCTCGCGCACCACGGCACCATGCGTGTCGATGCGCTCGTCGGCTTCGACGGTCAGTTCCAGCGGGGCGAGCAGTTCGCCCTTGTTGAAGGTCACCCAGCCGCCGAGGCCGCCAGGTACGAAGGAGCGGGCGATATGCAGCACCTGCTTGTAGCCCTTGGTGGTCACCAGGCCGACCTTGGCGCCGCGGCGGGTCAGGATGGCGTTGGTCGCGACCGTGGTGCCGTGCATCACCGAGCGAATGGCGGACGGCTCGACGCCCGAGGTCTGGCAGATCTTCTCGATGCCATTGAGCACCGCGATGGAGGGATTGTGCGGCGTGGAAGGCACCTTGGCGGTGTAGCTGTCACCCGTGACATCGTTGATCAGGAGCAGGTCAGTAAAGGTTCCGCCTACATCAACACCCAAACGAAAACTCATGTTGCCTCCAAGCACTTTCTTGGCTTTGTTGTGCATCTTGGACCGAGGGGTATCGACCCCCCTCGGCTATTTCGGCTTAACGCGCGGCTTTTTCGAGTTCGCGCAGATTGACATCGTCAGCGGTGACACCCGGTGTGTTCAGGCGCGGGCCACCCAGTACGAACACCGTGCCATGGCGGCGCTGGTAGTCGATGGTGAAGCCCGCGGCGGACACGATCCCCACATCGCCATCCTCGGTCTTGATGGTCTTGAGGTGGTAATTCATCCATTTCCAGAACTGCCCTTTGCGGTCGTAGGCCTCGGCCTGGTAGAAGCGTGGGAACTGGGTATCCATGTACATCACTTTCTTGCTGTACGGGTGCTCCGGCGGGGTGGTGGCTTCCAGCACCCAGACTTCACGCGGTTCCCATTCGGCCTTGGGGTTCCAGAACGGCTTGTTATCCAGGTCGATGACCGGGAACTCGGCGTTGCCGCTGGCCTTCTGGTTCCAGGTTTCACCCTGGGAGTTGGCTACGGCGAGGATCCAGCGCTTGCCGAGCAGTTTGTAATCCGGGTACCAACTCGGGTGGGCGTTGAAAATCTCGATGTCGTCGCTGAGCTGGTCGGTGCCGCCAATGGGGTCCATCCAGGTGCCGCCGGATAGGCGACGGGTGCGCCGTACCGACTTCACGTAGGCCCAGGAGTCTTCCAGCTTGGGCGAGTCGTAACGCACGGTGAACAGGCCCAGGCCGCGGATGTCGTTGGGGTAGGTCGCGTACAGCAGGGTCTTGGTGAGGATGCTGCCGTCACCCTCGACGGTCTGCTCGGTGCCCAGGCGGCCCTTCATGTAGTAGCGCTTGAAAGCCCACTCCTGGCGGCGCTCGAGGCCGACCTTGTCGTTGAGGAACAGGTAGCCGAACTTGGGGTAGTCCTGCAGGTTCTTGATCGGTTGGGCGTAGTGGTGATTCCAGATCAGCTTGGCGGCAGCGTCCGGGTCGTCCTGACTGACGTTGGGGAACGGCACGCCGGCCACCCAGCCTTCGACCTGACGGGTGTCGCGGTTGTACACGGCCTTGCCTTCGTTGGCCTTGGTCGCGGCCACGTAGTCCTTGCCCAGGGTGATCGGCTCGGAAGCCTTGAGGGTGATGGCCAGGCCTTCGTCCTTGATCAGGATCTGCATGCGTTCGGTGAGCAGGTCGCCGATGCTGTGGCCCTCGAAGGTGTCGCCCAGGTGCTGGGCGAGGTTGCCCGCTTCGATCCGCGTACCCGGTGTCAGCTCGGCGGCCTGTGCGGCCAGCGCGACCGAGAAGGTCAGCGCCAGGGAAGCGGCGAGGTGATGCTTGAGGAATGTCATTGTTGTTATCTCCTGGATCAGAACTGGTAGGTCACGCGGACGGCCAGTTGGTCGTTGCCATCGAAGTAGCCGAACAGGTTGGTGTTGTTGAAGCCTTGCAGGGCGCGCTTCTGCCGCTCGTCGTTGAAGAACAGGTCGGCCTCGACACGTACTCGCCAGTTGTTGCCATAGGCGAACTCGACGCTGGGCACGATGAAGCTGCCGCCATAGGTCAGGTCGGTGCCCACGGCCAGGGTCGGATTGATGCGGTCGTTGTCGTAGTTGGTCGCCAGGATGGCGGTGGCGATGGTCGAGTATTCCTTGGCCCGGCCACTGAAGCCGGCGGTGTTGACCACTTCGTCATCACGGTCGTAGTTGGTGATCCAGGTGTTGAACAGTTGCACCGAGAAGAACGACGGACGACTGGTGCCCAGGTAGCTCTGCAGGCCGAGCTGCTTGTCCATGCGCACCATGGTCTTGACCACGTCTTTCTCGATGATCCCGCAGAAGCCCGGGAAGAACGAGCAGCCGCCTGCTTCGCCGGCCTGTACGCCGATGTTGTACGGCGCGTTGGGGATGTAGGAGACCTCAGCGGAGAACACCGCATCGACCGATTCCAGGTAACGGTTGGCGGTCACCCCGAACACGTCGATGAAGGGGAAAATCAGCTCGCCGACGGTGGAGTTCGGGTCGGAGTTGTAGTCGCCCTTGTACGGACCAACGTAGGTACGGCCACTGGCGGCGTTGCCGACGCCTAGTGGGTTGTTCGGGTTGGAGTTGATCACCGGGTTCTGCGACGGGCCGTGGAACCAGCCCAGGGAGTACTCCCACTCGCCGGTCATGCCCTTCCAGCGCACGCCGTAGGACGGATCGTCCATGTCGGCGGCCTTGTGATCGTAGTTGTACGGCACGTCGGCGCCGAAGGTGGCGGACTCGAAGGTGATGCCTTTGTTCGGGTTGTTCGCCCAGCGCCCACCTTCCAGGTCATAGCTGTTGCCGCGGTCGCTGGCACGGTTCATCCGGCCTGGGATGTAGAGCAGTTGCAGGGTGCCGTCGACGCTGTCGAAGCGCTCCATCAGGTTGACCATCCACAACGGCTTGCGCACGTCCTCGTTCTCTGGCTCAAGGAACGAGCGGATGCGCATGTCGTAACCGTGGATCACGTCCAGCGACTGGAAGAAGTCGGTCTCGCCCCAGACCACCTGCTGCTTGCCGAGCTTGAGGGTGGTGGTCGGGGTGACCCCGGTTTGCCACCACAGCTCGCGGATTTCCTCGCTGTTGTAAACGTCGTCCATCAGGTTGACCGAGGACTTGCTGCGGTTGCTGAACAGGTCGGATGCGGCGTTGCCGTCCATGCTCTTCTGCAGGTCTTTCAGGTAATCGGTTTCCACCTCGCGGGCCACGCGCCCGGAGATGTTGAACTGCGAGTTGCCGAAGTCCTTGAACAGGTTGAGCTTGAGCGTGGTACGCGCCATCGACAGGTCGTAGCGGTAATTGCCCTTGCGCTTCGCCCCGACCAGCCCGTTGGGATCATCGGTGTCCATCACATAGGGATTCTCCAGGTTCCAGGACATGTGCTGGCGTGCATAGCCACTGACCTCCCAGTCGGAGAAGAACCCTTCATCAGCCTGTGCCCCAGCCTGCACTCCCATACCAGCCAGCAGAACCGCGCAAGCGATCGGAGTTTTGCCAGACCACACTTTCGTATTGTTGTTGTGTGCGCTCATTTTCAGTTCCTGATGTGTTCAGGTTGGTGGATACGCCCGCAGATCGGGGCATCTTTCGTCTGGCCGTGCTCAAAGATGAATTTCGGTTTGAACACCAGCGCAAGCGAAGGCATGACGAAGAGCGAGGTCAGTGCCGAAACCATCAGCCACAGGCCGATCAGCATGCCCATCTCCGCCTGGAAACGAAGGGAGGAGAACGACCAGAACAGCACCCCGGCAGCCAGGGTGAAGGCCGTCAGCAGCACCCCGCGGCCCGCCGAGCCGAGGGACTGCAGCACCGCGTCGAGCGGGTCGGCATCCGGGTGTTTCTCCAGGAATTCCTTCATCGAATCGACGATGTAGAAGGCGTAATCCACGCCCAGACCGATGCCCAGGGCCACCACCGGCAGGGTGCTGATGCTCATGCCGATGCCCTGCCAGGCCATGAAGGCGAAGGTCACCACATTGGAGATCAGCACCGGGATGATGAAGAAGATGCCGCTGACCGAAGAGCGATAGACCACCAGGCAGCACAGCACCACCACCAGGAAGGCCAGCGCGGTGGCCTCGATCTGGTCGCCGAGAAGGATCTCATTGACCGCCGCGATGATCCCCAGCACGCCACCGACCAGCTTCACCTCGGCGCCTTCCAGCGGGTTGTCGCGGATGAACTCGTTGGCGTAGTGGGTCGCCTTGCGCAGGGTGTCGCCCTTGTGATCGCGGAAGAACAGGGTCACGGCGGCATTGCGGAACTGCACGTCGGCGAACTGGGTCAGGTCGTCCGGGTCGGCACCTTGCATGTAGAAGCTGATCAGCTCGCCGTTTTCCATGCGGCTCAGGCCCAGCTCGCCGTAGCGCGGGTTGCCTTCGTAGAGGTTGCGACGGATGTCGATGACGATGTCGGCCAGCGACACCGAACCGCCGATCTCCGGCTGGCGCTCCATGTAGCGCGAGAAGCGCAGCATCCAGTCGAGCACCTCGGGCGTTTTCATCGCGTCCAGTTCTTTACCTTCGAGCACCACGAACATCTGCTCGGAACCGGGGTAAAGGCGGTTGATCAGGGCGCTGTCGCGGTTGAAGGCGGAGTCCTGCCAGAGGATCGGCGAGCCGTCGCTGGCGTCGCCGACGTTGATCCGCGTGGCCTCGAACATGAAGCCGCAGAGCAGTACCAGGGTCACCGGGGCGACCCAGTAGCGCGCGCGGCTGCGCACCATCCACTTCGCACCATTGAGGACGAACTGCATGAAACCGTCGAGGTTGACCGGGTGCACGTAGCCTTCCGGGCGCTTGACGTAGGACAGCAGCGCGGGCGTCAGCAGCACCGCCGAGAAGGCGATGGTCATCACCCAGATGGCACCGATGATTGCCACTTTGTGCATCAGCGGAATCGGCGTGAGGATGACGCAGAGAATCGCCCCGGCATCGGCATACAGCCCCAGCATGCTCGGGCGGAACAGCTCGCGCATGGTCTGCTCGGCGGCCTTGCGCGGCTCGATGGACTCGCCCACCGCCAGGTCGTCGAAGCGGGTGATCAGTTGCACCGAGTGGGAGAAGGCGCGCGCCGTGATGATGAAGGCCACCACGATCACCAGCGGGTCGAAGTTGTAGCCGAGCAGGCTGCCGACACCCAGTGCCCAGATGGCCGAGACGGTACCGGCGATCAGTGGCAGCAGGGTGCCGCGCCAGGTGCGGCTGAACACGAACAGCAGGATCAGCATGGCGGCCAGCGAGAGCAGGGCGATGCCCACGGTCTCGCCGAGGTAGTGCGCGACCCAGCCATAGAGGATCGGCTCGCCGACCAGGTGCAGGCTGACCTGATCCTTGACCGGCGAGGCGTCGAGGATGGCCTCGATCTGCGGGAAGATCTTCGCGTAGTCCACCAGATGGTCGTAGAAGTCGACCTGGATCAGCGCCGAACTCAGGTCACGGTCGACGTACAGGCCATAGACCAGCGGGTTGTTCAGCACCGCCTGGCGCAGTTCACGCATCTGCTGCGCGTCCTTGGGCAGATCCGGCCACATCAGCGGACGGGTCTCGATGCCTTCGCTGGAGGCGTTGACGCGCTTGAGCTTCTTCGAGGCCAGCGAGGTGATCTGCATCGGATTGACGCCCTCGACCTGCTGCAGGTCGTAGGTGATCCGGCGCACTTCACCGAGCACGTCCTCGCGGAAGATGTCGCCTTCCTTGGCCTTGACCAGGATGGTCACGCGGTTGCTGGCGGCGAAGCTGTCCTGGTACTTCTGGTGCACCTTCACGTAGGGATGGTCGTGGGGAACCATGTCGCTGAAGCGGGTGCGGATGTCCAGGTTGACCAGGCTGGCGGCGAAACCCAGGGTGATCAGCCCGACCACCACGCACACCAGCAGGCGATGGCGGATCGACCACAGCGACAGGCGCGCGGCGAAATTCATGGCGGCATTCATTGTTGGTGCTCCCGAGGCCAGAGCTGCAGGTCGTCCCGGCGCAGCAAGCCGAGTTGATGGCCGATCAGCACGACACCGTTGGCGGTATCGAGCAGGCGGCTGTGATAGCTCTTGTCCAGGCCGTCCGGCGTCCAGGCCTGCCATTCGTTGGCCGGGGTGCGCGAGCGGAACAGCGCGCCACGGTCGCCGGTGGTCAGCCACTCGCCGTCATGCACGGTGACGTCGAACAGGTGCTCAGGGGTGAAGGCGTTCACCGCCTGCCAGCTGTCGCCGCCGTCGCGGCTGATAAAGACCTGGCCCTGGTTACCCACGGCAACACCGGTGCGACCGTCGAAGACCAGCGCGCGCATGCTCTCGCTGCCCAGTTCCTGGGTGGACCAGGTCAGGCCGCCATCGCGGCTGCGCAGCAGGCGGCCGAATTCGGCGGTGATCCACAGGTCGCCATCGACGCCAGCGCGGATGCTGTTGAAGGTGACGTCGTCACCGTTGCCCATCGGCTCCCAGTGCGTGGCATCGGCGTCGCCGCGAAACAGCGCGCCCATTTCGCCGACTGCCCAGAAATGGCCGTTGATGAAACTGACGCTGAGCAGCTTGCCGGCCAGATCGGAGACCACCAGCTCCTGGCTTTGCCAAGGTTCTTGCCCCTGGCGCGTCCACAGATGCCCCTGGTTGCCCACCACTACCTGGCGGCCCTGGTCGGACACGGCTATGGATTGCAGATTGCTGCGCGCCGGCAGCTCTTCCCGTGCCCAGGTGGCACCGGCATCGAGGCTCGACAGCAGGGCGCCGTTTTGCCCGACGATCCACAGGTGCTCGCCGAGTGCGGCGCCATCGAAAAAGGCGTCGCGACGTTCCAGCAGCGGCTGATCCAGCGGCACCGGGTTGACCGAGGGTTTGATGAACACCGCGGCATAGGCCAGGCTGCCGATCACCATCCAGGGCGCCAGCCGCGCGAGCCAGCCAAGCAGGCACTTAAACATGGCTGCCTCCTTGTAGCTTGCCGGCCTGGCGGTCGAGCCAGCGGAACGAATGGCCGCCCAGCGGCGTACCGGTCAGCGCTTGTACACGCCGCACGGCATCGACCAGCGCCAGTGGTTCGATACCACTGCGCAGGCCCATGGCATCGAGCATCAGCACCAGGTCTTCGGTGGCCAGGTTGCCAGTGGCGCCGGGCGAGAAGGGGCAGCCGCCGAGGCCGCCGATGGAGCTGTCGAACTCACGCACGCCGCACTCCAGTGCGGCCAGTACGTTAGCCAGGGCCATGCCACGGGTGTCGTGGAAGTGGCACGACAGTTGGCCGGCTGCGCTGGGCGTGGCCAGCCGTTCCAGCACCTCACGCACGGCACGCGGATTGGCCGCACCGATGGTGTCGGCGATGATCACCTTGTCCGCGCCTGCTTCGAACATGCGCTGGGTCAGGTATTCCACAACCGAGGGCGGTGTCAGGCCTTCGAACGGGCATTCGAAGGCCACGGCGACGTAGGCACGGGCCTGGATGCCATCCTCACGGGCGCGCTGCATCAGCTCGGCACAGACCGCGGTGGTCTGCTCCAGGCTCATGTTGATGTTGCGCTGGTTCATGGTTTCCGTGGCCGACAGCACCACAGCGACCGAACGCACGCCGGCTTCGCGGGCCAGCTCGTAGCCGCGCAGGTTGGGTACCAGCGCCGAGTAGGCAACCGCATCGACCATCGGCAGGCGGCCGAAAAGCTCGCCAGTGCCGGCCATCTGCGGTACCGCCTTGGGCGATACGAAACTGCCGACTTCGATGCTGCGAATGCCGCTATCGAGCAGCGCGTTGATCATCAACAGGCGCTCGTCGATGCTCAGTGTCTTGCCCTGGCTCTGCAGCCCGTCGCGTGGGCCGACTTCATTGACGGTGACGAAATCGCTCATGCCTCACCCCACGGTCCGCTGGTTCTTCAGGGCCGCGATACGCTGCGGGTCGTAACCCAGCACGCGTTCGAGCACGGCGTCGGTGTGTTCGCCCAGCAGTGGGGGGGCGCTGTAGCTGTCTTCGTCGTCGGCCGACAGCTTGATCGGGTTGCCCGGTGCTTCCACCGTGCCGCCTTGCGGATGGGGGATTTCCACCACCATCTTGCGATGGCGCACCTGCGGGTCGGCCAGCGCGTCGCTGAAGCGGTTGACCGGCGCGCAGGGAACGCGCACCGAGGACAGCTGCTCGACCCAGTGGGCAGTGTCGCGGGTGGCGAACAGCTCGTTGAGGATGCCGTCGATCAGTTGCTTGTCGGCCAGGCGCGCTGGTTGGGTCTTATACTTGGGATCTTTGAGCGCCTCGACGTCGAGCAGGCCGACAAGGTTGTCCCAGAAGCTGTCGAAGATCACTGCGACGATGATGAAACCATCGGCTGTGCGGTAGGTGTTGTAAGGCACGTGGACGAAGTGGCTGTTGCCCAGCGGTTCGGGGTTCTCGCCGCTGAGGAAGTACATGGTGGCCATGTAGTTGAGCATGCTGATCTGGCAGTCGAGCATGCTGATGTCGACGTGCTGCCCATGGCCCTTGCTATGGCGTGCCTGCAGCGCGGCCAGCACGCCCATCACGGCGAACATGCCACCGCCCAGGTCCCCGATGGGGATACCGGCCCGGGTCGGGTGGTCGGCGTTGTCACCGGTGATCGACATGCCGCCACCGATACCCTGCACCACCTGGTCGAACGCCGGCCGCTGGTAGTTGGGGCCGTCCTGGCCGAAGCCGGACACCGAACAGGTGATGATCAGGGGGTTGATCTGCTTGAGGTGCTCGTAGTCGATCTTGAGCTTCTGCGGCACGCCGGCGCTGAAGTTGTCCAGTACCACGTCGGCTTCACGCACCAGGTCGTGGAACACGGCCAGGCCTTGCTCACTCTTCAGATCAATGCACACGCTTTGCTTGTTGCGGTTGAGCGTGAGGAAGTAGGCGCCCATGCCTTTGAACGAATGCCGAGGGTCCTTGGCCAACAGGGCTCGTGTGCCTTCGCCAGCCAGCGGCTCGACCTTGATTGTTTCCGCCCCGAGATCGGCAAGGATCATTCCGGCATAAGGGCCGGACAGCATGTGGGTCAGATCGAGGATGCGAATCCCCTCTAGCGGTTTGCTCATGATCGTTCTCTTGTACTTGTTGGAATTGCCCGCACAAGAGAGATAGCAAGTGCCTTGCCAAGTCTTTTAATTGCTTTTATTTCATTGTTTTTTAAGGGTTTTTTTTAATTTATCGAACGAATAATCGAAGCGCTCGAAGCAATTGCATTGCAAGCTGAAATGGCGATTTCATTCTGCATGGGTGGTGGTGCAGGTCTCGGCGAAGAGGGGCCGGCACGGTGGCTTGAGGGGCCGTTCGGCAGGCGCCAGCGGTTTTTGCGCAGGCAAAAAAAACCGGCACACGAGGTGCCGGAAAACTTCACGCTCAGGAGCAGTCTCAGGTGAATCGATGTGCTTCGATGGGGCCGTCGAATCCTTCCAGGGCACCCGGTTCGATGTAGCGTTTCCAGTTATCGAAGATCTCCCGCCCGGCGAGAAAACCTTCGAAGATCGCGTGGTCGGTCTTGCGCGGCACCACCGCATCGCCGACGCGGTGCACGTTCGGCAACTCGGCCTTGAGGGCGTGGTACAGGCCGTCTAGCGGCAGATGGCGCACCGTCAGGACGATGCTGTCGAAGCCTTCCAGGGTCTGTTCCTCGCCGCTATAGAGGTTGAACAGATCCACCGATGTCCCCCGTGCCCGGCTGACCCAGGCATTGAGCGTGTAGGTCAGGCCGCGGCTGAACAGGTTGGCATAGACCACCGGCTGATCCAGGGTGGTCGCCAGACGATGGAACAGCGCGTTCCAGCGCGTGACCACGTGCACCTCGTGGCCGTTCTCCACCAGCAGTTCGGTGATGCCGGCGGAGTAGCGGTTGCCTTCCTCATCCAACACCAGCACGCGTTTGCCGACCCGCTGCGGCTGTGCCAGCACGTCCAGTGCGGTGAACACGTTGTCGGCATCCAGCCCCGGCACGCGGTCGACCAGCGGGTTGATATCGGAATAACCGCTGCGGTCCGGCAGCGAGCCGGTGGCGACGATCACGCCATCCGGTTGCAGCGCCCGGATCGAATCGACACTGGCTTCGCAGTTCAGCTTCACCTGCACGCCTGCCTTGGCCATCTGCACCTTGAGATCCTCGGTGATCCAGGCGAAGGAATCGCGACGTGGCAGGCGCACGATGTGGTTGACCTGGCCACCCAGTTCGCCGGCTTTCTCCAGCAGGGTGACGCGGTGCCCACGTTTGGCCAGGCCCTCGGCCGCCTTCATTCCGGCCGGCCCACCGCCGACCACCACCCAGTGCTTGGCATCCGGCGCCAGTTGCAGCGTCTGCGGGCCGAAGACTGCCTCACGGCCGGTGGCCGGGTTGACCTGGCAGGTCATCGAGGTGCCGTGGAACAGGCGCGAGACGCAGCCCTGGTTGCAGCGCAGGCAATGGTAGATCTCGTCCTCACGGCCTTCGGCGGTCTTGCGCGCGAACTCCGGGTCGGCGATCTGAGCGCGGGTCATGGCCACCATATCGGCGTCGCCGCGTGCCAGGATCGCCTCGGCTTCGCCGGCACTGCCGATGCCGGAGACGCAGAACACCGGGACTTTCACCGCGCGCTTGAGGCGCGCCACCGGGTCGACCATCCAGCCGTTGGGCACGTCGTAGGGTGGCATGATGTAGGTGGCCGACTGGTACACCCCGGCAGTGGCCATGATGTAGTCGATATGGCCGGTGGCCTCGACCGTCTGCGCCACCTTGATCCAATCGTCGATCTGCATGCCGCCCGGCACCATTTCGTCCATCGACAGGCGGATGCCGATCACCAGATCCGGACCGACCTTTTCCCGCACCGCCGCGATCACTTCGAGCGGCAGGCGCATGCGGTTCTCGTAGCTACCGCCGTATTCGTCCTCGCGCTTGTTGAACAGCGGCGAGATGAATTGGTGCAGCAGGTAGCTGTGCGCCAGGTGAATCTCAACACCGTCGAAGCCGGCCAGGCGCGCGTACTCGGCCGAGCGCACCCAGCCTTCGACGACCTCGTCCATGTCTGAACGCTCCATGGCCTTGGCCATCTCGCCGAACACCGGTGACTTGATGTTGGATGACGACCAGAGCACGCGATAGTCATCCATGGCGTGGGTTTCGCCCATCACGCCGAAGTGGTTGAGCTGGGCGAAAATGTGCGCGCCGAAGCCATGCACCGCCTCGGTCAGCGCCGTGTCGCGCTCGATCATTTCTTCGCGGTAGCCATAGGGATAGCCACGGCAGAAAGTGTTGGAGGTCGGGTGGATCAGGCGGTTGCCGGTGACCATCAGGCCGATGCCGCCCTTGGCGCGCGCGGCGTGGTAGTAGATGTCACGGTTGTTGGTCAGCCCTTCTGGCGAGTTGAAGGCCATGGCATGGGCCGACTGCATGATGCGGTTGCGCAGGGTAATGCCGCGCAGGCGCAGCGGTTGGAACAGATGCGGATAACGTTCGACGGTCATGTTGTCCTCCTTCGCGGCCGGTAAGGCCGGCCGGAAATGGCGTCATGTCGCGCACGGCCGAGGGGCTGTGCGCGGCTTTCCGTAGGGTGCGCTGTGCGCACCGCCAGCCGATCAAACGATCAGCCCACCGGGGCGCCCATGGCCGTGCGCCAGTCGGCGCCGAAGCCTTCCAGCTCGCCCTGTTCGATGAACCGGTTCGGGTCGTCGAGCAACTCGCGGCCGGCCAACATGCCTTCGTAGAGAGTGTCCTGCAGTGGTCTGGGCAGACGTGCATCGCCGATGCAATGCAGGTTCTGCACCCGTCCCTGCAGGGCGCGATACAGGGCATCGTGTGGGCTGTGCCCGGCGGCGATGATGAAGGTGTCGGCTTCCAGGCTCTCGCCGTTCTCGTCGGTGAACAGGTTGAGCAGTTGCGCGCGCTTGCCGTCGATGCTGCGCACCCAGCTATTGAGGGTGTATTGCAGGCCCTTGCGGAATACGTGCTGGTAGTTCACCGGCAGATCCAGGGTCAGGGTGAGGTTGGGCGCCAGGGCGATGAAGCGGCTGACCAGATGCACCTGGTGTCCACGGTCGAGCAGGCATTCGGCAGTGCCCAGGGCGTAGCGGCCGCCGTCCTCGTCGAACAGCACCACGCGCTTGCCGACCCGCGCCGGATCTTCGAGAGCCTCGACCACGCTGAGCACATTGTCCTGCTCGGTACCGGGCACGCGATCCACAGCGGGGCGCGTCGAGGTGAACGCGGTTTTCAGCGGCGTCGACCCGGTAGCCAGAAGCACGCCGTCTGCACCGAACGCAACCACATCGTCGGCGCTCATCGCGCAGTTCAGGCGAATCTCTACCCCGGCCTTGCGCAGTTGCCGCTCCAGGTCACGCGGGATGAAGGCGAATTTTTGTCGGCGAGGCAGGCGTGCTGCCAGGTTTAGCAGGCCGCCGAGGCGGTCGTCCTTCTCTACCAGAGTGACCTGGTGGCCACGCTGGCGCAGGGTGAGTGCCGCCTTCATGCCCGCCGGACCGCCGCCTACCACCAGCCAGTTGCCGGGCGTTTCGGCGGGCTTGAGGGTGTGCAGGCCGAAACGCTGCTCGCGTCCGGCGGCCGGGTTGACCACGCAGGAAATCGCGTTGCCGGCCATCAGCCTGGCGATGCACGCCTGGTTGCAGCGGATGCAGTGGTTGATTTCGTCCTCACGGCCTTCGCGCAGTTTGTTGCAGAACTCGGGGTCGGCGATCTGCGTGCGGGTCATCGCCACCATGTCGGTGGCGCCGCTGGCCACCAGGGCCTCGGCTTTTTCCGGGTCGACGATATGGCCGACGATGAATACCGGGATCTCGCTGACCTCGCGCAAGGATGCGCGCAGGCGGGCTCCGTCATCCACCAGCCAGTTCTCCGGGTAGTCGCCCGGCGGTATCTGGTCGGCGTGGGCGGCATAGGTGCCGGCAGTGGCGCTGACGTAGTCGATCAGGCCAGTCTCGACCATCTTGCGGGTCATCTGGATCGCCGTGTCAGCGTGCATGCCGTCGACGGTGCATTCATCCAGCGATACGCGAATGCCCACCACGAAATCCGGGCCAACCGCGTCACGTACGCGCTGCATGGTTTCGATGGGGAAACGCACGATGTTGTCGAGGCTGCCGCCGTACTCGTCGGTGCGCTTGTTGTAGACGAAGGAAAGAAACTGCTGGTGCAGGTAGCCGTGTGAATAGTGCAGCTCGACGCCGTCGAAGCCCGCCGCCTTGGCATTCAGCGCGGTCAGGGCGAAGTGTTCCGAGACTTCGTCCATTTCCGCCTTGGTCATCTCCTTGGCCCACTCGTTATAGGCTGGCGATTTCATGGTCGACGGGCCCCACTGCACGCGGTAGTCGTCCAGCGCGCCGCTGCGTCCCTGCGGGCCGAAGTGGATCAGTTGGGCGATGATGCGTGCGCCGAAGGCATGCACGGCGTTCACCATCTCGGCGTCGCGCTCGATCATTTCCTGACGGTTGCCGCGTGCCAGCGAACGGTTGGGGCCGGTGGAAGCAGGGTGGGTATGGCGCGCGCCGGTGACGATCAGGCCGATGCCACCCTTGGCACGTTCGGCCTGGTAGTGGATGTCACGGTCGTTGGTCAGCCCCTCGGCCGAGGCGAAGCCCTTGGCATGGGCGGTTTGCATCAGGCGGTTGCGTACGGTGATGTTGCCGATTTTCAGCGGCGAGAAAATCGAGGGATAGCGAAGCTCCCCCGGCGTCTTGGGCTGGGTCATTTTCCTCATCCTTTGTTCTTGTTCTGGTGAGTGGCCCGTCGTCGTGGGACGGGCCGCAACCGCTGTCCGCACTACCGTCAGAGTGGTAGGCGGGCAGGGTATCCGGAGGGCAACACGGTCATGCCTCCGGGCGCTGGCTGGCGCGGATCAGCGCAGCACGTTTTCGCCACTCATGAAGACGAACACGCGGCGGAACTTGCCGTCTTCGACGTACCAGAAGTTGCAGTTGCGCAGGCGGGTTTCGTTGCCTTGCGCGTCCTTGAGGTAGACGTTGAAGCGCGAGCAGATGGTCTGGGTGTCGACGTCGACTGCCAGTTCGAAATCGCCGTGCCAGATTTCTTCGAAGTTGGCGAACAGGTTGTCGAACATCTTGCGCACACCGCTGTGGCCGTCGTGCGTGAGGTTGTCGGTCTGAATGGTGAAGGCCACATCCTCATGGAAGCAGTCCAGCACGCCAGCCATGTTCTTGTTGTCCACGTTGGCGAAGTACTTCTGTGTAGCCAGGTCGATCAGTTGCTCACGGGAAAGATGACTCATTGCTTGTTCTCCTTGTTGATGTCATTGACCAGCGAAGCCGTGATAGGCGGCGTCGTTGAGAATCTGCGGGGCGGGGTAGGCCTTGCGGCTCTGCGAGAGCCCGAGGCTCAGCAGCATTTCGCACAGCTTGTAGGAAACCAGGCCGGGGTTGATCACCGGAATCGGCAGGCGCTCGGCTAGGTAGGCATGGGACTGGTGCATGGTGGTGGAACCGAGCACGATCACGTCGGCACCGTCTTCCTCCATCGCCCGGCGCGCTTCGGCTTCGAGCTTGGCGAACACCACCTCTTCCTTGCCTTCGAGCAGTTCCTTGAGATCCGGGCGGGTCTTGATCGAGCGCAGCGAGGCCACGCGCGGCCACAGGTGATATTCGGTAAGGGTCTTCTCGTACAGCGGGAACCATTCATCCCACATGGTGATGATGCTGAACTTCTTGCCCAGCATGCAGGCGGTGTGGAAGGCCGCCATGCCCGGTGCGATCACCGGGATGTCCAGCCGCGAGCGCAGGGCGGCGAGGCCGGAGTCGCTGACGGTGTCGATGCACACCGCGCTGTAGCCTTCCTCCTGGGCGCGCAGGCCGGCCTGTACCACGGAAAAGTCCATGAGCAACACGTCGTACGCACTATCGCCGAGCGAGGCACCCTTGGCGACCGGGACGAATTCCGGATGGAAACCGGGAAGGATCATACCGGCCGGCAACTGCGAGGCGCGGTTGTCGGCGCTTTCCTGATCCATGGGAATGGGGATGATTACCTTGATGCGGTGGGTCATGCAGATCTCCCGGAGGATGTAGCCGTCATGAACACGGCTTTTGTTGTTTTCCTCTCTTGAGCAAGACCGGTGCCAGAGTCGCGATGTGCCTCAGACCTTTGATTAATAGGGTTTTTTTATCCACCACAGACAGGCGAGATTTTGTAGGTCATTCAAGTTGAAAAGAATCAGATCAACTTGAAATCCAGTTCCTTGCGTAATCACGGGGCGAGGGCGGGGGGCTGTTGGGTGTGAAGGATGGCGCCTTGAAGGCGTCGAACCGACCGCCTGTTTGCGTCAATGCGACCACCCGGATGCCGAACCTGCTGTGCTCTATAGTCACTAGTGCTCGATGGTCAGCGGCTGAGAAGCTGAACCAACCGGGCTGCGTAATGGCGTGATCACCTTCAGCGGAACCAAGAGCGGCAAGGTTCGCTCGGTGCCGATCACTGCAGAGCTGGAAGCCAAGATCGTCAGACACTGGAAGCAACACGGCCAGCCAAACTCGGCCATCACCTCGTTCCGCCGCGCCCTGGCCAGGACGACCATCCGCCTACCGAAAGGACAGGCCGCCCACGCCCTGCGCCACACCTTCGCCAGCCATTTCATCCAGAACGGCGGGAACATCCTCACCCTGCAGAAAATCCTGGGTCACTCCAGCCTGGCCATGACCATGCGCTACGCGCACCTGGCGCCGGATCATCTGCAGGATGCGGTGAGGTTTGGACCATCGGCTAGCTTGCGTTAAGTGCAGTGCCTGCCTAGGCTGTGGTGGCTAAATACCATTATCGAAGGAGTGAGCTGTGGCAGGGAATAATGTTTTCAAGATTGGCGACATTGTGAGGCTTAAATCTGGCGGCCCGGATATGACTATTCAAGTCATTCCTAAGCCAGGGTATTCCAGTCAATATAAATGCCAATGGTTTGCAGGGAAGAAGCTTGAGGATGGCATTTTTCCTCCCGATTCATTGGAGCTTGTGAAGCAGGGATGACAGGATGGACGCCATTGATGCGGCTAAGTGGATGCTTAGTGAGCTTGACCGATCTGGTTGTCTCTACCAAGACGACGTTGTGGATTACCTAGTGAAGGCCAAGGCTGACCCTCTTCTGCGTGAAAACGCTGACGGTAACCTCGCGGTTGGTCGCCAAGTGCTGTCTGCGTTCCTTTCGCTCACCGAAACGACAGTTGTGTGGGTCAAGCCTGAGAGGTACTGGCGCTGGCGAGTTCTGGAGGATGAGCCAGGAAGAGAGGCTAGAGGTTAGGGCTTCGACCCTTTTTCGACACCCAAAGAAAAACCCCTGACTTTCTCTAGGAAAATCAGGGGTTTATTTGGTGGGCCGGGGGGATTTGAACCCGTGTCGGGGCTTCTGCATTACTCTGCTCTTGTCCGCTGTCCCAAGTAAATCAGCCTTTTGCGAGCTGTGCTCTATCGCATTGGCTGGCTATGCCTTGCTGTGTCTGTGACACTTTTGGGGCAGTGCGACCGAAAGGATATCTTCAGGGAAACCGATCCCGTCATACGGTGCGGCCTGGCTTCAAACCCTCCGATTCTCTCTCGCATTGCTCCGCAAAGCCCGGCTTTTCTAGCCTTAGCGACTAACCTTGGTCGCATTGCCCCGCTATTCCTCGCAGTGATTTCGACACTTTTTCGAAACGGCAACTAGACAGCCCCGAGGCTGATAGGTAGCGTTTGGCTATCACGGGGTGTTGGTAAGGATTTGTCTCAATTATTCGTTATGTTGCTGGAGATCGCCATGGATTGCATTCGTGAAAGAAAATTACCTGCATTCGAACTTACTTATATTGATATCTATTGTCACAGTCTTTGAAGTGATATGGAGTATCTAAATGTGTTTTTAAGAAAACGAATAATTCTATTTTGGGATGTTCGGCAGTCATAGGATCGCAAGAGAAATACAGGAGTTGAAGGCTGGTTATGAGATTGAAGAATTATAAAAAGTGGCATGCTGATCCGGATATGGCGCTAGTCTTATATTTTGCTCAAAGACTTGATGAGCTGTTTTTTGATTACACGCTTGATACTTATAAGCCGCCGGCTCTAAATTGTATTTTTCTTTGTCGAGAGGCTCTTGAGTTAATTAAAGATATTGAGGATGAAATTATTGATCCTGCACATCTCGATCATGTCCTAGATGAGTTGAAGTGGTCTTTGTCATCAGACTTGGTCGCGAAAGAGATTTTAAATTCTGACTGTGAGAAATTCATTCTTCGTGGCGAGAGTATAAAGCTAAATGAGACGCGTATTCGGCTTGAGGTTTTAGAACGGACGCTAAATCCTTTGCTTTATATAGAGATTTGCCAGGATTTAATAGTGGAAGAGCTTGTTGGTGGATCCAAGAAAAAAATTGATCACTTGGCGGTAAAGCTAGCATCAACCCTGGTGAATATGGGTGTTGGTAAGCAGCATATTTATGAGCAGGTTCAGAATTTTTTCTTTTTTGGTGAGGATGTTATCTGTGTAGATGACTTGGAGACTTTTTTTGAGAAGATATCTCCGACGGAACATCATTTTGAAATTTACTTTGTTGTTTCTAATCTGATACGGCAAGTTGAGGAGTCAATCGAAACTTTCGATTTAGAGATAATATCGTCTCCGCCAAAGTCTGCTTTATCTGTCGCTGAAGAGAATGGATTGACTCCAAACCAAGATGAGGTATGGCTTGAAGTTAAAAATGTAGGCGCATTTGATAGGCATACTGCGAGGAAGAGAGCAGAAGCTAAGCTTGATATGGTTCGAGATTTGTTTTTGTTGTTCTCTCACAAGAATAGAATTACATGGAGAGCCGAAACAGTTATCACCCAATGTTGTGATGACACGCCAATATTAATCAGGACTCCTAAAAATACAATGGAGAAGTGCTTCGATCTAAAAGCCAGTGATGCGTCATTGCGCTTGAATTCGATGATCAAGACGCTTTCCCTTTCTGGTAATTCATTCGTTAGATTTCATAGGGCAGTTGATCTCCATGCGATCGGTGCGACTAATGAGCTTCCTGAAAATCAACTGTTAAATGTATGGATAGCATTGGAGACCTTGGTTCCCTCTCATATTTATGGGGGAGGGAAAGTTGTAAAGATAAAGAATGGGATTATGCCTATCCTTCTTGTCAATTATTTGCCCAGAATTATTCAGCGGCTCACCGCGGATTTGGTTCGCTGGAATAGACAAAAGATAAGTAGGATTATAAGGGAGGCGTCGATTGATTCTAAGAAAAGGCTGTACGAAAAGGTTTTAGAGCTTTTGGTGCTTCCAGATCATAAAGCTCATCTTGATGCGCTGTATGCTGAACTAGGTGATTTCCATCTTTTGAGACTTAGGGTGTTTGAAGTTTCTGAGATTTTTAGAAAGCCGAAGAAGATAATAGATAGGCTAAATGAGCATGAGGTAAAAGTAAATTGGCAAATAAGGAGAATATATAGGACAAGGAACCTTATTGTGCACTCTGGTAGAACCATTCCTTACGTGGATACTTTGATAGAAAATGCTCATGATTATTTGGATCAAGCAATTGATGCAGTCCTTGCTTATTCTTGTGGGATTTTGAGTGCTAGGTCTATTGATCAGGCGTTCGATATGGCTAGGATGGATTATGAGGTTTATATGAGTAATTTGAAGAGCATCTCGTCGTTTGATGAAGATAATATTTTCTTTGTTCTGAATGGAAGGAGTGCTTGACTTTGTAGTTTATATTGGTGTCGGGTGTATATGCTTGCTATTGTGGGTCGGTAATTGGTTATGTCTTGAGTTTTTATTTTCAAAGTAAAGGTGAGGTGTCTGTGGCTTACTATGATTTCCTTTTTACTTATTCGGTTTCTCCTATTGGTGGTGATGAGAAAGCAGTAATGCTTTCTGATAAAGTCAGAAAGAAAATTGCTGATATAGATGAATATAAATGGAGTAAGCTAGATGCGGTAGAGACTACCTTTGCTGGGGAGTTGTATTTGACTGCCACAAGCACCGATGGAAGAAGAGATGAAGCTGAACGAACTGTGAAGGATGTGCTAAGGGCTGTAGTTGATGAGTGTGAGGCCTTTAGTGATGTATGGGTTAAGGTTGCTCTTATGCTTGATAAACATGGGGTTTATATAGAGTTCAAAATTTGACTTTTAGGCCTGTTGGTTGAGGCTTTTTTGTCATTCTTACATTGGGGTGTGCGATGATTTATTTGAAAATGTCTTGTCTTGAATGAGCGTGTACTGTCTCTCTTTTACTTAGCCATAGTGTTACGAGTACCCAGTAATCACTAGCTCTCTTGCTGTCTAAGTCTAGTCCGGCTTCAATGTCTTTGATTGTCAGTTTTTCCCCAGGGCGTACGTTCTTATTGACGGGGTGGAAGCTATTAACCGATTTGAAGTCCCACACACCGTCTTTGTTGATATAGGCGTAGGCGACTTCAACACTCTCTATGTATCTGGTTTTTGAGTGTTTGGGATTGTTTACGATCTGCAGCTCGTCGAGCCTTGTATAGATAAGGCTCTTTCCCGCTAGCGCTCGACCTTTCCCTGTTACTTTGAAAGCCCATTCGTCATGGGCTTGTCCGACATAGAAGGCTACTTCTTCGGCTGCCTTGGCCTGCGTAAACGCGATTAGGCACAGGATGGTGCATATCAGTTTCTTCATGGTTTACCGAGCTCCTTTCGGGCGTACCAGCGCCTAGCTGCTTCCTGGGTGATCGCTATCCCGCGTTGGGTTGGCTCAAGTTTCGGTTGGCTTCGTCATAGGCCGGACTGGTCTGGCCGATCTCCGGCGCAGTCTTCCCGCTAGCCAGCCATAGGGCGTACTGGGGGTAAATCTTCACCAGTACGTCGATCTCGTCCGCACTAACGCGTACAGCGCCCTTGCTGACGTTTCTCCAGCGCTCGTAATCCCCGCCCTGTTCGCTTGCTTTTTTCGGGCCTACCAGCTTGATCAATACGCGTGCTCTATCGGCTGCGCTTTCCATATAGAAAATATTTCCTGAGTAGTAATTGCTCCATCGTGGGGGATGGGTAACAATCACTCCATGGGTAGCTATTACCCATTTCGTTGGTTGCTTATCAATGCCGAACATAGTGGAACAAAGCTTATGGATACGGAAGGTCTCGACCCGCAAAAGCTGCACGGCGCCCCGCCCTTGATGCCGTGGCAGAAGTTCGCCGAGTGGATCGGCATGGGCGACGAACCCATCGTGGTACGCACCTGGGTGGAACGTAACTACCTGCCTTCGCAGAAGGTCGGCAAACGCACCATGGTCAACGTGGCGTTGCTGACCCGCCAGCTACTGGAACAGGAGTGGACGCTGTGAGCCGAACAGACCCGCAATTCAAGCTGCGCGTACCGCCAGAGCTGCGCGCCAAGATCGAACAGTCCGCCTTCGCATCGCGCCGTTCGATGAACTCGGAAGTCGTCATTCGCCTGGAAGCGAGCTACGCCCAGGACAAGCCAGCAAAGGAGCCCACGCCATGACACACGTAATAGGCCGCGATCTGTGCGCCATCGATACCTTCGCCACCGCCTGCGGCGTTGAGGAACAAGAGGTGCGCGGCTGGGTACAGAACGGCACCCTGCCAAGCGTGAAGCTGGGCGATCAACGCTTCATCAACGTCAGTCGCCTGCAGGCCGATCTGCTGAGCGGAAAGGATGTCTTTGACGCAGGGGACTATGACCATGACTAGCACTGGCCTGACCTTGGATGCTGCAAGCGCTTTTGGTTACATCGGCCAGACCGTCTTGGTTGAACTGTTCTGGGATGATGAGCCGCAAACCGTTTGGCATTGCCTGCACATCGTCGGCGTCATGCTGCCCGTTGAAGGGGTGTATCCGCATGGGTGCTTCATGACCCTGGACCTGAACGGCAGTGACGACTTTCCGAATGAGGTGTTCTTTACGAACATCCGCACTATCAGGGCGATGCGGCACCGCGACCGGCGTGGTTCCGGCAACGTACTGGGCCGCATGACCCTGACCCATTCCCCCGATGCTGCCGGGTCAGGGGCCGCGCTCCCGGCTCGTCGGAACAGCTCCACCGTTCCGGCGAACGGAAGCACGGGCGCAGCGCACCCTTGACCCCACGCCATGAAAACGAGCCTGACCACGGGAGAGTGGGGCAGCTTCACCGCCCCGCGCTCCCGAGCCCTCGGCGGCAAGAGTGGGATGACAAGGGCAAAGCCCTTGGTGTTGATCTTCAAGCTTCTCCCGCTGCACTTCGCTGACTGCCTGCTCCTCGTGTTCCTGGCGCTTCTTGGCACCTTCCTCAGTTACGCGAGCCTCCCGCCATATGGCCGCCCACAAGTGCCGCCATTCATCCAGGAACAACCTTGCCAGGCCGATCAGCACGCCCGCGCTGAATACCCGGAACCCTGGATTGAAAGAGAACCCTGCGTCACCGCTGGAGCTGGTTTGCATGTCGAGGACTGAGATGCACACACCGGCTCTGGCGGCGAGGCGGCGCGCGCAGGAGCGAGAGAGGGGAGGCACGAGGAGCGAGCGACAGCGCGCGCCGCCTTCGCGCTGACGTCCCTGTAACACGTCAGAAAGTAAGACGAAAACTTCCGCAGTAATCAGCAATAGGTGACTGAGTGAAAAAGCCAAAAGACTTCCTTCGCATGGACATGCTGGCACGTGAAGACGTGAACGGCCGGCTGTTTGTAGACCCGGGCAACGCCCGCATTGTCGACCTGTCGAAAGTCCGCCTGCTGCACTGCGGCGTCGATACCGTCCGCCAGCTCTACCGTGGCCTGCTCCGGCCGGAGCTGCTGTGCTTGTTCGATAAGCCGGGCACCATCGTCGACTTCGCTGGAGAGCGCTGGCATGCAGGCCGTGTGAGCAAGGATTCGGGCTACCAGTACAAGCTGCAGAACGCCGACCTGGGCTTCGTGCTGCTGCTCAAGAACTACAACGCCAAGGTCGAAAACATCGGCCCACACCTCAAGGTCGAAGTGTCGCCCCATGCCATCGACAGCCTGTCGCCCGAGCGCCTACAAGCCCGCATGGATTTCTATGCCGAACAGATCCTCACGCACATTGAACGTAACCAGTGCGCGGTGCATCTCGCCCTGGATGTTCAAGGCTGGCAACCGCCTGCTGATCTCGTCGCCCGCATGCACTGCCGCGCCCGATCCGCCCGCGATATCTCCGGCATCAAGGAAATTACCTGGGAGACCAAGAGCAGCGTTTACGGCCGTGGCGAGACCTACATGTTCGGCTCTGCCGGTGGCGTCCAGCTGGCGATCTACAACAAGACCGAACAGGCCAAGGCCACCGACAAGCTCGACTACTGGGAAGGCGTCTGGCGGCGTCGTGACAGCTTCGACGAAGGCGACCCGGACAACTACAACCAAGACCAGACCGTCTGGCGTATCGAACTGCGTTACCACCATTCGGTGATTCAGCAGTTCGCCTCGGGCTCCGTCGACCTGCACACCGGCAACGCCATCGATACGAACAGCTACGCCGCCTTCACTCCACACTTGGATGGCCTCTGGCGCTACGGCATGCAGCAGTTCAAGTTACTGGCTCGCCCTGGCTACTACGAACCGATCTGGACGCTGCTGCGTGAAGACGCCCGCGTCGATCTGCCGGTCGACTCACTGCTTGATGACACCGAGTACAAGCGCAACTACAAGACGTCTCGGGGCTTCTCCGGCAAGAACGTGGAACTGTTCCTGGGAAACTTCGTAAGCCTGCTGGCACGGGAGCGAGTGGGCGCTAGAAAGGGCTTTTACCGGCTCAAGGATTGGGAATGCTGGCCGGTGATTCGTGACCACTACGCCGCCAAGGGGATGGACGAGGATGGGCTGTACAAGCACCTGAAGAACATCCTGGAGGAACGGCACGTCAGGTGGGGCAGGGCAGTATGACCGTCAAAAAGCAGCCCGACGGCCGATGGCTTGCAGACGTCCAGCCCATCCGTGGCCAGCGCTTTCGCAAGCTGTTCAAGACCAAGGCAGAGGCCCAGCGCTACGAGCAATACATCACCGCCAACAAGGCCGCTGACCCAGCCTGGAACCCCAAGGCTCAGGATCGCCGCCGACTCTCGGAGCTGGTTGGTCTGTGGTTCGATCTGCACGGCCATATGCTCAAGGATGGTGAGCGCAGAAAGGCCAAGCTCGATGCCCTGTGCGTTCGCCTACGCGACCCCATCGCCATGAAGCTTGACCCGGCCACTTACGCCCATGATCGCCGCTTGCGGGCAGAAGCAGGCATCACACCCAAGACGCTGAACAACGAACTCGGATACATCCGGGCAGTGTTCAACGAGCTGCGAGGCCTTGGCCAGATCGATTACGCCAATCCCCTGGAGCTGATGAAGCCTTACAAGATCGAAGAACGGGAACTGTCCTGGCTGACCCAGGAACAGATAGCCGATCTGCTGACCGCCATTCGCGAAGGCTGCGACAACCCACACGTCGAACCAATTGTGCTGCTCTGTCTGGCCACTGGTGCTCGATGGTCAGAGGCGGAAGGTTTGGCACCATCGAGGCTCCGCAATGGCGCTGTGACCTACAGCAAGACCAAATCCAGCAAGGTGCGAACCGTGCCGATCCAGCCCGAGCTGGAAGCGTTCATTCGTGATCACTGGAAGCGTCACGGCCAATTCACCGGGGCTATCACGTCGTTCCGTCGAGCCTTGAGCCGATCCGGCATCGTGCTGCCGAAAGGGCAGGCCAGCCACGCACTCCGCCACACCTTCGCCAGCCACTTCATGCAGAAGGGCGGGAACATCCTCACGCTACAGAAAATCCTGGGCCACTCCAGCTTGGCCATGACCATGCGCTATGCGCACTTGGCACCGGAGCATCTGGCGGAAGCCTTGAGGTTGAACCCACTTGCAGGCTGCTTCGGGTCTAATTGAGCTTCGCCAGCAAGGAATCAGATTTCTGGCCGTTGCTCCACCGTTCTTCGTAGAATCGCTGAGATAATCAAGAACAGGAGCTACAGCGATGTCTACACCGATCATCAAATTCATGGATTTGGCTTTGGGTGATCGCTTTCGTATTGAAGGCGATGAGAAGCATCTTTTGCTAACCAAGATTGATAACCAGCGTGCCCGCACCCATTGCATGCTTGGTATCCAGAATGAGTTATACGGCCAGGAAAGTGACCCGATCGTTCATGTCGAGGCTGATTGGGCGGTGAAATTTGTACCCGTTGCAGTTGATCTCTCGTGACACTTTCGGGACAGTCAGAACCCTAAAAAACACAAAACCCCTGAAATTCACTAGGAAAATCAGGGGTTTATGCTTTCTTGAATTGGTGGAGCCGGGGGGATTTGAACCCCCGTCCGCCAGTTCTCCACTGTCGGTACTACATGCTTAGCCGTGTCTATTGAGTTAACCCTCAGCCGCCCGACGGGCAGGGTGCATTGGGCGAGTTGTGTAAGTTTTAGCCACTTCGTCCACAACGTACTACGCGGCGATCCTGTTCTGCATGACAATCACTTCAGGTTTACAGGCATCCCCTAGTGATCGCTGGAGCCGAAGCTACCAGAAGGACTAGTCGCGCCGCTTACGCAGCGAGAGCGTAGCCCTCGTAGTTTTCGTCATTGGCAACTATAGAAAGTTGCAACAGTTTATTTACGACTTCTGTTACCAAGTCGGCATGCACCTCGAGCTTCGCTACCGGCGTCGAATCCTAATCGGCCCCAAAACTTTTCGGTTACAGATAAGACGTGGAGTGTACGGCAAAGGTTCCTCAGCGTCGACTGCGGATTCCGCCTGAGGAGGCTATGATGGCGCCTCGCATCAGCCCGCGCCCTCTGCAAAGGAGCCGTAATGCCGAGTTCTAGCCGCTACCCTCTCCGTCAGTGGATCTGGCGTGCGTTTGTGCAAAGCGCGCTGATCCCGCTGATTCTGGTGGAGTCGGTACTGATTGCGGTGTACCTGCTGAGCAACCAGGCGATTCGCGATGCACAGATCGGCCACCTGCAGGAGGCGGCGGTCAAGGACTTGGCAAGCGCGGCGTTGCGTGAGGGGCAGATTATCGACGGTCGCCTGCGTTCGATCGAGTCGCTGGTGCAGGTGTACCGCGATGCCGCCCACAAGGCCCTGTTCGATACCCGCTTCCAGGCCGACGACCTCGAGCGTCAGCGTCACGCCGTGACCGACAACGGCGTCTTCTACACCCGCAGCGACGACGGGCGCGCAGCCTCCTTCTATGCCAACAGCACGCCTCTGGCGCAGCAGGATCACGCCAAGGTGATGCGCCTGTCGCAGCTCGATCCGCTGATGCGTTCGATCCGCCAGGCCAACCCGCTGGTAGCGGCCCTGTATTTCAATACCTGGGATAGCTACAACCGCATTTACCCCTGGTTCGACACGCCCGCGCAGTATCCCCATGACATGGTGATACCCGATTACAACTTCTATTACCTGGCTGACGCCAAGCACAACCCGCAACGCAAGGTGATGTGGACCGACGTGTATCTCGACCCTGCCGGCTTGGGCTGGATGATGTCGGCCATCGCCCCGGTGTATCGCGAGGATTTTCTCGAGGGCGTGGTCGGTCTCGACGTGACCGTCGGCCAGATACTGGGTGAGATCGCCGAGCTCAACGTGCCCTGGCAGGGCTACGCGATGTTGGTCAGCCATGACCACAACATCATGGCGCTGCCGAAAGCCGGGGAGCTGGACTTCGGCCTGCGTGAGCTGACCCAGTATTCCTACGATGAAGCCGTGCGCCGCGAGGTGCTCAAGCCTGAAGACTTCAACCTGGCCAAGCGCGAGGGCATGGCCTCGCTGCTGCAGGCGATGAACGAAGGCGATGGTAACGTGCAGGAGGTGTTGCTCGGCGGTCGCAAGCAACTGGTGGCCTGGAGCGAGATTCCGCAGACCGGCTGGCGCTTGTTGCTGGTGGTGGACGAGGAGCAGATCTTCCATGACACCAACCAACTGGCCGAGCGCTACCTGCAGATCGGTTATCTGCTGATCGCCGGCCTGGCCGGGTTCTACCTGCTGTTCTTCGCCCTGATGTGGCTGCGCTCGCGCAACCTGAGCAACCAACTGGCGCGCCCTATCAACGGCATCGTCGACATGGCCGCCAGCCTCGGTCAGGGCCAGTACCTGCCAGCCGCACCGGACAGTCATATTGCCGAGGTCAGCCGCCTGGCCGATGCCGTGCAGCAGGCCGGCAAGCAGCTGAAAGCCAGCGAGCATGAGCGGCAGGAGGCGCAGAGCATCCTGCAGCTGGTGCTGGAGAGCACCACGGAAAGCCTCTGGCAGATCGATGCCACTGCGCTGACCATCGAACTTAGCGAACGGTTCGTGCGACGTTTTGGTCTGGGGGCAACGCTGCTGACGTTGAGCGAGTTCAACCAGCGCGTGCACCCGGACGACCTGGAACGCTTGCGTCATCTGCGCAAGCTGTTTGCCGACAGTGGCGAAGAATACTTCGACGCTGAGTATCGCTACCTCGATTGCCGTGGCGAGTACCTCTGGCTGCTGAGTCGTGGCAAGGTCCTGTCGCGTGACGAGAGCGGCTGGCCGCTGCGCATCGCCGGCACGCACGTCGACATCACCCGGCTCAAGCAGGTGCAGGAGGAGTTGCGTCACGCCAGCCTGGAAGCGCTCGCCGCCAGCCAGGCCAAGAGCCGCTTCCTGTCGAGCATGAGCCACGAACTGCGCACGCCGCTCAACGCCATCCATGGTTTCGCTCAACTGATCGAGATGGAGGTGCAGGACAAGCAGGACGCCAAACTGGAGACCGATTACTCGCGCGAGATCGTCAGCGCCAGCCGCCATCTCACCTCGCTGGTCGATGACATCCTCGACTTGTCGAGCATCGAGAGTCGGCGCCAGCAGTTGCAGTTCCAGCCGATCGAGATCGGCAGCCTGCTCAAGGGCTGTGCCGAACTGGTGCAGCCCGAAGTGCAGCAAAAACAGCTGCAAATGCAGGTGATGGAGGCGGCCGATCCGCCGTTGTTCGTGCAGGGCGACCCACGCCGGGTAAGGCAGATTCTGCTCAACCTGCTGTCCAACGCGATCAAGTACAACAGCCCACGCGGGATGATCCGCATGGGCTATGAGGTGCGCACCGACTGCGTACGCCTGTGGGTCGACGACACCGGGCCAGGGCTGTCGAGCGAGCAACAGACGCAGCTGTTCCAGCCGTTCCAGCGCCTCGGCCGCGAGAGCTCGAACATTCCGGGTACCGGTATCGGGCTGGTGCTGTGCCGCGAGTTGGCCACGCTGATGGATGGCGAGATCGGCGTGCGCAGCGAGGCGGGGGTGGGCAGTCGCTTCTGGCTCGACATCCCCAGTGCGGCAAGCCCTGAAGGCCCGGACAACGAGGCGGACGCGGTGCCAACGCAGAGCGTCAAGAGCCTGGTACAGGTGTTGTGCGTGGAGGATCACCCGGCCTGCATGAAGATTCTGCAGGCATCGTTGCGTGAGTTTGCCGAAGTCAGCGGCGTGAGCTCCTGCAAGCGGGCGCTGGCCGAATTGCAGAACAGTACACCTGCGCTGGTCTTGCTGGATATCGACCTGCCCGATGGCAGCGGGCTGGAGGTGCTCGACGCCATGCGCGCCGAGCCGCGCTTGCGTGATGTGCCAGTGATGGTGATCAGCGCCGTGGCCGACGCTCGCTTGTTCGAGGATGCCCGGGCGCGCGGCGCATCGGCCTGCCTGAGCAAGCCGGTGGATCTGCAGGAGGTCAGGCAGGTGGCGCTGGGTCTGCTTTATAGCGGCTTCTGACCGCTCACTCGCTGGCCGACAGCAGATCCAGGGCCTCGCCGAGTACCTTGACCGACTCGGCGTGATCGCCGGCCTTGTGCAGGGCTTCACCTTCGGCGCGCAGTTCCTTGACCTTGGCCAGCACCTCGGGGTCGGAGGGTGGATCGCTTTGCAGCAGCGCATCGATCTTGGCCATGTCTTGCGGGCAGTGCATGGCCCACAGCGGCAGGCTGATCAGGACAGCGGCGACAAACATGAGCGTGCGACGCATGATGAGTCTCCAGAAACGGGCGGCAGGAACTTCAGTATAGAAGTCCGCCGCCTGCGCGCTGCTGCTCAGTAGTGATACCAGCGCAGCTCCAGCTTCACCTCGTTGACCGGGCTGGCGAGTTGGCTGAATTCACGCTGAGCGCTCAGGCGCAGGCCGAGGTTGCGTGAGACTTCCCATTGCTGGTTGAGCGACAGGCGTCGCCGCACTTCGCCATTGTGGAAATAGTCGCCTGTGGCTTCCAGGGTCATGTTGCCCAGCGGGTTGCGCCAGAGCAGGCCGCTGTTGAAGCCCAGCGCCGGGGAGATTACGGCAGCGAAATCCTCGTTGTATTCCAGGCGCGCGGTGCCGAGGGCGAAGCCGAGCAGGTCGTCATGTAACTGCCAGGTGGCGCCGGCACCGCCGCTGATATGGCCGACCAGCGGGGTGTCGCCGTCCTCGCCGAGCACGCGCTCCAGACCACCACCGACCTGCCAGGAAAGCGGCTGCAGCAGGGCGTTGCGCGGCGTCAGCGAGCGTATGTTGGCCAGGTCCAGGCGTTGCAGCTGCCAGTGGTTGTTCTCGTACTGACGCAGCTTGAGCTGGAAGATCTCGATCTGCGCGCCGAGCGGGAATCCATCGAGGTTGTCGGTGAGATCGTGGTACGCCATGCGCAAGCCGTACTCGGCAAAAGCACGATCATCACGGCTGCCACCAGCCAGTTGCCAGGTGCGTGATTCGTGGCCTTCCTCAGGCAGCGGCGGGCGTTCGACTTGCAGCGGCGGCGGCGGGTTGCGATTGATCGCGCCGAGCAACTGGAAGCTGCGCTGGGCATTGCTGCTGCGCTCTTCATCGTTGGCGTGGTAACGCACCAGGCGGAAGGCAGCGTCCTGAATCAGCGCGCGGCGTTCTGCCGGCAGGGCGAGAAAGTCGCTGTCGTCGAGTTGCGCCGGGTCTTGGCTCAGGCGCAGGACCCAGGCCTGTTCGTCATGCTCGAGTGGTTCGGCGCGCGCCAGCAGTTCGCGTTCGCGGGAGGGGCGATAGTCGATGCGTTCGATCAGCCCGGCGTCCTTCACGGCGCGCACCGTGTCGGTGGGGATGGCAGTCAGCGGGAAGTGCTCGGTCAGTTCGATGCCGGGGCGGGCGATTTCCAGCAGCTCCAGCAGGCGGTACGAGCAGTTCTCGTCAAAGAAGAAGTAGTCGAAGCGGATCTGCTTGAGCTCCCAGACGTGTTCGACCATGCGCGCGGTTTCTTCCGGCGTCAGGTTCAGCCGGTACTCCCACAGGTCGCGGTTTTCCAGGCGGTTGTATTCGCTGAGTTTCTCGCGATACGGCACCAGGGCGAACAGGCCGGGATAGCCGCCCATCAGGCCGCGCCAGGCATAGAGGATGCTGTTGTCGTCGCCTTCGATGAAGGCGCCGAAATTCAGTGCGTAGCTCAGCAGTGCGGTGTTGTGGCTGTCGATATCGGCTTGGTCGATGCGCAGCAGGGTGTGGCCGAACATCGACGACGGGCTGTTCAGGTAGGCTGCCGGGAACACCAGCACCGTGCTGTGCGGATTGACGTCGGCGAACCAGTTTCGATATTCGGCGCAGTCCGGGCGGGGCAGGTCATCGAGCCGTAGTTGCGCTTTGAGCCAACGGGTACGTGCCGGGTAGACACACTGCGGGTGGCGGTCGCCCAGTTCGGCGGGCTGGTACAGCGCCTTGAGGGTTGCCTGTAGCTCGGCGGCCGGGTCGCTTGCGCCGTGTTCTGCGAGAAAGAAGTCGTCGTCGTCGACGTAGCTGCGCCAGCCGCCGAGCTTGCCGGTTTCGTAGTGACCGAGGGCGATCCAGTAGGGATCGTCGGCCAGTTGTTCGACCGTGGCGGCATGTAGGGGAAGGCTAAGGCTCAGGGCGAGGACGGCGAATATCCGTTTCAAGGTCGCTGTTCTTCTGGTCATGGCGATGGCCGAGCTTTGGCCAGGCTGCCGACTGGTGTCAAGGCAGTCGACGCCGGTATTTCGCGCAAGTGCTGATCGGCGTCAGTCATGGGTATTGCGCTGGCTATCACACTGAGCGCTCTTCATTAGGCAAGGAGATTGCTCATGGCTCACCGTGATGTGCTGGACGCTCTGCTGCATGACTACACGACCCGGGCCGAGGCGATTCGCCGCGACCTGGGGCGCAGCCACTCGGCGGATTTCGCCGAACAGGCGCAGCAGCGGCAGAACGATGAAGTGCTCGACGCCCTGCTGGCCGAGGCTGAACATGGACTGCTGCTGGTACGACAGGCCAAGCAGCGCCTTGCAGAAGGCCGCTATGGCGAGTGCCTGTGCTGCGGCGAGCCGATCGAGGCGGCGCGCCTGGCAGCTTTGCCGATAGCCGAGTACTGCCTGCTCTGCACTGAGGATCTTGGCGATGCCGGCAACCAGGCGAGCGGGTTGAGATAGCGCACACAGCGAGCAGCGGTCGGTGACCGGCATTGCCATCGACCTGCTGCCGCGTAGTGTGCGCTTGGCGGATAGGGCGCCGGCGTCCGGGTGGGCGGATGCCGGTGATTGGCTCTGAGTGTGGCGGCTTTTGCGCAGGCGAGGGTGACGGGGCGCTGATTCTCGGCTCGGATTTTTCATCCCGAGCTGAATCAAGCCTTGATCCCTTTCGCGCCACAGGCCCAGAATCACACCATGTTTTGCGGAAACTTCCGCCCGCTATAAGGATCGCCAATGTCCAAGCGTAGCCTCGATGCTTTGCGCCTTGCCCCCGAATCTCTGACCCGCCCCTTCGCCCCCGAGCAGTTCAACTTCAGCAGTACCGATGATCTCGAACCTTTCCGCGGCGTGCTGGGCCAGTCTCGCGCGGTCGAAGCTCTGCAGTTTGGCGTGGCTATGCCGCGCCCCGGTTACAACGTGTTCGTCATGGGCGAGCCCGGCACCGGGCGCTTCTCTTTCGTCCAGCGCTATCTCAAGGCCGAAGCCAAGCGCATGGAAACGCCGGCCGACCGGGTCTACGTCAACCATTTCGACGAGCCGCGCGAGCCGCGTGCACTGGAGCTGCCTTCCGGTACCGCGAGTGATTTCATCGCCGACATCAACCTGTTGGTCGACAATCTGCTGGCCACCTTCCCGGCGGTGTTCGAAACGCCGACCTACCAGCAGAAGAAGAGCGCCATCGACCGCGGCTTCAACAAGCGCTACGACCAGGCGCTGGACGTGATCGAGCGCCTGTCGCTGGAGAAGGGCGTGGCCCTGTACCGCGACAGCACCAATATCGCCTTCACCCCGATGGCCGACGGTAAAGCGCTGGACGAAGCCGAATTCGCGCAACTGCCGGAGGCCGAGCGTGAGCGTTTCCACGCCGATATCGCCGCGCTGGAAGAGCGCCTCAACGAGGAGCTGGCCAGCCTGCCGCAGTGGAAGCGCGAGTCGAGCAACCTGTTGCGTCAGCTCAATGAAGAAACTATCACCGTTGCCCTGCAGCCGCTGCTGGCACCATTGTCGAAAAAGTACGCTGAAAACGCTGGTGTCTGCGCCTATCTCCAAGCCATGCAGGTCAACCTGCTGAAAACCGCCGTCGAGCAACTGGTGGATGTCGACAAGGCCGATCCACAGCTGCGCAAGCTGCTGGAGGAAATGTACTGCCCGAGTCTGGTGGTCGGTCACCACGCCAACGGCGGTGCGCCGGTGGTGTTCGAGTCGCACCCGACTTACGACAACCTGTTCGGCCGCATCGAGTACAGCTCCGACCAGGGCGCCCTGTACACCAGCTACCGTCAGCTGCGCCCCGGCGCGTTGCACCGCGCCAACGGTGGCTATCTGGTGGTCGAGGCGGAAAAACTGCTCAGCGAACCTTTTGTCTGGGAAGCGCTGAAGCGCGCCCTGCATTCGCGTCAGTTGAAGATGGAGTCGCCGCTGGGCGATCTCGGCCGCATCGCCACCGTCACGCTCAACCCGCAGGTCATCCCGTTGCAGCTGAAGGTCATCATCATCGGTTCGCGCCAGCTGTACTACGCGCTGCAGGATGCCGACCCGGACTTCCAGGAGATGTTCCGCGTACTGGTCGACTTCGACGAAGACATCCCGCTCGCCGAGGAAAGCCTGGAGCAATTCGCCCAACTGATGAAAACGCGCACCTCGGAAGAGGGCATGGCGCCCATGACCGGCGCGGCCGTCGCGCGCCTGGCTACTTACAGCGCGCGCCTGGCTGAACACCAGGGGCGCCTGTCGGCGCGTATCGGTGACCTCTTCCAACTGGTCAGCGAGGCCGACTTCATTCGCCAGGTTGCCGGGGAAAGCATCACCGACGTCGGCCATATCGAGCGTGCGCTCAAGGCCAAGGCCACACGCACCGGGCGTGTTTCGGCGCGGATCATCGACGACATGCTGGCCGGCATCATTCTCATCGACACCTGCGGTGCCGCTGTGGGCAAGTGCAACGGCCTGACCGTGCTGGAAGTGGGCGACTCGGCCTTCGGTGTGCCGGCGCGGATTTCCGCCACCGTCTACCCGGGCGGCAGTGGCATCGTCGACATCGAGCGCGAAGTCAGCCTTGGCCAGCCGATCCACTCCAAGGGCGTGATGATTCTCACCGGTTTTCTCGGCAGCCGTTATGCGCAGGAATTCCCGCTGGAGATCTCCGCCAGCATCGCCCTTGAGCAGTCCTACGGCTATGTCGATGGCGACAGCGCCTCGCTCGGCGAGGTCTGCACGCTGATCTCGGCGTTGTCGCGTACGCCGCTCAAGCAGTGTTTCGCCATTACTGGTTCGATCAACCAGTTTGGCGAGGTACAGGCGGTCGGTGGGGTCAACGAGAAGATCGAAGGCTTCTTCCGCCTATGCGAGGCGCGAGGCCTGACTGGCGAGCAGGGGGTGATCATCCCGCACTCCAACGTCGCCAACCTGATGCTCGACGACCGCGTTCTGCAAGCGGTGCGTGCCGGCCAGTTCAATGTCTACGCCGTGCGCCATGTCGACGAAGCGCTAAGCCTGCTGGTCGGCGAGGCGGCCGGCCACCCGGACGAGAAAGGTCGCTTCCCCAAAGGCAGCGTCAACGCTCGCGTGGTTGAGCGTTTGCGCGATATCGCCGAAATCGGTCTGGAGGAAGAAGTCAAACCAGCCGACGCAGACAAGGCAAAAGCCGAGGCTGAGGCAGCTGCCGCCAAGCCGGCCAAGGCGCCACGCCGCAAGAAAGGCGCGGACGACGGCGCAGCGAACTGAGCAAATCTTGCGCGATTGTCCCTGATTGCCCGGGGCAGACGCGCAGGCCTTCTTGCTCACGCCTCATGCACAGAGTTATCCACAGATTGCGTGGATAACTTTGGCCTTCACAGCGCGACCGCTCGGGGTGTAGGCTGAAGCCTGGATTCTGCGAGGGTCGCCGCCATGTCGCGCAGCCTCTGCCTCACCCGCCAATGCCTGGGCCTGGTCACTCGCATCGAATGTGTGATCAAACCGCTGGCTGGAGACAACGGACGTTGGACATTACTCTGTGCAGCCGGTATGTCGGGGGCACAACCCTCGGCTGTCAAGGCGCAGGGCCCGTTCTATGGGCCTTCTGTCGCTGAGGAGGCGCTTACGGCGATTGCCGAGAGTCTGGCTCTGCAGGGCTACGTCGAGTGTTCTGAAGCGCCGATCTGGCGTCTGCATCTGCAGGCCGAGTTGCGCCGGGTCAATGGCGAGCGCCACAACCCTTCCGGACCATTCCAGCGTCACCCCGAAACCGACGGACAGAGCTGAAACGCCCGAATCAGGGCGCATTCGGGCAATCTGAGCGCTGCCATCGGACTGGGGTTATCCACAGTGCCTGGCACCTTCTGTTGGCGCAGTGCGATGGGTATACTCGCCGCGGTTTTCCCCCTCCTTCAGTGAGTTCTCCATGGAACGCTTTATCGAAAATACCATGTACGCATCGCGCTGGTTGCTGGCGCCGATCTACTTCGGTCTTTCTCTCGCCGTGCTTGCCTTGTCGGTCAAGTTCTTCCAAGAGCTTTATCACATCCTGCCGCAGATCTTTTCCCTTGCCGAAGCCGACGTGATTCTCAAGCTCCTGTCGCTGATCGACATGGCACTGGTGGGCGGGCTCCTGGTGATGGTGATGTTGTCCGGCTACGAGAACTTCGTTTCGCGCCTGGATATTCACGAAGGCACCGAGAAGCTGAGCTGGCTCGGCAAGATGGACTCCAGCTCGCTGAAGATGAAAGTGGCGGCGTCCATCGTGGCCATTTCGTCCATCCACCTGCTGAAGGTGTTCATGGACGCGAAGAACTACGATCTGGAGTACCTGAAGTGGTACGTGATCATTCACCTGACGTTCGTTGGCTCTGCCTTCGCCATGGGCTATCTGGACAAGGTCACCAAGCACGACTGACCTGGACCGACCTGAAGCCGCTTCACAACCGCCCGTCCGAACAGGACGGGCGTTTTGCTTTCTGGGCTTGAGGTTTCCCATTGTTGTACAAGAATTATTTTTGTATAAGTTCTTGTATAGAAATGTAGAAGGCGAGCCTCATGAATCTGCACGATCTTTCCACGCATGCCCAGGCCGGTCGCATCGACGAGTTGAGTCTGATCTCACTTGAGGGCGGCATCTATCTGCTCGAAGCGCGGATGGAAGGCAGGGCGCATCCGATCCTTACCGAGCAGGGAAAAACCCTGAATCTTCGCTCGGTAGAGCATGCCCGTGACGTGCTGCAGGACATGCCGCCGTTGCCTTTCTTCCTGGTGCACAGCTCGGTACATGACGAGATGTGTGGCATGCCCTCGGCTGACAACAGCCTGCGCGTGCCCATCGCCTTCCGCTCTGGCTGGTGACCGCTGCCATCGCACCGGCTGCGCTCTTGCAGGGCAGAGCCCTGGCAGTCATGGAAGTGAAGACCACTGGCGTTCATCCGGCGCGTGATGCCATCTGGGAGCTGGCGATCATCCAGGTCGATGCCGACGGCAACGTCGAAGCGCGCCTGCATTGGTTGTTCGAGCCCCGTGCAGCCTTGCCGGCGCCGTTGCTCAGCCTGGCAGGCCTGCATCCGCTGGAGTTGCGCGGCCAGCCGGCTATCGAGAGCGAGGCACAGGCGATAGCCAGTGCTATCCGGGGTCGCACACTGGTGGGCCACAATCTGCGCTTCAGCCTGGCGTTCCTGCGCCGCGTGCTGCCCGACTGGAAGGCATTGCGCCCCGCTCAGCTGTGCACGCTTCGTCTGGCTAGGGCGGCGCTGCCGGAGCTGGCTGGCGACGGCTTCGACGCGCTCTGCACGCATTTCGGTATTGCGCGTTTCTTCCGCCATCGAGCGGTGCCCGACGCCGAGGCCGTCTGGGCGTTGGCGCTGCACCTGCTTGAGCGGGTTGAGCCGTCGACGCTTGGCACTCAACTGCGCAGCACCGCGCGGCCACCGCTATTGGCTGCGGAACGTTTCGCCCGGTTGCCGGAGCGGCCAGGGGTGTATTACTTCCTGGGTGATGGCGGTGCACAACTCTACGTGGGCAAGAGCCGCAACCTGCGTCGCCGGGTTATGTCGCATTTTCAGAACGATCACCGCGATCGCCGCAGCCTGCAGATGGTGCAGCAGATTCGCGACGTACAGCTGGCAGTCACTGCCGGTGAACTGGGCGCGCTGTTGCTCGAATCCGCCGAGATCAAGCGCCTGCAACCCTTGTACAACCGCCGGCTGCGCAAGCAGCGCGAGCTGTTGACCTGGGCGCTGGCGGGCAAGCCTGGTGAGCTGCAAATAGAGCTGCTGCAGCACCAGGCATTGAGCCCTGGGCTCAGGCATGCCGGGTTGTTCCGCTCGCGTCACCATGCGCGCCAGTGGCTACTGGAGCAGGCACGCGAGCGGCGTCTTTGTCTGCGGGTGTTGGGGTTGGAAGAGGGCGAGGGTGCCTGCTTCGCTTTCCAGCTCGGACGCTGTGCTGGCGCGTGCTGCGGTGAAGAGTCGCGCCAGGCCCACGATGCGCGGCTGCTAGCCGGTGCAGAGCGCCTGCAGACCCAGGCCTGGCCCTGGGTGGGAGCGGTTGCCCTGGTCGAACGCGATGAGCAGCACGACCTCACCCAGTGGCACGTGCTCGACCAGTGGCGCCACCTCGGTACGGTGGAGTGTTTCGAGCAGATCGAGCCATTGCTGATCGAGCGGCGCGGCGGTTTCAACCTCGATACCTATCACATCCTGCTCGGCCATCTGCGCCGCCACCCGAACATGGAGATCGTGCCGCTGTGACTGCACGCCGCCTGATTCTGATCCTGGGTGACCAGCTCACCCACGGTCTTGCTGCCCTGAGTGACATTGATCCACAACATGATCACGTGCTGTTGGCCGAGGTGATGGAGGAAGCCAGCCATGTGCCGCATCACCCGAAGAAGATCGCGCTGATCTTCAGTGCCATGCGCCATTTCGCCGAAGCCTTGCGTGAGCAGGGTCTGCACGTGCACTACGTGACCCTGGATGATCCGGACAACAGTGGTTCGCTGCCCGGCGAGCTGCTGCGCTGGACGCAACGGCTCGATCCGGCCGAGGTGCATCTGACCGAGTGCGGTGACTGGCGTCTGGAGCAGGCGCTGCGTCACTGTGGCGTGCCGATTCACTGGCATCGGGACAGCCGCTTTCTCTGCAGCCGCGCTGCGTTCGCCGCCTGGGCCAAGGGGCGCAAGCAGTTGCGCATGGAGTTTTTCTACCGTGAGATGCGTCGCGATAGTGGGCTGTTGCTCAACCCCGACGGCACACCGGAGGGCGGTGCCTGGAACTTCGACGTCGACAACCGCAAGTCGTTGCCAAAAGGTGTGCATCCGCCTTTGCCGTTGTGCGTCGAGCCGGACGCCATCACGCGTGACGTACTGGCGTTGGTCGGGCAGCGTTTCACTAGTCATTACGGAAGGCTTGAAGGTTTCGATTACCCGGTTACGGCCGAGCAGGCCGAGCGCCTCTGGCAGCATTTTCTCGACAACGGCCTGGCCGACTTTGGTGACTATCAGGACGCCATGGCCGATGGCGAACCCTTTCTCTTTCACTCGCGCATCAGCGCCGCATTGAATATCGGCCTGCTCGATTTGCGGCGGCTCTGCGCCGAGGTCGAGGCGGCCTATCGCGCTGGCGACGTACCGCTGAACGCCGCCGAAGGGTTCATCCGCCAACTGATCGGCTGGCGCGAGTACGTGCGCGGCATCTACTGGCTGCGCATGCCGGAGTACGCCGAAGGCAATCGCTTTGGCAATTCACGTGCGCTACCTGAGTTCTACTGGACCGGCAAGACGCGGATGAACTGCATGCGTCAGGCCATCGGCCAGACTCTGGAGCATGCCTATGCGCACCATATCCAGCGACTGATGGTGACCGGTAATTTCGCCTTGCTCGCGGGCATCGCACCCAAGGATATCTGCGACTGGTACCTCGCCGTGTACATGGATGCCTTCGATTGGGTCGAGCTACCCAACACCCTGGGCATGGTGATGCATGCCGACGGTGGCTATTTAGGTTCCAAGCCGTATTGCGCCAGCGGCCAGTACATCAAGCGCATGTCCAATCATTGCCAGGGCTGCAGCTACAAGGTGAGCGAGAGCACCGGTGAGTCGGCCTGCCCTTTCAATGCGCTGTACTGGCATTTTCTGATGCGCCACCGCGAGCCCCTGGAGCGCAACCCGCGTATCGGCATGGTCTACCGCAACCTGGCGCGCATGACGGAGGCCAAGCAGCAGGCGCTGTGGGATTGGGGCGAGCGCCTGTTGGCGAAACTCGATGCCGGAGAAATGCTGTGAAAAAGAGCCAGTTGCCAGTCAAGACCTGCCTGGTGTGCGGCCTGCCGTTCAGCTGGCGCAAGAAGTGGGCGCGCTGCTGGGAAGAGGTGCGCTACTGCTCCGAGCGCTGCCGGCGTGCGCGCTGAGCGGGTGACCGGCGCTTGAGCCGGTCAACTCCAGTGCTGGTTCAGACCTGAAAGCGCGCGACCATGCCCTGCATGTTGGCAGCCAGGCTCGACAGGGCTCGGCTTGCGGTGCTGGTTTGCTCCGAACCGGCCGAGTTCTGCAGCGACAGATCGCGAATGTTGATCAGGTTGCGGTCTACTTCGCGGGCCACATGGGCCTGCTGTTCGGTGGCGCTGGCGATCACCAGGTTACGGTCGCCGATCTCGGCAATCGACTGGATGATCTGATCCAGTGCGACCCCCGCGCCTTCGGCGATATCCAGTGTCTGCTTGGCCAGGCCATTGCTCGACTCCATGGCGCGCACCGCCTGTTCGGTATCGTTTTGCACGGTGCTGATCATGGTCTCGATCTCACGGGTGGATTGCCCGGTCTTGTGCGCCAGGGCGCGCACTTCATCTGCGACCACGGCAAAGCCGCGACCCGCTTCACCAGCGCGCGCAGCCTCGATGGCGGCGTTGAGGGCGAGCAGGTTGGTCTGTTCGGCGATGCTGCGAATCACGTCGAGTACCTGGCTGATGCCTCGGATCTTGCCGGCCAGTTGGCCAAAGTTGCTCGAGGTCGAATCGACGTCGGCCGCCAACTGGTTGATCGACGACAGTGTCTGGGTGATGCGCTCGCTGCCCTGGCGGGCGATGCGCCCGGATTCGCTGGAGCTTTCCGAGGCACTGGCAGCGTTGCGCGCCACTTCGTCCACGGCGCTGCTCATTTCGGTGACTGCCGTGGCCGCCTGGTCGATCTCCAGGCTTTGCTGGTGCAGGTTGCGCGCGGTGCCATCGGTTACTGCACTCAGTTGTTCAGCGGCCGACGCCAGTTGGTTGGATGCATCGGCAATCTGCTCGATAGTGCCACGTAGATTGCCTTGCATGCTCTTCAATGCCTGCAACAGCTTCGCGGGTTCGTCGTTGCCCTGGGTGTCGATGCTCATGGTCAGATTGCCTCTGGCCACCGAGTCCGCGACCTGCACCGCTTCCGCCAGCGGCTTGACGATGCTGCGAGTAAGAAGCGCGGCCAGCATGACCGTGGCAATGGCAGATAGGACCATGACCAGCAAGGTGCCGCGGCTCGCCTGGGTATAAACGGAATCGGCGGCTTTTGCTGCGCCTGAGGCGCCCTGGCGATTGAGGGCTATCAGTGTATTGAGAGCCTTGACCATGGTGTCTGCCTGCTGGTTCATGGCCCCTGTAAGCAATTCCTGCGCGGCCTGACGGTCACCGTTTTGCAGATGCTGAGCGAGTTGGTCACGCAGTCTCAGATAGGCTGCCTCGGCACTCTTGAACTCTTCATAGGTGCTGCGTTCCTCGGATGAGCTGATCAAGGTCTCGTAGCGGGACTGCACACTCTTCAGGTCATCCAGCAGCTTCTGCGCCAGCGCCATGTTTTCCTGCAACTGCTGTGGGGTCTCGCTGAGCAGCATACGCAGGGTCACGGCGCGCAGACGCAGTATGTCTTGCGTGACGTCGCCCAGGGTATTGAGGCTGGGAATCCAGTTGTTTTCGACCTCGCTGGAGCGGTCATGCATGCTGTTCATCTGCAGCAGGGCAAAACCGCCGAGAGCGAAGACCAGCAGGGCGATCAAGCCAAATCCTATTGCAGCGCGTGGGGCTATGGAGATGGATCTGAAGTTCATGGTGGCAGTACTCGGAAATTGAGAAGGCGATTAACGGGCTGAGGTTTTTCTTATCGTTTTCAAGATCGATCAGTCTCCTTGCGCACAGTCGCTGAGGTCGTGCTGAAGTGTTTCGATCTTCTCGTAGAGGCCTTCGACCAGCGCGACCAGGTCCGGGTCAAAATGTTTGCCGGCTTGTTCGCGTATGTAGGCCTGTGCCTTTTCTGGGGGCCACGGCTCCTTGTAGGGGCGTGGCATGCGCAATGCGTCGTAGACGTCGCAAATCGCGACGATGCGTCCAGACAAGGGAATCTGTTCGCCGCTCAGTCCATTGGGATAGCCACTGCCATCCCATTTCTCGTGATGGGTCAGGGAAATTTCTGCGGCCAGAGCGGTGAGCTCAGAGGCGTGCTGGTCGGTGAGAATGGAGTGGCCGATTGTTGGGTGCTCATGCATCTGCCGGCGCTCATCATCGCTCAGTGGGCCAGGCTTGAGCAGGATGTGGTCGGCGATACCGATCTTGCCGACATCGTGCATCGGGGCGGCCTGACGAATCAGCTTGACCCAGTCGGCGCTCATGCCGTGAGCCTCGGCAATCAACGCGGCGGACTCACCGATACGTACGATATGGTTGCCGGTCTCGCTGTCACGGTAGGCAGCTGCACGCGCCAGGGTACGCACTACTGCGCCATAGCTCTGAGTCAGCTGCGTCGTGCGTTCGCGCACGCGTTGCTCCAGGGTGTGGTTGGCTTCGTGCAGGGCCAGGCTGGCCTGGCTGAGTTGCAGGTTGCTGCGTACGCGCAGGATCACCTCGGGCAGGTCGACCGGTTTGCTCAGGTAGTCGTTGGCGCCCAGCTCCAGGCCGGTGCGACGGCTGACGCTGTCGTTCAGCGCGGTGATGATGATGATCGGATTGCTGCTGCGATCACGGTCGGCCAGGGCGCGGAGGATGTCGAAGCCATTCGGCGCCGGCATGTCCAGATCCAGCAGCAGCAGGTTCCAGGGGTTGTGCTGTAACCACTCCAGCGCGGCGGCAGAATCGGAAAAGCTGATGGTATTGCGCATGCCGAAAGCCTTGAGGCTGGATTCCAGCAAGCGACTGTTGGCGACGACGTCATCGACGATGACCACCCGCGATTGAGTGAAGTCCTTAGACAGCATAACTCGCCTCCTTGCCGGTAAGGTCGCTGACCAATTGGCACAGTTCATTGGCGTCGATGGGCACACCCAGCAAGGCACTACCACCCAGGCTGACCAGATCCTGCAGTTGATCTTCACGGCTCAGCAGTACGATTGGCAGGTCGGCCAGTTCAGCATTCTGGCGCAAGGTGCGTAGCAGGTCGCGTCCGTCCATACCATTGAGCTCTACGCTGAGTAGCAGCAGATCAGGACGTCTGGCCAGCAGAGCAGCCAGTAGCTGGTTGCCGTCGTCGAACTGCAGCAGGTCGATGTTCGCCAGCGCCGTGCTGACGACCTCTCGATTCGTAGCATCAAGGTCGCCGTGATACACGCAGGCCGGGTGTTGCGCCAGCGAGGTGGTTACAGGTCGGCTGGGCTCGACGTAGCGGGTCAGGTCGATCCAGAAACTGCTGCCCTTGTTCGGCTCGCTGTGCAGGCCCATCTCTCCATTCATCAGCGCTGCATATTCCTTGCACAACGATAGGCCAATTCCGGTGCCCTGGATGGCGCCGTTTTCCTGGCCGAGACGCTGGAAGGGTTCGAACAGTAGAGGCTGCAGCTCGCTGGTGATGCCCATGCCGGTATCGCTGACCATCAAGCGCACTCGACCGTCGTGTTCCATGCAGCTGAGGCTGACGCTGCCTGCTGGTGTGTACTTGATGGCATTCGATAGCAGGTTGAGCAGCACCTGGCGCAGGCGGCGCGCGTCTGCCAGTACCGGCACCTGACTCGGCGGCAAGGAAAGCTCTAACTTCAAACCGCGGGCTTCGACCTCGGGTGCTACCAGGTCGGCACACTCGTTCATCAGGGCCACTGCGTCTACTTTGGCCATTTCCAGGCGCGGCAGGTCACTCTGCAGGCTCGACCAGTCGAGAATGTCCCCCACCAGTTGGTTGAGATGGCGGCTGGCAAGCAGAATTTCTTCGAGGTAATCGGTGTCCTGCTGTTGCAGTGGGCCCTGCTGCATGCGCATCAGCTGGGCGAAACCCTGTATCGCGTTCAGCGGTGTACGCAACTCATGACTCATGCTGGAGATGAACTGGCTCTTGGCGCGGCTAGCTTCCTGGGCTTCGTGGCTGGCACGTTGCAGCTGCGTGGCACTGCGCTCAAGGCGCTGGCCCATGGATTCGACGTTATCGATGATGGCTTCCAGTTCGTCGATGGTGGTCGCCGGGCGTTTCGGCTTCCAGTTGCCCTGGCCAATCTCACGGAGCATGGTGACGATGCCACCGATAGGTTTGCGCAGACGCTCGGTCAGCTCGCGGGCGCGGCCCCACATGAAGGCAAAGAACACCAGATAGAACAGCACCAGACCGCCGATCAGCAGGTAGCCGATGTTGCGGTAGTGGCTGGCGAGTTCGTTGGTCTGGCTGAATACCTCCATCTCATCGACCACCGTCAGCAGATGCCAGTCGGTGGATGGGATCGTTGCCCAGGCGACCAGGTGTGGACGGTCGTTGAGAGTGACGGAAAGCACGCCTTTGTCCCGCTGCGCAATGGCGTTGGCGAGGCCTTCGGTATCGGCACGTTTGAGCAGATTGAAGTCCTCGGGTTTGAACAGTTCCGAACTGATGGCTTCGTCGTAGGAGTGGGTGGTCAGTTCATCCAGGCCGAAGTCGTCCTCTCCGGCTGGAGGCAAGGCCATAATGTTCATTTCGTTGCTGACGATCACGCCATATCCGTTCCATGGCACCTCGAGGCTCTGGATATGTTCGAGCAACTTGCCGACGGTGATGTCCAGGCCGACTACGCCTTCGAGAAAGTCCCCGCCTAGCACGGGGGCAACGGCCGAGAGCATCCAGCCCTGGCCTGCTGGGTCGAGGTAGACATCGGTCCAGGCGACCTTGCGTTCGGGGTTGTGCTTGGCGTCAGCGAGGTAATAGAAGTTGTAATCGGGTATCACCATGTCGTGGGGATACTGCGCGGGTGTGTCGAACCAGGGATAGATGCGGTTGTAGCTGTCCCAGCTGTTGAAATAGATGCTGGCCACCAGCGGGTTCTGCTGCACGATTTCGCGCATCAGCGGATCGAGCCTACCCAGGCGCGCGACTTTCTGCAGGTCCTGTTTCTCTGGGGGCGTCACATTGGAGTAGAAGGATGCCGCGCCGCCGTCATCGCGAGGGCTGTAACGCACGCCGCTGGGCGTTATAGCCAGTTCTGCCGGTGCGATTGGCTGGCTCTCGTCCAGCGTCTGTTGGGTCAGGGCTACGTAGGTGTTGGTGAGACGGGCGATATGACCGAGTTCGCTTTCGACCAAGTGGGCTTCCTGGCCAGCTGCAGCCTGCAGATCGTTCAAGGCTGTCTCGCGCAGGTGGGATATCTGAGCGTCGCGGATGGATACGTTGGTGATCAGGTAGACGCTGATCAACACTGTCTCCACCAGAATCAGTGGGATCAGAGCCGTTTGCACGAAGGCACGCCATATCCATGTCCGAAGACTGACTCGAGAGCCGTTTTGCATGACGCACGCTCCTGCGTGGTGAGAGGGCGAACGAGGTGATATCAATATGATATCCAGGCTTTCCTTAAGTTAGGCTTAGCTAAAGGTAGTAGCAATTGCGCCAGATCAAGGGTGATTTAGATGTTTCATGCAGGCGGATGAACGGTAGAGATGGGGCGTGTGCGGTTCTGTGCTAGGCTGGCCGGCCTTTTTCATAGCCCCAAGCGGAGCCATTCATGTCCGAACTCAACTTCAGCCCCGATCTGTCCTCCGATGAGGGCCGCGTCAGCTACGGCATCGGTCGTCAACTCGGTGGTCAGTTGCGTGACAACCCGCCGCCCGGCGTTGACCTGACGGCCATCCTGGCTGGTCTGACCGACGCGTTCAGTGGCCAGGCCAGCCGCGTTTCCGAGGCCGAGCTGGGTGCCAGCTTCAAGGTCATCCGCGAAATCATGCAGGCCGAAGCTGCCGCCAAAGCCGAAGCTGCTGCAGGCGAGGGGCATGCATACTTGGCCGAGAACGCCAAGCGTGAGGGCGTGACCGTACTGGCCTCCGGCCTGCAGTATGAAGTGCTGGTGGCAGGCGAGGGCGCCAAGCCGTCGGCCGACGACCAGGTGCGTACCCACTACCATGGCACCCTGATCGACGGCACCGTGTTCGACAGCTCCTACGAGCGTGGCCAGCCGGCTGAATTCCCGGTCGGCGGCGTGATTCCGGGTTGGGTCGAGGCACTGCAACTGATGGGTACCGGCAGCAAATGGCGCCTGCACGTGCCGAGCGAGCTGGCCTACGGCGCCCAAGGCGTCGGCAGCATCCCGCCGCACAGTGTGCTGGTGTTCGATGTCGAGCTGCTCGACATCCTGTAAGCGCAATCGGCAGGCGGATCGTAGGGTGGACAACGCTGTTTTTTGTCCACCATTCGCGACTGCGGTGGACGGATGAAGCATCGTCCATCCTAGGCCGCGTGCCTGGGGACGCAGGCTGTTTCGTCGGTGCGCACAGCGCACCCTACGTGGCGGCCTGATTCAACGAAACGGGGCGCCCTGGTGACAGGGCGCCCCGTTTGCATTTCTCTGGGTAGGTGCGCCACGCGCACCAGTTTCTCAGGACGGGCGCAAGGCCCTCGCATAGCAGTAGAGAAACAGGCTGCGCACCAGTTCTTTGAGCACGATGGGTTCGCTGGAGCTGAGCTCCTGCAGGTCCAGGTCGCCCTGGTCACGCAGTTCGTCCAGCGCTTCTTCTTCGAGCATGGCGCAGACTTCCCCGGTTTCGCGGTTGAGAATGCGCAGGTAGGGATGCGGGCGGTCCAGCCAGGCATCGATCAGGTAGGTCATGGCAGGTCTCCTTGGCCGTCATTACGTAACTGAGAATAATTCCTATTACATAAATAGCAAGGGTTAATTGCGACCTTTTGTCGTTTCCGCGAATGAGGTGCGACGGTAAGGCTGGGCTGTGGGAGGGGGCTTCAGCCGCGACGGTCGCCGCTGAAGCGCCTCCCACAGGATCGGTCAGTGGGCGGGCGCGGCTTGCGCCTGCGGCTCGGCATCCGGTTTGGCCAGCAGGCTGTAGACACAGGGCAGGACGAACAGGGTGAACAGCGTGCCGACGCTCATGCCGGTGGCGATCACCAGGCCGATGTCGAAGCGGCTCACCGCACCGGCGCCGGTGGCGAGGATCAGCGGCACCATGCCGAACACCATTGCAGCAGTGGTCATCAGCACCGGACGCAGGCGGATGGCTGCTGCCTCTTCGATGGCCTCACGCAGCGGCAGGCCCTTCTCGCGGCGCAGCTGGTTGGCGAACTCGACGATGAGGATGCCATGCTTGCTGATCAGGCCGATCAGCGTCACCAGGCCCACCTGGGTGTAGATGTTCATGGTCGAGAAACCGAGGAAAATCGGGATCAGTGCGCCACAGATCGACAGCGGCACGGTGACCAGAATCACCAGCGGGTCGCGGAAGCTTTCGAACTGCGCCGCCAGCACCAGGAAGATGATCGCCAGCGCCAGGGCGAAGGTGACGAACAGCGCGCTGCCTTCCTGGATGTACTGACGCGAGGCACCGGCGTAGTCGAAGCTGTAGCCGCGCGGCGCTTCCTCGCGAGCGATGGCAGTGATGGTGTCGATTGCGTCGCCCTGGCTGACGATGGCCACGCCTTCGATGATCGCCGAGTTGAGCTGCTGGAACTGCTTGAGCTTGGTCGGTCGCGCACGGTCACTGATGCTGATCAGCGTACCCAGTGGCACCATGGCGCCACTTTCGCTGCGCACGTGGTAGTTGTCCAGCCAGCTCGGGTTCTCGCGATAGGCCCGCTCGACCTGGGCGATCACCTTGTAGCTACGGCCGTCGATGGTGAAGCGGTTGATCTCGCCCTCACCAAGCAGGCTGGCCAGGGTAGCCCCCAGGTCTTCCATGGAGACGCCCATCTGCGCGGCTTTGTCGCGGTCGATGTCGACGACGATTTCCGGCTTGTCGAAGGCCAGGTCGATGTTGAGGAAGGCGAATTTGCCCGACTCCTGCGCACGCGCCTTGACCCGTTCGGCCACCTGCAGCAGCGACTCGTAGTCATTCGGCGTGTTGATCACGAACTGGAAGGGCAGGCCCTCACCGGTGCCGGGCAGCGACGGCAGATTGAAGCCGAAGACCTGCAGGCCGGGGATATGGTTGAGCTTGGCCTGGACCTCGGGGAGGATTGCCATCTGCGTGCGCTCGCGCTCGTTCCAGGGCGTCAGCAGGAAACCACCGATACCCGACTGTACGCCGTCGAAACCATTGATCTGGAATGACGAGTAGTACTCGGGGAAGGTCTTGAAGATCTCCACGAACTGGTTGGTGTAGGCGTTGACGTAGTCGAGGTTGGTCGGCTGCGGTGCGTTGGCGAAGAGGAACACGATGCCCTGATCTTCCTCGGGAGCCAGTTCGCTCTGAGTGAAGCTGAGCAGGACCGGGATCAGCGCCATGACGATCACGCCGAACACCACCACTACCGGACGAGTGTTGAGCGTGCCGTGCAGCATCTTCTGGTAACGCTGCTTGAGCTTGTCGAAGATCATGTCCAGGCGATGGGCCAGGCCCGACGGGTTCTCTTCGTGGCGCAGCAGCTTGGCGCACATCATCGGTGACAGGGTCAGGGCGACGATGCCGGAGATGATCACCGCGCCGGCCAGGGTCAGGGCGAATTCCTTGAACAAGGCGCCGGTCAGGCCTTCGAGGAAGCCGATGGGCGCATAGACCGCGGCCAGGGTAATGGTCATCGAGATCACCGGCACGGCGATTTCGCGCGCGCCCTCGATGGCGGCATCGAACGGCGTCTTGCCCTCCTCGATATGGCGGTGGATGTTTTCCACCACGACGATGGCGTCGTCCACCACCAGGCCGATGGCCAAGACCATCGCCAGCAAGGTGAGCAGGTTGATCGAGTAACCCATCAGCTGCATGAAGAACAGCACGCCGATCATCGACAGCGGGATGGTGATCACCGGGATCAGCACCGAGCGGAACGCGCCGAGGAACAGGAAGACCACGACGATGACGATCAGCACCGCTTCGGCCAGGGTCTTGACCACTTCGTCGATGGACGCCTGGATGAACAGGGTGGCGTCGTAGGCGATGGCCACCTTGAGGTTCGGCGGCAGTTGCGCCTCCAGCTCCGGCAGGGCGCCGCGCACTTCCTTGATCACGTCCAGCGGGTTGGCGCTCGGCGTGCCCTTGATGGCGATGTACACCGAGGGAATGCCGTCGAAGGAGCTGATCGAGTCATAGTTGGCCGCACCCATTTCCACGCGGGCGATGTCACGCACCAGCACGCGGGTGTCGCCGAGTGTCTTCACCGGAATCGCGCCGAAGGCATCGGCCGACTTGAGGTCGGTGCTGGCGTTGATGCTGGTGACCACGTACTGGCCTTTCACCTCGCCCGCGGCGGAGAGGAAGTTGTACTTGCGCACCGCGCTGTTGAGGTCGCCAGCCGTGACGCCGTAGGCGGCCATCTTCACCGGGTCCAGCCACAGGCGCATGGCGAACACCTGGTTGCCGAGAATCTGTGCTTCGGCCATGCCGGGCAGCGTGGCCAGCTTGGGCTGGATGACGCGCGACAGGTAGTCGGTGATCTGCGGGTTGGACAGCTCGTCGCTGTAGAAGCTGACGTACATCAGCGCCGAGGCGTCGGCTGCCTCCTTGGACAGCACCGGGTCTTCGGCGTCTTGCGGCAACTGGTTCTTCACCTCGTTGGCCTTGGCCAGCAATTCGGTGAACAGACGGTCGCTGTTGGCGCCGATGCGCGCGTAGATGGAGATGGTGGACAGGTTCTGCTGGCTCGACGAGGTCATGTAGTCGATGCCTTCGGCACTGGCCAGGCTCTGTTGCAGCGGCTGAGTGATGTAGCCCTGGATGGTCTCGGCGTTGGCGCCGGGATAGGCGGTGGTCACCGTGATCAGGGCGTTCTCCATCTGCGGGTACTGGCGGATGGTCAGCTTGCTGAACGCCTGGAAACCGAGCAGGACGATGAGCAGGCTGACCACGGTGGCCAGCACCGGGCGGCGGATGAAGGGATCGGTAAAAGCCATGATGATTTCCTTGGCTGTTGCGGCCTGTGTGCAGGAGCGGGCATCGCGAGCGAACGCGGTGGCTCAAGAGCTTCGCGAGCAGCGCCCGCTCCTACGAGTTCTAGCGTTTGCTGTCGGTCTCGAGCTGCAGCGCCGGGTCGTCGACGATGACGACATGGGCGCCGTTGTCCAACTTGAGCTGGCCGGAGGTGACCACCTGCTCGCCGACCTTCAGGCCCTTGCCGATCACCACCTGGCCGGCACGGCGCTCGCCGGTTTCGACGAAGCGCCGCTCGACGGTCAGCTGGGCATTGCCGTCTGCGTCCTTGAGCGTCTTGCCATCTTCGTCCTGCTTCTCCTTCACCACGTACACCGAGTTGCCGTAGAGGGTGTAGGTGATGGCGGTCTCCGGCACCACGATCTGCGCTTGCTCACCCGGCAGCAGCACTTCCAGATTGGCGAACATACCCGGCAGCAGCTTCTCATCCGGGTTGCTCAGGGTGGCGCGGACCTGCAAGTTGCGGGTCTCGTTTTCCACCTTGGGGTTGATCGCGGCGATGCGGCCTTCGAACTGCTCGTCGGGGTAGGCGGCGACGCTCAGGCGCACTGGCTGGCCGACCTGCAGCTGCGGCGCGCGTTGCTCCGGCAGGAAGAAGTCGACGTGCAGGCGCGACAGATCCTGCAGGGTGGCGATGGTGGCGCCCGGCGAGAGGTAGTCGCCGGTGTCGACCTGACGAATACCGATGGTGCCGGCGAACGGTGCGTTGATGCGCTTCTTGTCCAGTTGCGCCTTGAGTTGGGCGACACTGGCCGTGGCTTTCTGCAGGGTCGAGGCCAGGCGATCAAACTCGCTCTTGGAAATGTTCGAGCGGCTGACCAGGCTGCGCCCGCGCTCATACTCGATCTGTGCCAGGCTGCGCTCGGCTTCGGCGGTGGCCAGGCTGGCGCGTTCCACTTCGCTGTCGAGCTGGATCAGCGGCTGGCCCAGGGTCACCTTCTGCCCCGACTCGAACATCACCTCGCGGACGATGCCGTCCACTTCCGCGGCCAGGTCCACACCCTGGAACGCCTTGAGCGTACCGATGGCCGGCAGACGACCTTGCCATGGCTGCTCTTCGGCATGGGCGGCGGACACGCTGATAGCCGGCTGCGGCGCCGAGAACATCTGGATCTGCTGGTAGATGGAGAAGCCTTTGTAGGCGGCGAGCGCGAGTACCACGACGAGTACCACGCCGAGCATGATGAGCATGCGACGGAGCAACATATTCCGTTTCCTTGGCAAGCTGAGAGGGGCCTGGGAATAGGCAAGAGAGGCACCTTAGTGCCAGTTGTGTTCGCTGTCAAAGCGTCTCGTTTGCGTCAAGTACGGCGCATGTTCGGCACCTCCCTGTGCCGGTCTGATAATGAGCTCAGGAGCCCAGGCGGCGGGTGACTTCGCCCAGTTGCCCGGACATGTCGTGCAGGTTGCGGCTGGCCATTTGCGTGCGCTCGACGTTGTCCTGGTTGGCACTGGCGATAGCGGTCAGCTCGGTGAGGTTGCGCGAGATATCCTCGGCTACCGAGGTCTGCTCTTCGGCGGCGGTGGCGATCTGCTGGTTCATGTCGCGGATGGCTTCCACCGCTTCGGTGATGCGCTGCAGCATGGCGCCCGCCGCGGTTACCTGGGTCACACCCTGTTCGCTGCGCTGCTGGCCGCTTTCGATCGCGCGCACAGCGTTCAGGGCGCCGCTCTGCACGGTGTCGATGATCTGGTTGATCTCGGCGGTCGATTCGGCGGTGCGCTGGGCGAGATGACGCACTTCGTCGGCGACCACGGCGAAACCGCGGCCCTGCTCGCCGGCGCGGGCGGCTTCGATGGCGGCATTGAGGGCCAGCAGGTTGGTCTGTTCGGCGATGCCACGGATCACTTCCAGCACCTTGCCGATGCGCCCGCTGTCGCTTTCCAGGCGGCGAATCACTTCGGCGGTATTGGCGATCTCGCCGCGGATGTCGGTGATGGTGGCGATGGTCGACTGCATCACCGTGCTGCCTTGGCGTGCCGAGTCGTCGGCATCGTTGGCCGCATGCGCGGCATCGGCGGCATGGCGTGCTACTTCCTGCGCCGTGGCAGACATCTCGTGCATGGCCGTGGCGACCTGATCGGTGCGCTCGAACTGCTCGCTGACACCCTCGGTCATGCGCGAGGCGATAGCGTTCAACTCGTTGCTGGCGCTGTCGAGGTTCTGCGTGCTCTGGTGCAGGCGCTCGCTGGTACTGGCGAGAAAGTCGCGTAGTGTATTCGCGGCGCGGGCCAGCAGTCCCAGCTCATCCTGACGGGTGCTTTCCACGCGTTGGCCGAAGCGGCCTTGGCTGAGCTGATCGACATGGCCGATCAGGTGGCGGATAGGGATGATCAGATTACGGTTGACCAGCCACAGGCTGAATATGGCGATGACCAGGGCGGCAGCCAGCATCACCACGGTGCCGCTGACAATGGTACGCGCGGCGCTGGCGTTGATCTGTTCGGCTTGGCTCAGGCTGTTCTGGCGCAATTGCTCGACCAGTGCAGTCATCTGCTCACTGGCCGCGCGGTCGATACCTTTCACTGCTGCATCGCCGGCTTGGGCGTTGGCGCCAGCGGCCACGAAGGCGTCGCGGCCCTTGCGGTAATTGCCACCAAGCGCCTGATGTTCGCTACGTAGGCGTTCGACCTGCGTCTTCAACGCCGGGTCGGCAGCGGCGACCAGAGTCAGTTGGCCGAGAATGTCCTGCACCTTGCGCTCCTGCGCTTCGAACTGGCTCCAGTAACGTTGCAGGTTGGCGCGGTCCTGGCCGCGCAGCAGAACGTTCTTCCATTCCTGTACCTGGATCTTGAATTCGACGTTGGCTGCGTCGATCAGGCGGGTTGACTCCAGTGGCCCATCGAGCAGGCTGCGGTAGGACTGAATACCGCTGGAGAGGAAGCTGAAGCAAGCCAGGGCGGTGACCAGGATCAAAGCCAGGCTGCCGCCGAGCAGGGCGAGAATCTGCGCGCGCAGGGATTTTTGCAGGAACATGACGGGATGCCTCGGAAGTCAGGCGGAGCGGGACACATTCAGCGTAGTTGGTGAATGTTGCAGATTCGTGAAATGTCTAGATGAGTTGTGGCGATCAGGATGAGGCTTGAATGATTGCGCAATCATCTTAATCTGGCTCGGGTTGTCTATTTTCGGCGGCCCAGCGGGGGGCGTCGAGTTTCATCACGAGGAAGATGCCATGACCGATAACTCCATCCCACGCGCTGACGATGACCGCATTACCTGGCTGAGCCTGCGTTCGGTCGCCCTGCCGCTGGCCAACCCGATCAGTGATGCCAAGGTGCTGACCGGCCGGCAGAAGCCGATGACCGAGATCGCCATCCTGATCGCCGAGATCGAGACCCGCGATGGTCACCGTGGCCTAGGTTTCAGCTACTCCAAGCGCGCCGGTGGTCCCGGCCAGTTTGCCCACGCCCTGGAAGTGGCGCCGAACCTGATCGGCGAGAACCCCAGCGATATCGCCAAACTCTGGGACAAGCTGTGCTGGGCCGGCGCCTCGGTCGGTCGCAGCGGCCTGGCGACCCAGGCCATCGGTGCCTTCGACGTGGCCCTGTGGGATCTCAAGGCGCGTCGTTCTGGTCTTTCCCTGGCGCGTCTACTCGGCAGCCATCGCGATTCGGTACGCTGCTACAACACCTCCGGCGGTTTCCTGCACACGCCGCTCGATCAGTTGCTGAAGAACACCGAGATCTCCCGTGAGAAGGGCATCGGTGGGATCAAACTCAAGGTCGGCCAGCCCGATTGGGCGCTGGATATCCACCGCGTCAGCACGGTGCGCGAACACCTGGGCGAGAGCTTCCCGCTGATGGTCGATGCCAACCAGCAATGGGACCGCCCGACTGCGCGACGCATGTGCCGACGCCTGGAGCCATTCGACCTGATCTGGATCGAGGAACCGCTGGACTGCTACGACGCCGAGGGCCACGCCGAGCTGGTGCGCCTGTTCGATACGCCAATCGCCACTGGCGAGATGCTTACCAGTCCGGCTGAACACTGGGAGTTCATCCGCCAGCGTGGCGCCGACTTCCTTATGCCCGATGCGCCGCGGGTTGGCGGGATCACGCCTTACCTGCGTGTGCAGACCCTGGCCGAGCAGGCCGGCATGACGCTGGCGCCGCACTTCGCCATGGAGTTGCACGTGCACCTGGCCGCCAGCCACACCCGCGAGCCGTGGGTCGAGCACTTCGAATGGCTGGAACCGCTGTTCAACGAGCGCCTGGAGATTCGTGACGGACGCATGCAGGTGCCGACCCGACCAGGCCTCGGCCTGAGCCTCAGCGAGCAGGTCGCCGGCTGGACGGTGCAGCAGGCGGAGGTTGGCAAGCGCGGCTGACCTGTTAGCTCGGCGGATAGATGTCTCGAGCCGCCTGGCGCACGGCATCGATCAATGACGGCAAGGCCGGATTGTCGTTGTCGTCGCGCCAGACCAGATGCAGCTCCCCGCACACGCCTTCTGGAAGCGGCAGGTCGCGGAAGCGCACCTGCTCGAAGCGAATGGCGCTGGCGCTACGCGGCACCATCGCCAGGCCCATGCCGGCATTGACCAGCGACAGGATGGTCAGGGTCGAGCCCAGCGCCTGCACGAACTCTGGCTGAACGCCTGTGGCGCGAAACAGGCCGGTGTGCAGTTCGTTGAAGGGTTGCCAGGCGGTATGCGCATAAAGAATGAAGGGCTGACCGTGGAGCATCTCCAGGGTCGGCCTTGCATGCTGCGCCAGCGGATGTTCGGCGGGTGCGGCCAGCACGAAGGGTTCGCGCAGCAGGCATTCGCTGGCCAGTCCGGGTTGCTGCAAGGGCGCGCGGACGATGGCCAGGTCCACACGCCGGGCGCGCAGCGCCTGCACCTGTTCGAAGGTGCTCATTTCCAGCAGTGCGATATCCACGCCAGGGCGTTCGCGCTTGGCGGTGGTGATTGCACGTGGCAGCACGTCGTACACCGCGCTGGCGACGAAGCTGATATTGAGTGCGCCACTTTCGCCGATGGCGGCCAGGCGGGCGCTCTGTGCAGCGCGATGGGCCTGGTCGAGCAGAGCCTGGGCTTCGACGAAGAAGGCGCGGCCGGCCGCCGTCAACGCCACCGAGCGGGTGCTGCGGGTAAACAGCGTCACGCCCAATTGATGCTCGAGCAACTGGATCTGCCGGCTTAGCGGCGGCTGGGTCATGTTCAGGCGCTCGGCGGCGCGGCGGAAGTTCAGCTCGGCGGCCAGGGTGGTGAAGCAGCGCAGTTGCGACAGCTCGAACACTGATTCAATCCAGGTATCAATTGAGTAGAAAGATAGATTAGACCTGCATCAATACAGGCGTCCATCATCGCTCCACGCTTTCGCGTTCGGAGTGACGATGAGCCTCGACTTTTACACCCCCGATCCGATCACCTGGATCGGCCTGCGCTCGGTGGATCTGCCACTGGCTCGGGCCGTGAGCGATGCCAAGGTGTCCACCGGCCGACAATTGCCGCTGTCGGCCGTCAGCCTGTTGTTCGTCGAACTGCAAACTCGCCAGGGGCATACCGGGCTTGGCTTCAGTTACACCCTGCGCACCGGTGGCCCAGCGCAGTACGCTCACGCCCGCGAGCTGGCACCGCTGCTGCTCAACGAGGATGGCAACGATATCGCCCGTCTCTGGGGGCGACTCAGTTGGGCCAGTGCCTCCATCGGCCGCAGTGGCCTGGCAGTGCAAAGCATTGCGGCGTTCGACACGGCGCTGTGGGATCTCAAGGCGCGGCGGGCTGGTTTGCCGCTGGCCAAGCTGCTCGGCGCCCAGCGTGACGCGGTGCCTTGCTACAACACCTCTGGCGGTTATCTGCAGGCGCCCATCGAGGAGGTCATCGAACGCGCCGGGCAGGCGCTGGCGGGCGGCATCGGTGGTATCAAGCTCAAGGTCGGGCAGCCGAATCAAACTGAAGATTTACGACGCGTGCGGGCCTTGCGTCATGCCCTCGGTGATGAAGTGGCGGTGATGGTAGACGTCAATCAGCAGTGGGATCGCACCACCGCGCTGCGCATGGGGCGCGCTCTGGAAGAGCTGAACCTGACCTGGATCGAAGAGCCGCTCGATGCGCACGATCTGGAGGGGCATGCGGCGCTGTCCGCACAGCTGGTTACCCCGGTCGGCAGCGGCGAGATGCTCAGCAGTGCCGCCGAGGCGTGCGCCTACGTGGAGCGCGGCGCGGTCGACGTGATCATGCACGACGCGCCGCGGGTCGGGGGTATCACGCCGTTCCTGCAGGTTGCCGAGGTGGCCAGGCGGCACGGCCTAGTCATGGCGCCGCACTTCGTCATGGAACTGCACATCCATCTGGCGGCTGCCTACGAGCATGCCACCTGGGTGGAGCATTTCGAGTGGCTGGAGCCGTTGTTCAACGAGCGTCTTGAGATTCGCAACGGTTGCATGCAGGTGCCTATGCGGGCCGGGTTAGGTCTGAGTCTGAGTGAGCGGGTGGCCGGCTGGACAGTGGCGCAGGACGCCTTTGGAGTGCGGGCGTGAGAGGGGAGGTGCTGGTATTCCCCTCGCCGTGTTGGCGAGGGGAAAGGTGGGGCGGGTCAGGTACGCAGGATTTCGTTGATCGCGCTGGGTTTTGGGCGCAGCGCGCTGAACACCTGCCAGAGCACGAACACCAGTGCCAGGCCAAGGAAGGTACCGGCGATGGGGTTGGTGAAGAAGTCGGCGAAGTTGCCGTCCGACAGCATCAGGCCACGGCGCAGATTGGTTTCTGCCATCGGCCCGAGGATGAAGCCGATGATGAACGGCGCCGCCGGCATGCCAGCCTTGACGAAGGCGTAACCGAGCAGACCGAACAGCAGGATCGACCAGACGTCGAACAGGCGGCTGGACAGGCCGAAGGCACCGACCACGCAAAGCACCAGGATGATCGGCAGCAGGATGTGCTTGGGCACGTCGAGCAGCTTGATGAACAGGCGCAGGCCGTAGAACTCCATGAACAGCATCATGCAGGTCGCGACGATCAGGGCGGCGAAGATGGTGTACACCAGCGGACCCTGACTGATGAACAGCAGCGGACCGGGCTGGATGCCGTGGATCAGGAAGCCGCCGAGCATGATCGCGGTGACGGTGTCGCCGGGGATGCCCAGGGTCATCAGCGGCATCATGGCGCCGCCGATACCGGCGTTGTTGGCCGTCTCGCTGGCGACCACGCCGCCGATGTTGCCTTTGCCGTAGGTGTGCCCATCTTTCGCGCGCTTCTTGGCGATGATGTAGGACACCAGGTTCGAGGTGCCCGCGCCGATGCCTGGCAGGATGCCGATACCCAGGCCGATCAGGCCGGAGCGGCCGGCGTTGGGCAGTTGCTCGCGGAACTCCTTGAGCGAGAAGCCAAAGCCCTTGATGTTCTTCATGCTCACCGACTTGGCCTTGCCCTGCACCGCATGGCGGCCGGTTTCGGCGAGCTTGATGATCTCGGCCACGGCGAACATGCCGATCATCACCGTGAGCATGGAGAAGCCGCCATTGAGCTCGCTGACGCCAAAGGTGAAACGGCGCACGGCTTCGACCGGCGCAATGCCGACGGTGGACACGGCGATGCCCAGTGCACCGGCGAACAAGCCCTTGACCATGGAACCGGCCGACAGCGTGGCGATCAGGGTCAGGGAAAATACAGCGATGGCGAAGTATTCATGCGGGCCGAAGCTCAGGGCCACCTTGGCCAGCTGCGGAGCGATGAACATCAGCGCGACGATGCTGAAGATGGTGCCGAGGAAGGAGAACACGATGCCGACGCCCAGCGCCTTGACGCCGTGCCCCTGCTCCATCAGCGGGCCACCGTCGAAGACCGTGGCGATGGAGGAGGGTGTTCCCGGAATCTTCAGCAGGATCGCCGAGATCAGGCCTCCGGAGGTGGCGCCGATGAACAGTGCCACCAGCAACGACAGACCCGTTTGCGGGCCCATGGTGAAGGTCAGCGGCAGGCATAGCGCCACTGCCATGGTCGCCGACAGGCCGGGCACGGCGCCGAAGACGATGCCCATGGCCACGCCGACGGCCATCAGCATCATGATGTTCAGTGAAAAGACGGCACCGAAGCCTTGCTGCAGTAATTCGAGCATGGTCGATCCTCAGATGAAATTGTTCAGCAGGCCAGCGGGCAGCAACAGGTCGAAGGCCTCGCGGAACAGCAGGAAAATGAGCGCAGAGCAGATAACGGCGATCAGTAGATAGGTCAGGTGCCTGGCTTTCTGGTTTACCGGGGTCAGCACGAGGAACTGTAGATACAGGTAAACCACGGTCATGATCGGGAAGCCCACAGGGCCGAGCAGGGCCATGTAGCCAAGGATCAGGCCGAGTGTCTTGATGACGGTCTTCGGTTCGACAATTTCAACAGTTGGCTCTTCGGCTTCTGCAGGAGCCGGACTGGCGGCGGGTTCGGCAGCCGCCTTGGGTTTGGCAAAGGCGCTGACCAGTTGCATCACGCCAAGCAGGCACAGGAATCCGGCCAGCAGTTTCGGCACGGTGGCCGCATCGACGCCGTCATGCCCAGGCAGCTGTTGCGCCATGATCAGGTAGGCAAGGCTGGCGCCGAGCATGGCGATGCCGATGATCAGCTCTTTCTTGTTCAGGGTGTTCATCGTGTACCTCGATGTTCTGAGGCGAAGCGCCGGCTCGAGTCGGTCGGGCCGGCGCTGCGGTATGGCTTACTTGGCCTTGCGCAGTTCATCCTTGAACTGCATGAAGTCTTCGCGGGTCTTGGCCAGAATCTGCTTGGCCTCTTCGGTAGCGAAGAAAGTGACCGGCTGCTTGAACTTCTTCAGGTCTTCAGCGTAGGCAGGCTTCTCGGCGATCTGCTGCATGATGTCGGACATTTTCTTCACGATCGCCGGGTCGGTGCCTTTCGGGAAGGCCACGACGTAGGGCTTGTCCATGGTGATGTCGAGGCCCTGCTCCTTGAGGGTCGGTACATCGCCAATCATGGCGTTACGTTCGTCGTTAGGCTGGCCCAGTGCGACCATCTGCCCGCCCTGAACATAATCCTGCACCGAGCCATAGGAGATGGCGCCCATGCCCAGGCGACCGCCGAGCATGCCGACCACGCGGTCGGACACGGTGCCGCCGTCGACCATCTTCAGTTTGATGTCAGCGAGTTTCTCCAGCATCAGGCCCTGCAGGTGGGAGAAGCTGCCCATCTCGGTGCCATAGGTGATGCTGCCCGGATTGGCTTTGGATTTTTCGATCAGCTCTTTCATGCTGTTCACGCCGGCCTGCTTGGAGGCGACGAACACAGTGCTCTTGTCTACGCCAGCGATGCAGGCCACATCGAAGGTTTCGTAGCTGTCTTCGGTCAGACCGGCGACTTCGTTGACGATCAACTGGCCCGGGTGAGTGAAGAGGATGGTGTTGCCATCCGCCGCAGCGCCTTTGACCTGTTCGGCCGCCAGGGTGCCACCGCCACCGGCGACGTTGGTCACCACCATGGTCTTGCCGGTGATCTCGTTGAAGTACTTGGCCATCATGCGGGCGTTGAAGTCGGTGTCGCCGCCTGGGTTGGCGATTACCACCACCTGGACGGGGCGAGTGGGCCAGTTCACTTCATCGGCGAAGGTGGCGGAATGGGTGGCCAGGACACCCATGCCGACCAGGGCAGAAAGGAGGGAGGCGCGGAATGTTTTTTTCATTGGAATACTCCGGGTTGGGATAAAAGCCGCGTGAGTCAGTCGCGGCCGAGGCTGGGACGTTTCGGGTCATACTGCCAACCCGGAACCAGGTACTGCATGGCCATGGCGTCGTCACGCGCACCGTTGGCCACCTTCTTGTAAAGCTCATGAGCGGCCATGATCCGCTCCATGTCCGGCTCGATACCGAGGCCGGGCTTGTCCGATACCTGCACCTGGCCACCGATGATCTGCAGCGGCTCGCGGGTCAGACGTTCCTCGTCTTCCTGCCAGATCCAGTGGGTGTCGATGGCCGTGACGCGGCCAGGTACGGCCGCAGCGGCATGGGTGAACATGGCCAGGGAAATATCGAAGTGGTTGTTCGAATGCGAACCCCAGGTCAGGCCGAATTCTTCACAGACCTGACCGAGGCGCACGGCGCCTTGCATGGTCCAGAAGTGCGGGTCGGCCAGGGGAATGTCCACGGCCTCCAGGCGCAACGAGTGCCCCATCTGCCGCCAGTCGGTGGCGACCATGTTGGTGGCGGTGGGGATGCCGGTGGCGCGCTTGAACTCGGCCATGATCTCGCGACCCGAGTAGCCATTCTCCGGGCCGCAAGGGTCTTCGGCATAGGTCAGCACGTGGCCTTGCCCTTGGCACAGGGCGATGGCTTCATCCAGCGACCAGGCGCCATTGGGGTCGAGGGTGACGCGGGCATCGGGGAAGCGCGCTTTGATCGCGCGGATCGCGTCCATTTCCTCGGCGCCACGCATCACGCCGCCCTTGAGCTTGAAGTCGTTGAAGCCGTAGCGCGCATGTGCCGCTTCGGCCAGGCGGGCGATGGCCTCTGGCGTCAGTGCGGCCTGATGGCGCAGGTGGTACCAGTCGTCCGCTGCGCCTTTGCCAGCGAGGTAGGGCAGGTCGGTGCGCTCGCGCTCACCTATATAGAAGAGGTAGGCGAGCATCGGCACGCTGTCGCGCTGTTGGCCGCTGCCGAGCAGTTCGGCCACCGGTACGTCCAGATGTTGGCCGAGCAAGTCGAGCAGGGCGGCTTCGACCGCGGTGATCACGTTGTCCAGGCGCAGGTTGATCTCGTGCGGCTGCTTGAGCACGCGTGCTTCGGATTCCGAGGTGACCTGGTGCTGAGTGGTCTGTGGCCCCTTGGCCGCGCCGGCGATGGCCTGACGCAGACGATTGAGTACATGGTTGTAACGGCCGACCGACTGGCCGATCACCAACTCGCGGCAGCGCTCCAGGGCCTGACGAATGCCTTCACCACCGGGCACCTCGCCACAACCGATGCGCCCGGCATTGTCCTTGAGCAGCACCAGGTTGCGGGTGAAGTAGGGGGCATGGGCGCCGCACAGGTTGAGCAGCATGCTGTCATGGCCGGCGACCGGAATGACCTGCATCTCGACGATCTGGGGTGTGCTGCTGCGGGAGGCTTCGTACATCTTGGCTGGGGCTCCGAAACTGGCGCGGCCCTCGGCCGCAATGGCGAAGGGACGGTTCAGTCGTGCACCGGGATCATCGTGCGATCCGCGCGGTAGCAAGTGAGAGCATGGGCAAAGACGGCAACGAGGCCTGCGCGGACTGCGCTGTTCAGGCGGCTGCTGACATCGGTGCGATGGCTGGCACGATGGCAGGGTGGGGCGGCAGTGAAGGTCTGTGACATGACCAGGGCCTCGTTTGTTTTTATTGGAATGTCATAGGTTGTCGTATGACTTGGTGAAATTAGTACCAGTCTGTTCCTGACCTGTCAACGCTGCCCATGGCTAATCATGATTGCGCTGCCATTTCTTCTGGCACGATCATGGAGGCTGCTCTAGTCTGAGCTTTACGCTTTTTGGCCGGTTTCCGGCGAAGCGGACGGGAGCAAGAAAATCTTCGACGAACGGACGATATAAAAACTGGTGTTTTTTTTGTTGTTGTACGATAACGTATCTCTACAGCTACGGCTGACGTCATTCCTCACAACTCGCTTTACAGGGTGTTCGCATAATGAATCCACAAGAACTTAAGTCCATCCTCTCCTCTGGTCTGCTGTCTTTCCCGGTGACCGACTTCGATGCTGCCGGTGATTTCAACCAGGCTGGCTACGTGCGTCGCCTCGAGTGGCTGGCACCGTACGGCGCTTCTGCCTTGTTCGCTGCTGGCGGGACTGGTGAGTTCTTCTCCCTGGCGCCGGACGAATACAGCGCCGTGATCAAGACCGCCGTGGACACTTGCGAGAAGTCCGTACCGATCCTAGCTGGCGTTGGCGGCCCGACCCGCGTTGCCATCCAGATGGCGCAGGAAGCCGAGCGCCTGGGCGCCAAAGGCCTGCTGCTGTTGCCGCACTACCTGACTGAAGCCTCGCAAGACGGCGTTGCCGCTCACGTCGAGCAGGTGTGCAAGTCGGTGAACATCGGCGTGGTGATCTACAACCGTAACGTCTGCCGCCTGAACGCCAATCTGCTGGAGCAACTGGCCGAGCGTTGCCCGAACCTGATCGGCTACAAAGATGGTCTGGGTGACATCGAATTGATGGTGTCGATCCGTCGTCGCCTGGGCGAGCGCTTGACCTACCTCGGCGGCCTGCCGACCGCTGAAGTCTACGCCGCTGCCTACAGGGCACTGGGCGTGCCGGTCTATTCCTCGGCCGTGTTCAACTTCATCCCGAAAACCGCCATGGACTTCTACCGCGCCATCGCCGCGGAAGATCACGTCACCGTTGGCAAGCTGATCGACGATTTCTTCCTGCCGTACCTGGACATCCGTAACCGCAAGGCCGGTTATGCCGTGAGCATCGTCAAAGCTGGTGCCAAGATCGTCGGTTACGATGCCGGTCCGGTACGTGCTCCGCTGACCGATCTGCTGCCGGACGAGTACGAAGCCCTGGCCAAGCTGATCGAAGCGCAAGGCGCGCAGTAACGCCACAGGGGGTCGCTCGCCTCGGCGAGCGACCCAGTCGCGCTTCGGTAAGCCGGGCGCGACAGCCTGAACAATTGTCGAACCCGCATAAGAACAACAGGGTAACGCTCATGACTTCACAGATTCCTGCCGCTGTCGGCACCCCGCTGATCACCGAGCTGCAAGTCGTGCCGGTCGCCGGCCAGGACAGCATGCTGCTCAACCTGAGCGGTGCCCATGGCCCTTACTTCACCCGCAACATCCTCATTCTCAAGGACAGCGCCGGCCATATCGGTGTCGGCGAAGTCCCCGGCGGCGAGGGCATCCGCAAGACCCTCGAAGACGCCCGCTCGATCCTCGTCGGCCAGCCGGTCGGCAACTACAACGCGCTGCTCAACCAGGTACGCCGCACCTTCGCTGATCGCGACTCCGGTGGCCGTGGCCTGCAGACCTTCGACCTGCGTATCACCATTCACGCGGTTACCGCGCTGGAGTCGGCGCTGCTCGACCTGCTCGGCCAGCACCTCGGTGTGCCGGTGGCGGCACTGCTCGGCGAAGGCCAGCAGCGCGACGCCGTGGAAATGCTCGGTTATCTGTTCTTCGTCGGTGACAAGGACAAGACCGATCTCGGCTACCGCGATGAGCGCGATGCCGATGACACCTGGGAGCGTGTGCGCAACCAGACCGCATTGACGCCGGAAACCATCGTCCGTCAGGCCGAGGCCGCGCATGCGCGTTATGGCTTCAACGATTTCAAACTCAAGGGCGGTGTGCTGCATGGCGAAGCCGAAGTCGAGGCGATCCGCGCCCTGGCCGCACGCTTCCCTGAGGCTCGTGTGACGCTGGACCCCAATGGCGGCTGGTCGCTGGATGAGGCCATCGGCCTGTGCCGCGACCTGCATGGCGTGCTGGCCTATGCCGAAGACCCGTGCGGCGCCGAGAACGGCTACAGCGGCCGTGAGGTGATGGCCGAGTTCCGTCGTGCCACCGGCCTGCCGACCGCGACCAACATGATCGCTACCGACTGGCGGCAGATGGGCCACACCATCTCCCTGCAATCGGTGGACATCCCGCTGGCCGACCCGCACTTCTGGACCATGGCCGGTTCGGTACGCGTGGCGCAGATGTGCAACGACTGGGGCCTGACCTGGGGTTCGCACTCCAACAATCACTTCGATATTTCCCTGGCGATGTTCACCCACGTCGCTGCCGCGGCGCCGGGCCGCGTGACCGCCATCGACACCCACTGGATCTGGCAGGACGGCCAGTATCTGACGCGCAACCCATTGCGTATCGAAGGCGGCCTGGTGCAGGTACCGAAAACGCCGGGTCTGGGCGTCGAGCTGGATTGGGACGCATTGGCCAAGGCGCATGAGCTGTACCTGGCCAAGGGCCTGGGTGCGCGTGACGACGCCATCGCCATGCAGTACTTGATCCCCAACTGGACCTTCAATAACAAGAAGCCCTGTCTGGTACGTTGAGCCAAGCCCGCAGTCCTGTAGGGTGGGCTTTAGCCCACCGATTGTAGCCACGGTGGGCTGCATTATTGGTGGGCTAAAGCCCACCCTACGGGGTGTTCGGCCTACCCTACGGGCTTAGCCTTTCCTGTTGTCTCACGAGCCTTGCCGATGCCAGATGCCAAACCGGGTCGTGTGCGCTACAGCATCTTGTTGATGCTGTTTCTGGTCACCACCATCACCTTCGCCGATCGCTCCAGCCTGTCCGTCGCCGGTTCGGCGATGCAAGCCGGCCTGGGTATCGACGCGGTGACGCTCGGCTACATCTTCTCGGCGTTCGGCTGGGCCTATGTGATCGGGCAGATACCGGGCGGTTGGCTATTCGACCGTTTCGGCACCAAGCCGGTGTACACCCTGGCGTTGTTCATCTGGTCGGCGCTGACCCTGCTGCAAGGTTTCGTCGGCTGGCTGCCGACCACCTGGGCGGTGACCTCGATGTTCCTCCTGCGTTTGCTGGTGGGGTTTGCCAGCGCGCCGTGCTTTCCCGGCAACGCACGGATCATCGCCTCCTGGTTTCCCTCCGCCGAGCGTGCCACTGCCACGGCGATCTCCAGCTCGGCGCAATACGCCGCTACCGCGTTGTTCGCGCCGCTGATGGGCTGGGTGGTGCAGGCGATGGGCTGGCAGTCGGTGTTCATCGTACTCGGTTGCCTGGGGCTGGCGCTGTCGTTCCTGTGGTTGACGCAACTGCATGGCCCACGCCAGCACCCGCGTATCGAAGCGGCCGAGCTGGCCCACCTGGAGCGTGGCGGTGCACTGATCGATCTCGAAGGGCAGCGCGGCAGCGCCGGCGGCTCGCAGTGGCGATACCTGGGCCTGCTGTTGCGCCAGCGCACCATGATCGGCATCTACCTCGGTCAGTACTGCAACAACGCCATCACCTATTTCTTCCTCACCTGGTTTCCCGTGTACCTGGTGCAGGCACGCGGCATGAGCATTATCGGCGCCGGTTTCGCCGCCGCCTTGCCGGCCATCAGCGGCTGCGTCGGCGGCGTGCTCGGTGGGTTGTTGTCCGATGGCATGGTGCGCCGTGGCCATTCACTGACCCTGGCGCGCAAGCTACCGATGGTGTTCGGTTTGTTGCTGTCGAGCAGCCTGGTGCTGTGTATTTTTGTCGAGGGCGACACGGCGGTGGTGGCGCTGATGGCCCTGGCGTTCTTCGGCAAGGGCCTCGGTTCGCTGGGCTGGACGCTGGTGGCCGACACCTCGCCACGGCAGATCCTCGGCCTGTCCGGCGGGTTGTTCAATACCTTCGGCAACCTGGCGGCGATCACCACGCCTATCGTCATCGGCTACCTGGTCAGCCTGACTGGTTCATTCGATGGAGCATTGGCCTACGTTGGCCTCAATGCCCTGCTGGCGGTCGTCAGCTTCGGCCTGATCGTCGGCCAAATTCGCAGGGTCGAGCTGGATGAGGGTGCCTCTGGCTCCACATCTGGCTCGGCATCCTGAGCGCATAACAGGAGCACGCAGCATGCAGTTGATTCCCCATCAGGATTCGCCCCGATACATCCGCCTGCACCCGAGCGACAACGTCGGTGTGGTGGTCAATGACCAGGGCGTCGCCGCCGGTGGCCAGTTCGATGACGGCCTGACGGCCATCGAAGGCATCCCGCAAAGCCACAAGGTGGCGTTGCGGGATATCGCCGAAGACGGCGAGGTGGTGCGCTATGGCGAAGTGATTGGCTATGCACTGAAACCTATCGCCGCCGGCAGCTGGGTGACCGAGCAGGTGCTGCGCATGCCGGAGCCGCCGGTGCTGGACAACCTGCCCAAGGCGACCATCAAGGCCGCGCCTGGCGAGCCGCTGGAAGGCTACAGCTTCGAGGGCTTCCGCAACCCGGACGGCAGCGTCGGCACCCGCAATATCCTCGGCGTGACCACCACCGTGCAGTGCGTGGTCGGTGTGCTCGATCACGTGGTCGAGCGCGTGCGCAAGGAGGTGCTGCCCAAGTACCCCAACGTCGACGATGTGGTGGCGCTGTCGCACAGCTACGGCTGCGGCGTGGCGATCAACGCGCCGGACGCGGTGGTGCCGATCCGCACCCTGTACAACATCAGCCGCAACCCCAACCTCGGTGGCCAGGCGCTGGTGATCAGCCTCGGCTGCGAGAAGCTGCAGGCCAACCAGTTGATGGATGGCGACCAGCTCACCAACGGCATGGACGAGGAGGACTGGCTGTTCCGCCTGCAGGATTCCGGCACTGGCTTCAGCGGCATGGTCGAGCAGATCATGGGCATGATCGAGGACCGTCTTAAGGTGCTCGATCAGCGTCGTCGCGAGACTGTGCCGGCCTCCGAGCTGGTGGTCGGCATGCAGTGCGGTGGCAGCGACGCCTTCTCCGGCATCACCGCCAACCCGGCTCTGGGCGTGGCCGCCGACCTGCTGGTGCGCGCTGGTGCCACTGTGATGTTCTCGGAGAACACCGAAGTGCGTGACGGCATCCACCTGCTGACGCCGCGCGCCGCTACTGTCGAAGTAGCCGATGCGTTGATTCGCGAGATGGACTGGTACGACCGCTACCTGCAGCGCGGCATGGCCGACCGCAGCGCCAACACCACGCCGGGCAACAAGAAGGGCGGACTGAACAACATCGTCGAGAAGGCCATGGGTTCGATCGCCAAGTCCGGCAACAGCCCGATTGCCGGCGTCGTCGCGCCGGGCGAGCGCATCCGCGGCAAGGGCCTGTGGTTCTGCGCCACCCCGGCCAGCGACTTCATCTGTGGCACCTTGCAGCTGGCAGCGGGCATGAACCTGCACATCTTCACCACCGGTCGCGGCACGCCTTATGGCTTGTCCATGGTGCCGGTGATCAAGGTGGCCACCCGTACTCAACTGGCCGAGCGCTGGCCGGACCTGATCGACGTCGACGCCGGGCAGATTGTCTCCGGGCGCATGACGCTGGAGGAAATGGGCTGGCATATCTTCCAGCTTTATCTGGACGTGGCCAGCGGGCGCAAGCAGACCTGCGCCGAGCACCTGCGCCTGCACAACGACCTGGTACTGTTCAACCCGGCGCCGGTGACCTGATATGACTGACCTGTCCGACGATCTGATTCAGGCGTTGCGCGAGGCGGTTGGCGAGGCCGGCCTGGTTACCGACGCTGAGCGCATGCAGAGCTACCTGAGCGACTGGCGCGGTGCCTATCGCGGCCAGGCCGCTGCCGTGCTGCGCCCGGGCTCGACCGAAGAGGTCGCTGCTGTGGTGCGTATTTGCGCGCAAGCCGGCGTGGCCCTGGTGCCACAAGGCGGTAATACCGGCCTCTGTGGCGGCTCGATCCCGGACGAGTCCGGTGCGCAGGTCGTGCTGTCGCTGACGCGCATGAAGCGCATCCGCGAAGTGGACGTGGCCAACGAGACCATCACCGTCGAAGCCGGGGTGATCCTGCAGCAACTGCAGGAGGCCGCCGCCGAAGTCGGCCGGCTGTTCCCGCTGTCGCTGGGCGCCGAAGGCAGTTGCACCGTCGGTGGCAACCTGGCGACCAATGCCGGCGGCACCGCGGTGCTGCGCTACGGCAACATGCGCGACCTGGCCCTGGGCCTGGAAGTGGTGTTGCCTGACGGGCGTATCTGGCACGGCCTGCGCGGGCTGCGCAAGGACAACACCGGCTATGACCTCAAGCACCTGTTCATCGGCAGCGAGGGCACCTTGGGCATCATCACCGCCGCTGTGCTCAAGCTGTTTCCCGCCGTGCGCAGCCTGACCACTGCCTGGGTGGCGCTGCCGAGCCCGCAGGCAGCCGTGGAGCTGATCGGGCAGATGCGTGGGCTGTGTGGCGACCGCCTGACCGGCTTCGAGCTGATGTCGCGGCAGAGCGTCGAGTTCGTCCTGCGCCATGTTGTCGGCGTCAGCGACCCGTTCGCCGAGGTGCATCCCTGGTACGTGTTGATCGAGCTGAGCGATACCCAGCCCAATGCGCCCTTGAACGAGCTGCTTGAACGGGGCCTCGGCGCCGCCTTCGAGCAAGGTGTGGCACTGGATGCCGTGGTCGCTGCCAGCGACGCGCAGGTGCGTGCACTGTGGGCGCTACGCGAGGGCATCTCGGAGGCGCAGAACCACGAGGGGCCGAGTCTCAAGCACGACATCAGCGTACCGGTCAGTCGTATTCCCGACTTCATCGCGCGCACCGACCAGGCGTTGCAGCAGGCATTTCCCGGTGTGCGCATCGTGGCCTACGGGCACGTCGGCGACGGCAACCTGCATTACAACATCAGCAAGCCAGTCGGCGCCGAGGATGGTCCGTTCAAGGCACAGGCCGAGGCGGTCATGCGCGTGATCTACGACTCGACCCTGGAGGATGCCGGTAGCATCAGCGCCGAACATGGCCTGGGCCAATCCAAGCGACTGGCCGCGCAACAGTACAAGGCGCCGCTGGAACTGGAGTTGATGGCTCGCGTCAAGCAGGCGCTGGATCCGGCCGGGCTGATGAACCCGGGCAAATTGCTGTGAATTGACAACTGAAACAGGAGGCCCCATGAGCAAAACCAAGGTGCTGCAGATCGGCCCGCTGAGCGAACGTTTCAACCGCGAGCTGGCCGAGGAATACGAGGTCAGCGCGCTCTGGCAGCAGGCCGAGCCGCTGGCATTCCTGCGCGAGCAGGGTGAACAGTTCATCTACATGGTGTCTTCGGCGCGTTTCGGCTGTACGGCTGATCAACTGGCGCTGCTGCCGAATCTGCGCGCCATCTGCAGTTTCGGCGTTGGCTACGATCCCTATCCACTAGATCTGCTGCGTGATCGCGGTATCGCCCTCAGCACCACGCCGGACGTGCTCAACGACTGTGTGGCCGACCTGGCCATGGGCCTGATGATCGACAGCGCGCGGCGCCTGTCCGAGGCTGAGCGCTTCGTGCGCAGCGGCGTCTGGAGCAGTACCACGGGTTTCCCGCTGGCGCGTCGGGTCAGCGGCAAGCGCCTGGGTATCGTCGGCCTCGGCCGCATCGGCGAGGCGGTGGCGCTACGCGCCTCGGGCTTTTCCATGCCAGTGCGTTACCACAATCGCCGTGCGGTCGAGGGCAGCCCTTACCAGCACGAGCCGGATCTGCTGGCACTGGCGCGCTGGGCGGACTTCCTGGTGCTGACCTGCCCGGGTGGCAAGGCCACCCATCATCTGATCAATGCCGAGGTGCTCGAAGCGCTGGGGGCTGATGGTTTTCTGATCAACGTGGCGCGCGGTTCAGTGGTCGATGAAGCGGCGCTGGTCACTGCCTTGCAGAGAGGTGTGATTGGCGGGGCCGGTCTGGACGTCTACGAACGCGAACCTCAGGTGCCGGCGGCATTGCGCGAGCTGGATAACGTGGTGCTGCTGCCGCACGTCGGCAGCGGTAGTGTCGAGACGCGCCAGCAGATGGCCGATCTGGTGCTGGACAACCTGCGCGCCTTTATCACCACCGGCAACTTGCTGACTCCATTGTAGGGCGGGTGCAACCCGCCAATCGAGATGGCGGGTTTCACCCGCCCTACGGCATACGCCGGGTAGCGCCTGCTGCCTGGCCTATCGTTGCACCGTCATGAGCGGTGCAATCGTTCCTTCCCTCCCGGCAGTACCCCCGGCGCACCACAAGTGCGCCGTTTTTTCTCGCGCGCGCTGATGTAGGCGGCTCATGCCCTGTAAACTGTGGCGTTTTCCGCAGGCAAGGGACAACCCACCGTGCAGTCGGTCATCTCCATCGCACAACTGAACAAGACCTATGCGTCGGGCCATCCGGCCCTGCAAGGCATCAACCTGGACATTCGCCAGGGCGAAATCTTCGCCTTGCTCGGCCCTAACGGCGCCGGCAAGACCACCCTGATCAGCATCATCTGCGGCATCGTCAATCCGGGCGAGGGTAGGGTGCTGGTGGCTGGCTACGACATCGTCCGCGACTACCGTGCAGCGCGTTCGCAGATCGGCCTGGTGCCGCAGGAGCTGGTCAGCGACGTGTTCGAAACCGTCTGGGCGACGGTCAAGTTCAGCCGTGGTCTGTTCGGCAAGAAGCCCGACCCGGCCTACCTGGAACAACTGCTCAAGGACCTGTCGCTGTGGGACAAGCGTAACGCCAAGATCATGGAACTGTCCGGCGGCATGAAGCGTCGGGTGATGATCGCCAAGGCGCTTTCCCACGAGCCGCAGATTCTCTTCCTCGACGAGCCTACCGCCGGTGTCGATGTGGAGCTGCGCCGCGACATGTGGAACATGGTGCGGCGCCTGCGCGAGCGTGGCGTGACCATCATCCTCACCACCCACTACATCGAGGAGGCCGAGGAAATGGCCGACCGCATCGGGGTGATCAGCAAGGGCCGCATCATCCTGGTGGAAGACAAGCAGGTGCTGATGCACAAGCTGGGCAAGAAGCAGCTGACCCTGCAATTGCAGCAGCCACTGTCCTGCGTGCCGGCCGAGCTGGCGCGCTATGGGCTGGAGCTGGCCGATCAGGGCCATGCCCTGGTGTTCACTTTCGATGCCCAGCACGAAAACACCGGCATTGCCGAGTTGCTGCGTGATCTGGCCCAGCACGGCATCGATTTCAAGGACCTGCAGTCGAGCCAGAGTTCCCTGGAGGAGATTTTCGTGTCCCTGCTCAAGGAGTCGCGCGCATGAACCTGTATGCCATCAAGGCCATCTACCTGTTCGAGCTGGCGCGCACCTGGCGCACCCTGCTACAGAGCATCGCCACGCCGGTGATCAGCACCTCGCTGTACTTCGTGGTGTTCGGCTCGGCCATCGGTTCGAGCATGACCCAAGTGCAGGGCGTGAGCTACGGCGCCTTCATCATCCCGGGGCTGATCATGCTGGCGCTGCTGACCGAGAGCATTTCCAACGCCTCGTTCGGCATCTACATGCCCAAATACTCGGGAAGCATCTACGAGCTTCTCTCGGCGCCGGTGTCCTACCTGGAAATCCTGATCGGCTATGTCGGCGCGGCGGCGACCAAGTCGGTAATCCTCGGCCTCATCATCCTGCTCACTGCACGGCTGTTCGTCGATTTCGAGATACAGCATCCGATCTGGATGGCGGCGTTTCTGGTGCTCACTGCGCTGACCTTCAGCCTGTTCGGCTTCATCATCGGCGTGTGGGCCGATGGCTGGGAGAAGCTGCAGATCGTCCCGGCACTGATCGTCACGCCGCTGACCTTTCTCGGTGGCGCCTTCTACTCCATCAGCATGCTGCCGCCAGCCTGGCAGACGGTGACCCTGTTCAACCCGGTAGTTTACCTGATCAGCGCGTTTCGCTGGAGCTTCTACGGCGTGTCGGACGTCAACGTCGGCGTCAGCCTGGCCATGGTGCTGGGCTTTCTGGCGCTGTGCATCGCCCTGGTGGGTTGGATCTTCAAGACCGGTTATCGGCTCAAGAGCTGAGGCCATTCGCGGGAAAAGAAGGGGGCGCATCATGCGCCCCCTTGTTCATTTGCAGCCTGTAGGGCGGGTGAAACCCGCCATGAAATAGGTGGCGGGTTGCACCCGCCCTACGAATCCGTGGCTAAAGCCCCTCCCACAAGCCTTGCTCATTTCACCCGCAGTTCACACTCGAAGGTTTCCGCTGGCGGCACGTTGGGCTCCCAGGGCTGCTGGTAGGTCAGCAGCAGGCGGCCTTCGCCCGGCTCGCGAGCGGTAAAGCGCCAGGTAGAAATGCCGCCAGCGCCCACCAGCCCGGCGTCTTCCGGGTTGCTGTAGACCTCCGGGCCGAGGCTTTGCAGAACGCTTGGCGCCGCGTCACGCACTTCCCAGCGAAAACCGGTGGTGGGGTTGCTGGGCAGGTTGAGGATCAGTTGCTGACCCTTGTTCAGCGTCAGCGGGCACTGCCGATCCTTCTTCAGCTCCAGCGTGCCGGATTGGTGGGCGCAGGCCGTGAGCAGGGCCAGGGCGGGCAGGATAAGCAGACGCAAGGTGGCGTGCATGACGAACTCCAGTCGACGAAACCTGGCCCAGCATAGCCGCACCGGGGTGCGGCGTGCGAGCCGTAGGGTGCGCCGTGCGCACCTTGGTCAGTCGAACAACACCTTGGCCACGTCGCTGTAGCGTTTGGCGAAGTGCACGGTGATGCCTTCCTTGAGGTAGTCCGGCAGTTCCTCGTAACTGCCGCGATTGGCCTCCGGCAGGATCAGCTCGTGGATCTTCTGCCTGCGCGCCGCGATCACCTTCTCGCGCACGCCGCCGATGGGCAGCACCTGGCCGGTGAGGGTCAACTCGCCGGTCATGGCCACGCCCTTTTTCGGCGCCTGGTTGCGCGCCAGAGAAAGCAGGGCGCTGGCCATGGTGACGCCGGCGCTGGGGCCGTCCTTGGGCGTGGCGCCTTCCGGTACGTGCAGGTGGACGAAGGCCTGGTCGAAGAAACTCGGGTCACCGCCGAACTGTTTGAGGTGCGAGCTGACGTAGCTGTAGGCGATCTCCGCCGACTCCTTCATCACCTCGCCGAGTTGGCCGGTGAGCTTGAAGCCGCGGTTGAGCGTATGCACACGTGTGGCCTCGATCGGCAATGTAGCGCCGCCCATGCTGGTCCAGGCCAGGCCGGTGATCACCCCGGTACCGGCCAGCACCCGCTCGTTGCGGAACACCGGCATGCCGAGTGCTTCCTCCAGATCCTTGGCGCCGATACGAATCTTCACCTCGGGATCTTCCAGCAACTTGACCACCGATTTGCGCACCAGCTTGCCCAGTTGTTTTTCCAACTGGCGCACGCCGGCTTCGCGGGCATAGCCTTCGATCACCGCGCGCAGCGCCGCGTCGCTGATGGACAGGCGCGTCTTCGGCACGCCGGCCTTTTCTAGTTGCTTGGGCCACAGGTGGCGTTTGGCGATAGCCAGCTTTTCCTCGGTGATGTAGCCGGACAGGCGGATCACTTCCATGCGGTCGAGCAGTGGCCCGGGGATGGAGTCGAGGGTGTTGGCGGTGCAGACGAACAGCACCTTGGACAGATCCAGGCGCAGGTCCAGATAGTGGTCGAGGAATTCGACGTTCTGTTCCGGGTCGAGGGTTTCCAGCAGCGCCGAGGCCGGGTCGCCCTGGTAACTGGTGCCCATCTTGTCGATCTCGTCGAGCATGATCACCGGGTTCATCACCTCGGCTTCCTTCAGCGCCTGCACCAGCTTGCCGGGCATGGCGCCGATGTAGGTGCGGCGATGACCCTTGATCTCCGCCTCGTCACGCATGCCGCCGACCGAGAAACGGTAGAACGGCCTGCCGAGTGATTCGGCGATGGACTTGCCGATGCTGGTCTTGCCCACGCCGGGCGGGCCGACCAGCAGCACGATGGACCCGGCGATCTCGCCCTTGAAGGCACCGACGGCAAGAAACTCGGTAATACGCTCCTTGATGTCGTCCATGCCGGCGTGGTGCTTGTCCAGCACCTTGCGCGCGCGGCCCAGGTCGAGCTTGTCCTCGCCATGAATACCCCAGGGCAGGGCGGTGGCCCAGTCCAGGTAATTGCGCGTGACGGCGTATTCCGGCGAGCCGGCTTCGAGGATCGATAGCTTGTTCAGCTCTTCATCGATGCGCTTCTGCGCTGGCGCCGGCAGGGTCTTGCCTTCCAGGCGGGCGAGAAACTCTTCGCGATCCGCGCTCTTGTCGTCCTTGCTGATGCCCAGTTCCTGCTGGATCAGCTTGAGCTGCTCCTTGAGGAAGAACTCGCGCTGGCGCTCGCCGATCTGCTTGTTGACCTCGGCCGACAGCTCTTTCTGCAGGCGGCCGACTTCGACTTCCTTGCGCAGCAGTGGCAGCACTTTCTCCATGCGTTTGAGCATGGGCACAGTGTCCAGCACTTCCTGTAGCTCCTGGCCGGAGGCGGTGGTCAGGGCGGCGGCGAAGTCGGTGAGCGGCGACGGCTCGTTGGGGCTGAAGCGATTGAGGTAGTTCTTCAGCTCCTCGCTGTACAGCGGGTTGAGCGGTAGCAGCTCCTTGATCGCGTTGATCAGCGCCATGCCGTAGGCCTTGACCTCGTCACGCGGGTAGGCCGGCGGCTGTGGATATTCCACTTCGGCCAGGTACGGGCCGCGGCGGCTGAGCCAGCCACGAATGCGCACGCGGGTCAGACCCTGGGCGACGAACTGCAGCTTGCCGCCTTCCTCGCTGACGTGGTGCACGCGCACCAGCGTGCCGTGCTCGGGCAGGCTGTCGAGGTCGAATTCGCCGTGCTCGTCCGGTGGGTTGTCGACGAAGAACACGGCCAGGCACTTGTGCTCGGTGTTGCCAACCCGCGTCAGGGTCCGACCCCAGGGCTGCTGGTTGACGATCACCGGCAACACCTGCGCCGGGAAGAATGGGCGGTTGTGGATGGGGATGATGTAGAGCTTGTCCGGCAACTGCTGCGCGGGCAGTACCAGGCCGGTGCTGCTGGACTGGGCGTGAACTTCGACGGCCTCTGGGGTGTTGTCCTGATCGTTCATGGAGCACCTTTGCGTGTACGTTGGTTGCTACATGGGGCGAGCGCGGGATTTTTTCAACGGCTCAATCAAGACTCAGGCGAATGCCCAGCAGGCGCTGTTCGATCAGCGGCGTGAGCAGGGCGAAGCATTCAGCGGGTGTCAGGCGTACGTGCGCAGGCTCGATCAGGTCGCTCTGCAGGCGCTCGATCAGTGCCAGCAGAGGCGGGTCCTGCTCCTGGTCGAGCAGGCGGTTGCAGAGAAAGCGCAGTTGCATCTGCAGGCCGGGCGGGCAGCGTTCGTAATTGGCTGCGCGTGTCGCCAGGCCCCGCAGCCTGGCGAGGTCTTCGAGTGAGCGGCAGGCTTCACCGAGGCCGCGAATCCTGAAGTGGTCCTGGCGATAGAGGCGATCTTCGAGCAGCTCGATCACCTCCAGCAGCGCCTCGATCAGTCGACAATGGGCATCGAAATCGGCGGGTTTGCGGCGTAGCTGCGGCCAGTGCTGTTGCAAGGGCGGCAGCAGCAGGCTGGCGCCAGGCCAGTTGAGCCAGAGTTCGTCCAGTTGCTGCGCCAGAGCGTTGCGTTGCGCCACGCTGTCGGCATCCAGCTGCGCTCCCAGGCCGCGATGCCTCTGCAGCGCCTGCAACAGGTCCAGGCAGCGCTGCACGATTTCGGTATCCGCCTGCTTGCTGGCTTTGAGCTGACGATGCTCTGCGCGATGGCTGAGCCAGTAACCCAGGACCAGCAGCAGAACCAGTATAGGCAGGAGAATCAGGGCGGTATCGCTCATCGAGGCTCGCTTGTTGTGGTCGATCCAGAGCAGCGAAGCAACTCTCCTGCCATCTGCCTGGCGGCTGCGTAATGTGGTTCAGCGAGTGAGCGTGGGTGCACGGTAATAGAGCCTGGAGTGCTTAGGAGGTACGATTCGGTGCGTAGGTTGCTATAGGTGCAACCGTTTGGCTGATAGGTGGTTGCGGCGTTTTTCTTTCGAAAGGAGTAAAGTGCAACCCTTGTTTCGTGCTGCCAGTCTTTTGCGATGCTGCAAGCCCGTGTGATCCGCCTGGATGAACAGGCCCATGAACATGCCCATGATCATCATCAGTTGGTGATGTCCCTGGTCGGCCGTGCCGAATTCGAAGTCGGCGGCCGTGGCGGGGAAGTCTGCCGCATGCGCGCCTGCCTGGTGCCGGGCGATGCTGCTCACCAGTTCGCCGGCATGGGTGACAACCGCATGCTGATTCTCGATCTGGACGAGCAGGACACGCCCAGCGAAGACCTGGAGCTGCTCCATCGCCTGTTCGAAACCCCTCGTTATCCCGCCCTCGATGTCGATTTCCAACACCTGCTGACCTATGCCGGCGCGGAGTTGGAGCGCTATGGCAGCGACTCGATCCTGGCGCGTTCTCTGGGTGGGGTATTGCTTCGTGCGTTGCACCTGCGCCTGTTCGGTGAGCAGCGCCGGCAGCCACAAGGTGCAATGGACCTGCAGCGGCTGGATGATTACATCGGTGAACACCTGGCGCGGCGCATCAGCGTTGCCGAGCTGGCGCAGGAAATGTGCCTGAGTCCCAGCCACTTCCATGCCCAGTTCAAGGACAGTGTCGGCCTCACGCCACACCAATACCTGCTCCAGACCCGCCTCGACCGTGCCGCGCGCATGCTGCGCGAAAGCAACCTGCCGCTGGTGCGCATCGCCGAGGAGTGTGGTTTCTCCAGCCAGAGCGCGCTGACCACGGCCATGCGCCGCTACATGGGCCTGACCCCGAAACGCCTGCGCGCCGCGTAGGGCGTTTAACCGAACACCGCAGATTTGGCGGGTTGCACCCGCCCTACAACACTGAGTCGATGCCGCTTTTGTAGGAGTGAGCTCTGCTCGCGAAGCTTTTGCTGCTGGCGCTGTTCGCGAGCAGAGCTCGCTCCTACAGGGCTGGCAGTTAGCCGCCTGTGACCTTGTTGATCACGCCGCTGCATCTACAGTGGCGTAACCCAGCATTGGCGCACCGCCGAAGATCGCCCAGTCGAGTAGGGTGGGCTTCAGCCCACCAGTCAGCCCACATGCCATGTAAGTCTGGTGGGGTCAGACGTAGTTCTGCGGGCTCAGCTTGCGCTCGATCAGCTCGATGAGGATGTGCAGGGTCTTGATATGCAACTCCTGCACGCGGTCGGCGAAGTCGCCACCCGGGGCGCAGATGCACACGTCGGCCAGGCTTTCCAGTAGCGAGCCGGGCTTACCGGTCAGGGCGATCACCTTCACGCCCAGCGTCTTGGCCGCTTCGGCGGCCTTGACCACGTTGGGGCTCTTGCCGCTGGTGCTGATGGCGATCAGCACGTCACCTGCGCGGCCGTGGGACTCGATGTAGCGCGAGAAGATGAAGTCGTAGCCGAAATCATTGGCCACGCAGCTGATGTGGCTGGGGTCGCTGATCGATACGGCGGCGATGCCCGGGCGGTTCTTGCGATAGCGCCCGGTCAGTTCCTCGGCGAAGTGCATGGCGTCGCACATCGAGCCGCCGTTGCCGCAGGAAAAGGCCTTGCCCTTGTTCTCGAAACTCTCGACCAGCAGCTCGGCTGCCTTCTGGATATTGCCCAGGGTTTGTTCGTTGGCGAGGAAGGCCTCCAGCGCACGCTGGGCTTCCTGCAGGCTGTTGCGGATATGCTCGATCATCTTGGGCCTCAAGGCAGGTCGCTGCTGGAATAGAAGGCGGTCAACACTTTCACCAGATGATCCAGGTCATGGCTGCCGGCCAGTTCGCGGATCGAGTGCATGGCGAAGGTGGGCAGGCCGATATCGACCGTGCGCACGCCCAGCTGGCTGGCGGTGATCGGGCCGATGGTAGAGCCGCAGCCCATGTCGCTGCGCACCACGAAACTCTGCACCGGCACTTCGTTCTCCAGGCACAGATGGCGGAAGAACCCGGCGGTCTCGCTGTTGGTGGCGTAGCGCTGGTTGCTGTTGATCTTGATCACCGGGCCGGCGTTGAGCTTGGGCCCGTGGTTGCCGTCGTGCTTGTCGGCGTAGTTGGGGTGCACGCCATGGGCGTTGTCGGCCGACACCAGCAGTGAGCGCTGGATGGCGCGGACGAAGGCGTCGCCTTCTGGCAGCACGCGGCGCAGTACCTGTTCGAGGAACGGGCCGTCGGCGCCGCAGGCCGAGCAGGAGCCCACTTCTTCGTGGTCGGTGCAGACCAGTACGCAGGTTTCCTCGTCGTCCGAGTCGATCAGCGCCTGCAGGCCGGCGTAGCAGGACAGCAGGTTGTCCAGGCGCGCGCTGGCGATGAAGTCCTGGTTGAGGCCGACGATGGCGGCGCTCTGGGTGTCGTAGAAGCTCAGCTCGTAGTCCAGCACCGCGTCCGGGTTGAAGTCGTGCTCCATGGCCAGCTGTTCGGCGAGCAGGGCGCGGAAGTCGGCAGTTTCGCTGCTGGCGAGCTGGGCCAGGATCGGCGGCAGTTCGTTCTGCGGGTTGATCGCCCAGCCCTGGTTGGCCTCACGGTTGAGGTGGATGGCCAGGCTGGGGATCACGGCGATGGGCTGGTAGAAGTCGATCAGCTGGCTCTCGACCTTGCCGTCGCGGCGGTAGGTCACGCGGCCAGCCAGCGACAGGTCACGGTCGAACCAGGGGGCGAGCAGGGCGCCGCCGTAGACTTCCACGCCGAGCTGGAAGAAGCCCTGGCGTTGCAGCTCAGGGTTCGGCTTGACGCGCAGGCAGGGGCTGTCGGTATGTGCGCCGACCAGACGAATGCCGCCGTCGACGGCCGGGCGTTTGCCCAGTTTGAAAGCGATGATCGAGGAGTCGTTGCGGGTTACGTAGTAGCGGCCGCCGGCTTCGGTCTGCCAGGGGGCGCGTTCGTCCAGATGACGGTAACCCGCGGCTTCCAGGCGCATGGCCAGGCTGGTGGTGGCATGGAAAGGCGTCGGCGAGGCGTTGAGAAAATCGAGCAAGCCTTGGATCAGTTCTTCGCGCATAGGGACTCCGGGCAACGATGGCGCGAGTGTAACCAATTTGCATCGCGCTGTGCCGGCTATGCACTTGTTTGGGGCGATAGTCTCAGGCTATCCGCGGGTAGGGTGCGCTGTACGCACCGCTTCGCGTTTGTTGTCTGAGATTGCCCCGCCGCCTTTGCTGGTGCGCACGGCGCACCCTACGGGAGATGAGGGCTGGGAGTCGTCAGAACGGCGCCGGGCACTCGAAGCGCAGGCGCTCGCCCGTTTGCGGGTGGGTGAGGGCGAGCATGCTGGCGTGCAGGCACAGGCGCTCATGGGCGGCCAAGGCCTGTTCGTGGGCGTAGAGGCGGTCGCCCAGCAGCGGGTGACCGATGGACAGCATGTGCACGCGCAGTTGGTGCGAACGGCCGGTGATGGGCGTGAGTTCGACCCGGCACCAGTCGCCGCAGCGCTCGACGATGCGCCAGTGGGTCAGCGCGTGCTTGCCCAGTTCATGATCGACGACGTGGCGTGGTTTGGTCGGCGGGTCGTAGCGTAGCGGCAGGTCGATGCTGCCGCTGTCGGCCTGCGGCTGGCCCCAGCACAGGGCGGTGTAGGCCTTCTCGGTCTCGCGGTCGTGGAACTGGCGCGACAGCTCGCGGTGGCTGTCGGCATCGCGGGCCAGGACGATGATGCCGGAGGTTTCCCAGTCCAGCCGATGCACGATGCGCGCTTCAGGGTAGCCGTTTTCCTGCAGGCGGGTGACCAGGCAATCCTTGTTGTCATCGGCGCGGCCCGGCACCGACAGCAGCAGGGTGGGCTTGTTGATCACCAACAGGGCGGCGTCCTGGTGGAGCATTTCGATCTGGCTTAGCGGCATGGTGTGTGGGCTGGTGTAGGAGCGGATTTATCCGCGATGCTGTTGGCCTGTAGAAGCTTCGCGGATGAATCCGCTCCTACAGGTGCGTGTTGCTACAAACGAACACGGCGGCCGAAGCCGCCGTGAGCGCTGCCAGTCTCGATCAACGATCCGGCAGAGTGATATTCAGCTCCAGGATCGAGCAACTGCCCTGGTTTTCCAGGGCGACCTGTACCTGGTCGGAGTCGATGTTGACGTACTTGCGGATCACTTCCACCAACTCCTGCTGTAGGGCAGGCAGGTAGTCAGGCTGAGTACGCTGGCCGCGTTCGTGGGCAACGATGATCTGCAGGCGCTCTTTGGCGATGGAGGCTGTGGTTTCCTTCTTGCGCGAACGCAAGAAGTCAAAAATATTCATTCTCGACCTCCAAACAGGCGCTGCAGGAAGCCCTGCTTCTTCACATCCAGGAAGCGGTGCGCAACTTCCTTGCCCAGCAGTCGATCGACTGCGTCGCTGTAAGCCTGGCCGGCATCGCTCTGGTCATCGAGGATGACCGGGATACCCTGGTTGGATGCCTTGAGCACGGCCTGGGATTCGGGGATCACGCCGAGCAGGCGGATGGCGAGGATTTCCTCGACGTCTTCGACGCCGAGCATCTCGCCCTTGGTGACGCGCTCGGGGTTGTAACGGGTCAGCAGCAGGTGCTCCTTGATTGGCTCTTCGCCTTTCTCGGCGCGTCGCGATTTGCTCGCCAGCAGGCCGAGCATACGGTCGGAGTCACGTACCGAGGACACTTCCGGGTTGGTCACGACGATGGCTTCGTCGGCGAAATACATTGCCAAGTGCGCACCCTTCTCGATACCGGCCGGCGAATCGCAGACCACGTATTCGAAATTCTGCGACAGCTCGCTGATCACCTTCTCGACGCCTTCCAGAGTCAGGGCGTCCTTGTCACGGGTCTGGCTGGCGGCCAGCACGTAGAGGTTCTCGAGGCGCTTGTCCTTGATCAGGGCCTGGGTCAGGGTGGCTTCGCCGTTGACGACGTTGACGAAGTCGTACACCACGCGGCGTTCGCAGCCCATGATCAGGTCGAGGTTACGCAGGCCGACGTCGAAGTCGACGATGACGGTCTTGTGGCCGCGCAGGGCGAGGCCGGTACCGATGGCAGCGCTGGTGGTGGTTTTACCGACGCCACCTTTGCCGGAAGTGACTACGAGGATCTTGGCCAAGGTGATTCACCCTAAAAAATGAAAAAAACGCGGGAATCCATCAGCCAATCGAGGCTTCCGGATGCCTTTTTTATGTCCGTAAAAAGTGGCCGCAGTATCCGTTAAAGGCGGGTGATGTTCAACACGTCACCCGACAGGCTGACCTGTATCGCGTCGCCCCACAGCGGGTCGCGTCGCAGGTCTTCGGCGACCTTGTAATGGCCGGCAATCGACAACATTTCGGCGCCCATTTGCTGACAAAAAATCCGTGCCTTGGTGTTGCCTTTGATGCCAGCCAGAGCACGGCCACGCATGGGCGCGTAAACATGGATGTTGCCATCGGCGAGAAGTTCCGCCCCAGCGCTGACCGGCGCCAGTACGATCAGATCGCCACCCTGGGCATAAATCTGCTGGCCGCCGCGTACCGGTGTGGTGACGATGCGGCTGGGCTTGTGCTCCGGTTCGGCCGGTTTTTCTTCGACTTTCTTCGGTACCGGATCGATGGGGCGCTCGCGTGCGCCGGACGGTGGCAGTACTGGCAGATCCATGGCTTCGGCGGCAGCGATGTCACTTTCCCGCGAGGCGCGGATGGCCAGGGTGCGCAAGCCGTGGCGGCGGCAGACGGCCATCAGTTCGGCCAGGTCCAGTTCGCCTTCGCCTTCCGGTAGTTTGTCCAGGGCCAGCACCAGCGGCGTGTTGCTGAAGAAGGCCGGGGCCTGGGCGACTTTTTCCGTCAGTTGCGCGTCGAGGCGTTCGAGATCGTTGTGCGCCAGTTCCATCACGGTGATGGCGAGCATGCTGCCCTTGAGCTGGAACACGGGGTCTTGGGCGAGGAGGTCGGCTTGGCTCATGGTGATGCGATGGGCCTTCTGGCGAGTCGAAAGATGCCCGGACTTATAACGACATAGCCCGCATGCCGCAAGCCGCGCGCGTCGGCGAAGAGTGGTCGGGGCGATGCGAGGTAGAGGCCACGGCTGTCGATTCGCTGTCGTGACCAGTGGTGCTGGCAGCGATGCCACCGAGCCGGCCGGGAAAACTGCGTTAGAATGCGCGGCTTTGTAAGTGATCGGAAACGCCTCATGGATCGCCCCCGCTTTCGCGCCTGTTTTCTTTATCCGCGCTTCTGGCCGCTGTGGCTGGGCCTTGGGCTGCTGTGGCTGGTGGTGCAGTTGCCTTATGGCATGCAGCTGAAGCTGGGGCGGGCGCTGGGCTGGCTGATGTACCACACGGCCAGCTCGCGTCGGCAGATCGCCACGCGCAACCTGGAGCTGTGCTTTCCCGGCAAGAGCGCCGCCGAGCGCGAGCGTCTGCTCAAGGAGAACTTCGCCTCCACCGGTATCGCCTTCTTCGAAATGGCCATGAGCTGGTGGTGGCCCAAGGCGCGGCTGGCGCGGTTGGCACATGTAGAAGGCCTCGAGCACCTGCAGCAGGCGCAAGCCGAGGGACAGGGCGTGATCCTCATGGCGGTGCACTTCACCACCCTGGAGATCGGCGCCGCGCTGCTCGGTCAGTTGCACACCATCGACGGTATGTACCGCGAGCACGATAACCCGTTGTTCGACTATATCCAGCGCCGTGGCCGCGAGCGCCACAACCTCGATGCCAGCGCCATCGAGCGCGAGGACATTCGCGCCATGCTCAAAGTACTGCGTGCCGGTCGCGCGATCTGGTATGCGCCGGATCAGGACTACGGCCGCAAGCAGAGCATCTTCGTGCCGTTGTTCGGCATCCAGGCGGCGACGGTCACTGCTACCACCAAGTTCGCTCGTCTGGGCAAGGCGCGCGTAGTGCCCTTCACCCAGCAGCGCCTGGCTGATGGCAGCGGTTATCGTCTGGTGATCCATCCGCCGCTCGCAGGTTTCCCGGGCGAGAGTGAAGAAGCCGATTGCCTGCGTATCAACCAGTGGATCGAACAGGTGATCAGCGCCTGCCCCGAGCAGTACCTGTGGGCTCACCGTCGCTTCAAGACGCGCCCCGAAGGCGAAGCGAAGCTCTACGGAGCGCGCACATAGCGCATCTATACTGCAACGAAAAACAGGATCGCCCGATGACCGTGATTGCCCGTCCCGATGCGCCCGTAACTGGGTTGATCCTCTCTGGTGGTGGGGCGCGGGCGGCCTATCAGGTGGGTGTACTGTCAGCCATCGCCGATCTGCTACCGGATACGTCGCACAATCCCTTTCCGGTTATCGTCGGTACCTCGGCCGGGGCGATCAACGCCGTCAGCCTGGCTTGTGGTGCGCTGCAGTTCGGCGAAGCGGTGCGGCGCCTGACCTCGGTCTGGCAGGGCTTTCATACCCACATGGTGTATCGCAGCGACTGGCCTGGGGTGCTGCGCCAGGCGGCACGTTTCGTTGGCCACAGCCTGCTCGGCCTGGGGCGCGATGCTCCGGTGGCGTTGCTCGACAGCTCGCCGCTACGTGAGCTGCTGGCGCGTGAACTGGATTTTTCCGGTATCGCGGCGGCGGTACGCCATCGCCAGTTGCGCGCGGTGGCGGTGACCGCTTTCGGTTACGAAAGCGGCCAGGCGATGACCTTCTATCAGGGCCGCGCCACCATCGACCCCTGGTTTCGCCACCGCCGTGTCGGTGTGCCGACGCGGTTGCAACTCGAACACCTACTGGCCAGCGCGTCGATCCCGCTGATCTTTCCGCCGGTGAAGATCAACCGCGAATATTTCGGTGACGGCGCAGTACGTCAGGCCGCGCCGATCAGCCCGGCACTGCATCTGGGTGCCAGTCGCGTACTGGTGATCGGGGTCAGTGGCAACGCACACAGCAGTACGTCTGTGCCGGTACCGGTCAGCCCGGCCAACCGACCGCCAAGCCTGGCGCAGATTGGCGGGCACATGCTCAACAGCACCTTTATCGACAACCTGGAAACCGATATCGAACTGCTCGAACGGCTCAACCAGATGAGCGCATTGGTGCCGCCGGAGTCGCGCCCGCGCGGGTTGGGCTTGAACCCGGTGGACGTGCTGGTGATCGCCCCAAGCCAGCCGCTGGATCAGATCGCCGCACGCCATCAGCGCGAGCTGCCCCGGGCATTGCGCCTGTTCCTGCGTGGCCCAGGCGCGACCAAGGCCGGTGGTGCGGGCGTGCTCAGCTACCTGCTGTTCGAGCCCGGCTATTGCAGTGAGCTGATCGAACTGGGCTATCAGGATGCGATGACGCGCAAGGCCGACCTCTGTCGCTTTCTCGGGCTGGCCGAAGTGGCGCAGCCTGCCTGAACCGCCGTGTTCGCGATTTGGTAGGCTGCGCTGCGTGTTCTCTCAATGGCTGGCGACGCGTGCGGCGCACCCTACAGTTTGCTCGGCAGTGCTTCAGGCCAGCACACCATCGCGAAAATCACGCAGGGCCTGCTCGATTTCCTCGCGGCTGTTCATCACGAACGGCCCGTATTGCACGATGGGCTCATTCAGCGGTGTGCCGGCGATCAGCAGCACTCGCGCGCCCTGGGCGCTGGTCAGGTGCAGTTCACCCTCGTCGGAGAGGCGTACCAGGCGCCCGGCACCGGCCGCTTGAGCGTTGGCTCCAGGCAGCTCCAGCGAACCCTCGTAAACGTAGAGCATGACCCGCTGACCATCGGCCAGGCGCGGTGAAACCTGGCTGCCGGCCGGCAGGTGCAGGTCGAAGAGCTGAGGCTGGGTGTGTGGACGCTGCACGGCGCCTGCCTGACGAATCTCGCCGTCATCGAATTCACCGGCGATCACCACCACCTCGACGCCGGACGCCGTGTTGATGCGCGGGATCTCGCTGGCCGGGATGTCGCGATAACCGGCTTCGCCCAACTTGTCCTTGGCCGGCAGGTTGAGCCACAGCTGGAAGCCGCGCATGGCGCCGGACTCCTGCTCGGGCATCTCGCTGTGGATGATGCCGCGCGCGGCGGTCATCCATTGCACGCCACCGCTACCGAGTAGGCCGACGTTGCCCAGGTGATCTTCATGGCGCATGCGCCCTTCGATCATGTAGGTAATGGTCTCGAAACCACGGTGCGGGTGCGGCGGGAAACCGGCGATGTAGTCGTCGGGATTGTCGGTGGAGAACTCGTCGAGCATCAGGAACGGATCGAAGCGTTCCAGGCCAGGCCCACCGATCACGCGGTTGAGGCGCACACCGGCGCCGTCGGAAGCGGGTTGGCCAGGCTGGATGCTGATGACGCGGCGTTGCGAGGTCATGGCGGGCTCCTTGAGTGGTAGGAATGACGCCATGCTATGCGTATTGAATCGATCTTTGGTTGGAAAATTTCTGGGAGATGCATCGATTAATTCGATGCATCTCCCAGGAGTCAGTCGGCGATCTTCAGCTTGCGCGACTCGTGGTAGAAGAAGCGCAGCTTCTCGTACTCGAATGGCGAGTTCAGTTGGCCGTAGCGGAAGCCGGTATTGGCGCGGGTGTCGACGACACGCAGCACGGTAATGCCGGGGTTGCTGCGGCTGGCATCGGCCACGTCGAGGTAGTTGACCGCGTTTTCCAGGCTGTAGTCCGCCACCAGGCCACCGGTGTCGCGCAGGTTCGACGGACCGAGCAGCGGCAGCATCAGGTACGGACCGGCAGGTACGCCGTAGTAACCCAGCGTCTGGCCGAAGTCTTCGCTCAAGCGCGGCAGACCCATCATCGTCGCCGGGTCCCAGACGCCGCCCACCCCGATGATGGTGTTGAACAGCAAGCGAGCCGTGCTGTTCATCGCCCGCTTGCCCTTGAGCTGCAGCAGGCTGTTGGCCAGCGTGGGAATCTCGCCCAGGTTGTTGAAGAAGTTGTGCACGCCGCTCTGCACCAGGTTCGGCGTGACGTAGCGGTAGCCGTCGACCACGGGCAGGAACACCCACTGATCGAAGCGGTAGTTGAAGTGATAGACGCGGCGGTTCCACGACTCCAGCGGGTCATAGACCTGCAGGGCGTCACTGGAAGCGCGTTCGAATTCCTGCTGATCCAGACCAGGGTTGAACTGCAGGTGCTGCAGTGGATTGGTGAAGCCGTCGGCGTCTACCTGGTGCTCGGCCAGGGCCTGCCCGCTGGCCAGCAGCAGGGCGATGATGAGAGTGCTGTGCTTAACCACGGAAGAACTCCAGCATGGCGTCGGCGTTGACGCGATAGTTGAGGTTGCCGCAGTGCCCGCCGCGCGGGTAAAGGGTCAGGCGCTCGCCAAAGGTGCTGCGCAGGAAGCCGATGTCGCCCTGGCCGAGGATCAGGTCGTCGGCGTTGTGCATCACGGCGATCTTGTCGCTGCCTTTGAGGTAATCCTCCAGTGCATACAGGCTGCTCTTTTCGATCAACTGGTTGAGGCTGCCGCCGTCATAACGAGCGCGCCACATGGGCATCAGTTGCTCGGCGATGTAGCAGTCGAAGTCGCAGCGCAGGGCCATCTGGAAGAAGGGTGTGAGGCTGGTGCTCTCGGTGATGTGGTAGTCGCGCGGGGTGATCAGGCCGCGGCGGTTGAGCAGGTCCGAGGTGAATACGATGTCGGCAGACGAGAAGCGGAATGAAGTGCCGATCAGCATCGCCATCTGCTCATTGGAAAGCTTTTCCTTGGACTGCTGGAAGTCGTAGAGCATGGCCTCGTTGATGTCCAGATAGCCCTTGTCGTTGAAGTAGCGGGTCAGCTTGCCCAGCACCAGGTCGTAGAAGTTGGTGCTGTTGTCGATGCCCTGCACCTTGGTCTGCACCAGTTTGTCCAGATTGCTGATGGAGGTGTAGAGGTTGACTGGCGGGTTGAGCAGCAGCACGCGTTTGAAGTCGAAGGCGCGGCGGGTTTCATCCAGCTGGCTGACGAAGGCGGCATGCAGCGCGCCCAGGCTGTAGCCGGTCAGCAGGAACTCGCTGACTTCCAGCTTCGGATGCTGGGCACGCACGGCTTGCATGGCGCGGTACAGATCGTCGGCGTCGTCCGGGCTGTAGCCTGGTGTGGCCGAGCGCGAGGCGGCGGCCATGAAGTCGTAGCTGGTCGGTGACGACAGCTGGACGACGTGGAAGCCAGCGCCGTAGAACAGCTTCTTCAGGTACTCGGTAGTGCCGCTGGCATAGTGCGCACCGGTGCCGGAAATGATGAAGATCAGCGGCGCACGTCCGTTTTGCTGGGCCAGGCGATAGCGCAGCTTGGTCACTGGCCAGAAGTTGTCCAGCAGCTCGAACTCACGGTCCGGGCGCAGACGCACCGAGTAGTCGCTTTGTCTGATGTCGCCATCGGCCGGCAATTCGGGGCGCAGCTCCGGCGGCGTGGTCGCGATGGTCGCCTCGAACGGGTTGGCCAGTGGATAGCCATAGCTTTCCGCATCCACATCGGCGGCCATCGCGGAGGCACAGAAGACCAGGCCGCCGAGCAAGGCGGCGAGTCGGGCAAGGCTGGGCATGTATTAAGTCCCTTTGAATAAGAGAACGTCTGGATTGAACAGCTGGCTTATGACAGCAGCAAGCGGGGCAAAGTGCCAGACTATCCTGCCTTATCTCAGGGAAACATGCGTAGCTGTAATAAGAGATGCGCGCGCCCGATTGACCACAGGCTTTTTCAATCAGGCGTGATGATGCAGCCACGCATGCTTGGGGCGTTCTGTCGTGGGCTGTTGACGACGCTCGAAACGCTGCCAGACCTTCTCGTGGAAGTAGAAACCCACGGAGTTGCACAGAGGCTCGATGGCCGCCACCAGGCCACTGGCTGCGACACTGCCGGTCAGGGCGTAGGTGACGCCGAAGGCGATGCAGAAGTGCATGAGGGTGAAGGTCAGGGTCTTGAGCATGATGCACCTCGTTGAGAATCATTTCGTCTTGTATGAAAGGCTAGCCCTGTCCGTTCGAGTCGGGAAATGTGGCGTTTGCATGGCTTTGATAGTTGTTTTGAATTGATCTCTAGGTTTTTAGAGTATTTATCTATTTACTTGGTCCTTGGGCGGTTGCGATAAGGTGGCGCTCTATTCAGATGGAGGCGGTTCATGCAGATCAGTGATATTCCCTTCGGTGTGACGGACTGGGCTGCGATACCTGCGACCGAGCATCCGGGCGAACGTGGGGTGGCGCACTGGCGCACCTGCCAGTTTGGTTCGCTGCGTGTGCGCATGGTCGAGTATTCCGCGGGCTACCTGGCCGACCACTGGTGCCACAAGGGCCACGTGTTGTTGTGCCTGGAAGGTGAGCTGAGCACTGAACTGGAGGATGGCCGGGTATTCGTGCTCAAGCCCGGTATGAGCTATCAGGTGGCGGATGGTGCTGAGGCTCACCGCTCCTCGACGGCGTCCGGCGCACGCCTGTTCGTGGTGGACTGAGCACCGTGGGTTGGCGCCTGGCTGCCGATGCTTTGGTGGTGCTCCACCTGGGCTTCATTCTCTTCGTGCTGTTCGGAGGCCTTTTGCTGCTGCGCTGGCCGCGCTTGCTCTGGCTGCACCTGCCGGCCGTGGCGTGGGGCGCGACGGTGGAGTTCTTCCATCTGCTATGTCCGCTGACGCCCTGGGAAAACCAGCTACGGCAGCCGGCCGGTGATGCCGGCTATGAAGGCGGTTTCATCGAGCATTACCTGATTCCGCTGATCTATCCGGCCGGGCTCACGCCGCAGATCCAGCTTTGGCTGGGCGGGATCGTCCTGCTGATCAACGCCACGGTTTACGCCTATCTGCTGATACGTCGGTTTAAACGCACGTAGCAGTGATTTGCCCTGCTCATTCATAAGTCTGATGAAGGCGTTGGGCCTTTATGTCCTTCGCTACACTGGCAGCCATTGCAACCAAACACTGAAGGCAGGGCTGCTATGCAAAACCGCATGATGATCACTGGCGCGGGCTCCGGCCTGGGACGCGAAATTGCCCTGCGTTGGGCGCGCGAAGGCTGGCGCTTGGCGCTGGCCGATGTCAACGAAACCGGCCTGGCGGAAACCCTGAAGCTGGTACGCGAGGCCGGGGGCGATGGTTTCACCCGACGTTGCGACGTGCGCGACTACAGCCAGCTGACCGCCCTGGCGCAGGCCTGCGAGGAGCAGTTCGGCGGGATCGACATCATCGTCAATAACGCTGGTGTCGCGTCCGGCGGCTTCTTCAGCGAGTTGTCGCTGGAGGACTGGGATTGGCAGATCTCGATCAACCTGATGGGCGTGGTCAAGGGTTGTAAGGCGTTCCTGTCGTTGCTGGAGCAGAGCAAGGGCAAGATCGTCAACATCGCTTCGATGGCGGCGCTGATGCAGGGACCGGGCATGAGCAACTACAACGTGGCCAAGGCCGGCGTGGTAGCCCTGTCGGAAAGCCTGCTGGTGGAACTGCGCCAGTTGGAGATTGGCGTGCATGTGGTCTGCCCATCCTTCTTCCAGACTAATCTGCTGGATTCCTTCCGAGGCCCGACGCCGGCGATGAAGGCGCAGGTTGGCAAGTTGCTGGAAAGCTCGCCGATCAGCGCGGCGGATATCGCCAACTACATCCATGATGAGGTGGCCAAGGGCAGCTTCCTGATTCTGCCGCACGAAATGGGTCGTATGGCCTGGGCGCTGAAGCAGAAGAACCCGCAGGCGCTGTACGACGAAATGGCCAGCATGGCCGAGAAAATGCGCGGCAAGGCCAAACCTGCCAGCTGACCGCTGGGTCAGTTATTTGCACCTGCAGGCTTGCCTGGCGTGGCCTGCAGGGGTAGGGTGGCCGCCCCGGCCTGCCTGCCGTAATGACCTCGGATACCTCGTGAAACCAGTCCCTCGGGCCCTGCTGTTGGTGGCCCTGGTGCTGGCGGCGATCAATTTGCGCCCCGGCATCACATCCCTCGCGCCGCTGATCGAGCGCATCGCTGCGGAGCTCTCGCTGAGCCGCAGTTTCATCAGCCTGACTACCGCCTTGCCAGTGCTGTGCATGGGCCTGCTCGCGCCACTGGCACCGCGTCTGGCAATGCGTTGGGGGCTCGAACGCACCATCGTGCTCTGCCTCGGGCTGATCGGCCTGGCGCTGCTGGCACGTCTGGCTGCGCATCAGAGTGCGGTACTGATCGGCAGCGCCATTGCTTTGGGGGCCGCTATCGCGGTCGCCGGGCCATTACTGTCGGGTTTCATCAAGCGTCACTTCGCCAGCCAGATGGGCCGAGTGGTGGGTTGGTACTCACTGGGCATGGCCATCGGCGGTGCCGGTGGCGCGGTGCTCACTGCGCCGGCTACCGCACTGTTTGGGGATGCCTGGCACCTGGGCCTGGCGGTCTGGGCGACACCAGCGTTGCTCGGGGTCATGCTCTGGCTGTGGCTGCCCAATCAGGTGGGCGCTGCTGACGAGCAGGAAAGCGGTGGCTTGCCCTGGCGGCAGCCGCGCGCCTGGTTGATCAGCTGCTTCTTCGCCATTCAGGCGGGCTTGTTCTATGCCATCGCGACCTGGGCCGTGGCGCGCTATCACGAAGCCGGGCTGAGCATGCTGCGCAGTAACTCGTTGCTCAGTCTGGCCATGCTCATGGGGCTGCCCAGCTCGTTCCTGCTGCCCTGGCTGGCGCAGCGCTACAACGCACGTTATCCACTGCTACTAGCCTGTGGCGCGATTACCTGCGGTTGCCTGGCGATGGTCACCTTTGTGCCGCGTTTCGTTCCCGAATTGTGGGCGGTGATTCTGGGCTTTTCGCTGGGCGGCTCCTTCGCCCTGTCGCTGGTGCTGCCGCTGTACGAAGCCGGCTCGCCATTGGCGGTCAGCCGCTGGACGGCGATGATGCTGTTCACCGGCTACAGCCTGGGTTGTCTGACGCCGATTCTCACCGGCTTGGCGCGCGACCTGTCTGGCAGCTACCGCCTGCCGTTCGCGGTGCTCACTGCGTTGGCGCTGGTGATGACGCTGGTGGCCTGGTTGCTGGGGCGAAACCGTCGCCAGTCGCGCTAGCAGACTGTTGAAATACTACCCAGGCTTTGGCCTCCTGCATCCACGCAGTCTTCGCCTGCGGTTTTCAGCGGCCGGTTAGAAGATTTCGTGCCAGTTCCTTTCTTGCCCTGGCGTGCTGTGTTAGAAGGCTTTCTGCTTTTTCAGGAGTGCCGGTGTGGAGTCCGAATCCATCGTCTATGGCTGCATCCGCGACTGGCCCTCGGATGACCCCGAGCAGCGTCGTCTACGCCGTGAAACCAATCACGGCGTGCTGGCCGAATTACCATCGGGTGATCTCTGGCCCTTTCTTGGCCGCGAGATGTTCTCGTTCTGCGATCTGCCCGGTGCAGGCCTCTATCAAACTCAGGTGATCCACTTCGGCGCCAGCTACTGCGCGGTGGAATATGAGTGGAACCTGTGGATCGAAGCCTTCGAGGCGTTGCTCAAACGCCTGTATTGGGCCAGTGCCGTGGTTCATCTGGAAACCGAACTGGGCGGTATACACACCTTCCGTTGGGAGTCCGACAGCGGCTTCCACAGCCCGCAGGAGGGCGCACTACGCGTGCGCTGCGCCTGGGAGCGTGAGGGCGCCTTGCGCGGTTAGGGAGCGAGGATGATCAACTACCTATGGTTTCTGCTGGCGGCTCTGTTCGAGATCGCTGGCTGCTATGCCTTCTGGATGTGGCTGCGGCTGGATCGCAGTGTCTGGTGGGTGCTGCCGGGACTGTTGAGCCTCGCGTTCTTTGCCCTGATTCTGACTCGCGTCGAGGCATCCTTTGCCGGCCGTGCCTATGCCGCCTACGGAGGCGTGTACATCGTCGCTTCACTGGTGTGGCTGGCGCTGATCGAAAAGACCCGGCCAATGCTCAGCGACTGGTTGGGTGCGGCACTGTGCGTGGTTGGCGCCACCATCATCCTGCTGGGGCCGCGGCTGCATTCCTCCTGACCTGCTTATAAGCAGTGGAAGTAAAAAGTTCCGCTGTCATCAAATCTTTATATATCGGCAACTGCTCTGAAATAAGCCCTCGCCAAGATTCCCCCAGCACGAACGAGCCACTCGCTCGGGTGTTTTCAACACTTAAAGTCCAACAGGGGAATTTCTCGATGATCCGTAAGCACTTCGCCGGTTTCGTAGCCAGCGCCCTGGCTCTGGCCGTCTCCGCCCAGGCTTTCGCCGGTACCGTCAGCACTGACGGCGCCGACCTCGTGATCAAGACCAAAGGCGGCCTGGAAGTCGCTACCACCGACAAGGCCTTCAGCTTCAAGCTGAGCGGCAAGCTGCAGTGGGATGCCACTCAGTTCGATGGCCTGATGGCTGCCGATCAGAACAAGCCGTTCGACGATACCTTCAACACCTTCATCCGTCGCGGTGAGTTTGGTCTGGAAGGCACTGCCTACAGCGATTGGGACTGGGGTCTGCGCCTGAGCTACGACGAAGGTGATGACACCAGCGTCGACCGTGCCTTCATCGCCTACACCGGGCTGGATATCGGCACCTTCACCGTCGGCCGGTTTGGTGTCGACTACGGTCTGGAGAACTCCACCAGCTCCTCGTGGATCACCGCCATCGAGCGTCCGTTCATGTACGACTTTCTGAACGGCGACGAAGACACCCAGTTCGGCGTCAACTTCAAGCACTCCGGCGATAACTACGGCCTGATGGCTCAGGTTGCCACCTACGAAGGTGACAACAACTACAAGAGCGAAGACAACGACGAGCTGTACGGTTACACCTTGCGTGCCCACTGGGCGCCTTACCTCAATGGCACCGACGTCATTCACCTTGCTGCCAACTATCACAACAGCGAGTCCGACGATAACCGTGCCCGCGCTCGTACCCGCATGGGTATCCGTAGCGACAACGATTTCCGCCTGACCTTCGGCGACGTGCGCGTGGCTGACAAGGATGTTGAATGGGTGCTGGAGTCCGGTGCTCAGTTCGGTGCCTTCCGTGCTCAGGCCGAATACTTCCAGCGTCAGATTAGCGGCGAAAACCTGGCCGGTGCCAAGTCCGATGTCGACCTCAGCGGCTACTACGCCCAGGTTTCCTACATGTTCAATGGCGTGCGCCAGTACAAGGCTGCTGATGGCAAGTGGGACAAGCCGGACAACATGAAAGGCTCCTGGGAAATCTTCGCTCGTTACGAGAGCACCACCATCGACTCCGATGCCGGTGCCATTCCGGGCAACCTGGGTCTGGCCGGTATCGTCGCTGACGACGTCAACGACGAGTTCGAGACCAAGGCCATGGTGGTGGGTGTGAACTACTTTGTTACCCCGTCCGTGCGCACCAGTCTGAACTACGTCGATTACCAGGTGGACAACATCAACACCTCCAACCAGGTCGGTGGCAAGAGCGTGCAGGATGACGGCAAGGCCATCGTAGGTCGCCTGCAGTACGTGTTCTAAGTAACACCTTCATCCGTTGCTCCTGATTGAGCCCCGCCACTGGCGGGGCTTTTTTATCGCCAAATCCTTTGGAGATTCTTCGATGCGTCAAATCACCTTGCTACTGGTTGCGTTAGGGCTGAGTTCGGCCACCCTGGCTCAGGATTACAGTGCAGCCAAGCCCGGCGAGCTGCTTCAGGTGCCGCTGCAGGCATTGCATCCGACCCAGTCCGCGGTCGGTTACGACCAGATCTACTACAAGCTCGGCCGCTTTGCACAGGAGCGCAACAAGCTGTTCGACGAATACTGCGAGGCCAACGGGCAGGGCGAGAGTGCCAATGTGCCGGGTGACGCCGACCTGCATAAACCGGAGAGCTTCACCTGCCAGGACAAGGTCGGTGCTCGTGGCAGCGAGATGAAAACTGTGGTCATCGGTCCCGAGGGCAGGTTGTTCCTGACCGATGGTCATCACACCTTCACTGTGTTGTTGGAGCACCCCAAGGGCGGCGAAAACCTCAACATGTGGGTGCGGGTGACCGACAATTTCAGTGACAGCACGGACATGGCTAGCTTCTGGCAGCGCATGGCGCAGGCGCGCAAGGTCTGGCTCAAGGACGGCAACGGTCAGGTCATCGACCCCCAGCAGATACCGAGTCAACTCGGCTTGCAGCACTTGGCTAACGACCCCTATCGCGCACTGGTGTACTTCACCCGTGAGGTGGGCTACGACAAGCCACGCTCCGGCGAAGTGGCCCCGGAGTTCCTGGAATTCTACTGGGGCAACTGGTTGCGCTCGGTGCTGCCGCTGGATGGCTATGACTTGAGCGACCGTGGCGATTACCGCGATGCGGTCGAAGCGGCTGCGAAGAAGATGGTGGCGCTCGCGCCGGAAGACGAAGTCGGCAACAGTGGCTTCAAGGCCCGTGAGCTGGGTGGTTATTCGTCGATGGATCGCAAGGAGCTGAACAAAGTAGCCGGTCGCAAGCTGAACTATGCCACCAGCTACAAGAAGGCTCTGGCCGGGAAAAGTTGAAGGCTGTAATTGAAAAGGCCCAGCACTTGGCCGGGCCTTTTTCGCGGTTACTCAGTTGTTCTTCTTGTAGTTGTCGAGGGCCTTCTGAATCATCTGGCGGGCTTCGGCGGCGTTGCCATAGCCATTGAGTTCGACTTTCTTGCGGCCTTCTGGCAGTTGCTTGTAAACGCGGAAAAAGGCCTCGATGCGCTGGCGCTCGATCAAGGGCAGGTCATCGATGTCCTTGATGTTGTCGTAAGTCGGATCGATATCGCTGCTGGGCACGCCAATGATCTTCTCATCCGCTTCACCGCCGTCGATCATCTTCAGATAGCCGATCGGACGGAACTTGATGAGGACGCCTGGATGAAGAGGCTCGCGAGTTAGCACCAGGCCGTCCAGCGGGTCGTTGTCGCCACCCAGCGTGCGAGACAGCGAACCATAGTTGGCAGGGTAGACAACAGGCATGGACTGGAAGCGGTCGACGAAAACCAGGCCTTCTTCGTTGATCTCGTATTTGGTGAAGCTGCCTGCTGGAATTTCCACCGCCATGTGTACGTTGTTCGGTGCGTCTTCTGCCTGGCTCGCGTGAAAAGGATGAATGATCGACTGCTGGGCGATGGCAGTACCGCTGCCGAGCAGTAAGGCGATTCCGAGGGCGAGAAGGGACTTTTGCATGGGTAACTCCTTTACAGAGCTCAAAGTTATAAGGGTTGGCCTTCTCATATTGCGGGTGCATTGTTAGAGATATATTGCAGTCTGGCTTCTGGAACTCAGCTCATGTCCGTCACCATCATCGACTCCCTTCACGCAGTGTCAGCAGAGGCCTGGGATGCTCTGTTGCCGCAGCAACAGCCGTTCCTGCGACATGCCTTCCTCTCAGCGCTGGAGGACAGCGGCAGCGTTGGCGGGCGCACAGGCTGGCAGCCGTCGCACCGACTGTGGTGCGATGAGCAGGGCGAGGTGCACGCAGCGTTGCCGGCTTATCTGAAGCTGCACTCCTATGGCGAATACGTGTTCGATCACGCCTGGGCCGATGCCTGTCGGCGTGCCGGCATCGGCTACTACCCCAAGCTGCTGGGCGCCGTGCCTTTCTCGCCGGTCACTGGGGCTCGCTTGCTGGGTGATGCCCAGGCAGTCGGGCAACTGCTTGACGCCCTCACGGCAGAGTTGCCTGCACAAGGGCTGTCGAGTCTGCATATCAACTTCACCAGCCCGACCTGTGATGCGCTGATGACGCAGCGACAGGGCTGGCTGGAACGCCTCGGTTGCCAGTTCCACTGGCACAACCGCGGTTACCGTGATTTTCAGGACTTTCTCGATACGCTGAGTTCGCGCAAGCGCAAGCAGATGCGCAAGGAACGCGAACAGGTAGCGGCGCAGGGCATCGAATTCGACAGACGCCTGGGGCATGAGTTGAGCGAGGCCGACTGGGATTTCGTCTACCACTGCTACGCCAATACCTACCATGTGCGCGGCCAGGCGCCTTATCTGACGCGGGATTTCTTCAGCCTGCTGGCTGAGCGCATGCCCGAGATGATTCGTGTGGTCTTCGCTATCGAGCATGGTCGTCCGCTGGCCATGGCTTTCAGCCTGGTCGATGGCGACACCTTCTATGGCCGCTACTGGGGCTGTCTGGCCGAGTTTGATCGGCTGCATTTCGAAACCTGCTTCTATCAGGGCATGGAATTGGCCATCGACGAAGGGTTGCAGCGCTTCGATGCGGGGGCTCAGGGTGAGCACAAGCTGATCCGGGGTTTCGAGCCGGTGATTACCCACTCGTGGCATTATCTTTGCCACCCGGGACTGCATGCCGCGGTTGTCGAGTTTCTTGAGCAGGAGCGCTCTGGCGTGCGGGTTTACGCTGAAGAGGCGCGCAGTTATCTGCCTTTTCGTCAGGCCGGCAACGGCTGATCGAGTGATCAGATTATGCTCGGCAGGCCGAAACAGCTGTTTGCCGGAAGTTCCCCAAGTCGGAGATTTCTGCAAAAACTCCAGAGCTTTCAGCAAGAAGCTCGCTCGCCTCTGCCACTAAATTCCGCCCTTCACTTTCGTTACGACCGTTTTTGTCTGCATGGATTGGTCAGACCAGCATTGCTGGGCTAGACCGATAAGAGAGGTTCTTGCAGTCGAAACGTGGTGGTAACGCGATTCGGTGGCCGCGGGCGTAAGCCAGGGAGGTCAGGGAAAGTGCCCAGGTACTTGCCGATGCAGTGACGAGGTGGTGGAGATTTCACCGCGCCGGTATCTGCCCCTGATCGTGCCATCCGATGTCGGTGTGACGAGGAAGAGAGACCGGAGCCCGCATCCGCAAAAACGGGTGCACTTTGCCAATCAGGGCACAGTGCCCGAGAACAACAAACGAGAGGGGAGCCCCCCAATGACAGCTAGTACTCCAATGCTCGTCACCTTCGTGGTGTACATCGCAGCCATGGTGCTGATCGGCCTGATCGCCTATCTGCGTACCAAGAACCTTTCCGACTACATCCTTGGTGGCCGCAGCCTCGGTAGCTTCGTTACCGCGTTGTCCGCTGGCGCCTCCGACATGAGTGGCTGGCTGCTCATGGGCCTGCCAGGCGCGATCTTCGTCGCCGGCATCTCCGAAAGCTGGATCGCCATCGGCCTGGTGATCGGCGCCTACCTCAACTGGCTGTTCGTCGCCGGCCGCCTGCGTGTGCAGACCGAGCACAACGGCAACGCCCTGACTCTGCCGGACTACTTCACCAACCGTTTCGAAGACAACAGCCGCATCCTGCGCATCTTCTCGGCGCTGGTGATCCTGGTGTTCTTCACCATCTACTGCGCCTCTGGCGTTGTGGCCGGCGCCCGTCTGTTCGAGAGCACCTTTGGCATGTCCTACGAGACCGCGCTGTGGGCGGGTGCTGCGGCGACCATCGCCTACACCTTCATCGGTGGTTTCCTGGCGGTGAGCTGGACCGACACCGTGCAGGCCACGCTGATGATTTTCGCGCTGATTCTCACCCCGGTCGTGGTGATGATCGCCACCGGCGGTTTCGATCCGGCCATGGTCGCCATCGAGGCGGTCGACGCCACCAACTTCGACATGCTCAAGGGCGCCACCTTCGTTGGCGTGATCTCGTTGATGGCCTGGGGCCTGGGCTACTTCGGCCAGCCGCATATCCTGGCGCGCTTCATGGCCGCCGATTCGGTCAAGTCGATCCCGGCTGCCCGCCGCATCTCCATGACCTGGATGATCCTGACCCTGGCTGGTGCCGTTGCCGTTGGCTTCTTCGGTATTGCCTACTTCGCGGCACACCCGGAAGTCGCCGGCCCGGTAGGCGAGAACCCGGAGCGTGTGTTCATCGAGCTGGCCAAGCTGCTGTTCAACCCGTGGATCGCCGGTATCCTGCTGTCCGCCATTCTGGCCGCAGTGATGAGCACCCTGAGCTGCCAGCTGCTGGTGTGCTCCAGTGCCCTGACCGAGGACTTCTACAAGGCCTTCCTGCGCAAGGGTGCTTCGCAGACCGAGCTGGTCTGGGTCGGTCGTGGCATGGTGCTGCTGGTCGCACTGATCGCCATCGCCCTGGCGGCCAATCCGGATAACCGCGTTCTGGGTCTGGTGTCCTATGCCTGGGCCGGTTTCGGCGCGGCGTTCGGTCCGGTGGTGATTCTCTCGCTGCTGTGGAAGGGCATGACCCGTAACGGCGCCCTGGCCGGTATGCTGGTCGGTGCGGCCACCGTGATCGTGTGGAAGAACTGGATCGGTCTGGGTCTGTACGAGATCATTCCAGGCTTCATCCTCGCCACCCTGGCCATCGTGATCTTCAGCCGTATCGGCAACGGCCCGAGCCAGTCGATGCTGAATCGCTTCGACAAGGCCGAGAGCGAATACAAGTCGGCGTAACCCTGCTGGCTTGACCTGAAGGCGATGACTGCTTGGCAGTCATCGCCTTTTTTGTTGTTGGGGCTCTAAGATATGCCCACCACTTTTCGACGGATGCTTTCATGACCAGCAACGACCCGCTCCACGGCCTGACCCTGCAGGCGATTCTCACCGCTCTGGTGGACAGCATCGGTTGGGAGGGGTTGGCCCGTCAGGTCGATGTGCGCTGTTTCAAGCACGAGCCGAGCATCAAATCGAGCCTGACCTTTCTGCGCAAGACGCCCTGGGCGCGGAGCAAGGTCGAGGAGCTCTATGTACAGCAATTCAAGTCCTGAGGTGGCCCAGGCCATCAGTTGAGTTCGAGTCCCAGCGCTTGCAGCGCTTGCCGATAGCTATTACCGGCCATGCGCAGGCTGTTGTTGTGGTTGGCGCCGTCGATCAGCAGCAGCTGTTTGGGTTCGTTGGCCGCATCGAATAGCGCCTCGCTGAAGCGCGACGGTACGTAGCGGTCATCACGGCCATGAGCGATCAGCACCGGGATGCCGACCTCAGCGATCTTGCCCAGCGAATCGAATTCTTGCGACAGCAGCCAGCGCACCGGTAGCGAGGTGTTGGTGACCGCGGCCGCCACATCGCCCAGGTTGGTAAAGCTCGATTCGACGATCAGGCCGGCAGCTTGCGCGGCTTCCTCTTCACTTGCCAGTTCGTGCGCCAGGTTGACGGCCACGGCGCCGCCCAGTGAGTGGCCGTAGATGAAGCGCTTGTTCGCTTGTGGCTGCAGGCGCACCAGATGTTGCCAGGCGATCAGGGCGTCCTGGTAGACGCTGCGCTCGGAGGGCAGGGCGCCACGGCTTTCGCCGAAACCGCGGTAGTCCACCGCCAATACCGAGAAACCCATGGCGTGCAGCTGCTCGATGCGAAACAGCTGGCCGGTCAGGTTCCAGCGTGAGCCGTGCAGGTAGAGCAGCGTCGGGGCATCCTTGCGGGCGGCCGGCCACCACCAGGCATGCAGGCTTTCATCGGCCAAGAGGTCGGGGGATTGCAGTTGCACGCTCTCGACGCCGGCCGGCAGGCCGCTGAACCAGCGGGCGGTGCCGGACTCGATACGAAACACCAGCTCGCGTTCGGTCTGCTCCAGTTTGGCGCAGCCGAACGGCAGCAATACCAGCAGGCAGGCCATAAACATCAGGCTCAGGCGACGACGGCGCAGCAGGGCTAACCAGGATGAGGGCATTGGCGTACTCATGAACGGCAACGGATGATGCAGCCATGGACTGCACATCCGATGCCGGGTTTCGCCAGAGCCCGGCCGCTGTGGTTACCAGGTATTACCGCCGGCTGATCTGCGGTGCGCTCAGCGGCGTGTCACAGAGCGTGGCGCTGCCCGGTTCGAGGTAGGGCGCAAGGATGGGGGCCATGCCCTTGAGCACCTGCACCGGCAACGCCGAGGTGAAGGTGAACCGTTCGGCTTCGCGTCCTGGCACGAATGCGGTGAGGGTGCCGTAGTGCCGCGGGCCGAGGAAGAACACGAAGGTCGCCGTACGGTTCATCGCACGTGAGCTGATCACCCGGCCGCCAGGGCCGACGCTTTCGATGCGGTTGTCGCCGGTACCGGTCTTGCCGCCCAGCGTCAGGCTATGGCCATCCTGCAACTGGAAGGTACCTTGCAGGCGCCGCGCGGTGCCGCCTTCCACCACTTGCGAGAGGGCATTGCGCAATGCCGCGGCCACTTCGGATTGCATCACCCGCTTGCCGCTGCTGATCTCGCGTTCGACCCGTGTGTCATAAGGCGTGTCGGCGGCGAAGTGCAACTCGTCGATGCGCAGAATCGGCTGGCGAATCCCGTCGTTCTGGATGATGCCCATCAGCTCGGCCAGAGCCGCCGGCCGGTCGCCGGAACTGCCCAGCGCGGTGGCCAGCGAGGGCACCAGATACTGGAAGGGGTAGCCGAGGTTCTTCCAGCGTCGATGAATATCGGAGAAGGCTTCGACCTCGAGCATGATGCGGATGCGGCTGTCGCGGGCGCTTTTGTGCCGACTGCGGAACAACCAGCCATAGACTTCCTGGCGCTCGTCGATGCTGGCGGCCACAGTGTCGCTGAAGCTGGCCTGCGGGTTGCTGATCAGATAGCCCAGTAACCAGAGCTCCAGCGGGTGTACGCGGGCGATATAACCCTGGTCCGGCAGGCTGTAGGCGCCGGGGCCGTATTCCTGGTAGAGGCGGGCGATGCGTTGGTCTGTGAGTTTTTCCTGTGGCAGTTGCGCCCGTAGGAACGCAGCGAAGGTGGCTTCGTCGGCCTGTGGCAGCAGGTAACGATGCACGGCGCTCAGGCGCACTGAGGTTTGGCGCAGGCCGCTGATGAAGGTTTCCAGACGCTGCTGCTGTGGCTGGCCCTGGTACTTGCGCCAGAAGCGCAGAAGGAAGGTGCGCCCTTCCTGATCGGCGAAGCGCTGCAGGTATTCCTGGCGGCGCGGGTCCTTGTCGTCCTTGAGCAGTTCGGCGCTGTTCTGGTAGGTGCTGTAGCGCACCAGATCGCGCATCAGGCGGACGAAGGGTAGGTTGATCGACTCGCGCAAGGATTCGCGCAGCGTCGGGTTGCGGCCGTTGTCCTCGCGGCGGAAGTTGCCGAAGGTGTGCAGCCCGCCGCCAGTGAAGAAGCGCTCATTCGGGTTGGCCGAGTAGCGCCGCTCCAGCGCGGCGTCAAGCATGCTGGCCAGATCCGCCCCCGGGTTGGCTTGCAGGTAGCCCACAGCCCAGCGGCTCAGAGGGTCCTGCTCGGCGATATCCACTTGGCGCAGCTCGGCTGGATTCTTGCCAGCGTGGCGTTGGTACAGTTCGGCGATGATTTCCAGATAGGTGGCCAGCACGCGCAGTTTGGCGGTGGAGCCAAGCTCCAGCTTGCTGCCTTCGTTGATGTCGAAGGGCTGGTCGGTGCTGTCGGTCTGCACCCGCACCCGGCTACCGGTCGGGGTGCGTTCGAACAGGGTGAAGCTGTAGCGCACTTCCGCGGTTTTCTCGGGTGACAGCAGGCGCTCGCCGAACAGGCCGATCTTGCCGGCGAACTCCGGGTCGGCCAGGTTTTGCAGGTAGGTACTGGTCTGCTGTTGCAGGTCGCGCTGCAGGGTGCTGCGCGCGGACAGGTCGAGGCGATCGAGGTCGTAAAGTGGCATGCCCAACAGGTTGGACAGCCGCGAGCGCGCCACGCTGATGCCTTTGTCGCTTTCCACGGCGCGCAGGTTGGGCTCCTGTTGCCAGTCGCGGTACTGCGATTTCTGCGTGAGGGCGGCATCGCGCAGGTCGGCATCGATCAGACCGCCGCTGGCGAGCAGGCGGATGTGGCTTTCGGTCAGTGCCTCCATGTCGCGGCGCCCTTGTGCCAGGTAATAGGAGGGCCGGCGTTGGGCGATCATCAACGACAGCATCTGCCGCAGGGCCAGACCGCGCTCGGCAAGGCTGGCGTCGGGCGATCGACGCGGGTCGAGCAGGGCGTTACTGCGTTCGAAGTCGGCGCCGTACCAGATGCGCAGGCCGTCAGCCAAACCGTGCACTTCACCGTGACCCGGTGCGGCGGACAGCGGCACGCTATTGAGGTAGTCGCGGACGATGCGCTGACGCGCCTCGAGCGTTTCCGGGCCATGCTGATAGGCACGCACGCTGGCGGAAATCATCTGCCGCAGCTTTTCCCCGGCGGACAACGTCAACCCATCGGGGGAGTGACGGTACTTCTCCAGTTGCGTGGCCAGGGTGCTGCCTCCGGCGGACTGGTCCTGCACGTCGAGCATCTTGCCAAGCTGCGACAGCGCCGCCATGGCAAAGCGCGGCCAGTCCACCGCAGGGTTGGCCAGCGGTTGTGCGGGGTCGAGCAACTGACGGTTTTCGATGAACAACAGGCTGCTGACCACCAGCGGCGGAATGCTGGCGAAGTCGGCATAGCCCTGTTGCGGGTAGTAAAATTCGTAGAAGGGCGTGCCACGGCAATCGCTGATGCTCAGGCCGCTCTGGCTCTTCTCGGTGAATGGTGGGAACAGACCGCGGCGGCTGTAGGCCATCAGCTCCTCGGAGAAGCGTGACTGCTCGGTGACCTGGTAATCGCGCTGCTGCAGGCGCTCCAGCATCAGTGGCAGGTAGGCATAGCCTTGGCGTTTGTCGAAGGGGCCGTCGGTCGGGTAGATGATGCGCTCGCTGGGGCCTGGTTCGACCTTGTAAGTGAGGTCCGCGGCATAGCGGCTGAGTTCGCGCGACTGAAAGTGGGCGCTACGTGATTCGAATACCAGCAGTGCGGTGGCAACCAGTACCAACAGGACCAGCAACAGATAGACAGTCAGGCGCCAATGATGCCCGGCAGCAGCGGTTCTGCCCTGAGTGCCCGCCGAGGAGGCGAGGTCAGGTTGTTGCGGATTACGTTGCCATGATGCGCCCATAAATCACCAGCCTGTCAGCATCATTCAAAGCCGCGAGATGGCCTCTTGCCGGATACTGACCTTGGGCCAGCTGGGCTGCGGTCTTCTCGTCTGTCTCGTTATCAGCTTAGACGCTTGCGCGCCGTCTGGCAGGCCGTTTCTGCTCCGTGCTTGGGTTGTACCTGGATGTTGGGCATGCCTGCTAGACTCGCTGCAACGCACAAATGCAGGGAGTCGGCATGCAGCGCGACCACCGAGAACAGCTCCAGCAAAGCTGGCAGGCCAATGCCGATGCCTGGGCTGCCGCGGTGCGTGAGCAGCGCATCGAAAGTCGCCGCCTGGTAACCGATGCCGCGATCATCCAGGCCGTGCTGGCGCTGCAACCCAAGCGCGTGCTGGACATCGGGTGCGGCGAGGGTTGGCTGTGCCGTGGCCTGGCCGAGCATGGTATCGAGCCGGTCGGTGTGGACGCTTCTGCACCGCTGATCGAGGCTGCTCGCGCGGCGTGCGACGGGCGCAGTCAGTATCGCGTCTGTGGTTATGCCGAGCTGGAGGAGCATGCCGAGCAACTCGGCCGTTTCGAGGTGCTGGTCTGCAACTTCGCCCTGCTCGAAGAGCCGTTGCAGCCGATTTTGCGTAGCTTGCAAGGGTTGCTCGCACCCGGTGGCAGTTTGCTGATCCAGACCCTGCACCCGTGGCGCGCCAGCCATGGCGAGCCTTACCAGGACGGTTGGCGGGTGGAAGACTTCGTCGGTTTCGGCGAGGGCTTTCAGGCGCCCATGCCCTGGTTCTTCCGCACCCTGCAATCCTGGTTGGCGCTGATCGGTGAAACCGGCTGGCGGCTCGAATGGCTGCAGGAGCCGCTGCATCCGGAGAGCGTTCAGCCGGTATCCCTGCTGTTATTGCTCAAGCCACTCTGACCATGCAACTGCTGCTCAATCTCGACGTTCCCGATCTGCCAGCGGCGGTTGCCTTCTACCAGCAAGCGCTCGGCTTGAGCGTCGGGCGCAGATTGTTCGACGGGACCGTGGTGGAGATGCTCGGCGCTGCCGTGCCGCTCTATCTGCTGTGCAAGGCGGCTGCCACCCAGGCGTGCCCAGAGGCGCAGGTGCTGCGCGATTACCGTCGTCACTGGATGCCGCTGCATCTGGATCTGGTGGTCGATGATCTTGACGCTGCGTTGGTGCGGGCAATCGCTGCCGGCGCTCGGCAGGAAGGCGACATTCACGAATACGATTGGGGACGGCTGGTAACGCTGAGCGACCCCTTCGGCCACGGGCTGTGCTTCGTGCAGTGGCGTGGTGAGGGGTACGATCTGGTCACGATCCATAGAGGAGAAATTGATGCGCAGAATTGACTTGGCCGGCGTGCAGGTACCGGTGGTAGGCCAGGGGACCTGGCGCATGGGGGAAGATCGGCACCAGCACGCGCGGGAAGTGGCGGCGCTGCGTGAAGGCCTGGACCTGGGGTTGAGCCTGATCGACACCGCCGAAATGTATGGCGAGGGTGGCGCCGAGCAGGTGGTGGGGGAGGCTATTGCCGGGCGTCGTGATGAGGTATTTCTGGTCAGCAAGGTTTACCCGCATAACGCCAGCGCGCAGGGTGTTCAGGCAGCCTGTGAGCGTAGCCTGAAACGCCTGGGCTGCGAGCGTATCGACCTCTACCTGTTGCACTGGCGCGGCCGTTACCCGCTTGCCGAGACGGTCGAAGGTTTCGAGCGGCTGCGAGAGCAGGGCAAGATCGGCGCTTGGGGTGTTTCCAACTTCGACCTGGATGACCTGCTGGAGCTGGATCAGCCGGCGTGCCGCACCAACCAGGTGCTGTACAACCTGGAGGCGCGTGGTATCGAGTTTGACCTGCTGCCGTGGCAACAGCGCGCCGCTATGCCGCTAATGGCCTACTGTCCGCTCAGCCAGGCTGGGGCACTGCTGCACGAGCCGGCGTTGCTCGAGGTAGCCCAACGCCATGGCGTCACACCGGCTCAGGTCGCGCTGGCCTGGACGATCAGGCAGGACGGAGTGATTGCCATCCCCAAGGCCGTCGGTAGCGCGCATCTGAGCGACAACGTGGCGGCGGCCTCGCTAACCTTGAGTGCGGATGACCTGGCCCTGCTCGACACGGCTTTCCCGCCGCCGCGCCGCAAGCAAGAATTGCAGATGGTATAGCGAGCAACACCGCCCTGTAGGGTGCGCCGCACGCACAGGTTTCACGGAAGAGCTGAAGTCCTCCGCACCCACGACAGGCGCGTGCCGTTCGAATGGTTGCTGTGCATGGGCCAGACGGCCCAGCGGGAACCTACGGAGCCGGATGCACTCAGTTGGCTGGATCAGCAGCCAGACGCCCGGCATCCTTGAGCAGCGCCTTGAGGAAGGCATCCTGCAATTCAGGGTCGTTGCGCGTCAGTTCGATCAGGCTCTGTTCCAGCTCGCTGGCTTCCTCTTCCAGGCCCAGATCGGAAAGGCGCTTGACCCGGTGTACCCACTGGGCCACATCACCACCCTCGAGGTCGTCGAAGATCAGGTCATGTGCTTCGCGCAGCTTGCCGCGCAGGGTATGGCTGACCATAAGAGTCGTTTCTGCTCGTGCGACATCGTCACCGAGGCGGTCTTCGACGCTCAGCTGCAGCATGTTCAGGCGCGTGATGTCCTGCTCGGTGAAGGGGCTGTCCAGCAGATTGAGGCGCAGCACACCGGTGTTGTCAGTGAGCAGCTCGAACTGCTGATCGCTTGCCTTGACCTGCACCGGGCGCTCGGACCATGGCAGGTTGGTGTATTCCATGCGACGGTCGCGCTGCAGCTCCTCGATACTCGCCAGGTTCTGTTCCGCGCGACCATTGGACTCAACGTTCATGAACGGATTGAGGCCGGCCATGCCGTAGCTGATCCAGTCACGGGTCGCAGTTTCCGGCAGGCTACCGAGCAGCACCACGTTGAGGATGTTGGCCCCCACGCCGGCCACCACAGCGACCGCGCCCATCGGCACTTCGTAGATCTCGCGCCAGGGTTGGTAAGGCGTATAGCGGTCGTAGCGACGGGTCACTTCGAAGGCCGTGACCTCGTAGCTCTTCTGGTCATGCACACGCACACGGCGTTGCGGCAGCTCCAGCACCTTGGGTTCGCCGGCATCGATCTGCAACTGGTGATCCAGCAGTTTGCGTTCGATGCGCTCCTCATGCTCGCTGCGTTGCGGCAGCTGGTTGGCGCAGCCGCTGATCAAGAGGGCGCCGCACAGGGCGGCGCCGATGAGGCGAAAGTTGTTGCTCGTGTGCATGATGGCTCGGTAAGGCGTGATCAGCGGCTGATACGGGCTTGCAGGAAGGACAGGATCTCGGCCAGCGGCACGGCTTGCGGGTCGGTTTCGGCACGGCTCTTGTACTCGAGGTTACCCTCGGCCAGGCCGCGGTCGCTGACGACCACGCGGTGCGGAATACCGATCAGTTCCATGTCGGCGAACTTGATGCCGGGGCTGGTTTTCTTGTCGCGATCGTCCAGCAGTACTTCGTAGCCAGCAGCAGTCAGCTCGGCATACAGCTTGTCGGTGGCTTCGCGAACCTGCTCGGTTTCGTAGCGCAGCGGTACCAGGGCGATCTGGAACGGTGCCAGGGCATCGTTCCAGCGGATGCCGCGTTCGTCGAAGTTCTGCTCGATGGCGGCAGCCACCACGCGGGAAACGCCGATGCCGTAGCAGCCCATGGTCAGGGTCACCGGCTTGCCGTTCTCACCGAGCACCTGGCAGTTCATCGCCTCACTGTACTTGGTGCCGAGCTGGAAGATGTGACCGACTTCGATGCCGCGTTTGATTTCCAGGGTGCCCTGGCCATCCGGGCTGGGGTCACCGGCGACGACATTGCGCAGGTCGGCAACCTCAGGCAGCGGCAGATCGCGCTCCCAGTTGACGCCGAAGTAGTGCTTGTCTTCGATGTTGGCACCAGCAGCGAAATCGCTCATCAGCGCCACGCTGCGGTCGATGATACAGGGGATCGGCAGGTTGACCGGGCCCAGCGAGCCGGGGCCTGCACCGATGGCGGCGCGAATCTCGGCTTCATTGGCCATCTGCAGCGGGTTGGCGACCAGCTCCAGGTTGGCAGCCTTGATCTCGTTCAGCTCGTGATCGCCGCGTACGATCAGGGCGATCAGTTTGCCTTGTTCGGCCGCGTGCACCACCAGGGTCTTGATGGTTTTCTCGATGGCCAGGCCAAACCCCTGAACCAGCGCGTCGATGGTCTTGGTGTCGGGCGTGTCGACCAGACGCATGTCTTCGGTCGCAGCGCCGCGCGCGCTCTCGCGCGGGATGGCTTCGGCTTTCTCGATATTGGCCGCGTAGTCGGAAGCATTGCTGAAGGCGATATCGTCTTCACCGGAGTCGGCCAGTACGTGGAACTCATGCGAGCCAGTGCCGCCGATGGAGCCGGTATCGGCCTGCACCGGACGGAAGTTCAAGCCCAGGCGGCTGAATACGTTGCAGTACGCCTGGTGCATGCGGTCGTAGGTTTCCTGCAGGGACGCCTGATCGGCATGAAAGGAGTAGGCATCCTTCATGATGAACTCGCGACCACGCATCAGACCGAAGCGCGGGCGAATCTCGTCACGGAACTTGGTCTGGATCTGATAGAAGTTGATCGGCAGTTGCTTGTAGCTGTTCAGCTCGTTGCGGGCCAGATCGGTGATCACTTCCTCATGGGTCGGGCCGACGCAGAACTCGCGGTCATGACGGTCCTTGACGCGCAGCAGCTCGGGGCCGTACTGCACCCAGCGACCGGATTCCTGCCACAGTTCGGCCGGCTGAATGGCTGGCATCAGCACTTCCAGGGCGCCGGCGGCGTTCATTTCTTCGCGCACCACGTTCTCGACCTTGCGCAGCACGCGCAGGCCCATCGGCAGCCAGGTGTACAGGCCGGAGGCCAGCTTGCGGATCATACCGGCACGCAGCATCAGCTGGTGGCTGATCACCACAGCATCGGAAGGGGTTTCTTTCAGGGTCGAGAGCAGGAACTGACTGGTACGCATGTTTGGCCGTTCTGTCGGTTGCTAGGGCTTGGAATAGGCCGGCATTGTACGGTGCCTATACAGTGGCGTACAGGACGGGTGCAGGCGCGAAAGTGCCACCGAGTCTACCGGGAGGAACAAATAGTGGGATTGACTGCGCTTGAGGTTCAGACCCTGATCCGGGCTGGACTGCCGATGGCCGAGGATATCGATCTGCGGATCGACCGGCTGAACGAGGAGGGCGTGCTGGCACGCGTCCCCTTTCATGCCAAATTGGTGCGCCCAGGCGGCACACTCTCGGGCCCGACCATTATGGCGTTGGGTGATGCGGCGATGTATGCGGTTGTGCTGGGGCGTCTCGGCCGAGTGGAAATGGCGGTGACGTCCAATCTCAACATCAACTTTCTGGTCAAACCCAAACCGGTCGACTTGTTGGCCGAGGCGCGAATATTGCGTTTGAGCCGGCGCCAGGCAGTTTGCGAAGTTTCGCTGTATTCGGTTGGTAATGAGAATGAATTGGTTGCGCATGTGACGGGGACTTATGCGCTGCCGCTTTAAAATACTGAGGCACAAAATAAAGAAACCCGGCCAAGGCCGGGTTTCTTTTATACCGCTATCGAGTAGCGCTGAAGTTACAGAACGCTCAGCGGGTATTCGACGATCAGGCGCAGGTCGTTCACGTCGCCTTGAGCGTTATCGCGATAGAAGGCGTTACGAACGCGGAAGGACAGATCCTTGGCCGCACCTTCCTGGATTACGTACTTGGCTTCGATATCCAGTTCACGCTCGGTGTAGCTATCAGCAGCAGTACCACGGATGTAACGGGTCATGAAGCTCAGGCCCGGTACGCCGTAGGATGCCATGTTGATATCGTAGCGAGCTTGCCAGGACTTTTCGTCTTCCTGGTTGAAGTCGGAGTACTGAACCGAGTTGGCCAGCCAGATGGTGCCGCCGCCGTCTACGCCGTACTCGTAACCACGGTCGCCGGACGCACGTTGGTGAGCCAGGGTGAAGGTGTGAGCACCCAGCGAGTAGGCAGCTGCAAGGCTCCAGATGGTGTTGTCTTCGTCGCTAGCAGTGTTGGTGTACTGCTTGTCGTAGTCGGTCTTGTAGATGTTGAAGTCGAAGTTCAGAGCTTGTTCTTCAGCCAGCGCCAGGTTGTAGTTGACGTTGCCGTAGTACTTCTTCCAGTAATCTTCCACATCGGAGGCGTGGAAAGCTGCGCTCAGATCGTCAGTGAAAGAGTAGGAGGCACCCACGATGTTGGCGTACTTCAGGCCAGCTTCGCCTTTGCCGTTGATGTCATCACGGCTGGTTCCAGTTTGGCTGCTCATGGCAGTGAAGCGACCGGCGCTCAGTTCCAGGCCTTTAATCTCGTTGCTGACCAGATAAGTACCAGTAGCAACTTCAGGCAGGATGCGGCTATCGTCGGTGGAGAATACCGGGCTTGCCACGAACTGGCTGCCGTATTTCAGGACGGTATCGGAGATGCGAAACTTGATGGCGCCGCCGACTTCAGTTTGGGTGTCGTCTGCACGACCATCGTCAGTTTGGGAGAACAGGCCGTTACCAACGCGACCACGACCGCTATCAATTTTGATGCTGCTCAGGGAGTGAGCGTCAAAGCCGACACCTACGGTACCTTGGGTGAAACCAGACTCGTACAGCAGGCGGATGCCCAGACCTGTCTCTTCACGGTAACCGGCAGGATTAGCGGAAGTGCTGTTGCTGTTCGGGCCATTACGGAAATCGCGGTTCATGTACAAAGCGCGATTGAAGATGTTGAAGCTGCTGTCTTCGATAAAGCCATTCGACTCGGACTGGCTGGACGCCACGGCCATTTGGCTGGTGCCCGCGGCTACTGCCAGGGCGATTACGCTCCACTTCATCACTTGCATCGTGATTGCTCCTTGGGTTTAGAAGAGTTGCGCTGCCCACTGTTTTGTTATATGGGCGGCTCTTTCTTTTTGTGTCGGCGGTAACTTATAGCACGCAGCCAATATTGGCGATAGTTGCAGTCTATTCATTACGACTTCGTTCATGCTTGTGTCGCATCGCATTAGGAGGAATGTCGCAAATCTGTAGCTCTGTACTTGCGCTTCGTTATGCCAACGCTTTCGCGGCTCTGAGGTGCTTGGGCCGCTGTTATTGGTCGACTGCACGGCTCGCCGGCATTGTTCTCACAGATAGCAAAAGTCGTGCTCAAAACCCGAATTCCTCTCCAAAACCTTGATTTTCTGGCGCGCAATGCTCTGAATGGCAGCGCCGATCCCGCTTCCTGCGCGGGTTTGACTGAGCAATGCCTTGTTCTCGCGAGCAGTCGTCAAAAGGTGTCACCACTTCCGTTCAGATCGCTGCCACGGTAACGCTTGAGGGCGTCTATTACGGGAAGAAACAAAATGGTGCACGCCGGCGGTGCGTGTTGGGGTGGGGTGCCTTGCCTTGGTGCGCGGCGTGTCGGTGAATTGTCCACTGAGGCGGCGTATGCTGCGCGCCATCGCCTGGCGCCTCTTGGCGCTACGCTTGAGTGATCCGTTTATAAAGGAGAGCCTTCATGTTCGCTCTGGATTCACGTCTGCAGCAGGATTGCCTGCTGGTCGGGGACTTTCCCCTCTGTCACCTGCTGCTGATGAATGACGCCAGTTATCCCTGGTTCATCCTCGTGCCGCGCCGTGAAGATGTCAGCGAGTTGTTCCAGCTCGATGCCACCGACCAGCGTCAGCTCTGGCATGAGACCACGCTATTGGCTGAGACCTTGAAGGACACCTTCGCGGCCGACAAGATGAACGTGGCCACGCTCGGCAATGTCGTCAGCCAGTTGCATATGCATGTGATCGTGCGCCGACGTGAAGACGCTGCCTGGCCTGCGCCGGTGTGGGGGCGGCATCCGGCGCAGTCTTACAGCGAGCAACAGGTGCGGCAGATCATCGACAAGCTGCGTCTGGTGCTGACCGAAGATTTTCAGTTTGCCGGAGCTTTTGCATGAGCCTCGAGTCGCGGATCATGGAGCTGGAGAGTCGTCTGGCGTTTCAGGATGACACCATTCAGGCGTTGAGCGATGAGCTGGTCGAACAGAATCGGCGCATCGAGCGGATGCAGTTGCAATTGACGGTTCTGGCGCGACGTCAGGAAGAACTGGGTGGCCAGGCAGGTATTGCTGAAGACGAAGCGCCGCCACCGCATTACTGATATGAAAAAGCCCGGTTTCCCGGGCTTTTCTTTGCGCGCTGTTCAGCGTCGCAAGGGGGCGGCAGCGATCACATCTTCTGCCTGCAGGCCTTTGTCGCGCTGCATGACCGAGAATTCCACGCGTTGACCTTCGATCAATACGCGGTGGCCCTCGCCACGAATGGCGCGAAAGTGCACGAAGATATCCTCGCCCGAGTCGCGGGAAATAAAGCCGAAGCCCTTGGACGTATTGAACCACTTGACCGTGCCGGTCTCGCGGTCTTCCTGGGGCGCGCTGGAGCTGGTTTGCAGGAAGGGCTCCAGTTCCTGAGTGCGAGGCTGCGTGCCCAGTTGCGCTGCAAGGCTCAGGGCCACGGCAACGACGATGGTCAGCAGCGGCAGCCAGATGGCAGGCTGACCGCCAATGCTAGGCAGTGGGGCAAGCAGGATCAGGCTCTGTACCACGGTGGCCAGTATCAGCAGGGCAGAGGACAGGCCCAGTAGCTGCTGGCGCGCAACTGGCGCGTTCTGTTGCTGCGATGCGGCAAGCAGGTTGAGCAAACCGGTCAGGGCCAGGTAGATGGCATCCGGCGTGGTGAGAAACGAAGCGGAAAAACCGGGTACGACGGACAGCAGCAGGGCGGCGAACCCTGTCACGAGATGGGCAATTTTCAACATCTTTGATGAACTCACTGATTAAATGATGACTCAAGGTGCTGCGGAGGGAGCGCACTTTGCTGGTGGCCAGCTGAACGGCCATGGCGCGCGCCTGTAAACAAGGTTAATGGCGCCGCATGATGGTAACGCGGCGCGCGGGGCTATTTAACAGCAAAGCCGAGGGCTTCTCAAATCAAGCGCTTAGCATCGTTTCGCTGGCCATCGGGTGCACCTGATTACGCCCGGCTCGTTTGGCCTGATAGAGCGCATCGTCGGCGCGCGTAAGCAGGGATTCGAAGGTGTCGTTGGCTTCGGCCATGGCGCAGCCAAAGGAGGCGGTGATGCTATCGAGGACCTGATCGGTACGGCGTACCTTGACTCTCAGCGACTGGATCTTGTGGCGCAGTTGTTCGGCGAAATCGAGCACTTCGTTGAGATTGGCGCAATTGCGTAGCACCACGCAGAATTCTTCGCCACCGTAGCGCGCAGCGAAGGCTCCAGGTGGCAGGAGGTCACGCAGCAGCTGTCCGACATGTTGCAGCACGCGGTCACCCAATGGATGGCCATACTGATCGTTGAACTGCTTGAAGTGGTCGATATCCAGAATCACCAGCGCAAGGCCTTGCTGTGACTCGTTGAGCGCGCGTTCCAGCAGGCGGGTGAAGGCATGACGGTTGAAGACGCGGGTCAGGCTGTCGAGCGTGGCGGCTAGGTGCGCGCGTTCCAGCTGACTGCGCAGGTGAGTGATCTCCTGCTGCGCGGCGCGCAGGCGATAGAGGAACTTCTCCTGCTGATCCTGCATCAGCTGGGTGCTTTCCTGCAGCTCGCTGAGCACATTGGGCAGGTCGTCGATGATCGGCTCCTGCAGTGCGCTGAGGCCCTGGTTCAGGCTTTGCTGGTAGTGCTGGCTGCCAAGCACGCTACGTGACACATCGCCTTCGATATCGTCGACCAGCTCGATGACCTGCTGCTGCCCGGCGCGTGCTTCTTCCAGTTCGCCACGGATGATGTAGTCGCGAAACAGTCGGCTGGCGGTTTCCGGGGGGAATACGTCGAAATCCTCGACCACCTTGTCCAGGCGGCGATTGAGTTCTGGTTCGCTGCCTCTGCTATAGGTGTACCACAGCGCATAGTGCACGGGATTTGGCGGGATATCGTGACGCATCATCAGCGGCACAGCCTGTTTCAGGAGCTCGGCCGCTTCGCGGGTTTCCTCCGGATACAGTTCGATGATGCTGGTCGGTTTGGCTGGCTGACTCATGGATGTTGGAACTCACTGGCGAATGGCCAGAGCATAGATCAGGGCGGGGCTGCGTGCCTAATGAAAAGGCCCGGATAACCGGGCCTCTGAGTATCTCAAGCAGCGAGCAGGCTGCGCAGCATCCAGGCGGTTTTCTCATGCACCTGCATGCGCTGGGTCAACAGATCCGCGGTAGGCTCGTCGCTGACCTTGTCCAGCAGCGGGAAAATGCCGCGGGCAGTGCGCACAACGGCCTCCTGGCCCTGTACCAGTTGCTTGATCATATCCTCGGCGCTAGGCACGCCTTCCTCTTCTTTGATCGAGGACAGGCGGGCGTAGGCGGCGTAGGTACCCGGAGCCGGGAAGCCCAGTGCGCGAATGCGCTCGGCAATTGCGTCGACGGCCAGAGCCAGTTCGGTGTACTGACCTTCGAACATCAGGTGCAGGGTGTTGAACATCGGGCCGGTGACGTTCCAGTGGAAATTGTGGGTCTTCAGATACAGCGTGTAGGTGTCGGCCAGCAGGCGCGACAGGCCTTCGGCAATGGCGGCGCGGTCCTGTTCGGCGATTCCGATATTGATTTCCATGGTTTTTCTCCTTTCAGGTGAGCCCGGGGTGTCTGTCCCGCAGTGTTGGAGAGAGCCTAACACGCAGGGCTTGGTGATGATCTTGGCTTATATCAATGAAAGCGATGTTTAGAAGCTATTGATAACTTGCGGTTCAATTTTGGCCAGAAAATCTTACCGCTCGTCGAGGGCTTCAGCGGCGGGCCAGTGTCGGTCTTTGCTGCAGGGTGTGGTTGAAAATCTCTACCCAGCGGGCGCTGAATTGCTGGCCGGATAGGTTGTTGATCTCGAGAATGGCGCGCAGCAGCGGGCGCTTGCTCAAGGTCTGGTGCGCGCGCTCGTGAGTCCTTGCATCGAAGGTGTCGACGATATGCAGGATCAAGGCGCCGGGCGTGATCTCCGCTTCGCTGAGCCCTTTCGGGTAGCCACTGCCATCGGCGTGTTCCTGATGCTGCAGGATGATCTCCATGGCGGCTGACCAGCCGGGCATGCGTTTGAGCAGATCGCTGGCCAGGCGTGGGTGACCTTGCATCATGCGCCGTTCTTCGCGGCTGAAGTGGCTCTGTTTGTGCAAGAGCTCCAGTGGCAGAAACGCCATTCCCAGGTCATGCAGGCAGACTGCTGCGGCCAACTGCTCAGGCTGCTCGGCGTAATCGCCCGTGGCGTTGATGCTGAGTGACAGCTCCAGTAGGCGCCGAGTACGTCCTTGCCAGTAAGGCGAGCGCTGCTCGGCGGCCTCGGCAAGGGCGCAGAAGAATTGTAGGTCGGATGTGGCAGGGATGCTGTGGCGGGCCAGCAGTGCTTCTATATGACTGGGCTCTGCCGCTTCAGGTGTTTGCAGGCGAGTGCTTGGGTCCAGTTGCTGTAGCAGCACGCTACGCAGCTCGGTCTGTTCTGGCGGAGAGGCGATGGCCAGCGCTTGCAGTGCGCTGCAGAGTTGCCGGGTCTGAGAGTCGTCTGATGCCGAGTTGGAGCCAGCCAGTGCCTGGGCTACCAGCGCTCGCAGGTGGTCGAGGCTGAGCAGCAATATGTCGCCGAGCAGGCTGTCGAAGGCCATACGGCCCGAACGCAGGGCATCGAGCACATCCTCCATGGCTTGCGGTACTGGCATCAGCTCATTGAGGTCGACGTACCCGAGGTTGCCTTTGAGCGTATGGATAAGTCGAAACAGCTCGCGCAGACGTTCTGCACTTTTTGGCGCTCGCTCCAGCTCGATCAACAGTTGTTCGCAGCGGGGAAACTGCTCGGCGGCATCAAGGCGAAAATCTTCCAACAGATCGCTGGACAGGTCACTGCGATGGGGCTGGGTCATAGTCGTTCTCCAGGTAGGAGCCGCTCTTCATTATAGAAGCCATCTGCCGGGCGGCTGCGTCACGACGATTTACGCTATATAATCCCGCTCTTTATCGAAGCGCGGCGTGCGGTTGGACGTTCTCCGCGTTGTGGCTCCTGCCCAGGGCGTTGGGGGCTGCCTGACCTATCCAAGACCTTAGAGAAGCGAAACACGATCATGATGCGCAGCCACTATTGCGGCCAACTGAACGAGAGCCTGGATGGCCAGGAAATCACCCTTTGCGGCTGGGTACACCGTCGCCGCGACCATGGCGGGGTGATCTTCCTCGATATCCGTGATCGTGAAGGCCTGGCTCAGGTGGTATTCGATCCGGATCGCGCCGAGACCTTCGCCAAGGCCGACCGCGTACGCAGCGAGTACGTGGTCAAAATCACCGGTAAGGTACGTCTGCGTCCGGCCGGTGCAGTCAACCCGAACATGGCGTCCGGCGCCATCGAGGTGCTGGGCTACGAGCTGGAAGTGCTCAACGAGGCGGAAACTCCGCCGTTCCCGCTCAACGAATACACCGACGTCGGCGAAGAAACCCGCCTGCGCTATCGCTTCATCGACCTGCGCCGTCCGGAAATGGCCGAAAAGCTCAAGCTGCGTTCGCGCATCACCTCGAGTATCCGTCGTTACCTCGACGAGAACGGCTTCCTCGACGTCGAGACGCCGATCCTGACCCGCGCCACCCCGGAAGGCGCACGCGACTACCTGGTGCCGAGCCGTACTCATGCTGGCAGCTTCTTCGCCCTGCCGCAGTCGCCGCAGCTGTTCAAGCAACTACTGATGGTGGCTGGCTTCGACCGCTACTACCAGATTGCCAAGTGCTTCCGTGACGAAGACCTGCGTGCCGACCGCCAGCCGGAATTCACCCAGATCGACATCGAGACCAGCTTCCTCGATGAAAAAGACATCATGGACATCACCGAGACCATGGTGCGCAACCTGTTCAAGGAAGTCCTGGATGTCGAGTTCGGCGAACTGCCGCACATGACCCTGGCCGAAGCCATGCGCCGCTTCGGTTCGGACAAGCCGGATCTGCGCATCCCGATGGAACTGGTCGACGTTGAAGACCAGCTCAAGGATGTCGAATTCAAGGTCTTCGCCGGCCCTGCCAACGACCCGAAATGCCGCGTTACCGCGCTGCGCGTTCCGGGCGGAGCGAGCATGCCGCGCAAGCAGATCGACGACTACACCAAGTTCGTCGGCATCTACGGTGCCAAGGGCCTGGCCTACATCAAGGTCAATGAGCGCGCTGCCGGCGTCGACGGTTTGCAGTCGCCGATCGTCAAGAACATCCCGCTGGATAACATCAACGTCATCCTCGATCGCGTGGGTGCGGTCGATGGCGATATCGTGTTCTTCGGTGCCGACAAGGCCAAGATCGTCAGCGAAGCCCTGGGCGCGCTGCGTATCAAGCTGGGCCATGACCTGAACTTGCTCACCTGCGAGTGGGCGCCGCTGTGGGTCGTTGACTTCCCGATGTTCGAGGAAAACGACGACGGCAGCCTGACTGCCATGCACCACCCGTTTACCTCGCCGAGCTGCAGCCCCGAGGAACTGGAGGCCAACCCGTCCGCCGCGCTATCGCGCGCCTATGACATGGTGCTCAATGGTACCGAGCTAGGTGGCGGTTCGATCCGTATCCACGACAAGGCCATGCAGCAGACCGTGTTCCGCGTGCTCGGCATCAGCGAAGAGGAGCAGCAGGAGAAGTTCGGCTTCCTCCTCGACGCGCTCAAGTACGGCGCACCGCCCCATGGCGGTCTGGCCTTCGGCCTGGATCGCCTGGTGATGCTGATGACCGGTGCGCAGTCGATCCGCGAAGTGATTGCCTTCCCGAAAACCCAGAGCGCGGCCTGTGTCATGACCCAGGCGCCGGGTGTGGTGGACGGCAAATCGCTGCGTGAGCTGCACATCCGCCTGCGCGAGCAACCCAAGGCCGAATAAGCCTGTGCAAGAAGCCTGGATTTCCAGGCTTCTTCGTTATTGGGCGGAGAGACTCGAATTCTCACACCTGTGAACTTGAGTGTGTTCAGGTGGCACCTTTTACCGCCACTCCCGCGAAGGCCGGAGTCTAGGTGCTTCGAGATATCTGGATGTCCGCCTGCGTAGGGCAGCGCTTGCGCTGAACGCACTTCAGTGCGGTCTGAAGTAGGGCGGGCGCAGCGAGTAATGACGACTGTTTTAGATCATCCCCCGAAGTAGAAAACTGGAGTTGAATATGGCCGGTCATTCCAAATGGGCCAACATCAAGCACCGCAAGGGGCGTCAGGACGCCAAGCGCGGCAAGATCTTCACCAAGCTGATTCGTGAGCTGACGGTCGCCGCCAAGCATGGCGGCCCGATCCCGGCGGACAACCCGCGTCTGCGTCTGGCCGTCGACAAGGCGCTGACCAACAACATGTCGCGTGACGTGATTGACCGCGCCATCGCTCGTGGTGCCGGTAACAACGAAGCCGACAACGTCGTCGAGTTCAGCTACGAAGGGTATGCGCCGAGCGGCGTGGCGATCATCGTCGAGGTGATGACCGACAACCGCAATCGCACCGCCGCCGAAGTGCGCCATGCCTTCACCAAGTGCGGTGGCAACCTGGGTACTGACGGTTCGGTTGCCTACATGTTCGACCGCAAGGGGCAAATCAGCTTCGCGCCGGGTGTAGATGAAGATGCCCTGATGGAGGCCGCGCTGGAGGCCGGTGCTGATGACGTGGAAATGGGCGAGGACGGTTCGGGCCTGGTGTCCACCAGCTTCACCGATTTTCATGCCGTCAACGAAGCGCTGAGCTCGGCTGGTTTCAAGGCCGAGGAGGCGGAAATCGCCATGATCCCCTCGATCAGTGCGCCGATCACCGATCTGGAGACCGCGCAGAAGGTGTTCAAGCTGATCGACATGCTCGAAGATCTGGACGATGTACAGAACGTCTACCACAACGCTGAAATTGCCGACGAGATCATGGAGCAGTTGGGCTGAGGCTCGGGCCTCTAACGAACTGGATTCAGGATTCGACAAAGCCGGAAGCGCTGCATGGCGCTTCCGGCTTTTTTCATCAGGCGAGCGCGTGGCGGATGACGTTGCCGAGGGCGGCCCGTATACTCGCCAACTGGATAAATAGACAGTTGCTGATATGACCCTGATTCTAGGAATCGATCCAGGCTCGCGCATTACTGGTTACGGTGTGGTGCGTGACACCGGGCGTGGCTGCGAGTACGTGGCGTCGGGCTGCATTCGCACCGGCAACGGACCGCTGGCCGAGCGCCTGCAGATCGTCTTTCGCGGGGTCAGCGAGGTGATTCGCACCCATGGCCCGGTGACCATGGGTATCGAACAGGTGTTCATGGCGCGTAATGCCGACTCGGCGCTCAAGCTGGGGCAGGCACGTGGTGCCGCCATCGTCGCCGCCGTGGAGGCTGGGCTGGAAGTCAGTGAGTACACCGCCACCCAGGTCAAGCAGGCCGTGGTCGGTACGGGCGCGGCGGATAAACAGCAGGTGATGATGATGGTCATGCACCTGCTCAAGCTGGTGCAGAAACCGCAGATCGACGCCTCCGATGCTCTGGGTATCGCGTTGTGCCATGCGCACCACCGGCAGAGTCTCATTCCTCATGGGTTGGCCGGCGCCAAGCGGCGTGGCGGTCGTCTTCGTTTGTAATCGAATCAAAGGAAAACAGCGGTGATCGGACGTTTGCGCGGCACCCTGGCGGAGAAGCAGCCGCCGCATTTGCTTCTGGATGTGAATGGCGTCGGTTATGAGCTGGAAGTCCCGATGACCACCCTTTATCGTCTGCCGGCAGTGGGTGAGCCGTTGTCGCTGCACACCCACCAGGTGGTGCGTGAGGATGCGCATCTGCTGTATGGCTTCTTCGAAAAGCGCGAGCGCGAGCTGTTTCGCGAGCTGATCCGTCTCAATGGGGTTGGCCCTAAGCTGGCGCTGGCCTTGATGTCGGGGCTGGAAGTCGATGAGCTGGTGCGCTGCGTGCAGGCCCAGGACACGGCGGCGCTGGTCAAGGTGCCCGGTGTCGGCAAGAAAACCGCCGAGCGTTTGTTGGTCGAGCTCAAGGATCGCTTCAAGGCCTGGGAGTCGATTCCGTCCATTGCTCCCTTGGTGGTTGAACCTCAACTGGCTCAGGCAGTCTCAAGCGCGGAGAATGACGCCGTCAGTGCCCTCATCTCCCTCGGTTACAAGCCGCAGGAGGCCAGTCGAGCCGTTGCTGCTGTCAAGGAGGATGGTATGAGCAGTGAAGATTTGATCCGACGCGCCCTGCGCGGCATGGTTTAGTGGAACCCTATTGATGATCGAAGCTGATCGCCTGATCACCGCCAGCCCACGCGAGCGCGAAGAGCAGCAGGACAGGGCCATTCGTCCACTGCGCCTGGCCGACTACATCGGTCAGCCCGTCGTGCGTGAACAGATGGCGTTATTCATTCAGGCTGCACGGGGCAGGGCGGAAGCGCTCGACCATACGCTGATCTTCGGTCCGCCAGGTCTGGGCAAGACCACCCTGGCCCATATCATCGCCGAGGAAATGGGCAGCTCGATCAAGAGCACCTCCGGTCCGGTACTTGAGCGTCCCGGCGATCTGGCGGCGCTGCTGACCAACCTGGAAAGCGGCGATGTGCTGTTCATCGACGAAATTCATCGCCTTTCCCCGGTGGTCGAAGAAGTGCTGTATCCGGCCATGGAAGACTTCCAGCTCGACATCATGATCGGCGAAGGCCCTGCGGCGCGCTCGATCAAGCTGGATCTACCACCCTTTACCCTGGTTGGTGCCACTACGCGTGCCGGCATGCTGACCAACCCGCTGCGTGATCGCTTCGGCATCGTCCAGCGCCTGGAGTTCTACGGCATCGACGACCTGGCCACCATCGTCTCTCGCTCCGCCGGGATTCTCGGCCTGCCCATCGAGGCCAAGGGTGCCTATGAAATCGCCCGTCGCGCGCGTGGTACGCCGCGTATCGCCAACCGTCTGTTGCGCCGTGTGCGTGACTTCGCCGAAGTGCGTGGTAACGGTCATATCACGCAGTTGATCGCTGATCAGGCGCTGAATCTGCTGGACGTCGATGAGCGCGGTTTCGACCATTCCGACCGTCGTCTGCTGCTGGCCATGATCGAGAAGTTTGACGGCGGTCCGGTGGGGCTCGATAGCCTGGCGGCGGCCATTGGCGAAGAGCGTCATACCATCGAGGACGTGCTCGAGCCTTACCTGATTCAGCAGGGCTACATGATGCGCACGCCGCGAGGTCGCGTGGTCAATCGTCATGCCTACCTGCACTTCGGGCTGAATATCCCGAAGCGTGCCGGAGAGCAGCCAAGTGGCGATCATTTATCGGCAGGTGACGAATGACGAAAAAATTGTTACCAGCCCGGATTGGCAAGCAGCAGGCCGGGGACTAGAGTATGCGCGCGCCAAACGAAGTGCAGCCGTTCAGCCACCGCTGCCGGGTCTATTACGAAGACACCGATGCGGGCGGCATCGTCTACTACGTCAACTACCTCAAATTCATGGAGCGGGCTCGCACCGAGCGCCTGCGTGAGCTGGGTTATGCCCAGTCGACGCTTGCTGGTGAGGGCCTGTTGTTCGTTGTGCATTCTGCCGAGGCGCGTTATCACGCGCCGGCGCGTCTGGATGACGAACTGGTGATCAGCGCCGATGTGATCGAATTGAACCGTGCCAGCCTGCGTTTTCGTCAACAGGTCAGGCGGGCTGCGGATGATGTGCTGCTCTGTGAAGGGCAGTTTCTGGTGGCCTGTGTGCGCGCCGACAACTTGAAACCCCGGGCCATCCCCGACACCCTGCGACATGCGTTCGCCGGGACGCAGGCGCCGGGTTTAATTGCAGCAGGAGAGTAAGCGTGGAAGCTAACGCCGTTGACCATATGTCGATGTGGAGTCTGATCAGTAACGCCAGCTTCGTGGTGCAGTTGGTGATGCTGACCCTGGTGGCCGCTTCGGTCATTTCCTGGGTGATGATCTTCCAGCGCAGTAATTCGATTCGCGCCGCCAAGCGTGCCCTGGACAACTTTGAGGATCGTTTCTGGTCCGGCATCGACCTGTCCAAGCTGTATCGCCAGGCGGGCAGCAACCCTGATCCGGACTCCGGTCTGGAGCAGATCTTCCGTGCAGGCTTCAAGGAGTTCTCCCGTCTGCGTCAGCAGCAGGGCGTTGACCCGGATGCCGTGATGGACGGTGTGGCCCGTGCCATGCGTGTGGCCATCTCACGCGAGGAAGAGAAGCTGGAAACCGCGTTGCCATTTCTCGCCACTGTTGGTTCAACCAGTCCGTATATCGGTCTGTTCGGTACCGTATGGGGCATCATGAACTCCTTCCGCGGTCTGGCTCAGGTGCAGCAAGCCACGCTTGCCACCGTGGCACCGGGTATTGCCGAAGCGCTGATTGCTACCGCCATCGGTCTGTTCGCAGCGATTCCGGCTGTTATCGCCTACAACCGCTTCTCTGCCCGCAGCGAGATGCTGATCGGTCGTTACTACACCTTCGCCGACGAGTTCCAGGCCATCCTGCACCGCAAAGTGCACACCTCGGAAGACTAAGGCGAGCGAAGAGGACAGGTTTTAACCATGGCGAGAATTCGCAACAGACGCAAACCGGTCGCCGAGATGAACGTGGTGCCCTACATCGACGTGATGTTGGTACTGCTGGTCATCTTCATGGTCACCGCACCGATGCTCAATCAGGGGGTCAAGGTCGACTTGCCCAAGGTCAGCAGTGAAGCGCTGCCGCAGGACAACGACGCGCAGGTACTGACCATCTCGATCAAGGCCGACAAGACCTACTACTGGAACATGGGTAGCGAGGTCGACGTCGACACCGAACAGGAGCGCGCCTCCACGCTGCCGCAGATGACTCAGGCAGTTTCGGCGATCATTGCCGAGAATCGTCGTCAGGGTAAGAAGGTGCAAGTATTCGTGCGTGGCGACAAGTCGGTGGATTACGGCACCGTGATGGCGGCCATGGGTGGCTTGCAGCAGGCCGACGTCGGTAACGTCGGATTGATTACCGAGGCTCCCTGATGCAGCAAACCGAGCGTCCGCAATCGGAAAGCTATTTCTGGCCAATCGTCTGGGCCGTGGGTTTGCACGTCCTGATGTTCGCCATGCTGTTCGTCAGCTTCGCCTTCACCCCGGAACTGCCGCCAGCGCGCCCGGTGGTACAGGCTACCCTGTATCAGTTGCAGTCGCAGAGCCAGGCCACCACGCAAACCACGCAAAAGGTGGCGGGCGAAGCGCAGAAGACTTCTGCTCCGCAGTTCGAGACCGAAAGGCTGGAACAGAAGAAGGCTGAAGAGCAGAAGCAGGCTCAGGCCGAGGCACAGAAGGTAGCCGCGGCCAAGAAAGCCGAGGAACAAAAGCAGGCTGAAGAGGCTCGAAAGGCCGACGCAGCGAAGAAAGCCGAGACCGAGAAGGCCGCCGAGCAGCAGCGCCAGGCGGATATCGCCAAGAAGCGTGCCGAGGAAGAGGCGAAGAAAAAAGCCGCTGAGGACGCCAAGAAGAAGGCTGCCGAGGACGCGAAGAAGAAAGCAGCGGAAGAGGCCAAGAAAAAGGCTGCTGCCGAGGCTGCGAAGAAGAAAGCCGCCGAGGATGCCAAACGCAAGGCTGAAGATGCACGGCGCAAGGCCGCCGAGGATCAGAAGGCGGCAGCGTTGGCAGAATTGCTGTCGGACAACGTGCAGAACCAGCAGGCCCTGGCCGAGACGCATGGCGACCAGGTAGCCGGCAACCTTGATGATCTGATCATCAAGCTGATCACCGAGAACTGGCAGCGACCGATGTCGGCGCGCCGTGGCATGAGCGTCGAGCTGCTGATTCAGATGCTACCCGACGGCACCGTGACCAACGCCAGCGTATCGCGCTCCAGTGGCGATGCGCCGTTCGATAACTCGGCCGTGGCTGCAGTGCGTAACGTCGGGCGTATTCCCGAGATGCAACAATTGGATCGCGCTACCTTCGACCGTATGTACAGGCAGCGTCGCGTTATTTTCAAACCGGAGGATTGAGCTCTGTGAATACCCTGATTCGTATCGCCCTGCTGGGGCTGGTCATGCTGGTCGGTAGCGTCCAGGCGGCCGATCCGCTGGTGATTTCCCAAGGCGCTGACCGTGCCACCCCTATCGCCGTCGTGCCTTTCGGCTGGCAGGGTGGTTCGGTACTGCCCGAGGACATGTCGCAGATCATCGGCAATGACCTGCGCAACTCCGGCTACTTCGAGCCCATCCCGCGGCAAAACATGATCAGTCTGCCGACCCAGGCCGGCGAAGTCATTTATCGCGACTGGAAAGCACTGGGAGCCCAGTACGTGCTGGTGGGTAACATCGTGCCCAACGGTGGTCGCTTGCAGATTCAATATGCGCTGTTCAACGTCAACACCGAGCAGCAGGTCATGACCGGCAATGTCGGTGGTGGTACCGACCAACTGCGCGACATGGCTCACCATATCGCCGATCAGTCGTTCGAGAAGCTCACTGGTGTCAAGGGTGCGTTCTCCACGCGCATGCTCTACGTCACTGCAGAGCGCATGGGGACCAACAACACCCGTTATACCCTGCAGCGCTCCGACTACGATGGTGCTCGTGCGGTGACCCTGCTGCAGTCGCGTGAGCCGATCCTGTCGCCATCTTTCGCGCCCGATGGTCGTCGTATTGCGTACGTGTCGTTCGAGCAGCGCCGTCCGCGCATCTTCGTGCAGCACATCGATACCGGCCGCCGCGAGCAGATCACCAATTTCGAAGGTCTCAATGGTGCGCCCGCCTGGTCTCCGGATGGCAGTCGCCTGGCCTTCGTACTGTCCAAAGATGGCAACCCAGAAATTTATGTGATGGATATGGGCAGCCGGCAGACACGTCGAGTCACCAACCATTACGCCATCGATACCGAACCCTTCTGGGGCAAGGATGGTCAGACCCTTTACTTCACCTCGGATCGTGCGGGTAAACCGCAGATCTACAAGACCAACATCAATAGCGGGGCAGTGGAGCGAGTGACCTTCGTCGGTAACTACAACGCCAACCCGAAATTGTCGGCGGATGAGAAAACCCTGGTGATGATCCATCGCCAGGATGGTTTTACCGTGTTCAAGGTGGCTGCACAGGACCTGGAAACCAACCGTTTGCGCATACTTTCAGACACAAGTTTGGATGAGTCGCCCACTGTTGCGCCCAATGGCACCATGCTAATCTACGCCACCCGCCAGCAGGGCCGGGGAGTCTTGATGTTAGCGTCCACCAATGGACGTGTGAGGCTCCCTCTTCCTACCGCTCAAGGCGAAGTTCGAGAGCCTTCTTGGTCCCCTTACCTGAACTGATGCGGCGCTACACCTTTTTGCTTAACACAACTGGGGTTCATTAGGAGTTACATGATGGAAATGCTGAAATTCGGTAAGTTCGCTGCACTGTCCCTGGCTCTCGCCGTTGCCGTAGGTTGCTCCTCCAAAGGCGGCGACGCTGCTGGCGAAGGTGCTGTTGACCCGAACGCTGGTTACGGTGCCAACACTGGCGCTGTTGATGGCAGCCTGAGCGAAGAAGCTGCTCTGCGCGCTATCACCACCTTCTACTTCGAGTACGACAGCTCCGACCTGAAAGCCGAAGCCATGCGCGCTTTGGACGTACACGCCAAGGACCTGAAAGGCAACGGCGCTCGCGTCGTTCTGGAAGGCCACGCTGACGAGCGCGGTACCCGTGAGTACAACATGGCTCTGGGCGAGCGTCGTGCCAAGGCTGTTCAACGCTACCTGGTGCTGCAAGGCGTTTCCCCGGCTCAGCTGGAACTGGTTTCCTACGGCGAAGAGCGTCCGGTTGCCACTGGCAACGACGAGCAGTCCTGGGCTCAGAACCGTCGCGTAGAGCTGCGTAAGTAAGCTGCCATGCGAGATTGCCGTCGTATCCTGACCGTTCTGACGCTCGCCTTGCCGCTCGCGGCGATGGCGGAAGTTCCCGTACTGGAAAGCAGCTCCATGCAACAGGGCAGCAGCTATCCACCGGCGGGTTATGGTACGACCGGCTCCTCCGCCGGAGCGGGTGCGCAAGCGCCCGCTTCTGCGCAGGGTATGTTGTTCAACCAACTTGAGCAGATGCAGCAGGAAATTGCGCAACTGCGTGGCATGGTTGAAGAACAGCAAAATGAAATCCAGCGCCTCAAGCAGGAAGGTCTGGAGCGTTACCAGGATCTGGATCAACGTATTTCTTCCGGTGCTGCCGCCGGTGGAGCTCCCGCACAGAATTCAGCCGATGGTGCAGTAAGCGCCAATGGCACGCCGACGCCGCCTGCCGCGCAACAGCAGGGCAGCGCCGAGCCGGGTGATCCGGCCAAGGAAAAACTCTATTACGATGCCGCCTTCGACCTGATCAAGGCCAAGGACTTCGACAAGGCATCGCAGGCATTCGCTGCCTTTCTCAATCGTTATCCCAGCAGCCAGTACGCCGGCAACGCGCAGTACTGGTTGGGTGAAGTGAATCTGGCCAAGGGCGACCTGCAAGCCGCCGGTCAGGCTTTTGCCAAGGTCAGCCAGGCCTACCCAAGCCACGCCAAGGTGCCGGATTCTCTGTTCAAACTGGCCGATGTCGAGCGCCGCCTAGGTCACAACGACAAGGCCCGCGGTATTCTTCAGCAGGTCATCGCCCAGTATCCAGGCAGTTCGGCCGCTCAGTTGGCTCAGCGTGATCTGCAGCGCCTGTAAGCCTGAGTGTCATGAAAGAACCCGCGCCTGTCGCGGGTTTTTCTTTTCTGTCGTTCAGCCACTTCCATTAGAATGTGCGCTCGTGTGTGAGGCACGGTTTCAGCTCGGCTGACGTCCCTGCCTCCACGCTCTGTCGAATGCAGGCTCAGGCCTGTGTTCCTGTCTTTCAACGCAACGGAGGCGGATGGCCTGTTTCGTCATCACGCACGTGGCTACCATGCAAGAAACCCTGCGCATCACCGAGATTTTCTACTCGTTGCAGGGGGAGACGCGTACCGCCGGCTTGCCGACAGTATTCGTGCGCCTGACCGGCTGCCCCCTGCGCTGTCAGTACTGTGACACTGCCTACGCCTTCAGTGGCGGCGAGATCGTCACCCTGGACAGCATCCTTGACCAGGTAAGCGCCTATCGGCCGCGTTATGTCTGCGTCACCGGCGGCGAGCCGTTGGCCCAACCCAACTGCATTCCCCTGCTTACGCGTCTGTGCGACGCCGGCTATGAAGTGTCGCTGGAGACCAGTGGAGCGCTTGACGTATCCGCTGTCGACCCGCGGGTCAGCAAGGTGCTCGACCTGAAGACGCCAGGCTCGGCCGAAGTGCAGCGTAACCGCTACGAGAACATTCAGTGGCTGACCCGTAACGATCAGGTCAAGTTCGTCATCTGTTCGCGTGAGGATTACGACTGGGCGGTATCCAAGCTGATCGAGCATGGCCTGGCAGCCCGTGCCGACGAGGTGCTGTTCTCGCCCAGCCATCAGCAGGTCGACGCTCGGGCGTTAGCGGAGTGGATAGTGGTGGACAACCTGCCAGTACGTCTGCAACTGCAGTTGCACAAGATCCTCTGGAACGACGAGCCAGGACATTGAACATGAGCGAAAAGAACGCGGTCATCCTCCTTTCCGGAGGGCTGGATTCGGCCACTGTGGTCGCCATGGCCAAGGCCGAAGGCTATACCTGCTACAGCATGAGTTTCGACTACGGGCAGCGCCATCGCGCCGAGTTGCAGGCGGCCGAGCGTGTGGCTCGTCAGTTGGGCGTGGTCGAGCACAAGGTCATCGGCCTCAACCTCAATGGCATCGGTGGCTCAGCGCTGACCGACAGTCGTATTGCGGTGCCCGAAGCGCCCACCGAGGGTATCCCTGCGACTTACGTGCCGGCGCGCAATACGGTGTTTCTGGCGCTCGCGCTGGGTTGGGCAGAGGTGCTGGAGGCGCGCGATATCTTCATCGGCGTCAATGCCGTGGATTACTCGGGCTACCCGGATTGCCGACCGGAGTTCGTCGAAGCCTTCGAGCGCATGGCCAACCTGGCGACCAAGGCCGGCGTGGAAGGGCAGGGCTTTACCATCCGCGCGCCGCTGCAGCAGATGAGCAAGGGCGAGATTATCCAGGCCGGTATGCGTTTGGGCGTGGATTACGCGCTGACGGTTTCCTGCTATCAGGCCGATGATGACGGCCGTGCCTGCGGCAAGTGCGACAGCTGCCGTCTGCGCGCGGCCGGTTTCGCCGCTGCTGGCGTACCTGATGTAACCCGCTACTTCTAAAAAGTTTTCGCGAAGTGTTGATTTCCTGAATTAAATCAGTATCATGCGCCTCGCGTTGGGTCGTTAGCTCAGTTGGTAGAGCAGTTGGCTTTTAACCAATTGGTCGTAGGTTCGAATCCTACACGACCCACCAGATCGCAAAAGCCAGTCGTGAGACTGGCTTTTTTTTGCTCTCGGAAAAGCCCGCTGGCCGATGTTGCCCCGCCTGTGGCGATGGGCAACCAGGGGGTATACTCGCAGCTCGCTCAAGAGCGCCGCAGGTTCGATGACATGACGCAGATTTCCGAACGCCTTCTGGTTCAAGCCCACCTCGATGCCAAACAGCCCAAGCCGCTGACCGCCGAGGAAGAGGCCTTCTATCGCCGTGAAATCGCCGCCGAGCTGAAGAAGCAGAACGCGGTGCTGGTGGCGCACTATTACTGCGATCCGGTCATCCAGGCGCTGGCAGAGGAAACCGGTGGCTGCGTTTCCGACTCCCTGGAAATGGCCCGCTTTGGCAATCAGCACCCGGCGCAGACCGTGGTGGTCGCCGGGGTCAAGTTCATGGGCGAGACAGCGAAGATCCTCAACCCGGAAAAGCGCGTACTGATGCCGACTCTGGAGGCGACTTGCTCGCTTGACCTGGGCTGCCCGGTGGACGAATTCTCGGCCTTTTGCGATCAGCACCCGGAGCGTACCGTGGTGGTCTACGCCAACACCTCGGCCGCGGTGAAAGCGCGCGCCGACTGGGTGGTGACCTCCAGTTGCGCGCTGGAGATCGTCGAGAGCCTGATGGACAACGGCGAGACCATCATTTGGGCGCCAGACAAGCACCTGGGTAACTACATTCAGCGCGAGACCGGTGCCGACATGCTGCTGTGGGATGGCGCCTGCATCGTGCACGAGGAGTTCAAGTCCAAGCAATTGCTGGACATGAAGGCGCTGTACCCGGATGCCGCGATTCTGGTGCACCCCGAATCACCGCTGAATGTGGTTGAGCTGGCCGATGCAGTGGGCTCGACCAGTCAGTTGATCAAGGCGGCGCAGACCCTGCCGAACTCCACCTTCATCGTCGCCACCGACCGCGGCATCTTCTACAAGATGCAGCAGCTGTGCCCGGACAAGACCTTCATCGAGGCGCCGACTGCCGGTAACGGTGCCGCCTGCCGCAGCTGTGCGCACTGCCCGTGGATGGCGATGAACACCCTGGAGCGGGTGTTGAACGGCTTGCGTCAGGGTTCTGGCGAGATTCACGTCGACCCGGCGTTGATTCCCAAGGCGATCAAGCCGCTCAAGCGCATGCTCGACTTCACCCAGGCCGCTCGGATGAAAGTCGCCGGTAACGCCTGACAGGCATGCAGTCGAAAAGAAGCCCAGCTGATGCTGGGCTTCTTGCTTTATGTAGCCCGGATGCAATCCGGGAATGGCGAGAGGGCAATATCCCCGGATTGCATCCGGGCTACGGCAACGCGTCTGTTCAGGTTGCCCAATTTTTCGGCTCGTTGACCACATTGAGCAGCGCGCGCAAGCGACCATAGTCGCGTCCATTGAAAGCGAACGCCAGCCGGGTCAGGTGGCAGAGTTCCGGTTCGTCACGTTCCTGTTCGCAATAAGGCTGTTGGGTGAAGCCACCTTCCTTGCACAGGCTGGCGAAGTCGCTGTGCAGCTTCGCCAGAGTGGCCTCGTTGAGCGGATGGTTGAGGCGAATAACGAAGCGCTCCTTGAGCCAGCGGCTGGAGTGGAAGTTGCGGTAGAAGTTGGCGATTTCATCCACGGCTTCTTCGGCGCTGTAGACCAGGTGCATCAGGTTTAGGTCGGTGGGCAGGATGTAGCCGTTATCGCCGAGCTGCCGGCGGATAAAGTCCAGCGCGTCTTTCCAGTAGCTTCCGCCTGGTTGATCGAGCAGCACCACGGGTACCAGCGGGCTCTTGCCGGTCTGGATCAGCGTCAGTACTTCCAGCGCCTCGTCGAGCGTGCCGAAGCCGCCGGGGCAGAGCACCAGGCCATCGGCTTCCTTGACGAAGAACAGCTTGCGCAGAAAGAAGAAGTGAAACGACAGCAGGTGATGACTGCCGCGCATCGTGGCGTTGGCCGCTTGCTCGAAGGGCAGGGTGATATTGAACCCCAGGCTGTTTTCCGTGCCGGCGCCTTCGTGGGCAGCAGCCATGATGCCGCCACCAGCACCGGTGACTACCATCAGGTCGCGGTGTGCCAGTAGCGCGCCGAGCTCTCGTGCTTGCTGATACAGGGGGTGATCGGCAGGCGTGCGCGCCGAACCGAACACCGTGACCTTGCGTCTGCGTTTCAACTGCTCAAGCACGCCGAAGGCGCGCTCCATTTCGCGCAGGGTCTGCATCATGATCTTGGCGTCCCAGCGGTTGCGGTCTGCCTGGGCCATGTGGATCACGGTGGTGAGCATTTCGCGGTACAGCGACAGGTTGGGGCTGTTGCCCGGGGCTGCCAGCGCAACCAGCTCGTCCACCTTGCTGGTGAGGTCGACTTCGCTGGTTTGCACGTGGCGGGACAGATAGTCGTCCGGTTCAAAGGGCATGGAAACTCTCCTCTTCTTGGCTGGCAAAACGCTTGAAGCGTCTCGCCCTGGCCGGTTCCTTGATTATGGAGTGTTAAGCAGCTTGCCACAGGCAGGCTGCCGTTTCGTTGCGGCCTTTTCGTAAGCGTCGATTACAGGGCGATCTGTTCTCCTGGCTCGGGAATGTTGGCGATCCAGTTCAGGCGTTCGCGCAGGGCTTGTTGCAGAGCCTGCATCTTCTCCAGCTCGCCATGCACCAGATACAGCTCGGGGTGATGGGTGAACTGGCTGGCCCAGTCGAGCAATTGTGATTGCCCAGCGTGGGCCGAGAAGCCGCCGAGGGTATGCACCTTGGCTTTCACCGCGATGCGCTGATGCAGCACCTTGACTATTTCAGCACCGTCGACGATCAGCCGCCCGAGCGTGCCCTTGGCCTGGAAGCCAGGGAAAACCAGGTGACAGTTCTCGCGCCAGAGGTTGTGCTTGAAGTGATGGACGATGCGCCCACCATTGCACATGCCGGCGCCGGCGATGATGATCGCGCCGCTGTTGATCCGGTTGATCGCCATCGACTCTTCGGCTGTTGGTGTACAGCGCAGGATCGGCAGCCAGTCTTCGACGCGTTTTACCCCCTTGGCGGACAGTGTGGCGCGATCCTCGGCCGCAAACTGGTCGTGGAAGTGGCTGTAGATGGCATTGGCGCGGATGGCCATGGGGCTGTCGAGGAACACCGCCTGTTGCGGTAGCCGGCCCTCCTGGTAGAAGCGGCCGAGGTAGTAGATCAGGTCCTGGGTGCGGCCGACGGCGAACGACGGGATCAGCACGTTGCCGCCTTCCTTGTGAGCCTGCTGGAGAATCTCTGCCAGCTCTTCCAGGGTTTGTTCGCTGGGGCGGTGATCACGGTCGCCGTAGGTCGATTCCATCAGCAGTACATCGGCCTGCCTCAGTTGCACAGGTGCCTGCATCAGCGGTGAGCAGGTATTGCCCAGGTCACCGGAAAACACCAGATGGCGCTGCAGATGATGGTCTTGTACCTGAATCTCGACGATGGCCGAGCCAAGAATATGGCCTGCATTGTGGAAGGTGACCTGCACGCCCTTGGCCACCTCGACCATTGCACCATAGGCATGTGCGCGGCGCTGACTAAGGGCCTGTTCGGTATTGGCGACGGTATACAGCGGTTTGACCGCCGGCTTGCCCTGGCGTGCGCGCCAGCGGTTTTCCCACTCGGCGTCCTTTTCCTGGAGAAAGGCGGAGTCCAGCAGCATCAGCTCGAGCAGTTCGCAGCTGGCTTCGGTGGCATGAATCGGGCCGCGATATCCCTCGGCTACCAGGCGCGGTAGCAGTCCACTGTGATCGAGATGGGCGTGGGAGATGACCACGGCATCCAGCGTTTGGGGATCGAAGGGGAAGGCGGTGCGATTCTGATCCTCCTCCTGGCGACGGCCTTGGTGCATGCCGCATTCGAGCAAGACCTTGGCGCCATCACGGCTCTCTAGCAGATAGCAGGAACCCGTGACTTGTTGGATCGCGCCGATGAAGGTGAGCAGGGCCATGGTGCTGTCCTCGTCGTGATGAGGAGGTGAGTCTGCAGGTTCTGTCCGGTGCAGGCCTTGATGCAGATCAGCCGGCGCCTGGGGAGGTGTTCTCAGCATAGTCGCCTGTGGCTTGCCGTTCGTCTGAGCGGGCATGTTCTAGCCAGGTGTCTGATTTACTTGCACAGAGCAGGATGTGTTCAGTGGTGTGGCCAGCGGAGTGCAGCGCAAGGCGCTGGGCTCAGGCGACTGCAGGTGTTGCGCATCAATTGGCCATCAATGGCTGCTGAGGATTTTTGCTTGAGGCTGACGGGCGAAAGATGAATGGCCCCCGACAGGCAGGTGGAACCTCATCCGCCACGTCGAGTCTGCTGTGTGGTCAACAGGAAGGGAGGGGCAGGCATGCCCAGATTGATTCTGGAGATAGAAACGGATCTCTACCGCATGCTGCAACAGGCAGCGCGAACCAACCAACTGAGCTTGCAGGACGAATGTACGCGCCGCCTGGAGGGTGGTGTGCGGCGTTCACGCTACATGGAGGCCTTGCTCGCCGAACTGCGCGCCGATGACGCGCAGCGCCGAGCGGAAAGGGGCTGAGCTTAGCCCCGGCTCAGAGACCGCAGTCGCTCTTGTCGAAGACTTCGACGGTGACCGGGCGATTGCTGCGGTATTCGCTGAACTGGTAGCGCAGCTGTGCGCCCTGAGCCAGCAGGCTGCGGTAGCCCGGGTTGCGGCAGACGCTGGCGGCCAGTTGCGCACGCACGGTGTCGGGATTGCCGCGCATCTTCGCGGCATGCGCTTCACGCACGCTGAGGTGGTTGATCAGCGTGTGACCCTCCACGGTGTAGCCCTGATCGAGAATGTCCTCGTTGATCGCCCGTGGCGTACCTTCGCTGCTTTGCCGGGCGACCTGCTCCAGGGTGCGAGTCAGCTCCATTTCCTTCAGCGAAGCCGCCTGGGCAGTGGGAAGCATCAGGCTGAGCGCGAGAGCGGGAAGGATGTAACGCAACATGTAGGGTGACTCCTGAAAACGTGGACGAGGGTTGGACAGGGCTTCGGGGCGAATGTTCGCGCTGGTAGCCAATTGCCTGCCTGAAACAAAGTGTTACCGATGGGGACATGCTGGCCTCTGGCCGCCGTCCGTCACCACGACCAAAGGCCGGGGATCATCGGCCAAACCTGCACGTCACAGACATTGAGCCGCCGTTGCAGCCGGACGTTGCCCGCGCAGACCTGCCTGAAGTCTGTCGCGGGTGCTTGCCGTGCTGCGTGGTGTTCAAGCAGCGTGCAGGAGAATAACAATGACAATGCTCTTTCGGCGCTGGCCATCGCGGGTGATGGTCGGCAGTTTACTGGTTTTGCCTGTCGCACAGGTGCAGGCATCCGGTTATCACTTTGGTTCGCAGTCAGTGGCGGCGCAGGGTTCGGCGCATGCCAACGGTGCCGAGGCCGCCGACCCCTCGACCATTTTCTACAACCCGGCCGGCCTGGCCCGGCTCAAGGGCACGCAGGTGACCTCCGGCCTGACCGTTGTGCTGCCAGACGGCGATTACGAGGACAAGGGCAGCCGTGACGTATTCGGCAACCCGGTGTCGGGGGATGCGGGCGAGTTTCTGCCTGATGCGGCGGCTGCACCGAACTTCTATTTCTCTCACGAGATCAACGACCAGGTGACGGTCGGCCTCGGTATTTTCACCCCGTTCGGCGCCAAGCTCGATTACAAGGAGGACTGGGCCGGGCGCTATGGCATCCAGTCGGCCAGTCTGGAGACGGTGACCTTCAACCCGAGCATTGCCTTTCGCTTCAACGAACACCACAGCATTGGCTTCGGTGTCTCGGCGCAGTACATCAAGTCGGTGCAGCGCGGTGCAGCGGACGTCAAAGGTGCATCGAGGCAGTTGGCGGGGCAGTTCGTCAAAGAGAACCAGAGCCTGACCGAGCTGGCGGCCTCGCCACTTGGGCAGTTCGCCATCCCCTTGCTTTACGGCATCGATGTACCCAGTGAGATCAGTAATTGCAACGGTCAGACTGATGATGCCTTCGTCGACTGCGTGGCGAAGAATTTCTCCGACAACGTTCAGGGTGATGGCTACTTCCGGGTCAAGGGCGATGATTGGGGCTTTGGCTGGAATATCGGTTACATGTGGGAACCGACCGAATCGACGCGCTTTGGCGTGTCCTATCGCTCCAACATTCGCCACACCCTGGAAGGTGAGACCAAATGGAGCTTCGCCGGTGTGTCCGGCAGTGTGCCTTCGCCCGATACCGATCTGAGTGGTGGCATCGACCTTGGCATCATCACCTTGCCGCCAGCCGATGCCTTGGGCCAGGTGCTGGATCCAGACAACTGGATCAATCCCGGTGAATTCGCCGGCTCCAGGCTGCACCCCAACTCCAAGGCGAAGACCGCCATCGATACACCGGAGATGCTCTCCTTCAACGCCTTCCACCAGCTCAACGACAAGGTGGCGCTGATGGCAGACCTGACCTTCACCCGCCATTCGCGGCTCGACGAGGTGCGCATCGGTATCGATCAGGTGGCGGGCTATCCCTACTTCAACGGCGTGACCGAGGGCGATCTGAGCGTCAAACAGGACTGGAAGGACAGCTACAAGATTTCTCTGGGCATGAACTACCAGTACAGCGACGATCTGCTGCTGCGTACCGGTGTTGCCTATGACCGCTCACCGGTCAGCTCGCCGCAGTTGCGTCACCCGGCGTTTCCCGATGCCGATCGCTACTGGCTGTCGTTCGGTGCCAACTACAAGGTGACGCCCGATACCTCGGTGGATCTGGCCTACAGCTACGTGCAGTTCTCCAGCGGCAAGATGGATTACCGCGATGGCTGTTCACCTGCCGGCTGGGTGCCGGGCGCCGGTGGCCTGTATCAGGACAGCGGAGTGCGCTGCACCGGCAACGGCGGCAACTACACCGGTGAGTACGAGACCCGTATCCATTTCATCGGCCTGGCCTTGAACCACACGTTCTGAGCGCCAGAGCAGCGAATGGGGGTGGTAGAATCGCGCCCCCGTTCGTTGTCGCGCCCTCCATGACCCATCCAGCCCCACATGCCGTTGCCCGCCTGCGTACCGAACGTCTGGCGCGCAGCCTGAAACCTTTCGTCGCCCGCGGCTCACGTGCCGAGCGCTGCCCGCATTGCCGGGTGCAGCCGACGCATTGCCTGTGCGCCTGGCGCCCGCAGGTCGAAGCCAATGCCGCAATGTGCCTGGTGATGCACGATATCGAGGCACTGAAACCGAGCAATACCGGTTGGCTGATCGCTGATGTGGTGCCTGAAACTCACGCCTTCGGTTGGACACGCACTGCTGTCGAGCCAGCGTTGCTGGCACTGTTGGCCGATCCGAAATGGCAGCCTTATCTGGTCTTTCCCGGTGAGTACGTGGCGCCGCAGCGCGTGGTCGAGGAGGTGACGCTGGCCCCTGGCAAGCGGCCGCTGTTCGTGCTGCTCGATGCTACCTGGACCGAGGCGCGCAAGATGTTTCGCAAGAGCCCCTATCTGGATGCGCTGCCGGTGTTGAGCCTGACGCCGGCGCAGCTATCGCGCTATCGCCTGCGTCGTTCCACTCGCGGCGAGCACCTCTGTACTGCCGAAGTGGCCGCCATGTGTCTGGAGCTGGCTGGCGATCTGCGCGCCGGTGAGGCGCTGGATGATTACCTCGACGTTTTCAGCCAGCACTACCTGGCGGCCAAGCGCCGTTTGCCGCTGGATCTCAACGACGCTCTGCACCAGCGTTTGCAGACGTACCGCTGAGTTCACTGGGCAGTGGCTTGGGCCACAGCTGAGCCAGCAGCATGCCGCCAAACATCAGTGCGCAACCCAGGTAGCCGCGTATTGCCAGCACTTCGCCCAGCAGCAGAGCACCGGCGATGGCCGCGAACACCGCTTCCAGCGAGAGAATGATCGCTGCATGCGAGGCGATGGCATGCTGCTGCGCTACCACTTGCAGGGTGAAGCCCACCGCCACGCCGAACAGGCCGCCGTAGAGGATGGCCGGGCCGGCAGCCAGGATGCCGGCCAGCGTTGCCGTCTCGAACAGCGCTGCCAGCAACAGGCTGATCACCGCGCAGGTGGCGAACTGGATGAATGCCAGGCGTAGCGGATCGTGGCGGCTGGCGAAGAACCCCACCAGCAACACGTGAATCCCCCAGACGAAGGCGCCGGCCAACTGCAGCCAGTCGCCGGAGGCTACGCTGAAACCTTCGCCGACGCTGAGCAGGAACATGCCGATCACTGCCAGGCTGGCGCCCAACCAGATGCCCGCGCTGCTGCGCTGGCCGATCAGCAGGCCGAGAATCGGCACCACGATCACGTACAGGCCGGTGATGAAACCGGAGTTGGTCACCGTGGTGAACAGCAAGCCGACCTGCTGCAGGTTGATCCCCAGTGACAGCGCCAGACCCATGACCACGCCGCCCAGTAACAGGTTGCGATTCAGCGCGGCGGCAGGGCGTTGCTGGCGGCGCTGCAGCAGGGCCAGCACTGGCAGCAGCACCAGGCAGGCGAGGGCGAAGCGCAGGCCGGTATAAAGAAAGGGGCCGATATTATCCATGCCCAGACGCTGGGCGACGAAGGCACTGCCCCAGATCATCGCGGTAATCAGCATCAACAGGTCGGCGCGCAGGGCCTGGCTTCGCATTGGCAGCGTCTCGGCGGGAAAGCTGCGCATCCTGCCGCAAAGCATTGCGCTTGACCACCCCGTCACAGCTCGGCATGCTGAGCGCCGCCGTCGGTCCGAGTGGGGAGTCTGTGATGCTGAATGAGCAGGCTTGAGCGGGTCTTCAGGCGAAAAGCACTGCCATACTTACCTCAGTGCCACTCATAACAAGAACAGGATCTGCCAATGGCTGCCTACGAAATCCTGATTGCCGACGACCACCCGTTGTTTCGCAGCGCGCTACAACAAGCACTGACTCTGGGGCTGGGGCCTGAAGTGCGCTTGGTAGAAGCGGCCAGCATCGCCGAACTCGAAGGCCACCTGGCCACCAAGGGCGATTGGGACCTGGTATTGCTCGATCTCAACATGCCTGGTGCCTACGGTTTCTCTGGGCTGGTGTTGTTGCGCGGTCAGTATCCGCATATTCCGGTGGTGATGATCTCTGCTCAGGAAGAGGCTTGCGTGGTCAACCGCTCCCGCGAGTTCGGGGCCAGCGGCTTCATTCCCAAATCCAGCCCACTGGAAACGCTGCAGCAAGCCGTGCGCCAGGTACTCGATGGTGACACCTGGTGGCCGGCGTTGGCCGAGAAGGGCGCGCCAGTTTCCGAAGAGGCCAAGGCCGCCAGTGCCGGTCTCGCCAGCCTCACGCCGCAGCAATTTCGTGTGCTGACCATGGTCTGCGAAGGCCTGCTGAACAAGCAGATCGCTTACGAGCTGAGCGTCTCCGAGGCGACGGTCAAGGCGCATGTCACGGCGATTTTCCGCAAGCTCGGCGTGCGTACTCGTACCCAGGCGGCGTTGCTGCTGCAGCAGATGGAATCGATTCCCACGCAGTGAGAACCCATCGACGATCGCTGCGAGTGGGTGTTGCAGTGTTGAAAGTAAGCTCGGAAAGCCGCTAGTTGCGGCGACCGCCCTGCAGAGCGGCCCGGGTCCGAACGAAGTGATTTTGCAGCTAGCAAACTCCACATCCTGACTTATTTTCGCCCTGTCTCGTTGGCGCTCGCGATCTCGTATATAGGTTCTCGCGCAGCAGATGCAGTAAGCTGCGCGCCTCTTCCTGCAGGGGTGAGGCGCATGTCGCCATTCAAGGGTCAAACCGGCCTGAAACGTATCCTCAATGCCGCCAGCTATTCGCTTGATGGCCTGCGCGCGGCATTTCTCGGTGAGGCGGCCTTTCGTCAACTGGTGCTGCTGAATCTGGTGCTGATTCCGTCGGCCTTTGTCCTCGACGTCAGTCGAGGCGAGCGTGCGCTGATGGTCGCCGTGTGTCTGCTGGCATTGATCGTCGAACTGCTCAATTCAGCCATCGAGGCAGCCATCGACCGCATTTCCCTCGAGCGCCATCCGCTGTCGAAGAACGCCAAGGACATGGGTAGCGCCGCGCAGTTCGTGGCGCTGGGCATGATCGCCTCGGTCTGGGCGGTCATTCTCCTTGGCTGAGATGCTCAGACGATCGGCGGCAGTACGATCTGATCACTGCGACTGACTCCGGTAGTCAGCGCGCGACACTGTTCGAGAAACTCGCGCATGGCCGCCGTCTGGTACTTCTGCTTGTGCCAGATGAAGTAGAACTGCCGGCGCAGGTCCAGCTCCGGGGTTTCCACCGGCATCAGGCTGCCACGGCGAAAGGCGTCGCGCAGCGCCAGGCGCGAGATGCAACCGATGCCCAGGCCGGATTCCACGGCACGCTTGATCGCTTCAGTGTGTTCGAGCTCCAGACGAATATTCAGATTGCGTGGGTGATGACGCATGGCCTGATCGAAGGTCAGTCGCGTGCCTGAGCCTTGCTCTCGCAGGATCCAGGCTTCGTGCGTCAGCTCTTCCAGGCTGGCACTGCCGCGCTGGGCCAGCGGGTGCTGCGGCGCGCAGAACACCACCAGCTCGTCCTCGACCCAGGGTTGCACCTCGATATCCGGGTGCTGGCAGTCGCCTTCGATCAAGCCGAGGTCCAGCTCATAATGCGCGACTTGTTGCACCACATGAGCCGTGTTGTGCACTTGCAGCTTCACCCGGCATTCGGGGTGATGCTGCATGAAGCTGCCGATCAGCAAGGTCGCCAGGTAGTTGCCCACGGTCAGCGTGGCGCCGACGTGCAGCGAGCCATAACCGCTTTTGCCGCCGAGCAAACGCTCGATCTCGCGAGCCTGATCGATCAGGGCCACTGCCTCGGGCAGCAACTGCCGACCCAGGGCGTTGAGCGCCAGGCGTTTGCCGGCGCGATCGAACAGCTGGCAGTCGGATTGGCGTTCCAGTTCGGTCAGCGAAGTGCTGGTCGCAGACTGCGACAATGCGAGCGATTGCGCGGCGCGCGAGACGCTTTCATGCTGCGCCACGGCAACGAACACCTGAAGTTGTCTGAGAGTAAATCGCATATCTATATAACCGATAACCTATATCTTGATAATCCACTTAACAGATATTGTTGCCGCGAATAGAATGCCGCGCAATCGCGCCTTCGGCGTCGCAGTTTTTCGAGGAAATCATCATGAGCAATATGAACGTCGAGCGTGTGCTCAGCGTCCACCACTGGAACGATACGCTGTTCAGCTTCAAGTGCACCCGTGACCCGGGCCTGCGCTTCGAGAATGGCCAGTTCGTGATGATCGGCCTGCAGCAGGATAGCGGTCGCCCGCTGATGCGCGCCTATTCCATCGCCAGCCCGAACTGGGAAGAGCACCTGGAGTTCTTCAGCATCAAGGTGCCGGACGGCCCGCTGACCTCGCAGTTGCAGCACCTCAAGGAAGGCGACGAGATCATCATCAGCAAGAAGCCTACCGGTACCCTGGTGCTCGATGACCTCAATCCGGGCAAGCATCTCTATCTGCTCAGCACTGGCACCGGCCTGGCGCCTTTCATGAGCGTGATCCAGGACCCGGAAACCTATGAGCGCTTCGAGAAGGTGATCCTGGTCCACGGCGTGCGCTACGTGAACGAAGTCGCCTACCGCGAATTCATCACCGAGCATCTGCCGCAGAACGAATTCTTCGGTGATGCGCTGAAGGACAAGCTGATCTACTACCCCACCGTGACTCGCGAGCCGTTCGAGAATCAGGGGCGTCTGACCGACCTGATGCGCAGCGGCAAGCTGTTCGCCGATATCGGCCTGCCGCCGATCAATCCGCAGGACGACCGCGCCATGATCTGCGGCAGCCCGAGCATGCTCGACGAGACCAGCGAAGTGCTCGACAGCTTCGGTCTGAAGATCTCCCCGCGCATGCGTGAGCCGGGTGATTACCTGATCGAGCGCGCCTTCGTCGAGAAGTAAGCACCGCCGTTAAACGACAAAGCCGCCCAATGGGCGGCTTTGTCGTTGTAGGAGCGAATTTATTCGCGATGCGTATTGGCCAATCGCGAATGAATTTGCTCCTACAGGCGCTTGGCGTCGATGATCAGCACTGGTTCGCGCGGTACGTTCTGGTGCATGCCGCGGTTGCCAGTGGGCACCTGGGCAATCTTGTCCACCACGTCCATGCCGCGGGTCACCTTGCCGAAAACGGCATAGCCGAAGTCGCGCGAGCTGTGATCGAGGAAGGCGTTGTCCTTGTGGTTGATGAAAAACTGGCTGGTGGCCGAGTCACGCACCTGCGTGCGGGCCATGGCCAGGGTGCCGCGAACGTTGTGCAGGCCGTTGTCGGCCTCGTTCTTGATCGGTGCGTTGGTGTCCTTCTGGCGCATGTCGGCATCGAAGCCGCCGCCCTGAACCATGAACCCCGGAATCACGCGGTGGAACTGGGTGCCGTTGTAGAAGCCACTGTCGACGTATTTGAGAAAGTTCTGCGTGCTGATTGGCGCCTTGTCGGCGGCCAGCTCCACTTCCACTTCACCCAGGCTGGTGGTCAGCAGGACCTTGGGGTTGTCGGCGGCCAGAAGGCTGGAGGACAGCAGCAGGGCGCCAGTGGCGAGAACGAGTTGCTTGAGCATGATGGTCAGTTTTCCTTGTTGGCAGTCTCGCCGAGGAAGGCGAGCAGGGCGTTGTTAAAGCGTTCCGGTTGATCCAGTGGTGTGGCGTGGCGCGAGTTTTCGATGACCAGTAGGCGAGCATTGGGCATTTCTGCCACGTATTCGCGCTTGCGTTCAACTGGCGTGTAGTCGCGATCGGCAGTGATCACCAGGGTAGGACAGGTGATGCGTTTGAGGCGTTCCCGCACGCCCCAGCCGATGATCGCGTCGAGGCTGGCGAGGTAGGCGCGCTTGTCGTTCTGTGGCCAGCGTTCTTCGACCTTGCGCCGCAGCTCGGCCTGTTCCGGCTTGGGGAACAGCAGCTTGGCCAGCGCTTTGGCGATGGTCTCCAGGCTCAGCAGGCGCGACAGCGTCCAGCGCTTGCCGATTTCCAGCCAGTCGCGCGCGCTCTTGGCCTTCACCTCCGGGCCGCTGTTGACGATGGTCAGGCTGCGCAACAGCTCCGGGTGGTCGACGCCAAGCTGGAAGCCGATCATCCCGCCCATGGAGATGCCCACCAGGTGCACGGGGGCTAGTTGCAGGTGTTCGATCAGGGCGGCGACATCCTCGGCGAAGTCGGCAATGCGGTAAGCCTCGCGCGGTTTGTCCGAACGGCCGTGGCCGCGTACGTCGAGGGCGATCACCCGGTAGTGCTGGGCGAGTACCGGAATCTGGTATTCCCAGTCGCGCGTGCTCGAGCCCAGGCCGTGGACCAGCAGCAATGGCGCGCCGTGGCCGTAATCCTCGTAATGCAACTGGCAGCCATCGTTGTCGAAATAGGGCATGGCAGGGCTCTCAGTTGGTCGACTGCGGTGCGGCGAAGGGCGCATCCAGAGGGGCAGCGTCGAAGTTCTTGATCAGCTCGATGAGAATTTGCGTGGCCGGGCCCAGTACACGGTCCTTGTTGCTGTAGAGGAAGAAGCGCGGATTGCGGATGGCGCCCTGGCCCAACGGCAGGGGTTTGAGCAGGCCCTCCTGCACTTCGCGGACGATCAGGTGGCGTGGCAGCCAGGCGAAGCCCAGGCCGCTACTGACGAAGGTGCGTGCGGTCGGCAGGCTGCCTACCGTCCAGCGCTGTTCCGCGCCCAGCCAGCCGGCGTCGCGTGGTTGCAGGCGGCCGGAGTCACGGGTGACCACCTGCATATGGCCTTCCAGGTCCTGAAAACTCAGCTCACGTTGCAGGCGGTGCAGCGGATGTTCCGGGTTGGCGACGGCGACGAATTCCACTTCGCCCAGCTCGATGCCGAGGTGGCCGGTGATGTTCAGGGCACTTATCGCAAGGTCGGCAGTGCCTTCGAGCAGCACTTCCTCGACCCCGGACAGCACCTCTTCGCGCAGGCGTACGCGGCAGCCGCGACTCTGCGGCATGAAGGCGGTTAGGGCGCGAACGATATTGGCGGTGGGGTAGGCGGCATCCACCACCAGGCGTACTTCGGCTTCCCAGCCCTGTTCCATGTGATGAGCTAGGTCTTCCAGCTGGCTGGCCTGTTTGACCAGTTGCCGCGAGCGGCGCAGCAGCACGTCGCCAGCCTCGGTGAGCACGGCCTTGCGGCCGTCGATGCGCAGCAGCGGTACGCCGAGTTGTTCCTGCATGCGTGCCACGGTATAGCTGACCGAGGACTGCGAGCGGTGCAGCACGTCGGCGGCCTGGGCGAAGCCGCCCTGATCCACCACGGCCTGCAGCGTGCGCCATTGATCCAGGGTTACGCGAGGAGCTTTCATTACATCATCCTGCCTGAGTCGGCTGTTATCGCCGACGATCTCCACCTACACTGGCGATCCCATGTTGGAGAGCACCGATGAAAAAAATAATCTGCTTGCTGTTCGCCTGTGTGCCGTTGGCTGCCCATGCCTACCCCATCGAGGTGGAAAAACAGTTCAATGGCGCCGAGGTCTCCGCCACCACCCAGGAAATCGACCACAACATGGCGGCGCTGATGCTCTACAACTACGGCCAGAGCGAAGCCGAGTGCAGTGCCGTGTTCCAGAATGGCCCCGAGGCACCGCGCATCCGGCGTACCGTGTTGGCGCCTGGCGCCAGCAACAACATGGCGGTCAAGTTCACCCGTAGCGTGATTCGTCTGCGGATCAAGCTGACCTGTAACCTGAAGTGATGAAAGCCTAGATGCGACCAGTCGATAAATCAAATTAGTCGATATATGTAAGCGGATATTTACGCTTTTTAATCGAAAGTAGCATCTCTATTCTTTGCTCCATCGACTCTTGTTCACCTCGATGGAGCCTCAGACATGTCCCGTATTCTCGTAATCGAAAGCAGCGCCCGCCAGCAAGGTTCGGTCTCCCGCGAGCTGACCCAGCAATTCATCGCCAATTGGCAGACTGCGCACCCGGCTGACCAGATCCAGGTACGTGACCTGGCGGCTGAGCCGGTGCCGCACCTCGACGCCACCCTGCTGGGTGGCTGGATGACCCCGAGCGAGCAGCAGAGCGACGCCGAGAAAGCTGCCCTGGCGCGTTCCAATCAACTGACCGATGAGCTGCTGGCTGCTGATGTGCTGGTGTTGGCTGCGCCGATGTACAACTTCGCCATCCCCAGCACCCTCAAGGCCTGGCTGGACCACGTACTGCGTGCTGGCGTCACCTTCAAGTACACCGATACCGGCCCGCAGGGCCTGCTGACCGGCAAGCGTGCCTTCGTGCTCACCGCCCGAGGCGGCATTTATGCCGGCAGCGGCCTCGATCATCAGGAACCCTACTTGCGCCAGGCGCTGGCCTTCATCGGTATCCACGACGTCCAGTTCATCCATGCCGAAGGCCTGAACATGGGCGCCGAGTTCAGCGAAAAAGGGCTGGCCCAGGCCAAGGCCAAGCTGGCTGAAGTGGCCTGATCCGACACTCTCCTGGCGCCTGGGCTCCTGGGCGCTCCTGCCGGGCATTGCGCAAGCAATGACCGGCTTTTTTACGTGGCTCTGGCGACGCGCTCTTGTCCAGTGACGACGGCTTGCACATGAGGCCGATGGGGTTCGCCAGCTGTCGATTGTACGTCCGTGACGAACGCGCTAAGGTCGCCGCCTGTTCCTGAGGTGACCATGCGCTATCTGTTGATCGTGACCCTGCTGTGGGCTGTTTCCTTCAGCCTGATCGGTGAGTACCTGGCCGGTCGGGTCGACAGCTACTTCGCGGTGCTGACGCGCATCGTCATCGCCGGTCTGCTGTTCGTGCCGCTGACCCGTTGGCGCGGACATGCCCCGGCCTTCGTGCGCGGCATGCTGCTGATCGGCGCGCTGCAGTTCGGCATCACCTACGTCTGCCTGTACCTCAGCTTCTCGGTGCTGACCGTGCCGGAAGTGCTGCTATTCACCATCCTCACGCCGCTGCACGTGACGCTGATCGAGGATGCCCTGAACCGCAGGTTCAACCCTTGGGCGCTAGTCGCCGCCCTCGTCGCGGTGTTCGGGGCGGGGATCATTCGCTACGACGGTATCAGCAGCGGCTTCATGCTCGGTTTCGTATTGCTGCAGATCGCCAACTTCACCTTCGCTGCCGGGCAGGTGCTGTACAAGCATCTGTTGCTCAAACATCCTTCGAGTGAACCACAGTACCGGCGCTTCGGCTTCTTCTACCTGGGCGCGTTGCTGATCGCGCTGCCCGCGTTCCTGCTGCTGGGTAACGGCGAGCGTCTGCCGAGCACCCCGTTGCAGTGGGGAGTGCTGGCCTGGCTCGGCGTGGTGGCGTCCGGCCTTGGTCTGTACTGGTGGAACAAGGGCGCAAGCCTGGTCGATGGCGGCACCCTGGCGGTGATGAACAATGCGCTGGTGCCGGCAGGATTACTGGTCAATCTGCTGATCTGGAATCACGACGCCGATCTGCTACGCCTGGCCCTGGGCGGTGCCGTGATCGCGGCGTCGCTGCCGCTGGTCAATCTGGGGCGTGCGCGCCGCACGCCTGCCGAGGTGCACTGATGCAACTGTCCGGGCGTGGTGTGGCGCTGTCGGTCGGCGCCTCGGTGCTGTTCGCCGTGCTGCCAGGCTACGTGCAGTGGCTGACGCCGCTCGATGGCGTGCAGATATTCGCTCAGCGCGTGCTCTGGTCTATTCCTTTGGTCCTGCTGCTGGTGGTGCTGGCACGGCAGACCACTTTGCTGCGCGAGACCTTCGTGCGCTTGCGTCGCGAGCCGCTGCTGTTGGCTGCCTGCCCAGTGGCGGCGGCGCTGATCGGCGTGCAGTGGGGGCTGTTTCTCTGGGCGCCGCTGGCAGGGCATATGCTGGAAGTGTCCATGGGCTACTTCCTCCTGCCACTGGCGATGGTGCTGACCGGCCGGCTGTTCTATGGCGAGCGCCTGCGCCCGCTGCAGCGCCTGGCAGTGACCTGCGCCATGCTCGGCGTGCTGCACGAGCTGTGGCGTACCCAGGCGTTCTCCTGGCTGACGCTGATCACCGCGCTGGGGTATCCGCCTTACTTCATGCTGCGTCGTTGGATGCGCCTGGATGCGCTGTCCGGTTTCGTGCTGGAGATGCTGATGCTGGCGCCGTTGGCGATCTGGCTGATCGTCACCTACGGTCCCGTCGGTGCATTTGCCGAGCGTCCGCTGCTGTGGCTGCTGGTGCCGGTGATGGCGTTGATCGGTACGCTGGCGTTCGCTGCATACATGGCCTCCAGTCGGCTTCTACCCTTGGGGCTATTCGGCATTCTTAGCTATGTCGAGCCGGTGCTGTTGTTCGCCGTGGCGCTACTGGTGCTGGGCGAGACCTTCGATGCGGGGCAATGGTTGACCTACCTGCCGATCTGGGTGGCTGTGCTGCTGGTCGGTTGGGACAGCGCTCGGCTGCTGCGCAAGCAGCAGCGCGAGAACCTCAGGCCGCGTTGATACGCGGCGCGGGGATCTGCCTTGGCAGGCTAACCTGCTTCTGCACCTGATAGTGCACCTGCAGCGTGCCGCTGGTGAAGCGGCGTTGGTCGCTCAGCGTCAGACTGCGTTCCATGCCGGTCGCCAGCATTGGAATACCGGCACCGAGCAGGTGCGGCACCAGGTTGATCACCACTTCGTCGATCAGCCCGGCGGTGTAGCAGTTTCCTGCCAGCAGGCTGCCGCCGACCAACCAGATACGCTGGAAACCGGCCTCGTTCAGTGCTACCACGGCTTGTGCGGGTGTGCAGTGAGTCAGCTGGATTTCATCCGTGGCACGCGGCAGGGCGAGGCGCGTCAGCACCACGCAGGGCTTGCCGGGATAGGGCCAGGGGCCGCCGCGCTTGAGCAGCGCCTCGTAGGTGCCACGACCCATCAGCAGGGCATCGATACCGGAGTAGAAGTACTGAAAGGCGTACTCTTCATCGGCCTTGCGCAGTGAATCGAACCAGTCGAGGCGGCCATCGGGGCGAGCGATGTAGCCATCAAGACTGGAAGTGACGTGATAGATCAGTGACGGGTTCATCATTGCACCTCGAGGGGGCCATCTGAAAATTGGAGTGGTGCCACCGAGACAAGTTCTTCGCGCGCCTTACCGCTTGTCGGCAGATAGTGCACTTCTAAGGCCCGTTTCACTGGCGGATGGTGCCTACTCCGAACGTGGAATATGCAAAGAAATTCGGCCCCGACGGCGGAAACCGTTAGGCTATGCACCGTTTTGTCGATTTCTTTGAGGTAGTGCCCCCGTGTTTGCCCAATTCGCCCTGCATGAACGCCTGCTGAAAGCCGTGGCCGAGCTTAATTTCGTCGAGCCAACTCCGGTGCAGGCGGCAGCGATTCCGCCTGCGCTGGAGGGCAAGGACCTGCGGGTGATCGCCCAGACCGGCAGCGGTAAGACCGCCGCCTTCGTCCTGCCGTTGCTCAATCGCCTGCTCGGTGATGGCAACTCCAAGCAGCGTCTGAGCATTCGTGCGTTGATCCTGCTGCCGACCCGCGAGTTGGCCCAGCAGACGCTCAAGGAAGTCGAGCGCTTCGGCCAGTTCACCTTCCTCAAGGCCGGTCTGGTGACCGGTGGCGAGGACTTCAAGGTGCAAGCCGCGATGATGCGCAAGATCGATATTCTGATCGGTACGCCTGGCCGTCTGATCGAGCACGCCAACGCCGGTAACCTGCCGCTGGACGAGGTTGAAGTGCTGGTGTTCGACGAGGCCGACCGCATGCTCGACATGGGCTTCGCCGAGGACGCCCAGCGCCTGGCCGAGGCCTGCGGCCCGCACCAGACCCTGCTGTTTTCTGCCACCACTGGCGGCAACGGCCTGCGCGAGATGGTCGCCAAGGTGCTCAAGGATCCACAGCACCTGATGCTCAACAGCGTCAGCCAGCTCAATGAGGGTACCCGTCAGCAGATCATCACGGCCGACCACAACTACCACAAGGAACAACTGGTCGACTGGTTGCTGACCAACGAGGCCTACGACAAGGCCATCGTCTTCACCAACACCCGTGTGCAGGCCGACCGTCTCTACGGCAAGCTGGTGACCGCTGGAGTCAAGGCGTTCGTGCTGCATGGCGAGAAGGACCAGAAGGATCGCAAGCTGGCCATCGACCGTCTGCGCCAGGGTGCGGTCAAGGTGCTGGTGGCCACGGATGTGGCGGCGCGCGGCCTGGACGTCGAAGGCCTGGATCTGGTGATCAACTTCGACATGCCGCGCTCCGGTGACGAGTACGTGCACCGCATCGGTCGTACCGGCCGTGCTGGTGGCGAGGGTCTGGCCGTATCGCTGATCTGCCATACCGACTGGAACCTGATGTCGAGCATCGAACGCTACCTCAAGCAGCGTTTCGAGCGCCGTACCATCAAGGAACTCAAGGGCGTTTACCAGGGGCCGAAGAACCTCAAGGCGTCTGGTAAGGCTGCTGGCAGCAAGAAGAAAAAGACCGAGAAGAAAGACCCGAAGAAGGCCAGTGCATCCAAGCGCAAGACCGGTCCACGTCCGGCTGGCAAGCCTTCTGTGCTGGTCAGCGCCGACGGCAGCGCGCCGCTCAAGCGCAAGAAGCCGGCTGCGGAGTAGTTCTGCTGGGCTAATATAGCTTCGTTTAGGCACAGTCTGCCCCCTCTCCCATTTATGGGAGAGGGGCGTTCCCGTTATTCCACCCCGACGAAACCACCGGTCTGGTGCTGCCACAGGCGTGCATACAGGCCGCCACGGGCGATCAGCTCGGCGTGGGTGCCGGTTTCGATGACCTGCCCCTGGTCGATCACCACCAGGCGATCCATCCGCGCGATGGTCGACAGGCGGTGGGCGATGGCGATTACCGTCTTGCCTTCCATCAGGCTGTCCAGGCTCTCCTGAATGGCCGCTTCAACTTCTGAATCCAGCGCCGAGGTGGCTTCGTCCAGCACCAGGATCGGCGCGTCCTTGAGCAGCACGCGGGCGATGGCAATGCGCTGGCGCTGACCGCCGGACAGTTTCACGCCGCGCTCGCCCACCTGCGCATCCATGCCGCGCCCGCCCTGGCTGTCATCGAGCGTAGGGATGAAGGCATCGGCGCGCGCCTTGCGTACCGCTTCCCAGAGTTCGTCGTCGCTGGCAGCGGGCTTGCCGTAACGCAGGTTGTCGCGAATCGAACGATGTAGAAGCGAGGTGTCCTGGGTCACCACACCGATATTGGCGCGCAGGCTCTCCTGGGTCACCGTGGCGATATCCTGATCGTCGATCAGGATCCTGCCGCTTTCCAGGTCGTATAGGCGCAGCAGCAGATTGACCAGGGTCGACTTGCCGGCGCCGGACGGGCCGACCAAGCCGATCTTTTCGCCAGGACGAATATCGATGCTGAGGCCGGCGATCACGCCGCCGCGCTTACCGTAGTGGAAGTGGATGTCGTCGAAGCGCACGCCGCCATGCTGCACCTGGATCGGCTTGGCATCGTCGCGGTCGAGCACCTGGCGTGGTTGAACGATGCTTTGCATGCCGTCCTGCACGGTGCCGACGTTCTCGAAAATGCCGTTGACCACCCACATGATCCATTCGGCCATGTTGTTGATGCGAATCACCAGGCCCAGCGCCAGGGCGATAGCGCCAGTGGTGATCTGTGCCTGGCTCCATAACCACAAGGCCAGAGCACCGGTGCCAACGATCAGCATGCCGTTGAGGCAGGTGATCAGGAAGTCCAGCGCGGTGATGGTGCGCGATTGCCGGCGGAATTTGTCGAGCAGGTCCTGCATGGCTTCACGGGCGTAGCTTTCTTCCTCCTGTGAGTGAGCGAACAGCTTGAGCGTGGCGATGTTGCTGTAGCCATCGACCACCCGACCCATGACCTTGGAGCGCGCCGAGGACGCCGCAGCGGAGCGCGCTTTGATGCGCGGCACGAAGTACCACAGCGCCGCGCTGTAACCGACGATCCACAAGGCCAGCGGCACCACCAGGCGCAGGTCGGCGGCGGCGAACAGGTACAGCGCGCTGCCGGCATAGACCACCACATGCCACAGTGCGTCGATTACCTGCATCGCCGAGTCGCGCAATGAGGGGCCGGTCTGCATCACGCGCTGGGCGATGCGGCCGGCGAAGTCGTTCTGGAAGAAGCTCAGGCTCTGCTTGAGCACGTAGCGGTGGTTCTGCCAGCGGATCAGGTTGGTCAGGCCCGGATTGACCGCCTGGTGAGTGAGCAGGTTATGCAGACCGAACACCACGGGGCGGATGATCAGCGCCACCAGCAGCATCCACAGCAGTGCGTTTCGATGCTCGCTGAAGAAGCTGCTGGCATCCGTGCTGGCCTGGGCCATGTCGATCAATTGGCCGAGGAAACTGAACAGTGCCACTTCGATCAATGCGGCGAAGAAGCCAATCACCAGCACGGCCAGCATCAGCGGCCACACCTTTTTCAGGTAGTGGCCGTAGAAGCGCAGCATGCCGGTTGGCGGGGCGACGTCGGGGCTGGGCTTGAAGACGTCGATCAGGGATTCGAAGCGGCGAAACAACATTGCAGGCGTCCTGCCTCGGAAGAGGAAACCCCGATAGTAACGCCGTTACTGCGAGCGAGTCTCAGTTAAAAATGGTTTCTGTAGCTCGCCGGCCCAGGCCAGCAGTGGCACTTTCAGTTCGGGCTGCCAGATGCGTTTGAACAGCAGGACCAGGTGTTCGGCCTCGCCACGCTCGAAGGGCAGGCGGTCGATGGGATCGTGGACCTGCCATTTGTTGTCCTGCAGGTGAGCGAAGTCGAAGCGGAAGGGATGAAAGCCGGTCATGCCCAGGCGCAGATCGGTGACGATCAAGTGCCCATCAACCTGGTCGTAGCGCAGCATGCCGCCGGTGAACCAATCCAGCCGTTGGTGCATGAGCGAGCCCGTCAGTTGCGCGCGCAGGTGCGTGCCGCGCGGCAAACGTTGCAGTTGCGGCGGTTCGTCATCGAACCAGCCGACCAGCGCTTCGTGGTAATCCTCGCCATCGAGCACGATGACGCGCCAGAGCAGGGTGTTGAGCGGCGTCGGTGTGGTGAACAGCTGTTCGGCCTGGATGCCCTGGCGCGCCAGCTCGCGCTCCACACGCTGCTCGGCCATGAATTTGCCGGCCAGGCTGAAGCCGATGTACAGCGTCGATACCGTCAGCGCTACGGCGGGTATGCGCCAACTCTGTTCGCGTAGCCCGGTGAACAGGCTGATCACCACTGCAGCGATCAACGGCACGGTATACAGCGGGTCGATGATGAACAGGCTGGACCAGGCCGTGGGTGTCGGCATCAGCGGCCAGAACAGCTGGGTTCCGTAGCTGGTGAAGGCGTCCAGCAGTGGGTGGGTGATCAGCACCAGCCATAGCGTCAGCAACAGGCGATTGGCCGAGTAGCCGGGATGAGGGCGAAAGCGCCTGGCCAGCCAGGTCAGTAGCAGGGCAAAGCCGCTGAGGACGAACAGCGAGTGGCTGAAACCGCGGTGGTAGGTCATGTTGGCCACGGCATCGCCGTATTCCATGACCACGTCCAGATCGGGAACGGTCGCGAGCATCGCTCCGTAGAGCAGCGCCTTGCGGCCCTGCCAGCGACCGAGCAACGCGCCCTGGATGCTGGCGCCGAGTACCGCCTGGGTTATGGAGTCCATCGAATGCTTCCGGAAAATGACAGGCCGCTACGTTAGCCGAGGCGCCGAGGGAATGCCGTGGGGAAATTTCAAGCAAAGATTACAGCTGTGGCGGGTATCCTGATGGCCATGAGCGTCAAGAAATCATGGCCATGCTGATCGTCTCCAACAGTGTTCACCTTCCCGATGAAGAAATCGAGTTGACCGCCATCCGTGCCCAGGGCGCTGGCGGGCAGAACGTCAACAAGGTGTCCAGTGCGGTGCATCTGCGTTTCGATAGTCAGGCTTCGTCGCTGCCGCCCTTTTACAAGGAGCGCCTGCTGACGCTTGCCGACAGCCGTATCACCGCTGATGGAGTGGTGATCATCAAGGCGCAGCAGTACCGCACCCAGGAGCAGAATCGCGCCGACGCTCTCGAGCGTCTTGCCGAGTTGATTCGCAGTGCCGGCAAGGTGGAAAAGAAGCGCCGCCCGACCAAGCCGACCCTCGGCTCGAAAAAGCGCCGCCTGGATGGCAAGAGCAAGCGCGGAGCGATCAAGGCGGGGCGGGGCAAGGTGGATTTCTAGCCGCGTGCCTGCAGTCAGGTGCAGCGGAGGATAACGGCAGCGTTACGTAGGGTGCGCCGTGCGCACCTGAACGATGGCTGCTGCTCCCCGGTGCGCACTGCCTAGGTTGCCCCGCGACATCCTAGCCGCGTGCTGCCAGATAAGCCTGGTAGTCGGGAATACGGTACTCGTGCTGCTGCTCCAGCAGGCTGCTGCTGAGCAGGTAGTCGGCACTGCTTTCGTTGCAGGCGACCGGGATGTTCCACACCGCCGCTACACGCAGCAGGGCTTTGATGTCCGGGTCGTGTGGCTGCGGCTCGAAGGGGTCCCAGAAGAACACCAGCATGTCCACGCGCTGTTCGGCGATGCGCGCGCCGATCTGTTGGTCGCCGCCCAGCGGGCCGCTGATCATGCTTTCCACCGGTAGCCCCAGGCGTTTGCTCAGCAGCAGGCCGGTGGTACCGGTGGCCACCAGCTCATGGCGAGCAAGCTTGTTGCGCTGACGTTCGCACCAGTCCAGCAGGAAGCCTTTGCAGTGATCATGCGCCACCAGGGCGATACGTTTGCGCGCCGGCAGTTGTGCGTGGGTGAAGCTGATACGGCTCATCGAGCCTCCTCTTTCAGTGCAGGCGGGCCAGGACCAGGCAGTTGTCCAGCATGCGATTGGAGAAACCCCATTCGTTGTCATACCAGGCCATGACCTTGAGCAGCTTGCCGCTGACCTTGGTGTGGTTGGCGTCGAAGATCGAGGACAGCGGGTTATGGTTGAAGTCGCAGGACACCAACGGCAGTGCGTTGTAGCCCAGCACCGGCGACTGCTCGCTGGCGGCCTTGAGGAGGGCGTTGACTTCCTCGGCAGTGGTCTCGCGCTTGACCTGCAGGGTCAGGTCGACCAGCGATACGTTGATCACCGGCACCCGTACCGCCATACCGGTGAGCTTGCCGGCCAGTTCCGGCAGCACCAGGCCGACCGCCTCGGCAGCGCCGGTCTTGGTCGGGATCATCGATTGGGTCGCCGAGCGCGCGCGGTACAAATCGCTGTGGTAAACGTCGGAAAGGTTCTGGTCGTTGGTGTAGGCGTGGATGGTGGTCATCAAACCCTGCTCGATGCCCAGCTCGCGATGCAGCGCCTGCGCGACCGGCGCCAGGCAGTTGGTGGTGCAGGAGGCGTTGGAGATGATCTGCATGTCAGGCGTCAGCACCTGCTCGTTGACGCCATATACCACGGTGGCGTCGGCGCCCTTGGCGGGCGCGGAGATCAGAACCTTGCGTGCGCCGGCCGCCAGGTGTGCAGCGGCCTTATCGCGCTCGGTAAACAGCCCGGTGCATTCCAGCACGACATCGACTTGATGGGTCTTCCAGGGCAGTTCTGCCGGGTTGCGAATGGCGCTGACTGCAATGCGATCACCCTTGATCCACAGACTTTCACCGTCGACCTTAACCTCTTCGGGGAAGTGGCCGTGGACGCTGTCGTATTGCAGCAGGTGCGCGTTGATGGCGCTGTCGCCCAGGTCGTTGATAGCCACGACCTGCAGGTGCTGGCGATAATTCTGGGTATAGAGTGCGCGTAGCACGTTGCGGCCGATGCGGCCGAAGCCATTGATGGCGATTCGTAGTGTCATGGCGAGGGTCTCGTGAATTTGTTGTTAGAATTACAAGATTATTCCCATTGCTCTAGAAATCAAGCCCGCCGAGTGGCAGTATTTTGTTGTAAATACGAACAGACGCTAGTTGCTAGCCTGGAGACTCCCCATGCATCCCCGCGTTGTTGAAGTTACCGAACGTCTTGTCGAGCGCAGCCGCGCTACGCGTCAACGCTACCTTGAGATGATCCGTGCGGCCGCCAGCGAAGGGCCGCAGCGTGGCAAACTGCAGTGCGCCAACTTCGCCCACGGCGTGGCCGGCTGCAGTGGTCACGACAAGCAGACGCTGCGCCTGATGGATGCGGCCAACGTGGCCATCGTTTCGGCTTACAACGACATGTTGTCGGCGCATCAGCCTTACGAGACCTTCCCCGAACAGATCAAGCAGGCCCTGCGTGACCTGGGTTCGGTGGGCCAGTTCGCCGGCGGCGTACCGGCCATGTGCGATGGCGTTACCCAGGGCGAGCCAGGCATGGAGCTGGGTATTGCCAGTCGCGAGGTGATCGCCATGTCCACCGCTGTGGCGCTGTCGCACAACATGTTCGATGCCGCGCTGTATCTGGGCGTGTGCGACAAGATAGTGCCGGGCCTGGTGATGGGGGCGCTGCGTTTCGGTCATCTGCCGTCCATGTTCGTGCCGGCCGGGCCGATGACTTCGGGGTTGTCCAACAAGGAGAAAGCCGACGTGCGCCAGCGTTACGCAGAAGGCAAGGCGACCCGCGACGAGCTGCTGGCGGCGGAAATGGCCGCTTACCACGGGCCGGGTACCTGCACTTTCTACGGCACCGCCAACACCAACCAGTTGTTGATGGAAGTGATGGGCCTGCACCTGCCGGGCGCCTCCTTCATCAATCCGGGCACGCCCCTGCGTGATGCGCTGACCCGCGAAGCCGCGCAGCAGGTCACGCGGCTGACCAAGCAGAGTGGCCAGTTCATGCCCATTGGCGAGATCGTCGACGAGCGCTGCCTGGTCAACTCCATCGTCGCCCTGCATGCCACTGGCGGCTCCACCAACCACACCCTGCACATGCCGGCCATCGCCCGCGCCGCCGGCATCCTGCTGACCTGGCAGGATATGGCTGATCTGTCCGAGGTGGTGCCGACCCTGGCGCACGTCTATCCCAATGGCAAGGCCGACATCAATCACTTCCAGGCCGCTGGCGGCATGGCCTTCCTGATCCGCGAGCTGCTTGAAGCCGGATTGCTGCATGAGGAGGTCAATACCGTGGTTGGGCGCGGCTTGTCGCGCTACACCCAGGAGCCATTCCTCGAAGAGGGCAAGCTGGTCTGGCGCGACGGGCCGACCGAGAGCCTGGAGGAGAGTGTGCTGCGTCCCGTGGCGCGACCGTTCTCGGCAGAAGGCGGCCTGCGCCTGATGCAGGGCAACCTGGGGCGCGGGGTGATGAAGGTGTCCGCAGTTGCGCCGGAACATCAGATCGTGGAAGCACCGGCGCTGGTTTTCGAGGACCAGTTGGATCTGGTCGAAGCCTTCAAGGCCGGCAAACTGGAGCGCGACTTCGTCGCCGTGGTGCGTTTCCAGGGCCCGCGCAGCAATGGGATGCCGGAGCTGCACAAGATGACGCCTTACCTGGGCGTGCTGCAGGATCGCGGTTTCAAAGTGGCGCTGGTGACCGATGGGCGCATGTCCGGTGCTTCGGGCAAGATCCCGGCAGCCATCCACGTCTGCCCGGAATCTTTCGATGGCGGGCCGCTGGCGCGGGTGCGCGATGGTGACCTGATCCGTGTCGATGGCCGGGCCGGTGAACTGCTGCTGCAGGTCGACGAGGCCGAGTTCGCCTCGCGCCAGCCGGCAGCACGGCCTGCTCCGGCCAGTGGTTGTGGGCGCGAACTGTTCGCCTTCATGCGCCAAAACTTCAGCACGGCGGAGCAGGGCGCCAGTGCCTTTACCGAGAGCCTCGAGTCGCTGACCTGAGCGGGTAGGGTGGACAACGCGAAGCTTGTCCACCGTCGGTCCGAACGGTGGATGAAAAAAGCGTCAGCTGCGCGCCCCGATCCACCCTACGGGTCATTAGATCCCCTGCGGAATCTCTTCGCCACCGAGTGCGCTGAACAGCTCCGGCAGGAACTCCACCAGGGTCATCATCATCAGGATGAAGCTGGCGTCCTGCTGAGCCAGGGCGTCGTCACCGCCGTCCTGTTCGGCCTGCTCCTGCAGCACGTCTTCGAAGCGCAGGCGCTTGATGGTCAGCTTGTCGTCGAGCACGAAGGACAGTTTGTCCTGCCAGGCCAGCGACAGCTGTGTGACCTGCTTGCCAGTGGAGAGGTGCAGCTGGATTTCCTCGCTGGTCAGGTCCTGGCGCTTGCAGCGCACCACGCCGCCGTCTTCATGGGTGTCGCGCAGCTCGCACTCGTCGAGCACGAAGAAGCCTTCGGCGGCGCTCTGGTTCTTCAGCCAGTCGGTCAGGGTGGCGGTCGGCGCGATTTTCACCGACAGCGGGCGTACCGGCAGCGAGCCGATGGCTTCGCGCAGGGTGGAGAGCAGGTCTTCGGCCTTCTTGGCGCTGGCGCTGTCGACCAGGATCAGGCCCTGTTTCGGCGCGATGGCGGCGAAGGTGCCGGATTTGCGGATGAACGCGCGCGGCAGGAAGGCCTGGACGATCTCGTCTTTGATCTGGTCGCGCTCTTTCTTGTACACCTTGCGCATCTGGGTGTTCTCGATCTCGTCGACCTTCTCCTTAAGCGCGTCACGCACCACCGAACCCGGCAGGATGCGTTCTTCCTTGCGTGCGCCGATCAGCAGGAAGTCGCCGCTGACGTGCACCAGTGGTGCATCGGCACCTTTGCCGAAGGGGGCGGTGAAACCGTAGGTGGTCAGCTCCTGGCTGGCGCAGGGACGTGCCGGCTTGCTGGACAGTGCTGTCTCCAGCGCTTCGGCGTCGAAAGGGATGTCCTGGGTGAGGCGGTAGACCAGCAGGTTACGAAACCACATGAGCGGGTGACTCTCCATTGATGATGAAGTCGCGGGGGTGGCGCCATCCTTGGGCTCTCTCGAGCCGGCGCGCAGCGACGGATGAAGGTGGCGGGCCATCAACAGGATCATGATCGGTCCGCCGGCACAGAGCGCGCATTATTCTCCGCTGACGTGCTCAGGCCAACCCTGACAACGAGCCGCTGAGGAAATTCGCTGGTCTCGCCTAAGTTCTTGCTGCGTCGGTAAATTTTTTTGCGAAGAGGGCTTGCCAAGGTCAGGATCGCTCTCTAGAATGCGCCCCACTTCGAGAGTGAAGGGTGATTAGCTCAGCCGGGAGAGCATCTGCCTTACAAGCAGAGGGTCGGCGGTTCGATCCCGTCATCACCCACCAATCTCGCAGTTACGCGCAGCGGTAGTTCAGTCGGTTAGAATACCGGCCTGTCACGCCGGGGGTCGCGGGTTCGAGTCCCGTCCGCTGCGCCATTCTTTTCCTCGCTTCATCCCCTCCTGTGACAACCTCTCGGCATTCGCCGAAATCTTCAAAAAATCCTTTGTTTGCTTGAACTTATGCGCATTGCTCGGCTCCTATGCCGTAGCCAGTGATTGCAGCGTACTGCTAAGCTCGCGCTTTCACACGACGGCCTTCGGGCGCATCTACAAGGAACAAGCATGAAACAGCATCGTTTGGCGGCGGCGGTTGCCCTGGTGGGCCTGGTGCTTGCCGGTTGCGATTCGCAAACCAGCGAAGTCGAACTCAAGAGCCCGGCGCAGAAAGCCTCCTATGGCATCGGCCTGAACATGGGGCGCAGCCTGTCCGAAGAGGGCATGGATGATCTGGATTCCAAGGCCGTCGCTCAGGGTATCGAGGACGCGCTGGCGAAGAAGGAGCCGCGCATCAAGGACGAAGAGATGGTTGAGGCCTTCTCCTTCCTGCAAAACCGTGCGCAAGAGCGCATGACTGCGCTGAACAAGGAAGCCGCTGAAGCCGGCAAGAAATTCCTCGAAGAGAACGGCAAGCGTGAGGGTGTCGTCACCACCGCTTCCGGTCTGCAATACGAAGTGATCAAGAAGGCCGACGGTGCTCAGCCCAAGGAAAGTGACGTAGTGACTGTTCACTACGAAGGCAAGCTCACCGATGGCAGCGTGTTCGACAGCTCCGTCGCCCGTGGCAGCCCCATCGACCTGCCGGTTGGTGGCGTGATTCCGGGCTGGGTGGAAGGTCTGCAGCTGATGCACGTTGGCGAGAAGTACAAGCTGTACATCCCCAGCGAGCTGGCTTATGGCGAGCAGAGCCCGTCCCCGGCAATTCCGGCCAACTCGGTACTGGTATTCGATCTGGAACTGATCGCTATCAAGGATCAGGCTGCTGCCGAGCCGACCGAGCAGTAACACTTGCTGTTCGATGACAACGCCCCGTCTTGACGGGGCGTTGTCGTTTCTGGGCTTGGCCAGCAGGTTCGTGGTGCTCGGAGTGTTACGCTTATGCACATCATGGGAAACATTCCTAACAAGTCCGCACTACCGTTGCAAGCTTTCTATGTCAATCAGCAACTTGTTGATTTTCATGGATTTTATATGCTGTATAAAAAATATCCGATCTAAGCCGGGGCCCCATGCCACGGGGCTTTGATAAGCTTGTCGAAAGTCTTTGCACAGATTTATCCACAGCTTCGGTGGATAAGCGAGGCAAGCCCCGATAGCGCCTGGCTTGCCGAGGAGGTCGAATGAAAGCGCCGTGGAAACTGACGCGTTACCTGCCGCTGGCTGCCCGCTTTCTGCGCGAGGGTCGCTTGCCTGAGTTGCTCCGTGCACTCGGTGACAAGCGTACGCCGCAAGGGCAACGCTTCGCCGCACTCAAGGAAGACCTGCAGCTGCTGCGTGCACTCAGCCTGGCCTGGTTCAAGGGTGAGTACCGGCAGATCAGCAATCAGGCGTTGCTGATGGTGGTAGCGGCATTGCTGTACTTCATCACCCCATTCGATGCCATTCCAGACTGGTTGGTCGGCATTGGTTTCGTCGATGATCTGGCTGTGCTGGCCTGGGTGATGCGTACCTGGCATGGCGAGCTGGAAGCCTTCAAGGCATGGCGCGACAAGCAGAGCCCCGAGCGCCTGGCGCTCATTGAGCATCTGCCGAATGCTGAACGGGTCGATCCGTTGCACTCCTGAGCGCTTCATCCAGCCATTGTTCGATCAGGTGTTGGTCGAGTAGCTCCTGCAGCAGGGCGTCCAGTTGCTCCGCTGGAATGGGCAGATGGCGGCTGTAGGCACAGTAGACCTGATAGCGTTGCACCACCCAGGGGCTGAAACGCAGTTGCATCTGTGGGTGCTGAGCGAGCTTGTAGGCCAGGTTGCGCTGCATGTCGATCACGGCGCTCAGGCGGTCTTTGTCGAGCATGTGCAGGCTGGTATCGAGGTCGCGTACGTCCTGTCTGCTGACCTTGCCGGTGGCGAAGGCGCCCATCAATGGCTGGCTGTAGGTGTAGCCGAGGCTGGTGCCAAGCACCTTGCCGTAAAGACTGGTAAGGCCAGTCAGCTCTGGCTGGTCCATCCGCTGCAGCAGTACGTCTTCTTCGTCATACAGGGCCGGTGACCAGTGATACTGCTGCGGTTGGCTGACCCACTCGGGGTTGGTGTTACAGACCAGGTGCAGGCGGCCCTGTTGCAGGTAGGGTTCCAAACGATTGTTGGGGGTTTCGAGAAACTCGACGGGCAGTGCGAAGCGTTTGCTGATTTCCTGGCTGAGGTGATACGCCAGCCCATGCTTTACCTGCTGCTGGGCCAGGCCCACATAAGGCATGGTGTCGGCTGGGCCGTAACCCCACATCAGACCTTCGGCGCTACAGAGGCTGCTTAGCAGCCCGAGCGACAATGCGCAGAACCTTCGCAAGGCGACTCCCCACTGCAGGTTTACGGGGTCGTTCCCGCGCGACAGGGCTGTGGGAACCGTGCTTGAGACCTTGGCAGTATAGATCACGCTCCGAGCGGCAGACGCCTGTTAAGATGGCCGCTTGCAAGGAAGGGGTCGAGGTTGTCGGCCCTGCGTTCCAACGGAGAGACTCATGAGTGTGCAAATCATTGCCCGCGATGGTGAACCGGAATACGCGGTGCTGCCCTGGGCCGATTATCAGGCCCTGTTGCAGGCTGCAGGTCACCAGCCCGTGGTGGCAGTCAAGGCTGCCGTGCCGACTGCAGAGGCCCAGCGACCAGGGCTCGAGCAACTTCGCGTGTTGCGAGAGGACAAGGGCCTGGCGGCGGAGAGCCTGGCGCGCAGCGTCGGTATCAGCCCGCATTACCTGGCGATGATCGAGAGTGGCGAGCGCCAACCCGATGCTGCGATTCTGCGCTCGCTGGCCTGGGAGTTGGGGCTGGAGGGCTGGTCTTGAGCGTTCGCATCAGTCGTCATCATTGGCAGGCCTTGCTGACGGCGCTGGACGACGCTCGTCGTCAGCGTCATCTGCTCACCTATCGGGCACTGATCGAGCGACTCGATCTGCCAACTCCAGCCATGCAGACCCTTACAGCTGCACTGGAGCACCTGGCCGCACTGGATGCCCGCGCCGAGCGCCCGTTGCGCAGCGCCCTGGTCATCAGCCAGGGAGCCAGCCGCCTGCCGCGTACCGGATTTTTCGACTGCGTGATGCGCCTGGGGCGCTTCAGCGGCGCTTCCGACGGTGTGGCCGCTGCCTCCTGGCATGCAGCCGAGGTGGTCAGGGTGTTCGAATTCGATTACCCCGCCGATGTCTAGGTGGCTCTGGCAGTTGCGCGCGCGACTGGGCTACTGGCTGGCCCGGCGTCTGTTTCATTGGCCAGCGGCGCTGCGACAGCCGCGTCTGTGGCAATGGATGCAGGGTCAGTACGGGCGCATGGCCAATCTTGGTGATACCCAGGCGCAGGGCTTCTATGGGCATATTCTGCTGTTTCGCGGCCAGGGTCTGGGTGCGCGCGAGGAGGGGCTGAGGCTGTTGCGCCTGGCGGCCAATAGTGGCGACGGCAAGGCCGCCTATCAGTTGGGCGTGCAATCCTTGCAGGGCGATACCCGCCAGGCGCCGGATGCCGCGCAGGCAGTGCGATGGTGGGAGATGGCCCTGGCGGCCGAACATCCTCTGGCGACCAGCCGACTGAGCCAACTCTATCGCGACGGTGCGCCGGGGCTGGAGCCAGACCTGCAAGCTGCTGAGCGCTATGCCGCCCTGGCGGCCGAGGCTACCCGCTCAGGCCGTTGAGCCCTCGAGAATATGCAGGCTATAGCCGGGAATGGCCTTGGCCTGACGTTTGGCTTCGGAAGCCAGCTCAGCCAGGCGTGAGGCGTCGAGCAGCGCGCAATGTTCCGCTTTTACGTGCACTACGCCGATCGAGAGTGATAGCAGCGCATATTCCTGGCGTTGTCCGTGGCGATTATGGGCGATGAAGCAGCCGGCCTGGAGGTGCTCGTCGCGATAGAAGCGTCGGCACTGATTCTGAAAGTCCTCGATCAGTTTGCTGAGCTTGTCGCGCCAATCGGGCGAGCCGAGCACCAACATGAAGTCGTCACCACCGATATGCCCGACGAAGTCGCGGGCCGGATCGACCCGGTCGTTCAGGCATTGCGCCAGGCATAGCAGTACCTCATCGCCCTTGGCATAGCCGTAGAGATCGTTGAAGGGTTTGAAGCTATCGAGATCCACGTAGCACACCGCGGCTTCGCGCTGCTGTTGCAACAAGCGGCCCAGGCATTGCTGGATGGGTACGTTGCCCGGTAGCAGCGTAAGCGGGTTGGCGTGACGCGCCTGCTGCAATTTCTGCTCGGTGATCAGCTTGAGGACGTCGATAACCCTGCCCAGGCCCAAATAACGTCCGCCCTGGATGATGATGAAGTCTTCCTCGATGCGCTGGCGTGCACGGCTGGTGAGCAGGCGACTGACCTTCTGCAGGGACTGCGTCAGCTCCACGGCGAGAAAGTCCTGGCTCATCAGGCGGCTGATGGGTTTGCGTGCGAACAGATCGGTGGCGAAGGGCTTGAGCAGGGCTTCGGACAGCGAATGGCGGTGGACGATACCGACTGGTTGGCGCTGCGTGTCCAATACGGCCAGGGAGTTCAGGTTGGCCTGGGCGCGGAAGATATCCAGCACTTCGGCGATGGCCGTGTGCTGATCGACAGCGGGTTGCTCGTTGAGCAGGGCACTGAGGTCATGGCTGTCTTCACTGAGGCTGGCCTGGCTGCTCTGCACCTTGGGCAGCATTTGACGGGCATCGCGTGGTGGCTTTTCCTGCGGCCTGCTGAGCAGGTAGCCCTGCACCAGGTCGACACCCATCTCCGCCAGGACGGCCAGCTCTTCGGGCAGTTCGATGCCTTCGGCGATCACCTGAGCCCGTGAGGCGTCGGCCATCTTCAGGATCGAGCCGACAAACTCGCGCTTCACTGCGTCCTGGTGGATGCCGTCGATGAAGTGGCGGTCGATCTTCACATAGTCGGGGCGCAGCTCCGACCACAGACGCAGGCTGGAGTAGCCAGCGCCCAGGTCGTCCAGGGCAATGGAAAACCCCATGGCGCGGTAGTGATGCAGCGCATTGTCGAGCAGGGCGAAGTCTTCGGTGGGCGACTGCTCAGTGAGTTCGATCACCACTTGGCTGGGTGGAATACCGAAAGCCTGGAGCAACTTCAGGGTGCGTCCTGGCTGGTGGCTGGGGTCAAGCAGCGACTCTGGCGAGACGTTGAGAAACAGCTTGCCCTCCAGGCCCAGTGCGCTGAAACCCTTGCAGGCGCTCTTGCGGCAAGCCATTTCCAGTTCGCTCAGGCGACCGGCATGACGCGCCACGGCGAATAGCGTCAGAGGTGAGTGCAGCGGGCTGTTGGACGGGCCGCGGGTCAGTGCCTCATAGCCGAGAATGCGCTGTTCGGACAGCGAGACGATAGGCTGGAACAGGCTGCTGAGGTCGCCGTGAGCGAGGATCTTCCCCAGTGCGCTCAACTGCTCGGTGACGGTCATGGTGTGCTCGATCTGCCGGAAACGAAAGGGCCGGCTTTTGGCCGGCCCTTCATTTCACGACAGTTCGATGACGATTTGATGACGCTAGTGGAATCGCCTCAATGCACCGCTAGCGAGGGGTTCAGCCCCAGGTAGTCGAGCAGGATGCGGCCGGATTCTGCCAGGTAAGCATCATCTTCGGGTGTGCTCTTCTCGTCGGCGACTGGCAACGCGTCCTCGTCTTCTTTCTCCAGCTCCTTGAGTGGCTCCTCGCCCTTGGCCTGGCGGCGGTTGTTCTCCAGTGCCAGCTGTTTGGCCTCGACGTCCGCCTGGCGTGCACGACGGGTCTGCTCGTTGAGGCTGACAGTGGTTTCTGCCATCAGCTTCTTGGCCAGGGTCAGGCGGTCGCGGGTGAAGACGAAGTCCGGGTCCTTGGCCGTGCGCTGGTCGTGACGAGCTTTCAGTTCGCTGAGGAAGGGTTTGATCGGATCCAGCTCGGGGGTGATCGCTGGGCGGATGCTGTCCCAGGGCAGGGCGGCGGGCAGGGCGCTTTCGCCGATGTCCTTGGTGTCCATGACGTCTGGGTAGGTGATGTCGGGGATCACGCCCTGGTGCTGGGTGCTCTGGCCGGAAACGCGGTAGAACTTGGCCAGGGTCAGTTTCAGTTCGCCATGGTTGAGCGGCTGAATGGTCTGCACGGTGCCCTTGCCGAAGGTCTGGCCACCGAGGATCAGCGCGCGGTGATAGTCCTGCATGGCACCGGCGAAAATCTCCGAGGCTGAGGCAGACAGGCGGTTGACCAGTACCGCCAGTGGGCCGTTGTAGTAGATGCCTTTGTTCTCGTCGGCAAGCACGTCGACGCGGCCGTCGGCGTTGCGTACCAGTACGGTGGGGCCTTGTTCGATGAACAGGCTGGTCAGCTCGGTGGCTTCCTGCAGCGAGCCACCACCGTTGTTACGCAGGTCGATGACCACACCGTCGACCTTCTCGGCTTGCAGCTCATCGAGCAGGCGTTTGACGTCACGGGTGGTGCTCTTGTAGTTCGGGTCGCCAGCGCGGAAGGCCTTGAAGTCCAGGTAGAAGGCCGGCAGTTCGATCACGCCGAGCTTGTAGTCACGGCCATCCTGGGTCAGGTGCAGCACTTTCTTCTTCGCTGCCTGTTCTTCGAGCTTGACCGCCTCACGGGTGATGGTGACCACCTTGCTGGTCTGGTCGCTGGGCGGGTTGCTTGCGGGAATCACTTCCAGGCGCACGGTGGAGCCTTTCGGGCCACGAATCAGCTTGACCACTTCGTCCAGACGCCAGCCGATGACGTCGACCATTTCGTCTTTGCCTTGAGCAACACCGACGATCTTGTCGGCCGGTGCAATTTGCTTGCTCTTCTCGGCCGGGCCGGCAGGCACCAGACGTACCACCTTGACGTGCTCGTTGTCGCTTTGCAGGACGGCACCAATGCCTTCCAGCGACAAGCTCATGTTGATGTCGAAGTTTTCCGCGTTATCCGGCGACAGATAGGTGGTGTGCGGGTCGTAGGTGGTGGCGAAGGCGTTGATGTAGGCCTGGAACACGTCCTCACCACGGGTCTGCTTGAGGCGCGCCAACTGGTTCTTGTAGCGCTTGGTCAGCAGCTCCTGGATGTCCTTGGTTTCCTTGCCGGCAATCTTCAGACGCAGCACTTCATCTTTGACACGTTTGCGCCACAGTTCGTCGAGTTCGGCGCGGTCTTTGGCCCAAGGCGCTTTCTCGCGATCGACCTGCAATTGTTCGTCGACAGTGAAGTCGATCTTGTCGACGCCTTTGCCCAGCTCCGCCAGCGCGTAGTTCAGGCGCTCTTCCATGCGGGTCAGGTGGCGGCGATAGAGGGTGAAGCCCGGCTCGAGGTCGCCGCTTTTCAGCAGGTCGTCGAACTTGGTGCGCCACTGGTTGAATTCGGCGATGTCGGCCGCAGTGAAGTAGCTGCGAGACGGATCGAGCAACTTCAGGTAGTTGTCATAGATCTGAATCGAACGTTCGTCGTTCAACGGCGGCTTGTTGTAGTGGTGGCGGCGTAGCAGCTCCACTACGTTGAGGCTGGCGATCACCTGCTCGCGGTCTGGCTGCAGATAGTCCCAACTGGTCGCTGTGGTGGTCTTGGCCGCCAGCGGCAGGGCACTGAAGCCGAGTACGAGGGCGAGGGCGGTGCTTGCTAGAGATCGCTTCATGCTGATTCGACGTAGTGGCAGTTGATAACGCATATTAGGCCGTATCTGAGGGCGCCAGGTTCCGTTGGCGCTAGGCAAAAGCCCAGCGGTCAGCGCTGGGCTCGGTTCACTTGCACTATGGAGGCAGCATGAAGGCATTGCAAGGCGTCGAAGGGCGTGCGGAGTGGCTGGAACAACCGGCGCAGACCTGTGACGCAGGGCAGATTCGGGTGAAGGTGGCAGCCGCTGGGCTTAATCGGGCTGATCTGCTGCAGCGCGCCGGACTTTATCCACCGCCTCCAGGCGCGAGCCAGGCGCTGGGGCTGGAATGCTCCGGCGTCGTTATCGAGGTCGGTGCCGGTAGCGCCTGGCAGGTGGGTGATCGGGTCTGCTGTCTGCTTGCCGGCGGTGGTATGGCTGAAGAAGTGGTGCTCGATGCCCGCCACGCCATGCCGGTCCCCGAGGGGCTGAGCTTGGTAGAGGCGGCTGTGGTGCCGGAGGTGTATGCCACTGCCTGGCTCAACCTGTTCCAGCTCGGCGCCCTGCGTCCCGGTGAAAAAGTCCTGTTGCATGCCGGTGCCAGCGGTGTCGGCTCGGCGGCGATCCAGCTGTGCAAGGCGTTCGGTAACCCCTGCTGGGTCAGCGTCGGCTCGCCCGAGCGACTGGCCTACTGCGAAGCGCTCGGCGCCCAGGGTGGCGCTCTGCGTGGTGACGATCTGCAGGCGCTGCGCGATTTCGGGCCGTTCGACGTGATCCTCGATCCGGTTGGCGGGCAATATGCGGCGCTCAACCTTGAGTTGCTGGCCCGTGACGGGCGTTGGATCAATATCGGCCTGATGGGTGGTCGTGAGGCCACGCTGGACCTGGCTCTGGTGCTGGGCAAGCGCATCCAGCTGATCGGTTCGACCCTGCGCAACCGCGACGATCTGTTCAAGGCCGATCTGTTGCACGATCTGCAGCAGCAGGTGTGGCCGCTGTTCAGCGAAGGTCGATTGAAGCCGCAACTCGAGCGCAGTTTTGCCATCGAAGACAGTGAGACGGCGTTCGAGACACTCGCCGGTAATCAAGTCGCGGGTAAACTCGCTCTGCTGATTGACCCCAACCTGGCCTGAGCCAGGGCTGCAGCTCCCGCACGGCGAGGGCTGCAGCATCGATTGGTGCATTCAATCGATATCATGGTCGTAATCAATAAGCTTTTTTCCGTTAGGTAGCTAATATAGCGACCGTAGATTTTTAATCCTCACACAAACCTCATAAGGAGTCAGAGATGTCCCTCATCAACACTCAGGTTCAACCGTTCAAGGTCAACGCTTTCCACGCTGGCGAGTTCGTTGAAGTCACCGAGCAGTCCCTGCAGGGCAAGTGGTCCGTGCTGATCTTCATGCCGGCCGCCTTCACCTTCAACTGCCCGACTGAAATCGAAGACGCCGCCAACAACTACGCCGAGTTCCAGAAGGCCGGTGCCGAGGTCTACATCGTGACCACCGACACCCACTTCTCGCACAAGGTATGGCACGAAACTTCGCCGGCCGTTGGCAAGGCTCAGTTCCCGCTGATCGGTGACCCGACCCACCAGCTGACCAACGCTTTCGGCGTGCACATTCCGGAAGAAGGTCTGGCTCTGCGCGGCACCTTCATCATCAACCCGGAAGGCCAGATCAAGACCCTGGAAATCCACTCCAACGAAATCGCTCGTGATGTTTCCGAGACCCTGCGCAAGCTGAAAGCTGCTCAGTACACCGCCGCTAACCCGGGTCAGGTTTGCCCGGCCAAGTGGAAAGAAGGCGAAGCCACTCTGGCTCCGTCGCTGGACCTGGTTGGCAAGATCTAAATTTGCCGACTTCCTTTCCGGCCTGTCTCAGGTCGGAAAGGACCAACTCTGCGCTGTTTGGGCCATTTACCGGCCCTTGTGGTGCCCGATGCCCGGGCGCGATCCGTCCGGGCATTTTATTGCCCGAATTTTCGTATTTGAGGAATTTCCGCCATGTTGGACGCCAATCTTAAAGCCCAGTTGAAGGCCTACCTGGAAAAGGTCACCCTGCCGTTCGAGATCGTCGCGTCCCTCGATGACAGCGCGAAATCCCAGGAGCTGCTGGGCCTGCTCCAAGACATCGTCGGCCTGACCGACAAGATCACCCTGAAGACCGACGGCAGCGATGCCCGCCGCCCGTCGTTCTCGCTGGTGCGCCCCGGCGCAGATATTGGCCTGACGTTCGCCGGTATCCCTATGGGCCACGAGTTCACCTCGCTGGTGCTGGCGCTGCTGCAGGTCGGCGGTCATCCGTCCAAGCTGGATGCCGACACCATCGCGCAGATCAAGAGCATCGAAGGCTCGTTCGAGTTCGAGACCTACTTCTCGCTGAGCTGCCAGAACTGCCCGGACGTGGTTCAGGCGCTGAACCTGATGGCCGTGCTCAACCCCAATATCCGCAACGTCTCCATCGACGGTGCGCTGTTCCAGGAAGAGGTCGAGCGTCGCCAGATCATGGCCGTGCCGAGCATCTACCTGAACGGTGAGGTCTTCGCTTCCGGCCGTATGGACGTGAAGGAAATCCTCGCCAAGATCGACACCGGCGCGGCCAACCGCGACGCCGAGAAAATGAGTGCCAAGGAAGCCTTCGACGTGCTGGTGGTCGGCGGTGGCCCGGCCGGCGCTGCTGCGGCCATCTACGCTGCGCGTAAAGGCATCCGTACTGCGATTGCTGCCGAGCGTTTCGGTGGTCAGGTGCTCGACACCATGGCCATCGAGAACTTCATCTCGGTGAAAGAGACCGAAGGCCCGAAACTGGTGCGCGCCCTGGAAGAGCACGTCAAGGAGTACGAAGTCGACGTGATGAACCTGCAGCGTGCCTCGGCGCTGGTACCGGCCAGCAGCGAAGGTGGCTTGCATGAGGTGAAGTTCGAGAACGGCGCGTCGCTCAAGGCCAAGACCGTGATCCTCTCCACCGGCGCGCGCTGGCGCGAGATGGGCGTGCCTGGCGAGCAGGAATACAAGGCCAAGGGCGTGTGCTTCTGCCCGCACTGCGACGGCCCGCTGTTCAAGGGTAAGCGCGTGGCGGTGATCGGTGGTGGTAACTCTGGCGTCGAGGCAGCTATCGATCTGGCCGGTTTGGTAGCTCACGTCACCCTGCTGGAGTTCGCCGATACCCTGCGTGCCGATGCCGTGCTGCAGAAGAAGCTCTACAGCCTGCCCAACGTGACCGTGATCAAGAGCGCGCAGACCACCGAAGTCACCGGCGACGGTCAGAAGGTCAACGGCCTGGTGTACAAGGACCGCACCGCCGAGGAGCTGCACACCGTCGAGCTGGAAGGCATCTTCGTGCAGATCGGCCTGCTGCCCAACAGCGACTGGCTCAAGGGCAGCGTCGAGCTCAACCGCTTCGGCGAGATCATCGTCGATGCCAAGGGCGCGACCAATATCCCCGGCGTATTCGCTGCTGGTGACGTGACCACCGTGCCGTACAAGCAGATCGTCATCGCCATGGGCGAAGGCTCGAAGGCATCGCTGAGCGCCTTCGATCACCTGATTCGCCATAGCTGATCGGTTGCGGTAGAAATGAAAAGGCCACCCCTCGGGGTGGCCTTTGCGTTTAAAGGAATCCGTAGGAGCGAGCTCTGCTCGCGAACATCGCAATTCAAGCGATTCGCGAGCAGAGCTCGCTCCCACAGTTACGCCCCGTCCCTGGGGCGACGCGCTTAGCGCTTCAGACCGCCCAGGGTCAGCGGCATCTGGCGGTTGACGTCCTTGTACAGCAGGTAGCGGAAGCGGCTCGGGCCGCCGGCGTAGCAGGCCTGCGGGCAGAAGGCGCGTAGCCACATGAAGTCACCGGCTTCCACTTCGACCCAGTCCTGATTGAGGCGATATACCGCCTTGCCTTCCAGCACGTACAGGCCGTGTTCCATGACGTGGGTTTCGGCGAAGGGGATTACGCCGCCCGGCTCGAAGTTGACGATGTTGACGTGCATGTCATGGCGCATGTCGCTGATCTCGACGAAGCGCGTGGTGCTCCAGCGGCCTTCGGTGCCCGGCATGACGATCGGCTCGATGTCCTGCTCGTTGGTGACGAAGGCTTCCGGGTACGGCACGCCTTCGACCGGTTGGTAGGCCTTGCGCAGCCAGTGGAAACGCACGGCTTCGCTGCTGTTGTTGCGCAGTGTCCAATCGCTCTGCGGCGGGATGAAGGCGTAGCTACCCGGACGCATGGCGTGCTGGGTGCCGTTCAAGGTCAGGTTGAATTCGCCTTCGACGACGAAGATCACGCCTTCGGCAGTCGCGTCCATCTCAGGCTTGTTGCTGCCGCCGTTCGGGCCGACTTCGACGATGTACTGCGAGAAGGTTTCGGCGAAACCGGTTAGCGGGCGGGCGATGACCCACATGCGCATGTTGTCCCAGAACGGCAGGTGGCTGGTGACGATGTCACGCATCACGCCTTTGGGGATCACGGCATAGGCTTCAGTGAACATGGCGCGGTCGGTCAGCAGCTGATCCTGACCTGGGTGACCGCCATGCGGTGCGTAGTAGTAGGGCGATTTGCTCATCGAGAGATTGCCTCGGCGGGTGAATGGCGCAGGGATGGCTCCCGGCGCGGAAAATTGACTCCCATGCACTATAGGAATTCGCGACTGGATTCGGAAATTAAATAGTAGAATGCCTGTCAGTGGATTTCATGATGGGTGGCGCTATGCTCGATCCCGTGCTGTTACGCAGTTTTCTCGCCGTGGTGCAGACCGGTGGTTTCACCCGTGCCGCTGCCAGCCTGCACCTGACCCAGTCCACGGTCAGTCAACAGGTACGGCGTCTGGAGGAGCAGCTCGGTGCTGAGCTGCTCGACCGCAGTGGCCGCTATGTGGTGACCACCACCGAGGGCGAGCGCCTGCTGGGTTACGCCAACCGCATCGTCGCGCTGATGGACGAGGCCATGCTGGCGCTGGGGCAAAGTGCGGTGGAAGGCGAGGTGCGCCTCGGCGTGCCGGACGATTTCGCCGCCAACAGCTTGACCCCTTATCTGGCGGATTTCGCTGACTCGCATCCGGGCATTCGCCTGGAGATCACCAGCGGTCTCAGTCATGACGTGTGGCGTGCCTTCAATGCCGGTGAGCTGGACCTGGCGCTGATCAAGCAACGCGCCGGCAGTGCCAAAGGCCTGGCCAGCTGGGCCGAGCCAGTGGCCTGGCTCGACAGCCGCGCGCGACCAGTGCTGGCGCGTAACCCGGTGCCGCTGGCGGTGTTTCCGCCCAATGGCCTGTATCGCCTGGAGATGACCCACGCGCTGGATGCCATGGGCAAGCCCTGGCGCATCGCCTATGTCAGCAGCAGTTTGCCAGGCGTCAGCGCCGCGGCCGAAGGTGGCCTGGGCCTGACCCTGCTGCCGCGCCGGTTGATCACGGCTGCACACCGTGAACTGGGCGAGGCCGAAGGTTTCGCCCCGGTGGCGCCGGTGGAGGTGGCCCTGCATGCGCGCAACCAGTTGCCCGGCTATGCACGGGAACTGGCGGCGGCGTTGATCGGCGCCTGCGAGCGGATCATGGCCGTGCAGGGTTGAGTCGCTGGCGTGCCGTGGCTTTCAGCGCCGTTGCACAATCAGTCGCCCGGTTCGCGCTGGCAGATCCGAAACGTCCACCCCTTGTAGGAGCGAGCTCTGCTCGCGAAGCTTTTGCGTTGTCTGGGTTCGCGAGCAGAGCTCGCTCCTACAGGTTCTACCGGCTCGTGAGTTCGGCGAAGAAAACCATGGCTCTCAGCGCCACTCCAGAATCGGCCAGCCGGCCTGTTCGGCATGAGTGCGCAGGGTCGGGTCGGGATTGACGGTAAAGGGCTTGTCGACCAACTGCAGCAGCGGCAGATCGTTGCGTGAGTCGGAGTAGAAGCTGGCGCCAGCCAGGCTCTCGCCCTGCTCAGCGAGCCAGGCGTGCAGGCGAGTGACCTTGCCTTCACGGTAGGTCAGCACACCCTCCGTACGCCCGGTGTAGAAGCCGTGCTGCTGCTCCAGGTCGATGGCCAGCACCTCGGCAATGCCGAAGCGCTCGCCAATTGCGCTGACCAGGAAATGCGCCGAGGCGGAGATCACCAGCAGGCGGTCGCCAGCGGCGCGGTGCGCGGCCAGTGTGCGGCTGGCATCGCTGTAGAAGATCGGCTCGATCACGTCCTCGACGAAGGGCTCGACCACGTGGGCGACCTCCTCGGGCGTACGGCCGACCAGCGGCGACAGGGTGAAGGCCATGTAGTCCTCCATGGCCAGGGTGCCGGCGGCGTACTGGCGCATCAGCTCCTGCTCATGGGCAAGGAAGGACTCCCCATCGGCCCAGCCGATCTTCACCATTTCCTGCGTCCACAGGCTGGCGCAGTCGCCATGAATCAGGGTTTCGTCGAGATCGAAAATCGCCAGGGCCATCACGCCACCTCCCGGATCGCATCGGCGCCAATGGCCAGGCTGACGCTCTGGCCGTCGTGGTGCAGGTCGTCGGCAGAGCGATTGAGCACATCCACCAGCAGCTGGCAGCCCTCGGCTTCGACGCGGTAGCGGATTACGTTGCCAAGCAGGCTGCGGCTGATGATACGCGCGGCGATACCGCTACCTGCGAAGGCGATGGCCTCCGGGCGGATCGCCACGCGCGAGCTGACCGGCTGGCCGAGCAGGCGGCTGGCGGCGTCGGCTTCGAGCAGGTTGTAGTTGCCGATGAAGCCGGCGGCGAAGGCATCCACCGGGGCTGTGTAAAGGGTTTCGGCGTCGCCGCTCTGGACGATTTGGCCGGCATTCATCAGGAAGATGCGGTCGCTCATGGTCAGCGCCTCTTCCTGATCGTGGGTGACGAAAATGGTGGTCAGGTTCAGCTCCTGCTGGATGGCGCGGATCTGTTCGCGCAGGTGCTTGCGGATGCGTGCATCGAGAGCCGACAACGGCTCATCGAGCAGCAGCAGGCGTGGGCGGGTGACCAGCGAGCGGGCCAGAGCCACGCGCTGGCACTGGCCGCCAGAGAGCTGGTGCGGATAGCGTGCGGCGAAGTCGCCCAGCTCGACCATCTCCAGTGCCTCGCGTACGCGCTGTTCGCTCTCGGCCTTGGCCACCTTTTGCATGCGCAGGCCGAAGGCGACGTTCTGCGCCACGCTCATGTTGGGGAACAGCGCATAGCTCTGGAACACCATGCCGATGCCGCGTTTCTGCGGTGGCAGCGGTATCAGGTCTTCGCCACCAAGAACAATACGCCCGCCGTCGACGTCTGTCAGGCCGGCGATGCAGCGCAGCAGGGTGGATTTGCCGCAGCCGGAGGGGCCGAGCAGGGTGACGAACTCGCCCTGGCCGATCTCGCAGTTGATGTCGCTGAAGATACGGGTGTCGCCGTAGCTTTTGTGCAGGTTCTGGATACTCAGCAAGCTCATGCCTTGTCCCTGTTCAAACGGTTGGCCGCCCAGGTGAAGACCAGGACGAAGAAGAAGTAGGAAATCACCAGCGCGCTGTTGAAGTGGCCGCTGCTGTTACGCATGTTGTTCAGGTACACCTGCAGCGTCTCGTAGCGGGTGCCCACCAACATGTTGGCGAAGACGAATTCGCCGAACAGGAAGCTGAAGGAGAGGAACAGCGACACCATCAGGCCCTTGCGCAGGTTCGGCAGCACCACCAGGAAGGCGGCCTTCCAGGTGCTGGCGCCGAGCAGGTGGGCAGCGTCCATCAGGTCGCGCAGGTTGATCGCCTGCAGGTTGTTGGCGATGGCGCGGTACATGAACGGCAGGGCGATGGTGAAGTAGCAGCCGAGCAAAATCCACGGCGTGCCGGTCATTGCCAGTGGGCCGGAGCCGTAGAGCTGCAGCAGGCCGACCGAGGACACCACCGGCGGCACGGCGAACGGCAGCAGGATCAGCACGTTCATCAACGTGTCGAGTTTGGGGAAGTGGTAGTGCACCACGAACATCAGCGGCAGGATCAACACCACCGACAACGCCAGAGCGCCGAAGCACACCAGCAGCGATTGGCCGAAGGCGCGCAGGAAGCGTTCGTCGCTCCACAGCGCGGCGTACCACTTGAGCGTCAGGCCGTCCGGCAGGATGGTCGCCGACCAACTGGTGGATAGCGAGTAGAGCAGGGTGCCGGCCAGCGGCAGCAGCAGAATGAGGAACAGCAGCCAGACCACTATGCGGTGATAGAGGCTGGCGGTGGGGGCATCAGCGCGTGACATGCTGGCTCCTTTTCAGCAGCAACTGGTGGACGACGGTGATCAGCACCATCAGCCCGACCAGGATCATCGACAGGGCGCTGGCCAGGTTTGGATCCAGCGAGATGTCGCCGGAAACCATCGCCGCGATACGGATCGGCAGCACGTTGAAGTTTCCGGTTGTCAGGTAGTACACCGTGGCGTAGGCGCCCAGGGCGTTGGCCAGGAGGATGACGAAGGTGCCGAGCAGCGCCGGGGTCAGCACCGGCAGGCCGATGTGGCGCCAGAAGTCCCAGGCGCCAGCACCGAGCAATGCGGCCGACTCACGCCAGTCCTGGCGCAGGGCGTCGAAGGCCGGGTAGAGCAGCAGCACGCCGAGCGGGATCTGGAAGTAGGTGTAGAGCACGATCAGGCCGTTCTTCGAGTAGAGGTTGAAGCCCTCGATCAGACCGAGCTGGATCAGCAGCAGGGTCAGCGCGCCATTGAAGCCGAGCAGGATGATGAAGGCGAAGGCCAGTGGCACCCCGGCGAAGTTGCTGGTCATGTTGGAAAAGGCGATGACGAAGTCGCGCAGCTTCGAGTCGACCTGGCGCAGCGAGTAGCTGCCGAGGATGGCGATGGCCATGCCGAACAGGCTCGACCAGAAGGCGATCTCCAGGCTGTGCTTGATCGCCTGCATATAGAACCTGGAGGCGAAGATCTTCTCGAAATTGCCCAGGCCCCAGCCGTTGGGGCTGTTCAGGCTGTTGATCGCCACCCACGCCAGTGGCGCGACCTGAAACACCAGGAAGAACACGGCGAAGGGCAGCAGGCACAAGAGCGGCAACCAGCGCCGCAGGGAGGAGGGCGCGCTCATTTAAGCAGCTCCGCGCAGTAGGGTTTGTCGTGGGGCACGCCGAGCAACTGGCAGATGCTGCCGCACAGCTCCAGCTGGCGTGGGCGCGCATTGGCATCGAGGCTGAAGGCGTCGCCGATGACGAACAGCGGCACCTGGCGCTCTTCCGGCAGCAGGCCGTTGTGCGAGCGATCGACGTTCATGCCGTGGTCGGCGGTGACCAGCACCTGGTAGCCAGCATCGACCCAGTTTTGCAGATAGTCGGCCAGTAGCACGTCGGCCATGCGCGCGGCATTGCGGTACTGGGGGCTGTCCAGGCCGTGCTTGTGGCCGGCGTCGTCGATGTTCATCGGGTGTACCAGCAGCAAGTCGGGCGCGTGCTGCAAGCGCAGGCTCTCGGCGTCGACGAACAGGTGCGAGTCCGGGTAATGGTCGGCGTAGTAGAAGTGGCCGTATTGGATCGGCAGCGACTCATTGCTGGTGTGGCGGTCACGCACGGCAACGAAGGGCGAGCGGTTGTACAGCTCGCTGACCCAGTGATAAGCCGCGGCGGCGGTGCTCAGGCCGGCATCGCGGGCGTAATGAAACATGCTGCGTTCGCGTGACAGGCGCGAGACGTCGTTGTGCACGATGCCGCTGTCGATAGGGCGCACGCCGGTGAGGATGGCCTCGTAGAGTGGGCGCGACAGCGCCGGCAGCTCGCAGTCGAGGCGGTAGAAGGCCGCGCGCCCGGCGTCGCACCAGGCATGCAGGTGGCCCATGGCGTGTTGCGCGACCGAGTGACTGAGGCCGTCGAGCACGACGAGGATGACCTTGGAAGGCATGGGGAATCCTGAAAAACGATGGAAGCGTTTCGCGGCTGAAGCGGAATGCCGCCCAGCCGCTCCTACAGGTATTGGCTGCGGGAGCAGCTTGTGGGAGGGGCTTCAGCCGCGACTGTCGCCGCTGAAGCGCCTCCCACCGAGCGCGGGTTATTCCATATTGATGATCACGTTCTCCTGCCACATTTGCGGCAGCGCCTTGGAAGTGGCTTCCCAGGCCGTGGTGTCGACGATTGGCTTGACCTTGGCGTACTGCTCGTTGGGCAGCAGCTTGGCTTGTACGTCGGCCGGCAGGGTCAGGTGCTCGGCGCGTATCGGCCGGGCATTGCCCTTGGCCAGATTGATCTGGCCAGCGTCAGAGAGAATGTACTCACGCGTCAGCTTGGCCGCGTTGGGGTGCTTGGCGTACTTGTTGATGATGGTGGTGTAGCCGGAGATCACCGAACCGTCGGACGGGATCAGCACCTCGAAGCGACTCGGGTCGATCTGGTCGCGGTAGGACAGGCCGTTGAAGTCCCAGACGATGCCGACTTCCACTTCGCCTTTTTCCAGGGTCTGGATGGTCGGGTTGGACAGCGACAGACGGCCCTGCTCGGCGATGGCGGCGAAGAAGTCCAGGCCCGGCTGGATGTTCTTCTCGTCGCCACCACCGGCGATGGCGGCGGCCAGTACGCCGTTGACGGCCTGGGCGGCGGCGCTGACGTCACCGATGGCGACGCGGTACTTGCCGTTCTTCAGGTCGGCCCAGGATTTCGGCACGTCCTTGACCAACTGCTTGTTGACGATGAACGCGATGGAGCCGGTGTAGGCCAGCATCCAGTGACCGTCCTGGTCCTTGGCCCAATCCGGAATCTGCGCCCAGGTGCTCGGCTTGTACGGCTGGGTCACGCCCTGCTGCACGGCGATGGGACCAAAGGCGGCGCCGACATCGCCGATATCGGCGGTGGCGTTGTCCTTCTCGGCGGCGAACTTGGCGATCTCCTGCGCCGAACTCATGTCAGTGTCTTGATGCTTGAGGCCGTAGAGTTTGGTCAGGTCGGTCCAGGTGTCTTTCCAGTTGGCCCAGCTGTCGGGCATACCCACGCTATTCACCGCGCCTTCGGCGCGTGCGGCCTTTTCCAGTGCCTGCAAGTCGGTGCCTTCGGCCATGGCGGAAGTCGCCATGGCGATGGCCGAGCCCATCAGTGAAGCCAGCAGCAGTTGTTTCATTGGAAACTCCTTTGCAGTGAGAGTGTTGGTCTAGATCAGCAATACCCGAGCCAATCTAAGCGCCTTCAATGACAGTTTTATGTCCGGCCAAAAGTGGCAGATGTCTAGGTGCAGTCAGCTGGCGCACTCATCAAGCGTAGACCATGGATAAGTCCCTGATTTAGCGGGCTGCGAGTGGATGTGGCGATGGCATGCGGCGTGCTTGCAGGACGCTTGTCATCTATCAGTCATCTAGACTGCCTAGTCTTGTAACCCGTCTGAGCAAGCGACTTTTGCCCCGTGATGGGGCTGGACTAGTCCAAAAGGGGAAATTTTGATGCGCGAAGAAGCGCCACGGGCCGTCACCCTCATCTGCCGTGCGTTACAGGAGCAGATCGACCGGGGGTTGTTGCTCTCCGGCAGCAAGTTGCCGGCCGAGCGCAAGCTCAGTGAGCTGTTCGATACCACGCGCATCACCCTGCGCGAGGCGCTTGGTCAGTTGGAGGCTCAAGGGCTGGTCTACCGCGAGGAGCGCCGCGGCTGGTTCGTTTCGCCGCAACGGGTGGCCTACAACCCGCTGGTGCGTACCCACTTTCATGCCATGGTCGCCGAGCAGGGGCGGGTACCGGCGACCGACGTTCTGAGTGCGCGGCTGATGCCGGCCACCGCACAGATCTGCCAGGTGCTGGAGCTGCCGGCGCTGTCGAGCGTTTATCAGGTGTGCCGCGCGCGGCGTATCGACGGGCGTCTGGTGCTGTATGTCGAGCACTACCTCAACCCGGCCTACTTCCCTGGCATTCTCGAATTCGACCTGACCCGCTCGCTGACCGACCTCTATGCCAGCGAATACGGCATTCACTATGGTCGCGTGCGTTTCGACATGGTGCCCACTGCGCTACATGCCGAGGCCGCTGCCAGCCTGCGGGTCGCACCGGGTAGCCCGGCATTGCGCATCACCCGCGTCAACCGCGACCAGCACGGGCGCATCATCGATTGCGACCTGGAGTTCTGGCGCCACGACGCCATTCACGTCAGCGTGGAAGTCCCCGACTAGGGGCGCTGCGCGGCTGCCTTCAACTCGCTCGTGTGCAAGGAGGGCCTGGGAGGCCGGTGCGCACGAAGCCCCCTACCGTTCGTCGGCTTTGGCGATGTTTTTTCGGCCAATGTCGAAATGCACTCGCCGCGTTCGACTATCCAGTATCCACCGCCAAGGAACTGGAGCGCGCCATGAAATACCTCTGTCTCGTTTATGCCAACGAACAGGAGCTACACAGCTCCCCCGACAGCCCGCACGACAGCGAGTGTCACGCCTACGCCCAGCGCGTGCAGGAGAGCGGACGCATGCTCGCCGCCGAGGCGTTGCAGTCGGTGCAGACCGCCACCACGGTGCGCATGCGCGGCGGCAAACTGGCCATCACCGATGGCCCCTTCGCTGAAACCAAGGAGCAGCTCGCCGGCTTCTATCTGATCGAGGCCCGTGATCTTAACGAGGCCATCCAGCTCGCCGGTCATATTCCCGCCGCCCGTGTCGGCAGCGTGGAGGTGCGGCCGGTTCGCCAACTGGATGTCGACCCGGCTGCCCAGTCCTGAGCCGCCATCGTTCATCGGGAGAGTTCTTATGGACCGTCGCTACATCCCCGAGGTCGCCACGCGTGAGCAGTGGCTGGCCGCGCGCAAGACATTGCTCGAACAGGAAAAGGCGCTGACCCGCCAGCGTGATGCGCTCAACCGCACCCGTCGAACCTTGCCCATGGTGTTGGTGGAAGAGGACTACCGTTTTCAGGGGCCGCAAGGTGAAGTCGGCCTGGAGGCCTTGTTCGACGGGCGCAGCCAGTTGATCGTCTACCACTTCATGTATCACATGGACCGTGGCGAAGGCTGCGACGGTTGTTCCTGCCTAGTGGACAACATCGGCCACCAGTCCCACCTGCACGCCCGTGATACCAACCTGGTGCTGGTCTCGCGGGCGCCGCTGGCCGATCTGCAAGCCTTCAAGCAGCGCATGGGCTGGACGCTGCCCTGGTACAGCTCGTACGGCTGCCGCTTCAACTACGACTACCACGCCACCACCGACGAACAGGTCGCGCCGGTCGAATACAACTACCGCGACAAGGACGAACTGCAGCGTCTGGGCCTGAACTACCACGTACAGGGCGAGCAGCCCGGTGTCAGCGTGTTCCTGCGCGACGCAGGGCGCATCTATCACACCTATTCCACCTATGGCCGAGGCGTGGAGATGCTGATGAGCAGCTTCCATTTCCTCGACTTCACGCCTTTTGGCCGCAGCGAGGGTTGGGACGGCATGCCCGACCTAGACGGCAAGGAGCTCAACTGGACGCGCCTGCACGATGAGTACGAACAGCGCGCGCCCAGCAACGATTGCTGTGGCCACAAGGCCTGAAGCCTAGCGAAGGAGAAACGATATGAGTCAGCACGAACTGCAAGACGCACTGAACAGCTGGACCGACGCCTGCCGCAGCAAGGATGTGGCGCGCATCATGAGCCACTACGTGGAAGGCGTGGTTGCCTACGACGCCGTGGGGCCGCTGCGTTTTCAAGGGCGCCCGGCGTATAAGGCGCATTGGCAGGCCTGCATGGAAATGTGCAGTGGTGAAGGGCGCTTCGAACCGCACGAGCCGACCTTCAGCGCCGATGGCGATCTTGGCGTCACCCACTATCTACTGCACTGCGGCGGCACCAATGACAAGGGCGAGCTGGAAACCTGCTGGATGCGCGTGACTCAGTGCCTGCGCCGCCAGGGTGGTCGCTGGCTGATCTTTCACGAGCACTTTTCAGCGCCTTGCGATATGGCAAGCGGCAAAACGCTGTTCGATCTGCAGCCCTGATCCAGTGCCGTTCGGATCACTGACGACCCAGCGCCGCGCAGGAGGGCTCGTAGCTCTGCTGGCAAGCACTCTGGTACAGGCGCTGGGCCTGGTCAGGATCACGCGACACGCCGCCTTCGCCACGGCGGTAGAGGTTGCCCAGCACATGCTGCGCCATCGGATTGCCGGCTGCCGCTGACTGGTTAAGGTACTTGAGCATGTCGCGCTGGTTGGCGAACTCCGGTGCGTCACGCCCGGTATAGAGGTAGGCCAGGCTGACCGCAGCCATGGCGTGGCCTTTGTCTGCGGCCTGCTTCCACCAGTATTCGGCCTGCTTGAGGTTCTTCTCCGGCTGACCGACGAAGTAGCTGCTGCCGAGCTGGAACTGGCTTTCCAGATCACCACGCTGGGCCTGCTGGCGCAGTTGATCCTGTTCGTTCTGGGTGATGGGCTGTTCGACCTGCGGCTGTTCTTCCGGCGTGGTGGCGTCGGGTTCACGCCCGGCACAGCCTGCCAGCAGCGCGATGGCGAGCAGGACAGTGGTGGCGTGACGCAGGTTGATCGGACTGGGCATGGCAGTGACTCCGTAGGCGAGAAACAGGGCAAGTCGCTATTAGGCTGACCCTGACCGTCATAGTTCGCTGTCGTTGATCAATCTGTCGCGGTGCGACTTCACACTCGCGCCATGAGCTGCAATCCTGAGTGCTGATTTCGCTTACGAGGCAGTCATGAAAATCAGCGCGGATTTCGACAGTGGCAATATCCAGGTCATCGACGCCAGCGACCCGCAGCGCGTCCTGTTGGCCATGCGCCCGGACCTCAACAGCCACCATTTCCAGTGGTTTCACTTTCAGGTCGATGGCCTTGAGCCTGGTCAGGAGTATGGCTTCAGCCTGACCAATGCCGGGCAGTCGGCCTACAACCGCGCCTGGGCCGGTTACCAGGCCGTGGCCAGTTACGACCAGCAGGATTGGTTTCGCGTGCCCACCCGTTACCACGACGGTCAGCTGCATTTCGAGTTGCAGGCCGAGCGCGAGTGCGTGTGGTTCGCCTATTTCGAACCTTACCCACGGGCGCGGCATGAACGCCTGATCGCCAACGCGCTGGAGCGCGGCGCTGAGTTGGTGGCCAGCGGCAGAAGCCTGGAAGGGCGCGACATCCAGCTACTGCGTATCGGCGGTCAGGCTGGCGCTGCGCGCAAACTGTGGATCATCGCCCAGCAGCATCCCGGCGAACACATGGCCGAGTGGTTCATGGAAGGGCTGATCGAGCGTCTGCAGAATACGCAGGATGCCGAGGTCGCCGCATTGCTGCGCGAGGCCGAGTTCTATCTGGTGCCGAACATGAACCCGGACGGCGCCTTTCGCGGTCACCTGCGTACCAATTATGCGGGGCAGGATCTCAATCGTGCCTGGCAGCCGGCCAGCTCCGAGCGCAGCCCCGAAGTGTTGTTCGTGCTACAGCACATGCAGCGCATCGGCGTCGACCTGTTCCTCGATATCCATGGCGACGAGGAAATTCCTCATGTATTCACCGCCGGCTGCGAAGGCAATCCGGGCTATACCCCGCGGCTGGCGGCGCTGGAAGAGGATTTTCGCAGTCGCCTGGTCGGCATCGGTGCCGAGTTCCAGACCCGTTTCGGTTATCCGCGCGATGAGCCAGGCCAGGCCAACCTGACCCTGGCCTGCAACGCCGTCGGCCAGGCCTTCGATTGTTTATCGTTCACTATCGAGATGCCGTTCAAGGATCACGACGACAGCCCGCAGCCACGCACTGGCTGGAATGGCGCACGCTCGCAGAAGCTGGGGCGGGATGTGTTGACGGTGCTGGGGCAGATGATCGGGCGCTTGCGCTGAAACGGGGCGTGCCGGCTGCTTGCGTGCAAGCCGGTGCGCACGGCGCACCCTACGGGTTGACGTCGCGCAGGGAGCGTCAAAGTTGGCAGGCAAAAAAAGCCCGTCACGAGGACGGGCGTAAAGTGCCGTTAACACACAGGAGTCAATAGGACGCAGTGATGCGTCCGGTATTACAGAATCGACAGCGGATAGTTGATGATCAGACGGTTCTCGTGCAGATCGGCACCCACGTCACGACGTAGGTTGGAGTTACGCCAGCGCACGTTGAGGTTCTTCAGCGTGCCTTCCTGGATGGTGTAGGCCAGCTCGGATTCACGGCTCCACTCTTCGGCGTCGGTACGCCCGCCGGTGTGGATGTTGGAGCCGCTGGTGTAGCGGTTCATCAGGGTCAGGCCCGGAATTCCGAGGCCGGCGAAGTTGTAGTCATGACGCACCTGCCAGGAGCGCTCTTCCGGGGCGTCGAAGGCATTGGTGAAACCATCGTTGACCAGGGTGCCGCCGCTGGCGCCGTCGATACGCATGAACTTGGTATCGCCGCTGAGTTTCTGGTAGGTGACGGTGAAGGTGTTGTTGCCGCGCTTGGCGGACAACGCGCCCTGATACACCTTGTTGTCCAGATCACCGGCCTTGGCCGCGCCTTCTTCCTTGCCGTTGACGTAGCCGAGGTTGGCGCCCAGCACCCAGTCGCCGACCGGTTGGCTGTGGGTCAGTTGCACGTAGCTCTGCTTGTAGACGTCTTCCAGGCGCGCGTGCCAGACACCGACCATGGTGTTGTTGCCGTTGAAGCGGTATTCACCACCGCCGAAGTTGAAGTCATCACCCTCTACGCCACCGAAGGACATCTCTTCACGGCTGGCATCGTTACGCTGGCTGTTCTTCCAGAACTGGCCGCCGTACAGGGTCAGGCCGTCGATTTCATTGGACGTGATCTGCGCACCCTGGAAGGTTTGCGGCAGCGAACGGCCATCGTCAGCACGCAGGATCGGCAGCACGGCGAACCACTCGCCGACTTTCAGTTCGGTCTTGGAAATCTTGGCTTTCGCGGCCACGGCGGTACGACCGAAGTCGTCAGCCTGGCGGCCGTCGTCATGCACGGGCGTCAACTGGCTACCCGTGGTGCCACGGCCGCCGTCGAGTTTCACCGAGTACAGGCCCAGCACATCGAGGCCGAAACCGACGGTGCCTTCGGTGTAGCCGGAGCGAGCGTCGAGAATGAAGCTCTGGGTCCAGCCTTCGGCCTGGCCCTGACCGCCCTGGGTCTGGTTGAGGAAGTTGCGGTTGAAGTAGTAGTTGCGCAGGCCGAGGGTGACCTTGGCGTCGTCGACGAAGCCGGCAGCGTGCGTGGCGGTCGGCATAACCAGGGCCAGAGCCGTGCTGCCGAGCAGGGCCAATGGAATGATGTTGCGTGCAGTCATTGTTGTTGTGCTCCCAGTTTTTGAACGAACCATCCCCTGCTGGTCTGCATCAGGACCTGCATGATGGGAATGTTGTGATTGCCCCGTAGAGGGCGATAGCCCGGCCGAACGCGGCCGGTCATTGCTGGTGGCTGACGTCAGCCTCCGGCGAATCCGGTTCTATGGCGTGTGGCGGCGATGGATGCCGAGCAGGCGAGGGGCTGCTGCGCTGAGGGAGAGGCGAGGGTAGTCATGTCATGGCCCTGATTCTTGTTGTTATCGTTGTCATATGTCGTCATACAACTTGCTGGATTATCGACAGCCTTTTTATCGCTTGTCAACGCATGGCTAGACGAAAGTCTGAGTGGATTCTCCCTATTAGGCGGCACTACTGGCGGTGTATCCGGCTATCAGGAAGGTTTTTGCGCAGGGCAGGTAGGACTTCTGGTATTGAAATTGTTGTGTGATAACGTATGACAAATTCACTTACATCAAGGGTTTATTCATGCCGCATTGCCTGATCGAAGCCGCCCGCGAGGTGAGTGAGCTAATCAATCCGCAGGAGCTGGTGCAGCTGGTGCATGACCAGGCAGCTGAGTCGGGGCTGTTCCAGCCCGGCGAGGTGAAGGTGCGTTTGAGCCTGTACGAGCACCACTGCGTAGGTGGAGAGCCGGGGTCGTTCGTGCACCTGATTTTCTACGTGCTGGCCGGGCGCAGCGATGACGACAAGCGGGCGCTGTCGCGGCGTATAGTGCGTGCACTGGTGCAACGCCTGCCGCAGGTGCCGGCGATTTCCCTGGACGTACGCGACATCCGTCGCGAGGTGTTCAGCAACAGGCGCAACTGCCTGGACGATTAATCCGTCTCCAGTAAACGCGCCCCTGCACCTTGCTCGCCGAGTTCGTCGCTGGGGTTGCGCAGCGGGCAGTCCTGCATCGACAGGCAACCGCAACCGATACACCCGGTGAGCTGGTCGCGCAGTCGCGTCATTTGCTCGATGCGCGCGTCCAGATCGCGTTGCCACTGCGCCGACAGTTGCTGCCAGTCCGCGGCAGTAGGGGTGTGATCGCAGGGCAGCGTGCTCAGCGCCGCACCGATATCGGCCAGTGGAATACCCAGGCGCTGCGCTACCTTGATCAGCGCTACGCGGCGCAGTACATCACGTCGATAACGCCGTTGATTGCCGGCATTGCGCTGGCTGTGGATCAAGCCCTTGGCTTCGTAGAAATGCAGGGTGGAAACCGCCACGCCGCTACGTTCGGCAACCTGGCCGACACTCAGTGGACGCTCGTGAAAGGCGCGGTGCATGTCCATGACAAATTCCTGTTGACCTCAAGTTAAGTTGAGGTTTTACCCTCGCTGGTCTTGATCGACAACACCGAGGGCAATTCCATGCAGGACCGCATCCGACTGGTACTGATTTACGGCAGCGTGCGTGAAGAGCGTTTCTGCGACCAGGTGGTGGCCTGGGCGCGCGAACAGATCGAGCAGCGCAGCGAGTTCGAGCTGAGTCTGGTCGACCCGGCCGTGATGTTCCGCCAGCCCGGCGAGGAGCAGGCGCTTGCCGAGCAACGCCATCAGTCGCTGCAGCAATTGCTGCGCGCCGATGCCTTTCTGATCGTCACCCCGGAGTACAACCACGGCTATCCGGCGGCGCTCAAGCAGTTCATCGACGAGGTGCCGGCCTCCTGGGGCGCGCGGCCGGTGGGGTTCGTCAGTTACGGCGGGGTATCCGGTGGGCTGCGCGCAGTGGAGCAGTTGCGTCAGGTGCTGGCGGAGTTGCATGCAATGACGGTGCGCGGCTCGGTGAGTTTCACCAATGCCTGGGAGCAGTTCGATGACCAGGGCCAGTTGAGCGAACCACGGCACGCCAATTCGGCGTTGGCGCATACGCTGGTGCAGTTGAACTGGTGGGCGCAGACGCTGCGCGCCGGGCGCGAGCGGGTGCCCTATGAGCGGATCAGGGGCTAGAAACGATGTAGCCCGGATGCGATCCGGGAGCTTTTGAGGGCATCCCCGGACTGCATCCGGGCGCGAAGTTACGGCTTTGCGTGTTTCTTGCCCTCTCCCCCAACCCCTCTCCCATAAATGGGAGAGGGTAGCAGGGCACTGGCACCGGATCTTTTTGCGTATTTCGATAGATTCTCCGCGAGGCGCGCCTGTGACAGAGTCGAACTACGTCGCGAATCAGCCGCGGTAGTAGCGCTGCGGCACGAACGGGGTCTTGGCCACTTTCATCGCTACGCGCTTGCCACGCACCACCGCCCAGACGTCGCTGTCGATGGCGACATGGCTGGCGTTAACGTAACCCATGGCTACCGGCGCGCCGAGCGTCGGGCCGAAGCCGCCGCTGCATACCTGGCCGATCACGGTACCGTCGGCATCGACGATTTCCGCGCCTTCACGCACCGGTACGCGCTCCTGTGGCAGCAGGCCGACACGTTTGCGCGCCACGCCTTTCTGCTGCTGTTCGAACACGCGCTCGGCGCCCGGGAAGTTGCCGGCACGTTCGCCATCGGCACGGCGCACCTTGGACATGGCCCACAGCAGGCTGGCTTCGATCGGCGTGGTGGCGCTGCTCATGTCGTGGCCGTACAGGCACAGGCCGGCTTCCAGGCGCAGCGAGTCACGCGCACCCAGGCCGATGGCCTCGACTTCCGCTTCGGCCAGCAGGCTGCGCGCCAGGGCTTCGGCCTGATCCACGGCGACGGAAATCTCGAAACCGTCTTCGCCGGTGTAGCCGCTGCGGCTGACGATGCACTCGCTGCCCAGCAGGCGCACGCGGGCAACCTGCATGAAGGTCATCTTGCTCACCTCCGGTGCCAGGCGCGCCAGTACCTCGACCGCTTTCGGCCCTTGCAGGGCGAGCAGGGCGCGTTCTTCGAACAGGCATTCGATCTGGCACTGCTCGCCGATGTGCTTCTTCAGGTGCGCCAGGTCCTGATCCTTGCAGGCGGCGTTGACCACCACGTACAGGGTGTCGTCGCCCAGGTTGGCGACCATCAGGTCGTCGAGGATGCCGCCCTGGGCGTCGGTGAACATGGCGTAGCGCTGCATGCCTACCGGCAGGTCGATGATGTCCACCGGCACCAGGGTTTCCAGGGCGCGCGCCGCGTGCTCGCCACGCAGCAGGATCTGGCCCATGTGCGAGACGTCGAACAGACCGGCGGCGTCGCGGGTGTGCAGGTGCTCCTTCATCACGCCCAGCGGATACTGCACGGGCATGTCAAAGCCGGCGAAGGGCACCATGCGCGCGCCGAGTTCGAGGTGCAGGGCGTGCAGCGGAGTCTTGGCGAGGGTTTCAGTGGTCATGTCGATTTCCTGTTGGGTGCGCCACGCGCACCGGTTGGGGCCGCCGCGCGGCCCGTCGTTCATCGGGTATCAGTCAGCGTAGACCGGGTAGGTGGCGCACAGGTCGGCAACCTGGCCGCGCACGCGCTCGATCACGGCTGGGTTTTCCAGGTCGTCGAGAATGTCGCAGATCCAGCCGGCCAGGGTGCGGCATTCGCCTTCCTTGAAGCCGCGAGTGGTCACCGCCGGTGTGCCGATACGAATGCCGGAGGTGACGAACGGCGACTGCGGGTCGTTCGGCACGGCGTTCTTGTTCACGGTGATGTGGGCATCGCCCAGCGCCGCGTCGGCCGCCTTGCCGGTCAGGCCCTGCTTGACCAGGCTGATCAGCATCAGGTGGTTGTCGGTACCGCCGGAGACCACGTCATAGCCGCGCTCGACGAACACCGCGGCCATGGCGCGGGCGTTGTCGATTACCTGCTGCTGGTAGGTCTTGAAGCCTGGCTCCAGCGCTTCCTTGAAGCACACCGCCTTGGCCGCGATGACATGCATCAGCGGGCCGCCCTGGGCGCCAGGGAACACGGCGGAGTTGAGCTTCTTCTCGATCTCCTCGTTCTTGCGCGCCAGGATCAGGCCGCCACGCGGACCGCGCAGGGTCTTGTGTGTGGTGGTGGTGACTACGTCGGCGAACGGTACCGGGTTGGGGTACAGACCGGCCGCGACCAGGCCGGCAACGTGAGCCATATCGACGAACAGCAGTGCGCCGACCTTGTCAGCGATGGCGCGGAAACGGGGGAAGTCCAGCACGCGCGAGTAGGCCGAGAAGCCGGCGACGATCATCTTCGGCTTATGCTCGACGGCCAGGCGTTCGACTTCGTCGTAATCGATCAGGCCGTTCTCGTCGATGCCATATTGCACGGCGTTGTACAGCTTGCCCGAGGACGACACCTTGGCGCCATGGGTCAGGTGGCCGCCGTGTGCCAGGCTCATGCCGAGGATGCAGTCTCCGGCCTGTAACAAAGCCAGATAGACCGCGCTGTTAGCCGAGGAGCCGGAGTGCGGCTGGACGTTGGCGTAGTCGGCGCCGAACAGCTGCTTGGCGCGCTCGATGGCCAGCGCCTCGACCTTGTCGACATGCTCGCAGCCACCGTAGTAGCGCTTGCCCGGATAGCCTTCGGCGTACTTGTTGGTCAGGCCGCTGCCTTGCGCCTGCATGACGCGCTGGCTGCAGTAGTTCTCCGAGGCGATCAGCTCGATGTGGTCTTCCTGGCGCTGTTCTTCGGCCTGGATCGCCGCGAGCAGGGCATCGTCATAGCCCTGCAGTTGGTCGTGCTTGCTGAACATGGTGAGGCCCTCTTTATCGTTTTTCTCGGGATGAAACAGGCCCGCCCCGATGAGGGGTGAGCCGAAAATAGGGGAGGCTAGCCACTGAACCGTCCCCTCTCCCGCAAGCGGGAGAGGGGAGGTTTATTACGCGTCCTGATACGCCTCGATGGACGGGCAGGCGCAGACCAGGTTGCGGTCGCCGTAGACGTTGTCCACGCGGCCAACCGGCGGCCAGTACTTGGCCTCGATCAGCGTCGCCAGCGGGTACACCGCCTGCTCGCGGCTGTAGGCGTGGTGCCACTCGCCAACCAGTTCCAGGGCGGTGTGCGGGGCGTTTTTCAGCGGGTTGTCGTCCTTGTCCAGACGGCCCTGCTCGACCGCGCGGATTTCCTCGCGGATAGCGATCATGGCGTCGCAGAAGCGATCCAGCTCTTCCTTGGACTCGCTCTCGGTCGGCTCGATCATCAACGTGCCGGCCACCGGGAAAGACATGGTCGGGGCATGGAAGCCGAAGTCGATCAGGCGCTTGGCCACGTCGTCGACGCTGATGCCGCTGCTGTCCTTGAGCGGACGGATGTCGAGGATGCACTCGTGCGCCACCAGGCCGCCTTCGCCGGAGTAAAGCACCGGGTAGTGCTCTTCCAGACGACGGGCGATGTAGTTGGCGTTGAGAATGGCCATCTGCGACGCGCGCTTGAGGCCGTTGCCGCCCATCATGGTGATGTACATCCAGGTGATCGGCAGGATGCTGGCGCTGCCGAACGGCGCGGCGCTGACTGCACCTTCCTTGCGTGCCATGTGCGCATGGCCCGGCAGGAACGGCGCCAGGTGCGACTTGACGCCAATCGGGCCGACGCCCGGGCCGCCGCCGCCGTGCGGGATGCAGAAGGTCTTGTGCAGGTTCAGGTGCGAGACGTCGCCGCCGAACTGGCCTGGGGCGCAGAGGCCGACCATGGCGTTCATGTTGGCGCCGTCGATGTACACCTGGCCGCCGTTGTCGTGGATGATCTGGCAGATCTCGCGGATGCCTTCCTCGAACACACCGTGGGTGGACGGGTAGGTGATCATGATCGCCGCCAGGCGATCCTTGTGCTCTTCGGCCTTGGCCTTCAGATCGGCGATGTCGACGTTGCCGCGGGCATCACAGGCAGTCACCACCACGCGCATACCAGCCATGGAGGCGGTCGCCGGGTTGGTGCCGTGGGCCGATTGCGGGATCAGGCAGATGTCGCGCTGATCGTCGCCACGGCTCATGTGGTAGGCGCGAATGGCCAAGAGACCTGCGTACTCGCCCTGGGAACCGGCATTGGGCTGCAGCGACACGGCGTCGTAGCCGGTGGCGGCGCAGAGCATGGCTTCCAGTTCGCTGGTCAGCTGGGTGTAACCGGCAGCCTGCTCGACCGGAGCGAAGGGGTGCAGGTTGCCGAATTCCGGCCAGGTGACCGGGATCATTTCGCTGGCAGCGTTGAGCTTCATGGTGCAGGAGCCCAGCGGGATCATGCTGCGGTCCAGCGCCAGGTCTTTGTCAGCCAGCTTACGCAGGTAGCGCATCAGCTCGGTTTCGCTGTGGTAGCGGTTGAACACTTCGTGGCTGAGGATCGGCGATTGACGCAGCAGATTTTCCGGCAGGCGGCTGGCGATCTGCGTGGCCAGGTCGCTGATGGCAGGGGCGGCCTGTTCAGCGGCGAACAGCGCCAGCAGTGCCTCGACGGCAGCCTGGTCGGTGGTTTCGTCCAGCGACAGACCCAGACGCTCGGCGTCGATCTCGCGCAGGTTGATGCCGGCAGCGCGGGCCTTGGCATGCAGCTCGGCGGTCTTGGCGCCGGTCTTGATGCTCAGGGTGTCGAAGAAGTGCTGCTGCTCGACGCTGTGGCCCAGCTTGGTCAGGCCCAAGGCGAGGATGGCGGTGAAGCTGTGCACGCGCTGCGCGATGTCGGTCAGGCCTTTCGGACCGTGGTACACGGCGTACATGCTGGCGATGTTGGCCAGCAGCACCTGCGCGGTACAGATGTTACTGGTGGCCTTCTCGCGGCGGATGTGCTGCTCGCGGGTCTGCATGGCCAGGCGCAGGGCCGGCTTGCCGAAGCGGTCGACCGACATGCCGACCAGGCGGCCCGGCATGTCGCGCTTGAACGCGTCGCGGGTGGCGAAGTAGGCAGCGTGCGGGCCACCGAAGCCCAGCGGCACACCGAAGCGCTGGGCGCTGCCCAGGGCGACGTCGGCGCCGAACTCGCCCGGCGGGGTGAGCAGGGTCAGGGCCAGCAGGTCGGCAGCCACGGCCACCAGGGCGTTGGCAGCGTGGAAACGCTCGACCAGGGCGCGGTAATCGAAGATGTCACCGTTGCTTGCCGGGTACTGCAGCAGCGCGCCGAAGTAGGCGCTGGCGTCAGTGATGGCGGCTTCGTCGCCGACTTCGATGTCGATGCCCAGCGGCTCGGCACGGGTGCGCAGCACGTCGAGGGTCTGCGGGTGGCAGTGCAGGGAAACGAAGAAGGTGTTGGCAGCCTTGTTCTTCGACAGACGCTTGCAGAAGGTCATGGCCTCTGCGGCAGCGGTGGCTTCATCCAGCAGCGATGCGTTGGCGATCTGCATGCCGGTGAGGTCGCTGACCAGGGTCTGGAAGTTCAGCAGCGACTCCAGACGACCCTGGGAAATCTCCGGCTGGTACGGGGTGTAGGCGGTGTACCAAGCCGGGTTTTCCAGCAGGTTGCGCAGGATCGGGCTCGGCGTGTGGGTGCCGTAGTAACCCTGGCCGATGAAGTTCTTGAACTGCAGGTTCTTCGCGGCGATGGCCTTGATCTTGGCCAGGGCGTCGGCTTCCGACAGGCCCGGCTGCTCACCGAGGATGCTGGTGCCCTTGATGCTCTCGGGGATCACCGCACCGGTCAGCGCATCGACCGAATCGTAGCCAAGCAGTTCGAGCATGGCGGCGGTGTCGGCATCGCGCGGGCCGATGTGGCGGGCGATGAATTCGTTCTGGGTATCGAGCTTGGTCATGGCGATCACTCAGGCGTCGGCGTTGGCGTTCAACAGACGATCATAGCCGGCCTTGTCCAGCAGGTCGGCCAGCACGGCGTTGTCGGCCAGGCGCATGCGGAAGAACCAGGCCTTGTCCAGCGGTGACTCGTTGACCAGCTCCGGGCTGCCTTCCAGATCGCCGTTGATTTCGACGATCTCGCCGTCCAGCGGCATGACGATGTTGCTGGCGGCCTTCACCGACTCCAGCACAGCCACTTCCTCGCCCTGTGCGTAGGACTTGGCTTCCGGCAGTTGCACATAAACCACGTCGCCGAGCGCGTCCTGGGCGTAATGGGTGATGCCGACGGTTACCAGACCATCGTTGTCCAGACGCAGCCACTCGTGATCGGCGGTGAAACGCAACTCGCTCATGTCAACTCCTCAGGGGTAATGGTGTCCGCTTCTAGGTGGCGGGCAGGTTGCGGGAGTGTTTGCAATGCCGGTGCCAATGTAAAAATATTCAATAAAATCAAATACTTAAATATATTTATGGGTGTTGTATACAGTCCTCTGGAACGATATCGCTACGAATTCAGGCGTCGCAAATGGAAAAGTCGAAGTCGCACCATGCGGGGCGCGGCTTCCACTTGATTGTTGCTAAATCGTTACGGTGGAATGATATCGATACGAAGGCTTGCTGGAACCGTTCAGCGGTATCGAGGGTCGGTAACTGGGAGACTTCATCGACAAGGAGAGAGATCGACCATGAAACCCCTGATTCCCCTGGCATTCGCGCTGCTCGGCGCCACCAGCCTGCAGGCCAGCGAGACGGTCACCGTTACCCTCCAGCAGGCTACTGCGAATGGTCCTGGCGCACCTGTCGGCACCGTGACCATCAGCCAGTCGCCCTACGGGCTGGTGTTCACCCCTGAGTTGCAGGGCCTGGAGCCGGGCGTGCATGGCTTTCACGTGCACACCGAGGCCAACTGCAATGCTGCTGAAGTAGATGGCAAACTCACCCCGGCTGGTGCGGCTGGCGGCCATTGGGACCCGGACAAAGCCGGACGCCACGGTTTCCCCTGGGAGGACAACGCGCACCTCGGCGACCTGCCAGCGTTGCTCGTGATCGAAGACGGCAGCGCCAGCCAGCCGGTGCTGGCGCCGCGACTCAAACGCTTGGAAGACCTGCATAACCGCTCGCTGATGGTCCACGCCGGCGGCGACAATCACGCCGATCACCCACAGCCTCTGGGCGGTGGCGGTGCACGTATGGCCTGCGGGGTGATCAAGGTGCCTACCAGTGCCACGCCGATCTGACCCAGAGCCTAGAACCGTAGGGTGGGTTAGCAGCGCTGATCGATGACCGATCCGACAGCGCGGTGATGGTGCGCTGCGTAACCCACCGGGCGATCTTCCGCGTTGCGCCGATGGTGGGTTACGGCGTGTCGGAATCTGCGGTGTTATCAAGCCTCAAAACAGACGCCTAACCCACCCTACGCAAGCGAGAGCGTCAGTGCTTGCCCGGTATCCCGTACTTGCGCAGGCGCTTGGCGATGGCGGTGTGCGAGGTACCCAAGCGCGCGGCCAACTGACGGCTGGACGGGTGGCTGTCGTAGAGCTTTTCCAGCAGCGCTTTCTCGTACTCGTCCATGGCCTGCTCCAGGCTGGCGACTTCACCTTGCACCCTCGGCGCCACTTCGGTGCCGGCGATATCCAGGTCGTCCATTTCCACCCAGTTGCTGTCGCAAATCGCCGCGGCACGGAAGATCACGTTCTGCAACTGGCGCACGTTGCCTGGCCAGCGCCCGGCCAGTAGCGCCGGGAAGGTGGCCGGTGCCAGGCGGCAGGGTAAGCGCTGGATCTGTGCGCAGGCCTGGGCCATGAAGTGCTGGGCCAGCAGCAGGATGTCCTGGCCGCGTTCGCGCAGCGGCGGCACTTCCAGGTTGAGCACGTTGAGGCGGTAGAACAGGTCTTCGCGGAAGCTGCCTTCGCCGACCATCTTTTCCAGGTCGCGGTGGGTGGCGCTGAGGATGCGCACGTCCACCTTCACCTCGCGGTCGCCACCGACGCGGCGGAAACTGCCATCGCTCAAGAAGCGCAGCAGCTTGGCTTGCAGATAGGGCGACATTTCGCCGATTTCGTCGAGAAACACCGTGCCCTGGTTGGCCAGCTCCAGCAGCCCTGGCTTGCCGCCACGCTGGGCGCCGGTAAAAGCGCCGGGGGCGTAGCCGAACAGCTCGCTCTCGGCCAGGTTCTCTGGCAGGGCGGCGCAGTTAAGCGCGAGGAAAGGCGCAGTGCGACGCACGCTGACGGTATGACAGGCGCGTGCCACCAGCTCCTTGCCGGTACCGGTTTCGCCGTGGATCAGCAGCGGTGCATCGAGCGACGCCACACGCAGGGCGCGAGCCTTGAGCGCACGGATCGGTGCCGACTCGCCAAGCAGCGAATCGAAACCCTCGGCATGGTCATGATGCAGTGCGGCCAGGCGCTGGCCCATCCGGCTCGGCGCATAGAGGGTAAGCAGGCCGCCGGTGAGGCGCCCGTCTTCGGTGATCGGTTGGGCGTCGAGCAGCAGCGGCTGGCCGGCGAAGTGCACCTCGCGCAGCGGTTGATGAAAACCAGCGGTGAGCAGCGATTGCTGCAGTGCGTCATCGGCGAACAGCGCAGCGATGCTCAGGCCTTCGGGGGGACGGCTGCACATGTCCACCAGCGCCGGGTTGGCCAGCAGCACGGTGGCGCGGTCATCGACCGCCAGCACCGGGTCGGGCATGGCCGCGAGCAAGGCATCGAGCTGCAGGCGGCGGCGCTGGCCGGGGAGAATGTCCACCACCTCGACGCTCTGCACACCGTGCACCTGCAGCAGCGCGCCGCGCAGTTCCTCGAGCACCTCGGCGCTCAGAGTCGGTGCGTCGATGTAGACGTTTGGCGGTACCATCTCCACCGCATCGAGGTTCAGATTGCGCCCGCCGAGCAGCGCCAGGACTTCCTGGGTGATGCCGACGCGGTCGATGAAACTGACGTGGATGCGCATTGATGACGGTCGAAATGGGCGAACAGGCGGCGATTATGCCTGCTCCGCCCGATATGAGGAAAAGGGCAACCGCGTGAGTACAGAAAAACCGAGCCGCGCCGACTACCACCGCGAGCACCAGGCCCGCGCCGAAGCCGAGGCCCAACGCCTGTTGGCGCGCAAGGACGAGCTGCAAGGGCGCTGGCTGCCGTGGGTGGCGCAGGAGCTGTATCAGCTCAGCCCGCCGGAGTTCGTCAACATGGTGCGGCGCGAGTTGCAACGGTTGGCGTAGCCCGGATGCAATCCGGGGACTGTTGGGAATATGCCAAAGCTGTCGTGGCTAAAGCTTCTCTCACAGGTCTCCCGCATCTGTGGGAGGGGCTTTAGCCGCGACCCGTAGGGTGCGCTGCGTGTTCAGCCGGGGGACATGGTAAACACCTGTCGGGGGACATGGGTAACAGGTTGATGATCATGTTGCCCGTTGCCTCAGGTCTATCTGACGCAGCGTTTTGCGGATGAAAACCACATCGTAGACGTCATCTTCGGCGGTGGGGCGGATGGCGACCCTTTCCCCGTATAAACCTCCGCTGACGAAGACGTTGAGCCCTTTGAAATACACCTGCCCGGTCCGACGTACCTTCACCACGTGGTCTCCCGGCTCGTACTCGATTGTTGGCAGTTGTTCCGGGTAGCTACGTGGGCTGGGCCGATAGCGTTCTATGGGCGGCCGTTG
>NZ_FOWP01000016.1 GCF_900115475.1 Ectopseudomonas composti
CTTCAACTTCGGCGGTGGTGAATACCGCTTCAACGGCAACAACACCATGGTCGGCGTCTGGCACGCGCGTCTGGAAGACGTCTACAAGCAGAGCTACGTGCAACTGACCCACAGCCAACCGGTTGGCGACTGGGTGCTGGGCGCCAACCTCGGCTACGTCAACGGCAAGGAAGAAGGCGCGGCCAAGGCCGGTGATCTGGACAACAAGGTGTATCAGGGCGCGTTGTCCGCCAAGCGCGGCAACAACACCTTCACCGTCACCTACCAGAAACTCAGCGGCGATACCAAGTTCATGCGTATCGACGGCGCCAGTGGCGGCACCCTGGTCAACGATGGTTTCACCAATGCCTTCGACGCTCCGGAAGAGCGCTCCTGGCAGGTGCGTCATGATTACAACTTCGCCGGCCTCGGCATTCCGGGCCTGACCCTGATGAACCGTTACGTCAGCGGCTCCAACATCCACACTGGCGGCCGTACCGATGCCGAAGAGTGGAGCCGTGAATCCGAGCTGGCCTACACCATCCAGGAAGGCACGCTGAAGAACCTCAACGTGCGCTGGCGTAACTCCAACCTGCGTCGTGATGTGGGTGCCGATCTGCACGAGAACCGTCTGATCATCAACTATCCGCTGTCGATTCTGTAAGACGAGCAGCAGGGCGAGCAGCTGCTCGCCCTGCGCTCATTCCCTCGCTCAACGCGCTACCTGCGTCTTCTCCACCGCCTGGATGATCACCTTGGCCACATCGCCCGGTCGCGACTGCTGCGGCACGTGGCTGGCAGCGACCTCAGTGGTCTGCGCGCCGATCTTCTTGGCGAAGTCACGCTGCATCTCCGGCACGATCATGCGGTCATCGCTGGCGACGAGGTACCAGGACGGCTTCTGTTTCCAGGCCGCGACACTGGTACGCTCATCGAACGCCGCCGCGCGGATCGGACCCTGCGTGGCGGTCATCACGGCCGTCTGCGCGGCTGGCAGGTCCTGAGCGAAGTCGGTGGCCATGCCTTGTGGGGTCAGGTAGAGGAAACCGTTCTTGTCGGCTGCGATCTGGCTCGAGCCTGGCGCGGTGCGATAGCCGCTATACAGCTCTCCACTGGACTGGCCGGCGTTCGGGGCGAAAGCCGCGACGTAGACCAGGCTGCGCACTTTCTCGTCGGCACCGGCCTGGCTGATCACCGTACCGCCCCAGGAGTGGCCGACCAGTACCACGTCTCCTTCCTGATTGTTCAGCACGCGCTGGGTGGCGGCCACGTCGTCAGCCAACGAAGTCAGCGGGTTCTGCACGACGGTGACCTTGATGCCTTTTTCCTGCAGCAGCGGTACGACCTTGGCCCAGTCTGAACCATCGGCGAAGGCGCCGTGGACGATCACCACCGACGGCTTGGCCTCGGCAGCCTGGCTGCTGGTGGCGAAGAAGGGGCTGGCAATGGCGAGTGCCAGGATCAGCGGCTTGGTATTGAACATGATGGAATCTCCTGTGCTTGGGGGAGTTCAGTGTCGATAATGCGCCGGTGTTCCGGTATCGGTCGTTTATCCGAGGCCGGCAAAATACTGGAGAGCTGCCCATGCAGGTGAATGACGCCGTCGCGCTTGAAGACGCCATGCTGGCCCTGGCCATGGTGGGTGACCTGAGCATGGGCCAACCCATCGACCAATCGCGCCGTACTGCGCGCCTAGCACAGTGGATGGTGCAGGCCGGTGGCGGTGATCAGGCGCAGCAAGACGCCGCTCGGCAGGTAGCGCTGTTGCGTTGGTCCGGCTGTACCGCCAACGCCGACGGTTTCATGCGCCTGTTCGGCGACGATGTGGGCGGTCGCCGCGACATGCTTGCGCACACCCTTGATGCCGCCGGCCAGCGAGCCATGCTGCGCACCACACCCTTGGCTGTGGTGCACTGCGAAGTGGCCGGTGAGGTGGCCCGTACGCTCGCTCTGAAGGCCGAGGTCGAGAGGGGGCTGCGGCATATCTTCGAATGCTTCGACGGCAGCGGCCGGCCGCAGGGCCTGCGCCATCCCGACATTCCGCAGGTGGTCTATCACGTGGTGCTGGCCGGCGACCTGGAAATCCTCTCGCGCGTGCACGGGCTGGAGGCGGCGCTGGAGTGGATCGGTGCGCAGGGCGATCGCCGCTATCCTGCGGGCCTTGCCGAGCTGCTTGTCCGCCATGCCGCAGATTGGCTGGAGGCACTGCGTACGCCTGAGAGCATGTTGTCTGGCGTTGGACCACAGGTTTCGCTGACCCTGGTGGGCGACGTGATCGACCTCAAGCTACCCTGGCTGGCCGGCTATTCGCGGCAGGCGTCGAACCTGGTGCGCGACGCCGGTCGGCTCCTGGGGCTTGCCGACGTCCGCATCGAGTTGCTGGCCAAGGCCGCGCTGGTGCACGGCATGGGCCGCGCAGCGGTACCCAATCGAATCTGGAGCACCCCTGGCCCGCTGCTCGAAGGCGATCTCGAATCCGTACGCCTGGTACCGTACTGGACGCACCGCGCCTGCGGCCAGATCTGCGGCCTGAGCGAAGCCGGGCAATTGGCCGCGCACGCCTACGAGCGGCTGGATGGCAGCGGTTATTTCCGCGCGTTAAGCGGCGACTCTCTGAACGCTGAACAGCGCCTGCTGAGCGCGGCCCTGGCCTGGCTGGCACTGCGTGGCGAACGCCCCTGGCGCGCCGCCTTTAATGACGAGCAGGCGGTCCGCGTATTGCTCGATGAAGCCGAGCAGGGCCGTCTCGACCCACGCGCTTGCCAGGCGGTGATCAGCGCCGCTCATGGCGAACAGGTGCCGCTCACCAGCAAGCCTGGCAATGGCCTGCTCAGCGAGCGCGAGACGCAGATCCTGCAGCGCATCAGCAGCGGGGCGAGCAACAAGGAAGTGGCGCGCGATCTGGGCATCAGCCCGAGCACAGTGCGCACCCACGTCGAAAGCGTGTTCCGCAAGCTGCACTGTTCGACGCGCGCGGCGGCGACCCTGAAGGCGCTGACGTTGGGAGTGATCTGAGGCGAGGTGGATCAATCGCCGCCGCCCCCATCGCCCCCGCCGCCTGAGTCGAAGCCCCCGTCACCGAAACCTGGGCTGGAGTCCTGCCCGCTCAGGCCGCTGTGCTTTCTCTTGCGCGGTAGAGGCCTGGGACGCGAGCGTTGCCAGGAATAGATGAAAAGCACCACGAAGGCGACGGTGATCAGCAGCAGAATGTCCATATATTCCCTCCAGTAGCCTGGCGCTCATCCTATGGGGTAATGAGGCTCGAAGTAAGCGTTGAGGGAATGGCAAAAACGCAGAAGCCCGCACGTTGGCGGGCTTCTTTAAGTGGCGCACTCGGCGGGATTCGAACCCACGACCCCTGCCTTCGGAGGGCAGTACTCTATCCAGCTGAGCTACGAGTGCGTTGCGGGGCGCAATCATACGCATCTCGGCGGTTAGCGTCTATTCTGCAAGAGTGTGCATTATTCAGAACGGACTTTACACTTTCGAGCTGCCAGAAGGGCTCTGGGAGAAGTTTTTACCATTATTTTATGGATTTTCCCCCGCCGCCTATTGCCCTTTACCCCTGCCGATCCTAGGATTCGTTTGAGATTTCAAACGGCGTGTTCAGTCATTCTGAACCCTCGCACGTTCAACGGCTCTGAATCCATTACCAGGCCCCGCACGGCTCATGTTCAGCCTGCGGGTTCTGTCCGTGACTCCAACGACTTACGCCGACGCCCGGGCGCCGGAACTGAAGGAGACTGCCATGCAACTGAAAGACCCCCAGCTGCTGCGCCAACAGGCTTATATCGATGGCCAGTGGTTGGACGCCGACAGCGGTCAGACCATTGCCGTGAACAACCCGGCCACTGGCGAGATCATCGGCCATGTCCCGAAGATGGGCCGTGCTGAAACCCGCCGTGCCATCGAAGCCGCCGAGAAGGCGCTGCCGGCCTGGCGTGCGCTGACCGCCAAGGAGCGTGCGAACAAGCTGCGTCGCTGGTTCGAGCTGCTGATGGAAAACCAGGATGACCTGGGCCGTCTGATGACCCTGGAGCAGGGCAAGCCGCTTGCTGAAGCCAAAGGCGAGATCGCCTACGCGGCCTCCTTCATCGAGTGGTTCGCCGAAGAAGCCAAGCGCGTCTACGGCGACGTGATCCCCGGTCACCAGCCGGACAAGCGCCTGATCGTGATCAAGCAGCCGATTGGCGTTACCGCGGCCATCACGCCGTGGAACTTCCCTGCCGCGATGATCACCCGCAAGGCTGGCCCCGCGCTGGCCGCCGGTTGCACCATGGTCATCAAGCCGGCTTCGCAGACGCCGTTCTCCGCCTTGGCGCTGGTCGAACTGGCCGAACGTGCCGGCATCCCGAAAGGTGTGCTCAGCGTGGTTACCGGTAGCGCTGGTGAAGTGGGGGGCGAGCTGACCAGCAACCCGATCGTGCGCAAGCTGTCCTTCACCGGCTCGACCGAGATCGGTCGTCAGTTGATGGCCGAATGCGCCCAGGACATCAAGAAGGTGTCGCTGGAGCTGGGCGGCAACGCGCCGTTCATTGTCTTCGATGACGCCGACCTGGATGCTGCCGTTGAAGGCGCGCTGATCTCCAAGTATCGCAACAATGGCCAGACCTGCGTGTGCGCCAACCGCATCTATGTGCAGGACGCTGTCTACGACGCCTTCGCCGAGAAACTGATTGCTGCCGTGGGCAAGCTGAAGATCGGTAACGGTCTGGAAGACGGCACCACCACCGGCCCGCTGATCGACAGCAAAGCCGTGGCCAAGGTCCAGGAGCATATCGAAGACGCCGTAGGCAAAGGCGCCAAGCTTGCCCTGGGCGGCAAGCCGCACGCACTCGGTGGCACCTTCTTCGAGCCGACCATTCTGCTCGACGTACCGAAAACCGCCGCCGTGGCCAAGGAAGAGACCTTCGGCCCGTTGGCGCCGCTGTTCCGCTTCAAGGACGAGGCTGAAGTGATCGCCATGGCCAACGACACCGAGTTCGGCCTGGCCTCCTACTTCTATGCCCGTGACCTGGGCCGCGTGTTCCGCGTGGCCGAGGCGCTGGAGTACGGCATGGTGGGTATCAACACCGGCCTGATCTCCAATGAAGTTGCGCCGTTCGGCGGCGTGAAAGCTTCCGGCCTGGGCCGCGAAGGCTCCAAGTACGGGATCGAGGACTATCTTGAGATCAAGTACATGTGCCTCGGTGGAATCTGATTCGGAAATCCGCTGATTTCCAAGACGGGGCAAGGTGCGAAAGAGCGTGCGGCGCCCCGGTTGTAAGTCGTAACCCTATTGAGTCCCTCGCGGGCTCGGTTCAGTCGATCATCGCATGCTGAGCCGACCACCCGCCGGGGGCGACCATGAGGACACCATGAGCAAGACCAACGAATCCCTGCTGCAACGCCGCCAGGCCGCCGTACCGCGCGGTGTCGGCCAGATCCACCCGATTGTCGCCGAGCGCGCCGAGAACGCCACCGTGTGGGACGTCGAAGGCCGCGAGTACATCGACTTCGCCGGTGGTATCGCCGTACTCAACACCGGTCACCTGCATCCGAAGGTGATCGCTGCCGTTCAGGAGCAGCTGACCAAGCTGACCCACACCTGCTTCCAGGTGCTGGCCTACGAGCCCTACATCGAGCTGTGCGAAGAAATCGCCAAGCGCGTGCCGGGCGACTTCGCCAAGAAGACCCTGCTGGTGACTTCCGGCTCCGAAGCTGTCGAGAACGCCGTGAAGATCGCCCGCGCCGCTACCGGCCGTGCCGGCGTGATCGCCTTCACCGGTGCCTACCACGGCCGCACCATGATGACTCTGTCGCTGACCGGCAAGGTCGTACCGTACTCCGCCGGTATGGGCCTGATGCCGGCTGGCGTGTACCGGGCTCAGGCGCCGTGCCCGCTGCATGGTGTGAGCGAGGATGAGTCCATCGCCAGCATCGAGCGCATCTTCAAGAACGACGCGCAGCCGCAGGACATCGCCGCGATCATCATCGAGCCGGTACAGGGCGAAGGCGGTTTCTACGTCAACTCGCCAGCCTTCATGCAGCGCCTGCGTGCCCTGTGCGACCAGCACGGCATCCTCCTGATCGCTGACGAAGTGCAGACCGGAGCTGGCCGTACCGGTACCTTCTTCGCCACCGAGCAACTGGGCGTGGTGCCGGATCTGACCACCTTCGCCAAGTCCGTTGGCGGCGGCTTCCCGATCTCCGGCGTATGCGGCAAGGCCGAGATCATGGACACCATCGCCCCCGGTGGCCTGGGCGGTACCTACGCTGGCAGCCCAATCGCCTGCGCCGCGGCCCTTGCCGTGCTCAAGGTGTTCGACGAAGAGAAGCTGCTGGAGCGTTCCAACGCCGTGGGCGAGAAGCTCAAGGCGGGCCTGAAGACCATCGCCGAGAAGCACAAGGTGATCGGTGACGTGCGCGGTCTGGGTTCGATGGTCGCCATCGAGCTGTTCGAAGGCGGTGACCACAGCAAGCCGGCCGCCGAGCTGGTCGGCAAGATCGTTGCCCGCGCTCGCGACAAGGGCCTGATCCTGCTGTCGTGCGGTACCTACTACAACGTCATCCGCTTCCTGATGCCCGTCACCATCCCTGACGCGCAACTGGAAAAAGGCATCGCCATCGTCGCCGAGTGCTTCGACGAGCTGGCCTGAGCTGGAACCTGAGCGCGTTTCTACGCGCTCATGAAAAGACCCGCCCTGGTGCGGGTCTTTTTTTGCCCTGAACCATCAGGGCAGTTGACTAGGTAAAGTGATCGTTTTACCTTTCGGCAATGAATATAGATACAAAACTCATCTCCGTAGCTGAGGGTTTGTTCGACAACCACGGCTTCAACTCAACAGGAATGGATCGCCTGGCGCAGGCTGCCGGGATCTCCAGTCGCACGCTGTACAAGCATGCCGGCAGCAAGAATGAATTGATCGCCGCCGTGCTGATGACCCGTGGGCAGCGTTTCCTGCAGCGCCTTGAGGTCGACAGTGTCGAGGCGTTGTTCGACGCGCTGGCCGGTTGGATGTGCGAAGAGGGCGCGCGCGGTTGCCTGTTTCTACGTGCCCAGGGCGAGCTCTGCAGTGCAGTGCCGGAGGTCACCGAGGCGGTGCTCGCCTACAAGGCTCGATTCGCTGAGACGGTTGCGCAGATTCTTACGCGTCAGCTCGGGACGAACGCCGATGCTGAGCTGGTCGAGCAGATTGTCATCCTCATTGAGGGGGCTACGGCTGCAGCCAGCTACCGTGGCATGGAAGCCGTCGCAAGCGCCCGCAAGGCCGCGAGCCTGCTGGTCGGGCGAGCGCGGCAATGAACCGTGGCTTCTCTCTCGGCGCCACGGGCTTCGGGCTGATCGCCATCTGCTACGGTTTCGCGCGCTTCGCGTTCGGCCTGTTCTTGCCGCAGATCGAGGCTGACCTGGCATTGCCGGATGCCGTTGGCGGTCTGATCGCCGGTGGCTCCTTTCTTGGCTATTGCCTGGCCATTGTCCTCGCCGCGCAATTGACCGAGCGCGTCGGCGCCCGTGCTGTTGCGGTGTGCGCTGCGCTGGTTGCCGCATTGGGAATGCTGGGTATCGCCCTGGCGCCGTCAGCGGTATGGCTGGCCGGCGCAGTGCTGGTAGCGGGGATGAGTACCGGCTTGGCGTCCCCGCCCATGGCCGCCGCAGTGGCTGCAGTGATAGAGCCGTGCCGACGGGACGCCACCAATACCTTGATCAATGCCGGTACCAGTGCCGGGGTCATCCTCTGCGGTCCTGTCGCGCTGTTGCTCGGCGCTGAGTGGCGCCTGGCCTATGCCGTATTCGCCTGCTCGGCACTCGCCTTGGCACTGTTTGCGTGCTTCTGCGTACCCGATACTGCGAGCTCGCGGGCGCCGGTCGCCAAGGTCGGGCCGCTGTTCAGCGTTACGCTGAAGCGGCTTGTCGTGGCTTCACTGCTGATGGGGGCGGCAAGCACGGCACTGTGGTCGTTTGGTAGCCAGATCGTCGCGCAGCGCCTTGGTTGGGAGAGCGCCGGGGCAGGTTTGCTCTGGGTGGTGATTGGCGCTACGGGTATCGTCGGCGCGGGTGCTGGCAGCTTGATCGCCAGGTTGGGTGTGGATTGGGCTAATCGCCTGTGTCTTGGCGCATTGGCAGCAGCTATCGTGCTGGTCGGCATGGGCAGCACGCCTGCATGGACACTGCTGGGCGGCGCGCTGTTCGGAGCGGCCTACATCAGCCTGAGTGGTATCTATCTGGTCTGGGGCGTGGCGGCATTTCCCGAACGTCCCGCCACCGGCCTCACTATCGCCTTTCTCAGCATCGCCATCGGTCAGACGCTGGGGGCGCCTATCTTCGGCTTGCTGATGAGCCAGCTGAGTATGGATCACGCCCTGTGCCTATTCGCGTTGCTGGCGCTGGCTGCGGGAACGATGCGTTCGAGCGTCGCTGAAGCTGCGCGCCCAAACCCTGTCAGCCGCGCAGAAAAAAGCCCGCGATAGGCGGGCCAAAGGGTGACAAGCAACAACAGGATTCGGTGTAGCGGGAACCTGCCTGGCGCTTCCTAGTCCAGTACTTACTTGGGTTCGAAGATCACGTAGACCTTGCGGCAGGCTTCGAGCACTTCCCAGGTGCCGGAAAAACCGGCAGGAATCACGAAGCGGTCGCCCGCGCGTACGGTCTTGGCATTGCCGTCGGCGTCGCGCAGCACCGACACGCCCTGAAGAATCTCGCAGTATTCATGCTCGGTGTAGCTCACGGTCCACTGACCGACGGCACCTTCCCAGATGCCGGTGCTGAACTGGCCGCACAGGCTGCTGTAGTGATTGCGCACGCTTTGCTCGGGGTCGCCCTTGAGCACTTTTTCCGGTGCTGGGCGATAGTGCTCGGCGGCCGTGCCGGCCTGGGCGAAGTCGACGATCTGCTCGATGTTCATCTGGCTGTTCCGTGGTTTCGGTGGCGGCAACCGCGTGACCAGCAGGGCCGCCACGGGAAAGTCGTGGCAGCAGTCTATGTTTAAAAAAACGAACATGACAAGGGCTTTTGCCAGCCGGTGTCAAAAATATTGAAAAGCTACAGCCCACTGGTTTAGTGTGGCGAACAGAATTTGGCCAGCGATCTGGCCTTGCAGAATTATTGACAGTGCGTGCCCTCGTGGGCGCCGCTTCCACCTATTGAGAGGATGCCGGAATGACTAGCCTGACTCGTGCCGACTGGGAACAGCGTGCCAAGACCCTGACCATCGAAACTCGTGCGTTCGTGCATGGTGAGTACCGTGCTGCCGAGTCCGGTGCCACCTTCGAATGCATCAGCCCGGTCGACGGCCGCTTGCTCGGCCTGGTCGCCAGTTGTGATCAAGCCGACGCCGACGTGGCGGTCAAGGATGCCCGCGCCACGTTCGACTCCGGCGTCTGGTCGCGCCTGGCGCCGGCCAAGCGCAAGAAGGTGATGATCCGTTTCGCTGAACTGATTGAAGAGCATGGCGAGGAGCTGGCCCTGCTGGAAACCCTCGACATGGGCAAACCGATCAGCGACTCGCTGAGCATCGACGTGAGCAGCGCCGCCAATGCCATCCGCTGGAGCGGCGAGGCCATCGACAAGATCTACGACGAAGTCGCCGCCACTGCCCACGATGAGCTGGGCCTGGTCACCCGCGAGCCGGTCGGCGTGGTCGCTGCCATCGTGCCGTGGAACTTCCCGCTGCTGATGACCTGCTGGAAGCTCGGCCCGGCGCTGTCCACCGGTAACTCGGTCATCCTCAAGCCATCCGAGAAGTCGCCGCTGACCGGCATCCGCATCGCCCAGCTGGCCATCGAGGCCGGTATTCCGGCCGGTGTGTTCAACGTGCTGCCGGGCTTCGGCCACACCGTCGGCAAGGCCCTGGCCCTGCACATGGATGTCGACACTCTGGTGTTCACCGGTTCGACCAAGATCGCCAAGCAACTGATGATCTACGCCGGCGAGTCGAACATGAAGCGCGTCTGGCTGGAGGCCGGTGGCAAGAGCCCGAACATCGTCTTCGCCGACGCGCCGGACCTGCAGGCTGCTGCCGAGTCTGCCGCCAGTGCCATCGCCTTCAACCAGGGCGAAGTCTGTACCGCCGGCTCGCGCCTGCTGGTGGAAAACTCGATCAAGGACAAGTTCGTACCCATGGTGGTTGAGGCGATCAAGGCCTGGAAACCGGGCAACCCGCTGGACCCGGCGACCAATGTCGGCGCGTTGGTCGACACCACGCAGATGAACAACGTGCTGGGCTACATCCAGGCCGGTCATGACGACGGCGCCAAGCTGGTGGCCGGCGGCAAGCGGGTGATGGAAGAGACCGGCGGTACCTACGTCGAACCGACCATCTTCGACGGTGTGAACAACGCCATGCGCATCGCCAAGGAAGAGATCTTCGGTCCGGTGCTGTCGGTGATCGGTTTCGACGATCAGGACGAAGCCATCGCCATCGCCAACGACACCGTCTATGGCCTGGCCGCCGCGGTATGGACCAGCAACCTGTCGCGCGCCCACCTGGTGGGCAAGGCGCTGCGCGCCGGCAGCGTGTGGATCAACCAGTACGACGGCGGCGACATGACTGCGCCGTTCGGTGGCTTCAAGCAGTCCGGTAACGGTCGCGACAAGTCGCTGCACGCGTTCGACAAGTACACCGAGCTGAAGTCCACCTGGATCAAACTGTAAGGGTAGCGGGGCGATCTCCTGATCGTCGGCCATACGGCGTTGCGTCCTCGCTTTTAATGCTCACGTACTGCAGTACGCTGCGCTTGAAAGCTCCGGGGCGCCTTGTCTGGCCTTAGCCCAGGAGATCTTTATCGAAGTTAGTTCCGGGCGAAGATCTGTTTTAAAACACTCCACTTGCGGCCGGGTTCCCGAGGAACCCGGCCGTTGTCTTTGCAGCCACACGTTAACGAAGGAACTCGGCAATGCGTTGGGGCACCTATTTCGCCGTCTGTTCGGCGGTCATCAGCATCGGTCTGGCGCTGGGCGTGACCATGCCGCTGGTTTCGTTGCGCCTGGAAAGCTGGGGCTACGATTCCTTCGCCATCGGCGTGATGGCGGCGACTCCGGCCGTCGGCGTGCTGCTCGGTGCTTTGCTGGCCGGGCGTCTGGCGGCGCGCTTCGGCACCACCAGGCTGATGCAATTGTGTCTGCTGCTGGGCGCGTTGTCGGTGGCAGGGCTGGCGCTGGTGCAGAACTACGCGGTGTGGGTCGGCCTGCGCCTGTTCATCGGCGTGGCGCTGACGGTGGTGTTCATCCTCGGCGAAAGCTGGATCAATCAGCTCGCTGTGGAGAAGTGGCGCGGTCGTCTGGTGGCCTTGTACGGCACTGGTTATGCCCTCAGCCAACTCAGCGGACCATTGTTGCTGACGGCGCTTGGTACGGCCACCGATGCGGGGTTCTGGACCGGCGTATGCCTGCTGATCGGTGGTTCGCTGATTCTGCTCGGGCGCACCGGCGCGCCCAGGGTGGATGCGCACAGCGCTTCGGGACGCGGGCTGCTGGTGTTCTGTCGCAAGCTGCCGGCGATTGCCTGGGCAGTGATGCTGTTCGCGGCCTTCGAGGCGATGATGCTGACCCTGCTGCCGATCTACAGCCTGCGTCAGGGCTTCACGCAAGAGGTGGCGCTGTTCATGGTCAGTGTGGTGGTGGTCGGTGATGCGGTGCTGCAACTGCCCATCGGCTGGCTGGCCGATCGCATGTCACGGCAGTTGTTGTTCCGTGGCTGCGGCATCGTGCTGCTGCTGTCCAGTCTGGCGATCCCACCGCTGCTGCATACGCCGATGATGTGGCCGGTGCTGGTGTCGTTCGGTGCCAGCGCCGGTGGCCTGTTCACCCTGTCGTTGATCATGATCGGCGAGCGTTACCGCGACGACGAGCTGGTGCGCGCCAATGCCCATGTCGCCCAGCTGTGGGGCTTGGGCTGTCTGATTGGGCCGCTGACCACCGGCGCTGTGAGCCAGTGGCTGAGCGGCCATGCGCTGCCGCTGCTGATGGCCACCGGTGCCTTCGTGTTCATCATCCTCGCCAGCCGGCAGGGTGCTTTCAGCGAGATGGAAACGGCGCGTTCCTGATCCGCCTCAGCGCCACTGCCCGAGGTCCTGCGTGTGCTGCAGGTCGGCCTCTTCGATCAGCTCGGCAATGGTTGCACCAATCTGCCTCACCGCCGACTCGATCACCTCGCTCGGTGGTTCGGCGTAGTTGAGGCGGATGCAGTTGCGGTACTTGCCGGCTGCCGAGAAGATGCTGCCCGGCGCGATCTGAATCTTGTGCGGCAGCAGGGCGCGATTGAGCTTCAGGCTATCGAAACCCTGCGGCATCTCCACCCAGAGCATGAAGCTACCCTGCGGGCGGCTGACTCGCGTGCCGGCCGGGAAATAACGGCTGACCCAATCCACCATCAGGTCACGGCTACGCAGGTATTGCGCGCGCATCCGCCGTAGGTGCGGTTCGTAGTGCCCGTCCTTGAGGTACTCGGCGATGGCCAGCTGCGGCAGCTGCGCGGTGCTGCCGGTGCCCAGATACTTCATGTGCACCACCTGCTCCAAATAGCGCCCGGGAGCGATCCAGCCGACGCGCAGGCCCGGTGCCAGAGTCTTGGAGAAGGAGCTGCAGAACAGCACGCGACCATCCTCGTCGAAGGACTTGATGCTGCGCGGGCGTGGGTAGCTGTAGGCGAGGTCGGCGTAGACGTCGTCCTCGATGATGGCCACGTCGAAGCGCTGCGCCAGAGCTACCAGGGCGCGCTTGTTAACATCGGGCATGATGTAGCCGAGCGGATTGTTGCAGTTCGGCGTGAGCTGGATGGCCTTGATCGGCCATTGCTCCAGGGCCATTTCCAGGGCGTCGAGGTTGATTCCGGTGAGCGGGTCGGTGGGCAGCTCCAGCGCCTTCATGCCGAAGCCCTTGAGTGCCTGCATCACGCCGTGAAAACTTGGTGAGTCGACCGCGACAATGTCGCCGGGCTGGCAGATGGCACGCACCGCTGCCGACAGTGCCTCGTGGCAACCGGTGGTGACCACCAGATCTTCGGCCTCCAACTGGCAGCCGGAGTCGAGCATCAGCCGGGCGATCTGTTCGCGCAGGCGAATGTCACCGCGAATGCCACCGTAGGTCAGCACGTCCGGGTCCTGCCGACGCGCCTGGCGCGACAGGTTGCGCAACAGCGGCTTGAGGGTCGGGCCGCTGATATCCGGGCGACCACGACCGAGCTGCAGCATGTCGTGCTGCGGTGAACTGCTGATCAGTTCCAGCACGTGATCCCACTGCGAAACCTCCACCGGTCGCTGCGCGGCGCGGCTGATCTGCGGCAGCGCGGGCATCTGCCGCCCCAGTGGGACGAAGTAGCCGGACTTCGGCCGTGGCGAGGCCAGGCCCATATCCTCCAGGTGGCGGTAGGCCTGCTGCACCGTGCTGAGGCTGACGCCATGCTCCTGGCTCAGACTACGTACCGAAGGCAGGCGGTCGCCGGGGCGGTACAGCCCTTGCTCGATACGGGTGCCGAGCAGCTCGGCCAGGTTCAGATAGAGCGTCATGACAGTCATCCGGTTGGTGCAGGGTGTATTGACTGATACCAGTACAGATCAGTGCGAAAATTCCCATTCAGGGAAAAATCTACGAAATCTGTATGGAGTTAATAAGAGTTTTTTGAATCTGTCATGGCTTTTCTATTGTCGGCATCCTGATCTCCCATGACAGATACCGACGGGAGAGCAATCATGACCGGGTTCAGCAAGACAGATTTTGCCGCACTGGGCGATGCCGTGCGGATTACCACCGGCAAGGACGAGGTTCGCTACTTCGGCCGCGACTGGCCGGCCTTCTGGCGGCGCCTGAACACCCGTCGCGTGTTGCTCAAGCTCAATGACCAGCAACTGCGCGACATTGGCCTCAGCCGCGTTCAGGCCGAGCGTGAGGCGGGCCTGCCGTTCTGGAAGCTATGAATGAGCGCCGAGCGTCGATGGGCAGCGATTGAGATTTGGAGACCCTGATGGTTCCGCTGAACGACTTGCTGCTCTTCGCTGGGGCGGCGTTGCTGATGGTGCTGACGCCGGGGCCCAACATGATCTACCTGATCTCGCGCTCCATTTGTCAGGGACGCAAGGCCGGCGTGATCTCGTTATTGGGCGTCATCCTGGGTTTTCTCGTGCACATGTTGGCCGCGGCGCTGGGTATCACGGCACTGTTTCTGGCGGTTCCCGTCGCCTATGACCTGCTCAAATGGGCGGGGGCGGCCTACCTGCTTTATCTCGCCTGGCAGGCCGTCCGGCCCAGTGCACGATCACCTTTCGAAGCCCGGCAACTGGCTGCAGATCCACCCTCGCGGCTGCTGCTGATGGGATTTCTGACCAATGTGCTGAACCCGAAGATTGCCGTGTTCTACCTGTCGATCTTCCCGCAGTTCGTATCGCCCGAGCATGGTTCGGTATTCCAGCAGAGCATCCTGCTCGGGCTGACTCAGATCAGTGTCAGTTTCACGGTCAACCTGGCTATCGCCCTGTTCGCCGGCAGTCTGTCGGCATGGTTGGTGAGCCGGCCACGCTGGCTGGCCGCGCAACGTTATGTGATGGGCGGCGTGCTGGCCGGATTGGCGCTGCGCCTGGTATCCGAGCAGCGCAAGGTCACCTCCTAGCGCCCGACACGCATACAGGTTGGTGCTCCGCGGTAGGGTGCGCACGGCGCACCCTACGAGACGCCGTCCAGCCGACAATGAACCGTGGCGTAACGCTAGAGCACTTCCTTCAACCGATGCCAGGCCATGCCCAGCGCCAGCAGGGGGGAGCGCAGGTGCTTGCCGCCGGGGAAGGTCATGTGCGGCACCTGGGCGAACAGATCGAAACCGCGGCTTTCCTGGCCAGCGATGGCCTCGGCGAGCAGCTTGCCGGCCAGATGCGTGGCGTTGACGCCGTGGCCGGCATAAGCCTGGGCATGGAAGACGTTGGGCTGATTCTTGAGTCGGCCGATCTGTGGCAGGCGGTTGGCGCCGATGCCGATCATGCCGCCCCACTGGTAGTCGATGCGCACGTCGGCCAGTTGTGGGAACACCTTGAGCATCTTCGGTTTCATGTAACCGGCGATATCGGCCGGATCACGCCCTGAATAGTGGCAGGCGCCGCCGAACAGCAGGCGGCGGTCGGCGGAGAGGCGGTAGTAGTCCACCGTCACGCGCTGGTCGCACAGCGCCATGTTCTGCGGGATCAGTTGCCGCGCTTGTTCTTCGGAGAGTTGCTCGGTGGCGATGATGTAACTGCCGGCCGGTAGCACCTTGCCGCTCAGGCTCGGGTTGAGGCCGTTGATATAGGCATTGCAGGCCAGCACCAGGTACTTGGCGCGGACCTGGCCGTTGGCGGTGTGCACGCGCACCTCGTTGCCGTAGTCGATGCGTGTCACCGGCGACTCTTCGAACAGCTGCACGCCCAGCGACTGGGCGGCGGCGGCTTCACCGAGGACCAGGTTGAGTGGATGCAGATGCCCCGAGCCCATGTCGATCATCGCGCCGCAGTAATTGTCCGAGCCGACCACTTCATTGATGCGCTCCGGCGGCACCAGGCGCATCTCGTGGCGATAGCCGAGGCTCTGCAGTTCGGCCTTGTCTTCGGCGAAGCCTTCATAGTGAGCGGGCTTGTTGGCCAGGTCGCAGTAGCCCCAGGTCAGGTCGCAGTCGATCTGGAACTGCTCGACGCGGCTGCGCACGATCTCTACCGCCTCCAGCCCCATCAGCTTGAACTGACGCACGCCGTCTTTACCGACCACCGACTCGAACTGTTCGACATCATGGCCGACACCGCGAATCAGTTGCCCGCCGTTGCGGCCACTGGCGCCCCAGCCGATCTTGCGTGCTTCCAGCAGCGCCACCGACAGGCCTTTCTGCGCCAGCTCGATGGCGGTATTCAGACCGCTGAACCCGCCACCGACGATGCACACGTCCACCTGCAGCTCACCACCCAGGGGCGGGTAAGCCTGCTGGCGATTGACGCTGGCGGCGTAATAGGAAGCGGCATGCTGCGGGCTGTGGACGGGCTGGTGAACGCGGGCGTTCATGTGCGAAATCCTGATTTTGTTGTGTGGAAAATTCAACGCAGCATAAGCGCGGGATCCGTCCGACGCCAAGAGGGCAGCGGAAAAAAGCGCGGCTCTCTCCTAGAGTGAGCCGTGCGCGCCGAGTCGAGCAGGTACACTGTTGCGATCACTCCAGGATGCCCGAGCATGAGCTGCACCGACCGCAAGATCGATCATCTGCGTCGCCAGATTCCGCGCTTCGACTGCGTGCCTGGCTGCCATGACTGCTGCGGGCCGGTCACCGCTTCATCCGAGGAGCTGGCGCGCCTGCCGGTTAAGAGCGATGCCGAACATGACGCGGCGCTGGCCGAATATAACTGCGTGCACCTGGGGCCAAACGGCTGCGAGGTATATGACCAGCGCCCGTTGATTTGCCGTCTGTTCGGCACCACGCCGCGCCTGCCTTGCCCGCATGGTCGTGGGCCGGAGCAGCCGATCGAGCCGGCAGTGGAGCGTCAGGTGCACCGGCTGATCGCCACTACTCGCCAGCGACTCGTTTAGGCTTGTGGCTCCCACACTTTGCGTGGGAGCCCCTGCAGTGGCGCTCCGCGCCACGACTTGCCGCAGGCGGACGCAGAGCGTCCGGGCTGCATTCCCACGCGGAGCGTGGGAGCGTCCAAGGTTCACTCCGGCACCGGCAGCGCCAGGCTCTCCTTCACCTCTTCCATGACGATATAGCTCTTCGACTCACGCACGTGCGGCAGCTTGAGCAGGATGTCGCCGAGCAGCTTGCGGTAGCTGGCCATCTCGTTAATGCGTGCTTTCACCAGGTAGTCGAAGTCACCGGATACCAGGTGGCATTCGAGCACATGCGGCAGCTTGAGCACGGCACGGCGAAATTCTTCGAAGGTGTCGCCGGACTTGTAGTCCAGGCTGATCTCGACGAACACCAGCAGGCTGGCCTTGAGGTGCTGTGGGTTGAGGCGGGCGTGGTAGCCCATGACGATGCCTTCGCGCTCCAGGCGACGTACGCGTTCGGTGCACGGTGTGGTCGACAGCCCCACGCGCTCGCCCAGTTCGGTGAAGCTGATGCGCCCGTCCTCCTGCAGGATACGGAGGATGTTGCGGTCGATCTTGTCTAGTTCACGACGGCTTTGATGCTGGGTTCTCATGGGGAATCCGCCTCTGTAAAACGGCTTTTTGCCAAGAATTCTCGCCAAATATAGCCGTGTATATGGTGAAAAGCACTGCGCGGCTCTTCCTATACTGCGCCCATCGACAACAATGGTCTGTAACGCACGCGCCTTGGGCGCGGCGGGGAGAAAAACATGCGTGTTCTGGTTCTCGGCAGCGGTGTGATTGGTACCGCCAGTGCTTACTACCTTGCCCGTCAGGGCTTCGAGGTGGTGGTGGTCGACCGTCAGAACGGCCCGGCGCTGGAAACCAGCTTTGCCAACGCCGGCCAGGTCTCCCCGGGCTACGCGTCGCCCTGGGCCGCGCCGGGCGTACCGCTGAAAGCCATCAAGTGGCTGTTGCAGAAGCACGCCCCGCTGGCGATCAAGGCCACTGGCGATGTCGACCAATACCTGTGGATGGCGCAGATGCTGCGCAACTGCACCGCCAGCCGCTATGCGATCAACAAGGAGCGCATGGTGCGCCTGTCCGAGTACAGCCGCGACTGCCTCGACGAGCTGCGCGCCGAGACCGGCATCGCCTATGAAGGCCGCCAACTCGGCACCACCCAGCTGTTCCGCACCCAGGCCCAGGTCGATGCTGCCGCCAAGGACATCGCCGTGCTGGAAGCGTCCGGCGTCCCCTTCGAGCTGCTCGACCGCGATGGCATCGCCCGCGTCGAGCCGGCCCTGGCTGGCGTCAAGCACAAGCTGGCCGGCGCCCTGCGCCTGCCCAACGATCAGACCGGCGACTGCCAGATGTTCACCACCAAGCTGGCGGACATGGCCAAGGCGCTGGGTGTCGAGTTCCGCTTCGGCCAGAACATCCAACGCCTGGACGCCGTCGGTGATCACATCAATGGCGTGTGGATCGACGGCAAGCTGGAAACCGCCGACCGCTACGTACTTGCCCTCGGCAGCTACAGTCCGCAACTGCTCAAGCCGCTGGGCATTCGTGCTCCGGTTTACCCGCTCAAGGGCTACTCGCTGACCGTGCCGATCACCAATCCGGAAATGGCGCCGAACTCGACCATTCTCGACGAGACTTACAAGGTCGCCATCACCCGTTTCGATGGCCGCATCCGCGTCGGTGGCATGGCTGAGATCGCCGGTTTCGACCTGTCGCTCAACCCGCGTCGTCGCGAAACCCTGGAAATGATCACCTCCGACCTCTATCCGGAAGGCGGCGATCTGCAGCGCGCCGACTTCTGGACCGGCCTGCGGCCGGCCACGCCCGATGGCACACCTATCGTGGGCGGCACCGCGTTCCGCAACCTGTTCCTCAACACCGGTCACGGCACCCTGGGCTGGACCATGGCATGTGGCTCCGGTCGTCTGCTTGCCGACGTGATGGCCAACAAGCGTCCGCAGATCAGTGCCGACGGCCTGGATATCTCGCGTTACTCGCGCAAGGCGCGTGAAGTCCAGAGCGCCCCGCAGCCGCTGCGCACCTGATAGCCTTCGCGCTTTCGCAATTCAAGGAGCTTTACCCCTATGTCGATCCAGCGCCTGCATGTGGCCAAACGCTACAGCGAAGTGGTGATCCACAACGGCACGATCTACCTCGCCGGCCAGTTGGCCGATGACTTCGACGGTGACATCCGCGAGCAGACCCGCCAGACCCTGACCAACATCGACAAGATGCTGGCCGAGGGTGGCAGCGACAAGAGCAAGATCCTCTCGCTGACCATCTTCATCAAGGACATGGCCGACTACGACGGCCTCAACGCCGAGTACGACGCCTGGGTTGCCGACGGCCATGCGCCGGCCCGTGCCTGTGTCGAGGCGAAGATGTACAAGCCCGAAGTGTTGGTGGAAATGTGTGTGGTGGCTGCCGTCTGAGGTGGCCATAGCCTCTATTTGTGTTGGCTTTTCACCCGGCTCCCCCGCCGGGTTTTTTTTGAGTGACGACCTACCTGCATGTAGCCCGGATGCAAACCGGGAGCCTCTGCCGGCATGGCCCCGGATTACATCCGGGCTACCCAAACATGAACGATTGAGAAATAGCGAACCATGCGTCCTGCCCGTGCCCTGATCGACCTCGATGCGCTGCGTCACAACTACCGCCTGGCCCGTGAAGTGAGCGGTGCTCGCGCCCTCGCCGTGGTCAAGGCCGATGCTTATGGGCATGGGGCGGTGCGTTGCGCGCAGGCACTCGAAGGCGAGGCCGATGGCTTTGCCGTGGCCTGTATCGAAGAGGCGCTGGTATTGCGCGAAGCGGGCGTTCGCGCGCCGATCCTCCTGCTCGAAGGCTTCTTCGAGGCTGATGAGCTGACGCTGATCGACCAGCATGACCTGTGGTGCGTGGCGCATGCGCAGTGGCAGATCGAGGCCATCGAGCAGGCGCAACTGAGCAAGCCGCTGACCGTCTGGCTCAAGCTCGACAGCGGCATGCACCGCGTTGGTTTGCATCCGGCCGATTACCAGGCCGCCTATCGGCGTCTGCTGGCCAGCGGCAAGGTCAGCAAGATCGTGCTGATGAGTCACTTCGCCCGCGCCGACGAGCCCGAGTGCGAGCGCACCAGCGAGCAACTGGCGGTGTTCCTGCAGGCGCGTGAAGGTCTCAGCGCCGAGGTCAGCCTGCGCAATTCGCCGGCCGTGCTCGGCTGGCCACAGGTGCCCAGCGACTGGGTCCGCCCCGGCATCATGCTCTATGGCGCCACGCCGTTTGAGCAGGCTCAGGAGCACGCCGCGCTTCTGCGCCCGGTGATGACCCTGGAATCGAAGGTCATCAGCGTGCGTGAGCTGCCGGCCGGTGAACCGGTGGGTTATGGCGCGCGCTTCGTGGCCGAAAGACCGACGCGCGTCGGCGTGGTCGCCATGGGCTATGCCGACGGCTATCCGCGTCATGCGCCGACCGGCACGCCCGTGATGGTGGACGGCCAACTGACCCGGCTGATCGGCCGCGTGTCGATGGACATGCTTACCGTCGACCTCACCGATCTGCCGCAAAGCGGTCTCGGCAGCCGCGTTGAGCTCTGGGGCAAGCAGGTGCTGGCCAGCGATGTGGCCGCGGCTGCTGGCAGCATCCCCTACCAGATCTTCTGCAACCTGCGGCGGGTGCCGCTGCACTATCTCGGCAATTGAACCCGGCTCGGATGGTTGCTTGCGCTGTGCATCCCACGGCGCGCCTATTGCTGACTCGCACAGTCTAATCCGCGGCTTTTCGAAAGAGGGGGCTCGCCGTGTAAGCGAAGGGTGAACGCAAGTGTTGTAAATTCCGAACGCTATGCCATGATACGGACACTTTTCCGTCTCATATCCCAAGGGGGATTCCAGCATTGGACGTCGGCGTTCGACTGCAATCGATTCGTAAGCTCAAAGGTCTATCCCAGCGTGAACTCGCCAAGCGGGCGGGCGTCACCAATAGCACCATTTCCATGATCGAGAAGAACAGCGTGAGCCCCTCGATCAGCTCGTTGAAAAAGGTGCTCAGCGGCATTCCCATGTCGCTGGTGGAATTCTTCTCGCTCGACATGGAGCAGGAGAACCAGATTCAGGTGGTCTATCGGGCCTCCGAGCTGACCGATATCTGCAGCGGCGCCATCACCATGAAGCTGATCGGCAAGGCTCATCCGAGCCGCGCCATCTCCTTCCTCGACGAGACCTATCCGGCCGGTACCGACACGGGTGACGAGATGTATGCCCACGAAGGAGAGGAAGCCGGCATGCTGGTCGAGGGTAAGTTGGAGCTGACCGTCGGCAACGAGGTGTTCGTCCTCGAGCCGGGCGACAGTTACTACTTCGAGAGCAGCAAGCCGCACCGCTTCCGCAACCCGTTCGATGTGCCGGCGCGCCTGATCAGCGCCACCACTCCGGCGAACTTTTAAGCACTGCAAGCCCCTTCCCTGGCGGTGGGGGCGTTCGCCGATTCGCCAACTCGTCGAGCGTCAGCCTGCTGTCAGGGCGCTAGACTGGCGCGCTTTCTCAATGGATTAGCCCGGTTTCGTCCGGCATGGCAAGGAGCCTGCAGCATGGCAGCCAGCAACAAGTGGTTGATGTCGTCGTTCGCCTATTACCTGGATTTCTTCACCGTCCCACTGCTGTTCGTGGGTGCTTTGCTGTTGGGGCCGGTGTTGCTCTGGCAGGTCGCGGCCGGTGTGCTGATCTGGAGTTTCGTCGAATATGCCATGCATCGTTTTCTGTTCCACGCGCTGTACCGGCGTGAGCATTGGACGCATCACCTCGACGTCCTGGCCCTGATCGGCATATCCAGCTGGAAGACCACGGCGACCTTCATCGTGCTGCTCGTCCTGTTCCAGGTACTGAACCTGACTTCCCTGATCGCGGGGGTGATGCTCGGCTATCTGGCCTACATCTCGCTGCATTACGTCATGCATCGCCCCCAACACCCTCTCTACCGGCTCATGCCCGGTTTGGTGAGCAACCATGATCTGCACCATCAGCGCGGTGTGGAAAAGAATTTCGGCGTTTCCTCTCCGCTCTGGGATCATGTTTTCGGGACCTACGTGCGGGTGCGAAACGACGCGCTCACGGAAGGCGTGAAGAGCTGAGCGGGCTACGCTGTTATCGTTGGCGCAAATAACCCTGCGACAATATGGGTTGTTTCGGCCAGGCCCGCTTGCCGTTATACTGTCGCCCGCTCGCGAAACCGTGGCCGCGGGCGTGACTAGCCACGAAGAGGGTGTACCGTGAATCTGATGAAGAAAATGCTGGCAGCTCCGGCTGTCGTATTGGCCCTGTGGGCAGTGACTGCTCAGGCCACGACCGATGACGCCATCGCCGAGCGCCTCAAGCCGGTCGGTGACGTGTGCATCATGGGCGAAGAGTGCAAGGGCGTGGAAACCGTCGCTGCATCCGCCGGTGGTGGTGCGCGTAGCGCTGACGACATCATCGCCAAGCACTGCAACGCCTGCCATGGCGCTGGCGTACTGGGCGCACCGAAAATCGGTGACACCGCTGCCTGGAAAGACCGCGCCGATCACCAGGGCGGCCTTGATGGCATCCTGGCCAAGGCCATCTCCGGTATCAACGCCATGCCGCCGAAAGGCACCTGCGCGGATTGCTCGGACGACGAACTGCTCGAAGCGATCAAGAAGATGTCCGGTCTGTAAGACTCGCCTCTTCCCTGAAAAAACCGCCCTCTGGGCGGTTTTTTGTTTATGGCGGGGGCATGCAACCATGCTGGCGGCTATACAGTCCAAGCAGCATTCGTCATGGATGTCGCGAGGAGCGCCAGATGCCGCACGCCTGTACCCTCGAACAAGCTGTCGACCGCGTACTGAGCGAGATCGACGGGCCGATTCACCTGGGTCTGCCACTGGGCCTGGGCAAGCCCAATCGCTGGGTCAACGCGCTCTATGCCCGCGTGCGGCAGATGCCCGAGCGGCAGCTGACCATCTACACCGCACTGTGCCTGGCGCGCCCGCGTGCCGCGCAGGACCTGCAGCGACGCTTTCTCGAGCCCTTTGTCGAGCGGGTCTACGGCGATTATCCCGAGCTGGATTTCCTCGCCGATCTGCACGCTGGCAGCCTACCCGCGAACGTACGCGTCGAGCAGTTCTTCTTCCAGCCGGGCAGCCTGCTCGAATGCGAGCCGGCGCAGCAGGACTACATCAGCAGCAACTACAGCCATGTCGCCCGCGACCTCAACGCCAAGGGCCTGAACCTGGTCGCTCAACTGGTCGCTGCCGACGCCGCGCAGCCCGAGCACTTCAGTTTGAGCTGCAACCCCGACGTGACGCTCGACCTGCTGCCGCTGCTGGACAAGCGCCGTGAGGCTGGCGAGACCGTGCTCAGCGTCGCCCAGATCCACAGCGACCTGCCCTACATGAGCGGGGATGCCCATGTTCCGCGCGATACCTTCGATATTCATATCGTCGAGGACGAGTGCACGACGCTGTTCTCCACGCCAAACATGCCGGTGACCCAGCAGGATCACTGCATCGGCCTGCTCGCCAGCACCCTGGTGCGTGACGGCGGCACCCTGCAGATCGGTATCGGCGCGATGGGCGATGCGTTGGCGTCGGCGCTGATGGCCAGGCAGGACGACAATGACCGCTACCGCACGTTGTTGCAGGCGCTGGGCGCCGAGGCGTGGGCAGGCGAGATTGCCGCCAGTGGCGACCTCGCGCCGCTGGAGCAAGGCCTGTATGGCTGCAGTGAAATGTTCGTCAACGGCCTGCTGGCGCTGGCCGAGGTCGGATTGCTGCGCCGTCGGGTCTACGCCGATCTGCGTCTGCAACGTCTGGCTGACAGCGGAGCCCTGGATGACCAGGGCCGGCCCCATAGCATGCAGGCTCTGCTGGATGCGGGCCTGGCGGCTGAGCTGCAGCCCAGCGACCTGGCCTGGCTGTGCGACAGCGGCCTGCTATGCGGCGAAATGCGGCTGGAGCAGGGCGAGTTGTGCCTGCCCGACGGTGGCCGGGTGACGGCTGACCTGAGCGACCCACGCACGCAGGCACGGCTGAATGATTATCTGGGGCAGGCTGAGGGCGGCGTGGTGCTGCATGGCGGCTTCTTCCTCGGCCCGGAAAGCTTCTACCAGCGCCTGCGCGAGCTGGACGAGGCCGAGCGGCAGCGCTTCGCCATGACTGGCATTCGCTACATCAACGAGCTGTACCGCCAGGAGGAACTCAAGCGCCTGCAGCGCCGCGATGCGCGCTTCATCAACACGGTATTCACCATGACCCTGCTCGGTGCAGGCGTGGCCGATCAGCTCGAGGATGGCCGCGTACTCAGCGGCGTTGGCGGGCAGTACAACTTCGTCGCTCAGGCCCATGCACTGGACGACGCACGCTCGATCCTGCTGCTACGCAGCTGGCGCGAGTCGGACGGTGAGGTGAGTTCGAACATCGTCTGGGAATATGGCCACGCCACCATCCCTCGACACCTGCGCGACATCGTGGTCACCGAGTACGGCATCGCCGAGCTGCGCGGCAAGACCGACGCCCAGGTGATCGAGGCGCTGCTCAAGATCAGCGATTCACGCTTCCAGAACGAGCTGATCGAGCAGGCGCAGCAGGCTGGCAAGCTGCCGATGGATTTTCGGCTCGACGAGCGCTTCGGCAACAACCTGCCCGAACGCCTGCAAGCGCTGTGCGCGGAGCATTCATCGTTGTTCGCCGAATACCCGCTGGGCAGCGACTTCAGTGCGGTGGAGCGGGATCTGCTGCGGGCGCTGACCTGGCTCAAGAGCAAGCTGCGCCTGACCGAGGTGCTGGAGCTGGGTAAGGCCACGCTCGATGCGCCAGAGCCGGCGGCCTACCCCGAGCACCTGCGGCGCATGAGCCTGGAAGCACCGGACGGTGTGCGTGAGGCCCTGTACCAGCGCCTGCTGCTGGCTGGCCTGCAGGCCAGCGCATCGTCGTAGGGTGCGCGGGGCCGTACGCAGCGTTTAATCGAGAAAGCGCACCTGGCCGTTTTCCAGCGCGGCGACGCGGGCCAGCGACTCGACGCGGTAGCCTTCGCTCTGCAGCAGGTTGCGGCCGTCCTGGAAGGACTTCTCGATGACGATGCCGATACCGGCAACCTCGGCGCCGGCCTGCTGGATCAGGTCGATCAGCGCCTTGGCGGCATGGCCGTTGGCGAGGAAGTCATCGATGACCAGCACACGGTCGGCTGCAGTCAGATGGCGTGCGGAGATGGCGATGGTGCTTTCGGTCTGCTTGGTGAAGGAGAACACCTTGGAGATCAGCAGGTCGTCCTTGAGCGTCAGCGACTGGAACTTGCGCGCGAAGATCACCGGGATGCCCAGTTCCAGGCCGGCCATTACCGCCGGGGCGATGCCCGAGGCCTCGATGGTGACGATTTTGGTGATGCCCTGACCGGCGAAACGCTGGGCGAATTCATGGCCGATCTTCTGCATCAGCGCCGGATCGATCTGGTGATTGAGGAACGCGTCGACCTTGAGCACTTGCTCCGACAGCACGATGCCTTCTTCGCGAATCTTCTGTTTCAGCGCTTCCACGGTCGGTCCTCTGGGTTCAGCGTAAAAGCTGCGGATTTTCGCCCAAAAAGCCTTGGTTTGTGTAGTGAAAACGCACGCTGGCCGACGTTCGTAATGGCTTGTCCGAGCGGACAGGTATTACGGCTGGTCGGGACGCGGCTGTCAGGCGTGTTTGTTCAGCCGCCGCAGGATGTCCTTGGGAATGCCGCGCGTATCCAGCGGCAGCTTGTCCGGGGCGGGCTCCAGACCCAGTTCGTAGAGCCAGTTGAGCGCGTATTCGCGCAGTTGCTTGAGCTCGTAGGCCTGCCACTGTTCACGGATCGTCGCAAAGGCCTCGATCTCGTAGTCGAACGCACGCAGCGGCTTGCGCCCAGTCAGTGCCGCGCTGAGCAGTGGGTGGGCGTGTGGGTCATCGAGGGTGAACAGGAAGGACTCACGTATGGCCACGCGCTGCATGACGTCGAGGTTGGGAATCTGGGTGTAGCGATCCGGATCGAGTTCCACTTGCTGGCGCTCGTCGCTGTACGGGTCTTCCGCTGGCAGGGTCAGGACGCTGCCGCTTTCCAGGTCCAGCCAGTTTTCCTGCTGTTCACGGCCGTTGATCAGCTGAACGAGGGCATCGAGGTCGAGCGTGAATGTGCGCATGGTTTCAGCCCCTGTTTCTGAACGGTGTGTTCTTCTGACTGGCAAATATGACGAGGGTGCCAGTGGCATTGAAGTGGTGGGCTTCAGCGGATTGAACAACCCGACCATACACCAGTCAGCCACGATCTCTGCGCGGTAGGGTGGGCTTCAGCCCACCAGACAGCAGTACCGCTGGCCTCAGCGCTTGAGCATCGCCCGCATATTGGCCAGGGCGTCGTTGCCGCGTGCTGCCTTGACCTCCACGGGCGCCTCTTCCAGCCCTTCCCATACCAGGTCTTCCGGCGGTAGCTCATCGAGGAAGCGACTCGGCGAGCAATCGATCACTTCACCGTACTGCTTGCGCTTGGCAGCGAAGGTCAGCGCCAGATTGCGTTTGGCGCGGGTGATACCGACGTAGGCCAGGCGACGCTCCTCCTCGATGGTGTCGGCCTCGATGCTGGAGCGGTGCGGGAGAATTTCCTCCTCGAAACCGATGATATACACCGAGGGAAACTCCAGGCCCTTGGAGGCGTGCATGGTCATCATCTGCACGCCCTCGGCACCGTCTTCCTCTTCTTGCTGGCGTTCGAGCATGTCGCGCAGCACCAGCTTGCCGATGGCGTCCTCGATGGTCATGTCGCCGTCTTCGTCGCGCTCCAGCGTGCTTTTCAGTGCGTCGACGAGGAACCAGACGTTGCCCATGCGGGCGTCGGCCACCTTGTCGCTGGAGGCGTTCTGGCGTAGCCAGTTCTCGTAGTCGATGTCCATGACCATGCTGCGAATGGCGGCGATGGGATCGTTCTGTGCGCATTCCTGGCGCACGCGATCCATCCACTTGGTGAAACGCTGCAGGCGCTCGGTGAAGCGTGCGTCGAGGTGTTCGCCGAGGCCGATCTCGCCGGCTGCCGCGTACATGCTGATCTTGCGCTCGTTGGCGTAGTTGCCGAGCTTTTCCAGGGTGGTCGAGCCGATCTCGCGGCGTGGCACGTTGATCACCCGCAGGAAGGCGTTGTCGTCGTCCGGGTTGACCAGCAAGCGGAAGTAACTCATCAGGTCCTTCACCTCCTGGCGGGCGAAGAAGCTGGTGCCGCCGGACAGGCGATAGGGAATCTGGTGGTGCTGCAGCTTCAGCTCCATCAGCTTGGCCTGGTAGTTGCCGCGATAGAGGATGGCGAACTCGCTGTACGGGCGCTGGGTACGCAGGTGTTCGGTGAGGATCTCCAGCGCCACCCGTTCGCACTCGGCGTCCTCATTGCGGGTACGGATCACGCGGATCTCGTCGCCCATGCCCATCTCGCTCCACAACTGCTTCTCGAACACGTGGGGGTTGTTGGCGATCAGGATGTTGGCGCATTTCAGAATGCGGCTGGTGGAGCGGTAGTTCTGCTCCAGCATCACCACTTTCAGCGACGGATAGTCCTCTTTGAGCAGCATCAGGTTTTCCGGGCGTGCGCCGCGCCAGGCGTAGATCGACTGGTCGTCGTCGCCGACCACGGTGAACTGGTTGCGCATGCCCACCAGCATCTTCACCAGCAAGTACTGGCTGGCGTTGGTGTCCTGGTATTCATCGACCAGCAGGTAGCGGATGCGGTTCTGCCACTTCTCGAGGATGTCGGCGTGCTCCTGGAACAGCTTGACCGGCAGCAGGATCAGGTCGTTGAAGTCCACCGCGTTGTACGCCTTGAGCGTGCGCTGGTAATGCAGGTAGACGATGGCGGCGGTCTGTTCCTTGGGGTTGCGCGCATTGGCCAGGGCTTCGTCGGGCAGGATCAGGTCGTTTTTCCAGCTGTCGATGAGGTTCTTCACCTCATCGGCGCCGTCATCGCCGGAATACTCCTTCTGCATGATGTCGCTGAGCAGCGCCTTGATGTCGCCGTCATCGAAGATCGAGAAGCCGGGCTTGTAGCCCAGGCGCGCGTATTCCTTGCGGATGATGTTCATGCCCAGGTTGTGGAAGGTCGACACCGTCAGGCCGCGGGCTTCGGCGCCCTTGAGCAGGGTGCCGACGCGCTCCTTCATCTCGCGCGCGGCCTTGTTGGTGAAGGTCATGGCGACGATATGCTGGGCGCGGATGCCGCAGTTCTGCACCAGGTGGGCAATCTTGCGGGTGATCACGCTGGTCTTGCCGGAACCTGCACCGGCGAGCACCAGAAGTGGGCCGCCGACGTAGTTCACGGCCTCTTGTTGCCGGGGGTTCAGTCGGGACATGGGATCGTTCGCAGAAAAAGGGCCGCGCATTTTAACAGGCCTGACGACTTCTGCCGCGACCGTCCGGAACTGTGGCCTAGCGCACGGAATTGGATGTTGGCGCGCTAGGTTCCGGGGAGCGATGCAGTACTCTGGTACCACTTGCCGGTTTAGCGGCTATACCTCAGGATGTGCATCATTTTTCACCCGGATGTGATTGATTAGACGCCGATTACGGCGCGTTCAGGCGACGCGATTCGCCATCATTCTTGTGGTCATTGGGGGGTTGCTTGTCCACGCTCGTCGAACCCATGCGGTTGGTCCTGCTGGCTGATTCGTCAGGCTGGGCCGAATTGTTGCGCGAGCAGTTGGGCGCCCTCGGGAGCCCCTCCCCGCTGATTACCGCACCGTCCTGGGAAGCGGCCAGCAGTCTGTTCGACGACCACGCCAGCGGTCTACTGCTGGCCACGCCGGATCGACTTCCGCAAAGCAATCAATGCCCGTTACCGATGGTGCTGCTGCTTGAGGATGAGCCCGCCGAAGAACCGACCGGGGTCAGCGACTGGCTGGTGCGCAGCAGTCTCAACCTCGATGTGCTGCGCCGCTGCCTGCGCTATGCGCGCGAGCAGGGCAACCTCCGCCACACCCTGCAACGCCTGGCCGAACAGGACCCGCTGACCCACATCGCCAACCGCCAGGGCTTCCAGACCTTGCTCGCTGCCCGCCTGGGTGAATGCAACGGTCGAGGCCTGGTGCTGGGGCATCTGGACCTCGACAACTTCCGTCACGCCAACGATGCGCTGGGCTATCAGGCCGGGGATCGCCTGATCCTGCAGGTGGTGGCGCGGCTCAAGAGCCTGCTGCTGCCCTGCGACCAGATCGCCCGCCTGGGCAGCGACGAATTTGCCCTGCTGCTGGATGTACGCCGCGACCCACAGCGCGTCGAGCGTCTGGCCGAGCGCGTTACTGCGGTATTGGGTGAGCCCTACTGGGTGGACGGCGAGAGCCTGCTGATCGGCTGCAGCCTGGGCCTGGCGCATGCCCGCGCGGGCGAGGGCGCCGACCCGTTGCTGTGGCACGCGCACATCGCCATGCAGCAGGCCAAGCGTCAGCAGGGCTGCGTGTTTCATGTCTACGACGAGCGCCTCAACCGCAGCGCACGCAGCCAGACCGACCTGGAAGGCGAGCTGCGTCGGGCACTGCGGCGTGACGAACTGGAGCTGCATTACCAGCCGCGCCTGTGTTTGAAGAGTGGGCGCATCGTCGGCCTGGAAGCGCTGGTGCGTTGGCAACACAGCGAGCGCGGGTTGCTCTCGCCCAACGAATTCGTCCCCCTGGCCGAAGAAACCGGGTTGATCGTGCCGCTCGGCTACTGGGTCATCTCCCGTGCCCTGCGCGATATGCAGTGGCTGCGTGGGCGCGGTCTGCCGGCGCTGCACATGGCGGTCAACCTGTCGTTTCGTCAGTTCCAGGACAGCCAGTTGCTGCCGACCCTCAGCCGTCTGATCGAAGAGCGTGGGGTGGACGCACAGTGGCTGGAGTTCGAACTCACCGAAACCGCGGTGATGCGCCGCAGCGATCAGGTGCAGCAGACCATGCTGGCACTGGGTCGACTCGGCGTGCGCTTCTCGCTGGACGACTTCGGCACTGGTTTTTCCTCGTTCGTCCACCTCAACAGCCTGCCGATCACCCTGCTCAAGATCGACAGAAGCTTCGTCGGCGGCATGGGCGAGCGCGCCGAGAATCGCCAGCTGGTGCGGGCGATGATCAATCTGGCGCACAACCTCAACCTCGAGGTGGTGGCCGAAGGGGTGGAGAACATCGAGCAACTCGACATGCTGCGCCAGTTCGGTTGTGATCAGGTGCAGGGCTACCTGATCAGCAAGGCGGTACCGCTGGCCGAACTGGCGCGCTTTCTGGTGTTCGGCATGCGCCAGCCACTGTTCGGCGGCGGCTCGTAGCCCGGCTGCAATCCGGGGAGTGTGTCGCGTATTCCATATGGGTTGCACTCGGGCTACGGCAGGCAGGCCCCGCTCGCCAGTGCACTCGGTCGCTGCAGGCGCGCCGTCTTCCACTGGAAGCCCAGCACCAGGCCGGTGGCCGTGACCGCCAGGCCAGCGGCCAAGCCCCACCACACACCGTGCGCGCCCCAGCCCAGCGGGAAGGCGAACAGCCAGGCCAGCGGGGCGCCGACGCACCAGTAGCCGGTCAGGCCGATCACCAGGGTGGTCCGCCCATCGTTGAGCCCGCGAATCGCACCCATGGCGATGCTCTGCAGGCCGTCGAACAGCTCGAACCAGGCAGCGATCGCCAACAGGCTCACCGCCAGGGTGACGATATCGGCGAAGGCCGGGTCATGCCGGTCGAGGAACAGGCCGATGATCCACTCCGGCAGCAGCCAGAACAGCAGGGCGAACAGCAGCATCAGCGCGGCGCCCAGCGCCATGCCCAGGTGCCCGGCCAGGCGTGACAGGTGCAGACGGTCGGCGCCGTAGTGCAGACCGACGCGGAAGGTCACGGCATAGGACAACCCCTGCGGCACGATGAATGCCAGTGCCACCGTCTGCATGGCGATCTGATGCGCCGCCAGTTGCACGCTACCCAGCGCGCCCATGCACAGCGTGGCGAAGGTGAACAGCCCCTGCTCGGCGGCGTAGGTACCGCCGATGGGTAGGCCCAGGCGCAGCAGGGCGCGCATCTCTGCCCGCTGCGGGCGGCCCATGCCGCGCCGTAGCTGATAGCGCTGGTAGGTCGGCGAGATCAGGATATACAGCGCCAATGCCAGGGCCATGGCGCTGCTGACCACGGCGGTGGTCATGCCGATGCCGCTGAGGCCCAGGCTGGGCAGGCCGAACCAGCCCTTGATCAGCGCGTAGTTGATGACGAAGTTGGCCACGGTGCCGAGGATGCTGATGGCCATGACCGGGCCGGGGTGGCCAATGGCGCTGGTGAAGCCGCGCAGGGCCATGAAGCACAGGTAGCCGGGCAGGGCCAGTGACAGCGGGCGCAGGAAGGCCATGGCCTGGTTGGCTGCGCCAGGGTCCTGGCCCAGATGCGGCAACAGCGGGCCCAGGCCATTGAGGCACAGCGCACTGACGATGCCCAGCAGCAGGGCCAGCCACAGGCCGCTCTGTAGCAGGCGGGTGACGCCATTGGGGTCGCCTGCGCCGTGGCGAATGGCAACCAGGCTGCCCACCGCGGCGATCACCCCGGTGCAGAAGATCGAGAAGATGAAATAGCAGGTGGCGCCCAGCGCGCCACCGGCCAGTTGCTGCGGGCCGAGCATGGCCATCATCAGCGTGTCGGTGAAAATCATCAGCGCGTGGGCTAGTTGGGCGGAGATCAGCGGGCCGGCCAGGCGCAGCAGCGCACCCAGCTCGTGACCAAGGGAATTCTTCATGATGAGTAAAACTTCGGCAGGATAAGCATCCCCAGACTGTCGGAGGATGAGCAATGACGGATATTCTCTGGTCTTAGCCGGATATCCACAAAAGGAAAAAAGCCATGCTAGGCATGATCAAAACTCATGGTTCAATGCGGTGACGCGGCGTCTGCCGCCGCTCTATGCGCTGCGCGCCTTCGAGGCCGCAGCCCGGCATGCCTCGTTCACCCGTGCCGCCGAAGAGCTGGCCATCACCCAGAGTGCGGTGAGCCGGCACATTCGTACGCTGGAGGACTACTTCGCCTGCCGTCTGTTCGAGCGCCGTGGGCGCAGCCTGCAACTGACCGATCCTGCGCGCGCCCTGTTGCCGGGGCTGAGCGACGGCTTCGATGCGCTGGAGCGCGCCAGCGCCACGTTGCGCGCGGACGATGAGGTGCTGCGCCTCAAGGCGCCGTCTACCCTGACCATGCGCTGGCTGCTGGCGCGCCTGTCGCACTTTCGTCTGGCCAACCCGGACAGCGAGGTGCAACTGACCAGCGCCTGGATGGATGTGGACAAGGTCGACTTTCGCCACGAACCCTTCGACTGCGCGGTGCTGCTCTCCGACGGCCAGTTCCCGGATGACTGGGAAAGCGCGCTGCTGTTCGAGGAATGGCTGATCCCGGTATGCGCGGCGGCCGATGCCGGCCCCTGGTCGCTGTCGCAACTGCAGGCGGCGGAGCAACTGCACCCGACGCCGGATCGCCGTGACTGGCGGCGCTGGCTGCAGGCCACCGGCCTGAGTGAACAGGTGCCTTTGAAGACTGGCCAGCTGTTCGACATGCTGGAGCTGGGTATCGTCGCGGCGGCGCGAGGCTATGGCGTATCGATCGGCGATCTGTTGATGGTCGCGGAGGACGTCAGCACCGGGCGCCTCGGATTGCCCTGGTCCACGGCAGTCTTCAGTGGTGACGGCTATTATCTGGTGTGGCAGCGTGGGCATCGGGCCCAGGCGCGTTTGCAGCGCTTGCGCGACTACCTGTTGGCGGAGGTGGCGGCCATGCAGCTTCCCTCAGTGGAGAGAGTGCTATAGCTGCCGATACAGGTTTTTGATAGCAAATGATGGCCATTCGGCAGAACGCCGATTGACCAACCATACTGCTCAGGTATCCTGCCGCGCCTTGGCTCGAGGTCGTATGATGACTCGAACCAGTCAATTCTCCTGTTCCGTTCGGCCTGCCGCTATGTAAGTCAGGCCTTGAGAGGCCTGAATGACCCCTCCTCGTTCCCGTATTGCTCTGCAACTCGCTGTTGCTCTGGCACTGATGCTGGTGCTGCTGATCAGCATCAGTACCCTGTTCGCGCTGCGCTCGCTGAACGGTGCCAACCTGGTGACCCGTGCCGAGCATCTGGGCAGTGAGGCGCGCCTGCTGGCCGATCAGCTGGAAACCTTCCACGGCAGCCTGCGCGACAGCACGCAGCGTCTGGCTGGGTTGTTCGAGCAGCGTTTCAGTGGCGGCCTGCAGGTGCGCAATGACGAGCGTGTTGCCGTTGGCAGCCTGCAGACGCCGGCGCTCTATCTGGGCGCGACCCGCCTCAACAACGATTTCAGCGAAGTCGATGACTTCACCCGCATGACCGCGGGCGTCGCCACGGTGTTCGTGCGCGATGGCGAGGAGTTCGTGCGCATCACCACCTCGCTGACCAAGCAGGACGGTACCCGTGCCCTGGGCACGGTGCTCGATCATCAGCATCCGGCCTATCAGAAACTCCTGGCGGGCCAGGGTTACGTCGGCCGCGCGCTGCTGTTCGACCGTTTCTACATGACCCAGTACACCCCGGTGCGCGATACCGGCGGGCGGGTGATCGCGGTGTTGTTCGTCGGCTTCGACTACACCGACGCGCAGAACCTGCAGATGCGCAACCTCAGCGATTTCCGCATCGGCAGCACCGGTTCGCTGGCGCTGCTCGACGAGCAGGGCAAATGGCTGGTGGCACCGGCCGGGGCCGCCGCCATGAGCAGCCTGCCCGAGTCGCTCGCCGAGCTGATTGCCAACCCCGGCAAGGGCGGCTTCTGGAGTGACAGTCGTGACGAGTTCTACAGCGTCGCCATGCCCTTTGCCGGTGGGCCGTGGACGGTACTGGCGAGCATGCCGCGCGAAGAGATCCAGGCCGTCACCTGGCGTGTCGGCACCCAACTGGCCATCGGCAGCGCGCTGACCCTGCTGCTGGCGGTGATCGCCGTGGTCTGGCTGCTGCGGCGCAAGCTGCGGCCGTTGGGCGATCTGGTACAGCAGGCGCAGGCGCTCGGTGCCGGTGACCTCGGTGCACGCATGGCGCAGTCCAGCGATGATGAAATCGGTGAGCTGGCGCGCAGCTTCAACCGCATGGGCGAGGCCCTGGCGAACATGGTGGCGGGTATCCGTGGCGCGGCTCAGGATGTCAGCGCGCGTTCGCAGGCGATGTCCTCGCTGTCGCGTGATGCCTACCAGGGTATCGATCAGCAGTCGGGTGAGATCAGCAGCATGGCCGGTGCGGTGGAGGAGTTCAGCGCCACCTCGCAGAACATCGCTGACAACATGCGCAGTACCGAGCGTCTGGCCAGCGCCAACGCCCAGCAGACCCGCATCGGTCGCACCTCGATGGATCAGGCCTCCGAAGCGCTGGTGCAGATCGCCGAGGCGCTGGAGCAGACCTCCACGGCCATCAACGGTCTTGGCCTGCGCTCCCAGGAAATCGGTGGCATCGTCAGCGTGATCACGGCAATTGCCGATCAGACCAACCTGCTGGCGCTCAACGCCGCCATTGAAGCTGCGCGGGCCGGCGAGCAAGGGCGTGGTTTTGCCGTGGTCGCCGACGAGGTGCGCAACCTGGCCGGACGCACCCGCGAGGCGACCAACGAGATTTCCACCATGATTGGCAGCATCCAGAGCGAGACCAGCAGCGCCATCGCCACCATGGAGCAGGGCCGGCAACTGATGCAGGACGGCCTCGAGCGCAACGCCAAGGTGGCGTCAGCGCTGGCGCAGATCAGCGAGCAGAGCGAGGCAGCCGGCGAGCAGTTCGCCGCCATCACCACCGCCACCAGCGAGCAGAGCAGCACCGCGACCGTGCTCAGCTCCAACCTGCAGAGCATTGCCCAGGCCAACGGCGAGCAGCGTGAAGTGGTGGCCAACCTGGCCGATACCGCGCGCGAGCTGGATCGCCTGGCCGCGCAGCTGCGTCAGGAGGTCGAGCGCTTCCGTTGAGTCATCCCGCTGCCGGGCGATACTGCAACGCTTCAGCTAGGTGGGCGCGGCTGATCTGTTGCTCGTCAGCCAGGTCGGCCAGGGTGCGCGCCACCTTGAGCACGCGATGGGCGGCGCGCAGGGACAGGCCCAGGCGTTCGCAAGCACTTTCCAGCCACTGGCGATCTGCATCGCTCAGCGCACAGTGCTGGCGCAAGCCGGGTAAGTCGAGAAAGGCGTTGGCCACGCCCTGGCGCTGCAATTGCCGCTCACGTGCTCGCGCCACTTTGGCTGCCGCTTGCGCAGTGCTCTCGCCATCCTGCGGCGGCGCATTCAGGGCTGTGGTTTCGCGGGCGACCGTCAGGTGCAGGTCGATACGATCGAGCAGCGGGCCAGACAGCTTGGCGCGGTAACGCTGGATCTGTTCCGGCGTGCAGCGACAGCGGTTGCTCGGGTCGCCGAGATAACCGCACGGACAGGGGTTCATGGCGGCGACGAGCTGAAAGCGTGCGGGAAAACGCACCTTGTCGCGTGCCCGGGCGATGACGATATGGCCGCTTTCCAGTGGCTCGCGCAGCACCTCCAGCACTTTCCTGTCGAACTCCGGCAGCTCATCGAGGAACAAGATTCCCATGTGCGCCAGGGTGATTTCGCCAGGTTGCGGGCGACTTCCACCTCCGACCAGTGCCGGCCCGGAGGCGCTATGGTGCGGCGTGCGAAAGGGCCTCTGTGGCCAGTGCTGCAGCGGCGTGTGGCTGGCCACCGAGTGGATTGCCGCGACCTGCAGCGCCTCGCCTTCCTCCAGCGGCGGCAACAGGCCGGGCAGGCGGCTGGCCAGCAGTGTCTTGCCGGTGCCAGGAGGGCCACTGAGTAGCAGCTTATGTTATATTACACCCAATGATTGTGATTATGTGATTCGCATGAAACCCAAGGCTTACAGCTACATCAGATTCTCTAGCCCAGAGCAAAGTCGCGGCGATAGTCAGCGAAGGCAAAGAGAAGCAGCTGCAAAATATGCAGAAGAGCATGATTTAGACCTAGTGCAGGATAAGGATTATCAGTTCTTCGATGCAGGGATAAGTGCGTATACAGGTAAGAATGTTAACGACGAGGGAAAACTTCGGCGTTTTTATGAATATGTTAAAAGTGGGAAGATTGAAAGTGGGTCATATCTGTTGGTGGAGTCTTTAGATCGACTCAGCCGGGAAGATGTGTTGATTGCTTTGCCTAGGTTTATCGATCTACTGAATGAAGGAATTAACGTTGTAACATTGGCGGATAATTTCATCTATACAAAAGGTGCGGATGTTCCACAGCTGATCATGTCTATTGTGCATATGGCGCGTGCGCATCATGAGTCTAAGTTGAAGGGCGAGCGTGTCAGTAAAGCTTGGAGGAAAAAGCAAGATTATGCTAGAGAGCATCTTACCCCTCTAGGTAGTGTTTGCCCGTATTGGTTGGACTTTAAGGGCGGGGAATACATTGTAAACGAGGATAAGGCTGAAATTGTACGGCAAATATTCTCGATGACAATTGCCGGTTATGGGCAGATAGCAATTGTAAAACACTTGAATAAAAATAATGTTCCAGTATTTGGAAGCATAAAAAGAAACAAGTCTGGTTTGTGGGGGGCGAGTTCAATTGCCAAGATACTTTGCAATAGGTCAGTGTTGGGTGAATACCAGCCAATGGTTTATGAGCAGAAGCGCCGCAGAGAAAACGGTTCTGTGATTGAAGGTTACTACCCACCAGTTATAACCCCCGAGATATTTTATACGGCAAGCTATGTTCGTACTCAGCGGCATGTTAGTAAGGATACGAAACAGTCGAAAGATTTCAATGTGTGGTCTAAGTTGCTGGTTTGCTCGAAATGTAGGTCGCCCATGCATTTAGTTAACAAGGGGCAACCGCCAAAAGGATTCAAGTATTTGCGCTGCTATACGGCGGCAAAAGGAAAGTGCACGGCAAAGCTAATTCGGCTGAATGTTGCTGATATTGCTTTTAAGGAAGTTTTGGTGATGTTTAACTCCATGTCACTTGTTCAAAAAAGTGAGAAGGAGTCCAGAAGTAGAATAGCTGAGCTAAAAGGAAGGATTGATAGCCTTAGGCTACGGCTTGTTCAGTTCGAGGAAATGTTGATGGAGGCCCCTTCTATTGCTTTGTCGAAGGCGGCGTCTGCAAAAGAAGAAGAACTGATGTTGTGTGAGCGTGAGCTTCAGATTGAAAACGCTGAAATGGAAACAACTGCAATCTTTAATAAAGCTGATTTCTTCGAAAAGCTTGATTTGAAAACTTATGAAGGGCGTTCATCTGCTAATCTATATTTGCGAAATCTTGATGTTCAAGTCAGAGCAGGATTTAATGGTCATGAATATTTCTTTGTTGCAATCACTGACCCAAAGAAGCCAAAGGCAAATTTTGCAATTTGGTTGGGTGAAGACCTGATACCAAAAATTACGCCGCTATCAAAAGAAATGATGGTGAACGTTATCAATCAAGGTGATTTGCCAAATGCTCGTATGGTTGTGCCTATGGCAAGGCATCTACAAGAGCTTATTGATGAAACCGAAGGTAATGGCCGGGGGGAAATTACGGTTGCATTAGATTCTATACCAGCACTTGAATGGTCTCCGGGTGCCGAAGTATTGAAAAATAAGCTTCTTAAATCGGTCGGGCTTGACCCTGATTAAGAATGAAGGGCATTAGAGCCCTTCGTCTTTTAGGTAACTGTACAATGTAGACTGTCCAATCTTAAAGTGTCGTGCTGTTGCCGCTTTTGATGCACCAGCACTTAGCATCTGCTTTGCTGCCTCGATGATTGCAGGGTCTAGGGCTTTCCTGCCCTGGTACTTGCCCTCCGCTTTTGCTCGATTGATTCCGATGCGCTGTCGTTCAAGCATGCTTTCCCTTTCCATCTGAGCGACGCCAACCATTAGGGTCAGCACTAGTTGTCCCGATGGGCTAGTAACGTCCATGCTCAAATTGTCGATAATTAGCTTAACACCGCGTGCTTTTAGGTCTTCGCAGAGTGTGAGGACTTCAGCCGCATTCCTACCCAACCGGCTGACCTCGCGAACAATCAATGTGTCACCAATTTTCAGGCGTTTGATGAGCTGATCAAACTGCGGCCTATCAAGAGTCGTACCGGTAAATTTTTCAGAAACAATGAAGTCGTAAGAGTGTTTCGCCGCAAGGAAGTCTGACTGTTGCTGGACATTTTGGTCGTCCGAAGAGACTCGCGAGTAGATGTATGTGGTCATTATTATTCCAGTTAGGGTCTAGATATACTAAGAATACTCCATTTAGGGTGGTAAACAAGGTTTTACAGAGATTTTTGACGTGAGTCTCTGAACCCTGCCCTAGAAAGAGGGGGGTGGTTTGGTAGGTGGCTGTTTCCGTGAGGATGCTGATTACTTTGCGGTCAGCTTTCGAACTGATTTCAATATTGCGTCAAGAGTCTTCGGGCTCTGGATGTCGTAGATGGCATCACAAATCTGGTGCCGCAGCTCTGCTGGACTCGGCTCATCAGGCGTGACTTGGAAGAACGCATCAAGCGACACGCCGAGTCTTGCACCAATAGCTTCTAAGGCTTCGATCCCAGGTGCGTACTCACCCCTTTCAAACCGGCTAACCGTAATCGGATCGTACCCACAGGCTTCGGCTAGCTGGGATTGAGTGATCCCATGTGCTTGCCGAAGCGCTTTGATCCTGCGGCCTAACGCCTTAACGGCTGATTGAGTCATGGGAACCCCAAGTAAAATCAGATGCTTGCATCTGTCTTGGCGTCCATGAAGGTCGCTTAGTGCCTAGTGATGTCGATAAAACTATGCATTTCTCGTATAGTTCCGGTGTGAACCACACATCATGGAGCGTGTATGAAGATAATGCTTACCGGGATATTCCTTGCTGTATCTAGCATGCCAATGGCGTTTCTTGCCGGGCGTTGGGTGTATCAGCATAGCCTTGGCGGTCTGCCACGGATGCTGTCAAGCGGTCTTGAAGTGGCATCCTATGTTGCTGGCGGGACTCTGCTGCTTGCCGTGTTTGTGTTCGTATCGGGTCTTCGTGGTGGGGAATCTAAGGTTCATAGTCCACAAGAGGGGGCGTAACCTTGGTCAAGATAAAACTTGCTGCTGTGTATCTCGGCCTTACCCTTGGTGCTCAGGCTCAAGCCGAAATATTCAACAAAACCGGTGACCTTGATATTGGCCCAGCCGCTGATATCACCGAGGAAACTTTGATGTGCTCGGACGCTGATGTCTGGTTCCAAATGTTTGAGCAGCGCCCGGCTTTAGATCAGGATGTATCGAAGTTCTTCGCAGATTTTTTCAACCCATATAAGAAGAGCGGAACTTGCTGGGTTGTGCCAACGTCCAGCGCGTACCTAATTGGGGTAAGAACGGCGATGGTCAAGAGAGCTGATGCCAATCCCGCCTCAAAATATGTGGTTGCTAGGGTGGTGGTTGGGGGGCGCGGAGGTTACATCACCCCGATTACATTGCAGCAGAATGGTTTCGATATTATCAAAGCTGTGTCATTGGAGAATCAGAAGCATGGCGTGCCATTGATGCAGTGAGGAAAGCCCCGTTAATACGGGGCTTTTTGTTTACATCGTCAGATACGGTAAATTCAAGGCATGAGTTAGGTGCGGTTTTTGCTGGTTTGAGTCTGGATGGCGAAAAACGCTTATAGCTTTCACCTGTACCGAAAGTCTTATCGCGTACTTTGGCCATATAACTAATGTGCCAAAATGCCTTGTTGAATTCCCCTTGTTTATTCCTGTTTACAGTGTGCGCATTTGTTGGCCTCAGATAGCCCCCAGAATGCGTTTTCCAGCACGTTTGAAGCATGACCCATAGTCCGGTATAGCCTTCGCTTGTAATGCCGCCTATGCGCCTGTAAAGCTGTTTAAATCCGATGTAGCAGTGATAGTGATCTTTATCCAATTCTCCTTGTTCATGTGCCCAACAGTAGATTACGTCTTTGTTACACAGCCAGTCTTTCTGACCAAGCTGTTGTTTTACTGATTTAAAAAAATCACTAACAACTAGGTTCCATCTTTGTGGGTCTGAAAAATTGCCATGGGGCGTGTGAAGAACGAAAACCAATACTGAAATCCTAGAATGGTGGCTGAGAAGTGCATGCATTTGACTGTGAATCGATTCAAGGATCGCGGTGTAGGCCCCGAGTTTGTAGCGATGGCTAGTGTTTATCAACACACCTTTGTAGGTGGTGCTATAGGTTATTTTGTTGTTCAATTTTTGATCATTAATGTGATTTGATTGGCTTTGATTTTTCTTGGGCCCAATTGTGTCCTTCTGCTTTCAATTACTGATGCAGGTGTCCAAACTTACGGTCAAGCATTGTTCGTACTAGATAATACTAATATACATCCGCAAAATTCTCTGCGGTCCGCATGAAGTCTGAGGGTTGGCATGTTTTGACTGCCGAGAAAACAAGGGCTGTTTGTTAACTCTGTGGGAACCATATCAGATGGAAGGGGCAAATCTAAACAGAACGAATGAATTTAGTTTGATGCAATAAGGGCGGAGGGTGTCAGACACTCTGGGGGGCTAAAGGTGAGGGATGGGACCCATTAGTCCTTCCCCCCCCCCCACCCCCGTATCATGTGAAATTATTGGTTTGTTGCCGTTAAATTATAATGTGATTTTATAGAATCTAAATCTGTCAGGTTTCAGACGCTCTGATTGGGGTCTAAGCTATTCTCAAGTTGGGTAATGCCGTTGTTGATGTGGTTTTCTATCACCCAGCCATATATGTGGTGAGAGAGCTTCCCGATATTCTGGGTTCGCAATGCATCTAGCTTCGTCCGAACTTCTTTGAGCCAGCCCAGTTCGCTAGCTAGCGATTTGTTGAACTGCGGAATGCTGTATCGTTCTTTAAGGAAGTAGCATGCGGGATACAAGCCGCTTCTATCAATCGAGGTCAATGTTGTTACGAATTCAGTCGGATCAATATATTCCAAAATAGGGATTTCAAAATATCTGCTGTCACCTGTATTTGAGTGGAACAGCTTTTTACTAAATTCTGCTGGGTCAGATTTAAGGATTTCCAAAAGTTCTTTGGCTTGATTCGGTAGGCTTTCAATGTAGACTTCTGACGCACGATCAATAATATAATTTGATAGTTCCTTAAACTCAGGTGTTTCTCGGCCCTGATATCCAAGTCCTCTAGATGATTCGCTTGTAGAGTAGGTGTTATGGCGTTCGTTTGCATCGATTTGATTGGATAGTTTCAGTTCGTCGATATACTTTTTTGCGTCTTCCAGTAATTGCGCTGGGTTGTCAGTGATTATCGATTTTTCCGAAAGATTAAAGAATATCCCATATATGTGTTTGAGTGTGTCTGCGTCTCTTATTGACCTGCGTGATACTTCAATCCTTACGCGCTCTAAAAGCTGCTCGAATTCTTGGTCTTGTAGATTGTTGTAGTGCCATAACTTTACCCAGTCAGGTGTGTTCTTCGATATCAAGTAATGGCTGTTATTAAGTTGTTCTGCAATGTCAGTGGGGTTAATGACGCTATTGTCTAGAATGTCTTCCCATGTTTTGGGCTCTAGCAACAGTGTGTTCACGTCCATGTTTGGATATTTCTGTTTTAGCTTTACTACTAATGGTTCTTCGATGTTGTTTGCTTTTAGCCTTACGAGATAAGTAATATAATCTGCTCGAAAGGAAGTGATGTCTTTGGCTGACATAAGTCCCTGCCGAATTTCGCAAGATAATGCTAGGAAGAACTTTAGTAAGTGCGTGACCAGAGGGGTTGACTTAGCTGCTTCATGTGTTAGATGTTCATGGAGTCGGGAAAAATCCCATAGTGCTTGCCTCAGATGTCTGAGGTTGTTGTATGTGGACTGTGTATAAGTTTCTTTGATTGTTTCTAGGTGTAGGTACGGTTGTGCCTTTGCACCAATTTCGTTAACGAATCCGAGTATTGCGCTGTCAACGTCGGATTGTATTTCAAAGCTTTTTCCAATCAGTTTTTCTTTAATTCTTTTGTATGACGAAGCGCGGGCGTGGTTACCATCTACTTCTAAGAGGATTTCTGTTTCATTTGCAACTAGTATGACCTTGTAGTCTTGGTGCTCGACGAAATGATTAATGTATCCCAGTACTTCATTTATTGGTATTGAGCATCGTTCCAGATCGTCAAATATCAATACGAGGCCAGCTGTGTTGGTCAGGTAGTCTGGAATTTTAATATCGGGTACTGATACGTTTAGTGAACCATCATCTTTGCCGTCTTGATTGAAGTCAATTTTCAAAGTTGCTTTCGCGAGGCCAGTGATAATTTTGCCAGTTAGTGCCATTCCTTTTGAGGATAAAATTGGATGCAGTTGTCGGTAAAATTCTTCTTCGATTGCTGAAAAGCTATTAACCCCGTATAGACTTACATATAGTTCTTTGCCGTCGCGTTCTCGAATTTGCTTTATTGTTTTCTGGATAAACCAAGTTTTACCCGATCCCCACGATCCTTTAAGTAGAACCGCGTATTGTGGGGCTGTCTTTAGAAAGCAATATTCCATTAGGAATTTGCTAATGTGGTCGTTAGGGCTCATAGCTTTGCAGTCCTTGCGAAATGTCTGTTTTTACTGGCTTGTGCGCGTCGAGAGTATGGCGGATCGGGTCCCCGATACAATCTGATGACCCATGTGGGTGTATTCGTTTACAACATGAGCAGGTTGTGCGAGCCAGCTGCGGCCACCAGCAACGCACGCTTGGCGGCCAGTTGGCCCTGTACTTCGGCCAGATCCGGATAGGGCAGGCTCTGCCGGAGCAGGCCCTGGGCCGCGTAAGGTTGCAGAGGGGCACTGCCGTTGAGGTGCGCGGCAATCTGCAGCAGGTGCTCGACGGCAATCACCTTCAATCCCGAAGCCAGGCTGGCTTCCTCGGCGTTGGCGAGGGGCACCAACAAGGTGCGTCCGGCTTCCCGCGCGGCCAGAGCTGCCGGCAGCACGCCTTGCACTGGGCGAACGGCGCCCGATAGCGCCAGCTCGCCGAGGCATTCGTATTCCTCCAGAGCGGGGGCGGGCACCTGACCACTGGCAGCGAGAATGCCGAGGGCGATAGCAAGATCGAAGCGGCCACCATCCTTGGGGAGATCGGCCGGCGCCAGATTCAAGGTGATGCGTTTGCTGGGAAACTCGAAGGCGGCGTTGAGGATGGCGCTGCGCACGCGATCCTTGCTCTCCTTGACTGCTGTTTCCGGCAGTCCGACTAGCGTCAGGGAAGGTAGGCCGTTGGCCAGGTGCGCTTCGACGGTAACCGCCGGTGCTTCGACGCCGACCTGGGCGCGGCTGTGGACGATGGCCAGGGACATGATCACTCCTTGATCAGTGGGGCAGTGCCTGTAGGAGCGGCTTTGGCCGCGAAGCCTGTTCGCGGCCAAAGCCGCTCCTACACCATAACCTTAGTCTGCGCCGGTGAGCTTGGCTTCCAGTTCGGCAACCTTGGCTTCCAGTGCCTCGAGGCGGGCGCGAGTGCGGGCCAGCACCACCATCTGGCTGTCGAATTCTTCACGGCTGACCAGGTCGAGCTTGCTGAAACCGCTCTGTAGCAGGGCCTTGAACTGCGCCTCCAGCTCGGCGCGCGGCAGCGGGCTGTCGCCGCTAAACAAACGCGAGGCATGGCTACTGAGAGTGTCGAGCAAGGCTTTGGGCGGCAGCATGATCAGGTTCCGTAAACAGACGGCCGGCAGTGTAGCACGCAGCTGCCGGCAGGGCGGCTGAGTGGTGGCTGCACGGTTTTTGAGCATTTCAGAACGTATCGATGCACCAATGTTGTGCGACTGGTTCGGCATGAATGATCGATTACCACGCCTGGAAGCTCGTAAGAGCCTGATAGATGGCGCTTTTGCCTGAGCTGGCAAGCTTTCTGCTTAGACCCCTGCGACGCATGCACCGATGCAGTTTCGGTGCGGCAGGCGAAGCGGGGGAGTGTTTCGTCGGGAGCGGTTGGTGGGTATCGGCCACGCCAGGCTGGAGCGGTCGGTGCATTACAAAAGCCAGACACTGCGCTTAGACTTGAGCCGGGTTCGCAATTCCTGGGGCAAGTCCACCTTACACGGGAGAAAGTTTCATGAAGCTAGTCACTGCCATCATCAAGCCGTTCAAGCTGGACGACGTGCGCGAGTCGCTGTCGGAGATCGGCGTGCAGGGCATTACTGTCACCGAGGTCAAGGGCTTCGGCCGCCAGAAAGGCCATACCGAGCTGTATCGCGGTGCCGAGTACGTGGTCGACTTCTTGCCCAAGGTGAAGATCGACGTGGCCATCGCTGACGATCAACTTGATCGTGTGATCGAGGCCATCACCAAGGCTGCCAACACCGGCAAGATCGGAGACGGCAAAATTTTCGTAGTCAACCTGGAACAAGCGATTCGTATCCGTACCGGCGAAACCGATACCGACGCGATCTAAAAAGCCTCCGAACCCCACGCCCCAGGAGTAAACCCATGACTCTGCGAACTTTCGCAGGGCTAGGAGCCCTTTTGTCCTCGAATTCTGGCCATGCGCTGTTTTCGAGGACCAAAGCCGGAGCTGGCGATGCCTTTGCCGCTCTGCTGTGCCAGATCCTCTTAAGGTCTCGCGCTTGGCCTAGTGATGGGAATACCTGGTCGCCTCACGGCGCAGGGGTTCCGGTGATCCAGAACGAGCGTGGCAACGACCTGTAAAGCATGCGGAACGCGTCCGGCGCCAACCTGGACGTTTCAACCGAACAGCGCACAACAAAAGCGCCGGCAAGAGGTGAAAAATGGATAACACAGCATTGACTGCATTGCAGTACGGCTTCGATACCTTCTACTTTCTGATCTGTGGTGCCCTGGTGATGTGGATGGCAGCTGGCTTCGCCATGCTCGAATCCGGCCTGGTGCGTGCCAAGAACACCACCGAGATCCTGACCAAGAACGTGGCGCTCTACGCTGTTGCCAGCGTCATGTACCTGGTGATTGGTTACCACATCATGTACTCCAGCCCGGAAGGCGGCATTCTCCCGAGCCTGGGTTTCCTGATCGGTGACGAAAACAGCGTCGACTCCGTACTTGCCGGTGGCGACGACGCGCCTTACTACTCGGCTCGTTCGGACTTCTTCTTCCAGGTGGTGTTCGCTGCAACCTGTATGTCGATCGTTTCCGGTGCCGTTGCCGAGCGCATGAAGCTGTGGGCTTTCCTGGCTTTCGCCGTGGTCATGACCGGCTTCATCTACCCGGTTCAGGGTTTCTGGAAATGGGGCTCGGGCTTCCTCAACGAAGCAGGCTTCCTCGACTTCGCGGGTTCGGGCGTGGTTCACATGGCCGGTGCCTCCGCTGCTCTGGCTGGTGTACTGCTGCTGGGTGCACGTAAAGGCAAGTACGGCGCCAATGGCCAAGTCAATGCCATTCCGGGTGCCAACCTGCCGATGGCCACTCTCGGTACCTTCATCCTGTGGATGGGCTGGTTCGGCTTCAACGGCGGCTCGCAGCTGAAAATGAGCACCATCGAAGACGCCAATGCCGTCGCCCAGGTGTTCGTCAACACCAACATGGCAGCAGCCGGTGGCCTGATCGTTGCTCTGATCGTCGCTCGCATCCTGTTCGGCAAGGCTGACCTGACCATGGCCCTGAACGGTGCCCTGGCTGGCCTGGTGGCTATCACCGCTGAGCCGCTGACCCCGAGCGCCCTGCAAGCCACTCTGATCGGTGGTGTCGGTGGTGCGCTGGTGGTGTTCGCCATCCTCGCTCTGGACAAGCTGAAGATCGACGATCCGGTCGGTGCCATTTCCGTGCACGGCGTGGTCGGTATCTGGGGTCTGCTGGCTGTCTGCCTGACCAACAGCGATGCTTCGCTGGGTGCGCAACTGCTGGGTATCGGCAGCATCTTCGCCTGGGTATTCATTGCCAGCCTGATCGTCTGGAGCATCATCAAGGCTGTGATCGGTCTGCGCGTCACCGAAGAAGAGGAATACGAGGGTGTGGACATCGCCGAATGCGGCATGGAAGCCTACCCGGAGTTCACCGGCAAGAAGTAAGCGTCGGTGGTAATGACAAGGGCGCCTTTTGGCGCCCTTTGTTTTTTCTGGCAGCACGCTAGAATGCGCGCGCTGAAGCCATCGAGAGTGAGAGCTGTATGTGGCAGCAACGCATCATCAGCCTGCACCCGCGCGAGCGAGGTTTTCATCTGGTGACAGAGGAAGTGCTGGCAGCGTTGCCGGAACTGGCGCAGATGCGTGTCGGTCTGTTGCATCTGTGGTTGCAGCACACCTCTGCATCGCTGACGGTCAATGAGAACGCCGACCCCGCGGTACGCCGCGATTTCGAGCGCTTCTTCAATCGTCTGGTGCCGCAGGGTGAGGCGGACTACGAACACGATGACGAAGGGCCGGATGATTTACCGGCGCACTTCAAGGGCAGTTTGCTGGGCTTTCAGCTACAGCTGCCGATACAGCAGGGACGGCTGGCACTTGGGACCTGGCAGGGGATCTACCTCGGTGAGCATCGTGATCATGGCGGTGTTCGACGAGTAGTGGCTACCTTGCATGGCGAGGCTATTTGAATTTTTTCCGGTCGAGCGGTACACATCGCGCGACTGGGCTATAACTAACCTGCTTTTCGCAAGTCATGAGGTTGAACATGAGCGACGAAGACCTGGAACAAGACGATCTGGAAGGGGCTGAAGAGGACGATGGTGAGGGCCTGGCTGCTGCCGATGACGGCGACAGCGGCGACGACGAAGGCAACGGCGAAGTCGTAGCCAGCGGCAAGAAGAGCAAGGCCAAAGCTGTTGAAGTCGATGAGTTGCCCAGCATCGAAGCCAAGCAGAAGGAGCGGGATGCTCTGGCCAAGGCCATGGAAGAGTTTCTCTCCCAGGGCGGAAAGGTGCAGGAGGTAGAGCCCAACGTGGTCGCCGACCCACCCAAGAAGCCCGACAGCAAATACGGCAGCCGCCCCATCTGAGGACGGCTCGCTGCAAGGAACCCGCCCATGTGGCGGGTTTTTTGTGCCTGCCATCCCGGGTTGCCAGCCTTCGGGCCGTCGCTGCGCGACGTCAGGAATGGCTCCCTCAGTGGCGCGGTGTCGCGTAGGGTGCGCCGTGCGCACCGATCTTGTCGTGTATCAGGCGGTGCGCGCAGCGCACCTTACGGGGTTTAGCGCGTCCAGCTGGAAAGTAGCGCTGGCAACTCGGCCAGGCTGGCGATCTGCGCGTCCGGCGTTGTCTGACCGTCCCAGGTTCGCCCCTGCGGGTTGAACCAGATCGCGCGCATCCCGGCCGCCTGGGCGCCGGCGATGTCGTCACTGGGGTGATCGCCGATGTGCACGGCGCGCTCGGCCGCCACGCCACCGGCGCGGCTGAGTGCTTCACGGAAGGGCTTCGGGTCGGGTTTGCCGATGCCCAGTTCTTCTGCGCACAAGGCGAACTGGAAGTAATCCGACAGGCCCAGGCGACGCACGTCGGCATTGCCGTTGGTGATTACGCCAAGCATGAAGCGCTCGGCCAATGCTTCCAGCGTTGGGTGCACCTCGGTGAACAGTTCGACCTGATGGCGGGAGCTGAGAAATACCTGGAATCCCGCTTCGGCCAGCGTCTGCGCCTCGCTAAGCGGATAACCAGCGTCTTCCAGAGCGTGAAACAGAATACGCCGGCGCAGCTCGCTGAGGCGATGCTTGAGCATCGGCTCGGCTTCCAGCAGCCGGCTGCGCACGGCCCACAGATGCTCGACCGGTACCGCGCCCAGGCGTGGTGCATGCAGGGCCAGCCAGTTGCGCAGGGCAGCCTCGGCGTCCTGCATCACCGGGGTGACGTCCCACAGGGTGTCGTCGAGGTCGAAGGTGATCAGTTCAATGCTCATTCGGAACCGCCTTTGCGCTTGGCGCGTGGATGGGCTTGGTCGTAGACATTGGCCAGGTGCTGGAAATCCAGATGGGTGTAGATCTGCGTGGTGGCGATATCGGCATGACCGAGCAGCTCCTGCACTGCGCGCAGGTCCTGCGAAGACTCCAGCATATGGCTGGCGAAACTGTGGCGCAGCATGTGTGGATGCAGGTGCTGGCCAAGCTCGCGAACGCCGGCCTGGCGTACCCGCAGTTGCACTGCGCGTGGCCCCAGGCGGCGGCCCTGCTGGCTGATGAATACCGCACCATCGCCGGGGTTGGCCAGCTTGCGCAGCGCCAGCCACTGTTCCAGCGCCTGCCGCGCCATGCGTCCGACCGGAAGCTCGCGCACCTTGTTGCCCTTGCCGCGCACACGCACCAGGCCCGCCGGCAGGTCCAGGCCGTCGAGATCCAGGCCAACCAGTTCCGACAGGCGCAACCCGGAGGAATAGAACAGTTCGAGCATGGCCTGATCGCGGCGGGCGATGAAGTCGTCCTCCACCGCGCCGTCGAGCAGTTGTGCGCTGCGGTCGGCGTCCAGGGTACGGGGCAGGCGACGCTCGCGTTTTGGCGGGCTCAGGCCGGTGGCCGGATCGTGGTGGCACAGGCCTTCACGCACCAGATATTGATAGAGGCCGCGGGTGGCCGAGAGCAGGCGCGCCAGACTGCGACTGGACAGGCCCTGCTGGTGCAGGCGGGCGACCAGACGGCGCAGGTTGCGTGTGTCCAGTGCGGCCCAGTCGCTCAGGCCTTCGGCCTCGCAGAATGCTTGCACCTTGCCGAGGTCGCGCCGATAGCCGTCGAGGGTATGCACCGACACCTGGCGTTCGCGGCGCAGGTGTTCGAGGTAGGCATCAAGATGAACTTCAAGTGTCACGTGCTGGCTTCCGAACGGGCCAATGGTGGATGAGCTGTGCGTCATCCACCCTACACGACCTAGCGTACCGAACGTAGCGGCGTAGCGAAGCTGGGCACTACGCGCGCCAGGACTTCTGCGATGTAGCCGAGGAACAGCGTGCCCAGCGAGCTCTTGTAGTGCTGCGGGTCGGCGCTGCCGATGGCCAGTACGCCATGCAGGCCTTGATAGGTGAGGCTGACCACGGCGGCGGAACCGACTTGCGGCGCGTCTTCCTTGCCGAAGAGGAATTCCAGCTCATGTGGGCGCAGCACGCCACAGATGGTCTTGCCGCCGCTGAGCAGGCCACCGACCTGTTGATGCGCTTCGGCCGAGCTCACCGAGCGGCCGACCGGCAGCTTGTTGTCGCTGAACAGGATTAGGCCAACGAAGGGCACCTGAAACTCGTGGCGCAGGCTGTCTTCGACCACGCCGACCACTTCTTCCAGGCTGCCGGCATCGAGCAGGTCGAGTACCAGCCGGCGGGTCTTGTCGAACAGACGGTCGTTGTCGCGCGCCACGTCCATCAACTGGCCGAGGCGGTGACGCATCTCGATGTTGCGCTCACGCAGCAGCTTGACCTGGCGTTCGACCAGCGACACGGCGTTGCCGGGCTGGTGCGGAATGCGCAGTTCGGGGATCAGTTCTTCATGGTCGATGAAGAACTCCGGGTGCAGGCGCAGATAGGCGGCGACCGTTTCCGAATCGAGCGGTTTGGGCGAATCCTGCTGGTCGGTCATAGGCGAACCTGTCCTTCGTATACGCGGGCAGCGGGCCCGGTCATCATAACCGGCTGACCTTCGCCTGCCCATTCGATGGACAGTTTGCCGCCTGGCAGTTCCAGTTGCACGGGCGAATCCATCCAGCCCTGACGAATCGCTGCCACGGCTGCGGCGCAGGCGCCGGTGCCGCAGGCCTGGGTTTCGCCCGCGCCACGTTCCCACACGCGCAGGCGCGCATGCTTGCGGTCGAGGACCTGGAGGAAGCCGACGTTGACCCGTTGTGGGAAGCGCGGGTGATGTTCCAGCTTCGGCCCCAGTTCGTGCACCGGGGCGCTGTCGACATTGTCGACGCGCAGGACCGCATGCGGGTTACCCATCGACAGTGCGGCCAATTCGACGCTTTGGTCGGCGACGTCGACGCGATAAGTCAGCGCGGCCTGTTCGGCCTGGAACGGCACCTGTTCCGGCTGCAGCCGCGGCGCGCCCATGTTGACGCAGACCTGGCCGTCGTTCTGCACGCGCAGCTCGATGATGCCGCTCTTGGTCTCGACGCGAATGACCTTCTTGGTGGTCAGGCGCTTGTCCAGCACGAAGCGGGCGAAGCAGCGCGCGCCGTTGCCGCATTGCTCCACTTCCGAACCGTCGGAGTTGAAGATGCGGTAACGGAAGTCGACGTCCGGGTGGCTCGGCGGCTCGACGATCAGCAACTGGTCGAAGCCGACACCGACGTGGCGGTCGCCCCATTGCTTGGCATGCTTGGGCTGCACGTGGGCGTGCTGACTGATCAGGTCGAGGACCATGAAGTCATTACCCAGGCCGTGCATCTTGGTAAAGCGCAATAGCATGACGTCGCCCTCAGGCCGGCAGCAGGCTTTCGCCGGCATAGAGCTCTTGGACGGTCTCGCGACGACGCACTTCATAAGCCTGCTCGCCGTCTACCAGCACCTCGGCGGCGCGGCCGCGGGTGTTGTAGTTGGAGCTCATCACGAAGCCGTAGGCACCGGCCGAGCGCACGGCCAGCAGATCGCCTTCGGCCAGCACCAACTCACGGTCCTTGGCCAGGAAGTCGCCGGTTTCGCAGATCGGTCCGACCAGGTCGTAGCTGCGCGCTTCGCCGTCACGCGGCTGCACCGGCGACACGTCCATCCAGGCCTGATACAGGGCGGGGCGGATCAGGTCGTTCATCGCCGCATCGACGATCGCGAAATCCCTGTGCTCGGTGTGCTTGAGGTATTCCACCTGAGTCAGCAGCACGCCAGCGTTGGCGACGATAAAGCGGCCCGGCTCGAACACCAGCGACAGGTCGCGGCCCGCCAGGCGTTTGCGCACGGCGGCGATGTAGTCACCGGCCAGCGGCGGCTGCTCGTCACGGTATTGCACGCCGAGGCCGCCACCGAGATCCAGGTGCTTGATGGTGATGCCGCGCGCGGCCAGCTTGTCGACCAGCAGCAGCAGGCGATCCAGCGCATCGAGGAAGGGTTCGAGGGTGGTCAGCTGCGAGCCGATATGGCAATCGACGCCGATCACGTCCAGGTTCGGCAGCTCGGCGGCGCGGGCGTAGACCGCCTCAGCCTGCTCGATGTCGATGCCGAACTTGTTTTCCTTGAGCCCGGTGGAAATGTACGGGTGGGTGCCGGCGTCCACGTCCGGGTTGACCCGCAGCGAGACCGGTGCCTTGACGCCCAGTTCGGCGGCGACCTTCTGCAGACGCTCCAGCTCGACGCTGGACTCGACGTTGAAGCAGTGCACGCCGACTTCCAGCGCACGGCGCATGTCGTCGCGGCTTTTGCCGACGCCAGAGAAGACGATACGGCTCGGCTCGCCACCGGCGGCCAGCACGCGCTCCAGTTCACCGCTGGAGACGATGTCGAAGCCGGCGCCGAGGCGCGCCAGCACATTCAGCACGCCGATATTGGAGTTGGCCTTGACCGCGAAGCAGACCAGGTGTGGCATGCCGGCCAGGGCATCGGCATAGGCGCGGTACTGCCCTTCGATGTGGGCGCGCGAATAGACGTAGGTAGGCGTGCCGAAGCGCTGGGCCAGCGCGGACAAGGCAACGCCTTCCGCGAACAGCTCACCGTCGCGGTAGTTGAAGGCTTCCATGGTGCAGCTCCTGTCAGAGTTCGAAACGGTCTCGGCTGTTGCCGGCGTTGTCGTCGCCCGGCAGGTACAGCGGGCCTTTCTGACCGCAGCCGGCCAGCAGGCAAACGGCGGCGAGGAGCGCGAGGGTCAGTCGCTTCATGGGGCAGTCCTTGAAAATAAGCGTGAATTGCGCCGGAGTATACCGACCCCCTGCCACCTTGCCTATGCGCCAGGCGCCCGCCTGGCGGGGCGCTGGCTCGATTGGCGTGCGCACGCTGGAGGCATTCGTGCTGGCTTGGGTTAGCATGCGGCGAGTAACGAGGAGCCCCGATGGACAATCCCGCGATTCTGGCCGGCTCGGTCTCTGTGGCCTACCTGCAAGGCTTGATCGAACACCTGCAGCGCCAGGGGATCGCCCCCGAGGCGTTGCTCGGCCATGCCCAGCTCAGCTCTGAAGCCCTGAACCAGCGCGATCAGCGCATCGCGGCGAGTGCCTACCTGACGCTGCTGGGCGAAGGTGTACGCCTGACCGGCGATCAGTGCCTGGGGCTGCATCTGGGGGAGTCGGTGCGGCCGGGTTACTACGGCGTGCTCGGTTACCTGATCATGAGCTGCGCGACCCTGGCCGATGCGCTGCACCGCCAGGCACGCTATGCCTCGCTGGTCGGCAATCTGGGGCTGGTCGTGCTCGATGATGAGCCCGCCAGGCCTGACAGCGAAGCACTGGTCGCCCACAGCTGGCAGCCGTTGCTGGCACAGCAGCAGCGGCAACTGAGTGAGGAAACCCTGGCCGGCTGGGTCAGCTTCGGGCGTTGGATCAGCGGCCTGGACATCGCGCCGACCGAGGTGCGCTTCCAGCATCCGGCGCCGGCCGACACCTCCGAGCATGCACGCATCTTTCGCTGCCCGGTGCTGTTCGATCAGCCCGACAATGCCCTGATCTTTCCCAAACGCCTGCTCGCGGTGCCACTCGGACAGGCCGATGCGCAGGTGCGAGGCATGCTCGATGCGTATGCCGATCGCCTGCTAGCCGAACTCAACCAGGGCAACAGCGTGCTCGATCGCGCGCGGCTGGAGCTGGCGCGGCAGTTACCAGAGCAGGGGCCGGACCTGGAGGCCATCGCTGCCGCGCTGGCGCTGAGCCCAAGGACCTTGCAGCGGCGCTTGCGTGAGGGTGGGCTGTCGTTCAGTCAACTGGTCGACGAGACGCGCCAGCAACTGGTGTTGCATTACCTGCGCGACCCGGCGCTGGAGCTGGCTGAAATCGCCTTTCTGGTCGGTTTCAGCGAGTCGGGCTCACTGGCGCGCGCATTTCGTCGCTGGACGGGAACGAGCCCGGGCGAGTACCGTCGCCACCTTTGCGCCTAGGCCGGCTACCCTGGTCGGGCGTTTTCGCCTAATTTTTCTGCAGTCGCTGCATCTAGTGAGGATACCCCCGATGAGCCTGAGCGAAGCCCGCTTCCACGACCTGGTCGATGCCACCCAGCAGGCGGTGGAGGACATCTTCGACGACAGCGGTCTGGACGTCGATCTGGAAAACAGCGCCGGTGTGCTGACGGTGCGTTTCGACAATGGCAGCCAGCTGATCTTCAGCCGCCAGGAGCCGATTCGTCAGCTGTGGCTGGCAGCACGCTCCGGTGGCTTCCATTTCGACTACGACGAGGCCGATGGCCGCTGGATCTGCGACACCAGCGACGAACAGCTGGGCGAGATGCTGGTGCGCATCACCCTCGAGCAGTCGGGCACTGAGCTGGAGTTCGATGAGCTCTGATCCCGCGCCCAAGCCGCTGGAATCGCCGTGTCGGCGTCAATGCTGCCTCGACGAGCATGAGCAATGCCTCGGTTGCGGCCGCACCTTGCAGGAGATCCTCGACTGGGGTGCGGCCGATAATGCGCGGCGCCGCTTGATCTGCCTGGCCGCCGAGCAACGTTTGCGCGAACGCAAGCGGGGGCGCTGACCAGGCAGTCTTGTTTATTTGTCAGGCTGTGTTAGGGTCGATGTGACATTCAGCTGAACCCCGCCTTCGGGCGGGGTTTTGCTTTTTTATGGTTTACGCAAGGAGTCCGCCCGGCATCATGAACAACACACCTACCATCACCATTACTCGCCTCGATCTGCAGCGTCTGGAGCGCCTGCTCGACAGCCTGGACGAGTTCGGCCCTGGCGCCGAGGCGCTGCAGGCCGAGCTGGATCGTGCCGACGTGGTGGGGCACGACGAGGTGCCGGCAGGGGTGGTGACCATGAATTCGCGCGTGCACTGCCGTGAAGAGAGCAGCGGCAAGGACTATCACCTGACCCTGGTCTACCCGCAGGACGCGGGTGGTGAAGGCAAGGTCAGCATCCTTGCGCCAGTCGGCAGCGCATTGCTCGGCCTGTCCGTCGGTCAGCACATCGATTGGCCGGCGCCGGGTGGCAAGCAGCTCAAGCTGACCCTGCTGGCTGTCGAGTATCAGCCGGAAGCCGCGGGCGAATACGACCGCTGATGCCTTTTCCCAGGCTGGGCTAGAGTGAGGTTTCCGCCAATGGCAAGGAGGCCTCGCCATGTCCAGTCTGCCGCTGTATTTCCCACCGTCTTACCAGCTGTCGCGCGCCTTGCTTTGTGCCGAACTGCTGATGGCCGCGTACGACCAGTACGAGCAATGGCTGGCGCAGCAGCGCCCACGTAAGCCCGAACAGTTCCAGTGGAAACAGCCTGAGTTGGAGGGCTGGCAGCTGTCCGCGCCGATCTGGAGCGTGCTCAGCGAGTGGCATGTGTTCAATGAGTCCGAGCCCTTCGGTTTCGCCGCTCGTGATCCGCAGGGCGATTGCTACCTGGTTTTTCGCGGCACCGAGTCGGTGCAGGACTGGCTCGATGACCTCGATCTGGATCAGCGCGGCTACCCCTGGCAGAGCGCGGCCGGCCTGGTGCATGACGGCTTTCTGAAACTCTACACCTCGTTGCGTGACCAGGCCCTGCTGGCACTGGACGGCTTGCAGCCGCAGGCGCGGCTCTGGGCCTGTGGTCATAGCCTGGGCAGCACCCTGAGCACACTGGCGGTGCCGGATATGCTGCAACGCTGGCCTGCATTGCTGCTACAACATTACAACTTTGCCAGCCCGCGTCTGGCTTCTCCGACGTTCGCCAGTTACTACAACGGGCTGGCCGTGCCGACTTACCGGTTGGTCAACGACAGCGATCTGGTGCCCGAGGTGCCGCCGGCGGACAGTGATCGCTGGTTCTATCAGCACCTGGGCTTGCCGGTGACCTTCACCGCCAGCTACGGAGGTGTCGCCGCCAACCACAGCATGGGCGACTGCTACCTCTATGCGTTGAACAATCCGGATGCGCCGATGAAGTGCTAGGTCAGCTCGCTGGTCGGGCGGCTGCAACCCTTCATCGGCGATTGCTGGGTTGCCAGACCGGTCATTCGCGCTAGACCTGCTGCAAGGCCGTGTTCAAGGCATCTTCCAGCTCGCTTTTGTAGCGCAGGTAATGCGCGGTCTGCGCCTGTTGACCGGCCAGCACGGCGGACAGGTCGAGGTCGGTGATGTAGCAGGGGTAGCGTTCACCGCCGGCGCGCTGGGCGAGGATGTGCTGAGCCACGGCGCGATACAGTTCGCGGCCGTACTCCAATTCAGAGAATTCGCGGTGGTTACAGTACAGTGTGACGTGGCGCTGACGGCCGTCGCCCGGCTCGACGATGGCTTGCACGTCGTAGAACGGGTGGCTGATCTGCGCCTCGGGCGCCAGTCGTCGTTCGAGGCGTTGGGCGCGCAGTGGTGCATCTGGTAGCAACTGGTAGTAGAGAATTTCCAGTGCTGGCTCGTTATCCGCGCCGTCGAGCGGCAGCATGGCGTTACGCCGATACAGCAACGACTGCAGGAAGCGCTGGATCGGTGTGAGCAGGCTCTGTTCGTCGCGAAACGGCAGGCGTCGGCGCCAGAGCGCATTGCGTTCATCGAGCAGGGTCAGTTCCGCTTCGCCACTGGCTTCGTGCAGACGGTAGAACAGCTGGATGCATTGCGGCCGGCCCATGGGCAGGATCAGTGCCAGGTCGTCGCCATCGAGAGCGTGACGATCCAGATGCAGCGGGCTGTAGAGCGCCTGCTCGGCGCCAAGGTGCTCCAGCAGCGCCGGCAGGTCACCCAGCGCCGCGTGGCTGACCTGGCCAGGTGTCAGCTGCAGCACGTGGTAATGCTGGCGCACCTGTACCAGATAGCGTGACTGGCGCCCTTCGGCGTAGGTAGTGAACAGGTCGCGCAGCAGCTCGTCGACGCGCTCGGCAATCGGTTGTGCCCGGTTACGGCAGAAGCAGCGCACCTGCACCTTGGGCTGCGGGCCACCGACCGGCAGGCTGTTGAGCAGATCGCTCAGGCAATCGAGCAGTGCGTCCTGGCCGTCATAACGGCTGACCTGCAGTTCGTTCCAGCTGTTGAGCACGACCTGATCGAGGGTCAGCACCAGGTTTTCACGTACGCCGGAATACCCTAAGGCATCGGTGCGTCCGGTGGTCATGTGCACGTTCATCTGGCTGTGCTGCTTGAGCGGGTCGACCCCGACATTGACCAGTAACAGCACCTGGCTGGGGACGCTGGCGCGCAGCAAGGCGGCTTCTTCGACACTGGGTTGTGGCAAGGGGAAGCTTTGCTGCAGGCTGCCGATCAGGTTCGACAGTTCGAAATCGGTGAGATCGCTGCTGCCCGGATGCAGCGACAGGCGTGTGCTGCTGTCGATCACCCCATTGCGATGGCACCAGGCGAGCAGTTCGATCAATTCGCGCGCGCGCTTGAGCGGGGCGAAGTCGCTCCATTCCTGCGCGCCCAGGCTACCGTTGAACAGCGCCCACTGGTAATCGTTGGGCGCCTCGGGGCTCGGGTGCTGCACCAGAGTCAGGGTGTCTTCGGCCAAGTCTGGAGCGATGCCGGGGTTGATGAACTCCACCTTGCCCGCCTTGCGTTCGAAGGCGGCGTACAGGCGCCGACCCAGCACATTGAGATCGCGGGTGTTCAGCGAACTGCCGGCCTCGGCGCTGCGGGCGAATTGTGAAAGAAAGCGGTAACTGTAGGTCAGCTCGTTGACCAGCACGCGGCGCTCGGCAGCGACCTGACGTACCTTCCACTGGCTGCGACTGTCGAGCACGTTGAGCTGGCGGGCCTGCCAACCCCATTCCGCGGTCAGACGCTCCAGCAGCAGACGCTGCCAGCTCTTGCTGCGACCGCGCGTCGGCGGGCGGCTGATCTTCTTGTTGACCTTGAGGTACAGGCAGCGGCGGATCAGTTCGAGCCGTTCGTGATCGCCGCGTGTGCTCAGGTACTCTTCCAATCGGCGGTAGACGACGATGTAGGGGTCGAGCTCGTCCAGGTCCAGACGACCCTCGAACACCGCCTGCTTGAAACGCAGCGCCAGGCACTCGACCTTGGGGTGCTCGCTGGCGTAGACCTCGGTGAGCAGCAGCTTGAGCGCGGATTTGTAGGGCGACTCGATGCCCTTGTACAGCTGCCACATGCCGGCGCCGATGAACTCTTCCGGCGGAATGCGCGCCAGGTTGCCGAGATCGAGGACGTCCTCGGCGCGCACGAAACGCTTGCTCAGCAGGGTGCGGCAGTAGTCGTGGTAACGCGCCTCCTCGTAAACCGGTACCAGCCACCAGATCGGTGTGCGTCCGCCAAGCCAGATCGCGGTGCGGTAAAACTCGTCGAGCAACAAATAGTGTTGGGTGGTGCCGCAGTCGTCCGAGGTCAGCTGAGCCTCGCGTGCGCCCTGGGTGAAGCGCTGCGGATCGACCAGAAAGACGTGCACCTCGGCGCCCTGGGTGGCGGCCCAGCTCTCCAGTTGGTCGCACTTCTTGCGCAGGTCCTGCAGTTCCTGCGCGGTGAGGTTGGGCGAGTGGCACAGCCACAGGTCCATATCGCTCTGCTCGGCCTGTGCCACGGTGCCCAGGCTGCCCATCAGGAACAGACCATGCAGGGGCGCTGCGCCCTGGCCACGACGTGGCTTGTAGACGAACGAGCGGGTCAGGCGCTGGACTTCGGCCAGGCTGGCATCATCTGGCTCGAACCCGCTGAGGCCAGCCGGCGTGCTGGCCGAGACGTAGCCGGGCAACAGCGGATGGTTGACGTGCAGTAGCAGCGGCAGTAGCTTGAGGACCAACTGCTGGCGCGTGGACAGCGCCTCCATGGCCCGCTGCAGGCGACCCTGATTGATCTGCAGAAAACGTGCGCGCAGTTGTGCCAGCACCTTGCGGTCGATGCCGTCATCGATATCGGGGCGTATTTCCTGCGTGCGCGTCATGCTCGAACTCAACTGCGGATGCTGCAAGCCTATCAGCGGCGTGCTCGCCAGTGCAGTGCCTTGACGCTTTATCGCCCGTTACGCCGCTCTCTGAAGAGCGGCTAGCTAATGCCGATCAGAATTCGCGGCGTAGCACCGGTGACTGAGCGGCATTAGTCGGTGGGCGATTGAGGTTAAACGGGGGTGGTCTGGCGAGTCGAAAGAATGGTTAGCAGCGCTTGTGCGTGCTCGGCAGCATCGATGCCCAGGCTGGTCAGGTAACCGCCATCGGCCTGGCTCACCAGGCCTTTTTCGTGGAGGCGAGTAATGGCGCCTTGTGCCTTGAATGAGGCGTTGTTGTGCACTTTCAGCCCTTCCTGATGATTGTCCAGGTTGTACAGGGCGAGGATTTCCAGCTCGTCGATCAGGTCAGCGGTGAATGACTTCATGGTGACTCCGTCTTGTTGTTATGGCGCTCTTGCAGTGTAGAGCCATGCGCGGTGCTCTGCCCATCAATGAGTTGCCAGTTGGCGAGAATTCGCTGGTAGGTGCCATCCTGCCGGATTTGCCGCATGCCCGCATCGAAGTCGTGCAGCAAGGCCTCGGCCTGTGGATGATGGCGAGAAAAGGTCAGGTAGAGCTGCGGGTGATGCACCCTGGCCAGGGCCTTGAACTGGCCGACCAGCTCGGGATTGTCGCGCAGCAGCGCCTCGGTGGTGCCGCGAAAGGCGATCACGTAGTCCACCCGATCACGCTGCAGCATGAGAAAACCGTTGATATCGCGTCGCACCGCAATGCGCTGGATATCCGCATAGTTGTCGAAGTATTCGCCGTAGGTGTAGCCGATGGTGACGGCCACGCGTTTGCCGTCAATGGCGTCCAGGTCATCGAGTGCCTCGGCGTCGGCGCGGCCCCAGAGCAGGATATCGTCGCTGAACAGCACCTCCTGCGGCAGCAGAAACTCTGCGCGGATGTTCGCGTCGGGTGTGGTGTTGAAGCAGCCCGCGAGGCTGCCCGAACGCGCCAGCTCCATACAGCGCGAATAGGGGTAGGGCGCCAACTCTACGGATGCATTACTGGCGGCGAAGGCGGCGCGGACAATGTCGGCCGACATGCCCTCGATGCGCTCATTGCGCCAGGCCGTGTAGGGGTACCAGTCGTCCTCGGCACCAATACGCGGCGTTTCCGCTCGCACGATGCTGGCTCCGCTCAAGCAGAGGGCGCAGACCAGCAGAGCGATGAATCTAGGCAGCGTACAGGCCATCGAAGGTGGCACCTTCTCGGTCGGGATTGGTTGTGACAGTAGCAATCTGCCTGCCAGTCCGGCCAGTGGCCTGGGTCAATCCTTGCTCAGTTTTCCTCCGACAGCTCCGGCAGGGCGCGCAGGGCTTGCTCGTACCAGGCACCGTCGAAGGGGCGGTCGTCACGCAGCATGGCATCGACCTCGTGGGCCAGCACCAGCGCCATCAGCTCGAGAATTTCCTCGCGCTCGTAACCCACCAATGTCAGCTTGTTGTACACCGCCTTGGCGGCGGCGGGCTCGCCACTTTCCAGCTGATTCTCGATGGCCTGGATCAGGGTGGCTTCGGCGAAATCTTCGTCTTCTTGCTCGTTGTTTTGGCTCATGTTCGCTTTCTCATTGATTGCTGGCAGCAAAATCCAGCAGTGCCTGACCGGCCAGGCGATAGGTGGTCCACTCGCTCTGCGGACGGGCACCGAAGGATTCGTAGAAGTCGATGGCCGGCGTGTTCCAGTCAAGCACTGACCACTCGAAACGACCACAGTCGCGGGCTACGGCCAGTTGCGCCAAATGACGCAGCAGCGCCTTACCGGCCCCCAAGCCCCGGGCTTCGGGGCTGACGTAGAGGTCTTCCAGATAAAGACCGTGCTTGCCCAGCCAGGTGGAATAGTTGAAGAAGTACACCGCGTAGCCGATGGGTTGGCCATCGTTCTCGCAGATCAGGCCATGGGCGGTACTGTCTTCGGCGAACAGACTGTCGCGGATGCCGGCCGCGTCGGTTTTCACCTCATGTTCGGCCTTCTCGTAGATGGCCAGGTCGGTGATGAAGCGCAGGATCAGCTCGGCGTCTTCAGGGGTGGCGGGGCGGATGTGCAGGGGCATGAGTCTCTCCGGGCGCTGCAATAAGGTGCCGGGGCAGGTGCTTACAGCGCGTTTTCGTTCAGGTGCATCAAAGACGCAGGCCTAGATTGACCATCAGCGCGGCATTGCCCAGCAATACCAGCTCGGCCGCCATCCCGTGGCCCTGCACGCCTAGCGAAGGAATGATCGCTGGCGCTACTCTGAGGTGATTGAGGGGGATCTTGTCGCGGTATTCGCCACGGTAGCCGTGCAGCAGGCCACTCGTCAGCTTGGCGTAGAACGGATGGTTGTCACTCTCGAAGCGCCGCCCCACATAAGCATATTGCGAGCTCTGGTCGAAAGAGTTGCGAAAGACCGCGCCGCCCCAGAGATTGCCGGATGCATAACCACGCTCCAGGCCGATCAGGCGTTGGTGGTTATTGTGGTCGGGCTCGGGGTTGTAGTGGCGGGTGTAGACGCTCGTCTGCACTTGCCAGTAGTCGTGTTCAGTCGCGACTGCTGATGTTGCCAGCAGGCTCAGTAGCAGGGTCGTAGGGAGTGTGTAACGCATGGCGACCTCCTGTTCGAATGGCCTGCCTTGGCAGGGGCGGCGTGCCGCCGCCCCTTTGCGACCTCAGCGGCTGGCGAGAAGTTCGCCGCCACGCACCACTGCGGCACGTACCTGATTCGGCGCGGTGCCGCCGATATGGTCACGGGCGCCGACCGAGCCTTCCAGAGTCAGTACGGCGAATACGTCATCACCGATCTGGTCGCTGAACTGACGCAGTTCGTCCAGGCTCATTTCAGCCAGATCCTTGCCCGTCTGTACGCCATATTTCACGGCGTGACCGACGATTTCGTGGCAGTCGCGGAAGGGCAAGCCCTTACGCACCAGGTAATCGGCCAGGTCGGTGGCGGTGGAGAAGCCGCGCAGCGCTGCCTCGCGCATGATCTCGCGTTTGGGCTTGATCGCCGGCACCATGTCGGCGAAGGCACGCAGGCTGTCGCGCAGGGTGTCGGCGGCGTCGAACAGCGGTTCCTTGTCTTCCTGGTTGTCCTTGTTGTAGGCCAGCGGCTGACCTTTCATCAGGGTCAGTAGGCCGGTCAGGGCGCCGAACACACGGCCGGTCTTGCCGCGCACCAGTTCAGGCACGTCCGGGTTCTTTTTCTGCGGCATGATCGAGGAGCCGGTGCAGAAACGATCCGGCAGATCGATGAACTGGAACTGGGCGCTGGTCCACAGCACCAGCTCTTCGGAGAAGCGCGACAGGTGCATCATCGCCAGCGAGGCGGCGGCGCAGAATTCGATGGCGAAGTCGCGATCGGAAACACCGTCGAGCGAGTTGCCGCCAACGGCGTCAAAACCGAGCAGTTCGGCGGTGATCTCGCGGGCAATCGGGTAGGTGGTGCCGGCCAGCGCTGCCGAGCCCAGTGGCATGCGGTTGGTGCGCTTGCGGCAGTCGACCAGGCGCTCGTAGTCGCGGCTTAGCATCTCGAACCAGGCCAGCAGATGGTGGCCGAAGGTCACCGGTTGTGCGGTCTGCAGGTGGGTGAAGCCGGGCATGATGGTGTCCGCTTCGGCTTCGGCCAGGCCCAGCAGTCCCTGCTGCAGGCGGGTGATCTCGGCAAGGATGATGTCGATCTCGTCGCGCAGCCACAGACGGATGTCGGTGGCCACCTGGTCGTTACGCGAGCGGCCGGTGTGCAGCTTCTTGCCGGTGACGCCGATGCGGTCGGTCAGGCGTGCCTCGATGTTCATGTGCACATCTTCCAGGTCGACGCGCCAGTCGAACTGGCCGGCTTCGATCTCTGCCTGGATCTGCTTGAGGCCGTCGACGATGGCCTCACGCTCGGCATCGGTCAGCACGCCGACCTTGGCCAGCATGCTGGCATGGGCCATGGAGCCCATGATGTCGTGGCGATAGAGGCGCTTGTCGAATTCGACCGAGGCGGTGAAACGGGCGACGAAGGCGTCGACTGGCTCGCTGAAGCGGCCGCCCCAGGATTGGTTGGTTTTTTCGCTGCTCATGATTTGGGCTCGGGATCGGGCGGGCCACGTTGGCGGCCAGCATGACGGACAAAGTGCGTCGATAATAACAGGGTCGGCAGGCGTTTCGCCGCGCCGCATTCGCCGTCGGCCAGGGGGCGGTGTTGTCGGTTGCTTCACAAATCTATCGCGAAGGCGGCATTTCGGTGCTTTATTTTGTCCGGCCGGTGCCGTCTGGCTTGCCGGCTAGCAGGGCGACACGGAAACTGCGTCGATGCACACACAATCGCTTGCCAAGAACAAACCCAAGGTGGCCATCGACGATTTCTTCGTCCCGGAACTGTGCCAGCCAGAAGCGCTGCTGAGCATGGTGCTGCTGGCCGAGCTGCTGGTACTGGTGCTGGTGCTCGCCGAACCCATGACGCCGGGATTCGACTGGGTACGCCTGGCCCTGACCTCGCTGTTCGTGCAGTGGATCGTACTGCTGTCGGCTGCCGTGCTCTGTCGCCTGCGACCCCTGCTGGCGCGCCTGCGCCCAGCGTTGGCGGGCTGTCTGTGCAGCGCTCTGGTGGTGCTGCTGGCCCTGGGGTGCACGGCCGTGGCCGATTATTACGACCTGGGCGGGCCGCTGCCGCGTAGTGGTGAGGTGAATCTTTATCTACGCCATGCGTTGATCAGCCTGATCATGTCTGCACTGCTGCTACGCTATTTCTATCTGCAGAGCCAATGGCGTCGGCAGGAGCAGGCCGAGCTGCGTGCGCGGATCGAATCGTTGCAGGCGCGGATTCGCCCGCACTTTCTGTTCAATAGCCTCAACAGCATTGCCAGCCTGGTCACGCTTGATCCATACAAGGCCGAGCAGGCGGTGCTGGATCTGTCCGATCTGTTTCGCGCCAGCCTGGCCAAACCTGGCACGCTGGTGCCGTGGAAGGAGGAACTGGAACTGGCGAAACGATATCTGTCGATCGAGCACTATCGGCTCGGCGAGCGACTACAGTTGCAGTGGGAGGTCGAAGGTGTGCCGGAGGATCTGCCGATTCCCCAGCTGACCCTGCAGCCTCTGTTGGAGAATGCGCTGATCTATGGCATCGCGCCACGTATCGAAGGTGGCCTGGTGCGGGTCGAAGCGGATTACCAGGATGGTGTGTTCAGCTTGTGTGTCAGCAATCCGTATGAAGAGCGGGGCGAGCAGCACCCGTCGCGGGGAACGCACCAAGCGCTGAGTAATATCGATGCGCGCCTGGCGGCACTTTTTGGGCCGCGCGCGAGTCTCAGCGTGGAGCGCCGTGACGGCCGTCATTACAGCTGTCTACGCTATCCTTGTGCGAGACTCACGCAGGAAGCCAGAGCAATATGAATGTCCTGATCGTCGATGACGAACCCCTCGCCCGCGAGCGCCTCAGCCGCATGATCGGTGAGCTCGAGGGTTACCGGGTCCTGGAGCCCGCCGCCAGCAATGGCGAGGAAGCCCTGACCCTGATCGATAGCCTCAAGCCGGACGTGGTCCTGCTCGATATCCGCATGCCCGGCCTCGACGGCCTGCAGGTCGCTGCCAAGTTGTGCGAGCGTGAAGCGCCTCCCGCAGTGATCTTCTGCACGGCCCACGACGAGTTCGCCCTGGAAGCCTTCCAGGTCAGCGCGGTGGGGTATCTGGTCAAGCCGGTGCGCCCCGAGAGCCTGAGCGAAGCGCTGAAAAAAGCCGAACGGCCCAACCGTGTACAACTTGCGGCCCTGACCCGGCCGGCGGCGGAGACCGGCGGCGGCCCGCGTACCCACATCAGCGCGCGGACCCGCAAGGGTATCGAGCTGATTCCGCTGGATCACGTGGTGTACTTCATTGCTGATCACAAGTACGTGACCCTGCGCCACGCAGGCGGCGAAGTGCTGCTGGATGAGCCATTGAAGGCACTGGAAGACGAGTTCGGTGATCGCTTCGTGCGCATTCATCGCAATGCCCTGGTCGCCCGCGAGCGTATCGAGCGTCTGCAGCGCACGCCGCTCGGACACTTCCAGCTGTTCCTCAAAGGGCTCGAGGGCGATTCGCTGGTGGTCAGCCGTCGCCACGTGGCGGGTGTGCGCAAGTTGATGCAGGCGCTTTAACGGGCGCCGGCTGCGGCCTATGGCCGCCTCCTTCTGCCGGCGTCGGGCGAGCCTGTTATTATTCGCGGCAATCCGTTTTCTGGAATTGCCCCATGTCCCGCGAAATTCGCATCGCCACCCGTAAGAGCGCCCTGGCCCTGTGGCAGGCCGAATATGTCAAAGCCCGTCTGGAGCAGGCCCATCCCGGCCTGAAGGTCAGCCTGGTGCCGATGGTCAGCCGCGGCGACAAGCTGCTCGACGCACCGCTGGCGAAGATCGGTGGCAAGGGGTTGTTCGTCAAGGAACTGGAAACCGCACTGCTGGAAAACCAGGCTGATATCGCCGTGCACTCGATGAAGGACGTGCCGATGGACTTCCCCGAAGGGCTGGGTCTGTACTGCATCTGCGAGCGTGAAGACCCGCGCGACGCTTTCGTCTCCAACACCTACGACAGCCTCGATGTACTGCCTGCTGGCAGTGTGGTCGGTACTTCCAGCCTGCGCCGCCAAGCCCAGTTGCTGGCGCGCCGGCCGGACCTGAAGATCCAGTTCCTGCGTGGCAACGTCAATACCCGCCTGGCCAAACTCGATGCTGGCGAGTACGACGCCATCATCCTCGCTGCTGCCGGTCTGATTCGCCTGGGTTTCGAGGATCGCATCCGCAGCTCGATCAGTGCTGAGGACAGCCTGCCGGCTGGCGGCCAGGGCGCCGTGGGCATCGAGTGCCGTAGCGCCGACACTGACGTGCATGCCCTGCTGGCGCCACTGCATCATCGTGAGACTGCGTTACGTGTCACCGCCGAGCGTGCACTGAACAAGCACCTCAATGGCGGCTGTCAGGTGCCTATCGCCTGTTATGCCCTGCTCGAGAATGACCAGTTGTGGCTGCGTGGCCTGGTTGGCCAGCCTGACGGCGGCCTGCTGCTGCGCGCTGAAGAGCGCGCTGCCAGCGGTGATGCCGAAGCCCTGGGCGTGCGCGTCGCCGAGGCGCTGCTAGCGCAGGGGGCCGATGCCATTCTCAAGGCCGTCTACGGTGAGGCTGGTCACTCTTGAGCGCCTGGCGCCTGCTGCTGACTCGTCCTGCTGAGGATTGTGCGGCGCTGGCGCAGGCCCTGGGCGCACAGGGCGTCGCCAGCCACTGCATGCCGCTGCTGGCCATCGAAGCGCTGGATGAGACCCCGCAGCAACGCAGCACCTTCGCCGCGTTGCAACGCTACAGTGCGGTGATCGTGGTCAGTAAGCCGGCGGCTCGGATTGGCCTGCGGCTGTTGACCCAATATGCGGCGCCGACACCCGATCTGCCCTGGTTCAGCGTCGGTGCTGCCACTGCAGCCGTGCTTGCCGAACACGGCTTGCATGTGCACTTCCCTGACTCGGGCGATGACAGCGAAGCGCTGCTCGCTCTGCCGATGCTACAGCAGGCTATTGCCGCGGCATCTGCGCCGCGAGTTCTGATCCTGCGTGGTGAAGGTGGCCGAGAATTCCTTGCCGAGCGCTTGCGCGGCCAAGGTGTGACAGTCGACTATCTGCCACTGTATCGCCGTGTACTGCCGCAGTACGCGGTGGGTGAGCTGAACCGGCGGGTGTTAGCGGAACGCCTGAACGGCCTGGTTGTCAGCAGTGGACAGGGTTTCGAACATCTGCTGCAGCTCGCCGGCGATGACTGGCCGGCGTTGGCTCGGCTACCCTTGTTCGTACCCAGCCCGCGCGTCGCCGAGCAGGCGCGCAATGCGGGTGCGGAGATCGTTGTGGACTGTCGTGGCGCCAGTGCCGCGGCCTTGCAGGCAGCCTTGGAGCAGTTTCCGGCTGCCGCCCTCTAAAAGGACGGATACGTGAGCGAAGCATCCACCCCGAACACGCCAGAAGAAAAACCGGCCAGCGAAGCCGTGAACCCCACGCCAGCACCGCCACCGGCGAAGGCACCACGCAGCGGTGGCGGCGGCCTCGCCGCGTTCGCCCTGCTGATCGGTTTGGCAGGTGCCGGTGCTGGTGGCTGGAGCCTTTGGCAATTGCACGACATGCAGAGCCGGGACCAGCAGCAGGCTGAAGACCTGCAGCGCACTCGCGACGACAGCGCGAAGAAAGTGGATGAATTGGCCCAGCGCCTGGATTCCCGCCTGTCCGCCCTGCCCAGCGCAACTGAACTGGACGAGCGCCGTCGTTTGCTGGCCAACCTGCAGAACGATCAACAGCGCATGAGCCAGCGTCTGGAAAGCGTGCTCGATGGCAGCCGCCAGGATTGGCGCCTGGATGAAGCCGAGCACCTGCTGCGACTGGCCACCTTGAGATTGTCCGCGCTGCAGGATGTTGCTTCAGCCGAGGCGCTGGTACAGGCAGCCGATGAAATTCTCCGTGAACAGGATGACCCTGCGGCCTTTGCTGCCCGCGAGCAGCTCAGCCGTAGCCTGGAAGCACTGCGCACCACGGCGCGTCCGGATCGTGTCGGCCTGTTCCTGCAACTGGGTGCCCTGCGTGAGCAGGCGGCGACCCTCAATCCCCTGGCGCCGACCTTCGAAGGGCAGGGTGATGTGCTCTCTGAGCTGGCAGCCGAAGGCGATGGCAGTGCCTGGTGGAGTGAGTGGGTGAAGAAGCTTTCGGATTATTTCCGTATCGAATTCGATGCTGATCGCAACGTACGCCCACTGTTGTCCGGGCAAAGTCTGTCGCAGGTCCGGCTGAGCTTGTCGCTGGCGATCGAGCAGGCACAGTGGGCAGCGTTGCATGGCCAGACCGGTGTCTACCAGCAGTCGTTGAAGCAGGCCGAAGAAATTCTCGATGCCCACTTCAATCTGGACAACCCAGACAGTCGTGCGCTGCGCCAGCGCTTCGGCGAACTGGCTGACGCCAGCATCGAGGTCAAGGTGCCTGACCTGAACGAGTCGCTCGACGCGCTACAGGCCTACCTGCAACGTAAACAGGCGCAACGTCGGCAGGGGGCCGCCGCGGCCAAGGAGGCGCAATGAGACGCCTGATCTGGCTTCTGCTACTGCTGGCCTTCGCAGCCGGACTGTATCTGCTCAGTCTGGCCATTGAGGCTGATCGCGGCTATGTGCTGTTCGCCTACCAGGGCTTCCGTTACCAGTCCGGCCTGTGGGCGTTCCTTGGCCTGCTGGTGGTCGTCGTGGTGCTGTACTACCTGATCAAGTGGACCTTACGCCTGTTGCTCAGCTCGACGCGATTGGCCAACCCGTGGTCGCGCTTGCATCGCAATCGTCGCGTGCGCCTGGCCTCCGAGCAGGGTATGCAGGATCTGGCCGAAGGGCGCTGGGCGCGTGCGCAGCGTCAGCTGACCCGCGCCGCCGAAGCCGATGATCGGCCGCTGATGTATTACCTGGGCGCCGCGCGAGCCGCCAGCAAGCTTGGCCAGCACGAACAGAGCGACGCGTTGCTCGAGCGTGCATTGAGCAAGCAGCCGCAGGCCGAGCTGGCGATTGCCCTGACCCACGCCGAGCTGCAGCGCAATCGTGGCGACAGTGAGGCCGCGCTGGAAACCCTGCAGGCGATGCGTGAGCGCCATCCGGGGCATCATCTGGTGTTGCGTCAGCTGCAGCGGCTGTACTTGCAGCGGCAGGACTGGTCGGCGCTGCTTGGGCTGCTGCCTGAGCTGCGCAAGGAAAAAGCACTGCCAGCCGCCGAGCTCGACGAATTGGAGCGTGAGACCTGGCGTGGTCGTCTGGCCGATATCGGGCATGCTGGTCTGAGCGATGGTGAGACCGCTTTGCAGCCGCTGACGCAGGCCTGGCAGCAGTTGTCCACCCCACTGCGTCAGGAGCCCGAACTGATCGCCACCTATGTCGAGCAACTGCGGCGTCTCGGCGCGCAGGAAGAGGCCGAGACCGTTCTGCGCAGCGCCCTCAAGCGTGGTTATGACAGCCGTCTGGCACGTTTCTATGGCGTGCTGCGAGGTACCGATCCGGCCGGTCAGCTGCAAACGGCCGAACTCTGGCTCAAGCAGCATCCTCAGGACCCAGCCTTGTTGCTGACTCTGGGGCGCCTGTGTCTGCAGAACCAGCTTTGGGGTAAGGCGCGCGACTACTTCGAGACCAGCCTGAAAATCGAGCGTCACCCGGAGACCTGTGCCGAGCTGGCGCGTCTGCTGGCGCAACTGGGCGAGCTGGAGCGCAGTAATCAGTTGCTGCTCGAGAGTCTCGGCCTGCTGCATCAGGGCTTGCCGCCGCTGCCGCAGCCGCAGGGTGTGACAGCCTGAACGCTTGCGGCAGATTGCCGCGGTTGGCCCGCCGCACGGACGAGGGGGCATTCCCGCATGATGAACAGTCTGCTTTGAGCACGAGGGCGCCTTGAAAGGCGCCCTCGCTTTCCTCTACCGTACTGCCCTCGATTTCCTTCCCGGAGCCACCATGCACTTGGCCAGTCCGCGTCCCCTGTTTTTCCTGGCATTCATCGGTTGTGTACTGCTGATGGCGGCTGCGCTTTACCTGGAACATGTTGTCGGGCTGGAACCCTGCCCGATGTGCGTGCTGCAACGCATCTGTGTGGTGCTGTTCGGTGTGGTCTGCCTGGTCGCTGCGATTCACGGGCCGGGTAGCGTAGGCCGCCGTGTCTACGCCGTGCTGGCGCTGCTGTTCGCCGGTGCCGGCGCTGCTACTGCTGGCCGGCAGATCTGGCTGCAGAGCGTGCCGGCTGATCAGCTCGAGGCCTGTCTGCCGAGTCTCGAGTTCATGATGGAAGCCTTGCCGATGCAGGACATCGTGCGTCTGGTCTTTCAGGGTAGCGCCGATTGCGCTGAGGTGAAGTGGACGCTGTTCGGCATGAGCATCCCCGAGTGGAGCCTGCTGGGTTTCATCGGCATGCTCGGGTTCTGCTTGCTCCAGCTGCTGCGTCGCGATTGAGAATGCGAATTGCACAAAGCCTCGTGGGTCGTGGCTTCGAGATTAAACGCTCGTATGAAATTATCTCGCCACGATGCCTTGATGGTGTGTGCCCACGAGCATAATCTGGCTCGCACACAGCGCCGGAAAAACGCCATTTTTCGGTTGTTTTCTGAGGATCAGGTTCCGATTGACAAAAAGTCGTCGGAGTCGGCTTTTAAATGTCGCGCAGCGACGGCCAAAAGGATGGCTACCAAGGATGGCAGTCCATAAAAAACGTCTCGGGAACGGGCGTATAGCAGGCATCAGCGATAAGGGAAGCGAGGTTCATCATGCTTGATAGTTGTCGGAACGCACAGGAACGCTGGGGTGGGGTTCATCAGCTGATCGATCGCTGGCTGGGTGAGCGCCGCGAACTGGTGCTGGCCTACACCGCCCTTACCAAGGCGCCGCAGGTACCTGCCATCAACTGCGAATCCCTGCAGGGCTTCTGCGAGCTGCTGGTGGATTACGTATCAGCAGGGCACTTCGAGGTCTACGAGCAACTGACCAACGAGGCCAAGGCCTTCAACGATCAGCGTGGTCTGGAACTGGCCAAGCAGATCTACCCGCGTATCGAAGCCATTACTGCGGTAGCGCTGGCCTTCAACGACCACTGCGATAACGGTGATTGCCGTGACAGCACCTCGCTTGTCGCAGAGCTCAATCATCTGGGGCAACTGCTGCACGAGCGTTTCGAACTGGAAGACTGCCTGATCGAAGTGCTGCACAACTCCCATCAGGAACAGGCCGCCGAAGCGCTCTGAGCTTGTGCTGGCAATGGCCCGGAGCAATCCGACCATTGCCCATCAGTCGTTGCATCAAGTTTGTAGGTGCGGTGCCCCGCCGCGAATCAGGGCTGCGCGCAATTGAACAGCTTCGCCCCGTGGCGGGACTCCTACGCAAGGCCGTTTTGCAACCTTATCTGATGGGCATTGAGCCGGCAGACTGGTTTTCAGTCGGCCACTTCGAGCAGGCGTAGATCGAACACCAGTGGTGCATGGGGTGGTATCAGATCGCCCGCTCCCTCTTCCCCGTAAGCCTGATCCGATGGAATCACCAGGCGCCAGTGAGCGCCTTTCGGCATTTGCAGCAAGGCGCTGCGCCAGCCGGCGATCAGGCTGTCCAGGCGAAACCACTGCGGTGTGCTGCTTTCATCGAAGACGCTGCCATCGGCCAGCTCACCGCGGTAACTCACTTGCACGCGGCTGCGGGCAGTAGGTTTGGGGCCGCTGCCAGCGCTGAGCTCTGTCACCAGCACGCCATTGGCCAGCGCTCGCACATGTGGGCGACGAGCTTGCTCGGCGAGAAAGCGCTGCTCGGCTTCTATGGCCTTGGTATGGCGCTGTGGTGAGGCTTCGATGCGCGCTTCGTGCTCGTCGAGCAACTGCTCGATACGGCTGGACTCAAGTCGCAGGGGCTTACTCTCATAGGCCTGGCGCAAGCCTTCAAGCAGCTCGCTCAGTGGCAGGTCGGGCACCTCTTCGTGCAGGCGTTCACCCAGGCGCGCGCCGAGGCTGTAGGCCAGGTCCTGCTGATGCTGGTCGGCCTGCACGCCCAGGCTGCAGCACAGAGCGAGGGCGGCGATTACGGCGCGGCTCATGACGATGTCTCCCTATCAAAATGCTGCCGATTATGCCAGGCGAGCAGTGCCTTTGCTGTTGTGGCCAAAAGGCCTATGGCGAGGCCTCGCGGCTGCGTCTAGTATGGGCGCGTTCACATCCGCCTGGAGGCGCGCCATGTCGGCTAAGAAGAAGTCCATCACTACCCCGTTGCACCTGCTGCACCAACTGTCTGCCAGCCTGCTCGAACATCTGGAAAACGCCTGCTCGCAAGCGTTGATCGACGCCGAGAAACTGCTCGCCAAGCTGGAGAAGCAGCGTGGCAAAGCGCAGGAAAAACTGCACAAGGCCCGCAGCAAGCTGCAGGACGCCGCCGTTGCCGGCAAGGCAAAGGCGCAAGCCAAGGCCAAGGATGCAGTCGCCGAGCTGGAAGAGCTGCTCGATGCTCTCAAGGGCAGCCAGAGCGAAACCCGCACCTATATCGTTCAGCTCAAGCGTGATGCTCAGGAAAGCCTGAAGCTGGCCCAGGGCGTCGGCAAAGTGAAGGAAGCCGCTGGCAAGGCGCTGTCGGTACGAGAGGCGAAAGTGGCTGCTCCTGCCGCTAAATCTGCCAGCAAACCCGCCGCTGCGAAGAAGCCGGTAGCGGCCAAGGCGCCGGCTAAGAAGGCACCAGCCAAGCCTGCTGCTAAACCTGCCGCTGCGAAAGCCCCAGCCAAGCCCGCTGCTGCCAAGCCAGCCGCTGCAAAAGCGCCGGCCAAACCGGCGGCCGCCAAGCCTGCTACTGCAAAAGCTCCAGCTAAACCGGCCGCCGCCAAGCCTGCTGCTGCAAAGGCGCCGGCTAAACCTGCTGCTGCCAAGCCAGCCGCTGCAAAAGCGCCGGGCAAACCGGCCGCCGCCAAGCCTGCTACTGCAAAAGCTCCAGCTAAACCGGCCGCCGCCAAGCCTGCTGCGGCAAAGGCGCCGGCTAAACCTGCTGCTGCCAAGCCAGCCGCTGCAAAAGCGCCGGCCAAACCGGCCGCTGCCAAACCAGCTGCTGCAAAAGCCCCAGCTAAACCTGCTGCCGCCAAGCCAGCCGCTGCAAAGGCGCCGGCTAAACCCGCTGCTGCGAAAGCCCCCGCCAAGGCCGCGACTGCTCCCGTAGCGCCTGCTGCTCCAGCGGCCGCTCCGGCGCCTGCCTCGGCCAGTAATGGCGTCGCTGCTCCAGGTACGTCGAACGCGTCCTAACCAGTGGCAACGGCGCCGCGCAGCACTTGCAGCGCGGCGCTGTCACTTCCGGCAAGGCGTTGCAGCCAGCCGCTGCCCGCGTTCTCGCTAGGCCACTCCCTGGTCAGTGCTTCCAGTCTTTTCAACAACAGTCGTTCGGCTTCCAGTTCCAATCGTTTGAGCTGCTCGCGCAGGGGCGCCAATTCGGCATCCTGGCTCGCCGCTGCTCGCCATTGCTGGCGCGTTTGCCTTAATGGCATGACGACGTTCTGCTGCCAGGGCTGCGCCAGGTCGCACAGGGCGCGTAGATAATCCTCCCGACAAGGAATGCTGCGCTGCTCCAGCCAGGCGCCAGTCAGCAACAGGCAGACGTCGCAGCCTGAATCCTGCAGCTGAAGACAGGCACTTTCCACGCCCGGGCGAGCATAGAGTTGCACGGCGAAATTCCATAGATCCTGCACGCGGCCTCCCAGGCGATTTCGGGGCGAAACTGATAGACTCCGCCGCCATTATGATCCGACTCCAGAACCTCACTCTACAGCGTGGTCCGCAACGCCTGCTCGAAGGCGCCGAGCTGACCCTGCACGCCGGTCACAAGGCCGGTCTGATTGGCGCCAACGGTGCCGGTAAATCCAGCCTGTTCGCCCTGTTGCGTGGCGAGCTGACGCCAGACGCCGGCGATTGCCTGCTGCCTGGCGACTGGCGCATCGCCCATATGCGTCAGGAGGTCGATACCCTCGATCGACTGGCGGTGGACTACGTGCTCGACGGCGACCACAACCTGCGCCGCGTACAGGCCGAGTTGGCCGCTGCCGAGCAGAGTCACGACGGCGCTGCCATCGCGCGGCTGCACAGTGAGCTGGACAGCGCCGATGGCTATACCGCCGACGCCCGTGCACGCAAGCTACTGGCCGGCCTGGGGTTCGAGAACGCGCAGATGGATCGCCGTGTCGGCGACTTCTCCGGCGGCTGGCGCATGCGCCTGAACCTGGCCCAGGCGCTGATGTGTCCGTCCGATCTGCTGCTGCTCGATGAGCCGACCAACCACTTGGATCTGGACGCGATTCTCTGGCTCGAAGGCTGGCTGCAAAGCTACCCCGGCACCTTGTTGCTGATTTCCCACGACCGCGATTTTCTCGATGCCGTGGTTGATCACGTCGCCCATGTCGAGCAGCGCAAGCTGACCCTGTACCGCGGTGGTTATACAGCCTTCGAGCGCACCCGCGCCGAACGTCTCGCGCAGCAGCAACAGGCGTACGAGAAGCAGCAGGTGCAACGCGCGCACATGGAAAAGTACATTGCCCGCTTCAAGGCTCAGGCCACCAAGGCACGTCAGGCGCAGAGCCGGATCAAGGCCCTGGAGCGCATGGAAGAGCTGAGCGCGGCGCATGTCGACTCGCCTTTCGACTTCGTCTTCCGCGAGGCTGACAAGATCTCCACGCCGCTGCTCAGCCTTAGCGAAGGTCGCCTCGGTTATGGCGACAAGGCCGTGCTGCAGCAAGTCAAACTGAGCCTGGTGCCGGGTGCGCGCATCGGCCTGCTCGGCCCCAACGGTGCGGGCAAATCGACGCTGATCAAGAACCTCTCGGCTGAGCTGCAACCGCTGGGCGGCAGCCTGACCCGTGGCGAGAACCTGGTGATCGGCTACTTCGCCCAGCATCAGCTCGATGCGCTGGACGATAAGGCCAGCCCGCTGCTGCACCTGCAACGTCTGGCGCCGAGTGAGCGCGAGCAGACCTTGCGCGATTTCCTCGGTGGCTTCGATTTCCGTGGCCCGCGCTGCGACGAGTCGGTGGTGAATTTCTCAGGTGGCGAGAAGGCGCGCCTGGCCCTGGCGCTGATCGCCTGGGGCAAGCCCAACCTGCTGCTGCTCGACGAACCGACCAACCACCTCGACCTAGAAATGCGCCTGGCACTGACCATGGCTCTGCAGGAGTTCGCCGGTGCCGTGGTGGTGGTTTCTCACGATCGTCATCTGCTCAAGAGCACCACCGACGAGTTCCTGCTGGTTGCCGAAGGTCGCGTAGTGCCGTTCGACGGCGACCTGGACGACTATGCACGCTGGCTGGTCGATTACCGTCAGCGTCAGGCACCGTCCAGCGCGCCGGTTGAGGGTGCCGCGGACAAGACCGACAAGCGCGCTCAGCGCCAGGCCGCCGCCGCGCTGCGTCAGCAACTGGCACCGCACAAGAAGCAGGCCGACAAGCTCGAGCAGGAGCTGGGCAAGGTGCAGGAAAAGCTCGCTGCCGTGGAAACCCAGTTGGGCGACAGCGCTCTGTACGAGGCCGCGCGCAAGGATGATTTGCGCGAGCATCTGGCCGCACAGGCGCAGCTCAAGGCCCGTGAAGCCGAGCTGGAGGAAGCCTGGCTGCTGGCGCTGGAAACCCTGGAGGCGTTGCAGCAGCAACTGGAGGAAGCCGAGTAATGGAACAGCTTGAACTGCTGGCAGCCTGGCGCGATCCGCTGATTCGCGCTGGCCAGGTACTGCTGATTATCCTGCTGGCATGGATCGCCCAGCGCATTCTTACCCGCGCCATCAGCCGTCTCGGCGCGCGCTACAGCCTGCTGCCGGCAGAAGTGCTGCAGCCGCTGCGCGGTCTGGTGCGCTGGCTGATCATGGGCAGCGCATTGCTCATGGTGCTGGAGCGCCTGGGCGTTTCGGCGACCGTACTGTGGACGGCGCTGACCGGCTTCACCGCTGTCGCTGCGGTGGCGTTCTTCGCCATCTGGAGTGTGCTGTCGAACATGTTCTGCGCGCTGCTGATCTTCACCATGGGCCCGTTTCGCCTGGGTGACACCGTCGAGGTCATCGAGAGCGCCGACAAGCCGGGTGTGAAGGGCAGGGTGATCTCCATCAACCTGTTCTACACCACCTTGCTGGATCTCAGCGAAGACGCGGCCGGTGCTGTGCTGCAGGTACCCAACAGCCTGTTCTTCCAGAAGTCGGTACGGCGCTGGCGCTGAGTCACTGGTCGAGACGCAGACGCAGGAGTACGCTGTGTCGCTCTTCTCCTGATTTCAGCTTCTCGAGGTATGCATCATGGCTTTGGAAACCTGGCTCGCTTTCTTCGTCGCCTGCTGGGTCATCAGCCTGTCGCCGGGTGCCGGTGCCGTGGCGTCGATGTCGGCCGGTATGCAGTACGGCTTCTGGCGCGGTTACTGGAACGCGCTCGGTTTGCAGCTCGGGCTGGCGCTGCAGATCGCCATCGTCGCTGCCGGCGTGGGCGCCATCCTGGCCGCTTCGGCCCTGGCCTTCAGCCTGATCAAGTGGTTCGGCGTGGCCTATCTGGTGTTTCTCGCTTACAAGCAGTGGGTCGCGCTGCCTAGCGATCTGGATGCCGGTGCGGCCGAGCGCCCTATTGGCCGGCCACTGACCCTGGTGTTGCGCGGTTTTCTGGTCAACTTCAGCAACCCCAAGGCCATCGTCTTCATGCTCGCGGTACTGCCGCAGTTCATCAATCCGCATGCGCCACTGGTGGCGCAGTATCTGGTGATGGGCGTGACCATGATCATCGTGGATCTGATCGTCATGGCCGGCTACACCGGCCTCGCTTCGCGGGTCCTGCGACTGCTGCGCACGCCGCGTCAGCAGCGGCTGATGAATCGCAGTTTTGCTGCGCTGTTCGCCGCCGCTGCCGGCTTGCTGGCGACGGTCAAGCGCGCGGCCGTCTGAGTCTCCTTCGGCATCGATCAATTAATGATCGATGCCGCTCTGGAAGGCCGCTGCAGTGCTCCGTTCGGCTGATTGTTACTAGATATTTCAGATTGTTCTTGTGCTCGGTCGTTAGGCCGGCAACAATTTAATGCCACCCATTCTCGTTTGGGATGCATTAATGATCCGCTTTCGCTTCTCTCTTTCCTGGTTGATGCTGCCACTGCTGGCCAGCCTCAGCTTTCTCGCGGTTGCCGAGCCCCTCGACGGCGCCGCGCAAGCGCTGCACCTGATCGGTTACATTGGCGCCGATTACCCTGCCACCGTCACTGGCGGCCAAGTTGTCGATGCCGGTGAATATCAGGAGCAGCTGGAATTTCTCGACGTCCTGCAGGGGCTGGTCGTCGCCTTGCCGGCTCAGGCTGGACGTGCCGAGCTGGAGCAGGGCGTCAGCAATCTGCGTCAGGCAATCACCCAGCGCCAGCCTGGCGAGGACGTCGCCAGCGCCGCCCGCAAATTGGGCGCACGTCTGGCCGAGCTCTATCAGGTGGCGCAGACCCCAGTGCTGACACCGGACCCGGAGCGTGGTGCACCGCTCTACGCGCAGCATTGTTCGGTGTGCCATGGCGACACCGGCCTAGGCGATGGGCCTGCCGGTATCGGCCTGGAGCCGGCACCGGCCAATCTGCGTGACGTCGCGCGCCTGGACCGGCTGAGCCTCTACGACCTCTACAACACCCTCGGCCTGGGCATCGAAGGCACCGATATGCCGGCTTTCGCTGATCAGCTCGATGAACGCCAGCGCTGGGATCTGGCGGCCTACATCGCCGGCTTCAGCGCCGCGCCGGCGCAGGGCCAGGCACGTTTCGCGATGAACGAGCTGGCAGGCCGCACGCCTGCCGAGATCACCGCCACTGGTGGCGATGTGGCGGCGTTTCGCGCTCAGCGGGCGCATCCGGTGCTGGAACAGCGCGGTCCGCAGCAATTGATCGGTTACACCCGCTCGACCTTGGAGCGCAGCCTGCAGGCCTATCGCGAGGGCGATCGTGAGCAGGCCTATGACCTTTCCGTCGGTGCCTACCTGGAAGGTTTCGAACTGGTCGAAAGTGCCCTCGACAACCTCGACGGCGTGCAGCGCAAGACCACCGAGCGCGCCCTGATGGCCTATCGGCAGGCGCTGCAGGATGGCGCCAGCGTCGCGCAGGCCGCCCAGGCACTGGAGCAAGCCAAGGTCGAGCTGGACAGGTCTGCGGCGCTGCTCGCCGATGGTGCGATGGATGACAGCCTGAGCTTCTTCGCCAGCCTGCTGATTCTGCTGCGCGAGGGGCTCGAGGCGATTCTGGTGTTGGCAGCGATTCTCGCTTTCTTGAACAACACCGGGCAGCAGCAGGCGGTGCGCAGTGTGCACATTGGCTGGGGCTTGGCGTTGCTCGCCGGCGTCGCAACCTGGGCAGTAGCGGCCTACCTGATCGACATCAGCGGCGCCCAGCGTGAGCTGCTGGAAGGTGCCACAGCACTGTTCGCCAGCGTGGTGCTGCTGTGGGTCGGCGTGTGGATGCATGATCGCCGCCATGCTGCAGCCTGGCAGGATTACATCAAGAGCAGCCTGGTCGGTGGTGGCGGCCGTTTCGGTTTCGCCATGTTGGCGTTCTTCTCGGTATATCGCGAACTGTTCGAAGTGATCCTGTTCTACGAAACCCTCTGGCTGCAGGCCGGCCCCGCCGGGCACGGTGCTGTACTGGCTGGCGCCGCCGCCGCGCTGGTGCTGCTGATCGGCCTGGCCTGGGTGATCTTGCGTGGCTCGCGCAAACTGCCGTTGGCGACGTTCTTCGGTATCAACGCGGTGCTGTTGTGTGTGCTATCCGTGGTCTTCGCCGGCCATGGCGTGGCTGCACTACAGGAAGCCGGCGTGCTCGGTACGCGCCCGGTGGCATTCTTCGAGTTCGACTGGTTGGGCATTCATGCTGATGCCTGGAGCCTGTCGGCGCAGGGCCTGGCGCTGGCGGGTATCGCCCTGCTGTATGGGCGCAGCCTGCTGGGCGAGCGGCGCCGTGCAGCGGCTCAGGCCTGAGCCGTTGGACTAGGCGTGAACGAGGGCGGCTTTGCTCGCCCTCGTTGCGCGATAGCGTGAACCGCTGCCACGACAGCGAGTCTCAGTGCACCTAGGCTGGCTTCAATTCCTTTGCCGAGTGCACGCATGTCCTCCTCGATTCACTCCACTCACTACGCCGACAGTCCTGATCTGGCGTTGGCTGCTCTGCGTCATCCCTCCCTGGAGCAGGCACTTTCTGCGGCATGTGCTCAGCTTGCCGTGCGCGAGGCGTTTCTCGCGGCGCTGCGCGATCCGGCCATTGGCCCGCAGCCACGCTTGCTGTTGGCGATTTCCGGCGCCGATGTGCACGCTCAGCGGCGCCTGGCGGCGCTGGTTGCCGAGTTGCTGCCCGATGAGGTGGAACTGGACCTGATCGAGTTGGCCGACGACAACCTGTCGCGTGCCGTGCGTGAGCGCTGCGAGCCCTTCTACAACGCCTGATTCATTCGTCTGCTGGCATACTGAGCGCTGATTGTTCTGCGGAAGTTGCTGCATGCGTGTATGGATCGACGCCGACGCCTGCCCTCGGGCGGCGCGGGATCAGGTGGTCAAGTTCGCCCTCAAACGAGGTTTCGAGGTGGTGCTGGTGGCCGGCCAGGCCGTGGCCCGGCCGAACTTCGCCTGTGTGAAGCTGATTGTGGTGCCCAGCGGGCCGGACGCGGCCGATGATCACCTGGTGGAGCATGCCGTGCCCGGCGAGTTGGTGATCTGCAGCGACGTACCGTTGGCCGACCGCTTGGTGAAGAAGGGCGTTGCCGCGCTCGACCCGCGAGGCCGCGAGTTCGATGAACGCAACATGGGCGAGCGTCTGGCGGTGCGCAATCTGTTCACCGACCTGCGCGAGCAGGGGCAGATGGGCGGTGGTCAGGCACCCTATTCGGAAAAGGACCGGCAGGCCTTCGCCAATGCGCTGGATAGGATTCTCACGCGCTTGAGTCGCTAGCTGTCTCGGCTACCGAGGCAATGACCGTAGGAGCGCGCGCCTACAAAGGCATCCGTTCAGCCGCACAGTTGTAGCCCGGATAAAATCCGGGGGCGGTGGACTCCGTCAGCCGCACAGATAGGTGCCAGTGCCCACTGCCACCAGCACGCCTTCGTCGTTATGCAGTTCCATGCGGATTACCGCAACCTTGTTGCCGGCGCGCAGGGGCATGGCCGTGGCAGTGAAGCGCTGACCACGGCCGGGGCGCAGGTAGTCGATGCGCAGGTCGATGGTGCCGAGCTTGGACAGCTTGCTCATGCGCTCGGTCGCCGGCAGATGCTGATGATTGGCGAAGGCGCCGATCAGTGCCATGGCGCCGCCACACACGTCGAGCAGTGAGGAAATCACGCCGCCATGCAGGATGCCGTGGACGAAGTTGCCAATCAGCTCGGGCTTCATCGGCAGGTGCATGGTCACCTGCTCCTCGCTCAGTTCAGTGATCTCGATGCCGAGAAACTGGTTGAACGGGATGCGCTGGAAGAAAGCTGTCACCGCCTGTTGCAGGTCGGGACTGAGGACGAAGGGCTGGGACATGGCAAGGGCTCCGGGAAATCCTGCCGTCACGCTGCAGTACCGCGCAAGACTTGGCCAGAGGCAATGCAGGAGTGCCCTGAGCATTGGCCGGATCGGCCTGACGCTCGGGTGCGTTCCGCTTCAGCTTCAGCACCGATGAGCGTGGGCTGAAGCCCACCCTACAAAGTTCAAGATTCCAGCCCGTAGGGTGGGTCGGGCGCAACGTTACACGCCGACGCCTGCAGATCAGTGGTGCGCCAGCTCCAGTACCCGATCGACCAGCTTGTTGATGCCGGAGGCCGCTTCGGCGATGGACTGGGCGAGCATGTAGGCCGGTGTGGTCACCAACTTGCGTTGGCTGTCTTCGATGATCTCGCTGACGTCGCACTCGTGGTGCTCGGCGCCCATCTGGGTCAGGGTCGCGGCGGTGTCGTGATCGCTGCCGATGGTGCAAACCACGCCGGCTCCGAAGATTTTCGTTGCCAGCGCTGGGGCGATGCACATCAGGCCAACCGGCTTGCCGGCATCGACGAACGCCTTGCAGGCAGCCAGCACGTCAGGCTGCACGGTACAGCCGGCGCCGTTGGTGGCGAAGTCGGAGAGGTTCTTTGCCACACCGAAGCCACCGGGCATGATCAACGCGTCGAACTCGGCGATGTGCAGCAGCTTGACGTCCTTGATCTGGCCGCGGGCGATGCGTGCCGACTCCACCAGCACGTTGCGCGTCTCGTTCATCTCGTCGCCGCTGTAGTGGTCGACCACGTGCAACTGCGGCACGTTGGGGGCGAAGCACTGCACTTCGGCGCCACGCTGGTCGAGGCGCAGCAGGGTGATCACACTTTCATGGATCTCGGCGCCATCGTAGACGCCACAGCCGGACAGAATCACTGCCACTTTTTTGCTCATGCTCGACTCCTGGTGAGGAAAGACGCGACCGGGAAGCGGGCGCGGGTATTACCAATTCTTGGATTGTCGCCAAATGCCACTCGGGCTGTCATTTGCCGCCGCGAAGCCTGGCGCCGCTGCGCATAGGATGAATATCAGCTCATTCCCGACACAAGTACAACGATATGGCGCAGTCATGAATTACGTTCTCTACGCAGTGCCCTTCTTTTTCCTGCTGATCGGCCTGGAATTGCTCGCTGACCGCTGGCGCGGCATGCGCACGTATCGCTTGGCCGATGCTCTCAACAGCCTCAGTGCCGGCGTGCTGTCGCAGGCGACCGGTGTATTGACCAAAGTGGTCGGCCTGCTCACCTACGCCTTCGCCTGGGAGCATCTGGCGCTGTTCGAGCTAGCCGAAGGCAGCCTCTGGGTGTGGCTCTTCGCCTTCGTCTTCTACGACTTCTGCTACTACTGGAACCACCGCCTGGGCCATGAGCGCAACGTGCTCTGGGCCGCCCACGCAGTGCATCACCAGAGCGAGGACTACAACCTTTCCACCGCGTTACGGCAAACCAGCACGGGGTTCATCTTCGGCTGGATCTTCTACCTGCCGATGGCGTTGGTCGGCGTGCCGCCACTGGTCTTCCTCACCGTCGCTGCCCTGAACCTGCTGTATCAGTTCTGGGTGCATACCCGGCATATCCCCAAATTGGGCTGGTTCGAGTGGCTGTTCATCACCCCGTCCAACCACCGCGTGCACCATGCACAGAATCCTATCTACATGGATCGCAATTACGGCGGTGTGTTCATTGTCTGGGATCGAATTTTTGGCACCTTCCAGGAGGAGCTCGACGAAGAACCGGTGGTCTTCGGCGTTACCGTGCCGCTGGCCAGCTGGAACCCGCTATGGGCCAACCTGCAGGTTTACGCCGGGCTATGGAGCGATGCCAAACGTTCCAACTCGTGGTGGGACCGATTGCGTATCTGGTTCATGCCCACCGGTTGGCGCCCGGCCGACGTCGCGGCGCGTTACCCGCAGGCCAAGGCGGACCTGAGCCACTTTCGCAAGTTCGAGGTACCGCTGGGGCGGGGTGCGCAGGTTTACGCGCTGCTGCAGTTCATCTGCTACCTGCTGGCCGGCGTCTGGCTGCTGACGCAGGGCGATTCACTGGCGATCAGTGGCGTGCTGCTCGCGTGCCTGTGGATGACCCTGGGCCTGTGCAGCATTGGCCTGTGGCTGGAGAACCGCCGCCATGCCTGGCGGCTGGAGTGCCTGCGTCTGGCGAGCAACCTGCCGGCATTCTGGCTGGCTGGCGAACTCGGCATGCTGGCGCTGGATGGCACTGCCTGGGCCTGGCTGATCGCTTACAGCCTGCTCAGCCTGATGGGGATCTGGCTGGCGCGTGGCTCAGCCACGCCGGCGCTGACGCCACCGGTGTAGCCAGGCCAGGGCGAGCAGCAACACCACGGCCGCGAGCAGGATGACCTGGTAATTGCGCAGTTCTTCGAGCAGGCCGCCCATGGCGTTGCCCAGGCTGTAGGCCAGCAGGCTGATACCTCCGGCCCAGACGCCGGCACCGATGGCGTCGAGCAGCAGGTAGCGGCGCCACGAATAGCCGGACAGGCCGATGGTCAGCGGCATCACCGTGCGCAGGCCGTAGAGGAAGCGAAAGCACAGCACCCAGAGGTCCGGGTAACGTTGGATCAGCGCGCTGGCGCGGTCGCCCAGCGGCTGCCAGCGTGGTTTGCGTGCCAGCAGCGCGCGGCCGTGACGGCGGCCCAGGTAGTACCACAACTGGTCGCTGGCGAAGGTGCCGAGAAAGGCGCACAGCGCAACCCATTCGATCTCCAACACGTTGCGCACGGCCATGTACGCCGCCAGCAGCAACGACACTTCACCTTCGAGGAAGGTGCCGAGAACCAGTGCCGGGTAGCCAAACTGGCGAATGAGGTCTTGGAGCATGCCGTGCGCTCGATGATGGGGTGCTGAAGACTACTCTGACCACAAGGAAGCCGGAAGGTGGCGCGTCATGCCACAATGGTCAGGTTTCGTGGCATTGCCGCCGCCCGCCCTGGCTGCGACCCGCAGTCGCATCGCGTCATGCGGCTGTCATCATTTGGTCATAATGCCCGCTTATAACCGTCACACTGGCCCGCCCGTGCGGGCTCTGGAGTCTGCCGTGAGCGTTACCCCCGCCAATCGTCTGTTCCCTGCCACCCGTCTGCGCCGCAATCGTCGCGACGACTTCTCCCGCCGCCTGGTGCGCGAGAATCGCCTGAGCGTCGATGACCTGATCCTGCCGGTGTTCGTCCTCGACGGCGACAACCGTCGTGAAACCGTGCCATCGATGCCGGGTGTCGAACGCCTGTCCATCGATCTGCTGCTCAAGGAAGCCGAGCACTGGGTGGCGCTGGGCATCCCGGCGCTGGCGTTGTTTCCGGTCACGCCGCTGGAGAAGAAATCGCTCGACGGCAGCGAGGCCTGGAACCCGGATGGCATCGCCCAGCGTGCGATTCGTGCCCTGCGCGAGAAATTCCCCGAACTGGGGGTGATCAGCGACGTGGCCCTCGACCCCTTCACCACCCACGGTCAGGACGGCATTCTCGACGAATCCGGCTACGTGCAGAACGACATCACCGTCGATGCGCTGGTCAAGCAGGCGCTGTCGCATGCCGAAGCCGGTGCCCAGGTGGTGGCACCGTCGGACATGATGGACGGCCGCGTGCAGGCGATCCGTGAGGCACTGGAGCTGGCCGATCACGTCAACGTGCGCATCATGGCCTACTCGGCCAAGTACGCCAGCGCCTACTACGGCCCGTTCCGCGATGCGGTGGGCTCGGCTGCCAATCTCGGCAAGGGTAACAAGCTCGGCTACCAGATGGACCCGGCCAACGGCAACGAGGCGCTGCATGAAGTGGCCGCCGACCTGGCCGAAGGCGCCGACATGGTCATGGTCAAACCGGGCATGCCCTACTTGGACATCCTCTGGCGCGTGAAGGATGCCTACAAGGTGCCGACCTTCGTCTACCAGGTCAGTGGCGAGTACGCCATGCACATGGCCGCGATCCAGAACGGCTGGCTCAGCGAGGCCGTCATCCTGGAGTCGCTCACCGCCTTCAAACGTGCGGGTGCCGATGGCATCCTCACCTATTTCGCCGTACGGGCGGCAGAACTGCTAAAACAAGGGCAATGACGCCCTCAGGAACCGAGTGATGAACAGCGAAGGACTCAACAGCGAAGTGCTCGACAACAACCCGCCTCCGGCCGAGGTGGTCGCCGAGACGCCCGTGGTGGAAACCCCGCCGCCGGCGCCGATTCCCGGCCTGGATGACAGCAGCCTGTACATCCACCGCGAACTGTCGCAGCTGCAGTTCAACATCCGCGTGCTGGAACAGGCGCTGGACGAGTCCTATCCGCTGCTCGAACGCCTGAAGTTCCTGTTGATCTTCTCCAGCAACCTCGACGAATTCTTCGAAATTCGTGTCGCCGGCCTGAAGAAGCAGATCAACTTCGCCCGCGAACAGGCCGGCGCCGACGGCCTGCAGCCGCATCAGGCGCTGGCGCGTATCAGCGAGCTGGTGCACGAACAGGTCGAGCGCCAGTACGCGATCCTCAACGACACGCTGTTCCCGGCGTTGGCCAAGCACAACATCAACTTCATCCGTCGCCGTTACTGGACGACCAAGCTCAAGGCCTGGGTGCGCCGCTACTTCCGCGACGAGATCGCGCCGATCATCACGCCCATCGGCCTCGACCCGACGCACCCTTTCCCGCTGCTGGTGAACAAGAGCCTGAACTTCATCGTCGAGCTGGAAGGCGTCGATGCCTTCGGCCGCGACTCCGGTCTGGCCATCATTCCGGCGCCGCGTCTGCTGCCGCGCATCATCAAGGTGCCGGAAGATGTCGGCGGCCCGGGCGACAACTACGTGTTCCTCTCGTCGATGATCCACGCCCACGCCGATGACCTGTTCCAGGGCATGAAGGTCAAGGGCTGCTACCAGTTCCGCCTGACCCGTAACGCCGACCTGTCGGTGGATACCGAGGACGTCGAGGACCTGGCGCGCGCCCTGCGCGGCGAGCTGTTCAGCCGTCGTTACGGCGATGCGGTGCGCCTGGAAGTGGTCGACACCTGCCCGAAACACCTGCGTGACCACCTGCTCAAGCAGTTCGGCCTGACCGAGGGCGAGCTGTACCAGGTCAACGGCCCGGTCAACCTGACCCGCCTGTTCAGCATCACTGGCCTGGATAACCACCCGGACCTGCAGTACGCGCCGTTCACGCCGGTGATCCCCAAGCTGCTGCAGAACTCGGAGAACATCTTCAACGTGGTCAGCAAGCAGGACATCCTCCTGCTGCATCCCTTCGAGTCCTTCACGCCGGTGGTCGACTTGCTACGCCAGGCGGCGAAAGATCCGCATGTGCTGGCGATCAAGCAGACCTTGTATCGCTCCGGCGCCAACTCTGAGATCGTCGACGCGCTGGTGGAAGCGGCGCGCAACGGCAAGGAAGTCACCGCGGTGATCGAGTTGCGCGCGCGCTTCGACGAAGAGTCCAACCTGGCTCTGGCCAGCCGCCTGCAGGCTGCTGGTGCGGTGGTGATCTATGGCGTGGTCGGTTTCAAGACCCACGCCAAGATGATGCTGATTCTGCGTCGTGAGAACGGCGAGATCGTCCGCTACGCCCACCTCGGCACCGGTAACTACCACGCCGGTAACGCCAGGCTGTACACCGACTACAGCCTGCTGACCGCCGACGTCGCGCTCGGTGAGGACGTGTCCAAGCTGTTCAGCCAGCTGATCGGCATGGGCAAGACCTTGCGCATGAAGAAGCTGCTGCACGCGCCCTTCACCCTGAAGAAGACCCTGCTCGACCTGATCGCCAAGGAAACCGCCGCGGCGGCCGAAGGCAAGCCGGCGCAGATCATCGCCAAGTTCAACTCGTTGACCGATCCGAAGATCATCCGCGCGTTGTACAAGGCCAGCCAGACCGGGGTGAAGATCGATCTGGTGGTACGTGGCATGTGCTGCCTGCGTCCGGGCATCGCGGGGGTATCGCACAACATCCAGGTGCGCTCGATCATCGGTCGCTTCCTCGAACACACGCGGGTGTTCTACTTCCTCAACGGCGGCGACGAGAAGATCTACCTGTCCAGCGCCGACTGGATGGAGCGCAACCTCGACAAGCGCGTGGAGACCTGCTTCCCGGTGGAAGGCAAGAAACTCATCATGCGTGTGAAGAAGGAGCTGGAGAGCTACCTGACCGACAACACCCAGGCTTGGGTGCTGCAGTCTGACGGTCGTTATCTGCGTCAGCAGCCCACCGGTAACCAGAACCCGCGCAGCGCGCAGTCCGGCTTGCTGGAGAAGCTCACCGCCCCGGTAATCGTGACGCGCTAAAAAGGCCGCTTGCGGCGATCTGATGACCCTCTCCCGCTTGCGGGAGAGGGTGCCCGAAGGGCGGGAGAGGGCTTAGATGGCCGCGTGCCGTAGTGCTTCTTACGCCGATGAGCGCCTGATCGCTGGCGATCAGGCCGGAGGAGAGGGCTTTGCGGTCTTGGCGGGTTGCACCCGCTCTACAGGTTTCCCGCCCGAAATCCCGGTGCGCACGGCGCACCCTACGGGGTTGATAGCGGGTTTGACTCAGAAGGTGATCAGCGCACGCTCAGCGTCAGGTCGATGCGCTTGAGCCACTCGGCTTCGGCCTCGAAGTCCGCCTGAGTCAGCGGGTTGGCTGTCAGCCAGCCTTCCGGGAAGAGGATTTCCAGGCTGTTGTCGCCGGCCTTGAATTGCACCTCGGGCATGCTCTGCGTACCGCGAATGTGGTGGAAGAGGATGGCGAAACGCAGCAGCACGCACAGGCGTATCAGCTTCACGCCTTCCTCGCCGAAGTCGGCGAACTTGTCCTTGGGAATGTTACGGCGGTGGCCGCGCACCAGCAGGGCGAGCATCTGCTGGTCCTGGCGGGAAAAGCCGGACAGGTCGGAGTGCTCGATCAGATAGGCGCCGTGCTTGTGGTACTGGTAGTGGGCGATATCCAGGCCCACTTCGTGCACCTTGGCGCCCCAACTGAGCAGTTCGCGGTGCCAATCGTCGGTCAGGCCCCAGTCGTTCGCGACCTTGTCCAGCGCCGACAGTGCCTTGGCCTCGACCCGTGCGGCCTGGTCGACATCGACGTGGTAACGCTCCATGAAGGCCGACAGCGTGCGTTCGCGGACGTCCTCGTGCTGGTGACGGCCGAGCAGGTCGTACAGCACGCCTTCGCGTAGCGCGCCTTCGGAGTGGCTCATGCGCTGGATATCGCAGGCATCGAAGATGGCTTCGAGAATCGCCAGGCCGGCCGGGAAGATGCCGCGCCGATCCGGCTTGATGCCGTCGAGGTCGATCTTCTCCACCTCGCCGAGCTTGAACAGTTTGCGCTTGAGCCAGGCCAGCCCCTCGACCGTCACCTCGCCATTGCCTAGGCCGGCAGCCTTGGTCGTCAGGCCGATGGCCTTGATGGTGCCGGAAGCGCCAACGGCATCTTCCCAGCCGAGGCGGCGCAGGCTCTGCTCGATACCCATCAGCTCCAGGCGGGCGGCGGTGTAAGCCTGGGCATAGCGCGCCGGGGTGATCTTGCCGTCCTTGAAATAGCGCTGGGTGAAGCTCACGCAGCCCATCTGCAGGCTTTCGCGCAGCAATGGCTCGAAGCGCTGGCCAATGATGAACTCGGTGCTGCCGCCGCCGATGTCGGCGACCAGGCGCTTGCCGGGGGTGTCGGCGATGCTGTGGGAAACACCGAGGTAGATCAGGCGTGCTTCCTCGCGGCCGGAAATCACCTCGACCTGATGGCCGAGAATTTCCTCGGCGCGGCGGATGAACACGGCACGGTTGCGTGCTTCACGCAGGGCATTGGTGCCGACCACGCGCACCGCGCCTTCCGGCAGCGTGGTGGTGAACTGGGCGAAGCGGCGCAGGCAGTCGAGGCCGCGTTGCATGGCTTCCTCGCTGAGCTGGCGCTCGTCGTCCAGGCCTGCCGCCAACTGCACCTTGTCGCCGAGGCGTTCGAGGATGCGAATCTCGTGATTGTCGGCCTTGGCCAGCACCATATGAAAGCTGTTCGAACCCAGGTCGATGGCAGCGATCAGGGGAAAACTTTCGGCAGGGGCTTTGGGCATGATTACGGCATCTCGTTCGATTTCCGCGCCATCCTGCCACGACTGAGCGCATGAGCCAACGCATACGGATGTCGCATGAAACTGGTCTAGACCTGTGGTTAGGGCAGGTTCAGGGCACTCAGCGGCTGTTTCAACAGCTGCTCGTCACAGTTATGGCCGTCGCCGCCACGGTCCACCACGAGGAAGCGGCCAGGGTGTTGCAGGCACAGCAACGGGTGATGCCAGGTACCGCGAGCGTAGTTCACGCCCTGGTCCGGCTCGCTGATGAAGGCGCGGATCTTCGACTCGTCCAGCTCACCTGGCGGGGCGACGACGATCAGCATGCGTCCACCGTCAACCGGATAGAACGCCTGGCTGCCCAGCGGGTGGCGTTCGAGCATGCGAATCTCTAAGGGCGGGTGCCAGGCCTTGCCTTCGAACAGGTTGACCAGGGTGCGTGCTGACTCGCCGGCCAGCTTCACCTGCGCCAGGTCGTGGTAGCGCGTGGTGGTGCCAGCGTTGATCGGGAAGGCCGTTGCGCCGGCCGTTTCGATCACCTCGCCGAAGGGCGCGAAGGCTTCGCGGGTCAGTGGCGCGATACGCAGTGGCAGCGGGGCCGGCGCGTTCACAGGTTCACCGAGCTGATGAAGTTGCGCAGCTCTTCGGTCTGCGGGGCGGCGAACAGCGTCTTGGGATCGCCGATCTCGTGCACCTTGCCCTGGTGCATGAACACCAGCTTGTCGCCCACTTCGCGAGCGAAGCGCATCTCGTGGGTGACCATGATCAGGGTCATGCCCTCGCTGGCCAGTTGCTTGACCACAGCCAGCACCTCGTTGACCAATTCCGGGTCGAGCGCCGAGGTGATCTCGTCGCACAGCAGCACCTTGGGCGACATGGCCAGGGCGCGGGCGATGGCCACACGCTGTTGCTGGCCGCCTGACAGGCGCTCGGGGTAGGCGTCGAACTTCTCCGCCAGGCCGACCCGCTCGAGCATCTGCCGCGCAACTTTTTCGGCGTCGGCGCGTGAGGTCTTCTTCACTACCTGCGGCGCGAGCATGACGTTCTCGCCGACGGTCAGGTGTGGGAACAGGTTGAACTGCTGGAACACCATGCCGACCTTCTGTCGCAGGCTGCGCAGGTCGGCGCGGGCGGCGTCGATATACTCGCCGTCGACTTCGATCACGCCGTCGTTGATCGACTCCAGGCCGTTGAGGGTGCGCAGGAAGGTGCTCTTGCCCGAGCCGCTGCGACCGATGATGGCGACCACTTCGCCTTCCTCGACGGCCAGGTCGATGCCCTTGAGCACGTGGTTGTCGCCGTAATACTTGTGCAGGGCGGTGACGTTAAGCAGTGACATTCAGCCTCCTTTCCAGGCGGTATGCAGCGAGCGAGAGCGGGTAGCAAAGCAGGAAGTAACCGAGGGCGACGAAGCCGTAGACCATGAAGGGTTCGAAGGTGGCGTTGGCCAGCATGCTGCCGGTCTTGGTCAGCTCGGTGAAACCGATGATCGAGGTCACCGCGGTGCCCTTGACCACCTGCACCGAGAAACCGACGGTGGGCGCCACGGCGATGCGCAGCGCTTGCGGCAGCACGACGTGGCGCAGGGTTTCCAGGCGGCTCATGGCCAGGCTTTCAGCGGCCTCCCACTGGCCGCGGGTGATCGACTCGACGCAGCCGCGCCAGATCTCGGCGAGAAAGGCGCTGGTGAACAGCGTCAGCGCGGTGGCCGCAGCCAACCAGGGCGATACGTCGATACCGAGCAGGGCGATGCCGAAGAACACCAGGAACAGCTGCATCAAAAGCGGCGTGCCCTGGAACAGTTCGATATAGCCACGGGCGAAGATGCGCGGTGCCGATAGCGGCGATAGCCTGGCCAGCAATACCAGCAGGCCGGCGATGCCGCCGCAGACGAAGGCCACCAGCGACAGCAGCAGCGTCCATTGCAGGCCCACCAGCAGGTTGCGCAGGATGTCCCAGAGCGTGAAGTCCATCAGCGGGCCCCCATGATGAAGCGGCGGCCGATCCAGGCCAGCAGTTGGCGAATCAGGATGGCCATGACCAGATACAGCGCAGTGGTCAGCAGATAGGTCTCGAAGGCGCGGAAGTTGCGCGACTGGATGAAGTTGGCGGCGAACGACAACTCCTCGGTGGAAATCTGCGAGCACACCGCCGAGCCGAGCATGACGATGATTATCTGGCTCGATAGCGCCGGCCAGACTTTGGCCAGCGCCGGGCGCAGCACCACGTGGCGGAAAGTCTCGAAGCGGCTCATGGCCAGCGCCGCAGCGGCTTCGAGTTGACCGGCCGGGATGGCCTGGATGCCGGCGCGGATGATTTCCGTGGAGTAGGCGCCGAGGTTAATCACCATCGCCAGCACCGCCGCCTCCCACTCGCTCAGGCGTACGCCAAGCGAGGGCAGGCCGAAGAAGATGAAGAACAGCTGGACGATGAACGGCGTGTTACGGATCAGCTCCACGTAGACGCCGAAAATCCGGTCGAACGGGCGGATGCGCCAGGCACGCAGTATTGCCCCGACAATGCCGAGACCGACGCCCAGCAGGGTGCCGATCGCCGTCAGTACGAGGGTGAAGGCCGCGCCCTGCAGCAGCATGTCGCTGTGCTGCAGGACGGCGGCGAAGTCGAACTGATACGCCATGGCTCAGCTCTCCGCGCGACTCAGAGGTCGGCCGGCAGTGGCTGCTTCAGCCACTTCTGGCTGATCGCATCGAGGCTGCCGTCGGCTTTGGCGTCGGCGATGATGGCGTTGACCTTGTCCAGCAGCGCGGCCTGGTTCTTGTTCACGCCGACGTATACCGGCGAATCCTTGAGCTTGAGCTTCATGTTCGGGATGCGTTTGGGGTTGCGCTCGGCGATGGCCACCATCACCACGTTGCCGCTGGCGATCAGTTCGACCTGACCGGAGAGGTAGGCGGCGATGGTCGAGTTGTTGTCCTCGAAGCGCTTGATGGTGGCGCCTTTCGGGGCGACGTTGCTCAGTTCGATGTCTTCGATGGAGCCACGGGTGACGCTGATGGTCTTGCCGGCGAGGTCATCGAGGCTGGCGATGGTGGCGTCTTCCGGGCCGAATACGCCGAGGTAGAAGGGCGCGTAGGCGGCGGAGAAGTCGATCACCGCTTCGCGCTCGGGGTTCTTGCCGAGGCTGGAAATCACCAGGTCGACCTTGCCGGTGGTGAGAAAGGGAATGCGGTTGGTGCTGTTGACCGGGGTCAGCTCCAGCTTCACCGCCAGCTTTTCGGCCAGCAGTTGCGCGGTGTCGATGTCCAGGCCGCGCGGCTTGAGGTCCGGGCCGACCGAGCCGAAGGGTGGGAAATCCTGCGGCACGGCGACTTTCAGCACGCCGGCCTTGCTGATGTCTTCGAGCGCGTCGGCGTGAACGGTGTTGGCGCCGAAGGCCAGGGCGGCGAACAGGGTACCCAGCAGGGTGCGGTGAAATTTGCGCATGTCGAACTCCCGATGAATGAACGAAAACTGAAGCGTTTTGCGTGAGTCCTGCAGTGCATTGCCTGTGCCAAGTCCAATGAAATAAGGGACTTCATCGCTTCAGGCGAGTGGAAACAAGGTCTTACTGGTCTGAACAGTTTGAATTGCTGACTGATTGGTCAGAGGTGTTTCTGGGCCATCTCGGTGCGTACGCTGGGGGGGCTGTTCCACAAGGGGGCGTCGCTTGCCTGAAGTGGTGTTCTGGCCTTACAAAGGCAGCTTCACTGGACTGACCGGCCCGAACAGTCATGAATGCTTCTGCTCCCCGCGCGGTACCTGAATACGCCCTGCAGGCGATCCGCCGCCTGATTGAGGACGAGGGCTATCGCCCTGGCGACGCACTACCGTCGCAGCGTGATCTGGCCGAGCGCCTGGGCGTCAGTCGCGCCTCCTTGCGCGAGGCGCTGTCCTCGCTCAGCGCGTTGGGCCTGGTCAGTGTGCAGGCGGGCAAGGGTGTGTTCGTTCAGGAGGCGCCGAAGCCCGACGCGAGCGGTGCTTTCGTCTGGCCCTTCGCCGCACAGGTATCGGCGGCCGATACCTTTCAGCTGCGCTTCGCCCTGGAGGGTTTCGCCTGTGGCCTGGCGGCCGGGGTGATGACTGCCGAGGAGCTGGATATTCTCGAAGACAACGTCGAGCAGATGCGCCGCGAGCTGCGTGCCGAAAATTTCGAGCAGGCGACGCGGCTGGATTTCGAGTTCCACCAGCGCATCCTCGCCGCCGGCGGCAACCAGGCGATGTTCGCCCTGGTCACCTCCAGCGCCGATATCTTCCTGGAAAGCCAGAAGCTGCCGTTCATCCGTCCGGAGCGAGCGATGGAGACCTGGCAGGAGCACCGCAAGATCCTCAAAGCCCTCGCGCGGCATGCCGCCGGCCCGGCGCAAAAGGCCATGCAACAGCACATCCGCGCCGCCGCGCTACGCACCGGCATTGCCTTCACCACGCTGGGCGATTGAGGCGTACATTAGCCACCATTGAAAGGCTCAATCGTCAGTGCCTTTCGGTGTCACTCAAGCCGGGCTATGATGGCGCCACTTTTTTGCTTCCGAATCACGGAGACTCCTCATGAGCGAATTCATCACCAACGTCAGCGACGCCAGCTTCGACCAGGACGTCATCCAGGCTGAAGGTCCGGTTCTGGTCGACTACTGGGCTGAGTGGTGCGGCCCGTGCAAGATGATCGCGCCGGTGCTGGACGAAATCGCCAAGGAATATCAAGGCAAGCTGAAGATCTGCAAACTGAACATCGACGAGAATCAGGAAACCCCGCCGAAGTACGGCGTGCGTGGTATCCCGACCCTGATGCTGTTCAAGAACGGCAACGTCGAAGCGACCAAGGTCGGTGCACTGTCCAAGTCGCAACTGGCTGCGTTCCTCGACAGCAATATCTAAAAGTAGGGTGGGCTTTAGCCCACCGAGCTGGTTGCAGTTGGCGTGGTGGTGGGCTGAAGCGGAGCGCCGCCCGGCCCACCCTAACGCTCTGCAAGAAGCCCTGCTTTCTGCGGGGCTTTTTCGTTTTTAGGGCTAGACGCTGTTTTTTCACAGTGTTAAATTCGGCCTCGCTGCATACCCTATGCAGCTCTCTGTACGCCGTCGCCGATTCATTCCTATACGAACTCGTTCGCGATCCTGTCGCCTTCTCTGCGGCGCGGCCTCTCAAGCTAACAGCTTTCTTCTCCTCTCGATGATCACGTCATTCCTATGAATCTGACCGAACTCAAGCAAAAGCCGATTGCCGAACTGCTGGACATGGCCGAACAGATGGGCCTGGAAAACATGGCTCGTTCGCGCAAGCAGGACATCATCTTCGCCCTGCTGAAAAAGCATGCCAAAAGCGGCGAGGAAATTTCCGGTGACGGCGTGCTGGAGATTCTCCAGGACGGTTTCGGCTTTCTGCGTAGCGCCGACTCTTCTTACCTGGCCGGCCCCGACGACATCTACGTCTCGCCTAGCCAGATCCGCCGTTTCAACCTGCGTACCGGTGACACCATCGTCGGCAAGATCCGTCCGCCGAAGGAAGGCGAGCGTTACTTCGCCCTGCTCAAGGTCGACAGCATCAACTTCGACCGTCCGGAAAACGCCAAGAACAAAATCCTGTTCGAGAACCTGACGCCGCTGTTCCCCACCAAGCGCCTGAGCATGGAAGCCGGCAACGGCTCCACCGAGGACATCACCGGCCGTGTGATCGACCTCTGTGCGCCGATTGGCAAGGGCCAGCGCGGCCTGATCGTCGCCCCGCCGAAAGCGGGCAAGACCATCATGTTGCAGAACATCGCCTCGAACATCACCCGTAACAACCCCGAGTGCCACCTGATCGTTCTGCTGATCGACGAGCGCCCGGAAGAAGTGACCGAAATGCAGCGCACCGTGCGCGGCGAAGTGGTTGCCTCGACCTTCGACGAGCCGCCGACTCGCCACGTGCAGGTCGCCGAAATGGTGATCGAGAAGGCCAAGCGCCTGGTCGAGCACAAGAAGGATGTGGTCATCCTGCTCGACTCCATCACCCGTCTGGCGCGCGCCTACAACACCGTGATTCCGAGCTCCGGCAAGGTCCTCACCGGTGGTGTCGATGCCCATGCTCTGGAGAAGCCGAAGCGCTTCTTCGGCGCCGCGCGTAACATCGAAGAAGGCGGTTCGCTGACCATCATCGCTACCGCGCTGGTGGAAACCGGCTCGAAGATGGACGAAGTGATCTACGAGGAATTCAAAGGCACCGGCAACATGGAGCTGATCCTCGATCGCCGTGTTTCCGAGAAGCGTGTGTTCCCGGCCATCAACATCAACAAGTCCGGCACCCGCCGCGAAGAGTTGCTGACTGGCGAGGAAGAGCTGTCGCGCATGTGGATTCTGCGCAAGCTTCTGCACCCGATGGACGAAATCGCCGCCATCGAGTTCCTGATCGACAAACTGAAAGCGACCAAGACGAACGACGAGTTCTTCCTGTCGATGAAGCGCAAATAAGCGGTTCATGTCTTGCAACAAGGCCGGGGAAACCCGGCCTTGTTGTATCTGGAGGCTTTCAAGCCTTCTGAAAGCCCGACTTCGGCGCTAAACTTTGCGGCCGACTCTAGCCTGTCCGACACGAGGCTCCTGCATGCAGTATCGCGACCTGCGCGACTTCATCCGTGAACTGGAAAAGCGCGGCGAACTCAAGCGCATCCAGACCCCGGTATCGCCCGTTCTGGAAATGACCGAAATCTGCGACCGCACCCTGCGCAAGGGCGGCCCGGCGCTGCTATTCGAAAAGCCCACGGGCTTTGACGTGCCGGTGCTCGGCAACCTGTTCGGCACGCCCAAACGCGTGGCGCTGGGCATGGGCGCCGAGGAGGTGTCCGAGTTGCGCGAGATCGGCAAGCTGCTGGCCTTTCTCAAGGAGCCGGAGCCGCCGAAGGGCCTCAAGGACGCCTGGAGCAAGCTGCCGATCTTCAAGAAGGTCATCTCCATGGCACCCAAGGTGGTCAAGGATGCGCCCTGCCATGAAGTGATCGAGGAGGGCGACGATGTCGACCTCGGTAAGCTGCCGATCCAGCACTGCTGGCCGGGCGACGTGGCGCCACTGATCACCTGGGGCCTGACCATCACCAAGGGCCCGAACAAGGAGCGGCAGAACCTCGGTATCTACCGCCAGCAGGTGATCGGCCGCAACAAGGTGATCATGCGTTGGCTCAGCCATCGTGGCGGCGCGCTGGATTACCGCGAGTGGTGCCAGAAGCATCCAGACAAGCCTTACCCGGTTTGCGTCGCTCTGGGTGCTGATCCTGCGACCATTCTCGGCGCTGTCACGCCTGTGCCCGATACCCTCTCCGAATATGCCTTCGCCGGCTTGCTGCGCGGCCATCGCACCGAGCTGATCAAGGCGCGCGGCAGCGACCTGCAGGTGCCTGCCAGTGCCGAGATCGTCCTGGAAGGCGTGATCCATCCGGGCGAGACCGCGCCGGAAGGCCCGTACGGCGACCACACCGGTTACTACAACGAGGTCGACACCTTCCCGGTGTTTACCGTCGAGCGCATCACCCGTCGACGCGATCCGATCTACCACAGCACCTACACCGGCCGGCCGCCAGATGAGCCGGCGATCCTTGGCGTGGCGCTGAACGAAGTGTTCGTGCCGATCCTGCAGAAGCAGTTCCCCGAGATCACCGACTTCTACCTGCCGCCGGAAGGCTGTTCCTACCGCATGGCGGTGGTGACCATGAAGAAGCAGTACCCCGGCCACGCCAAGCGCGTAATGCTAGGTGTCTGGTCGTTCCTGCGACAGTTCATGTACACCAAGTTCGTTATCGTCACCGACGACGATATCAACGCACGGGACTGGAATGACGTGATCTGGGCGATTACCACGCGCATGGACCCCAAACGCGACACGGTGATGATCGACAACACGCCGATCGACTACCTCGACTTCGCTTCGCCGATCTCCGGACTGGGTTCGAAAATGGGCCTGGACGCCACCCACAAGTGGCCGGGTGAAACCACCCGTGAGTGGGGTCGTGCCATCGAGAAGGACCCTGCGGTGGTGGCGCGCGTCGACGCGCTGTGGAGCGAGCTGGGAATCGATTGATGAACGTCACCCTGCAACCCTCCGGCGTCACTCTCGCGCTGCAGCCGGGCGAACGCATCCTCGATGGCGCCCGGCGTCTAGGCTACGACTGCCCACAGAGCTGCCGTAACGGCAATTGCCATATCTGCGCCGCGCTGCTTGTGGAAGGCCGGGTCAAACAGAACGGTGTCGAGCTGGATCATGGCGAGCTGTTCACCTGCCTGGCCGAACCGCTGGAAGACTGCGTGCTGCACTGGGACGGCGTGCTGGCGCCGGGGGAGTTGCCGGTGCGTGAGCTGAGCTGCCAGGTGATCGAATGCCAGGACGTGGGCGGCGACGTGTTCCGTGTGCGCTTGCGTACGCCAGCGGGCAAGGCGCCGCGCTACCACGCCGGGCAGTACCTGCTGTTGCAGCGACCGGATGGTGAGATGGCGGCCTTTTCCCTGGCTTCTGCGCCGCATGCCGGGCGTGAGCTGGAGCTGCATATCCTCGCCCGTGAGGACAGCAGCATCGCCCTGCTGGAGTATCTACGTAGCACCGGCATGGCCCGCGTGCAGATGCCCTACGGCGATACCCACCTCGCCGACCTGCCCGATGGCCCGTTGGTGCTGATCGCCGCCGGCACTGGCATGGGCCAGATGCACAGCCTGATCGAACACTGCCGTGCTGCCGGTTTCGCCCATCCGGTGCACCTGTACTGGGGCGCGCGCCGGCCCGAGGATTTCTACGCGCTGCCGCACTGGGCCGACTGGCAGCAACTGCATAACCTGCGCTTGCACCAGGTGGTCAGTGATCAATGTGGCTGGCAAGGCCGCTGCGGCCTGCTGCACGAGGCGGTGCGTGAAGACTTCCCCGACCTCAAGGCCCTGCACGTCTACGCCAGCGGCTCACCGGCGATGGTCTACGCCACGCTCGATGCGCTGGTCGAAGCCGGTATGGATGCCCACCAGATGCGCGCCGACGTATTCGCCTACGCGCCGCGAGGTTGAACGAAAAAGCCGCCCGAGGGCGGCTTTTTCATGTCGCGGCGTAGTACGCAGCGTCAGCGAACGTTTACCACTACCTTGCCCACCGCCTTACGCTGGCCGAGCGCATCGATCGCTTCGCCACCACGCTCCAACGGGAAGGTTTGCGAGACCAACGGCTTGAGCTTGCCGTCGGCATGCCAGGCAAACAGTTGCTGGAAGTTCTCGGCGTTATCCTGCGGCTGGCGTTGGGCGAAGGAGCCCCAGAACACGCCGACCAGGGAGGCGCCTTTGAGCAGTGGCAGGTTGGCCGGCAGGGCCGGGATGCCACCGCCGGCGGCGAAACCCACCACCAGGAAGCGGCCGTTCCAGCCGATGCTACGGAAGGCTTCCTCGAACAGTGTGCCGCCTACCGGGTCGTAGATCACGTCCACGCCCTGGCCGCCGGTGAGTTTCTTCACCTCGTCCTTCAGGCTCTGCTCGCTGTAGTTGATCAGTTCGTCGGCGCCGGCCTTGCGCGCGACCTCCAGTTTCTCGGCGCTGCTCGCTGCGGCGATGACCTTGGCGCCCATGGCCTTGCCGATTTCCACTGCTGCCAGACCAACACCACCTGAGGCGCCGAGCACCAGCAGAGTCTCGCCCGGCTGCAGGTTGGCGCGTTGTTTGAGGGCATGCATGGAGGTGCCGTAGGTCATGCCGAAGGCAGCCGCGGTGGTCAGGTCCATGCTCTTGGGCACTGGTAGCACGTTGTAGGCCGGCACGGCGACTTCTTCGGCGAAACCGCCCCAGCCGGTCAGCGCCATGACCCGATCACCGGCGCGCAGGTGGCTGACTTTCTCGCCCACGGCCTTGACTACACCCGCCACCTCACCGCCTGGGGCGAAGGGAAAGGGCGGTTTGAACTGGTATTTGCCTTCGATGATCAGCGTGTCCGGGAAGTTGACCCCGGCGGCCTGCACCTCGATCAGCACCTCGTTTTTCTTCGGTTCGGGGCTTGGCAGGTCTTCCAGTACCAGGGTATCGGCGGGGCCGAAGGCTTTGCACAGCAGGGCTTTCATGAAGGTCATTCCTCTAGCAGGGTGCCTTGCAGTGTAGAAAGCGCCCGCCGAGGGTCAACGAGCATGCCGATGCCTGATAGGTCGGCATAAGCGTCGGACTTGGGTGCTGGCCTGTGGATGGCTATGCTAGGCACATCCCCGATGGAGTGCCGAACGTGAAACTGTTGACCGCCCTGCTGCTGAGCCTGTCGATCTGCCTGCCTGCCCTGGCCTCTTCGGAGAAGAAGGAAGAAGCGCCGACGACGCTCTACTACAACCTGACCCCCGCCTTGATCGGCAACCTGGCCGACCAGGGGAGCCGCCTCAAGTTCTTCAAGGCCGATGTGTCGCTGCGAGTCACCGGCACCGAGGCCGAGGAGAAGATCAAGCAGCACGAGCCGCTGATCCGCCATCAGATGGTGATGCTGTTCTCCGCCCAGACCAGCGAGACCATCAACGCTCCTGATGGCCGCGAGAACCTGCGCCTGGAGGCGCTCAAGCAGGTGCAGGACGCGATCAATGGCGAAGAGGGCAAGCCCATCGTCGAAGACCTGCTGTTCAACAACCTGATCATCCAGTAGCGGCGAATCCCCTTGGCGTTCGGGCGCTGCTTCGACGGTGAAGGCCAAAGCGATTCGCGGCTGAAGCCGCTCCTACAGATTGCTTACGCCATCTGCGCCAGGGTCTTGCGAAAGCGGCTCAGTGCCGCGACGAAGAACAGCGCGCCGATGCCGGCGATGGCCAGCATGTAGGGCCAGATGATCGCGAACCCCGCACCGCGATAGAGAATGGCCTGGGCCAGCGCGACGAAGTGAGTGGTCGGCGCCGCCAGCATGATCTGCTGCACTAGTTCCGGCATGCTTTCGCGCGGTGTGGTGCCGCCGGAGAGTATCTGCAGCGGCAGCAGCACCAGGATTATCAGCAGGCCCAGCTGCGGCATCGAGCGCGCCACCGTGCCGAAGAAGATACCCATCGAGGTGGTGGCGAACAGGTGCAGCGCCGCCCCGGCCAGGAACAGCGCGATGGAGCCTTCTATCGGCACCTGCAGCCAGCCCTGCACCACCAGCAGCAGCGACAGCGCCGCCGCTGTCAGTACCACCAGTCCCATCGACCAGACCTTGGCCAGCATGATCTCCAGTGGCGTCACCGGCATCACCAGCAGATGTTCGACGGTGCCGTGCTCGCGCTCGCGGATCAGCGCCGCGCCAGTGAGGATGATCGACAGCATGGTGATCTGGTTGATCACCTCCATCACCGAGCCGAACCAGGCGCGGGTCAGGTTCGGGTTGAACTGCACGCGCAATTCCAGTTCGGCCGGCTGCTGCAACTCGCCGCGGTAGCGACGGACGAACTCGGCTACCTCACTGGCGCCGATGTTCTGGATGTAGCCGGCGCCAGTGAAGGCCATGCTGACCTGGGTGGCATCGACGTTGAGCTGGATCGCCGGGCTGCGGCCGGCGAGCACGTCGCGCTGAAAGTTCGGTGGAATGTTCAGTGTGAAGGTGTAGCGCCCGGAGTCCATGCCGCGATCCATCTGGCTCAGGTCGATGCGTTCCGGCGTGCGGAAGTAGGGCGCCTGGAAGGCCTGGATCAGCCGTTCGGAGAGTTGCGACTGGTCTTCGTCGACCACGGCGATGGCGGCGTTGTGCAGGCTTTCCGGCAGGCTGGTGGCAGCCGAGTAGATGCCCATGCTGAAGGCCCAGAGAATCAGCAGCACCAGGGCCAGATCGTGCTGCAGGCTGCGCAGTTCCTTGATACCTAGGTGCAGAATGTTGGCCAGGCGTTCCATCACACCTCCTGTTTGCGCAGCAGGCTGGCGCTGAGCAGCGTCAGCAGTGGGATGGTCAGGGCCAGGGCGCCGAAGTAGCCGGCCAGGTCCTGCAGCTCCAGCGCCTTGGAGAACAGGCCGCGGCTGATCACCAGGAACTGCGAAGTGGGATAGCTGTGGCCGACCAGGGCGCCGAAGCCTTCCAGCGAGGCTACCGGGTAGATCAGCCCGGAGAACTGGATGGCCGGCAGCAGGGTGACGATGGCGGTGCCGAACACGGCGGCGATCTGGCTCTTGGTGAAGGTCGACATGAGCAGGCCGAGGCCGGTGGCGCAGGCCAGGTAGAGCAGGGCACCGGCCAGCAGGGTCAGCGGGCTGCCCTTGAGCGGCACATCGAACACGGTGATCGCCAGCAGCACCAGCAGGATGAAGTTGAACAGGCCCAGGGCGATGTAGGGCAGTTGCTTGCCGAGCAGGAACTCCAGCCGCGTGACCGGGGTGACGTAGAGGTTGATGATCGAGCCCAGCTCCTTCTCGCGCACGACACCGAGCGCGGTGAGCATCGCCGGAATCAGCATCAGCAGTAGCGGAATCACTGCCGGCACCATGGCCTTGAGGCTTTCCACGTCCGGGTTGTAGCGGTAGCGCACTTCAAGCTCGGCGGCGTTGGCTGCCTGCGGCTGTGGTGAGCGCCGGGCCAGCTCGCTCAGGTAGTGTTGATGCAGGCCGGTGACGTAGCCCTTGATGGTTTCGGCGCGGGTCGGCATGGCGCCGTCGATCCACATGCCGATCTGCGGGCTGGCGCCGCGCTTGAGGTCGCGGCCGAAGTGCGGCGGAATCTCCACGGCCAGGCTGATGTCGCCATTGCGCAGGCGCCGCTCCAGCTCGGCATAGTCGGAGAGAGGTGCCTTCTCCAGGAAGTAGCGCGAGCCGGACAGATTCAGATGGTACTCCTGGCTGGTGGTGGTCTGGTCGCGGTCCAGCACGGCGAAGGTCAGGTCTTCCACGTCGAGGCTGATGCCGTAGCCGATGATGAACAGCAGCATTACCGTGCCGAGCAGCGCCATGCCGCCACGGATCGGGTCGCGACGCAGCTCCAGTGCCTCGCGGCGGGCATAGCTGAGCAGGCGGCGCAGGCTGAAATGCTGGCGCTGTTGCGGCGCGGCCTGTTCCAGCGGCGGCACTTCGCTGACCGGTTGCTCGCCGACCGCCTCCTGCAGGTAGGCGATGAAAGTGGCTTCCAGGCTGTCCAGGCCGCGTTTGTCCATCAGGCCCTGTGGGGTGTCGCTGTCGAGCACCTTGCCGGCGTGCATCAGCGAGATGCGGTCGCAGCGCTGCGCCTCGTTCATGAAGTGGGTGGAGATGAAGATGGTCACGCCGTCCTGGCGCGACAGGTCGAGCATCAGTTGCCAGAAACCGTCGCGGGCCACCGGGTCGACCCCGGAGGTCGGTTCGTCGAGGATCAGGATCTCCGGCTTGTGGATCACCGCAACGGCCAGCGACAGGCGCTGGCGGATGCCCAGCGGCAGGCGCTCGGGGAGCATGTCCATGACCTCGCCGAGGTCGAAGCGTGCTGCCATCTGCGTCACACGCGGTTCGATCTCGTCGGCCGGGACATGGAACAGCTGGGCATGCAGTACCAGGTTCTGCCGCACCGTCAGCTCGCCATACAGAGAAAATGCCTGGGACATGTAACCGACCCGCTTGCGTGTGGCCATGTCGCGCGGGTCCACCGTCTGGCCGAACAGCAATGCCTCGCCCTCGCTGGCTGGCAGCAGGCCGGTGAGCATCTTCATGGTGGTGCTCTTGCCGCAACCGTTGGAGCCGAGGAAGCCGAATATCTCGCCACGGCGGATGCGAAACGACACCGAGTCCACCGCGACGAAATCACCGAAGCGCATGGTCAGGCCTTTGGCCTCGATGGCGATCTCGCTGTTGCCTTGCAGGGGTGCAATTACCACCTGCTGGTGGCCGCGCCGGCGCTCTTCGGGGAGCAGGGCGATGAAGGCCTGCTCCAGGCTGTCGCAGCCGGTGCGTGTGCGCAGTTCGGCCGGGCTGCCTTCGGCCAGTACGCGGCCGGCATCCATTGCCACCAGATGATCGAAGCGCTCGGCTTCCTCCATGTAGGCCGTGGCCACCAGCACGCTCATCTGCGGGCGCTGCGTGCGGATGCGCTCGATCAGCTCCCAGAACTGGTTGCGTGACAGCGGGTCGACGCCGGTGGTCGGCTCGTCGAGAATCAGCAGATCCGGGTCATGGATCAGCGCGCAGCACAGCCCGAGCTTCTGCTTCATGCCGCCGGACAGCTTGCCGGCTGGGCGCTCACGAAATGCCGCCATTCCGGTACTGTGCAGCAGGTCATCGATGCGCCGCTCGCGCTCTGCAGCATCCTGGCCGAACAGGCGGCCGAAGAAATCCAGGTTCTCGAACACCGACAGCGTCGGATAGAGGTTCTTGCCCAGACCCTGCGGCATATAGGCGATATACGGGCAGGCGTTGCGCCGATGGCGGGCGTCGGCCATGTCGCCGTCAAGCACTTCGACGCGACCGTCCTGCAGCTTACGCGCCCCTGCGATCAGCGCCAGCAGGCTGGATTTACCGACGCCGTCCGGGCCGATCAGGCCGACCATGCAGCGTGCTGGCAGCGCCAGGTCAACCTGCTGCAGGGCGTGGGTCTGGCCGTAGCGCAGGCCGACGCCGACCAGGCGCGCGACCGCCGCGTTCATTGCGGAACCTTGATCGCCAGGTGCTCGGGCCATTCGGCGTCAGGGTCGAGGCGCAGGTAGGCCATGCCGGGCACGCCGGTCTTTACCTGCTGCAGGTGTTTGCTGAGCAATTCGGGGGCGATGCGCGCCTTGACCCGGAACATCAGCTTCTCGCGCTCGCTGGCGGTTTCCACGGTCTTCGGTGTGAACTGGGCGACGCTAGCGACATAGCTGACCTTGGCCGGGATCACGTATTGCGGTGCTGCATCGATCACCAGGCGGACTTCGCTGCCCAAGGCCACGCGACCAGCCTGGCGCTCGGGTAGGAAGAAGGTCATGTAGACGTCGGTGAGGTCTACCAGGTTGAGCAGCTTGCCGCCGGCGCCGAGCACTTCGCCCGGCTGGGTCACGCGGTACTGCACGCGGCCGGTGCGAGGTGCGCGCAGCAGGCTGTCGTCGATGTCCGCCTGCAGGCGCTCGACGCCGGCCTGTGCCGCCTCCACCGCCGAACGGGCTTCCTCGACCTGTGCCTGTGCCGCGCTGATACCGGCGTCAGCGGAGATGACCTGGGCATTGGCGGCTGCCAGCGCCGCCTGGGTGCTTTGCAGGCGGGCCAGGTCATCATCCAGGGTTTGTTGCGGTAGCGCGTTGCGCTTGACCAGAGTGGCGCTACGCGCGTGGCGTTTCTGCGCGGCATCCAGTTCTGCCTGGCGCTGGCGTACTACGGCGGCGGCGCTGACCTTCTCGCTTTCGCGTAAGGCTACCTGAGCGAGCGCGGTGCGCTCGGCGTTCTGCGCCTGGCGTACCTGGGCCCGGGCCTGCTGCAATTGCGCTTCGAGCGCCTGGGTGTCCATGCGCGCGAGAATCTGGCCGGGTTCGACGAAATCTCCCTCATCGACCTCGATGCTGGCGATGCGCCCGGCCAGCTTGGTGGCCACATCCACCTCAGTGGCCTCGATACGGCCGTTACCGCTGGCAAAATCCTCACCAAGGCCATCAGGGCGCAACTGCCACCAGGCCACGGCTGCCAGCACAGCGACGCCGGCGGCGATCAGATAGGGCAGAGGTTTTCTGTTCATCGGTCATGTCCTTTCGTGAACCTCATGACAGAAGCTCTATCAGGAGGTTTTCCATTGTCCTCCGCCACCAGTCTAGGTGGTTTGATGCAGGTCAACCGTGGGTTGCTGCCACAGGGCGGTGCGATTGCGTCCCTGATGTTTGGCCTGGTAGAGCGCCTGATCACTGTGGGCGACAAGCGTGCCCGGTTGTTCGTCGCTGACCGGGTCGACCACGGTCATACCGATGCTCAGCGTCAGTCGCCCGAGCGGGCTGGCCGGATGGGGGATATCCAGGCTGGCGATGGTTGCATGGATGCGTGCGGCGACCTGTTCGGCGCCGTCCTGGTTGGTATTGGCCAGGATGATGGCGAATTCCTCGCCACCGTAGCGGCATGCCGTGTCGCCTTCGCGCTGCAGACTCTCGCGCAGGGCGGCACTGACGCGGCGCAGGGCATCGTCGCCGGCCAGGTGGCCAAGGGCATCGTTGTAGGCCTTGAAGTGATCGATATCCAGCATCAGCAGGGCCAGCGGCGCGTCGAGGCGGCGCAGTCGCCGCCACTCGGCCAGCAGTTGCTGATCGAAATAGCGGCGGTTGTACAGCCCGGTCAGGCCATCGAGCTGCGACAGGCGCTGCAGCTGCGCTTCCAGCTGCAGGCGCTCGCTGTTGTCGCGAGACACGGCAATCAGGTATTCGCGGTCATGCAACTGCACCAGTTGCGTGTTGATTTCGGCCGGCTGGCGGCTGCCGTCACGGCGAATCAGTTCGCGCTGAAAAATCCGCGAGAGGTTGTCGTGTTGCGCCTGGCGCGCCTGTTCCAGCCAACGGTGAAAACCGGGCAGGAGCTTCTCCGGATCGTCGCGCAGCAGCTCGGCGAACTGTTCGGGACGGTAGCCGAGCGTAGCGTAGGTGGCCTGATTCATGTGCAGCAGCTCGCGGGTGCTGCTGTCGAAGATGAACAGCCCGTCATGGCTGGAGTCGGTCAGGTCGAGCACCAGCTGCAGGCGCTCGCGGTTTTCGAGCAGGCGCTGTTCGGTTTCCTCGCGACGTTCGGCCTCCAGCTTGAAGCGCCGGTTGGCCAGTTGCAGGGCGTGAGCGCGGCGGCTGTTCTCCAGGGCCAGGGCCAGCGCGGCAACCAACAACAGGCTGATGGTCAGGCTGGCGCCGAGCACGACGTCGGGCAGCGACGAGTCCAACTGATCGAGCAGCTCTTCGGTGGGGCTCAGGCGCAGGCTGAAGCCCTGATTGTTGAGCAAACTCAGGCCCAGTTGCAGGCTATGCGGCGCCTCGGCATCCGCAGCGCCGTGGCGGAACAGGCTGTGACCGTTCTCCAGCAGTTCGAGGTTGAAGGCGTCACGGTCGATCTGGGTGAGCAACTGCAGCATCAGCGGCTCGACGCGAAATACCCCCTGCAGGAAACCATCGAAGACCTTGCTGCCATCCTGCTCGCGGTACAGCGGCGTATAGAGGACGAAGCCGCGGCCACCCTGGACCAGGTCGAAACTGTTGGAAAAGCGCTGTTCGCCGCTCTCGCGAGCTTCCATGGCCAGCGGGTAATTGGGGTGTTCGGGATCGAGGCGAAAGCTCAGTGCCGCTTCGTTGCCGGCCACCGGCAGCAGCCAGCGCATGTGCAGGTCGGGACCGACCCACTGGATCGACTGGTAAGCGGGAAAACCGCGCAGAGCGAGTTCCACTTCTTCGTCCCAGCTGGCACGCGGCAAGCGGCCTAGGCTGTTCCATAAACGGGCGATGCGTTCGAGGCTGGCCACCTCCAGGTGCAGCGTGCTTTCCAGTTGGCGTGCCAGGCTGCGCGCCTGATAGCCAACTCGCTCGTCGACGCGCTGTTGCTGCACCGCCTCGATCTGGCGCCAAAGCAGCACGCTGGCGCTGCTCAGCACCAGTAACAGGAACGCCAGCGCAAGGCGCGCTGGCCAGGCGGAGGATGCCGGCATGGATAACTCCCTAGGCGTGCTGTGGTGATAGCACAGTGCCGTGAGTGACTCAACGCATGGCGAGAATTGCCTTCCATTCGGCGTCGGCTACCGGCATCACCGACAGCCGGCTGCCGCGCTGCACCAGTGCCAGATCGGCCAGCAGCGGGTTGTTCTTCAGGTGTTGCAATGCCAGCACCTCGGCGAAGGCTTCGACGAATTCGACGTCCAGGGCACTCCAGGGGTTCTTCTCGGCACTGGCCTTGGGGTCGTGATAGTGGCTTTGTGGGTCCAGCGCGGTTGGGTCTGGGTACACCTCACCGGCAATGCGTGCGATGCCGGCAATACCGGGTTGCGGGCAACTGGAGTGATAGAAGAAGAACAGGTCGCCCGCTTTCATCGCGCGAATGAAATTGCGCGCCTGGTAATTGCGCACGCCATCCCAGCGTGTTTTACCGAGGCGCTGCAGGTCGTGGATCGATAATTCGTCGGGTTCGGACTTCATCAGCCAATGAGGCATGAACTTTGCTCCTGCAGGTCTGTCCGTAAGCGGACGCTTGTTTGAGTGACGCTCTCCGACGGCCGGTTGGCGCCGGAAATTGCGCAGCGCATGGCACTGGCGGAAAATACCCGGCTAAACGCTTGGCGCTGTCGTATTGCATACAACAATAACGCGCGACCAACGCGCGCATTGCCTTGAAGGGGGAGGCAATAAATGAAACGCAAGCCAGATCTTTTGTGGGTTCTCGTCGTACTGTTCAGCCTGGGCGTGGTTACCACGGGTTACACCCAGGGCCTCTGGGAGCGTCAAAACGACGCTTCGGTCAATGTAACGCAGCAGCCCTGATTCGCGGACTGCAAGCGTGAGCGCCGCAGGGAACGCGGTGCTGCATCCTTCGCTTCAATACCAAGCCTCGTCCGTCACCGTTGCCTGCAAGGGCACGTCCCAACTGGCCATCGCCAGTTCATCCACTCGCTGACACTCATGCGCCAGGCCCAGCAGCGTCGGCATGTGCCAATTTTTGCGCATGCGTAGATAGGCCAGGCTGCGGTCATAGAAACCGCCGCCCATACCCAGGCGCCCGCCGCGGTCATCGAAGCCCACCAACGGCAGCAACACCAGATTCAATGCCCAGACCTTGCGCTGGCGCTTTGGCTGCGGACGCGGTTCGAGAATACGGAAGCGATTGCCCGCCAGTTTCTCGTGCCGCGTGACACGCTGGAACACCATCTTGGTGCGTGGCCAGGCGCTGAGCACCGGCAGGTAGGTGCATTTGCCACGTTTTTGCGCAGCGGCCAGCAGGGGGCGTGGGTCGATCTCGCCATCGTTGGGCAGGTAGAACGCGATATGCCTGGCGCGACGGAACTGAGGGCTCTGCACCAGTTGCCGATACAGGTTGCGCGCGGCGGTACGTTGCTGGCTACGGCTGAGCGCACGACGACGCTGACGCAGCACGCGACGCAGTTGTGGGCGACTAAGGGGATTGGTCATGGAGCGAGGATGGTGCGAGACAGGTAGCGGTGGCTACCAGAGGGAATGATGACTTCCCGGCGTGCCGCTGTCGGTTTAGCCCTTGAACCCGAAAGTTCAAGGTGGAGGTTGCAGGAGGCGTTAAGGCTTTCCGTCAGGCGGACATGCACACCGGCCCCAACGTGCAACCCCCGTGGTTGTGCGTATCGGCTCAGGGACATCACCGACTGGCGCACACCCCAGGAAGTAGCGTCCAGTATACCCGAACAGAGCGCCTGCGGGGCGGTCTGCGACGAACAGGCTGGCATCGCGGTGCTCAGGAAGCCGAGTCGTCGGCCAGTGCCTGGTCGACGCGGTCGAGCAGATCACGCACCTGGTGGCGGGTGGAGTTGGCGTCCTGATCCAGGCGCTGTTGCTTGTGCAGCAGGTCGTGGGTGATGTTCAGCGCGGCCATCACGGCAACGCGGTCGGCCCCGATCACTTTGCCGCTGGTGCGGATCTCACGCATCTTGCCGTCCAGGTAGCGGGCAGCACTTTCCAGGTTGGCGCGTTCATCCTGCGGGCAGGCGATGCAATATTCTTTGTCCAGAATGTGGACGGTCACGGTGTTCGACTGGGTCATGAGTCCTGCTCCAGGGCTTTAAGGCGCGAAATCATCGATTCGACCTTGTGCCGGGCCATTTCGTTCTTTTCGATCAGATGGGCGCGTTCCTCGCGCCAGGCCTGTTCATTCGCCAGCAGGAGTCGGTTGTGAGCCTTTAGCTGATCGACACGCTGGATCAGCAGTTCCAGCTTGGCGGTCAATGCGTGCAGATCGGCGTCTTCCATGGGCTCTCGCTATGGGATGGCTGGCTGGACTGTATAGGCCTGTCCCGGCTACGGGTCAAACCCAGATGGCAGTGGTGTGATGCAGATGACGACATCACACCGGCGGCCTCGGATGGTCTTGCCGCGCCTGCCGGTGCTAGGATACGAGGCCTCCATTCTAGAGATTGCGCCGTCTGGCGCCTAGCTATCTATGTCGATTCCAAGCTCCCCCTATGCCGCCTTCGCCGCTCTGCTCAGCAGCGCTGGGCATTCCGTTTCCCCTGCCGAGCTGCATGGCCTGTTGCTCGGTCGCAGCTGTGCTGGCGCTGGCTTCGATGCCGACGCCTGGCTGCTCGACGCCACCGATCTGCTCGGTGGCGAGCCGCAGGACAATGTGCGCCAGGCGCTGATCGGTCTGCAGGAGATGGTCAAGGGTGAGCTATGCAGCGAAGACGTCACCGTGGTGCTGCTGTTGCCGGATGACGAAACCCCGCTGGCGCAGCGTGCGGTCGCGTTGGGCCAGTGGTGCCAGGGCTTTCTCGGTGGCTTCGGTCTGACCGCTCGCGACGGTGCGCTGAGTGCCGAAGCCATGGAAGTGTTGCAGGATCTCTCGGCCATCGCCCAGGTGCAGAGCGCCCTGGAAGAATCGGAAGATGGTGAGAGCGATTACATGGAGGTGATGGAGTACCTGCGCGTGGCGCCGCTGCTGCTGTTCACCGAGTGCGCCAAACCCGCTGCACCTGCCGCCAAACCATCCCTGCACTGATTTATCGTCGGAGCCTGCCTTGATCAGCATCCCCAAGTCCGAATATGCCCGTCGGCGCAAGGCGCTGATGGCGCAGATGGAGCCCAACAGCATCGCCATCCTGCCGGCAGCGCCGGTGTATATCCGCAACCGCGACGTCGAGCACGTCTATCGTCAGGACAGCGATTTCCAGTACCTCACCGGCTTCCCCGAGCCGGAAGCGGTGATGGCGCTGATCCCCGGTCGCGAGCATGGTGAATATGTGCTGTTCTGCCGTGAACGTGATCCCGAGCGCGAGCTGTGGGACGGATTGCGCGCCGGTCAGGACGGTGCGATCAAGCATTTCGGCGCCGACGATGCCTTCCCCATCGGCGATATCGACGACATCCTTCCCGGGCTGATCGAAGGTCGCGAGCGCGTCTATTACGCCATCGGTTGCAACCAGGAGTTCGATCATCGGTTGATGGAGTGGGTCAACCACATCCGTGCCAAGGCCCGCCAGGGTGCGACACCGCCGAACGAGTTCGTCGCCCTCAATCACCTGCTGCACGACATGCGCCTGTACAAGTCGGCCGCCGAGGTGAAGGTGATGAAGGAGGCTGCCGAGATCAGTGCGCGCGCCCACATCCGCGCGATGCAGGCGAGCCGCGCCGGCCTGTTCGAATATCACCTGGAAGCCGAGCTGGATTATGAGTTCCGCAAGGGCGGGGCGAAGATGCCTGCCTACGGCAGCATCGTCGCCGCTGGTCGCAACGCCTGCATCCTGCACTACCGTGAGAACGATGCGGCGCTCAAGGACGGTGATCTGGTGTTGATCGATGCCGGTTGCGAGATCGACTGCTACGCCAGCGATATCACTCGTACCTTCCCGGTCAGCGGCACGTTTTCTCCCGAGCAGAAGGCCATCTACGAGTTGGTGCTGAAGGCCAACGAGGAGGCGTTCAAGTTCATCGCTCCAGGCAAACACTGGAACGAGGCTCATGAGGCCACGGTGCGCGTGATCACTGCCGGGTTGGTCGAACTGGGCCTGCTAGAGGGTGACGTCGACGAGCTGATCGCCAGCGAAGCCTACAAACCCTTCTATATGCACCGCGCCGGCCACTGGCTGGGCATGGACGTGCATGACGTCGGCGACTACAAGGTCGGCGGCGAATGGCGCGTGCTGGAGGTCGGCATGGCGATGACCGTGGAGCCGGGCATTTATATCGCCGTCGACAACGACAAAGTCGCCAAGAAGTGGCGCGGCATCGGCGTGCGCATCGAAGACGACGTGGTGGTGACCCGCAAGGGTTGCGAGATTCTCACCAATGGCGTGCCCAAGACCGTTGCCGAGATCGAGGCACTGATGGCTGCCGCGCGTAGCGAGGCGGCCTGAGGCCATGTCGCGCGTACAGCTGGCCATTATCGGCGGCGGCCTGGTCGGTGCCAGCCTGGCGCTGGCCCTGCAGGAAACGGCGCGCCAGCGTGGCTGGCGCATCGCCCTGATCGAACCCTTCGCCCCGGGCAGTGAGTACCAGCCCAGCTACGATGCGCGTTCCACCGCGCTGTCCTACGGCAGTCGGCTGATCTACGAGCGCCTCGGCCTGTGGCAGAGCATCGCCAAGCGTGCCGAGCCGATTCAGCAGATTCATGTTTCCGACCGTGGCCGCTTCGGTGCCGCGCGCTTGCAGGCCATCGAGGAAGGTGTGCCGGCGCTCGGCTACGTGGTGGAGAACGCCTGGATCGGCCACTGCCTGTGGCAGGCGCTGGATGCGGACGTGATCGAATGGCGCTGCCCGGCTGAAGTGGTCGGTATGCAGCGCCTGGATGAAGGCTATCGCCTGGCGCTGAACGACGAAACCTGCCTCGACTGCGACCTGGCGATTCTCGCCGATGGTGGGCGTTCCGGTTTGCGTGAGCAGCTCGGTATCGTCGTCAACGTCAAACCTTATGGGCAGAGCGCGCTGATCGCCAACGTCAGCCCCTTGGAGGCGCATCGTGGCCAGGCTTTCGAGCGCTTCACCGATGACGGCCCGATGGCCATGTTGCCGTTGAGTGACAATCGCTGTGCGCTGGTGTGGACGCGCGCTGCCGCCGACGCCGAGCGCTTGTTGCGCGTCAGCGAGGCGAGCTTTCTCGGCGAGTTGCAGCAGGCTTTCGGCTACCGTCTGGGCGCCTTGCAGCAGGTCGGTGCGCGGCACCTTTATCCGCTGAGCCTGGTCGAGGCACAGGAACAGGTGCGAGCGCACCTGGTGGTGCTCGGCAACGCGGCTCACAGCCTGCATCCGATTGCCGGCCAGGGCTATAACCTGTCGTTGCGCGACACGCTGGCGCTGGCCGAGGTGCTGATCACCAGCGACGCGCCGTTGGGCGATTTCGCCACCCTGCAGCGTTATCAGCAGCGCCAGCAGCTCGATCAACACATGACTGTTGGCTTCTCCGACCAGGTGACGCGCCTGTTCAGCAACGCGCAACCGCTGCTGACTGCCGGGCGTAACCTGGGCCTGCTCGGCCTCGACCTGCTGCCGCCGGCCAAGCGCTGGTTTGCCCGGCAGGCCATGGGTATGGGGACCCGCAATCTATGACCCGCCCCGTAGGGTGTGCCGTGCGCACCAAGCGGACGCCATGGTGCGCACAGCGCACTCTAAGGTTTAAGGAATGATATGCGCGCGGATCTGATCATCGTCGGCGCCGGTATGGTCGGCAGCACTCTGGCCTTGGCGCTGGAACATAGTGGCCTGGACATCCTGATCGTTGATGGCAGCTCGCTGAGTGTGGCGCCGTTCGATGCGCAGGCAGCGTTCGAGCCACGCGTCAGTGCGTTGTCGATGGCCAGCCAGCGCATTCTCGAGCGCCTGGGTGTCTGGCCGGGTATCGCTGCGCGGCGTGCCTGCCCCTATGGTGAGATGCGCGTGTGGGACGGCTCCGGTACTGGCAGCATTCACTTCGCGGCCGCCAGTGTGCATGCGCAGACGCTCGGCCATATCGTCGAGAATCGCGTGGTGCAGGACGCGCTGCTGGAGCGCCTGCACGACAGCCAGATCGGTCTGTTGCCTGGCGCGCGCCTGGAGCAGTTGCGCCGCTCCGGCGACGACTGGCTGCTGACGCTTACCGAGGGCCGTCAACTGCGCGCGCCGCTGCTGGTAGCGGCCGATGGGGCCAATTCCGCAGTGCGCCGCCTGGCCGGTTGCGCCACGCGCGAGTGGGATTACCTGCACCACGCCATCGTCACCAGCGTGCGCTGTGAGCGCCCGCACCAGGCCACCGCCTGGCAGCGTTTCACCGATGACGGTCCGCTGGCTTTTCTGCCGTTGGCTGGGCCTGCCGGCGAGCACTGGTGCTCGATCGTCTGGTCGACCATACCGGTGGAGGCCGAGCGGCTGATGGCGCTGGATGACGAAGCCTTCTGCGCCGAGCTGGGCAAGGCCTTCGAGTCGCGGCGGGGCAAGGTCCTGCATGCTGATCGCCGTCTGTGCATCCCATTACGTCAACGGCATGCCAAGCGTTACGTGGAGCCGGGGCTGGCGCTGATCGGCGATGCTGCGCACACCATCCACCCGTTGGCGGGGCAGGGCGTCAATCTGGGCTTCCTCGATGCGGCGGTGCTGGCCGAGGTGCTGCTGCATGCCGCTATGCGAGGTGAGAGCCTCAGTGAAGAGCGCGTGCTGAGCCGCTACGAGCGTCGGCGCATGCCGCACAACCTGGCGATGATGGCGGCGATGGAGGGCTTCCAGCGTCTGTTCCAGGCCGACCCGTTGCCGTTGCGCCTGCTGCGCAACGTCGGTCTCGATCTGGTCGATGGCCAGGCCGAAGCCAAGGCGCTGTTCGTGCGCCAGGCGCTTGGGCTGGCGGGTGATCTGCCGGAGCTGGCGAGGGCCTGACCAACGCTTTACCTGTCATGGATGAATGAGGAGTGTGCAATGAAGCACCTACTGCAATACCTGGTTGTGGCGGCATTTTCACTTTCTGCGGGCTGCGGCACCATGGTCGGTCGTGGCGGCGCCGCAGAGCCGACGCCAGTGGAGACCTACAAGGGCGTCAACGGCGATCTCCATCTGTTGGGATTGCGCCCAGGCCCCAGTGGTAGCGGCAATGCCGGGGCGGTGATCTGTCTGATTAGCATCGTCTGTCCGCTCATAGTCGTGGTGTCGCTGCCAGTCGATGCGGTAATCGACACGCTGTTGTTGCCGGCAGATCTGCTGGCAGCTCGTGAGCCCGAAAATACCTTGTAATAACTGCTGCGTTTCGCGTTGCTGTTTACGTTGAGAAGGCAAATAACATTCACTACTATTCAGCCACTTTGTAATCCACAAGAGGCTGGTCCTATGAAGGCTCGTAACGCGCTTCTCGCCGCATTCACTCTCAGCACCCTGGCAACTGCCGTCCAGGCTGCCGATGAGGTGGTGGTCTACTCCGCCCGCATCGATGAGCTGATCAAGCCGGTGTTTGACGCCTATACCGAGAAAACCGGGGTCAAGGTGAAGTTCATCACAGACAAGGAAGCCCCGCTGATCGCCCGCCTCAAGGCCGAAGGTGCCAACACCCCGGCCGACCTGCTGATCACCGTCGACGCTGGTAACCTCTGGCAAGCCGAACAGGAAGGCGTACTGCAGCCGACCAAGTCCGACGCCATCGACGCCAACATCCCCGCTCAGTATCGCTCCAGCACCGACAGCTGGACTGGCCTGTCGCTACGTGCACGGACCATTTTCTACTCCACCGAGCGCGTCAAGCCGGAAGAGCTGTCCACCTACGAAGCTCTGGCCGACAAGAACTGGGAAGGCCGCCTGTGCCTGCGCACCAGCAAGAAGGTCTACAACCAGTCGCTGACCGCCACCCTGATCGAAGCCCATGGCGCCGAGAAGACCGAGGAAATCATCAAGGGTTGGGTCAACAACCTGGCCACCGATGTATTCGCCGATGACACCGCGCTGCTGCAAGCCATCGATGCCGGCCAGTGCGACGTGGGCATCACCAATACCTACTACTACGGCCGCCTGCACAAGCAGAACCCGGATCTGAAAGTAAAACCGTTCTGGCCGAACCAGGCTGACCGTGGCGTGCACGTCAACCTGGCCGGTGCCGGTGTGACCAAGCATGCACCGCATGCCGAGCAGGCCAAGAAGCTGCTGGAGTGGATGACCACCCCGGATGCGCAGAGCATCTTCGCCGGCGTCAACCAGGAATACCCGGCCAACCCTGCGGTGAAACCGTCCGCTGAGGTGGCTTCCTGGGGCACCTTCAAGGCCGATACGGTGGCCACTGAAGTGGCGGGCAAGCGTCAGGCTGAAGCAACCATGTTGATGGATCGCGCCGGCTGGCAGTAAAGGAGATCGTACCCACGCTCCGGCGTGGGTACGTCACCAGTGACGCTCCGCGTCATGTCTGTTGGCTTTTGACGCTGGAGCGTCGAACGCTGCATTCCCACGCGGAGCGTGGGAACGATCATGATCCACGCCGCTGCCGTTATACTGCGACGCCCCGCCTAGCCGGGGCGTCGTCATTTCCGTAGTCGAGGAATCCGCGTGCCGCATCCCGTCCAGCGTCGCTGGTACCCCATCGTCCTTGCCGTCGCCGTTCTGGTGCTGATGCCATTGTCGGTGCTGCTGCTGAGCTGGCACGAGGTGGATCAGCAGATCTGGGCGCACCTGTGGCAGACGCAGATGGCGCGCCTGATCGGTAACACGCTGACGCTGGTGATCGGTGTCGGTGTGGGGGTGACGCTGCTGGGGGTGAGTCTGGCCTGGCTCACCAGCCTCTGCGAGTTCCCGGGTCGGCGCTGGCTGGACTGGGCGCTGATGTTGCCTTTTGCCATTCCGGCCTATGTGCTGGCGTTCGTCTTCGTCGGGCTGCTGGACTTCGCCGGGCCTGTGCAGACGCTGTTGCGCGAATGGTTCGGCAGCGGCCTGCGTCTGCCACGGGTGCGCTCCACCGGCGGCGTGATCATCGTGCTGGTGCTGGTGTTCTATCCCTACGTCTATCTGCTCGCCCGTGGCGCCTTCCTGGCCCAGGGCAAGGGTTTGATGGAGGCGGCGCGGGTACTCGGCCAGAGCCCCTGGCAGGCGTTCTGGCGTGTGGCGTTGCCCATGGCGCGGCCGGCCATCGGTGCCGGCCTGGCGCTGGCGATCATGGAAACCCTGGCCGATTTCGGCGCAGTGTCGGTGTTCAATTTCGACACCTTCACCACGGCGATCTACAAGACCTGGTACAGCTTCTACAGCCTGACCAGTGCCACACAGCTGGCCAGCCTGCTTCTGTTAGCCGTGGCTCTGGTGCTCTACGGCGAGCGCCGTGCTCGCGGCGCCGCGCGGCCAGCCAATGAGCGGCCACGCGGCAAGGCGCTGTATCACCTGCGTGGCTGGAAGGCCTTCGCCGCCAGCGCCTGGTGCTGCCTGGTGTTCGCCTGTGCCTTCGTCATTCCGCTGCTGCAACTGCTGGCGTGGTTCTGGCAGCGCGGTCGTTTCGATCTTGACGAGCGTTACGCCGGGCTGATCCTGCATACCCTGTACCTGGGCGGCATGGCGGCGCTGATCACCGTCAGTGTGGCCATGTTGCTGGCCTTCGCTCGTCGCCAGGCGCCGAATCGCGGCGTGCGCTTCGGTGTGGCGCTGGGCAACATCGGTTATGCCTTGCCGGGCTCGGTGCTGGCAGTGGCGATCATGTTGGCGTTCAGCTTCCTCGACCGCGAGCTGGTGATTCCGCTGTCCACGGCACTGGGCGGCGCCGGTAAACCGCTGCTGATGGGCAGTCTGACGGCGCTATTGGTGGCCTACCTGATTCGCTTCATGGCAGTGGCCTTTGGGCCGCTGGAGACCAGCCTGGCGCGTATCCGCCCGTCGTTGCCTGAGGCGTCCCGCAGCCTCGGCGTCGGTGGCTTCGGACTGTTCTTCAAGGTTTATTTGCCGCTGCTGTTGCCGGGTACCTTGTCAGCCGCGCTGCTGGTGTTCGTCGATGTGCTCAAGGAGATGCCGGCGACTCTGCTGATGCGTCCGTTCGGTTGGGACACGCTGTCGGTGCGAGTCTTCGAAATGACCAGCGAAGGTGAATGGGCGCGCGCCGCGCTGCCAGCCCTGACGCTGGTGCTGGTCGGCCTGTTGCCGGTGATTCTGCTGATCCGGCGTTCGGCTCGCAGTTTCGGTTGATCAAGACAACGCTGTAGGGCGGGTGCAACCCGCCAGTGTCGGGGTATGGCGGGTTGTACCCGCCCTACGACCTGAAGCCAGGATGACCCCCCGGACGCATGCGGCTACAATGCGCGCCATTCGCGAGTCGGGGTAACCCGACAGGACTCATCTAGAAGCGTAGCCGACGACTGCATGGATGCAGGAGGTAGAGCGAAGCAGGATGCTCGAGCCGAGGCAGCCAGTGCAACGCAGCAATGGCAACGCAGGTAGCTTCTAGGGGTCTGAATCGCTTCGCCAAGCCCGGAAGGAGATAACCCATGGGACAGCGCACCCCCCTCTATGACCTGCACCTGGCACTGGGGGCCAAAATGGTGGATTTCGGCGGCTGGGACATGCCGCTGCACTACGGTTCGCAAGTGGAGGAGCATCATCAGGTGCGCCGCGAGTGCGGCGTGTTCGACGTCTCGCACATGTGCGTGGTGGACGTGAGTGGCAGCCAGGCGCAGGCCTATCTGCAGCGCTTGCTGGCCAACGACGTAGCCTGCCTGCAGAGCCCCGGCAAGGCGCTGTACAGCGCGATGCTCAATGAGCAGAGCGGCGTGATCGACGACCTGATCGTCTACCTCACTGAAGGCGGCTACCGCCTCGTGGTCAACGCCGGCACCCGTGACAAGGACCTGGCGTGGATGCACGCCCAGGCCGCTGACTTCGACGTGGATCTGCGGGAGCGCCGCGACCTGGCGATGCTCGCCATCCAGGGGCCCAAGGCGCGTGCACGTGTTTGCGAACTGCTGAGCCAGGCCCGTGCGGCGCTTATCCATGAGCTCAAACCATTCCAGGGGCTGCCCGAGGGCGACTGGTTCATCGCCCGCACCGGTTATACCGGCGAAGACGGTTTGGAAATCATGCTGCCGGTGACCGAGGTGGTGTCCTTGCTCAACGATCTGGTCGGTGCCGGTATCTCACCCATTGGCCTCGGCGCCCGTGACACCTTGCGCCTGGAGGCCGGCATGAATCTCTATGGCCAGGACATGGATGAACAGGTCAGCCCGTTGGCCGCCAACATGGCCTGGACCATCGCCTGGGAGCCTGCCGAGCGCGACTTCATCGGTCGCCCGGTGTTGGAGGCGCAGCGCGCTACGGGTTGCCCGAGCAAGCTGGTGGGCCTGGTGCTGGAGGAGCGCGGCGTGCTGCGCGCCCACCAGGTGGTGCGTGTCAATGGCATTGGCGAGGGCGAGATCACCAGTGGCAGCTTCTCGCCTACGCTGAACAAATCCATCGCGTTGGCGCGGGTGCCGGCAGCGACCGGGGACCGTGCCGAAGTGGAGATCCGCGGCAAGTGGTACCCGGTGCGAGTGGTCAAACCGAGCTTCGTGCGTCACGGCAAAACCCTTATCTGAATCATCAGGTCGCGGTGCTGGCTTCTCCTGGCGCCGCGGCCTGCTAAATTGTCCTGACGGCCCACTTGCCGTTACCGTTTACGAGGAATCAAACATGAGCAATATCCCCGCCGATCTGCGTTATGCCGCCAGCCACGAGTGGGCTCGCCTGGAAGCTGACGGTAGCGTGACCGTGGGCATTTCCGACCACGCCCAGGAAGCCCTCGGTGATGTGGTGTTCATCGAACTGCCGGAAATCGGCAAGCAGCTGAATGCGGGTCAGGAAGCCGGCGTGGTGGAGTCGGTCAAGGCTGCCTCTGACATCTACGCACCGGTTGGCGGCGAAGTGATCGCCATCAACGACGCGCTGGCCGATAGCCCGGAAAGCGTCAACAGCGACCCGTACGGCAGCTGGTTCTTCAAGCTCAAGCCGAGCGACACCAGCGAGCTGGACAAGCTGCTGGACGCTGCTGCCTATCAGGCTGCTGCTGACGCCGACGCCTGATTTGCGTCGATCTGCAGAAAACCCGCTTCGGCGGGTTTTCGCGTTTCTAGCGTAGGGCGGGTGTAACCCGCCAATCACCCTGGCGGGTTGCACCCGTCCTACGGCTTGTCGCCATTTACACCTTCATTCAATACAATATATAAAAATACATATTGTATTAAATGAAGGTGTCCCATGGCTGAGTCCATCGATATCCAGCAACTACGCGCCAATGCCGATGCGGCCGGGCAACTGCTCAAGGCGCTGGCCAATCCGGATCGTCTGCTGCTGCTTTGCCAGCTGTCGCAGGGTGAGCGCAATGTCAGCGAACTGGAGACCTTGCTCGGTATCCAGCAACCGACGCTGTCCCAGCAACTGGCGGTGCTGCGCCGCGAGGGGCTGGTGGAAACCCGCCGCGACGGCAAGCAGATCTTCTATCGCATCAGCAGTCCGGCGGCGCTGGCGGTGATCGAGACGCTCTACCGTCTGTTCTGCGAGGGCCGGCAATGAGTATCGACTGGGTTAATTTCACGCCTTGGAGCGCCCTCGCTGGTGGCGCGTTGATCGGCCTGGCGGCGTCCGTGTTCGCCCTGGCCAATGGTCGTGTGGCCGGTATCAGTGGCTTGCTCGGCAGCTTGCTGCAGCGCGGGGGCGAAGAGCGTGGCGAGAAGGGCGCCTTTATCCTGGGGCTGCTGCTGGCGCCGCTGCTCTGGGGGATTTCCGCCGACTTGCCAGCGATTCACTTCGAGACCGGTAGCCTGGGGCTGATCGTGGCCGGCGTACTGGTCGGTGTCGGCACCCGCTACGGTTCGGGCTGCACCAGTGGCCATGGCGTCTGCGGTATTTCCCGCCTGTCACCGCGTTCGTTGGCGGCGACTTTGTGCTTCATGGCGGCGGGTTTCGCCACGGTATTTGTCCTGCGTCATCTGTTGCGAGGTTGAACATGGCCAGACTCAGTGCATTCGTTTGCGGCCTGCTGTTTGGCCTCGGCCTGTTGCTGGCGGGCATGGCCGACCCCGGCAAGGTGCTGGCCTTCCTCGATCTGGCCGGTCACTGGGACCCGTCGCTGGCGCTGGTGATGGCTGGTGCGATTGGCGTAGCGGCGTTGCCGTTGAACCTGGCGCAACGGCGCGGCAAAGCCCTGCTCGGTGGCGCCATGCAGTTGCCGACGCGACGCGATCTGGATGCGCGGCTGATCGGCGGTAGCCTGTTGTTCGGCGTCGGCTGGGGCATCGCCGGCATCTGTCCGGGGCCGGCCTTGGCCGTCCTGCTGACCGGGCACTGGCAGGCGGCGCTGTTCGTGGCGGCGATGCTTGCCGGAATGCTGATCTTTACCGCGCTGGAGGGCCGGCGCGGGCGTTGACCTGGACAACCTCGATGAACGCCAATGTTGGAACGCTGGACCGTAGCTTGCGCATCGCCGCAGGGCTGATCCTCATCGCGCTGAGCCTGGCCGGTGTCATCGGCCTGTGGGGCTGGATCTGCGTGGTGCCGCTGGCCACCGGTATCTTCCGCTTCTGCCCGGCTTATCCGCTGCTGGGGATCAATACCTGCAAGATGAAGTGAAGCCTGTGCGCCTGTGCAGGTGAACGAAAACGCCCGGCACAGGCCGGGCGTTTTCATGGTTACTTCTACATCGAGCCATCAGGTTCAGGCACCTTGCGGCGCCGGTTGCTGCTGGGTGATGCAGTGGATATTGCCGCCGCCCAGGAGAATCTCGCGGCCCGGCACCATCACCACGCGATGCTCGGGGAAGATGCGCTGGAGGATGGCGCGGGCTTCTTCGTCCTTCGGATCATCGAAGCTCGGCGCGACGATGCCGCCGTTGACGATGAGGAAGTTGACGTAGGAGCCGGCCAGGCGTACTTCCGGGCTGCGCTCTTGGCTGCCATCGACGATGTCGACACCCGCACACTCTTCGGCAGTGGCATGAATCGGGCCGGGAATCGGCATCTTGTGCACGGTCAGCTGACGGCCCTTGGCATCGCGCGCGTTTTCCAGCACGCGCATGGCGGCCTGGCAGCGCGGGTAGTTGGGGTCGTTCGCATCGTCGGTCCAGGCCAGCAGCACTTCGCCGGGGCGCACGTAGCAGCAGAAGTTGTCGATGTGGCCGTCGGTCTCGTCGTTGTACAGGCCGTCCGGCAGCCAGATCACCGTGTCGATGGCCAGATGCTCGCGTAACACGGCTTCGATCTCTTCACGGGTCAGGTGCGGGTTGCGGTTCTTGTTCAGCAGGCACTCTTCGGTGGTGATCAGGGTGCCTTCGCCATCGACATGGATCGAGCCACCTTCGAGCACGAAGCCTTCGGTGCGGTAGCGCTTGCAGCCTTCGATCTCGAGAATCTTGCGTGCCACCTGGTCGTCACGCAGCCATGGCCAGTACAGACCGCCATCGAAACCGCCCCAGGCATTGAATGCCCAGTCCACACCGCGCACTTCGCCGTTGGCGTTGGTGACGAAGGTCGGGCCGGTGTCGCGTACCCAGGCGTCATCGGTGGTGATTTCCACCAGGCGAATGTTGGCGTCGTCCAGGCGCGCGCGGGCGTTCTCGTACTGCGCCGCAGATACGCAGACGGTTACCGGTTCGAACTGGGCAATGGCCTTGGCCACGGCGGCGAATGCGGCCTGCGCCGGCTTGCCGCCATTGCGCCAGTTGTCCGGGCGCTCGGGCCAGACCATCCAGGTCTGGCTGTGCGCTGCCCACTCGGCGGGCATGTGGAAACCATCGGCGCGTGGCGTGGTGTTCAGCGTGGTCATATTTCGCTTCCGTAGGGTGCGCCATGCGCACCGGCAAAGTGTTTGAAGGGCTAGGTGCGCACAGCGCACCCTACGGGATCGACGGTGTTTTGCCGTCGAGCGTGGAAAGCGGCCAGTATAGGTTCGGCCGACGATCACGGAATACACCCCAGGCCGTACGCACCTTCTCCAGCGCGGTCAGATCGAAGCTGTGCAGCAGAATGCCTTCCTCGGTCTGGTTCAGCTCCTCGACTTTCTCGCCGAACTGGTTGGCGATGAACGAGCTGCCGTAGAAGGTGATGTCGTAACCGTCCTGCTCCTCGCGGCCAATGCGGTTGCTGGCCACCAGTGGCATCAGGTTGGCACCGGCATGACCTTGCTGCACACGTTGCCAGTGCTCGCGCGAACTGATGCTGGCATCGTGCGGTTCGCTGCCGATGGCGGTCGGGTAGAAGAGGATTTCCGCACCCATCAGGGCCATGCTGCGCGCGCACTCCGGGAACCACTGGTCCCAGCAGATGCCCACGCCAATACGCGCGTAAGCGGTGTCCCAGACCTTGAAGCCAGTATCGCCGGGGTTGAAATAGTACTTCTCGTGATAGCCGGGGCCATCGGGGATATGGCTTTTTCGATAAATCCCGAGGTTCGTGCCGTCGGCGTCGATGATGGCGATACTGTTGAAGCGGGCGCGACCGGCGCGTTCGAAGAAGCTGATCGGCAGTACCACCTTCAACTCTGCGGCAACTTTCTGAAAGTGTGCGATGGCCGGATTTTCTTCTGCGGTGGTGGCCAGCTGGGTGTAGTCGGCGTTCGGCTTCTGGCAGAAGTAGGGCGCCTCGAACAGCTCCTGGATCAGGATGATCTGCGCGCCCTGGGCGGCGGCCTGGCGTACCAGCTTCTCGGCATTGGCAATGTTCGCGGGGGTATCCCAGGAGCAGGCCATCTGGGTCGCAGCGACGGTAACGATACGGGACATAAAGCACCTCTTGGCTGGTTCGCAGGCCTGTCCGGATTCGCCGGAGGCCTTTTCGGAGTGCCATGGCTGTACATCGACCAGGGCGGGATGGTCGATTTATATTCGATAAATATCGATATTAGAAGGTGTTATTTGTCGGATCTTTGAAATTAATTCGATTTTTATCGTATTTATGAGCCGGAAAACCGTAGGGCGTCGCGGGGCCGTCTAGGTTGTGTGAATCAGACTCCGGTTGTCGATGCGTCAGCGGTGCACCCTAGGAGATAAGCGGAGTGGTCCGTTTCGGCAGGGCTGCGGGCAGGTAGAGGCCCAGATAAGCGTCGAAAACGCGCATGCCTTCTTCGGCCAGGCGTGGAGTGATCTCTCCGTGCAGTTGCACGGAGCGGGCATAGACGCGGTCGCCCAGGGACATGGCCAGGGTAAATACGTCGATATCCATCGGCAATTGCGGCAGGGGGAAGTGTCGTTCGAACAGCGCTCGCATCAATCGACCCAGTTCCAGATCGTGCTGGTGGTCGGCCTGGGTCACCTCGGCCAGGCCATGCTGCGCCAGGATCAGTTGGCGAGCGGCGGCGTCCTCGGCGTAGATGCTCAGCATGCGCTGTTCAACCAGGCGCGAGAGATCGTGCCAGGTGCGCAATGCCGCGTGGTCGACCGGCTCCAGCAGGCTGCCGCGAAAGGCCGCATGCACGTCGGCGGTCAGCCCTTCGAGCAGGGCCGGCACGCTGGCGAAGAAGTGGTACACCGACGACGGTGGAATACCCGCGCGCTCGGCCACCGTGTAGATCGACAGGTTGGCCATGCCTTGCTCGGCCAGCAGTTCGCGGGCGGCGCTGAGGATGACGGCGATGCGGGCTTGGCTGCTGGCGCGCGGCTTGCGGGGGCTGGCGGGGCGCGACATGGCGGGGCTCCTCGTGGGTCGAGGCGCTATTGGACGTCAGCAGGTGGCGGCGAGGCAAGCCTCGCCGCACAACCCTCAACTACCGTCGCGGAACCGCTGCCAGACGTTGCTGCGCACTTGTGCGTGTTTCTCCGACAGCACTTCCAGTGGATACAGGCGGCGCTTGGTGTCCTGATCCGGGTACAGGCCGGGTTGTGCCAGCAGGGCGCTGTCGATGAATTGCGCCGAGTCGGCATTGCCGTTGGGGTAGAGCGTCTCGGCGGTGATCTGGGCGATCACCTGCGGCTGCATCAGGTAGTCGATGAAGCGGTGGGCGAGATCCGGGCGGGCGGCGTTAGCGGGAATCACCAGGTTGTCGATGAACAATACCGAGCCTTCATCCGGCACCACGAAGCTGACCGGTTGGCCGGCCTGCGCCGCGGCGAGGGCGTCACCGACCCAGGCCATGGCCAGGCACAGGCGACCGTTGTTGAGATCTTCGATATAGCGCTCGCTGTCGACGTAGCGCAGGTTCGGGCGCAGTGCTTCGAGCACGTTGCCGGCGCGTTCGATGCGGCTCGGCGCGCTGCGAGCGAGGCTGCGGCCCTGGTAGTTGAGCAGCAGTGACAGGGTTTCATCCGGCGCATCCAGCACGCTGATGCCGCAGCTGGCCAGGCGCTTGCTCTGCTCGGCGTCGAACAGCAGGCTCCAGCTATGCGGCAGCGGCCCGCCATAGGCGGCCTCGGCCTGTGGCGTGTTGATTGCCAGGCCGACCGCGCCCCACAGGTAAGGCACGGCGTGACGATTCTGTGGGTCGACCGCAGCCAGCTTGCTCAGCAACTGCTTATCCAGATGCGTGCGGTTGGGCAGCAGGTTGAAATCCAGCGGACGGATTCGACCGCTGGCGATCAGTCCTGGCAGGTCATTGTGCGAAGGGACGGCGATATCGATGGGTTGGCCGCTGCTCAGGGCAGCGCCCAGCTCTTCTGCGCTAGCGAAGGTGTGGTACTCGACCTCGATGCCGGTGTCGCGGGTGAAGTTTTCCAGTACCTGCGGCGCGATGTAGTCGTTCCAGTTGTAGACCCTAATGCTGTCGGCGGCCTGGGCCAGGCTGGAGATCAGGCCTAGCAGGACGGCGGCAAAAACGCGTTGCATGAGTAGCTCCCCGATGGATGAAGGCAACAGTATCCGGTGGCCCTGGCCGCCGGAGGTTGATTCATGTCAGCGGAATCGCCGTGCGGCGCGCCGCTGGCCCCGGCGCAGAGCGCTGGAGCAGGCAGTTGGCAGGCAAAAAGAAGCCGGCTCTGTGGCCGGCTTTCTCGGTGTTACACGGTATGCAGGTACCAGTTGTACTCGAGGTCGGAGATGGTGGTCTCGAACTCCTCCAGCTCGGCTTCCTTACACGCGACGAAGATGTCGATGTACTTGGGATCGATGTACTTGTTCAGCACTTCGCTGTCGTCCAGCTCGCGCAGGGCATCGCGCAGGTTGTTCGGCAGGCTCTGTTCAAGTTGTTCGTAGGAGTTGCCTTCGATCGGCTCTCCTGGCTCGATCTGGTTGGTCAGGCCGTGGTGAATACCGGCGAGGATCGACGCCAGCATCAGGTAGGGATTGGCGTCGGCGCCGGCCACGCGATGTTCGATGCGCACGGCATCCGGGCTGCCGGTGGGGATGCGAACGGCCACAGTACGGTTGTCCAGCGCCCAGCTTGGCGCATTGGGCACGTAGAACTGTGCACCGAAGCGGCGATAGGAGTTGACGTTGGGGCAGAGGAAGGCCATCGACGCGGCCATGGTGTCGAGGATGCCGCCCACGGCATGGCGCAGCGAGGTGTTCTCCAGCGGATCTTCGGCCGCGAAGATGTTCTTGCCGGTCTTCTTGTCGAGCAGCGAGATGTGCACGTGCAGGCCGTTGCCCGCCTGGCCCGGATAGGGCTTGGCCATGAAGGTGGAATCCATCTCATGGTCGTAGGCGATGTTCTTGATCAGGCGCTTGAGCAGCAGCGCGTAGTCGCAGGCCTTGATGGCGTCTTCGACGTGGTGCAGGTTGACCTCGAATTGCGCCGGGGCGCTTTCCTTGACGATGGCGTCGGCCGGGATGTCCTGCTCCTTGGCGGCTTCGAGCATGTCCTGCAGGCAGTCGACGTACTCGTCGAGATCGTCGATCAGGTAGACCTGGGTCGAGTGCGGGCGCTTGCCGGAAATCGGCGAACGTGGCGGTTGCGGACGGCCGTTCACGTTCTCCTGGTCGATCAGGTAGAACTCCAGTTCGAAGGCTGCGCAGATACGCAGGCCCAGTTCGTCGAACTTCTGTACCACCTGGCGCAATACCTCGCGCGGGTCGGCGAAGAAAGGCGTGCCGTCCAGCTCGTGCATGGTCATCAGCAGTTGCGCGGTCGGGCGCTTCTGCCAGGGTTCGTTGCACAGGGTATTGGGGATGGGGAAGCAGATACGGTCGGCGTCGCCGATGTCCAGGCCAAGGCCTGTGCTTTCGACGGTGGAGCCGTTGATGTCGAGTGCAAAGAGCGAGGCCGGCAGGTTGATACCTTTCTCGTACACCTTGTGAAGGGCGTTTCGATCGATGCGCTTGCCACGCACCACACCATTCATATCTGCAATAAGAAGGTCGACGAACTGGACCTCGGGATGTTCCTTGAGGAACGCGTTCGCTTCGTTAAGCTGAACGGCACGCGGGGGTACCGACATGATGCAACACCTTTTTGTTAAATATATCAATCATGCGACTGCATGGGTGTGAGTCAATCCGAAACGCACTTTACTGTCAAGCTGGCTCAATAGTGCCCTGTAGTGGGGCGTGATGGCCAATTTTGGGGCGTTTCAAGGCCTTTCAGGGTGCTCCAGGCGTTGATCTTTCAGGGTGCTCAGTGGGGTGTGTTCAATTTTTTACAGAGCTATTGTGTAAAAAAATGAACAAGGCTAAGCTCGGTTCAAACCCATAACAGCAATAATACGGGTGCCTCATGTTTTGCCTGCCGACCATCGGCGTCAGCGCTTGTGCCAGAATCACCGATCACGCTACCCCTGTCCTCGTTCGCGAGGTGGGCCTGCGCATCATGCGGGCTCCAGCGGTAGGCATGCCTGGCGGCGCGGCAATACAGCGGTCTATTTCCCCTGCGGCATCATCGCCGCTCGGCCTGTGCCATCAGGCTTTTCGTTCACCCAATACCCTGCACGATAGCGTAGCTGGCTGCGCAGCGCTCTTTGCTGTGCGCGCTGGCTCGCGTCCTGCAGTAGCGAAATCCTTCGCCGGTTCTGTCGGGTTCGCGCTATGTCGCGACCTAGAGGCTTCGCGATCGACTGGCAAGGGTGGGCGATTTTCTTTCGGTGAAGTGCAACGCCGGGTGTCGGAGGTGTCGCACCCCTAGTAGCATCCACCCGAATATCTCGCCTTCTTCCAGGCCTTTGGTGAGGCTTGCAGGGAGAAGGCGGGGCAACGCTGAACCAGCTATAACCCTAGTTGGTTCTACAACCCTGAGGTCTCTATGAGTACCAAGTTAGACCAGCTCACGAGCTGGCTGAAAGAACGCAAAATCACCGAAGTCGAATGCCTGATCAGCGACCTGACCGGCATTGCTCGCGGCAAGATCTCGCCGACCAACAAGTTCCTCGACGAGAAGGGCATGCGCCTCCCAGAGAGCGTGCTGCTACAGACCGTGACTGGCGACTACGTCGAGGACGACATCTATTACGACCTGCTGGACGAGGCGGACATCGATATGTTCTGCCGTCCAGACGCCAACGCCGTTTTCGTCGTGCCCTGGGCCATCGAGCCCACTGCCATGGTGATCCACGACACCTTCGACAAGCAGGGCAACCCCATTGAGCTGTCGCCGCGCAACATCCTCAAGAAAGTGTTGCAGATGTATGCCGACAAAGGCTGGAAACCCATCGTCGCGCCAGAGATGGAGTTCTACCTGACCAAGCGCAACAGTGACCCGGATTTCCCGCTGGTGGCGCCGGTAGGCCGCTCTGGTCGTCCGGAAACCGGCCGTCAGAGCTTCTCCATCGACGCGGCGAACGAATTCGACCCGCTGTTCGAAGACATGTACGACTGGTGCGAACTGCAAGGCCTGGATCTGGACACCCTGATTCACGAGGAAGGCCCGGCGCAGATGGAAATCAACTTCCGTCACGGTGATGCGCTGCACCTGGCCGACCAGATTCTGGTGTTCAAGCGCACCATGCGCGAAGCCGCGCTCAAGCATGACGTGGCGGCCACCTTCATGGCCAAGCCGATCACCGACGAGCCGGGCAGCGCCATGCACATTCACCAGAGCGTGGTGGACCTGAAAACCGGCAAGAACATCTTCTCCAACGAAGACGGGACGATGAGCGAGCTGTTCATGCACCACATCGGCGGCCTGCAGAAGTACATCCCCGAGTTGCTGCCGCTGTTCGCGCCGAACGTCAACTCGTTCCGCCGCTTCCTGCCCGATACCTCGGCGCCGGTGAACGTGGAGTGGGGCGAGGAGAACCGCACCGTTGGCCTGCGCGTACCGGAGGCCAGCCCGCAGAACCGTCGTGTGGAAAACCGTCTGGCTGGCGCCGATGCCAACCCTTATCTGGTGCTGGCCGCGACCCTGCTGTGCGGCTACATGGGCATGGTCGGCAACGTCAAGCCGGGCGCCCCGGTCAAGGGCCGTGGTTACGAGCGTCGCAACCTGCGCCTGCCGGTGACCATCGAGAGCGCGCTGGAGCGTATGGAAGCCTGTAAGGACGCCGAGAAATTCCTCGGCGAGAAGTTCATCCGTGGCTATGTCGCGGTCAAGCGTGCCGAGCACGAGAACTTCAAGCGCGTGATCAGCTCCTGGGAACGCGAGTTCCTTCTGCTGTCGGTGTAATGGGCTACCGGCCGCGCCTGGCGCGGCCGCTGCCACGAATCTCTGCGTAGCGCCGCTGGCGCTGCGTGTTAGCAAGGTGTTGGTAATGAACAAGCAAGCGAACAATCCCAAGACTGCCCTGTGGCAGGCCCTGAGCAAGGCCCACCACCTGGCGCCGTTCAGTGATTACAAGCAGTTGGCCGAAAATGGCCCACGCATCATCACCGAGGCCAAGGGCGTGCATTTGTGGGACAGCGAGGGCAACAAGATCCTCGATGGCATGGCCGGCTTGTGGTGCGTGGCCGTTGGCTATGGCCGCGAGGAGCTGGTTGCAGCTGCCGCCAAGCAGATGCTGCAGCTGCCGTTCTACAACACCTTCTTCCAGACTGCCCACCCGCCGGTGCTGGAGTTGGCCCACGCCATTTCCCAGCTGGCGCCGGCCGGCATGAACCATGTGTTCTTCACCGGTTCGGGCTCCGAAGGCAACGACACCATGCTGCGTCTGGTGCGCCACTACTGGGCGTGCGAGGGCCAGCCGAACAAGAAGATCATCATCGGTCGTGACAACGGCTACCACGGCTCCACCGTGGCCGGCGCCAGCCTCGGCGGCATGAAGTTCATGCACGAGCAGGGCGACCTGCCGATTCCCGGCATCGCCCATATCCCGCAGCCGTACTGGTTCGGTGAGGGCGGCGATATGACCCCGGACGCCTTCGGTATCTGGGCTGCTGACCAGCTGGAGAAGAAGATTCTCGAACTGGGTGTGGACAACGTGGCGGCCTTTATCGCCGAGCCGATCCAGGGCGCCGGTGGCGTGATCATTCCGCCGGAAACCTACTGGCCGCGCATCAAGGAAATCCTTGGCAAATACGACATCTTGTTTGTGGCCGATGAAGTGATCTGCGGCTTTGGCCGTACCGGCGAATGGTTCGGCAGCCAGTATTACGATTTGAAACCCGACCTGATGACCATCGCCAAGGGCCTCACCAGCGGCTACGTGCCGATGGGCGGGCTGATCGTCAGCGACAAGGTATTCGAGGTGATCGAGGCGCACGGCGACTTCAACCACGGCTTCACCTATTCCGGCCATCCGGTGGCGGCAGCGGTGGGTCTTGAGAACCTGCGCATTCTCAAGGAAGAAGGCATCGTTGAGCGGGTGAAAGCAGAAACGGCACCGTATTTGCAGAGTCGTCTACGTGAGCTGGCGGATCACCCGCTGGTGGGCGAAGTGCGCGGTGTCGGCATGCTCGGTGCCATCGAATTGGTGCAGGACAAGACGACGCGCAAACGTTATCCGGGTGACAAGGGGGTAGGCATGATCTGCCGCGGCCA
>NZ_FOWP01000004.1 GCF_900115475.1 Ectopseudomonas composti
TTGGGTGTGTAAGCGCTGTGAGGCGTTGAGCTAACCAATACTAATTGCCCGTGAGGCTTGACCATATAACACCCAAACAATCTGCGAAGGCATAAGCCGGAGACAGAGGGTGTCGATGGTGAAGTCGACAGAAAGCCGAAAATTTGCAAGAACTACAAATTATCTATCACGTATCCAAGGGAGCGCGTCTCACGACGATCTCCCAACCGAATTGCTTGACGACCATAGAGCGTTGGAACCACCTGATCCCATCCCGAACTCAGTAGTGAAACGACGCATCGCCGATGGTAGTGTGGTGCTTCACCATGTGAGAGTAGGTCATCGTCAAGCTCCTATACGAAACCCCCGCTTCGAAAGAGGCGGGGGTTTCTTCTTTGTGGCGCGGAAAATAGAGCGGCGTAGGGTGCGCTGCGCGCGCCGGCATGATGCGTTCAGACTAGTGCGCACGGCGCACCCTACGATAGGGCGTTTGGCTTCGCTCGGGTAGAATGCGCGAATTCTGCTGGGGACTTTCATGTCTGACTCGCCGCCCGAACCATCCTTGTCATCGTTGCCGATCGAGCAACTGGTCGCCTGTCATGAGTGCGATCTATTGATGCGCAAACCGGTGCTACAGGATGGTGAAAGTGCCGAGTGCCCGCGCTGTGGTTATGAGTTGTTCAGTCACCGTCATCATGTGGTACGGCGTAGCCTGGCCCTGGTGCTGACGGCTCTGCTGCTCTATGTCCCGGCCAACTTCCTGCCGATCATGCAACTCAATCTACTGGGGCAGACCTCGCAAGACACCGTCTGGAGCGGCGTGATTGGACTGTATGAAAGTGATATGCAGGGCATCGCGGTGGTGGTGTTTCTGTGCAGCATGGCGGTGCCATTGCTCAAGCTGCTGTGTCAGTTGCTGGTGCTGCTCAGTATTCGCACCGACTTTGGCCGTAGTTATGGACTGTTGCTCTACCGGATATACCACCATATGCGTGAATGGGGAATGCTCGAGGTCTACCTGATGGGCATCCTGGTGGCGATGGTGAAACTGATGGACCTGGCTGACCTGAGCCTGGGCTTGGGGTTGTTCTGTTTCATCGCGCTGTTGCTGGTACAAGTCTGGCTGGAGGTGACCATGTCGCCGCATCAGATTTGGCAAGCCTTGTCCGGGGAGGACATCCATGCGGGCGATTGATGCAGAGTTGCTGGTCTGTCACGAGTGTCATCAACTCAATCCAGTCGACGTCGATGCCAAGCATCAGTACTGCAGCCGCTGTGGTGGCCAGGTTCATGACCGTCGGCCCAATAGTCTGGTCAGGACCTGGGCCTTGCTGCTGACGTCGGCGATTCTCTATATCCCGGCCAATCTGCTGCCGATCATGACGGTCAATAGCCTCGGTAAAGGTGAGCCAGCGACCATCATGGGGGGCGTTCTTGAGTTGATTCACTTCGGCATGCTACCGATCGCTGCGGTGGTGTTCATCGCCAGCATTCTGGTACCGACCTTCAAGTTGGTGGGCATTGCCCTGTTGTTGTATTCGGTGCAGCGACATCAACCGATGTCTGCCAAGCAGCGGATCCTGATGTATCGCTTCATCGAATGGATCGGCCGCTGGTCGATGCTCGATATTTTCGTCATCGCCATTCTGGTGGCGCTAGTGAATTTTGGCAGCCTGGCCAGCATCGAAGCTGGAGTGGGAGCCGCCGCCTTTGCCAGTGTGGTGATCCTGACCATGCTGGCTGCACTGACTTTCGACCCTCGCCTTATCTGGGATAACACGGAAACCGATCATGACTGACCTTCCTCTGGCCAAGACGCGTCCTGCTTCGAACTGGTCGGCCATCTGGGTTCTGCCTCTTATCGCACTGCTGATCGGCGGCTGGCTGGCCTGGCGTGCTTACAGCGAGGCAGGTATTCAGGTCGAGTTGGTATTCGCCAGCGGCGAGGGCATTCAGGCTGGCAAGACCGAGTTGATGTACAAGGGCATGGCGGTCGGCAAGGTAACGGCCATCAGCCTGGATTCATCGGATGACAAACGCGGCGTTCTGGCCCAGGTCGAGGTGAATAAGGAAATCGAGCAATTCCTGCGCGAAGGGACTCGTTTCTGGTTGGTCAAACCCAATGTCAGCCTGGCCGGTATCAGTGGCCTGGAGACGCTGGTCTCCGGTAACTACATTACCTTCAGCCCCGGAGAGGGCGAGTCGACGCGTAGCTTTACCGCCTTGGACCAGGAGCCGCCGATGGGCGACGATGTTCCGGGGCTGCATATCACGTTGAAAGCCGAGCGGCTGGGTTCGCTCGATCGGGACAGCCCGGTGTTCTATCGACAGATTCAGGTCGGCCGGGTCAAGAGTTACACCTTGGCTGAGGATCAGAGCACGGTAGAGGTGAAGGTGTTCATCGAGCCTGCTTACGCACATCTGGTGCGTAAACATACGCGCTTCTGGAATGCCAGCGGCATCAGTGTCGATGCCGATCTCTCCGGTTTCAAGCTGCGTAGCGAGTCATTGGCCAGCATCGTGGCCGGCGGTATCGCCTTCGCCACGCCCGAACATCGCAAGGACAGCCCGCCTACCGATCCTGCGCTGCCGTTCCGTCTTTATGAGGACTACGACGAGGCTCAGGCGGGTATCAAGATCGTCGTCAAGCTCAGCGACTTTGACGGTTTGCAGGAAGGCCGCACGCCAGTCATGTACAAGGGCATTCAGGTCGGTTCGCTGAAAGCCATGAAAGTCGACCGCGATCTCAATAGCGCCACGGCCGAGCTGACCATCAACCCTCTGGCAGAAGAATATTTGGTGGAAGGGTCGGACTTCTGGGTGGTCAAACCCTCCATTTCTCTGGCCGGTATCACCGGCCTCGAGGCACTGGTCAAGGGTAACTACATTGCTGTGCGCCCAGGCGAGAAGGGCAATCCGCCGGCGCGCAGTTTCGTTGCTCGCAGCAAGGCCCCGCCCCTGGATCTGGGTGCGCCGGGCCTGCACCTGGTGCTGTTCACCGATCAGCTCGGCTCCATCGAGGTCGGCAGCCCGGTGCTCTACAAGCAGATCAAGGTGGGCTCGGTGCAGAGTTATCAGTTGGGGCGTGATAACCGCCAGGTGGTATTGGGCGTGCACATCGAGCCGGACTACGTGCACCTGGTGAATACCTCCACACGCTTCTGGAATGCCAGCGGCATCACCCTCAAAGGCGGGTTGTCCGGTGTCGAGGTCAAGAGTGAGTCGTTGCAGACCTTGCTGGCAGGTGGTATCGCTTTCGAGACGCCCGATCTACAGGCGGCCAGGTCGAACCGTCAGGTGCAGCGTTTTGCCTTGCATACTGATCGTGATAGCGCATTGCAGCTGGGTCAGCAGATCACCATCCGTGTGGCCGATGGCGATGGCCTGCAGCCGGGTACATTGCTGCGCTACAAGGGCCTGGAGGTCGGCAAGGTCGAGAACCTCAGCCTGACTGATGACCTGCAAGCGGTGATCCTGAATGTACGTATCACCCAGGCTGCCGAGCAGATCGCCCGTGAGGGGACGCAGTTCTGGGTGGTGAAGCCGGAGCTGAGCCTGACCCGGGCTGCTAATCTCGGCACGCTGGTCAGCGGTCAGTATCTGGAGGTGCAGCTATCGGCGCAGAAAGGCGCCCGCCGTACAGAGTTCAGCGCACTGGCAAGCCCACCGAACCAGGCTGTGCGCGAGGAAGGCTTGCGCCTGGTGTTGAGTGCGCCACGGCGAGGTTCGATCAAACCAGGTGTGATCGTCAGCTACCGCGAAGTGCCGGTGGGCAAGGTGGTGGATTTCGAACTGGGGCCGACCTCGGATCGTGTATTGATCCACGTACTGATCGAGCCGCGTTATGCGCCATTGGTACGCTCGGGCAGCCGCTTCTGGAATGCCAGTGGTATCGGTGTCGATGCCGGTCTGTTCAAGGGGCTGAAGGTGCGCACCGAATCGCTGGAGGCGTTGATCGAGGGCGGTATCGCTTTCGCCACGCCGAACAATCCGGAGATGGGCGGGCCGGCATTGCCGGGACAGACCTTCGCGCTGTTCGATGAGCCTGTTGAAGGGTGGCTGGATTGGGCGCCGAAGATTGTGTTGGAGCAGTGAGCAAATCATATAAATGAAAGGGGCCGCTGAGCGGCCCTTTTCATTTTCGAGGATTTAAAAGCTCGCGGCTGAAGCCGCTCCTACGGTCGTGAGCCGCGATGGGCTCAGGCCGGTTCGGTTGTCTCTTCCTGCTGAGGCACCTCGACCTTGGCACTTTCGCGCGGCTTGATGAACTTCCAGTCGGCTTCATCGATGTAGATGCCGTTGGGGCCGCTGCCGCCTTCCAGGTCGATGGCGACGTGTGCCGAAACCTGCGGCTTCACCGACGCCAGGATCGGCACGAAGCCCAGCTGCAGGCTGGTCTCGATTAGCGCCTGCTGGTTGCGCTCGTCAATGTCCGCCGCCTCGTCGAGGTAGTAAGGCAGGCGTACGCGCCCGGCTTGCTCGCGATCCATCAGGTGCAGCAACAGGTACATGTTGGTCAGCGCCTTGATGGTCATGGTGGTGCCGTTGGAGGCGGCACCATCGATGTCGGTGTGGATAATCGGCTGGCCGTGCACCTTGGTGATCTCGAAGGCCAGCTCGAACAGGTCCTTCAGGCCCAACTGGTTGCCGTTGGCGGCGACCAGGCGCGACAGGTAATCCTTGGCTTCCTCGTTCTTGGCGTCCTGATCGGCCGATTGCGACAGGTCGAACACCGACAGGGTTTCGCCTTCTTCGTACTGGCCGGCGCTGTGGATGATCTGATCGATATGGCGTAGCGCTTCCTTGTTCGGCGCCAGGACGATGCGGAAGCTCTGCAAGTTGGAGACCTGGCGTTTGTTGATCTCGCGGTTGAACAGCGCCAGTTGGTGTTCCAGGTTGTCGTAGTCGCTGCGGATATTGCGCAGGGTACGGGCGATGTCGGTGACGGCCGCACGACGTGCCTTGGCCAGGGTCAGGGCTTCGTCCTGGCGGTGGGCGTAGGCGTTGACTAGCAGTTGCAGGCGACGCTCGACATCATCTTCGCTGTCGAACTTGGCCACGCCTTTCAGGCGTACCTGGGCATACAGCGCTTCGATCTGACCGTCGATGCGCTGCAGCGCCTGCCAGGTGTCCTGGTAGTCGTTGAGCAGCGGCAGCAGGTTGTCCAGCGAGTCGTCCACTGGCTCCATGAACGGCGTGCCGAAGGGCAGGTCGGCCGGTAGCAACTGGCGACGACGCAGGGCGTCCTCCAGGGTGCGTTCCTTGGCTTCCAGGTCGGCCAGTTGGCGGCCGACCAGTTGCAGCTTGGCGGACAGCTGCTGCACGCGCTCAGCGAAGGCATCGCTGGCACGCTTGAGTTCGTCCTGAGTGCCTTCAAGCTCGGCCAGGCGCTCCAGCTTCTGCGGCTCTTCGGCGGCCAGGGTCTGGCTCTTGCGGAAGTCTTCCAGGGCTTTCTGCGCATCCAGCACGGCCTGGTACAGGGTCTCGGCCTGGGCCTTGCTGGCGGCGCGGTCGGCGGCGACCGACTGCTGGGTCTTGAGTTGCTTGAGCTCGCGCTCCAGGCGATCTTTCTGGTCACGCAGGGCGGCGCGGTCGGCCAGCGCCTGCAGCGCCGGTGGTTCGATATGGCTGAGGTCGATGGACAGACCCGGTACGGCGAAGGTGTCGCCCTTGAAGCGATCCAGCACCGCTTCGACGGCCTTGACCCAGTCGTCGCCGTCGGCCTGGATGCCTTTTTCGCCGAGCGGCAGGCTGAACAGTTGGCCGTTGAACAGGCGCATCAGGCGGTCGACGTCCTGCTGGCTGAACTCCTCGCGCAGGCGCGAGTAGCTGTTGTTGTCAGCGTGGTCGAGCTGCTGTTTGACCGACTTGAGGCGTTTTTCCAGGTCGCGCAGGCGCTCGTCCAGGTCTTCACTGGAGAACTGCCGCGACTGCGCCAGGGCGCCGGCCAGCTCGTCGTGGGCGTCCTTGGCAGCCAGCAGTTGAGCCTCCAGTACCTTGACGTCATCGACCAGGACGAAGCGGTGCTTCAGTACGGACAGCTCGCCCAGCCAGCGCTGGATTTCGCTGATCTCTCGCTCCAGGCGCATCAGCTCACTGGTGCCGCCGCGCTGCTCGTTCTGCAGGCCGTCCTGCTCGTTGCGATAGTGCTCGGCCTGGATCACCAGCTCTTCCTTGCGCGCGTCGGCGTAGTCGTGCCAAGTGCCCAGCAGGTTGTCGAGCAATGGCGAGAGACGGTGCAGTTTGCCGCGCAGAGTCTCGCGCTGGGTCACGCCGGCGGCCAGAGCCTCGATCTGTGGCCCGGCGGTCACCAGGGCCTGGTAGTCCTGCTCCATGCGGCGCACGTCGCGGAAGGCTTCCTCGGTGGCGGCGATGTAGTCGACGCTGCCCGAGCGCAGGCTGTGTTCGAAGGCATCGAGGAACAGCTGCTTCAACTTAGCAGCGGTGATTTCCCTCATGTGCAGCAGGTTGATGAACAGTGCGCGGAAGGTCTTCAGGCTCTGCTCGCTGGTCGAACGCAGCGGGATCAGGGTCAGGTCCAGCGGGATGCTGGTGTGGCCGCCGACCAGCAGGCGACGCAGTTCATCGGGCTTCAACTCGTAGGCAGTGATGCCGGCCTGGCCGAGGTTCTTGAACAGTTCGCGCTGGCGCAGGCAGGTGCCGTTTTGCTGGTAGTGCTCAAGGTCCAGCTCGCCGGCGTAGGCGAAGAACTGGTGGCCGAAGCCGCCACCCGGGCCACGACCGGCCACGCCGATGACGTGCGGGCCGTGGGGCAGGGCGACTTCGACGAGGATGTAGCTGGTGTCGCTGGCGAAGTAGAACTTGCGCGAGGCTTCCAGGCTGTACTTGCCGAAGCTCATGTCCGACATGCGCGCCAGAATCGGGAATTGCAGGGCGTTGATCGAGGCGGATTTGCCCAGGTTGTTGGCGCCGTAGACCGACAGCGGGTTTTCCAGCGGGAACAGGCCGAGGCTGTAGCCGGCGGTGTTCAGCAGGGCGAAGCGGCGGATGCCGTAGCGTTCCTGGCTCATGCGTCCATCTCCTGTGCGGCACGTTCGTCGGCCATGGCGCGGGCCAGGGCGTCTTCCTCGGATTCTTCGCTGTCGATGACAGCCGTATCGGCATCACCGTCATCGTCCAGCAGCACCGGCGCCGGCAACGGCAGGTCGCTGCTGTGCAGGCTGGCGGCCAGGTCGCGGTCGTGCTGCACCGACAGGCAGACGTCGAGAAAACGGTGCATCGGCGGCAGGAAGCGGTACACGCCGTTGCTATCCTCGGCGAAGCCGAGCTGAATGAGGCGGCGGATGATCTTGTCTTCCAGCTCCTCGAAGGTGGTGACTTCGGCTTGCAGGAACAGGTCGCGGTACTTCTCCAGCAGCGCCGGCAGCTCGTCACGGCCGATGCTGCCACCGTCGAGCACGGAGAGCGGGTCGCGGCCCTGGTCAGCCAGGTGCTCGACCAGGATGAAGGTGAACAGCGCCAGGCGCTGGGCGGTTTTGTTCACCTGCGGGGCGACCTGCTCGGGCACGAAGTAGTAGAAGCCGCGCGGGTCGCAGACCAACTCGAAACCGAGGGCGCGGAACAGCGCACGGTACTGGTCCTGCATGCTGGACAGCTGGGCGTAGCACTCCGGCTCGCTGCGCGAGATGTGGTAGCCCTTGAACAGGTCGCGGAAGGCAGCCGCGAGCTGGGTCATTTCTTTTAGATCGATATTCATACGCAATGCTCACGGGCAGTCGTAGGGTGCGCTGTGCGCACCATGTCGTCGGTTGTGGTGCGCACAGCGCACCCTACGGGCAGCTCAGCCATTGGGCTGGCCTAGCAGGGCATAGGAGCTGAGGCTGACTTCATGCTCACGGGTCAGGTACGGACGGCGTTCCAGGCGTTCACGCTGGAAGCGCGATTCGCGCGACAGGCGCGAGAACCAGTAGAGCAGCTCGTCGGTGGCGCCTTCCGGCTCCTGTTCCAGTAGCCAGGCCATCAGGTCCGGCAGCGGCAGGGCCTGTTCGCAGCGTTCGATCATTTCCCGCGCGGTCTTCGGCGCCTTGGGCGTGCCGCCCTTGCGGCTGCCGCTGGCCTTGGGGAAATGCGCCGGCTTGGCTTCGAAGCGCGCCAGGGCGTAGACGTAGGCCTCGACCTGGCTGGCACTGCCCAAGAAGTTGCTCTGCGGTCGGGTGAACAGCGGCATGGCGGCTTGCGGTACGGCGTCGATGCCTTTCTTGCGGATCACCGACAGCGCCAGTGCAGCGCCACGGGTCACGGCGTTGTGCCGGCGCGCTTCCTCGCGCAGCGGCAGCAGCAGTTCGCGGGCCTTGCGCAGGGTCAGCTGGGCGGTGGTCTGCATTTCCAGGATGCGCGCATGGGTGCGCAGCAGCAGGTCGTCGTCGACCAACTGGCCAAGGCGCTGCTGATCGCCGAGCAGGCGCAGCAGCACCTGTTCGACGCGGCGCACGCCCTGTTCGAAGGCGCCGTCGGCAGCGACCAGCTGGATCATCGGTTCGACATATTCGTCCCAGGTCGCCAGTACCTCGGCATAGCGCTGGCGCAGGGGAATCTGCCGATCGCTGGTCTTGGCTCGATCAGCCACGCTGACCAGCGCCTGTTCGTCGTTGATCAGCTTCTTCAGTACGTCGCGCACGCGCATGTCGAGCAGGCGCAATTGGCGCGCCAGGTCGTTGGCGTCGCGCACCTCGAAGGCGTCCTGGATGTAGCCGGCCAGACGCTCCAGGTGACGCAGGTAGGCTTCGATCTCCAGGCACAGGCCGAGCCGATGCTCGCGGCGCAGGTAGGCGAGGAAGTCGTGGATCTGCGCGTTGAGTTCGAAGCGGTTGGGGCTCTTGGCCACCGGCACCAGGATGTCCAGGCGAATCCAGGTGTCGAGCAGGGCAGTGGTGTCGCTGGGCGTGGCGTCGGGCAATTGCGCGGTGAGCTGGCCGCGCAGCTCCACCAGGCTCAGGGTGCCGGCGTCGAAGCGCTCACAGAGCGGTTCGAGCAACGTCCAGTGTTCGGCGAGGGCGCGCAACACGCGCTTGGGATCGATCATCGAGGCGCCGGTTCCAGGCAAGTGAAAAGGGGAGATTGTACTGCAAGCTGGAGGCCGGGTTTGAGTCCGAATCGATCAGAGGCAGGTGACTTGATGCACGGAGCTGGCTGATTTGCCTGGCGTGGTTGACGAGGTGTTACGCCGTTGTGGCCGCCGGTAACACCCGCTGCGCTCCGGCATGGCCACTGGCGGCCATTTGCTGGCCCTTTCTCGACTATGGGTCGGGCCGCTCTGGCGCTGCTGTCCTTATAGTGGCCATAAGGATTCGAGTCGGAGTGCTCGACACCACTATAAGAACAGGGGTTTCGCCATGCGCCATTCCTTCCGCTTCGCCAAACATGCTTCAGCGCTGATCTGCGCCGGCCTGTTGAGTGTCAATGCCCAGGCCAACATGGTCGAACTGGAGGACAGCGAGCTGTCGAACATCACCGGGCAGGCGTTCATCAACCTCAGCACCGACGCTCATTCCGGGATGAACTTCACCAAGATCGACTTCGGCGTGAAGGTGGAAACCCAGATGAACGTCAAGAAGCTGGAGCTGGGTAATTACACGCGAGCAGGAGAGACGCGGCCGGCGGATCTGTCGATCAACAATTTCGCCTTGGGCACGGTCAATGCGGACGACAGCATCAACCCATTCCTGATCAACAACCCCTACATCGAGTTGGCCTACAAGGGCGACCGGGTGGTGGGGGTGCGCGTCGGCTTCGGTGAAGCCCAAGGGTTCCTTTCCGGCGACATCAACAGTTTTACCGGCAACCTGGCGATCGATATCTACGGCAAAGGCAGTTATTTGGGGCCGAAGATCAGTTGCGGTCTGGACTTCTTGTGGTGCTTGCCGGCGAAGGCGCTGGTGAGTGGTGCGTGGGCCAATGACGATTTCAAAGCGCAGGCGACGCTGCTGGACAGCAATGGCAATCTGGATCCGGTCAGGGCTGCCATGGCCGGCCTCAGCAACGGCACACAACTGTCCATGCCTGACGGTAGCAGCCTGGCCAACTGGTTGCTGCAATCCGGGTTCTTCAATGCCGGTAACTGCAAGCTGCTGGGTGTGAATACCTGCTTCAACCTGACCGACTACAAAACCCTGCCGGTGGGCAAGTTCGATACCAATACCAACCAGTTTCTCGACACCTCCAAGGGCGTGTTCATTTCCCTGCAGACGGAAAACGTGCCCTGGCGTGATCAGCAGAACGCCGGGCAGTTCATCAATGCGCTGGCGGGTGCCTTCATGAACATGCCGCGCAATGCCGACGGTTCGGGTGCCGTGACGCTGTCATTCCAGCAGGCGCTGGAAGGCATTCTGCGCCGCGACACTTGCCTCGGTAGCGCCGTTTCGGGGTGCTGACCATGGATGCTCGCGCGCTCTATCTGCTGCTTGGGGTATTGCTCGGCGCTTCGGCTCAGGCGATGGAGCCTTTGAGCGATGCGGAAATGTCCGACGTGCAGGGCGCCGGCCTGGGTTTCGTGCTGGATCAGGTGCTGCTCGATGGCTCCGGCGCGCAGATCGTGATCAACGACATCACCGACCGCCAGGGCCGCAACGTGCCCATCTCGCTGAAGAATCTCTACCTCGGCGCCGCCGGCAGCAACAAGGGCAGCAATCTCAATCCGGTGACCATCGGCAGCCTCGATCATCCGTTCGAGCTGGAACTGGCCAAGGGCGAGGAGCTGCGCACCCTGCGCGATGACGGGCAGTGGGTGCAGACCACGCCGAGCAATATCACGGTGCTGTCGTTCAAGTTTCCCGAGCGCCTGACCTCTGGCGGCAGCCCCTGCATCGCCAGCTATGCCGGCGCAGGCTCCAACTGCTCCAGCGGCGCCAGTGGGCGTGCCGACCTGGGGATGCGCTTCGACTTCCAGGTGGCGGCCGGGCGTACCGAGATGCTCGCGCTGGATTTTCACCAACTGGTGATGGACGGCTCCTACCTGCGCCTATGGGGCGACCGTGGGCAGAACGGCAACGGTGAATTGGTGGGCGAAGCGCGCATCAATATCTTCGCCAAGACGTTGGAAGTGATGTCCTGCGCGCAGGCCAACTGCAACACCACGGGTGAAACCGCGGCGCAGCGTGGCGCGCGCACGCTCTACATCACTAATGGCTACGCCAATATCGCTCTGGGCTACGGCAAGTCGCAGCCGCTGCGCCTGCGCTCCAGCGCCGATGGCCAGTTCGTCATGGAGCTGCAGAACCCCACCAGCGGCGCGACCACGGCGGCGCAACGCCAGGCCCTGGCCAGTGATTTCTACGCTAACGCGCCGCGCACCAACCTGGTGTTCGAGAACCTGACCGTCGGCGGCACCCGCAGCAGTCCCTCCGCAGTGCCCACCGGTGGCTACAACTTCGGCCGCAGCGAGATTTCCGGGCTGAGCTTCAACTACCTGAAGGTGAGCAGCTATGACCTGCGCTAGAGGGGCGATGGCCTTGCTGGCGCTGTTGCCGGCGTTGGCACTGGCGGAAATGCAGGCGTTGGACGACAGTGCCCTCAGCGAGATGAGCGGGCAGGGCGGGGTTTACCTGTCCGGCGAGTTCAGCATCAACAAGGACGGTGGTGTGCTCTGGGGCACACCAGCGAGCAACAACCCGGCGCAGTGGGCAGCCAACCAGCGCAGTTGCGCCCTGGCCGGCGCGGCCAGCCCGGAGAGCTGTGGCATGCGCGTGGCCGTGCGCTCCGGTGCCAATGCCGGCTGGTACGTGCTGGACAACCTCAAGGGCATCTTCAGTTTCGAAGGCCTGACCCTGGATACCCGCACGCTCACCAGCGCCAGTGGCGAGCGCGAAGTGCTGGCGCTGGGCTTGCCCAACGAAATCCGCTTCAAGGATGGCAATTTCTCCTTCGGCGTGGCCAGCCAGGGCGGCTGGAAGAACAAGGCGCTGAGCGCCGCCAATGGCGGTGACCCGAGCTATCAGCAGACCAACATCTTCTCGGCCAAGATCGATGGCAGCATCCGCATGCAAGGCAGCGTGCTGGTGTTCCCCACGAACTGAGGAAGCGCAGCATGCAGCGTTATGGATGGCTTTCAGCGCTCGTTCTCGGCAGCTCACCGGTCTGGGCCATGCAGGCGCTGGATGATGACGGCCTGGCCAGCGTCAGTGGCCGTGGCGGTATCAGCATCGAAACCGCTGGCGGGGGCTGGTCGGCAGAGAGCCTCGAATACCGCGAGGACGGTCACAGCCTGCGCCTCGAGGGTGTGTCCAGTCGGCCGCAGCAGGCCGGAAGTGTTGCCACCACCAAGGTCGACGTGATCGATGACCGCCTGCATGTCGAGCATCAAGGCCGGCCGAACGAGCTGGCGGTGAACAACATCGGGTTTGCCGGCAGCGACAAGAGCTTTGGCGCCTTTCGCGCCTTCTATACCCTCGGCGCCAGCCTCAAACTCAGCGGCGGCGGGGCCAGCGGTGTGACCGGTTTCAGCGTCGATGGCAGCCGCTTGAGCCTGGATGCGGTGACCTTCTATTACCGCGACAACGGTTTTGATCTGATCGTGCGCAATGCCTCGTTCGATGCCTACCTGAACAACGCCTACCTGGACATCGTCAGCGGCGGCAACGGCTCCGCCGTGCGTCTCGATCTGGGCGACACGCGCTTCGTCGCGCATATCGGTGGCATTGGCCTGGATCTGGCGCACGGCGATCCGCTGGCCGGCGTTGCGGTAACGCCCGGCGCACCGGATACGCGGCATCCAGACCACGCACGCAGTTTCGGTCAGCTGGATATGGATCTGCGCCTTGGCGGCAGTATTCGCATCGCCGGTGGTGGCGCCAGTGGTGAAGGGCTGCGCTTGATTCCGCAGATCACCATCGCCAACAGCCTGTTCCAGTACAAGGACGATGGCGTGCTGCGCGCCGAGAACTTCGCCGGTGTGCTCAGCAGCCAGAACGGCATCACCCTCGATCTGGGTGAGGACAGCAGCGGGCGTTATGCCCAGTTGGCCTTTCAGGATCTCAAGCTCAACGCCAGCCTCGGCGGCCTGATCATCGGCAACCCCAATAATCAGAAAATCGGCAGCCTGGCGCTGGATCTCAACTTCCAGGACCAGGGTTCCCGGCAGAACTGGTTCAGGCTGCGCCCTGGCGGCGACCCCAACTCCGGGCTCAAGGGTATTACCGCAGACGTTTCATGGAACATGGTCAGCAGTTCGGTCTCGCTCACCGATAACGGTAACAGCATGTGGTTCAGCGGCCTGCGTACCCACGGCAGCGGCCAACTGACGGTCGACCTGACCAAGAGTTGCGCAACTGGCATCAGCGCTGGTTGTTACGCCGGCAGCACCAACACCCAGCCAGGCAGCAGTGGCTATGACGGCCACTTCGACGGCCTGCGCCTGGGGCTGAACAACGTCAAAGGCAGTTACAGCTTCGATGGCTTGCGCGTCGGTCGCGCCGATGCGCCGCTGCAGGGCGGTACCGAGTTGCTGGTGCTGCTGGAAATCTTCCCGGCCTATGACTTCACCCTCAACGGCCAACTGACCCTGCGCCCTGGCGGCGCTAGCGGCGATGGCGTGCGCTACAACGCCGACTTCGTCGTCACCGATGCCAATGCCGCGATTACTGTCGATGAAACCGGTAAGGGCCTGTGGTTGGCCGGCACTCGCTATGACATGCACTTTCGCGACGGCTCGCTGGACGTGACCCAGAATGGCGTGCAGCTGAGCAAGGGCACCTACTGGTCGACCCTGGATGTGCACGACGTACGCTGGGGCGACCGCAACACTGGGCAGAGTCTTGGCCGCATCGTGCTGCGTCGTTACGAACAGGGTTCGACCCTCAGTCTCAGCTCAGGTGGCGCGGGTGCGCTGTGCGTCGGCGGCAGTGGTGCCAGCGCATCGGCCTGTACCGCCAGTGGCGGACGCTGGGAGGATCGCGGCAACGAAGGGCTGACGGCGGGGCTGAAGAACGTCTTCGTCCGCGATACCTCGGGCAATCCGGCAAGCAGCGTGTCGACCAGCGAGAAGCGCAACCAGCTGATCATCGAGACGGATCGGGTGGGTGGCGTCAACGGCACTGGGGCGCAACTGGTGGTGGACAACTTCCATACCTCCGACGCCAACCCGAGCGATGCCAATGCCAACAGCTACGGTGTGCGTGTCGACCTCAATCTGGACGTGGCGCCGACCAAGGTTTGCAACAAGGGCGCCAGCGGTTGTCCGCCGGTGTCGCCCGATCCGCTGGGGTTCGCCGTCAACGGTCGGGTGCATTTCAAGGAAATCAATATCGACCGTATCCAGAATGTGCATCCCACGGGCGGGGCGGTCACCTCCATGTACGGCATGAAACTGCAGAATGCCGATATCCGCGCCAACCTGACCGCGACGCCGATCAACTGACCGCTGGTGGTCACGTGGTTGTCATGGCGGCTCGCTAAGGTGCCCCTGCTGGCCGGATGAGGGGGAGGGCGGCCGCTGGCGAAAGGTTTTCGCTGCCTGTGGTGCGCAGGGCGCACCCTACCTGTAACCGCGTTCTTCGGGGCGCTGGCAATTACCGGTTGTACAAAAAATCCCCAATACCCTTTCGATATGCGTCGGTTATCGGCACAATTCGCGTCCACTTTTTTCCGGGGGGCCATTGCGCTTCCCACTGGCCGACCTTGCTGGGGCGACGACATGATCCAGACGCCGTACTACCTCATCGACAAACAGAAGCTGCTGGTCAACCTGGAGAAGATCGCCTATGTGCGCGAGAACTCCGGCGCCAAGGCGCTGCTGGCGCTGAAATGCTTCGCCACCTGGTCGGTGTTCGACCTGATGCAGCAATACATGGACGGCACCACCTCCAGCTCGCTGTATGAGCTGAAGCTCGGTCGGCAGAAGTTCGCCGGCGAAACCCACGCCTACAGCGTGGCCTGGGCCGACGACGAGATCGAAGAGATGGTCGCCAACTGCGACAAGATCATCTTCAACTCCATTGGCCAGCTCGAACGCTTCGCCGAGCGTACCGAGGGCACCATCCGTGGCCTGCGCGTCAACCCGCAGGTGAGCAGCTCGGACTATCTGCTGGCCGACCCGGCGCGTCCGTTCAGCCGCCTGGGCGAGTGGGACCCGGCCAAGATCGAACAGGTCATGGGGCAGATTTCCGGCTTCATGTTCCACAACAACTGCGAGAACGGCAGCTTCGAGCTGTTCGACAAGATGCTGACCACCATCGAGGAGCGCTTCGGTCACCTGATTGCCCAGGTCGAGTGGGTCAGCCTCGGCGGCGGCATCCACTTCACTGGCGAGGGTTATCCGATCGATGCCTTCTGCGCACGGCTGAAAGCCTTCTCCGAAAAATACGGCGTTCAGGTGTACCTGGAACCGGGCGAAGCGGCGATCACCCTGAGCGCCTCGCTGGAAGTCACCGTGCTCGACACCCTGTACAACGGCAAGCACCTGGCCGTGGTCGACAGCTCTATCGAAGCGCACATGCTCGATCTGCTGATCTACCGCCTCAACGCCAAGATGGCGCCGAACGACGGTGAGCACACCTATATGGTGTGCGGCAAATCCTGCCTGGCCGGCGATATCTTTGGCGAGTACCAGTTCGACAAACCGCTGCAGATCGGTGATCGCCTGTCGTTCATCGACGCCGCCGGTTACACCATGGTCAAGAAGAACTGGTTCAACGGCCTGAAGATGCCGTCCATCGTGGTGAAACAACTCGACGGTAGTGTCGAGGTGGCTCGCAAGTTCGAGTTCGACGACTACCTGTCCAGTCTGTCGTAACTTCGTGGTGGTGGGCTAAAGCCCACCCTACGGGGCTGAAGCGGAGCGCCGCCCGGCCCACCCTACCAACATGGGCACGCCGTAGGGTGGGCTTCAGCCCACCACCCAGAATACGCATCAAAACGCTTTCAACAACGCAGTTCCCTGGAGGTGAAACAATTGAAGAAGAATGTTCTGATCATTGGTGCAGGAGGTGTTGCCAAGGTGGTGGCCCATAAGTGCGCGCAACACAATGACGAGTTAGGTCGCATTGCAATTGCGTCGCGCAACATCTCCAAATGCCAGGCCATCATCGACAGCGTGCAGGCCAAGGGCGGCCTCAAGCAGCCCGGCGAGATCAACGCCTATGCGCTGAACGCCCTGGACGTGGACGCGACCAAGGCACTGATCCGCGAGACTGAATCGCAGATCGTCATCAACGTCGGCTCGGCGTTCCTCAACATGTCCGTGCTGCGCGCCTGTATCGACACCGGCGTCGCCTACCTGGACACCGCTATCCACGAAGATCCGAGCAAGATCTGTGAAACCCCGCCGTGGTACGGCAACTACGAGTGGAAGCACCTGGCCGAATGCCAGGACAAGGGCGTGACCGCCATCCTCGGCGTCGGCTTCGACCCGGGCGTGGTCAACTCCTATGCCGCTCTGGCGCAACAACAGTACTTCGACACGATCGAGTCGATCGACATCCTCGACGTCAACGCCGGCTCGCACGGCAAGTACTTCGCCACCAATTTCGACCCGGAAATCAATTTCCGCGAATTCACCGGCACGGTCTACAGCTGGCAGAACAGCCAGTGGACCAGCAACAGTATGTTCGAAGTCAAACGCACCGACGATCTGCCGGTTGTGGGCGAGCAGAACCTGTACCTGACCGGCCATGACGAGGTGCACTCGCTGTCCAAGCACCTCGACGTACCGAACGTGCGTTTCTGGATGAGCTTCGGCGACCACTACATCAACGTGTTCACCGTGCTGAAAAACCTCGGCCTGCTCTCCGAGCAACCGGTCAAGACCGCCGAAGGTCTTGAAGTGGTGCCGCTGAAAGTGGTCAAGGCCGTGCTGCCCGATCCCGCCTCGCTGGCGCCGGGCTACACCGGCAAGACCTGCATCGGTGATCTGGTCAAAGGCACCAAGGATGGCCAGCCGCGCGAGCTGTTCATCTACAACGTGGCCGACCACGAAGACGCCTTTGCCGAGACCGACAGCCAGGGCATCTCCTACACCGCCGGCGTGCCGCCGGTCGCCGCCGCGCTGCTGGTCGCGCGTGGCGAGTGGGATGCCAAGCGCATGGTCAACGTCGAAGAGCTGCCGGCCGAGCCGTTCCTCAAGCTGCTTGATGTGATGGGCCTGCCCACCCGCATCAAGGATGAGCACGGCGACCGCCCGTGGAATCAGCCTGCCTGATTCGCCCTGCAGAATGAAAAAAGGATCGCCTCGGCGATCCTTTTTTCGTTTCGGAGCAGTCTCAGATTGTCACCACACCAAACAGCACTGCCGCTGCCAGCATCACCAGGCTGATGCCCCAGGCCCACAGCACGGTATAGCGGATGTGTTTGTATAGCTCGACGCCGGCCAGGCCGATGGCCAGGTAAACGCTCGGCACTACCGGGCTGATGCCGAAACCGGTGTTCTCGCCGATCAGCATGGCGCTGGCCACGGCTTGGGCATCGACACCTGCAGCCACAGCGACATCGCGAATCACTGGCAGCAGGGCGAAGTAGTAGGCGTCCGGCGAGAACAGCATGCCCAGCGGCACGCCGAAGGCGCCGATGATCACGTGCAGCCAGTTGGCTGAGCCTTCGGGCAGGACGTTGATCATCCAGTGCGCCATGCCATCGGACATGCCGGCGCCGGACAGCACGCCGAGCAGGATGCCGGCCGCGAGCATCACCAGGGCCATCTGCATGGCATCGCTGGCGTGGCGCAGTACGGCCTGGTTCTGCTCCGCCAGGCTCGGGTAGTTGAGCACCAGGGCGACGCCGAGGCCGACCATGAAGCAGGCGAACAGCGGAAAGGCGCCAGTGAACAGGCAGATGAGAATGATCAGGGTCAGCGCCAGGTTGGCCCAGTAGCGCCAGTTCATTGGGCTCAATTGATGGCTGTCATCGCCAGGTTCAGCCGTCTGCGCGGCTTCGTGGCCGGCGACCACGGCATAGCCATGGAAGCTGCGTTGGGCACGCAGACCAAGGAATACGGCCAGGGCCATGACCAGTGCCAGGCCTACCGCCTGCACGGGAATCAGCGAGATCCACAGCTGCGAGGCGTCGATGCCGGTCACCGCTGAGGCGCGCGCCGTAGTGCCGCCCCAGGGCACCATGTTCATCACCCCGGCGCTGAGCACCACCAGGCACAGCAGCATTTCGCGTTTCATGCCCAGGCGCAGGTACAGCGGCAACAGGGCCGGAATCACCAGCAGGAAGGTCGCGGCGCCGATGCCGTCCAGGTGGGTCACTGCCGTCACGGCAACGGTGACCACCGCTACCGCCAGCGGCTTGCCGCCGGTGCTGCGTAGCAGGAAGTTGACCAGCGGCGCGAACAGGCCACGCTCGCGCATGATGCCGAAATAGAGGATGGCGAAGATGAACAGTGTGGCGGTCGGTGCTACGGCCTTGAGCCCGTCGGTGGCGAACTTGCCGATCTCGTTCAGGCCGAAACCGGCGATGGCGCAGGCGATTACCGGTAGGGTGACGAAGGCGACCAGTGGGCTGATCCGACGCAGCAGGATCAGGGTGACGATGACAAACATCAGGCCGAAGCCCAGGGCGGTGATCATGTCGATCTCTCCGGTGTTGTTATTGTTGGAGGCGGGGTGAAATGACGGTTCAGTCCGGAGGCGGTAGCCTCAGGCCGAGCAGGGCGTAACTCAGGCTCTTGCCGTGACGGTCCAGCCCGGGGCTGGCGTTGACGCCACCTTCCAGTGCGTTCTCCACCACGAAGTTGAGGCCGCCCAGGTTCGGCAGCTCGTAGCGTTTCACCGTGCCAATGGCGCGGTGGTTCAGGCAGCCGGCCACCCGTTCGCAGGTCAGCTCACGGGCCAGCCAGGCATAGTGCTCGGCAGCGAAGGCGAACACCGCCACGCTCAGGGTATTGCCCTTGTCGCCAGCACGGGCGTGGGCGTAGTCGCACAGCAGTACATCGGTCATCAGAACCACTCCAGCTGTTGCCGCACCGCAGTGCGTTCGATGAGGAAACTGGCGGTACCGAGGGATTCGCCGATATGCCGGCGTACGCCGCCACCGCCGGCGGGGCCGTTGGTGTAGAGCGATTCGGCATCGAGCAACAGGCGTTCCAGCAGGGGCTTGTCACGGTCCAGGAAACTGATGCGCAGGCGCACGTCCTGGCAATCGGGCGCCTGGGCCAGGCGCTGCTGCAGCCACTGACCGCCAGTGTCGTTGAACAGACTGGCAACGCCGATCACATCGATCCATGGCGTGAGCTGCGGCGCCAGCTTGGTGCAGCGCTGCAGCAGGATGTCGCGCGCCAGCGCTGCGCGAGCCACGGCGCCAGGGCCCGCGTAGGAAATCTCCGCTTCGGCGAACCACTTGCCGCGCAGGCCGACCAGGCCCTTGAGGTGCGTTGGCTGCGGTTTGCCGCGCACACCCTCGACCACCACCTGATCGGTTGCGATCTGCCGGACATGAACCTGGCTCAGGTCCATGATCACGTCCGGTGTCAGGTAGCTGGCCGGGTCGTGGACCTCGTAGAGCAGTTGTTCCTTGATCGTGCGTTCGGTGACGCAGCCTCCGGTGCCGGCCGCCTTGCCGATGACGATCTGTCCCTCGGCCGATACGCTGGCGATAGGGCAGCCGACATTGGCCAGGTCCGGTACGTCCTTCAGGCCTGGGTGAGCGAAGTAACCGCCGCTGACTTGGGTACAGCATTCGAGCAGGTGACCGACTGCCGTGGCCTGGGCGATGCGGTCCCACTCATGGGCCTGCCAGCCGAAGGCATGGCGCAGCGGTCCGACCGCCAGGCTGGGGTCGGCAACGCGGCCGCAGAGGACGATGTCGGCGCCCTGATCCAGCGCCTGGACGATGCCATCGGCACCGCTGTAGACATTGACCGAGACCACTTCGCCGTCGAGTTGTGCGGGCAGCCACTGCTGCAGATCGATATCGCTGCCGAGCAGGTCGTCGCCCAGTACGCAGGCGATGCGTGCCGAAGCGTGACGCGTGCCCTGCAACTGCTGGCGCAGGCGCGTGGCGGCGGCGGTGGGGTTGGCAGCGCCACCGTTGGTAACGATGGCGATGCCTGCGTCCAGGCAGGTCTCCAGTACCGGTTCGAGGAAGTCGAACAGGCGCAGGGCATAGCCGCTTTGGGCATCGTTGAGGCGGCGTAGCTGGGCTTCGGCCAAGGTGCGCTCGGCCAGCAGTTCGAAGAACAGGAAGCGTCGGCCGTCGCGACCGGCGAGGTCGTTGGCCAGAGCCAGCGCGGCATCGGGGCGATCATTGGCGAAGCCCGCGCCGCACCCGATATGGACTGTTGTGGTCATTGTCGATCCATCTCACGGTCAGATATGCAGCAAGGGTGATGCCTGTGGATTTAGTTGTGAATTCGAAATGTGATATGAATTAATAAGAGAATTTTATAAGTTGCCGAGCCATGGACATCAGCTTTCGCCAGCTTCAGGCCTTCGTCCTGATTGCCGAACACCGCAGTTTCAGTCGCGCCGCCGAGCAGGTTCACCTGTCGCAACCGGCGCTCAGCTACAGCCTGCGCAAACTCGAGGATGCCCTCGGCTTGACGCTGCTGGCGCGCAACACGCGCAGTGTGGAGCTGACCGCCGCCGGCCTGCGTTTTCTCGAACAGGCTCGTCGCTTGCTGCGTGACATGGACAACGCCGTGCACGACGCGCACGAGCAATTGCATCTGGAGAGTGGCTCGCTACGCATCGCTGTCTTGCCGTCGGTGGCCATCGAGCCCCTGCCACGGGTGATGCAGGAATACCGGCGACGCTATCCCGGTATCGACATCAGCCTGCACGACGGCCGCGCCGGGGAAATCCGCCAGTGGGTGAGTGCGGCTGAGGTGGATTTCGCTATTACCTCGGCGGCTGACGACCTCGGCGCGCTGGATTTTCAGCCGCTCTACGACGACAGCCTGGTGCTGTTGGTAAGCGGTCAAGAGCACCTGCGCGGCAAGGCGTTGCTCGCTGCGTTACGTGAGCAGGACTACATTGCCACCACCCGCGACACCAGCCTGCGCGGTATGGCCGATGAAACCCTGCTGCGTATGGGGTTGCAGCGCGATCCTGCCTGGGAAGTGGCCTACATGAGCAGCGCGGCCGCGCTGGCGCGTGCGGGGTTGGGTTTCGCTCTGCTGCCGGCCAGCGTCGCCGATACCTTCAACAGCGACGGCAGCCTCGCTGTGCACGTGCTCAGCCAAGCGCCAGCGCGCAGCATCGGCCTGCTGCAGCGCAAGCCGTGCTACTTGAGCCCGCCGGCGCAGGTCTTCATTACCCTGTTGCGGCAACAGGTGGGCGACGCTCAGGGACTATCCGCGCCCCTCGATTCACGCGACAATCGCCCCCCGATCAAATGACTGCACTGGATACTTCTGGTTTGAATGCCGAGCTGCGCCGTCGCGCCTATCTCGATGCCATGCAGGTGGCCACCTGGCTCCCGCGTACCGAGCTGCCCTTTGCCGCGCCGTCGCGTGCCGAATTGCTTGCGCCGCCGCCTGCCGAAGCGCCGCTGGCTATCGTGAGCGAACCGGTGGCCGTAGTGGCCGAGCCGGTACGCGAGGCGCCGGTCGTGCGGCCGAAGATCGAGATTCCGCGCCCGGGCGCCCAGCCGCGCCAGGTGGCGGCCGAAGTGCCAGCGACAGAGCCGGAGCCAGTCGAGGAAAAACCGCTTCGCGTCAGCGTTCCACCGCCGCGATTCTCCCTGCAGTTGCTGCGTGCCGGCGACTGCGCCCTGCTGGTGGAATTGCCCACCGGCCAGCCATTCCAGAGCCGCGACCCGGCTTACATCCTGCTCAAGGATCTGCTGCGCGCCGCCGGTCTGCCGGACAGCCCGCAACTGCTCGGCGAGCCGGTGCGCTGGCCGCTGCTGGTGCGCGGCAATATGGATCAAGGCCCGCAAGCGGCGCTGGAGTTCGTGCAGAGTTTCGTGGCCGCGCGTCTCGAAGAACAGCCCAGCGCCTGCCTGTGGCTGGTTGGTCTGCCGGCCATTCGCTTTGCCGGCGAAGGCGATGAGCACAGTTACAACCGCGAGCTGCAGGTCGAAGGCCTCGGCGCCTGCTGGGCCTTGCCGGGCCTGGAACTGCTGATGGAAGAGCCGGCGCGCAAGCGTGAACTGTGGCAGGCCATGCGGCGGGTTCGTCAACGCTGGTCAGCCCCTGCTCACTCCTGAGAACACCCGTCTTTGTGCCTGAGTTACGCCCAATGAGCGATGCGATTACCTTCCGCCCGATGACCGAAGCGGATCTCGATGCTGTGCTGAAGATCGAATACGCCGCCTTCAGCCACCCCTGGACGCGCGGCATCTTCACCGACAGCCTCAAGTCCTATAACTGCTGGCTGATGTTCGAAGGCAACCAGCAGGTTGGCCACGGCGTGATCAACCTGATCCTTGACGAAGCGCACCTGCTCAATATCACCGTCAAGCCGGAAAGTCAGGGCCGTGGGCTTGGCCTGCGTCTGCTCGAACACCTGATGAAAGAGGCCTATGAGCTGGGCGGGCGCGAGTGCTTTCTTGAGGTGCGTGCCAGCAATCAGGGTGCCTACCGCCTGTACGAGCGTTTTGGCTTCAACGAAGTGGGACGCCGCCGCGATTACTACCCGGCCGTGGGTGGCCGCGAAGATGCGCTGGTGATGGCCTGCACGCTGGTCGATTGATGTCATTACTTTAAAAACGTAGCCCGGATGCAATCCGGGAAATCGTTGCCTCGGATTGCATCCGGCTACGGTCTGGCCGTTTGATCGCACCCGACCCGTAGGGTGCGCCGTGCGCACCGAAATTTCCTCCACTCACCCCGGATGTCCATCGACCCGCGCCCGGCAAAGTATCGGCGCGTAATACCCGACGAACAGCGCGAAGGACGCGCCCCAACAGATTGCTGCCAGCCATAACCAACTGCCGCCCGCCGAGACCCGAATCAGCGCGCCCAAGTTGAGCAGGCCAAAGGCCCAGGCCATCGCATTAGGCGACTGCAGGGCACGCCCGGTATGGCCTAGGCTGACCCGCGCCATCATCGCCAGGATCAGCCCGCCCATTGCCCCCACCGCCAGCGCGTGATTGGCCAGGTTGGGTTGCGTCAGCCAGCCCAGGTGCCAGGCGGCCATGCCGAGGCTGGCGACCAGCAGCCAGGCGTAGCCCAGGTGCAGCGACCACAGCAGCGGCACGCGCCAGATACCGCGCAGGTGCCAGCGCCACAGGCGCTGGCCATGCAGCGCGCTCAGCACGATGAACGGCGTGGCCAACCATGAGTTCGCCTGCAGGTTATGCCCGCTGGCGAACAAGACCGCGACCAGCACACCGCAGACCAGCAACAGACGATCCAGCCAGGGATGGGCGGCGAAGGCCTCGGTTCGGCCCAGGCCGCGCTGGGTGAAGAAGGGAATGACTCGCCCACCGATCAGGCTCAGCATGACCGCAATCAGCCACAGTGCGGCCAACGCTCCACGGCGTTGCCAGCCGTCGTCGCCCATTGCCAGGCCGGCGAGAGTGAGTGACTGGCATAGCGCGAGCAGGCTCAGCACCAGCAGGATCGGGTAGTTGTTGCGCTGTCTCGCGGCGATCAGCTGGCGCGCCATCTGCGTGATGAACAGGCCGGTGAAAGCCAGCTGCAAGGCAATCAGCACCGCCAGCGGTACGGGTGCGAACCAGGCCAGACGTGCCGCTAGCCACACGCCGAACAGCATGATCAGCGGCCGCCCGTTCAGGCCTGGGCGGCCCGTCCAGTTCTGTACGGCGGTGAGCAGAAAACCGGCGATTATCGCCAGGCCGAAACCAAAGGGCATCTCATGACGATGCCAGGCCAGCATGCCGCCGGGCACCGCCAGACCCGGTGCGCCATGCAGCACCGCCGCCCAGAGGGCGACGGCGAGCAGGGCGAACGACGCGCCAGCGAGGAAGAACGAGCGAAAGCCCAGGCGCCACAGCGGCGCGATGGCCAGTGCCCGCTGGCGATCAAGCAAGTGCATGAGAGCATGCCTCCTCTTTCAAACGTTCCTGCGCGATTAGGCGCAGCACGTAGCCGATCTTCAAGATGCTGGGACCGAGCAGCGTCAGGCTGTGCGCCAGCACCAGTGTCGGCACGTTCAGGTAGCGTTCCATGCCGTAGGCCGCCAGCAGTCCCAGAAGCAGCAGAAACAGACCGCTCCAGAGCAGTTGGCTGGACAGATGCAGGATGTGCGCGGGTGGCAGGTTCAGCGGGTACATGGTTCACCTCCTCATCGATCAGCTATCCAGGGCCGAGGCCGGGCCGAAGAACTCGTAGCGGCTTTGCTCGTCCGGTACACCCAGTGCCTGCAGGTGGCGCTTTACCTGGGCCATGAACGGTTTCGGGCCAAGGAAGTAGGCGTCCAGGTTACGTTCGGCCGGTAGCCATTGCGCTAGCAGATCGCGGCTCAGAAAACCGGTGGCGTCAGCTGTGTCACCCTCGCGCGGTTCGCTGTAGCAGACGTAGTGGCGAATCTGCGGATGTTCGGCGGCATGGGCGTCGACCCAGTCGCGGAAGGCATGCACCTCGGCATTGCGCGCGCAGTGGATGAAGTGGATCGGCCGGCCGCTGTGCCGCGCGGCATCGAGCATGGCCAGCGCCGGAGTGATGCCGACGCCAGCGCTGATCAGGGCCAATGGCTTGTCCGAGGCGCTCAGGGTGAACTCGCCTGACGGTGGGAATAGCTCCAGCTCGTCGCCGACCTGGACGTTATCGTGCAGGTGATTGGACACCCGGCCACCCGGCTCGCGCTTGACGCTGATGCGGTATTCGCGGCCGTTGGCCAGGGCCGATAGCGAGTAGTTGCGGCGTACTTCTTCGCCGTCCAGCAGCAGGCGCATGCCGATGTACTGGCCAGGCTGATGGTCGAGCAACGCGCGGCCATCGACCGGCACCAGGTGGAACGAGGTGATCTCGGCGCTCTCGACGACCTTGCGCGCCACGCGGAAGGCCCGCGCGCCGCGCCAGCCGCCCGGCGCCGATGCATTCTCGGTATAGAGCTGTTCCTCGGCGCCGATGAAGATATCGGCCAGTTGCTGGTAGGCCAAGGCCCAAGCCTCGATCACCGCGTCGGTGGCGATCTCTTCGCCCAGCACTTCACGGATCGCGCGCAGCAGGCAACTGCCGACGATGGGGTAGTGCTCGGGGAGGATCTGCAGGGCAACGTGCTTGTTCACCACCTGGCGCACCAGCGGGCCGAGGGCTTCGAGGCGGTCGATATGGCGGGCGTACATCAGCACGCCATTAGCCAGTGCACGCGGCTGGTCACCGCTGGCCTGGTGCGCCTGGTTGAACAGTGGGCGCACCTCGGGGTACTCGTTGAGCATCATCCGGTAGAAATGGGTGGTCAGCGCTTCGCCGCCGCCTTCCAGCAGGGGCACGGTGGCTTTGATCAGGTCGCGTTGAGCAGGGGTCAGCATGGGGTATCTCCGCAAGGCAAATAAAAGACGCCGCTGTGGCTCGTCTGGCCAGTGGTGGCGTGCTAGCGTTAGCGCGAGATACCTATCAGTAAGCGTGCCAGATAAATAATCATTAAATATCAATGGCTTGCTTTTATTGTTGTATTAATGACTCGCCTTGCGTGTGAGTCATAAAGACTTTGAGTAGTCGAAATGACCGCTAATCCTCTGCTGGAAACCTTGATACCCCTGGTCGCCGATCTGTCCCGCGAGCTGGATGACGGTGAGCGTTACCGCCGGCTGCTTGCTGCCTTGCGCCAGCTCTTTCCTTGCGATGCCGTGGCGCTGCTGCGACTCGACGGCGAGGTGCTGGTGCCACTGGCGGTCGAGGGGCTGAGTCCGGACACCCTGGGGCGGCGTTTCCGAGTCAGTGAACACCCGCGTCTGGCCGCGTTGCTGGAACACGCCGGGCCGACCCGCTTCGCCGCTGATTGCGGCCTGCCTGACCCCTATGACGGTCTGGTCGAGGGGCTGCATGGCCACCTGGAGGTGCACGATTGCCTCGGCTGCCCGCTGTATCTGGATGAGCAGCTCTGGGGCCTGCTGACCCTGGATTCGCTCGACCCGGCCAGCTTCGGGCGTTTCGAGCTGGACAACCTGGAAGCCTTCGCCAGCCTGGCGGCAGCCACGGTCAAGGTCAGCCAGCGCATCAGCGGCCTGGCGCAGCGGGTCGAAGCCGAGCGCCAGCTCACCGAACTGTACAAGCAGGCGCGCCAGCAACCGCGCGAGTTGGTGGGGCAGAGCGCGGCGCTGCGCAAGCTGCAGGACGAGATTCGTCTGGTCGGCGACAGCCCGCTGACCGTGCTGATCACTGGCGAGACCGGCGTTGGCAAGGAGCTGGTGGCCGAGGCCATCCACGCTGCCTCACTGCGTGCGCAACGGCCGCTGGTCAGTATCAACTGCGCGGCGCTGCCCGATGCACTGGTGGAGAGCGAGCTGTTCGGCCACGTGCGCGGCGCCTTCTCCGGGGCGATGAGCGAGCGCAGTGGCAAGTTCGAGTTGGCCGATGGCGGCAGCCTGTTCCTCGATGAAGTGGGCGAGCTGCCGTTGGCGATCCAGGCCAAGTTGCTGCGCGTGCTACAGAGCGGCCAGTTGCAGCGGGTCGGCTCGGATCGCGAGCACCGTGTCGACGTGCGGGTGATCGCTGCCACCAATCGTGACCTGGCGGCGGAGGTGCGTGCCGGGCGGTTTCGCGCTGATCTGTATCACCGCCTGAGCGTCTATCCGTTACCGGTGCCGCCACTGCGCGAGCGTGGCCGTGACGTGTTGCTGCTGGCTGGTTATTTCCTCGAAGAAAATCGCGCCCGGCTCGGTCTGCGTAGCCTGCGCTTGAGTGCCGAGGCGCAGAAGGCGTTGCTGGGTCACGACTGGCCAGGCAACGTGCGCGAGCTGGAGCACCTGATCGGCCGTGCAGCGATCAAGGCGCTGGCGCGCCATGGCGAGCGGCCGCGCATTCTCAGCCTGGATGTGCAGGATCTGGACTTGCCCGCTAGCGAGAAGAACGTCGCTGTCGAGGCCGTATTGGCGTCTGGCGAGCCGGTGCCGGAAGGGGTGGAGCTGCGCGCGGCGGTGGATGCCTTCCAGCGTCAGGTGATCGAACAGTGCCTGGCGCGCCATCAGGGCAAGTGGGCCGATGCCGCGCGCGAGTTGGGGGTGGATCGCGCCAACCTCAGTCGCTTGGCCAGGCGCCTGGGTATTCGGTAGCTGGATTGCATCCGGGGCCAGCAATTCCCGGATTGCATCCGGGCTACAGTTGAAACACCAGCGCTTTCAGGCCGCTCTCGGGCGAGATGTCGGGAAACTCCGCTGGGTTTTCCAGGCGCTCGACGAAGTGCAGTTGCGATGCCTCTGCAGCCATGCCGTCGACAATGAAATCCGGGCCGATGTCCGGGTCATTGACGCATGCCAGCACCGTGCCGCGCTCGGTCAGCAGCTCAGGCAGGCGCCGGAGAATCTTGGCGTAGTCCTGGGTGAGGGCGAAGCTGCCTTTCTGAAAGCTCGGCGGGTCGATGATCACCAGATCGTACGGCCCACTCTTGCGCACCTTGCCCCAGGACTTGAACAGCTCGTGGCCGAGAAACTCCACTCGGCTCAGGTCATGCTGGTTCAGGCGATGGTTGTCACGCCCGCGTGACAGTGCGGCGCGCGCCATGTCCAGGTTGACCACGTGCGTAGCGCCGCCGGCGATAGCTGCCACGGAGAAGCCGCAGGTATAGGCGAACAGGTTGAGCACGCGCTTGTCGTCAGCCTGCTCGCGCACCCACTGGCGGCCCAGACGCATATCGAGGAACAGGCCACTGTTCTGCTTGCTGCCCAGATCCAGTAGGTAGTGCAGGCCGTCCTCGATGATCGGCCATTGCGCCTGCGGCTCGCCGGCCAGCCATTCACTCTCGCTGCCCTGCACGTAGCGATGTTGCAGCAGCAGGCCGCGCGCGCCGCTGGCCTGCCATTGCGGCGTTTCCAGCAACTCCATGAGCAGCGGCCTTAGCGCTGGCGACGGCTCGCGGAACAGCATCACCAGCACCATGCCGGACAGCCAGTCGACGGTGATCTGCTCCAGCCCCGGCCAGCAGCGGCCGCGACCGTGGAACAGGCGGCGAGTCTCGCTGCCGGGGTGATTTTCCAGTGCCTGCAGCAGGTGCTCGCGCAGGGTGGCGAGGGCGGTATCAGTCATCGCGGGTCAGTACTTCCAGCAGTTCGATCTCGAAGGTCAGGTCAGAATTGGGCGGAATTGCGCCCATGCTGCGCTCGCCATAACCCAAGTGCGCCGGCACCTGCAGCTTGCGTTTGCCGCCCACCTGCATACCGATCAGCCCTTGGTCCCAGCCCTTGATCACACGACCGCTGCCTATCACGCACTGGAACGGCTTGCCGCGCGACCAGGATGAGTCGAACTCGCTGCCGTCGGCCAGCCAGCCGCGATATTGGGTGGTGATCAGGGCACCCTTGACCACGGCCTTGCCGTCGCCGGGTTGCAGGTCTTCGATGATTAGCTCAAGGCTCATGTTGGGGTTTCCTTGCGGTGACGGTTTTGGCTGGCCTGCACCGAGCGTTCGGCGGGGACGCGTAGTTGGGTCAGCAGGTAGTCGGCGAAGGCCGGTGCATAGTTCTGCAGGGCGATGGCGCCGGCCATGCAGCTCAGCCAGCTTTCGGCCAGCGCCTGGTCGATTGGCCACTGCGCATGGAAGGCCGGGATGCTGATGCTGCCGTATTTCTCGGCGAACAGACGCGGCCCGCCCAGCCAGTCGCTGAGAAAGCACGCCAGCTTGTCGCGCGAGGCGCTCAGGTCGGCTGGGTGCAGGGCGCGCAGGGCGGCGGCTTCGGGGCGTTCGTCCATCAGCCGGTAGAAATCATCGACCAGATTGCGCAGACCGTCGATACCGCCAGCCGCCTGGTAGGAGGCGTCGCCGGTGCCGTAGGGAGGAATGTGGCTCATCGCGTTGTTCCGCGGAAAAGGCGCCATTGTAACCGCTGGCGTAGAATGGCCGGCCAGTTTGGTTCGAGGTAAGGGGCAACTGCAGAGGCTGTTTTCTCCCCTCTCCCATTCATGGGAGAGGGGCCGGGGGAGAGGGGAAAAGCTCACACCCTCTCCCCAGCCCTCTCCCGCAAGCGGGAGAGGGGGCAGATCGTGCTTGCCTGAAAAGATGATGACGCAACCCCAGCAAGGCTTCGTGCTCAGCCGCCATTGGCGCGACACGGCGGAGGGCACAGAAGTGGCCTTCTGGCTGGCGACCGATGCCGGCCCGCGCCAGATACGCCTGCCGTGCCAGGAGTCGGTGGCCTTCATCCCGGTCGAGCAGCGCGCCTGGGCCGAGCCGTTGCTGCGCGCCGAGTCGGGCGTCGAGCTGCGCGAGCTGGCCTTGCGCGACTTCAAGCGTCGTCCGGTGCTGGGCCTATACTGCCGTCAGTACCGCCAGTTGCTGCAGTTGGAGAAGAAGCTGCGCCAGGTTGGTGTCGATGTCTACGAGGCCGATATCCGTCCGCCAGATCGCTACCTGATGGAGCGTTTCATCACCGCCTCCGTCAGCTTCGAGGGCGTTGAGCAGCAGGACGGCAGCCTGCTATGCAAGTCGCTCAAACCCGCGCCTGATTACCGCCCGACGCTGCGCCTGGTTTCGCTTGATATCGAAACCAGCGCGCGGGGCGAGCTGTATTCCATCGCCCTGGAAGGCTGCGGTCAGCGCCAGGTGTATATGCTCGGTCCGGCCAATGGCGACGCCAGCATCGTTGACTTCGACCTGGAGTACTGCGACAGCCGCAAGGCCTTGCTCGAACGCCTCAATACCTGGCTGGCGCTGCATGATCCGGACGCCATCATCGGCTGGAACCTGGTGCAGTTCGACCTGCGTGTGCTGCGCGAGCATGCCGAGCAGTTCAAGGTGCCACTGCTGCTGGGGCGTGGCGGTGACGTGATGGGCTGGCGCCAGCACAACAGCAGTCAGCACTACTTCGCCGAGGCGGCCGGGCGGCTGATCATCGATGGCATCGAGGCGCTGCGTTCGGCGACCTGGAGCTTCCCCTCGTTCAGCCTGGAGTCGGTGGCGCAGACGTTGCTCGGCGAGGGCAAGGCCATCGACACGCCCTATGCGCGGATGGATGAGATCCAGCGCATGTTCGACGAGGACAAGCCGGCGCTGGCGCTATACAACCTCAAGGACTGCGAGCTGGTCACGCGCATCTTCGCCCACACCGATCTGCTCGCCTTCCTGCTGGAGCGCTCAAGTGTCACCGGCCTGGCGGCTGACCGCAGCGGTGGCTCGGTGGCGGCCTTCACTCACCTGTACCTGCCACCCATGCACCGCCTGGGCTTCGTCGCGCCTAATCTTGGCGACATTCGTGGCGAGAACAGCCCTGGCGGCTTCGTCATGGACTCGCGTCCCGGCCTTTACGACTCGGTGCTGGTGCTGGACTACAAGAGCCTGTATCCGTCGATCATCCGCAGCTTTTTGATCGACCCGCTGGGGCTGGTCGAAGGCTTGCACCAGCCGGATGACGAACACTCGGTGGAAGGCTTTCGCGGCGCGCGCTTCTCGCGCACCCGGCATTGCCTGCCGGCCATCGTCGAGCGCGTCTGGCAGGGCCGTGAGGCGGCCAAGCGCGAGGACAATGCGGCCTTGTCGCAGGCGTTGAAGATCATCATGAACGCCTTCTACGGCGTACTCGGTTCCAGCGGTTGTCGCTTCTTCGATCCGCGCCTGGCTTCGTCGATCACCTTGCGCGGGCACCAGATCATGAAGCGTACCCGCGAGCTGATCGAAGCCGAGGGGCATGCGGTGATCTACGGCGACACAGATTCCACGTTCGTCTGGCTCGGCCGTGCCCACGACGAGGACGAGGCAACGCGCATCGGCCGCGCGCTGGTGGCCCGCGTCAACGCCTGGTGGCGCGAGCATCTGCAGCGTGAGTACGGCTTGATCAGCGCGCTGGAGCTGCAGTTCGAGACCCACTACCGACGCTTTCTCATGCCCACCATCCGTGGCACCGAGGAGGGCAGCAAGAAGCGCTACGCAGGCCTGGTGAGCGAAGCCAGCGGCAGCGAACGCATGGTGTTCAAGGGCCTGGAGACGGTACGTACCGACTGGTCGCCGCTGGCCCAGCGTTTCCAGCAGGAGCTGTACCGCTTGGTGTTCGCCGGGCTGCCGTACGAGGACTACGTGCGTGATTACGTGAAACGCACGCTGGCCGGCAAGCTGGACGAGCTGCTGGTCTACCGCAAGCGACTGCGTCGGCGGCTGGACGACTACCAGCGCAACGTGCCGCCGCACGTGCGTGCTGCGCGCCTGGCCGACGAACATAACCAGCGTCTTGGCCGGCCCTTGCAGTACCAGCGTGGCGGCTGGATCAGCTACCTGATCACCACCGGCGGGCCGCAACCGCTGGAGCGTCTGCTGGCGCCGGTGGACTACGAGCACTACATCAGCCGCCAACTGAAACCGGTGGCCGATGCCATTCTGCCGTTCGTCGGCGGCGAGTTCGAGCGGCTGGTAGACGGGCAGCTCGGTTTGTTCTGAAACCTGCGGATAAACAGCGAATCCCGTAGGAGCTCGCTTGCGGGCGATCCTGGTGCCGGCGGCTGATCGCCAGCAAGCTGGCTCCTACAAGACGGCAGCAGGCGCTGTAGCGGCGTAGAACCGGAAATACTTTGTAAAATTCGCCCCGTTGAGTGGCGTTCGCAGCCTGAATATATTGGCGCCCGTGATGCCGGGCCCCTCTGGCGGTTAATACCGCGATGTCGGAATCACAGTCTGTTCAATCTGACTGTAGGAGGGGCTCATGACTGCCCTAGAACCGTTTCTCTTCGCCGACTTCCTCGGCACGGCCACCTGGTTGTGGCTGGTCTTCATCGCTGTCGTCATCTCCCTGTTGGCCTTCGACCTTGGCGTGCTGCATCGCGATAACCGCGAAATCGGCGTGCGCGAGAGCCTGTTGCTGTCCGCTGGTTACATCAGCGCAGGCCTGCTGTTCGGTGTCTGGGTGTTCTTCCAGAAAGGCGGCGACGCCAGCATGGATTACCTCACCGGCTTTCTGATCGAGAAATCGCTGTCCATGGACAACGTGTTTCTCATGGCCATGATCTTCAGCTTCCTGGCGATCCCGCGGCAGTACCAGCACAAGGTGCTGTTCTGGGGAATCATGGGCGTGCTGGTGCTGCGGGCGCTGATGATCGGCCTGGGCGCGGCGCTGCTCCACGAGTTCAGCTGGATCCTCTACGTGTTCGGCGTTTTCCTGTTCTTCACCGGTGTGAAGATGCTGTTCTCCAAGCTCGACGATGCGCCGGATCTGCAGAACAACGTGCTGGTGAAGTTCCTGCGCAAGCACTTGCGTGTGACCGACGACCTGCATGGCGAGCGCTTCTTCGTCCGCCAGGACGATGGCAAGGGCCGCAGCGTGCTGTGGGTGACGCCGCTGTTCCTGGCGCTGATCCTGATCGAGTGCGCCGACCTGATGTTCGCCATCGACAGCGTGCCGGCGATCTTCGCCATCACCCAGGATCCGTTCATCGTCTACACCTCGAACATCTTCGCCATCCTCGGCCTGCGCGCCCTGTACTTCGCCCTGGCGGCGCTGATCCACCGCTTCGCCTACCTCAAGTACGCGCTGGCGCTGGTACTGGTATTCATCGGCGCGAAGATCTTCCTGGTCGGCATCATCGGCAAGATCCCGGCCGTGGTGTCGCTGAGCGTGACCCTGGGCCTGCTGATCGGCGGCGTGCTGCTGTCGCTGTACAAGACCCGCGGCCAGTCTCCCGAGCCAACCTGATCACAGATTTTCGCCCGGCTATGCATGACGCCTGGCCGGGCCCTTGAAACCGGAGAAGCATGATGCACAAACACTGGAAAACCCGCCTGGCGCCTGCCGCATTGGGCCTGGTGCTGATCACCCTGGCTGGCTGTGATGCTGCCGAGCAGTCCGCACAGAAGCTTGCCGAAGAGGCGAAGAAGGAGGCGCAGGCACTGATTAACGACTCGGTCGGCGAAGTGGTCGATGAGGTCAACCGCCAGGTGGACTCTCTGCAGGACTCCACCAACCGTGCTCTGGGCAAGGACGACAAGGAACAGGAGCAGGACGCCGAGGCGCCGCAGGTGGAGCCAGAGAAGCCGATTGAGCAGGGCGTCGAGACCTGATGCCAAGGCGGCGGCGTTCGCTACCGCTGAGCGGTTGCTGGGCTCCGCCACTTCCTCCTCGGCGCACGGGGGAGTATCCTGCGCGCCTCTTTGGGGAGTAGCCTGCCGTCGCGCTAGCGTCGGCGCGTTGGTCAACATTCTCGGCAACCTGCCGTGGCCAACGCATCCGCTGGGATTGGTGAGACCAACGACAGTCCTGTGCCAGGTCGGGCGCGCAGTGGCTTGTCGTTGACTCAGGTCCGGCTGGAGTTTCCCTTGAATCCTCTTTCGCTACTGCTTCTGTCCTTCGCCATGTCGACGGATGCCTTCGCCGCTGCCATCGGCAGGGGTTCGGGTCTGCACAAACCGCGCTTTGCCGAAGCCCTGCGTGCCGGGGTGATCTTCGGCACCATCGAGGCCATCACGCCGATCATCGGCTGGCTGATCGGCCAGGCCGCCAGCCGTTTCGTCCTCGAATGGGATCACTGGATCGCCTTCGTGCTGCTGGTCGGGCTCGGTGTACACATGATCCACGCCGGGCTCAGCGCCGATGACGACGCGCCTGAAGACAAGCCCTCGCGCCATTCCTTCTGGGTGCTGGCCGTCACCGCGGTGGCCACCAGTATCGACGCGCTGGCCGTTGGCGTGAGCCTGGCCTTCGTCGAGGTGAACATCCTGGTCGCAGCACTTTGTATCGGTCTGGCCACCACCCTGATGGTGACATTGGGCATGTTGCTGGGTCGTATGCTGGGCCAACTGGTCGGCAAGCGTGCCGAGATTCTCGGTGGTGTGGTACTGATGCTGGTTGGTGCGACGATTCTCTACGAACACTTTGCGAGTCTGTAACCATGAACATGCCCCTGCGTTTGCTGAAAAACGCACTGTTGGCCGCTGCCGCGTTGGTCGCCGCCGCTTTGATTTTCTTCTCCTGGCAGTACTTCTTTCCGGTGCAGGCCGCCAGTGGCTGGTCGTACCGCGTCGCCTACGACGGCGTGCAGAAGGCCGCCGGGCTGGCGCGGGCTCCAGGTGGCGGCATTCTGGTCAGTCAGGAGTTGCAGGATGGCCAGGGCAGCATTCTGCTGATGCAACCCGATGGTGAACGCGAGGTGGTGGTCGGCGGGCTGTCCAAGCCCGATGGCCTGCTCAGCGCGCGTGGTGGCCTGGTGTTCAGCCAGGAGTCGGGCGACAAGCCGGTCAGCTTCCTGCAGGGCACGCGGGTTTCCGAGTTGTTCGAGGGCGACCAGGTGCAGGGGCTGTGGGATGACGGCCATTACCTGTATGCCATCGAGGATCGCAAGGGCAACGGCCGGCTGTGGCGCTACCGCTGGGATGACCGGAAATTGAGCGTGGTGCGCGACAACCTGTCGGAAACCGAGTCGATCACCCGCTGCACGGACGGGCGCATGCTCTACAGCGAAAAGGAAACCGGGGTGATTCGCGAGCTGCGCGAGGATGGCCGCGATCCGGTGGTGATCGAGGGCCTGCGCAACCCGACGTTCATGCTCTGCGACGAGCAGGGTTTGTGGATCAGCGAGGACTCGACCCATCGCGCCCGCCTGCTGCTGGTCGATGCCCAGGGCGAGCAGACCACGGTGCTGTCCTTCCTCAAGGCGCCACAGGCGATACTGCCGCTGGAGAGTGGTCGCTACCTGATAGCCGAAGGCGGTCGGGACCGCGTGCTGGAGTTGAGCCTGAACAAGGATGACGGTTTCCGTCGCGAGCCAGACAGCTCGGCCAAGCACGGAGAAGCGGCCGAGCGGGAGCAGAACGTGCTCAAGGGCGCGGGCGGTTGAGCCATTCCAGCAGTGCCAGCAGCCCCAGACCTGGCGACAGTGCCAGCACAAGCAAGCCCAGGTTGCTCAGGAGCAACTCGTGGAAAACCTCGCCTGGCGTCCAGGTATTGCCATAGGCGCTGGCGAGCAGGCTGACGGCGCAGTACGCCGCAAGTGCACCGCACAGGCTGAACACCAGCATGACAATCACGGGAGGCACACGCCGCAGAAGACCGCAGGCGGCGGCCAGAAGAAACAGCGCAAACGCAGGTAAGCAGGCCAGCACCAGCTCAATGGCGAGATGTCCATCCGGCTCTGCCAATAGCGGCCAGGCCACTACCTGGCACGCGTGCTGTAACTGGCAGGTCAGCAGACCGATGAACAGGGCAGTGCCCGGCAGCAGGCACAGTCCCTGTAGCAGTCGAATCAGCATCGCTTGCATGTGGGTAACCGTGCTGGACTGAGTAGCGCTTCGCTGAGGCCGAACCGCTGTAGCGAAGGCGGCAGCGGCTGCCGACGAATCAAGGCTGCGCAGGCCTGGCCCATGGCTGCACTGGTCTGGATGCCATAGCCGCCCTGCGCCGCCACCCAGAAGAAGTCCTCGGCCTGGGGATCGAAGCCGCCGACCAGATCGCCGTCGGCGACGAAACTGCGCAGGCCGGCCCAGGTATGCGCCGGGCGGCGAATCTGCAAGGTTGTGTGCGCCTCGATCTGATGGATGCCCAGGGCGATGTCCAGCTCCTCGGGCTGCACGTCATGCGGCGCCACCAGGTCGGCATTGGCTGGCGAGCCGAGTAAGAGGCCGGCATCGGGCTTGAAGTAGAACGACTCATCCAGGCTGACCAGTGCCGGCCAGTGCTGACAATCGATGCCTGCCGGGCCGCTGAAGGTGAAGGCGCTACGGCGCTTGGGCTGCAGGCCGATGCCGGGTAGGCCGGCCAGGTGGGCGATGTCGTCGCACCAGGCGCCGGCTGCGTTGATCAGCACGGCCGCGCGGTAGCGTTGCCCGGCGCAATCCACCTGCCAGCCGTCGGCGTGACGGCTGATCGAGAGCACGTCGCGGTTGCAGTGAACTTCCCCGCCTTGCTGGCGGATGCCGCGCAGGTAGCCCTGGTGCAGCGCTGCGGTGTCGATATCGGCAGCGCTGGGGTCGAGCAATGCGCCATGCACGAGCTCACGGCGCAGTACCGGAACCCGCGCGCAGGCTTCGTCAGCGTTGAGCAGGCGAGCCTCTGCGACATGCTCGCGGGCCTGCACGTACTGACGCTGCAGCTCGGCGGCGTCACCGCTGAAATCCACCACCAACTCGCCACGCGGCGTGAGTAGCGGATGCTCGGCGAAACCGGCTGGTGGGGCATCGTAAAAGGCGCGACTGGCGGCGGTTAGCGCGCGTACCTGCGGCGTGCCGTAGGCCACGGTGTACAGTGCCGCCGAGCGGCCGGTGGCGTGATAACCGGGCTGCGCCTCGCGCTCGAGCAGCAGCGTCTTGCCGTGGTTGGCGAGAAAGTAGCCGGTGGATGCGCCAGCAATACCGGCGCCGATGATGAGGTAATCGCAGTGTTGCATGGCGTATCGATCAACTGGGTCAAATAAAAAAGGCGAAGCTGGAGGGCTTCGCCTTTGTTCTGCTTCGGCCTTATCAGTGCTTGCGCGGCACCGGCTTGAGCAACTCGTCCGGCGGCATTTCGCACTGGATCTTGCGGCCGATCAGCTCTTCGATTGGCGGCAGGGCGAAGGCGTCGTCCTCACCAGCGAAGCTGATCGAGGTGCCGCTGGTGCCGGCGCGGCCAGTGCGGCCGATGCGGTGCACGTAGTCGTCCGGGTCTTCCGGCAGGGTGAAGTTGATCACGTGGCTGATGGCATCGACGTGGATGCCGCGACCGGCCACGTCGGTGGCGACCATCACGCGGATCTTGCCTTCGCGGAAGCCTTCCAGCGCGCGGATGCGCTTGTGCTGGGGAATGTCACCGGACATCTGCACGGCACTGATGCCGTCGCGGGTCAGGCGCTCTTCGATGCGCCGTACTTCGTCCTTGCGGTTGGCGAAGACCATGACCCGCGTCCAGTCGTTCTGCGAGATCAGATTGTACAGCAGCTTGTACTTGTCCGCCGAGGCCACGGCGTAGACGTGCTGCTCGACCGTGTCGCTGGCGACGTTTTCTGGCTCGATCTCGACGATGGCCGGGTTGACCGTCCACTGCTTGGCCAGGTTCATCACGTCCTCGGTGAAGGTGGCGGAGAACAGCAGGGTCTGACGGTCGCCCTTCATCGGCGTCTGGCGGATGATCTGGCGTACCTGCGGGATAAAGCCCATGTCGAGCATGCGGTCGGCTTCATCCAGCACCATCACCTCGACCATGTCCAGGTGCACTTCACCGCGCTGGTTGAAGTCCAGCAGGCGGCCCGGTGTGGCCACGAGGATGTCGCAGAAGCGCGATTCCAGCTGCTTGAGCTGCTTGTCGAAGTCCATGCCACCAACGAATTGCATGACGTTGAGGCCGGTGTACTTGGTCAGCTCGGCTGCGTCCTTGGCGATCTGTACCACCAGTTCGCGGGTCGGCGCGATGATCAGCGCGCGCGGCTCACCCATGTAGCGCTCTTTCGGCGCCGGGGTCTGCAGCAGCTGGGTGATGATCGAAATGAGGAAGGCAGCGGTCTTGCCGGTACCTGTCTGGGCGCGGCCGATGGCGTCCTGACCTTTGAGGGTATAGCCCAGTACGCCGGCCTGGATCGGCGTGCAGTAGGGGAACCCGAGGTCGTGGATGGCGTGCATCAGCTCCGGGGCGAGCTTGAAGTCATGGAAACGGGTCTTGCCTTCGGCGGGTTCGACCGCGAAGTCTTCCAGCTTCCAGGTGTCCACCGGTTTGGCCGGGCGCTCGCGGCGTGGCTTGTCGGCTTTCGGCGGGCGGGGCTGCTGTTGCTCGGGGCTCTCGCCTGCGCTCTCGCTGGCGGTGCGGGCGGGCTTGTTCTTGCGCGGACGCTTGTCGTCGGCGTCACGGCTCTGGGCCGGCGCTGCTACGGGTGACGGCGCTGGTTGTGGCTGCTCGTCTTCGGCTTTGCCGAACATTTTCTTGAGTGCTTTGAGCACGGGCTTCTCATCGATTGGTTAAGGAGTGAACGCTCGCCAGTGTAATGCAAGACGCGGGCGTGGCGAAGTGCTTCGCTCGCGTCTGTCAAGAGGACTGCGCAACCAGCCTCTCAGTTTTCCGGCAAGCTGGTCAGCAGCAGGCGCTGCACGTTGCCGCCCATGATCGCGGCAATGGCCGCGTCATCGAAGCCGGCACCTTGCAGGCCTTCGGTGATCTGCGCCAGGCCGGTGACATCGAACGGCGTATGCACGGTGCCATTGAAGTCCGAGCCCAGGGCGACGTGCTCGACGCCGACCTTGTCCGCCGTATAGCGGATGGCCTTGACGATGGCCGCGACCGAGGTGTCGCACACGGCCGTGCTCCAGTAGCCGATGCCGACTACTCCACCGGTGGCGGCAATGGCCTGCAGGTGTTTGTCGCTGAGGTTGCGTGTGCCGGCGCAGGTGCCTTCGACGCCGGTGTGTGAGACCAGCACCGGGCGCGTGGCCATGGCCAGTACGTCGTCGATCAGTGGGCGCGAGGCGTGTGCCAGGTCCACCAGCATGGATTTCTCTTCCAGGCGCGCGATGACCTGACGCCCCAGCGGGGTCAGCCCGCCTTTTTTCAGACCATGGGCCGAGCCGCCGACTTCGTTATCGAAAAAGTGGGTCAGGCCAGCGATGCGGAAACCCGCGTCATACAGCACGTCGATGTTTTCCAGCTTGCCTTCGATGGGCTGCAGGCCTTCGGTGGCGAGCAGGCCGGCGACGCGGCGCGGGTCCTGGTTCCAGGCCTCGACGAAGCGGGCCAGGTCCGCGCGGGTGCGGATCAGCACCAGGCGACCGTCGCTGCCGGCTGCGGCGTCCTTGAGCTTCTGCGCCTGGTACAGCGCACGTTGCAGCAGGCTGCTCCAGGTTTCTCGCGGCCAGCGCTGGGCCATGGCCAGCAGGGTAATGTTGTCGCTGTCGGCGCCATTGCTTTCCATGTTCAGGCCGCGTGGCGTCTTGGTCACGGTGGAGAACACCTGCAGGCCGAGGCGACCTTCAAGCATGCGCGGCAGGTCGGAGTGACCGTAGTCGTAACGTTTGAGCAGGTCGCGCTCCCAGAGCAGAGCGTCGTCGTGCAGGTCGGCGACGAACAAGCCCTGATGCAGCTTCTGCGCGCTGGCGCTGGCCGGATAGGGCGGCGGACTGGCGACGCTATTCATCTGTGCGTCGAGCACCTGGGGCAGGCCCAGAACGGCCAGGGCGGAGAGGGGAACGAGCAGAAGTCCGGCGATCAGCAGTTTGCGCATGAGGAGCCATCCAGGCGTGTTGTTATGCCGGGCACTTTAGCAGGGAAGCGCTGCGCACAGCGCCCCTGCGGCAGGGGCGCGGTGACCTCCAAGGTCAACAAGACTCAGCCGCTGAGGCAGTTACGTCCCTGCTGCTTGGCTTGGTACAGCGCCGCATCGGCCCGCGCGATCAGGCCTTGCAGGCTGTCCTGATGCTGCATCTGCGCCAGGCCAATGGAAATGGTGACGCCTGGCAGAACGCCGACCGGCGAGTAGAAGGAGGCGACCTGCTCCAGGCTGATGCGCAGGCGTTCGCCGATGCTGCGTGCGTCCTCGGCAGCGATCTCCGGCAGGAGGATGACGAACTCTTCGCCGCCGAAACGTATCAGGCTGTCCTTGGGGCGCAACTGGCTGCGCAAGGTATGTGCCACCAGGCACAGCGCGTAGTCGCCAGCGAGGTGGCCGTGCTGGTCGTTGTAGGCCTTGAAATGGTCGACATCCAGCATCAGCAGTGACATCGGCTCGTCGTTGAAGGCACAACGCGTGCTTTCGCGCTCGAACACGTGTTCCAGCCAGCGCCGGTTGAAGCAGCCGGTCAGGGTATCGACGTTGGCATTCTGCTCGCTGTCGAGAATCTGCCGGTTGCCCTGGCGCACACGCTCGCAGAGCAACTCCAACAGGTTCTGCATCATCTGTGGGGATTGCTGGAACAGCGCGATCAGGGATTCACGATGCAGGCGCAATACGGTGGAGGGGCGCTCGGCCACCACGTAGGCGGAGGGGTGTTCGTTATCGATGAAGCTGATTTCACCGGCGCAATCGCCGACTTCGAGCGTGCTGACGGCCTGGTTATCCAGTGATCCCAGGTAGACGCGCAACTGTCCCTCGATCAACAGATAGAGGTATTGGTTGCGATTGAACGGGGAGAGCAACACTTCGCCTGCTTCCAGTTCGCAGGCGCGAAATTCCTGCAGCAACTGATCCAGGCTGCTGGTGGCGACATTCTGAAATAGTCGCAGATGCTGAACTTGCTGCAGGTCTGCCTGCCAGTGCGCCGGTTTCATCGCGATCTCGTCGGGCCTGGTCGGGCGAATAGGCCTGAGGGCACCACCAACGCTCCCTGTTGTGTCTACGGATAGTTGCCGACAGTATTCCCGGCTTTCAGGCGTGGCAATGCTTGCCCAAAGTTCGGCCGACCAGTGGTTGCACGAAAGTGCAAAGCTGTTAACTGGCGCGCGTCCCTGCGCGCTCTGGATCACGCGGCGAAGTGGATGCGATGGCCTACCGCATAACCGGCCAGGCGCTCGCCGATTGCAGTAGCTAATGCCTGATCCTGGTTCGGCAGGTGAATGTGGGCCAGTTGACCTGCCTTGTCATCGCTCAGGACTTCAACACGTGCAGCAGGATGCAGCTCGCCGACAGCGGCCTGGTAGACGCGGGTGATCGCGTCGAAGCGCAGCGCCGGCTTGAAGGTTTTGCCTACCGCGGTGAGCGGGATGGCGTCGATGATCCAGGCGTCCTTGGGTACTGCGGCGCGCTCGGGGATATGTGCGGCGGCATGCGCCAGCAGCTCGGCCTCGCTGGCCTGTGCGCCGGGTTTGAGCTGGACGTAGACCACGGGCAGTTCGCCGGCCTTTTCGTCGGGCTTGCCAACGGCGGCGGCCATGGCCACCGCCGGGTGCTTGTGCAGGGCTTCCTCGATCATCTGCGGATCGATGTTGTGGCCGCCACGGATGATCAGGTCCTTGCTGCGGCCAGTCAGCCAGATATAGCCGTCGGCATCGACGCGGCCGAGGTCACCGGTATTGAACCAATCACCATCGACCCAGATACCGACGTTCTTGCTCGCCTGCAGATAGCCCTTGAACACCGTGGCGCCACGAATGCACAGGTTGCCGATCTCGTTGGGCGCGGCTTCGCGCAGGTACTGCCCCTGTTCGTCGAGCACCTTGATGCGCACTTCGCAATAAGGCATCGGCAAGCCGATGGAGCCAGGACGGCGCTCGCCGGCCGGCGGGTTGGCGCAACTGCCGCAGGTGCCTTCGGTCAGGCCATAACCTTCGAGCAGAGTCAGGCCGGTCTTGGCCTCGAACTGGCGAATCAGCTCCACCGGCATCGGCGCGGCGCCGCACAGGGCGTATTTCAGCGTGGACAGATCGTGACCCTCGCTGGGAACCTGCAGCAGGCCGGCATAGATGGTGGGAACGCCGCTGAAGAAGCTGACCCTGTGCCGTTCAATCACCTTCCAGAAATTGCCGATCAAGGTGGTGTTGCGATAACCCTGTGGCGTGGCCAACAGTACCTCGGCACCGCCGATGAAGGCCGTCAGACCGGTGACGATCACGCCGTTGACGTGGAACAGCGGCAGGCCGCAGAGCGTCACGTCGCCCACGCCGAAGCGGGTGACCAGGTTCATGCTGTAGGCCATCGCCACTTCATTGCCGTGGCTGTGCGGTGCCAGTTTCGGCGTGCCAGTGGTGCCGCCGGTGTGAAAGTAGCTGGCGATGTCGTTGGCAGCGATCACGCGACCGCTTTGCAGATGGTCGGCCGGGCAGGCGGCGATGGTCTCGTCGAAGTCCAGCACGCCCTCTGGCAACTGGCCGCGCTGGGCCTTGAGCGCACTGCGCTGTGGCTCGGGCAATAGATTGGCCATGTCCACGCAGAGAATCGCTTTCAGCGCTGGCAACTGATCACGCAGAGCGTTGACCTTGTCCCACAGGTCGGTGCCGGGGAAGGGCGCCAGGGTCACCAGTAGTTCGGAGTCCGAGGCATGGATCAGCTCGGCGATGTGCTCGGGGTCGAGCAGCGGGTTGATCGCGTTGACGATGCCAGCCGCCTCGCCGCCCCAGATGGTGTAGTGGGTCTGCGGCAGGTTGGGCAGCAGGAACGAAACCGCCTTGCCTGGACGCAGGCCCAGACGATGAAAGGCATTGGCGGTCTGGGTGATCTTGCCGAGCAGTTCGGCGTAGTTCAGGCGCAGCGGAGTTTCTTCGGCCGTGCCCTGGAGGAGGAACGACAGCGCTGCTGCTTCGGGATGGGCCAGCGCCGTACGACGAATCAGCTCGTAAGTGCTGCTGGGCAGGTCGCGATCGCTGAGCGGGGTGCTCTCGATCTGTTCGATATCCTGCAGGGTGCGAATCAGGGGCGCTGTGCTCATTTATCGTGCATCTCTTCGGTTCGGTCAGCCGGCCAGCAGTTGGCCCAGCCATTCGGCGATATCGCGAATCTCTTCCGGCAGCACCTCATGCGCCATCGGATAGTCACGCCATTGCACCGGCACCCCGCAGGCGTGCAGGCGGTCATACGCGGCACGACCCATGTCGGGTGTCACCACGTCGTCGAATCTGCCATGCAAACAAAGCACCGGCAGTTGTCTTTTTGTATCCGCCAGCGGCATGTCGTCGCTGAAGGTCGGCGCGTAGGTCGACAGTGCCAGTACCCCGCCCAGGGTTTGCGGATAACGCAGGAAGGCGGTGTGCAGCACCACCGCGCCACCCTGGGAGAAGCCTGCGAGAACGATGCGTTCGGGGGCGATGGCGCTTTCGAGTTCCGCTTCGATCAGGGCGATCACCTGATCGGCCGATTCCTCCAGCTGCGCCTGGTCGATGGCACGGGCCGGACTCATGGCGAGGATGTCGTACCAGCTCGGCATGCTCCAGCCGCCGTTGATGGTCACCGGGCGGGTTGGCGCCTGCGGCAGGATGAAGCGTGTGCTGGGCAAGCGCTCCTGCAACATCTCCGCGACCGGGAGGAAATCGTAGCGGTCAGCCCCCAACCCATGCAGCCAGATCACGCTGGCATCGGCGGATTGTGGGGGCTGCAAAATCATGGGTGCGGTCATTGGTAGCTCCAGTGTGGTGCGGGCGCCTTGATTTGGGGCGGCGCCCTGTTCAAGGCTTGGCTAATCTGTGAATAAGTTGTCGCACGGGTGAAAGTTTTGCCCTTGACCCTCGTATATCCGGCCATTTGCCATGTGCTGGTACGGCGCTTGCTATGGCTCATACGAACTGACGACGTGGTGCGCTAACGGTAACACTGTGCCATCGCGCACCGCTCAACAGGCAGGAATCTGCTGTGTGGGGTTCCTAATAGACCGTCGGGGCGCTTGATCGCCCAGGCGGATCACGATCCGTCTCTGGCCCGTTCAACCAATGGGCTGGGCAGGAGCAGTTGGCCAGCAGAGGGTAAAGCCGACTAGACTCCCGCCTGACGTTCGAACTTCTCGTCGATACCGTTGCTGCCAGCGGATCGCGTGCCTCAAAAGGGTGGGGAAGGCGGACGGAGACTCCAACACAACAAGAGCAACTGGAGGTTTTTGATGAAGATGGTGAAATCCACCCTGGCTGTGCTGACCACCGCAGCTGTGCTCGGTGTCAGTGGCTTTGCTCAGGCAGGCGCCACCCTGGATGCAGTGCAGAAGAAAGGCTTCGTGCAGTGCGGTATCAGCGACGGTCTGCCTGGCTTCTCCTACGCCGATGAAAAAGGCAATTACCTGGGTCTGGACGTCGACGTCTGCCGTGCTGTTGCAGCTGCGGTCTTCGGTGACGCCACCAAGGTCAAGTACAGCCCGCTGACCGCCAAGGAGCGCTTCACCGCGCTGCAGTCCGGCGAAGTCGACATCCTGTCGCGTAACACCACCTGGACCAGCTCGCGCGACGCCGCACTGGGCCTGAACTTCACCGGTGTTACCTACTACGACGGCCAGGGCTTCCTGGTGAACAAGAAACTGGGTGTTTCCAGCGCCAAGGAACTGGACGGCGCAACCGTCTGCATCCAGGCTGGTACCACCACCGAGCTGAACCTCTCCGACTACTTCCGTGCCAACGGCATGAAGTACACCCCCATCACTTACGATACCTCTGACGAGAGCGCCAAGTCGGTCGAAGCTGGCCGTTGTGACGTGCTGACCTCCGACCAGTCGCAGCTGTACGCACAGCGCATCAAGCTGGCCAACCCGAACGACTACGTCGTGCTGCCGGAAGTCATCTCCAAGGAGCCGCTCGGCCCGTCCGTTCGTCAGGGTGACGAGGAGTGGTTCGACATCGTGCGCTGGACCCTGTTCGCCATGCTCAACGCCGAAGAACTGGGCGTGACCGCGGCTAACGTCGAAGCCACTGCCAAAGACACCAAGAACCCGGACGTCGCTCGTCTGCTGGGTACCGAAGGTGAGTTCGGCAAGGACCTCAAACTGCCGAAAGACTGGGCAGTGCAGATCGTCAAGCAAGTCGGTAACTACGGTGAGTCGTTCGACCGCAACGTTGGTGCTGGCAGCGAGCTGAAGATCGAGCGTGGTCTCAACGCCCTGTGGAACAAGGGTGGTCTGCAGTACGCACCGCCGGTGCGTTGACCGTCCACAGCGGCAGGCCTAGCGCCTGCCGCTGTCGTTTCCGATTACGTGAACTCCGGCCGGCTTGTATGCGGCCGGGGCTTCCATGAGGGTTGTTATGCAAACGACTGCTAATGCCCCGCGCCCGCGAGGATCGCTTCTAAACGATCCGCAGGTGCGCGCTTGGGCTTTCCAGATCATTGCCGTCGTCGCCGTTGTGGCGCTCGGTTGGTTTCTCTTCCAGAACACCCAGGCTAACCTGGAGAAGCGCGGGATCATCTCCGGCTTCGCTTTTCTCAATAACAGCGCCGGTTTCGGCATTGCCCAGCACCTGATCGACTACACCGAGAGCAATTCCTACGCACGGGTATTCCTCGTCGGTCTGCTCAATACCCTGCTGGTCTCGTTCATCGGTATCGTGCTGGCCTCCATCCTTGGCTTCCTGCTGGGTGTGGCGCGGCTGTCGCCGAACTGGCTGATCAGCAAGCTGGCCACGGTTTATATCGAGATCTTCCGTAATATTCCGCCGTTGCTGCAGATCCTCTTCTGGTATTTCGCGGTCTTCCTCGCTCTGCCTGGACCGCGGCAGAGCCTGGGTCTTGGCGAAACGTTCTTCCTCAACAGTCGTGGCCTGTACATGCCGGCGCCTGGCCCTTCGGAGAATTTCGGCCTGTTCGCCGTGGTCTTGCTAGCGACCATCGTCGGCATCATCGCCCTGGGACGCTGGGCCAAGAAGCGTCGCGAAGCCACTGGCCAGATATTCCCACTGCTGTGGACATCGCTGGCGCTGCTCGTCGTCATCCCTGGCCTCACCGTACTGATCGGTGGCAACCCGCTGGTGTGGAGTGTGCCGGAGCTGACCGGATTCAACTTCCGTGGCGGCTGGGTGATGATCCCCGAGCTGATGGCACTGACCCTGGCTCTGACCATCTACACCGCGGCTTTCATCGCCGAGAACGTACGCTCCGGGATCATGGCGGTCAGCCATGGCCAGACCGAAGCAGCGCGCTCGCTGGGCTTGCGTCCGGGCGTTACTCTGCGTCTGGTGATCATCCCGCAGGCACTGCGCGTGATCATCCCGCCGCTGACCAGTCAGTACCTCAACCTGGCGAAGAACTCCTCGTTGGCCGCCGGTATCGGTTACCCGGACATGGTTTCGCTGTTCGCCGGTACCGTACTCAACCAGACCGGCCAGGCCATCGAGGTGATCGCCATCACCATGAGCGTGTACCTGGCAATCAGCATCAGCATTTCCCTGCTGATGAACTGGTACAACAAGCGCATCGCGCTGACTGAGCGGTAAGGAGCAGCCATGCAGACTCATACATTCAAACCGGACCTACCGCCGCCGCGCATGAGCGTCGGTGTGGTGGGCTGGCTCAAGAGCAACCTGTTCTCCAACTGGTTCAACAGCCTGTTGACCCTCTTCGCAATCTACCTGATCTGGCTGGTGGTGCCGCCACTGCTGCAGTGGGCGATCATCGATGCCAATTGGGTGGGCAGCACCCGTGCCGACTGCACCAAGGAAGGCGCGTGCTGGGTGTTCATCCAGCAGCGCTTCGGTCAGTTCATGTACGGCTTCTACCCCAGCGAACTGCGCTGGCGCGTGGACGCCACGCTGTGGCTGGCCATCGTCGGTGCGGCGCCGCTGTTCGTCCCGCAGATGCCGCGCAAGGCGCTCTACGGCCTGGCGTTTCTGGTGATCTACCCGATCATCGCCTGGTGCCTGCTGCACGGCGGCGTGTTTGGCCTCAGCGTAGTCTCCACCAGCCAGTGGGGCGGCCTGATGCTGACCCTGGTGATCGCCTCTGTCGGCATCACCGGTGCCTTGCCGCTGGGTATCCTGCTGGCGCTGGGGCGACGCTCCAACCTGCCGGCGATCAAGGTCATCTGCGTCACCTTCATCGAGTTCTGGCGCGGTGTACCGTTGATTACCGTGCTGTTCATGTCCTCGGTGATGCTGCCGCTGTTCCTGCCTGAAGGCATGCATTTCGACAAGCTGATGCGCGCGCTGATCGGGGTGATCTTGTTCCAGTCCGCCTACATCGCCGAAGTGGTGCGCGGTGGTCTGCAGGCCATTCCCAAAGGTCAGTACGAGGCCGCTGCGGCCATGGGCCTGGGCTACTGGCGGATGATGGGGCTGGTGATTCTGCCGCAGGCGCTCAAGCTGGTGATTCCGGGCATCGTTAACGTCTTCATTGCCCTGTTCAAGGACACCAGCCTGGTGATCATCATCGGCCTGTTCGATCTGCTCAACAGCATCAAGCAGGCGACCACCGACCCGGCGTGGCTGGGTATGGCTACCGAAGGTTATGTATTCGCCGCGTTGGTCTTCTGGATTTTCTGTTTCGGCATGTCCCGCTATTCGCTGCATCTCGAGCGGAAGCTGGATACCGGCCACAAGCGTTAGGAGCTGATCAGTATTTGCTGCGCGTCGGCCTGGCGGCGTTGAAAACACTCTCGGGATGCTCATGTACAACCGTACATTGCGCTCCCTCGAATGTTTTCGCCTTGCCTGGCTCTAGCTCGCTAAATCCTGGATCAGCCCCTCGAGAGGAGTGAATTTATGAGTGAAGCAATCAAACAACCCAGCGCTGAGCCGATGATCCTGCTGCAGGGCGTGAATAAGTGGTATGGCCAGTTCCACGTGCTCAAAGACATCAACCTGAGCGTGCAGCCGGGCGAGCGTATCGTCCTTTGCGGCCCGTCCGGTTCGGGCAAGTCTACGACCATTCGCTGCATCAACCGTTTGGAAGAGCACCAGCAGGGCCGCATCGTGGTCGATGGCACCGAGCTGACCAGCGACCTCAAGCACATCGAGGCGATTCGCCGCGAAGTGGGCATGGTGTTCCAGCACTTCAACCTGTTCCCGCACCTGACCGTGCTGCAGAACTGCACCCTGGCGCCGATGTGGGTACGCAAGATGCCCAGGCGCCAGGCCGAGGAAATCGCCATGCACTTTCTCGAGCGCGTGCGCATTCCCGAGCAGGCCAACAAGTTTCCGGGGCAGCTCTCCGGTGGCCAGCAGCAGCGTGTAGCGATTGCCCGTGCACTGTGCATGAAGCCGAAGATCATGCTGTTCGACGAGCCAACCTCGGCCCTCGACCCGGAAATGGTGAAAGAGGTGCTGGACACCATGATCGGCCTGGCCGAAGACGGCATGACCATGCTCTGCGTGACCCACGAAATGGGCTTCGCTCGTACTGTGGCCAACCGCGTGATCTTCATGGACAAGGGCGAGATCGTGGAGGAGGCCGAACCGAACACCTTCTTCACCAACCCGCAGAACGAGCGCACCAAGTTGTTCCTCAGCCAGATCCTGCACTGAGTCGGTATTGCGTTGTGAATCAGGGAGCCTTCGGGCTCCCTTTTTTGTTGCTAGCTACGCCGCGTGCGTTTGCGGAAGGCCCCCGGCGTTTCCCCGCACAGTTGCTTGAAGCGCTTGGCGAAGGTCGCACGGTCGGCGAAACCGACCTGGCTGGCGATCTGCTCCAGCGAACAGGCCGAATCGGCCAGCGCCTGCTGCGCCAGGCTGATACGCAGGCGTTGCAGGTAGTCGCCAGGGGTCAGCCCGATGGCCTGTTTGAAGCGGCGTAGCAGAGTGCGCGGTGAGCAGTGCGCTTGCTGCGCAATACGGTTGAGGTCGATCGTCTCGGCGTGATGCTCGCGCAGCCAGTTCAGCAGCGGTGCAAGGGTTTTGTCCTCACTGCTGGGTAGCAGCGGCGCGAAACGGGTCTGCGTGCCGCGCTGGCGCTCGATCACCATGGCACCAGCGACCTGTTGCGCCAGCCATTCGCCGGCATGCAGGGCGATCAGGTGCAGGCACAGGTCGAGCCCAGCCTGGGCGCCGCCGGAGCAGAACAGCGGGCCATCTTCGGTCAGCAGCAGGTCGCTGCGCAGGTTCACCTGGGGAAAGTGGCGGGAGAACGCATCGGCCAATGCCCAGTGGGTGGTGGCCTGGCGTCCATCGAGCAGGCCGGCAGCCGCCAGCAGGAAGGCGCTGCTGCACAGGCTAGCCACCTGTTGCTGGTCACGTCGGGCCAGCCAGGGCAGGAGCTCGGCGTTGCTCTCCAGAGTGCGGGTGACGGCGCTGCCGGTGGCGGGAACGATCAGCAGATCGGCCTGCTCGGCCAATTGCAGGCCACCATCGACCTGAATCTGCGCGAACTCCAACTGCACGGGCTGGCCATCAAGGCTGAAACGCTGCAACTGAAAACGGGGCGCACCGGCCAGGCGATTGGCCAGGCTGAAGGCGTCCTGCGCCATGCTCAGGCTGGAGCAGATGGTTTGCGGGCAGACGTAAAGCGCGATGCGCAGCATGACGATGGCCTGGCGTGGGGGTTGGCGATTATTGACACAAAGTTGTCCTTATGGCCAATCGCCGCGCGGGCGGGCGAGGGACACACTAGGCTGCATTCACCATCGAGCCGTCAGGTGCGCCGCGCGCACCGTCGTCATCACCAGCAAATACGCAGGAGCGAGCCATGAGTCATCCCAACGCCGAGTTGATCCAGCGTTTCTACAGCGCCTTCCAGAAGCTCGATGCCGAAACCATGGCGGCTTGCTACGCCGAAGACGTGCGTTTCTCCGACCCGGTCTTCATCGGTCTGCGTGGTGCTGAGGCGGGCGATATGTGGCGCATGCTCTGCACCCGTGCCGAAGGCTTCTCGCTGACCTTCGACTCGGTACACGCCGATGATCATGCCGGCAGCGCCCGCTGGGTCGCCAGCTACCGTTTCAGCGCCACCGGTCGTCAGGTGGTCAACCATATCCAGGCGCGCTTCGTGTTTCGCGACGGACTCATCGTCGAGCACCGCGATCACTTCGATCTGTGGCGCTGGGCACGTCAGGCGCTGGGTGGCAAAGGGCTGCTACTGGGTTGGGCTCCGCCGGTTCAGGCTGCCATTCGTCGACAAGCGGCACGCGGTCTGGCCCAGTTTCGCGGCACTCGCTGAGGCGGGCGAAGGAACGCAGTGGTAGGCTAGCCGGTCTTAGCCTTCAATAAAGAGTGCGCACATCGGGTGCCGCACCTCCACTGCCAATCGAGACCTGCCGTGACCGAACTGATCGTTGCCGTAAAACAGGCCAAAGCCTGGGGGGTCCATGCCGTTACCGCCAGCGGTGTGATCCTCGCACTGCTGGCATTGCTGGCCGTACTCGACGGCCAACCCAAGCAGTGCCTGCTGTGGCTCGGCCTGGCACTGCTGGTCGATGGCCTGGACGGTTCGCTGGCTCGACGTTACGACGTCAAGGGTGTGCTGCCGCATTTCGATGGCTCGACCCTCGACCTGGTGATCGACTACCTCACCTATGTGTTCATTCCCGCCATCTTCCTCTATCGCTTTATCCCGTTGCCGGACTACACGCCGCTGTTCGCCGTGGGTCTGATCCTGGTGTCCTCGCTGTTCTGCTTCTGCAACCTGAACATGAAGAGCAAGGACAACTACTTCGTCGGCTTCCCTGCGGCCTGGAACGTGGTGGTGCTGTATTTCTACATCCTCGACATTCATCCCTGGATTACCCTTGGCATGATCGTGCTGTTGGCCGGCCTGACCCTGACCAAGATGAAGTTCCTGCACCCGTTCCGCGTTCGCCAGTTCATGCCGCTGAACATTCTGGTGACCTTCGTCTGGATGCTTTCCAGCGCATTGCTGGTCCTGCAGTATCCGGTCAGCCAGTTCTGGCTGCTGGCGCTCTGGTGGTTGGCTTCAGCCTACTTCGTCGGCATGTGCCTGTGGCGCTCGGTGCGCGAGTGGTTTCCCGCTCGCGGATGAATGCAGCAGTCGAAAAGGCCTGGTTCGTTTATCTGGTGCGCGCCGCCAATGGCGCGCTTTATTGCGGCATCAGCGATGACCCGCAGCGGCGCTTCGCCCAGCACCAGAGCGGCAAGGGCGCTCGTTTCTTCCATACCAGCCCAGCGCTGGCGCTGGCCTATGTCGAAGCCTGTGCCGGCAAGGGTGACGCGCTGCGTCGTGAGCGTGCGATCAAGCGCCTGAGCAAAAGCGCCAAAGAGGCGCTCATTCTGGCCGTTGATGGCGCTTCATCAGCCTGAGGCGGTGTGCGTGGATAGGTTGCGCGGGTAAGCTGGGCGCTTTCGAACTGACGCGGAGCGCGCCATGCACGAGCTGATCCTTCACCACTATCCGACCTCGCCGTTCGCCGAGAAGGCCCGCCTGATGCTGGGCTTCAAGCAACTGTCCTGGCGCTCGGTGATGATCCCGCCGTTGATGCCCAAACCGGACCTCACCGCGCTCACCGGCGGCTACCGCAAGACGCCGGTACTGCAGGTTGGTGCTGATATCTATTGCGATACCGCGCTGATCGCGCGTCGTCTGGAGGCCGAGAAAGCCACCCCGGCACTGTTCCCTGAAGGTCAGGAGTTCAATGTCAGCCTGCTGTCGCAGTGGGCCGATTCGGTGCTGTTCCAGCATGCCGTGGCACTGGTGTTCCAGCCTGAGTCCATGGCGCTGCGCTTCGCCAAGGTGCCGCCAGAGTTTGCCAAGGCCTTCGCTGCCGACCGTGGTGCGCTGTTTTCCGGTGGTACGGCCAGCCGCTTGCCGCTTGAGCAGGCCAAGCATCAGTGGCCGGCACTGATGGGCGCGTTGCAGCGTCAGCTGCAGCGCGAGCAGGGAGACTTCCTCTTCGGTGAGCCTTCGCACGCCGATTTTTCCGTGGCGCATTGCCTGTGGTTCCTGCGCGGCACGCCGGTCACCTCACCGCTGGTCGACGACTATCCGGAAGTCGCCGCCTGGCTCGCCCGTGTACTCGGCTTCGGCCATGGCTCGTTGAGCGAGATGAGTGGCGAACAGGCCGTCACCGTGGCGCGTGAGGCGACGCCGGCTGCGCTGCCGGACGAAACCTTCGTTGATCCCAATGGCTTCAAGGCTGGCCAGGCGGTGAGCATCGCGGCAGTGGACTATGGCGTTGATCCGGTGCAGGGCGAGTTGCTGCATGCCGGTCGTGACGAGCTGATTCTGCGTCGCGAGGACGAGCGCGCCGGCGTCGTGCATGTGCACTTCCCGCGCTTGGGCTTTCGTATCGAGGCGCGCTGAGGCGTCTCGCGCCGCCTGTCAGTAGGCGGCGCGGATGGCCCGTACGTCGTAGCCGTGGATGACCTGCCCGCGCAGGTCGATCACCGGCACGCCGCGGCCACCAAGCGCCTGATACTGAGCGCGACCGGCGGCATCGGTCTCGATATTCACTTCGCGATAGGCGATGCCATCCTCGGCGAACAGCTCGCGCGTCTTGGCGCAGTAGCCGCACCATTGCGTGGCATACAGGACGATTTCGCCACTGGCGTTGCCGGCCTGAGGTGGGTCGATCCAGCGCTCGATCTTGTCCCAGTTCTGCCAGAGAGCTAGGGCGGTGAGCAACAGTAGAATCGTTTTCATCGTGTCGCGTCCTTGTGTGATGGCGCTGTCATCTCAGGGTAAACCGCACCCGGCCGTGCCGCCATATCAGTCAGTAGGGTGGGCCGGGCGGCGATCCGCTTCAGTCCACCAGAACGATCTCAGCCTCGTAAGGTAGGCCGGGTGCCTTCGGTGCTTGTACTACTTCGGTGGGCTAAAGCCCACCCACCCTACAGAAACTAAAGCGGATCGCCGCCCGACATGCATCAATCCTGACGACGCTTGAGCTGGTCCTTCAACTGGGTCGGTAATTGGCGAATGATGAGCATGTCGCGACCCTCGTCGTACTCGACCTTCGAGCCCAGCAAGTGCGCCTCGAAACTGATCGACAGCCCTTCGGCGCGGCCGGTGAAACGCTGGAACTGGCTCAAGGTGCGCTTGTCCGCCGGAAATTCCGGGGCCATGCCGTAATCCTTGTTGCGGATGTGTTCATAGAAGGCCTTGGGGCGCTCTTCGTCGATCAGGCCGGAGAGCTCGTCGAGGGTGATCGGCTCACCGAGCTTGGCCTGACTGGTAGCGTAGCCGACCAGGGTCTTGGTTTTCTCGCGGGCCTGCTCTTCGGGCAGGTCTTCGCTTTCGACGAAGTCGCTGAAGGCTTTGAGCAGGGTGCGCGTTTCGCCCGGGCCATCGACGCCTTCCTGGCAACCGATGAAGTCGCGGAAGTAGTCGGAGACCTTCTTGCCGTTCTTGCCCTTGATGAACGAGATGTACTGCTTGGACTGCTTGTTGTTCTGCCACTCGCTGATGTTGATGCGTGCAGCCAGGTGCAGTTGGCCGAGGTCCAGGTGCTTGGCCGGGGCCACGTCCAGTGCGTCGGTCACCGCCACGCCTTCGCTGTGGTGCAACAGGGCGATGGACAGGTAGTCGGTCATGCCTTGCTGGTAGTGGGCCAGCAGCACGTGGCCACCAGTGGAGAGGTTGGATTCCTCCATCAGCTTTTGCAGGTGCTCCACGGCCTGGCGGCTGAAGGCGGTGAAATCCTGCTCGCCGTCGAGGTAGGCCTTGAGCCAGCCGCTGAACGGGTAGGCGCCGGACTCTTCATGGAACAGACCCCAGGCCTTGCCCTGCTTGGCGTTGTAGCTCTCGTTGAGGTCGGCCAGCAGGTTCTCCATGGCTTGCGACGTGGCCAGCTCGCTGTCGCGGGCGTGCAGCACGGCAGGGCTGCCGTCGGGCTTCTTGTCGATCAAGTGGACGATGCAGTGACGGATCGGCATGGCGGTCTCGATGGGCAAATGAAACGAAGGGCGAAGTTTACCCGAAGCAGAAAATGGATTCCGGGGCTGGGTGTGGATCTATCCGTGAAAAGCGTTGAAGACCACACAGCAGATCGCGGCTAAAACCCCTCCCACAGGTATCACGAACGCCCGTGGGAGGGGCTTTAGCCGCGATGGTTCTCTACTGGCGGTGCTGCTGTTGCGTAGGGTGGATGTCGCTCTTTACATCCACCGCTTTGGTGCGTCGATGAAGCGTGATCCACCCTACGGTTGGCGGCGTTGCTGCAGTGCGCGCAATCGCTCGATCACATAGCGCACATGCAGGTGCAGCTCATACAGCTGGTTGGAGTACGACAGCGGCACTTCCACAGATGCCAGCTCGTCTTCCATCTGCTCCAGGCGTTCGATCTCACTGCCCAGCTCGTCGGGCAGGGAGCCGGCGTGCAGCTTGCGGTCGACTTCGCGCAGGTACTTGTACCAGCGGTAGATACGCGCGCGAATTCGCCACTGGTAGATCGGCCCGACGGCCTTGAACAGCGGGATCATCACCACGATCAGCGGGATCAGCAGGATGATGTAGCGGTCGGCCAGCGAGGCGATACGAAACGGCAGGTAGCGCTGCAGGATCGGCAGCCCCTTGTCGTAGTAGTGCCCGGCATCCTTGTGCAGTTCGAAGGTGCGTGGTTCGGCACTGGGAAAGGTGCCGGCAGCGTCGAGCAGGGTGCCGTCGCGCATTACTTCGCGACTGGCCTCGAGAAACAGCGGCACCAGTCCGGGGTTGAAGTCGTCGTTGACCACCAGGGTGGCGACCGGCGCCAGGGTGACGATGTCACGATCCGGGGCGTTGCTGGCCAGATCGAGCAGGCCCTCGCCGACGGTCACCTGATTGAAGAACGGCAGGCGCGCTTCATAGGCCGCGGCGCGGCGAAAGTGCGCCAGAGCGATGTCCGGGTTGGCTGCCAGTTGCTGCACCAGGGTGTTTTCTGCCGGGCCGACGAAGAAGGCGGCATCCAGTTCGCCCGCCATCAGCGCGCGGGCGGCCTTGCCGCCGCCGATGCTCTGCCAGCTTTCAGGATATTGTTCGGGCAGGATGGCATTGGCGCCGAGGATGGCGTCGCTGGCGGCGCGGGTTCCGCTGCCTTCGCCACCGAGGCCGAGGCGCAGCGGCAGCAGGTCGGCAATGCGATCCAGGCCGACGTCGCGGCGGTAGAACAGCCACAGCGGCTCCTGATAGATCGCCCCTAGGCTTTCCAGCTTGCGCTGCTGCTCGGGCGCCAGCTGGCGCTCCAGTCCGCTCTGCACCAGGGCGATCTCGACCTGTGGGTCGTTGGCCAGCAGGCGCTGCAAGTTATCGCGCGAACCGGAGGTTGGTACCAGGTTCAGCTCGAAACCTTCCTTGGCCAGCTCCTCTTTCAGTCGCTCGGCGAACTGCTGATAGGCCCCACCCTGGGCTCCGGTGGCCATGCTGGCGCTCATCGGCGGTGGCGGTGCGACGAACTGGAACAGTGCCCAGACCAGGCCTGCCACCACCGGGACTATCCACAGGTTGGCCAGGATCATGATTTTCAGGTCATTGAGTACGCGGCGCATGGTGCTTCCTTTCAGCGAATACGAGGTAAGGATAGAACCCTATGCGCCTCGAGGTCATCCGTAGGGTGATTGAAGCTCTTCCATCCACCGTCAGCTCGCGGTGGAGCGGTGAGGCGTGATCCACCCTACGCCAGCGCCTTGTGCCTTGCGCGCAGATGATCGAGCAGCAGCAGGGCGATGAGCAGCGCCAGCGCATACAACGCATCGCTACCGAGCATCACCAGCACGGCAGCACACAGCAGTGCACTGAGCCCGGCCAGCAGGCGCCAGATGCCGCGCAACAGTACCCAGCCTGCCGCCATGCTGAGCAGATAGATCAGCACGAAGTTGCCGTTGGCATAGCGGATCAGGTCGTCCACCGACAGCTGCAAGGTGGCCGACAGCACTGCGCACAGCGCGCAAGCGATCACCACCAGCAACAGGGCCTTGCCGGGCACGCCCTGACGGTTGCGCACGGCGAGTGTGGCGGGCAGCCGGCCTTCCTCGGCCAGGCTCCAGATCAGCCGGGCGAAGCCCTGGATATACACGTTCATCGAGGCGAAGCAGGCCAGGTAGCCGAGCACCGCTACCAGCACGCGGGCGCGCTCGCCGAGCAGTTGCTCGAACAGACGGGGCAGGGCGGTGGTATCACTGTGCACGTCGCCGTAGGTGACGAAGCTCAGCACCGCCACTGAACAGGCCCAATACACCAGGCCGGCCAGCAGTACACCGAGCAGCAGTGCCAGGGGAAAGTCACGCTCCGGGTGTTTGAATTCCTCGCCCAGGTGGGTGAAAGCCTCGATACCAACGAAGCACCAGAACATCACTCCCAGCGCGGTCGGCAGCAGGTGCCACTGGCCGTCCATGGGCGGCAGCAGAGGTTGGCTGGCACGCGGCAGATCACCCATCCACCAGATCAACGCCACGCTGGCGACGATAGCCACGGCGATCAAGCCCTGCAGCAGTCCTGACGCCTTCGGCGGGCGCTGGCCAAGCAGGAGGATGGCCCCCAGCGTGAGCAGCTCGATAGCCAGCAGGCCGCTGCGATCGAGATCGAACAGCGCCAGCCAGAAGCCGCTGGCGATATGCAGCGCAGCCGGCAGACCGACCGGCAGCACGGCGAGAAACAGCAAGGCGCTGACGCCTTCCATGCGCAGGCCGAAGGCGCGGCCGATCAGGTGCGGCGCGCCGCCGGCATGGGGGAAACGCTTGCCCAACTGAGCGAAGGTGAAGGCCACTGGTAGCACCAGGGCGATGAGGATCATCCAGGCCCACAGCGACGCCTCGTCCGCTGCCGTAGCGGCCAGTGCCGGCACCACGAAGATGCCGGTGCCGAGCAGCGACGTGCTGAGCAGGGCGATACCCTGCAGCAGGCCCAATTCCTTGTTCAATCGACTCATGGGGTATGCTCACGCCTTTGCAGATCCCGCCATGGTAGAGCGCCGCCCGATTACAGGCTGACGCCTTTTGCCGACGAAATGGCGGTTTCCACCGTCAACCTGATTGCCGCCCCGAGAAGCCCCGTGGACAAGTTCGATCGCCAGATCCTCGCCCTGCTGCGCAGCGATGCGCGTACCTCCGTCAGCCAGATCGCCCGTGAGGTCAACTTGTCACGTTCGGCGGTCAGTGAGCGGATTCGTCACCTGGAAGAGAGCGGGGTGATTCGTGGTTATCACGCCCAGGTCGCGGTGCCGGGCGAAGGTGGGGTCAGGGCTTACCTCGAACTTTTCTACCAGAACGCCCGTTGCCAGGATTACGTCGAGCGCATGCGCGAATACCCTGAAATCCGCCATTGCAGCGGTATCAGCGGCGAGACCGACATGCTGGTGCTGGTCGAGGCGCCGAGCATGGCGCGCCTGAGCGAAGTGCGCGCGGCCATCGAGGCCTTCCCGCACATGCAGCGGGTCAAGACCCATGTCGTCGTGCAGGACTGGCCGCTATGAGCCTGCGCATCCTGCACACCTCCGACTGGCACCTGGGCCAGCACTTCATGGGCAAGACCCGTCAGGCCGAGCACCAGGCCTTTTGCGCCTGGCTGCTGGAGCAGGTACGCACGCACCGGGTGGACGTGCTGCTGATCGCCGGCGATGTGTTCGACACTGGGTCGCCGCCCAGCTATGCCCGCGAGCAGTATTACCGTCTGGTGGTGGAGCTGCGCGATGCCGGCTGCGCCCTGGTGGTACTCGGTGGCAACCACGACTCACCCGCCATGCTCGGCGAAAGCCGCAGCCTGCTGGCGCAACTGGGTACCCAGGTGGTGCCGGGCGTCGGGCTCGACCTGGCCGAGCAAGTGCTGGTGCTAGATGATCGTGCCGGCCAGCCGGGCGCCATCCTCTGCGCCATCCCCTTCATTCGTCCACGTGACGTCATGGCCAGCCAGGCCGGGCAGAGCGCACAGGACAAACAACAGTCGCTGCAGCAGGCCATCGCCGAACATTACCGAGCGCTTTACGAACTGGCGCTGAGCACGCGTGAGACGCTGGGCCAGCCGCTGCCGATCATCGCCACCGGCCACCTGACCACAGTCGGCGCCAGTGCCAGCGAATCGGTACGGGAAATCTACGTCGGCAGCCTGGAGGCCTTCCCCACCAGTGCCTTCCCGCCGGCTGACTACATCGCCCTTGGCCATATCCATCGCCCACAGAAAGTCGGCGGCCTGGCACACATCCGCTACAGCGGCTCGCCGATTGCCCTGTCCTTCGACGAAGCGCGCCAGCAGAAGGAGGTGCTGCTGCTGGAGTTCGGCACTGCCGCGCTGCAATCGATCACGGCATTGCCCGTGCCGGTGTTCCAGCCCATGGCCAGCCTGCGCGGCTCACTCAAGGAACTGGCCGTCGCCATCGCCGACATCGCCACACAGGGCACACCCGAGCGCCCCGTGTGGCTGGAAGTGCAGGTGAGCACCGACGACTACCTGAGCGACCTGCAAAGTCGCATCAATGCCCTATGCGAAGGGTATCCCGTGGAGATGCTGCGCATCCGTCGTGAACGCGGCAATGCGGCAGCCAGCCTGGCCAGTGAAGCGCGGGAGACGCTGGACGAGTTGAGCGTGGAAGATGTTTTCGCTCGCCGCCTTCAGCAAGAGACGCTGGAAGAAGAGGATGCACAGCGCCTGCAGGGGTTGTATCGGCAGGTGGTGGAGGCGGTGCAGAGACAATAGCTGCGCGAGCGACTCATCAATAGGGAGGGCTTATGGCCAAAGTGACGCTGAAGGGTTACATCCTGGTGCCGGAAAAGGACTTACAAGAGGTTCGTCGCGAACTGGTCAACCATCGGCGTTTGACGCTGGAAGAGCCCGGTTGCGTTAGCTTTATCGTGACCGAAAGTGCTGAGAGCCCACTCCGCTTCGACGTTTTTGAGGAGTTTGTCGACCGTCAGGCCTTCGCTCTTCATCAGGCGCGTGTTCGTGCTTCTCGCTGGGGGCAAGTGACCGTCGATGTGGTGCGGCATTACGAAGTTCTCGAGTAGGTCGAGCGCATCGCTACCATAGCCCGTATGCAACCCGCGAATACTGTCACGATCAGTCATCTCACCCCAGCGGGCTGACTACACCGGCAAAGCCCTGTCCCAGCACATGCGTATAAATCTGCGTCGTACGTATATCCGCGTGCCCTAGTAGCGTTTGCACTGTGCGGATATCGCTCCCCCGACGCAGTAACTCGGTGGCGAAACTGTGGCGAAAGGTATGGCAACTTGCTGGCTTGTGCAGGTTGGATTGCCGCACGGCATGCCTGACAGCTTTCTGAATGGCACTGACATGAAGGTGATGACGAACGATCTGCCCGTCCTCATCCGTGCAAAGCCCGGTCGACGGGAACAGCCATTGCCACTCGAATGAACATCCGGCCTTGGGGTATTTGCGACGTAACGCAAATGGCAGGCTGACGGGAGCGTGATAAAAGCTGTCCCGCTGCGTCCAGGCGCGAAACATACGCTCTCTGCGCTCCAGCAGCGGTGTGATCAAGGGTGCCGGCAGAAGTGTCGTTCGGTCTTTCGCGCCTTTGCCGTCGTGAATGGTGATGATCTGCTTATCGAAATCCACATCCTTGATTCGCAAACGTGCAGCTTCCACCACTCGCAAGCCGGCGCCATACATCAGCTACTGGCTTCCTCATGCGTAAGTACGCAGGGAATACGCGCTGAGCGTTTTGCGCGCACCACCTCACCCACTTGCCCGAGGGGTTGCTGCAATACCTTGTCGTATAGGAAAACCAGTGCATTGAGTGCCAGATTCTGGGTGGCGGCAGCTACCTGGCGCTCAACTGCCAGCCAGGTGAGGAAAGCATTGACCTCTGCAGCGCCAAGCTCCAGTGGATGGCGCAGTTGATGGAAGCGGATGAAATAGCGAATCCAGTACCAGTAGGATTTTTCTGTGCGGATACTGTAGTGATGCAACCGCATAACCGCCCTGAACTGCTCTTGCAGGCGAGGTTTGCTGGAGGTTTCCATGGCCGACTCCCTGGCTGTGTTTTTGTACAGTAGTAATGGTAGAGCAAAAAGAGGAAGTCAAGCGAATACGTCCAGACACCAGGAGCTGGCTGGTAATATCATGATTTGAAAAGAGTTTTTCCAGGACTGCGATGACGATGATGCGGAGTTAGATGGAAGGATCTACTATCGGATTAGTACCGCCTTCCATCTAATCACTGTTATATTTTAAGGGAATAACTGCGCAATGATCGACGCCATCCTATATAAAGACATAGTAAAGGCCGTTAATAATCAATTTTCAGAACGGCCCAAACGGATAGCATTTTTTGATGGCGTTAGCCCTGCGTCATCAAAAGCAATGGCTGACATCAATGCAAAAACTCACAAGAGAAGCCTGGTTGCAGTTTTGTTTTGCAACCCAAATTCGCAGTTTTGTAAAAGTGAAATCCTAGAGTCTCTCAGCTATTTCCATCATCGCTCTAAAGAGCACATCGATATATTTTGTTGCGGCTATGGTGCTTACTGGCCGCAAAACAAATACCCTGACCTTAAAGTTGTAACAAATATAGACGGAGCAGATTGGAGCTATAGTGACAACTCTTTTGTAGCTGCTCTGGAGGATTTTGAGGGCAAAACAAAATGGCGCTACAGCGGCGAGAATGAGCTCCTGCTATTGGATGTAAGCCCCTCTAGTGATCCTGATGAACTTAATATAAATAGCGCACTTGTTTGCAACTTGGAACAAATGAAAAAAGATGAAGCCTTCACCTCTGTTCGCGCATTATTTGAAAGTATTATTCGTTATGCGGCAAATGACAAAGGTAGCGCGTGGGATTTTAGTGACCAAAAAGGCATGGAAGTTGCCTCCTCATTTTTAAAAGACGCATTCTTAGGGTTACTTCCAAAATCACTTCAGAGTAGTTACCGCAAAGCTGAAAGCTATGCAGTAAAACAAATATAACAACTGGTTCAAATCGTTCGCTTCGCTCACTGGGACGGGCTAAAGCCCGCCCCTTAACCAAACGTTAGCCTAATCGCGTTCCGCTTAATGGTTTTTTGTACCGTGTACAGCCGCAACATCGCTCCGCTGCTTTAGGCTTCACAATTATTCAAAATTTGCGTTTACTGAACGTCAGCCGCCACTATCGGGGCACGTTAAAATCGCAGTTGGTCAGTTACATCGAAACATTGTATTTATTGCGTTTCGCCAAGTTTATCGCGTAACGCGTTACAAGCAGAAAAGCGGTGCTTTAAATTATGCGTACATCCGAGCGTCTAACAATTGGTTCAAATCGCTCGCTGCGCTCACTGGGACGGGCTAAAGCCCGCCCCTTAACCAAAACGTTATACGATTTAGGAAAATATGAAGCGCAATACCACTCAAGTAGAGTTTGAAAAAATTGCTTCAAAATTGATGGCACTGAGTAAAGAGCTAAAAATTCTTGAACCTGAGGTTTCATTAGAAATGGACAAGAAAGCTTTGGCGGAAATTATCAGTAATTTACACTGGGCGGCTGAAAACTCTACTGTCATTGGCTTGCATCAAATTGGTGAGGCGCTGGAAGATAACATGGGAACGGGAATCACCAATTGATATCGTATAACAAGTAGTTCAAGCCGTTCGCCTCGCTCACTCGGAACGGGTTAAAACCTGCCCCTTAACCAAACGGCCGCTATCTACCCCTACTATGATCCTTCTCCCATCATCCTGGGCCCGCGCCTGGTCAGACCTCGGTCTGCAGCCGCCGGCCGGTCTGTTTGAGCAGCTCGTTCGTGCCTATGAGGAGCCGCAGCGGCACTATCACTCACAGCAACACCTGGGCGAATGCCTGACGCATTTCGAGCAGGCGCGACATTTGGCGCAGCAGTCGGGGGAGGTGGCCATCGCGCTGTGGTTTCACGATGCTGTCTACGACGTGCGCGGCAAGGATAACGAGCGCCTGAGTGCAGATTGGGCCTGCCGGGTGCTGGCGAGCTGTCAGGCCAGCCAGGCGACATTGGCGCGGGTCGAGCAACTGATCATGGCCACCCGGCATGACGCCACGCCAAGCGAGCCGGATGAGCAGTTGTTGGTGGATATAGACTTGGCCATTCTTGGCGCCACGCCGGAGCGTTTTGCCGAGTACGACGCCCAGGTGCGTGCCGAGTACGCCTGGGTGCCGGGCTTCGTCTACCGAATGAAGCGGCGTAGCGTCCTTCAGTCATTTCTGGCACGCCCGACGGTCTACAGCACGGATCATTTCAGGGCACGCTATGAGGCACAGGCGCGGATCAATCTGGCTGGCGTGGTTTGACGAGAGATTGAGCGAAGCCCACATCGCACTCGGCACGACAAGCGTTCTATGCTGTGAATAGTGGCTTTTCGACAGGGGAGCGAAAGTGCCGTTGTTCAACACCTTGCTGCGTGCGCTTGACCCTTTGCATGGAGTGCCAGAGGCGACTCGGCAGGCGTTCGCCTGCTGGTATCTGCAGGCGAAGATTCCGCAGATTCGCTACGTGGCGTTTCTCACCACCGGGTTGTACCTGATCTACGCTGCCATCGAGCAGAACGTCGAGACCGATCAGCCCTTCGCACGGCTGATCATTCATGCGCTGTTGGTGCCTGCGGCGTTGCTGAGTATCGGCTTGCTTAGTTTCCAGCCGCGGCGGCAGCCCTTGATGCTGGCGTTGCTCACTGCGGCCCCAATCGTCTCGGTACTGGCCAACCTTTACTTCAACTTCGGCTCGCCGCGCTTTGCCTTCTATGCGCCGGAAATCTACCTCAATCTGATGTGGACCTTTGCCATATCCGGCCTCACGCTGCAGCGTGCGATGCTCACGTCATTGGTTTCGTTGGCGGCGATCCTGCTGGTGACGCTGGAGCACTCGCTGACGCCTGGCATGCAGCGCCTGCACCTGATCTGGATTCTGGCGTCGTTCTCCTTCGGCCTGCTCAGCGCCTTTCTGCTGGAGAAGGCTCACAAACGCATGTTCCTGCATCAGGACAGCCTGGCCCTGAGCGCCAGCATCGACAGCCTGACCGGGTTGTGGAATCGCTCGCGCACCCTGCATTTTCTGATCGAGGAGGTGGCGCGGGCCAATCGCTACGGCACACCGTTCTCGGTGGTGCTGATCGACATCGACCACTTCAAGAGCGTCAACGACACCCATGGCCATGCTGTGGGCGACAACGTGCTGCGTCAGTTCGCCGGGCTGTTGCGTGATGGCGTGCGCGTGGTGGACAAGGTCGGCCGGCTCGGCGGCGAGGAGTTTCTCATCGTCCTGCCGGAGATCGATGCGGCCCATGCCGAGCGCGCCATGCAGGCCCTGCAGGCGCGCATCAACGGCTTTGCCTTCGACCGCGTGCAGCGCAAGAGCGCCAGTTTCGGCATTGCCGAGTACCGCCCCGGCGAGAGCCTGGACAGCCTGATGGAACGCGCGGATCAGGCGATGTACCGCGCCAAGGCCAACGGCCGCGACCGTATCGAGATACTGTGAGCGCAGGCCTGAACCGCTCATGAGCGGCCGGGTCGAAAGCGCTACAACCCTTCCAGTGGAGAGCGTCATGCAAAGAACTGCACAGATTATTCTCGCGGCTGCGGCCATTCCCCTGTTGTTGGTCGGCTGCGCCAAATCCTCCGGCGAGCAGGACGCCAAGGTGACCGAGCAATGGCAGGGGCGTTGGAACGGGCCCGAGGGCACCTACCTGGATATCAGTGGCACGCCGACTGACTACCGCCTGACCATCGCCAACCTCGACGGCCCGCGTCGTTTCGTCGGCCGTGCGCAGGGCGCGAAGATCGTCTTCGTGCGTGATGGTGTGGTGGAGAGCATCAGCGCCACCGACGGCGAAGCCACCGGCATGAAATGGCTGCTGGATAAACAGAACTGCCTGACCGTACGCAGCGGCGAGGGCTATTGCCGCGACTGAATCGTTACCTGGATATGCCAGAATGACGGCCTTCAACGGCTTACGACCTGTGCATGAAAATCCTCAGCCTGCGCCTCAAGAATCTCAACTCCCTCAAGGGCGAATGGAAGATCGACTTCGCTGCCGAGCCTTTCGCCGGTAGCGGTCTGTTCGCCATCACCGGGCCAACCGGTGCGGGCAAGACCACCTTGCTCGACGCTATCTGTTTGGCCCTGTATCACCGCACGCCGCGCATGAGCACGTTGTCGGCCAGCGGCAACGAGCTGATGACGCGGCACACCGCCGACTGCCTGGCCGAGGTCGAGTTCGAGGTGAAAGGGCAGGGCTACCGCGCCTTCTGGAGCCAGCGCCGTGCGCGCGACAAGGTCGACGGTGCGCTGCAGGCGCCCAAGGTGGAGCTGGCGCGTATCGCCGATGGCGAAATCCTCACTGACAAGATCCGCGAGAAGGAAAGCCTGACTGCCGAGCTGACCGGCCTGGACTTCGAGCGTTTCACCAAATCCATGCTGCTGGCCCAGGGTGGCTTTGCAGCGTTTCTCGAAGCCAATGCCAACCAGCGTGCCGAGCTGCTGGAGGAGTTGACCGGCACCGAGGTCTACGGGCAGATATCCCAGCAAGTCTACGAGCGCACCAAGGCCGCCGAACAGGCGCTGGGCCTGCTGAAAAGCCGCGCACAGGGCATGGAACTGCTGGATGAGGCGCAACGCGCCGAACTGCAGGCCGAAGCCGAGCGCCTGACTCAGGAGCAGGCCCCGCTGCAAGTCGAACAACAAACGCTGCTGGTCGGGCAGCGCTGGCGTGAGGCGCTGCAGCGTGCCGAGCAACAAGCCGGCGAGGCGGCGCAAGGGCTGGAGCAGGCCCGGCAACGTCAGGCTGCTGCAGTCGAGGACCTGGAGCGTTTGGCCGCCAGCGAGCCGGCAGCGCGTCTGCTGCCACTGCACCAGGCCTGGCAACAGGCGCAGCACGATAGCCAGCAGGCCGAGCGAGATTTGTTCGCGCTGCGCGAGCAACTGCAGATGTGCGCCGAGCGTGAACTGCAGGCACTGTGGCAGGCCAGCCATAATGCGGCGCACTGGCGTGAGCAGCGCCACGTCGCGCTGACGCAGGTGCAACAGCAGCACGTCGAGGTGCAGGCATGGCTGAGCGAGCGCAGCTCGCAGGCGCGCCTGGGCGAATTGCTCAGTGGCTGGGATGAGCGCTTCACACAACGGGCCAAGGCTGAGCAGGCGCAGCAGACAGCGCAAGCGCGCCTGAGCGAATCCGTTGTGCAACTGACGACCTTGCAGCGCCAGCGTGACGAGCAGGGAGTGCATCTGACAACGCTGCAACAGCAGGTGCGGCAGGCGCGTGACGCCGAGGTGCAGCAGCAGGGCGCTGTGCAGGCTTTGCTGGGCGAAGCGGGAGAGGCGGGCTTGCGCCAGGACTGGCAGCGCCTGCAAACACGCAGCCGCGTGTTCGACCGCCTGCAGCAACTGGCGCAGAGTCGCGAAGCCTTGGGCGCACAACTGGCCGAGCTACCACCGCGTCTGGCTGAGCTGCAGCGCCGGCAGGCGGACAAGAACACCGAGATCAACGCCCTGCGCGAGCGTTACAAGGCGCTCAAGCAGCAGGTCGCCGACAAGGAAAAGCTGCTGGAGCAAGAACAGCGCATTCAGGATCTGGAGGCGTACCGCGCCCGCCTGCAGCCAGGCGAGGCCTGCCCGCTGTGCGGCTCGCACGAACATCCGGCGATCAGCCAGTACCAGGCGCTGAATGTCTCGGCCACCGAACAGGCGTTGGCGCAGTGTCGCAGCGAGTTGAGCGACCTGGAGAACCAGGGCGCCAATCTGCGTGATGAGCTGACCCGCCTGGCCGCGCAAATCGAGCAGGTGCAGACGCAACAGGCTCAGGCGGAGGCGCAATTGTTGCCACTGGATCAGCAATGGCAACAGCAACTGAGCGAGCAGGACATCCGCCTGCAGGACACTGCCGAGCTGACAATTTTGCAACAACAGCACGAGCACGAACTGGCTGCGCTACACGCGCGCCTGGAAGCTGCGCAGGCGCAGCAAACCGAGCTGCAGCGTCTGCGCGAGTTGCGCGAAAGCGCTGAGCGCGAGCAGGCCGAGGCCGAGCGGCAGCAGGCAATACTCAGCCGCGATCTGGACAACACCCAGGCGCGCCTGGCCGAGCAACAGGCGCATCTGAACGCGCTGCAGACCGAACAGGCACAGCAGGCTCAGGAGCTGCTGGCCAGTCTGCAAGGCTTCGCCAACGAGTTGCCGGCCGACGGCGCGGGTTGGCTCGCGCAGCAGAAAGCCGCCTGGCACGCCTGGCAGCAGACGCAGGCGCGCGAGCAGCAGTTGCTCGACCTCGAGCGCGAGGCGCAGCGACAACTGGACGACGCTCAGGTGCAGGCCGAGCACTGGCAGTCGCGTTGGCAGGAATCGGGTGCGCCGAACCTGGCTGCCCCCGTGCCGGCTACCGACCCGCAGCAGGCCCTGCGTGAATCCGCCGAGCGGCTGGCAGCGACCCAGCGTGAGCGCGATGGTTTGGCCGGTAGCGAGCAAGCCCAGGCGGCCTTGCTCGTGCGTGAACAGCAACGCCTGCAAGCCGGTCAGCAGGCCTGGCAACAGGCGCTGCTGAGCAGCCCTTTCGCCGATCAGGCCGCGTTCGAAGCTGCCGTGCTGAGTGATGACGAACGCGAACGCTTGCTGCAACTCAAGGCCGATCTCGAACGCTCTCACACCCAGGCCGCGACCCTGCTGACGGCGGCTCAGGCCGAGGTCCAGCGCCTCATGGCCGAGCCGCAAACTGCCTTGAGCCTGGAGCAGTTGGCCGAGCAGATCCAGGCATTGCAGGAGCGCCTGCGCGCCCTCAGCGAGCGTCAGGGGGAGTTGCGAGCGCAGTTGCAGGCCGACGAGGCGCGGCGCAGCAGCCAGCAGGCGCTGTTCGCCGAAATCAATGCACAGGAGAGCGAGCAGCGCCTGTGGCAACAGCTCAACGGCCTGATCGGCTCGGCCGACGGTGCCAAGTTCCGCAAGTTCGCCCAGGGCCTGACTCTCGATCACCTGATCCACCTGGCCAACCGTCAACTGACGCGTTTGCACGGTCGCTACCAACTGGCGCGCAAGAGCAGCGGCGAGCTCGAATTGGAGGTCTGCGACACCTGGCAGGCCGACGTGGCGCGCGACTGCCGCACGCTGTCCGGTGGCGAGAGTTTCCTGGTCAGCCTGGCGTTGGCGTTGGCGTTGTCGGATCTGGTCAGCCACAAGACCAGCATCGACTCGCTGTTTCTCGACGAGGGTTTCGGCACCTTGGACGGCGAGACGCTGGAGGTGGCGCTGGATGCGCTGGACAACCTCAACGCCAGCGGCAAGACCATCGGCGTGATCAGCCACGTCGAGGCGATGAAGGAACGTATTCCCGTGCAGTTGCGGGTGCACAAGGGCGTCGGCCTCGGTTACAGCCGGCTCGACGCGCGTTTTGCGGTGAAGGAAGGAGCGTAGTGATGCTGATGCGAGCGAAGGATTCCACCTTGCTGGTGATCGATCTGCAGGAGCGGCTGCTGCCGGCCATCGACGGTGGCGCGGCAGTGGTCGAGCAAGCCACCTGGCTGGTGCAAGTAGCGCAGCGGCTGCGCGTCCCGGTGATCGCGACCGAGCAGTACCCCAAGGGGCTGGGTTATACCGAGCCGGGCCTGCATGAGCTGCTGCCGGGCGATGGGCTGCGCGAGAAGATTCACTTCTCGGCAACCGCCGGGGCCGGGGTGTTCGATTTGCCCGGTGGCGAGCGCCGGCAGTTCGTCGTCTGTGGCACGGAAACCCATGTCTGCGTGCTGCAGACGGTAATGGGCTTGCTGGCGGCTGGGCGTGAGGTGTTCGTGGTCGACGAGGCCGTGGGTTCGCGTCGGCCGCGCGACAAGGCACTGGGCCTGGCGCGTATGGAGCGTGCCGGCGCGGCGATCGTCTCGCGCGAGATGGTCGCCTTCGAATGGCTGGAGCAGGCCGGCACCGAGCTGTTCCGTGAGGTCAGCCGCGGTTTTATTCGCTGATCATTGACTGCCCATTTCTGGCTCCCCGCCTTCGCGGGGATGACGACTGTCTGAAGTTCTCGTCATTCCCGCGCAGATTCGTAGCCCGGATGCAATCCGGGAATATCAAGTACCGCTGCCCCGGATTGCATCCGGGCTACGGGCTGGTCCGCTCCGGTACGGGTTGGTAGTGGCCGGCCTGCAGGTCGTCGAAGTACTTCTGGTAACGGCCTTCGGCGCGAAACTGTTGCAGGCGGGCGTTGAAGCGCTCGCGTAGCGCTTTGCTACGTGCCAGACGCTTGGGCAGCATCAGGTAACTGAGGTTGACCAGCAGCGGTTTGGGGTGGTGGGTGATCCGCTCGGCATCCTCCCTGGAGAACTCGTTACGCAGCGCGGCGTAGCCGACATTGAGCTCCTGCGGATAGAGCACCACGCGCTCCTTGAGCAGTTTCTCGAAGTTCTGCCGGTCGCTGGACACCCGTTCGATGCGTACCTTGCCCTCGGCAAGAAAGGCGTCGAAAGCCGGCCCGTAGCTGTATTCCAGGCCGCCGCCGAGGTTCATGCCGCTGAGGTCGTCGAAGCGCTGCCAGTCGAACGGCTGGGTTTTCAGGTGGAAGAACACGAACTGCTCGTCGAGCAGCGGGGCACTGAAGAGAAAGTCCGCCTCACGCTCGGTCTTGTGCATCCATACGGCGCTGGCGTCGTAACGGCCTGCGGCGGCTTCGGCGTAGGCGCGTGGCCAGGGCAGGAAGGTAAATTCGACGCGGTAGCCTTCCTCGGCCAGCAGGTCACGCAGCAGGTGAGCCACCGGCCCCTGGTGTTCCAGCTTGGCGGACAGGTAGGGCGGCCATTCACCGGCGCTGATCCGTAACAAAGGCGCCTCCGCCGCCGCGAGAGGGCTGGAGCAGAGCAGGCTAAACAGTACGATCAGCAGACGTTGACGCATCTGTAGTCCTCGACAGCGCGGGCAACAGGAGGCTGGCACTCTACTGTTTTTGTCCTGTTGATCCCAGTCATGCTCCAGGCTGCCCGGTAGTGGAATGATTGAAGCCTAGCGTCTGGCCTGGCCGTGTGCTGCTGGCCCGTGATCGTCGGTGTGCACCAAATTGCTGCAGACGGTTCAAGGCGAATATGCCTATGCTTGGCACAGCACAAGAAGTCGGTGACAAACCGCGTATCGAATGCCCGTCGTCAGGCATTCCGGTGATGGAGTCTCGTTTTTGCACAAAGCGCTGCATTACTGCTTGCTCTGGCTGCTGGCCGGCACCTGTTATGGCGCCCAGCCAACCTTGACGTTCTGTCATGAAGATCAGAACGCCTACCCTTGGGTGATGACCGACGGCACAGGCCTCAATCTGGAACTGCTCAATCTGGTAAAGCAGGCGCTGGAGCTGCAGGTGGTGTACGTGGCGGTACCCTGGAAGCGTTGTCTGTCAGGCATGCAGCAGGGCCTCTATGACGGTGCTTTCGCTGCAAGCTTCAAGACCGAGCGCCTGCAGATGGGCCATTACCCCACCGATGCCGATGGTCGCCCGGATGCCAGCAGGCGTTTGCACTCTTCGCGTTATACCCTGTATCGCCGTGTCGGCAGCGCGGTGTCCTGGGACGGTCAGCATTTCAGCCAGGTGAATGGCCGCGTCGGCTCGCTCAGTGGTTTCTCCATTCGCGATCTGCTGCTGGCCCATGGGCTGGAAGTGGACGAGTCCAGTCGCGATCCACTGGCGTTGTTGCAGATGCTGGTGCACGGTCGGGTCGAGGCCGTCGCCTTGCAGACCATGCGCGGTGATTTCGTTCTGCAGGCCAATCCTCAACTGGCTCAGCGGGTGGAAAAATTGCCGCAACTGCTCGAGGAAAAGCCCTATTACCTGATGCTGTCCAACACGCTGCTTATGCGTGACCCTGATCTGGCCGAGCGAATCTGGGCAGAGGTGCAGCATCAGCGTGAATCGCCGGCCTATCAGGCACACGTGACGGCTTACCTGGCGCGGCCCTGAGAGCCATAAAAAAGTGCGGCGGACTATTCCCGTCTCGCTTGGCTCTCGCTAGAGTCCGCGGCTCCTTTCGTGCATCCGTTCGGGTGGATAGCGCATGACCTTCGCTGCCTGGCTGACCATTGGCCTGTTCGTCCTCACCTATCTGGGCATGGCCGCTGGCGGCGTTCGCGGTTTGCGCATCGACCGCAGCTGGATCGCCTGTTGCGCTGCAGTGCTACTGTTGGTCAGCGGTGCGCTGAGCATGGAGGATGCGGCCCATCATCTCGACCCGGGGGCGTTGTTGCTGCTGTTGGCGCTGATGCTGATTTCCGCGCAGTTCGACTTTTCCGGGGTGTATGCCTGGCTCAATCGCTACCTGACCGAGCATGCCGAGCGTCCGGCGGTTTTGCTGATGGGCGTGGTGCTGCTGGGGGGCTTGCTCTCGGCGGTGCTGGTCAACGATATCGTCGCTTTCGCCCTGACTCCGCTGCTGTGTCGCAGCCTGCATCTGCGCGGGTTGGAGCCACGGCCGTTTCTCCTGGCGCTGGCGTTGTCGTGCAACGCCGGCTCGGCCGCGAGCCTGATCGGTAACCCGCAGAACATTCTCATCGGCCAGGCTGGCGGCCTGGATTTCTGGGGCTATGTGGCCGTCGCGGGGCCGCCTGCGGTGGCCGCGATGGCGATCGTTTATGCGGTGATCTGGCTGCAGTGGCGTCATCGCTGGGGCGAGGCCAAGCCGCTGGCGGCGGACGATACGCCGGTCGAGCATATCTATGGTGCGCACAGCTATCTCAAACCACTGCTGGCCAGCCTGGCCTTGCTGGCGCTGTTCGCCACTGCGATGCCGCGCGAGCTGTCGGCGCTATTGGTCGCGGTGCTGGTGATGGCCTCGCGCCGGGTAGACAGCCGCGACTACGTGAACAAGGTGGACTGGAACCTGTTGCTGCTGTTCGTGGGCCTGTTCCTGGTCAGCGGCGCCGCGCTGCAGTTGCCGCAACTGGCGCAGGGGGCGGCCTGGTTGGCCGAGTATGGCCTGCTGCCGCAGGGCGTGGTGTCGCTGGCCACCGCCTCGCTGGTGGCGGGCAATCTGATCGGCAACGTGCCCTTCGTGGTGTTGCTGCTGGGGCTGATGCCGGAGTTGTCGCATTCGGTGCTGATCGGTCTGGCGGTCATGTCGACCCTGGCCGGCAACCTGCTGCTGATTGGCAGTGTGGTCAACCTGATCGTCGCTGAAGGGGCGAAACGTCAGGGCGTCAGCCTGGGGTTCGTCGATTATGCGCGCAGCGGCGTACCGGTGACGCTGCTGAGCATGACGGTGGCCGGGCTTTGGCTGGTGTGGGGCGGCTGGCTGCCCTGGTAACTGCGCCGTAGGGCGGACTCAGGAGCCTAAGCGAACAGTCCGCCATGGAGGCCGGTAAGGGATTGTGGTGGTGTACTGCTGCGTGAACGGAACGCCCCCGGTACGCCCTACTTAGCTACGGATAGCGCGTAGGGTGCGCCGTGCGCACCAGCTGCCTCAACGCCAACGGATTTGCCGCCAGGTGCTGCGCTCTTCGGCATTCTTGAACGTCCAGGCCACCAGGCGGCTCTGCTTCTGCCCTTGGGACATGCCGAGGATGCGTACCTCGGCAGCGCCGGCTTTGGCCAGCCAGCCCTGTAGCAACTCGACGTTGCTGCCTTTGGATACCAGGCTGCTGAACCACAGCACCTGCTCCGCCACTTGCGCGCTTTCGCTGGCCATGCGCTTGAGAAAGGCGGCTTCGCCACCCGGGCACCACAACTCTGCTGCCTGGCCGCCGAAGTTGAGCACCGGCAACTTGCGCTTGGGGTCGAGCTTGCCCAGGTTGCGCCACTTGCGCGTGCTGCCACTGCTGGCTTCATCGGCGCTGGCGTGAAAGGGCGGGTTGCACAGGGTCAGGTCGACTGCTTCGTTCGCCTGCAGCAGGCCGAGGAAGATGTGCTCGGCATTGGCCTGCTGGCGCAGTTCGATGCCGCCCGCCAACTGCGGGTTGGCCCTGACGATGGCGCGCGCGGAGGCCAATGCAGCGTCTGCGATGTCGGCCCCGAGAAACTGCCAGCCGTACTCGCAATGGCCGATCAGCGGATAGATGCAGTTGGCGCCGACACCGATATCCAGCGCGAGGATATTGGCGCCACGGGGTATCTGCCCATCGTTGTCGCTCGCCAGCAGATCGGCAAGGTTGTGCAGGTAATCGGCGCGCCCTGGAATTGGCGGACACAGGTAGCCATCGGGGATATCCCAGTGGCGGATGCCGTAGTACTGCGCCAGCAGCGCGCGGTTGAACACCTTGACCGCCGCCGGGTTGGCGAAGTCGATGCTCGGCTTGCCATAGGGGTTGGTGATGACGAAACCGCCCAGCTCGGGGCTTGCCTTGATCAGCGCCGGGAAGTCATAACGCCCCTGATGGCGATTGCGCGGATGCAGCGCGCCCTTGGCCGGTGCGGTCTTCACCGCGGCGGGCGCGGGCTTGCGGGGGCGTTTCGGGGACTGGGGCATGAACGAGCTTCGGCGATTCGGGGTGCGGGATTTTCCCATAGTCGGGCTGGGCACGCACTGCATTCGGGACAAGGGAAGCTGGTGCGCGGCACCCTACGTCCCCGGCGTTGCGATTGGTAGCCTGCGCGTGCGCACCGCAGACACTCAGAGCGGAAAGATCAGCGGTACCAGCGCCACGCTGACGATCATCACCAGCAGGGTGAAGGGCACGCCGATGCGCACGAAGTCGCCGAAACGGTATTGGCCTGGCCCCAGCACCAGGGTGTTCACCGGCGAGGAGATCGGCGTCATGAAGGCGGCCGAGGCGGCCAGGGCCACAGTCATGGCGAAGGGCAGCGGCGAAACGCTCAGCGCTTGTGCGGTGGCGATGGCCACCGGCGCCATCAGCACCGCCGTGGCGGTGTTGGAGATGAACAGGCCGATCACCGCGGTCAGGGCGAACAGGCTGGCGAGTATCAGCCTTGGGCTGGCATCGCCAAGACCGCTGACCAGTCCCTGCACCGCCAGCTCGACACCGCCAGTCTGTTGCAACGCCTGGGCGAAGGGCAGCATGCCGACGATGAGGATCAGCGTTGGCCAGTGAATGGCACGGTAGGCGCTATCCAGGTCGATGCAGCGAAACGCGCCCATCAACAGGCAGGCGATCAGTGCAGCCTGCACGTTGGGCACCAGGCCACTGACCATCAGCAGCACCATCACCGCCAGGCTGAGCAATGCGTAGGGTGCCTTGCGCGCAGCAGGTGCCACCTCGGCCACTTCCGCCGGCAGGCTGAGCACCAGAAAATCGCGGCTCAACCCCTGCAGGCGGTGGATGTCGCGCCAGGCGCCGGCCACCAACAAGGTGTCGGAGGCCTTGAGCTTTTCGTCCACCAGCACGCCTTCCAGTGCCTGGCCCTGGCGGCGCAGGCCGACCACGTTGAGTTTGTGCCGCGAGCGAAAGCCCAGTTCCTGGATGGTCTTGCCTGGCAGTTGCGATTCCGGCGGCAGCGCCACTTCGGCCAGGCCCAGCTCGTGGGCGTGCAGGCTGAAATACGAATGCGGCAGCGGCATGGGTTCCAGGCCCAATGCCTGGTAGCTGCCGAGCAGGCCGATGGTGGGGCTGGCGATGTCCACCAGCAGCACGTCGCCCGGCTCCAGCAGGGTATTACCGCTGGCCATCAGCAACAGGGTGCGCAGGCGCTGGCGGCGTTCGATGGCGATGACATTGATGCCATGTTCGCGGCGCAGTTGCAGTTCGTTGAGTACCTGATTGGCCAGAGGCGAGTCGGCGCGCACCTGCAGGCGCCGCTCGCGTTCGCTCAGGCGATAGCGCTCGGCAAGGTCGGCCAGGGTCAGGCGTGGTGGCTCGGCGTTGCCATCGGCGTCGCTGCGTACCAGCCAGCGGCGGGCGATCAGCATGTAGCCGACACCGAGCACCAGCACCGCCAGGCCGATGGGCGTGAGATCGAAAAAGCCAAAACCCTCCAGCCCGGCGCGGCGCAGTTCGGCATGCACCACCAGGTTCGGCGGCGTGGCCACCAGCGTCAGCATGCCGCTGATCAGCCCGGCGAAGGCCAGGGGCATCATCAGTCGCGCCGGGGCGATGCGCAGGCGTGCCGCCACACCGAGCACCACGGGGATGAAGATCGCCACCACGCCGGTGGAACTCATCACCGAACCGAGGCCTGCCACTGCCAGCATCAGCAGGATCAACAGGCGCGTCTCACTGCTGCCGGCCTTGGCCACCAGCCAGTCGCCGAGGCGGTAGGCGATGCCAGTGCGCACCAGGCCGTCGCCGATGATGAACAGCGCAGCGATGAGAATGACGTTGGCGTCGCTGAAGCCGGCCAGGGTCTGCTGCAGGTCGAGCACACCGGTCAGCGGCAGGGCGACCAGCACCAGCAGGGCGACCACGTCCATGCGTGGCTTGCCGATGATGAAGAGGGTGACGGCGCCGGCCAGCAGGCCGAGCACCCAGAGCAGATCAGGATTCATCATGCTTCCCAGAAAGTATGGGAGCGATTATCTCAGGGATAACCGAGCGTGGTTTTGATCTGCTGCAGGTTGGCGGCGATCCAGCGTTTGTCGATCGGCCCCCAATCGCGAATCTGGTAGTGACCGGCGTTATTGCGTTCGCCCTGGTTCTGCTCGAACTGGCAGTCGATATCCAGCTCGGCCAGTGCGGCGAGGGTGTCCTGTGCGGTGCGCCGTGGCATACCGGTGGCGTCCATCAGCGCCGGCACGCTGACGGCCTGGCCGCTGTCGATCAGCCAGGCTACGTAAAGGCGGCGGTAGAAACTGGTGCGGGTCTTGCTCGTCTGCATGCTGACTCCCTGTACGGTTCCGAGCGCCGCACCGGGTCAGGCGGCGAACATCAGGATGTAGGTGGCGGCGCCGGCCAGGTAGCCGATGAAGGCCAGGCCGGTGATCCTCTTCAGATACCAGATGAAGTTGATCTTCTCCATGCCCATGGCAGCCACACCCGCCGCCGAACCGATGATCAGGCAGCTGCCGCCGGTGCCGGCGCAGTAGGCGAGCATTTCCCAGAAGTTGCCATCGACCACGAAGTTGCGCAGCCATGGCAGTTCGTCAGCGGCCGCCGTGGCCAGGGTTTCGGGGCTGATCAGCGGATACATCTTCATGGCACCGGCGACCATCGGCACGTTGTCCACCACGGCCGAGAGCATGCCGATGGAGATGGCGATGCTGTAGATGTTGCCCAGGCTGTCCTTGAGCAAGGTGGCCACCTGAATCAGGTGACCGGCGCTGGACAGCGCGGAAACCGCGAGCAGGATGCCGAGGAAGAACAGCACGCTGGTGATGTCGATACGGCGCAACACGCCGACCACCGACAGCGGGTCCTTCTCTTCGCTGTTCTTGCTGCGGTGGATGATCTCGGTGGTGATCCACAGCAGGCTGAGGCCGAAGAGGATTCCCATGTACGGTGGCAGGTGAGTGATGGTCTTGAAGATCGGCACGAAGATCAGTGCACCCAGGCCCAGGCCGAACACCAGGTTGCGTTCGAACGGCGTGGTCGGGTCGCGGCGGCTCTCGCTGCTTTCCTTGATGCGCGGTTCGGCCACTTCGCCCTTGAGGCGAAAACTCATGATCAGCAGCGGCACCAGCAGGCAGACCAGGCTGGGCAGGAACAGCTTGACGATGATGCCGGTGGCGGTGACCTGATTGCCGATCCACAGCATGGTGGTGGTGACGTCGCCGATCGGCGACCAGGCACCGCCGGCATTGGCGGCGATGACCACGATGCCGGCATAGAACCAACGCTCGTGCCGGTCGGCGATCAGTTTGCGCAGCAACGAGATCATCACGATGGTGGTGGCCAGGTTGTCCAGTGCCGAGGACAGGAAGAAGGTAATCAGCCCCACCAGCCACAGCAGGTGCACGCGCTTGTGCGTGCGGATACGGTCGGTGATGACCTTGAAGCCCTCGTGGGCATCGATCAGTTCGACGATGGTCATCGCGCCCATCAGGAAGAACAGGATTTCGGAGATTTCACCGAGGTGATGACGCAGCTCCTCGACCACGTGATGGGTGTTGGTGCTGGAGCCGGCGGTCCCGGTGCCGAGCATTGGCAGAATGCTGTCTGCGCCGAGAACCAGCAGGGTCCAGGCGATCACGGCAGTGAGCAGTGCGGAAGCTGCCTTGTCGATTTTTAACGGATGTTCGAGTGCAATACACAGGTAGCCGAGGATGAAGACGAGTGCCATCAACGCATACATGGTCGGAGTTCCGCTCTGATTTTTATTGGTAGTGACGTGCCGGAGGATTGCTGTCAGGCGGGTGAAGATGCCTGAAACAATTGGAAAAAGGGAAGGTTTTTATAGCGAAACGGGCAAAGGCAGGAGCATTTCGCTACCTGATGAGAATAGTCGGGCCGGCGCGCTGGCTGGCCCGAACGAAGCCGAGGTCAGACGGAGGTCAGCGCCTTGGGTGGCAGCAAGTAGGCCAGAGCGATGGCCATCACCGGCATGAGCAGGTTGAAGAAGCAATACGGCAGGTAGCTCAGTGTCGCCACGCCCAGTGTGGCGGCCATGTAGGCGCCGCAGGTGTTCCAGGGCACCAGCACCGAGGTCAGGGTGCCGCCGTCTTCCAGCGCCCGTGACAGGCTGGTCGGCGCCAGGCCGCGTTTCTCGTATTCGGCGCGGTACATACGGCCTGGCAGTACCAGGGCGATGTACTGGTCGGCGGTGATGACGTTGGTGCCGATGGTGGTGGTAATGGTGCTAGCGACCAGGCCGCTGTCGCTGCGTACCAGACGCAGGGCGCTCTGCAACAGGCGCTGCAGCAGGCCGAGGCGCTCCAGTACGCCGCCAAAGCACATGGCGCAGATGATCAACCACACGGTGGTGAGCATGCTGGCCATGCCGCCCTTGGACAGCAGGCCATCGAGTTCGGCGTTGCCACTGGCCGACTCATAGCCGGCGAACAGCGCAGTCCATACCGTTTTCAGCGGCGCCAGTGCGCCGACCGCCGGGTCGCTCAGGCGCGCCATCACCTCTGGCTGGAACACTATGGCGAATACGGCGCCGAGCAGGGCAGCGAGAAACACCGCCGGAAAAGCGGCCCACTGGCGTACCGCGAGCAGCAGCAGGAAGGCCACCGGCAATAGCAGGTGCCAGCCCAGGTTGAACTGCGCTTCCAGCGCCGTCAGCACCTCGACGATACGTCCGGTGTCGTGCTCGGCGCTGGCCTGCTGGCCGAGGGTGAAGAAGATCACCAGCGTGATCAGCAGTGCTGGCACCGTAGTACGCAGCATGTTGCGAATATGCGCGAACAGGTCGGCGCCGGCGGCGGCTGGCGCCAGGTTGGTGGTGTCCGACAGTGGCGATAGCTTGTCGCCGAAATAGGCGCCGGAAATGATCGCCCCGGCGGTGATCGCCGGGTCCAGTCCCAGGCCGGCTGCCACGCCCATCAGGCCGATGCCCAGGGTGCCGGCCACCGTCCAGGAACTGCCGATGGACAGCGCGGTGAGCGCGCAGATCAGGCAACTGGTGAGGTAGAAGTACTCGGCGCTGATCAGCTTCAGGCCCAGCCAGATCATGGTCGGCACCGTGCCGGCGAGAATCCAGGTGCCGATCAGCGCACCGACCGCGAGCAGAATCAGGTTGGCCTTCATCGCCATATGGATGCCGGCAAGTATGCCCTCCTCGATCTCAGCCCAGCGCAGGCCATTCTTCAGGCCGACCAGGCCGGCGACGAAGGCGGCGCTCATCAGGGCGATCTGGTTCGGGCCGCTGGAGGAGCTGTCGCCGAACAGATAAACGGAGAGGCTGAGCAGCACGACGAGTACGCCAATCGGTAGCAACGCGTCGAGCAGGGAAGGGGAGCGGGCAGTCATGGGTGTTCCGGGTAATCGATCAAACAAGGGGTAGAGGCCTGGGAGGCGCTCTCCATAGAAGGTCAGGTGTGTTATCGGGCGTGCTTTGCGAGGGCGGCTCAGTTGAGGCGCAGTACCGATGGTGGGCTGAAGCCCACCCTACGAGCTGTGCTGAAGCCCTTCCCACAAAAAACAAACCCGCGCCGGTTAGGGCGCGGGCCTGTGGGTGCTGCGCAGTGATCAGAGTGCGGCGATCTTGCCGCGCTGCTCGACCATCTTGCTCAGGGCCTGTTCGGCCTCTGCCAGTTTGGCGCGTTCCTTCTCCAGCACTTCGGCAGGGGCCTTGGCGACGAAGCCTTGGTTGCTCAGCTTGCCGCCGACGCGCTGCACTTCGGCTTCCAGACGACCGATTTCCTTGTCCAGGCGCGCCAGTTCGGCGTCCTTGTCGATCAGCCCGGCCATCGGCACCAGCACTTCCATCTCGCCCACCAGGGTGGTGGCGGACATTGGCGCTTCTTCGGAGGCCTCCAGCACGCGCACCGACTCCAGCTTGGCCAGCTTGCTCAGCAGTGGCTCGAAGTCGGCCAGGCGGCGCAAGTCTTCGGCACTGGCGTTGGCGACGATGATGTCGATGCGCTTGGCCATGGAGATCTTCATCTCGCCACGGATCTGGCGCACGCCGAGCATCAGTTGCTTGACCCACTCGATGTCACCTTCGGCGGCGGCGTCGATGCGGCTCTCATTGGCCACCGGCCAGGGTTGCAGCATCAGGGTTTCGCCCTGCACGCCGGCCTGGGCCTTGATGCGCTGCCAGATTTCTTCGGTGATGAAGGGCATGAACGGGTGAGCCAGGCGCAGGATCACTTCCAGCACGCGCACCAGGGTACGGCGGGTGCCGCGCTGGCGCTCGATGGGCGCGTTCTCGTCCCACAGTACGGGCTTGACCAACTCCAGGTACCAGGCGCAGTACTCGTCCCAGATGAACTCGTACAGGGTTTGCGCCGCCAGGTCGAAGCGGAAGGCATCGAGGTGACGGGTGACGTCGGCCTCAGTGCGCTGCAGGGCGGAGATGATCCAGCGATCTACCGGGGACAGCTCGACTGCCTCGCCATTGATGCCGGTGTCCTTGTCATCGGTGTTCTCGATAACGAAGTTGGCGGCGTTCCACAGCTTGTTGCAGAAGTTGCGGTAACCCTCGACGCGGCCCATGTCGAACTTGATGTCGCGGCCGGTGGAGGCCAGCGCCAGGTTGGTGAAGCGCAGGGCGTCGGTACCGTAGGCGGCGATGCCGTCGGGGAATTCGGCGCGGGTCTGTTTGGCGATCTTCTCGGCCAGCTTGGGCTGCATCATGCCGCTGGTGCGTTTGGCCACCAGCGATTCGAGGTCGATGCCGTCGACGATGTCCAGCGGGTCGAGCACGTTGCCCTTGGACTTGGACATCTTCTGGCCCTGGCCATCACGTACCAGGCCGTGCACGTACACGGTCTTGAACGGAATCTGCCCGGTCAGGTGGGTCGACAGCATGATCATCCGGGCGACCCAGAAGAAGATGATGTCGAAGCCGGTGACCAGCACGTCGGTCGGGTGGAAGGTCTTGAGGAAATCGGTCTGCTGCGGCCAGCCGAGTGTGGAGAAGGTCCACAGGCCGGAGCTGAACCAGGTGTCCAGCACGTCTTCGTCCTGGCGCAGGTTGGCGTCGCCGAGGTTGTGCTTGGCACGGACTTCCGCCTCGTCACGTCCGACATAGACGTTGCCGGCGTCGTCGTACCAGGCCGGAATGCGGTGGCCCCACCAGAGCTGACGGCTGATGCACCAGTCCTGAATGTCACGCATCCAGCTGAAGTACATGTTCTCGTACTGCTTGGGCACGAACTGGATTTCGCCACTCTCGACCACGGCGATGGCCTTCTCGGCCAGCGGTTTGGTGGAGACGTACCACTGGTCGGTCAGCCACGGCTCGATCACGGTGCCGGAACGGTCGCCTTTCGGCACTTTCAGCGCGTGATCTTCGATTTTTTCCAGCAGGCCGGCGGCGTCGAATGCCGCGACGATCTGCTTGCGCGCGACGAAGCGGTCGAGGCCTGCGTACTCGGCCGGCAGGCTGCCGTCGATCTCGGCGTTGACGCTGCCGTCGATATTGAACACCTGGGCCTGAGCCAGCACCGCAGCGTTCTTGTCGAAGATGTTGATCAGCGGCAGGTTGTGGCGTTTGCCCACTTCATAGTCGTTGAAGTCGTGCGCCGGGGTGATCTTCACGCAGCCGGTGCCGAACTCGGGGTCGCAGTAGTCGTCGGCGATGATCGGAATACGGCGGCCCAGCAACGGCAGTTCGACGAAGCTGCCGATCAGCGCCTTGTAGCGCTCGTCTTCCGGGTGCACGGCCACGGCGCTGTCGCCGAGCATGGTTTCCGGGCGGGTGGTGGCGACGATCAGGTAATCATTGCCTTCAGCGGTCTTCTTGCCGTCGGCCAGCGGGTAGCGCAGGTTCCACAGCGAGCCTTTCTCGTCGTGGTTTTCCACTTCGAGGTCGGAGATGGCGGTGTGGAACTTGGTGTCCCAGTTGACCAGGCGCTTGCCGCGATAGATCAGACCGTCCTCGTGCAGGCGCACGAAGGCTTCTTTCACGGCTTCGGACAGGCCGTCGTCCATGGTGAAGCGCTCGCGCGACCAGTCCACCGAGCTGCCCAGGCGGCGAATCTGCCGGGTGATGGTGCCACCGGACTGCTCCTTCCATTCCCAGACTTTTTCCAGGAATTTCTCGCGGCCCAGGTCGTGGCGGCCAATGCCGTCGGCGGCCAGCTGACGCTCGACCACCATCTGCGTGGCGATGCCCGCGTGGTCGGTGCCTGGCTGCCACAGGGTGTTGCGGCCCTGCATGCGGCGGAAGCGGATCAGCGCATCCATGATCGAGTTGTTGAAGCCGTGGCCCATGTGCAGGCTGCCGGTGACGTTCGGCGGCGGGATCATGATGGTGTAAGGCTCACCCGAGCCCTGCGGGGCGAAGTAGCCCTTGGCTTCCCAGTTCTGGTACAGGGCGGTTTCAATGGCGTGCGGCTGGTAGGTCTTGTCCATGCGCGGCGGGACCCTTTGACGGCTGATCGGAAAAGCCGACAAGTATAACGGGGATGGCCCTTGTGGCGTAAGGGCAGAACTGTAGGGCGGGTGCAACCCGCCATCTGCAGGCTGGCCAGCGAGCAGATGCACAAAAGCCCCGCTCGGGGCGCAGCGATTGATCTTGGGTGTCAAGCATTCGCCCCAAGGTGGGGCTCCTGCAGCTTGGGGCGGCTTCGTCTATTTGCGCGGCGGAAGCAGGCGCGGCAGGCGGGCTTCGAGGCGGCGCTTGAGTTCGGCCTCGATCTGCGGCACGAAATCGTCGATCACGTCCTGCAGGATCAGTTGCGCAGCGGCGCGTAGCTCGCCACTCAGGTGCTGCAGATCGCGGGCGCTGTCGTGCAGGCGCGGCTCGATGCGTTCGCGCAGCGGGCTCGGGGCGGCTGCGCTTGCGGCGGGTTGCGCTGGGGCGGCAGGCTTGGGTGACGACGGCGTGTGGAAGGGCGGCGGCGGACCAGGCGGCGCGCTGACGATATCGGACAGCACCGGAATGCTATCCGGATCGAGCGAATCGATCAGCAGCGGTGGCTCGTGGCTGTCGTCACCCAGCAGTTCGCGAATCGACTCCAGGTCGTGCAGCAACTGCGCAGGTTTTTGTGGCGGCTTGGGGGTGTCCATGATTATCGGCGCAGCGAGAAATTGGGCGGGAGTGACTTGTGTTGTGAGCGTGCACGGACACTAAAGTTCGACGCGTTGCGGATCATACCCGCGCTGGCGATAGGTACGGAAATTCTCGCGACAGGCGCTCAGCTGTTCCGGCTGCTGATTGACGATCTCGATGATCCGAGAAAAGCGTTCGACATGCGGCGACAGGCTGCTGCCGAGGTTGATCAGCACGCCTTGCTCGGTGCTCGGCACTTCGTCGATACCCAGCGCCACGGGTGACAGTGGGGCGTCGCGGTGCAGATCATGGGGCACGAATCGTTCGGCCTTGAACTGCCAGAGCATCTCGTCGAGCTCGCCGCATTGCGCTTCGTCGCTACCGCGCACGAACACCGGCAGGCCGGCGCTCCAGGCCTTCAGTGCCAGTTGGCAGGCAGCGCGCAAGCGCCCTGCGGCGTCGCTGGAGGAAAGGACGTAGAACTCGATTCTGGGCATCAGTGGTTTCGACGATAAAAGGCGAATGGCGGTGTATCGGATTCTGTAGGAGCAGATTCATCCGCGATTTCATCGCGAATTATCGCGGATGAATCCGCTCCTACGAGGGCGTGACCCGGTTGCGGCATCAGACCTTGGCGCGATCCAGCAGGTACTGGGTCAGCATCGGCACCGGGCGGCCCGTACCGCCTTTGTCCTTGCCGCCGCTGATCCAGGCAGTGCCGGCGATATCCAAGTGCGCCCAATGGAAGTTCTTGGCAAAGCGCGACAGGAAGCAGCCTGCGGTGATAGTGCCGGCCTTCGGCCCGCCGATGTTGGCGATATCGGCGAAGGGGCTGTCCAGTTGCTCCTGGTACTCGTCGTACAGCGGCAGTTGCCAGGCGCGGTCGTCGGCGCTTTCGCCAGCCTTGAGGATCTGCTTGATCAGCGCGTCGTTGTTGCCCATCAGGCCGGAAACATTGCTGCCCAGGGCGACGATGCAGGCGCCAGTGAGGGTGGCGATGTCGATCACCGCCTGCGGCTTGAAGCGCTCGGCATAGGTCAGGGTGTCGCAAAGCACCAGGCGGCCTTCGGCGTCGGTGTTGAGGATCTCCACGGTCTGCCCGCTCATGGTGGTGACGATGTCGCCGGGGCGGGTGGCGCGGCCGCTGGGCATGTTTTCGGCGCAGGCCAGCAGGCACACCAGGTTGATCGGCAGTTGCAGCTCCAGCACGGCCTTGAGCGTGCCGAACACGCTGGCGGCGCCGCACATGTCGTATTTCATCTCGTCCATGCCGGCAGCCGGCTTGATGCTGATGCCGCCGGTGTCGAAGGTGATGCCCTTGCCGACCAGGGCGAAGGGTTTTTCATCCTTCTTGCCGCCCTGGTAGTGCATGACGATCATCCGTGGCGGCTGCTCGCTGCCCTGGGCCACGGCGAGGAAGGCGCCGGCGCCCAGCTCCTTGAGTTTCTTCTCGTCGAGAATGTCGACCTTGAGGTTCTTGTGCGCCTTGCCCAGGGCCTTGGCTTCTTCAGCCAGGTAGCTGGGGTGGCAGAGGTTCGGCGGCAGGTTGCCCAGGTCCTTGGTGAAGGCGACGCCAGCAGCGATGGCGCGGGCATGCTGCAGGGCGCGCTCGGCATCGGCCAGCTCGGCCTTGTCGACGATCAGGGTGATCTTCTTCAGGGCGCGTGGGTCGGCTTTCTGGCTCTTGAACTGCTCGAACAGGTAGGTGCCGTCCGCCAGAGTCTCTACGATCAGGCGAGTCTTGCCGTAGGTGTCGCGGCTCTTGACCTTGAGTTCGCCCAGGGCAAGGAGGGCATCGCTGCCGCCCAGGCCCTTGAGCACGCCATGTACGCTTGCAACCAACTTGCGCAGTTGGCGGTCGGATAGATCGCCCTTGCCGCAGCCCACCAGCAGTACACGCTCGGCCTTGAGCCCCGGCAGGCTATGCAGCAGCAGGGTCTGGCCTGGTTTACCGGTGATATCGCCACGCTTGAGCACGGCGCTGAGTGCACCGTTGCTGGCCTGGTCGACGGCCGTAGCGGCGTCGCCGAGCTTACGGCCTTCGCCAATGCTGACGACCAGGGTGGCGGTTTTCAGGGTTTCCGCACGGGTACTTTTGACGAGGAATTCCATAGTGAGCTGTCCCCAAGACAAAGAGTCGGGTTTGACGGATAATGGCCGCCATTTTTCGAGGGTCCACCCTGCGGTGGGCCGGCAAGTAGGTGCGGCTAGTGTGAGCGCTCGCGCCTGAGCCTGACAACCCTGGAGCGTCCGGTTTGATCGTCTTCCGTTATCTGTCCCGCGAAGTGCTGGTGACCCTCAGTGCGGTAAGTGCCGTGCTGCTGGTGATCATCATGAGTGGTCGTTTCATCAAATACCTGGCCCAGGCTGCGCAGGGTGTGCTCGATCCTGGCGTGCTGTTTCTGATCATGGGTTACCGGATTCCCGGCTTCCTGCAGCTGATCCTGCCGCTCGGTCTGTTTCTCGGTTTCCTGCTGGCCTACGGCCGGCTGTACCTGGATAGCGAGATGACCGTGCTGTCGGCCACTGGCGTCAGTCAGCAGCGCCTCACCGTCTACAGCATGGCGCCGGCGTTGATCGTCGCACTGCTGGTGGGTTGGTTGAGCCTTGGTCTGGCGCCGCAAGGCGTGGCCAGCGTGGCACGCATTCTCAACGAGCAGGATGCCCTGACCGAGCTCGATACCCTGGTGCCGGGGCGCTTCCAGTCGCTTCGCGATGGTTCGCGGGTGACCTATTCGCAGGAGTTGTCGCCTGATCGCAGCGAGCTGCGTGGCGTGTTCATGTCGGAGAAGCGCTTTTCCACTGATGGCAGCTCGGAGCGCGGTATTACCGTGCTGGTAGCCGAGAGTGGTCGTCAGGAAATTCAGGAAGATGGCAGCCGCTATCTGATTCTGGAAAATGGCTATCGCTATGACGGCGAGCCGGGCGAAGCTGACTATCGTGCCATTCAGTACGACACCTATGGCGTACTGCTGCCCAAACCTGAAGTGGCCATCGAAGCCAGTGAGCGCGAGGCGGCACCGACCCGTGAGCTGTTCGGCAGCGATGACCCACGCATGCAGGCCGAATTGCAATGGCGCCTGTCACTGCCCTTGCTGGTGTTCATCGTAACCTTGCTGGCCGTGCCGCTGTCGAAGGTCAACCCGCGTCAGGGGCGCTTCCTCAAGCTGTTGCCGGCAATCTTCCTCTATATGGCTTACCTGGGGCTGCTGATCGCCGCACGCGGCGCGCTGGACAAGGGGCGCCTACCGCCAGCGCTCGGGCTGTGGTGGGTGCACGGCATCTTCCTCGCCATCGGCCTGCTGTTGTTGTACTGGGAGCGTCTGAGTCTGTGGTGGGCCAGTCGTCGTGCGCCGGTGTCGGAGGTGGCTCATGGCTAAGTTGGATCGCTACATCGGCACCCAGGTGTTCTTTGCCATTTTGGCGGTGCTGGGCATCATCCTTGGTCTGGCGTTGCTGTTCGCTTTCATCGATGAGCTTAGCGACCTGAACAAGGGTGATTACGGCCTTGGTCAGGCGCTCTGGTACGTATTGCTGACCGCTCCGCGTCGTGCTTACGAGATGCTGCCGATGGCCGCGCTGATCGGCTGCCTGATCGGTCTCGGTACGCTGGCCAGTAACAGCGAGCTGACCATCATGCGCGCTGCCGGGGTGTCTATCGGACGCATCGTCTGGGCGGTGATGAAACCCATGCTGGTGCTGATGCTGGCCGGCATCCTGATCGGCGAATACGTCGCGCCGCTGACCGAAAATCAGGCGCAGGCAGATCGCGCGCTGGCTCAGGGTGGTGGTGCGGCGCAGAGCTCCAAGCGCGGCATGTGGCACCGCCAGGGCCAGGAGTACGTCCATATCAACGCCGTGCAGCCCAATGGCATTCTGCTCGGGGTAACGCGTTATCGCTTCGATGACGAGCGTCGCCTGCTTTCAGCCAGCTTCGCCCGTCGCGCCGAATACCGGGATAACCACTGGATGCTGCGCAACGTGCAGACCACCGTGCTACATGAGGACCGTTCCGAGGTGATCAAGCAGCCGGAAGAGCGCTGGGAGATCGAGCTCAATCCGGAGCTGCTCGGTACCGTGGTGATGGAGCCCGAAGCGCTCTCGGTCACCGGGCTGTGGCAGTACATCCATTACCTGGGTGAGCAGGGGCTGAACAATGCCCGCTACTGGCTGGCGTTCTGGACCAAGGTCCTGCAACCGCTGGTAACCGGCGCGCTGGTATTGATGGCGATTTCCTTCATCTTCGGCCCGCTGCGTTCGGTGACCCTGGGGCAGCGCGTGTTCACCGGCGTGCTGGTGGGCTTCATCTTCCGTATCGCCCAGGACCTGCTGGGCCCATCCAGCCTGGTGTTCGGTTTCTCGCCGCTGCTGGCGGTGCTGGTGCCGGCCGGTATCTGCGCGCTGGCGGGTGTGTGGTTGTTACGCCGCGCGGGTTGAGTTGATCGCGGGCATGAAAAAGCCGGTTCATTGAACCGGCTTTTTTGTATCTGCTCGGGGTTACTTCTTGTGGATGTTCTTTGGCAGTTGCACCACGCGACTGTCGGAATAGATGTCGTGCCAGGTGCGGCCCTGCTTGTCCCACAGTAGCCAGAGGAACCCCAGGCCAGCGAACAGCCAGGAGCCGATGGCGACCACGAAACGCAGCAATGCCTGCCACAGGTCGATGGCGCTGCCGTCGGCGTTCTGGATGCGCAGTCCCCAGGCCTGCATGCCCAGGGTCTGGCCATTGTGCGTCCAGAACTTGGCGAAGAAGGCGAACAGCGACAGCAGCACCAGGCTGGCCAGAAGTGGGTCATGATCCAGGGCGCCGGCTTCGGCCATGACCATCAGCGCATCGCCGCCGTGAATCAGGCGCAGAATGCCCTGCTGATAAACCAGGGTGACCACCATGATCAGTGCCACGCAGAGTAGGAAATCGTAGAAGAGGGCCGCCAGGCGACGAATCAGTCCGGCAGTGGGGAAGTCTCCCTGCGGGCGTAGCTGGTGTTTCGGCATGATGGGCTCACTGTGACGAAAGTGCGCGCCATTCTAACCGCGACTTTACCGCGGGTATAAGAATGCGCAGGTGTCATCTGTAACCTGGCGCTGCGAGGGGCGGGATATAGGAATGACAGGCAAAAAAAACCCCTGATAGAAATCAGGGGTTCTTCAAAGCAGCGGCGATTAGCCCAGGACTTGAACCTGGTCAGCCTGCATGCCTTTTTGACCTTGCACAGCTACGAAGCTGACTTTCTGGCCTTCTTTCAGGCTCTTGAAGCCGTTACCTTCGATCGCGCGGAAGTGCACGAACAGATCCGGACCGCTTTCGGGAGTGATAAAACCAAAACCTTTCTCGTCGTTAAACCACTTGACGGTACCGTTCTGACGATTCGACATGTCTTTTTCCTTGAAACTAGAGTTGATGACAGCCTCCAAGTATAGAGGGCTGAGACTGGTTGCAAGGAGTAATAGAAGTCGAGCGGGATGTAGCGGATCTAGATGATCTGCTGCACCAGAGTCACGATTCACAGCGACCCATGCAAACAGTTGGTTCACTCTACGCTAACTTTTACGCAATTGCCAACCCCCGCCAACAAGGTCGCCGGCCAGGTTTTGCGGGGGTTATCGAGGTGCTGGAAAAGTTCTTCTGCAACATGCTCGCAACAATTGCTCAAGTTGTTCGCACGCATACGAAAAAGCCCGCAAGACACAATGTCTTGCGGGCTTCGAATCGTGGTGCCCCGGGGGAGACTCGAACTCCCACTCCTTTCGAAAACGGATTTTGAATCCGCCGCGTCTACCGATTCCGCCACCGGGGCACGATGGCGGCGCAGTATAGGGATGCACCTTGCGTCGGTCAATCGGTGTGAGTGGTGTGATTGGTTGTCGGTCAGTTCATGGACTAACGGCCAATGGCAGCGCTGCTGGTATCCGGCTTTTATTGCGCGACTAAAGCTAGAATCGCTGGCGATCATCAAAAGTACTGAATACGGCATATAAAATTGGCCGAGGCAATCCAACGGCGGGAGGGGCTGTGATCAACGTATTGTGCAGAGCGCTTGTCGCAGGCCTGTTGCTGGTGCCTATGGCTCAGGCTCAAACCCTGACCTACGCTGTGACCGACGAGAGCTGGGCGCCGTACTGGATAGTTGACGAGTCGCGCGTCAGCGGCATTCTCCATGAGTTCATGCTTGCGCTGGATCAGCGATTGCCTGAGCAGTTGCAGGCCAGTCATCCGTTGCCGCCACTGCGTACGCAGAAACTGTTCCGTGAGGGGCATCTGCAGATCGAGTGCTGCGTGAGCGAAAGTTGGCGTAGCGATGCCGAGCAGACCGAGGTATCGGTTTGGACGGTACCAGTGCTGCAGGCTGAGGAAATGCTGATCTTCGCGCCAGGCAAGCGCTTTTCCTATCAGCGCCTGCAGGACCTTAGTGGTCGCTCGATCGCCACGGTGCGCGGATACGGCTACGCCGGCAGTGAGTATTTCCAGCGCAACGATGGTGCCGATGCGCGAGCGCTGATCTATCTGGTGGCTCAGGGGCGCAGCGAGGCCGGTATTCTGGATCGCCTGGAGTGGCGCTACCTGCAGCGTGAGAGTTCGCAATTGCAAGTGTCGCGCTGGAAGGCGGTAGAGGAGGGACCGACGATCAATCGCTCTCAGTTGCGCTTGCGCCTGCATCGGGATCTGGCTGGGCGGCTGGAGGCGTTCAATGCCGCCATCCGCTCCTTGCAGGCCGATGGTACGTTGGCGCGTATCGTCGCCAGGTATGCGCCATAGGCTCACGTGGCCGGCCAGGTGGAAATCCGGTAAGCTTTGCCACCCTGCAGAAATACCCCCTCCGAATCATGCGTGTTGCCGATTTCCACTTCGACCTTCCCGAGTCGCTGATCGCTCGTCACCCTCTGGCCGAGCGTCGTGCCAGTCGCCTGTTGCAAGTCGACGGCCCAAGCGGTGAACTGCGCCACGGCCAGTTCACCGATGTGCTGGAGCAGCTCCATCCTGGTGATCTCATGGTGTTCAACAACACTCGGGTGATTCCGGCGCGTCTGTTCGGCCAGAAGGCCTCCGGCGGCAAGCTGGAAGTGCTGGTGGAGCGTGTACTCGATCAGTATCGCGTGCTGGCTCATGTGCGCTCGAGCAAGTCGCCCAAGCCTGGTTCGCAGATTCTCATCGAGGGTGGCGGCGAGGCCGAGATGGTCGCGCGTCACGACACGCTGTTCGAGCTGCGTTTTGCCGAGCTAGTGTTGCCTCTGCTGGAGCGTGTCGGGCATATGCCGCTGCCTCCTTATATAGACAGGCCCGACGATGAAGCGGACCGCGAGCGTTATCAGACTGTCTACGCGCAGAAGGCCGGCGCCGTTGCTGCGCCGACTGCCGGCCTGCACTTCGATGACGAGTTGCTGGCGGCGATCCGTGCCAAGGGCGTGGAGACCGTGTTCGTGACGCTTCACGTCGGTGCTGGCACCTTCCAGCCCGTGCGTGTCGAGCGTATCGAAGATCACCACATGCACAGCGAGTGGCTGGAGGTCGGCCAGGATGTGGTCGATGCCGTGGCGGCTTGTCGTGCACGCGGTGGGCGGGTGATCGCCGTCGGTACCACCAGCGTGCGTTCGCTGGAAACCGCCGCGCGCGACGGTGAGCTGAAGCCCTTCAGTGGTGATACCGATATCTTTATCTACCCGGGTCGTCCGTTTCATGTGGTCGATGCCCTGGTGACCAATTTCCACCTGCCCGAGTCGACCCTGCTGATGCTGGTGTCGGCCTTTGCCGGTTATCCCGAAACCATGGCCGCCTACCGCGAAGCCGTGGCGCAGGGCTATCGCTTCTTCAGTTACGGTGATGCCATGTTCATCACCCGCAATCCCGCCGCGCGCGGGCCCGAGGTTTGAGTATGTCGCGCACCTGTCGCATGTCCTTCGAGTTGCTGGCTACCGACCGCAAGGCCCGTCGTGGTCGCCTGACCTTCCCGCGTGGTGTGGTTGAGACACCGGCCTTCATGCCGGTGGGCACCTATGGCACGGTCAAGGGCATGCTGCCGCGCGACGTCGAAGAGATCGGCGCGCAGATCATTCTCGGCAATACCTTCCACCTGTGGCTGCGTCCGGGCATGGAAGTGATCAAGAGGCACGGCGATCTGCACGATTTCATGCAGTGGCAGGGGCCGATCCTCACCGATTCTGGCGGCTTTCAGGTGTTCAGCCTCGGCGCGATGCGCAAGATCAAGGAAGAGGGCGTGTACTTCGCCTCGCCGGTCGATGGCGCCAAGGTGTTCATGGGGCCGGAAGAGTCGATGCAGGTACAGCGCGACCTCGGTTCGGACATCGTGATGATCTTCGACGAGTGCACGCCGTACCCGGCCGAATTCGACGTGGCCAAGCGTTCGATGGAGCTGTCGCTGCGTTGGGCCAAGCGCTCCAAGACCGCGCATGGCGAGAGCAGCGCGGCGTTGTTCGGCATCGTTCAAGGCGGCATGCACGAAGAACTGCGCATGCGCTCGCTCGAAGGGCTCTGCGAGATCGGCTTCGATGGTCTGGCCATCGGCGGCTTGTCGGTGGGTGAGCCGAAGGAAGAAATGATCCGTGTGCTGGATTTCCTGCCGCCGCACATGCCGGCCGACAAGCCGCGCTACCTGATGGGCGTAGGCAAGCCGGAAGACCTGGTCGAAGGCGTGCGCCGTGGCGTGGACATGTTCGACTGCGTGATGCCGACACGAAACGCGCGCAACGGCCACCTGTTCGTCGACACCGGTGTGGTGAAGATCCGCAACGCCGTGCACAAGCACGATGATTCGCCGCTGGACCCGACCTGTGACTGTTACACCTGCAAACATTTCTCGCGCGCTTATCTGCACCATCTGGACAAGTGCGGCGAAATGCTCGGTAGCATGCTCAATACCATCCACAACTTGCGGCATTATCAGCGGGTTATGGCTGGTTTGCGCGAGGCTATCCAACAGGGTACATTGGCCGCCTTCGTCGAAACCTTCTATGCCAAGCGTGGCCTGCCTGTGCCGCCGCTTGACTGATTCCTGAACGATTCAAGATCCTTTCCATTAGGAGTGTTACATGAGCTTTTTCATCCCCGCCGCCTACGCTGATACCGCGGCTGCTGGCCCTGCCGGCAGCGGTTTCGAGTGGGTTTTCCTGATTGGCTTTCTGGTCATCTTCTATCTGATGATCTGGCGTCCGCAGGCCAAGCGCGCCAAGGAACACAAGAACTTGCTCGGCGGCCTGCAGAAGGGCGACGAAGTGGTCACCAGCGGCGGTATCGCTGGCAAGGTGTCCAAGGTAGCTGACGATTTCGTGGTGATCGAGGTGTCTGACACCGTCGAGCTGAAATTCCAGAAGCAGGCCATCGCCGCCACCCTGCCCAAGGGCACGCTGAAAGCCATCTGATTCGGTTCTTAGTTTCCATTCGACGGGGCGCTTTTAGCGCCCCGCGTCATAAGCGGGCGGCTCGTTCATGCTCAATAAATACCCTCTGTGGAAGTACCTGCTGATTCTGTCCGTTCTGGCAATCGGCCTGGTTTACTCCATTCCCAACCTCTATCCAGACGATCCTGCCGTGCAGATCAGTGGCGCCAGTTCGGCACTGAGCATCGAGCAGACGGATGTCGACCGTGCCAGCAAAGCGCTGCAGGACGCCGGTATTGCCGTCAAGGCTGCCAGCATCGACGAGCGTGGCCGCGGTGGTCTGATCCGTCTGACCAAGCAAGATGACCAGTTGCCGGCCAAGGACATCGTCCGTCGCGCACTGGGCGATGATTACGTCGTGGCGCTGAACCTGGCGCAAACCACCCCCGATTGGCTGCGTAGCCTGGGCGCGAGCCCAATGAAGCTCGGCCTGGACCTGTCCGGTGGTGTGCACTTCCTGCTGGAAGTCGACATGGACAAGGCGCTGGATGTGCGCCGCAAGGTCTATGAAGGTGAAATCAAGAGCCTGCTGCGCAAGGAACGTATTCGCTACCGCAGCATGCCGGAAAGCAACAGCCGGATTCAGCTCGGCTTTGCCGACAGCGATACGCTGGACAAGGCGCAGCGCCTGATCCGCAAGGACTACAGCGATTTCGAACTGACCACCGTCGAGCGCAATGGTCAGCAGATCCTGCAGTTGGGTTTGACTCAGGCGAAGATCGCCGAGATTCGCGAGTACTCCATTCGCCAGAACCTCACCACCGTACGTAACCGGGTCAACGAGCTGGGTGTGGCCGAGCCGCTGGTGCAGCGTCAGGGCGCCAACCGTATCGTGGTCGAGCTGCCGGGCGTGCAGGACACTGCAGAAGCCAAGCGTATTCTCGGCAAGACCGCCAACCTGGAGTTCCGTCTGCAGGCTGACTTGGATGCGCCGCGCGGTGCAACCGAGTCGTTCGGCTTCCGCGAGGAAGGCCGTCCGCCGGTACAGCTGGAGCGTGAGCTGATCATCACCGGTGATCAGGTGACCGACGCTCAGGCCAGCTTCGATGAGAATGGTCGCCCGCAGGTGAACATTCGCCTCGACGGCCACGGCGGCGATCTGATGAACCGCGCCACGCGCAATAACGTTGGCCGCAGCATGGCGGTGATCTTCATCGAGCAGAAGCCGGTCACCCGCTACGTGCGCCAGAACGTCGATGGCGTCGAGCAGGAAGTCGCTGTTTCCTCCTTCGTCGAGGAGAAGAAGATCATCAGCCTGGCGACCATTCAGTCTGCGCTGGGTAGCCAATTCCGCATCACCGGTCTGAACGGCCAAGGCGAGTCGTCCGAGCTTGCGCTGCTGCTGCGTGCAGGTGGTCTGGCGGCGCCGATGTACTTCGCTGAAGAGCGCACCATCGGCCCGAGCCTGGGGGCTGAGAACATTGCCAAAGGTATCGCTTCCACCGAGTGGGCGATGATCTTCGTGGCCATCTTCATCATTGCCATCTACCGCTTCTTTGGCGTCCTGGCGACCGTTGCCCTGGCGTTCAACCTGGTGTTGCTGGTCGGTCTGATGTCAGCCATTGGCGCGACCCTGACCCTGCCGGGTATCGCAGGTATCGTGCTGACTCTGGGTATGGCGGTCGACGCCAACGTGCTGATTTTCTCGCGGATACGCGAAGAATTGGCGAAGGGGCTGGCGGTGCAGCGAGCGATCCACGAGGGTTTCGATCGTGCCTACTCGGCGATTCTGGACAGTAACCTGACCACCTTGTTGGTGGGCGGCATCCTGTTCGCCATGGGGACCGGTCCGGTCAAGGGCTTCGCGGTGACGCTGTCGCTGGGCATCATTACGTCGATGTTCACCGCCATCATGTTCACCCGTGGCCTGGTCAACCTGATCTTCGGTGGCCGTAACTTCAAGAAGCTGTGGATCTGAGGTGCAGCCATGATCAAGTCAACCATTCGTTTCATGGCGATCCGCAATATCGCCTTCTCCATTACGGTCGTGCTGACGCTCATCGGCCTCGGTGCGCTGTTTTCCAAGGGGCTGAATTTCGGTCTGGATTTCACCGGTGGCACCCTGATCGAGCTGCAGTATGAGCAGTCGGCCAATCTTGATCTGATCAAGACCGAGTTGGGCCAGGCAGGCTATGCCGATGCCGTGGTGCAGAGCTTCGGTGCCAGCACCGACGTGCTGGTGCGTCTGGCTGGTGATTCCCCTGACCTGGGCAATGAGGTCGCGGCTGCGCTACGCAAGGTCGACGAGGCCGCGCGCTTCGAGGTCAAGCGCGTCGAGTTCGTGGGACCGCAGGTGGGTGAGGAGCTGCGTGACCAGGGTGGTATTGCCATGCTCCTGGCACTGGGCGGGATCATGCTTTACCTGGCTTTCCGCTTTCAGTGGAAGTTCGGTGTCGGTGCCATCGCGTCCTTGGTGCACGACGTGGTGATAACTCTGGGCGTACTGGCGTTTTTCCAGATTCCGTTCGACCTGACGGTGCTGGCGGCGGTGCTGGCGATGATCGGTTACTCGCTCAACGACACCATCATCATTTACGACCGTATTCGCGAGAACTTCCGGGTACTGCGCAAGACCTCGCTGATCGAGAACGTCGACATCTCGATCACCCAGACTCTTCTGCGTACCATCGCTACCTCGCTGTCCACTGCGCTGGCGCTGCTGGCGTTGCTGTTCTTCGGCGGTGACGTGCTGGCTGCCTTCGCGCTGACCCTGCTGGTCGGCGTGGTCGTGGGTACCTATTCGTCGGTGTATATCGGCGCTACGGTGCTGGTGTGGCTGAAGCTCAACGTCGAAGATCTGATTCCTCCGGTGGCCGAGGCCGAGGCGGACGACGGTCGCCCGTGATGATGTGACAGGCTTCAAGAAAGACAGCGAAAGCCGTGACAAGTCGAACTTGTCGCGGCTTTTTACTGTCCTAGGCAGGGAGAAGGGCGCGAGTCGCCGAGCCTAGGAGACACAAAAATGAATAAATCACTGTTGGTAGGTGCCGTACTGGGTGCTGTGGGTGTGACCGCTGGTGGCGCTGTCGCCACCTATAGTCTGGTTGATCGTGGTCCGGACTACGCCGAGGTGCTGGCCGTAACCCCGATCAATGAAACCGTGAAAACCCCGCGGGAAGTGTGCAAGGACGTGGCTGTCACTCGCCAGCGTCCGGTGCAGGATCAGCATCAGATCGCTGGTACCGCTATCGGTGCCATCGCGGGTGGTCTGCTGGGTAACCAGATTGGCGGCGGCACAGGCAAGAAGATCGCTACAGTAGCCGGTGCAGTTGGCGGCGGTTATGCCGGCAACAAGGTTCAGGAAGGCATGCAGCAGCGTGACACCTATACCACCACCGAAACCCGCTGCAACACCGTGACCGATACCAGCGAGAAGCTGGTTGGGTACGACGTGAAGTACCAGTTGGGTGAGAAGGTCGGCAACGTGCGCATGGATCGTGATCCGGGTAGCCGTATTCCGGTCAATAAGCAAGGTGAGCTGGTACTGGTGCAGCAGGCCCAGTAAGAATCCAGAGCAATAAAAAACGCCCCGAGGGGCGTTTTTTTATTGCTCGATAAAAGCTTAGCGCTTCATCGAGGGCGCCAGGTGTGGCTGGATTGCGGTCAGTACGGCCTTGAAGCATTTGGTGTTGCCGGCAACGATCTGGCCTTTCTCGAGGAATTCGTGGCTGCCATTGAAGTCGCTGACCAGGCCGCCTGCTTCCTGAATCAGCAGGGCGCCAGCTGCCATGTCCCACTCGGACAGGCCGAATTCCCAGAACGCGTCGAAGCGGCCGGCTGCCACATAGGCCAGGTCGAGGCTGGCGGCGCCTGCGCGGCGAATGCCGGCAGTCTGCCCGGTCAGGCTGCGGAACATGTTCAGGTAGTTGTCTAGGTGATCGAGTTGACCATCGCGGAACGGGAAGCCGGTGCCGAGCAGGGCGCCGTCAAGGCTCTTGCGATTGCTGACGCGCAGGCGGCGGCCGTTGAGGGCGGCGCCACGGCCACGGCTGGCGGTGAACTCTTCCTGGCGAACCGGATCCAGGACGATGGCGTGTTCGAGGCGGCCGCGGTACTTACAGGCGATGCTGATGGCGAAGTGCGGTACGCCGCGAATGAAGTTGGTGGTGCCGTCCAGTGGGTCGATGATCCATTGGTAGTCGGCGCCATCGCCGCTGCCTTCCAGGACGCCGCCTTCTTCCCCCAGGAAGCTGTGGGTCGGGTAGGCCTTGCGAATGGCCTGGACGATCATCAGCTCGGCGGCCTTGTCGACCTCGGTGACGTAATCCTTGGCATCCTTCTCGTCTACCGAGATGACATCCAGGCGCTCGATGGAGCGAAAGATCATTTCACCGGCGCTGCGAGCGGCGCGCAGGGCGATATTCAGCATGGGCTGCATGGGAGGTTCACCTGGGGCGTTAAAGAAAGCCGGCCATGTTAGCAGAAAACCGGTGTTGATGAAGCGCCGTCTGTACCTCGCATGGCAATCACGCTGGGGCTTGGGTAAGATCGTTGCCCCCTAGTCGTTTCTGAGAGTGTCTGCGTTGCTGGACAATATTCGCGTCGTTCTGGTGGGTACCAGTCATCCGGGCAATATCGGCGGTGCCGCGCGGGCGATGAAAAACATGGGCCTGTCGCGTCTGGTGCTGGTCGCTCCCGAAGATTTCCCGAGCGGGGATGCCGTGGCCCGTGCCTCCGGGGCGACCGATGTGCTGGACGCTGCGCAGGTGGTCGATACGCTGGAAGAGGCGCTGGTCGGTTGCAATCTGGTGGTAGGTGCCAGTGCGCGTGATCGGCGAATTCCTTGGCCCTTGCTCGATCCGCGCGAGTGCGGTGTAACCAGTTGCGAGCAGGCCGCTGCTGGCGGCGAAGTGGCATTGGTGTTCGGTCGTGAATACGCCGGGCTGACCAATGAGGAGCTGCAGCGATGTCAATACCACGTGCATATCCCGTCGAATCCCGAGTTCAGTTCGCTGAACCTGGCGGCGGCGGTGCAGGTGCTGGCCTATGAAGTGCGCATGGCCTGGCTGGCCGCTTCGAGTCTGCCGACCAAGGTAGAGAAGCTGGAGGCCACGGCGATGCTCAATTCCCAGGCGGCGACAGCGGATGAGCTCGAGTCCTTTTACGGTCATTTACGGCGCGTGCTGGTAATGATCGGTTTTCTCGATCCGCAGAAGCCGCGGCACCTGATGACTCGCCTGCGCCGGCTTTATGGGCGTAGTGCGGTGAGCAAGTTGGAGATGAACATCCTGCGCGGCATCCTTACCGAGACAGAGAAGGCCGTGCGTGGAGAGCCTCACAAGCAGGGGAAGTCTGATGTTTGAGCGTATTCGAGAAGATATCCAAAGCGTTTTTCACCGTGATCCGGCGGCGCGCAATGCCTTTGAGGTGGTGACCTGCTATCCGGGGTTGCATGCCGTGTGGCTGCACCGTGTGGCGCACGCTCTGTGGCGTTCGGGCTGGAAGTGGCTGGCGCGCGTGGTGTCCAACTTTGGGCGCTGGATGACCGGTATAGAGATTCATCCGGGCGCGAAGATCGGGCGGCGCTTCTTCATCGATCACGGTATGGGCATCGTCATTGGCGAGACCGCCGAGATCGGCAATGACGTCACGCTCTATCAGGGTGTGACCCTGGGGGGCACCAGTTGGAACAAGGGCAAGCGCCATCCGACGCTGGAAGACGGCGTAGTGGTTGGTGCTGGCGCCAAGGTTCTTGGGCCATTCACTGTCGGCGCCGGTGCCAAGATCGGCTCCAATGCGGTGGTGACCAAGGCCGTGCCGGCAGGTGCGACCGCAGTCGGTATTCCCGGCAAGATCATCGCCAAGTCCGACGATGAGCAGGAAGCCAAGCGTCAGGCCATGGCCGAGAAGATCGGCTTCGATGCTTACGGTGTCGGTCAGGACATGCCGGACCCGGTGGCGCGCGCCATTGGTCAGCTGCTCGACCACCTGCAGGCGGTGGATGGTCGTCTGGAGGATGTGAGCAAGGCCTTGGCGTCGATGGACTGCGACTATCGTGCCAGGGCTCTGCCGGCCCTGCGTGATGAGGACTTCGCCGAGGTCTGCAAGGGGCAGGGCGACAAGCCTGCTGCCTGATGCGCGCAGAGGCGGCATTTGCTATAATGCCGCCTCTTTTTGCGGTCAATCCTGAGTAAATTAATAGGTCTTATAGTTGACTTAAATACTCGGGAATCGCATACTTCGTCGCAATTCAGTGATTCGTGGTAGAGCCATGCGACTGACCACCAAAGGCCGTTACGCCGTTACCGCCATGCTTGATCTGGCGTTGCACGCACAGCACGGTCCCGTTTCCCTGGCCGACATTTCCGAGCGGCAGGGCATCTCCCTGTCCTATCTCGAGCAACTGTTCGCCAAGCTGCGCCGTGGCAGCCTGGTTTCCAGTGTTCGAGGGCCGGGTGGCGGCTATCAGCTTTCGCGTGACATGCGCGGCATTCAGGTGGCTCAGGTGATCGATGCGGTCAACGAGTCGGTAGATGCCACGCGCTGCCAGGGGCAGGGCGATTGCCACTCTGGCGATACCTGTCTGACTCATCACCTGTGGTGCGATCTCAGTCAGCAGATTCATGAGTTCCTCAGTGGCATCAGCTTGGCCGATCTGGTCGCTCGCCGTGAGGTTCAAGAGGTCGCGTTACGCCAGGATCAGCGCCGCTGCAATGGCAGGACGCCGCGCCTGGATAAGATTGAAGCGTCTGCCATCGAGTGAGCAGGGCGTTTGCCTGATAGGAGAAACCCAATGAAATTGCCCATTTACCTCGATTATTCCGCGACCACGCCGGTAGATCCGCGTGTAGCGCAGAAGATGAGTGAATGCCTGCTGGTCGACGGCAACTTCGGCAACCCGGCTTCGCGCTCCCACGTGTTTGGCTGGAAGGCTGAAGAAGCGGTGGAAAATGCTCGCCGTCAGGTCGCTGAACTGGTGGGCGCCGACCCGCGCGAGATCGTCTGGACCAGTGGTGCCACGGAGTCCAATAACCTGGCGATCAAGGGTGTTGCGCACTTCTACACCAGTAAGGGCAAACACATCATCACGTCGAAGATCGAGCACAAGGCGGTACTGGATACCACTCGCCAGCTTGAGCGCGAAGGCTTCGAAGTGACCTACCTTGAGCCCGGCGAAGATGGCCTGATTACACCGGCCATGATCGAAGCTGCGTTGCGTGAAGACACCGTGCTGGTGTCGATCATGCACGTCAACAACGAAATCGGCACCGTCAACGATATCGCTGCCATCGGTGAGCTGACCCGCTCCCGCGGTGTGCTGCTGCATGTTGATGCTGCGCAGTCCACTGGCAAGGTCGAGATCGATCTGGAGAAGCTGAAGGTCGATCTGATGTCCTTCTCCGCACACAAGACCTACGGTCCCAAGGGCGTCGGTGCTCTGTACGTACGCCGCAAGCCGCGCGTGCGTCTGGAAGCGCAGACTCACGGCGGTGGCCACGAGCGCGGCATGCGTTCCGGTACCCTGGCCACTCACCAGTGCGTTGGCATGGGTGAAGCCTTCCGTATCGCCAAAGAAGAAATGGCGGCCGAGAACCAGCGTATCGCTGCCTTGCGTGATCGCTTCTACCGCCAGCTGGAAGATATGGAAGAGCTGTACGTCAACGGCAGCCTGACTGCTCGCGTACCGCACAACCTCAACCTGAGTTTCAACTACGTCGAGGGCGAGTCGCTGATCATGGCGCTCAAGGACCTCGCCGTATCGTCCGGTTCGGCTTGCACCTCGGCTTCCCTGGAGCCGTCCTACGTGCTGCGCGCCTTGGGCCGCAATGACGAGCTGGCGCATAGCTCGATTCGCTTTACCTTCGGTCGCTTCACCACTGAAGAAGAGGTCGACTACGCCGCTGCTAAGGTTCGTGAGGCGGTGGACAAGCTGCGTGAGCTGTCGCCTCTGTGGGATATGTTCAAAGAAGGTGTCGACATTTCCTCCGTGGAATGGGCAGCACACTGATAGCTGCCGAGGCGGATCGCTCGATGGGCGTTCCGCCTTAAGAGCGGCACCTGATGAGAGAGGAAGTACAACATGGCTTACAGTGACAAGGTCATCGACCACTACGAAAACCCGCGCAACGTCGGCAAGCTCAACGCTGAAGATCCGGATGTCGGTACCGGCATGGTTGGTGCGCCTGCCTGTGGTGACGTCATGCGCCTGCAGATCAAGGTCAGCGAGAGTGGCGTGATCGAAGACGCCAAGTTTAAGACCTATGGTTGCGGTTCGGCCATTGCCTCCAGCTCCCTCGCTACCGAGTGGATGAAGGGCAAGACCCTGGATGAGGCCGAGAGCATCAAGAACACCCAGCTCGCCGAAGAACTTGCATTGCCGCCAGTGAAGATTCACTGCTCTGTACTCGCCGAAGATGCCATCAAGGCTGCCGTGCGTGACTACAAGCAGAAGAAAGGCTTGCTCTGATACGAGGTTTGTAATGGCCATCACCATGTCTGAAGCAGCAGCTCGTCACGTGCAGCGTTCCCTTGAGGGGCGCGGCAAGGGCGAGGGCATTCGCCTCGGTGTGCGTACTACCGGTTGTTCCGGCCTGGCCTACGTGCTCGAGTTCGTCGATGAACTGGCAGCGGAGGATCAGGTGTTCGAGAACCATGGCGTCAAGGTGATCATCGATCCCAAGAGCCTGGTCTATCTCGATGGCACCGAATTGGACTTCGTCAAAGAAGGTCTCAACGAGGGCTTCAAGTTCAATAACCCTAACGTGCGCGGCGAATGTGGTTGCGGCGAGAGCTTCAACGTTTGAGGCGTTCTCGTGGGTAATCCGTGCCATTTCGCCCTGTTCGATATGCAGCCGAGCTTTCGTCTCGACCTGGATCAACTAGCCGTCCGTTATCGTGAGCTGGCGCGCCAGGTTCATCCGGATCGTTTTGCTGATGCGGGCGAGCGTGAGCAGCGCCTCGCGCTTGAGCGTTCTGCCTGCCTCAATGAGGCCTATCAGGTCCTGAAAACCCCGTCGCAGCGTGCGCGCTACCTATTGGCCATGCGTGGTCCCGAGTTGCCGCTGGAAGTGACGGTGCAGGATCCTGACTTCCTCTTGCAGCAAATGCAGCTGCGCGAAGAGCTTGAGGAGCTGCAGGATGACGCCGATCTCGCCGGTGTTGCGGCCTTCAAGCGTCGCCTGAAAACAGCACAGGAGCAGCTCAACGAGAGCTTCGCTGCATGCTGGGACGACGAAGCGCGCCGCGAAGAAGCCGAGCGCCTGATGCGCCGTATGCAGTTCCTCGACAAGCTCTCTCATGAAGTGCGCCAGTTAGAAGAGCGCCTCGACGATTAACCTGTGGGGCGCTTCGGCGGCCCGCCTGATGATTTCAAGAAGACCATGGCCTTATTGCAGATCGCCGAGCCAGGACAGAGTCCGCAACCGCACCAGCGTCGTCTGGCAGTGGGTATCGACCTGGGTACCACCAACTCGCTGGTTGCTGCTGTGCGCAGCGGTCTGGCCGAGCCCCTGGCTGACGTTGATGGCAAGGTTATCCTGCCTTCTGCCGTGCGGTATCACGCCGCAAGCATCGAGGTTGGCGAGTCGGCCAAGCTGGCAGCCGCCAGCGATCCTCTCAATACCGTGTTGTCGGTCAAGCGTCTGATGGGGCGCGGCATCGCCGACGTGCACCAACTCGGCGAGCAAATGCCTTACCGCTTTGCTGCAGGTGAATCGCACATGCCGTTCATCGAGACGGTGCAGGGCGCGAAGAGCCCGGTCGAGGTGTCGGCGGAAATTCTTAGAGCGCTGCGCATGCGCGCCGAGCAGGTCCTGGGTGGTGAGCTGGTTGGTGCGGTGATTACTGTCCCGGCTTACTTTGATGATGCTCAGCGTCAGGCTACCAAGGATGCTGCGCGTCTCGCCGGCCTCACCGTTTTGCGTCTACTGAACGAGCCGACTGCAGCCGCAGTCGCCTACGGCTTGGATCAGAAAGCCGAGGGCGTGGTCGCGATCTATGACCTGGGCGGCGGCACCTTCGATATTTCCATCCTGCGCCTGACTGGCGGCGTGTTCGAGGTGTTGGCTACTGGCGGCGACAGCGCGTTGGGTGGCGATGACTTCGATCATGCCGTGGCCGATTGGATCATCCAGCAGGCCGGTATTTCCAACGATCTTGACCCGGCGACTCAGCGCAGTTTGCTGCAGGCTGCCTGCGCGGCCAAGGAAGGGCTGACAAACACCGATAGTGTCGAGCTGAGCCACGGTCAGTGGCGGGGCTTGTTGTCGCGCGCACAGTTCGAGGCGTTGATCGAGCCGATGGTGGCGCGCAGCCTCAAAGCTTGTCGCCGTGCCGTGCGTGATTCCGGTGTCGATCTGGAAGAGGTCGGTGCGGTGGTCATGGTGGGCGGCTCGACGCGTGTACCGCGTGTGCGCGAAGCTGTTGGCGAGTTGTTCGGGCGTGCGCCGCTGACCAATATCGACCCTGATCAGGTGGTGGCCATCGGTGCTGCGATCCAGGCCGATGCGCTGGCTGGTAATCAGCGTGCTGATGGTGAGGAATTGCTCCTGCTGGACGTGATTCCACTGTCGCTCGGCCTGGAAACCATGGGTGGGCTGATGGAGAGGGTTATTCCGCGCAACACCACCATCCCGGTGGCGCGTGCGCAGGAATTCACGACCTACAAGGATGGCCAGACGGCCATGATGATTCACGTGCTGCAGGGCGAACGTGAGCTGATCACCGATTGCCGTTCCCTGGCGCGTTTCGAATTGCGCGGCATACCGCCGATGGTGGCGGGTGCAGCGAAGATTCGTGTGACCTTTCAGGTCGATGCGGATGGTCTGCTCAGCGTTGCCGCTCGTGAGCTGGGTTCTGGTGTCGAGGCGAGCATTCAGGTCAAGCCGTCATACGGTCTGACCGATGGCGAAATTGCACGCATGCTGCAGGACTCCTTCCAGAATGCCGGAGATGACAAGGCGGCACGTGCGCTGCGTGAGCAGCAGGTCGATGGCCAGCGCCTGATCGAGGCGGTCGAGGCGGCGTTGCAGGTCGATGGCGACCGCTTGCTGGATGCCGAGGAGCGCGAGGTTATCGAGCTGCAGGTAGTGGAGTTGCGCGATTTGCTTGCAGGCAATGATGGTCTGGCGATCGAGCGGCAGACCAAGCGCCTGTCCCAGGTAACCGATGCTTTTGCTGCCCGTCGCCTGGATTCGACGGTAAAAGCCGCGCTGGCAGGGCGCAATCTGAATGAGATCGAGGAATAATTGATGCCGCAGGTAATTTTTCTGCCTCACGAGCGATTCTGCCCGGATGGCCTGGTGGTTGAGGTCGAGCCTGGCATTTCCATTCTCGAGCTGGCGCACGAGCACCATATCGAGATGGAGAGCGCTTGTGGTGGCGTGTGTGCCTGCACCACCTGTCACTGTATCGTGCGCGAAGGTTTCGATTCGCTGAATGAAGCGGATGAGCTGGAAGAGGATTACCTGGACAAGGCCTGGGGGCTCGAGGCGCATTCGCGCCTGGCGTGTCAGGCCATCGTTGGTGAGGAGGACCTCACCGTCGAGATTCCCAAGTATTCGCTTAATCACGCGGCTGAAGCGCCGCACTGATCCGGGAAGCATGATCATGAGTCTGAAGTGGGCCGATGTACTGGACATCGCCATCGAACTGAGCGAGCAGAAGCCGGATGTCGATCCGCGCTACGTGAACTTCGTCGATCTGCACCGCTGGGTCGTGTCCTTGCCGCAGTTCTCCGACGACCCACAGCGCGGGGGCGAGAAGGTGCTGGAGGCGATACAGGCCGCCTGGATCGAAGAGCTCGACTGAAACAGGCGCTTACGGCGCTCGCCCTACGCTTTTAACCGGAACCCGCGTATAATTCGCGGGTTTAATTTTTCGCTTTAACCCTAAAGTTTCTGGAGCTTCACATGGCTGTTCAACGTACTTTCTCCATCATCAAGCCTGACGCCGTTGCCAAGAACGTCATTGGTGAGATCACCACCCGTTTCGAAAAGGCCGGCCTGCGCGTTGTCGCTTCGAAGATGCTGCAGCTGTCCGAGCGCGAAGCCGCCGGTTTCTACGCTGAGCACAGCGAGCGTGGCTTCTTCAAGGACCTGGTAGCCTTCATGACTTCCGGCCCGGTCATCGTTCAGGTTCTGGAAGGCGAAGACGCCGTCCTGAAAAACCGTGAACTGATGGGCGCTACCAACCCGAAAGAAGCTGCTGCCGGCACCATCCGTGCTGACTTCGCCGTTTCCATCGATGAAAACGCTGTTCACGGTTCGGATTCCGAAGCATCCGCTGCCCGCGAGATCGCTTACTTCTTCTCCGCTACCGAGCAGTGCGCGCGCATTCGCTGATTGGCGAATGAAGCGAGGGTGAAGCCATGACCAATACCACCGGCAAGATCAACCTGCTGGGCCTGACTCAGTCGGAAATGGAACAGTTCTTCGAGTCCATTGGCGAGAAGCGCTTCCGTGCCGGCCAGGTAATGAAGTGGATTCACCACTTTGGCGTCGATGATTTCGCCGCCATGACCAACGTCGGCAAGGCCTTGCGCGAGAAGCTCGAGGCCGCTGCCTATATTCGCGGGCCCGAAGTGGTCAGCGAAGACATTTCTTCCGACGGCACGCGCAAGTGGGTGGTGCGTGTGGCGTCGGGCAGCTGCGTGGAAACCGTGTACATCCCCCAAGGTGGGCGTGGCACGCTGTGCGTTTCCTCGCAAGCGGGCTGTGCCCTGGACTGCAGCTTCTGCTCCACGGGCAAGCAAGGGTTCAACAGTGACCTGACCAGCGCCGAGATCATCGGCCAGGTGTGGATCGCCAGCAAATCCTTCGGCAGCGTTCCGGCGAAGATCGACCGTGCCATCACCAATGTGGTGATGATGGGCATGGGCGAGCCGCTTCTGAACTTCGACAACGTCGTGTCCGCCATGAAAATAATGATGGACGACCTGGGCTACGGCATTTCCAAGCGTAAGGTGACGCTGTCCACCTCCGGCGTGGTGCCGATGATCGACAAGCTGGCCGAAGTGATCGATGTGTCCCTGGCGTTGTCGCTACATGCGCCCAACGACGAGTTGCGCAACCAGCTGGTGCCGATCAACAAGAAGTATCCGCTGGACATGCTGCTGGCCGCCTGCAAACGCTATATCTCCAAATTGGGTGAGAAGCGTGTGCTGACCATCGAGTACACTCTGCTCAAGGGCGTCAACGATCAGCCCGAGCACGCTGAGCAGATGATCGCACTTCTGGCCAATGTGCCTTGCAAGATCAACCTGATTCCGTTTAATCCCTTCCCCTTCTCGGGGTACGAGCGGCCGAGCAATAACGCTATTCGCCGCTTCCAGGACCTGTTGCACAAGGCTGGCCATAACGTCACGGTACGCACGACGCGCGGTGACGATATCGATGCCGCCTGCGGTCAGTTGGTTGGCCAGGTCATGGACCGTACTCGGCGCAGCGAGCGTTATATCGCCGTGCGCCAGCTGGGCAACGAGGCGCAAGAGCCTCACGCTGCCGCCAATCGAAATTGAAGAGAGGATGCCTATGACCTTGCGCCCTGCGCTGTTATTGCTGCTAGTTGCCAGTCTGCTCGGCGGTTGTGTGACCACCGGCGATGTCGACCCCATGCGTACGGCGAAAGGGCGTGATGAGGCACGTGATGCCTATGTTCAGTTGGGCCTCGCCTATATCCAGCAGGGCGATACTCAGCGCGCCAAGGTGCCGTTGAAGAGTGCGCTCGATCTGGACTCGTCCAGCGCCGATGCGCATGCCGCACTGGCCATGGCATTCCAACTGGAGATGGAGCCGAAGCTGGCTGATGAGCATTTTCGCAAGGCGCTGTCCCAGCGGCCGAAAGATGCTCGCCTGCTCAACAACTACGGTGGTTTTCTGTTTGAGCAGAAACGCTACGACGAGTCTATGAGCGCTTATCTCAAGGCCGCTGAAGACAACCTCTATCCAGAGCGTTCGCGGGTGTTCGAGAACCTCGGGATGACAGCTTTGCAACTCGGTCAGCGTGAGCAGGCCAAGGAATACTTCCAGCGTGCCCTGCGTCTGAGCAGCCGTCAGCCGCGCGCGTTGTTGGAAATGGCCGCATTGTCCTACGAGGACAAAGAATATGTGCCGGCGCGTCGTTACTACGACAGCTTCAGTGAAATGGCACCGCAAAACGCGCGCAGCCTGCTACTCGGTGCACGTCTTGCCGAGGTGTTCGAGGACCGTGATCGGGCTGCCAGCCTGGGCTTGCAACTGCGACGTCTGTATCCGGCTTCTCAGGAATATCAGCAATTTGTTTCGGGGCAACGATGAAAGCGGCACCTAGTGAAGTGACTCAGCCGACGCCTACCAATCCGGGTGAAAGCCTGCGCCAGGCCCGGGAGATCAAGGGTTGGAGCGTCGCCGAGGTGGCGACTCAGCTCAATCTGACTCCGCAGCGTCTTTCTCAGATCGAGGCCGGTGCTTTCGACAAACTGCCGGGCACTACCTTTGCCCGTGGTTACATTCGTGCCTACGCCAAGCTTCTCGAGATGGACCAGAGCCGTCTGGTGATGGAGTTCGACCAGTTCACAGGAACCGATGCCACTGGCAGCAGTGTGCACGCTCTTGGCCGTATCGAAGAACCTGTCCGTTATTCGCAGAGTATCCTGCGCTTGGTGAGCTTCCTGCTGCTGCTGGCATTGATCGGCGCGGGTTTTCTCTGGTGGCAGGATCAGGGCCGTCCCGGTGCCAGTCTGGCTGACCTGGGATTGGAACATGTAGAAGTGGAGGGTGCCGATGGCACCACCCAGGTGCATTCGCTCGCCGAGCCGGAAGACCAGGCGGTGGTAGATGCCCAGGGTAGCGAACAGAGCAGCCCGCTGTTGTTGCCGGTAGAGCCGGGCGAAGCTCCGGAAGAGTCCACTGCCGCAGAACAACCGGCCGCCCAAAGTGCTGCGCCCGAAAGTGCATCAGAGGCTCCGGCAGCTCCGGTATCGAATGAGCCTGCAGTCGCTGCTAGCGCACCAGCTGCAGAGCCTGTCGCCCCCGTGGCTGTTCCTGCCGGGCAGGGTGCGCTCAATGTGCAGTTCACTGCTGATTGCTGGACACAGGTGACCGACGCCGATGGCAAGGTTCTGCTCAGTGCGCTCAAACGCAGCGGAGAGCGTATCGAACTGACTGGCAAAGCACCGATGGAGTTGCGTCTGGGCTTTGCCCGTGGCGCCCAGGTGACCTACAACGGCCAAAGCGTGGACATTGCGCCGCACATGACCGGCGAAACCGCGCGCCTGAAACTGGGGTTGTAAAGCATGCATTGCGAATCGCCGATCAAGCGCCGGCTGTCGCGCAAGATCTGGGTTGGCTCGGTACCGGTGGGCGGCGATGCGCCGATTGCCGTACAGAGCATGACCAACACCGACACCAACGATGTAGCCGCTACCGTGGCGCAGATTCGCCGTCTGGAAGATGCCGGTGCCGACATCGTGCGCGTTTCCGTGCCGGACATGGATGCCGCCGAGGCCTTCGGTCGAATCAAGCAGCAGGTGCGTGTGCCGCTGGTTGCTGACATCCACTTCGACTACCAGATCGCCCTGCGAGTGGCTGAGCTGGGCGTCGACTGCCTGCGCATCAACCCCGGCAATATTGGTCGTGAAGACCGCGTCAGGGCGGTAGTCGAGGCGGCGCGTGACAAGGGCATCCCGATCCGCATCGGCGTCAATGCCGGTTCGCTGGAGAAGGACCTACAGAAGAAGTACGGTGAGCCGACGCCCGAAGCACTGGTCGAGTCCGCGCTGCGCCATGTCGAACACCTGGATCGCCTGAATTTTCCCGACTTCAAGGTCAGCGTGAAGGCCTCCGACGTGTTCATGGCCGTAGAGGCCTACCGCCTGTTGGCCAAGCAGATCGAGCAGCCGCTACACCTGGGTATCACCGAGGCCGGTGGCCTGCGCTCCGGTACGGTTAAGTCTGCCGTTGGGTTGGGCATGCTGCTGGCCGACGGGATTGGCGATACCATCCGCATCTCCCTGGCTGCCGATCCGGTGGAAGAGATCAAGGTCGGCTTCGACATCCTCAAATCCCTGCGTTTGCGTTCGCGTGGCATCAACTTCATCGCCTGCCCGAGTTGTTCGCGGCAGAACTTCGATGTGGTCAAGACCATGAACGAGCTGGAAAGCCGTGTCGAAGATCTGCTGGTGCCGCTGGATGTGGCCGTGATCGGTTGCGTGGTCAACGGCCCGGGCGAAGCCAAGGAGGCGCATATTGGCCTCACCGGTGGTAGCCCGAACAATCTGGTCTACATCGACGGCAAACCAGCCTCGAAGCTGACCAACGAAAATCTGGTGGACGAGCTGGAGAAGCTTATCCGCGACAAGGCGGCCGAAAAGGCTGCCGCCGATGCTGCCGTGATCGTCCGCGGCTGATCTGTGCGTAAGGAATACACTTGAGCAAGTCCCTGCAAGCCATTCGTGGCATGAACGACATCCTGCCGGAGCAGACGCCTGCCTGGCGCTACCTGGAAAGTACCTTGGTCAGCCTGCTTGATGGCTATGGCTACAAGGAAATCCGCCTGCCCATCGTCGAGTACACCGAGCTGTTCGCTCGCGGTATCGGTGAGGGTACCGATGTGGTCGACAAGGAGATGTACACCTTCCTTGATCGCAACGAAGAATCCCTGACCCTGCGTCCCGAAGGCACTGCGGGTTGCGTGCGCGCGGTGCTCGAGCACGGTCTGTCTGGCGGTGGCCAGGTGCAGAAATTGTGGTACGCCGGCCCCATGTTCCGCTACGAGAAGCCGCAGAAGGGCCGCTATCGCCAGTTCCATCAGGTTGGCGTGGAAGCCTTCAACCTGCCGGGGCCGGATGTCGATGCCGAACTGATCGTGCTCACCTGGCGCCTGTGGAAGAAGCTCGGTCTGGCCGATGCGGTGACCCTGCAGCTCAATAGCCTAGGCTCCAGCGAGGCCCGTGCCGCCTATCGCGATGCTCTGGTGGCTTACCTGCAGGAGCGCTTCGATCAGCTTGACGAAGACAGCCAGCGCCGTCTGAGCACCAACCCGCTGCGCATCCTCGACAGCAAAAACGAGAACACTCAAGCCGTGTTGGTCGGTGCGCCGACCCTGGGCGATTACCTGGACGAGGAATCGCTGCAGCACTTCGAAGGCGTCAAGGCGCGTCTGGATGCGGCTGGCATTCGCTACCAGATCAACCACAAGCTGGTACGTGGCCTGGATTACTACAACCGCACCGTATTCGAATGGGTCACCGATAAGCTCGGCGCTCAGGGCACTGTATGTGCGGGTGGTCGATACGATGGCCTGGTCACGCAACTGGGTGGCAAGGCCACGCCGGGTGTTGGTTTTGCCATGGGCGTCGAGCGCCTGGTTTTGCTGCTCGAAACCCTGGAGCTGCTGCCGGCTGAACTCAATCGTGCCGCCGACGTGTATGTCTGTGCCTTTGGTGAGGCTGCGGAGCTGGCAGCGCTGGCCTTGGTCGAGCGTCTGCGTGACGCGCTACCTGAGATGCGCCTGCTGCTCAACACTGGTGGCGGCAGTTTCAAGAGCCAGTTCAAGAAGGCCGACAAGAGCGGCGCACGCTATGCGTTGATTCTGGGGGACGACGAATTGGCAGGGCGCGTGGTAGGTTGCAAACCGCTGCGCGATGACAGTGAACAACAAAGCGTTGCCTGGGATGCTCTGGCCGAGCATCTTGCAGCCTGCCTGGCGCAGGCTTGAGCATCCGAATAGCTGAAAGACAGGGTTAGACATGCAGACCGAAGACGAACAGATCGCGCAACTGAAGGACTGGTGGGATCGCAACGGCAAGCCGTTGCTGGCTGGCGGCGTACTGGCGCTGGTAGTGGTATTCGGCTGGCAGGGCTGGCAGAAGTATCAGGACAATCAGGCCCAGGGCGCCTCGGTGCTTTACCAGCAACTGCTGGAAACCGCGCTGGATCCGGCCGGTAAGCCTGACGCTGCGAAAGTCGCCGAACTGGCTGGCAAGCTTGATAGTGAGTTCGGTGGTAGCTATTACGCCCAGTATGGCAGCCTGTTCGTCGCCAAGGTCGCGGTCGAAGCGGATCGTCTCGACGATGCTGCTGCCGCTTTGCAGCGTGTACTGGACAAGCCGGCCGACGCCACGCTTGGTGAGCTGGCGCGCCAGCGCCTGGCCCGCGTGCTGGCTGCTCAGGACAAGGCGGACGACGCACTGAAGTTGCTCGATGCCAAGGTCGAGGATGCCTTCCTCGCTAGCCGTGAAGAACTCAAGGGCGACCTGCTGGCCCAACTGGGTCGCAGTGATGACGCGCACGCGGCCTATCAGAAGGCCAAGGATGCGCTGGCCGAGGATGCCGCCGTTGGCGGTCTGCAGATGAAGCTGGACGACCTGGCAAAAGGGGATGCGTGACGTGATGCGTTGGAAGAATGCCGCACTGCTGGCTCTGGCCGTTCTGGCTGTGGGTTGCAGCAGCAATAGCAAGAAGGAACTGCCGCCTGCCGATCTGACCAAGTTCGACGAAGAAGTCGAGCTGCGCACCGAGTGGAGCCGTTCGGTCGGTGACGGTCAGGGCGAAACCTTCAACATGCTGGTCCCGGCCATCGATGGCGAAGTGATCTACGCCGCCGACGTCGAAGGTCTGGTGATGGCCATGGACCGCACCAGCGGCAAGATCATCTGGCGCAAGAAGCTTGAAATCCCGGTGTCCGGTGCCATCGGCGTTGGTTACGGCCAGGTACTGCTGGGTACGCTCAAGGGCGAGGTGATCGCGCTGGATTCCAGCGACGGTGAAGAGCAGTGGCGCTCGCGCGTGACCAGTGAAGTGCTGGCAGCGCCGGCAACCAACGGCGATATCGTCGTGGTACAAACTCAGGACGACCGCCTTATCGCTTTCGATGCCAGCACCGGTAGCCAGCGCTGGATCGTCGAGAATACCCCGGCTGTACTGACCCTGCGCGGTACCGGCGCTCCGTTGGTGACCAATCGCCTGGTGGTCGCTGGCTTGTCCAGCGGCAAGGTGGTTGCGGTCGACGCTCAGCGCGGCCTGCCTGTCTGGGAGCAGCGCGTCGCTATTCCTCAAGGGCGTTCCGAGTTGGAGCGCGTGGTGGATATCGACGGTGGTCTGCTGCTGTCCGGCGGCACTGTCTACGCGGTGAGCTACCAGGGCCGTGTTGCGGCCATGGACCTAGAGTCCGGTCGCGTGCTTTGGCAGCGCGAGGCATCCAGCTCGGTCGGCGTCGCTCAAGGTTTTGGCAACGTCTACGTCAGCATGGCCAGCGGTACCGTCGAAGGTATCGATGAACGCAGCGCGTCGGCACTGTGGAGCAACGATTCGATGGCACGTCGCCAGCTGTCGGGTCCGACTGTGTTCTCCAGTTATGTCGCCGTAGGGGACTTCGAGGGCTATCTGCATCTGCTGAGCCAGGTCGATGGTCGCTTCGTCGGCCGTACCCGCATCGACAGTGACGGCCTGCGCGCTCAGCCGCTGGTGGTGGGTGATTGGCTGTACGTCTACGGCAACAGCGGCAAGTTGGTGGCACTGACCATCAAATGAACCGACTATGCTGCATCCAGAGCTGAGCTCTGGGTGCAGCAGCGCAACAGATTCCGGCCGCTGCCCCTGCAGCGGCCTTTGCATTTTCTGAATTAACCGAGTGGAGAGCCTGATGGTTCCCGTAATTGCCCTGGTGGGCCGGCCGAATGTCGGCAAGTCCACACTCTTCAACCGCCTGACCCGCAGCCGCGACGCCATCGTCGGCGATCTGTCTGGTCTGACCCGCGACCGCCAGTATGGCGAGGCGAAGTGGCAGGGGCGCACCTATATCGTGATCGACACCGGTGGTATTTCCGGTGACGAGGAAGGCATCGACGCGAAGATGGCCGAGCAGTCGCTGCAGGCCATCGAAGAGGCCGATGCCGTGCTGTTCCTGGTGGACGCGCGTGCTGGTATGACCGCTTCCGACCAGATGATCGGCGAGCACCTGCGCCGTCGTAACAAGCAGAGTTTCCTGGTGGTGAACAAGGTCGACAACCTTGACGTAGACCTGGCTCGTGCCGAGTTCAGCCCCATGGGCTTGGGCGAGCCGCTGGCGATTGCCGGTGCGCATGGTCGTGGCATCACCCAGATGCTGGAAGTGGTGCTTGGCGCTTTCCCCAAGGACGCCGGCGAGCCGGAAGAGGGCGCCGAAGACGAGGAGGAAGTACTGGAAGGCCAGGAGGCCAAGCGCATTCCCGGACCGAGCGAGAAGGACGGCATCAAGCTGGCCATCATCGGACGCCCCAACGTCGGCAAGTCCACGCTGGTCAACCGCATGCTCGGTGAAGAGCGGGTCATCGTCTATGACCAGGCGGGGACTACGCGTGACAGCATCTACATCCCGTTCGAGCGTGACGACGAAAAATACACCCTGATCGACACCGCCGGCGTGCGCCGTCGCGGCAAGATCTTCGAGGCCGTGGAGAAGTTCTCCGTGGTCAAGACGCTGCAGGCCATTCAGGACTCCAATGTCGTGGTGTTCGTCATGGACGCCCGCGAAGGTGTGGTCGACCACGACCTCAACCTGCTCGGCTTCGTGCTGGAAAGCGGTCGTGCGTTGGTCATCGCCCTGAACAAGTGGGACGGCATGGATCAGGGCCAGAAGGATTACGTGAAGACCGAGCTGGAGCGCCGGCTGTTCTTCGTCGACTTCGCCGATATCCATTTCATCTCCGCCTTGCACGGTACTGGCGTTGGCCATCTGTACAAGTCGGTGCAGGCTTCGTTCAGATCGGCCATCACCCGTTGGCCGACCAGCCGCCTGACGCAGATTCTCGAGGATGCTGTCAGCGACCACGCACCGCCCTTGGTCAATGGTCGTCGCATCAAGCTGCGCTATGCCCACCTGGGTGGTGCCAACCCGCCGCTGATCGTGATTCACGGTAATCAGGTCGACGCCGTACCGCGCGCCTACAGCCGCTATCTGGAGAACACCTTCCGCCGTGTGCTGAAACTGGTCGGTACGCCGATCCGTATCGAGTACAAGGGCGGCGAAAACCCCTACGAGGGCAACAAGAACAAGCTCACGGATCGCCAGGTGAACAAGAAGCGCCGGCTGATGAGCCACCACAAGAAGGCCGAGAAAAAGCGCAAGGACAAGCGCTAGTAAGCTTTGCGCCAGGGTGTGCGCCGGTAATCGTCCGGCGCGCACGGCATAAGCTTCCAACGCTTTTTCATAAGCGCTGCGGGTGCCGCCTGCGGTGCCCTTCGGCTATCCTCGCGGCTTGCCTTGTTCTTCGTAGGAAGTCGCGATGCTTGTCAGCAAACTGCCCAACGTCGGCACCACCATCTTCACGCGGATGTCCCAGCTCGCTCTGGAGACCGGCGCGATCAATCTGTCCCAGGGCTTTCCTGATTTCGATGGGCCGCAGGCATTGCGCGAAGCCGTGGCGCGCCACGTCATGGAAGGGCGCAACCAGTATTCGCCGATGACCGGGCTACCGAGCCTGCGCCAGCAGGTGGCGGCCAAGATCGCCCGCAGCTACGGCGTGCAGCGCGATGCCGACAGCGAAATCACCATTACGCCAGGTGCCACCGAAGCGATTTTCTGCGCGGTGCAGGCGTTGATTCATCCGGGGGATGAAGCCATCGTGCTCGACCCTTGCTACGACAGTTACGAGCCGTCGGTGGAGCTGGCGGGTGGCCGTTGCGTGCATGTGCCGCTGGCACTGCCGGATTTCGCTGTCGATTGGCAGCGCTTGGCCGATGCGATCACGCCGCGTACCCGGCTGATCTTTCTCAACTCGCCGCACAACCCGAGTGGTGCGCTGCTGACCCGTACCGATCTGGACAAGCTGGCCGAGCTGATCCGCGGACACGATATCCATGTGATCAGCGACGAGGTTTACGAGCATCTGATCTACGACGGCCAGCGTCATGCCAGCGTGCTGGCCCACGAGGAGCTGTATCAACGCGCTTTCGTGGTCAGTTCCTTCGGCAAGACCTATCACGTCACTGGCTGGAAGACCGGCTACGTGGTGGCGCCGCCGGCACTGACGGCCGAGCTGCGCAAGATTCACCAGTACGTCAATTTTTGTGGCGTGACGCCCCTGCAATTCGCTCTGGCCGATTTCATGGCTGCACACCCCGAGCATGTCGAAGAACTGCCGGCCTTCTACCAGGCCAAGCGCGATCTGTTCTGCGACCTCCTGGCTGGCTCGCGCTTCACCTTCAGCCGTGCGCCGGGCACCTATTTCCAGCTAGCCGACTATTCGGCCATTCGCCCTGATCTGGACGACGTGGCCATGGCCGAGTGGTTGACCCGCGAGCATGGCGTGGCGGCGATTCCGGTATCGGTGTTCTACCAGTCCGCGCCCAAGGAGATGCGCCTTGTGCGTTTCTGCTTCGCCAAGCGCGAGGAAACCCTGCGTCAGGCGGCAGAGAAACTCAGCGCGGTATGAGCTGTAGGAGCGAGCTCTGCTCGCGAACGATCCTATGAAAGCTTCGCGAGCAGAGGACTAGGCGTCCCCCTCGTTCCTACCGATTTATTTGAGGCCTTGAAATGAGCAACAAACCCGATCTCGAACTGGCGCTGATCCAGACCACGCTGGTCTGGCACGATCCGGCCGCCAACCGCGAGCATTTTCAGGCATTGCTGGAACAGGCGCGCGGCGCTGATCTGGTGATCCTGCCGGAGATGTTCACCACCGGTTTTTCCATGGCATCGGCCGAATTGGCTGAGCCTGAGGATGGACCCAGCAGCATCTGGCTACGCGAGCAGGCGCAGCGTATCGACGCGGTGATCTGCGGCAGCCTGATCATCCAGGCTGCGGATGGCAGCTACCGTAATCGTCTGCTCTGGGCGTGCCCGGACGGCTCCCTGGCGCATTACGACAAGCGTCACCTGTTCCGCATGGCCGGCGAGCACAAGCATTACAGCGCTGGCGATCAGCAGGTGGTGTTCGACCTCAAGGGTTGGCGAGTGCGTCCGTTGATCTGCTACGACCTGCGCTTCCCGGTCTGGAGCCGGGACGCCAGCGGCACCGACCTGCTGCTGTATACCGCCAATTGGCCGGGCGCGCGTCGCCAGCACTGGAACCGCCTGTTGCCGGCCAGAGCCATCGAGAACCTGTGCTATGTCGCGGCTGTGAACCGCGTCGGCGAGGACGGCAGGGGCCACGGTTATACTGGCGATTCCCAAGTGCTGGACTTCCAGGGCGAGGAGTTGCTGATGGCTGGCGATGGCGATGGTGTATTCCGCACCCAGCTATCGAGCGAGGCTCTGAATGCCTACCGCGAGCGCTTCCCGGCACACCTGGATGCGGATGTTTTCACCTTGAACTGATCAGGAGCTACATGACATGGACGTACAACAGAGCAATCCCTTCCAGACGCCGCAGGCTGACCTGCAACCGAGCACCACCACTCAGTTGCCGCTCTACAGCATCGCTGGCGTCGGCCTGGCGACGTTCATCGGCACGCCTCTGGCCGGTGCATGGCTGCTGGCGCATAACCTGCAATTGCTCGGCAAGGCAGATCGAGTAGCGATGGTCTGGGGCATTTCCGTCGTCCTTCTGATCGTCACCTTGGTCTTGGCTTTCGTGTTGCCGGAGGAGGTGCCGGCGCTGCCTTTCGCCATCGCGCAACTGATGGCGATGATCATGCTGGCCAAGAACTTGGTCGAGGCCGATCTCAAACAGCATGCCGAGGTGGGTGGTGCAGTGCTCTCCAACTGGCGGGCGGCGGGGATTGGCCTGATGTTCACCGTCGGCCTGGCCGCCCTGATGTTTGCCGTGCTGATGATTTTCGATATCTGAGTGTCTTCATCCGGGCGATGAAAGGCGCCGTCTGGCGGTAATGCTTCGTAGGGTGCGCTGTGCGCACCGAGGCTGATGATGGGATCCGGGGGTTTAGGAGTGCACACAAAAACGCCGGGCAATGCCCGGCGTTCTTGTGTGCGGCGCTTGAGAATCAGGCCGCTTGCGACTCGGCCTGGCTCAGGGCACGGTTCAGTGCGCTGAACAGGGCGCGGAAGCTTGCCGTGGTCAGGTTCTCGTCAATGCCGATACCGTGCAGTGCACGACCGCCGTTGACGCGCAGTTCGATGTAGGCCGCGGCCTTGGCATTGGTGCCGGAACCGATAGCGTGCTCGCTGTAGTCCATGACTTCAACTGCGACCGGCAGGGCTGCGGCCAGTGCTTCCAGCGGACCTTTGCCGATACCACGCCAATGGTGCTTTTCAGCGCCTTCGATGACCTCGATATCCACCGCGCTGGTGCCATTTTCTTCCTGCAGGCGATGGCCTTTCAGGGCGTAGGGACTGCGCGCCTGCAGGTACTCGGTTTCGAGCAACTGGTGGATCTGTGCAGCGGTCATCTCCAGGCCAAGGCGGTCGGTTTCGCGCTGTACCACCTGGCTGAATTCGATTTGCATGCGGCGCGGCAGGCTGATGCCATATTCCTGTTCGAGCAGGAAGGCGATGCCGCCCTTGCCGGACTGGCTGTTGACGCGGATCACCGCCTCGTAGTCGCGGCCGATATCGGCCGGGTCGATCGGCAGGTACGGCACTTCCCACAGGGTGTCTTGTTTCTGCTGGGCAAAGCCCTTGCGGATGGCGTCTTGGTGCGAGCCGGAGAAAGCGGTGTGTACCAGGTCGCCTGCGTACGGATGGCGAGGGTGAACCGGAATCTGGTTGCAGTCCTCGACCACCTTGCGTACCGCGTCGATGTCGGAGAAGTTCAGCTGCGGGTCGACGCCCTGGGTGTAGAGGTTCAGCGCCAGGGTCACCAGGCAGACGTTGCCGGTGCGCTCGCCGTTGCCGAACAGGCAGCCTTCGACGCGGTCGGCACCGGCCATCACGGCCAGCTCGGAAGCGGCGACGCCAGTACCACGGTCATTGTGGGTGTGCACGCTGATCAACACGCTGTCGCGACGGTCTACGTGGCGGCCGAACCATTCGATCTGGTCGGCGTAGTTGTTCGGTGTGGCGCACTCGATGGTGGCTGGCAGGTTGAGGATCAGCTTGTTCGCCGGGGTTGGCTGGAACACGCCGATCACCGCGTTGCACACCTCGACGGCGAAGTCGATCTCGGTGCTGCTGAACACTTCCGGCGAATACTCGAAGCCCCACTGGGTTTCCGGCGCGGCATCGGCCAGGCGCTTGATGGTGGTGCCAGCGGCGACGGCGATGGCTTTGACGCCAGCCTTGTCCTGGTTGAAGACGATCTTGCGGAAGCTCGGCGCGCAGGCGTTGTAGTAGTGGACGATGGCTTTCTTGGCGCCCTTGAGGGACTCGAAGGTGCGCTCGATGAGGTCGTCACGGGCCTGGGTCAGCACCTGGATGGTCACGTCGTCAGGGATGTGGCTGCCCTCGATCAGCTCCCGTACGAAGTCGAAATCGGTCTGCGAGGCGGAGGGGAAGCCCACCTCGATTTCCTTCAGGCCCACGGCCAACAGGCACTTGAAGAAGCGCATCTTCTTCTCGGCATCCATCGGCTCGATCAGCGACTGGTTACCGTCGCGCAGGTCGGTCGACAGCCAGATCGGCGCCTTGTCGATGATCTGGTCCGGCCAGGTGCGGTCCGGAATCTGGATCTGGGTGAACGGACGGTACTTCTTCGACGGATCTTTGAGCATGGTCATGAGAGGGTCCTGCGGAATGGGAGTCGAACACGAGGCCGGGCGGCCATGAAACGGGGTTTCAGGCGGGGCTTCGCAGTCGTGGGCTGACCAGTCGCAGGCAAGCGAGCTGGCGGACGAGAAAGATGTTTTTCATGTGGGCACCCTATCCATAGCAGGTGGATATGGCAATGCTTGCCTAAAAAACGCCGATTTATTGCTGAATAGCTTTTATTGGCGGATTTTATTGCTTTGAAAGAGGTGTTTTCGGCGAATCGTGTTTGTTTTGGGTGGCCAGCGGTGATGCGTTCCCCGCTGGCCAGGCTTCATGCGGGTTCAAGCGGCGTAGTCGTAGGTGCCGCCCTTTTCGAGGGCGCGGCGATAAGCCGGGCGCGCGTGGATGCGCTGCAGGAAATCGTTCAAGCGCGGGTGGTTGTGCAGTACGCCACGGGCAGCGGCTGCCTCCAGCGGGAAACTGAGCTGGATATCGGCTGCGCTGAAGGTATCGCCAGCGAACCAGTCGTGCTCGCTCAGTTGGCTTTCCAGGTAGTCGAAGTGCAGCGTCAACTGCGGCGAGATAAATGCTTGGCTGACCTTGTTCGCGATGCCACGGGCGATGGGCTTGATAAAAAAGGGCATCGTCGCGCTGCGCAGCTTGTCGAACACCAGCTTGAGCAACAATGGCGGCATCGCCGAGCCCTCGGCGTAATGCAGCCAGTAGCGGCAGCGCAGGCGCTCCGGGCTGCCGGCGGCAGGTAGCAACCAGTCACCGTAGCGCTCGGCGAGGTATTCGATGATGGCGCCCGATTCGGCCAGGGTCAGCTCGCCGTCGGTGATCAGCGGCGACTTGCCAAGGGGGTGCACCTGACGCAATTCGGCGGGGGCGAGCATGGTCTGCGGGTCGCGCTGGTAGTGCTTGATCTGGTAGTCGAGACCGATCTCTTCGAGCATCCAGAGAACGCGCTGCGAGCGCGAGTTGTTCAGGTGATGAACGGTGATCATGGCAGGCTCCGGCCGATTTTGAGGCAAAGGTTCTGTGACGCGTCGCTCAGGGGCGCACCGCTAGCGTTTCATTGCGCCGCCTGCGGCTGTTCGGCGATGGCTGGCCGTAGCTCGCGCATGTCTGCTCCGCTCGGATGTTGGAACACACGCAGGCCGAACTCGGGGAGGATGGCCAGCATGTGGTCGAAGATATCCGATTGAATGCCTTCATAGGCATTCCAGGCGATGGTGTTGGTGAAACAGTAGATCTCCAGCGGCAGGCCATCGGCAGTGGGGCTGAGCTGACGCACCAGCAGGGTCATGTTCTGGTGGATGTTCGGGTTGTGCCGCAGGTAGTGCTCGACGTAGGCGCGGAAGCTGCCGATGTTGGTGATGCGGCGGGTGTTCACCGCTTCCTTGCCATGCTCGGCCAGCTTGGTGTTCCAGTCCTGCAGTTCCTGATCCTTGCGGTCGAGGTACTCATCCAGAAGCATGAAGCGGCGCAGGTGGGCGATTTCTTCGTCGCTGAGAAAATGTACGCTGGTCTGATCCAGATACAGTGCGCGCTTGATTCGGCGCCCGCCGGACTCCTGCATGCCGCGCCAGTTCTTGAATGGGTCGGTGATGAAGCGTTTGGTCGGGATGGTGGTGATGGTCTTGTCCCAGTTCTGCACCTTGACCGTGTGCAGGGCGATGTCGATCACGTCGCCATCGGCATTGAGCTGCGGCATTTCCACCCAGTCGCCGACGCGCACGATATCGCTGGAGGAAATCTGCACGCTGGCCACCAGCGACAGCAGGGTGTCCTGGAAGATCAACATCAGCACGGCGGCCATGGCACCGAGACCGGACAGCAGGATCAGTGGCGAGCGGTCGATCAGCGCAGCCACCATGAGGATCGCGGCGATGGCGAAGATGGCGATCTTGATTACCTGAAGGTAGCCCTTGATCGGCTTCAGGTGCGCATTCGGGCGGCGCTGGTAGAGGGTGTTGAGGATATCCAGCAGGGCACCGATAGCCATGGCGATGGTCAGCACCACGAAGGCGCCACAGACGTTGCGCGTCACTTCCACCACGGCAGCGGGCATGCCTGGCACCAAGACCACGCCGCTGGACAGCACCAGCGCTGGCACGATGTTGGACAGGCGCTTGATGATGCCGCTTTCCTTGATCTGGCCGTGGCGGCCCAGTGCGGTGGCGCCGACCAGGCGGTAGATGGCGCGCACCAGAATGCGTTTGACCACCCAGTTCGACAGCCAGGCGGCGACGATCAGGGCGAAGGTAGCGGTGAGGGTGAGCAGTTCTGGCTGAGTCTTCAGCCAGTCCATCCAGGTATTGAGCTCATTCGGCATTTCCGACTCCGAAGCAGGCAGGGGAAAGGCCGGCGCTGCAGAACCGGCCATCTGAGCCGCCGTACCCTAGCAAAAAATGCCCTGCTAACCCAAACGGCAGGTGTTGCAGGCTGCGTCGGCTCAGGGCTTGAACGCACCGATGAAGATCGCTGGATCAACCCGCGCATCGTTGAGGCTGACGTTCCAGTGCAGGTGCGGGCCGGTAGCGCGACCGGTGGCGCCGACCTTGCCGATACGCCCGCCTCGGGCGATTTCGTCACCGAGCTTCACGTCGATCTCGGACAGGTGGCAGAACATGCTGATCAGGCCCTGGCCGTGGTCGAGGAACACCGTTTTGCCATTGAAGAAGTAATCGCCTATGAGGATCACCTTGCCGGCGGCAGGCGCCTTGATCGGCGTGCCGCGGTTGGCGGCGAAATCCAGACCCGAGTGCGGGTTGCGCTCCTCGCCGTTGAAGAAGCGGCGCAGGCCGAACGGGCTGGACAGCGGGCCGTTGACCGGTTTGTCGAACAGTAGGTTGCTTGGCTGGCGTGCGCTGAACTGCTGGTAGGCACGGGTTTGCTCGGCCAGTTCACGTTCGATGCGTTTCAGGTTGGCGGCGTTGGGCGTGACCTGCTGCTGATTCTTGATGGTGATGCGTTGCTCGGTGTAGTGCTTGGCACCCACCTGGAAATTCAGCCTCTGGCCGCCCTCGATCTCTACCTGCTGAGTGCCCGGCTTGACGCTGAGTGGAATGCCGACGATGGCAATCCAGCGCTGGCCGTCCTCATGCACGGTCAGCACCGGTTTGCCCTGGTAGCGCACCTTCGGCGCCTGCGCCGGGTTGCCCAGATCGAGCACCGCCACGCCACCGGGCACCGGCTTGTTCAGCAGGCGGGTAATGAAGCCCTCTGCATGGACGGGCAGGGCCAGGCACAGGGTCAGGACAAACAGACACAATTTGTGTAGGAGCGAGTTCTGCTCGCGAAAAGAGGGGCTGAAAAAGCTTCGCGAGCAGAGCTCGCTCCTACACAGGGATGGTGGCATTGGCTCAATCCAATAGCGACAGGGTCGCCGGTTGTATGTGGTTGTCTTCGACGCGCACGTCCAGTTCGCCTTCGCTCAGGCGCGCCTTGAGGCGCTGGCCTGGCTGGGTCTGCGCGGCGCTGCGTACGGCGTGGCCGCGTTCGTCGAGGAGGATGCTGTAGCCACGGCCAAGGGTGGCCAGGGGACTGACGATCTGCAGTTGCGCGGCGAGTGCGCCCAGTTGCTGGCGCTGACTGCGTAGCTGGCCTTGCATGGCCCGTGGCAGGCGCGTGGCCAGGCCATCCAGACGCTGGCGCAACAGGGCCAGGTTGCGCCCCGGATGCTGCGCGGCGAGGCGCGCGTCGAGGCGGGCCAGGCGTTCGCGTTGATTGGCAAGTTGTTGGTTGAAGGCACGGCGTAAGCGCATGTCCAGATCGTCCAGGCGCTGGGCCTGCTGGCGCAGGCGCTCGCCGGGGTGCCGCAGTCGTCGGCTCACGCCCTCCAAGCGTAGGCGCTCACGCGCCAGGCGGCCCTGCATGTGCAGGACCAGGCGGCGTTGCAGATTGTGCAGGCGCTGCACCAGCTCGCTGCTGTCCGGGGCCAGCAACTCAGCGGCGGCCGACGGGGTCGGCGCGCGCACGTCAGCAACGAAGTCGGCGATGGAAACGTCCGTCTCGTGGCCCACGGCGCTGACGATGGGCGTGACGCAGGCTGCCACGGCGCGGGCCACGGCTTCCTCGTTGAAGCACCAGAGGTCTTCCAGCGAACCACCGCCACGAGCCAGGATCAGCGCATCGAAACCCTGCGCGTCGGCACGCTGCAAGGCACGCACGATCTGCGCGGTGGCCTCGCGGCCCTGCACGGCAGTAGGAATCAGGTTCAGCTCCACCTGCGGTGCGCGGCGGCGAAACACGCTGATGATGTCGCGGATCACCGCGCCAGTCGGCGAGGTGACGATGCCGATGCGCTTGGGGTGAGCGGGCAGGGCGATCTTGCGTTCGGTGGCGAACAGACCCTCGGCACCAAGTTTCTCCTTCAGCGCCTCGAAGGCCAGGCGCAGGGCGCCGTCACCGGCTGGCTCGACGGCATCGAGAATCAGCTGATAGTCGCCGCGCCCCTCGAACAGCGAGACCTTGCCACGCACCTTCACTGCCAATCCGTCGCGCAGCGCCTGGCGCACACGCGCGGCGTTCTGCCGGAACAGCGCGCAGCGCACCTGGGCCTGGCTGTCTTTCAGGGTGAAGTAGATGTGGCCGGAGGCCGGGCGGGCGAGGTTGGAGATTTCCCCCTCGACCCAGATGCCGGCGAACACGTCCTCCAACAGCAGGCGGGCGCGATTGTTGAGCTGGCTGACGCTGAGCACCTCGCGGTCGAGGTTCAGGCGAGCAAAGGGATCCTTGATCATGGGGCGGCATGATAAGCCGAGAGGCCTGCAGGTGCGACCTTCATCGGGCGTCTTGCAGCAAGCGGTCGAGCAGCCAGGCCGCGACCGGGCCGAGCTCAAGTTGGCGTGACCAGATGGCGTCCACCGTCACCCGCCGTGGCCAGCCACTGCAGGACAGCTCATGCAGGCCGTCGAAGCCGTAGGCATCGACCAGTTGCCGCGGCAGCTCGGCCCAGCCGAAGCCCAGTCGGGCCATTTCCAGCAGCATCAGGTAGTCCGGCGCGGCCCAGCAACGTCCGCCGCTGCCGGGCAGGTCGTCGGTGTTCGCATCGTCATGGGCGACGCTGCTCAGGCGCAGCAGACGCCAGCGCGACAAGTCTTCCTGGCGTACCTGGGGCAGCCTGCTCAGGGGATGATCCTTGGCGACGAACAGGCCGAATTCGCTGCTCATTTCCAGGCGGGAGTGGGCGATATACGGCGGGTAGGTTGCTAATGCGGCGATCAGGCCAAGCTGGGCGCGGCCCTGGGTGACCAGGTCGAGCACATCGGCCTGCTCGGCGATCAGGCTCTCGAACTGCAGGTCGGGGAAGCGCTGATCCAGCTCCTGCAGGCGCACTTCGTATTGTTTCGGCTGGTAGGCGTCGGATAAAGCTAGGGTCAGGCGCGGCTCCTGGCCTCTGGCCAAGCCGGCAGCGTGTCGCGCCAGGCGGTCGCTGGCGCACAGGACTTCTTCTGCGTGGGCCAGCAGGCTGGCACCGGCTTCGGTCAACTGCAGTTTGCGCGGGCCGCGTTCGAACAGCGCCACGCCCAGGTCGATTTCCAGGCGTGCAACCGCTTCGCTAATGGTCGACTGACTCTTGCCCAGGCGCCTGGCAGCGGCGCTGAGCGATCCGCAGTTGGCCGCTTGGGCGAAGGCCTGGAGGGATTCGGGGGAAATATTCATATCGGTTTTGCCGATGGCAGCTGCCTTTTGGTTGGCTGGGATTCCGATGATCATAGCGCTCGTCGTCACTTATCACGAGGTTCGCTTCATGACTCAGCCATTGCCGCGCTCCCTGCGTGAGCGCATCGGTCACGCCCTGGCCTTCGAGACCATCGCCGTACTCATATGTGCGCCGGCCATGGCGTGGTTCATGGATAAGCCGCTGCTGCATCTGGGTGTGCTGACCCTGATGTTCTCCACCGTGGCGATGCTGTGGAACATGCTGTTCAACTACCTGTTCGACCGCGCCCAGAGCCGCCTGGGCTTCGAGCGCGGTCTGTGGGCGCGGGTCAGCCACGCGCTGCTGTTCGAGGTGGGGCTGATCGTGGTGCTGGTGCCCCTGGCCGCCTGGTGGTTGTCGATCAGTCTGCTTGAGGCGCTGCTACTGGATATCGTCCTGATCCTGTTCTTCCTGCCGTACACCATGGCGTTCAACTGGATCTACGACGTGTTGCGTGCTCGCTGGGTGGCCCGTCGTGAGGCGCAGGCGGTCGATGCGGTGTGCCGGGGGGCTTGATTTGCCGGCGGCAGCGCCTAAGCTGCCGCCCTTTCCTTGCCAGCCGTTCGAACACCATGACCGCACAACTGATCCTCGTCCCGCAGATCTCCTCGCTTCCCGCTCACGAGCAAAAGGCCCAGGCCATGCTGCGCTGGTTGGTCAAGCGGGAGATCGTCGAGTCGCTGCCGACCACATGCGGGCAGGGCGGTAACGGCATGGCCTACGCCATCGGGCCGGGCGCGCGGCGCATTGCCCAGCGACCCGATTTGCTGCCCTATGGTCAGCCGCACAATGGCCTGGAGATCATCACCCACCGCTGCATCTATGTGCCGACGCGCGGGTTTCTGGAGGAGGCGGGATGCGCCGAATGCCGCAAGGAAGTGGGCGTGCCGCTGTTCGACAGCCTGGAGATGTGGTGGCCCGGGGAGACCGACAATTTCACCTGCCCGGAATGCGGGCATGAAGATGACATCAACGGTTTTCTGTTCCTGCAGCCCTGTGGTTTTTCCAACCTGGGCTTCATCTTCAACGGCTGGCTGGATGCCGGCCTGCGCCCGGCGTTCGTCGAAGAGTTCGGCGAACGCCTGGGCTTTGCGGTGAGGCAGGTGCGGGTCGACGATCCGGCTTGAGTGGTTTTCCAGTCGATTGTGGGAGGGGCTTTAGCCGCGATGTTCTCGAGTCCCCTTCGCGGCTGAAGCCGCTCCTACAAAGGCTTTTTAGAACTCGACGCTGGCCGACAGGCGCAGCTCGCGTGGCTCGCCCACGGCAACGCGTAGATTGCCGCCGCTGGAGGGGTAATAGCGCTCGTTGAACAGGTTGCGTACGTTCAGTTGCAGGCGCGTCTTCTCGCCGAGCAATTGGCTGTCCCAAGTGACGAAGGCATCTGCCACCGTGTAGCTATCCAGCCAGAATGTGTTGGCGTTGTCGCCAGCACGTTCACCGACGTAGCGGGCGCCACCACCCAGTTTCCACTGACCCAGCTCCTGGGGTAGATGCAGGTGATGGACGAGGTAGAGACTGCCGACATTGCGCGCGGCGTTGACCAGCTCGTTGCCTTCGTTGGCCGGGTCATCGAGGATTTCCGTATCGGTGTAGGCGTAGCTGCCGAGCAGCTCCCAGCGCTCGCTCAGGCGGCCGCTGATATCCAGTTCCACGCCGCGCGAACCGACCTTGCCTGCCGCTTCCGATACGGAGTTGTTGGTGACCACGACGTTTTCCTTCTCGATATCGAAGAGCGCCAGGCTGGCGCCGATACCTTGAGGCAGGTCGAGCTTCACACCTAGTTCGTAGCTGCGACCTTCTTCAGGATCGAATGCCTGGCCAGTGTTGGTATCCGAGGCATTGGGCACGAACGAGCGGCTGTAGTTGCCGTAGAACGCCACCTGGTCGTTCAGCTGGAATACCAGGCCGCCGAAGGGCAGGAAGGTGGTATCAGTACGGTCGGTGGTGCGGGTATAGGTAGCGCCGCGGCCTTGTTCCACGAGTTGCTCGAAACGCTGGTAGCGACCACCAAGCACCACGATCCACTGGTCGTTCAAATGCCAGTTGTCCTTTGCGTAGATTGAACGTGAATGCAGCTCGTCACTGCGATCACTTTGTGCCGGGTTGAGTAGCGAAGGTGCGGCAAGATTGCCGTATACCGGATTGTAGATATTGAAGCCCCCCACCGCTGGGCCGCGCCAGGTATCACCGCGGAAGTTGTCGACGCGTTCTGTATCGGCGCCTATCAGCAGGTCATGTCGCTGGCTAAACAGATTCGCGTTGCCGATCCAGTCCCAGGCCAGGTATTGGGTCTGGTTGTCATGTTCACTGCCATCGGAACGGCGGCTCATTGCGCCCGTGCTGGCGTTGAGCGCGTTCGGCCGCGCTTCGGCATAGTCGTAGCGCTCGTTGTTCCAGCCGTAGGTGAGGCGTGTCGACCAGTCGTCGCTGAGCTGATACTCGGCGGTGGCGGTGAGCAATTCGTCGATGCCTTCGGCCTTGGACCAGCTTTCGCCGAAGCGGTCGTTGTAGGACACCTTGGCTGGTTTGCCGTTGACGATCACCGTGCCGCGATCCACCGGGGTGCTGTATTCCTTGTATTCGTAGGCGATGTTGAGGCGCAGGCGTTCGCCTTCCCAACTCAGCGAGGGGGCGATCAAACTGTGCTCTTCTTCGCCGAAGTTGCGCCAGTAGTCTTCGTGCTGACGCTCGGCGATCAGGCGAAAGGCCAGCCCGCTATCGGCAATTGGGCCGGTGACGTCGACCGCCAGGTTGCCTCCGCCAAAGCTATAGCTGCCTGCGTCAATGCGCGTGCCCCATTGGTACTGCGGCTTCTTGCTGATGACGTTGATCAGGCCCCCCGGCTCCAGCGCGCCATACAGCAGCGAGGCCGGTCCCTTGAGCACCTCCACGCGTTCGGTGGTAGCGCTGAAATTGCGTGAGAGGCTGGAGCGGATGCCGTCACGCAGGATCGAACCGTCGGCGTTGGAACCAAAACCGCGTTTGACGAAGCCATCCTGCGTGCCTGCCAGTGTGTTGCTCTGGGTCATGCCACTGACGAATTTCATCGCATCGTCCAGCGATCTGACCTGAAAGTCCTCGATGGTCTGTGGCGTAACCACCTGTACCGACTGGGCTTCATCCTTGAGTGCCACTGAAGATTTGCTCGCCGTGCTGGCGCGTTTGGCCTGGTAGCCGTCTTCTTCGACGGCAGGCTTGGCGAGCACTTCCTGGCTGGGTAACTCCAGCTCCTGGGCCAGCAGGTGACCGGCTGGAAGCAGGCAAAAGGTGAGCAGGGCGGCGCCTTGGCCACTCAAGAAGAGGCGGGTTGGTTTCATTTGACACTCAAGTGCAAGGGTTTTTGAGAATCATTATTTTATGTGTTTGAAAGCGAGATTGCCTAGGGACACACTTTGCATTGAGTGAAATGAGCTCGCTGGGTATAATGCCGCGCTTCTTATTTTCCCGCTCGGGAGCCCTCCATGCTGCGCATCAGCCAAGAAGCACTCACTTTCGACGACGTCCTGCTTATCCCGGGTTATTCCGAGGTTCTGCCCAAGGACGTCAGCCTGAAGACCCGCCTGACCCGCGGCATCGAACTGAACATCCCGCTGCTGTCCGCCGCCATGGACACCGTCACCGAAGCGCGCCTGGCCATTGCCATGGCCCAGGAAGGTGGCATCGGCATCATCCACAAGAACATGACCATCGAGCAGCAGGCTGCCGAAGTGCGCAAGGTCAAGAAGTTCGAGGCTGGCGTGGTCAAGGACCCGATCACCATCGAAGCCGACGCCACCGTGCGTGACCTGTTCGAACTGACCCGTCTGCATAACATCTCTGGTGTGCCGGTGCTCTCCAACGGTGACCTGGTGGGCATCGTCACTTCCCGTGACGTACGTTTCGAGAACCGCCTGGACGCCCTGGTGCGTGACGTGATGACGCCGAAAGAGCGCCTGGTCACAGTCAAGGAAGGTGCCGCCAAGGAAACCGTGCGCGAGCTGCTGCACAAGCACCGTATCGAGAAAGTACTGATCGTCGATGACGCCTTCGCCCTCAAGGGCATGATGACCGTCAAGGACATCGAGAAAGCCAAGGCCTATCCGCTGGCGAGCAAGGATGATCAAGGTCGTCTGCGTGTTGGCGCTGCCGTGGGTACCGGTGCCGATACTGGTGACCGCGTGGCGGCTCTGGCCAATGCCGGTGTCGACGTGATCATCGTCGACACCGCTCACGGCCACTCCAAGGGCGTGATCGACCGCGTACGCTGGGTCAAGGAAAACTTCCCGGAAGTCCAGGTGATCGGTGGCAACATCGCGACTGGCGCTGCAGCTCTGGCGCTGGTTGAGGCTGGCGCCGATGGCGTCAAGGTCGGCATCGGCCCGGGTTCGATCTGCACCACGCGTATCGTCGCCGGTGTTGGCGTACCGCAAATCAGCGCCGTGGCCAACGTCGCTGCAGCCTTGGCTGGCACCGGTGTGCCGCTGATCGCTGACGGTGGCATCCGATTCTCTGGTGACCTGTCCAAGGCCATCGTCGCCGGCGCCTCCGCCGTGATGATCGGCTCCATGCTGGCTGGCACCGAAGAAGCGCCGGGTGAAGTCGAGCTGTTCCAGGGCCGTTCCTACAAGGCTTACCGTGGCATGGGCTCGCTGGGCGCCATGGCGCAAGCGCAAGGTTCGAGCGATCGTTACTTCCAGGACTCCTCGGCCGGTGCCGAGAAGCTGGTGCCGGAAGGTATCGAAGGCCGCGTACCCTACAAGGGCGCGATGAGTGCCATCGTTCACCAACTGATGGGCGGCCTGCGTGCCTCCATGGGTTACACCGGCTGCGCCACCGTCGAGGAAATGCGCACCAAGCCGGAGTTCGTGCGCATCACTGGCGCCGGCATGGCCGAGTCTCATGTGCATGACGTGCAGATCACCAAGGAGGCGCCGAACTACCGCGTCGGCTGAAAAATCGATTTGACGCTGCTGCGCTTGGGCATGCTGCGTTGGAGAAAAACTCGAAATGCTCATTTGCTTCAGCAAACTCCGCTTTCTCGTTTCTCTCCGCCTTGCCTGTCCGGCGCTCGCTACGCGGCAAATCGATTTTTGCAATGTTATGAATAACGGGGCTGTTCGATCAGCCCCGTGTCATTTGTGAACACCTACGAGAGACGGCCATGGCCCACGACATTCACGCCCACCGCATCCTCATTCTGGACTTCGGTTCCCAGTACACCCAGCTGATCGCCCGTCGCGTGCGTGAGATCGGCGTCTATTGCGAACTGCACCCCTGGGACATGAGCGACGAGGACATCCGTGCCTTCGCCCCGCGCGGCATCATCCTCGCCGGTGGCCCGGAGTCGGTGCACGAAGCCAATAGCCCGCGCGCGCCGCAAGCGGTGTTCGACATGAATGTGCCGGTGCTGGGCATCTGCTACGGCATGCAGACCATGGCCGAGCAACTCGGCGGCAAGGTGGAAGGTTCCGACCTGCGTGAATTCGGCTACGCCCGCGTCGACGTGGTCGGCAAGAGCCAGCTGCTGGCCGGCATCGAAGACCATGTCGACGCCGATGGCGTGCTTGGCCTCGACGTGTGGATGAGCCACGGCGACAAGGTCACCCGCCTGCCGGAAGGCTTCCACATTCTCGCCAGTACCCCGAGCTGCCCGATCGCCGCCATGTGCGACGACACTCGCCACTACTACGGCGTGCAGTTCCACCCGGAAGTGACCCACACCAAGCAGGGCGGTCGCATCCTGTCGCGCTTCGTGCTGGAAGTCAGCGGCTGCGAAGCCCTGTGGACCCCAGCCAACATCGTTGAAGACGCCATTGCCGCCGTGCGCGCCCAGGTTGGCGATGCCAACGTGCTGCTCGGCCTGTCCGGCGGCGTGGACTCCTCGGTGGTTGCGGCCCTGCTGCACAAGGCCATCGGCGACCAGCTGACCTGCGTGTTCGTCGACAACGGCCTGCTGCGCCTGCACGAAGGTGATCAGGTCATGGCCATGTTCGCCGAGAACATGGGCGTCAAGGTGATCCGTGCCAACGCCGAAGAGCAGTTCCTCGGCAACCTGGCCGGCGAAGCCGATCCGGAGAAGAAGCGCAAGATCATCGGCCGCACCTTCATCGACGTGTTCGATGCGCAGGCCAGCCAGCTGGATAACATCCAGTTCCTCGCCCAGGGCACCATCTACCCGGACGTGATCGAGTCCGCTGGCGCCAAGAGCGGCAAGGCCCACGTGATCAAGAGCCACCACAACGTCGGTGGCCTGCCCGAGGAAATGAACCTCAAGCTGGTCGAGCCGCTGCGTGAACTGTTCAAGGACGAAGTGCGCAAGATCGGCCTGGAGCTGGGCCTGCCCTACGACATGGTCTACCGCCACCCGTTCCCGGGCCCAGGCCTGGGCGTGCGCATCCTCGGCGAAGTGAAGAAGGAATACGCCGACATCCTGCGCCGCGCCGACCATATCTTCATCGAAGAGCTGCGCAAGGCTGACTGGTACCACAAGACCAGCCAGGCCTTCGTGGTGTTCCAGCCGGTGAAATCGGTCGGTGTGGTTGGTGATGGCCGCCGCTACGCCTGGGTCGTCGCCCTGCGCGCCGTGGAAACCGTGGACTTCATGACTGCTCGCTGGGCGCACCTGCCTTACGAGCTGCTGGAGACCGTCAGCGGCCGCATCATCAACGAAATCGACGGTATCTCGCGCGTCACCTACGACGTGTCGAGCAAGCCGCCGGCGACTATTGAGTGGGAGTGATCCCGCAGCGCTGAATGAAGAAACCGGCTTAGGCCGGTTTTTTTATGCCCGTGTGCTTTTCAGCGATGCAGCAACGGTAGCGTAACCAAAAGAGTGAACAGGCTCAGGCTCAGAAAACTAATCAGCAGCAGGCGTCTGTCATTACGGATCTGGCTGGTGAGTATCGCTTTGCGCTGGCGCCAGTCGCAGGCGATCGTGATCCATCGTTTATCCAGCAGCTGCTGCCAATCCTCTTCGCTCAGCCAGCAGGCGACGTGGTGTGCCGGTAGGTCCAGTGCGGGGAACAATTCCTCGCAGGTCAACGGCCCCAGGGATATCTGAAAGCGTTGCCCATGACGCTCGCAATCCAGCTCAAGGTGGACTTGCGGCCGGCTATCCGTGACGTGAATGTCTTCGGGGTCGGGTGTGAAGACTTCGTAGGACGTGACTTGCGCTGTGCCTGGGCGTAGAAACGATCTGCGGATTTTTTCCCAGAGCAGTCGCGCGAGTTTGTAGAAGCCCCAGGCAGAGAAGGCGAAAAGTAGCAGGCTGATCAGCCACAGTAGGCCGCCGAGCACGATGAAGAGCACGACCATGCTCAGAACCCTTTAAGTAGTGTCGGCGAGGCTTCCCAGATGAGGTAGCCCATGATCATCAGCATGACCGCGGCGAAGGGCGAGGCGGCGCTTGGGGCTTCGGGGCTGGCATCGGCCGGGTTCGCTTTGGGCACGTAGAGCCGAAAGGTGCCGGCCTGCTGGTCGAGTTCGACATGCTCCTGGTTGAGCACGAGATGTTCCACTTCGTAGGTGCGCTGTTCGTACTCGTATCGCAGGCGATAGACGGGCTTGAGACTGACCATTGTGGTTTTGCCCACGCTGATGCGTGCGTTGATCCACTTCTGATCAATGATCGCCGCTTTTACGATGTCGTGTGGGCGGCTCAGCCGGTAGCAATCAGTCCAGATCATCTCCCCAAACGCAGCCATGAGCCCGATCCACATGAGCAGGAGCATGGGGGTTATCGCCACCATCATGATGGCCAAGGGGGTGTCGAAGAAGAAACTGTCCATGTTCTGGTGAGCGTTCCTGTGGAGTGCCCGGCGATTCTATCTCGTTAGGTGTCGCCTTATCTGGGGGCTAGCTCGCATCAGTCGCCGCGGCAATTTGTCTTGCCAGGGTGCTCGTCTGGTGAGTGATGAAAATGAGAAGATACCGCAATTGAGTATGCCTGCAGATTGCCGAGGATGAAGATGTCGTTTACCCGTAGACAAGTGCTCGCCGGTCTGGCTGGCCTGGGTATTGCCGGGCTGGGCGCTGGTGGTGTGCGCTATTGGTTGGGGCGCCCGGAGAATGTGGCGACCCATGATTACGAGCTGATCGCCGCGCCGCTGGACCTGGAACTGGTGCAGGGGCATATCACGCCTGCCTGGGGTTATGGCGGGCAGGCGCCGGGTGTCGAGTTGCGCTGCCGCCAGGGCGAGCGTTTGCGGGTGCGCTTCATCAACAAGCTGGACGTGCAAAGCACCATCCATTGGCACGGCATTCGTCTGCCACTGGAAATGGACGGTGTGCCTTACGTCTCCCAGGCGCCGGTACTGCCGGGCGAGTACTTCGACTATGACTTCATCTGCCACGATGCTGGCAGCTTCTGGTACCACCCGCACACCACCAGCGCCGAGCAATTGGGGCGTGGTCTGGTCGGGCCGTTGATCGTCGAGGAGCGTGAGCCGACAGGCTTTCGCCATGAGCGCACGCTGAGCCTGAAGACCTGGCATGTCGACGAGCAGGGCGCCTTCACGCCTTTCACGGTGCCGCGTCAGGCAGCGCGCGAGGGAACCCGCGGGCGCCTGACCACGATCAATGGCGAGCCGAATCCGACGCTGGAGTTGCCGGCCGGGCAGGTGGTGCGTCTGCGCCTGATCAATCTCGACAACACCGTCACCTATCGCCTTAACCTACCGGATGGTGAGGCGCGTATCTATGCCTTGGACGGTAACCCGGTGCAGCCACGGCCGTTGGGTAAGGAATACTGGTTGGGGCCGGGCATGCGCATCGATCTGGCGCTCAAGGTTCCGGCTGCTGGAGAGGAATTGTCCCTGCGCAATGGCCCGCTGCGGCTGGCTACCCTCAAGGGCGGCGCGAGCAGCGAGGCGCTTGGCGACTGGCCGCCGGCGTTACCGGGCAACCCGGTTGCCGAGCCGGATCTGACGCGTGCCGAGACGCTGCGCTTCAACTTCGAATGGGCAGCGGCGCTGGCTTCGCCAGCCGATGAAGCCGCCGGGCGTTACAAATATTGGCAGATCAATGGCCAGGCCTGGGACATCAACGACAAGACCTGTGCAGACCGCCCGATCGCCACGTTGAAGAAGGATGGCCACTACATATTCGTGCTGCGCAACATGGCGCAGTATCAGCACCCGATCCATCTGCACGGCATGACCTTCAAGGTGCTGGGCTCGGATCGGCGCAAGATCATTCCGTATTTCACCGATACCTACTTGCTGGGCAAGAACGAGACCGCGCGCATTGCCCTCGTCGCTGATAATCCTGGTGTGTGGATGTTCCACTGCCACGTCATCGACCATATGGAAACGGGGCTGATGGCGGCCATCGAAGTGGTGTAGGGTGAGCGCCGTTTTCAGGCCTGCCTTGATGGCGGGTTGCCCTACGGACTGATGCAATGAAAAGACCGCAGATCATCGACCGCTCGCGTGACGAGCACTTCATGCGCCTGGCGCTGGCGCAGGCGTGCCTGGGCGCGGAGCAGGGCGAGGTGCCGGTTGGCGCTGTGCTGGTGCAGGACGGCGACGTGGTGGGGCAGGGCTTCAATTGCCCGATCCTGCGTCACGATCCCAGTGCCCATGCCGAGATGGTGGCGATCCGCGCGGCGGCGGAAAGTGTGCAGAACTACCGACTGCCAGGCAGCACCCTGTATGTCACGTTGGAGCCCTGCAGCATGTGCGCTGGTCTGATCGTGCATGCGCGCATCGCTCGGGTGGTGTTCGCCGCCAGCGAGCCGCGTGCCGGGGTGGCGATCAGTCAGGGGCAGTTCTTCGATCAGGGCTTTCTCAATCACCGCGTGCTGGTGGAGGGGGGCTTGCTGGCCGAGGAGAGCGGGGCGCTGCTGAAAGATTTCTTCAGGGCTCGGCGAAGCTGAGCGGGATAACAGGGAATGAGCATGAACAAATGGATGTTGAGTGTGCTGGCGGTCCTGACTGCGCCGGCGCTCGCGGAGCAAGCCGAGGTGTATCTGGTCGCCAGCGTGCAGCTGGGCGGCTCCAATCTGGCGCAGAGCATCTTCCTGCACGAGCCGCAGATCACTACGTTGGAAGAATGCCAGGAGGCTGTGCGGGTCGGTCAGCGTGATCGCGACTGGCAGCGTTATCACCACATCTTCATGCGCGATCGCTTTCAGGGCTTTACCGGCCATCTGGATTACCGCTGCGTGCTCAGCACCCAGCGTTTCAGCGCCTGGCACGACCGCGCCCGCTACAACCATCCCTACCTGATCAGCATCGACGAGCAGGCCAATCTGCAGGTGGAGCGGATATCGAGCCAGGCGCAGTGTGCCACTCGGCTCAAGGGCCTGACGCCGGCGCGGCTGGCGATCAGTCGCTGTGCGGTGGGCAATCAGAGCGTGTTGTAGGGGCTTACAGCGGCGGGGTTTCTTCTTCGGGCTTGCGTTTGTCGATGCCCGGCAGGTGGATGCCGCTCTCGGCGACTTGCGAGCCTTCCAGCTGCGGCTGGGTCACCCAGGTGAGAATGTCGTAGTAGCGACGGATGTTGCGCACGAAGTGCACGGGTTCGCCGCCACGGGCATAACCATAGCGAGTCTTGCTGTACCACTGTTTTTGCGCCAGGCGCGGCAGAATTTTCTGCACATCGGCCCATTTGTTCGGGTCCAGGCCTTCGGCTTCGGTCAGCTTGCGCGCGTCTTCCAGATGACCGCCGCCGACGTTGTAGGCCGCCAGGGCGAACCAGGTCCGATCCGGCTCGGCGATGCTTTCCGGTAATTGCTGATGCACCTGGATGAAGTAGCGGGCGCCGCCGTCGATGCTCTGCTTCGGGTCCAGGCGGTTGGATACGCCGACCGACTGGGCTGTGCGCTGAGTCAGCATCATCAGGCCGCGAACACCGGTCTTGGAGGTGGCGTTGGGTTGCCACAGCGATTCCTGGTAGCCCATGGCCGCCAGCAGACGCCAGTCGATCTGGTGGGGGTGGGCGGCCTGACGGAACATCTTCTCGTAGCGCGGCAGGCGCTTTTGCAGATGCTGGGCGAAGGTGTAGGCGCCGACATAACCGAGCACGTCAACGTGGCCGTAGTAGCGTTCTTTCAGGCGCTGCACGGTGCCGTTGGCTTCGGAGCGCTTGAGGAAGGCGTCGATTTCCAGCAGCAGGCTGTCATCCTCACCAGCGGCCACTGCCCAGCGCATGCTGTTGGTGTCGCCGAGGTCGAAGGCCACGCGTACGTTGGGGAAATACACCTGGTTCATCGCCAGCTCGTTGGAGTCCACCAGCGTCAGGTCGATCTGGCCCTCGTCGACCATGCGCAGCAGGTCGACCACCTCGACTGCGTCGGAGACCTCGAACTCCAGCTCGGGCAGCTCCAGCTTGAGGGCGGCCAACTGTTCGGCGTGGCTGCTGCCGGCCAGCACCAGAATGCGTTTGCCGACCAGGTCTTCGGGTTTGGTCGGGCGGCTCTCGCCCTGGCGATAGATGACCTGCGGCGTGACTTCCAGATAAGGGATGGAGAAGCGCGCCTGGCGCTGGCGTTGCGGCGTGTCCACCAGACCAGCGGCAGCCATGACCGGGCCGTCGGCGCGGCCCAAGCTGGAAAACAGGTTGTCGAGGTTGTCGGCGGTTTCGATCTTCAGTTCCAGGCCGAGATCGGTGGCGAAGCGCTTGGCCAGTTCATATTCGAAACCGGTGGCGCCGTTGCGGTCCTGGAAGTAGGTGGCAGGGCTGTTACGAGTGACCACGCGCAGCTCACCCTCCGCCTTTACCTGCTCGAGTACGCTGGGCTTGGGTTCTTCGCCGCAGCCAGCAAGCATCAGGAGGGTACCAATCGCCAACAGCCCTTTGGCGCAACGCATGCGTATCGCAGGTCGTGCAAACATCGGCGCAGTATACGCAAAGCGCAGGCGGCGCCATATCTCGACAGCGCTGCGCTTCTCTGCTAGTGCGCGTTCGTCCTTAAAGCGCCTGGCTACAGGTGCCGCCTGCTGTCGCTTTAGGGTAGAATGCCCGGCCTCCAGCACACCCCTTCCCAGAGGCTGTTCCGACGATGTTGATTCTGCGCGGCGCTCCCGCCCTTTCCGCTTTCCGCCATGGCAAATTGCTCGAGCAACTGACCAGCAAGGTGCCGGCCGTGACCGGGCTGTACGCCGAGTTCGCGCATTTCGCCGACGTCACCGGCGTGCTCAACGCCGATGAGGAACAAGTGCTGGCCCGGCTGCTCAAGTACGGCCCGAGCGTGTCGGTGCAGGAGCCCAGCGGCAAATTGTTCCTGACCATTCCGCGGTTCGGCACCATCTCGCCCTGGTCGAGCAAGGCCAGCGACATTGCCCGTAACTGCGGCTTGGCCAAGGTCCAGCGTCTGGAGCGCGGTATCGCCTATTACGTCAGCGGTGCGCTGAGTGAGGCCGACAGTGCCGCCGTTGCTGCGTTGCTGCATGACCGCATGACTCAACTGGTACTGAGCGCCCTCGAAGATGCCGCCGCGCTGTTCAGCCATGCCCAGCCCAAGCCGCTGACCGCCGTGGACGTACTCGGCGGTGGCCGCGCCGCGCTGGAGCAGGCCAACCAGGATCTGGGTCTGGCCCTGGCCGAGGACGAAATCGACTACCTGGTGAAGAGCTTCAATGACTTGGGGCGCAATCCGCACGACATCGAACTGATGATGTTCGCCCAGGCCAACTCCGAGCACTGCCGCCACAAGATCTTCAATGCCAGCTGGGACATTGACGGCGAGAGCCAGGACAAGTCGCTGTTCGGCATGATCAAGAACACCTACCAGATGCACAACGAAGGCGTGCTGTCCGCTTACAAGGACAACGCCTCGGTGATTGTCGGCCACACCGCCGGACGTTTCTTCCCCAATTCGGAAACCCGTCAGTACGGCGCAGTGCAGGAGCCGGTGCATATCCTGATGAAGGTGGAGACGCACAACCACCCGACCGCCATCGCACCGTTCCCGGGTGCCTCCACCGGCTCCGGTGGTGAGATCCGCGACGAGGGCGCAACCGGCCGTGGTGCCAAGCCCAAGGCCGGCCTGACCGGTTTCTCGGTCTCCAACCTGAACATTCCCGATTTCCTCCAGCCCTGGGAAAAGCCCTACGGCAAACCCGAGCGCATCGTCAGCGCGCTGGACATCATGATCGAAGGCCCGCTGGGCGGCGCCGCGTTCAACAACGAATTCGGGCGCCCGGCACTCAATGGCTACTTCCGCACCTTCGAGCAGGCGGTCAGCAGCCCGCGTGGCGAGGAAGTGCGCGGTTACCACAAGCCGATCATGCTCGCTGGCGGTCTCGGCAACATCCGCGAGAACCATGTACAGAAGGGCGAAATTTCGGTCGGCGCCAAGCTGATCGTGCTCGGCGGCCCGGCCATGCTCATCGGCCTGGGCGGCGGCGCCGCTTCCTCCATGGCTACCGGCACCAGCTCGGCTGACCTGGACTTCGCCTCGGTGCAGCGCGAGAACCCGGAAATGGAACGCCGTTGCCAGGAGGTCATCGACCGCTGCTGGCAGCTGGGTGAAGCCAACCCGATCAAGTTCATTCACGACGTCGGCGCCGGCGGTATCTCCAACGCCCTGCCGGAACTTATCAACGACGGCGGTCGCGGTGGTCGTTTCGAACTGCGCAACGTGCCTAATGACGAGCCGGGCATGGCCCCGCACGAAATCTGGTGCAACGAGTCGCAGGAACGCTACGTGATGAGCGTGGATGCTGCCGACTTCGAGCGGTTCAAGGCCATCTGCGAGCGCGAGCGCTGCCCCTTCGCCGTGGTTGGCGAGGCCACTGCCGAGCCGCACCTGACCGTGACCGACAGCCATTTCAGCAACACCCCGGTGGACATGCCGCTGGAAGTGCTGCTGGGCAAACCGCCGCGCATGCACCGCAGCGTGGCTCGCGAAGCCGAGCAGGGCGATGACTTCAATGCCGCCAGCGTCGACATCGAAGAAGCGCTGGGTCGTGTGCTGCATCATCCGGCTGTGGCCAGCAAGAGCTTCCTGATCACCATCGGCGACCGCACCATTACCGGTCTGGTGGCGCGTGATCAGATGGTCGGCCCTTGGCAGGTGCCGGTGGCCGATTGCGCCGTGACCGCCACCAGCTTCGACGTCTACACCGGTGAAGCCATGGCCATGGGTGAGCGCACGCCGCTGGCGCTGCTCGACGCTCCGGCTTCCGGGCGCATGGCGGTGGGTGAGACCGTTACCAACCTGGCCGCAGCACGCATCGAGAAAATGTCCGACATCAAACTGTCGGCCAACTGGATGGCGGCTGCCGGTCACCCGGGTGAAGACGCCCGTCTGTACGACACCGTCAAGGCTGTCGGCATGGAGCTGTGCCCGGCACTGGGCATCACCATCCCGGTGGGCAAGGACTCCATGTCGATGAAAACCCGCTGGCAGGACGAGGGCGTCGACAAGAGCGTGACCTCGCCGTTGTCGCTGGTGATCACTGGTTTCGCTCCGGTGCAGGACATCCGCCAGACCCTGACCCCGCAACTGCGCATGGACAAGGGCGAGACCGATCTGATCCTGATCGACCTCGGTCGTGGCCAGAACCGCATGGGTGCCTCGATCCTGGCACAGGTCTATTCGCAGATTGGCCAGCAAGTGCCGGACCTCGACGACGCCGAAGACCTCAAGGCCTTCTTCGCCGTGATCCAGGGTCTCAACGCTGACGGCCACCTGCTGGCTTACCACGACCGTTCCGACGGTGGTCTGCTGACCACTGTACTGGAAATGGCCTTCGCTGGTCATTGCGGCCTGTCGCTGAACCTCGATGCATTGGCTGATGACAGCTCCGAGCTGCCGGCCGTGCTGTTCAACGAAGAGCTGGGTGCGGTGATCCAGGTGCGCCAGGACGCCACGCCGGAAGTGTTGGCGCAGTTCAGCGCTGCTGGTCTGGATGATTGCGTGGCCGTGATCGGTCAGGCAGTGAACAACAGCGACGTCAGCATCAGCTTCAACGGCGAGCCGGTGTTCGCCGGTGATCGTCGACTGCTGCAGCGTCAGTGGGCCGAGACCAGCTACCGTATTCAGCGTCTGCGCGACAATGCTCAGGGCGCCGACCAGGAATTCGACCTGCTGCTGGAGGAAGATAATCCCGGCCTGTCGGTCAAGCTCGGTTTTGACGTCAACCAGGACATCGCTGCGCCCTACATCAAGAAGGGCGTGCGTCCGCAAGTGGCGATCCTGCGCGAGCAGGGCGTCAACGGCCAGGTGGAAATGGCCGCCGCGTTCGACCGCGCCGGCTTCTCCGCCATCGACGTGCACATGAGCGACATCCTTGCCGGTCGCGTCAGCCTGGAAGAGTTCAAAGGCCTCGTGGCTTGCGGTGGCTTCTCCTATGGCGACGTACTCGGCGCTGGTGAAGGCTGGGCCAAGTCGGTGCTGTTCAACGCCCGTGCTCGCGATGCCTTCCAGGGTTTCTTCGAGCGTCGCGACAGCTTCGCCCTCGGCGTGTGCAACGGCTGCCAGATGATGAGCAACCTGCACGAGCTGATCCCAGGCACCGAGTTCTGGCCGCACTTCGTGCGCAACCGTTCCGAGCAGTTCGAAGCGCGCGTGGCCATGGTGCAGATCCAGGAGTCGGCCTCGATCTTCCTGCAAGGCATGGCCGGTTCGCGCATGCCGATCGCCATCGCCCACGGTGAAGGCCATGCCGAGTTCGAAAGTGAAGAGGCGCTGCTGGAGGCGGATCTGTCCGGCACCGTGGCTCTGCGCTACGTCGACAACCATGGCAAGGTCACCGAAGCCTACCCGGCCAACCCCAACGGTTCGCCGCGTGGCATCACCGGCCTGACCAGTCGCGACGGCCGTGTGACCATCATGATGCCGCACCCGGAGCGGGTGTTCCGCGCCGTGCAGAACTCCTGGCGCCCGGACGAGTGGCAGGAAGACGGCGGCTGGATGCGCATGTTCCGTAACGCCCGCGTCTGGGTGGACTAAAAGCGGCCGCGTAGCGGCCTTCTGCTGACCCTCTCCTGCTTGCGGGAGAGGGTGCCCGAAGGGCGGGAGAGGGCAAAAGCGGCCGTGCACCGATCCAGCTTGAGCTTGCAGATGTCACACCGTAGATATCAGCAGGGTGGGAGAGTGTGTATAGCCAACGCAGAACCCTCTCCCCCGACCCCCGCCCTGCGCCCCAGCCCTTCGCAGAGCTCAGGGCGCTTCAGCGGGCGAAGCAGTGGCAGTGCTTCGCTATTTCCGCTTACGCCCCGCAAGCGGGAGAGGGGAGCAGGGCGCGTAGCCCGGATACAATCCGGGAAACTGCTGCCATACCTTCACCCGGATCCATCCGGACCGCACAGGCCCAACCATGGCCGATGATCCTCTCCCAATCCTCCCCGAAGTTCGTCTGGTCCAACTCGGTGAAACGCATCATCTGTGCCGCTGCGGGCATTCCCCCGAAATGCCTGACTGCCCACCCGACTGCCCCCAATCCCTGATCCTGCGTCCCGAGCGCGAGCAGCGTCTGTTGCTGTGCCGCTGTGGCCGATCCGCAAGCCTGCCCTACTGCGATGGCAGCCACAGCCCACCAGCCGTTGGTCTTGCCGACAAATGGCGGCGCTTTTTCAGTGGTTGTTGAGAACGTCACGCCCGTCGCCTGAGTCGAAAGCAACGAACCGTTTTAACGCGACGTGTGGATTTGTGCGGGCGATCTCAAGACAACTCCATGGCAAAGTGACATCATATTGGCGTCATGGATTGTCTGTTGTTCGGTTGCCCATTTGCGGAGAACTTGATGTACAAACTGTGTTTCTACGTGCCGGAAGCCCATCTGGAACCGGTAAAAAAGGCGGTGTTCGCAGCTGGTGGCGGGCGTATCGGCCTTTACGACAACTGCTGCTGGCAGGTGCTGGGTCATGGCCAGTTCCGCGCTCTGGACGGTAGCCAGCCATTTATCGGCCAAGTCGGTAGCGTCGAGCAGGTTGCCGAGTGGAAAGTGGAAATGGTCGTTGCCGACGAGCTGATCCATGACGCCGTCAAGGCGCTGAAGAAGAGCCATCCCTACGAAACACCTGCCTTCGATGTCTGGCGTTTGTCCGACCTGCAGTTTTGAGTCGATATGAAAAAGGCGCCGATGGCGCCTTTTTCAATGCAGGGTTCAGGGTCTGATTTCGATCAGCGTGCCGTCCTTGACCAGGCTCCACACCTCACGCATGTCGTCGTTCTTCATGGCGATGCAGCCCTCGGTCCAGTCCAGCGTGTGGAAGAACCACTCCGGGTATTCCTCGTCCAGCGGCGTGCCGTGGATCATGATCATGCTGCCCGGCGGCACCCCGGCTTCCTTGGCCTTGGCCAGGTCGCGGGCGTTGGGGTAGGAGATGTGCAGCGACAGTTGGTACTTGTCGCTCGGCTTGCGCCAGTCGATCCAGTAGAAACCTTCCGGTGTACGCAGGTCGCCTTCACGCTGCTTGGCGCCATCGGGCTGTTTGCCCAGGGAAATACGATAGGACTTGATGGTCTCGCCGCGTTGTTGCAGGTGCAGCTTGCGTTCCGACTTGAGCACCAGCACCTTGTCCACGGTGCGGCTGCTGGTCGCTGGCGTGGTGCTGGCCAGGGCGTTGAAGCTGAGAGTCAGGCAAAGCAGGGGCAACAACCAACGCATCGGGAACGTCCGCAGGGTCAACGGGGTGTGTAGTGGGCACGCAGCGCTTCGAGTGGCTCGTTGCGTACCGGAAAGAGATTCTGCCGACGGTCGGCGAAGAAGCATTCTAAGGTACGGCCTATGGTCGGGAAAGCCAGCTCTGACCAGGGGATCTGCGATTCCTCGAACAGCCGTACCTCCAGGCTCTCCTCGCCCACGGCGAAATCCAGATCGACCAGCTCGGCACGGAACAGCATGTACACCTGGCTGATGTGCGGCAGGTCGAACAGGGTATAGAGATTGAGGTCGCGCACGCGGGCGCAGGCTTCTTCGAGGGTTTCACGGGCGGCGGCCTGTTCGGTGGTCTCGCCGTTTTCCATGAAGCCGGCCGGCAGCGTCCAGTAGCCACGGCGCGGCTCGATGGCGCGGCGGCACAGCAGGACCTGATCGCGCCACACGGGCAGGCAGCCGGCGACGATACGCGGGTTTTCGTAGTGCACGGTGGCGCAGTGGCCGCAGACATGGCGCATGCGGTTGTCGCCTGCCGGGATCATGCGGGTGACCGGGTTGCCGCACTGGCTGCAGAATTTCATGCCTGCTCCTCTTTTTCTGGCGCTATCTTGGCGGTCGGCATCTTGGCCGGCAAGTGCCCGATTGAGGCCGGCTTGCCCTGTCGCCGGGGTTGGGCGGCCGGCCTCTTTCATGCCATGATGCCTGGCAAAACAAGACTCCGAGTATGCCCATGCTGGACGAGTTGCTCCATCGCGTGCGCGGCTACAGCCCGCGCCCTCTGGAGACCGAGCGCAGCTTCCCCGAGGCGGCGGTGCTGGTCCCGATTACCCGCAGTGATGAACCTGAACTGGTGCTGACCCTGCGCGCCAGTGGTTTGTCGACCCACGGTGGCGAGGTCGCCTTTCCCGGTGGCCGGCGCGACCCGGAAGATCGCGACCTGGTGGATACCGCGTTGCGTGAGGCGGAGGAGGAGATTGGTCTGCCGCCTGGGCTGGTCGAGGTGGTCGGGCCGCTCAGCAGCCTGGTGTCACGCCACGGCATTCAGGTCACGCCTTACGTCGGCCTGGTGCCGGATTATGTCGAGTACAAGGCCAACGACGCCGAGATCGCCTCGGTGTTCTCGGTGCCGCTGGAGTTCTTCCGCTCCGACCCTCGCGAGATGACCCATCGCATCGATTATCTCGGGCAGAGCTGGTACGTGCCGTCCTACACCTATGGCGAATACCGCATCTGGGGGCTCACCGCGATCATGGTGGTGGAGCTGGTCAACCTACTCTTCGACGATGCGCAGATTGCCTTGCACCAGCCGCCTGAACACTTCATACACCTGCGCTGATAGCGCCGAGGACTGACGAGCATGAAATACCGCCTGGGAAGCTCCCGTGTCGACGCCCATCCCGAGAGCTGGGTCGCGCCAAGCGCCGACCTGATCGGCAAGGTCCGTCTGGAGGCTGGGGCCAGCGTCTGGTTCGGCGCCGTGCTGCGCGGCGACAACGAACTGATCCATATCGGCGAGAACAGCAATGTGCAGGACGGCAGCGTCATGCATACCGACATGGGCTTTCCGTTGACCCTGGGCAAGGGCGTCACCGTCGGCCACAACGTGATGATGCACGGCTGCAGCGTGGACGATTACAGCCTGATCGGCATTAACGCGGTGATCCTCAACGGCGCCAAGATCGGCAAGTACTGCATCATCGGCGCCAACAGCCTGATCCCGGAAGGCAAGGTCATCCCCGATGGCAGCCTGGTGATGGGCAGTCCGGGCAAGGTGGTGCGCGAGCTCACCGAGCCGCAGAAGAAGATGCTGGAGGCCAGCGCCGCCCATTACGTTCATAATGCGCAGCGCTATGCCCGTGAGCTGGTACCTGATGACGATGAATGATGTAGAAAAGCCGGTGCGTTCACCTTGCGTGCATGTCTGCGCACTGGACGAACAGGATGTCTGTATCGGCTGTCAGCGTACCGCCGCCGAAATCACCCGCTGGGGCCGCATGGACAATGCCGAGCGCCGCGAGGTACTGCAACACTGCCTGGAGCGCGCTCGCGCTGCGGGCCTTCTAATGACTTCCTGATTCACTGTTCGAGGAACACTCATGCCCCGTATTGGAACCCCTCTGTCGTCTTCCGCGACCCGTGTACTGCTGTGTGGCTGCGGCGAACTTGGCAAGGAAGTGGTGATCGAGCTGCAACGCCTGGGCTGTGAAGTCATCGGTGTCGATCGCTATGCCAATGCGCCGGCCATGCAGGTGGCACACCGCAGTCATGTCATCGACATGCTCGATGGCGCAGCCCTGCGCGCAGTGATCGAGAAGGAACAACCGCACTACATCGTGCCCGAGATCGAGGCTATCGCCACCGCCACCCTGGTCGAGCTGGAAGCCGAAGGCTTCAACGTGGTGCCGACCGCGCGTGCTGCACAGCTGACCATGAACCGCGAAGGCATTCGTCGTCTGGCGGCCGAAGAGCTGGGCCTGCCGACCTCGCCGTACCATTTCTCCGACACCTTCGAGGACTACAGCGCAGCGGTGAAATCGGTTGGCTACCCCTGCGTGGTCAAGCCGATCATGAGCTCCTCCGGCAAGGGCCAGAGCGTGCTCAAAAGCGATGCCGACCTGCAGCGTGCCTGGGACTATGCCCAGGAAGGTGGTCGTGCCGGCAAGGGCCGGGTGATCGTCGAGGGGTTCATCGACTTCGACTACGAAATTACCTTGCTCACCGTGCGTCATGTCGCTGGCACCAGCTTCTGCGCGCCGATTGGCCATCGCCAGGAGAATGGCGACTACCAGGAGTCCTGGCAGCCGCAAGCCATGAGCCCGAAGGCGCTGGCCGAGTCCGAGCGCGTGGCGCTGGCGGTGACCGAGGCACTTGGTGGTCGTGGTCTGTTCGGTGTGGAGTTGTTCGTCAAGGGCGATCAGGTGTGGTTCAGCGAAGTCTCGCCGCGCCCGCACGATACGGGCCTGGTGACGCTGATCTCCCAGGAGCTTTCCGAGTTCGCCCTGCATGCGCGCGCCATCCTTGGCCTGCCGATTCCAGTGATCCGTCAGATGGGGCCGTCGGCTTCGGCGGTGATTCTGGTGGAGGGCAATTCGCAGCAGGCCAGTTTCGCCAACCTCGGCGCCGCGCTGAGCGAGGAAGACACCGCGCTGCGGCTGTTCGGCAAGCCTGAAGTCAAAGGCCAGCGCCGCATGGGCGTGGCGCTGGCGCGTGACGAATCCATCGAGGCGGCGCGTGCCAAGGCGCTACGCAGCGCGCAGGCGGTTCGCGTCCAGCTGTGAGTCGGCATGCGCTGTGGTGGTTGGTGGCTGTGCCGCTGCTGCCATTGGCGCTGCCTCTGGCCCTGCATACCCGGCGCACGGCATTGCGTCTGCCGGTTGCGCAGGGTGAGCCGAGCGGCATCGCCGCTGCGCATTTGCCGGGTGAGCCACTGCGCCTGCTGCTGATCGGTGAGTCGACCGTGGCAGGCGTCGGGGTCGCCCACTTCGATCAGTCGTTGGCGAGTTGCCTGGCTGTAGCTATGGCCGAGCGCCTGGGGCGGCCGGTACGCTGGCGCGCCTGCGGCGAGAATGGCATCACCGCGCCTCAGGCCCAGGAGCGTCTGCTGCCGCGGGTATTGGCGGAGTCGGCAGACCTGGCCCTGCTGGTGTTTGGCGTCAATGACACCACCCATCTCACCGCGAGCAGGCGTTGGCTGCAGTCTCTGGCCGGGATGGCCGATGCGCTGGGCGAGCGGGGCTGTCGCGTGGCGTTCAGTGCCGTGCCGCCGTTGCAGCATTTCAGCGCTTTGCCCTGGTTGTTGCGGCAGTTGATGGGCTGGCGGGCCAGTTTGCTGGATCGCGAGTTGCGGGGGCTGGCGCAGCGCCTAGGTGCACTGCACTGTGCGCTGGATCTGCCGTTCGAGGCGCATTATCTGGCCGAGGATGGCTATCACCCGTCGGCATCAGGCTATCGGCGCTGGGCCGAAGGTCTGGCCGAGCGTGTCACTCCGTTGCGGCAGTATCCACTTTGAGCTTTTCCACCTGCCACACGCGAACGCTCTTCACCCGGTTTTCCGCTGCCTGGAGAATCTCCAGGCGATAGGGGCCGATCTTCAGGCATACGCTGCTGTCCGGAATAGTTTCCAGTGCTTCGGTGATCAGGCCGCTAAGGGTCTTGGGGCCGTCGCTAGGCAGGTGCCAGCCGAGCGTCTTGTTCACCTCGCGAATGTAGGCGGCGCCGTCGATGACCTGCGTGCCATCTTCCTGTGGGTGGATGTCGGGGCTGCGCAGGCTGTCCTGATTGCTGAAGTCGCCGACGATCTCTTCGAGGATGTCTTCCAGGGTGACGATGCCGATCACGTCGCCGTACTCGTCGACGACGATACCGATGCGCCGCTTCTGCTTCTGGAAGTTGATCAGCTGAGTCGCCAGGGGCGTGTTTTCCGGAATGAAATAAGGCTCGTTGCAGGCTGCCAGCAAGCTGTCCTTGGTGAGCTGGTTGTGGCTCAGCAGGCGGGCGATCTGGCGCATGTGCACCACGCCTTCGATCTGGTTGATGTCGCCACGGAACACCGGCAGGCGCGTGTGTGAGGTGCTGCGTAGCTGGCCGATGATGATTTCCAGGTCGTCGTCGAGATCGATACCGGTCACTTCGTTGCGCGGGATCATGATGTCGTCGACCGTGACTCGCTCCAGATCGAGGATGCCCAGCAGCATGCTTTGGCGATTCATCGGCAGCTCCGAACCTGACTCGCGCACTACGCTGCGTAGTTCCTCGGTGGACAGGCTGTCGCTGGCGCGCTGTGCCGTGTCGACGCCCAGCAGGCGCAGTAAGCCATTGCTGATCGCGCTGGTCAGCCAGACCACCGGATAGAGTATCCGCAGCAGCAGGATGAGCACTCGGCTGGCGGGAAATGCGACCAGCTCGGGGCGCAGGGCAGCCAGGGTCTTTGGCGTTATTTCGCCGAAGATCAGCACGACGATGGTCAGGCCTGCAGTGGCGATGGCGATGCCGGCTTCGCCCCAGAGATTCACCGCCAGCACCGTGGCGATGGAGGCGGCGAGAATGTTGACCACGTTGTTGCCGACCAAGATGGTGCCGAGCAGGCGGTCCGGGCGGTCGAGCAGGCGGGTGACGCGTTTGGCGCCGCTATGCCCTTCCTTGGCCAGATGCTTGAGCCGGTAGCGATTGAGGCTGAGCATGCCGGTCTCGGAGCTGGAGAAGAACGCCGAGCAAAGAATGAGGAAGACCAGCAAGCCGAGCAGATAGCCCGAATGAATGTCGTTCACGGCGTCTGCCTCAGATGTGCAGGATGAATTCGCGAACCAGCTTGCTGCCGAAATAGGCCAGCATCAGCAGGCAGAACCCGGCGAGGGTCCAGCGAATGGCCTTGTGACCGCGCCAGCCAAGCTGGTGACGGCCCCACAGCAGAACGGCGAAAACCACCCAGGCGAAGCAGGAGAGGATGGTCTTGTGCGCCAGGTGCTGGGCGAACAGGTCGTCGATGTACAGCGCGCCTGACAGCAGCGACAACGACAGCAGCAACCAGCCCGCGAACAGGAAGCCGAACAGCAGGCTTTCCATGGTCTGCAGCGGCGGGAAGTTGCGGATCAGCCCGGATGGGTGCTTGTGCTTGAGCTGATGGTCCTGCAACAGCAGCAGGATCGATTGGAACACGGCGATGGTGAGCATGCCGTAAGCCATGATCGAGAACAGAATGTGAGCGAGGATGCCGGGGTGCTCATCGATCGGGTTGATGGTGCCGCTGGGCATGAACTCCGCTGCCAGCACGGTCAGCGTGCCGAGCGGGAAGAGCAGTAGCAGCAGGTTCTCCACCGGGATGCGCAGGCAGGCCAGCAGGATCAGGCCAATGACCGCCCAGGCGATCAGGCTGGCCGCATTGAAGAAGTCCAGATTGAGGCCGTGCACGTCATACAGCTGATAGAACAGGCTGATGCCGTGCAGGCTCAAGGCGAGCACACCGAGTAACGCCAGCAGGCGTTTGTCAGCGATGCTGCGCTGTGTCAGGCGCAGACCTTGGTAAGCGGCGGCGCCGGCATAGAGGAGGGCGGCGGCGAGGCTGGGCAGCAGAGGGTGCATAAATCCGTGTAAGGCGAGCCCGAAAGGCGCTGAGTGTGGCACAGAAGGGCGTCAGCACGAAAGACTGCCGGCGGTGTCGGCAGCCGGGCGACTTCGCTATAATCCGCCGCCTGTCGCACACCCGGCGCGCCGGGTCGCACCTATTCAAAGGAACGCGCATGTTCGAAAATCTTACCGATCGCCTGTCCCAGACGCTGCGTAACGTCACGGGCAAGGCCAAGCTGACCGAAGACAACATCAAGGATACGCTGCGCGAAGTGCGCATGGCCCTGCTCGAGGCCGACGTGGCCCTGCCGGTGGTCAAGGACTTCGTCGGCAAGGTCAAGGATCGTGCCGTTGGTACCGAGGTCTCCAAGAGCCTGACGCCGGGCCAGGCTTTCGTGAAGATCGTCCGTGCCGAGCTGGAAGAGCTGATGGGCGCGGCCAACGAAGATCTGGCGCTCAATGCCGTGCCGCCTGCCGTGGTGCTCATGGCGGGTCTGCAGGGGGCGGGTAAGACCACCACCGCCGGCAAGCTGGCCAAGTTCCTCAAGGAGCGCAAGAAGAAGTCGGTGTTGCTGGTGTCGGCCGACGTCTACCGTCCGGCCGCAATCAAGCAGCTGGAAACCCTGGCTGGCGATCTGGGTGTTACCTTCTTCCCCTCCGATGCCAGCCAGAAGCCGGTGGATATCGCCAATGCGGCGATCCGCGAAGCCAAGCTGAAGTTCATCGACGTGGTCATTCTCGATACCGCCGGCCGTCTGGCCGTGGATACCGAGATGATGGCCGAGATCCAGGCGCTGCACGCAGCGGTCAAGCCGGTCGAGACGCTGTTCGTGGTCGACGCCATGACCGGCCAGGACGCCGCCAACACCGCCAAGGCCTTTGGTGAGGCGCTGCCGCTGACCGGTGTGGTGCTGACCAAGGTCGACGGTGATGCGCGTGGCGGTGCCGCGTTGTCGGTGCGCCATATCACCGGCAAGCCGATCAAGTTCATCGGTATGGGCGAGAAGAGCGATGCACTCGAGCCCTTCCACCCGGACCGTATCGCGTCGCGCATCCTTGGCATGGGCGACGTGCTCAGCCTGATCGAGCAGGCCGAGCAGACCCTCGATCGCGAGAAGGCCGAGAAGCTCACCAAGAAGCTGAAGAAGGGCAAGGGCTTCGACCTCGAAGACTTCCGTGACCAGTTGCTGCAGATGAAGAACATGGGTGGTCTTGGCGGGTTGATGGACAAACTGCCGTCCATCGGTGGTGTCAACCTGTCGCAGATGGGCAACGCTCAGGGCGCAGCCGAGAAGCAGTTCAAGCAGATGGAGGCGATCATCAACTCGATGACGCCTGCCGAGCGCCGTGACCCGGACATCATCAGCGGCTCGCGCAAGCGCCGCATCGCATTGGGCTCCGGCACCCAGGTGCAGGACATCGGCCGGCTGATCAAACAGCACAAGCAGATGCAGAAAATGATGAAGAAATTCACCGCCAAGGGCGGCATGGCCAAGATGATGCGCGGTATGGGTGGCATGCTTCCGGGCGGCGGCGGAATGCCGAAATTCTGAGGTCTGCGCCCCGGTCGATGGCCTGGTGGAAAAAGAGATTTGCAAACCGCCGCATAATCCTTAAAATATGCGGCCTTTCGGGCCTAGGCCCATTTTTGATGTGTGCCTCAAGTTAGCACCGACTACAGGAACGATGTTCTCATGGTAACTATTCGTCTCGCTCGTGGCGGCTCCAAAAAGCGCCCCTTCTACCACCTGACCGTGACCAACAGCCGCAATGCGCGCGACGGTCGCTTCGTAGAGCGTATCGGTTTCTTCAACCCGATCGCCGCGGGTGCTGAAGTCAAGCTGTCCGTCAACCAAGAGCGTGCTGCTTACTGGCTGAGCCAGGGCGCGCAGCCGTCTGAGCGCGTTGCTCAGCTGCTCAAGGAAGCTGCCAAGGCTGCTGCCTAAGCATCTTTATGAGTACGACGCCGGCCGTCGCCGAGGATTTGATTGTCCTTGGCAAGATTGTTTCGGTGCACGGCGTCAAGGGTGAAGTGAAGGTGTACTCCTTTACCGATCCCATCGATAACGTGCTCGATTACCAAAACTGGACGCTCAAGCGTGACGGTGAGGTAAAGAAAGTGGAATTGGCCAGCGGCCGCCTGCAAGGCAAGGTGCTGGTAGCCAAGTTGAAAGGTCTGGATGATCGCGAAATTGCGCGTACCTACGCCGGTTTCGAGATCTGTGTGCCGCGTAGCGAGCTGCCAGAGCTGCAAGATGGTGAATTCTACTGGTACCAGTTGCAGGGCTTGAAGGTCATTGATCAGGCAGAGCAGTTGCTCGGTGTGATCGACCACTTGTTCGAAACCGGTGCCAACGATGTGATGGTGGTCAAGCCCTGCGCGGGCAGTCTGGATGATCGCGAGCGTCTGTTGCCCTACACGGAGCAATGCGTGCTTTCGATCGACCTGGCAGCCGGCGAGATGCGGGTCGACTGGGATGCGGATTTCTAAGGCTCATGCGCGTAGAAGTCATCACCCTGTTCCCGGAAATGTTTGCCGCCATCGGCGAGTACGGCATCACCAGTCGTGCGGTCAAGCAGGAGCTGCTCAAGCTCACGTGCTGGAATCCGCGGGACTACACGACGGATCGACACCATACGGTGGATGATCGCCCTTTCGGCGGTGGTCCGGGGATGGTGATGAAGATCAAGCCTCTTGAGGACGCCTTGGCCAGTGCCAAGCAGGTCGCGGGAGAGACGGCGAAGGTGATTTACCTGTCGCCGCAGGGTCGACGTCTGAATCAGGCGGCGGTCCGCGAGCTGGCGCAGGAGGATGCACTGATCCTGATCGCTGGTCGTTATGAAGGCATCGACGAGCGTTTCATCGAAGCGCATGTCGATGAGGAATGGTCGATTGGCGACTACGTCCTGTCCGGCGGTGAGCTGCCGGCCATGGTGCTGATCGACGCGGTGACGCGCCTTTTGCCTGGTGCATTGGGTCATGCCGATTCGGCCGAGGAGGACTCCTTTACGGATGGCTTGCTCGACTGCCCGCACTACACCCGCCCGGAGGTGTATGCGGATAAACGTGTTCCTGAGGTGTTGCTTAGCGGCAACCACGAACACATCCGGCGCTGGCGTTTGCAGCAGTCCCTTGGTCGGACCTGGCAACGTCGCGCTGATCTTCTGGATAGCCGCTCGCTTTCTGGAGAAGAGAAAAAGCTGCTGGAGGAATACATCCGCCAGCGGGACGATAGTTAACGTATCGATGATGGGCCGGGAGGCTTGTCTTAGGAGCGCAGCATGACCAACAAGATTATCCAGATGCTCGAAGCTGAGCAGATGAACAAAGAAATCCCGACTTTCGCCCCGGGTGACACCGTAGTCGTTCAAGTGAAAGTAAAGGAAGGCGACCGTCAGCGTCTGCAGGCTTTCGAAGGCGTTGTTATCGCCAAGCGTAACCGCGGCCTGAACAGCGCTTTCACCGTGCGCAAGATCTCCAGCGGTGTTGGCGTTGAGCGTACTTTCCAGACCTACTCGCCGCTGGTCGACAGCCTGAGCGTCAAGCGTCGCGGTGACGTACGCAAAGCCAAGCTGTACTACCTCCGCGATCTGTCCGGCAAAGCCGCACGCATCAAGGAAAAGCTGTCCTAAGTTCGGACGCTTCTCTGACAAAAGCAGCCTACGGGCTGCTTTTGTCGTTTCTGGCCTCCAGTAATCATCAATGGCAGTGGCATGACCCCAAGAGAGCAAGAGATTCAGCGACGCACCGCGTTGTCGGAAACCCGGGTGACCAAGGCGGTGTTTCCGCCGACTACCAATCATCACAACACGCTGTTCGGTGGCACGGCGCTGGCCTGGATGGACGAAGTGTCGTTCATCGCCGCCACGCGCTTCTGTCGTTTGCCCTTGGTGACGGTGTCCAGTGATCGCATCGATTTCAAGCATGCGATACCGGCGGGCTCCATCGTCGAGTTGGTCGGCCGGGTGATCAAGGTCGGCAACACCAGCCTCAAGGTGGAGGTCGAGGTATTCGTCGAGGGGCTGTATCAGGAGGGGCGCGAGCGGGCGATCAGTGGCAGTTTCAGCTTCGTCGCCGTCGACGAACAGCAAAAGCCCGTGCCGGTATTGCCGGGCTTCGCTCAGTAAGCGTTCAAGGAAGCAGGCTGATTTTCAGGCTGGCCTGTGACAGGTCGATGTTGTGCAGGCTCAGGCTGCCGACGCTCTGGCTGGTGGGGGCATCCTTGACGCGGATATTGTCGAAGCGCAGTTCGCCGATGGAGCTGGGCAGGTTGACGTTGAACGAGCCGTCGCTGTTCAGCGTCGAGCGCAGCTTGCCGGTGTCGTAGCGCACATCGCGCAGGCTGGTTTCGGCATCCAGGTTGTCGAGTACCGGCATCACCAGCTTGGCCAGTTGCTTGACCGTGCCGAGGCCGTCGCCGCTTTCCGCGCGCAGCAGCAAGCCTTGCAGGGCATCGTCGAGACCCTGCGCGCTGACTGAGCTCATTTCGTTGTCGCTCAGCGACTGCATGCCGCGCGGTGTTTCATCCTGGCTGATGGTGCTGGGCGGTTGCAGTCGCTGGATGTCGGCGCTGGCCATTTGAAATGGCGTCATCAGCGCCGCCACCAGTGTGGCAGCCAGGCGTAGGTTGCTCTGCTTCTTCAGCGCCTTGCTCAGTTGTTTCTGGGTCAGCAGCCCTTGTTCCACCAACACTTCGCCGAGGCGCTTGTGGCTGGTGAGCTGTACCTGGATGGCAGCATCCAGCTGCGTGGAAGTGATCAGTCCCTTGTTGATCAGAATCTGGCCGAGTCGCGAGTTGACGTGTTGGGACATGAAAGGCTACCAGGAGGGTGATGGCATGGTGGAATCATCGTCCCGCCCGGTCCGCCTGTCACCCAGCCAAAGATAGGCTGGCCGCTCGGGCCTTCATGTGGCTGCGGGTTCTTCCTGCACAGTGGCCTCGGCCGTTGTTTCTTCTGTTTCGATTAGTGCCATCAAGGTCCAGCCGTTTCCGGGGGTGAGGGTCAGGGGTTGCGTGGCGACATGCAGCCAGCCATTCGGCGCACGTGCCAGCAGCAGTGTGGCGCGTTTGCCGTAGCGGGCGTTGTAGGCGTTCCAGTCGAAGGCCTGGGTCAGGGTGGTGCTGCGCACTTCGTCACCACGTGCCAGGCGGCTGGCGAACTGTGGATAGCTCAAGGGCTGGCCGCCCAGCGGCAGCCCGCGCACCTCGTCACTACTGCGGTGTTTGTCGCTGCGTCGCCCGTCGGCGCTGGTGGGTAAGGTAAAGCGCCGGTTGCCGGGGAAGTCGTGACGAAAATGCATGCAGGCCAGCGCGTTGAGTTCTGCCGAGGGCGCCAGTGCCAGCAGGTGGCCCAGGCCAACCAGATCCAGGTGCGCCTCGGCATGTTGCGAGGTCGGGTTGCCGAAGTAGGTGGGCAGGCCGGACATGCGCGCCGCACGAATATTCTCCCAGCTGGAGTCGGTCAGCAGGACCTGGCTGCCCAGACCCTGGATGGCTTTGCCTACCGCTCGCGCAACCGGGTTCGCACCGACGATCAGAAAGCCGCTGGGGGAGGGTTCGGCAACCTTGAGCAGGCGCGCCAATGGGCGCGCGGTCGCGCTCTGCAAAACCACGGTGCCAATGATGACCAGAAAGGTGAGCGGCACCAGCAGCTGAGCCTGTTCATTGCCCTGTTGCTCCAGGCGCAAGGCGAAGATCGCCGAGACCGCGGCAGCGACGATACCGCGGGGTGCGATCCAGGCCAGAAGGGCGCGCTCACGCCAGTTGAGGCTGGAACCCAAGGTGCAGACGGCGATATTCAGTGGGCGTGCGATCAGCTGGATGACCGCGAGCAAGGCTAGCGTTGCCGGGCCCAGTGCCAGCAACGCCTGCAGGTCGAGGCGGGCGGCGAGAATGATGAACAGACCGGAGATCAGCAGTACGCTGAGGTTCTCCTTGAAGTGCAGAATCGGCCTGATATCCACGCCGCGCATGTTGGCCAGCCACATGCCCATCACCGTCACGGCGAGCAGGCCGGACTCATGCACCATCAGGTTGGCTGCGATGAACACGCCCAGTACCGCCGCGAGGGAGGCGAAGTTGTGCAGGTACTCCGGCAACCAGCGCCGCCGCAGGACGATACCGAAGGCCCAGCCTGCGCCTGCGCCCAGCAGGCTGCCACAGGCGATTACCGCGGCGAAGGTGCTCAGGCTCTCGCTCAAGGCGTTGCCTTCTGCGTAGCTGACGATGAAGGCGAAGGTCACCACGGCGAGCAGGGCGCCGATGGGATCGATGACGATGCCTTCCCAGCGCAGGATGTTCGCCACTGACGAGGTGGGTCGGACCACGCGCAGCATGGGGGCGATCACGGTGGGGCCGGTGACTAGGGTGAGTGTGCCGAACAGCAGTGCCAGGTCCCAGGAGAAACCCAACAGGTAATGACTGGCGATGGTGATGACTGCCCAGGTGAGCAGTGCGCCGATGGTCACCAGGCGCTGCACCACCTTGCCGATTTCGCGCCATTCCGACAGGTGCAGGGTCAGGCTGCCTTCGAACAGGATCAGTGCCACGGCAAGGGAAATGAACGGAAACAGCAGTGGGCCGAACAGTTCCTGCGGATCGAGCATGCCCAGCAGCGGGCCGGCAAGAATGCCGCCGAACAGCAGAAACAGGATGGCTGGCAGGCGCAGGCGCCAGGCCAGCCATTGACTGGCCAGGGCCAGCAGACCGATGCCGCCCAGGCTTAGCAGGATATGTGTTTCGCTCATTGGATCTCCCTATCGCGGTGGGGCTGTGGAACACTGGCGTGCATATTTCGTCATGGACCTTCGATGGCAACGTTAACTCATCCTCTGATCGAGCGCTTCCTCGAAGCCCTGTGGTTGGAAAAGGGGCTCTCGGCCCACACTCAGGCCGCCTATCGCAGTGATCTGGAGCACTTCAACGCTTGGCTCGACGCGCGCAACTTGGCACTGCAGCATATCGCTCGTGATGCCATTCTCGATCACCTGGCCTGGCGGCTCGAGCAGGGCTATCAGGCGCGCTCCACTGCGCGTTTTCTCTCGGGGTTGCGTGGCTTCTACCGTTTTCTGCTGCGTGAAACGCTGATCAACGAAGACCCGACACTGCAGATCGAACTGCCGCAAATCGGTCGGCCATTGCCCAAGTCGTTGTCCGAAGCGGATGTCGAAGCGCTGCTGCAGGCGCCGGACCTGGATGACCCTATCGGCCTGCGTGATCGCGCCATGCTCGAGGTGCTTTACGCCTGTGGTTTGCGGGTCAGTGAGCTGGTCGGTCTGACGCTGGAGCAGGTCAATCTGCGTCAGGGCGTGCTGCGCGTGTTCGGCAAGGGCAGCAAGGAGCGTCTGGTGCCGTTGGGTGAAGAGGCCATCGCCTGGATCGAGCGCTACATGCGCGAGGCGCGCCCATTGCTGCTGGGCGGCAAACCCAGCGATGTGCTGTTTCCCAGTCTGCGCGGCGAGCAGATGACCCGACAGACCTTCTGGCACCGCATCAAGCACCAGGCGCAGGTTGCGGGTATCAGCAAGGCGTTGTCGCCGCACACGCTGCGCCATGCTTTTGCCACACATCTGCTCAATCATGGCGCTGACCTGCGCGTGGTGCAGATGCTGCTTGGACACAGTGACCTGTCTACCACGCAAATCTATACCCACATCGCGCGCGCGCGCCTGCAGGAGCTGCATGCGCAGCACCACCCGCGCGGTTGAGCTGCCGGTCGTACCCCCTCTCCCGCCCTTCGGGCACCCTCTCCCATGAATGGGAGAGGGTCATCGGAAGGCCGCGGAGCGGCCGCTATTTATGGTAGGCTGTGGCGATTTTCACTGGTCCGTCGTTCGACAGGAGTGTTCATGTCCCTGACCCGTATTTCCCTTGCTCTGGCGGTCGCGCTGGGCAGTAGCGTCGCTCTGGCTGCCGACCCCGATCAGGTCATTCGTCAGTCGCTCAAATCGCTCGACGCCAACCTGCCGATCGAGGCCATTGCCGAGAGTCCGATGACCGGTATTTACCAGGTGCAGCTGGAGGGGGGGCGTCAGCTCTACACCAGCGCCGATGGTCAGTTCCTGATCCAGGGCTATCTATTCCAAGTCAAGGACGGCAAGGCCGTGAACCTGACCGAGATCGAAGAAAGCCGCGCGGTGGCTCAACAGATCAACGCTATTCCGGCCAAGGAAATGGTGGTGTTCGCGCCGAAGGCGCCGAAGACCCATATCACCGTGTTCACCGACACCGACTGTGGCTACTGCCAGAAGCTGCACAGCGAAGTGCCGGAGCTCAACCGGCTGGGCGTCGAAGTGCGTTATGTCGCCTTCCCGCGTCAGGGCATGAACAGCCCGGCGGCCAAGGAGCTGGTCAGCGTCTGGTGCGCCAAGGATCAGCAGGAAGCGATGAATCGCGCCAAGACCCGCCAGAGCGTAGCTGAGGCGACCTGTGATAACCCGGTGGCCAAGCAGTACCAGCTCGGCCAGATGATCGGGGTCAACGGCACGCCGGCCATTGTCCTGGCCAACGGCAAGATGATTCCGGGTTACCAGCCGGCGCCGCAGCTGGCCAAGATTGCGCTGGAGTCGAACTAAGAACCTATCCACGACCTGCTGCGCGTCGGCTCTGCTGCGTTAAAAACAGGCTCGGAATGCTCATTTACAATTCGTAAACTGCGCTTCCTCGCCTGTTTTTGCCTTGCATAGCTCTAGCTCGCGAGGTCGTGAATAGGTTCTGTGCACCGTGGATTGACTAACAAACAGCCGCTTCGTAAGGTGCGGCTCTTTATCTGCGGCCGGGGCATGCTCCGGCCGTTTCGTGCAGTGCGGATGGGGAATTGAGTGTGAAGCCGGTCAAAGTGGGCATCTGTGGGTTGGGCACCGTCGGTGGCGGTACTTTGAATGTACTCAAGCGTAATGCCGAGGAGATTACTCGGCGCGCCGGTCGCGGCATCGAGATTGCCCAGATCGCCATTCGTTCGCCCAAGCCGCAGTACGACACCACCGGCATTGCCATGACCAGCGATGTGTTCGAACTGGTCAACAACCCTGAGATCGACATCGTCATCGAGCTGATCGGCGGCTATACCCTGGCCAAGGAGCTGGTACTCAAGGCCATCGAAAATGGCAAGCATGTCGTCACTGCCAACAAAGCGCTGATCGCCGTGCACGGTAACGAGATTTTCGCCAAGGCGCGCGAGAAGGGCGTGATCGTCGCGTTCGAAGCCGCCGTGGCTGGCGGTATTCCGGTGATCAAGGCGATCCGTGAAGGCCTGTCGGCCAACCGTATCAACTGGCTGGCGGGCATCATCAATGGCACCGGCAACTTCATCCTCACCGAAATGCGCGAGAAGGGTCGTGCTTTCGAGGACGTGCTCAAGGAAGCGCAGGCACTGGGTTATGCTGAGGCCGATCCGACCTTCGACGTTGAGGGTATCGACGCGGCGCACAAGCTGACCATCCTGGCGTCCATCGCTTTCGGCATCCCGCTGCAGTTCGACAAGGCCTACACCGAAGGCATCACCAAGCTGACCACCGCTGACGTGAACTACGCCGAGGCGCTGGGCTATCGCATCAAGCATCTGGGTGTGGCTCGCCGCACCGAGGCGGGTATCGAGCTGCGCGTGCACCCGACGCTGATTCCGGCCGATCGCCTGATCGCCAACGTCAACGGCGTAATGAACGCGGTGATGGTCAATGGCGATGCGGTTGGCAGCACCCTGTACTACGGCGCTGGCGCCGGCATGGAGCCAACTGCTTCGGCGGTGGTGGCCGACCTGGTGGACGTGGTGCGTGCGCTGACCACCGATCCGACCAACCGCGTACCGCACCTGGCCTTCCAGCCGGATTCGCTGTCCGATCATCCGATCCTGCCCATCGAAGAGTGCGAGAGCGCCTACTACCTGCGCATCCAGGCCAAGGATCATCCGGGCGTACTGGCGCAAGTGGCGAGCATCCTCTCCGAGCGCGGCATCAACATCGAGTCGATCATGCAGAAGGAAGTCGAGGAGCAGGACGGCTTGGTGCCGATGATCCTCGTGACCCATCGCGTGGTCGAGGCGCGTATCATCGAGGCCATCGCCGCCATGGAAGCGCTGGATGGCGTGACCTCGCCGGTCATGCGTCTGCGCGTCGAACAGCTCAACTAATCCCGTGTCCACCCGTAGGCGCAGGCTTGCGGGTGCAGTCGAACGAAGGTTTATCCCATGCGCTATATCAGTACCCGCGGCCAGGCGCCGGCCCTGAATTTCGAAGATGTGCTGCTGGCTGGCCTGGCCAGCGATGGCGGCCTCTACGTGCCGGAAAATCTGCCGCGCTTCACCGTCGAGGAAATCGCTTCCTGGGCGGGCCTGCCGTACCACGAGCTGGCTTTCCGGGTGATGCGCCCGTTCGTTGCCGGCTCCATCGCTGACGCCGATTTCAAGAAGATCCTCGAAGAAACCTACAGTGTATTCGAGCACAACGCTGTCGCGCCGCTGCGCCAGCTCAACGGCAACGAGTGGGTGCTGGAGCTGTTCCACGGCCCGACCCTGGCGTTCAAGGATTTCGCCCTGCAACTGCTCGGTCGCCTGCTCGATCACGTGCTGGCCAAGCGCGGCGAGCGCGTGGTGATCATGGGCGCCACCTCTGGTGATACCGGCTCGGCGGCCATCGAAGGCTGCAAGGCCTGCGACAACGTCGACATCTTCATCATGCACCCGCACAACCGCGTGTCCGAGGTGCAGCGCCGGCAGATGACCACCATCCTCGGTGAGAACATCCACAACATCGCCATCGAAGGTAACTTCGATGACTGCCAGGAGATGGTCAAGGCCAGCTTCGCCGACCAAGGCTTCCTCAAGGGCACGCGTCTGGTGGCAGTCAACTCGATCAACTGGGCGCGGATCATGGCCCAGATCGTCTACTACTTCCACGCTGCGCTGCAGCTCGGCGCGCCGGCGCGTTCCATCGCTTTCTCGGTGCCGACCGGTAACTTTGGCGACATTTTCGCCGGCTACCTGGCGCGCAACATGGGCCTGCCGGTCAGCCAGCTGATCGTCGCCACCAACCGCAATGACATCCTGCACCGCTTCATGAGCGGCAATCAGTACGTCAAAGAGACCTTGCACGCGACGCTGTCGCCGTCGATGGACATCATGGTTTCGTCCAACTTCGAGCGCCTGCTGTTCGACCTGCATGGCCGCAATGGCGCCGCCATCGCCAGTCTGATGGACAGCTTCAAGCAGGGTGGCGGTTTCAGTGTCGACGAAGATCGCTGGGTCGAGGCGCGCAAGCTGTTCGACTCGCTGGCGGTGAATGACGAACAGACCTGTGAAACCATTACCGAGGTGTACGAGGAGTGCGGCGAGCTGCTCGACCCGCATACCGCAATCGGCGTGCGTGCCGCGCGTGAGTGCCGTCGCAGCCTGTCGACGCCGATGGTGGTGCTGGGTACCGCGCATCCGGTGAAGTTCCCCGAGGCGGTGGAAAAGGCCGGTATCGACGCCGTTCCGGCGTTGCCGGCGCATCTGACTGATCTGTTCCAGCGCGAAGAGCGCTGCACGGTACTGGCCAACGACCTGAAGGCCGTACAGCAGTTCGTCGCGGCTCATGGCAATCGCGGCAAGCCGCTCTGAGGTATCCGCTTCGACGAAACCGGCGCCCCAGTGGCGCCGGTTTCGTTTGTGCCTGGTTTAGAGGGTGAAGATCAGCGCCAGTAGCGCCATCAGTATGATCAGTACCAGCCAGATCAGGGCATTGAGGCGGCTGGCGCGAAGGATGGCGGCGCCGCGCAGGTGCACGGGCGGGTTGTCCTCCAGGTACTGGTCGATGCGGTGTTCGGCTTCCTTCTGGTCATCTCCGAGGTATTCGCTCAGCAGGTCGATGGCTGCCTGGCGTTGATTGGCATGCACAAGCTGGCGCACGGCAGGTGGAAGTTCGTTCATGGCGCTACCTGTCTCCTGGGCTGGCTGAGCGGGGTCATAAGTGCGACCCGGTTAGCGTTTTTTTCCGTGCGCAGCGAAGGCGCCTGAGGTTTAATTCGACACTTCGCGAATGGATGCGTTTGGCCGAATCAAGGACGAGCCTGGGTGCCTGCCTCTTTTCTTTCCATCCCTATCTGTTCTTCGGCTGTTCTTCGGCTGTTTTGCGCTGAGGATTGCGCCTGCGTGTTCATCTGACGAACGGCATCACATTTATCACATGTGATTACTTTACATGCTCACATGTAAGGGTCTAGGCTGCGATTCATGGACAACAAATCATCAGCCCATTACCAGCGTCTTTATCGTCAGCGTCTGCGTGAGCAGGGGTTGGTCAAGAAGGAAGTCTGGATATTGCCCGAGCATGCACCGCTTTTGGTCGCGTTCGAGCGCAAACTGCGCCAGCCACAGTCACTGCTGGCTTCGATGGAGAAGGAGGAGGGTATGAGCATGCCTCAAGTTTGGACCGCCCAAGCGTTGCATGAAGCGCTGGCGGCAACGGAACTGTTCCAAAGCGGGCAGGCCGGCATCGAGCTGATTCAAGGCGCCGACGCCAGCCTGCACATCACCATGCGTGAATACGGTGACCTGCCGCTGTTCATCGCCGTATTCGGCGAGCAGATCATCGTCGAAGCGCTGCTCTGGCCGGCGGCGGACGTCAAGGATATTGCGGCTTTCAACGAAGAAGTGTTGCGCACCCACAAGCTGTTCCCGCTGTCGTCCATCGGCCTGGAAAAAATGGTCGACGGGCGTGACTGCTACACCATGTTCGGTGCGCTGAGTTCGTCCTCGACCTTGTCTGACGTAGTGTTCGAGATCGAGCTGCTGGCGGACAACGTGATCAAGGCCACCGAAGCCTATGAAGGCTTTCTCAAGACCAGCGCCTGAGAGGAGATAAGACGATGAATGTCTGGAGCAAAATGCTGACGGCGCTGCGTGGCGGCGCCAACGAAGTGGGTGAAGCGGTAGTCGATAGCCAGGCCCTGCGCATCCTCGATCAGGAAATCCGCGACGCCGATGTCGAGCTGCGCAAGTCCAAGGAAGCGCTGGCCGAGATCATGGCCAAGCAGAAACTGGCCAGCGACAAGGTCAACAAAAGTGCAGCGAGCATCGGCGAGTACGAACAGTACGCGCTGAAGGCGCTGGAAGCCGGCAACGAAACCCTGGCCAAGGAAGTGGCCGAGAAGATCGCCAATCTGGAAATCGAGCAGGCCAGTGAGCGCGAGCAGGCCGAAGGCTTCGCCGCCAGCGTGGCGCAACTGCGCAAGGCCGTGACCCAGGCCGAGGGCAATATCAAGCGCCTCAAGCAGCAGGTGGATACGGTCAAGGCCACCGAAAGCGTGCAGAAGGCGCAGATGGCCGTGGCCCAGCGCTACGGTGGCTCCCAGGCCAAGCTACAGACGGCGGTCGAGTCGCTCGAGCGGATCAAGCAGAAGCAGGCCGAGCGCGCGGCGAAGATGGAGGCCTCGGCTGAACTGGCTGCCACCAGCGCACCAGACGATTCGTTGGAAGCCAAGCTGCGCGCAGCCGGTATCAAGGCTGATAACGCCAGTGCCGACAGCGTGCTGGCGCGCTTGAAGGACAAATCCAAGGCTTGATCCTGGTGTGAAAGACACGGGGCGTTCGCGCCCCGTTTCCCTGATTCGGGAAAGGAAAAAATGGAACTCTTCCTGCAGACTTCGCTGTCATTCCCCACTGCCATCTACAGCTTTCTGCTGTGTGTGGCGGTCATCTATTGGCTGGTCGTCGCAGCTGGCCTGCTCGAGGTCGACCTGCTCGACGTCGAAGCCGACTCCATGATGGAAGGCAGTGGCCAGACCGAAGGCCTCGCCGGCCTGCTCTACAAGCTCAAGCTCGATGGTGTGCCGGTTACCCTGGTGCTGACGCTGCTGTTCTTCTTTGCTTGGTTCGCCTGCTATTTCATCGAGCTGTGGCTGCTGCGTCACCTGCCGCTGGGCATTCTGCGCTACCCGCTGGGGCTGGTGGTCATCGCTGGCGCCTTCGTGCTGGCTGCACCGCTGTGTGCGGCGATTTGCCGACCGCTGCGCCCGCTGTTTCACAAGGTCGAGGCGATCAGCAGCAAATCGGTGCTGGGGCAAGTGGCGGTGGTGCGCAGTGGTCGCGTTACCGACAGTCATGGCGAGGCTGTATTGGAGGATGGCGGCGCGGGTTTGATCCTGCGGGTACGTGCCGCCGAAGCAGCTGGATTCAAGCGTGGTGACCGCGTGGTGCTTCTGGAGTATCTGGCAGCCGAGCATGCCTATCGAGTGATTACCGAAGAAGAGTTCCGCGGCGTTTAGCCAACCAATCGTACGTAACAGAGGGCTGGCAGGGTATGCCGAACCTGCCTGCACAATTAGTAAAGGAGTAGAGCTGTAATGGAAAACGTTATTCCCTTCATCATCGGAGCGGGGCTGGTCGTCCTCTTCGTGATCGCCCTGATCGCCCTGTTCAAGGCCTTCTATATCAAGGTTCCGCAAGGCACTGCGCTGATCGTCAACGACATGAGCTCGACGCCCAAGGTGCACTTCACCGGATCTCTGGTGTACCCGGTGATTCACCTCAAGGAGTTCATGAAGATCTCCCTGATCACCCTGGAGGTCGACCGCCGTGCCAAGGACGGGCTGATCTGCCGCGACAACATGCGTGCCGACATCACCGTGGCCTTCTACCTGCGCGTCAACGAGACCCAGGAAGACGTGCTCAAGGTCGCCAAGGCCATCGGTGTGGAGCGTGCCTCCGATCGCGCCGCGGTGAACGAGCTGTTCAACGCCAAGTTCTCCGAAGCACTGAAGACCGTCGGCAAGCAATTCGATTTCGTTCAGCTGTTCGAGAATCGCCAAGACTTCCGTGATCGTATCGTCGAGGTGATTGGCAACGATCTCAATGGTTATGTGCTCGAAGATGTGGCCATCGACTATCTGGAGCAGACCTCAAAGGCGTCCCTGGATCCGAGCAACATCCTCGATGCTGAAGGTATCCGCAAAATCACCGAGCTGACTGCCGCACAGAACGTCATCACCAACGAACTGGAGCGTAACGAAGAGCTGGCGATCAAGAAGAAGAACGTCGAGACCCGCGAGGCGACCCTGTCGCTGGAGCGTCAGCAGGCCGATGCCGAGGCTCGCCAGAAACGCGAGATCGAGACTATTCAGGCCCGTGAGGAAGCGGAAACCCTGAAGGTGCGCGAGGAAGAGCGTCTGAAGGCCGAGCAGGCGCGTATCCAGACTCAGCAGGAGCTGGACATCCGCGCCGAGAATCACCAGCGCGAAGTGGAAGTGGCTCAGCAGAACCGCCAGCGTGCCGTGGTCATCGAGGTGGAAAAAGTCACCCGTGCCAAGGACCTGGAAGTGGTCTCCCGCGAGCGCGAAGTCGAGTTGCAGCGCATCGAGAAGGAAAAGGCGCTGGAGGAAGAGCGCAAGAATATCGCTGGCGTGATTCGCGAGCGCGTCGCGGTCGAGAAGACCGTGGCTCAGGAAGAAGAACGCATCAAGGAAGTGCGTGAAGTGTCCGAGGCCGAGCGCATGAAGCAGGTCACCGTGCTCAATGCGCAAGCCGAAGCCGAGCAGGAACTGGTGCGCCAGGTCAAGCAGGCCGAAGCCGACGAAACCCGCTCCAAGCACAAGGCTGTGGAAATCAACAACCTGGCCCAGGCCGAGCTGGAAGCGGCGGCCAAGAGCGCCGAGGCCAAGAAGAAAATGGCCGAAGGGATCGAAGCCGAGCGCGCCGCACCAGGCCTGGCCGATGCACGTGTGCGTGAAGTCACCGCTGCCGCCAAGGAGAAGGAAGGGCTGGCCGAGGCCCGCGTGCAGGCCGAGCGCCTGATCGCCGAAGCCAAGGGCGAGCAGGAAAAAGGTCTGGCGCTGGCACGTGTCACCGAAGCGCAAGCGGCTGCCAAGGAAAAAGACGGCCTGGCCGACGCCAAGGTGCTGGAAGAGAAACTCGGCGCCCAGGCGCGCGGCGAAGAGCAACTCGGCACTGCCAAGGCCAAGGCCACCCAGGACCTGGGCATGGCCGAGGCGCAGGTGCTGCTGGAGCGTCTGAACGCCGAAGCCGAAGGTCTGGGCAAGAAGTTCGGTGCTCTCGACGCGCTCAGCGACAATGCTCGCCAGCACGAAGAGTTCCGCATGCAGCTGGAGAAGAGCTTCGAGGAAGCCATGGCTGCCATCGCCGCCAACAAGGAAATCGCCAAGGATCAGGCCGAGGTGCTGGCCACCGCGCTGGCCAAGGCGAAGATCGAGATCGTCGGCGGCGAAGGCGACTTCTTCAACTCTTTCGCCAAGTCGCTATCGGTGGGCAAGGCCATCGAAGGTGTGGTCGGCAAGAGCCCGGTGGTGCAGGACGTACTGTCGCGCCTGCTGGCTGGCAAGGCCGCACCGGCCGCACCGGTCGTCGCACCGAGCACAGGCCCGGAGCAGGCCTGAGCGCCCTGTCTGTAGGGTGGGCTTCAGCCCACCATTGCAGAGTGGTAGTGACTTCAGCCACGCCGCTACATGACCACCTACTTTCGACCAAACAGGGAATACGTGATGTCAGAGCCAAGAGATTATCTGGAGATGACCTTCCGTTCGATCCAGTGCTTCAGCAAAGACGGGCGCCTGGACGCGCAGGAGCTCAAGAGCTTGCTGGAAATCGCCGAGCGCGATGGTGTGATCGACGATAACGAGGTGCGGGTGCTGCGCAAGATCATCGCCCAGGTGCGCCCCGAAGAGATTGACTCGGCGCTGCGCGACAAGATCGCCATCGTCGAGAAGAAGATCGGCGCATAGCAGCTGGCTGCGCTTGCTCACCCTGCGAACGCTCCCTGCTTGTAGGGTGGGCTTCAGCCCACCAAGTTGGCCTTGAATGGTGAGCCAAAGCGGAGAGCCACCCGGCCCCTGCGCGGATGCCGCCCAGCCCAACCTGCCAGCCCTTCTCCAGAGGGGCGCTTTAGACGCAGCAGATTCAGGATGACTACGATGTCGGACGCACACACACAGGACGTATTGGACAAGGCCGTCGCCGAAGGTGGCGCCTACGAGGTGCTGCACAGGCGCCTGCAGGAGCAGGGCCAGCGCCTGCGCAGTTTGACCGAAGCGCTCAATGGTCAGCGTCTGGCCGAGTTTGGCAGTAGCGCGATGGAGGCCATCGGGCGGGTGCGCATCCGCACCGAGAACAACTGCATCGCCCGCGATATCGTCCAGGTCGGCGAGTGCCTGCTGTTCGGCTACAACGTGTTCATCGGCCTGAAGAAGGAAACCCACGTCGCCGACGTGTTCTCCCTCTACCGACTGGTGGAAAACGCCGAAGGCTACGACGCCGAGCCGGTACCGCTGAACGGCAGCTTCCTGGCCCAGGCCAGCTTCGTCGCAGACTTCAACGAGCTGTATACCTACTACAAGAACACCCGCCTGCTGCAACTGGCCATTCGTGACGGCAAGCTGCTGGCGAGCTTCCAGATCGGTGAGCGAATCACCGACATCCGCGTGTTCCGTTGGTCGATCTCCACCGACGGCAAGGATGTCCGCTACATCGATAACCGCGGTGAGCGCGATATCGCGCTGCCGGCGCCGTTCGACTTCGAATGGCAGAAGACTACCCGCGAGATGGTGGTCATGGGCCGCCATCCGCACGTCAACATCCTCGACACCGTGTTCATCGAAACCGTCGGTGGCGACCTGACCATCAAGGTCGAGAACAACACCCAGGACGGCCAGGGTATCTACCGCGAAGCGGTGGTCGACAAGACCCAGTCGCTGGACGACGCACAGATCGAATACGCCCGCCTGGGCAGCCTGATCCTGCTCAAGGTGCTGCCGTACCGCGAAGAGCAGTGGCGTTACCTGGTATTCAACAGCCTGACCCGCCAGGTCGAGCGTATCGATGCCATCGGCCTGGCCTGCGTACAGCTGCCGGAAGACCACGGCATCATCTTTCCCGGTGGTTATTACCTGCAGAACGGCGAGCACAAGACCTTCGAACAATCGATGGTCGGTATGCGCTTCAAGCGCTCGGTGCGCTCGCCCAACGGCGAGGACGTGCAGTACATCTTCTATCACCCGGAAGAAGGCCGCGCGGCGCTGTTCACTTACAACATGATCAACCGCCAGTTGCACAACCCGATCTTCGGCCACGGCTACGCACGCCTGGAAGACGGGCGCATGGTGATCTTCTCCGCCGAGGGCAGCGAGCCGACCCGCATCCACCCGATGCAGATCTGGCAGACGCCGTTCGAGAGCGAGGATTACGCCGCCCGCCAACCGGCGCGCAGCGGTTTCTTCGGGCGTATTGGCAACGCCGAACTGGTGCGCGGCGTATCCGATCTGCTCAACCTCAGCCGTGAGATCGACAGTCGTGAAGTGTCGGTGGAACGCTACACCCAGCTGTGTCAGAACACCCGCCGCCTGTTCGACGTCTACCACTGGCTGGGCGACGCCCAATGCGCCGAGCTGGCGCCGCTGCTGCGTGAAGTGGCGGCCACTTCCGAGTTGGTATTGGATGAGTTCGAGAAGGTCGAGAGCATTCGCCAGCAGTCCAGCCGGGCCATGGCCGAGGCCGAGTCGCGGCAGAAGAGCCTGCTCTCGGGCCTGCTGGTGGACAGCTGGGATGAGGTGCAGCACTTCGTCGAGGCGCTCAACGCCATCACCGCGCAGCGCGGCCAGTTGCTGACCATCCGCGACTACCGCTACATCGACGTGGCGCGTATCGACGCCATGGAAACCGAGCTGCTCGAAGCCCAGGAGCGCGTGGCCACGGCCACCTCCGCCTTCCTCGCCAGCGACGCCGCGCTGCAGCCCTACGTGCAGCGCCTGAGCGAACTGGACGGCCTGGCGCAGAAGGCCGAGACCGTCACCCAACTGAATGAGCCGCTGGTCGAGATGCAGGAGATGGCCGGCAACCTCGATATGCTGTCGAGCCTGATGGCCTCGCTGAAGATCGACGATGCCACCCAGCGCACGCGCATCGTCGAGTCGATTTCCGAAGTCTACGCTCGGCTCAACCAGGCCAAAGCGCGTGCCGAGCAGCGGCGCAAGGGCCTGGGTTCGGCCGAGACCGTGGCGCAGTTCGGCGCCCAGTTCAAACTGTTCAGCCAGGGCATCACCAACGCCCTGGCGCTGGCCCAGGACCCGGAGAAGTGCGACGAGCAGTCGTCGCGCCTGCTGGTGCAGCTCGAAGAGCTGGAAAGCCAGTTCGGCGACCAGGAGCAGTTCCTCAGCGACATCCTCGGCAAGCGCGAAGAACTGCTGGAAACCTTCGAGGCACACAAGCAGAGCCTGCTCGACGAGCGTCAGCGGCGCGCTCAGGGTGTGCTCGATGCTGCCCAGCGCATCCTCGACAGCCTGAGCCGGCGCACCGCGCGCCTGACCCAGATGGAGGAACTCAACGCCTTCTTCGCCGCCGACCCGCTGATTCTCAAGCTGCGCGAAATGGCCGAACGCCTGCGCGAGCTCAAGGACAGCGTCAAGGCCGACGATGTCGAGGCGCGTTTGAAGGCTGCCCGTGACCAGGCGGTGCGCGCCCTGCGTGACAAGAGCGAGCTGTTCGAAGAGGGCGGCAACGTCATCAAGCTCGGCCCGCGCCACCGTTTCAGCGTTAACACCCAGGAACTCGATCTGACCCTGATGCCGCGCGGCGACGGCCTGTATCTGCACCTGACCGGTACCGACTTTCTCGAACCGCTGCGCGATGAGATCCTGGAGGGCTTGCGCGACTACTGGCAGGTGTCGCTGGAGTCCGAATCGCCTGCGCTGTATCGCGCAGAATACCTCGCCGGGCTGGTGCTGGACGCCGCACTGGGTGGGCGTGAAGGGTTGACCCTGGATCTGCTCAAGACCCATCTGGCGCAGCCGGATGACCTGACCCGCTTGATCCGCGACTTTGCCGCGCCGCGCTACAAGGATGCCTACGAGAAGGGTATTCATGACCACGATGCCGCGCTGATCCTGATCCAACTGCTGCCGCTGCGCGAAAGTGCTGGGCTGCTGCGTTACGCGCCAGCCGCGCGGGGCTTTGCCGCGTTGTTCTGGAACCGCTGGGGGCAGGATATCGAGGCCGAGCTGTGGCCGGAGCGTGCGCGCAGCAGCCTGCACCTGCGGCAGATGTTCGGCAGTGAAGGCGGCGTGCAGCGCCTGCAGGAAGAGATCGCAGTAGCCATGCAGCGCTTCCTCGCTCAGCACCCGTTGGCGGTGACTGCGGCGCAGCGCCAGGCAGCCGCGGCCTACCTGGTCGAGGAGCTGGCGGCCAAGCCCATCGAGTTCACCTTCAGCAAGTACGCCCGGCAACTGCTCGACACCCTGCAGCAGCGTATGCAGGCCAGTCATGTCTGGGACGACTACCGCGCTGCCTTGGACAACCTGCGCGGCCGGCCGGTGCAGCGCTGGTCGCTGGCGCAGACCTGGCTCGAAGGCCTGTGCGCGCAGGACGCCGCCATGGCCGAGCTGGCCGACTATGTGCCCGAGGCGATCGCCATCAGTCTGCTGGACGACGACTTCCCGCGCCGCTTCACCGAGGTCGACCTACGTTTCACCGTCAGCGGCCTGCTCGGCGACCATCCGCGTGTGCAGGACGGCGCCCTGGTGCTGGCCATCGACGATTACTTTGCTCGCCTGCAGCAGCATCTGGACGACTTCGTACCGCAGTTGCAGCGCTACCAGACGCTGCGCCAGGAGGTCATCAACCGCGAGCGCCAGGCCCTGCGCCTGAGCGAGTTCAAGCCACGGCCGCTGTCGTCCTTCGTGCGTAACAAGCTGATCAACGACGTGTACCTGGGTTTCATCGGCGATAACCTGGCCAAGCAGATGGGCACCGCCGGCGAGAACAAGCGCACCGACCTGATGGGCCTGTTGATGCTGATTTCGCCGCCCGGCTACGGCAAGACCACGCTGATGGAATACGTGGCGCATCGCCTGGGGCTGATCTTCATGAAGATCAACGGCCCGGCGCTCGGCCACGAGGTGCGTTCCATCGACCCGGCGCAGGCGCCGGACGCTACCTCGCGCCAGGAACTGGAGAAACTTAACCTGGCGCTGGAAATGGGCAACAACGTGATGCTCTATGTCGATGACATCCAGCACACCCACCCGGAATTTCTGCAGAAATTCATCTCGCTGTGCGACGGCACACGGCGCATCGAAGGCGTGTGGAAGGGCAAGACCAAGACCTACGACATGCGTGGCAAGAAGTTCTGCGTGGTGATGAGCGGCAACCCGTACACCGAGTCCGGCGATGTGTTCAAGATCCCCGATATGCTCGCCAACCGGGCCGACATCTACAACCTCGGTGATACCCTGGGTGGCATGCAGGAAGCCTTCGCGCTGTCCTACATCGAGAACAGCCTGACTTCCAACCCGGTGCTGGCGCCGCTGGCCACTCGCGACATGGCCGACGTCTACCGTTTCGTCGCCAAGGCCGAGGGCAAGCCGTTCTCGGCCAACGAGCTGAGCCACACCTACAGCACTGCCGAGATCAACGAGATCAGTTCTACCCTGCAGCGTTTGATGCAGGTGCGTGACGTGGTCGGTCGGGTCAACCAGCAGTACATCGTCAGCGCTGCGCAGGCCGACAGCTACCGCACCGAGCCGCCGTTCAAGCTGCAGGGCAGCTACCGCAACATGAACAAGATGGCCGAGAAGATCAGCGCGGTGATGAACGACGCCGAGCTACTGCAACTGATCGCCGATCACTACCAGGGCGAGTCGCAACTGCTCACTACCGGTGCTGAGGAAAACCTGCTCAAGCTCGCCGAGCTGCGTGGCAACCAGACGCCCGAACAGGTCGAGCGCTGGGCACAGATCAAGCGTGACTTTATGCGCAACAAGGCCATGGGTGGCAGCGACAGCGATGTCGGTGGCCGCATGGTTGCGCAGCTCAATGATCTGGTGGAGAGCGTGCGTGGTCTGGGCGCGGGCAAGCCGGCCGTTGAGTCGCCGAGTATTCCTTGGGAGCAACTGCTGGCCGGGCTGGACAACCTCGGCAAGCTGCGTCCGCAGGTGGAGGTGGTTGCGCCGCCGCAGTCGGGCACGCAAAAATTGCTCGAGAACCTGGCCGATAGCCTGGAGAACAGCTTCCTGCCGCTGATCAAGGCGATGGACAAGAAGATCGATATCGACTTGCGTACCCACAATCGCATGCTGGAAATCTCCACCCAACTGCGCGACCTTGGCACGTTGCTTGGGCAGGAGCAGCGCAGTGACGTCTCGGATAACGAGGCGCCGTGAGACGAGGTTGGTTCGCCGAGCTGCGTCCGCTGCTGGTGATCAGCGGCGTGATGCTGCTGGTGCAACTGGTCAATGGCGCCCTCGGAGGCGCCTTGAATGTCTGGGGACTGGTGCCTCGGCATATCGAGGCGCTGCCCGGCATTCTTTTTGCGCCCTGGCTGCATGGCAGCTGGGCGCATCTACTGAGCAACCTCAGTGGCCTGTTGGTACTCGGCAGCCTGGTGCTGCTGCGTTCGCGCCGCGATTTCTTCTTCGCCAGTGCCTTCATCATCATCGGCAGTGGCGTGCTGGTCTGGCTGTTTGGCCGCACCGGCCTGCATGTCGGCGCCAGTGGCTGGTTGTTCGGCTTCTGGGGACTGTTGTTGGCAAGGGCCTGGTTCGAGCGCAGCCTGCTTGACCTGTTGCTCGCCGTGCTGGTGTTCTTCCTCTACGGTGGTTGGTTCTTTGGCCTGCTGCCGCGCGCTGGGGTTTCCTTCGAATACCACCTGGCGGGGGCTTTTTGTGGCGTTTTATATGCCGCGTTGAGCCGCCGCACACATCGATAAAAGGGACTTTATATGGATTTCAACCGCCTCGATCAGCAACTGCGTGACAGCCTGGTCGACTTGCGCCTGAGCAATGAGGAGCGTGACGAGCTGCGCCAGCTGGGCAGTGAATTGAGCAGCGATCAGGTGCGTTTCATGCGCAACCGCGCCTTCGCTCTGGCCCGTGAATTGATGCGTGAGCCGGAGAACGTCGAGCCGGCGCTGAAGTGGCTGGAACAGGTGATCAAGACCCTCGACAGCGTCGGCAGCGCGCCGCGTGTGGAGCACGCCAGCGCGCACTTCAGTCCGGGCGAGAGCTGCCGGCGCAAGATCCGCGAGCTGTGCCGCCAGGCACGCAAGAGCGTGGATATCTGCGTCTACACCATCTCCGACGATCAGCTCAGCGAGGAGATACTCGCCTGCCATGAGCGCGGCATCGCCGTACGGGTGATCAGCGACAACGAAAAGCAGTTCGATGTCGGTAGTGATATCCAGTGGCTGCGTGACAAAGGCGTGCCGCTGCGCATCGATGCGGGGCCCTATCACATGCACCACAAATTCGCCCTGTTCGATGGCCGCCTGCTGCTCAACGGCAGTTTCAACTGGACGCGCAGTGCCAGCACCAGCAACGAGGAAAACCTGCTGGTGATTGACCATCCGCAATTGCTGGCGACTTACAGTCGTGAATTCGAAGCGCTCTGGGCACGTTACGCAGGCAACTGATGACCCATCCTCACTCCCACCAGCTCCTCGGCTTCTATCGCAGTTGCTATCTGGCCAACAGTCGCGACCTGGACCTGGATAACCTCGGCAAGCTACCCGCCAATCGCTGGGCATGGCTCGATGGTCGCGAGGAGCTGGCCAGTGGCGGCGTGCCGCTATTGCCGTTGTCGGCCGAGCTGGGGAGTGCGCTGGCCGAGGCCCAGGCGCTGTATCAGCGTGAACTGCAACTGGTCTATGGCGTGTTGCCAATCTGCGGTCGTCTGCAGCTGGAAACCGGCGCCTCACAGGCGATTTGCGGTCCGTTGTTCTACTACGAAGCGAGCCTGCAACCAACGGCGGATGGGCAGAGTCACTTGCTCGCCATCGACCCGCAGCAGGTGCATGGCAACTGGCGTCTGTTGCGCCGCCTATTCGATGAAAGCGGCAACGATAGCCTCGATGGCCTGCCACTGCCGTCGGCAATACTGGATGCTGCCTCGCTGGGACAGTTGCTCGCCTGGGTGGCACGCAATACACAGGTGCGTGAGGTCAGCGAGGCAGCAGGGTTCCCGCAATTGATGGGTGATGAGGCGTTGGCCAAGGCCCAGCGCCGTCGCAGTTTGTCGCTGCAGGCAGGGGCCTTCGTTGCGCTGGTGCCGCGCGGCAGCGGTAGCCGTGGTATCGCCCATGAGTTGCAGCTGTTGCAGGAGGCCAAGCGCCTGTCGCCCGCTTTGTTGCAGCTACTGGGAGAGACACCGCCTGTGCGGCAGGCCGGCTCGACCAGCACGCCGCAGCGCCTGCCTGCTCAGCTCAGTACGGCCCAGTGCCGAGCCTTGGAAAATGCCGCACGTTATCCACTGAGCCAGATTTCCGGTCCACCAGGTACCGGCAAAAGCTACAGCCTGGCGGCCCTGGCGCTGGATCGCTACCTGCAGGGTGAGAGCGTGCTGCTGGTCAGTCGCAGCGCCCAGGCGGTGCGAGTGATCGCGCACAAGCTGCGCGAGGATTTCGGTCTGCGTGACGGCGTGCTCGAAGGTGATGGTCAGAGCCTGCGCCAGTCCCTGCGCGAACGTCTGGAGCGGCTGTTGCAAGGCGAGATTTCCGACGTCTCCGAGCAGTTCGAGGTACGCCAGCGCAGCGAACTCGAAGTGCTGACGCAGGCTGAGCTGCGCCTGTCGACGGACTTTCGCAAGCGCTGCGAGCAGGCCATACGCTGGAGCCGCCTGCTGCTACGCGCCGAGCGCGGCAGCCTGGCCTTCTGGCAACGCTGGCTGCAGGTGCCCTGGGTGCGCAACCGTATCGGCAGCAGCGTGCGCCCCTGGGCGTTGCTCGACGAGTTGCGTGATTGCCAGCAGCGCCGCCAGCTTCTCAGTCGCGAGCATCTGAACAGCCATCGCAGCCTGGCACTCAAGCGCCTATTGGTCAGCGACCGTGCGCTGTTCGTGCGTTATAACCAGGCCATCCGTGCGCGCAATTCACAGCGCCAGTTGGCCCTGTTCGAGGACATCGACCCGGCGCGCCTGTTGGCCGCCTTCCCGATCTGGGTGGTGACCCTGGACGAATTGCATCGCCTGCTGCCATTGCGCCCTGAGCTGTTCGACGTGATGGTCATGGACGAGGCTACCCAGTGCGACATCGCCTCGGCGCTACCGGCCTTTCAGCGCTGCAAGCGCGCGGTGGTGACCGGTGATGCGCGTCAGTTGCGGCACATCTCCTTTCTCTCCCGCGTGCGCGAAACGCAGTTGTTGCAACGCGCCGGCCTGCAGACCGAGGAGCGCGAGGCCTGGAGCTACCGTGACAACAGCGTGCTCGATCTGGTCGGTCTGCAACTGGCCAGCCAAGAGGCGGTGGTGTTTCTCGACGAGCACTTTCGCAGCCGTCCAGCGCTGATCCGCTTCAGCAATGAGCTGTTCTACGATCAGCGCCTGCGAGTGATGAAGGAGCGCCCGGGCGGTGAGGTCTGCGACAGCCTGCAGTTGCTGCGCATCGAAGGGCAGCGCGGACGCAACGGTGTCAATGAGGCGGAAGTGGAGCGGGTGCTGGAGTTGGTTGCGGCGCATTTGGCCGAATATCGCGGCAGTCCGCTCAAGCCGAGCATCGGTGTGCTGTCACCGTTTCGCGATCAGGTCGAGCGCATCCGTACGCGCATGGGCGAAACGCTGCCGCTGGAGCAACTGCGAGAATTCCGTCTGCTGGTGGATACGCCGTATGGCTTTCAGGGCGAAGAACGCGACCTGATGATCCTCAGCTTCGCCATCGACCGCGATTCCAGTCAGGCAGCCAGCTACCTCAATCGTGCCGATCTGTTCAATGTCGCCGTCACCCGTGCCCGCGAGCGCCAGTTGTTGCTGTTCAGCGGCGACGAGCGCCAACTGCCCGCCACGCATCTGTTGCGCCGCTACCTGGAATTCCTGCACAAGCCTGCTGTGAGTGGGCAGGCGGGGGCCGTGGAAGTCGCCCGCCAGAACCTGTGTCAGGCGCTCGAAGGGCAGGGTGTCAGCGTGTGGAGCCACTATCCAGTGGCCGGACAGATACTGGATCTGTTCTGCCGCCGTGGTGACAAATGCCTGGCTATCGACCTGATCGGCTTTCCGGGGGAGGGCGAGGGCTTCCTCGAACTGGAACGCTATCTGGTGCTGGCGCGGGCAGGGCTGGAAACCTTGCCGCTGAGTTTTGGCCTCTGGCACGAGGCGCCGGAGCAGGCGCTACAGGCGGTGCTGGACCGGCTCTGAGAGTTATTCATCCCACTCCCTGGATGTGAATTTGCCCCCAGCTGCGCCAGGACTGGTCGTCGTTCAGACACTCCTGCAGTTGCGTTTGCAGGCGCTGATAGCGTTGCGCATCCGTCTCCTTCAGCGCCGCGATGGAGTGGTGCAGGTGCTGCAGGTTGGAGGTGCCACAGCTGCCGATCAGCGTGTGCAGGTCGATGCAGGCGAGCGCCTCTTCCAGCAGACCGGCATCGAGATAAGCCGTCATCAGCGGCTGCTTCATGTCGTCATCGACAAGCTCGCGGGTCAACATGTCCCTGGCTTGCTCGAGCTCGCCCATGTCGATCAGAGCCTGCATGATTTCGTTGTAGTGATACCGCGCGTCTTCTGGCGCGATATCCTCGTCTGTCTCCAGTTGCTGGCGCAGCTGCAGCAGTAGATCCCTGGCCGCCGTGGGTTGACCCAGCTTATCCAGTAGCTGGCTGTAGAGGATGCGTTCGCTCAGGCTGTCCTCGGGGTCGAGTTCGGCGTGCAGCCGTTCGGCCTCTTCGAGGAAATTGCGCAACGACCAGGTGTCGCGCTGAGCAGGCGCGCGACTGGCTTGCTCACGTAGCAGGTGCTGCAGATGATCAAGGCGCATGCCTGGCCATGAGGCCTTGCCTTGTTCGCCGGCGTGTAGGCGCTCGGCCTGGCGCCGCAGGCTGGTCGCCCATGACGCGTTGCTCTGCGCGTGCTCCTCGGCCAGGCTCAATACCAGCCAGTGCTGGACCGAGGCATCCAGGCGCTGCATTTCTCGATCCAGTAGTTGCTGGGCCTGGGTGATGTCGCCACGTCGTGCATGCCAGCTGACATGGCACTGCAGCAGTTGCGACGTCAGACCGTCCTTCTGCGTTGCAAGCAGGCGCTGCAAGAGCTCGGGACGCTGGGCCTTGATGAAATGCTCGAAGAGCTGCGGCGCATCGATCAGGTAGGTTTTCGAGATGTCTGTCGCAGCAAGCAGTTCCAATGCCTCGTCATAGCGTCCGTGGGCCGCCAGCAGCTCCACGATGCTGTATCCGGGCAGATCGCTGCGCTGGGCAAGTTGCAGCAGGTGTGGATAGCGTTGCAGGTCGGCCAGTGTTTGCAGCAGTGGGCGCCAGCTGAAATCGGGTTCGTTATTGCTGTCGAGCTGTGTCTCGACCCTGGCCAGTACTTCATCGGCCTGCTCTGGCTGGTCACACGCCTGTCGCAGGCGAGCGAGATCCAGCAGTTGCCCTTCACTGATCTGCAGATTCAGGTCCAGGGCATCCAGTGCTTTGCGAGCCTCTTGCGTTTTACCCTCGGCCAATAGCAGCGTGCTGTGCGTCAGCGGTGACTTGGAAGCGGTAACGTCGAAACGTTTCTGCAGCTGGAGAGCCTTGTCGGTATCGCCTCTGTTCACCAACTCCTGCAGCATCGTCTGCAGGGCCTGCTCACGGTAAGCGGAGTCAAGTTTCCAGAGCAGCTCAAGCGCCTCTTCTTCGCGATCCAGCAGCATCAATCTTGAGCAGAGTGAGACGTGGGCGAGTTGCCAGGCGTCGCCCCAAAGCTGTGCGGCCAGCTGCAGGGCGAGGTCGGGGGCGCTGCCTTGCAGCACGAATATGCGGTTGAGTTGAGTGGCCTCGGTGGGGGTGAGGCGAGCTGTGCCGCCCTGCAGCTCGAGTTTGGGTTCTTCAGGCGCATGGGACACGTGAAGAACGAACAGAATAACGACGACAGCGATGACTCCAACGAACAGCTCCACGACGACTTCCTTATCAGCTAACGATCCCCGGCCGGCCTGTTGCTCATGCTAGGCCGAGGCGTTTTATACGGATTGTCAGGCCGGCTTACAACCGCATTGCACAGCATTTGCCAACCGGTTTGAGGGTGAGGCGCATGTTCCCGGCAGCGGGGAGCGTGGCAAGCTAATCTCGCGGGATGGCTTGACGAACGAAACGAGGGTGGCCTAGGTCTTCTGATAGACCATCAATGTGCCGGGGGGCTCATGACACTGCGCAACGCTGTTCAACTGATTACCTATCCCGACCGCCTGGGGCGCAACCTGGGGGAACTCCACCAATTCCTGGATCGGCACCTGGGGGATGCCCTGGGCGGGGTGCATATCCTGCCGCTGTATCCGTCCAATGCCGATGGCGGCTTCTCGCCGCTTACCCACATGGAGGTGGATCCGCGCTACGGCGACTGGGCGGATGTCGAGCGCATCTCCGCACGCTTCGATCTGTGCGTCGATCTGGTGATCAGTCACATCGCGGACGAGTCACCGGAGTTTCTGGATTTTGTGGCCCACGGTCAGGATTCGCCCTACGCCGATCTGTTCGTTCAGGTAGACAGCTTCGGCGAAATCACCCATGACGATCTGGCCAAGATCCATATCCGCAAGGAAAAGGAGCCGTTTCGCGAGGTACGCCTGGCCAATGGCGAGAGCTGTAGGGTCTGGTGCACCTTCACCGAGCGACAGATCGACCTCAATTACGATTCGCCGAAAACCTACCAACTGATGGAACAGTACATGGCCTTTCTCGCTGCACGCGGGGTCAAGCTGTTCCGTCTGGATGCCTTTGGCTACACCACCAAGCGTATCGGCACCAGCTGCTTTCTGGTGGAGCCGAACGTGTACCGCATCCTCGAGTGGTTCCGCGAAACCGGGGCCAAGTACGAGGCTGAGATGCTGCCGGAGGTGCATGACCACATCAGCTACCAGTACGCCATCTCACGGCGGCACATGCGCCCCTACGGCTTCGCCCTGCCGCCTCTGGTATTGCACGCATTGCTCAGTGGCAGCAGCCGCTACCTGAAGAACTGGTTGCGCATGTGCCCGCGCAACCAGATCACCGTGCTCGATACCCATGACGGCATCTGTATCCCGGATGTCGAAGGCATGCTGCCTGAGGCGCAGATCCAGTATCTGATAGACGAGGTCTCGACACGCAGCGCCGACCCCATCATGCGCCGCTCGGCGGTGAACGTGCACAGCGTCGGTGCCATCTATCAGCTGACCTGCACCTTCTACGAGGCATTGATGCGTAACGACGAGGCTTACATCGCCGCACGTGCGCTGCAGTTCTTCGTGCCCGGTATCCCGCAGGTCTACTATGTTGGCCTGTTGGGCGGTTGCAACGATTTCGATCTGCTCGAGCAGACCGGCGAGGCGCGCGACGTCAACCGCCATTACTACAGCCTGGAGGAGGCCGAGCAGGCCTTGCAGCAACCGCTGGTGCAGCGCTTGCTGGCGCTGATGCGGTTTCGTTGCCAGCACCCGGCCTTTGATGGTCGCTTCGAGCTGAATTATTCAGCTGACGATCAACTGCTGCTGGCCTGGCGCCATGGTGAACACTACTGCCGTCTGCATCTCGATTTGAGCAGCTTGCAAGCGATCATCGATTACACCGATGAGCAACTGAAGGTCAGCCGCATGACCTGCTGAAGGTCGGCGGGGGCCATGCTTTCGCGGTAGACTTGCGCTCTTTCGACCAGTCAAGAAGCCCGCCATGGCCCTGCCATCGACCACCTACAAGATCGAACTGAACCTCACCGACATGGATCGCAGCGTTTATGAAAACCTGCGTTTCACCGTCGCCCGGCATCCCTCTGAGACCGAAGAGCGCCTGGCTGCGCGGCTGATCGCCTATGCGCTGTTCTACCACGAGCAACTGGCGTTCGGTCGCGGTCTGTCGGATGTCGATGAGCCGGCGCTGTGGGAGAAGAGCCTGGATGATCGGGTGCTGCACTGGATCGAAGTGGGCCAGCCTGACAGCGAGCGCATCACCTGGTGTTCGCGGCGCACCGAGAAGTTCAGCCTGGTGGCCTACGGCAACCTGCGCGTATGGCAGGGCAAATGCCTTGATCCAGTGCGTACGCTGAAGAACATCAATGTGGTCGCTCTTGGCCAGGAGGCACTGGCCGATCTGGCGCTGGACATGCCACGTTCGCTGAACTGGAGCGTGATGATCAGCGATGGCGAGCTGTTCGTCACCGACGAGCGCGGCCAGCACGAGATCCCCATTGAGTGGCTGGCTGGCGAGCGCTGAAGCCGTAGGGCGGGTGCAACCCGCCAGATCACCCGTGGCGGGTTGCACCCGCCCTACACGAAAAGACTCAAGATGCGTATCGAAGCCCGACCCTTACCCGCACAACTGCCTGACCTGGGCAACCTGCCGCCGTTGTTGACCCGTCTTTACGCCGCCCGTGGCGTGCAGTCCGTCGAGGAGCTGGACAAGGGCCTGGCGCGGTTGATCCCGTACCAGCAGCTCAAGGGTATCGATGCTGCGGTCGAGTTGCTGGTCGAGGCGCTGGCGCAGCGTCAGCGCATCCTCATCGTTGGCGACTTCGACGCCGACGGCGCCACCGCCAGTACGGTCGGCGTGCTCGGTCTGCGCCTGCTCGGTGCGGCGCACGTCGATTACCTGGTGCCGAACCGCTTCGAGTATGGCTACGGTCTGACCCCGGAGATCGTAGCCGTGGCTCTCGAACGCCAGCCCGATCTGCTGCTCACCGTGGACAACGGCATTTCCAGCGTCGATGGCGTGGCTGCAGCCAAGGCAGCAGGTTTGACGGTGTTGGTCACCGATCACCACCTGCCTGGGCCGGAATTGCCGGCGGCCGATGCCATCGTCAATCCCAATCAGCCAGGTTGCGACTTTCCGAGCAAGGCCATGGCCGGCGTTGGCGTGATGTTTTACGTGTTGCTGGCGCTGCGCGCTCGCCTACGCGAGACCGGCTGGTTCGCCAGCCGCACGGAGCCGAACTTGGGTGAGCTGCTCGATCTGGTGGCGCTGGGCAGCGTCGCCGACGTGGTGCCGCTGGATGCCAACAACCGCATTCTGGTGCATCAGGGCCTGGCGCGGATTCGTGCCGGTCGTGCGCGGCCGGGGCTGCGGGCGATTCTCGAAGTGGCTGGGCGTGATCATCGGCGTATCACTTCCACCGATCTGGGCTTCATCCTCGGTCCACGCTTGAATGCCGCCGGTCGTCTTGACGACATGAGTTTGGGCATCGAATGCCTGCTCTGCGACGACGAGGCGCTCGCCCGCGATATGGCGGTGCAGCTCGACCAGCTCAATCAGGATCGCAAGGCCATCGAGCAAGGCATGCAGCGCGAGGCGCTGGCCCAGCTCAAGGACCTGTCCCTGGACGACATGCCGTTCGGCCTGTGCCTGTTCGAACCGGACTGGCACCAGGGCGTGATCGGCATCCTCGCCTCGCGCCTGAAGGAGCGTTACCACCGCCCGGCCATCGCCTTCGCCGATGCCGGTGATGGGCTGCTCAAGGGCTCGGCGCGTTCGGTGCCGGGGCTGCATATCCGTGATGCGCTGGACGCCGTGGCCGCCAAGCATCCGGGGCTGATCAGCAAGTTCGGCGGGCATGCCATGGCCGCTGGCCTGTCGCTACCGCAGGAGAATTTCGGTGCGTTCTCCGTCGCCTTCGACGCCGAGGTACGCCGCCAGTTGTGCGAGGACGACCTGACCGGTCGACTGCTGTCCGATGGCCAGCTCGACGCCACCGAATTCCACCTGGAACTGGCCCGTGCCCTGCGCAACGCCGGCCCCTGGGGCCAGCATTTCCCTGAGCCGCTGTTCCATGGCGTGTTTCAGATCGTCAATCAGCGCATCGTCGGTGAGCGCCACCTGAAGCTGGTGCTCAAGACCGAGTGCGGCAGCGTGCAGCTCGACGGCATCGCCTTCAACATCGACCGCGACGTCTGGCCCAACCCCACGCTGCGCTGGGCCGAGCTGGCGTACAAGCTCGACCTCAACGAGTTCCGCGGTAACGAGACCGTGCAGCTGATGGTGGCGCACATCGCTCCGCGCTAGCACGTAAGCCTGGCCAGCACCTCCCGCAGTCGCTCGCGTGTTGCCGCCGTGCAGGGCAGCAGTGGTGCCCTCGTTTCTTCGCCGATCAGGCCCTGAAGTGCCAGCGCTGCCTTGATCGCTGATGGGTTGGCTTCGGCAAAGGCGGCCTGCATCCAGGGCAGCAACTGGTAGTGCAACTGACGGGCACCCTGCAGATCACCGCCGGCCACACACTGCTGCATGCGCACGTACAGATCGGCGCGGATATGTGCCGATGCCGAGATAGCACCGGCGCCACCCAGGCACAGGGTGTTGAATATCTGCGTGTCCTCGCCGGCCAGCACCTGCACCTGGCCTTCGGCGATCAGCGTCATGGTAGTTTCGGCATCCCCCGCGCAGTCCTTGATGGCCTGGATATTGGAATGGCTGACGATGCGGCGCAGCGTGTCGCGCTCGATACATATTCCGGTGCGATAGGGAATGTCGTAGAGCACCAGCGGCACCTCGGCTGCATCTGCCAGCGTGGTGAAGAAGTGCTCCAGCCCGGCCTGGGTGGGACGGATGTAGTAAGGTGCCGGCACCAGTAGGCCGGCCAGCGGGCGGCGCTGGATTTCCCGTTGCAGGTCGAGCAGGGCGCTCAGTTGGTTACCGGCCAGGCCCATGATCACTCGGTCTGGGGGTACCAACTGAAGCACGGCATCCAGCACGGCGAGTTGCTCACTATGGCTGAGCGCTGCAGCCTCACCGGTGGTGCCGCAGACCACAAAGCCGGCGACCCCATCTTCCAGCAGCTTGCTCAGCAGACGATCGAGACTGGCGAAATCGATCTCACCGTTACGAAAAGGGGTGACCAGCGCCACCCAGATACCCTGAAAATTGGACATGCAGAACTCCTTGAGACTGACCGTCTGGTCGCCGTCAGGGAGGATGCGGGAATCGAGCGGAAGGGGAGATACAACCTGGCGCTTGTCCTGTCAGCCCATCTGACGGGACAGCGCCCCGGTCAAATGAGCGACTGTTTCTTGGATTTCTTGGCAACGACGACGCACGCGCACTGGCAGGCAGTGAAGCCTGGAAGCAGTGGCAGAGTGTCGAAGGTGGCGTACATGGAAGGCCCGTTGCCTGAATCGTTCGGCGATGGTGCGGGGTCGAGTCCGAGGCTGTCAAGCACGGGGTGGTTGCCCCGTGCCGGACAATTGCTGATCAGTGCTTGAACATGACGTGGCGAATGACGGTGTAGTCTTCCAGGCCATACATGGACATGTCCTTGCCATAACCCGAGAGCTTTACGCCGCCATGGGGCATCTCGCTGACCAGCATGAAGTGGGTGTTGACCCAGGTGCAGCCGTACTGCAACCGGGCGGCCAGGCGATGGGCACGACCCACATCACGCGTCCATACCGATGAGGCGAGGCCGTAGCTGGAGTCGTTGGCCCAGGACAGCACCTGAGCTTCGTCGTCGAAGCGGGTGACCGACACGACCGGGCCGAACACCTCTCGCTGGACGATCTCGTCATCCTGGCGGGCTCCGGCTAATACGGTGGGCTTGAAGAAGTAACCCGCTCTATCGGCTCGTTTACCCCCGGTGACGACTTGGATGTGGGGTTGGGCCTTGGCCCGCTCGACGAAACCTTCGACGCGCTGCAGATGCTGCTCGGTGATCAGTGGGCCGAGTTCGACGCCTTCTTCGTCCTGCAGACCCAGCTTGAGCGTGCTTACTGCCTCGCCGAGTTTGCTGACGAAGCGCTCGTAGATATCACGATGGGCGTAGATACGGCAGGCGGCGGTGCAGTCCTGGCCGGCATTGTAGAAACCAAAGCTGCGGATGCCTTCTACTGCGGCGTCTACATCGGCATCGTCGAAGATGATGACCGGTGCCTTGCCACCCAACTCCATGTGCATCCGCTTCACGCTGTCAGCGGTGCCGGCGATGATGCGGCTGCCGGTGTTCACCGAGCCGGTCAGAGAAACCATGCGCACTTTGGGGTGGCTGGTCAGCGGTTCACCGACACTGGGGCCACGGCCGAATACGATGTTGACGACGCCAGCTGGGAAAATCTCGGCCAGCAGCTGGCCCAGGTGCAGAGCGGTCAATGGCGTCTGCTCCGAGGGTTTGAGCACGACTGTGTTACCAGCGGCCAGTGCCGGGGCGAGCTTCCAGGCGAGCATCATCAGCGGGTAGTTCCAGGGCGCGATGGAGGCGACCACGCCAACCGGATCGCGACGGATCATCGAAGTGTGCCCTGGCAGGTACTCACCGGCCGCTGAACCCTGCAGGCAACGCGCCGCGCCGGCAAAGAAACGGAATACGTCGGCGACGGCCGGCAGTTCATCATTGAGCGCAGCGTTATAAGGTTTACCGCAGTTCTGTGATTCCAGGCGGGCCAGTTGCTCGGCATTGGCATCGATAGCATCGGCCAGTGCCAGCAGCAGCGCCGAGCGCTGCCCTGGAGTGGTTTGCGACCAGCCTTCGAACGCCGCGTCCGCTGCGAGTACGGCAGCATCAACCTGGGCGATGCTGGCCTCTGGAATTTCCATCAGGGCGCTACCCAGCGAGGGGTTGAAGATGGTTTGAACGTCACCTTCTCCAGCGACCAGTTGGCCATTTATCAAGAGTTTGATTTGCATGTTATTGGCCTCGTTACAGGGCCGGCGCTGTCAGTACAGATGCCGGCCGGATGTTCTTCGTTAAGTCGCTCTGGGGGCGGTCAGCACCTGGCTTGCAGCAGCGCAGGTAGCCCGGAGATCAGAGCCACTTCGTTTTCCTTCATGCGCACGAAGTAGTGCATCGGCGGTAGCAGCGTCCATACGAAGCAGCCAGGCAGTGGGCGTACACGCAGGTTCACCTGCCCCTGTTCACTGCTCAGCTCGACCTGCTCGGTATCCAGGTTGCGCAAGCTTTCGGTCAGCTCGGGAGACTGGTTCAACCAGGCCGCCAGAGCTGTCTGGTCGCTCTTCCAGTGGCGGCCCTTTACCCACTTGGCTCGGCCTTCTGGCACCGTGCTCATGTTCAGTGCGTAACGCACATCCAGCTTGTAGATACGGCTGAAGAACTGGCGGCGGACGTAGTAGTCCAGGCGCCGTTCGATACCGACTTGTTCGTCCAGTGCCTGCAAAGGGTCTTCTGCAGAGGGGGCGTGCCCGAACTGCGTGCACAGATGCCGAAAGGCCTGCTGTGCACGGCGCTCTACGTTGCCGAAGATGTTCATCTCAGCATTGTTCCAGCGCTTTTGCAGGCGAAGGAGTGCTGCGTGCCTGATCGGCTTCAGCTGAAGTCAGCTCATACAACTGCTCCAGAGGTACCGGGCGGAACAGTGGAATGCGCTTGTAACGCAGCCAGCAGATGGCATAGGTCACGATCAACAGCATGAAACCGCCGGAGATCGCATAGATGCGCAGCTTCATTTCCGTCTCGGGGTGGATGGTCAGAATCATGTACAGGCAGGCGGCGATACCGATGATCTGCGGCAGCGGGAACAGCGGGGTACGGAACGGCCGTTTGATGTCGGGGTAGCGGCGACGCAGGATGATCACGTTGATCTGGGCGATCACGTAGGACAGCAGCCAGGTTACGCAGGATGCCAGGATCAGGGTGGCGATCAGATCCATGTCGATGCTCAGCAGGAAGGGAATGCACAGCAGTGCGAACACCGCGATGATGCCGACCCAGGGCGTCCGGAACTGTGGGTGTACATAGGTGAAGGCCTTGGGCAGCAGACCTTCGCGAGCCAGGCCGTAAAGCATGCGCGGAACGGCGGCGAGGTGGGAGCTGACCGAGCTGGCGCTGGCCAGCACTGTGATCATTACGATGAAGACCGCGCCGATATGGCCAAACATCGCCCGGGCGCCTTCAACCTGTGGTGCGGTGGAGCTTTCGAGAATATTCAGCGGCACGTAATGGGCAATCGCCTGACCAAACAGCATGTCCGCCACGAAGATGGTCAGCAGGCCGAAGATCATGGCTTTGGGGATGGTCTTCTCGGGCTCGATCACCTCCTCGGCCATGGGGGCGACATACTCGATGCCGACGAATAACCAGATGCCCAGGGCCAGAGATTGGAATACCACCTCCCAGCCTTTCGGGTTGAAGGGCACGCTCTGGATTTCACTCACGGTGCCGATGCTCATCAGACCGAGCAGCCCCATGATCGAGGTGCCGATGATCATCGATCCAGTGATGAAAACCTGAACCGAGCCGAATACGCCAACGCCAACCAGGTTGACCAGCAGGAACAGCACCAGCATGGTGATGGCAACGAGGGTTGCACTGATCGATGGGAACAGGCTCTGCACTGCCAGCCCGGCCGTGATCGACTCCATTGCGCCGGCCGCGGAGACCAGCACGATGTAGCCACCCAGCACACTGACGATGGCCATGAAGGGGCCCATGGCAATCAATGTGTAGTCACCGATCATGCCGGCGCCGGGCATGAATGATGACAGCTCGGCATAGGAGAAGGAGACCAGGATGCTGACGAACATCGCGATCAGCGCGCTAACCATGAAGGCTGGGCCGACCAGGCCCATGCTGTAGCCGAGGGACACCATGGTGGTGCCCGCAACGACAAGCCCGGTGCAGGTGGCGAAGGCCCGCCAGAAACCGAGGGTTCTGTTCAATGAAGTGGATGTCATGTCCGTGCCTCGATCAGTATTGGTAAGCCTGGCGGATGATCGCCAGGTAGCTATCGACGTTCATGGGCTTGGCGTTGCTGCTGTCGGAAATGTTGCTCTTGGATTTTTCGGCGATAGCCAGAAAGTCCTCTTCACGTACACCGGCAACTTCCTTGAAGCGAGGGATCTTCAGCTCACGACTCATGGCGAACAGGTGTTCCACCGCCGCTTCGGCAGCGGCTGCTGGAGCCAGCGTCGGGTCGATGCCAAGGGCATAGGCGACATCGGCATGGCGGCGTAGGTCGGCATCGCGGTTATGGGCAAAGACGAACGGCAGGAAGATGGCGTTGCCGACGCCATGCGGTGTGTCGTACATGCCGCCGATCGCCTCGGAAATGCAGTGCACGCTGGCGATGTCAGCGTTACCGAAAGCCATGCCAGCGATCAGGCTGGCGATCAGCATCTGCTCGCGGGCTTCGAGATTGTCCGGTTCCTGCACGGCGGGTTTGAGATAGCGCGCAATCAGGCGGATGGCATGCAGGGCCAGCCCGTCACTGATGGGGTTCGCCGGCTTACCGGTATAGGCTTCGATGGCGTGAGTCAGGGCATCCATGCCGGTCGCTGCGGCGATGGCCGGCGGCAGCGTCGTGGTGATGTCCGAGTCGAGCAGCGCCAGCACCGGGCCGATGCGGTAGTCCAGCAGGCTCATCTTGAACTGGCGTTTGGTATCGGTGATGACCGAGAAGAAGGTGACTTCGCTGCCTGTTCCGGCAGTGGTCGGAATGGCCACTACAGGCAGGGCAGGGCCTTGCAGCTGGAACGCGCCCTCATAGTCTTCGACCTTGCCAGGATGGGTGAGCAGCACCGCGATAGCCTTGGCGGCATCCATGGCGCTGCCGCCGCCGACTGCCAGCAGGCCATCGATGCCTTGACCGCGGAACTGCTCGGCGACCCGATTGACATCCTCGGCGCGCGGATTGGGTTTGACGTCGGCCACTTCGGCATAGCGGATGCCGGCTGCATCCAGGCTCTGGTAAATGTTTTCCAGCAGGCCGGCCCGTTTGACTCCTGGATCGGTGATCAGCAGAACATGGCGCAGGCCAAGCTCGGCCAAATGCTCGCCGGTGCGTGCACGCAGGCCGGGCTCCATGACTATTCGGGTGGGTAACAGAAACTGGAACTGCATGATGGATACCTCTTGCTCGCAGATGCGCTGACGATTTTTGTTGGTGGCAGGTATGTCAGTGGCCGGCTAAGTCGGCTGACCTCGTTATGGTTATTTTGTGGGCCGATCCTTGAGCCTCAGAGTGGTTTGTGGCGGGCCATGATGTGGCGCACCACGCTGTAATCCTGCAGTGAGTCGCTGGACAGATCCTTGCCATAGCCGGAGCGCTTGAGTCCGCCATGAGGCATTTCGCTGGCCAGCATGAAATGGGTGTTGATCCAGGTGCAGCCGTACTGCAGGCGATTGGCCAACTGGAAGGCCTTGTCCAGATCCCGCGTCCAGACCGAGCTGGCCAGCGCATATTCGGAGTCGTTGGCCCATTCCAGGGCCTGGCGTGGGTCTTCCACGCGGGTGATGGTCACGACCGGGCCGAACACTTCGCGTTGGACGATCTCGTCCTGCTGGCGGCAACCCGCGAGCAGCGTAGGCTGATAGTAGAAGCCGGGGCCGGAGTGCATGGCAGCGCCGGTAACCCGCTCTATATGGGGTAGGCCAAGCGCGCGTTCGACGAAACTGGCCACCCGGTCGCGTTGGCGGGTGCTGATCAGTGGCCCCATTTCGTTGTCGCTGTCCTTCTTGCGCGCGAAACGGATGTTGCCTATCGCATCGCCCAGTGCAGTGGTCAGGCGGTCATGGATGCCTTTCTCGGCATAGATGCGGCAAGCCGAGGTGCAGTCCTGCCCGGCGTTGTAGAAACCATGGGTACGGATGCCCTCAACCACGGCATCGAGATCGGCGTCATCGCAGACGATGACGGGCGCCTTGCCGCCCAGCTCCAAGTGGGTGCGCTTGAGCGTGCGCGATGCGCTCTGGAGGATTTTCTGCCCGGTGATGATGTCGCCGGTCAGTGACACCATACGTACCTTCGGGTGGCCGACCAACTGGCTGCCGACACCTTCGCCGCTGCCACAGACGATGTTCAGCACGCCCGGTGGAAGAATCTGCGCCAGTACCGGCGCCAGCGCGAGAATGGACAGCGGAGTGTGTTCGGATGGTTTGAACACCAGGGTATTGCCGGCCGCGAGAGCGGGGGCGATTTTCCAGGCGGCCATCATTAGCGGGTAGTTCCACGGTGCTATGGAGGCGATCACGCCGACCGGGTCACGCCTGACCATGCTGGTGTGGCCGGGAATGTATTCGCCGGCGAGCTGGCCCTGTTGGCAGCGCACGGCGCCTGCGAAAAAGCGAAATACATCAGCTGTGGCCGGAATATCGTCCCGGCGTGCCAGATGCAGCGGCTTGCCGCAGTTGAGTGATTCCAGGCGGGCAAGCAGTTCGGCGTTGCTTTCGATTGCCTCGGCAATCGCCAGGAGAAGGCCTGAACGTTGGGCGGGCGTGGTGCGTGACCAGGCAGGAAAAGCATTATTGGCGGCCAGTACGGCCTGTTCCAGTTGTTCCAGCGAGGCTTCGGCAATGCTGATCAGAACGTCGCCAGTGGCCGGATTGATGATCGGCTCGACGAAACCCTCACCGCTGACCAGTTGGCCATCGATCAGCTGAGCACTTTGCAGGGGCGGGAGGCTCGCGGACATTCTCGGACTTCTTCTTTTTCTCGTGTCGTTCTGCATGACGTCTCCTCGTATGTCGGAGCGCCTGTATTCACGAAAGCGAGACTAGAGTCCGACAGTTGGCTTCACAAATTCTAAATATTGAAAGTAGCGTTCGATTAAATCGAAACCTTGCGATTTGTCGGCTGTGCCCGTGCCAGCGTCAGGAATGGATCGACCAGTACCGGTCGTGCCGTGCCCCTGCGCCAGGCCAGCCCGACCTCAAGTGGCTCGTTCAGATCCGCCAGCGGGCGGGCCTCGATGATGTCGCCCTCCAATGACCAGGGGCGATAGGTCATGTCAGGTTGAATGGACAGGCCGAGACCCGCCGCAACCAGGCTACGTACGGCTTCCACCGAGGCCGTGCGCAGGCTGACGCGAGGAGTTAGACAGGCACGATGCCAGATGCGCTGGGTGTGCAGGCCCATTTCATCGGCGTTGAGCTGGATCAGTGGTTCGCTGGCTACATCGGCCAGGGTGATGCTGTCTCGATCCAGTAGTGGGTGACGCGGTGGTAGCCAAAGGCGGTGCGGAGAGTGCGTCAGCACTTCGGTCTGCAAGGCATGGCGATCTTCGAGGTTGGAGAGGATCAGTACACCGACATCAATCTCCCCGGCGACCAGCAGATGTTCGATATAGGGGCGCTCGTCTTCGATAACGCGGGTATGCACATTGGGATAGGCGTGCTGAAATCGCGTGATCAGGTCGGCCAGGTAGTAGCCGGCCACCAGACTCGTCACGCCGATGGTGAGCTGGCCTTTAACCTGGGATGTGCTTTGCTGCAGGCTGCGCTTGGCGTTTTCCACCGTGGCGAGAATGAGGTGTGCCTGCCGCAGGAACTGGTGGCCCTGGTGAGTGAGGCTCATCCCCTTGGCGTGGCGGTTGAACAGGGTAACGCTGATTTCTTCCTCCAGTTGCTGAATCGCCTGGGTCAGTGTCGACTGGGAAATGAATACAGCTTGAGCCGCCGCAGATATCGAGCCTGTCTCGGCAACGGCGATGAAATGGCGAATCTGGCGCAGGGTCATCATGGCATTGAGAGGTTCTGACAGTTTTGCCCATTATGGTTTATCGAATGTGTTCTTCCTCGTTCTTTTTCATCGAAAGCCTGACCGTGCAGAGGGGGGATACAGGCAACATCTGGAATTGATCTGCTTGCCGACGCTCTATAAGGGCAGGCATAGAATCGAGAGCATTTGCGCAAGAGGAATTTCTTCATGAACACACGTGGCTTGCTCGATCAACTGCTCAAATCTGGCCAGGAGATGCTGCAACAGAAAGGCGCTGGCGGCGCCTCTTCCGGGCTTGGTGGAGCGCTGGGCGGTCTGCTTGGCGGTGGCGCAGGCAAGGCTGGTGGTAGCGATCTGGGCTCGATGCTCAAGGGAGCCGGTGGCGGTGCTGCGCTGGCCATGCTGCTGGGCAACAAACGTGTGCGCAAGGTAGGTGGCAAGGTGGCCATTTATGGTGGTTTGGCTGCGCTCGGGGTGATGGCCTACAAGGCCTACGGCAACTGGCAGGCGCAGCAAGCTCAGCAGGGAGGCGCGCAGCCGGTCGAGCCGCAAACTCTGGATCGGTTGCCGGCTCCGCAAGCCGAGCAGCACAGTCGTGCCATTCTCAAAGCGTTGGTGGCGGCAGCCAAGGCTGACGGCCACGTTGACGAACGTGAGCGCCAACTGATCGAAGAGGAGCTGGGCAAGCTGGCGCAGGATGCCGAGCTGCAGAGCTGGCTGCATACCGAGCTGAACAAACCGCTGGACCCGGCCGATGTCGCGCGTGCCGCCAGCACACCGGAAATGGCCGCGGAAATGTACCTGGCCAGTGTGCTGATGGTGGACGAAGAACATTTCATGGAGCGCGCCTACCTCGAAGAACTGGCACGCCAGCTGCAGTTGGCGCCCGCGCTGAAGAGCGAGCTGGAGGCCCAGGTGCGTGTCGAGCTGCAGCGCGTCTGAGGGCTCAGCTCTCAGACCAAAAGATCATTCATCCTCGTGCCCGGCTTGTTTTAGGCTGTTGGCCAACTACAAGAACGACGCGCGAGGATGCTTATGTCGCAACCGCCTCTGGATGCTTATGACTACCTGATCGTTGGTGCCGGCCCCGCCGGCTGCCTGCTGGCCAATCGGCTTTCCGCCGACCCTGGCGTCAGCGTGCTGCTGATCGAAGCGGGTGGGCGCGACAACTATCCCTGGATTCATATCCCTGTCGGTTACCTCTACTGCATCGGCAATCCGCGCACCGACTGGTGTTACAACACCGAGGCCGATCCCGGTCTGCATGGGCGTTCGCTGAAATACCCGCGTGGCCGTGTGCTTGGCGGTAGCTCCTCGATCAACGGCATGATCTACATGCGCGGTCAGGCCGCTGACTACGACGGCTGGGATGCTGCGGGCAATCCGGGCTGGGCCTGGCGTGATGTGTTGCCATTGTTCAAACGTTCGGAGAGTCACTTCGCCGGCACGAGCGAGGTGCACGGCGGTGACGGCGAGTGGCGGGTGGAGAGGCAGCGATTGTCCTGGGAGATTCTCGAGGCCTTTCGCGAAGCAGCGGCGCAAAGTGGTATCGCCAGCGTCGATGATTTCAACGCTGGGGACAACGAAGGCTGCAGCTACTTTCAGGTCAACCAGAAACGCGGGGTGCGCTGGAATGCGTCCAAGGCGTTTTTGCGTGAGATCCGCCAGCGCCCCAATCTGCATGTACTGACGGGCGCCGAAGCCGAACGACTGGAGCTGGCCGAGGGCCGCGCCAGTGCGCTGCACCTGCGTTGTCAGGGGCGTATGCAGCGTGTCACGGCGCGCCGCGAGATCATCCTGTGCGCCGGTGCCATCGGTTCGCCGGCGTTGCTGCAGCGTTCCGGCATTGGCCCTCGGCCGCTGCTCGAAAAGCTGGGGATCGGCGTCAGGCACGAGCTGCCAGGTGTCGGTGGGAATCTGCAGGATCACCTGCAGCTGCGCCTGATCTACCGGGTCGAGGGCGTGAAGACGCTCAATCGCATCGCGGCCACGCCCTGGGGCAAGCTGGGCATGGGCCTGGAATACCTGCTTAAACGCAGCGGCCCTTTGTCGATGGCGCCCAGTCAGCTCGGCGCCTTCGCCAAGTCCGACCCTGGCCAGGCGCGCGCCAACCTGCAGTATCACGTACAGCCCTTGTCGCTGGAGCGCTTTGGTGAGCCCTTGCACGACTTCCCGGCCTTCACCGCCTCGGTGTGCAACCTGCGCCCGTACAGCCGTGGCAGCGTCGAGATCGCTTCGGTCGATGCCAGCGTTGCCCCGCTGATCCGCCCCAACTACCTCAGTGACGAACGGGATTTGCATGTGGCCGCTGATGCCATTCGTCTGACCCGGCGTATCGTCGCCGCGCCTGCATTGGCTGGTTACCGCCCGCAGGAGTACAAGCCCGGCCCGGACTATCGCAGTGAGGAAGACCTGCAGCGCGCTGCGGGCGAGATCGGCACCACCATCTTCCATCCGGTGGGTACCTGCGCGATGGGGCAAGGGCGTGAGGCGGTGGTCGATGCGCGCCTGTGTGTGCATGGCATCACGGGTTTGCGCGTGGTCGATGCGTCGATCATGCCGAGCATCACCTCGGGTAACACCTGCTCACCGGTGCTGATGATTGCCGAAAAGGCTGCGCAGATGATCGCCGAGGACGCACAGCGTCAGCGGCAAGCGACTGCGGTAGCCGAGGGGGCGCTCAACTGAGATCGGTTTCCTGGCTGTTGTGGAACACGGCGCGGTTGCGCCCACCGTACTTGGCCCTGTAGAGCGCTTCGTCGGCCAGTTGCAAGACGGCGCTGAGCTCGATGTGATCCACAGGCCAAAGTGCGCCGCCGACACTGCAGCCGATGCGTACCTCGCCCACCTCCAGCAGCACCGGCTGGCCGAGGGCGGCGATGGCGCGCTCGGCTACCTGGCGCGCATGATGCTGCGCATCCTGCCCGGGCACTTGCAGCACCATCAGAAACTCATCGCCGCCCAGGCGCGCGACCATGTCGCCGTCACGCAAGCAGCCTCGCAGGCGCTGGGCAATCTCCCGTAGTAGATGATCGCCGGCGGTATGGCCGTGGGTGTCATTGACCGGTTTGAAACCGTCGAGGTCGAGGTAGAGCAACGCCAGGCAGCCATGCTGCAGACGGCTGCGCTGCTGAGCCTGGGGGAGAAATTTTTCCAGAGCCATGCGGTTGGGCAGGCCGGTCAGTGCGTCGTGGTGGGCGAGGCTTTCCATCATGCCCAGCGCCGTCTGCTGCAGGGTCAGGCTTTCCACCAGATGGCGGATGGACTGACTCAGCTGGTGAATTTCACGGCTGCCACGCAACTCGGGGATTTCGGTGATTTCCCCAGCGCTCAGGCGGTCCGCGGCATTGGCGATGTCGCGCAGTGGTCGGGTGAAGTAGGTGCTGACCAGCCAGCCGATCACCGCGAACGCCAGTGCCAGGCCGCTGCCCCAGAGCAAAATACTGTGCAGCAGGCTTTGCGCCGGGGCATCGGCAACCTCAAGCGATTGCCGCGCCACCACCGTCCAGCCCAGGCCAGGGTAGTCCTTGTAGCCCCGGCTCAGGGTCAGACCCGTGAGGTAGTCGTTGCCATCCGGCCATTGCTGCACCTGCCAGCGACTCTGCCCAGGCTCCAGCCCCTTCAGGGCTGGCAGCTCCAGTTTCTGGCCGATCATCTCCCGCGGGCCAAGCAGGATGCCGCGATCCTGGCCTATGACGAAGAACTCGACAAGATGCCGATCCTGGCTCGGGCCTAGAATCGATTCGCGCACCTCATCGGCCCAGGCCCAGGACAGATGGCTGGCCAGAACGCCGACCAGGCTGCCATCGTCAGCGATGATCGGCAGGCTGATATCGACGAACTTCATCGCCTCACCGCTGGGGTTGGGTAGCAGCTTGGCCAGCAAGACTGCCTCATGCACATCGCCGATGAACAGCCCGTGGCGGCCCTCCAGGTACACTGGCCTCTGCGCGATGCTGACGTCTTCCAGTATGCCGTTGCTGGACGCCAGCACCAGGCCTGCCGGGTCGGTGAAGCCGACCCAGGCAATGCTGGGGATTTCCTTCTGCAGGCTGTCGAGCAGGCGCCTTATCTCGGCGATGTCATCGGGCTGACGCAACGCCTGCAGGTTACCGAGCACCTTCAGCACCGCGGCGCGCGAGGCCATGTCGCGATCCAGTCGATCGACCATCGCGTAGGACACCTCGGCCATGTTGCTGCCCACGTCCTGGCGAATCTGCTGGCTGGTGTGCTGGCCGATCAAGGTGCCCAGCAGCCAGCTGAGGGCGCAGACCAGCAACGCGATGAAAAGGGCGATATGGCTTCGCATACTTTGCGAGGGGGGCATGGCGGGGTTCCAGAAGAGGCCACTGCAATAGGCTGTGTGACCAGTATAGTGCGCCGTTGATCCATTGAACCGTGATCGCCTGCCGATAGTGGGCTGCCAGCCTGGGTCGGCTCGGGTATAATCGCTGGCTTTTCCGTCCGATTTGCCGCGAGCGCCGACTACCATGGAAATCAATCCGATCCTCAACGCCATCAAGGACCTGTCCGAGCGAACCCAGTCAATTCGGGGGTATCTTTGACTACGATCACAAGCATGATCGTCTGGTCGAAGTAAACCGCGAGCTGGAAGACGCCAGCGTCTGGAACAAGCCCGAGTACGCCCAGGCCCTGGGCCGTGAGCGCGCCATGCTGGCGCAGATCGTCGAAACCATCGACGACCTCACCGGCAGCCTGGTCGATTCCAGGGATCTGCTGGAAATGGCTGCCGAAGAGAACGACGAAGGCGCAGTGAACGATATCGTCGCCGAAGTCGAGCGCTTGCGCGAAATTCTCGAAAAGCTGGAATTCCGCCGCATGTTCAGTGGCGAGATGGACGCCAACAACTGCTACCTGGACATCCAGGCAGGCTCCGGCGGCACCGAGGCCCAGGACTGGGCCAACATCCTGCTGCGCATGTACCTGCGCTGGGCCGACAAGCGCGGCTTCAGTGCCGAGATCGTCGAACTGTCCGAAGGTGAAGTCGCCGGCATCAAGGGCGCCACCGTGCATATCAAGGGCGAGTACGCCTTCGGTTGGCTGCGCACCGAGATCGGCGTACACCGTCTGGTACGCAAGAGTCCGTTCGACTCCGGCGCGCGTCGCCACACCTCGTTCTCGGCGGTATTCGTTTCGCCCGAGATCGACGACAAGGTCGAGATCGAGATCAACCCGGCCGACCTGCGCATCGACACCTACCGCTCCTCCGGTGCCGGTGGTCAGCACGTCAACACCACCGACTCGGCGGTGCGTATTACCCACGTGCCGACCAACACCGTGGTGGCCTGTCAGAACGAACGTTCCCAGCACGCCAACAAGGACACCGCCATGAAAATGCTGCGGGCCCGGTTGTACGAGCAGGAAATGCAGAAGCGCAACGCCGCTTCCCAGGCGCTGGAAGACACCAAGTCCGACATCGGCTGGGGTCATCAGATCCGCTCCTACGTACTCGATGACTCGCGCATCAAGGACCTGCGTACCGGCGTCGAACGTAGCGACTGCCAGAAAGTCCTCGACGGTGACCTCGATGGTTATCTCGAGGCGAGCCTCAAGCAGGGGCTTTGAGAGCAGCCGCAAGCTACAAGTTGCAAGTTGAAGCGGATCAGCCTCTGCTGAGGTATCCGTTTCAGCCTGGCAGCGATCTTTCCAGAATGATGATTTGACCGGGACGACCCGCAATGAGCGACCAACAACTCGACCACAACGAACTGCAACAGGAAGAAAACAAGCTGATTGCCCAGCGCAAGGAAAAGCTTGCTGCCGTCCGTGAGCAGGGCATTGCCTTCCCCAACGATTTCCGCCGCGACAGCCTGTGCGCCGACCTGCAGAAACAGTACGAGGGCAAGAGCAAGGAAGAGCTGGAAGCCGCTGCCATCCCGGTGAAGATCGCCGGGCGCATCATGCTCAACCGTGGCGCCTTTATGGTGCTGCAGGACACTTCCGGTCGCCTGCAGGTCTATGTCGACCGCAAGGGCCTGCCGGCCGAAACCCTGGAAGCGATCAAGACCTGGGATCTGGGCGACATCATCGCCGCCGAAGGCACCCTGGCGCGTTCCGGCAAGGGCGACCTGTACGTGCACATGAACAACGTGCGCCTGCTGACCAAGTCGCTGCGCCCGCTGCCGGATAAACACCACGGCCTGACCGACACCGAGCAGCGCTACCGCCAGCGCTACGTCGACCTGATCGTCAACGAAGAAGTGCGTGACACCTTCCGCGTTCGTTCGCAGGTGATCGCCCACATCCGCCGCTTCCTCAATGAGCGCGGTTTCCTCGAAGTGGAAACCCCGATGCTGCAGACCATCCCAGGCGGCGCGGCGGCCAAACCGTTCGAGACGCATCACAATGCGCTGGACATGGCCATGTTCCTGCGTATCGCCCCGGAGCTGTACCTCAAGCGGCTGGTGGTCGGTGGCTTCGAGAAGGTCTTCGAGATCAACCGCAACTTCCGTAACGAAGGCGTTTCGACCCGGCACAACCCCGAGTTCACCATGCTCGAGTTCTACCAGGCCTACGCCGACTACCGCGACAACATGGACCTGACCGAGGAACTGTTCCGCGAGCTGGCTCTGGCCGTGCTGGGCAGCACCGATGTGCCGTACGGCGACAAGGTGTTCCACTTCGGCGAGCCGTTCGTGCGCCTGTCGGTGTACGACTCGATCCTCAAGTACAACCCGGATATCAGCGAAGCTGACCTGAACGATGTCGAGAAAGCTCGCGCCATCGCCAAGAAAGCCGGCGCCAAGGTGCTCGGCCACGAAGGTCTGGGCAAGCTGCAGGTGATGATTTTCGAGGAACTGGTGGAGAGCAAGCTGGAGCAGCCGCACTTCATCACCGAGTACCCGTTCGAGGTGTCGCCGCTGGCGCGTCGCAACGACCAGAACCCGAACGTCACCGACCGCTTCGAGCTGTTCATCGGTGGTCGCGAGATCGCCAACGCCTATTCCGAGCTCAATGACGCCGAAGACCAGGCCGAACGCTTCCTCGCTCAGGTGGCCGAGAAAGATGCCGGTGACGACGAAGCCATGCACTACGACGCCGACTTCGTCCGCGCCTTGGAATACGGCATGCCGCCCACCGCTGGCGAGGGCATCGGCATCGACCGTCTGGTGATGCTGCTGACCAACTCGCCGTCGATCCGCGACGTCATCCTGTTCCCGCATATGCGTCCGCAGGCTTGATGCCACACAGAAAGCCGCCTTCGGGCGGCTTTTTGCTACCTGTCGTTGCACATTTCGCAGCAATTTCGCCGTGTTCGCTGCCCGCAAGCGAAACGGAGCCTTTTGGTTGCATGTCCAAGCTATTACTCTGCCAGTCATAACTAGAAGTAGAGGGTCGACCCACCGTGAGCTCCGTACCTGCTTCCCCGAATGCCACCCAGGCAGCCAATGCCGTCGCCGAAAGCGTGCAATACCAGGGCCGCAAGGCCAGCCGACAAGGCAGCGAGCAGCGTCGTCAGGCGATTCTCGATGCTGCCATGCGCATTATCGTGCGCGACGGCGTGCGCGCCGTGCGTCACCGTGCGGTGGCGGCCGAGGCGCAGGTGCCGCTGTCGGCCACGACCTACTATTTCAAGGATATCGATGACCTGATCACCGATACCTTCTCCCAGTTCGTCGAGCGCAGCGCGGCGCAGATGGCGGCGTTCTGGGCCAGCACCCAGGGCGCGCTGGAGGAGATGGTTGGGCGTCTGGATGGCAGCGAGCAGGCGCGCAGGCAGTTGGCCGACGATATCGCCGGGCTGGCGGTGCAGTACGTGCAGCGCCAACTGCGCGAGCGTCGTGATCACCTGATCGTCGAGCAAGCGTTCCAGCAGGAGGCCCTGCTCAATCCACGTCTCAGTGAACTGGTGCGTGCCCATCGGCAGATCCTGCAGCAGGGCGTCACCCACTTCTTCGAAGTGCTGGGCTCGCGCCAGCCCGAGCAGGATGCCGTGCTGTTGACGGCCACCATCGTGCGGATGGAGTATCAGGGCCTGCTCGATGGCGTCGAGAATCTGGACAGCCAGGGAATGCTGGCCATCCTTAAACGTTATATGAATCTGGTTCTGGGGCTTTGATGCCCAACCGGCTGGTGGTTTTCACAAGGAGAGCGTAATGAAAACCTGGCGCGCACTGGTCGCCCTGTCCTTCCTGCTGTTGAGTGGTTGCCTGGTCACCTTCAAGGATCCGATCCCGGCCAACGAGGCGGCACCCATCCCATTGCTGGGTGAGTGGACCCGGCAGGACGAGTGGGGCGATCAACTGTATCTGGAGATCACCCGTGCCGGTTCCAACCTCTACGAGGCACGCATTTACGAAGGCAGCCCGGACAACGCAGGCGGCCTCGAGGAGTTCGGCTTCACCGTCGCCCATCATGGTCGCCGCTGGTATCTCTCGGCGGGCTTGCCGAAGAGCCTGGGCGCCAACTTCGCCATCGCCGGTTTCGAGTTGACCAAGGACAACGAACTGGTGGTGTACAACCTCGACACCGACCGCATCCTTCAGGATATGGGCAAGGGCCTGCTGGAAGGGCAGACCGTCTCCATGCCGGAGGCTGACGGTGCACTGATCACCAGCCCGCTGGACAAGGTATTCGACTATCTCGACGATCCGGCCAATGCCGACCTGTTCGTCGAGGTCGCGCGCTACCAGCGGGTGGCCGAGTAGGAATCGCAATGAACAGCCAGCAGAAACTGGACGACTATCAGCTCTGTATCCGCGCACTCAGTGACCGCATCGTCGAAGCGCAGACGCCGATCCGTGTACTCGATGCGGTGAAATGGGACGACGGTATCCGCGATGCCTTCCTCAAGGCCAAGGGCAAGCAGCCGCCGGCTGTGAATCGCGACTACTACCTGAGCCGGCCGTTGGCTTTCGATGCTGCTGCGAAGAAGCTGGAATTCCAGAACATCGAGCGCGACATCACCCGTCATCTCGGCCAGTTCAATCCGGTCGGGCAGATCATGCGGCGCATGTGCAAGGAATACCGCATGGTGATTCGCATGCTCGAAGCGCGCGGCACCGAAGATTTCGGCCTGATCAGCCAGGAGCTCTACGGCGCGGCCACCGACGCCTTCCACGCCGGTGATCCGACCCTGGCCGATCTCGGTCTGATGCTCTCCGATTACCTCAACAACATTGCCGCCCGTGGCGACCTGGAAGACGAGCCCAAGGTGCTTGGCGCCGCCGATGTGGTGAATATCCTGCAGCAGCGCTTGGCCGGGGTTTTCGGTGATGACACCATCCGCGTGTTCGAGTCCGACGGCATCCTCGCCGATGCGGCGGCGGGCGCCGACTACATCAAGATTCGCAGCGACGCGCGCTTCAACGAGCGCGACGTCAAGGCGCTGGAGGTGCACGAAGGGTTGGTGCATGTCGGCACCACGCTCAATGGCCTGAACCAGCCGATCTGCACCTTCCTGGCCAAGGGACCACCCTCGTCGACGGTGACCCAGGAAGGTCTGGCCATTCTCATGGAAGTGATCGCCTTCGCTTCCTACCCGACCCGCTTGCGCAAGCTGACCAACCGCACCCGCGCCATCCACATGGCCGAGGAAGGCGCAGATTTCCTTGAGGTGTTCGAGTTCTTCCGCGAGCAGGGTTACGGCCTGGAGGGCGGCTATAGCAACGCCAGTCGGGTGTTCCGCGGCTCGCTGCCGAACGGCCTGCCGTTCACCAAGGACCTGTCCTACCTCAAGGGTTTCATCCTGATCTACAACTACATTCAGCTGGCGGTGCGCAAGGGCAAGTTGGAGCAGATTCCGCTGCTGTTCTGCGGCAAGACCACCCTCGAAGACATGCGCACCCTGCGCAAGCTGGTGGACGAGGGCCTGGTGCTGCCGCCCAAGTACCTGCCGCCGCAGTTCCAGGACCTGAATGCGCTATCGGCGTGGATGTGCTTTTCCAACTTCCTCAACCACCTGAGCCTGGATCGCATCGAAGCGGACTACGCCAATATCCTCTGATCGCAGCCCTGTAGGGTGCGCCGCGCGCACCGCCGGCGCAGCGCATCGTCAGGTTTACAACGTCGTGGCCCACCCCGGAGACCTGCAAGTGCCCAGCCATCAACTCGAATACGAAATCCTCGGTGCTTCGGCGCAATCGGTGGAGATCATCCTCGACCCCGGCGAGACGGTGATCGCCGAGGCTGGGGCGATGAACTATATGACCGAAGGTGTACGCTTCGAAACGCGTATGGGCGACGGCTCCTCCAGCGGTCTATTGGGCAAGCTGTGGAGCGTCGGCAAGCGCATGCTCACCGGCGAGTCGCTGTTCATGACCCACTTCAGCAATGCCGGCAAGAGTCAGGCGCGGGTCGCCTTTGCGGCGCCTTATCCGGGTACCGTGGTGCCCATCGACCTGGCGACGATCGGCGGCCGCTTGATCTGCCAGAAGGACGCCTTCCTCTGCGCCGCACATGGCACCAGCATCGGTATCAGCTTCGCCAAACGCCTGGGCGCCGGTTTCTTTGGTGGCGAGGGCTTCATCCTGCAGAAGCTCGAAGGTGATGGCCTGGCCTTCGTGCATGCTGGCGGCACGGTGATCCGCAAGGAACTGAACAATGAAACCCTGCGTCTGGACACCGGTTGCCTGGTGGCCTTCAGCGGCGGTATCGATTACGACATCGCCCTGGCGGGCGGCCTGAAGAGCATGCTCTTCGGCGGCGAAGGGATCTTGCTGACCACGCTCAAGGGAACCGGCACGGTGTGGATCCAGAGCCTGCCGTTCTCGCGCCTGGCCGAACGCGTCTATGCGGCGACCGTTCAGGCACGTGAAGAGGTTCGCGCCGGTGGCAAATAGCCTGCGAGCGCTGACATTGCTATTGGTCAGTCTGTGGCTGGCCGGTTGCAGTGGCCTGCTTTTCTACCCGGAGCCAGGGCTGCCGATCACCCCCGAGCGTGCCGGGCTGGAGTACCGCGATATCGAGCTGCGCGCCGCCGATGGCACGCGCCTGCATGCCTGGTGGCTGCCGGCCAAGGCCGGAGTGAAGGTCAAGGGCACGGTACTGCATCTGCATGGCAACGGCGGCAACCTGGCCTGGCACCTGGGCGGTGTGCACTGGCTGCCGGAGCAGGGCTATCAGGTGCTGATGCTGGATTATCGTGGCTACGGTTTGTCTGAAGGAAAGCCGCGGCTGCCGGAGGTCTATCAGGACATCGAGGCGGCCTTCGCCTGGCTCGAGCAGGCGCCGCAGGTGCAGGGCGCGCCGCTTTTCGTGCTCGGGCAGAGCCTCGGCGGCGCCCTGGCAGTGCATTACCTGACGCAGCATCCCGAGCGTCAGTCGGCCGTGCGGGCCATCGCGCTCGATGGTGTGCCGGCCAGTTATCGTGATGTCGGCCGCTATGCCCTGAGCAAGAGCTGGCTTACCTGGCCGTTGCAGGTGCCGCTGTCCTGGTTGGTGCCTGACGGCGACAGCGCGATTCGCAGCATCGAGCAACTCGAAGGTGTGCCCTTGCTGATCTATCACAGTGTTGACGATACGATCGTGCCGCTTTCCAATGGCCAGCGTTTGTATCAAGCTGCGCGCCCGCCACGTGCCTTTCAGGCGACCCGTGGTCCGCACGTGCAAACCTTTGCCGAACCCGCCTGGCGCCAATCGTTGCTGGCGTTCTTCAGCGCGCCGCAGGCTTATGTCGAGCGCCAGGCACCGACCACCGAATCCGCAACAGAGAGTCCGCAATGACCGAACGCAATCCCATCCCTCTGATCTTCACTGGTGTCGCCAGCATTGTCGGTACCATCGGTGTGCTCTGGTACTACGGTTACGTCCATTTCGCCAAGCCGGAAGACGCGTTGCTGCTGTCCGACTTCACCATGCTCAAGACCGTCCCCGGTGAGGACTACAAGGTCTCGCTGAAACCGGCCGATCAGGTGGCGCAGTGCATCGACGGCGTGCTAGTGCTGTTCGACCTGCAGCAGAAGGGCCTGACCGGCGTGCTGGTGGATAATCGTAAGCAGGCCGTGCGCTGCATGGGGCAGGAAACGCCGGCGTTGGAGCAGTAAGGTAATGACGCTGTAGGGTTTACCGAGGCGTTATCGGTACGCACGATGTACCCGGTAAACGTACAGCCAAAAAGAAACCCGCCATCAGGCGGGTTTCTTTTTTACGGCAACGCTATCAGGCGCCGGTAGCCGAACGCGGAGCGACCGGCTGGTTGTCGTTGGAGATGGTCACCTCCACACGACGGTTCTGCGCACGACCGGAGTCGCTGGAGTTGTCCGCAACCGGATACTCCTTGCCGTAACCTTGGGCGACGATGCGCGTCGGCGCCACACCTGCGCGGACCAACGCGCGGCGCACGGCCTCGGCACGGCGCTCGGACAGGCCCTGATTGTAGGTGGCCGAACCGACGCTGTCGGTGTAGCCCTCGACGATCACTTGGCGCTCCGGGTTTTCCTGGAGGAAGCGTGCCAGTTCGGTGACGTTAGGCAGGGCGCTGCTCTTGAGTTCGGCCTTGTTGAAGTCGAACAATACATCGCCGAAGGTCACCAGCGTGCCGCGCTCGGTCTGCTTGGCGTTGAGGCTGTTCTGCAGCTTGCGGATCTGCGCATCGCGAGCGTCGAGAAGGGCCTGGGCGCGCTGCGCCGAGGAGTTCTTCAGTTCTGCTTCGGCAGTACGCAGAGCGATGGTCTGCTTGGCTACGTCAACGCGTTTGTTGGTCAGGTAGGCCAGCTGGTCGACCTTCTTCTCGTCTTCTTTGTCCATGTAGGCCTTGTCGGCCTTGTTCAGCCACTCCTGGGCTTCCTTGGTCTCCAGCGCGGCAATCTTGCTCGCCTGCGGATCGCTCTGTAGCGAGGAGAAGTTGCTGCGCGCAGACTCCAGATTGGCGTTGGGCTGGTGCGAGCAGGCGGCCAGGCCGACGCTTAGGGCCAGAAGGGCGGGGATCATCACGTGTTTACGCATGGCGTTCATCCTTTGATCTGTCAGCGAATGGGTGGGTGACATGCTGCTCACTGAGCGTTGCGCATGCCTTCCTCACGCAGTTCCTGAACACCCTGGCGGGCGTCCTGCAGAGCTTGCTCTGCCTTGGCGGCCTGAGCCTTGCGCTCGGCGAGTCGAGCGTCCCACTCGGCCTGTTCGGCCAGGCGACGAGCTTTCTCGTAGTCTTCCTCGTGCATGGCCAACTCGGCCTCTTTGAGCTTGTCCTGCGCCGATTTCATTTCCACGGCGGCAAACTCGGTACCGCCGGCACTGATCGCCGAGTTCACGGCAGACTGCGTCACGGCGTATTGCTCGCTGGGCGGGTTACCCGCACAGCCAGCCAGTACCAGGCTGCTACCCAATACCAGGGCAGCCAGTTTGATCCCGTGCATGCGACTACGCGGGGTTTTCTCGGTATGGGTCTTCATGGCGGCTAACTCCATTTGAAACACTCCTATGAACGACAATATCCGTAGCGATTGGCCGGTCGTGTTGTCCGTCTACCAAGGGTGTTGGCGATGTCGGCTTGCCACGATGGCCTGTAAGTGGGACCGGCAGGTTTTTTGAATAGTTCAGAAAAAAACACAGGGTGCTTATGGTTTTCTGGATGACTGGTTAGTCAACTATTCGCGCATGGAAAGCCCGCTGCGTCGTTTTCGATGCGTGTTGAGGACGTTCTTTAAACCCTTGTATCTAGAGGGTTTGGTGGGTGATGAGAGGCCGGTTCGCCCGCGAATCACCAAAGGCGGCGGGAGGCGCTGCGTCGACGCACAAAGGGCTGCTCGGCAGACGTGTTGTCTGCCTGAACATTCAAAATTGAACAATATGTCGAACGAAAAGGGCCGTTCAGGGCGTCAATGGCTCGTCTCTTTGCTCGTGTCACTCAGTTCGCGCAGGTATTTGCGCGACAGCGCGAGAAAGCGCGGTGTCGGACCGATGTCCTCGTACAGCGGGTCGCCTTGCTCGTCCAGTGCCACCACCTTGCTGCCGCGCACGTAGGGCAGGCTGGCTTCCAGCTCCTCGAGCGCAGCGCCGATCAACTCGCCGAGCAGTTCTTCGCTGTGATGCTTGGGGTACATCTCGGTAAGCGCCGCCAGGCGAGCGGCTGATTCGATATCCAGGTGAATGTGATAACGAGTCGAGGTCAGGTGACCCTTGGCGTTTTGTTCCCAGTGCTTTGCCAGTTCGCGAATTCTCATGTCATAGCTCCTTCACGGGTGGCGCAACTGATGCCGGCTAGCGCATCCAGCACGCCTATCAGCAAGCCTAGTCCCAGCACGCAGGCCTGCCTGGGTACGCGTCGCACCCTTGTAAGAAGTTGGCGCGCTGGGCACTCTGTTGACACTGGACAGGAGAAGGAGTGCGACATGGCGGAAATCGATGCGCGCCTACGTGAAGAGGTGCACCTGCTTGGCGAGCTGCTCGGCAATACCATCAGCACCCAAATGGGCGACGAGTTTCTCGACAAGATCGAACGCATACGCAAATCAGCCAAGGCCGGTCGTCGTGGTTCTGCCGCAGGTGCCGAGCAACTGACCAGCACCCTCGGGGATCTGGCTGACGACGAACTGCTGCCGGTGGCGCGGGCCTTCAATCAGTTTCTCAACCTGGCCAATATCGCTGAACAGCAACACCGGGTGCGCCGTCGCCGTGCGGATGAGCCCGAGCCGTTCGAGTTGCGCGTGCTCGACGAATTGCTCGAACGCCTGCTCGCTGCTGGGCAGGGCAGCGATGAACTGGCGCGCCAGCTGGGGCGCCTGGACATCGAGCTGGTGCTGACTGCGCATCCCACCGAAGTGGCGCGGCGCACGCTGATCCAGAAATACGATGCCATCGCGGCGCAGCTGACGGCACTGGATCACAGTGACCTGTTGCCAGCCGAACGTGAACGCATCGCCCAGCGCCTGCAGCGGCTGATCGCCGAGGCTTGGCATACCGAGGAAATTCGTCGCAGCCGGCCCAGCCCGGTGGACGAAGCCAAGTGGGGCTTTGCCGTCATCGAGCATTCGCTGTGGCAAGCCGTGCCGCAATTCCTGCGCCGCGCCGATCAGAGCCTGCAGGCCGCCACTGGGCTGCGTCTGCCGCTGGAGGCTGCGCCGATTCGCTTCGCCTCGTGGATGGGCGGTGACCGGGACGGTAACCCCAATGTCACGGCGCGCGTGACGCGAGAAGTGTTGCTGCTGGCGCGCTGGATGGCCGCAGACCTGTACCTGCGTGATGTCGACCAACTGGCCGCCGAGTTGTCCATGCAGCAAGCCAGTGACGAGCTGCGTGCGCAGGTGGGCGACAGCGCCGAACCTTATCGCGCCCTGCTCAAGCAGCTGCGCGAGCGCCTGCGTGAAACGCGCAGTTGGTCGCAGCAAGCGCTCACTGCCGATGTGGCACCAAGTGCTGCGGTACTGCGCGACAACCATGACCTGCTGGCGCCACTGCAGCTGTGCTACCAGTCGCTGCATGCTTGCGGCATGGGCGTGATTGCCGATGGTCCCTTGCTCGATTGCCTGCGCCGAGCAGCCACCTTCGGTCTGTTTCTGGTGCGCCTCGATGTTCGTCAGGATTCTTCTCGACACGCGGCGGCGATGTCGGAAATCACCGATTATCTGGGCCTCGGTCGTTACGCCGAATGGGATGAGGAGGCGCGCCTGAGCTTCCTCCAGCGCGAGCTGGAAAACCGCCGCCCGCTGCTGCCGAGCGACTATCGCCCCTCGGCCGATACTGCTGAAGTGCTCGCCACCTGCCGTGAGGTGGCCGCGGCTCCTGCCGCATCGCTGGGCTCCTACGTGATTTCCATGGCCGGTGCCGCCTCCGATGTGCTGGCGGTGCAACTGCTGTTGAAAGAGGCCGGGTTGCGCCGGCCGATGCGGGTGGTGCCACTTTTTGAAACCCTGGCCGATCTGGATCATGCCGGGCCGGTGATCGACCGGTTGCTTGGGCTGCCCGGTTATCGCGCGCGCCTGCATGGCCCGCAGGAAGTGATGATCGGTTATTCCGATTCGGCCAAGGACGCCGGTACAACCGCCGCGGCCTGGGCGCAGTACCGCGCCCAGGAGGAGCTGGTGCGTCTGTGTCGCGAGCATCAGGTTGAACTGATGCTGTTCCATGGTCGCGGTGGCACCGTCGGCCGTGGCGGTGGCCCCGCGCACGCGGCCATCCTGTCGCAACCCCCGGGCTCGGTGGCGGGGCGCTTCCGCACCACCGAGCAGGGAGAAATGATCCGCTTCAAGTTCGGCCTGCCGGATATCGCCGAGCAGAATCTCAACCTGTATCTGGCTGCAGTGCTGGAAGCCACGCTGCTGCCACCGCCGGCGCCAGAGCCGAGCTGGCGCGCGATGATGGACCGCCTCGCCGATGTCGGTGTGAAGGCCTATCGCGGCGTGGTGCGCGAGCATCCGCAGTTCGTCGAGTACTTCCGCCAGGCCACACCGGAACAGGAGCTGGGGCGTTTGCCGCTGGGCAGCCGTCCGGCCAAGCGGCGCGAGGGGGGCGTGGAAAGCCTGCGGGCCATTCCATGGATCTTCGCCTGGACCCAGACGCGCCTGATGCTGCCGGCCTGGCTCGGCTGGGAGCAGGCGTTGGGGCAGGCGCTGCAAGGTGGCGATGCCGAACTGCTGAAGCACATGCGCGAGCAGTGGCCTTTCTTCCGCACACGCATCGACATGCTGGAGATGGTGCTGACCAAGGCCGACGCCAGCATCGCTGCGCTCTATGACGAGCGCCTGGTCGAACCGGCGCTGCAGGCGCTGGGTGCGCAGTTACGCGACCTATTGTCGCAGGCGTGCGCTGCCGTACTGGAACTGACCGGGCAGTCGCGACTGCTCGCGCACAATCCGGAAACCCTGGAATCGATCAGTGTGCGCAACACTTATCTCGACCCGCTGCACTTGTTGCAGGCCGAGCTGCTGGCGCGCTGCCGGCAACGTGAACAGGCGCCGGAGAGCCCTCTGGAGCAGGCGCTGCTGGTCAGCGTTGCGGGTATCGCAGCGGGCTTGCGCAACACCGGCTAAGGGTATCCCTGCACTGGCAAACAGCTGCCAGTGCAGCGCCGGATGCCAGGCCCAGGCCGCCAGGAGGAGGGTTTTTATCCGACTTTTGGCGGCTTGTGCGCCTGGGGTGCGCTGTGTATCTTGATCAGCCTTTTGGCCGCTACTGCTGCCGCATACCACTTAAGAGATTGGCCCCACGAGGCGAGTCCGACCGATTACTACATAACTCTTGAGGAGCACATCGATGCGCGTGATTCTGCTGGGGGCGCCCGGTGCCGGCAAAGGTACCCAGGCTCGCTACATCACCGAGAAATTCGGCATTCCGCAAATCTCCACTGGCGACATGCTGCGTGCTGCGGTCAAGGCTGGCACCGAGCTCGGCCTGAAGGCCAAGAGCGTAATGGACGCCGGCGGTCTGGTCTCCGACGACCTGATCATCAATCTGGTCAAGGAGCGCATCGCTCAGGCCGATTGCGCCAACGGTTTCCTGTTCGATGGTTTCCCGCGCACCATTCCGCAGGCTGAAGCCCTGCGTGATGCTGGCGTCGCTCTGGATCACGTGGTGGAAATCGCCGTGGAAGACGAGGAGATCGTCAAGCGTCTGTCTGGTCGTCGCGTACACCCGGCTTCCGGCCGCGTCTACCACACCGAATACAACCCGCCGAAAGTCGCCGGCAAGGACGACGTCAGCGGTGAAGAGTTGGTCCAGCGCGAAGATGACAAGGAAGAAACCGTGCGTCACCGCTTGTCCGTCTACCACTCGCAGACCAAGCCGCTGGTGGACTTCTACCAGAAGCTTTCCGCTGCCACCGGTACTCCGAAATACAGCCATATTCCGGGTGTCGGCAGCGTCGAAGACATCACCGCGAAGACTCTGGCTGCTCTGGGCTGAGTCCCTGCCGCCAACCGTCGCTGCAACAAGGCCCCGAAAGGGGCCTTGTTCGTTTATGGAACATGGACACGTTGTTGTCGCTCTCAAGCATGGGCTCGCGTCACGGGCCCAGTAGTATCGACGATGCAGCTCCCGGCCTGCGCCGGGGCGTGTCGATAACCAATAAGGAAGAGGGCATTCAATGACCGACAAACGCATCTGGCTAGGCCTTGCGGTATCGCTGCTGAGCACTCCACTGGCATTTGCCGACACTCCCGCCGCGGGCAAGGCTGACTGTTCTGTTGCCGAGTTCACCATGGGCTTGCGCTTTCAGCAGCAGTCTGCGGAAGTCCAGGCGCTGCAGCTGCAGGCCTACAACATCGCCACCGAGAAGCTCGACAAGGCGGTTGCGGCGGCGAAGGATCCGTCGAAGCTGGCCATCGTCACCGACCTCGATGAAACCGTGATCGACAACAGCGCGCTGCTGGCGCGCGATCTGGCCAACTGTCACCAGTATGACGCCTGGGACACCTGGCTGCCCTGGGAGCGCGACGGCACGCCCGAGCTGATACCCGGTGCGAAGAAGTTTCTCGAGCATGCCGACAAGCTCGGCGTGACCATTCGCTACGTCTCCGACCGTGCCGACGAGCAGAAGAAATACACCCTGGCCACCCTGAGCAAACTGGGCCTGCCGCAGGTATCCGAAGAAAGTGTGCTGCTGCTTGGCCCGCCCAAGGTCGAGCGCCGCGCTATTGTCAGCGCCGATCACCAGATCATCATGTTACTGGGCGATACGCTGCATGACTTCGACGGGCGTTTCCGCAAGACGCCGCTCGACGCACAGCGCAAGACCGTTGCCGAAGAGTCGGACAAATGGGGCGTGGAGTGGATCGTGTTCCCCAATGCTGGCTACGGCACCTGGTCCAAGGCGCCGCTCAAAGACTGGGAGGCCGAGCCGGTGGTTGAGCCCTGGTAAGAGCCTGTTCAAAGTCTGCTGCGCGTCGGCCCTGCCGCGTTAAAAACAGGCTCGGACAGTGACTTGTCACTGAACGTCCGCAGGACGGCCCGCAGGGCGAGCGCAGCGAGTAATGCTCATGTACAAAAGTACAGTCGAACGCGACCCCGGTCGTTCATCGCCTGTTTGATTCGCTGGCGCTCACCCTTCGGGCCAGCCTTCGGCTGTTACTCCCGTTGGTCGTTGCGCCTTGCATTGCTCTAGCTCGCGAGACTTTGAGCAGCCTCTAAGGGCGCCCGTCGGTCGCTCGGCATGAGCCGGGCGCCGTCATGGCGCTGGAAAAAATGTTGTCGAGCCGGTCTAATGCCGGCTCTTTTTTCTTCAGCTGTCCGAATGCAATGACCACTCTCCTGGCCCTCGATACCGCCACCGAAGCCTGCTCCGTCGCGCTGCTGCATGATGGTCGCGTGCTCAGCCACTACGAAGTCGCCCCGCGCCTGCACGCACAGCGCCTGTTGCCGATGATTCAGCAACTACTGGGCGAAGCGGGTATCGCTGCTTCGGCTCTGGACGCCATCGCCTTCGGCCGTGGTCCGGGTGCATTTACCGGTGTACGCATCGCCATTGGTGTGGTCCAGGGCCTTGCCTTTGCCCTGGAGCGTCCGGTGCTGCCGGTCTCCAATCTGGCCGTGCTGGCCCAGCGTGCGCTGCGTGAGCAGGGCGTGACTCAGGTTGCAGCCGCCATCGATGCGCGTATGGACGAGGTTTACTGGGGCTGCTATCGCGCCGAGGCTGGCGAGATGCGTCTGCTCGGTCAGGAGGCGGTGTTGCCGCCGGAACAAGCCGAAGCTCCGCGTGGCAGCAGCGCAGATTGGTTCGGTGCCGGCACCGGCTGGGGCACCTTCGCCGCGCGTATCGCCCTCACGCCAACACGCATGGATGGCAGCCAGCTGCCGCATGCCGAAGACCTGCTGAGCCTGGCCTGTTTTGCCTGGGCGCGTGGCGAGGCGTTGCCGGCCGATCAGGCGCAGCCGGTGTACCTGCGTGACCAGGTCGCCACGCCGAAAGCGCCGCCAGCATGACAATTGGTCGGATGGCCGCTGCCAGGACCCCTTCGGGATTTGCCAATGGCGTAGCCCGCCGCTACATTGCCAGCACAGTCACTTGTTCAGCCGAGCCCACCGAGCAGTCCTAGATGCGGATCGACGGTTACTTACCTCCCTACTCGCCAGATCGCGGCCCCCGTTCGGGCACTGCGGTCACGCCCTATCGCGAGGCGCAGCGGGAAGTCGAGTCTCAGCGTGAGCAACCAGCTGCTCCGGCCAGCAGCCAGGGGTTGGAGCAGGCACCGCAGATTCGCCGTGTACAGGCCAGCAGCAGTAACACCGACAGCCTGCCGGCGCGCTCGCAGGACCTCGGTTATCAACAGCCTGCGCTGAGCAACCGTGCTGCTCAGGCGCTGTCCAGCTACAGCACCACCGCCGCCTACGCCAGCGAGTACGATGCGCAGGAAGTGCTCGGGCTCGATCTCTACGCGTAACTCCGTTTCACGGCTCATGCCCTTTAGCCAGGTCCGTTACCTAGATCGATGAGCGTTGCGCTTCCCTATTTTCTCGGTTGCCCATCCTGGAGCGAAGCTGCCTGGCGTGCCACGCTGTATCCGCAGGATACCCGGCCAACCGAGTTTCTTAGTCGCTACACCGAAGTGTTCAATGCGGTGGAAGGCAACACCACGTTCTACGCCAGGCCCAGCGAGCAAACGGTAGCGCGCTGGGCGCTGGCGATGCCAGCGCACTTTCGTTTCTGTGCCAAGTTGCCGCGCGATATCAGCCACAGCGATGACCTCTGCCAACAATTGGAGGAAGTCGCCCAGTTTCGTCAGTTGCTGGCACCGCTTGGCGAACGGGTAGCGCCTTACTGGCTGCAACTGCCGGCCAGCTTCGCACCTCATCGGCTGGCCGAGCTGGCGGCGTTCATCGAGCAGTGGGGCGACTGGCCGCTGGCGATAGAAGTGCGACACCCGGAATTCTTCGCCAAGGGCGATGCCGAGCGGATGCTCAATCGCCTGCTGCACGAGCGGGGTATGGAGCGCATCTGCCTGGACTCGCGTGCGCTGTTCAGCTGCGACTCACAGGCGCCGGCCGTGCTGCATGCGCAAGCCAAGAAGCCGCGTCTGCCGACTCGGCCCACCGCGTTCAGCCAGAGCCCGCAGTTGCGCTTCATCGGTCATCCCGAGTTGCTGGCCAACGACCCCTTCATGCTGCCCTGGCTAGACAAGGTCGCCGGTTGGATCGAACAGGGACTGCGTCCTTACGTCTTCGCCCATACCTCGGACAACCGTCTGGCACCGGAGCTGGCGCGACGTTTTCATCAGCAACTGATGCAGCTCCTGCCTGGCTTGCCTGAACTGCCGGTTTTGGAGATCGAGCCGGAACTGGAGCAGCTTGGCTTGCTCTGATGGAGGATGAATATGCTGATACGGATAGTCGGCCGTTTGCTGTTTCTTTCCCTGTTGCTGGGCGCGGCGCTATTGGTGGCGGTGTGGCGTGGCTGGCTGGATGTGGCGCCGCGTTTCAACCCCTGGGCGCCGCTGGACGTGCGAGAGACGCCGAACCTGCTGACCCCCTTCAAGCTCTGGCGCCTGGGTGAGGATCGCGCGTTGTGCGACCTGGCCCTGGCGACGTCCGGGCTGCGTTTCACCCGCCTGGCCGACAGCACGCCGCACCCGGGTTGCCCGGTGGAGAACGCCGTGCGCATCCAGGGGGCCAGCGTCGGCCTGAGCAGCAGCTTCATGGCCACCTGTCCGTTGGCGGTGAGCTTCGCTTTGTTCGAGCGACATGGGCTGCAGCCGGCTGCACAGGCGGTGTTTGGCCAGCCGGTGACCCGCGTCGAGCATGTCGGCAGTTTCGCCTGCCGCAGCATCGCCGGCAGCCAACGGCCTAGCCAGCATTCCTATGCTAATGCGCTGGATATGGTCGGCTTCCGTCTGCGCGACGGCCAGCACATCAGTGTGCTGCGGGACTGGCCACGAGAGGACGACAAGGCGCGCTTCCTGCGGCTGGTGCAGGAGGCAGCTTGCGACAGCTTCAATGTCACCCTCGGCCCTGAATACAACGCTGCGCACCGTGATCACTTTCACGTGGACATGGGCATGTGGCGGATGTGCCGCTGAGGTGCTTGCAACCCGCCATTGGCGCTGCGGCAGGTTGCACTCGCCCAGGGCTATCGGTCGGACGTGCTTCACGTAGGGTGTGCCGTGCGCACCCAGCAAGCACCACGTTATTCCCGGTGCGCACGGCGCACCCTACCCGCATGCCGACGCGGCGCGACTAGCGTTTGGCCAATAGCAGATCGGCTGCCTGTCCGCTGCGCCCATCGGCGAATTCGAAGCGACCCAGCTGCGCGATCTGATCGTAAGCACCCAAGGCGATGCTGACGTCGCGAGCGCGCAGGTCGATGGCGCTGACCCCAGCTTCGCCGAGCGTTTGCAGATGTTGTCGACCCTGGCTGTCGAAACGTAGCAGACGGAGCTTGTCGAACACGGCATCGGCCGCATCGATACGGCCGTCGCCGTTGTCGTCGAAACGCGCCAGTTCGGCGAAGCCATTGGCGGCGCCATGCTGATCGCCGAACAGTTCGCGGCCATCGTCGATACGCCCACTACCGTTGCGATCCAGCGCCAGCAGTGCATCGTCGCCGGTGGGTACGCTGATCGAGTCCATACGCCCGTCGGCATCCAGATCGAAACGCACCGGGCGGTTCAGGCCACTGGTGGAAAACCCGTTGCCGGCCAGGTCCAGCGCCAGCGGGTCGACCTGCTGCGGGGTTTGTCCGCTGCTGACGTTGAGCTCCAGGCTGCGCTGATCGATCACGGCCTGGCTGACGGCTACGGCACTGCTGGAGACGGCAGGTGGCTCGGCCGTCTGCTGCAGCTCGCGGGCAATTTCTCCGGGTTTCTGTTCGTCCTCTATGCCCAGGGTGCGGCGCAGAATCTGATAGTCGATGGATTCGCGCGCCGCGCGGTCGAGTTCCTCGTCCAGTGGGCGCGGGCTGGCAGGGCTGCTACTTGGGCGTGGGGCGGAGAGAGCGTCGAACATGTGCACACTCGATGCGGCTGTCGGCGGCCGGGTCTGGCAGAATGCCGCTTCTTCGATATCGGCCGCGCGGTCGATGTTTTGAGTGATTTTTGAGCAGAACGAGCCAATGACCGACGAGCGGCATAACGCCAGCATCCGCATCCAAGCCTTGCATCCTCAGTACGCCGAAGTGGCTGCCCGATGGGCGTCACGCCTGGGCTTACCGCTCGAGGGTGAAACCGAGTTCGCCCTGCAGCTGGGCGACGATGGGCTGCAACTGGTGGAGCTGGGCGACAAGGCGCCCGGCCCGGTACGGGTGGATTTCGTCGAGGGGGCTGCAGCGCATCGACGTCAGTTCGGCGGCGGCAGTGGGCAGATGATTGCCAAGGCCGTCGGCGTGCAGTCAGGCGTTCGTCCGCGGATTCTCGATGCGACGGCGGGGCTGGGGCGCGATGCCTTCGTGCTGGCCAGCCTGGGCTGCGAGATGACCCTGATCGAGCGCCAACCGCTGGTGGCTGCATTGCTGGAAGATGGCCTGCAGCGTGCGGCGCTGGATTTCGACGTGGCGCCTATCGCCGCGCGCATGCGCCTGCTCACTGGCAATGCCATCGAGCTGATGCGCAACTGGCAGGGCGAGGCGCCGCAGGTGATCTACCTCGATCCGATGTTTCCGCATCGTGACAAGAGCGCGCTGGTGAAGAAGGAAATGCGCCTGTTCCGGCCCTTCGTCGGTGACGATCTGGACGCGCCGGCGTTGCTCGAAGCGGCGCTGGCACTGGCCACGCATCGCGTGGTGGTCAAGCGCCCGCGCAAGGCACCGGCAGTCGAAGGTGGCAAACCGGGCTACGTGCTGGAAGGAAAATCCAGCCGTTACGATATCTACCCGAAGAAGAAGCTGGAAGCCGGCGCCTAGGGTTCAGGGCCGGTAAGCGCGCAGAAACAGTTGCACGGCGTCTTGTACGTGGCGTTCCGCGGCTTCACCTTCCAGCGGCTCGCCACAACCGATCAGCAGGCGGAAATGCGCACCGCCCTTGAGCAGGCTGAAGAAGTGATCGGCGGCCAGATGCGGATTTTCCAGATTCAGCAGGCCCCGTTGGCCGGCCTTGTGCAGCAGCACTTCCATTTCGTCCTGCACCCGCTTAGGGCCGGCTTCGTAGAACATCTGCGATAGCTTCGAGCCCTGGCTGGCCAGATTCACCATCATCCGATGCATTTCCACCGACTCGCGGCTGTTGACCAGCGCCAGGAAGCCGCGCGCAATGCCCGTCAACTGGCTTTCCAGCGGCACGTTATCCGGTAGTTCGAACAGCAGTTCGGGGAGTTGCTCTTCGCACTTGGCCTTGATCGCCGCGGAGAACAGCGTCTCCTTGTCGGTGAAATGGCTGTACACCGTGAGCTTGGAAACGCCCGCCTCGGCAGCGATGGCGTCCATGCTGCTACCGTCATAACCATTACGCAGGAACAGGCTCTTGGCCGCCTCGAGAATGGCGCGGCGTTTGGCGGGGTCCTTCGGACGACCGGGGCCGGAAGGTTGTAACAACTTGTCAGGCATTGGCGGATTTTAATACTGGACTGGCGAGTTTGCTATTTTTACTATACCCGGCAGTACAAATATTCCAAGGGGCATCTCCAAAAGCGTCGGCGAGGTAGTCAGCGCAAGGCGAAAACAGGCGAAGAAGCGGAGTTTACGTGCCGTAAATGAGTATCTGAGCCTGTTTTCAGCGCAGTGATGACAACGCAGGTGGCGTTTGGAGGTCGCCCTAAACCTTCTCCGAAAGGTGTTTGACATGTCTCGCCACGTTCTCCCGCTCGTTGCTTCTCTGGGTCTCGTATTTCTGTTGTCTGCCTGCGGCAATGGCGAGCAGGTGGAGCAACCAAGCCGTCCGGCCATGGTGGTGCAGCCTCAGCCGGCCGCTGCGCTGGTCGACAGTTATCCTGGCGAAGTGCGGGCACGTCTGGAGCCGGAACTGGCCTTCCGCATCGGCGGCAAGGTCAGCAAGCGCATGGTCGACGTGGGTGACCGGGTGAAGAAGGATCAGGCCCTGGCCGAGTTGGATCCGCAGGACGTACGCCTGCAACTGGAGGCTACTCGTGCGCAGATGGCCGCAGCCGATGCCAACCTGCAGACCGTGCGCGCCGAACGTGAGCGCTACAAGACGCTGCTCGAGCGCAACCTGGTCAGCCGCTCGCAGTTCGATAACGTCGAGAACCAGTATCGCGCCGGCGAGGCGCGCCTGAAGCAGGTCAAGGCCGAGTACGACGTCGCCCGCAACCAGACCGACTACGCCGTGCTGCGCGCCTCCCAGGATGGCGTGATCGCACGACGCACGGTGGAAGTCGGGCAGGTGGTCGCTGCCGGCCAGACCGTTTTCACCCTCGCCGCAGATGGCGAGCGTGAAGTGTCGATCAGTCTGCCGGAACAGAGCTTCGGCCGTTTCGAAATTGGTCAGGTGGTGGAGGTGGAGCTCTGGTCGCAGCCTGACCAGCGTTTTCCAGGACGTATCCGCGAGATGGCGCCTGCTGCTGACCCACAATCGCGTACCTTCGCCGCGCGTGTCGCGTTCGTCGAGGGCAAGGTGCCGGCAGAGCTGGGCCAGAGTGCGCGCGTGTTCATCGCCAGCAATGGCGAGGTACCGCTGGCCGTACCGCTGTCGGCGCTCAGCGCTGAGCAGGGCCAGGCGTTCGTCTGGGTCGTCGATCCCAAGGAGCACACTGTACAGCGCCGGCCGGTGCGCGTGGGCGCCTATGGTGATGACCGTGTGCCTGTGCTGGAGGGGCTGTCCGCTTCCGACTGGGTAGTGGCCGCGGGTGTCCAGGTATTGCGCGAGGGCCAGCAGATACGCCCGGTGGACCGCGACAATCGCAATGTCGAACTGGCTGCCAAGGAGTAAGCCTGCATGAGCTTCAACCTGTCTGCCTGGGCGCTACGTCATCGTCAGATCGTTCTCTACATCATGTTGCTGTTCGCCGTGGTGGGGGCGCTGTCCTACACCAAGCTGGGTCAGAGCGAAGACCCGCCGTTCACCTTCAAGGCCATGGTGATCCGCACCAACTGGCCAGGCGCCAGCGCCGAAGAGGTGTCGCGCCAGGTCACCGAGCGCATCGAGAAGAAGTTGATGGAGACCGGTGAATACGACCGCATCACCAGTTTCTCTCGTCCCGGCGAGTCGCAGGTCACCTTCATGGCGCGCGACTCCATGCGCAGCGCGCAGATTCCCGAGCTGTGGTATCAGGTGCGCAAAAAGATCAGCGACATCCGTCATACCCTGCCGCCCGGTATTCAGGGCCCGTTCTTCAACGATGAATTCGGCACCACCTTCGGCAATATCTATGCATTGACCGGCAGTGGTTTCGACTACGCCGTGCTAAAGGATTACGCCGACCGTCTGCAGTTGCAGCTACAGCGGGTCAAGGACGTCGGCAAGGTCGAGCTGGTCGGTCTGCAGGACGAGAAGATCTGGATCGAGCTGTCCAACACCAAGCTGGCGACCCTCGGCCTGCCGCTTTCTGCGGTTCAGCAGGCGCTGGAGGCACAGAATGCGGTGGCCGCCGCCGGTTTCTTCGAAACCGCCAGTGAGCGTATCCAACTGCGCGTGACCGGGCGTTTCGAGTCGGTGGACGAGATTCGTGATTTCCCCATTCGCGTTGGCGACCGTACCTTTCGCATTGCCGATGTGGCCGACGTCAAACGCGGTTTCAACGACCCACCCGCGCCGCGCATGCGCTTCATGGGCGAGGATGCCCTGGGCATTGCCGTATCGATGAAAGACGGCGGCGACATCCTGGTGCTGGGCAAGGCGCTGGAAGGCGAGTTCGCCCGCCTGCAACAGACCCTGCCGTTGGGCATGGAGCTGCGCAAGGTGTCGGATCAACCCGCGGCGGTGAAGACCGGCGTGGGCGAGTTCGTCAAGGTGCTGGTGGAGGCGCTGGTGATCGTGCTCGCGGTCAGCTTCTTCTCCCTCGGTCTGCGCACCGGTCTGGTGGTGGCGCTGGTGATTCCGCTGGTGCTGGCGATGACCTTCGCCGCCATGTATTACCTCGGCATTGGACTGCACAAGATTTCCCTCGGTGCACTGGTACTCGGTCTCGGCCTGCTGGTGGACGACGCGATCATCGCGGTGGAGATGATGGCGATCAAGATGGAGCAGGGCTACGACCGCTTCAAGGCCGCCAGTTTTGCCTGGACCAGCACCGCCTTCCCCATGCTCACCGGCACCCTGATCACCGCTGCCGGTTTTCTGCCCATCGCCACGGCGCAGTCCGGCACCGGTGAATACACCCGTTCGATCTTTCAGGTGGTGGCCATTTCGCTGATCGCCTCGTGGATTGCCGCAGTGATGTTCGTGCCGTACCTCGGCGATAAGCTGCTGCCGGACCTGGCCAAGCTGCACGCTGCCAAGCACGGCGGCAGCGATTCAGGTCATGACCCCTATTCGACGCCGTTCTACCGCCGCGTTCGCGCCACGGTGGAATGGTGCGTGCGCCGTCGGGGCATCGTGATCCTGCTGACTCTTGCTCTATTCGTGGCCTCCGTGCTGCTGTTCCGTTTCGTGCCGCAGCAGTTCTTCCCGGCCTCCGGGCGCCTGGAGCTGATGGTCGACATCAAGCTGGAGGAGGGTGCTTCACTGAGTGCGACCGAGGCCGAAGTGCATCGTCTGGAAAAACTGCTCAAGGAACAGCCTGGTATCGACAACTACGTGGCCTACGTCGGCACGGGGTCGCCGCGTTTCTACCTGCCGCTCGACCAGCAGTTGCCTGCGGCCAGCTTTGCCCAGTTCGTGGTACTGGCTTCGAGCATCGAAGAGCGTGAGCGCCTGCGTGGTTGGCTGATCCAGGTGATGAATGACGAATTCCCGACCTTGCGCAGTCGCGTCAGCCGCCTGGAGAACGGACCACCCGTGGGTTACCCGATCCAGTTCCGTGTCAGCGGCGAGCACATCGACGAGGTGCGTGCTCTGGCTCGCCAAGTGGCGGACAAGGTGCGCGAGAACCCGCATGTGGTCAACGTGCACCTGGACTGGGAAGAGCCGAGCAAGGTGGTGATCCTCAATATCGATCAGGATCGTGCCCGCGCGCTGGGCGTCAACACCGCCGAGCTGTCGCGCTTTCTGCAGGGTTCGCTGTCGGGTACCAGTGTCAGCCAGTACCGCGAAGGCAACGAGCTGATCGAGATTCTCCAGCGTGGTACGCCGCAGGAGCGCAAGGCGCTGAGCCTGCTGCCGAGCTTGGCAGTGCCGACCGACAGCGGTCGCAGCGTGGCGCTGTCGCAGGTGGCGACCTTGGAGTATGGCTTCGAGGAGGGCATCATCTGGCACCGCAACCGCCTGCCCAACGTCACCGTGCGTGCCGATGTCTATGGCAGTCAGCAGCCGGCCAGCCTGACCCAGCAGATCCTGCCGACGCTGGACCCGATCCGCGCCGAGCTGCCAGCGGGCTATCTGCTGGAGGTCGGTGGCACGGTAGAGGATTCCCAACGCGGCCAGAAGTCGGTCAACGCTGGTATCCCGCTGTTCATCGTGGTGGTGCTGACGCTGCTGATGCTGCAGCTCAAGAGCTTCTCGCGTTCGGCGATGGTGTTTCTTACCGCGCCGTTGGGCCTGATCGGGGTGACCCTGTTCCTGCTGATCTTCCGCCAGCCGTTCGGCTTCGTCGCCATGCTCGGCACCATCGCCCTGGCCGGGATGATCATGCGTAACTCGGTGATCCTGGTCGATCAGATCGAGCAGGACATCAGCCACGGCCTGGATCGCTGGCACGCCATCATCGAAGCAACGGTACGCCGCTTCCGGCCTATCGTGCTGACCGCCCTGGCGGCGGTGTTGGCGATGATTCCGCTGTCGCGCAGTGTGTTCTTCGGGCCGATGGCGGTGGCCATCATGGGCGGGCTGGTCGTCGCCACGGCGCTGACCCTGCTGTTCCTGCCGGCGCTATATGCGGCGTGGTTCCGGGTCAAGGAGAGCGAGGCGCGACAGGCGGGATAATTTGCTCCTGCGATAAAGCGGAGCGCCATGTAGGGTGCGCCGTGCGCACCGAAACATCGGCGCCACTGTCATTGGTGCGCATGGCGCACCCTACGTAGCCTGTGTTCGAGCGTCAGGACATGAAAAACGGGAGCCATTGGCTCCCGTTTTTTATGTAGCGGGTAAGGCTTATTCGTCCATCTGCGACTGCAGGTAGTTCTGCAGGCCGACGGCTTCGATCAGGCTGAGTTGGGTTTCCAGCCAGTCGATATGATCTTCCTCGGAGCAGAGGATTTCTTCCAGCAGCTCGCGGCTGGCGTAGTCACCGATACTCTCGCAGTAGGCGATGGCGGCCTTCAGGTCGCCGTGTGCCTTGTGCTCGATCTTCAGGTCGCACTCGAGCATTTCCTTGGTGTTTTCACCGATCAGGATCTTGCCCAGGTCCTGCAGGTTCGGAATGCCCTCGAGGAACAGGATGCGCTTGATCAGCTTGTCGGCATGCTTCATCTCGTCGATGGACTCGTGATATTCGTGCTCGCCGAGCTTCTTCAGACCCCAGTCTTCGTACATACGCGCATGCAGGAAGTACTGGTTGATGGCGACCAGTTCGTTACCAAGAATCTTGTTCAGATGTTGAATGACCTTCTTGTCGCCTTTCATGTTCGCTCCTGCTGTTGCAATGATCGTGATGGCCTCGAATTTTCGGCCTGGTTCTTCTTTATGTCAAACCTAAGTTGTTGAAACATAAGTAAAAATAAAACTGAATAAGAATGTTTTTATTCCGCATCATGGCGCCAAGTTATTGAATTAATGCAATAAAAAAATGCTGAAAGTTCTGCGCTGAGCAAATGAGTAAAACAGCGTCGTTATTTTATTTTCTCGCGCTCATAAAAAAGCCCCGCAGAGCGGGGCATGGGGCACGCAGAATTCAGGCGGCGTGAGCCGAATGCGGATCGCGACTGTGCAGATATTCTTGCAGGCGGTTCTGCTGAGCCGGCGTCATGAACAGACCGAGCTTGCTGCGCCGCCAAAGGATGTCGGCGCTGCTGCGCGCCCATTCTTCGCGGCGCAGGTATTCCACTTCACGGGTGTAGAGCCCGGCACCCAGGTGTTCGCCGAGGTCAGTGAGGTTGTGTACGCCGTCCAGCAGGCGCCAGGTGCGGCTGCCATAGCTGGTGGCCCAGCGCCTGGCCAGGCTGCTGGGTAGCCAGCCATGACGTTCGCAGAGTGCTTCGACCAAGGCACCTTGGCTTTGCAGGTCCTCACCACCGGGCAGCGCTGCGCTGGCAGTCCAGCTCGGCCCCAGCTCAGCGAAGTAGGGCGCCAGTTGCTGCATGGCGGACTCGGCCAGCTTGCGATAGGTGGTCAGCTTGCCGCCGAATACCGACAGCAGTGGCGCTTCACCCGGCGCACCGGAGAGTGACAGGGTGTAGTCGCGGGTGATCGCCGACGGCTCATCGGATTCGTCATCGCACAGCGGGCGCACGCCGGCGAAGCTGTGCAATACATCGTCGCGGCTGAGCTGCTGCTTGAAGTGATCATTGACCACCTTGAGCAGGTAGTCGGTTTCCTCGGCGGTGATCGTGACCTGAGCCGGGTCGCCCTGGTATTCACGGTCGGTGGTGCCGATCAGGGTGAAACGCTCCAGATAAGGGATAGCGAAGACGATGCGGCGGTCTTCGTTTTGTAGGATGTAGGCCTGCTCGCCGTCATACAGCCGTGGCACGACGATATGGCTGCCCTGGATCAGGCGAATGCCATAAGGCGATTGCTGCTTGAGATCCTCGCGGATGAAGCGGGCGACCCAGGGGCCGGCGGCATTGACCAGAGCGCGTGCGCGAATCGACAGCAGACTGCCGTCGCTGCGCTCCAGATGGATATGCCACAGCCCCTTGCTGCGCCGGGCGCTGACGCAGCGGGTGCGCGGGTGAATGTGCGCGCCTTTTTCCCGTGCGGCCATGGCGTTGAGTACTACCAGGCGGGCGTCGTCCACCCAGCAGTCGGAATATTCGAAACCGCGGCTGATTTCCGCCTTCAACGGGCTGCCGGCGCCGAAACGCAGGCCGCGCGAAGCCGGCAGGCGCTCGCGCTTGCCCAGGTGGTCATAGAGGAATAGGCCGGCGCGGATCATCCAGGCCGGACGCAGGTGCGGGCGATGCGGCAGGACGAAACGCATCGGTTTGACGATGTGCGGGGCCTTGGCCAGCAGTACTTCGCGCTCGGCCAGGGCTTCACGCACCAGGCGAAATTCATGATGTTCCAGATAGCGCAGGCCGCCATGGATCAGCTTGCTGCTGGCAGAAGAGGTATGGCTGGCCAGGTCGTCCTTTTCGCAAAGGAACACCGACAGGCCGCGACCGGCTGCATCGGCTGCGATGCCCACGCCATTGATGCCGCCGCCAACGACGGCGAGGTCATAGACTTCTGCAACGGGGCTGGCGAACTGGTCGTGGGGCATGTGGCACGCTCGGCTATTTGGATTCGAATGTGTTTATGTTCACTTTCGAAAATATGCTAGACGAAGATGCGCAGCTTCGCTACCCCGGCACGCGATTGCGCGCCGAGCGGTATTGAAGGGAAGAGGGCGGAGGTAAAAACGTAATGGGTACTTTGGCGGGTTACACCCGCCCTACGAGAGAGTGCGCAGTCAGACCAGGTCGAGCTGAACCTTGTGGCTATGCAGCAGGCGGATGATGGCAGCCGACGGCGCGCTGTCGGTGAAGACGCGGTCGACCAGCGCGATGGAGCCCAGGCGCACCACGGCGTTACGGCCAAACTTGCTGGAGTCAGCGGCGAGGAAAGCCTGTCGGGCATTGTCGATGATCGCCTGGGAAACCCGCACTTCCTGGTAGTCGAAGTCGAGCAAGCTACCGTCGTCGTCGATGCCGCTGATGCCGACGATGGCGTAGTCGACCTTGAACTGCTGGATGAAATCCACCGCGGCCTGGCCGACGATACCGCCGTCGCTGCGCACCGTGCCGCCGGCCACCAGCACCTCGAAGTCGGCCTTGGCGCTGAGTTGAGCGGCGACGTGCAGGTTGTTGGTGATGATCTTCAGACCCTTGTGGTTCTGCAGCTCGCGGGCGATGGCTTCAGTGGTGGTGCCGATGTTGATGAACAGCGAGGCGTGATCGGGGATCTGCGCGGCAACCGCCTCGGCGATACGCTGTTTCTCCTCACGCATCTGTCCCGCGCGCATGCCGTAGGCGGTGTTCTGAATGCTCGAGGCCTCGCAGGCCGCGCCGCCATGGGTGCGGCGCAGCAGGCCGTGCTCGGCCAACTGGTTGATGTCGCGGCGAATGGTCTGCGGGGTCACGGCGAACGCCTGGGCCAGCTCGTCGATACTGACGTAGCCGCGTTCGCGGGCGAGGTTGAGAATGTCGTGCTGGCGCGGAGCGAGGTTCATGAGCGCTTCCTGTGATGGTCACTCATTATAGGGTGTGGCGGTGGTGGATTTGGGCCTGCTACTGTAAGGCATCTTTCATCGCGTTTTCACATTCGAACATGACTCCAGCAATCGATCTGTTGAAAAAGGCCAAGGCCGAACACCGTGTGCACAGCTACCAGCATGATCCCAAGGCGCCGTCCTACGGGCTGGAGGCAGCGGAGAAGCTGGGGCTGGCGCCCGAGTGCGTGTACAAGACCCTGCTCGCGGCGACCGAAAAGGGCGAGCTGCTGGTGGCGGTGGTGCCGGTGGCCGGCAGTCTCGATCTCAAGGCACTGGCGGCAGCGGCCGGGACGAAGAAGACGGACATGGCCGACCCGACGGCCGCACAGCGCGCCACCGGTTATCTGGTCGGTGGCATCAGCCCGCTGGGGCAGAAGAAGCGCCTGCGTACGTTTATCGACGAGTCGGCACGCCAGCATCCCACCATTCACGTCAGTGGTGGCCGGCGTGGGCTGGAACTGGAGCTCTCGGCCGACACCCTGGCGCAGCACACCCAAGGGCAGTTCGCCGCTATCGGAAAAGCCTGAATCGAGCAGTATGCTGCCAGCAAAATAAGCCAGTCTGCAGTCAACTGCAGTGAATGCTACCGATAACAACAAGGAACCTTGCATGACCCAATACCTGCTAGCCATCGACCAGGGCACCACCAGCTCCCGCGCCATTATCTTCAGTGCCCAGGGATTGCCGGTTGCGCGTGCCCAGCAGGAGTTCAAGCAGTATTTCCCGCAGGATGGCTGGGTCGAGCACGACGGTCAGGAGATCTGGCTGTCCACGCTCAAGGTGTGCCGCGATGCCATCGCCAGCAGCGGTCTGCAGCCCGAGGCGATTGCCGCCATCGGCATCACCAATCAGCGCGAAACAACGCTGGTGTGGGATGCCATCAGTGGTACGCCCATCCATCCGGCCATCGTCTGGCAGGATCGCCGCACCGCCGACTATTGCGCTGGGCTCAAGGAGCAAGGCCACGAAGCGGCGGTCTCGGCCAAGACCGGCCTGCTGATCGACCCGTATTTCTCCGCCACCAAGCTGCGCTGGATTCTGGAAAACGTACCGGGCGCCCGTGAGCGGGCCGAGCGCGGCGAGCTGCGTTTCGGCACCGTCGACAGCTTCCTGCTGTGGCGCCTGACCGATGGCAAGGTGCACCGCACCGACGCCAGCAATGCCTCGCGCACGCTGATGTTCAACATCCATACCCAACAATGGGACGAAGAGCTGCTCAAGCTGTTCGAGATACCGGTCAGCCTGCTGCCCGAAGTGCTCGATTGCGCCGCCGAGTTCGGTCACACCGACAGCGAGTTGCTCGGCGCCAGCATCCCGGTGCTGGGCATGGCGGGCGACCAGCAGGCGGCCTTGATCGGCCAGGCCTGCTTCGAGCCGGGCATGGTCAAGAGCACCTACGGCACCGGCTGTTTCATGATCCAGAACACCGGCGATCAACCGGTGAGCTCGAAGAATCGCCTGCTGACCACGGTTGGCTATCGCCTCGATGGCAAGGTTACTTACGCGGTGGAGGGCAGCATCTTTGTGGCCGGTGCTGCGGTGCAGTGGCTACGTGACGGCATCAAGCTGATCAGCCATGCGCGCGAGAGCGAGGCACTGGCCGAGGCCACCGGCGAGGCCTGCGGCGTCTATCTGGTGCCGGCGTTCACCGGGCTGGGGGCGCCTTACTGGGACCCCAAAGCGCGGGGCGCCATCTTCGGCCTGACCCGCGATACCGGGATCAAGGAGATCGTCACTGCCGGCTTGCAGTCGGTGTGCTACCAGACCCGCGATTTGCTCGAAGCCATGCGTCAGGATGGCGCGGCGGCGCCCAGCGCGCTGCGTGTCGACGGCGGGATGGTGGAGAACAACTGGGTCATGCAGTTTCTCGCCGACATTCTTGGCGTCAGCGTCGAGCGCCCCGAAGTCACCGAAACCACGGCGCTCGGCGTCGCCTACCTGGCAGGCCTGAAGCTCGGCCTGTACCAGGACCTCAAGGCCATCGCCAGTCACTGGCATCGTCAGCAGCGCTTCGAGCCACGGATGAACGAAGCGCATCGTGATCGCCTCTACGCCGGATGGTTGGATGCGGTGAAACGGGTGCGCAGCGAAGCGTGAGAACGCTTGCCTGGTTGAACCGGGTCAGCGCTGGCGTGCTGCTGTCACTGTTGCTGTGCAGCGGCCTGGCGCGGGCCGAGAAGCTGGTGATCGCCGGCGACCTGTGGTGCCCGATCAACTGCGCCGTGGATGCAGAGAAACGCGGCATCTTCGTCGAACTGGCCGAACAGATCTTTGCCGAGTCCGGCATCGAGGTGGAGTACCGCGTGATCAACTGGGCGCGTGCGGTGCACGATACCCGGCGCGGCAAGTTGGGGGCGTTGATTGGCGCCGGGGTGCAGGATGCGCCGGACTTTATCTTCACGCCCACGGCGCCCGGTATTTCTCGTATGTGCTTCTATGCCCTGCGTGGCGGAACCTGGCGTTACCAGGGGCTGGAGTCGTTGCAGGCGGTGCGCCTTGGTGCGATCAACGGCTACAGCTACGGTGCCGAGCTCGATCTGTACCTGCGCAATCATCATGACCTGGCCCAGGTGCAGCTGATGACCGGTGATCGCGCGCTGATCAGCAACCTGCGCAAGCTGCGCCATGGCCGTATCGATGCACTGGTGGAAAATGCCTGGGTGATGCAGGCGCTGCTCAGCGAGCGCTACCTGCATGGCGAGGTCGTTGAAGTCGGTTGCCGGCAGCCGGATATTGCCATCTACCTGGCGTTTGCTCCCGGTCTGGTTGACAGCCCGCGTTATGCGCAACTGTTCGAGCAGGGGCTGCAGCGCTTTCGCGAAGACGGGCGCATGAACGAACTGTTACGGCGCTACGGCATCCGCTGAGGCGCACTGTTCGGGGAAAATACAGGCCCTCTGTACGTGGTTCGCTTTTGCTGAGCGGGGCATGCTCTGACTCCCCAACTATGGCCAGGAATGCCCCATGCCCCTCGAATTTCACCAGATCGACGCCTTCACCGATCAGCCCTTCGCCGGTAACCCGGCCATCGTCTATCGCCTCGAGTGTTGGCTCGATGAGGCGCTGATGCAGCGCATCGCCGCCGAGCACAACCTGGCGGAGACGGCATTCGTGGTGAAGGAGGGGAGTGCCTGGCATATCCGCTGGTTCACGCCGCTCAGTGAGGTGCCGCTGTGTGGGCACGCCACCCTGGCGGCGGCCAAGGTGCTGTTCGACATCTACCAGGAGCCCGCCGAGGTACTGGATTTCACCTGCCTGTCCGGGGCCCTGCAGGTCACCCGTCAGGGCGAGCGCCTGGAACTGGATTTTCCAGTGCGGCGTGCGCAACCGGTCGCACAGGATCTGCATCAGCAGGCTGAGCGCGCGCTGGGGCGCCAGGTAGAACAGGTCCTGGCGCTGGGCAATGCCGATGGCAGCGTGCAGGAACTGATGGTGGTGCTGGGCGCCGAGGCGGATTTGCGCGAGCTGAAGCCGAATCTGCCCGCACTGGCCACCTTGCCGGGGCTTGGCGTGCTGGTCACCGCTGCCGGTAGTCAGCGTGACTTCGTCTCGCGCTACTTCGCGCCGAGTATCGGTATCGATGAAGATCCGGTCACCGGTTCGACCCACTGCATCCTGATGCCCTATTGGGCCGAGCGCCTGGGTCGCAATACGCTCAGCGCCTTCCAGTGCTCGGCACGTGGCGGTGAGCTGCTGTGTCGGCTGGACGGCGAACGGGTGAAAATCGCTGGCCATGCGCGGCACATTGCCAGCGGTCAGTTGATGCTTTGAGGTGCTGCTGGCGGCTCGCCGGTCAGTTGCTGCTGACCCGGCGTACGCCGCTGGATTCGCTGAGCTGCAATTGCGCGGCGACGCTGCCCAGGGCAGGGAAGGCCACCAGGTGGTCGGCGGCGATGCGGATGCCCACTTCGTCGCCTGGCTGGTGGTCGGCATGGCTGGGGAAGATCGATTCCAGCTGGCTGCCGGTTGGCAGCTGCAGGCGATAGAGGGTGGCGGCGCCGAGGAAGGTCTTGCCGGCGATGCGGGCCTTCAGTGCGCTGCTCTCGTCCGGCACGATGTCGTCCGGGCGCAACAGCACATCCACCGCGCTGCCTTGCGCCCAGGTATAGGCACGGTTACCGCGGATCACACCGAGTTCGGTCTGCACCGTTTCCGGGCTGAGCAACTGGCCGCGGATGAAATAACCCTGGCCGATGAAGCTGGCGACGAAGGGTGTCAGCGGCTCGTGATAGAGGTTGAACGGTGTGTCCCACTGCTCCAGGCGGCCATCCTTGAACACGCCGACGTGGTCGCTGACGGCGAAGGCTTCTTCCTGATCATGGGTCACCAGGATGGCGCTGGTACCACGCGCCTTGAGAATCTCGCGCACTTCATGACTCAGGCGCCGACGCAGTTCGCCATCGAGGTTGGAGAACGGCTCGTCGAGCAGCAGCAGCTTCGGCTCTGGCGCCAGGGCGCGTGCCAAGGCTACACGTTGTTGCTGGCCGCCGGACAGTTCGTGCGGGTAGCGTTTGGCCAGGTGAGCGAGCTTGACCAGCTCCAGCAACTCCTGGGTCACGCGTTCGGCGTTGGCGTGCTTGCGAATGCCGAAGGCGACGTTCTCCGCCACGCTCAGGTGGGGGAACAGCGCATAGTCCTGAAACACCATGCCGATCTGGCGTTTTTCCGGTGCCAGGGTGAAACCGGCGCGGGAGATCACCTCGCCATCGAGTTCGATCTCACCGTCGAGCACCGGCTCGAAACCGGCGATGGCGCGCAGCGTGGTGGTCTTGCCGCAGCCGGAGGGGCCGAGCAGGCAACCGATGTCGCCCGCGTTGAGGTGCAGGTCGAGATCCTGCACTACCTTGTGCGCGTGGTAGCCGCAGTTCAGCCCGCGCAGCTGCAGCAGAGGCGGGTTCATGCGTGGTGGTACGCCGGATCGACCAGCATCTCCAGCAGCGCCTTCTGCGCGTGCAGGCGGTTCTCGGCCTGATTCCAGGCTACCGAGCGTGGGTCGTCGAGCAGGTCGAAACTGATTTCCTCGCCGCGGTGGGCTGGCAGGCAGTGCATGAACAGCACGTCCTGCGCGGCCGCATCGAGCAGCTCGCGGGTGACCTGGTAAGGGCGGAACAGCGCCATACGTTGCTCGGCTTCGTCTTCCTGGCCCATGGAGGCCCATACGTCGGTGCTGACCAGGTGCGCGCCAGCCACCGCTTCGCGCGGGTCACGCAGCACCTGCACACGCTCGCCGGCCAGGGCCAGGAAGCGCGCGTCTGGCTCGTAGCCAGCCGGGCAGGCGACCTTCAACTGGAAGTCGAACTGGATCGCCGCCTCGATATAGGAGTTGCACATGTTGTTGCCGTCACCGATCCAGGCCACCGTCTTGCCGGCGATGCTGCCACGGTGTTCGAGGAAGGTCTGCATGTCGGCCAGCAACTGGCAGGGATGCAGGTCATCGGACAGGCCGTTGATCACTGGCACCTTGGAGTTGGCGGCGAACTCGGTGAGGTTGCTGTGAGCGAAGGTGCGGATCATCACCGCGTCGAGCATGCTCGACATGACGATGGCGGCATCGCCAATCGGCTCGCCACGACCCAGCTGGGTGTCGCGTGGCGAGAGGAAGATGGCCTGGCCGCCAAGCTGGATCATGCCGGCTTCGAACGACAGGCGGGTACGGGTCGAGGCCTTCTCGAAGATCATGCCCAGCACGCGGTTCTTCAGTGGCTCGAACAGCACGCCGCGATTACGCAGATCCTTCAGCTCGATGCCTCGGCGGATCAAACCCACCAGTTCGTCCGGTGTGTAATCCATCATCGAGAGAAAGTGTCTGACGCTCATCGTTAACTACCTTTATCACTACAGTTCGCAAGCTTGTGGTCGGGGATAAAACCGACAAAAACAGCAGAGCTTGCGGCAGGAGGCCGCAGGGTGCGACGAAACAGGGGAAGGCGCGATCTTATAAGGAAATGACGAGACGGCGCAAATTGCCACCTGCGGGCACGCAGAATCCTGTTTTGTAAGCCTTTTCCCAATTCGGCGTGCGAGATGTCACAAAACTGAAAACCTCGCTTGCGCCCCTCTAGATCGGGCCTCTAGGATGCCGCCGCCTTTCCAAGGCAATGCATTGCCCCCGCAATGGGGACATCCATGGAATATATGTGCAAAGGAGTTTTGCATGAAACACGTAGCCTACGCCGCCGCTTTCTCCGCTCTCGCCCTGCTGACTGGCTGTGCCAGTCAGAACGTTAGCCAGCCGACCGTTCCGCTGAACGGCACCGTGCAAACTAACCTCAAGGCCGACGTGAAAGTGGGCGAGCCCATCTCTGGTCAATCTTCGGTGAACATCCTGTTCGGTGTGTTCAAGCTGGGTGGCGACACTCAATTTGCCGACGGCGTGACCTACGGTGGTGGCGAAGGTGGTTTCGCGCTGGGTCTCGACCCGGTTGCTTCCGCCAAGTCTGCAGCGGCCTACAAGGCTGTCAAAGCCTCGGATGCTGACGTGATCGTCGCCCCGCGTTACGAAGTGAACGTTCAAGATTACTTCGTATACAAGACTGTCAACGTCAACGTTACCGGCAAAAAGGGCACCGTGACCTCCATCCGTTAATTCGGATCGTCGCGACCCTGAATCGGCAGGCTTGATGCCTGTCGATTCAGGAGACGAACGCTGCTGGCGTCGCCCTTGTGCGCGGCCCATAGTTCATGACCTGCGACCTGACTGGTCGTCTCGGATCAGAACAAGAGGCCAGGCCATGACCAAGTCCCTCCATTACCGTGCATGCCATCTGTGCGAAGCCATCTGCGGCCTTGCCATCGAAACCGAAGCGCAGCCTGACGGCAGCACGCAGATTCGCTCGATCAAGGGCGACGCCCAGGACAGCTTCAGCCGTGGCCATATCTGCCCCAAGGCCGTGGCGTTGCAGGACATTCAGAACGACCCCGACCGTATCCGCCAACCCATGCGCCGCATTGGCGGGCAGTGGCAGGCCATCGGCTGGGATGAGGCGTTCGAGCTGGTGGCCGAGCGTCTGAGCGCGATCCAGGCGGCGCATGGGCAGAATGCCGTGGCCGTCTATCAGGGCAACCCCAGCGTGCACAACTACGGGCTGATGACCCACAGCAACTATTTCCTGGGTCAGCTGAAAACCCGTAATCGTTTCTCCGCCACCTCGGTCGACCAACTGCCGCACCACCTGACCAGCCACCTGATGTATGGCCACGGCCTGCTGATTCCGATTCCCGACATCGATCACACCGACTTCATGCTGATCCTGGGCGGCAACCCGCTGGCCTCCAACGGCAGCATCATGACCGTGCCGGATGTGGAGAAGCGCCTGAAGGCCATCCAGGCCCGTGGCGGCAAGCTGGTGGTGGTCGATCCGCGCCGTAGCGAGACCGCTGCCATCGCTGACCAGCACCTGTTCGTGCGCCCTGGCAGCGACGCCGCACTGCTGCTGGCGCTGCTCAACACCCTGTTCGAGGAGGGCCTGAAGCGCGACAGCCACCTGCCGGTGGACGGGCTGGAGCAGGTGCGCGAGGCGATTGCCGGCTTCGATGCGCAAGCCATGAGCGCGCGCTGCGGCGTGCCGGCAGAAACCATCCGCCAGCTGGCGCGGGATTTCGCCGCCGCCGACAAGGCGGTGTGCTACGGTCGTATGGGCGTTTCCACCCAGGCGTTCGGCACGCTCTGTCAGTGGCTGGTGCAGGTGATCAATCTGGTGACCGGCAACCTCGATCGCAGCGGCGGTGTACTCTGCACCACGCCGGCGGTGGATCTGGTGGCAAGCACCTCGGGTGGGCATTTCAATCGCTGGCAGAGTCGGGTATCCGGCTTGCCGGAGTACGGCGGCGAGCTGCCGGTTTCGGCGCTGGCCGAAGAGATGCTGACCCCCGGCGAGGGGCAGGTTCGCGCCCTGATCACGGTGGCCGGCAACCCGGTGCTGTCGACGCCCAACGGCCGCCAGCTGGAGCAGGCGCTGGACGGCCTGGACTTCATGCTCTCGGTGGATTTCTACATCAACGAGACCACCCGCTACGCCGACCTGATCCTGCCGCCGACCGCACCGCTGGAGCACGATCACTACGACACCACCTTCAATGTGTTCGCCGTGCGCAACGTCACCCGTTTCAACGAGGCGATCCTGGCCAAGCCGGAGGGCGCACTGCACGATTGGGAAATCTTTGTCGGGCTGGCCAAGGCGTTCGCGGCGCGCAATGACCTGGAGTTGAAATCGACCATGGCGCCGGAGCAGATGATCGACATGGGCCTGCGTTTCGGTCCCTACGGCGATCACAGTGAGCGCAAGCTCAACCTGGCTGTGCTGCGCGAGCATCCACACGGGGTCGACCTGGGGCCTTTGCAGCCGAACCTGGCCGCACGCCTGAAAACCCCGAGCAAGACCGTGCAGGTTGCCCCGACGTTGCTGCTGGCTGATCTGGCGCACTTCGCCGAACAGGAACAGCCCGCCGCCCATGAACTGCTGCTGATCGGCCGCCGCCATGTGCGCAGCAACAACTCCTGGATGCACAACTATCACCGCCTGGTGAAGGGCAAGCCGCGTCATCAGCTGTTGATGAACCCGGCTGATCTGGCCAGCCGCGGCCTCGCCGATGGACAACGGGTAGAGGTGCGCTCGCGGGTCGGCAGCATTGAGGTGGAAGTGGCCGCCAGTGATGAGGTAATGGCCGGCGTGGTCAGTCTGCCCCATGGTTGGGGCCATGCCCGGCCCGGAGTGCAGATGGACATCGCCCGTGCGCAGCCGGGTGCCAGCGCCAATGACCTGACCGATGAGCGCCGGCTCGATGCGCTGTCCGGTAATGCGGTGCTCAATGGTGTGCCGGTGGAGGTGGTGGCTGCGTAACGACCTGCTGCGCGTCGGCCCTGCTGCGTTAAAAACAGGCTCGGACTGCTCATTTACAACTCGTAAACTCCGCGTCCTCGCCTGTTTTTGCCTTGCATGTCTCTAGCTCGCGAGGTCGTAAACAGGTCTAGGGAGGACGGCAAGGCCGAGCATTTTGCTCGGCTTTTCGCTACAATCGCGCCACCGTGGCGACCGTCGGGTCGCGAAGTCTATGCTGAGGTGCCCCATGGATATCATCGAAACCATCAAAGAGCAGATCGCCAACAACACCGTTCTGCTGTACATGAAAGGCTCGCCCAACGCCCCGCAGTGTGGCTTCTCCGCCCGTGCTGCCCAGGTGGTGATGGGCTGCGGCGAGAAGTTCGCCTATGTCGACATCCTGCAGAACCCGGAAATCCGCGCCAACCTGCCGAAGTACGCCAACTGGCCGACCTTCCCGCAGCTGTGGGTCGGCGGTGAGCTGGTCGGCGGTAGCGACATCCTCACCGAGATGTACGAGAAGGGCGAGCTGCAGACCCTGATCAAGGACGCCACCAGCAAAGCCGGCGCCTGATCACTGATCGTGCAACGCAAAGAACCCGCCTAGGCGGGTTCTTTCGTTTCTGCCAGCTGCTTTCTATTTCTGCAGCCACTGGCCGTTCAGTTGGATGAACTGGCCCTTGGGCGTGCGCTCGATGGCTTTCTTGCCGGCGATGGCTTCCACGTCGCTCAGGCTGATGCCGTTGTCCTTGGCCACCTTCTGGTATTCAGTGCGACGCGCCTGGTTGATCAGGCTGGCGATTTCATCGGCCTGGCCGCCGGCTTTGACCACGCCCAGGTAGCCGTTGGGCTGCTCGCCCAACTGGCCACTGGCCTTGGCATCGCCGAGAGCGCTCATGGCCTGGTTGAGGTTCAGTGCGTAGGCCGGCAGGCTGAGGGTCAGTGCCAGCAGCAGGGTCGAAATGTATCGAATCATCATGCTTCTCCTTGAGGAAATCCTGATGGATCAGATTTCCGTCTTTCCCGCGTAGGCGGGAATCTAGATGTCACGAACGTCCTGGATTCCCGCCTGCGCGGGAAAGACCGACGCTCTTAGAACAGACCGCTATCTTCGTTGAATACGTTGTCCAGCGCCTTGTCCACCTTGATGTAGATCTCGTGCTCGACCTTGACGTTGAGGTTGATATTGATCGGCTCGTTGGGCATGGCCAGCTGCACCGTCGGGGTACAGGCCTGGCACAGCAGGCCCAGGCTGAAGGCGGCGAGGAGGCGGTACGTGCGCATGGCGCTACTCCTTTGATTCTTGGGGGACACGCTGGCGCATCCGTTGCTGAATCCGTTGCTGGATGATGTCGCTGACCTTGTCGGTCAGTTGCAGGCTGGCCAGCAGGGTCGGAATGTCTTCTTCCAGATTGATGTTGAAGTGGATTGGCCGGCCCTGTTCGATGGCCGGGTTCTGTCCATGTAGACGCATACCAAGGCGCAGTGTGCCGGACGAATCATAGTCGAGGCTACTGCTGAGCAGGTCGTAGTGAAAGTCCTCCAGCGCGTCGGTGACCAGCTTCATGCCAGGGTTGGCCAGGCCCATGGCGCGGATGCGCGGCGAGTGAAAGCTTAGGCGGCCGCCGGGGGCGCGTGCTTCGATCAGCCCCTGCTCGACGCTGATCGCTTCGCCCAGGCGCAGCGGTAGCGTACCGTCGAGCAGGCCATTGCCTTCCAGTCCTTCGGCCGGATACGCGCGAAACAGTTCCTGCAGGTCCAGGCCGCTGAGTTTCAGTGGCAGCAACTGGTTGGAGCGATCCAGCGCCCAGGTCGCCGGCTCCAGGCTCAAGCTGCCGCCGAGTACGCCCAGTTCGGCACGCTGATGGCTGAGGCTGCCGGCCAGAGGGCGTTGCAGGCTGGCCTGATAGCTGGCCTGCAGCTGCAAGGGGCCGAGGGCGATGCCGGGGTTGATCTGTTTCGCGCTCAGGCTCGGTAGCTCCAGCGTCAGGCGGTCGCCAGTGAGTCGTAGCTGCAGTTCAGTGTCCACGCCGCTCAGCGTGCTGCGATCATAAATACCGGCCAGGCCTTTGCCGCTCAGCTTCGCCAGCAGTTGCAGGGGCTTGCCGCTGGGCAAACTGAGGCTGGCGTCGCCCTGGATGCGGCCGTTGTCCAGCGCCAGCAGCGGCGGCCAACTGGCCAGGGTTTGCGCCAGCGGATTGCCCGCGCGCAGGAATAGCTCGTCGAGTGTGGCGTTCAGACCCAGCGCAGCGGCGGTGTTGTTCAGGCGCAGCGCCATGCTCAGTCCCGAGTCGGCCAGCAGTGCACCGTCGAGTGTCTGGCTGGTGCTGTCGGCCTCTAGCCGGCCTTGCCATTGCCAGCCTTGCGCTTGCAGTTGCGGGTATTGCAGGCTTTGTATGCGCAGCGCCAATGGCCCGGACAGCGTCGGTGAGCGTGGCGCTCCAGCGAGGGCGAGGCCGGCGAGTGTCAGTTGCGCCTGCTGCAGTTCCAGATCACCGCTGCGCAGTCGCTGGATAGCCAGGCGAGAGTTGTCAGCGACCTTGAGTTGCACCTGCTGCGTGGTCGCACTGCCGGTCATGCCCAGGCTCAGCTGCAGGCCGTCGGCACGATTGCCTGCCAGATCCACGCGCTTGCTACGGGCGTCGAGTTGCAGCTGGCGCAGGGCCAGCGACCAGTCGGGCGCCTGCTGCAGGCCGAGCTCGGCGTTCACCTGCAGCTCGAGTGCGCCCTGTCCGCTGAGCTTGAGTTGCACGGCCAGCTCGTTGTCGTGGTCGTTCTCCAGTGGTGTGAGCTGCATCTGCAACTGGTTGGGTTGCAAGCCGCTTGGCAGCGTGGCCAACCAGGGCGCGCCGTGAGTGTCGAGTTGCAGGTTGCCGTGCAGCTTGCGCGCTTGCCACGTGCCTGTGGCGTTGAGCAGGTCGAGCTGCAGTTCGCCGCTGACCAGGCCAACGCCGGGCAGCGGCCAGGGCTGCGGCAGTTGGGCGTCGACACGCAGCCACCCCGGCGCGGCCAGTAGCTCGCCGAGCTGTCGGGTGGCCTGCGGCAACTGCAGTTGCCAGTGGGCGATGATGCCGGCTTGCTGCGGCGTGGCTGGCAGGTTGGCTGCGTCGAGTGGTGTCCATTCGCTCAGCCAGGCGCCGACCCAGGCGATCTCCTGCAGAGGCGCGAGCAGCAGGTTGCCAGACCACTGCAATGCATCGCCCTGGGCGAGCAGATCACTATGCAGCTCCATCTGCTGCTGATTGTCGAGGTGCAGGTTCATCGCCAGCTGGCGTGTGCTATCCGGCGCAGAGCCCAGGCCCTGCAGCCGTGCGTGTAGCTGCGCGCTGTGCGTCTCGCGCTCAAGTTGCAGGTGCAACTGCAGTGCATCGTCCAGATGCTGCAGGCTGAGGTTGCCGTCGAGCGTGCATTGACCGCTGCGGCAGGGCAACTGCGTCTGGGCGTCGCGCACGTCGATCTGTCGTGGCAACCAGGGCAGGGTGTTGAGTGCGCGCTCGAAGAGGGCACCGAGGTCGCTGTCATCCGATTTCTGCGGGGCTGTTGGCGCGGGTTGCCAGGCGACTTGCAGGCCTTGGGCAAGCAGCCGATAGCGCGGCGCCTCGCTGGCCAGCCAATCGAGTTGCAGTAGGCTGGCCTGCGCGTGCAACTCACCGCCCTGACGCTGCGTCAGTCGCACATCGTGCAACTGCAGGCCGCGCCAGGACAGGCTCAGTCGTTGCCAGTCCAGCTCGACGTGCTGCTCCTCGAGCAGTTGTTGCACGCGGTAGCCGGCGTAGCAGACCAGTAGCGACAACACCGCCAGAGTCGCTACGCAGATGCTCAGCCAGAAACGCCGGCGGCTCATGAGTTCTCCTTGCCAGATGCCGTGCAAGGGACGGTACCCCATGCTCGGGTGGGTGCCAAGCGGCTTTCCGTGCTATTGTGTGTTTACAGCTTTTATTGTTTTTTTTGTTTAAAACACGCGTAGGAGGAAATGATGAGTGCAGTGACTCGCAGCCAGCCTGACGCCGATGCGGTACTGGCCAAGGCCTTGCTCAATACCCGTGAACAGTTGGGGCTGACCCAGCAGGAGCTGGCCGATATCGTCGGCGTGCATCGCAGCGCCATCAGCCGCTGGAACGAGCAGGGCGGTTTGCGCCCGCAGAGCAAGACGGGTGAACTGGCCCTGTTGTTGATTCGCGCCTACCGCGCCTTGTTCGCCCTGTTCGGCGGCAACCAGCAGGACATGCGCCACTTTCTGCGTACCGAGAACCGCCACCTGGCCGGCGTGCCGCTGCAGCAGATGGGGCAGGTGCAGGGCTTGGTACGCGTCGTCGAGTATCTGGACGCCATTCGTGGCAAGGTCTGAGTACAAGTAGGGTGCGCCATGCGCACCGATTGTCGGCGCGGTTCGCGGCAGCGATATGAGGTAGGGAGGGATCGCCATGGACATCTGGCAACTATGTGAGGGCGAGCGACAGGTGCGACCGCTGCGCGGCAGGCTGCTGCGCATGGTGGAAAGTCAGGCGCAGGTCGCGACCCTGCAACTGGTGGATAACCTCGCCGAGCAAGCGCTGCTCGAAGAGTTGCTCGAGAGCAGCAAGCCGCCGCTGCCCGAAGCCGCCGAGCCGTTGCACTATCTGTTGAAGACACCGTTTCGTTATCCACCACTGCGCTGGGGCTCGCGTTTTGGCAGCGTGCATGAGCCCAGCCTGTTCTATGCCGCCCAGCGTCTGGAAACGGCGATGGCCGAGGCCGCCTACTATCGCTTCGTGCTGTGGAACGGCATGGCCACGCCGCCGCCCAGCGGGCGCATCCTCTCCGAGCATTCCACCTTCGAAGCGCGCTATCGCGTCGAGCGCGGTATTCAGTTGCAGCAGCCACCGTTTGATCAGCACGGCGCTCTGTTGGCTCACCCTAGCGACTACAGCGTGCCCCAGCGCCTCGGCTCAGCAATGCGTGCGGCCGGTATTCAGGCCTTCGAGTATCGCTCGGCGCGCTGCCCGGACGGCGGTAGCAATGTCGCGCTCTACGTGCCGGCCGCCTTCGCGGAAAAACGGCCGCGTAACCTGACGGCCTGGCTGTGCGAAACCACGGGCGACTACGTGGCGTTCAAACATGCGCAGACGCCGGATCAGCCTCGGCTGTTTCACTGGGAGCAGTTCCTGGTGCAGGGGCAGCTGCCACACCCCGCATGAATACTGCGCTGGCCGGCGAAATGCCCCGAAACAGAGCGCTGCGCGGATATGTCGCAGAGAGTTGTGCACAATGCTGAAGCAGTCTGTCATCTCACTGTCAGAATCGCCGCTAAACGTTTGATTTTCCGTGGTTCATTTTTAAGTCAATGAAAAATATGCATTTTTTCCATTGGTGAAAAAATCGTCAGTTTGACTGCGAGCCCCAAGCCATCGGCCCTGTGAGCGCTTTCGCCCAAGTTGTGCACGGAGTTATCCACAGCTTCTGTGGATTGTGAGGGAACTCTTTGGAGGCGCTGAAATCCTTCTGGCAGGCAAGGCTTTACCTTCAGGAAAAAAGGAGTAGAGTGGCGCGCCCCGGCAGTCACCCCCCTCTTTATTTATGCCTCGCGCTTTACCGGCTTCATCCTCCGCGGTTCGTTCCAGCTCTTCTCGTCTGCCCATGCGCGTCGCGCTTTGGCTGCTCGACAGCCCGCGTCTGGGGCAAACCTCCAGCGTCAAACGCATCGCTGGCAATCTGCTCAAGCAGCCTGCCCGTAAAGGTTGTGTGCAGGCGCAAAGCCGACTGGGCCAACTGCTCTGCCGCGACTGCGGCAATACCCGTGACCGCCGCATCGGTTATGAACTGCTGCGCCAGGCTGCGCGTGCAGGCGACCGTGGTGCCCAGCAAGAGCTGGAGCGCCTGTCGCGCTGATTGCGTGCTGGCCCCGTGTAAATCGCCGGCTGGGTATACTGCTCGGCGGTCAAACATGGAGCGTCTATGCCAATCGATCCTTTATCTCTCGCCATTGGCGCCGTCGTCGCGCTGGTTCCGCTATTGGCTGGCCTCTGGTCCTTGCAGCGCCGGCTGACTCGTGAGCAGGGCGAGCAGGCGCTGTTGCAGGAGCGTCTGGAGCATGCGCAGCTCAGTCAGGCCGGGTTGTTGGCGCAGCTCGATGCCTGTCGCGACGAGTTGGCCGAAGTCAGCGAGATCAAGGTGGAGCAGCAGACCGAGCTGGCCGGGCTGCGCCGTGAGAACGAATTGCTGCAGCAGGAGCGGCAGATCGCCCGCGAAGCCGCACAGTCGTGGAATCAGCAGCGCGATCGTAATGAAGCTGAACTGCGACGGCTCAGCGCCGAGTGTGCGGCGCTGGCCGCCGAGCTGCAGGAAAACCGCGACAACCAGCAGCAGCGCCTGGATGACCTGCAGGGCGCGCGCAACGAGCTGCGCGCGCAGTTCTCTGAGTTGGCAACGAAGATCTTCGATGAGCGCGAGCAGCGTTTCGCCGAGAACAGTCAGCAGCGCCTGGGCCAGTTGCTCGATCCGCTCAAGGAGCGGATCCAGGCCTTCGAGAAACGCGTCGACGAGAGTTATCAACAAGAGGCGCGCGAGCGCTTTTCCCTGAGCAAGGAGCTGGAGCGTCTGCAGCAGCTCAATCAGCGTTTGGGTGACGAGGCGACCAACCTGACTCGCGCCCTCAAGGGGCAGAAGACCCAGGGCAACTGGGGCGAGCTGGTGCTGGAGCGGGTGCTGGAGCATGCCGGCCTGGAGAAGGGCCGCGAGTACCAGACCCAGGTGAGCCTCAAGGGCGCCGGCGGTGAGCGTTTTCAACCGGATGTGCTGATTCGTCTGCCCGGTGACCGGCAGGTGATCGTTGATGCCAAGGTCAGCCTCAGTGCCTATCAGCAGTACGTCGCGGCGGTGGACGAGCCGATTCGCCAGCAGGCGCTCAAGCAGCACCTGCTGTCCCTGCGCAGTCACCTCAAGGGGCTCTCCGGCAAGGATTACCAGCGCCTGGAAGGGCTGCACAGTCTCGATTTCGTTCTGCTCTTCGTCCCCATCGAAGCAGCGTTCGCCGCGGCGCTACAGGCCGAGCCGGACCTGTTTCAGGAAGCGTTCGAGCAACAAGTGGTGATCGTCAGCCCGACCACCTTGCTGGCCACGCTACGGGTGATCGACAGCCTCTGGCGCCAGGAGCGGCAGGGCCAGAATGCCCGCGAGATCGCCGAGCGTGCGGGCCAGCTGTACGACAAGTTCGTCGCCTTCGTCGCCGATCTGGACGAGATGGGCAGCCGCTTGCAGCAACTGGACAAAGCCTATGCCAGTGCTCGCAACAAGCTGGTGGACGGTCGCGGCAACCTGGTCGGCCGTGTGGAAAACCTCAAGCTGCTGGGCGCCCGTGCCAGCAAGAGCCTGCCGAACGAGCTGCTGGAGCGGTCCGCCGATCTGCCGGCGCTGGATGAGCTGGGCGAGTGAGCGCTCACTGCCGGTGATTGTAGGACGTAGGGCGGGTGCAACCCGCCGGAGTGCCAATGGCGGGTTGCACCCGCCCTACATGTGGCGATCCACCGCTTCAGGCCGCGGCTTTTTCCGCCTCGGCGCGTAGCGCGGCCGGCGAGTTGGCCAGGTAATTCAGTGCCGCCTGTAGATCGCCCTCGATACGCGGGTGATAACGCGGATTGAAGTAACGCAGCACCGAGCGGCCGACACTGGCCGTGGTCGGCAGCAGGCCGCGCTCGCCCAGGTCGTGCCACATGCGCAGAAAGCCAGGGCGGTAACGTGTGCTCGGGTCCTGGCGCATCATCACCTTCATTGCATCGCTGAACAGATAGAGCAGCGCTGGCGTGGCGATCAGCATGAACAGCCAGCGCATCGCCAGGCTGCCGCCCAGGTGCACGTGCAGGTCATGGGCCACGCAGCGGTGTTCCACTTCCTCGGCCCCGTGCCAGCGCAGCAGGTCGAGCATCACCGGGTCGGCACGGTCGAGCCCACGACTGTTGACGACCCAGTCACCGAGCACGCAGGTGAAATGCTCCACGGCCGCGATCAGGCCGACCCGCTGGCGTAGCCACCAGGGTTGCAAGCGGCGTGTCAGGGCGTTCTCGCCCAGCGGGTAGTCGCACAGAACCTTGTCAAACAGCCAGTCGACCTTGCGCGTGAAGGGCTTGGGGTCGATGCCGTGGCGGATCAGGTAGGGCGTCAACGCACTGCCATGGGCGCGGGCATGTTGCGCCTCCTGCAGCACGAAACCGCGCACGTCCTCGCGCAGGCTGGGCTCGCTGACCAGTGGCAGGGCCTTGTTGTAGACCTTGCAAAACCAGAATTCGCCGGCCGGCAGCAGCAGGTGCAGGCCGTTCATGATGTGCGAGGCCTCCGGTTCGTTCGGCACCCAGTGCAGCGGGGTGTCGGCGAAATCGAAGCGCACCTTGCGCTGTTGCAGGGGCGGTTGATTGGCTTGGCTCATGTGCGGGCCTCTCGGGGGCGTACTTGCTCCAGTTTGTTCACATGCTCACGCAGCCAGCCGGCCAGGACACCGGGCTCGGCCAGCAACTGCCAGTGGCCGGCGCGGACTTCACGGCGGGTCAGTAGCGGTGCCCAGTGCTGCAGATCGTCGAACAGCTGCGGGCGCACGAAACGGTCGTTGAGCGGCACGATCAGTTGCACCGGCACGCGGGTGCTGCGCGAGCGAGGCCATAGCAGGCTGCGGATGAAGTTGGCGCGATACAGCTGCACGCCACGTATGCCGTCGGCGCGCTGCGTGCGGCTCGGCGGCAGGTTGGGTACGCCTTCGAGGCGGCGCAGCAGCCAGGGCCAGGCGCGATCCAACCCCAGCCGCCAGCCCAGTTCCGGCAGCAGCGGGGTGTGGAAGAAGGCGATGTACCAGGAGCTGAACAACTGCCGCAGGGCTTGCAGCAGCGCGGCAGGGCGGCGCAGGTTCAGGCGCTCGCGCATCCAGTGGCCAACATGGTCGAGGCAGGGGCCGGAGATGCTGGTGTAAGACGCCAGCAGTGGCTGGATGCGCGGTTCGGTCACCGCTTCCCAGCTCTGGATTGAGCCCCAGTCGTGGGCGATCAGGTGCACCGTTCGATCCGCACTGGTGGCCCGCAGCACCGCTTCCAGATCGCGCGCCAACTGCTCCAGGCGATAGTCGCGCAGGCGCTTCGGCACCTGGGAGGCGCCGCACCCGCGCACGTCGTAGGCGACAATGCGGTAGTCGTCGGCCAGCTCGCGAATTAGCGGCAGCCAGATCTCGTGATTGTCCGGATAACCGTGCACCAGCAGCAGGGTCGGTGCGTCGGCCTTGTCCCAGACGTAGGTGCACAGGCGCAGGCCGTCGCTGTGGACGTCTAACTGCTGTGGTGGCCGTTCATGGCGCTGCAGCGGCGCGTTCATCGGAAGAGACCGAGAGAATCGGCGAGCGGGAACATGGCAGGCTCCGGAAGATGACGATTACATTGTTTGATGTAATCGTCATTGTTGAGCGTGATGCTGCCTTTGCCTAGCCATGCGCACGTGCCTGGATATCAGCGTTACTTCGTTACCGCGACTGTCTGAGCCGCTCTGTGCAGGGGCTTTGCGGCGTTGCTGGGCGACCTGGTGCCGGGTTGTGTCCGAGCAAGTCCAGACCTTGGTTGGGGCGCGTGACGCGGTTGGCGGGGGCTCGGCGCGCGACTATGATCGGCGCATGACTGACGTTTCCCTGTTTTTCCAGCGCCTGCTTGGCAATGCCGCCCCTGTGGCGGCGGCGGTTGCCGCCGAATACACGGTCGACGAACTGGCCCAGGCGGCGCAAACCACCGTGCGCAACGTGCGCGCCTATCAGGACCGCGGGTTGCTGTCGCCGCCCGAACGGCGCGGGCGTGTCGGCGTCTACAACGGCGAGCACCTCGCACGCCTGCGTCTGGTCGGCCAACTGCTGGAGCGCGGCTACAGCATCGCCAGCATCCGCGAACTGTTCGACGCCTGGGCGCAAGGGCGCGATCTGGCCCATGTACTGGGGCTCGACCAGGCCATCCGTGGCCCCGGTGAGCCCGAGCAGCCGGGGCGCCTGGAGTTCGCCGAGTTGCAGGCGATCTTCGCTGACGATCTGGAGGAGGCGGTGATTGACCGTGCCATGGCCATGGGCTTGTTGCAGTTCGCCGGTGACCACCTCAGCGTGCCCAGCCCGCGCCTGTTCGCGGCGGGTGTCGAGTTGTACCGCGCCGGTATTCCACTGCCCGCATTGCTTGACGAGCTGGAATCGATTCGCCGGCACGTCGAGCAGGTGTCAACCGGTATCGTGCAGATGATCGTCGGTCATCTGGTCAACCCGCTGCTGCAGAGTTCGCTGCCTCGCGCGGATCAGCTGGAAGGGCTAAGTGCTCAGCTGCTGCAGCTGCGTCCGCTGGTCGAACAGGTGGTCGAAGCAGAGCTGGCGCGCGGTCTGCCGGTGGCCGCCAACCGCGAGCTGAGCGAACGGGTGCATCAGCTGCTGCAGGGGTTCCTGCAGCGCGGCTGATGTGCCCGCCAATGCCTTAGCCGCGCAGTACCAGGTGACGACTGAGCAGCGCGCGCAGGGCGGCTGGTTTGACCGGTTTGGGCAGGTAGTCGAGACCCGCGGCATGCACTTCGGCGACCAACTCCGGGCGACCGTCGGCGCTGATCACCACGCCGGGTACCGGCTCGCCCAGGCGCGTGCGCAGCCAAGCCATCAGTTCGGTACCGGTTTCGCCTTCGTCGAGGTGATAGTCGACCAACGCCAGCTGCGGACGCACGTCCTCACTGAGCAGGTGCTCACACTCCAGGCGATTGCGTGCTGTCCACACCTGGCAGCCCCAGCGCGACAGCAGGCTGTACATCCCAGTGAGGATGCTGTCCTCATTGTCGATGCAGATCACCTGGGTGCCTTGCAGCGGTTGGCCATCGACGGTCGGCACGCTAACGCCTTGTGGTTTCGGCGCGGGCCTTCTCGCCAGTGGCACGCTGACGCTGAACACGCTGCCCTTGCCCGGCCAGGAACGTACCTCCAGGCGGTGGGCGAGCACGCGACAGAGGCCGTCGGCAATTGCCAGCCCCAGCCCCAGCCCTTTTTCGGCGCGCGTCTGGTGGCTGTCGAGGCGCTTGAACTCCTCGAAGATCACCTTGCGTTTGTCCTCGGGGATACCCATGCCGCGATCCCAGACTTCCAGGCGCAGTTGATTGCCTTCACGCCGCACACCGAGCACCACGCGGCCCTTGGCATAGCGGAAAGCATTGGTCAGGAAGTTCTGCAGCACCCGGCGCAGCAGCTTGATGTCGCTGTCGATCCATTGCCGACTGCCGCGTACGCGCAGGTCGATGCCCTGTTCGGCTGCCAGCACGCCGAACTCGGCGGCGAGGGTGTCGAACAGGTTGGCCAGGGCGAAGGGGTGGCGATCCGGGGTGATCCGGCCGTTCTCCAGGCGCGAGATATCCAGCAGGTCGGTAATCAGGTCCTCGGCCGAACGTAACGAGCTGTCCAGGTGCCGAACCAGCTCCTGAGCTTCGCAGGGCAGGGCGTCGTCCTGATGGGACAGCGCGGCCGAGAACAGCCGAGCCGCATTGAGCGGTTGCATCAGGTCATGACTGACCGCAGCGAGGAAGCGCGTTTTCGACTGGTTGGCAGCCTCGGCATGGGCCTTGGCTTCGGTCAGCGCCTGGTTCAGTTTCGACAGTTCGTGGGTGCGTTCGGCAACCCGCCGTTCGAGGCTTTCGTTGGCATCCTTGAGTGCACGCTCGGCTTCGCGGAACTCGGTGATATCGGTGAAGCTCATGACGAAACCGCCGCCCGGCATGGGGTTGCCGATCAACTCGATCACCCGGCCATTGGGGAATACCCGCTCATAGCTGTGCGCAGTACCCTGGCGCATCCAGTACAGTCGCTTGGCCACGTTCGCTTCTAGGTCGCCGCCACCGAGCATGCCGCGCTCGGCATTGAAGCGGATGATCTCGGCAATCGGTCGACCGACGTAAATCAAGCCTTCGGGGTACTCGAACAATTCCAGGTAACGGTGGTTCCAGGCCACCAGGCGCAGGTTCTGATCGACCACGCTGATGCCCTGGGTGATGTTCTCGATCGCGCCTTGCAGCAGGGCGCGGTTGAACTGCAGCACCTCACTGGCTTCGTCGACGATGCGCACCACATCCTCGACCTGCATCTCGCGGCCTTCGATGGCGGCCTTGACCACTGCACGGGTCGAGGAGGCGCCCAGGACACCGGCGAGCAGGCGCTCGGTGTGGGCAATCCACTCGCTATTGGCTGGTTGGTTGGGATCGAAGTCCTTGCCTTTGCCCTGGCGCAGGGCGAAGCGGGTGAAGCTCTGCCGCGCACGTTCTTCGCCGACGAAGCGGCTGGACAGCATCAGCAGATCGGCCACCTGCACTGCCAGCAGGCTGCGGTTGCTGGGTTTGGTGCCCAGGTCATGGCCGATGAAGCGACCGGCTTGCCAGTGCTCTGACACGCGTGTGCGCGAGAACCAGGAAACCCAGGCGAACAGCAGCATATTGCCAGCCAGCGACAGCACCACACCGCGTGTCAGCGGGTCGACCTGCAGGCCGATGGGGGCGTAGAGCAGAGCGGTGAGGCCGGGAAAGCTGTCCAGCGACCAACCCATACCGCGTGCGGCCAGCGGTAGAACCAGGGTGTAGAACCAGAGCATGGCGCCGAAGATCAGGCCAGCGAACACGCCGCGGCGGTTGGCCTGCTTCCACACTAGTGCACCGAACATGGCCGGCGCCAACTGGCCGATGGCCGCGAACGAGACCTGGCCGATGGTCGCCAGGCTGGTGCCCTCGCCGAGCAGGCGATAGCAGACGTAGGCCAGCAGCAGGATCAGCACGATGCTGACCCGGCGTGCGGTAAGCATCCAGTGACGGAAGGCTTCGAATGGCCGTTCGGTGCTTTGCCGGCGCAGCAGCCAGGGCAGCAGCATGTCATTGGATATCATGGTCGACAGCGCCACCGAGGCGACGATGACCATGCCCGTGGCGGCCGACGCGCCGCCGATGAAGGCCAGCACGGCCAGGCCTGGATGGGCTTCGGCCAAGGGCAGGCTGATGACGAAGGAGTCCGGTGTCACGCCGGCCGGCAACAGCATTTGTCCGGCGAGGGCGATGGGTACGACGAACAGCACGGCCAGCACCAGATAGGCCGGGAATACCCAGCGCGCCAGGCGCAGGTCCTTGGGCTCGATGTTTTCCACCACGGTGACATGGAACTGCCGCGGCAGGCAGACAATGGCGATCATCGCCATGCCAGTCTGCACCAGCATCGCCGGCCAGTTCACCGCCTCGTTCCAGAAGTCGTCCAGCTCGGCGGTGTTGTGCGCCTGCTCCAGCAGGTCGTTGAAACCGTTGTACAGGCCGAAGGTGACGAACGCGCCCACGGCAAGGAAGGCCAGCAGCTTGACCAGCGATTCGAAGGCAATGGCCAGCACCATGCCGCGGTGGTGCTCGGTGACGTCGAGGTTGCGCGTACCGAACAAGATGGTGAACAGCGCCAGTGCCAGCGACACGATCAGCGCCGTGTCCTGTGCGCTGGTGCCGGTGTCCTGGGCGTGCACGCCGATCAACAGATTGACCCCAAGGACGATGCCCTTGAGCTGCAGGGCAATGTAGGGCAGCACACCGACCAGGCAGATCAGCGCCACGACGATCGCCAGTGACTGCGACTTGCCGTAGCGCGCGGCGATGAAGTCGGCGATGGAGGTGATGTTCTCCTGCTTGCTGATCATCACCATCTTCTGCAGCACCCAGGGCATGGTCAGCATCAGGATGATCGGGCCGAGGTAGATCGGGATGAACGACCACAGCTGTTCGGCGGCCTGGCCGACGGCGCCGAAGAAGGTCCAGCTGGTGCAATAGACCGCCAGCGACAGCGAGTACACCCAGGCGCGGATTTTCGGCGGCATGGGCGCGCTGCGGCGGTCGCCATAGAAGGCGATGGCGAAAAGAATGGCCATGTAGATCAAGGCGACCGCGGCGATCAACCCAGGGGACAGCGACATGCAGACTCCGAAACGCACAGTGGAACGAGTTGAGCCTGGCCGCCGAGGCGAGGCAGATGCTGATCAGTGTTGCACAAAGCCAGACGCTGTCGGCTGCGACCAAGGTCGCAGGGCCCACCACAGGCTTTGCGACGGGACTCGATTGTGCCGGAGCCCAGGGGCTGATAGCGTGGTGCGTTTGCGACTCTGTCCGAGGAAGGACTCCATGTTCAAGCCGCAGCTGGTGACTTTGCAACGTGGCGCGTTGCGCCTGGAACCGCTTTCTGACGCGGATATCCCCGCCCTGGTGGCGCTGGCCGAGGCCAATCGTGAGGAGCTGCTGTACATGAGCGGCACCCAGCGACTGGATTGGTACCGCAGCGCCCTGGCCGATCTGCGCGAGCAGCGGGCCTTGCCGTTCGTCATTCGTCTGGGTGACGAACTGGTGGGCACCACGCGCTTTGCCGATTTCATGAACAACCTGCCAGCCTGCGAAATCGGCTGGACCTGGCTCGACCGCAATCAACACGGCAGCGGACTGAACACCACCATCAAGTACCTGATGCTCAGGCATGCGTTCGATAACTGGGGCGTGGTGCGTGTACAGCTCAAAACCGCTGCCAGTAACCTGCGCTCGCAACGCGCCATCGAGAAGCTCGGTGCCGTCCGTGAAGGTTTGCTGCGCAACCATCGCCGCCTGGCTGATGGTCGTCTCGATGACACCGTGCTGTACAGCATCACCGACCTGGAGTGGCCAGCGTTGCGTGAGGCGATGGAGGCTGGCTTCAACGCCTGAACCTTATGCACAGCCGCGAGCAGACCCGCTTCTGGAAAGCTTCCGCATTGAGCGGCGTCGAATTGTTGCAGGCGCGCTACCTCGAGCAGCGCTTCGCGCCGCACGTGCATGAAGGGTTCGTCTTCACCGTGATCGAACATGGTGCCCAGCGCTTTCGCCACCGTGGCAGCGATCACTTGGCGCCGCAGGGCAGCATGGTGCTGATCAACCCGGACGAAGTGCACACCGGCTCCAAGGCGCACGAAGACGGTTGGCGCTATCGCGGTTTCTACCCCGACAATGCCCAGGTATTGGGGGCACTGCAGGAGCTGGGGTTGGCCAAGACCGGCATGCCGTCATTTTCCTTCAGCGTGCTGCATGATCCGCGTTTGCACGCCGCCTTTCTGCACCTGCACCAGTTGCTCGAACACGGCGCCGAGGCGTTGCAGCAGCAACTGGCCTGGCGTGAGGCGATCCTGCTGCTGTTCCAGCACCATGCGCAGCTTGCCGAACCGCCCGCGCCTGGGCGCGAGCCCTGGGCCGTGGCCTGCGCCAAGCAGATGCTGGCCGAACGCCTGGTCGAGCCGCCTTCGCTGGAGGAGCTGGCGGCAGCGGTCAATCTTTCACCTTTTCACTTCGCGCGGGTATTTCGTCGTGCGACGGGGCTGCCACCGCATGCCTGGCTCAAGCAGCGACGCCTGGAACAGGCGCGGGCCTTGCTCAAGAGTGGCTGCACGGCGGTCAGCGTGGCCATGCAGCTGGGCTTCGCCGACCAGAGCCACCTGTCGCGACAGTTCAAGCAGGTTTATGGCGTCAGTCCCGGTGAGTATCGCAGCGGCGTAGCGCGGATGTAGGGTGCGCCATGCGCACCGGGGAACCGACGGCTGCTGGTGCGCACGGCGCACCCTACCGAACGGCACCAGCCGCCATAAAAAAGCCGGCGCTCCTTGCGGGGCGCCGGCTTTTCAACCTGCTAGGACGATCAGAATTCGTGATCGGCGGTGTCAGGGTTCAGGTCGCTGATGCCCAGCTTGCCGGCAGCCTGCTCGATGGCGCCAGTCTGCTTGACCAGTGCGGCGATGGCATCGCGCACCAGTTGCTGACCTTCGGCGTTGTCGGCAGCGATCAACTGGTCGAAGTGCACGTTGTTCTTCTCGGCGCTGTCGACCAGGGCCTGCAGCTTGGCTTCGGTTTCCTGCAGGTCGGTCTTGAGCGTGGCATCGGCCTGGGCGTCGGCCTTGGCCACCAGCTCGGACAGGCTCGGGCCGGTCAGGGTGCTGCCATCGACCTTCTTGTACTCGCCCAGGTAGACGTTGCGAATGCCCTTGCCGTTGTAGAAATGCGAGTTGTGGGTGTTGTCGCTGAAACAGTCATGCTCGTCTTCGGTGGAGTTGGCTTCCAGCGCGACCTTCATGCGCTCGCCGGCCAGTTCGCCGAGCGACAGGCTGCCCATGCCGAACAGCATCTTGCGCAGGCCGTTCTCGGCCGAATCGGCGACCAGTTCGCTGCGGTAGTTGCCTTCAACGCCGTCTTTCCACTGCTCGACCATGTCGTTCAGGTCGCTGACCAGCAGGTCGGTAGCTGCCTTGAGGAAGGCACGGCGACGCTCGTTGTGACCACCGGTGGCGCCTTCGCCCACCACGTAATCGGTGTAGGGACGCTCGCCAGCGCCAGGGTTGGTGCCGTTGAGGTCTTGGCCCCAGAGCAGGAATTCGATGGCGTGGTAGCCGGTGGCAACGTTGGCCTCGGAGCCGCCCAGCTCATTCAGGCTGGCCAGCAGCTCGCCGGTGATTTCGCTGACGTCGAGCTTGTCTTCACCGACCTGGATCTCGGTGTTGGCGATGATGTTGGCCTGCGCGCCTGGGTTGCCCAGTGCATGCTGGTAGTCATCGGCGACGTAGTCGATCAGGCCTTCGTCCAGCGGCCAGGCGTTGAGCTGGCCTTCCCACTCGTCGACCACCGGGTTACCGAAACGGAACACTTCGCTCTGCATGTAAGGAACGCGTGCGGCCAGCCAGGCTTCGCGTGCGGCTTTCAGGGTCGCTTCGCTGGGATCGGCAAGCAGTGCATCAATGGCAGTCTGCAGGGCCTTGCCGGTACTCGCGGCGTCGCTGAACACGGCCAGGGCCAGGTCGGCGTAATGGTTGACCACGGCTTTCGCTGCCGCCTCGTCGACCTTGGCTGCAGCAGGTGCTGCGCTCTCGGTGGCGGCAGGTGCAGCTGCCTGGGTCGCGGGGGCTTTGTCTTCGCCACAGCCAGCGAGGGCAATGGCAATGGCCAACAGGCTGGCGGAGGCCAGGGGCATACGAATCATGGCGGTGTCCTTTGCGTGTACGAAATGTGGACGGTACTCAGCAGTACCTGAAAAACTGCAACATAATGCAAATGTTTCGCATTATGTGTAAAGGCCATTATTCGTCGCTGTGCGGGATATCGCTGCCGAGGCGTTGCGCTGCCGCTAGAATGCCAGCACCTGAATCGCAGTTCTGCATGGAGAAAACTGCATGAGCCTGACCGCCGTGATCGTCATCGTTGTCCTCGTTCTGCTCGGCGCCTATGCGGTGTCGTTGTACAACGGTCTGGTGCGCCTCAAACATGGCGTGAGCAAGGCCTGGTCGAACATCGATGTGCTGCTCAAGCAGCGGCATGACGAATTGCCCAAGCTGGTGGAAACCTGCAAGCAGTACATGCAGTACGAGGGCTCGACCCTGGAGCGGGTGATCGCCGCCCGTAGCGCCGTTGCCAGCGCTCGCGAGCAGCACGACGTCGGCGCCCTGGGCAAGGCCGAGAGTGGTCTGCGCGCAGGCCTCGGCCAGCTTTTCGCCCTGGCCGAGAATTACCCCGAGTTGAAGGCCAACGACAGCTTCCAGCACCTGCAGCAGCGTATCAGCGGCCTGGAAAATGGCATCGCCGACCGCCGCGAGCTGTACAACGAGGCGGTCAACCTCAATAACGTGCGCATCGAGCAGTTTCCCGACGTACTCATCGCGCGCATGTTCAACTTCCAGGCTGCCGAACTGCTGGTGTTCAGCGAGGCGGAAAAAGCCGATGTGGACATGAAATCACTGTTCAACTGAGAACCTGTTAATGATCTGCTGCGCGTCGGCGCTACTGCGTTAAAAGCACGCTCGGATGCTCATTTACAGCACGTAAACTCCGCTTCCTCGCGTGCTTTTGCCTTGTATCGCTCTAGCTCGCGAGATCATGAACAGGTTCTTAGATGTTGCAGGTCGACCCTTTCGGCTTTTTTTTCACCCTGACCTTCACCATGGGCGCCTGTCTGGGCGGCGCCTGGTGGTGCCTGCGGCGCTGGTCGCAGGCGCGCCATCTGCTCGATACGCCAACCTCGAAGATCCGTTCGGCGGCGCAGGGCTACGTCGAACTCTATGGCGTGCTTGAGGCGTTGCCGGACATGCAACTGCGTGGGCCACTGACCGGTAAACCCTGCCTGTGGTGGCGCTTTCGTATCGAGGAGTATCGCTCCAGCGGCAAGAAGCGCAGTTGGCGGATCATCGAGAGTGGCGCCAGCGATGCCTGGTTGCGCTTGGTCGATGGTACCGGCGAATGCCTGATCGATCCTCGTGGTGCCGAGATTCGTGCGGCGGTACACGAAGTCTGGGAGGGCAATCTGCGCCACCCGCTGGGCCCGGCAAAGACCGGGCTGTTCGGTTTTCTCACCAGCGGCCAGCGTTATCGCTACAGCGAGGAGCGTTTGCATGTCGGCCAGCCGTTGTATGCCATCGGTGATTTTCGCACCCGTGGCGCTGCGCAGCAGGGATTCGACAGTCATAACGCTCAAGGCGAAGTCATCCGCGAGTGGAAGGGCGACTACGTCGGTCTTCTGCGACGCTTCGACAGTGACGGCAACGGCGAACTCGACGAGCAGGAATGGAACCGCGTGCGGCTGGCGGCGCAACTGGAGGCTGAGGACCGGCACCGGCAAAAGGCATCCGAGCCGGCTCGGCATCACATGGCCAAGCCCAGCGAACGGCAGCCGTTCATTCTCTCCAACAGCGGAGAGGACGAACTGGCGCGCAACTTTTATTGGCAGGCCGCCGGTGGCGCTGTGCTATGCCTGGCTGGTGCGTTGGCCACGGCCTGGTTGTTTGGTGTGCAGAACTGGTAAGCCGAATGTGCAGAGCTCAAACGAAAACGCCGCGATCAATCGCGGCGTTTTCGTTGGTGGGGGTCAGAGCGTTGCCGCTGAACTCAGGCGGCGTGCCTGCTTGAGGAACAGGGTCAGCTCGCGTGCTGGCAGCGGTTTGCTGTACAGGTAGCCCTGACCCTCATGACAGCCCTGGGCGATGATGTAGGCTTCCTGCTCGGCGGTTTCCACGCCTTCTGCGATGACCTGCATGCCCAGGCTCTTGCCCAGCTGGATGATGGCGCGAACGATGGTGGCGTCGTCTTCGTCCTCGAGCAGATCCTGGACGAAGCTCTTGTCGATCTTGATCTTGTCCAGCGGCAGGCTCTTGAGGTAGCTCAGCGACGAATAGCCGGTCCCGAAGTCGTCGATGGCGATCAGTGCGCCTGAGCGGCGTAGGCTGAGCAGGTGCTGGGCCGCGGTGCTGATGTCTTCCATCAGGCCCGTCTCGGTGACTTCCAGTTCGAGGCTCTTCGGCGGCAGGCGGTAGACTTGCATCAGGTTGTTGACCACGCGCGGCAGCTCGGCGTGGTGCAGCTGCACGGTGGACAGGTTGATGGCCATGCGCAGATCACTGAAACCCTGATCGTGCCATTCGCGCAGCTGGCGACAGGTCTGGTCGAGAATCCATTCGCCGATGGGAATGATGGTGCCGTTCTGTTCGGCCAACGGAATGAACAGGTCCGGCGGTACGAAGCCATGTTGCGGATGCTGCCAGCGCAGCAGCGCTTCGACGCCGACCACGCGATGGTCGCGGTAGTCCACTTGCGGTTGGTAGACCAGGTGCAACTGGTTCTGCGCCAGGGCGTCACGCAGGTCCTTCTCCAACTCACGGCGGCGGCGCATCTCGCTGTCGACGCTGGCAATGTAGAACTGGTAGCGGTTGCGCGAGCGGCTCTTGGCCAGGGTCATGGTCTGTTCGGCTTTCTGCAGCAGCTTCTCGGTGCTGTCGCCGTCTTCCGGGAACAGGGTGATGCCGATAGTGGCGCGCAGGCGTACTTCGTGCTGATCGAGCTGGAAGGGCAGCTCCAGGTCGTCGAGTACGCTTTGCGCCAGCTCGGCGGCTTCGTAAGGCTGCTCGATATCGGCCTGCACCAGGGCGAACTGGTCGCCACCGAGACGGGCCAGCGCGCCGAGGCGACCGCTGTGGCTGCGCAGACGGTCGGACAGCGCCAGCAGCAACTGGTCGCCGCTCTGGTAACTGAACTGCTCGTTGATGCCCTTGAAGTCATCCAGGCCGACGCACAGTACGGCGACGCGGCGCTGCAGTCGGCCGGCGTCTTCGAGAATCTGGTCGAGCTGCTGCTGCAGTTGCTGGCGGTTGGGCAAGCCGGTCAGGAAGTCGTACTGGGCCATGCGCAGCAGGCTGTTCTCGGCTTCGCGGCGCAGGTGAGTGTTGCGTTCGATGGAGGAGAGCAACTGGTTGGCGGTGTTGATCCACAGTCCCAGTTCATTCTTCTCGTTGCCCTTGAGCATGGGCAGCTTGTGCTCGCTGGGCCGGTCGGGGTTGATGTGGGTGAGGTGCTCGATGATCTTCGATAGTGGCTTGGTCAGCAGCCAGTGGTAGACCAGATAGAGCACCAGGCCCATGGCCATGGCGCGCAGCACGCCGGAGATGAAGATGATCACCGAGTTGGTGACGAAACTTTCGCCGTAGGGCGCTGTGTCCAGGGTGATGTTGAGGTCGCCGTAATACTCGCTGTAGGGGCCACGGCCAACCAGTTTGGTGGAGAACTGCTGCTCCTGGCCGAGGATCGGGTCGGTCAGCCAGCGCGTGGGAATCTGCGCCAACTCGCGCGTGCGCTCGGCCAGCATAGGCTCGTTGGGGTGGCCGATGGCCGCATAGCGCACCGATTCGTGCTGGAACAGACCCTCGATGACCTGCATGCCCATTTCCCGATCCAGGCTGTACACCGCCTGAGTCGAGGGATCACGGAACATGCCGAGGATACGTTGCGCGTCGTTGGATACCGCCTGGCGCGTCTTGTAGGCATCGAAGACGATCTGAGCGCAGCTCAATACCACCCCGACCACCAGCGCTGAAAGCAGCACCACGCGGAGCAACTTGAGTGACAAGCTGTTTTTCAATTCCAGCTTCAAAGGCAATTCCTTATGTCGATGCTTACAGCGTCAGTCAGACGAGAGTATTGGCAATCTAGACCTGGCCGTCAAAGGGCCATCATGCCTGGTGGCACTTTTTATCCCACAAGGAACGCTCCTGGTGCGATTCGACGTCTCTGGGTCGACTCCTTGCTCTGTGTCGGTGCGATTGTTACGGACTTGAGCACCCTTGGTCGTATTGATCACCTGTTGCTGTTACGCCCTGTGTCGCGGCGCTTGTCGCCTGTTTCGAGGCTGGCACAAGAGTTGCGAAGACCGGGCATCGACCAGGAGGGGATCCGTGATGAAAACACTCATGCTGTTGCTCGTCGCTATCAGCTTTGCCCCACAGGCCCACGCCGCCAGTGAAGAGGCCGTCAATACGGCCTGGCTGGTAATGGCCAGCGTACTGGTGTTCTTCATGCAAGCGGGGTTCGCCTTGTTGGAGAGCGGCATGGCGCGGGCCAAGAACGCCGTCAACGTGATGATGAAGAATTACATGGACTTCTGTGTGGGCGGCATCGTGTTCTGGCTGGTCGGCTTTGGCCTGATGTTCGGCGCCAACCTCACCGGCTGGTTCGGTATGAGTCATTTTGCACCGAACACTGGCGAGCCCTGGGATTACACCTTTCTACTGTTTCAGATGATGTTCGCCGCCACTGCTGCGACCATCGCCAGCGGGGCCATGGCCGAGCGTACGCGCTACGGCGCCTACCTGGTTGGTGCTGTGCTGATCAGCGGTGTGATCTACCCGATATTCGGCAGTTGGGTGTGGGGCGGTCTGTATGGCGGGCAGGGCTGGCTGGCCAAGCTCGGCTTCATCGATTTCGCGGGATCGACCGTGGTGCATAGCGTCGGTGCCTGGTGTGCGTTGGCAGGGATTCTGGTGCTCGGTCCGCGCCTCGGTCGCTTTGCCGCTGATGGCAAGGCGCGTTTGATCCCCGGGCACAATCTCGGCCTGGTGGCATTGGGTGGTTTCATCCTCTGGGTGGGCTGGTTCGGCTTCAATGCCGGCAGCAACCTGGAAGTCAGCAGCAGCCTTGGGTTGATCGCCCTGAATACGCATCTGGCTGCGGTTGCTGGAGCGCTCGGCGCTCTACTGGCGCAGCGCAGCACGGCAAGCCCGGTGCTGTTGACCACTACGGTGAATGGCTCGATTGGCGGTCTGGTCGGCATCACCGCCGGTTGCGCCAGCATGGCGCCGGGTTTCGCTTTGTTCAGCGGGCTTATCGCCGGTTTCGTCGTGGTGTATGGCATGCGCTTGCTCGATCGCCTGCAGCTCGATGACGTCGTCGGTGCGATTCCGGTCCATGGCTTCGCCGGCATCTGGGGTACCTTGGCGGCCGGGCTGTTCTACCAGGGCGACCTGTTCAACTGGGAGCGTGTTGCCGTGCAGGCGTTGGGTGCTGCGGCCGCTTTTCTCTGGGCCTTCCCGGTCGCCCTGGTGTTCTACTTCCTGTTGGCCAAGACCATGGGGCTGCGGGTTTCGACCCAGCATGAGCAGCGCGGGTTGGATTTTGCCGAGCATGCCGAGGTTGGTTATCCGGAGTTCAACCTGACGCAGACCTTCGACAGCGAGCAATGGTCGAGGAGGGGCTGAGGATGAGATTGAGTCTGCGTCGTCGCGCGATCTACACCGGTCTGGCCGGACATTTCTCGGATGAAGAGGTCTGGCCACTGCTGGCGTTGTGGGAGAACAAGTACGCGGAGCAGCCACCGTTCGCTCTCAATGAGTTTCTCGCCGAGGTGGTGCTACGTACCGAGCGCAAGCTCGAACGGGCACGGCTGTATCGCGAGTTGGTGGGGGCCCTGACCGGGCCACCTGCGCAGTTGCTGCCTGACCCGGAGGAACAACTGGCCGCCTGGCGCCAGGGGCGCAATGAGGCCGTGCGGCAAGTCGCGACCCCGGACAGCGCCGCGCAAACGACTTTCCTGGCCCTGAGCCAGGCCTTGCAGGAGCAGCTCGATAGTGCCCAGCAGGCCGCGCTGAGGCGTTTTGCCGCCGGTAATCTGTCCGGCATGGGGGTGAGTTCCGAGCTGTCGACGCGCTTGCGTATCTGGCTGGAGCAAGGGGGTGGCGACGGCGTCGCCAGTCTCGGGCTGGAGCAACTGCGCAAGCTGCTGAACCTGCTCTATATCGGGCTCTGTGAGTTCCTCGGACCGGTGCGTGCCGACCGCGTACTGAGCCAGGCGGTCAACCGTGTGGAGGAGCAGGGGGCGGAGTTTTCACCGCGCAGATTGCTCTAGCTGCGCAGACATGATGCAGAAACGAAAAACCCGGCCATGAAGGCCGGGTTTTCGCATTACGGGGCTGAGATTCAGGCCGCGTAGTTCTGGGCGACGAAGTCCCAGTTCACCAGGTTCCAGAACGCCTCGACGTACTTCGGACGCAGGTTGCGGTAGTCGATGTAGTAGGCGTGTTCCCAGACGTCGCAGGTCAGCAACGGAGTGTCGCCGGAGGTCAGCGGGCAGCCAGCGCCGATGGTGCTGGCCAGGGCCAGGGAACCGTCAGCTTTCTTCACCAGCCAGCCCCAGCCGGAACCGAAGGTGCCGATGGAAACCTTGCTGAACTCTTCCTTGAACTTGTCGAAGGAACCGAAGGCAGCGTTGATGGCGTCAGCCAGGGCGCCGGTCGGCTGGCCACCGCCGTTCGGCGACAGGCAGTTCCAGTAGAAGGTGTGGTTCCACACCTGAGCGGCGTTGTTGAAGATGCCGCCCGAGGAAGTCTTGACGATTTCTTCCAGGCTCTTGCCTTCGAACTCGGTGCCCGGCACCAGGTTGTTCAGGTTCACGACGTAGGTGTTGTGGTGCTTGTCGTGGTGGAACTCGAGGGTCTCGGCGGAAATGTGCGGCTCGAGGGCGTTCTTTTCGTAAGGCAGCGGCGGCAATTCAAAAGCCATGGTCTATCTCCTACTCAGGTCGTGTGCGGTATGCGCAAGGCCGATCACGGGCGGCCTATGGGCGGCGTCGAGTTTGTACTCTTTGCGCCGCAGACTCGGGATCATAGCACCCGGCCACGGCCATAACCACGCAACATCTGTGTGGGAAAGCCGGTGCCAGGGCCTCTGCAGCATTGGCTTCGACAAGCAGAGGCGCCAGCAGTTGCTTCTTTCGGCGCGGTCTTGCCGAAACACCAACGGACCTTAAAGTGCGCCGGCCTTCTTCCAGGCCAGATAGCTGCTGACCAGCTCCGGGCCCAGTTCGCCCGGACGCGCGTCGAGTACTGGCACGTCGTGGGCGGCCAGGCGCTCGTGTAGGTCGGCGCGGGCGTTGAGGTAGTCCAGCGTGCCGCAGTAGGCCAGGGCCTGATCGAATTGCTCCACGGGCGTTTGCCGCAGACGATCGAGTGCTTCCTCGCGCAGGCTGGCGATCAGCACGCGATGCTGGCGTGACAGGCGGCGTACGGCAGCGAGCAGATCCTGATCGTCCTCGTCGCGCAGGTTGGTCACCAGCACCACCAGCGAGCGACGCCGCTGGCGTGCAAGCAACAGATCGGCTGCGGCGCTGAAGTCGGCCGGTTGTTGGCTGGTATCGAGGTCATACACGGCGTTGAGCAGCACGTTCAGTTGAGCAGGGCCCTTGACCGGTGCCAGGTAACGCGACTGGTTGCTGGCGAAGGTCGCCAGACCGACGGCGTCGCCCTGGCGCAGCGCCACGTAGCTGAGCAGCAGGCAGGCGTTGAGAGCGTGGTCGAAGTGCGACAGCTCGTCGTCCTGGCTGCGTATGCGCCGGCCGCAGTCGAGCAGGAAGACGATATGCTGGTCGCGTTCGTCCTGGTACTCGCGGGCGATGGGCATGCGCTTGCGGGCGGTGGCCTTCCAGTCGATCTGGCGCAGGGTGTCGCCATCACGAAATTCACGCAGTTGGTGAAACTCCAGGCCCAGGCCACGGCGTTGGCGTTGGCGCACGCCCAACTGGCTTAGCCAATCGTCCACGGCCTTGAGCTGCGCACCGTAGAGACGCGCGAAGTCCGGGTAGACGCGGCTCTCGTCAGGCAGTGGCAGCAAGCGCTTGGCCTGCCACAGGTGCAGCGGGCTGGGCAATTGCAGCTCGCACTGGGCAAAGTGAAAGTGCCCGCGGATCAGCGGTTTCAGGCGATAGCTGACGCGCGTCTGCTGGCCAGGGTGCAGGGTGATGCGCTGCGGCAGAAAGTCGAAAGCCATGCCTTCAGGCACATGGTCGAAGACCTCGATTTGTTGCGTCTGGGTGAAGTCGTGATGGGCGATCAGGTGCACCTCGCTCCAGCGCCCGAGCGGCAGGTTGCCCGGCAATACGCGCTCCAGTCGTGGCGAGCGCTGGCGACGCAGCCACAAGGCATCGACAGCGGCGACCAGCAGTATGGTCAGCAACAGCCCCCAGGCCAGCGACGTCAGGCTGTCTGCCAGGCGTATGCCGAGCAGGGGCAGGGCGCCGAGCAATACGGCAGCGGCGAACAGGCCGCCGAGCAGCCCGAGGAGCAGGCGCGAAGGTTTCATAGGCGCGGTGCCGGCACCTGATCGAGCAGCTGTTGCAGGACCTGGTCCACCGACAGGCCTTCGATATCCAGCTCCGGCGCCAGGCGCACGCGATGGCGCAACACCGCCAGCGCGCAGCTCTTGATGTCATCCGGCAGAACGAAGTCGCCGCCACGCAGCAGCGCGCGCGCACGGGCACCGCGCACCAGGGCGATCGAGGCACGCGGCCCGGCGCCCATGGCCAGGCCCGGCCAGCTGCGGGTGGCGCGGGCCAGGCGTACGGCGTAGTCGAGCACTTGGTCATCCAGCGGCAGATCGCTGGCGATCTTCTGCAGCGCCAGCACGTCCTTGGCCTGCAGCAGGGTACGCAGCGGGCTGACTTCGAGCATGTCGGCCTTGGCCGAGCGCGTCACCTGACGCACCATGTTCAGCTCTTCGTCCTGCTGCGGATAATCCATGCGCAGCTTGAGCATGAAGCGGTCCAGCTCGGCTTCCGGCAGCGGGTAGGTGCCTTCCTGCTCGATCGGGTTCATGGTCGCCAGCACCATGAATGGCAGCTGTACCGGCAGGGCGCGGCCTTCCAGGGTCACCTGGCGCTCCTGCATCACTTCCAGCAGGGCGGCCTGGGTCTTGGCCGGTGCGCGGTTGATTTCGTCAGCCAGCAGCAGGTTGGTGAACACCGGGCCCTTGCGCAGCTTGAACTGCTCGCTCTGCATGTCGTACACGGCATGGCCGGTGACATCGCTGGGCATCAGGTCCGGGGTGAACTGGATGCGTGCGAACTCGCCGCCGAAACAGCGCGCCAGTGCGCGCACCAGCAGGGTCTTGCCGAGCCCTGGCACGCCTTCGACCAGCACATGGCCACCGGCGATCAACGCGGTCAGCACATCGTCGATCACCGCGCTCTGGCCGATCACGGCCTTGCGTAATTCGGCACGCAGGGCCTGGGCCAACTGGCTGGCACGCTGGCGCTGCTGCACCTGCGGATTGCTCGGCGCGGCAGCTGGAGTGTCCTGCACCGGCAGGTTGTCGTTCTCGGGGGTCTCGCTCATAGGGCATTCCTGAGGGTTTGCAGGTGGGCGACCTGGCGGGTGAAGTCACTGGCGGATAGGCGCTGCGGCGGCAATGGGCGCATGGCCTGGCTGATGTCCTTGGTGGGCAGGCGGGTCAGGCGAGCGAGAACCTGCCATTGCTCGGCGACGGCGAGTTTCTCGAAGCCGGGATGACGGCGCCGGGCGCGGCGATTGATGTCCTGCTGCAGGCCTTTGAGCAGGCTGTGCTGACCACTGCGACGGAGCAGGAAGTCGGCACTGGCGCGCAGGTGTTCTTCGAGCTGACGACGGGCACGACTGGCCGGCGCCAGCAGCGGGCCGTGGCGCACGCCGACGTGCCACAGGGTGGCGATGATCAACAGCGCCAGCACCAGCAATGCCAGCGGGAAGTGGCGCAGCAGCAGGCGGGCCAAACCGTCACTGTCGGCGTAGTAGAGCAGGGTCACCGCGCTGTCCTGGCTCAGGTACCAGAGCAGCCAGGCGTGGTCGTATTCGTTGATGCTGCGGTTCTGCCAGATCCATGGGTCGCTGAGTACGGTGATCAGGCCGTCGCCGTGGTACAGCTGCAGCAGGTGCGTGGCAGAGTCGCTGTTGGCCCAGGCGTGCGCCCGGTTCTGCGCATCGTATAGGTGGAAGTCGGTGTCGAAGGCGATGTAGGCCGGGGCCTGTTCGTTTTCCAGATAGAGTTTGGTGAGTTGCGGGTAGGCTTCGCTCGCTTCGCTTTCTGGCTCGGGCTCACTGGCTTCTTCGTCGTCGAGATCGTCACTCATGTATTGCTGGATGCCGAGCAGATCGAGCAGCAGGTCGCCGCTCTTACCTTCCTCTTCATCCCACAGGCGTTCGGCGATGAACAGCAGATGACCGCCATTGGCCGTCCATTGCAACACGCGTTCGACCTGGCGCGGCGTCATGTTGCCGCGGTCAGCCAGCAGCATCAGGGTCTGCCCCTCGCTGGGCAGGCCGTCCAGCACCTCCAGGCCTTCGGCGCGGCGGGCGGCGATGCCCTGTTTGCGCAGGAAGTGCTCGGCAGCCAGGTACGGGCTGCTGGCAACCTCGGGGGAAGGGCCGTGCTCGACCACGTCGTCATAAGGTTCGAGCTTGCCCAGCACATAACTGGCGAACAGCCCCAGGCCCAGCAGCAGAGCCATGCTGAGGAGGAAGCCGGCGCGCCGACTCATGCCGCACGCTCCTGGCCGAACAGGCTACGCCAGCCCTGGCACAGGCCCTGACGCGACGACTCGGCAGGCAGGCGATGACCATAGGCCAGCGCCTGCCAATGCAGGGTGAGCTGACGACTGTAGTTTTCCAGATTCTGCTGCCCGAGGTCGGTGACCAGATGCAGCACTTCGCCTTCGGTGTGCGACTGCTTCAGCGGCAGGCGATGCTCGTGCAGCAGGCGGCTGAGCAGTGCGCGGTAGAGCAAGCCCAGTGCAGCGCGAGGTTGCTCGGCCCAGAGTCGCTCGGCTTCGCTGGCGACATCATCGGGTAGCGTCTCTGGCGCCAGTTCCAGGCCGAACAGTTGTTGTGGTGCGGCCGGCCTGCGCCGCGTCGGCAGGCCGATACGTTCGCCAAAGGCCTGCAGCCACTCGCGGTAGCGCCACAGGACGAAGACCAGCAGCGCGGCCAGGGTCGCCCATAACAGCACTTCGAATATCTGTGCGACAACGTCCAGGCTCTTCCACCATTCGCCCAGCTTGAGCAGGTTCTTGAGCATGTCGAGGAACGCTTCGACGTCTTCCGGCTTGGGTTCCTCTGCGGGTTTCTCTTCGCCCAGGCGCCAGCGTGTCACGGTTTCGCGGTGCTGGAAGGGCGGTTCGTCAAGCAGTGCTTCGATGCTTTCACGCGCGGCCTGGCTGCTCAGTTGCTGCTTGAGCAGGCGCGGTGCATCAGGGCCTTGCGGGTCAGCCTGCTCGGCTTCTTCGCTGGCAACTGGTGGCGTGTCGGCCCATGCAGCATTCGGCACCTGCGTCAGCAGCAGGGCGCAACCGAGCAACAGCGCATAGGCGCTGCCGGTCAGGCGCTGGCGCAGGCGGCGGAAGGTCAGTTCGATATCCCAGGCTTCCAGGGCCGTGCGGCGGTTGAGGTAGAGAGTGAAGCCGCAGGCGACGTAGACCGGCTCCCAGAGGATCAGCAGCAGCACGTAGAGCAGATTGGACAAGTGCTCCAGCCACATCCACTGGCCACTGCCTGCGGCAAGCAGGCTTTCCCAGGTCCAGTTCAGTTCTACCTGTTGTGGCAGCATCAGATAGAACAGGGCGGCAAGGCCCATCCACAGGGCGATTTCCAGATGCATGCCGACCAGGGTCAGCCAGGTGGCCGCCGCGCTGTCACGCTGGCCGAGCACCACCAGGCGTTGGCTGCGTGCCTGGCCGGCCAGGCCCTCCAGTTGCAGCACGGGCAGATCGAAGCTGCGCGTCGGGCTCAGCCGACGCCAGGTCAGGCTGGCCAGCAATTGCGGTCGCAACAGTTTTGGCAGGGCGCGCAGGGCCTGTTTCAACGAGGGTGTGTTGCCGAACAGGGCGTGCGAAAGGATGTACAGCGGCAACCGCTCATAGGCCGGTTTGAGCCACCAGAACAGGAAGATCGCCCAGCCTGGATACTGCCAGAGCAAGGCGCAGAGCAGGCCGAACAAGGGGATCGTGACCAACGCCCAGCTGGCCATTAACAGGCCGGCGTGACGACGGGCGAGCAGCACACCGAGGTCGATGGCTTCCCAGGCGCTGCGCGGACGGATGGCGACGCTGGCTTCAGTCAGGCGCATGCTGCCTCCGGCCGGCCAGCAGCAGATAACTCAGCACCAGTAACCAGAGCCCGGCACCGACGGCGTACTTGATATTCGGGCTGGCGAAGGTGGTGGAGGACCAGAACGCTTCGATGAAGGCGGCCAGCAGTAGGAACAGGATCACCCCGCACACCAGCTGAATCGCCTTGCCTGCGGCCAGGCGCAGGGCTTCGCCACGAGGCCGGCGGCCAGGGGCCAGCAGCGCCCAGCCGAGCTTCAAACCTGCTGCACCGGCCAGGGCGATGGCAGTGAGCTCGAAGGCGCCATGACCGATGACGAAGGACCAGAATGGCTCGCCATAGCCGATGCGCGTCAGGTGGCCCGCCACTGCACCGATCATCAGGCCGTTGAACAGCAGGAAGAACAGGCTGCCGAGCCCTAGCAGCAAGCCGCTGGCGAAGGTCTGAAAAGCGATGCCGATGTTGTTCATGATGTAGAAGCCGAACATCACCCAGTCATCGCCGGAGCCGCGTTCGCTGAAGCGCCCGAGTCGACGGGCGTCGGGATCGTACATGCTTTCCATTTCAGTGACCTGGTCGGGGCTGACCAGGCTGAAGATCAGCTCGGGATAGAGGTAGGTCAGCAGCCCCATCAACGCCAGGCTGCCGAAGAACAGCAGGCTGGCCACGCACACGCTACGCCATTCACTGCGTACCAGGCGTGGGAAACCGCCGAACAGAAAACGGATCAGTTGCGCGGCAAGGTGGCTGCGATGACGGTAGAACTGCTGGTGGCCACGCATCGCCAGTTGTTGCAACTGGTCGATCAGGTGACTGCTGTAACCGCGAGCCTGGGCCAGGGCCAGGTGCTGGCAAAGCTGCCGATATTGGGCGGCGAAACCCTGGGAGGCTTGCGCGTCTGCCTTGCCGCGCTCGAGTGCTTCGAGCTGGCTGCCGAAGGCATCCCAGTCCGCCTGATGGCGACTTTCGAACAGGCTCTGCTTCACGGGGCGCTCCCCAGCAGGCCATGGGCGATGCCATTGATGCGCGGCTCCGCCTGCTCGGCCGGCACTTGCAATGGCTCGGCCAGTAGCGTTGCCAGTTCGGCTCTACGCGCTGCGGACAACTGGCTGCCACGCTCGGCAAAACTGAGGATGGCGCGTTGTTCGCTGAGGCTGAGCGGGAAGGGCGTTGGCAGGGGGTCGGCATCGGCGAGCTGCGGTTTGCTCAGCGGCGCATCGCGATAGACCACCAGCGTGCCGGCGGCGATATCGCCGAGGCGCTTGAAGGCGGGGTGGTTCAGGCAACTGATGATGCCCAGGGTGTAGCCGAACGGCAGGATGTCGACGAAGCGCAGCAGGTTGCGGGTCAGTGATGCGGCCCAGCCGATCGGCGTACCGTCATCGTGCACCACGCGCAGGCCGAGCATCTGCTTGCCGGGGGAGCGGCCCTGGTTGAGCACCTCGAACAGCACCATGTACCACCAGGTCACGAGAAACAGCAGGATGGTGCCCAGGCCCATGCCGAACTGACCGAGCAGCCCGAGAACGATGAACACTACCGCGAGGATCAGGCCACGGATGGCCAGGTCGATGGCGAACGCCAGAGCACGCGGGACCAGCCCGGCCGGTCGCAGATGCAGATCGATACCTTCCGGCGTTTCGATCTGATAGCGAGTATCCAGGGGCGACTGGTGGGACGAAAGGCTGGCGCTTGAGCGTGAGGGCATCGGCGGACTGCATCAAAGAAAGCCCGATGCTAGCGAGCAGCGGGCCACGAACGCAACCGGGCCAGCGAACTGGCCCGAGTCTCGTCGGCTTATTGGGCGGCAGGCAGTACGCCGAAAATGGTGCGATACAGCACGCCCATGGCCACGACCATCAGCGGAATGCTCCACACCAGACCAATACCCAGCGGAATGGCACTGATCATGACGATCAGGCCGAGCAGCAGGAACAGGCCGAAGACCTTGAACCAGTGTTGGGTAATGGCCTTGCGCGAGGCTTCCAGAGCCTGCCAGGGCGACAGGCCGCGTTCGACCACCAGCGGAATGGCCAGTAGGTAGGCAACGGCCAGATAGATACCGGGGATCAGCAGCAGGATCATGCCGAGGTAGATCAGCAGCATCATCACCACGGCGGTGATGATCAGCGGTACGGTGCGACCGAAGTGGCTGAAAATTTCGTTGAAGTTCAGCGGCTGGTCGGCGGCGCGGCGAATACCGACCATGTTGATGCCGGCCATGAAGGGGTAGGCCAGGGCCGATGCCAGCAGCGAGATCACGATCTCGCCGGCGAACATGATGAACAGGTTGTCGCTCAGTGCGCTGAAGATACCGACGATGCCGCCGAGGATGAAGGTGGCGGCCAGCAGCACCACGTAGAACACCAGGAAGCCACCAATGATGATGCCTTTGGTGCCCTTGACCTTGCTCCAGGATTCGCTCAGCAGGTCGCCGATACTGAAGTCATAGCCGCGTGCCAGAGCTTCTTCGATGCTCGGCACCTGGTTGTTGGAGGTCGGTTGCAGGTCGCTGACGGGAGCGGTATAGGGATTGGGGGTGATCGCGTCACTCATGGTTGCATCCTTGTAAGTAGAGTGGGGTGTCCTGCCAATGCTAGTGGTTACGGCGCTCGCCCCACAAGTGCGGCGCGCCTGGCGGTATAGCGGCTGTGCGCTGGTTCATGTTTTGGCCCGGGCGGCGAGCCCGGAGGCGGATGATAGACTGCCGGCAACTTTACGTCAGGTACGGAGCCGCCCATGACTTCCAGCATCTTCTGGTACGACTACGAGACCACCGGTATCAATCCGCGTTGTGACCGTCCCCTGCAGGTGGCGGGTATCCGTACCGATGAGGCGCTGAACGAGATTGGCGAGCCGCTGAACATCTATTGCCGTCCCAGCGATGACATCCTGCCGCACCCTGCTGCCTGCCTGGTGACCGGGATCGACCCGCAGCGCCTGCAGCAACTGGGGCTGGATGAGGGCGAGTTCATGACCCGCGTGCATGCGGCGCTCTCGGCGCCGGGCACCTGTGGCGCTGGCTACAACAGCCTGCGCTTCGATGACGAGGTGACGCGCTACAGCCTCTATCGCAACTTCTTCGACCCCTACGCGCGCGAGTGGCAGGGCGGCAACAGCCGCTGGGACCTGATCGATCTGGTGCGCACGGCCTATGCGCTGCGTCCCGAAGGCATCGAGTGGCCCGAGGAAGAGGGGCGGGTCTCGCTCAAGTTGGAGCGGCTGACCCAGGCCAATGGCATCGATCATGGTCAGGCGCACGACGCGCTGTCCGACGTGCGCGCCACCATTGGCCTGGCGCGTCTGCTAAGGGATCGGCAGCCACGGCTCTACGACTTTCTCTATCAACTGCGCAGCAAGCAGCGGGTCATGGACCAGATTCGCCTGCTACAGCCGTTGCTGCATATCTCCGGGCGTTTCTCCGCGGCGCGCCATTACCTGGCGCCGGTGCTGCCGTTGGCCTGGCATCCGCGCAACCGCAACGCGCTGATCGTCTGCGACCTGCAGGCCGATCCATCGCCTTTGCTGAACCTGGATGCCGATACCCTGCGTAGTCGTCTCTACACGCGCCGCGAGGACCTCGCCGAGGGTGAGGCGCCAGTGCCGCTGAAGTTGCTGCATATCAATCGCTGTCCGGTGGTAGCGCCGCTCTCGGTATTGCGTGAGGCGGATCGCCAGCGTCTGCAACTGGACTGGTCGAGCTGCGAGCGCAATGTCGAAGCGCTGAAGAATGAACAGCCGTTGTGGCAGGACAAGTTGGCGGCTATTTACCGTGAGGAAGACTTCGCCGGTAGTCATGATCCCGAGCAGCAGCTTTACGATGGTTTTATTGGCGATCGTGATCGTCGGTTGTGTGAGCAGGTGCGTAGTGCTCAGCCCCAGGCATTGGCCAGCGACAAGTGGCCGTTCGACGATGCGCGACTGCCAGAGTTGTTGTTTCGCTATCGGGCACGCAATTTCCCCGAGAGTCTGTCAGCCGCCGAGCATCAGCGTTGGACGGACTTCTGTCGGCAGCGTCTGAGCGATCCAGAATTCGGTGCGCCGAATACCTTGGCGCAATTTCATGTGGCGCTCGAACAGTTGCGCACTGACTGCAGCCCAGCGCAATTGCAACTTCTTCAGCAATGGCAGGCGTATGCCGAGCAACTGCGGTCGCGTTTCGCCGTGAATACGGCCGGCGTTTAATCGGGCAGGAGACCGCCATGGCGATGGATGAGGACCATGCTGTTTTCGGAACGTTGTAAGAAACGTGAAGGGGGGAACTTTTCTTTTTGCTGCCGGCTGGGCAGTGCTCAGATTAATTGAGCGCGGCAAGTCTCGGCACAAGACATTGCCCAAAACTGCTTTCTCGGTCGATGCAGGAAAACATAAGCAATAAAAAACGCCAGCATGGCTGGCGTTTTCGGTGTCGCTCAGGTGTTAGCCCAGCAGCGTGGCCCAGCCTTCGACGACATCGGCGCCCCACTTGGCTTTCCACTCTTTCAGGGTCTTGTGGTTGCCGCCTTTGGTTTCGATCACTTCGCCGCTGTGCGGGTTCTTGTACTGCTTCACCTTGCGTGCGCGCTTGGTGGCGGCCGGCTTGCTGGCGCGTGCGCCTTTGGCAGTTTTGGCCTCAGGGTCGAGCAGGGCGATGATGTCGCGCAGCGACTTCTGATATTCGCCCATCAGGGTGCGCAGCTTGCCTTCGAATTCCAGTTCTTTCTTCAGCTTGTCGTCTTGCGACAGGTTCTTCAGACGCTCTTGCAGTTCCTTGATGGCTTCTTCTGTAGCGCGGTATTCATTGATCAGCGACATGGGCATTACCTTGGCGTGAATAAATCGGAGGAGTGAACAGTGGCGTAATAATAGTCACGCACTTATAGCAAGTAAACAGCGAGCCATGAAATAACTGCAGTGCAATGCAACCCTTTGTGTCGCACGCGCCTGAATTAAATTGGCAGTTGCAACTCGCTCATGAAGTTTTCAATGCGCGTTAGTCGTGCACTTTCTATCCGTTCGGCCGTGGCCTTGAAAGGTGCGTCGTTGCTGCAGTTTTGCCGGCATATCGTTAGAATGGCCGACTTTTGCGCCGCTATTGGCATTGGGGTTTTAGTCATGCGTACGTTCAGATTGGTCATCTCCTGCCCTGACCGCGTCGGCATCGTTGCCAAAGTCAGTAATTTCCTCGCCACTTATAACGGCTGGATTACCGAAGCCAGCCACCACTCCGATACGCAGAGTGGCTGGTTCTTCATGCGCCATGAAATTCGTGCCGATTCCCTGCCGTTCGACCTGGACGGTTTCAAGCAAGCCTTCTCGCCGATTGCCCGTGAGTTCTCCATGGAGTGGCGCGTCACCGACTCGGCACAGAAAAAGCGTGTGGTGCTGATGGCCAGTCGTGAGTCGCACTGCCTGGCTGATCTGTTGCACCGCTGGCACAGCAATGAGCTCGACTGCGAGATCCCCTGTGTGATCGCCAACCATGACGACCTGCGCAGCATGGTCGAGTGGCATGGCATTCCGTACTTCCATGTTCCGGTCGACCCCAAGAACAAGGCGCCGGCCTTCGCCGAGGTGGAGCGTCTGGTCAAGGAGCATCAGGCCGATGTCATCGTCCTGGCGCGCTACATGCAGATCCTGCCACCGGCGTTGTGCGCCGAATTCGCTCAGCGTGTGATCAACATCCATCACAGCTTCCTGCCGTCGTTCGTCGGCGCCAAGCCCTACCACCAAGCCTCGTTGCGCGGCGTGAAGTTGATCGGCGCCACCTCGCACTACGTGACCGAGGAGTTGGACGCCGGCCCGATCATCGAGCAGGACGTGGTGCGCGTGACGCACCGCGACGATATCGAGGAGATGGTGCGCCTCGGTAAGGACGTGGAGAAAATGGTTCTGGCCCGTGGGCTACGCTATCACTTGGAAGACCGAGTGTTGGTGCACGACAACAAGACGGTGGTGTTCGACTGATCTTGCGGTGTGGGCCGACTCGATGCCTGTCACAGGAGAACGCCCATGCTCAAGTCCATCAAGGTGCGCGACTACATGACCCGCCATCTGGTGACGTTCAGGTCGGATACCGATCTGTTCACTGCCATCAACCGATTGCTGGAGCACCGTATTTCCGGCGCTCCGGTGGTCGACTCCCAGGGCCACCTGATTGGCCTGTTGTCGGAGGGTGATTGCTTGCGTGGCATTCTCTCTGGCGCCTACTACGAAGCCACTGGTGGCAACGTCAGCACCTACATGACCACCGAGGTCGAGACCGTCAGCCCGGAGGCGGACATCATCGATCTGTCGGAACGTTTCCTGCGTGGGCGGCGTCGGCGCATGCCGGTGATCGAGAACGGTCGTCTGGTTGGTCAGATCAGCCGTCATGACGTGCTTCGCGCAGTCAAGGAATTCGCCCAGCATGAGCAGGGCGAGTTGAGCGTAGGCTGAGGAGGCGGCAATGAGCGATCCGTTGGACAAGGCGACCTCCAAGGCGCCGCCGACATTGGGAGAGGGCTGCGTGCGGCGTTACGATCCCGACGCGTTGAGCGAAGAGGATGGTACCGAGTTCGCCGAGGCGGCCGAGTTGTGGCGCCAGTTGCAGGAACAGACCGAAGACAAACCCGAGCACGAGCGATAAAGAAGAAGGGCACCGAGACTCATGCCCGATCAGATGAGACGTAATGTCTGGCGCGGATGGCCTTTGTAGGGTGCGCCGTGCGCACCAATGAAGGTAACGTCGGCATTTCGGTGCGCACGGCGCACCCTACCTATACCCGTATCCTGACGCTTGACTGACTGGCATTAGCGCCGAGGCGCCCGTTTCGTTGCCGGTGGGTTAGATGCGGAAACTGTCGACCAGTTGCTTGAGGCGCACGGCCTGTTGCTCCAGATCGCCGCAGGCGCGCAGGGTGGCCTGCAGGTTTTCCACACCTTCCTGGTTGAGGGTGTTGATCTCGATGATGTCCATGTTCAGCGACTCGATCACCGAGGTCTGCTCTTCGGTGGCGGTCGCGACCGACTGGTTCATGCCATCGATCTCACCGATACGCGCGGTCACCGTGCCCAGGCGCTCACCGGCCTGGTTGGCGATCTCCACACTGTCCTCACTGTAGCGCTGGCTTTCGGTCATGGTGGTGACCGACTCGCGTGAGCCAACCTGCAGCTCCTCGATCATCTTCTCGATTTCCTGTGCCGACTCCTGGGTGCGGTGCGCCAGGTTGCGCACCTCGTCGGCGACCACGGCGAAGCCGCGACCGGCTTCACCGGCGCGGGCCGCTTCGATGGCGGCGTTGAGCGCGAGCAGGTTGGTCTGCTGGGAGATGCTCTTGATCACTTCGAGAATCTGGCCGATGTCCACGGTCTTGCTGTTGAGCATTTCGATCTTGGCGCAGGCGTCGCTGATCTTGTCCGAGAGCTCGCTCATCGAGCGGATCGCCTGTTGCACGACCTTGCCGCCATCTTCCGCCTGATGGCGAGCATCCGAGGCCTGGTTCGAGGCGTCGGCAGCGTTGCGGGCGATTTCCTGCGCGGCGGCACCGAGTTGGTTGATCGCCGCCGCCACGCTGTTGGTGCGGCTGGCCTGTTCGTCAGAGTTGGCCATCGACGAGTTGGAGGCATTGACCACCAGCTTGGCCACTTCGTTGACTTGCACCGTGGCGGACGACACCTCACGGATGGAGCTGTGGATACGCTCGACGAAGCGGTTGAAGGAACTGGCCAGCGCGCCGAATTCGTCGTTGGATTGAATCGCCAGGCGCTTGGTCAGGTCGCCTTCGCCCTGGGCGATGTCCTCCATGGCCTTGCCCATGGTGTTCAGCGGCTGCATCAGCACGCGGATCAACAGACCGAGCAGGGCGATGATCAGCACCACAGCAATTACCGTGGCGACGATGGCCGAGGTGCGAAATTCGCTGAGCATCGAGTAGGCCTTGGCTTTGTCGATGGACAGACCGATGTGCCACTTGACCGAAGGCAGCCCCTGCACCGGGGTGAAGGTGAGAATGCGGGTGTCGCCATCGACTGACACTTCGCTGAATGCGTTGCTGATGCTCGGGGTGTTCTGCGGGTAGATATCCTTGAGGTTCTTCATCACCAGGTTCTTGTCCGGGTGTACCAGGATCTTGCCGTCGGCGCTGACCAGGAAGGCATAGCCGATGCCGTCGAAGTCCAGTGCATTGATGATGTTGACCAGAGTTTGCAGGCTCAGGTCGCCACCGACCACGCCAGCCGGGCGTGCCGGGGTGGCGATGGTGATGATCAGCTCACTGGTGGCCGCGTCGACGTAAGGCTCGGTCAGGGTAGTGCCACCGGCGGCCAGGGCATCCTTGTACCAGGGGCGGCTGCGTGGGTCGTAGTCGGCGGGCATCTGCTCGTCCGGGCGCATGGTGAAACCACCGCTCTCGGTGCCCAGATAGGTGAAGGCGAAAGAAGAAGTCAGTGCCTTTTGCTCCAGCAGCTTGACCACGCGATCCGTCTCGCTGTCATTGCTGATCGACTGCGCCGCGCTTTCCACCAGCAGAATGCGCCCGGATAGCCAGTTCTGAATGTTGCTGGCCGTTACGTTACCCATTTCCTGCAGGTAGCTTTCCAGGTCCTCGCGGATGGCATTGCGTTGTAGATAGTCGTTGTAGAGGGTGAACAGCGAGAAGGCGGCGATCACCACCAAGGACGCTGCGAGCAGAATCTTGTGGCTGAACTGCAGGTTTTTGGTCATGTTGTCTTGCGTCCGAATGGCTCTGGAACCAGTCTTGTGTTCCACGACGGCGCTTGAAGGGCGCTTGTGTGGGCTGTTGCGGCAGGTGGAATAGCTACTTGCTCTGCTGTTTGTGTCGGCATATCTGCAGTAAAGCTTTAACCCAGGGGATGGCAAGATGCCTTTGAATTCACAGTTCGTATTGGGTGCTGGCAGTGATGGTCAGGCGGTTGGTCAGCCATTACGTCTAGCGAACCGTCACGGCCTTATTGCGGGCGCTACCGGCACCGGCAAGACAGTGACTTTGCAGCGATTGATCGAGACCTTCAGTGACGCCGGGGTGGCAGTGTTCGCCGCCGATGTCAAAGGCGACCTGTGTGGTCTTGGCGCTGTCGGCATGCCGCAAGGCAAGGTCGCCGAGCGTATCGCCAGCATGCCCTGGCTGAATCACCAGCCGCAGGCGTATCCGGTGACGCTGTGGGACGTACATGGCCAGAGTGGCCATCCACTGCGTACCACGCTCAGTGAGATGGGGCCGCTGCTGCTCGGTGCGCTGCTCGAGCTGACCGACAGTCAGCAGGCGGCACTCTATGCGGCGTTCAAGGTGGCTGACCGCGAAGGTCTGCTGCTGCTCGACTTGAAGGACCTGAAAGCACTGCTCGGCTACCTCAAGGACAATCCGCAGGTGTTGGGTGAGGACAGTGCACTGTTCACCAATACGTCCGCGCAGGCGCTGTTGCGTCGCCTGGCAGGGCTGGAGCAGCAGGGCGCCGAGGCCCTGTTCGGCGAGCCGGCGTTGCAGCTCGAAGACCTGTTGCATCCTGATCGCGATGGCCGCGGCCGCGTGCACCTGCTCGATGCCACCCGCCTGGTTCACGAAGCGCCAAAGGTGTATGCAACCTTCCTGCTGTGGCTGTTGGCTGAGTTGTTCGAACAACTGCCGGAGCGCGGTGACGCCGACAAGCCGGTGCTGGCGTTGTTCTTCGATGAGGCGCACCTGCTCTTTCAGGGCACGCCGAAGGCGCTGCAGGAGCGGCTGGAGCAGGTGGTGCGGTTGATTCGTTCCAAGGGCGTCGGGGTGTATTTCGTCACTCAGTCGCCAGGCGATCTGCCGGACGACGTACTGGCTCAACTTGGTCTGCGCATCCAGCACGGCTTGCGTGCCTTCACTGCCAAGGAGCAAAAGGCCTTGCGTGCGGTGGCTGATGGATTTCGCCCGAACCCGGCGTTCAGCACGCTGAATGTGCTCACCGAACTGGGGATTGGCGAAGCATTGGTGGGTACGTTGGAGGAAAAGGGCACGCCGGCCATGGTTCAGCGCGTGGCCATCGCCCCGCCGCAATCACGCATCGGCCCGTTGAACGAAGCCGAGCGAGCGGCGCTGGTGCGTCAATCGCCCCTCGCCGGTCGTTACGACAAACCCATCGACCGCGAGTCGGCCTACGAGCTGCTGACTGCTCGTGCGGCGCAGGCAGCCGCCGAAGCACCGGCGCAAGTCAGTACCAAGACCAAGACAGCAACGCAGGATCAGGGACTTGGGCAGATGGCGGGCGAGTTGCTCGGCGGCGCGATGAAAAGTGCCATGCGCCAGGCGGCCAATCAACTCGGTCGGCAACTGGTGCGTGGATTGATGGGGTCGCTGATGGGAGGCAAGAAGCGTTGATGTCACTTGCAGCCGCGTTTTACGCGGCTGCAATACCCGCTCAGGAGCTTATTCGCACTCGTTGGCCGCTTCTTTCTTTTCCTGGCGCTCTTTTTCGATCTTCTCGATTTCTTTATCGAACGCCTGATCGAGCAGGCTGGGTCTCTTGCGCCAGGGTTTGCGATCGGGGTCTGGTTGAGCGGCGTAGGTGATGACTTCTCCGCCGTATACATCCTTGTAACGCTGCGCCTGGCGCTCGAGTTCGGCGCGCAGTTCGTCTTTCGTCACGGGTTTTACCTGTCGGTTGTGATCGATACACAGAATAGTGGGAGCGCCACGTTTAACCGTTGCGCCTGCAGTCGATCTAGGGTGTTTGCCTTGGGTGGCAGGGAGAAAGTTCGTAAAGCTTCGTGCTTTACATCGTTCTCTTTTCTCTTCGGTTACTTATCTGTCAGTAACTTTTTTCCGAGAAAAGTTGCATGGTGCAACTGTTGCGTATTATCACCAACGCCATTCGAATGTCTAGTGATCAACCGGCAAGCGCCTGATAACGCAGGGTGAAACTCATCTGACAACTTTGTCCCTGTGCCAGCAATTGCAGTCCAGGCCGACCCGGCAGATGGTGGGCGTTGACCGGGTGAGTGACGGGCTCGAAACAGAAGAAGTGCTGCGCTTCTGGGCAGAACAATAGAAATATATCGCTGCCCTGGGCTTCGCAGACGAGCTGATAGCCAGCGTCCGCTTGAATGATGCGAGCGCTGCCTGGCCATTGGGTAAAGGCATTGTCGACAAGTTGTTGCGGCAGCAAGGTAGGCTCTTCGAAATTCCAGTGTGCGGGTAGCCCGCTGCAATGGCTGGACAGTTTGTCTTCGCCACATAACCAGACACCACCTGCTTGTGCCTGCAAGCGCGTATGCGCGGTCCGTGGCAGATAGGGATGAAAGCCAAGGCCATACCAGGCGGCCTGCGCGCCGAGATGGGTGGCGTGTAACGTCAGGCGCAGGCAGCCGTCAGATAGTCGTACATGGAGGTTGGCGCGGTAGGGAAAAGGCGATTGGCATTCCAGCTGCAGGTTGGCGCTGTCTGATGTCATGTCGACTACCTGCCAGGATTGTTGCCAGGCACTGCCGTGTATCGGCAGGGGCTCATGCTCGGTGTTGGCGCTCAGCGCTTGCCAGCCTGCGGGTGTAGCGAAACCACCGCCGCCGATACGATTGGACCAGGGCAACAAGGGGTAACAGGCCAGGCGCCGAGGATTGGCGGCGGCCAGCGCCTGTTCGTCGTTATGGCGAAGAAGCGGCAGGCCGTCGCTCAGGCGCACCCAGTTGACCAGACTTGCGCCCAGTTCCGGAGCAAGGGTCAGTTGTGTCAGGCTATCGCGCAGAGTCAGCAGAGTCGTTGGCATTTGGCGCTCCGAGGGCTGTAATTGTCGGGAATTCATAGTGTCATCGTACAACTGCTAGGCTATCATTACTGCAAAGCCTCAAGTCTTAAGTCGAGAACTCGTCCGCCATGGAAATGCAAAACGCTCAACCTCGTGCTCGTCGCAAGCACCGCAGCCTGGCTCAGGAGCTGGTAGCCGATCTGTCGCAGCGCATTCGCGATGGGCTGATCAAGCGCGGCGAGAAGCTGCCGACCGAGTCGGCGATCATGGAAGAGCAGGGCGTCAGCCGTACCGTGGTGCGCGAGGCTTTGTCGCGGTTGCAGGCAGCTGGCCTGGTGGAGACCCGTCATGGCATCGGCACCTTCGTGCTGGACACGCCCAGCGCTAGTGGTTTTCGCATCGACCCGGCGACCATCGTCACCTTGCGTGATGTGCTGGCTATTCTCGAACTGCGTATCAGCCTCGAAGTGGAGTCTGCCGGGATGGCGGCTCAACGCCGTACCGATGTGCAACTGAAGGCCATTCGTGAGGCGCTCGATGCCATCAACGAAAGTGCCGCGCATGCCAGTGATGCGGTGTCTTCGGACTTCCACTTCCACCTGCGCATCGCCGAAGCCACGGGTAACCGCTACTTCACCGACATTCTCAGCCATCTGGGCACCAGCATCATTCCGCGTACCCGGGTCAATTCCGCCGGCCTGGCGCGTGACGATCAGACCCATTACATGGCGCGCCTGGAGCGCGAGCACGAGCAGATTTTCGAAGCCATCGCGCGGCAGGACGCCGAAGCGGCGCGTGCAGCCATGCGCCTGCACCTGACCAACAGTCGCGAGCGCCTGCGCCAGGCGCATGAAGCGGCCGAGGCCGAAGCGCTGCACGGCTGAAACGCCTTGCATACACTCGGCGGCCTTGGGCCGCCGAGTGCGTTTTGGTGGTGAGAAAAGTTGGGCGTGCATGGGTTTGGCTGGCTGTTTCAGGCGCAGTCTTGCCAGTGCAGTCAGTTTCAAGGGCCTGTTAGCGGCGATAGGCCAGGGCGACGATGCCGCCAACCACGATAAAGCCGCCGATCACCTGCAACGCTTCCAGAACCTGGCCCAGAACCAGCCAGCCGAGAACCATGCCGGCCACCGGTTCCATGTTCATCACCGGCGCGTTACGCGCGATGTTCAGACGCGGCATGCAGATGAACAGGGTGGAAAAGGCCGCGCCATAGAGCAGCACCAGGCAGGCCAGGGCGATCCAGCCAGCACTGGCATTCGGCAGGCTCAACCCGCCAGGAATCAGGCCGCTGGCACCGAGCAGGGTTGAGGTGCTGAACACCACGGCCAGGGTCAGCATGCTGCGTACCGAGCCAGCCATTTTGGAAAGACGGTTTTCGGTGATCCACAGTGCTACGGCAAATACGCCGGCAGCGGTCAGGCTGAACAGAATCCCGACGATCCATTCGCCATCCGGCGCAGCGCTGCCAGTCAGTCGCCCGGCAATATCGAGGACCAGCACCAGGCCGAAGAGGATTACGCCCATGATGGCCAGTGCTTGCCGGGTGGGTGCTGCACCACCGAGTGCCCAGGTAAGCAGTGCCAGCAGGATCGGCGACAGGTTGACCACCAGCAGCGCCAGGGCCACGGGAATGCGCGCCACGGCCGAGTAGATGCAGAAGCTTTGGATGGCGATCAGCAGGCCCAGCAAAATCTGCCAGCCCCAGGTGGCACGACCCAGCTTCAGCGATTCACGCCGCCACAGCACCAGCGCGATCAACGCCAGCAAGGTCACGCCAGCGCGCGCCAGCATGGCCAGTAGCAGCCCGGTGTCGTGGTCGAAGGCGATCCGCGCAGCGATGTGGTTGCCGGCGAACGAGCAAGCCAGTGTGGCAAGGATCAGGACGGCGATGTGACGCGGAAACGGGGTGGAACCTTGCATGACGAAATCCTGTTGTCATCGCCTGAAAATCAGGCCCTAAAGCAAAACGCCGCCCGATTGGGCGGCGTTGTCGTTCAATGCCCGGGTTTGCTGTCAGAGCACGACGCTCGGCAGCCACAGGGAAATGGCTGGGACGTAGGTCACCAGCATCAGTACCATGAACAGTGCCACGTAGAACGGCAGCAGTGCCTTCACGGTGTTCTCGATGGTGACCTTGCCGATGGCGGCACCGACGAAGAGCACAGCACCCACGGGCGGAGTGATCAAACCGATACCCAGGTTGACCAGCATGATCATGCCGAAGTGTACCGGGTCTACACCGAAAGAGGTGACGACAGGCAGCAGGATCGGGGTCAGGATCAGGATCAACGGCGCCATGTCCATCAGCGTGCCCAGCACCAGCAACATGAAGTTCACGCACATCAGGATCACATAGCGGTTGTCCGAGAAGGTCAGGAACGCGGTGGTGATCTTCGACGGAATCTGCATCAGGGTCATGATGTAGCCGAAGCTGGCGGCGAAGGCGATCAGGATCATCACGATCGACAGCGTGCGCACGGTGCGGTGCAGCATCTTCGGCAGTTCACGCCACTTGTAGTCGCGGTAGATGAACATGGTCACGAAGAACGCCCAGACCACCGCCACGGCTGCCGACTCGGTGGCGGTGAACACGCCACTGAGGATGCCGCCGAGAATGATGACCATGGTCATCAGGCCCCACAGTGCTTCGACGCAGATCTTCAGCGCCTGGCGCAGCGGAATCACTTCGCCCTTCGGGTAGTTGCGTTTCTTGGCGAACCACAGGCACAGCGCGGCCATGGTGAAGCTGAGCAGCAGGCCCGGGCCGATACCGGCGACGAACAGCGCGGCGATGGACACCGTGCCGCCAGCTGCCAGCGAGTAGATCACCGAGTTGTGGCTGGGCGGGGTGAGCAGCGCTTGCACCGAGCCGGAGACGGTTACCGCGGTGGAAAACTCACGCGGGTAGCCTTTCTTTTCCATTTCCGGAATCAGTACCGAGCCGACCGAGGCGGTATCGGCCAGCGACGAGCCGGAGATGGCGCCGAAGAAGGTCGAGGCAGTGATGTTGACCAGCGACAGGCCGCCGCGGACGAAACCGACCAGCACCCCGGCGAACGCCACCAGGCGTCGGGCCATGCCGCCTTCGGCCATGATCGCGCCAGCGAGGACGAAGAAGGGGATGGCCAGCAGGGAGAATTTGTTCACGCCGCCGGCGATCTGGATCATCACGGCGTGCAGGGGAATCTCGATCCACCAGGCGCCGATCAGGGTCGCCAGGCCGAGGGCATAGGCGACCGGGACGCGCAGCAGGATCAGGGCAATGAAGCTGCCCAGCAGAATGGCGGCATCCATTACACGGACTCCTTGGAATCTTCGCAGTTCTCGTAATCGACGACGCGACGTTTGTGCTGGTCGCCGTAGAGCAGTTGTTCGAGGACGAACAGCAGGGTGATCAGGCCGCCCAGGGGGATGGGTGCGTAGCTGATACCGACACGCATCCAGGTCAGCGTGCTGAGGTACTGGTTCCAGGTGGCGACGCACAGCTTGTAGCCCCAGATCAGCATGAACAGGGCGATGGCGCCCATGGCCAGGCGTACGAACAGGGTGAGGAAGGGCTGAGCCACGTCGGGTAGGCGATCACTCAGCACCTGCACGGCCATGTGCGCACCGGCGCGATAGCTGGCGGCGGCGCCGACGAAGGTGAACAGCACCATCAACAGGATGGCGATGGGTTCGGGCCAGCCCAGGCCCTGACCGAGTGCGTAACGGCTGAACACGCCCCAGGGGATGATCAGGGCCATGATCACGATCGCCAGGCCGGCGGTTGCGATACAGGCGCGGTAGATGACGTCATTGACGCCCAGAACCAGGTTTTTCATGAGACTTCACCGGTTGCGCGGCGCTGGCGAGAGCCGGCGCCGCGCGCTTGCGCGTGGATTACTGAACGGCTTCGATGCGCTTGATCAGGTCGGCGAACTGTGCGCCGTACTTCTCACGTACCGGGGCGGTAGCGTCGTAGAAGGGCTTGGTGTCGACTTCGATGAACTCGACGCCTTCAGCCTTGAGCTTCTCGTCGCTGGCCTTTTCCTTGGCAACCCACAGGTCGCGCTCTTCCAGTTGGGCCTCTTTGGCCAGTTTCTTGACCAGCGCCTGCTGCTCGGGGGTGAGCTTCTCCCAAGTGGTCTTGGACATCAGCAGGGGCTCGGGGAGGATCAGGTGATGCGTCTGGGTGTAGTACTTGGCCGCACGGAAATGGTTGTGCTCGAGCAGGGTCGGCGAGTTGTTCTCGGCACCGTCGATCACGCCGCTCTGCAGGGCGCTGAAGATTTCACCGGTGTCCATGGCGATGCCGTTGGCGCCCATGGCGTTGAGGGTATCGATGAACAGCGGGTTACCGATCACGCGGATCTTCATGCCCTTGAGGTCTTCCAGCTTGTGTACTGGCTTCTTGGTGTAGAGGCTGCGGCTGCCGGCTTCCATCCACGCCAGGCCGACCATGTTGAAGTCGGAGTTGGTGATGGCGTCGAGGATTTCCTGGCCGATCTCGCCATCGACCACTTTGCGCATGTGATCGATATCGCGAAACACGAAGGGCATGTTGAAGACGTTGGTGGCAGGCACCACCGGACCAACCGAACCGAGGCTCACGCGGGTCAGCTGGACCGCGCCGATCTGGGTCTGTTCGATCACTTCCTTCTCGGAGCCGAGAACGCCGCCAGCGAACATGCGGTATTTGATTTCGCCGTTGGTGGCCGCCTCCAGTTTCTTGCCGAGGCTCTCCATGGCAACCACGGTCGGGTAGCCGGCGGGATGGATCTCGGCAATCTTCAGGGTCGTCTCGGCCTGTGCGAAGGAGGACAGACCGAGCGCTAGAGGAAGTGTGGCGAGAAGCAACTTGCGTTTGAGGTTCATGCGGAAAACTCCGTCTTGTTGTTGTTGGTGAACAGCTGTGTATACCGGTGCCGCGAACGGCCCGGGGTGAATCGGATCAGGGTTGGAAAGCCGGCTCCTCGATGCCGCACACGCCGGCTTGCAGGGCGAACACGCCACCCGCCAGCGGTTGCTCGGAGAGATCGCCGCCGGGGCGGATCGAGGTCACGAACAGGGTGTCCAGGTTCGCGCCACCGAAGGCACACATCGCCGGCTTCTTCACCGGTACGGCGAGTGAGCGGTCGAGTCGGCCATCGGGGGTGAAGCGGTGAATCAGGCCTTCGTCGTTGCCACAGATCCAGTAGCAGCCATCGACGTCCATCGCCGCGCCATCGGGGCGGCCCGGATGCTGGTTCATGTCGATGAACAGACGACGATTGTGCGGCGTGCCGCTATCGATGTCGTAGTCGAATGCCCAGACGCTTTGTACGCTCGGATGCGAATCGGAGAGGTACAGGGTGCGGCCATCGGGGCTGAAGGCCAGGCCGTTGGGCACGATGAGGTCGTCCAGCACCTGTTGCAGTTGACCGTCGTAGCGATACAGCGCGCCGACGCGTGCGCCCTGTGCCATGTCCAGCAGCATGGTGCCGGCCCAGAAACGGCCCTGACGGTCGCAGCGGCCATCGTTGAAGCGCATTTCCGGGCGGGCGTGCTCGACTGCTGCCAGGCGTTCGGCCTGTACCTTACCGTCGTCCTGCAGGCGCAGATGAAAGATGCCGCTCTGCATGCCGGCGAGCCAGCCGCCGGCCGGATGCATGGCGATGCAGGCGAGCATTTCCTCGGCCTGCCAGTTCTGCGTCTGGCCAGTCATAGCGGACCAGCGATGCAGGCGTCCGGCAGGAATATCGGCCCAATAAAGAGCCTGTTCGGCTGTGTTCCAAACCGGGCTCTCACCCGTGGCGTTGCGCGCATCGACAATCAGTTCGGCTGTCATGGCAGTCAGGCGCTCTACGTGTTGTTAGGTTTTTGGCAGTCGCAGCGATGTGTTCAATCGTCGCCGAATGGGCCGGCTGCCACGAAGGCACCGCCCTGATAAATGCGTGCCGGGTCGTCGGCGGCCGGCATCGGCTGCGCTTCCACTTTGGCGCGGAACACTTCCGAGCTGTCCTTGGGCGTGAAGCCCAGGTGCGCGGCCTTGCTGTTGTCCCACCACACGTCGCGGTTGTTCGACATGCCATAGACCACGGTGTGGCCAACGTTCGGGGCGTACAGGCAGCGTTCAAGCAGGTGGGTGAGGTCGTCGTAGCTCAGCCAGGTGCTCATCATGCGGCGGTTGGCTGGCTCGGGGAACGAGGAGCCGATGCGGATGCTGACGGTTTCGATGCCGTAGCGATCGAAGTAGAAACTGGCCATGTCTTCGCCGTAGGACTTGGATAGGCCGTAGTAGCCATCCGGGCGACGCAGGCTGTTGGCATCAAGGTGCTCGTCCTGCTTGTAGAATCCGATGACGTGGTTGGAGCTAGCGAATACCACGCGTTTCACGCCATGGCGGCGGGCCGCTTCGTAGACATGGAACACGCCACAGATGTTGGCGCCGAGGATTTCTTCGAAGGGGCGCTCGACCGAGACGCCACCGAAGTGCAGGATGGCGTCGACGCCTTCGATCAGTTGATGCACGGCGGTCTTGTCGGCCAGGTCGCAGCGCACCACTTCTTCGTGGGGGCCGGCAGCTGGGGCCATTTCGCCTATGTCGGAAAGGCGCAGGATAGTGGCGTAGGGGCGCAGACGTTCGCGCAGTACCTTGCCCAGTCCGCCGGCAGCGCCGGTCAGCAGCAGGCGATTGAAGGGGCGCAGTTCGCTGGTAGTCGTGGTCATGGCGGGGCCTGGACTCTTGTTGCTTGTTGTTATTGGATTGTCATACGTTGTCGTATGACTTGAATCGATTATCAGCACCAACCCAGGCAATGTCAACGTGACAGAGCAGAGAATTTAAGCGGTTTCTTCTGCTCCTGAGTTGCCCTCAAGGGAGCTTGATTTTCCCCTGGCTGCAAGTCTATTCATGGTCTTGATGGCTCTATCTCGCCAGTTGACCGCGAAGGTGCAGGATGGCCCAGGACGGGCCGATGTGGTTTCGCGCTGAAGGTGCGTCGGGCAAGCGTCGGGACATTTGACTAAAGTTGTATGACAACGTATCTCGAGTGTGTGAAGGTGCTGCCAGGTGGGTGGCACACAAGCAATGGAGGCGTGAAATGAGCAGGAAAGCTGCTGGCATCCGCAGTAGTGCAGCGCCGACGCTGGTGGATGTCGCACGGGTCGCGGGGGTGTCGCCGATTACCGTATCGCGCGCGCTGGGCCGGCCTGAAGTGGTCACTGATGCCACCCGTAAACGCGTGCTGGAGGCGGTTCGGGCGACCGGCTACGTACCCAATCTGGCGGCCGGCTCCCTGGCGTCCAGTCGCAGCCGGCTGGTGGCGATTTTCCTGCCGACCATTGCCAACTCGATCTTCGCCGATACCGTGCAGGCATTGACGGCGCGCTTGGCGGCGGCGGGCTACCAGACCTTGCTGGGCCTGACCGGTTATAGCCCCGAGCAGGAGGAAGCCTTGCTCGAAGCGGTGCTCGGGCGTCGACCGGATGGCATCGTGCTGACCGGCACCGAGCACACCCAGGCCAGTCGTGAGCGCCTGGCGCGGGTTGGTATCCCGCTGGTCGAGGCGTGGGATCTGAGCGAGCACCCGGTGGACATGCTGGTCGGGTTTTCCCATGAGGCGGTTGGCCAGGCGGTAGCGCGTTATCTGATTGGCAAAGGTTATCGTCGGGTGTCGGTGGTGGGCATCGATGACCCGCGCGGCATGCGTCGTTATCGAAGCCTGGTGGCGGCATTGCAGGGCCATTTGACCGCGCCGGTGGCCTCGCGGATCCTGCCCGCGCCGGCGACCCTGGCGGTCGGTCGCGAGGGTTTGGCTCGCCTGCTGCAGGAGAATGCAGCAGGCGACGTGGTGGTCTGCAGCTCCGATACGGTTGCGCAGGGTGTAATGGCTGAAGCGCTCAGCCGCGGCTTGCGCATCCCCGAGGATCTTGCCGTGATGGGCTTCGGCGACCTGTCCAGTGCCGCCCATACGCATCCGCCACTCTCCACCGTTCGAGTGGACGGACCGCGTATCGGCTGCGCCATCGCCGATGCCCTGCTGGCGCGCTTCGCCGAGCCTGCGGCAGCGCGCCAGCCGCTGCGCCTGGACGTCGGTTTCGAGCTGGTCGAGCGCAGCAGCGCCTGAGCCCGTCAGGCCAGTCGTAAGTGGTTGTCCCACAAACCGGCGGGTAGCTGCAGGGCGTTGGTGACGATCTGCGTGCTGCGGCAATCGTACAGGCGGCAGCGGCCCTGGCCTGAGGTGACGACGAAACCATCGGCTACCGCGCCAACACCTGCGCAGTCCGGCAGTGGTACATCCAGACGTACCTGCGCGCTGTCCAAGTCCCAGATGAAGAAGCGGTTGCCGCGCGGCGCGGTCATCGCCAGCAGGCGCAGTTCGTCATGGATCGCCACGCTGGCGGTGTACTGGTTCATCGCCGCGCGCTGCGGCTCGCCCAGGGCAAACGGTTGGAAGGCCTGGCCGGGGCGTTTGATCGCCAACAGCGGCACCGCATCGTGCAGGGCGCCCATGTACTGCTGGCCGCTGACCACGGTGCCGTCGCGCGCGACAGCGAGGTGGCGGATGCTGTTCTGCTGGTCGGCCAGGTGTTCCTGGCTGAGCAGGTTGCCGTCGCGTTTCATCAGCACCAGGCTGGCCTGCATGGCGTCGAGGTTCATGTCGACGCGGCTCTCCGCTTCGGTGCGGATGCCGCCATTGGCCACCACCAGGGTTTCGCCATCGGGCATCCACAGCAGCTGGTGCGGGCCAACGCCATGACTGCTGTGTTCGCCGTCGCGCAGCAGTTGCTCACTCTGCAGGCGATAGGTGCCAATCACGCCACGGCCTGGCTCGGTGGTGTCGTTCTCAGTGGCGTACAGCCACTCGCCGCCCTTGTGGAACACCGCGTGGCCGTTGAAATGACGCCCGGCCGGCGAGGTAAGCGTTTGCAGCAGGCGACCGTCGCGGGTGTCGATCAGGTAGCTCTCGGTGCTGGGGCGGCGGCCGACGAACAGGGCCATGGGCAGGCTGGGGTGCGGCACCACATCGTGGCAGCGCTCGTTGACGGGGGTGGCGAAGGCGCGTTCACCGTCGAGGTGATAGCCGACGGCGTAGTGGTTGCCGTCGCCATCGTCACGGGCCGACAGCAGCAGCGGCTGTCCGGACGGACCGAACAGCGTCCAGCCGCCGAAGGCACCCGCGGCCGCGAGGCTGGCGGCCGCGGCACTGAGGCCGAGGAAGGCTCTGCGTCGCATGCTCAGTCTCCGTCGTGGGCGTTGAAGCCGATCTGCACGCCGAGCGCTTTGGCCAGCTCGCTTTCCTGCAGGCGGTGCAGGCGATTGAGGCTGTCGTACAGCTCGTTCAGGGCGCTACGGCCGGCCTCGTCGGCGAGCAGCTCGACCAGCGGGCTGTCGAGTGTGGCCAGGCGTTGACGGGTGTCCTGGTAGGCGGCATCGATGCGTTTTGCCAGGTCGGCCTGATCTTCGCCCAGCAGCGATTGAATGCCGTCACGGTTGCTGCCGTGCCACAGCAGTTCGGCGCTGGCCAGCGCGGCGGCCTGGTTGGCCAGGCTGGCGGCACTGCGCCAGGCCTCGGCCTGGTAAGGCTGGGCGATGCCCTTGCTCTGCCGACCCATCGGTGCCCCAAGCTTCTTCTTCAGGCCATCCAGGGCGCTGACCTGCACACGCAGCAGTTCGGCGACCGCCTCGTTGGCGTCGGCGTAGCGCTCGTTGGGAAACTGCTTCAACTGTCCGGCCATGCCCGTTTTGGCCTGCCATTCACCGACGATCTCCGCCGCTAGGGCCTGCTGGTGCTTGCCGATGGCCTGCAGTAGCGGACAGTAGCGCGCTTTCTGTTCGGCCTGGGCGAGGTCCAGGTTGGGGTCGAAGAGAATGTATTCGTAGGCGGTCAGGCCTTGCACCACCACGCTGGCATTGGACAGGTCGTCCGCGCTCAGCTGCGGCTTGCTCTTGAGCAAGGCTTCGACCTGGCGCTGGACCAGGTTCTTTTTGTCCGGCCAGAACTGGATCTGCCAGGCGCGGTTGCCTTCGGCCAGCGGCCCGACCAGCAGCGGCTGCAAGCCGGCCCAGGCGCTCTGGGCGCCGAGAAAGGCCTGGCGAGCGGTGCTCAAATCAGCGTTACCTGCGCAGAAGGCTGCGGCATTCACGGCCAACTGGCGGTCGGCCTCCTGCCAGCTGTTGTAGGCCGGCAGCAGCACGCCATCGGTCAGCGCTGCGCTGACCTTGGCTTTCGGGTCCTGCTGGCCGCAACCGACCAGGGCCAGGCCGAGTAGAGAGGCGATCAGGGTTTTGTGCAACATCGCAGGCTCCTTAAAGAGAGTTCAGGAAGGCGAGCAGCGCTGCTCGCTCATCGCTATCGAAACGCAGCACCTGCTGCTTGGCCGCTTCGGCTTCGCCAGCGTGCCAGAGAATGGCTTCCAGCAGATTACGGGCGCGGCCGTCATGCAGGAACTGAGTATGGCCGTTGACCGCTTGCGTCAGGCCAATGCCCCACAGCGGCGCTGTCCGCCATTCACGGCCGCTGGCGAGAAACTCCTCGCGACCATCGGCCAGCCCTTCGCCCATGTCATGCAGGAGCAGGTCCGTGTAGGGCCGGATCAACTGGCTGGCCAACTCCGGCTCGGCGGCATCGGCCGACGTGGTGAAGCTGGGGGTATGGCATTGCTGGCAGCCGGCCTGGTGGAACAGGCTCTTGCCCTTGAGCACTTGCGGTGCGTTGACGTTGCGCCGTGCGGGCACGCCGAGGTTACGGCTGTAGAACAGCACGCTGGCGAGGATGTTGTCGCTGACTTCCGGTTCACCGCCATGGGGCGCTGCCAGGCAATCGGTTTGCGCCGCAGTGCAATTGTCATGAGGGATCAGCGAGCTGGTCAGGCCCATGTCGTTGGCGAAGGCTTCGGCATTTTGCTGATTGAGGCTGGGCTGGCCGGCCTTCCAGCCGAAGCGGCCGAGCACGCTGCGCTGCTGGGTACGATCCCAGACTAGGTTGGCGCGACCGGAAATACCGTCGCCATCGGCGTCGTCCGGGTCGGCCGCGGCCAGAATGTCTGCCTCTGCGATGGCTTCGAGCAGGCCGAGGCCGATCATCGGCGGGGCGATACGTGCCGAGAACCGGGTGTCCGGGTGCATGTCGCCGTAACCGAGTTGGCTGATGTCCAGCTCCGGCTTGCGCAGCTCCACCAGCGTGCCGTCGGCGAAACGCACCTGCACGCTGCTGTAACTCACGCGCACCTTGCCTTCGGGTGCTACGCCGGGGTTGGCCATGTCTTGCAGTTGCGCGCCGTAGGTCGGTTCGGCGACCACGCCCTGGCGGGTCAGTACCTCGGCATGCTCCGGGCCGGCCGGTATCGACAGGCGCACCAACATCGAGACGGCGCTGACCGCGTCTGGCCCCGGCGGGTGGCCGCGACCGTCCTTGAGGTGGCAGTTCTGGCAGGCGTTGGTGTTGAACAGCGGCCCCAGGCCATCGCGCGCAGTGGTAGTGGCCGGTGCCGTGACCCAGGGATTGCGGAAGAAGCTGTTGCCCACCGCGAAGTCCAGGCGACGACTCGGCGCCAGGTTGGCCGACGGTTGGGAAAAAGCGTTGTGATCGAACTTGCGTACCGTCGCGGCACCAGCCGAGAGGGCCTCGCCGGGTTCTGCCTGGGTAAATTCAGGCTGCTGTTCGCAAGCGATCAGGGACAGGGCCAGAAAAGGCAGCAGGCAACGCTGGAGCGGCGACATCGAGGAGCTATCCGAACAGACAAGTAAGCGGGGCGCCAAGATTAGCAGGCTAACGGAATTTAAATAAGATGGATTAGCGTTATCTAGACGCGGTCAGAGGTCGCGGGGCGGCTGCGCGTGACGCAGCCGCGGGGGCTGTCAGGCGCTGGTTCTGGTCACGGCGATGAACCACTTCGGCTGCATGGCTGCGAAGTCGGTGCGCAGGTTGCTGGGCAGGTAACTGGCGGAGTCCAGAACATGCATCTGGCCGGCCGCGCGTTCGAATACCACCCAATGCCAGAAGTCGCGGCCGTTTTCCTGGTGGTGCTTGATGGCCAGCAGGGCCAGCTCCGGGAGTTTCTCCCAGGATTCGAAGGGGGTTTCGCCTGTGGCGGCTGTTGCACCGCCTGCGGCCAGCAGGCGTCTGACGTATTGGGTGTCGGACCACAGCGATTCGTCTTCGGCATGGATGCCCATGGCGTTGGCAATTGCCTTCATCTCGGCGTAGGGCTTGCCGAGAATGTTGGCGGCTGCAGCGATGCCGCAGCCGCTGACTTCTTCCTGTATGACGCAGCGCGGCGCGAGTTCGGTGAGGTTGGCCTGGGGCACCCAGCCTGATTCGGTGCTGCCTTCGCGGGTACACCAGAACCAGCCATTGAGGCTGCGCGAGGCGATCAGCCGTTCACCGACGCGTACATCGAGCTCGCGGGCGGTATAGGCCTCGCGAGCACGGGCGCGCTGTCCATCGAGCCTTTCGATAACCTGGCTGGGAACCCAGCCTGCTTCCTGACCCGGCGTGCTGCAGAGAAACCAGTTATCCCAGCCTTCGTCGCCCTGATACGCGTCGCCAACCGTAAGCGGCGCGCCCTCGGTGAAGGTGATCGGGTGGGGAAACTCGCTGGTATGGGCGGTGGTGACGGTGAGGGTTCGCGGGGTCATGTGCATCCTGCCAGTCGCTGTCCATGGGGGGACGCGACAGGTTAGCGGCAGGCCGACGGTTCGGGAAGGGCGGCGCGTGGTGAGTCGCGCCGCGATTGGATCAGGTGTGCGACCTGGAGAGTATCGCCAAGCCGCACATGGGCTCAGGCGCTGACCCGGAAGCGGTTGACCTGCTCCTGTAGGTCGCTGCCCAGGCGCGCCAGGTCGACGCTGGCCGCCGAGGTTTCCTCGGTGGCGGCGGCCGATTGTTCGGCGATGTCGCGGATGTTGGAAATGCTGCGATTGATCTCCTCGGCCACCGAACTCTGCTGCTCGGAGGCGGTAGCGATCTGCTGGTTCATCTGCTGGATGCGTGACACGGCTTCGTCGATCAGGGTCAGGGCGCTACCAGCCTGGCGCGCCGCTTCCACGGTATCGCCCGCCATGCTGCGGCTTTTGGTCATCACGCCCACGGCATTCTCGGCACCACTTTGCAGGGTTTCGATCAGTTGTTCGATCTGCTGTGTGGATTCCTGCGTGCGGCGTGCCAGGGCGCGCACTTCGTCGGCCACCACGGCGAAGCCACGGCCGGCATCTCCGGCGCGTGCAGCCTCGATAGCGGCGTTGAGGGCGAGCAGGTTGGTCTGTTCGGCGATGCTCTTGATCACGTCCAGCACGGTGCCGATGTTGGCGCTATCGCCCTTGAGGCGGCCGATGGCCTCGGCGGAGGTCTCCACCGTGTGGGCCAACTGCTCGATGCTGGTGATAGCTTGCTGCACCACGGCACCGCCCTGGCGGGTCTGATCCTCGGCATGGCTGGCCGAGGTTGCCGCGCTTTCGGCATTGCGCGCGACGTCGAGTACGGTGGCGGCCATCTGGTTCATGGCAGTGGCGACCTGCTCGGTTTCCATGCGTTGTTCGGTGACCCCGGCGCTGGTCTGTTCGGTGACGGCCGAAAGTTCCTCGGCGGCGGTGGCGAGCTGGGTGATGCCGGCGCCGAGGCGCCCGATGAGGTCACGCAGGCTCTCGGTCATGGCCTGCATGGCCTGCATCAGTTGGCCCAGCTCATCGCGTCGTTCGCTGCGGATATCGAGCGTCAGGTCGCCGCTGGCCACCTGGCGTGCGACGCTGACAGCGCGCTGCAGCGGGCCGACGATTACCTGGGTAATCAGCAGGGCGCAGAGCAGCCCGAGAACGAACGCTACCGCGGCGGCGGTGATCAACAGGTGCTTGGCATCGGCGGAGTCGCTCTCCAGCAGTGTGCGTTGCAAACTCAATGATTTACTTGAGGCCGTCGCCACTTCGCGGGCGCGTTCGGTCATCGTCTGCTCGGACTGGTCGCGGGCTTGAATGCTGGCGCGCATGTTCTTGAACTGCTCGCGGTATTCGCCTAGTGAGCGCATGGCTTCACCCAAGGTCTGGCGCGCCTGGGCATCCAGAGGCAGTTGCTGAAGTTTTTCGCCATTGCTCTCAAGCGACTGGAAGTGCGCCTCGAGCTTGCTGGCGTAATCGTCGCTGCCGCGTAGCAGGAAGTCCTTCTCTCGACGCCTGGCTTCGAGCAGCTCGGTAGAGAGGGTATTGGCCAGATTGGCGTGCTTCAGCAGTTCGATGCTGGTCGCGTCGTTGGTCTGGCGAATCTGCGCCACGGCGGTTTGGCGCAGGCGTTCGGCCAGCGTATCGAAGCGTTCCAGGGCTGTCCTGGCCGAGTCTTCCATGGCTTTCTGGGTCTGCTGGTTGCTGTCGGTGGTCTGCTGCAGATGGAGCAGTTCCGCACGATAGAGTCCGACATCCTCCTGGATCTGGCGCATCAGGGCCTTGTTCTCCGGCAGTTGCAGACGTGCTTCGCTGGTCTGTGCCTGGGTGTCGACCTCATCGGCCAGTGCGACAGCCTGGGCCAGGTACTGGTTTTCCCCACGGATGATGTAGTTCTTTTCCTGCTGGCGTGCCTGGGTCAGCTTGCTGTCGATGGCGTTGACGCCCAGCAGGTTGTCGAAGCGCGCCAGGCTGGTTTCCAGTGCCCAGTGCCCGATCCATACGGTGCACAGGGTAATGAGCAATATCAGGCCGAAACCGGCCATGAGTTTCTTACGGACACTCAGGTCAAGCAGGACTCTAGCAAGCGTATTCATGGCAACTCCTTGTAAGGCGTTTTCTCTCAGAACCTGGGGTCTGCAGCGTGCATGACTGCCTGCTGGAATGATCGGCAGGCATGCTCGACCGTGTGGGCAAAGCGGGTGCCAATACAACGAGTGGGTGGTGCTGGAGGCGAGCTGGTCCGGTGTCCGGCCAGGTTTCATGGAAGGAGGCGCGTGTGGACTTCCTGGTCATCACCGGGCGTGACAGTTGACCCTGGCGTTATCGGATGTGCCCGCAAGCGTGCGGTTAATGCTCGCCACTCGAAGTGATCTGGCGTCCGCAGAATATCAATCTGGCAGATGATGGCAATATGATGTTACGTATTTCGTTAAAAAAATGACGCCTGTCTATTGGCGTTCCTGCGGGGAAGTTCAGCATATTCGCTGCCGAATGACCTACTTACCTCCGAGTTCGAGGGAAATAGCATCCGCACATTGCTGCAGACTTTCTCTGTAGCGTTCACGCGCCACGGGGCTGTCCATCACCGCTTCCGGCCCGGACAGGTTGATCGCCGCCACCACGTCGCCACGGTGGTCACGTACGGCGCAGGCGATGGCGGTGGAGTAGTCGGAGCGGTGCATCACCCAGCCGCGCTCGCGGTCGCGTTCGAGCAGTTGTTGCAGCTCGGGCAGGGTCTTCGGTGCGGGCGGTGGGTAGTCGTCCAGGCGGACGTGCTGGTAGAGCTTGTCCAGTTCCATGGGCGTCAGGCCGCTGAGCAGCATGCGGCCCATGGCCGTGCAGTGGCAGGGGATTCGCGTGCCGATGGGGATGTTCACCGACAGCCGCTGGGCAGCGAAGGCGCGACCGATGTAGAGGCTGTCAGTCTGTTCGCGGATGGACAGGTGGCACGACAGCGAGGTGCGATCACGCAGGGCATTGAGGTGCGGCATGGCAATGTCCACCAGGTCGCGGCTGGCCAGGTAGGCGAAGCCGTCGCAGAGCACCTGCGGGCCCAGCTCGTAGCTGTTCTTGCCGAGCTTGTGCAGGTAGCCCATGTCGGTGAGCGTGACCAGGATGCGGTAGATGGCCGAGACGCTGAGCCCGAGACGCTCGGCGATGGCGTTGCTGCTCAGGCTGCGCTCGCTGGCGTTGAACATCTGCAGGATGCTCAGGCCGCGTTGCAGGGCGGGGACGCGGTAGTCGCTGTCGCGTTCCAGCTCGTCTTCGTGGATGCCCATGGTTGTCCTCCAGATTCGTTGGGGAGGTGGTGCGCATGGCGCACTCTACGTTTGGCGCCATGGCCGTAGGGTGCGCCGTGCGCACCAGGGGGCTCAGGGCAATGCGTCGATCCCCACCGGCTGGCCGCTGAATTCCTGCATGGCGTCGAGCAGCGCGCCCCAGAAGTAATGCACCGAGGCGCGGTCGCAGAGGAGGTGCAGGCACGGCACTTCGCCCAGCGGCAGGTTGGCGACGATGACGTTGACCCGCGCCGCCGAAGTCTGCGCCACCTGGCCGACGGCGAAGGCCTGCGCGCTGAGGTCGACGCCGCAGAGCTTGGCCATCACCTCGGCCTGGCAGGTGCCGCTGAGCACCAGCCAGGCGTGGCTGTCCTGGCGCGGCAGCAGGTACTGGCCGGCGCTGGCCTGCCACTGGCTTTCCTCGCGCTGCGCTTTGCTGCCGGCATCGTGCAGGCTGCCGAGCAGCAGGTACTCGGTTTGCGACAGGCGTAGCACATGGCTGCCATCGGCCTGGCTCAGCGCCTGGTTGGGCGCTTGCGGTAGCTGGTAGCCCAGGGCGCCCAGGTAGTCAGCGGCGGCCGGGCCGCGCAGGCCGTAGCGGGCGAGGCTGGTCAGGTCGATGAGCGCGCAGTGGCCCAGCAGGGCGCTTTCGTCGCCCTGGCCGTAGTCGGTGACGATGCAGCTCTCACCGAAGTGCGCGAGGGTGGCATCGGTCTGCAGGCGGTAGAGCGGGTTGCGCGCTGCGAATTGATTGGCTTGGAGGGTCATCTCACAGCTCCTGGCGTTGGCTTTCAGGGTCATAGAAGGGCAGTTGCACCACCGTGGCCTGCACCATCTCGCCGCCTTCGACGCGGATCGGCAGGCGCTGGCCTGGCGTGGCCTGGTCGGGCGCGCAATAGGCCAGGCCGATGATCTGGCCGAGGGTTTGCGAGTACTCGCAGGAGGTGACGTTGCCGCTGATGTCCGAGCCCTTGAGCACCAGATGGCCTTCCAGCGGCTGGCTGCTGCCCTTGGCCAGGGTGAAGCCGACCAGCTTGCGGATCGGCGCCTGCACTTCGAGAATTTCCACCGAGCGTTTGCCGACGAAGAACGGCTTGCTGCGGGCGATGGCCCAGCCCATGTCGATCTCGGCTGGGCTGGTCATGCCGTCGGTGTCCTGGCTGATGATCACGTGGCCCTTTTCCAGGCGCAGCAGGCGCTGCGTCTCGACGCCGAACGGGCGGATGTCGAACTCCCGGCCGGCTTCCATCAGCGCGTCCCACAGGGCTTCGCCGTAGCGCGCCGGGACGTGGATTTCGTAGCCCAGTTCACCGACAAAACCAACCCGCAGCAGGCGTGCGGGCATGCCGGCAACCGTGCCCAGGCGCACCGCCAGGTAGGGGAAACCCTCGGCGGACAGGTCAATATCGCTGCACAGTTTGGCCAGCACCTTGCGTGAGTCTGGCCCGGCCAGGTTGACCGCAGCCAGTGCGGCGGTGACGTTGGTGATATCGACGTTCAGGCGCCACTGCGCGTTCCACTTGAGCATCTGCTGGTAGACGCGGTCGACGCCGCTGGTGGTGGCGCTGACGTAGAAGTGTTCGTCGGCGAAGCGCGCGCAGACGCCGTCGTCGATCACCACACCGTGCTCGTTGGTCATCAGCGCATAGCGCGAACGGCCCACCGGCTGTTTGGCGAAGGCGAAGGTGTAGAGGCGGTTGAGCAGCTCGGCGGCGTCCGGGCCGCGCACGTCGAGGCCGCCCAGGGTGGACACGTCGATCAGGCCAACCTTCTCACGCACCTGGCGCGCCTCAGCCTGCATGCAGGCTTCGCGTTCTTCCGGCTTGCCGTAGTAGGCCGGGCGCTGCCAGATGCCGGCGGGCATCATCTTCGCCCCCAGCTCCAGATGGCGCGCGTGCATGGCGGTTTGCCGATACGGATCGAAGCCACGGCCGGCGACCTGCGCCAGGGTTTCCGGGCTGAACGGCGGGCGCGCGGTGGTCACCCCGGTTTCGCTGACGCTGCGGCCGGTGGCCTGGGCCACCAGGCGCGCGGTGGGCAGCGCCGAGTGGCGGCCCTGCGAGGTGCCCATGCCGACGGTGGAGAAGCGTTTGACCAGTTGCACGTCGCGGTAGCCGATGCGGGTGGCGTTGACGATGTCACGCACCTGCAGGTCTTCGTCGAAGTCGACGAAATCCTTGCCTTTCGGGTGCGGGAAGATCGGCCAGGGGAAGTTGACCCGTGGCTCGGCTGGCAGCTCGCGCAGTGGCTGACTGGCTTCCAGGCCGAGGGAGGCGAGTGCGCGCAGGGCGCCGTTGGCGGCATCGATGAGCAGCGCGTCGAGGGCGTTGCGGCCATTGACCGAACCGACCACCTGCAACCCGCTCGGCAGGCCGGACAGGCTGAAGCAGGCGCTGGCGTCGTCGTAGGCCAGCTTGCCGCCGGCCTGGCACAGCAACTGGTACACCGGCATGTAGCCGGCGGACATGCACAGCAGGTCGCAGCCGATGCGCAGGCTGCTGTCGGCCACCTTGCCCTGGCCGCTGATGCGGCGCACGTCGACGGCGTTCAGGTGCTTGTCGCCCAGCGCTTCGTAGACCGTGCTGCCGGCATGGCAGGCAACGCCACGGGTTTGCAGGGCGGTGACCAGATTGGCGTCATCGGCACGTTCGCGCATGTCCACCAGGGCGGCGACCTCGACACCGGCATCGAGCAGATCGAGGGCGGCCAGGTAGCCGTCGTCGTTGCCGGTCAGCACCACGGCGCGTTGACCCGGCTTGATCGCATAGAGCTTGATCAGGCGCTGCGCGGCGCTAGTCAGCAGCACGCCGGGCAGGTCGTTGTTGCGGAACACCACCGGCTGGTCGAAGGCGCCAGCGGCATTGATGCACTGGCGGGCGCGTACCTTGTACATCCGATTGCCCTGGATCACCGGCAGGTAGTGATCGGTGAACCAGGCGTTGCAGGTGGCTTCCTTGAGGATGCGGATATTGGCGTGGCCTTCGACGGCGGCCAACAGCTCGGCGCGCAGCTCGGCGGCACGTTTGCCTTCGACATCGAAGCGCGCCCAGGCCAGCGCGCCGCCCAGATAACTCTGCTGTTCGATCAGCAGCACCTTGGCCCCGGCGTTGGCAGCGGTCAGCGCCGCGCACAGGCCGGCTGGGCCGGCGCCGATCACCGCCAGGTCGGTGAAAAGGAAGGCCTTGTCGTGGTACTGCGGTTGCAGCTTGAGGTTGAGCACGCCGAGGCCGGCTTTCTTGCGGATCAGCGGTTCCCAGACCTTCCACATGCCCTTGGGCTTGTAGAACGAGCGGTAATAGAAGCCCACCGGCATGAACTTGGAGAAGTGCCCGAGCAGGGCGTCGCGATCCTTGTCCAGGCTGCCGTTGTAGTTCTGCGCGCTGACTTGCAGGCCGCCAGACAGCGGCTGCATATCGGCCAGCACGTTGGGTTCGTCCGGCAGTTGCACCAGGGTGTTGGCGTCCTGCCCGGCCATCGACAGCGGGCCGCGCGGGCGGTGGTACTTGAACGAGCGCGACAGCAGCCAGCGCTGGTTGGCCAACAGGGCGCTGGCGATGCTGTCGCCGGCCAGGCCCTGGTAGGTGGTGCCCTCGAAGTCGAAGCTGACGGGGCGGTTGCGGTCGATCAGCAGGCCCAGCGGGGCCGGCAGGCGGGTAGCGGCGCTCATGCGCTCACCTCCTGGGGTTTGGCGGGCGCGGCGAAGTCGACGCGGCGGTCGAACAGTTCCTTCGGGTCGAAGGTGCGCAGGATCTCGTCGCTGACGGTGTGGCGTTCGGCCAGGAACCAGTAGCTGGAGGCGTTGTGCATCCACCACTCGGTGACGACGCCGGCGATGTTCTCGCTGTTGAACACGTAGTCGGCCCATTCGGCGTCCGAGCAGGTGTTCGGGTCGGGCATGCGCTTGAGTTCGCCGCCGTAGGTGAATTCGTTGATGTTGCGAGGCCCGTTGAGCGGGCAGGGCATGATCTTCATGGGTTCAACTCCTTGACGAGCAAGGCCGAGGTAATGGGATCGTAGGAGCGAGCTCTGCTCGCGAATCCAACCGAGATGAAAGTTTCGCGAGCAGAGCTCGCTCCTACATAGGAATGCATCAGTGGCTCGCCGCCGTGGCGCCCATCTCGTTGACCTGGCGGAAGGTCGAGAAGCGCTCGAGGGCGAAGGGTTTGATCAGTGCCGGGGTCTTGCCGGTGGCGACCAGCTCGGCCATCGTCCAGCCGCAGATCGGCGTGGCCTTGAAGCCCCAGGTGCCCCAGCCGGCGTCGAGGTAGTAGTTGTCCAGCGGCGAGTGACCCATGATCGGGCTGTAGTCCGGGGTCATGTCGGTGCTGCCGGCCCACTGGCGCATCAACTTGGCGCCGGCCATGAAGGGGAACATCTCGATGGCTGCTGACAGCAGGCTTTCCTTCAGGTCCAGGGTCGAGCGCGTGTTGTACAGCGGGTAGGGATCGGAGCCGCCGCCGAAGACGATCTCGCCACGGCTGGTCTGCTGCACGTAGCAGTGCAGCGCCGAGGAGCTCACCAGCGGGTCGAGGAATGGCTTGAACGGCTGGGTGACCATGGCCTGCAGCGGGTAGGTGTGGATCGGCGCCTTGATGTTCAGCTTGTTCATCAGCAGCGAGCTGGCGCCGGCCACCGCCTGCACCACGCAACCGCAGCGCACGGTGCCACGGTTGGTCTTCACTGCCGTGACCTTGCCGTTCTCGACGACGAAATCCTGTACCTCGGTGAGCTGATGGATTTCCACGCCGCGCTTGGCCGCCTGCTTGGCGTAGCCCCAGGCCACGGCGTCGTGGCGCGCGGTGGCGCCGTCGATGTGCCAGAGGCCGGCGAGCACCGGGATATGGCCAGGGTCGAGGTTGAGGCTCGGCACCAGCTCGCGGATCTGCTGGCGGTCGATCATTTCGGTGCGGCCACCAAAATGCTTGTTGACCTCGGCGCGCTGGCGGAAGGCGCGCACCGTGGCGTCGGTGTGCGCCAGGGTGAGCTGGCCACGCTCGGAATACATGATGTTGAAGTCGAACTCGTTGGACAGATCCTTGAACATCCGCACCGACTCGGCATAGAAGCGCACGCCTTCGCTGGTGAGGTAGTTGGAGCGGATCACCGCCGTGTTGCGCGCGGTGTTGCCACCGCCGAGGTAGGATTTCTCCAGCACCGCGACGTTGGTCACGCCGTGGTACTTGGCCAGGTAATAGGCGGTGGCCAGGCCATGGCCGCCACCACCGATGATGACCACGTCATACGCCGGTTTGAGTTCCTTCGGCGCAGGCAGGTCGACCTCCACGGGGTATTCCGAGGACAGGCCGTACTTGAGCAGGGCAAGGGGCATTGCGGTTACTCCTGGGCCGTCAGGCCATGTTGCTGGCGGGCGGCGGTGACAGTGTTTTGCATCAGCAGGGCGATGGTCATCGGGCCGACGCCACCGGGCACCGGGGTGATGGCCGAGGCCACCGGCAGCACGGCGTCGAAGTCGACATCGCCGACCAGGCGCGAGCGGCCGTCCTCGTCGATGCGGTTGATACCGACGTCGATCACCACCGCGCCGGGTTTGATCCAGTTGGCGCCGATCATCTGTGGGCGACCAACGGCGGCGACCACGATGTCGGCCTGGCCGCAGAGCTTCTCCGGCTTGACGCTGCGCGAATGCAGCACGGTGACGCTGCAGTTGGCGGCCAGCAGCAGCGCCGCCATCGGCTTGCCGACGATGTTCGAGCGGCCGACCACCACGGAGTGTTTGCCGGACAGGTCGCCGAGGGTGTCGCGCAGCAGGCGCATGCAGCCGGCCGGGGTGCAGGGCGTGAGCACCGGGCGGCCCTGGCTGAGGCCGCCGACGTTCTCGCTGTGAAAACCGTCGACGTCCTTGGCCGGGTCGATGGCCTGCAGCACGCGGGTTTCATCGATATGCGCCGGCAGCGGCAGTTGCACCAGGATGCCGTTGACCGATGCGTCGGCATTGAGCGCGGCCACCACTTCCAGCACGGCTTCGGCGCTGGCGTCGGCACTCAGGCGATATTCCAGCGAGCGGATGCCCACTTCGCCCGCGCGCAGCACCTTGTTGCGCACGTAGACCTGGCTGGCCGGGTCATCGCCGACCAGCACCACAGCCAGCGCCGGCTCGATGCCTTTGGTCTTGAGCACGGCCACGTCGGCGGCAACCTCGGCGAGTACGCGCGCAGCGGCGGCCTTGCCGTCGATCAACGTGGCGCTCATCGGAAGATCACCGTCTTGTCGTGGTTGAGGAACACGCGGTGTTCGAGGTGGTACTTGACCGCCTTGGACAGGGCCACCGTTTCGGTATCGCGACCCACTGCAACCAGCGCGTCGGGGGTGTAGTTGTGATCCACGCGCTGCACTTCCTGCTCGATGATCGGGCCTTCGTCGAGATCCGAGGTGACGTAGTGGGCGGTGGCGCCGATCAGCTTCACGCCGCGCTCATAGGCCTGGTGATAGGGCTTGGCGCCCTTGAAGCCGGGCAGGAACGAGTGGTGGATGTTGATGGCGCGGCCGGACAGTTGCTTGCACAGGTCGTCGGAGAGGATCTGCATGTAGCGCGCCAGCACCACCAGGTCGGTCTTGGTCTCGTCGACGATCTTCAACAGTTCGGCTTCCTGCTGGGCCTTGCTGTCCTTGGTCACCGGCAGGTAGATGAAGCGGATGCCCTCGCGCTCGGCCATCGGCCGCAGGTCGAGGTGGTTGGAGACGATGGCGGTGATCTTCATCTGCAGCTCGCCCTTCTGGTGGCGATAGAGCAGGTCGGCCAGGCAATGGTCATACTTGCTGACCATCAGCAGCACGCGCATCGGCTCGGTGGTGTCGTGCAGTTCCCAGGTCATCTCGAAGCGTTCGGCGACATCGACGAAACCGTCCTGGATCTGCTGGATTTCACCGGCGAAACCAGCGTTGAAACGGAAAACCGCGCGCATGAAGAAAGAGCCGCTGACCTCGTCATCGAACTGCGCCATTTCGCTGATGTAGCAACCATGGTCGGCAAGGAAGGACGTTACGGCGGCGACGATGCCGGATGTGGCCGGGCAACTGATCTTGATCACGAACGGGTGCTTGGCGTGCTGCATGGCGAATCCTCTGCTGGGGTCGGCGGCAGGAAAATCTTCATGGATAAAAGTGGTGTTCGTCTGTGAAGAAAAATTACTGTGACGAATCTATTTTTCGTGTTGGTGATTTTTATAAGTGAATGAAGTAGGCATGTCCATGCTTGTAAGGAATTTTTTTATCCTGAGGGGAAATAAAAGACAGATGGCAGTGATGCTCCTATTCGCGACGGAATCCAGAGCGGCCTGCATGCAAATGACGTGGAGGCACGAGCCCGTAGGGTGCGCCGTGCGCACCGGGGGAGAACGCTGTAGTTAGGCGGTGCGCGCAGCCGTATGCAGGTGCTGCATGCGCCTGATTACAAACGTGAGTAGGCGAACGGGGCGGGATTGACCAGCGGCGTGCTGCCATCTATCAGGTCCGCCAGCAGGTGGCCGGCGCCAGGCGCGATGCCGAAGCCGTGGCCGGAGTAACCGGTGGAAAGGAACAACCCGGGTAGCGTCTCGACCGGGCTGATCACTGGAATGGCATCCGGGGTGACATCCATCACCCCGGCCCAGCTCTGCTCGACGCGGAGTTGGCGGAAGAAGGGGAAGGCTGCCGCCAGGGCCTGGCGCGCCTCGGCGAGGATGGCTGGGGAGGGCTGCGGGTCGAGCACCCGGCAGCGTTCGAAGGGGCTTTCAGCATCCATCTCCCAGTGGCGTGGCTGGCGTAATTCGTCGAGAAAACGACCGTCCAGACGCAGGCGCACTTCGCGAAACTGCTGGCTCAGCGCCGGCAGGAAATCACTCAGGTAACGGAAACTGTCCGGCGTGATCGGTGCCAGGTTGCCGCTGCGCTGGGCGATGGTGTAGCCGCCGTCTGCGCGTTTGCGGAAGGCATAGCGGCTGGCACCCACGGCCAGCTCCGGGCCACCGGCCATCGGTGCGGTGCGCAGCACCGAGGCCACTACCTTCAGTTGCGGCAGGCGCAGGCCGAGATTGGCGCAGAACAGCGTCGACCAGGCGCCGCCCGCCAGCACCACGCTGCTACAGCGCAGACGGCCACGTTCGCTGTACAGACCGGTGACCTTGCCCGCCGCGATATCCAGGCCGCGCACCGCACAGCCCGTGACGATGCGCGCGCCCAGGCGTTGTGCAGCGCGGGCGATCACGGCATTGGCGCGGTGCGGCTCGGCGCGGCCATCGCTGGGTGTATGCAGTGCGCCGCTCCAGCTTGCAGCGGCGCCTTCGGGCATCACCCGCAGCAACTCTTTGCCTTCCAGCAGCCGCGCGTGTACGCCATGGGCGTTGGCCGCCTGCAGCCAATCGGCCTGCTGTTGCAACTGGCGTGGGTTTTCGCAGGCATAAAGCACGCCGCTACGGCGAAACCCCAGGTCTTCGCCAAGGTGCGTCTGCCAGGCGTCCCACAGATGCAGGCTGGCCATGGCTAGGGGGATTTCGGCCAGGTCGCGGCCCATGCTGCGGCACCAGCCCCAGTTGCGCGAAGATTGCTCTGCACCCACCAGGCCCTTTTCCAGCAGAGTCACGGCGATGCCTCGACGGGCCAGCCAATAAGCCGTGCTGACACCGATGATGCCGCCGCCAATGATCGCCACCTCGGTGCTCTCGGGCAGCTTGTCGCTGGCCACCTGTTCGATCTGCGGGTACATGCATTCTCTCCGGGGTAGGGTGCGTCATGCGCACCGAAGGAAGGTGCAGCGAGCATGCCCTGGCCGACAGGGCGTGCAATTTGCATCGCGCTGGCCGACCTTCCTTTATCAGCATGTGAGAAATTTCATGAGTGGCACCCAGAGCCTGGAGCGGGCGTTCCTGCTGTTGCGCGTCATCGCCACTGCCAGTCAGCGAGGTGCCAGCCTGGACGAGTTGCGCCTGGCGGCCGGTTGTTCGCAGGCCACCGCCTACCGCCTGCTGCAGTACCTGCGCCGTCAGGGTTTCGTGCGCGGCGCGCTGCAGCGCGGGCGCTATGTGCTCGGCTACGAACTGTTCGCTCTTGGCGCCCAGGCCGGCAACGCCAGCGCTCTGCGCGAACGGGCGCGGCCGGTGCTGCTGCGTCTGGCGCAGCGTTTCGGTGACAGCTTCTTTCTGCTGGTGGCGGACGGACACCAGGTGCTGTGCCTGGACATGCTGGCCGGCACACTGCCGGTGCAGAGCTACAGCGGCGCGGTGGGTGGGCGCATCCCCATGGGTGTCGGCCAGGCCTCGCAGGTGCTGCTGGCCTGGCTCGGACGTAGCGAACGCAATGGAATCCTCGCCCACAACGCCGCGACCCTACGCCTGGACTACGGCCTGGAGGTGCAGCGCATCACCGCCAGCCTGCCTAGCGTCAAACGCCTAGGCTACGCCAGCGGCCTAGTCGACAAACGCTTGCCGGGCTACACCGGCCTGGCGGTGCCGATTCTCGATGGCGATGGTCAGCCGCTCGGTGCTCTCAGTTGCGCACTGGCGCGGCCGCGCATGAGCGACGCTCGGCGTGAGGCACTGGCGCAGGCCATGAAGGAAGAGGTGCAGCGGCTGCTGAGCGCATTGAACAAACCAGAATGAGCGTTACACCAATCAGCGCTCGGCAGCACCCGTGCCGCATGCCTTGAACAGGTGCTCGAAGCCTTGCAGGGTGGTGTCGACGAAACGGGCATCGGTGGTCGAGGCGGGAAAGTGCAGCACGCCGTGGATGACGAGCGACGCCAGGCCATGGGTGTAAGACCAGGCCGCCAGCGCAGCGCGGCGGCCTTCGGCGCTCGCAGCGTCCTGGCCGAGGATGTCGGCCATGATGCGTTTCAGCTCATCAAAGGCCTCGTCGCGGGCCTCGCGGTACTGCAGCGGCATGTCGTCGCTGGCCGACTCCGGGCCGAACATCAGTTGATAGAGTGCCGGGTTATTGCGGGCGAAGCTGAAGTAGGCGAGGCAAGCATCGCGTAGTTTCTGCAAACCAGCGCCTTCCTGATCCTCGAGGCGCAGTGCCGTGCCCAGCTCGCGGAAACCCTGAGCTGCCAGGTGGCCGATCAGTTCTGCGCGGCTGGCGTAGTGGTGATAGGCAGCCGTGGAGCTGACGCCAACACGTTCAGACACCGCGCGCAGTGACAGCTTGGTCGGCCCCACTTCCTCGAGCATTTCCCGCGCGGCGCTGAGCAGTTGGGGGGCAAGGTTGCCGACATGGTAGGTGTCGCGGGCTCGTGGTGTGTTGCTCATGTGCGATGGGCCTTGGCTGCAGTGAGTGTGAGGCTCTCGGATCTTATCATTGAGTAGTATCTTGACGGTGATAAGATTCGATCTTAGCATCGCTAACATTCCCTGCATGAGGCCTGCCCATGACTCACCACTACGAATGTTTTGCCCTCAGCATCGAGAACGGCGTTGCCCACCTGCAACTCAATCGCCCGGACAAGGCCAACAGCCTCACGCGGGCCTTCTGGAGCGAGTTGCCGGAGGCCGTCAGCCGCCTGAGTCATTCGGGCCAAGTACGAGCACTGGTGATTTCGGCGCAGGGCAAGGTGTTCTGTGGCGGCCTGGACATGCAGATGTTCTCCACTGCCAAGGAATTCCACGCGACCTCGCCGCAGGAGCGCGAGGTGCTGCAGGTCAACCTGGAGCGCATGCAGGACGCGCTGAACGCGCTGGAGCGGGCGCGCTTTCCGGTGATCGCGGCAGTGCAGGGTGCCTGCATCGGTGGTGGCTTCGATCTGATCGCCGCCTGTGATCTGGTTTTTGCCTCGCAGGCGGCGAGCTTCCGCATCGAGGAAACCAACGTCGGCATGATGGCTGATCTAGGCATCCTGCAGCGTCTGCCGCGCCTGATTCCAGCCGGTGTCGCTCGCTACCTGGCGCTGACTGGAGACACCCTGCAGGTCGACGAAGCCCATCGTCTGGGGCTGCTGGCCAAGGTCTTCGTCACGCCCGAGGAATTGCTGGCCGGCGCCTTTGCCGCCGCGCATGAAATTGCCGAGCGCCCGCCGATCGCCATCAATGGCATCAAGCGCGCCATGCTCTATAGCCGTGACCACGGCGTTTACGAATCCCTGCAACACACCGTGCTGCTACAGAGTTCCATCCTCAGCGGCCAGGACATCCTGCGCTCGGTCGGTGCGCGCAAGAGCGGCACGCCAGCGGAATTCGCCGACCTGATCGAGCTGCAGGACACTTTCTGAGACCTTTTTTTAACCAAATCTTATCGTTGATAAGTTTGAGGTGAACGATGAAGCATTACGACGCCGTGGTGATCGGTGCCGGCAACGCCGGGCTGACCGCAGCCACTGCACTGCAACGGGGCGGCAGTCGCACCCTGCTGGTGGAGCGGCACAATATTCCGGGTGGCTGCGCGACCTCGTTCGTGCGCGGCAACTTCGAGTTCGAGGTGGCGCTGCATCAGCTCAGCGGCCTGGGCACCGAGGACAAGCCCTTCGTGATGCGCAAGTTCTTCGACAAGCTGGGGGTGATGGACAAGGTCGAGTTCATTCAGGAGCACGCGCTGTATCGCCTGGTCGTGCCCGGTGAACTGGACGTCACGCTGCCGGCCAGTTGGTCGGGCATCCGCCGCCTGCTGCAGGCGATGTATCCGACTGAAAGCGAGGCCATCGAGCGCTTCATGCTGGTTTGCGAGAAGGTCACCCTGGAAAGCTTCATGACCTTGCCGCAGGCCGCCCGCGCCAATAGCGAGGCGATGCTCAGGTCGATGTGCCCGTACTACGTGCAGTACGGCTTCCGCCCGGCACGCGAGGTGCTCGACGAGTTCTTCAGTGACGCCAAGTTGAAGAACATCCTCGCCACCTACTGGCTCTACCTCGGCGTGTCGCCGAACATGCTGCCGTTCGCCGACCTGGCCACCATGCTCTACGCCTATGCGGTGTTCAAACCCTGGCACATCAAGGGCGGCTCGCAGGCCATGTCGACCGCGCTGGTGGAATCGTTCCTCGAAGCCGGTGGCGAGGTGCGCTTCAACTGCGGCGTGGAGACCATCCACACCGAAGGCGGGCGCGTCAGTGGCGTCAGCCTGGAAGGCGGCGAGCGGGTCGCCTGCGACGCTGTGGTGTCCAACGCCAGCCCGCTGATCACCTTCAACGAGCTGCTCGACCTCGACCGCCCGCCCTTGAAGATCCAGCAGGACTTCAAGTCGCGGCGCATGGGCACCTCGGCCTTCGTCATCTACCTGGGCCTGGACTGCACGCCGCAGGAACTGGGCGTGACCACGGCGTCGAGCTTCATCTATGAGACCCTCGACGAGGAGGCGATCCACGCGAGCATGGGCAGCCTGGAAGCGCCGCTCGGCGGCATGCTCACCTGCTACAACCTGGAAGACCCGAGCGCCGCACCGGCCGGCAAGAGCCAGGTGGTTCTGGTCTGCCTGCAATACGGCGATGTGTGGAAATCGGTGAAACCCGAGGATTACGCGCAAACCAAGTACGCCTTCGCCGAGAAGCTCATCGCGCTGATCGAGCAGGTCTACCCCAAGGTGCGCCAGTACATCGAAGAAGTGGAGGTGGCCACGCCGCTGACCATGATGCGCTACCTCAACACGCCCGGCGGCGCCATCTACGGCTTCCAGCAGAGCGCGCAGGATTCGGCGCTGCTGCGCGAGCGCCTGGATGCCGTGCCGGGCCTGTACATGGCCGGTTCCTGGACGTCCATGGGCGGCTTCCAGCCGACCTACATGGCCGGCGAATCCACCGCCCGCGCCGTGCTCAAGCAAATCAAGGTGAAGGAGGTGGCCAATGTCTGAGCACAATGCATTGAACCTGATTGCCGGCTACAGCGAGGCGTTCGCCGCCAAGCTGGCGCTGGAGCAAAGCGGCAGCGACTTCCAGGAAGTGCGCGGCGAGGTGGCCAGCAGCGTGGTGCAACTGCACCCCAAGCGCCTGGCGCTGCAGGTCGCCGAGATCATCGAAGACACGCCGAGCACCAAGACCCTGCGCCTGGTGGCGGTCGACGGCCAGGCGCTGCCGCCGTTCCAGGCCGGCCAGTACATCAACCTGTTCGTCGAAATCGACGGGGTGAGAACAGCGCGGCCCTACGCCATGTCGTCTTCACCTCTGCAACGCATGCACTACGACCTGACGGTCAAACGCGCCCAGGGCGGTTTCGTCTCCAACTACCTGCTCGACCGCGTGAGCGTCGGCCAGCACCTGAGCAGCTCGGGGCCGATGGGCACCTTCCATCACAACCCGCTGTTCCATGGCGACGACCTGGTGTTCCTCGCTGGTGGCTCGGGTTCGGCACCGGCGCGCAGCATCCTGCTCAATATCCTCGAACGCGAGCTGCCGCAGCGCTTTCACATGATCTACGTGAACAGCCATGTCGACGACGTGATCTATGCCAATGAGCTGCGCGAGCTGGCTGCGCAGCACGAGAACTTCACCCTGAGCGAAGTCATCTCGCGGCCGCCTGCGGGCTACACCGGGCGCAGTGGTCGCCTGAGCCGCGCGATGCTGCAGGAGCTGCTGGGCGAGATCGGCGACAAGATGTTCTACATCTGCGGCCCGACGCCGTTCAACGACAGCTGCGTGGCGCTGCTCGGCGAGCTGGGCGTTGCCCGCCGGCGCATCCGCGTCGAGGCCAACGGCGCGCCGAAGACGCCGCACCAGCAGGCCGGTTGGCCGGCAGGCGTGAGCATGGAAGATGAGGTGACCATCACCGTGCAGGGGCGCGGCAGCTTCCGCAGCACGGTCGGCGAGCCGCTGCTCAATGCCCTGGAACGCAACGGCTACTTCGTCGAGAACGCCTGCCGTTCCGGCGAATGCAGCCTGTGCCGGGTCAAGTTGACGTCCGGCGAGGTTTTCAACCCGCAGGAGGCACACCTGCGCAAATCCGACCGTGATTTCGGCTGGATCTATTCCTGCGTGGCCTTCCCCATTGGGAATATAGAAGTGCTGCTCTGAGCGGGCACGCGACGCTCCAGCCTCAATAACAAGAACCAGGAGAATGACGATGACCGCCCAATCCCGCCGCTGGGAAAAACACTATCCAACGCACCTGCATGGTTACCGCATCGACGCCGAATCATTGGCCGGCAACCTGGCCGATTGCGCCGGGGCAAATGCCCGGCGCTTCGGCGATGCACCGGCCTTTACCCAGGTGCTGCCCAACGGCTTGCAGGCCGAGCTTTCCTTCGCCGAAATCGAACGGCTGTCCAACGCTTTCGCCGCCTACCTGATGCATGAACAGGGTTTGCCGGCAGGCGCGGTGGTGGCCCTGCAATTGCCCAACAGCCTGCATTACCCCATTGCGGTGCTGGGGGCGTGGAAGGCCGGGTTGATCGTCACCAACGTCAACCCGCTTTACACCGAGCGTGAGCTCGACGGACAACTGCTCGATAGCGGTGCCAAACTGCTGGTGGCCTGCGACCTGTTCGTCAAACGCGCGCAGCAAGTGATCGAGCAGCGCGGTGTGTCGCTGCTGTTGACCAGCCTCGGCGATTTCTTTCCCGCGCCGGTGGGACAGGCGATCCAGCAGAGCCTGGAGGAACAGACCGGCGACGACCTGACGCCACAGATCGCCTTCCAGCGTTTCAGCGAGGCGCTGAGCATCGGCGCAGAGCTGCCACTGTCGCGGCGCGATCACCCGGTCGCCCTGTACCAGTACACCGGCGGCACCACGGGGCGGAGCAAGGGCGCGGTGCTGACCCATGCCAATCTCAAGGCCGTGCTGCGCATGGCCGAGGATTACCTCAGTGCCTTCGGCGCGCAGATCGAGCCGGGCGACATCATCCTCACCATCCCGCCGCTCTATCACATCTTCGCCTTCAACTTTAACTTCCTGCTGTTCTTCGGCCGCGGTGGACACAACCTGCTGGTGCCCAACCCGCGCCCGCTGGCCAACACCCGACCGGCATTCGAGAAATTCCCGGTGCGCTGGATGACCGGAGTGGACACCCTGTATGCCGGCCTGCTGGCCGAGCCCTGGTTCCAGGCCAACCCACCTGCGCTGAAGCTCGCGGTTTCCGGAGGCACCGCGTTGCGCCCGGTGACCGGCGAACGCTGGCGCGCGCTGGTTGGCCAGATTCTCGAAGGCTACGGCCTGACCGAGAGTTCCTGCTTCGTGGCCTTCAACCCGCCTGGTCCCAAGGAACGGCATGGCACCGTCGGCCTGCCGCTGCCCGGCCTCGACGTGCGCATCGCCGATGCCGATGGACAGGCCCTGGCCAGCGGCACGCCAGGCGAACTGCTGGTGCGCGGGCCGAACATCATCGAGCACTATCTGAACCGCCCTGATGAAACCCGCGAGGCCTTCGTCGACGGCTGGTTCCGCACCGGCGACATCGCGGTGATGGACGAAGACGGCTACATCCGCATCGTCGACCGCAAGAAGGACATGGTGCTGGTCTCCGGTTTCAACGTGTACCCCAACGAGGTCGAGGCGGTGATCGCCGAGCATCCGGATGTTATGGAGGTGGCCGTGATCGGCATGCCGGACGAAATCACGGGCGAAGCGGTATGTGCCTTCGTTGCGTTGCATCGCCCCGGTCTGGATAGCGAGACCATCATTCATCACTGCCGCCAGCGGCTGACCGCCTACAAGGTGCCCAAGCGCATCGAGTTCCGCGAGCAGCTGCCCAAGTCGCCCATCGGCAAGATACTCAGGGCGCACTTGCGCACCTGACCCTTGCCAGCCGGCTACCCTACGCAGCCGGCTTTTCACCTGTTCAAGGACGCCTATGTCGCTCTGGATCATCATCGTTGCCGTGCTCGCCATCGGGCTCGCTTGCCACTACCTGCGCACTGCAGCGCTCAGGCCGCAATTGAGCTATCAGGACAATCCGGAGAACCGGCAACTGCTCGCTCAGGTGTCGCGCCTGAGTCGGCGCTTCTGGGTGACCCCCTGGCTGTTCAATAGCCACCTGCAGTTGCTCGGCCTGGGGCTGACGAAGGCTTTCTGCAGACGCCTGCGCTACGACCGCGTGGACACCCTGCGCATGGCCGATGGCGGCACCACGGCGCTGCACTGGCTGGGCGCCGATCAGCCCGGCGAGGTGCCGACGCTGGTGGTGCTGCACACCATCACCGGCTCGCCACGCAGCATGCGCGCCTTCATGCGTGACCTGCAGCGGCTTACCGGGTGGCGCGTAGTCTTGTGCCAGCGGCGCGGCCATGGCGAACTGGCGCTGACCAGCGCACGCTTCAACACCATGGGCGACACCGAGGATCTTCGCGAGCAACTGCGCCTGATCACCGAGCGCTATCCACAGTCGCCCCTGTACGCCGCAGGTATTTCGGCCGGCACCGGCCTGCTGATCCGCTACCTCGGCGAGCAGGGTGAGGATACGCCGCTGCGCGGCGCGTTCGCCTATTGCCCGGGCTACGACATCAGTGTCGCCTTCGCCCGCTCGCGCGCGCCCTTCACCCGGTTGATGGCGCGCAAGCTGGTGCGCCAGTTCGTCACCCCAAACCGTGAAACCCTGGCTCATCTACCGAGCTTCGCGGCGCTGGAAGGTGCGCAAAGCCTCGATGAATTCCACCAGCATCTGTACGAATGCGCGGGTTACTCCAGCCACCAGGCTTTTCTTGAAAACTGCAACCCGATATCGGTGATGAAGAAGGTGAGCATTCCACTGCTGGTGCTCAACGCCGAGGACGACCCGGTATGCGTGCTGGACAACGTGCAGGATCACCAACAGGCCATGGCAAGCATGCCGCGCACGATATTGGCGGTCACCGCGCGTGGCAGCCATTGCGCCTACCTGGCAGGCTTCACCGCGCGCCCCTGGGCGCATCACCTGGCGGCCGAGTTTCTCCAGGCTCTGCACGCGGAACGGGCAGGGCGCTCGCTCACGTCCCCGGTGTGACGCGCGGGAAGCGCTTGCGGAAGGCGGCCGGCGAGATACCGACCCGCTGGCAGAACAAGCGGCGGAAGGAGTTGCTGTCCTCGTAGCCCACCCGGCTGGTGATCGTCTCGATGCTCAGGCGGGTGGTTTCCAGCAATTCCTTGGCCTTCTCCAGGCGCAAGGCCTGCAGGTAGGCCAGCGGTGCCTGGCCGGTTGCATCCTTGAAGCGGCGCTTGAAGTTGCGCTCGCCGAAGCCGAAGCGCGTGGCCAACTCGTCGATGCCGCAGGGCTCGGTGAAGTGCGCTTCCATCCAGTCCTGCACGCGCAGGATCGCTTCGTCGCCATGGCCACGGGGCATCGACCAACTGATGTAGACGGACTGCTCGCTGCGCACGTTGTCGATCAGCAGGTAGCGGCTGCATTGCTGCGCCAGTTCGCGCGAGGCGAAGCGACGAATCAGGTGCAGCAGCAGATCCATCGCCGCACTTGCACCGGCGCTGGTAATCAGCCGGCCGTCTTCGCAGAGGATGCGCCGCTCGTCCACACGAACCCTGGGGTAGCGGCGCCGCAACAGGTCGGCGAAGGCCCAGTGGGTGGTCGCCTCGATATCGTCGAGCAGGCCTGCCTCGGCCAGCATGAAGGTGGCGGTGCACATCGAGGCCACGACCGCCCCCTGTGCATGCTGATGGCGCAGCCAGCCGGCATGACGCTCGAACCCTGGCAGCGCCTCGCGCAGGCTGAACAGAAAGCCGGGGATCAGTACCAGGTCGGTTTTTTCCACCGCGTCCAGCGGCATGTCCACCGGCATGCTGCGGCCCAGGGCGCTGGTCACCGGTTGCCCGTCCAGCGACGCCACACTGAGGCGGAAGGGCGGCGCGGCTGGAAGGGCGAAGCGATTGGCTGCGTCCAGCACTTCCAGGGCCATGGCGGCGCTGGCCAGTGAGCTGTGTTCGGCCAGCAGCAGGGTGATGTGCATGGGGACTCCATTGCGTAATCGGCATGGTATTGGTCATTTCTGCACCTACCTTAGCGCAAGCTCGCTGCTTAGAGTGCGGCCCTCGTCATTCAAACAGGTGTTCGTCGTATGAACCTATGGTTTCGTCTTCTGCTGATGTTGCTGCGCAGACCCTGGCGCAAGTCGGTGCCAGGACTAGCCACCACCGTGGTGCGCATGCGGGTCTGGCCGCTGGATCTGGACTTCAACCGGCACGTCACCAATGGTCGTTATTTCACCCTGGCCGATGTCGGGCGCATGGATTACGTGCTGCGCACCGGCGCCTTTCGCGTCGCCCTGCGCCACCGCGCGTTGCCCATCGTCGGTGATGTGTGTGGCAAGTTCCGCCGTGAGCTAAAGCTGTTCGAGCGCTTCGAGATTCACACGCGCATGCTCGGCTGGGACGACAAGTGGAGCTTCGTCGAGCACTGTTTCGTCAAGGATCAGCGGGTCATCGCCGTGGTGGTCATGCGCGGGCTGTTCCGTGGCCCGAAGGGCAATGTGGCGCCCGCCGAATTCGCCCGTGAGCTGGGCCTGGACGAGCAGTCACCGGCGTTGTCCGACTGGCTGCAGCAGTGGTCGGCCAGTTGCGACGGCCTTAGCCTGCAACTGCGGGATATAGAGCGAGCGTAAGCGCTGGCGCTTGGCGATCAATCCGCGCCGTAGTTCATGATCGACAGCAGCTTGATCGGCACCTTCACCAGTTTTTCCGGGCCATGCGGTACTTCGCCGTCGAAGGTCAGGCTGTCGCCTGCCTGCATCGGGTATAGCTGGTTGCCGTGGCGATAGATCAGCTCGCCTTCGAGCAGGTGGAGGAACTCGGTGCCGGGGTGGGCGAAGGTGGGGAACTCCTCGCTGGCGTCGTCCATGCTCACCATATAGGCCTCGAAGCTCTTCTTCGGCCCACGGGTGTGGTTGAGCAGGCGGTAGGTGTGGCCCTTGTCGGTGCCGCGACGCACCACCTCCAATCCTTCACCCTCTTTTACCAGCAGGGCGCTGCCACCTTGCTGGTCGTACTGGCTGAACAGCTTGGACATGGGCATGCCCAGTACATCGCAGAGACGGCTCAGGGTGTCGAGGCTGGTGGACACCTGGGCGTTCTCGATCTTGCTCAGCATGCCCTGGCTGATGCCGGCGATGCGCGCCACATCGGCGATCTTCAGCTCCTGCGCCTGGCGCTGGCGGCGAATCTGCATGCCCAGGTATTGCTCGAGCTTGAGGCGGGGCGGGATTTCCGTGGAAGTCGTCATGCGTGCTTTTATCTTCTTGTGAATAAAAAATTCGCACTGAGAATGTGCAGGCTGCCTTTCTTCGGTGCATTTTCACGGTTTTAATTTCCTCCTATGAAAGCATCTTTCCTTCACGGATAGAAGAATGACGGGCTTTCAGGGGATTTCGAACAGGTAGGGGGAGGTTGGCAAGCTGCTTGCATTTCTTTTGGGGAAATTAAAATTCCCCAGCGGAATAATGGCGACGCCACCGGAGGCCCCCAACCATGTTGCCCAGCGAAACCCAGAAAATCATCGACCAGCACGGCATCAAGTATGTGTTGGCCCAGTTCGTCGACATCCACGGTGCGGCCAAGACCAAGTCGGTGCCGGTTTCGGGCCTCAAGGCCGTGGCCGAGGAGGGCGCCGGCTTCGCCGGGTTCGCCATCTGGGGCATGGGCATGGAGCCGCACGGCCCAGACTTCATGGCGCGTGGCGATCTTGCAACGCTGATCCCGGTACCCTGGCAGCCAGGCTATGGCCGCGTGGTCTGCGTCGGCCACGTCAATGGCGAGCCGCACCCTTACGACACCCGCTATGTGTTGCAGCAGCAGGTGCAGCGCCTGACGGATCGGGGCTGGACCCTGAACACCGGTCTGGAGCCAGAGTTCAGCCTGTTCCGCCGTGACGCCGAGGGCAAGCTGGTGCCGGTGGATGCCAGCGACAAGCTGGAGAAGCCTTGCTACGACTACAAGGGGCTGTCGCGCTCGCGCGCATTCCTGGAAAAACTCACCGAGGCGCTGCAGCCGGTCGGCTTCGACATCTACCAGATCGATCACGAGGACGCCTGCGGCCAGTTCGAGATCAACTACACCTACAGCGATGCCATGGAATCGGCGGATCGCTTCACCTTCTTCCGCATGGCCGCCGGCGAGATCGCCAACGATCTGGGCATGATCTGCTCGTTCATGCCCAAGCCGGACCCGCGCCGCGCTGGCAACGGCATGCACTTCCACCTGTCGATCGGCAATGGCACCAGCAAAAACCTGTTCCATGACGCCAGTGACCCGAGCGGCATGGGCCTGTCCAAGCTGGCTTATCACTTCCTCGGCGGCCTGCTGGCTCACGGCCCGGCACTGTGCGCCTTCGCCGCGCCGACGGTGAACTCCTACAAGCGCCTGGTCGTTGGTCGTTCGCTGTCCGGCGCGACCTGGGCGCCGGCCTTCATCGCCTACGGCGACAACAATCGCTCGGCGATGCTGCGCATTCCCTACGGGCGCATTGAGTTCCGCCTACCGGACGCCGGCTGCAACCCGTACTTGGTCACTGCCGCGATCATCGCCGCCGGTCTCGACGGCATCGACCGCCAGCTCGATCCGGGCAAGGCCTGCAACGAGAACCTCTACAAGCTCAGCCTGGAGGAAATCGCCGCACGCGGCATCGACACCCTGCCGCAATCGCTCAAGGAAGCCTGTGATGCGCTGGAGGCCGACCCGCTGTTCCGCGAGGTGCTCGGCGCCGAGATCGTCGACGAATTCCTCAAGCTCAAGCGCATGGAGTGGGTCGAGTACAGCCGCCACGTCTCCGACTGGGAAATCGAGCGTTACACCGAATTCTTCTAGCCGAACGCCCGCCCGCGCGGGCACACGCCAACGCCCCGAACAAGCCTCCCAAAGGGAGGTGATGAGGACTTTTTATGTGTGGAATCGTAGGTCTGTACCTGAAGAACCCAGCGCTGGAGAACCAGCTCGGCGCGCTCTTCGAACCCATGTTGCTGGCCATGACCGACCGTGGCCCGGACAGCGCCGGCTTCGCCATCTACGGCGACGAAGTGAAGGACGGCTGGATCAAGCTGACCCTGCAGAGCACTGCAGCCGGCTATGACTTCAAGGCCCTGATGGGCGAGCTGGAAGGGCGCCTGGGCTGCTCGCTGGACTGGTTCCAGAACGCCAGTGCCGCCGTACTCAAGACCAATGCCGATGAGGCGGCGGTGCGTGCCGTGATCGCCGAACTGGCGCCAGCCGTGCGCGTGATGAGCGTCGGCCAGAGCATCGAGATCCTCAAGGGCATGGGCCTGCCGAAGGAAATCTCCGAGCGCTTCTCGCTGGCCAAGATGAAGGGTAGCCACATCATCGGCCACACCCGCATGGCCACCGAGAGCGCGGTGACCATGGAAGGCAGCCACCCATTCTCCACCGGCCAGGACCTGTGCCTGGTGCACAACGGCTCGCTGTCCAACCACTTCCGTCTGCGCCAGGAACTGCGCCGTCACGGCATCGAGTTCGAAACCGAGAACGACACCGAGGTCGCCGCCGGCTACCTGACCTGGCGCCTGCGCCAGGGCGATTCGCTCAAGGAAGCGCTCGACCATTCGCTGGAGGATCTCGATGGCTTCTTCACCTTCGCCATCGGCACTCGCGACGGCTTCGCGGTGATCCGCGACCCGATTGCCTGCAAGCCGGCGATCCTCGCCGAGACCGACGACTACGTGGCCATGGCCTCGGAATACCAGGCGCTGTCGACCCTGCCGGGCATCGACAAGGCCAAGGTGTGGGAGCCGGAGCCGGCGACCATGTACATCTGGGAACGCAGCGCTTGAGTCGCTCCAGGCCTACTGCGCACACCGATTGCTGCGTCAGATCCTCGCGATCCGCTCGCCGTACTACTCGTACTGTCTCGCGGCTCGCTGCGGTTCTTCCTTGCCCTCGGCGCGCTCGCGACGGCCTGAATTCGACTCTCTACTTTTTGGAGACACGAACATGAAAACCATCGACCTTTCCAGCGCCACCGTGCGCGACCTGAACCAGGCTCTGCATGACCAGACCAAGACCCTCACCGAGCGCGAGTGGATGGTGAGCAATCCGGGCGGCAAGCACAACCTCGCCGTGGGCCTGAACGAAGCGCTGAGCGTGGAGATCGACGGCCACGCCGGCTACTACTGCGCCGGCATGAACCAGAAAGCCAGCGTCACCATCCACGGCAACGTCGGCGTCGGCGTCGCCGAGAACATGATGAGCGGCATGGTGCGCATCAAGGGCAGCGCCTCGCAGGCGGCCGGCGCGACCGCCCATGGCGGCCTGCTGGTGATCGAAGGCGACGCCGGCGCGCGTTGCGGCATCTCGATGAAGGGTGTCGACATCGTAGTCGGCGGCAGCATTGGCCACATGAGCTGCTTTATGGGCCAGGCCGGGCGCCTGGTGGTGTGCGGCGATGCCGGCGACGCGCTGGGCGATTCGCTCTACGAGACGCGCATCTACATCAAGGGCACGGTCAAGTCGCTGGGCTCGGATTGCATCGAGAAGGACATGCGCCCCGAGCACCTGGAAGAACTGGCCGAACTGCTCAACCGCGCCGGTTTCGACGAAGATCCGGCCAGCTTCAAGCGTTACGGCTCGGCTCGCCAGCTGTACAACTTCAAGGTCGACAACGCCTCGGCGTACTGATCGCGCACCCTGCCCGAAGAGGAATTTGCAATGAGCGAAAAAATCACCCCGGTGCTGCGCGAGTCCGCCACCTTCGACCGCCTGTCCATCCAGGAAATCCAGCGTGCCGCCGAGACCGGCATCTATGACATCCGTGGCGGCGGCACCAAACGCAAGCTGCCGCACTTCGACGACCTGCTGCTGCTCGGCGCCTCCATGTCGCGCTACCCGCTGGAAGGCTACCGCGAGAAATGCGGCACCGACGTGGTGCTGGGCAACCGCTTCGCCAAGAAACCGATCCACCTGAAGATCCCGGTAACCATCGCCGGCATGAGTTTCGGCGCACTGTCGGCCCAGGCCAAGGAAGCCCTCGGGCGTGGCGCCACCATCGCCGGCACCAGCACCACCACGGGTGACGGCGGCATGACTCCGGAAGAGCGCGGCCAGTCGCAGCACCTGGTCTACCAGTACCTGCCATCACGCTACGGCATGAACCCGGACGACCTGCGCAAGGCCGACGCCATCGAGATCGTCCTCGGCCAGGGCGCCAAGCCGGGCGGCGGCGGCATGCTGCTGGGCATGAAGGTCACCGAGCGCGTCGCCGGCATGCGTACCCTGCCGATTGGCGTCGACCAGCGCAGCGCCTGCCGTCACCCGGACTGGACGGGCCCGGACGACCTGGCGATCAAGATTGCCGAGATTCGTGAGATCACCGACTGGGAAAAACCCATCTACGTCAAGATCGGTGCCAGCCGTCCGTACTACGACGTCAAGCTGGCGGTGAAGGCCGGTGCCGACGTGATCGTCCTCGACGGTATGCAGGGCGGCACCGCCGCGACCCAGGAAGTGTTCATCGAGCACGTAGGCATCCCGATTCTCTCGGCCATCCCGCAAGCCGTGCAGGCCCTGCAGGAGATGGATATGCACCGCAAGGTGCAACTGATCGTCTCTGGCGGCATTCGTACCGGCGCCGACGTGGCCAAGGCTATGGCCATGGGCGCCGATGCGGTGGCCATCGGCACCGCTGCGCTGATCGCCCTCGGTGACAACCACCCGCGTCTGGACGAGGAGCTGAAGAAGATCGACTCGGCTGCTGGCTACTACGACGACTGGCAGAACGGCCGCGACCCGGCCGGCATCACCACCCAGGATCCGGAGTTGTCCAAGCGCCTCGACCCGGTCGCCGCCGGCCGCCGCCTGGCCAACTACCTGCGCGTGCTGGTGCTGGAGGCGCAGACCATGGCCCGTGCTTGCGGCAAGTCGCACCTGCACAACCTCGACCCCGAGGATCTGGTCGCGCTGACCGTGGAAGCCGCCGCCATGGCCCGCGTACCGCTGGCCGGCACCAACTGGGTACCGGGACAGCTGCAATACTGAGCCCAGCAGCGCAAATGAAAGGGCCGCAACGCTAAGTGTTGTGGCCCTTTTTCATTTGCCTCAGCGGGTATTGAACGCGGGCGAGACCAGGCTCAGAGCAGCCAGGCGTTTGGCGCAATCCTGCAGCCGCGGGGTGATCGCCTCGATCTTCTCGGCGGTCATCCTGGCCGACGGGCCGGCTGCGCTGACGGTGCCGATGGGCCGGCCGTCGTCCACGTGGCGAATGACCACGGCCACGGCGCTGGTGCCGGGCTCGTAGACATCGTGCACCACGCCGTAGCCGCGCTTGTGCGTCTGGTCGATGCGATCCAGTAGCTCGCGCAAGCTCTTCGGGGCATTGGGGCCCATGTGCTGCGCGCGGTCCATGCCTTGCTCGGCGATCAGTTCCAGCGCGCGCTCTTCGCTTTCGGCGGCCATCCAGGCCAGGCCGTTGGCGGTCGCCGGCAGGTAGACATCGGAGCCGGCATCGGGGTCGTAGCGCAATCCGGTGCGCGCACCCTGGGCCTTGGCCACCCAGATCAGGTGGTTACCCTCGATCACGGCCATGCGGATCAGCTCCCCGGTTTCCTGGGCCAGCTCGTCCAGCAGAGGCTGCGTGGCATCGGTAATGCCGCTCGCGGCGAGGTAGGTGAGGCCGAGCGATGCGAGCTTCACCGTCAGCAGGTAGTGCGTGGTCGCCGCGTTCTGCTTCACGTAGCCCATGTCCTTGAGTTCATTGAGCAGGCGATGCGTCGCGGTGCGCGGGATGTCCAGGCGGTCGGCGATTTCGGACATGGGCAGCCCACCGACGTGTTTCACCAGCAGCTCGAGAATGGACAGGGCGCGGTCACGAACGGATGTGGACATCAGGGGGCGGCTCCAGAAGCAGGAAAGCCCTCATTCTAGGACGCTATGGAATGGCAATCCAATTGAATGCGGCCAGATAGATGGATCTATTCTGGTTTTATTTTCCACTTGGAATGCTATTCCAAAAATGTAATATTGAGTGGCCGCCGACAAATCGGGGCCATGGCTCCCTGGATTCGGCGCCACTGCCTTGGCCTTGCCGGAAAGGGCCTGAGACATAAACACAACAACAATCGGAGCCACTCCATGAAACCCTCCAGTCAACTGGACATCCAGACGTTCCTGGACTCACGGCCTTTCGGCCACTTCCAGTGGAAGATCCTCCTGCTGTGCCTGACCGTACTGATCCTCGATGGCTTCGACGTGGTGGCGATGGGCTTCATCGCGCCCTCGCTGATCGCCGACTGGAACATCCCACGCGAAGAGCTGGGCATCGTGATGAGCATGGGCCTGTTCGGCCTGGCCATCGGCGCACTGATGGGCGGGCCGCTGGCTGACCGCTTCGGTCGGCGCAAGGTGATCATCGTCTCGATCTTCTTCTTCGGCTTCATGAGCCTGATTTCGGCCTGGTCGCCGAATGTCGAGATCCTTTCCCTGCTGCGCTTCCTCACCGGCCTTGGCCTGGGCGCATCTCAGCCCAACGCGGCGACGCTGGCGTCGGAATATGCGCCGAAGAAATACCGCTCGCTGATGGTCACGGTGGTCTACTGCGGCTTCACTCTCGGCGCCGCTGGTGGTGGTTTCCTGGCCAACGGGCTGATCCCAAGCCATGGCTGGGAGTCGATCCTGGTGGTCGGCGGCGTGGTGCCGATCCTGTTCGCCGTGCTGCTGTGCTTCGTGCTGCCGGAGTCAGCCAAGTACATGGCGATGAAGCACCAGCATCGTGAAGAGCTGCAGCAGGTGGTCAACGCCATCGAACCGGGTACTGCCAATCAGGCCACCCAGTTCATCAGTCCGGAGCCGCAACGTGCCGGCAAGGGCACGATCAAGCTGATCCTCTCGCCGTCGCACCGGCTGATCACCCTGGCGCTGTGGGTCGGGCTGTTCATGAACCTGCTGACGGTCTACTTCCTCAACAGCTGGTTGCCGATCATCGTCAAGGACGACGGCTTCAGCCTGGCAGACGCAGCGCTGGTGGGCGCGATGATGCAGGTTGGTGGCACCCTCGGGAACATCGTCATCGGCTGGGAGATGGATCGCTTCAACCCGCACAAGGTGATGATCGGCACACTCATCGGTGGCGCCGTGCTGACGCTTTCGCTGGGCAACCTGTCGCCTGGTCTGTATGGCCTGATGGCGCTGGTCTTCATGCTGGGGTTCTGCATCAACGCGACCAATACAGGCTGGACAGCCATGGCCGCGACCTACTACCCGACCGCGATGCGCGCCACCGGCACCAGCTGGATGACCGGCATCGGCCGCTTCGGCGCCATCCTCGGTGCGTCCGTCGGTGCCGTGCTGCTGGGCCTGAAGTGGGATTTCAGCCACCTGTTCATGTTCCTCACCCTGCCCATCGGCATCGCCGTGGTCGCTGCCTACGTGAAAGGGCTGTATGACCGCAAACCGCAGGTCAGCGCCAACACGCTGAGCAAAGCTTCCCATTCCTGAGCATTCGCTTTCCATTTTCGGCCGGGGCATGCCCCGGCCCTCAGGCCCTACAGGACGCCCATCATGAAAATCGCCATCGACTCCTACTGCTACCACCGTTATTTCGGCGAGGTGTACCCGAACCTGGAACAGCCTCCTGCCTACCGCATGACCCTCGAGGACTTCATCGACAGGGCGCGTGCCCACGAGGTGCAGGGTGTTTCCATCGAGTCGTTCATGCTCGACGACAGCTCGCCAGCCTACCTGGAGCGCCTGCGTGGTCTGCTGGATGACGCCGGCCTCGAACTCGTCTGGGCCTGGGGCCATCCCCATGGGCTGGGCTCCGGGGCGCGCGCCGAAGAACTGCTCGATCTGCAGCGCCATGTCGACATCGCCAAGACGCTAGGTGCTGGCGTGATGCGCATCTGTGCCGGCGGTCGCCGTACGCGGCCGGAATCCTGGCACGAGCACAAGACCCAGTTGCTGCCATTGTTGCAGCGTGCGGCCGACTATGCGGCGGGACAAGGCGTGGTACTGGCCATGGAGAACCATGTCGACCTGCTGGCCGCCGAAGCGCTGGAATTGCTCGAGGCCGTCGACAACCCGGCCCTTGGTGTATGCCTGGATACGGCTAACAACCTGCGCATGTTCGAAGACCCGATGCAGGTGATCGAGCTGCTCGCGCCGCACGCCAAGGCCACGCACATCAAGGACATCTGCGCCTTCCGTGGCAGCCCGCGGGAGTTCAGCTTCTGGCCGAGCGTGCCGCTGGGCGAGGGCCTGATCGACATTCCACGAACCCTGCAACTGTTGCGTCAACATGGTTTCGACGGCTTGCTGGCGCTGGAAATCGATTATCTGCATCCCGCGTATGGCAGCGAGGAAGAGGCAATCGCCAAGAGTCTCGCGTTCATGCGCGCAACCCTGGCGCAACAGCAGGCCGGCGCTATCGCCTGAGATGATCCGATGAACGATTCGATGATTCCTAGCCCCTCTGGCACCACCCGCTTTCTGGCAGTCGTGGGCGACCCGGTACGCCAGGTCAAAGCTCCGATGTTGCTCAATCGGCTCTTTCGTGACGAAGGAATCGACATGGTCATGATCGCCGTCCATGCTCGTGCCGAGAACCTGGAGACGGTCATCCGCGGTTTGCAGGCGACGGATAACTTTCACGGCATGCTGGTGACCATCCCGCACAAGTTCTCCTGCTGCCGGTTTGCCGAGCGGCACAGTCTCTGCGTAGAGCTGTCCGGGGCGACCAACGCACTGCGGCGCGACCCCGATGGCGTCTGGCGCGCGGAAAACTTCGACGGCATCGGCTTCGTCCTGGGCCTGCGCCATGCCGGTTTCGAGCCGAAGGGCAAAGACGTGTTGTTGCTCGGCGGCGGCGGGGCGGGCAGTGCCATCGCCGTGGCGTTGCTCGAATCAGGTGTGGAGCGTTTGTATCTGCGCGAGCCTGACGAACCCAAGGCGAATGAGTTATTGCGCCGCCTTGAATTGCACTGGCCTGGACGCGTGAGAAAGGATCAGAGCAAATCTGTCACCGATGTCGCCATCGTGATCAATGCCACGCCTTTGGGACTGCAGCCGGATGATCCGCTGCCGTTCGACCCGGCCGTGCTGGCCGCCGGCACCTGGGTCGCTGACATCATCATGAAGCCGGCTGAAACGCGTCTGCTCAGGCTTGCAGCCGAACGCGGGCTGCCGGTGCAGCCAGGGATCAGCATGCTCAACGAACAGATTGATTGCTACCGAGAGTTCTTTTCGCTCTGACGCCCTGTGCATCTGCGTTCTCACTAGTAGCAAGCAGCATAAATACCGTGGTGCTCATCACCGAGTCGGGTGAGTAGAGGTGGGCGCCGAGGGGGGTGATATGGGGGCCATATCACTCACTCTGTCATCTGAGACTCATCTCGAGCGCGAGTCTGGCGGTAAGCCCATGGGCTTGTTCGCGCCAGCATGGCGCTTGGCCGTTGCGATCAAGCACTTGTGCCAATTCATGCGTGGTGAGGATTTCACCGAGCAAACCCGCTCTTCAGATTTTCTCTTCATGCGCCGTATCGGCGCGTGTTGCCCTGCACCTGTGCAGGATTGCCGCTGCCGGATGACGGTTTTGCGGCTGATCCCCAGTGCTGTTGCTGTCGGCGAAAGTGGCACATTCCATGCTTTCTCTGTGAGAACAAAAAGTTCTCCAAGGGAATTTTCTCTGGAGGCCAACTGACCATCACCTTGCGCTCACCCGGGAGGTTTTCCGATGACAGCATCCAGTGCCGAACCCCTGTTCAGTACCCCGCGTTATGCCACCGAGGCGTCCGGGCATGCGGCCAGTCGCCGTATCGTGGTCACTCAGCAGGCGAGGGCGGCCGTCGCGCTGCTCGATGCTCCGGCACCGACCCTGATGCTGTGCCTGGGCGAGACGCTGACGACGAGTGTCGACCAGGAAGGCCTGCCCAGCATCGAGGCGCTTTACCTGCGTCTACAGATGTTGCTGGAACAGGCCCAGGCTGGTACCCGGCTGTACGTTTGCGGAGATGAGAGCTTTCTCTGGCACGTCTATCGTCTGGCGCGGCATGCCGGTCTGCTCGCTGATGAGATCGAGCTGTTCCGGCAGGGCGAGCGGCGGCGCCTGTACTGCGTGCATTGCGGGCATTTTCAGGACATCGGCAGCGAAGGGGAGAGCAGCTGTGGCCAGTGCCGGGTGAAGCTGCTGGTGCGCGAACATTTCTCCCGCCGCCTGGGCGCCTACATGGGCGTCTGCATCGACCCGGACAGCCCTTATGCGCCGGAGGTGCTGGCATGAGCGCGATGATCGAGGTACAGGTCACCGACGTGCGCCAGCTGACGCCGGTGGTGCGCGAGTTCAGCCTCACCGCCCTCGACGGCGCGCTGCCGGGTTTCTCCTGCGGTAGCCATGTGCAGGTGGTGTTGCCCATCGAGGGGCGCACGCTGCGCAATGCCTATTCGCTGCTGAGCGATCCGTGCGAGAGCGGCGTGTACCGCATCGCCGTGCGCCTGCAGGAGGCTTCGCGTGGTGGTTCGCGCTACCTGCACGAGCGGGTCCGGGTCGGCGACCGCCTGCAGATCGGCGTGCCGAGCAACCTGTTCGCCCTGCATTCGCAGGCCCGTCACCACATTCTGGTGGCCGGCGGTATCGGTATCACGCCGTTCATGGCCTACCTGGCTGAGCTTGAGGCGCAAGGCGCTTCGTTCGAATTGCACTACGCCTACCGCAGTGGTCTGACCGACGCCTATGCCAGCGAGCTGCGCGAGCGTCTGGGTGAGCGCTTCCATGGCTACGACGCCGCTGCCGGCCAGCGCCTGGATTGCGCCGAGCTGTTCAACGCCAAGCCGCTCGGCAGCCATCTCTACGTGTGTGGCCCACAGCGCCTGCTCGATGAACTCAAGCTGCTTGCCGAGGCCCAGGGTTGGTCGGCCGGGCGTCTGCACTGGGAGGCCTTCGCTGCGCCAGAGCCTGGTCAGCCCTTCACCGTCGAGTTGGCGCGCAGTGGCCAGCGTTTGCAGGTGCCGGGCGACCACAGCCTGCTCGAAGCACTGGAGGCAGTCGGTGTCGAGGTGCCCAACCTGTGCCGGGGCGGGGTGTGCGGGCAATGCGCCACGCGCTACCTGAGCGGCGAGGTGGAGCACCGTGACCACTACCTGGATGAGCAGCAGCGTGGTGAAGCGCTGATGCCCTGTGTTTCCCGTGGCGGCTGCTCCGGCACGCTGCTGCTCGACCTTTGAGGAATCCGCCATGCCCGTCGTGATGAAGCCCCTGGAAACCTACCGGGACGATTTCACCTTCAGCAACAGCCCGCAGGCCATCGCCCGCTTTCCCTTCCCGTTTCCCGAGGACAGCTACATGTACTCGGTCAACATCGAGCCAGCCACGCCGCGCGAGCCAGGCTCGGTGTTCGAGCACTGGTTCGATATCGACGAGCACTACGTCTCGGAGATGGCCGAGCGAGCCTGCGTGCTGGAAAAGGACCCGCAGCGCTGCGTGGTGATGCCGCACATGGCCCAGGCCGCCTGGGACACCCTGGAAATGCTCATGGAACATTTGAGCACCGACTATCCCGAACATTTCGCCCTGCAACGCGACGGTGACCAGTGGCTGTGGAGCAACCGCCCGCTGGGCATCGAGCAGCGCTTCACCTTCGGCGATGCCAGCACGCTGCCGTTCGAGCCGCTGGAGTACATCACCCGTCAGGCGCAAGGCGACTTCGCCGTGCTCGACCAGCGTGATGGCGACCTGTTCATGGACGCCGGCATGGTCACCTGTCCGGCGGACTGGTCGATCAAGTTCGACGCTGGCATGAGCTTCAAGCAGTGGCATGCGCCGGTGCCAGGTGTGGCGCACCAGCTCGGCGTGTTCGACCGCGCGCTGAAGTACCTGCTGAACATCCAGGTCGGCCATCCGGTGCGCCGGCTGAACTGGACCATGACCATCAATCCGCGCATGGACACCTCCTCGGAGACCTTCCACGAATGGGGCCATGAGCGCGGCCTGGTGACGCCAGAGAACGTCGCGCGCCTGGTGCACCTGCGCGTTGAGCTGCAGTTCATGCCGCGTCTGCCACGCAGCAATGCGCTGCTGTTCGGCATCCGCACCTACCTGATCAGTCTCGAGGAACTGGCCACTAACCCGGCCTGGGCCTGTCGCCTGCACCGCGTGCTGCGCGACCTGCCGGACGAAATCGCCGACTACAAGGGCCTGACCCGCTACCGCCAGACCGTGGTGGATTGGCTGCGCCAGTTCGATCCACAGGCCAAGGCCGCCTGAATCTCCCCCGGCCCCTCTCCCACACGTGGGAGAGGGGAGACAGAACCCCGCCTGCGTGCGCAGGCTCAACGACGAACAACAGGAGACACTGACATGGCCAATTCCTGGCGCATTTCCGCCCTTGCCGCGCGTCACCGCGCACTGGGTTCCACGCTCGAAGACTGGAGTGGCATGGGCACCGCCTGGACCTACGCCAGCGACCTGGCCGACGAGCACGAGGCGATCCGCACCCGTGCCGGCCTGATGGATGTGTCCGGGCTGAAGAAGGTGCACTACGTCGGCCCGCATGCCGAAAGCCTGCTGGAGTACGCCACCAGTCGCGACATTTCCAAGGTCTATCCGGGCAAGAGCGTGTACGCGACCATGCTCAACGAGGCCGGCAAGTTCGTCGACGACTGCGTGATCTACCGCACCGGCCCTAATGCCTTCATGGTGGTGCACGGTTCCGGCAACGGCCACGAGATGCTGGTGCGCTCCGCCCAGGGCCGGCAGGTGGCGGTGTTGTTCGATGACGACCTGCACGACCTGTCGCTGCAAGGCCCACTGGCGGTAGATTTTCTCGCCGAGCACGTGCCGGGCATTCGCGAACTGCCGTATTTCCATCACCTGCAGACCAAGCTGTTCGAGCGTCCGGTGATGATTTCGCGCACCGGCTACACCGGCGAACGCGGCTACGAGATCTTCTGCAAGGCCGCCGATGCGCCGGCGATCTGGGACGGCATCCTGGATAAGGGCAAGGGCCTGGGCATCATCCCCTGCGCCTTCACCGCGCTGGACTGGCTGCGGGTGGAGAGCTACCTGCTGTTCTTCCCCTACGACAACTCCGAGATGTACCCCTTCGCCGATCAGCCGGCCGGCGACACGCTGTGGGAGCTGGGGCTGGACTTCACCGTGTCACCGACCAAGAGCGATTTTCGTGGGGCCAACGAGCATCGCCGCCTGCAGGGCAAGGAGCGCTTCAAGATCTTCGGTGTGCTGCTCGATGGCGACAAGGCTGCCGAGGCCGGCGACACCCTGTGGGCCGACGGCAAGCAGGTGGGCGTGATCACCTGCGCCATGTACTCGCGGCTATCCGGCAAATCCATGGCCATCGCCCGTATGGACGTGCCCTATGCCGAGCAGGGCGCGCCGCTGGACGTCAAAGGCAGCCTGGCAGTGAGCGCCATTGCCCATACCCTGCCGTTCGATGACCCGGAGAAGAAGAAACGTACGGCCAAGGGCTGACTGATCGTTACCGCGACTGGGAGTCGTCGCGGGCAGGGGTTCCTGGGGCAAGGGAACAGGGCCATAGGGATGTGGCCCGATTTGCCTCCACTTCAAGGAGAGGGCGATGGCCTGGTTGAACGGTTGGGGTTTTCTGCTGCTGGCCGGTATCTGCGAGGTGTTCTATGCCTCGATCATTCCGCGTACCGATGGTTTCACGCGCTTGTGGCCGAGCCTGTACTGCGGCTTCTTCCTGGCGCTGAGCATCTACCTGCTGAGCCTGTCAGTGCGCGAGTTACCGCTGGGCCTGGCTTATGCGGTATGGGTCGGCATCGGCACGCTCGGTACCGTGGCCTACGGTGCGATGTTTCTCGGCGAGAGCCTGAACCTGCTGCGCAGCTTGTGCCTGGTGATGATCGTCGCTGGCATCGTCGGCCTGAAACTGGCCAGCCATGAGACGGCGTAAGAACCTGTTAAGGAGTTGAACATGCACGTACAGGTATTGCAGCACGTGCCCTTCGAGGGTGTCGGCAGCATGGCCGAGTGGTTCCAGGCGCGCGGCGCCGCTGTGCACTACACCCGTTTTTTCGAGGCGGATGCGCGCTTGCCCGACCCGGCTAGCTGCGACCTGATCGTCGCCATGGGCGGGCCGATGAGCGTCAATGACGAGGCCGAGTTGCCCTGGCTGATCGAGGAAAAGGCCTTTCTGCGCCAGGCCATCGAGCAGGGTATTCCCGTGCTAGGCATCTGCTTGGGCGCGCAATTGATCGCCAGTGCACTGGGCGCTCGCGTGCAGCCCAACGCGCAGGCAGAGATTGGTTGGTTCCCGGTCTGGCGGGCGGAATCGGTCGGCGAGGGCTACTTCGTCTTTCCCGACCGTGTCGAGTTGTTGCACTGGCACGGCGAAACCTTCGATTTACCCGAAGGTGCCAGGCTGCTGGCCTCCAGCGAGGCGTGCCGGCACCAGGCGTTCCAGCTCGGGCAGCGGGTGATCGGCCTGCAGTGCCACCCGGAGATGACGCCTGTGATTGTCACTGACCTGCTGGCGGAGTGCGCCAACGAACTCCGGCCCGGCCCCTGGGTGCAGACACCCGCACAACTCGCTGCCGAACCGCGCACCTACCTGCCGGGCAACGTGCTGATGGAGCGGGTGCTGGACTACCTGCTCGACTAGCCATCGGCGCGGCCTGCTGCGGGCCGCGCGTTTGCGTCTGTCTCAGAGCTGGAAGCGCGAAATGTTCTCGCGCAAGGCCTCGCTGGTACGGGCCAGGCTTTCGCTTTCCTGCTGGACGTTGCGGAAAGCCGTGGCCGACTGTTCGGCGCTGTCGCGTACCGAGACGATGCCCTGGCTGATCTGCTCGGCTACCGTGCTTTGCTGCTCGGCGGCCGTGGCGATCTGCTGGTTCATGCCGTTGATGCGCTCGATCATGGCGACGATCCGTGCCACGGCTTCGCCAGCCTCGGATACGCCGGAAACCGATTGCGAGCTGGAGTTCTGGCAGCGCTCCATGTAGCGCGAGGTTTCGTCAGCGATTTTCTGCAGGCTGGCGATCAGGCCCTCAATCTCGGTAGTGGCCTCCTGGGTGCGCCGCGCCAGGTTGCGCACCTCGTCGGCGACCACGGCGAAACCGCGCCCGGCCTCGCCGGCACGGGCTGCCTCGATGGCGGCATTGAGCGCCAGTAGGTTGGTTTGGTCGGCCACGGCCTTGATCACGTCGAGTACGCTGCCGATGTTGCTACTCTCAGTTTTCAGGCGGCCCATGGCTTCGCTGGAGCTGTCGATCACCTGGGCCAGTTCGCCGATCAGGCTGACCGCCTGGCTGGCCTTGCGCTGGCTGTGCACGGCGGCTTCGTCGGCCTCGCTGGCGGCTTGCGCGGCGAATTCGGCGTTGCGTGCCACGTCCTGCACGGTCGCTGCCATCTCGTGCACGGCGGTGACGATCTGCTCTACCTCACGTTGCGCGTGGGCCACGCCCTCGGCATTGCGCAGGCTCGACTCGCTCAGCTCCTGGCTGGAGTGAGCCACGGTGCGCGAGGAGCTGTCGATGCCCTGGGTCACCTGGCGCAGGTTCTGCTGCATGCGCAGCAGCGCGGCGAGCACACTGTTCTCGGCGCTGTTCACCGCCTTCTCCATGATGCGCAGGTCGCCCTCGGCTACACGTTGCGCAATACGGTTGAGGTCGCTGGGTTCGGCACCCAGGGCGCCGAGCAGGTAGCGGCTGATCCAATGACCGAGCACGATGGCCGTGATCAGCGCGATGCCGCCAATCACCAGCAGGGCAAGACGCTGGTTCGCGTATTCGGCTTCCTCCTCGATAACCCGGTTCTGTGCAACCTGGGTGGAGTAGTCCAGGTACGCTTCAATGGCCTGGGTGAGTTCTTCGAGCAGGGGTGTGCATTGCTCGGCGACCAGTTTCAGGGCGGTGGCATCCTCACCCTTGTACAGGTGGTCGGCGATGGTGCGGGCGACCGGTGCATAGCGCGTTTCGACCTGCTCGAGACGCTTGAACAACTCGCGCGCCTGGGACGAAACGCCTGCGTGCGTGTCGATGGCCTTGCGCAATTCCGCCAGCTTTGTGCCTACGGCTTTGTCGTAATTGTCGATGGCCGTGCGGCGTTGCGCGCGTGCTGCCACGTCTGGCGTCAGGGCCATGTTGCGCAGGGCGATGGCGCGTTCCTTGGCGGCATCGTTCAACTGGTTGGCCAGGCGGCTGCGTTGGTCGATGCCGTTGATGTAGCCGGTGAAGTCGTCGTTGACGTCAGCCAGGCTGAGCAGCGACACGACGGTGAGCAACAGCATCAGCGCGAGGATGATGGCGTAACTGGAGTAGATCAGGGTACGGGTGGAGAAACGGGCAGATTGCGACGACATAAGGCACCTTCGGCAAGCATGTGGACACAGGGCATGGGCTTTGGGGGGACGCACACCGCAGCGCCAGGCGCTGAGGGCCGCATCCTGCGTCGTCCGCTAAAGGTATTGCCGACCTCCATGGAGCAATCCATGGCGTGGTAGAGCCGAGGGAGGCATCGATGGCCACCGCCGATCACCGCTCGATTGCGCGATGATGGCAGGATGATAGTCACAGTTCTGGGGCTCGTGGATAGCCCTCCGAATACGACTGCCGATGACCGGTATGTGCATGCCGCTGGAACCGGTGCGCCGCGAGCCCTGTCGGTTATCGTCCTGCGTTGTCGGGTCTCTGGCGAACCACCTGCTAAGGCTTGAGGTACCAGCACCATGCCTCGCTGCTTTGGTAGCGGGTGATCTGCTTGGTTTCCAGGTAGTTGTCCAGGCCCCACTCGCCCAGTTCGCGGCCGATGCCGCTGCGTTTGACGCCACCCCAGGGCAGTTCGCTGAAGGTGGGTTGCGAACAGTTGATCCAGACGATGCCGGCCTGCAGTTTTCGGGCAAGCCGCTCGCAGCGTTCGAGGTCGGCGGACATCACCGCGGCTGCCAGGCCGAACTCGCTGTCGTTGGCCAGCTGTACGGCCTCGACCTCGGTATCGAACGGGTTGACGCAGACCACCGGGCCGAAAATTTCCTCGCGCCACAGGGCGCAATCCAGCGGTACGTCGGCAAATACCGTGGGTTGCATGAACCAGCCCTTGTCCTGTTCGGCAGGCCTTTTGCCGCCGCAGATCAGGCGGGCGCCGTCGGCGATGCCCTGGGCAATGGCAGCACTGACCTTGGCGTGCTGGCCGGCACTGACCAGCGGGCCGAGCAGCACGCCTGCTTCCAGGCCGTTGCCGATACGAATCTTCTGTGCCTCATCGCTCAGGCGCTGCAGCAGGGCGGGGTACAGCGAGCGTTCCACCAGCACGCGCGAGGTGGCGGAGCAGACCTGGCCCTGGTTCCAGAAGATGCCGAACATGATCCATTCCACTGCCGCTTCGATGTCACTGTCGGCGAAGACGATGAAGGGCGACTTGCCACCCAGCTCCAGGCTGATGTTCTTCACGTCACGGGCGGCGGCCTGCATGATCCGGCTGCCGGTGGGCACGCTGCCGGTGAAGGCGATCTTGTCCACGCCGGGGTGTTCCACTAGCGCCGCGCCGGTCTCGTTACCCAGACCGGGTAGCACGTTGAGCACGCCGGCCGGCAGACCCGCATCAGCGGCGATGTTGGCCAGTTCCAGGGCGGTCAGTGGCGTCAGCTCGGAAGGCTTGAGGACCATGGTGCAGCCGGCGGCCAGCGCCGGGGCGACTTTCCAGGCGGCCATCAGCAAGGGATAGTTCCAGGGGATGATCGCGGCGGCCACGCCCACTGGTGTGCGCACGACGCTGGCGCGAAAACGTGCGTCGGCCAGTGCGACCTGGCGTTCTTCGCCGTCCAGGCCTTCGGCGAGAGCGGCGTAGAAATCAAAGCAGGCGGCTGCGTCGCCAATATCCCATTGCGCTTCGGGCAGTGGCTTGCCGTTATCACGCACCTCCAGCACGGCCAGGTCGTCCTGGCGAGCGCGAATACCTTCGGCGATGCGCCTCAGCACCGCGGCACGCATAGCGCCGGACAAGCGTGGCCAGGGCCCCTCATCGAATGCACGGCGGGCAGCAGTGACGGCGAGGTCAACATCCGCCGCGCCGGCTGCGGCAACCGTCGCTAGCAGGCTTGCGTCGCTGGGATCGAAAACATCGAAGCTGCCACGATTCTGCGGGGCAAGCCACTGGCCGTCGATGAACAGGTGCGGGCGATCGAGCATGGCGGCTCCTTGCTGCGAGTAGAGGGAGTGGGATGTTGCGGGGAGGTTAGCGCATCCGCCCAGGTGCGTAGAGGGGCCGGCGGCGAGCGCCGCCGGCCAGGGCCTTACTTCAGCTTGGGCAGCTTGTCGTCTGGCAGGGCGTAGCTGTGCTTCTCGTGGATCATGGTGGCGATCAATGCGTAGAGACTGACGCCGGCCACCAACAGGCTGATGAAGATCAGGATGGCAGGCTTGTCAGCGAAGGTGAACACGGCGCTGGCGCCGTCGTAGGTGGTAATGCTCATGGCGATGCTCCTTTAAGGTTGGCCCGTTACCCCGTGGTGCGGGCCGTTTGCTCATTAGGCCGGTTTGCTTTCACCCACCAGCGGGGTGGGCTCGGAGCCGCCGACGCTGGTGCTGTTGCCGTACATCGAGCTCCATTCCGGGTAGGCTTGCGCCGGTACTTCGGTCAGGTCCAGGCCGCGCTCTTCGGCGTGTAGCGGAACACGCAGCAGGCCGGCTTTGTTCAGCGCGTAGGAGATGATGTAGCCGGGAATGAAGCCCAGCGCTGCCATGACCACGGCGCCGCCCAACTGGCCGAAGAAGCTGATCGGCGCCATGCCGTTCATGTTCGGGTAGCCAGCGAGGAAGATGCCGCTGATCACCAGGCCGGCGAAACCACCGAAGCCGTGCACGGCGAAGGCGCCGACGGCGTCGTCGAGCTTGAACTTGAGCAGCAGGTTGTTGACCAGCGGTGCGGTGGCTGCGACGCCCATGCCGATCAGGTAGGCCAGTCCGGGGTGGTAGAGGTCCAGGCCGGGTGCCACGGAAATGATCCCGACCAGGCCGCCGGACATCATCCAGAACGGTTCGCGAGTGGTCAGGTAGGCACCGATCAGGCCGCCGGCGAAGCCCATCAGGGTGTTGAAGGCGAAGGCCGAGAGGTTGGTCGGCTGACCGTAGATGTTGATCCACTGGGCGCCGGAGTTGTAGATGATGCAGCCGCCAAGGAAGCCGAAGAAACCGACGATGATCAGCATCAGGCCGACCACGCTCATCGGCATGCTGTGGCCGACGATGGCGTTGGCACTGCCGTCTTCGTTGAAGCGGCCGATGCGTGCTCCCAGGTTCATGACCACGGCCAGGGCGAAGAAGCCGGCAATCATATGCACCACACCTGCGGCGCCGACGTCATGGTAGCCCCACTTGACGGTCAGCCAGCCTTCCGGGTGCCAGCCCCAGGACGCCGCGAGCAACCAGAGGAAGCCACCGAGGACGATGGTGAGGATGATGAAGGCGCTCATGCGCGCTCGTTCGATGATCGCTCCTGACATGATCGAGCCGGTGGTGGCAGCGAACATGGCGAAGGCGGCCCAGAAGATGCCGGTGGCATTGTCCTGAATGTTCGGGCCCATGGCATCGCTCCACGGCATGCCGGCGAGGAAGGCGTCCATGCGCGGCACCAGGCCGTCCGGGAAGGCGTTGTACACGGCCCAGCCGAGCAGGAACACGCTGGGGACGATGAAGCCGAAGGCGAGGATGTTCTTCACCCCGGCGGCCAGGGCGTTCTTCAGGCGTGACGCACCGATCTCGTAGGACAGGAAGCCTGCGTGAATGCAGATCATCAGCGCGATACACCACCAGTAGAATATTTCCATATTCAGGGTGTTGGTCATCTCTATCAGAGCCTGCAGCTCTTCCAGAGTGGGTGTCTTTTGCTCTTCCATCAATCAATCCTCGATGCTGTTCTTAGAAGGTTCGTCGGTATTGGCAGTGGAACTGAAGGTGTGGCGCCCTAGGTTTTAATTTATCTGTGGTTATAAAAAGTTCTTTTCATGAATAAGCAATGGCTGTGCCAGAAGTCCCCTGCCTGCAAGGGCCGCAGGCCGCGGCGGGGCTGAAACCTCTGGTTGCAAAGTGCCCTGTTTGTGCTCATTGGCCTGCGGTTGCGCCTGAAAATGGGTCGCGCCTCAGGTGTTCTTCTGCAACATCCCCTGGATCTGTTGCACCGACTCCTGAGTGCGTCGCGCCAGGTTGCGCACCTCGTCGGCGACCACCGCGAAACCACGTCCTTGCTCCCCGGCGCGGGCAGCCTCGATGGCGGCATTGAGGGCCAGCAGGTTGGTCTGTTCGGCGATGCCCTTGATCACCCCGGCGACCTGGGCGATCTGCCCGTAGGTGGCCTGGATGCTCGCCTGCTCGCGTTCCTGCAGGCTGGCGGCGGCCTTCTCGTCGCTGATTTCGCGTACCGCGCCGGTGACGTAGGTCAGCTTGCCCTGGGCGTCGCGCAGGCAGCGGCCACGCTCGCGGTACCAGACTTCGCCACGGGTCTTGTGGCGCATGCGGTACTCCACGGCGTAGAAACCATCGCCGCTCTTGTCCACCATGGAGGCGTTGAAGGCTTGCATCACTGCCTTGAGGTCATCCGCGTTGACCACCTTGAAATAGCTGTCCCAGCCATCGGGGAATTCGGCACGGCTGTAGCCGATCAATTCGCGGAACTGATCGGACCAGCGAATCAGGTTCTGCGGGTGATCGGGGTCGCCACCTACCACGTTCATTGCCCAGCAGCCTTCGGTCAGTGTGCGTTTGGTCAGTTCCCAGACCTGGCGTTCCTCTTCCCATTGCGTGCGCTCGGCGGCGACGTCCTGGTTCTGTGCGTGGCTGGCGCGCAGTTCATCTTCGAGCAGGGCGCATTGCTGTTCGGCTTGAGCCAGACGCTTATTGAGCGATGCATATTCTTCTGCCGTGCAGGGTGCGGGAGGCTGCTTTTCGCTGTGCTGGCGGATGCGCTGCAGTTCCTCCCAGTCGCGTTGCAGGCGCTCCAGGCTGCCAAGCAATTGCGGCTGCTGTTGCAGATGCGGGCGCTCGCCGGCCGGCTGGCGTTGGCTGAGCAGGTGTTCGAGCCATTGATTGAGTTCACTGGCCAGGCTTCGAGTCGTATTGCTGAACCACATCGGCCGATCCTCCTCGGGGTCGTTGAGGGCTGCCCTCCTGACTGGCAGCCACTACCCGGTTCCCTAGCAATTCTCTTTCCAAGAGCTGCGCCTGCATTTGGGCGAGCCAATCCGTAGGGTGCGCCGTGCGCACCGAACCAGGCTGCGGCGAGCTCGGTGGTGCGCACGACGCACCCTACGGAGCCATGCCAGCGTCAGGCCCTGACCCGGCTCTTGTCCGGGTCATATGCGACGGTGCCGGTTGCAACCGTGGCGCCGATGCGTTTCTGCTGACCATCCAGCTTGCCGACTTCCACCCGCGTGCCGGGCGTGCAGTAATCCACTGCCAGGCGACACAGGGCGATGTTCTTGCCCAGCGCTGGCGAGCGCGTGGCGCTGGTGATCACGCCGACCTGAGCGCGGCCGACATGCACGCAATCGCCGTGGGCGGCTGGCTCGTTGCCGTCCAGCTCCAGGCCTACCAGATTGTGCATCGGGTGTTCCTTGCGCCGCAGCAGGGCGTCGCGACCGATGAAGTCGTCCTGTTTGCCCTTCAGTGGCACACAGAAGCCGATACCGGCCTCGAACGGGTCGGTCTGGTCGCTGAACTCGTAGCCGGCGAAGATCAGCCCGGCTTCGATGCGCAGCATGTCCAGCGCGTGCAGGCCGAGTGGCGCCAGACCCAGCGGTTCGCCGAGCTGCCAGAGGCGCTGCCAGACCTGCATCGCATCGTTCGGGTGGCACCAGATCTCGTAGCCCAGCTCGCCGGTGTAGCCGGTGCGCGAGACCATCAGCGGTGCGCCGTCGTAATCGTCGAGGCGACCGATGAGGAAGCGGAACCAGCCCAGCTCCTCCAGCTTCGGCTGTGTGCCTGGTGTCCAGATCATCTGCTTGAGCAGTTCGCGAGCGAGCGGACCCTGCACGGCGATGTTGTGGATTTGCTCGGAGGCGGACTTGATCCATACCTTCATACCCAGTTTCTCGGCCTGCTGGCGCAGCCAGTCGCCGCCAAAGTCCTCGCCGCCGATCCAGCGGAAGGCATCGGGCCCCAGGCGCAGCAAAGTGCCGTCGTCGAGCATGCCGCCGTGCTCATAGCACATGGCGCTGTAGACCACCTGGCCGACCGCCAGTTTGCGCACGTCGCGGGTCAGGCAGTGGTTGAGCAGGGCTTCGGCGTCCGGGCCGAGCACCTCGAACTTGCGCAGGGCGGACAGATCCATCACCGCCACCCGCTCGCGGCAGGCGTGGTATTCGGCAAGCGTGCCGTAACCGTCGAACTGGGTGGGCGTCCACCAGCCGCGATAATCGATGAACTGGCGGGTGAGAGCGGAAGTGCCCGGGTGGAAGCCGCTTTCGCGGGTCAGCACCGGGTCGGCGTCGGGCGTTTTGCGGTTGGCCATGGCGATACTGAAGCGCTCCTTGTCGGCATACACGCGGATATGGATGTCGGTCGGCTGCCAGCCGTTGGCCGGGTCGATGTCGTCCGGGCAGGAGCTGCTGGCGCACACCAGCTCGCGCTGGGCGCGCAGCAGCACGTAGTCGCCGGGGCGCGACCAGGGTTCATCCAACGTCAGTTGCTGGTGGGCATCGACCCCGGTGTTGAAGAAGAAATTGATCGCCGGCCAGCCGCGCCGCGCCTGCACACCATGGTTTTGCAGGGCGCGGCTGATGTTGTCGCTGCAGTTGGCGTGGCCGAAGTAGCCTTGCGTCTCGTAGTAGCGCGCCGTGCAGGCCAGGGCGAAGGTGTCGTGGCGTCCGACGGTATCGCGCAGCACCTCCAGCATTGGCTGCAGGTCACGGTCGAAGAAGCGGCTGAACAGGCCGGGGCCGGGGTAGGCATTGCCGTTCAGGGTGCGGGTGACGGTGGGGTCGAGGTCGATCTCGCGGCCGGCATCGAGTCCACGGCGGTCGAAGGCGACGAAGTCCGAGCACTGCCGACCGGCGACGTCGATCACCTGAATGGTCTGGCCAGGCGCGACGACATAGTCGCGCGCCGTGCCGGGGGCGATGGTGAACTCGTCGACCACCTCGCCAAGCGGCGCTGGCAGGGTGGGAATCAGCAGGCTCGACGGGTTGGCGCGCTGGATGATCAGGCGCAGTTCGCTGGCGCGCTGCTGGCTGTCCACGGCGACCGGGCCGCCGGGTGCTGCGACGATCACCAGCAGCGCCGTGCTGGCGGTCAATGTACGGCCGAAGCCTGCGGGCGTGCCGTCTGGCCACAGGCGTGCGGACGTGGGCAGGTGGCGGCAGTCGATATGGCGTTTGAGCAGGCCACTGGCGACGTGCTGCGATTCGCGGCTGCCATCGCTGAGCAGACGGTCGATGGAGTCGGCGCCGGGGCTGGACAGCAGGCCGAGGGCGGCGAGCGCCTCGCGGCCCGCTATGTCGAAGGCCAGCAGCTCGGCACGCTGGTCGCCTTCGATGTCTATCACCTCGATGCGGTCGCCCGGCTCCAGGGCAATCACCGTCAGGCCGCCCGGGGCGACGCGGTGGCGTTCCACGCCGGGTGTACGAGCGAACAGCGCCGGCTCGTGAGGCCGGGAAATCACGGGCATCTGCATGCAAGGCACCTGGGTTCTTGTGAGTGCTGCCGGTGCGCACGGCGCACCCTACGGGGGCGTGCACACTGTGGCGTAGGGTGTGCTGTGCGCACCGTTTCCCTTCAGCCCACAGCTTTGATGGCTGTCTGCGACGAATCGGAAAGGTAGGCGGCGAGCGAATCGTCCAGCGCCTCCAGCCAACTGGTGTGGTGCGGCGTGGCCAGGGTGCCGGTCATCAGCGAGCGGTGGCACTTGTTGCGGTAGCCCATGATGTCGTCGTACTTGTCGTGCTTCCAGTCGAGGAAGGTCTGGTTCACCGCGGCGATGTCGAAGTTGGGGTAGTCGGTGGCGTCGATCAGGGTCTGGATGTACTTGCCCTGGAATTCGAACATTTCCTGAGCGTTCTTCAGGGTCAGTTCTTCCTCGCGCCAGGCCAGGTCTTCGGCGTGCATGGTGGCCTGGTCAGGCAGGGCGATGCGCCCGAGGATCACGTCGCGGGCGTACCAGGCCTGGGCGTCGAACATGTTGAAGCTGTACCACTGATCCTGCATGCCGAGGTAGATCAGCTTAGGGTTGCTCTCCCAGAGCACGCCCTTGTACAGGTTCAACGGCCACAGGCGGTTGTCGGTCTTCAGTCGTAGGTTTTCGGCCAGGAAGGGGAAGTGGTGCTTGTAGCCGGTGCACAGGACGATGGCATCGACGTGCTTGCTGGTGCCGTCGGCGAAGAACGCGGTGCTGCCCGATACGTGCGTTAACAGCGGTTTCTCCTCCCAGTTCTCCGGCCACTTGTAGCCCATCGGTGCGCTGCGGTAGCAACTGGTGATCGAGCGCGCGCCGTACTTGTAGCACTGCGAGCCGATGTCCTCGGCCGAGTAGCTGGCGCCGACGATGAGCACATCCTTGCCCTTGAATTCCAGTGCATCGCGAAAATCATGAGCATGCAGCACGCGCCCGGCGAAGCTCTCGAAACCCTCGAAGCAGGGCACGTTGGGGGTGGAGAAATGGCCGCTGGCGACCACCACGTAGTCGAAGCGCTCGGTGCGGGTCAGGTCGTGGTCGTAGCTGTGCACGGTGACCTCGAACTGGCCGCTGGCTTCATCGAAGACCACCCCGCGCACGGTGGTGTTGAACTGAATGTACTGGCGCACGCCGGCCTTTTCGACGCGGCCCTTGATGTAGTCCCACAGCACTTCGCGTGGCGGATAGGAGCCGATGGGGCGGCCGAAGTGCTCGTCGAAGGTGTAGTCGGCGAACTCCAGGCACTCCTTCGGCCCGTTCGACCACAAATAGCGGTACATGCTGCCGTGTACCGGCTCACCGTGCTCGTCGAGGCCGGTGCGCCAGGTGTAGTTCCACATGCCGCCCCAGTCGTTCTGCTTTTCGAAGCAGACCAGCTCGGGAATCTCCGCGCCCTTGGCGGCAGCGGACTGGAAGGCGCGGAGCTGGGCCAGGCCGCAGGGGCCGGCGCCGATGATGGCGATGCGCGTGGTCATGCTGGATCTCCCGTGTGAAACAGTGCGTGTAATTTCAGGAATTTAAATTTCCTTGTGGGAATTACCTTACTGGCTCGACGCCCAGCCGCAACTCGCTCGTTGGGGATACCTCCTTGGAGGTAATCGCATCGCTCGGCATGCTCTGCGCAAGGGCGGATCAGCCCTCTGATGGTGCGCAGGCGGGCATGGGTAATGTTTCCTGGTGGGAAATATTGTTTCTTTTCAGTGGGTTTTGCCCTGGCTCTGTCAGGGCATGGAACTTGCTGAATCGAGAGCGATTCCTTGTCCATGGAGGCCGGATGATCCAGTTGCTACTGCGCACCCTGCTGCTCGAGCGACAGCCTCGGTCCGCCGTGCCGCCGGCTTATCGGCAGACCCTGCTGGAGCTGCCGCTGCGTCTGTTGCAGCAGGGCGGCGGCGATGGACCGTTGCTGGAGTTGCTACCGCAGCTGCAACAGGCGCTGCAGGCCGATAGCGCCTGCCTGTTGCTACCGCAACGCACCGGGCCGGGTTGGCGGGCCTTGGGTGAGATGTCTGCCTGCGTGGACTGTCCCGAGCATGCCGGGGAGCTGCCGATGCCGGGCGTGGTGCAGCTCTGTCGTGGCTGTCTGGAGCAGGGGCGCTTTCGGGCCTTGTGCGGCCTGCAGCAGGAGGAGGGGCGCAGCGCGCTGTTGTTGGTGAGCTTCAACTGTCGCCCCGGCATCGGCCAGCGCAACCAGCTCCGTGATATCGCCCGGCGCCTGGGCGAGGTGCTGCAAGCCTTCGCCGAGGAGCGCCGCTTGCGCCGCCGCGAACTGAGCGCCGAACGTGGTGTGCTGGCGCGTGAGCTGCACGACTCGGTGGCGCAGCAGCTTGGCTACTTGCAGATTCGCAGTGCGCGATTGCACAGCGTCCTGAGCGATCCCATACAGGCCGAGGTGATGCTCGATGATCTGCGCGACACCCTGCGCGGGGTGCATCGCCAGGTGCGCGAGCTGATCAGCAGCTCGCGGCTGACCATGGACGGCCGCACCCTGCGCCAGGCCCTGGAAGCCTCGGTGGAAGAGTTCGCCCGCAGCAGCCGCTGCGTGTTCAGCCTGGACAATCGTTTGCCTGGCAACTGCCTGCCCGTCGACAGCGAGTTGCAGGTGTTGCAGATCGTGCGTGAGGCGCTGGCCAATGTGGTGCGCCACTCCCATGCGCGGCAGGTGCACATCCGCCTGTGGCCCACCGCCAGCGGATGGGAAGTCGAAGTCTGCGACGACGGCATCGGTTTGCCTGGGGATCTGCCTGATAGCGGTCACTTCGGGCTGAGCATCATGCGCGAGCGTGCTGCCGCCATCGACGCTGAGTTGAGTGTCGAGGCATTGCAGAACCGCAGTGGCACACGGGTGCATCTGCGCTGGAGTCGGCCATGAATGCACCGTTCGACCTGTTGCTGATCGATGATCATCCGTTGCTCCGCCGTGGCTTGGCTGAACTGTTCGAGTCCAGTGGCGAGTTCCGCGTGATCGGTAGCGTTTCCAGCGGCAGTGAAGGCATCGGTCTGGCGCGTGAGTTGAACCCCGCGATGGTGGTACTCGACCTGCATATGCCGGGGTTCGATGGCCTGGCCACGCTGGAATGGTTCAAGCGTGATCTGCCCGCCGTGAACGTGGTGGTGCTGACCGCTTCGGCTGCGCGCGACGACGTGCTCGCCGCCCTGCGTGCTGGCGCCGATGGCTACCTGCTCAAGGACAGCGAGCCTGAGGCGCTGCTGGCTGCGGTGAGTGCCTGCGCCCATGGCCAGGCACGCCTCGACCCGGCGCTTTCGCTGTTGCTCGCCAGTGGCCTGCGCGAGCGGGAAACGGCCATGGAGGCCGAGCGTGTGGAACTGACCGAACGTGAGCGGCAGACCTTGGCACTGATCGCCGAGGGCTTCAGCAACAAGCTGATCGCCCGCCAGCTGGGCATCAGTGACGGCACGGTGAAGGTCTATGTGAAGCATCTGCTGAGCAAGCTCAACCTGCGTTCGCGTCTGGAACTGGCGGCCTGGGCGCATCGTACTGGCCTGCCCGAGAGCAACGGAGGGTGTCGATGAGTTGGTTGCGACGTTTGCGCAATGCGCTGAGTGGCAGCAGCAGGTCGGTGGATTTCGATGCACTGCCGATTGCGCTGATCCATCTGGATGGGGTCGGGGTGATGCGCCAGGCCAATCGCGGTTGGGAGCAACTCAGCGGTTACCGGCTGGGTGATTGCCTGCAGGCCGAGCACAGCCAGTTTCTGCATATCGAGGATCGACCCTTGTGGCAGCTTGGCCTGCACAACCTGCGCGAAGGCAGCGCGCCATGGGTGGCTAGCCTGCGCTACATGAACCGCACGGGCGAGCTGCGTTGGGTCGAGGTGCGTGTGGTGCGACATGGAACCGGCTTCGTCGCCAGCCTGGCGGATATCAGCGCGCAGATGCCTGAGCATCAGCAGTTGCAGGCGCGCCATCGCAGCCTGAGCAACCTGCTCGACGGGTTGCCGCTGATGGTCTATCGCTGTCGCAACAACCGTAACTGGAGCATGGAGTATGTCAGCGCGGGGTGCCTGGAGCTGACCGGCTATGCTGCTCAGCGCTTGATCGACAGCCAGAGTCTGACGTTCAACGGGCTGATCCATCCTGCTGATCGTGAGCGCGTCTGGCGCGGGGTTCAGGAGGCCTTGCGCGAGTCACGGCCGTTCGCTTTCGATTATCGTCTGCTGTGCGCCGACGCTAGCGAAAAGCAGGTCAGCGAGCGTGGCCGGGGTATCTATTCTGATCTGGGCGACCTGCTGGGGCTCGAAGGCGTGGTGATGGAGCGTGGTACCGCGCCTGCGCTGTTGCAGGAGGTTGCCGCGGGATTCTGAGCACGGGTGCAACCCGTCGCCGTCGCCTGGCTGGCGGGTTTTACCCGCCCTACGTCCTGGCTCGCGAGGTCGTAAACAGATTCTGAGCAAGATCGTTCAAGACCTTCTTGATTCGCTGCCGTTACTCTCGGCTGCCCAAGGAGGTTCCATGTCACGTCATCAAGAGTTCACCCAGGGCGCCCGCGATATGCTGCCGATGCTGCTCGGCGCCATGCCCTTCGGCATCATCTTCGGCAGCCTGGCCGGCGCTGCCGGGCTCGATCCCTGGCAGACCCAGGGTATGTCGATACTGGTATTCGCCGGTTCGGCGCAGTTCATTGCCATCAGTCTGCTGGCTGGTGGTGCCGGTATCGCCGTGGTGCTGCTGACCACCTTGGTGGTTAACCTGCGCCATGCGCTGTATAGCGCCAGCCTGCAACCCTACGTGCGCCACCTGCCCAAGCGCTGGCGCATTCCGTTGGCCTTCTGGCTCACCGACGAGGCTTACGCGGTCGTGGTGCAGCGCTATGCGCGCGGCGACAAGGGCACCTATCGGCATTGGTACTTTCTCGGTGCGGCCCTGGCCATGTACTGCAACTGGCAGCTGTGCACGCTGGTTGGCGTGCTGTTCGGTCAGGCAGTGCCGAACATCGGAGACTGGGGGCTGGATTTCGCCATGCTGGCGACCTTCATCGGCATCGTCGTGCCGATGCTGCGCAACCAGCCGCAAGTGGCTGCCGCCCTGGTGGCCGGAGCCGTGGCGCTGGCGTGTCATGTGTTGCCCTACAAGCTCGGCCTGATGGCCGCGGCGGCCAGTGGCATTGTCGTCGGCGTGTGGTTGGAGCAGCGTAACCCGACGCTGCAGGAGGAGTTGATCTGATGGATATCTGGTTGCTGATTCTGGGCATGCTGGCGATCACCTTCGTCACCCGCTACAGCCTGTTTGCCTTCCCTGACCTGCGTTTTCCGCCGTTGATCAGGCAGGGGCTGCATTACGTGCCGACTGCAGTGCTGACGGCCATCGTTGTACCCGGCATGCTCATGCCCGATGGGCAGCACTGGGCGCTGAGCTGGAATAACGCCTACCTGCTGGCGGGGCTGGCTGCCATCGCCATCGCGGCGTTCACGCGGCATCTGCTGGCGACCATCGGTGGTGGTTTTCTGGTGTTCTTTGTGCTGCGCTGGGCGTTCGGGCAGTTGCCGATCTGAGTGGCGCATGCGTTGGCTTTGCGTAGGGTGCGCCGTGCGCACCAGGCCAGCTCTAGGGTATTCGTGGTGCGCGTGGCGCACCCTCCCAAGGCGGATCGCTGGAAACCCATCACACCAGCGCGCTGACCTTCAGATCACGCTGGCTCAGGCGCAGGTACTGTTCGTCTGCCTTGAGCAGTAGCGCCTGGTCGTCGACGCTCAGTTCTTCGTGCGCGCGTCCTTCGGCCTGGCTGCGGTAGAGGCTTTCACCTGGGCGCCGCCGCAGGCAGTGATAGCGCTGCTGGCGCGGTTCCACCTTGAGGCTGAGCATGTCGATGTAGGCGACCTGCATGTCGTCGCTCTGCCCGGTCTCCAGGGCGCTGCGCTGCAGGGCTGGGGTGTGGGTGAAGGGCGAGGCCGAGAGCATGACGTGCTGGCATTGCTGCAGATCGGGACGCGGTACGCCATTGAGCAGCCAGTTGCCGCGCAGGTCGCGCTGCAAGCACAGGTGGCGCTGGCCATGGTTGTCGACCTTCAGCCAGAGACGGCGGAAACGCCAGCGTGGGTCGCAATCGATCAGGTAGTTGGCAACGATGCTGTTGCCCTTGATGACTTGCATGAGGTGGCTGGTCGCGTGGATGCCATTGGCATCCTGGCTCAGGCGCAGGGTTTCCACGCCAGGGGTGTACCAGGGTTTCCATACCAGGGTTTGCTGCATCGGTCGACTCCATGCCGAGCGCGAAACAGGAGGGAAGGGCGCCACTGCGCAGAACACGTTCCCTCGTGTTCCATGTTTGTTATGGCGCGCAGCATAAAGCGATAGCAATGTGATGTCTGTCAGCCTTTGCCGACAGTTGCGCAAGTTTTTGCGCTACAGCTTCAAAACTTAGACTTGAGCGGTTGCTGCTCGAACGTCACGCCGTCCAGGCCGTGAGCCATCAACGCACGGATGTTGCCGTGGTCGCTGCCCTGCGGCGTGGCCAGCACGCTGCGGTAGTGTTCGCCGAAGGCACGCAGCGCTTCGTCCTTGCTGAACCCTTCCAGCAGGGCCAGGCCCAGGGTCTTGCAGGAGCCTTCGTTCTGTCCGGCCGCGTTCTCCACGTCACCGTTGCGGAAGGCACTGGGCTGATAGTCGTAGTGCGCGGCGACGAAGGCCAGGGTTTCACTGAAGGTGTAGTCATCCTGCTGCAGACGGCTACGCAGCGCGTTGAGAGCGGTCATTCGTGTTTTCCTTTGGCAAAGGCGACTTTCTGCTCGGCCGAAGCTTCTTTCTGATACTTGGCCTTCCAGTCGGCATAGGGCATGCCATACACGGTCTCACGGGCCTGGTCGGCGCTGACGTCGACACCGAGATCGTCGGCAGCGGCCTTGTACCACTTGGACAGGCAGTTGCGGCAGAAACCGGACAGGTTCATCAGGTCGATGTTCTGCACGTCAGGACGACTGCGCAGGTGCTGCACTAGTGCGCGAAAGGCTGCAGCTTCCAGTTCGAGACGTTCTTGCTCGGTCATGGTGGGCTCTCCGGGAATGGGGGCGCGATGATAAGAGCCTCGCCAGGGAGCGACAAGCCGCCAAGGGAGGCTGTCAGCGATGGCCGGCCAGGGTAATGGATACCGACTCGGCGAAACGCAGGGCGTGGGGTTTGTCCACTTCCACTTCGGCGTAACGCACGGCCTGATGGGTCATCACCAGATCGAGAATTTCCTGGGTCAGGCGCTCGAGCAGGGCGAAACGATTGCCCTCGACGTGGGCGATGATCGCCTTGGTGATGGTGCGGTAGTTGAGCGCATGCTCGATGTCGTTGACCTGCACGGCATCGACGGCGGGGTAGAGGATGGTCAGGTTGATCAACACGTCCTGCTTGTTGTTGATCTCTTCTTCCTTGATGCCGATGTAGGTGCGCAGGCGCAGGTCTTTGACGCGGATGCGCGCCATTCCAGGTTCCAGTCGCGGCATTAGTTGTTCCGTCCGATCAATTGCAGAAATTCGTGGCGAGTGTTGCAGGACTCGCGGAAGGCGCCAAGCATCACCGAGCTGCTCATCACCGAGTTCTGCTTCTCCACGCCACGCATCATCATGCACATGTGCTTGGCTTCGATCACCACCGCGACGCCGGCAGCGTTGGTCACGCGCGCAATGGCGTCGGCGATCTGCTTGGTGAGGTTCTCCTGAATCTGCAGGCGCCGCGCGTACATGTCGACGATGCGCGCCACCTTGGACAGCCCGAGCACCTTGCCGGTGGGGATGTAGGCGACATGCGCCTTGCCAATGAAGGGCAGCAGGTGGTGTTCGCACAGCGAGTACAGCTCGATGTCCTTGACGATCACCATCTCGTCATTGTCGGACTCGAACAGCGCACCGTTGACGATCTCGTCCAGCGACTGCTGGTAGCCATGACACAGATACTGCATGGCCTTGGCGGCACGTTTGGGTGTATCGAGCAGACCTTCGCGCTCCGGGTTTTCACCGAGGCCTTTGATAATCTCGAGGTATTGCTGGGAAAGGGGTTGGCTCATGGCAGTGTCCTGAGCAGTCGCTTCACTTGAGGTGGCGGCCGCCGTTGAGGGTAATGGTGGTTCCGGTTACGTAGGCGTTGTCCAGCAGGTAGCGCAAAGTCTGATAGAAGGCCGGCGGGCCGGGTTCTATGCCCAGTGCCGATTTGGCCAGTGTCTTGGTGCGGTAGGCGTCGTCGTCGCCAGCGTTGAACATCAGCAATGCCGGAGCGATGGTGTTGACCTTGATGTGTGGCGCCAGGCGTGCCGCGAACGACAGCGTCAGGCTTTCCAGGCCTGCCTTGCTGGCGCAGTAGGCCGGACGATTGGCACTGCCCTTGCGTACCACGTCATCGCTGACGTGAACGATATCGGCCTGTTCCGATTGCAGCAGCAGGTCGCTGCAATGCAGGTTGATCAGGTAGGGCGCGAGCATGTGCACGCTGAACAGCTGGCGAAAGACATCGGCTTCTTCGCCGGGTGTTTCGGCCAGCCACTGCGAGGCATTGTGCACGATCGCGCGCAGGCCGCTGCATTGCGCCTTGACCTGTTCGATAAATGCCAGAATGCCAGCCTCGTCACTGAAATCGGCCTGCAAGGCGATGGCGCCGTGCTCACGCAGCCGCGCGATGCTATCGCGCTCCTGGCGATAGCTGATGATCACCGGCTGGCCCGCGTCGAGCAGGCGCTCGGCGCAGTAGAGGCCGACCCGCTGGCCGGCGCCGGTGATCAGGATGGGGAAGCTGGCAGCGCTCATGTGCAACTCGTGTAAGAGGTGGAGGGGCCAGGCGTCTACGCCTCGGTTTAGTGGACCCGCGGCAGGCGGTACTCACCAGACCTTGGATAAAGCTATACCAGAGCTGCAAGTTGTACAACCATGCGCGCCATGTGGCTTTGGTGTTGCGGTCGGCGATTAGGCCTATTTTATTGAGTTTCAAGGCTTTTTGCCGGGTGTCTGGAGAGGGTTTTTTTGTACTTTACCTGTACGTATTGTCATTTTTGTACAGGTGTTAGCGGCTTGTACAACGAAATCGGCCAGCACGAGGCTGGCCGATGGCGGAGGTAGGGGCGATCAGGATTTGCCGACGCTGGCAGCTCGCCGGTTCAGGCGCTGCGGGTAGTTGCCCTGCAACCAGGGTTCCAGCAGACGGGTGGACAGCGGGATGAACAAGTAGGTCATCAGGGGCGTCAGGGCCAGCGTCGACAACAGCACACGGGTCACCAGCGACAGGTCGGCGAGCCAGGGACCGAGCAGCAGATTGAAGGCCAGCGACACCGGAAAGAACGCCAGCCATATCGCCACGCTCTGCTTCCAGCGCGGCGCTTGGCGATGGGCACTGCCGAACCAGGCGTCGAGGCCGACTGCGCGCTTTTCCTGTGGTTGCGCAAAAAGACCTGCGCCACGCTGCAGCCAGGCCTGGCGTGAGGCGGAATGCTCCCAGGAGGCCATGGTCTGTTCGTCGCTGAAACGGAAAACGATCTGGAACTCATCGTCACCGGCTGGTGGTGCCAGTACGCCGGAGCCGAGATAGCCGGGAAAGTCGGTGGCCAGGTGTTCGCCTTCACGCAGCCAGGCAATGAAGTCGTGATAACGGCCATTGGCGACGCGGCGCGCCACCATCAGGGTTACGGGGGACATTGTGTATCTCCTCGAGTGTTGCCTTCAGCCGGGGTATGGCGTTGGGCATGGTCGAACACGGGGTGGTGTGCTCGACGAACAATGCAGCAAGGATTATTCCCGGTTTGTAAAAATTAGCCAGCGCCAGCTGATGGTGGGCGCTGGGCCGAGCAACTGTCGCCTTTTCGGCAGCGCGCCGCACCGTCAGGGTGCGGTAGCCGCGCCAGATGAGGGCGCAGGCGGCAGAACAGTCGATAGCCCCATTCCAGCAATGGGCGCAGCGGTCGCCAGCGCAACGGCGCCACCCAACTTCCCAGGCCTGCGGCTTCCCAGCTCCAGAGGCTGGCATCAAGGCCCAGCAACCACGTGCCGTCGGCCCAGCGTGCGTGCAGACAATTCTGCATCGTCGTCAGGGATAGTCCCAATGGCAGTGGATCGAAGTCTGGGGCAGAAATGTCCACGAGAAGCAGCCGCTGGGGCGACGCATGCCGGCTGAGCATGCGGATTTCACGCGCGCAGAGCGGGCAGTCTCCGTCGTAGTAAAGGGTCAATGGCCAGGCGAGGTTGTGCATGACGTTGCCTTGTATAATTCTTGCACAATGTAAGCCTGGTGAAGCTGGGTTACAATCCTTCTACATTCGTTGCCATGATGCCCGAAGCCATGCCCGAACTCGCCTCCGTCACATCGCTTACGTCCAGCGCTTTGAAGCAGGAAGAGCTGTTCCCCATCCGTGAGGTTTCCCGCCTTACCGGCGTCAACCCGGTCACCCTGCGTGCCTGGGAACGGCGTTACGGCCTGATCCAGCCGACGCGCACTGACAGTGGCCATCGCCTCTATTCGCAGGCCGATATCGAGGCGGTGCGTAGCATCCTCGCCTGGATCGAGCGCGGTGTCGCGGTCAGCAAGGTCGGCTCGATCCTGGCCAAGAGTGCCAACAGTCGCAGTGTCGCTACACCTGCCTACAACGAAGTCAGCAGTGACGACTGGAGTCAGTGGCAGGATCAACTGCGCAGCGCGCTGCAGAACTTCGACGAGCCTCGCCTCGAGCGCCTCTACGGGCAGATTTTCTCCTGCTATCCGCTGCCAGTGGTATTTCAGGACATCTTCATGCCGGTTTGGCAGGAGCTGCTGCTGCGTCAGGACGACGTGGGCCAGCGCGGTGAATGGCTGATGCTCGATGGCTTCCTGCGTGGGCGCTGCTGGCAGCGTCTGCAACTGGGGCGCGATGGTTCGCGCGAGCGCATCCTGCTGGTGGCTTTACCCAACCATTGCCGTGAACTGGAACTGCTGGTCGCGGCATTGCTGTTGGGCAATCAGGACATCGAGGTGGCAGTGATGGGGCCAGGCGTGCCTTTGACTGATCTGGCCCTGGTTTGCGAACGCATGCAACCGCAGGCGCTGGTGGTCTTCAGCAATCAGCCGCCGGGCGAGGAATTTGCTCGGCAACTGACGCGCCTGGCGCTTGGCCTGGAATGCCCGGTGTTGTTGGCGGGTGACAGTGCCGATCTGGCTGAGGAGAGTCTGGCTGGCACAGCCATCGCGTGTCTGGGTAACGAGGGGCGTCTGATGCAGCGTCGTCTGCAGCAGTTCCTGGCTGGCCACCTCGACACTTGAGGCTGCCAGTCACGATAAATCAGCCGACAGCCGCCGCTTGCGGCTGTTGTTCGCTGTGCTGTTCGAACAGGTACTGACGCAGGGTCTGTTCGTCCTCTGCATGTAGCGTCTGCAGGCTGTAGGCATAGCGCGTCTGGCTGACGCGTCTGACCAATTGGGCGCGCAGTTGAACGCGGCGTTCCTGCGGCAGAAGCAGCTGTAGCAACTGATCCTTGGCCGGCGTACCGCTCTTGCCGTATTTCACCAGCATGCCGCTGTTCGATAGCTCCAGCGCCTGGAAACCACTGGGGCGATCATTGCTGTCGAGCAAATGCAGTGTTGTGGGCAGAACCAGGCGCCAGGGGCGCTCGCTCACCCCCTGTTCGAATATCAGCGGTGCGCCCAGCTCCAGGCGCGACTGGCTGTGGTCATCCTGAACCAGGCGCAGGGGAAAGCTAAGGTGCTGATTGTCGCTGTGGGTGTCGAGGCTCAGATGTTCTTCGTTGCCCAGGCGGCCCAGCAGCTCACGAAGCTGTTCGCCCAGGGCCAGCTGTGGCGCAGCATTGGGCTGCCGCGTTTGCGGAGGTTTGAAGAGGATCTTCTGGATGAAATCCAGCTCGTCCTGAGTCAGCAGCGGGTCGCTTTGCATGGCATGAGACTGCGTGGGATCAAACCCATCAGACTGTGCCGCCGAGGGATAGTTTTGCCCGTTCGTCAGCTTTTCAGGCGTGCCATCTCGGCCTTCAGTTCGGCCAATTCGGCTTCCAGCTCACGCACGCGCTGTTTGGCCTCGACCTGCTCGGTGACGTCCTTCTGGATGCCGATGTAATAGGTCAACTGATCGCTTTCGTTGAGTACCGGAGTGATCGAAAGCTCGTTCCAGAAGGCGCTGCCATCCTTGCGGTAGTTTCGGATTACCTGCCGGCAGGGCTTGCCGGTCTTGACCGCCTCGCGAATGGCCTGCAGGCCGAACTGAGCGCGATCGTCGCCCTGCAGAAAGCGGCAGTCCTGATAGAGGATGTCATCGCAGGAATAACCCGTCAGGCGTTCGAACGCCGCGTTGGCGTAGATCAGAATATTGTCTTCGCCCTCCTGCTCGGCCACCACGATCCCATCGTTGGAGGCGTCGACTACCAGTTGCAGCAGTTTGGCATTGATCATGGGTCCGGTTCCGCGATGGCTGTGCGCTGCATTCTAAAACATCGGGTCGGGCTGTCCACTTGCGGCATAATGCGCGGCGTTTTTCCTGTTTCCGGAGTTGTCATGAAAGTCGCCATTCTCTCGGGCTCGGTCTACGGTACGGCCGAGGAAGTCGCTCGCCATGCCGAGCGCCAGCTCAAGACCGCCGGGCTGGAGGCCTGGCACAAGTCGAACATGAGCCTCGAGGAGCTGCTGGCCTTTGCGCCGGACGCCTTCCTCACCGTGACGTCCACCACTGGCATGGGCGAACTGCCGGACAACCTGCTGCCGCTGTACAGCGAAATCCGCGATCGCCTGCCGGCCTGGAGCGGCCGCCCGGCTGCGGTGCTGGCGCTGGGCGACTCCAGTTACGACACCTTCTGCGGTGGCGGTGAACTGATCCGTGAGCTGTATGCCGAGCTGGGGCTGCGTGAGGTGGTGGAGATGCTGCGCCTGGACTCCAGTGAGACGGTGACTCCGGAAACCGACGCCGAGCCATGGCTGCAAGCCTTGGCTGCCGCGCTGAAAGCCTGACATGCACCCTCGCGTTCGCCAGTTGATCGACAGTCTCGGCTTGGTCGCCCATCCCGAGGGCGGCTACTACCGACGGCTGTTCGTTTCGGCGCAGCGCGATGCCGAGGGCCGAGCAGCCTCCAGCGCCATTCTGTTCCTGTTGCCAGGCGGTACGATCAGCCGCTGGCACCGGGTCGACGCCGATGAGCTGTGGCACTTTCACGAAGGCGACCCGCTGCAACTGTTGGTGGCTGACACGTCTGACGCAGTGCGTTGCGAGCGGCTCGGGCCGGCAGGCGAGGGGCAGTTGCCGCAACGTGCGGTCGCGGCCCATGCCTGGCAGGCGGCGCGCTCGACTGGCGCCTATACGCTCGTGGGCTGCAGCGTGGCACCGGAGTTTCAGTTCGAGGGTTTTTGCCTGCTGGCCGATGACGTCGAGGCCCAGAGGCAGTGGCCGCTGCTGTTGAGCGAATACCCTGAGCTGGTTTGAGAGCTCGATAAAGGCGGCGAATACCTGTCTATCGCACCGCGGCGTGCCAGCGCCGTGACCCGCAAAGCCATCAAGATGGCTGCCAGAGCAACTATCGCCAGCGATGCGTCTGGCTAGACTGCGGACACCACCGATCAACAAGAATATCGAGGTGACCGCCGTGAATGCTCCACTGAAATTCCCTGCCGTGAAAAATCAGGTGTCCGAGGCCGAATGGCGCGCGCGCGTCGATCTTGCCGCCTGCTACCGGCTGATCGCCCTCTATGGCTGGGACGACCTGATCTTCACTCACATCTCCGCCAAGATTCCGGGCACCGAGGACTTCCTCATCAATCCCTATGGCCTGATGTTCCATGAAATCACCGCGTCGAGCCTGGTCAAGGTCGACCTGGCGGGCAACAAGCTGATGGACAGCCCGTTCGACATCAATCCGGCCGGTTACACCATCCACAGCGCCGTGCACGAGGTGCGACACGACGTCGGCTGCGTGCTGCACATCCATACCTCTGCCGGTATTGCCGTGTCAGCGCAGAAGCAGGGCTTGCTGCCGCTGTCGCAGCAGTCGTTGTTCGTCCTCGCCAGCCTGGCCTACCACGGCTATGAAGGGGTGGCGCTGAATCATGACGAGAAGGCGCGGCTGCAAGCGGACCTCGGCGACAAGAACTTCATGATCCTGCCCAACCACGGCTTGCTCACCGCCTTCGGTGGCATCGCCGACGCCTTCCTCGGCATGTTCATCCTGCAGCGTGCCTGCGAGATCCAGGTCATGGCGCAGAGTGGCGGTGCCGAGCTGATCCATATTCCGCAGCAGATTCTCGACGGCGCACGGGCAATGATTGCGGGCGTGATGAAGACGCAGCAGGGCATGGGCGGCGCGCTGCCCTGGCCGGCGCTACTGCGCAAGCTGGATCAGCAGATGCCGGGTTATGACAAGTGACTGATTTGCCAGGGATCGAACTGGAGGACTGGAAGGCCAGGGCGCTGACGCTGAACTTCGCGGGTCAGCAGATTCGCTACTGGCTAGCCGGTGATGCTGACGCCGAGCCGTTGCTGCTCATTCACGGCTTTCCCAGTGCCAGTTGGGATTGGCACCGGCTGTGGGCGCCGCTGGCCAACCGTTACCGACTGATCGCCTGCGACATGCTCGGCTTCGGTTATTCGGCCAAGCCGCGCGGGCATGCCTACAGCCTGCTGGAACAGGCCGACCTGCAGCAGGCGCTGCTGGCCCATGTCGGTGAGCGCCGCCCGTTGCATGTGCTGGCCCACGATTACGGTGACAGCGTCGCGCAGGAGCTGATCGCGCGGCATCAGGACGGGCAGCTGCAGTTGGCGAGCTGCGTGTTCCTCAATGGCGGTCTGTTCCCCGAGACGCATCATCCGGTGCGAGTGCAGAAGCTATTGCTCGGGCCGCTGGGTCCGCTGATCGGGCGCCTGTTTTCGCGGCGCAAGCTGGCGCAGAGTTTTGCTCGTATCTTCGGTCCGCACACCCAGGCCAGCGAAGCCGAGCTGGATGCCCTGTGGCAACTGGTGGCCTACAACAATGGCCCGGCAGTGATGCACCGTCTGATTCGCTACATGCCCGAGCGCCGTCAGCAGCGGCAACGCTGGGTCACCGCGATGCAGGCGACGACGCTGCCGATGCGGGTGATCGATGGCGCTTTCGATCCGATTTCAGGTGCACACATGGTGGCGCGTTATCGTGAGCTGATCGCGCACGCCGACACGGTGCTACTCGACGGCATTGGCCACTATCCGCAGCTGGAGGCACCGGCTGCGGTGCTCGATCATTACCTGCAATTTCGCGACGCAAGGAGCTCGCATGCGTAGACGTACCCTGTTGAAAGGCGCGGTGCTTGGCGGAGTCGCCGCGCTCGGCGTCGGCTACTGGGCCTTGCCTGCCGGGCCGCGCCCGGCGGCTGTCAGCCTGGCGGGGGCGCGTCAGGTGTTGGCGGACCTGCACGGCAAGACGCTGCAGAGCATGCGTGGCTGGAGCCCGAGCGAGGTGTTCAATCACTGCGCGCAGAGCATCGACTATTCCATCGACGGTTATCCCGAGCTGAAGCCAGCCTGGTTTCGCCACAGCCTGGGGCCCGCGGCGTTCGCCGTGTTCAGTGCGCGTGGGGCGATGCGCCACCCGCTGGATGAAGCGATCCCCGGTGCCGCCGCTCTGAGTGAACCGGCCAGTCAGGCGCTGGCATTGCAGCGTTTGCAGGCGGCGTTCGAACGCTTCGCCGCTCATGCGGGCGAACTGCAACCGCATTTCGCCTACGGTGCGCTCGAGCATGCCGAATACGCCGAGGCGCACGTGTTGCACCTGTACAACCACCTGAGCCTGATCCGTATTGCCTGAGCGCGGAGTGAGCTGGTGCCTGAATAATTTTTGTCGAACCTCCGGCGCCGTGGACGACTCAGTAACTGTGTCACTCACAGGAAAGTAGAGGTTAACCATGAACAAGAAGTTATCTGCACTGCTGCTGAGCGGGATTCTGGGCGCGATGGCACTGCCTGCCTTCGCTGGCAGCGACACCAATGCGCCGGGCACCCCGGGAACGGGCACCACCACGCCGACCACTCCCGGAGATACCAACCCGATGAACCCGGCCGATGACGGTGAAGGCATCCCACCTGTCCAGGGCCCTAACACTGATGGCAACCCAGGCGGTGACGGTGCCGATTCGGGCAGTGGCGATGGCAGTGGCGGCGATGGCTCGGGCTCGGGTTCCGGTAACTGAGCCGCATAAGGTCGCATTATCGGCCGTCATTCAGCAGCCCCGCGCGCCTTGTGAAGCGCGCGGGGCTGTCTGACACTCGGCGCATTCACAACCTGCCCGAGGAAGCTGTCGATGAGCGATGCCATCCGTTTCGAAGATCAAGTGGTCATAGTCACTGGTGCCGGTGGTGGCCTGGGCCGTGCCCACGCGCTGCTGTTCGCCCGTCATGGCGCCAAAGTGGTGGTCAACGATCTCGGCGGCAGTACCCACGGTGAAGGGGCCAACGTCTCGGCTGCCGACAAGGTGGTTGAAGAGATTCGCGCCTTCGGTGGTACTGCGGTGGCCAACCATGATTCGGTGACTGACGGCGACAAGATCGTGCAGACCGCGCTGGACCATTTCGGCCGCATCGATGTGCTGGTCAACAACGCCGGCATCCTGCGCGACAAGAGTTTCCACAAGATCGAAGACGCCGACTGGGATCTGGTCTACAAGGTCCATGTCGAAGGCGCCTACAAGACTACTCACGCGGCCTGGCCCCATTTGCGCGAACAGAATTTCGGCCGGGTGATCTTCACCTCGTCGACGTCCGGCATTTACGGCAACTTCGGCCAGAGCAACTACGGCATGGCCAAGCTCGGCCTGTACGGGTTGACGCGCACCCTGGCCATCGAAGGCCGCAAGAACAACATTCTGGTCAACGCCATCGCCCCCACCGGTGCCACGCGCATGACCGAAGGCTTGATCCCACCGCAGGTGTTCGAGCAACTCAAGCCCGAGCTGGTCAGCCCGCTGGTCGTGTACCTGGGCAGCGCAGCCTGCCAGGACACCGGCGGCCTGTACGAAGTCGGCGGTGGCTGGGTCGGCAAGGTGCGTTGGGAGCGCAGCCTGGGCGCCGGCTTCGATCCCAAGGCCGGTTTCAGCCCGGAAGACGTTGCAGCGCAATGGCAACGCATCTGCGATTTCGAGGGCGCTGCGCACCCGGCGGACAACGTCGAGGCGCTCAAGGAAATGATGGCGAATCTGCAAAAGTACGCGCTCTGAGCAGCGCGTGAACAGTAAAAGGCCGGCAGCGATGCCGGCCTTTTGCGTTTTCGCGATCGGCGTTCGAACAGGCACGCCCTTGGCCGCACTTTCGTCGGGTGCCGCCGGTACACCGCGCGGCTAAGCTCGCTGCATGACTCTCAAAAGGAATGCCCGATGCGCCGTCTGCTGTCGTTGCTGCCCATCGTCCTGCTTGCCGCCTGCTCCACCCCGGGTGCTTTCTTCGGTGCCACGCAAGGCGATGCCTTCACGCCTCACGTGCTGAGTGACGAGAACCATGCGCTGGTCTATCTCTATCGTCCGCGTAACGACTGGGCCGACCAGGAGCTGGAGGCGCCAGGGCTGTTTCTCGACAACCGCCTGATCGGCAGCCTGCCCAGCAATGGCTACCTGGTGCTGGAGTTCGATGCCGCCAACTACAAGCTGGAAATGCGTCGGCCGCTGGTAGGCAGCTTCTGGACGCTGCTGGCCGATGGGCCGCTCGACTTTACCCTGATCGCCAGTTTCACCCTCGACGCCGCTGTTGGCGCCACTTATTACCTGCGTTACGACGAGGATGGCCCGCCGCCGACCGGTGGTGCGCTGGAGGGCGGTGGTGACGGCCCCTTGCAACTGGTGTCAGCCGAGCTGGCGCAGGCCGAGTTGACGGCCACCCGCCAGGTGCAGCCGATGGCGCGCATCGAAACCAGCCACACGGAGCCGGAGCGGCCGCAGCGCGGCTTCTGGCGCTCGATCGGTGAGTCGTTGGACAAGGTCGGTATCTGAACTCGAGCGTGGCGGGGGAGTAGTACCCGGCTGTTACCTGTCGGAAGTAAGAGGGGCGAATAATGGCGTTCGTTCCACCTACCTTCAGGAGACGATCATGGCTGCCAAGAAGATTCTCATGCTGGTCGGCGACTACGCCGAGGACTACGAAACCATGGTGCCGTTCCAGGCGCTGCAGATGGTCGGCCACACCGTGCATGCGGTCTGCCCGGACAAGGTCACGGGGCAGACGGTGCGCACTGCCATCCACGATTTCGAGGGCGACCAGACCTACAGCGAAAAGCCGGGGCACAACTTCGCCCTCAACTATGACTTCGCCAAGGTGCGTGCCGAGGACTACGACGCGCTGCTGGTGCCCGGTGGCCGTGCGCCCGAGTACCTGCGGCTGAACGCCGAGGTCATTGCCCTGGTCAAGGCGTTCGCCGCGGCCGACAAACCCATCGCTGCCGTCTGCCATGGCCCGCAACTGCTGGCCGCCGCTGGCGTGCTCGAAGGTCGCGAGTGCAGCGCCTACCCGGCCTGCGCACCAGAGGTGGGGCTGTCCGGCGGCACCTACGTGGACATCCCGGTGGATCAGGCTCACGTGCAGGGAAAACTGGTCACCGCACCGGCCTGGCCTGCGCATCCGGCTTGGTTGGCGGCGTTTCTCAAGGTGCTCGGCACGGAAATCCGCTTGTAAGCAGGTGTAGCCCGGGGGCAATCCTCGGCGCATCATGCGGCAGGTTTCCCGGATTGCATCCGGGCTACGCACTAACTGCACCGGGCTACGACGCGGGCAAGACGTAGGGCGGGTACAACCCGCCAGTCCGCATGTGGCGAGTTGCACCCGCCCTACCGTTCAGAACCTGTTCACGATCTCGCGAGCTAGAGCCATACAAGGCAAAAACAGGCGAGGAAGCGGAGTTTACGAGCTGTAAATGAGCATCCCGAGCCTGTTTTTAACGCAGTAGGGCCGAAGCGCAGCAGATCGTGAACAGGTTCTCAGGAGCACGACCGATGTGCGAACTCTATGTAAAGGCTGACCCGATCCTCTACGAATCGCGTTCGCGCTCATTGCGCATCCGCGGCGTGGTGACCACGCTGCGCCTGGAGAATCAGTTCTGGGACATCCTGCGCGAGATCGCCGAGGTCGATGGCATGACCACCAACCAACTGATCGCCAAACTCTACGAAGAGGTCATGGACTTTCGCGGCGAAGTGGTCAATTTCGCCTCGTTCCTGCGCGTCAGCTGCACCCGCTACCTGGCTCAAAAGGCCGGGCGTCAGGTGCCGCTGAGGGTGGTGGGGGCCAGCGGCTGAGTCACTGGTACATCCAGAAGTTGGGATGCTCCTGCACGTTAGGGATATCTGCTTGCTGGGCAGGGTGGGATTGCTGGAAGAGGCGTTTGATCATGCTCATGCGGTTTGGCTCCTGTAGTGGCGAGTGAACAGGCGTGCATGATCGAAAAAACGCTTCGATTGATAAAACGGATTGTCTCTATCCTGCTGATTGGGGATGGCTATGCTGAGTCGTCAGCCTAGCCATCCCGATCCATCAGGCAGCGCTGCTGATACGCCTGGGCAGGCGCACGCTGACGCGCAGGCCGCCGAGCGGTGATTCGTCGAGAGCGATGCTGCCCTGATGTAATTCGACCACGCGGCGCACGATGGACAGCCCCAGGCCGGCGCCCTGGCCTTCGCCAATGCGGAAGAAGCGCTCGAACAAGCGCTCGCGCAACTCCACCGGCACACCGGGGCCACTGTCGAGCACCTGCAGCACCAGTTCCATGGGCGTGGCCTGCAGCTGTACCTGAATGCAGCCGCCGTCGGGCGTGTACTGCACGGCATTGCTCACCAGGTTTTGCAACAGGATGCCCAGGCTGGGGCCGTCAGCTGGCAGGTGATAGTCGCCCGGCTCCTGAGCTTCGAGAATCAGCTCCTGGCCGCGATTGAGTGCCAGCGGGGTCAGCTCGGCCAGTTCGCTGCGCAGGAAGGCCAGCAGGTTCAGATCGTCCATGTTCAGGCGCACGCCATTGGGGTCCAGCCGCGCCAGGGTCAACAACTGCGTCACCACGCGGGTGGCACGGTCGACACCGTTACCCAATTGTTTTAATGCCTCTTCGCGGTCGCCGGCGTCGGGTGCTTCCAGGGCGTTCTGCGCATGGATACGCAGCACCGCCAGGGGCGTGCGCAACTCGTGGGCGGCATCGGCGATGAAGCGCTTTTCCTGCTCGAGCAACTGGTTGACCTGCATCAGCAGCCGGTTCAGCGCCGCCGCCATCGGCTCCAGTTCGTTGGGTAGCGGCGGGAAGACCAGCGGCGCCAGGTTGTCCGGCGCGCGGCCGCGAATGGCATCGGCCATGCGCTTGAGCGGATATAAACCCCAGCCCACGGTCAGCCACAGCAGCAGGCCGACGATGGGCAGGCCGATCAGCAGCGGTTGCAGGCTGCGTTTGGCGATCTTGTCGATCAGCTCGCCGCGCACGTCCTCACGCTCGCCGGCCAGCACCCAGTGGTAATCGCGGCTGTCATGCAGGACGAATACGCGCCAGTTGTGTTCGCCAATGGTCAGGGTGTGGTAGCCGATCAGGTAGCGGGCCAGTTGCGCCAGGCGCTGCTGCATCGGCTGATCGTTGTCCGGCAATACCAGGCCGAGCTGCTGGATCATGTCGTTGAGCAGACCGGGTGGCGCGCTGGCAGACTGGAACAGCAGCTCGCCATCGTCGTCGAGCATCTGGAAGGCCAGCTTGCCTTCGTATTCGTGGCCGAGCAGGTTGTCCGGGTTGCGCGAGCTGTGCAGCAGCAGGGCTTCGTCGAGCACTGCCTGCATCTCGCGGCGTTCGGTCTCGCTGAGGTCATGGCGCACCAGGCCCATGAGCAGGCGAGCAGTCTGCGACAGCTGAGCATCGAACAGCTCGCGTACTTCGTGCACCGAGTCGTTGTAGATCTTGTGACTGATCAACCCGAAGCTGCCAGCAACCAGCAGCAGAAGCAGGGCGAGCAGACGGGTGCGGATGGAGCCGAAGGTTTTCAGCAACCTCATTTGTCCACCAGATAACCGACGCCGCGTACCGTGCGGATCAGCTCCGGGAAGAATTTCTTGCGCAGGTGGTGCACGTGCACTTCCAGGGCGTTGCTTTCCACCTCCTCGTCCCAGCCATAGAGCGCCTGTTGCAGCTTGTCGCGGGTCAGCACGCGACCGGGCTGGATCAGCAACTCGTGCAGGAGGAGGAATTCCTTGCGTGGCAGGTTGATGGTCTGGCCCTGGTACTCGACCACCTGGCTCGCCGGGTCGAGGCTGATGCCGCGGTATTCCAGCGCCGGTTGCGGGCGCTGGAAACTGCGCCGCAGCAAGGCGCGAAGGCGCGCCTTGAGTTCGGCGACATCGAAGGGCTTGATCAGGTAGTCGTCGGCACCGGCATCGAGGCCGGCGATGCGGTCGCTGGTGGCGTCACGCGCGGTGAGCACCAGCACCGGCACCGGATTGGCGTTGGAGCGCAGGTGCTTTAGCACCTGCAGGCCATCCATGCGCGGCAGGCCGAGGTCGAGAATGGCCAGCTCGAAACTCTCGTGGCTCAGCGCATGCAGCGCGCTGGCGCCGTCCTGCAGCCAGTCCACGGTGTAGCCTTCGGGTTTCAGTGCAGTGCGAATACCTTCGCCCAGTGCCTGATCGTCTTCGACGAGAAGAATGCGCATGGCAACTCCTGTAGGGATACGTCCTAGAGTTACTGGAGTTTACTCTCGACTTGCTGCAAAAGCGCCGTGGCTTCTGCGCGGCGGCCCTTGTCGGCCAGTTCGCGGCCAGGACGATCCTTGGCAGCCAGGGCTTTCTCCAATGCCGCACGGGCTTGCTCGTAACGTTTCTGCCGCTGCAGGAAGTCGCCGTAGAAGTAGTTCGGGTCGAGTCCGTCCGGGTTGATGGCCAGGGCCTGGGTCAGCATCTTCTCGGCCTGTTCGTCATCGCCAAAGCCGATCGGCCAACCCGGTACCTGGTAGTAGAGGCTGCCAAGGCTGGTATAGGCCGAACCGGCCAGTGCTTGCGGGTCGATGGCCATGGCTTGCTCCAGGCTGGCCTTGGCTTGCTTGACCAGGCCCAGAGCACCGAGGCCACCCTTGGCGCCGGCCTGGGTGCTGAGGATGATGCCGCGCCAGATCAGCAGTTCGGCGGCTTTGGGCTCGTTGGCCAGCGCTGCGTCGGCTTGGGTGACGAGTTTGGCAAAGGCCTCTTCGCGCTGCTTCTCCGGCGTCTGGTAGTTGATTTCGGCCCAGCGTGCCTGCAACTGTTGCAACTGAGCCTGGCCATTGTCACTGAGGGCGAAGGCGGGCAGGGTGGTGAGGCCTAGGGTGGCGATGATCAGGGTGCGAAATAGGTTCATGGGCAAGCTCCTCAGTGTTTGTTGCGGGCGAAGCGTTGGATGATCGGCAATTGTTTGCGCAGGGCCTGGTCGACCACGCGTGGCAACAAGCCGTTGAGACGCACGAACAGGCGCTCTGGCCAGCCCAGGTGACGCTCTTCCTGTTCGCGGCGGATGGTGTCGAGCAACTCCTCTGCCACCTGCGCGGGGTCGTCCATGGCCACGCCGAGTTCATCGTTCATCGCCACCACGCTGGGCGCGTTCATCGAGGTCCGCGTGGCCCGTGGTGCGAAATACAGGACGCGTACGTGAGTGTCGGCCAGTTCGCGGCGCAGCGCCTCGGAGAAGCCGCGCAGGGCAAACTTGCTGGCGCAGTAGGCGGCGAAGCCGGGATAGCCGATGGCGCCGAAGGTCGAGCCGACGTTGATCACCAGGGCGCGCCGTTGTGCACGTAGCAGTGGCAGCAGGCGTTGGGTCAGTTGCAGCGTGGCGGTGACGTTGAGGCCAATCAGCTCGGCGATCTGCTGCTCGTCCTGCTGGTCGAGCATGCCGAAGCGGTTGACCCCGGCCGCATTGATCAGGCAATTCAGCCCACCGAAGTTCTGCGCCGCGGCGACCAGTGCATCACGTCCGCTGCGGGTGGCGATATCGGCTTGCACCAGTTGCACGTTCTGCGGGAAGCGTTGCAGCAGCGGCTGCAGGGGTTCCAGGCGACGGCCCACCAGCAGCAGATGAGCGCCTTCGCTGGCCAGACGATGCGCCAGGGCCAGGCCGATGCCGCCACTGGCGCCGGTAAGCAGGGCACGGCAATCCGTCGGTTGCATGACCTTACTCCTCGCTCGACAGCGGCAGGCTGCGGAACATGTCGCCGTACAGGCGGTAGACGACCTTGGCGGTATGCACCACGGCGGCCTTGTCATCGTCGTTGTCCAGTTGGTTCATCAGCTTCTTGAAGAACTCGATGTGCTCCAGGTCCAGGCTGCCGTGGGAGTTGAGGTAGCTGAAGGCCTTGTTCGGCAGCTGCAGCTTGTCCTGGATGATGCCGGCGGCCTGGGTGGCCAGGGCAATGCTGGTGCCTTCGAGCACATTGACCATGCCGAAGAAGCTCACCGGGTTGTGCCGAGCGATGCGGTCGTAGACATAGGCCACCATCAGTTCGGTAGACATGTGTGGGGTGCCGTGGCGTACCGCTTCCTTGTCGGCACCGCAGGCGCCGATGTCATTGAGTACCCATTCCTGGTGGCCGGTTTCTTCCTCGATGTACTCGGCGATGGCTTCGCGCAGCCATTCCAGGCGTTCCGGCAGGCGTGCGCCACAGGCCATCAGCAGCGGTACGGTGTGCTTGACGTGGTGGTAGGCCTCGGTGAGGAAGGCAATGTAGCTTCGCAGGGCGACCTGACCGGTCATGGCCTGCTGGATGATCGGCGCGCCGAGCAGGTAGTCGCGTTCGGCCTGGGTCTGGGCCAGCAGGGATTCGTAGAAACTCATGCGTGTACTCCTTCTGCCACCAGGTCATGGATGGCGCTTTGGTAATGATTGAACAGGGCGACGCGGCGTAGGCGACCGTTGGCCGTGGCCAGGTCGTTGCTCGCGTTGAAAGGGGCATCGGCGCGCAGCCAGTGATGCACACGGGCGTAGTCCGGCAGGCCGTGATTGACGGCGTCCACGGCCGCCTGCAGCTGCGCATCGGGGGTATTGGCGAAGCGCGGCACCAGCACCGCGACGTTGGCCGGCAACGCCTCGCCGTGCAGCCAGGCCTGGGCGATGGGCAGCTGTTGCACCAGCTCGGACTCGACCCATTCTGGGTTGACGTTGCGCCCGAAGGCGGTGATGAACTGATGTTTCTTGCGCCCGTGCAGCACCAGGAAACCGTGCTCGAAATGACCGAGGTCGCCGGTGCCCAGCCATTCGCCTTGCGGCGCCGGTTCACCGAGGTAACCGAGCATGCGGGCGCCCTTGACCAGCACTTCGCCGTCGGCTGCCAGGGTCACCTGCAGATGGCCAAGCGGCTGGCCGGTGCTGCCGATGCGGCGCTGCTCGGGCGTGTTCAGGCACACCACCGAGGCGCACTCGGACAGCCCGTAACCCTCGAAGATCGGAAGACCTAACGCGTCAGCCCGCTCCAGCAATTGTGCGGATACCCGGCCGCCACCGACGGCGACGAAACGTAGCGAGGTCGGCACCGGCAACTTGCGTTCGCCAGCGCTGACCAGCGCCAGCAGCAATTGCGGCAGCAGGATCAGACTGTGCGGCTGAGCGGCATGCAGCGCCTGGAGAAAGCGTGCTAGATCGAAGCCGCTGGCCCCGGTCAGGCCGATTTGCGCCATGGGCATCAGCTCGATCCGGGCGCCGGCCATCAGCGGCGCGTAAACGCCGGCGATGTTTTCCAGCAGGGTCGCCAGCGGCAGGATGCACAGGTGCCGCTGTACTTTGCGGCTGACGCTGGCCTTGACCAGGCTGTCGGCCACTGCCAGCTGCGTCTCCAGATCCAGGCACACGCCCTTGGGCTGGCCGGTGGTGCCGGAGGTATAGGTGATCTTGCAGGTGTTCTGGTGCAGCGCCGCAGGTTGCGCCACCGAGCGGCGATGGATATCGGCCTCCACGGTCGCGAAGCCAGGTGCGCGTGTGCCGATCAGGCAGTCGATGCCGGCACTGTCGAGCACATGGCGCTGCTGGTCGGCAGAGAAGAACGCTGGCACCGGTACGCAAACCAGACCAGCGTGCAGTGCCGCCAGGTCCCACAGCACCCAGTCGATGCCGTTGTCCAGGGCCAGCGCCACGCGATGGGCGCCGAGTGCACGCAAGTGCCTGCCACGCGCCGCGACCGCGCCGAGCAGTTCGGCATAGGTCAAGGTGCGTTCGCCTTCGGCCAGGGCGATGTGCGGGCCGAACTCGCCCAGGCGGGCGAACAAGGATTCAGCTGCAGACCACATTGGGCATGTCCTCCAGGGCATAGAGCGGTTGATGACCGAGGCGCGGATAGGCACCCAGCTGCAGCAGACGCTGGTGGCCGCCATGAATGTCGCCGGCCATGACCAACGGGCGGTTGTCGTAGTAACTGCCCCAGTCGGCCAACTCATCGCCCATGCGCGCCGGATCGGCTTCACCGAGGGCGATGGGTGTCAGGCCCAGACGCTGGAAACTGTTGAGCAGCGTCGGCGTGCCGGTGAAGGTGACCCAACGAAAACCCATGGCCACCAGCAGATCGGTCAGGGCGACGATCAGCAGGCGCGCCGCGCCAGGGCTATCGGCGGCCATGTTGCCCACTTCCACCAGCTCACCACGGCCAGGCTCGCTGTTGCCCAGGCGCGCGCCGATGGCAGCCTGGATCGGCTCGTCCAGATAACGCTCGAGAAACAATGGGCCGCTGTTGCCGCTGCGTACGCCCACCGCGCCAAGCAACTGGCCGGTCTGGTTTTCCAAGCCGAACAGGCAAGGCATGAAGTGGCGGATGCGTGCGCCGTGCTGCAACTCGAAGCGCTGGCGGATGAACTGCTCCAGGGCAACGCGACGGGCGCTGTTGAGAGAAGCCAGGTGGAGTTCGTAACTATCGCCGCGCCCGATTCGGGCAACGGGACGATCATGATGCGCCCAGGGTAGTTCCATGCTCGGAACCTCGGTGATGAACCTGGGGCCAATTGTGTGAGGGGGTGGCTTAACGCTGTATTAAGCCTTTGCAGAATGTTTCGGGCGCCCGCAGATGGGCGCCCACGTGCCTTGTGTGCTTTTCAGCCCACCTGCGCAACCCAGTCATTGAGGTTGTAGTAGTTGCTGATGCGCGCCACTTTGCCGTTCTTGATCGCGAAGAAAGCTCCGGCCGGCAGCACGTAGGTCTGGCCATTGGCGGGCGGCAGGCCTTCGTCGTCGGCCAGGTATTCGCCGTGCACCACGAACTCGGCGGCGGCGCGACTGCCATCGGCGTTCTGCATCACCACGATGTCGGTGAGGCGTTCGCGGTAGCAGCGGTTCATCTTGTCCATGAAGGCGGCGAAGGTGGCCTTGCCGATCTCGCGTTCGCCCTGGTTGATGTCGTGCACCACGTCGTCTGTCAGCAGGTCGAGGAAGGCGGGCATGTCGCCGGCGTTGAAGGCGGTGTAGTAGGCCTGAACCAGTTCGGTGGCGGTCATGGCTAAGTTCCTTTCGTAGCGTGGTTAGTGGTTCGTTGGCCCGCATGATAAGTTCACCGTTTACTGCTGGTATAGCTACCGGCGCCACCCTGTTGCTGGCGAGCGACTGCAATGGATATCCGGCTGCTCCGGGGGGCGGAGATCGAACCCCATATCGACGACCTGGCGCGCCTGCGCATCCAGGTATTCCGCGAGTTTCCCTATCTCTACGACGGCAACCTCGACTACGAGGCCGAGTACCTGGCCACCTACGTGCGCAGTGCCGATAGCCTGTGCGTGCTGGTACGTGACCAGGGCCGTGTGGTTGGTGCGTCCACGGCGCTGCCACTGGCCGATGAAACCGAGGAATTTCAGCAGCCGTTCATCGCTGCGGGCTGGAACCCGGCGCGAGTCTTCTACTGCGCCGAGTCGGTGGTTTTGCCAGCCTGGCGCGAGCGGGGTTTGGGTGTGCGCTTTTTCGCCGAGCGCGAGGCCCATGCGCTTGCGCTGGGCCGCTTCGACTGGTGCGCGTTCTGCGCTGTGCAGCGCCCGCTCGACCACCCACGCCGGCCCGCCGACTACCAGCCGCTGGACGCGTTCTGGACGCGCCGTGGCTACCGTCATTATCCCGAATTGCACACCCATTACCACTGGCGCGATCTGGACGAAGCCGAGGAGTCGGCCAAACCCATGTCGTTCTGGTTGAAGGAGCTTGCCGTATGATCAAGGTCGCCGCCTGCCAGTACCACATCGACCTATTCACCACCTGGGACGCCTACGCCGAGCACTTGACCTCGCTGTGCGAGGACGCAGCCGGGCGGGGCGCCGACCTGTTACTGCTGCCGGAGTACGCCGGCCTGGTGCTGACCGGCCAGTTGCCGGAAGCCGAGCGTGGCGACCTGCACGGTTCCATCGCCGGCATCCAGCCGCTGCTGCCACGCTGGCTGGCGTTGTGCGAGAGCTTGGCGCGGCGGCTGAAAATCTACCTGCAGCCCGGTTCCGTGGCGGTGCTGGATGATGACGGCATTTACCGCAATCGTGCCTGGTTGTTCGGCCCGGACGGCTGCCTGGGCTCTCAGGACAAGTTGATCATGACCCGCTTCGAAGTGGAGCAGTGGCACATCGCGGCGGGCAGCGGCCTCAAGGTTTTCGACACGGCGCTGGGCAAGCTGGGCATCCTGATCTGCTACGACAACGAGTTTCCGCTGCTGGCGCATACCCTTGCCGAGGCGGGCGTCGATCTGATCCTCGCCCCCAGTTGCACCGACACCGTGGCTGGTTTTCACCGCGTGCGCATTGGCGCTCAGGCCCGTGCGCTGGAGAACCAGATCGCCGTGCTGCATTCGCCCACCGTCGGCCTGGCGCCCTGGTCGCCATCGCTCGACGAAGGCTATGGCCGCGCCTCGCTGTACGTGCCATCGGACTACGGCATGCCGGCCAGCGGTATCGTCGCCGAGAGTGAGGAGCTGTGCCCCACCCACAGCCACTGGCTGATTTGCGAGCTGGATCTGGATGAAGTGCGTCGCGTGCGCGAGCAAGGCCAAGTGTTCACCCGCCGTGACTGGCCGCGGCAGTTCGATGACGGCCGGTTGGTGCTGCGTTGACCTCGATGCATGCGCCGCTCGATTCGCCGCAGGCCGCCTACGAGCGAGCGCTCGCCGCCGGCTTCGTGGTTGATGCCGCCCAGCGCCATGCGGTCGAGGCGTTGCAACGGTGTTTTGAGGCCGTGCAGCGTGGCGAACGGCCGCTCGGCGTCTATCTCTGGGGGCCGGTCGGCCGTGGCAAAACCTGGCTGATGGACAGCTTTTACAACGCTCTGCGGGTGCCGGCGCGGCGCCAGCATTTCCATCACTTCATGCAATGGGTGCATCGTCGGCAGTTCCAGTTGACTGGCAAAGCCGACCCGCTACGCCTGTTGGCCGAGGAACTGGGGCGCGAGGTACGTGTGCTGTGCTTCGACGAGCTGTTCGTCAGCGACATTGGTGATGCCATGCTGCTCGGCCGCCTGCTCAGCCTGGTGATGGAGCAGGGCGTGGTGTTGGTGTCGACCTCCAATCAGCCGCCGGATCAGCTCTACGCCGAGGGCTACAACCGCGAGCGCTTCCTGCCGGCCATCGCTGCGCTCCAGATGCATATGCAGGTCGTTGCCGTGGACGGCGAACAGGATCATCGCCTGCATCCCGGTGCCGAGGTTCAACGCTATTGGGTTCGACAGCCGCAAGCCTTGGGTGAGCTGTTCGCTCGTTTGAGCGAGGGGCAGGTCGTTAGCCGTGAGCCCGTGGCGCTGGCCCATCGCAGCGTTGCGACCCTCGGCCACAGCTCGGCAGCGCTGTGGTGCCGGTTCAGCGCTTTGTGCGAGCAGCCATTGGCGGCGGTGGATTTCATCGAATTGTGCGAGCGCTTCCCGGCCATCCTGCTCGGCGAAGTGCCCTGTCTTGGCGGCGAGCAGCGCGAAGGGCGCATCGCCCGTGGCACCGAAGATGGTGCCGAGCGGGTCGATGCCGGAGATCGGCAGTTGCCGGCGCTGTCGCGCAACGACGATGCGGTGCGGCGTTTCATTGCCCTGGTCGACGAGTGCTACGACCGTCGTGTGCCGCTGTATATCGAGGCCGAGGTGGCGCTGGATGAACTCTACACCCAGGGTTATCTCGGCTTCGCCTTCCGGCGCACGCTGAGCCGCCTGCGCGAGATGCAACTGCAGCGCTTCGGCGCCAGCTGATTCAGCCGGCCAGATACTGCTCGGTCGAAACCACGTTCGCATAGGCGAAGGCCAGTGCGGCCATATAGGCGGCATGCACCTGGGCGGCCGGAATCGATTGCCCCTCGAATTCCTGGTCGCGCGTCGCGCAGGCATCGTGAATGACCGTGGCGGCATAGCCGAAGTCGCTGCTGGCGCGGGCTGCGGCGTCGATGCACATATGACTCATGGCGCCGACCAGCGTCACCTGCTCGATACCGGCGGCGTCGAGTTGAGCCTTGAGGTCGGTGCCGAGAAAGGCGTTGACCTGGTGCTTGAGCACCACCGACTCGTCCGGCAATGGCTGTACCTGGGAATGGATGCGCGCGCCGGTGCTGCCAGGTGCGAAGAAGGGCGCCTCGTCGCTCTCGAACTCATGGCGCACGTGGATCACCTTGTCGCCTGCTGTGCGTGCTGCCGCCAGGACAGAGGTGGCGTTGGTGGCAGCGATGTGCATGGCGTCGAGCTCCCATTTGCCGCCTTCGAAATAGTCGTTCTGGATGTCGATCAGAATCAGGGCGCGCTTGCTCATGGTGTTCTCCGTGGGATGATGTGACACACACCTTATCGCCCTGGCGCATTCGCGAGGATGGGCGGGACCGACAATCTGCGGGGAAAAACTGACAATGAGCGAGCGCTGTCTGGAGATCGGACTATTGCTCTACCCCGGTGCGCAGCTCGCTGCGGTGCATGGGCTGGGGGACCTGTTCAGTGTGGCCAACCGGATGGCGGCGGGGCAGGAGCGCCAGGGGCTGCCGCGGCTGCGTATCAGTCACTGGCAGGCCAATGAGGCAGGAAGCGTGCGACGGGTGTTCGACAGCTTGCCGCAGGATGAGGGGGCGCCGCAGGTGGTGATTCTGCCGCCCTGTCTGGATGGCGATGCCGACCAGCCGCTCGCCGTCTGCTATCGCGACTGGCTGCGTGAACGGCATGGCGCGGGTGTGCTGCTGGCGTCGGTCTGCGTCGGGGCGTTCGCATTGGCCGAGGCCGGCTTGCTCGATGGCCGTACGGTAACCACCCACTGGGCGTTGGCCGCGCAGATGGCGGCTCGCTTCCCGCTCGTCCAGGTACTTCCCGAGCGCATGGTCATCGACGACGGTGATCTGATCACTGCCGGTGGCCTGATGGCCTGGACCGATCTTGGGCTGGCGCTGGTGACGCGCCTGATGGGGCCGACCATTGCGGCGGAGACCGCGCGTTTTCTGGTCGTCGATTTGAACCGTGAGTCGCAGCGGCATTTCAGCAGCTTCGCGCCCAGCCTTGACCATGGTGACGCGGCAGTGCTGGCCGTGCAGCGCTGGCTTCCGGGGCAGGCTGGCGAGGAGGTGAGCCTGGCCGACATGGCCGCTCGTGCGGGCTTGGGTGAGCGTACGTTCCTGCGCCGATTTCGCGCAGCCACCGACATGAAACCGACCGAGTACTGCCAGCAGTTGCGTGTCAGCAAGGCGCGCGAGCTGCTTGAGTTCAGCCGCCAGAGCATCGAGCAGGTGGCCTGGCAGGTGGGGTATGGCGACAGTGGTGCGTTTCGTAAAGTATTCACCCGCCTGGTGGGGTTGTCGCCTGGCGATTATCGGCGGCGCTTCGGTACGGCGGCGCGTTAAACCGAATCTTCCGCCGCCAGGCCCGCCGGATTGTCGCGTGTCGGCATCGCGAGGATCTCCGGTAGCACTTCACGGGCGAACACCTTGTGCAGGCGGCGTAGTTCGGCCACCGGGTCGAGGTGATGGTCGACGCGGATATCCCACAGCGGATACTCCTCTTGATCGACCACATAGATCACTGCGGAGGATTCGCCATGCCGGTCGCCGCCGCAGCGGTCGCCAGCGTCCAGGGCTTCGATCAGGCGCTCGATCAGTGGGCGTGTCTCCGCGTGGCGGAAGGCTTCGGCCACGGCGTCCAGCACCTGTGGCCCGACCAGGCGATTGCCCTGTACGGAAAACTGCTCGCCGCTCAGCGAGCCGGCCCAGGGCAGGCACTTATCGCCGGTCCAGCACAGGCTGTCGCCCTGAGCGTCGATCAGCGCGCATTGGCGCAGCTCCATGCACGGGTCGGTGTCTTTGAGCCGCTCCAGCGCTTGTTTCGCCGATAACCCCTGACGCAGCAGTACCAGGCCATCCAGGCCCAGGTAGGGGTTGACCTGAGCCTGGGTCGCCACCGCTCCTGCTCCAGCGGCGGCATGGCTGAGCAGTTTACCGACGGCGGGCATCGCGGTGGCGGCGGCGACGCCGAACTGTCCGCTGCGCGGGCAGCGGGCAACGATGGAAAAGGTCATGGCAACTCCTTGGCGGTTTCCCGGTTAGGCCACGTCTTGGCAGGTATCGTTCCGCTTGCCTGCCGCTCACGGCCTTTGCCAGATGGCGGCGGGCGTCATCTAATGGCCGCTGTTAACGGCCTGCAATGAGGAAACTGCCGATGATCCTTGGTCAGTCGCTCGCCCAGTGGCGCGCGCACTATCCGCTGCTCGACGAGCTGATCGCCCTGCGTGAAACCAGTTGGTTCAACCCCGCCGTGGCGCCCGTCAGCGAGGCACTGGGCGATGTGGGCGTGAGCGCCGCGGACGTGGCCGGTGCCAGTGCGCGCCTGGAGCGTTTCGCGCCTTATCTGGCTCGCGTGTTCCCGCACACGGCCGCCAGTGGCGGGATCATCGAGTCGGACATTCTGCCCCTGCCGCAGATGCGCGCGCTGCTCAGTGAGGAGGCCCAGGTCGGGGACGAGATCGGTGCCCTGTGGCTCAAGCGCGACAGCCACCTGCCCATTTCCGGTTCGATCAAGGCCCGTGGCGGTATCTACGAGGTGCTCAAGCACGCCGAGGACCTGGCACTGGCTGCCGGGCTGCTGAGCCTCGACGACGATTACGCCTGCCTCGACAGCGAGGAGATGCGCGCTTTCTTCGGTGGCTATCAGGTGGCGGTGGGGTCCACCGGCAATCTCGGGCTGTCCATCGGCATCATCAGTGCGCGTCTAGGCTTCCAGGCCACAGTGCATATGTCCGCCGATGCGCGCCAATGGAAGAAGGACAAGCTGCGTGCCCATGGCGTGACGGTGGTCGAGTACGCCAGCGATTACAGCGTCGCGGTGGAGCAGGGGCGGCGCCAGGCCGAGGCCGACGCGCGCTGCCACTTCGTCGATGACGAGAATTCCAGGCACCTGTTCCTCGGCTATGCGGTGGCCGGCGAACGTCTCAAGCAGCAGCTGGCGGCAGCCCGCGTTGTGGTCGATGCCGAGCATCCGCTGTTCGTTTATCTACCTTGTGGCGTGGGCGGCGGGCCGGGTGGTGTGGCGTTCGGGCTGAAGCTGGCGTTCGGCGACGCGGTGCACTGCCTGTTCGCCGAACCGACGCATTCGCCGTGCATGCTGCTCGGCGTGCACACAGGCCGACATGAGGAACTGGCGGTGCAGGATTTCGGCATCGACAACCGCACGGCTGCCGACGGACTTGCCGTAGGGCGGCCGTCCGGTTTCGTTGGCCGCGCCATGCAGCGTCTGATCGATGGTTATTACACGGTCAGCGACGAACAGCTGTTCCGCTACCTGGCATTGCTGGAGCGCAGTGAAGGTCAGCGCCTGGAACCGTCGGCCCTGGCCGGCATGCCAGGTGTGCTGCGTGTGCTCGGCGAGCAGCAGGGCTATCGCCAGCGCATGGGCCTGACGCCGCTGCATATGTTGCAGGCGACCCATCTGGTATGGGCGACCGGCGGCAGCATGGTGCCGGAGGCGGAGATGGACAGTTACCTGGCGCGTGGCCGGCAGCTGTTGCAGAGCGCCTGACGGGTTACGGATTCATGTCCTGAGAACGCAAAAGCCCGGCACATGGCCGGGCTTCTGCTTTGCAGCGTTGACGCTTACTTCACTTCCACCGCCAGGCTTTCGGCGATCTTCTTGTTCCAGATTGCAGGCCCTGTGATGTGCACCGACTCACCGTTGGTGTCGACCGCAACGGTCACCGGCATGTCCTTCACGTCGAACTCGTAGATGGCTTCCATACCGAGTTCTTCGAAGGCCAGCACCTTCGACTTCTTGATCGCCTGGGCTACCAGGTAGGCAGCACCGCCGACGGCCATCAGGTACACGGCCTTGTTGTCCTTGATCGCGTCGATGGCGATCGGGCCGCGCTCGGACTTGCCGATCATGCCCAGCAGGCCGGTCTGCTCGAGGATCTGACGGGTGAACTTGTCCATCCGCGTGGCGGTGGTCGGGCCAGCCGGGCCAACTACTTCGTCACCGACCGGATCGACCGGGCCGACGTAATAGATGAAGCGACCTTTCAGGTCCACCGGCAGTTGCTCGCCCTTGTTCAGCATGTCGACCATGCGCTTGTGCGCAGCGTCGCGGCCGGTGAGCATCTTGCCGTTGAGCAGCACGGTCTCGCCCGGCTTCCAGCTCTGCACGTCTTCCGGGGTGAGGGTGTCGAGGTCGACGCGACGCGCGCTCGGGCCGGCTTCCCAGACGATTTCCGGATAGGCGTCCAGATCCGGCGCTTCCAGTTCGGCCGGGCCGGAGCCGTCGAGCACGAAGTGGGCGTGACGGGTGGCGGCGCAGTTGGGGATCATGCACACCGGCAAGGATGCGGCATGGGTCGGGTAATCCATGATCTTGACGTCGAGCACGGTGGTCAGGCCACCCAGGCCCTGGGCGCCGATACCCAGCTGGTTGACCTTTTCGAACAGCTCCAGGCGCAGCTCCTCGATACGGTTCTGCGGGCCACGGGCCTGCAGTTCGTGGATGTCGATGTGCTCCATCAGCACTTCCTTGGCCATCACTGCTGCCTTCTCGGCAGTGCCGCCGATGCCGATGCCGAGCATGCCCGGCGGGCACCAGCCAGCACCCATGGTCGGCACGGTCTTCAGCACCCAGTCGACGATCGAGTCGGACGGGTTGAGCATGGCCATCTTCGACTTGTTCTCGGAACCGCCGCCCTTGGCTGCAACGTCCACTTCCACCTTGTCGCCGGGGACGATGGAGTAGTGGATCACTGCCGGGGTGTTGTCCTTGGTGTTCTTGCGGGCACCGGCCGGGTCGGCCAGAATCGAGGCGCGCAGAACGTTCTCAGGCAGGTTGTAGGCGCGACGCACGCCCTCGTTGATCATGTCGTCGACGCTCATGGTGGCGCCGTCCCAGCGCACGTCCATACCGACCTTGATGAATACGGTGACGATGCCGGTGTCCTGGCAGATCGGGCGATGGCCGGTGGCACACATGCGCGAGTTGATCAGAATCTGCGCCATGGAGTCCTTGGCGGCCGGCGACTCTTCCTTCAGATAGGCCTCGTGCATCGCCTGGATGAAGTCGACGGGGTGGTAATAGGAGATGAACTGCAGTGCGTCGGCAACGCTCTGAATCAGGTCGTCCTGCTTGATCACGGTCATTGGGGCGCTCCTCTATCAGGGAACATCAACAAGGAAGCGCCGGACAACGACCCGGCGCAACGGCGGAAGGGCATCTCTGAAAATCACCTTGACGATATTCTCAGAGCCGCCCAAAAAGGCGCGGCAGTATACCGCAGCCGACTGCAGCGGGCACAGCAGCCGAAGGTCGATGCCAGCGGCATTGGGCGGTTATCGGCGCTCTAGGCTTTTTGTGATCACAGGGGTAGAGTACGGCCAGATGCCAGTATGGGACGGAGCCCATGAGCTCAACGACTCGCCGGGGAACGCAACGCAGCCTGCAGAGCCTCCTGCTCAAACGCTTCGCCATGGCCTTCGCGACTTACGCGATGATGGCACTCGTCTGCTGGTTCGCTGTACTCAATGGCCTTTTTCTCGGCTCGATCAGTACTGCTGCCTGGCTGACGCTGGGCGTGCTGGGCAGCCAACTGGTGTTTCTTTGGCTGTTTCTTTCCGGTCGCAACCTGCGTTTTGACGATCCCAGCCTGACCGAAGCCCAGGTGCTGGTGGCGCTGGCCTGGCAACCGCCGGTGCTGGCGCTGTTCGACAGTGCGCGCGGCGTGATGATGGTTTTCTACGTCCTGATTCTGCTGTTCGGCGTATTCCAGCTGCCGCCGCGGGTGTTCGTGCGTTGTGCTGCGTTCGCCTTCTTCGGCTTCACCGCGATGGTGCTGGTCGAGGCCTACCGCATGCAGCTGTTGGACCCGAGCATGGCCTGGCTGCAGGTGTGGGTGCTGTTCATCCTGCTGGTCTGGCTGTGCCTGTTCTCCAGCTACGTGCAGGCCATGCGCAAGCGCATGCGCCAGCGCCGCTTTGCCCTGCAGGCACACCAAGACACGCTGCGTGGAATGATGCGTCAGCTCGAGGATCTGGTTGCCACCGACGAACTCACCGGTCTGTTCAATCGCCGTCATTTCCTGCGCCTAGCCAGCCGTGAGCTGGAGCATATGGGGCGTGGGCGCCAGCACGGCCTGGCGTTGATCGACCTGGACCATTTCAAGCGAATCAACGATGCTCATGGCCATGCCGCTGGTGACCGGGTGTTGCAAACCTTCGCTGCGGTCGCCCGCGCCTGTCTGCGCGATGGCGACATCATTGCCCGCTACGGCGGTGAGGAATTTGTCCTGCTATTGCCCAATACCGATGCTGATCAATTCACCGCCTGCTGCGAGCGCCTGCGCGAAGCGTTCTCCAAAGCCGAGCCTTTGGGCGTGACGGTCGACAATCTCAGTCTCTCCGCCGGCATGACGATGCTGGTTGCGGGTGACGATCTCGATGAAGCCCTGCAGCGTGCTGATCTGGCGCTCTATCAGGCCAAGCGCGGCGGACGCAATCGTTGCGATGCCAGCTGGGAGAGCGCGGGTGCCTGAGCTGCGCGTTGGTGACCAGCAGCTACAGGTCGCCCATCACACCAACTTGCTCGATGCGCTGCTTGGCGGCGGCGTGGCCGTGCCCTACAGCTGTCGAGCCGGCAGTTGCCATGCTTGCCTGGTGCGCTGCGTCGCCGGTGAGCCAGAGGATCGCCAGCCCGAGGCGCTGGCGGCCGACAAGCGTGCCGAGGGCTGGCGCCTGGCCTGTCAGTGCCAGGTGATCGAGGACCTGCAGGTTGAACCCTTCGACCCGCAGCGTGATGGCCTGGCAGCCAAGGTGCTCGCCCTGGACTGGCTCAGCCCGCAGGTTTTGCGCCTACGTTTGCAGCCGGCCAAGCCGCTGCGCTATCGCCCCGGACAGCATCTGCTGCTGTGGACCGATCAAGGCGTGGCGCGGCCCTATTCACTGGCCAGCGTGCCGGGCGATGACGATTGGCTGGAATTTCACATCGACTGCCGCTTGCCCGGCGCGTTCTGCGATGCAGCGCGGCGTCTGCAGGTTGGCGATGGGCTGCGACTTGGCGAGCTGCGTGGCGGTGCCCTGCATTACGACGGTGACTGGCAGACCCGGCCGCTCTGGCTACTCGCCGCCGGTACTGGTCTGGCGCCGTTGTACGGGATCTTGCGTGACGCGCTGCGCCAGGAGCACCAAGGCGTCATCCGTCTGCTGCACGTCGCGCATGAGCCGGCCGAGCACTATCTGGCGAGCGAACTTCAGGCCTTGGCAGCGCAGCACGCCAACCTGCAGGTGGAGCTGATAACGGCGGCGCAGTTGCCGGCTGCTTTGGCCGAACTGCGCCTTGTTTCGCGGCAGACCCTCGCCTTACTCTGCGGCCATCCGAAGACGGTCGACAGCTTCGCGCGGCGCCTCTACATGGCCGGTTTGCCACGCGGCCAGATGCTCGCCGACGTCTTTCTCACGCGCGCCTAGGTTGTGGCCCCACAGTCGGTGCGTACGACGCACCCATTGGAGCCCTGGCATGAGCGAACACCTGCACATCGAGCGCGACGGCGGTCTGTTGACCCTGCGCATGCACCGCCCGGACAAGAAGAATGCGCTGACCCGCGCCATGTACGCCGGCATGGCCGAAGTGCTGGATGAGGCCGAGCGCGACCCGAGCGTGCGCGTGGTGCTGTTGACGGGCGGCGAGGCGTGCTTTACCAGCGGCAACGACGTCGCCGACTTCATTCAGGCACCGCCCGCAGGCCTGAACAGCGAAGTGTTCCAGTTCATGCGCGTCCTGTTCGAATTCAGCAAACCGGTGGTCGCTGCTGTTTCTGGCCCTGCGGTGGGGATCGGTACCACCCTGTTGCTGCATTGCGACCTGGTTTACGTCAGTCGTGATGCGCAGTTGAAGATGCCGTTCGTCAATCTCGGACTGTGTCCCGAGTACGGCTCCAGCCTGATCCTGCCGCGTCTGCTGGGGCATGCACGGGCTGCCGAGTTGCTGTTGCTTGGTCAGGCATTCAGCGGTGAGCAGGCCGCAGCCTGGGGCATCGCCAACCTGGCGCTGGACGATGGTGCGGCGACCTTGAGCAAGGCGCGCGAGATGGCGCAGCGTTTTCTCGAGCTGGCACCCTCGGCTGTCGCCGACAGCAAACGCCTGATGCGCGCGCCAGGGCGCGAGGAGCTGCGTAAGGTGATCGAGGAGGAGGGGGCTCTGTTCGGCCAACGTCTGCGTTCGCCGGAGGCCATCGAGGCGCTGACGGCTTTCATGCAACGGCGCCCGGCGGATTTCACGAGGTTCGCCTGATGGACAGCGCCACGCTGCTCTGGGGCCTGCTGTTCGGCAGCATCGGTCTGGGCTTCGTCATCTACGGGCGGCGCCAGAGCAAGCCCGTGCCTTTCCTCTGTGGCCTGGGCCTAATGGGTTTTCCCTATCTGGTCGACGGCACCCTTTGGCTGCTGGTGATCGGTCTGTCGCTGATCGCCATTGCCTATTTCGTGCGCACCTGACGGCAGACGTTTTGTGCTGTATTTGCTGGGCACGGTGAATCTACCGCAAGAAAGCAAAAGGCCGCTCGATGAGCGGCCTTCTGCATTCACGGGTGGATCACACCATCTGATCGCCGACGTGGAGGATCTTCATGGTGTTGGTGCCGCCAGTGCCGTGGTAGCTGTCGCCCTTGGTCAGGATGACCCAGTCGCCCGGCTCGACCACGCTGCGCTTGAGCAGCTCGTCTACCGCGGCCTGGCTGACCTTGTTGGCTGGCAGCGCAGCCGGGTCGAACGGCACGGTGTAGACACCACGGAACAGCGCCACGCGGGCCTGGGCTTCGCGGTGCGGGGTAAAAGCGAAGATCGGGATCGACGAGCGGATGCGCGACATGATCAGCGGGCTGTAGCCACTCTCGGTCAGGCTGATGATGGCCTTCACACCCGGGAAGTGGTTGGCGGTGTACATGGTGGCCAGGGCGATGCTTTCGTCGCAGCGCTCGAACTGGCGGCCGATGCGGTGGCTGGACTGCTTGCTGGTCGGGTGCTTCTCGGCGCCCAGGCACACACGGGCCATGGCCTGCACGGCTTCGACCGGGTATTCGCCGGCGGCGCTTTCGGCCGACAGCATCACCGCATCGGTATAGTCCAGCGCGGCGTTGGCCACGTCGGAGACTTCGGCGCGGGTCGGCATCGGGCTGTGGATCATCGACTCCATCATCTGCGTGGCAGTGATCACCGCTTTGTTCAGGCGACGGGCGTGGGCAATGATCTTCTTCTGGATACCGACCAGCTCGGCGTCGCCGATTTCCACGGCCAGGTCGCCACGGGCCACCATCACCGCGTCGCTGGCGCGGATCAGGCCGTCCAGCGCTTCGTCATCGGCCACGGCTTCGGCGCGTTCGATCTTGGCCACCAGCCAGGCGCTGCCGCCGGCTTCGGTGAGCAGGCGACGGGCGTAATCCATGTCGGCGGCATCGCGCGGGAAGGACACGGCCAGGTAGTCCAGGTCCATCTCGGCGGCGACCTTGATGTCGGCCTTGTCTTTCTCGGTCAGGGCTGGTGCGGTCAGGCCACCGCCACGGCGGTTAATGCCCTTGTTGTCCGACAGCGGGCCGCCGATCAGCACGCGGCAGTGCAGCTCGTCGGCGCCCTTGAGTTCGACGCGCATGACCACGCGACCGTCGTCGAGCAGCAGTTCGTCACCGACGTCGCAGTCCTGAATCAGCGCCGGGTAGTCGATGCCGACCACGTCGTGGGTGCCGGCCGTGCGCGAGTGGCTGGAGGAGAGGCGGAACAGGTCGCCGTCCTTGAGCTCGATGCGCTTGTTCTCGAATTTGGCGATGCGGATCTTCGGGCCTTGCAGGTCGCCGAGCAGGGCGACGTGGCGGCCGTGCTTGGCTGCCAGCTCGCGAACCAGGGCGGCACGCGCCTTGTGGTCGTCCGGCGTGCCGTGGGAGAAGTTCAGACGGGCCACGTCGAGACCGGCGAGGATCAGTTGCTCCAGCACTTCCGGCGAGTTGCTGGCCGGGCCCAGGGTGGCGACGATTTTGGTGCGGCGAAAGGTCATGCACGAACTCCCTAGTGAACTATGTCCGGGAGGCTACTACGGCCTTGAGCTGTAGTCATTGTTCCTGTGCACTACCCTTTGCCGTCCGGTTTTATCACCAGCAGATCGCACTCGACGCGTTCCAGCACCCGCTCTGCGGTGTGGCCGATGAGCAGACTGTCCAGATGGCCACGGGCGATGGCGCCCATCACCAGCAGGCCGATATTGTGCTCACGCACGAAACGCGGGATGACTTCTTCGGCAAAACCGTCCAGCAGGTGGGCCTGTGCTCTATCGATGGCGTGCTGGGCGATCAGCTTGTCGAAGGCTTCGCGATGCTCGCGGCTGCATTGGGTCACGTAGTCTTCATATTCCTGCGCTACCTCGGCGTCGAACAACAATGAGCGTGGCAGCGGCGCTTGTGCGTGCAGGTATTCGGCGTGCAGGCCGAGCGCGGCCTGCAGGGCCTGGCTGGTGCGAATCAACTGATGATCGAGTGCGGCAGGTTTGTCCGCACTGTGCAGTGGGTCGAGTGCGACGCACATACTCTGGCCGCGCGGCTCGGTGTCGTGCACCAGCCACAGCGGTATCGGGCAGCGGCGGATCAGCTGCCAACTAGTATCACTGAACAGCAGGCGGCGCAGCGTACTGCTGGGGTGGGTCGATTTGAACAGGATGTCCGGTTGCAGCGCCGCGACACGGGCGAGAACCTCTTCGTGGCGGCGCTTGCTCCAGCGTACGTCCACGTCGATCTGGAAGCCTTCATCGCTCAAGTGGGCGACGCGGGTGCGCAGATGCTCGCAGCTTTGCCGCACGATGGCTTCACGAGCGCGGTTGAGCAGACGGCTATCCAGCAGGCTGCCCTCCAGACTTGGGTGGTACTCGATCTGCAGCAGGTGCAGTTCGGCGCCGGTTTCGCGTGCCACTTCGACGGCGCGTTGCAGGGCGGGTTGTTGCTGGTGTTCGGCGTCGATGACGACCAACAGTCGTTGCAGTTGCATGGCAGCGTCCTCGCCTGGAGTCTGTACCTGCATTACAGACCATGCTCCGGCGAGCGGCATTGATATGGGTCAGCGCATGCCTGGATTGAGCGCCAGGTCCAGATGGCGCGCGGCCTTGGCGCTCAGCTCGCTTTCGGGAAACTGCACGAGCAGGCGGCGCAGATAGGCGATGGCCTTGTCGCGATTGGCTCTGGGGTTGTCTGCTGCCATGTGCATCAGCGCCAGCTGATACAGCGCCTTTTCCTTGATGTCCGCCGGCACGTGTGGGTCGGCCAGGCCCAGCAGGTAGAGCTGCTCGGCCTCGTCGACGCGCCCCTTGAGCACGGCGCGGCGCGATAGCAGGGTCATGTCCGGGTCGAGGCTGGGCTTGTACAGGTCGAGGTTCTGGCTCGGTTGCCAGTTTGCCAGCAGCTCGCGCGAGGTTTTTTGGATCGGCTCGTCCGCGCGTTGACGGATCATCGCGATGCGCTCTTCGGCGCGGCTGGCGGCCTGGCTGGCAGGGAATTCGTTGAGCACCTTGTAGAAGTAGTTGAGCGCCTTGGGATCGTCGCGTTGCTCGTTGAAGCGGTTCATGTAGATCAGGCCGATCTGATACAGGGCGATGGCACGCACCTCGCCACTCAGTTGGCGGTCGCGGTAGCCATCCAGGTACAGCGTTTCGGCCTTGTCGCTATGGGCGTCGCGGATGGCCATGGCGCTGTAGGTCAGCAGGTCGCCTTCTTCCTCGATGGCGGCGGTCATGCGCTTGGTTTTCAGTGCCTTGTACTCGACCACCTCGTTGGTGGTGATCTGGGCGATGAACAGCGGCGTGGTCGGTGCGCAGGCGCTCAGCAGGTTGGCGCTGATGACGAGGCAAAGCAGGCGGACGAGCGACATGCGGGCTCCTTGGCCGGAGTCGGCCGATGCCGCGCAGTCTAGTCAGCACGTGCGGCAGCGCCAAGGCGCTGGCAGCAAAACCCATCGGAGGTTTGTCGCGGTTCAGTTTTTCCCGGCACTGTCGATACACTGCTCATTGGAGGACTTGCCCATGCGTACCCTGATCATTCTTGCCGTGGCACTGGTTGCTACGGGTTGCACCCGTGTCTCGCTCGACCATCATCTGAACAACGCCTATCGCGCTTATAACGAAGGTGATTGCGCCCAGGTCGCGCTGGAGCTGTCGCAGGCCGAGCGCAAGAGCCGCTCGCGCAGCTACCTGCAGCCCGAGATTTCCCTGCTGCGCGGCCAATGCCTGGAGCGCGAGAGCCTGTTCGTCGATGCGGCGCAGACCTATCAGTTCATCATCACGCGCTACCCGGCCAGCGAGTATGCCTATCGCGCCCGTGCCCGCCTGCAGACCCTGGAGCAGCTGGGGCATCACAGCCCGGCGCCGGCGGCCAAGGCCAGCCCTGCGGCACTCTGAGCCTTTTGTCGTTCGGCATTTCTTGGCACCGCGGCGCGGTATAAGCTGGCGCATGGCCTTCATGGAGGATGAACATGCGTCACTTATTGCTGATCGCCGCGCTGCTGCCGACGCTGGCGACGGCCGAGATCTATCGCTGGACGGATGAGCAGGGGCGGGTGCATTTCGGTCAGCGCCCGGTAGCGGGGGCTGAAACCGTGCAGGTGAAACCGCAGGTAGTCGAGCGTGACGCGCACACGCGTGAGCGCGAAGCGCGCAGCCAGCGCTTTTACGACGCGCGGCGCGAAGAGCAGCAACAGGCGGCGGCTTCTGCGGCTGCACAACGTGAAGAGCGAGACAACGAATGCCGTGATCTGCGCCGGCGCCTGGCGCAGATACCCGAGGGTTTCAACTATTACCGCACCGACACCAACGGCGAACGCATCTACTACAGTTATGAAGAGACAGACACCGCTCGTCGCCAGTTGCGCGAGCGGATAGCCCAACGCTGTTCTTGAGGGTGGTTAAGTGGTCGTAGTAGGGCCATACTCAAGACCCTTTGTAGCGATTTGCCACTATGCGTAGCCAGCGCCGAATCGAACGCCATCAGTTGCCCTACTACCTGAAGGTGTTCAACCGCATTACCGACAAGCCGATGGGCTCCATCGGCAATGTCTCGCTCGACGGGCTGATGCTGATCAGCCAGTTGCCGATGCTGGTGGGCGCACGCTTTGACATGCGCCTGAAGATTCCGGGCCAGCACGGCATGCACTTCATCGATTTCTCCGCCAACTGCCAGTGGTGCCGCGAAGACGTCAACCCAGGTGTCTACGACTCCGGTTTTGCCTTGGTCGCACCACCTGCCGATTACGTCGAGATGATCGACGCGCTGCGCTACTACTTCAGTTTTCACAGCCTGGCTGCGTCTGCCTGATTGTTCCTCGGGGCGCTCGCTCTGCAGCGTCAATGCACCGCCGGAACACGCGCCAGGTTACGCAAGCGCTGACTCAGTTGCAGGCGCAGGCCTTCCTCCTCGCAGAACAGCAGTGCGCGCTCCAGGTCGTAGCGCTCACCCTGTGGGCAATCGAGCCGTTGATAGACATCTGCGCGGGCCAGGTGGTCGACTAGGTTCGGCTGGCCCAGTTGCAGGACGCGCTCGGCGTCCTTGAGTGCCGCTTCCGGCTCATCGTGCTGCAGATGCAGCAGGCGCAGATTGCGTGACAGGCGCCGCAGCATGTCACTGGCATCGGCCGTCTGCAGGTGCGCAGCGCTGAGTTCCACACCTGAACCCAGCTGGCGATACAGCTGCTCACGGCAGTCGCGGGTATACAGGCGGCGTCCGCCACAAGGGTCGAGCAGATGATCCGCGCCGGGTACGCGCAGCAGAAAATGTCCGGGGAAGTTCACCCCCTGTAACGGAATCTCCAGTCGCCGCGCCAATTCCAGGGCGATCAGAGCCAGGGTCAGCGGCTGGCCTCGACGGCTGTGCAGCACATGATGCAGGAGCGCATGGCGTGGACGTGTCACGCCTTCGTCGTCCTCTTGAAAGTCGAGCTCGGCAAGCCTGCGCAGCAGCGGCTGGGCCAGCTCGCGGGCAGGCAGGGCGGGCAGTCCGGCGCTGACCTGCAATTGCAGGCTGTGCAGTTCGCTCAGCACCTGGGGTGGCTGAAGCGAGTCATCGTGTTCGACGGCAATCCACAGGGCCGCCTCGAACAGGGCGGGTGGGTCGCGTTGCAGGCACTGCAGGCAGGCTTGGCGTGGGCTCATCGCATTCTCCGCTGACTTCTGCTGTTGTAGTCCCTGGCAAGGTCGTCGTCCAGTGTGGCTCTCCTATACTGGGGTCTGAAGTCCGACCGGGAGCTCGTCCATGTTCAGCATGATGGAAGCCGCCCGCCTCGAGGCCCTGCACCTGGTCGAGGATCCGGCCAGCGGTCTCAAGGCCGTTATCGCCATTCACAACACCCGTTTCGGGCCAGCGCTCGGCGGCTGTCGTTACCTGGCCTATGCCGATGAACAGAGCGCGATTGCCGATGCCATTCGTCTGGCCCAAGGCATGAGTTACAAGGCAGCGTTGGCCGGTATCGACCACGGCGGCGGCAAGACGGTGATCATCCGTCCGCCTCATCTGCCGAGTCGGGCTGCGCTGTTCGAATCCTTCGGGCGTTTCATCGAGACCCTCAACGGGCGCTACATCACCGCCGTCGACAGCGGCACCTCCAGCGCCGACATGGACTGCATCGCCCAATACACCCAACACGCCACCAGCACTACCAGCGAAGGCGATCCGTCGCCGCACACGGCGTTGGGTGTGTTCACGGGCATTCGCGCCACTGCTCAGGCACGTCTGGGCAGTGACGATCTGGAAGGGTTGCGGGTCGCTGTGCAGGGCCTGGGCAACGTCGGTTTCGCCCTGGCCGAGCTGCTGCATGCTGCGGGTGCCGAATTACTGGTCAGCGACCTCGATGCCGGGCGTGTGCAGTTGGCTGTCGAGCAGTTGGGCGCGCATCCGGTTACCAGCGATGCGCTGCTCAGCACGCCCTGCGACATTCTCGCGCCCTGCGGCCTGGGTGGTGTGCTGAACGCGCAGACGGTCGCCCACCTGCGCTGCGCAGCGGTGGCCGGGGCAGCCAACAGTCAGCTGGCCAACCCCGAGGTGGCCGACCAGCTGGAAGCGCGCGGCATTCTCTACGCACCGGATTACGTACTGAACGCTGGCGGGCTGATCTACGTGGCGCTGCGTCATCGCGGCGAGGAACTGCCGGCAATCAACGCGCACCTGGCGCAGATCAGCCGCCGGCTGACCGAAATCTACGCCCATGCCCAGGCGGAAAAACGCTCCCCGGCGCGCGTCGCCGACTATCTGGCCGAGCGTCTGCTATACGGCGCCTAACCGCTATTCGCGCGCTCCAGGCGAGGGGCGAAGCGAAAGACCAGGGCTAGCCCGAGCAGGATCGCGGCCATCCCGGCCAGAGCGCTGGCCGAAAGACGATTGCCCAGCAGCAGGTAATCGAGCAGCGCCGTCGTCACCGGCACCAGATAGAACAGGCTGGTGACATTGACCAGATTGCCGGTCTGGATCAGCCGATACAGCAGCAATTGTGCGCCCACCGACACCACCAGCCCCATCCACAACAGCGGCATGATCAACCCGATGACAAAACGCACCTGCCACTCCTGGCTGGGTAGTAGCATCAGACTGCCCAACAGGCAGAGACCGTACTGCAGCGGCAGGGCACGCATGGGCGTCTGCCGCAGGTTCTTCTGGGCGATGGTGCCGCCGGTTATGCAGAGCAGGGCGCCGAGAGCCAGTGCCACACCGGACAGCGGCATCGCGCTGCTTATCAGGCTGTCCGCGACGATTATCGCCAGCCCGGCCAGGGCCAGCAGCAAGCCGAGCACGCGCAGCAGCGAAGTACGCCGCTCCAGCAGCATCAGGGTCAGGATGGGTTGTACACCGAGCACCGTTGCCAGCACGCCGGGTGTGACCCCTTCGGCCAGCGCCAGCATGTAGCAGATGCTGTAGCCGCCGATCATCAGCAGGCCAGCCCTGGCGGTTGCCCAACGCAGGTCGCGCTCGGGCAACCAAACTCCAGAATGACTGGCGATCAGCACCAGCGCGGCAAAGGCGAGGGCAAAGCGCAGCAGCAGGAAGGCGAAGGGCGAAGCATGGTCCAGGCCCAGGCGAGCGAAGATCGCACCACCGGACCAGAGCAGTACGAACAGAGCCGTCGCGCCATAGGTGCGCAGGGAAGTCGAATCGAAACACATGAGGGAACACCTGTCGAAAATCCACATGAGCTCCGCACGTGCGCAAGGGCGCGCGTCGCTAAGGCGATGAAACGGAGCGAGGAAGAGCGGGATCAACCCGCTTGGACAAGGGCCGGCGGTGGAGGGGTGCCGGCGCGACAGGCAGGTGGTGGCGCGCAGCCGTCGACAGCGACGCGATAGGCGGCGCTGACGGAGTCGTTGTGGCAATGCGCGGTGAGGGTCATGAAAACAGCTTCGGATATGTCGCAGAAGCCTGGAGGCTAGCCTGCCGTTGCCGTACGGTCAATAACCGTCGAATTCGCCCTGGTAGCAAACCGGTGAGCTGGGCGAGTCATGACGCTGCAGTTCATCTTCGAGGAACTCCGCCAGCACCCGGGCGTTGTTATGCTCTTCGTCGCGCGCCGCATAGAGCAGCGTCAGCGTGCCCCTCGCTGCCGAGTGCAGCAGGCGCTGCCAGTGCTCGGGGTGGGCGCTCAGTTCACGGCGGTAGGCGGTGCGAAAATCATCGAAGGCTTCATTGCTGTGGGCGAAGGATTTGCGTAGTGCGGTCGAGGGGGCGACGTCGGGTAACCATTCAGCGAGCGCCAGGGCGTCTTTGGAAATGCCCCGTGGCCATAGTCGATCGACCAGCACGCGCTGCCCGTCACTGGCCTGCGCGTCGAGATAAACCCGCTTGCAATGAATCACCGAGTTCTCTCCCTGGCCTGCGGCAACGCTGCACTTGGCGCTACATGCTGGCTCGATTAGCGTGGTGAAAGGAGGATTCACCATGGACTATTTCATTATCGTCGTCACTACCGCTGCGGGGCTGTACTTTCACTGGTGGTTGTTCCGGCGCATTCGCCAGTGGAGTGATCGCGATCTGGCGCTTTCCCTTGCCGATGGCGATGAACCCAAGCGGCAGTACATGCTCGAACAGCTGGCCCGTGCACGAGAGGAGGGCGTCAGGCGCAAGGAGTTGCCGGCCTGGCTGGAGCAGGCGGCGGGGCGATATCCCGACCGCAACGCATGAAGTCGGAGCCCCTTGCGCGTGCAAGGGGCTCCTACACTTGGTCATTCGCTGGCGGCTTCGATCTCGAGTTCGTCCAGCGCGTCCGGCTGGCTCTTGAACGCTTTGGCGAAGATGTCGCGGTTCTTGGCCATGAAGATCCCCAGTTCCTCGCCCTGCTCCTCGTTCAAGGACGGCACCGCCTTGTGCAGCACCTCGCTCAGGCGCTCGGCCAGCTCAAGCATCTTGTCGTAACGGTCTGCTTCGGCCTTATCCATAAACAAGCGCTCCGGATCGCGGCTGCTGCGGTACACCACTTCGACGGCCATTCATCACCTCGTCTGCCTTCATATGTGTCGGTCAGTAATTAACTGGTTGTTTGTACAGTGGTGGCGAGAATAAAGGACTCGCTGCCGTTTGGCCAGCATCGCGCTTGATGAAGAGCATAGATGGCTCGGTTCGCCTGTGCTGGTGGTGCAGGTTTGGGAGGGGCGTGGGTATTTTTGCAGGGCATGAGGCAGAAGCTAAATCGGTAAGATTGTACAGCTTGTGTATATGTATAGGCGCGCCACGAGTGCGCCCCAGACTTTTACGGATAACGTCTTGTACGGTGTGTGCAAGCGCATCTATAGTCAGCTCACGCATCATCCTAAACCACGTAAAGCCCCAATAATTCAGGTACTCACCGTGAAGTCAGTCGGTCGTGTCGAACGCAAGCTGCTCGCGCTGGTTGCGTTGTTTTATCTGAGCCTGATGTTGTTGATCGGAGCGATATGGGGAAGCCAGGCGAGCCTCTCCAGTGGTCGTGATGTACAAGAGTTGTATCGGTCTTTGTATCGGTTGTCGTCGCTTCTCTCCACCTTGCAGGATGCGGAGATAGGCCAGCGCGGCTTTCTTCTGACCGGCGAGGTTCAGTATCTGGCGCCATACGAACGTGCTATCGGGCAATTGGATGAGCATCTGCTGTTGCTTGCCGAGAACCCGATGCTGCAATTCTACGGGGCGGATATAGCGGCTATCGCCAGGCTCAGTCAGCTCAAGCGCAGCGAGCTGGCCCAGACCATCGTCGTGCGTAGAGAACAGGGCCAGGTCGCTGCGCAGAAGCTGCTGCGCGAAGACAATGGCAAGATTTACATGGACGAAATGCGCCTGCGCATAAGCAATATCGAGAGCGGTGTAGCTGCTTCTCTCAGAGAGCAGAAACTCGATCTGCAATGGCGTTCTGAGCTGGCGTTGTGGGGCGGTGGCGGTGGTGCGCTGCTGATGCTGGGGCTGCTGACGTTGCTGTTCGTCGATCTGCGTCGTGACCTGAGCGAGCGGGCCGAGTTGCTCGAGCGTCTTGCCTTCGAGTCGCAGCACGACAGCCTTACCCGAGTGCCCAACCGGCGCGCTTTCAACGAAATGCTGGATCAGGCACTGGCTTTGGCGCGGCGCGGTGAGCGCCAGGTAGCATTACTCTACTTGGACCTGGATGGCTTCAAACCGATCAACGATCAATATGGCCATGCCGCTGGTGACGCCACCTTGAAGGTCGTGGTTGCCCTATGGCAGGGCGTGATGCGTGAAGGCGAGGTACTGGCGCGGCTTGGTGGTGACGAATTCGCAGTGATCGCTGCCGGTGATGCCGAGGCGGTCGAGCGACTGGCGCAGCGTCTGATCAATGCGCTGGATGTACCGTTGCTGGCGCAGTATCCCGAAATTCGTGTAGGTGTCAGTGTCGGTCTGGCGCGCTACGCCGAGCATGGCGAGGATCGTCGTCGCCTTATAGCGGCCGCTGATACCGCCATGTACCGCGCCAAGGAGGCGGGCAAGCACTGCTTTGCCTGGCCCGAGTCACGCCAGCCAGTGCTCGCCGTAGTCTGAGCACCTGTGTCTTTCCGTCACATCCTCGCATCATCCTCAAGCTGGTGTTTTTCCTGCATGCTCGTCAGCGTTCATCCATGTCGGGTGTTCGGGCGTCATGCTTGTTTGGGGAGAAGTGAACGATGAATTGGGCGGAACGTCTGCGTGAAGGCATGCATGGCCTGGCGGAGTCGCTGGGCAATCTGTTGATGGAGGCTTTCCATTACCTGGCGTTGTTCGCCATCGGGGCGATCACGGCCTGGGCCGGGGTGATGACCTTCATCGGCATGCTGGATAAGGGCCACATCACGGTCGATGACATCCTGCTGCTGTTCATCTACCTGGAATTGGCGGCGATGGTGGGGATCTATTTCAAGACCAACCATATGCCGATTCGCTTCATGATCTATGTGGCGATCACCGCGCTGACCCGCTTGCTGATTTCCGATATCTCCCACACGCACAAACCGAGCTGGGGCGTGGTGATGGTCTCGGGGGCGATCCTGCTGCTGGCGTTGGCGATTCTGGTGGTGCGCTATGCCTCGTCGCGTTTCCCGTCCGTGGCTGGCTCGCATCCGCGCAACAAGGCACGCAACCGCGCGGATGCCGAGGCCGAGCGCGACGATACGTCCGACTGAAGCGTTAACCGAGCGGCGCGAACAGCGCCGCCAGGTCCTCTTCATCCAACTTCCATTGACCCTGGCTGCCACCGTCCAACACGCCTTTGGCGAGGTTGGCTTTGGCCTGCTGCAGTTGCTGGATCTTTTCCTCGACGCTGCCACGGGCGATCAGTTTGTAGACGAACACCGGTTTGTCCTGGCCAATGCGGTAGGCGCGGTCGCTGGCCTGGGCTTCGGCAGCCGGGTTCCACCAGGGGTCGAAGTGGATCACGGTGTCGGCGGCGGTCAGGTTGAGGCCGCTACCGCCAGCCTTGAGGCTGATCAGGAACACCGGGAATTCCCCGGCCTGGAAGCGCTCGACCGGTGTACGCCGGTCCTGGGTGCTGCCGGTCAACTTGGCGTAGGCGATCTTGCGCGTCTGCAGTTCCGCCTCGATCAGCGCCAGCATCGAGGTGAACTGAGAGAACAGCAGCACGCGGCGGCCTTCGCCCACCAACTCCTGGAGCATGTCCAGCAGGGCACTGAGTTTGCCCGAATCGCTGGCGCTCAAGGCGCTGCCATCTTCACCCAGCAGGCGCAGGTCGCAGCAGCTCTGGCGCAGGCGCAGCAGCGCTTCGAGAATGACGATATGGCTGCGCGCGAGGCCCTGGCGTGCGATCTCGTCTCGCACCTTCTGGTCCATGGCCAGGCGCAGGGTTTCATAGCGATCGCGTTGCAGCTGGGTCATCTCGACCCATTGGGTAATCTCGGTCTTCGGCGGCAGTTCGCTGGCTACCTGTTCCTTGGTGCGGCGCAGCAGGAAGGGGCGAATGCGTCCATTCATATGGGCCAGACGATGGCTGTCGCCGCGTTTCTCGATGGGCGTGCGGTAGTCGCGGGTGAAGGTTTTGGCATCGCCCAGCCAGCCGGGCATGAGGAAGTGGAACAGCGACCACAGCTCGCCCAGGTGGTTTTCCAGTGGCGTGCCGGTCAGGCACAGGCGCAGGTCGGCCTGGACCTGGGCGGCGGCAGTGGCCGCCTTGCTGCGCGGGTTCTTGATGTTCTGCGCCTCGTCGAGGATCAGCAGGCGATAGCGATGCTGGTTGAGCGCTTTGAGATCACGCGGCAACAACGCGTAGGTGGTGAGAATAAGGTCGTGCGCGGCAATCTCCTCGAACAGCGCCTTGCGCTTGCTGCCGTACAGGGCCAGTACGCGCAACTGCGGGGTGAAGCGTGCGGCTTCGTCCTGCCAGTTGGGAATCAGGCTGGTGGGCATGACGATCAGTGCGGGTTTGTCGAGGCGTCCCGCCTGTTTCTCGCAGAGGATGTGCGCCAGGGTCTGCAGGGTCTTGCCCAGGCCCATGTCATCGGCCAGAACGCCGCCGACACGCAACTCGGCCAGGGTCTGCATCCAGTTCAGGCCCTGCAGCTGGTAAGCACGTAGCTCGGCGTGCAACCCGGGGGGCGCAGCGATTTCGCGGATGGACAGGTGCTGCAGCCGCTCGGCAAAGCCACGCAGCTCATCGCCACCCTGCCAGCTCAGGGCCGGGCCTTTGGCTAGCTCGGCCAGGCGGGCAGCGTCGGCGCGGCCCAGGCGCAGCGGCAGATGATCGTCGCCGGGGTCACGGAAATACAGCTCACCCAGTGTGGCCAGCAGCGGTTTGAGGCGTGCGAAGGGCAGGGCGATGCGTTTGCCGCCGTGCGGCAGGTTGACCAGCAGGCGGTCTTCATCCGAGCGTTGTGCCAGTGCTTCTGGCGCCAGTAGCCAGGGCGTGCGGCGAATGGCCTGGAGCAGGATCGGCAACAGGCTCAGGCGTTGGCCTTCGACTTCGATGCCCAGCTCCAGATCGAACCAGTTTTGCTGCGGATCTTCCTCGACTTCGGCGTACCAGTCGTCGACCTCGGCCAGGTTGTACTGGAAGTCCGGGCGCATGTGGATCTGCCAGCCATCGGCGCGCAGCTGTGGCAGTTGCCGCTGGACGAAATCCAGCCAGTCGCGTTCGCGCTCCAGTTCGAACGGCTCGCCAGCTTCAGCCGGCAGCGCTTCGCTTTGCCGCAGGGCGACTTGAAGACCAAGACTTTCCAGGTGCTTGCGCAGGCTGGCTTCGGCACCAGCATCGCGGATCAGGCGCAGGTTGGTCTCGTCGTCCAGACGTTTGACCAGATCCCTGGCCGGCTTGCCGAAAACCTTGTGTCCGGCGTAGTCGAAGGCCAGTGCAGCGCGGTGCTGGGTCTGTTCCTGCATGCGTCCCTTGCGCGCATCGAAGTGCACGCGCACCTGGCTGCCAAGGCTGAGGACGGGCGTAGGGGCAATGCCTTCAAGGCGCATTTCCGCCAGCTCTTTGTTCAACACGATGATGTCCGACAGGTCGCTGCCGGCGCGCTGCTGAGCTTCCAAGGTGAGCAAGGCGGCGACCACGTGCTTGCAGTTGAAGCCGACCGGACAGTTGCAATGGCCGGTCACGCTCCATTTGCGCCCGTAGGGATGCAGGGTGATGCGCTGCTGATAGGTTTGCCCGCCCGAGCCTCGGCAATTGGCGAGCAGGCTGTTGTCCTTGAGGTTGAGCAGTTTGCTGCGCTTTTCTTCCGCGTAGGCGATGCCACGGCGCAGGTCGCCAGCACCGAACTCCGAGCGCCAGTCTTCCTGGCGTAACTGGTGAATATCCAGGGGCATCAACGAAGCCCCGTGGTGACGAGTAATGGGCGCATGACTGGGCCGTGGCAATGCAAAGCCGCAGATTTTCGCATAGCCGCGTGGGGATTAGCAGGCGTGGCATCGAGATTGCCGACGTGCTGTCGTGGCCATCGCTCCAGGCGTTCGGTGATTAGGGCAGGGGTAACCCGCCGCAGCGGAGTTGGCGGGGTGCACCCACCTTACAGAAAGGCTGCGCGGTATTGCCCTGGCGTTGCTCCGAGCGCCTGGCGGAAGCGATTGCTGAAGTGGCTGGCACTGGCGAACCCGCTGGCCAGGGCGATTTCGCCCAGCGGCAGCGATGACTGACGCAGCATCTGGCAGGCACGAGCCAGGCGTCGAGCCAGTACGTAGCGGTGCGGCGGCAGGCCGAAGCTACTCTGGAACATGCGCGCGAAGTGGTATTCCGAGAGGGCGCAGAGCGCGGCCAACTGGCTGAGCGGCAAAGGTGTGTCCAGGTGCTGCTCGATGAATTCACGTACGCGCTTGCGTTGCAGTGGTGCCAGGCCGCCTTTCAGGCGCAGGCCCTGGCGCATTCCAACCTGGTTGAGCAGGGCATGATCGAGCAGTTGGTGGGCCAGGCTGCTGGCCAACAGACGTTCGCCGGGTTCTTGCCAGTCAAGGGCGCACAGCTGACGAAAGCGCGCGGACTGTTCGGCGTCTTCGAGAAAGGTCGCCTCCTCCAGTTGCAGGCTGCGTGGTTCGCGGTCGAGCAGGGCCATCGCGCCGAGGGCGAACTGCTCCTGCTCTATATAAAGGTGAGCAAGCTGGATCTCGCCATTGATGATCCAGGCCGACTGATGCTCGGCCGGCAGGATGCACAGTTTGTCCGGGGCGCCTTTATTACCGGGTTGCTCGCGACGAAACGTGCCGGTACCGCCGGCCAGATAGCAGGACAGCGTGTGATGGCTGGGGGCAAGGTAGTCGCGCGCATCATGGGCATTGCTCCAGCGCGCCACGGCGATGCCATTGCCCAGCTCGGCCATGGCGTGCAGCCGCGCATTGGGCGAGCGGCTCATGCTCTGGAAAACCTGCAGATGTTCGAATTGCGCCATCACCTTCTCCTCAATGCAGCCATGCTACGCCCGCCGCAGTGCAAAACCAGTAGCGAAGAAAAAAATGCGCAAGTTTGTGTAAGCCTGGGGTCTTAATTTCTGGAACGCCTTTGAATGGCGCTTAAGTTTTTTTGCACCAACCCGCGGCGCGGCGCGAGGACTCGGAGTATCGTGGCGGCCATTCAAACAATGATTCGCATCCCGGATGCTGCTCCCGATGAAATACCTGCGCCATTTCGCTCTCGTCTCTGCCTTGATCACCCCCAGCCTGCTGGTTGCCGCGCCTTCGCTCGATGACAAATCGGCCTTCATCGCCGACCTGGTGGGCCGTATGACCCTTGAGGAAAAGGTCGGCCAACTGCGCCTGATCAGCATCGGAGGCGACATGCCGCGCGAGCGCATTCGCGAGGAGATGGCGGCCGGTCGCATCGGTGCGACCTTCAACTCGGTGGTGCGCCCGGAAAACCGCCCGATGCAGGAGGCCGCGCTGCGCAGCCGCCTGGGCATTCCGGTGTTCTTCGCCTACGACATCATTCATGGCCATCGCACCACCTTTCCCATCGGCTTGGGGCTGGCCTCGAGCTGGGACATTGCCGCCATCGAGAACAGTGCGCGGGTCGCGGCTTTCGAAGCCAGTGCCGATGGCCTGGACATGACCTTCGCGCCGACCGTGGACATTTCCCGCGATCCGCGCTGGGGTCGCACCTCCGAAGGCTTCGGCGAAGATCCCTACCTGGTCTCGCGCATCGCCACGGCCATGGTGCATGGTTTCCAGGGCAAGGACCCCAGCGATCCGCAGCGCATCATGGCCAGCGTCAAGCACTTCGCCCTGTACGGCGCGGTGGAAGGCGGGCGCGACTACAACGTGGTCGACATGAGCCCGATGCGTATGTATCAGGACTACCTGCCGCCTTATCGCGCCGCCATCGATGCCGGTGCAGGCGGGGTGATGGTTGCGCTTAACGCAATCAACGGCGTACCCGCTTCGGCCAACACCTGGCTGCTGCGTGACCTGTTGCGCCGCGAGTGGGGCTTCAAGGGGGTGGCGCTGAGCGACCATGGCGCGATCACCGAGCTGTTGCGCCACGGCGTGGCCGCCGATGGCCGCGATGCGGCGCGTCTGGCCATCACCGCGGGCGTCGGCATGAGCATGGCCGATACGCTCTATGATCAGGAACTGCCGGCGTTGGTACGCAGCGGCGCGGTACCGCAGAGCGTGCTGGATGAGGCTGTCACGCATGTGCTCAATACCAAGTACGACCTGGGCCTGTTCCACGACCCATTCCGTCGTATTGGTCGTGCCGAGGATGACCCGGCCGACGTCAACGCCGAAAGCCGCCTGCACCGTGCCGATGCGCGCGCGATGGCGCGTGATTCGCTGGTGCTGCTGGAAAACCACGGCGACACCCTGCCGCTGAGCAAGAAGACCACCGTCGCCCTGATCGGTCCGCTGGCCGATTCGCCAGTGGACATGCTCGGCAGTTGGTCGGCGGTCGGTGTGGCCGAACAGGCCGTGACCTTGCGCAAGGGCATGGAAACTGTGCTCGCAGGGCAGGGCAAGCTGCTCTACGCCGTGGGCGCCAACGTCACCGACGATGCCCACGTGATCAATTACCTCAACCAGCTCAACTGGGACCGCCCTGAGGTGGTGCTGGACAAGCGCACGCCGCAGCAGATGCTGGAAGAGGCCGTGCGTGTCGCTGCCCAGGCTGACGTCATCGTCGCCGCCGTAGGGGAGGCGCGGGGGATGTCGCACGAGTCGTCCAGCCGTACCCGCCTGGATCTGCCGGACAGCCAGCAGGCCCTGCTGCGCGCGCTCAAGGCCACCGGCAAACCGCTGGTGCTGGTGCTGATGAACGGCCGACCACTGGCGCTGAGCTGGGAGAAGGATAACGCCGATGCGATGCTGGAAACCTGGTACAGCGGGATCGAGGGCGGCCACGCCATCGCCGATGTGCTGTTCGGCGAGCACAATCCTTCCGGCAAGTTGCCTATCAGCTTCCCGCGCTCGGTCGGGCAGATTCCCACCTACTACAATCACCTGCGGCTGGGCCGTCCCTATACGCCGGGCACACCTGGCAACTACACCTCGCAGTATTTCGAGGAGCCCAATGGTCCGCTGTATCCGTTCGGCTATGGTTTGAGCTACAGCGAGTTCCAGCTTTCGGCGCCAAAGCTGTCCGCCGAGCGCATGGGGCCTGATGAAAAGATTCGCGTCAGCGTCACGCTCAAGAACGCCGGGTCACGGGCTGGTGCGAGCGTGGTGCAGCTCTACCTGCACGACGAGGCCGCTTCGGTGATCCGTCCGGTGAAGGAACTCAAGGATTTTCGCAGGGTCAAGCTTGAGGCAGGCGAGACGCGTGAGCTGAGTTTCGAGATCGACGAACCTATGCTGCGCTTCTACAACGCCAGCCTGCAGCATGTCAGCGAGCCAGGTGCCTTCCGTGTCCAACTGGGGTTGGATTCGGAGAGCGTGCAGGAGGCACGTTTCGAATTGTTGCCACGCCAATGACGGAGTGGCTCTAGGAGGCGAAAATATACTCGCTCGAGCACCTGTGCCGGACTTCACGATCTGGTAATAATGCGCAGAAAGAATCCGCGCATGCGGAGACGTCGCCGTTCGGTTGGCTGTCTGCATCGTGCTCGCGTTGTTTTTATACCATTCGCCCGATTTTAACTCTCTGCAGCGACCGCCCGTGGGCTGGCCGCTGTCTGTCAGTACGTGTTGCCCTGGAGGCTTTGTGTCGATGAGTCGTTGTTCTGGAGCCCGTATGGGCAAGGCCGGCAAGCTGGCCCTTTGTGTGCTCCCCATGCTGTTCGCTGCCCATAGCTGGGCATTCGATCTGGATGATGTGGCGGTCAAGGCCAAGGCACTTGCCGCAGAAAGCTACAGTGCGCCGCAGAGCCGCCTGCCGGCCTCGCTGCGCGAGCTGCCGTTCGCCAGTTATCAGAAGGTTCGCTTCCTCGAAGAAAAAGCACACTGGGCTGACGGCAAAACGCCGTTCCGGCTTTATTTCTTCCATCAAGGTATGCACTTCGATATCCCGGTGAAGATCAACGAAGTGACCGCCGAAGGCACTAACGAGATCAAGTACGACCCGTCGATGTTCGACTTCGGTGATCTGAACCTGAACCCGGATGACCTCAAGGATCTCGGCTTCGCCGGTTTCAAGGTGATCAACGAGATCAATACCAACGGTCGGCACGATGAGGTGATGAGCGTGCTGGGCGCCAGCTACTTCCGCATCGTTGGCAAGGGCCAGGTGTTCGGTCTTTCCGCTCGTGGCCTGGCTATCGACACCGCGCTGCCGTCCGGCGAGGAGTTTCCGCGCTTCAGCGAGTTCTGGATCGAGAAGCCACAACCGGATCGTCGCAGCCTGGTGATCTACGCGCTGCTCGAGTCGCCGCGCGCCACCGGCGCTTACCGCATGGAAATCAAGCCGGGCCGCGACAGCGTGCTCGAGGTGCAATCGAAGGTGTACCTGCGCGAAAACGTCGAGAAGCTCGGTATCGCACCTTTGACCAGCATGTTCCTGTTCGGCGCCAACCAACCCTGGCCACGCCCGAACTATCGTCCGCAACTGCACGACTCCGATGGTCTGGCCATCCATGCCGGTAATGGCGAGTGGATCTGGCGTCCGCTGAACAACCCGCAGCGCCTCAACGTCAGCAGCTACCGCATCGATAACCCGCGCGGTTTCGGCCTGATGCAGCGTGGTCGCGACTTCAACCAGTACCAGGATCTCGACGACCGCTACGAGCTGCGCCCGAGCGGCTGGGTGGAAACCGTCGGTGACTGGGGCACGGGTCATGTCGAGCTGGTGGAGATCCCCACGCCGGACGAAACCAACGACAACATCGTCGCGCTGTGGCGCCCGGACAAGCTGCCGGCCCAGGGTGAGTCGCTGGATGTCGCCTATCGCCTACACTTCAGCCGTGACGACGCCAAGCTGCATGATCCAGAGCTGGCCATGGTCAGCCAGACTCGTCTATCCGAGGGCGACATCAAGCAGGCCAACCTGATCCGTCAGGCCGATGGCAGTACCGCGCTGGTGGTTGATTTCGTCGGTGAGGAACTGGCCAAGCGTTCGCCCGATGCGGCGCCGAGTGCGCAGGTCAGTGTCGATGGCAACGCCGAACTGCTGGAAGACAGCCTGCGTTACAACCCGGTCAGCAAGGGCTGGCGGTTGACCCTGCGGATCAAGGTCAAGAACCCGGCGCAGCCGGTAGAAATGCGTGCCGCCCTGGTCGAGGACGGCAAGCCCTTGTCGGAAACCTGGAGCTATCAGCTGCCTTCCCATGAATAACACTCTAGACCCTTCAAAAATCCAGGAGTACCTGGGCGAACTGCCGCTCGATCAGGAGCGGCAGCAGGCTCTGGCACAGCAACTGGAGGAGCAGGGTGGGGATCTCGCCACTTTGCACCGTGCCCTGCACGAGGACGATCTCGCGGCCGCTGAACCCCTGGAAGAAACCCGCGAGATGCTCGACTCGGTGCCGGCCCGGCTGACGCTGGGTTGGCCGGATGCGCTCGAGCGCGGTTGCCGCATCGTGCAGGACCACCAGGGTCGTCCAACCATCGATTCGACGCCGCCAATCACGCGCACACGCATGGTGCCGGAGCCCTGGCAGATCAACATCCTAGATCGCGGCTGGCGCCGTCTGAAGGGCGAGAAACCGAGCCCGCGGCCGCGCACGCGCGAGAGCGAAGACTTCGCCGAAGAGCGTTGGCGGCATGTCGCCGCAGTGCGCCGAACTGCGCTGCTGGTGCTGATGATCACGCAAACGGTGGTCGCCACCTGGTACATGAAGTCGGTGCTGCCTTATCAGGGCTGGTCGCTGGTCGATCTGGGTCTGGTGTTCGAGCAGCCCTGGCAGGAGTCGGCACGGCAGATCCTGCCCTATGTGGTACAGACCAGCATCCTGGCGCTGTTCGCCCTGCTGTTCTGCTGGGTGTCGATGGGCTTCTGGACCGCGCTGATGGGCTTCTTCCAGTTGCTCAAGGGGCGTGACCGCTACAGCATCTCCGCCAGCAGTTGCGGTGATGAGCCGATTTCGCCGCGGGCACGTACCGCACTGGTCATGCCGATTGCCAACGAGCACGTGCCGCGTGTATTCGCCGGCCTGCGTGCGACCTTCGAGTCGCTCAAGGCCACCGGGCAACTCGAGCATTTCGATTTCTTCGTCCTCAGCGACAGCAACGACCCGGACATCTGTGTGGCCGAGCAGCAGGCCTGGATGGAGCTGTGCCGTGAGGTGGAAGGCTTCGGCCATATCTTCTACCGCCGCCGCCGGCGCCGGGTTAAGCGCAAAAGCGGCAACATCGACGACTTCTGCCGTCGTTGGGGCAGCAACTACCGCTACATGGTGGTGCTCGATGCCGACAGCGTGATGAGCGGCGAATGCCTGACTCGCCTGGTGCGGCTGATGGAGGCCAACCCAGGCGCCGGGATCATCCAGACCGCGCCCAAGGCTTCCGGCATGGATACCCTCTATGCGCGGCTGCAACAGTTCGCCACCAGTGTTTACGGGCCGCTGTTCACCGCAGGCCTCAACTTCTGGCAACTGGGTGAATCGCACTACTGGGGCCACAACGCGATCATTCGGGTGAAACCCTTCATCGAGCACTGCGCGTTGGCGCCATTGCCCGGAACGGGGTCGTTCGCTGGCGCGATCCTCTCCCACGACTTCGTCGAGGCGGCGCTGATGCGCCGTGCTGGCTGGGGCGTGTGGATCGCCTATGACCTGCCAGGCAGTTATGAAGAGTTGCCGCCTAACCTGCTCGACGAGCTCAAGCGCGACCGCCGCTGGTGCCACGGCAACCTGATGAACTTCCGTCTGTTCCTGGTGCGTGGCATGCATGCCGTGCACCGCGTGGTGTTCCTCACTGGCGTGATGTCCTACCTGTCCGCGCCGCTGTGGCTGCTGTTCCTGGTGCTGTCCACCAGCTTGCTGGCAATCCATACGTTGATGGTGCCGGAGTACTTCCTGCAGCCCAACCAGCTCTACCCCTTGTGGCCGCGCTGGCAGCCGGAAGAGGCCGTTGCGCTGTTCTCCGCCACCATGACCCTGCTGTTCCTGCCCAAGCTGCTCAGCGTGCTGCTGATCTGGATCAAGGGCGCGGAGGCCTACGGTGGCCGCACGCGCGTGCTGTTATCGATGCTGCTGGAAGCCTCCTGCTCGGTGTTGCTGGCGCCGGTACGCATGCTGTTCCACAGCCTGTTCGTCACCGCCGCCTTCCTTGGTTGGTCGGTGCAGTGGAACTCGCCGCAGCGCGTGGATGATTCGACGCCCTGGAGCGAGGCGTTCCGCCGTCATGGCACCCAGGTGTTGATCGGTATCAGTTGGACTGCATTGGTCGCCTGGCTCAACCCGGATTTTCTCTGGTGGTTGGCGCCTATCGTGGTGTCACTGGTGCTGTCGCCGGTGGTCTCGGTGTTGACCAGCCGTACTGCGCCGGGGTTGGCAGCGCGGCGCAGCAAGCTGTTCCTGATCCCTGAAGAGCACAAGGTGCCGCGTGAGCTGAGCAACACTTCCGAGTACGAGCAACTGAACAGCTCGCGAGCGCTGCACAAGGGCTTCCTGCGTGCCGTGGTCGACCCGCTGTACAACGCCCTGGTCTGCGCCATGGCTCGCGCCCGCCACGCCAAGGTGGTGCCGGCGGCCGAAGCGTTGCGCGATGAGCGTATCGAGGAAATCCTCAATGCCGGACCTGAAGGTCAGGTCGAGGCGACCCGCTGGCGTCTGCTCAACGATCCTGACGGCATGGCGCGCCTGCATGCGCGTATCTGGCAGGAACCGCAATACCACGCCTGGCGCGAAGCGCTGCGCGACGCCTGATCATCCGGCACGTCCTCGTATTCACGGGGACGTGTCGTGATGCCTTTCTGACATCCTTGCTAACATCTCTCTTGCTCATGATTTGAGTCGGCGCGGCACCATTGGCTCTGGAACGGGTCTTTCGCACCGATAGCGGCATGAAGCCGCGTAGATTTCATTGATGACATTGGAGAGAACCGTGATGTCGAACCTGCATGATTCCGCGCAGCGCTATGGCGCCGTGACGCGCCTGCTGCACTGGGGTATGGCCGTTCTGCTCGGTTGGCAATTCGTGACCGTGCTCGCGCACACCCTGGTTGAGGACAGCGGCCTGGACAAATTCGCCTGGGGTACGCATAAGGCGACGGGGCTGTTGCTCATGGTGCTGGTGGTGATTCGCGTGCTTTGGGCGCTGTACAACAGCGGCCGCCGGCCAGCGCCAGTAAGCTCGTTCGCGCGCATTGGCCATCTGGCGTTGTATGGCCTGTTGTTCGTGATTCCCTTTATCGCTCTGTTGCGCCAGTACGGCTCGGGGCGCGAATTCGTGGCCTTCGGCATGAGCGTCATGCCCGGTTTCAGCGATGGCAAAATCGAGTGGATGATCGCTCCTGCCAGCCTGCTGCACGGCAATCTTGGCTGGCTGCTGCTGTTCATGGTGATTGGTCACGCGGCCATGGCTTTCGTTCATCGCCGTCAGGGCGGTGAGGACGTGCTGGCACGCATGATCGGTCGTTGATCCTGCCGGCTATAGCGAATGTCTTACACGCAGTGGCGGTAAGCGCCGCTTTTGTCCTGCTGGTTCGAGCAGTAATCTACACACATCCCCTGCAGCGATGGATCGCTGAGGATCATGGAAGATGACCAGGCCAGGATTGGCAACCGACAGGATGTCGGATGGTTGGGAAGAAACCCGCTTCGGCGGGTTTTTTGTTGCCTGCGATTTGACCGCCAAAGATGTCGGCAATGCCGGTTTTGCAGGAGCAAAAACCGGTCGGGCGGCAAGTGTTCAGGCTGTCGCCAGTGACGTCGAAAATCGCTCCCGCCGGTTTTGTTGCCCGGGAAAGTTCAACCCAGGGTCAGATGGTTTCGGCCTGCCTGCTTGGCCTGATACAGCAGGCGATCCACTCGGCGGTACAACTCTTCACTGCTTTCTCCATCCTTGGCCAGGCGGGCGCCCATGCTGACAGTGAGGTGATTGGCCGTCGGCGAAGCAGAATGGGGAATGTTCAGCGTGGCTAATCCATTACGCAGCGCTTCTCCAATTGCTTGCAGTTGGTCAGCATCGCATTCATAGAGCAGCAGGGCGAACTCCTCTCCGCCCAGGCGTACCGCCATATCCATGGGGCGGCGAGCGAAGCTCTGTAGCAGTTTGCCGACCTGACGCAGGGCATCGTCACCGACCTGATGTCCGTAATGATCGTTGAAGCGCTTGAAATGATCGATGTCGAGCATCAACAACGCGACCTTGGCTGACTCGCGCCTACCCTGGCGAAGGGCGACGTCCAGATGCTGAGTGAAGCTGCGACGGTTGTTCAGGGTGGTCAGCGGATCATGGTTGGCTTGCCAGTCCAGCAGTTGCAGCAGCAGAAATTGCTCGCGTTGGGTGTGATCCCTGACATAGGCCCCCATCGCACAGATCAGCAGGGCCAGGCCGAAGATGAAGCACAGTCGCAGGTAATCGACCTGTTGCGCTTGCGCCAATAGCCACAGCCCAGGCAAGACGACCAGCGGCAGGCTGGCCGCGGCCAGAAGCAAATTGCTGCGAAACGACAGGCCGAGTGGAAAGAACAGGGTGATGGCCATCAGTAGCAGCACGCTATTGGAGATGGGCACGTTCAGGTTCTGGTAGAAAATGATCGTCAGCGTGGTGCCCAGTACCAGACTCAGTAGAGTGACGGTAATCACCTGAGGGCCGTAGTGCTTGCGACTACCGTTGAACAGCAGCAGGGTGAGCAGGAAGAGGGTGAGGATGATCGAGCAACGCACCAGCAGCAGTGCCCACAGAGGTGCTGGATAGTCAGGGAAGCGTTGCCACAGATCCAGGCGCAGTAGGTCGACAAGGGTGAAAATCATCCATATACCCAGCCCCAGGACCACGGCGATTTTCTGGTAGCGCGCCTGCACCTTGCTGATGTACTGGTGGTACTCGCATTCCAGCGGCTGGCTGAAGCGCAAGAAACGGAAACCGCGGCGCAACTGTTCGGCATAGCGGTTTTCCGGGATTGAACGGAGAGCTTCCGAGGCTGAATGCATGACGACTCCTAGTTTCACTGAGCATAAGGTGCCCGGCGGAATCGTCAATCAGTAACGCTATGGCGAATGTCTTACACGCTCTGGCGCCAAGCGCTGCTATTGATACTAACGCTTGATCATTAATCTACACACATCCCCTGCAGCGATGGATCGCTGAGGATCAAGGAAGATAACCAGGCCAGGATTGGCCGCCGACAGTATGTCGGGTGGTTGGGAAGAAACCCGCTTCGGCGGGTTTTTTGTTGCCTGCCAAAAATATTCACTCCTCCTTGCTGATAAACACCAGCAGTGCCAGCAGCGGCAATCCCGCCGCCAGTAGCGCTGTGCCTGACCAGCCGAAACGCTCGTAGACAGGGCTGGCCAACGCCGAGCCGATGGCGCCGCCGACGAAGATGCTGGTCATGTACAGCGCATTGAGGCGGGCGCGGCTTTGCGGCTCCAGCGCATAGATGCTGCGTTGGCCCAGCACCATGCTCATCTGCACGGCGAAATCCAGCACGATGGCGGTGGCGATCAGGCCGATCCAGCCCAGCCCAGTGCTCAGCAGGTTGGGGGCAAAAGCCAAGGGGGCGAGGATCAGTGCCGCCAGGCTGGCGCGCCAGGTATGGCCGGCATCGGCCAGGCGTCCGGCGATGGGCGCTGCCACCGCGCCGATGGCCCCAGCAAGAGCGAACAGGGCGATGTCCTGCTGGCTCAAACCGAGATGACGCGACAGCTCCAGCGGCGCCACTGTCCAGAACAGGCTGAAGCTGGCAAACATCAGGCCCTGGTAGAGCGCACGGCGCCGCAAGGTCGGGTAGCGACGCAGCAGGTGTATCAGCGAGGCCAGCAGTTGTCCGTAGCTGGCGCGGTGGCTGGGGGCGTGGCGCGGAATGGTAGTAGCGATCACTAGGGTGATCACCAGCATCAGGCCTGCCGCCATCAGGTACACCGCGCGCCAGCCGAACTCGCCAGCCACCAGGCTGGCCAGCGGCCGTGCCAGCAGGATGCCCAGCAACAGGCCGCTCATGATATTGCCCACCACGCGGCCACGGCTGGCCTCAGGTGCCAGGTTGGCGGCCAGGGGAATCAGCATCTGCACCGAGACCGAGCTGAGGCCGATCAGCAGCGCCAGACCGAGGAACAGATCCGGCTGACTCGCGAAGGCGGCGGCCAGAAGGCAGAGCAGGGCGGCTGCGGTGGTGATCAGCATCAGCCGTCGGCTTTCCAGCAGGTCCGCCAAGGGCACCAGGAACAGCAGGCCGAGGGCATAGCCGATCTGCGTCAGCGAAACGATCAGGCTGGCGCGTTCGGCGTTGAGGCCAACATCCGGGGCGATCAGTTCGATGATCGGCTGGGCGTAGTAGAGGTTTGCGACGATGGCGCCGCAGCACAGGGCGAACAGCAGTACCAAGGCTTGCGGCAGTGATGCGGACTCGTGGGTGAGCGAAGTGCTCTGGCTGGTCATGATCGGGTCTCAATGGGATGGGGCGACAGACGCAAGGTTAGGCAGACCGCGCCGCATGGAGAATCCACCCGCTGGGCAACAGTGCGTTGCGCACTGTGCAAAGGCCTAATCCTTCAGCAATGCCTGGAGGAATTCGCTGAAGGCGGCGATGCGCCGAGAACCGCGGTGGTTCGGCAGGTACAGCAGGTGGATGGTGCCTTCGTGCGGGCCAGGTGCGACTTCGTAGTCGGGCAGCAGGCGCTGCAGCTTGCCATTGTCCACGTCGTCGCGTACCAGCCAGTCCGATAGCAGCGCGATGCCCTGACCATCCAGCGCCGCCTGGCGCAGGATATCGGCGTTGTTGCTGCGCAGGCGTCCGCTGATCGGCACCTGCAGCGTCGCGCCCTGCTGCTCGAAACGCCAGTAGTTCGCCGGGCTGCCGTAGTCATACTGCAGGCAGGCGTGCGCCTGCAGTGCGTCCGGGTGGCTGACCGGCGAGGTGCGTGCGAGGTACTGCGGGCTAGCCACCAGCCAGCGGTGGAAGCTGCCGACACGCTGGCTGACCACGTCGTCGCTGACGATGGAGGCGCCCAGGCGCAGAGCCAGGTCGACCCGTTCGCTGAGCAGATCGACCACCTCGTCGGTCACGCGCAGGGTCAGTTCCAGTTGTGGGTGTCGCTGCAGCAGCTTGCCGAGGTGCGGGGCGATGATGCGTCGGGCGAACTCCACCGGCACGCTTACGGCCAGCCTGCCACGTACCTCTTCGCCGTTGTCGGTCACGGCGGCATCGGCCTCGTCGAGTGCGTTGAGGATGGCCAGGGCGCGCTCGAAATACTCGCGTCCAGCCTCGCTGACGCTGATCTGCCGTGTGTTGCGGTTGAGCAGCACACAGCCCAGCTCCTGCTCTAGGGCGTTGACCGCGCGTGTCACCGACGAGGTGGCCAGGCCCAGTTGCCGCGCCGCAGCGGAGAAACCACCGCAGCGTACGGTGGCGACGAAGGTGCGCAGAGCCAGCAGTTTGTCCATGGGAACGCCCGAAGTGCCGATCAGCCTGAAGCTTGCGCGATAGGCCGGCTCGCTGCCAAGCACTGCGTGGCGCCCTGAGCCTTGCGTGTGTACCACAGCACCCGGCTCACACCGCGGGTAATGGCCACGTAAGCCAGGCGCCGTGCTTCGTCCTGCATGGCCTGGTCGTAGCTGCCGGCGAAAAAGCCGCACTGGGTGTATAGCGCGTTACGCAGCGGGTGTTTCTCCACGGGCAGGCAGTCGTCGAGGATGATCGCCACTTCGGCCTGTAAGCCCTTGGCGCGGTGAATGGTCATGGTTTTCACCGGCAGCGCCTTGTCCAGTTGTGCGCGCACCTGCTGCAATGGCTCGTTGCGCCGGCTGAGCAGCAGCACGGCGGTGCGATCCGCGTTTGGGCGTTGGCTGACGTGCTGACACTGCGCGGTGATTTCTCTGAGCAACGCCGGTAGGCCGCTGGCCAGGTCGAAGCGCTGGATCAGCCTGACGCCATGATCACTCGGCTGCATCGCTTTGGCCGCGACGCAGGTCTTGGCCTGCTTGCTGCGCACTTCGGCCAGCACCTTCTCGCCATCGCGAATCACCGGCTCGATACTGCGGTAGTTGGTGCCCATCAGCAGGGTGGTGCTCTTGCCGCGCCCCCGGCTGGGTAAATGCCGGTCGAAATCGATGAACAGCTCCGGCGAGCTGCCGCGCCAGCCGTAGATCGATTGCCAGTCGTCGCCGATGGCCATCAGGCTGATGCGCTCGCCCGCCGCATGCAGGCGGCGATGCACGGCCTGCAGCCACAGCACGATCTGTGGCGAGATGTCCTGGAATTCGTCGATCAGCAAGTGGCTCAGGGCGAGCAGGGCGGGGCCGGGTTTACCGTCGCCGGTGCCTTGTAGGCCTTCGCTCAGCTGCGCGAAGGCGCCGTTGAAACTGATCAAACCCTGGCTGTGCAGCAGCGTGCTGAAGTGCTGGTGGAAGCGCTGCATGGCCTCGATGAAATCACGCTCGCGGGGCGCGCAGCCCAGCGTTTTCACGTCCAGGCGGTCGAGGCGAATTCCCAGGCTCTCGGCGAAGTCGATCTGTCCGTGCAGCAACTCGAACAGCGGCAGGGCAGTGAATTCGCCAGGCAGCTTGCAGGCATCCAGCGGCGCCCTGGGTTTGCCCTTGAGTGGCTCTTCGGGGGCGGGTAAACCGAGCAGGCGATGGCTCAGCGTGCGAAAGCGTGCATCGGCGGCGTAGGCGTTCTGGTAGGCCTGCTTGAGCAGGCGCTGCTGCGCGGGGCGCAGGCGCCCGCCGGTGAGGGGGTTGTCCGGTTCGTCACTGGGGTCGTCCAACTGTTCGAACCAGCGCGGGTTGCCCAGGCTTTCCTTGGCCAACGTCGCCATGGCGGCATGGAAGGTGCGTACGCACTGGCGCGCATCGTGCGAGTAGTGCCAGAAGTCGAGCAACCGTTGCAGGCGTTCGCGCAGCTCGTGGCAGGAGGCGTTGGTGAAGGAGATCACCGTCAGGCGTTTCGGCTCGACCTCCAGGTGACAGAGCAGGAACACCACACGCAGTACCAGGGTGCTCGACTTGCCGGAGCCGGCACCGGCGAAGATGCGCGCCAGCGGGGCGCGGCAGAGGATCATCGCCCACTGTTCGTCAGACGGCGCGCCGATCAGCCCAGCGCTTACCGCCTGGGCCACGCGTTCGCGCATGGCCTGCACCTGGGCTTCGTCGATCTTCAGTCGGGTCGCGGGGTAGATTCCAGCAGGGCCAGGCTTGCCGCTGGCGGCCTTGCGGCTGCCGGCTTTCTTGTTGCCGGTGGATTTCTTCTTGCTCTGCTTGCGCACCGGTTTGCGCGGCTGCGCGGCTTCGCGCTCGGCGCGCAGGTAGGCGGTGGTGCGGGGGAAGTAACGGGAGAGGGCGCTGGAAAGCAGCTGTTTATAGCGCGCGACGGCGGAAAGCATGCGGTGAGAATGACCTGACTGATAAAGCGCGCATGATAAAGCCTGCAGCGCGATGGCAGGCAGTGATGGCTCAGCGATAAATGCGCAACTTTGTGCAAGCGCCCCGCGCGTATCGCTTCCAGACTTCACTCAGTCTTGGGAGATAGTCGATGAACCTGTCGCTTTACCTGCTTACCGTACTGATCTGGGGCACGACCTGGATCGCCATCAAATTGCAGATGGGTGAGGTGGCCGTCGCCGCTTCCATCGCCTATCGCTTCGCGCTGGCTTCGGCCGTGCTGTTCGCCATGCTCTGGCTCAGTGGCCGCCTGCAACCACTGGATCGCCGTGGCCAGGGCATCTGCCTGCTGCAGGGGCTGTGCCTGTTCTGCCTCAACTTCCTGTGCTTCTACACCGCCAGCCAGTGGATCCCCAGCGGCCTGATCGCGGTGATCTTCTCCACCGCCACCTTATGGAACGCGATCAATGCGCGGCTGTTCTTCAAGCAGCGTATCGCCACCAATGTGCTGCTCGGTGGCGCGTTGGGACTGGCGGGTCTTGGCTTGCTGTTCTGGCCGGAGCTGGCCGGGCACGAGGCCAGCCGCGAAAGCCTGCTGGGCATCGGCCTGGCGCTGTGCGGCACGCTGTTCTTCTCTGCTGGCAACATGCTCTCTAGCCTGCAGCAGAAGGCCGGGCTCAAACCGCTGACGACCAATGCCTGGGGCATGCTCTACGGCGCGCTGATGCTGGTGGGCATCTGCCTGCTCAGCGGCACGCCGTTCGCCTTCGAGTGGAACGCGCGCTACGTCGGCTCGTTGTTGTACCTAGCGATTCCCGGCTCAGTGATCGGCTTCACCGCCTACCTGACCCTGGTCGGGCGCATGGGGCCGGAGCGCGCGGCGTACTGCACCGTATTGTTCCCGGTGGTGGCACTGAACATCTCGGTGTTCGCCGAGGGTTACCAGTGGACGGCTCCTGCGCTGTTCGGTCTCGGGCTGGTGATGCTGGGCAACGTGTTGGTGTTTCGTAAGCCCAAGCCTGTATTGGCCGAGGCCAGAGCGTAAGTGTTGGATCGTTTCGGTGCGCACAGCGCACCCAATGGAAGGGACGCGCGCCGTGGCCCTTTCTCAGCTACCGCGAATCGGCATGTAGCGCGACACCGCAAGCCAACGCCGAGTACGCCCTAAGATTGGAGCGCACCCTACGCGGGCTACACAGTAGGGTGCGCCGCGCGCACCGTCGATCAGCTCCCGCGAATCAGCGTGCGCAGCATAAAGCGATTGGGGTGGCTGGCCTCGGCTACGTCGCGCGGCACAGGCAGCGGTTCGTCATCCAGCCAGGCGGCGATCAGTTCGCCCGACAGTGGCGCGGTGATCAGCCCGCGTGAGCCGTGGCCGCTGTTGATGTACAGGCCGGGTAGCCAGGGGCAGGGCGTTTCCGGCACCTGGCGGGCGTCCTTGGCCAGCACGGCATAGGCCTCGTTGAAGGCTTGGCCAGCGGCCAGCGGGCCTACCAGTGGCAGGTAGTCCGGGCTGGTGCAGCGAAATGCGGCGCGGCCTTCTAGCGTCGCTGGGTCGAGCGCTTGCGCGTCCAGACGTTCGGCGAGATCGGTGGATATCTCCCGCAGCAGTTCCAGGTTGCCGGCGTGCTCAGCGACGCTGGGCGCCAGGTCGTCGCTGTGGAAGTCGAAGCTGGCGCCCAGGGTGTGTTCGCCTTCGCGCGGCGGAGCGACGTAGCCTTCGGCGCAGACCACGGTGCGCAGCGCACGGCTCGCGTCGCTGGCCGGCAGGCGGCTGATCTGCCCACGGATGCGCTTGAGCGGCAGGGTGGCACCGGGTAACAGTCGGCCGATTTCAGCTGCGCAGGCCAGCACCAGTACGGGGGCCTCGGCCAGCACGCCGTTCTGTCCCTCGACGCACCAGCGATCATCCTGTCGACTCAGGCTCAGCGCTTCCTGATAGGGGCGTAGTTCGATCAGCGGGTGTTGCACCAGCTGCCGGCAAAGCGCCGGCGGGTGTACCCAGCCAGCATCCGGGTAGAACAGACCGCCGGCCGGTAGGCCGATGCCGGCGCGATCCTCGGCTTCGGCCTGGCTTAACGAATGCAGCAGGTCGTTGGGGAAGGCAGCGGTCAGTTTGCTCTGTCGCTCGGCTTCCTTGCGATCGAAGGCCAGTTGCAGCACGCCGCAGGCATCCCAGTCCTGGCCGCGTTGCAGGCATTCGAGCAGGCGGCGGGTATGGCCGAAGCCGGCGACGATCAGACGCGACAGTGCCGTGCCATGGGCAGAGAGTTTGAGATAGAGAACGCCTTGCGGGTTGCCCGATGCCTCGCGGGCAATGTCGTCGTGACGCTCCAGCAGGGTCACGCGCCAGCCGCGTGCGGCCAGGCTGGCGGCGGTAGCGCAACCGGCGAGACCGGCGCCGATCACCACGGCCTGGCGTTCGCCTGTCGTTAATGTCGGTCGGGCGAACCAGGGCGCTGGGCGCTGCACCGGCTCAGCCTGGAAAGGGCCGGCCAGCATTTCGCGTTTATGGCCGAAGCCCTTGACCCGCACCACGGCAAAACCCGCCGCGATCAACCCGCGACGGACGAAGCCTGCACTGGTGAAGGTGGCCAGGGTGGCACCTGGTGCCGACAGTCGCGCCAGCTCGGTGAACAGGGCGTCAGTCCACATCTCCGGGTTCTTCGACGGGGCGAAGCCATCGAGGAACCAGGCGTCGACCTTGGCGTCCAGTTGCGGCAGGCACTCGAGCACATCACCGATCATCAGCGTCAGCACCACGCGGCCGCCATCGAGCAGCAGGCGCTGGAAGCCGGGATGCATGGCGCGATACTGCGCCAGCAGTTGCTCGGCGTAGGGCGCAAGCTCCGGCCACAGGGCCAGGGCGCGTTGCAGATCCGACAGGGCCAGCGGGAATTTCTCCACGCTGACGAAATGCAGTCGCGCGTCACGCGGGGCATGCTCGGCGAAGGCCTGCCAGGCGCAGAGGAAGTTGAGCCCGGTGCCGAAGCCGGTTTCGCCGATCACCAGGCGCCCGCCGGCCGGCAAGGCCTGGCAGCGCTCGATGATCTGGTTATGGGCGAGGAAAACGTGACGGGTTTCCTCCAGGCCGTTGGCGCGGGAGAAGTACACGTCGCCATAGCTGCGCGACAGCGGCTGGCCGTGTTCGTCCCAGTCGAGCTGGGCATTGTGGACGTCGGACATGGTGGCTCCCGATAAAACAGGCGGCGATTCTAACCGCTGCGCATGTGCTTTTCCCGGCGCAGGTCAATCCGTGTCGAGCCGCCGTCAGGCAAAGTCGCGTTCTATCCGTTAGGCTCTGATGATCATTCCAGGGAGGTCATTGCATGTTCGAATCCGCCGAAATCGGCCGCAGTATCGACAAGGCCACGTTCGAGGCCGAAGAGCCGGCGCTGCGCGAGGCCTTGCTGGAGGCGCAGTACGAGCTCAAGCAGCAGTCGCGTTTCCCGGTGATCGTGCTGATCAACGGCGTCGAGGGGGCTGGCAAGGGCGAGACGGTGAAATTGCTCAATGAGTGGATGGATCCGCGGCTGATCCAGGTCAGCACCTTCGACATACAGACCGATGAAGAGCTGGCACGGCCACCAGCGTGGCGCTATTGGCGGCAACTCCCGCCCAAAGGGCGTATCGGGATCTTTTTTGGTAACTGGTACAGCCAGATGCTGCAGGGCCGCGTGCATGGTCATTTCAAGGACGCCGTGCTGGATCAGGCCATCGACGGCGCTGAGCGTCTGGAGCGCATGCTTTGTGACGAGGGGGCGCTGATCTTCAAGTTCTGGTTCCACCTGTCCAAACAGCAGATGAAGGCGCGCCTGGAAGCGCTCAAGGACGACCCGCTGCACAGCTGGCGCATCAGCCCGCTGGACTGGCAGCAGTCGAAGACCTACGACAAGTTCGTGCGTTATGGCGAGCGCGTGCTGCGCCGCACCAGCCGCGACTACGCGCCCTGGTACGTGGTCGAGGGCGTCGATCACTACTACCGCAGCCTGACAGTCGGACGCATCCTGCTCGAAGGCCTTCAGGCCGCGCTGGCCAACCAGACGCGTGAGCCTGAGCGTCCGCACGCCGCGCCGCTGGTATCGAGCCTGGACAACCGCGGCCTGCTGGCCAGCCTGGACATGACCCAGGCCTTGGGCAAGGACGACTACAAGGAGCAACTGGCCACCGAGCAGGCGCGCCTGTCGGGGTTGATGCGCGACAAACGCATGCGCAAGCACGCCCTGATCGCTGCGTTCGAGGGTAATGATGCCGCCGGCAAGGGCGGGGCCATCCGCCGTGTCACCGGCGCGCTGGATCCGCGTCAGTACCGCATCGTGCCGGTGGCGGCTCCGACCGAGGAGGAGCGCGCCCAGCCTTACCTGTGGCGCTTCTGGCGACATATCCCGGCACGCGGGCATTTCACCATTTTCGACCGCAGCTGGTACGGCCGCGTGCTGGTGGAGCGGGTCGAAGGCTTTTGCAGTCAGGCCGACTGGCTGCGTGCCTACGGCGAGATCAACGACTTCGAAGAGCAGTTGACCAACGCCGGGGTGATCCTGGTGAAGTTCTGGCTGGCCATCGACCAGCAGACGCAGTTGGAGCGCTTCAAGGAGCGCGAGCAGATCCCGTTCAAGCGCTTCAAGATCACCGAGGAAGACTGGCGCAACCGCGACAAGTGGGACGACTACGCCGATGCGGTGGGCGACATGGTCGACCGCACCAGCACCGAGATCGCGCCCTGGACGCTGATCGAGGCCAACGACAAGCGCTTCGCCCGGGTCAAGGTGCTGCGCACCATCAATGAGGCCATCGAGGCGGCGTTCGCCAGGGATTGAAGCCTGTCGCTGCTAAAGCGGAATGCCGCCCAGCTGTTCCCACAGGTTGCAACGGGTTCTGCTTTGATCGCGGCTGAAGCCGCTCCTACGGGCATATGGATATCTGTAGGAGCGGCTTTAGCCGCGATGCTTTTGTATCGTGCCGGAGTGCATCCTGGCTCTGCCCGGCATCGTCCCGTATACGCCAGATCAATGATGGTCGCACCCTGAGATCGGCTGGATTTATCTTCACGCCATTCGCCATCCAATAACAACGAGGTGCGTCATGCGGGAAGTAGTGATCGTCGATAGCGTGCGGACTGGCCTGGCCAAGTCCTTCCGTGGCAAGTTCAATATGACCCGGCCGGACGATATGGCCGCCCATTGCGTCGATGCGCTGCTGGTGCGCAACGGCATCGACCCCAAGCTGGTCGATGACTGCATCGTCGGTGCAGGCTCCAACGAGGGCGCGCAGGGCATGAACATCGGCCGCAACGTCGCGGTGCTGTCGCGCCTGGGCAACCCGGTGGCGGGCATGACCCTCAATCGCTTCTGCTCCTCGGGCCTGCAGGCCATCGCCATCGCCGCCAACCAGGTAGCGTCCGGCGGCAGCGATATCATCGTTGCCGGCGGCGTCGAGTCCATCACCATGACCCTGAAAAGCATGAACATGGACAACCTGTTCAACCCGCTGCTGCAGAAGGACAACCCCGGCATCTACTATCCCATGGGCAAGACCGCCGAGATCGTTGCCAACCGCTACGGCATCACCCGCGAAGCCCAGGACGCCTATGCCCTGCAGAGCCAGCAGCGCACTGCTCGGGCCCAGGCCGACGGCCTGTTCGCTGACGAAATCGTGCCGATGAGGGTGAAGTATCTGGTCGAAGACAAGGCCAGCGGCGAGAAGAAGATCGTCGACGGCGTGGTCGAGGCGGATGACTGCAACCGCCCGGACACCACCCTGGAATCCCTGGCCAAGCTGCAACCGGCGTTCGACCCGGCGGGCAGCGTGACCGCCGGCAACGCTTCGCAACTGTCCGACGGCGCCTCCATGACCCTGGTGATGAGCCTGGAAAAGGCGCTGGAACTGGGCTTGAAGCCCAAGGCCTATTTCCGCGGTTTCACCGTGGCCGGTTGCGAGCCGGACGAGATGGGCATCGGCCCGGTGTTCTCGGTGCCCAAGCTGCTCAAGGCCAAGGGCTTGAGCGTGGCCGACATCGACCTGTGGGAGCTCAACGAGGCCTTCGCCTCGCAGTGCCTGTACTGCCGCGACACGCTCGAGATCGATAACGAGAAGTACAACGTCAATGGTGGCTCCATCTCCATCGGCCATCCCTTCGGCATGACCGGCTCGCGCCAGGTCGGCCACCTGGTGCGCGAGTTGCAGCGCCGCGAATTGCGCTACGGCCTCGTCACCATGTGCGTCGGCGGCGGCATGGGCGCCAGCGGATTGTTCGAGGCCTATCGCGGCTAAACGTAGGGTGCGCTGCGCACCGGGTGGTTTCCCGGTGGTTGGCGGTGCGCGCGGCGCACCCTACGGTTTGAGCGGTGCCCTGTTTATACTCGCGCTCTGCCCTGTGGACGGAGCGCCTGCCGATGCCCTTTGCCGAAAACCTAATCGCCTTCACTCTTGCCGCCACGCTGTTGACCCTGACGCCTGGGATCGACACGGCGCTGGTGTTGCGTACCGCTGCGGTTGAGGGTCGGCAACAGGCGTTTCGCGCCGCGCTGGGCATCAATGCAGGCTGCCTGCTGTGGGGCGCGGCGGTGGCCTTCGGCCTCGGTGCGCTGCTGGCGGTTTCCGAATTCGGCTACAACCTGCTCAAGTATTGCGGCGCGGCCTATCTGGCCTGGCTCGGGCTGAACATGCTGCTGCGCCCGCGTACCTCGCTGGCGCCCGCGCAGGCGAGCGGCAAACCTGGCGCCAACTGGTTCCTACGTGGCCTGCTGGGTAACGTGCTCAACCCCAAGGTGGGGATTTTCTACGTGTCTTTCCTGCCGCAGTTCATCCCGCAGGGGCAGCCGCTGATTACCTGGACATTCGGCCTGGTGGGCATCCATGTGGCGCTCAGCCTGGTCTGGGCACTGCTGCTGATCGGCGCCACTCAGCCGCTTGGCCACTGGCTGCGGCGTGCGGTGGTGATCAAGTGGATGGATCGCAGCACCGGGCTGATCTTCGTCCTCTTCGCCGCGCGCCTGGCTTTGAGCCGGCGCTGATTCCGGACGTGGCCTCGTCATGAGGTACGCTGCGTCGGTGCAACAGAAAACCAGGCGGTGACGATGGATCGGTTTCAGGAAATGAGGGTGCTGCTGGCGGTGACCGAGGCCGAGAGCTTCGCCGGCGGCGCCAAGCTGCTGGGCATTTCGCCGCCCAGCGTAACTCGCGCCGTTGCTGCGTTGGAGGCGCGCCTGGGCACGCTGCTGCTGGCCCGTAGCACGCGCAGCCTGCGCCTGACCGAGGCTGGCCAGCGTTATGTCGAGGACTGTCGGCGCATCCTGCTGGAGCTGGAGGAGGCCGAGGAACTGGCCGCCGGCGGCAGTGTGCGGCCACGCGGCCGGCTCACGGTGACGGCGCCGGTGATGTTCGGCGAGTTGTTCCTGATTCCACGCATCGCCCAGTACCTCGACACCCACCCGGACGTGGAGGTCAATGCGCTGCTGGTCGACCGCGTGGTGAACATGATGGAGGAGGGCATCGACGTGGCCGTGCGCATCGGCTCGTTGCCTGAGGGGGATCACCCGGCGTTGCAGGTCGGGCAGATCCGCCCGGTGGTGTGCGCCTCGCCCGCCTTTCTCGATCGCGTCGGGCGCCCGCGCCATCCGGATGAATTGCGCGACGCCCCTATCGTCATGTCCAGCGCCAGCACCCTGCTGTCGCATTGGCAATTCGTCGGCGCCGATGGCCCGTTCGGCTTCATGCCGCAGCCTCGCTTCACCGTCAGCTCCAACCAGGCGGCAATCAGCGTGGCGCGCCTGGGCTGGGGCTATACCCGCGTGCTGTCCTACCAGGTTGCAGCTGCAGTGGCCCGTGGCGAGATCGAACTGGTGCTCGAGGCCTTCGAACCGCCAGCCTTACCGGTGCACATCATTCATCAGGGCGGTCGCCAGGTGTCGGCCAAGGTGCGCACCTTCGTCGACCACTGCGCTGCCAGTTTTCGCGCGGACCCGGCGCTGCGTGCGGCCGGTACAGCGCCCGTTTCATGAGCCCTCACCGCGAGATGCAGGTGTTTCTCGCCGTGGCCCAGGCGGGCAGCCTGGCGGCCGCTTCCAGACGCTTGCAGCTGTCGCAGGCCACGGTGATGCGCACCGTGGCCGCGCTGGAGAGCCGTCTGGACAGCACCTTGCTGCTGCGCGGGCCACGTGGCGTCAGCCTGAGCGCGGCGGGGGCAACGTTCGCCGAGAGTTGTCAGCGCATCCTGCAGCGGGTGGAGGACGCCGAGCGTTCCGTGACCGGTCTGCACGCCAGCCCCGCCGGACAGCTGACCCTGGCCCTGCCTTTACTGATGACGCATCAGGTGCTGACGCCCATCGCGGTCGACTACCTGGCGGTATTTCCCGAGGTGAGCCTGGCCACTCTGACGCGCGAAGAGCCGCCCAGATTGCTGGAGGAGGGCATCGACCTGGCCGTGGTGGTCGGCCATCTGCCCAGTTCGTCCGGTTTCGCCGTGCCGTTGGGATGGGCACGGCCGCTGGTGTGCGCGGCGCCTTCCTATCTGCAGCGCTGGGGCTGGCCAGCCAACCCGCAGGCCTTGCATGCACATCGCACCATCACTCGCTCTTCGACTGGTTATGCAGGGGAATGGCGTTTTGCGGACGGTGCGGTGAAGCTCGCGCCGCGTCTGACCTGCAGCACACCGCAGGCATCCATTCGTGCTGCGCTCGCCGGTTTCGGCCTGACCCGCTGCCTGAGCTACGAGGCTTATCAGGAGTTGCAGAGCGGGCAGTTGCAGGCGGTACTGGAAAACTTCGCCGCAGCGCCCGTGCCGGTACAACTGTATTACCGCGAAGGGCGCCGGGCCGCGGCACGGGTGCGCAGCTTCCTCGATTTTGCCGTGCCGCGCCTGCGGGCCCATCCGGCGTTTCAGGCATGAGGGAAGTGAATTGCAGAAAGTGAAATAGTGGATTGTCCTTTATGGTGATTCTTATCGAGATTGGATGGGGTGAACATGGCCCCATCGTCGCGAAGGCAAGTCGTCTCGCGGTGTTCCCAGAGTCTGTTCACGATCTCGCGAGCTAGAGCGATACAAGGCAAAAACAGGAGAGGAAGCGCAGTTTACGAGTGGTAAATGAGCATTCCGACCGGGCTGGCGCTCCAGCTTGTTTTTAACGCAGTAGCGCCGACGCGCAGCAGATCGTGAGCAGGCTCTAAGCCAACCTCAAAGGAATCATCGCCATGTCCCGTCCCGCCATCAAGTTGTACAACTTCCCACGCTCCGGCCACGCCCACCGCGCCGAGCTGATGCTGTCGCTGCTGCAATTGCCCACCGAGCTGATCTTCGTCGACCTGGCCAAGGGCGAGCACAAGACCCCAGAGTTCCTGGCCCTCAACCCCTTCGGCCAGGTGCCGGTGATCGATGATGGCGGCACCATCGTCAGCGACTCCAACGCCATCCTCGTCTACCTGGCCAAGCGCTACGGCAATGACGACTGGCTGCCGCAGGAGCCGGCTGCCGCCGCCCGCGTGCAGCGCTGGTTGTCCGTGGCTGCTGGGCTGGTTGCCTTCGGCCCCGCTGCTGCGCGTCTGGTCACTGTGTTCGGCGCCTCGTTCAATACCGAAGAAGTGATCAACCGCGCCCATGCGTTGTTCACCGTGATGGAAGGCGAGCTGGGCGAAACCCCGTTCCTCACCGGTGACAAGCCGAGCATCGCCGACGTCGCCAACTACTCCTACATCGCCCATGCGCCGGAGGGCAACGTCTCGCTGGAGCCCTATCCGAACATCCGCGCCTGGCTGGCACGCGTCGAGGCATTGCCGGGGTTCGTGCCGATGCCGCGTACCGCAGCCGGCCTGCAAGCCTGAGTCGCTGACCGCCGCTGGGATCGCCCGGCGGCCGCTTTCGTGGAGTGCAGAACATGCAACAGCTTCCCAGTCATCGGCACTCGCCCTGGCATGCCGGTGAAAAGCAACTGCAGGAAAAGGCCGGCGTCGCAGAACGCATGGAAGTGATCGGGCAGAAGGTGATCCGTGACTACATGCCGGATCAGCATCGCGAGTTCTATCAGCAACTGCCCTTCATGATCGCCGCTGCCGTGGACGGTTCCGGCCAGCCCTGGGCCACCTTGCTCGAAGGTGAGGAAGGTTTCGTCACCTCGCCCGATCCACGCCAGCTATCCTTCGATCTGGCTGCCATGGCGCTCGACCCGCTCGATCCGGCCACCCCCGGCCTGGGCAGCGGCGAGGCTGTTGGCCTGCTCGGCATAGAGCTGCATACGCGGCGGCGCAATCGCATCAATGGGCATATCCTCCAGGCCTCGGCGCAGCGTCTGGACATCACCGTGGAGCAGTCCTTCGGTAACTGTCCGCAGTACATCCAGCTGCGTCAGTACCGCCGCGTACCCGAGCGCGGCGTCGAGCGCATTGAAGCGAGCGAGCTGGATGCACGCAGCGCCGAGATGATCCGCAGCGCCGACACCTTCTTCGTCGCCAGTTACGTCGAGCATGACGATGGCCGCCGCTCGGTGGACGTCTCGCACCGTGGCGGGCGCGCCGGCTTCGTGCGGGTGGAGGGCAATCGCCTGACCATTCCCGACTACGCCGGCAACCTGTTCTTCAATACCTTGGGCAATCTCCGCGTCAATCCGCGCGCCGGCCTGCTGTTCGTCGACTTCGCCACGGGCGATGTGCTGCAACTGGCTGGCCGCGCCGAGATCATTCTCGATAGCCCACTGATCAAGGCCTTCGAAGGCGCCGAGCGGCTGTGGACCTTCGACGTCGAACAAGCGGTGCTGCGCCCGGCGGCGACCTCGCTGCGTTGGGCCTTCGAGGAATATGCACCGACCAGCCTGATGACCGGCACCTGGGCAGAAACCGATGCGCGACTGCGCGAACGTGAACAGCGCAACCAGTGGCAGCGCTGGCGCGTGCAGCACCAGCAGCAGGAAAGCACCGATATCCGCTCGTTCGTGCTGGCACCGGAGCAGGGAGCCGCACCGCACTTTGCAGCCGGTCAGCACCTGCCGATTCGCATCACCACCGCCACGGGCGACACCCTGCTGCGCACCTACAGCCTGTCCAGTGCGCCGTCGGATGGCCAACTGCGCATCAGCGTCAAGGCGCAGGGCGTGGTCTCGCGGTACCTGCACGAACAGGTGCAGGTGGGTGATTTGCTGGACGTCCGTGCGCCGCTGGGCAGCTTCACCCTGAACAGCGACACCCACCGGCCGCTGGTGCTGGTCGGTGCTGGTGTCGGCATCACGCCGTTGCTGTCGATGCTGCGCGAGCAGGTGGCGCTGGGGCAGGGCAGGCGTATCCACTTCTTCCAGGGCGCACGGACGCTCGCTGACCTGCCATTCCAGGCCGAGCTGCGCGAGCTGATGCAAGGTGCCGATGGCCTGTTGCAGGTTCACCGTGCCCTCAGTGCACCGGAGCAAGACGCAGTGCTCGGGCGCGACTACGAGCAGCGCGGGCGCATCGGGCTGGCGCAGATCAAGGCGGCGCTGTCGTTCGACGACTATGACTTCTACCTGTGTGGCCCGGCCGCCTTTACCCAGGCGATCTATGACGGCCTGCGTGATCTGAACGTCGCCGACGCGCGTATTCATGCCGAGGCGTTCGGCCCCTCGACACTGACGCGTCGCACCGATGGCCAGAGCGTGACCCTGGTGCAGCCGCCGGCGGCGAGCGGGCCGGTGCCGGTGTACTTCACTAACTCGGCGAAGGAGGCGCGCTGGACGCCGGATGCTGGCAGCCTGCTGGAGCTGGCCGAGAGTCGCGGGCTGGCGCCTGAGTTCAGTTGCCGTGGCGGTTCCTGCGGCACCTGCAAGACGCGTCTGGTCAGCGGCCAGGTGCATTATCCGAACCCGCCCGCCGAGATGCCGGAAGGCGATGGCGTGCTGATCTGCTGCGCGGTGCCGGCTGAGGGTGAGCCGTTGCAGCTGGATCTGTAGACCCGGCTTCAGGCCCCATAACTCTGGATGCAGGTACGATTGCGACCTTCGCTCTTGGCGCGGTAGAGCTGTTCGTCGGCCCAGTGCAGATGCTGCTCCAGGCTGGCCGTCGAAGTCGGCAGGCGGGTCGCGGCGCCGATCGACAGGCTGACCCTGTCAGCTACGTCGGAGGCACGGTGTTCGATATCGAGCTGAGCAATCGCCATCTGCAGTTGCTCGGCTACGGTCAGGGCGCCGGTTTCGTCGGTGTCCGGCAGCAGTACCGCGAATTCTTCGCCGCCGAAACGTCCGACCAGGTCGTGAGGGCGGCGTACGTTGTCATTCAGGGCTTGGGCGACATCGCGCAGGCACTGGTCGCCACGCAGATGGCCGTAGTGGTCGTTGTACTTCTTGAAGTAATCGACGTCGATCATCAGCAGTGACAGCGGACGCTGTTCGCGCAGGGCATGAGCCCTGATCGACTCGAAGCGCTCGTCGAAACTGCGCCGGTTGGGGATGCCGGTCAGGCCATCGAGCATGGCCATCTCGCGCAGCACGTCACTCTGCAGTTTGAGTTTGAGGTGATTCATCACCCGGGCGCGCACCACCACCGAATGAAACGGCTTGCGAATGTAATCCACCGCACCCAGTTCGAAACCGATGGTTTCGTCGTCCTCGTGATCCTTGCCGGTGACGAAGATCACCGGGATCTGGCTGGTCTCTGCTGTGGCCTTCAGGCGTTTGCAGACTTCATGGCCATCCATGTCCGCCATGATCACGTCAAGCAGGATCAGGTCCGGCGCAAGGTCACGGCTCATCGCCAGCGCCTGCTCGCCACTGCTGGCCATGTACACGTCGCAATCGCTGCGAAACAACTCGTGCAACAAACGGATATTCAGTGGCTGATCGTCGACGATCAGCAGTTTCGGGCGTTGGTGCAGGTAGGGTTTCAGTCGCTCCAAATCAATCCCCTTCTAGCGATTGGCGTAATGCATGAAGCAAGTGCTGCGCGCGCTGGAAGTCTAATGCATCAACCGCCTGATGGATGGCCTCGAAGTCACCGCGTAGGGCGTCCGGTACCTGCGTAGACAGGTTCTGCACCGATTCGAGGGCGCCCAGGTTGCCCTCTTGCAGTTGCACGTTAAGCGCTTGCAGGGCGGGCGTCCACTGCAGGTCGGCAACTGCGGAAGGAACGGTCTGCGGCGTCGTGGTGGTGGCGAACATCGCCCTCAGCCGCTCGCAACTGTCATCCAGTTGCTGACGCACTGCATCCAGCCAGGCGGCGTCCTCAATAAACGGCCCTGCATGCTCGGCGACTCGTTTTTCCAAGTCGGCGAAGCGCACCGAGAGCTGCCTGGCGCCGATGGTTCCGGAACTGCCCTTGAGGCTGTGTAGGCTTCTGAGCATGGCAGCGGTGTCGCCGTTTTGCCGATGCCGTTGCAATTGATCCAGTTGCTGATGCAGATCGGCTGGAAAGACCTCAAGCATCGAGCGCAGCAGCGCCAGGTTACCGCCGAATCGCTTGAGGATGGCCGTTTGATCCTCGATCGGTTGGTCCACCACCGTAGTGCTGGGTTGTGTGCTTTCCAGGCCGCACCATTGGCGAATCACCGCCACCAGCTTCTCGATGTCGATCGGCTTACTGACATGATCGTTCATACCGGCCGCCAGGCACTGTTCGCGGTCGGCATGGGAGGCGTTGGCGGTCATGGCGATGATCGGTTGCGTCTTGTGCGCGGGGTGCTGACGAAGGCGTCGTGTGGCTTCCAGGCCGTCAATATCCGGCATCTGGATGTCCATCAGAATGGCGTCGAAGGGTGGCTGCGTGGTTTGCGCCAGTTTGACGCCTTCCAGGCCGCCTTCGGCCAGGCTGACGTCGGCGCCTTCGCCTGCCAGCAGTTCGCGTGCCACCTGACGGTTGAGTGCGTTGTCCTCGACCACCAGCAGGCGCAAGCCCTGCAGGCGCTGCCCCAGTTTGTAGCCCGGCACTGGCGCTTCACCGCTGTGAACATGACGGGCCTGGAGAATGCAGGCGACCAGTTGCCGTGGCGTGACCGGTTTGGTGAGGAAGCCGGCGAACGGTGCGTCGGCTTCGCCGTAGCGATCGGCCAACACTTCGCGGCCGTGGGCGGTGATCATGATCACCGTCGGCGGCGGTCGATGCGGCGTGGCGCTCTCGCGTATCCGTTGTGCGACCTCCAGGCCGTTCATTCCTGGCATGCGCCAGTCCAGCAGGACGATGTCATACGGTTGCTGCCCCTGCTGCCCCTGCTGCACGCGCAGCAGGGCGTCGCCGCCGCTTTCGGCGGTATCGGCATGCCAGCCCAGGTCGAGGATGGTCTGTTGCAGCAATTGCCGCGCGAGCAGGTTGTCGTCGACGATCAGCAGCCGCAGGTGCTCTGGTTCGTCGCGTGTGTGTACCAGTGGTTCGGCGCCATCGCGCGCGCCCAGCTCGATATCGAACCAGAAGCGGCTGCCGGCACCGAGCTGGCTTTCCACGCTCAGGGTGCCGCCCATCAATTCCACCAGGCGCTTGCAGATCACCAGGCCGAGCCCGGTGCCGCCATAACGGCGCGTGGTGGAGGCTTCCGCCTGGGTGAAACCGTCGAAGATGCGTTGCAACTGGTGCTCGCTGATACCAATGCCGGTGTCGCTCACGGCGACGCGCAGCCTGACCTGCTCGGCCGTGCGCTGCAACTGGTGCAGGCTGACCACCACCTGGCCGCCGTGGGTGAACTTGAGGGCATTGCCGGCCAGGTTGATCAGCACCTGCTGCAGACGCAGGCTATCGCCCTGCAGCACGGCGGGCAGGGCGGTATCGACGTCGAACATGACCTCGATGTCCTTGTCGCCCTGGTTGCCCGCCAGTACAACCGCCAGGTCACGCAGCATGGGTTCCAGTTCGAAGTCGTGCAGGTCCAGCTGCAGTTTACCGGCCTCGATCTTCGAGTAGTCGAGGATGTCGTTGAGCAGACCCAGCAGGGAGTGTGCGGCGCTTTGTGCCTTGAGCACGTAGTCGAGCTGACGTGCATTGAGTTCGGTGGCCTGTACCAGCTGCAGCATGCCCAGCACCGCATTCATCGGCGTGCGGATTTCATGGCTCATGTTGGCCAGGAAGGCGCTTTTGGCAGCGCTAGCGGCATCAGCTTGTTCCTTGGCATGGCGCAGGCCGGCTTCGAGCTGCAGCTGTGCGGTGATGTCGCGGTTGATCCCGGTGATCTTCACCGGCGTACCCTGAAGGTCGCGCTCGACATGGGCTCCAGGCTGGATGAAGAGCACCTGTCCATCGGGCCTGACGATACGAAAGACGCGGTCGAAGGTCGCCTTGCCGGCCATCACCTCGCTTAGATTCGCCTCGGTGGCCGGCCGATCGTCAGGGTGAATACGATCACGCCAAAGGCGGTACTCCAGCCCCTGTTCACGCAACTCGAGTGGATAGTCGTAGAGCTCGAACATCCGCTCATTCCAATGCAGGCGATTGTCTGCCGGTGTCCATGACCAGATACCCAGTTCCGCGACCCGTGCCGCCATCGACACCTGGTCATGGGCGGCCAGCGCTTCGCGGCGCAACCGCACTTCCTTGGACAGATCCAGTGCGATACCGAGGTAGCCGGCGAGATTCCCACCCCCATCGCGCATGGCGGTGACCAGCAGGGTCACCGAACGCAGTGAGCCATCCTTGCGTACATAGGTCCATTCACGGCTTTCTGCTTGCTCCAGCTCCGACTTGTGCACGAACACGCGGAAGCCGGTGATCGGCTGAGCGTACTCCTGACTGAGCTCCTCGCTACGCGCCTGAACCTCTTCGGGCAGGTGAAAGATTGCCGGTGTCTGCAGGCCGACCACTTCTTCCGCGTCATAGCCCAGCAGGCGTTCGGCGCCGCGGTTGAACACGCGGATGACGCCGTCGAGGTCGGTGGCGATGATGGAAACCTCGGATGCTGACTGCAGCACGTTGTTGAGCAGCAGATTGAGCTTGCGCAGTTCCTGGGTGCGTTCGCTGACTTGCTCTTCGAGGCTGGCATTGAGTTCGAGAATGCGGGTTTCGGCGATCTTTTGTGCAGAAATGTCGCGCACGGTCTTCGACAGGCCGATCAGGGTACCGGTATCGTCGAGAAGCGGTGAGATCGAGACGGAGACGTCGACCAGATGGCCATCCTTGCGACGACGCTGAGTGTCGAAGTTATCCACCTCGCGGTGCGCGGCGATGTACTGCAACGACTTCCGTTCTTCGTGACCCAAGTGCTCGGGAACGGTCAGCCCTAGCAGTTTTTGGCCCAGCATTTCCGCCGCGCTGTAGCCAAAGATGCGCTCGGCGCCACGGTTCCAGCTCAGCACTCTACCGTCGAGATCCTGGCCGATGATGCCATCGCTCGAACTTTCCACGATGGCCGCCGAGCGTGCTTGCTCGCCGAGGATTTGCCGATGACGCTGACGGTTGACCAGAATCACGTTCATCAGCGCTGCCAGCAGGAGGCTGAGCAGGGTGCCGGTCAGTGCCGCCATTTGCGGTGAAACCAGGTTCAGCTGATTGATGAACTCATCCTGCGCATGTAGCTCGATCTGCCAGCGTCGCCCGTACACCTCTCGTGTGAGCGTGTGGCTGGCGACTTCCTCCGCGAGCTGCGCGTCGGAGTGCTGGCCGAAGAAATCCTGCGGCTGATCGGCATCGGTGATGTCGCTCAGTAGCATGTGCAGGCCTTCCCGGTCGAGGGTCAGGCCCTGCAGAACCTCCTCTGTGAGCAAGGGGGCGTAGCTCCAGCCGATGCCCTGAGACATACGCGCCTCTAAGGTACCGGGCGTGACCGCGTCTCTATAGATGGGTAGGAGGATGAGGAAGGACTGCAGCGGGCTGCCAGTGGCCTGAACCAGGGTGATCGGCCCACTGATACGTACTTCACCGCTGGCCATGGCCGCCATGGCTGCGCTGCGGCGGTTGCGCTCCGAGGCGATGTCGAGCCCTACGGCCTGACGGTTGGTCTCCACGGGTTCGATGTACTGGATGACGAAACGCTCGCCGTCATGGGGGGCCAGTTGGCGAATCTGGAAGTCCGGCATACCGTCAGCACGGGCGAGGGCGAGGAAGCTGTCCTGTTGCTGCGACGGCACTCGACGTATGAAACCGAAGCCACGCGCGCCCGGGAATTCGCGGTCGACGTCGCGCGTCTTGCTGTAGTTGCGAAAGCCCTCGCGGGTGATGCCGTGTTCGCCACTCGCCAGCACTGCGCCGCGTGCGCCGCGCAGGCCGTACTGGTAGAGCTCTATGCGTTTGGTCACGGCGTCTGCGGCCCGCTCGGTGGCCTCGATCAGGGCGTCGGTCACCTTTTTCTGGTTGCTTTGCTGCAACACACCGGTAACCAGTGCGGTGGCGGCCATACCGGCCGTGAGGGTGAGCAGGACGATCAGCCGCACGGTGATGGTTTCCTTTGGCTCACTGACGCTCGCAGGCAGTTGTCAGACCCATGCAGACGCACAACTGCTCGAACGGCATGGGGCGGCAGTAGTGGAAACCTTGCATCAACTCGCAGCCGAGGGCCAACAACTGGCGTGACTGCTCTTCGCTTTCCACTCCTTCGGCCACCAGCTCCAGACCCAGGGCCTGGCCCATGCGCACGATGGCTTCGATGATGGCCGCGTCACTGTGGTCAGTGAGCATGTCACGGACGAAGCTCTGATCGATCTTCAACACGTCGATGGGCAACTTCTTGAGGTAGGAAAGGCTCGAATAGCCGGTGCCGAAATCGTCGATGGCAATGCGTACGCCCATTTCTTTCAAGGCTTCCAGCAGCCGACGTGCCTGCTCGACGTCGCGTGCGAGCACGCCTTCGGTGATTTCCAGTTCGAGTAGCTCGGGCGGTAGCCCCGTGTCGCGGAGCACCATCTTGATCATGTCGAGGAAGGATTCTTCGCGAAATTGCACCATCGAGATATTGACGCCCACACAAAGACTCTGGCCCATATCGAGCAGTTTCTTGGCGTCGCTGCAGGCTTTGTGCAGCACCTGCTTACCGATCGGCACGATCAACCCGGTTTCCTCGGCCAGCGGGATGAATGCCGCTGGCGAGATCAACTCGCCCTCATCGCGGCGCCAGCGGATCAGTGCCTCCATGCCACAGCTACGTTCGTGACGGACGTCGAAGCGCAATTGGTAGAACACCTCGAATACGCCCGACTCCAGGGCGCTGCGCATATGGCTCTCCAACAGGTGGCGGGCACGGGCCTGGCTTTCGATGCTGTGAGAGAAGAAGCGGTAGCGATTACGGCCTTCCTGCTTGGCCTGGTACATCGCCGCATCGGCCTGACGATAGAGGGCCTCGAGGTCCGTGCCGTCGACGGGGAATACGCTGATGCCGACACAGGCGGTGACATCGTAGCGATTGCCGGCGATGTTCATGGGCAAGGCGATGATCTGTAGCAGGCGTTCGACGTAATCACTGATGGTTTCGGAGCGCTTTACATCGGTCACCAGGATCACGAATTCGTCGCCGCCTTGGCGGCTGACGGTGTCCACCTCGCGTGACGTATCGCTTAGGCGCCGGCCTACCTCCTTGAGAATCAGGTCGCCGACCGAGTGCCCCAGGGAGTCGTTGATACCCTTGAAGTTGTCCAGGTCGAGCAGCAGCAGGGCGAGGCTGGCGTCGTTGCGCCTGGCCTTCTGCAACATCTGTTCGGCCCGGTCACGCAGTAGCATACGGTTAGGCAAGCCGGTCAGCGCATCGAAGTAGGCCAGGCGTTTGGCCTCGGCACGTAGATTGAGGTGTGCCCGGACATGGGCGCGGGCCACCGGAATGCTCAGCGGCTTTTGAATGAAGTCGATGCCGCCTTGATCCAGCGCCTGGATTTCGTTGTCTGTCTGCGTGTGGGCGCTCACGAAAAGGATGGCGGCATCGCACAGCTTGGCATCGGCCTTGATCAAGCGGCACAGCTCGAAGCCGCTCATGCCTGGCATCTCGATGTCCAGCAGCACCACGTCCGGCCTGCAGAAACGCGCCACTTCCAGCGCCATGCGACCGTCGTTGGCGGTGTGAACCTGTGCCAGTTCGCCAACAGCCTCCTGCAAGATCCTGACGTCAGTGGGTTGATCGTCGACGATCAGAACCACAGGCGTGGGGTCGAATCGGTTTTCATGCATCACGGCACTCCGGAAATCCCCTTTCCCGGAGGTGAGATTAGCCCAGCTGCGCCAGGGTTGCGGCCGTCTCGATTACCTTTGTGCCAAATCATCGAAAGATGGCGCTGGCGCCGGTTCTGCGGTTGCCTCGGATACCGCTTGGGGCACAGGCGACCTCGTCGCAAGCTGTAGCCGTTTCGCAGGAAACGGCTACAGCCTGTGCTCATCCTTGTGGTTGTGCTTCTTCCAGCGTCTGGCGGTAAGCATCGGCTTCGTCCTGGGACGGGAAGATGCCAACCAGCTCGCCATTCTGAATCACGTCCCAGACCACGATCCCCATGGCGCGGGCTTCACGGGAAAGATGTTCGTTGTCACGCTCATGCACGATCACGTTCATGCCTGTCTCCTCGAAATGCGAATGCGGCGATATGTCGCACCTCGTTTATACGCCTCGTTAGCAAGCTAATTAAACCGGGGTTTGGGCAAAGGACTGTTGCATCAGCGCAACGAGCGAAACGGTGTTTCGGTTGTCTCCGGGCTTGGCAGCGGGTGCCATTGGCCCGCCTGCAGATTGCCGAACCTTGAGATCGGAGGGATGCTTAACGTGCTGTGCGCTGCGCCATCCAGCGACGATATTGGCGAGTGCGCAAGAGGTCTTTCACCTGCTGCGTCACCAGCGCCCACAAGGGGGAGACGCCGGGCTGACTATCCCGACCTTGGCTGAGCTTGTGCAGCTGATACTTCACCACCGCCATGTTCGCCAGCGAGGCCAGCACCTTGTTGTTCCAGGTGATCGGCGGCAGCTGGGGGGCGCTGCCGAGGCCGAGTTGCCAGTCGCGCGGCAGGTTCGGCTCGATGGCCAAAGCGGTGCCGATGCCGACCATCTCGATACCGCTGGCCAGCACTTCTTGCGCCACCGGTGCGCGGCGAATGCCGCCGGTGACCATGACCGGCATGCTCGCCACGGCGCGAATCTCGCGGGCGAACTCCAGAAAGTAGGCTTCGCGCGCCAGGGTACGGCCGTCGCGAGCTTGGCCCTGCATGGCCGGCGCCTCGTAGCTGCCGCCGGAGAGCTCGACCAGATCCACCCCCAGTCCGTCGAGCAGGCGTACCACCTGCTGGGCGTCCTCGGCGCTGAAGCCGCCACGCTGAAAGTCCGCCGAGTTGAGTTTGACCGCCACGGCGAAGCCTGGCGAGACCACGGTGCGCAAGGCTTTGACGATCTCCAGCAGCAGGCGCGCGCGATTTTCCAGCGAGCCGCCCCACTGATCCGTGCGCTGATTGCTCAGCGGTGAGAGGAACTGGCTGAGCAGGTAGCCATGCGCGGCGTGGATTTCCACCCCGGTAAAGCCAGCCTGCTCAGCCAGACGCGCGGTGCGGGTGAAGCGCTCGATTACCTCCTCAATCACCGCCGGGGTCATTTCCTGCGGTGTGGCGAAACGCTTGGACAGGTTACCCAGTTCCAACGCTACGGCCGAAGGTGCCCAGGTTGGCTGGCCCAGGTTGGCTTGCATCTGCCGGCCGGGGTGATTGATCTGCAGCCAGAACTGCGCACCCTTGGCCCGGCCGACACGGGCCCAGCGCGCGAATCGGGCCAACTGCGCGTCATCTTCCAGCACCACGCCGCCGGGCCCTGTCATGGCGCGGCTGTCGACCATCACGTTGCCGCTGATCAGCAGGCCCGCGCCACCTTCGGCCCAGGCCTGGTAGAGCCGTATCAGGTGTTCGGAAGGGGCGTGGTCGGCATCGGCCATGTTCTCTTCCATCGCCGCTTTGGCGATGCGATTGGGCACGGTGGAACCGTTGGGCAGGGCAAGGGCATCGAACAGATTCATGGGCGCCTCCTCGGCTGAAGATGAGCTGACCATAACCTTAAAGTTTACTTTAATGTCAATGGCGCTAGTGAAGGCCATCGACAACGTCGCCCCTGGTCCTTGGCATGTGGTCGGCGCTCAGTGGCCTGTCATGGCCTTCTGCTGAGCGGTCTGGCGCAGCCTGTCCAGGCGCTCACGCGTCACCTCATCCGCGCCGGGCCCGGCGAACAGGCCGAGGTCTTCCAGCGCCAGCGACGTGCCGTTGATGTCGGTCAGTTGAATCGGGGCCAGCGGTGCTTTGGTCTTGCGGTTGACCGGAAGCAGCGGGGCACCTTCGGCCAGCGGGTTCCACTTATCCCCCCACTGCATCATGGCGATGATGATCACGTGCAGGGCCTGACCTTTCTCGGTCAGGGCGTATTCGGTGCCGCTGCCAACGGCGTTCTTCACGACGATGCCGTAGTCCTGCAGCAGCTTCAGGCGCTTGGACAGGATGCCCTTGGAAATCTCCAGGTTGCGCTGGAATTCATCGAACTTGCTCGTACCCCAGAGCAGCTCGCGGATGATCAGCAGGTTCCACCAGTCGCCCAGTACATCCACCGAGCGGGCCACCGAACAGTTGCGGTCCTCGAAGGTAACTCGTTCCACGTGCAGGTCTCCGAATGGGTGAGCGGTTTGCTGTCGCCGACAAGAAAGCGGTTGACAGGTTTCATGATAGCACCTAATTTCTCGTCACAAGGTTCTGTAATAGAACCTATCGACAAGCATCCTATCGAGGTCTATCCCATGATCAAGCAGCTCCTGACTGCAACGGCTTTTCTCTTCGTCGCCACTGCACAGGCCGAACCCCATGGCAACTGCCTCACCAATGAACTGGAAGACCGCCTGATCACGGCGGATCTCGCGGTCGCTGCCGGTAATTGCCACCTGGCCAGCGCCAGTGACGAAGGCCAGGCGGTGTCGGCGCTGGAGTACGCCCACAGCTGGTTCCTCCAGGCGCAAACGCTGGGCTCCAGTCAGGCTCGTCGAGGGTTGGATCTGGTCGAGAAGAAACTGGCGCAGGCAGGGCAGGCTCATGACTAAGTTCATCGCGACATCGATGCTGCTGGCTGCCATAGCTGTCACTGCCAATCTCGCTTTAGCAGAGGAGTTCACGCCGCTGGGTGCAGAGGCGGCCGCTAATGCCGACGAGTCCATTCCGGCCTGGACAGGTGGCTTCAGCCGTAGCCTGATCTGGAGCGACATCGGCAAGCAGTTCGTCGATCCCTTCGCCGACGACCCGGTGAAGTTCTCCATCGATGCCAGCAACCTCGAGGCCTACCGCGACAGCCTTACCCCCGGGCAGATCGAACAATTGCGCCGCAATCCGGATGGCTATCGCCTGAATGTCTACGAGACCCGGCGCACCGCCAAGTATCCCGAGTACGTATACGCAGCCGCGCAAAAGAATGCAGGCACGGCCAGGTTGGTCGCGGGTGGTAACGGTGTGCTCGATTACCAGGGGTATTACCCCTTCATTCATCCCAAGAGCGGGGTGGAGGTGCTGTGGAACCACTTCATGCGCTATCGCGGCGGCAGTCTGCTGCGTACCCATACCCAAGTGATCACCCAGCCGAGCGGTTCCTTCAGCGAGGTTCAGCTCGAGGATCGTGCGGCCTGGCCAGAAAATCTGAGCGGCTTCGACCCGGTCAGCGATGCCAACATCATGATCTTCTCGACACAGAAGGTGACCGCGCCGGCGCGCCTGGCCGGCAACATCCTGCTGGTGCAAGAGACCATCGATCAGGTCAAGGAGCCGCGTCTTGCCTGGCTCTACAACGCCGGGCAGCGTCGTGTGCGGCGCGCCCCGCAGGTTGCTTATGACGGGCCCGGCACCGCTGCCGATGGTTTGCGTACGTCCGACAACTACGATATGTACACCGGCTCGCCGGATCGCTACGACTGGAAGCTCGAAGGCAAGCAGGAAATCTACATCCCCTACAACAACTATCGCCTGACCAGCCGCGACCTGACCTCAGACAAGCTGATCGAGAAGGGCCACCTCAACCCGAACTACCTGCGCTACGAGAAGCATCGCGTATGGAAGGTGGTCGGTACCCTCAAGCCGGGCATGCGCCACATCTACGCCAAGCGTGTGTTCTATGTCGACGAGGACACCTGGCAGATCGCCCTGGCTGAGCATTACGACAGCCGTGGCGTGCTGTGGCGGTTCTCTGAGGGTTTCCACGTGCAGTACGACTACGCCGACACGCCCTGGTACGCGGGGGAGGCGATCTATGATTTCAGCAACGGTCGCTACCTGGTGTTCGGCTTGACCTACAACAGTGCGCAGCCCATTACTTTCGGTTTCAAGGCGAGCAAATCGGAGTTCATGCCGGCCGCGCTCAGGGCCCAAGGGATTCGCTGAACGCGGTTGCGGCCGCGTCCGATCACTCGGTGGCGCTGTTCTGCGCCACCGTTCATGCAATGAACCCAGGTGATTTCAATGAAAGCCTTTGTCATCGAACGTTATTCAAAGCAGGAACCCCTGCGGCTGGTCGACGTGCCGGAGCCGACGCTGGGTGAGCAGGACGTGCTGGTGCAGATTCACGCGGCCAGTATCAATCCATTGGATCTGAAAATTCGCAGCGGCGCGCTCAAGCGGATCCTGCCGCTGCGCCTGCCGTTGGTGCTGGGCAACGACTTTGCGGGTGTGGTGACGCGGGTTGGCGCCAAGGTTCAGCGTTTCAAGCCGGGTGATGAGGTATACGCCCGCACCGATACCCGTCGCATCGGCACCTTCGCCGAATTCATCGCGGTGGCCGAATCCAACCTCGCCTTGAAGCCGGTCAGCTTGAGCATGGAGGAGGCTGCCTCGATTCCTCTGGTCGGCCTGACCGCATGGCAGGCGCTGTTGGAGACAGGCCAACTGCGCAAAGGGCAGAAAGTCTTCATACATGCTGGCTCTGGCGGTGTCGGCACGCTGGCGATCCAGCTGGCCAAGCACCTGGGCGCCTATGTTGCGACCACCACCAGCAGCACCAATGTCGCGCTGGTGAAAAGCCTCGGCGCGGATCTCGTCATCGATTACAAGAAGGACGATTTCTCCAAGACGCTACGTGACTACGATTTGGTGTTGCATAGCCTGGGCGACGAGGAGTTGGCACAGTCCGTGAGCGTGCTCAGGCCCGGAGGCCAGCTGATCACACTGTCCGGCCCGCCTGACCCCGAGTTCGCCAGGAACGCCGGCATGCCAAAACTTTTGCAACTGATCGTGGGGCTGCTCAGTCGCAAGATTCGCAAGCGGGCTGCACAGCGCCAGGTCAGCTATGCCTTTCTGTTCATGCGTGGCAGTGGCGAGCAGTTGGCCACGTTGACTGAGCTGATCGACAGCGGCGTCATCCGTCCGGTAATCGACAAGATCTTTTCGTTCGAGGCCACCGACGAGGCGTTGGCCTACGTCGACAGCGGTCGGGCTAAGGGTAAGGTGGTGGTCAGGGTGCTATAAGCCTGATGCCGGCTGGAGCCGCCTCCTGGCCATTCACTAACGGAAGCGGTGCGCGCGGCGCACCCTACGAAGGGCAGCCCTAAGCGCGATTGCTGGTTTTGCCGGTGCGTTTGAGTGGCTCGCTCGGCTCGCCCAGGTTCATCTTCGACAGCACCCGCTTGGCGTTGGTGGCGCAATCGATATCGTCCGGTTTGCTTTCGATCTCGTCGATCAGCGCCAGCAGGTGCGTCTTGCTCTGCGCCAGGCGCTGCTCCAGTGCTTCGATGTCTCGCACCTTGGTGTGCAGGGTGTCGAGCAGTTTGCCGTGCTGCCATTGCGACAGGTCCTGTGGCAGCAGGGTGCGCAGCTCTTCCAGGCTGAAGCCGGCCTGCTGGGCCGTGGTGATCAGGTTGAGCACCATCACGGCTTGTTCCGGGTAGCTGCGATAGCCATTGGCCTGGCGCTCTACCAGCTTGAGCAGGCCGATGCTTTCATAGAAGCGAATGCGCGAGGCCGCCAGGCCGCTGCGCTGTGCCAGTTCGCCGATTTTCATGCCGATTGCGCCTCTGTGGTGAAGGCTGAGCCATAGATTGAAGCGACACTTTAACCTTCGTCTTGGCGTGTGCAATTGCTGCATTGCCCTCACAGGATCATCAGTGCGATGCAGACGACAGCGGCTATGATTGCCTGAACCTTGGAATCGCCGGGCAGGATGCGTGAAGCCTTCGATACTCTTTCTAGTGCTGCTGTGCTCGTTGTCTGGCGCCATGGCCAGAGCAGAGACCTATCAGATCGTCACGGAAGAGTGGGCGCCCTACAACTATGAGGAAAACGGCCAGCTCACTGGTATGTCGACGGAGGTCGTGCGAGCCATCATGGCGCTTACCGGGGACGACTTCGACATCGCCCTGTTGCCGACCATGCGCGCCACGTATGCGCTGCAGAACCGTCCCAGAACCATCATGTATTCGATGTTTCGTACGCCTGAGCGTGAGCCGCTGTACAAGTGGGTCGGGCCGATCATGGAGGAGTCCATCCATCCTTATCAGTTGTCCGGCACGACCGCGCCGATCACCTCTCTGGAACAACTGATGCACGCGCCGCACATCACCACGCGACATGCCGGCCTGGTGCCGAAAATGCTCGAGTCGTTGGGGTTCAGGAATCTCGACAAGAGTGCGGCCGAGAGCCATCAGCTCTATCGCATGCTCCTGGCCGGACGTACCGAGGTGATCATCGGCGATACCGATGCAGGCGTGGCCTACTACAGCCGCCAGCTGGACATCGCCCCGGGCACCCTCCGGCGAGTGCCCATCGAGCTGTACCGTTCCTCGTTGTATATCGCCTTCAGCCATGATTGCGACGATGCGCTGGTTGCCGCCTGGGCTGCGGCCCTGGCTCAGCTACGGCGCACAGGTGAGCTGGCGCGCATCCAGCGCCGCTACGAACGGCGGGACGATCAGTGACCTGCTGAAACACCCAGGTCGATTGCCATGTCGGCCCCGGTGATCGAGCGGGCTCCGGGCTGGCAGAGGAAGAACGCCAGCTCCGCCACTTCCTCCGGCTGGATGAAGCGCGCCTGTTCGCCCTGCGGGTATTTCGTCAGCAGTTCCCGATAGTAGGCGTCCGGGTCGCCATTGCCGTAGCGCTCGGCCTGGAACTTGAGCATGGGCGTCTCGATATCGCCGGGCGAGACCGCATTGCAGCGCACGCCGTAGGGCGCCAAGTCCAGAGCCAGCGCCTTGGTCAGTAGGGTGAGGCCGCCCTTGCTGGCGCAATAGGCGGCTGCATTCGGATTGCCCTGGCGCCCGGCATCGCTGGAGATATTGACGATGGCGCCTCGCGTTTTACGCAAGTGCGGGATAGCCGCCGCGCAGATGAAGAAGCTGGCCTTGAGGTTGACGCCCAGTACCAGGTCGAAATCCTCCTCGCTGAAATATTCCACCGGCCCTTCGCGCCACACACCGGCTGCATTGATCACAGCGTCGAGCTGCCCGGCCATTTCCACCGCCGCCGATACCACCGCATTGCAGGCCGCAGCGGTACGTATGTCCGCTGCCAGCCGCCGGCCAGAAAACGTGCGACCAGCGCACTGCCTACACCACCGGCCGCGCCGGTGATCAGTACCACAGGGTTCACTGTTGATTTCGACTTCATGGCGCCTTGTTCTCGATCAGGCAGTTGCCACCATCGACCACCAGGGTTTCGCCGGTGATATAGCTGGCTTCAGGTGAGGCAAGGAAGGCGACGGCAGAGGCGACTTCCTCGGGGCGTCCTGCGCGGCCTACCGGAACATAGGCAGCTGCGCGCTGCTCTTGCGGCGTACTCGAGCCGGTGGCGATCCAGCCAGGTGCTACGGTGTTGACCGTGATGCCGTGACGGGCGACTTCCAGTGCCAGCCCCATGTTCAAGCCCACCATGCCCGCCTTGGCGGCGCTGTAGGCCGCTTCGCCAGGATTGCCGCCGCGCGTGCCGGTGGTGGAGCCGATATGAATGACCCTGCCGTGAGCGCGTGCCTGCATGCCTGGAAGCAGTGCTCGCGTCAGAAGGAAAGCGCTGGTCAGGTTGCGGGCCAGCGAAAGGTTCCACACCTCCAGACTCATGCTGGAGACCTCCGCGAATGGCTCGGGGCTGCCCTGCATGGCCATGCCGGCATTGTTGACCAGGATGTCGACACGTCCCCACAGCCCTTCGGCCCAAGCGGCGAACGCCTGCACACCCGCTTCATCGGTGAGGTCGACCGCTTTGCCCTCTGCTTCGTAGCCTGCGGCGCGCAGCTCGGTGACGCGCTGTTCGATGCGTGCGCTGCTGGCCGTGACGATCAGCTTCGCCCCGGCCGCGCCCAGACGCCTGGCGATGGCCATGCCGATGCCGTGTTCGCTGCCTGCGCCGCTGACCAGCGCGACCTGATCTTTCCAACTCTGAGCCATGACGTCGTTCCTCTTGCTGTTGCAGATGAGTGGAAGTTAGGTTGGTTTATCTGATAAACAAAGACGATTGTTATCAGGAAAACTGACAATAGCCATGGTGTTCACCAGCGAAACCCTGCGCGTTTTTCTCGCCGTACTCGATGCGGGCTCGTTTTCCGCCGCTGCTCGCCGGCTGGGCCGTGTGCCTTCGGCCGTGAGTATGGTGATTGCCCAGCTCGAGGCGGAACTGGACCTGGAGTTGTTTGATCGCAGCACGCGCAAGGCGCTACCCACCGAGGCAGCGTTGGCCTTGGAGCCACAGGCGCGCCAGGTTGTCAGCCAGCTCAACAGGCTCGATGCCCAGGCGCTGCAACTGCATCAGGGCCTGGAACGGCGCCTGATCATCGCCATGGCCCCGGAGCTGCAGACCGGCATGTGGAGCCAGCCGCTAGTCGACCTGGCGGAGGAATTCCCCTTGCTGGAGATCGAGGTGCGTTCCGCGTCACAGGCCGAGGCCGTGCGCCTGATACACGAGGGCAGTGCTCACCTGGCGCTGGTGTTCGAGCGCCCCGGCATCGATGAGCGCGAACACTTTCTCGAGGCTGGCAGTCAGTTGCTGGTGGCGGTGGCCGCGCCGGATTACCTGAAGGAGCTGGATGAGCGGAGGATGAACGATGCACGGCAGATCGTCGTCGCCGCAGGTTCGCCTTCGGCGACTGATCCACAGGTGATCCTCTCGCATCGGGTGTGGCTCACCGACAGCCACCTGGCCACCTTGAATCTGGTGCAGGCAGGGCTCGGCTGGGCGTACCTGCCCGTACCCCTGGTCGCTACGCTGATTGCCTCGGGCAGTTTGCAGGAAGTGAAGTTCGACAACATGGCCAGCCAGTTGCGGCTCTGGGTCGATATCGTCTGGAACAGTGGCCGGCCGCTTGGCTTGGGGGCTCGGCGCTACCTTGAGCGGATACGGGAGGGGATGAAGGCGCAGCCGCCTCGGGGCTAGATGCAACAGGCAAGTGAGCGCAGCGATACGAACACTTGCCGGGGCATGGGGCGTGTTGCCTGGCGGTCAGATGGTCTGTCCGCCGGATACCTCGATGCGCTGGGCGTTGATCCAGCGATTCTCTTCACCGAGCAGGCTGGCGATCATCGGGCCGATATCGCCTGGTACGCCCACCCGACCCAGCGTCGTCATGTCCGCGAACACCTTGTTCAGATCCGGCAGGTCGCGCACGGCACCGCCGAGAAAGTCCGTCTCGATCGCGCCGGGCGCCACGGTGTTGACCGCAATGCCGCGGCTGCCCAGCTCCTTGGCCAGGTAGACGCTGAGCACTTCCACCGCCCCTTTGACTGCCGAGTAGGCCGCAAAGCCCGGATAGGAGATGCGCGTCAGCCCCGAAGAAATGTTGACGATACGACCGCCATCGGCCATCAACGGCAGCAGCGCCTGGGTGAGGAAGAACACCCCTTTGAAGTGCACGTTCACCAGTGCATCGAACTGCGCCTCGGAGGTCTCGGCAATCGACGCCATGTCCCCGTGCCCGGCGTTGTTGACCAGATGATCGAAACTGTCGCGTTGCCAGGTGTCGCGTAGCGCCTGGCGCAGACGCTCCACGAAGGCAGGGAAGGTGGTGACGTTGCCGGCATCGAGTTGCAGTGCAACGGCCTTTCGCCCCAGTGCTTCGACTTCGGCGACCACCGCCAGCGCGGCATCGGCCTGGCTGTGATAGGTGACGACGACATCGCTACCCTGGCGAGCAATATTCAGGGCGGTATTACGGCCGAGGCCACGGCTGGAGCCAGTTACGATGGCGATCTTGGTCATGGTAAAAACCTCTGTTTGGTGAAGGGGCTTTCATTGTGTGAGCCGTGGGGTAACCCCGTCCTTACCGAAACCTCGACGCTTTTTGCCTATTTCTCCAAGGGTGAACAACGTGCCCATGACCCGTCTCAGGAACCACTGATGAGCAAAACGCTGCTGGAGGTCGTTCGCGGCTATCTGGATCAACATGCCGATGCCAATGGCCTTGCCCAAACGCCCATTCCAGGCCTGACCATCATCCGTACGCTCCAGCCCAGCGGGCTGGATTACGCGATTACCCGGCCTCTCGCCTGCCTCGTTCTACAGGGCGGCAAGCAGGTCATGATGGGGGCTCGCACGTTCACCTTCAGCGCGGGTGACTCCTTGTTGATCACGGCCGATGTACCGACAGTCAGCCAGATCATCGACGCGAGTCCCGAAGCCCCTTACATCTCACTGGTGATCGACCTCGATCCTGCACTGCTCACCGAGTTGATGGAGGAGATGAAAGCGGCTCCGAGTGCGGACGAGGCGCCGATAAAGATCGAGCCGACCGACAGCGAAGTGGCCGAAGCTGCGCTGCGCCTGATGCGTCTACTGGATCGCCCGGCTTCGGCAGCGGTGCTGCATGCCTCACTGATGCGTGAACTGCACTATTGGTTGTTGGCCGGGCGTCACGGCTCGGCAATTGGCCGCCTGGGCTGGCCGGACGGCCATGCTCAACGCATCGCACGGGCAGTGAAAGTGCTGCGCACCGAGTTCACCCGGACGCTGCCGGTGGAACACCTGGCGTCCGTGGCCGGCATGAGCACCTCATCCTTTCACCAGCACTTTCGCAACCAGACGTCGCTGACGCCGCTGCAATTTCAAAAGCAGCTGCGCTTGATCGAAGCGCGTCGTTTGATGACAGGGGAGGGCGCCACCGCCAGCAGTGCGGCGTTCGCGGTGGGTTACGAAAGTGTGTCGCAGTTCAGCCGAGAGTACCGCCGGCTGTTTGGCCTGCCGCCGGCGAGAGACGCCAGTGTTGCCTGCTGATACGGGCAATCGCCTTGCTCACACCTGCCTCAAGGCAAAATCCGCAGGCTCAAAGCGCTCGCTCGCGTCCATGCGAATCCCCCGCAGGCTGCGCGTCTCCAGATAGGACGCGTACAGCGGTTCGGCGAAGTAGCTGATCAGGATCGAGCGGCGCCGCATGCCGAGCCGGTTCAGGCTGCCGGCGTGCACCAGGTCCACATCGAACACCAGGATGTCGCCGGCCGCACCTGCAAGCTGCACTGAGCGGGACTCGTCGTTGAAATCAATTGGTGGTTCGCCGGCAGGCGGACGGTGGCTGCTCGGGACGATGCGGGTGGCGCCGTTGCCCGGGCCATAGTCATCGAAGTAGACCATGGCGTTGGCGATATCGCCGGGGCGCTGCGCCGACAGATCGCGATGCAGTCGCTGATGACCGCCTCCAGCCAGTGGCTCGCGGCCCTCCACCTGCGCGAGGAAGAAACGTTCGCCGATCAGCTCGCCGACCACCGCGAGCAACTGCGGCAGGCGGCACACGGCCTGAATCATGGCATCGCCATCCAGCAGTGAGTGATGCCAATCGGCGCCGCGCGGTACCGGCCACTGATCCGAGGGGGTGATGCCCGCATCGAACACGGTGCGCAACCGATCCAGCCACCCGACAGGAACCGCCTGGCGCAGCAATGCATAGCCGTCGTGGTGGAGTTGTGCGCGGTCCGTCATGGTCAGGCTCCCATCATCCATGCATCCCGAAGAAAACAGGTGGAAGTCGAAGAAGCAAGCCCGTTCTTCAATGCATGACACTTCGTCTGCAAATTCAGCCGCAGGCCATGACCAAGACTGCATACAATGGCGCCTGAACTTTCCGCGCCATGCACATGGCTGTACCGAACGAGGAACGCCCCATGGCCTCCCCAGACAAACAGAAGACGCGCGCCCAACGGGCCAAGACCAAGGCCAAGCAGAACCGCATGGGCAAGCCCAAGGCACAGGCCGATGTCGTCCACCCGATTCTCGCCAACCCGCTGATCAACGAGCCGTTCGATGATGTCGAGCTCGACCTGAGTACCTTCGATTTCAAGGACATCGAAGAGAACGGCTTCGACCCCGCGCACTTCGATGACCTGTTCCAGGCGATGAAAGCCGGCGAGGGCATCAGCCTGCTCGCCCTGTGCCTGATATTCCTGCAATACCCGGTGCTGGAACTGGTGGTCGCGGAAGAGTCGGAGGAGGCTGCGACCGATTTCATGATGGGCCTGCTGATCGTCTACCGCGGCATCTTCCACGATGAAGACGAAGACGCCGCGATCACCTGGATCGGCAGCGACGCCTTCCAAAGCGCCTACAACGAAGCGTCGCTGATTCTGCAGAAGAAGAACGGCTCACGCTGAGCGCCCCTCGTTTAGTCTCTTGCCCTGTATCGCTCAGGGCCAGTCGCTAGCGGCTCATCCCGGCCCGCTGGCGTGTTGCATTGCGGCTGCCCAGCAGTGCCGGTAGTTCGAGCAGCAAGGCCAGCAGCACTGCGCCAATCGCGACCGTGAACAGCAGGCGATAGTCCTCCTGACTGGCGGAGAACAGCGCCGAATAGGCATAACCGGCCAGCGCCTGGAAGGTGGCGAAGGAGATGGTGGCGCGGCTCCAGGTGGCGTTCTGCCGGGCATGGCCCTTCACCAGTTGGTGCACGCGCGCCAACGCCAGCGGCACGATGCCGGGTGGGAAGGAGCCGATCACCAGTACGGCGGCGCCAAGCACATGCAGGTCACGACTTTCCACCAGTACGGCAAGGGCCATGGCCTGTATCAGCAGGACCAGGCGTATCGCGGCGCGGGCACCCAGGTGGTCGGCCAGGTAACCGTATACCACCGGGCCGACGATGGCACCGACGCCATACAGCGTCCAGATCAACGCACCGCTGTGGCTCCCTGCGCCCAGGCCGCGACTGATGTAATCGACCAGAAACATCATCGGCGCCACCAGGCTGGTCGCCATCAGCGCGTACTGCGCGAACAGCAAACGCACGCCACCTGCGCTCTGCGCTGGCGCATGCGGGGCTGCGGGTTGTGGAGCGTGGGCGAGGTCGTCTGGCCAGCCGCGCCAACTGCTCAGTGTCAGCAGCAGGGCGACCACGGCCAGGCCGATCCAGGTGGTTGCCAGGCCTTGAGCCAGCAATACCGGCACCAGTGTGCCGGAGCCGGCGATGCCCAGGCCCAGACCGAGGAAGATCGCGCCGCTGGCCAGCCCGCGTCGACCTGCTGGGACATGCGGCAGGATGCTGCTGGCGGCCAGCACCATGATCACGCCACCGGCGATGCCCGAGAGCAAACGCCAGGAGAAGAACCAGGCCACCGACAGCGGCCAGGCGCAGGCGAGAAACGCCAGGCTGACCAGTAGCATCATCGCCCGCAGTACGCTGGCGCTGGAATGACGCGCGGCCAGCGGCCGGCCGATCAGCGCGCCGACGAGATAGCCGGCCAGGTTGGCGGCGCCGAGGTAGACCACCGCCGAGGCAGAAAACCAGTGCGCCTCGATCAGCGATGGGACCAACGGGGTGTAGGCGAAGCGGGCCAGGCCGATGCCCACCAGGCTGGCGCACAGGCCAGCCCAGATCGGCATCCACAGCGAGTCTTGTGTGTGGTTGTTCATGATCGTCCCCTGAGCGTCCGGCGGACGCCATCGAATGAGATGCCACGATCATAGGAGGCTTGACTGAAGAAATAACGCAGCGTTATTAACGTTCACTAATGCAAAAATGCATCAGAGAGAGCCTGCGATGAACTGGGACGACGCCCGCGTATTTCTTGCCCTATGCCGTGAACAGACCTTGCGCGGTGCGGCTCGTGTACTGGCAGTGGATCAAGCCACGGTCGGTCGCCGGCTCGCCTCGCTGGAGCAGTCCCTCGATGCCACTCTGTTCCTGCGCACGTCAGCCGGCTACAGCCTGACCAGCGCGGGAGAGCAGGCGATGAAGGCGGCGCAGGACATGGAGGCGGCGGCAGCCGATCTGCAGCGCCGCATTCTCGGCATGGACGAGCGCATGAGTGGGGAGGTGCGCATCACTACCACCGACTCCTTCGCCGTCGACTTCATCATGCCGGCCATTGCTGCGCTGCGCCTCGAACACCCTGGCATCGAGGTCAAACTGCATGCTTCAACGCAATTGCTCAACCTCAACAAGCGCGAGGCGGATATCGCCGTGCGCAACCTCAAACCGGACAACCCCGAACTGATCGTGCGTCGGCTCGCTCGTTGGAGCAGCGCCGCCTTCGCCTCGGCGGACTATGTCGCCGCGCGCGGCGTACCCGAGCCGGGCGCTGCCTTCGCCGGGCACGACCTGGTGCTCTATCAGCCCTACCTGGACAGTGGGCGCGAGGTCACGCTTGGCGCCGAGCCGATCACTCAGGGGCGTATAGCCATGACCTGTACCTCGAGCTTGATGGTGCGCCGCGCCCTGGATGCCGGCATCGGCATTGGCGAGGTGCCGCTGCCTCTGGGCCTGCGCGACGGTCTGGTGCGGCTGTGGGCGGATCGTGAACACGCGCCCTATGACATCTGGCTGGTCACCCATCGCGACGTGCGCCACACCGCTCGGGTTAGGGCGGTGATCGATGCCATCGTCGCTGCTTTCGCTGCGCTTTGACGACACGCCTCGCGTGCGGGCATCAGCCCTTCAGCGCCGCCTCGATCCTGGCGATATCGATCTTGCTCATTGTCATCATCGCCTCGAAGGCGCGCTTGGCCGCCGCGCGGTCAGGGCTGGCGATGGCGGCGCTGAGGATGCGCGGGGTGATCTGCCAGGAGATGCCCCATTTGTGCTTGCACCAGCCGCATTCACTGGCCTGGCCGCCGTTGTCGATGATCGCGTGCCACAAGCGATCCGTCTCGGCCTGATCGTCGGTGGCGACCTGAAACGAGAACGCCTCGTTATGCTGGAACACCGGGCCGCCGTTGAGGCCGAGGCAGGGAATGCCCATCACGCTGAACTCCACCGTCAGCACATCGCCCTGCTGGCCAGAAGGGTAATCGCCAGGGGCGTGGTGCACCGCCAGCACGGCGCTGTCGGGAAAGGTCTCGGCATAGAAAGTTGCAGCCTCCCGCGCGTCGCGGTCGTACCAGAGGCAGATGGTGTTCTTGCTGGTCATCCTGAGTCTCCCACCATGGGTTGAGACTCAGCAGTCTAGACGGCAGTGGGGCGTGCGCTGGTCTTTGCCTGTTGGTCGTTACGGCTGCGGCTCTCTCGTCCAGAACATCGAGAACTGATCGAACGGGTAGCGCTTGCCGTCGTAGCGAACGGTGGTGCTGACCTTGCGTAGCACGGGCTCCTGCCAGCCTGCACGAACTTGAGCGGTTACCACCAGGTTGGCGTAGCCATGGGCTTGCTTCGGCCCAAGGCCCAGCGTCAGGTCGGCCCGCTCCGATTGGAAGTCACTGTCCGTGACACAGGACGTGCCCTTTACCGTCGTCCAGGAGTACAGATAGGTGGCAAACACCGGCCTCAGCTGAGGCCCGTCCGGCACCAGCAGCGTCAGCAGATCATTGGCGTCGGCATCCGGACAGCTCGCCCCGCGAGCGATACTGTGGACCACTACGCCGAAGGCGCGAACGCCTGGTGCAAGGTGATAGCGCGCGGTATCCAGCCAAAGACTGTTTGCATCGATTTCCAGCGCGGCATCTTCGCCAAGGTAGTCGTCATGACGTTCGCGCAATTGCCCGCTCTGCGTGTCCACCTTCGCCACCAGCCAGTTGAGATTGCGCTCGCCCGCTGGCGTGGCGTCCTCGGCGTCACGGTAAGCGAGGGTCACCACGGACAACGCCGGATCATCCGGCCAGGGCTTGCAGGCAGCTGCCACCAGTGGCCCGTCATCACGCCCGTCAGGGGGCGTCCAGCCGCGCTGTCCCAACTGGGTGGCCAGTGAGTCCAACAATGCAGCGTCGCAAGGCTGTGGCTGGCGCGTATCGGCGTGAGCGAGAGGCAACAGGCAGAGCGCCAAGACGGGGAGGATGCTAGGTAAACGGTCCATGTTGGTGAGTCCTTGTTCGGCGCCATTTATCTGAACGGAAACCGGGGGAGAGGGTTTGGCGACTTTACGCTGAAAGAGGGGCGAGGGTGGAGTAGCGGGACTATTTGGATGGGCAGCTATCGGCCCAGAGTGTGTAAAAACGCCCGGACATACCCTTGCTATGATTTCTGAGAATTTCATCGCAAGGGAAGCCCATGAAACGGTTTATCCAGGGTGAGCACCGAGGGCAAAGCACCTTACTTCCCGAGAGCCTCGATGACTACGTCAGCGATACCAACCCGGTACGGGTGGTTGATGTCTTCGTCGATGAACTCGACTTGGCCACGCTGGGTTTTGACGGCGTCATTCCAGCCGAAACCGGCAGACCTGCGTACCACCCTGCGATCCTGCTGAAGATCTATATCTACGGCTATCTCAACCGCATCCAATCGAGTCGACGTCTTGAGCGAGAAGCCCAGCGCAACAT
>NZ_FOWP01000003.1 GCF_900115475.1 Ectopseudomonas composti
TGCTTTAATAACGGTCTGATCATGCGCGCCGTGGGCGACACCATGATCATCGCGCCGCCCCTGGTGATCAGCCAGGCAGAAGTGGATGAGCTGGTCGAGAAAGCACGCAAGTGCCTGGACCTGACCTGGGAGCAGGTGCGTAGCCTGGCATAAGCTCACGGTCCGGTGGGAGGGGCTTTAGCCGCGACAGTAACAACCCGCAGCTAAAGCGCAATGCCGCCCAGCCGCTCCTACAGGTGTAGCTTTTGCGTAGGAGCGGCTTCAGCCGCGAAGGACGATGAGCAAAAGAAAACCCCGCAACCGTTACCGGTGGCGGGGTTTCGTTTTTCAGCCGCTTACTTGAGGCTGTTCTTCAGCGTCTGCGCGGCCTGATCCATGGCGGAGCGCACCGCCGGGACTTCGGTCACCACGTTGAGCAGGCCGTAGTCGTGGATCATGCCGTTGTAGCGCACGGCGGTTACCGGCACGCCAGCCGCGTTCAGGCGGCGGGCGTAGGCTTCGCCTTCATCGCGCAGCACGTCCATCTCGGCGGTCTGCACCAATGCCGGCGGCAAGCCTTTCAACTGTTCCAGGCTGGCGCGCAGCGGCGATGCATAGATCTCGTTACGTTGCTTGGGGTCGGTGGTGTAGTTGTCCCAGAACCATTCCATCATGCCGCGAGTCAGGAAGTGGCCTTCGGCAAACTGGTTATAGGACGCATTGTTGAAGTTGGCGTCGGTCACCGGCCACAGCAGCACCTGGGCGCGCAGTTTCGGGGTGCCGGCTTCCTTGGCCTTGATGGCCACCACAGCGGCCATATTGCCGCCAACGCTGTTACCGGCCACGGCCAGGCGCGAGCCATCGACACCGATCTGGCTGCCGTTGTCAGCGACCCATTTGGTTGCGGCGTAGGCCTGGTTGATCGCGGTCGGGTACTTGGCTTCCGGCGACGGCGTGTAGTCGACGTAGATCGCGGCGGCGCCGGAACCTACCACCAGATCACGGATCAGGCGTTCGTGGGTCGGGTAGTCACCCAGCACCCAGCCACCGCCGTGAAAGAACATGAAGCCCGGCAGAATGCCGCGAGCACCTTCGGGGCGAACCACCTTGAAGGTGATCGACTGGCCTTCGACCTGAATCACCTTGGTGTCTACGACGATGCCGGACAAATCCACCTTGATGCTGGCCTGAGCCCCCACCAGCACGGCACGGGCGTCTTTCGGCGAGAGGGTTTCCAGCGGCTGACCGCCACCGGCTGCCAGGGCATCGAGGAAGCCTTGGGTGTTGCGCTCCACGCCGGGGCTGCCGGCGGCGAAGCTGCTGTTGATGGCCAGGGCGAGCAGGCCGGCAGTCAGGGTACGAGAAATGTTCATGGTCAAACTCCTGTCGATCAGTTGGGCTGCCGGTTGTCAGTTCTGGTTGGCGCAAGCGCTGGAAAGCTGTTCGTAGCCGAGAATTTCCACGTCACCCGCGCTGTTGCGGTAGGTCATCTTCGCCGTGACCACTTCGCACTGCGGTCTATTGGGCACGTCGATGGAAATCACCTTGGCGATATCCAGGTTCTGGCCGTAGCGGTAGGGCGTGGCCTCGGCACTGTGGGCGAGGGTGGTGAGCGATGCGCTGAGCGAAAGAACGGCCAGGGCGGTGGCGAACAGGGTGCGGGTTTTCATGGGGTTCTCCTCTTGGGGCCGCGCTCGGGCTATGGCCGCGAGCGCGGGCTGCTAGCTGTCAGACGATGGTCAAAGTGACGTCGATGTTGCCGCGAGTGGCGTTGGAGTACGGGCAGACGATGTGCGCGCGATCCACCAGGGTTTGTGCGGCTTCAGGGGCCAGGCCGGGCAGGCTGATGCGCAGTTCCACTTCGATGCCGAAGCCGGTGGGGATGGCGCCGATGCCGACGGTGCCTTCGATGAAGGTGTCAGCCGGGATGCTCAGCTTGTCGCGGGCGGCGACGAATTTCAGGGCGCCGAGGAAGCAGGCGGAATAACCAGCAGCGAACAGCTGCTCCGGGTTGGTGCCATTACCGCCGGCACCGCCGAGTTCTTTCGGGGTGGTCAGGGCAATGTCGAGGATGCCGTCGGAGGAAACGGCGCGGCCTTCACGGCCACCAAAAGCTTCGGCGGTTGCACGGTAGAGAACGTTTTCGATAGTCATGGCATTGATCCTTGTAGGTGGGGTAGTGATGGACTGGTTCGCTAATGTTTTGTGCGCTAACCGCTTCCATGGGGCGAACTATATTGCGCAAAACATTAGCGCGCAATATAAATCCATGGAAGATTTTGTTATGGATTTTTATTTTTCAGGAATAAGTAGGCGCGGCAGGGGTTGTGGCCATGCTTAGCAGTAGATGTTGTGGTGATTTGCCAGGTTTCCAGCGAATCGAGGTTCAGGATGAGTCAGTGAAACGGGGGCGTGGAAGGGGCGTGAGAGCGTTGGGAGCTGCGTGCAGGGGCGCGCTCGGAGGGGGAGCGTCTACGGCTTGGCGGGAGCAGGCGATGGCTGGCATCGCCAGGGATCAGAGGGCGTCTTGCAGATGGCTACGCAGTTCGATCAGGTCATCACGCAGCTTGCCTAGCTGTTCCATGTTCAACGCAGAAGCCTTGAGGATGCAGGCAGGCAGTGCTTTGGCCTGTTCGTGCAGGGCGCGACCTTTGTCGGTCAGGTACAGCTGCACCACGCGTTCGTCCTGGCTGCTGCGCTGGCGTTGCAGCAGGCCTTCGCTTTCCAGGCGCTTGAGCAGAGGCGTCAACGAGCCAGGGTCGGTCAGCATGCGTGCGCTGATCTCGCTGACGGTAATGCCCTCGTTTTCCCACAGCACCAGCATGGCCAGATATTGCGGATAGGTGAGACCAAGCGCCTGCAGCAACGGCTTGTAGGTCTTGGTCATCATCAGCGAGGTGGAATAGAGGGCAAAGCACAGCTGGTTATCCAGCATCAGCTCGGCGCAGGGTTCCACTTGGGATGTCATGGCATTGGCCTGTGCAAAGGGATGGGCGTTGACGGCAAGTGGTGCGGGGCAACCCGCACCCCGATGGCATCAGCCGCAGGATACGCGGGTGATCACTCGCTGATCGTCAACGTTGAGGTTAAGGCGCTGACCATTGTATTCCAAGGTCACCACGCTGTTCGGCGTGAGAATGCGGGCGGTGCTGGCGCCGGCTTGCTGACGTGCTTGCTCGAGCAGCTCGGGCGTTGCGGTCTGGCCTTTGAGGCGCTCGACAGCGGATGAGGTACAGCTGTCCGGAGCAGGGCCGCTCGGTGCGGCTGCGGAGGATGGTTTCTCAGCGGTGCTGCTGCAACCGGCAGCGAGCAGGGTGGCGCCGAGGATGAGGCAGAGACGGGTTTTGAAATTCAATGCATGAGCTCCTTGGGTTACTGCACGCCTTCCAGGCGCGCCAGGCGTTCTTCGAGGGCGGCGATGCGCGCTTCCAGTTCGACCAGTCGATCTTCGTTAGGTGCCGCAGCTTCTGCGCGAGCAGCTGGGCGGTTGGCCAGGAGGCTTTCCAGGTCGGCAGACTCACCCAGCAGGTGCATGTAGCGATCCTCGCGTTGACCGCTTTGGCGCGGTAGCAGCATGGCCATCCCACGACCGATCAGACGCTCCAGTTGATGCTGGACCTCCGCGACATCATCGAAATCGTGCATGCGATTGCTACGCGTGAGCAGCTCATTGAGCGTCTGTGGGCCGCGCAACAGAAGCAGGCCGAGCAGTACCGTCTGCGGTTTCACCAGCTCTAGCTGCTTGTCGCAACGCTGCTCCCAGCGGTCTGCACGGCTGCCCATCACCAGGTGCACCAGCTTGCGACCTTCCAGGCTGCGCAGGTAGCGCCCGACTTCGCCGGTTTCCAGGTTCATCAACGGCTCGCGGCTGGTCTTCTGGTTGCAGGCCAGTTGCACCGCATTGAGCGTCAGCGGGTAGGTTTCCGGGGTGGTCAGTTGCTTTTCGATCAGGCAGCCGAGGATGCGCACCTCGACGGCGTGCAATGGGGTTTCACCAACCAGCGGGGAAGGAGTGTGCGACATGGGGCGATCCTGGCAGAGATAACCTGTCTAGGTTAACGGCATCCGCGCTCAGCTGACAGGCTTCAATGTATGTTCGAGCATGTCCAGGCTGGCGCCGAGTACCTGCTGGCGCGACTCTTGGCTGGCCATCATGCGGGCCAGCAGCAGGCTGCCGAGGCATTGCGCGAGAATCGTCCAGGCCAGTTGCGGGTCACCAATGATCTCGGCCCAGGTGCTCTGCAGCTGCAGGATCTGCTGTTCGGTACGCAGCCTGACACGTTCGTCGGCGCGGGCGATTTCCGCGCCCAGGGTTGGCAGCACGCAGCCCTTGTCCGGCTGCTCGACATGCGCCAGGCTGAGATAGGCCGTCAGGCAGCGTTGCAGCTTTTCGCGCCCGGCGTCACCCGCTTCGCCGCCCAGTCGGCTCAGGCTGTTGCGCAGCTCGCGTTCGATCAGCTCGGCGAACAAGTCGTCCTTGCTCGGGAAATGGCTGTAGAAGGCTGCGCCGGTCAGGCCGATGTTCTTCATCAGCGCGTCCACGCCGGTCACGGCAAAACCTTGCTGCTTGGCAATCGCGCCGCTGCTGGCGAGCAGGCGCTCGCGGGTTTCGGCCTTGTGTTCGGCGGAATAACGCATGGCTGACTCCCTTCTATGCTGGGTTGACCTGCCCGAGAGCATAGCATAACGTTCGTTCAGATAACGACCGTTAGTTAATGGAGAAAGCCATGAACGAAAACAAGAAGGTCGCGTTGATCATTGGCGCGGGTGATGCCACCGGCGGCGCCATCGCCCGGCGTTTTGCCCGTGAGGGTTATGTCGCCTGCGTCACCCGCCGTAGCCTGGACAAGCTGCAACCGTTGCTGGAGGACATTCGCGGCGAAGGCGGCGAGGCGCACGGTTTCGCTTCCGATGCGCGGCGCGAGGAGCAGGTGGCTGAACTGGTCGAGAGCATCGAGCGTGACATCGGGCCGATCGAGGTGATGGTATTCAATATCGGCGCCAACGTGCCCTGCAGCATCCTCGAGGAAACCGCGCGCAAGTACTTCAAGATCTGGGAGATGGCCTGCTTCTCCGGCTTCCTCACCAGTCAGGCGGTGGCCAAACGCATGGTCGCCCGTGGCCGTGGCACCATCCTCTTCACCGGCGCCACTGCCGGCTTGCGCGGCGCTGCCGGGTTCGCCGCGTTCGCCGGTGCCAAGCACGGCATTCGTGCGCTGGCGCAGAGCATGGCGCGCGAGTTGGGGCCGTTGAACGTGCATGTCGCCCATGTGGTGGTGGATGGCGCCATCGACACGGCGTTCATCCGTGACAGCTTTCCCGAGCTCTACGCCAAGAAGGATCAGGATGGCATCCTCGATCCCGAGCACATCGCCGACAGCTACTGGTTCCTGCACGCACAGCCGCGTGATGCCTGGACGTTCGAGCTGGACCTGCGGCCGTGGATGGAGCGCTGGTAATCTGCGCTGAGCCCATAATCACAATAACGAGCGAGTGAAACTGATGAGCAAGACGGTGGAGTTCTTCTTCGATCTGGGCAGCCCGGCCTCCTACCTGGCCCATACTCAACTGCCCGATCTGTGCCGCGAGGCCGGCGCCCAACTGGTGTATCGGCCGATGCTGCTCGGCGGCGTGTTCCAGGCGACGGGCAATGCCTCGCCAGCGATGATTCCGGTCAAGGGCCGCTACATGATTCGCGACCTGGCGCGCTTTGCCGAACGCTATGGCGTACCGATGCGCTTCAACCCGCATTTCCCGATCAATACCCTGACGCTGATGCGCTTGCTGGTAGCCGTTCAGCTGCATCAACCGGAACGCTTCGACGATGCCTTGCAGGCACTGTTCCGGGCGATCTGGGTCGACGGGGTAAACATGGGCGATCCGGCCAAGGTGGCGGGCGTGCTGGTGGCGGCCGGTTTCGATGCAGCGCAGTTGCAGGCACAGATCGCTGAGCCGGCGGTCAAGGATGCGCTCAAGGCCACCACCGAGGAGGCGGTCAAGCGCGGTGTGTTCGGTGCACCGACCTGCTTCGTTGGCGCCGAGATGTTCTTCGGCCAGGATCGTCTGGATTTCATCCGTAAAGCTCTTGGCTCCTAGGCGCTTTTCGCGCTGCGCCTGATGCCTGGCACAATGGCCGGGTTGATTTCCGAGCATACGAGCAACCAATGAACCCCGAAGCACTGAAACTCCTGGTGACCCGCCGCATGCCTTACGGCAAGTACAAGGATCGACTGATCGCCGATCTGCCGGGTCACTACCTCAACTGGTTCGCCCGCGAAGGCTTTCCCAAGGGGGAGCTGGGTCAGTTGTTGGCGCTGATGCAGGAGATCGACCACAACGGCCTCAAACCGCTGCTCGATCCGCTGCGCAAGAATGCGTAAGCCGTAGGGTGCGCCATGCGCACCGGCATGCGCGTGCAGGAATTGCGGTGCGCACAGCCTGGGCGTCCCCGCGACACCCTGCGGTAATGCCGTCATCTCAATGCCAGCTGCGCCCGTGATCCAGCTTCTGGTCCACCAGCCATTTGCCGTGGGCGATGGAAGCGTGCTGGGCTTTGTTCAGGTCATCCATGAAGGCGTAATCCACCGGCAAGGTCTGGCGTTTGCTGGTATGGCCGTTGGGCTCGGTGATCTGGCAACCGCCGGCCCAGGGTGTCGGCAGGCCCGGATGTTCCATGACGCTGGCATGGATGGTGTGGTCGCGGTGGGTACAGGTAAGCGCGCTCATGAGGCCACCTCGTAGCTCAGGGCGCCGCCCTCGGCATCGACGCTACACCGAGGTTCCAGCCGGGAGCCGGTAGCGGCGCCGCGTGGATGAATGATGCGTCTGTTCCCATACCTTAGCCCAGCTACCGCCGCGGCGAGCACTGCCCGACAAACGCACAGGGCCGGCAATGGCCGGCCCTGTGTGGCGCATGCCGCGAGGTTACTCGGTCGCCTGGCGCACCTTGTCCGCGTTGCGTGGCTTGGGCGCAAAGCGGGCGGCCAGGCGCATCGAGACGGTCACCAGGCGTTGATACAGCGCCGGCATGCTGCGCTGCATCCAGTCCAGCACGTGGGCATCGGCGCCGATGAGGATGCGCCGCTTGTTGGCCAATACGCCGCTCACTATGACCCTGGCCGCCTGCTCCGGTGTGGTCCGTAGCAACTGGTCGTTGAATTGCTGGCGCGCCTGCTCGGCTGCCTGGCCGGTGACCTTGGCCAGGCTGTCGTTCATCCGCGCGGTCTTGGCGATGTTGGTGCGGATGCCGCCCGGGTGCACGCAGCTGGCGGAAACGCCGCAAGCGGCCATGTCCAGTTCCTGGCGCAGCGACTCGGTAAAGCCGCGCACGGCGAACTTGCTGGCGTTGTAGGCGCTCATGCCGGGTTGGGAGAACAGACCGAAGACGCTGGAGACGTTGACCACATGGCCCTGGCCAGCGGCCTTGAGGTAGGGCAGGAAGGCCTTGGTGCCGTTGACCACGCCCCAGAAGTTGATGTTCATGATCCACTCGTAGTCGGCGTAGTCGTTGCCTTCCACGGTGCCGCCCTGAGCCACGCCGGCATTGTTGAAGATGGCATTGACCCGGCCGAACTCGCTGACGATCTGCTCGGCCCAGGCCTCGACGGCGGCGCGGTCGGCAACGTCGACACGCTGCTGGCTGACGGTAACGCCGAGCTTGCGCGCCTGTTCGGCGGTTTCCTTGAGACCTTCGACATTGACGTCGGACAGCGCCAGGTGACAGCCCTGGCGAGCCAGGTGGTAGGCGAGGGCGCGGCCGATACCGGAGCCAGCGCCGGTGATGCCGGCTACTTTGTTTTCGAAGGATTTCATGCGGTGACCTCCTGCACATCGAGGGCGATGGCGTTGCTCTGCGCCGGATGAACGGCCTGTTTGCGGCTGAAGTGATAGGCATGCGGGTCGAAGTTGCGCGTGAGCATGCGGTAGCGCCAGGTGAAGTCCGGCCACACCGTGCAGTTGCGGCCGCTGACCGGGTGCAGGTACCAGCTCATGCAGCCTCCGGCGTTCCATACGGTGTTGCCTAGGGTGCCCTGGATCTTCTTGTTGAAAGCGTCCTGCGCCTCGCGCTTGGGCTCCAGGCTCTGCAGGCGGCCGTCCTCGATCTGGCGCAGGGCGCCGAGTACGTAGGTGATCTGCGATTCGATCATGTAGACCATGGAGTTATGGCCGAGGCCGGTGTTTGGCCCCATGAGAAAGAACAGATTGGGGAAGCCGGCGGTCATGGTGCCCTTGTAGGCCTCCGGCCCCATCGGCCAGGTGTCGAGCAGGTCGACGCCGCCACGGCCGAAGACCGTGCCGCGCGGCAGTGGGTCACTGGGGGTGAAGCCGGTGCCGAAGATGATCGCGTCGACCTCGCGCTCCTGACCGTCGCTGGTGCGCACGCCGTGTGGCAGGATCTCGGCGATGCCATCGGTGATCACGTCGACATTGGCCTGGGTCAGTGCCGGGTAGTAATCGTTGGAGATCAGCACGCGTTTGCAGCCCATGGTGTAGTCCGGGGTCACCTTGGCGCGTAGCACCGGGTCCTTGATCTCCTTCTTGATATAGAGTTTGGCGATGCCCTGGGCCATGCGCAGCAGGCGCGGAGCGAAGGCGAAGGCGATGACCCGGCTTTCGAGGATGCCGTACAGGGCGCCGCGCCAGAGTTTCTGCGCCAGCGGAAAACGCTTGAAGCGGGTGCGCTCGCCGTCGCGGATGGCGCGGTCCGGCTTGGGCATGATCCACGGCGCGGTGCGTTGGTAAAGATCGAGGTGCTGCACCTGCTTCTGGATCTGCGGGACGAACTGGATGGCCGAGGCGCCGGTGCCGATCACCGCCACGCGTTTGCCGCTCAGATCAAAGTCGTGATTCCACTGCTGTGAGTGGAATACTGCGCCGGTGAAATTCTCTAAACCCTTGAGCTTGGGAACCGACGGTGTAGACAAGGCACCCATGCCCGAGACTACGAACTGCGCGCTGTACTGATTGCCGGCACGATCCTGCAGGTGCCACAGCTCGGCATGTTCATCCCAGCGGATCTGCACGACCTCGGTGCCCAGCAGGGTCTTGTCCTGCAGGCGGTACTTCTCCCAGCAAGCTTCCAGATAGGCCTTGATCTCCGGTTGTTTGGCGAACATCCGCGTCCAGTTCGGGTTCGGCTCGAAGGAGAAGGAGTACAGGTGCGATTGCACGTCGCAGCCGCAGCCTGGGTAGTTGTTCACCCTCCAGGTGCCGCCAACGCCGGCCTCTTTTTCGAACAGCAGAAAGTCCTGCTCGCCTTGTTGCTTGAGACGAATGGCCATGCCGAGGCCGGAGAAGCCGCTGCCGAGGATGGCGATCTTGCAATGGCGGGCAGTGGTAGGGGGTGACACGGGCGCATTCATGGCCGAACTCCTGCTTGTCGTTCTTGTTGGTGTCTACATCTGTCTACCAAGGTAGACATGTGTATACTCCTCGGCAAGCCAGCGGATCAACAAGCCAACTTTAGGTAGGGGTAAGGATGCACAACGACGACGCGCAGGTACGCGACAAGGCCAGCGCAGCGCCTGGCAAGCGACTATTGATGGACGCAGCGTTACGTCTCACCTCAACCAGTCGCAGCCTCAGTAGCCTGGGGTTGCGGGAATTGGCGCGCGAGGCCGGGCTGAACCCCAACACCTTTTATCGGCACTTTCGTGATGTCGATGATCTTGGCCTGACCGTGATCGGCGAGATCACCACCTTGCTGCGCCAGCCGTTGCGTGACCTGCGCCGTGAGGCTGCACAGCGTGCGGTCAAGGACGAGGGGGCGATGCTGCCCAAATTGCTCGGTATCGACCTGGGGCGTGGGCGGCGCGTCTGCCACGAGACGGTGCAGCTGTTCTTCGACTTCGTCGCCGAGCACCCCGAGGCCTTCATCATCGGCGTGCGCGAACTGCATGGCGCCTCGCCGGTGCTACGCGAGGCGCTGCGCCAGGTGATGGACGATTTCGCCGACGACATGGCCGAAGACATCATCGAGTTCAAGTTGTTGCCGGGTATCGTCAGTGCGGCGGCGGTGCGCCAAGTTTCAGGGCTGATCAGCCGCAACCTGTTCGAGCAGTCGCTGGACTACATCGGCCAGCCACAGCGGCGCGAGGCGATCTGTGCACTGGCCGAGGAACAGATCGTCATGCTCTTCACCGGCGCCAGCGTGCTGCAGAGTCTGGGGCAGCTTCGCCTGGGCTGAGATGATTGCGTATGAGCGAGCTCTGCTCATACAGGTAGGTTGGCAAGGCAATGAAAAAGGGCGACCTAGGCCGCCCGAAGGGACATCAGTTGCTGAAGCCGAGACGCTCGCGCCAGCGGTTTTCCAGCTTCTCGGTATCGTGATCCTTGGGATGGAAGCCCGGGCGGTAGTAATCCAGGTAAGGGCCGATCAGCTTGGTGAAGAAGCCATTGCGCGGGCCGAACAGCTTCTTCAGGCCGAAGCCCCAGCTGCGCCAGTTGAACAGCTGGCCGTCCTTGCGCAGCAGATGAATCTGGAACCAACCGATCACGCCGAGGAACACCACGGTAGTCAGCAGCATGATCAGCGTGCGGGTGAAGTAGCCGCCATAGACCTTCTGGTACACGTCATAGCAGACGGCCTTGTGCTCGTTCTCTTCGATGGCGTGCCACATCCACAGCTGATACAGCTTGGGGTCGTTCATCTGCGTGGTCAGGTCTTCGCGCTTGAGCAGTTGCTCGGCCATGGTCGCGGTGAAGTGTTCCAGGGCACAGGTGGCCGCCAGCCGCTGCTTCTTGGTGCTGAAGCGTGTCGTCCATTCCAGCAGCACCTTGATGCGCAGCTCCAGGCGTTCCAGGTCGATGTCATGCGCGTTGGCGTAGTCGTTGTACGCCGCGTGTTCCTTGGAATGCATGGCCTCCTGACCAATGAAGGCACTGATGTCCTTCTTCAGTTGCGGCTCGGTGACCTGATCGCGCACAGCTCGTACGCTGTCGACGAAGAACTTCTCGCCATACGGGAACAGCGACGACAGGTTGTTCATGAACTGGCTCATGAACGGGTCGTCGTAGAACCAGTATTTGGGCGTTTCGGTGAAGCTGAAGTCCATGCGGCGAACCGGGAAGCTGGATTTCGGCTGGGGCAGGGTGGCGCTGGCGCTCATCGTTCGAGTCCTCTTCTGGGGAGTTGGTGCTCCCGATTGTTGTGCGGCTCTGGCTGACAGCACTCGGGGTCGCAGGTGGTTAATCTCGACAGACCAACTGTGTCATTGAACGATGTAACTATCGGATGTGTCGGCGCTTCGCGCCGCCAACTTAAGGCGGGTGTGTGATGGTGAAGGCGCGCAACCCGCTATGCCAGAGGCTGCGGGTTACTCCCAAGGACGGCTTAAGGTGCGCTACGGCGTAGTTCAGCCACTTCGCTGCGCAGTGCACGCAGTTCTTCGAGGATCGCCTGTTCACGTGCTATCGAGGCCTGTTCCTCGGCATTGGGCTCGTGGGTGCTCTGCATCGCGTTGACGATGACCGCGATGAACAGGTTGAGCATCATGAAGGTGGCGATGAGGATGTAGGGGATGAAGAACAACCAGGCCAGTGGGTGCTGTTCCATCACTGGGCGCACGATGCCCATCGACCAGCTCTCCAGCGTCATTACCTGGAACAGGGTGTACAGGCTGGCGCCAATGTTACCGAACCACTCGGGAAAGCTTTCGCCGAACAGCTGGGTAGCCATCACCGCGGCAACGTAGAACACCAGCCCCATCAGCATGACGATGCTGCCCATGCCTGGGAGCGAGGCGAGCAGTGCCTGTACCACCTTGCGCATGCTCGGGTTGATCGAAACCAGGCGCAGGACACGTAGCACGCGCAGGGCGCGCAGTACGGCGAATGGGCCGCTGGCCGGTACCAGGGCGATACCGACTACCAGGCAGTCGAATACGGCCCAGGGGTCACGCAGCAAGCCGAGGCCACGAGCGGTGAAGCGCAGTGCCAGCTCGATGACGAAGCAGGCGAGGATCAGACTATCCAGAACCAGCAGGGGCTTGCCCCAGTCGCTCATGATCGCTGGCGAGGTCTGCAGCCCCAGAATAGCGGCGTTGATGATGATCAGCAGGGTGATCAGGCGTTGTACGGAGGTGCCGTCCATGACAGCGCCCAGGCGCTGACGCCAATCGCTGGATGGGTTCAGTTCGAGTTCTTGCATGGGATCTGATTATGGCTGTCGGTGATGCCGGGCTCGCCCGGCAGAATCAGGAACCCGCCAACCGCGATCGGTCTGCGGGCGTGTCTGTTCAGCGATCGTCAAGCGCGAAGGCTGTCAGGGTGAAGGTGGGGATATTGGCATCCTGCAGCTTCTGCGAGCCGCCCAGTTCTGGGAGGTCAATGATCGCAGCGGCCTCGAAGACGGTCGCGCGCATGCGGCGCACCAGGTTGGCCGCGGCGATCAGGGTGCCGCCAGTGGCGATCAGGTCATCGAAGATCAGCACCGAGTCGCCTTCGCAGAGGCTGTCGCTGTGCACTTCGAGGAAGGCTTCGCCGTACTCAGTCTGGTAGCCCTCGCTGAGAACGTCCGCCGGCAGCTTGCCCTGCTTGCGGAACAGCACCAGCGGCTTGTTCAGTTCATAGGCGATGATCGAACCAATCAGAAAGCCGCGCGCATCCATGGCGCCGATGTGACTGAACTCGGCCTCCACGTAACGCTGGATGAAGCTGTCGGCGACCATGCGCAGGGCGCGCGGCGACTGAAACAGTGGGGTGATGTCGCGAAAGATGACGCCCGGTTTGGGGAAGTCCGCTACCGGGCGGATCAGGGTCTTGATGCTGAATTCGTCAAAGATCATCGTGGGGTCCTAATGCGTTGAGCCCGCGAACCTCGTGCGAACTCAAACGTCGAGATTACCGCCGGCCAGGGCACACAGCTCGATCGGGTCGAGAATGTGCACTTCCTTGCCTTCGGCTTCGAGCAGCTTGTTCTGTTGGAAGCGGGTAAATACGCGAGACACCGTCTCTACCGCAAGGCCCAAATAGTTACCAATTTCGTTGCGCGACATCGACAAGCGGAACTGGTTGGCCGAGAAGCCGCGTGCGCGGAAACGGGCAGAGAGGTTGACCAGGAAGGTGGCGATGCGTTCGTCGGCGGTTTTCTTCGACAGCAACAGCATCATCTGCTGATCGTCGCGGATCTCGCGGCTCATGATGCGCATCAGTTGGCGACGCAGCTGCGGCAGCTGCAAGGCCAGGTCGTCGAGGCGTTCGAAGGGAATCTCGCAGACCGAGGTGGTTTCCAGCGCCTGCGCGGAAACCGGGTAGCGCTCGCCGTCGACGCCAGACAGGCCGACCAGCTCGCTGGGCAGGTGGAAACCGGTGATCTGCTCCTCACCGCCATCGCTCAGGCTGAAAGTCTTCAGCGCACCGGAGCGCACGGCGAACACAGAGCCGAAGGTGTCGCCCTGGCGGAACAGGAATTCGCCCTTTTTCAGCGGGCGGCCGCGTTTGACGATGTCGTCGAGCGCGTCCATGTCTTCCATGTTCAGGGAAATGGGCAGGCACAGGGCAGCCAGGCTGCAATCCTTGCAATGGGCTTGATGCTGCTTATGCAGCTTGATGCTCTCGGACATCGTTGGGCTTCCCGGATATACACGCAATGTTCGTAAGGGTACCGCAGGGCTTGAGTGGCGGCCAGCCATATCAAGACTGACCGAGTGCTCAAGTTTGGCCTCTGGGTGCCGATGCAGACTGTAGAACCATAGTCCAAAGCAGGGAGCAACGCGATGCGCATACCATCCACGGGGCCATTGAATAATCTGGTCCAGGGCGTCCAGCGACAATTTACCGCAGGCGAGCGGAGCCCTGAGGAGGTGCGCGAGGGGCTGCGCGTGAGCCTGTCCGAACTGGGCAAGAGCATGTCGGCCGAGTCTGAAAAGAACGAGGACATCGACAAAAGCGACCTGCCTCAGGCGATCAAGGATCTGCTCAAGATGATCCGCGAGCTGCGCGCACAGATTGTCGAAAAGCAGGCGCAGATCGAGGCGATCATGAGTGATCAGAGTCTCGATGCGGAAGCCAAGCGCCAGCAGTTGGAAGGGCTGCAGACCGAACTGGCGTCGCTCAACAGCGCATTGACGGCGGCCAATGCCAATCTGATCAAGCTGATGCGCGAGAACGGCCTGTCGAGTGAGCAGATGCAGACCGCCGCTACGCTGGCGATGGGCTGATAGGGCAGCCAGTGTTGGACTCACTGGCTGTCATGATGGTCTTCAGATCACCCGAGAGAAGCGCTGGCGCACCTGATCGTTGAGATAACGGTCGAATAGCATGCACAGCGAACGCACCAGCAGACGTCCGGCCGGACGCACCTGGATGCCCTGTTCGTCGAGCACGATCAGGCCGTCACCTGCGAGTTGCTCCAGTTCGGGCCAGAGAGCGGCGAAGTAATCACGAAACACCACGCCATGCGCGCGCTCGATGTCGGCGAAGCGCAGTTCGAAATGACAGATCAACTGCTGGATCACGGCGCGGCGTAGGCGGTCATCGGCATTGCAATGCAAGCCGCGACGTGTCGCCAGCTGGCCGTTGCCCAGGGTCTGCTGATAGCTGGCGATGTCGCTGTCGTTCTGGCTGTACAGATCGCCGATCTGGCTGATGGCGGAGACCCCGAGGCCGATCAGGTCGCAATGGCCGTGGGTGGTGTAGCCCTGGAAGTTGCGTTGCAGCGTGCCTTCTTCCTGGGCGATAGCCAGTTCGTCATCGGGAAGGGCGAAGTGATCCATGCCGATATAACGGTACCCGGCGCGCGTCAGCTGCTCGATGCTGTTCTGCAACATGGCCAGCTTGTCTGCCGGGCTCGGCAGATCATCAGCGCTGATGCGGCGTTGCGGCATGAAGCGTTCCGGCAGGTGTGCGTAGTTGAACAGCGACAGGCGATCCGGTTGCAGGGCGATGACTTCGGCCACGGTGCGTGCGAAGCGCTCCGGGGTCTGCTTGGGCAGACCGTAGATCAGGTCGATGTTCACCGAGCGGAACTGCAGGGTGCGTGCTGCCTCGACGATGGCGCGGGTTTCTTCCAGGGTCTGCAGGCGATTGACCGCGCGCTGTACCTCGGGGTCGAGGTCCTGCACACCGAGGCTGACGCGATTGAAACCCAGCTCGCGCAGCAGGCCCATGGTCGACCAGTCGGCCTCGCGCGGGTCGATCTCGATGCTGTAGTCACCTGAGTCGTCATCCAGCAGGTTGAAGTGCTGGCGTAGGTGCTGCATCAGCCGGCGCAGTTCATCGTGGCTGAGGAAGGTTGGTGTGCCGCCACCGAAGTGCAGCTGTTCGATTGGCTGGTTACGGTCGATGTAGCGGCTGATGATCTCGATTTCCCGCTCGAGCTTTTCCAGATAGGGCAGGGCGCGGCCGCGGTCCTTGGTGATGACCTTGTTGCAGGCGCAGTAGTAGCAGATGTGGGCACAGAACGGCACGTGCACATACAGCGACAGCGAGCGCTTGGCTTTGCGGCTGTCACGCAGCGCGTGCAGCAGATCGAACGGGCCGATGTCGTCGTGAAACTGCACGGCGGTCGGGTAGGAGGTGTAGCGCGGGCCGGCGAGATCGTAGCGGCGGATCAGGTCGGCATCCCACTGGATGGTGTCGAGCATGGGAAATAATCCTGGACAGGCTGTGTGGCCAGTCTAGGGATGCGCGTAGGTGGCGGCCTTGACCTGAATCAAGGGCGCGTCGAGCGCCAGATGCGTTGTCGCTGCGTAGCCCGGATGAAATCCGGGCTACGTGTCAGTGCCCCATCAGCCAGTGTTGGTGAGGGCCGGGCAGGGTCCAGATGCCGAACAGGATGACCAGCAGGCCGCCAGCCATGCGAATGCCGCGCTTGCGTAGCAGTGCGGTGATACGTTCGGCGGCCAGGCCGGTAGCCAGCAGCACCGGCCAGGTACCCAGGCCGAAGGACAGCATCAGCAGGGCGCTGTTCACTGCGTTGCCCTGGCTGGAGGCCCATAGCAGGGTGCTGTAGACCAGCCCGCACGGCAGCCAGCCCCACAATCCACCCAGTATCAGGGCGCGCGGCAGGCTGCTCACGGGCATGAAGCGCCGGGTGAGTGGCTGTATATAGCGCCACAGGCCTCGGCCCAGCGCTTCGATACGCGTCAGGCCGCTCCACCAGCCGGCCAGATAAAGCCCCATGGCAATCAGCAGCAAGGCAGCCAGCGTACGCATGACCACTTCGGCTTTACTGCCGGCAACGGCCCAGCCGGCAAGGCCCAGGAGCAAGCCCGCAAGGCTATAGCTGAGAATGCGCCCAAGGTTGTAAGCCAGCAGCAACTGCAGGCGCCTGCCGCGTTGCTCCGGAGGAATCGCCAGGGTCAGGGCGCCCATCAGGCCGCCACACATGCCCAGGCAATGGCCGCCGCCGAGCAGGCCGAGAATCAGCGCGGACACCAGCAGCGGTGCCAGCTCAAGCATCAGGTTTGTCCTGCTTGCTGGATTCCTGGGCTTGTTCGACGCCTGCCTTGTGCAGCGGATCTTCGTCGTCGAACAGGATGCTGTGGGCCGGCCCGTCCAGGTCGTCGTACTGGCCACTGTCCACCGCCCAGAAGAACAGCCAGATGGCGAAGCCGACCAGGCCGATGGCGACGGGGATCAGGATATAGAGGGCGGACATGCGGTCTCCGTGGTGGCATCTGAATAGGACTGAGCGCAGCCCGAGAACCGCTGTCTCGTGAGCAGAGCTCGCTCCTATGTGTTCGGGGTGCTGCTCAGGCGCAGCGCGTTGAGCACCACCAGCAGCGAGCTGAGGGACATGCCTACGGCCGCCCAGATCGGTGTGATCCAGCCCAGGGCGGCGAAGGGCAGCACCAAGCCATTGTACAGCGTCGCCCAGGCAAGGTTTTCGATGATGATGCGACGCGTGCGTTTGGCCAGTTTCAAGCCGTCGACCAGGCTGCCCAGTCGGTTCGACAGCAGCACGGCGTCGGCACTGGTTTTCGCCAGGTCGGAGGCCGAGCCCATGGCCACGCTGATATCGGCAGCGGCCAGCACCGGTACGTCGTTGACGCCATCGCCGAGCATCAGCACGCGACGCCCTTCGCTGTGCAGCTGCTTGAGCACTGCCAGCTTGGCATCCGGGGTCAGGCCGCCACGGGCATCTTCGATGCCCAACTGCTGGGCGACTTCGCCCACCATCGGTGAGCTGTCGCCGGAGAGCAGGTGAATATGCCAGCCGCGGGCACGGGCTGCAGCAATCAGGGCCGGGGCATCTTCGCGCAGGCGGTCGTCGAGGACGAACCAGGCCAGTGGTCCCTGTTCATCGCCCAGCAGCAGCCATTGGCCGTGCTCGCCGGCAATAGAGGGCACGGCCTGGCCGCTCAGGGCGCAGACGAAGCTGGCTTCGCCAATGCGCAGTAGACGGCCGTCGACCCGGCCTTGCAGACCTTGCCCTGGATGACTGTCGACCGACTCCGCCGCGCGCGGCGCCTGGCTGAATGCGCGGGCGATGGGGTGTTCCGAGCGATTCTCCAGCGCGGCGGCCAGCGCCAGGCACGCGCCCTCGTCGAGCTCGCGCAGCGGGCGAATGGCCTTGAGCGTCAGGCGTCCCTCGGTCAGCGTACCGGTCTTGTCCAAGACCAGGGTGTCGATCTGGTTGAGGCCTTCGAGCACATGGCCGCGGGTCAGCAGCATGCCCAGTTTGTGCAGGGTGCCGGTGGCGGTGGTCAGTGCAGTGGGGGTGGCCAGGGCCAGGGCGCAGGGGCAGGTGGCCACGAGCAGGGCGAGCACGACCCAGAAGGCGCGGTTGGAGTCGATTTCCCACCAGGCGAAGCCGACCACGGCAGCGGCCACCAGGATAAACAGCAGGAACCATTGCGACACGCGGTCGGCGATTTCCGCCAGGCGCGGTTTCTCGCTCTGCGCACGCTCCAGCAAACGCACAATGGCCGACAGGCGCGTGGCATCGCCGAGTGCCTGCACTGCGACGGTCAGCGGGCCTTCGACGTTCAGCGTGCCGGCGGTGACGCTGTCGCCGATGCCGCGCGGCAGCGGCAGGTACTCACCGGTCAGCAGCGACTCGTCGACGCTGGACTGACCGGCAAGGATGCGGCCGTCGGCGGGAATCAGCGAGCCGGGTTGCACCAGCACCTGTTCGCCCTCATGCAATTCGCTGAGCAGGATGCGCTGGCTTTGGCCGCTTTCGTCCAGGCGCAGGCAGGAGGCTGGCAACAGCTTGACCAGCTGCGCGGTCGCGGCGGCCGTGCGTTCTCGCGCCCGTCGTTCCAGATAGCGTCCGGCGAGTAGGAACAGCGCGAACATGCCCACGGCGTCGAAATACAGCTCGCCCTGGCCGGTGATGGTCGACCAGATGCCGGCCACGTAGGCACCGCCGATGGCCAGCGACACCGATACGTCCATGGTCAGGTGACGGGTGCGCAGGTCGCGCAGGGCACCACGGAAGAACTGACCGCAGCAGTAGAAAACGATCGGCGTGGTGAGAAACAGGCTGGTCCAGCGCAGGATCTTGTCCAGCTCCGGCGACAGGTCGATGTTGAATTCCGGCCAGGTGGCCATGGTCGCCATCATCACCTGCATCCACAGCAGCCCGGCCACGCCCAGCTCGCGCATGCGCCGGCGGTTTTCCGCAGCCAGGCGTTCGGCAGCCTCATCGGCCCGCCAGGGATGCGCGGCGTAGCCGATACGGCGCAATTCGGCGAGCAGCTTGCTCAGGGGGATCTGGCTGTCCTGCCAGCGAACCTGCAGGCGGTGGTTGGACAGGTTCAGGTGTGCTTCGGCCACGCCCGGCACGCCGCGTAGGTGCTTCTCGATCAGCCAGCCGCAGGCGGCGCAACTGATGCCCTCGATCAGCAACTGGGTTTCGCTCAGCTCGCCTTCGTGCTGGACGAAGGGCTGCTGCACATCACTGCGGTCGTACAGCGCCAACTCGTCAGGCAGTGCTGCGGGTAATACCTGCGGGTTGGCGGCGTTCTCGCTGCGATGGCTGTAGTAGTGCTCCAGGCCGCCGGCAACGATGGCTTCGGCCACGGCCTGGCAGCCGGGGCAGCACATCTCGCGAGTCTGGCCGAGCACGTCGGCACGGAACTGGCTGCCGGCAGGAACCGGCAGGCCGCAGTGGTAGCAAGGAGTCGGGGCGGGCATTGGCGGGATCAGTAGGAGGGGTTGTCACCGATCATGATGGTCTGGCCACCGGTGATGTTTTCTTCCTCGAACAGGCGCCAGTTCTGGCTGCCTTCCTGACCGAGCAGCTCGACGAAGCGACGACCGCTGACCTCGTCGACCATCTGTCCACGGTACTGACCGTCAGCAGCCGGTTGCAGGATCACGCGGCGGTCACGCTCAGGCTGGGTTGGCGAAATCAGATTGAGGACAATCTGCTGCGGTCGGCTGTTGCCTTCCAATGTCAGGCTGGCGACACCGGTGGCGTTGTCCAGTACCAGTTCGCCATGCAACTGCAGACGCTCGGCCAGCTTCTCGCGCTCGAGCGACTGGTTGATGCCTTTGCCGACGTCGTAATAGTCATCGGAAATCAGGCCCGGTGGATTCTTGGTGGCGATGGTGAGCAGGGTCAGGCCCTGCACTACCGAATAGCCCAACAGGAACAGGATGAACCAGGGCCAGAACTGCTTGTACCAGGGTTTGACGGGCGATGAGGTTTGCTCGGTCATGCGTTTTCCGTTGTCAGCGGACGCTTGGGCCGATGAAACGGCTGTCGGCGTCATTCTTGATACTGGGGTCATCCGCGGATTGTACGTGGAAGACGATGTTGTTGGCGCTTGACGGCAGCTTCTCCGGTGCCATGGACAGCTCGACCGGGAAGGAATAGACCTCACCCGCCAGAGCGCGCACTTCGCGCTTGCCTTCGTAGACCAGGCCGTCGAGGCCGTCGGCGCTGATCACGTAAGTCATGTCGCGCTGCGCCTTGTTCATGATCTTCAGGGTGTAGACGTTCTCGATGTGGCCGCGCTCGTTCTCGCGGAACAGCACGCGATCTTTCAGTACGTCCAGCTCCACCAGCGGCCGATTGGCCACGGCCCAGGCGAACAGACCCATCATCGCTGCCAGCGCGACAGCGTACCCGATCAGGCGCGGGCGCAGCAGGTGGGTCTGGCGGCCAGACAGGTTGTGTTCAGTGGTGTAGCTGATCAGCCCTTTGGGGTAGTTCATCTTGTCCATGATGTCGTCGCAGGCGTCGATGCACGCGGCGCAGCCGATGCATTCGATCTGCAGGCCATCACGGATGTCGATGCCGGTGGGGCAGACCTGCACACACATCTTGCAGTCGATGCAGTCGCCGAGGCCCTGTGCCTTGTAGTCGGCGTCTTTCTTGCGCGGCCCGCGCGATTCACCGCGACGCGGATCGTAGGAGACGATCAGGGTGTCCTGGTCGAACATCACGCTCTGGAAGCGTGCGTAGGGACACATGTAGATGCACACCTGCTCGCGCAGGTAGCCGGCGTTGCCGTAGGTGGCGAGGGTGAAAAAACCGATCCAGAAATAGGCCCAGCCGCTGGCCTCCAGGGTGAAGATCTCGATCACCAGATCACGAATCGGCGTGAAGTAGCCAACGAAGGTGATCGCGGTCAACAGCGACACGCCCACCCAGATGCCATGCTTGGCCAGCTTGCGCCCCAGTTTCTTGCCGCTCATGGGTTGCTTGTCCAGCTTCATGCGCTGGTTGCGGTCACCCTCGGTGACTTTCTCCGCCCACATGAATACCCAGGTGAACACGCTCTGCGGGCAGGTGTAACCACACCAGACACGGCCGGCGAACACGGTGATGAAGAACAGGCCGAAGGCGCAGATGATCAGCAGCCAGGACAGCAGCATGAAGTCCTGCGGCCAGTAGGTGGCGCTGAAGATGTGGAATTTGCGTTCGGGGAGGTTCCACCAGACCGCCTGACGGCCGTTCCAGCTCAGCCACACCGTGCCGAAGAAGAGAATGAAGAGGAGGGCGCCGCCAGCGACGCGCAGGTTGCGAAACAGGCCGGTGAACGCGCGGGTATAGATCTTCTCGCGGCTGGCGTAGAGATCAACGCTGGCATTCTTGGCAGAAGGAGGGGTGACGTCCTGGACGGGAATCTGTTCGCTCATCAATGCATACCACGGCGGTTGGTTGGCAGCCCGGGCCGATACATGCCGGTCAGGGTCAGTTCACGATCACTATATGGTACGCCTGAAAGACAACGCCCGGGTGCGACCAGCAGTCGCGACCCGGGCGTTCATTGACCCTTGTCAAAAGAGTCGTCTGTGCTTACTGCTCTTGTGCCTTGTGCGACAGGCTGTAGACGTAGGCAGCCAGCAGGTGCACCTTGTCGTTGCCGAGGAATGCTTCCTGGGCCGGCATCTTGCCGTGACGACCGTAGCGGATGCTCTGCTGCAGTTGTGCGTAGCTGCTGCCGTAGATGAACGCTGCCGGGTTGGTCAGGTTCGGTGCGCCCATGGCTGGGGTGCCCTTGCCGTCGGCGCCGTGGCAGGCGAAGCAGGTACCGGCGAAGACCTTCTGGCCTGCCTCGATATCAGCTTCCACGCCTTCCGGCAGTTGACGACCGCCCAGTTGGGTCAGGACGTAGGCGGCGACGTTGCGCACGCCGTCTTCGCCGATGGCCGGGCCTTGGGCTGGCATGGCGCCTTCGCGACCCTTGAGGATGGTGGTCTTGATGGTTTCCGGCTCGCCGCCCCAGCGCCACTCGTTGTCGGTCAGGTTGGGGAAGCCGTAGCTACCCTTGGCGTCGGAACCGTGGCACACGGAGCAGTTGGAGGCGAACAGGCGGCCACCCATTTTCAGGGCTTGCTCGTCCTTGGCCACTTCCTCGATCGGCATGGCGGCGTACTTGGCGAACAGTGGGCCGTATTGCTCATCGGCGCGCGCCATTTCCTTTTCCCACTGGTGCACGCCGGTCCAGCCAGCGTGACGCATGGAGCCGTCAGCGATCTGTACACCAGCAGCGAAAGGCGTTTCTTTTTCGCTGTCGACGTAGTCGTAGCCCGGCAGCAGGCCTTTCCAGTTACCCAGGCCTGGGTACAGGGCGAGGTAGCCGAGGGCGAAGATGATGGTCGCGACGAACAGCATGAACCACCACTTCGGCAGCGGGTTGTCATACTCCTCGATGCCGTCGAAGCTGTGGCCGACGGTTTCTTCGGTGGTTTCCTGGCGCTGACCCTTGCGGGTGCCGAAGATCAGCCAGGTCAGGGCGAAGATGGTGCCCAGAGACAGAATGGTTACGTACCAACTCCAGAACGTGGTCATTGGTTATTGCTCCTGGAAGAGTCTTGATCGCGCTTGGACTCGGGCTTGGGATCGTCGGCGAAGGGCAGGTTGGCTGCTTCGTCGAAGCTCGATTTGCGCTTGCTGCTGTAAGCCCAGAGCACTACGCCAATGAAGGCGATGAAAACCACCGCCGTACCGATGCCGCGAATCATCCCGATGTCCATAGCGTCTTACCGTTTGTTCTTGATGGAAGTACCGAGAACCTGGAGGTACGCAACCAGCGCATCCATTTCGGTATTGCCTTTCACTGCATCGCGAGCACCGGCGATATCTTCGTCGGTGTAGGGGATGCCGAAGCCACGCATGACTTCCATCTTGTTCGCGGTGTCGCGACCGTCGAGCTTGTTCTCAACCAGCCATGGGTAGGCAGGCATTTTCGACTCGGGCACGACGTTGCGCGGGTTGTACAGGTGGGCGCGATGCCACTCGTCCGAGTAACGACCGCCAACACGGGCCAGGTCCGGACCGGTACGCTTGGAACCCCACAGGAAAGGGTGATCCCAGACGCTTTCGCCGGCGACGGAGTAGTGGCCGTAACGTTCGGTTTCGGCGCGGAACGGGCGGATCATCTGCGAGTGGCAACCGACGCAGCCTTCACGGATGTAGATGTCGCGGCCTTCCAGTTGCATCGCGGTGTAGGGCTTGAGGCCCTCCACCGGCTCGTTGGTGACGTCCTGGAAGAACAGCGGGACGATCTGGGTCAGGCCACCGATGCTGACGGCAATCACCATCAGCAGCGCCATCAGGCCGATATTCTTCTCGATGATTTCGTGTTTCATCAGTGAGCTACTCCGGCGGGAATCTGCGCAGCCGCTTCGTATTCAGCCGGCTTGGCGGCACGCACGGTGCGGAAGGTGTTGTAGGCCATCAGCAGCATGCCGGTCACGAAGAAGGCGCCGCCGATCATGCGTACTACGTAGCCCGCATGGCTGGCTTCAAGGGCTTCGACGAAGGAGTAGGTGAGGGTGCCGTCTTCGTTGACTGCGCGCCACATCAGACCCTGGGTGATGCCGTTGACCCACATCGACGCGATGTACAGCACGGTGCCGATGGTCGCCAGCCAGAAGTGGGTGTTGATCAGGCCGATGCTGTGCATCTGCTCGCGACCGAACACTTTCGGCAGCAGGTGATACAGCGAGCCGATGGAGATCATTGCAACCCAGCCGAGAGCGCCAGCGTGTACGTGGCCGATGGTCCAGTCGGTGTAGTGCGACAGGGCGTTGACGGTCTTGATCGCCATCATCGGGCCTTCGAAGGTGGACATGCCGTAGAAGGCCAGGGACACCACCAGGAAGCGCAGGATTGGATCGGTGCGCAGCTTATGCCAGGCACCGGACAGGCTCATCATGCCGTTGATCATGCCGCCCCAGCTCGGAGCCAGGAGGATGACCGACATCGCCATGCCGAGGGACTGCGCCCAATCCGGCAGCGCGGTGTAGTGCAGGTGGTGCGGGCCGGCCCAGATGTACAGGGTGATCAGCGCCCAGAAGTGCACGATGGACAGGCGATACGAGTAGATCGGACGTTCGGCCTGCTTGGGTACGAAGTAATACATCATGCCCAGGAAGCCGGTGGTCAGGAAGAAGCCCACGGCGTTGTGGCCGTACCACCACTGGATCATCGCGTCGGTCGCCCCGGCGTAGGCCGAATACGACTTGAACAGGCTCACCGGCATGGCGGCGCTGTTGACGATGTGCAGCATCGCGGTTACCAGGATGAATGCACCGAAGAACCAGTTACCCACATAGATGTGCTTGGTCTTGCGTTTGACGATGGTGCCGAAGAACACCACCAGGTAGGTGATCCAGACGATGCCCAGGAGGATGTCGACCGGCCACTCGAGCTCGGCGTATTCCTTGGAGCTGGTGTAGCCCATCGGCAGGGTGATCACCGCAAGAACGATGACCGCTTGCCAACCCCAGAAGGTGAAGGCAGCCAGACCGTCGGAGATCAGGCGCGTCTGACAGGTGCGCTGGACCACGTAGTACGAGGTCGCGAACAGTGCGCATCCGCCAAAGGCGAAAATCACCGCGTTGGTGTGCAGCGGGCGCAGACGGCCGAAGCTCGTCCACGGTAGGCCCAGGTTGAGTTCTGGCCACACGAGTTGTGCGGCGATGAACACGCCTAGACCCATCCCAATGACCCCCCAGATCACCGTCATAATGGCGAACTGGCGGACCACCTTATAGTTATAAGCAGTCTGACTGATTGCTGTGCTCATGCTAGGGGTTCCACGGTTAATGGATTTTTATGGGGCAAAAATCGGCGGCAAGTATGTAGAAAGCAAGTAGCCATTGCAACGCAAGGTGCCGACACGAATAGGGTTTCAGGGCCTTTTACGGGGAGTTCTAGACGCCCCTGGAAACGGCTCTGGCAGCTTTTTGCGCAACCAGTTTGCGCAGCGCTAAGAAAGGATCGCCTTGGAGTTGTGACAGATGGCGACTGAAAGGCAGCTTAGCCCAGATCAAGGAAATTGCAGGGCTATTGGTCGGCGGGTGCGACACTGGGTCGCATGCATATAAGGAGGGAGCCGGCGACCGCGATTCGGTCGCCGGTGACGCGGGTTTTACTTACTTGCGCCCTGGCTCAGCTTGAGCACGTAGGCGGCCAGCAGGTGGGCCTTGTCATTGCCGAGGAAGTCACCCTGGGCCGGCATGTTGCCGCTGCGACCATAGCGGATGGTTTGTTGCAGCTGAGCGAAGCTGCTGCCGTAGATGAACGCGCTGGGTTGGGTCAGGTTCGGTGCGCCCATCACTGGCATGCCGGTGCCGGCCGGCGTGTGGCAAGCAGAGCAGATAGTGGCGAAAATCTGCTTGCCGGCAGCGATGTCGGCCTGAGCGTCTTCCGGCAGCTCGCGGCCGCCGAGTTCGGTGAGGACGTAGGCAGCGACATTGCGTACGCCATCTTCGCCGATCACCGGACCTTGCGCCGGCATCATGCCCATACGGCCATGCATGATGGTGGTCTTGATGGTCTCCGGCTCGCCGCCCCAGCGCCAACTGCTGTCTGCCAGGTTGGGGAAACCGTAGCTGCCCTTGGCATCTGAGCCGTGGCAGACCGCGCAGTTGGAGGCGAACAGGCGACCGCCCATTTTCAGTGCGCGCTCGTCCTTGGCCACTTCTTCGATGGGCATGGCAGCATATTTGGCGAAGATCGGACCGTATTGCTCATCGGCACGATTCATCTCGCGCTGCCACTGGTTGACCTGGGTCCAGCCATCCTCATAGCCCGGCAGCAGGCCCTTGAAGTTACCCAGGCCCGGATACAGCAGCAGGTAGAAGACGGAAAACACCAGGGTGCCGAGAAATAGCATGAACCACCACTTGGGCAGCGGGTTGTCATATTCCTCGATGCCATCGAAGGCATGGCCCATGGTCTGTTCGGTCGGGCTCTTGTGCACTTCGCTCTTGCGAGTGGCGAAGATCAGCCAGAACAGGGCGACCATGGTGCCGAGGGTCAGCAGGGTGATGTACCAACTCCAGAAGGTGGTCATGCTTGGGTCCTCGAAACGGCGGGCTTGGGCTCATCGGCGAAGGGCAGGTTGGCGGCTTCGGCGAAGGCGTCGCGGCGTTTGCCGCTGTAGGCCCAGAGGGTGACGGCGGTGAAGGCGATCAGGACCAGCGCGGTGCCTAGGCCGCGCAGGGTGCCGATATCGATAAGCTCGAACATGGCACTCACCTCTTGTTCTTCACGGCGGTGCCAAGCACCTGTAGGTAGGCGACCAGAGCATCCATCTCGCTCTTGCCCTTGACCGCATCGCTGGCCCCGGCGATGTCTGCTTCGCTGTAGGGCACGCCCAATGTGCGCAGCGCGCTCATCTTCTTGGCGGTGTCCTTGCCATCGAGTGCGTGCTCCACCAACCAGGGGTAGGCGGGCATGATCGACTCCGGCACGACGTTGCGCGGGTTGTACAGGTGGGCGCGGTGCCACTCGTCCGAGTAGCGGCCGCCAACACGAGCCAGGTCCGGACCGGTACGCTTGGAACCCCACAGGAAGGGGTGGTCCCAGACGCTTTCACCAGCCACGGAGTAGTGGCCGTAACGTTCGGTTTCGGCGCGGAACGGGCGGATCATCTGCGAGTGGCAGCCGACGCAGCCTTCGCGGATGTAGATGTCGCGGCCTTCCAGTTGCAGCGCGTTGTACGGCTTGAGGCCGTCCACCGGCTCATTGGTGACGTCCTGGAAGAACAGCGGGACGATCTGCGTCAGGCCACCGATGCTGACCGCCAGGATCATCACCAGGGCCATCAGGCCGATGTTCTTCTCGAGAATCTCGTGTTTCATCAGTGGGCTCCTTCTACCGAGAACTGCGCAGCGGCTTCCATCTCGGTCGATTTCGCGCTGCGTACGGTCAGCCAGACGTTCCAGGCCATCAGCAGCATGCCGCTGAAGAAGATGGCGCCGCCGATCACCCGCACCACGAAGCCGACATGGCTGGCTTCCAGCGCTTCGACGAAGGAGTAGGTGAGGGTGCCGTCTTCGTTGACTGCGCGCCACATCAGGCCCTGGGTGATGCCGTTGACCCACATCGAAGCGATGTAGAGCACGGTGCCGATGGTGGCCAGCCAGAAGTGGCCGTTGATCAGGCCGATGCTGTGCATCTGCTCACGACCGAACACCTTGGGAATCAGGTGATACAGCGAGCCGATCGACACCATGGCGACCCAGCCGAGAGCGCCAGCGTGCACGTGGCCGATGGTCCAGTCGGTGTAGTGGGACAGGGCGTTGACGGTCTTGATGGCCATCATCGGGCCTTCGAAGGTCGACATGCCGTAGAAGGCCAGGGACACCACCAGAAAGCGCAGGATCGGGTCGGTACGCAGTTTGTGCCAGGCCCCCGAGAGGGTCATCATGCCGTTGATCATGCCGCCCCAGCTCGGTGCCAGGAGGATCAGCGACATCACCATGCCCAGGCTCTGCGCCCAGTCAGGTAGCGCGGTGTAGTGCAGGTGGTGCGGGCCGGCCCAGATGTACACCGCGATCAGCGCCCAGAAGTGGACGATGGACAGGCGGTAGGAGTAAACCGGGCGACCGGCCTGCTTGGGTACGAAGTAATACATCATCCCGAGGAAGCCGGCGGTGAGGAAGAAGCCCACGGCGTTGTGGCCGTACCACCATTGGATCATCGCGTCGGTGGCGCCGGCATACAGCGAGTAGGACTTGGTCAGGGTGACCGGAATCTCCAGGTTGTTGACCACGTGCAGGATGGCCACGGTGAGGATGAACCCGCCGAAGAACCAGTTGCCCACGTAGATGTGGCTGACCTTGCGCTGCATCACCGTGCCGAAGAAGACGATGGCGTAGGAGACCCAGACGATGGTGATCAGAATGTCGATCGGCCATTCCAGTTCGGCGTATTCCTTGGAGCTGGTCCAGCCCAGGGGCAGGCTGATGGCTGCAAGCAGAATCACCAGTTGCCAACCCCAGAAGGTGAAGGCCGCCAGTTTCGGTGCGAACAGCGTGGTCTGGCTGGTGCGCTGCACCGCATAGTAGCTGGTGGCGAACAGGGCGCAGCCACCGAAGGCGAAGATCACCGCATTGGTATGCAGCGGGCGCAGACGGCCGAAGCTGGTCCACGGTAGGTTTAAGTTGAGTTCGGGCCAGGCCAGCTGGGCAGCGATGAATACGCCGAGTCCCATGCCGACGATGCCCCAAACCACCGTCATAATGGCGAACTGGCGAACCACCCTGTAGTTGTAGGCGGAACGGGTTGTTGTGTTCATGTCTGGGCTTCCATCCACGGTTATGGCAGAGCGGCCGATAACCGTGGTGGCCGCAGGCATGAGCGAGCCACGGACACCACGGATATCGACGCGAGGCAAGCATGAGCAAAGGGCCATCTAGGTTTATTGACGCGGGTCAATGTGAGCAGGGACTACCCTGGCTGTGGGACGAACCGCCGCAGGCGGCATCGAGCACGTTGATCCTCGCCCATGGCGCGGGCGCGCCGATGGACAGTCCGTTCATGCAGACCATGGCTCAGGGCCTGGCAGAGCGGGGCGTGCGCGTGGTGCGCTTCGAGTTTGCCTACATGGCGCAGCGGCGGGTGGATGGGCGCAAACGGCCGCCCAATCCTCAGGCGCAACTGCTGCAACAATGGCGCGATGTGCATGCCCAGGTGCGCCAACGGGTCGCAGGACCGCTGGCTATCGGCGGCAAGTCCATGGGCGGGCGCATGGCCAGCCTGCTGGCAGACGAGTTGCAGGTGTCCGCTCTGGTGTGTCTCGGCTATCCCTTCTATGCCGCGGGCAAGCCCGAAAAGCCGCGCGTTGCCCATCTGGCTGAACTGCGCACGCCAACGCTGTTCATCCAAGGAGAACGCGATGCCCTGGGCAATCGGGAGACCGTCGCGGGTTATGCGCTTTCAGCGGCCATCGAGTTGCACTGGTTACAGGCAGCCGATCATGAACTCAAGCCATTGAAGGTGTCCGGCTTCAGCCATGAGCATCACCTCGAGGCGGCGCAGGCAGTGATCGCAGCTTATCTTTGTCCGGACTGACGGAGCGCTTCGCGCACTTGCAAGTGGCCCGGATGAAATCCGGGGATTTGCTCTAACAACCCGCCCCGGGATTTCATCCTAGCTACATCGATTCATTCAGACACTTTTTACTCGCGTGGCCGCTGTAAAAGCGGTTGCGCTCGACCGTTCGGTCACGCAATGTGACAGCTAAGTGTCCAGGCCCGTTTTAGGGCGGACGTTGCAGTCTTTCTGCCTGCATGGGTGAGCGACTGGCTGCCCTGCACGGCGCGCTGTGCCACGCAATGGGGCGGTGCGTCATGACGAGAACATGACAATGCACCTAAATGGTGCGTAATGTTTTTATTTTGTATGTAAGTTGTTGATATTAAAGGAATAATAGTGCTGGCTCGGGCCTTGCAGAGGATGCTGCAAGTCCGGGTGACAAGGAGTACGGCATGGCCCGCACCTTTTATGACGAGATGTACGACGCGAGCGGCGCTGTCCGCCCGCACTACCGCGAATTTGCCCGTTGGTTGGCAGAGACGCCGGACGATCTGCTGGCCCAGCGCCGACGAGAAGCCGACCTGCTGTTTCACCGCGCCGGGATTACCTTCACCCTCTATGGGGACGATCAGGGCACCGAGCGCCTGATTCCCTTCGACATCATTCCCCGCTCCATCCCCGCCAGCGAATGGCGTATCGTCGAACGCGGTTGCATCCAGCGTGTGCAGGCGCTCAATCTGTTTCTCGCCGACCTCTATCACGACCAGCGCATCATCAAGGCGGGGATCATCCCGGCCGAGCAGGTGCTGGCCAACGAGGGTTACCAGATGGCCATGCAGGGCCTCGACCTGCACCGCGACATCTACGCGCACATCGCCGGGGTTGACCTGGTGCGTGACGGCGACGGCAGCTACTACGTGCTGGAAGACAACCTGCGCACGCCCAGCGGTGTGAGCTACATGCTCGAAGACCGCAAGATGATGATGCGCCTGTTCCCCGAGCTGTTCGCCGCGCAGCGCGTGGCGCCGGTGGATCATTACCCCAACCTGCTGCTCGACGCGCTGAAGAGCTCGAGCCCGCTAGACAACCCCACGGTCGTGGTACTGACGCCAGGGCGCTTCAACAGCGCCTACTTCGAGCATGCGTTCCTCGCTCGCGAGATGGGCGTGGAGCTGGTGGAGGGCGCCGATCTGTTCGTGCGCGACGACAAGGTCTACATGCGTACCACCGCCGGTGCGCGTCAGGTGGATGTGATCTATCGCCGCCTCGACGATGCCTTCCTCGATCCGCTGGCTTTCAATCCAGATTCGATGCTCGGCGTTGCTGGCCTGCTGTCCGCCTATCGCTCGCGCAACGTGGTCCTGGCCAACGCCATTGGCACCGGCGTGGCCGACGACAAGTCGATCTACCCCTATGTCGGCGACATGATCCGCTTCTACCTGGACGAGGAGCCGATCCTCAAGAACGTACCGACCTGGCAGTGCCGCAAGCCGGAGGAGCTGTCCCACGTGCTGGCCAATCTGTCCGAGCTGGTGGTCAAGGAAACCCAGGGCTCCGGCGGCTACGGCATGCTGGTCGGCCCGGCGGCGAGCAAGGCCGAGATCGAGAATTTCCGCGCCCGCTTGATCGCCAGGCCGGAGGCCTACATCGCCCAGCCGACGCTGTGTCTGTCGACCTGCCCGACCTTCGTCGAACGCGGCATCGCACCGCGCCATATCGACCTGCGCCCGTTCGTCCTGACCGGCCGTGAAACCCGCCTGGTGCCTGGCGGCCTGACTCGCGTGGCACTGCGCGAAGGCTCGCTGGTGGTCAACTCGTCGCAAGGCGGCGGAACCAAGGACACCTGGGTGGTGGAGGACTGAATATGCTTTCGAGAACTGCCTCCGATCTGTACTGGATGTCGCGCTACCTGGAACGTGCCGAGAACCTGGCGCGCATGCTCGACGTCAGCTATTCGCTGTCGCTGATGCCGCAGGACGGCCGGGGCGATGGCCTCGACGAACTGGCCATGCCGCTGCTGATCACCGGCACCCTGGACGACTACCTGGAACGCCACGGCCCGCTGCACGGCGAACGCATGCTGCACTTCTTCGCCCTCGACGCGAGTAATCCGGGCAGCATCTACTGCTGCCTGCAGGCCGCACGCAGCAACGCCCATGCCGTGCGCGGGCGGATCACCGCCGACATGTGGGAGAACATCAACGCCAGCTGGCTGGAGATGCGCGGTATCGCCGAGCAGGGCCTGGGGCGTTACGGCATCAGCCGTTTCTGCGAGTGGGTCAAGGAGCGTTCGCACCTGTTTCGCGGCGCCACCTTCGGCACCATCATGCGCGGCGAGGCCTATCGCTTCATCCGCCTGGGCACCTTCATCGAGCGTGCCGACAACACCCTGCGCCTGCTCGATGCGCGCTACGAAATGCTCGGCGAGGAGATCGACGAGCTGGAGGAGCGCACGGCGCGCAGCTATTACCAATGGAGTGCGCTGCTGCGCGCGTTGTCCTCGTTCGAGGCCTTCGCCGAGAGCTATCGAGGCTCGCCACGCACGCGCAAGGTCGCTGAGTTGCTGCTGCTGCGTCCCGATGTGCCGCGTTCGCTGCGTGCCTGCATGGAAGAGCTCAATCTGATGCTTGCAGGTCTACCGGGAGAGAACGGCCGTCCGGCGCAGCGACTGGCTGCCGAACTGGATGCGCGGCTGCGTTACACCAGCATCGACGAAGTGCTCGACGAGGGCCTGCACGCCTGGCTCACCGACTTCATTCTGCTGGTGCGCCAGCTGGGCAACACCATTCACACATCCTATCTGGAGGTCGCATGAGACTCTCGATCAGCCATGACACCACCTACCGTTACGATGATCAGGTGCGCGCGAGCATCCAGTACCTGCGCCTGACCCCGCACGACAGCGAGCGCCAGCAGGTGCTCAGTTGGCAGCTCGATTTGCCGCGCCCGGTGCACGCCCAGCTCGACCCCTACGGCAACATCCTGCATGTGCTGACCCTGGACGAGCCGCACGAGTCGATCATCATCGGCGCCCGCGGCCAGGTGGAAATCGACGAAGCCTGCGAAGCCGAGCACGAGCGCCAGTCAGCGCTGCCGTTCTTGCGCTTCACCCGTCTGACCCAGGCCGATGACGCCATCCGTGAATTTGCCGTGCAGCAGAGCAAGGCGCGCAAGGATCGCAGCGGTCTGATCGACCTGATGCATGCGCTCAATGCCCATATCGCCTACCAGCCTGGCATCACTGAGGTGGATACCAGTGCGGCCGATGCTTTCGCCGGCCGTCGTGGCGTCTGCCAGGATCACACCCATGCCTTTCTCGCCTGCGCGCGCAGCCTGGGCGTGCCGGCGCGTTATGTGTCGGGCTACCTCTACACCGACGACGCCGAGCACCTGGCCAGCCATGCCTGGGCCGAGGCCTGGGTCGGTGATGCCTGGTACAGCTTCGACGTAACCAACTGCCTGGCGCGCCCGGAGCGACATCTGAAGCTGGCGGTCGGTCTGGACTACCTGGACGCCTGCCCGGTACGTGGCATGCGTCGTGGTGGTGGTTGCGAGCAGATGCATGCACAGGTGCAGGTGGCGCCACTGCTGCAGGTGCGTCAGCAGTGAAGCGCCAATGACGCTCATGACGTAGGTTGCGCCGCGCGCACCGCAGACGCTGCGTCACCACTGTGGGCCTTTCGTAGGTGCGCCGTGCGCACCTCGGGTGCCCCGTCAAAATCTCGGTGCGCACGGCGCACCCTACCTGAATCGCTCTACAGGCTCGTGTTGCTCTTACGCTGGGCCATGTGCTGCAGATAAGCGATCAATCGTTCTAGTTCGGCAGGCGGCAGTACCTGTTCGCTGAAGCCGGGCATGCGCCCCTGCGGCCAGCGGCGCAGGCTTTGCGGGTCGCGAATGTAGCGTTGTAGAAAATCGCCGCTGAAATAGTCGGTTGGGTTGTGCGGGATATTCAGATCCGGGCCGAACTCGGAGTCGCCCGCGCCATTGAGGCGATGACAGGCCATGCAGTTCTTCTGGTAGACGGCGAAACCCGTCTGCACTTTAGCATTCGCATCCGTCGCCGGGAGCAGGGCGGGGAAGCGTTGTTCGACCGGGGCCAATTGACGAATCCGGGCGACCTGAAATGGCCACTGCTCGGGGCCGATCTGGCTGGCGGTGGGATCGCTCCAGACCAGATAGAAAGGCCCGGCGCTGGCTTTGCCCTGTGATAGTGGTGGCCAGGGCTGTTGTGGATCTTCGATGGCCAGCCAGGCTTTCGCCCCTTCCTTGGCCAGCAGGATTGCGGCCGGCAGTTCTGCAGCAAAGCCGTCCAAGGCCACCGCTTGCAGGTGGTCGCCGGGTGCAACACCTTCGAGCAACGCACTGATCGGCACGGCGCGGTAGTGCATGGGACGCTTGTAGCTGACATCGTCGACGATTTCGATATCTCGGGCTTGCGGGTGCTCGAGCAATTCGCTGCTGCTCCAGGCATGCCGCCCATCGTTGAGCTGCACTTCGAACTCGGCAGCCTGCGCCACGTTGCTCAGGGCGATCAGAGCCAACAGCAGGGCGGCTCTCATTCGCGGTGCTCCAGCAATGGCCGCAGGTCGTCATAGGCGCCGGCATTGATCACCCTGCTATAGCCCATTTGTTCCAGGCTCTGCTGGGCGAGTGCCGAGCGGCGCCCACTGCGGCAATACAGCACCAACGGGCGGTCCTTGTCCGGTGCGACGCTGGCGATCTGTGCAGCGATGTCTTCGTGCCCGATGCGGATCGCACCAGGCAGCGCGCCGTCAGCGAACTCCTCGGCGCTGCGTACATCGATCAGCAGGCTGTCGCTTTGCTGCAAAGCGGAAATGGCGGCAGCCTGGTCGATTTCACTCGCTTGGGCAGTGAGCAGGCCGAGCAGACCGGCGAATAGGAGAATCAGGCGCATGGCGTACTCCGGAGTGGATTGATCAGCCCGTCATCATTGCCCGAGCCTTGCGTGCAGTCTAGGATGCCTCGCTCGACGTGACGGGAGTGGTAGATGTTAGCCGAGCTTTTCGCTGTTCTGGCCCCGGTTTTGATTGCTGCAGGCATTGGCTATGGCTGGGTGCGCAGTGGTCACGCCTATCCCACCGATTTCGTCGCGCGCCTGGTGCTCAATATCGGCACGCCCTGTCTGGTGCTGTCGACACTGAGCCGGGCGGAACTGGACCTCGGCGCGTTCTCGCAGATGGCGCTGGCCTGTGTGCTTGTGACCTGCGCGATGGGCGCGATTGGCTGGCTGCTGAGCCGCTTGTTCGCCATCGACTGGAAGGTGTTGGTGCCGGCCTACCTGTTCCCGAACTCGGGCAACATGGGGCTGCCCATGGCGCTGTTCGCCTTCGGCGAGCCAGGCCTGGCGTTGGCGGTGGCTTTCTTCCTGGCGTTGTCGGTGGGGCACTTCAGCATCGGCATGCTGCTGTCCGGCGCCGAGGGATCACTCAAGGGCCTGCTGCTCAACCCGATCATGATCAGCCTGGCGCTGGTGCTGCCGGTGTTGTTTCTCGATGTTGAACTGCCGCGCTGGCTGGCCAATACCGTCGACCTGTTGGGCGGCATGACCATTCCCATGATGCTGATCACGCTGGGCGTTTCGCTGGCCAGTATCCGTGTGCAGCACCTGGGCAGCGGCCTGCTGCTGGGCTTGCTGCGCATTCTCTGTGGCGCGGCGCTGGGCTGGATCATCGGTTGGGCAATCGGCCTGCAGCCGCTGGCGCATGCCGTGCTGGTGCTGCAATCGTCGATGCCGGTGGCGGTATTCAACTACCTGTTCGCCGTGCGCGCCGGCCGTTCACCGGAGCAAGTCGCCAGCCTGGTGCTGTGTTCGACGCTGCTGGCCTTCGCGCTGATTCCGTTGTTGCTAGCGTGGTGGATACCCGCACTGCGCTGAGCGCGCTACGGCGTCGGCACAGTGGCGGGTGCTGTGGAGGTTCAACTGACCAGGCGGGTCAGGTTGGGAAGGATCAGGATGACCGCCGTGGCGAAAAGGATGACGCCAGCCTGGCGGTATTTCGGCTGTTTGAACATGGCCGTATGCCTTTTTTGTTATGGGTGTGGCGTCGGGCGCCTGCCGCAATGCCTGGCGGGTCGCTTCGTCACGCCTGGGCGTGGTTCTGATTCACCACCCCGGCATGACCCGGCGGCGGCTCCCTGCGCCGTTATCTGTCCCGGCGCATGAATAACTCTAGGGTTGGCGTCACAATCTCCTTAGATGACTTGGTTTCTAGCCAAGGCTTTCTAGAAAGCTCGAGCTATGTGCATCGTCGTTGAACATGCTGCAGAGCCTGAGGCAGAGCGCTTGCTTGCAATGGCCGCAGCCAATCGAACAAACGACCGTTCGTCTGAGCTCAGTGGTCAATGGCGCTGAGCGCTTCGGTCATTGAGCCACGGCGCTCCGGCGCTATGGTAAGCAGGCTCAATAAGAACAGGCGTGGCCGGGGCATGATGTTCCACCAACGCCGCAATAGTCTCCGAGGACGCCATGACCGAAGCATATATTTTCGACGCGGTGCGTACGCCCCGTGGCAAGGGCAAGAAGGACGGCGCGCTGTACAGCGTCAAGCCCGTTCAACTGGTAGCCGGCCTGCTGAATGCCCTGCAAGCGCGCAATGATCTGGATACCAGTCAGGTCGACGACATCGTTCTGGGCTGCGTGACGCCCGTGGGCGATCAAGGCGCCGATATCGCCAAGACCGCCGCCATGGTTGCGGATTGGGACGTCAGCGTGGCGGGCGTGCAGCTCAATCGCTTCTGTGCGTCGGGGCTGGAGGCGGTGAACCTGGGCGCGATGAAGGTGCGCTCCGGCTTCGAGGATCTGGTGGTGGTCGGCGGTGTGGAGTCCATGTCGCGTATTCCCATGGGCTCCGACGGCGGCGCCTGGGTGATGGACCCGGAAACCAACATCCACAGCAATTTCGTCCCGCAGGGCATCGGCGCTGACCTGATCGCCACGCTGGAAGGCTTCAGCCGTAACGACGTCGATGCCTTCGCTCTGCGTTCGCAGCAGAAGGCCGCACGAGCCAGTGGCAATCGTGCCTTTGCCAAGTCGCTGGTGCCGGTTGCCGATCAGAACGGCATCGTGCTGCTCGACCATGACGAGTTCATTCGTGGAGATTCCACCCTCGAAGGCCTGGGCAAGCTCAAGCCCAGTTTCGAGATGATGGGGCAGATGGGCTTCGACTCCACCGCGCTGCGCGTCTACAGCTATGTCGAGCGTATCGAGCACGTGCACACGCCGGGCAACAGCTCCGGCATCGTCGATGGCGCAGCGCTGATGCTGATCGGCTCCGAGGCCAAAGGCAAGGAGCTGGGTCTGAAACCGCGCGCGCGCATCGTCGCCACGGCGGTGACCAGCACCGACCCGACCATCATGCTCACCGGCCCCGCACCGGCTACGCGTAAGGCACTGGCCAAGGCCGGATTATCCATCGACGACATCGACCTGTTCGAGGTCAACGAGGCCTTCGCCTCGGTGGTGATGAAGTTCATGAAGGACATGGGCGTCAGCGAAGACAAGGTCAACGTCAACGGCGGCTCCATCGCCATGGGCCACCCGTTGGGTGCCACTGGTTGCGCCATCCTCGGCACGCTGCTCGACGAGCTGGAAAAACGTCAGTTGCGCTACGGTCTCGCCACCCTCTGCGTCGGTGGCGGTATGGGTATCGCCACCATCATCGAACGAGTCTGACCGGTAGGGCGGGTGCAACCCGCCTTTCGTATGTTGGCGGGTTGCACCCGCCCTACGTGGCTCCCACAGCTTTGGCAAGAGAATATAAAAATGACTGACGCCATCCGTTACGAAAAGGGCCAGGACAATATCGTCGTCCTGACCATGGACATGCCTGGCCAGAGCGCCAACACCATGAACGCGGTCTACCGCGAAGCCATGGGCCAGATCGTCGACCGCCTGGAGGCAGAGAAGGATTCGATCGCCGGGGTAGTCGTCACCTCGGCGAAGAAGACCTTCTTCGCTGGCGGTGACCTGGGCGAGCTGATCAAGGTCACCCAGGCCGAGGCTCAGGGCTTCTACGCGATGATCCTGAAGATCAAGGGCCAACTACGTCGCCTGGAAACCCTCGGCAAGCCGGTGGTCGCCGCCATCAACGGCGCAGCGCTGGGCGGCGGCTGGGAAATCGCCCTGGCCTGTCACCACCGCATTGCCCTGAATGAAAGCCACGTGCAGCTTGGCCTGCCCGAAGTCACTCTCGGCCTTTTGCCGGGTGGTGGCGGTGTGGTGCGCATGGTGCGTCTGCTCGGCCTGGAAAAGGCTCTGCCATACCTGGCCGAAGGCAAGAAGGTGCGCCCGGACGCGGCGCTCAAGGCCGGCTTGATTCACGACCTGGCCAGCGACCGCGACGAGATGCTGGCCAAGGCCCGCGCCTGGATCGCCGCCAACCCCTCCGCCAAACAACCGTGGGACGTGCAGGGCTACAAGATCCCGGGCGGCACGCCGAGTTCGCCGAACGTGGCGCAGATGCTGGCCATCGCCCCGAGCGTGCTGCGTGACAAGACCAAGGGCTGCTTCCCGGCGCCGGAGAAGATCATGTGCGCCGCCGTCGAGGGTGCGCAGGTCGACTTCGACACCGCACAGATCATCGAAGCGCGCTACTTCACCGAGCTGACCTGCGGTCAGGTGGCGAAGAACATGATCGGCACCTTCTGGTTCCAGCTCAACGAGATCAACGCCGGTGGCTCGCGCCCGCAGGGCTATGAAAAGTCGGTAACCAAGAAGGTCGGTGTGCTCGGTGCCGGCATGATGGGCGCCGGTATCGCCTACGTCTCGGCGGCCGCCGGCATCGAAGTGGTGCTCAAGGATGTTTCCCTCGAAGCGGCTGAGAAGGGCAAGGCCTACTCGGCCAAGCTGCTCGACAAGAAGGTCAGTAAGGGCCATATGAACGCCGAGCAACGCGAGGCCTTCCTGGCGCTGATCAAGGCGACCGACAGCGAGGCGGACTTCGCCGGTTGCGACCTGATCATCGAAGCGGTGTTCGAGGATCGCGCGCTCAAGGGCAAGGTCACTGCCGCCGCAGAAGCCGCTGCGCTGAGCGATGCAGTGATCGCCTCCAACACCTCGACGCTGCCGATCACTGGCTTGGCGACTGCAGTGGCCAAGCCGGAGAAATTCATCGGCCTGCACTTCTTCAGCCCCGTGGACAAGATGCCACTGGTGGAGATCATCCGTGGCGAGAAAACCTCGGAAGAGACGCTGGCGCGTGGCTTCGACTACGTCATGCAGATCAAGAAGACGCCCATCGTGGTCAACGACAGCCGCGGCTTCTTCACCTCGCGCGTGTTCGGCACCTTCACCAACGAAGGCCTGGCCATGCTCGGCGAGGGCGTCAGCGCGGCGATGATCGAGAACGAGGCGCGCAAGGCCGGCATGCCGGTTGGCCCGCTGGCGATCAGCGATGAAGTGTCGATGAGCCTGATGAATCACATCCGCCAGCAGACCATCAAGGATCTGGCGGCCGAGGGCAAATCCATCCCCGAGCACCCGGCCTTTGCCGTGATCGATCTGATGTTCAATGAGTACAAGCGTCCGGGCAAAGCGGTGGGCGTGGGCTTCTACGACTACCCAGTAGGAGGCAAGAAGCACCTGTGGCCCGAACTCAAGGCGCGCTTCGAGAAGGCCGATGCGCAGATCTCGCAGGAAGACGTGCGCGACCGCATCCTGTTCATTCAGGCCATCGAGACGGTGCGCTGTGTGGAGGAGGGGGTACTGAAATCGGTGGCCGACGCCAACATCGGCTCGATCTTCGGCATCGGCTTCGCGGCCTGGACCGGTGGTGCGCTGCAGTTCATCAACCAATACGGGGTGAAGGACTTCGTCGCCCGTGCGCAGTACTTGGCCGAGCAGTACGGCGAGCGCTTCCTGCCGCCCGCGTTGTTGCTGGAGAAAGCGGCCAAGAACGAAACCTTCTGAGGTAAAAAGTCAGGCGACTCCGTAGGGTGCGCCACGCGCACCGAGTGTTATCAGGCACGCAATGAGAAACGGCCCGTCAGGGCCGTTTCTTTTGTTCAAGGGTGTCAATCTTCCAACTGGTCGCGAATCACTGCACCGCTCTTGCCGTCGATACGGAATTCGTAAAGGCGGCCATCCTGTTTCAGGCCTTCGCCTTCCCAGTAGCCAGCATCGTCGGCCTCGATCTTGTGCAGTTCGGTGTAGCCGGCCGCGCGGGCCTTGCTCAGGGCGTCGTCAATGGTGATCCAGTCGCTGCCGGGGCGATCCGCCAGGGCGTTGCCGGCCAGCAACAGGCTGCCGGTGAACAGGGCGATCAGAGTGCGTGTTTGCATGGGCCAGTTCCTCGTTCCGTGAATGTCACGAGAGTCTAGACCATCGCGATTTCACGCCACCTGGCACCAGCCCTGGCGAATGCAAACGGCTTCGTGGATCGCCAGCATCTCGCTGTGTCGTGTCGGCATGCGCAGGGTCAGCATGCTGCCATCATCGAGCTGCAGGGCGGCTTCGGTCTCGAATTGCAGGCCGCCGTCTTGCAGATGAACATAGGTGACGCCATAGGCGTCGTGGTTGAGTTGGCTGTGCATGGCTGCTCTCCTGCGTTGGCTGTCAGCTTTTACGAATGTCACGGGCGGCTGGCTCCGCTGGAGCGGGACGAGCCGGTGCCGAAGTCTGGAAGGCGGAAGCAGCGGCGAAGCTGGCGAGTGCGGCATAGATGCTCATGGTGAATTTCCTTCTGTGTGCTGAGGGCGACTGCCCGATGTGGCGATATTCGCCGCGGGCCGGCAATCACAGAAGTGAATGAAGCGCATGGTAACTATCGAAGCGGCTGATGGAGCGTCCTTCGGGCACGACTTTGCTTATGAGTTGTCAATTTTAATTGACGACTGTTCGTGGCATTGCACAGTGCCGACAATCGCGAATCTGCTTGAAAATCAGGGTCGGCTATTTCTTTGTGCGAGTTCATGTGTTAAGAAAAACGCACAAATCACCCACCCTCCGTGTTCACCACAGGAAACCTCATGTCACTGCGTATCTGCATCCTGGAAACTGACATCCTCCGCCCCGAACTGGTCGACCAGTATCAGGGCTATGGCCGCATGTTCGAGCAGTTGTTCGCTCAGCAGCCGGTTGCGGCGGAGTTCAGTGTCTACAACGTGGTGGATGGGCATTACCCGCCCGATAGCGAGAAATTCGATGCTTACCTGGTGACCGGCAGTAAGGCCGATTCTTTTGGTAGCGATCCGTGGATTCAGACGCTAAAGGAATATCTGCTTGAGCGTTACAAACGTGGCGACAAGCTGTTGGGCATCTGCTTCGGCCACCAACTGCTGGCGCTGTTGCTGGGCGGCAAGGCCGAGCGTGCCGAGCAAGGTTGGGGGGTTGGCGTGCACAGTTACCGCCTGGCAGGCAAACCGCAGTGGATGAGCCCGGCTCTGGACGAGCTGCAGCTGCTGATCAGCCACCAGGATCAGGTCACTCGCCTGCCGGAAAAGGCCACGCTGCTGGCGTCCAGCGACTTCTGCCCGATTGGTGCTTACCACATCGAGGATCAGGTGTTGTGCTTTCAGGGGCACCCGGAATTCGTCCACGATTACTCGCGGGCGCTGCTTGAGCTGCGTCAGCAGCATCTTGGCGAGCAGATCTATCAGCAGGGCGTGGATAGCCTCAAACACTCGCAGCAGGGCAGTGCTGTGGCGGAGTGGATGATGCGTTTTGTCGCTCAGGGCAAACAAGCCAAGGCCTGAATCTGATATCGAGACATGAAAAAGCCCGGTTATCCGGGTTTTTTCATGTCTGCTGAGTGAGCACGAAGTAAGGCGAGAGCCGTTCGCCTCTGCTCGGTGGTGGGCTGCTGCGCTGCCGCTTGAGGCTCTCGGCCAGCTCCAGATGATGAGCCAGTTTGTGGCTGCATTCGATATTGCGCGCCACGGTGCCAGCCGAGCCTTTGCCGATGCCACTCAGGGCCAGCAAGGTGGTCAGCAGCGACAGGCTGGCGAGCACCAGCAGGCGGGTGCGGTGATTTTTGATCATGGCCGTCCACTCAACCTTGCGAGCGCGCGCCGAGCAGGGCGGGCAAATGAGTGATCAGGCTCTGTAGCGGGCCTGCTTGTGCAACGGTTGGAGTGCTTGGCTGGACGGCGGCGTAACTCACGACCAGCACCGTAGAGGTGCAGATCAGGTATAGGCCGATGGCTGCGAGGGCACCGTTGCGGGCGGCTTGAGAGAGGCGGGACATGTTCTGTGCTCCAGGTCGGGAGGTGGCGTGGGCACAGAATCGCCGAAGTCATTTCGATTGAATAATGGATGCTCTGCAGAGTCACTATCGATGGATTTGATGATCAAGGCGGGTCGCCATTGCGCACAGGCGTCCCGCTTCAACACTCAGGCCGTCGCCAATTCCCTGTCCATGCTGCTGATGCACTCGCTCATGGCTTGCTGGCAGCGTTCCATCAGGGCGGGCATGTCGTCCAGGCTGAGGCCTTCGGTGGGGATTGCTGGCAACGAACGGATCATGATGCGCCCGCTGTTCCAGCGATTCAGGCGCATGGACTTAGCGTAGTTGCTCACGCACACCGGGATGATCGGTACGCCGGCACTGATCGCCATCTGAAATGCTCCCTTCTTGAACGGCAGCAGGCCGCGGCCTAGGTTGCGCGTGCCTTCGGGGAAGACCCAGATCGAGGTGTCGCGGTTGCGCAGCGTTTCGGTGGTGGTGAGCATCGCGCGCTTGGCGGCGACGGCGTTACTGCGATCGATCAGCACGTTGCCGGCCAGCCAGTACAGCTGTCCGAAGAACGGCACCCACTTGAGGCTCTTCTTGCCGATGCTCACGGTGCGCTCCGGTACCACGCGGCCAAGCACGTACAGGTCGAAGTTGGACTGGTGGTTGGCGATGATCACGCAGGAGCGCTGGTGCTCCAGCAAGGGACGTACATCGGTCTTCAGCTTCAGGCGCAGCAGGCACAGTGCAGGTAGCGAATAGAGGCGTGCACAGAGGCGGCTATTGTCCGGATTGAACGGGCGACACAGGCCAATCAGCAGGCCGAGGAGGCCGGCCAGGATGAAATGCACGCCCATCAGCAGCATGCGCAAAACGAAGAGCATGGGGGATAACCGTCAGAGGAGGGGCGCGCAGTGTACGGGCGTTCACTCTGCCGGGCAATTGTCCGAAACTACCGCTTGGTGTGCGCTAACGTCCTGAATTGTCGCAGAACTTGTCGGTTTCCGTGCCCCATGCAGAAAGGGCGCCTCACGGCGCCCTTCAATGCTTAGTCGGTTTCTGCCTTGGCCGGCTTGCCTGGCAGCAAACCGTCGGCGCGGAACATCGCCTTGATGCCGCGCAGCGCCTGACGACTGCGGTCCTGGTTCTCGATCAGGGCGAAGCGTACATGGTCGTCGCCATAGTCGCCAAAACCCAAGCCCGGCGAGACGCAGACCTTGGCCTCGGCCAGCAGCTTCTTGGCGAACTCCAGCGAGCCCAGGTGCGCGTAGGCGTCGGGGATCTTGGCCCAGATGTACATCGAGGCCTTGGGTTTTTCCACCATCCAGCCGATCTCGTGCAGGCCCTTGACCAGCAGGTTGCGGCGTTGCCGGTACTGTTCGGCGATGTCGTGCACGCATTGCTGATCGCCTTCCAGCGCAGCGATGGCCGCCACCTGCAGCGGGGTGAAGGTGCCGTAGTCGTGGTAGCTCTTGATCCGCGCCAGGGCGCTGACCAGCTCCGGGTTGCCGACCATGAAGCCGATCCGCCAGCCAGCCATGTTGTAGCTCTTGGACAGGGTGAAGAACTCCACCGCGATGTCCTTGGCACCCGGCACCTGCATGATCGAGGGCGCTTTCCAGCCGTCATAGACGATGTCGGCGTAAGCCAGGTCGTGCACCACCAGCACGTCATACTGCTTGGCCAGAGTCACCACGCGCTCGAAGAAATCCAGCTCCACGCACTGCGCGGTGGGGTTGGAAGGGAAGCCGAGGATCATCATCTTCGGCTTGGGAATCGATTCGCGGATGGCCCGTTCCAGCTCGGCGAAGAAGTCCACGCCCGGCACCAGCGGTACGGAGCGCACCTGGGCGCCGGCGATCACGGCGCCGTAAATGTGAATCGGGTAACTGGGGTTGGGCACCAGCACGGTATCGCCATGATCCAGGGTGGCCAGCATCAGATGCGCCAGGCCTTCCTTGGAGCCGATGGTGACGATAGCTTCGTTTTCCGGATCGATCTCCACGTCGTAGCGGTCCTTGTACCAGCGCGAGATTGCACGGCGCAGGCGGGGAATACCGCGAGAAGTGGAGTATCCGTGGGTGTCTTCACGCTGGGCGACCTGCACGAGTTTCTCGACGATGTGCGGCGGAGTCGCGCCGTCGGGGTTGCCCATGGAGAAGTCGATGATGTCTTCACCGCGACGGCGTGCAGCCATCTTCAGTTCGGCGGTGATGTTGAAGACGTAGGGGGGGAGACGATCGATGCGCGCAAAACGGCGCTTGGCGTTCTCGGCCATGATTTCCTCGGATACGTAAGCGCCCGGAACCGTCCGAGCGACGTTGGCCACAGGTGTGGTCGGCGCTAAAGATAAGGGCTGCCGAACTGCGCTGTCCAGCGCAGTTGCAGGCTAAAACAGCGAATCAGTCGCTTCAGCTCAACTCATCTTTCAAGCGCAGCAGCAAGGCACCCAGTGCCTCCACATCGGCGTCTTCGGTGCGCCAGGAGCAAAGGCTCAGGCGAAAGGCGGGGCGCCCCTCCCAGACAGTTGGTCCGAACCAGACTTCGCCGGACGCCTGGGCTGCTTGGCGAATGGCGATGGTCTGTTCGTCCGTATCGCCACGCACCAATACCTGGTTCAGCACAACCCGGTTCAGTACCTGATAGCCGGCGGCGCGCAGTCTGCTGGCCAGCTCTTCAGCCTGGCGGATGTGGCGGTCGATCATCGCTTTCAAGCCAGTGCGGCCCAGGTGGGCCAGGGCCGCCCAGACGGCGATGCCTCGGGCGCGACGAGAGAACTCCAGTGTCAGGTTCTTCTGCGCATCCTTGCTCGCCGACGCGTAGGCTGCATCACTGTTCATCGCGGCAGCCAGTGCGTCGGCGTCACGGCAGATCGCCATGGCACTGTCGTAAGGGGTGTTCAGCCACTTGTGTCCATCGGTCGTCCAGCTATCTGCCAGCTCGACGCCTTGGAGCAAATGCGCTGAGGATGAGGCGCGCGCCCATAGGCCGAATGCGCCATCGACATGCACCCAGGCGTTAGCCTCGTGGGCTATGGCAATCAGTTCGGCAAAACGGTCGAACTCGCCGGTATTGACCTCTCCGGCCTGCAATATCAGTAGCGTGCGCTCATCCAGTTCAGGGAGCCGGGCCGGGTCGATACGCCCGTACTGGTCCACGGGCGCATAGTGGAGGTGGTTCATGCCGAAGCCGAGTACGCGCAGTGCTTTCTTCACCGTGATGTGTGTCGTTTCTGCGAGTACGACGCGGATCTGCGGTGCGCCGAATAATCCGTCACCATCGAAATCCCAGCTCTGGCGTGCCAGCAGCACGCGCCGTGCGGCAGAAATACAGGCCAGGGTGCAGGCGGTTGCACTGGTGCCAAACCCCACGGCGCTCTGATCCGGTAGCCCAAGTGCTTGGCAGACCCAGCGTCCGGCAATTTTCTCCAGCCGATCAGCGACTGGCGAATTGTCGAAGGACGAGGCGCATTGATCCCAGGCCAGTACCAGGCGTTCCGCAGCTGCTGCCACCGGCAGCGTCGCGCCGATGACGAAGCCGAAGTAACGCGCGGCATTACTCGCCACGGTGGCTGGTGAGCCAATTTCGTCGAGCTGGCAGAGTACCTGATCGGCAGCATGGCCTTGCTCCGGCAGGGACTGGTCGAAGGTGGCCAGGGCGTCTATGGCTGAGGCGTCGGGGAAGACCCGGCGCGTGGGGATGCCGTCCAGGTAGGCCAGGGCGCGGCGGTCGGCTTCGGCCAGCAGGTCGTGTTCGGTCATGAGGGAATCCTCGGCTAGGGGCTGTCTACCCTAGCCGAGCCCAGCAGAACGCGGCATACACAGGCGCCAGCGAAGGCGGCTACAACAGTTGCCCGGGTGATACAGTCCATACCGATACAGTGAACTGTTTCAGCGGTACAGTTGCTCAGCCGCCGAGCATGTCGTGCATGGCGATGATCTGTTCGGCCACCTGAATCAGCTTCTGCTGGCGGCTCATGGCCTGGCGCCGCATCAGGGTGTAGGCCTCTTCCTCGTTGCAACTCTTCATCTTCATCAGCAGGCCCTTGGCCAGCTCCACGCGCTTGCGTTCAGCCAGTTGTGCGTCACGTGCCTGCAGCTGCGCGCGTAGCGCCTGGTCGCTCTCGAAGCGGGCCATGGCGACGTCGAGAATCGGTTGCAGGCGCTGAGCGTGGATGCCCTCGACGATGTAGGCGCTGACGCCGCTCTGGATCGCCTGGCGCATCACGCCGGGGTCGTGCTCGTCGGTGAACATGACGATGGGACGCGGTTGGTCACGGCTGACCAGCACCACTTGTTCCATCACGTCGCGGCCGGGGGATTCGGTATCGATCAGGATGACGTCGGGACGCACGGCCTCGACGCGTTCGGGCAGGTCGATGGTCAAGCCGGATTCGTCGATCACCTCGAAACCCGCCTCGATCAGCGCGCATTTCAGGCGGCCGACTTTCTTCGGGGTGTCGTTGATCAGCAGGATACGCAGCATCGAGGGCTCTCCTGGCAGTTACACGGCGACAGCCGAGCTGTCGGCCAGGGCATGCAGACGAAAACTGCGGGCGTAGGCGGCGGGATCGCTGCCGTCCCAGCACGTGCCGTCCTGCAGGATCGAGCTGCGCATCTCGCCCGGCACTGCAATCCCCAGTGCTGTTGCTGCCTCGCGGTACAGCGCCAGTTGCTGAACCTGGCGGGCTACGTCCAGGTAGTCGGGGTCGCTGCGCAGCAGGCCCCAGCGACGGAACTGGGTCATGAACCACATGGCATCGGACAGGTAGGGCTGGTTGACCAGGCCGCCGGCATGGAAGCGCAGCGGGTGCTCGTCCTGCCAGGCGTGGCCGAGGCCGTTCTGATACTGACCGAGGAAGCGCGGGGTGATCGCCGAGACTGGAGCGTTGACGTAGTCGCTGCCGCTGAGCAGCAGGGCGGTACTGCGCCTGTTTTCCTCGCTGTCATCAATGAAGCGTGCGGCGTCGAGCACCGCCATGATCAGGGCGCGGGCGGTGTTGGGATTCTGGTCGACGAAGGCGCGGGTGCAGCCCAGCACTTTTTCCGGGTGATCTGGCCAGATCGCCTGAATGGTGGTGACGGTGCAGCCGAGCTGTTCATCGACGGCCTTGGCGGTCCAGGGCTCGCCGACGCAGAAGCCGTCGATGCGCCTGGCCTTGAGGTGTTCGACCATCTGTGGCGGCGGCACCACTACGCTGTCGACATCGCGCAGCGGATGAATGCCCTGGCTGGCCAGCCAGTAGTAGAGCCACATCGCATGGGTGCCGGTCGGGAACGTCTGGGCGAAGGTCAGGCGTGCTTCATGCTGGTGCACGTATTGCCGCAGTGCTTCGCCGCTGGTCACGCCGGCCTCCTGCAGCGTTTGCGAGAGGTTGATGCTCTGGCCGTTCTGGTTCAGCCCCATGAGTACGGCCATATCGGTGGTCGCCGCACCGCCTAGGCCCAGCTGCACGCCGTAGATCAACCCATAGAGGCTGTGGGCGGCGTCCAGTTCACCACTGAGCAGGCGGTCGCGCGAGCTGGCCCAGGACGTCTGACGCTGCAGCCTGAGGCTCAGCCCATATTTCTCGGCGAAACCCTGGGTCGCGGCGACAATCACCGAAGCCGAGTCGCTCAAGGCCATGAAGCCGATGTTCAGCACGCTCTTCTCCGGGGCGTCGCTGCCCCAGGCCCAGGCCAGGGCATCGTCACGCGGGGTGTCGTGTTCGCTCATGCTGTTTCCTTACGCTCACGCAAAAGACGGTGGTTCATGGATTGCCGTCCATAAAAAAGCGTCGTACCCATCCCGGCTGCAAAGCAGGGATCGAATACGACGCCGTTGTCGATCAAGCCATTTCCGACGTTGGAAGGGCCTTTTGCGATGAGATGAAGCAAGGCATATGCCAGCGCGCTTTCAGGCCTCAGCGCTCGAGCATCTGTTTGACGCTGCTTTGCGGAATCTGTTGCTTGCGGCCCTCGCTGTCGGTGAACTCGAGCATGCCGGTGTCCTCGTCCAGTTCCGGCTTGCCATCGCTGGTGAGCATCTGGCCGTCTGTGGTGGTGATGATGTATTCGCTGGCGCAGCCGGCCAGGCCAAGCAGGCACAGGGCGACGATGATCCATGGCTTCATGATGGGCTCCTGAATGGTTGTCGGGGGACTCCCCATTTCAGACGGTAGACGGTGGTGCATCGGCTGCAAGCCGGGTGCGGAAAAAGGCCATTTGGCGTGGGTATAGAAAGGTTCTTCGCATTCTTGCGTGGAGGATCCGCTTGATATCGGACTGGCAAGTTTGTGTTTTCTGTACGCAGCGCTATTTATCTTCGGGCAACGATCATTAGTGTGGCGATCTTTCGTCTTGGTTTCGCCCCTCACGGGCGAGTCACTTTCTCTTGCTTGCCCAAGAGAAAGTAACCAAAGAGAAGGGCACCCCGACATCCGGCCCCGGCTACGCCGGGGTTCCCTCGTTCCATCACCACTCCAGGGGCACGCTGCGAAGGGCCATCCCTGGCCCATCGCAGCTCTCGCGACATCCATGTCGCTCAACCCCTTACATGGCGATTCCACTCGGCCTCCTGAAGGGGACTTGGGCGTCGTTTGTACCATCGCAGTTGAAGAGCAAAGGCAAGGCACAGACGCCGCTAATTTCAATTCTGCGAAGATTACGCAAGCTCGTGACCCGGCCCCCTTCAGGAGGCCGAGTGGAGGTGTTGCGTAGGGGAGCGAGCCGCATGGATGCGGCGAGAGGCTTAATGGGCCAGGGATGGCCCATGTAAGCCGGTCCCCGGAGCAGCACCGGAGCGAGGGAAGTTTCGCGTAGCGAAACCCGGATGTCGGGGTGCCCTTCTTTGGCACACCTTTCTTGGGCAAGCAAGAAAGGTGTGGCGCCCGTAAGGGGCGCAACCCAAACGCTCAGCGCACGCAGTAACGGATAGTGCCAAGTCAGTAAGCGATACGCACACAAACTTGCCAGCCCGGCTCAACCCGCACTTTCCCCAAGCTGTGCAAAGAACCCATAAAAAAGCCCCGCACTAGGCGGGGCTCATCATGATGACGCTTGGATCAGGCCTGAACGACCGGGATCTGAGCGCTCGCCGCCGCTTCGCGGAACTCGGCGATCTGGTCGAAGCTCAGGTAGCGGTAAACGTCGGCAGCCATGCTGTCGATGTTCTTCGCGTACTCCATGTACTCCTCGACGGTCGGCAGCTTACCCAGGATGGACGCGACAGCGGCCAGCTCGGCAGACGCCAGGTACACGTTGGCACCATCGCCCAGGCGGTTCGGGAAGTTACGGGTCGAAGTCGACACCACGGTCGAATTCGGCTCGACGCGTGCCTGGTTACCCATGCACAGCGAGCAGCCCGGCATTTCCATGCGCGCGCCGGCTTTGCCGTAGATACCGTAGTAGCCTTCTTCGGTCAGTTGGTGAGCGTCCATCTTGGTCGGCGGCGACAGCCACAGACGAGTCGGCAGTTGACCCTTGACCTGATCCAGCAGCTTACCGGCAGCGCGGAAGTGACCGATGTTGGTCATGCACGAACCGATGAACACTTCGTCGATCTTCTCGCCCTGAACGGTCGACAGCAGACGCGCGTCGTCCGGATCGTTCGGCGCGCAGAGCACAGGCTCCTTGATGTCGGCTAGGTCGATTTCGATGACTTCGGCGTACTCGGCGTCCTTGTCGGCGCTGAGCAGCACAGGGTTGGCCAGCCAGGCTTCCATCGCTTGAGCGCGACGCTCCATGGTGCGGGCATCGCCGTAGCCTTCGCTGATCATCCAGCGCAGCAGGGTGATGTTCGACTTCAGGTACTCGGCAATGGCTTTTTCCGGCAGCTTGATGGTGCAACCAGCAGCGGAACGCTCGGCAGAGGCGTCGGACAGTTCGAACGCTTGCTCGACGGTCAGCTCGTCCAGGCCTTCGATTTCCAGGATGCGGCCGGAGAAGGCGTTGATCTTGCCTTTCTTCTCGACGGTCAGCAGGCCATTCTGGATGCCGTAGTAAGGGATGGCATGGACCAGGTCACGCAGGGTGATACCTGGGTTCAGCTTGCCCTTGAAGCGCACCAGAACCGACTCCGGCATGTCCAGCGGCATAACGCCGGTGGCAGCGGCGAAGGCCACCAGGCCGGAACCGGCCGGGAAGGAGATGCCGATCGGGAAGCGGGTATGCGAGTCACCACCGGTACCAACGGTATCCGGCAGCAGCATACGGTTCAGCCAGCTGTGGATGATGCCGTCGCCGGGACGCAGCGACACGCCGCCACGGGTGCGGATGAAATCCGGCAGGGTGTGGTGGGTGGTGACGTCGATCGGCTTCGGATAAGCGGCGGTGTGGCAGAACGACTGCATCACCAGGTCAGCGGAGAAGCCCAGGCACGCCAGGTCTTTCAGCTCGTCGCGGGTCATCGGGCCAGTGGTGTCCTGGGAGCCGACGGTGGTCATTTTCGGTTCGCAGTAGGTGCCCGGACGGACGCCTTTGCCTTCCGGCAGACCGCAGGCCTTGCCGACCATCTTCTGGGCCAGGGTGTAGCCCTTGCCAGTGTCGACCGGCGCTTCCGGCAGTTTGAACAGGTCGGTTGGGCCCAGGCCCAGCTCGGCGCGTGCTTTCTCGGTCAGGCCACGGCCGACGATCAGCGGGATACGGCCGCCAGCGCGAACTTCGTCGAGCAGTACCGGGGTTTTCAGTTCGAAGGTGGTGATGACCTCGTCGGTACCGTGCTTGCAGACTTTGCCAGCGTGCGGGTACAGGTCGATCACGTCGCCCATGTTGATGTTCGACACATCGAATTCGATCGGCAGGGCGCCGGCGTCTTCCATGGTGTTGTAGAAGATCGGAGCGATCTTGGAGCCGAAGCAGAAGCCGCCGCCGCGCTTGTTCGGCACGTACGGGATGTCGTCGCCGAAGAACCACAGCACCGAGTTGGTGGCGGATTTACGCGAGGAACCGGTACCAACCACGTCACCGACGTAGGCGATCGGGAAGCCTTCGCCGCGCATTTGCTCGATCTGCTTCATCGGGCCGATGGAGCCTTGCACGTCCGGCACGATACCGTCGCGGGCCATTTTCAGCATGGCCAGGGCGTGCAGCGGGATGTCAGGGCGCGACCAGGCGTCCGGGGCAGGGGACAGGTCGTCGGTGTTGGTTTCGCCGGTGACCTTGAAAACGCGCAGGCTGATCTTGTCGGCCAGGGTCGGGCGCTTCTTGAACCACTCGCCATCAGCCCAGGACTGCAGCACGGCTTTGGCGTGAGCGTTGCCGGCTTTGGCTTTTTCAGCCACGTCGTGGAAGGCGTCGAACATCAGCAGGGTGTGCTTGAGTTGTTCTGCGGCAACGGCAGCCAGCTCGGCGCTGTCCAGCAGCTCGACCAGGGTAGCGATGTTGTAGCCACCCTGCATGGTGCCCAGCAGCTCGACAGCGCGCTGCTTGCTGATCAGCGAGGAAGTGGCTTCGCCCTTGGCAATTGCAGAGAGGAAACCAGCCTTGACGTAGGCTGCTTCATCGACGCCTGGCGGTACGCGGTTGGTGATCAGGTCTACGAGGAATTCTTCTTCGCCAGCCGGCGGGTTTTTCAGCAGCTCGACCAGGCCTGCGGTTTGTTCGGCGTTCAGCGGCTGGGGCACGATACCCTGAGCGGCACGCTCTGCTACGTGTTTGCGATAGGCTTCAAGCACAGTTATTACCCTCATCAGTGGTCCCAAAGGGTTGTCCGGGACGCGATCCAGATACCCATGAGCCAGGCGCTTTTCGACTTTATGAGCCGATCAGCCGAGGTTTCACGAGTCTCTTGTAGAAGCTGCTTTCAAAGTTTTACGCCGGCAGGACGGTTTCTGATGAGGGCTGACGCAGGCGCTTGGGGGGACTCCAAGTGGCTGCGCCGCCATCGTACCTGCAGGATCGACTGTGCTCGTGACGCTTTGAAAACAGCTTCCAACGGACATTGGCGCCTTAAAAGGCGGGCCGATTCTACTGGAAAGCGCGGATAAAGTTAAGCCGATGTCCTTGTCGCGGCAGGCTGCTGAAAACCTGGGCGAGGCAGGCGATACAAGAGCAAAACGGCCGAAAAAATGCAGGTTAGCTGCTCTAAGTGAGCATTTTTAGGCCGTTTTTAACGCAGTAGTGCCAACGCAGGCAGTTTTCAGAGGGCTGTCGGCAGGGGTGATCTGGATTAGACAAAGGGCTAACATGCCAGGCCGTTTTGCCGTTTATGTTGTTTCGCCATGTCCAATCAGCGCATCAAGACGCCTTGTGTGGGGCTTTGTTCGACCGTCTACGGCGATGTCGTGTGCCGCGGTTGCAAGCGTTTCCACCATGAGGTGATCAACTGGAACAGCTACAGCGACGACGAGAAGCGCGCCGTCTGGACGCGTCTGGAAGTGCTGTTGGTGCAGGTGATGGCGGGCAAGGTCGAGGTGTTCGATGAGCAGCGTCTACGTGGCCAGCTGGAACAGCGGCAGATTCGTTTCGTGCCGCAACAGTCGCCTTACTGCTGGGCCTATCAACTGATCGCGCGCGGCGCGCGGATGATCAATCAGTTGGAGGCATATGGCATGGTTGTACTACCTGAATTCCGCAATTGGGCTTTGCCCGAATTGCGTGACGCCATCGACCGCGAATTCTTCCTGCTCTCGGAAGCGCATTACGAGCGCTATATCGCGCCGAAATTCTTGCGCGAAGGGCTGGAAGTCCGCGTGTGAGAGGCGATGACCCGTAGGGTGTCGCGGGGCCGCCTAGGCTGCGCGCACCGCTTCCGGGATCGGCTTCAGTACCCGTCAAGCCGCTGGTGCGCACGGCGCACTCTACGTTCTAGCGCTGCGACACCAGCTCTTCCAGATGCGCAATGATGTCGCCCGGCTTGAGCACCAACACGTCACTTTCCAGCGCGTCGAGTATGACTTCTGCCGTGTTGCCGATCAGTGCGCCGGAAAGGCCGGTGCGTGCCACGGTGCCAATGACCGTGACCGCTGCGCTGAATTGGTGGGCGACCTGTGGAATCACCACATCGGCTGGGCCTTCGAGCACGTGCAGGCGCTCGTCACTGATGTCGTACTCGGCCTGGAAGGTCCGGCACTGCTCGCGGTAGCGCGCTTCGATGGTTTCCTTGAGCTGGAAGGTCGGATCGGCGGCGGACAGCATCGGCGTCGGGTGAGCAGTGACCACGTGCAGCGTGCCCTGGGCCAGGCCGGCGATATCGTAGCCGTGGCTGACGATGCCGGAATGCAAGGTGCGGTGCTCGCCGTCTGCGTTGCCGACGTCCACGGCAGCAAGGATGTTGCCGCCGGTCCAGGGCGTGTCGGTCTTGACCATCAGCACCGGGGACGGACAGTAGCGCAGTAGCTTCCAGTCTTCCGGGGTGAGGATGGCCTTCTTCAGCGGGTTGTCGGGGACGTGCTGCTTGATCACCAGGCTGCAGCCTTCGGCCTGTTGCACGGCGATGATGGTTTGGTGCGGGTTGTCGTGCCAGGACTGCTGGGTGGTGGCGCTGAAGCCCTCTGCGCCGAGGCTGCTGCCAAGCTCATTGAGCCAGGCGCTGTGGTCGCCTTTCTTGTCGCAGACCAGTAGGTGCAAATGTGACTGGGTGACTCCCGCTATCAGTTTTGCCCGCTTCAGTGCGAGGCCTTCGGGGTGCTGCGGCTCCATCACCACCAGAATGCTACGGATCGCTTGCATGGTCGTCTCCCTGAGAATGAATAGCGCTTAGCCAACTATAGGTGCGTCGTTGCCTGCGGCTTCTTGACCTGTATCAACAGCGTGCTGGTCGTCCGGCCTGCCACTCGTATAATGGCCCGCCATTTTCAACCTCGCCAGCACCAAGAGCGCTTCAAATATGATGTCAAATGCCCAGCATGTTCCGAGTAATGGTGAGGAACCTGTGTCGATCCTGCAGGAAATTCTCGCGTTTCTCGGCGGTGTTGCTACCCCCGACGCCTGGCTGGACGAGGCCTTGCGCCAGCAGGAAATCCTCCTGCTCGACCACCGCAATCTGGAATACAAGGCAGCGCAAACGGCCTTGAGCCTGATGGGGCGCTACCTGACCAAGACCGAATTGACCGCGAGAATGTCGCGTTTGGCCCGTGAGGAGCTGGTGCACTTCGAGCAGGTGAGCAAGATCATCCGTGGGCGTGGCATCGAGGTTCGCCATGTGTCCGCCTCACGCTACGCCGCCGGCTTGCGCGCACTGCTGCGTGGTGGCGAAGTGGAGCGGCTGGTGGATGTGCTGGTGGTCGGGGCTTTCATCGAGGCCCGCTCCTGCGAGCGCTTCGCTGCGCTGGTGCCGCGCCTGGATGCCGAGTTGGCCAAGTTCTACGCTGGGCTGCTGGAGAGCGAAGGACGCCACTACCGGGGCTATCTCAAGCTTGCCTATCTGTATGGCGATGCGGCCGACGTGGATGCGCGTATCGAGGTGGTGCGCGCGGTGGAGCGTGAGCTGATCACCACACCGGATGAGCAGTTCCGTTTCCATAGCGGTGTGCCCATAGAAAGCAGCCGCGAAGCGGCCATCTGATGACCCTCTCCTATTTATGGGAGAGGGTGCCCGAAGGGCGAGAGAGGGTGCTTCAGCCTACGCAGTTGCCTTCTCCCCCAGCCCCTCTCCCGCAAGCGGGAGAAGGGAGCAGAGCCCTATAGCTCGAACGGCGCCTGCGTGAAGCCTTCGTCATCGACCTGCAGCGCCCAACCCTGGCGATCCCAGTCGCCCAGCACGATGCGCCGTGATGACTGGCCGTTCACTTCCAACTCATGCACCGCCGGCCGGTGGGTATGACCATGGATCAGCGTACGTACGTCGTGCTCGGCCATTACCCTGATCACTTCCTCCGGCGTGACGTCGACGATGTCGCTGGCCTTCATCCGCGTTTGTGCGCGGCTTTCGTTGCGCAGCTTGCGCGCCAGCTTCTGCCGGGTAGTGAGCGGTAGGTTGCGCAGGATCAGCAGCGAGAGTGGATTGCGCAGCCAGCGGCGCAGCTTCATGTAGCCGACATCGAGGGTGCATAGACTATCGCCATGCATCAACAGCACCGGTTCGCCGCCCATCTGCACCTTGTGCGGGTCGCTCAGCAAGGTGCAGCCCGCCTCGCGGCAGAAAACCTTGCCGATAAGGAAGTCGCGATTGCCATGCATCAGGTAGATACGCGTGCCGGTTTTGCTCAGCTCACGCAAGGCGCAGGCGATCTCGTGCTGGAAGGGCGTCATGCCGTCGTCGCCGATCCAGACTTCGAAGAAGTCGCCGAGGATGTACAGCGCCTCGGCCTGGCGCGCGCGCGTGGCGAGAAAATGCAGAAACGCCCGGGTGATGTCCGGGCGTTTCTCTTCGAGGTGCAGATCGGAGATCAGCAGGATCATTTCGTTTAACAGACCGATGAAAAAGGTAGCGAGCGACGGCTAGGCTAGGCGCGGGTGGCCGAGGGCGCGGAGTTTACGGGCTGTAAATGAGCAGCCCGAGGCCGGCCGCAACGACGCATAGCCTAGCGCAGTAGTTTTTCGTCGGTCTGTCAGACGACTTCGGCCTTCTCGATTACCACGTCGTCCACCGGTACGTCCTGGTGGCCGGATTTCATGGTGGTGGCCACGCCCTTGATCTTCTCGACCACGTCCAGGCCTTCGACCACTTCACCGAATACCGCGTAGCCCCAGCCCTGAACGGTCGGCGCGCTGTGGTTGAGGAAAGCGTTGTCGGCGACGTTGATGAAGAACTGCGCACTGGCCGAATGCGGCTCCATGGTGCGGGCCATGGCGACGGTGCCGACCTTGTTGGCGACGCCGTTGTTGGCTTCGTTCTTGATCGGTGCGCGGGTCGGCTTTTGCTTCATACCTGGCTCAAAACCGCCGCCCTGGATCATGAAGTTGCCGATTACACGGTGGAAAATGGTGCCGTCGTAATGGCCTTCCTTCACGTATTGCTCGAAGTTGGCCACGGTTTCCGGGGCCTTGTCGGCGAACAGGTTCAGGGTGATGACGCCGTGGTTGGTGTGCAGTTTGATCATGATCGTATCCGTGATGGGGCAGGTTCGAGCCAATGGCTCTGAGGTGAACAGCGCTTGTCAGGGTGGTGTGCACCCTGTCAGGGGCTTGACAGGTTGGTTATGATACGGACTTTGCCCGAAGCGGCCTACCCTGTGCCGCGCCAGTATTGTTAAGGACACCATGAGCAAGCCTACCGTCGAAAAAGCTGCCAACTTCCTGCGCCCCATCGTCCAGGCTGATCTGGACAGCGGCAAGCACGCCACTATCGTGACCCGCTTTCCGCCGGAGCCCAACGGCTACCTGCACATCGGCCACGCCAAGAGCATCTGCCTGAACTTCGGCCTGGCCGAAGAGTTCGGTGGCCAGTGCAACCTGCGTTTCGACGACACCAACCCGGCCAAGGAAGATCAGGAATACATCGACGCGATCAAGGCCGACGTCGAGTGGCTGGGCTTCAAGTGGGCCGGTGAAGAGCGCTATGCCTCCAACTATTTCGATCAATTGCACGCCTGGGCCGTTGAGCTGATCAAGGTCGGTAAGGCCTTCGTCTGCGATCTGAATGCCGAAGAGATGCGCGAGTACCGTGGCAACCTGACCGAGCCAGGCAAGAACAGCCCGTTCCGCGAGCGCAGCGTCGAGGAGAACCTCGACCTGTTCGCCCGTATGAAGGCCGGTGAGTTCCCCGATGGCGCCCGTTCGCTGCGTGCCAAGATCGACATGGCCTCGCCGAACATCAACCTGCGCGACCCGATCCTGTACCGCATTCGCCACGCCCATCACCACCAGACCGGCGACGCGTGGTGCATCTACCCGAGCTATGACTTCACCCATGGCCAGTCCGATGCGATCGAGGGCGTGACGCACTCCATCTGCACCCTGGAGTTCGAGGATCACCGCCCGCTGTACGAGTGGTTCCTGGAAAACCTGTCGGTGCCGGCGCAACCGCGTCAGTACGAATTCGCCCGGCTGAACCTGAACTACACCATCACCAGCAAGCGCAAGCTCAAGCAATTGGTCGATGAGAAGCACGTCAACGGCTGGGACGACCCACGCATGTCGACGCTGTCCGGCTACCGTCGTCGCGGCTACACCCCGGCTTCGATCCGCACCTTCTGCGACATGATTGGCGTCAACCGTGCTGGTGGCCTGGTGGACATCGGCATGCTTGAGTTCGCGATTCGTGACGATCTGGACGCCAACGCTGCGCGCGCCATGTGCGTGCTCAAGCCGCTGAAGGTGGTGATCAGCAACTACCCGCAAGGCCAGGTGGAGAATCTGGAGCTGGCGCGCCATCCCAAGCAGGACATCGGCACCCGTGTGCTGCCGTTCTCCCGCGAGATCTACATCGATGCCAGCGATTTCGAAGAAACTCCGCCGGACGGCTTCAAGCGCCTGATCCCCGGTGGCGAAGTGCGCCTGCGTGGCAGCTACGTGATCCGCGCTGACGAGGCCATCAAGGACGCCGCCGGCAATATCGTCGAGCTGCGCTGCTCCTATGACGAGAACACCCTCGGCAAGAACCCGGAAGGCCGCAAGGTCAAGGGTGTGATTCACTGGGTGCCGGCCGCCGAAAGCGTCGAGTGCGAAGTGCGCCTGTACGATCGACTGTTCCGCTCGGCCAACCCGGAGAAGAGCGAAGAGGGCGGTAGCTTCCTCGACAACATCAACCCGGAGTCGCTGGTGGTGCTTACCGGTTGCCGCGCCGAGCCATCGCTGGCCCAGGCCACTGCCGATGATCGCTTCCAGTTCGAACGCGAAGGTTATTTCTGCCTGGACAAGGATTCGCAGCCCGGCAAGCCGGTATTCAACCGTACCGTCACCCTGCGCGATTCCTGGGGGCAGTAAATGGCACTGTCGATTTACAACACTCTGAGCAAGACCAAGGACGCGTTCAAACCGCTGGAAGGCAACCACGTGCGCATGTACGTGTGCGGCATGACCGTCTATGACTTCTGCCACATCGGTCATGCCCGTGTGATGGTCGCCTTCGACGTGGTCACGCGTTGGTTGCGTCAGCGCGGCTACGACGTGACCTACGTGCGCAACATCACCGATATCGACGACAAGATCATCAAGCGCGCCAATCAGAACGGCGAGCCGTTCGAAGCTTTGGTCGAGCGCATGATCGCGGCGATGCACGAGGACGAGGCGCGCCTGTCCGTGCTGCGCCCGGACATCGAGCCGCGTGCCACCGGGCATATCGCCGGCATGCACCAGATGATCCAGACCCTGATCGACAAGGGCTTCGCCTATGCGCCGGGCAATGGCGACGTGTACTACCGCGTCACCAAGTTCGAGACCTACGGCAAGCTGTCGCGCCGCAAGATCGACGAGCTGAAGATCGGCGCGCGCATAGAAGTCGACGAAATCAAGGAAGACCCACTGGACTTCGTGCTGTGGAAAGGCGCCAAGCCGGGCGAGCCGAGCTGGGATTCGCCTTGGGGCAAGGGGCGTCCGGGCTGGCATATCGAGTGCTCGGTGATGTCCACCTGCTGCCTTGGTGAGACCTTCGACATCCACGGCGGCGGCCCGGACCTGGTGTTTCCGCACCACGAGAACGAAATCGCGCAGAGCGAGGCGGCCACCGGCAAGCAGTACGCCAATGCCTGGATGCACGCCGGCGCGGTGCGCGTGGATGGCGAGAAGATGTCCAAGAGCCTGGGCAACTTCTTCACCATTCGCGAGGTGCTGGAGAAGTACCACCCGGAGGTGGTGCGCTACCTGCTGGTGTCCAGCCACTACCGCAGTCCGATCAACTACTCGGAAGAGAGCCTCAAGGAAGCCAAGGGCGCCCTGGAGCGTTTCTACAACGGTCTCAAAGGTCTGCCGGAAGCGGCGCCTGCCGGTGGCGAGGCGTTCGTCGAGCGCTTCGGTGCGGCGATGGACGACGACTTCAACTCGCCGGAAGCCTGCGCCGTGTTGTTCGAGATGATCCGTGAGGTCAATCGTCTGCGCGAGTCTGATCTGCAGGCCGCCGCCGGTCTGGCTGCTCAGCTCAAGCAACTGGCCAGCGTGCTCGGCGTATTGCAACTGGAGCCGGAAGCCTTCCTTCAGGCCGGCGCTGCCGGCAAGGTCGATGCGGCCGAGGTCGATGCGTTGATCGCCGCGCGCCTGCAGGCCCGTGCCGATAAGAATTGGGCTGAAAGCGACCGCATTCGCGACCAGCTCACCGCCATGGGCGTGGTGCTGGAAGACGGCAAAGGCGGAACCACCTGGCGCCTTGCCGAGTAAGTGCAGCGCTGAATGACAAAGGCCGCTTTCCAGCGGCCTTTGTCATTTCTGGGAAAAGCGCTAGCGTGGTTGGCGAGCGTCAAAACGCTCCGCCCAGCGATGCTCACGAAATCGCTCGACGATAAAGTCGATGAATACCCGGGTCTTGGCCGGCAGTAGCTTCTGCGCGCTGAAGTAGAGGCTCAGGCTCCCGGTGTCGACGTACCAGTCGGGTAATACCCGCTGCAGACTGCCGCGTTGCAAATAGGGTAGCGCGTGGACGGTGCTGACCAGGGTGATGCCAAGGCCTTGCAGGGCCGCATGGCAAGCCGCTTCGGGATCGTTCATGGTCATGCGCTGCTTCAGTTCGAGGGTGGCCTGCTGATTGTCACGCGTGCGCAGCGGCCAAGTGCGCACGCGGCCGGTCTGCGGTGAGCGGATGAGGATGCCGTCGTGCCGGGGCAGATCCTCCGGTCGCGCGATGGGGGCTTGTCTGGCCAGATAGGTCGGTGCCGCCAGCAGCACTCGGTGGGCAGGTGCCAGTTGCCGGGCAATCGCGCCGGGAGGTAATTCGAAGCCGCCGCCGATGGCTGCGTCGAAGCCTTCACCAATGAGATCGACGGCACGGTTGTCGAAATGCCAATCCGGGGTGATCGCCGGGTAACGCGCGAGGAAATCGGCCAGGTGCGGCAGGATATAGTCGCGACCAAAGGCTACGCCCATGCTCACCTTGAGGGTGCCGGCCGGTTGGCCCTGGCTGCTCGCCAGGTTCGCCACCGCGCCCTGGATGCTCGCCAAGCCGCCTGACACCTCTGCAAGAAAACGCTCGCCGGCTTCGGTCAGGGTCAGGCGTCTGGTGCTACGTAGGAACAGGCGCACGCCGAGATTGGACTCCAGGCGTGCGACGTTCTTGCCAACGGCTGCCGGGGTCAGGCCCAGGCGCCGCGCGGCTTCGGCGAAGCTGCCTGCCTCGGCGGTGCGGACGAAGCACTCGATGCTGCTGAGGGTTTCCATGGTTACTCCATAAACCATTGGTATCGACTGAATATAGCGATTGCTAGCTTATCGGTTTTGAATGCCGGATGAATACTGAGGGCGTGTTCCATTCAACCCCTCAGTTTCAGGAGATTCCCCATGAGCATTCAGAAAACCCTCGAAAACAAGGTCGCCTTCATTCAGGGCGGCTCCCGCGGTATCGGTGCCGCCATTGCCCAGCGCCTGGCAAAAGAAGGTGCTGCCGTTGCACTGACCTATGTTTCATCAGCGGCTGGAGCTCTCGATGTGGTGCGTGAGATCGAAGCCGCTGGCGGCTGCGCCATCGCCATTCAGGCCGACAGCCGTGACGAGCAGGCCATTCGCGGCGCCATCCGCCATGCGGTGGATACCTTCGGTCGTCTCGATATCCTGGTGAACAATGCCGGTGTGCTGGCGGTGGCGCCGATCGATGAATTCAGTATCGAGGATCTGGATCGCACCCTGGACGTCAACGTGCGCAGCGTGGTGATCGCCAGCCAGGAGGCTGCGCGGATGATGGGTGAGGGCGGTCGCATCATCACCATCGGCAGCACCAATGCCGAGCGCATGCCGTTCGCCGGTGGTTCTGTCTATGCGCTGAGCAAGGCGGCGGTGGCTGGTTTCACTAAGGGCCTGGCGCGTGACCTGGGGCCGCGTGGCATCACCGTCAATAATGTGCAACCGGGCCCGGTGGATACCGACATGAACCCGGATCAGGGGGATTTCGCCGAATCGCTGAAGCAGATCATGGCCTTGCCGCGCTACGGCAAGGCCGAGGAGATCGCTAGTTTCGTGGCCTATCTGGCCGGCTCGGAGGCGGCATATATCACCGGTGCCAACCTGACCATCGACGGTGGCTTCTCGGCCTGACGAGGCTGGCAGGGCTGCGCCGGTAGGGTGCGCTTTGCGCACCGGCTTCCCGCGCTCACACGTCTTGCCAGGGTTACGTTACGGCTCGATGGCATCGAGCAGTTGCAGTGCCAGGCGCACGCGCTCGGCGTTGGGGTAGTTGCGGTTGGCGAGTATCACCAGCCCGGTATCGCGTGCTGGTAGCAGCAGGATGTAGGCACCGAAGCCGTTGGTCGAGCCGGTCTTGTTCAGCAGCAGATCGCCCTCGGCTGGCTTGGGCGCGCTAAAGCGTTCGACGGTCTGGGGCTGCAGCGCCATTTCTGCTGAGTTGCCGGCCTGCAGTTTTTCCAGGCTGATAGGGTAGGCGTAGCGTTCCCAGCCCAGCGCCTGGGTCATGTCACCGACCTGGTAGTGGCCGCGATGGCTGGAGCTGATGGCCTGGCGCAGCGGTGCGGACAGTGAGGCCGGGTGCAGGTTGGCGTCGATGAAGCGAAGCATGTCGTTGGCGCTGGATTTCAAACCGTAGGCTTCGGCGTCCAGTGCGCCGGGGCTTACCCGCACGGCTTTGTCGTCGCGGTAGCCCCAGGCATAGCGCCCCATTTGCTCAGCCGGTATCTGCACGTAGCTTTCCTGCATGCCCAGTTGCGGTAGCAGGTCTTTCTCCATCAACTGCTGAAACGGTTCGGCCAGGCTGGCGGCCGCCAGGTGGCCGAACAGGCCGATACTGGGGTTGGAATACAGTCGTTGCGTACCCGGCGGATATACCGCCTGCCAGTTACGGTAGTAATCGAGCATCTGCTGTTCGTTGCTGACTGCATCTGGAAATTGCAGCGGCAGGCCGCCGGCGGTGTAGGTGGCCAGATCCAGCAGGCTGATGTGATCGAATGCGCTGCCTTGCAGGGCCGGCAGGTACTGGCTGGCGTTGTCGCTGAGGTTCAGCGTGCCACGTGCTTCGGCATAGGCGCCGAGGGTGGCGGTGAACAGTTTGCTGATCGAGCCCAGCTCAAACAGCGTGTGGCGGTCTACGGCTTGGCCAGTTTCGCGCGAGGCGACGCCATATTCGAAGACATGCTGCTGCCCCTTATGGCTGATGGCGATGGCCATGCCGGGGATGGCATAGGTCTGCATCATCGACTTGGCGGCGGCGTCCACCTGCTTGTCTAGTGACGTTGTCGCCAGCGCGTGGCTGGAGGCGAGCATGGCCAGGGCGGTGAGTAGAGGGCGGTACGGATGGCGCATGGAGAATTCCTTTCATGGCGAGGCGACGCCAGCCCCGCTGGAGAAGTCGGGCGGGATGGCAAATGTATGGCTTTGGCCGGCTCCTTGAACAAAGGTTCAGGGGCGGACGCCTTGTTCGCGCAGGCGCTTGTACAGGGTATTGCGGCTCAGGCCAAGGTGGCGGGCCAGGTAGGAGATATTACCGCCGCAGGCCTGGTATTGGCTGGCCAGGTCGTCGGGCTCGGGATGCACTGGCAGGGGTACGTCCGTTGGCAGGTCGAGAGAGAAATCGTCCGGCAGGTGCTCGGTGCGGATGGGTTGGTCGTCGGCCATGGCCAGCGCCACGCGCAGCACGCTGCTGAGCTGGCGCAGGTTGCCTGGCCAGGGGTGGTGCTGGAACAGTTCCAGCACCTCGCGACTGATACCCGCGCGCTGGTGGGGTTCACGGTGTTGCTCCCACAGCCTCTGGAACAGCGCCTGTTTGTCGGTACGCTCGCGCAGCGGTGGCAGCTCCAGGTTCAGGCCGCTGATGCGGTAGTACAGGTCGGCGCGGAACTGGCCACTGTCGACGTCCTGGCGTAGCGGACGATTGGTGGCGGAGACCAGGCGTACATCGACCGGATGCAGTTCGCTGCTGCCCAGCGGTTGCACGCAGCGCTCCTGTAGCACGCGCAGCAGGCGGGCCTGCACGCGTAGCGGCATGTCGCCGATCTCGTCGAGAAACAGCGTGCCCTTGTGCGCCTTGCGGATCAGGCCGACATGGCCCTTTCGGCTGGCGCCGGTAAAGGCGCCTTTCTCATAGCCGAACAGCTCCGACTCCACCAGCTCTGCCGGAATGGCTGCGCAGTTGACCGCGATGAACGGCTGGCTGGCGCGTGAACTGGCCTGGTGCAGGGCTTTGACGAACACTTCCTTGCCGGCGCCGGTTTCGCCCTGCAGTAGAATCGGAATGTCCTTCTCCAGCAGCCGTTCAGCCTGGCGGACGGCCTTGTCCATCCGCGCATCACCCGCGCTCAGCGTATGCAGCTGTGGCTCTTGCGGCGTGCTCTGCGCCGCTTGCGGGCGGAAGTCGCGAGGTTGGATCGGTACTGGCCGGGCAGGGCGCCGCACCCGCGCGTGAAAGCGAAAGTGGCCACTGGTGCGCAGGCTGAAGGGCTGGCCATCCGGTTGGTTGAGCAGTTGTTGCAGCGGCACGTCGAACAACTGCTCGATAGCGCCATAGGTCAGGGGTTGGCCAAGCAGGTTGTCAGCGCGGCGGTTGGCAGACACCACGTGGCCCTGTTCGTCGAACACCACCAGGCCGGCCCAGGGGCTGTCGAGGTTGTCGAGGCTGGTATTGAAGCTGAGCAGGTGGTACTGGTCGGCGAACAGTTTGAGGATCAGGCGGTTCTCCACCGACTGGCTCATCATCTTCACCATACCCAGGGTGTGCGCCGGCGGCAGGTAGCTGTCGCTGGACACGTCGAGCACGGCGATCATGCGCCGCTGTTCGTCGAAGATCGGCGAGGCCGAGCCGGTCATGAAACGGTTGGCCTTGAGGAAGTGTTCATCGTGCTGGATATGCACGGCCTGGCCGCAACTGAGCGCGGTGCCGATGGCGTTGGTGCCGGTGTAGCGTTCCAGCCAGCTGGCGCCCGCGACGAAGCCGGCGGCCTGGCGTGGCTCGATGAAGCGCTGGTCGCCCCAGGATTGCAGCAGTCGGCCCTGGTCGTCGGCGAGCATGATCAGACAGTTGGAGTTGGACAGGATGGTGCCGTAGTAGGGCAGCACTTCCTGGTGAGTGGTCTGCACCAGGGCCTGGCGGCTCTCCAGCAGCGCCGAAAGATCGCCGGGCGCCGGAGGATCGAAGCGAGGCGCGCTCTGGTGGGTCAGGCCGTAGTCACGGCAGCGCGACCAGGACTCCTGGATGATGGCGTCGTGCGCCGGGGCGCGGGCAGCTTCTGTCATGGTGCGATCTCTTCTTGTTGGTTCGCGATCTGCGCCGCGATCGATCCAGTTTCGTTCAAGCCTGTTCAAAGTCAACGAACGAATTGTTCAGTTGTTCACATTTGACTGTTCAAAAGTGTTCAGTGAAAAACTGGCAGGCCTGTAGAAACTGGCAGCTTTTTATTATTTATCAAAGAGATGCGTTTATTCTGCGGGGACTGGCACGCTTGTCGCTATCGATGTTCGCAATCGAATGGCACGACAAGAAAAAGGACAGGTCATGTCGCTCAAGCTCGAACACGTCACCCGTATCGTCGACGGCCAGGTGCATATCGACGATGCCAGCCTCAGTTTCGAACCTGGCTCCTTCAACGTTCTGCTCGGTCGCACCCTGGCCGGCAAGACCAGCCTGATGCGCCTTATGGCCGGGCTGGATCGGCCCAATAGCGGTCGGGTGTTGATGAACGGCGCCGATGTCACCGGCGTGCCGGTGCGCCAGCGCAACGTGTCGATGGTCTATCAGCAGTTCATTAACTACCCGACCCTGACGGTGTTCGAGAACATCGCCTCGCCACTGCGTCAGGCCGGTGTGGCCAAGGAGCAGATCGTCGAGAAGGTCGAGGCCACCGCGCGTATGCTGCGCATCGAGAAACTGCTGTCGCGTTATCCGCTGGAACTCTCCGGCGGCCAGCAACAGCGCACGGCCATGGCCCGGGCGTTGGTCAAGGATGCCTCGCTGATCCTGTTCGACGAACCGCTGGTCAACCTCGACTACAAGCTGCGCGAAGAGCTGCGCCAGGAAATGCGCGAGCTGTTCCAGGCGCGCCATACCATTGCCATCTACGCCACCACCGAGCCCAACGAGGCGCTGGCACTGGGCGGTACCACCACCATCCTGCATGAGGGGCGGGTGGTGCAGAGCGGCAAGACCGCCGAGGTCTACCACCGTCCGCAGCAGGTGCTGGCTGCCGAGCTGTTCTCCGAGCCCGCGATCAACCTGATGCCGGGGCGTATCAGCGGCTCCGAGGTTAGCTTCGCCGACTGTGTGCACTTTCCGCTCAACCCCGATCTGCGCGGCATCGCCGAGGGCGAGTACCGCTTTGGCGTGCGCCCCAGCCATATCGGTTTGGTACCGTCCAACGACGATGATCTGGAGCTGGCGGTGACCGTTGAGCTGGCCGAGATCAGCGGTTCGGAAACCTTCCTGCATGTGCGCAACGAGCAGTTCGTGCTGGTGCTGCATCTGCCGGGCGTGCACGAGTATGCGGTCGATACGCCGATCCTGATCTACATCCCCACACACAAGCTGTTCGTCTTCGCTGCCGATGGGCAGTTGGTGCAGGCACCCAGTCGTCGTCAGGGGAGGGCCGCCTGATGGCCGAGATTCGCTTGCACAACCTCGCGCATAGCTACAGCGGCACGCCGAAAGCGCCGGAAGATTACGCAATCCGCGAGATGAACCATGTCTGGCAGCAGGGCGGCGCCTACGCGTTGCTGGGGCCGTCGGGCTGCGGCAAGTCCACCTTGCTCAACATCATCTCCGGGTTGCTCAGTCCGTCGCAGGGCGAGGTGCAGTTCGACGGCAAGGCGGTCAACACGCTGTCGCCGCAAGAGCGCAATATCGCCCAGGTTTTCCAGTTTCCGGTGGTCTACGACACCATGACGGTGTTCGACAACCTGGCCTTCCCGCTGCGCAACCAGGGCATGGATGAAGCGCGGGTGATGAGCAAGGTGCACGAGATTGCCGAGGTGCTGGAGCTGCACCCGTTGCTGCACAAGAAAGCGCGCAACCTCACCGCCGACGAGAAGCAGAAAGTCTCCATGGGCCGTGGCCTGGTGCGTGACGATGTCTCGGCGATTCTCTTCGACGAGCCGCTGACGGTGATCGACCCGCACCTGAAGTGGAAGCTGCGGCGCAAGCTCAAGCAGATCCACGAGCAGTTCAACATCACCATGGTCTACGTCACTCACGACCAGCTGGAGGCTTCCACCTTTGCCGACAAAATCGCGGTGATGTACGGCGGGCAGATCGTCCAGTTCGGCACGCCGCGCGAACTGTTCGAGCGCCCCGGCCATACCTTCGTCGGCTATTTCATTGGCAGCCCGGGCATGAATCTGATCGACGTGCAGCGCTGCGAGGGCGGCGTGCGCTTCGCTGGCACCCAGTTACCACTCTCTGACGCGCTCAATCGGCGCCTGGTCGAACTGGACGGCAAACGTCTGCAGGTGGGCATCCGTCCCGAGTTCGTGCATGTCTGGGACGGTGCTTACGAAGACGCGCTGTGTGGTCGGGTGCTGCACGTCGAGGATCTCGGCACCTACAAGATCCTCACCTTCGACCTCGATGGCCAAGTGCTCAAGGTGCGCCTGCAGGAAGACCAGCCCGTGCCACGCGAGCAGGTCTACCTCAGCTTTCCGGCGCAGTGGCTGATGCTCTATGCCGATGACTATCTGGTGGAGGTGGCGCCATGAAGGTGCAGAACAACAAGGCCTGGTGGCTGGTGCTGCCGGTGTTCCTGCTGGTGGCGTTCAGTGCCATCGTGCCGATGATGACGGTGGTCAACTACTCGGTGCAGGACATCTTCGACCCGTCCACGCGCTACTTCGTCGGTGTCGACTGGTACCGCCAGGTGCTGCAGGACCCGCGTCTGCACGACTCGCTGCTGCGCCAGTTCATCTTCTCCGCCTGCGTGCTGCTGATCCAGATCCCGCTGGGTATCGCCATCGCCCTGTGTATGCCGACGCGCGGGCGCTGGGCCTCGCTGTGCCTGATCCTGATGGCCATTCCGCTGCTGATCCCGTGGAACGTGGTGGGCACCATCTGGCAGATCTTTGGCCGCGCCGACATCGGCCTGATGGGCTGGGCGCTGAACAGCCTGGGTATCAGCTACAACTACGCCGCCAACACCATGGATGCGTGGGTGACGGTGCTGATCATGGACGTCTGGCACTGGACCTCGCTGGTGGCGTTGCTGTGCTACTCCGGGCTGCGCGCCATTCCCGATGTTTACTACCAGGCCGCGAGGATCGACCGTGCGTCGAATTGGGCGGTGTTCCGCCATATCCAGCTGCCCAAGCTGAAGAGCGTGCTGCTGATCGCGGTGATGCTGCGCTTCATGGACAGCTTCATGATCTACACCGAGCCGTTCGTGCTCACCGGCGGCGGGCCGGGTAACGCCACCACCTTCCTCAGCCAGACCCTGACGCAAATGGCCGTCGGCCAGTTCGACCTGGGCCCGGCAGCAGCGTTCTCGCTGGTGTACTTCCTGATCATCCTGTTGGTGTCCTGGCTGTTCTACACCGCCATGACCCACGACGACAAAACCCGCTGAGGCCGACCATGACGCTGCGCAAACGCCTGGTACTGCTGATCTATTTTCTGTTCCTGCTGGTGCCGATCTACTGGCTGCTGAACATGTCGTTCAAGAGCAATACCGAGATTCTTGGTGGCCTCAGCCTATGGCCGCAGAGTTTCACCCTGGACAACTACCGGGTGATCTTCACCGACCGTAGTTGGTACGAGGGCTACCTCAACTCGCTGTACTACGTCAGCCTCAACACCCTGATCTCGCTCAGCGTGGCCTTGCCCGCAGCCTATGCCTTCTCGCGCTATCGTTTTCTTGGCGACAAGCACCTGTTCTTCTGGCTGCTGACTAACCGCATGGCGCCGCCGGCGGTGTTCCTGCTGCCGTTCTTCCAGCTGTACTCGTCCATCGGCCTGTTCGACACCCATATCGCCGTGGCGCTGGCGCATTGCCTGTTCAACGTGCCGCTGGCGGTGTGGATTCTCGAAGGCTTCATGTCCAGCGTACCCAAGGAAATCGACGAGACGGCCTATATCGACGGTTACAGTTTCCCGAAATTCTTCGTGAAGATCTTCATTCCGCTGATCCGCTCTGGCATCGGCGTCACCGCCTTCTTCTGCTTCATGTTCTCCTGGGTCGAGCTGCTGCTGGCGCGCACTTTGACCTCGGTGGACGCCAAGCCCATCGCGGCGGTGATGACCCGCACCGTGTCCGCCTCGGGTATCGACTGGGGTGTACTCGCCGCTGCCGGGGTGCTGACCATCATCCCCGGGATGCTGGTGATCTGGTTCGTTCGCAATCATGTGGCCAAGGGCTTTGCCCTCGGTCGCGTGTAAGGGAGGTTCATCATGAGCTGGATGGCCTGGACTCTACCGACCGCGCTGTTCTTCGCCGGCATCGCCGTGCTGCTGGCCGGCATGACGCTGGTCGAGCTGCGCTGGCCGTGCGTCGAGCGCAAGGGTTTTCTGCCGATCACCACCACCCGTGGGGATCGGCTGTTCATCGGTCTGCTCGGCAGCGCCTACCTGCATCTGCTGGTAATCGGCGTGACCGACTGGAGCGTGTGGATAGCGTCGCTGCTATCACTGTTGTGGTTGTGCGCAGTCATGCGCTGGGGCTGAGCCGGGCTGCCACCGGTATGCCTCTCCCCATATCCTGAGATGGAGGTCTCTATGTTCGACAATAACAACAAGACCCGACATAGCATGGCGTTGGCCGCCCTGCTGGCGTTGTCCGGTTTGAGCGGTGCGGCCTGGGCAGATGCCTATGAAGAAGCCGCGAAGAAATGGATCGCTGATGAGTTCAACCCCTCGACCCTGACGCCCGAGCAGCAGCTCGAAGAGCTGAAGTGGTTCATCAAGGCTGCCGAGCCGTTTCGTGGCATGAACATCAATGTCGCCTCGGAAACCCTGACCACCCACGAATACGAGTCCAAGGTGCTGGCCAAGGCGTTCAGCGAAATCACCGGGATCAAGCTCAAGCATGACCTGATGCAAGAAGGCGATGTGGTCGAGAAACTGCAGACGCAGATGCAGTCTGGCAAGAACATCTACGATGGTTGGGTCAATGACTCGGACCTGATCGGCACCCACTTCCGCTATGGCAAGGCGGTCTCGATCACCGACATGATGGCTAACGAAGGCAAGGATTTCACCTCGCCGACCCTCGATCTCGAAGACTTCATCGGCCTGTCCTTCACTACCGGGCCGGACGGCAAGGTTTATCAGTTACCCGACCAGCAGTTCGCCAACCTCTACTGGTTCCGCGCCGACTGGTTCGAGCGCCCCGAGCTGAAGGCCAAGTTCAAGGAAATCTACGGCTACGAGCTGGGCGTGCCGGTGAACTGGTCTGCCTACGAGGACATCGCCGAGTTCTTCTCCAAGCACGTCAAGGAGATCGACGGTAAGCGCGTCTATGGCCACATGGACTACGGCAAGAAGGATCCGTCGCTGGGCTGGCGCTTCACCGATGCCTGGTTCTCCATGGCTGGCGGTGGCGACAAGGGATTGCCCAATGGTCTGCCGGTGGACGAGTGGGGCATTCGCGTCGATGGCTGCCGGCCGGTAGGTTCCAGTGTTGCCCGCGGCGGCGACACCAATGGGCCGGCGGCGGTGTTCGCCACGCAGAAATACGTCGATTGGATGCGCCAGTACGCGCCACCGGAAGCGCAGGGCATGACCTTCTCCGAGTCCGGCCCGGTGCCGGCGCAAGGGGCGATCGCTCAGCAGATCTTCTGGTACACCGCCTTTACTGCCGATATGACCAAGCCGGGCCTGCCGGTGGTCAACGACGATGGCACACCGAAATGGCGCATGGCGCCGTCGCCCAAGGGCCCGTACTGGGAGGAGGGCATGAAGCTCGGTTACCAGGACACCGGCTCCTGGACCTTCCTCAACTCCACCCCGGAGAAACAGCGCCTGGCTGCCTGGCTCTACGCACAGTTCGTCACCTCCAAGACCGTCTCGCTGAAGAAGACCCTGGTCGGCCTGACACCGATCCGCGAGTCGGATATCAACTCGCAGGCGATGACCGACGTGGCGCCCAAGCTCGGTGGTTTGGTGGAGTTCTACCGCAGCCCGGCACGCGTGCAGTGGACGCCGACCGGCACCAACGTGCCGGACTATCCACGTCTGGCTCAGCTGTGGTGGCAGTTCATCGCCGAGGCCGCTAGCGGTGACAAGACGCCCCAACAGGCGCTTGATGGCCTGGCCGCAGCGCAAGACACCATGCTCGGTCGCCTGGAGCGCTCCGGTGTATTGGGCGAGTGCGGGCCGAAGCTGAACGAGCCACGTGATCCGCAGTACTGGTTCGATCAGCCGGGCGCACCGAAGCCCAAGCTGGCCAACGAGAAGCCCAAGGGCGAAACCATCGCCTATGACGAGTTGCTCAAGTCCTGGGAACAGGCGCGCAACTGATCCATACGGCAGAAACGACAACGGCACCCTCGGGTGCCGTTGCTCGTTATGCAGCGCTGCTTATTTATGCAGGTGTTCGGCTGCGTGCAGGGTGTTCTCCAACAGCCCGGCGCGAGTCATCGGGCCAACGCCGCCTGGGACCGGAGTGATCCAGCCAGCGCGGGGCAGGGCGGCATCAAAGGTCACGTCGCCGACCAGCTTGCCGTCTTCCTGTCGGTTGATGCCAACGTCGATGACGATGGCGCCTGGCTTGATCCACTCACCCTTGACCAGGCCCGGCTTGCCGGCCGCGACCACGACGATATCGGCCTGGCCGACGTGGCCGGCCAGATCCTTGGTGAAACGGTGGGTGACGGTCACAGTGCAACCGGCCAGCAGCAGCTCCATCGCCATCGGGCGGCCAACGATATTGGATGCACCAACTACCACCGCATGCATGCCGTACAGATCGACACCCGTGCTTTCCAGCAGGGTCATGATGCCCTTCGGTGTGCACGGGCGCAGCAGAGGCATGCGCTGGGCCAGGCGACCGATGTTGTAGGGGTGGAAGCCATCGACATCCTTGTCCGGGCGAATGCGCTCGAGCAGCAGAGACGAGTCGAGGTTCTCCGGCAGTGGCAGTTGTACCAGGATGCCGTCGATGGTCGGGTCTTCGTTGAGCTCATCGATCAGCGCGAGCAGATCAGCCTGGCTGGTCTCTGCAGGCAGGTCATAGGCGCGGGAGAGAAAGCCGACTTCTTCGCAATCCTTGCGTTTATGCGACACATAGACCTGGGAGGCGGGATCGGTGCCGACCAGAATCACTGCCAGGCCTGGCGCACGAAGGCCTTGCTGGCGACGTTCGGCGACACGTTGGGCGATTTGCTGGCGGAGGCTGGCGGCTATCGCCTTGCCGTCGATCAGTTGTGCGGTCATTGCGCTGGTTAACCATTAATAAGGATGAAAAAAGGACGCGCATTCTCGCATGGGCGCTCACTCGGGCAAAGGCGCCGACCGCGGTTTTCGCGTAACTCCTTTAAATCGCTGAATTTTTTTGAAAATTTCTGTTGACGAGGTTGGGAGTCGCCTATAACATTCGCCCCGCTTCTCAGGAACAGCCACTCGCTGGGTGAGGCGGCAAGAGCCAAGCCCTGGTGGTGAGGTTGGAGCCAAAAGCTTGTAAGTCTGCGCTAGCGGATGGATAAGTGCCCGTAGCTCAGCTGGATAGAGCATCCGCCTTCTAAGCGGATGGTCGCAGGTTCGAGTCCTGCCGGGTGCGCCATTTGGCGGTCAGGCAAGTTGAGTAAGCAAATGCAATATGGTGGGCGTAGCTCAGTTGGTAGAGCACAGGATTGTGGCTCCTGGTGTCGTGGGTTCGATTCCCATCGTCCACCCCATATTCCAAAGCGCCAGGCCCAAAGCCTGGCGTTTTTGTTTTAAGCTGCAAAGCCACGCGGACGTGGTGGAATTGGTAGACACACCAGATTTAGGTTCTGGCGCCGCAAGGTGTGAGAGTTCGAGTCTCTCCGTCCGCACCATCTTTATATAGCCCTCCCGACTGCCGCCTGCTTCTAGGGTGACTTCTGCACATTGACCCTCTAGAATGCTTGGCCTTGATTCGGGGCCGGTTCGAGCCGGCTTATGTCTGTGCAACGAGGAATATCCATGCAAGTTTCTGTTGAAAGCACTTCTGCTCTTGAGCGCCGCATGACCGTCGGCGTACCCGTCGAGCGCATCGAGACCGAAGTCAACAAGCGTCTGCAGCAGACTGCCCGTCGTGCCAAGGTTCCTGGCTTCCGTCCTGGCAAGGTACCGATGAGCGTGATTCGTCAGCGTTACGAAGATGCCGCTCGTCAGGAAGCACTGGGCGACCTGATCCAGGCTACCTTCTACGAGGCCGTGGTCGAGCAGAAGCTGAACCCGGCTGGTGCTCCGGCCGTAGAGCCGAAGTCTTTCGAGAAGGGCAAGGCTCTGGAATACGTCGCTACCTTCGAAGTGTTCCCCGAGTTTCAGGTTTCCGGTTTCGACACCATCGCCATCGAGCGCCTCGAGGCAGATGTAGCTGACAGCGACGTCGACAACATGCTCGACATCCTGCGCAAGCAGAACACCCGCTTCGAAGCTGTTGAGCGTGCTGCCGAGAACGGCGACCAACTGAACATCGATTTCGTCGGCAAGATCGACGGCGAAGCCTTCGCTGGCGGTAGCGCCAAGGGTACTCAGCTGGTGCTGGGCTCCGGCCGCATGATCCCGGGCTTCGAAGACGCCCTGGTCGGTGCCAAGGCTGGCGAAGAGCGCGTCATCAATCCGGTTTTCCCTGAGGACTACCAGAACCTCGATCTGGCCGGCAAGACCGCCGAGTTCACCGTTACCGTGAACAGCGTTTCCGCCCCGCAATTGCCTGAGCTGAACGACGAGTTCTTCGCTCTGTTCGGCATCAAGGAAGGTGGTCTGGAAGGCTTCCGCGCCGAAGTTCGCAAGAACATGGAGCGCGAGCTGCGTCAGGCCATCAAGTCCAAGGTCAAGAACCAGGTAATGGACGGCCTGCTGGCTGCCAACCCGGTCGAAGTGCCGAAGGCGCTGATCGGCAATGAAGTGGATCGTCTGCGTGTGCAAGCCGTTCAGCAGTTCGGTGGCAACATCAAGCCTGATCAACTGCCGGCTGAGCTGTTCGAAGAGCAAGCCAAGCGCCGTGTCGTGCTGGGCCTGATCGTCGCTGAAGTGGTCAAGCAGTTCGAGCTGAAGCCGGACGAAGCCCGCGTACGCGAGCTGATCGAAGAGATGGCTTCGGCTTATCAGGAACCTGAGCAAGTGGTTGCCTGGTACTACAAGAACGACCAGCAAATGAACGAAGTGCGTTCGGTTGTACTGGAAGAGCAAGTTGTAGATACTGTTCTGCAGAAGGCCAACGTGACCGATAAAGCGGTTTCCTACGAAGACGCAGTCAAGCCGGCGGAAGCTCCTAAAGCCGACTGATCTGGTAACCTCGTTCGAGTACACCACCATAAGCCAGCCTCCGTGCTGGCTTATGCGTATTTGAGACATGACTATTAGGGAGTGAGCGCAAGACATGTCCCGCAATCCTTTTATGCAAAACATGCCTGAAATCCAGGCCGCTGGCGGCCTGGTGCCGATGGTCATCGAGCAGTCCGCTCGTGGCGAGCGTGCCTACGACATCTATTCGCGCCTGCTCAAGGAGCGCGTGATCTTTCTGGTTGGTCAGGTCGAGGACTACATGGCCAACCTGATCTGCGCCCAGTTGCTGTTTCTGGAAGCAGAAAACCCGGACAAGGACATCCATCTGTACATCAACTCGCCAGGTGGCTCGGTGACTGCCGGCATGGCGATCTACGACACCATGCAATTCATCAAGGCCGATGTGTCCACCACCTGCATCGGGCAGGCCTGCAGCATGGGTGCATTCCTGCTGGCTGGCGGTGCCAAAGGCAAGCGTTTCTGCCTGCCGAACTCGCGTGTGATGATTCACCAGCCGCTGGGCGGCTTCCAAGGGCAGGCCTCGGATATCGAGATCCATGCCAAGGAAATCCTCTTCATTCGCGAGCGTCTGAACCAGTTGCTGGCTCACCACACCGGTCAGAGCCTGGAAATCATCGAGCGTGATACCAACCGCGACAACTTCATGAGCGCTTCGCGCGCCGTGGAATATGGTCTCGTCGATGCCGTACATGAAAAACGTCAAATGCCGGTCTAGATAAGGCGCAGCCTGCGGGCACCCTTCAATGACGCGACCTGCGCCCTTGAAAATGCCCGCATTTGCCTTCATCTTGTGTTTCAAGCCTACCGTATTGGATTGATCGAATGACTGATACCCGTAACGGTGAGGACAACGGCAAACTGCTTTATTGCTCCTTCTGCGGCAAAAGCCAGCATGAAGTGCGCAAGTTGATCGCCGGTCCTTCCGTCTTCATCTGCGACGAATGCGTCGACCTGTGCAACGACATCATCCGTGAGGAGGTGCAGGAAGCCCAGGCCGAGAGCAGCGCGCATAAACTCCCGGCACCCAAGGAAATCAGCGGCATCCTCGATCAGTATGTGATTGGTCAGGAGCGCGCCAAGAAGGTGCTGTCGGTAGCGGTGTACAACCACTACAAGCGTCTGAACCAGCGCGACAAGAAAGACGATGTCGAGCTGGGCAAGAGCAATATTCTGCTGATCGGCCCGACCGGTTCCGGTAAGACGTTGCTGGCGGAAACGCTGGCGCGCCTGCTCAACGTGCCGTTCACCATCGCCGATGCCACCACCTTGACCGAAGCTGGTTATGTGGGTGAGGACGTCGAGAACATCATCCAGAAGCTGCTGCAGAAGTGCGATTACGATGTCGAGAAGGCCCAGATGGGCATTGTCTATATCGACGAAATCGACAAGATTTCGCGCAAATCGGACAACCCGTCGATTACCCGTGACGTATCGGGCGAGGGCGTGCAGCAGGCATTGCTCAAGTTGATCGAAGGCACCGTGGCTTCGGTTCCGCCGCAGGGCGGGCGCAAACATCCGCAGCAGGAGTTCCTGCAGGTCGATACGCGCAACATCCTGTTCATCTGCGGCGGCGCATTCGCCGGTCTGGAGAAAGTCATCCAGGCGCGTTCCACCAAGGGCGGCATCGGTTTCGGTGCGGAAGTGCGCAGCAAGCAGGAAGGCAAGAAAATCGGCGAGTCTCTGCGTGAGGTCGAGCCGGATGATCTGGTCAAGTTTGGCCTGATCCCCGAGTTCGTCGGTCGTCTGCCGGTGATCGCGACTCTGGAGGAGCTGGACGAAGCAGCTCTGGTACAGATTCTCACCGAGCCGAAGAATGCGCTGACCAAGCAATACGCCAAGTTGTTCGAGATGGAAGGCGTGGATCTGGAGTTCCGCTCCGATGCGCTGAAGTCCGTGGCGCAGAAGGCGCTGGAGCGCAAGACTGGTGCTCGTGGCCTGCGTTCGATTCTCGAGGGCATTCTGCTCGATACCATGTACGAGATCCCGTCCCAGCAGGACGTGAGCAAGGTGGTTATCGACGAGAGCGTCATCGAGGGTTCGTCCAAGCCGCTGTTGATCTACGAGAACAGCGAGCCGCCGGCGAAGGCCGCGCCAGACGCCTGACGGCTGTTACACGATGCAAAGAAGGGGCCCTTTGGGCCCCTTCGCTTTTCTGGACATTGCGCTTGTTTTTTGTGGGAGCTACCCCCATCTTAAAAGCCAAGGGTAATCCCGCCTGTTTACGGCCTTATGGCCGCCGCTGAGCCGAAATCATGAAGACAACCATCGAATTGCCTCTCCTGCCATTGCGCGATGTAGTGGTCTATCCGCACATGGTCATCCCGCTTTTCGTCGGGCGTGAGAAATCTATCGAGGCCCTCGAGGCTGCGATGACGGGCGACAAGCAGATTCTTCTGGTGGCCCAGAAGAATCCGGCCGTCGATGATCCGGATGATCAGGACCTGTATCGCGTTGGCACCGTTGCCACCGTCCTGCAGCTACTCAAGTTGCCCGACGGCACCGTCAAGGTGTTGGTCGAGGGTGAGCAGCGCGGCTCCATTGAGCGTTTCATCGAGTTCGATGACCATTGCCGTGCCGAAGTGCAGCTGATCGAGGAGGGCGAGACGGCCGAGCGCGAGTCGGAAGTCTTCACTCGCAGCTTGCTCAGCCAGTTCGAGCAATATGTGCAGTTGGGCAAGAAAGTCCCGGCGGAAGTCCTTTCTTCGCTCAATAGCATCGATGAGCCGAGTCGCCTGGTAGACACCATGGCTGCTCACATGGCGCTGAAGATCGAGCAGAAGCAGGAGATCCTGGAGATTACCGCGCTGTCCGCTCGTGTCGAGCACGTACTGGCGCTGCTGGATGCCGAGATCGACCTGCTGCAAGTCGAGAAACGCATTCGCGGCCGCGTGAAGAAGCAGATGGAGCGTAGTCAGCGCGAGTACTACCTGAATGAACAGATGAAGGCCATTCAGAAAGAGCTGGGCGACATCGACGAAGGCCACAATGAGCTCGACGAGCTGCGCAAGCGCATCGACAACGCTGGCCTGTCCAAGGAGGCCATGACCAAGGCCAATGCTGAGCTGAACAAGCTCAAGCAGATGTCGCCAATGTCCGCTGAAGCCACCGTTGTACGTTCCTACATCGATTGGCTGGTCAACGTGCCGTGGAAGGCAGAGAGCAAGGTCCGCCTGGACCTGGCGCGTGCCGAAAGCATTCTCGATGCCGATCACTACGGCCTGGAAGAGGTCAAGGAACGCATCCTCGAGTATCTCGCCGTGCAGAAACGGGTGAAGAAACTCAAGGGGCCGGTGCTCTGCCTGGTCGGTCCGCCCGGCGTGGGCAAGACCTCGCTGGCCGAGTCTATCGCCACCGCGACCAACCGCAAATTCGTGCGCATGGCGCTCGGTGGTGTGCGTGACGAAGCCGAGATTCGTGGTCACCGTCGTACCTACATCGGCTCGATGCCGGGTCGTCTGATTCAAAAGATGACCAAGGTCGGTGTGCGCAACCCGCTGTTCTTGCTCGATGAGATCGACAAGATGGGCCAGGACATGCGTGGCGATCCTGCCTCGGCACTGCTGGAGGTGCTCGACCCCGAGCAGAACCACAATTTCAACGATCACTACCTAGAGGTCGATTACGACCTGTCGGATGTGATGTTCCTCTGTACTGCCAACTCGATGAACATCCCCGGTCCGCTGCTGGATCGTATGGAAGTCATCCGCTTGCCGGGCTACACCGAGGACGAAAAGGTCAACATCGCCATCAAGTACCTGGCGCCCAAGCAGATACAGGCCAATGGCCTGAAGAAGGGTGAGCTGGCGTTCGAAGAAGCGGCGATTCGCGACATCATTCGTTACTACACGCGCGAAGCTGGTGTGCGCAGTCTTGAGCGGCAAATCGCCAAGGTATGCCGCAAAGTGGTCAAGGAGCACGTGCGCGAGAAGCGTTTCCAGGTCACGGTCACTGCTGATTCGCTGGAGCACTTCCTGGGCGTGCGCAAGCATCGTTACGGTCTTGCCGAACAGCAGGATCAGATCGGTCAGGTGACCGGATTGGCCTGGACGCAAGTAGGTGGCGAGCTGCTCACCATCGAGACGGCTGTGGTGCCTGGCAAGGGCAATCTGATCAAGACGGGCTCGCTTGGAGACGTCATGGCGGAGTCGATGACAGCGGCTATGACAGTGGTGCGCAGTCGGGCGAAAAGCCTGGGGATCTCCGCTGATTTCAACGAGAAGCGCGACGTTCACATCCATATGCCCGAAGGTGCAACACCCAAGGATGGCCCGAGTGCGGGCATAGGTTTGTGCACGGCATTGGTGTCGGCATTGACCCAGATTCCGGTGCGGGCAGACGTGGCCATGACCGGTGAAATCACCTTGCGTGGCCAGGTGTTGGCCATCGGTGGTCTCAAGGAAAAACTTCTGGCTGCTCATCGGGGTGGGATCAAGACAGTGATCATTCCCGAAGAAAATGTGCGCGATTTGAAAGAAATTCCGGAAAATATTAAGCAAGACCTGCAGATTAAACCGGTTAAATGGATTGACGAGGTCCTGCAAATTGCGCTGCAATACGCCCCGGAGCCCTTGCCCGATGCGGCTCCCGAGATGGTTGCAACGGATGACAAGCGCGAGTCTGATTCCAAGGAGCGAATCAGCACGCATTAGCCGGAGGGCTTCCTTGACACAATTTTTGAGCCCTTGTTATAAAGCGGCTCTTATTGTGTCAGCAGGCCATCCAGCACCCGCTTTGCTTACACTAAAAATCAAGAAACAAACTCAACAGAAATAAGGGGACTTAGAGTGAACAAGTCGGAACTGATCGATGCCATCGCTGCATCTGCTGATATCCCGAAAGCTGTTGCTGGCCGCGCGCTGGATGCAGTGATTGAATCCGTCACTGGCGCTCTGAAGGCTGGTGATTCCGTCGTACTGGTTGGCTTCGGCACCTTCGCTGTCAAAGAGCGTGCTGCTCGCACTGGCCGCAACCCGCAGACCGGCAAGCCGATCAGCATCGCTGCTGCCAAGATCCCGGGCTTCAAAGCTGGCAAGGCTCTGAAAGACGCCGTCAACTAAGCGTCTTCCGGGTTTGCCTCGCCGTCAGGCTCTGTCTGGCGGCTGTTAGGAGGCAGAGCAGGAAGTCGTCGACTCTTCTGCACTGACCGCTTAACGCGTTACGAGAAGGCGCATCCAAGGATGCGCCTTTCTTCTATCTGGACATTACCCACACTGCGCGGCTGGTGACTCTGTACAGTCGTTCTGGGGGAAGCATGCTGCAAAACATCAGGGACAATTCACGCGGTTGGATTGCCAAAATCATCATCGGCCTCATCGTGATGTTGATGGCCTTTACCGGTTTCGAAGCCATCGTCACGGGTACCAGCAACCGCAACAATGCGGCTGACGTGAACGGTGACACCATTACCCTCAACGAGCTCAACCAGGCCGTTGAAATGCAGCGCCGTCAGCTGCTGCAGCAACTGGGCCGTGATTTCGATGCCTCGTTGCTCGATGACAAGCTGCTGCGTGAGGCTTCGCTCAAGGGCCTGATCGAGCGCAAGTTGCTGCTGCAAGCAGCCGATGACGCTCATTTTGCCTTCTCGCAGGCGTCGCTGGATCAGGTGATCCTGCAAACTCCCGAATTCCAGGTAGATGGCCGCTTCGATGCTGGGCGCTTCGATCAGGTCATTCGCCAGATGGGCTACACCCGTATGCAGTTCCGCCAGATGCTGGAAGAGGAAATGCTGATCGGGCAACTGCGCGCCGGCCTCGGTGCCAGTAGCTTCGTCACCAAGCAGGAGGCCCTTGCGTTCGCCAATCTGGAGCGTCAGACCCGTGACTTCGCCAGCTTCACCGTCAAGGCCGACAGCGCTGCGATCGAGCTGAGCGATGACGACGTCAAAGCCTATTACGACGAGCATGCCGGCGAGTTCATGAGCCCCGAGCAAGTGGTGCTGGACTACGTCGAGCTGCACAAGGACAGCTTCTTTGATCAGGTCGAGGTCAGCGATGCAGACCTGCAGCCGCTGTACGAGAGCGAAATCGCCAACCTGGCTGAGCAGCGTCAGGCTGCGCACATCCTGATCGAGGGTGATGACCAGGCCGCACGTACCAAGATCGAAGAGATCAAGTCGCGTGTGGATGCTGGTGAAGACTTCGCTGCTTTGGCCAAGGAGTTCTCGCAGGACCCGGGTTCGGCTGCCGATGGCGGTGACCTGGGTTATGCCGGTCCTGGCGTATACGACCCGGCCTTCGAAGAGGCACTCTATGCGCTGCAGCAAGGCCAGGTTTCCGAGCCGGTGAAGAGCGAGTTCGGCTGGCACCTGATCAAGCTGCTGGGCGTTCAGGCGCCTGAAGTGCCAAGCTTCGACAGCCTCAAGGACAAGCTGGCGCGTGACTTCAAGGCTCAGCAGGTCGAGCAGCGCTTCGTCGAGGCGACCAAGCAGCTGGAAGATGCCGCATTCGAAGCATCGGATCTGGCTCAGCCGGCTCAAGAGCTGGGACTCGAGGTCAAGACCAGTGAAGCCTTCGGTCGTGAGGGTGGTGCAACGGGTATTACTGCCAATCGTCAGGTGCTGCAAGCTGCCTTCAGCCCTGAAGTTCTGGAAGATGGCACCAACAGCTCGACCATCGAACTGGACCCGAGCACTGTGGTTGTGGTGCGTGTGAAAGAACACAACAAGCCCGAGCAACTGCCGCTGGAGCAGGTTGCCGAAAGCATCCGTGCCCATCTGCAGCAGGAACGTGCTGCCGCTGCCGCCAAGGCTGAGGGCGAGAAGCAACTGGCCGCTGCCGAGGCAGGCGAAGCTACTGGTGCTGATTGGCAGGTTCAGGAAGCAGCCACTCGCAGCCAGGACGGCGTCGAGCCTAAGGTACTGCAGGCACTGTTCCGCATGCCCAAGCCTGCCAAGGCAGGTGAGCCGACCTTCGCCGGTGTGACGCTGAACAATGGCGACTATGTCGTGCTGCGTCTCGATGGCGTGAACGTACCGGAAGAAGCGCTGGCGGACGAAGAGCTCGCCATGTACCGCAACTTCCTCGCTTCGCGCGCGGGTCAGCAGGACTTCGCGGCGCTGCGTAAGCAGATTGAAGCCAAGGCCGACATCGAGCGTTTCTGATCGTTGTTTGCTACGAAAGAGCCCCGCCAAGTGCGGGGCTTTTTCGTTCGTGGTTCATAGCAGCCATTCGATGGGTAGCCACGAGAGCAGGCGTATGCCCAGGCTTTTTAGCGGGTTTGTGCCTGGCTCGCTGTCGAGTCGACGTTGCTCACCATCTACGCGTTCAAGCCAGTAGATCCGGCCATTCTCGTCCAGCTTCAGCTCGTAGGCATTTGCCGGGATCTCGGTTTCGAATGCCTGACCAATGGCTGCTGCCAGCGCCGGGCTTTCGATGATGAATCCCATCTCTGTGTTGAGGCGGGCCGAGCGCGGATCGAAGTTGAATGAGCCGATGAAGATTCGCTGGCCATCCAGGGCGAAGGTCTTCGCGTGCAGGCTCGAGCCGGAGCTGCCAAACGGCCCGGCTTTTTCCCGGTGGCCTTCGTCGTCTGCACCCAGGCGCATTTCATAGAGCTTGACGCCACCTTCCAGCAGGTCGCGACGGCGCTTGGCGTAGCCGGCATGTACGGGTGTCACGTCGGTTGCTTCCAGAGCATTGGTGAGAATGCGCACTTCTACGCCGCGCCGTACCATATCGGTGAAGAGGTCGACGCCAGTTTGCGTGGGGACGAAATAGGGAGAGACAAGATCGACCCGAGATGCGGGGCTGTCGAGCATCTCAGCCAGATCGCTGATCAGCAGTTCGCCGTCACTGGCGTTGCCAAGGCCCTTTGCGGGGTCGTCGCTGACCAGGGTGGTCTCGCTCCATTCGAAGCTCAGGTTCTTGTCCAGCAAGCGTGCAATGAAGTCACTATCCTGCAGCGCTTTCACATAACCGCTGGCAGCAGGCGAATTGGAAAGATCTGCAGCGATGTCGTGCAGGCGCAACGGAGCACTCTGGCGACGCGGCACGATCAGTTCCAGTGGATAGCTCGAATCACTGGCCCAGTAACGATCGAAATCGGCCGAGGTGTCGGCGACGACCGGGCCGATTGCCAGCACGTCGAGGTCGGCGAAAAGCACGCCCTCACTGGCATCGAAGTATTCGTCGCCAATATTGCGCCCGCCGATGATGGTGGCCTGGTTGTCGACGGTAAGCGACTTGTTGTGCATGCGCCGGTTAGCACGGGAGAAGTGAGTCAGATAACCCAGCATCTTGCCCTGGCGCAGGGAGAAGGGGTTGAACAGGCGTACTTCGATATTGGGGTGGTGATCGAGCGTGCTCAGCGTCCGGTCAAGGCCGGCGATGCCGTTGTCGTCGAGCAGCAAGCGCACGCGGACACCTCGTTCGGCTGCTCTGAGCAGCGCGTCGAGTAACAGAGTGCCGGTAATGTCGTTGCGCCAGATGTAATACTGCACGTCGAGGCTGCGTTCGGCCGCTTCGACCATCAGCATGCGTGCAGCGAAGGCATCTCGAGCGGCTGTCAGCGTCAGGATGCCGGACAGGCCCGGATGAGCATCTCGCTGGCTGCCCAGCGCTTGTCCCAGCGTGGTGTTGGCCGTTTCCGCCTGGGTGAAGGCCTGGCTCTCACTACGGCCATCCAGTGCCGGTAATGCGCAGCCCGCCACAAGGCTGCATAGCGCAGTGATCAGGCCGGCTCGCCACTTGTTTGTCGGGATCATTTACCCATCTCGATTCCTGGCTTCCCAGCTAGGACAACGTCAGCCTGGATGGGTGCCGGGCTTTCACGAGATAGGGGGGGCGGCATCAGCACCGCTGACTGAGGCTTTTGGCGTTCTGACGAATAATTGCCGGAAACGAAAACGCCGCAGTTCCAGGGAGCCTGCGGCGTTTTCGTTGCCGGCGCGTGCGCCGTTATGCAGGGGTGGGCATCGATGGTAGTGCTCCATTCGATGCCCAGGCGACTGCCAATCAGTCTTCCATGGCGCCCATGGCGGTGGTGTTGAAGCCACCGTCGACGTACATGATTTCACCGCTTACGCCCGAAGCCAGGTCGGAGCAGAGGAACGCGCCAGCGTTGCCGACTTCCTCGATGGTGACGTTGCGGCGCAGCGGAGTCTGCTTCTCGTTGGCAGCCAGCATCTTGCGGAAGCTGGCGATGCCGCTGGCCGCCAGGGTGCGGATCGGGCCGGCGGAGATGGCGTTGACGCGCGTGCCTTCAGGGCCGAGGCTGCCGGCCAGATAGCGTACACCGGCCTCCAGGCTGGCCTTGGCCATGCCCATGACGTTGTAGTTGGGCATGGTGCGCTCAGCGCCCAGGTAGGAGAGGGTGAGCAGGCTGCCGTTGCGGCCTTTCATCATCTCGCGACCGGCCTTGGCCAGGGCGACGAAACTGTAGGCGCTGATGTCGTGGGCGATCTTGAAGCCTTCACGGGTGGTGACGTCGGTGAAGTCGCCATTGAGCTGATCGCCCGGAGCGAAGCCAACGGAGTGAACGATGCAGTCCAGGCCGTCCCATTTCTTGCTCAGCGCTTCGAATACAGCAGCGATTTCTTCGTCATTGGCGACGTCGCAGGCGAAGCACAGGTCGGCGTTTGAGCCCCAGCCGGCAGCGAAGTCTTCTACGCGGCCCTTGAGCTTCTCGTTCTGGTAGGTGAAGGCCAACTCGGCACCTTCGCGGTGCATGGCGGCTGCGATGCCCGAGGCGATGGACAGTTTGCTGGCAACGCCAACGATGAGTACGCGCTTACCGGTTAGAAAACCCATTGTGCTATTCCTCTTCCTGTTTCAAGGATCAGTGAGCCGTTGCCGGGGCCAGAAAAGCGGCTTCCAGCAACTGCTGCGTATAAGGGTGTTGCGGTGCACTGAAGATCGACTCGGCAGACCCCTGTTCGACCACCTGGCCCTGCTTGACCACCATCAACTGGTGGCTCAGCGCTCTGACTACCGCCAGGTCATGGCTGATAAACAGATAGGTCAGGTTGTACTTGGCCTGCAAGCCGCGCAACAACTCCACCACCTGACGCTGTACCGTGCGGTCGAGCGCCGAAGTGGGCTCGTCCAGCAAGATCAGCGCCGGTTTCAACACCAGTGCCCGGGCAATGGCAATCCGCTGCCGTTGCCCGCCAGAAAACTCGTGGGGGTAGCGATGCCGCGTCTGCGGGTCCAGCCCTACCTCCAAAAGCGCGTCGATGATGGCTTGTTCCTGTTCCGCCTCGTTGCCCATACCGTGAATGCGCAGACCTTCACCGACGATCTGGCTCACCGACATGCGTGGGCTCAGGCTGCCGAAGGGGTCCTGAAACACCACCTGCATCTGCCGACGCAGCGGGCGTATTTCCTGCTGGCTGAGGCCCTGCAGCTGCTGACCCTGGAAGCGGATATCACCGCGACTGGCGAGCAGCCGCAGAATGGCCATGCCCAGGGTGGATTTACCGGAACCACTTTCACCGACGATGCCCAGGGTCTGGCCCTGAGGCAGGCTGAAGTTGATGCCGTCCACCGCTTTGACATGATCCACCGTCCGGCGCAGCAGGCCCTTCTTGATCGGGAACCATACGCGCAGGTCGTCCACTTCCAGCATCGGCTTGCCCGCAGGGTTGGCCGCAGGGTCGCCGCTGGGCTCGGCACCGAGCAGTTCCTTGGTGTAGGGATGCTGCGGAGCCTGGAACAATTCTTCACATGACGCCTGTTCGACGATGCGACCGCGCTGCATGACACATACGCGATGGGCAATTCTGCGAACCAGGTTGAGGTCGTGGCTGATCAGCAGCAGCGACATGCCCAGGCGCGCCTGCAAATCCTTGAGCAATTCGAGGATTTTCAGCTGTACGGTGACGTCCAGGGCTGTGGTGGGTTCGTCGGCAATCAGCAGTTGTGGCTCGTTAGCCAGTGCCATGGCGATCATCACGCGCTGACGCTGGCCGCCGGACAGTTCGTGCGGGTAGGCCTTGAGGCGCTTCTTCGGCTCGGGAATGCCAACCAGCTCCAGCAGTTCCAGCGTGCGCGCACTGGCCGCCTTGCCGCGTAGCCCCTTGTGCAGGGCGAGCACCTCGTTGATCTGCTTTTCGATGCAGTGCAGCGGGTTGAGCGAGGTCATCGGCTCCTGGAAGACCATGGCGATACGGTTGCCGCGAATGCCGCGCAGGCGGCCTTCGCCGAGCTTGAGCAGATCTTCGCCAGCGTAGTCGATGCTGCCGTGCGGGTGGCGCGCGAGCGGGTAGGGCAGCAGGCGCAGGATTGAGTGGGCGGTGACCGATTTGCCCGAGCCACTCTCACCGACCAGAGCCAGGGTTTCGCCTTTATGGATGTCGAAGCTGACGCCGTCGACCACGCGCTGGCATTGCTCGCCCATGACGAACTCGACGGCCAGGTCGCGAACTTGCAACAGGGTTTCGTTCTGGCTCATGTCATTTCCTCGGGTCGAAAGCATCGCGGGCGGCTTCGCCGATGAACACCAGCAGGCTCAGCATGATCGCCAGCACGGCGAAGGCGCTGATGCCCAGCCAGGGCGCCTGCAGGTTGCTCTTGCCCTGCGCGACCAGCTCGCCGAGCGACGGCGCGCCAGGCGGCAGGCCGAAGCCGAGGAAGTCCAGGGCAGTCAGGGTGCCGATGGCGCCGGTGAGGATGAAGGGCATGAAGGTCATGGTCGAGACCATGGCATTGGGCAGGATATGGCGGAACATGATCGCGCCGTTGCCCATGCCCAGCGCTCGCGCCGCGCGTACGTACTCGAGGTTGCGGCCGCGCAGGAATTCGGCGCGCACCACGTCGACCAGGCTCATCCAGGAGAACAGCAGCATGATCCCGAGCAGCCACCAGAAGTTCGGCTGCACGAAGCTGGCGAGGATGATCAGCAGATAGAGCACCGGCAGGCCCGACCAGATTTCCAGGAAACGCTGGCCGAGCAGGTCGACCCAGCCGCCATAGAAGCCCTGTAGTGCGCCGGCGATCACGCCGATCACCGAGCTGGCCAGGGTCAGGATCAAGGCGAACAGCACCGAGATGCGAAAGCCGTAGATCACTCGCGCCAACACGTCACGGCCCTGATCGTCGGTGCCCAGCCAGTTGTCCGCCGAAGGCGGGGCCGGGGCCGGCACTTCCAGGTCGTAGTTGATGCTCGAATAGCTGAAGGGGATCGGCGGCCAGATCATCTTGCCGTCCTTCTCCGCGATCAGGTCCTGAATGTACGGGCTCTTGTAGTTGGCCTGCAGCGGGAACTCACCGCCGAACACGGTTTCCGGGTAGCGTTTGAGTACCGGGAAATACCACTGCCCGTCGTAGCGCACGGCCAGCGGCTTGTCGTTGGCGATCATTTCGGCGCCGAGGCTCAGGCCGAACAGCAGGAGGAACAGCCACAGTGACCACCAGCCACGTTTGTGCGCCTTGAAACGGTCGAAGCGGCGTTGATTGAGAGGCGAGAGTTTCATGCTCAACCCTCCCGGCTTTCGAAGTCGATGCGCGGATCGACCAGGGTGTAGGTGATGTCACCGATCAATTTCACGATCAGCCCCAGCAAGGTGAAGATGAACAGGGTGCCAAACACCACCGGATAATCGCGGTTGATCGCCGCCTCGAAGCTCATCAGGCCCAGGCCGTCGAGCGAGAAGATCACTTCAATCAGCAGGGAGCCGGTGAAGAAGATGCCGATGAACGCGGCCGGGAAGCCAGCGATGATCAGCAGCATGGCGTTACGGAACACATGGCCGTAGAGCACGCGATGGTTGGTCAGGCCCTTGGCGCGGGCGGTCACCACGTACTGTTTGTTGATTTCGTCGAGGAAGCTGTTCTTGGTCAGCAGGGTCAGGGTGGCGAAGTTGCCGATGACCAATGCCGTGACTGGCAGCACCAGGTGCCAGAGGTAGTCGAGGATCTTGCCGCCGAGGCTGAGTTGCTCGAAGTTGTTCGAGGTCAGGCCGCGTAGCGGGAACCAGTCCCAGTAGCTGCCGCCGGCGAACATCACGATCAGCAGGATGGCGAAGAGGAAGGCCGGGATGGCGTAGCCGATGATGATCGCCGAACTGGTCCAGACATCGAAGGCGCTGCCGTGGCGGGTGGCCTTGGCGATGCCCAGCGGGATGGAGACCAGATACATGATCAAGGTGCTCCATAGCCCAAGCGAGATCGACACCGGCATCTTCTCGATGATCAGGTCGATGACCTGCGCGTCGCGGAAGAAACTGGAGCCGAAATCCAGCTGGGCGTAGTTTTTCAGCATTATCCAGAAGCGTTCTGGTGCCGACTTGTCGAAACCGTACATCTTCTCGATTTCGGCGATCAGCTGCGGGTCGAGGCCCTGGGCGCCGCGATAGTTGGAGCCGGCCACCGATACTTCGGCGCCACCTCCGGCGATACGGCTGGTGGCGCCATCGAAGCCTTCCAGCTTGGCGATCATTTGCTCGACCGGGCCGCCAGGCGCGGCCTGGATGATGATGAAGTTGATCACCAGGATGCCGAACAGGGTCGGGATGATCAGCAGCAGGCGGCGAAAGATATAGGCCAGCATGTTATTGCACCGCCTCTTCGGTCGCCTGTTGCTGGGCCTCGCTCGGCTGTTCCAGGCCCGGGCGCACCCACCAGGTGTGCAGGCCGATGTCGTAGAGCGGCGTCACCTTCGGATGCTCGAAACGGTTCCAGTAGGCGACGCGCCAGGTCTTGATGTGCCAGTTGGGGATCACGTAGTAGCCCCACAGCAGCACGCGGTCGAGGGCGCGGGTGTGGGCGATCAGATCCTGCCGCGAGTCGGCGTTGATCAGCTCTTCGACGATCTGGTCGATGGCCGGGTCCTTGAGGCCGATGAAGTTACGGCTGCCAGGGTTGTCGGCGCTGGAGGAGTGCCAGTATTCGCGTTGCTCGTTGCCCGGCGAGTTGGACTGACCGAAGCCGCCGACGATCATGTCGAAATCACGCGAGCGTAGGCGGTTGATGTACTGCGAAACGTCGACGCGGCGGATCACCAGCTCGATGCCGAGGTCGGCCAGGTTGCGTTTGAAGGGCAGCAGCACACGCTCGAATTCGGTCTGCGCGAGCAGGAATTCGAAACTCACCGGCTGGCCGTTGGCATCGAGCATGCGGTCGCCATCGATGCGCCAGCCGGCCTGTTGCAGCAGTTGGTAGGCACGGCGTTGCTGCTCGCGGATGATGCCGCTGCCGTCGGTAGCCGGTACGCGGAACTCTTCGCTGAAGACTTCGGCGGGAATCTTGCCGCGCAGCGGCTCGAGGATCGCCAGCTCCTCCTCGCCGGGCAGCCCTTGCGAGCCCAGTTCAGAGTTGTCGAAGTAGCTGCGGGTGCGGAAATAAGCACCGTTGAACAGGCGCTTGTTGGCCCATTCGAAGTCGTATAGCAGGCCCAGCGCCTCACGCACGCGGCGATCCTGAAACTGCGGGCGGCGGGTGTTGAAGATGAAGCCCTGCATCCCGGTCGGGTTGCGGTTCTGGATCTCTTCCTTGATCAGCTGACCGTTGGCGACTGCCGGGGTATTGTAGGCGGTCGCCCAGTTCTTCGCGCTGGTTTCCAGCCAATAGTCGAACTGGCCGGCCTTGAGCGCCTCCAGGGCCACGGTGTTGTCGCGGTAGTAGTCGATCTGGATGGTGTCGAAGTTGTAGAAGCCGCGGCTCACCGGCAGGTCTTTGGCCCACCAGTCGTCGACCCGCTCGTAGCGGATACTGCGACCGGCCTGGACGCGCCCGACCTTGTACGGGCCGCTGCCCAGCGGTACCTCAAGGTTACTCTTGGCGAAGTCGCGTTCGGCCCACCAGTGCTTGGGCAGTACCGGTAACTGGCCGACGATCAATGGCAGTTCGCGATTGCCGGCGTGCTTGAACACGAAGCGCACGCTGCGCGCAGACTCCACTTCGACTCGGTCGACGTCGGCGTAGTAGCCGCGGTACATCGGTGCGCCTTTTTCCATCAGCGTATCGAAGGTGAACTTGACGTCGTCGGCGGTGATCGGCGTGCCGTCGTGAAAGCGCGCCTCCTTGCGTATCAGAAAGCGTACCCAGGCATTGTCGGGCGCCTTCTCGATCTTCTCTGCTACCAGGCCGTAGGCGGTGAACGGCTCATCCATGCTCTGTACGGCAAGGGTGTCGTAGATCAGGTTGATCTCGTCGGCGGCCACGCCTTTGCTGATGAAGGGATTGAGGCTGTCGAAGCCACCGAAACCCGCTTCACGGAAGGTGCCGCCCTTGGGCGCATCGGGGTTGGTGTATTCGAAATGTGTGAAGTTGGCGGGGTATTTGGGCGGCTCGTCATAGAGCGTGACAGCGTGTTTGGGGGCGGCGAAGGCAAGGCCGGCTAGGCCGAGCAGAATGAGGCTGCTACCGTGAAGCAGGAAACTGCGCAGCGGGTGGGTCATCGAGTGTTCTCCGTGGGCTTCAGCCACCAGGTGCGCAGGCCCAGCGTGTAGGGCGGCGTGGTGACGAAGGCGAACCGGTTACGGTACGCCAGGCGGTGATAATTGATGTACCAGTTGGGAATGCTGTAGTGCTGCCAGAGCAGGACCCGGTCCAGGGCGCGAGCGGCGGCGACCTGCTCGTCGCGGGTCTGCGCCGAGAGCAGTTTGTCGATCATCTGGTCGACCACCGGATCGTTGACCCCGGCGTAGTTCTTGCCGCCTTTTACGTTCACCTGGCTGGAGTGGAAGTACAGCGATTGCTCCAGGCCTGGGCTGAGGGTTTGCGGTAGGGTCAGCAGAATCATGTCGTAATCGAACTGGTCGAGGCGTTGCTTGTACTGGGCGCGGTCCACGGTGCGCAGGTTGGCGCTTATGCCGATGCTGGCGAGGTTGGCGGTGTAGGGCTGGAGAATGCGCTCGAGGCTCGGGTTGACCAGCATGATTTCGAATTCGAGGCGTTGCCCTCGCGCATTGCGCAGCTCCTGGCCGACTGGCTTCCAGCCGGCTTCGGCCAATAGACCGAGGGCGCGCCGCAAGGTTTCCCGCGGGATGCCACGGCCGTCGGTTACCGGTTGTTTCGGCGCTTCGGTAAACAGGCGCGCAGGCAGCTTGTCGCGGTGGGGGGAAAGCAGCAGCCATTCCGCGCCTTCGGGTTTGCCGGTGGCCGAAAACTCGCTGTTGGGGTAGTAGCTGGCAGCGCGTACATAGGCGTTGTTGAACAGCGTGCGATTGGTCCACTCGAAGTCGAACATCAGCCCCAGCGCTTCGCGCACTCTGCGGTCACTGAACAGCTCGCGACGCGTATTCATGAACAGCGCCTGGGTCTGGGTCGGAATCTGGTGGGGTATCTCGGCGCGAATCACGTCGCCGCGGGTGACAGCTGGAAAGCGATAGCCGTTACTCCAGTTCTTCGCCTGATTTTCGATGTAGAAATCGAATTCGCCTGCCTTGAATGCCTCGAAGGCGACATGGTTGTCCCGGTAGAACTCCACTTCGATGCGGTCGAAGTTATATTTGCCGCGATTGACCGGCAGATCCTTGCCCCACCAGTCCTTCACTCGCTCGAACACCAGGCGGCGGCCCGGCACGACCTGGACGATACGGTAGGGCCCGCTGCCCAGTGGCGCGTCGAAGGTGGTGCTCTTGAAATCGCGGTCTTTCCAGTAGTGCTGCGGCAGGACGGGTAGTTCGCCCAGGCGCAGGATCAGCAGCGGGTTCCCGGCGCGCTTGAAGACGAAGCGGATACGGTGTCTGCCCAGAATGTCGACGCGCTTCACTTCCTGCAGGTTGGTGCGGTATTGCGGGTGGCCGTCATTACGCAGCAGGCGATAGGAAAAGGCCACGTCGTAGGCGGTAATGGGTTTGCCGTCGTGAAAGCGTGCTTCCGGTCGCAGGTTGAAGACCACCCAACTGCGGTCCTCGCTGTACTCGACGCTCTTGGCGATCAGGCCGTAGCTGGATGCAGGCTCATCGCCCGAAGGGTCATAGGCGCCGGTGCCGACCATCAGGGGTTCGTTCAGCTCATTGGCGCCGTACTGCAGGAAGTGCGCAGTCGAGATCGGGCTGCTGCCCTTGAAGGTGTAGGGGTTGAGCGTATCGAATGTGCCGGCCGCCATGATGCGCAACGTGCCACCTTTGGGCGCATCGGGGTTGACCCAGTCGAAATGACTGAAGCTGGCAGGGTACTTGAGTGTCCCGAACTGGGCATAGCCGTGGCTCTCGCTGAGAGTCGCAGAGGCGGGAAAGCTCAAGGCCAGGCTGAGGAACAGCAGGAGGAGGGGACGCATCGGGCGTGAGATCCGATCCATGGCGGCGTTTGGGCTTCTGGGGCGGTACAGTAACAGCTTGTATCGGCAGGAAAAAGAGCGCCGTGGCTGGCCGTCGCCCGTGACGCTTTGACATACACTTGCAGCAGACGTCACGAGGGTACGAGCTTTGTCTGAACATAGCCATGGTCTGCAGTCATGGATTGATCGCTTCAACCAGGCCGAGCTGCCTGCGCTGGCCTCGGTGGTGCAGGATCTGCAGCGCCTGGCGCAGCAGGAGTCTGCATCGGTACAGCAACTGGCTGATGTGTTGCTGCGTGATGCTGCGCTGACCTCAAAGGTGCTGCGGGTCGCCAATAGCGTCTACTACAACCCCTCGCAGGAAGCCATCAAGACCATTTCGCGGGCCATCGTGCTGATCGGCTTCGACAACGTTCGCCTGATCTGTCTTTCCGTCAGCCTGATCGACGGTCTGCTCACCCGCGCGCCACGTGAGCAGCTGCAGACGCTGCTCGCACGTTCCTTCCATGCTGCCGTGCAGGCACGCAACATGGCCAGCTATGTGATTGCCCGGCATGCCGAAGAGGTATTTATCGCGGCGTTGCTTCATCACCTGGGCGAGCTCGCGTTCTGGGGCTGCGGCGGGGCCCAGGCCGACGAGCTGGCCGATGCCCTCGAACGTCCCGGTGTCGATGTCGATGAGGCCGTGCGCGACATACTCGGTACCAGCTTCCGGCAACTGACCCAGGCACTGCTGAAAAGCTGGAGTCTGGGTGAGACCGCCAGCCTGGCGCAGGTCGGCGCCAGTGCGCATGATCCGGCAGCGTACGCGGTGCAGTTGGGCGTGCGTATCAGTGAAGCTGCGCTAGATGGTTGGGATTGCGCGGAGATGGAGAGCGCGCTGGGCAAGGTGGCCACCTTTATTGGGCTGACACCGGAAGAAGCCCTGCAGCAGGTGCTGGCCAGCGCCGACGAGGCGGTCAAGGTCGCCTCGACCTTCGGTGCCAGCAAGCTTTGCCGGCTGATCCCCAACACCGACCCCGAGCAGATTCGCCAGCAGCAGGAGGCGCGCATTGCGCGCTTGTTGCAGCCGGACCTGCTGGCGATGCAGCAGGCCCTGCAGGATCTCGGCTTGATGATCAGTGCCAGAGCGGATGTCGGCCTGGTGCTCGATACCCTGCTGAAAGGCCTGCACCGCGGCGCCGGCCTGGAGCGGGTAATGCTTACCGTGCTGGCTGAAGGACAAAGCCGCTTTCGCGCCAAACGGGTGATCGGTGAAAAGACTCAACACTGGCTGGAGGATTTCGTGCTGCCGGCCGAACAGGCGGAGCAGCCGCATATCTTCAGTTATGCGCTGCGCCATCGCGAGGCGATCTGGATGGGCGTGCCCGCCAGCTACAACCTGGCCGAGCTGGTGACCCAGCCGATTCGGCGCAGTCTGGGCGGTGGCATGTTCTTCATCGCACCGATCATCGCGGGTACGCGGGAGATCGGTGTGCTCTACGCCGACAGTCGATTGTCCGGGCGAGCGCTGCGGCATGAGCAATTCGTGGCGTTTCAGCGCTTCACTCAACTGACGGGGCGTTGCCTAGAGGCGATCAGCAAGCGCTGATCAGGGCAGGTAGAGGGTCAGCATCTCCCCTGGGCGCAGGGCATTGGTGCGCGGGTTCCAGGCTTGCAGGCGCTTGAGGTCGATCTTGAAGCGCTTGGCGATCACGTACAGCGAATCGCCATGCTGCACACGGTAGTAAGTGGCCTTGTCGCGCGAGCTGGCGCTGCTTCGAGTGCTGCTGGCGACGCGCGCGCCGCTCTCGGCGGCTGCCAGCGTGAGCACCTGGCCGACTTTCAGTTGATTGCCCTGCAGCTTGTTCCAGCGCTTCAGGTCATGCACCGCGACCTGATTGGCGCGAGCGATCTGCCACAGGTTGTCGCCGTTCTTTACCTGGTAGGTGCGCGTGCTCGTACTTTGGGCGACGGTGCGTTGTTGATACAGCGGTTCGCTCGGTTGCGCGCCGGGCTTGGCGGGAATCGTCAGCACCTGGCCAATGCTCAGGTTGTTGCCGCTCAGACGGTTGACGTCCTTGAGCATGTTCACTGACAGATGATGACGATTGGCGATGGCGTGCAGGCTGTCGCCCGAGCGCACGGTGTAGCTCTGCCAGTCGACCATTTCCTGCGGTTTCATCAGTGCCAGGTTGGCGCTGAGCATCTCGGCTTTCTCGGTCGGCACCAGCAGGTGCTGCGGGCCGTCGAGGGTGATGCCGCGTTTGTAGGCAGGGTTGAGTTGCAGCAGCTCCTGTTCGTCCAGGTCGGCCAGTTTGGCGACGCGGGCCAGGTCCATATGCTGCTTGATCGCGATCTGCTCGAAGTAGGGCTCGTTGGCGATTGGCGAGAGCGTTACGCCGTAGGCTTCCGGGGTCAGGATCACTTGCGACAGCGCCAGCAGTTTGGGCACGTAGTCTTCGGTTTCCTTGGGCAGCGACAGGTTCCAGTAATCACTGGGCAGGCCGAGTTTCTCGTTACGTTCGATCGCGCGGCTGATGCGGCCTTCACCGGCATTGTAGGCAGCCAGGGCGAGCAGCCAGTCACCGTTGAACATTTCATGCAGGCGACTGAGATAGTTGAGCGCGGCCTGGGTTGACGCGGTCACATCGCGGCGGCCGTCATACCAGTTGGTCTGGCGCAGGTTGTAGTGACGGCCGGTAGAGGGGATGAACTGCCAGAGGCCGACCGCGTGGGCCGATGAGTAGGCCTGTGGGTCGTAGGCGCTTTCGATGACCGGTAGCAGTGCCAGTTCCATCGGCATACCGCGCTCTGCCAGCCGCTCGACGATGTAGTGAATATAAGGTGCGCTGCGTTCGCTGACGGTGTCGACGTGCTTTGGATTGCTGGCATACCAGAGGCGCACGCGCTCGATGCGCGGGTTGATGCCAATTTCATCCTGCAGCATGAAACCGTCGCGCACTCGCTCCCAGATATCGCCGTATTCGCGCGGCTTGGCTTCACTGCTGAGCCATTCTGGTTCACGTTCAAGGCCGATGGCGCGAGAGGTATCGGTGGAGCGATCCGGGGTGTCGCTGGGCAGGCTCTGACAGCCGGCCAGGGTCATGCAGCACATCACTGCGAGCGCCCGGGCGTCTCGCGCCAATGCCTTTATATTCAATGGCTTGCGTAATGATGAAGGCATTGGGTGAGGTGTATGTCCCGGCGAAAAGATCGGGCGATTCTAGGAATCAGGCCGGGGGTGGTCAAGTTTTCGCCAGTCTGGAACAGGTCTTTTGCGGGCCCGTCGACCTTTTTCTCAGCGACTAGAAGGTGTCTTTCCAGGCACGCAGGCTAGCGAATACGGCGCTTGGCTCGCTCGACTGCCGGTCGTCGCGTCCTTTGGTCGCAGCGATGATCGACGGCTCGCTGGTGCGCAGGAACGGGTTGGTGGCCAATTCCAGCTCGATGCTTGATGGCAGGCTGATGCGACCCTCTTCGCGCCAGTGGGTCACCTCGGTCAGGCGCTCGTTCAAGTGCTTGTTGTCCGGCTCGACAGCGTGGGCGAAGCGCAGATTGCTCAGGGTGTATTCGTGGGTGCAGTACACCAGCGTGCTGGCGGGCAAGGCCGCGAGGCGACTCAGTGATTGATGCATCTGTTGCGCAGTGCCTTCGAACAGGCGACCGCAGCCGCCTGCGAACAGGGTGTCACCACAAAACAGCAGGTGCTGCTGCGCGTGGTAGTAGGCGATGTGCCCGAGGGTGTGACCAGGTACGGCCATGACCTGGAAGCGCAGGCCGAGCACCTCGATCTCGTCGTTATCCTTCAGGTCGACGTCGCGCGCCGGGATCTTTTCCGCTGCTGGGCCGAGGACACGTGCGCCGCTGGCTTTTTTCAGCGTTTCGATGCCGCCGACGTGATCGAAGTGATGATGAGTGATCAGAATATCGCTGAGCATCCAGCCGGGATGAGCCTCCAGCCAGGCCATGACCGGCGCCGCATCACCGGGATCGACCACGGCGCAGCACTTGCTGCCGGCGTCTTGCAGCAGCCAGATATAGTTGTCATTGAAGGCGGGCAGCGCGTCGATCTGGATCATTGCGGGTCGCTAAGCTGGTGATAAAGGTGCATCTTAGACAGGACATGCAGAACCTGTCATGTGGAGGCAGCGATGACTGACGAGGCATTCGCCCAGGCCGACCCGGAGTGGCTCAAGCTCATCGGCGAGGCGCGAGACTGGCTTGCCGGCCCGCTCGGACAACTGTTGCTGGAAGAAGAGCAGCGCTTGCTGGAAGAGGAGTTGGCGCGTTTTTTTGGTGGCTATCTGGTGAGCTACGGGCCAAATGCCGAAGGCCCGCCCAAGGCCGGGCAGATCCAGCACAACGTGCGCCTCGGCGCGCCGATGCCCGGTGTGCAGATCGTCTGTGAGGAGCAGGCCTGGCCTCTGGGCGAGCATGCTGCAGACGTGGTGGTGTTGCAGCACGGCCTGGATTTCAGCCTGTCGCCCCACGGCCTGTTGCGCGAAGCGGCGCGCAGTGTCAGGCCGGGCGGGCATCTGTTGATTCTCGGCATCCACCCCTGGAGTACCTGGGGTGTGCGTCGTCTGTTCGCCCGAGATGGACTGGCCAAGGCGCGCTGTATCGCCCCCAATCGCGTTGGGGACTGGCTCAGCTTGCTGGGCTTTGCGTTGGAGAAACGCCGGTTCGGGTGCTATCGTCCGCCGCTCGCTTCGCTGGCCTGGCAAATGCGCCTGCGGCGAATGGAGGGCTGGGGCGATGCCTGGCAGTTGCCAGGCGCTGGCGTTTACCTGTTGGTGGCGCGCAAATTGGTGGTTGGTTTGCGTCCGTTACGGCAGTCGCGGCGTGAACCGATGGGCAAGCTGCTGCCGATGCCAGTGGCCAAGGTCAGCCGGCGTGACCTCGACAACTGATTTGCAGTTTGCTGCAGGCCAGGCCCTGGCCAAACCAATCCGTACAGAGTTTATGAATGTCTGAAACCGATGATGTGGTGATCTACACCGACGGCGCCTGCAAAGGCAATCCTGGCCCCGGCGGTTGGGGGGCGCTGCTGGTGTACAAGGGAGCAGAAAAGGAGTTGTGGGGCGGAGACCTCAATACCACCAACAACCGCATGGAACTGATGGCGGCGATTGCCGGCCTGATTGCGCTGACCCGACCCTGCACGGTCAAATTGGTGACCGACTCGCAGTACGTCATGAAGGGCATCCAGGAGTGGCTGCCGAACTGGAAGAAGCGCGGCTGGAAGACTGCCTCTAAAGAGCCAGTGAAGAACGCCGACCTCTGGCAGAAACTGGATGAGGAAGTGAATCGCCATCAGGTGAGCTGGCAGTGGGTACGCGGGCATACCGGCCACCCTGGCAACGAGCGCGCCGACCAGTTGGCCAATCGCGGTGTCGACGAGGTGCGCTCTGCGCGCTGAGCCTTGGTGCACCCGCTGAGTTAAGATGTCGCGCTTTTAATGTGCGACAACCCGGATAGATGAGAGAGGCAAGGGCGTGACAACCGATAACACCGTCAGACGCTACGTGGTGCTGGATACCGAAACCACCGGCATGCCGGTCACCGATGGGCACCGCATCATCGAGATCGGCTGTGTCGAATTGATGGGGCGGCGTCTGACCGGGCGTCACTTCCATGTCTATCTCAACCCGGATCGCGAGATCGACGAAGGCGCCATTGCGGTTCACGGCATCACCAACGAATACGTTGCTGACAAGCCGCGCTTCAAGGAAGTCGCTGATGAGTTCTATGAATTCATCAAGGGCGCGCAGCTGATCATCCACAACGCGGCGTTCGACGTTGGCTTCATCAACAACGAGTTCGCCTTGCTGGGGCAGAGCGAGCGCGCCGACGTCAGCGATTACTGCTCGGTACTCGATACCCTGATGATGGCGCGCGAGCGCCATCCGGGGCAGCGCAACAGCCTCGATGCGCTGTGCAAGCGCTACGGCGTCGATAACTCCAACCGCGAACTGCACGGCGCCTTGCTCGACTCGGAGATTCTCGCCGACGTCTACTTGGCGATGACTGGCGGGCAGACCAATCTGTCTCTGGCCGGTGAAGGCTCCGATGGTGATGGCAGCGGGCGTCAACAGGCCACGCCGATCCGCCGTCTGGACGCATCGCGCCCGCGCACACGTGTCATTCGCGCCAGCGAAGACGAACTCGCAGCGCACATGGCGCGCCTGGCCGTGATCGAAAAATCCGCTGGCGGCCCATCGCTGTGGGCACAGCTGGAAAAAGCGCCGGAATAACCGAACAGCGCAATTGCGACCTTTTCTTATAGCGTGATGCACAGGGGGTTCCGCCGATCAGGGGGAGCCTCTAACCTGAGGCGATGGGCAGGCCAAGCCTGCCAGCCTTCAGGACGTCACAATGTATAAAGATCTCAAGTTTCCCGTCCTAATCGTGCACCGCGACATCAAGGCCGATACCGTGGCCGGTGATCGCGTGCGCGCCATCGCGCAGGAACTCACCCAGGACGGCTTTAGCATTCTGCCCACCGCCAGTGCGGCAGAGGGGCGTATCGTCGCGTCCACCCACCATGGCTTGGCCTGCATCCTGGTCGCCGCCGAAGGCGCGGGCGAGAACAGTCGGCTGTTGCAGGACATGGTCGAGCTGATCCGCGTGGCGCGGGTGCGGGCGCCGCAACTGCCGATCTTCGCCCTGGGCGAACAGGTCACCATCGAGAATGCGCCGGCCGAGGCGATGGCCGATCTCAACCATCTGCGTGGCATCCTCTACCTCTACGAAGACACCGTGTCCTTCCTGGCCCGGCAGGTAGCGCGCGCGGCGCACAACTACCTCGATGGTCTGTTGCCGCCGTTCTTCAAGGCGCTGGTGCAGCACACCGCGCAATCCAACTATTCCTGGCACACGCCCGGCCATGGCGGTGGCGTGGCCTACCGCAAAAGCCCGGTGGGGCAGGCCTTTCACCAGTTCTTTGGCGAGAACACCCTGCGCTCCGACTTGTCGGTATCGGTACCGGAACTGGGCTCGCTGCTCGATCACACTGGCCCGTTGGCCGAGGCCGAGGCCCGCGCAGCGCGTAACTTCGGCGCCGATCACACCTTCTTCGTGATCAACGGCACCTCGACGGCGAACAAGATCGTCTGGCATTCGATGGTCGGTCGCGATGACCTGGTGCTGGTGGATCGCAACTGCCACAAGTCGATCCTGCACTCGATCATCATGACCGGCGCGATTCCGCTGTATCTGTGCCCCGAGCGCAACGAACTGGGCATCATCGGGCCGATTCCGCTCTCCGAATTCAGCCGCGAGTCGATCCAGGCCAAGATCGACGCCAGTCCGCTGGCGCGCGGCCGGGCGCCCAAGGTCAAACTGGCGGTGGTGACCAACTCCACCTACGACGGGCTCTGTTACAACGCCGAGATGGTCAAGCAGGCCTTGGGCGACTCGGTCGAGGTGCTGCATTTCGACGAGGCCTGGTACGCCTACGCGGCGTTTCACGAGTTCTATGCTGGCCGCTACGGAATGGGCACCCAGTACGACGAGCGCTCGCCGCTGGTGTTTACCACCCATTCCACGCACAAGCTGCTGGCGGCCTTCAGCCAGGCCTCGATGATTCACGTGCAGGATGGCGGGCAGCGTCAGCTGGATCGTGATCGCTTCAACGAAGCCTTCATGATGCACATCTCCACCTCGCCGCAGTACGGCATCATCGCTTCGCTGGACGTGGCCTCGGCGATGATGGAAGGGCCGGCAGGGCGTTCGTTGATTCAGGAAACCTTCGACGAGGCGCTGAGCTTCCGTCGTGCGCTGGCCAACGTGCGCCGTAATCTGAGTGCCGAGGACTGGTGGTTCAGCATCTGGCAACCGGGCGCCGCCGATGGCGCCGACAGTCTGTCGACCGCCGACTGGGTGTTGCAGCCGGATGCCGACTGGCACGGCTTCGGCGAAGTGGCCAACGATTACGTGCTGCTCGATCCGATCAAGGTCACCCTGGTGATGCCGGGCCTCAACGCGGCCGGCAAGCTGGAACAGCAGGGCATTCCTGCTGCGGTGGTCAGCAAGTTCCTCTGGGAGCGCGGCCTGGTGGTGGAAAAGACCGGCCTGTATTCCTTCCTGGTGCTGTTCTCCATGGGCATCACCAAGGGCAAGTGGAGCACGCTGCTGACCGAGTTGCTGGAGTTCAAGCGCAGCTACGATGCCAACCTGCCGCTGGTGGACGTGCTGCCTTCCATTGCCCAGGCCGGCGCGGGTCGTTATCAGGGCATGGGCCTGCGCGACCTGTGTGACGCGCTGCACGGCTGCTATCGCGAAAACGCCACGGCCAAGGCGCTGAAAAGCATGTACACGGCGCTGCCCGAGTTGGCGATCAAGCCAGCTGATGCGTACGACCGCCTGGTGCGCGGCGAAGTGGAGGCAGTGCCCATCGAGCAATTGCAGGGGCGTATCGCCGCCGTGATGCTGGTACCTTACCCGCCGGGCATTCCGCTGATCATGCCAGGCGAGCGCTTCACCGCGGCGACACGCTCGATCCTCGACTACCTGGCATTCGCTCGAACCTTCGACCAGGCCTTCCCGGGTTTCGATATCGACGTGCACGGCCTGCAAACCGAAGCGGGTGAGTACTGCGTCGATTGCCTGGTGGAGTGAATCGGGTGCAGATCTGTCGAGGCGCAAGATCCTCGACAGATCAATCTCTTATCTCTGATATTCAAAGCAGTTGATAACCTCTGGGGTGTGTTCTGCATCACGGTGACAAGCATCGACTTTTATGCCGTGCTTGTTATAGTTGCTCGGTTATTAATCACAAAATAATTACCGCGCTGCTGAGGATGCCTGCCATGTCCGACTACAAAGCCTTCCACGTCGAGTTGGCGGACAAGATCGCCCATGTGCAGATCAACCGTCCGGAAAAGATCAACGCCATGAATGCCGACTTCTGGCGCGAGATCATCGAGATCTTCCAATGGGTCGATGACAACGACGCGGTCCGTGTCGTGGTGCTTTCCGGCGCGGGTAAGCACTTTTCCTCGGGCATTGATCTGATGCTGCTGGCCTCGGTCGGCGCCCAGCTGGGCAAGGATGTCGGCCGAAATGCCACAGCGCTACGCCGCAAGATTTTCGAGCTGCAAGCCTCCTTCAACGCCGTCGACAACTGCCGCAAGCCGGTGCTGGCGGCTATTCAGGGTTATTGCATCGGTGGCGCCATTGACCTGATCAGCGCTTGCGACATGCGCTACTCCACGGTCGATGCGCAGTTCTCGATCAAGGAAATCGACATGGGCATGGCCGCCGACGTTGGCACCCTGCAGCGCCTGCCGCGCATCATCGGCGATGGCATGATGCGTGAGCTGGCCTTCACCGGGCGCAACATCGACGGTAATGAAGCCGCCCGTATCGGCCTGGTCAATCGCACCTACGAAACCCAGGAGGCGCTGCTGGCCGGGGTGATGGAGCTGGCTGCGGAGATCGCCGCCAAGTCGCCGATTGCGGTGCGCGGCACCAAGGAAATGATTCGCTATATGCGCGATCACCGGGTCGACGATGGTCTCGAATACATCGCCACCTGGAATGCCGCCATGTTGCAGTCGGAAGACCTGCGCCTGGCCATGGCGGCGCACATGACCAAGCAGAAGCCGGAGTTTGCCGACTGATGCCGTATTTGCTGATGTTCGCTGCGAGGCCTAGAGCATGGTAAGTGGAGCCACATCCCTGAATCTGGTGCGCGACGAGCTGTTCGTCACAATGGAAGAGGCCGAGCAGAGCCTGGAGCAGTTCATCGCCGAGCGGCACAACGGCAGCCTGCTGCAACAGGCAGTAGAAAGCCTGCATCAGGTGCGCGGTACGCTCAATCTGATCGAGCTGGCCGGCGCCGAGTTGCTGGCTCAGGAAGTGCTGGATCAGGCTACTGACATCCCTGCCGGTGCTGGCGAAGAGCGCGACGCGCAGCTGTCGGCGCTGAGTAATGCCTTGCATGTGCTGCGTCGCTACCTGGAAAACGTCGACGCTCACCGCCAGGAAATGCCCGAGCTGTTGCTGCCAGCGATCAACGATCTGCGCCAGGCTGGCGCTCAACAGCCTCTGCCGGAAAGTTTCTTCTTCAGCGTGCGCCTGGATCACGCCCGACCGCACATTGCGACCCAGCCGCTCGATGGTGCTGCCAAGCTGAGCGAAGGCAAACGCCTGCGCCATATGTACCAGGTCGGGCTGCTGGGCTTTATCCGTGAACAGAATCCGCAGGCCAGCCTCAAGTTGATGGTGCGCGCCATGGCGCGTCTCGACAGCCTGTTCGCCAATGAGCCGCGTGGGCGCATGTGCTGGATAGGCGCTGCTGCCCTTGAGGCGCAGTGTGATGGGCAATTGCTGCCGCGCAAATCGCGTAAGCAGCTGTTCTCGCGGGTAGATCGCGAGCTCAAGCTGATGCTAGGTAGCCCGCAGTACGAAGCGCCGCGCAGCTTGCTCAAGGAGTTGCTGTATCTGGTCGCGCTCGCCGATAGCCATGGCCCGCATGCCAGCGCCATGCGCGAAGTATTCGGGCTTACGCCGCTGCCGTTCACCGACCACTTGCTGGAAGAGGAATACCAGCGACTCGCTGGGCCGGGCAAGGCGGTGATGCGCTCGCTATCCACGGCGATTCGCGAAGAGCTGGCCAGCGTCAAGGACATGCTCGACCTGCTCGAGCGCGGCACCTTGCAGGGGGAAACCCTGGGCACCTTGCATGCGCTGCTGGGCAAGCTGGCCAAGACACTCGGCATGGTCGGTCTGAACTCCGCAGGCAACTCGCTAAGCGCGCAGTTGCCGCAGGTCGCTGCTTGGAGCGAGGACGTGCCACCGCAGCCGCAGCAGCTGCACAAGCTGGCCGATGCCGTGCTGTATGTCGAAGGCATGGTGGCCAGTCTGGAACGTGGCGAAGGGCGCGACACCCGGCCTGCTGTGGTCGAGCCGGGTAACGAAGCCGATTCCTTCGCCATTCATCAGCTCAACGAGGCGCGCATCGTCGTGGTCGACGAGGCTCAGGCTGGTCTGGCTCTGGCCAAGCGCGCCATTACCGCTTATCTGGAGTCGGGTGGCGACAAGATGCACCTGTCCAACGTGCCGTTCAGTCTGCAGGCGGTGCGTGGTGGCCTCTGGTTCCTTGAGCAGCGCCGTGCCGCGATGCTGGTCGGGGCCTGCGCCGACTATATCCAGACGCGCATGCTCGAGACCGGGCAGATGCCGTCGGAGCAGATGCTGGAAACCCTGGCTGACGCCCTCAGCAGCCTTGAGTATTACCTGGAAGCTGGCGCGGTGATGCGTCCGGAAACCCGTCCTAGCGTGCTCGACCTGGCTGAGGAAAGCGTCAAGGCGCTGGGTATGCCGGTGGCGGCCTGATGGTCTGGCGCAATACCTTTCTCGATCCTGCTCAGCCAGGCGGCTGGGCGCTGCTCTACAACCAGCAGCATTTTCTCGCCGACAGCAATGGCGTGCTATTTCCGCGTGACTGGATCAAGCGCCAGGACCTGCCGATTATTGGCGAGCAGGGTATCGGTCATTTCGGTGACGATGCCGTTTACCTGCTGCAACTCAAACCCTCGGCGATGTTGGACGGCTGCACCTGGCAGAGCCTGCGCCAGTTCATGCTGCAGGGCGACGCAGAAACCTTCCGCATGCTGGCCTACGCCGCGCAGATTGGCACCTGGTACGCCGAGCATCGTTTCTGTGGCAGTTGCGGCGCGCCGACCCGGCAACTGCCGGGTGAGCGGGCGATGCGTTGCGACAGCTGCGAATCGCAGCACTACCCACGTATTTCGCCGAGCATGATCGTGCTGGTCACGCGCGGTGACGAAGTTCTCCTGGCGCGTTCACCGCGCTTCGTCACCGGCGTCTACAGCACCCTGGCCGGCTTCGTCGAACCGGGCGAATCGGTGGAACATTGCGTGGCGCGCGAGGTGCGTGAGGAGGTTGGCCTGGAGGTGAAGAACCTGCAATACATCGGCAGCCAGGGCTGGCCGTTCCCCCATTCATTGATGCTTGGGTTTCATGCCGAGTACGCCAGTGGCGAGATCGTCATGCAGGAAGACGAAATCGAGGATGCACGCTGGTTCCGTGTCGATGAGTTGCCGCCGCTGCCGGCGTCGCGCTCCATCGCTCGTCACCTGATCGATCTTTACGTTGCGCGCCGTCTGGGCTTGCCCGAGCCTACGTTGCCGGCCTAGAGCCGCTCCTACACGACCCTGGATGGCCTGCCGGATTCAGCCAAACCAGTGCTGCCAGACCAGGCGTGCGGTCAGTGCCAACACCACGGTGATGAACACCGGGCGGATGAATTTCGAGCCGCCCTTGATCGCCGTGCGTGCGCCGAGAAAGGCGCCGACCATCAGTGCCGCGCCCATGCTCAAGCCGAGCACCCAGGCCACTTGGCCGAACGCGATAAATACTGCCAGGGCAGCCGCGTTGCTGACGAAATTCATGGTGCGCGCTACGCCGCTGGCACGTACCAGATCGAGTGGGTACATCAGCAGGCTGCTGACCGTCCAGAAGGCACCGGTGCCCGGGCCTGCCACGCCATCGTAGAGCCCGAGGCCCAGTCCTTGCGGCCACTGACGGCCGCGGGCGATCGGCAGGTCGTGTTCGGCCGGTGCCTCCGGCATGCGGCCGAATAGCAGATACAGACCGCAACCGAAGACAATCACCGGCAGCATCTGGTTGAGCCAGGCAGCCGGCATCCAGTGGGCGATGACGGCGCCGAGTAGAGCGCCGATCAGGGTCGCCAACAGCGCGTTGCGCCATTGCTTGGGGTCGAACAGTTTGCGCCGGTAGAAGGTAAGCGCAGCAGTGCCCGAGCCAAAGGTGGCGCACAGCTTGTTGGTGCCCAGCACCAGATGTGGCGGTAGCCCTGCGGTGAGCAGAGCCGGAATAGTCAGCAGGCCGCCGCCACCGGCGATGGCGTCGATGAAGCCGGCAATGAACGCGACCAGCGCGAGAATGGCGAGTGTGCTGGGGTCGATGGCGAGCTCGAGAGCGAAAGGCATAGGAAAGTGTCGACTTGTGGGCGAATGCGCAGCCTGCTGGCTGTTCGTCGTGTGGAGAGCTGCGCATAATGCCGGGATTTCGTCAGAGAAGGAACGCAATCGATGCAATACGACGGGTTGGCCTGGGCCGTGGCGCTGCTGGCCGTATTGGCGCTGCTGGTGGCATTGCGCATTCTGCTCAATACGGGCTGGTTCCTCGGCTGGTTGCGTGGCACTTGTGGTCTGGCATTTCTCGCGTTGGCTGGTCTGGTCGGCCTGGTGGCGTACGACCTGTATGCCTACGAACCACTGCAGCCGGGCAAGCCGCTGGTGACGCTGAGCTTCAAGGCCGATGGCCCGCAGCGTTATCAGGTGACGCTGCTCGAAGGAGGGCGTGAGCGTACAGTCACTCTGGAAGGCGACATGTGGCAGCTCGATGGGCGGCTGATTCGCTGGAAAGGCCTGGCCGAGTTGATCGGCCTGGAGCCGGGTTACCGTCTGGAGCGTTTGTCCGGGCGGTTTCTGGCCATCGAGCAGCAGGCGCTGGCGCAGCACGGTCGTGTGCAGTTGGCCGAAAGCCCCTACGGGGTGGACTTGTGGCGCTGGTTGCGCCTGAGCCAGCGTGATTTGCTGCTGTTTGACCCGCAGGCGCTGCGAGTGACCTATCTGCCGATTGCCGCCGATGCCGTCTACAGCGTCAGCCTGACGCCGACCGGCCTGCTGGCCGAACCGATGAATCCCGCCGCCGAAGCAGCGTTGAAGGATTGGTAGCGGCCGCCTGGGGCCATCTGATGACCCTCTCTCGCTTGCGGGAGAGGGTGCCCGAAGGGCGGGAGAGGGTGGAGCGAAGTTTGGCGTTCGCTTCGGTGGCGTAGGGTGGGCTTTAGCCCACCGCGACCTTCATTGGTGGGCTAAAGCGCCGCCCGGCCCACCCTACAAACTGCAGTACGCACGGGACACACCCTACAAAAAAGGCACCTGCAAGGTGCCTTTGTCGTTTATGCCGTCGACCTCAGGAGAGGAAGCCGCCGTCCACGTTGAGCGCTACGCCGGTGGTGTAGCTGGAAGCTTCGCTGGCCAGGTACAGCACCGCGCCGGCCATTTCGCTTGGATCGGCCACGCGCTTGAGCGGGATACGCTGCAGGGCGTGCTTGAGGATGGCGTCGTTCTTCACCAGCGCCGAGGCGAACTTGGTGTCGGTCAGGCCTGGCAGCAGGGCGTTGCAGCGAATGCCGAACTGCGCGCACTCCTTGGCGAACACCTTGGTCATGCTGATCACCGCGGCCTTGGTCACCGAGTAAATGCCCTGGAACTCGCCCGGCGAGACGCCATTGATCGAGGCGACGTTGATGATCGAGCCGCCGCCGTTTTCCTTCATCAGCTTGCCGCCTTCGATGGACATGAAGTAGTAGCCGCGAATGTTCACGTCGACGGTCTTCTGGAAGGCGGAGAGGTCGGTGTCCAGCACGTTGCAGAACTGCGGGTTGGTTGCGGCGTTGTTGACCAGGATGTCGAGACGACCAAACTGTTCCCTGATCTGCGCGAAGACACTGGTGATCTGCTCCATCTCGCCGATGTGGCAGGCGATGGCGGTGGCCTTGCCACCTTCGGCAGTGATGGAATCGGCCACGGCCTGGCAGCCGTCGATCTTGCGACTGGAGACGATCACGTGCGCGCCTTGCTGGGCCAGCAGCTTGGCGATGGACTCGCCAATGCCACGGCTGGCACCGGAAACGAAGGCGATCTTGCCGTCGAGGTCGAACAGTTGGGTCTTGGACATTGTGATTACCCCGGGGTTAGAGAGTGGATTTGCCGATGACCTGCAGGCACATCTGCTCCAGCAGCTTGTTCATGTGAATGAACTGGGCGAAGCGCTTGTCCTGGGTCTGGCCGTGGTAGAAGCGGTAGTAAATCTGCTGCACGATGCCGGCCAGGCGGAACAAGCCATAGGTGTAGTAGAAATCGAAGCTGTTGATCTTGATGCCAGCTTTTTCGGCGTAGTAGTCGACGAACTGCTGGCGGGTGAGCATGCCTGGCGCGTTGCTCGGTTGGCGGCGCATCAGTTGCACCGGAGCCGGGTCGCCGGCTTCGATCCAATAGGCCAGGGTGTTGCCCAGGTCCATCAGTGGGTCGCCGATGGTGGTCATCTCCCAGTCGAGCACACCGATGATCTGCATCGGGTTGTTCGGGGCGAGGATCACGTTGTCGAAGCGGTAATCGTTGTGCACGATGCCAGGTTTGTGGTGATCGGCCGGCATCTTGTCGTTGAGCCAGGCCTTGACCGGTTCCCAGGTTGGCGCATCCGGGGTCAAGGCCTTCTGGTAACGGTCGCTCCAACCCTTGATCTGGCGCTCGACATAACCCTCGGGCTTGCCCAAGTCGCCCAGGCCGCAGGCGTTGTAATCGACGTTGTGCAGCTCCACCAGCTTGTCGATGAAGCTCTTGCACAGCGCGCCTGTCTGCTCGGCGCTGAAGCTCAGCTCTGCCGGCATCTCCGAGCGCAGGATGATGCCCTTGACCCGCTCCATCACATAGAACTCGGCGCCGATCACCGATTCGTCGGTGCAGTGCACGTAGGCTTTGGGGCAGTAGGGGAAACCGGCGTTGAGCTGGTTGAGAATGCGGTACTCGCGGCCCATGTCGTGCGCCGACTTGGCCTTGTGGCCGAACGGCGGGCGACGCAGGACGAATTCCTGCTGTGGGTATTCGATCAGGTAGGTCAGGTTCGAAGCACCGCCCGGGAACTGGCTAATCTTGGCCTCGCCGCTGAGGCCCGGAATGTTGTCTTTGAGGTAAGCGTCGATGACGGCAGCATCGAGTTCTTCGCCGGTGCGGATGCGGGTGGATTGGTCAGTGAGCGCCATGCTTATCCCTTCTACTTATGATGGGTGCCCCAGATAATTGGCTAATCTAATGCTGCACCCTGGCTGTCACAAGCAATACGCGCCGTTATAGGCGGGCGTGTTGCACCTCGATCAAACTGCCTGATCAGCCATCTTCGACCTGGGCCGTTTACCTATGCGCAGGCAATAAAAAACCGGAGTGCAGGACTCCGGTTTCGTGTTTTGCGCGCAGCTCGCCGATCAGACCGGGAACAGTTCGCCCAGCTTCATCGCCAGCATCATGTCGCCTTCGGCGCGCAGCTTGCCAGCCATGAAGGCTTGCATACCGTCTGTTTCGCCGCTGACGATGCCCTTGAGGGTTTCGCTGTCCATGATCAGGGTCACGTTGGCGTTCGGGTTGTCGCCTTGCTCGAGGGCGCAGGTGCCGTCTTTGACGATCAGCGCGTAGTTCTCGCCATCTTCGATGTTGAATTGGAATACCAGATCCAGGCCTGCAGCGGCGCTGGCGTTGAACTTGGACTGCATGGTTTGGGCGATGTCAGCAACACTCATGGTCTTATCCTTTTTCGGTTTTTTCGCGCAGCCTTGCGGCCGCAGTGGGCTGGAGCTCATCGGTAGGTGATGAGCTCCGGCGCCTTCAGCAGCTGTAAATGCACATGGCTGTTGAAGGAAGCCAGACTCACCTCGCTGCCGCGGAATTTCAGCTGGCTGAGCGAGGTATTGACGATTTGCCAATTCAGTTCGAAGGCCTTTGCCGCCGGTACGCCGGTAATCAGGCGGAGCAGGGCAGTAATGGTGCCGCCGGAGGTAAACACGGCTATGTTCTGTTTGCTGCCTGCCTGTTCGAGGATGCGCCGCAGGCCGCCTTCGACCTGTTCGACATAGGCCTGCCAGCTTTGCAGGCCGGGTTTGTCGTGTTCGCCGGAAATCCAGCGCTGGATCAGTTTGGCGAACAGGCGCTGGAACTCGGCGCGGTTCTGCGCACCGTTGCGCAGGATATGTAGGGCTTCGGGTTCTTCCGGTAGTAGATCCGGCAGCAGGGTGCGAATCACCGCATCGGCATCGAACTCGTTGAAGGCTTCGTCGATATCCAGCGCCGGCGCCTGGCTCATACGCTGCAGGGCAGCGTTGGCGGTGTGTTGCTGGCGGCGCAGGCTGCCGCTGACGCAGCGGTCGAGGCGGATGCCGAGTTGTTCGAGGTGTTCGCCCAGCACTTCGGCCTGGCGCACGCCGACGGGAGACAGGACATCGTAGTCGTCTGCACCGAATGAGGCCTGGCCATGTCGAATCAGATAGATGCTGCCCACGTCCGTATTGGTCCCGGCACGTTGAATGTTTCGCGAGGGTATGAGGAAGCTCAGGGGCTGTCAACGAAAAAACATACGCTTGTTTGAATTGCTCGTATGGCCATTGTACGGTGCCGCCGTGCTTGGCCGGTGAACCGCTGCGCCGGTATGCTTGGGCCTTTGGGCGCTCAGGCGCCGCTGCATTGTCCAAGGGGGATCCGTGGAGTTTCTTAGCGAGTACGCCAGCTTTCTGGCGAAAACCCTGACCCTGGTGGTCGCCATCGTCGTGGTGCTGGTGGTGATCGCTGCCACACGCGGCAAAGGGCGGCGCGGCAGTGGTCAGTTGCAGGTGCAGAAGCTCAATGATTTCTACAAGGATCTGCGCGAGCGCCTGGAGCACAGCGTGCTGTCCAAGGATCAGCTCAAGGCCACGCGCAAGGCCGAGGCCAAGGCGGCCAAAGAGGAAAAGAAAGCGCCACCGAGCAAGCCGCGGGTGTTCGTGCTGGATTTCGATGGCGACATCAAGGCTTCGGCCACCGACAACCTGCGCCATGAGGTGACGGCGCTGCTGTCCATGGCAAAGGCCGAGGACGAAGTGGTGCTGCGCCTGGAAAGCGGTGGCGGCATGGTGCACAGCTACGGTCTGGCGTCGTCGCAACTGGTGCGTATCCGCGACGCCGGTATCCCGCTGACCGTGTGCGTGGACAAGGTAGCCGCCAGCGGCGGCTACATGATGGCCTGCATCGGTCAGAAGATTCTCAGTGCACCGTTCGCTATCCTCGGCTCCATCGGCGTGGTGGCGCAGTTGCCCAACGTGCACCGTCTGCTGAAGAAGCACGAAATCGATTTCGAAGTGCTGACCGCTGGCGAATACAAGCGCACCCTGACGGTGTTCGGCGAGAACACCGAAAAAGGTCGGGAGAAGTTTCAGGAAGACCTGGAAACCACCCACGAGCTGTTCAAGGGTTTCGTCGCCCGTTACCGCCCGCAGTTGGACATCGACGCCATTGCCACCGGCGAAGTCTGGCTGGGTATGGCCGCGCAGGAGCGCCTGTTGGTGGACGAGCTCAAGACCAGCGACCAGTACCTGGCCGAGCGCGCCGCTGAGGCGGAGCTGTTCCATCTGCATTTCGCTCAGAAAAAAAGCCTGCAGGAACGCGTCGGATTGGCGGCCAGCATGGCGGCGGATCGCTTCGTTCTGACCTGGTTGAGCCGGCTCAATCAGCAACGTTTCTGGTAACACTTCGTTCATGATGGGCTGCACGACGCGACTCGCGACGCGCAGCAGCGAACCACGACAAGAGGAGAGGGTGATGACCGAGTTCAAGGCCTTGCTGGTCAGCGAAGGCGCCGATGGCGCTTTCCAGCGAGAAGTGGTCCAGCGCAACGACGAGCAACTGCCGCAGGGCGAGCTGCTGATCCGTGTGCGCTATTCCTCGCTCAACTACAAGGATGCCCTGTCCGCCAGCGGCAATCGTGGTGTGACCCGGGCTTACCCGCATACGCCCGGCATCGACGCGGCGGGTGTGGTCGAAGCTTCCAGCGTTGCCGAGTTTGCCGTGGGCGATGAGGTGATCGTTACCGGTTACGACCTGGGCATGAACACCGCCGGTGGTTTTGGCCAGTACATTCGCGTACCGGCCGCCTGGGCGATCAAGCGCCCGCAGGGGCTGCCGCTACGCGAGGCGATGATTCTCGGCACTGCCGGCCTGACTGCAGCACTGTGCGTGGACAAACTGGAGCAGGCAGGCGTTATCCCCGAGTCCGGCACCGTGCTGGTCACCGGCGCTACCGGCGGCGTTGGCAGCATCGCGGTCGTGCTGCTCAAGCAACTCGGTTATCGCGTGGCTGCTGCTACCGGCAAGGCCGAGCAGGCCGATTTCCTGCGTGGCCTGGGCGCCGACGAGATCGTCAGCCGCGAGGAACTACAACAGGGTAGCGAGCGACCGATGCTCAAGGAGCGCTGGGCGGGCGCGGTGGATACCGTGGGCGGTGACATCCTGTTTAACGTGGTCAAGTCGCTGCGTCACAGCGGCAGCGTGGCCTGTTGCGGGCTGACCGCTGGCGTCGGCTTCCAGGCCAGCGTCCTGCCGTTCATCCTGCGTGGCGTCAACCTGCTGGGGGTGGACTCGGTGGAGCTGCCGCTGGTGGTCAAGGCGTCGATGTGGGACAAGCTGTCGCTGCAGTGGAAGCTCGACCTTGCGCCGCTGTGCCAGGAAATTGGCCTGACGGAGTTGCCGGCGGCCATTGAGCGGATACTGGCTGGTGGCATGGTCGGGCGCATTCTGGTGCGTCTGGACTGATTGCAGTGAGGCCCGTCGATGACGGGCCTCTGCATTTTCAGGCCTGGCTGACGTACATGGTGATCTCGGCGCGGAACACCGGTTTGTCGCCGACGTAGGCCATCACCGGCACCTTGATGTCGCCGGTCTGGCTCCAGTCCACCTTGCTGCCGTCAGCCACGGTGCGGATATCGCCATCGGCCTTGGCCAGGTATTCCACCGTCATGCCCTTGGGAATCCAGCGACAACCGGCAGGAATGGACGCATCGGTCATGCTGCCGGCGGCAAGCTCGGCAGCATTGCACAGGGCAATGGCGTGCACCGTGCCGATATGGTTGAGCACTTCGCGGCGTTTGGCGAAGCTGACCTCGGCATAGCCGGGACGCAGCTCGACCATTTGCGGAGCGATACTGGCGAAGTAAGGGGCGACCTGGCCGATCATCGCGCTGAACTGGGCAGCGCCGGCCTGCTGGAACATCTGCAACATCTGACTCATGACTTTCTCCTGCGTATTGGCGATTGAAGATGAGCGCGCGCCGGGGCAGTATACGAGCATTAGAAAGTTATTCTAGAAAAATATTCTAGTCATGAGGAGTGGCATGGCCCGTCCATTGCGTAAAGACGAGATCCTGCAGGCTGCGCTGGCCTGCTTCACCGAGCACGGCGTCGATGTCACCACCATCGAGATGATCCGCGACCGCTCGGGGGCGAGCATCGGCAGCCTGTATCATCACTTCGGCAACAAGGAGCGGATCATCGCTGCGCTCTATCTGGCCGGCACTGCGCAATACGCCGACCTGCTGCAGCGCGGATTTGCCAGCGCAGCTAGCGCCGAGGCCAGCGTCAAGTTGCTGGTGACCAGCTATATCGACTGGGTGGTGGCCAATCCGGATTGGGCGCGTTTCATCCTGCACAGCCGCGGTCGGGTCGAAGCGGGAGAGATGGGCGATGTCCTGCGCGACGCCAATCGCCAGCATTTTGCGCAGATTCTTGCAGCGCTCACCGAGTACCGTCTGCAGGGGCTGTTCAAGGCGCTGCCGGATGACTGTTTCGCCTCGGTGGTAATCGGCCCGACGCATGATCTGGCGCGCAACTGGCTGGCCGGCCGCACCCAGAGCGAGCTGGGCGAGTGCCGTGAGCTACTGGCGCAGATCGCCTGGGACAGCGTGAAAAGCAGCGGCTAACCGAATCGATAGATATCCATGCCCAGCGCGCCGTAAGTGAAACCGCTGTGCTCAACCTTGAAGGTGCCGCCCGCACCGCGGGCGAAGAACAGCGGTAGCAGGTGTTCGTCGCTGGGGTGATTGCGTACGGCGCTCGGTGCCAGGTGACGGTAATGGTGCAAGGCCTCTTCGTCGTTCGCTTCGAGCTTTTCCACCACCCAGTCGCGAAACGCCTTGGCCCAGGGCGTGATGACGTCCGGCCCGGCGCGCCAGTCGAGTTCGCCGAGATTGTGGGTGATGCTGCCAGAGCCGATCAGCAATATGCCTTGCCCGCGCAGATCGGCCAGCGCGCGGCCGACGCGGGTCTGCAGTTCGGGGCCCATGCGGCTGGGTAGCGACAGTTGCAGCACGGGAATGTCGGCTTGCGGATACATCAGCGACAGCGGAACCCAGGAGCCATGATCGAAGGGACGCTGAGCATCGAGCTCGGCCGGCAGGCCTGCGTCGTTCAATTGCCCGGCGATCTCCTCGGCCAGCTCTGGCGCGCCGGGTGCCGGATACTGCAGGGCATACAGCGCAGCCGGGAAACCACCGAAGTCGTGCCAGGTTTTTGGATGCTCGCCCGCCGTCAGCAGCAGGCGCTGGCTTTCCCAGTGGGCCGACACCACCACGATGGCTTTGGGTCTGGGCAGCTCGGCGGCCAGTCTGGCCAGGGCAGGGCCGCTGGCACCTGGATCCAGGGCCAGCATGGGCGAACCATGGGATATGAACAGTGAGGGCAGCATGGCGATCAGCTCCTGAAGTAGGATGTCGCCATCTTCGTTGCTGGACCTATCGACTTCCAGCATAAATAGTTGAGCATTCCTATCGAATTTGTGGAGGTTTCATCCATGCAAGAGGCGTTCTGGCAGGAGCGTTGGGCACGTAGCCAAATCGGCTTTCATCAGGAGAAGGTCAACGGCTATCTGCGCCGGCACTGGGCTCGGCTCGGGCTCTCTGAGGAGGCGGCAGTACTGGTGCCGCTGTGTGGCAAGAGCCTCGACCTGGCCTGGTTGGCGGAGCAGGGCCATAGCGTGATCGGCGTGGAGTTGGCCGAGCGCGCGGTGCAGGATTTCTTCGCCGAGCGTGATGTGCAGCCGCAGATCGCTCAGCACGGCGCATTCAAGGTCTATCAGGCGGGCAAGCTGCGGATACTATGCGGCGACTTTTTCGCCCTGAGCCGCGAGGACGTTGCCGACTGCCTGGCGTTCTATGACCGCGCGGCGTTGATCGCGCTGCCAACGGAGATGCGCGAACGCTACGCTGCCCACCTGCAGGCGATTCTGCCGCCGACTTGCCAGGGCTTGCTGGTGACCCTGGTGTACGACCAGCAGCGCATGGATGGCCCGCCGTTCTCGGTCGCCGACGCCGAGGTCGCGCAGCGCTTCACGTCAGGCTGGGAGGTGCGTGAGGTGGAGCGCAAGGATGTGCTGAGCGGCAACCCGCGTTTTGTCGAGAGTCAGCTCGAGGCGGTGGAGGAGGTGGTGTTTCACCTCGCGCGTCGCTGATACGGCAGGGCTAATGAAAAAGGCGACCCGGAGGTCGCCTTTTTCGTGTGCAGCGTCGATCAGCCGCGGCGGCGCAGCGCTTCGATGCGATCTTCCAGCGGCGGGTGGCTCATCAGCAGGCCAGCCAGGCCATTCTTCAGGCCGCCGTTGATGCCGAAGGCGGTCAGGCTGTCGGGCATCTGCACCGGCACGCCCTGTTCGGCGCGCAGGCGCTGCAGCGCGGCAATCATCGCGCCGGTACCGGCCAGGCGGGCACCGGCTTCGTCGGCCTTGTACTCGCGTTTGCGCGAGAACCACATGACGATGATGCTGGCCAGGATGCCCAGCACCAGCTCGGCGAAGATGGTCGCGACGAAGTAGCCGATGCCGTGGCCGTCTTCGTTCTTCAGGATCGCCTTGTCGACGAAGTTACCGAATATGCGTGCGAAGAACATGACGAAGGTGTTCACCACACCCTGGATCAGTGCCAGGGTGACCATGTCACCGTTGGCCACGTGGCCGATCTCGTGGGCCAATACCGCTTTCACCTCATCCGGCGAGAAGCGCTCGAGCAGGCCCTGGCTGACGGCCACCAGTGCGTCGTTCTTGTTCCAGCCGGTGGCGAAGGCGTTGGACTCGTAGGCCGGGAAGATGCCGACTTCCGGCATCTTGATGCCGGCTTCGCGCGACAGCTCCTCGACGGTCTGCAGCAGCCACTGTTCGTGACGGGTGCGCGGCTGGGTGATGATCTGCGTGCCGGTGCTCATCTTCGCCATCCATTTGGACAGGAACAGCGAGACCAGCGAGCCGGCGAAACCGAACACGGCGCAGAAAATCAGCAGGCTGCCATGGTTCTGGCCGGTGAAGCGATCGACCCCCAGCAGTTTGAGGGTGATGCTGGCGATAACCAGCACCGCCAGGTTGGTGGCCAGGAACAACATAATGCGCATCATGGTGTGAACGGACTCCTCACGGGGAAAGACTTTTACTAATGCCGGCTATATAAGGGCGCCCTACAGGGGCTTTCAACTGGCGACTATTTCAAACTATGTCTCTTGGCCGTGCAGCGTGCTCTCGAACAGCAGGCGAGTGAGGCGGGCTGTGCGTTCGCCATGCTGCTGGGCGAGGGCTTCGCGCAGCTGAAAAGCCAGCGTGGCACGCACCCGGCGCACGCTCGGCGGCAACACTTCACCTTCGCGCAGGGCGTGAGGAATGGCGCGCGACAGGCGCAGAAAACCTTTTTCGGTCAGCACCGCCTGATCCAGCGCGTCGTAAGCGATGGTTGATTCGAAACGCAGATAACCTTCTTCGGCCAGCCACAGCAGGGCGCCCAGGCAGGCCTGGTGGCGCTTGCTGGGGAGGCCGAACTCGTCTGGCTCTTCACGCCCGATCAAGTCTTCCACGTACAGCGCCAACTTGCGTGGGAAGGCCTGATAGAGCATGAGCAGGCCGCTCGCGGCGTCCTTGTAGAAGTCGTCGATCTGCAGGTCCATGCCGGTTTACTGGCTGTAGCCCTTGAGGAAGTTGCCGATGCGGCCGATGGCCTGCTCCAGGTCGTCGACGCGGGGCAGGGTGACCACACGGAAGTGATCCGGCCACGGCCAGTTGAAGGCGGTGCCCTGGACGATCAGCAGCTTCTCCGACAGCAGCAGGTCGAGGACGAACTTCTCGTCGTTGTGGATCGGGCAAACCTTGGGGTCGATCTTCGGGAAGGCATACAGCGCGCCCATGGGCTTGACGCAGCTGACCCCAGGAATGTCGTTGAGCAGCTCCCAGGCGCGGTTGCGTTGCTCCAGAAGGCGGCCGTTGGGCAGCACCAGGTCGTTGATGCTCTGGTAGCCGCCGAGCGCGGTCTGGATCGCATGCTGGCTCGGTACGTTGGCGCACAGACGCATGTTGGCGAGGATATCCAGGCCTTCGATATAGCTCTGCGCCCTGTGCTTGGGCCCGGAGATGGCCACCCAGCCGGAGCGGAAACCGGCCACGCGGTAGCTCTTGGACAGGCCGTTGAAGGTCAGGCAGAGCACGTCCGGTGCCAGCGAGGCGGTGCTGATGTGCACGGCTTCGTCGTAGAGGATCTTGTCGTAGATTTCGTCGGAGAAGATCACCAGGTTGTGCTGACGCGCCAGTTCGACGATGTCCTGCAGCACTTCCTTGGAATACACCGCACCGGTGGGGTTGTTCGGGTTGATCAGCACCAGGGCCTTGGTGTTCGGCGTGATCTTGGCGCGCATGTCGGCGATGTCGGGGAACCAACCGGCCTGCTCGTCGCACAGGTAGTGCACCGGCTTGCCGCCGGACAGCGCCACGGCAGCGGTCCACAGCGGGTAGTCGGGCGCCGGAATCAGCACCTCGTCACCGTTGTTGAGCAGCGCCTGCATGGCCATGACGATCAGCTCGGATACGCCGTTGCCGAGGTAGATGTCCTCGATGGTGACGCCTTCGACCTGCTTCTGCTGGTAGTACTGCATCACCGCCTTGCGCGCGCTGAACAGCCCCTTGGAGTCGCTGTAGCCCTGAGCGGTGGGCAGGTTGCGGATGACGTCCTGGAGGATTTCCTCCGGCGCCTCGAAACCGAACGGCGCCGGGTTGCCGATGTTCAGCTTGAGGATGCGATGGCCTTCCTCTTCCAGACGCTTGGCGTGCTTGAGCACTGGCCCGCGAATGTCATAGCAGACGTTAGCGAGCTTGTTCGATTTGCTGACCTGCATGTAAAGAGTCCCGAGCTAAGGAGAGCCCGCGCAAACACGCTGCAAAATTCTCTCGACGAGGAATCTTGGCAGCCTGTAACGCGGGTGACAGACTGGGGTCGAATCATACGTGGCGCTCTGAGCGCGGCAAAGGTATCTGCCGGGCTTTTTTCTGGCCTGCCACAGGGCGCACAGTGACTGGGTAGTCGCGCACCGCCTGCCTTCGCAGCGGTCGACGCCAGGTTCTGGTGCTGCCTGCAACGCCGTGTACCGCCCATTACCGAGGAGGAACCCCGTTCGTGGATAAAGTCGACAAACCCCTGGATAGCTGGCGCGAAGAGCTGACTGACGAGCAGTTTCATGTCTGCCGATTGGGTGGCACGGAGCGGCCGTTTACCGGCGCTTATCACGACAGCAAGATCCCTGGCATCTATCACTGCGCCTGCTGTGGCGAGGCGCTGTTCGATTCGGACGCCAAGTACGACTCGGGCAGTGGCTGGCCGAGCTACTTCCAGCCGATCAACGACGAGGTGATCGCCAGCCTCGACGATTATAGCCATGGTATGCACCGTATCGAGGTCAAGTGCGCCAAATGCGACGCACACCTGGGGCACGTGTTCCCCGATGGTCCACGCCCGACCGGGTTGCGCTACTGCATCAACTCACTGTCGTTGAAGCTGGTGCCGAGCGAGTAAGACATGCCGCGCCAGGCGCGTCGAGTGCCTGGCGCGGTAGGCTCAGGCTTGCTGGCTGGCGCGTTGGCGACTTTCTTCCAGGTCGTCACACGCCTGTCGGATCATGTCTTCGGTAATCGGCACTTCGCGGCCCTGGCCGTCGATGATAAAACCGCCCACCGGCTCCTGCTGTTGCGCGGTAGCGGGGCATTGGGCGGCGTTGTCTTGCAAGCTCATGGCCTGTCTCCTCATCAGTGGTGAGCGCCAGTCTGGGACATCCAGATGAAAGCGCGGTGACAATTAGGAACCTGCTCAAAGTTTGCTGCGTGTCGGCCATGCTGCGTTGAAATCGGGCTCAGAAAGCTCATTTACTACTCGTAAACTCGAATGCGAGCCCAGTCCGTGCCTCGCCCGATTTCGCCTTGCCTGGCTCTAGCTCGCGATACTTTAAACAGATTCCAAGACGGCGGAACTCCGTCACAAAATACATTGCGAAAGTCGTATTGCAGGCTGCATGCCAGCCTGTATGGAACGAGGAATTCATGTCGCGTTTTCATATCGGTTTGATCATCAATCCACTGGCTGGGCTGGGTGGCCCGGCAGCCTTCAAGGGCAGCGACGGCATGGCTGAGCAGGCGCTGGCTCTGGGTGTCGAGCCAAAGGCCGCACAACGTACGCGCACCGCACTTGAACAGTTGTTGACCCTGCAAGAGCGCATAGAGTTCGTCAGTTATCCGGGCGCCATGGGTGGCGATCTTTTGGCGCAGATGGGCTTTGAGCATCGCCTGCTGGGGCAACTCGGCGCACAGCCAACCACAGCAGACGACACCCGCCAGGCGGTGCAGCAACTGCAGGACGCCGGCGTGGCCCTGATTCTCTTCGCGGGCGGTGATGGCACCGCGCGCGATGTCTGCGCCGCTGTCAGGGATGGGCAGCCGGTGCTGGGCATTCCGGCTGGGGTGAAGATCCAGTCCGGCGTCTACGCCATCAGCCCGCGCGCAGCAGGCGAGCTGACGGCGCGCCTGGTAGATGGCGGCCTGGTGCGACTGGCCAGCGGCGAAGTGCGGGATATCGACGAGAACGCCCTGCGTGAAGGTCGTGTGACTGCGCGCTGGTATGGCGAGCTGTGCGTGCCGCACGAGGGCGGCTATGTGCAGGCGGTCAAGCAGGGCGGTATGGAGTCCGAAGAGCTGGTGCTGGCCGATCTCGCCGCCTGGCTGGAGGCGGAGTGGGAGCCGGACGCGCGCTACGTGTTCGGCCCCGGTTCGACCTTGCACGGCCTAGCGCAGAATCTGGGGCTGGAAACCACCTTGCTGGGCGTCGATGTGATCGAAGCGGGGCAGGTGATTGCGCGTGACGTCAACGAAAGCGAACTGTTCGGCCTGGTCGATGGGCACCCGACTTACCTGCTGGTGACCGCGATTGGCGGTCAGGGCCATATCATCGGCCGTGGCAACCAGCAGATCAGCCCGCGCGTGCTACGCGCCGTGGGCCTGGAGCGCCTGCGCGTGGTGGCGACCAAGCGCAAGCTGGCGACGCTGGAAGGGCGGCCGCTGCTGGTCGACAGTGGTGACGTGAGCCTGGACGACGCCTTTCCCGATGCGGTGCGGGTCTGGGCCGGTTATAAGGAAGAGCTGCTGTATCCCTTGAGTCGATAGGAGATCGATATGCGAATGGTGATCGCGCTGCTGCTCTGGTCGCTGGCTTTTGCCGCGCAGGCCATCGAAGCGGACAGACTGGTACTCGATGCACGCAAGCAGGTTGGCGTGACCCTCAGCTATGACCCGGCCTACCGGAAGCTGAGCTATCCAGGCGGCGATGTGCCCATGGCCACCGGGGTCTGCACCGACGTGGTGATCCGTGCGCTGCGTCAACAGGGGTTGGATCTGCAGGAGTCAGTGCATCGCGACATGCGCGGTAACTTCGCCGTCTATCCGAAGAACTGGGGGCTGAGTCGCCCGGACAGCAATATCGATCACCGCCGCGTGCCCAATCTGATGACCTGGTTCAAGCGCCAGGGCTGGGCGCTTGCGGTCAAGCAGGATGCCTCGGCCTACCGCGCCGGCGATATCGTCACCTGGGATCTGGGGCGCGGCCTCACCCATATCGGCATCGTCAGTGACCGTCAGGCTGCAACGGGCACGCCGCTGGTGCTGCACAACATCGGGCGTGGCACGCAGGAGGAGGACATTCTGTTCGCCTACCGCATCACTGGCCATTACCGGCCGCTGGCGCAACAGGCGAGCGCTGGCCAATGACGCAGCAGTCGTTGCCACCGAATCTTGCTGCAGGCGAGCGTGTCGTCCTGTTCGATGGCGTCTGCAAGCTGTGCAATGGCTGGGCGCGATTCCTCATTCGGCATGACCGCCAGCGCCAGTTTCGTCTGGCTTCGGTGCAGTCGGCGCAAGGTCAGGCGCTGCTGGCCTGGTATGGGCTGCCGACCGACCGTTTCGACAGCATGGCGCTGATCGATGAGGCCGGGCTGCATGTACGTTCGAACGCGCTGCTGCGTATTCTCGCTCGCCTGCCCCAGCCCTGGCGCGCGCTTGCCTGGCTGCGCCTGATTCCGCGCCCGCTACGCGATTGGGGCTACGACCGCATCGCGCTGAATCGCTACCGCCTGTTCGGTCGACACGAGGTCTGCCTGCTGCCCAGCGCTGACCATGCCGGGCGCTTTCTGCATGACTGAACCGCGCCTGGCGCAGATCGCCTGGCTTGCGCGGCTGGCCCTGGCGCTGGTGTTCATCTGGCATGGGCTGGCGCCGAAGATTCTCTGGCTCAGCCCTGATGAGGTGGCGATGATCGCGGCCCATGGCCTGCCGGAGCATCCGCTGTTCGCGCCAGAGCTGATCGCGCGCGCCGGCGGCATTGCCGAGATCCTCCTGGGCATCGCGCTGCTGACGGTGCGTCGCCGGCGCTGGCCTTTGCTGGTTGCAGGCGCTGTGTTGCTGGTGCTGCTGCTTGATGTTGTGCTGCTCAGTCCCCATCTGTTGATCCAGGCGTTCAATCCGCTTTCGACCAACCTGGCTGCGCTGGCCTTGTGCGCAGTGGCCTGGCTGGCCGAAGCGCCCTCGGCTGCTGATTCCTGAGACCCGTCATGACATCGATACTTTCTTCCCGCCAGCGCGGCGCCATGCGTCTGGCCTGGCGTTTTATCGCGCCCTATCGCGGCCGAGTAGTGGGCGCGCTACTGGCGCTGATGTTCACGGCGGCGATCACCCTGTCCATGGGCCAGGGCATCAAGCTGCTGGTGGATCAGGGCCTGGCCACACAATCACCGGCCGCGCTGCGCCAGTCCCTGCTGCTGTTCTTCGTGCTGGTATTGGCGCTGGCCTTCGGTACCTATACGCGCTTCTATCTGGTGTCGTGGATCGGCGAGCGGGTGGTGGCGGACATCCGTCGGCGGGTGTTCGATCACCTGATCGAGCTGCATCCAGGCTTCTACGAGAGCAATCGCAGCTCGGAAATCCAGTCGCGGCTGACCGCTGATACCACCTTGCTGCAATCGGTGATCGGCTCGTCGCTGTCGATGGCGCTGCGCAACCTGATCATGCTGATCGGCGGCAGCGTGCTGCTGGTGGTGACCAATCCCAAGCTCAGCGGCATCGTCCTGTTGGCCCTGCCGCTGGTGGTGGCGCCGATCCTGTTGTTTGGCCGCCGCGTGCGCGCGTTGTCGCGGCAGAGCCAGGACCGTGTGGCTGATGTTGGCAGCTACGTGGGTGAGGTGCTGGGGCAGATCAAGACGGTGCAGGCCTACAACCACCAGAACGAGGACAAGCGCCGCTTTGGCGAATCCGCCGAGGCGGCTTTCGATGTGGCGCGCAAGCGCATTGCTCAGCGTTCGTGGTTGATCACCGTGGTTATCGTGCTGGTGCTCGGTGCGGTGGGGGTGATGCTCTGGGTCGGCGGCATGGATGTGATCGCCGGGCGTATCTCTGGCGGTGAGTTGGCAGCCTTCGTGTTCTACAGCCTGATCGTCGGCTCGTCCTTCGGCACCCTGAGCGAGGTGATCGGTGAGTTGCAACGCGCCGCAGGCGCCGCCGAGCGCATCGGCGAGCTGTTGCGTGCCAGTAACGCCATCGTCGCGCCAGAGCAGCCGCAGCATCTGCCGCAGCCGGTACAGGGGCGCATCGAGTTGCAGGGCGTGCGTTTCGCCTATCCGTCGCGCTCGGACAGCTATGCCATCGATGGCATCGACCTGCAGGTCGCGGCGGGTGAGACGCTGGCGCTGGTGGGGCCGTCCGGCGCTGGCAAGTCGACGTTGTTCGATCTGCTGCTGCGCTTCTTCGACCCGCAGGGCGGGCGCATCCTCATCGACGGCGTGCCGATTGATCAGCTCGACCCGCGTGAGCTGCGCGCCAGTTTCGCCCTGGTGTCGCAGAATCCCGCGCTGTTCTTCGGTTCGGTCGAAGACAACATTCGCTACGGTCGCCTGGACGCGAGCCAGGCCGAGGTGGAGGCGGCTGCGCGAGCGGCGCATGCCCATGAGTTCATCCAGCGGTTGCCGCAGGGTTACCTGACTCATCTCGGCGAGGCCGGGCTGGGGCTTTCCGGCGGCCAACGTCAGCGTCTGGCCATTGCCCGAGCCTTGCTCGCCGATGCACCGATCCTGCTACTCGACGAGGCCACCAGCGCGCTGGATGCCGAGAGCGAGCACCTGATCCAGCAGGCGCTGCCATCGCTGATGGCCGGACGTACCACGCTGGTGATCGCCCATCGCCTGGCCACGGTGAAGCAGGCGGATCGCATCGCAGTGGTCGAACAGGGCCGTTTGGCTGCCATCGGCAGCCATGCCGAGCTGATCGAGAGTAGTCCGCTCTATGCGCGTTTGGCCGAGTTGCAGTTCGGTAATTAACCGCCTGCTAGCTCTTGGGTCTGATGGTGGCAGCTGCCCCGGCCGAGGCGACGATGATCGCGCCGACGGCCAGCCATTGGCCCCAGAGTAGTTTCTCGCCGAGAAAGGCCAGGCCGCACAGCGCGGCGACTGCCGGCTCCAGGCTCATCAGGACGCTGAAGGTACGCGCTGGCAGGCGCGTCAGGGCGACCATTTCCAGGCTGTAGGGCAGGGCGGAAGACATCACCGCAACCCCCAGGGCGATGGGCAGCAGATCGAGGCTCAGCAGGTCGGTACCGGCATGCCAGACCCCGATAGGCAGCACCAGCAGGGCGGCTACCCAGGTGCCCAGCGCGACGGTGTGGCGGCCATGTTGGGCGCCGGCTTTCTGCCCGAAGATGATGTACAACGACCAGCAAACGCCTGCACCGAGCGCCAGGCCTGCGCCAAGCGGGTCGATGGCGCTCTGCGTGGCGCCAGTGGGCAGCAGCATCCACAGCCCGGCGATGGCCAAGATCACCCAGACGAAATCCAGCAGGCGGCGCGAGGAGAACAGCGCAAGAGCCAGCGGGCCGGTGAACTCCAGGGCCACGGCGATGCCCAGCGGAATGCTCTGCAGCGACATGTAGAACATCAGGTTCATGCCGCCCAGCGCCAGGCCGTAGGCGAGCAGAGCATGGCACTTGCGTAGATCCAGCTTGGCTCGCCAGGGCTGCATCACCAGCGACAGGATGATCGCGCCGAGCACCAGGCGCAGCGCCGTGGTGCCTTCGGCGCCCACCAGTGGAAACAGGTTCTTGGCCAGCGACGCGCCGCTCTGGATCGAGACCATGGCCACCACGAGCAGGGCGATGGGAACGAGAAGTGCACTGCGTGGCATGGGGCTATGTCCTGGTGCTGATCATCAAAGAAAAAACCGGCCGCGAGGGCCGGTTCTTCGTGGCGCTTGGTGGCTTAGCGGTATTCGCAGAGGTAAGCGGTGTCCACTGCAACCTTCAGCTGGAACTTGCTGTTGGCCTCGACGGTGAACTTGCTGCCGGCCTCATAGGTGCTCCAGCTGTCGCTGCCCGGCAGTTTGACGGTCAGGGCGCCGGCGACGACATGCATGACTTCCAGCTGGCTGGTGCCGAATTCGTATTCGCCCGGGGCCATCACGCCGATGGTGGCAGGGCCTTCAGCCATGCTGAAACCGATGGATTTGACGGTGCCGTCGAAGTACTCGTTGACCTTGAACATCTGCGCTTCCTCTGAAGGGGTTGGAAAAATCGCCGGGAGCCATTTTAAGCGTCGTGTAGCGACGACCCGAAGGGTGGCCGCCATGGCTGGCATGGCTATAAAAGGGGCGTCAGTATGCCCAAGCGCCTTTTCTTCGTCATCAGTCTTTGATGGGTAGCACCAGCGGCAGCAGGCGTGCGGTGTTGCGTGCATCCTCCAGGGCGCGATGCTGTTTTCCTTGAAATTGCATGCCGGCGAGCTGCAGCGCGCTGTGCAGGCCGACAGGGCGCTGTAATTGACGCGCCTTGGCGAAAGCCTGTTTCAGGTTGAGGTGCGGTAAATCGGCCAGCAGGCTGTGCAACTGGTGCTGACGCCATTCCTGCTCCAGCTGATGGCGGTCGTAATCGCCCCAGCTGCTCCAACCGACCAGGCGCGGTGTATGTTGCGTCAGCCAGCGTTCGAATTGGGCCCAGACTTGCGGCATTGGCGCCGCACCGTCGACATCGGCCTGGGTGATATGGGTGAGCTCGCGACAGAAGGCGGTTAGGCAGGGGCGACGCTGAGGCCTGATGAAGCGCTGAAAATGGTCGCGCTCATGACCGTCTGCTCCGACCAGGCTGGCACCGATCTCGATGATTTCCATTTCTTCCATCGCCCAGCCGCCTTCGTCGGTGGTGGCTTCCAGGTCGATGACTAGCCAATGCCCCATGGGCGCTCCTTAGAACCTGTCTGCGATCTGTTGCGCTTCGGCCCCGCTGCATTGAAAAGGTTCCTGGCGTCAGGATCAGGCTCAAGCTCTCTGAGCTAACCCGCTGGCAGTATGGAAGGCCTTTTTGGTCAGGGCAAACGTCGTGTTAGGCTCTGGCGCCTATATCTGGAGGAGGTTGGTATGGCAAAGGTCGCGTTTCTCGGCTTGGGCGTCATGGGTTATCCGATGGCTGGGCATCTGGCTCGCAAGGGGCATCAGGTAACGGTCTACAACCGCTCGCCGGGCAAGGCCGAACAATGGATGGGTGAGTACGCCGGCAGCAGCGCGCCGACACCACGTGAGGCGGTGGAAGGTGCTGAGCTGGTGATGTGCTGCGTCGGCAACGATGACGACCTGCGCAACGTGATTCTCGGTGAGCAGGGCGCGTTCGCCGGCATGGCGCCGGGCGCCATCCTGGTCGACCACACCACAGCTTCGGCCGATGTCGCGCGTGAACTGGCTGCCATTGCGAGCGAGCGCGGACTGGGCTTTCTCGACGCACCGGTATCCGGCGGCCAGGCGGGTGCAGTCAATGGTGTGTTGACCGTGATGGTCGGTGGCGAAGCGCACACTTACGCTGTGGCCGAACCGGTCATCCAGAGCTACGCGCGGATGATGCGCCTGATGGGCCCGGCCGGCAGCGGCCAGCTGAGCAAGATGGTCAATCAGATCTGTATCGCCGGCCTGGTTCAGGGGCTGGCAGAGGCGCTGAACTTCGCCCAGTGCGCGGGGCTGGATGGTCATGCGGTGGTCGATGTGATCAGCAAGGGCGCGGCGCAGTCCTGGCAGATGGAGAACCGCTACAAGACCATGCTGGCCGGCGAGTTCGAGTTCGGCTTCGCGGTCGACTGGATGCGCAAGGATCTGTCGATTCTGCTCGACGAGTCGCGCCGTAATGGCGCACAACTGCCGGTGACGGCGCTGGTCGATCAGTTCTATGCCGATGTCCAGGCCATGGGCGGCGGGCGCTGGGATACTTCCAGCCTGCTGGCGCGTCTGCAGCGTAACCGCTGATCGTGAAAGGTCTCGACGGACGGCGCGTGCCTGATTAGGATCGCCGCCGTTCGCTTCCAGCCGAGGTTGTTTCATGGAGTGTCGTGCTGGCTGCGGTGCCTGTTGCATCGCGCCTTCCATCAGTTCAGCGATTCCGGGCATGCCCGATGGCAAGCCCGCCGGCGTGCGCTGCATTCATCTCGATGCCGAGTTTCTCTGTGCCATTTTCGGGCGCCCGGAGAGGCCTGCGGTGTGTGCCGGGTTCAAGGCAGAAGAGCAGCTGTGCGCCAGTGATCGTGAAAGTGCCATTCGTATGCTGGGTTGGCTGGAGCAGGCAACTGCCTGAGGATATGAACCGCTTGCGGCCCATGTGGGTCGAAACGCAAACAGTCTCACCGGGAGTTGCACGAAGATGATGCGTTATTCCGTTCTGGCCATGCTGTTGTGTGCGACCGCTGCCCAGGCTGCCGAAAGGCAGTGGCAGCTGGAGCGCGAAGAAGACGGTGTGAGCGTTTACCTGGCCGAGGTACCTGGGTCCAAATACAAGGCTTATCGCGGCGTGGTGACGATCAAGGGCGATCTCGCTGCGGTGCAGGCCGCGCAGGAAGATGTCACGGGTTCCTGCGCCTGGATCTTCAGCTGTCAGCAACAGCGACTGCTCGAGACCAAGGGCGATGTCAGCGAGCTGTATACCCGTTTCGAGATGCCCTGGCCGGTCAAGGCGCGTGACTCGGTGATCCAGGTGACCACGCGCACCGACGCCGATGGCAGCATCACGCGACTGCTCAAGGCGGTGCCGGAGCGCTTGCCGGAGGAAAAGGACTTCGTGCGGGTGCAGCGCGTCGATGGCGAGTGGCACCTCAAACCGCTGGATCAGGGCCAGGTGGAGGTGATCTACGAGGTGCATACCGAGCCAGGCGGCAGCGTGCCTTCCTGGTTGGCCAACAGTTTCGTCGTCGATGCACCATTGCAGACGCTGCAGGGCTTGCGGGCTAAGGTCGAAGGCCGCTGAGCTGAAAAGTCGGCAATAAAAAAGGCTGCCAGATTGGCAGCCTTTTTTCGTTTCGCGGCGCTATCAGTCGCGGTTGGCCGGCAGATCACGCTGCTCGTAACCGGTGTACAGCTGGCGCGGACGGCCAATCTTGTACGGACCCGAGAGCATTTCCTTCCAGTGCGAGATCCAGCCCACGGTACGTGCGAGGGCGAAGATAACGGTGAACATCGAGGTCGGAATGCCGATGGCCTTGAGGATGATGCCCGAGTAGAAGTCCACGTTCGGGTACAGGTTGCGCTCTTTGAAGTAAGGATCGGTCAGGGCGATCTCTTCCAGACGCATGGCCAGTTCCAGTTGCGGATCGTTGGTGATGCCCAACTCGCCGAGGACTTCGTCGCAGGTCTGCTTCATCACGGTGGCGCGCGGGTCACGGTTCTTGTACACGCGGTGACCGAAGCCCATCAGTTTGAATGGATCGTTCTTGTCCTTGGCCTTGGCGATGAACTTGTCGATGTTCGACACGTCGCCGATCTCGTCGAGCATGGCCAGTACGGCTTCGTTGGCGCCGCCGTGTGCCGGGCCCCAGAGCGCGGCGATACCGGCTGCAATACAGGCGAACGGGTTGGCGCCCGAGGAGCCTGCCAGGCGTACGGTGGAAGTGGAGGCGTTCTGCTCGTGGTCGGCGTGGAGGATGAAGATCTTGTCCATCGCCTTGGCCAGCACCGGGCTGATCGGTTTGATCTCGCACGGGGTGTTGAACATCATGTGCAGGAAGTTTTCCGCGTAATTCAGGTCATTGCGCGGGTACATCATGGGCTGGCCCATGGAGTACTTGTAGGTCATGGCGGCGATGGTCGGCATCTTGGCCACCAGGCGCATGGCCGACACTTCGCGGTGCTGCGGGTTATTGATGTCCAGCGAGTCGTGATAGAAGGCGGACAGAGCGCCAACCACGCCGCACATGATGGCCATTGGGTGGGCATCGCGGCGGAAACCGTTGAAGAAGGTCTTCAGCTGTTCGTGAACCATAGTGTGGTTCTTGATGGTGCTGACGAACTGGGCCTTCTCTTCCTTGCTCGGCAGTTCGCCGTTGAGCAGCAGGTAGCAGGTTTCCAGGTAGTCGGACTGCTCGGCGAGTTGCTCGATCGGGTAGCCGCGGTGCAGCAGAATCCCTTTGTCGCCGTCGATATAGGTGATCTTCGACTCGCAAGAGGCGGTCGACATGAAACCAGGATCAAATGTGAACCGACCCGTGGCGGTCAGGCTCCGCACATCGATTACATCGGGACCAACAGTGCCGGTCAGAACGGGCAGTTCGACGGGGGCATTGCCCTCGATGATCAACTGCGCTTTTTTGTCAGCCATATGTGGCCTCCTAGTTATGCTTGAAATCATCAGACAGCCCCCCACGCAGGGCCCGCACCACTATAGTGGGATAAATCCGAAAGTCAATTTGCGAGAACCCAGGCAGTAGAAGGGTTTGAACGGTATTTTCAACGAAAAAAGGCCGCTATTTACGCCATTTGTTTAAAGGCCGCAATGCGCTTTTTGGGGGAGGGCATTGCATTGTCATTAGTCTGCTAACTGTCTATACTCTGCGGCCGACCGCCACAGGCTTTAGGGCCGTGTCATGGCGGTTGTCACTCATTGGGTGATGGGTACCTTGCCAGTGCACTTCCCAACAACTTTGCCCTGATCGTTAGGGGCTCTCAGTGTGATAAAAAAGCCGTGAATAGCCAACGACCTGTAAACCTAGACCTTCGGACTATCAAGCTTCCGATCACCGCTTACACGTCCATTCTTCACCGTATCTCCGGTGTCATCCTCTTTGTCGGTATCGCCATTCTGCTGTTTGGCCTCGACAAGTCGCTGGCCTCCGAAGAGGGCTTCGCCCAGGTGAAAGAGTGCCTGACCAGCCCGCTGGCCAAGTTCGTGATCTGGGGTCTGTTGTCCGCTCTGCTGTACCACCTGGTGGCCGGTGTACGCCACTTGATCATGGACATGGGCATCGGTGAGACGCTGGAAGGCGGCAAGCTGGGCTCGAAAATCGTCATCGCCGTTGCGGCGGTCGTGATCGTGCTGCTGGGGGTATGGATATGGTAACTAATGTCACGAATTTCTCGCGTTCGGGCCTCTATGACTGGATGGCTCAACGTGTTTCTGCGGTCGTTCTCGCGGCTTACACGCTGTTTCTGCTGGGCTATGTGATCTGTAATCCGGGTATGGGCTATGCCGAGTGGCACGGTCTGTTCTCGCATACCGCAATGCGCATCTTCAGCCTGCTGGCCCTCGTTGCACTGAGTGTGCACGCCTGGGTTGGCATGTGGACCATCTCCACCGACTACCTGACGCCGATGGCGCTGGGCAAGTGGGCGACTGGTGTGCGTTTCCTGTTCCAGGCCGTGTGTGGCATCGCGATGTTCACGATGTTCGTCTGGGGCGTGCAGATTCTGTGGGGTTTCTGATTCATGGCTAGCATCCGTACTCTTTCCTATGACGCCATCATCGTTGGTGGTGGCGGCGCCGGCATGCGTGCCGCGCTGCAACTGGCTCAGGGCGGTCACAAGACTGCCGTGGTCACCAAGGTGTTCCCGACTCGTTCGCACACCGTTTCCGCTCAGGGTGGCATCACCTGCGCCATCGCTTCGGCCGACCCGAACGATGATTGGCGCTGGCACATGTACGATACCGTCAAGGGTTCCGACTACATCGGTGACCAGGACGCTATCGAATACATGTGTTCTGTCGGTCCGGAAGCCGTGTTCGAGCTCGAGCACATGGGCCTGCCGTTCTCGCGTACCGAGCAGGGCCGCATCTATCAGCGTCCGTTCGGTGGTCAGTCCAAGGGTCCGGACAATCCGACTCAGGCCGCTCGTACCTGCGCCGCTGCCGACCGTACCGGTCACGCACTGCTGCACACCCTGTATCAGGCCAACCTGAAAGCCGGCACCTCGTTCCTCAACGAGTGGTACGCCGTTGACCTGGTGAAGAACCAGGACGGCGCCATCGTCGGCGTCATCGCCATCTGCATCGAGACTGGCGAAACCGTCTACATCCGTTCCAAGGCCGTGGTTCTGGCCACTGGCGGTGCTGGCCGTATCTACGCCTCCACCACCAACGCTCTGATCAATACCGGTGACGGCGTGGGCATGGCCCTGCGTGCTGGTGTGCCGGTGCAGGACATCGAGATGTGGCAGTTCCACCCGACCGGTATTGCCGGCGCGGGTGTACTGGTTACCGAAGGCTGCCGTGGTGAGGGTGGTTACCTGATCAACGCCCATGGCGAGCGCTTCATGGAGCGTTATGCGCCAAACGCCAAGGACCTTGCCGGTCGTGACGTAGTGGCCCGTTCCATGGTCAAGGAAGTCATCGCTGGCAACGGCTGTGGCCCTGACAAGGACCACGTGCTGCTGAAGCTCGACCATCTCGGCGAAGAAGTGCTGCACAGCCGCCTGCCGGGTATCTGCGAACTGTCCAAGACCTTCGCTCACGTCGACCCGGTCGTGGCTCCGGTTCCGGTTATCCCGACCTGCCACTACATGATGGGCGGCGTACCGACCAACATCCATGGTCAGGCCATCACCCAAGATGCCAATGGCAACGACAAGATCATCGAAGGTCTGTTCGCCGTAGGTGAAGTGGCGTGCGTATCGGTACACGGTGCCAACCGTCTGGGCGGTAACTCGTTGCTCGACCTGGTGGTATTCGGCCGTGCTGCTGGCCTGCACCTGGAAAAAGCGCTGAAAGAAGGCGTGGAAGCGCGTGGCGCCAGCGAAACTGACATCGAGCAGTCGCTGTCGCGTCTGGCTGGTGTCAATGAGCGCAGCACCGGCGAAGACGTCGCCCCGCTGCGTAAAGAGCTGCAACAGTGCATGCAGAACTACTTCGGTGTATTCCGTACTGGCGAATACATGCAGAAGGGCATCCAACAACTGGCCGACCTGCGTGAGCGCATCGCGAAAGTCAAAATCGCGGACAAGAGCCAGGCGTTCAACACTGCGCGTATCGAAGCGCTGGAACTGCAAAACCTCCTCGAAGTTGCTGAAGCGACCGCGATCGCGGCCGAGGTTCGTAAGGAATCCCGTGGCGCCCACGCTCGTGAAGACTTCGAAGAGCGCGATGACCAAAACTGGCTGTGCCACTCCCTGTACTTCCCAGGCGAGAAGCGCGTTGCCAAGCGTGCGGTCAACTTCGCGCCGAAGACCGTTCCGGCTTTTGAACCCAAGGTTCGGACTTATTAAGGGTGACTGATATGTTGCAAGTCAGTGTTTATCGCTACAACCCGGAGAAAGACGCTGCTCCGTTCATGCAGGACTTCCAGGTCGACACCGGCGGCAAGGACATCATGGTTCTTGACGTGCTGGCGCTGATCAAGGAACAGGACGAAGGTTTCTCTTATCGTCGCTCCTGCCGTGAGGGCGTATGCGGCTCCGACGGCATGAACATCAACGGCAAGAATGGCCTCGCCTGCATCACGCCGATCTCCGCTGCCGGCCTCAAGGGCGGCAAGCTGGTGATTCGTCCCTTGCCGGGTCTGCCGGTCATTCGTGACCTGGTCGTCGATATGAGCATCTTCTACAAGCAGTACGAGAAGGTGCAGCCGTTCCTGCAGAACGATACGCCGGCTCCGGCCATCGAGCGTCTGCAGTCGCCGGAAGAGCGCGAGAAGCTCGACGGTCTGTACGAGTGCATTCTGTGCGCTTGCTGCTCGACCAGCTGCCCGTCGTTCTGGTGGAACCCCGACAAGTTCCTCGGTCCCGCTGCACTGTTGCAGGCCTACCGTTTCCTGGCTGACAGCCGTGACACCAAGACCGCTGAGCGTCTGGCCTCGCTGGACGATCCGTTCAGCGTGTTCCGTTGCCGCGGCATCATGAACTGCGTGAACGTTTGCCCCAAGGGTCTGAACCCGACCAAGGCGATCGGCCACGTGCGTAACATGCTGCTGCAGAGCGGTACCTGATTCGCAAGTTGCTATACCTGTAACACCTGCGAGTCCGACTCTGGTCGGCCTCGCAGTAAAGCCAGAGCCGCAGCCCACAAAGCCGCGGCTCATACTCGAAAAATATGACGACCAGCAGGGGCATCCGGGCTGGTACCCGGACTATCTGCGGGAACCCAAGTGGCTTTATCCGAGTCGCAGCATCATGACTTTGATTAGGACCATGCGGTATTCGCGCCGATGGTGTCCCCTTACCGAGGGTGACCAAGCATGCAAGAAAGCGTGATGCAGCGCATGTGGGACAGTGCCCACCTATCCGGTGGCAACGCTGCCTACGTGGAAGAGCTCTATGAGCTCTACCTGCACGATCCCAACGCTGTGCCAGAAGAGTGGCGCACTTACTTCCAGAAGTTGCCGACCGACGGCAGCGCTGCAACGGACGTATCGCATTCGACCATTCGCGATCATTTCGTCCTGCTCGCCAAGAATTCGCGTCGTGCCCAGCCGGTTTCCGCCGGGGCCGTCAGCAGCGAGCACGAAAAGAAGCAGGTGGAAGTGCTGCGCTTGATCCAGGCCTACCGCATGCGTGGCCATCAGGCCGCCCAGCTCGACCCTCTGGGTCTGTGGGTGCGTACTGCGCCGTCTGACCTGTCGATCAATCATTACGGCCTGACCGACGCGGATCTGGATACCACCTTCCGCACTGGTGAGCTGTATATCGGCAAGGAAGAGGCAACGCTACGCGAAATCCGCGATGCGCTGCAGCAGACATATTGTCGCACCATCGGTGCCGAGTTCACTCATATCGTCGACTCTGGTCAGCGCAACTGGTTCGCCCAGCGTCTGGAAAGCGTGCGCGGTCGTCCGCAGTTTTCCGCCGAGGTTCAGGCGCACGTGCTCGAGCGCGTCACCGCTGCCGAAGGTCTGGAAAAGTATCTGGGCACCAAGTACCCGGGCACCAAGCGTTTCGGTCTGGAAGGCGGCGAGAGTCTGATCCCGCTGCTGGACGAAATCATCCAGCGCTCCGGCTCCTACGGCACCAAGGAAATTGTCATCGGCATGGCCCACCGTGGCCGTCTCAACGTTCTGGTCAACACCTTCGGCAAGAACCCGCGCGACCTGTTCGACGAGTTCGAAGGCAAGAAGACCGAAGGCCTGAGCTCCGGTGACGTGAAGTACCACCAGGGTTTCTCCTCCAACGTCATGACCGCTGGTGGCGAAGTGCACCTGGCGCTGGCGTTCAACCCTTCGCACCTGGAAATCGTTTCCCCGGTGGTCGAGGGTTCGGTACGTGCTCGTCAGGATCGTCGTAGCGACGCCAGTGGCGAGAAAGTGCTGCCGATCTCCATCCACGGTGACGCGGCCTTCGCCGGTCAAGGCGTGGTCATGGAAACCTTCCAGATGTCGCAGACCCGCGGCTACAAGACTGGCGGCACCATCCACATCGTGATCAACAACCAGGTTGGCTTCACCATCAGCAACCCGCTGGATGCACGCTCCACCGAGTATGCGACCGACGTGGCCAAGATGATCCAGGCGCCGATCTTCCATGTGAACGGTGATGATCCGGAAGCTGTGCTGTTCGTGACTCAGTTGGCTGTCGACTACCGCATGCAGTACAAGCGTGACGTGGTCATCGACCTGGTCTGCTACCGCCGCCGCGGTCACAACGAGGCCGACGAGCCGAATGGCACCCAGCCGCTGATGTACCAACAGATCGCCAAGCAGCGCACCACCCGTGAACTGTACGCTGACGCCCTGATTGCGGCTGGTGCACAGAGCAGCGATGACGTGCAGGCCAAGATCGACGAGTACCGCACTGCGCTGGACAACGGTCAGCATGTGGTCAAGAGCCTGGTCAAGGAGCCGAACAAGGAGTTGTTCGTCGACTGGCGTCCTTATCTGGGCCATGCCTGGACTGCGCGTCATGACACGCGCTTTGATCTGAAGACCCTGCAGGATCTGTCCGCCAAGCTGCTGGAGACTCCGGAAGGCTTCCTGGTACAGCGCCAGGTATCGAAGATCCTCGAAGACCGTCAGAAGATGGGCGCTGGCGGCCTGCCGATCAACTGGGGCTTCGCCGAGACCATGGCCTACGCCACTCTGCTGGTCGAAGGCCATCCGATTCGCATGACTGGCCAGGACATCGGCCGCGGTACCTTCTCGCACCGTCACGCGGTGCTGCACAACCAGAAGGATGCCTCGACCTACGTTCCGCTGAAGAACCTGTACGACGGTCAGCCGAAGTTCGAACTGTACGACTCCTACCTCTCCGAGGAAGCAGTGCTGGCCTTCGAATACGGCTACGCCACCACCACGCCGAACGCGCTGGTGATCTGGGAAGCCCAGTTTGGCGACTTCGCCAACGGCGCCCAGGTGGTATTCGACCAGTTCATCTCCAGCGGCGAGACCAAGTGGGGCCGTCTCTGCGGTCTGACCGTTCTGCTGCCGCACGGCTATGAAGGGCAGGGGCCTGAGCACAGCTCGGCGCGTCTGGAGCGTTACCTGCAACTGTGCGCCGAGCACAATATGCAGGTCTGCGTACCGACCACCCCGGCTCAGGTCTACCACATGCTGCGTCGCCAGGTGATCCGCCCGCTGCGCAAGCCGCTGGTAGTCCTGACGCCGAAGTCGCTGCTGCGTCACAAGCTGGCCATCTCGACCCTGGAAGATCTGGCCGAAGGCTCCTTCCAGACCGTGATCGGCGAGATCGATTCGCTGGATACGAAGAAGGTCGAGCGTCTGGTTCTGTGCAGCGGCAAGGTCTACTACGATCTGCTGGAGAAGCGTCGTGCCGAGGGTCGCGAAGACACCGCCATCGTGCGCCTGGAACAGCTCTATCCGTTCCCGGAAGACGATCTGACCGAAGTTCTGGCCCCGTACAAGAACCTCAAGCACATCGTCTGGTGCCAGGAAGAACCGATGAACCAGGGCGCCTGGTATTGCAGCCAGCACCACATGCGTCGCGTCGCCACTGCGCACAAGAAGTCGCTGCTCCTGGAGTACGCCGGTCGTGATGCGTCGGCAGCGCCTGCTTGTGGTTATGCGTCGATGCACGCCGAGCAGCAGGAAAAACTGCTGCAGGACGCCTTTACTGTTTAACGCCTTCATCCGGCAGGTGGCGAGCGCCGCCTGCCGGTAAACCGAATTTAAGGAAACGCATACAATGGCTATCGAGATCAAAGCCCCAACCTTCCCGGAATCGGTTGCCGACGGCACCGTGGCCACCTGGCACAAGAAGCCGGGCGAAGCGGTCAAGCGTGATGAGCTGATCGTCGACATCGAGACCGACAAGGTTGTGATCGAAGTGCTGGCCGAGGCCGACGGTGTCCTGGCTGAAATCATCAAGAACGAAGGCGACACTGTTCTCTCCAACGAACTGCTGGGCAAGCTGACCGAAGGTGGCGCTGCTGCCGCTGCTCCGGCTGCAGCCCCGGCCGCTGCTGCCCCTGCGCAGGCTGCTGCTCCAGCTGCCGCCGCTGGCGACGACGCCATCCTCTCGCCGGCTGCGCGCAAGCTGGCCGAAGAGAACGGCATCGACCCGAACAGCATCGCTGGCACCGGTAAAGGTGGTCGTGTGACCAAGGAAGACGTGGTCGCTGCCGTCGAAGCCAAGAAGAACGCTCCGGCCGCTCCGGCTGCCAAACCGGCTGCCGCTGCTAGCGCTCCGGTGGTGACCGCTGCTGGCGACCGCACCGAGAAGCGTGTGCCGATGACCCGTCTGCGTGCCAAGATCGCCGAGCGTCTGGTCGAAGCCCAGTCCACCATGGCCATGCTGACCACCTTCAACGAAGTCGACATGACCGAAGTCATGGCACTGCGTTCGAAGTACAAAGACCTGTTCGAGAAGTCCCACAATGGCGTGCGCCTGGGCTTCATGTCGTTCTTCGTCAAGGCGGCTACCGAGGCGCTGAAGCGCTTCCCGGCGGTCAATGCTTCGATCGACGGCAACGACATCGTTTACCACGGCTTCGCCGACATCGGTGTTGCTGTGTCCAGCGACCGCGGCCTGGTGGTTCCGGTACTGCGTAACGCCGAGCAGATGAGCCTGGCTGAAATCGAGAGCGGCATCGCCACCTTCGGCAAGAAAGCCAAAGACGGCAAGCTGTCGATCGAAGAAATGACCGGCGGCACCTTCACCATCACCAACGGTGGTACCTTCGGTTCGATGATGTCCACCCCGATCGTCAACCCGCCGCAGGCCGCGATCCTGGGTATGCACAACATCGTTCAACGTCCGATGGCCATCAACGGTCAGGTCGTTATCCGTCCGATGATGTACCTGGCGCTGTCTTACGACCACCGCCTGATCGATGGTAAGGAAGCCGTGACCTTCCTGGTGACCATCAAGAACTTGCTTGAAGATCCGGCTCGCCTGCTGCTGGAAATCTAAAAGCCAGTCTCCTCCACGACGGCCCTGTTCACAGGGCCGTCCGGTTTATTCGAGAAGGAATACGTTATGACCCAGAAATTCGACGTGGTAGTCATCGGTGCCGGCCCTGGTGGCTACGTAGCCGCCATCAAAGCAGCTCAGCTCGGTCTCAAGACCGCCTGCATCGAGAAGTACCAGGGCAATGACGGCAAGGTCGCCCTTGGCGGTACCTGCCTGAACGTCGGCTGCATCCCCTCCAAGGCACTGCTGGACAGCTCCTGGAAGTACCACGAAGCGAAAGAAGGCTTCGCCGTACACGGTATCGAAGCCAAGGGCGTGACCATCGACGTACCGGCCATGGTGGCCCGCAAGAACACCATCATCAAGAACCTCACCGGCGGTGTTGCCGGCCTGTTCAAAGCCAATGGCGTGACCCTGCTCGAAGGCCACGGCAAGCTGCTGGCTGGCAAGCAGGTCGAAGTGACTGGCACCGACGGCAAGACCCAGGTGGTCGAAGCCGCTCACGTGATCATCGCTTCCGGCTCCAAGCCGGTCGAGATCCCGCCGGCCCCGGTCGATCAGGACGTGATCGTCGATTCCACCGGCGCCCTGGAATTCCAGAGCGTACCGAAGAAACTGGGCGTTATCGGCGCGGGCGTGATCGGTCTGGAGCTGGGCTCGGTGTGGGCTCGTCTGGGCGCTGAAGTCACCGTACTGGAAGCGATGGACAAGTTCCTCGCCGCTGCCGATGAGCAGATCGCCAAGGAAGCCCAGAAGACCCTGACCAAGCAGGGCCTGGACATTCGCCTGGGTGCTCGCGTGACCGCTTCGGAAGTCAAGAAGAAGCAGGTCGTGGTCAGCTTCACTGACGCCAATGGAGAGCAGAAGATGACCTTCGACAAGCTGATCGTGGCCGTTGGTCGTCGCCCGGTGACCACCGATCTGCTGGCTGCTGATAGCGGTGTAGACCTGGACGAGCGTGGCTTCATCTTCGTCAATGACCAGTGCGAAACCAGCGTTCCGGGCGTTTACGCTATCGGTGACGTGGTACGCGGCATGATGCTGGCGCACAAAGCCTCGGAAGAGGGCGTCATGGTTGCCGAGCGCATCGCTGGTCACAAGGCACAGATGAACTACGACCTGATCCCGTCCGTGATCTACACCCACCCGGAAATCGCATGGGTCGGCAAGACCGAGCAGCAACTGAAGGCCGAAGGCGTTGCCGTCAATGTCGGTACCTTCCCGTTCGCTGCCAGCGGTCGCGCCATGGCTGCCAACGATACCGGCGGTTTCGTCAAGGTCATCGCTGACGCCAATACCGACCGCGTACTGGGCGTGCACGTAATCGGCCCAAGCGCTGCCGAGCTGGTCCAGCAAGGCGCGATCGGTATGGAATTCGGCACCAGCGCCGAAGACCTGGGCATGATGGTCTTCTCCCACCCGACGCTGTCCGAGGCGCTGCACGAAGCGGCCCTGGCGGTCAACGGTGGTGCGATTCACATCGCCAACCGCAAGAAACGCTAAGCGTGGCAGTGGCCGACCTGTTCGGCCACTCAAGTTGTTGTAAGCCACCGGGTAGGCGGGGCGTCGCGTAATCGCCTCGTCGCTGCGGTGGTGTTTGCAAGCAGAACCACGTCGGAAGGCCCGCGTCGAGTTCGACTCGCGGTGGAATATCTGGCGGACTGCTTCGGCAGTCACAGGTGGCGCGGTATCAAAAGTACAGCGCCGAATGCGCAATACCTAAACGAAGACGGTAGACAAGCATGAATCTTCACGAGTATCAGGGTAAGCAGCTGTTCGCTGAATACGGCCTGCCCGTATCCAAGGGCTTCGCGGTAGACACCCCGGAAGAAGCCGCAGAAGCCTGCGAAAAAATCGGTGGCAGCGAGTGGGTCGTCAAGGCTCAGGTCCACGCTGGTGGCCGCGGCAAAGCCGGTGGCGTAAAGCTGGTCAAGAGCAAAGAAGACGCCAAGGCCTTCGCCGCCAACTGGCTGGGCAAGCGTCTGGTGACCTACCAGACTGACGCCAATGGTCAGCCGGTCACCAAAATCCTGGTCGAATCCTGCACCGACATCGCCAAGGAACTGTACCTGGGCGCTGTAGTGGACCGCTCCAGCCGTCGCATCGTGTTCATGGCTTCCACCGAAGGTGGCGTGGACATCGAGAAAGTGGCCCACGAAACCCCTGAGAAGATCCTCAAGGCCACCGTCGATCCGCTGGTCGGCGCTCAGCCGTACCAGGGCCGCGAGCTGGCTTTCCAGCTGGGTCTGGAAGGCGATCAGATCAAGCAGTTCACCCACATCTTCGTTGGCCTGGCCAAATTGTTCCAGGACTACGACCTGGCACTGCTGGAAGTGAACCCGCTGGTAATCAAGGCTGACGGCAACCTGCACTGCCTGGACGCCAAGATCAACATCGACTCCAACGCCATGTACCGTCAGCCCAAGCTGCGCGCCATGCACGATCCGTCCCAGGACGATCCGCGTGAAGCCCATGCGCAGAAGTGGGAGCTGAACTACGTTGCGCTGGAAGGCAACATCGGTTGCATGGTCAACGGTGCTGGCCTGGCCATGGGTACCATGGACATCGTCAACCTGCACGGCGGTCAGCCGGCCAACTTCCTCGACGTAGGTGGTGGCGCGACCAAAGAGCGCGTGACCGAAGCGTTCAAGATCATCCTCTCCGATGACAACGTCAAAGCCGTACTGGTGAACATTTTCGGCGGTATCGTTCGTTGCGACATGATTGCCGAAGGCATCATCGGCGCGGTGAAAGAAGTCGGCGTGAAAATCCCGGTTGTCGTCCGTCTGGAAGGCAACAACGCTGAACTGGGCGCTAAAGTCCTGGCAGAAAGCGGCCTGAATATCATCGCGGCAACCAGCCTGACCGACGCTGCTCAGCAAGTCGTCAAAGCTGCGGAGGGCAAATAATGAGCGTCCTGATCAATAAAGACACCAAGGTTATCTGCCAGGGCTTCACTGGCTCGCAGGGCACCTTCCACAGCGAACAAGCCATCGCCTACGGCACCAAGATGGTCGGCGGCGTTACTCCGGGCAAGGGTGGCAGCACTCACCTGGGCCTGCCGGTGTTCAACACCGTCAAGGAAGCCGTAGAAGCCACTGGCGCTGAAGCGTCCGTGATCTACGTTCCGGCTCCGTTCTGCAAGGACTCGATCCTGGAAGCGGCCAACGGCGGCATCAAGCTGATCGTCTGCATCACCGAAGGCATCCCGACCATCGACATGCTGGAAGCCAAGGTCAAGTGCGACGAGCTGGGCGTACGCCTGATCGGCCCGAACTGCCCGGGCGTGATTACTCCCGGCGAGTGCAAGATCGGCATCATGCCGGGTCACATCCACCTGCCAGGCAAAGTCGGCATCGTGTCCCGCTCGGGCACCTTGACCTATGAAGCCGTGAAGCAGACCACCGACGCCGGCTTCGGCCAGTCCACCTGCGTGGGCATCGGCGGTGACCCCATCCCGGGCTCCAACTTCATCGATATCCTGAAGCTGTTCCAGGAAGATCCGAAGACCGAAGCGATCGTCATGATCGGTGAGATCGGCGGTTCGGCCGAGGAAGAAGCGGCTGCCTTCATCAAGGCCAACGTCACCAAGCCTGTAGTTTCCTACATCGCTGGTGTGACCGCTCCTCCTGGCAAGCGCATGGGCCACGCTGGCGCCATCATCTCCGGCGGCAAGGGCACTGCAGACGAGAAATTCGCTGCACTGCAAGACGCTGGTGTGAAAACCGTGCGTTCCCTGGCTGACATCGGCAAGGCCCTGGCCGAGCTGACCGGTTGGGAAGTCAAGAACGCCTAAGCGTTTCTGACCGTTTGCAGAAAGGCCACCTTCAGGTGGCCTTTTTGTTTGAGTGCGTTTTTGCCGCTGTCGAGTTGACCTCGAGCGATACCGGGTTTGGTAAGTGTTGCTGATGCGACAGTCAGTTACGCCAGTTCGACAGCTCGTCTAGCAACTGTGCTGCTGATGGGCGCTTTTCGTTAGTATTCGCGCCTTATCCCGTGTCCGTGGCGCCACAAGCGCCTGGCGATGCCTGCAGTGGTTCGAGCCAAACGCTCGGGCGACGTTTCCCCGATCCCTCAAGGAAACCCCCGCAACTCTTCGATTTCTGCTTCCGGTATTTCCCTTTATGACTCGTTTGAAAGGCTCGGACCTCCTGGCCCTCGGCTTCATGACATTTGCGTTGTTCCTTGGCGCAGGCAACATCATCTTCCCACCCAGTGCTGGCCTGGCTGCGGGCGAGAACCTGCTTCCTGCGGCCATCGGTTTTCTACTGACCGGTGTCGGTCTGCCGCTGCTGACCGTGGTGGCTCTGGCCCGCGTGGGTGGCGGCATGGACCTGCTTACCGCGCCACTGGGCAAGGTCGCCGGTGCCATCCTCGCGGTGGCGGTGTATCTGGCCATCGGGCCTCTTTTCGCGACACCACGCACCGCAGTGGTGTCGTTCGAGATGGGCATTGCCCCGTTCACCGGTAATGAGGGGGCGCCGCTGCTGATCTACACCCTGGTGTATTTCGCTGCCGTGTTGTTCCTTTCCCTCAATCCGGGGCAACTGGTCGACCGCATCGGCAAGTTCATCACGCCGGTGCTTTTGGCGGCGTTGCTGGTGTTGGGTGGCGCCGCTCTGTTCGCACCGGCGGGCGAGATCGGCGTGGTAGCCGAGAGCTACCGTGAGGCTCCGCTGGTGCAGGGTTTCCTGCAGGGTTACCTGACCATGGATACCCTCGGTGCGCTGGTTTTCGGTATCGTCATCGCCAGTGCCATTCGCGATCGCGGCGTTAGCGACGCCGGCCTTATCACCCGTTATTCGGTGACCGCTGGGGTCATCGCAGCCATCGGTCTCTCGCTGGTCTACCTGGCACTGTTCTACCTCGGCGCCACCAGCCAGAGCATCGCTGGCGATGCGCAGAATGGCGTCCAGGTGCTGACTACCTATGTGCAGCACACCTTCGGTAATACCGGTAGCCTGCTCCTCGCAGTGGTGATCACCCTGGCGTGCCTGACCACCGCCGTGGGGCTGCTTACCGCATGCGGCGAGTTCTTCAGCAAGCTGCTGCCAGTTTCCTACCGCAGCGTAGTGATCGTCTTCGGTATCTTCAGCCTGGTGGTGGCCAACCAGGGCCTGACCCAGTTGATCAGTTTCTCCATCCCGGTATTGGTCGGTCTTTACCCCCTGGCCATCGTGCTGATCGCCCTGAGCCTGGCCAACCGTCTGTGGCTTTCGCAGTCGTTGGTCTTCGTGCCGGTGATGACGGTAACCCTGATCTTCGGCGTGGCTGATGGCGTTGCCGCCACGCCATGGGCTGACAAGGTGCCGGCTTGGTTCGGGCAGTTGCCACTGGCCGGTCAGAGCTTGGGTTGGCTGCTGCCGGTGGCAGTGACGCTGGTTGTGATGGTGTTGCTGGATCGCATCCTCGGTCTGCGCCAGCGCGTTACCGCTTAAAACGAGCTGGAAACAAAACAAGGCTGCCCACAAGGCGGCCTTTTTTGTCGAACAAGGAAGCAGGCGCCCTGGCTATAATCGGCAGCAGTCTTACAAGGAGTTGGCATGCTCAACAGCTACCCGTACCTGCCTCATCTTCTGGCCGCACTCTGGTTCGTTCTGTGTTGGGGCGGCTATACCCGTTACGCCTCGGTGAAAGGCCAAACCACCCCCTGTCTCGCCAGCGTGCTGCACCTGTACCGTGAGGACTGGATGCGCCGCATGCTGCTGCGCGACAACCGCATTGCCGACGCCAACGTTATCGGCAACCTCGAGCGCAACGCCTCCTTCTTCGCTTCCAGTACGCTGATCATCCTGGCCGGTATCCTCACCGTGTTGGGCGCTTCGGATCGTGCCTTGTCGCTGCTGGCCGACATTCCTTTCGTGCAGCCAGCCAGTCGCGGGTTGTCGGAGATCAAGCTGCTGTGGCTGGGCGTCATCTTCGTCTACGCCTTCTTCACCTTCAGCTGGTGCATGCGTCAGTACAACTTCGCTGCCGTGCTGGTCGGTTCGGCGCCGATGGTAGGGGAGCGGCATGTCACCGAGCAGGAGCGCAAGGCCTTTGGCGAGCGCACGGCGCGTGTCATCTCGATGGCCGCCAACCAGTTCAACTTCGGTTTGCGTGCCTATTATTTCGGTATGGCGACACTGGCCTGGTTCATCAACCCCTGGTTCTTCATGCTGGTGAGCACCGGAGTGGTCGTGGTGCTGTATCGCCGAGAGTTCCATTCGGATGTGCTGGAAGTAATGGTCTATACCCCAACGCCGGCCGCTGAAGTGGCCAAGGAGAAGAGTGAATGAGCATTCCGTTCTGGTGCGTCTTTATCAGCGCCTTGTTGATCTTCATCGCCAAGGCGCCGGTGGCCAAGGCCATGGCTGCGGAGGGCGGTGGGCGCTACGACAACCATCATCCGCGTGCCCAGCAGGCACGCCTGACCGGCTTCGGCGCACGAGCCCTGGCCGCGCATTTGAACAGTATCGAGGCGTTCCCGCTGTTCGCGGCCGGTGTGCTGATGGCGCACAGCACGCAGACCTACGGCTATCTGATCGACATCCTGGCGATCACCTTCGTCGTCAGTCGCGTGCTGTATATGCTGTTTTACTGGTGGGATCTGCACTGGCAGCGCAGCCTAGTATGGGTGGTTGGCTTGGCCTGCAGCCTGTTGCTGATGATCAGCCCAGCGCTCAGATGAAAAAAAGGCCCGCATTGCGGGCCTTTTCTTTTTCGGCTGAGATTACTGGCCGTCGACAGCGTCTTTGGCTTCGTCGCCAGCATCTTCGATGGCGTCGGCCGCATCGCTGGCCGCATCCTCAATTTTTTCGCCAGTGGTAGGTTCGTTACCCAGGGCTTCGTTGGTTTTCTGTTCGATGGCGTCGCCGGTGTCTTTGGCTGCATCGCCCATGTTCTCCATGGCTTCGGAGACTGACTCCTTGGCCGACTCCATCTTGTCTTCCGGGGTTTTCTCGCAGGCGGCGAGACCCAGGGCAGTGGCAAGCAGCAGGGCATAAGTCAGAGGTTTGTTCACGGTCATCACTCCATGTGTGAGAGTTGTTAGTGGTTGGGTTGACCCCAAAGCGCACAGTCACTTCGAACGCCAGCGGTGTCGATTAGTTCCCTTGGCCCGAATGGGGGCAGCTGAGGCGGGTGTGACTCCAGGCGTAGGGCGCTATCATGCGCACCGTTTTCCGTGGCAGAACAGAGCGGCAGAGTGATGAGCGAGCAGTCGATTCAGGAGCGGGCGCAGCGGTTTCTAGCCGCGCTGCGTCATTGTCAGGTGCTGGGCATGAGTGTCGAGTCGGCTGATGGCAAAGGGCTGACGCTGCGACTGCCATACGCGCGGCACATCGTCGGCAATCCGGACACTGGTGTGATTCACGGTGGTGCCATCACCACGCTGATGGACACGACCTGTGGTATCTCGACGGTCTGCGTGCTGCCGGAGTTCGAAATCTGTCCGACCCTCGATCTGCGTATCGACTACATGCATCCGGCCGAGCCCGGCAAGGACGTGTTCGGTTTTGCCGAGTGCTACCGGGTCACGCCCAACGTCATCTTCACCCGTGGCTATGCCTATCAGGACGATCCTGAGCAGCCGATCGCCCATGTGGTCGGCGCCTTCATGCGCATGGGCAAGGCTGTGAAGGGTGGCGGTGAACTCAAGCAGAACATCCAGCAAGGCGGTGGCGAATGAGCGAGCTGAACCTGGAGCAGCTGGTGGCGCGTGCACATCAGCAGAACGACTATGACCCGCTGATCAGCCTGATTCCCTACGCCAAACTGCTTGGTATCGAGTGCCTGCGCCTGGGCGACGACATGGTCTTGCGTCTGCCGGCCAACCGCGACTGCATCGGTAACCCGGTGCTGCCAGCGTTGCATGGTGGGGTGATCGCCGGCTTCATGGAGCATGCGGCCATGCTTCACCTGCTGATGTTCATGGGCATCCCACATTTGCCCAAAATCATCGACTTCTCGATAGATTACCTGCGCGCGGGTCATTATCGTGACACCTTTGCGCAGTGCCAGGTCTGGCGCCAGGGGCGGCGAGTGGCCAATGTGGCGATCACCGCTTGGCAGACGAATCAGGCCGAGCCGATTGCCACCGCCCGTGCTCATTTCAAGGTCGATGAACCCTGAGTCGATGAGGCTCATGGCGGCACGGCTGCGCAGCGAAATCATGACAAGGATTCTGTAGATGGATGCGTTGCTGATAATTGGCGGCCTGTTGCTGATGCTGGCCGGCCTGGTCTGGCTGGTTATGCGTGCCTTCGCCACCAGCCTGTTGTGGGGCTGGGGCAGCCTGATCCCACCGATTACGCTGATCTACATGGTGCGCCACTGGGCGCGCGCGCGTGGTGCGGTCACGCTGATCGGGCTTGGCGTCATCCCGCTGGTGGTGGGCTTGACCTTGCTGGCCAGCAAGGACGCCGAGCGTCTGGCGGCGATCATTCGCCTGGACTGGCTAAAACCCGAGGTGCAGACGCCGGCGGAGCTGGCTATCGACCTGGGCGGCGAACTCAACGGTCAACCGTTTCGGCCGCAGCAGGGTGAGCTGATCGACGGTGTACTGGTGTTGCGTGAGGGGCTGGATTTCTTCGCCCTGCGCGAACTGAGTATTCGCCTGCCGCAGCCAGTCGACGGCGCCGTGCGCGTCGACGTGTTGCCACAGGACAGCGGCAATCTACCGGAAGTGGAACTGAGCTGGTTGCTGCCGGAGCAGGATCTGCCCGAGGCTCGTCGCCTCAGCCGTGGCTACACCTTGCACCTGGATCTGCAACCGCAGGCACCCAATCGGCTGGTCGGGGATTTCCATCTGGTCTTGCCGCCGCGCTTCAAGACCAGTCTCAGTGGTCGCGTCGAGCTGTACCGTGATCGCCTGCGCTATGTCGACGATCAGGTCGATACCCGCTACGACTCGCGCGATACCGTCGCCCATGTCGTGCAGGACTACCTGCAACGGCGTTTCGCCACGCGTGATGTGCGCGAGCTGAAACTGCCGGTGTTCACCTTCAAGGGCGACACGTTGGAGTTGCAGGTCGATGCGCAGGTTGCCGGGCGTAGCGAAAGCCTGCCGATTCGTCTGCATAAACGGCCCGAGCATGGTTGGGCGGTGGAGGGTGATCGTTTCCCGGCGTTGCCAGCCGTCGTGGCCAGGCAACCTGCCCAGCAGGCTGAAGTCGCGCCTGTCGAGGAGCGCCTGAGTCGCCCGGTCGACCGTCGCCAGCGCTTCAGCCTGGCACGTCTGCAGCGCAATCCCGAGCAGTATCGCAACCTCAGCATGCGCCTGAGCCGCGCCAGCGGCGGCACGGTGGAGGGCCGTTTCGTCGGTATCGATAACGATGGCAACATTCGCCTCAGTCAGCAGATGGGTAGTGGCGGCGGCCAGGCCAGCTTCAGCTTCAAATCGGAAGAAATCAGCCGCTTGGAACTGCTGGAACCGTAGCAACGGGTTTTGGCTAAGCCCTTGAAATTTATCTTGCTGGCCCCATTTGTAGGTCATCGCCGCAAGGGGGGCTTCTAAAAACGTAGGCGAGGCAGCCAGCGCAAGGCAAAAACGGGCGAAAAAGCGGAGTTTACGAGTTGTAAATGAGCATTTTGAGCCTGTTTTTAACGCAGCGATGGCAACGCAGGTAGTTTTTAGAGGTGCCCCATAGCGGTTCCTGTCCTACAGATGGAGTTAGAAGACCATGAGTGTGGAAACTCAAAAAGAAACCCTGGGCTTCCAGACCGAGGTGAAGCAGCTGCTTCACCTGATGATCCATTCCCTGTACTCGAACAAGGAAATCTTCCTGCGCGAGTTGATCTCCAACGCCTCCGATGCCGCTGACAAGCTGCGTTTCGAGGCGCTGGCCAAGCCCGAGCTGCTCGAAGGCGGCGCTGAGCTGAAGATCCGCCTGTCCTTCGACAAGGACGCCAAGACCGTTACCCTCGAGGACAACGGCATCGGCATGAATCGCGATGAGGTCATCGCGCACCTGGGCACCATCGCCAAGTCTGGTACTGCCGACTTCCTGAAGAACCTCTCCGGCGACCAGAAGAAGGACTCGCACCTGATCGGTCAGTTCGGCGTGGGCTTCTATTCGGCGTTCATCGTTGCCGATGAGGTCGAGGTCTTCAGTCGTCGTGCCGGCAGCCCGGCCAGCGAAGGCGTGCATTGGTCGTCGAAAGGCGAGGGCGAGTTCGAGGTTGCGACCGTCGAGAAAGCCGAGCGTGGTACCCGCATCGTTCTGCACCTGAAGAGTGGTGAAGAAGAGTTCGCCGATGGCTGGCGCCTGCGCAACATCGTCAAGAAGTACTCCGACCATATCGCGCTGCCCATCGAACTGCCGAAGGAGCATCACGGCGAGGACGAGCCGGAAGAGATCGAGTGGGAAGTCGTCAACCGCGCCAGCGCCTTGTGGACCCGTCCGCGTACCGAGATCAAGGACGAGGAATACCAGGAGTTCTACAAGCACGTCGGCCATGACTTCGAGAACCCGCTGAGCTGGAGCCACAACAAGGTCGAAGGCAAGCTGGAGTACACCTCGCTGCTCTACGTGCCGGGTCGCGCGCCGTTCGATCTGTATCAGCGCGAAGCGCCCAAGGGCCTCAAACTGTACGTGCAACGCGTGTTCATCATGGACCAGGCCGACCAGTTCCTGCCGTTGTACCTGCGCTTCATCAAGGGGGTGGTCGACTCCAACGACTTGTCGCTGAACGTCTCCCGCGAAATCCTGCAGTCCGGTCCGGTCATCGACTCGATGAAGTCGGCGCTGACCAAACGTGTGCTGGACATGCTGGAGAAGCTGGCCAAGGACAAGCCGGAGGATTATCAGAACTTCTGGAAAACCTTTGGCCAGGTGCTCAAGGAAGGCCCAGCGGAAGACTTCGCCAACAAGGAGAAGATTGCCGGTCTGCTGCGTTTCGCCTCCACCGCTGGCGAGGGCGACGAGCAATCGGTTGCCCTGGCTGACTACCTGGGGCGCGTCAAGGAAGGCCAGGACAAGATCTACTACCTCACAGGCGAAAGCTACGCACAGATCAAGAACAGCCCGCACCTGGAAGTCTTCCGCAAGAAGGGCATCGAAGTGCTGCTGCTCACCGATCGCATCGACGAGTGGCTGATGAGCTACCTGACCGAGTTCGACGGCAAGCAGTTGGTCGACGTGGCCCGTGGCGACCTGGATCTGGGCACGCTGGACTCGGAAGAGGACAAGAAGGCCCAGGAAGAGGTGGCCAAGGCCAAGGAAGGGCTGATCGAGCGCCTCAAGGGTGCGTTGGGTGAGCAAGTCGCCGAGGTGCGCGTGTCGCACCGCCTGACCGACTCGCCGGCGATCCTGGCGATTGGTGAGCAGGACCTTGGCTTGCAGATGCGCCAGATTCTTGAAGCCAGTGGGCAGAAGGTGCCGGATGCCAAGCCGATCTTCGAGTTCAACCCCGCGCACCCGCTGATCGAGCGCCTGGACGCCGAGCCGGATGAGGATCGCTTCACCGATCTGTCGCACATTCTGTTCGATCAGGCTGCTCTGGCCGCCGGCGACAGTCTCAAAGACCCTGCCGCTTACGTGCAGCGCCTGAACAAGCTACTGGTGGAACTCTCCGCCTGATTGGCTAAGCTGTAGAACAAGCCCGCTCCGGCGGGCTTTTCTATGGGCGCGATAGATCAGCCGGATTTGACAAGCGCAGCCCCGTCGTTTCAGATGCTGGCAATTGGCTGGCTTTTTGTCGGTACCCTGGGGTTGTATGTCGATTTTCGAGTTGTTCTTCATCATGGGTGCGGACCCAAGTGTCCTCGTGCTCAGTCGCTACGATGCTCCACTGGTGCTGTTATCGTTGGCAATTGCCGTGTTCGCTGCGGGTATGGCACTGCAATTGGCCGGTGAAGCGCGTGACAGCTCGCATCCGGTCGCCAGGCAAATCACCATTCTTACCGGTTCGCTCGCTCTCGGCGGCGGCATCTGGTCCATGCATTTTCTCGGTATGCTCGCCTTCGAATTGTGCGCGACGGTGCGATTCGATCTGGGCATCACACTGTTGTCGATGCTGCCGAGCCTGGGGGCGTCCTGGGTCGCGCTCAGCCTGTTGGCACGGCGTGATCTGAGCCTGTTGCAGCTGTGTGTGGGCGGCGTGCTGGTCGGTGCCGGTATCGGTGCCATGCACTACAGCGGCATGGCGGCGATGCAGATGGCGCCGCTGTTGCGCTATGACCCCTGGATGTTCGCTCTTTCCATTGTCGTTGCCGTAGCCCTGGCCATTCTTGCGCTGTGGGTACGTTTCGGCCTGGAAGGGCGTCTGCCGACCCTTTTGGCGCTGTTGCTCAGTGCTCTGGTGATGGGCCTGGCCATCAGTGGCATGCACTACACCGGCATGGCGGCGGCTCGTTTCGTCGGTACGCCCGAGTCGGATACGCCGATGGGCGTGGTCGATAGTCGCTACATTGCCATCGCCATCACGCTGCTGACCGTCGCGCTGACCGTTTTCGTAGTAGCGGTCAACACGCTGCTGCGCTATCGCCGCATGAGCCATCAGCTCAAGGCCAGCGAGCAACACCTGCGCTCGATATTCGATACGGCTCTGGATGCCATCATCACGGTGGACCATAGCGGTATCGTGCGCTCGGCCAACCGTGCGGTCTCGCGTCTGTTCGGTTGGACGCCACAAGAGTTGATGGGCATGCACATGCGCTCGCTGATGCCGACCCGTTATGTCGATCAGGTCGAAATGCTGCTAGCCGATTACCTCAGGACGGGGCACCTGACCCTGCCGGCGGGCGAGCAGGAGCTGGTCTGCCTGACTCGTGGCGGTGAAGAGAAATCTGTACGTATCAGCGTAGGTATCACTCATGCGGGTAGCCGTCCGCTGTTCGTGGTGTTCGTTGCCGATATCAGTGAGCGACAGGCCATGGAGAAGGCGCTGCGTGACAGCGAGCAGCAGTATCGCTCGCTGATCAGCAACATTCCGGGGGTGTCGTTTCGCTGCCTGCTCGATCGTGACTGGACCATGCTGTTCATCAGCGATGCCGTGCAAACCCTGACCGGTTGGAGTGCGGACGATTTCATCAGTCAGCGCTGTTCGATCGCCGACCTTTATCACCCGGATGACTACCAGCTCACTGCCAATCAGGTGATCGCGGCCATCGAGCAGGGGCGTAACTATACGGTCGAGTATCGTCTGTTCGACCGTGAGGGCAAGGAGCACTGGATTTGGGAAAGTGGCAGTGCGGTTTGCGACGAGAACGGCGTGCCGCGCTGGATCGATGGCGTATTGCTTGACCAGACCGAAACCAAGCGGCGCAACGCCGAGTACGAAGGCAAGGTCACCGCGATCAGCAAGGCCATGGCGCTGACCGAGTTCGATCTCGAGGGCAATATTCTGGAGGTCAACGATAACGCCCTGACGCTATTCGGTTATGAACCCGAGGAAGTCGTCGGTCGTCACCACACCATGTTCTGCTACCCGGACCAGATCGCGAGTGAAAGCTACCAGCAGGGCTGGGCCGACCTGCGAGCTGGGCACTTTCGTACCGGCGAGTATCGTCGCAAGGGCAAGGATGGGCGTGAGGTCTGGATTCAGGCCAGCTACAACCCGATCCTCGACACCGACGGCAAACCTTTCAAGGTGGTCAAGCTGGCGACCGACCTTACGCCGCGCCGGGTGATGGAGCAGGAGCTGCGTGCCGCGCGTGACCGTGCTGAAGCGGCCGCTGCCGCGCGTAGCAGCTTCCTGGCCAACATGAGCCATGAAATTCGCACGCCGATGAATGCCATCATCGGTTTCACCGATCTGCTGCTGGAGACGCCGCTATCCAGTGAACAGCGCCGTCACCTCAGCACCGTGCAGCATTCGTCGCGTTCGCTGCTGGGGTTGCTCAACGACATCCTCGATACCGCCAAGCTCGATCGCGGCGCCATCGAATTGGAACAGCTGGATTTCTCCCTGCGCGAACTCTGCGAGCAGGTTATCGCCAGCCAGCGTCTGGCGGCCGAGAGCAAAGGCCTGCAGCTTTATCTGGATTACCCGGCAACGCTCACCGAATTCTTCTGCGGTGACCCACTGCGTTTGCAGCAGGTGTTGACCAACCTGCTTGGTAATGCGGTCAAGTTCACTCTACACGGCGAGGTTCGTCTGAAAGTGACGGGCGAGCCGGGTGCCATGCGCCTGGCGGTGAAAGATACCGGTATCGGTATCGCAGCTGATCGGTTGGAGAAGATCTTCGAGCCTTTCGCTCAGGCCGATGCGTCGATGAGTCGACGCTTTGGTGGCACCGGCCTCGGTACCACCATCTCCCGGCAACTGGTTGAGCTGATGGGGGGGCGCTTGCGGGTCGAAAGCAGCGAAGGGCAGGGCAGTTGCTTCAGCGTCGAGTTGCCGCTGCGTGCCGGCAAGCGCCTGGCCTCGCAGCAACGTGCGGTGCTGCCAGAGTTGGGGCAGTTGAACATCCTGGCTGCCGATGACGTGCCACAGAATCTGGAACTGTTGCAATTGACCCTTGAGCACTTTGGCCATCGCGTGCGCTGTGTCGCCGATGGTGAAGGCGCGCTGCAGGCGTTCCTCGATGAACGTTTCGATCTGATCCTGATGGATGTGCAGATGCCAGGTGTCGACGGTCTGGAAGCGTCGCGGCGGATTCGTCAGCTGGAAGCCGCCGAGGCGCGAGAACCGACTCCGATCATTGCCCTGACCGCCAGCGTGCTCGACCAGGATCGCCAGGCCGCCCTGGATTCGGGGATGAACGGCTTCGCCTCGAAGCCGCTGGACGTCAATGCACTGCTGTGGGAAATCGCCCGACTGCTCGGCCTGACCGATGTGCCCAGCGCGGTGGTCAGCGCCACTCGTGTTGCTGACGATGGCCTGTTCGACTGGGTTCGTGGCAGCGGCCTGTGGGGTGGCCCGTTGCGCATGGCTCGGGCGATCAACGCCTTCATTGGCGAACAGCATGACCTGGCTGCGCGCCTCTCCCAGCTGCTGGCCGCACGAGACTGGCGCGAGGGCGAGGCTCTCGCGCATCGTCTGCATGGCGCGGCCGGCAATCTGGCCATGAGCAGTCTTGCGAGTTTGGGGCAGTTGGTCGAGCGGGCATTCCAGGCGCAGGACGAGCAGGCTTTGCCCGCACTGCTCGCGGAGCTCGAGCAGGCGCTGCAGACGGTCAGGGAGGTGGTGCCGCAGGTGCCGGATACCGAGTCTTCGACCGAAACCGCGGTGGTTGACTTGCGCTTGCTGTGTGAGCAGGCAATTCAACTGCGACAGGCACTGCAACGTGGTGGCCTGGATGATGAAGCCCTGGCCGCCATGGAGCAGACCGCCGAGGGGACAGGCTACAGTGCTGCTCTGAACGACGTGCGTCAGGCGCTGGATGACTTCGATTTCGATCAGGCCCTGCTGGGACTCGATCAACTGCTGCGGCAATTGCAAGACGAGGAAACGACCCCATCATGACCCTGGCTGCCGATACGCGTCCGCTGTTGCTGCTGGTCGATGACGAATCTACCAATCTACAGGTCCTGCGCCACATCCTGCAGGAGGACTATCGCCTGCTGTTCGCCAAGGAGGGTGCCCGTGCTCTGGAGATGGCCGAACGTGAGCGGCCCGATCTGATCCTGCTCGACGTGATGATGCCGGGCATGACCGGTTACGAGGTGTGTGAGCAACTCAAGGAAAATCCGCTGCTGCAGGCGATTCCGGTGATCTTCGTTACCGCTCTGGGCGATGTCGATGACGAGGCGCGCGGCTTCGAGGTCGGTGCGGTGGACTACATCACCAAGCCGGTGAGCCCGCCTATCGTGCGTGCCCGGGTGCGCACTCATCTGTCGCTGGTGCGTGTCGATGAGCTCAAGCAGACCCGCCTGCAGATCGTCCAGCGCCTGGGCATGGCCGCCGAGTACAAGGACAACGAGACGGGCCTGCACGTCATTCGCATGAGCCATTTCTCCAAGGTGCTGGCACTGGCTGCTGGTTTCAGCGAAAGCGCAGCCGAGGAGCTGCTCATCGCAGCGCCGATGCACGATGTCGGCAAGATCGGTATCCCCGATGCGGTGCTGCGCAAGCCGGGCAAGCTCGACGAGCAGGAGTGGCAGGTGATGCGCCAGCACGTAGAGATCGGTGCGCGGATCATTGGCGAGCACAGCTCAGGATTGCTGCGCACGGCGCAACTGATCGCCCTGTCGCACCATGAGAAGTGGGACGGTAGCGGCTACCCCAACGGCCTCAGTGGCGAGGACATCCCCCTGGAGGGGCGCATCGTTGCCATCGCCGACGTATTCGATGCGTTGACCAGCGTGCGTCCTTACAAGCAAGCGTGGACCGTGGAGGCGGCGGTGGACTTCCTGCGTGAGCAGAGTGGCCGTCACTTCGATCCGCGACTGGTCGAGCTGTTCATCGCTTGCCTGCCAGAGATTCTGCTAATCAAGGAGCGTTGGGCCGAACAGCCTGCCGCTTGAAACGTTCTGTCTAACTCCTGAGCGTTGCCGATTTGGCCATTGCCGTCTGCGCGGCTATTGTTAGGGACCTACCATTGCCAAGTGCAGGCCTCACCATGCAGAAGAAGACACTGGTTCCCCTGTTATGCGCGGCATTCGCCGGCCTCGCCGATGCGGCCGTCGTGACCAAGCCGATTGCTTATGAGATCGATGGCGAAGCCTTCGAGGGCGTGCTGGTTTATGACGACTCGGTGAGCACTCCGCGCCCCGGACTGCTGGCCGTTCCCAACTGGATGGGGGTGAATGAAGACACCGTGGCCAAGGCTGCACGCGCAGCAGGCAATAAATATGTAGTGTTTGTTGCCGACATGTATGGCAAGTCCATTCGCCCCAGCAATGCCGAAGAGGCTGGTGCCGCCGCAGGCGCGGTGCGTGCTGACCGTCCGCTGATGCGCAAGCGTGCTCAGGCTGCGGTTGAGGTGCTCAAGGCGCAGAGCGGTGAGGTGGCACTGGATCTGAGCAAGCTGGGCGCCATCGGCTTCTGCTTCGGCGGTGGCACGGTACTGGAGCTGGCCCGCTCAGGCGCGCCGTTGAAGGGCTTCGTGTCCTTCCACGGCAATCTGGATACACCCAACCCGGCCGATGCCAAGAACATCAAGGCGCCGGTGCTGGTGCTGCACGGTGCGGACGATCCGGCTGTGCCGCAGGAGCAGGTCGACGGTTTCGTCGCTGAAATGAAGGCCGCCAAGGTGGATTGGCAACTGGTCAGCTATGGCGGTGCGGTGCATTCATTCACTAACCCCAAGGCCAACGTACCGGGGCGCAACCAATATCATCCGGTGGTGGCCGCGCGGGCGTTCAAGGCGATGAACGATCTATTCGATGAGGTATTCGCCGAACAGTGATAGCGGCTTTACCGCGCGTTGAACGAAAGGCTGCGCCCAGTGGGCGCAGCCTTTTTTCGTCTTACTTCGTGGGCAGTACGGCGATGTCGATGATGCCGTCCGGCAGGTCGGCGATGTCGCCCAGGGTGGTGGGCTTGCCACTGGCCAGATCCAGCTGGTGCAGGGTCTTGCCGGTCAGCACGTAGGCCGTGTTGCCGCCTTTGCCATCGCTGGCGATGTCTATGGCAGCCGCCTTGAGACCATCAGCGACCTTGCCGACCACTTGCTGCACGCCATCGTTCGGTGGGTTTTGCAGCATCAGGCTGCTGTTGGCCAGGTCGATGTTGTATAGCGCAGTGCTCTGCGTGCCGGCGTAGGAGTTGGTGTAGGCGCCGGCAACTACCTGCGGCTGTTTGCCGGCGTAGGGGCCATCGGTGGCATAGGCAAGCTTGCCGTCTACCGCGACTTCACCGGTATCGACATTCACCCGCAGGTTGGTGCCGTCCGGGCTCATCAGGCGCAGACGGTCGGCCACCGGGTTGAAGTCGACCACGGCCTGGCCGCTGCCTGGCAGCGCGGTTTTCAGCTTGCTGCCTGCCGTTGCCTTACCGCTGGCAGCATCAAGGGTGTAGAGCTGATCGGTACCGCCGAGGAGGTAGACCTGGCCGCTGGCCGGACGTACGTCCAGGCCGCGCAGGTCGCTGGCGCCGCTGACGGCCATGTTACCGGTGACCTTGAGGCTGGCGACATCGACCTTGAACAGCTTGCCGTCGGCGCCCAGCGCGAGCAGTTCGGTGGCGCTGGCGGCACCTGCGCTCAGGGTCAGCAGGCCGGCGGTGCAGAGGGTAGTGATGCGTTTCATGGTTGTTCCTCACAAAGGTTTCAGCATCGAGACGAAGCCGGTTGGCCCGGCTTCGCAGGTGCCTCGACGAAACACCTGTGAGCTATACCCGCGAGGAACGGGGTTGGATGTCGGCGGATGAAAATATTTTTTCGGCAGATGAGCGATGGTTCAAAAGGTTGCCGGCCGAATGGCCGGCAACCTGCTCAGTTGACGCTGGCCAGCACGGCGCGACCGATATACAGCACCGGGCCGCTGGGGCGGTTATACGGCGAGCCGCCGGCCGGTTCCAGTGTCAGTTCGAACAGTTGCCCCGCCTGCACGGCGCCGATCTGTTCGGCAGGCAGACGCAGTGGCTGACCGGCTTCGACCAGGCCCAGCGAGCGTGGGCCGTCGGCCGGGTCGATCAGCGTCCAGAACTGCAAGGCGCGACCTTCAGGCACTTGGTCGGCGACCAGCGGATCGAGCTGCAAGGTGCCATCGCGGTTGACCTGGATGACCCAGCCCGGCTTGGCGGCTTCGCCGGGCTGTTGCAGCACCACGGTGTAGCGTTTGCCGGCGATATCCGGGGCGCGCAACAGCGGCGTCAGTACTGCGACCAGCAGTGCCATGGCCAGCGCGGCGGCGGTCAGACGCCAGGTCAGCAGGCTGTTCCACCAGTTGCTTAGCGGGCTCGAGCGTGGCGCTTCATGCAGGCCCAGGCTCTGCCTAATGCGGGGCCAGAGTGCCGGGGAGGGCGTCTGCGCCGGCAACTGGTCGCTCAGTTCGAGAAAGTGCCGCTCCCATTCCAGTGCCATGCGGGCGGCCTGCTCATCCTCTTCGAGCAACTGGCGTACCTCTGCTGCTTCCTGCTCGCTGAGTAGGCCGAGCAGGTATTCGCCAATCAGGGCACGGCGTTCTTCGGGATCGTGCGTAATCATGCTTGCAGACACTCCTGCAGCGCGCGCAGGCCGGCGCGGATACGGCCTTTGATGGTGCCCAGCGGTGTGCTCAGGCGGCTGGCGATCTGCTCGTGGGTCAGGCCACGGTAGAAGGCCAGTAGGATCGGATGGCGGCGCGGCCGTTCCAGGCGCTGCAGACAGCGACGCAGCAAACGCTGTTCGGATTGCTCCAGCGCCTGCGCTTCGGCCTGCGGGCTGTCGTCCAGCACGCGTTCAATGAAATCATCGTCCACCTCGGCATGTCGGCCGCTACTGCGCAGGGCATTGAGCACGCGGTAGCGCAGGATGCTGTGCACCCAGGCCCGGCCGCTGCCCAGTTCGCGCTGATAGCGCGTGGCGTGTTGCCAGATGCGCACGAAGGCGTCGTGCAGGCAGTCTTCGGCAATATCGCGCCGGCCCAACATGCTGATGGCCAGGCCGAGCAACTGCCCAGCCTCCTGCCGATAGAGCGCCTGGAAGGCACGTTCGTCTCCACGTGCGCAGGCTTCCAAGGTGCTTTCGTAATCGAAATCGCGATCTGCCATGGGTCATCCGTTGGCCTGAGAAATCCGCATGCAGCTTATACCCGGCAGCTGCGCTTCTGGATCACGCACAGGTAACAAAAAACTGCGGAGGCGTTGCAGTGCATGCAAAGGGTGAGGCTTCAGGGTTGCGCTTGGGCATAGGCCTGGTCGAGTGAAACCCAACGCTCCAGCGGCCCCTTGCGTGAGACGTAGCGAATCAGCAGCCAGTTGCTTTGCTGATCCAAGACTTCGCAGACGTCTCCTTCGATCAAATAGGCCTTGCTGCGGCTGGCTTGGTCTGGGCGGGCGTGGAGGTACAGGCGTGAGGCGGGCACCGTCCAGCGCTGCGGTTGGTCATCGTCGTCGAGCGCTCGGCTGGCGATGATCTTGCCCTGAGGGTTGAGGGTCTTCTCGAAAACGGCAAAGAACACGGGAGCATCGGGATCGTAGTCGTGGCGCACCAGCAGCGTCTTGTACAGCCAAGGTGTGCCGGAATCGTCGAAGCGGTAGGCGTCGTAGTACCAGCGCGGCCCGCTGCGGCAGTGGCTGTAGAGCGCCCGCTCTTCAGTGTTGGGTTGCAACTCCGACAGCTCCGAGCAATTGGCGCGCTCCGTCAGCCCAGGCGGCATCTGCAACCGCTCGAAGCGGTGCTGTGCCGGGCGGTAGAGGTAAAGGTGGTAGGCCGAGTTGACCATCCCGACCGGAACTCGAATCGCCAGATCCGGGTGGCCGTCGAAGTTGTAGTCCTCGATGTTGAAGCTCGGCGCCTCTGCATCGTTGCCTTCAGGGATGCTCAATGCAAGGCGGCTGCCGTCGGGTTGCTGCAGAAAATAGCGTTCGCCTTGTTGCTGTACCTGGGCATGCCGTCCGGGCTCAGATTCGAAATGGGGTAGATCGGCCAGGGCCAGGCTGGGCAGCAACAGCAGGCTGACGAGGGTGCGATACGAGGGCAAGAGGGCAATCCTTGGCGAGCGACAGGCGCCTTTCCAGGTTGTGTGAAAACTACTGCGCTCGATCATGCTGCGTTAAAAACAGGCTCGTGCGCGAGTCCGATCAAAATGCTCATTTACAACTCGTAAACTCGAATGCGAGCCCAGTGCGTTCTTCGCCTGTTTTGCGGGGCCGCCATCGGTATTGCCTGACCTTCGCTCGCTACGTTTTCACACGGCCTGTTTCAGCGCCTGTCTGCGGTTGAGCGGTTTCAGCGCGGCAGTTCGATGCGCGTGGTTTCGCCTGGCACCTGTGGCCAGTCGCCGGCGGCCCAGCGCTGGCGCGCCTGGTCGATCAGCTCCGGGGTGGTGGCGACGAAGTTCCAGTTTATCCGTCGCGGACCGATGGGTTCGCCGCCGATCAGGGCCAGGTGGCACTCGCCGCAGGCGCTGAGCAGAGGCGTTTCACCTGCCGGGATCACTGCCATGGTGTGCCTGGGCAGCGTCTCGCCATCCAGTTCCGCTTCACCATCGATCAGGTACAGGGCGCGCTCGCTGTGTTCGGCCGGGATCAGCAGGTTGGCACCGGCAGTCAGGCGTAGTTCGGCATACAGGGTCGGCGAGCGAACCGGTACCGGCGATTCGAGGCAGAAGCCGCTGCCGGCGATCAACGTGATCTGCACGCCCATGGCATCGCTGCGTGGCAGGGAGGCGGCCGGGTGATGGCTGTAGCTCGGCTCGCACTGCTCGTCGGCCTCTGGCAGCGCCAGCCAGACCTGCAGGCCGTGTGCCCGTTTGTTCTGGCCAAGTTGTGCCGGCGGCGTACGCTCGACATGGGCGACGGCGCGCCCTGCGGTCATCCAGCTCACGTCGCCTGGCCCCACCACCTGATCGGAGCCCAGGCTGTCCTTGTGCTGCAGTTGACCTTCGAACAGGTAGGTGAGGGTGGACAGGCCGATGTGCGGATGCTGGGCGATATTCATGCCGCTGCCGGCGGGATAGTCCTGCTCGAGCATGTGATCGAAGAACACGAACGGGCCGATGCTGCGAAAGCGCGCCGAGGGCAGCGGGCGCAGGATTGGCTGGCCGGCGATGTCCTCGGCGCGCGGGCGAATCAGTTGCAGCTCGCTCATGCCGGGGCTCCAGCCAGGCGGGTTTCGACCTGGATGTCGGTGCTGGTCATCAGCTTGTGGATTGGGCACTTGTCGGCGACGCGCAGCAATTGCTGGCGCTGCGCGTCGTCCAGCGGACCTTTGAGCGACAGCTCGACGATCAGGTGGTAGTTGCCTTCGCGTTCTTCGCTGTCGTCACGCTCGACGCTGACGTCGATGCCTTCCAAAGGCAGGCCGCGTTGGCGCGCGTAGAGCAGCAGGGTCATGGCCTTGCAGGTGCCGAGCGAGGCGTCGAACAGGTCGTGTGGATCGGGGCCGGCGCCCTCGCCACCAAGCTCGGTCGAAACATCGCCGAGCAGTTGGTGCGAACCGATTTCGATCTGCTGCTGCAGGCCCTTGCTGTTGTGAATACGGATCATGGCGCTTCCTTGTAGGCGTGACGGCAATGCCCGTCAGCCTAGGGGCTGTTGGCGTTTCGGCGCAAGCTGCGTTGCCGCGAGAAATGCCAACGGACCCTGATCCAGGCAGGACAGATCACACCAGCGCGGACAACCGCACATCGGCGCCCAGCACGCGCAGTAGCCGGCCCTGGCCGTCGACGATAGGCACCGACACGGTGAAGCAGAAGTCGTCGGTCGCCGAAGAACGGTAGACCTGGGTGATATGGCCGTCCATCCGTTCGACCACGGCGCGGAACCAGGGGCGCTGGCTCCAGTCGCGGCCACGACAGCTGGCCTGCTCAGTGTGCGCGACATCGGCGGCGAAGACGTTCTCGGAAACCTGTACACCGCGGTTGTCGACCAGGTAGAACAGCTCGAAACGGCTGTCGCGTGCCAGCGTATCGGCGAGCAGGCGTTCGGCGCCTGCCACGTCGCCTGCCAGTTCGGCGCGCGTTGCCAACTGCTCGACACTGGCGCGCACGGCTGCGTGGATCTCCAGGCGGAAGTCGCCAAGCCCGGCGAGCAGGCGATCACCATCCTCGCGCACCGCCTGACTGTGGTGCAGCACCTGGCCGGCCTTGCCGAGCAGCTCACCGGCCACCTGGGCGATGTTCTGTACATCGCCGTTGATCGAGCGCACGGCCTGGCCGATCTGCTCGGTACCGGCGGCGATCTGACCGACCTGGCCATCCAGGCGATCCATGGCCTGGCGCGTGCTGTCCAGTCCCTGGCTGACAGCAACAATGCCGGTGCGACCGTCAGCCACGGCCTGGTTCATGTGCTGGCCAGCATCACCGAGCTGCTGCATCCCGTCGCGAAAACGCTCAATGATGGTGCTGACCTGGCCGGTGGCATCGGTGGTGTGACCGGCCAGGCGGCGCACTTCCTCGGCGACCACGGCAAAGCCACGGCCGTGTTCGCCGGCGCGCGCGGCCTCGATAGCGGCGTTCAGCGCCAGCAGATTGGTCTGCTGCGAAATGCTGGCGATCACGCCGATGACCTTGCTCACTTCATCGAGTTGCCCGGCCAGTTGCTGGATCACCAAGGCCAGTTGCGCCTCGCTGGCGTCGATCACTTCGACCTGGCGCAGCACCGCCTGGCCGCTCTGTTGGCATTGGTTGAGGGTCGCGGAAACTTCGGCGGACAGGCGCGCGACCTCACCGGCACCAGGCACCAATTCGGCATCCAGAGTCGTGGTGACTTGCTCGCTGGCGCTGGCGATCAGTTCCGAGGACTGCGCCAGCGTCTGCCCACTCTGCTGGTTGGCGGCGGCGATGCGTGCCAGCTGCGGCGCATGTGCGGCGATGCCGACGGCGGCACCCAGGCTGGCGCGGATACGTTGCTGGAGACCCGCGCTGAAGTCGTTCAGGCGTGTCATCCATTGATAGTGCTCCGGTAGGCGAGTGGTGAGGTCGTGCTGTTGGAACAAAGCGTCCAATGCGGCCTCGTCCTGGGCCTTGCGGGCTGGCTTGCGCAGCAACTGCAACATGATGATTCCCCTGTCTGGTCTGCCTCAGACACTGCAAGCGAGGTGCCATCATCGGCCAGCCAGCCCATGGCCGTCCCAGGCCGTTAGCCGGCTATTTATGTTTCGATCTGGTGCGATCCGTGTTTGCCTGCGCCACATGAGGGCGGCGAGGTGAGCGGGGCTGATAAGTGCCCATAGAACTTGGTCAGTGGCTCGGCGGTCTATGCTGCTCGTACCGTCAGGAGGACTCACCTTGCCCATCTCTCGATCCATGCCATGGATACTTGCGCTCAGTGCCGCTATCGCGTGCAGCGCCCAGGCCCGCGAATACCGCTACAGCGATGCGCACCTGCACTATGTGGACTTCTTCCAGGAAAGCGCCGGCATGGATGAGTTGCTGGAGAAAATGGCGGAGAACAACGTCGATCACGTGATGTTCTCCGGCATTCCGGTGGCCAAGAAGTGGGACGAGGACGAGCCCAAGCGCCCGCGCTATTACGCCGGTGATGACGCCAATGCCTATTGGTACAGCGCCACCGACGTGTTCATCGCCGCCGCCTACAAGCGCTTGCCGGCCGAGCAGCGCAAGCGCTTCCACCCGTTTCTGTCCGGCTTCAACCCCAATGACAAGAACGCCGATGCGCATATCCGCCGCATGCTGGAGCTCGACCCTGGCCTGTGGCAGGGCATTGGCGAGGTCTTCACCCGCCACGACGACCTGACCGCGCTGATTCACGGCAGCGCGCCGCGCGCCAACAACGAGGCGCTGGCGCGGGTGTTCCACCTGGCCGCCGAATACGACCTGCCGGTGATGCTGCATTCGAACATCACCTCCAAGCGCGAACGTGAGCCGCTGTTTCTGGAAGAAATCGAGGCGCCGCTGCGTAACCACCCGCACGTGCGTTTCATCTGGGCGCATGCCGGTACCAGTGCCGAAATTCACCGTCACCAGGAAAAGCTCGACTTTCTGCTGGATACCGTAGAACGCATGCTTGGCCAGTACCCGAATCTTTATATCGACCTTTCCTGGACCATGTTGCGCCCCTATCTGCTGGACGAAAACGGCAAGCCTGATCCGAAATGGGTGCATCTGGTCAGCAGTTACCCGGAACGCTTCATGCTGGGCTCGGACGTGGTCGGCCGTTTCGGCAACCTGGGCGAGTATATGAAAGGCTTCGATCCTTTCCTCGATGCCTTGCCCGAGGACGTGGCGCATAAAGTGGCGCGCGACAACTTCCTCTCCGTGTTGCCGCGCAAGGTACAGGCCGAGCTGGATCGCTAGCGCATCTGTCATCAGGCTGTCACTCGGGCGTCATAGGCTCGCGCTCATCTCAACGAGGAGCGCACCATGCATTACACCCGAGTGGCCATGATGGCCGGTCTATTCGCCTGGGCAGGTCTGAGCCAGGCTGACGTCCGTGTCGACGGGCCGGTGGAATACGGCATCTTCAGCAGTCAGTATCAGGACTTTCAGCCTGGTGAGCGGGTACTGACCCGCAGCAATCAGGACATCGAGCGCACCGAGCAGGTTCCGGCCAAACTCGGCACCAAGTTCGGCATGCGCTACAGCCTGGCCGGCAAGCGCGAGGGGGATACGCCGCTAACGCTGCTGTACCTCACGCCGGGTGTGGTCACCCCGGATGGCCAGCGCCATGACAAGTTCGAAGTGCAGCAGAAGCTGGTAGTCGGTGCACCGCAGGACGTGATGGCTTTCGAGTTCACCGAACATCACGAAGTGGTGCCCGGCGAATGGCATTTCATCGTCTATCAGGGCGATCGCAAGCTGGCTGAGCAGCGTTTCACCGTGCGCTGATCAGAGCAGGATGATTGCCCAGGTCAGGGCGATCATCAGCAGCGCGACCATCTGCGCCGCGCTGCCCATGTCCTTGGCCTGCTTGGACAGTGGGTGCAGATTCAGCGAGATGCGGTCGACCACCGCCTCGATGGCGGAATTGAGCAGCTCCACCACTAGCGCCAGCAATGGCACCAGTACCAACAGCGCCCGCTCCGCGCGACTGACATCCAGCACGAATGCCAGCGGCAGCAGCACCAGATTCAGCCACACCAGTTGGCGGAACGCCGCTTCGCCCTGGTAGGCGGCGCGCAGCCCGGCGAGCGAGTAGCCGGTGGCGTCGAGAATACGTGCCAGGCCGCGACGGCCCTTGAACGACAACGCATCCAGATCGGGACTTTCGCTCATGGCTGCAGCCCGCCCCATGGTGTGCTTAGCGCATGCTGATAAGCCTGGCGCAGGTAGCGCATGTCGGCCTCGGGCATAGCGCCACGATGCCGATCCAGCTGGCCAAGGTCGCGCCGCGAAGCGCTGGAGGCGCGCCACCGTCTTCGGCTTTTTTCCAGATCCAGCAGGGCAATGTCTACATCACCATCGCCACGCACTTTGACGAATAGATGCTTTGCGTAGCAGCAGCCGTGTTGCCAGCCGCCCAGATGCAGGCGTGCAAGGGTGACCGCCAGGCGCTGCAGCATTACCTGGTTGAGCAGCGGCGCGCGGGGTTCGCTGTACCACTGCTCCAGGCTGATGAAACCTGGTAGCGCTTCGGTGACCAGCAGTGCCTGCCACTGCCCGCTTTGCTTGCGTGCGGCGCAGTAGACGATGTTCGGCGTGCGCACACCGAGGCGGGCGAGGGCGCGATAGGCCTGCAGCTCACGCAGAATGGTGGGTCGCCCCCATGGATGGCGCAGCGAGCGGTAGATGTGTCCGCTCTGGCGCTTGCAGAACAGCAGTGGCCGGCTTGTGTCCCAGTGTTGCAGCAGGCGCACACCACTTTCGCCGCCGCGTCGTTGATTGGCTGGCTCGACCCATTCGCCAGGGCTATGCCACCAGCGGTCGAACTCGGTCGAGGGCAGGGCGGTCAGTGCCTGTTCGCTGAGAATACCCATCTCAGACCACCTTGCGCAGAACGTAGGTGCGCCACATGGCGTAGCCGGGCAGGAAGTCCAGGTGGCCGAGAATGCTGAAGCCGGCCTGGTGGAACTCGCGTTCCAGCGTGCTGCGGGCGACGACGAAGCGGTTCTGGTTTTCCGCAGCGCGGCCCTGTGCAGCGCGGCGGGCTTCCAGGCGCTGGCGTTTCCAGGCCTTGTAGTTGCCATCGACCCACAGCGAGACGATCACCGTATCGCGGCTGACGCGATGAAACTCGCGCAGGATCGCCAGGCGGTGTTCGGCCGATTCGATGTGATGCAGCAGGCGGATGCAGAAGATGCAGTCCACCGCGTTGGCGCCCAGGTCGATAGCGAAAGCGGAGGTGCGGAAGCTGTTGACCCGCGCTACCACCTCGGGTGCCTGGGCGGCACGTGCGGTGGCGATCATGTCGGCCGAGTTGTCGGCGGCGAAGATTACCCGGTTCGGTTGTTCGCAGAGCATTGGCCAGAAACGTCCTGCACCGCAGGGCAGGTCGAGCACCAGATTCGGTTCATCGGCCATCTGCAGCGCGCGGCGCGCCACCTGCACGTCGCGCCAGTGCGACAGACGCCGGGAAAGGCCGTCCTGATGCTTGTGCAGGTATTGCTGGGCGTGCTCGAAATCGTACTTGCGGGAAAAATCCAGTTCGATGGGGCTAGGCTTGGGCATGACGAACGTCCCTTGGTGGATACGTTCGTCACCCTAAAGAGCCAGGCATCAAGTTCACGTCAAAGGGATGTGAAAATTTCGTCAAGTGTCGGGGTTCAGTGTCACTCGAAAGCGTGTATGGCCCGGTTCGCTCTGCAGGCTGACCTGCCAGCCCTGTTTGGCGCAGATGCGTTTGACCAGTGACAGCCCCAGGCCAAGCCCCTCGCCGCGTGCCTGCGCGCCGCGCACGAAGGGCTGGAAGATGCGCTCGTGCTGCTCGGCAGGAATGCCGGCGCCGCTGTCCTCGATACGGAAGGCGCCCTGTTCGAGGATCAGTCGCACACTGCCACTTTCGGTGTAGTGCAGGGCATTGCGCAGCAGGTTAGCCATCACCGTGCCGAGAAAGGTGGCGTTGTAACGGCCGTCGTCCTGGCCTTCCTCGGCCAATTGGAAGTCGAGACCCTTTTCCTTCATCAGGGCGCCCCAGCGACTCGCCTGTTCATGGGCGATGGTGGCGAGGGTACGGTCGCCGACGAACACAGCTTCATTACTCTTGTCGCGTGCCAGTTGCAGGAAGGTCTGTACCAGTTCGCGCATTTCCTCGCTGGCGCGGGCGATGCGCGCCACCTGTTCCTTCTCGCGCGGTCCCAGAGGCGCTTCGGCGAGCAATTCGCAGGAGGTGGCGATGACCATCAGTGGTGTGCGCAGTTCGTGGCTGACGTCACTGGTGAACAGCCGCTCGCGTTCCAGGGACTGACGCACCTGGCCCAGTGTGCTGTCGAAGGCCGCGGCCAACTGGCCGATTTCATCGTCGGGATAATCCGGTGCCAATGGCGGCGCCAGTGGGTGCAGCTGATCGCGATGGCGCACCTGCTGGGCCAGGCGGCTGATCGGCGCCATGACCTTGCGCGCCATCATCAAACCCAGGCCCCAGGCGGCGACCACCGTCAGCAGGAAGCCGGCCAGCACCACATTGAACAGCGCATTCTCGCGGGCTTCGAATTCCTGCTGTTCCTGCACCAGCATGTAGGTCTCGCCGTTGATCTTCTGCACGTAGACGTAGAACGCCTCGTTGCCGCTGACCACTTCGTTGAATCCCTCCTGCAAGCCGGTGTACTGCTCAGGAATCAGGTACTGGTCGTGGTAGGAGGAGAAGAACTGCGTACTGCTGTCCAGGCGTGGCGGGCGGCCCTGACGAATGTCCTCGTTGAGCGTTTCGCCCAGCTCGCGGCTCATCTCCTGGGAAACCAGGTGCTCTTCAATGAAGTGCACCACACCGACGATGCTCAGCGAGAACAGGCCGCTGACCATCACCGTCATCAATACGAAGGCGATCAGAATCCGCCGTTCGAAGGGCTGCTTAGACAGCATCGGCGCTCTCCGCCAGGCGATAACCGACACCATGGATGGTGTGCAGCAGGGGGGTGGGGAAAGGCTTGTCGAGCACCTGGCGCAGTTGATGGACGTGGCTGCGCAGGCTGTCGCTGTCCGGGCAGTCGTCACCCCACAGCGATTCTTCCAGCGCCTCGCGCCGCACCACGGCCGGGCTGCGCTGCATGAGGATGGCCAGTAGTTTGAGGCCCAGCGGGTTGAGCTTGAGCGGTTGACCGGCACGGCTGACGTGCAGGGTGTCGAGGTCGTAGCTGAGGTCGGCGACCTGCAGCTGGCGTTTGCGACTGCCGCGGCTGCGACGCAGGATCGCCTCGATGCGCGCCACCAGCTCGGACAGCGCGAACGGCTTGATCAGGTAGTCGTCGGCACCGGCGTTGAGGCCCTGCAGGCGGTCATCCAGGGCATCACGTGCGGTGAGCATGAGGATCGGCACCTCGCTACGGCCATCCTCGCGCAGGCGCTTGCACACCTGATAACCGTCGATGCCGGGCAGCATGATGTCCAGCACGATAAGGTCATAGTGGCCGCTGCTGGCCAGGTGCAGGCCGCTCAGGCCGTCCTGCGCGCAGTCGACTGAAAAGCCCTTGAGCTGCAGGTAGTCGAGCACGTTGGCGAGGATGTCTCGGTTGTCTTCGATGACCAGAATGCGCATCGCGGGGTATTCCTGAGTTTGACGATTTTTTCACACGGCTTTGACGAGAGGCTCACGGCACGCCTCGCACACTGCGGCACGTTCATCCTTCAAGGATCATACGATGCCTCGGCTTCAATACGCGCAACTTCGTTATCTGTCGATCATTCTGCTGGCCTGGCTGGCGGTTTTCTTCCTTACGCGCAGCGTGCTGCTGATCGCACATATGGGCGATGCCGGCGTCACCCTGGCGAACCTGCTTGGTCTGTATGGCGTCGGCCTGGTCTACGACCTCAGCTTCCTGGTCTACGCCGCAGCGCCGCTGGCGCTTTACCTGCTGCTATGTCCTGCCTGGTTATGGCAGCGCCGTTGGCATCAACGTCTGCTGATCGCCCTGATGGCCGTCAGCCTGTTCGCGATGTTCTTCACCGCAGTGGCCGAATGGCTGTTCTGGGACGAGTTTGGCGTGCGTTTCAACTTCATTGCCGTGGACTACCTCGTCTACTCCAAAGAGGTCATCGACAACATCCTCGAGTCCTACCCGATCTATCCGCTGCTGGCGCTGCTCGCAGCCTTGGCCATCGGCTTGACCCTGGCGCTACGCCGGCCACTGCGCGCTGCGCTGCAGGCACCGTGTTTACCACGCCTGCGTGCGGCCTATGCACTGGTCATGCTGGCATTGCTGGTCGGGCTGTGTAGCGGCCTGGTAGGACAGGACGTGCCACGCAGTCTGGGTGGCAATACCTACCAGCGCGAGCTGGCGAGCAATGGCCCGTACCAGTTCTTCGCCGCATTTCGTAACAACGAGCTGGATTATCAGCAGTTCTACGCCACCTTGCCCGATGCCGCGGTGGCCGAGCAGCTGCGCGCCGAAGTGGCCGAGCCCAATGCGCGCTTCATCGGCAGCGACCCGCAGGACATTCGCCGGCTGATCGACAACCCCGGTCAGGCGCGCAAGCTCAACGTGGTGCTGGTCACTATCGAGAGCCTGAGTGCCAAGTACCTGGGCAGCTTCGGCGATACCCGTGGGCTGACCCCGAACCTGGACGAGCTGCGCAAGCACAGCCTGGTGTTCACCAACTTCTACGCCACGGGGACGCGCACCGACCGTGGTCTGGAGGCGCTTACCCTGTCGGTGCCGCCGACACCGGGGCGCTCGATCGTCAAACGCATCGGCCGCGAATCCGGCTATGCCAGCCTCGGCCAGCAGTTGGGCGCGCAGGGTTACGACAGCGTCTTCGTCTATGGCGGTCGTGGCTACTTTGACAACATGAACGCCTTCTTTGGCGGTAACGGCTACCGCATCGTTGATCAGAGCAGCGTCGATGAGGCCGAGATGAGTTTCCAGAACGCCTGGGGCATGGCCGACGAGGACCTCTATCATCAGGCGATGAAGGTGGCCGATGCCGACCATGCGACCGGCAAACCGTTCTTCCTGCAACTGATGACCACCTCCAACCATCGCCCCTACACCTATCCCGAAGGTCGTATCGACATCAAATCGGGCGACGGCCGCGAGGGTGCGGTGAAGTACACCGACTACGCCATCGGCCAGTTCCTCGCCGAGGCGCGTAGCAGGCCCTGGTTCGACAATACGCTGTTCGTCTTCGTCGCCGACCACACTGCTGGCAGCGCCGGACGCGAGGATTTACCGGTGGCCAACTACCAGATTCCGCTGTTCATCTACTCGCCGCGCTACGTCAAACCGGCGGAGTACGCCGACGTGGCCAGCCAGATCGACGTGGCGCCGACGCTGCTCGGTCTGCTCAACCTGGACTACGTCTCCACCTTCTTCGGCCGCAACCTGCTGCGCGCCGACCATGCACCCGGCCGGGCGCTGCTCGGCAACTACCAGCACCTGGGCCTGTTCGACGGACAGAACCTGGCGATTCTCAGTCCGCGTCAGGGCATGCGCCGCCACGACGATGCCCTGGGCCTGAGCCGTGAGTGGCGGGTTGATGGCAGCGATCCGCTGCTGCATCGCGATATCGCGTACTACCAGGGCGCCAGTCATGCCTTTGGCAAGCGGCTGATCGCCTGGCACCCCGATGACCAACCGATCCAGCAGCTCAGCCAGCGCTAAGGAGCGACCATGCCGTCTCGTTATTTCGATTTTCGCCTGGCGTTGGGCATTCCGCTGCTGTTGATGGTGTGCATGCTGGTGATCGATCCCCGCCCAGTGGATTTCGCCCTGGCCAATCTGTTCTACCAGCCTGGCGAAGGCTTCATCGGTCGCCACAGCTTCTGGTTGGAAGACATTCTGCATGACCGCGCCAAGCAGGCGGTGATCGTGCTGGGTGTGCTGGCCATCGCCGGCTTTGTGCTCAGCCTGCTGCCGACGCGCTTGCGCGCATGGCGCCGTCAGCTTGGTTATCTGGTGCTGGCGCTAGGCCTGTCGACCTCGGTGGTCACGCCACTGAAGACGCTGACCGGCATGCACTGCCCCTGGAGCTTGAGCGAATTCGGTGGCCAGGAGCAGTTCACGCCGCTGCTCAGTGAGCGTGCACCCACGGCCAATCCCGGGCGTTGCTGGCCGGGCGGGCATGCCTCGGCCGGATTCTCGCTGCTGGCGCTGTTTTTCGTGCTGCGCGACCGCCGGCCGCGCCTTGCGCGTGCCGCTCTGGTCGTCGCGCTGGGGCTTGGTTCACTGTTTTCCCTGGGACGGATGCTGCAGGGCGCGCATTTTCTTTCGCACAACCTGTGGACGCTGCTGATCGACTGGGTGATCTGCGTGCTGACCTATCGCTGGCTGCTTTACCGCGTCCCAGTGACGCGTCGTTCGTATCAACAGCCCGTCTTGGGAGAAACCTGCCGATGAACCGATTCGTACACAGCCTGCGCCTAGTGCTGGCAGCCCTGATGTTCTTCAGTGCACTGCTGGCACTGCCCTTGAGCATGGCCTGGGGCGCGACGAGCGCGCCAGCCCCCTTGCAGGACGTGCGCCCGGCCAACTGGGCGCAACCCTTGGATACCCGTATCAATCTCTATCGCATGGCGCCCGATCTGTATCGCAGCGCGCTGCCAGCGGCGCAGGACTGGCCGCAACTGCAGGCACTCGGTGTCGCCACGGTGATCAATTTCTACCAGCACGGCGACGATCAATGGCTGGTCGATCCGCGCGTTCAGCAGGTGCATCTGCCGTTGCGCACGGACCGTATCGACGACACCGACGTCATCGAGGTGCTGCGCAGCATCCGCCAGGCGCAGAGTCGTGGCACGGTGTTGATTCACTGCAAGCATGGGCAGAACCGCACCGGGCTGATCGCCGCGCTGTATCGCGTCATCTATCAGGACTGGAGCAAGGAACAGGCCCTGGCGGAAATGCGCGGCGGTGGCTTCGGCGGTGAGGATCGTATGGGCGATGCCGAACGCTACCTGAGTGACGCCAACATTCCAGCGTTGCGTTCGGCCCTGGCCTCTGGCGCCTGCAGCACCAGCCCCTGGGCGATGTGTGCGCTCAAGGATCGCCTGCTGGGTGTGATCGAAGGAGCATGACGCCATGCGCCTCACACGCTTGCTGATCTGCGTGCTTGCACTACTGAACCTGTTCGGTTGCCAAAGCCTGCGCGAACAGATGCTGGCGGCCAATTATCCGCCGGCCTTCGTCGACGGTTTCGAGGCCGGCTGCGGCAGTGGGCGTTCGGCAGTCGGACCGCTGGGTCAATTCGACAAGGACGTACCACGTTATATGGCCGAGCCACTCTACACGCAGGGTTGGGATGACGGGTTTCGCCAGTGTGAGGACGTGCAGCGCATCGATGACTGGCAGGCGCGACGGGAGGAGCGGTGGCGCGATGATGAATGGCGCCAGCATGTCGACCAGGCGATAGCCAAAGCGCTGCGGCGCTAGATTTTTCGCTTATCCTTATAAAGTGCGCGGAAATAGCGCCGATAGCACGATGGGATCGGCGCAATCTCACCCGATTCCTAGCCAGGTATGGCCAGGGATGACTCGATTTCTGCGCGCAAAAGGAGTTTCACGACATGTCGCTGCGTAATCTTTCAATCGCTCCACGGGCTGCTTTGGGGTTCGGCCTGGTGGCTTTGCTGGTGTTGCTGCTCGGTTCATTTTCACTGTTCCAGATGACCGAGATGCGCAAGCAGTCGGAGGCTGTCGATCAGGATTGGCTGCCAAGCGTGATGGCACTGGGCGAGGTCAGCCAGGACATACTGCGCCTGCGTGCCGTGACGCTACGGCTGATGCTCAACCGCGAGCCGGAGGAACTACAGCGCAATCTTCGCTTGGCAGATGATCTGCGTAATGCGCTCAGTACGGCCGATTCATCCTACGAAAAGCTGATTTCCAGCAGCGATGAGCGAGGCCTTTATGAAGGCTTTCGCCGCGCCGAAGCGGCCTACTTGCAGGAGCAGGGCAAGATCGTCGCCTTCGTCCGCCAGGGCAATTTCGACGATGCCATTGTCGTGTCTCGTGGCACGCTCAATCAGCATGCCGATGAAATGACCCGTGCGTTACGCGATCTGTCCGAGCTTAACCGCCAGGGCGCTACCGAGGCGGCTCGCGAAGCCGGACAGGTGTTCGATTCGGCGCGTATCTGGGTGGTGGTGATGATGGTGTTGGCGGCTCTGGCCACCGTGGTTTTGGCGCTGTTGCTGACCCGCAGCATCGTCGCGCCGCTGGCGGAGGCGGTGCGTCTGGCCGAGGTAGTGGCGTCGGGTGATCTGACCCAGAACATCCTCGCCGAGGGGCGTGACGAGCCAGCACAGCTGCTCAATGCGCTTAAAAGCATGCAGCAGAGTCTGCGTACCACCATTCAGAGCATTTCCGATTCGTCCAACCAGCTGGCGTCGGCCTCCGAAGAGCTGCACGCGGTGACCGAGGATTCGACTCGTGGTCTGCATCAGCAAAACACCGAGATCGAGCAGGCCGCCACCGCGGTGAACGAGATGACAGCGGCGGTCGAGGAGGTGGCGCGTAACGCGGTGAGTACCTCCGAAGCCTCGCGCGAATCGAACGTCACCGCGCAGCAGGGCCGTGAGCAGGTGCGCCAGACCGTCGACTCTATCGGCCAGTTGGCTGCCGACGTCACCAGCACTTCGGGCGAGGTGGAGCAATTGGCCGAGCGCGTGCACGAGATCAGCAAGGTGCTCGACGTGATTCGCTCCATCGCCGAGCAGACCAACCTGCTGGCGCTCAATGCCGCCATCGAGGCCGCCCGTGCCGGCGACGCAGGTCGTGGTTTCGCGGTGGTGGCCGACGAGGTAAGAGCGTTGGCGCATCGTACTCAGCAGTCGACTCAGGAAATCGAGCAGATGATCGGCGGTATCCAGAGTGGTACTGATCGCGCCGTCAGCGCCATGCAAAACAGCAATGGCCGTGCCCGCTCCACGCTGGAGGTGGCCCAGGCCGCCGGTGTTGCGCTGGAGCAGATTACCCAGGCGATTTCCTCGATCAACGAGCGCAACCTGGTGATTGCCAGTGCGTCGGAGGAGCAGGCGCAGGTGGCCCGCGAGGTGGATCGCAACCTGGTCAACATTCGCGACCTGTCGATGCAGACCTCGGCAGGGGCCAATCAGACCAGTGCGGCGAGCCAGGAGCTGTCGCGCCTGGCGGTTGATCTCAACAACCTGGTGGCGCGCTTCAAGGTTTGAGGCAGGGCACAAAAGAAAACGGCGCCCGAAGGCGCCGTTTTCATGACCGCAGCGGTTACTTGCCGGCCCAGCGCTTGAGCACCAGGGTGGCGTTGGTGCCGCCGAAGCCGAAGCTGTTGCTCATCACGGTGTCGAGCTTGGCGTTCTCGACAGTGGTGAGCTGGATCGGCATGTCGGCCACTTCCGGGTCGAGCTCGTCGATGTTGGCCGACGCGGCGATGAAGTTGCCCTCCATCATCAGCATGCAGTAGATCGCTTCCTGCACGCCGGCAGCGCCGAGGCTGTGGCCGGACAGGCTCTTGGTCGAGCTGATCGCCGGAGCCTTGTCACCGAATACGGCACGCACGCCTTTGATTTCCGCGACGTCACCAACCGGCGTAGAGGTGCCGTGGGTGTTCAGGTAGTCGATCGGAGCGTCAACGGTTGCCAGCGCTTGCTGCATGCAGCGAATCGCGCCTTCACCGCTCGGGGCGACCATGTCGTAACCGTCGCTCGTTGCGCCGTAACCGACGATTTCCGCATAGATCTTGGCGCCGCGTGCAAGAGCGTGTTCCAGCTCCTCGACCACGACCATGCCGCCGCCACCGGCGATGACGAAACCGTCACGCTTGGCGTCGTAGGCGCGGGAGGCTTTCTCCGGCGTCTCGTTGTACTGGGTGGAGAGGGCGCCCATGGCGTCGAACAGGCAGCTCTGGCTCCAGTGTTCTTCTTCGCCGCCGCCGGCGAAGACCACATCCTGTTTACCCAGCTGGATCTGCTCCATGGCCTGGCCGATGCAATGCGCACTGGTGGCGCAGGCCGAGGAGATGGAGAAGTTGACGCCCTTGATCTTGAACGGTGTGGCCAGGCACGCCGATACGGTGCTGCCCATGGTGCGGGTCACGCGGTATGGGCCGATACGCTTGACGCCTTTCTCGCGCAGGGTATCGATGGCTTCCATCTGGTTGACGGTGGAAGCACCACCGGAACCGGCAATCAGACCGGTACGCGGGTTGGAAATCTGCTCTTCGCTGAGGCCGGAATCCTTGATCGCCTGTTCCATCGACAGATAGGCGTAGGCCGCAGCGTCGCCCATGAAGCGGAACAGCTTGCGGTCGATCAGTTCTTCCAGGTTCAGGTTGACCGAGCCGGACACCTGGCTACGCAGGCCCATTTCGGCGTAGGACGGATTGAAGCGGATGCCGGACTTGCCTGCACGCAGGCTGGCAGCTACGGCTTCTTTATCAGTACCCAGGCAGGAAACGATGCCCAGACCGGTGATCACTACACGACGCATGTGCAAGTCCTTCAAAAACTGTCGGTGGAGGTGAACAGGCCGACGCGCAGGCCTTCGGCGCTGTAGATCTCGCGCCCGTCGACGGCCACGGTGCCATCGGCGATGCCGAGGATCAACGAGCGGCTGATGGTGCGCTTGATGTGAATGTTGTAGGTGACCTTCTTGGCGGTCGGCAGCACCTGACCGAAGAATTTCACTTCGCCACTACCCAGGGCGCGGCCGCGGCCCGGGTTGCCTTGCCAGCCAAGGTAGAAGCCGACCAGCTGCCACATGGCGTCGAGACCGAGGCAGCCTGGCATTACCGGGTCACCCTCGAAGTGGCAGCCGAAGAACCACAGGTCCGGATTGATATCGAGCTCAGCGACGATTTCGCCCTTGCCGTACTTGCCGCCGGTTTCGCTGATGTGAGCGATACGATCGATCATCAGCATGTTTGGGGCGGGCAGTTGCGCGTTCCCCGGGCCGAACAGTTCGCCGCGGCTGCAGGCGAGCAGATCTTCCCGGGTGTAGGCGTTTTGTCTTGTCATGCGAGCTCCTCAATTGTCCCCACGCTTCTAAGGCTGGGCGAATCGTCCTGGCCGGCCATACCTGGTAGGCGTCTGCCGGCAGCCTAGTCATAGACTGTTGCGTTGTGGTGAAAGTCACAGCGCAGTGAGTACAGTTGTACTCTGCTGGTTCTGCATTGTCACATTAGGGAGCAGACCCTCGCAGTTTCCCTTTGTAACTCTGGCTTGTCACGGTAGCTACTCGCCTATGGTCGGGCTGGCAGCCAGCGCAGCAGAATGCGTTGCAAATCTGCTCGTTTGAACGGTTTTGCCAGGTAATCGTTCATTCCTGCTTCCAGGCAGGCTTCGCGGTCCCCCTGCAGGGCATTGGCTGTCAGGGCGATGATCGGCACCTGCTGCCCTGTTTCTAGCTGACGGATCTGTCGCGTGGCTTCGTAACCGTCCATCAAAGGCAGGCGGCAGTCCATCAGGATCGCGGCGTAGCCGTGCTGAGCGTAATGATGCACGGCCTGCTGGCCATCGCCGACCAAACTGACCTGATAGCCCAGGCTGCGTAGCATGGCTTCGATCACCGTCTGGTTGACCGGGTTGTCCTCCACCAGCAGCACTGCTTGGCCGTCGCCGCTGCCGAGCGTCTGATTGTCATTGCTCTGCGATTGCTCGCTGCAGGCCAGGAAGGGCAGCGGTATTTCCAGGGTGAACACCGAGCCCGCGCCCAACTGGCTCTCCGCACGCAGGGTGCCGCCCATGCGCTCGGCCAGGGTCCGAGCGATCGGCAGGCCAAGCCCTGTGCCGCCGTAGCGCCGAGAGATCGAGGTGTCGGCCTGCTGGAAGGCGTCGAACATATGCTCCAGGCGCTCGGCATCGACGCCGATACCGCTGTCATGCACTGCGCAGGTGAACCACAGCACCTGATCGTCCAGCTTCTGCCAGCGGGTCTCCACGCGAATCTGGCCCTCTTCGGTGAACTTCAGGGCGTTGCCGACCAGATTGACCAGGATCTGCCGGATGCGTGTGGGATCGCCGCGCACCTCCAACTGCTCCAGCCCTGGCTGGGTTTCCAGCAGCAGCTGCAGGCCGCGCTGATGGGCGCTGTGCTGGAACACCTGTACCGAGCCCTGCAGCAGCTCCAGCAGGCTGAAGGGAATGGCCTCGAGTTCCAGCGCGCCGCGTTCGATGCGCGAGAAATCGAGGATGTCGTTGATCACCTTGAGCAGGTGTTCGGTGGATTCGGTGGCCAGGGCGGCGTATTCGGTCTGTTCGTCATTCAGGCTGGTGGTTTCCAGCAGTTGCAGCATGCCCAGAACGCCATTCATCGGAGTGCGCAATTCGTGGCTCATCATCGCCAGGAAGTCAGACTTCGCACGGTTGGCTTGCTCGGACTCCTCGCGGGCCTGAATCAGCTCGGCAATCGCCTGCTGCTGCTCCTTGCCGCTTTGCTCGAGCGCGCGCGCCAGGTTGTTGATGTGTCGGGCCAGGTCCGTCAGTTCGTCGTTGCCGCGCTCGACCAGGGACGGACGGTAGTCGCCACTCTGAATGCGCTCCAGGGCCTGGCCCATGGCGCTGAGCGGTTGTGCCAGACGCCTGGCCAGGCGACGAGCGAGCAGGAAGGTCAGCAGCAGGGCGAACAATGAAAGAACGCCGGCCTTGAGCAGAATTTCCTGCTGGCGGGTGTTGAAGGTGTCGTTGGATATGCCTACCACGACCCGGCCCAGGTAACCGTCGCCGAGCGCCTTGCCAAGCGGTGGCAATGTCTGTGCGAGGGGGGGCGGCCCCTGCAGGCGAATAGGCGCTTGGAATACCTCGACCTGCGGGGTGCTATGGCCTTGCTCCTTGGGGCGCTCGACGTAGACCAGGATGTTGTCGTCGCGGTCGCGAACTTCGGCAAAACGCACGTCGGGAGTGCTGAGGGTGGCGCGCAGCAGGGTTTCCAGCGTGTTCAGATTGCCATTGAGCACGCCGTACTCGGTGGCCGGTGCGAGTTGATTGGCGATCAACTGGCCGGTATGGCCCTGCTCCTGACGCAGATCCTGCAGGCGCGTGAAGGTCAGAAATCCAGTCAGCAACAACGTCAGCAATAACGCCGGGCCGACACTGATCAGCTGGGTACGGGTGTGGATGTTCCAGCCGCGGCGCAGGCCGATGGCCGTACCGTCCTTGGCTGGTTGTGGCTCTGCTGCCTGCTGACGAGCGGAGCAGGGCGGAGGCAAGGGGCTGCCTGTGGGCACGAATCGTCCTTGGCAATTAACGTCGATCCGGCATGTTAACCGACCCGCCGCGCTTTGCCAGTCTCAGGCGCACGCACTCTGCGGTAATTCTCGTTTGGCACCTTCGATGGGCGGTCAGTACTGAACTTTTGCCCTGGCCGGGTACTCTCGGCTCCGTATAATGCCCGCAGACCGCCATCACGGATGGCCTCATTCGGAAGACCTATGACACAGCTCCAACCCATTGCCGTACTCGGCGGCGGCAGCTTCGGCACCGCCCTGGCCAATCTGCTGGCGGAGAACGGCCAGCGCGTTATGCAGTGGATGCGTGACCCCGAGCAGGCCGAACAGATGCGCCAGAGCGGGGAAAACCCGCGCTACCTGAAGGGCGTCAAACTGCATTGCGGTATCGAGCCGACCAGCGACCTGAGCGGTGTGCTACAGCAGGCCGAGCTGGTGCTGGTCGCGTTGCCTTCCAGTGCCCTGCGCGATGCGCTGCAACCGGTTGCGCCGCTGCTGGCGGGCAAGATGCTGATCAGCACGACCAAGGGCATCGAGGCCAAGACTTTCAAACTGATGAGTCAGATTCTCGAAGAGATCGCACCTGACGCGCGCATCGGCGTGCTGTCCGGGCCGAACCTGGCCAAGGAAGTGGCCGATCACGCGCTGACTGCGACGGTGATCGCCAGTGAAGACGAAGAGCTGTGTCTGCGTGTGCAACAAGCCCTGCACGGCCGCACGTTCCGCGTCTACGCCAGTGCCGATCGTTTCGGCGTCGAGCTCGGTGGGGCGCTGAAGAACGTCTACGCCATCATGTCTGGCATGGCGGCGGCGCTGGGTATGGGCGAAAACACCAAGAGCATGCTGATTACCCGCGCCCTGGCGGAGATGACCCGTTTCGCGGTCAAGCTTGGCGCCAACCCGATGACCTTTCTCGGCCTGGCAGGCGTCGGCGACCTGATCGTCACCTGTTCGTCACCGAAGAGTCGCAACTATCAGGTTGGCTTTGCCCTGGGCGAGGGCCTCAGTCTGGAGGAGGCTGTGCAGCGCCTTGGCGAAGTCGCCGAAGGGGTCAATACGCTTAAGGTACTCAAGGCTCGTGCCGAAGAACTGGACGTGTACATGCCGCTGGTCGCAGGTCTGCATGCCATTCTTTTCGAGGGGCGTACGCTGGCTCAGGTCATCGAACTGCTGATGCTCGGCGAGCCCAAGACCGATGTCGATTTCATCCCCACTGCGGGCTTCTGAGCCCGGCAGCCAATCAAGGAGCGTGAGTCATGAGTGATGAAAAACAGGAACTGGAGCGTGAGTCGATTCTGCTGCGCATTCTGTGGATGGTGATTTTCGTCATCGTCTGGCAACTGGCTGAGGTGGTGCTCGGTGCAGTGGTGTTGCTGCAACTAGGCTATCGCCTGTTCTACGGGGCACCCAATGCCGGGCTGATGGGCTTCGGCGACAGCCTGAGTCAGTACCTGGCGCAGATCGGCCGTTTCGGCACCTTCAATACCGATGAAAAACCCTGGCCGTTTGCCGATTGGCCGACGCCACGTGCGCCGGAAGGCGAAGTCGCACACAGCATTCCGCCAGCGCCGCACCCCGTGCGCGACGAAGAGCCCAAGCTGTGAGGCTATGGTTGCTGCGTCATGGTGAGGCCGAGCCGCAGGCTGCCAGCGATGCGGCCCGCGAGCTGACGGCCCATGGTCGCCAGGAGGTGCAGCAGGCAGCGGCTCAGCTCGCCGGTCGGCCATTGACCGCCATTGTTGCCAGCCCCTATGTACGTGCTCAGCAAACGGCCGAGTTGGTGCGCAGCGAACTGGGCTTCGCCGGCAAAGTCGTCACGGTGCCCTGGTTGACTCCGGACAGTGACCCGCGTGATGCGCTGAAGTATCTCGATGAGCGCGAAAGCGCCGAAGTGCTGCTGGTCAGCCACCAGCCGCTGATCGGTGCGCTGGGTGGGCTGCTGGTGCACGGTCATCGTCAGGAGTCGCTGCCCATGCGCACTGCCAGCCTGGCAGAGCTGGAAGGCGATATTCCGGCTGCAGGGCTGATGGAACTGCTGGCGCTGATCCACCCCCGTTGACCTTTGCCCTGTGGCTCCGCTTGCGGCGCTGCAGTCGCGTGATGCCCGTTTTATCGCCCCTGAAGGCAAATATTCCAGGCGAGAAACATTTCTTAACTTGCACCTCCTTTGTCTGCGTGGAATATTCAACCAAGCAAGTGCTTGGTTGATTCCTACAAAAACAACAAAGGAGGAAGCCCTGTGGCTGATGTAATCCGTTTGCCGCTCGAGCTGTTCTACGAACGTGAAGCAAGGCACCCGAACAAACGCTACATGGTGCAACCATTGGGGGGCGGCCAGCTGCTGGAGCTGAGCTGGGCCGATGTCGGCGAACAGGCTCGCCGTGCAGCCAATTGGCTGCGAAACCGCGAGCTGCCGCCGGGCAGCCGTATCGCCATCATCTCCAAGAACTGTGCGCACTGGATCGTGACCGATCTGGCCATCTGGATGGCCGGTCATGTCTCGGTCCCGCTCTATCCCAATCTCACTGCCGACTCCATACATCAGGTACTGGAGCATTCCGAAGCGGCTCTGGCCTTCGTCGGCAAGCTCGACGACTGGGCTTCGATGGCTCCGGGCCTGCCGCCGGGCCTGCCGACTGTCAGCCTGCCACTGCATCCACATGGCGACTTCGATTACCGCTGGGATGACCTGCAGCGCAGTGCGCCGATTCAGGATGACCCCAAGCCTGCAGCCAACCAGCTGGCGACCATCATCTATACCTCTGGCACTACCGGCACACCCAAAGGCGTGATGCACAACTTCTCCAACTTCGGCTTCGCCGCCAGCAACGCCATCAAGCTGTTCGGCGTGGGCGAGGATGATCGACTGATCTCCTACCTGCCGCTGTGTCACGTGGCCGAGCGCATGTTCGTCGAGCTGGCGTCGCTCTATGCGGGACAGACGATCTTCTTCGCCGAAAGCCTGGATACCTTCCTCGAAGACCTCAAGCGCGCGCGGCCAACCGTGATGTTCGGCGTGCCGCGCATCTGGACCAAGTTCCAGATGGGCGTGTACAGCAAGATGCCAGCGCAGAAACTCGAGCGCCTGCTGCGGCTGCCGATCATCGGCCGCTTCATTGGGCGCAAGGTGCTGGCCGGTCTGGGTCTGGACGCAATTCGCTATGCGCTGTCCGGCGCCGCGCCGGTGCCCGAGGCGCTGCTCAACTGGTATCGCCGTCTGGGCATGGAGATCCAGGAGGTCTACGGCATGACCGAGAACTGCGGTTATTCCCACGTCTGCCTGCCCGGCAAGTTCAAACAAGGCTGGATCGGCCAGAACAATCCGGGCGTCGAGGTGCGCATCGCCGAGGATGGCGAAGTCCAGGTGCGTAGTGGCGCGACCATGCAGGGCTACTACAAGGACCCAATCAAGACGGCCGAGACGCTGACCGACGATGGCTTCCTGCGTACCGGCGACAAAGGCGAGCAGGATGCCGAAGGTAATCTGCGCCTCACCGGGCGTATCAAGGAAATCTTCAAGACCAGCAAGGGCAAGTACGTGGCACCTGCGCCGATCGAGAACCGCATCGGCGAACACTCACGTATCGAGCAGGTCTGCGTGGTGGGCGATGGTCTGCCGCAGCCGATTGCCCTGTGCGTGCTCTCGGACGCGGGGCGTCAGGAGGCAGCCAACGACAGCCGCGAGGAACTGGAGAGTAGCCTCAAAGCGTTGCTCGCCGAGGTCAACGGTCGTCTCGATCATCATGAGCGGCTGCAAGGCCTGGTGCTGGTCAAGGAGGTCTGGGCGGTGGAGAACGGTTTCCTCACCCCGACGCTGAAGATCAAGCGCGCGGTGATCGAGGGCACTTACGGCGAGCGTTTCGCCGAATGGCAGCAGCGCAGCGAAGCCGTGCTCTGGCACGATTGAGCCTGAGCGGGCCGGCTTGACCGGCCCTGTTTTCAACGCACAAGGAGCGCTCCCCATGGGATTGTGGCAACGAACGCCCGATATCGATGCACTCAACGCGACCCTGAAAAACAGCATTGGCGAGGTACTGGACATTCGCTTCGAAGCCTTCGACGACGAATCGCTCAGCGCCAGCATGGTGATCGACTCACGTACCCATCAGCCTTACGGCCTGTTGCATGGCGGCGCGTCAGTGGTGCTGGCGGAAACACTGGGCTCCACCGCCAGCTACCTGTGCATCGACAGCAGTCGTTTCTACTGCGTCGGCCTGGAGGTCAACGCCAACCACCTGCGTGGCCTGCGCAGTGGACGTGTGCACGCGGTGGCGCGGCCAGTGCATCTGGGGCGTACCACGCATGTCTGGGACATTCGCCTCAATGGCGACGACGGCAAGGCCAGTTGCATCTCGCGGCTGACCATGGCCATCGTGCCCTTGGGCGAGCAGCCTCCGAAGCTCTGAGAGCCTGTTCAAAGTCTGCTGCGCGTCGGCCATGCTGTGTTGAAATCAAGCTGGAACGCCAGCCCGGTCAAGTGCTCATTTACAACTCGTAAACTCGAATGCGAGCCCAGTGCGTTCTTCGCTTGATTCGCGGGGCCGCCATCGGTATTGCCTGGCTCTAGCTCGCTAGCCTTTGAAAAGGCTCTGATATCTGCAATTTCATCCAAGATTTGCCTGATCCATGGCGCTACAGTACGCGTCATGGACCAGATCACTCACATTCAAAGCAGCTTGCCCGGCGTTCGCCTGATCGACGCCGAGTACCGCCGCTTCGCCTTTCCCCGGCATTTTCATCTGGAGTACCACGTCGGCCTGCTGATTCAGGGGCAGCATCGCTACGCCTATGGTGGTGAGCGTCGGCATGTCGGGGCAGGGGACGTGCTGCTGATGGCGCCGGAAGGGATTCATGACGGCGCCTGCCTGGAGGGTCAGAGTTACCGCATACGAGTGATGGCCTTCGATCCCTCCTGGTTGGATGAAGCCAGTCGCACCTTGAGTGGCGGCTGTCAGGGCGCGCCGCGTTTGACCACCAGCAGCTTGCGCCATCCTTTGTTATCGCAACATCTGCAGCGATTTCACGCGGCGATGCTGGAGGGTTCGCAACTGGCGCAGGAAGAGACGCTCTGGCAGGCATTGGCCCATCTGCTGGAAATGGGTTCGACCTTGCGCGTCAGCGAGCCGGACCGTGTCTTCGACGCGCGCACTTGGCAGCAACTGCGTGACTGGCTGGAGAGCCGCCTGGACGATCCGCCCGCGCTGGAGGAAATCGCCGCCTTCTGCGCCATGAGCCCCTGGCAGGCTCTGCGGCGTTTCCGTCAGCACACCGGCTTGCCACCGCATCAGTGGCTGATGCAGCTGCGTCTGCAACGGGCGTTGCCGCTGGTGTTGGCCGGGCAGCCCTTGAGCGATATCGCCTTGCGCCTGGGCTTCTATGATCAGGCGCATTTCTCGCGGCTGTTCCGCCGCACCTACGGTCTGCCACCTGCGCGCCTGCGTCAGGGCTGATCCACCCCGCACACCTCGTATTTTTCAATTTCCTGGAGATCACCATGCAGGAGACGTCCGTCTTGCTGTCGCTGGCTGCCGTGTTCGCGGTCGCTCTTATCAGTCCCGGCCCGGATGTGGCGTTGGTGGTGCGCACCGCCCTGCATCAAGGGCAGCGTGCAGGTTTGCTCAGTGCGCTGGGCCTGGCGTGCGGGATTCTTCTGCACGGCACGTTGGTGCTCAGTGGCGTGGCCTTGCTGCTCAGTCGTACCGAATGGCTGTTCGATCTGGTGCAAGTAGGTGGGGCGCTCTATCTGGGCTGGTTGGGCGTTACTGCGGTGCGCGCCTGGTGGCGCGGCAGTGCTGGCCCAAGGCGCCTGGATGGCGAGCTGGCGCCCTCGATGTTCGGTCCCTGGCTGCGCGGTGTGTTCACCAACCTGGGCAATCCCAAGGCACTGGTGTTTTTCCTGGCCCTGCTCAGCAGCCTGGTGCCGGCCGATATGTCGGTGCCCGGCAAGGTGGCCTGTGCCGCACTGTTGTTCGGTCTCAGCCTGTTCTGGTTCAGCCTGCTGGGTATCACGCTGAGCCGCCCGCTGATGCGCCAGCGACTGCTGCAGGTGGCGCCGAGCATCGACTTCGTCTGCGGCCTGGTATTTATGTTGGTGGCGGCCAGTATCGTCGGGCGCCTGCTGTTATAGCCCTGACCATTGCGCCGCCATCAATGGCCGTTACGGTCATTGCCGCGGGGCCATGGCTGCCGGAGAATCCGGGTATGTTCGCTTTTCGAGTGTGATGCATGCCGCAGCCGATCTTCTTCGCTCATGCCAACGGCTTTCCGTCTGCCACCTACGGCAAACTGTTCGCGGCCCTGGCGCCGGATTTTCAGGTGCGGCACCTGGAGCAGCACGGCCACGACCCGCGTTTCCCGGTCAATGACAACTGGTCGAACCTGGTCGATGAGCTGATTCATCACCTCGAGGGCGGCGACGAAGCTGTCTGGGGTGTCGGTCATTCGCTGGGCGGTGTGCTGCATTACCACGCGGCCTTGCTTCGCCCCGAGCTGTACCGTGGGGTGGTGATGCTCGACTCGCCGGTGCTGACCCTGGCTGACCGCATGGTGATTCGCGCCGCCAAACGCTTTGGCTTCATCGACCGCATCACCCCCGCCGGCCGTACCCTGGGGCGCCGCGAAGCCTTTGCCGATCTGGTCGAGGCGCGGGCGTACTTTGCCGGCAAGAGCCTGTTTCGCCGTTTCGACCCCGAGTGCCTGGATGCCTATGTCAGTCACGGCCTGCAACTGGGCGAGCAGGGGCTGCGCCTGAGGTTCGACCCGGCCACCGAGATCAGTATCTATCGCAGCGTTCCGCATACTTCGCCGGGGCGGCCGCAGCAGTTGGCAGTGCCGCTGGCCATGGTCCGAGGCCGTCACAGCCGGGTGGTGCTGCCGCATCATGCGCATCTGCTGCGGCGTATGCCGCGCGCCGAATATCACAACCTGCCTGGCGGGCATATGTTCCCGCTGGAGCGCCCACAAGCCACCGCCGAGTTGCTGCGACAGCTGTTCAGGCGTTGGGCCGGTAGCCAGGAGCAACGTGCATGAGCATGGATTTCGAGGAAGTTCGTCTGAGCCTGCCACATATCGAGTTGGCGGCTCATCTCTACGGGCCGGAGGATGGTGTGCCGGTTCTGGCCCTGCACGGCTGGCTGGATAACGCAGCGAGCTTCGCGCGTTTGGCGCCGAAGCTGGAGGGGCTGCGTATCGTCGCCCTGGATTTTGCCGGCCACGGTCACTCCGAGCATCGCTGCGCTGGCGCCGGCTATGCGCTTTGGGACTATGCCTTTGATGTGTTGCAGGTCGCCGAGCAGTTTGGCTGGGAGCGGTTTTCCCTCCTGGGGCACTCCATGGGGGCGATCACGGCGGTGTTGCTGGCAGGGGCGATGCCGGAGCGAATCGCTCGTCTGGCGCTGATTGACGGCCTGGTGCCTCATACCGGTGAAGCCGAACAGGCGCCGGAGAAACTGGGCGAAGCCTTGCGCGCCAGGCAGGCACTGACCGATAAGCGCAAGCCGGTGTATGCCGAGATGGCGCGTGCTGTCGAAGCGCGCATGAAAGGCGTGGGTGCGGTCAGTCGAGAGGCGGCCGAACTGCTCGCCCAGCGGGGGCTGATGCCGGTACCGGGTGGTTACACTTGGCGCACCGACAGCCGCCTGACTCTGCCGTCGCCGCTGCGCCTGAGCTGGGCGCATGCGCAGGCGTTCGTTCGTGCGCTGCAATGTCCGGTCAGCCTGGTGTTGGCAGAGCAGGGCATGATGGGCACGCAGTCGGCCGTGCGCAGCTTGTTGCAGGATCTGCCATTCGAGGTGCACCGTCTGCCCGGTGGTCACCATCTGCATCTGGATGATGAAACCGGCGCGCAGCTCGTAGCGGATTGTTTCAATCCATTCCTGCGCTTGCCTTGACTTGCCTGCGGTCGTGGGGAAAGGTGTGGCGGTCTGCCATGGAGGATCGCATGATCGACCCGTTAAACGTCGTCACCCACTGCTTCGCAAGCCCGCCTGCCGCTTCCCTTCAACCGGCTTGCCCTCGATGACGGGGCGTATGAAGCTGTTTTCTGCCGTGCTTGCCACCTTCTGCAGCGGTGCTGTGCTGGCAGCCGATCTACCTGGCAGTCGCGATCTTGAGGTATTGCCGCGTTTTCCCGCCAGCCAGATCGTCGCATTCAAGGAAGCGCCTGATGTCGAGCGTATTTACCCGCAAGGCTCGATTCGCCGCATCAGCGGACGCTTGCGTTTTGAGCGCGAGGTTCTCGTTCAGGGCCAGCACCGTGCAGTGACCTACGAATTGCCGCGCACCCACAGCGCCGATCAGGTTTTCACTGCGTCACGGGAGGCGTTACTGGAGCAGGGGGCCGAGCTGCTCTACTGGTGCCAGGGCCGTGAGTGCGGCGCGAGCAGCCTGTGGGCAAACTCGGTATTCGGTAATTCCACGCTGTATGGCTCCGACGATCAGCAGGCCTACGCGCTGTTGCGCCTGGCCGAGCCGAATCATGAGAGCTTGCTGGCGATGTATAGCATCACCCGCGGTAATCGCCGTGCCTACCTGCATGCCGAGCAACTGGATGCCGAGGCACCGTTGGGTGACCTCCTGCCAACCCCCGCGACCCTGCTGCGTCAGCTACGCACCGATGGCCAGCTGAAACTGCCTGACGAGGCGAAGGCCGACAGTGCCTGGGTAGAAGTGCTGGCGCGCAGCCTCAACCTCGACAGCACCTTGCGCGTCAGCCTGGCCGGCAGCCAGGCCGAGGCCTGGCGTGAGGCTCTGGTCGAGCAACGCGTGCGTGAAGCGCGTCTGGAACTCGGCGACACTGCGGATGACGCACTGAGCGTGCGCTTGTTGCGTTAAGCTAGCGCTCGCAATCGCCTATAACAGAGCGCCCGTAAGGGCGCTTTGTCGTTTCGTCGAAGGGAGTTTCGCTTGATGGCCACTAATGATCGTCTGCTGGTGCAGATTCTGCTGCTCGGCCTGCTGGCAGCCAGCCTCTGGGTGTTGGCGCCATTCTGGTCGGCGCTGTTCTGGGCTGCCGTACTGGCCTTCGCCAGCTGGCCGCTGATGCGCCTGCTGACACAACTGCTCAATGGCCGTATGTCGCTGGCGGCGGGCATACTCACCGGTGTCTGGGTAGTGCTGGTGGCGGTGCCGCTGGTCTGGCTGGGCTTCAACCTGGCCGATCACATCAAGGACGCCAACGCGTTGGTCAAGGATCTGCAGGTCGAAGGCCTGCCGCCACCGCCGAGCTGGCTGGCCAGCATCCCGCTGGTCGGCGATCGTCTGGTGGAGTTGTGGCGCACCATCGATCAGCAGGGCGCAGCCTTCTTCGACACCGTGCGGCCCTATCTGGGGCAGGTCGGCAACTGGCTGGTGGCGCGCAGCGCGAAGATCGGTGCCGGCATGGTCGAACTGGCCTTGAGCCTGGTGCTGGTGTTCTTCTTCTACCGTGATGGGCCACGTCTGGCAGTGTTCGTGCACAGCCTGCTGGAGCGCCTGATCGGCGAGCGTGCCGATCATTACCTGGAACTGGTCGCCGGCACCGTGCAGCGTGTGGTCAATGGCGTGATCGGTACCGCCGCGGCGCAGGCGGTGCTGGCCTACATCGGTTTCGTCATCGCCGGGGTGCCGGGTGCGTTGGTGCTGGGACTGCTGACCTTCGCCTTCAGCTTCATCATGATCCCGCCGCTGATCTGGGGTCCGGCCGTGGCCTGGTTGGTGTGGCAGGGCGAGATCGGCATGGCGATCTTCTTGGGCATCTGGGGCTTCTTCATCATCAGCGGGGTAGACAACATTCTCAAACCCTACCTGATCAGCCGTGGCGGCAATCTGCCGCTGGTGGTGGTGCTGCTCGGGGTTTTCGGTGGCATCCTGGCGTTCGGCTTCATGGGCCTGTTCCTTGGCCCAACCTTGCTGGCAGTGGCCTACAGCCTGCTCAGCGACTGGGTGGCAAACAAGACACCAGTCGCCGAAGCGGTGGTGGACAAACCGCTGCCGGGCGAGGAGCCACGCGGCTGAGCCGCAGGTCAGGTGGGGCGTAGGGCGGGTGCAACCCGCCGTTATCTGGCGGGTTTCAGCGTACTGATCAGCCGCGTTCGCTTTCGTACTTGTCGAGGGTGTCGCGAGCGATCTGCCGACCCAGCATGATCAGCTCCGGAGCTTTGTAAAACTCGAAGAAGCGGCAGGCCCGCTTGGGTACGTTGATCAGGACATCGGGTGGGTAACCGGCGATCTTGTACTGCGCCAAAGAGGTCTGCATCACCTCGAAGCTCTGGTTGACCAGCTCCAGCAGCGACGCCGGCCCGCTGAACTCGGCTACCCGTGAGCCACTGGCGGATTTCGGTGCCGGTTCGTCCTCGTCCACCTTGCGGCTTGGCGCCGCGGCCGGGCTTACATCATCGGCCAGTAGCTGCTCTTCGGCGAGCAGCAGGGTTTCATCCTCACTCTTGCGGCGAAAGCTCGGCAGGCGCGAGCCGAGGCTGTTCATCAATTGATCGATGCGGCCTTTGAGGGCAGCGGGACGTTCGATCACCGGCAACTGGTAGTGATTCTGGTTGGTCGCATTGAGGTTGACCGCGATGATCAGGTCGCAGTGGCTGGAAACCACCGGCACGATCGGCAGTGGGTTGAGCAGGCCGCCGTCGACCAGCATGCGCTTGCCCTGGATGACAGGGGTGAACAGGCTGGGAATTGCCGCCGACGCGCGCATCGCCTGATGCAGGCAGCCCTCCTGAAACCAGATTTCCTGCTGATTGGTCAGGTCGGTGGCGACAGCGGTAAAGGGGATGTCGAGATTTTCGATGTCCACGTCACCGACGATTTCCTGAATACGCCCGAATACCCGCTCGCCGCGGATGGCGCCGAGACGAAAGCTGACGTCGAGCAGGCGCAGCACGTCGAGATAATCCAGGCTTTCCGTCCATTCGCGGTATTCGCGCAGCTTGCCTGCGGCGAAGATGCCGCCGACCACCGCACCCATGGAGCAGCCGGCGATGCAGCCGATTTCGTAGCCGCGCGCTTGCAATTCCTCGATCACGCCGATGTGCGCATAGCCGCGCGCACCTCCCGAGCCCAGTACCAGCGCCACTTTCTTGCTCATCGATGATTTCCCTCTGTGAAGGCTCCGACCTTACTCGGGCGGTGGGGCTCAGCCAAGGGCGCGTTTGCTAGAATCTGTCGGCTGACGTCCCGGAAGGTAGATGGGCTCGCTATCCGTCCGTCGGCGTCGGTATGATCGGGCAAGCGAAGCGGCGGGTACCGGGCACTTTCCCTATGCCGCAGCGTCATAGACTGGGCCAACCCGTAGTCATATCCGTTCGAGGAGTGTGGTCGATGAAACTTTGGATCTGTTTGCCGCTGCTTGCGGTGGCGCTCACCGGCTGCGCCGGCAAGACCGTCTACCGCGATACCTGCGCCAATCAGCTGGATGCCGCCTGGAAAGAACTGAGCATCGCCGAGGCCGAAGGCTTCGCCGGTACCGTGAGCTATTCCAAGGCATTTTCTCTGCTCACCGCTGCCAAGACCCAACAGCAGTTCGAAGCCTACGCAGGCTGCACCAGCAAGGCCGAACGTGCGCGCTTCTACATTCGTGAATCGCGAGCGGGGCGTTGATGCTGCTCGATTTTGCTGCTCTGAGCCCACTCGAGGCTTATCGCTGGATGGCTTCCAGTGTCACGCCACGACCCATCGCCTGGGTCTCGACCCGTTCGGCCGAAGGTGTGGCCAATCTGGCACCGTTCAGTTTCTTTCAAGTCATCAGCGACAATCCGCCGACGCTGCTGGTCAACGTCAACACCCGTGACGATGGCAGCCTCAAGGACACCCTGCGCAATGCCCAGACCAGCGGTGAACTGGCGATTCAGCTGGTCAGCTTCGCGCAGGCCGAAGCGATGAACGCCAGTGCCGCGATCCTGCCCCACGAAGTCAGCGAATTCGCCCACTGCGCCATTGCCAGCCAGCCCTGCGAGCGCATCGACGTGCCGCGTGTCGCCGGTGCTGCAGTGACCTTCGAATGCCGGGTGGCGCAGATTCAGCCTTATCCGGCGCAGCAGCCCAACTGCCATCTGATCTTCGCCGAAGTGCTACTGGCGCACATCGATGACGCGGTACTCAACGAGCAGGGGCGTATCGACCCGCTCAAGCTCGACCTGGTCGGCCGTCTGGGTGGCAGCGCTTACTGCCGTACGCGTGACCTTTTCCAAATGCAGCGGCCCTGAATCCGTTCTGAAAACGACGCCCAGATAACTCTCCCGGCCATCTCGGTGTTTGCTGGCTTGTCGCCAGTAGCGCTGCGATCCTATGTTCCAGAATTGTCAGGCTGTAGTAGGCAGGGGGATGTCATGGGGCGCTCATTGAGCAACCGGCTGGCCAGCATGAGCACGGCCAGCAAGTTGATGCTGGGTTTCGCGCTGGTATTGATGCTGACCGCTCTGGTGGCTGTTACTGGTCTGCTGGCATTACGTGAAGTCAGTGCCGGTGCCGAATTGCAGCAGCGCATGAGTGCGCTCAGCGAACAGGTCCTGCGTATGCGCCAGAGCGAGCAGGCGTTCGCGCTGAGTGGCGACAGCCAGCACGCCGAGCGCCTGGCAGAGCAGGCTGAGAGCATTTTGCAGGCCGGCCTGGCACTGCAAGGTGAGCTCGATAGCGACACAGCGGCGATCCTGGCTCAGGTCGAACCGGCACTGGCCGACTACCGCAGCGCCTTTGCTCGTTACGTCGAGCTGACCGACAACATGCAGCTGTCCTTGCAGGCAGCCGACTGGCTGGTGGTCAGCGCCGCCAACAGCCTGGATCTGCTGCAGGAAGGGCTGGCCGAGGACGGTGTCGACCTGCTCAAGAGCAGCCAGGGCGCGCAGGGTGGCGACTCGGTGGAACAGGCCGGCAAGGTCAGCAAGATCCATCAGTTGTTGCTGCAGGCGCTGGACCAGGCCCGCCAACGTCTGGAGGCCAGCCGGCGCAGCGACAACAGTGAGCAGACACAGATCGCCCAGGCCGGCGAAGCGCAGGCACTGGCTGCCGAATTACGTGATGCGTTGGACGATCCTGGTTACGCCGCGGTATTGGGCGAGGTGGTGGTCAACGTCGACTCCTTCAACGAGCGTCTGAAGGAGTACGCCACCCAGCTGCAACAGCAGAAACAGGTCTATGAGCAACTGGTGGCTCAGGTCGAGCAGTTGCTGCAGCGCGTCGAGTTGGCCCTGGACGCTCAGCGCCAGGCCATGCACGCCGAGCGTCAGGCCAGCAGTGGTCTGATCGTCGGTGCGGCGGCGCTGGCGCTGCTGTTCGGGCTGGGCGCGGCGATCATGATCAGCCTGGCCATCGTGCGTCCGCTCAAGCGGGTGATCGGCTTGGCCGAGTCCATCGCCAAGGGCGATCTCAGCGTACGTATCGAGCAGGATCGTCGCGACGAAATCGGCCAGTTGCTCGCCGCGATGCAGGGCATGGCGGGTAACTTGAGGGAAATGGTCGGCCGCCTGCAAGGCGGTGTGGCGCAGATTTCCAGTTCTGCCCAGACGCTGTCAGCCGCTGCCGAACAGACGCGCCAGGGCGTCAATGGTCAGAAGTTGGAGACCGATCAGGTTGCCACTGCCATCAACCAGATGGCCGCCACCGTGCACGAGGTGGCGCGCAATGCCGAAGCGGCAGCGGCTTCCACCGAGCAGGCCGATCAGCGTGTCGTTAGCGGTAGTCAGGTGGTGCGTCAGACCCTGCAGCGCATCGAACAATTGGCCAGTGCCATGGACGCCACCACCGTGAGCATTCAGCGTCTGAGCCAGGACACTCAGCGCATCGATGCGGTGCTCGACGTGATCAAGAGCGTGGCCGAGCAAACCAATCTGCTGGCACTTAATGCGGCCATCGAGGCAGCGCGCGCCGGTGAACAGGGGCGCGGCTTCGCGGTGGTCGCCGATGAAGTGCGGGCGCTGGCCAAGCGCACCCAACAATCCACTGCCGAGATCGAATCGCTGATCGCGGCTCTGCGCGAGGGCAGCCGCCGCGCCGTGGCGGACATGGAGCAAAGCGCCAGCCTGGTGAGCCTGACGGTTGGCGATGCCAATCAGACCGAGGGCGCCCTGGCGACGATTGCCGAAGCGGTGAGTCTGATTGCCGAGATGAATCAGCAGATCGCCGCAGCGGCTGAACAGCAGACCGCGGTGGCCGAGGAAATCAGTCGTAGCGTCACCTCGATCCGCGATATTGCTGACCAGTCAGCCACCGCCATGGATGAAACCGCCGCGTCGAGTATCCAGTTGGCGGAGCTTGGGCGCGAACTGCAGGGTATGGCTGGGCATTTTCGTCTGACATAGCGTCTGGCCTCACAGATTCGTGAGCAAAAATGTCATAGCGCTTTGCCCTGCACGGGCGCCCCAGTAGCATCGATGCTCTGCATAAGGAGTAAACGATGCGAACCAAACTGGATGCTTGCCTCGACTCGGTCAATCAGGTGGTGCTGGGGAAAGAGGCGCAGGTGCGCCTGGCGCTGACCTGTCTGCTGGCGCGTGGTCATTTGTTGATCGAAGACCTGCCTGGCATGGGTAAGACCACGCTCAGTCACGCATTGGCGAGGGTGCTGGGCTTGAGCTTTCAGCGCATTCAGTTCACCTCCGATCTGCTGCCGGGCGACATCCTCGGCACCTCGGTCTTCGACAAGGACAGTGGGCAGTTCGTCTTCCACCCAGGGCCGATCTTCGCCGAGCTGGTGCTGGCCGACGAGATCAACCGTGCCACGCCGAAGAGTCAGAGTGCGCTGCTTGAAGCCATGGAGGAGGGGCAGGTGACCATCGAGGGCGCGACCCGACCGCTGCCCGAACCGTTTTTCGTCATTGCCACGCAGAATCCGGTCAGCAGTGGCGGCACCTTCGCCTTGCCAGAATCCCAGCTCGACCGCTTTCTCATGCGTCTGTCGCTCGGTTATCCGGCGCAGGCTGCAGAGCGGGCGTTGTTGCTCGGCGATGCCCGGCGCGATCTGCTGCCGCGCCTCGAGCCGATCCTGGATCACGCCGAGCTGGCGCGCCTGCAGGCACAAGTGCCCAAGGTGCGCGCCAGTGATGCCTTGGTCGACTACGTGCTGCGTCTGGTCGAGGCGACGCGTAGTCAGCCGCAGTTCGCCTGGGGGCTGTCGCCGCGCGCCAGCCTGGCTTTGCTCGCCGCTGCCCGGGCCTGGGCGCTGCTGGCCGAGCGTGATTACGTGATTCCCGAGGATGTGCAGGCGGTGCTGCCATCGGTGGTCGGGCATCGCCTGCGTGAACGCGCCGATCCGACCGGCCATGGTGGCGGCAGTCTGGTGCAATGGTTGCTGCGCGAAGTACCGGCACTCTGATGCGGGCAGCACTGAAACCGCTCTGGCGGCGCTGGCTGGCCAGGCGAATTCCGCCGGCGGCGAGCGTGCGCCTGAACCAGCGCCGTATCTTCATTCTGCCCAGTCGGGTCGGTGCTGTTTTTGCCGTGGTGCTGTTGCTGATGTTGTTGGTGGGCATCAATTACCAGAACAGCCTGGCCTATGGCCTGACCTTCCTGCTGATGGCGGTATTCGTCGTCACCATCTTGCATACCTATCGCAACCTGGCCGGGTTGGTGCTCAAGGCCGGCGGCGGCGGGGCGGTGTTCGTTGGCGAACAGGCGCGCTTTCGTGTGCGCCTGGAAAGCCGCGAGCGTGAACACCAGGCCGTTGCACTGGGCTGGCCGCCAGCTGAGCTGGTGGTGCGCGACGTGCCGCGTGAAGGCCTGACAGAGGTCGACCTGAGCCTGCCGGCAATACGGCGAGGCTGGTTGCGCCCCGAGCGGCTGCGGGTGGAAAGCCGTTTTCCCCTGGGTCTGCTGGTGGCCTGGAGCTGGGTCGACCTGGACCAGGCGGTGCTGGTCTATCCGCGGCCATTGCAGGGCGACCTGCCGGTGTCCGCGGGCTTGGGTGACGAGGAGGAGGAAGAGGGCATGCGTGCCCGCGGCCAGGGCGCTGACGATTTTCAGGGTTTGCGCGAGTACCAGCCAGGTGACTCGAAGCGGCGTTTGGACTGGAAAGCCTACTCGCGCGGCCAGGGCCTGTTGGTCAAGGACTTCGCCATGCTCAGCGGCCGTGACCTGTGGCTGGACTTCGACAGCCTGGGAGGCGACAGCGAAATGCGTCTGTCGCTGTTGTGCCATTGGGTGTTGCAGTTTTCCGAGCGCCAGCAGGCATTTGGCCTGCAACTGCCGGGGCAGGTGATTGCGCCGGATTATGGTGAAGGTCACCGCGATGCCTGCCTGCGTGCTCTGGCCCTGTTCGGAGCGCGTGCATGAGCAGCCTGGGTATCCCGAGAGTCGCCCTGACCTGGCTACTGGTCGCCCAGGTGCTGGTGATTGTGCCGCATCTGGTGCACTTGCCGCTGTGGATGATCGCCTTGTGGCTGGGCGCTGCCGGCTGGCGTGTGCAGATTTTTCGCATGCGTGCGCGCTATCCCAATGGCTGGGCCAAGGGTGGCCTGATGCTGCTGGTGCTGGCGGGCATTCTGTTGTCGCGAGGCACGCTGGTCGGATTGGACGCCGCGGTGGTGTTGCTGATCGCCACCTTTATCCTCAAGTTGCTGGAGATGCGCACGCGGCGTGATGCGCTGGTGCTGATCTTCCTCGGCTTCTTCTGCGTGGTAACCGCCTACCTGTTCGAAGACGGCATCCTGGCTGCGCTCTACAGTCTGTTGCCGGTCACGGCGTTGCTGGCTGCATTGGTCGGTCTGCAGCACAGCGGTTTTGCCGAACGCCCTTGGCCAACCCTGCGCCTGGCTGGCGGCCTGATGCTGCAGGCCATACCGCTGATGGTGCTGTTGTTCGTGTTCTTTCCGCGGCTGGGGCCGCTGTGGTCGCTGCCGCTACCCAGCGACAAGGGCGTCACCGGCCTCTCTGACAGCATGGAGCCTGCCGATATCGCCGAACTCAGTCGCTCCTCGGCGCTGGCTTTTCGCGCCAGTTTCGCAGGTGAAGCACCACCGCGAGGGCAACTGTATTGGCGTGCCCTGACCCTGGAGCGCTTCGATGGCAGGCGCTGGTCGCAGTCCAGTTACGCCGATGTGCCGATCACACCGAAATGGAGCAAGGCTGGCGAGCCGCTCGACTACAGCATCATCATGCAGCCCAGCGGCAAGCGCTGGCTGTTCGCTCTGGACGTCGGCGAGATGGACCAGGACAGCGGGCGGATGATGAGCGATTTCCGTTGGCAGAGGCTGCGGCCGGTGGATCGACCGCTGCTTTACCAGGTGCGCTCCTGGCCCGATGCCGTGCGTGAGGCACAGGTCGAACCGCCGGGTATGCGTCAGGCGCTGCAATTGCCCCAGCAGGGCGACCCACGCAGTCGCGCCTGGGCGGCAGAACTGAAGGCGCAGTACCCGCAGAGTGATGCGCTGGTAGCGGCAGTGCTGCAACATTTCAACCGTGAGCCCTACGTCTATACGCTGCGTCCGCAGCCTCTGGGCCGTGACAGCATCGATGATTTCCTGTTCAACACCCGGCGCGGTTTCTGCGCGCACTATGCCGGCGCGATGACCTTCGTCCTGCGTGCAGCGGGCATTCCTGCGCGGGTGGTCGCCGGCTACCAGGGCGGCGAGCTCAACCCCAATGGCAACTACATCCAGGTACGCCAGTTCGATGCGCATGCCTGGGTCGAGTACTGGCAACCTGGGAAGGGCTGGCGCAGCGTCGATCCGACCTTTCAGGTCGCCCCCGAGCGTATCGAGCGCGGCCTGGAAGAGGCTCTGGGTGAGGAAGATGGTTTTCTCGACGACCAGCCGTTCTCGCCGCTGCGTTACCGCGAACTGGCCTGGCTCAACCAGTTGCGTATGAGTTGGGAGAATCTCAATTACGGCTGGCAGCGCTGGGTGCTGGGTTATCAGGGTGAGCAGCAGCTGAAACTGTTGCAGAACTGGTTCGGCAGTTTAGATTGGCAGCGCCTGGCGCTCGCTCTGGTAGGCACTGGAGGGCTGCTGCTCGGTCTGTTGGCGCTCTGGCTGCTCAAGCCCTGGCAGCAACGCGCTGATCCGCAGCGCCAGGTTTTTCGAAAGTTCGAGCGCCTGCTGGCGCGCCATGGCGTACGCCGGGAAACGGGTGAGGGGGCGCGCTCCTTCGCCATGCGTGCCGGGCGGCAACTGCCTGGGCAGGCGCAGCAGATCGAAGCGTTCGCTCGTTGTTTCGAGCAGCAGCGCTACGCTGCTGAACCTGTTTCGCGTGCGGCTTTGTTGCAAGCACTGAGAGAGTTGCGCCAGGCATTGCCCTTGCGCTGGTCGCGCTAGCGACTATCGGCCACTTGTGGGGGATGGGGGTCAGGCTGTTAGCCTGGTATGTCGTCGTTAGGGAGGAGCGAACATGAGCAATTTCATCGAGCACTGCCTGGAGCGTGTTCTGGCCTTGCAGGTGCGCCTGTATGCCTGTCAGGCGCGGCTGGCTGACTGTACCGACACGGAAGCGCTGCATGACCTGCGCATCGCCCTGCGGCAATTGCGCAGCCTGTTACGGCCACTGCGCGGTCTGCAGGCTGTCGATGCGCTGGAGCAGGGCGCAGCAGTGCTGGGGCGTCTCAGTGGCCCGCTGCGTGATCGCGAAGTATTGGTCGCCGAGCTGGCGCGAATGGGCCTGGCCCATCTGGCGCCTGCCGATGAGGCGCAGCGCGCTGCCGGATATGCCGCAATCGCGCGCAGCCGCGAACTGGCGGAACTGATGGCGTTGCTCGATGGCTGGCCGGCGAATTGGTACGAAGCTGCCAGGCAGGGCCAACTGAAGAGCGTGAACAAGCGCATTCGGCGTCGCTTGCAGCGCCAGCAGAGGCAGCTGGCCAGCGCCTTGCGCGATCCTGAACATGACCGTCACCGCTTGCGTCTGCTGATCAAGCGCGTGCGTTATGCCGCCGAAACCTATCCGGCACAGAGTCGTTTGAACAAGGCGGCGCAACTCAGGCTCAAGCGTGCGCAGAGTGCGTTGGGTGACTGGCATGACCACCTGCAATGGCTGGCACAGGCTGAGGCACACGAATCGCTGCGTCCTTGTCGACCCCTCTGGCTGCAGGCCCAGCTAGCTGCCGAACGCCGCGCCGATGACGCCTTGTTAGCGCTGTATGGTGACCTGCCCAGTCCTGGGTAAGGTGTCATTTTCGCCGCCAATATGACCGAATAGGCATTCTGATGGGCTATCGTTCAACTGCCGCCATCCCCTAAGATCGTCGCCATCGAAGAGTCCCGAGGTGCGTATGATCTTTTCCGAAATGCTCGACGCGGTGCGCCGTGATCCCGAAGCTGTGGTGATTCCGGCTGAATGGGGGCAGGGGCGCGCCAGTTTCGGCGGCCTGGTGGCGGCATTGGCGTTCGAGGCGATGCGCGCCAAGGTGCCGCAGGGACGACCGGTGCGTTCGCTGGCCATCACCTTCGTCGGGCCCGTGGCGCCGGATGTTCCGGTCAGTTTTCAGGCCGAAGTGCTACGCGAGGGCAAGGCAGTCAGCCAGATGTTCCTGCGTGCGTTGCAGGACGGTCAGGTGGTGACCGTGGTGCAGGGCAGCTTCGGTGCGTCGCGTACTTCGGCGATTGCCGTGGAGGCTCTTGCTGCTCCGCAGATCGCGCCGGTCGAGCAATGTCAGGAGCTGCCCTACGTACGCAATGTCACACCGGAATTCACCCGCTTTCTGGCCATGCGCTGGGGGATCGGCGGCATGCCGTTCAGCAACACGCCGTCGCGGCAGATGGGCGGCTGGGTACGCCTGCGCGGCGAGAACCAGCCACAGGCGCTCAGCGAAGCTCATTTGTTGGCGCTGGTCGATGCCTGGCCGCCTGCGGTATTGCCGCACCTGAAAAGCCCGGCACCGGGTAGCTCGCTGACCTGGACCATCGAGTTCGTCCAGCCCCTGCAAACCCTCAGCAGCGAGGACTGGTGCCTGTACCGTGCGGATATCGAGCATGCCCGCGATGGTTACGGGCACGTGGCGGCGGCGATGTGGAGTTCGGCGGGCGAATTGATCGCCCTGAGCCGGCAGACCGTGACGGTATTTGGCTGAGCTGCCGGGGTGCTTCAGTTAGTGGCCCAGGCTACGCGGTTGCGCCCAGCGCTCTTGGCTTTGTAGAGTGCCGCGTCAGCTCGCCCCAGTGCGCCTTCCAGGGGCTCGGCCGGGTGCCGGCTGGCCAGGCCAATACTCAGCGTGAGCCTTACCTGCTCGCCGTTCGCGCGGGGTAGCGGCATGGCCTCGACACTGGCACGCAGGCGCTCGGCTACTTGTATGGCGTCGATCTGATCGGTCTGCGCCAGTAGCGCGGCGAATTCTTCGCCACCCAGGCGACCGATGATGTCGACCTCGCGCAACTCCTTCTTGAGCAGTTCCCCCAGCGTGGCCAACACCTTGTCGCCGATCTGGTGGCCGTGGGTGTCGTTGATCTGCTTGAAGTGGTCGATGTCGAGCATCAACAGGGTGCAGGGTTGATCAAAGCGTTCTGCAGTCTTGAGCAACTCCTGGGCGCGCTGCATGAAGGCGTGCCGATTGCTCAGGCCGGTAAGGGCATCGGTGGTGGCCAGTACCAGCAGCTCCTGCTCCATGCCTTTGCGCAGGCTGATGTCATAGCTCCAGATCAGTTGCGCCGGGCCGCCGCGATATTCCAGTAGGCGTCCGGAAACCACGCCCCAATAGGGAGGCTCGCCGGCCAGCAGGCCTTCCCAGTCATCGACGCGGTGACGCGCCAGCAGTGCTTCGCGAAAGTGCAGGGCTTCACGGGCATTACAGAACAGGCGGTTGAGCGAAAAGTCGCTGGCCTGGTCAAGGCTCAGTCGCTGCATTAGGCGCTGGTTGACGAAGTACACCTGCTTGCCGCTACTGTCGGCCAGTACCACATCGCTGGGGCTGGCATCGAGAATTTGCTTGAGCAGGGCTTGGCCCTCGGCCAGCTCGGCGGTACGTTCCGTTACGCGCTGCTCCAGATGCTGGTTCAGCTCGGTCAGGTTGCGCGACAGTTCACGAGCCTCGCGGTAGTTGCCGACCAGGCGCAATACCAGCAGGGAGACCCCGATCAGCAATCCCAGCAGCGCCCAGCCCAGGCCGGTGAAATAGTCGTAAAGGTGCTGGCGCTCGGCATCCAACTCGTTGGCCAGGGATATATTGGTAGCGACCATCACCTCGTGCATCGGCTTTTGTAGCCTAGGCAGGCTCTCGGCGGCCTGCTCGGCGACTTGCCTGGTAGCGGCTGCATCGCCCCATTGCGCCTGCTCATCCCATTGGCGGCTGAGGCTGATGACGCGCTGCAGGGTGCTCTCCGCCGCCGGGCGTGATTCGGGGAGGAAGTCGAACAGGTGCTGACCTTCCAGCGGCTGAGTGAGGCTGCGCAATACCTGCACACGCACCACCAGGTCGTCAGGTACTAACTTGCCTTTGAGTAGGTCCTGTGAGGCCAGCAGCAGGCGATCCATTGCCATGTGAATCTGGTAGGCCTGCCAGAGCTCGCTGTGCAAGGTCGGCAAGGCAAGCTGCCTGGCTTTCTTCTGCACCAGCCAGAGTGAGCCGGCGACGGTCAGGGTCATGGCAATTACCAGCACTGCCAGAGCGATGAGTTTGAGTCGAGAGTTTCTGGCTTGGGCCGTGGCCGCTGGTTTATCTGACATGGGATTCACTCGACATGGATCTCGCTGAGCTGCCAGATGGAGCGGTTGTAGAACATCTGCTGGTGCAGTTCGGGGTGATCGTCGAAGGGATAGATCAGATAGAGCGGGCCATAGTCGCGAATGGACATGAAACGGCCATCGAGTTGATAGGCCACCAGTGGATCGTAGCGCTGGATATCCTCGTAGGGGATGAGGACCGAATAGTCATTGAGTGCCGTGGTATGCAGCGGTCGGCCGTTATCGGCATCTGGAATGTGTCTGAGCAACTGCTGGAGGGGGACGCCCAGCCAGCGCTGTGTGGCGCCTTCCGAGGTGCGCAGTTGTATGGATGCCTGTGGCAGTTCCTGTAACTGGGCGATGCTGAATGTCAGGCGCTGGCCGTCGGCCAGGTGCACGGTCAACGCCGGACGATCCAGCGGGTAGGGCGCGGGCTCGGCATTGGCGTGCAACTGGTAAAGAAACGTCAAAAATAAAGTGACAAAAAAATGTCGTAACGGCGACATACTGCTGTCTTTGGCCAAAATTTTGTCGACTCTATCGCATTGTGACCGAAATCCTCAAATCGTCTGACGAGCGGACATTTGGCTACTTTTGTTTACGTCAGGTGCGCCACTGGACGCCGCTGAACAGAAAATCCGGAAAGGTCACGAACTGCTCGAGTGGCGGGCGCTTGCCGCTGAAGGGCTCTGCTTGCTGCAGTTCAAGACCATGGTCGTGCGCCGGCAGGACCCGTGCCGTGTACAGATCGATGGCAGCGAGGCTGAGCGGGACGAAACGCAACTGTCAGAACCCGATCAGCAGGCGTGTCAGCACAGCAGGAGCAGTGGCACGACGATCAGGCACAGAGGCAGGTTGGGGCGGCTTACAAGCGCAATTGGCGGATGGCCTTGTTCAGCTCACCTGCCAGTTGGGCGAGTTGCTGGCTGGTGGCGGCCGATTCGAGGGTCTGGCCGACCGTCTGTTCGGTCACGTCACGGATGCCCACCACCGAGCGGCTCATTTCTTCGGCGACCTGGCTCTGCTGCGTTGCGGCCACGGCAATCTGCGTATTGCTGTCGCGCATCAGCGCCACGGCGGCGGTGATCGCCGCCAGGGATTCGCCGGCTTCTTGCGCCAGTTGCACGCAGTGGTTGGCGTTCTCCGAGCTTTCGCGCATGAACTCCACGGCGTCGCGAGTGCCGCCTTGCAGGTTGCCGATCATCTGGGTGATTTCGTCGGTGGAGTCCTGCACGCGCTTGGCCAGGTTGCGCACTTCATCGGCGACCACGGCGAAGCCACGGCCCATTTCGCCGGCGCGAGCGGCCTCGATGGCGGCGTTGAGGGCGAGCAGGTTGGTCTGCTCGGCAATGCCGTGAATCACGCCGACCACGCGGCTGATGTGCTGGCTGTCCTCGGCCAGGCGCTCGATGCTACCGGCGCTCTGGCGTACGCCTTGCGACAGGGCTGCGATGGATTGCTCGACACGCTCGACCACCTGCTGGCCAGCGCGCGCCAGCTGATCGGCATTGAGAGACTGGTCGCGGGTGGTGCCGGCGTGATCGGCAATGTGCTGGACGGTCGCCGACATCTCGTTGATCGCGGTAGCGGCCTGATCGGTTTCGCTCTGCTGGCTGAGCATGCCCTTGCGCACAGAGCCCATGCGCTCAGCCATGACGCGTGTGCCGCTGTCGAGTTCGCTGGCTACCTGGCCGACGGTGCCGACCACGCGCTGATAACCGGCTTGCATGGCATTGAAAGCGGCGGCCATCTGGCCGACTTCGTCGCGACTGTCCAGGGGGGCGCGCAGGGACAGGTCGCCGCTACGTTCGGCTTGCAGCATCACGTCCTTCAGGGTGTTGAGGTGGCTGAGCAGAAAGCGGATCAACAATTGCGATGCAGTCAGCAGCAACAGCATCAGCACGGCGACGGCAGCAGCGTAGGTCAGCGCGTGTTGAGCGAACAGGTCGAGCAGGCTGGGCGCGCGCGCCATGACCGCGAGGCTGCGTCCATCGCCGAGGGTGACACGCTGCGCACCGATTACCGGTAAATCGCCGAACCAGGCGTCATGCTCCAGTGCCTGCCAGCCGCTGGCGTCAGGAGCGCCTTGAGCGCCTGCTAGGCTGCCTTGCAGTGCCTGGATATCGGCTGCGTTGGGCAACGCGGCCTGCTGCGGCCACTGTTGCAGCAGGCGTGCCTGGGCCGCGGCTGCCTGGCGCGCATCGACGCTACGCGCCTGCTGTTCGGTATTCAGGGCGAACAGCACCAGCATCAGGCTGATGACGAAGGCAACGGCGTTGACCGCCCAGAATTTGTACTTCAGAGAAAGATTGCTGATCCAGGCGCCCATGCTGTTGTTATCCGTCTCGTTGTGTTCGCTGTTGGCTAAGTGCCAGCAGTATGCCGTGGGTAATAGCCAGAGTCTTGACGTCAATCAATACTCTGGTGCCGCGCCATCCAGTATGGCGGGTAGATCGAAGAACGCCCGCGCACAGGCAGTGGTCTGCGCGGCCAAGATTTCCTCGCTTTGCCCGCGGTGCAGCGCCACCTCCCGCAGCACTTCACCGAGAAAGGCGGGTTCGTTGCGCCCGCTCTTGGGTTTTGGCCGCAGAGTGCGCGGTAGCAGGAAGGGCGCATCGGTTTCCAGCATTAGGCGCTCACCGGGAATATCCTTGAGCAGCGGATGCAGGTGCGTGCCGCGGCGTTCGTCGCAGACCCAGCCGGTGATGCCGATATGCAGGTCGAGGTCGAGGTAGGCATAAAGTGCAGAGCGTTCGCCGGTGAAGCAGTGCACCACGGCCGCAGGAAGTCGGTCGCGATAGTCACGCAGGATTTCCAGCAGGCGCTGACTGGCTTCGCGTTCATGCAGAAACACCGGCATCTGCAGCTCGACGGCCATGGCCAGTTGTTCTTCCAGAGCTTTTGCCTGCGCCGGCCGAGGCGAAAACTCACGGTCGAAATCCAGCCCGCATTCACCCACGGCACGCACCTGTGGCTCGGCCAGCAAAGCCTTGAGCGTGCGGCTGCTGGCATCGTTCCATGAGCTGGCGTCATGGGGGTGCACGCCGGCAGTGCTGAACAGGCGCTGGCCGCTGTCATCCAACTGTCGGCAAAGCGCAAGGCTCGCTTCGCTTTCGTTCAGACTGGTGCCGGTCAGTACCATCTGGCACACGCCGGCTGCATAGGCGCGTTCGAGCAGTGCTTCGGCCTGCGCAGCGAGGCTGGGGTGGGTGAGATTGACGGCGATATCGATGAGTTGCATGGTGCCACCTGTTGAGCGCGAAGGGGCAGAATAGCAGACGCCGTCCGTTCGTCAGAAAGCCGATTTAAAACAATAAGTTGTTCGCTATTTTTAAGGTTGATGCAAGGTTGTGGGGTGGCGCGGTAGCGCTTGGCTGTGCCAATCTCCGCGCCCCCGTGCCTCGTTGGCAGGGCTACGGTCAGTCGCCGTCTGTCGCGTATCGGCGAGCAGCAGGCCAGCAACCGGATGAGGCTTCGGCGGTCAACCGCCTTTCCTGGAGAGTCGATGTCGCGATTGCTGCTGATCCTCTGCCTGTTGGCCATGCTGCCGCTGCCGGTCAGCGCACGCCTGGCCGGCCCGCCCGAGGTCGGTAGCCAAACCCGCAGCGCCCGTGATCTACCCACGATCCGCAGCAGCGGCGAACTGCGCGTTTTGGTCAATCAGAGTCGCAACAGCTCGGGGTCTGTCAAGGGCCAGAGCATCGGTGTCGAGTACCACCGCTTGCGAGCATTCGAGCAGTACCTCAACCGCAATTCCCGAGACGGCCGCAGCCTCACGCTGAAGATCATCCCCAAAGCCAAGGATCAGTTGCTCGGCGCCCTGCAGCGCGGCGAGGGCGATCTGGTTGCCCCTGGCGAACTGCTCAATGTGCGCACCGGGCACGATGTCAGCGCCAGTACGGCGATTCGCCGAGAAGTGCCGTTGGTGCTGGTATCGAAGCAGGGCAACCGGCATTACCGCAGCCTTGAGCAGTTGGCCGGGCGTAGCCTCTCGTTGCCGGCAGGTAGCGCCGTAGGTGAGGCGCTGCGATTGATCAACCAGCAATTGGCGGATCGCAAGCTGCCGCCTATCGTGGTCGAGTGGGTAGATCCCAGCCTGGCCGTCGAAGACGTGCTGGAAATGGTCCAAGCCGGCATCTTCGAGCGCACTGCAGTGGAGCTGCCGATCGCCGAGCGCTGGGCCAAGGTGATGCCTAAACTGCGTGTCGACAAACATCTGGTTCTGGCGCGCGATGGCGACATGAAATGGTTCGTGCGCCCCGATGCGCCGATGCTGCGTGCCAGTATCGACCGTTTCTTCAGTGGCTATCAGAGCCCGGCCGATCAGGATGCTGCATTCCAGCGAGTCTATCGCCGTCTGTACAAGGTGCATTCACCCCTGGGGCGTAACGAACGCCAGCGCCTGGAGAAGGTACGTTCGGTGTTGCAGCAACACGCCGAGCAGCAGGGTTTCGACTGGCTGATGCTGGCTGCCCTGGCGTTCAAGGAGTCGACCTTGAATCCATCAGCGCGCGGTGCGAGTGGGGCGACCGGGCTGATGCAGATCACTCCGGCGGCGGCACGCAGCGTCGGGGTGAGCAACATCCAGAATATCGATGGCAACGTTCAGGCCAGCAGCAAGTACCTGGCAATGATCCGCCGCAATTTCTTCAACAGCCCGCAGCTCAACGAGCGTGAACGCATGGCCTTCGTGCTGGCGGGTTACAACCTGGGCCCGCAACGGGTGCAGAGCCTGCGTGCCGAGGCGCGCAGACGTGGGCTCAACCCCAATCAGTGGTTCTTCCAGGTCGAGCGTGTGGCCATGGAGCAGATGGGGATGGGCGTAGTGAGCTATGTGAATGCGGTGAATAAGTACTACCTTGCTTATGACCGTGAGCGCTATTTGCTCGAGCCGCAGGGGCGACGTCTGACGGCTAATTGAATATCAAATTAATCGATTCATATAAGCGGTATTTTGCTGTTCTATGATCAAATAAATTGGATATTCTATGCGCCATCTACCCCACACAACGAAGGAAGCCTTGCAATGAACAACCTGATCAAAAGCATTACCGCCAGCCAAGCCGGCCTGGGTATCACCATCCTGCGCATCGTCGCTGGCATTACCTTTGCCGCCCACGGCTCGCAGAAACTGTTTGGTTGGTTTGGCGGTTATGGTCTGGCGGGTGTTGCGCAGTGGATGGAGAGCATCGGCCTGGCGCCGGGCTATCTGATGGCGCTGATGGCGGGTAGTGCAGAGTTCTTCGGCGGTGTGGCGCTGATCATCGGTCTGCTGGTGCGTCCTGCTGCAGCGGTGCTGGCGGTGACCATGCTGGTGGCGATCTTCACCGTGCACCTGGCCAACGGCTTCTTCATGAGCAACAACGGCTACGAGTTCGCTCTGGCCCTGCTGGCCATCAGCGTCGCACTGGTATTCGAAGGTGCTGGCAAGCTGTCGATCGATAGCAAGCTCGCTCGCTGATTCGCTCCCGCAACAACGAGAAGGCCCGCATCTGCGGGCCTTCTTGCGTTCAGGGGCGGGCAATCATGCAGCAGGCGCTTGCTCGGCCTTTTTCTCCTGAGCGGCGACCTGTTGCGCCAGTTCGATCATCTGCTCGCGCATCCAGCGGTTGGCCGGGTCCTGATCGGTGCTCTCGTGCCAATACAGGTGGGTTTCCAGCGCGGGGACGTCACCGACCGGCAGCGTCACATGGTGCAGGTTGTGGCGGCGGGCGAAGCGTTCCGGCACGGTCATCACCATGTCGGTCTGTTGCATCACGCTGCTGGCCATCAGGTAGTGCTGCGAGCGCAGGGCAATCTTGCGCTGGATACCCATCTTGCCCAGTGCCAGGTCGACGTAGCCGAGGCCACTGCGCCGGCTGGAGATGTGGATGTGAGTCAGCGACAGGTATTCGTCGAGGCTGATCTTTTCCTTGGCCAGCGGATGGCCGGGGCGCATGGCGCAGACGTAGCGATCATCCAGCAGCTTGACGTGACGAACCTGCGGGTCGGTGTTCAATGGTGCGTCGACGGCAAAATCGAGACGGCCGGCGGCCAGTTCCTTGGTGGTTTCGCGGCGCTTGGCCAGGAAGCTCTCGATGCACACGTTCGGTGCCAGGCGACGCAGACGCTGGAACAGCGGCGGCAGGAGAATCTGCTCCGACAGGTCGGTCATGCTGATGCGGTAGGTCTTGCCGGCCTGTTGCGGGTTGAAGGTGCGGCTTTCCTGCACGGAGACGCGCAGCAGCTGCAGGGCGTTGCGCACCGGGCCGATGATGTTCTGCGCCATGGGTGTCGGCACCATGCCTTGGGCAGTACGCACGAACAGCGGGTCGTTGAAGGTTTCGCGCAGGCGGGCGAGGGCGTTGGAAACCGCTGGCTGGGTGATGCCGACGATCTGTCCGGCACGGGTCAGGTTGGCCTCGGTGTAGATGGCGTCGAAGACGATGAAGAGGTTCAGGTCCACCTTGGTCAGGTTCATGCCGGCAGTGCTCCAGGGGCGTCGATATCAATCGATCATATATCGGTTATGAATGTTCATACACGCTGAAAATAGGTTCGATAAATCTTAAGTGCTGTTCTAGCATCATTTCCACAACCTCTCACCCTTTGTCACAAACAGGTAACCCCATGGATTTCGCCTATTCCCCGAAGGTTCAAGAGCTGCGTGAACGTGTCAGCGCATTCATGGAAGCGCACGTCTATCCGGCCGAAGCGGTATTCGAGCGGCAAGTGGCCGAAGGTGATCGCTGGCAGCCGACCGCGATCATGGAAGAACTGAAGAACAAGGCCAAAGCCGAAGGCCTGTGGAACCTGTTCCTGCCCGAGTCCGCCTACGGCGCGGGCCTGACCAACACCGAGTACGCGCCGCTGGCCGAGATCATGGGCCGCTCGCTGATCGGCCCGGAGCCGTTCAACTGCGCTGCGCCGGATACCGGCAATATGGAAGTGCTGGTGCGTTACGGCAACGAGGCGCAGAAGCAGCAATGGCTGGAGCCGCTGCTGTCCGGCGAGATTCGCTCTGCCTTCGCCATGACCGAGCCGGGCGTGGCCTCCTCGGACGCCACCAACATGCAGGCCAACGCCCGCCGTGAAGGTGATGAGTGGGTGATCAATGGCCGCAAGTGGTGGACCTCCGGTGCCTGCGACCCGCGCTGCAAGGTGATGATCTTCATGGGCCTGACCAACCCGGACGCGCCGCGTCACCAGCAGCACTCGATGATCCTGGTACCGATGGATGCGCCGGGTGTCACTGTACTGCGCCCGCTGCCGGTATTCGGCTACGACGATGCGCCGCATGGCCATGCCGAGGTGCTGTTCGAGAACGTGCGGGTGCCCTATGAGAACGTGCTGCTGGGCGAGGGGCGTGGTTTCGAGATTGCCCAGGGTCGTCTCGGCCCAGGCCGCATCCACCACTGCATGCGTTCGATCGGAATGGCCGAACGGGCCCTGGAGCTGATGTGCAGGCGCGCCGTGAGCCGCACGGCCTTCGGCAAACCCCTGGCGCGCCTGGGTGGCAACATCGACCACATCGCCGATTCGCGCATGGAGATCAACCAGGCGCGCCTGCTGACCCTCAACGCGGCCTACATGATGGATACCGTCGGCAACAAGATCGCGGCCAGCGAGATCGCCCAGATCAAGGTGGTGGCGCCCAACGTGGCGCTGAAGGTGATTGACCGGGCAATTCAGATGCACGGTGGCGCCGGGGTCTCCAACGACTTCCCGTTGGCTTACTGGTACGCCATGCAACGTACCCTGCGCCTTGCCGACGGCCCGGACGAGGTGCATCGCGCCGCCATCGGCAAGTACGAGATCGGCAAGTACGTGCCGCGTGACGTGATGAAAGCCAGTCGCTGATTCAGCGGCTCCGTATAAAGAAGAGGCCCGCTTGTGCGGGCCTCTTCTTTAATGTCTGCGAGCTCAGGGCAATCTGTCGTCCGAGCGTTGCTCCTGATCCAGCCAGTCCAGGCGCACATGCAGTTGCGCGGCGAAGGTACGTGCCGCCAGTTCTTCTTGAAAGGTCAGTGCGCGACGCCCGAATCGTACCTGCCAGAGCAGTTGGCCCTGGCGCTCGATGAGTTCTATGCAGACTTCGGGCATTGCTTCTCCTCAGGTGGCGCTGGCCTTGTCGCGCGTCTTCAGCAGCGACAACAGCACGCCGCCAGCCAGCAGGCCCAAGGTTACGCCAAGTGAGAGCAGGGCTGGAACCTTGATCAGGTCGTGCAGGAAGATCTTGCCGCCGATGTACATCAGCACCAGCGCCAGGGCGTACTTCAGGTAGATGAAGCGGTGCATCAGCGCCGCCAGGGCGAAGTACAGCGCGCGCAAGCCAAGAATGGCGAAGATGTTCGAGGTGTAGACGATGAACGGGTCCTGCGAGATGGCCAGCACCGCCGGCACGCTATCCACCGCGAACACCAGGTCGGCCAGTTCGATCAGCACCAGTGCCAGTAGCAGCGGGGTGGCATAGAGCAGTGGCTTGCCGCTGACCTTGTCCTTCAGGCGCACCAGGAACTTGCCTTCGTGCAGGTCGTCGGTCACACGAATGTGCTTGCGCACGAAGCGGATCACCGGATTCTGCGCCAGGTCTGGATGCGACTCTTCGTCACCGCCACTGCGCAGCATCTTGATGCCACTGAACAGCAGGAAGGCGCCAAAGATGTAGAGAATCCAGTCGAACTGCTGCACCAGGGCCGTGCCCAGGCCGATCATGATCGCGCGCAGGACGATGACCCCGAGAATGCCCCAGAACAGCACGCGATGCTGGTACTTACGCGGGATGTTGAAGTAGCCGAGGATCATCGCCATGACGAAGACGTTGTCCATCGACAGCGATTGTTCCACCAGGAAACCGGTGTAGTACTCCATCGCCTTGGTGCCGCCGAGCTGCCACCAGATCCAGCCGCCGAAGGCGACGCCGACACTGAAGTAGCCCGAATACAGCAGCAGGCTCTCGCGCATCTCGATTTCATGCTGATCGCGATGCAGCACGCCGAGGTCGAGTACCAGCAGGATGATGATCAGTGCCAGAAAGGCCAGCCAGAACCAGCCGGGGGTACCGAAGATGGGGGATGTCAAAAAGGCAAGTAGAGCGTCCATGAGCCCTCCCTTATGTCTGCCTGAGTTGAAAGAAATCCACTCAGTGACTCCGACATCACGGTGAGAAAACTCACCGCCAGAGGGGCCCGGCGTCACGCGGTGCGAAGACTAACGCTGAGTCGACAGGCTGCCAAGCCCCCTGGTGGGGAATATTTTCTGCGGTCAGTAGACCCAGACTTCGACCCGCCGATTGCGAATGCGACCGTTGTCCTGATCATTGGCTGCCACTGGCAGCTCACTGCCCATGCCGGTGATCTCGCGAAACAGCACGCCCTGTCTGGCCAGCTCGCGGCGCACTGCCATGGCGCGCAGTTTCGACAGCAGCTCGGCGCGTTCGGGGTCACTCTTCGGGTCGCCGAAACCGACCAGCACCACCTTGTTCTGCAGCTTGTCGTGTTGCTTGAGATAGTCCAGCACCCGCTGCAGATCGCGCTGGGCCTTGTTGTCCAGGGTGGCGCTGCCTTCCTGGAAACGGAAGTTCACCGACAATCGCTGGGCTTGCTGTGCCAGTTGCCGATAATCGCTGGGCATCTGTGCATCGGCCGTCACCTTCACCGTCTGCACGGTCTGGGCGATGAAACCGCTGCTATCAACGATGGCCTGGCCGCGGGGGCTATGGGTGAATTCGATCAGTGCACGCGCCCAGGGATTGCTCAACTGAGGATCGTTATAGATGAACAGACGACGCGCCAGGGGATAGTCCTCGGTGGCGATCAGCGTGGTACTCGGCGGCATGGGCTGCGAATCGCCAGCCGCGACGGCGACAGCCTTGGCCTGGCGAATGTAGGGCAGGCCGATGAAGCCGATGCCGTTGGGATCGCTGCTCACCGAGTCGGACAGTTGATTGCTGGACTCGAAGCGTTGTGCGGCGGCGGCGAGCGTGCGCCCGCCCGGTGCCAGCACCAGCTCCTTGAAGGTGTCGTAAGTGCCGGAGTTGTCATCGCGCGCATAGGGACGAACCTTGCCAGGCTTGCCACCCAGCGCCGCCCAGTCATCGATCCCCCCGGAGAACAGCTGTGCGATCTGCTCGACACTGAGCGCGGTAATCGGGTTCGATGGGTGAACGATGATCGCCAGGCCGTCGATGGCGATGACCTGCTCGCTCTGCGGGCTATGCATGTCGCCCAGCGACGCCAGGGAGGCGGCTTCGCCATCCTTGATCGGCCGCGACGAGGCGGCCAGATCGGCACTGCCATCCTTGAGTGAGGTAAAGCCGGTGCCTGAGCCGTGCGCCGCCACCTCGACTACGATCAGGCGGCCATCGCTCTGGCGTGCGAGCAGGCGTTGCTCGTTCTCACGGGAGCCATTCTCGCTACGAATGTCATGCAGCCCTTGAGCCTCGAACAGCCCTTTGATCAATTCCGGGCCAAGCTTGGCACCGATGGTGTTGGAGCCCTGGATGCGCAGCACTGGTTGATCGCCTTCGGAGGCGGGCAGGGCAGCGAAGACCGAAAGGGGCAAGGCGTAGCAGATGAAACCGATCAGCAGCAGTGACAGAGTACGACCCCAGAGGTCGCGGTCGGCGGACAGGGCGTGCGGCATGCGGCAGGCACCTTCTAATGGGTGAGAGGAAGTGCCGCGCAGATTAAGTCAGTCAGATTGCAGTGATATGACGGCGTGCGTGATCTGCACGCCTCACGTGTTTCAGCTCAGCTCCAGCCAGATCGGCGCATGATCGGACGGCTTTTCCATGCCGCGCAGATCGTAGTCGATGCCGGCATCCTTGAAGCGCGCCTGCAGCGGCTGGCTGGCGAGGATCACGTCGATACGCAGGCCGCGCTTGGGGTCGTCTTCGAAGCCACGGCTGCGGTAGTCGAACCAGCTGAAACGATCATTCACCTCAGGATTGAGGTGGCGGAAGCTGTCCACCAGGCCCCAGCTCTTGAGGGTCGCCAGCCACTCGCGCTCCTCCGGTAAGAAGCTGCACTTGCCAGTTTTCAGCCAGCGCAGACGGTTGGGCTCGCCGATGCCGATGTCGCAATCTTCCGGGCTGATATTGATGTCGCCCATCACCACCAACGCCTGCTGCGGATCGAAGCGCTCTACCAGCAGTTGCTGCAAGTCGGCATAGAAACGCTGCTTGGCCGGGAACTTCACTGGATGGTCGCGGCTTTCGCCCTGCGGGAAATAACCGTTCATGACGGTCACCGGGTTGCCGTTGTCGTCGGCGAAGGTGCCGTAGATGAAGCGCCGCTGAGCGTCCTCGCCGTCACCAGGGAACCCCTTGTGCAGGCTCAGCGGCGCCTGGCGCGAGAGCAGGGCGACGCCGTAGTGGCCTTTCTGGCCGTGGTAATGCACGTGGTAGCCGAGCTGGCGGATCTCCGCTTCCGGAAACTGCTCATCGGCGACCTTGGTTTCCTGCAGGCCGATCACGTCTGGCTGGTGTTTTTCGATCAAAGCTTGCAGCTGATGAGGGCGCGCGCGTAGGCCATTGATATTGAACGATACGATTTTCATGGGCAGCGGGTCCTGGGCAAAAGGCGATGCTAGCCGATCCTCGACGCTCGCGGCCAGCGCCTGGCGGGTGCCGGGTGGTGATGCTAGGGTCTGTACTAAAAGTCGCTGAGCGAAGGTCAGGCAATATCGATTGCGGCCCCGCAGAAACAGGCGAAAAACGGTCGGAGTCGCGCTCGACTTTACGAGTTGTAAATGAGCATTTTGATCGGGCTCGCGCACGAGCCTGTTTTTAACGCAGCATCACCGAGCGCAGGCACTTTTCGTACAGAGCCTAAGTTGGCTGTGAGGCGCCTGACCCACAACTTATAACAACAGAGGTCCACCATGCCCCATAACGCTCCTGCAGAAGTGCGCATGCTCAATGGTGGTTACGCCCGCGAGGTGCGCTCGCTGCTCTACCATGCCTATCGCCATGAGCCGACCTTTGCCTACCTGTTCGAAGCCGAACGGGCGGGTTTCGACCAGCGCGTGCGCGCGACGATTCGCGAACTGGTGCAGCAGCATTTCGCCGAAGACCTGCCGGCTATCGGCCTGCTGATCGATGATCGGTTGATCGGCGCGGCACTGATCGCACCGCCACAGCGTCGTCTGGACATCACCGAAAGCTGGAGCTGGCGTCTGCGCATGCTGCTGAGCACCGGCTTCGGCTGCACCAAGCGCTACCTCGAATACCACGATGCGGTACTCGCCAGCCTGCCGCCCGGTCCTTACCACGTACTGCCGCTCCTGGGCATTCACCCGGAGTTTCAGGGGCAGCATCGCGGCGAGCAGCTGCTCGAGGCGCTGCACGACTGGTGCGCGCAGGACAGCGGTTCGCAAGGGGTGGTGCTGGATACTGGTAATGCGCGCTATCTGGAGTTCTACCGGCGCCAGGGTTACGAAGAAATTGGTGAGCTGGCCATCGGCCCGGTGGTCGAGCACGTGTTCTTCCACCCCAACCCGCAACCGGTGGTCAGAGCCAGCGCCTGAACCCCGGCTGTCTGGCTGAAACGCAACGGCTCTGGCGCGGGCTGTACTCCGTGGTAGCATCCCTCGCCATGAGTGTATATGGACATATTCGGCGCAGCCTGGTGCTGCTGCTGCTGATCAGTACGGGTGCCTTCGCAGCGAGCGAGCTTGACGTAAGAGTCACCCCGAGCAATTCGGCTCTCAAGGCCAATATCGAAGGTTATGTCGGCAGCCTCGATGGACTCGATGCGCAGTCGCTGCGGCGCATGCGCCGTATCGCCGAAAACGAGGCCGACAAGGCTGCTCAGGCCCTGGGTTATTACCAGGCGCGCATTCGTAGCCGTATCGAGGAGGGCGAAACCCCACGCCTGGTGCTTGAGGTCGAGCCCGGTGAACGCATTCGCCTGCGCAACGTCGACATCCGTATTGAAGGTCCCGCCAGCGAGCTGTCAGCCTTTCGCGTACCCAGCGCCAGTCGCCTGAAAGCCGGCTCGGTGCTCAACCATGGACGCTACGAGGACGCCAAGCGGCTGATCCAGAATCAGGCCTCGCGCTACGGTTTCTTCGACGGCCGATTCTCCCGTCAGCGCTTGGAAATCGATCCGGCTGCTGGCGTCGCCGATATCGAACTGGTGTTCGTCAGCGGGCCACGCTACAGCCTGGGCGATATCGCCTTCAGTGGTGACTTCCCGTTCGATGAAGAGCTGTTGCTGCGCATGGTGCCGTTCGACCCGGACACGCCGTACGACTCCGAGTTGATCGCCGAGCTGTATCAGGCATTGCAGTCCAGCGGCTATTTCGAGTCGGTGCGGGTCGATGCCATTCCCACCCAGGCCAATCAACTGCGCATTCCCGTGACGGTAGCGCTGCAGGTGCGCGAGCCGCGCACCATGGGACTGGGGCTGGGGTTTTCCACGGATGTCGGGCCGCGTCTGCGCGCCAACTGGACGCGCCACTGGCGCAATCCGCAAGGGCATAGCTACGGGGTGGAAACCGAGTTGTCCGCGCCGCGGCAGAACGTTGGCCTGTGGTATGACATCCCCGGTGATCCCCCACTGACCGACAAATTGCGCCTGGCTGGCGGCTATCAATACGAAGAGTTGGCCAGCAATGACAGCCTGAGCCGGCTGCTCACCCTTGGCCCGGAATGGCACAGCCAGCGCTCTGGCGGTTGGCAGCGCGTGCTGTCGGTGAAGTGGCAGCGCGAAGAGTATCGCCTGGGTGACGACTCCGGGCTGAGTACTCTGTTGATGCCCGGTGTCAGCTATTCGCTGCTGCGCAGCGACAACCGCCTCGATCCGAACCAGGGCTACCGCGTGCAGTTCGACCTGCGCGGCGCCGTCGATGGTGTGCTCTCAGATGCCAACGTGCTGCATGGCAACGTCATGCTCAAGGGCCTGACCACCGTATTCGACAATCACCGTCTGCTCGGCCGTGTGCAGTTCGGTGGCACCGAGACCAATGGTTTCTCCTCGGTGCCGCCGTCGCTGCGTTTCTTCGCCGGCGGTGATCAGAGCGTACGCGGTTACGACTACCAGAGCCTGTCGCCGGAGAACAACCAAGGCGACAAGATCGGCGGCCGCTACCTGTTCGCCGTCAGCGCCGAGTATCAGTACAGTCTCACCGACAAGTGGCGCCTGGCGACCTTCATCGACCAGGGCAATTCCTTCAATTCGCTGGACATCCCTACCTTGAAGACCGGCGTCGGTTTCGGCGTGCGCTGGGTTTCGCCGGTTGGCCCGCTGCGCCTGGACCTCGCCCATGCGCTGGATGATGACGGCGGTGTGCGCCTGCATTTCTCCATGGGGCCTGAGCTATGACCCGGCGCCTGTTGAAATGGCTGGCTGGCGGTCTACTCGGCCTGGTGTTGCTGCTCGCCGCGGCACTGTGGACGCTGTTTGGCACTCAGGGCGGCAGCCGTTGGCTGCTGGCGCAGGTACCCGGCCTGCAGGTCGATAACTTCGTCGGGCGTCTGGGCGGTGCCTGGCAGGCGGATGCGCTGCTCTGGCAACAGGACGAGATGCGCGTGGAGCTGCAGCAACTGGACATGGCCTGGTCGCCGTCCTGTCTGTTGCGCCTAACGCTGTGCGTCGAGCGCCTGCATCTGCAGCAGGCAGCGCTGAACCTGCCACCAAGCGGTGAGCCAAGCAGCGAACCGCTGAGCCTGCCGAGCCTGAATCTGCCGCTGCGCTTGCAGCTTGGCGATATTCAGCTGGGCGAGTTGCGTCTGGATGGCCAGACGCAACTGAGCGATCTCGAACTGATCGCCAGCTGGAACGAGCAGGGCGTCGACCTGCAACGCCTGACGCTGCAACGTGATGACTTGAGCCTGGATGTCAGCGGTCGCTTGACGCCGCAGGGCGACTGGCCGCTGGCCTTGAGTGGGCGCCTGCAGTTGCCGGAGGTGGATGGCAAGCCCTGGCAGATCGCCTTGCAGATCGGCGGTGAGTTGCAGCGCAGCCTTGAGCTCGACGCGGACAGCAGTGGATACCTCGATGCTCGCCTGCAAGGCAAGGTGCAGGCCTTGGCGGAGCATTTGCCTGCCGAGTTGCGCCTGACCAGTCGCGACTTCCAGGCCAGTAGCGCCTTGCCGCCAACCTTGCACCTGCAGGATCTGCAATTGACGGCCAAAGGCGACTTGGCGGCTGGCTATCGCGTCGACGGCAGCGCCAATCTGCCTGCCGAGCAGGCGCCGATGCCGCTGACCTTGAGCGGACGTGTCGATGCTGCCGGCGCAGATATCGACTTGCTGCGCATCCAGGCGCAAGAGCAGCACCTGCAGGTCCAGGGCAAGCTGGCCTGGAGCGAGGCCTTCAGTGCCGATGCGCAGCTGGACTGGCTGGATTTCCCATGGCAGCGCCTGTACCCGATGGACGAGCCGCCACCGGTGGCTCTGCGTAACCTGCAGGCCGAGGTCAGCTATAGCGAAGGTAATTACCTGGGTAACTTCGCGGCGCAATTGCAGGGCCCCGCTGGAGACTTCAGCCTGAGCAGTCCGGTCAGTGGCGATCTTGGCCAGGTCAGCTTGCCGCAATTGCAACTGGTGGCTGGCCAGGGTCGCGCCGAAGGTGTGGTCAAGGTCGGTTTTGCTGACGGCATCGACTGGCAGGCGATGCTGCAGCTCAGCGCCCTCGACCCAGGTTATTGGCTGGCGGAGATGCCCGGTGATCTGGCCGGTCCGCTGAATACCTCGGGCAGCTTCAATGCCGGCTCGCTGCAGGCCAAGGCCGATATCGACCTCAATGGCCGCCTGCGCGGCCAACCTGCGCAATTGCAGGTGCAGGGTGCCGGTGCCGGCGAGCAGTGGCAGCTGGAACGGCTACTGGTGCGCCTGGGCGACAACCGGATCAGCGGCCAGGGCGCGCTGGATCAGCGTTTGCGGGGCCAGCTGGAGTTGGCCTTGCCGCGCCTGGGGCAACTCTGGCCCGGCTTGCAGGGCCAAATACAAGGCCAACTGTCCGTGGCCGGCACTTTGCAGGCGCCACAAGGCCAGCTGGCGTTGAGCGGTGAGCGCCTGGCCTTTGGTGACCCCAGCCTGCGGCGCCTGCAATTGGATGCGACGCTGGATGCACGGCAACAGGCAAAAATCGGTTTGAATCTGCGTGGTATCCGTATCGGTGACACCTATCTGGGGCGCTTGCAGGCCGACGGTCGTGGCGATCAGCGTACGCAGGCGCTGGACATCGATCTGCAAGGCCCGCTGCTACAACTGGCCTTGGCCATCAATGGCAACCTCAGCGAACAGGGCGATTGGCGCGGGCGCATCGCCAGCGGTCGCGTGCAGAGCGGTGGACAGGACTGGCAACTGCAGCAAGCAGCGAGCCTGGAACGCCTGGCCAGCGGGCGGTTGAATCTGGGGGCGCATTGCTGGCAATCCGGGGATGCCAGCCTCTGCGGTGGGCAACAGCGGCTGATGCCACAGCCCAGCCTGGACTGGCGTCTGCAGAATTTTCCCCTGGCCAGCCTGCAACCCTGGCTGCCAGAGGATTTCGCCTGGCAGGGGCGGTTGGACGGTCAGCTGAAGGTCGAGCTGCCCGATAGCGGCCCCAACGGTCAGGTCACGCTCGATGCTGGCGGCGGCAACCTGCGTATTCGTCAGCCGGATGAAGAACAGTGGCTGGATTTTCCCTACGACAGCCTGCGCCTGGACAGCACGCTGCGCCCGCAGCGGGTGGACAGCGAGCTGCGCTTCGTCAGCCGACGTTTGGGGGAGCTGGTGTTGCAGGCGCAGATCGACCCGCGCCCGGCGAACAAACCGGTCAACGGCGAGTTTCGTTTGAATGGTTTCGATCTGGCCGTGCTGCGTCCCTTTGTACCCATGGCGGACAAGCTCGAAGGCACGCTGCAGGGCAACGGCAGCATAAGTGGTCACCTGTTGGCGCCGCAGATCAACGGCCAACTGCGCCTGGACGGCGGCGAGCTGTCCGGCAACCAGCTGCCGGTCAGCCTGGAGGGCTTGCAGCTGCAGGCGTTGATCGCCGGCGAGCAGGTGCAGCTATCGGGCGATTGGCGCAGCGGCGAGCAAGGCCGCGGCAGCTTGCGTGGCCAACTGACCTGGGCCGAGGGGCTCAGTGGCGATCTGGCGCTGCAGGGGCAGCGTCTGCCGGTGAAGGTCGAGCCCTATGCCGAGTTGGAGGTCGAGCCGGATTTGCAACTGCAGTTGCGTGAGCAGCAGATGGCGGTCAGTGGCAAGGTCGGCGTACCGCGGGGTGTGATCAGCGTGCGCGAGCTACCGCCGTCAACGGTGAAGGTTTCCGGTGATGCACGGGTGGTTGGGCGTGAGGTGCCGGAGGCCGAGCAGGGCATAGGCATCGCCATGGATGTCGATGTCGAGGTCGGGCAGGACAAGCTGGCCTTCAGCGGCTTCGGCCTGAGCGCCGACCTGCGCGGGCGCGTACACATCGGCGATAACCTCGATACCCGCGGTGAGCTGGATCTGGTCAACGGCCGCTATCGCGCCTACGGCCAGCGCCTGACCATCCGTCGCGCACGTCTGCTGTTCACCGGGCCGATCGATCAGCCATTCCTCGATGTCGAGGCGATTCGCCGGGTCGATACGGTCGTCGCCGGTATCCGCCTGTCCGGCAGTGCCGAGCAGCCCAGTACCACGGTCTTCGCCGAGCCGGCCATGAGCCAGGAACAGGCGTTGTCCTATCTGGTGCTGGGGCGACCGCTGGGGCAAAGCACGGGTGACAACAACATGCTCGGCCAGGCAGCGCTGGCGCTTGGTCTGGCCGGCAGCAGTTCGATCACCACTGGCCTGGCCAACAGCCTGGGCATACAGGATTTCCAGCTCGACACCGAGGGCAGCGGCGTGACCACCAGCGTGGTGGCCAGCGGCAATATCACCGAGCGCCTTAGCTTGCGTTACGGTGTCGGCGTGTTCGAGCCGGCCAATACCATTGCCCTGCGTTACGAACTCAGTCGCCGTCTGTACCTGGAGGCCGCCAGCGGCCTGGCCAGTTCGCTCGACCTGTTCTATCGGCGGGATTTCTGATGGGGGCGCGATATTTCGCTAAATCCCTACATGGCTGCGGGTGTATCGGCAGCGCTTCTGCGCTAGTCTGGACGCATGGTCGGGCCGTGACCTGCCATTCGATGGAGCATTCGCCACGGCGAACCCCATGTCACACATTTGCCCTTCAACCCCCTGAACGATAAGGAAACTCTCATGGCGCAAGTCACTCTCAAAGGCAACCCGGTGCAGGTCGATGGTCAACTGCCGCAGGCCGGCCAACAGGCTCCGGCTTTCAGCCTGGTCGCTGGCGACCTGAGCGACGTCACCCTGGCCAGCCTGGCCGGCAAGCGCAAGGTGCTGAACATCTTCCCGAGCGTCGACACCCCGACCTGCGCCACCTCCGTGCGCAAGTTCAATGCCGAAGTCAGCCAACTGAACAACACCGTGGTGCTGTGCATCTCCGCTGACCTGCCGTTCGCCCAGGCGCGCTTCTGCGGCGCCGAAGGTCTGGACAGCGTGGTCAACCTGTCGACCCTGCGTGGTGCCGACTTCCTCAAGAACTATGGCGTGGCCATTGCCAGCGGCCCGCTGACCGGCCTGGCCGCGCGCGCCGTGGTGGTTCTGGATGAAAGCGACAAGGTGCTGCACAGCGAGCTGGTTGGCGAGATCGCTGACGAGCCGAACTATGCCGCTGCCCTGGCCGTGCTCAAGTAATCGGCAAGTAAAAACAGACGGCCTGCTTAGCAGGCCGTTTTTATTTGTGTACCAAGGCGAACGTTCGGGGTACCTCGGCAGTCTCTTGCCGGCCCAAGAATTTATCGCGGACACAAACAGTTAGTAACGTAAGGGGAGGGTAAAAAGCGGGTAAATGGGCTTTGCTTGACGCGGGCCAGTGCTTATCGTTCCGACTCCCACCAGAAGTGACCTCGCGCCTGCCATGTCGAATGCCCCCTCGTCCTCCTCTAACACCTCCCGCCAATGGCTGATCGGCCTCACGCTGCTTGCCGTGCTGCTTCTGCTGCTGTGGTGGTTCTGGCCGAGCACGCCGCAAGGCCAGCAGATAGGCCGTGGCCGCTTCGGTGACATGGGGCCAGTGCCGGTGCGTGTGGCCGAGGTCACGCAGGGCGAGTTTGCCATCGAGCTCAAGGCGCTCGGCACGGTCACGTCCTATAACACGGTCAACGTGCGCTCACGGGTCGATGGTGAACTGGTCAAGGTGCTGTTCGATGAGGGCCAGCAGGTCAAGGCCGGCGACCTGCTGGCGGTGATCGATCCACGCCCTTATCAGGTGGCCTTGCAGCAGGCGCAGGGGGCGTTGCAGGAAAACCAGGCGCAATTGAAAAACGCCGAGCTGGACCTGCAGCGCTACAAGGGCCTGTACGCCGAAGACAGCATTGCCAAACAGACCCTGGATACCCAGCAGGCCCTGGTCAATCAGTACCGTGGCAGCCTGCAGAGCAACCAGGCGGATGTCGCCACGGCCAAGCTCAACCTCGACTTCACCCAGATCCGCGCGCCCATCGATGGCCGTCTCGGTCTGCGTCAGCTGGATGTCGGCAACTTGGTCAGCAGCGGCGACACCACGCCGCTGGTGGTGATCACCCAGGCCGACCCGATTGCGGTGATCTTCACCATTCCCGAAGGCGACCTGCCGGCCGTGCTGCAACGCCGCCGCGACGGCAGCGTCCTCACCGTTGAAGCCTGGGACCGTGGCGAGCGCCTGAAGCTGGACGAGGGCGTGCTGGAGAGCCTGGACAACCAGATCGACACCACCACCGGTACGGTCAAGCTCAAGGCGCGTTTCGACAACGCCGAGCAGATGCTTTTCCCTAATCAGTTCGTCAACGTGCGTCTGCGCGTCGATACCCGCGAGGCTGCCACCATCATCCCGTCCGCCGCGGTGCAGTTCGGCACCCAGGGCACATTCGTCTATGTGGTAGACGGTGATAACAAGGTGAGCGTCCGGCCGCTCAGCATCGCCGCCAGTGATGCCGAACGCAGCATGGTTACCGAAGGCGTGCAGCCGGGTGAGCGACTGGTGCTGGAAGGCACCGACCGCCTGCGTGACGGCAGTGAGGTTGAAGTGGTCGACCCGCAGGCTGGGCAAACGCCCAAGGCTGAAGGGCAGGGTGAACCTGGCCAGGCTGCCGCCCGGAACGACGCATGAACATCTCCCGCCCCTTCATCCTGCGGCCGGTTGCCACCACGCTGTTGATGGTGGCGATCTTCCTCAGCGGTCTGATCGCCTATCGTCTGCTGCCAGTCTCGGCGCTGCCGGAGGTGGATTACCCGACCATCCGCGTGCTGACTCTCTATCCCGGTGCCAGCCCGGATGTGATGACCAGTGCCGTGACGGCGCCATTGGAGCGCCAGTTCGGGCAGATGGCCGGGCTCAAGCAGATGTCTTCGACCAGCTCTGGCGGCGCCTCGGTGATCACCCTGCGCTTCAATCTGGACGTCTCCCTGGCGGTGGCCGAGCAGGAAGTGCAGGCGGCGATCAACGCGGCGAGCAACTTGCTGCCTGGTGATCTGCCGGCACCGCCGGTGTACAACAAGGTCAACCCCGCCGATACGCCGGTACTGACGTTGGCGGTCAGCTCAAAGACGCTGCCGCTGCCGCAGGTCAATGACCTGGTCGATACCCGTCTGGCGCAGAAGCTGGCGCAAACCAGCGGCGTTGGCCTGGTGACCCTGGCCGGCGGGCAGCGTCCGGCCGTGCGTATTCGCGTCAACCCGGAGGCGCTGGCGTCCTACGGCCTGAGCCTGGCCGACGTGCGCAACCTGATCACCGCCAGCAACGTCAACCAGCCCAAGGGCAATTTCGATGGACCCACGCGGGTTTCGCAGCTCGATGCCAACGACCAGCTGAAATCCGTCGAGGAATACCGCGAGCTGATCCTCAACTACGAGAACGGCTCGGCGCTGCGCTTGAAGGATGTCGCCGAGATCATCGATGGCGCCGAGAATGAGCGCCTGGCAGCCTGGGCCAACCGTAACCAGGCGGTGCTGGTGAATGTACAGCGCCAGCCCGGCGCCAATGTGATCGATGTGGTCGACCGCATCCAGAGCCTGCTGCCGCACCTGACCGAGGGTCTGCCGGCCAGCGTCGAGGTCAAGGTACTCACCGACCGCACGCAGACCATCCGTGCGGCCGTGCGCGACGTGCAGCACGAGCTGCTGCTGGCCATCGCCCTGGTGGTGATGGTGACCTTTCTGTTCCTGCGCAAGCTGTCGGCGACCCTGATCCCGTCCATCGTCGTGCCGTTGTCGCTGATCGGCACCTTCGGCGTGATGTACCTGGCCGGTTTCACCATCAACAACCTGACGCTGATGGCGCTGACCATCGCCACCGGCTTCGTGGTCGACGACGCCATCGTCATGCTGGAGAACATCGCCCGTCACCTGGAGGAGGGCGAGACACCGCTCAACGCCGCGCTCAAAGGCGCCCGGCAGATCGGCTTCACCCTGGTCTCGCTGACTCTGTCGCTGATTGCCGTACTGATTCCGCTGCTGTTCATGGCCGACGTGGTGGGGCGGTTGTTCCGCGAGTTCGCCATCACCCTGGCGGTGGCCATCCTGATTTCCCTGGTGGTGTCGCTGACCTTGACGCCGATGATGTGCGCGCGCCTGCTCAAGGCGGAAAAGCCGGAGAGCGAAGGGCGTTTCTATCAGATGGCCGGCGGAGTCATCGACGCCATGATCGCGCGCTACGGCGTGTGGCTGCAGTGGGTGCTCAAGCATCAGCCGCTGACCCTGCTGGTAGCCGTGGCGACCCTGGGCCTGACGGTGTTGTTGTACCTGGCCGTGCCCAAGGGCTTCTTCCCGGTGCAGGACACCGGGGTGATCCAGGGTATTTCCGAGGCGCCGCAGTCGATTTCCTTCAGCGCCATGAGCGAGCGCCAGCAGCGCCTGGCCGATGTGATTCTGCGCGATCCGGCGGTGGCCAGCTTGTCCTCGTCGATTGGCGTGGACGGTGATAACCCGACGCTCAACAGTGGCCGCCTGCTGATCAACCTGAAGACCCATGCCGAGCGTGATGTCACCGCCAGTGAGGTGATCGAGCATCTGCGCCCGGAGCTGGCGAAGATTCCCGGTATCGAGCTGTTCATGCAGCCGGTGCAAGACCTGACCATCGAGGATCGCATCAGTCGCACCCAGTTCCAGTTCACCCTCGAGTCGCCCGACAGCCCGCTGCTGGAGGCCTGGACGCCGCGCCTGGTCGAGGCGCTGCGCGAGCAACCGGAACTGACCGACGTAGCCAGCGACCTGCAGAACCGTGGTCTGCAGGTGTACCTGGATATCGATCGCGATGCGGCCGCGCGCCTGGGTATCAACGTCGGTAACATCGACGATGCGCTTTACGACGCCTTCGGCCAGCGCCAGATCAGCACCATCTACACCCAGGCCAGCCAGTACCGCGTGGTGCTGGAAAGCCGCGATGGTGGGCGCATCGGCCTGGCCGCGCTGCGCCAGATCCACGTCGCCACCGGCGACGGCCAGCAGGTACCGCTGTCATCCCTGGCACACATCGAGGAGCGCCCGGCCAGCCTGTTGATCAACCACATCGGTCAGTTCCCGGCGGTGACCCTGTCGTTCAACCTGGCGCCGGGCGTATCGCTGGGCGAGGCGGTCGCCGTGATCGAGCGGGTCGAGCAGGAAATCGGCTTGCCCGGTGGCATCAACAGTCAATTCCAGGGCGCTGCCGAAGCGTTCCGGGCATCGCTGTCGTCGACCTTGCTGCTGATCCTGGCGGCCATCGTCACCATGTACATCGTGCTCGGCGTGCTCTACGAGAGCTACATCCACCCGATCACCATTCTCTCCACGTTGCCGTCGGCCGGCGTCGGCGCGCTGCTGGCGTTGCTGCTGACGGGTAATGACCTGGGGTTGATTGCCATCATCGGCATCATCCTGTTGATCGGTATCGTCAAGAAGAACGCGATCATGATGATCGACTTCGCCCTCGACGCCGAACGCCATCAGGGGATGGCGCCCGAGGCAGCGATCTACCAGGCGGCGTTGCTGCGCTTTCGGCCGATCCTGATGACCACCCTGGCGGCGTTGTTCGGTGCCATTCCGCTGATGCTCGCCTCGGGCTCTGGCGCCGAGCTGCGTCAGCCGCTGGGCCTGGTGATGGTCGGCGGGCTGCTGGTCAGCCAGGTGCTGACGCTGTTCACCACGCCGGTGATCTACCTGTACTTCGATCGCCTATCGCGGCGTTTCAGCGGGCGTAGCGCTGCCGGAGTGGTGGTATGACTGGTGCGTGGCTTTTCCTCCCCTCTCCCGCTTGCGGGAGAGGGGCCGGGGGAGAGGGCGGGTGTCGCGCTGTTCTATCGGCCCTCTCCCCAACCCTCTCCACTAGGCGTGCCCCCAATAAATGGGAGAGTGAGCAGGCCATGCCCTCATGAACCTCTCCGCGCCCTTCATCCGCCGTCCTGTGGCCACGCTGCTGCTGAGCCTGGCGATCATGCTGCTCGGCGGCGTCAGCTTCGGCCTGTTGCCGGTGTCGCCGCTGCCGAACATGGACTTCCCCGTGATCACCGTGCAGGCCAATCTGCCTGGGGCCAGTCCACAGATCATGGCCTCTACGGTGGCCACGCCGCTGGAGCGCTCGCTGGGCAGCATCGCCGGCGTCAACCAGATGAACAGCAACAGCAGCCAGGGCAGTACGCGGATCATGGTCGAGTTCGACCTGAACAAGGACATCAACACCGCCGCGCGTGAGGTGCAGGCTGCTATCAACGCCGCCCGCGAGCTGTTACCCAGCGGCATGCGCACCATGCCCAGCTACCGCAAGATCAACCCGTCGCAAGCGCCGATCATGGTCATCTCGCTGACCAGCGATACCTTGAACAAAGGGCAACTGTACGACGTGGCCTCGACCATCCTGGCGCAGAAGCTGTCGCAGGTCACTGGCGTCGGCGAAGTGCAGATTGGCGGCAGTTCGCTGCCTGCCGTGCGGGTGGCGCTGGAGCCGCGTCTGCTCGATCAGTACGGCATTGCCCTGGACGAAGTACGCCAGGCCATCGCCGCCAGCAATGCGTTGAAACCCAAGGGCGCAGTGGAAGACCCGCAGCGCCGCTGGCAGGTGCAGGCCAGCGACCAGTTGGCCAAAGCCGCCGATTACACGCCGATGATCATCCGTTACCAGAATGGTGCTGCCGTGCGCCTGGGCGATGTGGCGACCGTCACCGATGGTGTCGAGGATCGCTACAACAGCGGTTTCTACAACGACAAGGAAGCGGTGCTGCTGGTGATCAACCGGCAGAGCGGGGCGAATATCCTGCAAACCATCAGCGACATCCGCGCCGAGCTACCGGCCTTGCGCGAGGTGATGCCGGCCAGCGTCAAGCTGGAGGTGGCCATGGACCGCTCGCCAGTGATCCGCGCCACCCTGCACGAGGCCGAGCAGACCCTGCTGATTGCCGTGGGCCTGGTGATTCTGGTGGTGCTGGCGTTTCTCGGTCGCTGGCGGGCGGCGCTGATCCCGGCGCTGGCGGTGCCGGTGTCGCTGATCGGCAGCTTTGCCGCCATGTATCTGCTGGACTTCTCGCTGAACAACCTGTCGCTGATGGCGTTGATCATCGCTACCGGGCTGGTGGTGGATGACGCCATTGTGGTGCTGGAGAACATCTCCCGGCACATTCGCAATGGCGAGAATCCGCTGGACGCGGCGCTCAAGGGCACGCGCGAAGTGGGTTTCACCTTGCTGTCGATGAACCTGTCGCTGGTCGCGGTGTTCATCTCCATCCTGTTCATGGGCGGCATCATCGAGCGCCTGTTCCGTGAGTTCTCCCTGACCCTGGCCGTCGCAGTGGTGATTTCCCTGCTGGTGTCGCTGACGCTGACGCCGATGCTCTGCGCGCGCTGGCTCAAGGCTGAGGAGGAGCAATCGCGCAGCCGTCTGCAACAATGGGGTGATCGTGTGCAGGCGCGCGTACTGGCGTTCTACGCGCGCAGCCTGGACTGGGCCTTGCGCCACTCGTTGCTGATGCTGCTGAGTTTTCTCGCCACCATCGCGCTGAACGTTTATCTGTTCGTCAGCGTGCCGAAAACCTTCATGCCGCAGCAGGACACCGGCCAGTTGATCGGTTTCATCCGCGGTGACGACGGCCTGTCGTTCCAGGTCATGCAGCCGAAGATGGAGATCTTCCGCAACGCGGTGCTGGCCGATCCGGCGGTTGAGAGCGTGGCAGGCTTCATCGGCGGCAGCGGGGGCATCAACAACGCCTTCATGATCGTGCGCCTCAAACCCATCGCCCAACGCAGCGATTCGGCGCAGGACGTGATCAACCGCCTGCGCAACACGGTGCCCAAGGTGCCGGGTGGGCGCATGTTCCTCATGCCGGATCAGGACCTGCAGATGGGCGGGCGCCAGGGGCGCAGTTCGGAAAACGAATACATGCTGCTGTCCGACGACCTCGACGCGCTGCGCACCTGGTTGCCGAGGGTACGCGAGGCGCTGCGCGCGCTGCCGGAGCTGACTGGCATCGACGCCCGCGAAACCGAGGGCGCACAGCAGATTCGCCTGGTGGTGGACCGCGAGACGGCGAGCCGTCTGGGCGTGGACATGGACATGATCACGGCAGTGCTGAACAACGCCTTTAGCCAGCGCCAGGTGTCGACCATCTACCAGGCGCTGAACCAGTACAGCGTGGTCATGGAGATCAATCCCAAGTACGCCCAGCATCCCGAGGCGCTGGATCAGATCCAGCTGATTACCGACGACGGTGCGCGCGTGCCGCTGTCGGCCTTCGCCCGCTGGGAGCGCAGCCTGGAGAACGACAGGGTCAGCCACCAGGGCCAGTTCGCTGTGGAGAATATCGGCTTCTCCCTGGCCGAGGGCGTCAGCCTGGACCAGGCAACCCGTGCCATCGATGTTGCCATTGCCCGGCTCAACCTGCCGACCGAAGTGCAGGGCACGTTGGGCGGTACCGGCGCCGCCTTCCAGAAGGCGCAGGACAACCAACCGCTGATGATCCTGCTGGCGCTGGTGGTGGTGTACCTGGTGCTGGGCGTGCTCTACGAGAGCTACGTGCACCCGCTGACTATTCTTTCGACCTTGCCGTCTGCCGGAGTCGGCGCCTTGCTCGCGCTGCAGTTGGTGGGCATGGAATTCAGTCTGATCTCGCTGCTGGGACTGTTCCTGCTGATCGGCATCGTCAAGAAGAACGCCATCCTGATGGTTGACCTCGCCCTGCAGCTGGAGCGCGGCGAGCGCCTGAGCCCGCAGGAATCCATCCGCCAGGCCTGCCTGCTGCGCTTCCGACCGATCATGATGACCACCCTGGCCGCTATTCTCGGCGCCTTGCCGCTGGTACTGGGCAGCGCCGAGGGTTCGGAAATGCGCCAGCCGCTGGGTATCACCATTGTCGGTGGCCTGGTGCTGAGCCAGATGCTGACGCTCTACACCACTCCGGTGGTCTACCTCTACTTCGACCGCCTGCGCCATCGCGTCAACCGCTGGCGCGGCGTGCGTACCGATGCTTCGTTGGAAAATCCGCTATGAACCGAGCTCCCTTCGCCCGAACACTCGTCTCCCTGCTGCTGGCTGGCGTACTCGGCGGCTGCGCCCTGGGGCCTGACTATCAGCGCCCCGAACTGGTTGCGCCTGCGCAGTTCAAACAGGCCGAGGGCTGGAAGGCTGCCGCACCGGCCGACGCTCTGGAGCGTGGCAACTGGTGGGCGCTTTACGGCGATGCCGAGCTCAATGCATTAGTCGAGCGTCTGCAACTGTCCAACCAGAACCTGGCAGCCGCCGAGGCCCAGTACCGCCAGGCACGTGCTTTGGTACGCGGTGCGCGGGCCAGCTTCTACCCGACGCTGTCCGGCAGTGCCGGGGTGACAAGGGCTGGGCAGGGCGGCGGTGACAGCACCATACGCACCGCCGATGGCGTCGCCGTGAGTGGTTCGGGGGCGTCACGCATCTCCAAGAGCTATGACCTCAGCCTCAATGCCGCCTGGGAGCTGGATCTCTGGGGCAAACTGCGCCGAGGTCTGGAAGTCAGTCGTGCCGATTTCGACGCCAGCGCGGCCGATCTGGCTGCGGCGCGCTTGAGCCTGCAGAGCGAGCTGGTGCAGAACTACCTGCAACTGCGTGTCCTCGACGAACAGAAGCGCCTGCTCGATGCCACTGTCGCGGCTTATGCGCGCTCGCTGCGCCTGACCGAGAACCAGTACCGTGCCGGCATCGTGCCCAAGTCCGACGTGTCCCAGGCCACCACCCAACTCAAGAGCACCCAGGCGCAGGCCATCGATCTCGAGTGGCAACGCGCGCAGCTCGAACATGCCATCGCCGTGCTGGTGGGCGTGAGCCCGGCCGAGTTGGCCATCGCACCACGCGAAAGCTTGCCGGCACTGCCTGAGGTGCCCGTGGCGCTGCCTTCGCAGCTACTCGAACGTCGCCCTGATGTCGCTGCGGCCGAGCGCCGGGTGATGGCAGCCAACGCACAGATCGGCGTGGCGGAAGCGGCCTGGTTCCCGGACCTGACCCTTTCTGCCTCCGGCGGCTACCGCGGCAGCAGCTTCGCCGACTGGATCGAGGTACCTAACCGCTTCTGGTCGCTGGGTCCGCAACTGGCGTTGACCCTGTTCGATGGCGGTGCACGCCGTGCCGAGCTGGAACGTAGCGAAGCCGCCTATGACCAGACCGTTGCGCAATATCGCCAGGCGGTGCTGGACAGCTTCCGTGAGGTCGAGGACTACCTGGTACAATTGCGCGTGCTGGAGCAGGAGAGCGGCGTGCAGCAAGAGGCACTGGATGCGGCGCGCGAGTCACTGCGCCTGATCGAGAACCAGTACCGCGCCGGCACCGTCGACTACAACAGCGTGGTCACCGTACAGGCGACGGCGCTGAACAACGAGCGTACCAATCTGACGTTGCTCGGCAGCCGACTGACTGCCAGCGTGCAGTTGATCGCGGCCCTGGGTGGCGGCTGGCAGCTGCAGCAATTGCACGATAGTGAGGCCAGCAAGACAGGGCAGTAGAGTGGTCTTCGTGCACGCACGATTAACCTGACCTGCGGGCTAAGTTTCCGCTAAGATTCGCACTCTAGTATCAAGTGATCGCAACTGGCTATCAGGGATGTAGGGCAGCTATCGCCCTTCGGTCGTGCGTCTTTTTCTGCTCAGAGTCCCACGATGCTGATTGGTAGTTACGATTTCGCCCTGGTCTTTCTCTCGCTGTGCGTGGCGATCCTGGCGTCCTATACCGCTCTCGATCTGGCTGGGCGCATTGCCAGCGCCACTGGCGCGGCGCGCGTACTGTGGATAGGCGGCGGTGCCGTGGCCATGGGCATCGGCATCTGGTCGATGCATTTCGTCGGGATGCTCGCCTTCAGCTTGCCGATAGACCTGGGTTACGACCTCGCCATCACCCTGCTTTCGCTGGCCATCGCCATGCTTGCCTCGGGCTTTGCGCTGTGGCTGGTCAGCCAGCCTGAATTGCCGGCCTGGCATCTATGCCTGGGCGCCGTAGCCATGGGCGCCGGCATTGGCGCCATGCACTACATCGGCATGGCCGCGATGCGCATGCAGCCAGGCATCGTCTATGACCCACTGCTGTTCGCGCTGTCGCTGCTGATCGCTGTCGCCGCTTCTGGCGCCGCCTTGCTGATTGCCTTCCGCCTGCGTCGCCACACGCGCCATGTGCGTCTGTTGCGCGGCGGGGCGGCAGTGATCATGGGGGTTGCGATCGTCGGCATGCACTACACCGGCATGGCGGCCGCGAATTTCCCCGAAGGCAGTTTTTGTGGCGCGGCCTTCAGTGGCCTGGACAGAGGTTGGCTGGCCAGCCTGGTGATCGTCACCACCCTTGCCGTGCTGGCCATCGCCTTGCTGACTTCGATTCTCGATGCGCGCCTGGAAGCGCGCACCGAGCTGCTCAGCAGCTCGCTGGCCAAGGCCAATGCCGAACTGACACAGCTGGCCCTGCACGATGGCCTGACCAAGCTGCCCAATCGCCTGCTGCTGGAAGACCGCATCAGTCAGAACATCCTCAAGATGCAGCGCAATGGCGGTTATTTTGCCTTGCTGTTCATGGATCTGGACGGTTTTAAGCCGGTCAACGATGCCTTTGGTCATCACGTTGGCGATCAACTGTTGGTGGCGGTGGCGCAGCGTCTGCGGGCCCACCTACGCGCCAATGACAGCCTGGCGCGCATCGGTGGCGATGAGTTCGTGCTGCTGGCCGAACTGCGCCATCCGGATGATGCCGCCAATGTGGCCAGCCATGTGGTGGGGCTGCTCAACCAGGTTTTCGATATCGACGGTCATGAGCTGCGCGTCTCCACCAGTGTGGGTATCGCGTTGTATCCGGGAGATGGCATTGACCAGCAGGCGCTGCTGATCAACGCCGATGCTGCGATGTATCACGCCAAGAGTCTGGGCAAGAACGGTTACAGCTTCTTCGAGAGTTCGATGAACAATAATGCGCGGCAGCAGCTGCAGTTGCTGCATGACCTGCGCGTTGCCCTGGAGCGCGGCGAGCTGCGCCTGCACTACCAGCCAAAATTCGCCAGCGGCTCTGGTCGCATGCTAGGTGCCGAGGCCTTGCTGCGTTGGCAGCATCCGCAGCAGGGATTGCTGGCACCGGTGCATTTCATCGGGCTGGCGGAGAAGACCGGGCTGATCATTCCCATCGGTGATTGGGTGTTGGATGAAGCCTGTCGGCAGATGCGTCTATGGTACGAGCAGGGCCATCAGGACTGGCGTGTGGCGGTGAATCTCTCGGCGCTGCAGTTCTGCCATGGCGAGCTGGTGGAAACGGTGCGTGCAACCCTGGCCAGGTATGCGCTGCCGGCCAACTGCCTGACCCTGGAAATCACCGAAAGCACCGCCATGCACGATGTCAGCGCCAGCCAGCAGATACTCGAGCGGCTCGCCGAAATGGGTGTGGACATCGCCATCGACGATTTCGGCACCGGCTACTCCAGCCTGCTTTATCTCAAGCGCTTGCCAGCCAACGAACTGAAGATCGACCGCGGCTTCGTGCGTGATCTGGAACACGATGGCGACGATGTAGCCATCGTCTCCGCCATCGTCGCCCTGGGCCAGGCGCTGGACCTGCGCATCGTTGCTGAAGGAGTGGAGACGCCCGAGCAACAGGCGTTCCTTACCAAATTGGGCTGTGACTCGCTGCAGGGCTATTTGCTCGGGCATCCATTGCCGCCCGAGCATATTCCCAGTTGATCGGCCTCTGGCGGATTTCCGCCGTCAATTGCGCTGCTTGCGATTGACCGTCTGCGCCGCCTTGATCACGTCGCTGCCGATCACCGATTCGAACTGCTGCCATACCGGACGCATGGCGTTGCGCCAGGCTTCGCGTTCTTCACCGCTGAGGGTGATCAGTTGGCTGCGCCCCGAGTCGAGGATGCGCTGGCGGTCGGTCTGGTTGGCGGCTTCGGCCTGTTTGTTCACCGCATAGGTGACTTCATCGATGATGGCTTCCAGCTCCACGCGGATCTGATGCGGGATGCTGTACCAGAAGCGCGAGTTGCTCACCAGCATGTAGTCCAGCACGCCATGGTTGGTTTCGCTGATGAAGGGCTGCACCTCATGCAGTTTCTGGCTGTAGATGTTCGACCAGGGGTTTTCCGCGCCTTGCACCTGGCCACTCTGCAGCGCCTTGAACACTTCCGCGAAGGGCAGTTTCTGCGTATTGGCGCCAACCTGACCAAATTGCGCCTCCAGCACCGCCGAGGGCTGAATGCGGAAGCTCAGGCCATTGGCATCGCCGGGGGTATGCAGCGCGCGCGTCGCGGAGAGCTGCTTCATGCCGTTGTGCCAATAGGCCAGGCCGACAATGTTGTGATCCTCCATCGAGCGCAGCAGTTGGCGGCCCTTGGAGCGCTTCTGGAAACGGTTGACCGCTTCGATGTCATCGAACAGGAAGGGCAGGTCGAACACCTGCAGCTGCTTGGTATACTGCTCGAACTTGGCCAGCGATGGCGCCAGCAGCTGCACTTCATCGTTGCGCAGCGCTTCCAGCTCGTTGGCGTCCCCGTAGAGGCTGGAGTTCGGGTAGACCTCGACCTTCACCTTGCCAGCCAGGCGCTCTTCGACCAGTTGCTTGAACATCAGGGCGCCCTGGCCCTTGGGCGTGCCATCGGCGACGACGTGGGAAAACTTGATCAGGATAGGTTCATCGGCCAGTGCCGTATTGGCACCGAGGGAGGCTAACGCCAAGGCGCAGACGGCCAGAGCGCGGACTGGATTGAACATACTGCTTCCTTTTCTTCTTGTCGGTTGTGGCGCCTTCGGGGCGTCTCTAGTGTTGGTCGCTCCACTGTTCTGCTGCGGGGTGTTGGCAGCGCCCCAGACAGTTCAGAGCTGGTCCTTGTATGGCAAGGGTTATGCCAGTGTGGCGAATTTCCGCCAGCCTGCCTGGGCTGGTAAAAAGCCTGTGACCCAGCGCACAGAGGGTGGCGGATAACCGCCATGTTGCGACGCCTTTGCAGCGGAAATCTGCCGGTGGCGAAGCGCTGCACGCGGCCTGCTATCCTGTGCCGCTCGAATCAAGCCCAGGAGTTTCTGATGAGTTGGTCCGCCCAGCAGTATTCCCTGTTCGAACGCCAGCGTACCCGCCCCGTGCATGATCTGCTGGCAGCGGTGCCGCGTAATGACATAAAGCTGGCCGTCGATCTGGGTTGCGGTCCTGGCAACTCCACTGCCGTGTTGCAGGCTCATGCGCCAGAGGCGCGGGTCATCGGCATCGACAGCAGTGAAGACATGCTGCGTGCAGCGCGTGAGCGACTGCCACAGGTGAGCTTCCAGCTGGCGGATATCCAGTGCTGGCAGGCCGACAGCGCGCCGCAACTGATCCTGGCCAATGCCTCGTTGCAATGGCTGCCCGATCACGCCCAGCTGTACCCACGGTTGCTCGCGCAGTTGGCGCCTGGTGGCTGGTTGGCGATCCAGACACCGGACAACCTGCAGGAGCCGGCGCATCGCCTGGCCCGTGAAGTGGCGGCAGAGGGGCCGTGGGCTGCACAAATCGGCGAGGTGCGTCATGCCGAGCGACACAGCGCGCAGACCTACTACGACATTCTCGGTGCTCAGGCCAGCGAACTGGATATCTGGCGCACCACTTACTTCCATGTGCTGGACGATGCCGCAGCGGTGGTGGAGTGGTTCAAGTCCACGGCGCTGCTGCCGTTTTTGCAGCCGCTGGATGCCGAGCAGCAGGTGGCTTTCCTTGAACGCTATCAGGTGGCGATCAGTGAGGCCTATCCGGCGCAGGCCGACGGGCGCGTGCTGCTGCCGTTTCCGCGGCTGTTTCTGGTGGCGCGGCGATAGGGCAACACGTTGTTGCGGCTGAAGCCCCTCCCACAGAGCGTCCGAGGACTTGTGGCAGGGGCTTTAGCCGCGACCCTTGAAGAAAAAGCCCCGCATCTGCGGGGCTTTTCGTTTACTGCGCCAGGGCAACCAGGCCGGCGTGCTGCACCAGTTCCAGCAGCGGCTGTGGGTACACACCGATGATGAAGGCGAGCAGGGCGACGACAAGCAGCATGATGCCGCCAGCACGCTGACCCCAGTCGAAGGGGGCGTCGTGGCGATGCATGTTGGGTTCGCGCATGAACAGCGTGACCATCACCCGCAGGTAATAGAACACACCGATAGCACTGCCCAGTACCATGGCACCGAGCAGCCACCACAGCTGCGCCTCGACACCGGCAGCGATCACGTAGAACTTGCCGATGAAGCCTGCGGTCAGCGGAATACCGGCCAGCGACAGCATCATCACCGTGAGCACGGCGGTCAGGTACGGACGACGCCAGAACAGGCCGCGGTACTCGTACAGCGCATCGGCATCACGACCACTGTAGGGCGTGGACATCAGGGTGATCACGCCGAAGGCGCCGAGGCTGGTCAGCACGTAGGTGGCCAGGTACACGCCCACGGCCTCCACAGCCAGGCCCTTGCTGGCGATAAGCGCCACCAGCAGATAACCGAAGTGAGCGATGGAGGAGTAACCCAGCAGGCGCTTGAGGTTGTTCTGCAGCAGCGCCAGCAGGTTGCCGATCAGGATCGAGGCGATCGCGATCAGCGTCAGCAGCTCGTTCAACCAGCCGCCGCTCATGGCTGGGGATATTTGGTACAGGCGCAGCAGCACGGCGAACACCGCTACCTTGCTGGCGGTGGCCAGAAACGCGGCCACCGGTGCCGGAGCGCCTTCGTAGACATCCGGCGTCCACAGGTGGAAGGGCACCAGCGACAGCTTGAAGGCCAGGCCGATGAGCATCATGCCGATGCCGATCTGCACCAGCTGGCTGCTTTCACGCGCCAGGCTGACGCCGATATCAGCGAACGCCAGATTGCCCGATTCGGCATACAGCAGCGCCATGCCGAACAGCAGGAAAGCTGAGCCGGCTGCCGACAGCACCATGTATTTGATGCCGGCTTCCAGCGAACGTTTGTTGAAGAAGGCGTAGGCGATCATGCCGTAGGTCGGTACCGACAGCAGCTCAAGACCGATGAACAGGCCCGCCAGATGTTGGGCACTGACCAGCACCAGGCCGCCAGCAGCGGAGAGCAGCACCAGCAGGTACAACTCCTCGCGGTTGCCCGGATAGCCCTTGCCCGATTCGCCGCCCAGGTAAGCGTGGATCAGCGTGATGCAAGCCAGGCTGGCGGCCAGCACCAGGGCCATGTAGTAGCAGGCGAACGTGTCGATCAGCAGCAGCGGGGTGACCTGCAGCGGCGCCACCTCCAGCGTCGGGATCAACGACAGCAGCGCCAGGTTCAGGCCCACTACCGAGAGCATGAAGGTCAGCGCGTGATTGCGCTTGGCGGCGATGGCTAGCATCACCACCACCACGGTGAGGCTGGTCACCAGCAGCGGCAGCAGGGCGATCAGGTGTTGCAGGGTGAATTCGACAGCGTGATGTTCCATAAGACTATCGGCCCGAAGCGAGTTGATTGAGGGCGCTTTCCATCCACTGCTGCACGCCATGCATGCTGGCAGCGGAAGTATCGAGCACCGGCTGCGGGTAAACGCCGAGCAGGATAAGCAGGGCGCCAAGGCCGAGCACCATGGTCAGCTCGCGGGCTTTAAGGCCCGGCAGCGGCGCTTCCTGCTGCACCGGGCCGAAATGGGCGCGATGGATCATTGCCAGGGCATAAACCGAGCCGAGCACCAGGCCGGTGGCGGCCAGCACCACGACCCAGGGTGCACTGGGGAAGCTGCCGAGCAGGATGAGGAATTCGCCGACGAAGTTGCCAGTGCCCGGCAGACCGAGCGCGGCAGCCGCGAAGAACAGGCTGATGGCCGGCAACCAAGACATGCGCGCCCAGATTCCGCCCATCTGGCGCAGGTCACGGGTGTGCACGCGCTCGTAGAGCTGGCCGCAGAGGATGAACAGCGCGGCAGCGGACAGGCCGTGGGCGACCATCTGCACCACTGCGCCCTGCAGGGCGATCTGGCTGCCCGAGTAGATGGCGATCAGCACGAAGCCCATGTGCGAGACGCTGGAATAGGCGACCAGGCGCTTGATGTCGGTCTGTGCGAACGACAGCAAGGCGCCGTAGATGATGGCGAACACACCGAGCCACTGGGCGATTGGCGCGAACTCGGCCGATGCATTGGGGAACAGCGGCAGGGCGAAGCGCAGCAGGCCGTAGGCGGCGGTCTTCAGCAGGATGCCGGCCAGGTCTACCGAGCCAGCAGTCGGCGCCTGGGCGTGGGCATCCGGCAGCCATGAGTGCACCGGCACCACCGGGAACTTCACCGCGAAGGCGACGAAGAAACCCAGCATCAGCAGGTATTCAGTGCCTGGCGCCAGTTGGGTTTTCAGCAGGTCGGCGTAGTTGAAGGTCAGCACGCCGGTCTGATTGAAGTGCACGAACACCAGGGCCAGGATCGACACCAGCATGATCAGACCGCTGGCCTGGGTGAAGATGAAGAACTTGGTGGCGGCGGTGATGCGGGTACGACCGTCGCTGCCGCTATGACCCCAGAGCGCGATGAGGAAGTACATCGGCACCAGCATCATTTCCCAGAAGAAGAAGAACAGGAACAGATCGACGGCGAGGAACACACCGACCACGCCGCCAAGAATCCACATCAGGTTGAGGTGGAAGAAGCCGACGCGGTTCTGGATCTCGTTCCACGAGCAGAGCACCGACAGCACACCGAGCAGGCCGGTGAGCACTACCATCAGCACGGACAGACCGTCCATCGCCAGGTGGATGGTGATCCCCAGGCGCGGGATCCAGTCGATGACGAACTCGTGCGCCCAGCGCGGCTCGCCGCCAGGTGCCGGGGCCAGGGTGAAATCACCGCTGACCCACAGCCACAGGCCGAGGCCGAACAACAGGCCCATGGTGATCAGGGCGATCCAGCGCGGCAGCACGGGGCCGAAGCGCTCACCTTGCCAGCACAGCAGGCCGCCGATGAAGGGAATCAGGATTAGCCAGGGCAGAATCATCAGGCTGTTTTCCTTAACTCAGAAAGAGGATGGCGGCGAGCACCAGTACGGCGCCCCCGGCGATCGAAGCGGCGTACCAGCGCACCTGGCCGTTCTCGCTGCGTACCAGTGCGGCGTTGCCTCCACGCGCGAGCAGCGGAATCAGGCCGATGCCGCGGTCGATGGGGTCGCGGCGCAGCAGGTGGCAAAGCAGAAGGTAAGGGCGCACGAACAGCTTGTCGTAGAGCCAGTCGAAGCCCCAGGCGGCGAACCACAGGGCGCTCAGCAGGCGACCCGGCGCGCTCTGCGCCACGGCAGTGGCGACGCGGCGCTGACCGAGGAAGAGCAGGGCGGCGATGACGATGCCGCTGACTGCGACCAATCCCGACAGCAGCTCGACGCTGTGCTTGGCCTCGCCACCGGCATGGCCGACGCTCTGCGGCAGCACGCCGGCCAGCGGTGGGGTGATCCAGGCGCCGATGAAGGTCGACAGAACGATCAGCACCAGCAGCGGCAGGTTGTGGGCGATGCCATGACCGGCGTGGGCCTCGGTCTTTTGCTCGCCGTGGAAGGCGATGAAGATCAGGCGGAAGGTGTAGATCGAGGTCAGGAAGGCACCGACCAGACCGGCGTAGAGCAGCTCGCTATGGCCACTGGCGAAGGCTTCCCAGAGGATCTCGTCCTTGGAGTAGAAGCCGGCAGTCAGCAGTGGCAGGGCAGCCAACGCCGCACCGCCGACGACGAAGCTGGCGTAGGCCAGCGGCAGCTTCTTCCACAGACCGCCCATCTTGAAGATGTTCTGCTCGTGGTGGCAGGCATGGATCACCGCACCGGAAGCGAGGAACAGCAGGGCCTTGAAGAAGGCGTGGGTCATCAGGTGGAAAATCGCCGCGTCCCAGGCGCCGACGCCCAGGGCGAGGAACATGTAGCCGATCTGGCTCATGGTCGAGTAGGCGAGGATACGCTTGATGTCGGTCTGCACCAGGGCGGCAAAGCCGGCCAGCACCAGGGTCACGCCGCCGACGATGCCGACCAGCTCGAGAATTTCCGGGGTCAGCAGGAACAGGCCATGGGTACGGGCGATCAGGTAGACGCCGGCGGTGACCATGGTCGCCGCGTGGATCAGTGCCGACACCGGGGTCGGACCGGCCATCGCATCGGCCAGCCAGGTCTGCAGCGGCAGCTGGGCGGATTTACCCACCGCGCCGCCGAGCAGCATCAGGGTGGCGAGCCACAGCCAGGTATCGCCGGCCACGTATTGCTGTGGTGCCACCAGCATCAGCTCCTGAATGTTCAGGGTGCCGAGGTTGATGAACAGCAGGAACATGCCAATCATCAGGAACACATCACCGACGCGGGTGACGATGAACGCCTTGAGCGCCGCGTTACCGTTGGGCACGTGCTTGTAGTAGAAGCCGATCAGCAGGTACGAGCACAGGCCCACGCCTTCCCAGCCGAAGAACAGCACCAGCAGGTTGTCGCCAAGTACCAGCAGCAACATGCTGAAGATGAACAGGTTGGTGTAGGCGAAGAAGCGCGAATAGCCTTCTTCACCGCGCATGTACCAGCTGGCGAACAGGTGGATCAGAAAACCCACGCCGGTGACCACGCCGAGCATGGTGGCGGACAGGCCATCCAGGTGCAGGGTGAAGCTCGGTGCCAGGCCTTCGACGCTCATCCACTGCCACAGAGTCAGGCTGTAGGCGCCGCTGGCCGGCGGATTGCCGAGAAAGGCGGCGATTACCCAGGCAGCGCTGGCGGCCGCCAGGCCGATGGAGCCGACACCGATCACAGCACTGGTGTTTTCCGAGAAGCGTCCGCGCGAGAAGGCCAGCAGCAGCCAGCCGAGCAGCGGGAAGAATAGAGTCAGGGCTAGAAGGTTCATCCGCGCATCTCGCTGGCAGCGTCGATATCCAGAGTGTTGAAGCGGCGATATAGCTGCAGCAGGATCGCCAGGCCGATGCTGGCCTCGGCGGCTGCCAGGGTGATCACCAGGATGAACATCACCTGGCCGTCAGCCGCGCCCCAGCGGGCGCCGGCAACGACGAAGGCGAGCGCGGCGGCATTCATCATCACTTCCAGACTCATCAGGATGAACAGGATGTTGCGCCTTACCATCAGACCGACCAGGCCGATGCAGAACAGCACACCGGCCAGGGCCAGGCCGTGTTCCAGAGGTATGCCGGTCATACGGTTGGCTCCTTGGCGTCATGGCGGCCCAGGTGATAGGCGGCGACCAGTGCGGCGAGCAGCAGCATGGAGGCCAGCTCCACGGCCAGCAGATAGGGGCCGAACAGGCTGATGCCGACGGCCTTGGCCTCGACCGTGGTGTGGCCGATGTGGGCGTCGCTGACGTGGTTCAGCAGCACATAGAGCAACTGGCTGAGCAGTAGGCCGCTGAGAATCGCTGGGCCAACCCAGATCCCGGGCGTCAGCCACTTGTGCTCCTGCTCGGCGGCAGCCGGGCCGAGGTTGAGCATCATCACCACGAAGACGAACAGCACCATGATGGCGCCGGCATAAACGATGATTTCCAGCGCGCCGGCAAAGGGCGCACCGAGGGCGAAGAACACCATCGACACTGCCAGCAGCGAGACGATGAGGTAGAGCAGGGCATGCACCGGGTTGGTGTTGGTGACCACCCCGACCGTTGCTGCCACCGCCACACCGGCGGCGAAGTAGAACGCGAATTCCATCAGAGGCTCCTCATTGCACCCCGCTCCCGCTTGCGGGAGAGGGGCTGGGGGAGAGGGTAAGAAAGAGTCATGGCAGCAGGCTCTTGACGTTGATCGGCTCGGCCTCGTTCTGCGCGGCGCCCTTGGGCTTGCCAGCGATGGCCATACCGGCAACGCGGTAGAAGTTGTAGTCCGGGTTCTTGCCGGGGCCGCTGATCAGCAGGTCTTCCTTCTCGTACACCAGATCCTGACGCTTGAACTCGCCCATCTCGAAGTCGGGGGTGAGCTGGATCGCGGTGGTCGGGCAGGCTTCCTCGCACAGGCCGCAGAAGATGCAGCGCGAGAAGTTGATACGGAAGAACTCCGGGTACCAGCGACCGTCGTCGGTCTCGGCCTTCTGCAGCGAGATGCAGCCCACCGGGCAGGCCACGGCGCACAGGTTGCAGGCCACGCAGCGCTCTTCGCCGTCGGGGTCGCGGGTGAGGACGATGCGACCGCGGTAGCGCGGCGGCAGGTAAACCGGCTCTTCCGGGTATTGCAGGGTGTCGCGCTTGCGAAAGCCATGGCTGAAGACCATGGCCAGGCTGCGCAGTTGGGTGCCGGTACCGACCAGCACGTCCCATATGTATTTGAACATTCTGTGGTTCTCCTTACTGGGCCGTGGCCAGCACGACGGCGCCGGTCACCAGCAGGTTGATCAGGGTCAGCGGCAGGCAGAACTTCCAGCTGAAGGCCATGACCTGGTCATAGCGCGGACGTGGGATCGACGCGCGCAGCAGGATGAAGATCATGATGAAGAAGGCCGTTTTCAGCGCGAACCAGAAGAACGGAATCTGCGGCAGGATGCCGAACGGGCCGTGCCAGCCACCGAAGAACAGCGTTACCAGCAAGGCGGACACGGTGACGATGGCCACGTACTCGCCAACGAAGAACATGCCCCATTTCATCCCGGCGTATTCGATGTGGTAACCATCGGCCAGCTCCTGCTCGGCTTCCGGCTGGTCGAACGGGTGACGGTGAGTCACGGCGACGGCAGCGATGAAGAAGGTACAGAAGCCGAAGAACTGCGGAATGATGAACCACAGGTTCTGCGCCTGGTAATCGACGATGTCGCGCATGTTGAACGAGCCGACCTGCGCCACCACGCCCATCAGCGCCAGGGCCAGGAACACTTCGTAGGACACGGTTTGCGCCGAAGCACGCAAGGCACCGAGCAGGGCGAACTTGTTGTTGCTTGCCCAGCCGGCGAACAGCACGGCATACACCGAAAGACCCGCCATGGCGAAGAAGAACAGGATGCCGATGTTCAGGTCCGCCACGCCCCAGTTCGGGGTGATCGGGATGATGGCGAAGGCCATCAGCATCGCCGAGAAGGCGATCATCGGCGCCAGGATGAAGATGAACTTGTCGGCGAACGGCGGCGTCCAGTCCTCCTTGAAGAACATCTTGATCATGTCGGCGGCGATCTGAAACATGCCGAACGGCCCCACACGGTTGGGGCCGTAACGATCCTGCCACCAGCCGAGCAGACGGCGCTCGATGAAGCTCAGCAGCGCGCCGCAGACCACCACCACCAGCAGGATGACGATGGCCTTGAGTACCGCAATGACGATCTCGATCAGTTCGGGCGTCAACCAGCTCATTGCGCGGCCTCCTGCAGCAGGGTCACGCTGGCACCGGCGACTGCTGCCGGAATGCCCGGCAAGCCAACCGGTAGACCGACCAGGCCGACGGCCAGATCATCACGCACCTGCAGCGGCAGGCGCAGCGCCTGACCGTTGACGCGCAGGGCCAGCAGTGCTCCGTCGTTCACGCCCAGGCGTGCCGCTTCCTCACGAGCCAGGGCCACGTACGGCTCGGGTATGCGTTCCTGGATCGGTTTGGCGCGTGCGGAGTTTTCCTCGCTGCCGAACAGGTGGTGCAGTGGCGCCACCTGCCAGGTGCCGGCTGCCGGATTGAACGCTGCATTCACGGCGAACCAGGGCAGGGCGTTACCGGCGGCTTCGAGCAGGCGCACGCCGGGGTCGCCGGCACGCAGATGACCACCGACCTCGTCCTGGAACTTGTTCCAGGCCTGTGGCGAGTTCCAGCCCGGCGACCAGGCGAACGGAATCTGCTGCCGATCTTCCTTGCTGCCTGAATAGCCTTCCATGGAGAAGGCGAAGGCGGTGTCCTGATCCTGCGGCTGACGCGGCTCGTGCACGCTGATATTGGCGCGCATGGCAGTGCGGCCGCTGTAGCGGTGCGGCTCGCGGGCGAGCTTGAGACCCTTGATACGGAACGAGGCGCTCGGCGCGGCGTCCTTGATGCCGGCCAATAGCGGGTTGCTTGCGGCACAGACCTCTGTGACCTGATCCAGTTGCGTCCAGTCCACGGCCTTGCCTTGCAGGGTGCTGTGCAGGGCATGCAGCCAGCGCCAGCCTTCGCGGATCAGGATGTCAGCGTCGTAGTAGCTCGGCTCATAGACCTGGAAGAAGCGCTGGGCGCGGCCTTCCAGGCTGACCAGGGTGCCGTCGCCTTCGGCGAAGGAGGCCACCGGCAGCAGCAGGTGGGCGCGTTCGCTGGTGGCGGTGCGCTGGTGATCGGCGACGATCACCGTCTGCGCAGTGCTGAGCGCCGCATCGACCTTGGCGGCATCGGCGCGGCGGTACAGGTCGTTTTCCAGCACGATCACGGCATCGGCCTGGCCACCATTCAGGGCTTGCAGTGCGGCATCGACGGAGTCGCCGCCCTGCTCTTTATCCAGAAGCAGTGCCAGGCCCAGGCTGTTGGCCTCGGGTACTACCAGGCTCAGCGAGCCGTTCTTTTCACGGTTCTTCAGTGCACTGGCGATGTTGGCGGCAGCTTCGATCAGGGCTTTGTCGCCCAGCGAGGCGCCAGAGACGATCAGCGGGCGGTTGGCGGCGAGCAGGGCGTCGGCGATGCGCTGTACCAACGCTTGCGCTTCGGCTTCCAGGCCGTCGACAGCCGGGGCACTCGGGTCGATGGCGTGGGCCACGGCGAAACCGATGCGAGCCAGATCGGCCGGCGCGGCGTGCACGCTTTCGGCGGCCACGTCATCCAGGCGGGTTTCCGCGACGCTGGCGATAAACAGCGGATGCAGGGCGTGCTGGGCGACGTTCTGCACGGCCGCCATGTGCCAGTCCTGAATCCGCGCGCCGGCAGCGATCTCGGTGGCCTTGCCCTTGACTGCCTGACGCAGGGCCAGGGCCATGCGCGCAGCGGTCTGGGTCAGGTCTTCGCCGAGGACGAAGATAGCGTCGTGCAGCTCGACGTCGCGCAGAGTCGGCGTTGGCAGCGGGCCGTTCTGCAGGATGTCACGGATCAGGCGGATGTTCTCCAGCTCGCCCGCAGCGATACCACTGTAGTAGTTGTCGGCACCCACCAGTTCGCGCAGGGCGAAGTTGGATTCCAGGCTGGCACGCGGCGAGCCGATGCCGATCACACGCTTGCCTTTGAGCAGCTCGGCGGCCTTGTCCAGCGCAGCATCGATGCCGATGGCCTGGCCAGCCAGCAGCGGCTGGCGCGGGCGATCTGCGTTGTTGACGTAGCCATAGCCGAAGCGGCCACGGTCACAGAGGAAGTACTGGTTCACCGAGCCGTTGAAGCGGTTCTCGATGCGGCGCAGTTCGCCGTAGCGCTCACCGGGGCTGATGTTGCAGCCGCTGGAGCAGCCATGGCAGATGCTCGGGGCGAACTGCATGTCCCACTTGCGGTTGTAGCGCTCGGAGTGGGTCTTGTCGGTGAACACGCCGGTCGGGCAGACCTCGACCAGGTTGCCGGAGAATTCGCTTTCCAGCGTGCCGTCCTCGACGCGGCCGAAGTACACGTTGTCGTGCGCGCCGTAGACGCCGAGGTCGGTGCCGCCAGCGTAGTCCTTGTAGTAGCGCACGCAGCGGTAGCAGGCGATGCAGCGGTTCATCTCGTGGGCGATAAACGGGCCCAACTCTTGGTTTTGATGAGTCCGCTTGGTAAAGCGATAGCGGCGGGCGTTGTGCCCGGTCATCACCGTCATGTCCTGCAGGTGGCAGTGACCGCCTTCCTCGCACACCGGGCAGTCGTGCGGGTGGTTGGTCATCAGCCATTCGACGACGCTGGCGCGAAACGCCTTGGATTCCTCGTCGTCGATGCTGATCCAGGTGTTGTCGGTGGCAGGCGTCATGCAGGACATGACGATACGACCACGGGTGTCGTTCTCGTCGTTGTACTGCTTGACCGCGCACTGGCGGCACGCCCCGACGCTGCCAAGCGCCGGGTGCCAGCAGAAGTAGGGGATATCGAGTCCGAGGGACAGGCAGGCCTGCAAGAGGTTGTCTGCACCATCGACTTCGAAATCTTTGCCGTCTACGTGGATAGTGGCCATTTCTTTAAGTCTTCGTTTACCCGCTGGTTAAAGCGGCTGGCTAAGGGAATTCGTCTGTTCAGCTCGCGGTCGCTGGCGTGCGAGGCGTAGTCGCCACCTGGGCCACGCCGGCCTCGAACTCGTCACGGAAATACTTGATGGCACTGCCCAACGGCTCCACGGCGCCTGGCGCGTGAGCACAGAAGGTCTTGCCCGGGCCGAGGAAATTGACCAGGCCGAGCAGGGTCTGGATGTCTTCGCGGGTGCCTTCGCCACGTTCCAGGGCGCGGAGGATCTTCACGCTCCACGGCAGGCCGTCGCGGCACGGTGTGCACCAGCCGCAGGACTCGCGGGCGAAGAACTCTTCCATGTTGCGCAGCAGGGAGACCATGTTGATCGAGTCGTCCACCGCCAGCGCCAGGCCGGTGCCCATACGCGTGCCGACCTTGCCGATGCCCCCGGCGTACATCTGCGCCTCAAGGTGCTCGGGCAGCAGGAAGCCGGTACCGGCGCCGCCAGGCTGCCAGCACTTGAGCGTGTAGCCGTCACGCATGCCGCCAGCGTAGTCCTCGAACAGCTCGCGGGCGGTGATGCCGAACGGCAGTTCCCACAGGCCGGGGTTCTTCACCTTGCCGGAGAAGCCCATCAGCTTGGTGCCGTGGTCTTCGCTGCCCGGGCGGGCGAGGCCCTTGTACCAGTCAACACCGCCCGAAACGATGGCGGGCACGTTGCACAGGGTTTCGACGTTGTTGACGCAGGTCGGTTTACCCCACACGCCGACAGCAGCCGGGAACGGCGGCTTGGCGCGCGGGTTGGCGCGGCGGCCTTCCAGTGAGTTGATCAGCGCGGTTTCTTCGCCGCAGATGTAGCGGCCGGCGCCGGTGTGTACAAACAGCTCGAAATCGAAGCCGCTGCCAAAGATGTTCTTGCCGAGCAGGCCGGCGGCCTTGGCTTCCTCGATGGCGCGGTTGAGGTTGGCCGCAGCGTCGACGTACTCGCCACGCAGGAAGATATAGCCGCGATAGGCCTTGAGCGCGCGCGCGGAGATCAGCATGCCTTCCACCAATAGGTGCGGCAGCTGTTCCATCAGCATGCGGTCTTTCCAGGTGTTGGGTTCCATTTCGTCCGCATTGCACAGCAGGTAGCGGATGTTCATGGATTCGTCGGCCGGCATCAGGCCCCACTTCACGCCCGTGGGGAAGCCTGCGCCGCCACGGCCCTTGAGGCCGGATTCCTTGACGGTCTGCACGATGTCGGCCTGGGCCATCTCGGTCAGTGCCTTGCGTGCGGCCGCGTAGCCGTTCTTCTGCTGGTATTCCTCCAGCCATACCGGCTGGGCGTCGTCACGCAGGCGCCAGGTCAGCGGATGGGTTTCTTCGCTGCGGGTGATGCGGTTGGCTGGGCCGATGGAGGTGAGCGCTTTCATTGATAGGCCTCCAGCAGCTTGGCGACGCCGTCGGGCTGGATGTCGCCGAAGGTGTCGTCGTCGATCATCAGCGCCGGAGCCTTGTCGCAGTTGCCCAGGCAGCACACCGGCAGCAGGGTGAAACGCTCATCGCTGGTGGTCTGGCCAAGGCCGATGCCGAGCTGCTTCTGCATCTCACTGACCACGGATTCATGGCCACCGATGTAGCAGGTCATGCTGTCGCACACCCGGATGATGTGGCGGCCGACCGGCTGGCGGAAAATCTGGCTATAGAAGGTAGCCACACCCTCGACGTCGCTGGCGGGAATGCCGAGGATCGCGCCAATGGCATCGGCGGCGCCGTCTGGCACCCAGCCGCGGGCCTTCTGCACGATCTTCAGCGCTTCGATGCTGGCGGCGCGCGGGTCTTCGTAGTGGTGCATCTCGTGCTCGATGGCCGAGCGTTCGGTTTCGCTGAGGGTGAAACGGTCGGTCTGAATTAGCGTATTCATGTCAGCGGTCCACGTCGGCCATGACGAAGTCGATACTGCCCAGGTAGGCGATCAGGTCCGCCACCATGCTGCCGCGGATCACCGAGGGGATCTGCTGCAGGTGGGGGAAGCTGGGGGTGCGAATCCGGGTGCGGTAGCTCATGGTGCTGCCGTCGCTCGTCAGGTAATAACTGTTGATGCCCTTGGTCGCCTCGATCATCTGGAAGGCTTCGTTGGCCGGCATGACCGGGCCCCAGGAAACCTGCAGGAAGTGGGTGATCAGGGTTTCGATGTGCTGCAGCGTGCGCTCTTTCGGCGGCGGCGTGGTCAGCGGATGATCGGCCTTGTACGGGCCTTCCGGCATGTTCTTCAGGCACTGGTCGATGATGCGAATGCTCTGGCGCATCTCTTCCACGCGCACCATGCAGCGGTCGTAGGCATCGCCATTGGCCGCCAGCGGCACCTCGAAATCAAAATGCTCGTAGCCGGAGTAGGGGCGCGCCTTGCGCAGGTCGAAGTCGCAACCGGTGGCGCGCAGGCCGGCGCCGGTGGTGCCCCATTCCAGCGCTTCCTTGGTGTTGTACTGCGCCACGCCGATGGTACGGGCCTTGAGGATGCTGTTCTTCAGCGCGGCTTTCTCGTATTCGTCGAGTCGCTTGGGCAGCCAGTCGACGAATTCCTTGACCAGCTTGTCCCAGCCGCGCGGCAGGTCGTGGGCGACGCCGCCGATGCGGTACCAGGCCGGGTGCAGGCGGAAACCGGTGATCGCCTCGATCACCTTGTAGGCGCGCTGGCGGTCGGTGAAGGTGAAGAACACCGGCGTCATCGCACCGACGTCCTGGATGTAGGTGCCGAGGAACAGCAGGTGGCTGGTGATGCGGAAGAACTCGGCCATCATCACGCGGATGAAATCGACGCGGGCCGGCACCTTGATGCCGGCGAGTTTCTCCACCGAGAGCACGTAGGGCAGGTTGTTCATCACCCCACCGAGGTAGTCGATGCGGTCGGTGTAAGGGATGAAGCTGTGCCAGCTCTGCCGTTCGGCCATCTTCTCGGCGCCACGGTGGTGGTAGCCGATCTCCGGCACGCAATCGACGATCTCTTCGCCGTCGAGTTGCAGGATGATGCGGAAGGCACCGTGTGCGGACGGGTGGTTGGGACCGAGGTTGAGGAACATGTAGTCCTCGTGCTCGCCGCCACGTTTCATGCCCCAGTCTTCGGGACGGAATCGCGCGGCTTCTTCCTCAAGCTGCTGCTTGGCCAGGGTCAGGCTGAACGGATCGAATTCGGTGGCGCGCGCCGGGTAGTCCTTGCGCAGCGGGTGACCTTCCCAGGTCGGCGGCATCATGATGCGGCTCAGGTGCGGGTGGCCGGTGAAGGTGATGCCGTACAGATCCCAGACTTCGCGTTCGTACCAGTTGGCGTTGGGCCAGATACCGGTGGCGGTGGGCAGGTTGAGGTCGCGCTCGGACAAGGCCACCTTGATCATCACGTCACTATTACGCTCCAGCGACATCAGGTGATAGAACACCGTGAAGTCGGCGTCCGGCAGGCCGCGACGCTGGGTACGCAGGCGCTCGTCGACGCCGTGCAGGTCGTAAAGCATCACGTAGGGGCGCGGCAGGTTGCGCAGGCAGGTGAGCACTTCGATCAGGCGCTCACGGGCGACCCAAAGCACCGGCACGCCGGTGCGGGTCGCTTGCAGGGTGAAACTGTCGTCGCCAAAGCGAGCGCGCAGTTCGGCGACGACGTCCTGGTCGTCAGCCTTGTAAGGCGGTATGGACACAACGGTGTCTTGAGTCATGGTCTCGGTCGCTGTCGATCAACGTAGAAAGTGGGCGTGACGCTTGCGCGGGCAAGCATCGGCTCAGACTTCGTCGGGGCTACGCAGGTTGGTAACGGCGATTCGCTGCTCGCGACGCTGTTCCTTTTGCGAAGGCATTTCGGCACGGTAGACGCCTTGATCGCCTACGACCCAGGATAGCGGGCGGCGCTCCTGGCCGATGGATTCCTGCAGCAGCATCAAGCCTTGCAGGAACGCCTCGGGACGGGGCGGGCAGCCGGGAATGTAGACGTCCACGGGGAGGAATTTGTCCACGCCCTGAACGACCGAGTAGATGTCGTACATGCCGCCGGAATTGGCGCATGAACCCATGGAAATGACCCACTTGGGCTCCAGCATCTGCTCATAGAGACGCTGGATGACCGGCGCCATCTTGATGAAGCAGGTGCCGGCGATGACCATGAAGTCGGCCTGACGGGGTGATGCCCGAATGACTTCGGCACCGAAGCGCGCCACGTCGTGCGGGGCGGTGAAGGCCGTGGTCATCTCTACATAGCAGCAGGACAGACCGAAGTTGTACGGCCACAAGGAATTCTTGCGCCCCCAGTTGACCGCGCCGTTAAGCGCGTCCGAGAGCTTGCCCATGTAGATGTTCTTGTGAACCTGATCCTCTAGCAGCGGGTCGGAAACGACCTCCCGCTGGCCGATAGGATAAGCCTCGTTGGGCGCATCCGGGTCGACCCGAGTAAGTTTGTATTGCATCGCCAAAGCCTCATTGTTTTAGCTTCGCCTGCCGTTCGCGACGTCCCTGCGGAGCCCAATCGAGCGCGCCGATACGCCAAAGATAGACAAGACCTGCCAACAGAATTGCTATGAAAACTGTAGCTTCGATCAGGCCCGCCCAGCCGCTTTCGCGTACCGAGACTGCCCAAGCGAAGAGATAGAGGGCTTCAACGTCGAAGATCACGAAAAGCATCGCGACCAGATAGAATTTTGCTGACAGGCGCAGACGCGCGCTGCCGGTGGGAAGCATGCCCGACTCGAAAGGCTCGTTCTTGCTGCGTCCCCAGGCCTTGCTGCCGAGCAGACTGGAAACACCGAGCATGAAGGCGATGAGCCCACAGACACCCAGCAAGAACACAGCAAAAGCCCAGTTATGGGACATGGTCGTTACCGCATCAGGCATGCCGGTACTCCTTGAACTAAGGAACGGCTTTTAATTAATTAGCTGACAAGCACCACCAAGGGTGCTGACGCAAAGTGTGTATACAATACTATGTGCAAGGAACCTGTAAGTAAATTTTTCAAAGAAAAATTATTCTTGCAGATTGATCATTTCTGTCGAGCTTGTGATTGACTTCTTTCGATCATATCGATCTTGCTCGAGCTGTCTGGTCAGGCACCTTCAGGACTATAGTCCAGGGCTGACACTGCGCAATTCGCACACCTAATTCACCTGACTAATCTGCCTCATTTCGACGACTTATGAGCCTCGGCGAGATGAGCATTTCATTGCCACTTTGGTGCTAAGGCGAAAGCAGCAGAGCAACTGTACGAAAATTCCTGTATCGAATAAGAAACGATGTTATTTATCACTAATTATTATTCTTCCAGGCATGTCGACTCTCCGATCTTGTACTAGCGTGCATGAATCGCCGCAGAGCGATGCGCTACCGAATCGAGCAGTACCCACCATCCGCTGGGTCTGCGAAGTTGCCCCTGCCTGGGCATGCCGACCCTTCGTACGCATAACAACATGAGGGGTTTTGCCATGCCTGTCGTCTTGTCTACGTCGCGTGTCATTCCTGTCGTTCTGCTGTTGGCCCTCAGCGCACCTGCCAGTGCCGAGCTAGGGGATTACAGTTTCTGGCAGGGTCTGAGCAACCTGGTGTCACCGCCCAAGGCCGACAATCCGGTGACACCTGCGCAACGCCTCGGTCCCTATCCGCTCTTGGCCAACCCCAGCGGCTTCAACAGCGGATTCAAGCCCGGCAACTACTACGGCTGGCAAACGATCCAGATGGCGCCGCAGACCGGCGCGGTGTGCGGCAATGGTTCGCCCTACAAGTTCTTCATCAACCGCGTACCGAACACGCGCAACACCATCGTCTACCTGGAAGGTGGCGGCGCCTGTTGGGACTACGCCAGTTGCAGCGGGCAAAGTGGCATACGTGGCGCACGCAACCCGGATGGCATTGCCAATGACTACATGTCGCTGCTCAACCCGGGCGCCAGCCTGGTCAGCCCCTTCGTCGTGCGTTTGCACCCCTGGACGCGAGTCAAGACGCAGAACTGGAACATGGTCTACGTGCCGTATTGCACCGGTGATATCTACTCCGGTGACAAGGTGGCGATATATGAAGACCCGCAGGGGCAGAATCAGCCTCTGGTGTGGCACCACAACGGCCTGCGTAACATGCGCGCGGTGGCGGGCTGGCTGAAGGACAATCTGCCACGGCCGACGCAGATGTTGACCACCGGATGCAGTGCGGGTGGTGCGGGCAGCCTGACCAATTACGCCAACCTGCGCCAGGACATGGCCCCGGATCGGGGCTATCTGATCAACGATTCCGGCCCGGTCTACAGCGCATTGGCCGGCGACAATCAGGCGTACCCGTCGTATCCGCTGCAGACGTTTATCCGTCAGGCCTGGGGCCTGGACGCGCCTCAGGGCCCCTTGCAGTACCTGCAGGCGCGCTTGCCAGGTTTCAATCGCAATGACCTGGGCACGCTGTATTCGGCGCTTTCGAGTAACCTGCCGGGGGATCGTATGGGGCATACGCATTTCTGGCAGGACCTGAACTATTCGTCCTATTCCTACGAGCGCTTCTATCCAGAGATCGGCAGCGCGCCGGATCAAGCGACCAGGGAGGCGTTGATCAAACAGCGCTGGGCGACAGACACCACAAGGCTGCGCAGCCAGCTGGCCAGCCTGGGCAATGTCGGTGGTTATTTCCCGCAGTTTCGCAACGTCAACGAAAGCCACTGCACCAGCATCATCGAGTTCGCCAATGCCGACATTCAGGAGCAGAGCCTGCAGCTGGACAACTTCGTCAGCAGCGTCCTCAATGGCAGTGGGCAGGTACTGGATGCCTCTGAAAGCAGTGACGTGGCCGATCGCAACAAGCCCTTCAACCTGCTCTATTACCTGCTGGACCAGTTGCTCTGATCCGGCGATAAGGCAGCGCTGCGGCGGCCTGGGTTGCCGTAGCGCTCAGTTTTCCGGGCTCTGCCTGTAGCTGCGCTCGCGCGCCTCTTGCAGGCGTTGACGTAGATACTGGTCGCGAGTGAGTCCATCGGGAATGCTCTGCAGGGCCAGCACTTGCTCGACGATGCGTTTTTCTTCGGTTTTGTAGCGTTCGAAGTTGGGATCCGGCTGTTGCGTCAGTCTGGCTTCGCGCTCTGCGCTGATGGCCTGATAGCGTTTTATCAATGTTTCAGCGCGTGTTTTCTGCTCGGTTTCGTTCTCACTGACGGCTTTGATCAGGGCGATCTGCAGCAGCAGAGCTTCGCTCAGTGCCAGTTCCCCTCGCTGTTCCATCGCGTCTAGCCCTTGGCTCAGCTCCCGCGCCTGCGCTTCGCGTTTTTCTGCGTCGAGCTGCTGTGCGTGCTCGATGAAGTCTCTGTAGCGCTGATGAAACGCCAGGCGCTGCTCCTGTTGCTGGATCTCGGGGCGAGCCAGCAGTTGCAGCTGTGCCGTACTGAAGTTTGTCGCTGGAGGCGGGGTGTTGCCTTGTGTGGTTTGAGATGGCGCTGCTTGCTCAGGAGCGAAGCTCGGGTGTTCTTCGGTGGAGGGGCGTTGCCAGTACCAGGTCAGGGCAGCGCTGCCGGCCAGGAGGCAACTGCCTAATAGCAGGATAGAACGAGGTGAGGGCATGGGCATGCTCCACAGGGCGTCATCTGAGCTTAGGAGCAGCGAGGAGGGTTTGCTTGCGAAAACGCAGGCGAAAAAAACCCCGGCAAGCCGGGGCGGATTAGGCAATTGGCCGCTGCGGATGCGTGGTCCGCAGCGGAGGAACCGTTCTTAGTGGAACTGGTTCATGGTGTTGTCTTTACCGCTGGCCTTCAGAGCAGCTTCGCCAGCGAAGTACTCCTTGTGGTTGTCGCCGATGTCGGAGCCAGCCATGTTCTGGTGCTTGACGCAGGCGATACCCTGACGCAGTTCCTGACGCTGAACACCTTTCACGTAGGCCAGCATGCCCTGGTCGGCGAAGTAGCCTTTAGCCAGGTTGTCAGTCGACAGAGCGGCAGTGTGGTAGGTCGGCAGGGTGATCAGGTGGTGGAAGATGCCAGCCTGAGCCGAACCGTCGCGCTGGAAGGTACGGATCTTCTCGTCGGCAACCTGGGCCAGTTCGGTTTCGTCGTACTCGACGCTCATCAGTTTGGCGCGGTCGTAGGCGGAAACGTCCTTGCCTTCGGCAGCCATGGCATCGAATACCTGCTGACGGAAGTTCAGGGTCCAGTTGAAGGACGGGCTGTTGTTGTAAACCAGTTTGGCATTCGGGATGGTCTTGCGGATTTCGTTGACCATGGCCGCGATCTGGCCAACGTGCGGCTTCTCGGTTTCGATCCACAGCAGGTCTGCACCGTTCTGCAGGCTGGTGATGCAGTCCAGTACGCAGCGCGCTTCGCCGGTGCCAGCACGGAACTGGAACAGGTTGGACGGCAGACGCTTCGGACGCAGCAGTTTGCCGCCGCGGTTGATCACAACGTCACCGTTGCCCAGGTCGGCAGCAGAAACTTCTTCGCAATCGAGGAAGCTGTTGTACAGGTCGCCCAGGTCGCCTGGCTCGTTGGTCACGGCGATCTGCTTGGTCAGGCCGGCGCCCAGGGAGTCGGTACGAGCGACGATCACGCCGTTATCGATGCCCAGCTCGAGGAAGGCGTAGCGAACGGCGGCGATCTTGGCGAGGAAGTCGGCGTGAGGAACGGTCACTTTACCGTCCTGGTGGCCGCACTGCTTCTCGTCGGAAACCTGGTTCTCGATCTGGATGCAGCAGGCACCGGCTTCGATCATGCGTTTGGCCAGCAGGTAGGTGGCCTCCGGGTTACCGAAGCCAGCGTCGATGTCGGCAATGATCGGCACGATGTGGGTTTCGTGGTTGTCGATCTGCTTCTGGATCTCGGCAGCCTTGGCCTGGTCGCCAGCTTCGCGAGCGGCATCCAGAGCGGTGAACAGCAGGTCCAGTTCGCGGCTATCGGCCTGACGCAGGAAGGTGTACAGCTCTTCGATCAGGTCGGAGACGGCGGTCTTCTCGTGCATCGACTGGTCCGGCAGCGGGCCGAAGTCAGAGCGCAGGGCAGCGACCATCCAGCCGGACAGGTAGAGGTAGCGCTTGTTGGTGGTCTTCAGGTGCTTCTTGATCGAGATCAGCTTCTGCTGACCGATGAAGCCGTGCCAGCAACCCAGCGACTGGGTGTAGACGGAGGAGTCGGCGTCGTACTCTTCCATGTCCTTGCGCATGATGTCAGCAGTGTACTGAGCGATTTCCAGACCGGTCTTGAAGCGGTTCTGAGCGCGCATACGGGCGACGGACTCGGGGTTGATAGCGCTCCAGCTGCTGCCGAACGTCTCTTTCAGAGCGGCTACAGCCTTGATGTCGTTTTGATATGCGGACATGGTCAATCCTTCAAAAAATGTGTTGGTTGAGCACCGACTACCCACTCAATGCGTGCACGGATGCAACGGCTGCGGGAGGCTTCCACTTCGACGACAAGAAAACGGCTGGGGCGAGGATTGCCCGCGAGGAGGGGGATGTGGCGAACAGTTCGAGAACATCGCGTTGGCCGGCTGGCTCGTGGAAACCTTGGGCACCTGCTGTGTTCGAGCTGTTTGACGCTAACGCTTCCCCGTCCCTCAGGACAACTTCGTTCCAGTCGCAACCTCGTCGTACGGCCTTGTGGGCTGTTGGGACACGGATCATCACGAAGTACTTCGGGGTGATCTGGAGATCCTTTTCAGGACCCCTGGCTAGCGGGAGCGAGGCCATCATGCCTCTGGGAAAATGCTTCGTCAAACGTTTTGTAGTGGTTTTTTAAAACTACTACATATTCAGTCGGCGACTGAGCAGTCACGTGCTGCAGCCCATGGGGCGGGCGTTTCAGGCATTTCGCGGGTTGCGTGGATTGTCCATCCTACTTGTCGGGGTAGGGGCTTCGACTTTGGTCGGGGGTGTCAGTCGAGCGCTTCGACCTTCAGGCGCAGCGACATGTCTTCGCGGCCCTGGGTGGTGTGTCGGCGCAACACGTCGCTGCCGCTGGAGCTGGTCTGCTGGCTGACGCCGCCGAGGGTGATCCACTCGCCGAGACGGCCGCTGACGCGCGTATCGGTGCTTTGCACGTCGATGACGCCGGGGCGATGGTCATTGATCCGGTCACGCTGGCTGTTGATGGATACATGCACCAGCTCGCCAGAAAGGCTGGCGGTCACATAGAAACCGCGGGTCACGTCGCGGTACTGGGTGTCCTGGTAGACCTGGCCGTAAGGCCCGCTACTGGTGGTGGTCAGCGGCACGCTCTGGCCGACCTGAATCAGCGCCGGGTAGCCTTCGGTCGCCTGTACCTGCTGGGTGCCACCGCCACGGCTGTCGGTACTGCGGCGGATGATGCGCACCTGGTCGCGGCCATTCACCTCGCCACGGCCGACCTGAACCTCGGCGTTGCCGGCGCTGAGGGTGCCATCGACGCGATAGCCACGGTCGTTCTGATAATTGCTGTCGGTGCTTTCCACGGTGATCAGCAGGCGCCGAGGGCGAGTGTCGAGTTGTTGCAGCAAAACGCGCACTTCACCGATCTTGGCCGGTGATGCATTGACGATCAGCTGGTTGCCATAGGCGCTGACCTTGCCCTCGTTGCCAAGCATCGACTGCACCACGCCGAGCACGTCGTCGGCGGTGCGGTAATTCAGCGGGATCACCTCAGTGGCTGCATGTAGCGGCAGGCACAGGCCGAGAAGCAGGGCGGCGAACAGCGTGCGCAGGGTCATAGCAGAAAGCTCCGCAGATCGGGGTCGGTGATGCTGGTGTCCCAGGCCTGGTCGAACTGGGCCTGACGTTGGCGCACCCGCGACGGATCGTTGTACAGGGTATAGCCGGACTGCTGGTCGAGTTCAGGGCGCAGAAGCAGCCCTCTGTCGTCGGCGATCAGGTAGGCCTGTTCCTCGCTGGCGTAGTCCGGGTTGAGTTTGCGGATATGCAGGTTGGAGGACAACCGGCGTGACAGGGCGAGCAGGCGATGGCCTTCCTTCACGGCCCGAGTCGGGTCGCGCAGGAGGATGCGCAGGCGCGCCCGCGGGCTGCTCAGCAGGAACCGGGTGCAGGCCTGTTGCACGCTGCTGTGGTGATAGAGCCAAGGCTCCAGGTCATCGCTGTACAGGCACAGGTTGCGCTGCGCCTGCTGGATCAGGGCTAGGACGTGAGCCCGCGCTTGCTGGGGCTGGCTGAATCGCTCCAGACGCTCGTGCTGGCCCAGAACGAAGGGTGCAGGTTCCCATTGCGCGGCATCTGCGGTGACGGGTTCTGGATTGTGCACGGCAAAACGCCCCGGTGATTCGAATTCGATGGCCGCCAGCTCGCTGTGCTCTGGCGTATCGATCGCTTCGACCGGGGCATTTTGTTTGTCCATTACGGCCTCTACTGGCTGGTGCGCACCATATCCACGTGCGAAATGCCGGCGTCGAGGTATTCGTCGCTGACAATCCTGAAGCCTAGCCTTTCATAGAACGGCGTGGCGTGCACCTGAGCGGTGAGCATTTGCTGATGCAGGCCGCGCTTTTCCGCTTCGGCAATCACCGCTTGCATCAGTTTTTCGCCTACTTTCAGGCCGCGCCAGTCCTTGAGCACCGAAACGCGGCCGATATGGCCATCGGGCAGCAAGCGCGCGGTGCCGACCGGATAGTCGCCTTCCTCGGCGAGAAAATGCACGGCGTCGGTATCTTCGGCGTCCCACTCCAGTTCCGGCGGTACCGATTGCTCGGCGACGAAAACGCTGTCGCGGATACGACGAAGCTCGGCATTGTCCCTATGCCAGTCCGCGACACGGACAGTGATCTCACTCATCGGCAAATCCCAGGCTGCCTTGCTTGACCAGCTCCAGCAGCAGGATACGCCCCTCGTCGTCGGCCAGCCAGGCGCCGAGGTTTTCCACATGTAGCGCATCGGCACTGCAGACCAGCTTCAGCAACTGGCACAGGCGGGCCGAAACCAGGCGGCTCTGGCCGCTGGCGAACAGCACCAGGTCTTCACCGACTTCCGACCAGGCCATGCGCGCGCTGGGGTTGCGGATGAGGATGGCGCCGTCTTCCAAGGCGCCGAGGAAGCCTTCTTCCTCGATCTCGATGCCGGCAACCAGCTCCGGGTACTTGGGTTCGGTCATGAACTGGCCGAACCAGGTCATCAGCAGGCGCTCGTCGCTCATGTGCTCATTGAGCAGGGCCTTGAGGCGCTCCAGGGCGTCGCGCTGGATCTGGTTGGGATCCTCGCTCGGCTGAATGTCGGCGTCGCTGTAACGCTCTTCGTCGGGCAGGAACTGGCCGAGAAAATCGGTGAAATGGGTCAGTACTTCAGCGGCGCTCGGCGCGCGGAAGCCCACGGAATAGGTCATGCAATCATCCTCAGCGGTGCCACAGTGGGCGAGGCATGGCGGCAGGTAAAGCATGTCGCCGGGTGCCAGCACCCATTCATCGGTTGGTTCGAATTGCGCCAGGATCTTCAGATCGGCGTGGGGTAGCAGCGGGCTGTCGGAGTCACACATCTGGCCAACTTGCCAGCGGCGATGACCGTGAGCCTGCAGCAGGAATACGTCGTAGTTGTCGAAATGCGGGCCGACGCCGCCACCGGGGGCGGCGAAGCTGATCATCAGGTCGTCGATGCGCCACTTGGGCAGGAACTTGAAGTCCTCCAGCAGCTCGGCCACTTCCGGGACGAACTGGTCGACGGCTTGCACCAGCAGCGTCCAGTCGCGCTCGGGCAGATCCTGGAAGGTGTCTTCGTTGAACGGGCCGCGCTGCAGTTCCCAGGGGCGTTCACCGTGCTCGATCACCAGGCGCGACTCGACTTCTTCTTCCAGCGCCAGGCCGGCCAGTTCGTCCGGGCTGATCGGGCTTTCGAAGTCCGGGATCGCCTGGCGTACCAGCAGCGGCTTCTTCTGCCAGTAATCGCGCAGGAATTCACGGGCTGTGAGGCCGCCTAGCAATTGCAGCGGAGTATCAGGATTCATCAGTAAGCCCTTGAAATAGATAAAAACCTTAAAACAAAAACGCCCGGCTCAGCCGGGCGTCCTCGAGGCTGGTTACGTTCAGATACGCTTGGCCTGGGCCACGGCGTTGCCAATATAGTTCGCCGGGGTCAGTTGCTTGAGCTCTTCCTTGGCGGGGGCTGGCATGTCCAGGCCGTCGATGAAGGCCAGCAGGACCTCGGAGCTGATGCCCTTGCCGCGGGTCAGCTCCTTGAGCTTCTCGTACGGATTCTCGATGGCGTAGCGACGCATGACGGTCTGGATCGGCTCGGCGAGCACTTCCCAGCAGGCGTCCAGATCTTCAGCAATTTTCTGAGCATTGAGCTCCAACTTGCTGATTCCCTTGAGGCTGGCTTCATAAGCGATAACGCTGTGAGCGAAACCGACGCCCAGGTTGCGCAGCACGGTGGAGTCGGTCAGGTCGCGCTGCCAGCGGGAGATCGGCAGTTTGCTGGCCAGGTGTTGGAAGATCGCGTTGGCGATACCCAGGTTGCCTTCGGAGTTCTCGAAGTCGATCGGGTTGACCTTGTGCGGCATGGTCGAGGAGCCGATCTCGCCAGCGACGGTCTTCTGCTTGAAGTAGCCGAGGGAGATATAGCCCCACACATCACGATCGAAGTCGATCAGGATGGTGTTGAAACGGGCGATGGCGTCGAACAGCTCGGCGATGTAGTCGTGTGGTTCGATCTGAGTGGTGTAGGGGTTCCAGGTCAGCCCCAGATCACCTTCGATGAACTGACGCGCGTTGGCTTCCCAATCGATGCTCGGGTAGGCCGACAGGTGGGCGTTGTAGTTGCCCACGGCGCCGTTGATCTTGCCCAGCAGTGGCACGGCGGCGACCTGAGTGATCTGGCGCTCCAGGCGATAGACGACGTTGGCCAATTCCTTGCCCAGGGTGGTCGGCGAAGCCGGCTGGCCATGGGTGCGCGAGAGCATCGGCACATCGGCAAACTTGACTGCCAGCTCGCGGATGGCGCCTGCCAGTTGCTTCATCAGCGGCAGTATCACGTTGTCACGGCCTTCGCGCAGCATCAGGGCGTGGGACAGGTTATTGATGTCCTCGCTGGTGCAGGCGAAGTGGATGAACTCGCTGACCTTGTCCAGCTCCGGCAGCTTGGCCGCCTGCTCCTTGAGCAGGTACTCCACGGCTTTCACGTCGTGGTTGGTGGTGCGCTCGATCTCTTTCACGCGCTCGGCGTGCTCGACCGCGAAGTTCTCGGCCAGCTCGTTGAGTACGGCGTTGGCTTCGGCGGAGAAGGGTGCGACTTCCGGGACGCCTTCATGGGCAGCCAGACGCTGCAGCCAGCGCACTTCGACCAGTACGCGGCTACGGATCAGGCCGTATTCGCTGAAGATGGGGCGCAGGGCGCTGGTTTTGCCGGCGTAGCGGCCGTCGACGGGGGAAACCGCGGTGAGCGAGGAAAGCTGCATGTAGGCGTTCTCGGGCTGTCGGGCTGAAAAGCCATCCTGGGTCACTGCGCATTGCGTCTGCTTCGATGAAGCAGGCTCTAGCTCAGGCACCTGGACGACCTCTGACGAAAAGGGCGCACATCATACATGAAAACCAGCGTTTGGCCGCCTATGCCCGGCGTCTGGCGACCGATAACAGACTGGCGGCGAAGATCAGTGCCGCGCCGAGCAGCGATAGGCTGTCTGGCGTCTCGCCCCAGAGCAGCCAGGCGATGAGGCCGGCGAAGACGATGGCCAGGTAGGCGATGGGGCCAATCAGCCCTGGCGGGGCCAGGCCGTAGGCGCGCGACATGATGAGCTGACTGGCGGTGGCCAGCAGGCCGATGCCGAGCAGCCAGCCAAGCTGGTTGGCGTCTAGCGGTTGCCAGCTCCAAGTCAGCGGGATGGCGGAGAACAGGGCGCTGAACAGTGAGAAATAGAACACGATGCGCGTCGCTGGCTCGCTGTCGCTCATTTCACGGATGGACACGAAGGCGAAGGCTGCCAGCAGGCTGGCCGCGAGGCCGATCAGGGCGGGGCCTTCGAATAGCGCAGCGCTGGGCTTGGCCACCAGCAACACGCCGCACAGCCCGATCAGGCTGCTGACCAGCATGCGCCGAGTCAGCGGCTCCTTGAGCCAGATATGCGCGATCAGCGGGGTGAACACCGGCGCCGAATAGGTGAACAGCATGGCATCGGCTAGCGGCAGGTGGGCGATGGCGTAGAAGAAGCAGTACATCGCCGCCAGGCCGTAGGTGGTGCGCCACAGATGGGATTTCAGCCGCGTCGTGCGTAGCGGGCGAACGCCGCGCACCAACAGCAAGGGCAGGAAGAACAGCACGCCGACCAGGTTGCGGAAGAACACCACCGACTCATTGTTGACGCTGGCGGATATCTCGCGGATGCCGACGCCGGTAAAGGCGAACAGCAAGGCCGAGAGCGCCAGCAGCAGGGCACCCTGAAGGGGTTTGACGCTGCGGCTGGCGGGTTCCATGGTCAGCTTCGAGTTAGCTCGTAGAGTTCTTTGAGCAGCTTGCTGCGGCTGAACACCAGTTGCCAACGATGACCGCCCAACTGGCGCCACAGGCGTGCCGAGCGGATGCCGGCGAGCAACAGGGCGCGGATTTTCGCGGCATTGTTCGGCTGCTGCAAAAAGCGCATGTCGCCATGCACCTGGATGCGCTGGCGGAAGGTGCTGATGGTGTCCTGATACAGGCCGCCGCAGCCGGCGATGACGTTGTCATGAACCAGGCCGAAGTGCTCGACCTGTTGCTGGATCTGATCCAGGCGGCTGCCCATGACCTGCAGCATGTCGCCACGCTTGTCCAGTTGGCGCTCCAGGCCGATCATCGCCAGCGAATAGCGCAGCGGCTCGCGCTGCAGGGCCGATGGGTTGCGCTCCAGCGAGCTGATCAGTGCACGATAGCCATCACGCAGATTGAGGTCGTCGCCGCCGTACACGTCCAGCGTGCTTTTCGGGTCGCGTGCCAGCAGGCTGCCGAGCATGCAGCCCATCGAGGCTTCGCTGACCTGGCCGGTGCGAGCGATCTTGTCCGCCAGCACTGCTGCTTCGAAGACGGCGCCGAGGGCGACCAACTGCTCCTGAATCGGACTCATCGGGCGTCCTCGTACCAGGCTTCGGCGACTTCGATCACGCCGCCACCGAGGCACACTTCGCCATCGTAGAACACCACGGACTGGCCCGGTGTGACGGCGCGCTGCGGCTCGTCGAACACGGCGCGGTAGCCGTTCTCGGTCTTCTCCAGGGTGCAGCGCTGGTCGCTCTGGCGGTAGCGCACCTTGGCGGTCAGGCGGCGCGGGCTGCTCAGGTCCAGCGGGTTGACCCAGTAGATGTCCGAAGCGAGCAGGGCGCGGGAGAACAGCCAGGGGTGTTCGTTGCCTTGGCCGACGATCAGCACGTTGCGCGTCAGGTCCTTGCGCAGCACGTACCAGGGATCATCGCTGGCATCCTTGAGGCCGCCGATACCCAGGCCTTGGCGTTGACCGATGGTGTGGTACATCAGACCGTGGTGACGGCCGATGACCTGGCCCTCGGTGGTCTCGATATCGCCCGGCTGGGCCGGCAGGTACTGCTTGAGGAAGTCGCTGAAGCGGCGTTCGCCAATGAAGCAGATACCAGTGGAGTCCTTCTTCTTCGCCGTGGCCAGTTCGTACTTCTCGGCAATGGTGCGCACCTGTGGCTTTTCCAGCTCGCCGACCGGGAACAAGGTCTTGGCGATCTGCTCGCCGCCGACGGCATGCAGGAAGTAGCTCTGGTCCTTGTTCGGATCCAGGCCCTTGAGCAGCTCGGTACGGCCGTCGACGTCACGGCGACGCACGTAGTGACCGGTGGCGATCAGGTCGGCGCCGAGGCTCAGGGCATAGTCGAGGAAGGCTTTGAACTTGATTTCGCGGTTGCACAGGATGTCCGGGTTCGGCGTACGGCCGGCCTTGTATTCGGCCAGAAAGTGCTCGAACACGTTGTCCCAGTATTCCGCGGCGAAGTTGGCGGTGTGCAGCTTGATGCCGATGCGGTCGCATACGGCCTGAGCGTCGGCCAGGTCGTCCATGGCGGTGCAGTACTCGGTGCCGTCGTCTTCGTCCCAGTTCTTCATGAACAGGCCTTCGACCTGGTAACCCTGCTCCATCAGCAGCAGGGCGGAAACGGACGAATCGACGCCGCCGGACATGCCGACGATCACGCGTTGGGTGCTAGGTGCTTGCATGGGAATCTGCGAGTGAAGCCTGAAAAGCCGTCGAGTTTACCAGAAAGCCCACGAGCGTAGCCCGGATGAAATCCGGGACGGGCATGGCAGCTTTCTATGTTGCCGCCGATAGCAGGGGCGCTATGCATACGGCTCCCCTGGCTTACGGCATGCACTCGTAATCAATCGCGCAGCAGCTCCAGCGGCCCGCTGACGCCGGCCAGGCAGTCATCCACGCATTGCAACACCAGCTCGCTGCGCCAGCGTTCGGGCTGGGCTGCCAGCTCGTCGCGCGTCAACCAGGTAATGCCGCTGATATCGCTGTCCAGCTCGCGTTCTGGGTCGTGGCGCACGGGGCGGGCGATGAAGCAGATGCGCTGATAGGTAACGCCATTGCTCGGCGCGGTATAGAGATAGATGCCGAGCAGGGCGGTGAGCTCCACCTCCCAGCCGGTCTCCTCGAGCGTTTCGCGCAACGCGGCTTGGCGTAGCGACTCATGGGCTTCCAGGTGGCCGGCGGGCTGATTGAGCACCATACGGCCTGCCTTGAACTCTTCGACGAAGAGAAAGCGCCCCTGGTCTTCGATGACCGTGGCGACGGTGATTTGGGGTTGCCAGTCCATATTCGCTCTCTCAAAGATTATTTGCTGGATGAAGCCCTGGAAATTATCTATATCCATGAAAAACCCCGGCACAAGGCCGGGGTTCTTTTTACACCTGGGCCTTATCAGGCATTCAGTGCGGTCAGAGCGGCGTTGAAGGTGGCGCTCGGGCGCATCACCTTGCTGGTCAGCTCAGGGCTGGAGCGGTAGTAGCCACCGATTTCGACCGGTTTGCCCTGTACGGCAGCCAGTTCACCAACGATGGTCGCTTCCTGCTCGGTCAGTTGCTTGGCCAGCGGCGCGAAGTGAGCTTTCAGCCCTGCGTCATCGTTCTGTTCGGCCAGGGCTTGAGCCCAGTACAGCGCCAGGTAGAAGTGACTGCCACGGTTGTCGATCTCGCCGACCTTACGCGCCGGGGACTTGTTGTTGTCCAGCAGCTTGCCGGTGGCCTGATCCAGGGTCTTGCCCAGTACCTTGGCTTTGGCGTTGTTGGTCTTGATGCCGGTTTCTTCCAGCGACACGGCCAGGGCCAGGAACTCGCCCAGGGAATCCCAGCGCAGGTAGTTCTCTTCGACCAGCTGCTGTACGTGTTTCGGAGCCGAACCGCCGGCGCCGGTTTCGTACATGCCGCCACCCGCCATCAGCGGAACAATGGACAGCATCTTGGCCGAGGTGCCCAGCTCCATGATCGGGAACAGGTCGGTCAGGTAGTCACGCAGTACGTTACCGGTCACCGAGATGGTGTCCTGGCCACGGATCATGCGCTCCATGGAAACGCGGATGGCTTCGTTGTAGCCCATCATGCGGATGTCCAGACCGCTCAGGTCGTAATCCTTGAGGTACAGCTCGACTTTCTTCTGCAGCTCGCGGTCGTGAGCGCGCTCCGGGTCCAGCCAGAAGATGGCCGGGGTGCCGGACTGACGAGCGCGGGTAACGGCCAGCTTGACCCAGTCGCGAATCGGCGCGTCTTTGGTCTGGCAGGCGCGCCAGATGTCGCCGGCTTCGACTTCGTGCTGCATCAGCACGGTGCCATCGGCAGCGACGACGCGCATGGTGCCGTCGGCGGTCATTTCGAAGGTCTTGTCGTGGGAGCCGTATTCTTCGGCTTTCTGCGCCATCAGGCCAACGTTCGGTACGCTGCCCATGGTGGTCGGGTCGAAGGCACCGTTGGTTTTGCAGAAGTTGATCATTTCCTGATAGATGCGAGCGTAGGTGCTCTCAGGCATGACGGCCTTGGTGTCTTTCTGCTTGCCGTCCTTGCCCCACATCTGGCCGGAGTTACGGATCATCGCCGGCATCGAGGCGTCGACGATGACGTCGCTCGGGATGTGCAGGTTGGTGATGCCCTTGACCGAGTCGACCATGGCCATTTCCGGGCGATGGGCGTAAACCTCGTGGATGTCGTGGAGAATTTCTTCCTGCTGGGAAGCGGGCAGCGACTTGATCTTGTCGTAGACGCTGCTGATGCCGTTGTTCGGGTTGACGCCCAGTTCCTTGAACAGGTCGCCGTACTTGTCGAACACGTCCTTGTAGTAAACGCTGACAGCGTGGCCGAAGACGATCGGGTGGGAGACCTTCATCATGGTCGCCTTGACGTGCAGGGACCACATCACGCCAGTGTTCTTGCAGTCTTGCAGGGTCTTCTCGAAGAAGTCACGCAGCTTGCCGCAGCTCATGAACATGCTGTCGAACACTTCGCCTTCCTGCAGGGCGAGCTGTTTCTTGACTTCGACCTTGCCGTCCTTACTGACGAACTCGATGCGCACGTCACCGGCCTTGGCCATGGTGATCGATTGCTCGCTGGAGAAGAAGTCGCCGCCGCGCATGTAGTCGGCGTGGGACTGCGAAGCCATGCTCCATTTGCCCATGCTGTGCGGATGCTTGCGGGCGTAAGCCTTGACCGCAGCAGGCGCGCGACGGTCGGAGTTGCCTTCACGCAGAACCGGGTTTACGGCGCTGCCCAGAATCTTCGCGTAGCGGGCGCGAACTTCTTTGTCTTCTTCGCTCTGCGGATCTTCCGGGAAGCCAGGAATGTTGTAGCCCTGAGCCTGCAGCTCGGCAATCGCGGCCTTGAGCTGTGGGACGGAGGCACTGATGTTCGGCAGCTTGATGATGTTGGCGTCGGCTTGCAGAGTCAGTTCGGCCAGCTTGGCCAGGTCGTCATCGATGCGTTTGTCGGCGTCCAGGCGGTCGGCAAAGCTTGCCAGGATCCGTCCAGCAAGAGAGATGTCGCGGGTTTCAACGGAGATGTCAGCCGATGCGGCAAAGGCTTCTACAATGGGCAGAAGCGAATAGGTAGCAAGGGCCGGAGCTTCGTCGGTGAAGGTGTAGATGATCTTCGAAGGGGTGGACATTTAGGGTTAACTCTCTTCTTTGCTGAGCGCGCATAGAAACTCGACCTGCACGGGTAGGCGCTTGAGCCCCATGGTTGGGGCCGGGTCGAGGACTCGCCGCGGTGATGTTGGATGCACCCGTAGAGTGTCGAGCATTCGAGCCGGCAAACAGTGGTGGCCGTTTACCGAATTCAAGAGGTTGCTGCCTGGTTCCAGACAGGTAGCCCCTTATGACTCGTTAGTCACCTAAGCAGTATACCACTGCGGCACCGCGCCGCAGAATGCCCAGTTGAATAAGACCTTTGCACATGTGTTTCACCGGGCGCTTTGCGCTACTCTCGGGGATGCACACTGTCTAACCACAAGATGGAGTCCAGCATGGGATACCAAAAGATCCAGGTGCCAGCCACCGGTGACAAAATCACCGTCAATGCCGATATGTCACTGAGTGTTCCGAACAACCCGATCATCCCGTTCATCGAAGGTGACGGCATTGGTGTCGATATTTCCCCTGTGATGATCAAGGTCGTCGATGCGGCCGTCGAAAAAGCCTACGGCGGCGCTCGCAAGATCTCCTGGATGGAAGTTTACGCCGGCGAGAAAGCTACGCAGGTTTACGATCAGGACACCTGGTTGCCGAAAGAGACCCTCGAAGCCGTACGCGATTACGTGGTTTCGATCAAAGGTCCGCTGACCACGCCTGTTGGTGGCGGCATCCGCTCACTGAACGTGGCCCTGCGCCAGGAGCTCGACCTCTATGTCTGCCTGCGCCCGGTGCGCTGGTTCGAGGGCGTGCCCAGTCCTGTGAAGAAACCAGGCGACGTCGATATGGTGATCTTTCGCGAGAACTCCGAAGACATCTACGCCGGCGTCGAGTGGAAGGCCGGCAGCCCAGAAGCCGAGAAGGTCATCAAGTTCCTCACCGAGGAAATGGGCGTCAAGAAGATTCGCTTCACCGACATGTGCGGTATCGGCATCAAACCGGTTTCCGAGGCCGGTACCAAGCGCCTGGTGCGCAAGGCGTTGCAGTACGCCGTGGACAACGACCGCAGTTCGGTAACCCTGGTGCACAAAGGCAACATCATGAAGTTCACTGAAGGTGCCTTCAAGGAGTGGGGTTACGAGATCGCACGCGAGGAGTTCGGTGCCGAGCTGCTCGATGGCGGCCCGTGGATGCAGTTCAAGAACCCGCGCACGGGCAAGAACATCGTGGTCAAGGACGTGATTGCCGACGCCATGCTGCAGCAGATCCTGCTGCGCCCGGCCGAATATGACGTCATCGCCACGCTCAACCTCAATGGCGACTACCTGTCCGACGCCCTTGCAGCTGAGGTCGGTGGTATCGGTATCGCGCCGGGCGCCAACCTGTCCGATTCCGTAGCGATGTTCGAAGCAACTCACGGCACGGCGCCGAAATATGCCGGCCAGGACAAGGTCAACCCGGGCTCGGTCATTCTCTCTGCCGAGATGATGCTGCGTCACATGGGCTGGGCCGAAGCGGCTGATCTGATCATCAAGGGCACCAACGGCGCCATTGCCGCCAAGACCGTGACCTATGACTTCGAACGTCTGATGGAGGGCGCGAAGCTGATGTCGTGCTCCGAGTTTGGCGACGCGATGATCAACCATATGTGATCAGTTGGCTGATCCAGAGCGTGAAAAAAAGGCCGGTCACATGACCGGCCTTTTCATGGCGATTTGCCAGGATACTCAGGCTTCGACAGTGCTCGCGATAGCTTGCGCCTGGGGTAAGGCCGCAGGGGCCTCCTGATTGGCGGTCACCGCGCTGATATTGACGGCATGCAGCCCCTTGGGGCCTTGCACGATCTCGAAGCAGACCGGCTGGCCGGCCTTGAGCGTTTTATAACCTTCCATCTGGATGGCCGAGTAGTGGGCGAACAGGTCCTCATCTCGGCCATCGGCCAGGATGAACCCATAGCCTTTGGCGTTGTTGAACCACTTGACCTTACCGCTGAGCATGCTGATATCCCTCTGCAAAGGACTCCATCTCTGGAGTATCATCCACTTCGATTCCGCGCGATAACCAACCAGGCTGGGCGAAGGCGTGGAATCCCTGATACCCGCTTATGGGTATTCATTTGTTGTAACACCCTTTTGCCGTTAGTCAAGGCTATACGGCGGATGGCTGAGAACTCAGTCAAACTCCCTCTAGCATCCCCGTTCGCCCGGCCCTGAACCTCTGATTTCAGCATGCATGCAAGTAGCCAGATTCGACTAACATTCAATCAGGATCACCCGGCAGAGCACGAGGATGACTCCTCTGGTATTGCTGTTCAGGAATCCAAGCCAGCATTGCAGGCACCACCGATGTACAAGGTGGTCTTATTCAATGACGACTACACCCCGATGGATTTCGTCGTCGAAGTGCTCGAAACGTTTTTCGGCATGAACCGGGAGCTGGCAACCAAGATCATGCTGGCCGTCCATACAGAAGGGCGTGCGGTATGTGGTGTGTACACCCGCGATATTGCGGAGACCAAGGCAATGCAGGTCAACCAATACGCGCGAGAGAGCCAGCATCCGCTACTCTGTGAAATAGAGAAGGACGGTTAACGCCGGCCACTTGGGTATGAGGTGAAGCTATGTTGAATCGAGAGCTCGAAGTCACCCTCAATCTGGCTTTCAAGGAGGCCCGTGCCAAACGTCATGAGTTCATGACGGTCGAGCACCTGCTGCTCGCTTTGCTGGACAACGAAGCTGCGGCCAGCGTTTTAAGGGCTTGCGGGGCCAATCTCGACAAGCTGCGCCATGATTTGCAGGAGTTCATCGACTCCACCACGCCGCTGATTCCTCAGCACGATGAGGACCGCGAAACCCAGCCGACGCTGGGCTTCCAGCGTGTCCTGCAGCGTGCGGTATTCCACGTGCAGAGCTCCGGCAAGCGTGAAGTGACCGGCGCCAACGTACTGGTTGCGATCTTCAGCGAGCAGGAAAGCCAGGCGGTGTTCCTGCTCAAGCAGCAGAGCGTCGCCCGTATCGATGTCGTCAACTACATCGCCCATGGCATCTCCAAGGTGCCCGGACATGGCGATCACCAGGAAAGCGACCAGGACATGCAGGATGAGGAGGGCGGTGAATCGTCTGCCTCAAGCAATCCGCTCGATGCTTACGCGAGCAACCTCAATGAGCTGGCTCGTCAGGGGCGTATCGATCCGCTGGTCGGGCGCGAGCATGAGGTCGAGCGAGTTGCACAGATTCTCGCGCGCCGCCGCAAGAACAACCCGTTGCTGGTGGGTGAGGCCGGGGTAGGCAAGACCGCTATTGCAGAAGGTCTGGCCAAGCGCATCGTCGACGAGCAGGTGCCTGATCTGCTGGCCGATAGCGTGGTCTATTCGCTCGACCTTGGCGCATTGCTGGCTGGCACTAAATACCGTGGCGACTTCGAGAAGCGCTTCAAGGCGCTGCTCAACGAGCTGCGCAAGCGCCCGCACGCCATCCTCTTCATCGACGAGATCCACACCATCATCGGTGCGGGCGCGGCATCGGGCGGGGTCATGGATGCGTCCAATCTGCTCAAACCCGTATTGTCGTCTGGCGAGATTCGCTGCATCGGCTCCACTACCTTCCAGGAATTTCGCGGCATCTTCGAGAAGGATCGCGCGCTGGCGCGGCGCTTCCAGAAAGTCGACGTGGTCGAGCCTTCGGTGGAGGATACCGTCGGCATTCTCAAGGGGCTCAAGGCGCGCTTCGAGCAGCACCACCACATCGAGTACAGCGACGAGGCCCTGCGTGCAGCGGCCGAGTTAGCTGCGCGCTACATCAATGACCGGCACATGCCGGACAAGGCCATCGACGTGATCGACGAGGCAGGCGCCTACCAACGTCTGCAGCCGGAAGACAAGCGGGTGTCACGTATCGAGGTGGCTCAGGTCGAAGACATCGTCGCCAAGATCGCGCGGATTCCGCCAAAGCATGTGTCCAGCTCCGACAAGGAACTGCTGCGCAATCTGGAGCGTGACCTGAAGCTCACCGTCTTCGGTCAGGATGCCGCCATCGATTCGCTCTCGACCGCAATCAAGCTGTCGCGTGCCGGCCTCAAGGCGCCGGACAAGCCGGTCGGTTCCTTCCTGTTCGCCGGCCCCACAGGCGTGGGCAAGACCGAGGCTGCGAGGCAGTTGGCCAAGGCGATGGGTATCGAGCTGGTGCGTTTCGACATGTCCGAGTACATGGAGCGCCATACCGTGTCGCGTCTGATTGGTGCGCCGCCGGGTTACGTCGGTTTCGATCAGGGCGGCTTGCTGACCGAGGCGATCACCAAGCAGCCGCACTGCGTGCTGTTGCTCGATGAAATCGAGAAGGCGCATCCGGAAGTCTTCAACCTGCTGCTGCAGGTGATGGACCATGGCACGCTGACCGACAACAACGGGCGCAAGGCGGATTTCCGCAATGTCATCCTGATCATGACTACCAACGCTGGTGCCGAAACCGCCTCGCGTGCGTCGATCGGCTTCACTCATCAGGATCACTCCACCGATGCCATGGAAGTCATCAAGAAGAGCTTCACGCCGGAGTTCCGCAACCGCCTGGACACCATCATCCAGTTCGGCCGCCTGAGTCACGAAACCATCAAGAGCATCGTCGACAAGTTCCTCACCGAACTGCAGGCGCAGCTGGAAGACAAGCGTGTCACGCTGGAAGTCAGCGACGCGGCGCGCAGTTGGCTGGCCGAGCGCGGTTACGATGTGATGATGGGTGCGCGGCCGATGGCGCGCTTGATCCAGGACAAGATCAAGCGTCCGCTGGCAGAAGAAATCCTCTTCGGCGAGTTGGCCGAGCATGGCGGCGTGGTGCACGTCGACGTCAAGGATGGCGAGCCCAGCTTCGAGTTCGAGACGGCGGCGGAGGTCGCCTGATCGAATGGCCTCACGGACACTGAAAGCCTCGCTGGCTTTCAGTGAACCAACGAAAACGCCCGGCATATGCCGGGCGTTTTCGTTTGGTGCTTGGCTTAACGGGCGCGGTAGGTGATGCGGCCTTTGCTCAAGTCATAAGGCGTCAGTTCAACACGCACCTTGTCACCAGTGAGAATGCGAATGTAGTTCTTGCGCATCTTGCCAGAGATGTGCGCGGTAACGACGTGCCCGTTTTCCAACTCCACGCGGAACATGGTGTTGGGCAGGGTGTCGACGACAGTGCCTTCCATTTCGAAGCTGTCTTCTTTCGACATGCAGTAAAGCCCTCGGTATCCAGGAAATGGCCCGGTGCAACTGGCGCCAGGCAAAAGCGGCGTGCATTGTGCCCGAAAACAGGGGGCTGCGCCAAGGGGCTTGGATTGTCGAGCGTGTTGAATGGTTGGCCAGGCGGCTAGGTAAGCATTGTCCAGCGCTGGTTGACGAAGAGTTCGATCGGGCGGTACTGGGTCTTGTAGTTCATCTTGCGGCAGTTCTTGATCCAGTAGCCGAGATAGACGGCCTCCAGCCCCAGGCGTTCGGTTTCACCGATTTGCCAGAGGATGGCGAAGCGGCCAAGGCTGCGGCGCTCTTCGGCTGGGTCGTAGAACGTGTAAACAGCCGAAAGGCCATTCGGCAGAGCGTCGGTGACGGCGATGGCAACCAGTCTGCCCTGCAGGCGGAACTCATAGAAGTGTGAAAATGGCAGATCGCGCACCAGAAAGGTCGAGAACTGGTCACGACTCGGCGGGTACATGTCGCCGTCGGCGTGGCGCAGCTCGATGTAGCGCACATAGAGCGCGTAATACTCTTCGGTAAATGTCGGGCGTACGCAGCGAACGACGATATCTTCATTGCGTTTGAGGATGCGCCGCTGCTGGCGGCTCGGGGTGAAGCGCGCTGCCGGGATACGTGCGGGGATGCAGGCAGTGCACTGCTGGCAATGCGGGCGATAGAGGTGATCGCCGCTACGGCGGAAGCCCAGCTCCGACAGTTCGGCATAGACCAGCACGTCCATGGGCTGGCTGGGGTCGAGAAACAGGGTGGTGGCCTGCTCTTCCGGCAGATAGCTGCATGGATGGGGTTGAGTGGCGTAGAACTTCAGGCGGGCCAGCTCGGTCATGGCGTCGTCTCGCAAAGGCCTGACTAAGAGTGTAAGCCAGGCTTGGCCGCTCGACTAGGCGAGCCAATCCGCTGTGGTTGGCAGATCGAGATGGCGCTGCAAGTACTCGGCGAATGTGGCGCGCGGAATGGATCTGGCGCCGAAACTGTGCAGGTGCTGTGTGGGCATCTGGCAGTCGATGAGCACGAAGCCCCATTGCTGTAGCTTGCTGACCAGCGTGGCGAAACCAACCTTGGAGGCATTGTCGGCGCGGCTGAACATGGATTCGCCAAAGAACAGCTGGCCCATGGCCAGGCCATAAAGCCCGCCAACCAGCTCACCGTCACTCCAGACTTCCACGGAGTGGGCGATGGCGCGCTGGTGCAGTTGCAGGTAGGCGTCCTGCATGCCGCGGGTGATCCAGGTGCCATCGGCGTAGGCGCGCGGCTCGGCGCAAGCTTTTATCACAGCCGCAAAATCCTGGTCGAAGGTGACGCTGTAGCGATTTTGTCTCAGTAGCTTGGCCAGGCTGCGAGAAACGTGCAGCTCCTCGGGGAGCAGCACCGTGCGCGGATCGGGTGACCACCAGAGGATCGGTTGGCCATCGTCGAACCAGGGGAAGCAGCCGTGGCGGTAGGCGCTGATCAGTCGGTCGGCACTTAGGTCGCCGCCGGCGGCGAGCAGGCCATTGGGTTCGCGCATGGCTTTTGCCAGTGGCGGGAACTGCAGTGAGTCACGTTGCAGCCAGGTCAGCATGTGCGCTTGTCCAGCGGAGGAGGGGAGGGCGAGCGATGGCGCTCGCCCTTTTGCCATCAGTTACCGTCGAGGAATTTCTCGACATCCAGTGCTGCCATGCAGCCAGCGCCGGCCGAGGTGATGGCCTGGCGGTAGACGTGATCGGCCACGTCGCCAGCGGCGAATACACCCTCGATGCTGGTGGCTGTGGCATTGCCTTCGCTGCCGCCTTTGATCTTCAGGTAGCCGTCATGCATGTCCAGCTGGCCGACGAACAGCTCGGTATTGGGCTTGTGGCCGATGGCGATGAACACGCCGGCCAGTGCCAGTTCTTTGCTGCTGCCATCGGCGGTGCTTTTCAGGCGTACGCCGGTCACGCCGGTCTGGTCGCCCAGTACTTCGTCCAGAGTGTGGTTCCAGTGCAGGCGCATGTTGCCGTTCTCGACCTTGTCGAACAGCTTGTCCTGCAGGATCTTCTCTGAGCGCAGTTTGTCGCGACGGTGCACCAGGTGCACTTCCTTGGCGATATTGGACAGGTACAGCGCTTCTTCCACGGCGGTGTTGCCGCCACCGATCACAGCGACCACCTGGTTGCGGTAGAAGAAACCGTCGCAGGTCGCGCAGGCGGAAACGCCCTTGCCGGCAAATGCTTCTTCTGACGGCAGTCCCAGGTACTGGGCGCTGGCGCCAGTGGCGATAATCAGTGCGTCACAGCTGTAAGTGCCGCTGTCGCCCTTGAGGACGAAGGGACGGTTCTGCAACTCGGCGGTGTGGATGTGGTCGTAAACGATCTCGGTGTCGAAACGCTCGGCGTGCTTTTGCATGCGTTCCATCAGCGCCGGGCCGGTGAGGCCTTCGACGTCACCCGGCCAGTTGTCCACTTCGGTGGTGGTGGTGAGCTGACCGCCAGGCTGGATGCCGGTAATGACCACGGGCTTGAGGTTGGCACGCGCGGCATAAACGGCGGCGCTGTAACCGGCAGGGCCGGAACCCAGGATGATCAGGCGGGAATGCTTGACTTCGCTCATAAAAAACCCCCATAAGCCTTTGTCACAAAAGAGAATGCGTGCTCCAATTGAGCCGCATGGAAGCTGCTGGCGGCTATGCTACACCGAAGCGGGGTGGGTGCGGGAGCTTGGCAATTGGCCTCGGCGTCAGGCTGGCTCTACAATATGCCGCTTCTGCGGTTAACCATCAGATGGACGCGCCAAGGGCGCAGGAAATGGCTGTTTTGAAGAATTCCACCACCCAGATTATCGACTGGCGTCAGAAGCTTCAGTATCGACTGAAGGAAGGCGCATTGATCGCCCTGGGCGCGATGTGCCTGTACCTGCTGATGGCACTGTTGACCTATAACGTCGCTGATCCGGCGTGGGATAACAGTGTGCAGGTCGAGCGCATCATCAACGCCGGCGGCAGTATTGGCGCCTGGCTCTCCAGTGCGCTGTTCGGCGCGCTGGGCTACTTCGCCTATATATTCCCGCTTCTGCTGGCGGCCAAGACCTGGCAGGTATTCCGCACCCGTAATCAGCCCTGGCACTGGAATGGTTGGCTGTTTTCCTGGCACAGCATCGGCCTGGTTTTCCTGATTCTTTCCGGCGCTGCGCTGGGCGATATTCACTTCGCTGCGGCCTCCGGCATGCAGGGCTCCGGTGGCGGCATGCTCGGTGCCAGCCTCGGCGATCTGGCCGTACATGCGCTGAACGTGCAAGGCAGCACACTGGTATTCCTGGCGCTGTTTCTGTTCGGCTTGACCGTTTTCACCGATCTGTCCTGGTTCCGCGTGATGGACCTGACCGGCAAGATCACCCTTGATCTGATCGAACTGATTCACGGCGCCATCACCGGCTGGTGGAACGCACGCAGTGAGCGCAAGCAGATGAAGATTCAACTGCGCGAGCTAGACGAGCGGGTCACCGAGGTGGCTGCGCCGGTGGTGTCGGACCGCCGCGAACAGGCCAAGGTCAAGGAGCGCCTGCTCGAGCGTGAAGAGTCGCTGAGCAAGCACATGAGCGAGCGTGAGAAGCGCCCCGCGCCGGTAATCGCGCCGCCACCCGTGGCCAAGGCGCCAGAGCCAAGCAAACGTGTGCAGAAGGAAAAGCAGGCGCCCCTGTTCGTCGACAGCGCGGTGGAAGGTACCTTGCCGCCGATTTCCCTGCTCGACCCAGCGGAAGCCAAGAAGGTCGAGTATTCGCCTGAGTCGCTCAAAGGCGTCGGCCACCTGCTGGAAATCAAACTCAAGGAATTCGGCGTCGAGGTCGCGGTAGATTCGATCCATCCAGGCCCGGTGATCACGCGCTACGAAATTCAGCCGGCCGCTGGCGTCAAGGTCAGTCGCATCGCCAACCTGGCCAAGGACCTGGCGCGTTCGCTGGCTGTGACCAGTGTGCGTGTCGTCGAGGTCATCCCCGGCAAGACCACCGTCGGTATCGAGATTCCCAACGAGAATCGCCAGATCGTACGTTTTTCCGAAGTGCTGTCGACCCCCGAATACGATGATGCCAAGTCGCCGGTCACCCTGGCACTGGGGCACGACATCGGTGGCAAGCCGGTCATCACCGATCTGGCCAGGATGCCGCACTTGCTGGTGGCTGGTACCACCGGTTCCGGTAAGTCGGTGGGCGTGAACGCGATGATTCTGTCGATTCTGTTCAAGTCGAGCCCGGAAGACGCCAAGCTGATCATGATCGACCCGAAAATGCTGGAGTTGTCGATCTACGAAGGCATCCCGCACCTGCTTTGCCCGGTCGTCACCGACATGAAGGAGGCGGCCAACGCCTTGCGTTGGAGCGTTGCCGAAATGGAGCGCCGCTACAAACTGATGTCGAAGATGGGCGTGCGTAACCTGGCCGGCTTCAATCGCAAGGTCAAGGACGCTATCGAAGCTGGCGAGCCATTGGCTGACCCGCTGTTTCGCCGTGAAAACATGGAGGACGAGGCGCCGCTGCTCAAACCACTGCCTACCATCGTCGTCGTGGTCGACGAATTCGCTGACATGATGATGATCGTCGGCAAGAAGGTCGAAGAACTGATCGCACGTATCGCCCAGAAGGCGCGTGCGGCTGGCATTCACCTGATTCTCGCCACTCAGCGCCCCTCGGTGGATGTGATCACCGGCCTGATCAAGGCCAACATCCCGACCCGTATGGCGTTCCAGGTATCGAGCAAGATCGACTCGCGCACCATCATCGACCAGGGTGGCGCCGAGCAGTTGCTGGGGCACGGTGACATGCTCTACATGCCGCCCGGCACCAGCTTGCCCATTCGTGTTCACGGCGCCTTCGTCTCGGACGATGAGGTGCATCGCGTGGTCGAAGCCTGGAAGCTGCGTGGCGCGCCGGATTACAACGAAGACATCCTCGCCGGCGCCGAAGAGGGCGGCAGCGGCTTCGAAGGCAGCAGCGGCGGTGAAGGTGGCGAGGGCAGCGAGGAAGACCCGCTGTACGACGAGGCTGTCAACTTCGTGCTGGAAAGCCGTCGCGCGTCGATTTCCGCGGTGCAGCGCAAGCTGAAGATTGGCTACAACCGCGCTGCGCGAATGATCGAGGCAATGGAAATGGCCGGTGTGGTCAGCTCGATGAATACCAACGGCTCACGCGAAGTGCTGGCACCCGGTTCCGCTCGCGACTGAATGTGTCTACGCGCGGACAATGCGCTGAATCAGCGGTCTACAGAATTTCACGGCAGCCAAGTGCTGCCGAGCAACGCGAGGTGCGGAGTCGCCTCGCCACTCTCATACGGATTCAAGGGGTTTATATGCGTGTTATTCGCCTGCTGATGCTGGCTGCTCTGAGCTTTACCCTGCTGACCGCCCAGGCTGATGAAGAGGCGGCCACCAAGCGTCTGAGCGAGCTGCTCAGCCAGGCACAGACCATCAGTGCGCGCTTTTCTCAGTTGACCCTCGACGCCAGCGGCACCCAGCTGCAGGAAACTGCCGGGGAACTGCTGCTCAAGCGTCCGGGCATGTTCCGCTGGCACACCGACCAGCCGATGGAGCAATTGCTGGTGTCCAACGGCGAGAAAGTCTGGCTGTACGACCCGGATCTCGAGCAGGTCACCATCCAGACCCTCGATCAGCGCCTGACTCACACACCGGCGCTTTTGCTGTCCGGTGACGTGTCGCAGATTCGCGAGAACTTCGAGATCGACTACAAGGAAGGCGGTAGCGTGGTCGACTTCATTCTCAAGCCCAAGGCCAAGGACAGCCTGTTCGATAGCCTGCGCCTGTCGTTCCGCAACCGTGTGCTCAACGACATGCAGTTGATCGACAGCATCGGCCAGCGCACCAATATCCTGTTCCTCAATGTGAAGATGAACGAGCCGGTCGATAACGGCCAGTTCACCTTCGACATTCCTGAAGGCGCGGACGTCATCCAGGAGTAACGCGTGGATCTGTTTGGCCGCCAACCCGTCGCGCAGCCTCTGGCTGCGCGTTTGCGTGCAACCAGTCTGGACGAATACGTCGGGCAGGAGCATGTACTGGCGCCGGGCAAGCCGCTGCGTGAGGCGCTGGAGCAGGGCGCTTTGCACTCGATGATCTTCTGGGGGCCGCCCGGCGTGGGTAAAACCACCCTGGCACGGCTGCTGGCCAAGGTTACCGACGCGCATTTCGAAACCATTTCCGCGGTGCTCTCCGGGGTCAAGGAGATCCGCCAGGCCGTCGAGGTGGCTCAGCAACATGCTGCGCAATACGGTCGCCGTACTATCCTCTTCGTCGACGAAGTGCACCGCTTCAACAAGAGCCAGCAGGACGCCTTCCTGCCCTATGTGGAAGACGGCACGCTGATCTTCATCGGCGCTACCACCGAGAATCCCTCGTTCGAGCTGAACAATGCGCTGCTATCGCGTGCGCGCGTCTACGTGCTCAAGAGCCTCGACGAGGCAGCGATGCGCAAGTTGGTCCAGCGTGCGCTAACCGATCCGAAAGGCCTGGGCGAACGCCGCCTCAGCCTGCCGGACGAGGCCTTTCAGATTCTTCTGGCTGCAGCCGATGGCGATGGCCGTCGCCTGCTCAACTTTCTCGAGAATGCCGCCGACCTGGCCGAGGACGATGGCGAGCTCGGCGTGGAGTTGCTGCAGAATTTGCTGGGTGATAGCCGGCGGCGCTTCGACAAGGGCGGCGAAGCCTTCTACGACCAGATATCCGCGCTGCACAAGTCGGTGCGCGGCTCCAGCCCGGACGGTGCACTGTACTGGTACGCGCGCATGCTCGATGGCGGCTGCGACCCGCTGTATATCGCCCGGCGCGTGGTGCGCATGGCCAGCGAGGACATCGGCAACGCCGACCCGCGCGCCTTGACCCTGTGCCTCAATGCCTGGGACGTGCAGGAGCGTCTGGGTAGCCCGGAAGGCGAGTTGGCTGTGGCGCAGGCCATCGTCTACCTCGCTTGCGCACCGAAGAGCAACGCGGTGTACACGGCTTTCAAGACCGCCATGCGCGATGCCGCTGAGCAGGGCTCGCAGGAAGTGCCGCTGCACCTGCGCAATGCGCCGACCAAGCTGATGAAGCAGCTCGGTTATGGCGATGAATACCGTTACGCCCACGACGAACCCGATGCCTATGCGGCGGGTGAGGATTATTTCCCCGAAAACCTGCAGCCGCGTCAGTATTACGATCCAGTGCCGCGTGGCCTCGAGCTGAAAATCCGCGACAAGCTGCAGCACCTGCGTCAGCTCGACGCCAGTAGCTCCAGGCAAAGGAGAAAGCCATGATTCGTGTAGCGCTCGCTGTCGCCGTAGGGGGCGCGGCTGGTTCGGTTATGCGCTTTCTGGTTGCCAGCTGGGTAGCCGGTAACTGGCCTCGGCATTTCTACTTGGGCACCTTTGCGGTAAACGTCATCGGTTGCCTGCTGATTGGTCTGCTGTCAGGTCTGTTCCTGACCCGTACCGACCTGCCGCTGGAGCTGCGTACCGGGCTGATTACCGGCGTTCTGGGCGGCTTCACCACCTTTTCGTCTTTCAGTCTGGAAATCATGAAACTGATGGAGGGCGGTCGCGCTCCCGAGGCCTTCGGTTACCTGGCATTCAGTATCATTGGTGGCCTGCTGGCTGCATGGGCCGGTCTGAGCCTGGCTCGATTGGCATCCTGACCCGCTAAAGCTTTACACTCGGCAACCAGCGTCACGCTGGTGGCCGCAATCTTTTTTAGTCGATGTATTGAGACCCGAACATGCTCGATTCCAAACTTGTCCGCACGCAACTCACCGAAATTGCCGAGCGCCTCGCCACCCGTGGCTTCGCCCTCGACGTCGCCCGCTTCGAGGCCCTGGAGAGTCAGCGCAAGTCAGTACAGGTGCGCACCGAGCAACTGCAGGCCGAGCGCAACAGCCGTTCCAAATCCATCGGCCAGGCCAAGGCGCGTGGCGAAGACATCGCGCCGCTGCTGGCGGAAGTCGACCAGATGGGCAGCGACCTGGAGGCCGGCAAGCGTGAGCTGGACGCCATCCAGAGCGAGCTGGACAACCTGCTGCTGAACATTCCCAACCTGCCGCACGAGTCCGTGCCGGTCGGTGCCGATGAAGACGGCAACGTCGAGGTTGCGCGCTGGGGTACGCCGCGCAGCTTCGATTTCGAGGTCAAGGATCACGTCGCCCTCGGCGAGCAACACGGCTGGCTGGACTTCGAGACCGCTGCCAAGCTCTCCGGCGCGCGTTTCGCTTTGCTGCGCGGGCCCATCGCGCGCCTGCATCGCGCCCTGGCGCAGTTCATGATCAACTTGCACACCGGCGAGCATGGTTACGAAGAAGCCTACACCCCGTACCTGGTACAGGCGCCGGCGCTGCAAGGCACCGGTCAGTTGCCGAAGTTCGAGGAAGACTTGTTCAAGATCGTCCGTGAAGACCAGGCCGATCTGTACCTGATCCCGACCGCCGAGGTGTCGCTGACCAATATCGTCGCCGGCGAGATTCTTGATGCTAGACAGCTGCCACTGAAGTTCGTCGCCCACACGCCATGCTTCCGCAGCGAGGCGGGCGCTTCGGGCCGTGATACACGCGGGATGATCCGCCAGCACCAGTTCGACAAGGTCGAGATGGTGCAGATCGTCGAGCCGTCCAAGTCCTTCGAGGCGCTGGAAGGCATGACCGCCAACGCCGAGCGTGTGCTGCAACTGCTGGAGCTGCCGTATCGCAAGCTGGCCCTGTGCACCGGTGATATGGGCTTCTCTGCGGTGAAGACCTATGACCTGGAAGTCTGGGTGCCGAGCCAGGACAAGTACCGCGAGATTTCGTCCTGCTCTAACTGCGGCGACTTCCAGGCGCGCCGCATGCAGGCACGCTATCGCAACCCGGAAACCAACAAGCCAGAGCTGCTGCATACGCTCAACGGTTCCGGTCTGGCGGTTGGTCGCACCCTGGTGGCGGTACTGGAGAACTACCAGCAGGCCGACGGCAGCATTCGTGTGCCCGAGGTTCTGAAGCCCTACATGGGCGGCATTGAAGCGATCGGCTAAGCCGGTGTAAGCGGGGTAGTGCGGCTACCCCGGTTATATAGCGCGCCTGACGATGGGCGCTGTGCGCACCAAGGCCTTTCAGCGTAGTTCGGTGCGCATGGCGCCCCCTACGAACCCGTCGTTCGCCTTCCTACCTCATTCGAGGCTGACTTATGCAATTCCTTCCGCTGTTCCACAAGCTGCAGGATCGCCCGGTACTGGTGATCGGCGGTGGTGAGGTTGCGCTGCGCAAGGCGCGCCTGTTGAGCGATGCCGGTGCTCGCCTGCGTGTGGTCGCCCCGGAGATCCGTAGCGAGTTGCAGGCGCTGGCCGGCGCTGATGGCATGTTCCAGCGCGGCTATGCAAGCAGTGATCTGCAGGGCGTAGCCCTGGTCATCGCCGCCACCGATGACGTCCCCCTAAATGCGCAGATTTCAGCTGACGCCCAGGCGCTGGGCATTCCCGTCAACGTGGTGGATGCGCCGGCGCTGTGCAGCGTGATTTTCCCCGCCATCGTCGATCGCTCGCCGCTGATCGTTGCGGTCAGCAGTGGCGGTGATGCTCCGGTGCTGGCACGGCTGATCCGCGCCAAGATCGAGACCTGGATTCCGGCCACCTACGGCCAACTGGCCAACCTGGGCAAGCGTTTCCGTGAGCGGGTCAAGCAGCTGTTTCCGGACGTGCAGCAGCGCCGTGTGTTCTGGGAGGACGTCTTTCAGGGGCAAATCGCCGAGAGCGTTTTTGCCGGCAAGCCGGAAGAGGCCGAGCGCCTGCTGGAAGCGCGTGTGGCCGGCGCTACGCCGCGCGCACTGGGCGAGGTGTACCTGGTCGGTGCCGGGCCGGGCGATCCCGATCTGCTGACCTTCCGCGCCTTGCGCCTGATGCAACAAGCCGACGTCGTGCTGTACGACCGCCTGGTGGCGCCCGCCATCATCGAGTTGTGCCGGCGTGATGCCGAGCGTATCTATGTCGGCAAACGCCGCGCTGATCACGCCGTGCCGCAGGAGCAGATCAACCAGTTGCTGATCGACCTGGCTCGTCAGGGCAAGCGCGTGCTGCGTCTTAAAGGTGGGGATCCGTTCATCTTCGGTCGCGGCGGTGAGGAGATCGAGCAACTGGCGGCAGAAGATATTCCCTTCCAGGTGGTACCGGGCATCACCGCTGCCTCAGGTTGCGCGGCCTATGCCGGCATCCCGTTGACTCACCGCGACCATGCGCAGTCGGTGCGCTTCGTCACCGGGCACCTCAAGGATGGCAGCAGCGACCTGCCGTGGAAGGATCTGGTCGCGCCAGGGCAAACCCTGGTGTTCTACATGGGGCTGGTAGGGCTGCCGGGTATCTGCGAACAGTTGATCGCTCACGGCCGTTCGGGCGCGACGCCTGCGGCATTGGTGCAGCAGGGCACCACGCAGAATCAGCGTGTCTTCACCGGTACCCTGGAGACCTTGCCGCAACTGGTGGCCGAGCACGAAGTGCACGCGCCCACCCTGGTGATTGTCGGGGAAGTGGTCACCCTGCGTGACAAGCTGGCCTGGTTCGAAGGCGCTCAGAACAGCATCTGACGCTTTTGATGACTGAAGCCTCATTGTCGAGGCTTCAGTCACTCTCCGCTGTCACTTCTAACGTTGAAACACGCCTTTGCCCGGCAGGTGCTGGCGATCATGCGCGTGGGTGAAATCCTGCAGTGGCCCTTTGGGGATCACGCCGGTCGGGTTGATGGTGGCGTGGCTGGCGTAATAGTGCGATTTGATGTGAGTGAAATCCACCGTCTCGGCGATGCCCGGCCACTGATACAGTTCGCGCAGCCAGTTGGACAGGTTCGGGTAATCCTCGATGCGCCGCAGATTGCATTTGAAATGCCCGTGATAGACGGCATCGAAGCGGATCAGCGTGGTGAACAGGCGAATGTCTGCCTCGGTCAGGTATTCGCCGACCAGGTAGCGGTTTTCGTCCAGTAGCGTTTCCAGTTCATCGAGCATGGCGAACAGCTCGTCGAAAGCCTCTTCGTAGGCCTCCTGCGTAGTGGCGAAGCCTGCGCGGTAAACGCCGTTGTTCACTGCCGGGTAGATGCGCTCATTGAGCTGGTCGATACGCTCGCGTAGCGGCTCGGGGTAGAAGTCCAGGCCGTTGCCGGTCAGGCCGTCGAAGGCGCTGTTGAACATGCGGATGATTTCCGCCGACTCGTTGCTGACGATGCCACTGGTTTGCTTGTCCCACAGCACGGGCACGGTGACGCGGCCGGTGTACTGACGGTCATCGGCGGTGTAGCGCTGATACATGTGGCTCAGGTTATCCAGGTGATCACCGCTGGAGCCGAAGTTGCGGTCGAAGGTCCAGCCTTGTTCGCGCATCAACCAGCTCACCACTGATACATCGATCAGCGACTCGAGGCCTTTGAGTTTGCGCAGGATCAGCGTGCGATGAGCCCATGGGCAGGCCAGGGACACATAGAGGTGATAACGCCCGGATTCAGCCTTGAAACCACCATCACCACTTGGCCCGGCGCTACCGTCTGCGGTTACCCAGTTGCGGCGTTGTGCACTTTCGCGCTCGAAGCGGCCACTGTTGCCGGTGTCGTACCACTGGTCATGCCAGCGTCCATCGATCAACAAGCCCATAACGCGTGCCTCCGTCTTGAATGAACCTGGAGTCTAACGTTATGAAGTCGATTGAAAGGTGGAAAAAGCTGGCTTAAACAATCGACTGACTAGATTGAAAAGCGTGCATCCCAGCGTTGCTGGGCCTGCTGGAATGCCTCTTCACGGCCCAGACCTAGCCCGCGCAGGGCGACGGCCATGGTGGCGATCACCGCCAGGCGACCGTAAGGATCATCGTGCTCGCCGCGCCAGAAGGCGCCCAGCACGGCCGGGTCGAGTCGCTCGGGTTTGACATGGCGCTGTGCTGACAGCGCGGGCCATTCTTCGTCCCAGTTCTCGCCAGCGAGCGTGCCATGCAGATGGCACGTACCGTCCGGGTTGGCCTCGATCTCGCCGCCTTCGCCCTTGATCACGATGGCGTGATCACCCAGCAGGCGACTGGTTTCGCGATGCACGGCCTGATAGCCGGGATGGAAGATGCTTTGCAGCCCGCAGCGGGCGCCAAGTGGATTGATCACTCGCGCCAGGGAATGGATCGGCGAGCGCAGGCCCAGGGTGTTGCGCAGATCGATCATGCGCTGCAGTGCCGGCATCCAGTCGCCCAGGTAGCTGTAGGCCAGGTTGTGCTGGTCGAGCGCCGCTCCCACTGCTTGCCAGTCCTGGCAGCAGGGGATATCCAGTTGCGCCAGCAACTGCTCGGTGTACATGCGCCCTGCGGTATGAGCACCACCGCCGTGCATGAAGATACGCACGCCACTGGCGGCCAGCGCTTTGGCGGCCAGCAGGTACCAGGGCAGATGGCGTTTCTTGCCGGCATAGCTGGGCCAGTCCAGGTCGACCGGGATTTCAGGCGCGGCGAGCCGTGGGCGGATGGCCTCAGTGAAGCCGGCGAGCTCTTCGGCGCTCTCTTCCTTGTGCCGCAGCAGCATCAGGAAGGCGCCGAGCTGGGTGTCTTCGACCTTGCCGTCGAGCAACATGCCCATGGCTTCACGGGCTTCCTCGCGGGTCAGACCACGCGCGCCGCGCTTGCCCTTGCCGAGAATACGTACGAATTGGGCGAAGGGGTGTTCGGCGGGCGTGATCAGGTTCATAGGCAATTGGTCGGTTTTGGCAGGCCGGCGAGCTTGGCGGCGAGTTTGGCGGGCGTGCCCTTGAACAGGCGATTGAGGTGCAGGCTGTTGCCCTTTTCTGTGCCGAGTTTCAGGGCCGCATACTTGATCAGCGGACGGTTGGCTGGCGACAGCTGGAATTCCGCGTAGAAGGCGCGCAGCAGGTCGAGGATCTCCCAGTGCTCAGCGCTTAGCTGCAGCCCCTCTGCGGCGGCCAGCGCCTCGGCTACGGGGCGCGACCAATCCTGCAGGTCGATCAGGTAGCCGTCCTTGTCCAGGGCGATGTCACGTCCGTCGACGTTGAGCGTACTCATGGCCAGCTGTTGACCTTGGCGTAGCGAGTGCACAGCTCGACGAACCCCGGATAGTCGACGACCTGAGCACGCTCGGGCGCCTGTAGCGCGCGAGCAGCAAGGTCTTCATCCAGAGCGTAGAGCGCAACACTGGCAGGCATCAATTGCAGCGCCTGCAGGTTGGCGGTGCCGGGCTGCAGTGCGTAGACCGCATCGCCACTGAGCAGCAATGCGTCATTGGCGCCTAGCAGACGCAGGCAACTGGCCAAACGGCTATCAGCGAACGGCGAATGGGAGAGGATATGCAGGGTGGCCATCAGAGGGTGATCACCTGGTCATAACGATCGAGAAGGGCGGTCAGCGCTGTGTCGTCGAGTTGCTGTACCGCCAGATTCAGTTCTGCATCGCTCAGGCCGCGTTCGGCCAGGCTGCGCTGGCTGGCATACAGTTCCTCGACGCCGAACATCGGCAGGGCCTGGAGGTTGGCGCCGAGGTCTTTCTGTTGCAGCTGGCCGGGCTGTTGTCCGGTGCTGAGCTGAAACACACCGTCATCGAGAAACAGCATGCCGATGGGCAGGTCGAAAGCGCCGCCGGCCAGGGCGATATCCAGCGCCTCACGCGCGCCGGGACCACTCCAAGGCGCCTGGCGGCTGATGATCAATAGTGATTTGCTCACTCACGAGCCTCCGAAACAGACAAGTCGGTCGGCTTGCTGCGCCGCTTCATGCAATTGGCCCAGCCCGGATAGATCCCACGGTGCTTCCAGGTTGGCAGCGGGCCTGGCATAGCGCTGCGCTTCCTCGCCATTGAGCACGCCACGACGCAGTGCGGCGGCGATGCAGACCACTGCGTCCAGCCCGTTGGCGGTAACGAACTCGCGCCATTCACTGGGCAGATCAAGCTCGTCCTGCGGGCTGACCACGTTGCTGGCGGCGCTGTGCACACCGTCCTGATAGAAGAACAGGCGAACGATCTCATGGCCGCCAGCCAATGCGGCCTGGGCAAAGCGCAATGCGCGACGCGAAGCGGGCTGGTGAGGGGCGGCGAACAGGGCGATGGCAAACTTCATGGGGCGTCCGACGAGGCAAAACTGGGCCAATGATAAGGCCAGGGTGCCCGGCAAACAAAGAATCACTGCAGCAAAGACAAACAGGCGCGCAAGAAAAAGCCCGCCGAAGCGGGCTTTAGGGGGGGGGGCGAACGGCTATCAGTCGTCGCCGCCCATGATGCCGAAGATCTGCAGCAGGCTGATGAACAGGTTGTAGATCGACACGTACAGGCTGATGGTGGCCATGATGTAGTTACGCTCACCACCATGGATGATCGCGCTGGTCTGGAACAGGATGCAGACCGAAGAGAACAGCACGAAGCCAGCGCTGATCGCCAGTTGCAGGCCGCTGATCTGGAAGAAGAAGCTGGCAACGATGGCGCCCAGCAGAACGAAGAAACCGGCGGTGATGAAGCCGCTGAGGAAGCTCATGTCCTTGCGGGTAGTCAGCACGTAGGCGGACAGGCCGAAGAACACCAATGCGGTCATGGTGAAGGCGGAGCTGATGACTTCAGCACCGTTGGCCATGCCCAGATAGCGGTTGAGGATCGGGCCCAAGGTGTAGCCCATGAAACCGGTCAGCGCCAGGGTGGAAAGCAGGCCCCAGGAAGAGTTGCGCAGCTTGGCGGTGAGGAAGAACAGGCCGTAGAAACCGATCAGCACCACGAAGATGTTTGGATAGGGAACATTGGCGCGCTGGCTGAGGAAGGCGACCAGGCCACTGAAGGCCAGGGTGATGGCCAGTAGACCGTAGGTGTTGCGTAGAACGCTGCTGACTTCCTGTTGCTCAACCTGAGAATGGTTGAGTGCATAATCTCGCTCTTGCATGGCGACGCTCCTGTGGCTACGAGGCTTTCAATTCGAATGTATTGGATCATAACAGAGCGGGATTGCCTGCCAAGACTTAGAGTTTGACAGTGTGTTGCGTTCCGGTAAGATTGCCGCCCGCACTACTGCGGAGGTTTGAGTGTCAGCCTCCGCACTCAAGAATTTGGAAGCGTGGCCGAGTGGTTTAAGGCAACGGTCTTGAAAACCGTCGATGGGCAACTATCCGTGAGTTCGAATCTCACCGCTTCCGCCAATTCTCCAATTGCCTTGACGCAATTTCTGACCTTAATCTGGCGCTTGCTTTTTGACGGCGGTGCACCAAGCTAGGTCAGACCCTGGCTTTTTGCTATGGTGGCCGGCAAGTTCAACCTCACCGTCGCTGCACGGTGGCTGACTAGGTGCAACGAGGTGGCGATTGATTAGGGTCCTGGTTGTCGACGATCACGATCTGGTTCGCACGGGTATCACCCGCATGCTGGCCGATATCGACGGTCTGCAAGTCGTAGGTGAAGCCTGCACTGGCGAAGAAGCCCTGCTCAAGGTCCGCGAACTCAAGCCCGACGTCGTCCTGATGGACGTGAAGATGCCCGGCATCGGCGGCCTTGAAGCCACTCGCAAATTGATGCGCAGCCATCCCGATATCAAAGTCGTCGCCGTTACCGTGTGCGAGGAAGATCCGTTCCCGACGCGCTTGCTGCAGGCCGGTGCTGCCGGATATCTGACCAAGGGCGCGGCTCTGGATGAAATGGTGCAAGCCATTCGCCTGGTATTCGCCGGCCAGCGCTACATCGACCCTCAAATCGCTCAGCAGCTGGCGCTGAAATCCTTCCAGCCGCAGAACAATGGCTCGCCATTCGATCTGCTGTCCGAGCGAGAGATCCAGATCGCCCTGATGATTGCCAACTGTCACAAGGTGCAGAACATCTCGGACAAGCTGTGCCTGTCGCCGAAGACGGTCAATACCTACCGCTACCGCATCTTCGAGAAGCTCTCCATCACCAGCGACGTCGAGTTGGCTCTGCTCGCGGTTCGCCACGGCATGGTCGACGCCGTTAGCTGAAAATGTCCGCACCATTCGATTCGAGTGCCTTCCTGGCGACCTGCAGTGGTCGCCCCGGCGTCTATCGCATGTTCGATAGCGAGGCCCGCCTGCTCTACGTCGGCAAGGCGAAAAACCTCAAGAAGCGCCTCGCCAGTTATTTCCGCAAGACCGGCCAGGCGCCCAAGACCGCCGCCTTGGTGGCGCGCATTGCGCAGATCGAAACCACCATCACCGCCAACGAGACCGAGGCGCTGCTGCTCGAGCAGACGCTGATCAAGGAATGGCGACCGCCGTACAACATCCTGCTGCGCGACGATAAATCCTATCCCTACGTGTTTCTCTCCGACGGCGAGTTCCCACGCCTCGGCATTCACCGTGGCGCGAAAAAGGCCAAGGGGCGCTATTTCGGCCCCTATCCCAGTGCGCTGGCCATTCGCGAGAGCCTGAGCCTGCTGCAGAAAACCTTCCTGGTTCGCCAGTGCGAGGACAGCTACTACAGGAACCGCACGCGTCCCTGCCTGCAGTACCAGATCAAACGTTGCAAAGGTCCCTGCGTCGGCTTGGTCAGCCCGGAGGAGTACGCCGAAGACGTGCGCCACTCGGTGATGTTTCTCGATGGCCGCAGCAATGCCTTGAGCGAGGAACTGTCGGCCAGCATGGAAAAGGCCTCGATGGCGCTGGAATTCGAGCGCGCGGCGGAACTGCGCGACCAGATTTCTATGCTGCGGCGCGTGCAGGACCAGCAAAGCATGGAAGGTGGCACCGGTGACGTCGACGTGGTCGCGGTGATGCTCACGCCTGGCGGCGCCTGTGTGCACCTGATCAGCGTGCGCGGCGGGCGCGTGCTGGGCAGCAAGAATTTCTTCCCGCAGGTGGCGATTGAAGAGGAGGGCGGCGATGTGCTGATGGCCTTTCTCGCCCAGTACTACTTGGGCAATGCCGAGCGCGACCTGCCCAGCGAACTGATCGTCAACGTGCAGCACGAAGACTTCGCCACGCTGATCGAGGCTATCGAGTCGCTACGTGGTCGCAGCCTCAGCATCAGCCTGCGGGTGCGCGGCACGCGAGCCCGTTGGCAGCAGTTAGCGGTGACCAATGCCGAGCAAGCACTGGCGGCGCGCCTGGCTAATCGGCAGCACCTGGCTGAGCGTTTCGACGCGCTGGCTACCGTGCTGGAAATGGACGAACCGCCGCAGCGCATGGAGTGCTTCGATATCAGCCATTCCAGTGGTGAGGCGACGGTCGCCTCCTGCGTGGTGTTCGGCCCGGAAGGCCCGCTGAAGTCCGACTATCGCCGCTTCAATATCGAGGGTGTCACCGCTGGCGATGATTATGCCGCGATGCACCAGGCGCTGACCCGGCGCTTCAGCAAGATCAAGGATGGCGAAGGCAAGTTGCCCGATGTGCTGCTGGTGGACGGTGGCAAAGGGCAACTGGCCATGGCTCGTGAAGTGCTGCAGGAGCTGGCCGTGCCGGATCTGATCCTGCTCGGTGTGGCCAAGGGCACGACGCGCAAGCCTGGCCTGGAAGTGCTCTACCTGAACGACGCCGAGCATGAGTTCACCTTGCCCGGCAATTCGCCGGCACTGCACCTGATCCAGCAGATCCGTGACGAGTCACACCGTTTCGCGATCACCGGGCACCGTGCGCGCCGTGGCAAGACGCGGCGCACCTCGACGCTTGAAGAGGTGGCAGGGATCGGCCCGAAGCGGCGGCGCGAGCTGCTCAATCACTTTGGCGGCCTGCAGGAATTGTCCCGTGCCAGCGCCGAAGAAATCGCCAAAGCGCCCGGAATCAGTAAAAAGCTCGCCGAGTTGATTTATGACACTCTGCACAGCGAGTAGAATGCCCGCTCACCTCGCAGCCTAGTTGTGCCGATGAACATCCCCAACTTGCTTACCGTGCTCCGGGTCGCGCTGATCCCGGTCTTCATCTTGCTGTTCTATTTACCGTTCTCCTGGAGCTATTGGGCTGCCAGCGGAGTCTTCGCGGTTGCTGCCTTGACCGACTGGCTCGACGGCTATCTGGCCCGCCGCTGGGAGCAGGGCACCCCCTTTGGCGCCTTCCTCGATCCGGTGGCGGACAAACTGATGGTGGCAGTGGCGCTGGTATTGCTGGCGGCTGAACACTCCAATCTCTGGCTGACCTTGGCCGCGGCGACCATCATCGGTCGCGAGATCGTCGTATCCGCTCTGCGTGAATGGATGGCCGAGATCGGTGCTCGGGCGCATGTAGCCGTGTCCAACCTTGGCAAGTGGAAAACCGCGGCGCAGATGCTCGCGCTGGTCATACTGCTGGGTAACCCGCCGGTATTTACCTTCTGGGTTGTGCTCGGATATACCCTGCTGGTGGTCGCAGCGGTGCTGACATTGTGGTCCATGCTGCAGTACCTGCTGGCTGCCTGGCCACACCTCAGCACCACCTCGGAAAAGAAATAAGTATTTTTGAATCAAAGGGTTGACGGCGCGTTTCGATTCTATAGAATGGCGCCCGTCGACAAGACAAGCGGGAATAGCTCAGTTGGTAGAGCACGACCTTGCCAAGGTCGGGGTCGCGAGTTCGAGTCTCGTTTCCCGCTCCAGTTTTACACGAGTCGCCAAGGCGGCTCGTTTGCTTCATGGCTGAGTTGCAGAGTGGTTATGCACCGGATTGCAAATCCGTGAACGCCGGTTCGATTCCGACCTCAGCCTCCAATATAAAAGGCCTCGTAGATCCATGATTTACGAGGCCTTTTTCATTCTCCCTGGCGTGCCTTTGCATGCCTTGCGAGGACGCAGAGGGCTGTATATAGTCCGCCCTTCGCACAGCGCTGCCGCCCGAATGGCGAAATCGGTAGACGCAGGAGACTTAAAATCTCTCGCCAGCAATGGCGTGCCGGTTCGAGTCCGGCTTCGGGCACCAATGACATGATTTCAGATGTTCCCTAGTGAACCTGAAACCTACTAAAACCGGCACTCTCAGCCGGTTTTTTTGTGCCCGTATGTTTTCAAATGATTCTGTACAACCCCGAATTTTAGGGATACGTTTAGGGATACGCATGGTTCGACGGAAAAACGTATCCCTATGGCTCGCACTGTAACGCCGCTCACAGACCCGAAATGTGAGGCCGCAAAGGCCCGCGACAAGGATTACAAGCTATTCGACGGGCAGGGCCTCTATCTGCTGGTCAAGCCCACGGGGGTTAAATCCTGGCGGTTCAAGTACACCAAGCCGGACGGGCGGGCCGGTTTGACTGCTTTCGGGAACTATCCAGCTTTGACGCTGAAGGGCGCGCGCACCCGTCGTGCCGAAGCGCTGGCATTGCTCGCCGAAGGCATTGACCCGGTAGAGGCTGCCAGGCTGGCGAAAGTCGAAGAGGCCGCCAAGAGCACCAACACTTTTGAGGCGGCGGCTAGGGCCTGGCACAAGGCCGGGGCGGCGAAGTGGTCGGCCGGGCACGCGGCCACTGTACTTAGCCGCATCGAATCGCACCTATTGCCTGAGCTGGGCGCGCGCCCACTGGCTGACCTGAAGAGTATCCCGTTGTTGATGAAGCCGCTGAAAGCTGCCGAAGCCGCCGGCAAGCTGGAGCTAGCCGGCCGTCTGCGTCAGTACATCGACGGCATCTTGAGGTTGGCAGTGCAGCACGGCCAAATCGACTACAACCCCGCCCGCGATTTGTCCGGGGCCACCGCTACCAGAAAGGCCGTGCATCGTCCCGCCTTGGCGCTGGAGCGCTTACCCGAGCTGCTGGGGCGCATTGAAGCCGACCAAGGCCGGGCCTTGACTAGCCTGGCTGTGCGTTTGGCCCTGGTGGTGTTTATTCGCTCCAGTGAGCTGCGTTTTGCCCGCTGGCCCGAGGTGGACTTTAAACGTGCGCTCTGGACGATACCGGGCGAGCGTGAAGCTATCGAAGGGGTGAAGTTCTCCCAGCGCGGCGCAAAAATGAGAACGCCCCACCTGGTGCCGTTGTCACGGCAAGCCCTGGGGCTGCTTGGCCAAATCCACGTGCTGTCCGGCAGTTATGAGCTGGTATTTCCCGGCGACCACTACCACTACAAGCCGATGAGCGAAAACACCATAAATAAGGCGTTACGGCGCATGGGCTACGACACCAAGACGGAGCTTTGCGGGCACGGTTTCCGGGCCATGGCATGCAGTGCCCTAGTCGAGTCGGGCCTGTGGTCGCGGGACGCGGTAGAGCGCCAGATGAGCCACCAAGAGCGCAACGGCGTGCGGGCGGCGTATATCCACAAAGCCGAACATCTGGAGGAACGCCGACTGATGGTGCAATGGTGGGCTGACTATCTAGATGCAAACCGTGAGCGGCATGTCACGCCGTATGATTTCGCCAATCGGGGCGGGGCGAACGTGGTGGCAATGAAGCGAGCCTAATTTTTTATATCGCCAATCTTGTAAAAAACACCAGCAGCGTAGTTGCGGATTTAATACTTCGCCCGGAGCTTGAAGTGAACATGAAGACGATTACGGAAAATAAAGCAATGGAAATGCTGTGCGAGCTAACGGGTAAAAAAATCACGCCAGACGATATGAAAGAGCTTGCTGATTTTGGCGTGGTTCCGGCCTATATGATTTTTTGTCCTCGTGACAAGGAAATGTATCCTGGGAACAACTTCTTTGTAATTAATGCCGCCTATGACGACCCTTCTTTAATGAATGGCTTTGAGGCAGAAACAAAAAAAATCCCCTACCCACTCCGAGAGGGTGGGGTATTCAAAATGGCGGAGTGGGTGTGTTTTGGGAGCGGGGAGGTCCCAACCCTAAGAACGATGAGCTACAGAGCCTTTGCTAGGAGGGCCGGCGGGCAGCTAGATAAGATTGAAGAGAAGCACTTTGTGCGGGCCTACACGCAAGTTGAGATTAGGCGTTCAGTGGGTAATGTGAAGAAATATCTAGATGAGGGCGACTACCAGAAAGCAGTGCATGATTATTGCGACTCTTCTGATGCCTTCGATATAGAGGCAACAGGAAATTGGCGAGGGATGAGCCCATTCACTGACGCTCCCGATTACATTAGTCCAAATAAGAGAACAAAAGCCAAAAGCGAAAGCCCTAATAGCTCCAAAATTAGAGACTCCGACCTCACAACAATCTCTGCACTGCTACAGATCGTCAATTCGCTCGCCAAAGAAGTCAAAGGCAGAGAGTGGGCGCAAAAAGACATAACGACCGAAATTCTGAATACTTACCCCGGGGCCATCGGAAGCCGAACGATTGCAAGAATCCTCAAGGATGCTAAAGACAGGCGAAAGGTACTTCTTACTGATGGCCGCCAACTGAGCGAGCAATGGGCCACACTGCCTCAGGACTAACCAAACCGGTATTTTTGCAATTGCAATGACTCCGACGAGTAGGGTGCATAACGTGATAAGCCTCAACCACACAGAGGCCCTTATGCACCCGAACAACCCCCAATCAACTAAAGGCCTGATCCGTCAGCCCGCCCTCTGCCAATGGCTGGACGTGACCCGTTCCGGCCTCGCCAAGCTCAAGGCGAAAGACCCGACCTTTCCCAAACCCATCAAGGATGGTGACGCCCGCCAGGCTGCCGCCTATTACGTCGTGGCCGAGGTGGACGCCTGGTTGCAAGCCAAGATTGCCGCGCGGGATAAGGCCCAGGCCGATAGCTCCAAGGGCGCGGCACAATGAGCACCCCGAACTACTGGCGGGAACTGCTCGCCACCCCGGCAGCATCCGCCGCAGACAGCCTATCTGGGCATGTCGACCGCCTGGAGCGGTTGGCCTGTATCGCCGAGTGCCAAGGCGAGCGCTTGAGCACCGGCATTGCCGCCATCGGCGAACTGTTGGACGGCGCAACAGGTGCCGGCCATGTCGATGACGGTTTGGCCGTCGCCATTTGCTCGATGCTGGCCGCGCTGGCGGGGCTATCGGCAGAGCTGGCAACCGTCACCCGTAACGCGCACGGCACCTTGGCCGGCATCCGCGCGGCCGCGCATTGCAGCCCGGCAACTCCCCACCCGTCACCCGTAAGCCAGGACTAACCCATGAGCTATTTTCAACAGCGCCGCGAGGCGTTGCCGGGATCGGCTTGCCTGAAGAAAACCCGGATCGTCGAAGACATTCGCGCGGTGGCCGCTGTCGCGTTGCAGCACGCTGCCGCATTGGTGCCGGAGCTACTGCCGGAAGGCACCCGCAAGAGCAGCGAATGGGTTGCCCGCAACCCCACGCGAGCCGACCGACAGGCCGGGAGCTTTTCGGTTTCCCTGGTGGACGGACGCTGGCATGACTTCGCCTGTGGCGACGGCGGCGGCGACTTGGTGTCGCTGGCCGCCTATCTGTGGGGCGTGAATCAGGCGGACGCCGCGTGCGACCTGGCCCGCCGGCTTGGGCTGCGCCTCCACGCGCTGGATGGGCGGCAGGACACTGGCGATAGTCACGACGACGGCCAACGTCGGCGGTTGGCGGCGGCAAGGCTGGAGGCAGAGCAGCGTACCGCCCGCGAGGCCGAGCAGAAACGCCACAAGCAACAGACCGCCGCCGACTTCGCTCGCCGACTGTGGCAGGCCAGCGCCGCCGCCAACCCGGCGCACGCCTATCTGGCGGCGAAGCGGTTACACGCCCAAGACCTGCGCGAGTATCGCGGCGAGCTGCTTGTGCCGTTGCTCAACACTGCCGGCGAGCTGGTGAACCTACAACGTATCGGCGCCGACGGCGGTAAGCGCTTTCTGTTTGGCGGCCAGGTGCTGGGCGCCTTCCACCTGCTGGGCCAAGTCGAGCCGGGGCGGCGCTTGTTCGTCTGCGAGGGCTGGGCGACCGGCGCCACGCTGTTTGAACACTACGAAGGCGCCGATGCCGTGGTATGCGCCATGAATGCCGGCAACCTGCGCCCGGTAGCCCAGGCCCTGCGCGCCAAGTACGGCAGTCTGATTGAGCTGGTAATAGCCGGCGACGACGACCGCCTAAGCGATGGCAATCCCGGCCGTACGGCTGCCGATGCTGCCGCCCTGGCGGTCGGGGCCATGGTGGTGTTCCCCGAGTGGCCGGCGGGCGCGCCACTGGAACTGTCCGACTTCAACGACCTGCACTGCTGGGACGCTGCCCATGACCGATAGGCCAAGCCAAACGGAGCCGGGCGAGACATTTGGGGCGGCCGGCCAGGGGGAAGCGACGCCCAGCGGCAAGCGGCCGAGCAAACCCGCCAGCAAGCCCGCGCCCAAGAAGCGCAAGGCGAAGATCAAGCACCCCACGGTTACGCCGGCCCGGCCGAGCTGGGCCACCTATGCCAGTTGGGTACAGACGCGGCAAGGCCACGTCCTGGCCCCCGGCCTTTACTTCCACGGCATCCGCGACGATGCGGAAACCGACACGCTGGTTTGTTCGCCACTGGAGGTGCTGGCTATTACCTGCGATGAGCGCGGGGAGAACTTCGGCCGACTGCTGCACCTGCTGCCCAAAGGGGCGAGCGCCTGGAAGCAGTGGGCGGCACCGATGGAGATGCTGGCCGGCGACGGCGCCGAGCTGCGTGCGGTGCTGCTCAACATGGGCGCAACCATCCCGCACAAACAGCGGCAAGCGCTGATGGACTACCTGATGAGCAGCAGCCCGGAACGCCAAGCCATGGCGGCGACGCGCACCGGCTGGTATGGCCCGGCACTGTTCGTCATGCCGCGCCGAGTCATCGGCGGCGGTGACGTGGTGTTTCAGTCGACCGAGGCCGGCGGCCATGAATACGACACGGCCGGCGACCTGGCCGGCTGGCAGGCCGAGGTGGCCGCCCGTTGCCTGGGTAATCCGGTGCTGATTCTTGCCGTCTGCGCGGCCCTGGCCGGGCCTTTGCTGACCCTGCTCGACGCCGACGGCGGCGGCTTCCACCTGCTGGGCGATAGTTCCAGCGGCAAAAGCATTGCGCTGGCCGTGGCCGCCAGCGTGTGGGGTAAACCGCGCGACTTCCTTCGCACGTGGAACGCCACCAGCACGGGACTGGAGGGCGTGGCCACGCTGCGCAATGACACCCTGCTTGTGCTCGACGAAATCGGCGAAGCCAAGCCCCAGGATGTGGGCGGGATCATCTATGCCCTGGGCAACGGCACCGGCCGCCAACGCGGCAAGGTGTCGGGCCTGCCCCGCCAAGTGCAGAAGTGGCGGGTCATGGTGCTGTCCAGCGGCGAGCTGACCATGAGCAAGCACATGGAAAGCGCCGGAATGCGCAGCAAGGCCGGCCAAGAGCTGCGCCTATTGGACGTGCCCACCTATCGCCGCTATGGCGCCTATGACAACTTGCACGGCCTGGGCCTGCCCCATGAGCACACCAGCGAGGATGGCCGCAAGGGTGCCGGCCGGGCATTCGCCGACACCCTCAAACGCGCGACGGCGCAACACTACGGCCAACTTGGGCCGGCCTTTGTCGAGCTGCTGGTGGCACGCGAGCCGACTGCCGAGGCCGCCGCCGAGCTGGAAGCCTTGTTCGCCGACATGCGCCAGGGCTTCCCCATCGGCACCGGGCAGGATGCGCGGGCGGCGGCGCGATTCGCCATCGCCGCCCTGGCTGGCGAGCTGGCCATACAGGGCGAGTTGCTGCCGTGGGCGCAGGGCACCGCCATCGCCGCGATGCGGGAACTGTTCGGCGCTTGGGCCGAGTTCCGGGGCCGTGGCCAGTCCGAAGACGCCAAGATCATGCGGGCGGTGTCCACCTTCATCGACCGCCACGCCGCCCGCTTCGCCAACATCGACGGTACGGACGGCGCCGCCGTGCATGACCGCGCCGGCTGGTATCGCGCCCATGGCGACGGCCGCCTCTACCTGTTCACCGCGCAGGCGCTGGCCGACGCCGCCCAGGGCTTCGATACGCGGCGCGTGCTGGCCTGCCTCGACAATGCCGGCGCCATCGCCGAACGCGACAACGACCGCGACGGCCGCCTGACCAAGCGTGTGCGGGTCAAGGGTGAAGGCGTCGCGCGGGTCTACGTGGTCAATCCCGCCGCCTTGCTGGCCGCCTTGGAGGAATAGCCATGGCAGACCAGAAATCGCCAACCGGGAAACCCCGGGTCACACCGGGAACAAACCGCCAGGTCCAGCAAGCGCGGGTCTTTGCGGGCGCCGTTGCTGGGTCACAGACCGGGAACACACCGGGAACAGCGGCCAGGCTTTTTGTTCCCGGTGTTCCCGGTGTTCCCGGTCAAAACCAATACCGGGAACAGCTACAGCCCCCGTCGTTGCTGGTTGTTCCCGGTGTTCCCGGTGTGACCCAGGCCAACAGCAGGTAGCGCGCTGCAATGGACCAGCGAAAACGGCGCCGCTCGACTTGGCGGCCCTGGGCGCATTCGTTCGGCGGTCGCAACCCGTCACCAACAACGCAGAGCACGGCAGCCCCTCGAATCTGCCCGCCGCGCAGTGGCTGGAACTGCTGGCGGCCGTGCTGGGTTGTTCGCCTGACTGGTTGCTGGAAAGCGGGCGGGTGGATGCCGACGACCTCGCCGCGCGCGGGCGTATCAGTGACGCCGCCCGGTTGATTCGCTCGCACGGCTGGACAACGCCACCGCGCCCGCTGCGTTCGCCGACACCGGCCGGCGATGCCAGCACCACCGCAGCATCGCCTTTGCCCTGGCTGGTGGCCCGCGACGCCTACCTGAGCCACGTCATGGCGTGCGGCATCTGTCGTGCCCACCTCCCCAAATCCCCCACGCACTGCCCGGCCGGCGCCGAGCTGCGCACGCACTACGACCAGCAAACCACACGCCATATCACCTCAACCCTGGAGACTCCCCATGTCTAAATCCGTTGCCGTCAGCCTGTCCGAAGCCGCAATCAAGCGGCATGCAGGCGACAGCGCAATCACCCAACTGCGCGACACCCAGCGTCCTCTGCGCTTTCGCTACCGCCAGAACCGCGAGCGGGGCAGTTTCTACGTCGTGACGCGCGCCCAGGGCAAAGAGCACTGGCACAAGCTCGGCAACTATCCCGACCTCACCGTTAAGGCGGTGTTGTCGGTGCTGCCCAACGTCATGCAGCGCCTGGCCATCGAGCCACAATCGGGCGCGCTGTCCACGTCCGGTTGGTCGACCGTCGGCGAGGTGCTGGAGTGGTATACGCATCGCGTCGCGCACGACGGCAACCTGAGCAAGAACCGAAAGGCCACGGCGCGCTCGGCGGTGAAGTGCCAATTGCTGCCCTGTCTCGGCGCGCTGCGCTTGGTCGAACTGAACCATGCCACGCTAGACACCAAGCTGATGTGGCCGCTGCAATCGCAATACAGCGTGGCGCATGTGCGCTTGGTGTTCGGTGTGCTCAAGGTCGCATTCAAGCAGGCCGCGAGCCTGGGCCTGATCGGCAAGAACCCAATGGCCGACATGACCTTTACCGACTTCATCAAGACCAAGATCAAGCCGAAAGATGCGCGCTTGCGTCCGGTCGATTGTGAACGCCTGCTGGAGCATTGGGCCGCCCGTTACCGTCACGAAACCACGGCGGTCGCCCTGGCGGTGCTGATGCTGGCCCACGGCACGCGGATCGGTGAAACCCGCCAAGCCAAGTGGCGGCACTTCGACCTGATCGGCAAGACCTGGCATATCCCAGCCGTCGACACCAAGACCAAGAAAGCCCACACCCTGCCACTCACCGCCCAGGTGTGCGCCTTCCTGGCCCGCTATCGTGCTAGCCAGGTGGCCCGAGGTTATGACGGCGCCTACCTGTTCCCCGGCGTGCAGGGCCGCCCCTTCAGCGAAATGCAGGCGCAGTTGGCGTTTACCGCGTTGTCGGGCGAGCAATGGACCAGCCACGACCTCAGAAAAACCGCGCGCACCGCCTGGGCTGACCTGGGCGTCGATTACCTGATCGGCGAGCTGCTGCTGAACCATGCGCTGAAGGCCCTGGACGTGACCTATATCCACACCACGGCCGAGGCACAGAAACGTCAGGCTCTGGAGCGCTGGCATGCCTGGCTCGATGAGCGCGGCTTTGCCGCCCTGCACAGTGCGACGGGGGCGACTGACGCCAGGACATAAGCGAGACAGGCCAACCCCAGCCCCTCCCGCCCAGGCCAGCGCCGGCGGGGCTGGGCAGGAGGGTCAGAAATTGATTACAGGGGAGTAGGTATGAGGGCGTATTATCTCTGTCGAAACAGCTTTGCTGAATGTTGACTAATCATCCGGCCATTCAATTTTTCTTAGTGCACTAATCTCTTTCTGAACAAAATCTGCGAAATCAAAGGTAATTGCCGTCCGCGTTCTATCGATTGCAGATTGATGAGAAAGTTCATCATTTATAAAACCGGGCGACAACATGTTGAGCAAGCTATCTAGGTGCTCTTCATTAAAACTCTTCGGCGCAAGAATGGATGGGTCTTTCTTGGCGCGTTCTGGAAGTGTTTTGATATCTAGTAATGCTTGCTTTTGTGCTTCCTCCAGCTTGGCGGCTATGTTGTTGATGGTTAGTTTTAAGTGGGAGTTGTCAGTGCTGCTAAGGACTGTTTCTGATTTGCTTTTTTCTACTCTGTCCCTCAAGCATTGCGCTGCATCTATCTTCAGTATGCTGTCACCAAGTTCATTACGATTTTCAGGGATTCTTGTTTTAGGTGGTTCCATGAGACCAGAGCAAAATGGTGCTGCATAGGCGATACCTTCGATTAGTTCTTGGCGGTCGCGCTTATAAAGTTCGCGCTCTTTAAACTCAAGATTAATGGTTGCTGCCTTTAATTTCTCATTGGTTTCATTTAGTTCAAGCTCTCGGCGAGCGATGCCTTCCTCCAGTGTCGCTACTTTGTATAGGGGAATTACTGTGAAATAAAACACGCCTATGGTAAGGGCGAACAAGCCAAACTGTGACATGTGGCTGATTCGCGAAAGCCATATGTCTAATGTGCTTGTGACGCTATCTGCTTGCGGCTCTCTAGAGCTGGAGGGGCTTCTTGATATGTTTTGTGTTTTTCTTTGGCGCTTCATGTGGGGTCCGTTCCCAGAGTGGGCAGTTGCTAAAAACGCTATCAGAAAACCTATTAACAGGGGCAGACATTCGCTACCGCATCGCTAGTGCCGCAAGTGGGCAGGTTTCCTTACAGTGGGTCCCTCTAACCATTGATTCGACGTCCACGGTCGACAGGCCCGCGCGGTTCGCGAATTTTCCGGCCCGGCGAAATCGCTGCCTTTTGTCCACCTTTTTTGGACAGAAAGCAGGCAAATAGAGCACCTAACGCGTTGTTTTTCCTCGCATCTACCGCCTCATAGAAAGGTGGCAAGGTGGACATGGCAAGCACACCGCCGCAAGCCAAACACGCCACAACCCGTGCTGCCACCGGCTCTAGCGCGCATTCGGGGGGAGGGGTGGTCAAATCCCTGTAACCTCACAGACTCGACACCGAGCGCCTAGCCTTTTACACACGACCGCGAAATAAAAAATTCTGATGTCAGCCCATGCCTGTCTACTCAGTATCGTTACGCGTCACGCCTCCGCATACGAGGGTAGAGCCAGATTTAGGGATACGTTTAGGGATACGCTTCTCTTTCGAGATGGATGCCGCTCAGTATTGGCGAGGCCTGTGGCTGACTGTTCGGCTCCGGCTTCGGCACCATTGACATGATTTCAGATGTTCCCATATGACTCTGAAACCCAATTAAACCGGCCTCTGCAGCCGGTTTTTTTGTGCCGTATGTTCCGGTATGTGTCTGTACGTATGCCTATTTTAGGTAGGGTTTTACCCCGTTAACACGGACACTTTCTAGTAAGTTCACACGGGTATCGTTTGGACAGAAAGCAAAGCCGCCAGGAGGCGGCTTCAATTGACGCACGGTAGAACTTGCTTTCGCCCTTTCTGCGTCGCTGGCTCAACTCAGAGTCAGACTCCTTGCCGGCTTAGCCGGTGATGGATCAGGTATGGGCCGGGGTAGCGTGCAGTTCAATGCCCAGGGCATGCATGACCTTGATCACGGTATCGAACCGTGGTTGCGCGCCGGGGGCGAGGGCCTTGTAGAGACTCGCACGACCCAGGCCAGAGTCCTTAGCTATCTGCGACATGCCGCGTGCTTTGGCCACATGGCCGATCGCGCGGATCAGTTCATCAGTGTCGCCGTCGGCCAGGACTTGAGACAGGTACTCGCTGACTGCCTCTTCACTGTCGAGCAGCTCAGCCATGTCGAATGGGATCAGGGTATGAGGCATGATCAAACCTCCTTTGCCAGTTTCTTGGCCTGCCGGATATCAGCAGGTTGTGTGCTCTTGTCGCCGCCTACCAACAGGACAATGACTATGCCGCCACGGACGGTGAAGTACAGGCGGTAGCCAGCGCCTACATCAATGCGCATTTCAGACACTCCATCACCTACAGACTTCACATCACCCAGGTTGCCCGCGGCGGCTCGATCAATACGGCGCGCGATTGCAACCTTGGCCTTGAGATCGCGTACGGCGGAGTGCCAGTTGGCGAAGGTCTTTGTCTGCTGGATGAGGTATGCCATGGGATGCATTGTATCCGAGTGGAGACACTCTGCAAAGTTCTGGCTGCTGGCAGGCGGCAACAGCCAGATTCCCGCTACCCATGGGGAAAGTTCATCCTGTGGTTTCCCCCGCTTGGGTGGTCGGGCCTGTTCTGGATGGGGCGCCTGGGGAGACGAGAGGATGACCACGATTGATCGGGTGGAAGACCTACCAGATTGGTTTGATCTGGATAAATACGAGGGCAGCGGACAATTTCGTACTGTTGATTGGTTTGGCAGTCTGTGTGCTCGAAAAGAGAAATATTCAGGGCTGCTACCTGATTCGCGGCGTGGTAAAGGCGCTACGCGATGAAGGCTTCATTCCTGAGCCGGTTGTAGGCTCGTGACCGGATTCTCCACGAACACCAGCTGCGACTCATGGCTGTACTTATAAGGTGTCGTTTCGGCATCGGGCGAGTGGTATTTGACGTTGGTAACGGCCAGGCCGATGTGTTTGCTGTTGCTGTCGCCTTCGAAGACATTGATGAAGACGTTGTTGCCTTCGCAGTCGCGCTCGACATAGGTGCCGCAATTGCCGGTGTTGTCCGATTCGCTGGCGGTAAACAGGGCTGTGGTCGACCAGCCATCGAACACCACCAGCGAGTAGCTGCTTGCCGATGAGCCTTGCCCCGAGCCTGAACCGCCGATGATCACGGCGGAATGGCTGTCGCTGTAGTCATCGAGAGTACGGATCTGGTTGTACTGGCCACCGAACTCCTCCAGTGACCGCGCTTCGCCGATCTGCGGGCGCACAAGCAGGTAGCCAGCCCAGAAGTTACGACCGGCGTTCTCATACGCCACGGAAGCGAGATAGGCCTGTTCGCCACCCTTGAGCGTGACGGGCAGCAGCTTCTGGATGGTCGGGCCCATTTCGTTGATTTCTTCTGGAGACCAGGCGGCGATCTGCGTGGACGACGGTGGCGTGGGGGCGGCGGCGAAGGCCGAGCAGGCAGCAGAGAAGGTGAGGGCGGTAACCAGTGAGCGCATGACTGTTCCCTGTAGTCGGTTGGCTTCCAATGCTGCGAGGCAGCGTTGCGTCGAAGATACAAGCCACCTTGGGCCAACGCCAGCGGATGACGTTTGTCATCATTGTTTCGCCGCACCGTCACATCGCTGCCACGGCGATTGGTTGCAATTGCAGCAAAGGCCTGGAGGGTGCTGCGATGCAGATATGCGTGATAGGAGCGGGATACGTGGGGCTGGTGACGGCCACCTGCTTTGCCGAGATGGGCAATCAGGTGGTCTGCGTCGAGCGCGACCCGCAACGCGTCGCGATGCTTTCGCGAGGCGAAGTGCCGATCTACGAGCCTGGCCTGGAAGCGATGCTCAAGGCGCAACTGGCAGGCGGGCAGCTCAGTTTCACCTCGCAGCTGCAGGCTGGAATCCGGCGCGCCGAGGTCATCTTCATTGCGGTGGGCACGCCCAGCGGTGAAGACGGTTCGGCCGACCTGAGCCATGTGCTGGCGGTTGCCGACGAGTTGGGTGTACGACTCGATCACGCGTGCCTGGTGGTGGACAAATCCACGGTGCCGGTGGGCACTGCCGAGCGCGTCGAGCAGCGTATCAATGCGGGCCTGGCGCGTCGGGATAAACGTGCGCGGGTGATGGTTGCGAGCAACCCGGAGTTTCTCAAGGAAGGTTCTGCGGTCGAGGATTTCATGCGCCCGGATCGGGTGATCGTCGGCTGCGACGATGAGCGCGGGCGCGAGCTGATGCGCAGGCTGTACGCGCCGTTCCTGCGCAATCACGACCGCCTGCTGTGCATGGGCGTGCGTGCTGCTGAGTTCAGCAAGTACGCGGCCAATGCCTTCCTCGCCACCAAAATCTCGTTCATTAACGAGATGGCGGCTATTTGTGCACGGCTGGATGTCGATATCGAGGAGGTACGCCGTGGCATCGGCAGCGACAGGCGCATCGGCACGCACTTCATCTATGCCGGCTGTGGCTACGGCGGCTCGTGTTTTCCCAAGGACGTGAAGGCATTGATCCGTACAGCCGAATACGAGGGCATCGAACCGGGCATCCTGCGGGCGGTCGAGGCGCGTAACGCGCTGCAGAAGACGCTGCTGTTCCAGGCCCTGCGTGAGCATTTCAACGGTCACCTGCAGGGGCGGGTCGTCGCGCTTTGGGGGCTGGCGTTCAAGCCCGGTACCGATGATCTGCGCGAGGCGCCCAGCCTGGTGCTGCTCGACGCACTGCTGACGGCCGGCGCCAAGGTGCAGGCTTGCGATCCGGCCGCAACGGCGGCTGTCGCCATGCGCTATGCGTCGGCCGTGGAGGCGGGGCAGTTGGTGCTGAGCGAATCTCCTTACGCTGTCTCCCAGGGTGCCGATGCGCTGGTGCTGGTCACCGAGTGGAAGCAGTTTCGTCAGCCGGACTTCCCGCGTATCCGCGCAGCCATGCGTATGCCGGTGCTGTTCGATGGGCGCAATATCTATGACGCCGATCAGTTGGCTGAGCTAGGTTTTCTTTATCGTGGCATCGGCCGGCCTGCAAGCGGTAGTTGTAAGGCTAGCGCGGCTTGATAGACTGAGCGCGCATTCCAACCACCCCTATTAGGGAGTCCCATGATCAAGAAATGCCTGTTCCCCGCTGCCGGTTATGGCACGCGCTTCCTGCCTGCTACCAAGGCAATGCCCAAGGAAATGTTGCCGGTGGTGAACAAGCCACTGATTCAGTATGGGGTTGAAGAGGCACTCGAGGCTGGCTTGAGTCAGATCTCCATCGTCACCGGTCGCGGTAAGCGTGCACTGGAAGATCACTTCGATGTGAGCTACGAGCTCGAACACCAGATTCAGGGCACCGACAAGGAGAAATACCTGGTTGGCATCCGTCGCCTGATCAACGAGTGCAGCTTCTCCTACACCCGTCAGGTCGAGATGAAGGGGCTGGGCCATGCCATCCTCTGTGGTCAGCCACTGATCGGCGATGAGCCGTTCGCCGTGGTATTGGCCGATGACCTGTGCCTGAACCTCGAAGGCGACAGCGTCCTGGCGCAGATGGTCAAGCTGTACAACCAGTTCCGCTGCTCCATCGTCGCGATTCAGGAAGTGCCGAAGGACGAGACCTCCAAGTACGGCGTGATCGCCGGCGAGATGATCCGCGAGGACATCTACCGCGTCAGCAACATGGTGGAGAAACCCAAGCCCGAGGACGCGCCTTCGAACCTGGCGATCATCGGACGCTACATCCTCACACCGGACATCTTCGACCTGATCCGCAGCACGCCGCCGGGCAAAGGTGGTGAGATCCAGATCACCGACGCGCTGATGCGCCAGGCCCAGCAGGGCTGCGTGATGGCGTACAAGTTCAAGGGCCAGCGCTTCGACTGCGGCAGCGCCGAGGGTTACATCGACGCGACCAATTTCTGCTTCGAGAACCTGTACAAAACCGGCAAGGCGTTCTGATAAGCCTGCAGGTCAACGAAACGCCACCTTCGGGTGGCGTTTTGCATTTCAGGGGATGAGCATCTGTTCCGAGCCAGGCCCGAGTGGCTGGCCGTAGCTGAACTCGACGTAGTTACCAGCCGGGTCGCGCAGGCCGCAGTAATAGCCAACCGGGTAGGGTTCGTCGCGCGGTGGCCAGATCAGGCAGCCATCGTCTTCGGCCATGGCGGCGATGCGGTCGACCTCTGCGCGGCTGCCCAGGGCAAAGCCGAAGTGGCTGTAGTCATTGGCAGCCAGGTGGCGGTCTTGCCCACCCGGCATGATGACGAAGATGAACTGGTACTCCTTGCCCGGCTCGGCCATCCAGACGATACGAGTGCCCTTGCCAGGGCGCTCGTGGATGACCTGCATGGCGCAAAAGCGCTGGTAGAAGGCGATGCAGGCATCGAGATCGGGCACGTGCAGGGCCAGATGGGTCAGGGTAGGGCGCATGGGGTTCTCCTCTGCCTATCAGCTTAGCGCCGGCCTTTACGGTATGCTCCTCGTCTGCCAAGGAGATACCCATGAGTCACGACTTTGACCTGTTCGTTATCGGCGCCGGTTCCGGCGGCGTACGTGCGGCGCGCTTCGCCGCTGGTTATGGTGCCCGCGTTGCGGTCGCCGAGAGCCGCTATCTGGGCGGTACCTGCGTCAATGTCGGTTGCGTACCGAAAAAACTGCTGGTGTACGGCGCGCATTTCGCCGAGGACTTCGAGCAGGCCTCAGGTTTCGGCTGGTCGCTGGGCGAAGCGAATTTCGACTGGCCTACCTTGATCGCCAACAAGAACCGCGAGATCGAACGCCTCAATGGCATCTACCGCAACCTGTTGACCAACAGTGGCGTCAGTCTGTTCGAAGGTCATGCGCGTATCGTCGACGCGCATACCGTCGAAGTGAACGGCCAGCGTCATAGCGCCGAGCGCATCCTGATCGCCACCGGTGGCTGGCCGCAGATTCCCGATATTCCTGGGCGTGAGCATGCCATCAGCTCCAACGAGGCCTTCTTCCTCAAGCAGCTGCCCAGGCGCGTATTGGTGGTGGGCGGCGGCTATATCGCCGTAGAGTTCGCCTCGATTTTCCATGGCTTGGGCGCTCACACCTCGCTGCTCTATCGCGGCGACCTGTTCCTGCGTGGCTTCGACGGTGCGGTGCGCGAGCACTTGCGCGACGAGCTGAACAAGAAGGGCCTGGACCTGCAGTTCAACGCCGATATCGCCAACATCGAGCGTCAGGCCGACGGTAGCCTGGCCGCGACGCTCAAGGACGGCCGCGTTCTGGAGGCTGATTGCGTGTTCTACGCCACCGGTCGCCGGCCGATGCTCGACAACCTCGGCCTGGAGAACGTCGAGGTCAAGCTGGATAAACGCGGCTACATCGAAGTCGATGACCTGTTCCAGACCTCCACGCCGTCGATACTCGCCCTCGGCGACGTGATCGGCCGCGTGCAGCTGACCCCGGTTGCGTTGGCCGAAGGCATGGCGGTAGCGCGTCGGCTGTTCAAACCCGAGGAGTACCGGCCGCTGGATTACAGCATGATCCCCACCGCCGTGTTCAGCCTGCCGAATATCGGCACCGTTGGCCTGAGCGAGGAGCAGGCCATCGAAGCCGGGCACAAGGTGAAGGTCTTCGAGAGCCGCTTCCGGCCGATGAAGCTGACGCTCACCGAAAACCCCGAACGCACGCTGATGAAGCTGGTCGTCGATGCAGGTAGCGACCGCGTGCTCGGCTGCCACATGGTCGGCCCCGAGGCCGGCGAGATCGTTCAGGGCCTGGCTGTCGCACTGAAAGCCGGTGCGACCAAGCAGATCTTCGATGAGACCATCGGCGTGCACCCCAGCGCCGCCGAGGAGTTCGTCACCCTGCGTACGCCGGTCAGCCGCTGAGGACAGCATGGAAAAGCTTTTCTATTTCGCCGACCTGTTCGGCGTTGCGGTATTCGCCATCACCGGTGCGCTGATGGCGGGGCGCAAGTCCATGGACCTGTTCGGCGTGTTGGTGATGGCCATCGTCACCGCACTGGGTGGCGGCACGCTGCGCGACCTGATTCTGGACAATCATCCGGTCAGCTGGATTCGCGATGACACCTACATCCTGATTGCCTCCCTGGCGGCGCTGGGCACGGTGGCCTGGGTACGCATGACCCGGCCGATTCACGAGAAAGGCCTGTTGATCGCCGATGCCTTCGGCCTGGCTGTGTTCACCGTGTATGGCACCGAGCTGGCGCTGCAGCACGGCACGCCGATCAGTACCGCGGTGATCATGGGGGTGATGACCGGCGTGGTCGGAGGGGTGATTCGTGATGTGCTGTGCAACGAGATTCCGCTGATCTTCCAGAAAGAAATCTACGCCACAGCCTGCATCGCCGGCGCGCTGACCTTTATCGGCCTGCGCACCCTGGGCACGCCGCACTGGCTCGATACTGCAGCGGCGATGTTCGTGGTGCTGGCAGCGCGCCTGGCGGCGATCCACTGGCACCTCGGGTTGCCACGTTTTCATCTGTTGGACAGGCATTAAGCATGATCGAGAGACTGGACCGCCTAGTACTGACAGTGGCGGATATCGACGCCACCGTCGACTTTTACGAGCGCGTGCTGGGTATGCGTCACGAGCGTTTCGGCGCAGGGCGCAGTGCTCTGGTATTCGGCCAGCAGAAATTCAATCTGCATCAGGCGGGGCGTGAGTTCGAGCCCAAGGCGATCAAGCCGACGCCGGGCGCCATCGATCTATGCTTGATCACCCTGTGGCCGCTGCAGCGGGTCATGGCGCATCTGGCCGAGCAGGGCGTGACGGTGGAGGAAGGGCCGGTGGCGCGCACCGGCGCCATTGGCCCCATCGAGTCGGTGTATTTTCGCGACCCGGACGGCAACCTGATCGAAGTGAGCCGCTATCCCTCATAGAGACGCCTTGTTTGCAGTGGCACATCTGCATTCGAGGTGCTGTGGGTGTGCCGAATTTTGCAAAAATGCGTCGACGAAGCGACCTCGTCTGGAAATATCTTGAACCGCAAAGGTTCTAAACGGGTCAGGTTCTAGTACCGAATCATTCAACTGGTACAGAACCCATGATCAAGAAATGTTTGTTTCCCGCAGCCGGTTACGGCACCCGTTTTCTTCCCGCTACCAAGTCGATGCCCAAGGAAATGCTGCCGGTGGTCGACACCCCGTTGATCCAGTACGGCGTCGAAGAAGCACTGCAGGCCGGGCTCAATGAAATTGCCATCGTCACCGGTCGCGGCAAGCGTTCTCTGGAGGATCACTTCGATATCAGTTACGAGTTGGAGCACGAAATCTCCAACACCGGCAAGGAAAAATCCCTCAGCGGTGTTCGTCACCTGATCGATCAATGCACTTTCTCCTACACCCGTCAGGTGGAGATGAAGGGCCTTGGCCACGCCATTCTGACCGGCCGCCCATTGATCGGCGATGAAGCCTTCGCCGTGGTGCTGGCCGACGACCTGTGTCTGAACCTCGACGGCGACGGCGTGCTGACCCAGATGGTCAAGCTCTACGAACAATTCCGCTGCTCCATCGTCGCCATCCAGGAAGTGCCGATGGACGAAGTCTCGCGCTATGGCGTGATTGCCGGCGAGGCGCTGCGCGACGATATCTTCCGCATCGACAGCATGGTGGAGAAGCCCAACCCGGAGGACGCGCCGTCGAATCTGGCGATTATCGGCCGTTACATCCTCACACCGGATATCTTCGAGCTGATCAAGCAAACCGAACCGGGCAAGAGCGGCGAAATCCAGATCACCGACGCGCTGATGAAGCAGGCCCAGCAGGGCTGCGTGCTGGCCTACAAGTTCAAGGGCCGCCGCTTCGATTGTGGTTCGGCCGAAGGCTACGTGCAGGCCACCAATTTTTGCTTCGAGAATCGCCACAAGACCCATCCGGTCACTGCCAGCCCACAGCTCAAGGCTGTCTGAACGCCTGCCAGGTCCCTTTAGTGTAGAGATGGCGCGCGCTGCCGAGGGCGATGCCGGCAGCGCTGGCGCCGAAGGTAAAAAAAGCCTGAACGACTCGCGGCTGGGCCTGCCTGACTTCAAGTGGGGGCAATAACGCCTCGCGAGTCACTATCAGGAGGTACCAGCAATGGCGACCAGCAAAAATCCGGGTAACTTCGCAAACGATCGTCAAAAGGCATCCGAAGCAGGCCGCAAAGGGGGCCACAACAGCGGTGGCAACTTTGCCAATGACCGCCAGAGGGCCGCTGAAGCGGGTCGTAAGGGTGGTCAGAAGAGCCAGGCCACTCGAGATTCGTGACGGCTTCGTGACGATCTGACCAAGGTCCGCGTTCGCGGGCCTTGGCGTTTCTGGATCAGCCCGCGCCGCTATGGCTACCTGCTTCTATGCAGAGGCAGGCTGCTTCGAATTAAGTAGATTCAACAGACCGCACCGTTACTGGATCAGCGCCGCAAAGGCTCGAGTGGCTGCCAGACCAGTGTTGGACCAATGCTGCCCAGGTGCTTGCAAAGCGATCAGTCGGAACTCGCGACGATAGGCATCCAGGTTTTGCAGCTCCTCGATCAGATCGCGGCCCGTTTCGCCAGGTTGCGCAGCGCCAGCCAGTGAAAGGGCAGCCCTGTATCTGCGCCGTGGCCGGAAGGGTTTTGCTCGTACCTCCGGTTGCCAGCTGCCGGCGATCCAGTCGTGCAGCAGCTGGCGCTCATAGGGGCTGAACATGCCAAACATGGCGGCCCCCGGCCCCTGGATCAAGCGCCAGAAACGGCTGCAGGCCGGGTCGGTGTCGCGCCGTATCCAGTCGTTGTGCTGCAGTGCTTGGAGAAAACTCTCCAAACTGTCGGAGCTGCACAACCATTGATTGACCGTGCGCCCTGCGATACGGAAATAGTCGGAGTGCATCTGGCTAGCAACCGTGCGCTTCTGCTCGAGCATCTGCAGCACTTGCTGGTGCAGATCGAAACTGTCGATCACTGCCGTGGAGCCCATACCCAGTCTATTGAGCATGTAGCCGCGCATCACGCGCTGGTAGAACGCTTGCGCGTCGCCGGTGCGCGGCAGGTTGGTCAGGACGCTCTGTACAGCCTTGGCCGCGTGCCCGCCAGAACCACTGTCGATGTTCATGTGTAGCTGGAAATAGTAAGTGTCGATGTCCAGCTCCTTCAGCTCGTAGGCGCTGATCAGCATGTCCAGCGGCAACTGTTCGTGGCCAAGGTTGTAGCCGATCACTTCGGGCAGGAACTCTTCGGCCAGCAGGCCAAGCGCCAGTTGGATCGCGCCTTGGCGATACAGCCCATCATCCAGTTCGAGAATGTCCTCACAGCCCTCGCTGGCCAGCAGGCGCCGGTAGAGCAATGCGTGATTCTGCGATGCAACGCCATCGCCGAGTTCATCTAGGTAGGTGCGTACCAGCGGGTAGACGCGATAGTCGCGCCAGTGGGGCAGTACGCCATAGAGCCAGGCACCGTCGACCAGTTTGGTCGGCGCGACAGCGCGGAGAAAGTGCAGGGCATCAGCCTTGCGCGGGAAGTAACGCCGTCCTTCGCCTGCGTGGCGCCCGTTGAGATAGTCCGCGTAATCCTGCGTAACGCGCTGCTGCTGACGCGTGGACCAGTCCGCCAGTTCATAGGGGCTCTGTGGCAGTTCGCAAGGCAGCTCGGCTACTTCCTGCAGGCACTCCAGAAGAAACTCTCGTGCCTGCGGATGGCCAGGCTCAGGCTCGTCCATCAGTTGCTTATAAAGGCTCTGCAGCGGGCCTGAGGCAGGAGTTAGAGAAATGCGCTGGGCGCCGTGGCTGTCGATGAAACTGGCAATCGACATGAATCAAAGCTCCTGAATAAATCCATCTATAAGAGGACGATGTGCTGCATAGGAGCAGTGACCTGAGCAAAAATTCCCTATGAATTTTCGCCTGCGAAAACCACATAAAAGAGCTTGAACTCATGCCGCTGAACGGGCCTCAACTACAGGCTTCACGGGGCCAGGCAAATCACCGCTGCCGATGTGACGGGGCACAGGGAAAAGGCCTGGCGCCTAGGCTGGATTCCTGTGACTGGACAGGCCGCGACAGAAGATTGATCGAACCTCTGCACGTCTGGTCGCTCAGATCAGGGAACAGTCGCGCCGGGGCCGTGCTATGGACATCAGCGAACGCATTCTTGCCACCCTGATCATGGAGTTTTCCGACCTCGGCCAGGTCGAGCACATGACCCGTGCCACTTTGCGCCTGTTGCTGGCGACACTGCTTGGCGGCCTGCTCGGTTATGAGCGCGAGGTGACTGGCAAGGCCGCCGGTATGCGCACGCACATGCTGGTGTGCACGGGCGCAGCGATCTTCGTCATGGCGCTGGAGCAGGATGGCGGCGACAGCGACGCCATGAGCCGGGTTATCCAAGGCGTCGCTGCAGGCATCGGTTTTGTCTGCGCTGGCACGATTCTCAAGGGTCAGCGTATGTCCGATGTGCATGGATTGACCACCGCCGCAGGGCTATGGGCCGCCGCTGCCATTGGCGTGGCAGTGGGGCTTGGGCGCGAAGCGACAGCGGTACTGGCGACATTGCTGGTGCTGTCCGTGCTGCACATTGTTCCGCTGATATTCGTGCCTGGCGGCAACGACAGAGACACCTAGCTGACGGCGCGCTTCCTGATCGCATTATTTCGGAAGGGCACCGATGCCGGTGCGTGGCGGGGAGTTGAGGTCTGCAGTCCGTTCAGCGCTGGACGCGGTACGTCGGTGTAACGCTGCCTTTCTTCGACTGCAAGACGCGGGTGACCTGCACATCGCTGAATTCGCTGGGCCACTCGAAGGTATGAAGGGCGCTCAGGTAGAAGCGCGCCTGATAGGGCGTGAGCTGTTCGCGGTCGGATTCCACCTGCACGCTATGCGACTGGTCGTGCAGGGTATAGCTGATCAGATGCAATGGTTTGGTCATCTCGTGCCTCCGGTTTTGCTGAACGATGTGAGATAGACCCGCTCAATACGCTCGCAAGTTCCCGCCATCCGCCGGGCGGTACGTGTGGCGCGGCCCTCAGGGCGCGCCACACGCCTGTCCCAGCAGTGTCTGGAGCCCCCTGCATCAATGCGTTGCTGATTCAACTTGCTCGGGATGCACGTCAACCTGCTGTTCGCTGCACTGGCGCATGGCTCTCGCACGTTTTTCCAGTGCCAGGTAGGTGGCGCTGGCCACTAGCAGTGGCAGCAGGTAATAGAGCACACGGTAAGCGAGGAGGGCGGCGATCAGGCTAGCCTGACTGTGCTGGTGCTGCAGCAGGGCGAGAAACACTGCTTCCAACACCCCGAGCCCGGCAGGAATCTGCGCCAGCAGGGCTGCCATGCTGCCGATCAGCAACACACCGAGTACTGAGGAGTAGGTGGCGCCATCGGGCAATAGCCAGTAGATCAGGGCTGCCATCAACGCCCAGTTGCTTGCACCGAAGCACAGCTGCAGCAATGCGATGCGCAGCGAGGGCAGGCTCACCGAGCGCGCTCGCAAATGCCAGACGCGCTGCCGGGAAAAGGCGCAAATGCCGACGTAAGCACTGACCAGCCCGAGCAAAGCAAAGCCTAATAACTGCAGGCTGAGCATGCCCAGTGCCCAGTGGCCCGGCAGCTCTACCAGGCGCAGGGAGAAAATCACCCCGGCCAACGCCATGTAACCGGTCCAGTTGGTCAGTACGCCGAGGCTGAGGATGCGCGTCACTGTCGAGGCGCTCAGGCCAAGGCGCATGTATGGCCGATAATGCATCGCCGCGCCGCCGATCCATGTGCTGAGGTTGAGGCTGAAGGCATAACGAACCATCGCCACCGGCATGATCTGCCGCACTGGCAGACGATGGCGGCTGTACTGGCGGCCAAGCAGGTCGTAACAGCCAAGCGCCACGTAGCTGGCGAACGCGATCAGTGCGCCCACCAGCAAGGTTTGCACGCTGTAATCGCTGAACGCCTGATGCACTTCACCCCAGTCCAGATCACGCGCCAGTGTGTACAGCAGCGCGGGCACCGTCAGGAGGAAGAACAAGGTCAATGCGCGTTTGCCCCAGCGCATCCAGGGGTTGTTCTGAACGCCATTCATCCAATCTTTTCCTCTTCATAGCCGCGGGCCTTTTCGTCTGGCCCCAGCGGCTTCAGGTCTTTGCGGTGCGTCGACAGCCAGCCGGTATGGGGCTGTGAGGGCGTACGACGGCCGGTCAGGTAATCTCTCCGTTATCCTTGGTGACGGAACTACGCGGACAAAGAGCTGTTCGGCACGCTGCAGATGCCCGAGCGTGGAATAACTGCAGCACCTCATGAACATTCCCGTGAGGCGAGCAAGGGGGCGCTGGCCATCAGCAGTGCTATACAGCCCAGAGGTTTCACGACTCAGTGCGTAAACTTCAGAAACAGTGATCTCGTCAATAAATGAGAGCACTCACCTCGAGCGCATGATTGAGTGCGGCAAGTACTTATTTTTAATGCAAAAATATTAATCAATCACTTTTGCACATGGAGGCATTTATTTGGCTCACACAACCACGCCCCCGATAGTTGCTACAGGCGATATAAGTGCGCAGGTTTGGATATGTCCTCTTGCCGGCACTCTATCGTCATGTAATAAATCATGTTATCGATCAAGCCATTTGCCAGAGTGCTTATCGTAACTCACCATGAAAAATACCTACTATTAACATCACTCATAGATATAGAGAGCCACTTGGATAATTCGTTCAGATAATTTGGATGATCGGAATATTTACAGCAAAATAAAAAATTAAAAATATCGCTCAAGAGCGTCAAGGACGGCTAAAAGGTGTGATTGGACTTGATCATTTCAATCGTCATGTTGGACGGTATGTTCATGCTGGCTTCATGGGAATGGCTACGTTGTATGTCCCGGCAGGTAAGAATCGAGCGACTGAACTCGATGGTGCTATCAGGGTGAGCGGCGATATGCTCGTCCTTGCTGCAACCCTGACAGAGCGGTTCGACCAGCGCTTCGCTGTGCACCTGGTAGCAGTTGCTATCGATCTCCTGCAAAGAACGCTGCATCGCCTGGGCACTGGGTACCGATTGGGACAACATCACCGCCAGCGCGGGTGGCTGAAAAGGCTGCCAGATCAGCAAAACCACCAGGCAGGTCGAGCCAGCCATGTAAGGCCACTCGTACATCAGCTGGTGCCGATAAGGCATATGCCTTCTGCTTCTCCCTCGCAGGTCTTCGGGCTTTTCGCCGGCCGCTTCTGAGTCGTTGCGTCTGGGCATTTGCGCATCTCCTCATTTCTGGGTGAGTTTTCTCATGGCCCATAAGCGAGAGAGACGCGTACGAAAGAGCGGTTCGCGCGAGTAGGTAGGCAGCTGTGTAGTACTGCAGTGTTTGATTGCTTCGTTGATCGACTCCGCATTTTCATCCAGAGCCATATCGAAATGAATCAGACGAATGAACTCCTGCGGCGGACAACTGCCATCGAGCACACGGACCAACCGCCGCTGCTCATGAGCAATGGTAAGTACGATGCTACCATCTGGCCTGGGCGTCATATCGACTTCGTAATTGGCTAACGCCGATTTGATGTTTTCCAAATCATGTTTCATGAGTCTCTCCTTAACAGCACTCATGAAACATAACGGTGAACACACTGCATACCAACAGTTGGGACGATTGGTAAAAATAAATTTCAAAATGACATCATTCGCCAAGGTTGTACGAACGGGTATGGAATATATGATCATGCGCCAGGGCACAGCCATCGAAATAACCGTGCGCAGAGCATTGGCGAGTGAGCAAAAGTCTTGTCGGCCCAAGTAAATAAAGCGCTTTGCTGTTTCAGGAAAATAGTTTGAACTAATTATTCTGGACGATTTCGTTTCAAGACGAAAAGAACAGAAAACTAGACAATAGCTGTACAGAACCCGCTATTCGATCTGCTCGCTTCAATGCGCGTCCGCAGCCTGACGGCGCCAGATACGCGTCAACCAGCGCCAACTGATCCAGCCGGCAGCGGCCAGATAAACCAGGCTGCCAGGCACCCACATCAACAGGCCAGCCAGTTGTTGGTCTGCCAGGTCGCGGGACTCGCCATAGAAGGTCGTGTTGCCGAAGGTCAGCAGGGCGCCGAGCAAGCCGGTGTGCATCAGCGTTAGCAGAATGGCCATCAGCGCATGCGGTACCTGGCGAGGGTTGGCGCGTAGGCACGACCACCAGAACAGCCAGGCACTGAACAGGAAGCAGGCGTGTTCGATGGCGTGCCACCAGGTGTTATCCAGCGCCAGCATGTACAGGCTCGGGGTGTGCCAGACCCAGATCATCGCCCCGTGCAGCATGGCCAGCGCCACCGGATAGCGACCGCTGCGCAGAATCGCGTTGGATACCGGCGCCATCCACTTACCAAGGACTGCGCGCCATTGCGGCAGGGGACGGCCCAGCGCCCAGAGCGGCGCGATGACGATCATGAACAGCATGTGCTGCACCATGTGCATGCTGGTGCTGGTTTCTGCCCAGTCATCGATGGGGCCGAGCACCGCCAGTACGGTGATGATCATCGCCAGGTGCATCCACACCGCCTCGCGCCCGTGCGGGCGCGCCTTGCGGCAGCCAAGAATGTAAAACAGCCAGGCAGCACCGAGCAGCAGGGCGCTCAGCAGCAACGGTACACGTTCATTCAACTGCAGATGGCCATCGAGCAGGCCGTGGGCGCTGGCAGTAGCGGGTAGCAGGAGCAAGGCGAGCACGATCACAGGCATGGCGGCAGGCTCAAGATGGGCAGGGCAACGAAGACGGTGGCGATGGCGCCGATCAGGTTCACGCCTGCGGCCAGACGTGCCACGAAGCGTGCAGATTGACCTTCACATTCACTCCTGGCCGCGCGTTGAAACAGGCGGGCCAGCGCAAGCAGCAGTACGACGGTAACCAGGCTGAACATCGCGAGTAGGGCATTCAGCCAAGTCCATTGCCCCTGCGCAGGATCAGGCGGCGCCAGTGCGCAACCAACCGATAAACCGCCATAAAGCGCGACGAACCAGACACTCCAGAGCACCAGCCCGAGGGGCACATGGATCGGGTTGTAAGGCGAGCGTATCTGCTGCATCAGACGCCTCCGAAGGTCGGCGGGAACAGCACCACGCTGCAGTAGGTAATCCACATGACGGCCAGGCTGTACTGCCAGAGCTGCTCGACCACCAATGGCTCGTAAGGCGTGCGCTTGCACACGTAGCCATACTGCACCCGCAGCGCCTGCAACGCGCTGAGCACGCTTGCCAGCACCCCATGGGCGAGGCTGTAGACGAGCATCACCACGATCACGGCATCATGCGCAGTGGCGCGCGGTGCCAGGTCTCCGGCCAGCAGAGCCCAGAGCAGCAGCCCGGCGTGCAGGGCGCCCAGCAGCGCCACTCCGACAAAGCAGCTGATCAGCGTTCTCGGCTCACCCTGGCCCTGGCGCAGACGGCGCAGCACCGGGCGTTGCCAGAGCACGGCGATGCTCAACAGGACGGCGCTGGCCAGCAGCACGCGCTGATCAATTACCGGATCGTCCGGCACCAGCCAGTTCGGCGATACCGTCCACAGGTAGAACCAGCCAAATAACAGCGACAGGTACAGGGCACCGTTGGCCAGCAGGGTCACGCCCATACCCCACAAACCCGGGCCATCGCAGGTGCGCGAATGCAGCGGCGGTTCGCCAGGCTGCACGCGTGCATCTGGCGCTGCCAGCGGGTGCGCGCCGTTTTCCCAGCTCCAGCGCAGCAGCACCAGCACGGCAATGAGGCTGGCTGCCAGCGCGCCCCAGTAGAGTTTGCTGAGCAAGCCCAGGCAGGTGAGTGCGATGAACAGCGCGGCCATGAACGGCCACCAGCTGTTGCCGGGTAGGTGGATGATCTCGCGCACCTTGCCCGTCAGCGGCTCGATGCCCCAGGTTTCCCGTCGGCCATGGTCGATCACGGTGAGGGCGAACTCGCCACGGTCGATGCGCGCCTGCAGATCAGGCTCTTGCCACAAGGGGTGGCGGTTGCGCACTGGCGGCAGGCTGACGAAATTGTAGGGGCTGGGCGGCAGATGGGTGCTCCACTCCAGGGTATCCGCGTTCCAGGGATTGTTCGTGGCCTTCTGGCCGAAGCGAAAGTGCAGGACGATATCCAGCAGCACCGTGGCGATGCCGATGGCCATGATGAAGCTGCCGATCGAGGAAATCAGGTTGGGCAGGTCCCAGCCGAGGCCGGACTGGTAGGTGTAGATCCGCCGTGGCATGCCCATCAACCCGGTCCAGTGCATGATCAGGAAGGTCAGATTGAAACCGATGAACACCAGCCAGAACCCCCACTTGCCAAGGCGCACCGACGGCATGCGCCCGGAAAAGTGCGGCAACCAGTAATAGATGCCGGCCAGCAGCGGGAAGAACATGCCGCCCACCAGCACGTAGTGCATGTGCGCCACCACGAAGTGGGTGTCGTGCACCTGCCAGTCGAAGGGTACCAACGCCAGCATCACTCCGGTCAGCCCGCCGCAGACGAAGATCACCAGAAAACCCACCAGCCACAGCATCGGCACGTGATACAGGGGCCGTCCGACCCACAGCGTGGCGATCCAGGCGAACACCTGGATGCCAGTCGGGATCGCCACCAGCATGCTCGCGGCGGAAAAGAACGCCTGCGCCAACTGCGGGATGCCGACGGTGAACATGTGGTGCACCCACAGGCCGAAGCTGATGAAACCGGTGGTGAGGATCGCCAACACCACCCAGCGGTAGCCCACCAGCGGGCGCTGGCAGAACACCGGCAACAGGGTGGAAACGATACCGGCCGCGGGCAGGAAGATGATGTACACCTCGGGATGGCCGAACAGCCAGAACAGGTGCTGCCAGAGAATCGGGTCACCACCGCGCGCCACCTCGAAGAATGGCAGGCCAACGGCGCGCTCCAGCTCCAGCAGGATGCTGCCGAGGATCAACGGCGGGAACCCGACCACGATCATCATGGCCATGACCAGGATGTACCAGGCGTAGATCGGCATTTTGTTCAGCGACATGCCTTCGGCGCGGGTACGCAGGATCGACACCACCAGTTCGACCCCGGCCGATACCGCGGATATCTCCACGAAGGTAATACCGATCAGCCAGAAGTCCGAGTTCGGGCCGGGGGTGTGCACGGCGCTGGACAGCGGCGTGTACATGAACCAGCCGGCCTTGGGCGCGACGCCCAGCAGCAAACTGGCGCAGAGAATCAGCCCACCGAACAGGTAGCACCAGTAGCCCAGCGCCGACAGCCGTGGGAACACCAGGTCGCGTGCACCGAGCATCTTCGGAATCAGGTAGACCGCCAGGCCTTCCATCATCGGCACGGCGAAGAGGAACATCATCACCGTGCCATGCATGGTGAAGACCTGGTTGTAGACGTCTGGCTCAAGAAAGTCGTAGCCGGGTATCGCCAGCTGCGTGCGTACCAGCATCGCCAGCAGGCCGCCGAACAGGAAGAACCCGAGCCCGGTGAGCATGAAACGAATGCCGATGGTGGTGTGATTGACGATGGTCAGCGACTTCCAGCCGCGCGGGTTGCCCCAGACGTCGTTGAACTGATCGTGCATCTGCTCCTGGGCGGCAACCTGTTCGTTGTGTGGCGTACTCACGGGCGCAGGGTCTCCAGCCAGTCGGCGATGGCGCTGAGGTGGTCGGGGTCGAGATCGTCATGCAGCGGCATGGCATTGCCGGGTTTGAGTCGCTGATGCTCGTGCAGCCAGCGCAGCAGCGCGCCGGGCTCGTTGCTCAACACGCCGGCGCCGAGTGATGTTCGTGCGCCGACATCGCTGAGGTCCGGCGCACGTGCGCCTTCACTGACGCCGGCCACGCGATGACACAGGCCGCAATGAGTCGCGAAGGTGTCGCCAGCCGGGCCGGGCAGGGCGCTGATCTGTTGTTCGCGGCGCGCCTGCAACCAGTTGCCGAAGTCGTCTTCTGCGTGAGCCTGCACGTCGAGAATCATGTGAGTGTGCTGCGTGCCGCAGAACTCCGAGCACTGGCCACGGAAGGTGCCGGCCTGATCGGCCTGCAGACGGGTGCGATTGTCCCGGCCGGGGATCATGTCGATCTTGCCGCCCAGGCGCGGCACCCAGAAGGAATGGATGACGTCGGCGCTGGTGACGTCGAGGTCCACCGGCCGACCGACCGGCAAGTGCAGCTGATTGGCGGTGACCACGCCGCTGTCCGGGTAGCGCACCTCCCACCACCATTGATGGCCGATCACCTCGATGCGCATCGGCTGCTCGCCGGCCAATGGCAAGGGCAGCATGCGATGGCCGATGGGGATGCCGAACAGCAGCAGGAGCAGCACGCTCAACGTCGGCAACAGCAGTCCGCCGCCGACCAGCCAGCGCAGGGTCAGTTGACGGGCACGAGCGGCATCCATCTGCGGACGCTCGCGGCGCATGGCATGTATCCACAGTGCCGTGACCACGACCAGCACCAGGGTGGCGAAGGCGCACATCGCCCACCACAGCACCGCCACCTCGCGCGCCATCGGCCCAGCCGGGTCGAGCGTCGACTGCGGCCCCTCGCAGGCGACGAGCAACGGAACTGCCAGCGTCAGCGTGGTCAACTTGAAACAGGGGGCCAGCCATTTGCGCCCCTGTTTCTCATCATCATTCATTCGATCAGGGAGGCCCGGATGGCCGAAGTGAAGGAAGTAATCGTCAGTCGCGCCGCCATTGCCGGGCACCCGCTGCATCCGATGATGATCCACTTTCCTGTTGCCGCCCTGCTGGGCCTGGTGGCGACGGATATCGCCTACCTGATGCTGGCAGATCCATTCTGGGCCCGCGCCAGTCTCTGGCTGGCGGGCGTCGGGGCCTTCGGTGGCTGGGTCGCCAGCCTTGCCGGGCTGGTCGACCTGCTCACGGTCAGCAGCATCCGACGCAAGATTACTGCCTGGTGCCACGCCATCATCGCCGTGATGATGCTGTCGCTGGCATCGCTGAATTGGCTGCTGCGCTATGCAGGGCCGGAGCAGGGCATGGAACGCTGGGCGCTGTACCTGTCGCTGCTGACCGCCGCCCTGATCGGCCTGGCGGCTTATCTCGGCGGGCGTCTGGTGTACGAGCATGGCGTGGGCGTCGACACACGCTGATCGACTCGGCTCCGGCTTGCCAACTACGGGGAGGTAGGGAGAGCAGGGCAGGCCGGGCATGTTCAGGCGTCCTCCGTGGTCAGAATGGCTTGGCTAGCACCAGCCAGAGCGTGGCGCCGATCAGCGCGCTGAGCAGCACGCCGATCAGCAGGCAATCGCGCCGTAGCGCAGATTCAGCGACACGCTCGGTGCGCAGAATCAGCACGCCGCACAGGGCGTGACAGAGCACCATTGCCGCGACGGTGGTGAGCTTAACGATCAGCCAGGGGGCGAAAATCGATTCACGCAGAAACAGCACCGTGCCCGAGCCGATGGCCAGCAAGGCGGCTGGCGTGGCGATCAGGTTGAAGACCGTGCGCGTGAGCTGGGCATGGTCGTGATAGAACCCGTCATCGCTGCTGCGCGCACTGGCGGCGATCATCGCCGGCAGGTACAGCAGTGCACCGCACCAGCCGATCAGCGCCATGAAATGCAGCAGTTTGAGCAGTGGCATCGATGCTCTCCCGTGCGTCCGTTCGTTCCGAGCACGTGGCCCTGGAGGGCAGGCCACGACGTTGTGACTGCCTGGCTGGATGTGAGTTCGGCTGCTCTGCCGAGCAAGCCGCTGTCGCCTCCCGAATGAAAAGAACGAACCGCCGCCCGGGGAAGCAAGAGGCGCGCTCGATTTGTCACCGATGCCTCGCCACGCTCCCCTGGTAGAAGAGTTCGCGACTCGCCCTGCGTTCAAGCTTTTTGTCAGGACGATGACGAACGCCACAGCCTGACTGCCGACAGGAATATTCCCTGAACGATCAGCGCAGTCTGTACGTCGGAACCATGTAAGACCCACGACGGGACATACCACCAAGCAATGGCCGTTAAGTCGGCTCGGAGGCAATTCATGGCTCTCACAGACGATCGTAAAGATCTGGTACGCACCCTCAACAAGCTGATCGAAACCTGCAAGGACGGCGAGGCCGGCTTCAAGGTCTGCGCCGAAGACGTCAAACGACCCGACATGAAGCAACTCTTCTCGCAGCGCTCGCGGCAATGCGCCGAAGCGGCGGAGGAACTGCAACGGGCCGTGCTGCACCTGGGTGGTGAGCCCGAGGACAGCACCAGCGTGGGCGCAGATCTGCACCGCCGCTGGGTCGACCTGAAATCACTGATCACCGGCAAGGACGAAGAGGCGATTCTCAACGAAGCCGAGCGCGGTGAAGACGTAGCCAAGGAGCGCTACAGCGAAGCCCTGACTCAAAACCTGCCAACGGAAATCCGCACGCTGGTCGAGCGTCAGTATCAGGGCGTGCTGCGCAATCACAACGAAGTCAGGGCAATGCGTGACGCTGCACGCGCCAAGAGCTGACTTCCATCTACCGGGTGCCGCGCGCACCCGGTGTGATTGCCACGCACAGGAGAGCCATGTGGGAGGCGTCTGCATGCCAACCTTGGACAAAACCCTCACTCAGCTCAACCACCTCCTGATGAGCTGTCACGATGCTCGCCTGAGTTATCGGCGACTGGCTGGCAGAGCGAGCACATCCGAGCAGCAGCGTCTTTTCAACGAACGCGAACAGCAATGCTCGGCGTTGATCGACTGCTTGCACACACAGATCCTGACCTACGGCGGCCGCCCGGCGCAGCACCTGAGCCTGCTGGGCGCTCTGCGCCATGGTTGGAGAAGCTTTACTGTCTTGCTGCTGCCAGAGCTTGGGCGAACACGCATACGGACTGCCTTGCATAACGAGCAGCGGATACGCCATGGCGTCGAGCAGGTGTTCGCAGAGCAGTTGTCGCCACGGTTTCGTCAGCAGTTGCTGGAACACCGCAGCCTCAGCGTCGACTTCGAAAGTCGTGTCAGGGCGAAACTGGAAACGTAGAGGAGGGCACCTGTCAGGTTTTAAGCCGTGTCTCGGCATTGACCGCGTTATGCCTTAAAATAGCCGGTTGCCGAAAGAACCGTCATGGCCATAGCCATGAAGGGCTTTCATCCTTACAGATAAGTACGGTGAAGATGAACAAGCCTTTCATTTCGCTGTGCCCAGAAATTACTCGGGCACATGCACTGACACTGATGGATTGGTTGAAGGATGAGCGCGTGACTCGCTATCTGAGCGATTCGCGCGATGTCTGCCGATCCATCGAGCAAGCCATTGATCGCACGCAATTGCCGATCCTGACCCATCTATTCAACCGGGGCGGCCGTTTTTTCATGGCCTACGACCGGTATGACGCCCCTGTGGGTTTTGTTCGCCTGATCAAGACCGGCTCAGATTGCGAGATAGTCCTGGCCATCGGAGACAGCGACAAATGGGGGCGAAACCTTGGTGCAGGCACGATCCGCGAAGGCATGAAGCTGGCCTTCCTCGACATGCGGGCCGGGAAACTCATCGCCAAGATCCACTCGGACAACAAGCGTTCGCTGAAAGCTTTTCTGCGCAGCGGTTTTCTGCTCGAGAGCGAAACACCGACCTTGAAAACATTTTCCATGACGTCGGGGCGCTATCTGCAGTTCTTGCGTGAAGATGCCGTTGGCGACTCAGGTGGGATCTACATCACTGAGGTCGACAAGGCCAGGTTAGAGAGCCTGATCGCGCTCGAGGAAGGTCCGGCCGTTGTTGAGCTCGAGCATGAGCTTGAACGGGCCATCGTCGTCAAACCGGATCAGGTGGCGTGCAATGTCGTCACGATGAACTCCAGAGCCTTGCTGCAGTTGGACGACGAAGAGATCGAAGTTGCCTTGGTCTATCCAGAAGACGCTAACAGCAGTGCTGGCAAGTATTCCGTGTGTTCCGAGATCGGCGCGGCCATCCTCGGTTACCAGGAGGGAGACGCCATCGACTGGCGGATCTCCGAGCGGACCCGCCGAATTGAAATCCGGAAAGTGCTTTACCAACCGGAGGCAGCGGGTGATTTCCACCTGTGATTGCTAGCGTTCGCTCATCAGGCACGCAGGCCCCAATAGAACGGGGCCTCGATCTGGATTCTCAAGCAGCCGCAAAAGAAACTCGCCCGGTAGGCACCGCGCGGGTTTCTTTTTGCCCAGGCCGATTCACCTCTCTCGCCCAGTCCTCCCCCCCCTGTAGGAGAGGACTTGTTCGCGAATTCCTCAACCCCACCGAAGAACTGCAGCCAATCGCAAACCTTCTTCTTACCCAATCCAGATACCACCGATCAAAACCCGACCCTCTCTCCAGGGCGATCCCCAAATGGGAAGGGCAGCCCCCACCGCGCCATATTCCCTTCCATTGCTTCCCCGGTTATCTGTGACTAGGATCTGCAGTATTAAATAGCCATGCCAATACAGTAGAAGCGCCGAAGGGATTCCAGGTTGCGGGTGCTTCCATCAATTGTTCTTGCTCGGCTGCTATTGCTGTCCCTCCTACTTACGCGAGTCCTATGACCACCTCCGTCATCCTCGGCATGCTCTGCGCGCATCTATTGTGTTTTTGCGTGATGTTCCTGCTCATCAGTACCCGGCTGAACGGCAAGAAAATGGGCATGGAAGTCTTCGCCCTGGGCAACCTGCTGCTCGGCCTCGCTTATATCCTGCAATTGCTCGACGGCCCGCCGGACTGGGGCTTCATGAGCGTCGTAAACCACACGCTGACTCTCTGCGCTCCGGTTGCCTACTTGCTGGGCGCCATGCGCTTCTTTGACCGCCCAACCCCAGTGCTGCGGCCATTGCTCGCACTGGCTGCTGGCTACTCGGTACTGCAGGTGCTGGTGCAACTGACGCTCGGCGACGCGGCCCGCCATGCCCTGTTGGCAGGCTTTTGCGTATTGCTCTTTTTGGGCATGACAGTCGCCGTGCTTTATGGCCGACGGAGCTTTGCCAAAGATCTGCACGTCGAAATGACGGTGTTCGCCGTGCTGATCGCCGGTATCTGCATCCTCAATGCCGCGAAGTTCGCCATGATCCTCAATGGCGGTGTGGCGGCGCTGGATATGAGCAGCGGCTTCCAGAAAGTCTTCTATATCTACATGTCGTTCCTCGCCACCGTGCTGCCGCCCTGCGCGGTATGGCTGGTGCTGCGCCGTCTCACCGACGAACTGCGCACCCTGGCTGCGCACGACCCGCTTACCCGACTGCTGAACCGACGCGGGCTGATGGATGCCCTGGACGCACACTTCCGCTCCCGCACGGCCGCGCCGGCCTATCTGCTGATCGTCGATATCGACCACTTCAAAAGCATCAACGACACCCACGGCCACAACGTCGGCGACCTCGTTCTGAGTCGTGTTGCCGACGTGCTCAAGGCCAACTCTCGCCAGGGCGATCTGATCTGCCGGCTGGGCGGGGAAGAGTTCGTGGTCATCGCCCTGGATACGGACAGGGCCGGCGTGCTGCAGCTGGCAGAGCGTATGCGTTCAGCGATTGAACAAAGCGAAGTACCCGGCACTGCTATGAAGCAACCGATTCGCTGCACGGCGACCATTGGCGTTTCGGATGAATTCACCAGCGCGCATGCGTTCGATGAGTTTCTGCAGCAGGCCGATGCGGCGTTGTATCGGGGGAAGGCGGCGGGGCGCAATCGTGTCGAATGGGAGCTTGCGCAGGAGGTCTAGCGAGTCATATACAGCGAGCCAAATTCTGCAAACCGGGGTAATCGTAATCCGCCGGACGCTTCGCTCAGAGCAGCATCGCCATCGAATACATCTTGTTTGAGGCATTCGCCTAAATCATCCGTCTCGACCGCAAATTAAGCACCTTCGCTTCACACTCTTTGAGTGGTGGCATGTGGCTATTATTTAGTTTGCTCTCTGCAATTTTGGTTATACAAGGGAGTTGTAATGCGGCAATTTAATAGTGAGGTGAGTTGGTGAGCCGAGTTATCAATCGCGTCATCCGCCAAGCTGCTGAAAGTCTGGGGAGCAGCCTTGATCAGTTTTATCCTTCATATGGTCGGAACGGCCTAAACGAACGCAATCTCACGTACCAGATGGCCAAGGCATTCGAATCGCGCAGCGATGCCTATGCGTTCATGGAGGTACCGTTCCTTAATACTGCGACCGGCCGCTATGACTATCGTATCGATTGCATGTTGTTCGATAAGGATCGGGCGCTCTTCGTCGAGTGTAAGCGTCTGTACAAACCTGAGAAAGCCCAGCAGTTAATTGTCGATTTGCAGCGTATGAACGCCGAAAACCTTGCGCCGGTGCTGGAGAAGTTTACTGCTGAAAAGCCTAGAAGCCGGTCGGTCTATCGGATGATATTAGCTGAAACATGGCAGAAACCCATCACTGAATGGTGGAAAAGCAGTAACTCTGGCAGAACTTGGGACGGCTCCTGGCTACCAGAAGATCGTGGCGTTATTGAGGTCAAGACTTTTGACAATGGCAAGACACTGTACTGGTTGTACGCATACGAGCCGTTGCTGTTCTCCAACTAAGTGCGTCGAAGAGGGGGAGGTGTTGGCTGATGCCCGGCTATCACCGACTGGTAGCCGCAGGCAAGAGTTAATCCTAGCGGGAGATTACTCACGTTCTAGGGCAATCTGAAAAGTCGATCAGTGCCCGAAGCCTTAGGCGCGGAGCTGGAGTAGGAAGAAGGTCCGGCCTACCTGTTCAGTGCTACAGCCTCGTTGGGCAAAGCTGCGTCAGTCGTGTGAATTTCCCCAGAGGCAATGCTCCCGAAAAATGTGGGCCTTGAACGGCAGGCTTTATCAGTGGGCTCGATGCATTTTAGGGTACTTCCCACTACAAGCCGTTATTATTGATGGGAGAGGCCAGAAGCGATGTCCCACATTGGCTTCCAAGAAACAAGTGGAGTCTCACATTGCCTTCCAAAGCGCAGTCGAAGTCCCAAGTTGCCTTCCAATGCCATCAAAAAAGCAAGTCGAATCCGGCCAAAAGTCCCAGACTGCCTACCGCGAAAGGCGGAAGATGATTGGTCGAGGATGCTGCGCTGTTGCCGTGACCGCGCGCTGATCTTCTCGGTGTATGATCAGGGCGTCGAACATAAAGTGACCTTGTGGGGCGGTACCGGACTTAACTTCGGCCCGGATCGTCAGCGCATTCTCGCGTATTCTGCGTCGGCCGAGCGTTTCCGTGTATTGGCCAAAGAGCAGGGGGCCGACATTTTCATGTCGAACCATCCGTCCCGTGATGGCGCGCGAGAACGCTTGCCCATGCTCAAGCAGCGTCAGCCCGGTGAGGCCCACCCCTTTGTCGCAGAGTCAGCGCAGGTACAGGGTGCATTAGAGTTGCTGCGTGACTGTTCCTATGCGCAGGCTCTTAAGCTTTGAATCAAATAGTCTATTAGTCGCGCGACACAGTCAATCAAACGAGATCGTTTGCGCTTAGGTGGTGGTCAGAGGCTTTTACCATTTAGCTTTCAAGCTTGTTAGGCTGTGTCCAAGGCGAAGATCTTTGCTTAGCCATGTCTCGCAGCGTACCTGGTGCAGGATGCATAGTGCCGGGCAAAGGAACGAGAGGAACGCTACCTATATGATCAACCCCTTGCACTTCGATCTGCAGTCTCTGCGCTTGTTTATCCTTGCCGCTGAGTCTGGAAGCCTGACGCGAGCTTCCGAACATGCGCACTTAACGCTTTCTGCTGTTAGCAAACGTATCGCGGAACTGGAGCGTACGGCCGACTGTGCACTGTTCGTGCGTCTGCCGCGTGGGTTGGAGCTGACCCCGGCCGGACAGGGACTGCTTGAGCATGCTCGTACCATCCTCGAAGGCGTTAACCGTATGGCGTCCGATATCAGCGACTTCGCAGTTGGGGTGCGTGGGCATGTGCGTGTGTGGGCTAATACATCCGCTGTAGTGCAGTTTCTGCCCAGGGACATCGCCAGCTTTCTCGCCTTACATCCCCAGGTGCGGATTGGTCTTGAAGAAAAGCTCAGTGAGCAGATCGTCGAGGCAGTGGAGGATGGTAAAGCTGATATCGGAGTCTTTGCGGATAACGTGCCCGCTCCTGGGCTAGAGCGTTTGCCTTACCGCCAGGATCGACTGATTCTGCTTGTTCCGCCTGGTCATCCTCTGGCTGAGGTAGAGCGGACAAGTTTCGCCGATACCTTGGACTACGACTATGTCGGTCTGGCTGCGGGCAGTTCGCTACTTAGACGACTGACCGATGCCGCTGTCGCAGCCGAGAAGATCCTTCGCTTACGTATCCAGGTCAGTAGCTTCGATGCTATCTGCAGGATGATCGAAGCGGGTTTGGGTATCGGTATTCTGCCGGAGATAGCGGTGCGCGCCGAACTGCTTGGCGCGGGTTTGCGTGCGGTACAGCTCAGCGATCCTTGGGCCGTTCGGACGCTCTGGCTGGGTGTCAAATCAGCCGATGCTCTGCAGCCGGAGGCTCGCAAACTGTGGGATTACCTGGGGCAGGCCGCACTCCCTACAGACCCTTTCCATTCTGGAAAGGGTCGTTGAAGAACCTGACATTTTCACTCTGGCCTGACTGATCGACCATCAACCCATCACAACGCTTATGACAAGGGTGATGGGAAATGGACATGCCACTCAAAGGCCTAAGGGTCATCGAGCTGGGTCAACTGATCGCGGGTCCCTTCGCGGCCAAGATGCTCGCCGACTTCGGTGCAGAGGTCATCAAGGTGGAGCCACCGGAGGGGGGCGATCCGCTGCGCAAATGGCGCTTGCTGCACGAAGGCACGTCTGTTTGGTGGGCTGCGCAGTCACGCAATAAGCGCTCTCTCACCCTTGATCTGCGGCAGGCCGAGGGGCAGGACGTAGTTCGCAAATTGGTCGCGGACGCCGATGTGCTGATCGAGAACTTCCGTCCGGGCACACTTGAAAAGTGGGGGCTGGGCTGGGAATCACTGCATGCGCTTAACCCTCGTCTGGTGATGCTGCGTGTATCAGGTTACGGGCAGAGTGGTCCTTACCGTGATCGTCCAGGGTTCGGTGTGATCGGCGAATCCATGGGAGGGTTGCGTCACCTCAGCGGTGAGCCGGGGCGCACTCCTGTGAGGGTCGGCGTGTCCATCGGTGACTCCCTTTCGGCGCTGCATGGTGTCATTGGGGTATTGCTTGCCTTACGTCAGCGAGATCAGAACGGCGGAGTGGGGCAACAGATCGATGTGGCGCTGTATGAATCTGTATTCGCCATGATGGAGAGCCTGCTGCCAGAGTACTCACGTTTTGGCGTCGTTCGCCAGGCGGCCGGTAGCAGTCTCCCAGGGATCGCTCCCAGTAATGCCTATCGCTGCCGGGATGGTCGTTACGCGCTGATCGCTGGTAATGGCGACAGTATTTACAAGCGGCTGATGGAGATGATCGGCCGTCAGGATCTAGCTGAGGATCCCGCACTTGCGACCAATGATGGTCGCGTCGCTCGGGTCGATGCCATCGACGAGGCGATCAGCGCCTGGACTGCAGAGCGTGATCTTGAGGCCGTGCTCGCAGCACTTCACGAAGCGCGTATTCCCGCCGGAAAGATTTATGACGCGGCCGATATCGCCAGTGACCCGCACTACCAGGCGCGTGACATGCTCCTGCCCGGTCAATTGCCGGATGGTACGCCTATCACACTGCCCGGCATCGTTCCCAAGCTGTCCAGTACCCCTGGAAGCATTCGTCGCCCTGCTCCCACCTTAGGGCAGCACACGGATGAAGTGTTGAGCGAGCTGAACATTCCTGCTGAAACCCGCGCCGAGTGGCGTGAACGCGGCATCATCTGACGGAGACTTCTACCATGCAACAACGCCTCTATTTTCAGGAGGTCGCCACCCGCGACGGTTTTCAGAATGAAGCGACATTCATCGAAACGGCCGACAAGATTGCGCTGATCGATGAGCTCAGTCAGTGCGGTTACGCCAAGATCGAAGTGACTTCCTTTACCTCGCCCAAAGCTATCCCGGCTTTGCGGGATGCTGAAGCTGTCATGCACGGCATCAGCCGTAACCCCGAGGTGGAATACACGGTTCTGGTGCCAAATGTTCGGGGTGCCGAGCGTGCGCTGGCGTGCGCTATCGATGAAGCCAATTTGGTGATGTCGGTGAGCGAAAGTCACAACCGTGCAAATCTACGCATGACGCGAGAGCGTTCCTTCGAACAACTGCGCGAGGTCGTCCAGGTCATTGGTCAGAGTCCTGTGGCGGTCAATGTCTCGCTCTCTACTGTCTTCGGTTGCCCGATGGAGGGTGATATTACCGATGACGAAGTGCTTCGCTGGGTCGAGCGTTTCGCCGAACTGAACGTTCGCGGTGTGACGCTTTGTGATACCACCGGGATGGCCTACCCGAGCCAAGTCGAGCGCTTGTGTCGGCAAGTACGGGCACGCTTCCCCCAGTTGCAGTTGACCCTTCACTTCCACAATACCCGCGGAATGGCTCAAGCCAATGTGCTGGCGGCTATCGCGGCGGGCATCGACCGCTTCGACGCCTCTCTCGGCGGGCTGGGTGGTTGCCCTTATGCCCCTGGGGCGAGTGGCAACGCTTGCACTGAAGACTTGCTGCACATGCTCGACTTGATGGGGTACGACACCGGGATCGACCTTTCCCGCTTGTTGGGTGTCGCCGCACGCTTGCCTGCTTTGGTCGGTCACGAAGTGCCGAGCCAAGTGCTGCGAGCTGGACGCCGTCTTGATCTGCACCCGGTACCTGCGCATGTCAACTCGATGGATAAACAGGTCGCCGTTTCCGCCGGTATCACTCAAGGAGCCTCGCAATGATTGACCACCTCGATCACCTCGTATTGACCGCCAGTGACCCTGAAGCGACCACTCACTTTTACACCCAGGTACTCGGCATGCGCCTGGAGACCTTCGGTAACGGTCGAATCGCGTTTTGTTTCGGTAATCAAAAAATCAACCTGCATGTCCGTGGCCGTGAATTCGAGCCTAAAGCGCACTTGCCTGTACCTGGGGCTCTGGATCTCTGCTTCATCGCCAGCGATTCCCTCGATGAAGTGATCAAGCACCTTCAGAAACTCGACTGGCCGATTGTCGAGGGGCCTGTGATGCGCACCGGTGCGACGGGGCCGATTCGTTCGATCTACCTGCGTGATCCCGATCTTAATTTGATCGAGATTTCCGAGCTGGTTGGCTGAGCTCAACCGCGTGCTTAACGATTGACGAAGGTTTCTCTGATGAATGTAGTGTTTCTCGACAGCGACAGCCTGCCTCTGAGCCTGTCACGTCCAGCCTGGGTAAGCAGCTGGAATGACCGTCCCGCGACCTTGCCTGCAGATCTGCTGCGCGCACTTGCCGGTGCGGATATCGTCATCACCAACAAGGTTCGCCTGACGCGCGAGACGTTGCGGCAATCGCCTAATGTGCGGTTCATCTGCGTTGCTGCAAGTGGCTATGACTGCGTCGATGTTGCGGCCTGCCGTGATCTGGGCATTGCTGTCGCAAACGTCCCGGCGTATTCGGCACAGAGCGTAGCGGAATCCGTCATCGCCTCTGTATTTGCTTTACGCAGACAGTTGTTTGCATACCGCGACGCTGCGCTGCGCAAGTGGTCTTCATCCTTGCATTTTTGTGTGCATGCACAGCCGGTTCAGGATGTGCGTGGCGCCGTGCTCGGCATCATCGGCAAAGGTGCAATAGGACAGGCGACTGCCCGTTTGGCCGAGGCTATCGGCATGCAGGTGCTCTTTGCCGAGCACCGTGGCCGAGTCGATGTGCGGCCTGGATATGTGGCATTTGATGAGGTTCTGCAGTACAGCGATGTGATCAGTCTGCATTGCCCGCTGACACCTGAATCGCATGCGCTGATTGGCGAGGCCGAACTGGCGCATATGCGTCCTGGCGCCTTGTTGATCAATACCGCGCGAGGTCCTTTGATCGATGAGCAGGCACTGATTGCGGCCCTACGCAGTGGGCATCTAGGTGGTGCTGCGTTGGATGTCCTTGTCTGCGAACCTCCAGCGGCCACTCAGCCGTTGCTCAATCTCATGCATCCCAATTTGATCGTCACGCCTCATGTGGCGTGGGCTAGCCAAAGCAGCTTGCAGGCCCTGGCAAAAGCCATCACCGAAAACCTCTCGGCATTTGCCAGTGGAAACCCGATCAATCTGGTGTCCTGACAGGGGGCTCGAATGTCATTCACTACCCGACATTCTGCTGATGAGCTTCGCATCCTGGTTGCACCTGACTCATTCAAGGGCAGTCTGGATGCGATAGAAGCAGCGGCGTGCATGGCACGTGGGATAGCTCGTATGCTGCCGGGCTGCTCGATTACGCAGCTACCCATAGCCGATGGCGGCGAGGGGAGTGCCGAGGTTGTTTCAAGCGCACTGGATGGACAATGGGCGTCGCTTGAGGTCACCGATGGAAACGGTGAGCCAAGAGTGGTCGCTTATGCCAGTTGTCGAGACAGTTCAATAGGTGCATTCGCGATCCTGGATGTGGCCAGCATCGTTGGTTTGCCCCATGCCCGGATTGCTCCACAACTGCGAACTACACGAGGGATCGGTGAGGCGTTGAGATTGCTCCATGAGCGTGGCGAGCGAACCATCGTTCTTGGGTTGGGCGGAACCGCCACGATGGAGGCGGGTAGTGGTTTGCTCTCCGAGGTTGCGTTGCATTTTTACGATGCTCAGGGGCGTAGCTTTCATCCCACGTTCGACACCCTCGACCAGATTACTCAGGTTGATCGTCGCACCGACCATCACTGGCTCAGCGAGCTGCGCCTGATTGCGCTCACCGATGTGGAAAGCCCACTGACTGGCCCTAAGGGTGCCAGCATGGTCTTCGGTGCACAAAAAGGCTTTACCAACCTCTCTAGCGCTGACCGTTGTCTTGGACGATTTGCCGAGCGATGTGAAGCTTTTTGGGGGGCTGGTTACAGTGCTGCAGCAGGTGCGGGTGCAGCAGGGGGGCTGGGCTTCGCCTTGGCTCTGCTCGGTGCTGAGTTGCAGCCGGGAGCGACCTTTATATCGGACTGCCTGGCCTTGCCGAAGCGTATGGCCGACTTCGACTGGGTCATTACGGGAGAGGGTTGCTCCGATCGACAGACCCTCTTGGGAAAAGGACCTGCTCATATTGCTGCGTTGGCCCAGACGCAAGGCGTTCCGGTATCGCTGTTGAGCGGTGCAATTCAGGACGCGCAGGATCTCGAAGGTCTCTTCGATGGTTGTTTCTCCATCGTCCCTCATCCGTCGCCTTTGGCATTTGCAATCGCGAATGCTGCTGAGCTTCTCGAGCAAGCCAGCTCGCATCTCGCATCATTTTACGGCGCTGTGCATCGTCATTCGCGGCAGGCCAGGAGTCTTCCATGACTATTAATCCATTCCATGCTCGAAAAGTGCTCATTCAGGCTCGTGATGGGATGCCAGATGCTGGTGAGCGTGCGCGTCTTCTGCTGCGTGAGCTGGGTAGTATCCTTGGGCAGGTTATCCATCAGGCAGAAGGTGAGCGACTGTTCAACCTGATTGAAGACATACGTCGCTTGACCTTGAAAATTCACTGTGACGGCCAGTCTAAAGATCAGCAGGCGCTGACTGACTTGCTCCGAACCCTTTCAGCTGCAGACGCGATCGTTGTCCTGCGCGCATTCACCTACTTTATCCACCTGGGTAACGTCGCAGATGATGTAGCTCTAAGTGAAAACGTACGCGAGCGACAAATACGTCAGGGGGACGACCTATCCCTATTTGGCTCGCTGCAGCAACGTATGCGGGACGCCGGCCTATCCGAGGCGCAGATCCGCGAGCGCCTGCATGAAACTCAAGTCATGCCCGTTCTGACGGCACACCCCACTGAGGTGCAGCGTAAGAGCGTGATCGATGTCGAACGTCGCATTACCGACCTTTTGCAGCGTCGTAGCCGCGAACAGCTGACGCCTTCCCAGCTTCACGCGATTCAAGCCGAATTGCATGCAAGCATTGAAGTTCTGTGGCGCACACGACTACTGCGAAACACACGACTTACCGTGCAGGACGAAATCAATAACGTTCTGGCTTATTTCCCGCGCACATTGCTTGCAGCTGTACCTGCCTGTCAGCAGCTTGCATCTCACCACCTCGGGCAGACGTCACAGCCACTGGTCCGGCTTGGATCTTGGGTAGGAGGGGATAGAGACGGCAATCCCAATGTGACAGCTGAGACCTTGACGCATGCGGTCCGTAGCGGTGCGGAGCTGATTTTTTGTCATTACCAGGAGCAGCTCGCTCATCTGGTTCGCGAATTACCGTTGTGCGATGCACGCAGCCCCGTCACTGAGGAGGTGCGCGCGCTCGCTGAGGTCGCCAGTGATTGTTCCGCACACCACCAGGATGAGCCCTATCGGCGCGCGCTGCGACACATCCAAGTGCGTCTCCATGCCACTCAAGAGCGTCTTTTGGGCGGTAATTCGACGTCGCTGTCCTATGTCAGCCCAGAGAACTTTCTGGACGATCTTCAGGCAATACACAACTCACTGAAGCAGCATGGACTTGGCCATGTTACGCAGGGAAGGTTGGCGTCATTTGTACAGGCCGTCAGGCATTTCGGTTTTCATATGGCAACGATCGACCTGCGTCAGTGCTCCGACGTTCATGAGCAGGTGATTTGTGAAGTGCTCGCGCATGCCGATATATGCGACGACTATTCGCAGCTCAGCGAGGAGGGCAAGGTGAGTCTCCTTGACGGTTTGCTAAATACCGCTCGGCCGGTACTGGATACTCACCATCATTGGTCGTCGAAAACACAGCGCGAACTCGATGTACTGACGATGGCTGCGCGTATTCAGCATGACTACGGCAGCAAGGCCCTTGAAAATCACATCGTTTCGCACTGCCGCTCTGTCTCGGATCTTCTCGAAATTTTGCTACTCGCTCGCGAGTCTGGCTGCATGAATGACGGCTTGTGCAGCCTGAACATCGTGCCGCTCTTTGAAACCATTGCTGACCTTCGCCGTGCTCCGGTAATCATGGGTCAATGGCTGGCTTTACCACTGGTTCGCAGCATGCTGGACAAACGCGGCGGCTGGGTCGAGATCATGCTGGGGTACTCCGACAGCAATAAAGACGGCGGATTCCTGAGTGCCAACTGGGAGCTGCATAAAGCAGGACGTGCACTGCGTGACGCCTGTGTAGCGCAAGGTTTCAAGGTGCGCTTCTTTCATGGCCGAGGCGGCTCTGTGTGTCGTGGCGGCGGGCCTAGCCGCGCCGCGATCCTGGCCCAGCCGAATAAATCGGTGATGGGGCAGCTACGGCTGACCGAACAGGGCGAAACCATCGGCAACAAATATCCGGATCCCGACGCAGGGCTTCGTCATCTCGAAGCACTGATAGCCGCCACTTTAGAGGCGAGCTGTCTACCCGGCGAGCATGATGCCTATGAGGAGTTCCATCATGTGGCTGAAGTGCTCAGTGAGCATGCATTCGGCCAGTATCGTTCATTGGTGCACGAAGACGCGTACTTCGCCGAGTTCTTCCGCAATGCCACCCCATTCACTGAAATAGGTCGTATCAACATCGGCAGTCGTCCGGCTGCACGCAGCGACAGCATGAACATTCAGGATCTGCGCGCGATTCCATGGGTTTTCAGCTGGTCTCAATGTCGTCTGATCCTGCCCGGTTGGTTCGGTTTCGGCAGTGCCATATCGGCTTACCGCGAAACGCACGGGGCGAAAGGTGACCAGCAATTGATCGCGATGCTGCGCCGCTGGCCGTTCTTCCAATCAATGTTCGCCAACTTGCGCATGGTACTGGCCAAGGTCGACTTGACGATATTCGAACGTTATGTCGACCTGATTTCTGCACACGGATACGCCCAGCGCTTACACGGCATAATCAAAGCTGAGCACCTGCTGACAAGCAAAGCTGTTCAATGGTTAAGCCAGTATGAGGACGGCTCGCAAGATGATGGTGCAAGCGCATCCCTCAATAGTCGGCTCGTCTATCTCAATCCTCTGAATCAGCTGCAAGTCGAATTGTTGCGCCGTACACGTGAGCCAGGGATTGAGGCTGAAGAATTACGCCAACTGCGTATTGGCGTACATCTGAGCATCAATGGCATCGCTTCAGGTCTACGCAACAGCGGCTGAGTCCTTGTTTAACTGAAGTACCCCATCCAAAAATAACAATGAGGTAACTGTTATGTGCAAGCGTATTGCTCACTTTCTCTTAATCGGCTGCTCACTGATCTTTGCATGCATGGCAAAGGCCAATAATGATCCAATCACGATAAAATTTGCTCATGTTGTGGCTGAACATACGCCCAAAGGGCAGGGCGCTCTTCTGTTCAAGAAATTGGCTGAGGAGCGCTTGCCTGGAAAGGTCAAGGTTGAGGTCTACCCTAACTCCTCTCTTTTTGGAGACGGGAAGGAGCTAGAAGCTCTGCTACTGAATGAAGTTCAACTGTTGGCCCCCGCGCCTGCAAAACTCGATAAGTTCACGAAGAAGCTACAAGTCTTCGATTTGATGTTCCTTTTCGATGATGCGGCTGCTGCTGAGCGCTTTCAGAAAAGTGAAAAAGCTCTGGCGCTTCTCTCAACCATGGAGGACAAAGGGCTAAAAGGACTTGCGTACTGGTCTAATGGCATGCGCCAGTTCACTTCCAACAAGCCCCTGCGTGAGCCGAGAGATGCGCGTGGTATGAAGTTCCGCGTGCAGCCTTCTTACATCTGGGATGAGCAATACGTTGCACTGCGGGCTGTACCGCGCAAGATGGCTTTTGCTGAGCTCTACCAAGGGCTGCAAACAGGGGTAGTAAATGCGTCCGATAATCCATGGTCGAATATATTCAGTCAGCGCCATTATGAGGTTCAGAAATATGTGACTGAAGCCAATTTGACAATGGGCAATTACGTTCTTTTGACGAATACGAAGTTTTGGAATGGCTTGCCGGATGATGTGCGCCATGAGTTGGATGAAATAGTTGTAGAAGTAACAGATGCGGTGAACAAGCAGGCTGAACAGTTGAATCGAGAGGATAAGCAACGAATTGTCGAATCAAATACAGTCGAAGTGATTACGCTTACTCCTGAGCAGCGTTCTCACTGGCGAGAAGCTGTGCAGCCAGCTTGGAAGAAATTTGAGGCTGAAATCGGTATCGACCTGATTAAAGCAGCGCAAGCCGCAAATAATCCTTAAGCGTTTCCCCTGGCCGTTCGGGTCCACGCCCCCGAGCGGCTTTTTTTGGAGCACGAAAACTCTATTTGCCGTTTTTCAGGCAATAGATTTCGGAGAAATTCGCTCGCTTTCATACAACTACAAAAGATCGACGGAGATACCCATGAACGCTTATCAGCGCGTCTGGGAGCACTTCGAGGAAGGCTTCATTGCTTTCCTCCTGGCGGCCATGACGCTGATCACTTTCGTCTACGTGATCCTCAACAACTTCTACACCCTGTTCTATTGGCTGGGTGACCATTTCGGCGGTAACGAGTTTCTACTCGGCATCGGCGACGCCATTCTCGACATGGCCCAGGCGATGACCTGGAGCAATGCCCTGACCAAGGCCCTGTTCGGCTGGCTGATCTTCTTCGGCCTGGCCTACGGCGTGCGCACCGCCGGCCATATCGGCGTCGACGCCCTGGTCAAACTCGCCCCGCGCGGCGTCCAGCGCGTTATCGGCATCATCGCCTGCTCGGCCTGCCTGGGCTACGCCGGTCTGATCGCTGTCGGCAGCTTCGATTGGGTGCACACCCTGTTCAAGGCCGGCATCGGCGCCGAAGACCTCGGCCATTGCGGCATTCAGCAATGGCACATCGGCATGATCGTGCCGTTCGGTTACGCCATGGTGTTCGTCCGTTTTCTGGAAATCCTCGTCCGTATCCTGCGCAACGAGCAGACCGGTCTCGGCCTGGCTGACGAAGCCGCCGATGCCCTGAAGATCAATGAGCACGAGGAGCCCAAGCAATGACCGTTCTGTTCCTCTTCCTGCTGCTGTTCCTGCTGATGTTCATCGGCGTGCCGATCGCCGCATCGCTCGGCCTCGCCGGCTCGATCACCATCATGCTGTTCAGCCCGGACTCGGTGCGCTCGCTGGCGATCAAGCTGTTCGAGACCTCCGAGCACTACACCCTGTTGGCGATTCCGTTCTTCCTGCTCTCCGGTGCCTTCATGACCACCGGCGGCGTGGCGCGTCGTCTGATCGACTTCGCCAACGCCTGCGTCGGCCATATCCGTGGAGGTCTGGCCATCGGTGCGGTGCTGGCGTGCATGCTGTTCGCTGCGCTGTCCGGTTCGTCGCCGGCGACCGTGGCCGCAGTGGGCTCCATTGCCATCGCCGGCATGGTGCGTTCCGGTTACCCGCAGGCGTTCGGCGCCGGCATCGTGTGTAACGCCGGCACCCTGGGCATCCTGATTCCGCCGTCGATCGTGATGGTGGTGTACGCCGCCGCCACCGAGCAGTCGGTGGGCAAGCTGTTCATGGCTGGCGTCATCCCCGGCATCATGCTCGGCGTCGTATTGATGGTGGCGATCTACATCGTCGCGCGCATCAAGAAGCTGCCGGCCCTGCCGCGTGCCAGCTTCCGCGAGTGGTTGCGCGCTGCACGTGAGGCGTTCTGGGGCCTGCTGCTGATGGTGATCATCCTCGGTGGTATCTACACAGGCATGTTCACCCCGACCGAGGCCGCGGCCGTGGCGGCGGTGTATGCCGGCTTCGTCGCCCTGTTCGTGTACAAGGACCTGAAGATCCGCGAGTGCCCGAAGGTGCTGCTGGAGTCCGGCAAGCTGACCATCATGCTGATGTTCATCATTGCCAACGCCATGCTCTTCGCCCACGTGCTGACCACCGAGCAGATTCCGCAGACCATCACCGCCTGGGTGGTGGATCTGGGTCTGCAGCCCTGGCAGTTCCTGCTGGTGGTGAACATCGTGCTGCTGATCGCCGGTGCCTTCATGGAGCCGTCAGCAATCATCCTGATCCTGGCACCGATCCTGTTCCCGATCGCCATGCAACTGGGCATCGACCCGATCCACCTGGGCATCATCATGGTGGTGAACATGGAGATCGGCCTGATCACGCCGCCAGTGGGGCTGAACCTGTTCGTCACATCGGCGGTGACCGGCATGCCATTGACCGCAGTGATCCGCGCGGCCATGCCGTGGCTGATGCTACTGCTCAGCTTCCTGATGATTATCACCTACATCCCGGCCGTGTCCATGGCCCTGCCGAACTGGCTGGGGGTGAGCTAGGCAACCGTCGATACCGAAGGCAGCATCGTTCTGACGCAGCACAATGCAGTTGTGCTGCGTCAGGTCCTTGGGGCTTTCGGGATTGCCGAAGGCTTCCAGATAGGAGGGGGCTGCGCACAGTCTGCGTCTGTTCGCAGCAATCTTGCGGGCAATCAACCGGGAGTCGGGCAAGTCCCCGAAGCGGATGGCAACGTCCGGCAGGTTGATCGGCCGGTCTGTCAGGTGCAGTTGTACCTCGACCTCCGGATAGAGCCGGACGAAGGAAGAAATTGCAGGGCAGACATGCGTAGAGGCGCGAAGGTCTGTGCATTAGACGAAACGAGGAGGGCGCCAGAGTCCTACGGGCTCTCGCTTAATCACTGGCTGGGTCAGCATATCTCTGGGCGTGAGGGAGGAGGGGATGTGTAGTGGTCTACTGATCCCGGGCACCGATTTAGGCGAAAATCCTCGCCATAGAGAGGTGTCTGATGAGCAAGCAACGACGTACATTTTCCGCCGAATTCAAGCGAGAGGCTGCTGCCTTGGTATTGGACCAGGGTTACAGCCATATCGAGGCCTGCCGCTCACTGGGAGTGGTGGACTCGGCATTGCGCCGTTGGGTGAAGCAGCTCAAGGCGGAACGCCAAGGCGTGACCCCGAAGAGCAAGGCGCTGACGCCCGAGCATCAGAAGATTCAGGAGCTGGAAGCCCGGATCAACCGGCTGGAGCGGGAGAAAGCGATATTAAAAAAGGCTACCGCTCTCTTGATGTCGGACGAACTCGATCGTACGCGCTGATAGACCAGTTGAGTGAGCAGGAGCCAGTGGAAGTGGTCTGTTCAGCCTTCGATGTGGCGCGGTCTTGCTAATACGCCCACCGTCTTCGACGACGCCATGTCGATGCTCGCCGCGTTGCGCTACGCAGCCAGGTCAACCAGTTGTTCAGCCAGAGTCGAGGCTCGGCCGGCAGCCGCAGCATCCTCGGCATGCTGCGCGAAGACGGCGTGACAATCGACCGCTTCCGCGTGCGTCGGTTGATGCGGGAGTTGGGGCTGGTCAGCAAGCAGCCGGGGTCACATTAAGTCGGTCAGATTTTCGGCCACAGTCTCCTTTATGCACTTTATTTGGAGACGCTCAGGGAGGGCGACCATCAATACCTGATTGATCTTTAAGTATTTTCTTTGAACGGGATTTGTCTCCTTTTTGATCAGAAGGCTCAGACACTTGCGACTCCGTAATAGTGAAAACAAATTAATTTGAAACTTTTCCCCCAGTCGCTAAAAGCGACTTTGACTGAATAGCCTTTGGCGATTTTCAATTCAATTAATTATTACCAATCTGCTTCTTATCTCCAAAGATTCTGAGTTGCGCAGAATTTCCCACCATAATTCTTGAGAATTTGAAACTTTAACGCTCGCTCTGCAAATATGAAACTTTTGTAAGCTGCTAATTTGCCAGGGAATTATAGTGCACAAGCTGAGAGGCCATATAAATGGCAGCCTTTATTACATTGGAAGCAAGGGGTAGGCCGGCGGGCGCGCCTGAGTTTCTGGCATACAGCCCTAAGCAGAATACCCAGGTAAGGCTTTACTGTCGACCGAGCTTCTGGCGCTGGGCTGGGCTAGAGTTTAATCCCTTTGCCACAGAAGTGCTTGTAAATCAGGCTACTTTAAATTTGGAGAGCAAAAAAGTATCAGTTGCAATTCAGTACGAAATGCATGGCGTTTTACATTTTATCTTTTCCAGGCGTGAAGTCACCGAAAATACTGAAGCTGAGATAATCGAGTATTGCGATAGCTGCGATATCAAAGCTGAATTCTTAGGGGCTAAATGCCTGAGTGAAGAGCAGACGTACGCAGAAAATTTGCTTTGCATGTTGTCGTATATTAACAAATATAGAGAGATCTTCACTGAGAAGAATCTTGAATTTGCATTTCATTCGATTGATCGAAGCAAGGGAACAATAAGCAACTCAGTTAATGACTTGCAGGCTAGATATGGCGAAGGCGCAGCGGCGCTGCTGTTTGAGCTTGTCAGGCGGGGCAGGGTAGGGCTATTTGATGTTCGATGCAAAAGAATCAGTGGATTAACTCAGCTAGATGTCATCCGGGTGAGACATGAATGACTCCACTCGCTTTTCTCGCCGTGAGTTCCTTGCTGCTGGGAATTCATGTGATGCGTGGAGGTGTATAGATGTTGATCTTATTGCCGAGGATATAAGAGAGGCAACAGATAACAGAATTAAAGCAATTAGAGCTTATCTAAAGAATGGAGCCACCCTGCGCGAGATAGAAGATGCGTATGGTCTTTCGCGAGCAACACTGTATAGATCCATTAATAGATGTCTTGCATTGGATACGGATGGAGTGGTTATTGGCTTCAAAGGAGCCATACCATATAGGCGCATTGGCGAGAAAAAATATAATCGTGAGAAAGATCTAGGCTATTCGAATGATGGAGTGACTCAAGGAGATGCCGGGGCATTTAGCAAACTAATAGCTGATCATCCTGAAATAAAGTCCTGGCTGGAAAAAATCGCTCGAAATTATAAGCCAAGGAGCCAAGGTGGCGTTAGCTTCGACGTTATACATAATGCATTCTTAGTGCATTGCACATCATTGTCGATCAGTAATGATCAATATCCATTCAACCGAAAGACACTCGCCCGCTCAGCCTTGAGAGAACATCTAAGGTCGAAGAGCAAAGAGTTGAAGGCGCTAGATGAAAAAGAAAGGAATGCCTCTGACATAAATTACAATGTGCCTCCTACCGATATTCTGCAGCAGGTAGAGACTGACGGCCACATGCTCGACATCCGATTGGTCATTGAAGAATTAGACAGTTTCGGACAGCCAATCAGATACGAAATCTTAAGAGTTTGGCTAATACTACTCATTGATGTCTTTTCGCGCTGTGTACTGGGATACTCCATTGCTTTAGGCCATACGTACGACCAGATTGATCTTTTAAAAGCTATATTCAACAGCTTAACACCTCATCAAAAGCAGCCCCTGATTACGCCAAATGTTCATTATTCGACCGCAGGAGGGTTCCCAAGTGAGCACGGCTACGCTTGGGAAACTTGGTCAACTCTCAAGCTTGATAATGCTTGGGCCCATAAGGCCACGAATGTTGTCCGAGTTCTTCATGATCGAGTAGGGTGTGTTGCTGAGTTTGGCCGCCCTCATACACCTAATGATCGAGCCATTATTGAGCGATTCTTTTTGTTTGTTGTGCAGCATTATTCGCATAGGATTATTGGCACGACCGGCAGTGATAGTCGAGATAAAATAATTGAACGCTTATCTCCCAAGTCGAAGAACCCGCTGAAGCTACTGCTTACACTAGAAGAGCTAAAAAGTACCATTGATATTTTGATCTCTGACTACAATGGTCGGCCCCACTCGTCGTTGCAAGGTCATTCACCACTGGGGGTGTTCTGTCTTTGTGGCGATCAGAACTCTCTTCCACCCAACACATTGCCTGACGCTCTCAGGGAACCGACCTTATTTTCAATGGCTCGGGAATCGGTGGTCGTTCGAACCTCATCAAAATACGGTGGTGCTTACGTTAACTTTGCATATCTAAAGTATAAAAACCCTGACGTCCTTAGAAGTGACTCCGTTGGCAGGCACATGTTTGTAGAGTATTCACGTGAAGACGTTTCATTTCTTCGGCTATTAGATGAAGACGGCACCTTTGTGGGAGTTCTAAGAGCCCCCCACCCTTGGTACTTACAACCGCACAGTCTCAAAGTTCGAAGCGAGTTATGGAAGGCTACGAAGCAGGGGCAATTTCAATTTGCACGTAATGAAACACCAACTGAGGCTTTTCGGCGTTTAAAATTGGCTACTGGTGACACTTCGCGAAGAGTCGCTACCACCTTATACAAGGAAACGGGGCGTGTTAGTGAAGATCCATCTTCAGTTAAGGGCCGTGACGGTGATACGCCAGAGAGACTTAATCATCAGCGTGTCAAGTTGACCAAGGTCTTCACGCTCTGAGAGGATGGAGTATGGATATCAAAGATATACGGCCAATCCGAATTGAAGAACATCCAGTAAGTAGTAAGACTTATTTAATTCCTACTTATTCCATCGGTGAAACCTATGCGATGGTACTGAAAGCCATTAAGCGACTCGACTCAGGGTTGGTTATTTATGGGCGCGTCCGCTACGGTAAAACGCGAGCAATGCTGTACTGCAGGCAATGTTTAAGTATTGATTTTCCAAGTATTCCAGTGGCTATATTCTTCGCTGAACGCGATCTGTCGCCCAGTAAGGGCGGCTTCTATACCTCTTTGCTGGAGGTCGTTGGGCATGCCAAATGGGAAGATCATTGCAGCATTAGCATCAAAAAATCCAGATTAAAGAATTTTATTATTGATGCAGCGTTTAATGATCCCCGTAGGGTTTTTATTTTATTCATTGATGAAGCATCAAGATTGCTGCCGATTCACTATGACTGGATCAAAGATCTATACAATGCCCTAATGGAGAAAAGTGTTACGTTGTTGCCTATCTTGGTGGGGCAGAGTCAGTTGCTAGGCCATAAAGAAACTTTGCTAAAAGCTGGTGAGGAGGGGGAGGCCATAGTTAATCGGTTCCTTCTGTATGAACACTCATTTCGGGGAATTCGTGACAAAGAGGATTTCGTAGAGTGCCTTGGCTATTATGATAGCGCCGTCTTTCCGGAAGGAAGTAATTGGCCCTATACGCGCTTCTTCTTCCCTGAAGCGTTTGCCGCCGGACTTCGACTGCAAGATTATGGAGATATGCTCTGGGATGCATTCAAAGAGTCCTACAAGGGGCTAGGGATCAAGGCTGACATGGAGATTCCGATGAAGTATTTTACGAAAACCATTGAAATCCTCCTGACTGAATACTGCGAGAGTGATAGCGCGAGTTTCTCGCTTTCTCCGGCGGTCTGTATGTCGCTCATTGAAGAGTCCTGGTTCGCGGTTGCCACCCGCAACTCTAAAATAGCAAATACGTTAGCCTAGACATGATCATTACTCTGCGTGACGAGCTGTTGCGTTCTAAACAGAGATACAGTGGGATAAGGCCGCGATATATTCCATACGAGTCAGTTTATTCAATTCTTTCCAGGTTTGGATTGTTCAACGTTGTTGCTGGCGGGGCTCTGATTGAAATCATCAAACAACATTGTAACCCTCAAATATCCGGCAATAGACATTGCAGGCATTTAGCTTATGTTGAGTCTTTGGGAGTGACTGGCCTACAAGGCTTATTTGGCCTGAGCCTGACGCAGGCCAAGTCTTTATTTCTTTCGCCAACTTTTATTGACCCTGAAAGACATGTGGCTTCTGAGCTTCGATATTGCCCCATTTGTTTGTCGCAAGGCCGGCATTACACGCTATTTCAATATCAGCTCATTGAGGCATGCCCAGTACACTCTGTTGACTTGCTTAATCATTGCCCGCACTGCGCTGCACTTGTGAGTTACAAGTTTAATGCTGCCTTATTCAAGCATCCCTATGGCTGTTGGCGCTGCGGTCGCCAGCTTGGATGTGGGCGTGATCCTCAATCGTTACGGTTCATCAGCGCTCATGGTATGCAGCGCTTGCGGCAGTTCCATAGGATGCTGGGTGGCGAGAACAAGCACCTTGTGTTCGATATCGTCGGCCCAGCAGATCTTCATTGCGATAATGTATTGCAGCTGTCGCATTCCGTTCAGCAGTTTACGCGAGTGGAGGCAGACCTATTTTCTAATCTGCAAGTAATGGCCTGTGATCATTCATTCCAATCTGCGCTGCGCCAGTACCCTACATTCTCGCGCTTCTCTAGGGCAAATCAAGAGGAAGTAGGGGTGGAGAGTGAAATCCTAATCAATGAGTTGGTTAGTATTTCGAAGTCGATTTTCAGAAATATCAAGAAAAACCATTTGGCTGAAATTCGTTTAACTGACAAATCTTTAGAGCTATTGTGGCGTGACGTTCAGGGGGTTTTACTGCCTGCTAACTATTATACTGTGCTCGCTTACATTGATTGGTTATGCTATTGGCGCCAGGCTAAAGTGCCATGTGAATTACTGCGTTCGGCGCATAGCAGCAGGGTGAAAATGGCTGCATGGATAGCGGAGAAGAAAAGGCATAGCCTGTTCCGGCAGACAAGTCCTGAAGCCGAGCGCTGGTTGCTTCGACAAATGCTGGGCTGTGAAGTTGTCACTCTACTCAAACGGCAGATGGAGCAGAGACAGTTGTTGACCCAAGGCGTAGATGCGCCGGACTGCACCGATGTTCCATATCGACGAATTTTGCACCCCGTATGTTGGGCTGTAGTTTTCAGTGAACAGAGTGGTCGTCCACCGAGCATGACATTTATATCGGCTCATTCATGGAATACGGATCGTAATGAAAGTCACTCAGGATTACCATCTGCCGAGGCAAGGTCTCTTCATGGCCAGAGTTTGCAAAAGGTTTTCCGTCTAATCAACGCTTGAACTTTTATTCTTGATGACCGTATCCCAATCAACTTGCTCGTCATTCACCGGTGGTCCTTCGTCCGCTGAGCTTCGCTGTAGTGATATTTTTCGGACGGCTGCATCCCAGTCATCATCTTCATCCTCCTCTTCAGTCGAATTCTGACCAGCAAACAGGTCCTTGGTGAACCTTTTTAACGCCTTGGTAAATGCCGCTTCTTCTTGGGGTAAGAGGTCGGGTGTTGATGGCCCTTCGGGGACGTAGTAATGCTCAAATCCATATAAACCGCCCGCATATCGATAATGGCGCTCCAGGATTATCTCAACCTCATTTTCGGTTAGGGCACGCCAGTGCGCCCCATCCCTGCGATTCATAAGCCAGTGGGATTGTAAATCCATCAAGTCAGCATTTTCGCAAAGGAGGGTAAAGGTGCTTACAGCTGTCATATGATCCAGCTTCACTTTGCCGTTGGCGCGGTGATACATCCACTCTAGAGGTCTGCGATTTATTTGAATGCTATCAAAGCTCAACTGGACAAGCTCGGATGGGCTAAAGTCATATCCCCAGGTCAGTAAGATTAAGGCAAGGTCGCGCTCGGCTTGAGGGCTTTGCGCCAAATGGCGCCGGAAGACGTTTAGAACTCTTGCAGACTCTTGTGCCGATTTATAAGTGAACACTTTGTTGCGCGTCACCCATCGGAACTGCCGGTAAAAAGGGAGCAACTCGTGCAGTAGTTTGTGAGCATCTATTGCTTTGTATCGATGGTGTTGCCACCGGATGACGGATAAAACCATCGAGGCTACTTGCTGACAACTAAGCTCATCAGCATTTAGTAACCCTGACCCAAGCAATTTATTCTCCAGGTTCGCTGATAGTAAACGCCCTGGCATCGCCGGGCATGGATAAAGCGCGACGTGGCTGAGAAAGAAGTCTTTGTAGATAAAGGCTAAAGGGATTGGCCTATCGATCGTGATTTCGTAGGTTGCTTGCAACCAAAGATCAAAGTGCTTCAGGTCGCGTCGGATTTTCACCGACTTTCGGTAAGGAAAGTCCAAAGCGAAATGTTCCGCATCACTTGCCCTTGGTATATCTTCGGCTGGCTGGCTCATTATTGGATCGCTCGCTGTTGTGAAAGCGGCATGACCTCGCAGCGCACGCATGCTCGTATCTGAGTTTAGCTCTGACTGCGTCGATTGTAGGTGCGATCCTCGGCTGCACCTGGCCCACGGCCCAGACCGGTATGCGCGTCCATTATTGCTGTCTTACGGTCACAGAACACCCTCAGCCTCAGCGGCACCACACGCATGCCCCATGGCTGCCAACTCGGCTTTGATTCGGCGATGGCCATAGATCCCATTCAACTCATGGTGGATGGTGCGGTTCCCCTTGCTCAGACGCCGATTCGCCATCTCTCTCGCCAAAGGTGGACGCTGCCAGGCATAAAGAACTACCTCACCGCCGGCGTGCTGAAATTCCCTTGCCTGGCCCGCGAGCATCTCTCGCAATTTGTCTTTCGTTGGCATTCATGTCCTGTTACGGGCCAATAGTTGTCACTTAGCCGAGGACTGATTAGGGCAGTCGCCTGTACTAACTCTTTTAAGCGCCGGCTCTTGGACTGGCGGTGGCAAATGTCCAAGCGCCTTCAATTGGGCAGTAGCTTTGGCTAGCTGTTGCTCCAGGGTCTGTACTTGCTCTGTTTGCACCGTGCGGGCCTCATCGAGTTGAGCCACCTCTCCCTGCAGGGCCTGACATCGCTGCTCCAGCGTTTCATTCGTACGCCCCATACTGGTTAGAGCGCTCTGAGTGCTCACCAAAGCCTGATCCCTCTGCGAGAGGAGCTGCTCCAGTGCATGCTGATCCTTCTGATGCTGCCGCGCCTCGGTGACCAGTCGTGCATTGTCACGGTTCAGCTGAGTCAACTCGTCCTGCTTGATCATCAGCGTTTGTTGCAGCTGGCGTACCTCGGCCTGAAGCTGGCTGATCTGAGCGTCGTGGCGGCGCTGCTCCTGTTCTCGCTGTTCCTTGCTGGCTTGGCGGTAATGCTCCATGCCGTCACGAGCGTGCTGATGCATGTCCTCAAGCGACTGAATGCGCTCATCGCGCTCTTTGACGCGCACCTCCAGATCCCGAAGGGATTGAACCATTCGAGCGTTGTCGATTTCGATAACTTGCCGCTGTTGCTGTTCTCGAAGAGCCAGCTCCTGAGCTGCTTGTAGCTGCTGCGCCAGGCTCGAACTCTGTGATTCGAGGTCTCGCATTCGGGCCTCGAATACGGCCGACTGCTGCTGTACCGCCGAGCGTTCGCGCCTCAGCGTTTCGTGGGCTTCGACCACGGACTGCTGCGCCTCTTGTTTCAGTTGGTCCAGCAACTGTCCCATCAAATTTGTCAGCGGTCCACTCAGCGAATCCCCCGACAAGGTCGGCTCGCTCTCGGCCTCGAGCTCCTTCAGATAGCGGTGGATCGTGCTCTTGGAGCCGGTGTTACCCAGTTCGATGCGAACCGCATCGATGCTGGGGTAAATGCCGCGAGCTAGGAGGTCATTCCTGGCTTTCTGCACGACAGCTTTGTTGACGCCACCGCGGGCCATAAGTGGGCCTCCTGACAATTTCGTTCTGTGGTATGTACTATGTAGATACATGGCACTTTATCAAGAATTTTATTTTTGTTCTGCTTCTATTCTAGAATTGGGTAATCACGAATTATCCAAGGTGAAGCGCCATTTTCGTCGTTTGGCAGTCGCTCACCGGTACACCAAGGGGATGCGCTCAGATGAGCCAGGAGATTGAGCGGTACCTGCAGGCCGGCACCCGCGCCAACACGCGGCGCAGCTACCAGCAGGCGCTTGAGCACTTCGAGGTGACTTGGGGCGGCTTCTTGCCGGCGACCAGCGATGCCATCGTGCGCTACCTGGTCGACCACGCCGCCACGCTGTCCAGCAACACGCTCAAGCTGCGCCTGGCAGCCCTGGCGCAGTGGCATGTCAGCCAGGGTTTTCCGGATCCAACCAAGACCCCACTGGTCCGTCAGGTCCTCAAAGGCATCCGTACGCTGCATCCGCGTCAGGAGAAGCAGGCCGAACCCTTGCAGCTGCGCCAGCTCGAGCAGTGCGTGTTGTGGTTGGAGCGGACTGGCGATCAGGCCCGTGCCGAGGACGACTGGCCGCGGATGCTGCGCTGTTGGCGTGACCGCGCGTTGATCCTGATCGGCTTCTGGCGGGCGTTCCGCAGTGATGAGTTGTGCCGCCTACGAGTCGAGCACATCCAGGTAAGGCCTGGGGAGGGCATGCAACTGTTCCTACCCTGGAGCAAAGGTGACCGGGACAACCAAGGCCAGACCTTTAGCGCGCCGGCGCTGGCCAGGCTGTGCCCGGTACAGGCCTACGTCGACTGGATCAGCCTGGCGGGCATTGCGCGCGGGCCGGTCTTCCGTGGAGTTGATCGCTGGGGGCACTTAGGTGAGCAGGGTTTGCACCCAAATAGCGTTGTCCCACTCATGCGCGCCGTCCTGCAGGCGGCAGGGCTGCCTGCGGAGCTGTACAGTAGCCACTCGCTGCGCCGCGGTTTTGCCACCTGGGCTACCCGCAGCGGCTGGGATCTCAAAGCACTGATGCAGTACGTTGGCTGGAGCGATGGTCAATCCGCATTGCGCTATGTCGAGAGCACAGGAGTGTTCCCTGGGCAGCTGAGTGCGCTACAACATATCTCAAACTGGCCCGAGGGACTGCCATAAGACCGCCTTCGGCGGCCCCGATCCGCACCTAGCCGCGCACTGGGAACACCAGCCAAGTTGGGCTAGCGGTTGGCAGTAGCCGACTTACCGCCAGACCGACAACAGTGGTGATGGGGGAATTCGATATGAAAGCCCGTGAGACCCGCCGCTGAAGTACACCAGATGCGGCCTTTGTGAGCCTCAATGATGGAGCGGGTGATGGCAAGACCGAGCCCGGCATTGCTCGGGCTTCCCTCCCGCCGAGCGGGGTCAACCCGGTAAAAGCGGTCGAAGAGCTTCTCTAGATGCTCTGAGCTGATTGTGTCCCCTGGGTTCTCAATGCTGAAGGTTGTGGAGCCCGCTGTCTCGCGGATCAAAACCGAAATTGTATGTCCCGCCGGCGTGTAGCGCAGTGCATTGGACAGCAAGTTGGAGAGTGCACGATCAAGCATCAGCCGATCTCCCAGCACTTGGCCTGTGCCTGTGAGCGATAGTTCAATGCCATGTTCTTCGGCCAGAAGGTGGTAGTAGTCAAACAGCTTGAAGACTACGTCGGCCAGTTCGATCCTGGCCTGCTCGGGGATGATCAGGCCATTATCAGCCTTGGCCAAGAAAAGCATGTCATCAATCATCCGAGACATGCGCTTCAAGTCCTCCAGGTTGGAGTAGAGATTCTCTTCATAGGCATTGATATCGCGTTTCTTGCTCAGCACGACCTCGGTGTGGGTCATCAGGTTGCTAACGGGCGTGCGTAGCTCGTGGGCAATGTCGGCCGAAAAATTGGAGAGCCTAACGAAGGCATCCTCTAGCCGAGCCAACATCGCATTGAAGGATAGAACCAGTTGCTGAAGTTCCCGCGGCACTGGTTCGAGAGGGATTCGTTCCTGTAACGAGCGAGCGGACATCCCGGAGGCCACATGAGTGACTTGCCGCAGAGGCCTAAGGCCGCTGCGAGCAACCACCCAGCCGAGCGCGGCACTGAACAGGGCACTGATGACCAATCCAATCCAGAACCATCGTTGCAGCGTGTCGAAAAAGTGTGTGTGATTGGTGACGTCAAGAATCAGCAAAGCTGTGAGCGGCTCAGCCTGATCGGCTACCGAGATTTGCGCCGTCATGCCGCGGTACATGTGTTGGCCGTTCTGCCACTCCCACATGCTCTGCTCATTTTCACGTCTGAAACGCTCTGGTACTTCGACTGCTCTGGGGTCGGAGAACAGTACAGAACCGTCACTGGCCAGGATAGTGGCCGCCAGATCCTGATGGGCTCCCAGCAAGGCTCGCAACTGCGGTAATTCTTCCGAAAGGCTCGCTTCACCGCGAGCATTGTTGAGGATATGTTTGGCGGATTCGAGTTTCTCCACCAGGGCCTGCCGATCCAGCATCTTGAAGTGGTGCTGGCTGAGCATATTGAAACTCAGCCCTGCTACCGTCAGGACTGCAATTACCGCGGACATGAACATCAGGCTCATGCGTGCTGTCAGCGAAAGGTGCTTCATATTCACTCCGGCGCATCCATCATGTATCCCATGCCGCGGGCGGTATGAATCAGCTTGAGATCGAAATCGTCATCGATTTTTGCGCGTAGCCGGCGTACCGCGACCTCAATGACATTGGTGTCGCTGTCGAAGTTCATGTCCCAAACCTGAGAGGCAATCAGCGACTTCGGGAGCACTTCACCGCGTCGGCGCAGCAGTAACTCCAGTAGTGAAAATTCCTTCGCCGTCAGGTCAATTCTTTTCCCGCCCCGGACAGCACGTCGCTTCATCAGATCGACTTCCAGATCGGCAATTTTCATGGTGGTCTGCGTCGGCGAACCATTACCTCTGCGCAACAGCGTTCTGACCCTGGCCAGAAGCTCTGAGAAAGCAAATGGCTTGATCAGGTAGTCGTCCGCACCCAGCTCCAACCCTTTAACGCGGTCTTCCACACCATCGCGTGCCGTCAAGAACAGTACGGGGACGTCTTTTCCTGCTGCGCGCAACATGCGCAGCACTTCCCAACCGTCCAGCCCAGGCATCATTACATCCAGAATTAGCAGGTCATAGGCTTCGCTAAGTGCATGCTGAAGGGCATCTGTGCCGGTCATAACCCGGTCGACATTGAACCCAGCCTCGGTGAGACCTTGCTGGAGGTACGTACCGGTTTTGGGTTCGTCTTCAGCTACCAGTAGTTTCATGTGTGCAGACTCCAAAAGTCGGGTGGCCTGAGTTTGCAGGCAAACCGCGGCCCCAACCAGAAGCTTACGAAAATGTAATTCTGACTTCAGCTCACTGACAGGGTGGCTTGTCTAGGGTGCAAGCATGAGTACTAGGTTGTGCTCTCGGCCCTCGACAGACCAAAAGCAGAGGTGCCGGCCATAGTTTGCACTGATGGAGACTGCCCATGAAATCGCTGAAACCTTTGCTTCTGGTTGGTTCGCTACTGCTGTCTTCCATGGCTTGGGCCGAAGGGGGCAGCGACCGTGTATTCGAGCGCATCCAGCAGATGCGCGACAAAGCAGAAGCCGTGCTGATCCAGGCGGAGAAGGCCCCGGTCGGCGAGCGGCATGTGCACATGAAGGAGCATATGAACATGCTCGAAGACATCATGAGCCAGCTGCACAACGAACATCCCGCGCCAAACATGTCTGCCGAAGAGCATCTGGCCTGGATGGAAAAGCATGACAAGCTGGTAGACGACGTGCTGGGTCAAATGATTCGAGAGCACAAGCTGATGATGGCCGACAAGGAATGCCATCAGTAAAGATTTCCCCCATCTTACAGGCCTTTCGTGATTGCTCCTTCGGCCTAGCGGCGCCTTTATGGCGCCGTGCTTTTTCCCAGCTGACGCAATTGTAGTTTTGGGGTCAGCGGCCTGGCAGCAAGCGGGGAATAGCATGAGATTTCCAGCACCCATCTCGAGGTCTCACCATGAAACGCTTACCCCTTAAACTGCTGATCAGCACTCTGTTCATCAGCACCACCTTTCCGGCATTTGCCGAGGTCGGCGGCAGTAGCAATGGCATTGGGCAGCAGGCCCAGGCGACGCCAGCGACTCGTACCATCTTGGTAAAGATGGACGACATCAACTACAGCCAGAAAACGATCGATGTGAAGCCAGGTGAAACCGTGCGCTTCGTTCTGAAGAACGAGGGCGCGTTGATGCACGAGTTCAACATCGGGCAGGCAGCGTCCCAGCTGGAGCACCAGCGCAAGATGGCGTCCTTGTTCAAGGACGGCACACTGACCCCGACCGGCATGGCCGAGCGCATTGTCTGGCATGAGCGTTATGGCACGGGAGACTCCAACCCTCCAGGCTATCCGGAAGTCATCAAAGCCAAGCATGACGACCCGAACGCGGTTCTCGTCGAGCCCGGCACAACCAAAGAGTTCGTGTGGACCTTCCCTAAGGCGGGCAGTTTGAGCTTCGCCTGTACATTGCCTGGGCATTACCAGGCGGGGATGGTCGGTGAGTTTGCTCTGCGTTAGTCCGGCATCGGTGCTACCCGTTGGCCGCGAGCTGGGTAGCACCGATCTGACGAACCTTACTGCGATGTAGTTTTCACGTCAGCGTACCGCCAGCTGCACCTCATTAGCATCGGGACTCATCCCTCCTCAACACCTCAGAGGCACACCATGAAACTCAGACCCGCTTTCATAATCACCACCCTTGGCTTGCTGCTCAGTGCTGCCAATGCGCTGGCCAGCCCGGGCCACAAGAAAGACAGTATTGGGCAACCGGGAGACGGTCAGGCAGTAGATCGCACCATCGAAGTCCGGATGGGGGACATCTTCTTCGAACCCAAAGCAATGGAGATCAAAGCAGGCGAGACAGTTCGCTTCGTCCTGAAAAATGACGGTGCACTGCTACACGAATTCAATCTTGGCAAAGCGGCATCCCATGCCGCGCACCAGAAAGAGATGGCCGCGATGTTTCAGAACGGCACGCTGTCCCCTACAGGTGCACATGACATGAGCAATATGGGCCATGCCATGGGCGGCATGAAGATGGTCGGTATGGAACACGATGACCCCAACAGTGTTCTTGTCGAACCTGGAGCACGCGAAGAGTTGATCTGGACCTTCTCCGCCGCCACCGAACTGGAGTTCGCCTGCAATATTCCAGGACATTATCAGTCGGGAATGGTCGGTAAGGTGACCGTACGCTGACGTTTATTGATACTCGCCAACTCCGTCCAGTCTGAGACACCTATACTGATCCGGCCGCCATTGAAACGAGGCTATTGTCGTGGACCATACCCATCACACCAGTACCACTGAGCCGCCTTTTTGGAAGAGCAAGATTGGCATTGCGCTGATCATGCTGGCCGTAATCGGCATCTTCTATGTAGCGCGTGAGCATTACGGTCATCTTTCGCAGGCCCTGCCGTACCTCATCCTGCTGCTATGCCCGCTGATGCATCTGTTTGGCCACAATCACGGCGGGCACTCCCACTCCAGCAGCACCGCTGTTTCCAAGGACGAAGAAAGGACATAGATCGCATGCAAAAGACCTCCTGCCATCATGACCAGGATCATTCACATAACTCGCACGCCCACTCCGAGAGCCAGCGCGACCCGGTGTGTGGCATGGAGGTCAAACCTGATGGCCCTTATCGCGAGAGCTTTGAAGGGAAGGCCTATCATTTCTGCAGTGCGAAGTGCCTAGAGAAATTCCAAGCAGATCCTCATCAGTACATGAGCCATCAGTCTCATGGGGAGCATCACCAGCACGCGACTCCAGCACCCACATCGACACCTGTAGGTGCTGAATACACCTGCCCGATGCATCCAGAAATCCGTCAACCGGCTCCCGGAAACTGCCCGATCTGCGGGATGACGCTGGAACCTGTCATCCCGGAGCTGGAAGAGGAGGAAAATCCAGAGCTGAAGGACTTCTCGCTGCGGTTCTGGTGGACCCTACCGTTGACCGTCATCGTGACCGTATTGGCGATGGCCGGCCATTCCTTGCAACTGTTTCATGGCACGACCCAGAACTGGGTCGAGCTGGCTCTGGCGACGCCCGTGACGCTATGGGGTGGCTGGGTATTCTTCACCCGCGGCATTGACTCCATCCGCCACCGCAGCCCCAACATGTGGACCCTGATCGGTTTGGGAACGGCCGCTGCCTACCTCTACAGCGTGGCCGCTACCTTGGTTCCGCAGTGGTTTCCGGCGGCCTTTGCCCAGGACGGACGTATCGGCGTCTATTTTGAAGCAGCCGCAGTGATTATCTCACTCACGCTGTTGGGCCAAATGCTCGAACTCAAGGCCCGCTCGCAGACTTCGGCAGCCATCAAGTCACTGCTGAGGCTGGCACCAAAGACTGCGCGTCGCATCAAGCCCGATGGCCAGGAAGAAGATATTCCGCTGACACATGTCCATCAGGGCGACCACCTACGTGTCCGGCCGGGAGAGAAAGTCCCGGTGGACGGTACGGTTCTAGAGGGTGAGAGCGCCGTCGACGAGTCGATGCTTACCGGAGAACCGTTACCCGTGACCAAGCGGGTAGGGGATGCCCTTATCGGTGCCACCATGAACACCCATGGAAGCCTGGTGATGGAGGCGCAGAAGGTCGGTGCCGAGACCATGCTGTCGCAGATCGTTCAGATGGTGGCCAGAGCCCAACGTTCCAAGGCCCCCATGCAGCGTATGGCTGATGCGGTGGCAGGGTATTTCGTGGTCGGGGTGATCCTGATCGCGATTCTGACCTTCTTCGGCTGGGGGCTATTAGGGCCGGAATCAGGCTGGGTATTTGGCCTGATCAATGCGGTGGCGGTGCTGATCATTGCGTGTCCCTGCGCCCTGGGTCTGGCAACCCCGATGTCCGTCATGGTTGCGACTGGCAAGGCCGCTAGCAGCGGTGTGTTGTTCCGCGATGCCAGCGCCATCGAAAATCTATGCAAGATCGACACGCTCATCGTCGACAAGACTGGAACCCTGACTGAGGGGCGTCCCGTATTCCATAGTGCGGAAGGGACAGGCGGTTACGACTCCAATGAAGTGCTGCGCCTGGCTGCTAGTCTCGACCAGGGTAGTGAGCACCCGCTGGCTCATGCCATAGTCGATCATGCGCGCGGTCAGGGCATTGCACTGGTCAAACCGGACACTTTCGAATCTGGCTCGGGTATTGGTGTGCGCGGCCAGGTCGATGACTATCAGCTGCAGCTCGGCAACACCGCACTGATGGACGAGGCGGGCGTCGATATTACCCCGCTGCGCAATCGCGCCGAGCAACTGCGTCTGGGAGGCATCAGCATCATCTATTTGGCCGTTGATGGCCGCCTGGCGGGACTACTGGCCGTTTCCGATCCGATCAAGCCTACTTCTCAACAGGCTGTCTCCAAGCTTCAAAGCGAAGACGTAAAGGTCATCATGGCCACTGGTGATGGCCTCACCACAGCAAGAGCCGTGGCGCAGCAGCTCGGAATCGAGGAAGTGCATGGTGAGGTCAAACCGCAGGATAAGGAGAAACTAGTCGCCGATTTGCAGGGCTATGGCCGTCTTGTCGCCATGGCGGGTGACGGTATCAACGATGCGCCCGCCCTGGCCAGGTCTGACGTAGGTATCGCCATGGGCACCGGTACCGATGTGGCGATGAACAGCGCCCAAGTGACGCTGGTCAAGGGAGATCTGATCGGCATCCTGCGAGCGCGCACCCTGTCAGTGGCAACCGTGAAAAACATGAGGCAGAACCTCGCCTTTGCGTTCATCTACAACGCGATGGGAATCCCGCTAGCAGCGGGGCTGCTGTACCCGCTGACGGGGCATCTTCTGTCGCCCTTGATTGCTGCGCTGGCGATGAGTGTCAGCTCGGCGTCGGTGGTCTTCAATGCTCTGAGGTTGAAATCAACGGACATCGGATAGGCTTCCATACCACCGACCAGGTGATTATTCAGAAGCGCATCTGACCGGAAAATGCCGTACGGTAGTTTCCGGTCCGACCTATCTTGAGTATTCGCATTGGTTCCGACACTAATTCGCATGCCTAACCAACACTGATTCGCACGCAAAACCGACACAACGCGTTTTTCAAAATCGACAGCCTTTCGCACACGTCGACACCTATTCGCATCCTCCGACAGCCATTCGCACGCCCCGACACCGATTCGCATCCCTCCGGCAGCCATTCGCACGCCACCGACACCGATTCGCATCCCTCCGACAGTCATTCGCACCACACCGACAGTTCGCTTTGCCGGTGCCCGGAGATAAGCAGTCACTGACGCTGCAGAGCCCATATCGCAGTTCCAAATAGAGCAGCCGCAGAGTAATGTAGAGATCGAACATATTTGGTGAGATCGCTACATTGATCAATTGGCTATGTCTCGTGATGGCACTGCCTACGGCAAATGCCGCCGAGCGAATGCGGGCTTGGCGGACGCTGAAGAGTGCAGGAGCTGCCGTTCTTCGCGACGGCGTGTACCTATTGCCGGATGGCTCGGCTAGTCGTGAGGTACTGGAGTCCGTCGAGCGTGATGTGCTGGATAGTGGTGGCTCGGCGTCGCTCCTGCCGGTCACTGATCCCCAGGGTGAGCGCTTCATACCTCTCTTTGACCGTGGCGACGACTACACCAGGTTGCGCTCGGAGGTTGAGCCCCAACTGGCCCAGCTGACGCCCGAGAACGCACTGGCGACTGCTCGCCAGGCCCGCAAGCTGCGCAAGTCGTTCGCGCAGATCCAAGCCATCGACTTCTTTCCGGGCGCAGCTCTGCAACAGGCAGACGCGCTGCTGCGTGACCTCGAAGTGGCCATCAACCGCGCGCTTTCCAAGGATGAGCCCACCAGCCACGAGCAAATCATCGAGCAACTCGACCCGCGGGACTATCAAGGGCGAACCTGGGCGACTCGCCAGCGCCCCTGGGTGGACCGCCTGGCCAGCGCCTGGCTGATCCGCCGCTTCATCGATCCAGATGCCAGCATCCTCTGGCTTCCCTCTCTTGATGCATGCCCTGCGGAAGCACTTGGGTTCGATTTCGATGGTGCCCAGTTCAGCCATGTCGGCAACAAGGTCACCTTCGAAACCCTGCAGGCCAGCTTCGGGCTGAAGGCTCCAGGGCTTCAGCGCGTAGGGGCTCTAGTTCACTACCTGGACGTGGGGGGCGCGCAACCCACAGAAGCAACGGGTGTAGAGCGCGTACTGGCCGGACTGCGAGCCAGCATCGAAAACGACGATCAGTTATTGGCTGCGGCCTGCGCCATCTTCGATGGGCTGCTGGCTGCATTCGGCAAGGAAGGACAGAGTGATGAGTGAGACAGCCATGCAAGCGACAGAGCAAGACCAGGACAGGGTAGAAAAAATTGGCCTACTCGAGGCATTTCTGTTCTGGCTGAAACTCGGTTTCATCAGCTTCGGTGGCCCAGCCGGGCAGATCTCGATCATGCACCAGGAGCTGGTGGAGCGGCGGCGCTGGATCTCGGAGCGCCGTTTCCTGCATGCGTTGAACTACTGCATGCTCCTGCCAGGCCCGGAGGCTCAGCAACTGGCCACCTATATCGGCTGGCTCATGCATCGCACTTGGGGTGGGGTGATCGCCGGCGTACTGTTTGTGCTGCCCTCACTGTTCATCCTGATCGCCCTGTCCTGGGTCTACATCGCTTTCGGCGAAGTGCCGGTGGTGGCGGGATTGTTTTACGGCATCAAACCCGCCGTCACCGCCATCGTTGTTCAGGCTGCCCACCGTATCGGTTCACGCGCGCTGAAAAACAACTGGTTGTGGGCGATCGCTGCTGCCTCCTTCGTGGCGATCTTCGCCCTCAATATCCCGTTCCCGCTGATCGTTCTAGGGGCGGCCATGATTGGCTACCTGGGCGGACGCTATGCCCCGGACAAGTTCAGCGTCGGTGGTGGGCATGGGGCATCCAAACAGTCCTATGGGCCGGCATTGATCGACGATGACACGCCACCGCCGGCGCATGCGCGCTTCCGCTGGTCGCGCTTGGCTCTGTTGGTCGCCGTAGGAGCTGTGCTGTGGGCCTTGCCGATGGGGCTACTGACCGCCCTGTATGGTTGGGAGGGCACCCTGACTCAAATGGGCTGGTTCTTCACCAAGGCTGCTCTACTCACCTTCGGCGGTGCCTATGCGGTATTGCCGTATGTCTATCAGGGCGCGGTAGGCCATTACGGCTGGCTGACCCCCACCCAGATGATCGATGGCCTGGCGCTGGGCGAGACCACCCCAGGGCCGCTGATCATGGTGGTGGCCTTCGCGGGCTTCGTTGGTGCCTATGTGCATCAGGTCTTCGGGCCAGAACAGGCATTCCTTGCCGGCGCTGTAGCAGCCAGCCTCGTCACCTGGTTTACCTTCCTGCCCTCGTTCCTGTTCATCCTCGCCGGCGGGCCGCTGGTGGAATCCACCCACAACGAACTGAAGTTCACCGCGCCGCTGACCGGCATTACTGCTGCGGTGGTTGGCGTCATCCTCAACCTGGCGCTGTTCTTCGGCTATCACGTGCTGTGGCCTGAGGGTTTTGCTGGCAGCCTCGATTGGCCCTCGGCGTTGATCGCTGTCGGTGCCGCAGTCGCACTTTTCCGCTTCAAGCGTGGAGTCATCCAGGTGTTGGTGGGATGTGCTCTTGTGGGTTTGGCTATCCACCTGTTGCGTTAGGGAGAGGTTATGGAGCGCATATCGATTCGCGAGCTCGCTGAGTGGCAGGCTTCAGGTCGCTGCTTTGAGTTACTCGATGTGCGCCGAGCTATCGCACGCAACGCTGACGGAGCACAGATCGCTGAGGCGAAATGGTATGACCCCGAACAGCTTTTCTCTTGGAAGGATCAAGTGCCACGGGATCGCCCCGTGATTCTTTACTGCGCTCATGGGCATGAGATCAGCCAGGGGTGTGCCGCTACTCTCTGGGCAATGGGACTGGATGCGCGGTATCTCGTCGACGGCTTTGCAGGTTGGCGTGAAGCCAAGCAGCCGGTGTGCGATTTGGTCTAGCCATCTGGTTCTGACCGCCTCACGAGAGGCGACCAGCACTGCCTAAATCAATGGCAGTGGTACTCGCCCGTGGAGTGGTTGGTATGGCAGCCCTTCGAGTCGGTGCCTCCGCTATGGGCAACTGCGACAGCAGAGGACAGGGCAATCACGGTGGCGATCAGGGCGGCAGCAGGACTCCAAACGCGCCGTACATCAGCCGATCATGAAGCACTGTCGCAACGGTCAGCGTGAATAGCCCCAGCATCAAGCCTGCACGATCGCTGTGATGGACACTCCAAGCAACTATGAGCCCCAACATCAGTGTCGGCATGACATTCAGCGTATTGCTCATCTCGGACAACGCCCGATACGGCAGCTCGGATATGAGGCTGAAAGCCAGTAGCCAGCTCAGATAGCGAAAGTTGTTATCGCTGTACAGATCTCCTGGGCGTGAACGTGACACGTTGGCGGCAGTACCCACGCAGAACAGTGGGAAGGCGAAGCGTCCAACCACGAACAGCCAGGCTGTCTCTTCAGGCCAGAGATAGCGCAGGTGGTCTATGACCATCGTCAGCATGGCAAGCCATTTGACCAGATCCAGGCTGGTCGAGCGCATTACCCCATGATCCCGAGGGTCACCACGGTGAGCACCAAGTATCGAGCAGCCTTGGCCAGCAGCACGATCAAAAAGAAGCTCCAAAAGGGTTCGCGCATGACGCCGGCAATCAGGGTCAGCGGGTCGCCAATGATCGGCACCCAGCTCAGCAGCAGTGACCAACGACCGTAGCGGTGGTAGGCCCGCTGCGCGCGGGCCAGCTTGTCGTCACTGACTGGAAACCAGCGCTTGTGCCGGTAACGCTCAATGTAGAGACCGAGCAGCCAGTTGAGCGCGGAACCCAGAACGTTTCCTGCTGTAGCCACCACCAACAGCATGACCACCGAGTAGTTGCCACTTATCAGCAGGCCGGTGAGCACTGCCTCGGACTGTGCAGGGATCAAAGTCGCGGCACTGAAGGCCGCGAGGAATAGGCCCAGGTAGCCTGATAGCTCCCACATTTAGGCGGTCAGACCGATCCAGCCATGAACGCCGACATAGATACCGACACCAATGATGAGCACGCTCGAGAGGTAGGGCGCGCGACGCGCGACTGCCCCCAGCCATGGCCAACGATTAGAGGCCTGGCGAGCGCCTACTGCGGCAGCTGCGCCGACGGACACCAGCGTCAGCGCCAGACCGACACTAAAGCACAGCACCAGAACAGCCCCGAGTGCGACTTCCTTCACCTGCAGGCACAGCAACAACACCGTGATTGCGGCGGGACAAGGGATCAGTCCCCCGGTCAGGCCGAATAGGATGATCTGCCCAGTGGTGACGTTGCGGTTATTGAAGCGGTTGCGGATGTCGTTGGCGTGGGCTCGCTCATGAGCATCCTGATACCCCTCCACCGACAGCTCCAGGCCCTGCAGATTGGAATGGTCGTGGCCGTGGTCGTGCTCATGGAAATCGAGGTCGTAATCGTGCGAATGGCCCACGTGACCAAGGCTCAGGCGCGCGGTGAACTGATGGGGTTCGGGGATCTCTGACTCCGACTCCAGGTATTCGCCGCACTGCACAAAGCGGAATAGCTGAGCTGTTCCGTCTGGGCGTGTCGTCGACAGGCTCACGTCCTCTGCCGGCCAGGAATGGCCACTCAGGGTGCGCAAGCGCCAGCGCGGGGGAACACCTTCTTCAAAGATCGAAAGCTCGATACGCCCGTGTCCGGTATCGATTCGGCGGGTCTCATCGTGATGGTGATCATGCGCGTGATCACCTTCTTCGAAACGCCACATCTGCTCCCCACGCCAGGTGCGCCAGAGCATCCACAACGCGATGGTGATGATGATCGCGGCAGAAGCGAGCTGGAAGTACGGCTCTGTCGTTTCGGCATTCAGGTTCTGGCCCAGATACATGCCACCCATGGCCACCAGCCAGACCACTGCTGTGTGCGAGATTGTCGCTGCCAAACCCAGCAGGATTGCCTGCTTTACGGTGCCCCGGATGGCGACGATGAAGGCCGCCATCATGGTCTTCGAGTGGCCCGGCTCCAGGCCATGCAATGCCCCCAGGAGGATAGCGCTGGGGAAGTACAGCCAAGCGTGGGACGCACCCTGCTGCAGTAATTCGGCAAAGCTCGACATAGGGAGACCTACAGGTACTTCGTGATCTGCTTGAAGTCTTCAAGGGAGGTGCGCTCGCCAGTGGCGAGAGCGTCCATCGTGTGCTCCAGACAGTGATCGATGTGATCTTGAATCAGGGTGCGCTTGGCCTGGCACACGGCCTTCTCAACGGCATGCAGCTGCTGCGCGATATCAACGCACTCACGACCATCCTCGATCATGGTGATGATGCTGCGCAGATGACCCTCAGCGCGTTTCAGGCGCTTCACGACATCGCTGTGGCTCTGGTGCCGATGGCCATGGCTGTGCTCGTGATCGCTCATGCCTTGAGTCCTATGTCTCGATGATTTACGCTCGCATCCTATCCCCCTGGGGGGATACGGTCAAACGACCCTATTCGCTCATCGCGAGATGCAAGACATAGAAAAATGGCTAGTCGTAGCGCCTCGAAGAAACCCGTTATCGCATTGATACTGGCCTTGCTATTGGCCTGGGTAGGGCATTCGCTGGCCGCCATCAAGACTCCGCTGATACCGGGTGATTACTCTGGCGCTGTGCCCCATGGTCATTCCCATGATGTGGACGCGCCGGCGTTCCCGAGCCACAAACATGCGGCTGACCATAGCCATGAGATCCCTTATCTCGGGTCGGCGCTGACACTGCTGTCACGCCCCGAGCGGGAAACCCCTCCCAACGCGTTGCGGGCAACTGTCCCTGAAGTGCCGATCTACCTGATCGAACGGCCACCACGCTCTAGGTTGTGTTCTGAAACCGGCCGCCTTGCGGCCCAGACCACTACAACCTAGGAAATCGTTATGAATTCGCTTCCCCTGAGCGGGGCAACGGCGCCGATCGCACGCCTGCGTCGACCGCTTTTTCTGCCCCTGCTTGCCATCGCTCTACTGATGGCAGTCATGCCTGAGGCGCTGGCCCACGGTGTGCCCGAAGGAGACAAGGGCTTCATCCAGGAAAGTACCGGCGTGATGTTGATGCCCTTCATCTATATGGGCGCCAAACACATGATCACCGGCTACGACCACCTGCTGTTCCTGTTCGGTGTGATCTTCTTCCTCTACCGCCTGAAGGACGTAGGGCTGTACGTCACGCTGTTCGCGCTTGGTCACTCCATCACCCTGCTCTTTGGGGTGCTGAGCAACATCAGCATCAGCTCTTATGTGATCGACGCCATCATCGGCTTTTCGGTCGTCTACAAGGCCCTGGATAACCTCGGCGCCTTCCAGCGCTGGTTTGGCTATCAACCCGACACCCGCGCAGCAACGCTGATCTTCGGCCTGCTTCATGGCTTCGGTCTGGCTACCAAGATCCAGGAGTTCGAGATCTCTTCTGACGGCCTGATCGCCAACCTGATTGCCTTCAACGTAGGTGTCGAGATCGGCCAGCTACTGGCTCTCGGCGGCATTCTAATTCTGATGGGCTACTGGCGACGTACCGCCAGCTTCTGGCGCCACGCCTATACCGCCAACGTCGCCATGATGAGCGCCGGCTTCTTGCTCATGGGCTACCAGATCACCGGCCTGATCGTCTCTCAGTAAGGAATTCTTTCTATGTTCAATACCAAGCTTCCGACCCTTAACGAACTCCCCTCGACAGCACAGCTACTGCGCTCCACGATCATCGCGGCAATCATTGCCTGCGTGCTTCTGGTTACTGTGGTAATGCCTTCGGAATATGCGATCGACCCCACTGGCGTGGGCCGAGCACTTGGACTCACCCAGATGGGTGAGGTGAAGATCCAGCTGGCTGACGAGGCCCGCGCCGATGAGGTCGCAGCTCAGACTCCAACTCCGCCGCCAGCTGAAGCTATCGCCGTAGCACCTACCGCCCCGGCAACTTCCCCATCAGCTCCTGTCGAGGTCATTCCCGCTCCAGAGCAACCGACTGCGCCTGAGCAGGCAGCTGGTCTGCAGCATGAAATGAGCATCACCTTGAGCCCGAACCAGGGCGCCGAAGTGAAGTTGGAAATGAAGCAGGGAGCCAAGGTGAACTACCTCTGGACTGCCAATGGCGGCGTCGTTAACTACGACACCCACGGCGATCCTTACAACGCGCCGCGCGACTTCTACCACAGCTATGGGAAAGGACGTTCAACCGCGGAAGACTCGGGTGTTCTGGAGGCTGCATTCGATGGCAAGCACGGTTGGTTCTGGCGCAATCGAACTAGCAAACCGGTGACAGTTACCCTGCGCACTCAGGGCGATTACATCAGCATCAAGCGCGTAATCTGACTTCACCAGGCAGCCCTGAATGGGGCTGCCTTCAATGCCTGCAGGCCATACGGCTAGAGCTCTGCGTGCTATTCCACAGAGTGCATTTGTTCAGCCATCTGACTGCACTGTCGTAAAAGAGCACCTAGCACGATTCGTAGCTTGCTCACGTCGTACTCATTGGCGGCGATAGCCTCTGCACTCGCTTTGTAGAACGCATCGGCATAGCTTTCCTTGAAGTCAAGTGAGCCTTGATAGACATCCAATTTCTCTTTGTAGTTCGTCCAAGTCACTTGCGGTGGATTGCGGTCTTTCAGTCGCAGATCCAAATAGCATTCGATCGCCGCAGCTCGACCATTGAGATCAGCGTTGGATACCCCATCAGGGCCTCGTGCGGGAAAACTGCGCAGCTCCTCTAGGTCAGGAAGGACCATCGCGCACATGTTCACGGGGAAGTTGAAGCGCTGCAGGCTGCGGAACGCATCGTGACCTTCTGCGTCGTTGTCAAAGAGAAAAACGACTCGATTGTGGACGTCGATTTTGACGAGCCCTTCCGCGAATTTGGCCAGGTTGCCCGTGCCAGAGAAAGGGTGCCGATCTGCCACTTCCATGAACTTGAAGAAGTCCTGAACCTCAGGGAGAAGGAGCGCGATTGCTCGCTTCAGGATGTGGGTGTCAGATGATCCTTCCGTTGCAATTAAGTACGTTTGGGTGCGACGTGCGCCGGCAACAAAATCACTGTTCTGCGCCCAGCCTGCGCTAACGAATTTACCGTAGTCCCAGACGACCTCAAGGTCTAAATTTTCTGGATTTTCGGCAAGAACTCTCAGCGTTGAATAGGGGCTGAGAAACCCTAGCAGGTTGCCAAAATGACTTCGCTCGGAGTACCCGCCAGTCTCTCGATACAGAGCGCCTGCCGGCAGTTGCTCTATGGCGGCCTCGTGCGAGAAAAAACCGCGTTTTGCCCTGTGCTCCTCGTCGTAGTCAGCGTTGTACTCGTCGCTAAGTTTGCTCACGGCATAGGTTCGTATGAAGGCTACGAACTGATCGAAATCCAGCAGCCCAGATGTGTCAGTTCGCTCAGGGGCTTCCGTATCCAGTCGCTGCTCGTGATCCTGCATTGCGAGGCGATCATATTCGGCCTTTACCGCTGGGAGCGTATAACCAAGCAGTTCGAGTCTTGGAATGAGCGACCTAAGCGGACGACAAAAGCACATTTCACTCTGGGAGACGTCCTCGTCAGGGTGTTGCTCGTAGTACTCATAATTGATGTATTTATGGCGTCGACGCTTACGATCTAACTCTTGGAAGAGCATCCCATGGTCGATGCCCATATAGGTCGTGTTGTAGGTGAGCTCGATGTCGCCCACGGTTAACGTGATGGGTGTGCTCATCGGAACTCCTAATGATGCTGCTCTCGGCTGACTTTATCTGTCGAGTCGAACCCTTAGCCTTCTTGCTCGCTCCTGGAAAGCTGTCGTGCCTCCTTCGAGGATTTCGCAAACAGATTGCCGAATCTCCTCGTTTTCTAGCCCACCTGATATGTAGGTGATCGGAGGCAGGCCACCATCTACATTGGGGCCTGACGCGGCCACAATGATTTGATCGGCATCAGTATTAATGACCAAGTTTGCGTTGTGGGTGACCATGATCACCTGACGCTTTGCCTTCGCTGCAATGAAAAGCGACACCAACTCATCGAACACCGACTTGGGGTCTAAGTTTTCTTCAGGCTGGTCGATGATCAGGGGACGATCGTCCGCATCATCTAGTGCTAGATACAGGAGCAAAAGGACGATGCCCCGCGTTCCAGGAGAGAGCTTTCGAATATCGACGCCGTCGTAGGAAATTTCATAGCGAACGGTCAGGTGATCGGTTCCAAAAAGCCAATGTGCAAACTGCTTCGACCAGGCACGAAACTCAGTTTGCTGGGACTGTACATAAGGCGCATGTGTTAGCAGATCCTTGCTGTACTTTTCCATGAAGGAGGTCATCGCTTCCTGCACTTCCGGTGCCGAGCCGGTTTCCCACGCTGCCTTTAGTTCTTGGATGGCTGCTTTGATTAGTGAGCCGCGGCCATAAAATGGACCAGCCTTCCGCCGATCAAGTAGTTCCTCCTCGGCGATTGTTCCCCAGCTTTCAACATCGGCTATGCGGCGAACCGAGAAGCTGAGTTTTTTGAGGGTGCCGGAAGATGCTGCGAGCCGGGCCATTAATGGTTCATACAAGCTGGCCAACGCGTTCTGCTCGTTAATAATGGCGTCGAAAACGCGTCCGTACGTGTCATTACGCTCGGCTTGCAAGGCCTTGCGACGGGCCTCGGCTCCAACTGCATCAGCGAGGCGTGACTCGAGTACCTGAAGTGCAGTGTTTTCCTGCGCGATCCGTGCTGCTAGCGTCGTGTACTGATCCCGCACGATCTTGTCAGCACTGAACAGTGCCTCAAGGCGTGTCATCTCAGCTGCGATGGGCGCTAGTGGTAGCTTAGAGAGATCGGTAGCCCCATCGATAAGAGGGACATTCGGATCGCCAAGCGGTGGTGCGATGCCATTTAATTTACGGACTTCTCCGTCGGCCCACTTGATGTATGACGCGAGGCCCTCATCGACGTCGCCCTTATACACCAGCAAAAAATCGTCCCACTGCTGGTCGCTTAGTCCGCTGTTCGAATGACGCTCACGAGCTTGGCGAAGCATTTCTGGTGCACGCGTCGCGCGCATGCTTCGAACTTCATCCTGCAGCGCTTCATAGGTCCGACGCTGGTTGCCGAAGGATTGAATCTTGGAGCGAAGGCTTTGAGCCACCTGGCTGAGTTCGGTGTGGCGATTAACGTGGGCCTCAGTGCCTTTGACGACCAGCTTTGCCAGGTCAGCGTTGTAATCTGCGATCAGCTTCTTCTTCTGAGCGACTTGGGTAGTCAGCGCGGCTACGAGGCCTTCCTTTTCAAGCTCGGTAGCAATTCGACTTGAGATGTCTTCTAGCGCGCCGGCTTCGCGCTCACGAGCCTGTTGGAATCGTGCAGTGAGCTGATCTCGAAGCTCTGCGAAATCAATGGCACCGTCGCGATCATCCGGCGAGTGCGAATCAAAAATGACTCGCTCGATCTCCTCTACAAGACCATCAGAAACACCTTTAGCCGAGCAAAGCTCCTCGACGAACTGCTGAGACAAATAGCGCGCCCGAGGAAATGACAAATGCCCATTCGCATCCCTGCCATCGAGGGAGCGCGTAATCTCTGCTCCACCGCCCCAGGATAGCGTCGTTGAAGCATCGCCAAGCAGCTGGCGTGCACGGGCAAGGAATGATGGGCTGATAGCTTCATCAGCACTCCATCCGAATGGCGAAATCGCCTCACAACCTGCGGCGATTATGTCTGCCAAGGCGGTCTTACCTGAGCCACGCGCGCCAATGATTGCTACTAAGCCTGGGTTCAGCGGTATGTCCGGCGTTGTTAGCCAGTCCGCGTCATCGATCCTGACGTGAGAGATGACTTGGGAAGGCATTGCCGTACGGGGTGGCACTTCTCCAACATAGGCCCGACCTTCGGGATCAATGCAGGCCTGGCGAAGCGAGTCGAACTCCAGCCCTCCTTTGATCCACGAAAAACGATTGTCGACAGGCTGCCCCACCGATTGTTGGTTATGGGAGTCACTCCCATGCAAACAAGGCTTACAACCGTCATATCGACTGCGCAAGTCAGCTGCAGTCACACCAGGCCGCAGGCCAAGCCAGAACTCTCGCTGAGACAGACTGCTCGAGAAAATGATGTGGGCGAACTTCTCGATTTCCTGGCGAACCGTTGCATCGGCAGCCTGGCGCAATCCGGACGTACCATCACCAGACCCACCGGCTACCGCGATCAGGATATTTTTCTTTGCCCATTCACTCTCGTGAAAGACCTTTCGCAGCAGGTTGAAATTGACTTTGAACTGCGTTGCGCCGTGCCGTAGAGCCGCCTCATCATCAATGATCGACTGGTCAGCACGCTTGCCGAGCTTGATCAGCTCTTCGCGTGTGCAGTCAAAGTTGTCATTGAATGCTGGAAACTGAAGCCGCTTGAGGAGGCGTTTGACCTCAGACAAATGCTCCGGGTCTTCCGGGCTTACCAAGAGGTGGATGTTCACGAACCCCGACTTTGCAGCTACATCGAGGCGCAGCTCGATGTTGGGGAAAATTAGCTTCACGCCTGGCAATCGGCCTGCGGCTTTGTGCCTGAGAAACTCTTCGTAGGTGTCCGTAACGTAGTAGTCAGTTACGGCAATGGCTTCGATCTGTGGCGTTAGTTTCTCGAGGCTCGAGAGATACTCTCCCCACGGATTTGCAGATCCAAACTGATTGTTGAGCACGGTGCCAGGAGCATGAATATGTGGTTCCCACCGATGCCACTCTGAACCCCGACTAATCATTTGAAGTCCTCACGACCAAAGTTTCCATCCCTTGAGTGCGCAAGGCGCTACCCGTTTGAACCTGATGCAGCATAGTCAGCACGATCGGAGCTTCCGAATTGAGTGCTTTGACAGTATGGCAATGTGCCGCTTTCTCCGAGTGCTGTCCATGACAAGGAGGCGTTTGATGGTTGGGGCTGCTGTGACCGCCGGGATAGGGCGACTGGTTAACAATCGACCAATTATCTATGTCGAGATAATTGCAGATAATTCCCGCGATCCGTTGCTGGCTTTGAGGACCGGAAACCTTGCCAAAGGTCTGAATCAGAGCGGTTGAGTACAGCGGAGCCTAGGTTTCATATGAGGCAGCAACAACGTCTGAGGCACCCGTCCGGTGGCACAGCGCTGGAACTGCTGTACCAGAAATGACAAAGGCGGCCTCAACGAGACCGCCTCAACCAAGTTTCATCACCGGTATACACACCCGGGAGAGGAAGCTCTTGGGCAGGTGCCAAGAATAACACCAATCAAAACGTCACTGCGAAGGCAATGCCGCCACGTCGAGCCGCCTTCAGGTAGACCGTAGATCCGCAATCTCAGCATGGATGCTGTTGAGAATCTGATCCGCCTCGCCCTCCGGTGCCTGTTTTAGATAGGCCAGGATGAGTAAAGAGGCTGGGTGAACCGAAAGAATGGCGGCGACTTGCTCAATCTTCTCCAGCGAAGGCTTCCATTTACCGCGCTCAATTGCACTGATGTAGCTCTGGCTGGGGCCCAGTCCTTCCTGGGGCAATTCCCTCTGTTGCCGAAGCTCTTTAATCACCAGCCCAAGCGCTTCATTCAGTTCCACTTTTGCTGCCTCGCAAAAGGAACGATGAAGCCTTTTCGAGGACAAATGAGCTATGCTGTATATAGCTTAAATGTGGAAAGCCATCGATGTTCACCACCCACCGGCATGCTGAAATCCCGCTCGCGCCAATATTTGGGGAGCCTTACCAGCTGTGGCGCTTTGTTGAGCTCGAGCAGCATCGTCCCTGGTTTTGCGTAACCCTCAACATTGGCAAGGGTAGAGCGAGCTGGAGAACGATGTACCTTGTTGCGTCCGAGGCCGAGCTGGAACAAATGCTGGAAGATACAGCTGCCAGCGCCAAAGTAGAGGACGTGCAAGTAATCACTCCCGCACGGCTGAATGGAACCGGCGCATGGCAGATGGAACCGCTTGCAGAGCTGGTCCGCATCTTCGATACCGATGACAAGGTATTGGGCTATGACCTCAAGACCGCGTCAGGGATTATCTACTCAGATAGAGATCACACCCCCTCGACCGACGTGGGACGCGCTCAAATCTACCGCTCCACGGCTGCCTAACTGCACGCGCCATGAGCAGTCTCGCTGAGGTAATACTCACGCGAGTAGGGTGTCTACCTGAAGGGAGTCTGCTGTCGACTCGAGACCTTCTGCACCTAGGTAGTCGCAGTGCAGTGAACCAGGCTTTTTCCCGGCTAGCGAAGGATGGGCATTTGCTACGAGTGGCGCGCGGTCTATACGTAGCGCCAGTCACCACACGCTTCGGTAAGCGTTCTCCTGTGCCGGAGATGGTGATCCGTTCCCTGGCTGTGGCAACCCGAGAGGTAATCGTCGCCAACGGTGCATGGTCGGCCAATGCCTTAGGCTTGACGCGGCAGATGCCTGTCCGGCAGATATTCCTCACCGGTGGTCGGTCGCGAATCCTGTATTTGGGTAAGACCGAAATAGTGATCAAGCATGCGCCGAAGTGGCAGATGGCTCTCGGGGACTCCTTTGCGGGTCAGGCGGTTCGAGCACTGGCCTGGTTGGGGCCACCTCAATCACGTGGGGCCGCGGTGAAGCTGAAAAAACTGCTACCTGCTTGCGAATGGCGGGCTCTGCAATCAACTAGATCCCTGCTCCCGGCCTGGATGGCGGAGCTTATCTGACACACAAGGCGGGATCTCTGAGATATGACAGTCGGAGCACTTCATCGTCGGTTGGGTTTACCTACAACGCATTAGCAGATGCACCATGCCGCCCTGGATGGACTCCCGACAAAACTGGCTGCAGATCTAGCACATGAGTTAGGCCTGCCATCCTCTCAGGTCGCAAAGTGGATCGGAGCATCACCTCGCCGGGCCGTCATGTCTCCACGGTCAAGTGAGGTCCTCTATCACCTTGTCGAGGTTTTGGATGCTCTTCTGGATCTCTATGACGGCAATCTTGATGGAGCCCTTAGATGGCTGACCTCGCCTAATCTGGCGCTGGCAGCTGAACGGCCGGTAGATCTGCTCGTTACGGAGCCTGGCTGCCGGGCAGTGCTCCAAGTCATCCGTTCCATGGAGCATGGCCTGCCTGTCTAACAGCCTCCAATCGGTTAAAGAAGCGCACGCCTGACCACGGCGTCCCTATCAAAAATGGCAAGTTTCTGACTTATAAGAGAGGCGAGAGGACTCCGTCCGCCCGGCTAGTGGAGCAAATCGAGCAGCAGGTACCGCGATCAGCTCGGAACCTGAATCATCCGCTTTGGCAGGTGCTCCGGACGTCAAAGTCGATCAAGACCTCAGCGTGCCAGTGGGTCCGGCAACTTGATCCTGAGATCCAGCGATTTGCGTTATCAAACGGAGAGGTGTCGATGGGCTGGGGGCGCCATACCTTGGAACCGTTGGAGCGGCGTGCAAGCCTGGATAGCCTTGCCGCTCTTACAATTATGCTCCGCCTCCATCATGAGCAAGGAAACCTGCTGGCAGTGTCGGATTTCGGTTGGAGCGATGCCACAAGCACTCCTTGACGCACATTCTGTGTCGATTGGCGAGGGTGCGATCGCGCTGCACAGCGACACAGGCATCCCCTTCGCTCCCTTGGCACGGGCTCGTCGCGATTGCTAGTGGCAGGGTTGCAAAGAGCTGCAGCTAGCGCCGCGCCAATTGCTCTTGTCGATGAGGTGGAATATGGGCTTGAACCTCATCGGCTCATGCGATTCTTGGACTCCCTGGGCGCAAAGGACGCTGCCGCTCCGCTGCAGGTCTTCATGACGACTCACTCACCGGTCGCGCTGCGCGAATTGTCCGGCAGCCAGTTATTCGTTGTTCGGTCTGGGCCTCAACGCCACAGCGTTATGGCGGCAGGGGAGGCCAACGAAGTACAAAGTACCCTTCGGAAGGACCCAGAGGCATTCCTCGCCAAATCCATTATCGTTTGCGAGGGTGCCAGCGAGGTTGGCTTCGCGCGTGGCCTTGACCAATGGTGGGGCAGCCTTGGCGCTACCTCATTCCTGGCTCATGGTGGCGCTTATGTGGACGCCGGCGGGGGAAGTCCCGATAACAGTCTTATCCGTGGAACGGCACTTCAGAACCTAGGCTATCGCGTGATGGTTTTTGTAGACGCCGACAAACCTTCGACCGCAGGGCTACCTGAAGCATTCTTGGCCGCAGGCGGACAAATTCTGACATGGCGACCAGGTCTCACTCTGGAGGACGAGATCTTCCGCCATCTCAGTGACCAAGCACTCGATGCACTTCTGGCGAAAGCCGAAACAATAGTGGGTGCAGAGCTGATGAATGCGCACATCCAGACGAAGTCCCAAGGACGTGTGACACTACATGACATCAAAGCTGAAAGACTTATTCAGGGCTACTTGCCCGCGACGCGAGAGCTTTTGGGAGCTGCATCTCGTATCCGCAACAGCGGGTGGTTCAAGTCGTTGACAACCTATCAGGAGGTTGCAAGGGACATCGTCGGCCCGTCTCTACAGAACGCCGACCCGGGCTTCATGGCAGTCACGAATCAGCTCTGGACGTTTACAAGTGCCCCTTGAGATCGATCTTTTCGCTATTGAGCGTGGCTCCATAACAGCCCCCGCAGGTTGTGGAAAAACGCAATTGATTGCCGAGACGCTCATCGCGCATAGGCAGAGCAAACCCATACTCGTACTGACGCACACGAACGCAGGCGTTGCGGCCTTACGGGCACGCCTGAGACGAGCCGGCGTTCCTAACTCCGCATATCGAGTCTCCACCATTGATGGATTCTCGATGCGCCTCATCGCTAAGTTCCCAGCGCGAAGCGGCCATAACCCACAGATCTTACAGCTCCACCAGCCCAACACCGACTACCCTGCAATTCGGCACGCCGCCATGCTGTTACTGCAGGCAGGCCACCTTGCTCAGCCTCTCCGTGCCACTTACGCGCGCTTGCTTGTCGACGAATACCAGGACTGCAACGTCGTCCAGCACGCCATCGTGTCAGGTTTGGCCCAGGTGCTACCGACCTGCGTGCTCGGTGACCCAATGCAAGCCATCTTCGACTTTCGTGGCAATCGACTGGTGCATTGGGCGAATGAGGTGCAGCCCCTGTTCCCCGCGGCAGGAGAGCTGAGGATACCCTGGCGCTGGCGGCTGGCCGGAGCTGAGAACCTTGGGCAGTGGCTACTCGCCATACGGCAGCAACTTCAAGTTGGCCAGCCGGTGGATCTGCGCACGGCTCCGGCAGAAGTGCGCTGGGTGCAGCTCAACGCCGGGACCGAAGTCCAGCAGCGGCTGGTGGCCGCTAGAACCGAGTCACCCAACGCTCGGGGCAGCGTCCTCATCATCGGGGACTCCATCAACGTGCAAGGTCGCCATCAGCTCACGAGCCAGACACCCGGCGCCATGGCCGTCGAAGCCGTCGACCTAAGGGACCTCGTCAACTTCGCCAGGAACTTTAACCTGCAGGGTGCCAATGCTCTGGCACAACTTGCGGAATTTGCTTCAAGCGTGATGACGGGGGTAGGTGCAGCAAACCTGCGAACGCGTGTGGAGTCTCTGCGCACAGGACGTGCCCGAACGCCACCGACCCCGGCCGAGGCCGAGGCCGTCGCATTCGTCGGGGAGCCAACACCGCAGCGAGCACTCCTTGTGCTCAACGCCCTCGCCGAACAGCCGGGGGCACGGGTGTACCGACCGGAAGTTCTGCACTGCTGCCGGTCCGCTATGCAAGCTGTGGCGGGAGGTACAGCCGACTTTCTGAGTGCAGCCATTCAAGCGCGAGAACGCAATCGACACCTTGCCCGCCCCATCGCAAGACGCTCGGTAGGCAGCACATTACTTCTCAAGGGGCTCGAGGCGGATGTCTCGGTTGTTCTGCATCCTGAACTTATGACCGCTCAGAATCTGTATGTCGCCCTGACGAGGGGCGCAAGGCACGTAGTGGTGTGTTCATCGAACCCCATCCTGATGCCTGTGAACAACGGCTGAGCCTTATTGTTGCGTTTGCGCACTTGACCTTGCCATCGTGTCAAGGTCGATACTGTCTGTGCGGTAACTTGAGCCGCGGACGAAATGAGGTGAGAGAGATGTTCAGCCTGAATGTTTCGGGTATGGGTTGTGGCAGTTGCGTCAGCAAAATCACGAAGGCCATCCAGACGCTGGATCAGGACGCACGCGTAGAGGTGGATCGGGCAGCCGGCAAGGTCACTGTAGAGAGCACAGAAAGTGCCGAATCGATCCGCGAGCTGATCCAGGAGCTTGGTTATGCGGCCCAGGTCAGCGCTTGAGCGCTGGCCTGCCGACCGACTAAATCTCCAGTTCTGAGAGCTCTTTCAGCCCGTGAATACTGGTGACCTCGTTAGTAATACCTTCATCCCCATCTCGGCCGCGAAGCCAGTTTGAGTGATCGCCTGGCTCGCGCATTTCCAGCGTGTCATAGGAGTAGCGCTTTCGCTTGAACAGGCTTTTCAATGCGGCGAACTCGTGGCTTTTCTCGTCTTCTATTCCGACGACTTTTCCTACAAGCGCCTCCCAATGACCGACGCCGTCGGCCAGCATCGCCTGGTAAGTCTCTGGGTCCAGCAAGGCTTGCTGTTTGAAATGAATGATGCGGTGTGTCATAGACGCGCTCGGGAGTGGCCAAAGAGAAGCCGCTAGCCTATAGGTTCCGGGTCATTCGTGAATAGTTGCCCTGAGCTTTAGCAAACCTTCGTTGACCCACAATTTCAACCAAGTTGCGGCCTGCAGGGGGGCTTGCTCTCCATGTGTTGCGCTCAATGACTCGCAGAGTTCGGCGAACGATCCACCCTCGACGAAAAACCGCAATGCTGACGCCTCTTCTGGCTCCAGGCTTCGGTACTGGCATACGAGGTTATGACGCCAGACCAGACAGTCTCGATTCCCGGCTGGTTGGGTGGCAACGGGAAGCAGATCCCCAGACTTGGCAGCCTTCCACAGCGCCAGGGTGTTGTACTGCAATCGCAGCCATCTGGCAGATGGAGTCAGGGAAACCCTGAATGAAACCCAGTCTTCAGCCGAAAACTCACTGATGGCCTGCAGTGAAAGCGCTTCGACATCCTGAGCATCGAAAGCCAGTGTAAAAGCCCACTCCAGCTCCGCGAGTTCGCGCATCGGTGAAAGTTGAGGTTCCGCAATGTAGCTGCGAATGAACTCGGGCAGCTTTTCACCCAGCCAGCGAATGCTGAAATGCCGCGGTGGCCAGGCGGCGATATAGGCCAGTGCGAGTTGCTCGAACGACTCTTCTCCCAGCCATTGCTGCAGCGCCGGGAAATCCTCGCGCAGCACCGCCAGCAGGCGCGAGCGATAGGCGTTATGGTAGATCCGCAGGCCTTCGAGGGCACTCAGCGCAGTGCAACCCCGGACTTGCTCCAAAAGCTCGTTGGAGGGCAGGGCACCATCTGTCAGGTAAGTTTCAAATGCAGTCTGTAAGGCGCTTAGGCTCAAAGGGTTGCCCTCGATATCACGCCATTGGCGATAGCTCGGGCATGCTCCAACTCGGATAACAGATCCTCGAACGGTGGAAAATGATCATCCCGCTCGATCAACGTCGACGTTGGACCCAAGTAGCTCAAAGTCTTGCTGTAGAGTGCCCAAACCGGGTCAGCGATGGGCTGGTCGTGGGTGTCGATGAGGTATTGCCCGTAATCGCTATGCCCGGCCAGGTGAATTTGACGAATCCGCTCGTGCGGCAATTCCAAGATGAACTGCCATGGGTCGAAATCCTGATTTCGTGCGCTGACGTAGACGTTGTTCACGTCAAGGAGCAATTCGCAACCGGTCAGGAAACTCAGTTCCGAGAGAAACTGCGATTCGCTCATGCTGGACGTCTTCCACTGCACGTAAGAAGAAACGTTCTCCAGCACAATGGGACGTTCCAGAACATCCTGCACTAGACGCACCCGCGCGGCGACATGCAGCAGGCTTTCTTGGGTAAACGGCAGCGGCAGCAGGTCGTGGAGTTGATGGGCGTTGCCGCGACTCCAGCACAAGTGGTCGGAAACCCACTGGGGCTGTACCCGGTCCGCCAGTTGCTTGAGCTGTCGTAGGTAGCCCATGTCCAGGTTATGCGAACCGCCGATCGACAGCGATACTCCGTGCATCACCAACGGGTATTGCTCGCCAATCGCATCGAGAAAGTAGAGGGCCTTGCCACCGCCCACCAGGTAATTCTCGGAAATGATCTCAAACCAGTCGACCGCAGGTCGCTGTTCAAGAATCTGCTGGTAATACTCACTGCGAAGGCCAAGACCGAACCCCAGTGTTTTGTGCTTACTCATTCAAGACTCCAGCAGGGGAGTGGCAGGCACTCCCCGCAACGGCATTATTCGCTGGTCTTACCACCGGCCTCATCGCACTTGGCCTGAGTCATCAGCTTGAAACCCTGGCCTTTACATTCTCCCTGGCCTTTGCAGGCATTTTTGGCGGTCATGCAGTCGTTCTGGCCCTTGCAACCGTTGACGCCGAAGCACTTCACTTCAGCTGCTTTGGTGTCCTGGGCGGCCTGGACAGGCAGGGTAGCAAACAGGCTGGCGGCCACGAGAGCCAGAGCGGCACCGGTAGCGACGTTGGATTTATTCGACATAGTGACAATCTCTCTTAATTGTTGGTGGTCTTATCCGCGGGTGCGAATGACCCTGATTAGCTTAGGCATCGCTGCCGTGCATGCCCTCCCAAGAAATTCGCAAGGCTTTATGAGGGCATGAAAGACAGTACCGAGCCTTCTGGATGGGCTACAAGAAAGAAATAGCAACCTGACAGAACCGTAATGTTCGGCTCAGGTTGCTGACAGGCCCTCTTAGTTAACGTGACATCGAGCCTAAAGCTCGGCCTCTGCAGCTGCAGGGACCACTTAACTTACGAGGAATACCCAAAATGAAATCGATCAAAGCTCTGTTTGTAGTTACTGCTCTGAGCATCTCCAGCTTGGCAATGGCTGAAGGTGGTGCTGACCGAACCTTCGCGCGCATGGAGCAGGCACGCCAGACGTCTCTGGAGGCCTACCGGGTGGCCCAGCAGCAGAAAGTTGAGGCTCCTGTAGCCAGCAGTCCAACCGAGCAAGCAGAGCACACCAACTGCTGAAGTCATCTACCTTACAGAAATGTAATCACCCGGATGGTTGAAATATGGCAGTTTCATACTGCTCTTCGTCGGTAAGGCATTGTGCAATGCACCGACGTGGAAAGTTGAGGGGTAAATCCCCGACATTGAAGCAGCCATGAACCCGAGACCGGGCACACCATCACCGGCTCATTTGACGGATTGGACAAAACGGCATGCAAAGCAAAACCACAAGGCGCACCTTCGTCAAAGGCCTGGCAGCCACCGGTATTATCGGCGGACTTGGCCTGTGGCGCACGCCGGTCTGGGCGGTGAACAGCCTCGGCCAGCCCAACGTACTGACTGGTAACGAATTCGACCTATTCATCGGTGAAACCCCGGTGAACATCACCGGCGCAGCGCGCACGGCCATGACCATCAACGGCTCGCTCCCTGGGCCGATTCTTCGTTGGCGCGAAGGCGATATCGTCACATTGCGCGTGCGCAACCGCCTCAAGGAGGACACCTCCATCCATTGGCACGGCATCATCCTGCCGGCGAACATGGATGGTGTTCCTGGCCTGAGCTTCCATGGCATCGCCCCTGATGGCATGTATGAGTACAAGTTCAAGGTCAACCAGAACGGCACCTACTGGTATCACAGCCATTCTGGGCTCCAGGAGCAGGTCGGCGTATACGGTGCGCTGGTCATCGATGCCAAGGAGCCCGAGCCCTTCAGTTACGACCGTGATTACGTCGTGTTGCTGAGCGACTGGACGGATGAAAATCCAACGCGGGTACTGGCCAAGCTCAAGAAACAGTCGGACTACTACAACCAGCACAAACGCACCGTTGGTGACTTCATCGATGACGTAAGCGAGATGGGTTGGTCCGCCGCCGTAGCCGATCGCAAGATGTGGGCCGAGATGAAGATGAGCCCGACGGATCTCGCTGACGTCAGTGGCTACACCTACACCTACCTGATGAATGGCCAGGCACCTGATGGCAACTGGACCGGCATATTCAAACCAGGCGAAAAGATCCGCCTGCGGTTCATTAATGCCTCGGCTATGACCTATTTCGATGTGCGCATCCCAGGCCTGAAGATGACTGTGGTTGCGGCCGATGGTCTGCACGTCAAACCGGTCAGCGTCGACGAGTTCCGTATCGCCGTGGCCGAGACCTACGACGTGATCATCGAACCAGACAGCGAACAGGCCTATACCGTGTTTGCCCAATCCATGGACCGCACTGGCTATGCGCGCGGCACCCTTGCTGTACAGGAGGGGTTGAGTGCACCAGTACCCAGCCCCGACCCGCGTCCGCTGATTGCCATGGGCGACATGGGTATGGATCACGGCAGCATGGGCGGTATGGATCACGGGAACATGGCCGGAATGGACCACGGCAGTATGGCGGGCATGGATCATGGGAGCATGCAGGGTGGCATGGCCGGCATGGATCACAGCCAGATGGCTGGAATGGATCATTCGGGCATGGCAGGCATGGCAGGTGCCATGCAGGCACACCCAGCCTCAGAGACCAACAACCCGCTGGTCGATATGCAAACCATGACACCAACGCATAAGTTGGACGACCCAGGTATTGGTTTGCGAGACAACGGCCGACGCGTCCTCACGTACTCTGACCTGCGCAGCACCTTCCTCGACCCGGATGGTCGCGAACCAAGTCGCACCATCGAGCTGCACCTTACCGGGCACATGGAGAAATTCTCCTGGTCCTTCGATGGCATCAAGTTCTCTGACGCCGAGCCTCTGCGCCTCAAGTACGGCGAGCGTGTTCGCATCACGCTGGTCAACGACACCATGATGACTCATCCGATCCATCTTCATGGCATGTGGAGCGACCTGGAGGATGCGAACGGCAATTTCCTGGTGCGTAAACACACCATCGACATGCCGCCAGGTTCCAAGCGCAGCTATCGGGTGACCGCCGATGCGTTGGGGCGTTGGGCCTATCACTGCCACCTGTTGCTCCACATGGAAACGGGCATGTTCCGTGAAGTCCGTGTGGATGAGTAAAGGAGATTTCTGATGAGTACTTTTATGAAGCGTAATGCCCTGTTTGGCAGCGCAGCGATGTTCAGTCTTTTGGCTGTTCTGCACGCGCCGACGTCATTGGCAGGTGAGGGGCACAGCGAGCACGAACAACATGCTGCCGAGTCGGCTGCGCCCGACGCCAGTGACAAGCCTGCAGATCAATCGAAAGGCAAGGCCGCTGGCCATCAGATGGATCATGGCGCCATGGACCATGAGGGTATGAACCATGACGATATGGGGCACGAGAAGATGATGGATAAGCATGGCGGCACCGAAGCCGAAGCAGGTTCGAACCATGACCACTAGGTTTTCACGCCCGTCCCTCATAGCGCTGGCCGTGTCGCTGAGTGCACTCAGCGGCGGCGTTACCCAGGCTGCGGAAGAAATGGATCATTCGGCAATGGGGCACGGCTCCATGTCGATGGACCACAGCCAGATGGGCCACGGTTCCGCCAAAGCGCCGATGGAGGGCATGGATCACAGCAAGATGGATCATGGTGCCATGCAGAGCGAATCGGGCAGCATGGACCATAGCCAGATGGGCCACAGCCAGAGCCAAGAGAAGGCCCCAGCCATGGACCACAGCAAGATGGGACACGGCACCATGCAGGGACAGATGGAGGGCATGGATCATTCGAAGATGAACCATGGCTCCGCTGAAGCCCCGAGAACTACCAGTCGTACGCCGATTCCCGTTCTGACGGATGCTGATCGCCAAGCGGCTTTCCCGCCACTGCCTGGCCACAAGGTGCATGACAGCGCCATCAACAGCTTTTTCCTGCTCGATCAGCTCGAATACCAAGACGCAGATGAGGGCAGCACCCTGGCCTGGGATGCGTCGGGTTGGGTAGGCGGTGATATCAACCGGGTCTGGTTCCGCTCCGAAGGCGAGCGTACCAACGGCGTTACCGAGGACGCTGAATTACAGCTGCTGTACGGCCGCTCGATCGGCCCTTGGTGGGATGTCGTCGCGGGCGTTCGCCAGGACTTTAAACCGGAGTCGCCGCAGACTTGGGCTGCCTTCGGTATCCAGGGCATGGCGCTTTACGCCTTTGAGGCCGAAGCCACGGCCTTCGTCGGCGAGAATGGCCAAACTGCTGCCCGACTGGAGGGCGAGTACGACATTCTGCTGACCAACCGGCTGATTCTCCAGCCAACTGCCGAAATGAACTTCTACGGCAAGAACGATCCTGAGCGAGGTGTGGGGTCTGGGTTGGCAAATACCGAGTTCGGCTTGCGTCTGCGTTACGAGATTGTCAGGCAGTTTGCCCCCTATATCGGGGTTTCCTGGAGCCGCTCCTATGGCAACACGGCAGACATGGTGCGCGACGAGGGCGGTGATGTAGACGAGGCGCGTTTTGTCGCCGGTATCCGGATGTGGTTTTGAGAACCTGACATGAAAAGAACAATTAAAACTTTGGTGGCGGCCGGCGTGGTCGGTAGCACAGCTGTCCTGGCCGGCGCCTACTTTGGCGTGGTCAACGTGGGGGCCGACGATCCCCATTTTCCTGCAGTGCATGCGTTTCTCACGATGGCCCGTGACCGCTCTATCGAAGTCCGTTCGCGGGACATCGAGGTTCCCAACCTGGATGATCAAGCTCTTATTCGCGCCGGTGCGGGCAACTACAACTCCATGTGTATCGGCTGTCATTTGGCGCCAGGTGTGGCGGAGACCGAGCTAAGCCAATCGCTTTATCCTGCGCCCCCCAACCTCGCCAAGATCGGTGTCGATGGCAATCCGTCAGCAGCGTTCTGGGTGATCAAGCATGGCATCAAGGCAACGGGTATGCCTGCGTGGGGCAAGAGCATGGGAGACGAGTACATCTGGGGCATGGTTGCCTTCCTCAACCAACTGCCGACGATGGATGCCAAGCAATACCAAACACTCGTCGCATCCAGTGGCGGCCATCAGCACGGTGGTGGGGAAACGCAGATGCATAACCATGAAGGACAGCACGGCGACAACAAGCCTGGCCATCATGACAATAGTGGCGGTGGCGATGACCATCATGGATCAGGTGATGCTGGAGAGCCTGGTCATCACGATGCCGCGGCTACGGATAGCGAGGGTGGCTCCGCACCTAAGGCAGGTCACCATTCGGATATGAGTGGCGATGACCACCATGCTGGAGATGAGGCGTCGTCCAACGGAGGTGATCATCACGCCGAGCAGGCTCCGAACGCCTCGCCCAAGACCCACACCCACGCCGATGGCAAAGAGCACGTACATGAAAGCTAAATATCTGGCCTTACTGGCCGCTCTCTCCGTCACGCCTGCGGTTCAAGCAGCTGATGCCCTGACGATTGATGTCCATCGTGATGCCAATTGCGGATGTTGCAAGAAGTGGATTTCACACCTCGAAGCGAATGGCTTCAAAGTCGTCGACCATGTTGAAAGCAACATGACAGCAGTGAAGCAAAGACTGGGCGTCGCGCCACGGTTAGCGTCTTGCCACACCGCGGTGATTGACGGCAAGTTCGTCGAAGGTCATGTGCCGGCGGCTCAGGTCATCGAACTCACCAAGCGCGATGATCTGCTGGGCATCGCTGTTCCCGGGATGCCGGCGGGCTCCCCCGGCATGGAAGTCGATGGCGTACAGCATGCCTACCAGGTCATTGGCTTGACCAAGACGGGTTCTGATCAGGTCGTTGCAGAATATCCCGCCCAGTAGTACTGCCTGCCAGCACGGCCGCTTGTGTGTAGTGGCCGACTCATTTTCATACGTCCTTTAACCTAAGTAAAAAAGGCGCCCTAGGGCGCCAAGGGCTGTCTCCAAACCAAAGGAGCACTACGAGGGGACAGCAGGACCAAGGAGCGAGCGGGGCAATCAACCCGCTCGCTTGCCAGGGTTAGAGAACTTCCAGCGGGTACTCGACAATCAGGCGGAACTCATCCAAATCCGACTCGAAGTCGGTGGCGCGAGTCGTGGCTTGTCGAATGCGAAAGGATATGTCCTTCAACGACCCAGACTGCACAACGTACTTGGCCTCGATGTCCCGCTCCCAGCGCTTCTGGTTGGTCAACGGATCGCCGTTGTCATCACGGCGCATATAGACTTCGTTGGCGTTGCTGTAGTCGGCATCCCAGCCCTGGGCATATCGAGTCATGAAGCTCAATCCAGGCACACCGAAAGGCTCCATATCCAGGTCATAGCGCACTTGCCATGACTTCTCCTTCGGCGAGTTGAAGTCGCTGTACTGGATGGAGTTGTCGAGGTAGATGGAGTCCGATTGGCGCAAGTAGTCGAAGTCATCATCGCCATTGTTGCGCTGGAGACCCACCAGCACTGTATGAGCGCCGAATTGGATGCCGACCTTGCCGCTCCAGATGTTGTTATCGAAGCTCCCGAGGAGCTGCCTCCCTTCATCGACCGCCTTGTAGTAGTTCAGCCCGCCGATCAAGGCGACATCGTCCGCAAGCGGGTAGCTCAGCGTGGTGCCCGCGTAATATTGATTCCAGGCATCCTAGGCGGCTGGTGTAGAGACTAAAGCCGACGTTGTCATTAAGCGTGTAATCACCACCGAAATAGGCGATCCATGGCGAGTCCACTTCGCCCGCGTAGAAGGTAGCGAAGCCGTCGCGCATGCTGCTGGTATTGGGTTGGCTCATCGAGTGGAGGCGACCGCCTTGAAGCGACAGTCCTTCCACGCTGCTGTTGAGCACGGTGATACCTCGGAAACTCTCCGGTAAAAGCCGCGCATCACCGTATTGGACGACAGGGCTGACAGGAAAGACGTCGCCTACCTTGATCTCGGTATCCATGAACCGAGTTTTCACCGCGCCCCCCAATTTGGAGTAGTTGTCCTCAGCCTGCCCAAGGCTGTTGTAAGGCATTACATCGACTGAGCCCCCGGCACCAGAACGGCCGTCGCCGGTGTCAAGCTTGAGCCCTAGCATGGCAAAGGCATCGACACCAAAGCCTATGGTGCCCTCGGTGAAACCAGACTCGAATCTGCCTATCACGCCATGCGCCCACTCTTCCGAATAGCCATTACCCGAGCTGCTGGACTGGCCTTTACGGAAATCGCGGTTGAAGTAGAGATTTCGATTGAGAATGGTCAGGCTGCTGCCTTCGATAAATCCCTCGCCTTTCTCGCCGGCGGCCATTGCAGCTTGCCCGGTACTGACGCTCAGAGTGAGCAGAGAAAGTCCTAACAGGGTTCTGTTATTCATAAATGCTCCTGATGTTATTGGCAGTTGTCATTGTGTGGTCGCATATATGTGCCAAGCGCGCTGGGCATAACCAGCGCGCCTTGGCCATATTTCCACATGCCAAATAACGTCAGGGTGACTTGAAAATTACTTTTCAGTCAGCGCGATGTCATTTATCAGTTTTGGTTTTGGCAACCTGTCCCGGCTGCCCGGTATTCAAGAATATTCAGATCGCCATTGGAGTCCTCGTAGGTCATCTGGGCCGGCATCACACCGCAGCTAGAGTCCGTCGGGGTAGTGGCCACGACCCTGGCGATATCGAGTTTCATGCCGTAGCGGTAATGAATAACTTCAGGCGGATTCTTTCCGTTAGCGGCAGCATACTCTTGCATGGCCTGCTCATTGGCCTGAATCATCCGACCATAAACACGATCAGCGCCGCCTTCTGCCAGAGTGGCAGAGGAAACAACCATAGCGGCAAGGGCTGCAATAACTTTGAGGCTTTTCATGTTTAATCACTCCTTCAAGGTGGTGATTAAAATATATCCGCTCAACCTGTCATAAAAATGAAGTCAAAGTTACATCGCCGTAATGCTTCCTGCCGCGTTACCCGGGCGAGTCAGCTTGGCGCGTGGCTTGCCCGGGTTTGTAAAGCTATAGCTCCTGCGGTGCGCGAACCTTCTGTGTACGCTGCCTTCGCATCAGCCAGTACGCGGCCGGCAAAACCAACATGGACATCAGCGGCGCGGTAATCATGCCGCCGACCATGGGCGCGGCGATGCGCTTCATCACCTCAGATCCGGCACCTCCGCCCCAGAGGATTGGCAACAGGCCGGCGATGATCACGGCCACCGTCATCACCTTGGGCCGCACACGCAGCACCGCGCCTTCACGAATTGCCTCCAGTAGGGCCGGATCACCGCTGCGCCCGGTATCCACACGCGCATGCCAGGCGTTCTTCAGGTACAGCAGCATGATCACCCCGAACTCGGCCGAGACGCCGGCCAGGGCGATGAAGCCCACGCCGGTGGCCACCGACAGGTTGAAGCCGAACCAGTAGAGCAGCCAGATGCCGCCCGACAGGGCAAAGGGCAGGGTGGCCATGATCAGCAGGGCCTCGCCGAAGCGGCTGAAAGTCAGGTAGAGCAGCACGAAGATAATCAACAGAGTCGCCGGCACCACCCAGGCCAGCCGCGCATTGGCGCGCTCGAGGAATTCGAACTGACCGGAGTAGGAGACGGTCATGCCGGCGTCGAGTTGTACCCGCTCGGCGACGCGCTGCTGCAGCTCGCGCACGGTCGAGGCCAGGTCGCGCCCGCGGACATCGACATAGACCCAGCCGGACAGTCGCCCGTTCTCGCTGCGCAGCATCGGCGGCCCTTCGGTCAGACTAACCTGGGCGACGGTGCCCAAGGTGATCTGCTGGCCGGCTGGGGTGAGGATCGGCATACGCCGTAGTGCCTGCGGACTGTCTCGCCACTCCTTGGGATAGCGCAGGTTGATCGGGAAGCGGGCCAGTCCTTCAACCGTCTCGCCAATATTTCTGCCGCCGATTGCGCCCGATACCACCGTCTGCAGATCGGCGATGCTCAGGCCATAGCGCGCCGCGGCCAGTCGATCGATCTGGATATCCACATAGCGACCTCCGGTCAGGCGTTCTGCCAAGGCCGAACTCACCCCAGGCACCTCTTTGGCCACGGCCTCGATATCGCGCGTTATGCGCTCGATGTCGACCAAGGAGGTTCCGGACACTTTCACCCCAATGGGGCTCTTGATCCCCGTCGCCAGCATGTCGATGCGGTTGCGGATGGGCGGCACCCAGATATTGGACAGCCCGGGGACCTTCACCGCGCGGTCCAACTCCTCGACCAGCTTCTCCGGCGTCATCCCGGCTCGCCATTGCTCGCGCGGCTTGAACTGCACCGTGGTTTCGAACATTTCCAGCGGTGCTGGATCGGTGGCGGTCTCCGCACGCCCGGCCTTGCCGAATACCCGAGCCACTTCGGGCACCGTGAGGATCATCCTGTTGGTTTGCTGCAGCAACTGGGTTGCCTTGCTCGCCGGCAAGCCGGGCAGGGCCGAGGGCATGTACAACAGGTCGCCCTCGTCCATGGGCGGCAGAAACTCTCCTCCGAGTCTGCTGAGGGGCCAGAGACTGGACAAAAAGACCAGCAAGGCCAGCGCCAGGGTCACTTTTGGCCAAGCCAGCACCCACTCCAGTACCGGCCGGTATGCGCCGATCAGCCAGCGGTTCAAGGGGTTCTGTTGTTCGCTGGGGATATGCCCGCGAATCCAGTAGCCCATCAGCACCGGTACCAAGGTGACCGAGAGTCCGGCGGCAGCCGCCATGGCATAGGTCTTGGTGAAGGCCAGCGGGCCGAACAGGCGGCCTTCCTGGGCCTCCAGGGTGAAGACCGGGAGGAAGGACAGGGTGATGATCAGCAGGCTGAAGAACAGCGCCGGCCCGACCTCGACCGCGGCTTCGCCGATCACCCGCCAGTGCGCCTCGCCCTGTAGCTGCTCACCAGGGTGTCGAGCCTTCCAGGTTTCGATGTGCTTGTGCGCGTTCTCGATCATCACCACGGCGGCGTCGACCATAGCGCCGATGGCGATGGCGATCCCGCCGAGCGACATGATGTTGGCATTGACGCCCTGGTAGCGCATGACGATGAAGGCCATGAGGATGCCCAGGGGCAGGGTGATGATCGCGACCAGCGACGAGCGCAGGTGCCAGAGGAAGAGCAGGCAAACCAAGGCCACCACCACGAACTCTTCCAGCAGCTTGTAGCTGAGGTTATCGATGGCGCGGTCGATCAGTTGCGAGCGGTCATAGGTGGTGACCACCTCGACGCCGGCCGGCAGGCTGCCCTTCAGGCTGTCCAGCTTGGTCTTCACCGCGGCGATGGCATCGCGGGCATTCTTTCCGGAGCGTAGGATGACCACGCCGCCTACCACTTCACCCTGGCCATCCAGCTCGGCAATGCCACGCCGCATCTCTGGCCCCAGCTGAATGGTGGCTACCTGACCCAGCAGCACCGGAACTCCGCTGGCCGAAGCCCGCAGCGGCACATTGCGGAAATCCTCCAGGCTCTCTAGATAGCCTGAAGCCCGCACCATGTACTCGCGCTCCGCCAGCTCCAGGATGGCGCCGCCGGTTTCCTGATTGGCGCTCTTCAGCGCCGCTTCGACCTCCTGCTGAGTTACCCCATAAGCCACCAGCTTTTGCGGATCGAGCAGCACCTGATACTGCTTGACCATGCCCCCGAGGGTAGCCACTTCGGCCACGTTGGGTAGGCTCTTGAGCTCGTACTTGAGGAACCAGTCCTGCAGCGCCCGTAGCTGCGCAAGATCATGTTGGCCGCTGCGGTCGACCAGGGCGTACTGGTAGATCCAACCCACGCCCGTGGCATCCGGCCCGAGGGTGGTGGTAACACCCTCGGGCAGGCGCTCCTGCGCCTGGTTGAGGTACTCCAATACGCGCGAGCGCGCCCAGTAGAGGTCGGTATCGTCCTCGAACAGCACATAAACGAATGAGTCACCAAAGAACGAGTAGCCGCGCACCGTCTTCGCCCCCGGTACCGAGAGCATGGTGGTCGCCAGTGGGTAGGTCACCTGGTTCTCGACGATCTGCGGCGCCTGTCCGGGAAAGCTGGTTCTGATGATGACCTGGGTATCGGACAGGTCCGGCAGTGCATCCAACGGCGTGTTGCGCAGCGACCAGACGCCCAGGGCGGTGATGAACAGGGTCGCCAGCAGCACCAGGAAGCGATTGCCGATAGACCAGTGGATCAGGCGCGCGATCATGGCCGCTCTCCTTGATTGACGAGCCGCTCGACCCGCAGGCCGGAATCCGTCTGGCGGACGCCGATACGCACGTGATCCCCGGGCTTAAGCCCAGCCGCTACTTCGGGGCTGGCCAGTGGAAATGCCATGGTCATACCGGGCATATTCAGGCTCTCGAATGGCCCGTGCTCCAGGGTGACTTCCTCAGCGTCCAGAGCGCGAATCACACCATGGGACTCATGTAGTTCCTTCTCATTGTCCTGCTCGGCATGGCTGGCCATGATGCCCTGCAGGCTGGCTTCCGAATCGATGAGGAACTGGCCGGAGGTGACGACCGCCTGACCTTCCTCTAGGCCGGACAGCACTTCGAGGCGCCCATCGGCCTCGCGGCCCAGACTGATTTCCTGGGGACGGTAGCGTCCGTCGCCTTCGGCCAGCATCACCAATGCACGCTTGCCGGTGCGAATCACGGCTTCACTCGGCACAAGAAGCGCGGGTTGTTCGACGGTACTGTTCAGGCGTACGGCGGCGAACATGCCGGGGCGCAACTTACCGGCAGGGTTGGGTAGCTCGCTGCGTACCGTGAGCGTGCGCGTTTGCGGGTCGGCACTCGGCAACAAAGCGATGACGCGGCCCTGCAGCGGTTGCCCGGGGAAGGCGGTCAGGGTGGCGCGGATGTCAGCCCCAACCTGAACCATTCCAGCCATTGCTTCGGGTATCGCCGCATCGAGCCAGACCGTGGACAGCCCGTTGATCCTGGCCAGGTCCTGACCCGCCTCCACGGTCATCCCGGCGCGTACCTGCAAGGCTTGGAGCTCGCCGGCGATAGGTGTGGTGAGGGTTTGCACCGCCCGCGGTTTGCCGCTGCGGCGAACCTGCTCGATCAACGCTTGAGGCATGCCGAGCAGGCGCAGGCGCTCTTGGGTCGCACTTATCAAGCGAATGTCAGCGGTACGCAGTACCGCCAGGAACTCCAACTGCGCGGCGAACCACTCGGGAATCAGCAGGTCGACCAGGGGGGTACCGGCAGGCAGCACATCGCCCGGGGCACGCCCGTAAACCCGCTCGACGAATCCGCCAGCGCGAGCCTGGAGGTTCGCCACCTCTCGCTGGTTATAGGCCAGGGAACCGACCGCCTCGATACCCGAGGGCAGTACACCGCGGATCACCGGAGAAGTTCGCATTCCGAGGCTTTGCACGGCTTGAGCGGGGACGCTCAGGACAGACGGATCCTGCTCGGATCCCGCGTATTTAGGGACAAGCTCCATATCCATGAAAGGTGACTTGCCCGGTTTATCGAAGCGCTGCTCGGGCTGCATCGGGTCGTACCAATAGAGCACCTTGCGCTCGTCCGTCGGTGCAGAACTGGGCAGAACCTCATGTTTGGCCTGCCGCTGGGCCAGCCAGTAGCCGCCTGCCGCGCCAATGCCCACGGCCAGCAAGGCGACCGCAAAACCAAATGCCGATATCTTCATCTCAGTCCCTCCACATAGGCGTAATACAGGCTTGCGGAGAGCTGGCTCAACTTGCGCTGCTGTTCAATCTGCCGCAGCTGCGCCTCGATCAGGTCGCGCTGTGCGGTAATAACGGATGTGAGCTGGCTGTTACCGGCTTGGTAGGCGGCTAGTTCGAGATCGGCCCGTTTGCTTGCAAGCGGGATCAAGGTTTTTTCGGTGCGTGACAAGGTCCTGCGCAGTTGCTCAAGCTCGGCAATACCGCCTTCAAGCTCAGCCTGATGGGCGCGCAGTAACGCCTCCTGCTCGGCTTCCATCTGCGACACGCTGTGCTGCCTGGCATTGATCTTGGGCCCCTGACGTGTGCCTACGAACAACGGCAGGTCGAAGGTGAATTGCACCATCACCATATCGCCGAACTGGTTGTCGCGATTGTTGTAGGCAAACTCGACACCCCAGTCGGGAGTCTTTTCGGCGATGGCCTCGTTCAGCTCGGCGCTAGCCTCGCCGACTCGGGCCGAGGCAGCGCGCAACTCAGGGTGTGAGGCAATGCGTTGCGGCAGGTGCGGTGCCTCCAGGCTCAGATTGGGAACACCTCCTTGCAAAGGCTGATCGGCCTCGTTGCCTATCCAGCGGCGCAGCTTGGCACGAGCCACTGCTACATCGCGATTCAGCTCGTCTCGCCGATCCTGCAATGCCAAAGCTTCCTGGTCGGCCTGCAACAGCTCGCCAGGCTGAGCACTACCGCCGGCAATCAGCGATTGCACGGTCGAGCGGAGCATCTCGAGCTGACGATCCAGTTGATCGAAGAGGCCAACACTGCGTTCGGCGTAGTACACGTCCAGCCAGCTCACTGCCGTCAGGCGCTTGATTCCCAACTGCATGGCACGTTGCTCGGCTTCGGCCCGCGTCATGGAGGCTTCGGCCAGTTGGCGACGGGCCAGACGCTTGTCGCCGTTTGGTACCTCCTGCATGAGTCCAATGCGGCGCATGGTCATGGAGTCACGATTCAGGGTGTAACGGTCAGGGCCTTCGATCAGCAGGTTGTCGATGCCTAGAATAAGCTTGGGATCGGGCAGGGCGTCTGCGGGCCCTACAGCCTGCTGTGCCGATGCCACCTGCGCCTGGCGCGCGAGGTTCTCAGGGGCACTCTGCTCGGCCAGAGCTTGGGCTCGTTCGAAGGTTAGGGGCTGCGCCTGCGCGGCAAGCCAGGGAGCTGCCCAGAATGCGGCAGCCAACACGCCGAGATAGCCACGGCGTGTGAAAAGGAAAGCGGGCATGCTTTCGCCTCCAATGCGATTGATCGAGGTCGCCACCAAAAACGTGGTCGCGACGATGCGCCTGGTTTAAAGGCGCGAAGATCACTGCATTAGACGAAACGAGGAGGGCGCCAGAGTCCTGCGGGCTCTCTCTTAATCACCGACTGGGTCAGCAATATCTCGGGGCGTGAGGGAAGAGGGGATATGCTCTTGATAACGGTGGTCTGGAGAAGTCCTCCGGTCTTGCATTCCTGGCCGGATTTGCAGGGGGACTTACTGGCCACCCCATCAGACTTATCCATTTGCTCGCAGCACGGAGCATCGGCCATTGCATGGCCCTGATGATCGGCGCTCTGCATCGGGCAAGGCTGTGCCGGCATGCTGAAAGCCATACCGCCGAAGGTCGGCAGCACGAGACTAGCAATCATTACCAGGATCAATCCAATTCGACGCACAGCAATTCACCAGGCGGGCGATAGGGCGACGATAGCAGATTGCCCCGAGGCATGAACGCTCCTTTTGGCAATAGTGTTGATTTGGATCAAATAGAGTGTCATGCAGGGTATCAATCGGGCTCAACTGGTAGCTCCGTTTAACCGGATTTCTCAAGCTCGTAGGGTTCGCACCACCCGCTAGGCGCGCTAGCACAAGACCGGCCTCGCTAGCCGTTCAGTCGAGCCCCAAGTAGGAATTGGGGGCCTGGTCAAACATACTGTTGCTTAGGCGAGATGCAGGGGCTGCCTGCTTCGAGCAGGCCCAATCAGGCACCAAAAGCGAATTCTATAATCGCTCTATAATCACTTTATAATCGACTATAAACCAGATTCTAGAGCGCCCGGCGCTGCCTAAAAAGCCGATCAGTTGCTGTATGCATGTGTCACTTAGATACTGCATACAAGGAGCCCGAAGGAGGGGTGTTTGATCGGGGAGAATGCGCTACCTAGCAAGCGCAACCCTGTACGATACGGACGTCGACTCAGGCTTCTCTACTTCAAGCCGTTACTATTCATAGAAGAGACCAGGAGCAAAGTTCCAAATTGACTTCCAACAAACAGGTGGAGCCCCACATTGCTTTCCAATGCTGTCAAAGAGCAGTTCGCATCCACGCGGCCCGTGTGTCATACCCTGAAGGTGTCTCCTTGGAGTCTCAAATTTGTCGATTCACAGAAGATGAAGTTTCAAATTTTGCTTCCAAACCGCTCACGAGAGAGGTGTTCAGGTGCTTTCTGTTTCAAATTCACCCGATCACAAGAGACACCCGATCAAGAAGGGGCATCTGGCCCAATACGTTATTTAACATAATATACATTATGCGAATCGAAGACTTATCCATCGCGGGGCCTTTCAGCCACAATTTGGCCAGGCTGAATCACTCACTTTGCTCTCCAAGTACCTGAAACTCCGGCTTTATCGATCACTGCCATGATCCATGCAACCCATGGGCGTTGAAAACGTTCGCTCTGCCTTTCTTTCGTCGACGGCCCGAAACGCGTAAAGCGATAGGTTCTTTGCACGCATATGGATGGGTTCGCTTCGATTCAGCTTATGCGCAACAGGATGGAGCGCCTGGGTTGCACGCAGACCGCGACGCCCTATATCCACATGGAGTTTACCCAGGCTGGTCCATGCGGCTGACTTGTCCGCACATCGACATCTAAGTCGATCAACTCATCGCGATTCCCTTGACCCATGCATTGGCTCACACAATACTGTATTCATATACAGTATTTGGTCATTTCCCATGTCATCCGTGGTTGCGCTTGACCGATTGATCGACGCTCGTCGTGTGTGGCGAGGCCAAGTCGTTTCATCGCCATCGGGCGCCAATTTTTCAACTGGACACCCGTTTCTCGACGCTGCATTGCCAGGTGGCGGCTGGCCCAAGGCTGCCCTTAGTGAAATTCTCACGGCTGCGCCAGGCACCGGCGAGCTGAGTCTGCTGTGGCCGACCATTGCCAAGCTTACGGCTGCGGGCGAGCGGGTCGTGTTGGTCTCCCCTCCTCATCTGCCCTACCCCCAGGCCTGGATTGATGCGGGTATCGATTTGCGTCAACTGAGCATCATCCATACCAGTGGCCGCGACGCTTTATGGGTTGTGGTGCTGTGTTGAGCTGGTTGCGTCAGAGCGATGATCGTTCGTTGAGGCGCCTGCAGGTGGCTGCCGGTACCGGGCAAACCCTGGCGTTCGCTTATCGACCGCAGGCAGAAGCCGCCAATCCTTCACCGGCAGCGCTGCGCCTGGTGCTCGAAAGCCAACCAGCACAGCTGCGGGTGATCAAGTGCCGGGGCGGTTTGCCGCCAGCGCAGCCGCTCGCGTTTGCTTGGCATTGAGCCATTCATGCTCTGGGCTTGCATTTTGTTGCCACAACTCGCCATGGACGGCGTACAGCGTCACCGCGCCGATGTTGATGAGCCGTTGGTGTTGCTTACCGGCTCATCACAACGACGCATACTGCAGGCCGTCAATCCAACGGCCCGCGCCCTGGGACTGAAGCCTGGTCAGTCACTGACAGCGGCACAGGCGCTGACGCGCGGGTTTGCTACGGCGGAATATGACCCTGTAGCCATCGAGCGATGGCAACAGTTTCTGGCCGCCTGGGCCTATGGTTTCAGTGCTCAGGTCAGTCTTCATTATCCGCGCTGCCTGCTGCTGGAGGTGCAGTCCAGCTTGGGCTTGTTCGGCCCCTGGCCGCGTTTCGAAGCACGTCTACGCGCTGAGCTTTCGGCACTAGCCTTCCAGCACCGCATCGCCGTGGCGCCAAACCCGGCGGCCGCGCGGGTGCTGGTCAACGTCGGTGATGGGCTGCTGGCAGGTGATGGGCAGACGCTCAAACGGATACTCGATCCATTGCCAGTGGATAGGCTTGGGCTTTCCGCCACGGTAACCACTGCCTTCAAACGCATGGGGCTCAGGCAGTTGCGGCAGCTGTTGGCTCTGCCGCGTGACAGCCTGGCCAAGCGGTTTCCTGCTGAAGTGCTTGGCCATCTCGATACCCTGCTGGGCCATCGTCCACTGGCGCTGGAATTCTTCAAGCCTGCGGATGTTTTCGATGCCCGTATCGAGCTGAATTTCGAGGTGGCATCGCATCAGGCACTGCTGTTCCCGCTACGCCGCTTGACGGCCGATCTGGCGGCTTACCTGGCCGGCCGTGACAGTGGCGTACAGCGTTTCGCCTTGTCTCTCGAGCATCGAGCGGGTGCCGACACCCTGGTGCAGGTGGGCTTGCTCAGTGCCGAACGCGACCCTGGCATGCTGTTCGAATTGACTCGCGGCCGTCTGGAACATCAACAGTTACCAGCGCCGGTGCTGGCCGTACGGCTGGTGGCTCGTGAGTTGCCGGTGTTCATGCCGCAGCATCAGCAGCTGTTTGATGAGCGTCCACAGCAGAATCAGCCTTGGGAGCAATTGCGTGAGCGGCTGCGTGCACGGCTGGGTGATGACGCACTGCACAGCCTTGGTGCCAGAGCGGACCATCGCCCTGAACGCGCCTGGGTGAGCGAGCCGACAAATACGCTACTGCCCGTCAGTGGCCCACGCCCAGGTTGGCTGTTGAGCGAGCCACAGCCATTGCGGGATATCTCGCTACGCATTCTCTCCGGCCCGGAGCGAATCGAATCCGGCTGGTGGGACGGTGAGGACATCCGCCGCGACTACTACGTGGTGCAGACCCGTACCGGGCAACGCGGCTGGGCCTTCCGCCCGGTCGGCAGTGACGGTCCATTGCTGCTGCACGGCTGGTTCGCATGAGCGATTACGCCGAGCTGCATTGCCTATCGAACTTCAGTTTCCAGCGCGGCGCGTCCAGTGCGCAGGAGTTGTTCGAGCGTGCCGCAAGGCTGGGCTATCGCGCCTTGGCGATCACCGATGAATGCACCTTGGCGGGCATCGTGCGTGCCTGGGAGGCATCGAAGAACAGCGGCGTAAAGCTGATCGTGGGCAGTGAGGTGCTGATCGAGAATGGCCCGAAACTGGTTCTGCTGGTCGAGAATCTGCAGGGCTATCAGGCACTTTGTGGCCTTATCACCCGGGCACGGCGCCGAGCGGCAAAAGGTACATACCGACTGCTGCACGAGGATTTCCCTGCGCAGCTCGATGGGTTGCTGGCCATCTGGCTCAGCGAAGGCAGCCCTACTACCCTGCCCTGGCTTCGCTCGGTATTCGCCGAACACCTGTGGCTGGGCGTGGAATTGCACCGGAGTGCGGGCGATGCTGCACGCCTGCAGCACCTGCTCGAACTGGCAGGCGATCACGATCTGCCAGCTGTGGCCTGTGGCGATGTACACATGCATGCCCGTGGCCGCCGCGCCTTGCAGGATTGCATGACTGCTATCCGCCACCATCTTCCCGTGACCGAAGCCGGCGCCTACCTGTTTGCCAATGGCGAGCGGCATCTGCGCCGAGTTGATGAGCTGGTCGAGCTGTATCCGCCCGAGCTGCTCGCCCAGGCCCTGCGCATCGCCGAGCGCTGCCACTTCGATCTCGATCAGCTGGAGTATCACTACCCGCACGAGTTGGTGCCTGCAGGTCATGACGCCACGTCCTGGCTGCGCGTTCTGGTGGAGCGTGGCGCTGCCGAGCGTTGGCCCGAGGGTGTGCCGAACGTCGCTCGTGCGCAGATCGAACACGAACTGGCACTGATCGCCGAGCTGGAATACGAAAGCTACTTTCTGACCGTGCACGACATCGTCCGCTTCGCCCGTGAACAACGCATTCTCTGCCAGGGCCGAGGTTCAGCGGCCAACTCGAGTGTCTGTTTCGCCCTGGGTATCACCGAACTGGACCCGACGCACAGCAGGCTGTTGTTCGAGCGTTTTCTCTCCCGTGAGCGTAACGAACCGCCGGATATCGACGTCGACTTCGAGCATGAGCGGCGTGAAGAGGTGATCCAGTATGTGTTTCGCCGTTATGGCCGAGCGCGTGCGGCGCTTACGGCTGTGGTCAACACCTATCACGGCGCCGGGGCGATACGCGACGTCGCCAAGGCCCTTGGCTTGCCGCCTGATCAGGTCAATGCCCTGGCTGACTGCTGTGGCCGCTGGAGCAACGGCCCACCATCGGCCGAGCGCCTGATGGAAGCGGGGTTCGACCCACAGAATCCACTGCTCAGGCGCGTGCTGATCCTGACTGGTGAGCTGATCGGTTTCCCCCGCCACCTATCACAACATCCCGGTGGTTTCGTCATTTCCGAGCACGCCCTCGATACGCTGGTGCCGGTGGAAAACGCGACGATGGCGGAGCGCACCGTCATCCAGTGGGACAAGGACGATCTGGACATGATCGGCCTGCTCAAGGTCGACGTGCTGGCGTTGGGTATGCTGAGCGCGTTGCGCCGCTGTTTCGGCCTGATCGAGCGCTACCGGGGCACGCAGTGGACGCTGGCGACCCTGCCTAAGGAAGACCCGGCCACCTACGCCATGATCAGCCGCGCAGACACCATCGGTGCGTTCCAGATCGAGTCCCGCGCGCAGATGGCAATGCTGCCGCGCCTGCGCCCGAACACCTTCTACGATCTGGTGATTCAGGTGGCCATCGTCCGTCCGGGGCCGATCCAGGGCGACATGGTGCATCCCTACCTGCGTCGGCGAAACGGCGAAGAACCGATCGACTACCCCTCTGATGAACTCAAGCCGGTCTTCGAGCGCACGCTCGGCGTGCCGCTGTTTCAGGAGCAGGTCATGGAGTTGGCCATCGTCGCAGCCGAGTACACACCCGGCGAGGCGGATGAACTGCGCCGCAGCATGGCCGCCTGGAAACGTCATGGCGGGCTCGAACCGCATCGCCAGCGACTAACCTCGCGCATGCTGGAAAAGGGTTACACGCAGGCTTTCACCGAACGGATATTCCGCCAGATCGAGGGCTTCGGTAGTTACGGTTTTCCCGAGTCGCACGCGGCCAGCTTCGCCCTGCTCGCCTATGCCAGTTGCTGGCTGAAATGCCACGAGCCCGCAGCCTATGCTTGCGCTCTGGTCAACAGTTGGCCGATGGGCTTCTACAGCCCGGATCAGGTACTGCAGGATGCACGGCGGCATGATGTAGAGGTGCGCTCCGTGGACGTACGTTACAGCGACTGGGATTGCAGCCTGGAGTCGAATGAACATGGCGAGCCGGCCATCCGCCTGGGGCTGAGGATGATTCGCGGCTTCCGCGAGGCCGATGCGCGGCGTATCGAACAGGCGCGCCAGTGCGGCGCATTCCGTGATGTCGAAGACCTTAGCCAGCGTGCGTTACTGGATGCATCGGCACGCGAGCACCTGGCCGATGCTGGCGCGCTAAGCAGCCTGGTAGGTGATCGCTATCGGGCGCGCTGGGCAGTCTCTGGGGTCGAGGAACAACTGCCGCTGTTTGCAGGCGTGCCTGCGCCGACTGAAGAAGTCTCGAGCCTGCCGGTACCGTCGCCAGGCGAAAACCTGCTGACCGACTATGCCACCCTTGGCACCACGCTCGGCCCACATCCTCTTGCCATGCTGCGCGAGGCATTGCGCGCCCAGCGCTGCCGCAGTTCCGATGATTTGCAGGCGATTGAGCACGGCCGCCCCGTCAGCATCACCGGCATGGTGATCGGCCGGCAAAGACCGCAAACCGCCAGCGGGGTTATTTTCGTCACCCTCGAAGATGAGTTCGGCCTGGTCAACGTGGTTGTCTGGCACGACCTGGCCGAGCGGCAGCGACGAGTTCTGGTGCAGTCGCAAATGCTGCGCGTCGATGGCCACTTGGAGACCGTCGACGGTGTGCGCCACGTAATCGCCGGACGCCTGACGGACATGACGACGCTGCTGATGGGGCTGGATATTCGCAGTCGCGATTTTCACTGAGCCGTCGGCTGCACCACCAAGCACCGTACGAACGCAAAAAAAAGGCCGCACTGGATCACCAGGCGGCCACAAGTCGTCTTAACCAAAGGAGATGAAGTGGAGCCAGAGCGTCGGCTTGCGGGAGTGATACAAAAGCCGCCGCCCGTGGAATCTTCATCGGGGTGAAGCCTATCGTCCTTCGCCGCCAATACCGCATCGAAGTCGTTGATAGTGATCATCAATCCGCTTGAATAGTGCATCTTCAGGCTGGGTGGTAACTCTAAGCGCGCCCTCTGGGCCGGGCCTTACCTCGATGTGAGGCGCGTTTAGAACAGCACACCAACACCGGGAGCACTCATGCACAAGAAGCACTGTCTCGCGCTGGCTTGCAGCCTCGCGCTGGGCGGGCAGTTGGCTCATGCCAGCAGCCAGTCCGAAGCCAATGGTTTCGTCGAGGACGCCAGCCTCAATCTGTTGCTGCGCAACGCCTACTTCAACCGTGATTACAAAGACAACACCAACGATGCCAAGACTTGGGGCCAAGGCTTCATCGCCACTTTCGAGTCCGGCTTCACCCAAGGCACCGTCGGTTTCGGCGTCGATGCTTTCGGCCTGCTCGGGGTCAAGCTCGACAGCGGCCGCGGTCGCAATTACCGCGCCTTCTTCGACACCGATAGCGAAGGCCGTCCGGTGGACGATCTGTCCCAGGCCGGCGGTGCGGTGAAACTGCGCGTTGCCAATACCGTGATCAAGTACGGCAACCAGTTCCCTTCCCTACCGGTTCTAGCCCATGACGACAGCCGTCTGCTGCCCCAGTCCTTCACTGGCACGCTGGTTACCAGTAACGAGATCGAAGGCTTGGAGCTGAACGCCGGCCGTTTCACCGCTGACAGCCCGATGGGCGACTCGGCACGCGATCCCAACCGCCTCAAGAGCATCGACGTGCTCGGCGGCAGCTACGCCGTCAGTGACGATCTGAGCCTGGCGGTCTATCACGCCGACCTCGAGGACATGTACAAACGCTACTACGCCAACGTCAATTACAACCTGGCGCTGGCGGCTGATCAGGCGCTCAATTTCGACTTCAACATCTACCGCACCAAGTACGACACCGGCTCGGTGGCTGCAGTGGATCTCGGCGGTGATGGCCAGGGGGATCGCAACACCATCTGGAGTCTGGCGGCCAAGTACAGCATCGGCGCCCATGCGTTCATCGTCGCGCATCAGCGCAACAGCGGCGATGCTGGCTTCGCCTATGACTACGGCGATGGCGGCGCCAGTATCTACCTGGCCAACTCCTATTACTCGGACTTCAACCTGAAGGACGAGCGCTCCTGGCAGGCCAGCTACGAGCTGGACTTCGCCGAGTACGGTGTGCCGGGCCTGCGCTACAAGTTCGCCTACGTACGCGGTGATAACATCGATACCGGCAATGACAACAACGGCACCGAACGCGAGATATTCAACCAGATCGGCTACACCATCCAGAGTGGTGCCGCCAAGGATCTGCATCTGCGCCTGCGTAACTCCATCTACCGTTCCAGCACCGACGTAGGGCCGGATCTCAACGAGATTCGCGCCTTCGTCGAGTACCCGCTGAGCATCCTCTGATGGCGACTGCCCCGGCTTCGGCTGGGGCAGTTCTCAGCCTCGCAGCGCCTGCGCAACGGCCTTGGCAGCCTCCTCGATGGCGCGCTCCTCGTAAGGCGCAAAGCCCATGACCAAGCCTGGGCCACGTGGGTTGATGCAGTAACGCGACAGCGGCATGGCATCGATCCCCTCAGCACTCAAACGGTCAAAAGCCTGCTGTTCGTTCTCCACCTGCAAACGGCAGGCGATATCCATGCCTGCACGAATTTCCGGCACATCGATCAGCCCTCGCCAATGCGTGTGCGCGGCTTCAGCGAAGGCAGCGGCGCGCGCTGCGTAGATCTTGCGCATGCGCCGCACGTGGCGATCGAAATGGCCCTCATGGATGAAGTCGGCCAGCACCGCCTGCGCCAGGCTGTTGGCATGCCGTGACATCAGCGCCGACGCGCGGGTGAAGCTCTCGATCAAGTGCGGCGGCATTACCAGATAGGCCAGGCGAATCGAAGGAAACAGCAGCTTGCTGAAGGTCCCAGCCATGATCACCGAGTGCTCAGTGCCTGGCATCGAGCGCAATGCCGGAATGGGCTTGGCGATGAAACGGTATTCGCTGTCGTAGTCGTCCTCGAAGATGTAACTGCCCTGCTCCGCTGCCCATTTCAGCAAGGCCAGACGCCTAGCCGGCGACAGCTCACCCCCCAACGGCGCCTGTCGTGACGGGGTGACATAGGCCAGCCGAGCGCCTGGTGCCAGGCGTATTCCCTCGTCCACCTTGAGGCCGGAGCCATCCACCTGCACGTCCACTCGCCTCACGCCAGAGATGTCCATCAACTGCCGTGCGCCGGGGTAGCCGGGGTCTTCCATCCATACCTCGGAATCACCTGGCGCCAACAAGCGCAGGCAGATATCCAGCCCCTGTTGCACGCTGCCAAGCACCAGGATGCGCTCGGGCGAAACCTGCACGCCACGGGCGATGGCCAGGTAGCCGGCAATGGCCTCGCGCAACTCAGGCAGCCCCGCCGGGTCGGCATCGAGCAGCATCGTCAGACGCGAGCTACGCAGTTGCTGAGTGTGCAACTTGCGCCACAGATCGATGGGAAAGGCGCTGATATCACCACGGTGCGGAAAGAACGGGCGCAGGCCATTTGGCAATGTGCGCCGAGAGAAGATGGGCTCGATCTGGGTCAGACGCTTCAGCCAGGGCGTGTCGGGCGCTGTGCGCTTGCCTTCCACCTCGGCCACCACCTTGCGCCGAACGTATCCGGCATTCAGCGTCGGATCCGGCAATACCTCGCTAACGCGCGTACCGCTGCCGGTGCGCGCTTGCAGATAGCCTTCGGAAAGCAGCTGTTGATAAGCCGCCTGCACCGTGCCGCGCGCCAGGTTGTAGTGCTCGGCCATGGCGCGCGTGCTAGGCAATTTGCTGCCTGCCGGCAGGCGCCCGCCCAGGATCGCGCCACGCAGCGACTCATATAGCCATCCCTGCAGGCTAGTCCCCTCTTCTGGCGTTCCCAGTGGCAGAAAGAGCACCTGCGGTGGCGCTTTGTCGACTGGCATAAGGGCTCCAAAGTGGACTAGTTATTTATGCAGATATTGGATCAATACCATGATCCAAAACAACCTCACAATCGATCCCGTCGTCAGCCAACACCTTTCTTCTCAACTACGGGAATTCACGATATGAAACAGCAGATACTGATCATCGGTGCCGGTTTCGGCGGTATGTGGAGTGCGCTGAGCGCGGTTCGCCTGCTGGACCAGCACGAGCGCCTGGATGTTGCCGTCACCCTCCTCGCCCCCCAAGCCGAACTGCGCGTACGCCCACGCTTTTATGAAAGCGACCTGGTCACTACCGTCGCCCCGCTCGGCCCACTGTTCGATGCAGTCGGTGTGCAATTCGTGCAAGGCAGCGCGACGCGCATCGATGCCGCCGGGAAACGAGTCATCTACCGTGACGCGAGTGGCGCCCAGGCTGAATTGAAGTTCGACCGCCTGATTTTGGCATCCGGTAGCCAGGTCGCCCGGCCGCCACTGGCCGGTATCGACCGCTTCGCCTTCGATGTCGACAGCCTGGAGTCGGCACAACAACTCAACATCCACCTGCAGGGCCTGCGCGATAAACCGGACAGCCAGGCACGCAATACCGTGGTGGTGGTCGGTGGTGGTTTCACCGGTATCGAAACAGCCACGGAAATGCCGGCGCGGCTGCGCGCCATCCTGGGTAGCGAGGCCGATGTGCGAGTGATCGTGGTCGACATGGGTAAACAGGTCGGCAGCGCCATGGGTGAGCAGATCGCCTCGGTGATCGCCGAAGCCAGCGATACCCTGGGTGTGACCTGGAAGCTCGGCAGCCCGGTGTCGATGGTCGACGAGCATGGTGTGCAGTTGGATAACGGCGAGCGCATCGAAGCCAGCACCGTGGTCTGGACTGTCGGCGTGAAAGCCTCGCCACTGACGCAGCAAATCGACGGCGAGCGCGATGCCTTTGGCCGCCTGCACGTCGACCGCAATCTCAAGGTGCTGGGCCAGGACGCCATCTACGCCACTGGTGATACCGCGTATGCCGCGGTGGATGATCGCGGCAACCACGCACTGATGACCTGCCAGCACGCCATTGCCCTCGGTCGCTCTTCCGGTAACAACGCTGCAGCCGATCTGCTCGGTGTCGCGCCGACGCCTTACAGTCAGGTCAAGTACGTCACCTGCCTGGATCTGGGCGCCTGGGGCGCGGTGTTTACCGAAGGCTGGGAGCGCAAGGTGGTGCTGACCGGCAAAGAAGGCAAGGCGATCAAGACCGAAATCAATACTAAGTGGATCTACCCGCCAGAGGCAAAGCGCGAGATTGCCCTGGCTGCTGCCGATCCGCTGATTCCGGTCGTGGCCTGATCGATGTAACCAGCCCAGGGCGCGATTTGCCCTGGGCTGGCGGTATTCAGTCGCTGTAAATCTGCACCTGCAGCTTCGCGGGCGGGTCTTCGCCTTCGGCCCGCGACCATTCACCTGGCGGTTGCCCGACATGCTGGACGAAGGTGCGCGAGAACGACGCCTGCGATGCGTAGCCCACCGCATCGGCGACTACCTTGATCGGCATCCCTTCAAGCAATAGATCCTGCGCCACCTTCATGCGCCAGGCCGTGACATAGGCCATGGGCGTCATGCTCATGACCTCGGCAAACAGCGCGGCGAACTTGGTGCGCGACATCTTCGCCAACTCGGCCAGACGCTCCACGCTCCAGGCTTCCTGAGGTTCCTGATGGATGCAGATCAAGGCAGGCCCCAGCTGGCTATCCTGTAGCGCATACAACAGGCCACTGGTGATGCGACCTTCGCTCACCGCGCGACGCACGAGTAAGACGAACACGTATTCGAACAGCAGATTCAGCGCCTTGTTGCGCCCAGGTGCCGGTGTGCGGAACTCATTGACCAGCGAGCCGATCACCGGCCCGAGCTGTTCCAGGGCGCTCAGCGGAAACACCAGCGTTTCCAGCAGGCCCAGTGGAAACGGCTGCTGCCCTGAACGTCCGAACTGGAACGAGGCGCAGATCAGGTCAACGCCGCCGGGCTGGTGCGCGCGCAGCTTGTAACAGCAGGTGCTGGGGCAGAACAGCACGCTCGGCTCACTGATCGCGATGCGCGGCTTGTCGGCATGCACCATATCCAGCGCGCCTCGCTCGATCACGTGGATGAATGCCATACCAGGGGGTTTGTCCAGCACCAGGGTACCGTCTACCGGGCCGGCGAATAACAGTCGCCCTTGCAGGCTCGTGCGATCGAAGAACTCGGAAAGAACATCCATATTGGCGGCGTCCTGATTAAAGATTCTCTAGGTTGTGAAAGTAAAACCGGTTGCAACCCATGGGGTTGAACTGTCGTAGATTCATAGACAATTTCGCCGATGAAAATTCCAACCGTCATTCACCAAAATTGAGAATCTCCACGATCCGTTTACCCGAGCATTCCCCCCCTCCTTCCCGAAAGATTCGTCAACCCGGCTGCCACCGATCAGATCAATCCGTAAGAGTGGCCATCTTCTTGCGACTGGGCCTGCATCTTGGCGCGCTCCTGCATGCGCTGGGCGATCTCCTCTTCGACTGCCTTCTGTTGCTCAGGTGGCAGCGCCTCGATCTCCTCTTCGGTCATGCCCATTTCCTTGAGTATGCTGTCGCGTACTTTTTCGGCGGGGGTCATTGCCATGTAAGCCTTGAAGGCCTCCAGTGCAGCGTTACCACCCTCGTCACCCAGCGGCTTTTCCACGTGCCCGGAACCGACGGATGTCTCCACCTCGCCCTCCGACGCGTTCTGCAGGGCAACCCGCAAGCGGGCAAAGCCCTCCTCCGTGGCCTGTCTGGCGCGAAACTCGCGCTCGGAATCGGCGTTCGCCGTGCGCGTGGTCTTCTCCACGTTGCGCGCTAGTTGGGCCAGATCGCCCTGCTCTTCACTCTGCTTGTTGCGAAATCCCGTCAGCGATATGCCGCCGTAGCTGCCAATGCCTCCAATCGTGCTCATGCCGTGCTCCTTGACTGAGTTGCAATTGCCAGGCGCACTGATACAAGGCGCATGCCAGCCCACAAGGCGCACCTAATACATTGAAAATATTGGCTTTTATTTTGGATCAGGAAAAAGGCCTGGCAAGCCTTTGCCGTTTCGCGGCAAGGGCTTGCAGTCGCCGTCTCAGTATTGCCCGCTCATCTGCCGAAAGGCATCGAGCAACGCTTGGCTGAGATCGACCGAGGAGAACTTGGTCAGCACCGCGTTGGCACCTACCGAGCGCGCCTTCTCGGTATTCATGGTGCTGTCCAGCGAGGTATGCAGCAGCACGTAGGTGCCGGCGATATCAGGACTGCGGCGAATTTCCTGAACCAGGCTGTAGCCGTCCATCTCGGGCATTTCGATGTCCGAGACCAGCAACTCGAACGGCATACCGGCCTGCTGATAGTCGTGCAGTTGTTCCAGCGCGGCCTGAGCACTGCGCACCGCGGTGCAATCGAGCCCCAACTGACGCAAGACATTGAGTGTTTGCTGCAACGCGACTTGCGAATCATCCACCAACAGCACACGGCGGCCCTGCAGCAGGCGGCCATCCTGGCCATCGAGCAGTTGCCCGACGGGCGCTTCTTCGAGTGCCGGTGCAATGTCGTGCAGCACCTTCTCGATATCGAGAATCTGCACGATGGCGCCGTCGATCTGGGTCACGCCGGTGATGAAGGCGCGATTGCCGGAACCGGCAGGAGGCGGCCGCACGTCGCGAGTGGAGCACTGCACAATGCGCTCGACCCCCTTCACATGCAGGCCCTGACGCGAGCGGCTCACCTCGGTGACGATCAGACAACCGTCGTCCTCGTCAGCGGCGCACCGCGCTCACCGATGGCGCGCGCCAGATCGATCACCGTCATCGCCGCGCCACGCAGGGTGGCGATACCGCGCACATTAGGGTGACGACTGGGTAACTTGGTCAACGCAGGGCAAGGAATGATCTCGTTGACCTTGAGCAGGTTGATCCCCAGCAGGCGGCCGCTATGCAGACGAAACAACAACAGCGATAGCGCGTCGCCAATAACCATACTCATGCAGCTTTCCTTGAACGAACGGTAACCCTACCGGGTATAGCGACCAGCTGGCTGCGGACTTTAATCCGCAGCCAGTTTCAAGGCCACTCGCCCACGGTTCGGGCAGGTTTCCATGTAACGGTGCGCTTCGACGAAATCCTCGAAGTCGAACACCTTGTCGATCACCGGGGTCAGCAAGCGGTCGGCGGTCATCTGGTTGATGTGCGTCAACGCGCGCTGCACTGCCTCGTTGTTCGGCTCAATGCCCAGTTCCGGGCAACCGGTGAAATCCAACACGCAATGACGGAAGAACTGCAGATGCTTCTTGAACGCTGCGCAAGCCGGAAAAGCCGTGTCGTTACCGCCGTTGATGCCGTACAGGATCAATTTGCCGCGCGGCGCGGCAATGTCGCCCAGCAGCTTCATCTGCGGGCCGGCGCACTGATCGAGAATCACCTCGACGCCTTTGCCTTCGGTGTAGCGCTCGACTTCCAGAACCAGGTCCTGCTCTTCGGTCGCGATCACCTTGTCAGCACCCAGGCCACGCAGGAACTCACGGTCCTCCGATGAACTGGTGGAGACGATGACCTTGGCGCCCAGCGCCTTGGCCAGTTGCACGGTCTGCGGTGCCATGCAGTGGCTGGCCTCGGTGATCAGCACGTGCTGACCGGGCTTGAGATGCGCAAGATCGATCAACGCCAAGTAACCGAACAGCAAGCTGGTGTAATGCACGCTGGCTTCGAGCGGGCTGAGCACCTCGGGATAACGGGTCAGGGCGTGGCTGGGCATCAGCACCAGATCACCCCAGGTCGGATAACGGTTCGGCGTGCTTGCCGGGAAACCGGCAACGGCGGTGCCGACTTCAAGGTCGCTTACACCGTCGCCCAACGCGGCCACGGTGCCGGCCAGTTCGAAACCGGTACCGGCAGGAAGCTTGGCCTGCTCGGCCGCCAGGTTCTGCCGCCACAGCACGTCTTTCCAGCCAAGGCCGACCGCCTGAACGCGCACCAGCACCTCACCAGGGCCGGGCACGGGCGTCGGAACCTCTTCGTACTGGAGCACATCGGCATCGCCGAACTTATGAAAACGGATCATGCGGGACATCGCTTACCTCGAGCTTGATCGCGGATTAACACTTCAATGACTGTGGACTCTATCCGCTGTGCGGCGGCGACACTATCAGACTCTATCGATAGTCTTCATGCCTGTCAGTGATTCAGCGGCTTTCAATCCGCTACACACTGCCCGTACTATTGCCCGGGCAAAGGCTCTCATTAGCAGCGCCGTGCTGACAAGGCCCGTATCCCTCGAATGGTACCCGGATGAACCGCAACGACCTGCGTCGCCTCGACCTGAACCTGTTGATCGTCTTCGAGACCTTGATGCACGAGCGCAGCGTGACGCGGGCCGCAGAGAAGCTGTTTCTCGGTCAGCCAGCCATCAGTGCGGCGCTCGCCCGCCTGCGCACCCTGTTCGACGATCCCCTGTTCGTGCGCACCGGTCGCAGCATGGAACCGACCCCACGCGCGCAGGAAATCTTCGCTTTGCTTTCGCCGGCGCTGGATTCGATTTCCACCGCCGTCAGCCGTGCTGCAGACTTCGACCCCGCCACCAGCAAGGCAGTGTTTCGCATCGGCCTGTCCGATGATGTCGAGTTTGCTCTGCTGCCCGCCCTGCTCCGTCGTCTGCGCGCCGAAGCGCCTGGCGTAGTGCTGGTGATTCGCCGTACCAACTACCTGATGATGCCCGGTCTGCTGGCTTCCGGTGAAATCTCGGTGGGCGTGGCCTACACCGAGGAGCTGCCGGCCAACGCCAAGCGCAAGATTCTGCGCCGCAGCAAGGCCAAGCTACTACGCGCCGATACCGTACCCGGTGCGCTTAGCCTCGATGATTACTGCGCGCGCCCGCATGCGCTGGTGTCCTTCGCCGGCGACCTGACCGGTTTCATCGACGACGAACTGGCCAAGGTCGGGCGTGAGCGTCACATCGTACTGGCCGTGCCGCAGTTCAACGGCCTGGCCAGCCTGTTGGCGGAAACCGATATCGTCGCCAGCGTGCCGGACTACACCGCTGCCGCCCTTACCGCAGCGGGCGGCCTGCGCGCCGAAGAACTGCCGCTGCAGACGCAGACCTTCGAACTGCACATGGCCTGGCGTGGCGCCCAGGACAACGACCCCGCCGAGCGCTGGCTGCGCTCGCGTATCCAGATGTTCTGCGGCGATCCCGATAGCCTTTGAACATCCGGTAACGCACCATCCAAGTGCCGCCAGGAACCTTCACGCACCGTCATAGATCGAAATTGATATAAGTCCATCTTTTATCATTCCCGATGATATTGAAATTCATGGCGTTCGATTCGTAGCCCTCCAAGACTCACCGCAGACTCCGCCCATCCACAAATCCGACTGGCGGAGTCACCCATGGAACAGCAGCACAAGAACATCTGGATATTCCCCCTGGCCCTCGCCGGCGTCCTCGCACTCAGCGGCTGCGACCAGGCTGCGCAGACTCAAGCGCAAATGCCCGCCCCCAAGGTCAGTGTCGCCGAAGTGATCGAGCAGCCGATCAACGAGTGGGACGAGTTCACTGGCCGTCTCGAAGCACCGCAGTCCGTTGAAATCCGCCCGCGCGTCTCCGGTTACATCGACAAGGTCGCCTTCGCCGAAGGCACCCTGGTGAAGAAAGGCGATCTGCTGTTCCAGATCGACCCGCGCCCCTTCCAGACTGAAGTCAAACGCCTCGAAGCCCAGCTACAACAGGCCCGTGCCAGTCAGGCACGCGCCGCTAACGAAGCGCGCCGTGGTGAGCGTTTGCGCCAGAGCAACGCCATCTCCGCCGAACTGGCCGATGCTCGCGCCAGCGCCGCTACAGAAGCTCAAGCACAGGTCGCAGCGATCGCTGCCGAACTGGAAAACGCCCGCCTCAACCTCGGTTTCACCCGTATCACCGCCCCCATCGATGGCCGCGTCAGCCGCGCCGAAATCACCGAAGGCAACCTGGTCGGTGCCGGTGAAAGTCTGCTGACCTCGGTGGTGTCCACCGACAAGGTCTACGCCTATTTCGACGCCGATGAGCGCGCCTTCCTCAAGTACATCGAGCTGGCGCGTCAGTCCGGCGCCGACGCCCGTGGCGCCAGCCCGGTGTACCTCGGCCTGTCCGATGAAACCGACCATCCGCATCTGGGTCAGCTGGATTTTCTCGACAACCAGGTCAACCCACGCACCGGCACCATCCGTGGCCGCGCCGTGTTCGACAATCAGGACGGCCGCTTCACCCCGGGTCTGTATGCCCGTCTGAAACTGGTGGGCAGCAAACCCTACGCCGCCACCCTGATCAAGGACGAAGCGGTCGGCACCGATCTGGGCAAGAAGTACGTGCTGGTGCTCGGTGACGACAATGCCGTGGCCTACCGCTCCATCGAGTTGGGGCCAAAGCTGGAGGGCCTGCGTATCGTCCGAAGCGGCCTGAGCAAGGGCGAAAAGATCGTGGTCAACGGTCTGCAACGCGCCATGCCCGGCTCCACTGTCGATCCGCAACCAGTGTCCATGGCCGATGACAGCACCCTCGAACAGCTGGCCCGCATGCGCCAGGCCGTCGATGGCAGCCAGGCCCCGCGTATCGCCGCCGAAAAAATCGATGCTCGCTCGCCGCGTGGCTGATCCAGCCTGCGCCTTGAGGAAAGACCCATGAATTTCTCGCAATTCTTCATCCAGCGGCCGATTTTCGCCGCGGTGCTGTCGCTGCTGATCCTGATCGGCGGCGCCATCTCGCTGTTCCAGCTACCGATCAGTGAATACCCGGAAGTGGTGCCGCCCACCGTGGTGGTGCGTGCCGACTTCCCCGGCGCCAACCCCAAGGTGATCGGTGAAACCGTCGCCTCGCCGCTGGAGCAGGCCATCGTCGGTGTCGAGGGTATGCTCTACATGTCGTCGCAATCGACCATCGACGGCCGCCTGACGCTGACCGTGACCTTCGCCCTCGGCACCGACCTGGATAACGCCCAGGTGCAGGTGCAGAACCGCGTCACCCGCACCATGCCGACCCTGCCCACCGAAGTGCAGCGTCTCGGCGTGACCGTGGACAAGGCCTCCCCGGACCTGACCATGGTGGTGCACCTGACCTCGCCGGATCAGCGTTACGACATGCTCTACCTGTCCAACTACGCCGCGCTCAACGTCAAGGACGAGCTGGCGCGCCTGGACGGCGTCGGCGACGTGCAGTTGTTCGGCATGGGCAACTATTCGCTGCGCGTCTGGCTCGACCCGAACAAGGTAGCCTCGCGCGGGCTGACCGCCACCGACGTGGTCAACGCCATCCGTGAACAGAACCGTCAGGTCGCCGCCGGTGCCCTCGGCGCGCCGCCTTCGGATGCCGGTAACAGCTTCCAACTGTCGATCAACGCCCAGGGCCGTTTGGTTTCCGAGGAAGAGTTCGAGAACATCATCATCCGTGTCGGCGACAACGGTGAGATCACCCGCCTACGCGACATTGCCCGCATTGAACTCGGCTCCAACCAGTACGCCCTGCGCTCGCTGCTGGACAACCAGCCGGCGGTCGCCATCCCGGTGTTCCAACGTCCCGGCTCCAACGCCATCGATATTTCCGACTCGGTGCGCGAGCGCATGGCCGAGCTGAAGAAGTCCTTCCCGCAAGGCATGGACTACGAAGTGGTGTATGACCCGACCATTTTCGTCCGCGGCTCCATCGAGGCAGTGGTGCACACCCTGCTCGAAGCTGTCGTGCTGGTGGTGCTGGTGGTCGTGCTGTTCCTGCAGACCTGGCGTGCTTCGATCATTCCGCTGGCTGCCGTGCCGGTGTCCTTGATCGGCACCTTTGCAGTCATGCACATGTTCGGCTTCTCGCTCAACGCCCTGTCGCTGTTCGGCCTGGTGCTGGCCATCGGTATCGTGGTGGACGACGCCATCGTCGTGGTGGAGAACGTCGAACGTAACATCGCCCTGGGCAAATCGCCGGTCGAGGCCACTCGCCAGGCCATGAAAGAGGTGACCGGCCCCATCGTCGCCACGGCCCTGGTGCTGTGCGCCGTGTTCGTGCCGACGGCCTTCATCTCCGGCCTGTCGGGCCAGTTCTATCAGCAGTTCGCACTGACCATCGCCATTTCCACGGTGATCTCGGCCATCAACTCGCTGACCCTGTCGCCGGCCCTCGCCGCCATCTTGCTCAAGGACCATCACGCGCCGAAAGATGCCTTCTCTCGTGGGCTCGACAAGCTGTTCGGTGGCTGGCTGTTCGCCCCGTTCAACCGCATGTTCGAACGCGCCAGTAACCGCTACGTCGGTACTGTGCGTCGCGTGCTGCGTGGTAGCAGCATCGCCATGCTGATCTACGGTGGCCTGCTGGTGCTCGGTTACCTGGGCTTCTCCAGTACGCCGGCCGGCTTCGTGCCGCAACAGGACAAGCAGTACCTGGTGGCCTTCGCGCAGTTGCCGGATGCCGCCACCCTGGATCGCACCGAGGCGGTGATCAAGCGCATGAGCGAAATCGCCGGCAAGCATCCGGGCGTGGAAAACACCGTGGCCTTCCCGGGCCTGTCGATCAACGGCTTCACCAACAGCCCCAACAGCGGCATCGTTTTCGTCACGCTCAAGGACTTCAGCCTGCGCAAAGACGCAAACCTGTCTGCCGGCGCCATTGCCGCCGAGCTCAATGGCCAGTTCAGTGAGATTCAAGAGGCGTACCTCGCCATCTTCCCGCCGCCGCCAGTACAGGGGCTGGGCACCATTGGCGGCTTCCGCCTGCAGATTCAGGACCGTGGCAACCTGGGCTATGAAGAGCTGTATACGCAGACCCAGAACATCCTCAACAAGGCCCGCCAGTTGCCGGAGCTGAACCCGATGTCGGTGTTCACCAGCTACCAGGTCAACGTGCCGCAGGTCGATGCCGCCATCGACCGTGAAAAGGCCAAGACTCACGGCGTGGCCATCGATGACATCTTCGACACCCTGCAGGTGTACCTGGGCTCGCTGTATGCCAACGACTTCAACCGTTTCGGCCGCACCTACCAGGTCAACGTCCAGGCCGACCAGCAATTTCGCCTGGAACCGGAGCAGATCGGTCAGCTCAAGGTACGCAACAACCGTGGCGAGATGGTGCCGCTGTCGACCTTCGTCAAGGTCGATGACAGCGCAGGTCCCGATCGGGTGATGCACTACAACGGCTTCCTCACCGCCGAGATCAACGGTGCCGCCGCGCCGGGTTACAGCTCGGGCCAGGCCGAAGCGGCCATCGCCAAGCTGCTCAACGAGGAACTGCCGATCGGCATGACCTTCGAGTGGACCGATCTGACCTACCAGCAGATCCTCGCCGGCAATACCGCGATCTTCATCTTCCCGCTCTGCGTGCTGCTGGCCTTCCTCGTGCTGGCCGCCCAGTACGAAAGCTGGAGCCTGCCGCTGGCGGTGATCCTGATCGTGCCGATCGTGCTCTTCACCGCCATCACAGGGGTGATCATCGCGGGCCTCGACAACAACATCTTCACCCAGATCGGCCTCATCGTGCTGGTGGGCCTGGCCTGCAAGAACGCGATCCTGATCGTCGAGTTCGCCAAGGAGAAACAGGAAGAAGGGCTTGATCGTGTCGCAGCCGTGCTCGAGGCCTGCCGCCTGCGTCTGCGCCCGATCCTGATGACCTCGATCGCCTTCATCATGGCCGTGGTACCGCTGGTGCTGTCCAGCGGTGCAGGTGCCGAGATGCGCCATTCCATGGGTGTGGCGGTGTTCTCCGGGATGATCGGTGTGACCTTCTTCGGTCTGCTACTGACACCTGTGTTCTATGTCCTGATCCGCGGTTCCGTCGAAAAACGCGAAGCCCGCAAAGCCGCCCGTCTGCAGGAGTCGCATGCATGAAAGCCTTTGCCCCCGCCCTCCTGACCCTGGCGCTGTCGGCCTGCGCCGTTGGCCCGGACTACCGAACGCCGGTGACCGATCCAGCGCGCATTGCCGCGCTGGAAGCGGCCGATTACGACCGCAGCCGTTTCGAAGCCGCCTGGTGGCAGCAATTCGACGACCCGACGCTGAATCAACTGGTGCAGCGTTCGCTACAGGACAACCGCGAACTGCACGTGGCCTTCAACCGCCTGCGTGCTGCACGGGCGATCCGTGATGATGTGGCCAATGACCGTTTCCCCACGGTCACCAGCCGCGCCAGTGGCGAATTCGGCAAGGCTCAGCAACCGCCAACCAGCGATGAACGCATCCGCCAGGAGCGCTACGACCTGGGCCTGGACATGGCCTGGGAAGTGGATCTGTTCGGCCGCATCCAGCGCCAACTGGAAGCCAGCGAAGCCCGAATCGAACTGGCAGAGGCTGACTATTACCAGTTACAGGTCAGCCTGATTGCCGAACTGGTCGATGCCTATGGCACCCTGCGTGGCGCGCAACTGCGCGAAAACATCGCCCGCGAGAACCTGAAGAATCAGCAGGACTCGCGCGCCATCACCGAGCAACTGCGTGACGCTGGCGTCGGCAACGAGTTGGACGTACTGCGCGCCGATGCCCGCCTGGCCGCCACCGAAGCCAGCCTGCCGCAACTGCAGGCGCAGCAGGTGCGTGCGCAGAACCGCATCGCCACCCTGCTCGGCCAGCGCCCAGAGCAATTGCAGGTCGACCTAACGCCCAAACCATTGCCGGTGATCGCCAAGGCGCTGCCGATTGGCAACCCGGCCGAACTGCTGCGTCGTCGCCCGGATATCCAAGCCGCCGAGCGCCAGCTGGCGGCGGCCACCGCTGAAGTCGGTGTCGCCACCGCTGATCTGTTCCCGCGCGTCAGCCTGTCCGGTTTCCTGGGCTTCACTGCCGGCCGCGGCTCGCAACTGGGTGCATCGGCGGCACGCGCCTGGGGCGTCGCACCCAGCATCAGCTGGGCCGCGTTCGATCTGGGCAGCGTGCATGCACGCCTGCGTGGTGCCGAGGCCGAGGCCGATGGCGCACTGTCGCAGTACGAGCAGCAGGTCCTGCTGGCGCTGGAGGAATCGGAAAACGCCTTCAGCGATTACGCCAAACGCCAGCAACGCCTGGTGGCCCTGGTGCGCCAGGCCGAAGCCAGCCGTGCAGCGGCTGATCAGGCGGCAATTCGCTACCGCGAAGGCACCGTGGATTTTCTCGTGCTCCTGGATGCCGAACGTGAACGCCTGGCTGCCGAAGATGCCCAGGCCTCAGCCGAGGTGGAGCTGTACAGCGGCATCGTCGCTATCTACAAAGCGCTTGGCGGTGGCTGGCAGCCACAGGCCTGATCCCTCTCCCCTCCTTCGCTTGGCAGTTGCTTGAAATCGAAGGGGGGGTATATATGAAGTTGTCGAATTTCCTTTCTTCTAATTATTTCTGACTGGCATTCCTGTCCAGGCACTCAGTATTTATAAATGCCACGTCATGGCAATGTGCCCTCATCGCCACAAATAATTAATCTTTCAAAAGATCAGCCATACATCGGATGGCGAGGATTTAACTTGCCTTGCAGGTGGTATCAACTATAACTCTCCAGACTTGGAACTATTTACCTAACCAATAAATATTAAAATACCTTGCTTATGACTCACAGGCATTTAAATAGGTGAATTCATGCACGGTCGTACCGAATTAATCCGTGCATATTAAGTGCTTCCGATAGGTGGACTGCAAAGCATCCATCATGCCAAGAAACAACCTGCGAGCGCTGTATCTGCCCGTCAAGGCAAAGGAGTTCGTATGCTGGGTTCGCTTGACCATCCCAGACGCCTGTTGATCGTGGAACCTGTAAGCGACTGCGAGCGACTCATTCCCGAGCTGCAAGCGAATAAATGGTTAGTCGACCACGCTGACCTCAATAGCAAGATCGATCCAATTTATGATGTGTGTGTCATTTGCCTACAAGCGCACCACCTCGACTATCTGGAGCGGATAAAACAACAGATTCGTGACAGCCAGACCGAGTGGATCGCGGTAATGAGTGACAGCCTGCGTGGTAATACGGGGCTGGCAAACTTCATATATGAATGGTTCTTCGATTTTCACACGCTTCCTTTTGACTTATCCCGCCTGCATTGCACACTGGGCCGCGCCTCAGGCATGGCCCGTCTGTATCGTCGTATCACCTCGCCCCCGACACTAACGGCTGGAGAGTTACTGATCGGTCAAAGTCAGTCGACTCAAGAGCTACGTCGCTTGATCGACAAGATTTCCCCAACTGATGCCTCTGTCCTGATAACGGGTGAAAGCGGCACAGGCAAAGAGCTGGTTGCGCGCCGTCTGCACAACCAGTCTCGGCGGGCCGCAGGCCCTTTCGTGGCGATCAACTGTGGTGCCATCTCCGAGCAGTTGATCCACTCCGAGCTGTTCGGTCACGAAAAGGGAGCATTCACCGGCGCCAGTCAACGCAAGATTGGTCGTATCGAGTCAGCGGAAGGCGGAACGTTGTTTCTCGACGAGATAGGTGACCTGCCCCTGGAAATGCAGGCGAACCTGCTGCGCTTCCTCCAGGAAATGACCTACGAGAGGGTTGGCTCCAGCAAGAGCATGACGGCAAATGTACGTGTACTGGCAGCGACCCACATAGACCTTGAGGCGGCCATCTGTGCGGGGCGGTTTCGCGAGGATCTCTATTACCGCCTGAATGTGCTGCAGATACAGACGACCCCTCTGCGCCTGCGCAAGGAAGACATTGCCTTGTTCGTCGAACATTTCTCTCGCCAGTACGCCAGCGAGATAGGCCGTCGCCCGCGCAAATTCAGTGATAGCGCAATGAACACGCTGATGAGCCACGACTGGCCCGGAAACGTGCGAGAGCTGGCCAACCGTGTCAGGCGTGCTCAGGTTCTCGCCGAGGGCCGCCAGATAGAAGCACACGATATCGGCCTGGCCGTAACCGCCTCCATGCCTTGCCGCCCGCTAGATGACTACTTGCTGAGCGCCGAACGCCAGGCACTCGAAGATGCCCTGATGCATTACTCAACCAACATGAGTAACGCCGCACGTTCGCTGGGTGTGTCACGACCAACCTTCTACCGATTGCTGCACAAACACCAACTGCGCTGACACGGCTGTTCAGAAGTAGTAGGGAAACTTGATGCTGAACGAGAAGTCCGGCGCGTCGGGTGTCAGTCCGATTGACAGGTTGGGCACGATGGTCAGCTTGTCGCTCGCGGCAAAGGTCATGCCTATGTTGAAGTAAGCGGCGTTGGCATCGCTGCCAGCGATGGTCTGCCAGCCCTGCCCTTCAGGCTTTATCTTGCTCCGCTGACTGATCAGCTCACTGAACGACATCGACATGCTTGCACGTTCGTTGAGCGCGAACGCCACACCCAGGCCGAACTGAAACCAATTGCCCAGATCCACCTTGCCCGGCACCTTGACCCCTCGCTGCGGGCTGATGTCGTCATAGCTTTCCTCAAGGTTGTAGGTGTACGAAAAATTGCCAAACACCACTGTGGGATCGAGGGTCTTGACCAACGTGATACCGGGCGTGATGGACCACACGCCGTTGCCCGTCGGCAGATCTTCCGGGATGCTCAGGTTGTCGTTCCCCGCCACGCGGTCGAGTTTTATCCCGTAGGGTTCAACACCGGTCGGAGCCTTGACCCTCAAGCTCAGGACCACGTCCGGGCTGCCTTCGTCTTCATCCAGCAACTTGTAGGCAATGCCCATGTTGACGTCTCCGAGCCGGGCATCACCCGTCACGGTCGCCTCACTGACCGATGTGCTGGAACCGCCAGCGCCTGCCGACTGATAGGTACTTTCGCGGTAGATCCACGGCGTGTTGATATCCAGCTGCCAACGTTGTGCCCAGTTGTAGCGGCCGGTCAGATCGAAAGTGAAGGTGTCGGCATTGATCTGATCCACGCCGATATTGCCCAGGAAGATCGCATCCAGGGCCAGAAAACCGTTGAGAAACAGCTGGCGTGAATCGTAGTGGCTGTAGGTGATTCCTGGTTCGATGCTGAACGTACCACCGCCGAAGAAGCCACTCGCCTCCTGATACAGGTTTTCCACGCTCGCGGGAGGCTCGGCGTTATCTTTCAAGGCAGTTCCATACCCGGCCGACGCTTCTGCACTGGCCATCTGAGGGTTGCGTGACTGAGGCGTAGCGCCGTTACCTGCCGCTGCCGCCCTGCCCTCGATCTGGCGCAGCCGCTGCTCAAGCACCATCAAGGCGTTCTGCTGTGTCTGATAACTGGCGCGCAGCCCTTGCAATTCCTTCTGCAGGGCCTCGACCTGGGAGTCGTCGGCCGCAAAAGCCACCAGACTGAAACAGACACTCATGCTGAACGTGACGAAGACGCCATATGCTGGGCGCATATACCGGATCCTTGTGCCGTGTGGACACCTGTCAGTAGCCGTGAGGGCGCAAGGCCCGAATTTGCTCGATGCAGTTCTCGAGATTGAGATTTCGCGGGTTATCACGTAGCGCGACGTTCAGGGCCGCCAGGTTGCGGACGTTGTTCAGGGTGCCGGAGATATTGGCGTGCTGCGCCACGCCGCCACCGATTTGCTGGCTACTGGAACCCTGCCCCTGGCTGGCATTCAAGGCGATGCTGATACCGCCGGCGCGAGTGCTGACGTGAACCAGGCCGGCTGCATTGCTGAAGTCCTGGCTGCCGTTCCAGGGCTGTGCATCGGGATCGACAGGTACGTCGCCATTGCCCGTTGTGATTCGTAGCCGCAGATCATTCAGGCCGGTATTGAGATCACCGGCCGTGCGCACGCTTTGCACGATGCCTTGCACGTTTTCCAGGCCAGCACCGCCAGTGATGGTGCCACTGCCTGCTGTAACGTTGCCGTTGCCGGGCGAACTGATCTGGCGTACGTAGAGCGACGGCTGGATCTGACCATTGGCCACGTTCAGGGCCACCTCAGCACCGATGACCTGGCCCGCACTGTTCTGCCAGGTAGACGTCATCACCACACCGAAACTGATGATGCGATCCGGCAACACATAACGACCCCGCAGTTGCGCCAGTTCCTGATCGCTGACCTCGACGGGCTGGAACAAGGTGCTGGCGCCAACCGGTAGACTGGCGGCGAGAATGCTCGCCGCTAGCCATAGTTTTTTGTGCATGACCAACCTCCTGGGCAATCGGCCCAAGTTGGTTAAAAGAAGTCACTCTGGATGAAACCGAACTCCATCAGTTCGGCATCCCTGACGGGACTGAAGTGATCGATGCGGCGCTTCGCCGTCAGCGGTTCCGGTGGTGTCAGCAGTGCATTTTCGCGGTCGTAGCCAGGGCCGATCAGCGCGAAAACGATACCGTTCCATCCCTTGCTGAACTCGCTGAGCCCCATCTTCTTGTGCCCCAGCACGGGGTCGCCGATATAGACGTAGCCGCGGTAGGTACGCTGCAGCACGACAAAGTGCTTGTAGCCACGGACATCGAGCAAAACGATGGCGGGAATCTTGATGCTGTCCAACTGCTGGGCATCAATGCGATAACCACGCGCCCTCAGTCCCAGCGTGGCGGCGTAGTTCTTCATGTCGAGCATGGAGAATCCTTGAGTGCGTACCAGATCGGCATCCGCACTGGCCAGCATGCCCCTGATCACATCCTCTTCGCGCAGCGCCAAGCCGTAAGCCTGGTTGAGAATCGTCGCCATGGCCGCTGCACCGCAGCTGAAATCGGTTTGCTGCTCGACCAGGTTGGAAAAACGCCGCTCACGGATGCTCTCCACCTGTATATGGGCCAAACCACCATTGGGCAGCACGGCAAGGCGTAGTTCTGCAGCACCGGCCAGCGAACAGAGAGCCAGGCAAAGGCAGCAGGTAAAAAATCGAGATCTGGAGCCGAACATGGTGCCTCCAGCATAAGGAGGCGGCGCTATCGATACAGAACGGCAGCGCCGCCATTTCCCTACTGAGCTACACAGGCGTTGCAGCCGGCGGCGATAGCCAGGCTGTTGCTTTGCTGATTACCACCACCGGCGGCAATGTTGACGCCCACGTTGCCCGAGGCATTGGCCAGCGAATCGCTCAGGCTGGCGTTATTGACCACCGGGGTCTGTGGCGTGCGCGGGTTATAGCCGCCACCGCCGAATCCGAAGCCGCTGGCTACAGTGGGCAGGGCTGCATCGACCTCGAACACGTCGCCAAGCTTGTTCTCCGTCTCGTTGCCGCTGGAGGTCTGGGTAATAGTCGACGCCGCAGTAGCGACCAGGGCGTTCTCCGACGCGGCGATCGACATGTCGTTTTTCTGTTGGTTGTAGTTGCCGGCTGCAACGTTGATCGCAACGTTGCCGGTCGCTTCGTTGGCACTGCCCAGCACGCTGGCATTGTTGGGGTTGCCGTAATTGGTCAGGGTGTTGTTATAAGCCTGCTGATCCACACCAATGCTGGCACTGGCACTGCTGGAGGCGAGACCTCCGAACACGAACGCGGCATCGGCGGTCGCAATGGCTGCAGCATTGGCCTGCTGGTTGTTGTCACCGGCGGCCACGTTGACACCGACGTTACCCGCTGCACCATCCAGCGATCCATCAATGCTGGCCGTGTTCTTGGTCTCGTTGTTGATCACATCGTTGCTGTGATTGATTTGCGTGTCGTCGACGCTCGCGTTGGCGCCATTGGGGTTACCGTAGCCACCTCCGAAGCCTTCGGCCTGGACAGTGGTTGCCAACATCGCGGCCAGAGCAAAAGCCAGAGGACTTAGCAGTACTGAGTGTTTCATGGTGTTCTCCTTGCGGTTTTGGGTGTTGACCTTTGTTGCGGCAGGGCTCAATCCACCACCCTGATGCTGAGGTGATTGGCAGAACGGTTGCCAATACCCGCACTCTGGTTCAACTGCACCACGCCACGGCTACCGGCGAAGGCCTCGTTGCTCATGTCAACTCGACGCTCGCCACCCAGGGTGGATACGGTTGAAGCTGAATCGTTGGGGCGCGTTACGCTCTGAGCGAGAGCGCTGTCATCCAGACTCTCCGGCGCGGCGATCAGCGCCACGCTTGCAGAATTGATCTGCTGGTTGGCGATGCCAGCGGCCTGGTTGATGCCGACAATGCCACTGCCGTTGCTGAAAGAATCGCCGGTGATGGAGGCTTGGGTATCAAGTGGCAATGTGCGCTGGAGGAGGTTTTCCTGCCGCTGCACCACGGTGTTCGTTGCCACGCCATCCACCCCCACAGCAAGGGTGCGAGTGTTTACCTGCTGCTGCAGATGGCCCGCAGCCTGGTTGACAGCCAGATTGCCCTGGTAAGCCTGGCCACTGGCGTCGATGCTGGCGCTCATGCTGTCGGCCTCCGCCGACAGGCTGAGCAGCAGCACAATGGAAAACAGCCAATGCTCGCGCATGTCAGCGCCCTCCTATGCTCTGCAAAGGGCGCAAACCTTGCTGCACGCTGCGATTGACCTGATCGGCAATGCCGTTGCTGCGTGCACCTCCCGCGTGGCCCGAACCAAGAACGGGAATACCTTGGTGAGTAGCGGTAGGAATTGGTGTGCCGAGACTTCCCTGGAGCAATCGCTGCGGAAGTGCCAGACCGCTGGAAACGCCGGCAAAGTCGCTGTCACCGAGCTCGCCAGTGACCCCTGTGGCGATGCTGCCGGGATTGACCACGCGCGGATGTGGATCCGGGACTATTGGATTGACCGTTGCCACGCGCGTCTGCACGTCGCGGCTGATGATCACGTCGCCATCACCCGCCTGGGCTACGCCCACCAGCATGGTTACCAAGACCAATATGCAGCAATCCCGCTTCATGCTCGGCATCCTCTCAAGGGTGTCGCTCAATGAGCACACCACTCTCGAAGACAAAGCATGGCTTGGGCCAATATTTACTTATGCTTTTAGAACAATCACTTACAGAAATGTCTTAACTCAGACGAGAGCGTTTTGTTAAGCAGCTGAGACAGCCCAGACCGCACAGAACGTCCGATAAAAGCGTCGCGACCGCTCAAGCCCGAGGGTTTCTGTGGGAAAAGTGGGAGTGTTAAGCGCCTGATTCAGATTGAGCCGGTGCAACGCCATCCGTTGCTCCAGCGAGTCAACCAGGAAGATAAATAAACTCTGCTGTCATTCGTTACTGGCGCATAAACCGCTAATTCGCGAACTGGCAATACACCTGGCTAGCCAACCTCAACGCGATTACGCCCCAGCGCCTTGGCGCGATAAAGCGCTGCATCAGCTCGCTGCAACAACGTCTGCAGGGGAAGTTCTGCCTCGGCCTGCATGGCTGTTACACCTACGCTGATGCTGACGTGGCCTAAGGGCGAACGAACATGAGGCAAGGCCAGCGCCGCCACTGACTGCACCAGCTTCTCCGCCATGCCCTGCGCACTGGCCAGACTGGTAGCCGGTGCCAGGAAAACGAACTCTTCGCCGCCATAGCGCGCCACCAGATCGCTGGAACGGCTGATGGTCGTGGCCAGCGCAAGCGCAACCTGTTGCAGACAACTGTCACCTGCGAGGTGTCCGTAATGGTCGTTGTAAGCCTTGAACCAATCGACATCCACCACCGCCAGGGCCAACGGCTCGCCCATTCGCTGGGCGCGTTTCCACTCCTTGGCCAATACCTCGTCGAAATGACGACGGTTGGCGATGCTGGTCAAGGCATCGGTGAGGCTCAGGGTTTCCAATCGGCTGTTGAGCACCTGTAGCGCTTCGGTCCGTTCAGCTACACGCGCCTCCAGCTCACGCTCGGAGCGTTGCAGGCTTTGCACCAGTTGCTCCTGCGTCTGCAACAACCTGGCCTGCGCCTGGAGCTTTTCCTGGCGCATGACGTTGATACGGTCAGCCAGGGCGAAGGCCAGCAACAGCATCTCCAGCGACGAGCCGATCTGCAGACCGTCCACGGTAAAGGCGTTGGTCGGCAATATGCCCATGGCGCGCAAGCTGGTGGTGGCCCCGCCGAGAATCAGCAGGCCGAAGGCTGCGAGAAAGAAGTAGGCACTGCGTTGACGCTTCAAGGCGCAGGCCAAAGCCACCCCCATCATCACGAAGGCCGTGAGCAGATTGACCACGACGGCCACACGTGAAACCTGCGGTAAGGCAACGGCATAGAGCAGAGGGGAAGCCAGGTACAACGCCACCAGCGCCAGCAACCAGCGGTCGACCCGCGGCAGCAGACGGGCTGTCTGCAGCATGCTGCGCATGAATAACAGCATGCCGCTCAGCGCCAGTGATGCCCCCGAGTAATAGGCCACGTTGGAGTTGAGTGGCAGGCCGAACAGCGTCCAGTCCGGTGCCATGCCGTTCTTGATGGTCAAGGCGCAGACGGCGCACAGTACGAAGGTCACGTAGAGCAAGTAGATGCGTTCTCGCAGGGCGATGAACAGCATCAGGTTGAACAAGATCATCGCGACGGCAATGCCCATATAGCCGGATCGCGCCATGTAGTCCTCGCGCTCGTAGGCCTGAAAACCTTCGACGGACCAAAGCTGCAGCGGCACCAGAAGGCCAATGCTCGACTCGACCCTCAGGTAGACCGCCTGCTGCGAGTGCGCCGCAAGGTACAGCGGGAAGACGAAGTTGCGGTTGTCATAGGCCTTGCTGGTTTGCGGTCGATCCGCCCCGGTGCGCCAGGCGCGATAGCCGCCCTGCTCGTCCGGCAGGTAGGCATCGACATGGGAGATGCGCGGGTTGTCCAACACCAGCAAACGGTTCAGCGCCTGGTCGCTGGAATTGCCAATATCCAGGCGAAACCAGTAAGCCGAACGCGTGAACCCCAGGGCGAAGGACGCGCTAGCGGCCTGCTCGACGCGAAATCGCCCAGCGACCTCGGCAGAGCGGACATCCACCAGCGTCAGCGCGCGCGAGGGATCTTCCAGCAACCCGACATGGGTGGTCAGGATCAACGGCTCCTGATCCATCGCCGTAGCATCGAGCTGGCGAACACCCGCCCAGGCCGACGAAGCGAATATCGACAGGCTGAGCAGTATCCAGAGGGCGAACCGAAAACGCTGATGGGTGTTCATGCGGGATATCGACTGGCGTTCGAATGACACCAGCTCGCGAGTGATCACAGGAAGGCGAGTCTACAAGACAACTCAGGGCGCTGCCAAAGTGCCATGACGATCAGAGCAGCGCCTTACCGATCATTGCTGCCAATACCAGCAGGCAAGCCAATCCCACCCCGTAGGCCAGGCTCCGCCAGGGTTGCCAGCCGCCCAGGTACGTCAGCGTATGGATTGCACGGGCGACGGTGAATGCGCAGAACAGCAAACCCGTCACGTCGTCCGGCGTCTGCAGCGCAATGGCAAGAGCGCCGAGCACGAAGAACAGCGGAATATTCTCCAGGTCGTTGGCCCAGGCACGGGCAGCACGCCGTACCTGGGGTAAATCCTGCGCCATCACGGCGCGGCCAACGAAGGCTGCATCCTCGACATTGGCGAAGGCTCGATACCTGAGCCGGAAGTAGCCCTGGTAACAGGAGATCACCAGCATCTTCAGAAACAGCGCCAGCACGCATAGACCGTACAACTGCAAAAGACCGTTCACCGCCGCAGCTCCAGCGGGCGCGTGCGCAAGAAGCCCTCGACCACGATGTAGGTCAGCGGCCCGATGGAGGCGAAGACCACGGTCAGTGTCAGGTACGGCAGGATCGAAAACAGCGAGCGGCCCTTAGCCCGTGCGTCCCGGTACATCCAGAGTGCGGCCAGCGATGCCAGCAGATAGAGATCGATGACCACCTGAGCGGTGTCGGGCCGCGACAGCAGCTCCAGGCCGAAAGCGAGCAGAGACTGCTCGGCCATCGCCATGCTCCAGGCGGTATAGAGCGAGAACGCCAGCAAGGCGACGAGTGCGAGGTAAGGTCTGCTCATGGGCGGCTCCTGATCGATGATGCGAGCAACTTAGTGATAGGCCCGCCCTACGTTCTATGACCTGTCAGGTCATAGACGTCGCCTCACCCGAACTGCCAGACTCTGCGCATGAATGCCTATCTGCCGCCTCGCACGCTCCCTGCCACGTCCGCAGGTCTACAACTGCGCATGCTCCGTCGCCAGGCAGGCCTCAGCCAGCTCGACCTGGCCCTGATCACCGGCATGTCCCAGCGCCATATCAGTTGCATCGAAACCGGTCGCGCCAGGCCGAGCCCTGCCACCCTGCACGCCCTGCTGATGGCACTGGAAGCCCCGTTGGAACAGTGCAACAACCTGTTCCTGGCCGCCGGCTATGCGCCGCGCTACGGTTCCTTGCCGCTCACTTCGCCATCTCTGGAGGCCATCCGTGGAGCCATCGGCCATGTGCTGCAGGCCAACAACCCCGCCCCGGCGATCGTCCTCGGCAGTCAATGGCAGGTCATGGCTGCCAACGCCAGTACGGCCGCACTGTTCGCCCTGCTGGGGTTGCCAGCGAATGCCGCCGATGAACTCAACCTGCTGGTGACACTGTTGCAGCCAGGTGGCCTGGGCGATCATCTGCTCAATGCCGACGAAATCCGCTCGGTCGCCTGGCAACGCGCCTCTCGTGAAGCCCTGGAGAATCCTGAGCTGGCCACTTTGCTGGCAGGCTTGCCGATGCCATCCGGGCCGGCGTCGCTGGCCAACGACGCTCCCCCGCTGGTGATGACCCACATCGACTCACCCGAGGGGCAACTGAGCTTTCTCTCCACCTTCACCACCTTTGGCATGCCGCTGGACATCACGGTGGCCTCGTTGCGTATCGAGCACCTGATCCCGGCAGACCCGCACACCTGGCAGGTCATGACCCAGGCCTACGAAAACAGCATCAGGCCCTCGACATGACCCAGCAAATCCAGGATGCCCTGGACCTCCTGAGTCGCCACGTTGGTAATGCCCGGAGACAGATCGAAGTACTACGCACGGCTTCCAACGCCCGATAGACTGCCCCTTGGAACTGCCAGGGAGATGCCAATGACAACCGATCAGATCGCCGCCTTCTGCCTCGCCCTGCCGGGTGCTCGCGAAGACCTCAAATGGGGCAGTAACCAGGTGTTTTCCGTGGCGGGCAACAAGATGTTCGCCATCCTCCACTTCATTGGCGAGGACCTGGCCTTCAAGGTCGATAGCGACCTGTTTCTCGGCTATGTCGATCGGCCGGGCATCCGCCCTGCGCCTTATCTGGCCCGCGCTCACTGGGTCAGCATGAGCGCCCAGCGCTTGCCATTGGGCGACGATGAACTGCGCCAGTTACTCACGCGCTCGCATCAACTGGTGGTGCGCAAGCTGCCCAAACGCCTGCAACCCGGCTTGCTACTGGACGAATAAGGGGATGTGACGGGCGATGTAGGCGCCATCGAGCAACAGCAGATCGATCCAGAGCAGTTGATGAGCGACAACGATCAGCCAGAAAACGGCTTGATAGGACACTTTGCGCGTCTTGTGCCGGAAGGTCTGCTGCGCGATCAAAGCCCCCGGCCAACCACCGGCCAGCTCGACCAGGTGCAGGGTGTTTTCTGCCGTGCGCCGGCTACCGCTCTGAGCACTGCGTTTATCCAGCCAGTACTGCAGAAAACTCAGCACGCTGGCCAGCAGATAAAGCGGCAATACCCACCAGAGCCCCTTGCCGAACAGTTTCACGGCGCCAAGCGACGGCAGGACACAGAGCAAAGCAAGCATCAAGGCCTTGCTAGAGAAGTGCTGGATGGAGCCCTGCGTCGCTGGCCGATGCGTGAGTTTGGCGGCAGGCTTTCGCGCTACGGGTGCAGCCTTGCCAGGCGTTTTCGGTTTACGCCGGATCGCCTGACGGTCAAGGCTCAGCTCGCCAGCCAGGCGCAAATGCTCGGCACGCGGCCGACCGCGCGGGTCACGCCCCTCGATGAACAGCACCTCGTCGTCCGGCTGCGGGCGACGGTCACCTCGCATTACCGAGATATGCGCGAAGACCTCGGTACCTCCGTCCTGCGGCAGGATGAAGCCAAAGCCCTTGGCATCGTCCCAGCTTTTCAGGCGCCCCTTGCGCTCGTTGCCGATCACGGTTGCGCTGTGCTCCAGTCGATCAAGTGCAACTGCCAGGTGGCGAGAATCACCAGGCCGAAGGCGATGCGGTACCAGGCGAACACAGCGTAACTGTGGCTGGTGATGAACTTGAGCAAGGCACGCACGGTGATCATCGCCACGATGAAGGTGCTGACGAAGCCGATGGCGAAGATTGGCAAGTCGCTCATCTGCAGGATGTCGCGGTACTTGAACAGCGAATAGACCGTGGCCGCGACCATGGTCGGCATGGCCAGGAAGAAGGAGAACTCGGTGGCAGCCTTGCGCGACAGGCCGAATACCAGGCCGCCGATAATGGTGGCGCCTGAACGCGATGTGCCCGGAATCAGCGCCAGGCATTGAGCGAAACCGACCTTGAGCGCCAGCTTCCAGGTCATGTCGTCGACCGACTCGGCCTTGATCGCGTGTTCGCGCTTCTCCGCCCAGAGCATGATGACGCCGCCGATGATCAGCGCCATCGCCACGGTGATCGGATTGAACAGCCAGTGCTCGATCAGGTCGGCGAAGGCCAGACCGAAAATCACTGCCGGGATGAACGCCAGCAGCAGATTGAAGGTGAAACGCTGGGCTTTCGGGTCATTGGGCAAGCCCACGACCACGCCGAGCACTTTCGCTCGGAACTCCCAAATGACCGCCAGAATGGCGCCGAGTTGGATAATGATCTTGAACGCTGTAGCGGTTTCGCCATTGAAGCCCAGCAAGTCACCGACCACGATAAGGTGCCCGGTGCTGGAAATGGGCAGGAACTCGGTCAGGCCTTCCACTATGCCCAGAATCAGGGCCTGAAAGGCCATCCAGATATCCATCAAATCCCCCAAAGCGCGGCAACTACCTACGCGTAAATTTAGAACGTGGAGCGTGGCCCCGGCCGTGGGACACAAGTCAGTCGCGGAGGTTCCTGGCAACGGTCTAACGCGGTGCTATTCAGGTTCTTTGCCGGGCTGCCGAAATGCTATCAGACAACTAGAGTGAATAATGCCTTGATGTGACAGTATTGCCCTGTGCCCGTCGAGGCAGACCTGAAGCCGACAATTACAACAATCAGGAATTCGTCCATGAACAGCTTGCGTAGTCTTCCCATCAGCCGACGTCTTTGGCTGATTCTCGCGTTGGCCATCCTGACGCTGGTCTTGCAGGGCGCCTATATGCTGCGCCAGATCCACACCGACCTGTACAACGGCAAATCGGAAAAGACCGAGCATGTGGTACAGAGTGCCGCCGGCATTCTCAAGCACTTCCACAGCCTGGAAAGTGCCGGCAGTCTGAGCCGCGAAGAAGCGCAAAAACAAGCCATGGAAGTGGTCCGCGGTCTGCGCTATGACGGCCAGGAGTACTTCTGGATCAACGACATGACGCCCGTCATGCTCATGCACCCGATGAATGCCAAGCTCGAGGGCCAGAACCTTTCCGGCTTCAAGGACCCGGACGGCAAGGCGCTGTTCAACGAGATGGTCGCCATCACCCGCAGCCAGGGGGCCGGTCAGGTTGACTACCGCTGGCCGAAGCCCGGTGCCAGTGATCCGGTACCGAAAATTTCCTATGTCGAGCTGTTCCAGCCCTGGGGCTGGATCATCGGCTCTGGTGTCTATGTCGATGACGTGCAGGCGGAGTTCCGCGCCCAGGCGATGAAAGCCATGAGCATCGGCCTGCTGATCGCCGTGTTGCTGGCGGCGCTGGTGGTGCTGATTACCCGCAGCATCGTGCAACCACTGCAGGCGGCAGTGGACGCCATGGCCAACATTTCCAGCGGCGAAGGCGACCTGACCCGCAATCTCGACACCCATGGTCGTGACGAACTCACCGCGCTGGCCACCTATTTCAATGCCTTTACCGAGAAGCTGCGCCACGTGATTCGGCAGATGCTCGACTCGGCAGGCTCGCTGGATCAGGCCGCACGTTCGCTGGGCGACATCTCCAGCGAGGCGCAGCGCCATAGTCAGCAACAGGCGCAGCAGATGGAGCTGGTGGCGACCGCCGTGAACGAAGTGACCTACGGCGTGCAGGACGTGGCGAAGAACGCCGAACACGCCTCCAGCGAGATGCACACTGCCGAGGATCAGGCCAGCCAGGGCCAGCAGAACATCGAAGCGAGCCTGCGCCAGATCGGCCAGCTTTCGGGCACCATCGACAAGGCGGTCGAAGTCATTCAGTCGCTGGCCAGCGAAAGCACGCAGATCGGCAGCGTGCTGGAGGTGATTCGCTCGATTGCCGAGCAAACCAACCTGCTCGCCCTCAACGCCGCCATCGAGGCTGCCCGCGCCGGCGAACAGGGCCGTGGCTTCGCCGTGGTCGCCGACGAAGTCCGACTGCTGGCGCAACGGACGCAAACCTCAACCGCCGAGATTCAGGGCATGATCGAGCGCCTGCAAGGCAACTCCGAGGCAGCGGTCAAGGTGATCAACGAAAGCAGTCGGGCCTCTCAACTGACCGTGGAGCAAGCCAGCCAGGCCGGCGAAAGCCTCGCCCAGATCGCCCAGTCGCTGCGCAACCTCACCGGGCTCAATGCCTCGATCGCCAGCGCCACCCTGCAACAGTCCCACGTGGTGGAAGACATCAACCAGAACGTCACACAAACGGCCGCACTGGCCCACAACACCGCCGAGTCCGCCGAGCAGTCGAGCGCGGCCAGTCAGCACCTCAAGCAACTGGCCGACCAACTCAATCGTCTGCTTGGGCAGTTCCGCGTATGAGACAAGCATGAGCAGCATGCAGCATCAGGAAGTCGATTTCAGTCGACCACAGAACCAGGACCTGATCTGGGACCTGGACAGCATGGCCCGTCGCGAGCTGGCCGAGCGCTTCATCAAGCTGTTCGAGAACCGCCTGTGCGTCTATTCCGAATCGGTGGGGCAGCTGTACACCAACTACAGCCTGCATTTCCCCACCGATCTCGGTCGCAAGATGGTGGTACTGCCCAACCCCTACGCCTTTCACGACACCCTGCATGGCATCGATAGCCAGGCCATTCGCAAGACGGGCCTGTGCGTCTTGCCAGGCCGGGTTCTGGGCAAACCAGGCTTGCTACTCAGCACGCAGATCAAGGATGGTGGACCGGCGCCCAAGACCATGCCGTTCAAGCCCGCGCTGGCGCAGATCATCAGCAACCAGAAGAAGATCGGCGATCTGTTCCTGCCGGTGCTAATGAAGGGTGATCTGCGCGAGTTCGACCAGCAAATGCCCTATATCCACCTGCATCGCCTACAACTGGCGCGCCTTGAACGACTGTCGAGCTTCGAGCGCGACGACATTCAGCAGACCATCACCCGCAAACTGCTGATGCTCTATCGACAAGCCGACAGCCTGGTGTGCTGAGTCGGCGTCCCCAGTACAATCGCCACCCTTTCCTAGTTTGAGGACGCCGGATGTCCTGGCTCGAACTCATTGCTGCCGGGCTCGGCATCGTGGCGGTCTGGCTGACCGTCAGACAGAACCCCTGGTGCTGGCCCATCGGCCTGGTAATGGTGCTGCTGTATGCCTGGCTGTTCTATGACTGGCGCCTGTATTCCAACCTGCTTCTGCAACTGCTGTTCGCCGCGCTGCAGCTGTATGGCTGGTGGCAGTGGACCCGCGGCGGCGAACGCCACGATGGGCGCACCGTCAGCCGCCTGGGCGTGGCCGCAGTGCTGACTGGACTGCTGAGCGGCGCGCTCGGTGCCGGGCTGCTCGGCTATCTCATGGCCACCTACACTGACGCCAGCTCGCCCTGGCTGGATTCGGCGCTGACCGCCTTCAGCCTGGTCGCGCAGTGGTGGATGGCGCAGAAGCGTCTGCAATGCTGGACGCTCTGGGTGGTGGTGGACCTCTGCTATGTCGCCTTCTTTCTGTACAGCGAGCTGTTTCTCACCGCAGGCCTTTACGCCGCCTTCACGGCTCTGGCCATCAGCGGCTGGCTCAGTTGGCGACGCGACCCAGCACTGCGGAACGCGGCATGAAAGTTCTGGTGCTGACCGGCCCGGAGTCCAGCGGCAAGAGCTGGCTGGCGGCGGAAATACAGGCGCGCTTCGGTGGCGTGGTCGTGGGCGAGTACGTACGCCACTTCATCGACGCGCAACAGCGCGATACCTGCTACGCCGACATCGCCGAGATCGCGCGCGGCCAGTTGGCCTGGGAAGATGCGGCACGGGCAGCCACACCCGCACTGCTGATTCTCGACACGCACCTGTTGAGCAACATGCTGTGGAGCCAATGCCTGTTCGGCGATTGCCCCTCATGGTTGGAGGGCGAGCTGTTGGCGCGGCGTTATGACCAGCACCTGTTACTCGATCCCACCGGCGTGCCCTGGGTCGAAGACGGCCAACGCTGCCAGCCACAGTTGGTCGAGCGTCAGGCCTTTCATCAGGCCTGCAGAGACTGGCTGCTGGCTAACGGGCAGCGCTTCAGCGAACTGTCCGGCGACTGGGGCCAACGCCGCCAGGCCGCACTTGAGCATGTCGCAGCGCTACTCGGCTCAACTGATCAGCACGCTGGCCCAGGCCACTAGCAAGCTCAAGCACACCACCAGTGTCAGTGGCGTGCGCAGTGCCGGGTACCACTGTGGCGCCAGCCCCACCCGCACGGCGTGCATGTCGGCCAGGTACAGGCCGACGAAGGAGAACAGGAAGATCGGCAGCGACAAGCCCATGGGCAGCCCACCGGCCAGAGCAGCCCACCCCAGCAAAGGCGGTATCACCGAAAGCCCCAGCTGCAACTTGGCCTTCTCGTCTGCCTCCTCGCCACGCATGGCCAAGCCCCAGTGAATGGCGCCCATGAAGGCCAGAATCACCGCGGAATAATCCAGCAATGCGTCAAGCACGAACGGACGCCAGCCCAAGGGAATCACCCAGATCCCCAGCGCGCCCCCGACGAATGGAACCAGCCCTGCATACCCCAGCAAAACAGCCAATTTTGGCGGCTTCTCGGCGTCGAACGGGTGCATGACAATCTCCTTGGCGACAGTTTGCCAAGCACCTTAGCAGCGTTTATCGAGCGTTACAGCAAGGGCCTCAGCGCAAGCGATGCTTGTGCAGCAGTCGATAGAAGGTCGGCCGCGATATTCCGAGCGTGCGCGCCGCCTGGCTCATGTTGTGGGTATAGCGAGCGAGGACATCGTTCAGCGCCTGCCGCTCGGCCCGCAGGATGTAGTCCTCCAGCGTCACGGGGGCATCGATGCTGGCCTGCATTGGCTGCAGCCCGAGGTCAGCGGCAAGAATCTGTCGGCCCTGAGCCAGCACCAGGGCGCGCACCACGCGATTGCGCAACTCACGCACATTGCCGGGCCAGGCATGGCTGATCATGGCATCTACCGCCTCGTCGCTGAAACGGCGGTGATGGCGAGCGACCGTAGCGCCAAGCTGCTTGGCGAAATGCTCGGCCAGTAGCAACAGATCGCCAGGGTGCTCTCGCAGAGTCGGCGTGTGCAGTTGCCGGGCCGCCAACAGTTGAAACAGATCCGGCCGGAAGCGCCCCTGCTGAACCGCCGGCATCAGCTCGTCTCGATCCAGGGTGAACAGCGCTGCATGCGGATGGCGCTGCAGGTGATCCAACAGCTTTTGCTGATCCGCTTCAGCCAGTTGCCCAGGGTTTTCCAGCAGTACACTGCTTACCGTTGCAGCGCTGAGCGCAGTGACATCGAGTTCTTCGGCGCAATCGATACAGCGCAGGTAATGTGAAGCACGGGGTGAACGCTGGTGCAGCAATCGCGCCAGCAGGTGCTTACCGCTGCCGGGTTCGCCACTGATGAGCAACGGACCCTCATTGCGCCCCAGAGTATCCAGCAGCTTGCGCAAGCTGCGCGCAGGGCCGCTATTACCGAGAAACTGCAGTGGCGCTCGCCCGCCTTTCAGTCTGGACAATCGAGTAGCCGCCTGAGCCTGAAGCAAGGTTTCCAGCAATCGCGGCATTTCTGGCGGAATCGGCAGCGTTGCGAAGAGCCCTTCGCCGGCCAGCTGTTCACAGGCTTGCATCAATCGTGCGTCGTCCACCAAGGCTACGCCCCCCAGTCCAGAGCACTGCAACTGCTTGAGCAGCGCAGGACTGGGAGGCTGATCGAGATGCAGCAGGAGCGCATCAGCAACATGGCTGGCGAGCATTTCCGGGGAGCAAGGCTTCAAGGTCCAGCCGGCAGCCTGCAATGGCTGGAGCAAGGTGTCGTATGCATCGAAAGGTTCAAGCACCAATAATTGCCGGGATGCGAAGGAAACTGCCTCGAACATATTCCATCCTTGGCGCCATTATTTTGTAATCCCAATAAAAACAATACTTTGGCGCGTGCAATTGTAACGCTAGCAAGAACTTTGACGCCCCATGGATCATTTCTCTATATCCATTGTTCCTGCTGGTTATTGCGCGCCGCTTCAGATCACAGCGATGGCATCTTGCCAACGCTGTGCAGTATTGGCATAACAAGCAACTTAATAAGAACGCCACAAGGATGTCTCTGATGCGTCTGCTCCGCCGTACCCTCAAGCTCATCCTTCTGTTGGCCCTGATCGGCGTCGCAGTGGCGCTGTATTACGTGGCCAATCCCAACCTCCCGGCGTATCAGCAGCCGAACCAGTTGCACTATTTGCAGCAGTGGAGCGAGGAGCAGCGTCAGACCTACTACTACACGCCCCAGGGCACCACAGTTAAAGGCCTGCGCTATGACTGGTTCAACGCGCTGGAAATGCCGTTTGGTAAGGAAAAATTCGCCCGCCTCGACTACCTCGCCCGCTTCGGTTTTCTCACCGATCCGAAGCAGCAGCCCAGCGATCTGAACCCCGGCAATCTGCCGGTCGGGTTTACCCGCCACCAGGACAGCGAGAGCGGCGAGCATTTCCTCGATATCAGTTGCGCGGCCTGTCACACCGGCGAATTGCGTTATAGAGGCCAAGCCGTGCGCATCGACGGTGGCGCGGCCCTGCACTCCCTCGCCTCCACCGTCCCCACCCTGCGCGGCGGCGGTTTCGGCCAGGCGCTGGGCATGAGCATGGCCTTCACCTACTACAACCCGCTGAAATTCCGCCGCTTCGCTCAGCAAGTGTTGGGTGACCAGTACCCACAAGGCCGTGATCAGCTGCGTGAAGATTTCAAGCAGGTGCTCGACAGACTGCTGGCGACGGCATTCAACGATTGGCATCGTGGCCTGTACCCGACCGAAGAGGGATTTGGCCGCACCGACGCCTTCGGCCGCATTGCCAATACCGTGTTCGGTGATGTACTGGACGAGGCCAACTACCGCATTGCCAACGCGCCGGTCAGCTATCCGCAACTCTGGGATATCTGGAAGTTCGACTGGGTGCAGTGGAATGGCTCGGCCATGCAGCCGATGGCGCGTAACGTCGGCGAAGCCCTTGGCGTCGGCGCCAGCCTGCATCTGCTCGACGAGCACGGCAAAGGCGTCGCCGAAGCGGATCGCTACGCTTCCAGCGTGCGCCTGCATGACCTCTACACCCTCGAAGAAACCTTGAAGCGGCTGCAGCCACCGAAATGGCCGGAAACCGTCTTCGGCAAGGTAGACCTGCCGCTGGCCAGCCGCGGTAAGGCGCTCTACACCGAGAATTGCGCCTACTGTCACGCCCCGGATCCCAAGCCCCGTGATCAGCGCCTGGCGCCTGCGCGCGACCCCGAATGGAAGATGCGCGTTGTGCCGATCAGCATCGTCGGCACAGACCCGACCACTGCCGATAACATCGCTGACCATCGCTTCGACATCAGCCGCCTGGGCTGGACCAAGGCTGAACTGTCGCGCCTGGATGTGAAGCTGTTCGGTTCCAGCCTCGATGATGTCGATTTCAAGAGCATTTCCAGTGCCAAGGGCCTGGCCTACATCACTGCCTACGTGGAAAACCGCGCTTATCAGGATGCCGGTATCGCACCACGCCAGCGCAAGGAAATGGACGGCTATGGCCTGCCCATCGGCGTTCAGGAAAAGCGCGGCTACAAGGCCCGTCCCCTCGACGGCATCTGGGCTACTCCGCCCTTCCTGCACAACGGTTCGGTGCCCAACCTGTTCGAGTTGCTGTCACCCGTGTACGAGCGGCAGGCACAGTTCTGGGTTGGCGACTTCGAATTCGACCCGGTGCGCGTGGGCTATCGCAGCGACGAGTTCCCAGGCGGATTCCTGCTCGATACCCGCATCACTGGCAATAACAATGGCGGTCATGAGTTCCGCGATGGCTGTCGCCAGGAAGGTGTAATCGGACGCGCCCTGTCGCCGGACGAGCGCCTGGCCCTGATCGAATACCTCAAAGTGCTCGGTAATGCTGACCTGGAAACTCAGCTCAGCCAGGCACCGGTGCGTCCCTGGACACCTGGCCCCAACTGCGAAGGCTGATTTCAACCGATACCTAGAACAAGGATTGCAACGATGTTGAAACGCTTCTGGCTCTGGCTCGGTCGTCTGCTCGGCAAACTGCTGTTCACCGTCGCTCTGGTCGGCCTGATTGGCTGGGGAGTGGGCGAAGCTTATTACGCCTGGAAATTCTCCGGCCCGGTCTCCACGCAAGAACAGATCGCACCGGATGAAGCGGCGCTGACCCGGCTGATCATCGAAGATGCGGTGCGCATCGTCGAGCAACACCGCGATAACACCCGCGTGCTGCGTGACGCCCACGCCAAGGCCCATGGCTGCGTGAAAGCCGAGGTGCAGGTGCTGGATACGCTGGATGCGTCACTGCGCCACGGCGTGTTCAGCGAACCCGGGCATACTTGGCAAGCCTGGATGCGTCTATCCAACGGTAACGCCTATCCCCAGTTCGACCGTGCCCGTGATGCACGCGGCATGGCCATCAAGCTGCTCGACGTGCCTGGCGAGAAACTCATGAAGAGCCCGGCGCACGCAGGCGAGCAAGACTTCGTGATGTTCAACCATCCGGCCTTTTTCGTTCGCGACGTGGCGGAGTACCACAGCAATTTCGCCGCCCAGGCCGATGGCAAGAAGGTTCAGGCCTTCTTCCCCAGCTGGGACCCGCGCACCTGGGAGCCTCGTCACCTGGTCATTGCCCTGAAAACCCTGGCTCCAGCGCCAGAAAGCCCTGTGGCCACCACCTACAATTCCATCGCGCCCTTCAAGCTCGGTGAGCTGAACATCAAGTACCGCGTGATACCTGCACCGCAGAACTGCCCACCCTACGAGCTGCCAGAGCAGAACAACGCCCTGCCCAACTTCCTGCGCAATGCGCTTTACCAGCAGCTGTCACTGGACCGCGCACCTGCGTGCTTCGAGTTGCAAGTGCAAAAACAGAATGCGCAGTACTACATGCCAATCGAAGATCCGAGTGTCGAGTGGAGCGAAAAGATATCGCCCTTCGAAAGCGTTGCACGTATTACCGTGCAACCTCAGGACTTCGATAGCCGCGAACAAAACCTGTTCTGCGACAATTTGTCCTTCAACCCCTGGCATGCCCTACCAGAACACCGCCCGATCGGCGGCATAAATCGCTTACGCAAATCGGTATATGAGGCAGTCAGTGCCTATCGGCATCAGCGTAACGCGCCAGCCCCCGCTGTTACTGCGCCGCAGCCGAGTGAAGAAGAAACCGAGTTGGAACTTTCGCAGTAGAAAGTTGTAACCCGCAAGACGCCTGAAGTGTTCACCAGGACACTTTACGGCGGCAATAAAACTTTTTTCAGTAACGTGTGACTTATGGGTTCGCTGCGTTCATCAACAGTAATGTAAGGCCAACAGCAATAACCTGATGGCCGCAATTAATTACTGGGATCAACTCGGAGAAACCGAACCCATGAACACTCCGCTGCGTTTTAACGAAGCCCTGCTGATTGCCGATCGCGCCTTCCGCCCGTTCCAGTGCGTAGCCTGGGCTCCGCAGGACGGCACCGGCGTCGTCAGCATCAGCGTCATCGACCGCACCAACACCCGCCTGCTCGGCCGCCAACTGTCCAGCGCCACCTACAGTGACCCGCAACAGCTGGAAGCTGCGCTGCAGCGCTCCCGTGACGAGCTGCGCAGCCAGGGCTTCGACCTGGCGCCGTGGAGCATGCCGGAGTAACTCGTTTCGGGGCGCCTTGCGCGCCCCTCGATTTGCCCGTTGCGCTTAGCCCCCGGCGACTGCAGACTGCTGCGATCACCCACTGTGCCGAGCTTAGCGCCATGCTTGAACTGCGCCCCAATTGCGAGAACTGTGACTGCGATCTACCTGCAGCCAGCAGTGACGCCCTGATCTGCTCCTTCGAGTGCACCTTCTGCCGTTCCTGCGCGGAATCCGTTCTGGCGCTGCGCTGCCCGAATTGCAGCGGTGAACTGGTAAAGCGCCCTATTCGCCCAGCCGAAAAGCTCGAGCGCTTCCCCGCTTCCAGCACGCGCGTACTCAAGGCCTGAAATGAAAAGGGGCGACTCCGGTCGCCCCTTTTACATCTGCTCTGGCCTATCAGTAGTAGGCGTTCTCGCGGTTGCTGTGATCGGTCACATCACGCACACCCTTGAGTTCAGGAATGCGCTCGAGCAAGGTTTTCTCGATGCCTTCCTTGAGGGTGTAGTCAGCCTGGCCGCAGCCCTGGCAACCACCACCGAACTGCAGTACGGCGATGCCCTCTTCGACCACATCGATCAAAGTGACCTGGCCGCCGTGGCTGGCCAGGCCGGGGTTGATCTCGGTCTGCAGGTAGTAGTTGATGCGCTCGTTCAGCGGGCTGTCCTCGTTGACCATCGGCACTTTGGCATTCGGCGCCTTGATGGTCAGCTGGCCACCCATGCGGTCGGTGGCGTAGTCGACGACTGCGTCTTCCAGGAAAGCCTCACTGATGCCGTCGATCCAGGCAGTGAAACTGGCCAGGCCAACGGCGGTGTCTTCAGGTTTCTGCTCACCCGGCTTGCAGTAGGCAATGCAGGTTTCCGCATAAGGCGTACCTGGCTGAGTGATGAAAACGCGAATGCCGATACCCGGAGTGTCCTGCTTGCTCAGCAGCTCGGCCAGGTAGTCTTCGGCAGCTTGGGTAATGATGATGGCGCTCATGGCAACTCCTCACGGTCATGCGGCGAATTGTACGCCAAGTGACGCCCTGAATATAGTCCTACTAATTTACTCAGGATAGTGACTGCAGCCTTCCTGAGTCGGTTCGCTGGCCGACCCAGAGCTTGGCGCGGACGAAAAAGCGCTTTTCGATCAACTCGTAGCTGCCCCAGGCTGCCACTGCGATCACCGGTATGCAGGCAGCGATGACCAGGGTCGGCTCAAGATCGAGTCTGGCCTGCAGATACCAGCCCAGCGATAGCACGATCACGTGCAGCAGATACACCGAGTACGAGCAATCACCCATATGACTAAACAGGCGATTGCCCCTGAACCAAGGCTCCATGGCGATGCAGGCGGCGACTATCAAGACACTCGGTACGCCCCAATGCAGTAAACGCATGGAGTTGTCGAAGTGGTAGATGGTCAGCAGCGCTGCACTGATGACCAGCAGTGGCAGCCATAGGCCCTGACGAATCCAGCCCCGTTTGTAGATCACGCCCAGGCATACCCCGAGGACGAACTCATAAACGATGCTGTTGCGGTAGAAATCGCTCATCCACGGCTGCGTTGCCAGCAGGCTGAACGCTGCCAGGGCCAGGACGATGAATAGCAGGCGCAATCGCTCGGTAAAGACGAAAGCCAAGGCAAACAGCAGGTAGAAGAACATCTCGTAATTCAGCGTCCAGCCGACATTGAGCGTCGGATAGAGTCCAAACCCGCCGGGATTCTCGGCCGGGATGAAGAACAGCGAGAGCAGCAGATGATGCAGGTCGAACTCCTGCACGGGCATCACCGGGTTGACGAAGGCGATGATCAGCGCCGCAATCAGCGAGTAGAGCCAATAGGCCGGGACGATACGCAGCACGCGATTGAGCATGAAGCGCCAGGGCGTGATGCTCTTGCCCTGGGTGGAGAGATAGATCACCAGGCCGCTGATGACGAAGAAGATGTCGACGCCAACAGCACCCCTTTCGGCAAACAGGCGGCCGACGAAGCTGTCAGCCTGAAAATCGAAGAACACCTGCATGACATGATGAAAAACCACAACCCAGGCTGCCAACGCCCGTAACGCCTGTACTGAAACCAACATTGAACCGCCATTCCCCCTGTTGCCGAGATCGAAACCGGGTTGCCTGGAAACAGGCAACCACAGGGTCCGACCGCAGCACAGCGAGAAAGATCAGCGCAGCGAAACAATGAACGACGGGGTGTAAGCCGCGCAGCAGACACCTCAGCGTCTGCCGCGCCAGGTCATGCTAGAGATTCTGGTAGCGATTCATATCCAACACCCCCGCCTCAATTGGCTGGGTTTCACGGATACGCTCGGCCAGATCGTGGAAATAGCGCCAGAACTCGGGATGACTGCGGCGCACGCCCCAACGCTCGACGATAGTCTCGAAGGACTTGGCGTCGCTGACAGCCTCCATCTGCTTGACGAAGGCATCCACCTCAGCGGCTTTGACGTTGAACAGGAAGTTCGGGTAGCTGCTCAGCACTTCCGGGTAGATGGTCAGGGTGTCCAGGCGCGGTTGATAACGCAGCTCCTCGCCCAGCATGAACGCCACGTTGCTATGCGCGCGGTTGCGCAGCAGGCTGTAGATCTCGCGCGAACCGTCGCTCAGCTCCACCCGCAGCATGGTTGCTTCCGGCAATTGATCGATCACCCGCAGGCCACCGGCCGGGCGGCTGGCCAGGCGCGCCAACGCCTGCTCGGTATGTTGCAGTTCCTTGGGCAGGCCATCGCGATAGCAATGCGCGCCCGTGCAGCGGTTGATCGGATCAGGGCGCGCATTGAGCTTGGCGTAGCGCTGCAGCAGCTGTTCGGCGAACTGCTTCTTCGGATCGTTGCCGGCCAGGCCAATGGCGCTTGGTGAGCGGTGATCGACCGAGGTGTAGTCCAGCAGCATCTTCAACTTGCCGCTGTTCTGATACCAGTCATCCAGATAGGCCTCCCGCGAGCGGGCCGGCAACAAACGCAGGAAGTTGACCTCGGCACCGTTGCGGATCAGGTCGAAATACAGGCGCGTCTGTGCCTGATGCGAGACGTTACCGAACACGTCGAAATTGACCACCAACTGGTAGTAGGTGCGCTCCAGCAGCGGATAGTCCAACCACCACAGGGTCTGCGGAATCTCGCCGAGCAGGCCTTTGCGCACCGAAGCGCTGTCGTGCTGACGGAAGATCGACAGCAACGCGTTGTCGTTGCCACTCCAGATGTGCGCCCAGTCCGCGGCAGGTGCGTCAGCATAGGCGTCCTTGCGCAGGTTCTCGTAATCATTGCGCTTGTCGCGGTAGTTACGCCACAGGCCCAACAGATCGCCAATGTCATCGAACTGGCCAGGCATGGCCAGCAGCGGCGTCGCCTCGCGCTGATATTCGGCATCGGTGATATAGAGATCGTGCTCCGGCGCCTGGAACACGGCCCAGAAGTTGTCGCGAATCACGTCAGTGGCGATCTGCCCGCGGCACACCGGGCCACGGATGAAGGTGCGTACGAAGTACTCGGCGTTATCCAGCATGAACTGGTAACGCGCCCGCGCCGGAATCGCGGCGAAGGTTTCGAAGGGATTGGCGCGGCGCTGCGCACCGTAGCCTGGCACGGCATCCAGCGCCCAGTCCTCGCCAAAGAACAGCTCCTTGACCCGCGCCAGCTTGGCGTCACCCAGCGGATAGGTGATGTGCGTCTTGTGCACGATCACGCCCTGGATCGGCCAAAGGCGGTAATAGAACTCGGTGCCCGGATCATCGTTCGGGCGGCGTGTGGCGATGGGGTCGATGGGTTTGCCGCTGGGGGTGCGCGAACGCACCATCTGGAAGAAGTGGCCGGGCTCACCACCCTCGAAGTGCAGGTGGGCGAGGAACAGGTGCTCGTACAGCCAGCGCGACACCAGGTCCTGCCGTGCGCCGGGCGCATTCATGAAGCTTTCCCACTCCGCCACCTGGCGCAACTCAACCGCGCTGGGCTTTAGCGCCTGTTCGGCGACCGGCGCGCCCTGCGCCAACCATTGCTCCAGAGTGGCGTATTCATCATCGTTCAGGCCGGTCACCGCGAACGGCATACCGCCATGGGGGTTCTTCTGCGCGTAGGCGGCGAACTCGCCCGGCAATGGGCAGCTGTTGCTGCGGGTAATGGCAATGTCGAGGTTGTCAGGGAGCTTCGCGTTGGGCTCCAGCGGCTCGCTGCGACCCAGCTCGAGCATGCGCTTAATCAGTGCCGCCTGGCCGTTCTCGCCATCGAGCACCGAATGAAAGTCGCGTTTACGCCAGGCCGCTTCGCCTTGCGCGTCCAGATACAGGCGCGTGGTCGCTTGCGCCTCGCTGCGCATGCCGTCGTAGACCAGTTGCTTGCTGGCGCCACGCAAAATGCCTTCACCGCTGCCGAGATTGAGCTGGCACGGTGCGTCGTAGCAGGTGTGGCAGGCCACGCACTTGTGGGTAAGGATAGGTTGCACGTCGTCGATATAGGAAATCGCTTCCGCACGGGCCAGGCCTGCTGCGAAAGAAAGAAGAAAAAGAGCAGCAGGCTTGAGCATGACCACATCCTTGATTGCGATGCTGGCAATTCTAACGAGACGGCGTCCACAGCAACATGAATGAAATTCATGGAAAGGCCGCCAATGCTCCAGAACCCTGCAGCTTTGCTATCATCGCGCACCTTTGTTTCCGCTTTGCTCAGGTAGTTCTCATGTCCGATCGCAGCGCCCGCCTCCAAGCCCTCCAGCAAGCCCTGAAGGAGCGCATCCTGATCCTCGATGGCGGCATGGGCACAATGATCCAGAGCTACAAGCTCGAAGAGGCCGACTACCGTGGCGAGCGCTTCGCCGACTGGCCGAGCGACGTGAAGGGCAACAACGACCTGCTGCTGTTGACCCAGCCGCAGATCATCGCTGCTATCGAAAAGGCCTACCTGGATGCCGGCGCCGACATCCTGGAAACCAACACCTTCAACGCCACCCAGGTGTCGCAGGCCGACTACGACATGGAGTCGATCGTCTATGAGCTGAACGTCGCCGGTGCGCGCGTGGCTCGTGAAGTGGCCGACGCCAAGACCCTGGAAACCCCTGATCGCCCGCGTTTCGTCGCCGGCGTTCTAGGCCCTACCAGCCGCACCTGTTCGATCTCTCCGGACGTCAACGACCCCGGCTACCGCAACGTCACCTTCGACGAGCTGGTGGACAACTACACCGAAGCCACGCGCGGCCTGATCGAGGGCGGCGCCGACCTGATCCTGATCGAAACCATCTTCGACACCCTCAATGCCAAGGCGGCGATCTTCGCCGTACAGCAGGTGTTCGACGAAGACGGCGTCGAACTGCCGATCATGATCTCCGGCACTATCACCGACGCCTCCGGCCGCACCCTGTCGGGCCAGACCACCGAAGCGTTCTGGAACTCGGTGGCCCACGCCAAACCAATTTCCGTGGGCCTGAACTGCGCCCTTGGCGCTGCCGACCTGCGTCCGTACCTGGAAGAGTTGTCGAACAAGGCCGGCACTCACGTGTCCGCGCACCCCAACGCCGGCCTGCCCAACGCCTTCGGTGAGTACGATGAGACGCCGGCGGAAATGGCGGCGGTGGTCGAAGAGTTCGCCGCCTCTGGTTTTCTGAACATCATCGGCGGTTGCTGCGGCACCACGCCGGGGCATATCCAGGCCATCGCCGAAGCGGTCGCCAAGTACCAGCCGCGCCCGATTCCGGACATTCCGAAAGCCTGTCGCCTGTCCGGCCTCGAGCCGTTCACCATCGACCGCAAGTCGCTGTTCGTCAACGTCGGCGAGCGCACCAACATCACCGGTTCGGCCAAGTTCGCCCGGCTGATTCGTGAAGAGAATTACACCGAAGCCCTGGAAGTCGCCCTGCAGCAGGTGGAAGCCGGCGCCCAGGTGATCGACATCAACATGGACGAGGGCATGCTCGACTCCAAGGCGGCCATGGTGCGCTTCCTCAACCTGATCGCTGGCGAGCCGGACATCTCCCGCGTACCGATCATGATCGACTCCTCCAAGTGGGAGGTGATCGAGGCGGGCCTGAAGTGCATCCAGGGCAAGGGCATCGTCAACTCCATCTCCATGAAGGAAGGCGTCGAACAGTTCAAACACCACGCCAAACTGTGCAAGCGCTATGGCGCCGCCGTGGTGGTGATGGCCTTCGACGAGGTCGGCCAGGCCGACACCGCCGCGCGCAAGAAGGAAATCTGCCAGCGCAGCTACGACATTCTGGTCAACGAAGTGGGCTTCCCGCCGGAAGACATCATCTTCGACCCGAATATCTTCGCCGTGGCCACCGGCATCGAGGAGCACAACAACTACGCCGTCGACTTCATCGAGGCCTGCGCCTTCATTCGCGACAACCTGCCCTACGCCTTGAGCTCGGGCGGTGTGTCCAACGTGTCGTTCTCGTTCCGTGGCAACAACCCGGTGCGCGAAGCGATCCACTCGGTGTTCCTCTACTACGCGATCCAGAACGGCCTGACCATGGGCATCGTCAACGCCGGCCAGTTGGAAATCTACGACGAGATCCCCAAGGAGCTGCGTGATCGCGTCGAGGACGTGGTGCTCAACCGCACGCCGGGCGGCACCGACGCCCTGCTGGCCATCGCCGACAACTACCGTGGCGGCGGTGCCGTCAAGGAAGTCGAGAACGAAGAGTGGCGCTCGCTGCCGGTCGACAAGCGCCTCGAGCACGCGCTGGTTAAGGGCATCACCGCATTCATCGTCGAAGACACCGAGGAGTGCCGCCAGCAGTGTGCGCGGCCCATCGAGGTCATCGAGGGCCCGCTGATGAGCGGCATGAACATCGTTGGCGACCTGTTCGGCTCGGGCAAGATGTTCCTGCCCCAGGTGGTCAAGTCCGCCCGGGTGATGAAACAGGCGGTCGCGCACCTGATCCCGTTCATCGAGGCCGAGAAAGGCGACAAGCCGGAAGCCAAGGGCAAGATCCTCATGGCCACCGTGAAAGGCGACGTGCACGACATCGGCAAGAACATCGTCGGCGTGGTGCTGGGCTGTAACGGCTACGACATCGTCGATTTGGGCGTGATGGTGCCGGCGGAGAAAATCCTGCAGACCGCCATCGCTGAGAAGTGCGACATCATCGGTCTGTCCGGCCTGATCACCCCGTCGCTGGACGAGATGGTTCACGTTGCCAAGGAAATGCAGCGTCAGGGCTTCAGCCTGCCGCTGATGATTGGCGGCGCCACCACCTCCAAGGCGCATACCGCGGTGAAGATCGAGCCGCAGTACAAGAACGATGCGGTGATCTACGTCACCGATGCCTCGCGCGCCGTCGGCGTGGCTACCCAACTGCTGTCCAAGGAGCTCAAGCCCGACTTCGTGCAGCGCACCCGCGACGAATATGTGGTGGTGCGTGAGCGTACCTCCGCGCGCGCCTCGCGCACCGAGCGCCTGAGCTATGCCGATGCCATCGCCAACAAGCCGGCCTTCGACTGGAAGGGTTACGTCGCGCCCAAACCGACCTTTACCGGCGCGCAGGTGCTGGACGATATCGACTTGGCGACCCTGGCCGAGTACATCGACTGGACACCCTTTTTCATTTCCTGGGACCTGGCTGGCAAGTACCCGCGCATCCTCACCGATGAGGTGGTTGGTGAAGCGGCCACCGCGCTGTTCGCCGATGCCCAGGCGATGCTGAAAAAGCTGATCGACGAGAAACTGATCAGGGCTCGCGCCGTGTTCGGCTTCTGGCCGGCCAACCAGGTCGCCCATGACGACATCGAAGTCTACGGCGACGACGGCAAGCCCCTGGCCAAACTGCACCACCTGCGCCAGCAGACGATCAAGCCCGATGGCAAGCCGAACCTGTCGCTGGCCGACTTTGTCGCACCGAAGGAAAGCGGCATCACCGACTATGTCGGTGGTTTTATCACCACCGCCGGGATTGGCGCCGAGGAAGTGGCCAAGGCCTACGAAGCCAAGGGCGACGACTACAACTCGATCATGGTCAAGGCCCTGGCCGACCGCCTCGCCGAAGCCTGTGCCGAATGGCTGCACGAGCGCGTGCGCAAGGACTACTGGGGTTACGCCAGCGATGAGCAACTGGACAACGAGGCGCTGATCCGCGAGCAGTACAAAGGCATCCGCCCTGCCCCTGGCTACCCGGCCTGCCCCGATCACACCGAGAAGGCCACACTGTTCAAGCTGCTCGACCCCGAGGCCGATTACCACACGGCCGGCAAGAGCGGCGTATTCCTCACCGAGCACTACGCCATGTTCCCTGCGGCGGCGGTGTCCGGCTGGTACTTCGCACACCCTGAGGCGCAGTACTTCGCCGTGGGCAAGGTCGACAAAGATCAGATCGAGCAGTACAGCAAGCGCAAGGACCAGGACATCGCCGTCAGCGAACGCTGGCTGATGCCCAACCTGGGTTACGACGACTGATACAAAAGAGCCCGCACTAGCGGGCTCTTTTACTTCATGCAGTGACGAACACGAGGCGACTCGCGCCGATCATCGAAAAACTCGAACTCTCATGCATGAGCGCAGCTCCAACACATGTCGAGCCACTTCGGCTCATTCGACGGAGCGATGACATGTACAAGCACAGCCTTGCAGTAATGGCCGTAGCGGCCGTGATGAGTGGTTGCTCGACCTTCGAGAACCCGACCGACTACGTGACCTTTCGCAATGAGCCTCTGGTCAAGCAGGTCGACCACGGCATGACCAGAGATCAGGTAAGCACCCTCGGTGGCCCGCCTTCGTCGGAAGTACCGAACAGCGTGACCGGCGGCTCCTGCAACAACTACGTGCTGAATGTCGATGGAGTGGAGCAGCCCTATTACGTGGATTTCGACGTCAACGGTCGGGTCGACAGCAAGGGCTTCATGAGCTGCGAGCAGCACCAGGGCAACCAGCGCCGCCTCTGAATCGAATGCGCCCCGCTGCCCGCAGCGGGGCCATTGATTAGAAGATCAGTTTCAGCAGGCCGATAACCACTATCAGGCCAATGATGAAAATGATCCCGACAGTACCGCCGAGAAACTTCAGCATGATGACTCTCCTTTTGCGAGGTTCACCCGTTGTGACCTCGAACAGGACGTCAGCGTTTAGCTTTTTTCTTGTGCTGCAGCTACGCGGGACGGCGGACGATCTTGATGCTGTATTCCATCTGCGGCTTGCGCGTCACGCTCACCGCGCGACGACTGACAGTATCCAGAGTGATGTTCCAGAAACCGCTGGAGGGCACGCGGATCTTCGCCGGGAACTTGATGAAGGCGCCGCCGTGGTAGCTGTGTCGACCGCGGTTCCTGAAGGCACGGAAGTTCGCGTCGTTCATCAGGCGGATGTTGCAGGGCTGCGAACATTGGATGACCACCAGATCGCCCTCTTCCAGATGCTCGCGTTGATGGATGAATTTCATCGTTTTCGGACTCGGTGGTGAAACGGGGGCGCAATAGTGCCGCAAGCGGCCCGGCATCGCCAGCGCCGCTGACGACTCACTTGCACGCAATGCTCGCCCTACCTAGGATGCCCGCCCAACACCGTAACGCGGCTCTTCCATGAAAGTCCTGCTCGACCGTATCCCCACCCTGCTCGCCCTGCTGCGCCGCTACCCCGGTCTGGTCGCCCTGTTCGGCTTTTGCTCCGGTTTAGCCAGTTTTCTCCTGGTCGACCGCCAAGCGCACCTGGCCAAGGTGCTGGGCGCGGTGCTGCTGGTCAGTTGGCTCTGGCTGATCCTCGAGAACCTGCTGCGTGAGCGCATTGCCCGGTGTTTCGGCTTCGAGTTGCCGCTGCCGCTGCTGCGCTACGGCACGCAGATGATCCATCAGGAGAGCCTGTTCTTCGTCCTGCCATTCTTCTTCATCACCACCACCTGGAACAGCGGACAGTTGCTCTTCAGCGGCCTGCTGACAGCTGCCGCACTGGCTTCGATCACCGACCCGATCTACTACCGCTGGTTGGCGCCACGGCGCTGGCTGCTGCTTATCTTTCACAGCCTGACGCTGTTTGCGGTGATGCTCACCGCGCTGCCGGTCATCTTTCACCTCAGCACGCCGGAGAGCTACCGCATCGCCCTGGCGGTTGCCACGGTGCTGGCACTACCGAGCCTGCCCGGTCTGATCGGTTTCGCTGGCTGGCGACGCATTCTGCTGTTGGCAGCACTGCCTATGGCGATGGCCAGTGCAGGCTGGATGGCGCGGGTCTGGGTGCCACCGGCGACGCTGTGGCTGACCGAAGTGGCGATCAGTGATCACTTCGATGGTGCGCAACGCACGCCGGGTGAAAGCCTGGAGCGGGTCAGCCCGGAACAAATGCGTAACGGGCTCTACGCCTACACCTCGATCAACGCGCCGCGCGGCCTCAACGAGCGCATCTATCATGTCTGGCAGCACAACGGCGAAGAAGTCGATCGCATTGCGCTGGACATCAACGGCGGGCGCAAGGAGGGCTATCGCGCCTGGACGCACAAGCTCAACTTCCCGGCCTCGCCCGAAGGCCGCTGGCAGGTGCGCGTGGTTACCGAAGCCGGACAGATGATCGGCGCGCTGCGCTTCGACGTGGTCGCTCCCACGGCCAAGTGATAGCATGCGCGCCCCATGCAGCTCACCGAACTCAACCAACGCCTCGCCGACCTTGGCGCCAAACCCCAGCATATCGGGCGCATTACTCGTGCCTGGCTGCAGGGCAAGGCGTTGGACACCGGCACCAAGCATCAGAAGACCGAGAATTTCCTGCCGTTGACGGTACGCGAGGGGCTGCCAGCCATCGCGGCAAATCTCGAGCAACTGGCGCGGGTCAGCGCCGAGCACCCAGGCGCCGATGGCTCCTCGCGCCTGCTGGTGGAGCTTGCCGACCGGCAAATGGTCGAAAGCGTACTGCTGCCGCGAGACGGCCTGTGCATCTCCAGCCAGGTGGGCTGCGCCGTAGGCTGCACCTTCTGCATGACTGGTAAAAGCGGCCTACTGCGCCAGCTCAGCAGCGCCGAGATGGTTGCCCAGGTCGTGCTGGGCCGCCGCCGCCGTGCCGTGAAAAAGGTGGTGTTCATGGGCATGGGCGAGCCGGCGCACAACCTCGACAACGTGCTGGAAGCCATCGACCTGCTTGGCACCGAGGGTGGTATCGGCCAGCGTAACCTGGTGTTCTCAACGGTTGGTGATCCGCGTGTGTTCGAACGCCTGCCCAAGCAACGCGTGCGCCCTGCCCTGGCCCTGTCGCTGCACACCACCGATGCCGAGCTGCGCCAGCGCCTGCTGCCCAGGGCTCCGCGCATCGATCCCGAAGAGCTGATGGAGTTGGGCGAAGCCTACGCGCGAACCATCGATTACCCGATCCAGTACCAGTGGACGCTGCTCAAGGGCATCAACGACAGCCAGGAAGAGATGGACAATATCCTGCGTCTGTTCAAGGGCAAGTTCGCCGTGCTCAACCTGATCCCCTACAACAGCCTGGAAGCAGATGAATATCAGCGCCCCGGTGGCGAACGCATCGTCGAGATGGTGCGCTACCTGCACAGTCGTGGCGTGCTGACCAAGGTGCGCAACTCGGCTGGCCAGGATGTCGACGGCGGCTGCGGCCAACTGCGCGCCCGCACGGTGGATGTGGTCAATACCAGTCGCCTGCACAGAAAGCTCAAGAACGGTACCTGAGAGCCGATACAAGAGCGTACAGAGAGACCACACGTCCCGCTGGCGAAAAGCCGGCACTGTATTTGCCTTGTAGACAACTGCCTTGCATGGATGCAGCCCCGTCGTCTTGGTGCCCAGGAGCCCATTCATGAAAATCGCCCACAAGGTCGGTATCGCGGCCGCTACCGTGCTGTTCCTTACCACCAGCTTGCTGTCGCTGTCCCAGGTCAGTCAGGTTCGCGACACCCTGCGCAGTCAGGTCGAATCGAGCATTGCCGAGTCGAGCAACGCACTGGCCAGGCAGATCGAAAACTGGCTCAACGCCAAATTGCGCCTGATCGACCTGATGTCGCAGACCATCGATAGCAACTACAGCCCTGAAGAAAACCAGCGCGTGTTCGATTCGCCGCTGCTCAAAAGTGAATTCATCCTGGTTTTTGGTGCACTGGAAACCGACGGCAAGCCAATCAAGAACAGCAACGACTGGAAACCCAGTGCCGATTGGGACGGCCGCAAACGCCCCTGGTACGCGACCGGCAAGGCGGGCAGCCAGGCCGTGCTGACCGAACCCTACGTCGACTCCACCACCAATGAAATCCTCATCTCCGCCGTGGCTCGGATCAGCAACGCTGGCCAGTTTCTCGGCGTGTTCGGTGGCGATATCCGCCTGCAATCAGTCGCCGATGCAGTCAACACCCTGGACTTCAATGGCGCCGGCTACGCCTTCCTGCTCAGCCGCTCGGGCAACATCATTTCCCACCCCAATGCCGAGTACAACGGCAAGCCCTACAGCGCATTGTTCGATGGCCAGAGCCCGGCGCTAGGCAAGGAGCTGCGTGAAGTCGAAGCTGGCGGCAAGAGCCTGCTGGTCTCCTTCACCCCGTTACCCAACCTGCGTGGCATGGACTGGTACATCGGCGTCGTGCTGGACGAAAGCGTGGTGATGGCAGAGGCCAACCGCCTGACCTGGCTGGCCGTGGTCGGCACCGTGATTGGCGTGGCCATCAGTCTGGTGGTGCTGGGCCTGTTGATGAACAGCCTGCTCAAACCACTGGGCCTGCTCAACACCTCACTGCGTGAAATCAACAGCGGCGAAGGTGACCTGACCCGCCGCCTGGCGATCACCAGCAACGACGAGATCGGCGAACTGTCGCAGGAATTCAATCGCTTCCTGCAGACCCTGCAGACCTTGATCGGCGAGGTCATGGGCAGCTCGCATCAAGTACGTGAAAGCACTGCCCTGACTTCCAACGAGTCGGAACAGGCCGCGCGCCGCCTGCAGGAACAGCTGCAGGAGCTCGATCAACTGGCCACCGCCATGCAGGAAATGGCCTCGACTGCCGAGGAAGTGGCACGCAACGCCCAGGCTGCAGCCCAGGCCGCCGTTGCCGCCAACGAAGAAACCGAGAACGGGGTGCGCGTGGTCTCGCAATCGAGTTCTGCGATTCGCCACCTGGCCGACGAGATGGACGAAACCAGTCACGCGATCAACGAACTGGCCAAGCTCAGCCACAACATCGAGTCGATCCTGCAGGTGATCACCAGCATCGCCGAACAGACCAACCTGCTGGCACTGAACGCGGCCATCGAAGCGGCACGGGCCGGCGAGTCCGGTCGTGGCTTTGCCGTGGTGGCTGACGAAGTACGCTCGCTGGCCTCGCGTACGCAGCAGGCGACTCAGGAAATCCGCCAGATGATCGACCAACTGCAAGGCGGCGTGCGTCAGGCCGAGAACCGTATGCAGCAGAGCCGCGATACCGCCAGCAAGACCGCCGAGGATGCAGGCGCGGCCAACGACATGCTCGGCCGCATTCGCGAGGCGATCACCCGCATCAACGACATGAACCTGCAGATCGCTACCGCTGCCGAAGAGCAGAGCGCGACCACCGAGGAGATCAACCGCAACACCACCAACATTCGCGACATCAGCCATGAACTGGCTGGCGGTGCCGAGCAACAGGTGCGCCAGTGCGCCTCGATGGTGGAGCAGGTCGGGCAGCAGGATCGCCTACTGGGCCGCTTCAAGGTCTGATGCCTGAATGACCTTGTCGTAGGAGCGAGCTCTGCTCGCGAAGCTTTTTGTTCATGAGCAAAGCTCACTCCTACTGGAAAAGAAAACGCCGCGAACCTGCAAAGGCTCGCGGCGTTTCTCTTGGGAGATCAGCATCAGGAGTTTCTGAAAAAACTCACAGTCACTCCCGCGAAGGCGGGAGCCCAGGCGTTGCAGACTTTCTGGATTGCCGCCTGCGCGGCAATGACGGCGTTTTCAGACCTTCCCAGGCAATGCCAGGACTCGATTCATCCAGCAATCAGACGCCGCTCTTCACCTTGCTCCAGATGCGCGTGCGCACCCGATCGATCTTCAGCGGCATGGCTTCCAGGGTGTACAGCTTGTCCATCACTGACTCCGGCGGGTACACGGTCGGGTCGGCCTTCAGCTCCGGATCGACCAGACCATCGGCCTTGGCATTGCCGTTGGCGTACTTCACATGATTGCTAATGGCCGCCATCACCTCGGGCTGCAGCAGGTAGTTCATGTAGGCGTAGCCACCCTCCTCGTTGCTGGCATCGACCGGCATCGCCACCATGTCGAACCAGATCGGCGCGCCTTCCTTGGGAATCTCGTACTGGATCTTCACCCCGTTGCCCGCTTCAGCGGCACGGGCGCCAGCCTGCATGATGTCGCCGGAGAAGCCGACCGCCATGCAGATCTCGCCGTTGGCCAGATCGCCGACGTATTTGGAAGAGTGGAAATAACGCACGTTCTTGCGCATTTCCATCAGCAGCGCTTCGGCGCGTTTGTAGTCCTCGGGGTTCTTGCTGTGGTGCGGCAAGCCCAGGTGATGCAGGGCAATCGGCAGCATTTCCGGGCCATTATCGAGGATGGCGACGCCGCACTGGTTGAGTTTGGCCAGTTTGGCCGGGTCGAACAGCACGTCCCAGCTGTCCATCTTGACGTCATCGCCCAGCACCGCACGGACCTTGTCGACGTTGTAGCCGATCCCGGTACTGCCCCAGAGATAAGGGAAGCCATGCTCGTTGCCCGGGTCGTTGACTTCCAGCGCCTTCATCAGCAGCGGGTTGAGGTTGGTCCAGTTCGGCAACTTGCTGCGGTCGAGTTTCTTCAGCGCACCGCCCTGAATCTGCCGAGCCATGAAGTGGTTGGAGGGGAACACCACATCGTAGCCCGAGCGCCCAGCCATGAGCTTGGCGTCCAGCGTCTCGTTGCTGTCGTAGACGTCGTAATGGGTGCCCAGGCCGCTGCTCTTTTCGAACTGTTTGAGGGTGTCCGGGGCGATGTAGTCGGTCCAGTTGTAGATGCGCACGCTGTCAGCGGCATGGGCGGTGCCGGCCAGGATCAGGCACGGCAGGAGTTTCTTCAGCATGGGATACCTCATGAGTTGTTGTTCTAGGCAGCACTGAAAAGGCGCTGATTCAGAAGATCAGCACATAGGTCTTGCGAACCGTTTCTTGTATGTCCCAGATACCGACGGTATTGGCCGGCATCATCAGCGCGTCGCCGGCGCGAATCTCGATGGGCTCGCCGCCGTCAGGGGTGAAGGTGCAACGCCCTGCGACGAAGTGGCAGAACTCCTGCTGCACGATCTGCCGGCGCCAGCGCCCCGGCGTGCACTCCCAAATTCCGGTTTCCACGCCATCACTGCGCTCGACACTGGTGGTCGACGTGATCGCCACCGGCTCGCTCAGGGGCACGGCGACCGGGTTAGACGCTTCCAGGGCGACGTTGGGGGTGTTGCGAAAATGGGTGATGTTCATGTGGACTCCAGGTGAAAGATCGACGAGCACTGACGCCCGCTCAGCCCATCAGGCTTTCCATGCGCACGGCCACGGCCTGCGCCAGACGGCGACGCCAGGCAGAGCTGCGCGGGTTGGCGAGAACTTCGTCCTCATGGACGAAACTGCGGATGATCGCGTTGTAACCAAGCCAGCGACAGGGTTCTGGCTCCCAGCGGCTCAGGCTGGAAATCGGGCTGTCGCTCAATACCCAGGGCTGGCGCAGCAGTTCGCTGTCGCGCCCGAGAATCAGGTCGGCCAGGGTGCGCCCACCGAGGTTGCTGGCACCGACGCCCTCGCCGCCATAGCCGCCAGACAGCGCGATACGGTTGCGCGTGTCACGCAGCATGTGCGGCTGGAAACGTCGCGCCATGCCCAGATTGCCGCCCCAGGAATGGGTGAAGCGCACGTTGCGCAACTGCGGGAAGATTTCGCCCATCAGGTAGCGGCGCAGGCCCAGTTCGTCATCGGTGAGGTTGAAGTCGCTGCGCAGGCGTCCGCCAAAGCGGTAACCACCGCGCGCACCGAAGATCAGCCTGTCATCGAGGCTGCGCTGGCCATAGGTGACCTGACGGCTGAATTCGCTGAAGGCCTGCCCGCGCTCAAGGCCGATACCGGCCCAGACGTCCGCCGGCAGTGGCTCGGTGGCAACGATCAGGCTCTGCACCGGCAACTGGTGATTTCCCAGCGGCGGCAAGCTGGCGGCATACCCTTCGATGGCCGGCACCACCCAATCAGCCGTGACCCGGCCGTGAGCCGTGCGCACCAGGCCAGGCTGCCAGTCGATCACCGGGCTGCGCTCGTAGAGTTCGACACCCAGTCCCTCGACGCAGCGCGCCAGCCCCCGCACCAGCTTGGCAGGCTGGATCGTCGCGCAATGCGGGCTGTACAGCGCGCCGTAGGCATTGGCCAGGCGCAGCTGTGCGGTCAGTTCGCTTGGTGCCAACCAGCGGTAATCGTCTTCGCTCAGGCCCAGCGCACGCAGTTCGTCGAGATATTCACGCAGGCGTACTTCCTGCTCGGGATAGCGCGCGGCGCAATACAGCACGCCGCCCTTGCGCAGGTCGCAGTCGATACCTTCCCGGGCAACCACCGAAGCCACTTCATCGGGAATGCCGTGCAGCAGATCGAAGCCCGCCTTGCGCTCGGTCGCTGGCAGACCGGCGAGCAGGCGATCCTCGCCGAGCAGATTGCCCATCAGCCAGCCGCCATTGCGCCCGGACGCACCGAAACCGGCGGTTTCGGCCTCCACGATCACCACGCGCAGCTGCGGCGCCTGGCGCTTAAGGTAATAGGCGGTCCACAGGCCGGTGTAACCCGCGCCGATGATCGCCACGTCGGCGTGCAGCTCGGCTTGCAGGCTGGGCCGCGCCTGCAGCGGATCATCGAGCTGATCCATCCACAGACTGATGTTGTGCCAGGGATTCATCCACGCCTCCGTCATCAATCGATGACACAAGGCTAGTAGTGGCGATCAGTCGTTGTCTTGCGTGCGTGCCCGCGAGGAAATCTGCTTGAGATAGGCCGTGGGCGACAGCCCGGTATGACGCTTGAAGCAGCTGTAGAAAGCCGACAATGAGTTGAAGCCGGCGGCAAAGGCCAGCTCATCGATACGTTTCAGATCGCTTCCCGCCTGCAAGCCATCGAGCAGATGCTGCAGACGTGCCCGGTTGACGTAGCGGTAGAAGCTTTCGCCCAACACCTGATTGAGCAGATGGGAAATCTGGTTGCGGCTATAACCGGTGGCCACCGCCACCTGCTGCAGATCCAGTTCGGGGTCGAGGAAGGGCTGGCTGCGCTGAAAATAATCCTGCAGATCCTGCGCCAGTTGACCGAGCTGACGGGTCGACAACCCCAGGCGGCTGATCGCCGGGCGTGAGCTGGTAGCCTCGCCAGCGCCACGCGCCTCACGTACCAACGTGGCGTATTCGTTGATGCGCCAGATCAGCCCATCGCGCACGGTAATGGCTTCGCCGGTGCGGAACGACACCAGCCCTTCCCCACCCTGCAGGCTGGTGCAGTACTGGATGAAGGCGGTGTGGCCGTCGATGCGGATGCGATCGACGTGTTCCAGCAGCTCGCCAGGACGGCGCGGCAGGTTGTTCTCGACGTACTCGCGCAGCTCACCCAGGCGCATGCAGCGCTGCTGATAGAAGTCGTTGTACTCAATCTCCGGGTGATACAGCGCCATCACCGCCTCAAGGTCACGGTGCTTCCAGCTCAGGTGATAGCGCAGGATGGTCTCGCGGGTACGCTCGGTCTGCGCGGTATCGTCGGGGAAAAGATCGTCAGGCATGGTCAAGGTCGGTGGTCAGCGCTCAGGCAGATTGCCTGATTCGCCGGAGCCAGCCTAGCCCTCGTGCTGGCTCGACGGTTGCGGACTATGCTTGCAGGACAGACGGAGAGGCGACCATGAACGATCAGGACAAAGACCCCGAGCAGGCCCCGCTGACCCTGCGCGAGATGTTGCAGAGCATACTGGCGGCAGCGCTCGGCGTGCAGAGCGGGAAGAACCGCAGCCGCGACTTCAGTCGCGGCAAGCCCAGCCACTTCATTCTGCTCGGCGTTCTCTTCACCGCTTTGTTCGTTGTGATACTGCTGGTGGCGGTAAAACTGATTCTGCACCTGGCGACCGGCTGATCACTCCAGCAGGGATGCGATCGAGCAGTCATAGCGCTGCTGCTGCGGGTGCTTCAGCAGGCTGAACTGGCGAAAATCCATGTCGATATCCGGTCGGGCGAGGCGTTTCAGCAGCGTCTTCGACTGTGTCCTATTCACCGTACGTAACAACCGCGCCACTTGGTCTTTGCCACCATGCTCGACGAAATCCAGTCCTTGGGCATGATCATTGAGCATCACCAGAGCGCAGGCGCCCAGCAGAAAGTGGCCGCTGGCCAGGACCTCGATGCGTCCATCGATGCGCGTCTGCAGCACGCGATCCGAGTTGTTCAAGGCGGCGTAGTGCAGCTCTCTACCCAACTCTGCGGCCGCGCGCATCACGCCAAAAGCCATTTCATCATTGGCGGACCAGACCAGGCTGACTTGCGGATAGCGCGGCAACAGGCCGATTGCCTGTTCATAGGCTCGTTGCTCCTGCCACTCACCGTGCACAGCCTGCACCAGCTTGATATGCGGTGCTCCATTCAACGCACGCTGCAGGCCCGCCAGGCGCAGGATCGAAGAAGGCGTTTGCTTGACCCCGGAAAACGCCAGCAACTCGGTCGACTGGCCCTTGGCGAGGGCGATCAGATCACGCCCCATCAAGTAGCCGGCCTCCTCGTCGTTGGGTACCAGGCTACCCAGCCAGTTGCCATGGCGTTCGCGGCTACCACCAATCAGGGCCTGCTGCTCCTCGGTCAGCGTGCTATGCAAGGCAAACAGCTTGACCTTGCTGTTCTCGAACAGGCGCAATACCACCGGCCCCTGGAACTGCTCGTTGGTAAAGATCAGGTAATCGGGATGCTCACCATCGAGCACCTGCCGCGCATTGCCCAGCATGCGCGCCGGGTCACGCTCGCCATACAGCACCTTCAGCTCGATGCCGAGATCACCGGCGGCGTCCTGCATGTAGCGGCTGTAATCGGTCCAGAAGCGTTCGCCGGAGTAACCCGGGTTTAGAAACACCACCGTTGGCGCACGCGGCTGCGCCAACGCCAATGCATAGCAAAGCAATAACCCCAGGCCCAGCACCCACCTGTTCACGACGCCTCTCCCCAATTGACGGGCGCAGTATAGGGTGCAAATGATAAAAGGCCGACCGCTAATGCGCGTCGGCCTTCGATCTCACTGTCCGCTGACCCAGAAAACCGCCGTGCCCACGGCCAGCAGGATCAGGCAGAAGATCGCCCAGGCATCGGTGACGCTGTCGGTGTTTTCCGTCTCGGTATGTTCGCTCATGGCTCCCCCTCTTCTTGTGCTTTTGGGTGACGCACACTGTATTTAAGACCAGCCTCAGCCATCGCTCAAACCATATGGTTATGCTTTGGAGCAGTCTTATTCCTTAAACTCAGGTTTATATATTCAAACATCACTTTTACGCATAAACCTGAGCTGGTATCGTGCCCCGGCTCCTCGGGGAGTGCGCGGCCGTGCGCGCTGATTGGCAGTAAGTAGCCTGAAAACAGGACCCTTCATGTACGTATATGACCAGTACGATCAAAAGATCGTCGAGGATCGCGTCAAGCAGTTCCGCGATCAAACCCGCCGCTACCTCGCCGGAGAGTTGAGCGGCGAGGAATTCCGTCCGCTGCGCCTGCAGAACGGTCTGTATATCCAGCGTTTCGCGCCCATGCTGCGCGTCGCCGTGCCTTACGGCCTGTTGTCGTCCGCCCAGGTTCGCGTGCTGGCGCGCATCGCCCGTGACTACGACAAAGGCTATGCCCACATCAGCACCCGGCAGAACGTCCAGTACAACTGGCCGGAGCTGGAGGACGTGCCGGAGATTCTCGCCGAGCTGGCGACCGTGCAGATGCACGCCATCCAGACCAGCGGCAACTGCATCCGCAACACCACCACCGACCAGTTCGCCGGCGTGGCCAAGGACGAGATCGTCGATCCGCGCCCGTGGTGCGAAATCATCCGTCAGTGGTCGACCTTCCACCCCGAATTCAGTCACCTGCCGCGCAAGTTCAAGATTGCCGTCAACGGCGCAGTGAGCGACCGTGCCGCCATCGAAGTGCACGACATCGGCCTGGAAGCGGTGAAGAACGCAGCCGGTGAACTGGGCTTCCGCGTTTCCGTCGGTGGCGGCCTGGGTCGTACCCCGATCGTCGGCAGCTTCATCAACGAATTCTTGCCGTGGCAGCACCTGATCAGCTATCTCGACGCCATCCTGCGTGTTTACAACCGCTATGGCCGTCGCGATAACAAGTACAAGGCGCGCATCAAGATTCTGGTCAAGGCGCTAACCCCGGAAGTGTTCGCGCAGCGCGTAGACGCCGAATGGGCGCACCTCAAGGATGGCCCGACCACCCTGACCGAAGCCGAAGTCGCCCGCGTTGCCGCGCACTTCGTCGATCCGGCCTATCTGACCCTGCAGGACGAAGACGCCCTGCTCGCCCAGCAGAACGCCGAACACCCTGGCTTCGCCCGCTGGCGCGAGCGCAACACCTTCGCCCACAAGAAGCCTGGTTACGTTGCCGTGACCCTGTCACTCAAGCCCACCGGTGTGGCGCCGGGCGACGTTACCGACAAGCAGTTGGACGCCATCGCCGACCTGGCCGATCGCTACAGCTTCGGCGAAGTGCGCAACAGTCACAACCAGAACATCATCCTCGCCGACGTCGAGCAGCGTCAGCTGCTGGCCCTGTGGGGCGAGCTGCGTGAGCAAGGCTTCGCCACGCCGAACGTGGGCCTGCTGACCGACATCATCTGCTGCCCGGGTGGCGACTTCTGCTCGCTGGCCAACGCCAAGTCGATCCCGATCGCCGAAGCCATTCAGCGTCGTTTCGACGATCTCGACTACCTGTTCGACATCGGCAATATCGACCTGAACATCTCCGGCTGCATGAACGCCTGTGGTCACCACCACGTCGGCCATATCGGTATCCTTGGCGTCGACAAGAAAGGCCAGGAGTTCTATCAGGTATCGCTCGGCGGCAGCGCCGGTCGTGACGCCAGCCTGGCGCAGATCCTCGGCCCATCTTTCGCCGAAGCGGACATGGCCGACGTGATCGACAAGATCATCAAGGTCTACGTCGAGCAACGCACCGAAGAAGAAAGCTTCCTCGATACCTACCGCCGCGTCGGTATCGACCCGTTCAAGGAGCGCGTCTATGCAGCGAATCATTAAGAACGGTCAGGTGGTCGACGAGACCTGGCACCTGCTGGCCAAAGACGTGACCCTGGACGCCATCCCCAACTGCGACGACATCATCGTGCCGCTGGCGTTGTGGGCCGAGCATGCGCATGCGCTCAAGGCCCGCGATGGCGGCCTGGGTGTGTGGCTGGAAGCGGGCGACGAAATCGAGGAAATCGCCGATGACCTCGCGCACTTCCAGGTCATCGCCCTGGAGTTCCCGGCCTTTACCGATGGCCGCCACTCCTCCACCGCCTACCTGCTGCGCACTCGCTACAGCTACAAGGGCGAAGTCCGCGCCATTGGCGACGTACTGCGCGACCAGCTGTTCGCCCTCAAGCGCGTGGGTTTCGACGCCTTCGCCCTGCGTGCAGACAAAGACCCGTTCGACGCCCTGAAGGCCTTCGAGGAGTACAGCGAGGTCTATCAGGCGTCAGCCGATCAGCCGCAACCGCTGTTCCGCCGCCGCGCCTGACCACTGGCAGCTACGCGCCCAAAACGCCCCGACTGGTTCGGGGCGTTTTGCTTTGTAGATCCCCCCACGCGCAATTAGGTCGAACCGTCTGCCGCCCTCGAAGTCGGACCTTATGAGTCCATTGCATAGGGAGAGACAGCCATGAAGCATGACTGGGACCTGATCGAACGCCTGCTGCATGAGGCACAGAACTCCGCTGGCAAGCCGTTTGCGCCACGCCGCTACGCCGAAGACTTGGCTGCGGAACGGGAAAACGCGGGCGATCCCGTACACGATCTCGACCACCTGCGCGCCGAGGCCACTCGCTATGAAGCGCGCCTGCTGGAAAGCGGTTTTATCGAGCCGCGTCCGGAAGACCAAGGCGGCAATGGTGAAAACTTCGTGCTCACCGCTCGCGGCGCACAGTTGCTGAGCATGCTCGACAGCAGCATCCCCGGCAGTGAGCACCCGCGCGAGGTGCTCGATGAAGCTGGCGCGGCGGCACTGACGCCGGAGGTATTCGACCGCCTGGCGCCCAAGGCCAATCTCAGCGAAACCGGCTGACAGGCTGCTGAAAAAACTACCTGCGTTGCCATTGCTGCGTTAAAAACAGGCTCAAAATGCTCATTTACTACTCGTAAACTCCGCTTTTTCGCCTGTTTTTGCCTTGCACTGGCTGCCTCGCCTACGTTTTTCAACGGCCTGTTCTCTGCTCTTACACAAACACAAACGAAAACGCCGCGCCCTGTCAGGGGCGCGGCGTTTTCAGTTGATCCTGTGGCGAGGCGCAAGGCCTAGCGGATCAATCCTCGCGATAGCGACGAAGCTTCAGGGCCTTGCCAGCGACACGAGTGTCTTTCAGCTTGCCCAGCAGACGGTCCAGGCCGTCTTCCGGCAGCTCGACCAGGCTGAAGGTTTCACGGATCTGAATACGACCGATCGCTTCGCGCGCCAGGCCACCTTCGTTGAGGATGGCGCCGAGCAGGTTCTTCGCGGCGATGCCGTCACGAGTACCCAGCGCGGTGCGGCAACGCACACGACCTTCGGTCAGCGGCACCGGTGCACGGCGTTCGCGGTATTCGCTGCGCTCACCACCACGATCAGCACCACGGTCGCTGTCGCGCTCACGACGCTCACGCGGAGCACCGCCAGCGCCCGGCACCAGCGGCTGCTCGCGCTCGACAGTGGCCAGATCCAGGGCCTGACCGTTGGTGGCCTTTTTCAGCAGCGCAGCGGCCAGGGCACGCGGGCTGCAGCCGATATCGGCGGTCAGGCGGTCGAGCAGATCGCCATGACTTGCTTCGGCATCGGCCACCAGCGGCGCCAGACTGTTGGTCAGTTTCTTGATGCGGGCATCGAGAACCTGCTGGCCGTTCGGCAGTTTGACCTCACCGACCTTCTGCCCGGTGACGCGCTCGATCACCTGCAGCATGCGACGCTCACGCGGCGTCACCAGCAGCAGCGCACGGCCATCACGACCGGCGCGACCGGTACGACCGATACGGTGTACGTAGGACTCTGGATCGTACGGCATGTCGACGTTGAAAACGTGGGTGATGCGCGGTACGTCGATACCACGAGCAGCCACGTCGGTCGCCACGACGATATCCAGGCGGCCATCCTTGAGCGATTCGATCACTCGCTCACGCTGGTTCTGGGCGATATCACCGTTCAGCGCAGCAGCCTTGTAGCCTTTGGCTTCCAGGGCACTGGCCAGATCCAGGGTGGCTTGTTTGGTACGCACGAAGGCGATCAGCGCGTCGAAATCCTCGACTTCCAGCAGACGCAACACGGCGTTGGTCTTCTGGTCGGCGTGGATCATCAGATGCGCCTGCTCGATGCGCGAGACGGTCTGAGTCTTGGCAGCGATCTTGATGTGTTGCGGCTCACGCAGGTGCTTCTCGGCAATGGCGCGAATCGAGTGCGGCAGCGTGGCGGAGAACAGCACGCTCTGGCGGCTTTCCGGCATGGCTTCGAAGATCACTTCGAGGTCATCCATGAAGCCCAGCTTGAGCATTTCGTCGGCTTCGTCGAGTACCAGGTACTGGATGGTCGACAGCACTTTCTCGTCGCGACGCAGGTGGTCGACCAGGCGACCAGGCGTGGCGACGATGACCTGAGCGCCCTGGCGGATGGCCTTGAGCTGCGGGCCCATCGGCGCGCCACCATAGACGGCGACCACATTGAGGCCAGGCATCTGCTTGGAATAGGTTTCAAACGCGGTGGCGACCTGCAGGGCCAGCTCGCGGGTTGGCGCCAGAATCAGTGCCTGTGGCTCACGCTTGGCCGGGTCGATTTTCGACAGGATCGGCAACGCGAACGCTGCGGTCTTGCCGGTGCCGGTCTGGGCCTGGCCGATCATGTCCTGGCCGGCGAGGATCACCGGAATGGCCTGCGACTGGATCGGAGACGGCTCTTCGTAACCAACGGCGGTCAGAGCGGCGAGAATATTGGAGTGAAGTCCGAGCGCGGCGAAGCCGCCGATTTCCTGGGTCATGGGTCTGCCTCAAGTGCATCCGCAAAGACCCATGTTCCAAAGCTGCGCATGCCGTGTAAGACCTTGTGGGTCACCCTGGCAGCCTGGTCGGCGGGGATTTGCGAAAACGTGATGAAAGTGAATCGTCAAGGATAGTCCGCTGGGGACTGGCTGCCGGGTGTTAATTTCCCGGGCGAGTTGCACTACCTGAACGTGGCCAGAAAATTGGCCGGCGCGAACTATACCGGAAAATCCTGACTCGGGTGCTGGTTTTTATCTATTGGCACGCATCCAACCGCTCAACGGCGCATCAAGTGGCCGGGCGCAGCGCTTCGATCAGCGGTTGTAGCGAGTACCCCAGGCGTGGCGCCAGCTCGCCAGCACGCATCTGCAGGCGCCCCATGTTCAAGCGCTGTTCGAGTTCGGCGGGGATCAGCAGCACCACGTTGCCCTCCTTCACCGGGCACTCCCAATAGTGCCGGTGATAGAGGCCGCGCAGCAGTGCCGCGCCAAGCGGCTTGCCGTCATTGCCTGCCCATTGGTTGATGATCAGCCAGCCGCCCGGGTTGAGTTTTTCGCGGCAGCGCTCGAGAAACCGCCAGGCCAGATGCCCGACGCCCGGCCCCTGGTCGGTGTACAGATCAAGAAAGATCAGGTCAGCGGTTTCCGCGCTGTCCAGCAATTCGGTGGCATCGCCGATGCGAATGGTCAGCCGTGGGTCATCGTCCAGGCCGAGAAATTCCATGGCCAGGCGCGGTACGTCCGGGCGCAGTTCGATGGCCTCGACGTCCTCCAGCGGCAGGAACTTCAGGCAGGCCTGGGTCAGGTTGCCGGCGCCAAGACCGAGGAACAGCGCCGTTTCCGGCGCGTCGTGGCACAGCGCGCCTAACAGCATGGCGCGGGTGTAGTCGTACTCCAGCCAGCTGGGATCGCCCTGGAACACGCAACTCTGCTCGATGGCATCACCGAACTCGAGAAAGCGGTAGGCGCCGATCTGCACCACACGGATCACTCCGAAGGCATCACGCACCTCGGCCAGCAGCACCTCGTCCTGCTGCTGCAATTCGTCGTCTGGTGGCAACCCTGGCATCGATACCTCTCCCACAGTGACATCCCGTACCACAAGAGCCGGGCTAAAGGCGCCGATTGTCATTGAAGGCGCTGCCCCTGGTCACGCAATAATTCCAACACTTGCGCAGCTACTCATAACAATAACGAGGTTCGTCATGTACGCCATCATAGGTGCCGGCCCCATGGGCCTGTGCACGGCCCGACAATTGAAGAAACACGGCATCGATTTCGTCGGCTTCGAACTACACAGCGACGTTGGCGGCCTGTGGGACATCGACAACCCGCACAGCAGCATGTACCACTCGGCGCATCTGATTTCCTCCAAGGGCACCACCGAGTTTCGCGAGTTCCCGATGCGTGCCGAGGTGGCGCCCTACCCGCACCAGAGCGAAATGCGCCGCTACTTTCGCGACTATGCCCGGCAGTTTCGTCTGTACGAGCATTACCAGTTCGACACCCGCGTGGTGCAGCTGCAGCGCCTGGATCAGGGCTGGAAGCTGATCAGCGAGCGCAACGGTGAGCAACGCGAATGGCGCTTCGACGGTGTGCTGATCGCCAACGGCACCCTGCATACGCCCAACCTGCCGCGCCTGCCTGGCGATTTCAGCGGCGAGCTGCTGCACTCAAATACTTACAAGAGCGCCGATATCTTCGCCGGCAAACGGGTGCTGGTGGTCGGCTGCGGTAACTCGGCCTGCGACATCGCCGTCGACGCCGTACATCGCGCCACCTCGGTGGATCTCTCGGTACGCCGGGGCTACCACTTCCTGCCCAAGTTCATCCTCGGCAAGCCCACTGATACCTTTGGCGGTGCGATCAAGCTGCCGCGCAGGCTCAAGCAACTGGTCGACGGCCTGCTGGTGCGCGCCCTGGTCGGCAAGCCCTCGCAATACGGCCTGCCCGACCCGGACTACCGCCTGTACGAATCGCACCCGGTGATGAACTCGCTGGTGCTGCACCATATCGGCCACGGCGATATCCGCCCCCGCGGCGACATCGCCGCAGTGAGCGGGCAAAGCGTGACCTTCGCCAATGGCGAACAGGCCGAGTACGACCTGATCCTCATGGCCACCGGCTACAAACTCGACTATCCCTTCATTGCCCGCGACGAATTGAACTGGCCACAAGAGGCCGGTGCACCCCAGCTGTACCTCAATGTCTTCCACCCCGAGCACGACGACCTGTTCATGCTCGGCATGGTCGAGGCCTCCGGCCTGGGCTGGCAGGGGCGTGACGAGCAGGCGCAGCTGGTGGCGCTGTATATCCGTCAGTTGCAGGCGGCCAGTCCTGCGGCCCTGGCTCTGCGCCAGACCATTCGCGCCCAGGCCAGCCAGCGCCTGGATGGCGGTTATCGGTACCTGCAGCTGGAGCGCATGGCCTACTACGTGCACAAGGACAGCTATCGTAGACGCATCGCCGAACACAGCGCCGCGCTGCAGCGTGAGCTGACCAACGACGGCGTACTCGCCGCGCAGGAGGCATGAGCATGGACTCGATCAATATCGCCTTCGACCCCAGCAGCCTGGTGCTGATCAACCTGATTGTCGCCCTGATGATGTTCGGCGTGTCCCTGGATCTGCGTGCCGAGGATTTCCGCCGTATCGCCCGCGCGCCCAAGGCACCAGTGATTGGCATGCTGGCGCAGTTCGTGCTGCTGCCGGCGTTGACCTGCCTGGCCTGCTGGGCCCTGGCCATCGAGCCGCAACTGGCCCTGGGCATGACCCTGATCGCCGCCTGCCCAGGCGGCAGTTTCTCCAACATCATGACCTGGATGGCGCGCGGCAACGTCGCGCTGTCAGTGAGCATGACCGCCGTTTCCAGCGTCGTCGCCAGCGTGCTGACACCGCTCAACTTCGCCCTGTACGCCTGGCTCAATCCACACACGCGGCCGTTGCTGACGCAGATCGAACTGGACCCGCTGAGCTTGCTGCTGGTCGTACTGCTGGTGCTCGGTTTGCCTCTGCTGGCAGGCATGTGGATCGGCCGACGCTTCCCGCAACTGACGCTGAAAGTGGAAAAGCCCCTGCGCCTGTTCGCCTTGCTGGTAATGCTCGGTTTCGTCGCACTGGCGTTCAGCCGCAACCTCGAGCAGTTCACTCGGCATTTCCATCTGTTCTTCTGGCTGGTGGTGGCGCACAACGCCCTGGCGCTGAGCATTGGCTACCTCAGCGCACGCCTGAGCGGGCTGCCGGTGGCCGACCGCCGCGCCCTGACGCTGGAGGTGGGTATCCAGAATTCGGCGCTGGGTCTGGTGATCATCTTCACCTTCTTCCCGCAGGCCAGCGGCATGTTGCTGATTGCTGCGTTCTGGGGTTGCTGGCATCTGGTGTCCGGCCTCAGCCTGGCCTGGCTGTGGTCACGCAGGCCACCTGAGACCGACGCCGTGCTGAGACCTTTGTCCAGCACAGGAGAGCGATGATGCGCGTGATCCTGATCACTGGCGCCGCCAGCGGCCTCGGCTGGCAACTGGCGCGCGCCTGTCACGCACGTGGCGATGCCCTGCTGCTCACCGATATCGATGCCAGCGGTCTCGCGGCTCGCGCCGATGAACTGGGCAGTGAGCGCGTACTGGCCCTTGCTGGCGACATCACCGACCCCGAGTTGCATGCACGCCTGCTCGACGGCTGCCAGCAGCGCTTCGGCCGGTTGGACGTGCTGATCAACAACGCCGGCATCACCCACCGCTCGCCCACGCTGCGCACCGATCCCGCGGTATTTCGCAAGGTCATGGCGGTGGACTATCACGCACCGCTGGAACTGACCCTGGCCGCCCTGCCGCTGCTGCGTGAAAGCCGCGGCCAGGTGGTCGCCATCGGCTCCATGGCCGGCTGGATGCCGGTGCTCGGCCGCGCCGGTTACTGCGCCGCGAAAAGCGCTCTGGGCCAGGCCTTCGAGGTGCTGCGCGCCGAGATCGCCCGTGACGACATCGGTCTGCTGATGGTCTATCCGAGCTTTCTCGATACCCCCATCGACCGCAATGCCCTGGGCGGCGATGGCAAACCGGCCGGCCATGCTCGCTCGACCATCGGCAGAATTCGCAGCGCCGACTGGATGGCAAGCCTGATTCTCGAGGCACTGCAGCAGCGCCGCGAACGCCTGTTCCCTGATCGTGGCAGCTGGCTGGCGAGCCTGCTCTGGCGCCTGGCGCCGGCGCTGTACCACCGCAAGATGAGCCAGCGTTTCGCCGGGGAGATCAGCTGATGGCCCTGGCGCCCTACGCCCTCGGCGGCTTCATTCTGCTGGCCTACACCCTGGAGGCCGTCACCGGCTTTGGCAGCGTGGTCATCGCTCTGTCGCTGGGTGCATTGCTGCTGCCCATCGATCAATTGCTGCCGATCCTGGTGCCACTGAACATCTGCATGACCGGCTACCTGGTGCATCGCCACTGGCAGCAGATCGACCGCCGCCTGCTGCTTGGCACCCTGTTGCCCGGCATGCTCATCGGCACGTTACTCGGCTATTGGCTGCTGCCTTATCTGGACACCCAGGCGCTGAAGGTCGGCTTCGGTGCGCTGATCGTCTGGTTCGCCGGCCGCGAACTATGGCGCCTGCGCCGGGCGAGCGCACCGCCACAACGCCCGGCCTGGCTGACTCGCGTCATTACCATCGCCGCCGGCCTCAGTCATGGCCTGTTCGCCTCGGGTGGTCCGCTGCTGGTGTACGGCCTGGCTGGCACCCAACTGGACAAAGCGCGGCTGCGCGCCACTCTGGTCACGGTCTGGTTCACCCTCAACAGCCTGCTTACCCTCGCCTTTCTGCTCGACGGCCGCCTGCTGCCGGCATTGCCTCAGGTGCTCACCTACGCCCCGCTTCTGCTGCTCGGTGTGTGGCTGGGCGAACGCCTGCATCGACGCTTCGACGAGCGTCATTTCCGCCTCGCCATCTACATCCTGCTGTTGGTCACCGGCATTCTGCTGCTGGCGCCCTGGAGACTGCCATGAGCTACGACATCATCATCAACAACGGCCTGTACTTCGACGGCACCGGCGCGCCGGGCGCAATCCGCCATATCGGTATCCGTGACGGCAAGGTCGAGGTACTCAGCCTCAGCCCGCTGGCCGAGGCCGGTTGCCCCGAGGTGATCGACGCCAAAGGCCAGTGGCTCACCCCCGGCTTCCTGGAGATCCACTCGCACTACGATGCCGAGGTGATCGCCGCACCCGCACTGAAGGAGTCGGTGCGCCATGGCGTCACCAGCGTGACCATTGGCTCCTGCTCCATCAGCATGGTGCTGGCCGACGCCGAGGACTGCTCCGACCTGTTCACCCGCGTCGAAGCGGTGCCGCGCGAGTACGTGCTGCCGATCCTCAAGGAAAAGAAAACCTGGCGCGACGCCGCGGGTTATCGCGCCTTCTACGACCAGTTGCCGCTGGGGCCGAACGTCAATTCCTTCCTCGGCCATTCCGAACTGCGCGTGGCGGTGATGGGCCTGGAGCGCGCCACCAGCCGGGTGACGCCGAGCGACGCCGAACTCGCGCGCATGGAGCAACTGCTCGAAGAGGCGCTGGACGCTGGCTGCATCGGCCTGTCGGTGATGACCACGCGGCTGGACAAGATGGACGGTGACCGCGCCTGGTCCAGCCCGTTGCCGTCGACCTTCGCCAACTGGAAGGAATTCTCTCGCTTGTTCGCCGTGCTGCGCCGGCGCGGCGCCGTGCTGCAGGGCGCGCCGAACGCGGTGACCAAGGTCAACGTGTTCGCCTTCCTCTGGCAGGCCCATGGCTGGTTCAGGAAACCGCTGAAATGCACCATGCTCACGGCGCTGGATCTCAAGTCACAGCCGCTGCTGCACCGTTTCACCCGCCTTTCCGGCTGGTTGGCGAACAGGGTACTGCGCGGCCACTTCCGCTGGCAGACCCTGCCGGCGCCCTTCACCCTGCGTCTGGAAGGGCTCAACGTGAATGCCTTCGAGGAATTCGGTGCCGGCGAGATCCTGCGCAACATCAAGGACCCGGACGAGCTCTACGCCAAGGTCAAGGAGCCGGCGTTCCGCGCCCTGTTCAAGAAGCAGGTAAAGGCCGTGCTGACCAAGGGCCTGTGGCACCGCGACTTCTCCGACTGCTGGGTGACCGAATGCCCGGACGCCAGCCTGGTGGGCAAGAACTTCAAGCAACTGGGCCAGGCGCGCGGCCTGGATGCGGTAGACGCCTACTTCGAACTGGCCTGCCAGTACCGCGAGGCGCTGAAATGGACGACCTGCTACGGCAACCAGCGCGAACCTGTCATGCGCAAGCTGCTGGCCAGCCCTTGGACGCACCCTGGCTTCGCCGACTCCGGCGCGCACCTGCGCTCCATTGCCCAGTACAACTTCCCGCTGCGTTTTCTCAAGTACGTGCGTGATGCGGAGCTGGCCGGCGAGTCGTTCATGGAACTGGGCAAGGCCGTGCGCCGCTGCAGCGGCGAGCTGGCCGACTTCATCGGCGTCGATGCCGGCTACCTGCGCGTCGGTGATCGTGCCGACCTGGTGCTGATTGATCCCGCTGGACTCGACGATACGCTGGATGAACTGCACGAAGCGCCGATGGAGGTGCTCGGCCTGGTGCGGGTGGTCAAGCGCAACGATGCAGCGGTCGCGCTGACACTTATCAACGGTCGTATCGCCTATCGACGCGGCCAGGAATACCCATATGACCTGGGCAAGGCGCAGCGCTATGGACGCTTCCTGCCAGCGCGTGATGTATCGCCGCGCACGCTGCCTGCGCGGGCATTCGAACCGGCCCCGGCGTCATGAGCCGCAGCGTTGGCGATACACGTACGAGCCGCAGGGCTTATCGGTTACCATGCGCCTCCGCCTGATCAACCGCTAGAGACGCAGCATGTCGAACGCCTGGAGCCCCGAAAGCTGGAGGGCCAAGCCCATCCAGCAGCAGCCTGAATACCCTGATGCCGCGCATTTGACCCGCGTCGAGCAAACCCTGGCCGGCTACCCGCCGCTGGTGTTCGCCGGCGAGGCACGCGAGCTGCGTCGCCAGTTCGCCGAGGTCACCCAGGGCCGCGCTTTCCTGCTGCAGGGCGGCGACTGCGCCGAGAGCTTCGCCGAGTTTTCCGCCGCGAAAATCCGCGACACCTTCAAGGTGCTGCTGCAGATGGCCATCGTCATGACCTTCGCTGCCGGCTGCCCGGTGGTCAAGGTTGGGCGCATGGCTGGCCAGTTCGCCAAGCCGCGCTCGTCCGGCAGCGAAACCATCGATGGCGTCACCCTGCCCGCTTACCGGGGCGATATCGTCAACGGCATCGGTTTCGACGCTGCCAGCCGCGTGCCCGATCCCGAGCGCCTGATGCAGGCCTATCACCAGGCCACCGCCAGCCTCAACCTGCTGCGCGCCTTCGCTCAGGGCGGTTTTGCCGACCTGCACCAGGTGCACCAATGGAACCTCGATTTCATCGCCAACTCGGCGCTGGCCGAGAAGTACCATCAACTCGCCGGCCGCATCGACGAAACCCTGGCCTTCATGCGCGCCGTGGGCATGGACAGCGCCCCGCAGTTGCGTGAAACCAGCTTCTTCACCGCTCACGAGGCGTTGTTGCTGAACTACGAAGAAGCCTTCGTCCGCCGCGACAGCCTCACCGGCCGCTGGTATGACTGCTCCGCGCACATGCTGTGGATCGGCGACCGCACCCGCCAGCTGGACGGCGCGCATATCGAGTTCATGCGCGGCATCGAGAACCCCATCGGCGTCAAGGCCGGCCCGAGCATGGACCCGGACGAGCTGATCCGCCTGATCGACACGCTCAACCCGGACAACGATCCGGGTCGCCTCAACCTGATCGTGCGCATGGGCGCAGACAAGGTCGAAGCGCACTTCCCGCGCCTGCTGCGCAAGGTCAAGGAAGAGGGTCGTCAGGTGCTGTGGAGCTCCGACCCGATGCACGGCAACACCATCAAGGCCAGCAGTGGCTACAAGACCCGCGACTTCGCGCAGATTCTCAGCGAAGTCCGGCAGTTCTTTGCCGTGCATCAGGCCGAAGGCACCTACGCCGGCGGTATCCATATCGAGATGACCGGGCAGAACGTCACCGAGTGCATCGGCGGCTCGCGCCCGATCACCGAGGACGGCCTGTCCGACCGTTACCACACCCACTGTGACCCGCGCATGAACGCTGACCAGTCCCTGGAGCTGGCCTTCATGATTGCCGAGACGCTGAAGCAGGTACGCCGCTGACCATTCAAGCCCTGGCCACTGGCCAGGGCGCGAACCGGCTCGCACATCTTCTGTGCGCTATCCGGCATAATGTCGCCCCGTCGCGAGCACCGCACAGGTGTCAAAGCAACACCCAGCCGAAAAGGACTCGCGGCCAACACCCCCCAACAAGGACGATGAACCATGCAACTGCGCACCACCCTCTCCGCTTTCGCCCTGTCCAGCGCTGCACTGCTGACCGGCTGCCAGAACATGTCTCCCGACGCCATGCTGCAATCCGGGCTGATGGCCGTACAAGCGGCGACCCTCAGCGACGCCGAAGTACGCAGCATGTCCGACCAGGCATGCGCCGAAATGGATGCCGAAGCCAACATCGCCGGCCCGAATAGCCCGTACAGCAAGCGTCTGGACAAGATCGCCAACAACCTCGGCCATCAGATCAACGGCACGCCGATCACCTACAAGGTTTACCAGGCCGACGAAGTCAACGCCTGGGCCATGGCCAACGGTTGCGTGCGCGTCTACAGCGGTCTGATGGACCTGATGACCGACAACGAAGTGGAAGGCGTACTCGGCCACGAGATCGGCCATGTCGCACTCGGCCACAGCAAGAAAGCCATGCAGACCGCCTATGCCACCACTGCCGCGCGCAACGCCGCAGCTGCGTCGGGCAACGGCACCGTCGCAGCCCTGTCAGCCTCGCAGCTCGGCGCCCTGGGCGAACAGCTGGTCAATGCGCAGTTCTCGCAAAGCCAGGAAAACGCCGCCGACAACTTCTCCTTCGACCTGCTGACCCAACGCAACATCCCGCGGGATGGCCTGGTCACCGCGTTCGAGAAGCTGGCCCAGCTGGGCGGCGGCGAAAGCAGCATGTTCTCCTCGCACCCGGGCTCCAGCGACCGCGCCGCCAACATGCGTACCCGCCTAGCGACCAAGTAAAGGTGATGTCCAGGGGCTGCAGTGCAGCCCCTGTCTCATTGGGAGATTGCCATGTCGATACTGCGTAACGGCTTGCTGCCGCTCACTCTGCTGCTGCCGCTCGGCGCATGGGGCGATTACGACAAGCAGTACCAGGCCTGCTTGGACGCCAGCGGGATGATCAACAACGCTAGCGTCGCCGGCTGCGCCGAAGGTGTATCGGAAACAGTGAAGAAGGAGATGAACCGCGTCTACCAGCAGCTGTTCCTCAAACTGCAGGACGACGCGCCGCAGGACGCCGAACAACTGGAAACGGCGCAAAAGGCCTGGTTGGTTTACCGCAACGGCCAGTGCGACCTGCAGGGCAAGCGTATCGGCTCACCGATGTACTACACCTGCCCGATGGAGCTGAACATCCAGCGCGTGGAGGAACTGAAGTTCCTGCTGGAAAACGGCGGCTAATCGAGCACGCCGCGCAGGCTGACGCTCGGCGCCAACCACACCTCATCCAGGCCCAACCAATGGGCCAGCGCACGCAGCGAATCGCCCAGTGCCTGGCGTGCCTCCTCGCTTAAAACTGCCTCTTCCAAATGCACGGCATGCACTGCCAAACGCCCGGCTGCGCGCTCGCTGCGCAGGTCCACCCGCGCCAGCAGGCGTTCGTGATGCAGAAACGGCAGCACGTAGTAACCGTACACGCGCTTGGCCTGCGGGGTGTAGATCTCCAACCGATAGCGAAAGCCGAACAACCGCTCGGTGCGCTCGCGCTCCCAGATCAACGAATCGAACGGCGACAGCAATGCACTGTGGCGCACACGCCGGGGGATGCGCGGCTCGTTTCGACAATAGGCCGCCTGCCGCCAGCCCTGCACCGTGACGGGCAACAACTCGCCCGCCTCCACCAGTTCGGCGATACGGCGCTTGCTGTCACTGACGTCCAGCCGGTAGTAGTCGCGCAAATCGCGCTCGCTCGCTACGCCCAGGGCATCAGCCGAACGCAGCAACAGGCGGCGCTGCGCTTCGGCCTCATCAAGCTCCGGGTGGTTCAGCACATCCCTGGGAATGACCCGCTCCGGCAGGTCGTACAGCCGTTCGAAGCCACGCCGCCCGGCAACCGTCACCTCGCCGGCGGCGAACAGCCATTCCAGCGCCGTCTTTTCCGCGCTCCAGTCCCACCAGGGGCCAGCCTTCTCGGTGCGCGAGGAAAGGCTGCCGGCGCCCAGCGCACCACGCTCGCGCACGGCTTGCAGCACACTGTCCAAAACATCGCGACGCTCGACGCCGAACTTCGCCAGTTGGCTGTAGATGCCCTGCCCATCCGCGGCCCGGTGCATACGCCAACGCAGCAAGGGGTAGAGCTCCAGCGGCAACAGCGAGGCCTCGTGCCCCCAGTACTCGAACAGGCGCCTGCGCCGCGCGCGACCCCAAGCAAGTTCATCGAGGTGCTCGGCCTGGTAATGACCGAGCCGGGAAAAAACCGGCAGGTAGTGCGAACGCACCAGGGCGTTGACCGAGTCGATCTGCAACACGCCCAGGCGTTCGATCTGTGCCTGCAGTTGCCTGTGGGCGATGGCGCCACGTGGCGTACGCCCGAAGCCCTGGGCAGCCAGGGCCAGGCGGCGAGCTTCAGCGAGAGAAAGTGAGAGCGTCATGGCGACTCAGCCTATCAGGCTGGCGCCGCGAACGCATGACGGAAGGTAAAGGCCTGCGCCGTCGCGCCATGCTCACGCAGATGAGCCAGGCGCTCAGCGGCCTCGCTCACACCTGGGCGGTGACCCGCCGGCACCCACCACAGCACCTGATGCGCCTGCTCGACGCGTTCGAACCATTCGCGACGGCGCTTGAGCATCTCGGTATGCGCCGATTTGTAGACGTAATCGCTGAGCGACTGCACGTCCTGCCAGAGCGACATATTGACCAGCACGTCGTCCCCGAACGGGCGGATCGCCGTGGCGTCGCCCGCCTCGTCCTGCAAACGCCAGACATAACCGGGCGAACCTTCGGCCAGGGCGTTGATACGCTCCAGATTGGCGACGAAGTCAGCCATCTCTGGTGACTCCAGCGGCGCCTTCATCCAGGCAATATTCAGTTGAGCCAGGTGATAAGCAGACAATTTCCAGCCTCCTTGCGTCAGGGTTGCTGCGGCAAGCCTCGCCAGCCGGCCAGACGGCGACGCAACCAGGCCTCGCTGCTGACCAGGGTGATGCCCGACAGCACCAGTGCGGCGCCGATGATGAAATTGAGGGTCAGTGGCTCATCCAGCACCAACACGCCAAAGCTGACGCCAAACAGTGGGGTCATGAAGGAGAACACCGCCATGTTCGAGGCCAGGTAGCGGCGCAGCAGCCAGAACCAGGTCAGGTAGGTGAAGAACGACACCACCACGCCCTGCAGCAGGATGCTGGCGATGGCCACAGGCGTCCAGCGCAGTTGGGACAGGTCCACCACTATCAGTGCATAGGCCAGCAGCAGCACGAACGCCACCGCCAGTTGATAGAACAAAGTCAGCCCGGGCGGCGCCTCGGACAGACGCGAACCCCGCACGACGACCGTGGTAGCGCCCCAGGCCATGCCTGCACATAGCCCCAGTACATCGCCGAGCAGCATACTGCGATCGATCTCGGCCCAACTACCACCTACGCCGAAGGCCATCACCACACCGCCGAAACACAGCGCGATCCCCAGCCACTGCAGGCGACGCAAGCGCTCGCTAGGTAACAGCAGATGCAGGCCCAGCGCCGAGAAAATCGGTGCCGTGTAAAGAAACACCGCCATATGCGAAGCCGTGGTGTAGCGCAGGCCCAGCGCGATAAAGAAGAACTCCAGCGCGAACAATACGCCGGCCAGAACCCCAGCCAGCCAAGTTGAACTGACCCACTCACGCCAACCGCGCTGCCACAGCAACAGCAGGCCGACCAGCAGTGCGGCAATACCTGAGCGCAAGGCCACCTGAAGCATGGGCGCGATATCATCCGCCGCCAGCTTGATCGCCACCTGCTGGCTGCCCCAGATGGCGCACAGCAGCAGCATCAACTGGAACAGGAAAAAATCGGCGCCCTTGCGTACCGCGGTCATTCAGTAACTCCTGTCATGTGTCACTCACTTTCTCAACGGGTCATCCCAGAACGGCCGTTCGGCCTCCTGCAGCGCATCGGCTCGGGACAGTCCCAGGTCCTTCAATGCAGCATCATTCAGTTGCGCCAGCTGTGCCCGCTCGCGAGCCAGTTGACGCCAGCGCCGCAGCATACGCCATACACCGCCCAGCGACGGCAACCGTTCGAAGTGGATGGCCTGAGCCAACGCATAACCTTTCTGACCTTTCATCTTTTCGCCCTCCCTGTGGGGTTGGCGTCAGTGTCGGGTCGCGCTTAAGATCAATCCAACGAATGTTTCTTATGGCATCCATCTCGAGGATTGATGAATGGCCTTCCACCCCAGTATTGATACCGAATTGCTGCGCAGCTTCGTTGCCATCGCCGACACCGGCGGTTTTACCCGCGCCGCAGAAACGGTCAATCGCACCCAGTCGGCCGTGAGCATGCAGATGAAGCGGCTGGAGGAGGACGTGGTGCAGCGTCCGCTGTTCGAGCGCGACGGCCGCCAGGTGCGGCTGACGCCCGAGGGCCAGGTGCTGCTGGGCTATGCGCGGCGCATTCTCAAGCTGCATGGCGAGGTGCTCAACACGCTGCGCGAACCGCATATGGTCGGTGCCGTGCGCATCGGCACGCCGGACGACTACGTGATGCGCTTTCTGCCGGAGATTCTCTCGCGCTTCGCCCAGGCCTATCCGCTGGTGCAGGTGGAGGTACATTGCGAGCCGTCAGGGCAGTTGCTGCTGCGCCAGGATCTGGACCTGACCATCGTCACCCGCCAGCCCGGCAAGGAGATCGGCCAACTGCTGCGCCAGGAGCGCTTCGCCTGGGCCGTGGCCCAAGGCTTCTGCCCGCACGAGCAGAACCCCATGCCGCTGGCCATGTTCAACGCAGACTGCTTCTGCCGTGAATGGGCCTGCAACGCGTTGGATGCGATGAGCCGCCCCTACCGCATCGCCTACACCAGCCCCAGCCTGTCGGCGATCTTCGCGGTGGTGCGTGCCGGCCTGGCCGTCACTGCGCAGTTGCAAAGCCTGATCACCCCTGACCTGCGCATCCTCGGTGAAGCCGAAGGCCTGCCCCTGCTACCGCTGACCAGCATCGTGCTGTTACGCAACGAAAGCAGCCAGTCACCCGTAACCGAGTGCCTGGCCAATCACATCATCGAAGGTTTTCGCTTATAAGCTGCCGCTCGACTCCAGCGCCAACATCAGCGCACAGAGCAGCAGGAAACCGCAGAACAGGCTGCGTAGCAGGCGCTCCGGCAACGAATGCGCCAGACGCACACCCCAACTGATGCTGAGCAAGCCACCCACTGCCAGCGGTACGCCCATCCACCAGTTGACGTGATCGTGCAACGCATAGGTAAACAGCGTAACCCCGGTGCTGGGCAACGCTAGCGAAAGCGAGAGCCCTTGCGCCACCACCTGAGTGGTGCCGAACACACTGGTCAGCACTGGCGTCGCCACCACTGCTCCACCCACCCCGAACAGGCCGCCCATGGCACCGGACACACCGCCCAGCACGCCAAACCAGCCCCAGTGATAATGCAGCTCGCCGCTGGCCGGCGTCTGAGCCATCAGCATGCGCACCAGATTGTAGGCAGCCAGTGCCAGCAGGAAACCGACGAAGGCCCAGCGCATCGTGCGCGAATCCATCTCCACCGCATACAGCGACGCCAACCAGGCACAGAAGAAGCTGGTAACGCCGAGTAGCAGGGCATAGCGCAAATCGATGCGATTGCGTTGATGGTAACGCCAGATCGCCAACATCACGTTCGGCACCACCATCACCAGTGCAGTCCCCTGAGCAAGCTGTTGGTCGAGCCCGAAGACAATGCCCAGCACAGGAATGGCGATCAGGCCACCGCCGATGCCGAACAAACCACCCAGCGTTCCCAGGCCAAGGCCCAGCAACAGATTCAGCAACAGGTCGAACAGATTCATTGCGCCTCCAGACAGTAGGCGCATGTTAATCAGTCGTGGCTAGCGCGGAAACGCATAGCAACGCACAATGGCTTTGCTTACATCGCACAAGCAGTCCTGCCATGAACCCCGATACCCTGACCGCCCAACTGGAACTCTTTCTCGACGTTTTGGAAACCGGCAGCTTCTCTGCAGCGGCCAGGCGCCATCCGCTCACGCCCTCGGCAGTGGCACGACGCATCGACGCCCTGGAGCGCGCCATGGGCAGCAGCCTGTTCAGTCGCACTACTCATGCAGTGCGCGTCACTCCGGCCGGCCTGGCGTTTGCCGAACGCGCCCGGCGCATCCTCGCCGAGTTGCACCTGGCGCGCGCCGAGGCCGTCTCACTGAGCAGCGCACCAGAAGGCCTGATCCGAATCGATGCGCCCTCGCCTTTCGGCAGGCGCCATCTGGGCCCGGCGATTGCCGAGTTCTTGCGCGCCAACCCCGGCCTGGACGTACAACTGCGCTTGATCGACAGCTTCATCGACCTGCAAGGCGAACACCTGGGTGAAGTGGATATCGTCGTGCGTATCGGCCCCCTGCCGGACAGCCGCCTGGTGGCCACGCCTCTGGCATCCATGACCCGCATCGTCTGCGCCAGTCCGGACTACCTGCGCCGACGCGGCATCCCACGCAGCCCGCTGGAGCTGGAGCAACACGACGGCCTCGACTGGGATAGCCTGGCGCCTCCCTACGCCTGGCGCTTCGAAGTCGATGGCAAGCTGCAGCAGTGCAAGCCCAAACGCCTGCGTCAGACCAGCAACAACGCCGAAACTCTGCTGTTCAGTGCCCTCGCCGGCCTTGGCGTGGCGCATCTGCCCACCTGGATGAGCAGCGAGCACCTGCAACGCGGCGAGCTGATCCCGCTGTTCTGCGAACAGGGCCTGCCGCCCGTTGAGCCAGTGAGCATCTACGCCTTGCGCCTGGAGCGCGAAGCCAGCCCGCGTACACGCTTGCTGCTGAGCTTTCTCAAGCAGCGCTTCGGCTTTCCGCCGCCCTGGGACCAGGCACTGCAAGCCAGCCTGGCCATCCCGCAGCAGTAAGGCTTGTGTGGGGGCGGCTTCAGCCGCGATAGCGCCCTGAAAATCAGGCACAAAAAACCCGGCGACTAGGCCGGGTTTCTCGTGCAGCTTACGCTCAGGCCGGAGCCTGGGTGCGGCCCTTGTAGGAACCGTCACGGGTATCGATCTCGATCCAGTCGTCGATGTCGACGAACTCGGCAACCTTGATCTCGGTACCGTTGCGCAGCTTGGCAGGCTTCATCACCTTACCGGAGGTGTCGCCACGAGCAGCGTTCTCGGTGTAGACAACCTGACGCACGATGGTGGTCGGCAGGTCAACGGAGATCACTTTGCCTTCGAAGAACACGGCTTCGCAGACGTCGCTCATGCCTTCTTCGATGAACGGCAGAACGCTTTCCAGATCTTCGGAACGCAGCTCGTAAGAGTTGTACTCCGGATCCATGAACACATAGTCCTCACCGCTGATGTAGGACAGGTTCACTTCCTTGCGCTCGAGAATCACCGGCTCCATCTTGTCGTCGGCTTTGTAGACGGTCTCGGTCTTGGAGCCGTTGAGCAGATTCTTCAGCTTCATCTTGACGATGGCGCTGTTACGACCGGACTTGGTGAACTCGGCCTTCTGGATCAGCCACGGCTGGCCATCGATAAGGGCCACGCTGTTGACTCTCATTTCTTGTGCAGTTTTCATGCGGATATCCGAAATATGCGGGAGGTACAGAAATCTAGGCCGCGTATGATAGCCAATTTCGGTAAAACTGTTCCAGCGCCATGGCAAGATCCGGCCGGGCGGCCTGATCATCACACCATTGTTCGGCATGTCGCTGCACTGCCGGCCAGACGTTAAGTAGCCCAAGCCAGGCCATTTCCATCCCTTCGCCGGCATTCCATGCCCGCCACAACTCGACTTGACCGGCAGCCACCTCAGGCGCCAGACCGGCGTTATAAATCGCCAGAAACGCCTCGAGTTTGTCCCTATGCGCCCCCTCCTCCTGCGGGTAGATGTGCCAGAGCATCGGCCGCCCCGCCCATTGCGCACGGATGAAGGAATCCTCACCACGCACCGCATTGAAGTCGCAGCACCACAGCAGGCGGTCGTAGTCATCCTGGGCCACGAAAGGCAACACATGGATCAGCAGCTTGCCGCAGCACCGCTGATCCCCTGGCACCAAAGGCGCGCCCCCCAGCCAGAGCTGCAGGTCAGCGAGAATCTTGCCCTGCGGCACCAGCAACTGAGTCGATTGCGCGTCGGCCGCAAGCGCATCCAGCCAACCGGCCAGGCCGGCATTCTCATAAGCGAACAGCGAAATCAGCCGCGCTCCTGCTTCACGCGCCACGCCGAGTGACTGCAAAAAAGCCCGCTGCGCCTGCACATCCGCCTGAAAGGCGCGTCGCTGTGTCAGCAGATCAGCCTCGCGCAGCAAACCGCCCGTGCCCTCGACGAACCCCGGAAAGAAGAAGAACTTCTGCAAGCCTCCAGGCTGCGGCGATGGCAAGCCATGACAGCCGGCGACCCAATCCTCGGCGCTGAGATACTCCAGGTTCAGCCACAAACGGCGGCTACCGCTGGCAACCATCGCGTCTATATACGACGGCGGCAACTGGCAGGCGAAAGCCTCGATCACCACCTCGGCTGGCTCGACCAGGGGGAACGGCTCACGCCATTGGCGCACCTCGACACCAGAGCAATGCTGGCTCTCGACACTGGCACTTGCGTCAGGACACAAGCGCACGAATGCCCCCAGATCATCGACCCACAGGCGCAGCGCATGCCCCTGCTCGGCCGCCAGTTGCCGGGCCAGCCGCCAGGTCACGCCGATATCACCGTAGTTGTCCACCACGCTGCAGAAGATGTCCCACCTGGCCACACGGCGCCCCTTCAGAAAAATGATCGCCATTCTAACCGGCGCGCAAGAAAAAGCCCGCCAGAGGCGGGCCAAGGGGAGCGCTGGAGCGAGCGCGGGGTAAACAGTGAATCAGGCCAGCAGCGAGTCGCCCTCACGGCGAATAGCGCTACTGAGCAGCCAGACCGCCTGGCAAGCCAGCGCAGCCTCACGAGAAGCGAAAGGGCCGGCTTTGGGCTGACCATCTACCATCACCAGCCAGCACGCCATATGACCATCGGACCTGAGCTCAGCCGGTACGGCACTACCAACCAGGGAAACCACATCGATACGGGACATCATGACCTCCAATCCAACTCAATCTCTGTTGGGCTCAACAGTAGGCCGATGCCTCGCCAGACAGAAATCAGTGCTCTCGATAGTGACCATGGATATTGCCAATGGCTGCATCAGGGATGCAGTGAGGGCGGAATACAGGCGATGGAAGACGATCCTCTAGGCTGGGTCAGGCTTGAGATAGATCGGAGGGGAAGAGCAAAAGCAAAAAGCCCCGAAAACTTGTTAGCTTTCAGGGCTTTAGGTATTGCGAAAGTGGCGGTGAAGAAGAGATTCGAACCCGTTTCGGTAGCGTGTCAATCCGTGCCAACCCCGCTCAATACGGGGCTTACGCCCTGCCCGTCTGCTCGATTCGTTGCTATTTGGCTCTATGATTTCGACACTTTTTCGACACATCTCACGCCGACATCACGAACACCACATCTCATTTTTCCTGCTTTTTGAGACGAAAATCCGAAGGCATGATAGGCTACATCTCAATTGCTAGACTTTTTGAGATAAGACCATGATCAAGTATCCACCCGAGCTTGTTCCTAACCCCTTCCTGAGCATCAGCAAGACTTGCCCCGAGCATGTGGGAGAGTTTCTGGAGCTATCCAATGCTTTAGATCAACGGGGTAGGTACCTCCATTACGACAAGCTTAGATTCCGGTTGCCTGCTGGCCTGGACCACTCTCTAGCTTGGTCGGTAATCAAGGCTGCTAGAAACCGGCAGCTATCTGATGTTATCTCGTTGGGCGAACCTATAAAGGTTTGCAGGATGCTGCTAACTCCGGCGATGCAAATGGCTATCTCGGAGACAGACCGGCACACGACAACCGCGGCCTTGGAGTGGATGAGTACAAAAATTGGTGAGCAAAAGCACATCGAGTACTTACTCAAAGACCTCGTTGAAGACGAAGCGATTAGCAGCAGTCAGCTGGAAGGCGCAGCCACAACCACCAAGGTTGCGAAAGATCTACTCAAAAGACAAAGAACACCTAGAACACCTGACGAAAAAATGATTCTTGGAAACTACAGGATGATGAACTTCGCCTGGAAAAGCCGAGACAGAGAACTGACAATCGACTTGATAGCAGAGCTACACCAAGTGGGTGTGGAAGGTATTGATGATGATCGCTACTATCCTGGCGCCTTTAGAGTTAATGATGACGTTGTAGTTGAGGATGGCGACGGAAATATTGTGCATACTCCACCGCCAGCTGCTGGACTTGAAAGACGCCTTAGTAAATTATGCGAATGGGTTAATTCAAATCATACTGATATTTCAAGCAATAACTATATTCACCCACTAATAAAGGCCTCCATTCTGCATTTTGCTATTGGCTATGAACATCCATTCAGAGATGGAAATGGGCGCGTAGCGCGGTCTCTTTTTTACTGGCTTATGTTTAAGCATGAATTTGCCGCATTCAGATACATTGCCATAAGCACACTACTTAAGTCCGCGCCCGCCCAATATGGCAAAAGCTACCTGTATACCGAGTCAGACCAAATGGACTTAACCTATTTTCTTGACTTTCAAGCAAGAATCATCATACGAGCCATCAGCGAATTCAAGAAAGCCTATGAAAACACACTCAAGGACATGACTGAATTTAATGTATTCCTTTACGAGTCCGGGCTGTATGGAAAGCTTTCAGACAAGCAAAAGGTCATACTTCAAGTGGCAAAGAGTGGAAGAGCAAGAGAGTTTACCGCGACAAATGTACAGGACAACTTGGGCTGTTCTTACAATACAGCATCAAGCGCGCTGAATGGTCTAGTTGAAAACAAACTATTTCAAAAACAAAGACAAGGAAGAGAGTGGGTATTCAGCATGATACCTGCAAAAGAAATCATTAAGTCCTGGAGCAAATAAGCCCACTACCCCATCGGATTAAAGCTACTCGCCGCAGAGCAATAGCGCGTTTTCATGCGATCACTGCTTGTCTTACGGTCATTGTCATAGCGGGCGCGCCAGGTTCGGCACTCTTCGTGAAAGTGCTGCTTGGCGGCCTTACGGCATTCGCGGTAGTTGATAGATCCGCGCCGGTGATTGGCGCAAACGCTGGTGCCATCGATGTAGTTGTTCACCGATAGCCATTCAGCTAAATAGTTCGTGCCGCCGTTCCAGCTCTTGATCCACTTAGAAGTACGCTCGCGGCTTACCTGCTTGGCTTGGCGCTGCAGCGTTTGCTGGGGTGCCTGGGCGATTCGATGGGTTGCGGGCGGTGTGTAGGTACTGGCCGGCGGCTTGGGCGTGTAGTTCTTGTCACTGAACACGTTCCGCGAACTGGCAATCGCCCTCGCCTTTTCTTCCTCTGTCCACTCCATCGAAGCGTATGGCTGAGGCTGGTTTACCGGCTCGTATGCAACCTGTTGCGCGGGTGGATCGATGGGGATAGATGGCAAGCTTATAGGCTCTTCCGGCTCGCTGTAAGGCTGTGCCGCCGGTTGTTGGCTGAACAGCGGTTTGCCGTCTACGTGGATCGCCTGCTTGAGCTGGTCAACATTGATCACGATTGGCTTGGCAAACAACGCGATCACGCCCCAGGTAATCGCCGAACCCACGCCCAGTATGACAACCATTCGCCAGGGACCGGGCTTTTTCTTGCTGCGTAGATAGTCTGGTGCGTCGTCCCAGTCGCTTTTCATTTCTCTTCCTTGGGCTAACCTACAAACTTGTTATTATTAATCCCATTCAAGACCGTCATTTGCTATCTGTTCACGTACCGGCTTGTAAGAAAGATCTATTGCAGCGTCCTCAAGCCACAACTCATCAATTTCCGCATTAACAATAAGCCCATTTTCGTATCTAAGACAGACATAGACTTGAATTGCCTCAATGCAGCGAGTACTGAGCTCATATTCCTCAAGATATATGTAGCACTTGTCTTCTGGATCCCAAGGGGAACTATCGTAGTCGGTAACCGTAAAGTCAGCACAAAAATCAACTTTTACTGTCAGTTCTATTTCGGCACCATCCCTCTCCGAATCGATTATATTAATCGCCTCCACAGCAACACTTAAAGCGTCGACGTCAGCAACCTCATACTCAAACTCTTCCAAATCACTACAGCTAAATGCCGCTTCCTTCAAGGCCTCGCCTATCGCTTCTGTTATTTTATCCTTCAGAGCCTCGAAGGCCTTGCTTGCAAGCCTAGCAGGCTCAGCTAAGTCAGCCTCATACTTATTCACCAAGCCAATAAAATCATCCAGCCTCTCCAAATAGATCATCCTATCCGGAAATTCCTCGCAGTATCGCTCCATATCTTTATCAGAGCTAACAACGTAAACTGGCATTGACCGGGCTTCGGCAGTCGCCCGCACTATCTCCAAAGCAAAGGCATCAGGAAATTCATGTTTCTTTCCCGGACTCCCAAAGGGAGGTCTGCTTGAGAAATACCTATCAAAAACAGCGCCAGAGTCCACCGTACTAGTTTCAAGCAACTCTACTTCCTCAGTCGCTTTAAATTCTTCATAAGCAGCCATCGCTCGTTCTAAGACGGCCCCCTTATCCCTTCCTTTAGAAGAAAATTCACGAGGCAGCCCCCCAAATGCACTTAGAAAAGCTAGGTCACGGTTAATTTTTTTTGCTGCCGCTAGCGACTCTTCAGCTCTCGAAATAATGTGCCCCATTACTTCTTTGTCAATTACATCTGGTAACAAAACCCTTATATATTGACTATCTGCAAACTCTTCTAGCTTTGCTAGTACATGCTGACCAAATTGAAAATTTTTGTTCTCATATGATGAAGTATCAATGAAAACAAGCCCTGTTCTTAGTCCTTCGTCACCCATGCTCTTAATCCTTCTTTCGGGCATACCAACGCCTAGCCACTTCCGTTGTAATCGCTATCCCGCGTTTTGATTGGGCAAGTTTGAATCGGCCTCTTCGTATCCTGGCGATACCTGGCCTTTTGCAGGGTCTACCTCTCCCCTCCACAGCCACAGCTCGTACTGAGGGAATACCTTCAGCAGCTCCTCTAGATCCTCGATCCGGGTCTTCACCTTCCGATTGGTCGCAACGGTCTGCCACCGCTGGCGCTCCTTGATCGTAGTGGCCTCAGCCAGCTTGGTGGCCCCAATGTGCCTCACAAGAGTTCTAAGCCTTTCCTCGATCATTCCAAAAAGCTCTTATGATTGATGAATAATTTATTGATAAATAATTCATCAAAAGCCATCATGACCTTGCGCTGATAAATAATTCATCAAGGGGACATTTTGTCCTAATGGCACGAATAGTGACGGAACGAGCATGGAACTGGAAGAGCTGGAACCTTCGAAGCTGATAGGCCCGCAACAGGACGTGGAAACCGTCGAGTCCTGGGCCGACCGCAACGGCCTGACCTACGGCGTAGCACGCGCCTGGGCAATGAAAGGCGTTCTCCCCACCGTAAAGCTAGGCAAGCGCCGCATGGTCAATAGCGCCCTGCTCCGCACCTGGCTGCTGGAACAGGAGTGGACGGCATGAATCCTCCCTTCTATACGCAAGCCGCCTTCGCCGCCCTGGCCGGTGTTGCCGTCGAGCAAGTCGCGCACTGGATCAGAACCGGCGCCGTCGAGAGCGTGAAGCTCGGCAAAACCCGCGTGGTGCTGTTTGCGGGGGTGAACCAATGAGCCGCACTGACCCGCAATTCAAGCTGCGCATGCCGCCAGCCCTCCGCGCTCAGGTTGAGCAAGCCGCCGAACAGGCCAATCGCTCCCTGAACGCCGAGATTGTCACCCGCCTGCAAGCCAGCTTCGCCCAGGCAAAGCCCGAGGTGTCGGCCAATGACCAGCACGAGCCAATATCTGCTGTCACACCCCAGGGAGTGCGGCTGTCCGGGCTGCTTCGCCCGCAATCCCCAGGGCAAGTACATGGCGTTCGTGCGACACCCGCACCCCGAGAACTGCGACTGCTCTGTGTGCTACGTCAATCGAAACTGGGCGACGCTCCCAACATCGTCTCCATCGACTACCTGCCGATCCACACCATGCACCGACTGCCGCCCCGCGCAATGGTCCGTGGTAAATGGTCGGACCCACGTTACGCCGGCCTATACCTGCGAGAAACACAAGCCGTCCAGCCGACCGCCGAAGTACTGGAGCGTTGTGCTCGACACCGGCAAACCAACGCCCTTCGTGCCCCTGCGCGAACCGTTCGAGCTGGTGGGGTGAACGCATGACCGTCTCCTTCCGTGCTGGCCGCTATCTGGTTGCCCTGCTCTGGAATTCGGCGCCTTGGGGCTTCATCGGTTTTGCCGTCGGCTGCGTGTTTGGCACGTTGCAGGCCGTTGAGTTGCTGGAGACGGTAGACGACTACTTCTATCAGGCAATGGCCAAGGTTGTTCACCAGTGCGCCCCCAGCGATCTGGCCAACGCCTCCGATGCTGAACAGGTCAAGGGCCGCGCTCCCGGCTCGTCGGATCACGCTTCACCGATCCGGCGAACGGAAGCACGGGCAGAGCGAACCCTTGAACACCCACCACCCTGAATAGCCTCCGCTCGTGAGTGTGGGGCAGCTCCACCGCCCCGCGCTCCCGAGCCCTCGGCGGCAAGAGTGGGATGACAAGGGCAACGCCCTTGGTGTTCTCCAGACTCATGAATCAAATTGAAGTATCGGAATAATTAAAAGTGTCATTGCAGCACTATTTATCTCAATAAGCAGCGGCACACGTTATTTATTCAAGAGTGATTTTTTAGCTTTTCAGTAGCGTATAACTAGGTACGCAAACCCGTTGCAAGCCGCGTAAATACTGGCATTGGCGAACTTAACAAGTTCCTCTGCCTGGGCTAACTCGGCCTGCAAAAGGGCAAAACCGCGCAATAACGCGCAACTAAGCGAGGAAACACAAATGGCACGTTCGACCATGGAAGTTGCATTTCTTGGCACTCAGAAACTGGCGTTCAACCAAAACGGCACCGACGTAAAAATCGTCAAGGTGTTTTACGGCGATGAGCCAGACGGCATCACCGAAAACGGCCTGTCCATTGTGAGCATGGATGTGCCTGCCGACGTTGCAGATGAGGTGTTCGCCTCTGGTGCCCAATTTGCCCCGCTCGAAACGGTCCGCATCACCTTCGAAGTGGCGCGTGCTGGCAAGCAGAAAGGTAACAACCTGGCTGTGCATATCGAGGCGGTGAACCCGAAAGGCCAGGCCGCCAAGCCTGCTGCCCCGCAAGGCACCCAACAACAGCCCAAGCCGACCGGCACCCAGCCGGACGCGGCCAAGGCCTAACGGGAGGGCGCCGCCGTGCTGATCGTTGATCGCGTGCTGTGCGACTGCTGTGGGCAGCCCATGGGCCAACTCTACAACCAGTCCGCCCCCCAGCCCGACCTGCTGCCCGATCTGAACAAGGCGCCCGCCCTCGTCATCTGCCCCGACTGCATCGCCATGGCTGAGGTCATCCGTGACCCCAGCTTGGCGGAGTAAGGGGGCCTGTATGTCGGTCGTTGCTGTTCAAGTGTGCATGCAGTGGACCACCAACGCGGATGCATCGGTGTCCTGCTCGCAATACGGATGGCAACAGGCCTACCTGATTCCTCCTGAGGCCGCTGGCTATGTAGACATCTTAGTCTCAGGGGGATTTTCGCCAGAGGCGTTCGGCATTGGTTTTGGCGGAACGCTGATGGCTTTCGCAATCGG
>NZ_FOWP01000002.1 GCF_900115475.1 Ectopseudomonas composti
CCAGTCCTGGGACTGACGCCATACCGGCGACAAAGCTCCCGCACATTGCTTTCGGGTTGCCCCGCCAACAGAACAAATTCACGCCTTATCGACATAGTGCTGCGCTCCGGCCACGGCATCACTCGATCTCCCGATTCGATGAACCCCGTAAGCCTAAATGCGTTACCTATGTCTCCCGACACCCGTTACCTATGTCCCCCGGCTGAACACATGGCGCACCCTACGGCGTATCGCGGTTTGGGTAGGGGGCGCCGCGCGCACCGGATGTTTGCCTCAGTATCCTAGAACCGGGTGCCGACTCGCTCCAGCGGTCGGTAATGCGGAGGGAAGAGGGCCACTATTTCTTCCAACGGTACCGGTTTGCTGAACAGATAGCCTTGGACCTGATCGCAGTCGCGCTCCTGTAGGAACGCCAGTTGCTCGGCGGTTTCCACGCCTTCGGCGACGACCTTCAGGTGCAGGGCATGGGCCATGGCGATGATGGCGTGGACGATCTCGCGGTCCTGATTGGAGTTGGCCACGTCCTGAATGAAGGAGCGGTCGACCTTCAGCGTATCCAGCGGTAAGCGGCGCAGGTAAGCGAGCGAGGAGTAACCGGTGCCGAAGTCGTCGATGGACAGGCTGACACCCAGTGCGCGGATGTTTTCCAGCAGACCGATGGCGCGGTTGATGTTGCTCAGCAGCGCGCTCTCGGTGACCTCCAGCTCCAGGCAATGAGCAGGGCAACGCGTCGAATTCAACAACTGCTCGATACGGCCAGGTAATTGATCATTGGCCAGGTTCAGCGCTGAGCAGTTGACCGCGATCTTCAGCCCCGGATAGCCCATGTGATCCAGGCTGTTGAGGTCGAGACAGGCGCGGCGCAGCACCCAGTTGTCGAGCTGATCGATGAAGCCGTTGGCTTCGGCGATGGCGATGAAGCGTTCGGGGGTCAGTAGACCGTGCTGAGGGTGATTCCAGCGTACCAGGGCTTCGAGCTTGCTCAGTGCACCACTGCGCAGATCGATGATCGGCTGGTAGTAAAGCATCAGGCCATTGTCCTGCTGCAGAGCCTGGCGCAGGTCTTCTTCCAGCTGCAGTTCGATCGAGGCTTTCTGCTTCAGGTGCGGGTTGAAGAAATGCACCACGTTGCGGCCGCTGCCTTTGGATTGATACAGCGCCAGGTCGGCATGCTTGAGCAGTTCGTCGGCGCTATTGCCGTCCTGTGGGAACAGGCTGATACCGACGCTGGTGGTCATCACGATCTTGCGCCCCGCCAGGCCGATGGGTTCCTTCATATGCTCCAGCATGCGCGCCGCCAGTGCGCGCGGGTCGGCGTTGCTGTCGAGGCTGGCAACCACGCAGAACTCGTCGCCGCCGAAGCGCGCGATGATGTCGCGCTCACGCAGCGCGCTGCGGATACGCTGCGCCACCACACGCAGCAGCTCGTCGCCAGCATCGTGGCCGAGACTGTCATTGATGCGCTTGAAGTGATCGATATCGAGAAACATCACCGCCAGGCTGCGGCCGGTCACCGCGTGCTCCTCCAGGGTGGCGGCGAATACCCGGTTGAAACCGCGGCGGTTGAGCAGCTCGGTCAGGGGGTCGAAATGTGCTGCCTGTTCCAGCGAGGCCTTGGCCTGGTCGAGCTGCACCAACAACGTGTTGACCCGCTGCAGGTCGCGCTCCTTGTCGTCGAGCTTGCGCCCGATCCAGGCCGCGACCAGGCTCAGGCTGAGAATCAGCAGGGTGATGGAGGCGACGATCAACACCAGTTGCACGCTGTTGTCGGCACTGCGCATCTGCAGCGGCGTGCCGTCCGCCACCACCAGGTTGAGCGCGGCCATGCCGGTGTAGTGCATCGAGGCGATGGCAGCGCCCATCACCAGCGCGGCCGAATATTTCATCCAGCGCTGACGCCGCTGCGAGCCGTGGCGCACATAGCGGTTGAGCAGCAGCGCGGCGAAGCTGGCGCTGATGGCGATGACGATGGACAGGGTGAACAGGCCGCCGTGGTAGTAGGCCTGAGTCTCCGAGCGGATCGCCGCCATGCCGGTGTAGTGCATGGCGCTGATGCCCAGGCCGATGATGACTGCTGCCAATAACTGGCGTCCCAGGCCCGGGCGCGGCATAGCCATGTAGTAGAGGGCGAGGAGGGCGGCTGCCAGAGCCACCAGCAGCGACAGTACCGTGGTGGCGAGGTCGTAGCGGATGGCGACCGGCGCCTGGAACGCCAGCATGCCGATGAAGTGCATGGACCAGATGGCACCGGCCAGGCACAGCCCGCCGAGCAACCCCCAGACCAGACGCATGCTGCGCCTTAGCACCTGATCGAGGTGTTTGGCGATGGTCAGGGTGCTGAGGCTGCCGACGCTGGCGATGACGTATGACAGTGTCACGAGCCAGGGATCGTGTTCGCAGTTGAGCAGCATCTGGCCCTGCTCGGGCAGATCCGCGAGAAAGCGAATCGAGAGTCCGTCCATAGTCACCCTGCTTGGCGGCGGCTAGCGTGCCTTTTTCAGTGAAGCACAGGCACGCCAGTTCCACCTATTTTCCGTAATCGTTGAGCGAGATCACTCGGGTCTTGCCGATGCGATGGCGGTAGATCTCGCGCAGGTACTTGATCGCCTGCTTGACGCTTTCGCGCGACAGGCGGATGTCGTTGATCGAGACGAACTTCTCGGCGTCGTGGATCAGCTCACGGTACTTCTTCTCGTACATCGGCTTGATCGCATACCAGTTGGTATCGAGGATCTTCGCCGGGTCTTCGTGCTCGTTGAGCATGGCGTCGAGTTGCGCCTCGTTGAAGCGCTCGGAGACGATAAATTCGAGCATGGCGTCGTCCAGGCTGTCGTCGAAGCGGTACTGGTCACGGGCGAAGCAGCGCTTGATGTAGGCGACGATCAAGGTCAGGAAATCGTCCGACAGGCACGGGCTCTTGACGATCAGGGTGGTCAGCGACAGGTTCGCCGAGGCGCCGATCACCAGTGCGTAGCGCTTGAGTGTGGTGTTGGGGAAGAGGTTGTTGAGGTGGGTCTTGAGCCGGTTCAGGTCCATGTAGGACAGCTTGTAGTCCTTGGGCAGCGAGACGATCGACACCACCGAAGAGCAGTTCTTGAAGAAGTGCAGGTCGCTCAGTTGGGCGGCGTCGTAGCCGCTGGCCTTGTATTGCTCCAGCGCCTGGCGATAGCGCTTGGACTCGATCGGCAGCAGGCTGATGCCCTCGATGGCCTGGGTGACCTTGTTGTAGTGCGGCAGGTCAATGGAGCGGAAGAACAGATCGTCGATGTTCAGCCGTGGCGGGTGCTGTTCCTTGTCCAGCACGCGGAATTTTTCCGAGAGCTGGGCCGCCTGCTCGGGCACCACGGATTCTGCGTAGGCCACGGCTACCGGGCCGGCCAGGCTCATGAACAGGTCGTTGGCGTCGAGGCGGATGGTCTCGCCGATATCGATACCGGCGCGGCGGAAGTAGTTCTGGTCGTAGTCGCTGGTCACTGCCTGGGCGGTGAGGATGTTGAAGATCTGCTGCGAGATGTACTGGTTGGCGTGGCGCTCCATGGCGGTCACGTCGATGTTGTGGATGCTGCCGTCACCGCTTTCTTCGGCGTAGCGCATGATGTCGTTGGAGATCAGCATCATCGCGTTCCATGGGCGTATGCGGCGCATCACGCTTTCGGCGCTGTTCTGCTCGTTGTCGAAGTTGTAGGAGAAATCCCATTCCTCGGCCAGGTACTTGCACAGCAGGCGCCCGGCGTTGATGTGCAGGGCTTCGGACATTTCGCTGCGCTGGTCGGAGATGTTCGGCAGGATGCAGATGCCGCTGGTGAAGATCGGTTCGAAGACGAAACCGCGGTCGCGCTCGGCTTCGCCGTCCTCCGGCGGCTTGCTGTCGAAGGTCTTGCTCATGTAGGCGAACTGCTGCGCCAGGCCGAATTCCGACGCCATGCCCGAACCCGTGCCACCGCCGGCACTGAAGATATAGAAGTACAGCCGCGACTGGTTGGCCTTGATGCCGCACGAGTCGATCAGGTAGCTGTGGATGAACTTCCAGTCTTCGTTGGAGAAACGCTGGGTGTCCTTGTTGAGGATGATCTTGGCCAGGTACTGACCGAGGATCGGCGCGTTACCGGCACCACCGGCGTGCACCTCGGACAGGTCCATGATCTTCATCTTGCTGTAATCGTCGAGAAAGCCGCTCACTTCGCCTTTGCGCGAGAAGCGAATGCGCCCGGCGATGTCCTTGTCCAGATCGCCCAGCATCACCAGCGGCTCGATCAGAAACACCGGCTTGCTGCTCTTGCGCGGGGCGCGCAACAGGTTGCTGCGAATCCAGCGGCTGGGACGCGAGGCCTGCTCGATGGCGGCGGTGGCCTCGCTGTGGAACTCTTCCAGATAGAACTGCCGGGCGTTGTAGACCAGGGAGGCGACGTCCAGGGCGATGTTCGAGCCGCAGCGGCCAAGGCCGATCAGGCACACCGAGGGAAATTGCTGGATACGGCTCGACTCGCCTTCGTCCAGTGGCTCGCCCAGCGGAAACACCATGTTGCGCAGGCCGTCGAGGTTATCGAGGATGCGTTCGATATCGCGTTCGGTGAAATACAGATACTGCTCGCCGGTTTCACTCGACACCGGCAGCGCGGGCGGCGCCAGCAGGTTGTCGGCGAGATCGGCCAGGGTGGCTTCCTTGGTGGGGGCTACGGCGTCTTTTTTTGTTTTCATCAGTGACAGTCCGGCGAGTCAGTGGGGTATTGGCCATTGGCCACAAAATGACCAACCCCATTGGTTCTAGCACGGAAAAAAGCACTTTGCCTTATTCCCGCCGGATATGAGGCAGATTGGCATCTAGCGCCATCCATCTGCATAAACCAAGCGAATGGTCGCAGACAAAATCGGGCAAAGGCTCTAGATTGCGCGTCACCCAGCGTTCGGTGGGGGGGCCAAGGTAGGCGCCACCGCAGTAGGCCGCACGCGGATAACAAAAAGGAGACCTTGTCGTGCAGCCCAACCAGCAAGCCTCGAATGCCTGGCGCATTCTTTTCCTGCTTTTTCTGGCCAACCTGTTCAACTTCTTCGATCGCACCATCCCTGCCATCATCATCGAGCCAATCCGCCTGGAATGGGGCCTGAGCGACCTGCAGCTCGGTCTGATCGGCACGGCTTTCACCATCGTCTATGCCCTGGCCGGCATCCCGCTCGGGCGCATGGCCGACACTGGCGCACGGCGCAAGATCATGGGCTGGGGCCTGGCAGCCTGGAGCGGCCTGACCGCGCTCAACGGCCTGGCCTGGAATTTCTGGAGCTTCCTGCTGATTCGCATGGGCGTCGGTATCGGCGAGGCCAGTTACGCGCCGGCGGCCAACTCGCTGATCGGCGACCTGTTCCCGGCGCACAAGCGCTCCCGGGCCATGGGCATCTTCATGCTCGGCTTGCCGCTGGGGCTGCTGCTGGCATTCTTCACCATTGGTGCCATGGTGCAGGCCTTCGGTAGCTGGCGCGCGCCGTTTCTGATTGCCGCTGTGCCGGGACTGATCCTGGCGCTGTTTCTGTTTTTCATCCGTGAGCCGGCGCGTGGTGCCGCAGAGGCCGTACGCGTCAGCAGCGCGCCGGTGGACAAGCCGCTGCGCAAGGTGCTGGCGATCCGTACCTTCTGGTGGCTGGTGCTGGCCGGGCTGGCGTTCAATTTCGCCTCCTATGCCTGCAACTCCTTCATGGTGCCGATGCTGCAGCGCTATTTCGGCCTGGGCCTGCAGAATGCAGCCATGGCCACCGGGGTGATCGTCGGGCTTACCGGGTTGCTCGGCCTGACGGCAGGTGGCTGGATCGCCGACAAGGTGCATCAGCGCTGGGGCAATGGTCGGTTGCTGTTCGCGGCTTTCAGCATGTTGGTGGCCTGTGTGTGCACGGGCTGGGCGCTGAGTGCCGGGCGGATCGAGACCGCTGTTTTCGTCGGGGTATTCAGCCTGGGATGGCTGTTCTCCTACAACTTCTATACCTGCGTCTATACGGCGATTCAGGACGTCATCGAGCCGCGCTTGCGGGCCACGGCCATGGCGTTGTTCTTCGCCGGTCTGTATCTGCTGGGCGGTGGCCTTGGCCCACTGGCAGTCGGTTGGCTATCGGATCACTACGCGCAGGCCGCGATGCACGCGGCGGGCGCGAGCGAGATGACCGAAGCGTTCAAGGCCGTCGGGCTGCATGACGCCATGATCCTGATTCCGTTGGCGCTGTTCCTCACCCTGCTGGCGCTGCTGCAGGCGGCACGTTGCTTTCAGCGTGATGCGCTGCGTATGCGTGAGGGCTTGGCAGCAGCTGTGGCTTGATGGCGGGACGATGCACCCTACGGGAGTAAGGCCAGCGTGCTAGCAGGTAGGGTGCGCAGTGCGCACCAGTTGCTGAAATCCCAGGTTGCAGGAGCTCGGGCCGCTCTGTTCGTGGTAGGCATTGGTGCGCGCAGCACACTCTACGGCTTCAGAGTGAGGCCGTAGGACGGATGTCGTTTTTTACATCCACCAGCGCCGTGGGTCGGTAACGCGTGATCTACGGCTCTGGGTGGGTGCGCAGTTATTACTGCAGGCCTCAGGGCACCAGCAGGATCTTGCCGTCACGCTCGCCGCTGGCAGCAGCGGCCACGGCATCCTTGATGTGCTCCAGGTCGTAGGTGGCCGCGACGCGGGTCTTCAGTTTGCCGCTGGCGATCAGTTGTACCAGTTCGCCGAACACTTTCATCTGTTGCGCCGGGCTGGCCTGCTGGAACCACTTGGCCAGCCAGAAACCGCGCAGGGTCACGTCACGGAACACGAACGAGGAGGGCGAGACCTGGCAGGACTGGCCGCTCATCATGCCGTAGTTCACCAGTACGCCGCCGTTGGCCAGGGTCGCTGCCAGGTTATCGGTGCTGACGCCGCCGACGGCATCGATACCCAGGCGGACTTCGGCGCCGCCCGTGGCTGCACGCACTCGCTTGGCCAGGTCCGGGCCATCGACCAGCACCAGATCACCACCTTCGGCCTCTACGCCGGCGATAGCCGAGTCACGGCGTACCACGTTGATGGTCTTGAAACCACGCAGCTTGGCGAGCTGGATCAGGTAGCTGCCGACCCCAGAGTTGGCGGCGTTCTGGATCACCCAGTCGCCCGGCTTGAGGTCGACGAACTCGCTGAGCAGCAGCGAGGCGGTTGGCGGGTTGACCGTGAGCATGGCCAGTTGCAACGGGTCGGCATCCGGCAGCGGGATGAGTTTTTCCGCCGGAGCATTCAGGGCCGTGACCCAGGTACCGCAACCGACTGGCAGCAGCACGGTCTGGCCTACCTTGAAGTTGCTCACGCCTTCACCGAGCGCCTCGACCTTGCCCACACCTTCGTTGCCGCCCACGGCCGGCAGCGGCGGCAGCATGCCGTAGGCGCCGGTCAGGGTCAGCACGTCGGACGGATTGATCGGCGCAGCCAGCACCTTGACCCGCACCTGCCCGGCAGCGGGCGCCGGCAGTTGCAGTGGCACCGCGCTGATCACGTCCTGCGGCACCGGGCCACGTTGTTGGTATTCGGCTTTGAGCATGGTCTTGATCTCCTGAAGGCAGGCGCAAAATGCGTGCAGCCAGTCTAGCCTCGATAGGGCAAAGCGGAATGAATCGGCCGGCATCCACTCTGGTTATGAAGGTGGCCAGGCGTCTATGCTCTGGCGGGTCCGATAACGGGGTAGATGATGGTCAGATGGTGGCTGGGACTGATGTTGGCGTGCCTGAGCGCGACGGCTGCGGCGCAGGTGCTGCACGTCGGCTTCGGCACGCACAAACCGCCCTATGTCTTCGAGGGTGAGCCGCGTGGCCTGGAATATGAGCTGGTGGAGCGCGCTGCGCATAACGCTGGTTTCGAGCTGACCGCCTATTACGCGCCAATCGAGCGTCTGCATCTGATGCTGCGTCGCGGCGAGATCGACGCCATCACCACCACTCACGAGCGCAGTGGCGTGCAGGCCTTCTACTCGGACGTCTACATCCATTATCAGAATGTGGCGGTGGCGCTGGCCAAGCGTGGTTATCACATCGAGCAGATCGCTGATCTTGGCAATTACTCCGTCAGCGCCTTTCAGCGCGCGCGACTGCTGATGGGGCCGGAGTTCGAGAGCATGGCGATGAACAACCCGCGCTATCGCGAGGAGGCGCTGCAGATCAATCGTAACCGCCTGCTCTACAGCGGCCGCACCGATGTGGTGGTGGGCGACAAGCGCATCATCCGCTACCTGGACCGCGAGGTTGACGATCAGGTCGACGTGACCCAGCCACTGGCCTGGTTCGAGATCTTCCCGCCCACGCCCTACCGAGTCGGCTTTCGCCGTGACGAACAACGCCAGCGTTTCGACGAGGGGCTGCGTCTGTTGCGTGAGTCTGGCGAGTACCAGCGCATCGAGCAGCGTTACCTGACGGACTGAAACCTGAGGAAACTTTTGCGAGGCTGCCACGGCGGAGGTGCTGTTGCACTATGGTCGCTTGTCTGACGCTTGGAGACTTCACGATGCCGCGCCTGAAACCCCTCGCCGCCTTCGGTCTGGTCGCCTTGTTCGGCTATCAGCACAGCTTCGCCGAAGACCGGCAACTGAGCTCCGAACTGGGGCCATTGACCGTCCACACCGTCGCTGAAGGCCTGGCCAACCCCTGGGCCGTCGCCTTTTTGCCGGACGGGCAAGGCTACTTGGTCAGCGAGCGGCCGGGTGCGTTGCGCCGGGTAAGCGCCGAGGGTGAGGTATCCGCGCCACTGCGCGGCGTGCCCGAGGTGTTCGCGGTTGGTCAGGGTGGTTTGCTCGACGTGGTGCTATCGCCTGACTTTGCCGAGGACCGCCTGGTCTATCTGTCTTACGCCGAGGAGGGCGATGGCGCCGCCGGCACGGCTGTCGGGCGCGGCAAGCTGTCGGCTGATGCCTCTGCCCTGGAAGGCTTCGAGGTGATCTTCCGCCAGCAACCCAAGCTGTCCAGCGGCACGCACTTCGGTTCTCGCCTGGTGTTTGACCGCGACGGCTATCTGTTCATCGCCCTGGGCGACAACAACAATCGCCCCACCGCGCAGGACCTCGACAAGCTGCAGGGCAAACTGGTGCGTATCTTCCCGGACGGGCGCATCCCCGAAGACAATCCTCTCGTCAGTCGTGACGGCGTGCGTGAGGAAATCTGGTCCTACGGCCATCGCAATCAGCAGGGCGCAGCGCTCAACCCTTGGAGCGGCCACTTGTGGACTCACGAGCATGGCCCGCGTGGTGGCGACGAAATCAACATTCCCGGGGCCGGCAAGAACTACGGCTGGCCGCTGGCGACCCACGGCATCAACTACTCGATGCTGGCGATTCCCGAGGCCAAGGGCAAAACTGTGGAAGGCACCGAGCCGCCGCATCACGTCTGGGAAAAGTCACCGGCGATCAGCGGCATGGCTTTCTACGATGCTGAACGTTTCCCTGCTTGGCAGCACAACCTGTTCATCGGCGCGCTTTCCGGCCAGGCGCTGATTCGCCTGCAGCTCGATGGCGACAAGATCGTGCATGAGGAACGTTTGCTGGAGTCGTTAAACGCACGGGTACGCGACGTACGGCAGGGGGCGGACGGCTATATCTATGTGCTGACGGATGCGCCGAAAGGGCAATTGCTGCGCCTGGGTCTGGCGAGCGAGTAACGCGGAGGAGTAACGCGAGTAAAGCGGGGGAGAGGCTGGGTGCGCGATGCGCACCCGAGGCGATCACTTCTTGCTGATGGTGATCTGACGCGTGCCGCCATAAGTCTGGCCGCTGACGCCCTTGGCGATCTGCTGGATCTCGCCGCCGCCCTGCAGGAAGGCAGCAATCTGCGCCTCGATGGACTCGCGGGTTTCCACGGCAGGGGCTGGTTTGCTGACTTTGCTGGAGGAAGACTTCACGCGCAGGGTGGCCATGACCTTGATCTCTTTCAGAAGGGCGGCCGGCCATTATGCCTCATTGAGCCTCGTTCTGCTTGGTTAATCGCCCTGATGCATACCACAACGCCGCGCATGGGCGGCTTTTCGCAGCATTTATGGCTTGTTTCCCAGGCACTTACGCCACCGCACGACCGGCCGTCGATTCGCCACGCCGCCAGCCCGGTCGCCGATTAACTCGGGTAGAATGGCCGGCTGTTTTGGTGAGGTGAAACGCGATGGCCTTGATTGGGCGGATGAATTCTTTGCAGGTGGTCAAGCACACCGACTTCGGTCTGTACCTGGACGGTGGTGCGGACGGCGAAATCCTCCTGCCCAAGCGCTACATCCCCAAGGACACGCCGAGCGAAGTCGAAGACTGGCTCAACGTGTTTCTTTACCTCGACAGCGAAGACAAGCTGATCGCCACCACGCTGAAGCCGAAGATCCAGCTTGGTGAGTTCGCCAGCCTCAAGGTGGTGGACATCAACCGCGTCGGCCTGTTCTTCGACTGGGGCCTGCCCAAGGATCTGCTGCTGCCACACTCCGAAGAGAAGCGCCCGCTGCAGATCGGCGACTACTGCGTGATCTACCTCTACCTGGACAAACGCACCCGCCGCCTCACCGCTACCGCACGCCTGGATCGCCACCTGGACAAGGTGCCGGCCGACTATCAGGTGGGTCAGGAAGTCGATCTGTTGGTGGTCGAGCGTACCGATCTCGGTTTCAAGGCCATCATCGATGGCAAGCACTGGGGCCTGATCCACAAGAACGAGCTGTTCAAGTTCATCCGCAGTGGCATGCGCGAGAAGGGCTACATCAAGGAACTGCGCGCCGACGGCAAGATCAGCCTGAGTTTGCAGCCCATCGGTCATGAAGCCGCCAGCGGCCTGGCCGAGCAGATCATCGAGCGTTTACGTGCGCAGAATGGCGTGCTGGCACTGGGCGACAAGAGTCCGCCAGAGCTGATCTCCGAGCATTTCCGGGTCAGCAAGGGCAACTTCAAGAAGGCCATCGGCGGCCTCTACAAGCAGGGCCTGATCCGCATTCACGACGACCGTATCGAACTGCTCGACAGTTGATGTTGCAGTGACTTGAGCGCAAGCGCGGCAACTCGCATAATGCCGGCGTTTCCCGCCGGTGTAGCTCAGTCGGTAGAGCAGCGCACTCGTAACGCGAAGGTCGTAGGTTCGATTCCTATCTCCGGCACCATTTCCAGCAAAGGGTCAGCTTCGGCTGACCCTTTGTCGTTTCAGCGCTGAAAATTCTCTCGCGCTGTTGTCAAAGCCGGTGTGATGATGATTTTCGGGTTTCAGGCGTGAGACGTCTGGCCCTGGCTCAGATGGGAGTTGCTCATGTTCATTCGTTCGCTTGTGTTGATCTTGGCTGCGACGTTGGCCAGTGTTGCGTTCGCCGACCAGCCGCAGACCATTCGCGTCATTCCCAAGGTCTACGTCAGCCCAGGAGCCAGCGGCAGCGTTTCGGGTTCGTCGAGCTATGAGCAGCACAACCTCTATGGCGGGCAACGTCTGCCGCAGGGCAGTGTGCGCCAGGAAAGCAGCTATGGCAGCTATTCCAGCGAAACCCGTGGTGGTATCCGGCAGAGCACGGAGTATCCGGGCGGGCTGATCATCGAACGCCAGCCTGGCGGCGGCAGTTATCAACAACAACGCAGCCGCTGACGCCTCAGTGGCTGGCGGTAGTCTTGCTCTGGCCGCTGGGGGTGTCTGCGATCACCGCGCGATTGCGCCCCTCGCTCTTGGCTCGGTAGAGACATTCATCGGCGCGTTGCAGCCAGCTTTCCCAGTGCTCGCCACCGTGCAGGATGGCGCCGCCGATGGAGACGGTCACGGGGCCGCCCGGGCTTTCCAGCTCATTGGCTACCCTGCTCAGCAGGTTCTGCGCTGCGGCGCGCAGGCCCTCGGCCTCGGTGTTGGGCAGCAGCAGCAGGAATTCCTCGCCGCCGAAGCGGAACAACCGGTCTTGCTTGCGTGAACAGCGCATGATCAGTTCGACGAACGCCACCAGCACTTGGTCGCCGACGTGGTGGCCGAAGCGGTCGTTGATCTGTTTGAAATGGTCCAGGTCCATCACCAGCAGGCCGTAGCTATCGCTGTGGCGGCGATGGCTGGCCATGGCGATCTTCAGTTCTTCGTTCATCGCCCGGCGGTTGCGTGCGCCGGTAAGCGGGTCATGAATGGCCAGCAATTGCAGTTGATCGCGCTGGGTGCGGGTGCGGAAGGCGAAGATGAAGCTGAGCACGCTGGCCATCATGCAGGTGACCAGGAACGACACCATCTGGTAGTGGCTTTCGAACACGCTGTCGGGCACCAGCAGGGCGTGGCTGACCAGGCAGGCCAGTACCAATGACGTCGCCAGCAGGGCCTTGCCGGGCGTGACCATGAAAAAATTGAAGAGGATCAGCGGGTAGATCCAGAACAGGCCGTTGACCCCGAGGTTGATGGCGATCAGCGTGGAGCCGACGGAGAACACCGCAGCCAGGTAGATACCGGGTTTGACCGTGTCACGGGTGAACCAGGCGTAGAGCACGGCAAACAGTGTGGAAAAGACGATAACGGTGTCGGCGATGCCGACCAGATAGTTGCCGTTGAGCAAGCGGTAGACGGCGTAAGGAGAGATGCCGATAACGCCGAACAGCCCCATCAGGGTGATGATCGATAGCTGGAAATCATTGCGCAGGCGCTTCAGCAAGCGAGCAGTCTGGGTAGCCATAGCGTTTCTTTTCGTTGTTATGGAACAAGCATGCAGAGCTTTGACCGCTAATGGCAAGGGGCATTCCTGAGCAAAGTGCCAGTATTTTTGCCCAAGGCGACAGACTGCTTAGTGGGCGCGCAACGATAGTAATGACTTGCTGCGTTGATAGCGGGCCAGCCGTTCGGCTAGTTCGGCCGGAAGGGGTTGGTCGGCCCTGAAACCCAGGTGCTGATAGAAGCTCTGCAGGTCAGGGTGGCAGAACAGCCAGATCGGCTCGGGATGCTGGGCCAGGGCGTGATCGAGCAAGGCTGCGGCCACACCCTGGCGGCGCCGCGCGGGGGCGACGAACAGACCGGTGAGCCACTGCCCGTCTGCTACTGCCCGCAGGCTAAGAGCCGCAACGATTTCCCCCGCCAGCTCGGCGACCCAGATCTCGTCGCCAGCCTGGCTGCGCATCGGTGAGCGTTGGCTGCGGTAGAACTTGTCGACCAGTGGGCGCAGCAGGGGCGGAAGGCGGCGATAACAGAGTGGGCTCATCGGCACAGGGCAAGCGGGGCAATGGGCTATTTAAGCAGAATCAGGCAGTAGGGTGCGCCGTGCGCACCGAGGTTTTTGGCGCGCACCGGTGCGCGCCAAGAACCCTACCGGGCGATTCAGGCTGGCGCCAGGCGGCGTCGCTCGGCGCGGATCTCCGGCAGGTCGCTACGGCGCAGATAGACGCGCAGCGGCTCGCTGAGATTCACTCGATCATCGATGCGCTGATCCTGCAACCAGGCCAGGCGCTGGCGATCCAGGCGCATCAACTCGCCTTCGTCTGCGTGCCAGACGTACTCGCAGGTGGGCGTGATGGTGTCGGCCGGTACATCGAGGCCGAAGCTGTCTTCGGAGAAACGCAGCAGGTACTGCTCGGTCTTGGCGTTGTAGCCGACGAAGCCTTGCAGTTGGTCGGCGGCCTGGCAGATCTGGGCGGACGTGATACTCATGGCAAACCTCGTTTCCTGTGGGGTTTGCAGACAAGGCGAATGGTTCTGTTTATCGGCGCAGCCTAATCGCTGGCGATGTCACCCGCGTTGTCGTGGATCAAGAAACTACCGGGAGCGATTCTGACGTCACGTGCGACGGCCCTACAGGGTTGGCAGGCCACAGTGACGCCGTGCCAGCGCCGGCAATACCTGATCGCGCAGTAGCGGTGCCAGGTCGTCGGGCAGCGGTGCGGTGGTGTCGAGCCAGCGCAGTTCTTCCAGCTCGGCGGCGGGCTGAACGGCATGAGGCAGGGCGGCGCGAAAGATGTCAGCCTGCACCCAGGTGTCGGCCTCGTTGGCGGCGGGCGCCTGGAACTGGCCGACAGGCTGCAACGCTTCGGCGTGTAGTCGCAGCTCAAGTTCTTCGAGCAACTCTCGTTCGAGCGCTGACAGTGCGTCTTCGCCCGGCTCGCGTTTGCCTCCAGGTAGCATGAAGAAGCGTGTGTTGCGCTTGCGCACGAGCAGCAGGCGGCCTCGCTCGTCGAACAGACAGGCAGCGGCGATATGCAGGGTGGTTTTCATGGAGGCAGCTGTAGGCGCCCGATCCGGGCGCCCCATGCACATTAGCCGGCCAGGCCGACATAGACGTTCTGCACGTCGTCGTGACCGTCGATGGCTTCGAGGAAGGCCTCGACTTCTTCCATCTGCTCCGGCGTCAGGTTGCCTACCGGGTTCTTCGGACGGTAGCCGAGCTTGGCCGAGTTGACGGTGAAACCCTGCTCCGGCAGCGCCTTGCACACGGCGTCGAGGTCGGTCGGGTCGGTGATGAACAGAGTGGCACCCTCGTCATCAGGTACGAAGTCCTGTGCACCGGCTTCGATGGCGGCCAGTTCCGGGTCGGAGTCATCTTCGCTGCTGGCTTCGATCAGGCCAACGTGGTCGAAATCCCAGCTGACCGAGCCGGACGCACCGAGCTGGCCCTTGCGAAACAGCACGCGGATTTCGGCGACAGTGCGGTTGACGTTATCGGTCAGGCACTCGACGATCACCGGTACCTGATGCGGGGCGAAGCCTTCGTACTGGGTACGTTCGTAGTTGATCACCTCACCAGACAGCCCGGCGCCTTTCTTGATGGCGCGCTCCAGGGTGTCCTTGGGCATCGAGGCTTTCTTGGCTTGATGCACGGCCAGGCGCAGCTTGGGGTTCATGTCCGGGTCGGCGCCGTTACGCGCGGCGAGCATGATTTCCTTCACCAGCTTGCCGAAGATCTTGCCTCGGGCATTGGCGGCGGCTTCTTTGGGTTTGGCTTTCCACTGGGCGCCCATCTGGGGTCTCCTGGCCGATAGGTGATACGGCGTCGCGCCAGTCGAGGCGTGACGATCGGATAGGCTGCGGATTCTAGTGCGTTGTGCGGTCGACGGCACCTGCAATTTCCGTCGACGCTGATGCAGAGCCCGGCACAGTGGACCTGTACCGGGCGAAGGGGGCGGTCAGGCTTGGGCCGAGTGGCTACCCAGCAAAGTCTGGCCCTGTTTCTTTGCACGCTTGGCTTCGCGTTTTTCGTGCGCATTCTTCTGCGGCTTCTTCTTGCTTTCCTTGTGCGAATCTTGACTCTTGCTCATGGTGGTTACTCCGGAAAATGGATCATTGACTGGACATATACGTACTGGTCACTACCACCTCCTCGGCCACCGGGCCGTCTGCAGAGCACATTCACTGTATGCAGCATAGTTGCTGGAGAGTAATAGGTTGTAGCGAATCGTCGGTCGATATTTGGGCGGGCTTCTCTATGCTGATGTTTTCGCCTGGAGCAGGGGGCTGCCATGTTTCGTCTCGTTCATCGTCTGGGCGTCGTCCTGGTCTGTTCATGGCTGCTGCTGGGCGCCGGGTCGAGCCTGGCGCAAGAGGCGCCACAGCGTATCGGTATCATCGGTGCCGGCAATATTGGCGCTCCGTTGGCACGGCTGTGGGTCGAAGCTGGGCATGAAGTGATGATCTCCTCGCGCCATCCGGAGCGTCTGCAGCCGTTGGCCGACGAGCTGGGTGAGCGGGCGAAAGTGGGAACACCACGCGAGGCGGCGGCCTTTGGCGAGGTGATCCTGCTGGCGGTGCCTTATGCGGCAACGCCGCAGGTCGGCCGTGACTACGCCACGGAGCTGGCTGGCAAGGTACTGCTGGACGCTGGTAATCCGCGGCCTGGGCGTGACGGGCCGATGGCCGAAGAGGCTGTCGAAATGGGCGCGGGGTTGGCCTCGCAGCAGTTTTTGCCCGGCGTGCGCCTGGTGCGCGCCTTCAACGCCATCGCCGCCTACAACCTGCGCAGCCAGGCTCATCGTCAGGGTGAGAAGCTTGCCATTCCGCTGGCTGCCGATGATCAGGCGGCGCTCGAAGTGGCGGCACGCCTGGTGACGGATGCCGGCTTCGACCCGGTGATCGTCGGGCCGCTCTCCAGTGCCAAATCCTTCGACTTCAACAGTGGCGTGTCGGCGCGCATGCCCACGGCCCGAGAGCTGCGCGAGCTGCTTGATCTCTGACGAGGCTTGCCTGGCACGGCCTGGCGCAGGAACATGGCGACCCTGCGCATTCGTCAGAAGGAGTTGCTCATGTCGCGTTGGACGCTGATCAGCGGGTTGCTGCTGGTCTCGGGGGCCGCCCAGGCGGCCCCAGAACAGGTGCCGCTGTACCGGGAAATCAAGGATTGGGTAGTGGCCTGCGACAACCTGCGTGGTTGCCAGGCACTGAGCGCCCGCGACAGTTTCGAATACACCCCTCTGGTTCTGCACTTGCAGCGTGACGCGGGTGCTCAGGCACCGGTGCGGCTGTATGTGCGTGACGTCGAGCAGCGTGGCTTCTCGCCACTGCTGCTCGATGGCAAACCCCTGGCGAACGCCAAGGCCTTGCAGCGGGTGGAACAGAGCGACGAGACGTTGCTGGTCGCCGAGGGTGTCGATGCGCAGGCGCTGTTGGCCGAGTTGCGCAATGGTGAGCAACTGCGCATGCCGGCTGAGCGTGAATATGACGCCGTGGTGTCGCTCAGCGGACTTTCCGCTGCCTTGCTGCTGATGGATGCCGTACAGGGGCGGGTGGATACCCGTGGTGCGCTGTATCGTCCGGGAACACGGTCGGACAGCGAGGTGCCGCCTGCACCCTCGGCACCGCTGCTGCCTGTCTATCCAGGCACCACGCCGCTGCAGGAGGCCGAGAGCCAGGCCATCGCCCAGGCCGTGATGGCGCAGACGCGCGATGCATGGAGCGAGGAGGACATGGGCGGCGAGCCGGAGGCCGAGGCCTTCGCCCTCAACGACCGCGAGGCGTTGGTGATCATTCGCACCTGGTGCGCGGCCTACAACTGCGATTTCGCTGTCTATCGTGTCGACCGGCAACCGCCCTATGCCGAGCACGACCTGCAACTCGATGCTCTGCCGCTGGGTCATGAAGGCTTGTCGGGCTGGGTCAGCTATGCGTCGGACACCGGTGAGCTGGGCTATCTGTACAAGGGACGGGGGATTGCCGACTGCGGCGAGACGGGCGCTTGGCGCTTCGATGGCGAGCGTTTTCAGCTGGCCTCGTTCAGCTACATGGGGCGCTGTGCGGGCGGCAACCCGGGTGAGTGGCCTGAGCTATGGCGCGTGGCTGGGCCCTGATCTGGCGTATCGGGAGCGCTGGTGTGCATGGCGCGCCCTACCAACCGGTGTTTACAGGTAGCGCCAGATCAGTTGGATACCGGCCAGCAGAATGCCCAGTCGGGCGATGCGGTAGAACCACAGGTGGTTGACCCGCGACTGCAGCCACAGGCCGCTCCACACGCCCAGCGGCACGATGGGCGCGAGCATCAGGCTGAGCAGCAGGTTTTCCTGGGTGAACTGGCCCAGAGCCGCGTAGGGAAACAGCTTCGCGGCGTTGGTCAGCAGGAAGAACAGATTGATGGTGGCGACGAAGCGCACCTTGTCCAGTTGCTGCGGCATCAGGTGCATCATCACCGGCGGGCCGCCGGCGTGGGCGACGAAACTGGTGAACCCGGCCAGGCTCGACAGCAGTGTGCCACGCCCCTTGTGCAGCGGGCGTGGCGCCTGGTTGCCGAGCAGCAGTCCGAGTCCGACGAAGAGGATGGCGATGGCGCCGATCAACAAGCCAATGGCACGTTCGTCGAACAAACCGAAGGTCAGCGAGCCGATGGCGATGCCGATCACCGCGCCGGGCAGCATGACCTTGAGGTTGGCCGTATCCCATTTGCCCCAGTAGGCCTTGAGGCCCACCACATCGGCCAGGCAGAGAATCGGCAGCATCACTGCCACCGCCTGTTTCGGTGACGTGGCCAGTGCCAGCAGCGGCACGGCGATGCCGCCCAGGGCGCCACCGAAGCCGCCCTTGGACAGCCCGGTGAGAAACACCGCCGGCAGGGCGAACAGAAGGAAATCGTGCAGGGTCATGGGCTTGGCGTAACGCGACAGAAGCGCGCAGGTTAGCAGCCGCACGTGGCTGTGTGGCTTTTTTCCTCGGTCTCTGTGTCTGTCTGCTGCGCTGGGAGGCTGCTCTAATGCCTGCTCACTCAAGGCGAGGTTTGTGCTCATGTCACCCAAGGATCTGCTACTGGCGCTGCTGGTGATCGTCGTCTGGGGGCTGAACTTCGTGGTGATCAAGGTCGGCCTGCACGGCATGCCACCGATGCTGATGGGGGCTCTGCGTTTCATGCTCGCGGCATTCCCGGCGATCCTCTTCGTGCGTCGGCCGCAGGTGCCGCTGCGCTGGATGCTGGCCTATGGCATGACCATTTCGCTGGGGCAGTTCGCCTTTCTCTTCTATGCCATGTACGTCGGCATGCCGGCTGGGCTGGCATCGCTGGTGCTGCAGTCGCAGGCGTTCTTCACCCTGTTCTTCGCCGCGCTGTTTCTCGGCGAGCGTCTGCGCGGCAGCAACCTGTTCGGTTTGCTGGTGGCGGCCAGCGGCCTGGTACTGATCGGTTTGCAGGGCGGGCAGGCGATGACCCTGGCCGGCTTCGCCCTGACCATCGCTGCCGCCTCGATGTGGGCACTGGGCAACGTGGTGACGCGCAAGTTGGGCAAGGTCAACCTGGTCGGGTTGGTGGTCTGGGGCAGCCTGATCCCGCCGCTGCCGTTTCTGGCCCTGTCGCTGTGGCTGGAGGGGCCGGCGCTGATCAGCCAGTCGTTGCGCTCGCTCGGCCTGGATTCGATGCTGGTGCTGGCCTACTTGGCGTTTGGCGCCACCATTCTCGGCTATGGGCTATGGAGTCGCCTGCTGTCGCGTTATCCAGCCAGCCAGGTGGCGCCATTTTCGCTGCTGGTACCGGTGGTGGGCATCAGCTCCTCGGGGCTGTTGCTGGGCGAGCGTCTTGGCGCCTTGCAGATGGCCGGCGCGGCGCTGGTCATGGCCGGCTTACTGATCAACGTCTGGGGCGGGCGCCTGCTCGATAGCTGGCGCCAACGCGAGCCGACGCTGCCGTAGGGTGTGCTGCGCCCCTGGCCTGATCATGCCTGGCGCTCTGGTGCGCACGGCGCACCCTGCGGTGCAAATGCGCTCCGTGTCGGCTCAGTCTTGCGGGCGTTTTTCCGGTAGGCGTTCGAGAATCTGATCAAGGCGTTGCTGGATGCGTTGGTCGATCTTCTCGTGCAGGCGCATGATTTCCAGCTCGGCGCGCAGGTTAACCTCGAAGTCCAGACTCGCGGCCAGGCGATCCTTCGCCGCCTGGCGGTTCTGGCTCATCATGATGATCGGCGCCTGGATCGCGGCCAGGGTCGACAGCATCAGGTTGAGGAAGATGTAAGGGTAGGGGTCGAAGGCCATGCCGAAGTGCGACAGCACATCGGTGTTGATCAGCATCCAGCCAAGCATGGTCAGCGCGAAGCAGATGATGAAGGTCCAGGAGCCACCGACGGCCGCGACCTTGTCCGACAGCCGTTCGCCGAAACTCGACTGTTCGTCCGAGGCATCGGCGACGTCACGGCTGATGGGGCGGCGCTGGTGGATCTGTTCGAGCACATGGCTTTCTTCCGGCTCGAGTTCGTGGATTGCCTTGCCAAGTAGGTTCTGGGCAAGTTGTTGTAGCGTGTGTGGGGTGTTGTTGCTCATCGTGGCCATTCATCCGAGGCAGAGACGTCGAAGCGATGCTGAACCGCTTCAGGTGTCTTGTCATCCCTGATGTTGGCTCTCGACCTCGGTGCTTTTCATGCAGTTACGGCCGTTACTCTTGGCCCGATAAAGGGCTTGATCAGCTGCTTCGATCAACGCCAGCGCCAATACCGAGCTGTCCCGTTGATCCGGCGTCAGGTTGGCTACGCCAGCACTGACGGTGACCCTTGCGAAAGGGCTCGCTTCATGACGTAGGTGGCGCTGCTCCAGCGCCTGCATGAACGCTTGTGCCACGGCCGTGGCACCTTCGCCCGTGGTGTTCGGCAAGATCACCGCCAGTTCCTCGCCGCCGTAGCGTGCGGCCAGATCGCCGGGCCTGCGCACGCATTGTTTGAGCAGCGCCGCCACCGTGCGCAGGCAGTCATCGCCGGCTACATGGCCGTAGCGATCGTTGTAGCGCTTGAACAGATCGATATCGAGCAGCAGCAGTGACAGCGAAGAGCCACGGCGCTGGGCACGGCGAATCTCCACTTCGAGGGTCTGGTCGAAACTGCGGCGGTTGGCCAGGCCAGTCAAGCCGTCCTGGGAGGCAAGCACTTCCAGTCGTGCATTGGCATCGAGCAGTTCTTCCTTGGCGCTGAGCAACTGGCGCTCGGCGCGCATGCGGCGGCGGATGTCGACGATCAGGCGCTGGCCGATGATCCCGACGGCCACCAGCAACAGCAGAATCAGGCTGGCGAACAACTGGGCATTGTGGCGCCAGGGTTCCAGAGCGTCTTCTCGGCCAAGGGCGACGATGGTGATCAGCGGCAGGCGATCATTGCGCCGGAAGGCGTAGACACGCTCGACACCGTCGATGCGGGACGTCTGTACGATAGTACCTTCACGGTGGTCGTGCAGCCTTTGCAGAATGGGCGATTCAGACCAGTCCATGCCGACATCCTGCTCACGGAATGGTTGGCGAAACAGCAGCTTGGCGTCGCCGGTAGAAAGGCTCATCGAGCCGTGCTCGCCAAGATCCAGGCTGCCGAAGAAACTCAGAAAGCGCTCGACGTCCAGCGTCACCGCGACCACACCAGCGAAGCGCCCCTGACCATCGTTCAGCCGCCGGCTGACGGTAAAGACCCAGTCACCGGTGATGCGGCTTTTGATGGTGGGGCCAATGAAGGTGTCGGTAGAGGGATCGTCGCGGTGATGAATGAAAAAAGCGCGATCAGCGGCGTTAAGGCCCTGTTCGGGAGGGAGGGGCGATGACAGTTGGCGATTGCCTAGCTGGTCATAGATGACGATGGCATTGGCCAGGCCAAGCACTTCACTCTGCTTCTGCAATAGCGCCTCGAGGCGCTCTGGTTGTTGAGTCGCCGGGCCGTTCTGCAGGCGATCGCTCAACTCGATTAAGACCAGTTCGGATTGCCGAATGACCCCTTCCGCGTAGTTGTCCAGCGCCTGAACCAGGTTGAGGTTGGCGACGTTCAACTCATGCAACGCGCGCTCACGAGAGAACCAGACCTGCCAGGCGGTGAGCAACGCCAGCGACAGGCAAATGAATACCAGCAGAATGGAGGTGAGCCGAATACCGCGTTTCATGTCTGAAACCCAGAGCCCTACTGCAGGAATGTTGGAAAAGGCTTGGGAAAAAGAAGAGCCGCAGTGGCGGCCCTTCCGTTATGTACCATCAGTCCTGGCGGCTGGTGACTTCCAGCAGGTGATAGCCGAACTGGGTCTTCACCGGACCTTGCACCACGCCAACCGGCGCGCTGAAGACCACGGTGTCGAATTCCTTGACCATCTGGCCGGGGCCGAACGAGCCCAGGTCGCCGCCGCTACGGCCGGACGGGCAGGAGGAGTTGTCTTTGGCCAACTGGGCGAAGTCGGCGCCGCCTTCGATGGCGGTTTTCAGTTCGTTGCACTTGTCTTCGCTGGCAACCAGGATGTGGCGGGCAGTGGCGCGGGCCATGGGAGTACCTCCTATCAATGAAGGTGCAGAGCCTAGCGCAATCGCCTCGACAAGCAAACGGTAGGCCGTTCGTCCATCTGTCAGGAGTCGTTTCGGCATCCGGCTTGTCCCAACTTCTGTAAGCGGGCATTGGCCCTTAACTCAGGCTCCACCGAGGAGACTTGCAGATGAACACCCTGAGCATCGACGGTTGGCGCAAGGCCGATAACGACAGTAAATCCGTCCCCATCGGTACCCTGCAGTTCCATGTCAGTGAGGCGGAGCACCTGCGCCTGGAACAGACCGAGGAGGAGCTGCAGCGCAGCGGGGTCAGAGACGCGATGATCGACGCCGACATGCAGACCTTGGCGCTGGTCATGCCGGATGGCTTCGGCCCGCTAAGTGAATGCAAGTGGCGCGTGTACATTGGCGGCGAGGCGTCGCGTGGCCAGTTTCATCTGCTCGGCTACAGCGCCGCAGATGGCTGCCTGATCTACAGCAACGCGGTAATGGTCGATCTGCTGGGTTGACCGCCGCGGGCAAAACCTTGCCTCGGAGTGGCAAGCCGCTGCCACGATGTACTGCGCAGGCCTCGTATTCACTGGCCTGCAGCGGCTGGCCCGGAATCTGCTTTGCATGAGCAAACGGATTTCGCGGAGGCCCCATGACCAGTATCAACAACAGCACGCCTGCCATGCTCAGTTACTACGGCAGCCAGCTCAACAATCGTTCGAGTTCGACCAGCGGCGAGGCCGATGGGCAGGCCAGCCAGGATCCGATTGCCGATCTACGGCGTTTTGCCAAGCAGGTGGTGGCGCGCAGCGAGGGCGGCTTGTTGCGCGCCATGAACGGTGGCGCATCGAACTCCAGCAGCGCCGTGCAGCGCAGCGCCGACAGCCAGCCGGCGAAACCTTCGGTGATTCAGTTGCCGGACGTGATGCAGCTGGATCGTGACGATGCCGCCAAGCTGCTGCAGCAGGTGCAGAAGATGGTGGATGCCGGTCTCGATGGCAGTGTGCGCATCGCTGGGCACAATGGCGACCAGCAGACCGACTCGCTGGAAACCTATCGCCAGTGGTTGCAGGAAAAAGGCGGAGTCAGCGTCTACGCCTGATCTGCCTCCGCTCAGTCCAGGGCGGGCGCCATGTTCTCTTGAGTGATCACCCGGTTACGCCCGGCGCGCTTGGCCGCGTAGGTGCGCCTGTCTGCCGCTTGCATCAGCTCGTCCAGTGATTGCCCGTCCACCCCGAAACAGGCCACGCCAGCGCTCAGCGTCATGTGCAGTGTGCTGTCATCCACGACCAGCGGCTCGGCAGCCAGGCGCTCGCGCAGGCTCTCGGCAATGTCACGCGCCTGCGCCGTCTTGCTGCCTGACAACAGCACGGCAAACTCCTCGCCGCCCAGGCGACAGAACAGATCATTGATGCGCAGGCGCTGCGCCAGCACCTTGGCGAAGTGAGCCAGGGCGCGGTCGCCGACTTCATGGCCGAAGCGGTCGTTGATCTGCTTGAAGTGATCGATATCGATGAACACCAGCGAAAGCGGCGTACCGTTGCGCAGGGCGTGGGCGCGCTCGCGCTCGAAAACCTCCGCCAGCTTCAGCCGGTTCGGCAGGCCGGTCAGGGCATCGGTAGTGGCCTGCTCGGTCAGGCGTTTTTCGTTGAGAATGCGGCTGCGTTCATAAATGTGCGCGAAGATCATCACTGCCAGACTGGCCAGGCCGAGGTTGGCGATGATCTCCACGTTCTGCAGGATTTCGTCGGAAGAAAACCGCCGACTGAAGACGAACAGGCCGATGCCCACGAACAGAATCGAGCCGTACATCCCCAGGCGCAGCCCCAATAGCAGGTAGCAGATGATCGGAATTGTCTGTATCCAGGCGAACACCGCGAAGCTAGTGGTGGTCTGAGCCAGCGCCACAATCATGATGCTGAAGAACGGCAGCAGGTAAATCGCGGTCAATAGCTGCAGATTGCTCGTTTTATCGATGATGGTCAGCAGATACAGCGACACGCCGGCGTAGCCGATCTCCAGACCAGCCAGCAGCCAGTTGTCGTGCATCAGATTGACCACCGAGAAGAACAAACCGCCGATCATGGTGATCCATAGCAAGGCTTTGAGGACCAGGCGGCGATGTTGTTCGGTCTTTGCGAAGTAACCGGGCATCAGTGTTCTCGAGCGGGAGAGGCGAGTGCGTAAGGTGTGTGATGACGATAGATGGCGTCATGCAGGAACCCTGCCGTTCGTCCGCGATGCCAGTGCACGCGGGCGTTCGAAGGGACTAGGAAGCCGGCAGTGATCCTGTGCCGGGAAATGCGTCAGAATCACGACGTTAGTTGGGAGAGGGCTGTATGACAACAACAACGAGCAAATGGGGATGGCAAGCCTGCCTGCTGGCGCTGCTGTTTATGGGCGTATGGAGCGCGGCTCAGGCCGCTGAGGATCAGGTGCTGATCGAGACGATCAACGCCTATCGCAGTGAGGTGCAACGCTGTGGCGTGCAGGCCTCCGAGCCTCTGCCGCCGTTGGCCAACGACCCACGCCTGATACTGTCTGCCAATGGCACTGCAGATCTGCAGGATTCGTTGAGCGCTGCCGGTTATCCACTGGTCAACGTCCAGGCCATCACGCTCTCGGGGCCGCGCAACGCACAGGCCGCCATGCAGGCGCTGAGCGAAAGCTTCTGCCGTGTGCTGCTCGACCCGCAGTTCATCGATATTGGCGTCAGCCAGCATGACCGCGACTGGCGCATCGTTCTCGCCCGCCCGCTGCTCAGCGGGCGCCTGCAAACCTGGCAGACCGAGGGGGAAAGTCTGTTGCTGCAGATCAACTCGGCCCGCGCCGAGGCACGCCAATGTGGTGACCAGCGCTTTGCTGCCGCCGCGCCACTGGTATGGAACGCCGAGTTGGGCAGCGCCGCCGAGAGCCATAGCCGGGCTATGGCCAACGGCAACTTCTTCGCTCACCAGGGGCCTGACGGTCTGACGCCGGGTGACCGAGCCGAGCTGGCGGGTTACAGCGGTACCAAGGTCGGTGAGAACATCGCTGCCGCACTGGATACCACCGCCAAGGTGGTCGAGGGTTGGCTGGCCAGTTCCGGGCACTGCGCCAACATCATGAACCCGGAGTTCAGCGAGCTAGGCGCCGCCTATGCCAACGACCCGCAGAGCGACGCTGGCATCTATTGGACGGCGTTGTTCGGCGGTGAGTGAGTGTTTGCGTCAGTTGACGCCGAACACCTTGGCCAGGTGCTGTTCGTAGCGCGCCACGTCGTGCTCGATGCTCGGCACTTTCATCACGTCATTGCAGATGAAGGTGGGCAGGCCAGTCATTCCGAGGAATTCGTTGGCCTTGTGGAAGGGGAAGTACACTGCATCCACGCCTTTGCCTTCGAAGAAGTCGGTCGGGTCTTCGAAGGCCTGCACCGGGGCGTTCCAGGTCAGCGACAGCATGTACTGTTTGCCCTGGATCAGCCCGCCGCTGCCGTACTTCTGCGACGCATCGGAGCGGGTACGGCCGTCGTTGGCGTACAGGCTGCCGTGGCCTTCGGTGAACACCTCGTCCAGATACTTCTTGACCGTCCAGGGCGCCCCCATCCACCAGCCGGGCATCTGGTAGATCACCACGTCGGCCCAGAGGAATTTCTGCACTTCTTCTTCCACGTCGTAGCCACCGTCGATGAAGGTGGTCTTGACGTCGAAACCGGCGCGATCGAGAAAGGCCACCGCCGCATCATGCAGGGTGGTGTTGTATTGGCCGTGGGAATGGGCGAATGCTTTGCCGCCGTTGAGCAGGAGGATCTTTTTCATCGGGGTTCTCCAGAAAATGTGGCGGCAGGTTATCGAGCCCTGCGCGTGCGAAACACCCCGGAACGGTCAAATCATTGTTGACTGAAAGTCATGAAAGGTTCGGCGAATGCTGCGATATGGTGAGGCATCTTCCCATGTCGAGAAACCTACCTCATGTACGGCTTCATCCTTCACGCCCATACCAAGCCCGAGCAGGCTGATGCCTTCGAGCAGCTGTTTCGCAGCTATGTCGAACCCAGCCGCGCCGAGCCCGGCTGCATCGAATATCACATGCTGCGCGATGCGCAGGATCCGACGCTGTTCATCTTCTACGAGGTGTGGGCATCACCGGAGGCTTTCGAGCTGCACGTGGCCCTGCCGCATATGCGCGAATTTCACGACAAGCGCATGGACTACCTGCGCCGTGATTTCGAGATCCGCGAGATCGAGATGCTCAGCCCGGCCCGTCGAGTGAGTCGCTGAAAACCCGGTGCGCATGGCGCACCCTACTGGGTACATCGTTCTTGGTGCGCACGACCTGGGCGGCCCCGCGACACCCTACGGTGCGCGTCGCTGTTGTAGGGTGCGCTGTGCGCACCGAGGCCAAGACGATGCAGCCGCAGGCCCGAGCGCAAGCCGGCAACACCGGCACTGCGGCCGTTCAAGCCCGTTCGGCAGCGGCAGGGCGCTTTCGGCCCATCTGCTTGCTGGCCAGGCTCATCAGGCGCTGGAAGGTGGGGCAGCTCAGGTGGTTGTCGGCCGGGCACAGCGCCGCATGGCGCAGCCCGTCGCGAATGGCGGATAGGCGGCGAATAGTGTGATCCAACTGCTCTGCCTTGCGCTCCAGTTGCTCACGGTCGATGGCAGGGCCGCCCTCTGCCGCCAGCATCTCCGCGATAGCGTCCAGCGAGAAGCCAGCCGTGCGCCCGAGTGCGATCAGCGACAGGCGCTGCAGCACCGACTCGGCGAAGACCCGCTTCAGGCCATTGCGGCCGATGGAGTGGATCAGCCCTTTTTCTTCGTAGTAACGCAAGGTCGAGGCCGGCAGACCTGACCAGCGCGCGACCTTGCCGATATCCAGCTCTTTCATGCTTGACCTCAAGTCGACTTTAACTGGCAGCCTTGTTTTGAAAGCTTTCCAGATAGGGTAGATGGAGGTGTGTATGGCAGTCGAGATCATCATGCTGGGTATTGGCGCAACGCTGTTGATGGACCTGTGGGCGCTGGCGCGCAAACGCTGGTTCGGTGTGGCGGCGCTGGATTACGCCTGGGTCGGGCGTTGGCTGGGGCACATGCGTCATGGGCAGTTGCGCCATGCGGCGATTGGCGAGGCGCCCACAGTGCGCGGTGAGCATGCGCTGGGCTGGATCTTTCATTACCTGACCGGATTGTTGTTCGCCGCGTTGTTCCTGGCCTGGGTTGGCGACGCTTGGCTGCAGCGTCCCACGCTTGCACCGGCGCTGGCCTTTGCTGCGCTCAGCGTCGCCGCGCCACTGCTGCTGATGCAGCCTGCGTTCGGCATGGGCATGGCCGCTTCACGCACGCCGCAGCCCTGGCGGGTGCGTGTGCGTGCGTTACTGACCCATCTGGTATTCGGTCTGGGCCTGTACCTGATGGGCCTGTTGGCTCAATGGCTGTAACCCGGCTTCTGGCGAATGGTCTTGAGCAGGTCGTCCGGGCTGATCTGGCCGACCACCTGGGTTGCCGCGCTGCCTGGGTGTGGCAGGTCAAGGATGTGGCCCTTCATCTTGCCGATCACGTGCATCTCGCACGGCTTGCAGTCGAACTTCAGCGTCAGCACTTCATCGCCATGTACCAGCTGCATCGGTGCGACCTTGGTCTTCACGCCGGTCACGCCCTTGGCCTGTTTCGGACACAGGTTGAAGGAGAAGCGCAGGCAGTGCTTGGTGATCATCACCGGCACTTCGCCTTTTTCTTCGTGGGCCTCGTAGGCGGCGTCGATCAGTTGCACGCCATGGCGATGGTAGAAGTCGCGGGCCTTCTGGTTGTAGACGTTGGCCAGAAACGACAGGTGCGACTCCGGGTACACCGGCGCCGGGTCGGTCTCGGCCTTGCGGCTGCCACGTGGGTGGGCGGTAATGCGCGCTTCGGTCAGCGCCTCGATGGCCTCGCGGCGCAGCGCCTTGAGTTGCGAGTTGGGCACGAAGAACGCCTGCGGCGCGTCGAGGGTGACGCCCTGGGCGTGGTAGATGGTGGTGCCAAGCTGGGTGAGCAGGTCGCGCAGGCCATCGAGCGCCTGTTCCGGCTTGTTGGCGGCGCCGAACGGGCCGGGCAGGGCGACCTCGACGCTGATGCCTTCTTCGCTGGTGGCCGTCAGCGTGAGTGCGTTCTCGCGCAGCACGGCCTTCCAGCTCACACCGATGCGGCGTTCGGCGCTGGTGCGTTGCAGCGCCTGCTGCCAGTTGTGGTCGAGGTTGCGCGACAGCGGATGATTCGGGCGCAGGCGGAACAGGCCTTCGGGCATCTCGTTGGGCTCGACGCGGTAGCGATAGCGCTTCTCGCCGTCTTCTTCGAACTCACCCTTGAGTTCGGCGATGTTGGCGCGGAAACCCACCACTTCACGCTTGACCAGCACATTGAGGCCGTCGCCGTTGGACAAGGGCTCATGGGTGACGGCGATCAGGTCGCGCTTGTTGACCTTCTCGACATGGCCGACGGAAAGCCCGGTGAAGGTCGGCGAATCGAAGGCGCCGATGTCCACCTTGCGCTCGGTGACGAAGTAGTCGGTGCTGCCACGGTGGAAGGTCTTGTCCGGATCGGGCACGAAGAAGTGCGCGGTACGGCCGCTGGAGGCGCGGGCCAGGTCCGGGCGGTCTTCAAGAATGGCGTCGAGCTCGCGGCGGTAGTGGGCGGTGATGTTCTTCACGTAGGCCACATCCTTGTAGCGGCCCTCGATCTTGAACGAGCGCACACCGGCCTCGACCAGAGCGCGCAGGTTGGCGCTCTGGTTGTTGTCCTTCATCGACAGCAGGTGTTTCTCGTAGGCGATCACGCCGCCTTGCTCATCCTTGAGGGTATAGGGCAGGCGGCAGGCTTGGGAGCAGTCGCCGCGGTTGGCGCTGCGCCCGGTCTGCGCATGGGAAATGTTGCACTGGCCGGAGAAGGCCACGCACAGCGCGCCGTGGATGAAGAACTCAATGGCCGCGTCTGTGGCATCGGCAATCTGGCGGATTTCCTGCAGGTTCAGCTCGCGCGCCAGCACCAGTTGGGAGAAGCCGGCCTGGTCGAGAAATTTGGCTCGTGCCAGGGTGCGAATGTCGGTCTGGGTGCTGGCATGCAGCTCGATGGGCGGAATATCCAGCTCCATCACCCCCATGTCCTGCACGATCAACGCATCCACGCCTGCGTCGTAGAGCTGGTGGATCAGCGTGCGCGCCGGCTCCAGCTCGTCGTCATGCAAGATGGTGTTGATCGTGGTGAATACCCGCGCATGGTAGCGGCGGGCGAACTCCACCAGGCTGGCGATATCGCTCACTTCGTTGCAGGCGTTGTGCCGCGCGCCGAAGCTCGGGCCGCCGATATAGATGGCGTCGGCGCCATGCAGGATGGCCTCGCGGGCGATTTCGACGTCACGCGCAGGGCTGAGCAGTTCCAGGTGGTGTTTGGGCAGGGACATGATTTTTTCTTTATCAGGCGGCACGGGCAAGCTGCGCATTGTACCGGCGCTGCGCTGGTTCGGCATCCGCCACTAGTCCCGCTGGCGGGCCTTCAGCGATAAAACGTCGAGGGTGCCACGCCGAACTGGCGGCGGAAGGCCGCGGCGAAGGCGCTCTGACTGTCATAGCCATGCTGCAGCGCCACCTGCAGCACCGGCAGGCCCTGCGCCAATGCCTCCAGCGAGAGCAGTAGGCGCGCCTGCTGGCGCCAACGGCCGAAGGTGATGCCGGTGCTGCGCTGGAAATGGCGGTGGAAGGTCTTGCTGCTCATCGCCAGTTGCGCCGCCCAGTGTTCGGCCGAGTCGTTCTGAGCCGGGTTGTCCGCGAGGCTCTGGCACACCCGGGCGATGCGCGAGTCACTCGGCCAGGGCAGGTGTAGCGGCAGCACCGCCAGGCTGCTCAGTTCATCCAGCAGAAAACGCATCAGGCGGCCGTCGCGGCTGTCGGTGCTGTACTGCGCCGGCACCAGGGTGGCGGCCTGGATCAGCTCGCGCAGCAGAGGGTTGACGTCAATCACGCGGTTGCCAGCCGGCAGCCCGGGTGCGGCGTCGGGGTTGACGAACAGGCTGCGCACTCGGGTGACGCCGCGCATGTGCAAGGCATGTTCGCAGCCGGCCTGCAGCCATACGCCGCGGTTCGGCGGCGTCACCCAGCGCCCGGCCGGGGTATCGACCACCAGCACGCCTTCGATGGCGTAGATCAGTTGCGCGCGCGGGTGGCTGTGCGACGGCACCCGGTGGCCGCTGGGGTAGTCGACGGCCACGCCGGTGACCGGCATGGCCAGTGATTCATAGGGCAGTTCGGTGTGATCGACCATGGCGGGTTGTGCGGCTGGAGGGCGAGTCAGCCTAGCGCTGCGGCGCCAGGTTGTCCATTTCGCGACAGTGATAGGCCATTTGGCGTGAGGTGGTCGATATCGCGCGCACTAAGCTGAGCACTCATTCATGCAGGTATCGCCATGAGCATCTTCGCCCAGCTTCTATCCGCCCTGAGCCTCGGCCGGGGTCCGATCCGGTGTGTGATCGTCACGCACCGCTGATCTCCCCCTGATCCCGGCCTCGATCAGCCTGCTGCGCAGGCAGGGGAGATCACCTTGTTCTGCTCCCTATCGAGGCTTTGTCATGTTGCGCAATCCGCACACCAAGTACCGCGCGTTTCCCCCTGTCGATCTGCCCGAGCGCCGCTGGCCACAGCAGCGTTTGCAGCAGGCACCCGTGTGGCTGTCCACCGACCTGCGTGACGGCAACCAGGCGTTGTTCGAGCCGATGAACCGCGAGCGCAAGCTGCGTCTGTTCGGCGAGCTGGTGCGCCTGGGCTTCAAGGAAATCGAGGTGGGCTTTCCTGCTGCCTCGCGCACCGATTTCGACATCATCCGCCAGCTTATCGACGAGGGCGGCATCCCGGACGACGTCACACCGATGGTGATGACCCAGCTGCGCGAAGATCTCATCGAACAGACCGTGCAGGCAGTAGCCGGCGCGCGGCGGGTGATCGTGCACCTGTACAACGCTATCGCCCCGGTGTGGCGCGAGGTGGTGTTCAAGCTCTCGGTCGATGAGATCGAGGCGTTGGTGGTGCGCCACATCCAGCTGTTGAAGACGCTGGCGGCGGCCCATCCCGAGACCGAGTGGGTGCTGCAGTACTCGCCGGAAACCTTCTGCATGGCCGAACTGGAGGTGTCGTTGCGCATCTGCAACGCCGCCATACGCGCCTGGGATGCCGGCCCCGAGCGGCCGATCATCATCAATCTGCCGACTACCGTGGAAGTCAGCACGGCCAACGTCTTCGCCGACCAGATCGAGTGGATGCATCGGCGCCTGGCGCGGCGCGAGCACGTGGTGCTATCGGTGCATCCGCACAACGACCGTGGCACCGGCGTGGCCTGCGCCGAGCAGGCGCTGCTGGCCGGTGCGCAGCGGGTCGAGGGGTGTCTGTTCGGCAATGGCGAGCGCAGCGGCAATCTCGATCTGGTGACGTTGGCGCTCAACCTCTACACCCAAGGCATCGATCCGGGGCTGGATTTCTCCGACATCGCTGGCGTGGCGCGCATCGCCGAAGCCTGCACCGGCTTGCCGGTTCATCCGCGCCATCCTTATGTCGGCGACCTGGTGTTCACCGCGTTCTCCGGCTCGCATCAGGACGCCATCGCCAAGGGCTTTGCCGCGCAGAATCCTGAGGGCTTGTGGCGGGTGCCGTACCTGCCGATCGACCCGCAGGATCTCGGCCGCACCTACGACAGCATCGTGCGGGTCAACAGCCAGTCCGGCAAAGGCGGAATCGCCTATCTGTTGCAGCGTGATCACGGCGTGCAGATGACGCGTCGGCAGCAGGTGGAGTTCAGCGCCGTGGTGCAGAAGCAGGCCGACAGCAGCGAGACCGAGCTGTCTTCGGCCGAACTGTGGCAGCTGTACCAGCAAACCTATCTGGCGCCGGCGCAGGTGGGTGGCACGCTGGTCTATCGCGGTCATCGTCTACAGGACGAAGGCGAGCGGCAGCACATCGAATTGGAAATCGAGTTGGCCGGCCGCCGCCTGATGCTGCATGGCGCTGGCAGCGGACCGCTGGCTGCGGCGGTGGCCGCGCTGGATCTGCCGCTGCGCATCGACGATTACCACGAGCACAGCCTCGGCGGCGGTAGCGAGGCCAGTGCGCTGGCGCTGGTGGAAGTCAGCTGGCGGGGGCAGAGCGGCTCGCGCTTCGGTGCCGGGCGCGATGGCAATCTGCTGCGCGCCTCGCTGCAGGCGCTGCTGGCGGCGGTCGCACGCTTTACCCCGGCGCAGGCACAGTTGCAGGCCCGCCTGGGATGAGCGCGAAGGCTGGCGGTGAGCTCAGGCTGTCTGCCGCCGGCCAGATATGGGAAAATAGCGCCCTTTTCAGTGGGAACATGGCGATGGACAACAGAGGGTTGGAGAAGCTCGATCAGTGGCTGCTCAAGTACGGCAACGATGACTCGATTCTGTCCGCCAGCGAGCTGGACGGTTTTTTCGCCGCCATCGTCTCCGGCCCGCGCCAGGTTGCGCCTGCCGTCTGGTATTCGGCGATCTGGGCCGACCAGCCGCCGCAATGGCCGAGCGACAAGGATGGCGAGCGCTTCATGAAGCTGGCCGTCGAGCTGATGAGCGAGGCGGCCTACATGCTCAGCGAGGAGCCGGATGATTACGAGGCGATCTTCCTTGCTGACAGCAACGGCAAGGGCGAGAAGTTGATCGTCTCCGAGTGGTGCGCGGGCTATCTGCGCGGCGCTACGGTTGCCGGTTGGCTGGAGGAAGCACTGCCAGAGTCGGTGGCAGCAGCCCGTGCGCTGATCACCCTGCACGGCGATGAAAGCGGCAGCGCGACGCTCAAGGCCATGTCCGACGCCGAGTATGACGCCAGCACGGCGCTGCTCGAACCGGCGGCTGTCGAGCTTTACGAGTACTGGCAGCAAAACCTGCAGCCAGTACTGCCGGTACGCCGTGATGACGCCAAGGTGGGTCGCAACGACCCGTGCACCTGCGGCAGTGGCAAGAAATACAAACAGTGCTGCATGCGCTGAGCTCAGCGCTGCAAGAGTGGTGTCGCTGGCGATGGACGCATTCAGGCCATCGCTGCTCAAGTGACTATCAGTACACCAGCCCGGACGGGCTGGTGTACGGCAGTAGTGCTTACTGAAGCGGCGCCACGCTGGTTTCACCTGCGGCGGACCACACGCGATAGCGCACTTCGACATCCTTGGGTGCGTAGATCACCAGCGGCAGCTTGCTGTTGTAGCGCACCAGTTGCGGCTCACCACCGACGCGCACGAACGCTGGCTTGCGGCTGCCATCCGGGCAGGCCATCAGGGTGCTCATGGCCGGGCCGACCTGGCCCAGTTCGTAGTAGTTATAGCCCCAACCTTCCACGGTTTTTTCCTGCCACTGGCCGCCCAGGCGTTGCTGGTTGCAGTCCACTTCCAGGGTTTTGCCGGCGATGATTTCCACCTTGTGCTCGGCTTCGTTGGCCTGTGCCGGTAGCTCGATCACGTGGCGGCTGTAGCCGTCGGCAGCGGCGGGGTAGGGCTTGAGCGCCTCGGGCGTGGCTGCGCAGGCGGCCAGCGGCAGGGCGCAGACGAGGGAGAGCAGTGGCAGTTTGAGTCGGTTCATGAGAGTTCCTTGCTGAAAGACCTTGTGGGTCGTCCGTGGTTGGGAAACCGCCGGATCGGCGGCGCAGCACTGACCGTTGTGGATAGGCCAAGTTCCTGCGTTTTACAAGCCATCTCAGCGCGCCTCGGTTGAGGGTTGCAACTCGGCGGGCAGGGCGTGTTGCAGGTAATCGATGAACAGACGCACCTTGGGCGTCAGCTCATAGCGGTCACGCACACACAGGTAAAAGTCCAGTGGTGCGCTGCTCGCACGGCTGTCTGTGGGCGTGGCCGAAGAGAACAGTTCGACCAGGTCACCGCGGGCCAGGTAGGGATCGGCGACAAAGGAAGCCAGGCGGGTGATGCCGCCGCCTGACGCAGCGCACTGTGCCAAGGCATCGATATCGTTGCTGCTCATGCCCACTCTGACCTGAGCATCGAAGTGCACGTCGTCGCGAACGAAGCCCCAGCGCAAGAGGCGCCCGTCGGTGGCGAAACGAAACAGCAGGCAGTCGTGGTCGCGCAATTGTTCGGGTTCGCTGGGGTGCCCGGCGCGTTGCAGGTAGGCAGGTGCGGCGCAGAAGCGGGTCTGTGCAGTGGCGATGCGTCTGGCCACCAGGCCGCTCTGCAGTTGCTGCTCGATGTGGATACTGATGTCCACGCCTTCCTGCACGTGATCGACGCTGCCGTCGGTGGTCAGCAGTTCGCAGCGGATGCGCGGGTGCTGCGCCATGAAACCGGGAATCAGTGGAGCCAATACATGACGACCGAACGCCGCACTGGTAGCGATGCGCAACTGCCCGCGTGGCTCGTCCTGCAAGTCGGCGATGGCGGCGCGGGCGAGTTCCAGCTCCTGAAGGGCAGCCTGCACGCGTTCGAAGTACAGCGAGCCGGCGTCGGTGAGTGCCAACCTTCGAGTGGTACGGGTGAGCAGGCGAAGGCCCAGGCTCTGCTCCAGGCGGGCGATATTCTGGCTCGCTGCGGCTGCGCTGATACCCAGCAGGCGTGCGCCGGCAGCGATGCTGCCGCTTTCTACGGCCTTCACGAAACTCTCCAGGCCGCGCAGGGTATCTGTGCTTTTACTTTCCAATGTGCCATTCATTCGTAAGTTGATCTTGATATTCAACTTACCTTCCACCCTCTACCGCTGCAATCACCTTCATCGCTAGAGTGTTCGGTACTTTCATCGAACAGAGAACCTGAGCAATGTCCGATCTCGACCTCGCTGCAACCGCCACGCGCAGCTGGAAGCTGCCTGCCCGTGCCATGCCCGTGGCCTTCGCCTTCTTCATGTCGAGCATCATGGCCATGCTCATGACGCTGTTGATTACCGCAGCAAACCGGGGCATCGGCCCGGGTTATCTGCAGGCGGTGCTGAGTGCTTACTGCCTGGCGATGCCGGTAGCGTTCGTTTGCGTGATGCTGGTGCGGCCGATCGTGCTCAAACTGGTGAGCCTCACGGTGCGGGCGCCCTGAAGAGCGTTACGCAGCCATCCAGAGTGAGGGCTGCAGGATTGACGCGGTAGCGGGTTGCCTGGCCTTCGAACAAGGCAAGGGGGTTCGGTGGGCGCCGTAGTGGACGCGCACCGATACGAGGTGCTGCGATCAGGCGAACACGAAGTACTTGCGCACCGTTTCCACCACTTCCCAGGTGCCCTTCATGCCCGGCTCGACCACGAAGATGTCGCCGGCCTTGAGATGGATCGGCTCCATGCCGTCCGGGGTGATGATGCAGTAGCCCTCCTGAAAGTGGCAGTACTCCCACTTCACGTACTCCACGCGCCATTTGCCGGGCGTGCAGATCCAGGTACCCATGATCTTGCTGCCGTCTTCGGAGGTGTAGGCATTGAGGTTGACGGTGTGCGGGTCACCTTCGATGCGCTCCCACTTGCAGGCATCGACGACGGGCATCGGCTGGGTATCGCGCAGAACGGTGATCGGTTTGTTGGCCATGGGGCGCTCCGGTGAATGATCAAGAGGGGCGTTCACCATAGAGCGGGGGCGGGGTGGTCGATTGCCTGGGGTCGACACGGGGCTACTCATTCGCGCAGTGAGCGCACGGTTTCTTTACCCCTGAAAAAGCCAAGGCCGGCTTATCAGGCCGGCCTTGTGGGGCTGTGCTTGCCATCGAGTCATACGACGTTCTCGATCAGGTCATCAGGAAGGTGTCAGGCGGTGCGGTTTTCGATCAGGCGATCCGAGCCACCTTCGGCAACGCGGTTTTCGATCAGACGGTCGGAGCCACCTTCGGCAACGCGGTTTTCGATCAGACGGTCGGAGCCACCTTCGGCAACGCGGTTTTCGATCAGACGGTCGGAGCCACCTTCGGCAACGCGGTTTTCGATCAGACGGTCGGAGCCACCTTCGGCAACGCGGTTTTCGATCAGACGGTCGGAGCCACCTTCAGCAACGCGGTTTTCGATCAGACGGTCGGAGCCACCTTCAGCAACGCGGTTTTCGATCAGACGGTCGGAGCCACCTTCAGCGACGCGGTTTTCGATCAGGCGGTCCGAACCACCTTCGGCGACTACAGGTTGGGTGGAAGAAGCGGCGAATACGTTGGCTGCCAGTACGGAGAAAGCGAAGCTGAGGATGAGTTGGCGTTTCATGATGTTTTGCTCCAGCGGTGTTGTGGTTGGGTATGGAGCAGATGTTACGCACTGGATTTTTTCAGAGAACTTCATTGGCATGATGGTGAACATCGATGCGACTGATGCTTGCTGTAATGACCGAGATAGAAGGGTTTAAGCGCATTTTGGGGCTGTCCGGCCCTGAGGCAGGGAAGGCCACGGCCGGATCGGCCGTGGCGCATGGGTTACCTGACGAAGGTAGCACCGCGTGCGTTGACGAACAGGGAATAGATGCCGTGGCTGCTGGCCATGAACAGGCGATTACCTTTCTCGCCGCCAAAGCACAGGTTGGCGCAGCGCTCTGGCAGTGAGATATGGCCGATGGCCTTGCCCTGTGGGTTGAACACGCGCACGCCATCGAGCTTTTCCGGGTCGCTCTCGGCTGAACCGTTGCTGCCCCAGCCGCACCACAGGTTGCCGAACTCGTCGCATTTGATGCCATCCAGCGCGCCGGTGTCGGTGGCTTCGATGTGTTTGCGGCGTTGGCCGAGGCTGCCGTCATCGTTCACCTGATAAGCCCACACCAGGCGATGCGGCTTGGCGCGGCCCTCGACGATGTACAGGGTCTTTTCGTCCGGCGAGAAGCACAGGCCGTTAGGGCCGGCCAGATCGTCGATCACTCGGGTGACTTGCTGCGTTTCGCCGTCGATGCGGTAGACGCCGTGGGGCAACTCCGGCTCGATCTTGTAGCCTTCGTAGAAATTGCCGGTCTGGAAGGGCGGGTCGGTGAACCACACCGAGCCGTCGCGCTTGACCACCAGGTCGTTCGGCGAATTGAAGCGCTTGCCCTCGAATTTATCGGCCAGCACGGTGATGCTGCCGTCGTGTTCGGTGCGGGTGATGCGCCGGCCAACGTCTTGAGTGGTCGATCCTTCGCAGGCGATCAGCCGGCCCTGGCGGTCGCGCACCAGGCCATTGGAATAGTTCGATGGCTGGCGGTAGACGGCCAGCGACTGGCTGATTTCGTCCCAGCGCATGATGCGGTTGTTGGGGATGTCGCTGACCAGCAGGTAGCGACCATCGCCGAACCACACCGGGCCTTCGGCCCAGCGGATGCCATCGGCGAGCTTTTCGACACTGGCGTTGAACAGGCGCAGTTGCAAGAAACTGTCATCCAGCGCCTTGACCGCACCGGATGGATAGCGCATATCCAGAGGCTGCGTGGCGTTGGCCAGTTGCGGCAGCAGCGAGGCAGCGCTGGCGGCAGCAGCGGAATAGACCAGCGATTGCTTGAGAAAATGACGGCGCGAACCGTCGGGGCGTTGTTCGTCATTCATCGTGAGGTTCCTTGTTGTTCTTGTTGATCGCAGATGCGACTTCGTGAACTTATACGATGTGTGATGACTGTGAAAGTGCTTCAGCGCTGCCGTAACAGTTTAACTGCGCAAAATCATCTGCCGCACGCGCACCAGGCGGGTCAGGCATTGGGTGGAGGCGGCTGTGTTTCTATGGTGTCGTATGATGACTGGCTCGAGGTGCCTGCTTGCTTGAATGAAAGTGGCTGATTCAAGGCATGCCACGTCAAGTCAATGCTCAGCGGCATCGGTCATGAGCTATGATGCGCGCCCTCCGTCCTCGTGCCCCTGTCATCATGTCCGGCAATGCTCTCTATACCGACCTGTCGGGTTACTACGATCTGATGTGCGCGGACATCGACTACGCCGCCCAGAGCCATTGCGTGCACCGCCTGCAACAGCTGTTCGGCAACGGTGGCAAGCGTCATCTCGATCTGGCCTGTGGCACCGGCCCGCATGTGCGCCACTTTCTCGATGCCGGTTATGTCAGCAGCGGCCTGGACATCAACCTGCCGATGCTCGACCGCGCCGCTCAGCGCTGCCCAGAGGCGCGCTTTGCCCGGCAGGACATGTGTGGCTTTCAGGTTGACGAGCCGCTGGACCTGATCACCTGCTTTCTCTACTCCATCCACTACAGCGCCAGCATCGAGCGTCTGAAAGCTTGCATCGTCAGCGTGCACGAGGCCCTGGCGCCGGGCGGGGTGTTCTGCTTCAACGCCGTGGACAAGCAGCGCATCGACAACGCCTCGTTCGTTTCCCACTGCGCGCAGCATGCCGACGGGCAGTTCCGCTTCAGCTCCGGCTGGTACTACCGCGGTGAAGGCGAGCAGCAGGCGCTGCGCCTGCGAATCGAGCGCACCGTCGCCTCGCAGAGCGAGGTCTGGCACGACGAACACCCGATGGTGGCGGTGAACTTCGCCGAGCTGCAGAGCCTGCTGGCGTCGCACTTCGAGGTGCAGGTGCTGGAGCACGACTATCAGCGGCTGGCGCCGTGGGATGGCAGCTCCGGCAACGCGCTGTTTGCCTGCACCAAGCGCTGACGCGAGGCTGCGTCACCCTCAGCCTGGCCATTGCCTCATGCCGGCTCCTCGACGCGCTCGGTTTGCAATGAACGCTGCAGTTCGGCCACCAGCGCATCGACCTTGGCCAAGGCCTGTTTGACTGATGCGGCGAGCAGTTCACCGCCGACTTCCTGGCCCTCGATGGCAATTTGGTGCACGCGGGTGATGCCGATGAAGCCGAGTGCAGTGATCAGGTTCGGCTCCAGATGGTTCATATGCGCCATCTCGCCACCCAGGTCGAAACCGACACCGCCGCGCGCCGTGAGGATTACCGCATGGCGTGGCCGGTCGGCCAGCTTGGGAATGTATGGATCGAGCGGGTTGCTTTCATCCACGTCCACGGTGCGGCCGGGGCGCACCACCTGGTCGACCCACGCCTTGAGCGCGGCGGGCATGCCGAAGTTGTAAAGCGGCGTGCCGATCACCACTACGTCGGCGGCGATCAGTTCATCCACCAGGCGATCACTTTCGGCCAGGGTGTCGTGCATCCAGGCTTCGCGTTTCGGCTCGGGCGTGAAGGATGAGGCGATCCAGTCATGACTGATGATCGACGGCGGGTTCTGACCGATGTCGCGGTAGGTGACGACGTCCTGTGGGCGGCGCGCCTGCCACTGGCTGATGAAACGATGGCTGAGGTTGCGGCTGTGCGAACCGTGCAGGTCCTTGCCGGCGAGGCCGGGACGGGCGCTGGCGTCGAGATGCAGAATATGGGTCATGATGAGTCTCCTGCTTGAATTTGAATTCATCTGTGATTAGCAACAGACTCAGGCTAAATTCGCCCAGTGCGGGCGACAAACGATCAATATTTTTCGCAATGGATGAGGAATATTCAGGCATGAGCCGGCGCCGACTCCCTCCGCTGTCCGCCTTGCGCGCCTTCGAGGCGGCCGCCCGTCACGAAAGCGCCAAGCAGGCCGCGGAAGAACTTTCCGTTACCGCCACAGCGATCAGTCACCAGATTCGCGCGCTGGAAGACGCCCTCGGCGTTGCGCTGTTCGTGCGCAAACCGCGTCAGTTGGAATTGACCATGGCCGGGCGTGAACTGCAGCAGGTGCTGGAGAGCGCCTTCGACAGCATCGGCGCCACGGTCGAACGGCTCAGCGCAACGCCCAGCCGACAGGCCATTACCCTCAGCACCACGCCGGCCGTGGCCGTACGCTGGCTGCTGCCCTGGGTGTGCATGCTGCGCGACTCCCACCCCACTATCGACCTGCGTATCCACGCCTCGCACGAGCCGGTGGCACTCGATGGCGTCACGGCGGATATCGCCATTCGCTACGGCGACGGCCGCTGGCCCGGCCTGGTCGCCGAAAAACTCTTCGACAACACCTTCGTTCCGGCCTGCAGCCCGCTATTGGAGCTGCACGATGCTGCTGAGCTGCCCAGGCATACGCTGATTCACTTTCGCAACCAGGCAGTGATTTCCTCACCGATGGATTGGGCCGTCTGGCAGAAAAAAGCTCAGGTGCCGGGGCTGGATGTCGGTGCCGGATTGGTGTTCTCCGACGAAACCCACGCCGTTTCGGCGGCCGTTGGCGCCCAGGGCGTGGCGCTGATGAGCCGGCAACTGATCGAGGATGAGCTGAGAGAGGGACGACTGGTGCAACCCTTCGGCCCGGAACTGGAAGGCAAGCCGTTCTTTCTGGTGTACCCGGAGAGCCGCAGAAACGATCCGACCATTCTCGCGGTGCGGGAGTGGGTCATGGCGGTGCCGGGTGGGTTGTGTTCGGTGTGACGACTGTCCAAGGAGCCGCAGTCGTGGCACCCGCTAAGCATCCGTGCCAAGATTTGCCGGTACACAAGCGAGAGGTGAAGCCATGGATCTGCAAAAGATCGAGGATGAAGCCCTGCATCTTTCCAAGAAGGAGCGGGCATCGCTGATCCAGTCAATGCAACGCGCGTGAAGGCAGGCGTTCGTCGACCAGTTGCTGCGCCTGGAGCGCGAGCGCATCGAGGTGCTGGTCGCGCTGCTTTTCCGCCTGTTGCATGGCGCGCTGGCCGTGCTGCTTGAGCAAGTAGGCGTGAATCTGCCTGACCTCGGTGGAGGCAAACACCGGCGCCAGGTCGGCGACCGCGACCATGCCGCTGGAGCGATAGTCGCGGCTGCTCATCAGCACCTGCGCACCCTGAGCAGCCAGCACCTGCAAGCCTAGGGCCTCGAACAGCGGCACCTTGTCTGCTGCACAGGCCAGCTCCAGGTGCGGGCGATGTGCCAACACGCGTTGCAGCAGCGCTCGACCGATGCCCTGACGGCGGTGTCCGGCATCTACCGCCAGGTAGGCGAGGGAGCAGGCGGCCGCATCATCCGGGCTCGGCAGGTACAGGGCAAAACCCAGCACGCGGGACGGGTCTTCATCGTCCAGCGCCAGCAGCAACTGCACCGGGCCTTCGGTCTCAGCGTTCATGCTCTGCAGGTGCAGATGCACCTCGTAGCCGATCACATACTGGTACAACTGATACAGCGGGTTGCTCGGCAGTAGCGGCACCACGCTGACGTCACCGAAGTAGTCCACCACCATCTGCAGCACCTGGCTCTTCAGGGACTCGGGCGGCGTGCTGTTGAGGTGGGAGAGGGTAAACATCGGCAGGTGGGCTCCGCTGGGCAAGTGGGCCAGGATTGTAACCCGTGGGCCGCCTTGCTCGGGCGTCGCGATTGCCAGCGTTCGCCTCGGGTAATATGACGGCGCCCCGAACGCCGAGCTGGAAGAACCCTATGCCATCGCCGAAACGAAAATATTCAGGCATCGAGCGCGAGCTGATTCGCGCGCTGACCCAGGCCTGTGAAACGGCGAAAAGCGAAATCGTCGGCTTCCAGTGGTTGACCCATGAGGTGGACTACGAGCGGTTTCCGCAGAGCCTGCGCGTGACCTGGATGTTCGATAGCGAGGCGAGCAGGGCGCGCGCACTCGCCAGTGCGGACAAGGCGCGAATGCTGGCGCTGACCCAGGCCGCTTTCGAGGACGTGGGCATCAGCGTTTCCAGCATCGCTGAACATGTGGCGTTTTCGGTCGAGCGGCAGGCAAGGGGCAAGCGTGGCCAAGGACATTGAGAACCCCTGCGTGTCGCTGTGCCAGCTCAACAGCGAGCTGTGCGTCAGTTGTGGGCGCACGCGCGAGGAAATCCGCAAATGGCGCGGCATGAAACGGCCCGAGAAGATGGCCGTCGTGCAGAAAGCCGCAGCGCGAATGAAGGCGATTGCCAAGAAGAAAGGCAAGGGTTAATGGCTAGGCTCTGTACGAAAAGTCGTCGAGCGAAGGTCAGGCAAGGCGAAATCGCTCGAAGAAGCGCAGTTTACGTGCTGTAAATGAGCATTCTGAGAGTGATTTCAACGCAGTATCACTGAGCGCAGGCACTTTTCGTACAAAGCCTAGCCTCGTAGGCTGGATGACGCTCTTTGCATCTACCCTTGCGGCGGTTGTCCGGCTACTCGCTTGTCGTAAAGGCGAAATCAGTGGTCTTGGGCAACGAGGATAATAAATCTGCCCCCTTTTCGCATGGGGGGGTGAGAAATTAGTAACCAGATGCCGAGCTTTTCAACGTGGCTGAGTGTTTTTAGATTTTAGTATTAGCCGTTTTTATTTTTGAGTGAATTATGATTAATCAACTGCAGCAAAAATATCAGCTTTCGATGTTGGCGTTACTCGGTGCAGTTGCTGTGTTGGGTGTTTCGCCCTTTGTGGTTATCCGGTATCAGGAAGGTGACTTCATTGCAATGCTCGTTGATGTGCTGCTGATTGTTGGGCTCATAAGTATTGTTGCTTGCGCGTACTGTTTCAAAAAAATTCGAATTGTTAGTGCAATAGCTGCCGTATTTATTAACGCTGGCGCAGTGACCGTTGCTATTAATAATGGGGTGGATGGTGTTTTGTGGGTTTACCCCGTATGCGCCAGTACGTTTATTCTCGTAAGGCCTGTTGAAGCCCTGTTTATAAATGCAGTCGCCGGTGCAGTGGTGGTGGCTTTGGCAGATGTATTTAATATTGTCTCGCTGAATTCTTTTATTGTCACAAGTATAATGTTGTCAATGAGTGCCTACGTGTATGCCCGTCATAGTTTGAAGCAGTTTGATTTGCTGGAAACCCTGAATACTATTGATCCTTTGACGGGTGCCTTTAATCGACGGTCGTTGCGCTCAGGTATGGCAGCGGCATTATCCAGTGCGGAACGTAATGGCACTCAACAGTTATTGGCTATTGTGGATATCGATCACTTTAAGATGGTGAATGATAATTATGGTCATGCTGTTGGTGATCAAGTCTTGAGGGATTTTTCCGCCATTACTATGGCCAATATCCGCAAATATGATCAATTTTACCGGTTCGGTGGGGAGGAGTTTGTCCTGCTCATTCCTGAGGTCAGCCTTCAGCAGCAACAGGCCTGTATCAACAACCTTAGAGAGGCCATCAAAAACAACCTGAAAACGCCCGATGGTAAGGAAGTAACGGTGTCATTTGGCGTGGCACCTTGGCTGCAGGGAATGACTGCTGATATCTGGCTGAAGCGTGCGGATGAAGCGCTTTATTCAGCCAAGGCGCGTGGACGTGACTGCGCGGTGTTCAGTGACGATTCTGCTGCAATCGGTTAACGCGGTTTTGGCTGTCAGATGATTGATTGAGTAGGGTGGATGACGCTTTTTTCATCCACTATCAGCGGTTGTCCGGTCTACTCGCTACGGAGTGAATCCGCCGCTGATGTGTGGCTCTTCATACCGGTTCCGCTCTTACAGCGGCTCACTTTTGGCAAACGCCCCAAAAGTAAGCAAAAGGTCTTGCCCCTACCATCCGGCCCGACTTCGTCGGGTTCCCTCGCTTCATCGTCGTTCCAGGGGCCCGCCGCGAAGGGCCATCCCTGGCCCATCGCGGCTCTCGCGGCATCCATGCCGCTCAACCCCTTACACAACGATTCCACTCTGCCTCCTGACGGGGCGTTTGGCGTCGCCTGCGAGATTGATGTTCCAGCACTAAACGAAGCAAGAGCATCGCGGCGTTAGCCGTGATGATCTTGCCTGCCTTTGCCTTTACTCCGCCGTCCACAAAACGTTCAAACGCCGCGATCCCCGAATCCCGTCAGGAGGCCGAGTGGAGGTGCTGTGGAGAGGGGCGTTTGGCATGGATGCCAAACGAGGAACGATGGCCGGGGCCGCCTAGGTAGGGATGGCCCTCCGTGACGACCTTCGGAACAGCACCGGAGCGAGGGGAGTTTCGCGCAGCGAAACCCGGATGCCGGGCGCGCTTTCTCTTTGGTTACTTTCTGCGCGAGTAAAGAGAAACGGAGCGAAGCGGAGTAACAGCCGCAGGCTGGCCCGAAGGGCGAGCGAAGCGAGTCAAGTGACTCGCCGTAAGGGCGAAAAGGTGCATGGGTGGCGACGGTGAATCGTGGTCTGTCCCCGATTGTCCTCAAGAGAAAGTGACTCGCCGTAAGGGCGAAAAGGTGCATGGGTGGCGCCGGTAAATCGTGGTCTGTCCCCGATTATCTGTCCCTGATTATCCTTTCTCTTTCGCGCGAGCAAAGAGAAAGTAACTCGCCGTAAGGGCGAAACCAGTAGTAGAGGGCGACAGAGAAAATAAATCTGTCCCCAATATCTCAATGGCTGTATCTGAAGCATGGTGGACAAGCTTCGCGTTGTCCACCCTACACGGTATGTCGGCGACCTGTAGGGTTGATGACGCTCTTTTCATCCACCGTCAGCGATTGTCCGGGCTACTCGCTTGAATTATCCGTTGATCACTTTTTTAAGAGCGTCGCGTGTGTCTCTCATTTTTGAAACTCTATGAGTTATTTCGTCTTCTTGCCCTATGACTACTAGTGCCTCTTTTATGGAGTCTATTGTTCTCTGGAAGACTTTTGTTGATTCCTCAATGTTTTGCATAAACTTGTCTATTGCTTCGCAGTATTCGCGAGTGTATTTTTCTTTTTCGTTGAGGCCTAGATCCTTCTGTATTGTAAGTCTTACGGCCATTAACATTTGAAACCTGAATGGCTTGTATTTTTTGTCTATTCTGTTGTTGCGGAATAGCCACTCTAGTCTAAAGGAGGCGTAAGCGGCAGTGTAGTAGGGGTACATTCTGTCGCTTTCTTTAAATATACTATGGCCAACCATGGGGATTAAATCCCCATAATGCCTGCCGACTTTGTTTGCCTCGTCAAGGAACATTGAAGCGTAAGACTTTAGTAGGCTTTCTTTTGTGATGATTCTTACTTTTTCAACTTCGATGTCTGCGTTGTATTGTCCGGCTCTGCGCTCATAAAATAGTTTCAGGTCGCCGTTTTTGGCTGACATGAATATCTCGATGTCTTTATGTATTGACTTGAGTGACCAAAACATTTCTTCATTGACTTCATTCTGCTGGTTTGAAGAAATGATGACGCGGGCGGTAACTTCTTCGTCGTCAGTGCAGATTATTTTTATGGGAATTTGCACTGCGTCTGTCAGGTGGTTTGAGTTTTCTTGTAGAACGTGACTGGTTTGGCAGCCATTTACAATTTGAAAGTCTTCCAATGTGAAGTTGTCGCCGACTCGCTGGAGATAGCGTGTAACGATAGTTATCCCGTTGTTGCGGATAGGGAACTCGATATTTTGGCCAGATCGTAAGGTTTCCCCAATTTTTAAATTTATATCGGATTTGGGTTCGAAGTCTCGAATGTTGTCGAAGAAAAGACTCTTTCGTACACTTCCGTCTGGCTCGGTTATTATTTTTAGGAATTCCACGGCGGATATTATCGCCAAGTAAGACTCTTTGACATTTGGTATGGGTGGTAATGTTATGTTTTTCCCCACTGTGGCTGTCACGGAAATGGAATTTTTGCTGTAGGTGTATTTTCGCTGTACTTCTTTTGCACCTAAAGCATGCCATCCCACGGAGCCAAAGATGGCTTTCTCATCGAGGCGCTCTTTGCATTTCTCCAGTAGCTCGCACAGGATGGGGTCGTTTTTCCATACTCCGGTAGTGACGTAGTATAAAGATACGCTTGGTAGATTTTTTCGGCACTTATTTGAGTTATCTATGATGAGGTCAAATATTTTTCTTGCTTCGTTAATCTTTGGTATTAAATTGTGCTTTCTTTGATTTGCAAAGAAATCTTCGACAGCACTTGTGAATTTTAGTATGTCGCCGCCATCAAATTTTTCTGAGGTTTTGGCTTGGCAGAATAGAAATTCAACTTCAATGGTGTTGCTGGCGTTAATTATGTCGCTGGCTTGTTCTTCATTGTCGACCAGTTTTTCATTGATAATTATTCCAATGCCGTCTATGCCGAATTCGCCTTCGCCAGTCGAGAGTATGTCGACATCGAAGGTGTCTGGAATTTTAGGGTATGCAATGATGTAGTTTGCGAATATTTCAAATTCGCTTTGTTTGTCTTTTGCTTTTATTTTTTGTGTTTCAATGAATTCTTGAAGAAGGTTTCCGATTACAGGATTCATTGTTCTTCCTTGTAAGAAAAAGGGGCAACTACGTTGCCCCTTCTTGTAAATGTGATGTTTTCAGTGGCCACTCATTTTCGTTAATTGGCGAAACCTTGATCCCGGAACTCAGGGCCTCTAGGTCGATTTCTCACTGGGGGCGAAACTTATTTTTCGCTATTTTGCGAATTTCTAACCGGTTTTTGCGCTAATTTGCGAAATGGGTTTTTAAGATTTTAAAAATTTGTGTTCGCAGTAACAGAACGCTACTGTTTTTTACGGATGAGTGGCTACTTTATCTCGTTGATATCATTGCGGCGCACAAGGCAAACCGTAGAGATATAGCCGGCTTCATTAGAATGGAGAGGGGTAAGTTTTTTCATTCTTATAAGGTTGGCGGTGTGGCCAATGGGCGCGCCAAGAATTTCGTCTGCCTCGCACAGGCTAACGAATAGTTCGCGGTGCTCTTGGATGCGATGGAGTTGCTCTACCGGCACTAGGGTTTTGCTACCTATGCGAATGTACTTCAGATAGTCGCTTTGGATATATCTCCTGGAAAACGTCTGGGAAGACATGCCGAGCTGGGCTGAAAAGCACTTGAGTGAGATCATAGTCTTAAGCAGTGCTTGAGCATTTGTCACTGAACTGTTGGTGAAGTAGCGACCTTTCTTAAGATTCTTTGATCGGACGAGGTAGCCATTTCGTTCGAGATGCTTAAGGTCGTGCACGCCGACGCCCAGCGCGCGTGCCGTGTCTGTGCTTGATGTCGCTGCCTCTCCCGAGCGGCTAGAGCAGCCTGCCGGTTTCCTACCTGCATTTGATTTGTAGTGAGCGAGATTGTGTAGAGCGCTCCGTACCTCGCCGGTTACGTCATCACGGCGATAGATGGGGATCAAGCCTTCATCAAACCCATGCCGAGAAACGGGAGTTATTCCGAGGTGAAGGAGTTTTGCGGAAAGAGTTGTCCTAGGAAGATTCAGTTCCGTAGCAAGCTGACCTACGAAAGCAAATGTCGCCGAGAAGTGCTCTACCGCAGCCGCCAGGAGCAGCCTCCTGCCATGAGCATCTTTCCTAGCGAAGGCGCTTATGAAACCCTGCGAGTAGGCACTGCGGACTGCATCTGGGTATACGCCCAATCGGACAGCAGCCTCATCAATGGAGAGGTATGTGCTGCAACCTTGGTTTGAAGGGCTCAAGGCGGGCGCTTGCATAACTGCCGTGCTGGGCGTGGTCGACTGCTCAAGCAGCATGCATAGCTTCTTGGCGGAGTACTTCCATCTAGCTTCCTTCCCCTTCACGCGCTGAACCAAATCACGAGTCAGAAATGATCTGAGCTTCGTCGGTGAGATCTTGAGGGCATAAACCATTTCGTCCTGATAAAGTTGAAGTTCTGAGCAATTGCACGTTCCGCTAGCATCGGCGATATCGGTTTTGGAATTAAGCAAGTGGTGTACTTGGCTTTTGATCCATGAATCTTCCGAGGCTATCCAAGGAGCGAGAAGCGGCTTGGTCGGAAGACAAGGGTGAAGCAACATGGACGCTTCCAATAGCTCCTTGAATACTTCTTCGTCACAATCGGCGACACGTGCAGCGTTCTCTACAATACTCTGCGCTTGCTCGCGGGCTGGGGCATACCGAAGGGCTTTCAGCGCAAAAATGAATCGATCTAGAGCTGGCTGGTCTTGTCGCCTGAAAATTCTCAGAATTCGATGGGAACTATCTGCGCGCATGAAGGTTCTCGGCGTATTGCGTAGATCAAATCCGCACTGACAATAGGGGCCGGAAAGCTGGGTCCAGCGGATCTCGCGAGAGCATGCAGGGCACGCCGACTCTAGCTTGCAGGTATGGTAGGGGCAGCTTCTTAGCCAGTTGAGATCCAGTATCGATGGATGATTGTCTGCCCGGATGCAGTCTGGGCAAAAGCTATACGCATCAGTCCGAATATTGGCCGCTGGCACGGCCAATCCCATGACCTCAACGGGGCTCTCACTAGTGCGCCCGAGCTGCTTGTAGAAGCTCGCGAGAAACTGTTTCCCATTGAGGTGTTCATGGCTGGCCAATTGGCCTACAAGTTTCGACTGCTGCATCTGCCAAGCGAGTGGTTGGCGCGACTCCTTTGCTCCGAAAGCTCTGGCGATTGCCGAAACCGAGCCAAAGCCATTCGCATATGCGGTACGCATCATTACGCTTCGGGGACTCTCTTCATCACGGGCGTGGGCGAGGTGGAAAATATTCATTTTACTTTCCCCCCGGAGATGATCTTAGTGAGCGACTCGTCGGTGAGACGAAAGGCATTGCCGCGATAAAGCGCGGTGGGAATGACAGAGAGATCAGCGGCGCTGATCAGGTCGATAAGCTCGAAGCTTCCGTTATTACGCAGCAGCGCGAGCCGGAAAGCATCGTTTAGGATCTGGCGAATTCCATTCATATTTCCGCCTGTCGAGAGATACATGGCTTTAAGCGGCTGCTCCGTGTTCAAGCTGATGCACTTATCGAACCCACCTATTTTCTTGATCGCCCCACCGAGTGCTCGCAGTGTTTTGCTGAATACTGAGGCTGGGTCAAGGGCGGCGTAACTGAAATGGTTCATCTTGTGCCGATACGGATACCTTCGGGAGAGCTGAGGGTGCGCGTTGATGATTTCTTCGCAGCTGGGAATACCCTCTATCGCCACCGGGACCAATGTTTCGTTCAACAGGGTGCGCACCCAGTCGCATACCTGTTCACGGGATTTTTCTGCTCCCTTGCGAAGCAGGTTGTCGAATTCATCGAGAACGATGAGCTTGGTCTGGCAGGTCTGAAGAAGAGTGACAAGGCGCTTGAATAGCGCCGAGCTATTGCCGGTTACGTTGCTGGATCCCAGTTCCTGCAACATCGACGTCGTCAGGCTCTTGGTCGTGGCACCTGCTTGTAGTGAACAGTAGAACGCCGGAACGATTTCAGTCGTACCTACTTCCGTGTTAACAATTCGCCTCCCACCGAACTGGCTCAATGCGATCTTGCAGGCCGTAGATTTACCGGTGCCAGGCTCTCCAGTCAGGAGCGCCGATGCCGGCTCTCCTCTTGTCGTCGTGGCTTCAATACTGCGCGCAATGCAGCTAAGCGCATCGGCATATTCAGGGTGGTTCACAACAAATTGTGCAAACTGCACCAGCTTGTCTTTGATCTCGTCGTTCATCATTACTTCCTAGGTAGTTCGAAGGTTTCGTAGTCGTCATCGTCATCAAGCGTGTCGTTAATAAGTTCAAGATCGATTTCCTCAGCAAGTTCGATGTGTTCGTTGATGTGTTGAGCGTCATCACTCAAGTTATTAGGCGCGGTAATGTTCTGTGTCGGGTTATTTCGAACATCACGGAGATGGGCACGTTTACGTCGCGCATTGTTCGCTGTGCTCTCGCTCAGGGCCTGCCAGATCCGGCGCAATGTCTGCCGAGCTTCTTCGCCTGTAAAGAGCTTTGCCTCTTCCTTAAGTTTTTTTTGTACCAGTTCGTGTTCATACATGGACAGGCCAAACTGATAGCTATGCACTCCATCTGCTTGATAGAACGTACCGCTACTCGGATCTCGCACGTAGACAGTACCGAGGTCCGTTCGGTCGTATAGAACTTCGACCTTTTGTGAGGTCTTCAAATTATTTTCAATGATGGGTAGCCCCGGACCGGACCATGCCAAGTTCTTGAACCGAACTCGACCGCGATTGATAGTGCAGAAGTGAGTCGAAATACAGATAAAACTCAGAGCCTCAACTGTAAAAACTTTCGGCGGATTCATTTTGTCCATGTATCGCTCCCACAGCACGTTTGCTGGCAGATAGCGATGGCCGTGACTCGTTTTGTTGTAGTAGTTCAGAATCCAGTCATCGACGATCGCGCGAAACTCATCTAGCGTCATTACCGCTTCGCCCTCGGAGTCATAGTCTCCCCGCATCGTCGTATTGGACTTCGTGGTTCCGTTCAACCCATGAATGAGTTGTAGATTCAAGGTGCGGAAAAAACTCTCAACGTGGGGTTTTTGGTTAGGTTGGCCCTTCGAGCAGAAGCGAACGGTGAACCCAAGGCGGTTGGCCAGGGCAAGCAGGGAGGCGTTGTAGAACTCTGGCCCGTTATCTACGACTAGCTCTTCCATGAGCCCGGCTGGGGAGCCATCTTCGCGCATGCGCAACGCATGACTCAGCGCGCTTGCGGTTTTTTCGAAACAAGGCGGAGTGAACGAAAGGCTCCAGCCAATAACCGAACTGGTTAGTACTTCTAGCAATACGGTTAGGTAGGCACGTCCTATGTAGATGCCATCCTCACCAACTAGGTGAACGTCCACTTCCTGAGTGTCAGCCTCGACCCGGCTCAGTAGCCTTTCAGGGACGTGGATCCCCTTGCCGAAGCCATGCTTTTTAGCTGCGGCTTTTGCACCCAGCCGGGCGCGATCCACGTCGTAGCTGTTCAGTGCTTCTAGCGCCCGGTAAAAGGTCGAAGGGGAGGGAATGTCCAGTTTGCTGTCAGAATGCAGGTTTAGCTCTTCCAAGTGAGCCACGAACAATTTGTAGACCATCAGTGCGGGCGGCTTCGTGGTCTTCAAATAGTGATGGCGTATGTAGTCCTGCATGACTTCCAGGGACTCTTGGCTCAACCGCTTGGGTCGCAGCTGCTTACTTGTCGCGTGATCGACGAGTGCGAGCGTGTTTTTTCCGTTGGCTAGGAAGAGCTTCATTTGCTCGTACAACTTGGTGTACTTCGGCGGTTTCGGATCCCCCCGATCAGCGGCCATAATTGCAACCGCAGCCATGGTTTTTTTTCGTGGGAGCGAACCATGAAACATCTCTATCAGATTCTGGATGTAGTAGGACATGTGGTCGAGCTTGAGACGCTGAGCTGCGTCTAGCCTCACAAGCTGTAGGGCCTTTTGTTGATCCATCAGGGCGCTGCTGATTGGTACGAAACGGCCTTGGCGGATGAGCTGATCCACTTCTGTCTCAGGAAGGTACAAGGCGCCTTTATGGTTCACACCACGCATGAATATGCGTCCGTTGGCCTGATTGATGACCTCGACCAAATCCCCGTTCAGTTCGTACCGTGCCCCGATTTGTACAGTGTGCTGGTTCGGCATGCTTTACCCCCAGAAAACCCGGCTGCTGGTAGAAATTGGTTTGTTCCAGTTACAGCGCAACTCCTGCTCAAAAAGCGCCGCGGACAGCGAGGCGGGAGATGGAGGTGAGGGCAACGCCAGAAGATCGCCAATTTGCATGGGGGCTTTCAGCATGCTGAGCTGATCGCGCAGATAGGCCCGCTCAAGCGGTGTCACGCCACGGGCCTGCGAGTAGGTCTTGATTAGGTTATTCAGCCGAGGCTGCTGGCGAATTTGGCTATCAGTGAGCAGTTGGAAGCGCTGCCCGCGCTTATGGAGGAATTCTTCTGCCGCGCGATAAAGGGCTAGGTATTTGGGTTTGCGGTAGACGTTGTCTGGTTTGACCTCAACAAATGTGGTCGAGCCGTCCGAATAGAGAACCTCGAAGTCCGGTACATATGTACGAATCTTGCCCTCAACTTCCAGGACAAGCCGTTCGGGTTGCGGGCGATAGCTGATGACGTCCTTATCGTGCTCCCAGTGGAAGCATGCATCTGCTTCCAAGCGTACTTCACAGACAATGGATTCGCCGTTCTTTCGAGAGGGGAAAATGGTAGTTTGTTTGCCAAACTGGCTGCGTTTTATATTTCTTAGGGGCGAAGCTGTTTCGCCGCCATTAATCCGGAGTTTTTTCATGATGTTTGCTCGATATGAGTGGACTAGAGGTTGGTAGCTGTTTTAGGGCTTGTCAAACAGGTAGCTGGATTAATCGGCATAACATCATGGGTTTTCTCCTTGCTGCACGTTTGCTGTATTGACAACTTGCAAGTTGCACAAGTTAATCAATAGCTTAGACAGTTTTATTGTGTTGTCCCGCAGGGAGTTTCCGAGTTTTAATTCTGACGAACGGGTACAGGAAAAATCAGCGTAAATGTACTGTTCGAGAATAGAAGCGTTCGGAAGATAGTAGATGGCCGACGATGGCCGAACATCCCAGTGAGGGATTCAGAAGAGGCGTAATAATGAGAGGAGGGAGTAGCAAGAGTGGTGCATCAGAGGGCTTCGCATTTGCTGGTCGGATTGACCTGATGCCTACGCATACTAACAACTGTTTTCCGAAAAGTCAATAGCTAAGTTGCTCCCGATGTGACCTGTCGACTGCGCGCTTGCCCGCGCCAGACGGCCTGAAGTGCCCGTGCTATGTGGCTTTAACTCGCAAGGCGAGCTAGGTCAGCTAGGTCTTTGAGGCCTCTGATGTGGCTCTGCCGTGAAAGGCTATTGCTACCTTGAGGCTCTTTGTGCAGTCCTTCTTCAGTGAAAAAAGAAACGCTCACTGATGATGCGACTTTTTAGTTGGTCGTGAGTTGACACACAGATTTGATCGACTAGTTTCTTTTTGTATTTTCCAAATCTTGAAGTTGGTAGCAGACCCAAAGTGCGACTACTCAACTGCATTCACATTGTATGCCTCGCCATCTGTTTGGGGTGTCGGTGCCTCAAATCAGTGGTAGGGGCTTTTGAGCCCATTTAGCGTGCTCTTGGTGTTGGACGTTGTTGTATGGTTGGCGATGGTTAGGAGGGGAGATGCTTAGGCCAGGCAAAACAGCACTACTTGTTAATGCGCTGCTGGAAGAATACCCAGAGTATGTGATCACCGGATATTTGACAGATGTTTACATAAGCGCCTACTGCGCTGTTGGTTACGTCTACAAGCACGCTCAATATGAAAACGGCAGAAAGATGTTGACCGAAGAGATCAGCAAGGTCATCGAGTTTGAGCACAGGTACATGATTGAGACTGTTGATGGCGAGCGGCTTCTGCTTGTGAATTTTCATTCGTGCGGTGGGCGAAAGTCGCTGATGTTCCTTCTGGAGCTATTCAGTAGCGGCGCCATGTCTGGGTCGAGGTACTGCGTGCAATGACAGAGTGCAATCGAACGGAGATACGCATAACACTGTTTCGGTCGGATGGCGGGATGACCCCTCTACCTCAAACGCCCGGAGTGATCGTGATGGAGAATCCGAGTCGGAACGGCGTTATTCACTGCGCGGTGTGCGACAGTGACACGCGTGTGCTTGGCTATGCATGAACAACTAGATGCGCTGCTGTGTCAGCGATATCCCGCGATTTTTTCAGTTGATGATTTCAGTGCTCTGCCGGTGTTCGGCTTTGAGTGCAGTGATGGCTGGTTCACGCTAATCGAGGCGGCGTGTGCATTGATTCAGCATCACGTCGATACTACGGGCGCTCAGCAACTGGTGGCGACGCAGGTGAAGGAAAAATTTGGTGGGCTGCGCTTCTATTGCCGACACGGGGGCGATTACGCAATACCTGTAATCGGGCTTGTTGAGCTGCTATCGACGCACGTGTGTGAGGTATGTGGCGCCTTGGGCGAGGGCGTGTCGCTCTTTGGTTGGATGCAGACGCGTTGCCTTGAGCATGCGAAAGCGATTGTGTATGAGGAACCGCTCATGGCGGTCATTAGGGAAAATCTCGTACTAGCCCCGCCGATGGGCGCACTGCTGGGGGCCTCGCTGGAATGCTTCGCCCTCGATGACCAAGCTGCCGCCCGCTGGTTGACCAAGCCTGCCCTGGCTTTGGGGAGTATCGCGCCTTTGGCGCTGGCTGGGTCTCTCGATGGGCAACGGCAAGTACTGACGCTGATCGGCCGCCTGGAGCACGGCATCACGCTGTGATGCTCTGGTTGTAAACCTACTACATTGCGTAAACCTGTTCGATTTACGCAATGTAGTAGGTTTACAACCAGAAACTGGAATACCTAGAGGGCGGTCACGTTGTTCGCGGGCCGGCTCAGAGTTCGCTGTTGGTTTCTCACTAAGGCGTTGACGCCGCCGCTCGTTCACCCGGCAGGTCTGGGACGGGCGTTGGCGGTAGTGATGGAGTTGGTGACCGCCGATGCCCTTAGTCTAGAGCGGGAGCAACTTGACTCTGCGTGCGAGGTGCTTGGGAGTAATCGGAGCGCTAGGTGTAGCCATACACCCGATATGACACCCATTTACACCCATTACTCTAGTTTCTGAACCGTGAAGCCTACGTCTGTGTCGTTACTACTCTGCGAGAACTGCACAATGCTTATTACCAGGACCTTGTGGCCCAAGGTGGTGGAGCTTGTGCTATCTACAGCCGTGGGCTGGTATGACACGCTAGCTATCGTTCGGGTTGTTCACGAGCCCCTAGCATTCTTCGCAAACGACCTTTTGGGTGCATCGTATTGGTTCTCGTCCTCTGTAATCGGTCTTTGGGCAGCATCCGCTCGATCTTGTGCAAAGCCAAACGGGGCGCCAATAGATCCTTAAACTGCTCGGTAGATTGGCACATGGCGTGCTTTCATGATCCGCGACAGTCTGTTGTGTCAGGGGGGACACGCGAGTCAGGGTGTCCCGTTACAGCTGATCCTCCCTGCTGCTTGCTCAATCAATACCAGCATCTGTCGTTGCCAATTTTCCATAAACTGCTCGAAGGCGTCAGCAGCAAGCCTGTTCTGGATTGATGCACTGCTAGGTCGGATAGCTGTTTGGAGCCGCCATAGTGTGTGGCAGGGTTTGCTTGGTATAAGTCCTAACCAATGCAGCATTTGTGCTTCATTTTGAGTCTAATGCAGCATACGTGCGTCAAAATACGCGAATTGCATCATATATGCTGCGTAGGCGGATGCGGATTAAGCGACCTGTAGCGGATTTTCAAGTGGTTATTGCAGTTGCAAGGTAAGGTTTCCGATGAGAACAACATTGCTTGATCAGATTCTTAGGCGCAGAAAAGCCTTGAAGATTCGATCTTCTGACATGACTCTGCTAGCAGGTATCAATCGTCAGCAATATGAAAAAATTGAAAAAAGCGGGAATCCAAGCCTGATTACGTTGGATAAGATTGCTGAGGCGCTGGACGCCGAACTGATGCTTATTCCTAAAGAGACGTTAGGTGCGGTCAGAAAAGTTTTAGCTATTTCCACCGATCCATCACGGGCTTTGTTGGCCAGCAAATCTACAGTTGGAGAAAGTCTCTCCCGGGCTGTGGATTCATCAGATATCGAGGGGCTGGGTACCAGCCATGATGACCTGATCGCAGATCCATGGGCCCTGATTGAGGGGAAGAGGTAGCTCAATCTTGAATCAGTATCCACTCAGTTCGGGAAAGACCACTGTGCACATGATTTTCTAGCGATAGATATCCAATCAAACCCTTTGCGTTAGATATTGCACAATCTCTCTGCGGTCATGGTCTACGGCTACCCATAGCGCATCATAGGTCTGCAATGGACTATCGCTGGGTATGAGGGGTAGTGCAGCGTCGCCGCCATAGCTTAGCAGGAGTTTAAACAGAGCTAGATCTCCAATTTCTGCGGCGAATAGTGTTGGGGTCCACTCGGCTAGATGCTCCGGTTGAACTCGGTAGCGACGATTTGGGTTGGCACCGTGCTTGAGTAGGACTTCGATGACTTGACGTCTGTCTTCCAGAGGGCGGGAATAGTATTCCCTAGTGGCTTGGAATAGATCTCGGTAATGGGGGATTTGCATCATTTTGAGCATGGAACGACGGCGGCTCGGTAGGTCAACGTCCACTGCGACACCTTCTTTTGCATCATACGCATCACCGCGAGTCTTGCCGTTCAAATAAAGTTCTTGCTCGATAGCGAATGCGGTTTCTGGACGTTTGCTGTGGTGGAATAGTGCCATTGCATAGCACAGCGCCGAAGCCTGATATCCGCAGGATATTTCAGTCTGGGCACCCAGTTGTAGTAGTTGTTCGACAGCAGTAGCGTCAGCCATTTCTATGGCCCATTTCATCGGAGTCTCTTTTTTTGTGGAGGCGTGGCGGTTTACCGTTTCGACGGACAGTCCCGCGCTTAGTAAGTGATTCATGATGGCGGGATCTTTCTGGTCGCAAGCTCGGCGCATGGCATAACTGATCGGTCCTTCACCTGACTCGGGGATATAGTCGTTCGGGTCTCCGCCACGTTCCAAGAGAGCCTTTACGTCATCCAGTGTGCCCATCATGACCGCCTGCATAAGCGGTGTTCGTCGTGTGCGCCCATCGGCGTATTTAACTTTTCGGTTTGGAGCCTCAAGAGCTTCGCTTGTGACGCGAAAGGGGCTTTCCAGAACCGCCATTTCCAGGGCCGGCGGTACGCGATCATGTGCTTTTAATGGTTGGAAGCGATGCTCAAAGGCCAAGGCGAGGCTTCGGCGTTGTTGCTCATCAAATGGGCGTTTTGGCCAGTGGTTGATGCCTAGTAAAAAGGTCTTGTCCCAGAAGTGTTTTGCGACACGCTGCTCGCCAGCACCAACAGCGAAAAGCAGTGCCTCTGTGAGCAGTGCCTTCTGATTAGCGCCTTTTCGCCACCAAGCCTGCTCGACTGCTCGCAGGTATAGCGTCACGGCTTCACTGTGAGGACGAGTGAAAGCAGCTAGTCGCGCACTCAGCCAGTCGTGCTGGTATTGGAGCTGCGCTTGCTCTTGTTCTGTGCCTTGTCGGATCAGCTATTGCAGCTGTTGAAGGTTCAGTTGAATGGTGTCCGCATGCGCTGCCGTCGACGCAAATAACTCTTCGATTTCAATGATGAGCGGTATGGCCTTTTTACGAATACCGTGAAAAGCCCACTGCGCTTCGCGTTGAGCAAAGGAGTTGATGACATCATCAAGCGATGGGGGGGAATATTGGAGCGATTGGCTTATGGCTACTCGCAGAACGGTAGGGATGTTTTGCAGGGTAATCGCCACGATCAGCCAGCCTGTACTTAGCTCGACTTGCCGTTCGGACAGAGCACGATCTACACACGCTTCTACTTTCTTTCGGAGCGGCCAGAAGCTTTTTTTGATTGGCTTGCCTTGTAGCCAGCGTTGCAAGCTACGTATGTCAACGCCGAGGCAGGATTCTAGACGCTCTAGCAGGGTTGCCTGCTCAATCGCCAACTGCGCAGAAAGCCATTCAACCCAAGTATGGAAGGGGGACGCGCACAGGTTATTTAGGGGCGGCCCTGACATCTGACGTTGAGCCGACTGGAGAAGGCCCCTGCACAACGGCAGTTGAATCGTCTCCCGGTACAGCTCTTGGCCGTCCTCATCAGCCCAAGACATTTCATCAATGTTCTGCACAAGGGTTTGTATCGTTGTGCGGGTGTGACGCCAAGCGGCGTCCAACCACTGATGCCAAGAGGGGCCACACTCTGCGTGCACGGCTTTGAGTAGCTGCTGTTCAATCTCGGCGATCAGTTCTGCGGTGGATTCAGGGCGGGCCTCGACAGCCGCGTCGTCTAGGCCTTTATCCATGCCTCGCTCGTTCAAGAGCGGACGCAGGCCGGCATCGGTAATGACGTGGCGAAGCACTTCTCCGAGTTTGGGCAAAGGACTTCTGGAGAACATTGGGTGTCCCTAGTGAAGATGCGGGGCATAAGCCCCGCGTTTTCCTTAATCAGCGTTTGTTCTTTTCAGCCGCACGAGTCGCCCTTGCTGTAAAACTGTCTTTGGATACCTGGCCGCCATTACCCTTTGCCTCACTGGAATGGATTCGGGCCGCTGCCTCGCTAGTCATTGGGGTGGGCGAGGTTGTCTTAGGTTGCTGGGTCATGATTGCTCTCCTGATGATGTGCCATGAGCGGCACCGAAGAGATCATCCCGTCCAGCTCGACGTAGCGCACGACAGACTACCGAGAACATTTACGAGTTTTCGGGATGATAGGTTTTAGGCGACTGGCGGTTCGAGCTTGCTTGCTAAAGCAAGTCAGTATGATGGCATTATAGTAGCATTCGTTCCGCCCGAGATGCTGACCAAGTGGGCGGCTTTACTTGCATATCCCTTTATCATTGTCGCCGGAGATCGCGGCGTTAAGGATTAGCCCCAATGCTTTATGAGCTGACTGTGCAGGCCCTAGTCGACAGTCGTCGAGTCCCTATCGAACGCCCGGATGCCCTAGGGATTAGCGAAAAGCATATTGAGGAGTTCTTGGCTTCTCACCTTGTTGAGTTGATTCCCGAAGAACAGCTCATGCTGCTGGCTCAAGAGCGGCAGTTCCAAGAAGAGGCCGATATTCTGGCACTGGACCGTAAAGGTACTCTTTTCATCTTCGAGCTGAAACGGTGGCAATCGAGTGCGGAGAACCTGCTCCAGGTCATGCGCTATGGCCAGAAATTTGGCCGTTACACCTACGCTCAGCTGGAGACGATGGTGCAGAGGCAGCAACGCTTGCAGGGGGCCTTGAGTGCTCGGCACCAAGAGTACTTTGGGCTTGAAGCGCCGCTGAAAGAGCAGGAGTTCAATCAAGACCAACGATTTGTTGTGGTAACCAATGGTGTGGATCGTGACACCTTGGAGGCCATTCAGTACTGGTCGAAAAAAGGCGTCCACATCGACAGCTTGACCTACAAGCTTTACAGGGTGGGAGGTAAGCCATTCATTCAGTTCGACACGTACAACCCCGAACTGGATCTGTTGATGGAGGCTAACCCCGGCATCTTCATCGTCAACACCAACCGTACCTACATGGACGATGCCTGGCGCGACATGCTCGGCGACGGCAAGAAAGGAAAAGCGGCGGCTTACTATGACCGTAAGAACGCGGTGCGGAAGATCGGAAAGGGATCGACTGTGTTCCTGTATCACACAGGAGTTGGGGTAATTGCCAAAGGCAAGGCAACTGGTGGTGTACAGGCCACCGACTATGAAGGAGATGTGGACGAGCAGTTCTTTGTCCCGCTCCAGTTTGAGTGGTCGTTGCTAGATCCGGAAAGCTGGTCGTCACGGGCGCCCAAGGCCTACGAAATCAATGCATTGACTGGGGCTAGCAACCGTTTTCGCCAGACAGTGTTCAACGCCTCGGAAGAAATGCGGGATGCGATTCAGGGCGTGTGGGCTGCACGCAACGCCTAATTCCAGTCTCTACATGCCCTCTCGTTCAGGTGGATCTGCTTTTGAGATGAACTGGTCGAGTGGCGCTGAATTTAGTTGGCCGCAACAGATTTAAGGCTATTCAACATAAGGAAGAACTACGCATGGACGTCACCATGATTCAGCATCCCGTCGGACAAGGCGGGCTATTCAGCGGTCAGCTTCAGGTGGGAGACTCGGTTTTGCGCTGGGTCTATGACTGTGGCTCCAACCAGCAAGATCGCCTCAACGAAGAGATTCTCGCTGTCGCAGCTCAAGGGACGATTGATCTGCTGTTTCTCTCCCACTTGGACAGTGACCATGTCAGTGGGGTTGACCGTCTGCTAGCGGCAACCACGGTGGCTGAGGTGGTTCTTCCCTATCTGAGCGCCACTGAGTTTGCACTGATTGTGGCTCAGAATGCGGCGACTGGTGCGTTGTCTGGGACCTTTCTGGAGTTTGTGACTGATCCGGCGAAATGGCTAATTGCCCGTGGCGTTAGTACTGTGAGCTTCATTCATTCAGTCGAGGAAAATCAGCAACTGGCCGAGTGGCAATTACTGGAGTCGGATGGCGAGGGCCTATCAAGGGAAGATACTTCTCGCCTCAATGTGCGGTGGACTCAACCCGTCTCTAAACAGCGGTCCGTGAAGCATGGAACTGTGCAGCATTTTCCGACAGGAGCGGCGGTGGGCGTTGCTGCAAATGGTCAGGGGCTTGACTGGTTGCTTGTGCCCTACGCACATAAGCCTTCAGAAAGGCGGATGCAGCGCTTCGTCAATGAGTTGAAGGCTGTCTTCGGTAGAGCGTTGACGCGCCAGGCTATCGCACGGCATGCACGTAATGAGCAGGGGCGTGCCGTGCTGAGAGAGTGTTATGACAGGTTGTGGCTTGATCACAATAAGGTCTCTATGTCGCTTTACGCTGGGCCGCAGGCATCGCCTAGGATCATCAGCCAGCAACAGTCGTACAGTCATTGGCGAGTTGGGGCGCCAGCCCTCTCGCGGGCAGAGGTCGGCTGGCTAATGACAGGCGACGCTCACCTTGCTGCGGGGCGAAGGCTTTTCGCGCTGCTGAATTACTACCATCACCTGCGAGATCGTGTGAGCGTTCTGGTGTTGCCGCATCACGGTTCAGAGTTGAGCTTCCACCCCGCTCTCGTACCAGGCTTCTCGAATCTGAGCACCTGTATCGTGGCGGCCGGGCGTAATCAATACGGGCATCCACATTCCCATGTCTACGAGCAGGTGCGGACTTATTTGGGTGTCCAAGGTTGGCATCATGTCAGTGAGTGTCCTTCTAGCGGTTTTGGTGTGCGCGCCGTGCTATGAACTAGCTATTGCTGAATCAGGCTGCACCGCTGCGCGTAATTTGACGTATTGGTCAACTGCTTTCCGCCTTTATGTGTCCCCCTGGTGTGAGTCTCGACAGGGACAGACCCCGGTTGGGGGCAGTAAGGGAGATGCACGACAGCGTGCTCATAGATGTAGGAATTTTGGCCGTTTCACTCTCGTGACGAAGGCTTGGAGAAAGTAAATTGGCGAAGGAAAAAGAAGGAATGATTGCCGGTATTTTTAAAGGTGTTCTTGGCGGGCTTATAAAGGATCTCCTCAAAGACGCGGCCAAGAGAACGCCGAGCTTCGTGAAGAGCCTGAAATCTTGGTGGTACGGAAAAACTATTGCGATAATAGGACCTACTGCATCTGGCAAAAACAGCATGTTTAGCCGCATCAAGAAGGAGCAGCCTCCGGCCGAGTATATTCAGACGCGGGGAGCCGACGAGGTTGGGGACTTCAAGTTCTCCTGGAGGTTGGGTGATGGAAGTCCTGTTGAGTTTAACTGCAAGAAATCCATCAATGTAGGTGGGGAGCATGATGAGCGGGACCGAGTTTGGGCTCAAGCATGTGCTGGCGCCGACGTGATTTTCTACTTGGTTGATATCAAGCAATTGAAAGAGGAGCCAAGTAGTACGCTGGATAGAATTAGGGGCGACTTTAGATGGATGGCAGAGAAATTCCGCGATTTCAAGGCGGGAGTGGTTGTGCAGATTCTCATGAACAAGGTGGACGAACTAGATTTTACTGGGAGTCTTGAGGATCAGAGGCAGCATATCCTTGACGTACTCAAGGATGAGTCAGATCGGATTCATGATATCGCCAGGAAAATTCTTGGTGCACGGTCCGCGTCGATTGTAGGTATATCACCGATTAGCATGATCGATGACTACCTTTTTGATGTTTTTTTCGTCGATGTACTGAGCACGGTTTTTAGTAAGGTTAATCAGAAATGAGAAGCTTATGGCTTTTACCGGATACCGAGCAGTCGGGGGTAATCCAAGCTTTGGAAGGGGCTGATATTGGGCCAGTTCATGAGCGAATAGATCTCAACTTGTTACCGCCGTGTTTTGTTCTCGGTATTCCAGAGTCTGTGCTGCGTGAGAATCCTAGCGATAAATTTGCATATGCACAGTATGCCAGGCTTGCTGATGGTATGAGTGTCTTCGCCTGCTCGATGCGCTCTGGGCGTGATAGGGGGGGGAGAACTGTAATGCTCACGAATCTCCAATATTTGGACGGTAGTGAAAATGCAATATTTCCTCCAGAGTTGAATTGTAATGCTGGTGCTGAAATTTTCGGCTACATGTCAAATTTTGAGTCTATGGATGATGGCTCTAAGCGAAACATTGAATTGATGCTTAAAGCTGTTCGTTTGGGGGCTCGTGCTAGTACATTTTCCAGCGAAAAATTGCTAAAGGCGGTTAACAAACCAGACTGGATGCCTTTAGGAAAAAAGTCTCAAGCAAGCTCGTGGCAATAGTTGTCGTCGGGCTTGCTGTCGTAATTGCATGTCTACTAATTTAGCCTGCAAGGTGCTATGGAGGTGCAAGCTATAAAATTTGATCGCGAAGATATTGTATGGGTGATAGGCTGAGGATGCCTTATTTTTGGAGTGTTAGGTGATGTGCTGATGCCTTAGTGGTCGGCTATATGTTAACTGCTGGGTAGCATACATCGCTCCAGATTAACGCTTGTACTATCCATCATTAGTTCGATTTTTAGCGGTTCCGGCTTGTTCAGAAAGTTCACGCAGTCGCGCAGTTGCTTGCGGTTAACGAAGCCATTCCAAGTAGCGCTATCACGAGTTAGCAGGTTACGCAGGATATAGATCTGATTGAGCTATAATCCGAGCAACACAGGAGTGGTATTCGCTTACTAGTGCCTGTTGGGCGCTTTTCTTGCCATTAGCAATGGCATTCCCTCCACTCATTCTCGCTGATTTTTTTGTTCTAGTGTTCTCGCAAGCTCTGGAAAGCACATAGGTTGTCCAAGCGGACCCCTGATGATGCCAGAGAACTCTTGTCATACGAGTCAGTCGATACTCAGTCTGGCAGTAAAAATATAAGCTTCCCAACTACTGCGGATCCGCCTCAACCATTAGATCGCCCTGGCGAACTGGCACCGGCTTTAGAAAGCTAGCGAGTTGCTCTTGCTGTTCGAGCAGGAATGGAGCGTCTTGGACTCTAGAGTAAAGGTTCAGAAGGCGCTTTTCGGCTCGGGTGAGGATGGTGTCGTAGAGCATGGGAATGATCTTGACCTCCTCGCCATGGGAGGTCGGATCATCTTCACCTTGTTCGATGATACTGCCGAGAATGAAGCCATCCACCCGTGTGTGCTGACGAATATGTCCCTTCGCTTTCAGTTCTTTCACGTACTTCCAAACCTGATCCTTTTCACGGGAGCCGAGCGGCAGTTCGGTAGTTTTGAGGTCCACGATCACGACGTGCGCCGCACCATTCTCGTTGTAGTCCTCGTCGTAGGACGATCTGGCATAGAAGCTGACGCTGCAATCTGGCAGGGCGACAAAGTCCGGGCGGTTGCGGCTGCCCTTACCCTGGCTGTCGCCGAACAGTTGGCGGATGACGGAGGTCATGCCCTTGTTGGAGGTGAATTCGATGGACTCGAACTGGGCACCGAACATCCATAAGCCGCGCTCGAACAACGGTTGCAATTCGTGCACTTCGTCGATCCCGGCGACCTGAATCTTGGTGCGAAGCTCTCCGATGAGTTTCAGGCGATTCTGGATCTCGTCGAGCACGAGCTTGGCCATGCTGACCGTCCATTCGGAGAGGATGGTGTGCAGGGTGTCGTAATCGTTGGGCTCGCATTTATGCAAGAGATCGAGCAGGCCATAGCGTGACTTCGCCTTTTCCAGCTTGGCCAGGATCGTGGAGAGCTGAACAATCTCCTGTTCGCCAAAGTTGGGGCAGGTTTCTACCACTTCGTCAATGAAGGCTTCGACGCGGTCCTTGCTGATGGGGGAGAGGGTGTTGACGGTATTGCCGACACGCTCAAAAACCGCTGCACGCTTGGCTTCGCGCTCACTTTCACCACTGCCGTGAATGATCTGCCGGATGCGGTCCTGAACAGCTTCGCGGGTGATGCGCCAGGCCTGGTTGTCGTCCTTGAATCCGCTCCAGTCAGGGGTGACTGCGTCATGCTGGTTCAGGAAGTCGGCCTGGACGATGAAGGTGAAGCGCTTGGCTTCGGACGTGCGGCCATCGAGCACGCGCTCGTAGTCGCTGCGACTCCATTTGCAGTCGCCAACGGCACGGTTCTGCACCCACCAGGCTATGCCATGCTGCTTGGTGGTTCGATCTGCCTTTTTGGTATCGATATGCAGGATGGTCACTTTCCCTAGATCAGGGATTTCAATCTCCTCGCTGGACAGCAACTCAGGGATGTCCCTGAAGGTGATTGGGCTTCCATTGATCGAAACCGTGAACGCTGGGTTCGCCAGAAAGCGACTGCCGATCAGCTCGCGGGCTTGCTCTTCGCTAAACCTCAGAGGAGGGATGCTGCCGTTACCAATGATCTCAGTGCCGTGACCTTTGACGCCCTCAGCCGTGAAGGATATTTCTTCCAGCACCAGTGGCTCGGTCAGCGTTCTATGGACACGGCAGACGAACTCCTGGCCATTCTTGCGTGAAGTGATCAGATATTCATCGGCAAAGCAGAAACTGGCGAACCGTCCCTTGCCATTCTTACCAAATACCGGACGAAGCAAGCCTTCAACACCTTGAGGAGGTGCGGCGACTGCACCTTGTACCGAGAGTCGGTTATAGGCAATGGTGCGCCATATGTGCTGGAACTCGTCACGGGTCATCCCGTGGCCGTTGTCTTTGATCCTAAATTGTCGACCTGAATCAGCTGCCGGCCAGGCAATCTCCACCTGGGTGGCGTAGGCATCCCAGCAGTTGGCGACCAGCTCGACGATTGCGGTTGCTGGGTCGGTGACGATGGCACCCGCGTAGCTTTCGAGAAAGCGGGCATCGTAGAGAAGAGATCGTTGCTCCATGCTGCTTATCGTCCTTAGGCTTATTTAACCGATTCCACGCCTTGCTTACCGGCAGATACTATGCGACTCCTCCGGAGTAGTGCAGCAAATAGTGGGAGCTGTGGCGTACGCAGGGGCAGCCGTAATACATTATTGAAGCACTTTGCCTTTACGTCCATGGTCTGCCGAACGATGATGATGGCCATCGCATTGGTGGCATGTAGCGTAACCCAGGGATGGCTTTTCCTTCGATTCTGCGAGGGATCAATGTCACCTAGTGTCTCTCTCGTTGCTACCCAAGCTTGCTTTTGATCGGCCTTGATTAGCTGTGTCCAGTTAACGAAGAGAGAGAAGATGTCCATTATCAATGTGAATTATCAAACCCTGCTCCCCCAGGGTAAGACCCTTCAGGACATTGTCGTACTGGCACAGGCTTGGAAGAAATCCCAGGGCTTCATTCGTCGGCATAACTCATATGCTGACGTTTTGGAACTCGACAGTTCCACTATCAATCTGGAGCGCCAACTCAAGGAGTGGAGTCAGGCTATAGGTGACCCCGGTTTTCTGCCGGAAGATCTCAAATTGGTACCAGCTCCTAAGAATGGAAAATGGGAGTTTCGTTCAAATCCTGGTTTGACTATCGAGGAGCTGCTAGATACTCCTTTTAACGATCTAGATTCGCTGTTTAACGAATGGAGACCCTGTGCGGATCAAGATGCTGGGGAGCCGACAGCCTCGCCAGGGCTGCAAAAACTGCGACCTTTGGCTCACATTTCTATCAGGGATCAGTCATTGGCGACAGCCGTGATGATGTGCCTTGCGGAGTCCATTGAGACAGCGCAGGGAAACCCGGATGAGATAGATGCAATGAAAGCGCGGGACTGCGGTCTGGCCAGCTATGGCAACCGTCTCCACTGTCGCTGGTCCGAGACCGGCGGTACGCAAGCCAGGGCTCATTTTTCCTGGGGCAATAGCCAAACCTACCGCAAGTATTTTCAAGACTATCGAGCATTCTTGTCTCGTCCTCGCCAGGTTTGTGCAGAGTTCTCGCCGCGCCTACCAAAAGGGCGGGAGCTATTTGTCGTCTCCCTAGATTTGAAGGCCTTTTATGATCGAGTGGATCGCCGGGCGCTGTTGGCGGAATTGCAACGCCTGGAGGCTGAGTACCGGCAAGACTTCCACCTCCAGGCTGAGAGTGGAGCTGACCAAGATTTCTGGGATAAGACTGCCAGGATCATGGATTGGCATTGGCGTGGTGGTGACATTGTCCACGCGGAGTTATTCAACGAGACAGAAAGCAAGGAACTTGAGCTTGGATTACCTCAGGGGCTGGTTGCATCGGGATTTCTGGCCAACGCATACCTGATTGGCTTCGATAGAGCTGTCGACAAGGCCTCGAAGGAAGCACATGAGGTAAGTGATGGCATCAAAGTACTCGACTATTGCCGCTATGTTGATGACATCAGAGTTGTCGTTGAGGCACCGAGCTATGCGTCCCTGCTGGAACCGATCAAGACGTTCATCTTGGAGCAACTCAAGGAGCATTGCGCACGTCTCGGTACCAGCAAGGAAATTAGCCTTTCCGAAGGTAAGTGCTCAGTCACTCCATATCGCTCCATGTCTGCGCAGAACAATGTCTCGACGCTGATGAGTGTTCTCGGAGCGGAGCTTAGTGGCACTTTCGACCTTGAGTCACTAGCGCAGGCTGCCGGTGGTCTTGAGGGGTTGCTGTGGATATCGGATCAGATTGAGGGATCGCAGGAACCGCCTAGGTCGAGGCTCCGGTTGGCAACAATTGCGGCACCGGCCACAGATGTTCGAGACGATACGGTCAAGCGATTCGTAGCAACCCGACTTGCCGAGTTAATGAGGCAGCGTCTTGCCATGACTGACGTCAGTGCGCCGGACGACACAGGGGAGTCTCTTGGCGAACGTGTAACAAATGGAATGGCGCTTGCGCATGAGTTCGAGTCGACAGCTCGCAAGCTCATAAAGTGCTGGGCTGAGAACCCTGCCTTGGTCTTGCTGCTGCGATGTGGGCTTGACTTGTTTCCTCATCCCCGACTGCTCGCACCGGTCTTGGAAGCACTGAACTCAAAGCTTTATGACGTGACGCCCAGCTGGCTCAAGCCAGAGCAGTTACGTGAGGTCCGGGCTGCTGAATATGTTGCCGCTGATCTGCTGCGTGCTGGCGTTGTCGAGACAGGCTTTCGGGATATGGAGGACTACCCGGAGGCAATCGATATTCAGGGCTATAGGGAAGAGCTAGGTGTCTTTGCCAGGAGAGTCGTCATCGAGCGAGCTGATTCGCCATGGTACTTGTTGCAGCAGGCGTTTCTTTATTTGGCTTCAATCGGGGACTGTGGCCTGGCTGTAAATGCTGTTGCAGAGCCTTCGCTAGGAGCCGCCTACAACAAGCTTCGAAGGGCAATGTTGTTCGAACCTACGGCATCCAGGGACTTGCTGGAAATACTTCCATCAGCACTCGTTACACAGCAAATGCATCCGAACTCACGTCGTTTTGGTGTCTGGTTGTCCGAGGGGCTCCGTGCCACTCAGGATGAGGTTCTGCTCCAAGAAATCGTGAACACGGTTGCTCTTGAGAGGCCTGACCTACTACTTGAAGCGATAGGCAAGCGCGGTGGCCGCCCTCCTAAGTGGAGAGAGTTTGTTCCACAATCTCTCGTGGAAATTAACCGCATAAGCTCCAGCAAGCAAAAGGATGGACGTGCTCTGCCATCTCGCCCGTTGTTGCGGGTCATGCAGGACCCATTCAATGTTTTTGGGCAGGAGAATGGACTTCTTATGCTCGCCAAGGCCTTGCTGAGCGTTCCGCGTATCGAGGAGCGCCTATCGGCCGGTCTCAGTCCAGTCGATATTGTTTTGAAATGTGCTGACTGGCCCAGTATTCATGCGCTACCTGAGGACGCTGGGTTTCTAGAGGTCAGTCTGGCTGAAGGTGAGGGGCCGGCAAATCCGCTGTATGAGCGGCCTGAGTGGGTTAGTAAGGAGGGGGCCTGGCTTTATGGGTTGGGAAGAGTCCTTCGATCTGCCCTAACTGGGGAGTTTGATTTCACAAGCCGTCGCTTTCTTGTGACCGAGGAAGTTGGACGCTATAGAGGAATTCGGAGTAGTTGGTATAAGCGACGTTTCGGGATGCTCAATTCTGTTAGCGGATTGATGGATGAGCCTGCACCGGTATCCCCTTGGCTGTCGGGTTTCCTTTCCACTTTGCTCCAGTGGCCGGGGATTGAGTTCAAGGCAAACGATGCGGCCCCTGTCTCTGCGGTGCGTACGCCGGGTGAGTTGTTGGCGCTCTTGGAGAAACGTATTGCGGTACAGCGCGCTTTGTATGGGGAAAGGAGTAAGACGCCAATCTATGTGCTTCCCACTAGTGACAATGGCCTGCTTGTTGATCGTCCCTTGCGCGTAGCGATTGTCCAAACCCTTCGCCCGAAGATGGATGACTTCGATACCAAGGATCCTACGCATTGGACTCCGGCAATGTTGTCTCAGCATCGACGCCACCTCGCTGAGGTTTGCCGTCTGGCTCACGCTAAGTTGCGTGCATGGGCCTCAGCAAGGCCGCTGCAAGAGGGAGAAAGCGAGGCTCCCACCATAGATGTAATCCTTTTCCCCGAGCTGGCAGTGCATCCCGAGCATGTGTTCTTTCTGCGACGTCTCTCTGACAAGCTCAAGGCAAATATCTTTGCGGGGTTAACCTTCATGCACTCTGATAAGTGCGGAGGTCCGATCAATCAGGGCTTGTGGTTGATACGTACGGATGCACCGGATCATGGCCGCAGTATCCAGTATGTGTGGCAAGGGAAGCTCCATCCAATGAAGCTTGAACAGCAAATGGGAATCAAGGGGTATCGACCGCACGTGACCCTAGTGGAGTTGCCGGTCGGTACGACGTCACCGACACGTCTCGCCGCGGCAATCTGCTATGACGCTACTGATCTTGATTTAGTTGCGGACCTCAGGGATCGCTCAGACGTGTTCCTGGTTGCGGCCCTGAATCAAGATGTGCAGACCTTTGACAACATGGTTGCGGCGTTGCATTTCCATATGTACCAACCTGTGGTGCTTGCCAATTCCGGAGAGTTTGGGGGCTCCACTGCTCAAGTACCACTTCCGAAACATGATCGTCTGGTTGCGCATACCCACGGTAATAATCAGGTTGCAGTGAGCGTATTCGAGCTTGATCCCGCTCCCTTCAAGTCGACTAAACCGGTGAGGTCACCAAAACAGTTAAAGACTGCGCCGGCAGGCTACAAGGGAAGGCCTTTTTGACTGGGGCATAGCCCGGGGATGTCTACCGGAGCGGGGGTAGTCCAATGCGCATGGGGCCAGTGTCTACAAAAAAACTGGGCGAATGATCAAACCGCATCCCCAAACACCGCCCGCTCCAACACCTGATGTTGCCGCTGCCAATCAGGCATATGGCCGGCCACCAGTGCCCAGAATGCTTTGGTGTGGTTCTTTTCCACCGTGTGACATAGCTCATGGACGATGACATAGTCCTGCACGCTGGTAGGTAGTTCCATAACCCGAGGATGAAATTCCAGGGTGTTGTTCGCATCGCAGCTGGCCCAGCGGCTTTGGAAGTGGCGGATTCGAGCACCATTTGCCTGAAGCCCGGTTTCTCGCTGCCAGTGACGGACTCGTACCAACAACTTCTCATGAGCACGATCCCGGTAGAACCGCTCAAGCAATGGCATCAGCACGTCGGGCAGGATGCTCGCCGCATCTGGGCTATCCACGATGAAGCGTGATGCTGTGAAGGTGAGTCGGGGTTTCAGGATGTCCGGCGTATGCCGTACCTCGGTGAAGTACGTACGCCCGGCATAGCGTAGGCGACTGCCCGTCACGATGGGTTCGCTGGCCAGGGGCTGATTCACCTGTGCCAGCTTTTCACGAATCCAGCGTGCACGGCGCAGCACCAAAGCTTCTTGCTCAGGCTCATCCACTAGCGGCCCACGCAAAAGCACGGGACGACCCCGTTCCACGGTCACGTAGTGGCGCTTGAGTTTACTATCGAGCTGGAAGTACCACTCGATAGCCGTTTGGCCGTAATTCAAGACTGGCATGGGTAACGCCGCGTTAGTTTTTCAGCAAAATATCGAAGATTCGCTTGGCGTGATCACGCGCCACTGAACGCTCCCAGCCCGCCAGAGGCATCAATACCCCGCGCAGGTGGTCTCTGAAATCAGGGTGCGTATCCGGCATTTTCTTCCAGTTTTCAGTCGCCAGCGCACGGTTCAGCATTTCATCTTCAAACAGCTTGGTCGTTGCCACTCTTGCCGTATCCTCTGCCAGTAACGCGGCAAGGTAGTGGTAAACCGCTGAGTGCGCAGGCTTATTAAAACCGGTATTGTCCTTGTTTTGAATCCGCTGGCTGAACAGCTCCAGTTGCTCCAGGAATTTGGCCTGGGTAATGCGCCCCGCCTTTTCCTCTTCCAGCAGCTTTTCCAGCTCCTCGGCGATCTTGTCGAAGAATGCTGGATCCTTGTCTTTACCGGTGACGATGGTCTGCTTCAGCTGGTTTTTCATTACCAGGGCGCGACTACCGGGGCTCGCCAGTTTCTTCAACCGCTCCATATCACTGGCATCCAGAATAGACACCTCATGACCCAGCAGGCTCTTCGCCGGGCTGGCCGCGATGTACTCATCCAGCAGCTGTTGCAGCAGCGCGGACTCCAGCTTAGTGATGCGCTCCTTGTAGGTACTGCCCGGCAGTTTGTCGCGCAACATCAGGCGAATCTCACTTAGCAGGGTGAAATAGGGCTTGAACGGTACGCCACGTACGTCCGGCAGGATGATGTCCACTGAGCGGTTGAACTGCTTCACCAAATCGAGGAACTCTTCGACCATGTCCAGCCGGGTGGCAGGATCAAGGAAGCGCTCGGCGTCGTCTTTGTAGGCCTCGCGCTGCGCCACTGGGTCATGTTTTTTTGGCAGCAACTTGAGGATGCGGTCGAGCGTGGCTTGCAGCTTGGGCAGTTCGGTTTCAACACCCTCCCAGACCTGCGAAGGCTTCACCTCGCCGCCGTAAATTTTCAGTGCGTGATCAAGGTGATCGACCACGCCGTGGTAATCCACGATGTAGCCGGCATTCTTGCCAGACAGGGTGCGGTTCACCCGTGCGATGGCCTGCAACAGGGTGTGTTCCTTGAGCGGTTTGTCGAGGTACATGGTGCCGACAATCGGGGCATCCCACCCAGTCAGCAGCATGTCAGAAACGATGATCAGCCCGACATTATTCGCCTGCGGCTTCCCATCAAGCCCTTTACTCTCTTCCCCGTAGGGCAGGGGAAACAGCTTGCTGACGAAATTGCCGATCTGCTCAGAGGGCATGGCCACCGGGGACTTTCCGGCTTTCAACTCAGCCTTGATACGCTCCTCGATACTGCGAATTTTGTCGGTCTCAATCTCGTACGCTGCCGCCTCTTCCATGGCAGAAGCGCCCGTACGGGAAGAGGTGATGCTGGCCAGGGATATCACCACCTTGCTGTCAAAAGTGGGCAGTCCTTTGTTCGCCCGTTTGACCATGATCGCATCGAGCAGATCCTTGTAGCGCACCGCCATGTCGCGGCCATCGCACACTAGCATGGCCTTCAATCCTTTGGCCTTTACGCTGCTGAGGAAATGCTCAACCAGATGCTCGGCGACCTGCTCCATGCGGTCACCGGCCTGACGCCAGCGGCGTAACAGCTCACGCTTCAACTCGTGCTGACGAACTTCGCTCTGATCGGCGAACTGCTCTTTGAACGCGGCATCCAGATCAGAGTTGGCTGACAGCGCCACCCAGGCATCCTGGTATTTGATTGGCAGGGTTGTGCCATCCGCCACCGCTTCATGCAGGCGGTATTCGTCGATGTACTCGCCACCGCCAAACTCGCTTAGCGTGTGTTTGTCCTCATGCAACAAAGGCGTACCGGTAAAGGCGATAAACTTTGCGTTGGGCAAGCTGGCACGCATAAAGGCGGCGAGGAAGTCGTACTGACTACGGTGAGCTTCATCGACCAGTACATAGAAGTTGGGCTTGGCGCTCAGTACCCGGAAGTGCACCTTCTCCCGGCTGATCTCTTCCCACTTGGCCTTTACCGAAGCACCGTTCTCATCCACCGCCAGGTGGTGGACGTTTCGCTCATGCACGATGAAGAAGTCCTTTTCTTCACGAACCCGCCGGTGACGAGTCGCTTGCAGGGCATCATCTTCTTCGTCCGGAGTCTCAGCGGCCTGCTCACTGGGCTGATCGTTCTCCTGGAACTTCTGCACCGTGCTGGTAAACACGCTGCCGTAATCGTTGGACAGCATCTTCAGCAAGCCATCAACCGACACGGCCTGGATGGCATTAATGCCCACCGCGTGGAAGGTGTCGAAGATCTGCTTATCGAGGTCTTTACGGTCGGTCAGCACCAACACGGTAGGGTTGTTCAAACCTGTGCTATCGGCCCGCAGCATGCGCGCGAGCAGCGCCATAGTCAGGGACTTGCCGCTGCCTTGAGTATGCCAAACGACGCCGCCCATAGGTTTCGGCGCACATAGGCGGTCCACAGTTTTGCGCACGGCCCGCCATTGTTGATAGCGCGGCAGCTTCTTCACCGTTTTGCCGTCGCGGGTTTCGAACAGTACAAAATGGGTGATCAGTTGCAGAAAGCGGCTCGGCTCAAACAATGCCCACAGGAGACTGTCCTGCTCACTTGGTGCTTCTCCTAACAGGGCGGCAACAGCGGCAGTCTCCAGCGCCTGCAACCGATAGCGGGCGTAATAGGCAGGCTTGGTTAGGATCGCCCCATACAGCCCTTCACGCCGATTAAGCCCAACACAGACCTGGTTGAATACAAACTGGGTAGGGAAGGTGCTTTGATAGCCATCCAACTGGCCCAAGGCTTCGTCCAAGCGGTGATAGCTGGCTTTGCATTCGATGATGGCGAGCGGCAAGCCATTCACAAACAACAGCAGGTCAGGGCGGAAAACATCCCCATCCGCATTGCGCCCCACGTACTGATCGACCACATGGAAGTCGTTATTGCTGGCATCACTGGCATCGAAGAAACGGACGCTGCGCGGCTTACCCTCCACATCCTTCACCTGGATATCCGAACGATGCACCACCTGTTCCCAGAACGCTTTGTTGGCAGGCAACAGCTCATCATTGACGCGCTTGCGTAGCTCGATCAACGCCGCGCTGATACCACCGGGGGCTCTCGCCAGCCATGGGTTGAGGCTCAGCAGCCGAGCCTGCAACACATCATCCAGTACCGGAGCCAGGTGACGATGCTCAACCTGTAACTGGCTACCAGGCAGATGGGTGTAGCCCAGCTTGATCAACCAGTTGATAGCAGGCAGTTCGACCCCGACCTTCTCCGGTGACTGGCTCATTGTTTACTCCTGTTCCTTGGAGGTTTCCCTCGGACGACTGCGATACCAAACCACCGTAGCGCCATTATCGGCTTGGCTTTGCTTACGAATTTCAAACTGCTGCGACTCATGGATGACATGACGCCAGCTTCCGCAGCCATAACGCTTGGGCGTCTGCTCGGGGTAGGTCTTGGCTATCCAGTGAATGGCTTCAAAAAGGGGTGTCCACCCTGCCTGAGCCAGCTTGGTTTCCGCTTCGCGTAAGCAGGTAGTTATTCCACTGCTGGGCCAGTGTACGGTGCCATCCCCCCAGATGCCGTTTACAACAGCATCCTCATATTCTTTGCTTTGAATGAACGAGGCCATCAGCTGGCGGGCCTTATCCATGGATTTAGCCCAATCGCGCAGCGTCAGGTAATGGCCGTCGATGGTTTCGTAGCTTTCATCGAGATAAGACTCAGCGGCGGCACAGCCATCAACGCTCCAAAGGTCGAAGCGCGGAAGAAAGTGGTGTACCAACTCATTTCGCAGGTCGACCAGCTCCTTGAGCGCAGCCTTGGTTTCGGCGTAGTGCTCCTCAGATAATTCCATCTGACAGCGGAAGCTGATCCATATCTGATCACTAGGCTCAGCCTGCTCTGGCTCATCAGCTAAATCCGGCAGTTTCAGATAGCTCTCGGTCAGCATCCCCACCAAGGTGCCCAGAGTCTTCTTATGGGCACAGGCAACCTTCTCATCACGAATCGCCTGTAGTCGTTCTGGAGGGCCACTCAACTCGCTATGAGCCACCATGGCCTTGAGCAGCCGCTCGTACTGCTGCAACTGCAACATGCAGCGCCCGAGCTTACGCTGCACGGTGCGCTGAAGGTCAGGCACAAGATCCAAGGGCAGTGGGATGATTTCGTCCATGAAGAAAGCCTCAGGCTACGCAGGTAGGGCTATCGAGCTTGACCCGCCATTCGCCGGTTAGCAGCTTTTGCATCAGGCCGCGTTTGAGGGTCTGGTAATAGGCTTTCTTTCTTTCAAGCGCGTCAAGTTTGGCAAAAATTGACTGACAAGCCGAAGTGATCTTCATCCGCTCAGCTTCCGGAGGCATCGGCACATATACCCCTCTTAGTGATTTTAAATTAATTACCTGTTGAGCAGAACCGATCATCCCACCTAACAAGCAAGCCTTACCGGCTGGTGATGAAAGATAGCAATGTATGAATTCTGATATCGCGCGACTGCCCGTCCTGATCATCCCTGCCTGACGTGCAATGTTTGCTCCAGCTAGTCCATCCGGAACCACCGCAGTCTCACCAGGATTGCCAACAAGCGATACCAGCAGTTCACCTCCACACAGAGTCGTTCTTTTGAACTGATTGGATATTTCGACAGAGACAGTACGAAGTTTACTTGAAATTTTCCCACCCTTTATATCTCCCCCCCGTATCAGAGGGACACCGACTTCAAGATTCTCGCCAGGCTGGACTACCCCATAGGTAATATTCTCAACACTTAGCTCTTCAAGTGCCTTCAAATTCCAAAGAATTGGAATTTTCCCAATAAGACTTTCCTTAAATTCAACATGTGGCACCCATCGACCTACTGCGTCTTGTATCCCCACGCCCCGGCAAAAAAGTGTTTGCATGAGACCCCGCTTAAGGCCCTGCGTGGCTTCTATCTTGCGGGCAATCACGTCCAGCTTGTCATCCACCGCGGTGAGGATGGCGGCGATTTTTTGTTGTTCAGAGAGTGGAGGTAGAGGCAGTTGATAATGCGATAACTGATCGAAATAGATTCTCACCCGAACACTACCATCACCAGTAGCGCCAACGTAGCTTTGCCACAAGCCTGAATGCCGTATATGGTCAAGGTAATTCGGTAATAAACGCTTAGGATCAGTTTGAAAAACAACATAGTCAGGACTAACCATTACACTATGGTCAGTAGTATTTCGAGCAATAGATCCGATATTCAAACGCATCGGGTTATATGCAAATGCATTTGGTGCAACCACTTTGCAGCGTTCAGTCGACTCACCTTTCACGCGCTCCCTCATCGGAACAAGACCACGAGACTTAAGTACCCCGCAAAGTAGCTTGTCATCCAGTTGACCGTTATTTCGTGACCGGCACTCCCTGGTAACTTCGGCTAGCGAAACGACCTGCCAAGAGGAATAGTTATCCTTAGAAGCGAAAGCTTGCTGCTGATGGCCAGGCCTCCCCCCCAACTTCATACCTCAACCTCCAACAGCCCCAGCTCAGCCAGATAGCCATTCAGCCGCGCATCAACCTTCACCTCCTCCTCAGAGAGTGCCGCCAGTTGCTTCAAAGTGGTGGCCACGTCCACGATCTCTTCGGTCTCGCCATTGTCGATATAGCGAGAAATATTGAGATTACTGTCGTTGCTGCGGACTTCCTCCAGCGTCACGACCCGGCAATAGTTTTCGACCTCAGCCTGCTGCTCAAACGCCGCCTTGTGGGTGCTCACAATGCGCGTGATGTCCTCAGTGCGCAGACTGTTTTGCGCCTTCCCTTCGAGGTAGTCGCGGCTACCATCGATGATGATGACTTTGCCCTTCAATCCAGCGGGTTTCTGCTTGTTCAGGATCAAAACGCAAGCCGGGATACCGGTGTTGTAGAACAGGGCAGACGGGAGACCGATGATGGCCTCAACCAGATCGCCCGGCTGATTGCCGGTGGCCGCATCTGTACCGAACAACAGCCCCTCGCGAATCTTACCTTCCTCACCGCTGCGGAATAGCACACCATGGGGCAGGATAACTCCCATGCGGCCATCAGCCTTGAGGCTGGCCAACATATGCTGAGCGAAGGCGAGGTCTGCATAGCCCCGTGGCGGAATACCATAGATTAGCCGGCCATACGGATCGCTGACCTGCTTGTAGTTGGGGGCCTTGGGCTTCTTGCCACTGTCTTGTTCGTTCTCGTTGCTTAGTTCCAGCGGAGTCCACCAGGACTTTGCTGAGAAAGGCGGATTAGCGATTACCCGGTCAAAGGTCTTGAGGTAGTCGCCTTCTAAGTGCTTGGGCTCGACCAGCGTATCGCCGCGTTCAATCTCCGCATGCATGTTGTGCAGGTACAGGTTGAGCTTGGCGATGGCCCACGTGCCCAGGTTCTTCTCCTGCCCGTAAAGCAGCACGTTGGGTTTACCCATCAACGTGCCATTGGGCAAAGCGGCTATATGATGAGCGCTCTCCACCAGCATGCCGCCGCTGCCACAGGTGGGGTCATACACGCTATGACCGGGTTGCGGATCAATCAGCTCAACTACCAATTGCACCACGGCCTTGGGCGTATAGAACTCACCGCCTTTCTTACCGGCATCATCGGCAAATTGCTTGATCAGGTACTCGTAGGCATCCCCCAGCATGTCGGCCTTGTACAGGTCGTCATTGCCCAGCTTGTACTGATTAAAGTGGCGCAGAAGACGCTGCAAGGTGGCATCCGCCAGCACCCGCTTATCGCCATACTGCGTAGCGGTCAGTACGTATTGCAGCTCAGGGTTGTTGGCCTCGATGGTTGCAAACGCCTTGTCTAGGGCCTCACCGATATTCTCGGTGCGCGAGATCAGATCGAACCAGCGGGCACTGATAGGGAACTTGCCCCATTTGTCCTCGATCTCGTCCTGAGCATCGCCAAAGCTCAGGCCTTCGTCCTTCATCAGCTTGGCAATGCGCTCTTCGAACACATCGTTGTAACGTTTGAGGAAGAGCAGGCCGAAGATGTAGTTCTTGAAGTCGGAGGAGTCGATGGAACCACGCAGAATGTTGGCGGATTCCCAGAGCCAGGACTCCAGCGTTTCGAGTGACAGCTTGTCAGCCATGGGTAAATCAATCCCTATAGAAACCACTGCGCCTGGGACCTGGTGATTGCAGCCAAGACGCCTAGGCACATCAGAAAAAGTGGGGGGATTGTACAAGTCGTCGTCATCTGTAGCCCGAGTTTTTATCTCGTTCCATCGCCTCTAAATGGTTGCCTAGATAACAAAAAAGGCTGCCCTAAGGCAGCCCTTTTTGGTGCATCCGTTTCACGCTTAGTGAGAAGGTTTCACGGATTAGCGGTTCTGAGCGGTGGCTAGGATTAATCCCAGCTCAACGCCCCACCAGTCTGATACTCGATCACGCGGGTCTCGAAGAAGTTCTTCTCCTTCTTCAGGTCCATGATCTCGCTCATCCACGGGAAGGGGTTGGTGGTGCCCGGGTACTCTTCCTTCAGGCCGATCTGGGTCAGGCGGCGGTTGGCGATGAATTTGAGGTAGTCCTCCATCATCGCCGCGTTCATGCCCAGTACGCCGCGCGGCATGGTGTCACGCGCGTATTCGATCTCCAGCTGGGTGCCCTGCAGGATCATCTGGGTCGCTTCGTCCTTCATCTGGGCGTCCCACAGGTGCGGGTTCTCGATCTTGATCTGGTTGATCACGTCGATGCCGAAGTTCAGGTGCATGGACTCGTCACGCAGGATGTACTGGAACTGCTCGGCGGTGCCGGTCATCTTGTTGCGGCGGCCCATGGAGAGGATCTGGGTGAAGCCGCAGTAGAAGAAGATGCCTTCCAGTACGCAGTAGTAGGCGATCAGGTTGCGCAGGAACTGGCGGTCGGTTTCCGGGGTGCCGGTTTCGAACTTGGGATCGGAGATCGAGCGGGTGTACTTGAGGCCCCAGGAGGCCTTCTTCGCGACGCTCGGGATCTCGTGGTACATGTTGAAGATCTCGCCTTCATCCATGCCCAGGGATTCGATGCAGTACTGGTAGGCGTGGGTGTGGATCGCTTCCTCGAAGGCCTGGCGCAGGATGTACTGGCGGCACTCGGGGTTGGTGATCAGGCGGTACACGGCCAGTACCAGGTTGTTGGCGACCAGGCTGTCGGCGGTGGAGAAGAAGCCGAGGTTGCGCATGACGATGCGGCGCTCGTCTTCGCTGAGACCGTCTGTGGATTTCCACAGCGCGATGTCGGCGTTCATGTTCACTTCCTGCGGCATCCAGTGGTTGGCGCAACCATCCAGATACTTCTGCCAGGCCCAGTCGTACTTGAAGGGTACGAGCTGGTTGAGGTCGGCGCGGGCGTTGATCATCTGCTTGTCGCCGACCTGTACGCGTGCGGAGGCGCCTTCGAGGTCGTCCAGGCCTTCCTGGATGTCGAGGTCGTTCAGGGCTTTCTTGGCGCGGGCCACGGCATCGGAGTCGTTGGCGTCGACAGCGCGGGCCTGCTCGACCGAGCCGGCAGCTTCGCTGTCGAGCTTGTCGAAGTTGGTGCCGGCGCTTTGTGCGTTGGCATTGCTTGCGGCGGCTGCTTCTGCGCCGTCTTCCTTGTCGAATTCATCCCAGCTCAGCATGGCTTGGCTCCTGCGTGAGGGCCGGCGAATAAACCGGCCTGTATGGATATACAGATAATTTGAATTATGTTCCGTTGCGTGATGCGCGCAAGGGTAAACGGGTACCGCTGGTCAGCAGGCGGTGGATTGCTGGCTGACCGTTGCCCCTGGACCCGGAGGAGGAGGGGCGGGAATTTGGTGGGGGAGGAGGGCTCTGTAGGAGCGGATTTATCCGCGAGCTTCGCGGCTGAAGCCGCTCTTACAAAAAGCCTTCCCTCTCCCTAGCCCTCTCCCGCAAGCGGGAGAGGGGATTTACCGCTGATTTGCTTTAGAGCTTCACAAACCTTCGAGCGTGTAGCTGAGCGAGTGAGCGCTAGGCGCCTGATAGGTCGGAGCCCCTGAGCGTACTTCAGTACGTGATGGGGGCCGGCCTACCGGGCAACGACGCGGGCGCCGCTCAGATGCGCGCGCTTATTGGCACGCCTCGCAGTCGGGTTCGTCGATGGCACAGGCCTTTGGTACTGGCGCCGGGGCCGGAGCTGCCTGCTGGGCAGGCGCCTGAGCCTTGGCCGAGAAGCCTTCGTCGCCACCAGCGGACACTGCGTTGAGCTTGCCGGTGTTGATGGTGGATTTCTCGGTGCTGGTGGCGGCCAGAGCACGGAGGTAGTAGGTGGTTTTCAGACCACGGAACCAGGCCATGCGGTAGGTCACGTCGAGCTTCTTGCCCGAGGCGCCGGCGATGTACAGGTTCAGCGACTGCGCCTGGTCGATCCACTTCTGGCGACGGCTGGCGGCGTCGACGATCCATTTGGTTTCTACTTCGAACGCGGTGGCGTACAGGTCTTTCAGATCCTGCGGGATGCGCTCGATCTGCTGCACGGAACCGTCGTAGTACTTCAGGTCGTTGACCATTACCGGGTCCCACAGGCCGCGGTTTTTCAGGTCGCGTACCAGGTAGGGGTTGATCACGGTGAATTCGCCGGAGAGGTTCGATTTCACATACAGGTTCTGGTAGGTCGGCTCGATGGACTGCGACACGCCAATGATGTTGGAGATGGTCGCGGTCGGCGCGATTGCCATGATGTTCGAGTTACGAATACCTTTCTTCACGCGCTCGCGGATCGGTGCCCAGTCCAGGGACTCGGACAGGTCGACGTCGATGTACTTCTGGCCACGGGACTCGATCAGGATCTGCTGCGAATCCAGCGGCAGGATGCCCTTGCTCCATAGCGAACCGTCGAAGGTGCTGTAGGCGCCGCGCTCTTCGGCCAGGTCACAGGAGGCCTGGATGGCGTAGTAGCTGATGGCTTCCATCGACTTGTCGGCGAACTCGACGGCAGCGTCGGAACCGTAGGCGATGTGCTGCAGGTACAGGGCGTCCTGGAAGCCCATCAGGCCGAGGCCGACCGGACGGTGCTTGAAGTTGGAGTTACGTGCCTGGTCGACGCTGTAGTAGTTGATGTCGATGACGTTATCGAGCATGCGCACAGCGGTCTTCACGGTGCGGCCGAGCTTCTCGATGTCCAGCTTGCCGTCGGTAATGTGGTTGACCAGGTTGACCGAACCCAGGTTGCAGACGGCGATCTCGTCCTTGTTGGTGTTCAGAGTGATCTCGGTGCACAGGTTGGAGCTGTGCACCACGCCCACGTGCTGCTGCGGGCTGCGCAGGTTGCACGGGTCCTTGAAGGTCAGCCACGGGTGGCCGGTCTCGAACAGCATCGAGAGCATCTTGCGCCACAGGTCTTTGGCCTGGATGGTCTTGTACAGCTTGATCTTGCCGTACTCGATCAGGGCTTCGTAGTACTCGTAGCGCTCTTCGAAGGCCTTGCCGGTCAGGTCGTGCAGGTCCGGCACTTCGCTCGGGCTGAACAGGGTCCACTTGCCGTCTTCGAAGACGCGCTTCATGAACAGGTCCGGGATCCAGTTGGCGGTGTTCATGTCGTGGGTACGACGACGGTCATCACCGGTGTTCTTGCGCAGCTCGAGGAATTCCTCGATGTCCATGTGCCAGGTTTCCAGGTAGGCGCAGACCGCGCCCTTGCGCTTGCCGCCCTGGTTGACCGCGACGGCGGTGTCGTTGACCACTTTCAGGAACGGCACGACGCCCTGGGATTTGCCGTTGGTGCCTTTGATGTAGGAGCCCAGTGCGCGCACCGGGGTCCAGTCGTTGCCCAGGCCGCCGGCGAATTTCGACAGCATGGCGTTGTCGTGGATGGCGCCGTAGATGCCCGACAGGTCGTCCGGCACGGTGGTCAGGTAGCACGACGACAGCTGCGGACGCAGGGTGCCGGCGTTGAACAGGGTCGGGGTGGACGCCATGTAGTCGAACGAGGACAGCAGGTTGTAGAACTCGATGGCGCGGTCTTCGCGGTTGTTCGGCTCTTCGATGGCCAGGCCCATGGCCACGCGCATGAAGAACACCTGCGGCAGTTCGAAGCGGGTGCCGTCCTTGTGGATGAAGTAGCGGTCGTACAGGGTCTGCAGGCCCAGGTAGGTGAACTGCTGGTCACGCTCGTGGTTCAGTGCGCGGCCCAGTTTCTCCAGGTCGTACTCTTTGAGTTTCGGATCGAGCAGTTCGAACTCGGCGCCCTTGTCGACGTAGGCCGGCAGGGCCTTGGCGTACAGGTCGGCCATCTCGTGGTGAGTGGCGCTGCCTGCGATGCCGAGGAAGGTCAGGGCCTCGGCGCGGATGTTGTCCATCAGCAGGCGGGCGGTGACGTAGCTGTAGTTCGGCTCACGCTCGACCAGGGTACGGGCGGTCATCACCAGGGCGGTGTTGACGTCCTTCTCGGCGACGCCGTCGTAGAGGTTCTTCAGGGTTTCGCGTTCGATCAGCGAGCCATCGACTTCGGCCAGGCCTTCGCAGGCCTCGCGGATGATGGTCTGCAGGCGGCCCATGTCCAGCGGCTGCAGTTCACCGCCAGCGGTGGTGATGCGGATGCTTGGGTGCGGCTGGGCGATGTCGCTGCTGGCATTGGCGCTCTTGCGCTTGTTGGCCTGGGCTTCGCGGTAGATCACGTAGTCGCGGGCGACTTTCTGCTCGCCGGCGCGCATCAGGGCCAGTTCGACCTGGTCCTGAATTTCTTCGATGTGGATGGTGCCGCCGGACGGCATGCGACGCTTGAAGGTGGCGGTGACCTGCTCGGTCAGGCGCGCGACGGTGTCATGGATACGCGACGAAGCGGCAGCGGTGCCACCTTCTACTGCGAGGAAGGCCTTGGTGATGGCGACGGTGATCTTGTCATCGGTGTAGGGGACGACAGTGCCGTTGCGCTTGATCACGCGCAGTTGGCCGGGCGCGGTGGCAGCCAGATCCTGAGAGGATTCAGCGGCCTGCGGCGTCACGGCCTGCGGGTTCTCGCGAGTAGTGTCGGTATGCATGGATATCTCCGTGTTCTGTAATTTTTGGTTGGACGTCACGATTAGAAACCGTGCCCTGTCCGCCGTTCATTCCATTAACAACTGAGCCGCACGCGGCAGCGGGGCCGGGTACGGGGTGTCGCAAGAGCGGGCAGGTTAGACACGACTTCAAGTGCCGTCCTGGCGCATAAGTCACAGCGGGGCATTACCACACCCCGCCTACTACATATAGTGGTCGACTGGCGGATAAGACCGCTGTCTGACCGGCTCACGCGCAGCGTCGAGCGTTGCTGCGTGGCTGTAACCCAGGCCAGGCCTGGGTTAGGGCAAAACGGTTAGCCGGAACATCTGGAAAACCCTGTGAAAAGGGCTTGCGCGATTCGTTCTTTTTGTGTCCGGTTTTTTGCGGTAACCCAATATCTGGTGGGTACTGCGCGATGGGGATACAAGATAGTGCGCTGTTTGAGGCATTGCAAGGCGCTAGAAAAAGAACTGCCTGTGGATAAGCTGTGAGTGCCTTGTGGGTGTTGGCAGCGTAGCCCGCGTGTTCTCTGGCTCTGGCTACCAATGACCGTTCGTCGCCCCTGGGAGAAGGATTTCAGCGAGTTGGTGAAGCTGTTCGGCGGCGCACAGACTACCACTATATATAGTGCTCTTGGCATGTGCTGTGCTTAACCCGGCGCCAGGTCTGGGCGCTGGTTTGCCGCTCGCGCCGAGACGCGCTCAGCCCCTAGAATGGCCGCTGTGTTGGTGGCGCTTGCCGGTATGCGAAGGGGAGAGGGTGTGGAACAAGAAGCGTGGCAGATTCTGATCGTCGAGGATGACCAGCGCCTGGCGCAGTTGACCCGCGAGTATCTGGAGGGCAACGGCTTGCGCGTAGCCATCGAGGCCGACGGCGCCCGCGCGGCGGCGCGGATTCTCACCGAGCAGCCGGACCTGGTGATTCTCGACCTGATGCTGCCGGGTGAAGACGGCCTGAGCATCTGTCGCAAGGTGCGCAGCGGTTACAAGGGGCCGATCCTGATGCTGACCGCGCGTACCGACGACATGGATCAGGTGTTGGGCCTGGAGATGGGCGCCGATGACTATGTGTGCAAGCCGGTGCGCCCGCGCGTACTGCTGGCACGTATTCGTGCGCTGCTGCGCCGTCGTGAGGGCGGCGAAAGCGAGCGTGACGAAGGTCAGCCACGGCGCCTGCAGTTCGGCGCGCTGGCCATCGACAGTGCCATGCGCGAGGCCTGGCTGGGTGAGCAGGGCATCGAGCTGACCAGCGCCGAGTTCGACTTGTTGTGGCTGTTGGCGGTCAACGCCGGGCGTATCCTGTCGCGCGAGGAAATCTTCAATTCGCTGCGTGGCATCGAATATGACGGCCAGGACCGTTCCATCGATGTGCGCATCTCGCGCATTCGTCCGAAGATCGGTGATGACCCGATGCATCCACGGATGATCAAGACGGTGCGCAGCAAGGGTTATCTGTTCGTCGCCGAGGCCGCCGAGGCGCTGCCGTTCGGTGATGCGCCACCGATCCTGCGCGAGTGATCGGGCGGCCATGAACTCGATCTTCCTGCGCATCTATGGCGGCATGCTCGCCGCATTGGTGCTGGTGGCGCTGCTGGGCGTCGGCACTCTGCACCTGGTCAACGAGGTGCGCGGCGACCAATACCGTGAAGGCCTGGCGCGCGGCACCTTTCGCCTGATGGCAGACAACCTGCTGCCGATGAGCGAGGTGGAGCGCAAACGGGCCCTGGTGGTGTGGTCGCGCCTGCTCGGTATTCCACTGGAGCTGCAGGCCCTGGGCGACGTGGCGCTGGAAAGCAGCGAGCGCAACCGGTTGCAGCGCGGCCACGTGCTGGTGCAGCAGACTGGCCCGCACTCGGCCAAGGTCTACGGCCTGCTCGACGGTACGCAGCCGCTGCTGCTGACCGGCGAGATCCAGCAGATCAGCGAGCAGTTGGCGCGGGCCACCAACTATCTGTTGATCGACGAGCTGATCCGCTACCCGGTGGCAGAGCAGCCACAGCGCCTGGCCGAGCTGAAGGCGGCCAAGCAGTTCGGCTTCAACCTGCAGCTGGTACGCCTGGAGGACACCACCCTGGACCTTGACCAGCGCCGGCGCATCGACGAGGGCGATACGGTGATGGCGCTGGGCAAGGGCGGCGACTCCATTTATGTGTTCTCCGGCATCGTCGATACGCCCTGGGTCCTGGAAATCGGCCCGCTGTACCAGATGAACCCCTATCCACCGCAATTGCTGGTGCTGATCGGCGCGCTGGGCCTGAGCCTGATCGGCCTGATCGTCTACCTGCTGGTGCGCTCGCTGGAGCAGCGCCTGCGCGTACTCGAAGGTGCTGCCACGCATATCGCCAGTGGCCGCCTGGATGCGCGGGTGCCGACGCGTGGCGCGGATTCGGTAGGGCGCCTGGCCAGCAGTTTCAACGCCATGGCCGAGCACTTGCAGACATCCCTGAGCACGCAGCGCGAGCTGGTGCGAGCGGTGTCTCACGAGCTGCGCACGCCAGTGGCGCGACTGCGTTTCGGCCTGGAGATGATCGCCGACGCGCCGAGCGAAAGTGCTCGGCGCAAATACATGGACGGCATGGACAGCGATATCCAGGACCTCGACAAACTGGTCGACGAGATGCTGACCTACGCGCGCCTGGAGCAGGGCTCGCCGGCGCTGAATTTCCAGCAGGTGGAGCTCAAGGCGCTGATCGATCAGGTGATCGACGAGCTGGCGCCGCTGAGCAACAAGGTGCGTGTGGAGTGTGGTGCGGTGCTCAGCGTGCAGGCCGACGGCGCCTGTTGGGTCGAGGCCGAGCCGCGCTACTTGCACCGGGCGCTGCAGAACCTGGTGAGCAATGCCATGCGCTACGCCGAAGGCAAGGTGCTGATCAGTTGTCAGGTTGGCTACAAGCGTTGCCGCATCGATGTCGAGGACGATGGGCCGGGCGTGCCGGAAGAAGCCTGGGAGCGCCTGTTCAGCCCCTTCCTGCGCCTCGACGACAGCCGCACGCGGGCTTCTGGCGGGCATGGCCTGGGCCTGTCCATCGTGCGCCGGATCATCTACTGGCACGGCGGCCGGGCGCAGATCAGCCGCAGCGACAGCCTTGGCGGCGCGCGTTTCAGCCTGGTGTGGCCGCGACAGCAGGGGGAGTAGGGCGCGATTGTGTGCTGGACCTGGTGCGCTGTGCGCACCGATTTTTTGCCTGCGCTGTAGCCCGGATGCAATCCGGGGCGATTGAGCGCGGCCAAAAGCATCGCGGCTGAAGCCGCTCCTACAGACGCTCACAGGTCCCGTGGGAGCGGCTTCAGCCGCGATAGCTCTATCCAGCCCGCATGAAATCCGGGCTACGCCGTGACCGCCGCCGGCTTCGTAGGGTGCGCCGCGCGCATCGGGTTATCCATCAATGCCGCTGTGGTGCATGATCACGCCGCCACGGCCACCAGACTCAGCACCTTGTTATCGAACAGCACGAACTGGCCATCCAGCTCGATGCCCGTGCGCCAGTCTGGGTGCAGGTCGATCAGCAGGCGCAGACGCGCGCTGTCGTGATCGATGCCCAGCAGCTCGGCGTCATGGAAGTAGAAGCGCGTCAGGGTCAGCGGGTAGAGCGCCTTGAACAGGCTTTCCTTCAGCGAGAAGGTCAGGCTGATGCGCGCGGCGCGGGTCTCGTCGTCCAGGCCCGATAGGCGCTGCAGTTCGGCCGCGGTGAGGATTTCGCCCTGCAGGCGTTGGGCGCGCTCGGCCGGCAGCAGGCGCTCGACGTCCAGGCCAAGGGCGCGCCATTGCTCACGTCGGGCGACCAGTGCGGCGGCCCAGTTGTCACCGTGGGTGATGGAGCCGACCACGCCAAGTGGCCATTGCGGCGCGCGGTCTTCGCCGACGGCTGGCACGCTGGCCTGACCGGTCACACGGCGCAGGGCTTCGCGCGCGCATAAGCGCCCGGCCAGGTATTCGGCCTGGCGTTTGGCCACGCCGCGCACCGGGGCGATCTCGCAGCGGGCAAAATCGTCCTCGGCGAGCAGGGTTGGGTCGAAACAGGTGCTGATCAAGTGCGCGCCGGCAAGCGCGTTTGGCAGCGGGTTGTGCGTGTCGAGCGGGCTGCAGCAGGCGGGGTGGTGAGCGTTCATGGGCGCGATTGTGCCGCGCGGCGGACCATGCAGTCATCCGCCGTTTACATTTCTTTGCACCCAGGTAACAAAGCTACACGGACGCTGACTCTGGCTTTTGTCAGACTGCGCCTGCATTCCCCAGGAAATGCAGGTGAGGTTGTAGTCAGTGCGAGGGCACTGACGTTTTCTCCGAGTTCGAGAACGGTAGCCCGATTGGGCTGCCGTTTTTTTTGCGCTGCGTTTAGGTGTGCGGCCGGGGGAGTGGCAGGCTGTGACGGCGCACCCTACGCAATGCCGAAATGCGTAGGGTGGATCACGCTTCATCGATCCACCACTTTGGTGGATGTAAAAAGCGACATCCATCCTGCACGACTCTCCCGGCCCTTCGTGTGATCGCCAAGGTGTTCGCATTTGCCCTGTGGCTTTCGTGGGGGTATTTGCAGTCAAATGCCTGTGCGGGCAAATCAACCCCCGCGAGGACCATGGACGATGACCCAACAATCGCAATTCGCCCTGCTCGGCAAGAAACGCTTCCTGCCGTTTTTCGTGACGCAATTGCTCGGCGCCTTCAATGACAACATTTTCAAGCAGTCGCTGATTCTTGCCATCCTCTTCAAGATCAACACGGGCGTCGACCGCGATCTGCTGGTCAATCTCTGCGCCTTGCTGTTCATCCTGCCGTTCTTTCTGTTCTCGGCCCTTGGCGGGCAGTTTGGCGAGAAGTTCGCCAAGGATGCGCTGATCCGCAAGATCAAGTTCGCCGAGATCGGCATCATGCTTGCCGGCGCCGCCGGGGTGATGCTGGATAACCTGCCGCTGATGCTCGCCGTGCTGTTCGCCATGGGCACGCAGTCGGCGCTGTTCGGCCCGGTGAAGTATTCGATCCTGCCGCAGCACCTCAAGGAGCAGGAGCTGGTCGGCGGTAACGCGCTGGTGGAGATGGGCACCTTCCTGGCGATTCTGGCCGGCACCATCGGCGCCGGAATCATGATGGCCAGCAGCAGTTATGCGCCCATCGTCGCCGGCTCGGTAGTGGGGGTGGCGCTGCTCGGCTACCTGGCCAGCCAAGGTATCCCGCGAGCGTCGGCGGCAATGCCGGAGCTGCCGCTGGACTGGAACATCTTTCGCCAGTCCTGGGTGATCATGAAACTCGGCCTGGGCCAGCGTCCGGCGGTGTCGCGTTCGCTGGTGGGCAACTCCTGGTTCTGGTTTCTCGGCGCGATCTACCTGACGCAGATTCCGGCTTACTCCAAGGAGTGGCTGTACGGCGACGAGAGTGTGGTGACGCTGATTCTCACCGTGTTCTCGCTCGGTATCGGCCTGGGTTCGATGCTCTGCGAGCGCATGAGCGGGCACAAGGTGGAGATCGGCCTGGTGCCATTCGGCTCCATCGGCCTGACCTTGTTCGGCATCCTGCTCTGGTGGTTCTCCGGTGGTTTCCCCGAGGGCGCCGCACCGCATGACTGGCTGGCGCTGTTGGGCTATGGCCAGGCCTGGTGGATTCTCGGCTGCATCCTCGGCATCGGCCTGTTCGGCGGCTTCTACATCGTGCCGCTGTATGCGCTGATCCAGTCGCGTACCGCCGAGCATGAGCGGGCGCGGGTGATCGCGGCCAACAACATCCTCAATGCGTTGTTCATGGTGGCGTCGGCCATCGTCGCGATCCTGTTCCTCAGCGTCGCCGGGCTGTCGATTCCGCAGCTGTTCCTGGTGGTGTCGCTGATGAACATCGCGGTCAACAGCTACATCTTCAAGATCGTCCCCGAATTCAGCATGCGCTTTCTCATCTGGCTGCTGGGGCATTCGATGTACCGGGTCGAGCACAAGGGCCTGGGCGTGATCCCGGATGAAGGCCCGGCGGTACTGGTGTGCAACCACGTGTCGTTCGTCGATGCGCTGCTGATAGGTGGCGCTATTCGCCGGCCGGTGCGCTTCGTCATGTACTACAAGATCTACGACCTGCCGGTGCTCAACTTCGTCTTCCGTACCGCCGGTACCGTGCCGATTGCCGGGCGCAATGAGGACCTGCTGATCTACGACGACGCGTTCAAGAAGATCGCCGAGTACCTGCGCAATGGCGAGTTGGTGTGCATCTTCCCCGAAGGCAAGCTGACGGCTGATGGCGAGATCGACGAGTTCAGGTCTGGGGTCGAGCGCATCCTCGAAGAGAACCCGGTGCCGGTGATCCCCATGGCGCTGCAAGGCTTGTGGGGCAGCTTCTTCAGTCGCGATCCGCACAAGGGCATCTTCAGGCGCCTGTGGTCGCGGGTGTGTCTGGTGGCGGGTGCACCGATTGCGCCGGAGCAGGCCAAGCGTGAGGCGCTGCAGGCGCAGGTGGCCGAACTGCGTGGAGATTGGCGTTGATGAAGGTGCGCACGGCCTAGGCGGCCCCGCGACACCCTACGGATCACCTGCTTTCGTAGGGTGTGCTGTGCGCACCGGGCTTTCTAGTGGCTCATCTTGAGCCCGATCAACCCGCAGACGATCAGCGCCACGCTGGCCAGGCGCAGCAGCGCCATCGATTCGCCGAACAGGATGATGCCGGCGATCACCGTGCCCACGGCGCCGACGCCGGTCCAGATGGCGTAGGCGGTGCCTAACGGCAGTTCCTTCATGGCCAGGCCGAGCAGGCCGAGGCTGACCAGCATGGCGCAGACGGTCAGCGCCGTTGGCAGGGGGCGGGTGAAGCCTTCGGTGTATTTCAGGCCGATGGCCCAGCCGACCTCGAACAGGCCGGCGAGAAACAGAATGATCCAGGACATATTCACCTCCAGAAGCTGAAGGGGCCGTCCCCGGATGAGCCACCCTGCGTCAGGGTGCGGAGGTCGTCCTCGCGTGCGCCAATATTGTGCATATTGGCATGTCCGGGGCAAGGTGCCCCGGATTGGTGCGAGGCATTGGGTCAGTCGCTACCTTTTTCCGCCCCTTGGCCCATCCGGCGATAGAAGGTTGCCAACAGCGGGCCGGAGAGGTTGTGCCAGACGCTGAACAGCGCGCTGGGCACGGCGGCCAGCGGGCTGAAATGCGCGCTCGCCAGGGCGGCGCCGAGGCCGGAGTTCTGCATGCCGACCTCGATCGACAGCGTCTTGCGCTGTGCCAGCGACATGCCGAACAGGCGTCCGGCGAGATAACCCAGGCCCAGGCCGATGCCGTTGTGCAGGATCACCACGGCCATGATCAGCAGGCCGGATTCAGCGATCTTGCCCTGGCTGGCGGCGACCACTGCCGCCACGATGGCGACGATGCTCACTACGGAAATCAGCGGCAGCACCTCGACCGCGGTCTTTACGCGCTCGCCGAGCAGGCGCTGCGCGATCAGGCCGAGGGCGATGGGCAGCAGCACCATCTTGAGGATCGAGATGAACATGGCGCTGAACGACACCGGCAACCATTCCGAAGCCAGCAGCCAGATCAGACCAGGGGTGACGAGCGGGGCGAGCAGGGTGGTGACGGCGGTGATCGACACCGACAGCGCCAGGTCGCCACGGGCGAACCAGGTGATCACGTTGGAGGCGGTGCCGCCCGGGCAGCAGCCAACCAGGATCACGCCCACGGCGATTTCCGGCGGCAGGGCGAAGGCCTGGCACAGCAGCCAGGCCGTGCAGGGCATGATGATGAACTGGGCCAGTACGCCGATCAGCACGGCAATCGGGCGCCGCGCCACTTCCTTGAAGTCTGCACCTTTGAGGGTTAGGCCCATGCCGAACATGATCAGCCCGAGCAGCGGCACGATCCACGCGGTCAGCGGCAGGAACCAGCTGGGTTGGAAGAAGGCCATGACGGCGAACAACAACACCCAGATGGCAAAGGTGTTGCCGATGAAACGGCTGAGGGCGATCAGTGCTTGCATGAAGGATGTTCCGGCAGGTTCGCAAAGCCGGCAAGCCTACCAGAAGCGTGGCAATTTGCCTGGCCGAGCCACGGCTGTATTCAGCCCGCGACACCGCAGAACTGCAGGAACCGACTTGCCGGCGATGCTTTTTCGGGGAATGCCGATACGGCGGATCGCCAGCAAGCTGGCTCCTACAAGCGCCTTACAGTGGCTCTTCATCCGCCGGGTAACGGCTGGCGCTGAGGCTTTCCTTGATCTTGCGCAGGTGTGGCTGGAAGTCGACGCCGCGGCGCAGGGTGACGCCAGTGGCGAGCACATCGAGCACGGTGAGCTGGATGATGCGCGAGGTCATTGGCATGTAGATGTCGGTGTCTTCCGGCAGCGGAATGTCCAGGCTCAGGGTGCTGGCCTTGGCCAGTGGCGAGCCGGCGGCGGTGAGGCCGAGCACCGACGCGCCGTTCTCGCGGGCCAGACGTGCCACTTCCACCAGCTCGCGGGTGCGCCCGGTGTAGGAAATGATCACGAACAGGTCACCGGTGTGCGCCACCGAAGCGATCATGCGCTGCATCAGTACATCTGAATGCGCCGAGACCGCCAGGTTGAAGCGAAAGAACTTGTGTTGCGCGTCCAGTGCCACCGATGCCGAGGCGCCGAGGCCGAAGAAGTGAATCTGCCGAGCCTGGATCAGCAGGTCGACGGCGCGGCTGACGTGCTGCGGGTCGAGGCTCTGGCAGGCACTGTCCAGCGAGGCGATGGTGCTGCCGAAGATCTTGCGCGTGTAGGCCTCGGGGCCGTCGTCGGCCGACACTGCGCGGCTGACGTAGGCGGCGCCGCTGGCCAGGCTCTGCGCCAGTTGCATCTTCAGCTCCGGGTAACCGTTGGCGCCGAACGAGCGGCAGAAGCGGTTGACCGTCGGCTCGCTGACAGCGGCCGCCTGGGCCAGCGCGGCGATGCTGAAGCGCGTGGCCTGTTGCGGATCGTGCAGGATCACTTCGGCGACCTTGCGTTCGGCCTTGTTCAGGTCGTCCAGGCGGCTCTGGATCTGTTCCAGCAGGTTGCGCACGCGGTCCATAAGAGCTCCTAACAGGCGATTGAACGGGCTTGGCGACAGGTGATGGGCGGTAAAACAACCGGCCTATCCTACTGATGCCGCCTCAAGGTCACCACTGACTTATCGGATGTAGTGAATAATGTTGTTGCTATCACAACATTTTTCCTTGATAAAAGCAGTATCACCCGGTATTTCTAGTGCATCTTGATAAAAGAACAAACTCCATGCCTGCGATGAAGCTTGAATCCTGCACCTTTGCCTTGTTCGGCGCGCTGGGCGATCTGGCCTTGCGCAAGTTGTTTCCCGCGCTTTACCAGCTTGATCGCGCTGGTTTGCTACACGATGCCACGCGCATTCTCGCCCTGGCCCGTGAAACGGGCGAGCCGAGCGACCACCTGCGTGCCATCGAGCAGGCGTTGCGCCTGCATGTGCCAGCCAAGGAGCTGACGGAAACCGACATGGCGCGGTTCCTGGCGCGTCTGAGCTACCTGACCATGGACTTTCTCAAGGCCGAGGACTACTCGGCGCTGCTCGAGCAGGTCAGCCCGCAGGATCAGTTGATCGCCTACTTCGCCACGCCAGCCTCGGTATATGGCGGCATCTGCGCCAACCTGGCTGCCGTGGGGCTGGCCAAGGGCACGCGGGTGGTGCTGGAGAAGCCGATCGGCCATGACCTGACGTCTTCGCGCGCGGTCAACGATGCCGTGGCCCAGGTGTTCCCGGAAAACCGCGTCTATCGCATCGACCATTACCTGGGCAAGGAGACGGTGCAGAACCTCATTGCCCTGCGCTTTGCCAACAGCTTGTTCGAAACCCAGTGGAACCAGAACCACATCTCTCACGTGGAAATCACCGTGGCCGAGAAGGTCGGTATCGAAGGGCGCTGGGGTTATTTCGATCAGGCCGGGCAGTTGCGCGACATGATCCAGAACCACTTGCTGCAGTTGCTCTGCCTGATCGCCATGGACCCGCCCAGCGACCTGTCCGCCGACAGCATCCGCGACGAGAAGGTCAAGGTGCTCAAGGCGCTGGAGCCGATCAGCGTCGAGCAGCTCGGCCAGCGCGTGGTGCGCGGCCAGTACGTGGCCGGTAGCAGCGATGGTCGACCAGTGCCGGGGTACCTGGAGGAAGAGAACTCCAACACCCAGAGCGATACTGAAACCTTCGTTGCCCTGCGCGCCGACATCCGCAACTGGCGCTGGGCCGGCGTGCCGTTCTACCTGCGCACCGGCAAGCGCATGCCGCAGAAGCTGTCGCAGATCGTCATTCACTTCAAGGCGCCGCCGCACTACATCTTCGCCCCGGAGCAGCGCCAGCTGATCGGCAACAAGCTGATCATCCGCCTGCAGCCGGACGAGGGCATTGCTCTGCAGGTGCTGACCAAGGATCAGGGCCTGGACAAGGGCATGCAGCTGCGCAGCGGCCCGCTGCAGCTGAGCTTCTCCGACACTTACCGCAGTGCGCGCATCCCCGATGCCTACGAGCGCCTGCTGCTGGAAGTGATGCGCGGCAATCAGAACCTGTTCGTGCGCAAGGACGAAATCGAATACGCCTGGCAGTGGTGCGATCAGTTGATCGACGGTTGGCAGCGCCTCGGCGAAGCGCCGAAACCTTATACCGCCGGCAGCTGGGGGCCCATGGCGTCGGTGGCGTTGATCACCCGAGATGGCAGGAGTTGGTATGGCGATCTCTGAACTGAAACTGCCGCAAGGCGTGCAGGCCTGCTCACACGACAACGCCGAACAGTTGGCCCAGGCGTTGGCCGTGCGCGTGGCCGATGCGCTGCGGCAGGCCATCACCAGCCGCGGCCAGGCCACGTTGGTGGTGTCCGGCGGGCGCAGCCCCGTGCCGTTCTTCGAAGCGCTGGCGCAGCAGGAGCTACCCTGGGCGCAGGTGTGTGTCAGCCTGGCCGATGAGCGTTGGGTGCCGGTCAATCATGCTGGTAGCAACGAGGCGTTGGTGCGCCGTCATCTGCTCCAGGGGCCGGCCGCCGAGGCGCGCTTCCTTAGTCTCTATCAGGTCGCTGGCAACCTCGAACAGGCCGCCGAACTGGCCGATGAAGCGGTTGCCGAGCTGGCGCCCATCGACGTGCTGGTGCTGGGCATGGGCGACGATGGCCACACCGCCTCGCTGTTCCCGCACAGCCCCAATCTGCACCAGGCGCTGCAGCCTGACTGCGCGCGCCGCGTGCTGCCGATGCTGGCCCCGAGCGAGCCGGCGCAACGCCTGACCCTGACCCTGCCGGTGCTGGCCAGCGCACGTATGCCGCTGCTGGCGATCCAGGGCCAAGCGAAACTGAACACTCTGAGTGCGGCGCTGATGCCGGGCGAAATCGCCCAACTGCCGATCCGCGCCTTCCTCAATTCTCCTCTTGAAATACATTGGTGCCCCTGACATGACCAGCCTCGACCAAGACCAGCGTGCGCGCATGGCCGACAAAATCGCCGAGATCGACCGCATCTGCGCTCAGGCGCGGATCATGCCGGTGATCACCATCGCCCGTGAGGCGGATATCCTGCCGCTGGCAGACGCCTTGGCCGCCGGTGGCTTGCGTGTGCTGGAGGTGACCCTGCGCTCGGAGCATGGCCTGGAGGCGATTCGCCGCCTGCGTGCCGAGCGTCCCGAGCTCTGCGTGGGCGCCGGTACCGTGCTCGATGAAGACATGCTCGCCGCCGCGACCGCTGCAGGGGCGCAGTTCATCGTCACCCCGGGCAGTACGCGTGAGCTGCTGCTGGCGGCGCTGGACAATCCGCTGCCACTGTTGCCAGGCGTGAGCAGTGCCTCGGAGCTGATGGTCGGTTACGCCCTCGGCTACCGCCGCTTCAAGCTATTCCCGGCAGAGGTCTGCGGCGGCGTCGCGGCGCTCAAGGCGCTGTCCGGGCCATTCGGCGGCGTGCGCTTCTGCCCAACCGGCGGCATTACCCCGGACAACTTGCAGCGCTACATGGCGCAGCCCAACGTCATGTGCGTGGGCGGCACCTGGATGTTCCAGCGCGAGTGGGTGGCTAACAGCGACTGGGCGCGCATCCAGCAATGCAGCGCCGAGGCCCTGCAACTGCTGGGCTGATTTACATGCGCGGTGCCGCTGCCGAGGGCGGCACCACTGCAGAATGTCGCAGCCGCTCAATATCTGTGCCCTGGTGGTCGCCTACTACGTCAACTGATCCCTTGTGCTGGCTTCAACAAAAACAATTCTCCAGCGAAATCTGAAACATCCGCAGTTGGAGAAATGTCATGAACACCTGGTTCGCGAACCTCAGCGTTACCCGCAAACTCGCGCTCGGCTTCGGCCTGGTGCTGGCCCTCACCCTGATCCTCGCCAGCGTTGCCTGGAACAGCATGGGCAGCCTGATTCAGCGCAGCAACTGGACCGCCGACATCAATCACCTGAGCAATCTGCTGACCGAGCTGCGTGTCGACCGTCTGCGTTACATGCTGGATAACGGTGACGAGAAGATGGCCGAGGTGGTGCAAAAGTCGCTGACCAGCTACAGCGCCGCGCACGCTGATGTACGTAGCCGCTTCCGCAGTGAGGAAAACGTTCGCCTGCTGGCGCAGCAGGCCGAGCAGATCGAGCTGTACAAGCAGTCCTTCAATCAGATGGTCGAGGCTTATCGCACTGCACGTGCTGCGCGCGAGCAGATGGGCATCCTGGCGAAGCAGGCGTTCACCGATCTCGATGGTCTGTACCGGGTCGTGCAGCAGATGCCTGAATTCGACGAGCATCGGCCTGACCGCTACCAGGCTGTGCGTGATGTGCGTGAGAGTCTGCAATTGACCCGTTACGAGGTGCGCGGCTATACGGCTAATCCCAATGCCAACACCGAACAGGCGATGCGTACTCAGAGCGAGCATGCCGTGCAGAGCATCGAGGCTCTGGCTGCGGCCTTCGCAGGCGAGGAGGGCGACGCGATCAACGCGGTGCGCGCCGGTCTCGATGCCTATCAGGCGCAAGTGCAGCGTTTCAGTCAGGCCAACGACATCATCGTTGCCGCCCGTGGGGCGTTGACTCAGCAGGGTTACCAGATCGTCAAGGACAGCAAGGCGCTGAACCAGATCCAAATCGACCGCCGCGATGAGGAAACCGCCACTGCCCGCAATCTACAGATCATCACCACGCTGTTGGCCCTGCTGTTCGGCGTTCTGGCTGCCTGGATCATCACCCGTCAGATCACCCGCCCATTGCAGGACACCCTGGGCGCGGTGCAGCGCATTGCCGATGGCGACCTGACCGCCAGTGTGCGGGTCGATCGTCGCGACGAAATGGGCCAACTGCAGCAGGGCATCCAGCACATGGCCACGACTCTGCGCGAGCTGATCGGCGGCATCCGCGATAGCGTCACGCAGATCGCCAGCGCCGCCGAGGAGTTGTCGGCAGTCACCGAGCAGACCAGCGCCGGTGCCAACAACCAGAAGAGCGAGACCGATCAGGTGGCCACCGCCATGCATGAGATGTCCGCCACCGTGCAGGAAGTGGCGCGCAACGCCGAGCAGGCCTCGCAAGCGGCCAACCAGGCCGATGGCCAGGCCCGTCTGGGCGACCAGGTGGTGGCCGAGGTGATTGTGCAGATCGAACGTCTGGCTGCCGAAGTAGGGCGCTCTTCCGAGGCTATGACCGGCCTGCAGCAGGAAAGCGACAAGATCGGCAGCGTGATGGACGTGATCAAGTCGGTGGCCGAGCAGACCAACCTGCTGGCGCTCAACGCCGCCATCGAGGCCGCGCGTGCCGGCGAAGCGGGGCGCGGTTTTGCTGTGGTCGCTGACGAGGTTCGCGGTTTGGCGCAGCGTACGCAGAAATCCACCGAAGAGATCGAGGCGCTGATCGCCGGGCTGCAGAGCGGTACCCAGCAGGTGGCGACGGTGATGCGCAACAGCCGCAACCTCACCGACAGCAGCGTCGAGCTGACGCGCAAGGCCGGCGACTCGCTGGGCAGCATCACCCTTGCGGTGTCCAACATCCAATCGATGAACCAGCAGATCTCTGCCGCCGCAGAAGAGCAGAGTGCCGTGGCCGAAGAAATCAGCCGCAGCATCCTCAGCGTGCGCGATGTCTCCGAGCAGACCGCCACTGCCAGCGATGAAACGGCCAAATCCTCCGCCGAGCTGGCGCGCCTGGGTGGCCAGCTGCAAGCAATGGTCAGCCGCTTCCGCGTTTGATTCGAGTTGGATTCGGTGCGTACGGCGCACCCTACGGGAATTGCGCCGTTCTACCTGTAGGGTGCGCCGCGCGCACCGCCGACTATCCTGAATCTGCCGGCAAGGATGCAGGAGACAAGGAATGTCCAGTTACCGCCGCGCCCGTGAAGCGGGTGCCTGCTATTTCTTTACGCTGGTAAACCATCAGCGCCTCCCGGTGTTGACCGATGCGCCATTGCGCGCAGCCCTGCGGCGCTCCATTGAACGGGTACGTGTCCAGCATCCCTTCATCATCGAAGGTTGGGTGCTGTTGCCCGATCACCTGCATTGCCTCTGACGACTGCCGCAAGGCGATGCCGATTTCGGCCTGCGTTGGTCGATGATCAAGCGTCTGACATCCCAGGCAATCGCGATGCCTGGAGCAGTCAGTCTGAGCCGTAGCCTGCGCCGCGAATCGTGCCTGTGGCAGCGGCGTTTCTGGGAGCACCGCATTCGCGATGAAGACGACTACCGTGGGCATATGGATTACCTGCATTTCAATCCGGTGAAGCATGGATTGGTCGAACGTGTGGCGGATTGGCCGTGGTCCAGCTTTCATCGTTTGGTGAAGGAGGGCGTATATCCGGCGGATTGGGGGCGCGATGCCAAAATGGGTGACGGTGAGTACGGCGAATGACGCGGTGCGCACGGCCTAGGCTGCCCCGCGACACCCTACGAAACCGCGCGATCACGTAGGGTGCGCTGCGCGCACCAACTTTTTCAGCGTGCCTGTCGATTCTTCCGTCGCTCATTCGACTACTGCATAGAACCCCGCCCCGGGTTCACTGTCAGCCGTAGGGAGACACCCTGCGCGCGACTTCGACTCGAACAAGGAGAAAGGCGATGCGTTTCATGGTGATTGTCAAAGCGACTGCGGATTCCGAAGCCGGTCTGATGCCCAGCGAAGAGCTGCTCACGGCCATGGGCCGTTACAACGAAGAGCTGGCAGCCGCTGGCGTGATTCAGGCCGCCGAAGGTCTGCACCCCAGCGCCAAGGGCGCGCGGGTGCGCTTCTCCGGCACGCAGCGCACGGTGATCGATGGTCCGTTCATGGAGACCAAGGAGCTGGTAGCCGGCTTCTGGATCTTTCAGGTCGAGTCGCTGCAGGCCTGTATCGACTGGGTCAAGCGTTGCCCCAACCCCATGCCTGGCGAGTCCGATATCGAGATTCGGCAGATCTTCGAGGCCGAGGATTTCGGCGCCGAGTTCACCCCCGAGTTGCGTGAGCAGGAAGAGCGTATCCGCGCGCGCATGAACTGTGAAAACCAAGGAGAGTAATGATGAAGATTCATGCCTATCTGATGTTCGACGGCCAGTGCGAGGATGCCTTCAATTTCTACGCCGAGCTGCTGGGCGGCAAGCTGGAGCTGATGCGCTTCGGTAAGAGCCCGGATGCGGGCGAGGTGCCTGCGGAGTTTCATGACCGGGTGATGCACGTGTGCCTGACGGCCGGTGATCAGGTTCTGATGGCGTCGGACACCATCCCGCAGTATCCGCACCAAGGCATCAAGGGCTGCTCGATTTCCCTGCAGGTGGACAACGTGCCGGAGGCCGAGCGCCTGTACGAGGCGCTGTCCGCCGGTGGTGAGGTGCAGATGGAACTGCAGGCCACGTTCTGGGCGACCCAATTCGCCATGCTCACTGACCGCTTCGGGGTGCCATGGATGATCAATTGCGTGATCGATAGCCAGGAGGGGTAAGCCCGTTCGATCGCAGTCATCATCACGGGTAGAGGGGCATCCATCCGCCCGCTGTGGTGCGCACGGCGCACTCTGCATCTGCTTCGGATGCAATTCGATTTTCGTGGCTGAAGCCGCTCCTACGGCACTCATTGGCTCGGTAGGAGCGTCCGCCTCAGCCGCGAAATCTTTTCAGCTTGCCAGCGTCAGTGGCTCGGGCTCTTGCTTTACCTGCACACCCGCCAGGAATTCCTCGCCCCAGCGGCGAATGTCGTTGTAGCAGACGATGTCGAACAACTCGCGCAGGCGCGCCTGGGCTTCGCTCTTGGGCAGGTTCAGCGCCAGGTAGCAGGTCTGCGCCAGGTCGGCTGGGTCATGCGGGTTGGTCAGCAGCGCGCCCTTGAGTTCGGCGGCGGCGCCGGCGAACTCCGACAGCACCAGCACACCGCGCCCGCCGAGCAGGCCCTGGGCTGCGACGAATTCCTTGGCCACCAGGTTGAGGCCGTCACGCAGTGGGGTGATCCACATGACATCGGCCATGGCGTACCAGGCGCTGACTTCCTCGAACGGCAGGCTGCGGAAGAAGAACTGCAGTGGCGTCCAGCCGATGCGGGCGAAGCGGCCGTTGATGCGACCGACCGCCTGTTCGATCTGGGTCTGCAACTCGTTGTAGATGGTCATTTCCTTGGCCGCCGGCACGCAGACGGTAACCAGGGTGACCTTGCCGATCAGCTCGGGGTTGTCGGCCAGCAACCGCTCGTAGGCGTTGAGCTTTTCCAGGATGCCCTTGGTGTAGTCGAGCCGCTCCACCGAGAGAATCAGCTTCACGCCCTTCATCTCCTCTCGCAGTTGCCCCATCAGCTCCTTGATCTTCGGCGCCTCCAGGGCGTTGCGTACACGGTCGATGTCCAGTCCTACCGGATGTGCGCCGAGCTTGACCTGGCGGGTGCCGGTATCCAGTGCTGTGGTCATGCGCTCCAGGCCAACGGCGCAGCCATAGGTGATGAAACGCGGTGCGCAGTTTTGTCGCTCCAGGGTTTTCAGCGGGAACACGCCACGGGCGACGTCGACGAAGTTTTCCACCTGGCGCGGAATATGGAAGCCGATGTAGTCGCACTGCAGCAGGCTGCCGACGATCTGCCGGCGCCAAGGCAGCACATTGAATACGTCCGCCGAGGGGAAGTAAGTGTGGTGGAAGAAGGCGATGCGCAGGTCCGGGCGCAGCTCGCGCAGGTAGGCCGGGACCATCCACAGGTTGTAGTCATGCAGCCAGACGATGGCGCCTTCGGCGGCTTCCAGTGCGGTGCGTTCGGCGAAGGCGCGGTTGACCTTGCAGAACACCTGCCAGTCATCCTCGTTGAAGGTGGCACGCTCCCAGAAGGTATGCAGCGTCGGCCAGAAGGCTTCCTTGGAGAAGCGCTTGTAGAAGATGTCGACTTCTTCCTTGCTCAGCTTGACCCGCGCGGCGGTGAGCTTGGGGTAGCGCTCGGCGTCCACCGTGGTGTGGCTGTCGAACGGCTCGTTGTCATCCTCATGCACGGCCCAGGCGACCCAGGAACCGGGGCGGCCGTCGCCGAAGAAGCTGAGCAGAGTGGGGATGATGCCGTTGGGCGAAGTCGGGCGCCGACGTTGCAGCTTGCCGGCCGCGTTGCGGTATTCCTCGTAGGGCAGGCGGTGATAGACCATCACCAGCTCGGACTTGCCCGGTTGCGCGGCCTGGCGGCGTTCGGCGGCGATACCGTGCTCGCCGAGGAAGCCGAAGTGGGCAAAGGCTTCGAGGATGCCGCCGCAGCCCGGACGCTCGGCGTGCAGGGTGCGTGAGTGGTTGGTGGTGGCTTCCAGCAATGCGGTTTCCGACTCACCGACGCACACGCCGTGGAAGCTGGAGCTGAGCATGGACAGGTCATTGAGCGTGTCGCCTGCGGCCAGCACCTGATCGTGGCTCAGCTCCAGCCAGTCGGCCAGGGCCTGCAGGCTGCTGCCCTTGTTCACGCCCTTGGGCAGGAAGTCGAGATACAGCTCGGCGGAGTACAGCAGGTCGCAACCCAGTTCGTCGGCGATCTCGCGCAGCGCCGGATTGGCCGCCTGCTCGGGCGTGCAGAAGTAGGAGCAGCGGCGTGCCTGTGGTACGTCCTGGCGCTCCAGGCCGAATGGCTCGACGGCACCGGCGACTTGGGTCTCACCGGGCCAGCGGGTATCGACAACGCTTTGCAGTTGCTGGATCGGTTGCAGGCTATCGCCATGCACCAGGGTCGCGCCGACGTCGGCGATGATGTAGTCCGGCTGCGGCAGCGTCGGGTCGGCCAGTAGCGGCAGCACCGCTTCCAGGCTGCGCCCGGTGACGTAGGCGAGCTTGATCTCGGGGTGCGCGGCAATGGTCTGATAGAGGCTCAGGCGATCTTCGGGATTGCCGGCGAGAAAGGTTCCATCCAGGTCGGTAGCTAATAGCATCGTTGTTTCTCCAGAAGTGGCCGTGCGGCTTCGCTCGTGGTCGAGCGGCCGACGGGCCGGGTTTCTGGCTGCTTGGGGTAGGCTCGGGGCCTTGCCGAAACAGCCTTCCTTAGGCTCTGTATGGAAAGTGCCTTCGCTCGGCGACTTTGCATACAGACCCACGGTGTTCAGGAGGCGTTGGGGGAAGGTTCCTCCGCGGCTTCGTGGTCTTGTGGCGGCGCATCGGGCATCAGCTCCAGCACCGTGGGGCTGGTGCGCAGCATGGGCACGAAGTGCGCCGCGTCGCCGCTGACCAGATCGCTGACATGGCGCAGCCGGTAAAGGGTGTAAGCGGCCAGCAGGCCGAGGGTGCAAGCGAAATACAGCGGCAGTGCGCCTGCGCCCAGTTGTTCCATCAGCACGCCGGCCAACAGCGGCCCGCACACCGAACCGATGCCGTTGACCATCAGCAGGCTGGCAGAGCCGGAAAGAATCTCGTCGCTGCGTAGCTGGTCGATCAGCTGCGCCACGGCGACGGGGTAGATGGCGAAGGCCAGGCCACCCCAGATGAACATCGCGCCAAGTAGCAACGGACCGGCCGGCAGCAGGCTCATGATCAGCGCCAGGACCACGGCCAGCACTACCACCCAGAACAGCACCTGACGGCGGTCGTGGCGGTCCGAGTAGATACCGATGGGCCACTGCAACAGGGCGCCGCCAAGAATGGTTGCAGTCATCAGCAGACCGACGCCAGGCGTATCGAAGCCGGCCAGGCTGGCGTAGACCGGCGCCATGCCCCAGAAGGCGCCGAGCGCCAACCCGGACAAACCCGCAGCGACGATGGCCAGCGGCGCGATACCCCACAGTTGGCGCAGGTTGCTCGGCGGCGTTTCCGGCAGGCTCGGTTGTGCCTGGCGGGTCAGGGTAATGGGCATCAGCGCTGCGCTGATCAGGATGGCAGCGATGGCGAACAGGGTGAATTGCACCGGATCGGCCAGGTGCAGCAGCTGCTGGGCCAGTGCCAGAGCACCGAGGTTGACCGCCATATACACGGCGAATACCTGGCCGCGCTTTTCGTTCGGTGCCTGCGCGTTGAGCCAGCTCTCTATGACCATGTACAGCGTGACCAAAGCCAGGCCGTAGAGCACGCGCAGGCCCAGCCAGACCCAGGGGTCGATCAGCAACAGATGGAGTAGGGCAGCGATAGCGGCCAGGGCGGCACAACAGGCGAACGCGCGAATGTGCCCGATGCGTCTGACCAGCGGAGTCGCCAGCCAGGTGCCGAGAAGGAACCCGACGAAGTACCCGGACATGATCAGTCCGAGCATCGTGGTGGAGTAGCCTTCGGCGACGCCACGCAGGGTCAGTAGGGTGTTGAGCAGACCATTGCCAAGCAGGAGTAACGCGACCCCGCTCAGCAACGAACTGATGGGGGCAATCAGGGACCACATGCGAACTACCCTAGGGAACTATGCCCCTGATAGCAAGCATGAAGCACGCCATGACTTTCGTTTATCAGTTTTATATCTTTGATTTTTAAGGATTATTTTTACTGATAAACGGTCGTGCAATTTTTTCGCGGCGCGTTTCGCCCCATCATGGGGCTTCGCTGGTGACCTGCAGGGGCATCAGTGGCTGGTCAGTGCCTTGCAGTGTGCGGTTGATGCGTGCGATGAAATCGTTGATCTCTTCACGCTCGCGCCGCTCGCTCAGGTGGCGTTCGGCGGTATCGCGCACGCTGCGCGCGTGGCGCAGCAGGTCGGCACGTTGCTGCAGGCTGGCGGGGCGATGCAGCAGGTTCTTGAAGGCCTGCAGCAGGCTGACCAGTACGCTGACATCCGCGGCACCGTAGGCGCGTATCGGCCCCAGCAGTTGCAGCAGCAACTGGTCCAGCGACAGTTCCTGATAGCACAGCCGTGGCGGCTCGTCGGGCAGGCTGGCGAAGTCTCGTTCGGACAGCGCCAGGCGCCTGCTCAGCTGCACGCTGAGCAGGTCCACCGTCTTGATCGCCGTGCCCGGATCGTTGATGCCGGGGCTCAGTGCCTTTACGGCGATTTCCGACATCTGTCGGCAACCGAAGAAATAGTGGCTGCTGGCGTACTCTTCGATGAAGAAGTCGAAGCAATCGAGCAACAGCTGGCAGACGGCGTCATCCTGCGGACGCTCCAGGCGAAACAGCGGATGACCCTCGCTGACGAAGAAGCCGCGGTGGGCGAGTACCGTCATGCGCACCTGATGGCGGCGCAGCAACGTGTTGACCTCTTTGACGTTGAGTTCCTTGAAGTAGCCGTTGCGTTGCGCGTGCACCGTGACCCATTCGCGGTCATCCGGCCAGGGTGGCGCGGCGTCGCGCGAGGCTGGGCCATCGCCGCAGGCATCGAGCTTTTCCAGGCTGGCGCTGTAGAGGTTGCTGAGGATGTGCTCGACCTGAATCGACTGCGAGATCGAGCGGATGAAGTGCACGAACAGACCCAGGCAAGTGATGCCCAGCACCAGTGTGATCAGCACGCCCAGGCTCGGAACACGGTCGCTGTTGCCTTGCTCGATGGTGGTGATCAGCAGCAGCGCATAGAGGATGCTGCCGAGGTAGATGCCCAGGGTTTTCTGGTGGCCCTTGCTGCTGACCAGCCCCGGAATCACTCGTGGCGAAAGCGATGCTGCGGCATTGTTGAGCACCACCATGACCATCGAGAAGCTGAACACCATCAGTGACAGAATGCCGGCCACCAGGGTGCCGAGAATCAGCCTGGCATTGTCGGCGTTGCGCACCAGGCCAAGGTCGAAGTTTCCTTTGAGCGACATCATCCAGGGCTGGTATTCGACCGCCATGGTCAGTAGACACAGGAGGAAGAAACCGATGGCGATCAGCGTCGGGTAGAACGCCAGGCTGTGGATGATGCGCTGGTAAGCGCGAAAGAGGATGTTGCTGGGTACGGCCATTGGCGGATCCGTCGTGAATGGCGATGACCGCACTATAGCGTTGAAGACGATAGGCGGCAGGCCATAATGACCGCCGCCCGCTGCCTCAGTTCACGCAGACCCGAGCGATGGCGGTGGCCAGCTGATCCAGCCGGCTGGCATCCAGCCCGGCGACGTTGGCGCGGCCACTGCCGACCATGTACACACTGAACTCCTCGCGCAAGCGTTGCACCTGCAGCGGCGACAGGCCGGTGTAGGAGAACATGCCGCGTTGTTCGGCGACATGCGCGAAACGTTCGCTCAGACCATAGGGTGCCAGCGCTTCGACCAGGCCGCGGCGCAGGCTGGCAACGCGCTGACGCATGCTCTCCAGCTCGTCCAGCCACAGCCGTTTGAGTTCGGCGTCGCCGAGGATCTGGGCGACCACCGCAGCGCCATGAGCCGGTGGCGTCGACCACAGATTGCGAGCGATGTACGCCAGCTGGCTGCGGATATCGATGAGCTTTTCGGCGTCGCCGGCGCAGACGATCAGCGCGCCAGTGCGCTCGCGATACAGACCGAAGTTCTTCGAGCAGGAGCTGGTGATCAACAGCTCCGGCAGTTCGGCGGCGAACAGGCGCACGGCCCAGGCATCTTCCTCCAGGCCATCACCGAAGCCCTGGTAGGCGAAGTCGATCAGGGGCAGCAGCTTACGCGCCTTGACCACCTCCAGCACGCGCTTCCAGTCGCGCGGAGTGAGGTCGAAGCCGGTGGGGTTGTGGCAGCAGGCATGCAGCAGCACCACGTCACCCTTGGGCAGGTGGGTGAGGGCGGCGATCATGGCCTCAACGTCGAGACGATTGTCGGCACTGACGTAGGGGTAGTGACCGACCTTGAGCCCAGCTTCGGCGAACAGGGTTTCATGGATCGGCCAGGTCGGATCGCTCAGCCAGATACCGCGCCCCGGCAGGCAGTGACGGATGAAATCACCTGCCAGGCGCAGGGCGCCGGTGCCACCCGGTGTTTGCGTAGCGCCGGCGCGCTGCTCGGCGAGCAGTGCTGAGCCGGCGCCCAGTACCAGCTGGCTCAGCAGCGTGCCGAACGCCGCGTCGCCGTGGCCACCGATGTAGGTCTTGGTTTGCTCGCTGTCGATCAGGCGCTGCTCGGCCAGCTTCACCGCATGCGGGATCGACGTCAGGCCCTGAGCGTCCTTGTAGACGCCAACGCCGAGGTCCAGGCGCGCCGGGTTGCTGTCGAGGCGATAGGCTTCCATCAGGCTGAGGATGGGGTCGCCCGGTACGCGGGCGACCTTGGCGAAATGGCTCACTTGCGGCCCTCGGCGCTGGCAGCCAGCACATCGGTACGCGCGGCCATGATGAAGTCGTTGCGGTGCAGACCGCGCATTTCGTGGCTCCACCAGGTGACGGTGACCTTGCCCCATTCGGTGAGCAGGGCCGGGTGGTGGCCGACTTCCTCGGCGATGGCGCCAACGGCGTTGGTGAAGGCCAGGGCATGGCGGAAGTTCTTGAACAGGTATACGCGCTCCAGCTCCATGTGGTCGCCGCGTACCTCGATGTTCCAGTCGGGGATCTCGCGGATCAGCTCGGCCAGTTCTGCATCGGTCACTTTCGGCGCATCGGCGCGGCACGCTTCGCATTGGGCTTGGGCAAGACTCATGGGGTTCTCCTGGGTTTTGTAGCCCGGATGAAATCCGGGGCCATGTCTGAGGGCCATCCCGGATTTCATCCGGGCTACTCGCTGGTGTGTGGCCGCCACGCCCAAGCGGCGAATCGAGAGGGCAGCGGCGGCCGTGCGCAAAAGGGCGTTACGCTCTACGCGGCTTTCGGCGGAAACTTCGGCGCGTGCAGGCCCAACTGCATGGCCTGATGCACCAGCGCCATGATGTCTTCCTGAGCCAGCTCGAACAGACGCTTGAGCTCGGGCAGGACGAAGTACACCGGTTGCAGGATATCGATACGATACGGCGTGCGCATCGCCTCCAGTGCATCGAACGCCTGGTGCTCGGGCTCGTTGGACAGGGCGTAGAGGGTTTCCTTCGGTGAGGAGAGGATGCCGCCACCGTAGATGCGCCGACCCGCTGGGGTGTCGAGCAGGCCGAACTCGATGGTCAGCCAGTACAGCCGCGCCAGGTAGACGCGCTGTTCTTTCGTGGCCTTGAGACCGAGCTTGCCGTAAGTGTGGGTGAATTCGGCGAACCAGGGGTTGGTCAGCATCGGGCAGTGACCGAAGATCTCGTGGAAGATGTCCGGTTCCTGCAGGTAGTCCAGCTCCTCGGGCGTGCGGATGAACGTGGCGACGGGAAACTGCTTGCTGGCCAGCAGCTCGAAGAAGGTCTGGAAGGGGATCAGCGCCGGTACCCGCGCCACGCGCCAACCAGTGGTGGATTCGAGGACCCGGTTGATCTCGCCGAGTTGCGGGATGCGCTCCAGCGGCAGGTCGAGCTGTTCGATGCCGTCCAGGTATTCCTGGCAGGCGCGGTGCTGGATCACGTCCAACTGGCGGGTGATCAGGGTGTTCCACACCTGGTGCTCGCGTTCCGGGTAATGGATAAAACCACTCTCGTCCGGTTCCCGGGCCAGGTACTGCGTGCTCTTCATCGCTGCCTCCTTGAGGGGGCTGTTGTTCTTGTCTTGACCAGAGCATGCCGCCGATTGCTCGGGATGAAACGGTGGCCAGAAGCAGCGTAGCCCAGGATTACCTGAGGAAACTGTAAACTTTTTATTACGATATTGCCGGTATGGCGATTTTTCGGCTTGCTGCAGTGTTTTGGTGTCACATATTCTTGACGAAAATTATGCCGCCATCTCCGATTTCTGTGACCCGGCGGCCACAACAACAAGAGCCTGAGCCATGCGTATCAAGGTCCACTGCCAGAACCGTGTCGGCATCCTGCGTGACATCCTCAACCTGCTGGTCGACTACGGCATCAACGTCGCCCGTGGCGAAGTCGGGGGCGAGCAGGGCAACGCCATCTACCTGCACTGCCCGAATCTGATCAACCTGCAGTTCCAGTCGCTAAGGCCGAAGTTCGAGTCTATTGCCGGCGTGTTCGGCGTCAAGCGCGTGGGGCTGATGCCCAGCGAACGGCGTCACCTGGAGCTCAACGCGCTGCTCGGTGCGCTGGATTTTCCTGTTCTGTCCATCGACATGGGCGGCAGCATCGTCGCCGCCAACCGCAGCGCCGCACAGCTGCTCGGCGTGCGCGTGGACGAGGTGCCGGGCATGGCGCTGTCGCGTTATGCCGAGGATTTCGACTTGCCCGAGCTGGTGCGCGCCAACAAGACACGAATCAACGGCCTGCGGGTGAAGATCAAGGGCGATGTGTTTCTCGCCGATATCGCGCCGCTGCAGAACGAGCATGACGACAGCGAGGCACTGGCCGGAGCCGTACTGACCCTGCACCGCGCCGACCGCGTCGGTGAGCGTATCTATCATGTGCGCAAGCAGGAGCTGCGCGGCTTCGACTCGATCTTCCAGAGCTCCAAAGTGATGGCGGCAGTGGTCAAGGAGGCGCGGCGCATGGCGCCGCTGGATGCGCCGCTGTTGATCGAGGGTGAAACCGGTACGGGCAAGGAATTGCTGGCGCGCGCCTGCCACCTGGCCAGCCCGCGTGGGCAGTCGCCATTCATGGCACTCAACTGCGCCGGCCTGCCGGAATCCATGGCTGAGACCGAGCTGTTCGGTTACGGCCCTGGCGCCTTTGAGGGCGCGCGCCCGGAAGGCAAGCTCGGCCTGCTGGAACTGACTGCAGGCGGCACCTTGTTTCTCGATGGTGTCGGCGAGATGAGCCCGCGTCTGCAGGCCAAGTTGCTGCGCTTTCTGCAGGATGGTTGCTTCCGTCGTGTCGGCAGCGACGAGGAGGTGTACCTGGACGTGCGGGTGATCTGCGCCACCCAGGTCGATTTGTCCGAGCTCTGCGCCCATGGCGAGTTTCGCCAGGACCTCTACCACCGCCTTAACGTGCTCAGCCTGCACATCCCGCCGCTGCGCGAATGCCTCGACGGCCTGGCGCCTCTGGTCGAGCACTTTCTCGATTCCGCCAGTCGACAGATCGGTTGTGCATTACCCAAGCTGGCGCCGCAGGCTTTCGAGCGGATGGCCCATTACCACTGGCCGGGCAACGTGCGGCAGTTGGAGAACGTACTGTTCCAGGCGGTTTCGCTGTGCGATGGCGGCACGGTGAAGGCTGAGCATATCCGCCTGCCGGACTACGGCGCACCGCAGCCGCTGGGCGAGTTCTCGGTGGAAGGCAGCCTCGACGATATTCTCGGCCGTTTCGAGAAGGCGGTGCTGGAGCGCCTGTTCCGTGACCATCCCAGCAGCCGCCAGTTGGGCAAGCGCCTCGGGGTTTCCCATACCACCATCGCCAACAAGCTGCGCCAGCACGGGTTGGGCAAGGACTGATTCAACCCTTGTGCTTGCGCTTCGGCTTGGGCCGGCCCTGTACGCATTTGAAGCGCGGCTCGGTCTTGCAGATCACGTAGATGCGGCCACGACGCTTGACGATCTGGCAGTCGCGGTGACGCAGCTTGGCTTGCTTCAGCGAGGACAGAACCTTCATGCGCCACCTCCGATGAAACCAGCGAAGCGCTTGTTGAAACCAGCGATACGGCCCTCGCTCTTGGCTTGGCGTTGCTGGCCGGTGTAGACGGGGTGCGAGGCGCTGGAAACATCCAGGGTGACGTAGGGGTAAACCACGCCCTGGTATTCGTGGGTCTTGTCGGTGTCCACCGTGGAGCCGATCAGGAAATAGGCGTTGGCGGCGACATCGTGGAACAGAACGGTGCGATAGCTGGGGTGAATGCCGGGCTTCATTTTTAACTCCTGCTGTTACTGTATAACGTTTCTTTAATGATAATGGTTCTTGTTTTTATTGCAAGCACGACAATGCACCGCCATTGTCTTGGGCGGTTTGCTGAGGTCGAAGTGAGAGGGTGAAGCTGACGCTCAGGTTTGCTGTTGACCGCGCCAGGCCTGGGTGACGCGTTGGCGTAGCGCCTGGCGGTCCTGCAGGCGGCTGACGGCCTGCTCGGCAAGATTCAGCCAGTAGGGATCTGCCTTGGCCTGCACCACCGAAAGCCCGGAGGCGAGGTTGGCCCAGGCTGGTGGCAAGCGCCCGTGGCGCAGGGCGAAGCCGCCATCGCGGTCGCGCGCCAGGTAGCGTATGCGGGGGATGCCGGCCAGCAGGATACGGCCGTAGCACATCAGGCAGGGCTCAAGGCTGACGTAGAGGGTCAGGTCTCGGCGGTCGACGTGCGCGTGTTTGGTTTCGAGTTGATCGAGCACCTGCATCTCGGCGTGAGCGGCGCTGCTGTAGGCCACGGCGAACACTTGATTCCGACCGCTGCACAACAGTTCACCCGCTCCATCCACCAGCAATGCGCCGACCGCATAACAGCCTTCCTCAAGCGCCAGCAGGGCCTGTTCGCAACAGAGCCGGGCCCAGGTGTCATCGACATGGGTGCTGGCTGGTGCCTGCTGCAGCAGGGCGAGGTACTCCGGGTTCATGGGTGCCTCCAGGGCCCAAAAGGCGTCGCGTGAGTATGGCCTGCCCTGTGACTCGCGCCCTAGGGTCTGTACGAAAAGTCGTCGAGCGAAGATCAGGCAATACCGATGGCGGCCCCGCAAAAACAGGCGAAGAACGGCCGGGGTCGCGTTCGACTTTACGAGCGGTAAATGAGCATTCTGACTGGGCTCGCACACGAGCCTGTTTTTAACGCAGCATCACCGAGCGCAGGCACTTTTCGTACAGACCCTACGACCTTGGTGCAATAGGCAGGGCATGGGGCTACGGCGACACTGAGGCCGTCCCGATCATCCTGCGTGATTTGGGTGCAAGCGTTTCCGCATTCCTTTCGAGGAATGCCTTGAATGGGCGGGCGACCAATTTGGTCGCCCTTTTTTTTGGCCCGGAATTTTGCCTGGCTCTACACGCCCTGGTTCAGTCGGTCGATCAGCGCCCGCACGCTACCCGGTAGCGCATCCAGTTCACGCACCAGCATGCTGCGCTCGCGCACCGCCCAGGCTTCGTCCAGTTGCAAGATGGCCAGCTGCATGGTGCGACTATGCCGGCGTGCGGCCGACTCGGGGATGATGCCGATGCCGACGCCGCCTTCGATCATCCGGCAGATCGCCTCGAAGCTCGATACCTGGATACGCAGGGCCAGGTTGCCGCCGAATTTTTCCACCTGTTCACGCAGGAAGCTCAGCAGGGTGCTGCCCTCGTGCAGGCCGATGTGCTGGTAGGCGAGGGTGTCGGCGAAACTCACCGATTGCCGCTGCGCCAGGGTATGGCCCAGCGGCACCGCCAGCACCAGGCGGTCGGTGCTGAAGTGCAGCACCTGCAGGCCGGGCGCCTGCACCGGGCCGGCGATGATGCCGAGATCCGCCGCGCCATCGAGTACGCCACGGACGATATCGCGGCTCAGACGCTCTTGCAGATCGACGGTGACTCCGGGGCGCTCGGCGAGAAAACCGGCCAGCACCTCGGGGAGGAATTCGGTCACCGCCGTGGTGTTGGCGAAGATGCGCATATGCCCGGCGGCGTCGGTGCCATATTCGGTGAACTCGCTTTTCAGGTAGTCCACCTGGCGCATGATCAGTCGCGCATGCTGCAGCAGGCGTTGGCCTGCAGGGGTCAGTTCGACGCCACGGCTGTCGCGATACAGCAGGCGGCTACCGAGCTGGCTTTCCAGCGCTTTGATCCGCGCGCTGGCAGCGGCCGGCGAGAGAAATGCCTTGCGCGCGCCCTGGGTCAGGCTGGGCGACTCGGCGATATGGATGAACAGGCGCAGGTCGGGCAGATCGAAATGCATGGTGGCCATTTCCTGATGTCATTCGTAGGTGCCGGCTTGCGGGCGATCAAGAAGCATCGCCAGCAAGCCGGCTCCTACAGTGTTGGTGTTAAGCATATCCGAACGCTGGTTTAAATAAATGCGGATTCTCTGAACGCATGCAGCGTCGCATGCTCCAGCTCACACAAGAACCGAGCTGGAACCTGCCCCATGAGTGATTCTGCTTTTTCCGCCTGGATCGGTCGTAGCGAAGAAGTCCACGACCAACTCAGTCGCAATCTGGTCAAGCGCATCGCCGCCACCTTCGGTGAAGCCACACCGGCCCATGGCGAGGCGCTGCCGCCGCTGTGGCACTGGGCGTTCTTTCAGGAGCCGGTCGCCGAGATCGGTCTGGGCGAGGACGGCCATCCGGCGCGCGGTGGCTTCCTGCCGCCGGCCGACGACCGTAACCGCATGTGGGCCGGTGGCCGTATCGAGTTCATCCAGCCGTTGCGCGTGGGTGGCGAAGCCAGCCGGGTATCGACCATCAAGCACATCGAAGAAAAGCACGGTCGTACCGGCGCGCTGTTGTTCGTCACCGTGCAGCACGACTACCTGCAGGACGGCCAACTGGCCATCCGCGAAGAGCAGGACATCGTCTACCGCGAGCCCAGCCCACCCAAGGCCAGCAGCGGCGAGCCACTGGTCGCCGGCGACTGGCGCGAGGCGGTCACACCGTCCAGCACGCTGCTGTTTCGCTACAGCGCAGTGACCTTCAACGGCCACCGCATCCATTACGACTGGCCCTACGTCACCGACACCGAAGGCTACAGCGGCCTGGTGGTACACGGCCCGCTGACCGCCACCCTCAGCCTGCGTGCCTTCTGTCGCGCCAACCCGCAGGCGCGCCTGCGCCGCTTCGCTTATCGCGGCCTACGCCCGCTGATCGCACCGCAGCCGTTCGAGGTGGGCGGGCGCATCAGCGGCGAGGGCCACGCAGAGCTGTGGGCGGGTAATGAAGCAGGCCTGGCGCAGCGCGCCGACGTGCAATTCGACTGATTGTGTAGCCCGGATGCAATCCGGGAAATCGCTCCCGGATTGCATCCGGGTTACGGCTTACCGAGGAACTGTAATGAACGCCTACAACAACGAAGAACTCAACGCCATCCGCGAAGGCGTGCGCGCCCTGTGTGCGGAGTTCCCCGCCGAATACTGGCGCAAGATCGATGAGGAAAAGGGCTTCCCGGAAGCCTTCGTCAGCGCCATGACTGAAGCCGGCTGGCTGTCGGCGATGATCCCGGAAGAATACGGTGGCTCGGGCCTGGGTCTGGCCGAGGCCTCGGTGATCCTCGAGGAGGTCAATCACTGCGGTGGCAACTCCGGCACTATCCACGGGCAGATGTACAACATGTTCACCCTGCTGCGTAACGGCAGCGAGGAGCAGAAACGCTACTACCTGCCCAAGCTCGCCAGCGGCGAACTGCGCCTGCAGTCGATGGGCGTCACCGAGCCCACCACTGGCACCGACACCACCAAGATCAAGACCACTGCGGTCAAGAAGGGCGACAAGTACGTCATCAACGGCCAGAAGGTGTGGATCTCTCGCGTTCAGCACTCCGACCTGATGATCCTGCTGGCGCGCACCACGCCGTTGGCCGAGGTGCAACGCAAGTCCGAGGGCATGTCGATCTTTCTGGTCGACCTGCGCGAGGCCATCGGCAACGGCCTGACCGTGCAGCCGATCGCCAACATGGTCAACCACGAGACCAACGAGCTGTTCTTCGACAACCTGGAAATCCCCGCCAGCAGCCTGATCGGTGAAGAGGGCAAGGGCTTCCGCTACATCCTCGATGGCCTCAATGCCGAGCGCACGCTGATCGCCGCCGAGTGCATCGGCGACGGTCGCTGGTTCATCGAGAAGTCCGCGCAATACGCCCGCGATCGCGTGGTGTTCGGTCGGCCCATCGGCCAGAACCAGGGCGTGCAGTTCCCCATTGCCGAGGCGCACATCGAGATCGAGGCCGCCGACCTGATGCGTTGGCGCGCCTGCGAGGAATATGACGCCGGGCGCAACGCCGGAGCGGCAGCGAACATGGCCAAGTACCTGGCGGCCAAGGCCAGCTGGGAAGCGGCCAACGCCTGCCTGCAGACCCACGGCGGCTTCGGTTTCGCCAACGAATACGACGTCGAGCGCAAGTTCCGCGAGACCCGCCTGTACCAGGTGGCGCCGATCTCCACCAACCTGATCCTGAGCTACGTGGCCGAGCACCTGCTCGAACTGCCACGTTCCTTCTGACTGCGAACGTAGGGTGGATGTCGCGCCACCTGCATGGCTACGAACTGGAGAACAACACGATGAGCCAGCACACCCAGGCATTGGCTGAGTTTCTCGCCGATCTCAACTACGAGCAGATTCCCGAGCACGTACTGGATCGTACCGAAGACCTGTTCCTCGATTGGCTCGGCTCGGCCCTTGCCAGCGAGGGTGCGCGGCCGATTCCGCTGTTCGAGGCCTATGCGCAGAAGATGGGCCCGACCGATGGTCCGGCGCGCATCCTGGTCAACGGCCGTGGCACCTCGGCGTACTTTGCCGCCCTGGTCAATGGCGCCTCCTCGCATCTGGTGGAGCAGGACGACCTGCACAACAGCTCGGTGCTGCACCCGGCCACGGTGGTGTTTCCGGCGGCCCTGGCTGGCGCGCAGGACCTCGGCAAGTCCGGCCGCGAGCTGCTGCTGGCCTCGGTGGCGGGCTACGAGGCTGGCATTCGCATCGGCGAGTTCCTCGGCCGCTCGCACTACCGCATCTTCCACACCACGGCGACCGTCGGCACTCTGGCTGCTGCCGTTGCTGTGGGCAAGCTACTGGACTTCGATAAGCAGCAGTTCATCCACCTGCTCGGCAATGCTGGCACCCAGGCCGCCGGGCTGTGGGAGTTCCTGCGCGATGCCGCCGACTCCAAGCAACTGCACACCGCCAAGGCCGCAGCTGATGGCCTGCTGGCCGCCTACTTCACCGAGCAGGGCCTGACCGGCGCGCAGAACATTCTCGAGGGCGAGCAGGGCATGGCCGCCGGTATGTCCCGCGATGCCAATCCGAGCAAGCTGTCGGATCGTCTCGGCCGGCGCTGGGCGCTGGTGGAAACCTCGTTCAAGTTCCACGCCTCCTGCCGTCATACCCATCCGGCGGCTGATGCGCTGCTCGATCTGATGCAGCGCGAAGGCCTGCGTCATCAGCAGATCGAGCGCGTCATCGCCCGTGTGCATCAGGGCGCCATCGATGTGCTCGGCCGCGTGAAGGTGCCGCAGACCGTGCACCAGGCCAAGTTCTCCATGGGCACCGTGCTTGGCCTGATCGCCGTGCATGGCAGCGCGCAACTGACCGAGTTCGCCAATTTGGCGTTGCAGGACCCGGCCGTGGCCGCCTTCCGCGACAAGGTGCAGATGCGCCTCGACCCTGAGGTGGATGTGGCTTACCCGCAGCGCTGGTTGGGCCGCGTCGAGGTGATCACCACCGATGGCCGCACCCTGCGTGGCGCCATCGACGAGCCCAAGGGCGACCCCGGCAACACCCTTAGCCGCGCCGAGTTGGAAGACAAGTTCCGCCGCCTGCTGGCCTTCGCCGGCAAGCGCAGCAGCGATGAAGCGGGCGTGCTGATCGAGCGGGTCTGGCGTCTGCGCGAGACGGACGATCTGCGCCAGTTGACTTTGTAGGAGCGGATTCATCCGCGAAAACGTACGCCAACCCCGCACAACTGCAGCGCCTGACACAGTGCATTCGCGGATGAATCCGCTCCTACAGGAACGCTGCTGCGCCTGAGTAAATGAGGTTCTTGAGATGACTCAAAGCAATCCCCGACCACTGGATGGCATCACCGTGGTCAGCCTGGAGCACGCCATCGCTGCGCCGTTCTGCACCCGCCAACTCGCCGACCTCGGTGCGCGGGTGATCAAGGTCGAGCGTCCCGGCAGTGGCGATTTCGCTCGCGGCTATGACGAGCGCGTCAGCGGCCTGGCCTCGCATTTCGTCTGGACCAATCGCTCCAAGGAAAGCCTGACCCTCGACCTCAAGCAGGACGACGCCAGCGAAGTGCTCGACAGCCTGCTGGCCAAGGCCGACGTGCTGGTGCAGAACCTCGCACCGGGTGCCGCCGCGCGCATGGGCCTGTCGTTCGAGGCGCTGCACGAGCGCTTCCCGCAACTGATCGTCTGCGACATCTCCGGCTACGGCGAAGGCGGCCCGTACGAGCAGAAGAAGGCCTACGACCTGTTGATCCAGAGCGAGGGTGGATTTCTCTCCGTCACCGGCGGCGCCGGCGAGGAAGAGATGGCCAAGGCCGGTTGCTCCATCGCTGATATCGCCGCCGGCATGTACGCCTACACCGGCGTGCTGTCGGCGCTGATGCTGCGCGGCAAGACCGGTGTGGGTAGCCGCGTCGACGTGTCGATGCTGGAAAGCCTGGTGGAGTGGATGGGCTATCCGTTGTACTACGCCTACGACGGCGCCACGCCGCCGCCGCGCGCGGGCGCCGCGCACTCGACCATCTATCCCTACGGCCCGTTTCCGGCTGGCGACGGCGGCACGGTGATGCTCGGTCTGCAGAACGAGCGCGAATGGCAGGCGTTCTGCGAGAAGGTTCTGGAGCAGCCGGAGCTGGCCAGCGACGAGCGCTTTGCCGCCAACTTCAAGCGCTCAGCCAACCGCGCCGAACTGCGTGCGCTGATCGTCGAGGCGTTCTCGCGCATGAGCTCGGCGCAGGTCATCGAGCGCCTGGAGCAGGCGCAGATCGCCAATGCCCAGGTCAACGACATGGCCGGCGTCTGGGCTCACCCGCAACTCGAAGCGCGGCAGCGCTGGCGCCAGGTCGACAGCCCCAGCGGCAGCCTGCCGGCGTTGTTGCCGCCAGGGCGCAACAGCGCCTTCGAACCGCGCATGGATGCCATCCCGGCGCTGGGCCAGCACACCGATGCGCTGCTCACCGAGCTGGGCTACGCGTCCGCCGACATCCAGCGCTTGCATCAGCAGGGGGCGGTGTGAACGTGCCCATTCCCGGATTGCATCCGGGCGACGCGTCGCCATGCACGCACCGATGAATCCAAGAGCCGGTGCGCACGGCGCACCCTACGGGAAATATATGAACCCACAGTTGCGTAGGGTGGACGACGCTCTTTTCGTCCACCAGCCGTCTGCCTGTCACAAGGGGCAAACGCCCGCGTTTGATGAGGACAGATCATGAGCAAATCGATCATTCGCAGTGCCCTGTTCGTGCCGGCGAGTCGCCCGGAGCGCATTCCCAAGGCGCTCGCCATCGGTGCCGATGCGGTCATCGTCGACCTCGAAGACGCCGTGCAGGAGAGCCTCAAGGTCGAGGCCCGGGCCAATCTCGATGGCTTTCTCACGGCCAATCCCGACGCCCGGCTGCTGGTGCGGATCAACGCACCGGAACACGCCGGTCATGGCGCCGATATCGAACTCTGCGGCCGTCATGCCGGTGTCGTCGGTTTGCTGCTGCCCAAGGTGGAAAGCGCTGCCCAGGTGGCGCGAGTAGCGGCCTGTGGCAAGCCGGTGTGGCCGATCATCGAGAGTGCCGCGGGCTTGCTGGCGCTGGCGGAAATCGCCCGCGCTGAAGGCGTCGAGCGGCTGTCCTTCGGCGCTCTGGATTTGGGCCTGGACTTGGGCCTCAGCAGCGGTAGCGCCGCAGCCGAACGCATCCTCGACCAGGCCCGTTATGCCTTGTTGCTGCACTCGCGCACGGCTGGCCTGGCGGCGCCGCTGGACAGCGTATTTCCCGCCATCGAGGACCGCGACGGCCTTGCCCGCACGACACGCGATGCCCGCGACATGGGCTTCGACGGTTTGCTCTGCATCCACCCGACTCAGGTGGCGGTCGTGCACGACGCCCTGCGCCCGGCGGAGCAGGAGCTGGCCTGGGCACGCCGTGTGATGACGGCGGCTAGCAGCGGCGAAGGAGTATTCGTGGTGGACGGCCAGATGGTCGATGCCCCGGTACTTGGCCGTGCCCGACGCCTGCTGCTGCGGGCAGGAGAACCGTAGGCGCCCGCTTGCGGGCGATGCTTCTCAGCAGATCGCCGGCAAGCCGGCTCCTACAAAAAACGACTGGCTGCTGCGGCAGCCAGCCACCTTGTAACCACGTACCAACCTACAAAAACAATGAGGTAACGTCATGTTCAAACTCACCGCCAAGGCGCTCGCCTGCGCAGCCATGCTTTCCTGCGTCGGTCTGGCTCAGGCCGCTGATCCCATCATCATCAAGTTCGCCCACGTGGTGGCGGACAACACGCCCAAGGGACAGGGCGCGCTGCTGTTCAAGCAACTGGCCGAGGAGCGCCTGCCAGGCCGGGTGAAGGTGGAGGTCTACCCCAACTCGTCGCTGTTCGGCGATGGCAAGGAAATGGAGGCGCTGCTGATCGGCGACGTGCAGATGCTGGCGCCGTCGCTGGCCAAGTTCGAGCAGTACGCCAAGCCGGTGCAGCTCTTCGACCTGCCATTTCTGTTCGACAACATGGAGGCAGTCGATCGCTTCCAGGCCAGCCCTGAAGGCCGTGGCCTGCTGACCTCAATGGAAGACAAGAACATCACCGGCCTGGCCTACTGGCACAACGGCTTGAAAGTGATGTCGGCCAACAAACCACTGCGCGAGCCGGCCGATGCCCGTGGTCTGAAATTCCGCGTGCAGGCGTCGGCGGTGCTGGAGGAGCAGTTCAAGGCGGTGCGGGCCAATCCGCGCAAGATGAGCTTCGCCGAGGTCTATCAGGGCCTGCAGACCGGTGTGGTCAACGGCACCGAGAACACCTGGTCGAACTACTACAGCCAGAAGGTGCACGAGGTACAGAAGTACATGACCGAGTCCGATCATGGCCTGATCGACTACATGGTGATCACCAACACCACGTTCTGGAAGGGCCTGCCGGATGACGTGCGTGCCGAGCTGGAAACCATCATGGCCGAGGTCTCCGTGGAGGTGAACAAGCAGGCTGACGATCTCAACCGCACGGCCAAGCAGGACATCGCCAAGGCCGGCACCACCGAGATCATCGAGCTGACCCCGCAGCAGCGCGCCGAATGGCGTGAAGCGATGCGCCCGGTGTGGAAGAAATTCGAGAAGGAGATCGGCGCCGAGCTGATCCAGGCGGCGGAGAAGTCCAACCAGGGCTGAGTGTCGAGCTTGAAATGAAAACGCCCGGCTTGTGCCGGGCGTTTTCGTTCGAGGAGCAACGCTACTCGAATACGTAGGGTGCGCCGTGCGCACCAGTCACCCCAGAGTCGGCACCTCACGGCACACGATCTGTACGGCGTCGTGCCAGGCTTTACAGCCCGGCTTCCTGCATCCACTTCGGCTTGGGATAGCGTCGATCCGACTTGCCTGCCTTGAGGATGGCGCCCGGTACATCGTGGCCGATCAGCTCGGGCAGGGTGGCGGCGGCTTCGAGCAGGGCATCGAGATTCACGCCGGTGTCCAGGCCCATGCGCTGGAACATGTGCACCAGATCCTCGGTGCAGATATTGCCGCTGGCGCCTGGTGCATAGGGGCAGCCGCCGAGGCCGCCGAGGGAGGCGTCGAAGCGGTCAATACCGGCATTCAGCGCCGCCAGGGCATTGGCCAGGCCCATGCCGCGAGTGTTGTGGAAGTGCGCGGTGAACACCGCTTCGGGCCAGCGTTGCAGCGCCTCGCGGCAGATGCGCTCGACCTGCGCCGGGTCGGCCATGCCGGTGGTGTCGCACAGGGTCACGCCCTGCACGCCGATGTCCAGCAGGCGCTGGGTCAGCTCGTACACACGGGCCTCGCTGACCTCGCCCTCGAACGGGCAGCCGAAGGTGGTCGACAGCGAAGCGTTGATGAACACGCCGCTGCCGCGGCTGACCTCGATGATCTCGGCGAACTGCGCCAGCGATTGCTCCGGCGTCATGCGCAGGTTGGCCAGGCCGTGGGTGTCGCTGGCGGACATCACCAGGTTGATCTCGTCCACCTCGCACGACAGCGCGCGTTCGCAACCCTTCACGTTGGGCACCAGCACCGTGTACTCAACGCCGGCGACGCGCTGGATGCCGCGCATCACCTCTTCGGCATCGCGCAGGTTGGGGATGGCCTTGGGCGAGGTGAAGGAGGTCACCTCGACCTTGGCCAGGCCGGTGTGGGACAGGCGGTCGATCAGGGCGATCTTGTCTTCGGTGGGTACGAAGGACGCTTCGATCTGGAAGCCGTCACGGGTAGCGACGTCCTGGATGTAAAGGCGTTTGCTCATGGGGAATCCTCAATCTTTGACTTGATCGTTCCCACGTCGAGGCGTCGAACCGTCCGCGTGGGAATGCATCCGGGGACGCTCTGCGTCCGTCGCTATCACGGGCGGACGCAGAGCGTCCTGTGCTGAACTCCCACGCGGAGCGTGGGAGCTATCTGCAGCCATCTGGCTAGATGATCCCGCGCTCGCGCAGGCCGGCGACCTGTTCCGCGCTCAGGCCGAGGCCGGCGAGGATGTCGTCGTTGTGCTCGCCCAACTGCGGGCCGCCAGTGCCGATACGGCCCGGTGTACGGCTCAGCTTGGGCAGCACGCCCGGTACCTTGAGCGGGCCGACGCTGGTCTGCACCTGCTCGATCATCTGCCGCGCCAGGTAGTGCGGGTCCTGCACGATGTCGGCGGCGGTGTAGGGATAGCCGGCCGGTACGCGCGCGCCCTTGAGGGCTTCGATCACTTCATCGCGGCCGCGCTGCGCGGTCCATTCGGCGATGGCACCGTCGATCAGCTCGGCGTGCTGGCTGCGCCCGTCGTTCTGCGCCAGGCGCGGGTCATTGCCCAGGTCGTCGCGGCCGATCAGGCTCATCAGGCGCTTGTAGATGCTGTCGCCATTGCCGGCGATCAGCACGTAGCTGCCGTCGTTGCAGGGGTAGGAGTTGGACGGGGTGATGCCGGGCAGGGCGCTGCCGGCCGGCTCGCGGACGTAGCCGAAGGCGTCGTATTCGGGGATTAGACTTTCCATCATGGCGAACACCGACTCGTACAGTGCCACGTCGATCTCCTGGCCTTCGCCGCTGCGCGCACGTTCCTGCAGGGCCAGTAGAACGCCGATCACGCCGTACAGCGAGGACAGCGAATCACCGATGCTGATGCCGACGCGCACCGGCGCCTGGCCGGGGTAGCCGGAGAGGTGACGCAGGCCGCCCATGGCTTCGCCGATCACCCCGAAACCGGGCAGGTCGCGGTAGGGGCCGGTCTGCCCATAGCCGGAGATGCGCAGCATGATCAGGCGTGGGTTGATCGCCTTCAGCGCTTCATAACCCAGGCCCCAGCCTTCCAGCGTGCCGGGGCGGAAGTTCTCCACCAGCACGTCGGCCTCACTCACCAGCTTGCGCACGATGTCTTGCGCTTCGGCCTGTTTCAGATCGAGAGTCAGCGAGCGCTTGTTGCGCGATTGAACGTGCCACCAGAGCGAGGTGCCGTCCTTGATCTTGCGCCATTTGCGCAGCGGGTCGCCGACGCACGGCGGCTCGATCTTGATCACGTCGGCGCCGAATTCGCCGAGCAGTTTGCTGGCGAAGGGACCGGCGATGAGCTGGCCCATCTCGATCACCTTGAGCCCCTGCAGGGCCATGTTGCTGGTGTTGTTTTGAGTCATGGCTGCACCTGATTTGCCTGTGCGTTTCTCGTGGTGCGCAGAATGGCGCAGCGCAGCGGTTGCGACAATTGCCCAATGGCCAAGCTAGGCTTCGCGTATCGCGAAGTGGCATGCTGTAAATCAGCTTCCTGGCAGCATCGCTTCGCCAGGCGCGAAATGGAGACCCTCATGCGCCGCATCGATTTCGTCACCCTCAAGCTGTTCGTCGCCATCGCCGACGAGCGCAGCCTGACCCGCGCCGCCGAGCGCGAGCACCTGGCCCTGGCGGCGGTGAGCAAGCGCGTCAGCGACCTGGAAAGCCAACTGGGCATCGCGCTGCTCTATCGCCAGCCCAAGGGCGTCGAGCTGACCCCAGCCGGCCATGCGCTGCTGCACCACGCGCGCAACATGATGGACAACCTTGAGCAGCTCAACGCCGACCTCAGCGAGTTCAGCGAAGGGGTAAAAGGCCACGTGCGCATCCACGCCAACACCTCGGCGGTGATCGAGTTTCTGCCCGAGGACCTGGCCAGCTTCAGCCGCCTGCATCCGCAGGTGAAGATCGATCTGGAGGAGCGGGTCAGCAGCGAAACCATCCGCGCCGTGCGTGAGGGCCTGACCGATATCGGCATCTTCGCCGGCCATGTGCCGGCCGAGGATCTACAGGTATTCACCTACCGCCACGACCAGTTGGTGCTGGTCACCCCGCGCGAGCATCCACTGGCCGAACGCGACGGCCTGTTCCTGCGTGAGGCGGTGGGCTTCGATTTCATCGGCCTGCAGCAGGACGCCTCATTACATGGCCTGTTGCAGCATTCGGCGCAGAGTCAGGGCGTAGCGCTGCGCCTGCGCATTCAGGTGCGCAGCTTCGAGGCCATCTGCCGGATGATCCACACCGGTATGGGCGTCGGCGTACTACCGGACCTGGCGGTGCGTACCTACTTGCCGGCGCTCGATGTACGGGTCATCCCGTTGCACGATCCCTGGGCGCGGCGCGAACTCAAAGTGGCGGTGCGCAATCAGGACAACCTTTCGCTGACCGCGAAGCAGATGCTCGATCACCTGCGAAACAGTGGCGCGACAGAGGGATATTCAGCGCTGCCTTCGTGAATGCCGAAGGCTCGGTTGTTCAAATGTGAATTTCAGCCGGGGGGAGGGCGGAGTAGAGTCCGGGCCAATCGACGGCGATCCGCCCTCGACGCTCAGACAAAAACAACAGGAGCCTTCCATGAAGTTTTCTTTCGTCCGTCGTGGCCTGGCCGGTGTGCTCGCCGGTTGCGCACTGCTTGGCGCACTCTCGGCACACGCAGCCGATCCGATCTTGATCAAGTTTTCCCACATCACCGCTGACAGCACGCCGAAGGGCCAGGGCGCACTGCTGTTCAAGAAACTGGTGGAGGAGCGTCTGGCCGGCAAGGTCAAGGTCGACGTCTATGCCAACTCCTCGCTGTATGGCGATGGCAAGGAAATGGAAGCCCTGCTGCTCAACGAAGTGCAGATGCTGGCACCAGCACCGTCCAAGCTGGAGCAGTACACCAAGCAGCTGCAACTGTTCGACATGATGTTCCTGTTCGATGACGTCGCTGCCGCGCAGCGCTTCCAGTCTTCGGACAAGGGCAAGGCGTTGCTCAAGTCGATGGAGAGCAAGGGCATCACCGGCCTGGCCTACTGGCTCAACGGCATGCGTCAGCTCACCGCCAACAAGCCGCTGGTCGACCCTGCCGATGCCCGTGGGCAGAAATTCCGCGTGCAGCCGTCCGATCTACAAGCGGCGCAATACAGTGCGCTGCGTGCGGTGCCGCGCAAGATGGCCTTCGCCGAGATCTACCAGGGGCTGCAGACTGGCGTGGTCAACGCCCAGGACAACCCCTGGTCGAACATCTACTCGCAGAAGTACTTCGAGGTGCAGAAGTACATGACCGAGTCCAACCATGCCATCGGCAACTACCTGCTGATCACCAACACCCAGTTCTGGAACGGCCTGCCGGCGGATATCCGCAGCGAACTGGAGCAGATCGTCGACGAGGTGACCGTCGAAGTGAACAAGCAGGCCGAGGCGTTGAATACCGAAGCCCGCCAGGCCATCGTCGCTACCGGCAAGAGCGAGATCATCACCCTGACGCCCGAGCAGCGTGCCGCCTGGCGTGACGCCGTGCGCCCGGCGTGGAAGAAGTTCGAGGCCGAGATCGGCGCTGACATGATCGAAGCCGCGCAAGCCGCGCAAGCCGCCAACCAGCCGTAAGCCTTACAGCCGCCCCGGGCCCACGCACCCGGGGCGGCCCTTCATTCGCCGTCGCCTAAGACGGCGTTTGCCAATGACGAATATCGTGCCGTTCCAGGCTCGGTTAGATTCGTCATCCGACTCCTTAAAACCACAACAATGCTCGGAGATGCCGATGAACGCCTTGCGGCGCGTCTGGGAGCACTTCGAGGAAGGCTTCATCGCTTTCCTCCTGGCGGCCATGACGCTGATCACTTTCGTCTACGTGATCCTCAACAACTTCTACACCCTGTTCTACTGGCTGGGTGATGCCTTCGGCGGTAACGAGTTTCTGCTCGCTATCGGCGACTCCATTCTCGACATGGCCCAGGCAATGACCTGGAGCAATGCCCTGACCAAAGCGCTGTTCGGCTGGCTGATCTTCTTCGGCCTGGCCTACGGCGTGCGTACCGCCGGCCACATCGGCGTCGACGCCCTGGTCAAACTCGCCCCGCGCGGCATTCAGCGCATCATCGGCGTGGTCGCTTGCTCGGCCTGCCTGGGCTACGCCGGCCTGATCGCCGTCGGCAGCTTCGACTGGGTCAGCACCCTGTTCAAGGCTGGCATCGGTGCCGAGGACCTCGGCCACTACGGCATCCAGCAATGGCATATCGGCATGATCGTGCCGTTCGGCTACGCCATGGTGTTCATCCGCTTCCTGGAAATCCTCGTCCGTATCTTGCGCAACGAGCAGACCGGCCTCGGCCTGGCTGACGAAGCCGCCGATGCGCTGAAAATCAATGAGCACGAGGAGCCCAAGCAATGACCGTTCTGTTCCTCTTCCTGCTGCTGTTCCTGCTGATGTTCATCGGCGTGCCGATCGCCGCGTCGCTCGGCTTGGCCGGTTCGATCACCATCATGCTGTTCAGCCCGGACTCGGTGCGCTCGCTGGCGATCAAGCTGTTCGAGACCTCCGAGCACTACACCCTGCTGGCGATCCCGTTCTTCCTGCTCTCCGGTGCGTTCATGACCACCGGTGGCGTGGCACGTCGCCTGATCGACTTCGCCAACGCCTGCGTCGGCCACATCCGTGGCGGCCTGGCCATCGGTGCGGTACTGGCGTGCATGCTGTTCGCTGCGCTGTCCGGTTCGTCGCCGGCGACCGTCGCTGCGGTCGGCTCCATCGCCATCGCCGGCATGGTGCGTTCCGGTTACCCGCAGGCGTTCGGCGCCGGCATCGTGTGTAACGCCGGTACGCTGGGCATCCTGATTCCGCCGTCGATCGTGATGGTGGTGTACGCCGCTGCCACCGAGCAGTCGGTGGGCAAGCTGTTCATGGCCGGTGTGATCCCCGGCATCATGCTCGGCCTGGTGTTGATGATCGCGATCTACATCGTCGCGCGCATCAAGAAGCTGCCAGCCCTGCCGCGCGCCAGCTTCCGCGAGTGGCTGCGTTCCGCCCGTGAGGCGTTCTGGGGCCTGCTGCTGATGGTGATCATCCTCGGCGGTATCTACACCGGCATGTTCACCCCGACCGAGGCCGCGGCCGTGGCGGCGGTGTACGCCGGCTTCGTTGCCCTGTTCGTGTACAAGGACCTGACCATCCGCGAGTGCCCGAAGGTGCTGCTGGAGTCTGGCAAGCTGACCATCATGCTGATGTTCATCATCGCCAACGCCATGCTCTTCGCCCACGTGCTGACCACCGAGCAGATTCCCCAGCAAATCACCGCCTGGGTGGTGGAGCTGGGCCTGCAGCCGTGGCAGTTCCTGCTGGTGGTGAACATCGTGCTGCTAGTGGCCGGTGCCTTCATGGAGCCGTCGGCGATCATCCTGATCCTGGCGCCGATCCTGTTCCCGATCGCCATGCAACTGGGCATCGACCCGATTCACCTGGGCATCATCATGGTGGTGAACATGGAGATCGGTTTGATCACGCCGCCGGTGGGGCTGAACCTGTTCGTCACCTCGGCGGTGACGGGGATGCCACTGACGGCAGTGATCCGCGCAGCGATGCCGTGGCTGATGCTGCTGCTGAGCTTCCTGATGATCATCACCTATATCCCAGCGGTATCTATGGCGTTGCCGAACTGGCTGGGGATGAGCTGAGCAATTGTGTCTACCTCTGTGCCCGGCCTTGTGCCGGGTTTTTTTATCTACGCGCCTCGACGTATCCATGACGCTGTCGAATTGGCTCGCCATATGCCAGGCAGGGCTTCAAGACCATGGTCTTAGAGCGGTAAGACCATGGTCGAATGGCCTCACGAAGGGTCGGGGGATACAAAAGGCACCATACAAAAACAACTCCCCGTCGAGGTGATTCCATGAGTGCTGCGTCTCTTTACCCTGTGCGTCCCGAAGTGGCCGCGCGGACCCTCACTGACGAGGCCACCTACAAGGCCATGTACCAACAGTCCGTGGTCAACCCCGAGGGTTTCTGGCGCGAGCAGGGCAAGCGCATCGACTGGATCAAGCCCTACAACAAGGTCAAGCAGACCACCTTCGACGATCACCATGTCGACATCAAGTGGTTCGCCGATGGCACCCTGAACGTCTCCTACAACTGCCTCGACCGTCACCTGGAAGAGCGCGGTGACCAGATCGCGATCATCTGGGAAGGCGACGATCCGTCCGAGCACCGGGAAATCACCTACCGCGAGCTGCACGAGCAAGTGTGCAAGTTCGCCAACGCCCTGCGTGGCCAGGACGTGCACCGCGGCGACGTGGTAACCATCTACATGCCGATGATTCCGGAAGCTGTGGTGGCCATGCTGGCCTGTGCGCGTATTGGCGCGATCCACTCCGTGGTATTCGGCGGCTTCTCCCCCGAGGCGCTGGCCGGGCGCATCATCGATTGCCAGTCCAAGGTGGTGATCACCGCTGACGAAGGGCTGCGTGGCGGTAAGAAAGTACCGCTCAAAGCCAACGTCGACGACGCCCTGACCAACCCCGAGACCCGCAGCATCCAGAAGGTCATCGTGGTGCAGCGCACTGGCTCCGAGATCAAGTGGAACCAGCATCGCGACATCTGGTACGAAGACCTGATGAAGGTGGCTGGCAGCGTCTGCGCACCCAAGGAAATGGGCGCTGAAGAAGCCCTGTTCATCCTCTACACCTCCGGTTCCACCGGTAAGCCCAAGGGCGTGCTGCACACCACTGGCGGCTACCTGGTATACGCCTCGCTGACCCATGAGCGCGTGTTCGACTACCGTCCGGGCGAAGTCTTCTGGTGCACCGCTGACATCGGTTGGGTCACGGGCCACACCTATTTGGTCTATGGGCCGCTGTCCAACGGCGCCACCACCGTGATGTTCGAAGGCGTGCCGAACTATCCGGACGTTTCGCGCGTCGCCAAGATCGTCGACAAGCACAAGGTCAACATCCTCTACACCGCCCCGACCGCCATTCGCGCCATGATGGCCGAGGGCAAGGCCGCGGTCGAAGGCGCCGATGGTTCCAGCCTGCGCCTGCTCGGTTCGGTTGGTGAGCCGATCAACCCGGAAGCCTGGCAGTGGTACTACGAGAACGTCGGTCAGAGCCGTTGCCCGATCGTCGACACCTGGTGGCAGACCGAAACCGGCGCCTGCCTGATGACTCCGCTGCCGGGCGCTCATGGCCTCAAGCCGGGCTCCGCTGCGCGTCCGTTCTTCGGCGTACAGCCGGCACTGGTGGACAACCTGGGCAACATCATCGAAGGCGCTGCCGAAGGTAACCTGGTGATCATCGACTCCTGGCCGGGTCAGGCGCGTACCCTGTACGGCGACCATGACCGCTTCGTCGACACCTACTTCAAGACCTTCCGTGGCATGTACTTCACCGGTGACGGTGCGCGCCGCGACGAAGACGGCTACTGGTGGATCACCGGCCGCGTCGACGACGTGCTCAACGTCTCCGGCCACCGCATGGGCACCGCCGAGATCGAAAGCGCCATGGTCGCCCACGCGAAAGTCGCCGAGGCCGCAGTAGTCGGTGTACCGCACGACATCAAAGGGCAGGGCATCTACGTCTACGTCACCCTGAATGCGGGCGAAGAAGCATCGGAACAACTGCGTCAGGAATTGCGCAACTGGGTGCGCAAGGAGATCGGCCCGATCGCCACGCCGGACGTGATTCAGTGGGCCCCCGGCCTGCCGAAGACCCGTTCGGGCAAGATCATGCGCCGTATCCTGCGCAAGATCGCTACCGCCGAATACGATTCCCTCGGCGACATCTCCACGCTGGCCGATCCTGGTGTGGTGCAGCACCTCATCGACACGCATCGTCAGATGCAAGCCGCCTGCGCCTGATCGGTAACGGCAAACGAAAGCCCCGCCTGGCCACAAGCCCGGCGGGGCTTTTCATTTCTGCGTTTCGAACATTTCCGCGTCTTGATCGTTCTTGTAATTAACTTGTACATGAATAAATCTTTGTACAATTTTTTCAGGTGTGCATAATGCCTCCGTGCCACCACACGTGGCCTGTCTTCTCTTGCTTCAGCGTTCTCGTTGTCCAGCCCCGTCCCAGGTGGGCGCTGTTTTTGTGCGCCCCCATTTTCTGAATCCAGAGGTTCTGCATGTTTGCCAATCTCAGCATGTCCCAGAAGCTGTATGCGGGTTTCGGTGTTGTCCTGCTGGTCATCGTCGGCCTGGTACTGTCCACCTGGCGGGGGTTCGACCAGGTCGACAGCACGGTGAAAAAGAACATCCATACCTACACCGTGATCAACGAATCGGCCTCTTTGCTGACCAGCCTGGTCAACATCGAGACCGGTATGCGCGGCTTCGTCATCACCGGGCGTGAGCAGTTTCTCGTGCCGCTGACCGAGGGCGAGGGCAGCTTCCAGCGGCACCTGACGCAGTTGCGTCAACTGACCGCTGATAACCCGGCTCAGCAGCGTCGCCTTGAGCAGCTGCAGGGTTTGCACGATCAGTGGCTACGTGAGGACATCAACGACAGCGTCGAACTGCGCCGCCAGGTGTCGAGTGGGACGAAGAGCCTGGATGCGCTCGTCGAGCTGATTGCCGCCGGGCGGGACAAGGTGAAGATGGACACCATGCGGCAGCTGCTGGACGCTGTGCAGCAGGATGAAAGGGTGTTGCTCGAACAGCGTACCGATGCCATGAACGGCGCCAAATCGATGTCACTGAGCATCCTGCTGCTGGGCGGTTTGCTCGCCACCGTGCTGTCCATCGGCGTGGCATTCGCCATGTCGCGTAGCATCGCCGGACGCTTGCAGCAGGCGGTCGAGGTCGCGCGCAGTATTGCCGAAGGCCGTCTCGACTCGAGGATCGAGCGTAGCGGGCGCGATGAAATCAGTGTGCTGCTCGATGCCTTCGCCACCATGCAGGATCGCCTGCGCGACATGATCGGCCAGATTCGCGCCGGTGCCGGACAACTGGTGGCCTCGGCGCAGAGCATTTCCAGCGCGTCGAGCCAGCTGTCGGTTTCCGCGCAGGAGCAATCACAGGCTGCGTCGAGCATGGCGGCCACGGTCGAGGAGCTGACCGTGAGCATCAACCACGTGGCAGACAACGCCAACGAGGCGCATGGCCTTTCCAGTGAATCCGGACGGCAGTCGGCCGACGGCGGTGCGGTGATCCAGGAGACGCTGGGTAGCATGCAGCGTATTGCCGATACGGTGCAGGGCGCGGCCACACAGATCGCCGAGCTGGGTCAGCACTCTGATCAAATCTCTTCCATCGTCAACGTGATCAAGGAAATCGCTGACCAGACCAACCTGCTGGCCCTCAACGCAGCCATCGAGGCGGCACGGGCTGGTGAGCAGGGGCGTGGTTTCGCCGTGGTGGCCGACGAGGTACGCCTGCTGGCGCAGCGCACGGCCAACTCCACCCAGGAGATCACCGAGATGATCAAGAAGATCCAGACCGGCACGCGCAACGCGGTGAGCAACATGGAAGTCGGCGTGCAGCAGGTCAACGGTGGCCTGGTGCAGGCTGGCCAGGCGGGCAATGCCATCGTCAGCATCCGTGCAGCCTCCGAGCGCGTCGTTGGCGTGGTCGATCAGATTTCTCTGGCCCTGCGCGAACAGACCGTCGCCAGCCAGGACGTGGCACGCAATGTCGAGCGTATCGCGCAGATGTCGATGGAAAACAGCGAGGCGGTCAGCGATACCTCGCGAACGGCGCACGACCTGCAACAGCTGGCTGTATCGCTGGACAAGAACGTCGCGTTCTTCCGTTTTTGACTCACGCTGAACACGCTGGACTACACATGCCTGAACGAGGAGAGTGAAATGCTGATCGATACCGCGAGCCGCAGTGACTTTCCGCAACCCTTTCGCCCTCTGGGCTGTCGCGAGTGTCGCGACAGCCCAGCGCTGGGGTTCGACTTCACCATGGCCTTCCAACTGATTCTCGACGTTCAGGAGCAGCGCCCGTTTGCATACGAAGCACTGGTAAGGGGCGTCGATGGCGAGTCGGCACAGCAGGTGCTGGGACGGGTCAACGACAGCAATCGCTATCGCTTCGACCAGGCATGCCGGGTCAAGGCCATCGAGCAGGCGGCGAGCCTGGGGCTGCTCGATATTCCCGACTGCCTGCTCAGCATCAATTTCCTGCCCAATGCTGTATACCGCGCCGAAACCTGCATTCGCGCGACGCTGGAGGCGGCCAGGCGTTTCGCCTTTCCGCAGGAGCGGTTGATGTTCGAGGTGACCGAGGGTGAGCGGATTCACGACCCCGAGCACCTCAAGCAAATCTTCGCCGAGTACGGGCGCCAGGGGTTCACCACCGCCATCGACGATTTCGGTGCCGGCTATTCGGGCCTCAACCTGCTGGCCACCTTCCAGCCGCATATCCTCAAGCTGGACATGGCCCTGACCCGTGGCATTGACCAGGATGACGTGCGTCAGGCCATCGTCGCCGGCATCGTGCTGGTGTCGCGGCGACTGGGCATCCGCATCATCGCCGAGGGCATCGAAAGTGCGGGGGAGCGTGATGCCTTGCTCGGCCTGGGCATTCGCTACATGCAGGGTTTCTTCTTCGCCAGGCCACAGGTCGACAGGCTCTGCCTACCTTGAAGCACCAACGAAAAACGCCCTGATGATCAGGGCGTTTTGGTTTGTGTGGCGAGGCTTCAGAGTGCGCCGAACACCTTCTTCGCCAGGCTGGTGGCGGCAGCGGCCGGGTTCTGACGGATGCTTTCTTCCTGCTTGGCGATCATCTCGAACAGGCCGTCCAGCGCTTGTTCGGTCACGTAGCTTTCCACCGTGCTGCTCTTGGCGTCGACCACGCCGAAGCTGGCGGCCTGGCCGGCGAAGGCGTTGTACTGCTGGGCCAGGCCGACCTGGTCGGTGGCCTGCTTGACGATGGGCAGGAACTTGGCGCGAATCTGCTCGCGGCTGCTCTTGTTCAGGTACTGGGTAGCCGAGTCCTGTGGGCCACTGAGAATCGACTTGGCGTCGGCCACGGTCATCTTCTTCACTGCATCGACCAGCAGCGCCTGCGCCTGCGGCACGGCGGCCTCGGCGGCCTTGTTCATGCTCGCTTCGAGCTGATCGACCTGGGCGCCCATGCCCATCATCTTCATGGTCTTGGCGGCTTTGCCGAGTTTGCCGGGCAGTTCGATGCGCACGTCCGGGTTGTTACTGAAGCCGCCGGGCGCGCCCAGTTGCTTGACGGCCACCTGGGCGCCCTGGATCAGCGCGTCTTTCAGGCCGCCACTGGCATCCTGCTGGCTCAGGTCGGAGAGGGACAGGGCGAAGACGTTGGCCGAAAGCAGCAGGCCAGCGGCAAGAGTGGTGAGGCGCAGCATGGTGTTCATCCTTGCATCGGGGGGAAATGCTGTGAGCTTAACGGAGTCTGCCGCACTGGCAAGCCAACCGATGGGCGTGGATGGGCAGCGCGCGCGGCTATGGCTATGATCAGCGCAATGAATTCACCGCTTCCTCTCCGAAATTCTTGCCCTCCGGGTGCCTGCGACTGCCAGCGCGATGAGTTGCTGGGCGTGCCGGGCGCAGACACGCGCGTGCTGTTGCTGACGCGTAACGAGGAGCAGCGCCTGCTCGAACGCCTGGAGAGCCTGCAGAGCCTGGAAGACCTCGAGCGCATGCAGAAACGCATGTTCGAGCAATTGGGCATTCGCCTGCATATCGAGCCGAGCCACGGCGAGGTACGCAGCATGCGCGGTATCCATATGCACTTCGATGCTCATCCGGGGTTGTGCCGCAAGACCCGGCAGAGTATTCCGGCAGCGATCCGACGGGCCATGGAGAAACGGCCGGAAATCGCCTGGCGTCTGCTCGACGCTAACGATTTGTTCAGCGGCTTGTAGCCGATCCTCACCAGGGCAATGCCTGTCCGTCATAGGCGTGAAAGCTGCCGCTGTGCTCGGGCCCTAATGCATCGATCACCCCTAGCATTTGCGCTGCCGCCTGTTCGGCCGGTCGTGCGGCGGTGGCGCCACGAAAGGGCTGTGACAGAGGTGAAATTACCGTGCCGGGATGCAGGGCGAGCAGGCGCGCCTTGGGCTTGCTGCGTGCCAGCTCGATGGCTGCGGTCTTGATCAACATGTTCAGCGCCGCCTTGGAGGCGCGGTAGGCATACCAACCGCCCAGGCGGTTGTCGCCGATGCTGCCGACCTTGGCCGAGAGCATGGCCATGGCGCCCTGTTTGTCCAGCAGCGGCAGGAAGTGGCGCAGCACCAGGGCGGGCCCCAGCGCATTGACCTGGAACACTGCCTGCAGCGCCTCGGCGTCGATGGCCGCCAGGCTTTTTTCCGGTGCAATACCGCCGCGGTGGAGCAACCCAGCACTGTGCAGAATCAGCTGGTAAGGCCCTTCAGCGGCCAATGCTGCGGCCGCTTCGGCAATGCTGGAGGGTGCCTCGAGGTCGAGCGCTGGCGAGCTGCTGCGGCTCAACTCGCGCACGCTGGCGCAGTTGGAGTCGGCACGCAGCAGTTGGCAGAAGGCCTGGCCGATGCTGCCGCTGGCGCCGATGACCAGCGCCTTGTAGCCGCTGCCAAGGCTGCTCAGACTCATGGTTGAGCGGCGCCCCGGCGGAAGAACAGCGTCACCTGACCCAGTTCGATGCCGAACTTACTCATGGCCGAGCGGTTGATCAGGGTGTCGTCATCCATCAGGTACATCCAGTCGTCGAAGTAGACGACGTAGGTGCTGTCATCCACCGGCAGGTTGAGGTGGTAGCGCCAGCGCAGGGCGTTGCCGGCCACCTCGCCGATGGCTTCGCCGACCACGTCGTCGGCGGTGCCGATCCAGCGCCCGGTACCATCCGGGGTCAGCGTCCAGACGCGGCGCTGGCGCGTGCCATCGCTGTACAGGAAGCGTTCGTCGAGGATCAGTTTTTCGCCCTCGCGGCGGCTCTGGATATCGACGTGAAAGCGTTTGATCACTTCACCTGAGCGATCCTGGAACATGCCCCAGGCCTGCACCGGCCCGGCGAAGAAGGTGGGCAGGTCGAGTGCCGGCTTTTCGTTGGCGTAACGCTCGACCGGTACCTGACCGCAACTGATCAGCAGCAGGCTGGTCAGCACAATCAACAGGGTTTTCATGGAATACCTCACGGGTTAAGGCCAAGCAGCGCGGCGCGCAGTTTCGGGCTGCGGGTCTGCGGATCGAGCCAGATGGAGAAGAAAGCGCGGGCGAACTCGGGGTCGTCGATGATGTGCTGCAGTTTGCCGTCGACGTAGAAACGGCAGCCTGCGTCCGGCAGGAAGACCCCGGTGATGCGCGTGCCATCCTTCACATCGACGAAAGCCTGGCTCATCTGTTGCGCCCAAGCATTCTGCTGTTCGCGGTCGAGGGGCTCTCCATTGATGCGGCGGATTTCATCAAGGCTGGTGTCGACCAGGGTGTCTCGGCTGATGGTGCGCCGATAGGTCAGCTCGAGGGCAAAGGGCTGGGTGAAGTCCACGCGCTCTACCGGACTCCACAGCTTGGCGTTGTAGACCGAGAAGCCGAACCAGCTGAAATCGCCGCTGCCGATCAGGTTGGCCTGAGGCAACTGTTCACGCCAGCCAGTCTGGTTGTTGGCCCACGCCGGCAAGCTGGATAGCAACATGAGCAGCACCAGAGCTGCGCGCAGAGGTCGAAGCAGGGCTGCCATGGTTGTTCCCTCTGATCCGACTGGCGAGGGCCGCGCCCAGCCGTTGCGTGCTTGGCCCTGCGGCGACGGGCCTCGAATAAAAAAATCCGGCAACCAAAAAGGGGAGATGGGCGTTACCGGATTGCGCAGCTTGTCAGTTGGTTCGTCGTGTACTGGGCGTGTAGTTCAAGGTTGCACAGGCCTTGTACAGATCGTGCTGTCATTCAATATATGTACAAACTGTCTGGTTGTACAGATTTTGTATAGATGTGCTGCTGTGCAGATAAAGCGCAGGCGTAATTGCCTCGACGGCGCTGGCGGTATGAAGGGGCAGTGAAGGCAGCACCCTGAACTGTTCAGGTGCTGCTGCGGATGGGACGGGATTCACCAGGGCAACGGCTGGCCCTGGTAATCGATGAAGGCGCACTGGCTTTGGCCCAGTTGCCGGGTGATCACCTCGCGCAGGCCGTTGGCGCTCTGCTCGACGCTCAGCTGCGCGGCATCTCCGCCCATGTCGGTACGCACCCAGCCGGGGTGCAGGGCCAGCAGGCTCCAGGGCAGCTCAGGCAGTTGCGCCTGCCAGCTGCGTAGCAGGCTGTTCAGGGCGGCCTTGCTGGCACCGTACAGGGGCATGTCAGCGGCGAGCGCCAGTTCCACGCTGGCCATCTGCGAACTCATGCAGGCGATCACGCCGCCGTCGAGTATCTGGCCGGCCAACTGTTGCGCAAGACGAACCGGTGCCACGGCATTCGCCAGGAACAACAGGCCGATGTCGTCGACCTCAGCCTGGCGTGGGTCCTGGTGGCTGGGACCGTAGACCCCAGCGTTGAACAGGGCGCAGTCCAGGCGCTGGCCGTGCAGGGCGGCTTCGATGCTGCAGGACGCATCGAGACGATTGAGGTCGCAGGTGATCACCTGCAGTGTCTCGGGATGCTGGGTGCGCAGGGCATCCAGTGGGCTGGCTGGGCGTAGCTCACGCACCACGGCGTGCACCTGCCAGCCAGCATCGAGAAAGGCGCGAACCAGGCCGAGGCCCAGCCCGCGCGAGGCGCCGCAAATCAGAATGTGACGTTTCACGGCCACTGCATCTCGCCTTTGAGCACCTTGGCGCTCAGCTCCAGGCTGCTGTCATCTTGCAGGTGAGGGTAACGTGCCTTCATCGCCGCGATCAGCGCCTGGCTGTCCCGGGCCTTGGGCAGTTCCTGCTCCAGAGCCAGTAGATAGTCGCGGGTGAAGTGCAGGTCGGCCAGGTTCATCGCCGGCTCGCCCAGGTAGTGGCCCGGAATCAGGGTGGTCGGTTGCAGGGCTTCGAGTTGGTCCAGCGATTTCAGCCAGCGTTGGCGCGCCTCGACGCTCTGCGCGTCGGCGACCCACAGGTGGATGTTGGCGCTGGTCAGCACGCCGCCGACCACGGCCTTGATGCTCGGGATCCACAGGCTGGTGTGCTGCGGGTCATGGCCGACCACCTCGATGCGCTGGCCTTCCAGCTCCAACAGGTTGCCTTGCAGCACTTCGGGCACCAGGGTGCGGGCCGGTGCGCTGTCTTTCAGGATCGGCCCCCAATAAGCCAGCTTTGGCGCGCGTGTCTTCTCGATATAGGCGACGGTTGCTGGGGTGGCCAGCACTTTGGCTTCGGGGTAGGCACGGGTCAGTTCGTCGAGGCCGAAGTAGAAGTCCGGGTCGCCATGGCTGATGAAAATGGTGGTCAGGCGCTTGCCGCTGGCACGAATACGCTCGATCAGGGCCTTGGCTTCGCTATTGGAGAACTGCGCATCGACCAGGATGACGTCCTTCTCGCCGCTGATCAGGGTGGAGCTGACCGGGAACACCGCCGCCTCGCGTGGGTTGTAGGTGTCCAGGGTCAGTGGTTGGGCGAGGGCGCTGCTGGCCGCGGCGAGCAGGCCAAGGCCGGCGAGGAAGTGGGTGGCGAAGGACATGGCGATCTCCGGACTGGTAAGGGTGTGGCGCATCTTATGTGCTACCAGGCGAGCGAAAAGCCCCGTAAGCTGGCCATATTTGTTGCGTGAATCGAGCGAATCATGGATCGACTTATGGCGGCACGAGTATTCGTGGAGGTGGTCGAGCGGGGTAGCCAGACGGCCGCCGCCGAGGCCCTGGAGATGTCACGCGCGATGGTTTCGCGCTACCTGGCCGAACTCGAAGGCTGGGCCGGCGTGCGCCTGCTGCATCGCAGTACGCGGCGCTTGAGCCTGACCGCTGCCGGCGAGCAGATGCTGCCGCAGTGCCGTGAGATGCTGGCGCTGGCCGAGCGTATGCAGGCCCTCGGCCAAGGCGTGGATGACACCCCGCGCGGCACCCTGCGTATCACCTGCAGCCAGTCCTTCGCCCAGGCCTGGCTGGTGCATGCGCTGCAAGCCTTCACTGAGCGTTACCCGCAGGTCAACGTCGACCTGTTGGTGGGCAGCGAAGCGGTCAACCTGGTGGAGGCGCGTATCGACCTGGCGCTGCGCATCACCAACCAGCTTGACCCCAACCTGATCGCCCGGCGCCTGGCCGTGTGTCGCTCGGTGGTTTGCGCCAGCCCGGATTACCTGGCTCGGCACGGCACGCCGCAGCGCCCGGAGGATCTGGCGCGGCACAACTGCCTGGCCTATGCCTATTTCGGTCGTAGCCTGTGGGAGTTCGAGCATCAGGGCGAAGTCAGCGCCGTGTCGGTGTCCGGCAGTCTCAGCGCCAACGAGTCGATGGTGTTGCTGGAGGCGACCCTGGCCGGTGCCGGTATCAGCCTGCAACCGCTCTATTCAGTGGCGCACTTGCTGCGTGACGGGCGCCTGGTACGCCTGTTAGCGGACTACCGGCCAGCGGAGCTGGGCATCCATGCTCTATACGGCACGCGCCGACAGATGCTGCCTGCGCTGCGCCTGTTGCTGGATTTTATCGCCGAACGGCTGGCCAGCGAGGCGCACTGGTAGCATTAGCAGACCGTTAAAAGCTGCGCCGGAAACTTGCATTCGGCCAGGTAGCTTCGAGAATGAGAGTGATCGGATAAGGATTTCACCATGCCATCACTCTCGACCTTCGGCAGGCGTGTGCGCAAACTCTGGCACGGCGCAGACCTGGCTCTGGTTGGCCAGCGTCGCGAACGCCGCATGCGTATGCTGTCGAGCGCTTTCATGATGGTGATGGGCCTGCTCTGGGGGCTGTTCTTTGCCTCGCGAGGTTACTGGGCCATCGTCGTCATGGATGTGACGATCATCTTCAGTGGTGTCGCGGTGTTCGCCCTGACCCTGCGCAACCGAGCGCGTAGCGCCAACCTGATTCTGTTCAGTGCGCTGATCCTCATCGTGGTCGCCTCGACCCTGCTGCTCGATCCGCCGACCCTCACGGCGCCGCGTGCCACTCATCTCTATTTGCTGCCGGTGGCCGTGGGCGCCTTGATGGCCTTCCGTGACGAACCCTTGTGGCTGCGTTACGGCATCTCGATGTTCAGCCTGCTGCTGTTCGTCGCGCTGGCAGCATCCAACTGGCGGCCAACCGATCTCTACGCGTTGCCCGACGACGTACGTATCGTCGGCTCCTGGATGCAGGGCCTGGTCGCCATGGCGCTGTTCTTCCTGCTGCTGCACATCCTGCAGAGCGACACCGCCGAGCGTTCGGAGCTGGATCGGGATCTGCGCGCGGCCATTCGCGAGCGGCAGTTCGTGCTCTATTACCAGCCGCAACTCAATGCTGCCGGACGGGTGATCGGCGCCGAGTTGCTGATTCGCTGGCAGCATCCGCAGCGCGGGCTGCTGGCACCGGGGGAGTTCATCGACCACGCCGAGAACACCGGTCTGATCATCCCCATCGGCCAGTGGGTGCTTGAGCAGACGGCCGCGCGCCTGCGCCAGTGGAATGATGAGCCGCTTTTCGCCGACCTGGGGCTGGCAGTGAACATCAGCCAGAAGCAGTTCTCGCAGAGCAGTTTCGTCGCCGAAATTCTCGGTTTGATCGAGCGCCACGGCATCGATGCGCAGCGGTTGGAGCTGGAGCTGACCGAGACGCTGATCGTCCACGATATGGAAGACCTCACGCGCAAGATGACGGCGTTGGTTGAACAGGGCGTGCGCTTCTCGCTGGATGACTTCGGCACCGGTTTTTCGTCGCTCAGCCACCTCAAGCGCCTGCCGTTGAGCAAGCTGAAGATCGATCGTTCGTTCATCTGCGACGTGCTCAGTGATGCCAATAGCGAAACCATCGTGCGTACGGTGATCGCCCTCGGCCAGAGCATGGGCATGACGGTGATCGCCGAAGGCGTGGAAACCGAGGCGCAGCGGCGCTTTCTGGCCGATAACGGCTGCAGTCAGTTCCAGGGTTATCTGCTCGGCCGGCCCATGCCGCTGGCGGATTTCTGCACCTTCGTGCAGCGTCACAACGGCTGATTCGCGTTTCCGTCCATCTGTCATCTCCAGCTCCGAGTGAACTCGAAGCAAGCGGCCAATGTCTGTCTGCTGTCGGCCCGTACCGGCAGGAATGGATGGCTATTGGCCGCTAGTGTGGCGTCTTCGTCGCGAATTCTGCCTGGATCGTGCTTGAGCATGTGCTCGTGCGTGTGGCCGGCATCGTTCATCCCGTTCTCCGGGTTCGTCTGACTGCCACGTGAAGATCGCCCCATGTTTTTATCTCGTCATGCTCCATTCCAACCCCGCATTCTTGGTGCCTGCCTGCTGCTTGGCGGCCTGCTTGGCGGCGCTCAGCCGTCATTGGCAGAAGAGGCCGCCAGCAACCAGCGTTGGGTCAGCGACAGCCTCAACACCTATGTGCGCAGTGGCCCCACCGACGGCTACCGCATCGTCGGCACCCTGGTTTCCGGGGAGAAGGTAGAGTTGTTGCGCACCCAGGGCGATTACAGCCAGGTACGCGGCGCAAGCGGCAGTACGGTATGGATTCCCAGCCGTGACCTGCAGTCCGTGCCTGGGCAGGCCGAACGCCTGCCGCAACTGGAGCAGAAGGTGGCCGATCTGACCGCCGAGCTGAAAGGCATCGATGACGCCTGGAAGGCGCGCGTACAAGGCATGCAGGAAACCCTCGACACGCGCAAGAAACTGATCGACGAGCTGCAGGCTGCACGCGGCGCGCTGGACGCCGAGCTGACCAGCACTCGCTCGCAGCTACGTGATGCCCAGGCGCAACTGGGTGAAGAACAGCAGCAAGTGCTGATGCGCTACATGGCTTACGGCGGCACCATCGCTGGTGCCGGGCTGCTGCTTGGGCTGATCCTGCCGACCATGCTGCGGGTCAAGCGCAAGCGCAGTGATCAGTGGGTCTGACTCATTCCAGGTGCGGCGCCATCAACTGCTCCAGCCACTCGATCAGCACCGCCAGGCGCCTTGAGCGCTGGCGACGGTGCGGGTAGAGCAGGGCGATCGGCATGGCAGTGGCGCGCTGCAGGGGCATGACTTCCAGCAGTTCACCGGAGGCCAGCAGGTGCTGGATGTCGAAGCGCGGAATCTGGATCAGGCCCAGACCGGCCAGGCAGCAGGCGATGTAGTTCTCGGCGTTGTTGACGATCACCCGGCTGGCTGGGCGCAGTTCGCACTGCTCGCCATTCTCGTCGACATATTCCCAGGGCAGTTCGCGGCCGCTGGTGGGTGAGGCGTAGCCGATCATCCAGTGACGGTTTTCCAGCTCATCGGCTTGCTGCGGCTCGCCATGTTCACGCAGGTAGGCTGGGCTGGCGCAGTTGATCAGCGCCAGATTGCCCAGCGGTCTGGCGGCCAGGCTGCTGTCGCTGAGCGTACCGACGCGCAGCACGCAGTCGACCCCTTCCTTGACCAGATCGATGGCGCGGTCAGTCGAACTCAGCACCAACTGCAGCTGTGGATGACGGCGCAGCAGGCTCGGTAGCGCCGGTGCGATCAGGCGCCGGGCGATGCGGCTGGGCACGTCGACCTTCAGGCGCCCGCTGACCTGGCTGCTGGTTCCCTGTGCGCTCTGCTCGATGTCTTCGGCCAGCGCCAGCAGTTCACGAATGCGTTCGAGCAACTGGCTGCCATCCGGCGTCAGGCGAACGTTACGGGTGGTGCGGTGCAGCAGGCGTACGCCCAGTTGGCTTTCCAGTTGCTGCAACGCCGCCGATACCGAGGCGCGTGGCAGCTCCAGCGCATTGGCGGCCTTGATGAAGCTGCCCATTTCGGCGATCTGCAGGAAAACGCGGTACTGCTCGAGTTTGTCCATTCATCCATCCGTTCAACCTGCCCGACGCAGCCACCACCAGGCGAGCCAGGCGGTGGCCGCGGGAACCCCGAACAATACAGCATGGATCGGCAGTTCCTCGGCCAGGGTATAGCCGTGGGAGAGTCCGGTGCGCAGGTTGAGCACGCAGACGCCCAACCACAGCAAGGTGAACAGCGTGACGGCCAGCGTGCGCTGCGCTGTCGGCGCGAAGCGCAAGGCCAGGGCGGCCAGCGCCAGGCCCACTAGCAGCAGAATCAGGGTTCGCATCCGCTCACCTCCCCGGCTTTTTTCCAGTCGCTTACTTAGTGGTATAGCCGCCATTGATCAGAATGGTCTGCCCGGTGATCCACCAGCCATCGCTGACCAGGTGACGGATGAAGGGCACCACGTCCTCGATATCGGTCAGGCCGGTCTTGGAGAAGGGCGACAGCGCCGCCGCGCTCTTGTGGTAGGCCACCGCATCGGCACCTTCCTGACCGTAGAAGAAGGGGGTGTCCATCGGGCCGGGGCCGATAGCGGTGACCGAAATGCCGCGTGCGCCGAATTCCTTGGACGCCGCTCGGGTGTAATGCTCCACCGGCGCCTTGGTGCCGGCGTAGGCCGCGTAGAAGGGGGTGTAGGCGCCCAGTAACGAGGTCACCAGGGTGCAGATCTTGCCGTTGTCCCTGACGTGCCTGCCGGCTTCCTTGAGGAAGAAGAACGCCGATTTGGAGTTGACCGCGGTCATCTCGTCATACTCGGCTTCGCTGATCTCGCTGAAGGGTTTCTTCAGCACCTTGCCCACGGTGTTGATGGCGATATCGGGGCGGCCGACTGCGGCCATCGCATCCGCGAAGAGTTTTTCCACGGCGGCGGCGCTGGTCAGGTCGCCCTGCAGCGCGACCGCCTTGGCGCCGAGCTTTTCCACCGCCTGCACGGTGGCTTCGGCCTCAGTCTTGCTTGCCGTACTGTTGTAGTGAATGACCACCGCGCTGGCGCCGTTTGCCGCCAGGTCGCGGGCCAGCAGCCCGCCGAGGTTCTTGCCGCCACCGGCGATGAGTACCGTCTTGCCTGCAATGGAATGATCGACCATGAGATGTCTCCCGGCTCGGGTTGAGGAAACCAGAGTCTAGGTAGCCATGTGAGTCTGATCAGCGTCTCGGTTCTGGATGCATTGTCCAGAAAACGCGACCAATGTGGTTCAGAAATCCCGCCGTCCGCGGTGCTCGCAGCTACCGTCGCAGGTGCCAGGGCAGGCGCAGCCTTTGGTGCTGCGCCCGGTGTCGCGCTCGACCCGCCGGGCGACGTCGGGATCGTCGGCAAACGGCAGCATGGTGGCTTCGTCGAGGTCGCGCTGGCTGCCACGGCCAAGGCTCAGTTGCACGCCCAGGAAGAACACCGCCAGGGCGATCATCCACCAGACTTCAGCCGGCATGGGCGGCTGCTCCGGCGTCGTGCGGTTCGCTGGCTGGGCTGCGCAAGGTCAGCCAGGTGTTGAGCACCATCAGCAGCATGCCGGTGAGGAAACACAGGCCGCCGACCAGGCGCACCACGAAACCGGGGTGACTGGCCTCCAGCGCCTCGACGAAGGAGTAGGTGAGGGTGCCGTCTTCGTTGACCGCGCGCCACATCAGGCCTTGGGTGATGCCGTTGACCCACATCGAGGCGATGTAGAGCACGGTGCCGATGGTCGCCAGCCAGAAGTGCGCGTTGATCATCCCAGTGCTATACATGCCGTCGCGGCCGAAGACCTTCGGGATCAGGTGATAGAGCGAGCCGAAGGTGATCATCGCCACCCAGCCCAGCGCCCCGGCATGGACGTGTCCGATGGTCCAGTCGGTGTAGTGCGACAGGGCGTTGACCGTCTTGATCGCCATCATCGGCCCCTCGAAGGTGCTCATGCCGTAGAACGCCAGCGACACCACCAGAAAACGCAGGATCGGATCGGTGCGCAGCAGGTGCCAGGCGCCGGAGAGGGTCATCATGCCGTTGACCATGCCGCCCCAGCTCGGAGCCAGGAGAATGATCGACATCACCATACCCAGCGATTGCGCCCAGTCCGGCAGGGCGGTGTAGTGCAGGTGGTGCGGGCCGGCCCAGATGTACAGGGTGATCAGCGCCCAGAAGTGGACGATGGACAGGCGGTAGGAATACACCGGCCGATCCACTTGCTTGGGCACGAAGTAATACATCATCCCCAGGAAACCGGTGGTGAGGAAGAAACCCACCGCGTTGTGCCCGTACCACCATTGCACCATGGCGTCGGTAGCGCCCGAATAGATCGAGTAGGACTTGAACCAGCTCACCGGCACCGACAGGTGGTTGACGATGTGCAGCATGGCGATGACCAGGATGAAGGCGCCGAAGAACCAGTTGCCGACGTAGATGTGGCGCGTCTTGCGCTGCGTCAGCGTAGTGAAGAAGACGATGCCGTAGGCAACCCAGACGATGGCCATCCACAGCGCGCCGGTAAACTCGATTTCGGCGTATTCCTTGGTGGTGGTCAGGCCCATGGGCAGGGTCACCAGCATGATCAGGATGGTCGCCTGCCAGCCCCAGAAAGTGAACGCGGCCAGTTTGTCGGAGAACAGCCGCGTCTGGCAGGTGCGTTGCACCGCGTAGTAGCTGGCGGCGAACTGTGCGCTGCCGGCGAAGCCGAACACCACCAGGTTGGTGTGCAGCGGACGCAGGCGGCCGAAGCTCAGCCAGGGTGTGTCGAAGTTCAGTTCCGGCCAGACCAGTTGGGCGGCGATGAGCACGCCGGTGCACATGCCCACCACGCCCCAGAAGAGGGTCATCAGGGTGAACTGGCGGACTACTGTGTAGTTGTAGGCCAGGTGGGAAGCAGCAGATTGCATCGCGGTAACCTTCCATACAGTAATGCGGGCGCAGCCGCGCGAGTGGTGAAACTGTAGGGAGGCCGGGAAAAACAAAACAGACTCAGAAAGTACCATCTGATGCGTATCAGATGGGGCGATGGGAGGCGCGCGCTACGTTCGGCGCGCGCTTTCAGGGCTCAGGCCTGGGCGGTCAGATGACGGGCAATGCCCTTCTTCAACGGCAGCAGGCCCTGCGCCACGCGCAGCCCGGCGCCGCGCAGCAGGCGTGCGGGCAGGTGGTCGTTGGTGTACAGCTCCACCAACAGGTTGGTGGCCTGGTACAGCGGCCAGGTGGCCAGGCGCAGCTGACGTTCATAGCGGGCCAGTGGCGCAGGCGCACCAATGTCCTGACGTTTGCCATGGGCGCTCAGTAGCGCTTCGCTGAGCAGTTGCACGCCGATCAGGCCGAAGTTGAAGCCGTGCGCGGTGACCGGGTGCATGCCCACGGCGGCGTCGCCAAGCAGGGCGCAGCGGCTGCCGACCATGCGCTGCGCATAGGCGCCCACCAGCGGGTAGGCGTGGCGACTACTGATCAGTTGCATGGCGCCCAGGCGGCGGTCGAAGCGCTGCTCCATTTCGCGGGCGAAGGTGGCTTCGTCGAGCTTCTGCAAACGCTCGATCTCACGCGGCGGCAGGGTAAGCACGGTCGACGACTGCCGGCCGTTGAGCGGCAGTAGGGCCAGGGTCTGGCCGTAGCCGAACCATTCCCAGGCCACCTGCTGATGTTCCTCTTCATGCTGCATGCGGCACACCAGCATGCTCTTGCCGAAGTCCTTGAGCTGCGCGCCGATGCCGAGCTGGCGCCGGGTCTCCGAGAAACGGCTGTCGGCGGCGACCAGCAGGCGCGGCTGCAGCACCTGGCCGTCCTGAAGCACCAGTTTCACCTCGCTCTCGCTTTGCTGGATGGCATGTATACGGGCGTCACACAGCAGCTGCACGTCGGCACAGTCGCTCACGGCCTGATAGGCGGCGCGGCGAATGGCCTGGTTGGCCACCAGATGGCCGAGGCGCTCGGCGCCTGCCTGCTCGGCGCGGATCTTCAGGGCGAACAGCGAGGGGCCGTTGAATACCTGGGCATCGCGCAGCACGGCAATGTCGGCGGCAGGCAGGCTTGCCCACAGCCCCAGGCGTTCGAGCAGCGCCTGCGAGCCATGAGTGAGGGCAATCTCGCGGCCGTCGAAGGCTGGTTCGGCCAGTGGCTGTTCGCCCTGGCGTTCCAAGATCACGATGGACAGGCCATGCCCGGACAGGGCACGTGCCAGGCATAGACCTGCCGGGCCGGCGCCGACGATGACGATATCGGGTGACATGCTGCAGCTCTCCGTGCGGATGACCAGTAGGGCGGGTGAAACCCGCCATGCGCCGATACGAGTCTAGGTCGGCGCAACGCCGCCGATATTGTCCGGGATCATGCCGAGGGCTGAATCCGTTGCGCGGGCGATGGCTATGGGTTGGCATTAAATATTGTTGTTATTACTACTTTGGCCGGCTTGATAGGCGTAGTTTTCGGGTTTACTGTGGTGCGCGTTGTCTGAACTACAAAAATAATTCGGTTTGGAGTCGATGCCATGCATCCTCACTTTTCTGCAACTGTCGCTCGGCGAACGGCCTTCGCTCCGGAGGCGTTCAAGTGAAACTGGCGCTGGTCGGCGATATCGGTGGTACCAACGCACGCTTTGCCCTGTGGCGTGATGAGCAACTGGAGGCGGTGCAGGTTCTGCCGACTGCCGATTTCGAAGGGCCGGAGCAAGCCATTGCCGCCTATCTGCACGCTCAGGGCCTGGCCCCGGGTGCCATTGGTTCGGTATGCCTGGCCTGCGCCGGGCCGGTCAGCGGCAACCTGTTTCGCTTCACCAACAATCACTGGCGTATCGATCGTGCAGCGTTCTGCGAGGCGTTGCAGATCGACCGTTTGCTGATGATCAACGACTTCTCTGCCATGGCCTTGGGCATGACCCGCATCGCCGAGCATGAGCGTGTGCAGGTGTGCCCAGGCGAGCCGCAGGCAGAGCGTCCGACCCTGGTGATCGGCGCTGGCACGGGCCTGGGTGTCGGTACGTTGCTGGCGCAAGCGGATGGCAGCTGGCGGGTGCTGCCGGGCGAGGGCGGCCACGTCGACCTGCCCATCGGCAGCCCGCGCGAGGCCGAACTCTGGCAGGTGCTGTACCGACAGCTGGGCCACGTGCGCGCCGAAGACGTGCTCAGTGGCAATGGCTTGCTGGTGCTCTATCGGGCCATCTGCGAGCTGGACGGTCAGCCACTGCAGCACGCGACGCCAGCGGCCATCACTGCCGCCGCTTTGGCGGGCGAGCCTGTCGCCGGCGAGGTGCTGGAGCAGTTCAGTTGCTGGCTCGGCCGTGTTGCCGGCAACGACGTACTGACTCTGGGCGCGCGCGGCGGGGTGTATGTCGTTGGCGGCGTGGTGCCGCGTTTTGCCGAACGGTTTCTCGCCAGCGGTTTTGCCAAGAGTTTCCGCGACAAGGGTTGCATGAGCGATTACCTTCACGGCATTCCGGTGTGGCTGGTGACGGCCGAGTACCCCGGCCTGACCGGCGCTGGTGTGGCCTTGCAACAGGCGTCGGAGCGTAGCCCGGATGCAATCCGGGAGAACCGTTGATAGCACCCCGGATTTGATCCGGGCTACACAGTCATAACAAGAAAGGTGGCGGACCATGAGCCAGCCCGGTAAATCGATTTTGCTGGTCGATGACGACCAGGAAATTCGCGAACTGCTCGATACCTACCTGAGCCGCGTCGGCTTTCAGGTGCGCGCCGCGGCCGATGGCGCCGCCTTCCGCCAGAGCCTGTGTGCGGAGTCGGCCGACCTGGTGATTCTCGATGTGATGCTGCCCGACGAGGACGGCTTCAGCCTGTGCCGCTGGGTGCGCGAACACCAGCGCTTCGCCCAGGTGCCGATCATCATGCTCACCGCCAGCTCCGACGAAGCCGACCGGGTGATCGGCCTGGAGCTGGGGGCCGACGACTACCTCGGCAAGCCGTTCAGCCCGCGTGAACTGCTGGCGCGGATCAAAGCCTTGCTGCGCCGTGCGCAGTTCACCCAGGAGCGCGGTGGTGAGGTGCTGGCCTTCGAGGACTGGCGCCTGGACATGGTCAGCCATCGGCTGTTTCACCGCGACGGCGAGGAGGTGATTCTGTCCGGCGCCGACTTCGCCCTGCTCAAGCTGTTTCTCGATCACCCGCAGCAGATTCTCGACCGCGACACCATCGGTAACGCCACCCGTGGCCGTGAGGTGATGCCGCTGGAGCGCATCGTCGACATGGCCGTTAGTCGCCTGCGTCAGCGTCTGCGCGATACCGACAAGCCGCCGCGGCTGATCCGTACCGTGCGTGGCAGCGGCTATCAATTGGCGGCCACGGTCAGCCTGCAGGCCGGCGATGGGCGTTAACCCACGGCGCTGGCTGCCGCGCTCGCTGCTCGGGCGCATGCTACTGCTGACCCTGCTGGCGATCCTCGCTGCGCAGACCCTGTCCAGCGTGATCTGGCTGTCGCAACTGCGCGCCACCCAGCTCGAAGGCCTGGTCACCACTGCGCGCAGCCTGGCGCATTCGATGTCCGCCAGCGTGCGTTACTTCCGCTCGCTGCCGGTGGCGTATCGGCCGCTGGTGCTCGACCAATTGCGCAGCATGGGCGGCACGCGCTTCGTGGTCAGCCTCAATGATCGCCCGTTGCAGATGCAGCTGTTGCCGCCCACACCGCGCAAACAGGCAGTGACCGAGGCGGTGGCCGAAGTGCTGCACCAGTCGTTGGGCAATGCCGCGGACATTTCGGTGACCTTCGTCAGCCCGGACGATCTGCGCATCTTCAATGGCGGCCTGAAACTCGACGAACTGCCACGCTCCTGGGCGCATTACGCGCTGACCCTGGAGCCGGTCAATCCGCCGGTGCTGGTGACGCAGATCCAGCTGGCGCCGGGCGAGTGGCTGTACATCGCCTCGTTGCTGCCCGAGCCTTATACCAGCCTGGAAGAACCCGTCCTGCCGACCCAGCAGCTGTGGTTCATCCTCCTGACCACGGCCTTCCTGCTGCTGTTCATCGGTTTGCTGGTGCACTTGCAGAGCCGCCCGCTCAAGCGCCTGGCGCGCACCGCGCGGCATATGTCGCTGGGCGCCGAGGTAGAGCCGGTGGCCGAGGGCGGTGGGCGCGAGGTGGTCGAGGTGGCCCGCGCCTTCAATGCCATGCGCGAGCGCATCAGCCGCTACCTGACCGAGCGCAGCCAGTTGTTCAGCGCCATTTCCCATGACCTGCGCACGCCCATCACACGTTTGCGCCTGCGCGTCGAACTGCTCGACGACGAAAGTCTGCAGACCAAGTTCGGCCGCGATCTGGACGACCTCGAGCTGCTGGTCAAAGGCGCGCTGCAATGCGTGAAAGACACTGATATCCACGAGAACATCGAACCGGTGGACCTCAACCACCTGCTGCATTGCCTGGTCGAGCCTTACCTGGCGCCGGCGGGCAACGGCAGCGTGACCCTCGATGGCGAGGCCTGCGCGGCGTATCCGGGCAAGCCGCTGGCGCTGCGGCGCTGCATCGGCAACCTGATCGACAACGCCCTGAAGTACGGGCGCAACGCCCATCTGCACATCGAGGACGACGGCGCGGCCTTCGTCCTGCATGTCGATGACGAAGGCCCTGGCGTACCGGAGCAGCGCCTGGAGCAGGTGTTCGAGCCGCACTTTCGCCTTGCCGGGCAGCAGCAGGGCTACGGCCTCGGGCTGGGCATCGCGCGCAACATCGCCCACAGCCATGGTGGCGAAGTCAGCCTGCGCAACCTGCGCGAGGGCGGCTTGCGCGTCACCCTGCGCCTGCCGCGTACACCTGAGTGAATGTCACCGAACGGTGACAAAGGCGCGCGCTTTCGTGACCGGTGCAGCGGATGACGCTGACTAGAATCCGGCTTCGACCCAGCGGCATCACGCCGCGCTGCGTATGGAACACAACCGTGAAAGCACCTGCCTGGCGCCCAGACAGCTGGCTATGCCAGCCCGCTCACCTCACCTGGCTGAATGACGAAGGCCGGCGCCTGCTGCCGTTCGCACGCGGGGCGCAGGTCGAGCAGGGCTTCTCCGCGCTCGATGATCGAGGGCACTTGCCCGAGGGCGCGATTGCCGAGCTGATTCACACCACGCGCATGACCCACTGTTTCGCCCTGGCGCATATCCAGGGGATTCCCGGCCATGCCGCGCTGCTCGACCATGGCCTTGCAGCACTGCGCGGCGCCCTGTGGGACGAAGAACACGGCGGCTGGTTCAGCGATGCAACGCGCAGCGGCGGCAAGTCCGCCTACCTGCATGCCTTCGTTGCGCTGGCGGCCAGCTCCGCCAGGGTCGCCGGCCATCCTGCCGCCCAGGCGCTGCTGGATGACGCCATCGAGATCATCGAGCGGCATTTCTGGAGTGAGGAGGAGGGCGCCCTGCGCGAAAGCTTCAATCGCGACTGGAGCGACGAGGAGGCTTATCGCGGCGCCAACAGCAATATGCATGGCGTGGAGGCCTTTCTCGCCCTGGCCGATGTCACCGGCAATACGCTCTGGGTACAGCGCGCGCTGCGCATCGCCGAACGCCTGATCCATCGGCACGCCGCCGCGTGCGGGCACGTCGTGGTCGAGCACTTCGATGCGCACTGGCAGGCGCTGCCTGAGTACAACGCGGATAACCGCGCCGACCCCTTTCGCCCTTATGGCAGCACGCCTGGCCACGCCTTCGAGTGGGCGCGCCTGCTGCTGCATCTGGACGCGGCGCTGATCCAGGCCGGGCTCGCCGCGCCGGACTGGCTGCTGGCCGATGCCAAGGGCCTGTTCGCCAGCGCCTGCCGGCATGCCTGGCAGGCCGATGGTGCACCAGGCTTGGTGTACAGCCTCGACTGGAACCAGCAGCCGGTGGTGCGTGCCCGTCTGCACTGGGTGCATGCCGAGGCCGTCGCCGCGGCGGCGACGCTGCTGCAGCGCAGCGGCGAGGCGATCTACGAGCAGTGGTATCGGCAGTGCTGGGACTTCATCGCCGAGTATTTCATTGACCCGCACGGCGGCAGCTGGCACCACGAACTCGATGAACACAACCAGCCGGCCGCCCGTATCTGGGCCGGCAAACCCGATCTTTATCACGCCTACCAGGCCGTGCTGCTGCCGCGTCTGGCGCTGGCGCCGAGCCTGGCCACGGCGCTCGCCGCCGATGTAACCAGGCGGTGACATTCATGCATCCTTTCGTTACCCGAGCCGGCAACGACCCTGATTACACTCCCTATCAACGCAAGCGCCACGACTTGCCCGATAACAACAAGAAAGGTACTCCGATGAACGCTATTACTCGCCTCGCTACCGCCGTTTCTCTCGCCTCCCTGTTCCCCTTCACCGCGCTGGCCGCCGACTCCAAAGGTACGGTGGAAGTGGTGCATTGGTGGACCTCAGGTGGTGAGGCTGCTGCGGTGAAGGTTCTGCGTGATCTGGTCGAGAAGGATGGTTTCACCTGGAAGGATGGCGCGGTGGCCGGTGGCGCTGGTTCCGCCGCCATGACCGTGCTGAAGACCCGCGTGGTGTCCGGCAACCCGCCGGGTGCGGCACAGATCAAGGGTCCCGATCTGCAGGAGTGGGGTGCGCTGGATCTGCTCGCGCCATTGGATGAGGTGGCCCAGGCCAACGACTGGGATGGCCTGCTGTCGAAGACCGTTGCCAAGACCATGCAGTACGACGGGCACTACGTCGCGGTGCCGGTCAACATCCACCGGGTCAATTGGCTGTGGATCAACCCGCAGGTGTTCGAGAAGGCCGGCATCGACAAGGCGCCGACCACCCTCGAAGAACTCTACGCCGCCGGTGACAAGCTCAAGGCTGCCGGCTTCGTGCCGCTGGCCCATGGCGGTCAGCCCTGGCAGGACAGCACCGTGTTCGAAGGCCTGGTGCTGAGCATCATGGGCGCCGAAGGCTTCCACAAGGCGTTCGTCGAGAACGACGAGGCGACCCTGACCAGCGCGCAGATGACCGAAGTGTTCACCGCGCTGAAAAAACTCTCCACCTACATGGACGACAACCGCGCCGGACGCGACTGGAACCTGGCAACCGCCGAGGTGATCGACGGCAAGGCAGGCATGCAGATCATGGGCGACTGGGCCAAGAGCGAATGGACCGCCGCCGGCAAGGTGGCAGGCAAGGACTACCAGTGCGTGCCGATGCCGGGAACCGCTGGCAGCTACACCTACAACATCGACTCCATGGCCATGTTCAAGCTGAAGAACGAAGGCGACATCGCGGCCCAGCATGCCCTGGCGCGGATCGCCCTGGAGCCCGAGTTCCAGTACGTGTTCAACGAGAACAAGGGCTCGATCCCGGTGCGCTCGGACCTGGACATGAGCAAGTTCGACAGCTGCGCCCAGGCCTCGATGAAGGATTTCCAGGAGGCCGATAAGAACGGCAAGCTGGAGCCGAGCATGGCCCATAGCATGGCCACCAACCTCGCCGTGCAGGGCGCCATCTTCGACGTGGTGACCAACTTCATGAGCGAGAAGAACGCCGACCCGAGCAAGGCCGGCGCGCAGATCTACGCGGCGATCAAGGCCGCTCAGTAGCGCCAACGGGCCGGCGCTGCCGGCCCACTTCCCACGCACCGCCTCGCACGACAGGGCCCTGGCCCCGTCGGGGCGGCGTTCGGCCCGGATTTCACTTCGCCAACTGGTAATGCCCGATGAGTATCACCACGGTAATGACCAAGGCCTCCCCCCTCGATGTGCTGCAACGCTGGCTGCCCAAGTTGGTGCTGGCGCCGAGCATGCTGGTGGTGTTGGTCGGTTTCTACGGCTACATCCTCTGGACCCTGGTGCTGTCGTTCACCAACTCCAGCTTCATGCCCAGCTACAAGTGGGTCGGCCTGCAGCAGTACATGCGCCTGATGGACAACGACCGCTGGTGGGTCGCGAGCCAGAACCTGTTGGTGTTCGGTGGCCTGTTCATCGGCATCAGCCTGCTGATCGGCGTGTTCCTCGCCGTGCTGCTGGACCAGCGCATTCGCCGTGAAGGCTTTATCCGCACCATCTACCTGTACCCCATGGCGCTGTCGATGATTGTCACCGGCACCGCCTGGAAATGGCTGCTCAACCCCGGCCTGGGTCTGGACAAGATGCTCCGCGACTGGGGCTGGGAAGGTTTTCGCCTCGACTGGCTGGTGGATCAGGACCGGGTCATCTACTGCCTGGTGATCGCTGCGGTGTGGCAGGCCTCGGGCTTCGTCATGGCGCTGTTCCTGGCCGGGCTGCGCAGCGTCGACCAGTCGATCATCCGCGCTGCCCAGGTGGACGGGGCAGGGCTGCCGACCATCTACCTGCGCATCGTCCTGCCGAGCCTGCGCCCGGTGTTCTTCAGCGCGGTGATGATCCTCGCGCACATCGCCATCAAGAGCTTCGACCTGGTGGCGGCGATGACCGCAGGCGGCCCCGGCTACTCCTCCGACCTGCCGGCGATGTTCATGTACTCCTTCACCTTCAGCCGCGGCCAGATGGGCATCGGTTCGGCTAGCGCGATGCTGATGCTGGCCGCGATCCTCACGCTGCTGGTGCCGTACCTCTATTCGGAACTGCGAGGCAAACGCCATGAATGATGCGAGCGTCGCGCAACGACGATCTGCCGCTGAGCTTCTCCCGTCAGGAGACAGTGGCGCGAAGCGCCGGGTGAGGGCGATCAGTCCGAGCCGCCTGGCCATCCACGCCACCCTGCTGTTCGCCGCCGCGCTGTATCTGGTGCCGCTGGTGGTGATGCTACTGACCAGCATCAAGACGCCCGAGGACATTCGCACCGGCAACCTGCTGTCCTGGCCCGAGACCGTGACCCTGATTGGTTGGGTCAAGGCCTGGAGCGTGGTCGACGGCTATTTCTGGAATTCGGTGAAGATCGCCATTCCCGCCGTGCTGATTTCCACCGCCGTTGGCGCGTTGAACGGCTACGTGCTGTCGATGTGGCGCTTCCGTGGTTCGCAGCTGTTCTTCGGCCTGCTGCTGTTCGGCTGCTTCCTGCCATTCCAGACCGTGCTGCTGCCAGCTTCTTTCACTCTCGGCAAGCTAGGGCTGGCCAATACCACGGCCGGCCTGGTGCTGGTTCACGTGGTCTATGGCATCGCCTTCACCACGCTGTTCTTCCGCAACTACTACGTCGCCGTGCCCGATGCCCTGGTGCGCGCGGCGCGGCTCGATGGCGCCGGGTTCTTCACCATCTTCGTGCGAATTCTGCTGCCCATGTCGGTGCCGATCATCATGGTCTGCCTGATCTGGCAGTTCACCCAGATCTGGAACGACTTCCTCTTCGGCGTGGTATTCGCCAGTGGCGACTCGCAACCGATCACCGTGGCGTTGAACAACCTGGTCAACACCAGCACCGGCGCCAAGGAATACAACGTCGACATGGCCGCTGCGATGATCGCCGGGCTACCGACCCTGCTGGTCTACATCGTGGCTGGAAAGTACTTCCTGCGCGGCCTGACGGCCGGCGCGGTGAAAGGCTGAAAGCTACTGCGCTTTCAAAGTGGAGAAATGAAATGGCTACCCTCGAACTGCGCAACGTCAACAAGTCCTACGGCAGCGGCCTGGCGGACACGCTGAAGAACATCGAGTTGTCGATCGACTCCGGCGAGTTCCTGATCCTCGTTGGCCCGTCCGGCTGCGGCAAATCCACCCTGATGAACTGCATCGCCGGGCTGGAGAACATCAGCGGCGGCGCGATCCTGGTGGACGGCGCCGACATCAGCGGCATGAGCCCGAAGGATCGCGACATCGCCATGGTGTTCCAGTCCTACGCGCTGTACCCGACGATGAACGTGCGCGACAACATCGCCTTCGGCCTGAAGATGCGCAAGATGGCCCCGGCCGCCATCGATGAGGAAGTGGCACGGGTGGCCAAGCTGCTGCAGATCGAACATCTGTTGCAGCGCAAGCCCGGCCAGTTGTCCGGCGGCCAGCAGCAGCGCGTGGCGATGGGCCGGGCGCTGGCACGGCGACCGAAGATCTACCTGTTCGACGAGCCGCTGTCGAACCTCGACGCCAAGCTGCGCGTGGAGATGCGCACCGAAATCAAGCTGATGCACCAGCGCCTGAAGACCACCACGGTGTACGTCACCCACGACCAGATCGAGGCCATGACCCTGGGCGACAAGGTGGCGGTGATGAAGGACGGCATCATCCAGCAGTTCGGTACGCCGCAGCAGATTTACAACGACCCGGCCAACCTGTTCGTCGCCAGCTTCATCGGTTCGCCGCCGATGAACTTCATTCCTGTGCGTCTGCAGCGTCGCGATGGCCAGTGCTGGGCCGTGCTCAACTCGTCGCTCGGCGTCGCCGGGCAGGCGCGCTGCGAACTGCCGTTGGGCGAGCTGGAGGCAGGCATGGAAAACCGTGAGGTGATCCTTGGTATCCGCCCCGAGCAGATCCAGTTGGCTGCCGACGACGGTGCTGAGGCACCGAGTATCTGCGCCGAAGTGGAGGTCACCGAGCCCACCGGGCCGGACACCCTGGTGTTCGTCAACCTCAACCAGACCAAGGTCTGCTGCCGCCTGGCGCCGGACATGGCACCACAGGTCGGCAGCAGCCTTGCGCTGCGTTTCGAGCCAAGCCGGGTGTTGCTGTTCGACGCCCAGAGCGGCGAGCGCCTGCTGGCAAAAAAGCGCCAGGCCACTGACAACAAAGTGGCGCAATTGAAGCGCGGTTAGCCATGTAGCCCGGATGAAATCTGGGCTCTGTGGAAACAACCACCCGAATTGCATCCGGGCTACGCGACGCACCCGTCACGTAGGAGGTGCCGTGCGCACCAGGGAAACGAAAAACCGTCGCTGCGGCGGCTATTCCGCAGCATCCGTAAAAATAAAAACAATCAGGAGCAACGATGAAGACCACACCGCAAGCTGCCCCCCAACTCCTTGGTGCGCGCAGCGCACCCTACCTACTGGTCGCTGCCGTGGCCTTGGCCACGCCGCAGGTGCAGGCCGTCGAGTTCACCGGCTACGTCCGCAGCGGCATCGGCGGTGCGGATACCGGCGGCACGCAGCAGTGCTTCCAATTGCCGGGCGCGCAATCGAAGTACCGCCTGGGTAACGAGTGCGAGCAGTACATCGAGCTGGACCTGCGCCAGGACCTGTTTCGCCTGGACGACGGCTCGGTGATCAGCGTCGAGGGCATGGCGCAGCTTTACAACCAATATGGCCACACGCCCAAGTTCACCGGCGACTACGGCTTCGCGCGAATGAACCAGATGTACGCGGAGTGGAGCAACATGCCGGCGCTCAATGGCGGTTCGCTGTGGGCCGGGCGGCGTTTCTACAAGCGTAACGACATCCATATCTCCGACTTCTACTACTGGAACCAGAGCGCCACCGGTTTCGGCATCGACGAGATGAAGATCGGCGACCTCAAGTACAGCTACGTGTTCTCGCGCAAGGACAACTACGACCAGGAGCCCTACATCAACCGCCACGATTTCAACGTCGGCGGCTTCCAGGTCAACCCCGGTGGCGAGCTGGAAGTGGGCGTCAGCTACATCGACAAGCCGGACAGCACCGACAGCCACAGCGGCTGGGCGGTGAGTGCGCAGCACAAACAGCAGGACTTCCTCGGCGGGGTCAACACCGTCGCCCTGCAATACGGCCGCGGGCCGGGCACCGCGCTGGGTTACACCGGCGATCCGACCCTCGACAGCAGCAACAGCAGCTGGCGCCTGGTGGAGTTCTTCGACTTCCAGATGACCCCGCGTCTCGGTGGCCAGGTGCAGGTGGTCTACCAGAAGGACAAGCGCCCGGATGGTGCTGATCAGAACTGGCTGTCCATCGGTGGCCGCACCAGCTACGCCTTCACCGAGCAGTTCAAGCTGGTCGGCGAGATCGGCCGCGACCAGGTCGAGGCGCCCGGCGGCACGCGCAAGTTGACCAAGTTCACCATCGCGCCGACCTGGTCGCCATCTGGCCCCGGTTTCTGGGAGCGTCCGGAAATTCGCCTGTACTACACCTACGCCAGCTGGAACCGTGCCGCACAGCAGGCCGCCAACCTGCTGGCCGACGGCTCGGCATTGTCCGAGAACGGCGCCTTCGGCAGCGCGCGCAACGGCTCCAACTTCGGCGTACAGGTGGAGTACTGGTGGAAGTAAAACGCTCGTAGATTGGGTCCGCTGGCAAATCAGTCGGTGCGCACGGCGTACCCTACGCGACCTGCGGGGTGTTCGTAGGGTGCGCCGTGCGCACCGGGCGTCAGAGCAATCCCGCCACCAGACGCCCGAGCACTTCCATGGCCTGTTCGCTACGCGGGCTCCACGGGTGGCCATAGTTCAGCCGCGCGCAGTGACGAAAACCCTGGCTGGCGGAGAAGATCGGCCCCGGCGCCAGGCTGATGCCCTGGGCCAGTGCCAGGCGTAGCAGTTGCAGCGAGTCCAGGCGCTCGGGAAATTCGAACCAGAGGAAGTAGCCGCCCGCCGGCCGCGTGACCCGCGTGCTGGCCGGAAAGTGCCGGGCGGCGGAGGCGAGCATCGCGCTCTGCTGCATTTCCAGGGCGTGGCGCAGCTTGCGCAGGTGGCGATCGTAGCCGCCGTGCTGCAGGTAGTCGGCCAGCGCCGCCTGCGCCGGCACCGACGGCGAGATGGTGGTCATCAGCTTGAGCCGGGCGATCTGCTCGGCATAGCGCCCACCGGCCACCCAGCCGATGCGATAACCCGGTGCCAGGCTCTTGGAGAAGGAGCTGCAATGCATCACCAGCCCTTCGCGGTCGAAGCTTTTCACCGGCTTGGGCGGGTGGCTGCCGAAGTACAGCTCAGCGTACACATCGTCCTCGATCAGCGGCACCTGATGCTCGACCAGCAGTTCGTACAGCGCCTGCTTCTTGGCCTCGCTCATGCTCGCGCCCAGCGGATTCTGCAGGCTGCTCATGAACCAGCAGGCCTTGATCGGCAGTTGCTCGAGGCTTTCGGCCAGGGCGCCCAGGTCGATGCCCTCACGCGGGTGCACGGGAATTTCCACCGCCTTGAGCTGCAGCCGTTCCAGCACCTGCAGGCAGGCGTAGAAGGTCGGTGATTCGATGGCCACCAGGTCGCCCGGCTGGGTCACGCACTGCAGGCAGAGGTTGAGCGCCTCCATGGCGCCGTTGCTGATCACCAGCTCCTCCATCGGCAGCATCACACCACTGACCATGTAGCGCAGGGCGATCTGCCGGCGCAGGTCGGCGTTGCCTGCGGTCATGTCGGCGATGATCTCGTGCGGCGAGAGCATGCGCAGGGCATGCGCCATGCTCTTGGCCAGGCGCGGCAGGGGGAACAGGTCGGGGCTGGGGAAGGCCGAGCCGAAGGCGACGGTGTGCGGGTCCTTCAGCGAAGCGAGCACCGAGAACACCAGCTCGCTGACGTCCACTTCGGTGGTCTGCGCGGCGTGGGCGGTCAGTTCCGGTTCGTGCAGCGGGCGCTTGGCGTGCTCGCGAACGAAGTAGCCGGAGCGTGCCCGGGCCTGGATCAGGCCGCGATCCTCCAGCAGGTAGTAGGCCTGGAATACCGTGGACGGGCTGACCCCGTAGGTGCGGCTGGCATGACGCACCGACGGCACCTTCTCACCGGGGCCGAGCACGCCGGTGCGAATCAGCTCGGCGATCTCGTCGGCAAATTTTTCGTAGCGTTTCATCCTGTCCTGGTTCACCGCCGCAAAGGGTATGGGCGAACACTTTACGGGGTGAGCGGCAGACATGGCAGTGCCTCGTGAAGGGGGACGTATCTCGAATCGCCCCGGATTGCATCCGGGCTACGACGCTTGCTCCCCTCTCCCATTCATGGGAGAGGGGCCGGGGGAGAGGGTTAGATACACCTCCGTGTAACCGTTACCCCCTCCCTAGCCCTCTCCCCGTGGGGGAGAGGGGATTGATCGTGTCCACCTTTCGTTAAGTGAACAGCACGGTTTACCGCGCCTCACCGCAGCGGCGCGAGGAAGGTGCTCTTGGTGCTGACGCGGCTCTGCAAATCGGCCTTGTCGTGCACTTCGAAGCGTACGGTTTGCGGGCCGGCGGCGTTATGCGAGGCGGTCAGGGCGACGCTTACCGGCAGGTCGCGAATTTCCCCTGGAGCCAGGTTCAGCGTGCGCGGGCCGTGCAGTTCGAAGTCACCGGGCTCGACCAGTGCGATGGCGTAGCTGCGCGGCTGCTGGGTCTTGTTGATGATCTTCAGGCTGTAGATGTTCTCGATCTGGCCCACGGCGTTCTCGCGGAACAGGCCACGGTCACGGGTCACATCCAGGGAGATCAGCGGGCGCTCGGCCAGGGCCCAGACGAAGGCGCCGATCATCACCGCCAGCATCGCCGCATAGCCGATCAGGCGCGGGCGCAGCCAGTGGGTCGTACCGCCGGCTAGCTCGTGTTCGGAGCTGTAACGCACCAGGCCACGGTCATAGCCGAGCTTGTCCATCACGTTGTCGCAGGCGTCGATGCAGGCGCCGCAGCCGATGCATTCCAGTTGCAGACCATCGCGAATGTCGATGCCGGTGGGGCAGACCTGCACGCACATCGTGCAGTCGATGCAATCGCCCAGGCCTTCGGCTTTGTAGTCCGCATCCTTGCGCCGTGGGCCACGGTTTTCGCCACGGGCGGCGTCGTAGGAAATGACCAGCGTATCGCTGTCGAACATCACGCTCTGGAAGCGCGAGTAGGGGCACATGTCGCGGCACACCTTCTCGCGCAGCCAGCCTGCGTTGATGTAGGTAGCGGCGGTGAACGACAGCACCCAGAACGCGGTGGTAGCGCCCATCTCCAGGGTCAGCAGGTCGGTGGTCAACTGGCGCACTGGGGTGAAGTAGCCGACGAAGGCCATCGCTGTGACCACGCTGACTACCAGCCACAGGCCGTGCTTGGCGCTGCGCCGGGCCAGTTTCTGCAGCGACCAGGGCGCGGCATCGAGCTTGATGCGCTGGCCACGGTCACCTTCGGTGATCTGCTCCACGCGCATGAACACCCAGGTCCACACGCTCTGCGGGCAGGCGTAGCCGCACCAGACGCGGCCGGCCAGTACGGTGATGAAGAACAGGCCGAAGGCGGCGATGATCAGGATCGCCGAGAGCAGGATGAAGTCCTGCGGCCAGAAGGTCGCGCCGAAGATGTGGAACTGGCGGTTATCCAGATCCCAGAGCACGGCCTGGCGGCCATTCCAGTCGATCCAGGCGGTGCCGAAGAACAGCAAGAACAGCAGGCCGGCGCCGAGCAGACGCAAGTTGCGAAAGCGCCCGCTGAAACTGCGGGTGTGGATCGGGCCACCGGCCTGGGCCGGTGTCAGGCGGATGGGTTTGGCGGGGTCGATGGTCTCGACGCTGCGCACGGGGATCAGATCAGTCATGGCGTTGCCCTCATCAGGCGTTTATTCAGGCTGGCGCCATGATCCGAGGGCAACTGATCGCAAAACAGACTCAGGTTTTCGATAAAAAAGCGGATCAGATCCGCCACCAGGGCGTCAGGAAAAGCAGCGGGCAGCGCTGCAGGGCTCGCATTGCCTGGCGTTGAGAGTTATTCATCCGAGCAGCACAGTGATCGCCCTGCGACATCGCGCCGCGCCAATCAGCAGCTGATGGCGAGCACTGCCTGATTGATCTGATCCGGTTTTTTAGAGCTTTTCTGGCGCTGTTTTCGACGCACATTCGGCAGGCATAGTCGACGCCCCGTGATCAGGAGGCCTGCCGGTATGTACCAATACGACGATTATGACCGCGCACTGGTGCGCGAGCGCGTCGCCCAGTTCCGCGACCAGGTCCAGCGGCGCCTGGCCGATGAGCTGAGCGAGGAGGAGTTTCTGCCGTTGCGCCTGCAGAACGGCCTGTACCTGCAGAAGCATGCCTACATGCTGCGTGTGGCGATCCCTTACGGCACCCTGTCGGCCAAGCAGATGCGTGCACTGGCGCATATCGCCCGCGAGTACGACCGCGGTTATGGGCACTTCACCACGCGGCAGAACATCCAGTTCAACTGGGTTGAGCTGGAGCGCGTGCCGGACATCCTCGACTGGCTGGCCGAGCACGACATGCATGCCATCCAGACCTCGGGCAACTGCGTGCGCAACATCACCACCGAGGCGTTTGCCGGGGTCGCCGCCGACGAATACCTCGACCCACGCCCGCTGGCCGAGATCCTGCGCCAGTGGTCGACGGTCAACCCGGAATTCCTCTTTCTGCCGCGCAAGTTCAAGATCGCCCTGTGCGCCGCCGAACAGGATCGCGCCGCCGTTCAGGTACATGACATCGGCCTGCAACTGTACCGTGATGAGGCCGACGAGCTGCGCCTGCGTGTGCTGGTTGGCGGCGGCCTGGGGCGCACGCCGATCATCGCCCAGACTCTGCGCGAGGGCCTGCACTGGCAGGACTGCCTGTCCTACGTCGAGGCCATCCTGCGTGTGTACAACCGCCATGGCCGACGCGACAACAAGTACAAGGCGCGCATCAAAATCCTGGTCAAAGCCCTTGGCATCGAGTCCTTCGCCGCCGAGGTGGAGCGGGAGTGGCAGCCGATCAAGGATGGCCCGGCACGCCTGACCGAGGACGAGTACCAGCGTGTCGCGGCGTCCTTCCACAAACCGGCCTACGTGCCGCAGGACGCCCTCGACCTCGATTTCGGCACCCACCTGGCGCGCGACGAGGCCTTCGCCCGCTGGGTGTCGCGCAACGTCATGGCGCATCAGGTGCCCGGCTACCTCAGCGTGGTGCTGTCGACCAAACCGGGCATCAGTGCGCCGCCCGGCGACGTCAGCGCCGAGCAGATGGAGGCGTTGGCGGACTGGAGCGAGCGCTACGGCTTCGGCGAGATTCGCGTCGCCCACGAACAGAACCTGGTGCTGCCCGACGTGCGCAAGAGCGACCTCCATGCGTTGTGGAGCGAAGCGCAGGCGGCCGGGCTGGGCACCGCCAACGCCGGTCTGCTCACCGATATCATCGCTTGCCCCGGCGGTGACTTCTGCTCGCTGGCCAACGCCAAGTCGATCCCCATCGCCCAGGCCATCCAGCAGCGTTTCGACGATCTCGACTACCTGCATGATCTGGGCGAGCTGAGCCTGAACATCTCCGGCTGCATGAACGCCTGCGGCCATCACCATATCGGCAACATTGGCATCCTCGGCGTCGACAAGAACGGTAGCGAGTGGTACCAGCTCACCCTCGGCGGCAGCCAGGGCCGGCAGGCGGCGCTTGGCAAGGTGATCGGCCCGTCGTTCGCCGCCGAGCAGGTGCCCGAGGTGATCGAGCGCATCGTGCGCACCTATGTCGATCAGCGGGAGGTCAACGAAGGTTTTCTCGACACCTTCCAGCGCATCGGTCTGGAGCCATTCAAGGCGAACGTCTACAGCCGCGAGGAGGTGGCATGAATAACCTGATTCGCCTGGTCGAGGGCCAGGCCTGCATCGTCGACGATGATCCCTGGCAACTCGACGCTGAGGCTGACGCGCCACTGATCCTGCCGCTGGCCGCCTGGCGCGAACGGCAGTCTGACGAGGTACTGCAGGGCAGGGCGGTTAGCGCCGACGGCCTGCTGCTGCAGGTGGACGACGAGCCGGAGGCACTGCAGCCGTTGCTGGCCAGCCTGCCGCTGATCGCCATCGATTTTCCCAGCTTCCGCGACGGCCGAGGTTACAGCCAGGCCTACCTGCTGCGCACCCGTTTGGGCTGGCGCGGTGAGTTACGCGCGGTGGGCGATGTGCTACGCGACCAGTTGGCGCACATGCGCCAGTGCGGCTTCGATGCCTTTGCCGTGCGCGCCGACAAATCACTGGAAGATGCACTCAAGGGCCTGCAAGGGCTCAGTGTGTTGTATGGTCGCTCGGTTATCGAGCCGCGTCCGCTGTTTCGTCGGGGACGCCATAAGGAGGAGTCGAGATCATGATGGTGCGTGGCCTGTTCTGGCTGGTATTGCTGCAGTTGTTCGGCATAGCCCTCAATCATTGGCTGTTGCCGATGCTGCCGGCGTCGATCATTGGCCTGCTGCTGCTCTCGGTCTGGCTGATGTGGCGCGGTGCCGTACCTGAGCCGCTGCAACAGGCTGCCGGTGGTTTGCTGCCTTACCTGCCGCTGCTGCTGGCCGTGCCGGCTTCCGGGATCATGACCAGCAGCGACCTGCTGCTCGGTGAGTTGCCGGTGATCGCCACGGCGCTGGTGCTGTCGCTGCTGGTGACCGTGCCGTTCTGTGGCTGGCTGCTGCAGACTTTGATCCGCCGTCAGGAGCGCAAGGGATGAGATTGCTGACTCATCACCCGCTGTTCGCCATCGCCCTGACCCTGGCCGCTTTTCTGATCGCCGCCTGGCTGTATCGCCGCAGCGGCTGGCTGGTGCTGCAGCCGGTGCTGGTTTCGGTGACGCTGATCGTCGCCACCTTGCTGCTGTGCGGGGTGGATTACGCCACCTACCGCGCCGGTGCCGAGCCCGTTGCCTGGTTGCTGGGGCCGGCCACCGTGGCCCTGGCGGTGCCGCTGCAGCACAACATCAAGCGCATTCGCCAGTTGTTCTGGCCGGTGATGATCACCCTCAGCGCCGGCGGCGTGCTGTCAGTGGCGCTGACCCTGGCCATCGGCTGGGCGATGGGCGCCGACTGGAGCGTGGTAATGAGCCTGGCGCCGAAGTTCGTGACCATGCCGATTGCCATGCCGGTGGCCGAGCAAATTGGCGGCGTCGCTTCGCTGGCCGCGGTGATGGTGATGCTCACCGGTGTGATCGGCACGGCGTTGGGGCCGCTGCTGCTGCGCTGGGCGGGCGTCGATCACCCGGCGGCCCGTGGTCTGAGCTACGGTATCAACGCGCATGCCATCGGTACCGCGCATGCCTTGCAGGAAGGCGAGGAGTGCGGTGCCTTCGCGGCCCTGGCGATGAGCCTGCTGGGGATCGGCACGGCCTTGCTGTTGCCACTGCTGCTGGCCTGAGCCGGGCGGAATCCCGCCACCTGAACGCTGCCTGGCGCCGGGCGGTGGCGACATCTCGCCACCCTCATACTGGTTCGACGCTGTTCGAACCCAATAAATGCCGCTGAATCCTTTCAGCGGCACGCATATTGCTCTTGCTCGCGGCGTGATCGGAATACGCCCGCCAAGAGGCCTGGAACCCCCTTCCTTTCGCCGTGTCGCAGATCTGCGGCTATCGCTCATGTGTGGCCCACACGGCCGCTGCCCGAAACCTTGCCTGCACGGCCCTTGTCGTCGTGCGACGAACTGGACTGTCCCATGAAAAAAATCCTGCTGACGCTGCTTTGTCTCAGCGTGATCGGTTGCTCCAAGCCCCGCGAGCCCGAGAAAACCGTCGACGTGTTGCTGATCGGCGCTGGCGTGATGAGCGCCACCCTCGGCACCTACCTCCACGAGCTACAGCCGGACTGGAGCATCGAGATCTACGAGCGCCTCGACCGCGTCGCCGGCGAGAGCTCCAACGGCTGGAACAATGCCGGCACCGGCCACTCTGCCTTCTGCGAGCTGAACTACACGCCGGAAACCGCCGACGGCGGCATCGACATCAGCAAGGCGATCGCGATCAATGAGTCGTTCGAGATCTCCAAGCAGTTCTGGGCCACCCAGGTCGAGCGCGAAGTGCTGAGCAAGCCCAAGAGCTTCATCAACATCACTCCGCACATGAGCTTCGTCTGGGGCGACGACAACGTCGAGTACCTGCGCAAGCGCCACGCTGCGTTGCAGCACAGCAACCTGTTCCGCGGCATGGAGTTCACCGAGGATCACGCGCAGATCGCCCAGTGGGTACCGCTGATCATGCAAGGCCGCGATTCGCAGCAGAAGGTCGCCGCGACTCGCATGGCCATCGGCACCGACGTCAACTTCGGCGAGATCACCCGCCAGTTGATCGACTCGCTGATCGGTAAGCAGCAAGCCAGCCTGCATCTGGAGCACGAAGTTCGCGACCTGCAGCGCAACGATGACGGCACCTGGCGCGTGACCGTGGCCGATCTGGCCAAGGGCGGCGCCGAGCAGAGCATCAATGCGCGCTTCGTCTTCATCGGCGCCGGTGGTGGCGCGCTCAAGCTGCTGCAGAAGTCCGGCATCGAAGAAGCCGAAGGCTACGCCGGCTTCCCGGTCGGCGGCCAGTTCCTGATGACGCGTAACCCGGACATCGTTGCCCAGCACCTGGCCAAGGTTTATGGCAAGGCGTCGGTCGGCTCGCCGCCCATGTCCGTGCCGCACCTGGACACCCGCGTGATCGACGGTGAGAACGTGCTGCTGTTCGGCCCGTTCGCCACCTTCTCCACCAAGTTCCTCAAGAATGGCTCGCTGCTCGACATGTTCAGCAGCATGACCACCGACAACTTCATGCCGATGGTCAACGCCGGTATGGACAACTGGTCGCTGAGCACTTACCTGATGGGCCAGCTGATGCTCAGCCAGGAAGACCGCATGGCCTCGCTGCGCGAGTACTTCCCGGATGCACAGGATGCCGACTGGGAGCTGATCACCGCTGGCCAGCGCGTGCAGATCATCAAGAAGGATGCCGAGAAGGGCGGTGTACTGCAGTTCGGTACCGAGGTAGTGACCTCTGCTGACGGCAGCATCAGTGCGCTGCTGGGCGCCTCGCCGGGTGCCTCCACTGCCGCGCCAATCATGCTGCACCTGATCGAGAAAGCCTTCGCCAACAAGGTCGCCACCGCCGAGTGGCAAGCGCGTTTGAAGGACATCATCCCGTCCTACGGGCAGAAGCTGAACGACGACCTGGCGCTGACCAACCGCATTCGTCAGTGGAGCAGCGAGCGTCTTGAGCTGCAGCACATCGAAGTGGCGCCGGACGTGGAAATGGCCGCCGAGCCCGAGCCGGCTGCCGTGACCCTGTAAGCGTTTGACGCAATACAAGAACCCGCCCCGCGTGATGCGCAGGGCGGGTTTTTTATTGGGCCGTTGACATTCGTGAGCTGAATCTTTCGTGGCTGAAGCGCAATGCCGCCCAGTCACTCCTACGGGACGGATGCAGACCCGTAGGAGCGGCTTCAGCCGCGATGTTTTTTTGTCCGCGCCAATGCATCCACGTGTCGTAGCCCGGATGCAATCCGGGGCTGTTCGAGCACCTGGTAAAGCTGTCGCGGCTAAAGCCCCTCCCACAGATCCCGCCGTGCCTGTGGGAGGGGCTTTAGCCGCGACAAGGTATGGGGCGCTTTCCCCGGATTGCATCCGGGCTACTCACCGGTTATCGCCCGCAAGCGTGCTCCTACGGGACGTGGCGTGTTCTGTAGGAGCCGGCGAGCCTGAAGATCACGCTGACAATCATCCCTCGAGATGATGCCGGGCAATCATTCGGTGAGGGTCATCAGAATATCGGCATACCAGGTGCAGTTAAGGCCCAGGGCTTCGTCCTGATCCTCATCGCGATCACCCAGCAGGCGCGTCGAGTGGATGCCCAGCAGATGCCAGGGCAGTTCGCCGTTGCCGCTGGCCCGCTTGACCACCGGCGCACCGCTGATGCCGCGATGGGTGCGGCCGTCGGTGAGGAAGTAGCCCAGCCCCTGAACACGCAGGCCGAAAGACGACGCCAGCCCGGCCTGCCGCGCCACCGGCATGCGGTGCAGGGTGTCCTGAAAACCCAGCGGGAAGCCCACCACCAGCAGCGCCGAGCCGATTTCAACATCTTCGTCAGGCTGCAGCAGGTGTTGCGGGGTAAAGGCCTGGTAAGCGCCGTTGTTGGGAAGCGCGGCCTGATCCAGCTCGATCACCGCCACGTCGATCTCGCCCGCGCCATCCATGCCCTGACGCCAGAGGTGCTGGTCGCCGTCATACAGCGGGATGGAAAAGCTGACGGTACTGGCGAGGTTGCTCGCGTCGGTGTGCAGCTCGATCTGCAGACTGTCCGGCTGATGACCACTCGGCTCGTCGAGCACCACGTGGCGACTGGTCACCAGAAACAGCCGACCCTCGCGGCGGAAGAAGAAACCACTGGCATTGGTCAGTATCTGCCCCGCGGCCAGGGTGGTGATGCGTGCAGCGCTCAACATCAAGGAATCGATCATGGCCAGGGCCTCCTGCCGGTGTGTGGTCTATCACTGACTGCCAAACCCGTGACAGGTTCGGCTGCTCGCATTGAGCCTCCGCCAGGGTGGGTGTAAAAAGCGACAGCTACGCGCCCCGATCCACTCTAGGATGCTGACGTGACATGCGGTGTGGGGCGGTAGGGTGCGCCGTGCGCACCGGTGGCTACGGTGATTCGGAGGTGCGCACGGCCTGGGCGGCCCCGCGACACCCTACGATCATGGGAGTGTCGGTTCGTCCTCGTTGCGATCCAGCGCCACCTGGCGAATCGACAGGCGAATCTCGGCCGGCAGCACGCGTTTGGCGGCGCCTTCGGCCAGCTCGCTGAGCAGTGGGTGATGGCTGAGCTTGCCGGCTTCGTCCTGGCGCAGCACGCCCTGGTCCAGCAGGCTCTGGATGAAGTGACGGAACAGGCTCTTGTCGAAGAACTCCGGCGCGTTCAGGCCATGCAGGATCGACAGGCGCTGGGCCATGACCGTGCACAGGTCTTCCAGCTCCTCGGCGCTGATCGCGTTCTGTCCGGCGTTGAGCAGCAGGGCGATGGCCATGTAGAAGCGCTGCAGGGTCTGCGCCACCGAGCGCGACAGCAGGGTCAGCAGCACGAACTGGCGTGAGCTCGGCGCCGGGCGCACGTACACGTCGCCTTCTACCTTGAGCAAACCCTGCTCGACGAAGGCCGTCAGCCACTGGTCGATTACGCCATCCAGCTCGCTCTGCTCCCAGCGGATGAACAGCTCGGACTGCAGATAGGGATACAGCGCGCCGGCGTAGCGCAGGATCTGCTCGCGGCTGATCCGCGCGCTGCTCTGGAAGAAGCTGGCCAGCAGCGCCGGCAAGGCGAAGATGTGCAGCACGTTGTTGCGGTAGTAGGTCATCAGGACGGCGTTCTGCTCGTCCAGATAGAGAATCTTGCCCAGCGCGTCCTTCTGCTCGGCCAGCAGGTCCATGCCCTTGACGTGCTCGATCAGCGTCGCGCCGTCGCCTTCCGGCAGGGTGGTGTGCGGCGAATAGGGCACGGCGCGCAGCAGGGCCAGGTACAGGTCGAGCACACGGGCCAGGGCGCGGTCGTCCAGGGCCAGCTTGCTGGTGGACAGCAGCGCCAGGGCCACCAGGTTGACCGGGTTGATCGACGCCGCTTCGTTGAGGTGACGCGCCACGCGCTCGCCGAGGCGGTTGGTGGTGTCGTTGAGCCAGGCCGGGCGGTACTGCGGGCCCAGGTCCTGATCACGCCAGCCGGGCTGCTGCTGGTCGAGGAATTCCGCCAGCTTGATTGGCTCGCCGAAGTTCACCGAGACCTGGCCGAAACGCTGCTTGAGCGCGCCGAGCACCTTAAACAGGTCGAAGATCGACTCCTTCTTCTTGCTCGCGCCACGCAGCTCACCGAGGTAGGTGCGGCCTTCCAGCACGCGCTCGTAGCCGATGTACACCGGCACGAAGACGATTGGCAGGCGGTTGCTGCGCAGAAAGCTACGCAGGGTGATGGCCAGCATGCCGGTCTTCGGCCGCAGCATGCGCCCGGTGCGCGAGCGTCCGCCCTCGACGAAGTATTCGACCGGGAAGCCCTTGCTGAACAGGGTGTGCAGGTATTCGTTGAACACTGCGGTGTACAGCGGGTTGCCCTTGAAGGTGCGGCGCATGAAGAAGGCGCCGCCACGGCGCAGCAGGCCGCCGATCACCGGCATGTTGAGGTTGATGCCGGCGGCGATGTGCGGCGGCGTCAGGCCGTTGCGGAACAGCAGGTAGGACAGCAGCAGGTAGTCGATGTGGCTGCGGTGGCAGGGCACGTAGATCACCTCGTGGCCCTGAGCGATGTCGCGCACGCCTTCGACGTTGTGCACCTTGATGCCGTCGTAGATCTTGTTCCAGAACCAGCTCAGCACCAGTTCGAGGAAGCGGATCACCGTGTAGGTGTAGTCCGAGGCGATCTCGTTGCCATAGCGCAGCGCCTGGGCTTCGGCCTTCTCCGGGCTGATCTTCTCGCGCTCGGCCTCCTCGGCAATTGCCTGACGCACCATCGGGTCGTGCACCAAGCCTTTGACCAGGTTGCGCCGGTGCGACACGTCCGGGCCGATCACCGCCGCCTTCTGGTTGCGGAAGTGCACGCGCAGGATGCGGTGCACCATGCGCAGGGTGCGTTCCTGGCCCTTGTCCTGCTCGACCAGCTCGCGCAGGTGAATCGGCGTGGAGAACTGCACGCGAGTTTTGCGCCCGAGAATCAGGATGCTGATCAGCCGTCGCAGGCGCCCGGTCACCGCCCAGCTGTCGGCGAACAGCAGTTTCCAGGGGCTGGTCTCGCGGTCCGGCGACTGCCCCCAGAACACGCTGACCGGCACGATCTGCGCGTCGTCCACAGCATGCTGGCTGAGGGCGGTGACCACGCGATCGAGGGTCGGCGAGATACCACGCTTGTCCTGGCGGCCGAACCAGTCCGGCTCCGGCGTCAGGTAGAAGAAGGCGGCGGGCTCGATATGCTCCCCGACCGCTACCGGCAGCACCGGGCGCGGCAGGCCGGCCTTGGTGCATTCGCGGTCGACCACCGCCAGGTCGCTCACGGAGGGCTGCTGCAGCACGTAGAACACCGGCTTGCTGCGGTCGAGCCTGAGGGTGAAGGCGGACTGGTTGATGGTTTCCGAGCGTACCCAGAGGTACAGCAGGCGGCGCAGCGCGCTGAAGGCCATGCGGCGGAAGGGGGAACGGGTCATACGGACTCTTGAGCAGATAAACGAGCGGATGCTCGGGAAGGGCGCTAGTGTGCCGCAAGCCGCGTCTGGCGGGCAAAAAACTCGTGCGTCCAGGCGGCCATCCCGATCAGCATGCAGGCGGTGTATGACGAAAAAACGGTCAACGACTCAGCGCCCGTTGATCAACAGAACCGTAAAGCGGGTCTCTGGTTCCCGATCAGAATGCCGAGTCAGGCCATCCCAATGGCGCGGATCGCATCCTGACCTGCGGTTACCTTGTCGTGTGGGCCGGGCAGCGATTCGTTTCAGTCAGGTAGGGTGGGCCGGGCGGCGATCCGCTTCAGCCCACCACCTACACCAACACGTCCCCCTCATGCCAACTTCATCACCACCACGCCAGCCGCGATCACCGCGCATGCCACCAGACGAATCGGTCGCAACCTCTCCTTGAGCAACACCACCCCCAGCAGCACGGCGAACACCACGCTGGTCTCGCGCAGTGCCGAAACCAATGCCACCGGCGCTTGGGTCATGGCCCAGATGACGATGGTATAGGCGGCCATCGACATTGCCCCGCCGGCCAGGCCGCCACGCCAGTGCGGACCTAGTTGCAGGAAGGCGCGCGGCCCACGACTGATTGCCAATACCGCCGCCATCACCCCGCCATTGACGGTGAACAGCCACAGCGAATAGCTCAGCGCGTCGCCATTGTTGCGAGCGCCCATGGCGTCGCTGAGGGTGTAGCCGGCGATGAACAGCGCCGTCATCAACGCACAGAACAGCATCGCTCCTTGCGGCGCCTGGTGATGGCCGCCGCGCAGCGCCATCAGCCAGATGCCTAGTACCAAGACCAGCAGACCCAGCAACTGTAGGGTGCCGAGCCCGTCGTGCAACAGCAGCAGCGAGAGCAGGGCGACCATCAGTGGCGAGCTGCCCCGCGCAATCGGGTAGACCTGGCCCAGGTCGCCATACTGGTAGGCGCGGGCGAGGAAGAAGTTGTAGCCGATGTGCAGCAGCGCCGACAGCGCGATCCACGGCCAGGCTGATGCCTGCGGCAGCGCCACCAGCGGGAGCGCGCAGAGGGCCACCAGGCCGGCACCGATCTGAATCAGGGTGGCGGTGAGGAAACGGTCGAGACCAATTTTCAGCAGGGCGTTCCAGCCGGCATGCAGGGCAGCAGCGGCGATGACGGCGAGAAAGACCGTGGTTTCCAAAGCGAGCCTCGAAGGCGGTGGTTATTGAAGAGGTCGAGCAGCGTATACCGCTCGGCTTGATGTGGCTGGGGCGCGGTGTCGGTCGTCAGTCTGCCGCAAGCTCGATTCTCGGGCAAAACGCATTACCACCTGATGGCAACACAGTGGCGCAACAGTGCCTATGATTCAACGCATGGCGGTGGATCAAGCCCCGCGACGCTGAACGCAAGGGCACCTGCCCTCAACAACTAGAAGACAGCCCACCTCTGAATGGCCTGGAGAATAAGGCGATGACTGCGCCCAGACTGCCGATTGACGCGCATGATACCGTCGCTCGACGTCCTCGAATCGCAACCCCCTTGAACCTGCTGCTCGTTCTGGCGAGCGTGTTCATTGCCGTCGTCTGGCTGATCACCCTGCAGCGCGTCGCCTTCGAGCGTGAGCAGACGCTGGCTGCGGAAATGGAAGCCAACTCCAGCCTGGCCATCGCCTTCGAGCAGCAGGTGTTCCGCGCGCTGAAGGCAGCCGAGCAGGTGGCGGCGTTCGTGCGCGAGCAGTACCGCCGGCAGGGTGACGCCATCGACCTACGGCGTTGGGTCGAGGAGGGCGTGATCCGCGAAGAGATGTTCACCATCGTCAGCGTGGTGGACGAGCAGGGCGATATCGTCAGCAGTAGCCAGAATACCGGCCCGGTCAACTACGCCGACCGCGAGTTCTTCAAGGCGCAGCGCGATGCCCGTATCGATCATCTGTTCATCAATCAGCCGGTACTCGGGCGGGTGTCCGGGCGCTGGCTGATCCCCATGTCGCTGCGTATCGAGCACGAGGACGGTAGCTTCGCCGGGGTGGTGGTGATGGCTGTCAGCCCAGAGGACGTCACGCATTTCTTTAAGCAGGTCGACCTGGGCCCGCAAGGGCTATTGGAGCTCGCCGGCCTTGACGGCGTGGTGCGTGCGCGCAAGGTCGGTGCCCGCAGCGAGTTTGGCCTGCGTGCCGAGTCGCTGGCCTGGTTCCAACGGCAAAAGCTGCACAGCGCCGATGATTTCTACGACAGTGGCGAAGCGGGAGACGGCGTCGCCCGTATCGTCAGCTACCGCACCATGGCCGACTACCCGCTGATGGTTACCGTGGCCACGGCCTACGACGAGGAGATGGCCACCACTTTGCAGCGACGCTACAGCTACCTGATGGCAGCGGTCGGGGTCACCCTGGTGGTCATGCTCTTGGTTGGTCTGCTGGCGCTGATGCTGGTTCGCCAGCGCTCGGCTACCGAGGCCTTGCAAGGCAGTGAAGCGCTGTTTCGTGCCACCTTTCACCAGGCGGCCATGGGCATCGTCCACATCAGCCCCGAGGGCCGGATTTTGCGGGTCAACGAGAAGTTCGCGCGGATGCTGGGGCGTCCGGCCGAGGCGCTGCAGGGTGGCAACATTTTCGACCTGTGCGACCCCGACGTGGCCAGTGCAGCCCGCCGCTTTCTGAACCAGCAACTGGTCAGCGAGGTGCGGGCACTTTCTCCGGAGATCGAGAAAACCTACCGCCGCGAGGATGGTTCGCTGCTCTGGGTGTGCGAAGCCTTGAGCGTCGTGCGCAATCGCCAGGGGCATCCGGAGTTTCTGGTGCTGGTGGCGCAGGACGTCACCGAGCGCAAGCACCTGGAGGCACGCCTTTGTCATGACGCCGAGCATGATGCCCTCACGGGATTGGCCAATCGTGTTAGGTTCCACCAGCGGCTCGATCAGGCACTGGCGTCGGTGCACGTCCAGGGGGAGTTATGCGCCGTGCTCTATATCGATCTCGACGGTTTCAAGGCGATCAACGACCGCCACGGTCACGCGGTGGGCGATAGCCTGCTGCAGATGGCCGCCAGGCGGCTCGAAGGCTGTGTACGCAGTACGGACACGGTCGCGCGCTTTGGCGGCGACGAATTCGGCATCGTCCTCGCCAAGCTGCACAGCAGCCAGGATTGTGAGCACGTGGCACTCAAGGTTCTTGATGTGCTGGCCAAGCCGTTCGATCTGGACGGCTGTGTGGTGCGGATATCAGCGAGTGTGGGCGCCGCTCTGTTTCCACTGCACGGTGAAAACGGCCAGGATTTACTGAAGTACGCGGACCAGGCCATGTACGCGGCCAAGCATGCCGGCAAGAACCGCTTTCACTGCTTTGGCGGATAAGGGAGGGCGACGGCAGAGACAACGAGGGCTTTCGGAGGCGAAGCTGCGCCCAGCAGTTTTGCTTTGACGCTATGCTCTCCTTCGCTCGCACCCACAAGGACTTAAACGCTGATGGACTTCATTGCACGCAATTTCAGATGGCTGATGCTGTTATCCGGCGCTCTCACGGTGACCATGTTCTACGGTCTGTTTGCCCCGCAGGCAGCGCTGCAGGCGATGTTTGGCGCGTCCTTTGATGGGCCACTGCAGTCTTTGCTCATTCGCAGTTGGTCGGCGCTGGTCGGGTTGATGGGTGTGCTGCTGATCTATGGCGCGCTGAGCCCGAAAAATCGGGTCTTTTGCGCGGTCATCGCAGCGTTGAGCAAGGCCATATTTGTGTTGCTGTTGCTGCTTTATGGCCAGGATTATCTGAGTAAGGCCGCTCCTGCCATTGCTCTGGATCTGTTGGTGATCGCCGTTACGCTGCTGTTCCTGCTGGCCGTGCAAAAGCGGCATCACGTTTGAGGCGAGCCACCATGCGAATGGTCAGGCATATCCTCTGGCTGGACTGCATGGCCGCTGCGGTCGCAGGTGTTGTGGTCCTGCTGTTCGCCCCTTGGTTGAACGATTGGTATAGCTTGCCGCGCGAGCTTCTCAGCTTCATCGGCGCGGTCAATATCGCCTACGCCTGCTATTCCTTTTCGCTGGCGGTCCGCGTGCGGCGCTCCGAAACGCTGATCAAGCTGCTGGCATTGGCCAACGGATTCTGGGCGTTGGTATGCCTGGGTATCGCTGCGACCTTCGCCCCGGTCATCACGCTACCGGGGCTTTGCCATGTGCTCGGCGAGGCAGCTTTCGTCGGAGGCCTGGGCATGCTGGAGTGGAAATGGCGCAGGCAGTTGCGGGTGGCCGGCGAACGCGGCACTTCAATACCGTCTCTCGTGGACCAGTAGTCGTCTGTGCAGGGCTTCACGCGAAGCGCCTGCGCAAGGTGTGAGCACCGGGTTCGTCAGTCGCATTGGAGGCGTGCACAGGCACATTCAGTGGACGGTGCTCATGCTCTGGTGCAGCTTGGCAAGGTCGCTCCACTCCGGGTCTTCATAGAAGTTGATTTCGATGGGGTAGGCCGGATGATCGCTCAGCGCCTGGTTCAAATTGGCCATGAACGCCTCACGGTCCGCGATGTAATAGACAAACTCCTTCAGGCCGTTGCCGGTCGCCGTGTAGGCGTCCAGGTAGACCGAGCCATTGCCTCCTATCGTCTCTAATCCGTCCTCGAGCCTGATCATTTCTTTGTTGATCCGGGCCGGTGGTAAACCGTTGTTTTGCGCTGCCTCGTATTTCCAGGAGATGACGGTAAGCCACGGCATCGTGTGCTGGATGTTCAAGGGTGGCGCGTCGGCGATGAATTTATAGATGATCGGCTTGCCTTCGATCGTTGCTTTGGCGACTGACCAGATACGTTCTGTAGGTGCCATGGAAGATGCTCCGGCTAAGTAAAGAGGGCGACTCTGATGTGGGTTTCGGCCATGCCAATGATGTGAAGTGGCGCGTTTTCTCCCGAGGCAGTCTGCAGAGATGCTTGAGCGTGACATTCAGCTTCTTGTAGCAATCCAGTGTCTGTGGGGCGTTTTCGCCCAGCTGTCTGGCGAAGATGTCACAGGCGATCGTCAGATGCTCATGGGCCTGCCGGTACGGCATGGAGATGATCATGGTTGCCATGGGCGATGCCGATATTGAGGTGTTCGGCTGGGTAGTGGCGTTCGTCCATTGCCAGCGCTTTGTGCAGTGGTGTGATCCCCTGCTGAAACTGGCCATCGAACATGTCTCGTGACTCAGATAGGCGAGAGATAGCTTGTGTAGATAATCATCGGTTCTTTCGAGGGTGTAGTGCTTGATCATCTTGCTCAGCGCCTCGTCGGCTGAAACCCATTGAGGTAACAGGCAGAGTTGTCACGACAAACGCGACAGGGGCCAGGGAGAAACGCGACATGGATGACGGTAAGCCCAAGCTGCTGGATCAACTGCGCCAGCAGATTCGATTCAGAAACTATTCCATCCGCACCAAAGCTGTCTACGCCGACTGGGCAAAAACGCTATATCCGCTTTTATCACTATCGGCATCCGGCTGAGATGGGCACTGTCTACGTTTTCGCGATGGCTTCGCTGAGTGCACGCCATTGGCGACGGTGTGACGAGAAGACGCTCGATGAGCAAGCAGGGTGGGCAGCATTGGCTGGCGCTTGGCGAGCGTGAAGGTTCAACGCCGGGTAAGTAAGTGCGCGCAGTGACCGGGCATATCGAACGGCGCCTGATCAGGTGCAGTGGCTGACGAAGAAGTTGCGCGATCTGTCAGTCAAAAGCTCGTAAAACAAGCTGTAACATGCATATCTTCTGGGTTCTTGGCGGTTTTGAAAAAGTGCTTTTCAGTCACGATCCATGCTTTATACTCGGCCTTCGGCTGCAGCAAGAACGCGAATCACTTGACCTGCTCCATGCTCGATTGCCAGGGGTGGTGAACGCTGAGAGGAACGTTTTTTACCGAGCCGTCAAAGCGCCTTCGGGATAATAAAAACATAGCGAGTTTGGAGAAGTTGGTAATGGCAGATCGTGAGATGGGAACCGTCAAATGGTTCAATGATTCCAAGGGTTACGGGTTCATTCAGCGCGAAAGCGGCCCAGACGTATTCGTTCACTACCGCGCCATCCGCGGTGACGGCCACCGCACTCTGGCCGAAGGTCAGAAGGTCGAGTTCGGCGTGACCCAGGGCCAGAAAGGCCTGCAGGCGGAAGACGTCTCCGCGGTCTGAATGCCAAACTCGTGATTCAACAAGGCCCGTCGATGACGGGCCTTGTTGTTTGTAGGGGGCTGTACTTCGTAGGGCGGGTGAAACCCGCCGAAGGGCGTGGTGGGTTGCACGGATAGCTCCCCTATTCCATTCACCGGGGGCACGCCTGGGGATGCTCTGAAATAGCCGTCATTCCCGCGCAGTCGGGACAGCAGCTTTATCGCTGAACAGCGCTTGCGCTGGCCCGAAGGAGAATAATCCACAACCCCGCAGCACCTGGACTCCCGCCTTCGCGGGAGTGACGGTGTGGGGGGGCAGGGTTTCCCCAGTGGAATGGGACTGGGCGAGGGTAGAAAGCGCTGCGAGACTGCCGGCTTTCCCTCTCCAGGGGGGAGGGTATTGATCGTGTTCGATATTTCCCCGGATTGCATCCGGGCTACGGGGTGTCGACTTAAAGGCTCGTAGCGCGAGGCTTCTGACCCTCTCCCGCCCTTCGGGAACCCCTCTCCGCGCTCCGGCCTGATCGCTTCGCGATCAGGCGCTCATCGGCGCAGGAAGCGATGCTTCCAAAACGCGCCTCTACGCCCCATAAATGGGAGAGGGTCAGCAGATGGCAGCGAAGCGGCTGCTTTTATTCAGTACGCCAGACGATCTCGGTTTCGCCGTCGGCATCGATCTTGATCCAGCGATCGGCTTCTTCATCGCTCTCGTCTTCGACCCAGGTGCCCGGTGCACAGCGAACCTGTACGCCGAGTGCGGCATGGGCGGCGCGGGCGCAGGCGAGGTCGTCGTCCCAGGGCGTGACGTCACTTTCCAGGTAGAGGCTGTGCCATTTGCCCACGGCTTTAGGTAGCCAGGTCACCGCTATGTCGCCGGCCTTGCATTTGAAGGTCTGGCCTTTCTGCTGCCAGTCACTGCACGGGCCAAGTGCCTCACCCAGCCACTGCGCCACGGCATCGCGTTCGGCGTCTTTCAGGTAGATCTCGATATCGGGTTGGCGCATGGCATTCAGTCCTGATCTTTGACGATCCAATCGTAGCGGATGGCGATGGTAACTTCGAAGGGCTCAGCGATTACCGCTTCGCGGCGTTCGGCGCTGGCGCGCCAGCCGTGCGGGGTCATGGCCAGCAGGTCGGCACGCGCCTGGGCATCGCTCAGGTGCAGCGAAAACTCCAGGGTTTCGCTATGGGCCAGGCGCATGCCCGCGGGGATCAGTGCCAGGTGCTTCTCGTCGTCGTAGTCGCGTACTTCGTCGTACAGCTGCTGGCGCAGTTCCATCAAATGCACGCGGGTTGGTCCCATGCGCAGCAGGCCGCCGCCAGGAGCGAGCAGGCGTTTGGTCTCGCTCCAGTCGAGTGGGCTGAAGACGCTGGCCAGCAACTCGCAACTGGCGTCACTCAGGGGCACACGGGCCATGCTCGCCACCAGCCAATTCAGTTGCGCAGCGCGCTTGCAGGCTCGTTTGACCGCCTCGCGGGAGATGTCCAGGGCGTAGCCGTCGGCGGCGGGCAGGGCGCGGGCGATCTGCTCGGTGTAATAACCCTCGCCGCAGCCGATATCCAGCCAGCGCGCGGGCCTGTACTCGGTCGCGAGTGAGGCTAGTCGCGAGGCCAGCGGTGCGTAGTGTCCACCGTCGAGAAAGCGCCGACGGGCCTCGACCATGGCGGCGTTGTCGCCGGGGTCGCGGCTGTTCTTGTGCTGCACCGGCAGCAGGTTGTAGTAGCCCTGCCGTGCCCGGTCGAAACTGTGGCGGTTCGCGCAGGCCAGGCCATTGTCGTTGGGCTCGAGCGGCGCTTGGCAGATGGGGCAGATCAGGCTCATGCCAGCAATTTCACCATGGTCTGGTAGTAAACCTCGGTGAGCAGGTCGAGATCGCTGGCCAGCACACGCTCGTTGATCTGGTGGATGGTGGCGTTGACCGGGCCGAGTTCGACCACCTGGGTACCCAGGGTGGCGATGAAGCGGCCATCGGAGGTGCCGCCGGAAGTCGACGGTGTGGTTTCGCGACCGGTGACGCCCTTGATACTGGCGGCCACGGCGTCCAGCAGGTCGCCCGGCTGGGTGAGGAAGGGCAGGCCGGACAGTGCCCACTCCAGGTGGTAATCCAGGCCATGCTTGTCGAGGATCGCGGCGACACGCTGCTGCAGGTCCTCGACCGTGGATTCGGTGGAGAAGCGGAAGTTGAACACCGCTTTCAGTTCACCGGGGATGACGTTGGTGGCGCCAGTGCCGGAGTTGAGGTTGGACACCTGGAAGCTGGTCGGCGGGAAGTAGTCGTTGCCATGATCCCAATGCTCGGCTGCCAGCTCGGCCAGCGCCGGGGCTGCCAGGTGAATCGGGTTCTTCGCCAGGTGTGGGTAGGCCACGTGGCCCTGTTTGCCATACACGGTGAGGGTGCAGCCGAGCGAGCCGCGGCGGCCGTTCTTGACCATATCACCGAGCAGGGTGGTGCTCGACGGTTCGCCGACGATGCACCAGTCGAGGCGCTCGTTACGTTCGCGCAGGCGCTCAACCACAGCCTTGGTGCCGTGCTGCGCCGGACCTTCTTCGTCGCTGGTGATGAGGAAGGTGATAGCGCCCTTGTGCTTCGGATGGTCGGCGACGAAGCGTTCAACGGCGATGATCATGCTCGCCAGGCTGCCTTTCATGTCGGCTGCACCACGGCCGCAGAGCATGCCGTCTTCATCCACGCGTACGTCGAATGGCTGGTACTGCCAGGCATCCAGCGGGCCGGTGGGCACCACGTCGGTGTGACCGGCAAAGCACAGCACCGGGCCGTCACCACCACGTTTGGCCCAGAAGTTCTCCACCTCTTCGATGCGCATGTGCTCAACCTCGAAGCCGCAGGCGGCCAGGCGACGCATCATCAGCTCCTGGCAGCCTTCATCGACCGGGGTCACGGATGGGCGGCGAATCAGGTCGAAGGCGAGTTCCAGGGTCGGGGTGAGGGTGACGGTCATTGCGGCTCCGGTACGACGGCTAGCGTGAAGGCTGGCCATCTTAAAGCAAAAGTCGTTACCGATCAGGTGATAAGGCGCGCCGTACGGCGCATTCAGCGTAAACGCAGGTCACTGCGACTGGCCGACGGCTGACCTGTTCGACAGGCTTGGGTGGGCAGGGTGCTATCTCTATAATGCGCGCCTTCCTGCAGGGGGTGTGATGGGTACTGACGATCAGCGATTTGGCGGCATAGCCCGGCTTTACGGCCAGGAGGGCTATCAGCGACTGGCTGCAGCGCACGTGGCAGTGGTCGGTATCGGCGGTGTCGGCTCCTGGGCGGCTGAGGCGCTGGCGCGTTCTGGCGTCGGCGAGATCTCCCTGTTCGACCTGGATGACGTCTGCATCACCAACACCAATCGCCAGGTGCACGCCGTCGAAGGCGCGGTGGGCAAGGCCAAGGTCGATGAGATGGCCGCGCGTATTCGCGCCATCAATCCCGCCTGCGTGGTGCACGCCGTGGCGGATTTCGTCACCCGCGAAACCATGGCCGAGTACATCACCGAGCAGCTCGACGGCGTGATCGATTGCATCGACAGCGTGCCGGCCAAGGCCGCGCTGATCGCCTGGTGCAAGCGACGCAAGATTCAGATCGTCACTACCGGTGGCGCGGGTGGTCAGGTCGACCCGACGCAGATTCAGGTCACCGATCTGAACAAGACCTTCAATGACCCGCTGGCGGCCAAGGTGCGTTCGATGCTGCGTCGCGATTACGGCTTCTCTCGCACGCCAGGCCGCACCTACAGCGTGCCCTGCGTGTTTTCCACCGAGCAACTGCGCTATCCCAAGCCGGACGGCACGGTTTGCCAGGCCAAGGGGTTCGTTGGCGAGGGCGTGCGCCTCGACTGCGCGGGTGGCTTCGGTGCGGTGATGATGGTAACCGCCAGCTTCGGCATGGCTGCTGCGGCCAAATTGGTGGACAAGCTGGTGGCCGGGGTTCGGCGGCCGGCGGAGCGTCTGCCCAAGGGTTGAAAAATCCCCGCAGGCGCTGGGCTTGTCTATGCTGGGGCGAAGGAGAAGTTGTCGTAGCGGACAGGGATACGTCGGAGATGATTCGTATCAGAGGTGATTTGTGTCGTACCTGTTTTATAGCGTCGCGCTGAGACGACGCTGGGCACGGATGCTCGCCTTCCTGACATTGCCGGCTTTGCTGGTGATCCTGGGGCCGGTGCAGGCCGAGCCGCAAAAGTTGCGTATTGGAACCGGCGACTGGGCGCCCTATGTCGATCATGAGCGCAGCGACGGCGGCGCGCTGGCGCGGCTGATCAGTGCGGTGTTCGCCGAGGCGGGCTACGAGGTCGAATACATCTTCCACCCCTGGGACCGCAACGTGCTGATGCTGCAGCAGGGCCAGTTGCACGCGATCATGCCCTACAGCTGCACGCCCAGTCGGCTCAACTACGGCATTTGTAGCGACACTTTGGTACGTGGCGAGATCGTTCTGTTCCATCGTCGCGACCAGGCGTTCGACTGGACCACGGTCGAGGATCTGCTGAACTACCGCATCGGCACCACCCTGGGGTATTCCTACGGCCCGGCGTTCGACGAAGCGCTGCAGGCGGGACGCCTGGACGTGCAGCAGAGCGGCAAGGAAGACACCAGCTTTCGCCTGCTGGAACTGGGGCGTGTCGACCTGCACCCACAGGACAGGGCGGTGGGCTATGCCATGCTGCGCCGCTTGTTTCCGAAAGATGGCGGCAACATCATTCATCATCCGCGTCAGCTAAATACCGAGCCTCTGCGGCTGTTGTTCCGCAAGGATGACCCCGAAAGTGTCATGCTGTTGCGCATGTTCAATGCCGGTCTGCGCGAGTTCGCCAAGCGTGGTGATCTACAGCGACTGCAACAGGCACTCAACACCGGTGATGCCGATGACTGGAAACCCAGTCAGTCATCTCCAGTCGCGCGGGATTGAGCGGCACCCTTCGAATTTCTGTTCTCAAGAGTCTTTTGCATGCTCAATAACGATGTACTGCGCAGCTTGCGTTATCTGCTGGACGTCAGCGATGGCAAGCTGGAAGAGTTTTGCCTGTTGGCGGATTATCCCGTCGAGCCAGGTTTGCTCTCGGCTTGCCTGCTGCACGAGGAGGAGCCTGGCTACCGCCCTTGCAACGGTGTCCTGCTGGCTCACGTGCTCGAAGGCCTGGTGTTCTACAAGCGCGGCAAGGACGACAGCCGGCCGCGCCTGCCGGTGGAAAAACGCCTGAGTAACAACCTGATCCTGAAGAAGCTGCGCGTTGCCTTCGAGCTGCGTGACGACGATATCCAGGTGATTCTGCAATTGGCTGACCTGCCGATGACCAAGACCGAGCTCAGCGCTCTGTTTCGCGCGCCGGGTCACAAGCATTTTCGCGAGTGTGGCGACCAGATTCTGCGCAATTTTCTGCGGGGGCTGACGTTGCGCGAGCGGGGCTGAGCCCCCGCTGCACATTGCCTAGGGATGTTCTGAAAAACCACTTTTCGTCACTCCCGCGAATGCGGGAGTCCAGCAAATCCGCAGGTCCTGGATTCCCGCCTGCGCGGGAATGAAGGCTTTTTCAGAGTTTCCCTAGATGATTTCGGAGGTTGGCCGCTGCCGGCGGCGCGGGACCAGCAATATGCCCAAGGCTACCCCCAGAAAGCTGGTCAGCAGATCCCCAGCGATGGCGCCTGCGCTGTCCCAGCCAGTCTCAGGCAATAGGCAGTCGTAACTGACGCTGGTGAGCGCACCGAATTGCAAGGGTTGCTGATCCAGCGGTTGTCCCAGGTTGTACTGGGGTATGGCAGCCCAGTCATCATGGATACGCTGCGTTTCTTCTGGGCTGCATAGATTGCTGTAAAAACTGATGCTGGCTAGGGCTATCAAGCCGAATGCGACCAAGCCGCTGGTGACGAGGCGCCGATTCGGAACCATCAGCGCCAGGCAAATCCCGGCAAGTAGACCGGACAAGAGCTGGATCAAGATGAAGGGATGCATCGGCAGCGCCTCGTAGAAGGCGTCCGGCAGAAATGCCAGCATTCCTCCAAGCAGCTGTGGGCCGAAGTAAACCAAGGCGATGCTAAGCAGGGCGGCTAGCCCCACGCGGATAAAAATAGGCATGACTCGCTCCATGAGTTCGGGGGAGGCGAGCATACATTATCGACGCAGGGCGAGGCCGAACCTGCTTCTAGCTTTCTTGCACCAGTTCTCGCATACGCTGCAGCACCGCATTGAGACCATTGCTGCGTGACGGCGAGAGCTGCCGTTGCAGGCCCAGCTGTTCGAACCAGTCGACCAGGTCGAGCGCTGCCAGTTTGTCACCGCTAAGTCCATCGACCCGGGCCAGCAATATGGCAAGCAGGCCGCGCAGCAGACGAGCTTCGCTGCCAGCGCGGAAATGCCAGACGCCATCCTGGTTTTCTGCCACCAGCCAGACCAGGCTCTCGCAGCCATGCACGCGGTGCTCGTCGACGCGTTCGGCATCGTTCAATGGCTCCAGACGCTCGCCCCATTGCATCAACAGGCGCGCGCGCTGCTCCCAGCCTGGGCAGGTGTTGAAGGCGTCCAGGGCTTGTTGGGCGGCAGGTGGTAGGTTCATCGCGACATTCGTCCTGCACCCGTAGACCCGGCTGGGCGGCATTGCGCGTTAGCCGCGAAGTGGGCGAAGGCATTCGCGGCTGAAGCCGCTCCTACGAGGAGCCATTGGCCGCGTTTCACCGCAGCAGCTCCAGGGCGTTATCCAGGGCGCTGAAGAATCGCTGCAGATCTTCACCATTGTTGTACAGGCCGAGCGAGACGCGAATCGCGCCACTCAGGCCGAGGCCTTTCATCAGTGGCATGGCGCAGTGATGCCCGGCGCGCACCGCGATGCCCTGTTCGCTGAGCAGATGAGCTAGGTCGGCGTTATGCACGCCATCGACGCAAAAACTTGCCAGCGCCAGCTGAGGTTGGCCGAGCAGGCGGACACCGTCACGCGCTTGCAGGCCGGCCAGCAGCTCGGCATGCAGAGCCGCTTCATGCTGGATCACGGCGGCGTGATCCTGACCGTTCAGCCAATCCAGTGCAGCGCCTAGGGCGATGACCGCTGAAACCGCTGGTGTGCCGGCCTCGAAACCCAGCGGCGCAGGGCGAAAGCGCGCCTCGTGGTAGTCAGCATCGAGCACCATCTCGCCGCCGAACTGCCAGTGTTGCAGCCTGGCCAGGGCAGCGCTGCGGCCGTAGAGCAGGCCAACGCCGTCCGGGCCGTAGAGCTTGTGCGACGAGCAGACGTAAAAGTCGCAGCCCAGCGCCTGCAGGTCATGACGACCATGCACCGCGCCCTGCGCCCCATCGACAACGGTGATGGCGCCTTGCGTGCGTGCCAGCGCCAGCAGTTCATTCAGTGGCTGCCAGCGGCCAAGTACGTTGGACAGCTGCGAGACCGCCAGCAGGCGAGTGCGTGGGCCGATTAGCCTGGCTGCTTGCTGCAGATCGATGCTGCCCGTGTCATCGAGCGCCAGGATTACCAGCTCCAGGCCACGACGCTTGGCCAGTTGCTGCCAGGGCAGCAGGTTGGCGTGGTGCTCCAGCTCACTGATGACGATCTGCTCGCCGGGCTGTAGCAGGTGCTCCAGGCCGTAGGCCAGCAGGTTCAGGGATTCGGTTGTGCCGCGGGTAAAGATGATCTCCTCGTTACCGGCTGCATTCAGCCACTGCGCCGCCTTGCCGCGTGTCGCCTCGAAGGCGCGAGTGGCGCGCTCACCCGGCAGGTGCTGGGCGCGATGTACGTTGGCCACGCCGCTGGCCAGGTAGCCGAGCAAAGCGTCCAGCACCGCCTGCGGTTTTTGCGCAGTGGCGGCGCTGTCCAGATAGGTCTGGCCTTCGGCTGCGAGGGCGAGAATGCCGGGAAAGTCGGCACGCCAGGGGGAGGTCAGTGACATGAGAAGCCTATCCCGTAGGGTGCGCCATGCGTACCGGGCCGCATGGCTGAGCGGTGCGCACGGCGCACCCTACGCGGGATCAGTTGTGGGCGTGCAGAGCTTCGTTCAGTTCGATGGCCGACTTGTGGGTCTTGCACTCCACGGCGCCGGTCAGCGAGTTGCGACGAAACAGCAGATCCGGCTGGCCAGCCAGTTCGCGTGCCTTGACCACCTTGACCAGGGCGTTGCCCTCGTCGAGCAGGTTCACCTTGGTGCCGGCAGTGATGTACAGGCCGGCTTCCACGGTGTTGCGGTCGCCCAGCGGGATGCCGATGCCGGCGTTGGCGCCGATCAGGCAGCCTTCGCCGACGCTGATGATGATGTTGCCTCCACCGGACAGGGTGCCCATGGTCGAGCAGCCGCCGCCCAGGTCCGAGCCCTTGCCGACGAATACGCCAGCGGAAACGCGGCCTTCGATCATGCCCGGGCCTTCGGTGCCGCCGTTGAAGTTGACGAAGCCTTCGTGCATCACGGTGGTGCCTTCGCCGATGTAGGCACCCAGGCGCACGCGCGCGCTGTCGGCGATACGCACGCCGGCCGGTACCACGTAGTCGGTCATTTTCGGGAACTTGTCCACCGAGAACACTTCCAGCAACTCGCCTTTGATGCGTGCTTCCAGCTGGCGTTCGGCCAGTTCGCCGAGGTCGACGGCGCCCTGGCTGGTCCAGGCGACGTTAGGCAGCAGCGGGAAGATGCCGGCCAGGTTCAGGCCGTGCGGCTTGACCAGGCGATGCGACAGCAGGTGCAGCTTGAGGTAGGCCTCCGGAGTGCTGCTCAGCGCGGCATCTTCAGCCAGGAAGGTGGCGACCAGCGGGTTGTGGCTTTCGGCCAGGCGGGTCAGCAGCGCTGCTTGAGCAGCGTCCACGCCTTTCAGCGCTTCAGCCAGATCGGCGGCTTGCGCAGTGGTAAAGGCGATAGCCTGGTTGCCGCCCTGGTAGCCGAGCTTCTCGGCGACCTTGGCCACCAGCTCGCTGGCCGGGTTGAGCAGCGGCAGGGCGTAGAAGACTTCCAGCCAGTTGCCCTGGCGGTTCTGGGTGCCAACACCAAAGGCGATGCTGAAGAGAGAGGTGCTCATTAGATGGGTTCCTTACAACGAAATCGGGTGAGATTGATCAGGCCAGCGCGGCTTGGTAGTTATCCGGTTTGAAGCCGACCAGGGTCTTGTTGCCCAGGTCGAGTACCGGGCGCTTGATCATCGACGGTTGGGCCAGCATCAGTTCGATGGCCTTGGCCTGATCGAGATCGGCTTTCTGTGCGTCATCCAGCTTGCGGAAGGTGGTGCCGGCACGGTTCAGGACGGTCTGCCAGCCATGCTCGTTGCACCACTTTTCCAGGTTTGCACGGTCGATTCCGACGCTCTTGTAGTCGTGAAAGGCATAGTCGACCTGGTGTTCATCGAGCCAGGTTCTGGCCTTTTTCATCGTGTCGCAGGCCTTGATGCCATACAGGACGTAACTCATTGATCTTCCTCTGATGAGTGGCGTGCCGGAAGGTCCGGGAAATACGGCCGGCTATTATGCCACGTCGTGTCCTTGCATGGCGGCGGCTGTCGCTGCGATGTGTTACGGCGCTAGAATCGCAGTCTCCCGCTCGTTCCCGCCGGTTTTGCGCCATGCAATTGCTCTACACCATCCTGATCATGTTGCTGGTGGTCAGTGGCACCCGTATTTCTGCTCAGTTCATTCCCTTGCCATTGCCGCTGCTGCAAATTCTGATTGGCGCGCTGTTGGCGATTCCCGTGCTGGGGCTGCACGTGCGGCTCGACCCCGAGTTGTTCCTGTTACTGTTCATCCCGCCGCTGCTGTTCGTCGATGGCTGGCGCATGCCCAAGGGACAGTTTCGTCAGTTGCGCACGCCGATCCTGTTGCTGGCGTTCGCGCTGGTGTTCTTCACCATTCTCGGCGCTGGGCACTTCATCCACTGGCTGCTGCCGCAGGTGCCCCTGGCTGCCTGCTTCGCCCTGGCGGCGGTGCTGTCACCGACCGATGCGGTGGCAGTTTCGGCAATCACCCACGGCCGCCTGCCGAGTACCTTGAACAATTTGCTGCAGGGCGAGGCGCTGATGAACGATGCCTCTGGCCTGGTGGCGTTCAAGTTCGCGGTGGCGGCGACCCTGACCGGCGTGTTTTCGATCACCGATGCCAGCATGCAGTTCGTCCTGGTGGCCTTTGGCGGCCTGGCCATCGGTGTCGCGCTCAGTTACATGCTCGGGCGTTTGCGCGCCTGGATGATCGCTCGCGGCTGGGAAGACCCAGCGCCACACGTGTTGCTGCTTCTGCTGCTGCCGTTCGCGGCTTATGTGGCGGCCGAGCACCTGGGGTTATCCGGCATTCTGTCGGCGGTCGCGGCGGGGATGATGCAGAGTCGCCTCGACCTGCTGCCGAGGCAGACCTCCACGCGCATGCTCAACCGCAGTGTCTGGGCCTTGCTGGAGTTCACCTTCAACGGCCTGATCTTCCTGCTGCTGGGCCTGCAGTTACCCGACATCCTCAACGCAGCATTGGGTGAGCATGCGGCGCTCTGGTCGTTCGCCCTGGAGGCGGCGGGCATGGTACTGGCGGTCTATGCAGTGCTGATGCTGCTGCGCTTCGGCTGGGTCTACAGCTATTGGCGAGTGTCCGGTACGTTGCTCCGCCTGCGTGGCGAGCCTACGCGGTTTGCCGGGCAGTCGCGCATTGCCTTGAGTGCGGTGCTGACCCTTGGTGGTGTACGCGGCGCGGTGACGCTGGCGGGTGTGATGTCACTGCCGTTGCTGCTCAACAGTGGTCAGGCCTTTCCCGAGCGTGACCTGCTGATTCTGATCGCCGCCGGGGTGATCCTGGTGTCGCTGCTGGTGGCCAGCGTAGCGTTGCCGCGCATTCTGCCGCGGCTCCCGCAGGACAACGGTGCTCTGCGCGAGCGCGAGCTCAATCGCCACCGTGCGCTGATGCTGGAGTCGGCGATTCGCTACCTGGAATCGGAGGATGAGCGTGCGGCCGATGCCGAAGGGGCGATCACCTCGGTGGAGGTGAAGGCGCGTTTGATGAGCGAGTACCGCGATCTGCTGGAGCGCGCCCGCGATGGTGACGAAGCGCACGAGCAGCAGCGCGAAGTGGATCGCCTGGAATACCGCCTGCGTCTGCAGGCGCTGCGCACCCAGCGGCTGGAGCTGTATCGCATGCGCAAAGACAACGAGCTGGACGACGATATGCTGACCGAGATCCTGCGCGATCTGGATATCGCCGAGGCGCGCCTGCACAAGGGTTGAGTCACAGATAGGCGTAGCCCGGATGCAATCCGGGAGGCCCTATGCAGGCTATCCCCGGATTTCATCCGGCTACACCGTCAGAAGTGCGCGGCTCAGGCCCCTTCATCGCTGTGGGAGGGGGCTTTAGCCGCGGCGGTAGACGTCTTCAGGCGCCGCGAATGAAGCGGGCGATGCGCTCGGCGGCCTCGATGCACTCGGCCAGCGGTGCAACCAGCGCCATGCGCACGCGACCCGCCCCTGGGTTGACGCCATTCACTTCACGCGACAGGTAGGAGCCGGGCACCACGGTGACGTGCTCGGTGGCGAACAGGTCGCGAGTGAACAGGGTGTCGTCACCCGGGGTGCGCGCCCACAGGTAGAAGCCGCCATCCGGGCGCTGCACGTCCATCACCGGCGCCAGGATGTCGAGCACGGCAGCGAATTTCTCACGGTACATGTCGCGGTTGGCGCGTACATGCGCTTCGTCGTTCCAGGCGGCGACGCTGGCCAGCTGGGTTTGTACCGGCATGGCGCAGCCGTGGTAGGTGCGGTACAGCAAGAAGTGCTTGAGGATGTTGGCGTCGCCGGCGACGAAGCCCGAGCGTAGCCCTGGCAGGTTGGAACGTTTGGAGAGGCTGTGGAACACCACGCAACGGGCGAAATCGCTACGGCCCAGTTCCGCGCAGGCGCTGAGCAGGCCGGGCGGAGGTGCATCCTCATCGAAATACAGCTCGCTGTAGCACTCGTCGGCGGCGATGACAAAGTCGTACTCGTCGGCCAGGGCGATCAGTTTCTTCAGCGTCTCGACCGGGATCAGCGCGCCGGTGGGGTTGCCCGGCGAGCAGAGGAAGAGAATCTGGCAGCGCTGCCAGGTTTCGGCCGGTACGGCATCGAAGTCCGGGTTGAAGCCATGGGCTTCCAGGCATGGCAGGTAGTGCGGCTCGGCCCCGGCGAGAAACGCTGCGCCTTCGTAGATCTGGTAGAAGGGGTTGGGGCTGACCACCAGGCCCTTGGCGTTGCGGTCGACCACCGCCTGGGTAAAGGCGAACAGGGCTTCGCGCGTGCCGTTGACCGGCAACACATGACGCGCGGCATCCAGCCAGCCAGTCGGCACGCCGAAGCGGCGTTCGCACCAGGTGGCAATGCTCTGGCGCAGTTCCGGCAGGCCGAGCGTGGTCGGGTAAACGGCGAGTTTGTCGAGATTGGCGGTCAGCGCCTGGCCGACGAACTCGGGCGAGCGATGCTTGGGCTCGCCAATGGACAGGGCGATTGGGCGCTTGTCGGCGGCCGGTTGCACGCTGCCGAGCAGTTCGCGCAGTTTCTCGAAAGGGTAGGGCTGGAGCTGGTCGAGGGCTGGGTTCATCGTTATCTCGCGTACTTCGGAAAGCGCGGCGGCGCAATCATATGTTGATCTGCATGGCCTGCGGTTGAGCGCTGGGCTCGGACAGGCGGCGGACGATGGTTTCCTGCAGGCGCGCGCAGAGCTCGGGGTCGGACAGCGGCTGGTTGTTGGCGTCGGTGACGAAGAATACGTCCTCGACGCGCTCGCCGAGGGTGGCGATCTTGGCGTTCTGCAGTGACAGGTCGTATTCGAGGAAGATTCGCCCGATCCGCGCCAACAGGCCGGGGCGGTCCGGTGCGGTCAGTTCGAGGATGGTCACCGGGCGCTGCGCGTCATTGTGGATGGTCACCTGCGGCGCGAAGGCGAAGTGCTTGAGCTGGCGCGGTACGCGGCGCTGGATGATGGTCGGGTAGTCGTCCGGGTTCTTCAGCGCTTCGATCAGGCCTTCGCGGATCTGCTGGATGCGAGCAGGGTTGTTGCCGATCGATCCACCGTCTGCGTCCAGCACCACATAGGTGTCGAGGGTGAACTGGCTGGTGGAGGTGATGATCCGTGCGTCGTGAATGTTCAGGTTGAGCTGGCTCATCGCGGCCACGGTCACGGCGAAGAAGTCATGCTGGTCCGGTGCGTAGATGAAGATCTGCGTGCCTCCCTCGAACTCGCGCTGGGTGGTTTCCTTCATTAATACCAGCGGGCCGCCATCGTTGGGATGCTGGAGAATGGCATCGGTATGCCAGGCCACGTCGGTGGCGGTGTGGCGCAAGAAATAATCGTCGCCGAGCTGGCTCCATAGTTGTTCGGCATCGTCCGGGTCGGTGCCACCGCGCACCAGGGTGTCCAGGGCGGCGTTCTGGGTCTGGCGAATCTGCTCTTCACGGTCCAGTGGGTTTTCCAGGCCACGGCGCAAGGCGCGCTTGGTCTCGGTGTAGAGCTGGCGCAGCAGGCTGGCGCGCCAGGAGTTCCACAGGCTGGGATTGGTGGCGTTGATATCGGCCACGGTCAGCACGTAGAGGTAGTCCAGGTGGGTCTGGTCGCCGACGAACTGGGCGAAATCGTGAATTACCTGAGGGTCGGAAAGGTCCTTGCGCTGGGCGGTAGTGGACATCACCAGATGGTGCTGCACCAGCCAGACGATCAGCGCGCTGTCCCATGCCGGCAAGTGATGGCGGCGGGCGAAGGCCTCGGCGTCTACCGCGCCCAGCTCCGAGTGATCGCCACCACGGCCCTTGCCGATATCGTGATACAGGCCGGCGAGGTAGATCAGCTCGGATTTTGGCAGCTTGTCGATCAGCTTGCTGGCCAGCGGGAATTTCTCCGCCAGCTCTGGCCAGCGGAACTTGCGCAGGTGCTTGATCAGATTGAGCGTGTGCGCATCGACCGTATAGATGTGGAACAGGTCGTGTTGCATCTGTCCGACGATATGGCCGAACTCCGGCAGGTAGCGGCCGAGGATGCCGTAGCGGTTCATCCGTCGCAGGTTGCGGTGGATGCCTTCCTTGCACTTGAACAGCTCGATGAACAGGCTGGTGTTGCGGATGTCCTTGCGGAACTCGTCATCGATCAGGTGGCGGCTGTCGCGCAGCAGGCGGATGCTGTCGGCGCGCACGCCCTTGATCTCCGGGTGCTGGGCCATCAGCACGAAGATCTCGATGATGGCGAAGGGCGTGCGCTTGAACACGTTCGGGTGGGTCACTTCGATATAGCGGTCGCGCACCTGGAAGCGGCTGTTCAATGGTGTGGCCGGACCACTTTCACCAGCGCGCAGGATAACTTCCTCGAAGTGCTGGTTGATCAGGTCCGACAGCTCGGAAATCCCCATCACCACGCGGTAGTACTTCTGCATGAAGTGTTCGATGCTGCGCTTGCCATCGCCGTCCTGATAGCCGAACAGGGCGGCGATCTTCACCTGGTAATCGAACAGCAGGCGGTCTTCGGCGCGCCCGGCGAGCATGTGCAGGGCGTAGCGCACCTTCCACAGGAATTCCTGGCTGGAGGAGAGTAGGGCGTACTCGCTCTCCAGCAGGAAACCGTGACTGACCAGGGCCTGCAGATTGAGCGTGCCAAATTGGCGGCGCGCCACCCAGAGTACGGTCTGGATGTCGCGCAGGCCGCCGGGCGAGCCCTTGACGTTGGGCTCTAGGTTGTACTCGGTGTCGTTGTACTTGCCGTGGCGCGCTTTGCGTTCCTCGCGCTTGGCCAGGTAGAAGTGCTTGCTTGGCCACATGGCGTCGGTGCTGGTCACCTGCTGCATGCGCTGGCGCAGGTGTTCCGGGCCGGCAATGGTACGGCTTTCCATCAGGTTGGTGATGACCGTCAGGTCGGCGCGCGCCTCTTCGGCACACTCGTCGACCGAACGCACGCTCTGGCCGACTTCCAGGCCAATGTCCCAGAGCAGGGTGAGAAAGCCTTCGATGGGCTCGCGGAAGATTTCGTGATCGTCGCTGCCCAGCAAAATCAGCAGGTCAATGTCCGAATAGGGGTGCAGTTCGCCACGGCCATAGCCGCCAACGGCGAGCAGAGCGATGTCGGCATCTTCGCTCCAGGTGAAGCGCTTCCAGGCTTCCTGCAGGATCTGATCGACGAACCAGGCGCGGTCTTCGACCAGGCGGCGAATCTCGCGGCCGGCGCGAAAGCGGGCGTCGAGAACCTCATGCGCACCCCGGATGGCTTTCTTGAATGCGGCGATGGGGCTGGATTTTAGCGCCAGCTCTGCCTGGAACTGACCGCGGTCAAACAGTTCGGGGTCCATCTGCGGCATGCAGGTGCCTTCCTTTATATAGGGTGGGGCGCGCTATACGCACCACAAGCTTAAATGGTGCGCATGGCGCACCCTACGAATCGCGCTCAGGCCGAGGTGCGGGCGATGGTGTCGTCGCTGCGCAGGGTCAGGATTTCGTAGCCATCAGCGGTGACCAGCACGGTGTGCTCCCACTGTGCCGACAGCTTGCGGTCCTTGGTGATGGCGGTCCAGCCGTCGCCGAGCAGGCGGGTTTCCGGGCGGCCCTGGTTGATCATTGGCTCGATGGTGAAGGTCATGCCTTCTTTCAGTTCCATGCCGGTGCCGGCCTTGCCGTAGTGCAGTACCTGCGGCTCCTCGTGGAAGACGGCGCCGATACCATGACCGCAGTATTCTCGGACCACGGAGAAGCCGTTCTTTTCTGCGTGCTTCTGGATCACTTCGCCGATATCGCCCAGGCGAGTGCCGGGTTTGACCAGCTCGATGCCTTTATACATGCACTCCTGGGTGATTATGGCCAGGCGTTCGGCCCACTCGGCGACCTTGCCGACCATGAACATCTTGCTGGTATCGCCATGGTAGCCGTCCTTGATCACGGTGACGTCGATGTTCAGCACGTCGCCGTCTTTCAGCGGCTTGTCATTGGGAATGCCGTGGCACACCACGTGGTTGATCGAGGTGCAGATCGACTTGGGAAAGCCCTTGTAGTTGAGTGGGGCGGGGATGGCCTGCTGCACGTTGACGATATAGTCATGGCAGATGCGGTCGATTTCCTCGGTGGTGACACCTGGTTTGACGTGCTCGCCGATCATCTCCAGCACTTCGGCGGCCAGGCGGCCGGCGACGCGCATTTTCTCGATTTCTTCGGCGGATTTGATGGTGACGGTCATATCAGGCTCTCGGGTGCACACGGAAAGGGGCTTATCTTAGCAGCTAGAAGTCACAAGCTATAAGCCGCAAGTAGGCAGTAGCTGGTTCGCCTGGCTCTGCTCTAGCTTGGACTGGTAGCTTGTCGCGGCTTTGTGTGGTATAAAACGCGCCGCTTTGAGGGCGTACGTGCCCGAAAGCTTAAACCCACACACGTATCGACACGGTTTCCTGGGTGCCTTTCGACAAGTTCGAGGGTTGGAAGCTGGGATACGTGGAGGCCTAACCCGACTTATCAAGGAACTATCATGTCCCAAGTCAATATGCGCGATATGCTGAAGGCCGGTGTGCACTTCGGCCACCAGACCCGTTACTGGAACCCGAAAATGGGCAAGTACATTTTCGGCGCGCGCAACAAGATTCACATCATCAACCTCGAAAAAACCCTGCCGATGTTCAACGAAGCTCAGGCTTTCGTTGAGAAGCTGGCTGCTGGCAAGAACAAGATCCTGTTCGTCGGCACCAAGCGTTCCGCTGGCAAGATCGTTCGCGAAGAAGCTGCTCGTTGCGGCTCGCCGTTCGTGGATCACCGCTGGTTGGGCGGCATGCTGACCAACTACAAGACCATCCGTGCTTCGATCAAGCGCCTGCGCGATCTGGAAACCCAGTCCCAGGACGGTACTTTCACCAAGCTGACCAAGAAAGAAGCCCTGATGCGTACCCGTGATCTGGAAAAATTGGATCGCAGCCTGGGTGGTATCAAGGACATGGGCGGCCTGCCGGACGCTCTGTTCGTGATCGACGTTGACCACGAGCGCATTGCTATCACCGAAGCCAACAAGCTGGGCATCCCGGTTATCGGCATCGTCGATACCAACAGCAGCCCGGAAGGCGTTGACTACATCATCCCGGGTAACGACGACGCCATCCGCGCCATCCAGCTGTACATGGGTGCCATGGCCGACGCCGTGATTCGTGGTCGCAGCAACGCTGGTGGCGCCACCGAAGAGTTCATCGAAGAAGCTCCGGCCGCTGAAGCTGCCGAAGGCTAAGCAGTAACGTCGCTCATATAGCGTTACGTGCTGAGCAAAAAGGGGGCTAGGCCCCCTTTTTGCCACTCACAGATTTTGATTTGGTTGAAGACCTACCGAGAGGATTTTCAAGATGGCAGAGATTACTGCAGCCCTGGTTAAAGAACTGCGCGAGCGTACTGGCGAAGGCATGATGGATTGCAAAAAGGCCTTGACCAAGGCTGGCGGCGACATCGAAAAAGCTATCGACGATATGCGTGCATCCGGCGCCATCAAGGCCGCCAAAAAGGCTGGCAACGTTGCAGCTGAAGGCGCTATCGCTGTCAAGGCTGACGGTCAGGCCGCAGTCCTTATCGAAGTCAACTCGCAGACCGACTTCCTGGCTCTGCAGGACGACTTCAAGAACTTCGTCACCAGCAGTGTGGACAAGGCATTCGCCGACAAGCTGACCGACGTAGCTCCTCTGATCGAAGCTCAGGAAGCCGAGCGTACCGCCCTGGTTGCCAAAGTAGGCGAAAACGTCAACATCCGCCGCCTGGTGCGCGTTGAGGGTGACGTTGTCGGTTCCTACCTGCACGGCAACAAGATTGGTGTTGCCGTTGTCCTGAAAGGCGGCGACGTCGAGCTGGCCAAAGACATCGCGATGCACGTTGCTGCAAGCAACCCGGAGTTCCTGCTGCCAAGCGACGTTTCGGCTGAAGCAATCGAGCGCGAGAAGGCTGTCTTCCTGCAACTGAACGAAGAGAAGCTCAAGGGCAAGCCTGCCGATATCGCCGAGAAGATGGTGGCTGGCCGTATCTCCAAGTTCCTGGCAGAAGCCAGTCTGGTTGAGCAGGCGTTCGTCAAGAACCCTGAGGTCAAGGTCGGTGAGCTGGCCAAGAAAGCCGGCGCTGAAATCGTTTCCTTCACTTACTTCAAAGTAGGCGAAGGCATCGAGAAGCCGGTCGACAACTTTGCTGAAGAAGTTGCTGCCCAGCTGGCCGCCAGCAAGCAGTAATCGGTTTTTCGGTATGTGCCCCAAAGAGGCTGCCCGTTTGCGCGGGCGGCCTCTTTGCCGAATAAGGGGTGACGAATAAAGTATCGGTCGTTTCAACGAACGGCCGTTGGCGCTGTCGAAGTGCCGAATAATTGCAGCGCTCAAAGGCGTTGCTGACGAATTTCATATCGCCGCAGGAGAGACTTGCAATGGCTCAGCAGACGACTGGTCGCCAACCTCGCTACAAACGCATTCTGCTCAAACTTAGCGGCGAGGCCCTGATGGGCTCGGAAGATTTCGGCATCGATCCCAAGGTGCTCGATCGCATGGCGCTGGAAGTCGGCCAACTGGTCGGCATCGGCGTGCAGGTCGGCCTGGTGATCGGTGGCGGCAACCTGTTCCGCGGTGCGGCCCTGTCCGCTGCGGGCATGGATCGAGTGACCGGCGACCACATGGGTATGCTGGCAACGGTGATGAACGCCCTGGCCATGCGTGACGCGTTGGAGCGCTCGAACATCCCGGCCATCGTCATGTCGGCGATCTCCATGGTCGGCGTCACCGACCATTACGACCGCCGCAAGGCCTTGCGCCATCTTAAAACCGGTGAGGTGGTGATCTTCGCCGCTGGCACCGGCAACCCCTTCTTTACCACCGATTCGGCCGCTTGCCTGCGTGCCATCGAAATCGATGCCGACGTGGTACTGAAGGCGACCAAGGTCGATGGCGTGTACACTGCCGACCCGTTCAAAGACCCGCACGCCGAGAAATTCGAGCGCCTGACCTATGACGAGGTGCTTGATCGCAAGCTGGGTGTGATGGACCTGACGGCCATCTGCCTGTGCCGTGACCACAACATGCCGCTGCGGGTCTTCAACATGAACAAGCCCGGTGCCCTGCTGAACGTTGTAGTAGGTGGCGCTGAAGGAACTCTGATCGAGGAGGATGCACAATGATCAACGACATCAAGAAAGACGCTCAGGAACGCATGAGCAAGTCCCTGGAATCGCTGGGTCGTAACCTGGCCTCCATTCGAACCGGTCGTGCCCATCCGAGCATTCTCGACAGCATTAAGGTACCGGCCTGGGGCAGCGACATGCCGCTGAATCAGGTGGCTGCAATCACCGTCGAAGATGCGCGCACCCTGAAGATCGTCGCGCATGACAAGACCCTCGGTGCTGCCATCGAGAAGGCTATCCTGACCTCCGATCTGGGCCTGAACCCGAGCAGCGCCGGTACCACCATCCGTGTGCCGATGCCGGCTCTGACCGAGGAAACCCGCAAGGGCTACACCAAGCAGGCCCGCGGTGTTGCCGAAGACGCCAAGGTCGCTGTGCGCAACGTGCGTCGCGATGCCCTGGCCGAGCTGAAGAAGCTGTCCAAGGCCAAGGAAATCAGCGAAGACGAAGAGCGTCGCGCCGCTGACGAGCTGCAGAAGATCACCGACAAGTTCATTGGTGATGTCGACAAGGCGCTCGAGGTCAAAGAAGCGGACCTGATGGCCGTTTGACGGCTGGACGCCCATACATGGACAAGAACAAGCAGGGGGCGGTGCCGCGGCATGTCGCCATCATCATGGATGGCAACAACCGATGGGCGAAGAAACGCCTGTTGCCAGGTGTGGCTGGGCACAAGGCTGGGGTCGATGCGGTTCGCGCGGTGATCGAGGTCTGTGCCGAGTCGGGCGTCGAGGTGCTGACCCTGTTCGCCTTCTCCAGTGAGAACTGGCAGCGGCCGGCCGAGGAAGTCGGCGCACTGATGGAGTTGTTCCTGGGGGCGCTGCGTCGTGAGGCCAAGCGCCTGCTGGATAACGACATCAGCCTGCGCATCATCGGGGATCGTTCGCGATTCCATCCCGAGTTGCAGGCGGCGATGCGTGAGGCTGAGTTGTTGACTGCCGGCAATCGCCGTTTCACCCTGCAGATCGCCGCCAATTATGGCGGTCAGTGGGATATCGCCCAGGCCGCTCAGCGTCTGGCGCGTGAGGTGCAGGCCGGCCATCTGCAGCCTGAAGACATCACCCCTGAGTTGATTCAGGGCTGTCTGGCTACCGGTGATCTGCCGTTGCCCGACCTGTGCATTCGCACCGGGGGCGAGCACCGCATCAGCAACTTCCTCCTCTGGCAGCTCGCTTACAGCGAACTGTACTTTTCCGACCTCTATTGGCCGGACTTCAAGCACGAGGCCATGCGCAAGGCGCTGGCCGATTTCGCTACCCGCCAGCGTCGCTTCGGCAAGACCAGCGAGCAGGTGGAAGCTGAGGCGCGCCCTTAATGCTCAAACAACGAATCATCACGGCGTTGGTGCTGTTGCCCATCGCCCTGTGTGGGTTTTTCCTGCTCGATGGCGGCGCCTTTGCCCTGTTCATTGGTGCGGTGGTGACGCTGGGGGCCTGGGAATGGGCGCGTCTGGCTGGGTTCGAGGCACAGTCTCTGCGTGTGACCTATGCAGTCGCGGTGGCCGTGCTGCTGGGGGCGCTGTACATGGTTCCAGCCGTCGCGCCATTACTGTTGGCGGTGGCGGTGCTGTGGTGGCTGGCGGCGACCGCGCTGGTGATTACCTATCCCGATAGCAGTCGATTCTGGGGCGGCGTTGCCGGGCGTTTATTGATCGGTTTGTTGATTCTGCTGCCGGCGTGGCAGGGATTGGTCCTGCTCAAGCAGTGGCCGCAGGCCAATGCGCTGATCATTGCGGTGATGGTGTTGGTCTGGGGGGCGGATATCGGTGCCTATTTCTCTGGCAAGACTTTCGGCAAGCGCAAGTTGGCGCCCAAGGTCAGCCCGGGCAAGAGCTGGGAGGGGCTGTATGGCGGTCTCGCTGCCAGCCTGCTGATCACGCTTGTGGTCGGTCTGCAGCAGGGCTGGTCCGTTAGTGGATTATTGCTGGCGTTGGCAGGCGCTGCGCTGGTGGTGCTGATTTCGGTGGTTGGCGATCTGACCGAGAGCATGTTCAAGCGTCAGTCGGGCATCAAGGACAGCAGCAATCTGCTGCCGGGGCATGGTGGTGTGCTGGATCGCATCGACAGCCTGACGGCGGCCATTCCGCTGTTTGCTGCATTGCTCTGGCTGGCTGGCTGGGGCTCGCTGTGAGCGCCGTGCAGCAGGTCACGGTGCTGGGGGCGACCGGCTCCATCGGCCTCAGCACGCTGGATGTGATCGCGCGTCACCCCGAGCGTTACAGCGTATTCGCGCTGACTGGCTTCTCGCGTTTGGCGGAGCTGCAGGTGCTGTGTGTGCAACATCGGCCGCGTTTTGCGGTGGTGCCTGATGACGCTTCAGCGCTCGAACTGCAGAGCAATTTGCGTGCGGTCGGGCTGGCGACCGAAGTGCTGGTCGGCGAAGCTGGGTTGTGCGCGGTATCTGCTGATGCGGCTGTCGATTGTGTGATGGCGGCAATCGTCGGTGCGGCAGGCCTCAGGCCGACGCTGGCGGCCGTGCAGGCTGGCAAGAAGGTGCTGCTGGCCAACAAGGAGGCGCTGGTGATGTCCGGCGCCCTGTTCATGCAGGCGGTCAAGCTGAGTGGTGCGGTGCTGCTGCCCGTCGACAGTGAGCACAACGCTATTTTTCAGTGCCTGCCGGGGGACTATGCGCGAGGTCTGCAGGCGGTCGGTGTTCGCCGTGTGCTGCTGACAGCCTCTGGTGGGCCTTTTCGCGAGACGCCGTTGGTCGAGTTGGAACATGTCTCACCGGAGCAGGCTTGTGCGCATCCGAACTGGTCGATGGGGCGCAAGATTTCCGTCGACTCGGCCAGCATGATGAACAAGGGGCTCGAATCGATCGAGGCCTGCTGGCTGTTCGATGCCCGTCCCGAGCAGGTCGAGGTGGTCATTCATCGGCAGAGCGTTATTCATTCGCTCGTCGATTACATCGACGGCTCGGTGCTGGCCCAGTTGGGCAACCCGGATATGCGTACGCCCATCGCCAATGCCCTGGCCTGGCCGGAACGTATCGATTCGGGGGTGTCGCCTCTGGATCTGTTTGCCGTCGGTCGTCTGGATTTCGAGCGTCCTGACGAGCAGCGTTTCCCCTGCTTGCGCCTGGCCCGTGAGGCTGCGCAGGTTGGCGGCAGTGCGCCAGCGATGCTCAACGCCGCCAACGAAGTGGCGGTCGAGGCGTTTCTGCAGCGGCGCATCCGTTTCACTGATATCGCGCGTATGATTGAGTCGGTGTTGAACGCCCAGCCGGTGCAGGCTGTCGAAGCGCTCGATGCGGTGTTCGAAGCCGATGCGCGTGCGCGTGAACTGGCAGGGCAATGGCTCGCGAGTCGTTGATAAGGCCAGTGCGGGTCTGGCGTGCATCAGAATTTGAACGGCCCCTAAGGCTGGAGAAGTGAAATGAGTGGGTTGTACATGCTGGTTGGCACCCTGATTGCCTTGGGTGTCCTGGTCACCTTTCACGAGTACGGACACTTCTGGGTGGCTCGCCGCTGCGGCGTCAAGGTTCTGCGTTTTTCCGTTGGTTTCGGCACGCCACTGGTGCGTTGGCACGACCGTCATGGCACCGAATTCGTGGTAGCTGCCATTCCTTTGGGTGGCTACGTCAAGATGCTCGATGAGCGCGAGGGTGATGTTCCACCCGAACTCGTCGAGCAGTCCTTCAATCGCAAGAGCGTGCGTCAGCGCATCGCCATCGTGGCCGCAGGGCCTCTGGCCAATTTCCTGCTGGCGCTGCTGTTCTTCTGGTTCGTCGCCATGCTCGGCAGCCAGCAGGTGCGCCCTGTGATTGGCGCTGTGCAGCCGGACAGCCTGGCGGAAGTGGCTGGGCTGCGTGCCGGGCAGGAAATTGCGGCAGTCAACGGCGAGGCCACCAGTGGCTGGTCGGCGGTCAACTTGCAGTTGGTAAGGCGTCTGGGTGAGAGCGGCACGCTCGATTTGCGCGTGCTCGAGCCGGGCTCCACCGTCGAGACGTCCAAGCAGGTGCAGTTGAACAACTGGTTGCGCGGTGTCGATGAGCCGGATCCGATCGGTTCGCTGGGTATTCGTCCTTGGCGCCCGGTGCTGGAGCCGGTGCTGGCTGAAGTCGATTCCAAGGGGCCAGCCTATGCCGCTGGACTGCTGGCTGGGGATCGCTTGCTGGCGCTTGATGGTGAGCCCCTGGCTGACTGGCAGGATCTGGTCGACCGCGTACGGGCCTTGCCTGGAGAAGCGATCACGCTGCGCTTCGAACGCGCAGGGCAGGAGCAGGATGTACAGCTGACGTTGGCGTCACGCGGTGAGGGGGCTGATCGCAGTGGCTACCTGGGTGCGGGCGTGCAGGGCGTCGAGTGGCCGCCAGAAATGCTGCGCGAGGTACGCTACGGGCCGCTCGAGGGTATCGCCGAAGGCATGCGTCAGACTTGGGCGATGAGTGTGTTGACCCTCGATTCGCTGAAGAAAATGCTGTTCGGAGAGCTCTCGGTAAAAAACTTGAGTGGGCCGATAACCATTGCTAAAGTGGCGGGCGCTTCAGCTGAGTCAGGGCTGGGGGATTTCCTGAAATTCCTTGCATATCTGAGTATTAGCCTGGGGGTTCTCAATCTGCTGCCCATTCCTGTACTGGATGGTGGGCATCTGCTGTTTTATCTGGTCGAGTGGGTGCGTGGTCGCCCCTTGTCTGAGCGGGTTCAGGGTTGGGGGATGCAGATCGGCATCAGTCTGGTCATCGGGGTCATGTTGCTTGCCCTGGTCAACGACCTCAGCCGCCTGTGAGCATTGCTGAATCGCGTTCTTGAGATTTAAAAGAAGTGTCGCCTAAGCGGCAGTTTTTATCGTCAGTTGGAATAAGAAAGGACTTCATGAAACGTCTGCTGCTACCTGCGGTACTGTCCGCATTGATGATCGCCGAAGTTCACGCCGAGTCCTTCACCATCTCCGATATACGCGTCAACGGCCTGCAGCGGGTTTCCGCTGGTAGCGTATTCGGCGCACTGCCCCTGAATGTGGGCGAGCGGATAGATGATCGCCAACTGGTCGACGCCACCCGTTCTCTGTTCCGTACCGGCTTCTTCCAGGATATCCAGCTCGGTCGCGATGGCGACGTGCTGGTCGTCACTGTGGTCGAGCGTCCCTCCATCTCGGGTATCGAGATTGAAGGCAACAAGGCCATTACCACCGAAGACCTGCTCAAGGGCCTGAACCAGTCCGGTCTGGCCGAAGGCGAGATCTTCCAGCGTGCGACCCTCGAAGGCGTGCGTAACGAGCTGCAGCGCCAGTATGTCGCTCAGGGCCGCTATTCGGCCGAGATCGAAGCTGAAGTGATTCCGCAGCCACGTAACCGCGTCGCGCTGAAAATCACCATCAACGAAGGTACCGTTGCTGCCATTTCCCACATCAACGTGGTCGGCAATACCGTGTTCTCCGATGAGGATCTGGTCGATCTGTTCGAGCTGAAGACCACCAACTGGCTGTCCTTCTTCAAGAACGACGACAAGTATGCCCGCGAGAAGCTGTCCGGTGACCTCGAGCGTCTGCGCTCCTACTACCTGGACCGCGGCTATATCAACATGGATATCAGCTCCACCCAGGTATCCATCACCCCGGACAAGAAGCACGTCTACATCACCGTCAACGTCGAAGAGGGCGAGAAGTACAGCGTTCGCGACGTGAAACTCTCCGGTGACCTCAAGGTTCCAGAAGAAGACGTGCGCGCGCTGCTGCTGGTCAAGGAAGGGCAGGTCTTCTCGCGCAAGATCATGACCACCACCAGCGAACTGATCACTCGTCGCCTGGGTAACGAAGGCTATACCTTCGCCAACGTCAACGGCGTGCCGGAAGCGCATGACGAAGACAACACCGTTTCGATCACCTTCTTCGTCGACCCGGGCAAGCGTGCCTACGTTAACCGCATCAACTTCCGCGGCAACACCAAGTCCGAAGACCAGGTGCTGCGTCGCGAAATGCGTCAGATGGAAGGTGGCTGGGCCTCGACCTACCTGATCGATCAGTCCAAGGTGCGCCTGGAGCGTCTGGGCTTCTTCAAGGAAGTCAACGTCGAAACCCCGCAGGTACCGGGTACCGATGACCAGATCGACGTCAACTATAGCGTCGAGGAGCAGCCGTCCGGTTCTATCACCGCCAGCGTCGGTTTCGCCCAGAACGCCGGTCTGATCCTCGGTGGTTCGATCAGTCAGAACAACTTCCTGGGTACCGGTAACCGCGTCAGCATCGGTCTGACCCGCAGTGAATACCAGACCCGATACAGCTTCGGCTTCGTGGACCCCTACTGGACCGTCGACGGTGTCAGCTTAGGTTACAACGCCTTCTACCGCACCACTGACTACGATGAGCTCGATGTCGACGTATCCAGCTACTCGGTGGACAGCCTGGGTGCCGGTGTCAACATCGGCTATCCGATCAGCGAAACTGCGCGTCTGACCTACGGCCTGACCGTGCAGCAGGACAGCATCGACACCGGCCGTTACACCGTCGACGAGATCTTCGATTTCATTGACGCCGAGGGTGATAACTATCTGAACTTCAAGGGTTCCATCGGCTGGTCCGAGTCGACCCTGAACCGTGGCGTCCTGGCCAACCGCGGTCATTCGCAGAGCCTGGTGCTGGAAACCACGCTGCCAGGTAGCGATCTGTCGTTCTACAAGCTCGACTACCGTGGTCAGGTGTTCACCCCGATCAGCGACAACTACACCCTGCGCTTCCATACCCAACTGGGTTACGGCGACAGCTACGGCAGTACCGCAGAGTTGCCGTTCTACGAGCACTACTACGCCGGTGGTTTCAACTCGGTGCGTGGCTTCGAGGACAGCAGCCTGGGCCCACGCAGTACACCGAGTAGCGGTACCAAGCCGGGCACCCTGCGTGACCCGGATCGGGACCCGCTGCCGTTCGGTGGTAACGTTCTGGTACAGGGTGGCGTAGAGATGCTGTTCCCGCTGCCGTTCGTCAAGGATCAGCGTTCGCTGCGTACCGCGTTGTTCTGGGACGTGGGTAACGTCTTCGATACCAACTGCTCGTCGACTCAGAAGAAGCTCAGCGACAGCTGCAATATCGACTTCAGCAGCATGGCCAGCTCCGTGGGTGTCGGCCTGACCTGGATCACCGCGCTGGGGCCGTTGAGCTTCAGCTTGGCCATGCCGATCAAGAAGCCGGATGATGCCGATACTCAGGTATTCCAGTTCTCCCTGGGTCAGACGTTCTAAAAACTCATTCACCGAAAGCCAACAGTTTTGTTGCAGGAGTGCATTGTGCGTAAGTTGACTCAACTGGTTCTGTTCACCGCCGCTCTGATCGCCACTCCGGCGTTCGCCGAGATGAAGGTGGCTGTGCTGAACTATCAGATGGCGCTGCTCGAGTCGGATGCGGCCAAGCGCTATGCCGTCGATGCCGAGAAGAAATTCGGTCCGCAACTGAACAAGCTCAAGACCCTGGAGAGCGACGCCAAGCGTATTCAGGATCGTATGGTCAAAGACGGCGACAAGATGCAGCAGGCCGAGCGTGAGCGTCTTGAGCTCGAATTCAAGCAAAAGGCCCGTGATTTCCAGTTCCAGTCCAAGGAGCTGAACGAATCCAAAGCCATCGCCGACCGCGAGATGCTGGCCAAGCTCAAGCCGAATCTGGACAAGGCCGTTGAAGAAGTGATCAAGAACGGTAACTTCGATCTGGTACTCGAGCGCGGTGCGGTGATCGATGTCAAACCTCAGTACGACATCACTCGCCAGGTCATCGAGCGCATGAATCAGATGCGTTAAGCATGACGGTGACAGTTACTCTCGGCCAGTTGGCCGAGCGCCTGGGCGCCACATTGCGTGGCGCCGAAGGTAAGGTCATCACGGGCCTGGCCACCTTGCAGGAGGCCAGGCCCGAACAGTTGAGCTTCCTGGCCAACGCCCAGTATCGCAAGTTCCTGGCGCAGACCCAGGCCGGTGCTGTGCTGCTCACTGCGGCCGATGCCGAAGGCTACGCTGGCGATGCCCTGATCGTGGCTAATCCTTACCTGGCCTATGCCGCGATCTCGCACCTGTTCGATCGCAAGCCCAAAGCTTTGCCTGGCGTTCATGCCACTGCACAGGTTGCCGATGACGCTCAGGTCGATCCGAGCGCTAGCATCGGTGCTTACGCGGTCATCGAAAGTGGTGCATGCATCGGTGCCGACGTCAGCATCGGCGCGCATTGTGTGGTTGGTGCGCGCAGCGTGATCGGCGAGGGCGGTTGGCTGGCTCCTCGGGTGACGTTGTACCACGATGTGCAGATCGGCAAACGTGTGGTGATTCAGTCCGGCGCGGTGATTGGTGGCGAGGGTTTCGGTTTCGCCAACGAGAAGGGTGTCTGGCAGAAAATTGCGCAGATCGGTGGGGTGACCATCGGCGATGACGTCGAGATCGGTGCCAACACCACGGTTGATCGCGGTGCGCTGTCCGATACCCTGATCGGCAATGGTGTGAAACTGGACAACCAGATCATGATCGCGCACAACGTGCAGGTTGGTGACAACACCGCCATGGCCGGCTGCTGCGGGATTTCCGGTAGCACCAAGATCGGCAAGAACTGCATGATCGCCGGTGGTGTGGGTATGGTTGGGCATATCGAAGTGTGCGACAACGTGTTCGTCACCGGCATGACCATGGTGACCCGTTCGATCACCGAACCGGGCGCCTATTCTTCCGGTACCGCCATGCAACCGGCGGGCGAGTGGAAGAAGAGCGCTGCACGCATTCGTCAATTGGACGAGATGGCCAAGCGTCTGCGCGAGTTGGAAAAACAGCTGGCTGCCGTGACCCAGGGCGCGGATACCTCATCTGATGCCTGAGCGCGGTCTTTCCGCGCTCTTTTCTTTTCTTACAGGCTAAACCGGACATGATGGACATCAACGAAATTCGTGAATATTTGCCGCACCGCTATCCGTTCCTGCTGGTGGATCGTGTGGTGGACCTGGACGTCGAAGGCAAGACTGTTCGCGCCTACAAGAATGTCAGCATCAACGAGCCGTTCTTCAATGGCCACTTTCCCGAGCATCCGATCATGCCAGGCGTGCTGATCATTGAAGCCATGGCGCAGGCTGCCGGGATTCTCGGCTTCAAAATGATGGGCGTTAAACCGGCCGATGGCACCCTGTACTACTTCGTCGGCTCCGACAAGCTGCGCTTCCGCTCTCCCGTTACTCCCGGCGATCAGCTGATGCTGGAAGCCAAGTACCTGAGCGACCGCCGCAGCATCTGGAAATTCGAGTGCCGTGCCACCGTCGATGGCAAGGAAGTCTGCTCCGCTGAAATCATCTGTGCGGAACGCAAACTATGAGTTCGATTGACCCACGCGCGATCATCGACCCCAGTGCCAGATTGGCCGACGACGTTGTCGTCGGCCCGTGGAGCATTGTCGGGGCCGATGTGGAAATTGGCGAGGGTACAGTCATCGGCCCGCACGTAGTGCTCAAGGGGCCGACCGTGATCGGCAAGCACAACCGCATCTACCAGTTTTCTTCGGTTGGCGAAGACACGCCGGACCTGAAGTACAAGGGCGAGCTGACTCGCCTGGTGATCGGCGATCACAACACGATTCGTGAAGGTGTCACCATTCACCGTGGCACCGTACAGGATCGCAGTGAAACCACTATTGGCGATCACAACCTGATCATGGCCTATGCCCATATCGGCCATGACAGCGTGATCGGTAACCATTGCATCCTAGTCAACAACACGGCACTGGCCGGGCATGTCTGGGTCGATGACTGGGCGATTCTGTCCGGTTATACCCTGGTGCATCAGTTCTGCCGTATTGGTGCGCACAGCTTCTCCGGCATGGGCACCGCAATCGGCAAGGACGTCCCGGCCTTCGTCACCGTCTTTGGCAACCCTGCCGAAGCGCGCAGCATGAACTTCGAGGGTATGCGTCGTCGTGGTTTCTCTGCCGAGGCTATCGCCGCGTTGCGCAGAGGCTACAAGCTGGTCTATCGCCAGGGCCTGACGGTAGAGCAGGCGCTGAACGAACTGGCCGAGTCCGCTGCTCAATTCCCGGAAGTGGCGATCTTCCGCGACTCCATTCAGGCTTCGACGCGCGGCATTACCCGCTAAGAACCTGTTCGAAATCTGCTGCGCGTCGGCCCTGCTGGGTTAGAAAGCAGGCTGCAGTGTTCAGCGCGGTCAAATGCTCATTTACCTTGTAAACTCCGCTTTTTCGCCTGCTTATGCCTTGCATGGCTCTAGCTCGCGAGATTTGCACAGGTTCTAGATCTCTATGAACAGACCCCTTCGCGTCGCACTGGTCGCCGGTGAGGCGTCCGGTGACATTCTTGGCTCCGGTCTGATGCAGGCCATCAAGCAGCGCTATCCGGATACCGAATTCATTGGTGTCGGTGGTGCGCGGATGGAAGCCGAGGGCCTGAAATCCTATTTCCCGATGGAGCGGCTGGCTGTCATGGGCTTGGTCGAGGTGCTCGGCCGCCTGTTCGAACTGCTTGGCCGTCGCCGTCAGCTCGCTCGTGATCTGATCGCCGTACAGCCAGACGTGTTCATTGGCATCGATGCGCCCGATTTCAATCTGGGCCTGGAGCTCAAGCTGCGCCGCGCTGGAATCAAGACGGTGCACTATGTCAGTCCGTCGGTCTGGGCTTGGCGGCAGAAGCGGGTGCTGAAAATTCGCGAAGCCTGTGACCTGATGCTGACGCTGTTCCCGTTCGAGGCACAGTTCTACGACGAGCATCAGGTGCCGGTGCGCTTCGTCGGTCACCCGCTGGCCGATGCCATCCCGCAGCAGGCCGACCGTATTGCCGCGCGCGAAGCGTTGGATCTGCCGCAGCATGAGCCGGTGGTGGCTTTGATGCCGGGTAGTCGAGGCGGTGAAGTTTCGCGCCTTGGCGAGCTGTTTCTCGATGCGGCGATTCGTCTGCGTGCACTGCGTCCCGGCATTCGCTTCCTCATGCCCTGTGCCACGCCTGAGCGTCGCGAGCAGCTGGAGCAAATGCTGGCTGGACGTGACCTGCCACTGACGTTGCTCAATGGTCGCTCTCACGAGGCGTTGGCTGCCTGCGATGCGGTGCTGATTGCCTCGGGGACGGCGACGCTGGAAGCGCTGCTGTACAAGCGACCGATGGTGGTGGCGTACCGTGTGGCGCCGCTGACTTATCGTATCCTCAAGCGCCTGGTCAAGAGCCCCTATATCTCGCTGCCCAATCTACTGGCCGAGCGCCTACTGGTGCCTGAGCTGATTCAGGATGCGGCGACCCCTGAGGCGCTCGCTCAGGCTGTGGCGCCGCTGATCGACGGCGGTCAGGTGCAGACCGAAGGCTTCGACGTGATCCACCGTGCGCTGCGTCGTGACGCGTCGTTGTCGGCGGCCGACGCCGTGCTCAAGCTGGCGGGGCGTGCCTGATGCAGCTGGGTCTCGATTTTACCTTGGTCGAGGAACTGGTCGCGGGCGTCGACGAGGTAGGGCGCGGTCCGCTCTGCGGTGCGGTGGTCACGGCAGCGGTGATCCTCGATCCAGCGCGGCCGATTTTTGGTCTGAATGACTCGAAGAAACTCTCCGAAGCCCGTCGCGAAGCGCTGTTCGACGAGATTCGTGAGAAGGCCCTGGCCTGGTGCATCGCCCGCGCCGAGATGGAGGAGATCGACCAGCTGAATATCCTGCATGCCACCATGCTGGCCATGCAGCGCGCCGTCGAGGGGCTGAGCGTTACGCCGAAACTGGCGCTGATCGACGGCAACCGCTGCCCCAAACTGGCGGTGCCGAGCGCGCCGGTGGTCAAGGGCGATAGCCGGGTGCCGGCCATCGCCGCTGCCTCGATCCTGGCCAAGGTCAGTCGCGACCGCGAGATGCTCGAGATGGATCGCCTTTATCCCGGTTACGGCATTGCCGGGCACAAGGGCTACCCCACGCCGGTTCACCTCGAAGCGCTCAAGCGTCTGGGGCCGACGCCGATCCATCGACGTTCCTTCGCCCCGGTGCGTACCTTGCTGGAAGGCGTGTAACTGCATGGCCCGGATGTAATCCGGGAAATGCCACGCCAGTTGAACCTCTGGCCCTAAGCCAGACCCTCTTAGGCTACAATCCGCGCTTTGTCGTTTTCACCTGCAAGGCCGCCCATGACTCAAGCGTTCGTCCACCTGCGTTTGCACACCGAATACTCCCTGGTCGATGGTCTGGTGCGGGTCAAACCGCTGATCAAGGCCGTCGTGGGGGCCGGCATGCCAGCGGTGGCAGTCACCGACATGAGCAACATGTGCTCGTTGGTGAAGTTCTACAAGACGGCCATGGGCGCTGGGATCAAGCCGATCTGTGGCGCCGATATCTGGATGGCCAGCGCCGAAGAAGATGGCCCGCTGACACGCCTGACGCTGTTGGCAATGAATGCCAAGGGCTACCGCAACCTCACCGAACTGATCTCCCGCGGCTGGTCCGAAGGGCAGAGCAACGACCTGGTGATCATTCAGCGCGATTGGGTCAAGGATGCGACCGAAGGTCTGATCGCACTCTCCGGCGCCCGCGAGGGCGAGGTAGGGCAGGCGCTGCTGGCCGGTGACGAGGTGCTGGCCGAGACGCGCCTGCGTGAGTGGATGCAGGTATTCCCGGATCGTTTCTATCTCGAGGTGCAGCGCACCAGCCGTGTGGGTGACGAGGAATACCTGCACGCCGCCGTAGCCCTGGCCGATCGCGTTGAGGCGCCGCTGGTGGCGACCAACGATGTGCGCTTCATCAAACAGGACGATTTCGAGGCTCACGAGACGCGCGTGTGCATCGGTGAAGGCCGTACCCTGGATGACCCGCGCCGGCCACGTCACTACTCCGATCAGCAGTACCTGAAAAGCGCCGCCGAGATGTGGGAGCTGTTCTCCGACCTGCCCGAGGCACTGGAGAACACCGTCGAGATCGCCAAGCGCTGCAACATTGAGGTGCAGCTCGGCAAGTACTTCCTGCCCGACTTCCCCACGCCCAACGGCATGGGCATCGACGATTACCTGCGTCATGCCTCCTTCGAGGGCCTGGAAGAGCGCCTGGAAGTGCTGCTGCCCAAGGACACGCCGGATTACGAGGCCAAGAGGCAGGTCTACATCGACCGCCTCAACTTCGAACTCGACATCATCATTCAGATGGGTTTCCCAGGTTACTTCCTGATCGTGATGGACTTCATCCAGTGGGCCAAGAGCAATGGCGTGCCGGTCGGGCCGGGTCGTGGTTCGGGTGCCGGCTCGCTGGTGGCCTACGTGCTGAAGATTACCGACCTCGATCCGCTGGCCTATGACCTGCTGTTCGAGCGCTTCCTCAACCCCGAGCGGGTTTCCATGCCCGACTTCGACGTCGACTTCTGCATGGATGGCCGCGACCGGGTGATCGACTACGTAGCGGAGAAGTACGGACGCAACGCGGTGAGCCAGATCATCACCTTCGGCTCCATGGCGGCCAAGGCGGTAGTGCGCGACGTGGCGCGGGCGCAGGGCAAGTCCTACGGCCTGGCCGATCGTCTGTCGAAGATGATCCCCTTCGAAGTGGGCATGACCCTGGAGAAGGCCTTTGATATGGAGGAGCCGCTGCGCGACTTCCTCAAGAACGACGAAGAAGCCCAGGAAATCTGGGACATGTCGCTCAAGCTCGAAGGTGTGGTGCGCGGTACCGGTAAACACGCGGGGGGTGTGGTGATCGCGCCAACCAAGCTCACCGACTTCTCGCCGATTGCCTGCGACGAGGAGGGTGGCGGTCTGGTGACCCAGTTCGACAAGGACGACGTCGAGCAGGCCGGCCTGGTCAAGTTCGACTTCCTTGGCCTGCGTACCCTGACTATCATCAAGTGGGCGATGGAAACCATCCATCGCATCCAGAAGCGCGATGGTGCGCCGGACGAGGATCTGGTCAACATCGACTTCATCCCGCTGGATGACAAGAAGACCTACGACATGCTGCAGCGGGCGGAGACCACGGCAGTCTTCCAGCTTGAATCGCGCGGCATGAAGGAGCTGATCAAGAAGCTCAAGCCCGACTGCCTGGAAGACATGATCGCCTTGGTGGCGTTGTTCCGTCCCGGCCCGTTGCAGTCCGGCATGGTGGACGACTTCATCAACCGTAAGCACGGTCGTGCCGAGCTGTCCTACCCGCACCCGGATTACCAGTACGCCGGCCTCGAACCGGTGCTCAAGCCCACCTACGGCATCATCCTGTATCAGGAGCAGGTGATGCAGATTGCCCAGGTCATGGGCGGTTACACCCTGGGTCAGGCGGACATGCTGCGTCGTGCCATGGGCAAGAAAAAGCCCGAGGAGATGGCCAAGCAGCGCGGTGGCTTCATCGAAGGTTGTGCCAGTAACGGTATCGATGCCGAGCTGGCGGGTAACATCTTCGATCTGGTAGAGAAGTTCGCCGGTTACGGCTTCAACAAGTCGCACTCCGCCGCCTATGGCTTGGTCTCCTACCAGACCGGCTGGCTCAAGGCGCATTACCCGGCGCCGTTCATGGCGGCGGTGCTCTCGGCGGATATGCACAACACCGACAAGGTGGTGATCCTGGTGGAAGAGTGCCGCAACATGAAGTTGCGCATCGATCCGCCGGATGTGAACGTTTCCGAGTTCAAGTTCACCGTCAACGACGACGGCCGTATCGTCTATGGCCTGGGTGCGGTCAAGGGCGTGGGCGAAGGGCCGGTGGAGGCCATCGTCGAATGCCGTGCCGAGGGTGGGCCGTTCAAGGACCTGTTCGATTTCTGCAACCGCGTCGACCTCAAGCGCATCAACAAACGTACCCTGGAAGCGCTGATCCGCAGCGGCGCGCTGGATCGCCTCGGTCCGTATTATCAGGACGAGCTCAAGGCCTACCAGGCTAGCGTGGACAAGAATCGCGCCGTGCTCCTGGCATCGATGGAAGAGGCCGTGCAGTCCGCCGAGCAGACCGCACGCAGCGCCGAGAGCGGTCACATGGACCTGTTCGGCGGCCTCTTCGCCGAACCCGAGGCAGACGTCTACGCCAACCACCGCAAGGCGCGCGAGCTGCCGATCAAGGAGCGTCTGAAAGGCGAGAAGGACACCCTGGGCATCTACCTGTCCGGTCACCCCATTGACGAGTACGAAGGCGAGATTCGCCGTTTCGCCCGCCAACGTATCGTCGAGCTGAAGCCGGCGCGTGACACCCAGACCATCGCTGGGATGATCGTCAACCTGCGGGTGATGAAGAACAAGAAGGGCGACAAGATGGGCTTCATCACCCTCGATGACCGCTCCGGGCGAATCGAGGCTTCGCTGTTCGCCGATGCCTTCGCCAGCAATCAGGCGCTGCTGCAGAACGATGCGCTGGTGGTGGTCGAGGGCGAAGTCAGCAACGACGACTTCTCCGGTGGCTTGCGTCTGCGTGCCAAACGCGTGATGAGCCTGGAGGAGGCACGCACCGGCCTCGCCGACAGCCTGCGGGTGAAGGTCGCCAGTGAGGCATTGAAGGGTGATCGACTGCGCTGGCTGGCCGAATTGTGCAGCAAGCACAAGGGCGCCTGCCCGGTGACGCTGGATTACACTGGCGAGGAGGCACGCGCCTTGCTTCAGTTTGGCGACGCCTGGCGGATCGACCCGGCTGACACTTTGATTCAGGCATTGCGTGACCAGTTCGGGCGCGACAACGTCTTTTTGCACTACCGCTGATGCGAGAGGGGGGTGATTGCCCCCTTTGTGTTGGCATCGACACCAACGGGTGTCGACCCGCTGCGTCCTATCCCTTAAGGTAGGGCGCCTAATGGATACAAGCTCCCCGGCCACTTGGCCGTCGACGCAAGACGGATGACTATGAACCCGAATTTCCTCGATTTCGAACAGCCGATCGCCGACCTGCAAGCCAAGATCGAAGAGCTCCGCCTGGTTGGTAACGACAACTCGCTGAATATCGGCGACGAGATTGCCCGCCTGCAGGACAAGAGCAGCGCTCTGACCGAGAGCATCTTCGGCAACCTGAGCAGTTGGCAGATCGCTCAGCTGGCTCGCCATCCGCGCCGCCCGTACACCCTGGATTACATCCAGCACATCTTCACTGAGTTCGACGAGTTGCACGGTGATCGTCACTTCTCCGATGACGCCGCCATCGTCGGCGGCGTGGCTCGCCTGGGTGAGCAGCCGGTGATGATCATTGGTCACCAGAAGGGTCGTGAAGTGCGTGAGAAGGTGCGCCGCAACTTCGGCATGCCGCGTCCTGAGGGCTATCGCAAAGCCTGCCGCCTGATGGAAATGGCTGAGCGCTTCAAGATGCCGATCTTCACCTTCATCGACACCCCCGGCGCTTATCCGGGTATCGATGCCGAGGAGCGTGGCCAGAGCGAGGCCATCGCCTGGAACCTGCGCGTCATGGCGCGCCTGAAGACACCGATCATTGCCACTGTGATCGGTGAGGGTGGTTCCGGCGGCGCACTGGCCATCGGCGTCTGCGACCAGCTGAACATGCTGCAGTATTCCACCTATGCGGTGATTTCGCCGGAAGGCTGCGCCTCGATTCTCTGGCGTACTGCCGAGAAGGCTCCGGATGCTGCTGAGGCCATGGGTATCACTGCCGAGCGCCTGAAGGATCTGGGTATCGTCGATCAGGTGATCGGCGAGCCGCTGGGCGGTGCTCATCGTGATCCGGCTGCGGCTTCCGAGTCGATTCGTCAGGAGCTGATCAAGCAACTGGCCAGCCTGCAGAAGCACGATACCGAGGCGCTGCTCAAGCGCCGCTATGAGCGTCTGATGAGCTACGGCATCGCCTGAGTTCGTTCTGCGTGCATCTCAACGGGCCTTCGGGCCCGTTGTTGTTTAAGCTTGAATGATGACAGCTCTCGATCTTCGCCTGCGCCAGGCCTTGCAGCCCTGGCGAGCGGCTCCTGCCTGGCGTATTGCCTTTTCTGGTGGCCTGGATTCCAGCGTACTGCTGCACCTGCTCGCTGACTGGGCGCGCAGCGAAGATCTGCCGCCGATTTCCGCCATTCATGTCCATCATGGCCTGCAGGCGGCGGCCGACGCCTGGCCCGAGCATTGCGCGCGCGTTTGCGTGCAACTGGGTATCGCTCTGGAGGTCGTGAGGGTTCAGGTCGCGCCTGGTGCCAGTCTCGAACAGGCTGCGCGGAACGCGCGTTATGAGGTGTTCGCTGAGCGGCTGGGCGTGGGCGACGTTCTGCTCAGTGCCCAGCATCGCGACGATCAGGCCGAAACTCTGCTGTTTCGTCTGTTGCGTGGCGCTGGTGTGCGCGGGCTGGCAGCCATGCCGGCCAGTCGGCCGCTGGGGCAGGGCAGTCTGTTGCGGCCGTTGCTCGACAGCTCTCGAGCCGAGTTGCATGAATATGCGCTGAGTCATGGCATTGCCTGGATCGAAGACCCAAGCAATGCCGATGAGCGTTTCAGTCGCAATTTCCTGCGCAGACAGGTTATGCCGCTGCTTGCAGGGCGCTGGCCGCAGGTCACTGCAAGCCTTGAGCGCAGCGCCAGGCACCTGGGCGAGGCCCAGCAGTTGCTCGATGAGCTGGCCGAGATGGACCTGGTGGCTGCTCGTGGTGTTTCTGCATGTCCCTGGCTGCCTCTGCAGTCTCTGGATCTATCGGCGCTGAGCGCTCTGAGTGATGCGCGCCAGCGCAATCTGCTGCGGTATTGGTTGGCGCCGCTGACCCGCATGCCCGATAGCGATCACTGGGCTGGCTGGTGTGATCTGCGTGATGCTGTCGTGGATGCGACACCGATCTGGAGGCTTGCCGATGGTGAGCTGCATCGTGCCGATGGTCGGCTCTGGTGGCTCAGTGGTGAGTGGCTGAATCCATTGACGATGATCGATCTGCCTTGTGCGGCATTCCGCGAATCTGCGGAGCTTCCTGGCAACGGTCGCGTGCAGGTACTGGGCGAGCTGCCGCATGGTCGCTGGCATTTGCGCTATCGCCAAGGCGGTGAGTCGCTGCAGGTGCCGGGGCGCGGCAGGCGTGATCTCAAACGCCTGCTCAATGAAATGCGTGTGCCGGCATTTGTACGCCCGCGCCTGCCGCTGCTGTTCGATGCTGAGGAGCTGGTGGCGGTGGCGAATCTGACTCAGTCGCCAGGAGTAGAGGCCTGCGAAGCGCGCCTGCACTGGTCGCCGCCTATCGGCGCGCAAGGTTTGAGCTGGTAAGGCGTTTCGGGTAGACTACGCTCCCGTCTTACTACAGCTTTTGCCGACTCCCTCAGGGAGCTTGGCGAGCTTGCCATTGTTCTTACTGATGGCGCTCCTTCGCTTTCCCCGGCGGCACTGACCGCTTAAACGCAGACTTCTAGGGTTTTTCATGACGCGCTACATCTTCGTCACGGGTGGTGTTGTTTCTTCATTGGGGAAAGGCATCGCCTCGGCTTCACTGGCGGCCATCCTGGAGGCGCGGGGCCTGAAGGTCACGATGCTCAAGCTGGACCCTTACATCAACGTCGATCCGGGCACCATGAGCCCGTTCCAGCACGGTGAGGTGTTCGTCACCCACGACGGCGCCGAGACCGACCTTGATCTGGGCCATTACGAGCGCTTCATCCGCACCACGATGAGCAAGAGCAACAACTTCACCACTGGTCGCGTCTATGAAGACGTGCTGCGCAAAGAGCGCCGTGGTGATTACCTGGGTGCGACCATCCAGGTCATTCCGCACATCACCGACGAAATCAAACGTCGCATCATCAAAGGTGCCGGCGATGCCGACGTGGCCCTGGTGGAAATCGGCGGCACCGTCGGCGATATCGAGTCGCAGCCATTCCTCGAGGCGATCCGTCAACTGCGCGTGGAAGTGGGTGCCAAGCGCGCCATGCTGATGCACCTGACCCTAGTGCCGTACATCGCCACCGCTGGTGAGACCAAGACCAAGCCGACTCAGCATTCGGTCAAGGAGCTGCGCTCCATCGGTCTGCAGCCGGACGTGCTGGTGTGCCGTTCCGACCATCCGATCGATGTCTCCTCGCGCCGCAAGATCGCCCTGTTCACCAACGTTGAAGAGCGTGCGGTGATCAGCCTGGAAGACGTCGACACCATCTACAAGATTCCGGGCGTGCTGCATGCTCAGGGCCTGGATGACTTCGTCGTCGAGCGTTTCGGCCTGGAGTGCGGCGGCGCCGACCTGTCCGAGTGGGATCGCGTCGTCGATGCCAAGCTCAACCCGGAAAACGAAGTCACCATCGCCATGGTCGGCAAGTACATGGAACTGCTCGATGCGTACAAGTCGCTGATCGAAGCGATGAGCCACGCTGGCATCCAGAACCGCACCAAGGTCAACTTGCGTTATATCGATTCCGAAGACATCGAGAATCAGGGCACTGCGCTGCTCGAAGGTGTCGATGCCATTCTGGTGCCGGGCGGCTTCGGTCTGCGTGGCGTGGAAGGCAAGATCAAGACCGTGCAGTATGCCCGCGAGAACAAGATTCCCTACCTGGGTATCTGCCTCGGCATGCAGGTGGCGGTGATCGAGTATGCCCGTAACGTCGTGGGCTGGACCGACGCCAACTCTTCCGAGTTCGACATGGCCAGCGCTCATCCGGTGGTTGGTCTGATTACCGAATGGCAGGATGCGACTGGCGCCACCGAACAGCGCAGTGAGAGCTCCGATCTCGGCGGTACCATGCGCCTCGGCGCCCAGGACTGCCAGCTGCAAGCCGGTTCGCTGGTACACGACTGCTACGGCAAGGACGTGATCGTCGAGCGTCACCGTCATCGCTATGAGGTGAATAACAACCTGCTGCCGAAACTGACCGACGCCGGCCTCAAGGTCACTGGTCGTTCCGGCGATGGTGCGTTGGTCGAAGTGGTCGAGGCACCGAACCATCCGTGGTTCGTCGCCTGCCAGTTCCACCCGGAATTCACCTCCACGCCGCGTGACGGTCACCCGCTGTTCAGCGGTTTCGTCAATGCTGCGCTGGCGCAGAAAGCGAAGAAGGCTTAAAGCATGGCACAGAAGATCATCAAGGTTCGCGGCATCGAGATCGCCAACGACAAGCCGTTCGTGCTGTTCGGTGGCATCAATGTGCTCGAGTCGCGCGACCTGGCCATGCAGGCCTGCGAGGAGTACGTACGGGTGACCGAGAAGCTCGGCATTCCCTACGTGTTCAAGGCCAGCTTCGACAAGGCCAACCGTTCCTCCGTCACCTCTTTCCGTGGCCCTGGCCTGGAAGAGGGCATGAAGATCTTCGAGGAAGTGAAGAAGACCTTCGGCGTGCCGGTGATCACTGACGTCCACGAGCCGCACCAGGCGGCTGCCGTGGCCGAAGTCTGCGACATCATCCAGTTGCCGGCCTTCCTGTCGCGGCAGACCGACCTGGTGGTGGCCATGGCCAAGACCAGCGCGGTGATCAACATCAAGAAGGCGCAGTTTCTCGCCCCGCAGGAAATGAAGCACATCCTGACCAAATGCGAAGAGGCCGGTAACGATCAGTTGATCCTCTGCGAGCGTGGTTCCTCCTTCGGTTACAACAACCTGGTGGTGGACATGCTCGGCTTCGGCATCATGAAGCAGTTCGAGTACCCGGTGTTCTTCGACGTGACCCATGCCCTGCAGATGCCGGGTGGTCGCGCCGACTCTGCTGGCGGCCGCCGTGCCCAGGTCACCGATTTGGCCAAGGCCGGTATGAGCCAGGGCCTTGCGGGCCTGTTCCTCGAAGCGCACCCGGATCCGGAAAACGCCAAATGCGACGGCCCCTGCGCCCTGCGCCTGAACAAGCTGGAGCCGTTCCTCACCCAGCTCAAGCAGTTGGATGACCTGATCAAGAGTTTTCCGCCAATCGAGACTGCCTGATCCGGTCGTAATCCGGTAAAGTGCCGCCCGAGAAAAATCCCCCTGACCCGTGAGTCAGAGTGAGCCGTCGATCTGCCCTTGGTTGGGCAGCGGCGGCCCAGTGCAGCCTGCTGCTGCCGTCTTATCGTCAACCTTTGGAGCGTTATCAAGAATGGCAAAGATCGTCGACATCAAGGGTCGTGAGGTTCTCGACTCCCGCGGTAACCCCACCGTGGAAGCGGATGTAATTCTGGAAGGCGGTATCGTCGGCAGCGCGTGCGCTCCGTCCGGTGCCTCCACCGGCTCGCGTGAAGCGCTGGAACTGCGTGACGGCGACAAGAGCCGTTACCTGGGCAAGGGCGTGCTAAAAGCCGTCGGCAACATCAATGGTCCGATCCGTGACCTGCTGCTGGGCAAAGACGCTGTCGACCAGAAAGCCCTGGATCGCGCGATGATCGAGCTCGATGGCACCGAAAACAAGGCGACTCTGGGCGCCAATGCCATCCTCGCCGTGTCCCTGGCTGCCGCCAAGGCCGCTGCCCAGGCAAAAGGCGTACCGCTGTACGCGCACATCGCCGACCTGAATGGCACCCCGGGCGTCTACTCCATGCCGGTCCCGATGATGAACATCATCAACGGCGGCGAGCACGCCGATAACAACGTCGACATCCAGGAGTTCATGGTGCAGCCGGTTGGCGCCAAGAACTTCGCCGATGCTCTGCGCATGGGCGCCGAGATCTTCCATCATCTCAAAGCCGTGCTCAAGGCCCGTGGCCTGAACACTGCCGTCGGTGACGAAGGTGGTTTCGCACCGAACCTGGCCTCCAACGAAGACGCCCTGGCCGCCATCGCCGAAGCCGTTGCCAACGCCAGCTACACGCTGGGTGACGACGTGACGCTGGCCCTGGACTGCGCCTCCAGCGAATTCTTCAAGGACGGCAAGTACGACCTGGAAGGTGAGGGCAAGGTGTTCAGCGCTGAAGGCTTCGCCGACTACCTGGCCGGTCTGACCGAGCGTTACCCGATCATCTCCATCGAAGATGGCATGGACGAGTCTGATTGGGCTGGCTGGAAAGTCCTGACCGATAAGATCGGCGAGAAGGTACAGCTGGTTGGCGACGACCTGTTCGTGACCAACACCAAGATCCTCAAGCGCGGTATCGACGAGAAGATCGGCAACTCGATCCTGATCAAGTTCAACCAGATCGGTTCGCTGACCGAGACCCTGGAAGCCATCCAGATGGCCAAGGCTGCCGGCTTCACTGCCGTGATCTCGCACCGCAGCGGCGAAACCGAAGACAGCACCATCGCCGACCTGGCTGTCGGTACTGCCGCTGGTCAGATCAAGACCGGCTCGCTGTGCCGTTCTGACCGCGTTTCCAAGTACAACCAGCTGCTGCGCATTGAAGAGCAACTGGCAGGCAAGGCTCCGTACAAGGGCCGTGCCGAGTTCCGCGGCTAATTTTCGCGTGACGGAAAAGGGCGACGCGAGTCGCCCTTTTTTGTAGGCGATGGCTGCTTAGTAGGGTGCGCCCTGCGCACCAGCGTCGATGGCGGATTGCTGGTGCGCACGGCGCACCCTACCACTGCGAACCCGCAGTGCGTTTTATCGGTCTCTTGGAACCTTTGCACGGATGCAGGTACTGAAATCCCATGTCACTCATCAGCCGGCTTCTTTTCAAGCATGAACGCAGCCCCTACCATGCCGATTACTCAATCTGCGAGTCGCTCCATGCGTAGTCCGTATTGGCTGTTCGTCGTGCTGATCCTGTTGCTGGCCGGGCTGCAGTATCGCCTGTGGGTCGGCGAGGGCAGTCTTGCTCAGGTGAGCCGTTTGCAGCAGCAAATTGCCGAGCAGCAGGGCGAGAACGAACGCCTGCTGGAGCGTAACCGTATCCTCGAGGCTGAGGTGATGGAGCTCAAGCGCGGTATGGAAACCGTGGAAGAGCGTGCGCGTCAGGAGCTGGGCATGCTCAAAGAGGGTGAAACCCTCTATCTGCTGACCGAATGACCACGAAATTCTGGCTGGTGATTCCGGCTGCTGGCGTTGGTGCGCGCATGGCCGCCGACCGCCCCAAGCAGTACCTGCAGATCGCCGGTCACTGCATTCTCGAGCACACCCTGCATTGTTTTCTCGATCATCCAGGCCTGTTGGGGGCTACGGTGTGCGTTGCTGTGGATGACCCGTTCTGGCCGCAATTACCTCTGGCCAGTGATCCGCGTATCCGCCGGGCGCCTGGCGGGCGTGAGCGTGCCGATTCGGTGCTGGCCGGGCTGGAGTCATTGCTGGCCGGCGGTGCCGATTGCGATGACTGGGTGCTGGTGCACGACGCCGCGCGTCCCAACCTTGCCCCTGAGGACCTGGATCGCCTGCTGGAGAGCCTGGCCGATGATCCGGTGGGCGGCCTGTTGGCGGTGCCGGCGCGCGATACCCTCAAGCGTGCCGGGTGCGATGGCCGGGTGGCGGAGACGATTGATCGTAGTGCGATCTGGCAAGCTTACACGCCGCAGATGTTCCGTCTTGGCGCCCTGCGCGAGGCGCTGGCGCAAGCGTTGGAACAAGGCGTGGCAGTGACCGATGAAGCCTCGGCCATGGAGTGGACAGGGCAGTCGCCTCGTCTGATCGAGGGCCGAGCGGATAACCTCAAGGTCACCCGCCCGGAAGACCTGCATTATCTAAAGCGTATCTGGCGCGAGAGTCGCTGAGCGATCCTCGGCATCAGTGCGTCCAGCGTTTGGCATCTTTGCCCAGGTTGCGGTCCAGTGCGTTGGTCAGCTTGTTCATGGCGCCGTCGATCGCCTGCTGCAGTTCGCTGGCATCGTGGGAAACCGTCAGCGGATCACGTCCCTTCATCCGTGCCTCGACCTTGCAGCGCTTGTCCTGTGGGCCGTTCTTGAGCGCGTTCTCGTCGGAAAGATGAATTTCGATGCGGGTGAGGTGGTCCTCGTAGCGCTGGAGCTTGTCTCGGACGCGACCGCTAATGTCGTCCTTGAAGTCAATCGAGGAGGTGACGTGCTTACCACTGTTGACCAGAACCTGCATAACCATGTCCTCATGTAGCTGAGTTCGTGAGGCCCCGTTTGGACGGGGTGCATGGGTTGTGACGCGGTCTTCTCGCTCAAGTTTCGCGCCGGCTTGTGACATTCCATGACTGTTCAGGTCGGCGACAAGGTTGTTACAGCACGTCAGGCAGGGTCGATGTATTCGGCGCGTTGGCTCAGGCCTTGGCGCAGGGCATCGATCAACTGACGAACCTTGGGCGATAGATGACGTTGCTGCGGATAGAGCGCCCAAACTGCGGTATTGGGTGGGCGATGCTGCTCCAGCAGGGAGACCAGTCGCCCGCAACGCAGGTGTTCGAGTACATAGTAGTCGGGCAACTGGCACAGGCCGAAACCGCGTAGCGCTGCATCGAGCACGGCCTGGCCGCTGTTGCAGCGCCAGTTGCCCTGTACCCGAATCTGAGTCTCTCGACCGTTCTCGGCGAAGCTCCAGGCCTCGCTGCTGCCGATCAGGCAATTGTGCCGCGCCAGCTCCGACAGCGAATGGGGGCGGCCATAGCGCTGCAGGTACTCGGGGGCTGCGCACAGGTACATCTCGCGGGGCGCCAGGCGTGCCGCCATCAAGCGCGAGTCTTGCAGGCGCCCCAGGCGGATGGCCAGATCCAGGCCGTCGTGCAGCAGATCGAGCTGGCGGTTGGACAGTTCAATTTCTACGCGCAACTGCGGATGCAGCGCCATGAAGTCATTGACCAGCGGCACGATGAAGCGCTCGCCGTACGCCACGGCGCAGGTCATGCGTAGCAGCCCCTTGGGTTCCGCGCCGAGATCACCGACCGCCCGCAGGGCTTCTTCACGCGCATCTTGCAGGCGCTGGCAATGCTGCAGGAACAGCTGGCCGGCTTCGGTCAGGGCCACGCGGCGTGTGCTGCGGTAGAACAGCCTGCTTTGCAAGCGGTCTTCCAGGCGCGCCACCTGGCGACTGACCTGAGAGGTCGACAGCCCCAGTCGTTCAGCGGCAGCACTGAACTGGCCGCACTCGGCGACGGCGACGAACTCGTCCAGGCCTTCCCAGCGATTCATGCTTGCTCCCTGTCGTAGCCCGGATGCAATCCGGGAAATCTCGATGTGATCATCCTACGTATTCTTCGATCATTATCCCTGTATGGCAATAATGTTTTTCATTCGGGCGGATTATCTCTTTCGCTAGTTCAAATAGACTGCATGGCTATCGTCCAACCGACTGGAGAATCCGCATGATCAAGTCCCGTGCTGCCGTTGCCTTCGCCCCGAACGAGCCCCTGAAGATCGTCGAAGTGGACGTCGAGCCGCCCAAGGCCGGTGAAGTGCTGGTACGTATTGTCGCTACCGGCGTGTGCCACACCGACGCCTACACCCTCTCCGGCGCCGACTCCGAAGGGGTGTTCCCGTCGATCCTGGGTCATGAGGGCGGCGGTATCGTCGAAGCCATTGGCGAGGGCGTCACCTCGGTAGCTGTTGGTGATCACGTGATCCCGCTGTACACCGCCGAATGCCGCACGTGCAAATTCTGCCTCTCCGGCAAGACCAACCTGTGCAGCTCGGTACGCGCGACACAAGGCAAAGGCCTGATGCCTGATGGCACCACGCGCTTCAGCTACAACGGTGAGCCGATCTACCACTACATGGGTTGCTCGACTTTCTCCGAGTACACCGTGTTGCCGGAAGTATCCCTGGCGGTCATTCCCAAGGATGCACCGCTGGAAAAGGTCTGCCTGCTCGGCTGCGGCGTGACCACCGGCATCGGCGCCGTGCTCAACACTGCCAAGGTGGAAGAGGGCGCCACCGTGGCCATCTTCGGTCTGGGCGGTATCGGCCTGGCAGCGATCATCGGCGCCAAGATGGCCAAGGCCTCGCGCATCATCGCCATCGACATCAACCCGGCCAAGTTCGACGTGGCCCGTGAGCTGGGTGCGACCGATTTCGTCAATCCGAAGGATCATGACAAGCCGATCCAGGACGTGATCATCGAGATGACCGACGGCGGCGTGGACTACAGCTTCGAATGCGTCGGCAACGTACAGCTGATGCGTGCTGCGCTGGAATGCGCCCATAAGGGCTGGGGTGAGAGCGTGATCATCGGCGTGGCCGGTGCCGGCCAGGAGATCAGCACCCGTCCGTTCCAGCTGGTGACCGGCCGTGTTTGGCGCGGCAGCGCATTCGGTGGCGTGAAAGGCCGTACCGAGCTGCCGAGCTACGTGGAAAAGTCGCAGCGCGGCGAAATTCCGCTGGATACCTTCATCACCCACACCATGGGCCTGGACGAGATCAACGAAGCCTTCGACCTGATGCATGAAGGCAAGAGTATCCGTACCGTCATCCATTACTAAGTGAATAGGCGCGGCGCTTCGGCGTTCCCCTGTAGGGTGCGCTGTGCGCACCAGGATCCAGCGGTGCGCACGGCGCACCCTACGGAGATCGTGATGACTCTAGAGATCGTATCCAGCAATAAAAGCTTTGGCGGCTGGCACAAGCGCTATCGCCATCGCTCCAACAGTCTCAACTGCGACATGGTATTTGCTGTCTACCTGCCGCCGCAGGCCGAGCAGGGCGCCAAGCTGCCGGTGCTGTACTGGCTGAGCGGCCTGACCTGTACCGATGAGAACTTCATGCAGAAGGCCGGTGCCCAGCGCATGGCCGCCGAGCTCGGGCTGATCATCGTCGCGCCCGACACCAGCCCGCGTGGCGAAGGTGTGGCCGATGATGCCAATGGCGCCTATGACTTCGGTCTTGGCGCTGGCTTTTACCTCAATGCCACTCAAGAGCCCTTCGCCCGTCACTACCGCATGTATGACTACGTGGTGCAGGAGCTGCCGGCGTTGATCGAGGCCAATTTCCCCGTGTCGGACAAGCGTGGCGTCGCCGGTCATTCCATGGGCGGCCACGGTGCGCTGATCTGCGCGCTGAAGAATCCGGGGCGTTATCAGTCGGTGTCGGCGTTCTCGCCAATCAGTACCCCGATGAACTGCCCCTGGGGCGAGAAGGCGTTCTCGCTGTACCTGGGCGAGGAGCGCTCGCGCTGGCGCGAGTGGGATGCCAGCGTGCTGATTGCCGAGGCGAGCGAGCAGCTGCCGATCCTGGTCGATCAGGGTGATCGTGACGACTTCCTCGAAGGCCAGCTCAAACCGCAGGTGCTGCAGGCCGCGGCCAAGGCAGCCGGCCATCCGTTGACGCTGCGTATGCAGCCGGGCTATGACCATAGCTACTACTTCATCGCCAGTTTCATCGACGATCACCTGCGCCACCACGCGGCCGCCTTGCGCTAGCCCTAGCCCGGATGAAATCCGGGAAATTCGCCCCCCGGATTTCATCCGGGCTAGGGGGCAATGCGGTTAGAATCACGCCCTGACTTTTTCAGGGCGTTGTTCTTTATGCGTATCGGTCATGGTTATGACGTGCACCGCTTCGGCGAAGGTGAGTTCATCACCCTCGGCGGCGTGCAGATTCCCCATACATTCGGTCTTGTCGCGCATTCCGATGGCGACGTGCTGCTGCATGCCCTGAGCGATGCCTTGCTTGGCGCGGTGGCGCTGGGCGATATCGGCAAGCACTTCCCTGATACCGATCCGACCTTCAAGGGCGCCGACAGTCGGGTGCTACTGCGTCATGTGATGGGCCTGGTACGTGCCAAGGGCTACGTGGTGGGTAATGTCGACGCCACCATCATTGCTCAGGCGCCGAAGATGGCGCCGCACATCCAGCACATGCGTGAGCGTATCGCCGAGGATCTGGGCGTGGAACTGGATCAGGTCAACGTCAAGGCCACCACCACCGAGAAGCTTGGCTTCACCGGGCGCGAGGAAGGTATCGCGGTGCACGCCGTGGCCCTGCTGGTCAAGGCATGAACGAACTGCAACTGCTCGGGCCGCGTGCCCATGGCGACGCCTGCGGGCGCGCGGTACTCAAGGCTACGGCTGAGGATTTCCAGGTCGACGAGGTACTGGACATTCCGCTCACCGGTCAGGGTGAGCACCTCTGGCTGTGGGTGGAAAAGCGCGGTCTGAATACCGAAGAGGCTGCCCGGCGTATTGCCCGCGCTGCTGGGCTGCCGCTCAAGGCCGTCAGCTATGCCGGCCTCAAGGACCGCCAGGCGCTGACTCGGCAATGGTTCAGCCTGCATCTGCCAGGCAAGGCCGATCCTGATCTGACGGCGGCGCAGGGCGATGACCTGGCCATCCTCAGCAGTCAGCGGCACAACCGCAAGCTGCAACGTGGCGCCCATGCTGCCAATGGTTTCACCTTGCGCCTGACTGCTCTGGAGGCGGACCGCGATGCGCTGGAGCAACGCCTGCAGCGTATGGCCGAACAAGGGGTGCCCAACTACTTCGGCTTGCAGCGCTTCGGCTTCGATGGCGGCAACGTCGAGCAGGCGCGTGATTTTGCCTCGCGGCAAGAACTGCCGGTGCAGCGCAACCTGCGTTCGCGCCTGCTGTCGTCGGCGCGCAGCTACCTGTTCAACCAGGTACTGGCCAAGCGTGTGGCTGCCGGCACCTGGAACCAGGCGCAGATCGGCGACCTGTTAGCCTTCACTGGCAGTCGCAGCTTCTTCATGGCTGGCGAGGCCGAGTGTATTGACCCGCGTCTGGCCATTCTCGATCTGCACCCCACCGGCCCGCTGTGGGGCGACGGGCCTTTGCCGACCACTGCTGAGACCCACCAGCTGGAGCAGGCGGTAGCCGATCAGGCTGCGCAACTGGTGCAATGGCTGATCAAGGCGGACATGGCGCACGAACGGCGAATTCTGCGCCTCCCCATCGGCGGCCTGTCATGGCATTATCCCGAGCCCGATATTCTGCAACTTGCATTCGTCCTGCCGGCCGGGTGTTTCGCCACCGTGGTGGTGCGCGAATTGCTCGATCTGGTGCCAGCAGGGCAGACGGATACTCCATGCGAATTCTGATTTCTAACGACGACGGGGTGAACGCGCCCGGTATCGCTGCGTTGCACCAGGCGCTGGCTGACTACGCCGAGTGCGTGGTGATCGCGCCTGCCGAAGACAAGAGCGGCGCCAGCAGTGCGCTGACGCTCGACCGTCCGCTACACCCGACGGCCTTGGCCAATGGTTACATCAGCCTCAATGGCACGCCGACCGACTGCGTGCACCTGGGGCTCAATGGGTTGCTCGAGCAGACACCGGACATGGTCGTCTCAGGTATCAACCTGGGCGCCAACCTGGGCGATGACGTGCTCTATTCCGGCACTGTCGCCGCTGCGTTGGAAGGCCGCTTCCTGAGCAAGCCGGCGTTCGCCTTTTCGTTGCTCTCGCGTCTGCCCGACAATCTGCCGACCGCTGCCTATTTCGCCCGCAAGCTGGTCGAAGCCCACGAGCGGCTCGAGCTGCCACCGCGCACCGTGCTCAACGTCAACGTGCCCAACCTGCCGCTGGAACACATTCGTGGTGTGCAATTGACCCGCCTCGGCCACCGCGCGCGCGCGGCGGCTCCGGTCAAGGTGGTCAATCCGCGTGGTAAGGAAGGTTACTGGATCGCGGCGGCCGGGGATGTCGAGGACGGCAGCCAAGGCACCGATTTCCATGCAGTGATGCAAGGTTATGTATCGATCACGCCGCTACGGCTCGATCGCACGTTCAATGAGGCCCTCGAAACGATGGATGGCTGGTTGGAGGGCATCTTCTGATGCGTGGACAGGACGACATGCAGCGCAGCGGGATCGGTATGACCTCGCAGCGCACCCGTGAGCGATTGATTCAGCGCCTCTACGAGGAAGGGCTGTCCAACGCGCGGGTGCTGGAAGTGATCCGCCGTACACCGCGTCATCTGTTCGTCGACGAGGCGCTGGCTCATCGCGCCTATGAGGACACTGCGCTACCCATCGGCCACAACCAGACCATTTCCCAGCCTTACATGGTCGGGCGCATGACCGAGCTGTTGCTGTCTGCCGGCCCGCTGGACAAGGTGCTGGAGATCGGCACCGGCTCTGGTTACCAGACCGCTGTGCTGGCGCAACTGGTCGAGCGGGTGTTCTCGGTGGAGCGTATCCAGGTGCTGCAGGATCGTGCCAAGGAGCGTCTGGCCGAACTCAAGCTGCGCAACGTGGTCTTTCGCTGGGGTGATGGCTGGGAAGGCTGGAACGCGCTCGGCCCTTATAACGGCATCATCGTCACTGCCGCCGCCGCGCAGGTGCCGCAGGCCTTGCTCGACCAACTGGCTCCAGGTGGGCGCTTGGTCATCCCGGTCGGCAGTGGCGATGTGCAGCAACTGCTGCTGATCATTCGTGAAGCGGATGGTTTTTCCCGTCACGTCCTGGACGCCGTGCGCTTCGTACCGCTGCTCAACGGGCCCCTGGCCTGATCGCTTTATCTCTCCGGAAGGATCCATGAAGAAACATTTTCTGCTCTATGCCAAGGGGCTGGCCATGGGCGCTGCAGATGTCGTGCCCGGTGTTTCCGGTGGCACCATCGCGTTCATCAGCGGCATTTACGACGAGTTGCTGCATTCGATTGCCCGTGTTCCCGAAGCGCTTCTTCTGCTGCTGCGCGGCCGCATCAAGGACGCCTGGCAGATGGCCAACGCGACCTTTCTGCTGGTGCTGCTCTGCGGCATTCTCACCAGCGTTCTGACTCTTGCGCGGCTGATTACCTACTTGCTGCACCATCACCCGATTCCAGTATGGTCGTTTTTCTTTGGCCTGATTCTGGTCTCCACCTATCTGGTCGGGCGGGAAATCAGCCGCTGGAACTGGAGCCGGGTGCTGAGCTTTGTGCTGGGACTGGCTTTCGCTTACTGGATCACCGTTGCGGCTCCCATGCAGTGGGGCAGTGATTTGCCTACCCTGTTCCTGGCTGGCGCCATCGCCATCTGCGCGATGATCCTGCCGGGTATCTCGGGTAGCTTCATTCTGTTGCTGCTCGGCCTGTACTCGGTGGTGCTGGGCGCGGTGAAGGACCTCAATCTACTGGTCCTGGCGGTGTTCGCCAGTGGCTGTCTGGTGGGTATTCTCAGTTTCGCTCGCCTGCTCAGTTGGCTGCTGTCGCGCTGGCGCGATCTGAGCCTGGCGTTTCTGAGCGGCCTGATGCTGGGTTCGCTGAACAAGGTGTGGCCCTGGAAAGAGACCCTGAGCTGGCGTATCGACAGCAAGGGCGAGCAGGTGCCGTTACTGGAGAGCAACCTGCTGCCAGGGCAATTTGCCGAAATCAGTGGCCAGGATCCGCAGTTGCTGTTTGCCGTTGCACTGGCAATCGGCGGTATCGTTCTAGTGCTCGGTTTGGAGTGGCTGGCGAGTCGTCGGCCAGTCGATACTGGTCGCAGCGAATAAATACGGCACAATAGGCGCCGTACTCGGAATCATTCAGGGAGCAGTTGGGTGAGTTGGACCGTCCTTCACGTGCTAGTCCGCGCAGTAGCAGCCATTCGCCTGCCTCTGGCCATGCTTGCTGCCTGCGCGTTGGTCGGCTGCGTCAGCTCGCCCCCAGGTGGCGTGCAAGTGGTCGACCGTGGACAGAACCAGGGGCGTGCTCCAGTGGTACAGCGTCAGCCCGTGCGCAGCGGCCACTATGTGGTGCAGCGTGGCGATACGCTGTATTCCATTGCCTTTCGTTTCGGCTGGGACTGGAAGGCACTGGCTGCCCATAACGGCCTGCGTGATCCTTACGTGATCCGCGTTGGCCAGACGATCCGTTTCGACAACCGTCCGGTAGGCAGCAGTCAGCCGGTGGCATCGGCGCCATCTACGTCGACTTCGCCTGTCGTCTCCCAACCAGTCAGTCGCCCGCCGGTTGCCGTGACGGCGCCGCCCGCAACGCAGCCGACCAGGCCGCCTGTGGCCAACACCCCAGCGACTACTCCGGTAACGCCGGTAAGCCGCTCCGCCAGTGGTTGGTCCTGGCCAAGTCAGGGTGCGGTGATCAGTCGATTCTCTTCAAACGGCAGTTTGAATAAAGGCATTGATATAGCCGGGGAATTAGGACAGCCTGTTTTAGCTGCGTCTGATGGATCAGTGGTGTACGCCGGGAGTGGTTTGCGGGGCTACGGCGAGTTGATCATCATCAAGCACAGCGATACCTACGTAAGTGCTTACGGTCATAACCGCAGGTTGTTGGTACGGGAGGGGCAGCAGGTCAAAGCCGGGCAAAGCATTGCCGAGATGGGGTCCACAGGGGCCGACCGGGTGAAGCTGCACTTCGAGATTCGCCGCCAAGGTAAACCTGTCGATCCGCTGCAATATCTGCCACGTCGTTGATCCGCTGCTGACCCACGCCATCACGTAGGAGGGACGGGCTCAGGTATGGCCAGGACGGTTCCGCCAGAGTCTGTTGTCGAACTCAGCTAGGGACAACAACAATGGCTCTCATCAAAAAAGAAGCGCCGGAGTTTGACGTCGACGATGAACTGCTCCTCATGGAGCCAGGCATCGTTTTCGGCGAGGTTCAGGGCGATGAGGTGGAAGCACCGGTCGCACGTACCAAGGCCAAGAACGCCACCCCCTCCAAGCAACACAAATACATCGACTACACCCGGGCGCTAGACGCCACTCAGCTTTACCTCAACGAAATCGGTTTCTCTCCCTTGCTCTCTCCCGAAGAGGAAGTGCACTTCGCGCGTCTGGCGCAGAAGGGCGATCCTGCCGGGCGCAAGCGCATGATCGAGAGCAACCTGCGCCTGGTCGTGAAGATCGCTCGGCGTTACGTCAACCGTGGTCTATCGCTGCTCGATCTGATCGAGGAAGGTAACCTCGGCCTGATTCGCGCCGTGGAAAAGTTCGATCCGGAGCGGGGGTTCCGTTTCTCGACTTATGCAACCTGGTGGATCCGCCAGACCATCGAACGCGCCATCATGAACCAGACGCGAACCATCCGTTTGCCGATTCATGTGGTCAAGGAGCTCAACGTCTACCTGCGTGCGGCTCGTGAACTGACCCAGAAGCTCGACCATGAGCCTTCCGCGGAAGAAATTGCCAACCTGCTGGAAAAACCGGTGGGCGAGGTCAAGCGCATGCTCGGCCTCAATGAGCGAGTGTCCTCGGTGGACGTCTCGCTCGGTCCGGACTCGGACAAGACGTTGCTCGACACTCTGACCGATGATCGCCCGACCGATCCCTGCGAGCTGTTGCAGGACGATGATCTGTCGCAGAGCATCGATCAGTGGCTCTCCGACCTGACCGACAAGCAACGTGAGGTCGTGGTGCGTCGTTTCGGTTTGCGCGGCCACGAGAGCTGTACGCTGGAGGAGGTGGGCCAGGAAATCGGCCTGACTCGCGAGCGAGTTCGGCAGATTCAGGTCGAGGCGCTCAAGCGCCTGCGGGAGATTCTCGAGAAGAACGGTCTCTCCAGCGACGCCTTGTTTCAGTGAGGCGATCCCCTTGATCACGAACCCGGCTTCGGCCGGGTTTTTTATGCGCGCTCGTGTAAGTCATCGCTTACAGATGCTGTCAGTGTTTGTTCTTAAAACTTATGATTTTCACTTATTTGTTAGATAAGTTATTGTTTTTAAATGAATTTAAAAATAAACAAAACAGACTAGGCAACGATTGGTCTGGTTGTGCGGCAACCTGGAACGGCTAATATCACACCCGTGCTCAGGGACAAGCACGGGTCATCAGGATGATGACTAGGAACATCGCAAGAAGCGATTCATCAGGACGATGAGTTGGGAAACAAAGGGATTAGGGAATAAAAGTGGGCGGCGCAAGCCGCCCCTTTTTTTGCGCGCTATTTTTTCTGGCACGCTTGTGGACCGTCACCTATGTTCCTGATGTCGTCATGGCCTGTGCTCAGAAAATAAAAGACCCGCACTTGGCGGGTCTTTGTATTTCTGGATGAACTCAGCGTTCCAGATGCTGCAGTTTATCCTTCACGCCGTCCCACTCTTCGGCGTCCGGCAGTGCCTCTTTCTTCTCGGTGATGTTCGGCCATACTTCTGCCAGATCGGCGTTCAGTTCAATGAACTCCTGCTGGTCTTCTGGTACTTCGTCTTCCGAGAAGATTGCTTGCGCTGGGCACTCGGGCTCGCACAGGGCGCAGTCGATGCACTCGTCTGGGTGGATGACCAGGAAGTTCGGGCCTTCGTAGAAGCAGTCCACCGGGCAGACTTCCACACAGTCGGTATATTTGCACTTGATGCAGTTGTCGGTGACGACGAAGGTCATGTCTGATTCTCTCCTCGGGCGGCGGCCTGGGCCCTTTCTGTGAAGGGCTGCCAGGCGCTCTGTCTGTGGCCGCGGCTCAGGCTGTAAACCGGGGCGGTCGTAAAATTGCGCGCGATTCTAGCAGTTTGTTGTATTGAGCGTTAGATCTGCGTCTTCCATGTATATAACAGCTCCAGCGCTTTGCGCGGAGTCAGATCATCTGGATTGATCTTGTGTAATTGCTCCAGCAGTGGATGCGGCACGCTGGCGAACAGATCGCTTTGCATCGGTGCTTGCGTTTTGCCGGGTTCCTGGCGTGGCAGGTCGTGCGGCAGGCTGGTGGTTTCCAGGCGTGCCAGGTGTTCACGCGCACGGCTGATCACCGTGCCAGGGACGCCGGCCAGCTGTGCCACGGCCAAGCCATAGCTCTGGCTCGCAGGGCCTGGTTGAACGTGGTGGAGGAAGACGATGCGCTCGTTGTGCTCGGTAGCCGAGAGGTGCACGTTGGCCACCACCGGTTCGCTTTCCGGGAGTACGGTCAGCTCGAAGTAGTGGGTGGCGAAGAGGGTGAAGGCGCGCAGATGCGCCAAATGCTCCGCTGCCGACCAGGCCAGTGACAGGCCGTCGAAGGTGCTGGTGCCGCGGCCGACCTCGTCCATCAGCACCAGGCTGCGTTCACTGGCGTTGTGCAGGATGTTGGCGGTTTCGCTCATTTCCACCATGAAGGTGGAGCGGCCGCCGGCCAGGTCGTCGCTTGAGCCGATGCGGGTGAAGATGCGGTCGACCAGCGACAGCTCGCAGGCTGCCGCCGGCACGAAGCTGCCGATATGGGCCAGGAGCACGATCAGTGCGGTCTGACGCATGTAGGTGGATTTACCACCCATGTTCGGCCCGGTGATGACCAGCATGCGGCGGCTGTCGTCGAGGTCCAGGTCGTTGGCCACGAAGGGTGTGGTCAGCACCTGCTCGACCACCGGGTGGCGGCCCTGGTCGATGCGCATGCACGGCTCGTCGACGAAGCGCGGCCGGTTCAGGTCGAGATTCAGTGCTCGTTCGGCCAGGTTGCTCAGCACGTCCAGCTCGGCAAGAGCTGATGCGCTGTCCTGCAGCGGCGCCAGGTGTCCGATCAGGCGCTCGAGCAGCTCGTCGTAGAGCATCTTCTCGCGCGCCAGGGCGCGGCTTTTGGCCGACAGCGCCTTGTCTTCGAACTCCTTCAGCTCCGGGGTGATGAAACGCTCTGCGCCCTTGAGCGTCTGTCGGCGAATGTAGTCAGCCGGTGCCGATTCGGCCTGCTTGGTCGGCAGTTCGATGAAATAACCGTGCACGCGGTTGTAGCCAACCTTGAGGTTGGCCAGGCCGGTGCGGGCTTTTTCGCGGGCCTCCAGGTCCATGAGGAACTGGCCGGCGTTTTCGCTCATCGCCTGCAGTTCATCCAGCTCGGCATCGTAGCCCGTTTTCAGTACGCCGCCGTCACGGATCACCGCGGGCGGGTTGTCGATGATGGCGCGGGCCAGCAGGTCGGCCAGTTCCGGGTAGGTGGCGATGGTGCTGGCCAGTTGTTGCAGATGCGGCGTGTCCAGCGAGGTCATCGCTTGCTGCAGCTCGGGCAGCGCAGCCAGAGCGTCACGCAGGCGGGCGAGATCACGCGGTCGGGCGTTGCGCAGGCCGATACGAGCGAGAATACGCTCCAGGTCGCCAATTTCCTTGAGCTGTGGCTGCAGCGTTTCGAAGCGATAGCCGTCCAGCAGACAGGCGATGGCGTCCAGTCGCGCCTCCAGTACTGCACGATCACGCAGCGGGCGGTTCAGCCAGCGACCCAACAGACGGCTGGCCATGGCGGTCTGGCAGCGGTCCATGACCGACTGCAGCGTATTGTCGCGGCCACCGGCTAGGTTGATGTCCAGTTCCAGGTTGCGGCGGCTGGCGCCGTCGAGGATCACCGTGTCGTCCAGGCGCTCGTGGCGCAGACTGCGCAGGTGGGGCAGGGCAGTACGCTGGGTTTCCTTGGCGTAGCCGAGCAGGCAGCCGGCAGCGCCAATGGCCAGGGTCAGGTTCTCGCAACCGAAGCCTTTCAGGTCCTGGGTGCCGAATTGCTGGCACAGGCTCTTGAAGGCACTGTCGCGCTCGAAATCCCAGGGCGCGCGGCGGCGCGAGCCCTTGCGCTTCTCGGCTGGCAGGCCCTGCGGCCAGTCATCCGGGATCAGCAGTTCGGCGGGGCTCAGGCGCTCCAGTTCGGCCAGCAGGTTTTCCCAGCCCTTGATCTCCTGCACGCTGAAGCGACCACTGGTGATGTCCAGCACCGCCAGGCCGAACAGGCGTTCGTCGCCAAGCACGGCGGCCAGCAGGTTGTCGCGGTGTTCGTCGAGCAGGGCTTCGTCGCTAATGGTGCCGGGAGTGATGATGCGCACCACTTGGCGCTCCACCGGGCCTTTGCTGGTCGCCGGGTCTCCGATCTGCTCGCAGATCACCACCGACTCGCCAAGCTTGACCAGCTTGGCTAGGTAGCCTTCGAGCGAGTGGAAGGGAATGCCGCACATGGGGATCGATTGGCCGGCCGACTGGCCGCGTGCGGTCAGAGTGATGTCGAGCAGCTTGGCTGCCTTCTTCGCGTCTTCGTAGAAAATCTCGTAGAAGTCACCCATGCGATAGAACATCAACTGATCCGGATGCTGATTCTTCAGCTTCCAGTATTGCTGCATCATCGGGGTGTGTGCGGAGAGATCGGTCATGCCGGGCCTTACGTGCGGTTGGTGTGACGAAGCCGGGAATTTTCCCATACTTCGTCCCTCACGTGGGCTGCGAATCTGACGCAATTCCCTGTCAGTCGGTGAAGGTCACCGAAAACTGGGCCACTGCTTCTACTACACGTTGCGATTCGCTACGAATCTCGCGAATCACTTCTCCAGCCTGGTTGGCCAGGTCGACACTCTGGCGTGCTCGCTCTCGGGTGGTCGCCATGCTGGAGACGGCACTGCGGGCAAGATTCTGATTCTGTTGCACCACCCCATTAATTTCCTGAGTGGCCTGGCTGGTACGCGAGGCAAGTTGCCGAACCTCGTCGGCGACTACCGCAAACCCACGTCCTTGTTCGCCCGCCCGTGCGGCCTCGATGGCGGCGTTGAGCGCCAGCAGGTTGGTCTGGTCGGCAATGCTGCGAATGACCTGAACGATGCTGGTGATCTGTTCGGACTGTTTGTTCAGACCCTCTATCTGTTCAGCCACGTTCGCCAACTCACTGGCAATGTCGGTGACCACGGCCACGGTTTGCGACACGGTGCGGGTGCCATGATCGGCGGATACGTCGGTTTCCTTGGCGATGTCATGGGCAAGTTGGGCTGCAGCGGCTTCCGAGTCGCGGCGCTCGACCTGGGCGGTGATGTCGCTGGCGAATTTCACCACGCCGTAGACGCGTCCACTGGCGTCATACAGCGGGTTATAGGTGGCGCGCAGCCAGACCTGGCGGCCTTGTTTGGTCACGCGGCGAAAACGGTCGGACATGAACTCGCCCTTGTTCAGGCGAGCCCAGAATTGCCGGTAGCCCTCGCTGTGGCTGTCTTCGTTAAGGCAGAAGAGCCGGTGATGCTGGCCAATCACTTCTTCGCGGCGATAGCCCATCAGGTCGAGAAAGTTCTGGTTGGCATTCACGACCTCGCCTTCGAGGTTGAACTCGATCACCGCCATGGAGCGGTCGATGGCTTTGATGTAGCTCTCGTGCATGTGTTCAGCCGCGACTTGGCGGGTGATGTCGGTGGCGATCTTCATCACCTTGGTCACCTTGCCCTGACCATTGAGGATCGGCATATAGGTCGCCTCCAGCCAGACCTCCTTGCCATCTCGCGTCAGTCTTGGGAAGCGATCACTGAAATGCTCCCCCTGGCGCAGGCGTTGCCAGAATTGCTGGTAGGCGAGACTCTCACTTAGGCTGCGGGCGCAGAACAGGCGGTGGTGTTTGCCGACGATATCTTCCAGGCGGTAATTCACCACGCTGAGAAAGGCTGGGTTGGCGTCGAGGATGATGCCATCCGGGGTGAACTCGATCATCGCCATCGATTGGCGTATGGCCTGAAGCTCAGCTGCTCCCTGATCCGGCGCGTCCCTGTGCTCCTTTTTCCGTGATAGCCACATTGCAGTGTCTCCTCTCGTTCCATCGCCCGAGATAACAGTAGACGAAATTTGCCGTTTCCACTGACAGGTCAAGCTGTGTAGGGTTTGTCGTTCTATCGGTGAGGAACGGACATGGACAGAATCAGCCAACTGGCCGAACAACTGGGCGTCGCCTTGAAAGAGCAGGGGGCTCAGGTCACGACGGCGGAGTCCTGCACCGGCGGCGGTATCGCCGAGGCGATCACCCGCATACCGGGTAGTTCGGCCTGGTTCGAAGCGGGCTACGTGACGTACTCCAATGTCCAGAAAGCCAAGCAACTGGGTGTCTGCGCTGATCTTTTCGCCAGTGTCGGCGCGGTTAGCCGCGAGGTGGTCGAAGCCATGGTGCGTGGCGCGCAGGCGCATAGTGGCGCGCGTTACGCGGTTGCCGTCAGTGGTGTGGCGGGTCCCGATGGTGGTTCCGAGGAAAAGCCGGTAGGTACCGTCTGGCTGGCCTGGGGCGATGGTGAGCGTCTCTTCAGTGTGCGTGAGCAGTTCACCGGTAATCGCGATGAGGTGCGCCGACAAACGGTCGAGGCCGCTCTGGCCGGGCTTCTGCGCCTGTCGGCAGAGGAAAATCCAGTAATGGGGTAGGCGGGCGACTTGCCCTGTGGAATAATACTGGCTACTTATACAGTTGTTGGCGGCCGTTGAGGCCCTTCTGAACACGTGAGGATGGTAATGGACGAGAACAAGAAGCGCGCCTTGGCGGCTGCCCTGGGTCAGATCGAGAAGCAGTTTGGCAAGGGTGCTGTCATGCGCATGGGTGACCATGACCGTCAGGCGATTCCGGCCATTTCCACCGGTTCGCTGGGTCTGGATATCGCACTAGGTATTGGCGGTTTGCCGAAAGGCCGTATCGTCGAAATCTACGGCCCTGAGTCGTCTGGTAAGACCACCCTGACCCTGTCGGTCATCGCTGAAGCCCAGAAACTCGGCGCGACCTGCGCCTTCGTCGATGCCGAGCACGCGCTCGATCCTGACTATGCTGGCAAGCTCGGCGTCAACGTCGATGACCTGCTGGTATCGCAGCCGGACACCGGTGAGCAGGCGCTGGAAATCACCGACATGCTGGTGCGCTCCAATGCCGTTGACGTGATCATCGTCGACTCCGTGGCGGCTCTGGTGCCCAAGGCGGAAATCGAAGGTGAGATGGGTGACATGCACGTCGGCCTGCAAGCTCGTTTGATGAGCCAGGCGCTGCGCAAGATTACCGGTAACATCAAGAACGCCAACTGCCTGGTGATCTTCATCAACCAGATCCGCATGAAGATCGGTGTGATGTTCGGTAGCCCGGAAACCACCACCGGTGGTAACGCACTGAAGTTCTACTCCTCGGTTCGTCTTGATATCCGCCGTACCGGCGCGGTGAAGGAAGGCGAGGAAGTAGTCGGTAGCGAAACCCGTGTGAAGATTGTCAAGAACAAGGTCGCTCCACCTTTCCGTCAGGCCGAGTTCCAGATCCTTTACGGCAAGGGCATCTACCGTAATGGCGAGATCATCGACCTCGGCGTGCAGCAGGGCCTGGTCGAGAAGTCGGGCGCCTGGTACAGCTACAAAGGCAACAAGATCGGTCAGGGCAAGGCCAATGCGGCCAAGTACCTGGAAGACAACCAGGAAGTGGCGCGCGAGATCGAAGGTCTGATTCGCGAGAAACTGCTGGTCAGCAGCGCGCCGGCCAAGGCTCCGGCTGCCGATCTGGCTGATGCTGAAGCCGACTTCTAAGTCGTCAGAGCATGACCGTCGTACTGGATAACCCGCTCGCCGTCAGGCGAGCGGCCATGGATCTGCTGGCGCGACGTGAGCATGGGCGTGTCGAGCTTACGCGCAAGCTGCGCAAGCGTGGCGCACCCGAGGACATGATCGACGCGGCTTTGCAGCGGCTGTCTGAGGAGGGCTTGTTATCCGAGGCCCGCTATCTGGAAAGCTTCGTCGCTTATCGTGCGCGTGCTGGTTACGGCCCGCAGCGTATTCGCGAGGAGCTTGGCCAGCGTGGACTGGCGCGTGGCGATATTGATCAGGCTCTGCGTGAAAGTGGTATCGACTGGTTTGAGCAATTGCGAGAAACCTGGCAGCGCAAGTTTGCCGGTCGGCTGCCTGCTGACGTTCGTGAGCGTGCTCAACAAGGTCGCTTTCTGGCCTACCGTGGTTATTCGCTGGAAATGATCGGACGCTTGTTGCGCGGTTGCGACGAATAGCGCATCGGTCTGTTCAGGTGGGCTGGATAGCCAACTGACGCAAGTGACCAGGCACGTCCGGCGCGCCGGCCAGGCGCAAGCCTTCGCCCAATGCAGTCGCTTCCTGATGTTCTTTGGGTAGTAGGAGGAACTCGGGAGTGCCGGCTTTTTTCAGCAGTGACAGGCGTGCATAGGGGATGCCGTTGTCCAGCAGCAACCCCATGAAGCTGGGATCGCTCCAGGCGGCTTCCGGCATGGCCAGCACGTGATAACGACTCTGCAGGTTGTCCAGGCCCGCTTCATTCAATCGATAGCGCAGCAGATTGGCTGGCAGTAGCACTTCCAGCCCGCGTCTGCGTGCATAGGCAACTGCGCCGGCAAAGGCTTCGCCTTGCATTTCTCCTAACCAGAACGTCCGCGCGCCACGCCAGTTGGCCTGACGCAGTTCGATCGGCTCGCCAGCCAGAAAGCGCGGCAATGCCAGGCTGATGGTTTTGACGAAATCCTTGTAGCTGATGATGCGTACCTGCTTGCAGTGCTCGCTCGCTGCGTAGTCTTCGAAACTCGCGTAGCCAGGTGTGCAAGGCGGACAGGCGAAGCCATCGATCAGGCGCAGGTCGAAGGTCTGTAGTTGTTGGGATTGAGCTTCCACGACCTGAGACAGCGCTGAGTGCGCGCGGGCCTTGTCTTCCTGTACGGGGCCGGAAAGCGCGCCGAGCGGTAGGTTGAGCAAGAGCTGCAATTGAGGGCCGTCGTGCCAGCAGATGCTCTCGACCGCTGCAGGCAGCGGTTTGAATGGTAGGCGCAGGGCGCTGGCTTTGCTGAATATCTGCCGTGAGTTGCGGCCGAGCAGACCCATGCGTTGTGCCAGGGCTGCCAGGCGGCTGCTGATAGTTGAGGACTCGGACAGGCTCATGGCCGGCAGATCGCTCCTGAAGCGTCTACCGCAGTGCGGCAGACGTGGACGGCTATTACCCCTATAGCGTAGCGCGGCGCGTGAGCGTCTGTCGCGGTGCAGGTCTGTGGCAAAATAGCCGCATTCATTTGCGAGGGTGCCTCCATGCCCAGCTTGGTGCTGGATATTGCGTTATCGGCCGAACGGTTGCAGGCCATCTATCGAGGCCATGCCAACCGGATTATGGCGCAAAGCCGTGATGGGCGCCGCGTCAGTTTGCCGGCCCATCATTTGCGGCCGTATCTGACCCATGCCGGTATCTATGGTTCCTTCGTGCTGGAGTTCAGCAGCACCGGTGAGTTGTTGAGCTTACGCCCTTTGGACTGATCTGGCGTGCTTGCCTCGCGCCAGCGGTGCCTGCACGGCTATAATCGCCGGCCTGCCAACTTTCTACCTGTCGAGCTAAGCCTGCCCATGTACTCACTGGCCCGCGAGCTGCTGTTCAAACTGTCCCCGGAAACTTCTCATGAGCTGTCCATCGATCTGATCGGTGCTGGTGGCCGTTTGGGGCTCAATGGCCTGCTGACCAAGGCGCCGACCAGCCTGCCGGTAAACGTGATGGGTTTGCAGTTCGCCAATCCAGTCGGTCTGGCGGCTGGGCTGGACAAGAACGGTGATGCCATCGATGGCTTCGCCCAACTTGGCTTCGGCTTTGTCGAGATCGGCACTGTGACCCCGCGTCCGCAGCCGGGCAACCCCAAGCCGCGCCTGTTCCGTCTGCCGGAGGCCGAGGCGGTGATCAACCGCATGGGCTTCAACAACCATGGCGTCGATCATCTGCTCGAGCGGGTCAAGGCGGCGAAGTTCAAGGGTGTGCTGGGTATCAATATCGGTAAGAACTTCGATACACCGGTTGAACGGGCAGTGGACGATTACCTGGCCTGCCTGGACAAGGTGTATGCCCATGCCAGCTATGTCACAGTCAACGTCAGCTCCCCCAACACGCCAGGGCTGCGTAGTCTGCAGTTCGGCGACTCGCTGAAGGAGTTGCTCGAGGCGCTGCGTCGTCGTCAGGAAGATCTGACTCAGGAGCACGGCAAGCGCGTGCCGCTGGCGATCAAGATTGCCCCGGACATGAGCGATGAAGAGACCGCTCTGGTGGCGTCAGCGCTGCTGGGCGCCGACATGGATGCGGTGATCGCCACCAACACCACGCTCAGCCGAGAAGGTGTCGAGGGGCTGGCCCATGGTGACGAGGCCGGCGGTCTGTCGGGCGCGCCGGTGCGTGACAAGAGCACGCATATCGTCAGGGTATTGGCAGGTGAGCTGTCGGGCCGTTTGCCGATCATTGCGGTCGGCGGTATTACCGAAGGCAAGCATGCAGCGGAGAAGATCGCGGCGGGCGCGAGCCTGGTACAGATCTATTCGGGGTTCATCTACAAAGGGCCGGCGCTGATTCGCGAGGCCGTGGATGCGATTGCCGCGTTACCGAAATAAATAGGGCTCCCGAAGGAGCCCTTGGGCTTGCGCCCGCCGCCCGGAGGGGGTCGGCATGGTGAAGTCGGGTGTGATCCTGATCAGCCGACAGCGTGAAGTTCGTTGAGTCGATGAATACCGGCTGTGCCGGTCAGCCCATCCCAGTTGTCGCCACGGCCCTCACGCCAGCCATTGAGCCAGGCCTGACGAACCGAAGGTAGGGTAAAGGGGCAGAGTTCGCGGGATTTACCATTGATGCCGTACTGATAGCCGCGCAAAAAAGCTCTTTCTAACGGATCACGCTTAAGTCTTCTCATAGGGTGTTGCCCTCACTGTTGACTGTTATGTCCCGTTGGCCTTGCAGCAAGGCCAGGCAGAAATTGTCTGCCTACGAAAGTCCGCTGCCGGCGTGGCGAACTTTCTGTGCCTTCGCCGTTGCAGCGAAAGCCCTAGGTAGTGTTCTAACGAATGCACCGGGGCCTGTGAATGATCGATTTGTCATAAGGGCGTAACCTAAATGCGGGTGAGGCCATAAGGATGCTGGAGATACGTCCAGCCACTTTCAGCCAGACGCCGTCATATCTGGCTATGCGCGCCGATGAGCTCATTTTGCTAGTGCAAATGAGAGTGCTTGCTTATTCCGACGAAGGGTCGCGCTGTGACCTTTTGTCACTTATTTTTGAGTCGAGGTGCGCCGCAGCACCTCCCTGATTGCCATAGGCAGTGGAACATCCATGTCTGATCGTTACGAAATCGTGCTGACTTGCCCCAAAGGGCTTGAGGGCCTCTTACTGGAAGAGGCCAAAACGTTGGGCCTGGAGGATGTGCGCGAGCAGACCGCTGCGGTCCGTGGCAATGCCGAAATCGAGGTGGCCTATCGACTGTGTCTGTGGTCGCGTCTGGCCAACCGCGTGCTGCTGGTGCTGTCGCGCTTTGCCATGAACAACGCCGACGAGCTTTATGACGGCGTCCAGGCGGTGGACTGGCGCGACCATCTGGAGCCCTCGGGCAGCCTGGCGGTGGAATTCAGCGGCAATGGCTCGGGCATCGACAACACTCACTTCGGCGCACTCAAGGTCAAGGATGCGATTGTCGACCGGCTGCGTACGGCCGGTGGCGAACGTCCCAGCATCGACAAGCTCAATCCGGATCTGCGCGTGCACCTGCGTCTGGATCGTGGTGAAGCGGTGCTTTCTCTGGATCTTTCCGGCCACAGCCTGCACCAGCGTGGTTATCGCCTGCAGCAGGGCGCCGCACCGCTGAAGGAGAACCTGGCTGCTGCGGTGCTGATCCGTGCTGGTTGGCCGCGTATCGCGGCCGAAGGTGGCGCGTTGGCCGACCCGATGTGTGGCGTGGGCACCTTCCTGGTGGAGGCGGCGCTGATGGCCGCAGACATCGCACCCAATCTAAAGCGTGAGCACTGGGGCTTCTCCAGCTGGCTCGGTCATGTGCCGGCAATCTGGAAGAAGCTGCATGCCGAGGCCGAGCAGCGCGCCGCCGCAGGTTTGGCCAAGCCGCCACTGTGGATTCGCGGTTATGAAGCCGACCCACGCTTGATCCAGCCTGGGCGTAACAACGTCGAGCGCGCCGGTCTGTCCGGTTGGGTGAAGATCTATCAGGGCGAGCTGGGTAGTTTCGAGCCGCGTCCGGACCAGAATCAGAAGGGGCTAGTGATCAGCAACCCGCCTTACGGTGAGCGCCTGGGCGATGAAGCCAGCTTGCTGTATCTCTATCAAAACCTGGGCGAGCGCCTGCGTCAGGCCTGTCTGGGCTGGGAGGCGGCGGTGTTCACCGGCGCGCCCGAGCTGGGCAAGCGCATGGGCCTGCGTAGCCACAAGCAGTATGCCTTCTGGAACGGTGCACTGCCCTGCAAGCTGCTGCTGATCAAGGTGCAGACCGAGCAGTTCGTTACTGGGGAGCGACGTGCGCGCGAGGACGATGACGAGCCAGCCAATGATGCGCCGCAGCAGGCGCGCCTGTCCGAAGGCGGGCAGATGTTCGCCAACCGCTTGCAGAAGAACCTCAAGCAACTCGGCAAGTGGGCGCGCCGCGATGGTATCGAATGCTACCGCTTGTACGATGCCGATATGCCCGAGTATGCCGTGGCCGTCGATCTGTACCGCGATTGGGTGCACGTTCAGGAGTATGCTGCGCCGCGCTCTATCGATCCGGACAAGGCACAGGCGCGTTTGCTCGATGCCCTGGCTGCTATCCCGCAGGCACTGGGCGTGGCGCAGAGCCGCGTGGTGATCAAGCGACGTGAACGCCAGGCCGGTACCAAGCAGTATCAGCGCCAGGCTGCTCAGGGACAGTTCATGGAGGTGAGCGAAGGCGGGGTCAAGCTGCTGGTCAACCTCACCGACTACCTGGATACCGGGCTGTTTCTTGATCATCGGCCGTTGCGCCTGCGCCTGCAACGCGAGGCAGCCGGCAAGCGCTTCCTCAACCTGTTCTGCTACACCGCCACGGCCACTGCGCATGCGGCCAAGGGCGGGGCGCGCAGCACCACCAGCGTCGATCTGTCGAAAACCTACCTGGACTGGGCGCGACGCAATCTGTCGCTCAACGGTTTTTCTGACAAGCATCGCCTGGAGCAGGGTGATGTGATGGCCTGGCTGGGTGAGGATCGCGGCGAGTACGACCTGATCTTTATCGATCCACCAACCTTCTCCAACTCCAAGCGCATGGAAGGCGTGTTCGATGTGCAGCGTGACCACGTCGAATTGCTCGACCTGGCCATGGCGCGCCTGGCCCGCGGCGGTGTGCTGTATTTCTCCAACAACTTCCGCAAGTTCCAGTTGGATGAAAGCCTGGTGGCGCGCTATCAGGTCGAAGAGATCAGCGCGCAGACGCTGGACCCGGACTTTGCGCGCAATCCCAAGATCCACCGAGCCTGGCGTTTCAGCGCACGCTGATTGCGTAGCCCGGACACAATCCGGGGCCTGCTTCATAAAAGCCCCCCGGATTGCACCCGGGCTACGTGGTCGTCAGCGCTTGGGTTGGCTGTAGGTGTCGAGCAGCACCTGATCGAGAATCGAGGTGGCACCCCAGGGTTTCGGGTCGTTGAGAATGGCGACCACAGCCCAGTCCTGGCCATTGCTGTCACGGCTGTAGCCGGCGATGGCGCGTACGTTGTTCAGGGTGCCGGTCTTGATGTGCGCCTCGCCTACCAGCGGCGTACGTTGTAGGCGACGACGCATGGTGCCATCCATCGCTACCAGCGGCATCGAACTGCGGAACTCGGCGGCGTACGGACTACGCCAGGCCGCCTGGAGGATCAGCGCCATCTCCCGTGCGCTGATGCGTTCTGCGCGTGACAGACCAGAGCCATTTTCCAGCACCAGGTGTGGCGCGGTGATACCCTTGCGGGCCAGCCAACTGCGGATCACGCGCTGCGCGGCCAGGGAATCGTCCTTGTCGGCTTCGGTACGGAACTGCGCACCGATGCTGAGGAACAGCTGCCGGGCCATGGTGTTGTTGCTGTACTTGTTGATGTCGCGGACGATTTCCACCACATCCGGGGAGAAAGCGCGCACCAGCATGCGGGCGTCTTCCGGTACCGGCCCCAGACGGTCCTTGCCGAGGATCTTACCGCCCAGCTCCTGCCAGATGCCACGCACTGCGCCGGCGGCATAACTGGGGTGGTCGAGCAGGGATAGGTAGGTTTGTGCACTGCAGCCCTCGGCCAGTTGGCCGCTGACGATCAGTGTGGTGCCGTCGTACTGGTCCACCGCGTTGTAGCGGATGTCCGGCCAGGCCGGGCACTTGGCGGCCTTGAGGACGCGCACCTGATTATCGATGCGGATCGTCGCGATGGGTGGGTCCATGGCGATACTCACCTTGCCGCCTTCGGAGCGGGTGATGAAGCGTTGCGCCTTGAGGTTGACCAGCAGCGAGTCGGGTTTGACCAGGAAGGGCTTGTTGGCATCGCCGCCGTCGTCATTGAACGCCGGCAACTGTGGGGCGACGAAGAAGCTGCGATCGAGTACCAGGTCTCCTTGAACCTGATGCACGCCATTGATGCGCAAGTCGCGCAGCAGCAGCCAGAGCTTCTCCATGTTGAGTTTCGGGTCGCCGCCACCCTTGAGGTAGAGGTTGCCATGCAGCACGCCGTCCTTCAGCGGGCCGTCGGCATAGAACTCGGTCTTCCACTGATGGTTGGGGCCCAGCAGCTCAAGTGCTGCGTAGGTGGTCACCAGCTTCATGGTTGAGGCTGGGTTGACCGAGACGTCGGAGTTGAACTGCAGGCCACCGGTTTGCCCGCTCAGAGGCACGGTCATCACTGACAGCGAGTTGTTGGAAATCTTGTTGGCTTTCAGTGCTTGCTCGACCTTTGCAGGGAGTGCGGCGCTGGCAGCGTGGCAGGACAGGGCGAGGGGGAGAAGCACGGCGCTCAGCGCCAGTTGGCGAAACCGCTGAATCATGGACAAGGACCTTCCGCAGGCAGGCGGGAGTAACGAGGAAGACAGACAAAGGACTGTCTGGCTCGGGGAAAAGTTGCCGGCATTATGCCGCAAGATTCTGCTCGCAGTCGGCACCGCCTGATTAAAAACAACGCTCGCAAACAGCTGATGTTCAGCATGCTCGCAGAGCTGGTGGGTGATACAAGACGGGCGCTGTGTCGGCGAAACTGCTAGAGTGCCGCGCGTTATTACCTTTGAGGATTGTTTCATGGCGACCAACCGTTCCCGCCGTCTGCGCAAGAAGCTCTGTGTCGATGAATTCCAGGAGCTGGGCTTCGAGCTGACCCTGAACTTCAAGGCCGACTTGAGCGACCAGACCCTCGACGATTTCGTCGATCAGTTCCTCGATCAGGCCATTGCCGGCAACGGCCTGGATTACGTCGGTGGTGAAGACTTCGGTCTGGTCTGCCTGGCCAAGCGTGGCTCGGTGGACGAGGCGCAGCGCGCTGCCGTCGAGGCCTGGCTGAAAGGCCGTGACGAACTGGAGAAGTTCGAGCTCAGCCCGCTGCAGGATGTCTGGTACCCGGAAAACCCGATCAACCAGGCTTGATCGCGACGCGGCGCCGGGTTCTCCGGCGCCGTTTGTCTGGATGGCCTTTAGGCTCATCCAGGCGCCCGCCAATTGTTGTAGGAGCGAGCTCTGCTCGCGAAGCGAGGCGTCGCGTAACGCCTCGTGAGCGCAGTTCACTTCTACAGTAATCCCGCTTTTTCCAGCAGCGCTTGTTCGTCCACCTGATCGATCTGTTCGGCCTGCATGAAGCGTTCGGCATAGCGCCGGTAGATGCCAGTGCGGATGAACAGGGCGAACAGCTGCGGGTCGATGTGCGCGCCTTTGCACATGCCAACCATGATGTTCAACGCCTCAGACAGCGTCTTGCCTTTCTTGTAGGGGCGATCCACTGCGGTCAGGGCTTCGAAGATATCGGCGATGGCCATCATGCGTGCCGGCAGGCTCATCTGCTCGCGCGTCAGGCGTTTGGGATAGCCGCTGCCATCCATCTTCTCGTGGTGCCCACCGGCGATCTCGGTGACGTTCTGCAGGTGTTTGGGGAAGGGCAGCCGGTCGAGCATCAGGATGGTCTGCACGATATGGTGGTTGATGATGTAGCGCTCCTCGGCCGTCAACGTGCCACGGGCGATGCTCAGGTTGTGCAGCTCGCCGCGGTCGAACTTGTACGGCGGCACGTCCAGCTTGAACCCCCAACGATTGTCCGCTGCGATCACTTCCTGGCCGACGCGCTCGATCAGATGCTCGGGGCGGTCGGCAAGCAGTGGTTCTTCCACTGGCAGGTGACTTGGCGGCGAACGCTCCAGGCGTTTGGCTTCCTCCCAGGAAACCCCCAGGCGGTTGTCCAGAGTCCGTAGCCAGCGTCGTTCGGCGATCTGTTGCAGGCGCGCCTGATCGGCATCGGCCATGGCCTCGCCCCCTAAGTTGATGCGTGCGATGAAGGCGAACTCGTCGTCCAGATCGCTAAGCAACTCATCACGCTGGGTGGCCAACGCCGCCTCCTCGCCACCTTCGGCGAGAGCCCGCCAATAGGCGATCCAGGCGTCGCGCTTGAGCACCTCGAAGCGCATGCGCACTTCGTGAATGCGGTCGTACAGGGTTTCCAGCTTGGTCGCCTTGTCCACCACATATTCGGGTGTGGTGACCTTGCCACAATCGTGCAGCCAGGCAGCGATATGCAGTGCCTCCCATTCTTCGTCAGTGGGCTTGTAGTCACGAAACTCCGGGGCATCGCTCTCGGCAGCGGCACGCGCCAGCATCAGGGTGATTTCCGGCACGCGCTGGCAATGGCCGCCGGTGTATGGGCTCTTGGCATCGATGGCGCCGGCGATCAGCTGGATGAAGGCGTCCAGCAGTTGTTTCTGCCGGGCCAGCAGGCGTTGGCTCTCGATGCACAGTGCGGCACTGCCCGAAACGGCGTCGACGAAGGCGACACGGTCCGGGCTGAGCATGCTCTCGCTGTTCTCGCCGGTATCGCGTTGCAGCAGCACCAGCACGCCGACGGTGTCGCCCTGACGGTTGTGCAAACCAGCCGCGATCAGGTGCAGGCGCGGGCTGTCCATGGCCGACAGCAGCCCCTGGAATGTCCCGGCCTGGTCGAAGCCGATGGAGGTAGCGATGCTATCGCCACCGCTAGCCGGGCGTTGTAACCAAGTGGGAAGGATCGGATCGTCATGGGCCAAGCCGTGGATGCCCAGTTCGGCGAGGCTACGGCTCTGGCCGTCGATGATCAGTCCATGCGGTTCCAGTCGGCCGCTGTCGTTGTCCAGCAGATAGAGCAGGCCACCTTGGGCCTCGCTGATGGAGACGGTGGCGTCCATCACCCGTTTGATCAGTGCTTCGAAATGGGTTTCTGCGGACAGGCTGGCGGCGATGTCGAGAAAGCTCGACAGGGTGTCCTTCATGCTGCTCATCGACACTGCCAGTTGATCGACTTCGAGAATCGGTGAGCGTCCGCTGGCCGGATAGGCGAAATCGAAGCGGCGGATGGCCTGCGCCTCCTGCACCAGGCTACGCAGTGGTTTGACCACCAGGCGTGAGGTCAGCCAGCCTAGCGGTAGACACAGCAGCAAGGTGGTGAGGGTGATCAGCGCACCCTGCCAGCGGATGCGGTAGGCCTCGGCCAACAATTCTTGCTCGGGAACCAGCAGCGCCAGATGCAAACCCTGCGGTCCGCCTTCCTGAATGTGCCGATGGGCCATGGCCCAGCGCTGTTTGGCCAGCTCGACGATGCCTTCGTCCTGTTCGCTCAACTGGCCGGCCAACAGTTCACCCAGGGCCGGGTTGAGTTCGCTGACCTTGACTAGCGATACCTTGCCATCGACCTCCTTGAGTAGGCGGCTGCTATCGGGGTAGGCCACGGCGTTGCCGTCACTGTCGGCGAGTACCACCTGGCTGTTTTGGGTGACGCGGTGGCTGGCCAGGGTAGCGGAAAGATCATCGAGGGTCAGGTCTGCGCCGATCACGGTGGTCAGCCCGCTGCGCCTGGCCAGGGTGGTGCCGATTTCCTGGGTGGAGAAGAACAGATAGGGGGCGGTGGTGATCTGCCCGCCGTCGCCACGCGCACGCTTGAACCACTCGCGTTGCCTTGGATCATAGGGCTCGCTGAGGTTCTGCCTGCGGCTGAGCTGATTCAGCGATCCATCGTAGAACAGGTAGTCGCTCTCGGTGCCGGCACTGCTGCGGTCGATGGCCCAGACCTGATAGGCGGCTTTGTCCGGCACATCGAAGCGCTGCTTGAGCATGTCGCTGCGCAGCGGTCTGACCATGAAGAAGTCGCCATCCTCGTAGCCGAGGTAGACCGAGGCCAGTTTGGGGTTGTCGCGCAGGGCCTGGACGAACAGCGGCAGCATTTCCAGGCGTTCGTCGAGCGTATCGGCCTGGGTGGCAGGGTGCAGTGCCAGCAGGCTGAGCAGGTGACGTATCGGACGATAGGTGCTGTCCAGGTCCTTCTGCACGTCGTACTGGATGCGCTCGAACAGGGTCGAACTGCTGGAGAAGATCAGCCGGCTGGTCTGCTGATAGTTGAACAGCCCCAGCACCACACCAGTGAATAGCAAGAGAAGGGTGAACAGGACACTGATATGAACATGCAGGGGGAAACGGCGTTCGCGCGCAACCGCTGTATTGGGCATCGCACTTCACTCCTTGCTGGCGCTGCAGGCTCCAACAGCATAGTGAAGAGTGAGCGAATCTGCCGAAACGTTATAAAGGCTGTTGCGAGTTGTCCTCGGGCTTGCCCGGTTTGTTCAGTTGCAAGCGCAGGCCATGCACCAGCAGTGCGATGGTCAGGGTCAGGGCGACGCCAATCAGCGCGTTGAGCAGGCGAACTTCGGCCAGGTGCCAATCCTGCGCCAGGCTCTCGGCCAGGAGCACGAAGCACACACTGGTCTGCAGCACGAACAGGCCATAGTGATTGGCTTGTAGCGCCCGGCTGAGAAAGACCAGAACCAGCAGGGTCATCACCATCATCGGTGGGCTCTGCAGGCTGTGGCCGAAGATGATCAGCAGACCGGCGGCGGCCAGGCTGGCCAGACTGGCCTGCAGGGCACGCACCAGGCTGCCTTGGAACTCCAGTTGCAGCGTGCTGATGACGGTCAGCGTCAGCCAGTAACCACGCGACAGGCCGGCAAGATTGACGATCAGCCCTGAGGCGGCGAAGGCCAGCATGCAGGCCAGGGCGTGCAGGCGCCATTGTTGGCGTGGCAGGCGCTGAGCGTGGCGCTTGAGCACCTTGAGGATGGCCAGGAAGCGCGGCATGTACGGCCACATGCGCAGGCCGTGCAGACCGCGCAAGCCGAAGGCCAGCAGCATTACCCAGAGCCCGCCGAGGATGAACAGCATGGCCACTGCATAAGGGTTGTGCAGGTTGCCGATACCGAATTGCCCTTGGCCGAGACACAGGCAGATGCACAGGCCGATGCCCAGTTTGCCGGCTTCGCTGCCGAAGCGTTGCAGCCAGGCCAGGAGCAGCCCGAACGCCGCGAAAATGCCCAGGCTGATCAGGGGGTGACTGCCAGCCCAGAAACCCAGGCCGGCGCTGCAGGCGCCGAGACCAGTGAGCAGCAGCATGCGCAGCATGCCGAAGCGGTGCAGCGGGTTGGCCTGGGCAGCCTGGAATGCGCCTGCCGAGGCCCAGAGAAAACCGCTGTGGGCGGTGCTCAGCCCGAGCAGCAGCGGCAATGCACAGCCCAGCCCAGCGACCACGGCCGGACCCCAGGCCGGCGGGCCGGCATGCCAGGTAAAACTGTTGCGAATCAGGTTCTTCATGCGTTCTGTTCGTCAGATCGGGCTCGAACGGCCCGTCATCTCCCTCGCCATTTCCGTAGCGTAGCTGTCTGTCATGCCGGCGATGAAGTCGATTACCCGCATGAACGAGCGATACAGCGGCCAGCCCGGTTCGGGAGCGTAGTAGCTGAGCAGGTCGAGAATGCGCCGATGCTTGAACGACAGCGGGCGCCCGCTGTGCTGCTCCAGTGCCGCGCCGCAGAAGGCATTGAGGAGAATCTCCAGCGTGGTGTAAGCGCCGATCTCGTGCAGGGTCTTGCGCTTGTCGTGGAAGATCTTCTCGCGCGCCAGGGACTTCGCGCTCTGCACGCAGTGCTTGGCGGCACCGTGCATGTGTTCGACCAGATCGCCCTGCAGGCTGCCACCCAGCAGGGCGTGCTGTTGCTCGACGAAGGCGCTGGCCGCCGCGTTGGTCAGGTGTTCGATGGCCTTGCCGCGCAGAATCGCCAGCTTGCGTCGGCGCGAGTCCTTAGGGCCGAGCTGGCGATAGGTTTCCGGCAGGTCATCGCCCACCAGGTCGAGCAGCAATGCCTCGACTTCGGTGTAGTCGAGCAGCTCCATCTCCACGCCGTCTTCCAGGTCGATCAGGCCGTAGCAGATGTCGTCCGCCGCCTCCATCAGATAGACCAGCGGGTGGCGTGCCCAGCGCTGCGCCTCCAGTTGTGGCAGTTCGAGTTTGGCGGCGATCTGTTCGAGCAGCGGCAGCTCGCTCTGGTAGCAACCGAACTTGTGCTTCTTGTAGCCCTGGGCGTCGGCGTGGCGGGCGGTCCAGGGGTACTTAAGATAGGTGCCCAGGGTGGCGTAGGTCAGCCGCGTACCGCCGTCGAACTGGTGATATTCGAGCTGAGTGAGTACGCGAAAGCCCTGCGCGTTGCCTTCGAAATTGAGAAAGTCGCCGCGCTCGGCATCGCTCATCGCGTCCAGCCAGCCGCGTCCGGCGGCCTGCTGGAACCAGTGGCGAATGGCGTCTTCGCCGGAGTGGCCGAACGGTGGGTTGCCAATGTCGTGAGCCAGGCAGGCGGACTGCACCACCATGCCCAGGTCGCTCGGGGTGCACCAGTGGGGCAGCTCATCACGCAGCATCTCGCCGACACGCATGGCCAGCGAACGGCCGACGCAGCTGACTTCCAGCGAGTGGGTCAGGCGAGTATGGATATGGTCGTTGCTCGAAACGGGATGCACCTGGGTCTTGCGCCCCAGGCGGCGGAACGCACCGGAGAAGATGATGCGGTCATGATCCTTGTGAAAGGGACTGCGCCCCAGTTCTGCCGAGCTGGGAGCGGGTTTGCCAAGACGTTCGCGGGTGAGCAGGGTGTGCCAATCCAAGGCCTATCCTCGCCAGGTTGATCCGAGCGCCTAGCTTGGGTGTTCGGGCCGCTGGCTGCAACCCCGGTTGGCTAAAGGCCGGCGGCGTCGATATCCACCAGCAGCAGGCGACGGCCGTTGTCGATGAACTGGCCTGCCGTCAGGCAGTACTGGTTGGTGGTGGCGTCGCGGTAGGTGGTGGAGAGGGTCAGGCGGCGCTCTTCCCAGCCTTCGGCCAGCAGTTGATAGAAGTAGGGGCGCCACGACCAGTTGTGGCCGAGGTAGCGATCATCGGCCTGCCACGTGCCCTGGCGCCATTCCAGGTTCGGCGTGAGCTGGGTGCCGTGACGGTCGCACTGATAGATGCGCAACAGCCAAGGGTAGTGGTCCGGCGCTTTCAGGCTCGTTGCCGGAGCGCCGCTTTCGGCCCACAACCTGAGTTCGGACATCAACTCAGCCAGTTGCTGGCGCAGGTTGACCAGGCGTGCGCGCTCGGCGAGTTTCTGCTGTACGTAGTTGTCACGCAGCCGCGCGAAGCGGCCGACGAAGGCGTCACTGGCGAACAGCTCTTCTTCCGCCTTGGCGAACAGGAACCCCTGTACGTAACGGGCGCCGCATTCCAGGGCGAAGTTCAGTTCGGCTTCGGTTTCCACGCCTTCGGCGATGATCCAGCAGCCAGTCTTTTCGGCCATCTGTGCCAGGGCTTTGACTACCTCGCCGCTGGGGCCGCCACGGGCAGCTTCCTGAAACAGGCGCATGTCCAGCTTGAGAATGTCTGGCTGCAGTGCCAACACGCGGTCGAGCTGCGAGTAGCCGGCACCGAAGTCGTCGATGGCGATACGCGCACCGGCGTCGCGGTAGCGCGATACCACGTCAGGCAGGCGCTGACTGGCTCCGCCGAGTTCGGTGATCTCGAAGACGATGCGCGCCGGATCGATGCCACTGCGTTGCAGCTGAATCAGGCTGGGCAGGGGTTGCGCCGGGCGCAAGCGGCTGATCCAGCGCGGCGAAATGTTCAGGCTCAGAAACCAATCCGCCGGGGCCTGGTGAAAGCGGCGCAGGGCATCTTCGCGCACCTGTCGATCAAGGCGGCGCAGGGCGGCAGGTGGGGTTTTCGGATCAGCGAACAGTGGCCCGGCCGAGCGTGCCTCACCATGGGCATCGCGCAGCCGCGCCAGTGCCTCGACGCCGGCGATACGGCCGGTAGCGGTGTCGATGAAGGGTTGGAAGACGGCAAAAGGCAGTCCGTCGATCACCTGGGGTGTCCTTAGCGCTCAGCGGTTGAGCCGCCGAATGGCGGCTGGGTTGTTCAACCTAGCAAGATCGCGGCCAGTCCAGGTCTATACCAATGTCTGCTTCAATCGCTGACGTTCGGCCGGCGCCGGAGTAGTGGCGCGATGATCAATGCCAGGCGTAGCCAGCGCCGCCAACCGCGTTTGCCACCGAGCAGGCCGGCCAGTGCCAGTGCGCCACCAGTGAGCAAAAATGGTGCGTTTCCCTGACGCAGGCGTTGTCCGTACTCCCGTACCTGTTTCAGTGGCTGGCTGATCTGCAGCATTTCATGACGCAGTTCCTGGCGATGCATTTCCAGGCGCATGCGCAGCACAGCTTTGCGTAGCTGGCGGCGCGAGGCGCCCGGGGGCAGGGTAGAGGTCATGGCAGCAGTTGCTCGCGGTCGCGTTGCAGTTCTTCCAGGCTGGCGCTGAACGGCGCTTCGGCGTTGCGCAAGCTGGTCAGCAGCCAGGCACCGCAGCCGAGCAGGCCGATACCGTAGAACAGGCACAGGCCGGTGGCGACCGCCAGGCGGTGGCTGTCCCAGTAGACGATCAGCAGTAGTGCGGATAGGCCAATCAGCAGGAGCAGGGCGAAGGCCAGGCACAGGCCGCCTAGCAGCAGCGCGCGTAGTGCCTGGTTACGTTGGTCTTCGAGTTCATGGGCCAGCAGCGCCACATGGCCCTGGAGCAGGCCCAGAAGGGCTGCTCCCAAGCGTCGTGGCGAAGGTCCATTGGACATGGGCGCTGTCAACGGCGGCTGATCAGCAGGCCCAGTACCAGGCCGATAGCGGCCGACAGGCCAAGCGCCTGCCACGGGTGTTTGTGTACGTAATCCTCGGTGGCATCAACGGCGATCTTGCCTTGCTCACGCAGCCCGGACTCGGCTTTATGGAGGGTGTCGCGGGCGCGATCAAGACTGCTGCGAATGTCGTCGCGCAGGGATTCGGCCTGTTCGCCGGCGAGGCTTGCGGAATGTTGCAGGAGCTTCTCGGTGTCGCTGACCAGAGCCTGGAATTCATCCAGCAGGGCGTCCTTGGTGCTTGGAGTAGCGGCTTTGCGTGGCATGGTGAGCAGTCCTCTGCATTGGGTATGTACTACTTACGAGTGCTCGGTAGCGTGAGGGTTCCGCAAGAATAGTCGGGAAATGACCGGTCTGGCGTTTGGTATAGCGATTGCATTTTGCTGGTGCGCGAAGGTCGAGAAGCGCCCCTTGATGGGGCTTTATCGAAGCGGCTCAGGATGGTCAATTTCGCGCATAACCATTTGATTAACAAGAAATAAGCATCGATATGCCGTATTTGGGTGGCGCTATTTCAGGGCCACCTGGCGGCACTTTTCGAGGGCGTGCCCTACAGGCTGGCTGCATTGTGGTGCGCATTTTCGGGTTTGTGCCTTTGTTTGGTGCCTTTTCTTCTGCCTTCGGAGTTTTCTTTCTCGATGGAAAACATCAATAGTGCCGTGGCCACGCTGATCCACGGTTCCAATACCCTGTTCATCCTGCTGGGCGCAATCATGGTTCTGGCCATGCACGCCGGATTTGCCTTCCTGGAAGTCGGGACGGTGCGGCAGAAAAACCAGGTCAATGCGCTCTCGAAGATTCTCTCGGACTTCGCCATCTCTGCCCTGGCGTATTTCTTCATTGGCTACTGGATCGCCTACGGCATCAACTTCTTCGAGCCGGCTGCGGTGCTGACGGAGAACCATGGCTATGGCCTGGTGAAGTTCTTCTTTCTGCTGACCTTCGCCGCTGCGATTCCGGCGATCATCTCCGGTGGTATTGCCGAGCGTGCCAAGTTCGGCCCGCAGCTGTGCGCCACGGCGCTGATCGTGGCCTTCGTCTATCCCTTCTTCGAGGGCCTGATCTGGAATGGCAACTATGGTTTCCAGGCCTGGCTCGAGGCGCGTTTCGGTGCAGGCTTCCATGATTTCGCCGGTTCCGTGGTGGTGCACGCCATGGGTGGCTGGCTGGCGTTCGGCGCGGTGCTGCTGCTGGGGCGTCGTAATGGCCGTTATCGCGACGGCAAGCTGGTGGCCATGGCACCTTCGAACATTCCATTCCTGGCGCTGGGCTCATGGATCCTGATCATCGGCTGGTTCGGTTTCAACGTGATGAGCGCGCAGACGCTCGAAGGGGTCAGTGGCCTGGTGGCGGTCAACTCGCTGATGGCCATGGTCGGGGGTACCGTCGCTGCGTTGCTGGTAGGGCGCAACGACCCGGGCTTCCTGCACAACGGCCCGCTGGCTGGTCTGGTCGCCATCTGCGCCGGCTCGGACCTGATGCATCCGATTGGTGCTCTGGTCACTGGCGCGATTGCCGGTGCATTGTTCGTCTGGGCATTCACCGCCACACAGGTGAAATGGAAGATTGATGACGTACTCGGCGTGTGGCCGCTGCACGGCCTGTGCGGTATCTGGGGTGGTATCGCCTGCGGCATCTTCGGCCTCGAGGTGTTCGGTGGCCTCGGTGGCGTGAGCCTGGCCAGCCAGGTGATCGGCACGGCGCTGGGCGTGGTGGTCGCGCTGGTTGGTGGCTTCGCGGTGTACGGCCTGCTCAAGGCGTCGCTGGGCATTCGCCTGAGCCAGGAAGAGGAATACAACGGCGCCGACCTGTCGATTCACAAGATTGGTGCGATCAGCCAGGACTGAGGAGTCCTGGTTGGCGCTGTTTGTCAGCGCTGCGGCGGGCAATAAAAAACCGGGCGATGGCCCGGTTTTTTATTCGGTTGCAGATCAGTCGCGGCGGCCTTCGACCGCTTTTCCGGCGACGGTGCCTTCCTTGAGCATGATTTGGTATTCCTTGCCGTCGGTTTCCACCTGATGCAGGCGCACCAGCAGGTGGCCCCAGTCCTTGGCGAACCACAGCACGGTCTTGCGGGTGCTTTGCGTGGGGTCACGCACACGCTCGACCTTGATCGCATCGATCAGGCCAGCCTTGGTGCGCACCACTTCTTCGCCAAGCACGCGGAAGTCGTAGGTTTCGATCTCGTCACCGTCGACCACCTGGTAGCTCACGCTCTTCTTGCCGGCCGCGACGTCCTGTTGCAGGGCAATCTGGTAGGTCGATTTATCTAGCAGGCCGCGATTGAGCGGGAAGCGCACCGCGTCACCACGGTCGGTGCCGATCACTTGCTTCTGTTCCCAGTCGAAGTCCTGCTCGACTTTCTTGCCTTTACCCAGGCCGCTGCGGTTGAGACGGTAGGTGAGTGGCATCAGGGTTTCGTTATCGACGCGGAAGGTGCTCTCTTCGGTGAGGCCAGCGACCAGCATCGAGGCTTCGAAGTTGAGGGTCCAGCGGCCGTCTTCTTCGTGCTTGAGGCTGCGCTCGGCGCTACCGCTTACCGGCAGTTGCTTCCAGTCCGCGGTATAGCTGGCAGAGAAAGGCTGCAGGTCCTCGGCAAGGGCTGGCAGGCTGAACAGTGTCAGGGCGAACAGCAGGGCACGACGCATAGAGTCTCCTAGGTTCGAATCAGGTGGCCGCTGGCGGGCAGCGGCTGGCCATCCAGCATTGCGCCTTGGGCGCCAAGACGCAAGCGGCCTTCGGCAAACCAGCGTACCGCCAGAGGATAGATCTGGTGTTCCTGCTGGTGCACGCGGCGCGCAAGGCTTTCGGCCGTGTCGTCTGCCTTAATCGGCAACACAGCTTGTACGACCAGAGGGCCACCATCGAGTTCCTCGGTCACGAAGTGCACGCTGCAGCCGTGCTCGGTGTCGCCGGCTTCCAGGGCACGCTGATGGGTGTGCAGCCCTTTGTGCTTGGGCAGCAGTGACGGATGGATATTCAGCAGGCGGCCTGCGTAATGCTGAACGAAGCCCGGCGTGAGAATGCGCATGAAGCCAGCCAGCACCACCAGGTCAGGCTGGTGGGCGTCGATGGTCTGGATCAGAGCGGCATCGAAGGCTTCGCGGCCGTCGAACTGCTTGTGGTCGAGCAGGCCGGTGGTGATCCCGGCCTGCTCTGCCCGTTCCAGGCCGTAGGCACCGGCGCGGTTGCAAATAACCGCGGCGATGCGAGCCGGATTGCCGTCGTGGGCGACGCTGTCGATCAGCGCTTGCAGGTTGCTGCCTGATCCGGAGATCAGGACGACGACATTACAGGGCATCAGTGGGCTTTCAGGTTGTTCAGCTGAACCTGGGCTGCGCCTTCTGCCGCGGCGGTGATTTGGCCGATGACCCAAGGTTGCTCGCCGCTGGCGCGCAGGCTGGCCAGGGCGGTTTCGACCTGATCCTGAGCGACACAGATGACCATGCCGACGCCGCAGTTCAGGACGCGGTGCATTTCGTGCTCGTCGACGTTGCCCTGTTCCTGCAGCCAGTCGAACACGGCCGGGCGATTCCAGCTAGCCACGTCGATCACAGCCTGGGCGCCTTGCGGCAGCACGCGCGGGATGTTGTCCAGCAGACCGCCGCCGGTGATGTGGGCCATGGCCTTGACCGCACCGGTGTCCTTGATCAGCTTGAGCAGCGGTTTGACGTAGATGCGGGTCGGCGCCATCAGCAGGTCAGCCAGGGCCTTGTCGCCGAGTTGCACCTGCTCGATGTCGGCGCCGGAGACTTCGATGATCTTGCGGATCAGCGAGTAGCCGTTGGAGTGCGGGCCGGAGGAGGGCAGGGCGATCAGCGCGTCGCCGGTGACGACCTTGGAGCCGTCGATGATTTCGCTCTTTTCCACCACGCCGACGCAGAAGCCGGCCAGGTCGTAGTCTTCGCCTTCGTACATGCCCGGCATCTCGGCGGTTTCACCACCGACCAGGGAGCAGCCTGCCAGTTCGCAGCCAGCGCCGATGCCGGTGACCACAGTGGCGGCGACGTCGACGTTGAGCTTGCCGGTGGCGTAGTAGTCGAGGAAGAACAGCGGCTCGGCGCCGCAGACCACCAGGTCGTTGACGCACATGGCGACCAGATCCTGGCCGATGCTGTCGTGCTTGTTCAGGTTCAGCGCCAGGCGCAGCTTGGTGCCGACGCCGTCGGTGCCGGACACCAGTACCGGTTGCTTGTAGCCGGCCGGGATCTCGCACAGGGCGCCGAAGCCGCCCAGGCCACCCATGACTTCCGGACGGGCAGTGCGCTTGGCCACGCCTTTGATGCGTTCGACCAGGGCTTCACCGGCATCGATGTCGACGCCTGCGTCCTTGTAGCTGATGGAGGGTTGCTTGCTCATAGATCCGGGCCTTTGGATGGGGAGTTCGTGTAGGCGCCGACGTGGCGCAGGCTCATCCAAGGAGCCCGGCGCGCGTACCGGCTGGCGAAGGCGCGCGATTTTATCAGGCTTGCCCGGTAGCGGCCACTCGCGTGCATGCGCTTCGTCGCAGGCGCTGGCTCTGGTTGCCGGGGCGGGGGCGGCTGTTTAAGGTATAGGCCTTTATGCCCGCCCGCCGTGCAGCCATCCCTTGCGAGAGTCCGCCCCAATGCGTTTGCCCATCCGCCTGTTGTTCCTCTGTCTGTCGCTCTTGAGCCTGCCGGCATTGGCCGCGCCGGTTACCGGTCTGTACCAGGTGCGCGAGCCCGTGGCCGATCAACAGCCGGAAAGTCGCGACGCTGCCATGCAGAAAGCGTTGCAGACCCTGGTGCTGCGCCTGACCGGCGATGCCAAGGCGTTGCAGGGCGCCGGGTTGGAAGGGCTGCGCAAGGACCCACAGCAGATTGTCAGCCAGTACGGCTATGAAGGCGATGCGTTGCTGGTCGAATTCGATCCGGGCAGTACCGATCGCCAACTGCGTCAGGCTGGCCTGGCCCTGTGGGGCGCCAATCGTCCGGCCATCCTGACCTGGTGGCTCAATGAGTCGCCGGAAGGCAGCCAACTGGTTGGCGAAAGCCAGAGCGCATCGGCACTGCTGCGCGATGCCGCTCAACATCGTGGCCTGCCACTGCGTTTGCCACTGGCGGACCTGAGCGAGCAAGCAGTGGGCACTACCGACGTGCTGTTGGCCAATGATCCTCAGGCCTTGCGCGAGGCTTCCGAGCGCTACGCTGCCGATGCATTGCTGGCCGTGCAGGCGACCGAAAGCAGCGGCAGCTGGCAGGCGACCTGGCGCCTGTGGCTGGGTGACGAGCGCGAGCAGGGCAAGGCCGAAGCCGCCGATCAAGCCGCGCTGGCCGACGCGGTGATGCTGGCCGTGGCCGAGCGCCTGGCGCCGCGTTTTCTGGTCAAGCCAGGTGCCGCGCAAAGCCTGACGCTGGTGATCGAAGGCGCCGATCTGGGCCGTTTCGCGGCGCTGGAGCGCCTGCTCGAACCCTTCGCTGCACGCTTGCAGGAGATCGACGGCCAACGCCTGGTCTATCAGGTCAGTGCCAGCCCGGAGCAACTGCGCGCGCAGCTGGCATTGGGGCAGTTGCAGGAAGTCAGCGAACCGCTCGATGCCGCTGAGCCGGTAGAGAACCCTGAAACGGGCGTAACCGAGGCGCCGCAGGTGAAACCGCGCACCGATCAGCTGCGCTTTCGCTGGTAAGCTTGCTGGTAGGTAAATCACCGCCCAGTTACACGCGGCGCCGTCAGGCGCCGTTTCGCATCGAGGACGCGAGCATGACCGATTCCACCCGTTGGCTATGGATGGCTGGGCTGTTTCTGCTCGGCTGGCTACTGTACTTGTTGCACCCGATTCTATCCCCGTTCCTCATCGGCATCCTGCTGGCCTACATGGGCGACCCGCTGGTCGACCGGCTGGAGCGCCACCGTCTGTCACGTACCGGTGGTGTGATCGTGGTGTTCGCGTTGTTCGCTCTGGTATTGCTCATCCTCCTGCTGGTGCTGGTGCCCATGCTGGGACGACAGCTGGTGCGCCTGTATCAGCTGGCGCCGGAAATGCTCGACTGGCTGCAGGGCACGGCCTTGCCCTGGTCGCAGTCGCACCTGGGGTTGCAGGATGACCTGCTGCAGGTCGATCAGCTCAAGCAGGTGTTTACCGAAAACATCGGCAAGACCACCGATGTACTCAAGGCGGTGCTGGCCCAGGCGACATCCTCGGGGTTGGCACTGCTGGCCTGGCTGGGCAACCTGCTGCTGATTCCGGTGGTCAGTTTTTACCTGATGCGTGACTGGGACGTGCTGGTCGAGCGGGTGCGTCGCCTGCTGCCGCGTCAGCGCGAGGGGCTGGTGGTCAAGCTGACTGGCGAATGCCACGAGGTGCTCGGCGCCTTCCTGCGCGGCCAACTGCTGGTGATGCTGGCGTTGAGCGTCATCTACGCCTCCGGGCTGATGCTGGTCGGGCTGGAGCTGGGGCTGTTGATCGGCGTGCTGGCGGGCCTGGCGAGTATCGTGCCGTATATGGGTTTTATCGTCGGTATCGGTGCGGCGCTGACTGCTGCGCTGTTCCAGTTCGGCCTCGAACCCTATCCGCTGATCGGTATCGGCGTGGTGTTCATGATCGGCCAACTGCTCGAAGGCATGGTCCTGACACCCATGCTGGTGGGCGATCGTATCGGCCTGCACCCGGTCGCGGTGATCTTCGCGATCCTCGCGGGTGGCCAGTTATTTGGCTTTACCGGCGTGCTGCTGGCATTGCCGGTTGCTGCCGTGATCATGGTTTTGCTGCGTCATGCCCATGATTTATATAAACTTTCCGGCCTTTACGGAGAGTCCAATAGCGGTTCCGACGAGCCGCAGAGTCCTGCATGAAACCAATCCAGCTGCCTCTGGGGGTGCGTCTGCGTGATGACGCCACCTTCGCCAACTACTACCCCGGCGCCAATGCCGCGGCCTTGGGCTATGTCGAGCGCCTGTGCGAGGCCGACGCCGGCTGGACGGAAAGCCTGATCTACCTGTGGGGCGCCGAAGGCGTCGGGCGTAGCCATTTGCTGCAAGCCGCCTGCCTGCGTTTCGAACAGCGTGGCGAGGCGGTGGTGTATCTGCCGCTCGGCGAGGTGGTGCAGCACGGCCCGGAGTTGCTCGACAATCTTGAGCTGTGTGAACTGGTCTGCCTCGATGACCTCGATGCAGTGGCTGGGCGCAGCGATTGGGAAGAAGGCTTGTTCCATCTGTTCAACCGCTTGCGTGACAGCGGCAGGCGTCTTTTGCTGGCGGGCACCATGTCGCCGCGCGAGCTGCCGATTCAATTGCCTGACCTGAAGTCGCGGTTGACCCTGGCGCTGGTTTTCCAACTGCATGAGCTGTTCGACGAAGACAAGCTGCGCGCCCTGCAACTGCGTGCCTCACGCCGTGGCCTGCAGATGAGCGACGAGGTCGGCCGTTTCATCCTCACCCGTGGCGAGCGCAGCATGAGTGCGCTGTTCGAATTGCTGGAACGTCTGGATCAGGCCTCGCTGCAGGCCCAGCGCAAGCTGACCATTCCCTTTCTCAAGGAAACCCTGGGCTGGTAGGAGGCGAGATGCAAGCCTCAAACTACAAGCGAGAGCCTAACCCCGAAATCCGTGAATCCTGCACAGCATCCCCCGGTTTTCGTCCGGACTACCGGCTCCCTGGGGAGCTCGCTCCTACATCAGGGCACTATCCGGGGGCTTTCTAGCTCGCGCCTATTTCCTGCATGAACTCAGCGATTGCTTGGGTACAGACCTTTGGCCGCGTCTGCAGGATGAAGTGCGGGCCATCCAGGCGAATCTGGCGGATGTCACTGCAAAACTGCGGCAGTCGTTCAGCAGCGGCGCTGGCGACCAGGCGATCCTGTTGTGGCCAGAGGTGTAGGCAGGGCAGACCCAGGGCTTGCGCTGGTGCTTGTAGTGCGGCCAGGGTTCCCAGGCGGGCGCGCAGCAGCGACGGATTCAGCCGGCGAATTTCCCTTCGTACCCGTTGCAGGATGTCTTCTTCTGCCGTGTTGTCCAGGCACAGGGCGCGCAGCAGCCTGGGCTGCGTGGCAAGTGCCAGCGGCATGGGCAGGTGCCTGAGTAGTGGCAGGGCGGCATTTGGGCGGGTCAGAAACGAGGCGGCGAAAATCACGCCGCGCAAGCCTTTGGGTTTTCGTATTGCCAGGCGGTAGGCCAGCGGGCCGGAGAACGATTCACCCAATAGTATGAAAGGCGTGTTGCCCAGGCCGCGGATCAGGATGTCGGCCAGGCTGTCGTAATCCTGCGGCCCCTGATCCGGCAGGCTCAGTGCCTGACAATCGATGTCCTGAAGCTCGTCGAGCAATGGTGCGAAGAGGTGGCTGCTGCCGTTCAGACCAGGCAGCAGTACCAGACGCATCAGACTTCCCCGGCCAACTTGCGGTCGTACTGGAAACGCCAGCGAGTGTAGAGCAGGGCGCAGCAGAACAGGCCGAAGCTGATCACCGCCTCCAGCGCGCCGAACAATGCACGCGCCGGGTCGATGGCGGCGAGTACGCCCTGAATGAAGTAGAGGTTGACCACGAAGCAGGCCCAGGCATGAGCGCGGGCGTTACCCATCAACATGCCGGGGGCGAGCAGCGCAAGCGGCAGCAGTTGAATGGCTAGCACCACGCCGACCCGTGCGCCATGCAGATCGGCGAAGACCAGATTCCATACCAGCAGCAGGGTCAGCAGGGCGATGAAGCTGAACAGGCTCAGCGCTCGACTGAGTTTGACCCGCGGCTCCAACCATTCAAGGCTGGGCAAGGGTTTCTTTGCTCGGGCCACGTTCAGCGCTCCAGTTTGCTGGCGGTTTGCGCCAGGCGTTGACCCAGTGCACGGCACAGGGCGATTTCATGTTCGTCCAGGGTGCGTTTGCCGTCGCCGCCAGCATGGTGGCTGGGGCCGTAGGGCGTACCACCGCCGCGGGTTTCGAGCAGGGCCGCTTCGCTGTAGGGCAGGCCACAGAGCAGCATGCCGTGGTGCAGCAGCGGCAGCATCATCGACAACAGGGTGGTTTCCTGGCCGCCGTGCAGGCTGGCGGTGGAGGTGAATACGCCAGCAGGCTTGCCAACCAGCTCGCCAGTCAGCCACAGGTTGCTGGTGCCATCGATGAAGTACTTCAGCGGCGCCGCCATGTTGCCGAAACGGGTAGGGCTGCCTAGCGCCAGGCCCGAGCAGTGCTTCAGGTCATCCAGGGTGGCGTACATGGCGCCATCTTCTGGCACGCTCGGCGCCACGGCTTCGCATTCGCTGGACACCGCCGGCACCGTGCGTAGGCGTGCCTCCAGGCCGGCCATCTCGACGCCACGGGCGATCTGTTTGGCCATCTGCGCAGTGGCGCCATGGCGGCTGTAATAGAGCACCAGGATGTAGGGCGCACTCATGCCAGCAGCTCCAGCACTTTTTCCGGTGGGCGGCCGATGACGGCCTTGTCGCCAGCGATCAGGATCGGGCGTTCGATCAACTTGGGATGCTTGACCATCGCCTCGATCAGTTGCGCCTCACTCAAGTTGGCCTCGGCCAGGCCCAGTGCCTTGTATTCGTCTTCACCTGTGCGCAGCAGGTCGCGGGCAGCGATGCCCAGCTTACCCAACAGGCTCGTGAGTTCGGCGGCGTTGGGTGGCGTTTCCAGGTAGCGCACCACGGTCGGTTGCAGGCCGCGTGCTTCCAGCAGCTCCAGGGCGCCGCGGGACTTCGAGCAGCGCGGGTTGTGGTAGAGGGTCAGGTCGGTCATGGTGACTCGCATCCGGCTTGAGGTGGCGGCTATTCTAACCGTCTGGTACGTGGATGCACGCATACCGCTAACAGGCTGTTGATGCGACCTTTTCACGCGGTGCACGGTCTGAATGTTTTTAGGGGCTAAGGAGAGGTCATGCGGGGTCGTTTGAAGGACTGGGTGGGGTTCTGGTTCAGCCTGTATCAGCGTTTCGTGGAGAACCGTGGCGCAGGCAACGCGGCGGCGCTGACTTACACCACGCTGTTCGCTGTGGTGCCGATGATGACCGTGACCTTCGCCATGCTCTCGGCGATTCCTGCGTTTCAGGGGGTCGGTGAGAACATCCAGGCATTCATCTTCAACAACTTCGTGCCGTCCACCGGTGAGACGGTGCAGGAATACCTGCGGGTGTTCACCACTCAGGCGCGACAGCTGACCTGGTTCGGCGTTGGGCTGCTGGCTGTGACCGCCTTCCTCATGCTGGTGACCATCGAGAAGACCTTCAACGTGATCTGGCGGGTGCGCCAGCCGCGGCGTGGGATGTCCAGCTTCCTGCTGTACTGGGCGATTCTCAGCCTCGGGCCACTGCTGTTGGGGGCAGGTTTTGCGGTGAGTACCTACATCGCCTCGCTGTCGCTGATTTCCGGGCCGGATGCGGTGGTCGGAGCCAAGACCCTGCTTGCCTTCACGCCGTTGCTGTCGAGCATCGCGGCCTTCACTTTGCTCTATGCGGCGGTCCCCAACACTCGGGTACCGTTGCGTCACGCTCTGCTCGGCGGACTGTTCAGCGCCGTGCTGTTCGAGGTGGCCAAGGCATTGTTCGGCCTCTATGTGCGCCTGTTTCCCGGTTATCACCTGATCTATGGCGCGTTCGCCACGGTGCCGCTGTTTCTGGTGTGGATCTATCTGTCCTGGTTGATCGTGTTGCTGGGCGCCGAACTGGTTTATGGCCTGTCGCAACCCCGGCACTGGCGTCGCGAGCCCATTCCCAAGGGGCTGATTGTACTGGTGGTGCTACGTCTGTTGCTTAAGCGTCAGCAGAAGGGTGAAGCGCTGCATTACGGCGATATGCAGCGCGCTGGCTGGCGTTTGCCCGAGGACGAATGGGCGCAGGTGATGGACTTTCTCGAACGCGAGCATCTGGCGTGCAAGGCCAGTGGTGGCGGTTGGGTGCTGTGCCGTGATCTGCACAGTTTTTCCCTGCATCAGCTACTCGAGTGCAGCCCTTGGCCGTTGCCGAGCTTGCCGCAGTTGCCTGCTCAACTCGACGAGCCCTGGTACCCGGCGTTGCGCGAGGGGTTGGAACGTTTACAGGCAGAGCGTGAGGTGCAGTTCGGTGCCAGCCTGGCGGAATGGTTGCCGGGCAAGAGTTGACTGATGGCGGTTTGGGGCGCGTGGCGACGGCTCGTCAGGCATTTGGGGTGACAAAAAACGTCAGTTTGCGGCGTCATCCCACTGCTTGGCGGTGCTGCCGGAGGGCTGCGCGTTACTGATTACGTTTCGAGCGCACTGGCACGCTTCTGGCTACTGCAGAATCAGTTGCTATCGAACTGCCATCAGGGCAGGAATCGCTGAGGACTCAGGCAGTAATGACGGGCAAGAACAAGGTAGTCCACCTTCACCGACGCGATCCGCAGGAAGCGCTGACGCGGCTCAACCGAATTACCGGGCTGCAGTTCGCACGCTGGCCGGAGTCGCTGCTCGATCATGTCGCTGCTGACAACCTGCAGCCAGACGCTGACGCAAAGGCGCAGCCCACGCCCAACTCCGATATTTCCTGCGGCTGAAAGCAACAACCCCGCGTCGAAGCGCGGGGTTGTCATTTCAGCGTTTCAGGTTCAGGCCATGGCTTGAAGGCTTTCGCTGTTGGCCAGTTCGACGGCCTGTACGAAGAACTCCTCGACTACCAAGCTCTGTGCCGGCACCGCCGAGCGCAGGCGCACCTGCATGTCTTCGATTTTTTGCCGTACCGGCATGCGCGCGATGCCGGAGAGCAAGATCTTGCCATGGGCATTGACCTTGCCGTGGTCGACACTGACTTCGCGGCGCTTGTCTCCGTCGCGATAACTGACCAGTAGCGACACTGGCAGGTTAGCCAGCCCGGGCAATTGCAGCCAGGTGGCGATGTTGTATTCGGCCACGCGCCCCTCGTAGGGCGTGACCAGCAGGCGAGCGACGTCGACGATGCGCGAGGGCACGGAGCCAATCAGCTTGTCTTGCACGTGGGACATGGTGGAGTTCCAGGCTGGGTGAGACTTCAGTGCCAGGAATTATAAGCAGCCACCTGCTGGTGAAACTGTGCACTCGGCAGACAGGCCGCGTGACTGGGGTCGCAGTTTTGCGTATCAGGCCAGACGCAGCGGATGGCGGGTGACCGATGAGGTCTGCAGGTTGCTTTCAGGCAGCGGCAGGATCGCCTGGTTGTGTACGCTGGCAAGCTGCAGCCAAAGGTGCTCGCCGGAGGTGAACTGGCCATTGGGTAACCATAGACCGTGATGCCAGCCATTGCCCGGTGCCGGGGTGCTTTGCAGCACGCCAGGGTGGGTCTGGGCATTGGGCGCACGACGCAGCCACACCGGCCGCGGCAGACCTTTGAGATAGCGCAAACCCAGGTGCAGACCTTCGACATTGAGGTGCCGCCAGCGCACCAGAGCCAGTGTCGGCGTACCATTGGTGAGCAGCAGAACCAGTTGCCCAACCTGCAGCTGCCCGCCCTCGTTGGCGTTGCACAGCAAGCGTGCACCGCCTGGGCTGGCATCGAGTAGCTGCGCCTCGGTACGCTGCGGCAGCTTGTCCAGCAACTGCGCATGGATGGCCGGTAGGCCGACCACCAGGCTGCATTGCCCGTCCAGTTCGGCGCGTTCATGACGACGTTGCTCGCGCCCCAGCCAATGTTGACGCACGCGCTCAAGCAGCTGGCGCTCCTGGGCGCTTTGCAGGGGCGCAGGTTCATGCAGGGCGATCAGCAGCGCACCGAGCTCGAAACGACGCAGATTGGCCGCCTCGCCTTCGATCGGCTGCTCGAAGCCCAGGCAGGCCTGTGATTCACTGAGGTCGACTATCGGGCCTTCGGCATCGTCTTCCTCATCCCAGGCTTGCAGCCTGGCCAGCCCAGCCAGCGGTGCCAGGGCGCTGAACAGCGTCAGGCATTCGCCCTCATCGAGGTGGAAAGGATTGCTCAATGCCAGCAACAACATCTGCTGGTACAGCCCGCGCAGATTGCTGGCCGGTCGCGGTTCGAAGGCGGCGGCCACCGGCTCGTCCAGGCACTGCTGGTGCTCGCCGATCCAGTACAGCAAGTGGCTGTCGCGCCACAGCGCCGGCGGTGGCTCCTGGTACAACTGGTAGTGGCGCAGCAACTGCTGGGCAAGGAAATGCTGGGCCATGTACAGGCACCAGGCCAGGTGTGGCATGGACGGCTGACGCCCCTGCAGGATCTGCAGCAGCAGACGCTTGAAACCGATGGCCAGTTCGCCGCACAGGCGTACGAACAGTGCACTCGGTGGATGCTGACTATTGGCGAGGCCGGCGTAATGACGATACTCGTCACTGAAGTTTTGCAGCGCACGCTGCCTTTCCAGTAAGGTCAGAGCGCTGCGATTGAGCGAAAACAACAGACCGAGCACTTGCTGTAGGCCATGTTCCTGCTCCAGGTGGCGAGCTGCCGCGAGTCGCTGGACGACTTCCGCTGGGGATACGCTGTTGTCCTCGCGGATGTCCGGTACTTCCAGGCGCAGGGCATCCAGCGTCATATCAACCCCGAGTGGACGAGGATCGAGTACATGGGCTTAGGGCTCCGGAATGTCGGCAAGGCTGTTTTAGGTATCTGCGCCGGTCTGTTGCTGACGGCTTGCGCCGAAGATTTCGGCCCCGATCAGCATGGACGAAAGGTAACGGCTGACAGCCTGGATGGCCAGTGGCTGGTCATTAATTATTGGGCCGAGTGGTGCGCACCGTGCCGCACGGAAATTCCCGAGCTCAATGCACTCGAGCAAACGCTGAAAAACCAGTCGGCGCGCGTGATCGGCGTCAACTTCGATGCCTTGCAGGGCGAGGACCTCAAGCGCGCAGCGGACGGTTTCGATATCCGCTTCACTGTGTTGGCACAGGACCCGGCAGCGCGCTTCGAACTGCCGCACAACGACGTGCTGCCGGTGACCTATATAGTCGACGCTGACGGCAAGCTGCGTGAGCGCCTGGTGGGCGAGCAGACCTCTGCGGGGCTGCAGGAGCACCTCAAGCGCTTGCGCGGCCAGTAACGAGGCGACGAAAACCACTGCGACAGGCAGTCGCAGCAATAGGTAGCATGCTAAGCTTTTGTTTCGGCCGAACCTGCGCCGTGCTTCATGAGTCTGCCTGATGTCCGCTACCCATCTCACCCGTGGCAGCGCCGGTTACCGGCGCGCCACCCTGGCGCTGTTCTGCGCCGGTTTCGCTACCTTTGCCATGCTCTACTGCGTGCAGCCGCTGCTCCCTCTGCTGGCGTCGCACTTTCGCGTTTCCGCGGCCAACAGCAGCCTGGCGCTGTCCCTGACCACCCTCAGTCTGGCGTTGTGTCTGCTGGTATCCGGCGCGCTGGCCGAGAGCTGGGGGCGCAAGCCGGTCATGGCTGCGGCATTGGGCCTGGCAGCGATGCTGGGGATCGCCTGTGCGCTGGTGGAGGAGTGGAGCAGCCTGCTGATTCTGCGCGCGCTGTTGGGGCTGGCGCTGAGCGGTTTGCCTGCGTTGGCCATGGCCTACGTTGGCGAGGAGTTCGACCCCGAAGCGCTGCCGGCCGCCATGGGGCTCTATATCGGCGGTACGGCGCTGGGTGGGCTGCTCGGGCGTCTGCTGGCGGGCCTGCTCAGTGACCTTGGCGGCTGGCCCTGGGCCCTGGGCGGCATTGCCGGGCTCGGTCTGCTGGCCTTGGGACTGTTTCTTTGGCTGCTGCCGCCGTCGCGGCATTTCACCGCGCAACCGCTTTCCTTGCGCGGGTTGCTGCGTAACTTCTCGCTGCACCTGAGTAACCCGCGTTTGCGTGTGCTGTTCGCTTTGGCCTTCCTGCTCATGGGCGGCTTCGTCGCGTTGTTCAACTACGTCGGCTTTCGCCTGGCCGGCGCGCCATTCAACCTGTCGGCGACGGTAATTGGTCTACTGTTCACTGTCTATCTGCTGGGCATCTTCAGCGCCGGTTGGGCCGGGCGCTTGGTGCCACGCTTCGGCGCTCGTCAGGTCCTGCACGGCGGCATCGGTTTGATGCTGCTGGGCGTGGCGCTGTGTGCGACGCCCTGGTTGAGCGCGGCTGTCATCGGGCTGGCGCTGTTCACCCTGGGTTTCTTCGCCGCTCATGCGGTTGCCAGCGGCCAGGTCGGCATTCATGCGCAGGGGGCCAAGGCGCAGGCGTCGGCACTGTACTTGTGTGCCTATTACCTGGGCTCCAGCCTGGTAGGCTACGTCGGTGGTTATGTCTGGGAACACGCCGGCTGGCTGGCTTTGCTGGCTGTTCTGGCCTCCTTATTCGTCGCAGCTGGGGCTCTGGTGCGGCGTATTTAGGCTGTTTGTCGCTCGTTCAGTGCAGGTTCAAGGAGGGTTCAGCGGGTATTCAGTAGTCTTCCCGCAGACTTGTTGCCGAGTTGATCAAAACTGCAACGAGAGGAACGATTCGATGAAAATCACCCTGAACCGTATCGCATTCGCCACCTGCCTGGCCCTGGGCGCAACCGCTGCCCAAGCCAACGACAATTTCGTCGGCCTGATCTGGGGTCAGACTGACAACAATATCCAGAAGTCCAACGCACTGAATGCCAACCTCGGCAATCCCAAGCTGGACAAGGTGATCAACGGCGAGGGCACCTGGGGCATCCGTGCTGGCCAGAAGACCGCCGATGGCCGCTACTACGCGACCTACGAGAATGTCTCCGACAGTCACAATGGCTACAAGCTGCGTCAGCAGAATCTGCTCGGCAGCTACGACATGTTCGTGCCGCTGGGTGATAACAACACCAAGCTGTTCGGTGGTGTAACCGCCGGCTTGGTCAAGCTCGAGCAGGAAAGCCGTGGCTTTTCCCGCGACAGCGACATCGGATTTGCCGCGGGTCTGCAGGCCGGTATCCTGCAGGAACTGAACAGCAATACATCGATCGAAGCCGGCTATCGTTACCTGCGTACCAACGCCAGCACAGAAATGGCACCGCATGGTGCAGGCAAGGCCGGGTCGCTGGACCTGCATAGCAGCTCGCTGCTCTACCTTGGCGCCAACTTCGCCTTCTAACGATGGCTTCGCGTTACCAGGCCGGGCATCAGCCCGGCCTTCGTACAACTGAAAAAAGGGGAAGTCTCATGAAATTGCTGGTGGTGGAGGATGAGGCGCTGCTGCGTCACCATCTGTTCACTCGCCTCAGTGAGAACGGGCATGTGGTGGATGCCGTACGCACCGCCGAAGAAGCTCTGTATCGCGCTGAGTCCTTCAATCATGACCTGGCCCTGGTCGACCTCGGCCTGCCTGGAATGAGCGGTATCGACCTGATCCGCCAACTGCGCAGCCAGGACAAGAACTTTCCGATCCTGATTCTTACCGCGCGTGGTAACTGGCAGGACAAGGTCGAAGGCCTCTCCTGTGGTGCCGACGACTACGTGGTCAAGCCGTTCCAGTTCGAAGAGCTGGAGGCGCGGCTGAATGCCTTGCTGCGTCGTTCTTCCGGGTTTACCAAGTCGACCATCGAGGCCGGTACCCTGGTACTGGACCTCAATCGCAAGCAGGCCACCGTGGATGAACAGTCGCTGCAGCTGACTGCCTACGAGTACCGCATCCTCGAATACCTGATGCTGCATCACCAGCAGGTGGTGGCCAAGGAACGCCTGATGGAGCAGCTTTATCCGGGCGATGACGAGCGTGATCCCAACGTCATCGAGGTACTGGTCGGCCGCCTGCGTCGCAAGCTCGAAGGCGTACTCGGTGGCAAACCGATAGAAACCGTGCGCGGCCAGGGCTACATGTTCAACGAGCGCTGCAAGTGAGCCGAGCGCGCGCGGTTCTGCGCAAACTGCGCATGCGTTTTGGCTCACTGCGCCTGCGCCTGATGCTGGCCAGCGCTGCGCTGGCGATGCTGTTCATGTTGCTGCTGATGCCGGTGTTGCAGGGCGTGTTTCTCATGGCTCTGGAGCAGACCGTGGAAAAACGTCTGGCCTCCGATGCGGCCGCGCTGATTTCTGCCGCGCGTATCCATGATGGCCAGCTGCATATGCCGGACAAGATGCCAGACGAGGAATTCGACAACCTCGACTCACACCTGCTGGGTTTCATCTTCGACCGCGAGGGGCGGATGATCTGGCGTTCACGCTCCTCCATCGACGAGCTGGTGCGCTACCTGCCGCGCTACGACGGTCGCGGCCACGAGTTCATCCGCATTCGTGACGACAGCGGTCAGGAATACTTCGTGTATGACATCGAAGTGGATCTGCTGCGGGGTGACGAAACCGCCCTGAGCATCGTGACCATGCAGCCCACGCGCGAGTACCAGGGGCTGTTCAACGGCTTTGCCTGGCAGTTGCGTTTATGGTTGGGCATCGCCTTGCTGGTGTTGCTGGGCCTGCTGTGGTTTGGCCTGACCTGGGGCTTTCGTAGCCTGCGCGGCTTGAGCGACGAGCTCGACGGCGTGGAGGCAGGCACCCGCCAACGCCTGAGCGACGAGCACCCACGTGAACTGCTGCGTCTGACCAATTCCCTCAACCGTTTGCTCGACAGCGAACGGCGCCAGCGCGAGCGTTATCGCGACTCTCTGGAAGACCTCGCCCATAGCCTGAAAACGCCGCTCAGCGTGTTGCAGGGCATCGGTGAAACCCTCGCTGCACACCCTGAAAATCGCGAGCAAGCGCAACTGATGCAGGCGCAGATCGAACGCATGAGCCAGCAGGTCGGCTACCAATTGCAGCGCGCCAGCCTGCGCCGCAGCGGCCTGGTACGCCATCGCGAGCAGGTCTGGCCGGTGCTCGACGGCTTGTGCCGCTCGCTGGACAAGGTCTACCGCGACAAGCGCGTCGAAGCGACGCTGGAAGTGCCCGAGCACAGCCAGATCACCATGGAACGTGGTGCGCTGATGGAGCTGCTCGGCAACCTGCTGGAGAACGCCTACCGCCTGTGCCTGCAACGCGTACGCGTCAGGTTGCAACCCCTGGCAGGCGGTTGCCTGATCACCATCGAGGATGATGGCCCTGGCGTGCCGCAGCAGCAACGTGAGCGGGTGCTACAGCGCGGCGAGCGTCTGGATGTGCAGAATCCGGGGCAGGGCATCGGTCTGGCGGTGGTGGAAGACATCGTCGAGAGTTACGACGGTGAGCTGAGCCTGGAAGATTCGGAGTTGGGCGGCGCCTGTTTCAGGGTGCGGCTGTACGACTGATCTGAAACGGCGCAGGCGTCATCCCTCTTGGGCTCGATACGCTCCTGGTGTCAGCCCTGTCCATTTCTTGAATGCGCGGTGAAAGGCCGAGGGTTCGGAGAAGCCTAGCTGCTCGGCGATGTCCTGAATCGCCAGTTCGTCGCGGCCCAGGTGGTAGATGGCGAGGTCGCGGCGCAGGTGGTCCTTGAGCTCCTGGAAGCTGGTGCCTTCTTCGCGCAGATGGCGGCGCAGGGTTTGCGGGCTGGTATGTAGCTGTTGGGCGACCTGTTCCAGGTCGGGCCAGGTGCGGCAGTCGCGGCCGAGCAGGCGACGAATCTGGCTGATCAGACTGTCGCCACCATCCGGGCGGGCCAGCAGGTCGGCGGGGGAGTGCTGCAGGAACTGCTTGAGCGTGCGCTCGTCCTGCAAGAGCGGCATCGCCAGATAACGCGCGTGAAACAGCAAGCTGGTCTGCCCGGCGCAGAACCGTCGGCTGCAGGGAAACAGCAATTCATATTCAGCGACGTGCTCGGGCTCCGGGTAGGCAAAGGTCGCCTCTTCCAGGCGGATGCGCTGGCCAATTAGCCAGCTGCCGAGGCGATGCCAGATCACCAGCAGGCTCTCCACCAGAAAATGATCCGGGTCCCATAGCGTGCTGTCGTCGACGCTCAGCCGCGCCCAATCACCCTCGCGCTGCAGGCGGATGCCCGGTGCGTCGGGAAACAGGCTGTAGAACATCGCACCGCGGCTGAGGGCCTTTTCCAGGCTGCGGCAGTGGATGATGGCGTGGCCCATCATGGCGAAGGTGCCGCGTTTGCTCGGCTGGCGGCCGAAGCCCAGGTATTCGTCGTCCAGCGCTTCCCACAACAACTGCATCAGCAGGGCGAATTGCTCTGGGGCGATGCGTGCGCGCGGCTCGACCAGCACGGCGCTCTGGATGCCGGCCTGACGCAGTATCAGGTCGCAGGCCAGCCCACGGCGATCAGCACCGCGCAGGGCGGCGCGGACGAAGTGGCTGGCAATAGTGCGTTCGCGCATGCTGGGTTTCCGATAGCGAGGGTGTTCGATGGTAGGCAGTTGCTCTTGGCCACGGCAACCCAACCGAGCGATTGGGTCAACCGAGGCTGAGCACATGGGTCATTGAGGGCGTGCGAGGTGGCACTTAACCTCTGGGCCATAACAACAGCGGAGGACCCGCCCCATGCAACGCAACCATTTCGACACCGAGCACAACCTGTTTCGCGATGCCTTTGCCACGTTTCTGGACAAGGAGGTGGTGCCGCATCAGGAGGCCTGGGAAGAGGCTGGCATGGTGGACCGCAGCGTGTGGCGCAAGGCCGGCGAGATGGGCTTTCTGTTGCCCTGGGCGGACGAGGAATACGGCGGGTCCGGGCTCAAGGACTTTCGCTACGAGCAGATCATGTGCGAGGAGCTGGCGCGCATCAACGAGCCCGGTTTCATGATCCCGCTGCACTCGGCGCTGTGCGGTCCCTATATCGCCGAGTACGGCAATGCCGAGCAGAAGGCGCGGCTGTTGCCCGGCATCATCAGTGGCGAGACCATCCTCGCGGTGGCCATGACCGAGCCGTCGGCTGGCTCGGATCTGGCCGGCATGCGTACCACGGCGGTGGACAAGGGCGACCACTGGCTGCTCAACGGCTCCAAGGTGTTCATCTCCAATGGCTACCTGGCCGACGTGGTGATCGTCGCGGCCAAGACCGACCCTGCCAACAAGCACGCCATGGGCCTGTTTCTGGTGGAGCGTGGCATGCCCGGTTTCGAGCGTGGCAAGAAACTGAAGAAACTCGGCATGCACAGCCAGGACACCGCCGAGCTGTTCTTCAATGACGTCAAGGTGCCCAAGGACAACCTGCTGGGCGATGCCAAGGGCGGCTTCTTCTACCTGATGAACATGCTCGCCCAGGAGCGTCTGACCAATGCCTGTGGCGCGGTGGCCGGCGCCGAAGCAGCGCTGCAGACCACCATCGAGTACGTCAAGGAGCGCCAGGCCTTTGGCCGCCCCGTAGCACACTTTCAGAACACCCGCTTCAAGCTGGCGGAAATGCGCACGCAGATCGACGTGGCGCAGGTCTTCACCGACCGCTGCGTCATGGATCACAACCAGAAGAAACTCACCTCGGAAGTGGCGGCCGAGGCCAAGCTGTTCACCACCGAACTGCTTGGCAAGGTGGTGGACGAGGGTGTGCAGTTGCACGGCGGCTGGGGCTACATGTGGGAATACCCGATCTGCAAGATGTACGCGAATGCGCGTATTCAGCGGATTTTCGCCGGCACGTCGGAAATCATGAAGGAGATCATCAGTCGCGGGATGAAGCTGTAACGACGTAGGGCGGGTGCAACCCGCCACGAGCGGTCTAGCGTCATTAGCGCTCGTATTGCAATGAGTAGGTGAGCCCCGAGGACAAGAAGGTAACCTCCCATGACCCTGCAACTGCCTCTGGAACGCTTCAACCACTGGCTGGATCGGCAACCCGATGCCGTCTGGCTGCGTCAGCCGGTCAATGGCATCTGGCATGACTTCACCTGGCGCCAGGTCGACGAGCAGGCACGTCGCCTGGCCAGCGCTCTGCTGGCGCTGGGCTGCGTGCCAGGCGAGCGTGTCGCCTTGCTGGCGAAGAACTGTGCCGAGTGGTTCATCAGCGACCTGGCGATCCAGCATGCCGGGCTGATCAGCGTACCGTTGTATCCGTTGCAGGCACCGGAGCAGATTGCCTACGTGCTCGAGCATGCTGGCTGCAAGGTGATTCTTGTAGGCAAGCTGGATGAGCCTGACAAGCTGGCCAGCGGCATCGCGCCACATATCACCCGTATCGCCATGCCTTATCCGACCATGCCGGCTGAGTATCAATGGCAGGCCTTGCTGGCAGCGCATGAGCCGCTGCCCGGCACGCGGCCGCAGCGCGGTGAGGATCTGCTGTCGATTCTCTATACCTCTGGCACCACAGGGCAGCCCAAGGGTGTGATGCTCTCGGCCCACGCGATGGCGTTCTCCTCTGCCAACGCCACGGCAGAGATGAACATGACCCCGCAGGATCAATTTTTCTCCTACCTGCCGTTGTCACATGCCGCTGAACGCTTCCTGGTGGAGTTCAACAGCCTCTATTGCGGCGCGCCAGTGGCCTTCGTCGAGTCGCTCGAGACGTTCGCCAGTGACCTGCGCCAGGTGCGTCCGACCGTGTTCTTCTCGGTACCACGACTGTGGACGCGCTTTCAGCAGGGTGTGCTGGAGAAGTTGCCGGCGCACAAGCTCGACCGCCTACTGCGTATTCCGTTGCTGGGGCGTCTGCTGGCGCGCAAGGTGAGGGCAGGGTTGGGACTGGATCGAACACGCATTCTGGTGTCCGGCGCGGCGGCGATTTCCACTGGGCTGCTGGAGTGGTATCGGCGCCTGGGCATGACCATTTGCGAGGGCTACGGCATGACCGAGCACTTCGCCTATGGTTGTTTCAATCGTCCCGGGCAGGTGCGCTTCGGCACTGTGGGCAGGCCGATGCCGCATCTGCAGGTGCGTATCGACGACAGTGGCGAGATCCTGCTGCGCAGCGAAACGCTGATGCAGGGTTATTACCGTGAACCGGAAAAAACGGCGGAAACCCTCAAGGACGGCTGGTTGCACACCGGTGATCGCGGCCAGTTGGACGAGGCGGGCTACTTGCGCATCACCGGGCGGGTGAAGGATATCTTCAAGACCAGCAAGGGCAAGTACGTCGCACCGGCCCCCATCGAAGGCGAGGTTGCCAAGAGCCATTGGGTCGAGCAGGTATGTTTGATGGGCAGCAATATGGATCAACCGCTGGCGCTGGTCGAACTCTCGCCTGCCGCCCGTCAGCAACCGCGCGAGCTGCTCGATCAGTCACTTTCCGAGCATCTGCAGGCGGTCAATCACAGGCTGGAGCCGCATGAGCGTATCAGTCATTTCTATCTGGTCAGCGAGGCCTGGACGGTGGATAACGGCAGCATGACGCCGACCATGAAAATTCGTCGCAATGTGTTGGAGGTGCGCTATGCCGAGGCCATTGCCCGCGTGCCCGGCGATGCCGCCATCGTCTGGGAAGGCTGATCAGCCCTCCGTCATTCCTTACAACCTGGAGTCACCATGTCCGGCCCGTTGTCATCGCTGAAAATTCTCGATTTTTCCACGCTGCTGCCGGGGCCGTTCGCGTCGCTGCTGCTGGCCGACATGGGCGCTGAAGTCCTGCGGGTGGAGTCGCCCACGCGCATGGACCTGGTGCGCGTGCTGCCGCCGCACGATGGCGGCACCTCCACCAGTCACGCCTACCTCAACCGCAACAAGCGCAGCATCGCCCTCGACCTCAAGCGCCCCGAGGCGGTGGAGGTGGTCAAGCAGCTGGTGAGCGAGTACGACATCGTGCTTGAGCAGTTCCGACCTGGGGTGATGGACAAGCTGGGTGTCGGTTACGAGGCGCTCAAGGCGATCAACCCACGGCTGATCTACGTGTCGATCACCGGCTACGGCCAGAGTGGGCCTTATCGTGACCGTGCCGGGCACGACATCAACTACCTGGCACTGGCCGGTATCGCCAGCTACACCGGGCGCCGCGACAGCGGTCCGTTGCCACTGGGCGTGCAACTGGCCGATCTGGCAGGTGGCTCGCTGCATGGCGTGATCGGGCTGCTCGCGGCCGTTGTGCAGCGCCAGGCCACTGGTCAGGGGCAGCAGGTCGATGTGAGCATGACCGACTGCGCATTCAGCCTGCACGGCATGGCCGGGGCGGGCTACCTAGGCGCCGGGGTTGAGCCTGAGATGGAGAGCCAGGCGCTCAACGGCGGCAGCTTCTACGACTATTACCGCACCCGCGACGGCCGCTGGTTCTCCGTTGGCAGTCTGGAGCCGCAGTTCATGCAGCAGTTCTGCGCTGCCATTGGCCGCCCCGAGTTGGCCGCGCGTGGTTTGTCGCAAAAGCCCGAGGACCAGCGCGCGCTAAAGCGCGAGATCGAGATCGAGTTCGAGAAGCGCGATTTTGCGCAATGGAGTCAGGTGTTCGCCGAACTTGATGCCTGCGTCGAGCCCATGCTACCGCTGTCCGAAGCGGTGCAGCATCCGCAGATCAGGGCGCGCGAACTGGTCGTCGAGGTGCCGCGCGAAGGCTTGCCGGCGCAGGCGCAACTGGCCTGTCCGCTGAAGTTTTCCGACGGCTTGCCGCCGCCGCAGCATGTAGGGGCCGCGCTCGGTGCGCATACCGAGCAGGTACTGGAGGGGCTGGGTTACGACGCCGAGCGGATTGCCGCGTTGCGTGAGGCGCGCGTGTTCGGTTGATGCGAGCAACAGCGCCCGCTTAGGATGGGCGCCGTTATCGCATTGGAGCGTGGGTATGAAAGGAATCACGGGGAGGGCGCCGGGGGGCTTGGGCTGGCTTTTGGCGCTGGGTGCTGCTGTCGGCTTTTTTGCGCAGGCCGCCGAGGATGCGGAGGATCCCTGTCAGCAGGGCAGCTCCATGGCCGCATTCATGTGCCAGGGGCCGGTGTGGAAGGCTGCCGAGCAGGAGCTGCAAGGCACTTATGATCGTGTGATGGCCTCGCTCAAACAGTACGACCCGACGTTCGCCACGGAGCTGCGCGATGCCCAACGGCTGTGGGTCAAGCTCCGCGAGCAGGATTGCAGCCTGTACGCGCGTAACCGAGTGCAAGGCTCGCCCTGGACCGGATTCTGGGAGTCGGAATGCCAGGCGCAGCAGGCCCGTGAACGCACCGAGTGGCTGAAGTCATTCGAGGGCTAGCTTTTTCGGTGCGCGCGATCATTCCTGGCGATGCTCACCGGTGAAATGCAGCGTCACCTTGCAACGCCGGCAGTAGTAACGGCGGCCCTTGGCGACCAGCGCGTGACGCTGGGCCGAGAAAGGAAATTCACCGTCCGGGCAACTGCAGCGGTAGATGAAGCGATTGACCTTGCGGCGCTCGACTTCATAGCTGTGGCAGCGATGCGGTGGCAGCTCGTAAACGCCGCGCATGATCAATTGCCACTCCTCACCATGCGGCTGAATACGCGGGCCGAACAGCTGGTGGGCGATCATGTGGGCGACTTCGTGCGGCACTGTCTGGTGCAGGAAGTCTTCGTGGTTGGCGTGGTACAGCTGCAGATTGAAGCGCAGCTTGTTTTCCGTCAGGTGAGCGACGCCCGCCTTCTGCCCACGCAACTTGAAGCTGACCTCGGGGCGGGCAAAACGTTGTTTGAAGAAGGCTTCTGCCTGCTGGTAGCAGGCTTCGACGCGGGCGTGAATCTGTTCGGGCATGGACAGGTGCAGGTACTGGCTGAGTGCCGATTATGCCGTAAGCGGCCTGCCCGCGCAGGTATCACTCGTCTCCCGGCGCCTGCATTCGCTGCTCCTGCGTGCCGTGGCTCCGGTCCTCTTGCACCGTTTGTTGATAGTTCGGCACCGGTGGGTAGAACAGAATCATGCCGACCAGGCTGAGCTATGACAGGTAATGAAAAGGCCGCCCGAAGGCGGCCTGTGGGTTCGCTGCCACTCACTGTCAGCTGGTGTAGACCGGACCGACGCCCATGCCCCAGAGGATCACCGAGCTGGCGATCATTGCTACCAGCACTACCAGGCCCACCGCCAGCACCGAGCTGGAGAACATGAAGCCTTCGTCATCGGGAATGTTCATGAAGGTCGGTATACCGACGTAGAGCAGGTAGACGGTGTAACAGATCGCGACCGTACCGACGACCATGCCCAACCACAGGTGTGGATAAAGCGCTGCAAGACCTCCGATGAACAGTGGGGTGGCGGTGTAGGCGGCAAATACGATGCACTGGGTCAGGCTGGGATTAGCGTCATAGGTGCGCGCCATCCAGTGGATGAAGGCGCCCATCACGGCCACGCCAGCGAGCATCGCCAGGTAGGACATGATGGTCATTACCACCGCACTGCCTTCGGTAAGCATCACCGGTGCTCGGTCACCAATGGCCCAGCCAACCTGGGTGGTGCCGATGTAGGCCGAAATTGCGGGAATCGCTGCGAGAATCAGCACATGGGTCAAGTACATGTGGCTGATGGATTCTTCCTCGCCACGGATTTCTTGCCATTCTTGATCGGGATGGGTGAAGAGCCCCCAAACGTGGTGGATCATGCCAGACACCTCCTCATTCTTATGACGGTCGCCCCCCAGCGAACGCCCGGGGCGCGTGGACAGCGCCACCGGGTGTCAGGCCAAATTTATGCGACCTTATGTCGCAGTATAGGCAGTGCCTGGAACAGGCGTGGTGTCTGGCTTTAGAGCAAATCGCTCTCTCGAGGCTAGCGGTAATAGCGCTGCAGAATTTCCATGGCCAGGTTGATCGACTGCAACCGCTCTGTGCTGCCGCCTCGGTCGGGATGATGTTCGCTGACCATCTGCCGGTAGCGCAGTTTGATTCTTGGTAGATCGATTGTCCGTTCATCGGACAGTTCGAACAGCTCCAGCGCCGCCTGTTTCTCTTCGCCGCCCTGCATGCGCGTCCAGAAGCTGGTCAGCAGGCGTTCGACGTCGCGTTCGTCAGTGTCCTGCAGGTTGCTCATGTCCAGGTAGTAGTCGCGCAGTGCGTCACGCTCGCTGAGCGCCGCACTGCCTGTCTGATAGGGCTGCAGGCGGATGCTCAGCGGGCTGATCTGCAGCAGGTGCGTGCGTTGCTGCCAGAGCTGGTCGCGCAGGCGATAAAGGGCGTTGAACAGCAGGAAGTGGGTGCGAAACAGCACCAGCTTGTCGGCCAGGGGCAGGTTGGGAATATGGCTGCTGTGGCGGTCTTTCAGTTGCTGGATCAGGGTGTATTCGGCAATGCCGTCCGGGGCAGCCTGCAGCAGTTGCAGCACCTGTTCGGTGAGGTCCTGGGAGGGGTCGAGGTCGTCGTTCATCGGCCGAGACTAGCATTTAGTTGTTGGTGGGGTGGGGGCGCGGCGTCATTGTGCGTAAAATGTCGCGCTTTCGTTCCCACCCCTCGGATTTCGACGCACCATGGGCACCCTCTCGGTCAACCAGAACAAACTGCAGAAGCGCATTCGCCGCCAGGCCGGCGAAGCCATCACCGACTTCAACATGATCGAGGATGGCGACAAGGTGATGGTCTGCCTGTCCGGCGGCAAGGACAGCTACACCATGCTCGACGTGCTGCTGTATCTGCAGAAGGTGGCGCCGATCAAGTTCGAGATCGTCGCGGTGAACATGGATCAGAAGCAACCTGGCTTTCCCGAGCATGTGCTGCCGGCCTATCTGGAAGCCATAGGCGTGCCGTATCACATCATCGAGAAGGACACCTACTCGGTGGTGAAGGAGAAGATCCCCGAGGGCAAGACCACCTGCTCGCTGTGTTCGCGCCTGCGCCGTGGCACCCTGTACACCTACGCCGACGAGATTGGCGCGACCAAGATGGCGCTGGGGCACCACCGCGACGACATCCTGGAAACCTTCTTCCTCAACATGTTCTACGGCGGTACGCTCAAGGCCATGCCGCCCAAGCTGTTGTCCGACGACGGCCGCAACGTGGTGATCCGCCCGCTGGCCTACTGCGCCGAGGCCGATATCGAGGCCTACAGCCAGCTCAAGGAATTCCCCATCATCCCGTGCAACCTCTGTGGCTCGCAGGAAAACCTGCAGCGCCAGGTGGTCAAGGAGATGCTGCAGGAGTGGGAGCGCAAGAGTCCTGGCCGCGTCGAGATCATGTTCCGCGCGTTGCAGAACGTGCATCCCTCGCAACTGGCCGACCGCAACCTGTTCGACTTCAAGAGCCTGAAGATCGACGACAGCGCCACGCCTCGCTTCCTCGATGTGATGAGCCTTTAAAACAGCGGGTCGATGTCCGGGGCGGGCTACTGCCCCACCAACACATGCGTAGGAGCGGGCTTGCCCGCGAGCTTTTGAACGCCGGCGTCTGTAGGCCGTGCTGCGATCATCCTGTAGGAGCGGCTTCAGCCGCAAACTCTTCGGTACACCGCTAAATCACGACTAGACACAGATCGCCGAGCTCGCGGGCAAGCCCGCTCCTACAGGTGCACCGCGCACGGCCATGGTGGATGTAAAAAGCGACATCCACCCTACAAGGTCGGCAGGTGATCAGATCAGCCCGAGTACGTTCAGTACGGTAGCAATGACGCTGGCAAGCACCGCACCGGACAGCACACCGAGGAAGATTTTCGTCTTGCCCTGTTGGGTAATGGTCGAGGCGTCAAGGGCACTCAGCCGTTCCGTAAGGCCATGCACTTCCTGCTGCAGGGTGGCCATGGCTCGCTCGCGCTCGATATCCAGGCGGTTGTTTTCCTGAAGCTCTTCGACCAGCGCTTTGATCGCCAGATCCTGTTGTTCGACGATCGAGCGTTTTTCCTCCAGCAGCTTGTCGATCCCCGACAGGCGCTCGGCCTTGGCCAGCAGCACTGACTGGATCTGGCCGATGTCTTCCTGGCTCTTGGCCATCAGCTCGGCTTTGGTGGTGAGGGTGGACTTGATGCTTTCGATGTCTTCGCGGGCGCGAATCACCACTTGCGCTTTTGCCGAGAACTGCAGCTGTAGCTGCTCAATGTTCTGCTGATTGACCTCGATCTTGGTCTGGGTCGACTTGGAGCCATCAAGGATCTTGCTGAAAATGTCGTGGGCGCGGTCAGCGAACTGCTGGCCGGTTTCCGAGAGTTCCTGGAAACGCCCCTCGCTGTCCAGCCAGCCGGTCTTGGCGCGCTGCTCCAGTTCGCCAATGACGGCGGCGAGGAAGGAGTAGCTCATGGTGTTGAGCGTGATGATCTCCTGGATCAGCCCAAGCATCATTTCGTTAATCTTGTTCTGCGACTTGGAAATTTCCACCAGATCGCCATGGGTGCTGGAAAAGGCGCGCTTGAACAGGCCGCGCTTCTCGATGCGACTGACCTGGTTGCTGCTGTCCTCGATGCTGAGTTCGATGTCCTTGATGACGCTCAGTAGGTCCGAGGCCACCACGGCGGGTGACTTGCCCTCGACTTGAACGAGTTCGTTTGCACTCATTAAAACTGCTCCAGTAGATCGTCCAGGCTGTTCACGGACTGACGATAATTGTCGAGACGACGCTGAGTCGTCTGCTTGGCTTCCTTGACCTCTTCCCAGTCCAGGGCGAACTGGGTGCGCAGTGTCTCGGTAGTGATGATGATGTGCTGGTAGGCGCCGTCCAGAATCAGCACGGTCTGCTTGATCTTCAGGAAACCCACGGTCTGGCCCCGATGGATATCTGCCAGTTGTTTGTTGCGGAAGGCGAGGAAGTCTTTCAGGCGGTCGAAGGCAAGCACCGTGAACAGCGTCAGGGTGCCGGTGATGATGCCGGTTATGACGGGGGCCAGGGTGGCAGCAAAGGGCAGCAGCAGTGGAATTGCTTCCAAGGCTTTCTGGATCACCTCTTCCAGCATTATGCCCAGGCTCAGGGTGAGCGCTGCCGAGAGGATTTTCATCACCTCGAAGGCGATGTCGCCCGGCGCCACATGGGGCGGCGGGGCGACGATCATCTTGATCGCCCGGACGATCGAAAGCACCGCCTCGCGGATGATGACGACCAGGTTCTTGGCGGTGGTCACGAAGGAATTGATGATCAGTGTCACCAGCGTCGAGACGAAGCCGGCGATACCGGCGCTTGCCCCTTCCTGGAGGTACTCGGCCCATTTTTCGCGAATGCGCAGCAGGGTTGCCTCGATACGGGCCTTGACCATTTCCAGCAGCGAGGCAGCCCCGTTGAAGCCTTCTCGGACCAGGTAGCGCACATCTTGCACCAAGTCCTGCACCAGGTCTTTCAGCAACAGACCAAGGATTTGCCGCAGCGCCAGCTTGCCGGCTGCCTTGCCGCCTTCTACCAGGAATTCCTGGCCCTGCTTGATGAACACGGCTTTCTTCTGGTCACCGTCCACTGCTTTCTTGGCTTTGGCGTAGGTGTCCGCCACGGCTTTTGGGTCGAGCTCGTAGTATTCAGCGTTGGTCTTGCTCGGGTCCTTGGTGCTCGGTTTGGCCGCCCATACCATCAGGTCATCTTCGCCTTTGGACGAGTTCATATTGAAGGCGGTGAGCACGATGTTGTCGTCTTGGGTGGCGGTCTCGACACGTTCCTCGCGGGTCTGGGCCAGCTGTCCGCGGGAGGAACGCTCGATTTCGCTGGCGCTGACCACATGATCCCTGGCTTCGGTCCTCGGCCCTTCGGGCATCTCGCTGCCAGGCTCTTTGTAGGCGTCGTAGTACTTGCCGTCGGCACTTTTCATGTCGTCGTGCAGTTCGTCGAGGCGGTCGTCGTAATCGCCACGCTCGAATTTTTCCTGATTGGCGCGTTGCCAGTTTTCGTGGCGCTGGGCGTCGGCATCGTTGGCCACCACGCCTTTCTCGAAGTTGTGCAGGCTCGTGATGGCGCCACCGTCGCGGTCATCGAACATTGCGCGGGTCAAGCCGAAGGGGCCCATCAACTGGTCGATCAGCATGTGCTGAAAGCTGTTGATAAAGGCATCCTGCTGCTGGGTGTTGGGAGAAGCGTTGATTTCCTTGATCAGCAATTCAATCTGGTCATCGATCTCGATGACCAGTTCATCCTTGTGGGTGTGCATAGGGTTGGTCTCAAAGTGCCAGTATTCGGACGATAATCACTCTCCCATAGGCTTGTCCACTGATTCGATACCGCGCCAACTGCCATGGAAGGCTCTGCATCGCCTGTTCTGGCGATTCTCGATTGCCGGCTTTTGTTTGCAGAGCTTTGTGTCGTGGCGGTAGATAGGAGTTTGCCGCACGAATTTTCGTCACGCAGTCGGATCGCTGCTATGCACAGATCGCCGAGCTCGCGGGCAAGCCCGCTCCTACAGGAGTACCGCGTAGGGCCGCGGTGGATGTAAATCCTACGTTCTAGGCCATAGACGGCTTACTTATCCGCTTTTTTCTCCGCCCGGCTTGCCGCCCCTCAAATACCTGGAGTATGGTTCGGTCACTGTTTCGGAGAATTCCATGTCTGCCAGCCTCAACCACCTGTCTTCGCTTGACGCCGGTGCATCGCGCACTGCGCTGGTTCGTGCGCAGTCGGTCGTGGCGGCGGCGTATTACTTCTTTGGGTATTGGTTTAGCCACAGGCGCGCCTGATACCCCACAGGCGGCCTGAGACACCAGGGTCGCCACCAGAGACGTTTTCCAGAAAACCCCCGGTCGGCAACCCGACCGGGGGTTTTGTTTTTTCCGGCCGAAAACGGCCCAGCACTTAGAGGATTCACAGATGAACCGTTATTACCGCAACTACCGCTACGACTGGCGATTTAGCAGCGTTACCACCGCCCTGACACCTTTACAACGAACACTCAGTTAGCGCCGCCGCGGTATCGACCGCGCCGGCCAAGGAACCGCCAGATCATGAACAGCTCCGCTCAACTCGCTTCGCCCGTTACCAGCATCGCCCGCCGCAGCGCCCAGCCGCTGCCCAGCCCCGCCGTACTGCGCCAACGCTTGCCGTTGCCCAGTGCACTTGCCGACACCATTGCCGCTGACCGTGACGCCATCCGCGCCGTGCTCGATGGTACGGATTCGCGCCTGCTGGTGGTGGTCGGCCCCTGTTCCCTGCATGACCGCAGTAGCGCTCTCGAGTACGCCGAACGCCTGGCCGAACTGGCGCCGCAGGTGAATGACCAACTGCTGCTGGTGATGCGCGCCTACGTGGAAAAACCGCGCACCACCGTGGGCTGGAAGGGGCTGCTGTACGATCCGCACCTCGACGGCAGCGGTGACATGGCCGAAGGCCTGCGTCAGTCGCGGCAACTGATGCTGGAGATCCTCGCGCGCGGCCTGCCGCTGGCTACCGAGTTGCTGCAGCCGATGGCCGCCGGCTACTTCGACGACCTGCTCGGCTGGGCGGCGATTGGCGCGCGCACCAGCGAGTCGCAGGTACACCGCGAGATGGTCAGCGGGCTGGATCTGCCGGTGGGTTTCAAGAATGGCACCGATGGCAGCGTCGGCATCGCCTGCGACGCCATGCGCTCGGCGGCACACCCGCATCAGCACTTCGGCATCGACGACCTCGGCCATCCGGCACTGCTGCACACCGCCGGCAACCCGGACACTCATCTGGTGCTGCGCGGCGGTCATGGCGCGCCGAACCATGACGCTGCCAGTGTCGCTGCCGCGCGCGATGCACTGCAGCGGCAGGGCATCGCCCCACGCATCCTGGTCGACTGCAGTCACGCCAACAGCGGCAAGGACCCGCTGCGTCAGCCGGCGGTGCTGGACAGCGTGATCGACCAGCGCCTGGCCGGTGATACCAGCCTGCGCGGGGTAATGCTGGAGAGCCACCTGTTCGACGGTTGCCAGGCGCTGTCCGGCGAGCTGCGCTACGGCGTGTCGATCACCGACGGCTGCCTGGGGTGGAGCGGCACCGAAGCGGCGTTGCGTCAGGCTGCCGAGCGTTTGCACGGATAGGGCAGCTGCCCAGCCTGAGATTGGCGGGTTGCACCCGCCTTACGGTCAATACAGGGCTTGCGGTGTTTAGCGCGCTGCGTGCAGGCTCTGTCGTCCGTTTTATGAAGGATTCGATTCATGCGTGATTACAAGTGGCTGCACGAGTTCTGCCTCAATCGCTTCGGCTCGGCCAAGGCACTGGAGGCCATGCTGCCGCAGCCGCGCAGCGATGCCGAGCTGCGGGCGCTGAGCGATGACCGTTATCTGTCGCTGATCAGTCTGCGCATCTTCCGCGCCGGCCTCAAGCACAGCCTGGTGGACGCCAAGTGGCCTGCGTTCGAGCAAGCGTTCTTCGGCTTCGACCCGGACAAGGTGGTGCTGATGGGCGCCGAACGCCTGGAAAACCTGATGCAGGACACGCGGCTGATCCGCCATCTGGGCAAGCTGAAAAGCGTGCCGCGCAACGCTCAGTTCATTCTCGACGTACGCCGCGAGAAGGGAAGTTTCGGTGCTCTGATTGCCGATTGGCCGGTCAGCGATATTGTCGGCCTGTGGAAATACCTGGCCAAGCATGGCAGCCAGCTCGGCGGCCTGTCGGCACCACGTTTTCTGCGTATGGTGGGCAAGGATACCTTCATCCCCACCGATGACATGGTCGCCGCGCTCAAGGCGCAGAAGGTGATCGACAAGGCCCCGACCAGTTTGAAAGACCTGGCCGCCGTGCAGGCGGCCTTCAACCAGTGGCAGGCCGAAAGCGGCCGACCGCTGTGCCAGCTATCGGTGATGCTGGCGCATACGGTCAATCACTGAGGGATTGCTGCAGAGCTTCCAGCCACTCCTTGGGCACGTCACGCTTCATCGCCAACTGGCATTGCTGGCTGTCTGGATCGAAGACGATCACCGCCTCGCCCTTGTCCAAGGCGCGGCGCACGCGCTGCACGCGGGTTTCCAGTGGGGTTTCGTCACCGTTGTCGGTACCGTCACGGGTGACGAAGTCTTCGATCAGGGCGGTGAGGGTGTCGGCTTGCAGCAGGTCAGCGGGGATCAACACAGTCAACGGCTCCAGTGGTTGGCGCCCATGATAGAGCCAGAGCCGCTGTACTGCGAGATCCGTCAGTGGAGGTTGCCGGGCCGTTTGAGGTGACGCTCCAATGTGCTGTAGAGCAGCCCGCTATCCAGCGGTTTGCCGAGAAAGTCGTCCATGCCGGCGTCCAGACCGTGCTGGCGGTGCTCTTCGAGGATATGCGCGGTCAGCGCGATGATCGGCACGGCGGCGAGTTGCCGGTCACGTTCCAGGCGCCGGATCTGCCGTGTGGCTTCGAAACCGTCCATCACCGGCATCTCGCAATCCATCAGGATCAAATGCACGGCGGCCGGATCGCGGCCGTACTCGTCCACTGCGGCCTGGCCGTCGGTGACCAGGCGCACGCTGTAGCCGCGTTTCTTCAGGAAACCCTGAACCACCAACTGGTTCACCGGGTTGTCTTCGGCCACCAGGATGCAGGGGGCTTCGCTGTTGTCGCTGCGTATTTCTCTGACCAACTGATGTACCTGTGCTCTGGGTTCTTCATACAGCCCGTTCAAGGCCTGTCGTAGCGCGTTGATCGCCACTGGCTGGGCCAGGTGTTGCAGGCGCAGGCCATGGCTCGTCGGTAGTTGCTGGCAGGCCTCGGGTGGGCAGACCAGCAGCACGCGCTGTTGCGGCTGCAACTGGGGCCTGAGTGAATCGAGCCAGTGGTTGACGCCGCCAGGCCAGGGCGCCATCAGCACCAGCAGCGGCGGCGCCGCGAAATCCTCCAGGTAGTCCTGCAGTCGCTCCGGTGTCTGGCAGCGCTCGGTACGCATACCCCAGCGTCCGAGCAGGCGGCTCATGGCATCGAGGCCGAGACCATCGAGGGAGGCGAGCAGGGCGGTGCGCCCGGCCAGTAGGCGGCTGAGCTCGTCGGGCGCTTCCTGTTCGGCCAGCAGTGATATGTCGAAGGCGAAGCGAGTGCCCTGGCCCAGGGTGCTTTGCACCTCGATTTTACCGCCCATCATCTCCACCAGTTCCTTGCTGATGGCCAGGCCCAGGCCGCTGCCGCCATACCGGCGGGTCGTGCTGGAATCGCCCTGGGCGAACGATTCGAACAGTTGCGCCAGGGCCTGCTCGCTGATGCCGATGCCACTGTCGCTGACGGCGAACACCAGATGCGGCTTGCCATGGCTGTCGCTACGGCGGCTGACGCTGACCGCCACATGGCCTTCGGCAGTGAATTTCAGGGCATTGCTGAGCAGGTTCATCAGGATCTGTTTAAGTCGCGTCGGGTCACCCTGAATACGTCGTGGCACACCGTTTTCCAGGCTGACGTAGAGGCGCAGGCGTTTATCCAGCGCCTGGCCGGTAAACAGGCTGAGCGTTTCGGAAATCATGTCTTCCAGATCGAACTCGATCTGCTCCAGGCTGAGCTTGCCGGATTCGATGCGGGCGTAGTCGAGGATGTCGTTGATCACTGCCATCAACGAGCTGCCGGAGCTGGAAATGGTGTCGACGTAGAAGCGCTGGCTACGATCCAGCGGGGTTTCGCGCAGCAGTTGCAGCATGCCCAGTACGCCGTTGAGCGGGGTGCGGATTTCATGGCTCATCTTGGCCAGGAAGCGGCTCTTGGCCTGGCTCTCGAACGCCGCTTGTTCGGCCGCACGCCGCGACTTGAAGCCTTCTTCCTTGAGCAGGTTGATGCGGTCGGCAAGGCCGATGGACAAGGTGATCAGCTCGATGGTCACGCCGATCTTCACTGCCGTGGCGCCGAACACGCCGAATACTTCCAGGCCCAGCGAGCCGGTGGTGGCCTGGATGAAAGCGAACAGCAGGATGGCCCAGGCCAAGGTGTAGTAGGAGCCGTAGCGCACGCCGCGACGCCATACGTAGAGGCCGGTCAGCAGCAGGATCAGCGAAACCAGGGACACGGTGACGCTGGCCAGGATGTTCCAGGCGGCGAAGCCGATCAGCGGTACCGACAGCAGGCAGCCGACGCAGATCAGCATCAGCAGGCGCAGGCCGGTGTCCAGGCGTGGGAAGTATTGACGTGCATGCAGGAAGTGGCGGCTGAACTGGATCGCCGTGAGGCAGTGTACGTACATCAGGATATAGATGCTGACCGACTGGAAGGCCACATGCTCGGGCAGTAGCTTGAACAGCATGCCGTCGAAGCAGGCCGCCAGCAGGCCGACGTTGAGGTTGTAGGCCAGGTACCAGAGGTAGGCCGATTCGCGCAGCGACAGGTAGAGGAACAGGTTGTAGCAGAACATGGCGAACAGCACGCCGTAGAACGCGCCGTTGAAGCCCATAAGGTTTTCCTGCGCTGCGGCGCTGGCACCGTAGGTGGCGAAGAATAGCGGCACGAACACCGTGCTGGTGGTTTCGACGCGGATCAGCAAGGTGCTGACACCGGGCTCCAGCTGCATGGGAAACCAGAAGTTGCGTACCTGCACCGGTCGCTGGGAGAAGGCGAAGTTGTCGCCGCTTTCCTGTTCCAGGCGTTTGCCTTCCGGGTTGATCAGGTGAACCTGTAGATGATCGAGCAGCGGATAGTTGACTTCGAGATAGCCGCCCAGTTGATGGTTCAGTGCATTGACCAGGCGAACCTTGAACCACCACACCGAGGTGTTCTTGCCGAGGTTGGCATGCTCGCCACCAAGACCCTTGAAGGCCTCATCATCCAGCGCCTGCACCTGCTCGACGCTGAGGGCGCCGTTCACGTCCTCGTAGTAACCGGTGTAGGGGCCCAGAGACAGGCGCAGGTCGTCGCTATCGAGCGACGCAGGCGCAAGTGCCCAACTCGGGCAGGCGAGCCAGAACAGCAGCAAGGCCAGAAAGACGCGAGGCATCCGTGAACCTCAGAAGGCCATGGAAGATGGCCGGGGTGTCATGTTCAACGTCGCTTGGCGACGGCCCGAAGGTTGGCCACTGACTGCAGGCCAGAAAAAGGGGAGCTGATGCTCCCCTGTCGTCCTTTCGTGTCACTTTGCCTTTATGCGCTCAAGCCTTCAAGCGTCCCGATCATGTTGGCCCACCAGGCTGTCCACCGGCGGTACACGGGTATCGCTTTCCATCTGCGCGTCGTGCTCCAGTTGATGGCTGAAACGCTCCAGCGAACCCTGTGCCGGTTGCGCATCGCTGGCGAATACCGGTGGGCTCATCATGTAGGCGGTGAGCAGGCGGCTGAGAGCCTTGAGGCTGTCGATATGGGTGCGTTCATAGCCATGAGTCGCATCGCAGCCGAAGGCCAGCAGCGCCGTGCGAATGTCATGGCCGGCGGTGACCGCCGATTGTGCGTCGCTGTGGTAATAGCGGAACAGGTCGCGGCGTACCGGCACTTCCTGTTCGGCGGCCAGGCGCAGCAACTGGCGTGACAGGTGATAGTCATAGGGGCCGCCGGAGTCCTGCATGGCCACGCTGACGGCGTGCTCGCTGGATTGCTGGCCTGGCGCGACCGGAGCGATGTCGATGCCGACGAACTCGCTGACATCCCAGGGCAGGGCCGCGGCGGCGCCGGAGCCGACCTCTTCGGTGATGGTGAACAGCGGGTGGCAGTCGATCATCGGTTGCAGACCGTGGTCGCGAATCGCCTTGAGTGACGCCAGTAGCGCCGCGACGCCCGCCTTGTCGTCGAGGTGGCGGGCACTGATATGGCCGCTCTCGGAAAACTCCGGCAGCGGGTCGAAGGCGACGAAGTCGCCGACACTGACGCCCAGCGAATCGCAATCGGCGCGAGTAGCGCAGTAAGCGTCCAGGCGCAGTTCGACGTGATCCCAGCTTACCGGCATGGTGTCGACGGCGGTGTTGAAGGCATGCCCGGAGGCCATCAGCGGCAGCACGCTACCGCGTATCACACCGTTGTCGGTGAACAGGCTGACGCGGCTGCCCTCGGCGAAACGGCTCGACCAGCAGCCTACCGGGGCCAGGCCGAGGCGGCCGTTGTCCTTGATCTCGCGGACGATGGCACCAATGGTGTCCAGGTGTACGGACACCGCGCGATCGAAGCGCTCGTATTCGCTCTGGCGTCCGCGCAGGGTGGCGCGGATGGTGCCACGGCGAGTCAGCTCGAAGGGGATTTCAAGCTCTTCGAGGCGCTCGGCGACATAGCGCACGATGGTGTCGGTGAAACCAGTGGGGCTGGGGATGGCAAGCATCTCCAGCAGCACCTTCTGCATGTAGTCGAGATCGGGTTCGGGTAGTTGTTGCATGCAAGCTCCTCGGCGTTCGAGTTTCCCCTCTCCCTGTGCGGGAGAGGGCCGGGGGAGAAGGCTCAGCTCGGTGTCTGGCTGAGCGGGAACAGCAGATCGACGAAGCGTTCGGCGGTTGGCTGCGGCTCGTGGTTGGCCAGGCCAGCGCGCTCGTTGGCTTCGATGAATACGTACTCTGGCTGATCGGCCGCGGGCACCAGCAGGTCGAGGCCGACAACTGGAATCTCCAGGGCGCGCGCGGCTTTGATGGCTGCATCGCGCAGTGTCGGATGAAGGATTGTGGTGACGTCCTCCAGGGTTCCACCGGTGTGCAGGTTGGCAGTCTTGCGCACCGCCAGGCGTTCGCCTGCTGGCAACACGCTGTCATAGTCGAGGCCGGCGCCATGCAGGGTACGCAGGGTTTCAGCATCCTTGGGGATACGGCTTTCGCCACCGGTGGCAGCCTGGCGTCGACGGCTCTGGGCGTCGATCAGCTTGCCGATGCTGTGGCGACCATCACCGATGATCTCGGCCGGGCGGCGGATGGCGGCCGCCACGACTTCGTAGCCGATCACCAGTACACGCAGGTCATGACCTTCGTGGTAGCTCTCCAGCAGCACGCGCTGGTCGAACACGCGGGCACGCTCGATGGCTTCCTGCACCTCGCCTGGCGTGCGCAGATCGACCGCTACGCCCTGGCCTTGTTCGCCATCGACTGGCTTGACCACCACCGCGCCATGCTCGGCGAGAAAGGCGGCGTTGTCCTCGGCGCTGGCGGCCAGGCGCTGGGCCGGCACGCTGAGGTCGGCGCGCGACAGGGCGCGGTGAGTCAGGCGCTTGTCCTGGCACAGGGTCATGCTCACCGCGCTGGTCAGATCGCACAGCGATTCGCGACAGCGGATACGGCGCCCGCCGTGGCTGAGGGTGAACAGCCCGGCTTCGGCATCATCCACCTGAACTTCGATACCACGGCGCAGCGCTTCGTCGACGATGATGCGTGCGTAGGGATTGAGCTCGGCCTGCGGACCAGGACCGAGGAATAGAGGTTGGTTGATGCCGTTCTTGCGTTTGATGCTGAAAATCTGCAACTCGCGAAAGCCGAGCTTGGCGTAAAGCTTCTTGGCCTGCTTGTTGTCGTGCAGCACCGATAGGTCGAGGTAGCTCAGGCCGCGGCTCATGCCGTGTTCGATCAGGTGGCGTACCAGTACTTCGCCGACACCCGGACGGCTGCATTGCGGATCGACCGCCAGGCACCAGAGGCTGCTGCCGTTCTCCGGGTCACGGAAGGCGCGCTGGTGGTTGAGGCCCATGACGCTGCCGATCACCGCACCGCTGTCTTCGTCCTCGGCTAACCAGTAAGTCGGGCCGCCTTCGTTGTAGGGCGTGAGTTTGTTCGGGTCGATCGGCAGCATGCCGCGGGTCTGGTACAGGCAGTTGATCGCCTGCCAGTCGGCGTCGTTCTGCGCCCGGCGAATACGGAAACCACGGAAGCTGCGGCGCGCCGGGCGGTAGTCAGTAAACCACAGGCGCAGCGTGTCGGAGGGGTCGAGGAACAGTTGCTGCGGCGCATGCGCCAGTACCTGGTGCGGGGCGGCCACGTACAGGGCGATGTCACGTTCACCAGGCTGTTCGTCCAGCAGGGATTCGGCCAGCGCGGTGGCATCGGGATAGGTATGACCGATCAGCAAGCGTCCCCAGCCGCAATGAATGGCTTGTGGCTGGCTGGGCTGGCTGGTGTGATCCTCGGCCAGACGTGCCTGCAGGCGCTCGTAGGAAGGTGTCTGACCGCGCAGCAAGCGTTGGTTGAAGGCAGTGGAGCGCATGGAATAATCCCTGTCCGTGTTCATTACGTCCGGTCTGAGCCGGATCGTCATTGAGTCGCGACACATCCCGGCTTTAACGGGCTATGACTATTGATCCTGCAGGAGCGGCCCGAGGGCCGCTCCATGTGAGTTACAGGCCCTGTTCGCTCAGCCACAGATTGAGCGCCGCCAGTTGCCACAGCTTGGACCCACGCAGCGGCGTGAGCTGGCCCTGCGGGTTAGTCAGCAACTGATCGAGCATGGTCGGGTTGAACAGGCCGCGATCCTGGCTAGGGTCAAGCAGCAGGTCGCGTACCCAGCCGAGGGTGGCGCCCTCCAGGTGCTTGAGACCCGGCACCGGGAAATAGCCTTTGGGCCGGTCGATCACCTCACCGGGGATGACCTTGCGCGCGGCTTCCTTGAGCACGTACTTGCCGCCTTCTGGCAGTTTGAACTGCGCGGGAATGCGCGCCGACAGCTCAGCCACGCGGTAGTCGAGAAACGGCGTGCGCGCTTCCAGGCCCCAGGCCATGGTCATGTTGTCCACGCGTTTGACCGGGTCGTCGACCAGCATCACCGTGCTGTCCAGGCGCAGGGCCTTGTCCACCGCAGCCTCGGCACCGGGCATGGCGAAGTGCTCGCGAACGAACTCGCCAGCCATGTCGCCGGTCAGCCAGGCCGGCTGTACGCAGGCGGCGTACTCGTCATGCTCACGGTCGAAGAAGGCCGCGCGATAGGCGGCGAAGGCATCCTCGGCGCCATCGACCTGCGGGTACCAGTGGTAGCCGGCGAACAGCTCGTCAGCGCCCTGGCCGCTTTGCACCACCTTGCAGTGCTTGGCGACTTCGCGAGAGAGCAGGTAGAAGGCGATGCAGTCGTGGCTGACCATCGGCTCGCTCATGGCGCGGAAGGCCTGCGGCAGTTCCTCGAGAATCTCGTGCTCGCCGATGCGCAGTTGGTGGTGGCGGGTGCCGAAATGCTGGGCGATCAGATCCGAATACTGGAATTCGTCGCCACGTTCGCCGCCGGCATCCTGGAAGCCGATGGAAAAGGTCAGCAGGTTTTCCACGCCAGCTTCACGCAGCAGGCCGACCAGCATGCTCGAGTCGACACCACCAGAGAGCAGCACGCCGACGTCCACCGCAGCGCGCTGACGAATCTCTACCGCTTCGCGCATGGTCTGCAGCGTGCGGTCGCGCCACTCTTCAAAGCCGTAGCCCACTTCCTCGCCCTGCGGGCCGAACTGCAGTGCCCACCAGGTTTTCTGCTCGACCTTGCCGTCGGCATCGATGCGCATCCAGGTGGCTGGCGGCAGCTTTTCAACGCCAGCCAGGATGGTGCGCTGAGCGGGCACCACGGCATGGAAGTTCAAATAGTGGTTGAGGGCGACGGCGTCCAGCGTCTTGGCGATATCACCACCCTTCAGCAGCGCTGGCAGCGACGAGGCGAAGCGTAGGCGCTCGCCAGTGCGCGACAGGTACAGTGGTTTGACGCCGAGACGGTCACGGGCGATGAACAGGCTTTGCTTGTCACGCTCCCAGACAGCGAACGCGAACATGCCGTTGAGCTTGGGCAGCAGAGCTTCACCCCAGGCGTGATAGCCCTTGAGCAGCACTTCGGTGTCACCGCCGGAGAAGAAGCGATAACCCAGCGTCTCCAGTTCGGCACGCAGCTCGGGGTAGTTGTAAACGGCGCCGTTGAACACCATGGACAGGCCGAGATCGCTGTCGATCATCGGCTGGCCTGAAGCTTCCGCCAGATCCATGATCTTCAGGCGGCGATGGCCCAGAGCGATGGGGCCCTGACTATGAAAGCCATGGGCGTCGGGGCCGCGAGGGGCCAGGTGGTGGGTGATGCGCTCGACTGCCGCCAGGTCCGCGGGGCGTCGATCAAAACGTAGTTCTCCAGCTATTCCGCACATAGTTCCTTACCGGTATTGCCGTTGGGGATGGTGGTTCGGATAGCCCGAACCTTTTACACCAAAACAAGAAAATGCTTTCATGTCAAAGTTTTGGTTAATGTGTATTGGTGCTTATGAGTGATAAAAAAGTTCCTGGTGAAATAGATTTGTCATCTGTCATGGCCTTCGAGATGCCGCTGTTCCAGGCTCTGCGGCGCCTGCAGCAGGCAGGGGAGGTGCACGCCAAGCGCCTCGCTCGTTTTGGCGGGCTGACGCCCATGCAGTTGATGGTGCTGCAGGTACTGGCCAGCGAGACACGAATGACTGCCAGCGTGCTCAGCAGCCGCGTCAGCCTCACCGCAGCGACGCTTTCTGGTCTGCTCGATCGTCTTGAGGAGCATGGTCTGTTACAGCGTCAACGCGACGATCAGGATCGCCGGCGCCAATGGCTGCTGATCAGCGCTGCCGGGCGCGAGCTGATCCAGCAGGCACCTTCGCTGATGCCGCCGGAATTCAATCAGCGGTTTGCCGCCTTGGCCGACTGGGAGCGCCACAGCCTGACCGCAGCGTTGCTGCGTGCCGCAGAACTCTGTGGGGAGATGGAATGAGGCGCGATGGTGAGCCTGCCTTTTTCAGAAAAAATTCAAGCAGGGTGTTGACTTAGCATCGCTGCCTGCATAAAGTGCGCGCCTCGCTAAGGCACATGGGTGATTAGCTCAGCCGGGAGAGCATCTGCCTTACAAGCAGAGGGTCGGCGGTTCGATCCCGTCATCACCCACCATAGCCTCAGTGAGAAGGACGAAAGTCCACCGACGCGCAGCGGTAGTTCAGTCGGTTAGAATACCGGCCTGTCACGCCGGGGGTCGCGGGTTCGAGTCCCGTCCGCTGCGCCATTATTTCCAAGATCGACACATCGTCGGTTTGAGATGGCAAGTCCCGCAAGGGCGCCATCAGATGCAGTAGAGATTCAAGAGTTTCTGGACGAAAGTCCAACCGACACGCAGCGGTAGTTCAGTCGGTTAGAATACCGGCCTGTCACGCCGGGGGTCGCGGGTTCGAGTCCCGTCCGCTGCGCCATAATACGAAACCCGTTGATCGCAAGATCAACGGGTTTTTTATTGCCTGTCATTCAGGGAAATCGCCCTGCGGCTTTTCGTCATCTTGTCTTCACACTGACAACGTAGCTTGCTGACGAAAGATGAAATACCCCAGGAGAACGCCCGATGGATGACTATCAGGAAGAGCTGCTCGAACGTGACACCCTCGATCAGGACATGCCCGACGTCGAGAACGACGCCACCGAACTCTGAGCTTCGCCAGCGGCTCGACGCTGTGCGCGCCGGTAGTCGCCCGGTGTATGCCCGAGCCAGCGTTTGAAGGCGCGCTGGAAGGCTTCGGCCGAGGCGAAGCCGAGCAGATAGGCGATCTCGCCAAAGGCCAGTTCGGTATCTCGGATGTAGGCCGTGGCCAGGTCGCGGCGGGTGTCGTTAAGAATGGTGCGAAATTGCGCGCCTTCCTCGGCCAGCTTGCGTCGTAGCGTCCAGCTCGGCAGGTGCAGGCTGCGTGCGACTTCCTCCAGGTCCGGCTCATGGCCGTGCAGCAAGGGCCCTAGTAGCTGGATGACTCGCTCGCGCAGGCTACGCGTGCGGGTTAGCTGCTCCAGTTCGCGTTCGCACAATTCCAGCAGATGCCGCCAGGTGCCAGGGCAATGCTGCGGATTACGCAGGGCCAGAGTTTCGCTGCTCAGACGCAGACGATTGGCGCCGCTGGCGAACTCCACGGGGCAGCCGAACAGGGGCTCGTAACGCGCGCTGTAGTCCGGCGCCGGAAATTCGATTTCCACTTTGTCCGCGATGATGCGGCGGTCGACCACCTGGCCGAGGTTGGTCTGCCAGCCGGCCAGCACCGAATCCACCACAAAGCGGTTGTAGGCGTTGTAGGGGCTGATGGAATAGAAATGCAGCCAGGCGCCACGGGCATCCTCGCTGAAGCCCGAACGGCCGCGATAATTGGCGGCATAAAGGGGTTCGAAGCGGGTTAGGGTGCGTGCCGCTTCGCGCAGATCAGGCGCTTGCGCGGCGCAGATGCCGGCCAGGCCAACTTGGCTCAGGCGGCTGTGGCGGCCCATGTCCAGGCCCATGGCTGGGTTTTCGCACAGGGCTATGGCGCTATGGCCAAGGCGCATGAAGCGCGGGATCGACAGGCGCTCGCGTGGGGCACTCAGGCGCGCAGTATCCAGGCCGAACTGTTCCAGCAGGGGCTCGGGGCGCTGGCCTTGCTCGCGCACCGCGTCGGCCAGCGCCTGGGTGAAACCGACGGAGAGATCGCCGAGGCGAACGCGTGATACTTTCATAGCCATAGATTGATCAGTTGCGCGCCGTGCTCGCTGGCGCCGTGTTCGCTGTGACCGGCATCGAAGGCGAGCGCCTGGGGCTGGCCGTTGCGCTCCCACAATCTGCCGCGCAGGTGAACTTGTAGCCCGGCACGAACGCCGTGGCTCAGCAGCTGCTCGTTAAGGTGGTCGCCGTCTGTCTGGCTGTCCAGGTCGCTGGGTATTGCCAGAAGCTCGATGGTTTCACCGTTACCCGTGCGTGCCTGGCGCAGCTGGTGCATGTCGCCGCCAAGTAGCACGCCGAGACGACCTGCCGGAGTATCCAGTACCTGCACGGCATCGGCTGCTTCGGTGGTAAGTGCGCCTGCACTGAAGGCGTAGCGTTGTGGCTGGCCCAAAGGGTTTCCAGCCCGATCGAAGACCAGGCTGGCGTTGTACAGCGGGCCGCGGCCGATTTCGAGTCGACCCCGCTCCACACGAGGCTCGGGTAGGACGATGGAGCCCGCCACCAAGGTGATCTGGTAGTCGCGCGCCAGGTCGCCGAACAATGCCTGGTAATCACGCGCCATGGCCTTGGCTTTGGTCCGCAGCATGGCATCGTTCAGGCGTGCGTCACTGCCCGCGCTCAACAATGCAGCAAGAAAGTCCAGCGGGTTGCTGGCGGCTAGCCAGTGCATGGCCTGCCTGCGCTCGGCGGCGCGGTAGAGCTCTTCCTTCTCGCCAACGGCCAGCAGCCAGGTACCGATATGTTCGGGCAGCACGACGACGGTGCGCTCGTTGAGCATGCCCTGGTCTCGGGCGTGATCGAGGTAGGCGGCCAGTTTCAGGCGCAGGCGAGCGAGGCTCTGGTAGTCCGCCGCGAACAGTTCCGGCTGGATGCCCAGCAAGTTACCGCGCGGGCCGGGTTCGCCGATATCGAGCGCGACCTGGCTGCGCAGATCGGAAAGATAGTGGCTGCTGGGGCGCTGCTCGATCCAGTAGGCGTAGCTGCCAAGAGCGGTCAGCAGTGCGAGCGCGAGTAGAAGGGTGATCAGTAGGCGCATTTGGTTTTTTCGGTTTGATTGCGGTGCAGGTTAGGTCGGTAGAGCCGCGCTGCCAATATCTATTGCTAGTTTTGATCATTATCTTGTTAGTTTTGATCATTGAGCATGGTTGGCAGCCTCTTTATCGTCTGGCTCCATAACCGACCGCGTGACCATGAGACCGCGGCAATCCGTGAACTGCACCGCGATGTGGAGAATTCCATGACTGCTCGTTACCCGCACCTGCTGGCCCCGCTCGATCTCGGCTTCACCACGCTGAGCAACCGTACACTGATGGGCTCCATGCACACTGGCCTGGAAGAGAAGCCGGGTGGCTTCGAGCGCATGGCCGCTTATTTCGCCGAGCGCGCTCGTGGCGGCGTCGGCCTGATGGTCACCGGCGGCATTGGCCCGAACGAAGAGGGCGGCGTGTATTCCGGAGCGGCCAAGTTGAGCACGGTGGAAGAGGCCGAGAAGCACAAGGTCGTCACCCAGGCCGTGCACGAGGCGGGCGGCAAGATCTGCATGCAGATCCTGCATGCCGGGCGTTATGCCTACAGCCCCAAGTCCGTGGCGCCGAGCGCCATCCAGGCGCCGATCAACCCGTTCAAGCCGCGTGAACTGGATGAGGAAGGCATCGAGAAGCAGATCGCCGACTTCGTCAATTGCGCGGCGCTGGCCCAGCAGGCCGGCTACGACGGTGTCGAGGTGATGGGCTCGGAAGGCTACTTCATCAACCAGTTCCTGGTTGCCCACACCAACCACCGTACCGACCGCTGGGGTGGCAGCTACGAGAATCGCATGCGCCTGCCGGTGGAAATCGTCCGTCGCGTGCGCGAGGCGGTGGGGCCGAACTTCATCATCATCTATCGCCTGTCGATGCTCGATCTGGTCGAGGGCGGCAGCACCTGGGACGAGATCGTACTGCTGGCCAAGGCCATCGAGCAGGCCGGCGCGACGATCATCAACACCGGTATCGGCTGGCACGAAGCGCGTATCCCGACCATTGCCACCAAGGTGCCGCGCGCGGCCTTCACCAAGGTCACCGCCAAGCTCAAGGACGAGGTGTCGATCCCGCTGATCACCACCAACCGCATCAACACCCCGGAAGTTGCCGAGCAGGTGCTGGCCGAGGGCGATGCCGACATGGTGTCGATGGCGCGTCCGTTCCTCGCTGACCCGGACTTCGTCAACAAGGCCGCCGAAGGTCGCGCCGACGAAATCAACACCTGCATCGGCTGCAACCAGGCCTGCCTGGACCACACCTTCGGCGGCAAGCTGACCAGCTGCCTGGTCAACCCGCGTGCCTGCCACGAGACCGAGCTCAATTACATCCCCACCACCACGGTGAAGAAAATCGCCGTGGTCGGTGCCGGCCCTGCCGGGCTGGCCGCGTCCACCGTCGCCGCCGAGCGCGGCCACAGCGTGACCTTGTTCGATTCGGCCAGTGAGATCGGCGGCCAGTTCAACGTGGCCAAACGCGTGCCGGGCAAGGAAGAGTTCTTCGAGACCCTGCGCTACTTCAAGCGCAAGCTGGAAACCACCGGCGTCGACGTGCGCCTGAACACCCGCGTGTCTGTGGACGATCTGCTCAAGGGCGGCTTCGACGAGATCATTCTGGCTACCGGTATCGCCCCGCGTACCCCGGAGATTCCGGGTATTGGCCATGCCAAGGTGATCAGCTACCTGGATGCGATTCTCGAGCGCAAGCCGGTCGGGCAGAAGGTCGCGGTGATCGGTGCTGGCGGCATCGGCTTCGACGTGTCCGAATTCATCACCCATCAGGGCAAGGCCACCAGCCTCGACCGTGATGAGTTCTGGAAGGAGTGGGGCATCGATACCGCGCTTGAGGCCCGTGGTGGTGTGGCGGGCGTCGCAGCGCATCCGCACCCGGCAGCGCGTCAGGTGTTCCTGTTGCAACGCAAGAAGTCCAAGGTCGGCGACGGCCTGGGCAAGACCACCGGCTGGATTCATCGCACCGGCCTGAAGAACAAGAACGTGCAGATGCTCAACAGCGTCGAGTACGTGCAGGTCGACGATGCCGGCCTGCATATCCGTATCGCCGGTGGCGAGGAGCAGGTGCTGCCGGTCGATACCGTAATCGTCTGCGCCGGCCAGGACCCGCTGCGTGAACTGCAGGACGGTCTGGAGAGCGCCGGTCAGCGCGTGCACCTGGTCGGCGGCGCGGATGTCGCCGCCGAGCTCGATGCCAAGCGGGCGATCAACCAAGGGTCGCGCCTGGCGGCCGAACTCTGATCGAACCAACGCCCCGCCTAGTGTGGGGCGTTGGCTATCTGGCCTGACAACAACGAGGAGAAGCCGATGTCTCTCAATACCCAACTGCATCCTGCCGCCGCGGCCAGTCTGGAGCGCTGGCATCAGTTCGTCGCCGCCAAGGACTTGAGCGCTTTGCCCGAGTTGCTGCACCCGCAGGCGGTGTTTCGCTCACCCATGGCGCACACTCCGTATCCGGGCGCGCAGGTGGTCAACCTGATCCTCAATACCGTGCTCAAGGTGTTCGAGGACTTCGCCTATCACCGCGAGCTGTCCACGGCCGACGGCCTGAATGTCGTGCTGGAGTTCTCTGCGCGGGTCGGCGGGCGCGAGCTGAAGGGCATCGACATGATTCGTTTCGACGACTCGGGGCGAATCGTCGAGTTCGAGGTAATGGTCCGCCCCATGAGTGGCCTGCAGGCGCTCGGCGCCGAGATGGCGCAGCGCCTGGCGCCTTTTCTGGCCGCCACCAAGGGTTGAGGTGCGCGCTATTTGAGAACGCCCACTTCTCGATAGAAACGCTCGGCGCCGGGATGCAGTGGAATCGGCAGACCATTGGTCGCCTGTTCCAGCCTGATGCCCTTGGCGGCCGGGTGCGCTTCGGCCAGGCGGTCGAGGTTCTCGAAGAGCAACTTGGTCATCTGATAGGCCATGGCGTCGGAAACACTGGTTTGGCTGACCAGAACGTTGGTGATGGTTGCCGTCGTCACGTCGCGGGTCTGGCCTTTGTAGGTGCCAGCAGGAATGGTGCCCGACTGATAGGCACTGCTGCCGATGCGGGATACCACCTGCTGCGGAATGGTGACGAAGGTGATTGGTACGCGCTCGGCCAGGTCGCGAATCGCCGCCATGCCCAGGCCGGCCGACTGCAGGGTCGCGTCCAGTTGGCCTTTCTCGATCAGTTCGACCGATTCGGCATAGGGCTTGAACTCGACGTGGCCCATGTCGCTATAGCTCAGTCCGGCGGCTTTGAAAATGGCCCTGGCGTTGAGTTCGGTGCCCGAGCGCGGCGCCCCGACGGAAATACGTTTGCCGCGCAGATCTTCCAGGCTGGTGATCCCCGATGCCTGGCTGGCGACGATCTGGATGTAGTTCGGGTAGATTCCGGCAATGGCGCGCAGGCGGTCACGCGGCGCTCTGAAACCCGCTTCTTCATCGCCTTTCCAGGCATCGGCCACCGAGTCGCCGAGGGCGAAGGCCAGCTGTCCGCGGGCGATCTGCAGCAGGTTGAGGTTCTCCACCGAGGCCTTGGTGGCGCGCACGCTGGTGGTGGAGTCTGGGATGTTCTCGCTGTAAAGCTCGGACAGGCTCATGCCCAGTGGGTAATAGACGCCACTGGTGCCGCCGGTGAGGATGTTGATGGGGGTTGGATTGGCATGAGCGTTGGGGCTGTTGGCCAGAATCGCGGCAGCAGCGAGCAGGCCAAGACGCTTGGCTAAGCGCATGGGGAGTTCTCCGTTGTTGTTATTTTCCTGGGCTGAAAGGTGTCAGCGTTGTGCGGGCGGTTTTCTTCTGCTGACCGAGGGGCGCGTCAACTGGGCGGGGCAGGGGGCGTTGGCAGGGAAAAGTTGGCAGAGCATGGCTGACCTCTTGTCTTTTTTATCAGTCCGGCCGCGCGATTGGTACGCGGGCTCACTCGAGCTGAGCAGATGACGTGCCAGGTTGTCCGACCACTGTTCTAGAGCGGGCGGGTGAATCGCTTTTGGCTTTTGTAGGCGGAAGTTCGCTTATATATCTTCAGTGGATAGCAAGAATCCGCCGATCAGAAGGTGGCTTGGCTCGATGAACCGGCCGAGCGTTTCTTGGCGGAGGCCTTGCTGGCGACGGGGGATTACTTTCCGCTCTTGTCACATTTTTGCCTCTGCGATGATCTTTCCGGCCTGGCTCGCAGACTGAGTGCCAACCCAGTCACATTGCTCTGGTTCGGTTTTCCCCTAGACTTGCCTGACCTGTCAGGGACGATATTCCGTGCCAGCGCATTCACTGCACCGGCACGCGACTACGTGCGCGCATATTTCCCCGGTTGGTCCAGAGGGCCCTCAATGAGCATGCAGAACAAGCCGCAGATGGTGGAAGCCGTGATGTTCTTCAGTGAACGCGGTATCTGCAAACAGATGATGTTCCCTGAGTTCGAAGCTTTGCTCGACGGCGTGGTGAACATGCCCGAATTCGCCGACGAGCAGATGCGCGCGGTGTTCGTGGTTATCAACCCGCGCCTGCTGGTCAGGGCGGCGGTGTTCTTCTTTCTGGACTTCGACGAGGATGGCCGCCCCGACAAGGGCTGGAACATTCCGCTGCAGCACCTGGCCGAACGTGCCGGTCGTGGCCCTGATCTCGGTGCGGGGCCGATACGCTTGGCCTGTCGCAGCCAGTGCCCGGTCTCCTGGCACCAGATGCATCTGTGGGACCCCAGTCTGGCGCCGGGGCAGAATGATCTGGTACTGCTGCGCGATGCCGCCAAGCGCAACCAGCTTGGGTTGCTGGTCGAGGACGACAGTGCCCAGGCGGTGGTCGCCGAGCGCTTGCAGGTGGCTTCTGAAGACAAATGGTATGCGCCTGATCCAGCCAAGGAAGTGGCCGACCAGTTGGCGCAGAAAATGGATCAGGAGCACCGCGCCAAGACCGCGCAACTGATTCAGCAGCAGCGCCTGCGTATCACCAGCCTGACCCAGCAACATGAGGACGAGCTGGCCAAGCTCAAGCTGGCCGGTGAGGAGCAGAGCAAGAACCTGCAGGCGCAGTTGCATGGGCTGCACCAGGCCCTGCGCCAACAGGAAGAACTCAATGCCAATCTCAAAGCGCAGCTGGCCGCCCAGGCAGAAAGCTTCCAGAGCAGCCGCGAGGAAATGATGCAGCAACTGCGCGCGCTCGAACGCCATGGTCGTACCGAGGGCGACATCCTGCGTGCGCAGCTCGATGGCGAAATGCGCGCCAAGGTTGCTGCGGCGGTAGCTGAGTACAAGGAGCAGGTCGCCGTACGTGACGTCGAACTGGCCTATCGCAACGAGCTGGATGCCCAGCTGCAGGCTGAGGTCGAGCGCCTCAAGCGAGAGCGCGATACCTTTGCCAGCCAGGGCAGTGACCAGGTGCTGGAGCGCCTGGCCAAGCTCGGTGTGGTGTTCGTTGTGTACCATCCCGGCGCCGGGCACCTGACCATTGCGCTGCAGGATGTTGCCCGCTATCAGGACAACCCCATGGCCTACGCTGCCAGCAAATGTTTCGTTTCCGAAGAGCAATATCGTCACTGGTTGGCGCACTATCAACAGCCTAGCTGCGATGCGAGATTGCCGGGTGGTGAGCGTTGCGCCATCCCCATCGACCGTGTCGATACGCCCAGTCGGTTCACCCTGGGTGACTCGAACTGCTGCGCGCGGCACAAGGCGAGTAGCCGTCTGCGAACCGTCAGCTGATTTTGCCGATACAGATTCCCCACTGGCGCCCTGAGGCGCCTCTGCAAAAGCTGACGTTGCCCTGGCTCGAGGCAGCCGGTGTCGAGCTCGCCTGTCTGCGTCTGGATCTGGTCGATCCTCTGGTGTCCGGCAACAAGTGGTTCAAGCTCGCGCCCTATCTTGAACAGGCTGCTGCGATTGGCGCGCAGGGCCTGATCAGTCTGGGTGGTGCGCACTCCAATCATCTGCATGCCCTGGCCGCAGCGGGCCAACGTTTTGGCTTCGCCAGCGTCGGTCTGTTGCGGGGTGAAGCGCAACAAACGCCGACCGCCGATGATCTGCAGCGCATGGGTATGCAACTGCACTGGCTGGGGTATGGCGGCTACCGAGCACGTCATCAGCCAGATTTCTGGACGCCCTGGCTCGCTCGCTATGCGGGTTTTCAGGTGGTCGGCGAGGGTGGCCTGGGCCTTCAGGGCGCCCGAGGGTGCAGCTGTCTGCTGGCGATGGCCGAGGCGCAATTGGCCGATATCGGCTGGCCTGATTTCGATGCCTGGTGGCTGGCCGCGGGGACTGGAACCACTCTGGCCGGTCTACTGTTGGCTGAGCAGCGGCGTCAGGTGTTCGGTGCACAGGCGGTGCCAAGTGGCCATGGTGTTGCCAGCCAGGTCGCCACGCTGCTGAGCGAGGCTGGGGCATCCGGGCGCAGCTATCAACTGATCGAAGCCGCTCGCGCTGGTTTTGCTCGTCTCGACGAACCGCTGCGCCACTTCATCCTGGAAACTGAGCAGGCTAGCGGTGTGCCGCTGGAGCCTGTGTATACCGGCAAGGCGCTTATGGCGCTGCGCGATTTCTGCAAGAGTGGTCAACTTGCGCGCGGCAGTCGGCTGATCTTCATTCATACTGGCGGCTTGCAAGGGCGTCGGGCACTGATGGGCGCCAGCGCCGACTACACTCAGGTCTGACCAGCGGAGCCTGGAAATCCTCATGAGCGAACCCCTTACCCCTGAACAGCTGCGCAGCCTGACGCCGCTCAACGTGCTTTCCGAGCAACAGTGGCGCGAGTTGCGTAGCCAGTTGGTGCCGCAGCCCCTATTGGCCGGGCAACTGCTGTTTCGTCAGGGGGATCAAGCGCGTCTGACCTGCTATCTACTGGCCGGTGAGTTGCAACTGCAGGATGCCGAGGGCAGGACGCAGCGGGTACAGGCCGGTAGTGAGATCAGCTGCCATCCCCTGTCACCCGGTCTGCCGCGCTTGCATGACGCCCGCGCCTTGACCGATATCAGTGTGCTGATGATCGACAGTGTCACGCTCGATCGTCTGCTGACCTGGCGCCTGGCACATCAGGATCTGCTGCTGGCGCTACAGCAGGGCGGCGCCGATGTTGAATGGCTGGAGCGGTTGCTGGAAAACCCGCTGTTTGCCAAGGTACCGCCGGCCAACGTGCAGAACATGCTCGCTCGCCTGCAGAAAGTCGAGCTGGCAGCTGGCAGCCAGGTGCTTGAAGAGGGTGCCACTGGCGATTGCTGCTATTTCCTGGAAAGCGGTCGCGCCGAGGTGATCCGCGGCGCTGGTAGCGAGCATCAGGTGCTGGCGGAACTGGAGGTTGGTGCCTGTTTCGGTGAGGAGGCTCTGCTTGCCGATCGGCCGCGAAATGCCACGGTAACCATGGTCGAGGCCGGCAGTGTGCTGCGTCTGGATCGTCAGGACTTCTTTGCCTTGCTCAAGGCGCCGGTGGTGGCTGAAGTGTCGCTGGGTGAAGGTGCCAGGTTGCTGACACAGGGTGCGCAATGGCTGGATGTACGGTTGCTGGAAGAGTATGAAAAGGCGCATGCGCCACAAGCGCTGCATATGCCGTTGCAGCTGTTGCGTCTGAAGGCGCGCCTACTGGATCGCTCACGCACCTACCTGTGCTATTGCGACAGTGGCAAACGCAGCAACAGCGCGGTATTTCTGCTCGCGCAGCTGGGCTACAGCGTCTACGCCTTGCGCGGCGGCTTGGACGCCCTGCCGGCAGTGCAACGCGATGCGCTGCTGTGTGAAAGTGGCGCAGGGTATCTGGCGCGTTCCGGCGGGCGTACCGAACGCAGCCGTTGATCGACGCTGGCCCTGTCGCCCATTATCGAGGTGGGTAGCCCGGATGAAATCCGGGGATTTGCCGGCAGCGGCGTCCTGGATAGCGTCCGGGCTACGACTGAGCGGGCCACTGATCGTTGACCAGAAAGACCCGTTCTACCTCTCGCCAGTCTCCCGCCCGATCCTCATCCAGTCTTACCAGCAGCTGTGCCTGAGCTTCCGGGCGCAGCGTGTTCAGCCATTGCTGGAGCATTTCATCAGACCAGACCCCGTCGGCATTGATCAGCGCTGGCGCGAGCCAGGCCAATCTCGGTAGCGGCTGCCAGTGTGCGCCTGGGCTCGTCGAGGCGAAATCGCTCCAGTTGCGCTGATGCAGCCAGCGCCCCCAGCAGTGCTCGGGCGTGGCGCCGTGAGGCGAGGAGGAGTCGTGGGGCCAGGGATAGAACAGGTAGCCGCCGAGCCAGAAAGCGGATCGGGTTTCGTCCAGTTGCAGGTCGTGCAGCGCTCCCCGTGCTTCGCGGCGTGAAGACAGGGGTAATTGGTGCTGCGCGAGGTGGCTCAGTTTCAGGTCGAGTCGATCATGACTGCCCGGGCCGAGCCAGTCAGCGGCCTCTCTGCCGTCTGTGCCGAGATAGAACTTCACCGCCAGCTCTAGATGATGTTCGCCTTCGTCGTCGCGCAGCAGCAGGTCCAGCTCGCCCAGGGTCTGGCCGTTCTGGCGGATCGGCAGGTTGGCGGCGACTACCTCGACATCTGGCGCAGCGTGCAGGGCGAACTGCCACAGGCGTTCGTAATAGAGGCCGAGGCGGCGCACCGGTTTGGTGGCCAGCCAGGCGTGCACAGCACTGGCGTCACTGTCCTGCTGCGCAAGCCAGTCAGCCAACTGCTGTGGCTGCCGCGACCAGCAACTGGCCTGTAGCGGATGACGCTGGACTTGCGTGGTCTCACCTAGCATGGGTGGCGAGAGCAGCGTCCAGGCCAGGTCGCGCACGGCCGGGGTACGCAATCGCAGCAGTAGCTCGTGCAACAAGTCGGGAGCAATCATGACCCCGAGCATAGCGCAGTCACAGTGCTGGTTTGCTGCGGCCCAGGCCTTTGGCCGATAATCCCTCTTCGTTTCTTATCTGTCTGGCGGGAGTCCCATGGAGCAATTTCGCAATGTCGGCATCATCGGGCGCCTGGGTAGCACGCGGGTTCTGGAAACCGTGCGCCGGCTCAAGCGCTTTCTGATCGATCGCCACCTGCATGTGATCCTTGAGGACGCCATCGCCGACGTGCTGCCAGGGCACGGCCTGCAGACCTCTTCGCGCAAGATGCTTGGCGAGGTCTGCGACCTGGTGATCGTCGTCGGTGGTGACGGCAGCATGCTAGGCGCTGCCCGTGCCCTGGCACGGCACAAGGTGCCAGTGCTGGGAATCAACCGTGGCAGCCTGGGCTTTCTCACCGATATCCGCCCTGATGAGCTGGAGCTCAAGGTGGCGCAAGTGCTGGAAGGCCACTACCTCACCGAAAACCGCTTCTTGCTCGAGGCCGAGGTGCGTCGTCAGGGCGAAGCCATCGGTCAGGGCGACGCGCTCAACGACGTGGTGCTGCACCCCGGCAAGTCGACGCGGATGATCGAGTTCGAACTGTACATTGACGGCCAGTTCGTCTGCAGTCAGAAGGCCGATGGCTTGATCGTCGCTACGCCCACCGGTTCGACCGCCTACGCGTTGTCCGCTGGTGGGCCGATCATGCATCCCAAGCTCGATGCCATCGTGGTGGTGCCGATGTACCCGCATACGTTGTCCAGCCGGCCCATCGTGGTCGACGGTAATAGCGAGCTGAAGGTGGTGGTGTCCTCGGAAATGACCATCTATCCGCAAGTCTCCTGCGACGGCCAGAACCACTTCACCTGCGCGCCGGGTGATACCCTGTACGTGGCCAAGAAGGCGCAGAAGCTGCGCCTGATCCATCCACTGGATCACAATTACTACGAGGTCTGCCGCACCAAGCTCGGTTGGGGCAGCCGCCTGGGAGGGCAGGACTGAATGTCCCTCGACCCCCATCGTGGCTATGACCTGATCGGTGATATCCATGGTTGCGCGCGCACCCTCGAACGCCTGCTCGAACGTCTGGGTTACAGCCGGCAGAGTGGCGTGTGGCGCCATCCGTCGCGCATGGTGATCTTCCTCGGTGACCTGGTCGACCGTGGCCCCGGCATTCGTGAGGTATTGCACCTGGTGCACGACATGGTGCGTGCTGGCCAGGCGCTGTGCATCATGGGTAACCACGAATTCAATGCGCTGGGCTGGAGCACACCGGCCCCGCCGGGTAGCGGTCGCCAGTACGTGCGCGAGCACAGCCCGCGTCACCAGCGCCTGATGCGCGAAACGCTGGCGCAGTTCGAAGCCTATCCGCAGGAGTGGCGCGAGTTCCTGCGCTGGTTCTACGAGATGCCGTTGTTCATCGATGCTGGTCGCTTCCGCGTTGTCCACGCCTGTTGGGACGATGAACTGATTACCCCGATCAAGGCGCAATTCCCCGACGGCTGCATCGACGAACACTTCCTGCAGGCCTCGGCCGTGCCCGGCAGCTTCGCCAATATGGCGCTGGATCGCCTGCTGCGCGGGACCGACATGCGCCTGCCGCACGGCCTGACCTTGACCAGCGGCGATGGCTTCACCCGTTCCTACTTCCGCACCAAGTTCTGGGAAGAGGACCCGAAGACCTATGGCGATATCGTGTTTCAACCCGATGCCTTGCCGGAGCTGGCGGCGCAGACGCCGTTGACCGAGCTGCAGAAGGACGAATTGCTCCGGTACGGCGCGCACGAGCCATTGCTGTTTGTCGGGCACTACTGGCGGCGGGGCAAGCCGGCGCCGATTCGGCCCAACCTGGCCTGCCTGGATTACAGCGCAGTGATAGGTGGTCGCCTGGTTGCCTATCGCCTGGATCAGGAAACACGTCTGGATGTTAGTAAGTTCGTCTGGGTCGATGTCGACCCGCAGGAGGCGCCTCGATGAGCGCAGTGGTGGTATTACGTTTACCGCTGGATACCGATTTGAGCGGCTTCGTTGCGCTGCTGCAACGCTTGCGTGTGCCGCACCGGGTGGCGGAAGAGGGCGGTGAGCAGGTGCTGTGGGTGCCGGGGCAGGAGCTTGCGGATCAGGTGCGCGAACTCTATGCGCGTCATCCGCAGGGCGACGCCGGCGCAGAGTTGCCGGCAAGCGTTGCGCCTGTGCGCGACAGCTTCTTCACTCAGTTGCGCCGCAGTCCGGTCACGGCGCTGGTGCTGCTCACCACGTTCATCGTCTTTGCCGTGACCCTGGCGGGCGAGAACTTTTCTACCATTCGCTGGCTGAGCTTTGTCGATTTTCGCATCGATGGTGAGCGCATCTATCTGACCTATCTGGCTGCCACCTTGGACAGCGGCCAGTGGTGGCGCCTGATCACGCCGATGCTGATCCATTTCGGCTGGCTGCACCTGGCGATGAACAGCCTGTGGTATTGGGAGTTGGGCCGGCGCATCGAATTTCGCCAGGGCGCCATTGGCCTGCTCGGGCTGACCTTGTTGTTCGGTCTGGCGTCGAACTTCGCCCAATACTGGTGGGCCGGTCCGTCGTTGTTCGGGGGCTTGTCTGGCGTGCTCTACGGCCTGCTCGGGCACTGCTGGATCTACCAGCGCCTGGCGCCCAACTCGGCCTATCGCCTGCCACCCGGTGTGCTGGTGATGATGCTGGCGTGGCTGGCGATCTGTATGACCGGCGTCTTCGAGCTGCTGCAATTCGGCGCCATCGCCAACGCTGCCCATGTCGGCGGCCTGCTCACCGGCTGCCTGACCGGGCTGCTTGGCGGTATGCTGGCCCGACGCAGTACCTGATTCGATTTTGTGACCTGTAGGGCGGGTGCAACCCGCCAGCTCAGCGTGTCGGCGGGTTTATCCGCCCTACGATTTACCTGGAGACCTGTATGTCGTCCTTTCTCGATGCAATTGAAAACATCACCCCGGAAATCTACGAGAGCCTCAAGCTGGCCGTGGAAATCGGCAAATGGCCGGACGGCCGTAAGCTGAGCCAGGAGCAGAAGGAGCTGAGCCTGCAGGCGATGATCGCCTGGGAAGTGCAGAACCTGCCGGAGGAAGAGCGCACCGGTTACATGGGCCCGCAGGAGTGCAGCAGCAAGTCCGAGCCGGTACCCAACCTGTTGTTCAAGTCCTCGGATACCCTGCACTGATGAGCGAATTGGGACGTGGCTCGCTGAGCAAGATGAAGGCGCATCTGGATGCGCCGGTGCAGTACGCTTTTCGCCTGGGCGAGGAAGAAGTACCGGTCAACCCGCTGGTGGGCAAGCACTTGCGCCTGGAATACCTTGGCGCCATCCACTGCAGCCACTGTGGACGCAAGACCAAGACCAGCTTCAGCCAGGGCTACTGCTACCCCTGCATGCAGAAGCTGGCGCAATGCGATATCTGCATCATGAGCCCGGAGAAGTGCCACTTCGATCAGGGCACCTGCCGCGAGCCGAGCTGGGGCGAGCAGTTCTGCATGACTGATCACATCGTTTATCTGGCCAACTCCAGCGGCGTGAAGGTGGGCATCACCCGTGCCAGCCAGGTGCCGACGCGCTGGATCGACCAGGGCGCGACCCAGGCGCTGCCCATTCTGCGCGTGGCCACCCGGCAGCAGTCCGGCTTCGTCGAAGACCTGCTGCGCACTCAGGTAGCGGACAAGACCAACTGGCGTGCGCTGCTCAAGGGCGACGCGACGCCGGTCGATCTACTGGCGATTCGTGAGCAGTTGTTCGACAGCTGCGGCGCAGGGATCACCGAACTGCAGCAGCGCTTCGGCCTGCAGGCCATTCAGCCGCTGAGCGCGGCCGAAGCGCTGGAGATTCGTTACCCCATCGAGGCCTATCCGGCCAAGATCAACAGCTTCAACCTGGACAAACTGCCATTGGCCGAAGGTACTCTGCTTGGTATCAAGGGCCAGTACCTGATGTTCGACACCGGCGTGATCAATATCCGCAAGTACACCGCCTACCAGCTGGCCATCCACGAGATCGCCGCCTGACCACCACTTGCAGCGTGCGGCTTGAAGCTTGCAGCTGCCTTGAAGAGGCTCCGCCATGCGCACCGAACAATCCAAGACCATCTACCTCAAGGACTATCAGGTTCCCGACTACCTGATCGACGAGACCCACCTGACCTTCGAACTGTTCGAGGATCACAGCCTCGTACACGCGCAACTGGTCATGCGCCGCAATCCCGAAGCCGGTGCCGGCTTGCCCACGCTGGTACTGGACGGCCAGCAGCTCGAACTGCTGGACCTCAAGCTCGATGACCGTGAGCTGGGCGAGGGCGACTACACGCTCACCGACAGCCACCTGAGCCTGCAGCCGACTCAGGAGAGCTTCGTGCTCGACAGCAGCGTGCGCATCCACCCGGAAAGCAACACCGCGCTGGAAGGCCTGTACAAGTCCGGCACGATGTTCTGCACCCAGTGCGAGGCCGAGGGTTTTCGCAAGATCATCTTCTACCTCGACCGCCCGGACGTGATGAGCAAATTCACCACCACGGTCAGCGCCGAGCAGCATGCCTACCCGGTGCTGTTGTCCAACGGCAACCCGATTGCCAGCGGCTCGGAAGAGGGTGGTCGTCACTGGGCGACCTGGGAAGATCCGTTCAAGAAGCCGGCCTATCTGTTCGCTCTGGTCGCCGGTGATCTCTGGTGTGTGGAAGACAGCTTCACCACCATGAGCAATCGCGAAGTGGCGCTGCGCATCTACGTCGAGCCGGAGAACATCGACAAGGTGCAGCACGCCATGGACAGCCTCAAGCGCTCGATGAAGTGGGACGAGGAGGTCTATGGCCGCGAGTACGACCTGGATATCTTCATGATCGTCGCGGTCAACGACTTCAACATGGGCGCCATGGAGAACAAGGGCCTCAATATCTTCAACTCCAGTTGCGTGCTGGCCAAGGCCGAGACCGCTACTGATGCCGCGCACCAGCGTGTCGAGGCGGTGGTGGCGCACGAGTATTTCCACAACTGGTCGGGCAACCGCGTGACCTGCCGCGACTGGTTCCAGTTGTCGCTCAAGGAAGGCTTCACCGTGTTCCGCGACAGCGAGTTTTCCGCCGACACCCATTCGCGTACCGTCAAGCGCATCGAGGATGTGGCCTATCTGCGTACCCACCAGTTCGCCGAGGACGCTGGCCCCATGGCCCACCCGGTGCGCCCGGACGCGTACATGGAAATCTCCAACTTCTACACCCTGACCATCTACGAGAAGGGTTCGGAAGTGCTGCGCATGATCCACACCCTGCTCGGCCCGGAGCTGTTCCGCAAAGGCTCGGACCTGTACTTCGAGCGCCACGATGGCCAGGCCGTGACCTGCGACGACTTCGTCAAGGCCATGGAAGATGCCAGCGGTATCGACCTGACCCAGTTCAAGCGCTGGTACACCCAGGCCGGCACGCCGCGTCTGGCGGTCAGCGAGGCCTATGACGCCGCCGCGCAGACCTACAGCCTGACCTTCCGCCAGAGCTGCCCGGCCACACCGGGGCAGAGTGAGAAACTGCCGTTCGTGATTCCGGTGGCGCTCGGCCTGCTCGACGCGCAGGGCAACGAGCTGCCGCTGCGCCTGCAAGGCGAGAGCGCCGCGCAGGGCACCGACCGCGTATTGTCGGTGACCGAAGCCGAGCAGACCTTCACTTTCGAAGGCATTGCCGAGAAGCCGCTACCCTCCTTGCTGCGCGGCTTCAGCGCACCGGTCAAGCTGCAGTTCCCCTATGACCGCGACCAACTGATGTTCCTCATGCAGCATGACAGCGATGGTTTCAACCGCTGGGAGTCGGGCCAGCAGTTGTCCGTGCAGGTGCTGCAGGAGCTGATCGGTCAGCACCAGCGCGGCGAAGCCCTGGTTTTGGATCAGCGCCTGGTCGCCGCCCTGCGCACCCTGCTCGAAGACGAGTCGCTGGATCAGGCCATGGTCGCGGAAATGCTCTCGCTGCCAGGCGAGGCGTATCTCACCGAGATCAGCGACGTGGCTGATGTCGAAGCCATCCACGCCGCGCGCGAGTTCGCCCGTAAGGCGTTGTCCACCGCGCTGTTCGCCCCGCTGTGGGCGCGCTACCAGGCCAAGCGCGACGTCTCCAAGGCGACGCCCTATGTGGCCGAGGCGGCGCACTTCGCTCGTCGCAGCCTACAGAACATCGCGCTGTCCTACTTGATGCTCAGCGAGAAGCCCGAGGTGCTGGCGGCTTGCGTCGACCAGTTCGAAAACGCCGACAACATGACCGAGCGCTTGTCGGCCCTGGCTGTGCTGGTCAACTCGCCGTTCCAGGAGGAGCAGGGCAAAGCGCTGACGATGTTCGCCGACTTCTTCAAGGACGATGCGCTGGTCATGGACCAGTGGTTCAGCGTGCAGGCCGGCTGCCCACTGCCGGGTGGTCTGGAGCGCGTGCACGCATTGATGCAGCACGAAGCCTTTACCCTGAAGAACCCGAACAAGGTGCGTGCGCTGATCGGTGCCTTCGCCAACCAGAACCTGATCAACTTTCATCACGCGGACGGGGCGGGCTACCGCTTTCTCGCCGATCAGGTGATTACCCTCAACGCCCTCAATCCGCAGATCGCCTCGCGCCTGCTGGCGCCGCTGACCCGCTGGCGCAAATACGGCGCAGCCCGTCAGGCGCTGATGAAGGCCGAACTGGAGCGCATCCTCGCTTCCGGCGAGCTGTCCAGCGACGTCTACGAGGTGGTGAGCAAAAGCCTGGCCTAAGACGGGTTTTGCTCCACAAGAAGTGTTACCTGCCTCTGGTTGGTAACACTTTTTTGTTACCCAATGAAATATGTATGCGATTCGTTATTCGTTTGCACACTTAAGTTAGGGCTTTGTAGCTTGACAGCGAATTTTTCTTCGCAGTCTCGTATCGCCACAAGGCCCACGGTCAGTGGCATAAAGCGTCGGATCGTAGGACAAGGTGCGCCATTTTTTCATGGAATAGCTGACGCGTTGGTCAATGGCTGATCAGTCACGAAAAGAAACCGCTCGCAGCCTCTCGCAAGCCTGTTTGCACTGATACGCCCGTTTGAATTGGCACCATGGTTGCAACAGCAAGCGCGACTTGACCGTGCGTTGACGCATTCGGTCGTTTGAACACGTTGCTGCAAATAAAAACAAGCCGTCGCCAGTACGGCATATCGCGACCCGGTTACGGGATCGCTCAAAAGAATGATCTGTCCACGGAGTGAGTCTCGATGGAAATTAAGTCCCGCAAGCCCGTTCTACGTTTTGCCCCGGCCAAGGCCGGCTTTGCGTTCGCTGGTGTTCTGCCATTGCTGGTCGCCGCCCAGGCTCAAGCGGTGGAGTTCAGCTTCGCCGATAACGAAATCACCGGTTCCATCGATACCACCGTCTCCTACGGTCAGCTGTGGCGTGTTCAGGGCCAGGACAAGACCAACGACGACATCAACACCAACGACGGTAATCGTAATTTCGATACCGGCTTGGTTTCCGAAGTATTCAAGATCACCAGTGATCTGGAAGCCTCCTACCGTAACTACGGTGTTTTCATTCGCGGTACTGCTTTCTATGACACCCAGATCATGGACAAGCGCAACGACTACTACGACGCCAACTCGCCGGCTCAGCCGAGCCAGAGTGCGCCGCGTGATAACAGCTTTACCCGTGAAACCCGTCACAAGGCTGGCCGTGATGCGCAGATCCTCGACGCCTACGTCTATGGCAACTGGGATGTTGGCAACATGCCGGTTTCCGGTCGTCTGGGTAAGCAGGTTTTCAACTGGGGTGAAGGCCTGTTCTATCGCAACGGTGTAAATACCACCAACCCAGTCGACGCCGCCAAGTTCCGCCTGCCGGGCTCGGAAGTGAAGGAAGTGCTAGTGCCGGTCGAGGCGCTGAGCTTCAACATCGGTCTGACCGACAACCTGTCGATGGAAACTTTCTACCAGTTCAACTGGAAAGAGACCGCTATCGATCCGGTGGGTACCTACTTCTCCGAGACCGATTTGTTTGCTGATGGTGGTAATACCGCCTACTCGACTCAGAGAGCTCTGATTCCGCTGGGTGGCCTGTATTCCGGTTTAAGCGCTGCGGGAGTGGGCGGCCTGCAAGGTGGCCGTACCGTTGACGGTAACGGCAATATCAAGGTGGCCAGTGTTGGGCCGGATATCAATGCCAAGAACGATGGCCAGTTCGGTGTCGCGTTCCGTTATATTGCTGAAGAACTGAATTCCACCGAGTTTGGTTTCTACTTTGTCAACTACCATGCCAAAGAACCGACTATTTATGCGGATCTGGGCGCATATACGGGACTTGATCTCGCTGCTATTGCAGGTCAGGTACAAGGGGCCTTGACTCCTCAAGTACAACAGGCAGTGGCAGCTCAGGCAGGCGTATCGGTTGCCACCCTGCAAGCTGTACTGGCCAACCCGGCCCTCAACCCTGCGTTGGCTACTGCTTATTCGAATGCGTTGACCAATGCCGTGACTAACGCCGCTGGCGGCGTGGCCACCATCGACGTTGCTAACCAGGTCAATGCCCGTCGCGAGTATGTCGAAGATATCCGCATGTACGGCTTTAGCTTCAACACCACCGTTGGCAATGCATCGGTGTTTGGTGAATTGTCTTACCGCCCGAACCTGCCGGTCGGTATCGCCGCAACCAACGACCTGCTTGGCGATCTGCTGACCCAGGCTCCTCAACTGGCTGGCGGCGGTAGTGTGAATATCGGTGGCCAGCAAGTGCAGCTGGGTGATCAAATTCATAACTACACCCGCGTTGAAGCGTTTAACACCTCCCTGGGCACGATCTACAACTTCGGCCCGAGCTTTGGCTTCGACTCGCTGTTCGGCGTTGCCGAACTGGCCTCGGAGCACCTGCGTGGCGACAGTCTGCAGTACAACTCTCGCAACGGCACGCGCTACTACGCCGGCCGTGGTAACGGTTCCTATATCTCCGGCTACGACCGTGATGATCAAGTCAACAAGAACGCCTACGGTTACACCCTGGTGCTCTCTGGTACCTGGAACGACGTCTACGCCGGTGTGAACCTGTCGCCGTTCGCTGTGTTCAAGCACGACTTCGAAGGCAACTCGCACCAGACCGGCAACTTCATCGAGGGTCGTAAGGCTTACACCGTCGGGATGCGCGCCAGCTACCTGAACAGCCTGGAAGCCGAGATCCAGTACACCGAGTTCTATGGCGCTGGCCAGAACAACGGTTCGCGTGATCGCGACAATATTGGCCTGAACGTCAAGTACTCCTTCTAAGGGGCGTCTGCACATGCCTGCTTTGCTGCTGTGCAGAAACCCTGTGTACCTATAACCAGAAACACGCCAGGCGCTCTTGGGCGCCCGGCAATACTCTTCACGGAGAATTACCCATGCTGAACAAGCACAGGCTGATGGCCGTAGCCGTTGCACTGGCGTTTTCCGCCAGCTCCGCACTGGCTGCCGTTTCCTCGCAGGAAGCTGCCAAGCTCGGTGACACCCTGACTCCTTTCGGTGCCGAGAAGGCTGGCAATGCTGCCGGCACCATTCCGGCCTGGACCGGTGGCATCACCCAGGCGCCGGCTAGCTACACCCGTTCCGGCCAGCATCACGTCGACCCGTTCCCGGAAGACAAGCCGCTGTTCACCATCACTGCGGCCAACCTGAGCCAATACGAGGCCAACCTGACACCCGGTCAGATCGCCCTGTTCAAGGCCTACCCGGAAACCTACCAGATGCCGGTGTACCAGACCCGTCGCTCCGGCTCCGCGCCGCAGTGGGTCTATGACAACACCATCAAGAACGCCAGCACTGCAAAGCTGGTCGATGGCGGCAACGGCTTCTCCGATGCCTATGGTGGTATCCCGTTCCCGATCCCGCAGAACGGTGTTGAGGCGCTGTGGAACCACATCGCCCGCTACCGCGGTACCTACATCGTACGCCGTGCTTCGGAAGTGGCGGTACAGCGTAACGGTGCCTACTCGCTGGTCACTTCCCAGCAGGAGGCGCTGTTCAAGTACTACCTGCAGAACGGCTCCTTCGCCAACCTGAACAACATCATGTTCTATTACCTGTCCTTCACCACCAGCCCGGCGCGTCTGGCCGGCGGTGCGGTACTGGTTCACGAGACCCTCGATCAGGTAAAAGAGCCGCGTCAGGCCTGGGGCTACAACGCTGGTCAGCGCCGCGTGCGTCGTGCACCGAACCTGGCCTACGACACCCCGATCGCTGCTGCTGACGGGCTGCGCACTGCCGACGACACCGACATGTTCAACGGTGCTCCGGATCGCTATGACTGGAAACTGGTCGGCAAGAAGGAAATCTACATCCCGTACAACAACTACAAGGTCACCAGCCCTGACGTTAAGTACAAGGATCTGCTGCAGGTCGGTCACCTAAACCCGGCGCTGACCCGTAACGAGTTGCATCGTGTGTGGGTCGTCGAGGGTACGCTGAAGTCCGGCGCTCGCCACATCTACTCCAAGCGCACCCTGTTCCTCGATGAGGACAGCTGGCAGGCTGCGGTGGTGGATCAGTACGACGGTCGTGGCGAGCTGTGGCGTGTGTCCATCGCTTACCTGAAGAACTACTACGATTTGCCGACCACCTGGTCCGCACTCGATGTGTTCCATGATCTGCAGGCGCGTCGTTACCACGTGCAAAACCTGGATAACGAAGAGAGCAACACCATCGACTTCACCCAGGCCACTCCGGACGACGGTTACTTCAAGCCGGCTGCCCTGCGTCGCCGCGGCACACGATAATAGTCGTGTAGTCTCACGCGAAGGCCGCTACAGTTAGTAGCGGCCTTTTCGTATCAGCTCGGCGAATAGGCTGTGTTAAAGCGGTTCAGGCTTACAAAACATAACGTCGCGCTGATTGTCAGGGCTTTCTGAAGCTCGCTAGGATGAGTGGCCTGTTAAAAAGGCAGTACCGCCTATAACAAGAAAGGGGGAAGGTATATGAGTGAGCCCGTCATGCGGCGCACCCAGTCCGGTCTGGCGTCGATTCTGGCGCGTAACCCGGCGCTCCGTGTCCATTCGCCGCTGGCCAAAGCGCTCTCGCTGTGCAGTGTGCTTTCCGTTCTGGCTATTGCCGCCGTACCCGCACAGGCTGAGACCTCAGCCGTAGCAGGGGCCGGTTATTCCATCGAATCGCCGAGGGCGGTTCACAGCCTCCTACTCGATGTCGTCAACACCGGTCAGCGCCTGGTTGCGGCCGGCGACCGAGGGCACATTCTCTACTCCAATGATCAGGGGCAGACCTGGGTGCAGGCCAAGGTGCCGACCCGGCAGATGCTCACGTCCCTGTTCTTTCTCGATGCGCAGCACGGCTGGGCCGTCGGCCATGATGCTGTGATTCTCGCCACCACCGATGGCGGCGAAACCTGGGTCAAGCAGTTCGATGACCTGGAGCGTGAAGCGCCGCTGCTGGATATCTGGTTCAAGGACGCCAATCAGGGCTTTGCCGTTGGCGCCTACGGTGCGCTGTTGGAAACCCTGGACGGTGGCAAGAGCTGGGAAGACGTCAGCGACCGCCTCGATAACGAAGATGCCTATCACCTCAACGGCATCGCTGCGGTCAAGGACAGCGGCTTGTTCATCGTCGGCGAGATGGGCTCGATGTTCCGTTCGGCCGACTGGGGCGAGAACTGGGAGAAGATCGAAGAGCCGCCCTACGAGGGGTCGCTGTTCGGCGTGATCGGTACTGATCAGAGTGGTGTGCTGTTGGCCTACGGTCTGCGTGGCCACTTGTTCCGCTCCACCGATTTCGGTGGCAGCTGGCAACAGATTCGCCTGGATACCCCCGGCAACGGTCCTCTGGAATTCGGTCTGTCGGGTGCTGTGTTGCTGGCTGACGGCTCTATCGTGGTTGTCGGCCATGGCGGCACGGTACTGAAAAGTGAGGACGGCGGGCGCAGTTTCAGTCTGTTCAACCGTCCGGATCGTCTGTCGTTGGCAGCCGTGGCTGCAGGCGACAAGGGTCAACTGGTTCTGGTTGGGCAGGGCGGTGTTCGCCTGGCTACACCCACTGGCGCTACGCCGACCGCACAATAACAAGGGGTAGTCTTTGATGACCGATCATCACCAGGACAAGGCGAGCTTTCTCGAGCGCCTGATCTTCAACAATCGGCCGGCGGTTATTCTGCTCTGCCTGCTGACCACCATCTTCCTGCTTTATCAGGCCACCCAGGTTCGCCCCTCGACCAGCTTCGAGAAGATGATTCCGCTGTCGCACCCCTTCATCGAGAAGATGATGGAGCACCGCAATGACCTGGCCAACCTTGGCAACACCGTGCGTATTTCAGTTGAAGCCAAGGAAGGCGACATCTTCTCCAAGGAGTACATGGAAACGCTGCGGCAGATCCATGACGAAGTCTTCTACATCAATGGTGTCGACCGCTCCAACCTGAAGTCGCTGTGGAGTCCCAGCGTGCGCTGGACCGAAGTGACCGAGGAAGGCTTCGCCGGTGGCGAAGTAATCCCGCAGACCTACGACGGCAGCGCGCAGAGCCTCGAAGAACTGCGCAGCAACGTGCTCAAGTCCGGGCAGATCGGCCGCCTGGTGGCGAACAACTTCAAGTCGAGCATCATCGACGTGCCGCTGCTGGAGTCCTACCCGGACCCGAATGACCAGGGCAAGCTGATCAAACTGGACTACCAGAAGTTCTCCCACGAGCTGGAAGAGAAGATTCGCGACAAGTACCAGCAGCAGGACCCCAACGTACAGGTTCACATCGTCGGCTTCGCCAAGAAGGTCGGTGACCTGATCGATGGCCTGATCATGGTGGTGGGCTTCTTCGCCATCGTACTGCTGATTACCTTCGTGCTGCTGTACTGGTTCAGCTGGTGTATTCGCAGCACCATCGGCGTGCTGGTCACCACCCTGATCGCGGTGGTCTGGCAGTTGGGTCTGATGCACCTGGTCGGTTTCGGTCTCGATCCATACTCGATGCTGGTGCCGTTCCTGATCTTCGCCATCGGTGTGTCCCACGGCGTGCAGAAGATCAACGGTATCGCCCTGCAGTCCAGCGGTGCCGAGAACTCGCTGATGGCGGCGCGGCGTACCTTCCGCCAGCTGTTCCTGCCCGGCATGATCGCCATCCTGGCGGACGCCGTTGGCTTCATCGCGCTGCTGATCATCGACATTGGCGTGATCCACGAGCTGGCCATCGGTGCGTCGATCGGTGTGCTGGTTATCGTCTTCACCAACCTGATCCTGCTGCCGGTAGCGATTTCCTACCTGGGTATCAGCAAGAAGGCCATTGAGCGCAGCAAGCGTGACGAAGTCACCGAGAAGCCGATGTGGCGCGTGCTGTCCAAGGTCGCCCATCCCAACGTAGCGCCATTCATGGTGGTGCTGGGGCTGCTGGCTGGGGTCAGCTGCTTCTTCTACCAGAAGGCCCACCTGCAGGTCGGCGACCTCGACCAGGGTGCGCCGGAACTGCGTCCCGATTCGCGCTACAACCTGGACAACGACTTCATCATCCAGAACTACTCGACCAGCTCTGACGTGCTGGTGGTGATGGTCAAGACCGCGCCGGAAAAGTGCTCGACCTACGAAGCACTGTCGGCCATGGACGAGCTGATGTGGAAGATGGAGAACACCAAGGGTGTGCAGTCCGCGATCTCCATGGTCACGGTGTCCAAGCAGCTGATCAAGGGCATGAACGAGGGCAACCTGAAATGGGAAACCCTGTCGCGTAACCAGGACGTGCTGAACAACTCCATCGCCCGTGCCGACGGTCTGTACAACGCCGATTGCTCGTTGGCGCCGGTGCTGCTGTTCCTCGAGGATCACAAGGCCGAGACGCTCAAGCGTACCGTCGCGGCCGTGCAGACGTTCGCCGACGAGCACAACCGCGAAGGCCTGGAGTTCCTCCTGGCGTCCGGTAACGCCGGTATCGAGGCGGCCACCAACGATGTGATCTCCACCTCCGAACTGCTGATGCTGACGCTGGTGTACCTGTGGGTGGCGATCATGTGCCTGATCACCTTCCGCTCGATCCCGGCGATGATCTGCATCGTGCTGCCGCTGATCCTCACGTCGATCCTCGGCAACGCCCTGATGGCCTGGCTCGGCATCGGCATGAAGGTCGCGACCCTGCCGGTGATCGCACTCGGCGTGGGTATCGGTGTGGATTACGGCATCTACATCTACAGCCGCCTGGAGAGCTTCCTGCGTGCGGGTCTTCCGCTGCAAGAGGCCTACTACCAGACGCTCAAGTCGACCGGTAAGGCGGTACTGTTTACCGGTCTGTGCCTGGCCATCGGCGTAGCGACCTGGATGTTCTCGGCGATCAAGTTCCAGGCCGATATGGGGCTGATGCTGACCTTCATGTTCATCGTCAACATGTTCGGTGCCATGCTGCTGCTGCCGGCCCTGGCGCGCTTCCTGATCAAGCCCGAGAAGCTGGTGGGCAAGAAGGGTGGTTCGCTGCTGGCTCACTAAGGCAGGTAGCGTTCAACGAAAACCGCGGCCCTCGGGCCGCGGTTTTTTCGTTATGGGTCATGGGAAACACCGCGTGCCTGCGATCACGTAGGGTGCGCTGTGCGCACCGCCAATTGCGCTCATGCAGGCGAGGTGACCGTCTGAGTCGCTGCCTGGAGAAAGCGTTTGCTGGCTGGACGTCAGTCGTTAGGGCACCTCGGTGCAGGAAGCCGGTGCGCACGGCGCACCCTACCCAGGTCAGGCTCACGCACGGCTGATTGCGGCCATGCAGTACGTAGGGTGGGCCGGGCGGCGATCCGCTTCAGCCCACCAAGGCCAGCCGCTGTCGGTGGGCTGAAGCCCACCCTACCCGTTGAACGCCTCGGGCCGCGTATCCTGCAAGCGCCATCGCGCGCATCGCACTGCGGATAGACTCCTGCGTAGGGCGGGTGCAACCCGCCAGAACCCATTGGTGGGTTGCGCCCGCCCTACGGGGTATCGCCTAGCGTGGATACAGCGGCGGCAGGGCGCTGCCTTCCTGCGGCGCCGCGCTGGGTTCCTGGCTGGCGGGCAGGCTGCGAATGGCTTTCCACAGCTCTTCACCTTGCCAGAACTGGCCGCTCTCGCTGTACAGCGCGCCGTTGAGGCCATCGAGGGCGTCCGACAGTGGCACGTAGCGCGCCGCCATGTCGGCCAGGGTTTCCGGCTGTTGGCGGGCCCAGGCATCCAGTGCATGGCGGGTCGCCTGGGCGTCGCCAGCCTGGCAGGCACGCTTGAGGTCATCGAGCAGCGTGCGCGGGCTTGGGCCGGCCTGTGCCGCACGCTGGATCGCTGGTTGTCGACGCGCATGCCACCATAGGCCGAAACCGAGCAGGGTGGTGAGGCTCAGCAGCGCGCAGGCCAGTTGCCAGGGCCATAGCTCCGGCCCTTCGATCACTTGGGGCGTCACCATCGGCGTATTGGGCTGTTCATCGCTCTGCAGTTGTGGGTTTTCGGCGACCTGCAAGGTGCGGGCTTGCAGGTTGGTGCGTTCCAGCGTGTCGGTCTGGGTATTCCACCACAGCACTTCCAGGGGCGGTAGGTCGAAGCTGCCGCTGCGATTGGGTACCAGTGCCTCGCGCTCTTCGCGGGTACCGACGATGCCATTTTCGCTTTTCTGGTCGTTCATCTGCGGCTGATCCGGGTAGCGGCGCAGCCCATCGACCTGGGTCGCCGGCAAGGGCGGCAGTTGCGCGCTGGAGAGACCGTCAACCTTGAGAATCAGGCGGCGGGTCAGGGAGTCGCCGACCTGGCTCTGCTCCGGTTGCGGGTTCCAGGTTTCCGCCAGGCCTAGCGCGCGCGCTGGCAGCCAGGGCGCATCAGCTGGGTAGTCCGCCGGTTTGGGTTTGACCTGTAGGGGAATATCGGGGGATTTGACCCGAGAAACCTTGCCGGTGCGTGGGCCGAATGGCAGGAAATCATTGCTGCGCGAGCTGTCGACCAGTGTTGCGCTGAAAGTTTGCCCAGGGATCACCAACTCGCCGCTGCGTTGCGGATAGATGGCGTACTGCAATTCGATCACACCGTGCAACACGCCGCCGATGCTCTTTTCGTAGGTGCGCGGTTCGCCCAGTTGCTCGACGCGTGCGTCAGGCAGCCGCAGTGGTGTCAGGTTGCTGTCGTCGTACATGGAAACCGAGTGGTAGATGCGCAGGGTCAGTACGGCCTGGGCCTGTACGTAGACGCTTGGCTGATCGAGGCTGGCATCGATGAATACCGGTGCCAGCTGTTCGCCGTTGCCTGCGTTGAGGGCTTCTTCGACGTTGAGCGTGATCGGCAGGGTTTCGGCATCTTCCAGATGGATCGCCGGGATCGTCACCTCGCCACTGCGGCGCGGTTGCAGGGTCAGGATCCAACGGGTGCTGGCGCGTGGCGTGTCGCCGATGCTGCTCAGGCGATTGACCTGGCGACTGCCGAGCACCTCGAAGTCTTTCTCCAGCGGGCTCAGGTCGGGGCGGCCGAAGCGGGTCGGGTCAGTCGACTCCAGCGTCAGCACCACGGTTTCGCCTTCGCTCAGGCGAGTGCGGTCGACGCTGGCGAAAAAGGCTTCGGCAGAGGCCTGCCCCGCGAGCAGTAGAAGAAGCAGGAAGACCAGACGCTTCATCGGTTCGAGTCCTGACGCTGTTGCTGTTCATACCAGAATTTGCGCCGCAGCAGTTCCGCCGGATCATCCGGGATCTGCCGCAGCCATTGTTCCAGCGCTTGCCGACGTTCTGCCGCGGTGCCGAGGTCGGCTTCCGTGCGAGGTTTTTCAACGGGCTCGGCGTCGTCCAGGGTTTCACTGCCGTTGCTGGGCTGCACGTCATCTTCGCCGGCGCCGTTGGCGCTGCCCTGTGTTTCGCTGCGCTCACTGTTCTCGCCCGTGCTGCCAGGCTTGGCGGGTTGCGCGGTGTTGCTCTCGGCAGGCTGACCGGTCGAAGACTCATTGGCCTCCGGCTGCTCGTTGGCGGGCTCCTGCTGCTCGTCCGAATCGCCACTGCCTGACTGCTGCTGATTCTCACGCTGGCGCAGCGCTTCTTCTACCAGGGCTTTGTTGTGCTGCGCTGCCGCGAGCTCCGGCTGGCGTTCCAGGGCTTGTTCGTAGGCGTCGAGCGCCGCCTCCAGTTCGCCGGCCTTGGCCAGGGCATTGCCGCGATTGTAGTGATCGGCTGCGCTGTCGCCCTTGGCGAAACGTTCTGCGGCGGCGGAATAATCCTCGGCCTCATAGAGGGCCTTGCCTTGCCATTGCGAATTGACGAAGCGCTGCGCGGCCTCGTCTGGACGTTGCGCTTCCAGCAGGCGTTGGCCCTGCTGATCGGGGCGCAGCCAGAGGTCGTCGAGTTCGAAGGCCTGGCTGCTTTGTGGCGGCAGCATCAGCAGCAGCGGCAGGCAGAACAGCCAGCCGCGGCGCCCGGCGCAGGCGGCCAGCAACAGCAGGGGCAGTAACAGCCAGTAGCCCTGGTCGATATGGCTATCGAGCAAGGTTGGCTCACCCGCTGCGCGCAGTGCCTGCGGGCCGTCGAGCAGGCCCAGGCGACGCAGGTCTTCATCGTCCAGGCGGATCGGCGCATAGCGGCCGTCATGGGCCTCGGCGGTTTCCCGCAGGCTGCGTGCATCCAGGCGGGGGATCAGAATGGCGCCGCGCTGGTCCTTGAGGAAGCTGCCGTCTTCCTGCGCCACCGGGGCGCCTTCGCGGCTGCCCACACCGAGAACCAGCAACGGTACCGAGCGCTTCTCCAGCGCCTGTTGGATGCCGCTGCGTTCCTCGTCATTGAGGGCGCTGGTAATCAGCAGCAGGCGACCCTGGCCCAGTTGTGCCTGGTCGAGCAGTTGCAGTGCGCGCGCGACGGCCAGGTCGGCGCGACGGCCCGGCTCCGGCATCAGCGAGGGTTTCAGCGCCTCCAGCAGGTTACGGCTGGTGGCCAGGTCATCGGATAGCGGCACCAGGCTGTGGGCACTGCCGGCGTAGACGATGATCGCTGTCTGCGCGTCGCGACGTGCGTCGAGCAGATCGAGCAGCTTGCGCCGGGCCTGCTCCAGTCGATTGGGGCGGCCGTCGGTGGCGAGCATCTGCGGCGTCAGTTCGAGCAGGATCAGCAGCGGATCGGCAGGCTTCTGAACGCTCTGCTCCACGCGCTGCCAACTGGGGCCGAGCAGTGCCAGCACGGCTAGCAGCCAGGCCAGGCCGAGGACCAACCAGGGCAGCTTGCTGGAGCGGCCGCTGCCGCCCTTGAGCAGCGCCTGATGGAACGCTGCCGGCAGCAGCAGTTGCCAGCGCCCACTCTGGCGTTCGCGATGCCACAGGCGCCAGAGCAACCAGGCCAGCACGGGCACGGCCAGCAACCACAATGGGCGCAGCCATTCCGGCCAGAGCATGCTCATACGCGCCTCCTGAGTCGCTGCAGCAGGTCAGGCCAGAGCACCTGGCTGACCAGTGCAAGCGAGCCCAGCAGCGCCAGCGCCAGTGGCCAGGCATAGAGAGCCTGCGCCGGGCGGGCGAGGGTGGGTTGCTGGGCGACGGGCTCAAGGCGATCAAGGGTCAGTTCGATCTGTTGCAGCTCAGCCTGATCGCGGGCACGGAAATACTCGCCGCCCGTGGCGTCGCTGATGGCGCGCAGGCTGGTTTCGTCCAGGTCCAGCGCGCTGAAACCGAAGTTGCCAAAGGCACCGCTTTGCTGCGGGTCGGCGCCGATACCGATGGTGTAGATGCGCACTCCTTCGTCGGCGGCCAATTGCGCAGCCACCATCGGATCGATTTCACCGCCGTTGTTGGCGCCATCGGTGATCAGCACCAGCACGCGACTTTGCGCCGGACGCTGGCGCAGGCGCTTCACGGCCAGGCCGATGGCGTCGCCGATGGCGGTGTTCTTGCCGGCGATGCCGATCAGTGCCTCGTCCAGCCAGGTGCGCACGGTGTGGCGGTCGAAGGTCAGCGGTGCCTGCAGATAGGCCTGGCTACCGAACAGGATCAGGCCGACGCGATCGCCACGGCGGCCTTCGATGAAGTCACCGAGTAGGCGTTTGACCAGTTCGAGGCGGCTGATCGGCTCGTCGTCCCACTGCATGTCGGCGTAATCCATGGAGCCGGAGACATCCACGGCGAGCAGCAGGTCGCGACCGCTGGCCGGCAACGGCAGTGGCTCGCCGACCCACTGCGGCCGGGCAGCGGCACACAGCAGCAGGCACCAGAGCAGCACCAGGGGCACTTGCTGGCGCCAGCTGGGTAGCGCAACACGAGCGCGACGACCGCTCAACGCCTGCAGCTCGTCGAGAAAGCCGACGCGCAGCGCCGCATCACCGCTATCGGCGGGTGGCAGCAGCAGGCGCAGCAGCCAGGGCAGCGGCGCGAGCAGAAAGACCCAGGGCCAGGCGAACTCAAACATGCTTGCGAATCCAGGTGGCGATGGCCTGATCGAGCTCGACGATGGCTTTGTCGCTCAGCGTGCACTGCGGCCTGTAGCTGCCATCGACCAGGATCATCCAGCGGGTCAGGCCTGCTGCCGGGCAGCGATTGTCGAGAAACGCCAGCCAGGCACGGCTGCTCAGGGTGTGGCTGGCGCTTTCGGGATAGCGTTCGCGGCACAGGCGTTTGAGCAGGGCGTTGAGTTGCTGTAACCACGGGCCGGCCGGGGCGCCGTCGTAGGGTTTGCTCAGGCGCGACAGTTCGTCGAGCGCTGCCTGGCGCAGTGGGTCGAGCGCCTGCTCCGCGGTCACCTTGGGCGTACGACGTCGCCATTTGCGCAGCAAACGCCACAGTCCCCAAGCCAGCAATGGCAGCAACACCGCCAGCAACCACCAGCCCGGGGCCGGCGGCCACCAGGGTACGGGCGGCGGGTCGATCAGCGGCTGCAACTGGTCGATGGGGTTCATAGAGATTTTCTCGAATGCAGTGTGCTGAGCTGTTCCTGCAATTGCTCGACCAGCTCGAACTGCGTGCTCAGCGGCAGCAGGGGTACCCCGAGTTTCTGCGCCAGGCGCTGCCAGCGCGCCTCTCGGGCCTGAGCCTGGTTGCGATACGCCTGGCGCAGGTCGCCATTGTGGCTGTCGAGTTCGAGCTGCGCACCGTTCTGGGTGAAGCGCAGCAAGCCGGCGGCCGGCAGGGCGTGATCGAGCGGATCAGACAGCGGCAGCAGCAACAGGTCCGTGTGGCGCGCGAGCAGCGTCAGTTGTTGTTCGGCGTTGTCGCTGAGGGCGCGCTCATCGCACAGCACGATCACCAGGCTGCCTGGGCGCAGCACCTCGCGGGCGCGACGCAGGGCCAGGCCAAAATTGTCGCGGCCCGTGTTGGCCTGACTCTCCGGGCCGAGCGCCTGATTGGCGCGGGCCAGCAGGTTGAGCAGTTGCAGCAGGCTCTGCTTGCTGCGCCGTGGCTTGACCTCGTGATGTTCGTTGTCGGCGAATACCAGGCCGCCGATGCGGTCGTTATGGCCCAGCGCGGCCCAGCCGATCAGCGCGGCGGCGCGTGCGGCCAACACCGACTTGAAGCACAGACCAGAGCCGAAGAACAGCCGTTGGCTCTGTTCGCTGATGATGAAGATGGGGCGCTCGCGCTCTTCGTGGAACAGCTTGGTATGCGGCTCCTGGGTGCGTGCGGTGACGCGCCAGTCGATGGTGCGCACGTCGTCGCCTGGCTGGTAGACACGCACCTGGTCGAAGTCCACGCCGCGACCGCGTAGTTTGGAGTGATGCAGGCCGATCAGCGGGCTGCGCCTGGCCGGTGTAGAGAACAGCGGCACTTCATGCACCTTGTGGCGCATATCGATGAGTTCGCCGAGGGTGATATGGATGCCGGGGTGGCTGGCTGGGGTTTGCATGGGCTTCAGCCCGTAGCCCGGATGCAATCCGGGTGTGGGACACGATCATTCCCGGATTGCATCCGGGCTACGGCCAGCATGCCGGCAGCGTGCGGCTGCATTCAGGCCACCGCCACCACGTCGAGGATGCGCTGGATCACGCGGTCCTGATCGACGCCCGAGGCTTCCGCCTCGAAGGACAGGATGATGCGATGGCGCAATACGTCGAACAGTACTGCCTGGATATCCTCAGGGCTGACGAAGTCGCGCCCGGCCAGCCAGGCATGGGCGCGGGCGCAGCGGTCGAGGGCGATGGAGCCGCGTGGGCTGGCGCCGTAAGCGATCCAGTCGGCCAGCTCGGCATCGAACTTGGCCGGCGTGCGACTGGCCATCACCAGCTGTACCAGGTACTCCTCCACCGCATCGGCCATGTACAGACCGAGGATTTCCTTGCGCGCTGCGAACACCGCCTGCTGGCTGACCCGATGTTCAGGCTTGGCTTCACCGTTAAGCGCGTCACCACGGGCCTGGGCGAGAATCTTGCGCTCCACCGCTGCGTCGGGAAAACCGATCTTCACGTGCATCAGGAAGCGGTCGAGCTGGGCTTCGGGCAGCGGGTAGGTGCCTTCCTGTTCGATGGGGTTCTGCGTGGCCATGACCAGGAACAGCGGCGACAGGTCGTAGGTCGAGCGACCGACCGAGACCTGGCGCTCGGCCATGGCTTCGAGCAGCGCCGACTGTACCTTGGCCGGCGCGCGGTTGATCTCGTCGGCCAGCACCAGGTTGTGGAAGATCGGCCCCTGCTGGAACACGAAGCTGCCGGTTTCCGGGCGGTAGATCTCGGTGCCGGTGATGTCCGCAGGCAGCAGGTCCGGAGTGAACTGAATGCGATGGAACTCGCCCTCGATACCCTCGGCCAGCTCCTTGATCGCCTTGGTCTTGGCCAGACCCGGTGCGCCTTCGACCAGCAGGTGGCCGTCGGCGAGCAGGGCGATCAGCAAACGCTCGATGAGCTTTTCCTGGCCGAGAATCTGAGTGGAGAGAAATTGGCGTAATGCGACCAGCGCTTCACGGTGTTCCATCGTCGGGCTCTTCTGGCAGATGGGCGGGGCTTTTTACTGCCGCGCGTGCAGACCGCCGACTTTAATGCATTTGCAGCTTCAGCCGCTATCGGTGGCGCGTGCGATGAACCGTCTGGCAACAGAAATGAGTGGGGTATCGCCAGCGCCGCAATGACCCGCCCTTGACGCTGACGGGGCATCCAGCTGTCCGACGCGGCGCTATTGCCACTGGGCCAGGAGGCGGCGCTGGGCGAGCAGGGCGCTGTCCTGTGTGGTGGGCGTCAAGTGTACGGTCTGCCCTGGCAGGCATTGCGCTAGCAGAGCCACTGCCTCTGGCGTCAGCGCGCCGAGGCGCGGATAACCACCAATGGTCTGACGGTCGTTGAGCAGAATGATTGGCTGGCCGTCCGGCGGCACCTGTACGGCGCCCAGCGGGATGCCCTCGGAGATCATCGAGCCACGCTGGCATTGCAGCTGCGGGCCATTGAGACGAATGCCCATGCGGTCGGCACGCTGGTCGATCAGCCATTCGCTGTTGAAGGCGTCGAACAGGCTCTGGCCGCGGAAGTCGCCAATTTGCGACCCCAGCACCAGTTGCAGGTGAGGTGCAGCCTGGTATTGAGGAATGAACTCAGCAGGTATCTGCCGCATGGCATTGGCGTTGCCGGCCCAGGTCAGCGAGTCGCCGATGGCGATGGCGCTGCCATCGCCCTGCAGGCCACCAAGCCCTTCGCGCAGCATGCTGGCGCAACTGCCGAGTACGGAGGGTGCCTGGAAACCACCAGGCGCAGCGAGGTAGGCACGTGCGCCCTGGCGCGGTTGGGCACAGGTCAGGCGCTGGCCTTTGCGCACGGCGAAGCTGCGCCAGGGGGCCAGCGGCTGGTCATCCAGCCGTGCACCGAGATCGGCACCGGTCAGTGCCAGGGTGGCGTCGCGGTAGCATTCGAACTCAGCGTTGCCCAGGGTGATCTCCACCACGGCAGCTGTGAGCGGGTTGCCCAGTAGCCAATTGGCCCAGCGATGGGCGATCCAGTCCAGGGCGCCGCACTGGGTCACGCCAAGATGACGTACACCAAAGCGACCACCATCCTGCAGTTGAATGAAAGGACTGCTGCGCAATACGCGCAGACCGGCGTCGATAGCGCTCATTGGCTGGCCTCCAGCGGACTGTCGTCGCCGCCCAGGCGGATGAACTCAGCGTGGTCGATGGGCACGAAGCGCACGCGATCACCGGGTTGCAGCAGGCTATAGCCTTCGATGTCGCTGCCGAACAGACGGCTTGGCGTGCGCCCGATCAGGTTCCAGCCACCGGGCGAAACCACCGGGTAGGCGGCTGTCTGCCGTTCGGCGATGCCGACGCTGCCGGCGGCAATGCGTTTGCGCGGCGTGCTCAGGCGTGGTGCGGCGAGGATTTCCTCGACCAGGCCCATGAAGGCGAAGCCGGGGGCAAAACCCAGGGCGAATACCTGATAGGCATGGCCGCTATGGCGGGCGATCACTTCGGCCTCGCTGAGACCGCTACGGTGCGCCAGCAGTTGCAGCTCCGGGCCGACGCTGCGGTCGTACCAGGTGGGCAACTGGTGTTCGCGGCCGCCCTGCAGATCGGCCGGCTGCAAGCCATCGAACGCTTCTGCGACCTTCTCCCGTGCCTGGTTGCTGTCGAGTTGGCACAGGTCGTAGTGCAACAACAGGGTGGTGTAGGAGGGCACCAGGTCGATCAGTGCGCCGCCGAACACGTCCTGAAGACGTGTGCGCGCTGCCAGCATCCACGGCATGTTGGCCTCATCGATAACGTCGAACAGGCGCAGGATCAGGCTGTCGATGCCCGCGACTTCCAGCCGTAGGTTAGGCGTTTTCATGCCTGAACCAGCCTGTCGAAGGCTTGGCGGATGCGTTGCACGGCGGCGACCGAACTGGCGTTGTCGCCATGCACGCACAGCGTCTGCGCGTTCAGTTGCAGCGCGCTGCCGTCGCTGGCAACCAGGGTTTCGCCACGCGCCAGGGTCACGGCTTGGTTGACGATGATTTCGCTGTCATGGTGCACGGCACCCGGCAGACTGCGACTGACTAGAAAACCTTCGGTGTCGTAGGCACGGTCGGCGAAGGCTTCGAACCATAGGGTAATACCGAGTTCGTCGCCCAGTGCCTGCGCTGCGCTGTTGTCGCGGGTGCACATCAGCATCAGCGGCAGCTGACCGTCGTACTTGGCCACAGCACTCATCACCGCGCGCAGGGTGGCAGGCTTGCGCATCATGTCCTGATACAGCGCGCCGTGCGGTTTGACGTAGCTGACACAGGTGCCCTGGCTACGGCAGATGCCTTCCAGCGCACCGATCTGGTAGAGCATCAGGTCTTCGACCTCCTGCGGTGTGCAGTCCATCGAGCGGCGGCCGAAACCGACCAGGTCCTGATAGGCAGTGTGCGCACCGATGCGCACGTCATGGACCACCGCGAGGGCTACGGTCTTGCGCATCACGCTGGGGTCCGAGGCGTGGAAGCCGCAGGCGATGTTGGCGCAGTCGATATAGGGCATGACCTCGGCGTCCAGGCCCATGGTCCAGGCGCCGAAGCTTTCACCGATGTCGCAGTTCAAAAGCAGGCTGTTCAAGTGAGCATCCTAATCATGAGGTGCATGGATAGGGTCCGACAGCTTTGAGCTGTTCTGGGAGTGGCTTCATTTTTCCGATGCCGCCTGGGGGCGTCCAACTAATAAAAACATCCGCCGGAGATAGGAAAAGCTGATGGTGTCGGGCATCGGACTTTCCGATCGCCAGGCGCCGGTTTTTCCCGTTGGACAGCCTTATCGCGGCCCTCGACAGTAGTTTGGGTGAGACGCTCTTTGGCGCCGTCCTGGCGCAACCCCCGGCGTCTCCCGTACCCGGGGGTTTTTGCGTTTCTTTCGAGTCGACTCAGTAACTGGCCATCAGTCTACGGGGGAATCCCAATGAAGACCGCACCTGGCATGCCCGCGCTCTGCGCATTGCTCGTCGCTCTACCTCTGGCTTTACCCCTGTACGGCGCTGAACGTTGGTCCATGTCCGTGGAACAGCCCGCCGGCAACTTCATCAGCCGAGTGGCGGTGGACTTCGCCAGGAATGTTCGTCAGGCCACCAATGGCCAGCTGGATATCCGCGTTCACCCGAACTCCACCCTGTATCGCCGTCCCGAGGTCAAGCCGGCGGTAACACGCGGCGATATTCAGATCGGGGATGTGTTCATGTCCGCGCTGGGTAACGAAGATCCCATTTACGAGCTGGACAGCCTGCCGTTTCTCGCGACTGACTACGAGCAGGCCCGCAGGTTATGGGCGGTGAGCCGTTCAGCCGTGGAGCGGCGTCTGTTGGTCGATGGCGTGCGCCTGGTTTACGCGGTGCCCTGGCCGGCGCAGAGCCTGTTCAGCAATCGCCCGTTGCAGACCACGGAGGATGTTCGCGATCTGCGTTTTCGCAGTTACAACCCGACCATTTCGCGTTTGGCCCATTTGCTCCACGCGCAGCCGACGACCATCAATACCGAGGACGTACCGCAGGCTTTTCGCGAGGGCAAGGTGGACATCATGCTTACCTCCAGCGCGACAGGCATGGACCTGAGAGCCTGGAATTTCGTCTCGCATTTCTATGACGTACGCGCCTTCATCCCGAAGAACATCGTCATCGTCAACGAACGTGCCTTCCAGCGTCTTCCCGAGGTGCAGCGCAGCGCCTTGCTGCATGCTGGGGAACGTGCCGAGCGGGCAGGATGGGAATTGTCCTGGGCATTGACCGGTTATCAGACGCGAATGCTCGCCAGGCGGGGCATGACCGTGGTGCAGGAGATCGACCCGCAACTACGCCGGGAGCTGACCCAAGTTGGTCAGCAGATTTCCGAGGAATGGCTGGGGCGTGCCGGTGAAGAACGCGCACGAATCATCGAGGCGTACCTCGACGGGCAGCGACGTTAGCCTGTCTGGATGAAGGCCCGGTCGGCATTGCGACCGGGCGCTCACTGTACTCAGGCTAGACGGAACTGACTGGCGCTGCGCCCCAGTGCATCGACCTGGGACGACAATCCCTCGGTATGGCCGCCCAGCGTATGGCGCAGGTCCTTGCTCTGCCCGGTGTGCACGTTGATGGTTTCCATCTTGTCGGCGATGTCCTCGGTGGTGGTGGACACTTCCTCGATGGCCACTACGACCTGATTCATTTCGCCGGTCAGCCGCTCCATCGCCGAGGTGATGGAGGTGATCGCATCCGCCACCTGGGCGGCATGTCGCTCGCTATCGGCGGCCAGGTTCAGGCCGTTGCTCATCAGCTGGTGCATGTGCCGGGTCTGCTGCTGGAATTCGCCGACGATGGCACTGATGTCTGTGGTTGCAGAGACCGTCTTCTGCGCCAGTGAGCGCACCTCATCGGCCACCACTGAAAAACCGCGGCCGGCGTCGCCGGCACGGGCAGCCTCGATTGCCGCGTTGAGGGCGAGCAAATTGGTCTGATCGGCGAGACTGTTGATCACGTCGACGATGCCGTTGACCCGCGCGCTGCTCTGGCCGAGGGCATCGACCTGGCTGTGGGTGTCCTGAATCAGTTGGGCCAGACGACTCATGCTGTCGACGCTGGCGGCGATCACCTCGCCGCCATTGCGCGCGGCATCGTAGGCGCTGGTGGTGGCGGTGCCGACTTCTGCGGTGCGTTGCGCCATGTCGTTGAGCGTGGCGCTGATCTGGTGCGAGGCCGAAGCGGCTTGCTCAGTCTGCATTTCCACCTGAGTGCTGTTATCGCCCAGTTGGCGCATGGCATCACCGAGATGATGGTGCAGACGGCTCAGCTCACCGTTGGCGCGCACCACCTCGGCAACGATGCCGCCAATGCCCTGGATCATGCGGTTGGCGGCATCGGCCAACTGGTTGAATTCGTCACGCGGGTTGCTGCCCACCGGCAGCTTGCCGGTGAGATCGCCGGAGGCGACCTGAGTGAGTAACTGAATGACGTTGCGCAGGCGGGTGACCAGGGTGCGTGACGCTTGCAGCAGGGTGAAGCAGAGCAGAGCGGCAACGGCGAGGAAGCTCAGCCCCATCATCCACAGTGCCGACAGGCGCGCCTGTTCGGCTTCCTGGGTGCGGCGCAGCAGCAGGCCGCTTTGCAGGGCTTGCGCTTGCTCTTCGATGCGCGTCTGCAACTGTTCGCCCAATTGGCGCAGACGCTGATTGGTCGCGTTGATACGCTCGATATTGCCATGGATATCGGCGAACGCCTGGGCATAACCCTGCACGTTCTTGCCGATCGGCGTGTCCTGCCATTCGAGCTCCGTGATCTGCTCCTGCAGTTTGCCGATGGCCGTCAGGGCAATCTGGGCGAAGGCTGGATCGAAGGTGGAAAGGTAGTCACGTTGGCTACTCAGGGCGCCGCTGATGAACGGTTTGATCAGATCGAAGCTGATCGCCTCCACGGCCTTGCCTCTCTCGGTCAGCGTTTTGCGCTGGCCATCGAAGGGGGTCAGGCCCAGGGTCTGATTGAGGCTGAGCCATTGGCGTTGCTGGGTCAGCTCTTCCAGCAGCACGGTCTGAATCTGCTGGGCGTATTGCAAGGTGGCGTCGTCTTCCAGTGCCTGCGCTTGCATCAACAGTTGTCCGATGAGTTCTTGCAGCTCATTGAGACCGCTGTCGAACTCGGCCTGCAGGTCGGGAGTGATCTGCTGGCGCAGCGCGTTCTGCTGCCACCAGTGGTTCATCAACTGGGTACTGGCGCTGGCATAGGCTGCCGCCTGTTCCCTTGCCTGCAATGCACTGCTGACACGATGGTTGGCCCATAACGAGGCGGCGGCCATGAGTGTCAGGCTGATCAGGGTGAGCGCGATAAGGGCGCGGAATTTTTGTTGCCAGGACAGTAAAAAGCTCACGATAACGCCTCGCCATCTTCTTCAGGATGATGCTCAGGAGTCGGCAAGTTGTCATACAACTTGAGTAAAAGTCTATGGCCTTCTTGCTTCCCGAGAAATGCAAACGGGGCCGTAAGGGCCCCGTCATCGGATTGAAGTGCTTACCAGAGCGCCAGGGTGTAGCTGAGAATCAGGCGGTTCTCGTCGAGATCGTTGGCGAAGTTGGAGCGAACGGTGGCGTTACGCCATTTCAGTCCCAGGTTCTTCAGCGGCCCGTTCTGCACCACGTAGGCGATATCGGTATTGCGTTCCCATTCCTTGCCTTCGCGGCTGCGGCCCGCCACTTCGACGTTGTCGCCGGAGATATAACGGGTCATGAAGGTCAGGCCGGGGATGCCGATGCTGGCGAAGTTGTAGTCGTAACGAACCTGCCAGGAGCGCTCCTCGGTGTTGGCGAAGTCGTTGATCTGCACGAAGTTGACCAGGAACGGATCACTGCTGGCAATGTACGGGAATGGATCATCACCGCTCATGCGCTGGTAGCCGGCGCCGAAGGCGTGGCCGCCCAAGCTGTAGGTGAACATGGCGCCGAAGGCCTTGTTGTCGAGGTCGCGAAAGTTGCCGTCCTCGCGGCTTTGCGAGTAGCGCAGGTCGGTCTTGAACGACTGTCCGTCGCCCAGCGGCAGCACATGCAGCAGGGTGCCGTAGTACTGCTGGTAAATATCCTCGAGGGTGCCGTAGTGCAGGCCGGCGGTCAGTTGCGGGGTGATTTTGTACTCGCCGCCACCGAATACGAACGAGTCGCTGCTGCCGCCGATGCGGTTGCCGGTCATCTCGGTGTAGTCGGTCGAGCTGTTGGCCTTGATGCGGTTGATCTTGCCGCCCTGCAGGGTCAGGTTGTCGATTTCCTGAACATTCAGCAGTGCACCCTGGAAGGTCTGCGGCAGCAGGCGTGAATCGTTGGCCGAGACGATCGGGCTGCGAAAGTGCAGGGCGCCGGCTTTCAGGGTGCTGTTGGAGACCTTCACTTTGGCGGTCAGGCCGAGCTTGGAGTACTCATCCTGCGAGCCGCCGGAGCCATCGGCCGGCAGTAGACCGCTACCGGCGGTGCGGTCACCAGAGTCGAGTTTCAGACCGAGCATCCCCAATGCATCGATACCGAAACCGACAGTGCCGTCGGTGTAACCCGACTCCATGCGCAGCAGAAAGCCCTGCGCCCATTCTTCCGCCTTGTCACGGGCGCCGCTCTGGCGGAAATCACGGTTGAAGTAGAAGTTGCGCATCTCGACGCTGGCTTTGCTGTCAGCGATGAAATCGGCATGCGCGAGGGTTGGCAGGCCGCCGCTGAGCAGCAGCGCGGAGGCCAATGGGTAATGGGGTTTCATGGTTGCAGTGTCTCCTGTTGGGAGCGCGCAGCGGCAAGAGCGGCTGCTTGGCAGAGCGCGTTTTGAATGATGTTGTTGTGGTCTGCGCAGAGCGCGGTGCCATTCTTCAAAGCGGCGTTCGGCTGCGTCCAACGAGAAAAAACAGGGGGCCAGCGATAGGAAAATTCATCGGCTGCGCGAAAAACCTCTGGCATACAACCTGCTACGCCTGAGGCAGCGTGGGCGCTGCCAATCAGCCCCTGAGAAGAACATTGCGAAGAGGCGTTACGGCATGAATCTGAGATTTCTCGAGACCTTCGTTTGGGTGGCACGGCTCAAGAGCTTCCGCCTGACAGCCGAGAAGCTGTTCAGCACCCAGGCGTCCATTTCCAGCCGCATCGCCGCGCTCGAAGATGAGTTGGGTACGCGTCTTTTTCTGCGTGATTCCAAGGGCGTATCGCTGACCCCGGAAGGGCAGAAGGTGCTCGAATATGCCGAACGCATGATCGACACCATGCAGGCCTTGAAGCAGTCGATCAGCGATACCGGCAACATTCAGGGGCGTATTCGCGTCGGCGCGATGGATACCGTCATTCACACCTGGTTGAGTCCGTTCGTAACACGGGTGATGGAGCGCTACCCCGCGGTGGAGATCGAGCTGACTGCCGACACCGCGCGCAACCTCAACGAGCAATTGCTCAAGGGCTATCTGGATATCGTGTTCCAGACCGATATGGTCAACGGTGACAGCGTACGTAACCTGGAACTGGCCGCCTTTCCCGTGCGCTGGATCGTCCCGACTGGCTCGCTTTACCACCGTAGCTACGCCTCGATGGAGGAGCTGGCGCGCGAGCGCATCATCACCTTCTCGAAGAATTCGCGGCCGCATCAGGACATTCTCAACCTGCTGCATGCCGGCAATGTCAGCGCACCACGTATCAACTGCGTTAATTCCATCGCTGCGATGACGCGTCTGGTACGCGACGGCTTCGGTATCGGTGCGCTGCCGCCAGCGCTTGTGCATGACGAGCTCAAGCAAGGCGTGCTGACGATTCTCGACGAGGTGCCCGAGCCACCAGCCTTGCCAGTGGTTGCCACCTGGCGCACGGGCGTTGGCCTGGAGCTCAGTGAAGACATCATCGCCCTGGCCTGCGAGGCGCTGGATGTTTATGCCGAGGAAATGGGCGAAGCCTGCATGGCGCGGGTTGCTCCAGCCCCTGAACAGCAAAGCGCCTGATCACTTTTCAACAGCTTGCGGGCCCGTCAACGGCTGCCCGCTGCTGGTGCATTTGCTGCGAAAACGCCCCTTTTCATCCCATAACGAATTCCGATCATGTGCCTCCGGTTTTTCTAGTTGGACAGGGTAGGGCGATGCGCTGAGACTCGAAATCGTCTTCCAGCCGCGCCCTGCGGCGCACAAACAACAATGAACAGGAGAGCACCATGAAAAGCATCGCATCGCGTTTCGCCATGACCGCTTTGGCTTGCGCACTGAGCGTCGGCGTCCAGGCCGCCGAACGCTGGAACATGAGCGCCGAGAACCCCGATGGCAACTTCATCACCACCGTGGCCAAGGAATTCGCCCAGGACGTGGAAAAAACCAGTAACGGCGAGCTGCAGATTCGTGTGCACGGCAACTCGATGCTGTTCAAGCGCCCTGAGGTCAAACGCGCCGTACAGACTGGCCAGGTGCAGGTGGGTGATGTGTTGATGTCGGTGCTGGGCAACGAAGATCCGATCTTCGAAATCGACAGCGTGCCGTTCCTGGTGCGCAACTACGAGCAGGCCCAGGCCCTGTGGGCAGCGAGCCGCCCGGCGGTAGAGGAGCGCCTGGCCAAGCAGGGCATCAAGCTGCTGTATGCCATGCCCTGGTCGCCGCAAAGCATCTTCACCAAAACGCCTATCGCCAGCATGGATGACTTCAAGGGCATGAAGTTTCGTGCCTATAACCCGGCCACCTCGCGCATGACCGAGCTGATGGGCGCAGTGCCGACGGTGATCCAGACTGGCGAAATTCCGCAGGCCTTCAGTACTGGCATGATCAACGGCATGCTCACCTCGCCGACCACCGGCGTGGACTCCCAGGCCTGGGATTTCTCTACCTACTACTATGACGTCAAGGCGTTCATTCCGAAGAACTTCGTCATCGTCAACGCCCGCGCCTTCGCCCGCCTGCCGGAAGCCGCTCAGAAGGCGGTGCTGGACGCTGCCAAGCGTGCCGAAGAACGTGGTTGGGCGATTGCCCAGGAGAAGACCGGTGAGCTGGTCAAGACCCTGGCCGACAACGGCATGCAGGTATCCGAGCAGGCCCCGGCGGCGGTGGAAAGTGGTTTCGAGCAGATCGGCAAGACCATGACCGAAGAGTGGCTCAAGCGCGCCGGTGCCGATGGCAAGGCGATCCTCGATAGCTACCAGCATTGATTCTGCCGCCCGCCGCGATCCTTGCGGCGGGCTTTTCTTGTGCCTTGCTCAGGGAGCCCGTAGTTCATGACCCCACTGCACAAGCTCTACACCCTGTCCGGATGGTTGTCCGGTGTGTTTCTCGTCCTGATTTGCCTGCTGGTGGTGGCGCAGATTGTCGCCCGCCAACTGGGCACCATGGTGCCCGCCGCCGATGAGTTCGCCGCCTACGCGATGGCTGCATCGGGCTTTCTCGCCTTGCCCTACGCCCTGCAACGTGGCGCGCACATTCGTGTGGAACTGCTACTGCGCCTGCTACCCGCTGGCGGTCGGCGCGTGGTCGATGTGCTGGCCACGCTGGTCGGCCTGGGCATCGCTGCCTACATGGCCTGGTATTGCACGTTGTTCGTTGTGGAGTCCTACGAGTTCAAGGAAGTGTCTTCCGGTCTGTTGCCGATTCCCATGTGGTTGCCGCAGCTGCCGATGTTGCTCGGCACGCTGATTCTGGTGGTGGCGATGGCCGAGCGCCTGGTGCTGACCTGCCAGGGCAAACGCTTCGAAGCTGCCGAAGCCGGCACGGCGATGAGCGAGTGAGCCCGCTGGCTCGACCTTTAACTGCGGCCAGCGCCGCACTGCATTCGTGAGTGAACCCGTGGACTACACAATCATTACAATCACCCTGCTGCTGGCGCTGTTCGTGCTGCTTGGCGGTGGCGTCTGGGTTGCCCTGTCGCTGCTTGGCGTCGGCATCATCGGCATGGAGCTGTTCGGTGGTGCGCCGGCCGGTTCGATCCTCGCGTCCACCAGTTGGGCTTCCAGTGCGAGCTGGACGTTGACGGCGCTGCCGCTGTTCATCTGGATGGGCGAGATTCTCTATCGCACGCGTCTGTCCGAAGACATGTTCAACGGCCTGGCGCCCTGGATGCGTGGCCTGCCGGGGCGGCTGTTGCACGTCAACGTGTTCGGCTGCGGCCTGTTTGCAGCGGTCAGCGGCTCTTCCGCTGCCACGGCTGCCACCATCGGCCGCATTTCCCTGCCGGAGCTGAAGTCGCGCGGTTACCCGGAATCCATCGCCATGGGCTCGCTGGCCGGTGCCGGCACGCTCGGCCTGCTGATTCCGCCGTCGATCATGATGATCGTCTACGGCGTGGCGGCGCAGGTGTCGATCTCGCGCCTGTTCATCGCCGGCATCCTGCCGGGTCTCTTGCTGCTGGCGATCTTCAGCGGTTACCTGATGCTCTGGTCTGCCTGCAATCGCAGCAAGCTGCCGGATGAGGGCGAGCGCCTGCCGTTCATGGAGAAGCTGCGTCGCGCCAAGTTGCTGATCCCGGTGCTGGGCTTGATCATCGCAGTGATCGGTTCGATCTACGGCGGCATTGCCACGGCGACCGAGGCTGCTGCAGTTGGCGTGGTGGGTGCGCTGCTGATCGCGTTGTGTTCCGGTGCGTTGACCCGCGAAACCTTTATGGCCAGCCTGATGGGCGCGGTGTCCACCTCGTGCATGATCTTCTTCATCCTGCTTGGTGCGGCGTACCTGACCTCGGCCATGAGTTTCACCGGCCTGCCGTCGGCGCTGGCTGACTGGATCATCGCCAAGCAGTTGTCGCCTTACCTGTTGCTGCTGGCGCTGACGCTGTTCTTCATTGCCCTGGGCTGCTTCCTCGACGGTATCTCGATCATCCTGCTCACCACCGCGGTGATTCTGCCGGCGGTACAGGCCGCCGGGATCGATCTGCTGTGGTTCGGCATCTTCGTCATCCTGGTGGTGGAAATGGCACAGATCACCCCGCCTGTGGGGTTCAACCTGTTCGTCATCCAGAACCTCACCGGGCGCAACCTCGGTGCTGTGGCGCGCGCTAGCTTTCCGTTCTTCCTCTTGCTGGTGCTGGCGGCGATCCTGATCACGCTGTTCCCACAGATCGTGCTTGGCCTGCCCGAGGCCATGCGCGGCGCCTGAGCTGCTGCCTCGGCCCGTTCATTCTCCGGTGGCGGGCCGTGGCTTTTTCTCCCTTTGCACCGTGTCGGTGCAGCCTTGAAAGAAAATGTCGCAGCGCCGCAAGCGGTTAGGGGGCGTCCCTCGTTAAGCTCAGTGGTTATGTGTGACCAGTCGGTCGCTCTCTTCGCGCCGGTCCGCATGCGACTGCAGGTGTCATTGTCGCTTCATGGACTAACGTTGAACTAACACCTCACGACAGTGATCCAGACCTCCTGTCGAACCACCAGCCCAATGGAGCAAAACCATGGCGTTCTTTACGGCGGCCAGCAAAGCCGACTTCCAGCACCAACTGCAAGCGGCCCTGGCACAGCACGTGAGTGAGCAGGCGCTGCCACAAGTAGCCCTTTTCGCCGAACAGTTCTTCGGCATCATTGCCCTCGAAGAGTTGACCCAGAGGCGCCTGTCCGACCTGGTCGGCTGCACCCTGTCGGCCTGGCGCATGCTGGAGCAGTTCGACCACGCCAAGCCGCAAGTACGCACCTTCAACCCCGATTACGAGAAGCACGGCTGGCAGTCCACCCACACCGCGGTGGAAATCCTGCATGGCGACATCCCGTTCCTGGTCGACTCCGTGCGCATGGAGCTGAACCGGCACGGCTACAGCATCCATACCCTGCAGAACAGCGTGTTCAGCGTACGTCGCGACAAGAATGGCCAGTTGCTGGAAATCCTGCCGCGTGGCACTCAGGGCGAGGGCGTGTTGCAGGAAGCGCTGATGTTCCTGGAAATCGACCGCTGCTCCAGCTCCGCCGAGCTGAAAACCCTGGAGAAGGCCATTCACGAAGTCTTCGGTGACGTACGCATGAGCGTCGCCGACTTCCAGCCGATGAAGGCCAAGGCCCGTGAACTGCTGGCCTGGCTGGATCGCGCCAAGCTCAAGGTGGACAAAGCCGAGCTGGATGAAATCAAGGTCTACCTGAACTGGTTGCTGGACAACCACTTCACCTTCCTCGGTTACGAGGAGTTCACCGTCGCGCCGAGCGCTGACGGCGGCACCATGGTCTATGACGAGAAGTCCCTGCTGGGCCTGTCCAAGCGCCTGCGCACCGGCCTCTCGGCCGAGGAGCTGCACATCGAGCCGGAGGCGGTGGCCTACCTGCGCGAGCCGCAGTTGCTGTCTTTCGCCAAGGCGGCGGTACCGAGCCGTGTGCACCGTCCGGCCTACCCGGATTTCGTCTCCATCCGCGAGCTCGATGCCAAGGGCAACGTGGTCAAGGAATGCCGCTTCATGGGCCTGTACACTTCGGCGGTGTATGCCGAGAGCGTGTGGAACATCCCCTATATCCGCCGCAAGGTGGACGTGATCAAGCAGCGCTCGGGCTTCGACAGCAGCGCCCACTTGGGCAAGGAGCTGGCCCAGGTACTGGAAGTGCTGCCGCGTGACGATCTGTTCCAGACCCCGGTGGACGACCTGTTCAGCACGGCGCTTTCCATCGTGCAGATTCAGGAGCGCAACAAGATCCGCGTGTTCCTGCGCCGCGATCCCTATGGCCGCTTCTGCTACTGCCTGGCCTACGTGCCGCGCGACGTGTACTCCACCGAAACCCGGATAAAGATCCAGCAGGTGCTGATGGAGCGCCTGCAAGCCACCGATTGTGAATTCTGGACCTTCTTCTCCGAATCGGTGCTGGCGCGCGTGCAGTTCATCCTGCGTGTCGACCCGAAGAACAAGACCCAGATCGACCCCGTGCGTTTGGAGAAGGAGGTCATCCAGGCCTGCCGTTCGTGGAAGGACGACTACGCCAGCCTGATGGTGGAAAGCTTCGGCGAAGCCCAGGGCACCAACGTGCTGGCCGAATTCCCCGGCGGCTTCCCGGCCGGTTACCGCGAGCGTTTCGCCCCTCACTCTGCGGTGGTGGACATGCAGCACCTGCTCAGCTTGAGCAACGACAAGCCGCTGGTGATGAGCTTCTACCAGCCGCTGGCGCAGGGCGACCAGCAACTGCACTGCAAGCTGTATCACGCCGATGCGCCGTTGCCGCTGTCCGATGTCATGCCGATTCTGGAGAGCCTCGGGCTGCGCGTGCTCGGTGAGTTCCCCTACAAGCTGCGGCGTGCCGATGGCCGCGAGTTCTGGATTCACGATTTCGCCTTCACCTATGCCGAAGGCCTGGACGTGGATATTCAGCAGCTCAACGACACCCTGCAGGATGCCTTCATCCACATCGTCGGTGGCTTCGCGGAGAACGATGCCTTCAACCGCCTGGTGCTGACCGCTGCCATGCCCTGGCGCGACGTGGCGCTGCTGCGCGCCTATGCGCGCTACCTCAAGCAGATCCGCCTGGGCTTCTCGCTGAGCTATATCGCCGCCACCCTGGTCAACCACGCCGATATCGCCAAGGAGCTGGTGCGCCTGTTCCGCACCCGTTTCTACCTGGCGCGCAAGCTCTCCGCCGAGGACTTGGAAGACAAGCAGCAGAAGCTCGAGCAGGCCATTCTGACCGCGCTGGACAACGTCGCCGTGCTCAACGAAGACCGCATCCTGCGTCGCTACCTGGACCTGATCAAGGCCACCCTGCGCACCAACTTCTTCCAGGCCGATGCCAATGGCACGGCCAAATCCTATTTCAGCTTCAAACTCAGCCCGCGTCTGATTCCGGATATTCCGCGTCCGGTGCCGAAATTCGAGATATTCGTCTACAGCCCGCGCGTCGAGGGTGTGCACCTGCGTTTCGGCGACGTCGCCCGTGGTGGCCTGCGCTGGTCGGATCGTGAAGAAGACTTCCGCACCGAGGTGCTCGGCCTGGTCAAGGCGCAGCAGGTGAAGAACGCGGTAATCGTGCCGATGGGCGCCAAGGGTGGCTTCGTGCCGCGCAGGATGCCGGTTGGCGGCTCGCGTGACGAAGTGCTGGCCGAGGGCATCGCCTGCTACCGCATCTTCATCAGTGGTCTGCTCGACATCACCGACAACCTCAGGGAAGGCGAGGTGGTGCCGCCGCAGAATGTCGTGCGTCACGACGCTGACGATCCCTATCTGGTGGTAGCAGCGGACAAGGGCACGGCGACCTTCTCCGACATCGCCAACGGCATCGCTGCCGAGTACGGTTTCTGGCTCGGCGATGCCTTCGCCTCCGGTGGCTCGGCCGGCTACGACCACAAGGGCATGGGCATCACTGCCAAGGGTGGCTGGGTCTCGGTGCAGCGTCACTTCCGCGAGCGCGGTATCGACGTACAGAAGGACAATGTCACCGTGATCGGTATCGGCGACATGGCCGGCGACGTATTCGGCAATGGCTTGCTGCTGTCGCAAAGCCTGCAGCTAGTGGCGGCCTTCAACCACATGCACATCTTCATCGACCCGAACCCGGATGCGGCCAAGAGCTTCGTCGAGCGCAAGCGCCTGTTCGATCTGCCGCGTTCGAGCTGGGCGGATTACGACACCAAGCTGATTTCCGACGGCGGTGGCATCTTCCTACGCAGTGCCAAGAGCATCGCCATCACCCCGCAGATGAAGGCGCGCTTCGACATCGCCGCCGACAAACTGGCGCCGACCGAACTGCTTAATGCACTGCTCAAGGCGCCGGTCGACCTGCTGTGGAACGGCGGCATCGGTACCTACGTGAAATCGAGCAAGGAAAGCCACGGCGATGTCGGCGACAAGGCCAATGACGCCCTGCGCGTGGACGGTCGTGAACTGCGTGCCAAGGTGGTGGGCGAGGGCGGCAACCTAGGCATGACCCAGCTCGGCCGCGTCGAGTTCGGCCTGCATGGCGGCGCCAGCAACACCGACTTCATCGACAACGCCGGTGGTGTGGACTGCTCCGACCATGAAGTGAACATCAAGATCCTGCTGGGCGAGATCGTCGCCGCCGGCGACATGACCGAGAAGCAGCGCAACAAGCTGCTGGCCGAGATGACCGAGGATGTGTCCGAGCTGGTGCTGGGCAACAACTACAAGCAGACCCAGGCGCTGTCGTTGGCTGAACGCCGCGCACGCGAGCGCGTCGGCGAGTACAAGCGCCTGATGAATGCGCTGGAAAGCGCCGGCAAACTGGACCGCGCCCTGGAGTTCCTGCCTTCGGACGAGGAGCTGAACGAGCGCGCCACCAACGCCCAGGGCCTGACCCGGCCGGAGCTGTCGGTGCTGATCTCCTACAGCAAGATCGACCTCAAGGAATCGCTGCTCAAGTCCCAGGTGCCGGATGACGACTACCTGGCGCGCGAGATGGAAACCGCCTTCCCGGAGATTCTCACCGAGAAGTTCGGCGATGCCATGCGCCGTCACCGCCTCAAGCGCGAGATCGTCAGCACGCAGATCGCCAACGATCTGGTCAACCACATGGGCATCACCTTCGTGCAGCGCCTGAAGGAGTCCACCGGCATGAGCGCGGCCAACGTCGCCGGTGCCTACGTGATCGTGCGTGACCTGTTCCGCCTGCCGCACTGGTGGGCACAGATCGAGGCGCTGGATTACAAGGTGCCGGCCGAGCTGCAACTGCAACTGATGGACGAGTTGATGCGCCTGGGCCGTCGCGCTACGCGCTGGTTCCTGCGCAGCCGCCGTAACGAGCTGGATGCTGCACGTGACGTGGCGCACTTCGCACCGCGTATCGAAGCGCTGGTCGGCCGTCTGGACGAACTGCTCGAAGGCCCTGCCCGCGAACAGTGGCTGGCGCGCTACCAGAGCTTCGTCGAAGCCGGCACGCCGGAAGAGCTGGCACGCGTGGTCGCCGGTACCAGCCACCTGTACACGCTGCTGCCGATCATCGAGGCAGCGGATGTCACCGGTAAGGATGCCAGTGAAGTGGCGACGGCCTACTTCGCCGTCGGCGGCTCCCTGGAGCTGTCCTGGTACCTGCAGCAGATCACCAACCTGCCGGTGGAGAACAACTGGCAGGCGCTGGCCCGCGAAGCCTTCCGTGATGATCTGGACTGGCAGCAGCGTGCGATCACCGTGTCGGTCCTGCAGATGGCCGATGGTCCTAAGGAGATCGAGGCGCGTGTGGCCCTGTGGCTCGACCAGCACCAACGTCTGGTCAACCGCTGGAAGGCGATGCTGGTCGAGCTGCGTTCGGCGACCGGTACCGACTACGCCATGTACGCGGTCGCCAACCGCGAGCTGATGGATCTGGCGCAAAGCGCCTGAATCATCCGCTGAAACAAAAGAGCCCCGCCAAGTGCGGGGCTCTTTCTTTTTGTGTTGTTGTATTTACGGACCTTTGTAGCCCGGATGCAATCCGGGGATTTTTCACCGTTGCCCCGGATTGCATCCGGGCTACCACGCAGCGATCTGTGCACGCAGCGCACCCGGGGCGCCATGCGCATCGCGGCGATGGTGTTTTTCGAGGGGGTCTTCGCGGCTGAAGCCGCTCCTACAGGGCCGGGAACGTATGCAGGATCGGCTGGGCGGCATTGCGCTTCAGCCGCGATACTCTTTTTCGCACCTGAGGATGGTCTGAAAAAGTCCTCATTCCCGCGCAGGTGGGCCCCGCAGCATCTGGACTCCCGCCTTCACGGGAGTGACGGCGCGGGGCTTCTCAGCGTTTCCCTGATGCCCCCGGATGGCATCCGTGCTACCGGGCCGTTATCGGTGCGCGCAGATGCGTAGGGTGCGCCGTGCGCACCACTGGGAGTCCGTCAGCGCAGCATCTGCTCGACCAGGCGTTTCTCCTCGGCGAGTTCACGCTGACGTGCATCGATGCGTGAGGCCAGCTGGAAGTTGTTGCTGGCGCGGCGCTTGGCGAAGTCCAACTGCTCGATAGCCTGGTTGTAGTCGCCGACCAGGGCGAAGAACTCCGCGCGCGCTTGGTGCAGGCCGATGGTGTTGCCGCTCAGGCCGCGTACCTCGGCGACCTGGTACCACACGTCCGGGTCCTTGGCGCGTGTCTTGAGCAGGTCGTCCAGCGCACGTTCGGCATCGGCGACGCGCTGTTGCTTGAGCAGCAGGTCGACGCGCGTCTGCTGCAGTGGATAGTTGCTCGGGTAGAGGGTGAGCATGCGCTTCTGCCGGCGTTCGGCTGCGTCCAGGCGATTGGCTGCCATATCCAGCTCGATCTGCGCCAGGTTGTAGGTGATGTCGTCCGGGGTCTTGCTCAGCAGCGGCGCCAGGGTTTCAACAGCTTCGGCAAGCTGACCGGTTTTCATCTGTGCCAGTACCAGGCCATAGCGCGCGGCATCGAGGCCTGGGTTCTCGTCTAGCATGGCGCGAAAGCGCTTGGCCGCGACGCCTGGCGTCTCTTCGTAGGTCAGTTGCACGCGGGCACGCATCAATTGGTAACGCAGGCTGTCTTCGCGGCCCTTGGCCGGGTATTGCTCGGCGCGGTTGCGGGTATCGGCGATACGCGATTCGGAAACCGGGTGGGTCAGCAGGAATTCCGGCGGCTTGGCGTCGTAGCGGTACTGGCGCATCAGGCGTTCGAACATCAGTGGCATGGCACGTGGGTCATAGCCGGCCTTTTCCAGGTTGACCAGGCCGATACGGTCGGCCTCCTGTTCGTTCTGCCGGGAGAAACGCCGTTGTTCCTGAATGGCCGCCGCCTGGGTCGACATGATGGCGGCGATACCGGCGTCGCCAGCACCTGCCGCCGCGGCGACGATGCCGGCGAGCATCGCGGCCATCAGCGGCAACTGCATGCGCTGCTGGGCCTCGACGCCACGGGCGAAGTGGCGCTGCGACAAGTGCGCCAGTTCGTGGGCCATCACCGAGGCGTACTCGGCTTCGGTCTGGGCATAGAGGAACAGACCGCCGTTGACCCCGACGATCCCGCCTGGGGCGGCGAAGGCGTTGAGCTGTGGGCTGTTGAGCAGGACGAACTCGAGACGGCGGTCCTGGAGCTGGCTGGTCTCCGACAGGTTATAGACGCTGGACTCGACGAAATCCTTCAGTTGCGGGTCGTCCAGCTGCGAAACCTGGCCACGCAGCAGGCCCAGCCAGGCACGGCCGAGCTGGTGTTCTTGTTGTGGCGAGACGATCGAGGAGCTGGCGTCGCCAAGCGACGGCAGATCACTGGCGCCCGTGTGGGTGGCGAACAGGCAGGCCAGCGTCAGCAGGGTGGGGCGCAGAAATGTCATGCACTCAGGGCTCTTGGGCGGCAAAGGCGTTACTGTAGCCGGCCAGCTACCGCGCTGGCCAGGGTTGTGGCGGCTTGGGTATCCTAGCCGACTTATCAGGAGTAGATGATGACAGACGTACCGGCCTTCGACGCCGAACTTGACGCCTGCGGGCTGAACTGCCCGCTGCCTTTGCTCAAAGCCAAGCTCGAGCTCAATCGCCTGGCCAGTGGTGCTGTACTCAAGGTCAGCGCAACCGACGCCGGTTCACAGCGCGACTTTCGTGCCTTCGCCAACCTGGCCGGTCATGTGCTGCTGCGTGAAGAGGTCGACGCGGGTATTTATCGTTACTGGTTGCGTAAGGCCTGAGTCACGCCGCTTTATTCAGGCTAAAAGGATAACGAGCGCACCTCTATTTGCAGTTTAAGGATCATTGATGGTCAAGGTTATTCGCGACTGGTTGCATCGTTACTTCTCCGATGAACAGGCGGTGGTGCTGGCGGTCCTGCTGGTGCTGGGCTTTGCTCTGGTGCTGACTTTGGGCGGGATGCTCGCCCCGGTGCTGACCGGCCTGGTGCTGGCCTTTCTCATGCAGGGCCTGGTCAATGGCCTCGAGCGCCTGAAAGTCCCTCAGGTACTGGCGGTCTGGCTGGTATTCGCCCTGTTCATGGGTGGCCTGACGGTGTTCATGCTGGTGTTGATGCCACTGCTCTGGCAGCAGCTGAGTACGCTGTTCAATGAACTGCCGCGTATGGCCGCAGAGTGGCAGTCGGTGTTCCTGCTGCTGCCAGAGCGCTACCCGAACCTGATCACCGATGCGCAGATCGTGCAACTGATCGACAGTATGCGCGGCGAAGCCGGCAAGTTCGGCCAATGGGCGCTGTCGTTCTCCCTGTCCAGCCTGCCAATGCTGGTCAGCGTGATGATCTATCTGGTGTTGGTACCGATCCTGGTGTTTTTCTTCCTCAAGGACCGCGAGCAGATCGGACAGTGGTTTCGCGGCTACCTGCCGCGCGAACGCGCGCTGATCACTCAGGTGGCGCAGGAGATGAACCAGCAGATCGCCAACTACATCCGTGGCAAGTTCATCGAGATCATCATCTGCGGTGTGGTCACCTATATCGCTTTCGCTTACCTGGGGCTGAACTACGCCGCTTTGCTGGCTCTGCTGGTCGGGCTCTCTGTCGTGGTGCCCTATATTGGCGCGGTGGTGGTGACGGTGCCGGTGGCACTGATCGGCCTGTTCCAGTGGGGCTGGAGCGATCAGTTCCTGTACCTGATGGTGGTCTACGGCATCATCCAGGCGCTCGATGGCAACGTGCTGGTACCGCTGCTGTTCTCCGAGGCCGTCAACCTGCACCCGGTGGCTATTATCTGCGCGGTGCTGCTGTTCGGCGGCTTGTGGGGCTTCTGGGGCGTGTTCTTCGCCATCCCGCTGGCGACGCTGTTCAAGGCAGTGATCAACGCCTGGCCGCGTACCGAGCCGGAGTCTGTACAAGCCTGATCGGGCGTAGGAGCGGCTTTAGCCGCGAAGGGCGCAAATACCTGTTATCCCGCCCAATGAAAAAGGCCGCAAATGCGGCCTTTTTCAGGATTGCCATTCGGCAGGTGTGACAACTAGGTTTTGGCAGCGACACCGTAGGGTGCGCCGTGCGCACCGACAAACTGCCGTCACCCGCTCAGCCCTTGTTCAGCACCTCGGCTGCTGCCAGTACCTTGTCGACATGGCCGGCGACCTTGAGGTTGCGCCACTCTTCACGCAACACGCCATCCTTGTCGATCAGGAAGGTGCTGCGCACGATGCCCATGTATTCCTTGCCGTAGTTCTTCTTCAGCTGGTACACGCCGAACTGGTCACACAGCTGATGTTCTTCGTCGCTGATCAGCTCGAAGGGGAACGCCTGCTTGCATTTGAAGCTTTCGTGCTTCTTCAGGCTGTCCATCGACACACCGAAGATCAGGGTGTTGGCCGCCTTGAACTGCTCGAAGCGAGCACTGAAGTCCATGCCTTCGGTAGTGCAGCCCGGCGTGGCGTCCTTCGGGTAGAAATACAGCACCACCTGCTGGCCCTTGAGGGCGGACAGCTTAACCTGCAGACCACTGGTGGCTTCGGCCTGGAAGTCGGCAACGGCTTTATCGAGTTCAACGGACATGGAAACTCCTTCATTTAGAGGTTGTCGGCGATCTCGCGAGCTAGAGCCATGCAATACCGATGGCGGCCCCGCAGAAACAGGTGAGGCCGGTCGGAATCACGCTCGACTCCACGAGTTGTAAATGAGCAGGCCGAACCTGTTTCTAACGCAGCAGGGCCGACGCGCAGCAGATCGTCAGGGATTCTGCGGACGCCAGGGCTCGATCAGCGCATCCAGATTCAACGCATCGGCAAAGTCGAGAAACTGATCGCGCAGCCAGCTGATCTGCGTGCCGGCCGGTAGTGTCACGGTCAGGGTGGCATTGAGCATGGTGCCGCCGGTCTGTGGCGCCTGGTAGGTATCGCAGGTCAGGCTTTCCAGCTCGACGCGGTGATCGATGAAGAATTGGCACAGCTCATTGAGAATGTCCGGGCGATACACAGCGCTGACGTAGGCCACATAAGGCAGTGCCTGCGGACGCACCTCGGCGGCGGCGCTACGAGCCACGTCCACGGTGAAGTCATGCTTCTTGGCCAGCAGCGGCAGGCTTGACTCCAGGCGCGCCAGTGCGTCCCAGCTACCGGACACCTGCAGCACCAGGGCGCTGAACTCACCATGGCGGCTCAGGCGAGTGCCGATCACCGCGCAGCGGTTCTCATGGCTGGTGCGGCTGAGCAGGTTGGTCAGGGCCATGGCATCGCGGCCGAGAGCACTGATAACGAGGAATTGTTCGCGAACGGGGGGGGTGGACATGCAGCCTTCCTAAAGCGATGAACGGTCCGCGCACGAGAAGCCACGGACCAAAGACAGCAGGTTAGCGAAAAGCGCCGCTGAGGGGAATGGCAGAGCCTTGTGCATCGGACGACGGCCAGCACCGATAAGCCCTTGTCCGTTGCTTGTGCCGGACTGGTGGCACCAGTACCATTACGGCTCAATTTTTCCGGCAGGAGCAGTTGCATGATTGCGGGCAGTATGGTGGCACTGGTCACGCCCATGGATGCGCAGGGTGGTCTGGATTGGGAGGCCCTGAGCAAGTTGGTGGATTTCCACCTGCAAGAGGGCACCAATGCCATCGTCGCGGTCGGCACCACCGGTGAGTCCGCCACGCTGGAAGTGCCTGAGCACATCGAGGTGATCAAGCGCGTCGTCAAGCAGGTTGCCGGTCGTATCCCGGTCATCGCCGGTACTGGCGGCAATTCCACTCGTGAGTCGGTCGAGCTGACTCGTGCTGCTCAGGAAGTCGGTGCCGACGCTGCCCTGCTGGTCACCCCGTATTACAACAAGCCGACTCAGGAAGGTCTGTACCTGCACTTCCGCCACATCGCCGAAGCCGTGGCCATCCCGCAGATTCTCTACAACGTGCCGGGCCGTACCGTGTGCGACATGCTGCCGGAGACTGTCGAGCGCCTGTCGAAGATCGACAACATCATTGGTATCAAGGAAGCCACCGGCGACCTGCAGCGCGCCCAGGACGTACTGGATCGCGTCAGCAAGGATTTCCTCGTCTACTCCGGTGATGACGCGACTGCCGTTGAGCTGATGCTGCTGGGCGGCAAGGGCAACATCTCCGTTACCGCCAACGTTGCGCCGCGCGCCATGAGCGACCTGTGCGCTGCTGCCATGCGTGGCGAGGCTGCCATCGCCCGTGCGATCAACGACCGATTGATGCCGCTGCACAAGGCGCTGTTCCTCGAATCCAACCCTATTCCAGTGAAATGGGCGCTGCACGAAATGGGCTTGATGGGCGACGGTATTCGCCTACCGCTGACCTGGCTTAGCCCGCGCTGTCACGAACCGCTGCGCCAGGCCATGCGCCAGTGCGGTGTATTGGCTTAACTCAAGGATTCTACGCATGAAGCGACTGGCCGGATTTTCCGCCCTTGCTCTGATCGTCTCCAGTACCAGCGGTTGTGGCTGGCTCTGGGGTGAAAATGGCTACTTCCGTGATCGCGGTAGCGACTACCTGGAAGCGCGCCAGACTGCACCGATGCAATTGCCGGCCGACGTCCAGGCCAAGCGCCTCGATCCGTTGCTGCCGGTGCCTGCCCAGGTTGCCAGTACCTCTGCGACGCCCGCCGAATTCGAAGTGCCGCGCCCACAAGGCTTGCAGGTGCGTGCCGATGAGCGTGAGTTCAGTCTGCAGCGTAGCGGCGATTCGCGTTGGGTCGTGGCCCAGCGCGTGCCGGCTGAGGTCTGGCCGCTGGCTCGCCAGTTCTTCGAAGACAACGGTTTCCGCATTGCCGACGAGCGTCCGCAGGTCGGTGAGTTCACCACTTCCTGGCAGCGTTTCGACGAGCTCTCTGCCGGTATGGCTCGCCGCCTGAGCAGCCGCGTTTCCGGTGTCGCTCCGGATGCCGAAACCCGTGTGCGCGTGCGCATCGAGCCGGGCGTGCAGCGCAACACCAGTGAAGTCTTCGTCACCAGCGCCGAGCGTCCTGCCGGCAGCACGGCCGATGTCGAGTTCGCTGCACGTAGCGGCAACGCCAGTCTTGAAGCTGCATTACTCGACGAAATGCTGGTGAGCATGGCCCGTGGTGTAGAGCAGGGCGGTTCCGTATCGCTGCTCGCCGCGCGCGACTTCGATGCCCCCAGCCGCGTCAGCCTGAGCGAAGATGGCAACGGCAACCCGGTACTCAACCTCGGCGCCGACTTCGACCGTGCCTGGTCGGGTGTTGGCCGCTCACTGGAGCTTGGCGACGTGCGCGTCGACGACCTCAACCGCAGCCTTGGCCTGTACTACATCAACATGGCCGAAGGTGCCCAGATCAACGAAGAGAAGCCTGGCTTCTTCGGTCGCCTGTTCGGCAGCGCGCCGAGCAAGGAAGAGATCGAAGCCCGCGCCGAGCGCTATCAAGTACGCCTGACGCCGGTTGGCGATGGTGTGCAGGTCACCGTGGAAAAAGATCTCAACACCATTGCCCCGGCCGAGGTATCGCGCCGTGTGCTGAGCCTGATCCAGGATAACCTTGGCTGACCGCCGCCAGCAGGTCGTTGAAAAACGGCCTGCAGCGCGCTCCAGCCGTTAATCGATGGGCGAAACCCGTAAAGGTTTCGCCTGTTTTGTTTGCCAGAAACGGAATGCCGATATGAGCACACCCACTACCTTGAGCCTGAAGAAGATCTACTCGGGCAAGGTCCGCGACCTCTACGAAATCGACGACAAGCGCATGCTGATGGTGGCCACTGATCGTCTGTCGGCATTCGATGTCATCCTCGAACAACCGATTCCGGAGAAGGGCAAGATTCTCACCGCCATCTCCAACTTCTGGTTCGACAAACTGGCGGGCGTGGTGCCCAACCACTTCACCGGGGACAAGGCCGAAGACGTCGTATCGGCCGCCGAGCTGCCGCTGGTCGAAGGCCGCGCGGTCGTCGCCAAGCGTCTCAAGCCAGTCGCCGTGGAAGCCATCGTGCGTGGCTACATCGTCGGCTCCGGCTGGAAGGAATACCAGAAGAGCGGCACCGTCTGCGGCATTGCGCTGCCGAGCGGCCTGAAGGAAGCAGCCAAGCTGCCGCAACCGATCTTCACCCCCTCGACCAAGGCCGCTGTTGGCGACCACGACGAGAACATCAGCTTCGCGCAGTGCGAAACCATCATCGGCGCCGAACTGGCCGCCCAGGTGCGTGATACCGCGATCAAGCTGTACACCACGGCTGTTGAGTACGCTGCTACCCGCGGCATCATCATCGCCGACACCAAGTTCGAATTCGGCCTGGACGAAGACGGCACCCTGACCCTGATGGATGAAGTGCTGACCCCGGACTCCAGCCGCTTCTGGCCGGCCGACAGCTACGCCGAAGGCAGTAACCCGCCGAGCTTCGACAAGCAATTCGTGCGCGACTGGCTGGAGTCCACCGGCTGGAACAAACAAGCCCCGGCCCCAGCCGTACCGGCAGACGTGGCGCAGAAAACCGCCGACAAGTACCGCGAAGCGCTGACGCGCTTGACCGAATAACGATAGCGTCAGGCAGGCACAAAAACGCCGCGCTCCCGGAGGGGAGGGCGGCGTTTTTGTATGTCCAGCCAGGAGGCAAGCAGAATACGCTCGCCCGAGAAAGCAAAAGCCCCGAACTGCAGTGCAATTCGGGGCTTTTCTGTATGGCGGGAAGATAGGGATTTGAACCCGTTTTTACGGGTGCCCGTTGCTGCCCATCGTTGCCCAAAGCCAGCAAAATCGGGGCTTTCGCCGCATCGCTCCTGCCCACTGCGGCCCTTTGTCGCCCGTTGATTTCGACACTTTATCGACACTTCTTCTAGACACGCCTGTTTGCTGTAGCTAGCCTCTGGCCATCAACGTGTACGCTCTGATATGTCTGTCAGAGTAAGTCTTCATCCTAAAGTCCGTGCTATTTATCGCTAGTCTTTACAGGAGTGCGTACAGTGACCCCAAGTGCTAGAGCATGCATTGCTTATATTATTGCTTGCTTATCCGGTTCGAGAGCGTCGTCAATTTACGACTACTCACAATCGAAACACATAAACATAAGTGGAAATGTAAGCCATAGAAACATCAACATCTATGATTACGACAGAGGCTGCCATGTTTCAGGATCGCCAACCAATTTATATGATTATGGTAATGGCGCGCACATACAATTGACCATAAACGGCAATAGCTTTACAGGTTACGACTACCATACAAGCAGTCACTTTAGCGGGCACATCAACGGAAGGGCAATTTCAATTTACGATTATCAAACCTCTTCGCACTATAACTTCACTGCTTAAGTTTACATTGGCACACCACGCAGTGATAAGGCCACCCCTATCGGCAAGCCAGATATAGAGCAATACATCCAAACCGAAATAATACTATTACAACCCTATCAGTTAAGGGGTGTTAATTTTGGAAAATAATCTAGATCTATTAAGTTCCCTTGCTCTAGATATAGATAGCGCTATCGACAATGAAAGAGCCGACTTACTGATCACTTTATCCGATCAAATCAATTGCCTTATAAATGACAAAAAGACTGGCTCTGACAATTTCAAAAGCACTCTAACTTTTTATCTGTCAAATATATATCAGTTTCTTGGAGCACGCAAAGGTGACGCCTGGGACAATCCTGACTATGCAAATGCCATTATTTGCCACAGGAAATTTTATAGATACAATGAGCATGCCGAAAATATTTTGCATAAGGTTCAAGTTAATCACGCAAACTCTCTCGAGTATTTATGCAGGATATTTGAGGCTATTCCTCTATGGAAGAAAGGCATAGTTAATCCAGGTGAACCGCAAGAGGTCGCACTATATAGGCTGGCAAGTGGGCTTTTGAATTTATCTAGCTACCTTTATGATGACTCGCATACCTACTACTACCAGCTTTATTCTTATAATTATCTGAAAAAGCTAAAATCTAAAGGTTTCTTTTATCATTCGGGCATACAGTCTAGCTTTACACCAGAAAGTGACTCTCTAATCTCAAAATTCATTGAGCATGCACAGGATTCATTTGACTCCGATCCTGACCTATTAGGTCATGATTACATGCCAAGACATGCTAAAGAAGAAATGAGGTATCGAGCATGGTGTAAGGACAATGTGCTATTTTTGAACCCATTAAACGATCTTGATTCCGCCTGGGTTGTAGATCACGACGTTCTAGGCTTTCCTCCATATAGCACACCAGTCTCTGAGGGCCCTTATCTGTCTGCATCATTTTCCTCTATGAAAAATGAGTACTGCTTTCATCGGCACGTTTTCTATGAAGGTATAACCAAGCAGTACAGGAGATTCATCGACAAAGACAAATACCTTACAGACACTCTAGATGGAGTGCTTTACAATGGACATATCGAGAAAATAAAAAGCGCACTAAGAGGCTGCTTTAGCATCTTAGACAAAATATCAAAATTGCTAGACAAATATTACAACTTAAACAGCAAAGATGTTGCCTTTAATCGACAGTGGTTTTCTCGTCAAGCAATCCTCAAAGACCAGGCAAACCCTTTCTTAACTGCACTTTATTGGTTAAGCAAAGACTTTAGTCCGCATGATGGCAAGGAACAAAGACCCTCATATTGGCTTGAGGATGAGGCATTTGAAGTGCGCGAACTCAGAAATGAGCTTGAGCACGGCTGGGTGCGTGTAGTGACAGAAAAAAATCACCACTCACTGTTTTGGGGTAACGCACATGATTATGCTTACAAGGTCACCAGCTTAGAGCTTATTGACAAAGGCATGTATGTTTTAAAGCAAACCAGAAATGCCCTTATTTATATGTGCCTTGCTATAAATCATACTGAGAAAAACAAGCCCGACAAGGATGACGGCATAACCCTAAGCAATAGAGTTCCAATTATATAGATATGTCTTTTATAGATTTTTAATTTCTATAATTCAGACCTACTTTTGTCTTGCAGTTGCGCCGCTCAATGCTTCCCTCTTTACCCCAGCAGGCCCAATCCTTCAGTTTTTGTTCCTCCTTGATAACCGTCACCTTTACCTTTCCGGCGGGCTTCTCTGGCTCCACCGGCTGATAACTCTCGCGAAGGCTGAGCACGTTGTCAGCCCCTCGCGGGGTGTAATTCTCATCGTTGAACATGGTTTGCTTTATGGCGGGGCTTTCTGAGCTGGTGGGCTGTTCAATTGGCTGCTGAGACATTGCGTCTCGCCTTGCCTGCTGATCTACGATCAGATCCCAGTCCTTGCTAGGTGCTGGTTCTGCTCGGGTGATCTCGGCAACCGGCTTGGGCTTCGGTTGCTGTCTGTTCTCGGACAGGTTCTTTACGGTGGTTTGCATGAAAGCTTGGCCGGCCACAGTCAGTGCGCCAAGGGTAATGACCATGCCAATCACGCCAGCAAGTACAACACCCAGGTTGCCGCTTTTGCGCGGTCGGCTGGTTAGCCATTCCGGGGCGTCGTCTCTGTTAGCCTTCATCCTTGAATCTCCTTTCCTTACGGGCATACCAGCGCCTAGCTACTTCCTGGGTGATCGCTATCCCGCGTCTTGATCGGTCAAGTTTCTGTTGGCCTCGTCGTACTCAGGGCTGGTCTGGCCGATTTCCGGTAGCACCTCACCAGTGCTGATCCACCAGCGATATTGCGGATAAGCCTTACCCAGAATTTCTATCTCATCCGCCCCAACCCTCGCCCTGCCGCGCTTGATGCTCACCCAGCGGTTGTAGTCGGTCTCTCCGGCACGTGTCAGGTCGCTGAGGTTGCTCTGCCCGATAAGTTGAAGCGCTCTATCAGTAATGGTCATTTGATAGCAATTAATCATTATTTGGACTATGTACAGAACATACTCCAAGAGATATTGTTTGCACTATGTCCATGGATATAGTCCATGGCGTTAGCTACCTATAGACCAACATAGTGCAACAAAGGCCACTCCGATGGAAGGAATCCCCCTGACGCTGAAAGACCTTGTGAACCCGCCGCCGATGATGCCGTGGCGTGAGTTCGCAAACTGGATTCGCATGAGTGAAGACCACGACACCGTTCGCGGCTGGATGCGCAACGGCTACATCCCGCACCGCAAGGTCGGGCGCCACGTGATGGTTAACGTCGCGCTGCTCACTCAAAAACTGTTGGAACAGGAGTGGGACGAATGACCGCCACGAACGAAAGCCTCGACCTCTGCAGCGTGAAGACCTTTGCCGAGCTGAGCGGTGTGACGGTGGAAGAGGTCATCAACTGGGTAGACAGCCAGACCATCCCCAGCATGAAGCTGGCCGACTTCCGCATGGTCAACCTTGCTCGCCTCCGCGCCGATCTGGAGAAGGGCAAGACCGTATTCCGCGCGGGGGACTACGCCCATGTCTAAGCCTGCCCTGGTGTTCGACCCCATCACCGCTATCGGCTTCATCGGCCAGACCGTGCTCGTAGAACTGCGCTGGGGCGGCGACAACGACATGCTCTGGCGCTGCTACCACATCGTCGGCGTGGTGCTGCCGGTGCCGGGAGTCTTTGAAGACGGCTACTTCCTCGTCATGCCGTTCGATGGCAGCGAAGACCTGCCGCTAGAGGTCTACTTCGACAACATCAACGTTATCCGGGGCATTCGCGACCGCCATGCCCCCGCCAAGGTGCTGGAGCGCCTGCAGCTAACGCACCTGCTTCAGGGCCAAACCAAGGAAGGAGAACGCCACCATGCGTAAGCCACGTATCCAGCTCGACACGGCCACGGCTCTTAGCTACGTCGGCAAAACTGCGCTGGTCGAAACCGCCTGGGACGCTGAGCCGGAATCCTTCTGGCAATGTATCCAGATTGTCGGCGTGCTGATCCCGACGCCGGATATGCAAGGCGCCCCGTGCTTCCTGGGTGTTGAGCTCAGCTCCAGCACGCGCAACCCGAACGAGTTCTACTTCGACGACATTTGCACTATCAGGGCGATGCGGCACCGCGACCGGCATGGTTCCGGCAACGTACTGGACCGCATGACCCTGACCCATTCCGCCGATGGTTCCGGGTCAGGGGCCGCGCTCCCGGCTCGTCGGAACAGCTCCACCGTTCCGTCGAACGGAAGCACGGGCGCAGCGCACCCTTGACCCACCACGATGACTATCAGCCTGACCACGGGAGTGTGGGGTAGCTTCACCACCCCGCGCTCCCGAGCCCTCGGCGGCAAGAGTGGGATGACAAGGGCAAAGCCCTTGGTGTGTGAGGGCTGCTGAATGAGCACCGTCGCCGTGCAAGTGTGCATGAGCTGGGTGAACCACCCTGACGGCTCGCTCTCCTGCTCCCAGCTTGGCTGGCAGCAGGCTTATCTGATTCCGCCCGAAGCGGCGGGCTACGTCGACATTCTCGTATCCGGTGGCTTTTCTCTAGAGGCTTTTGGTGTGGGCTTTGGCGGCACCTTGCTTGCCTTCGCTATCGGCCTTTCAGGCGGCATGGTCGCCTCAGTCCTGCGCCGCATGCGCTAACCCGGAGTGTTTCCCATGGAAGCCTTTCACCCTCTCTCTTTCCTTCTCCTGCTCATTTCCCTGGCTTACAGCTTTGGCCAGTTCATCAGCCAGCAGCCAAACGATCTACGCCCGCTTAGATGGCTTGAGGAGGAGGTGGCATGCGCGCCGCGAGCGAGCGGTTCAGTTCAGAGGGAGCGAGCGGCGCGCACGCCGCTGACGCCCCTGTAACACGTCAGATAAACGAAGAATGAAGTGGCAAGTAATGGCCAATAAGGAAACCCAGCAATGAGCATCAAAGACTTCGCCCGTCTCGACCTCAATGGAGAGAACAGCTCCGAAGGCCGGATTTTCATTGATCCTGGTACTGCTCAGATCGTCGATCTGTGCCGGGTTCGCCTATTGCGCTGTGGCGTCGATACCGTCCGCCAGCTCTATCGTGGCCTGCTCCGGCCGGAGCTGCTGTGCCTGTTCGACAAACCCGGCACCATTGTCGACTTCGCAGGAGAGCGCTGGCATGCAGGCCGTGTGAGCAAGGATTCTGGCTACCAGTACAAGCTGCAGAACGCCGACCTGGGCTTTGTGCTGCTGCTCAAGAACTACAACGCCAAAGTCGAGAACATCGGCCCACACCTCAAGGTCGAGGTGTCCCCGCATGCCATTGATGCTCTGTCGCCTGAGCGCCTCCAAGCCCGCATGGATTTCTACGCAGAACAGATCCTCACCAACATCGAGCGCAACCAATGCGCCGTCCACCTCGCCCTGGATCTGCAAGGCTGGACCCCGCCCAGCGATATGGTCGCCCGCATGCACTGCCGCGCCCGTGCCGCCCGCGATATCTCCGGCATCAAGGAAATTACCTGGGAGACCAAAAGCAGCGTGTACGGCCGCGGCGAAACCTACATGTTTGGCTCTGCCGGTGGCGTCCAGCTGGCGATCTACAACAAAACCGAACAGGCCAAGGCCACTGACAAGCTCGACTACTGGGAAGGGGTCTGGCGGCGTCGTGACAGCTTCGACGAAGGCGATCCTGACAACTACAACCCGGACCAGACCGTTTGGCGCGTAGAGCTGCGTTACCACCACTCGATCATCCAGCAATTCGCCAGTGGCTCGGTCGATCTGCAGACCGGCAATGCCATCGAGACGAACAGCTTCGCCGCCTTCGCCCCGCACCTCGATGGTCTTTGGCGCTACGGCCTGCGCCAGTTCAAGCTGCTGGCTCGCCCTGGATACTTCGAACCCATCTGGACGTTGATCCGTGACGATGCCCGCGTCGATCTACCGGTCGATTCCCTTCTGGATGACACCGACTACAGGCGCAGCTACAAGACGTCTCGGGGCTTCTCCGGTAAGAATGTGGAACTGTTCCTGGGAAACTTCGTAAGCCTGCTGGCACGGGAGCGAGTGGGCGCTAGAAAGGGTTTTTATCGGCTCAAGGAGTGGGAGTGCTGGCCGGTAATCCGCGATCACTATGCCGCCAAAGGCATGGACGAAGACGCACTCTATAAACACATCAAAGGCATCCTCGAGGAGCGGCATGTGCGGTGGGGCAGGGCGGTCTGATGGCTATCGAGCAACTGCCTGACGGACGCTGGAAAGTCGACGTTGAACCCATCAAGGGCCGGCGTTTTCGTAAGACGTTCAAGACCAAGGGAGAGGCCCAGCGCTTCGAAGCCACCTGCAGGGCCAAGGTCATCAATGCACCTGAGTGGGCGCCCAAGCCAAAGGACCGCCGCAAGCTCTCTGAGTTGATCGACCGTTGGGCAACGCTGCATGCCCACACCCTGAGCGATGGTGAGGCAAGGCGTCGTCTGCTGGATGCGTTGGCCAAAGAGCTTAGCGATCCGGTGGCCATCAAGATGACCGGCAATGAGTACGCTGAGTATCGAACCCAGGCGATCAAAGCCGGTGCCAACCCAAAGACCTTGAACAACCGCCTGGGCTATCTGCGCTCAGTCTTCAACGTGTTGCACCAGCTTGGCGAAATCGACTACGCCAACCCGCTGGCTCGCGTCCGTCCTCTGCGTCTGCAGGAGAAGGAACTGGCCTACCTGACCGATAGCCAGATAGAGACGTTGTTCGCCACCATTCACCGCTATTGCCGGACGCCCCATGTCGCCATGATTGCCGCCATCTGCCTGGCCACGGGTGCCCGCTGGGGTGAGGCTCAGGCCCTGACGCCCGACCGGGTACGCAACCAGCTGGTTACGTTCGTGAACACCAAAGGCAAGCGGGTTCGCTCGATCCCCATCGCCCTGGAGCTGGAACAACAGATACACCGGCACTTCAAGCAACACGGCCAGTTCAGCAATTGCCTGAACAGCTTCGACAAGGCCCTGGGTGAGTCTCGCTTGCCGGTGCCTGCTGGCCAGTCCTCACACGTGCTTCGGCACACTTTCGCCAGCCATTTCGTCATGAACGGCGGCAACATCCTCACTCTGCAGAAGATCCTGGGCCACACCACTCTGGTCATGACTATGCGTTACGCGCACCTTGCACCCGATCACCTGCAGGACGTCGTCAGGTTCGGACCGGCTAGCGATCACCAGCGCTTCCTGGCGATCATCACCCCGGCCGGCTGAGTGCTTTCTTGTGTCAGGTGCTTGGCTTAAGATGCACACAACGTATATACGTTGTAGATACAGCCAAGACATGAGGTGACGCACCATGGCCAAAGAAGCCGTTTTCAACCTGAAGCTTGAACCCGAGTTGCGCGAAGGCTTCATGGCTGCCGCTCAAGCTGCACACCGGCCGGCTTCCCAGGTTATGCGCGACCTTATGCGCGACTTCATTCGCCAGCAGCAACAGGCCAAAGAGCATGATGAGTTCGTGCAACGCAAGGTCGCTGTTGCCAGGGCATCGGTAGAAGCGGGTCGTGGCCGATCCAATGATGATGTGGAAGCTGAATTCGCCGCTCGCCGTGCTAAGGCCTTGGGTCACTGATGCAGGTTATATGGACCCCCGAGGCCCTGCAGGATCGTCTGGATATCTGGGAATATATCGCCACTGAAAACCCTCGTGCTGCCGTGCACATGGACGAGCTATTCAGCGCTGCTGCAGCCTCGCTGGCTGACTTCCCCGAGAAGGGCAGACTGGGAACGGTCGCCGGTACTCGCGAACTGATCCCCCACGAAAACTACCGCCTGGTCTATCAGGCTGAGCGTGACGCCGTCTGGATTCTCGCCCTGGTGCACGTCGCCAGGATGTGGCCGCCGATCCAGAGCTAGCTGCAGTCTCTAGCCGCTTTCGACACTTCTTCGACACCTTGCATGCCGCAGAAAGCAAAAGCCCCCGAAACTCTAGGAATTTCAGGGGCTTAAGCTTGAGATATGGCGGGAAGATAGGGATTTGAACCCTAGGTGCCATTGCTGACACAACGGATTTCGAATCCGTCCCGTTCGACCACTCCGGCATCTTCCCAAGCGGCGCGCATCATAACAGCTCAATCAGCTTTGGCGAAGCTTATTTTGAAAATTTTCTTGTGCTATCAGGTGGTTGGGGTAAAAACCGTTGGGGCTTTGATCCGTGCCTTCCCGACGATTCCGATTCGCTCGCATTCGTTGTATCCACACGGGGGCGCTGTGCCGCCGCTAGTGAGTGGGCTTGGTGATGCCCTCAAGCACCTAATCGAGAGGACAAGGCGTTCAATTGATATGAGAGTCGCGTCAAAAAATAAGCGCCAAAATTATGATGCGTAGTCGTTAACCTCTGCTGAACTCAAATATAAGCTCTGCCTCAACTCGAAGCCGCTGCCACTTAAGGCTTGTGGTTGCCGGGTGGCGGGACTGAGTGGGCCTGTGATGACCCTTTTATCCATGGAGTTCAGTCATGATCGATCTTGCCACCTGGAACCTGACCATCCCCGTAGGCGTGCCTGCGGCCGTCATAGATACGCCCATCCTGGCCGGTGGGTATCAGGATGACTATTTTCAGTCACGGGACGGGCGGATTTTCTTCTGGGCACCGGCCAGTGGTTCTACCACCAGCAACTCGGTGTATCCACGGAGTGAGTTACGGGAAACCTACGCCGACGGCTCTCTGCGTAATTGGCCGTACAGTGCTGCAAACAATATGTTGAGTGCTACCGCCAGAATCACTCAGGTTCCAGGCAGTGGCATGCTGGCGTTCTCTCAGATTCACTCCAAACAGAACACTTCGCCGCCTTTGATGCTGGGGTATCAGTATTCGCCGCAGAGCGGTTATGGAAACGTGGTGATCGCGTTTCGCGGGCATCCTGCTGATGCTGATTCGACCAAGATCGTGCTGTCGAACAAGATCAGGCTGGATCAGGACTTCAGCTATGAAATCCACCTGGCCAAGAACGGCCTGCTCACCATTGGTCTGTTCGAACCCGGTGGGGCAGTGAAAACCTGGAGTCGTAGCTTGAACAAAGCATGGGCAAGCCATGGCCTGTACTTCAAGGCAGGGGTTTATACCCTCGACAACAGCGGTAATGAGACCAACGCGGGAGCGGCAAGCTTCAGCCAATTGAAGGTCGAGCACCGCTAGCCTTCACTTGTGGTTTGGCCAGCGCTGCCGGTGGGTCATGAGGGCTAGTTGTTGCAGCTGGGGGCGTCGGCCACTTCGCCCGCACTCTGGGAAATCTGCAGGTGGCAGCTACGGCGTACCGTGCTGTCGAGTATCTGGCTTTGCAGTGGCAGCAGGTCACCTATCAGTAGGTTTTGCAATAGCGGGGTGGCCTTGAAGTGGTTGTCGCCGAGTATGGTGTTCTGCATGCCTTCCACTCGGATCATGGCTTTGCCGATGCTTTCCAACGTATTGCCGGTGATCACCAGCTTCCCCGTGGCGGGCTGGGCGTTGCGCAGGCTGATGGCGTATTCGGGGGTCGAGTGGATGCGGTTGTCGATAATCAGCGCACCACTCAGTTCTGCTGCGTCGATGGCGTTCAGTTTGCTATTAGCGATCAGGTTGTTCTGGATCAGCAGGCCTGAGCCATCGCCGATCTGCCGCAGCATCAGGCCATAGCCCTGAGATGCGCCCAGGCGGTTACCTTGGATCAGCAGGGCGCCGTTCTGAGCGCTGACTTCGATGGCACTCTTGCCAGCGTGCAGAATCAGGTTGTTTTGAATGCGCCCGCTACTGCTGCCGCTGACACGCACGCCACTGTTGTTCTTCACGCCGTCGATGCGGTTGTCGGCAATCAGAAAGCGGCTGCTGCCCACGTCGATGGCATATTGTTGTTGCTTGGTGAACTGGTTGTTACGAACCAGCGCCTGGCTATGGTTCAGCTCCAGCGCACTGGCCATTTCCTCGAAGCGGCTGTTGTCGATCTGGATCTGGGCAGGGGCGATATTGGCCGACTGTTGCGAGCTCAGGCCGCTGCTGACGCCGCGCGCGAGATTGGCGTTATAGCCGATCCTGACCAGTTGCGACTTTTCGATCAGCAGCCGGCTGCCAGCCCAGTTCATGATGAAGGGGCGGGTAGGGCGATCGGTGGCCGTGGCGCGGCCGTCGCTCCAGCTTTGCAGGCGCGAGTTCTGCACGCGCAGCGACCCCTGATTGATCAGCGCCGTGCCTGATGGGCCGAACAGGTAGAGCACCTGGTCATCGATCAGCAGCGCGGCATCTTCGGCGATCATCAGCGGGTAGCTGAGCAGGTAGCCATCTTCATGGCGACCCAAGACCTTGGCGTCGTTCAACTGCACCTGCAGTTGCTCCAGAGTGACGCTGCCGCCGCGGATGACTACTGCACGTGGATGCTGTGCCTGATAGCCGGCGATGGCTCTGAACAGGCCATTGTGTACGAACGGTTCGAAAGGCCAGCTGCCTGCCTGGGCGGAGTACATGGGCTCCAGGCTGACACTGCCGCGCTGCCTGGGAGCCTGGATGTCGAGCACAGGCGGCTGGCTGCGCTGCATGATCAGGGCACTGCTGTGCTGTTGCTGCTGCTGTTGCCACTGTGGGTCGAGGGTGTGCAAGGCTGCCGGGGCGCCAAGGGCTGCCAGGCTGACGGTACAGGTCATCAGCAGCATTACGCGAGATAGAGTCAGTGCCTGTGACATGGCGACATCCTGGGTCAGTTTAGCTGGGGGTAAAGCGGCTTGAGATCGCCGCCAACCTGGCTGTAGTTGTTGATCTCTTCACCCTCTGCCTGGTACAGGCGGCGGCCCCACTGGTGCTGCGGATAGCGGTTGAGGAAGGGCAACAGCCAGACCATCTTGTGCGGGCCGACATCGCTCTGCCGCTCGGTCAACTCAGGCAGGGTCTTGGGTTCGAGCACGGCGCGGGCGGCGAAATTGGCCAGGCCGGCGAATTTGGCTCGTTCCTGTTCGGTGAGCGGGCGACCGTTGAACTCTGCTGCCTCGACCAACAGCGTCAGCGGAACCAGCGCGTAATGGCTGTAGTCCGCGGCCAGTCGTCCCCTGGCCACTTCCAGTGGCAGGTACTGATAGTCGCCTGCGCCGGGGGTGAGTTGACTGAAGGCCCGGCGCAAGGCGACGTCAGCCCAGGCCAGGCCCTTGTCGTCATCGAGCAGCATGGAGGTGGCGGCGACGGCCCAGGCGGCCCAGTAGTCGTGGTTGTTGAAGTAGACGCCGGTGTCGTAGCGGCGTGGTTCGTACTCGGCGACGACCTTGGCGGAAAGCTGTTGCAGCCAGCGAGTCTGAACAGCACTGAGCTGGTAGCGCTGGTCGCTCAGCGCCTGCACCTTGAGCAAGGTCGAGGCGATGGCGGCCAGGGCCCACTTGCGCGAGGCGACACCGGTCTTGCTGGCGTCATCGCTGAGCAGGGCCGATTTGCTGGCCCAGGCATCGAGCCACTGATCCAGGCAGGCCAGGGCGATGTTGGCTTCGTTGGCCTTGCGGGTGCGCTGGAAAACCTGGGCGGCCTTGATCAAACCGCCTATGTAGCCCTGTACCTGCTTGCGGATGCGTTGGGTGTCCTTGCTCTGCTGCGCGACCAGGCGACTCTTGCTGGCGTCGCTCTGGTCATACTTGCTGTCCAGTTGCAGGTGGCCGGTATAGGCGGCAGGTGGCGTCTTGGGGCAGCGCTCCTGTCGATAGTCGCCCACCAGCCCTGCAGCCACCGTTGATTGCGGCGCCCAGATCGACTGGGTCGCGTTGGCGCTCAGCGAACCGCAGAGCAATAGCAGCAGGGCTGTCAGGCGGGGGCTTACAGGCATAGCTTGGTCTCGACCTTGAAAGGCTGTTCAACGGTCTGCGTGGGTTCAAGCAGCACCGACAGCAGGTTGGCATCGCGAAACTCCGGAGCACGGCTCAGCTCCAGGTAGTACTGCCCACCAGTGACGATGGCCTCTCGACGGAACCACACTTTGTCGCGGGTGCCGTTGTCGTAGTAGGTGATGATGTAGAAGTTCTTGATGTTGGGGTCGCTGATCCGAATGTCGAGCACGGCATTGCGCCCCTTCAGATCCCGGCGTCCTTCGCCCGTATTGCTGAGCAGTTCCAGGCGGTCGTTCAGGCCCATGCTCGGGCGTTCCAGCTGGGCTTCGAGCACGCTGTCGCTGGCCTTGCAGCCACCGTTCACCGCCGGGATCAGCTGGCGGTAGGTCAGCTCTCCGTCCAGTGGGTAGTTGGCTGGCAGCTCCCAGATGATGAGCTTCGGCGCCTTGTCAGGCGAGTAGTTGCTCGACAGCAGGTATTCCAGCAGCGAACCGTCCTGACCGGCACCCGGCAGTGCATAGTTGATCAGGTCGGTGCTCAGATACTGCTTGAGGAATCCATCGAAGTTGAACTGCTTGGTTTCGTCTTCGCGAGCGGCGGAGTTACTGGTACCGACCAGCACCACTTCAGGGTCGGGTTGCTCCTCGAACAACTGCGCGGCGTCATTGCTCTCCGGCACGGTCTGGTAGCCAGGAACGAATTGATAGCCGAAGTGGTTGCCGCAGATTGCCGACAGCCCGAGGTTCAGCGTGCCGTCCTTGTAAAGCGTCAGGGTCTGCTCGGTGACGTAGTTCTTGCGCGGCAGCTGTGCAAAGACAGGGCTCTGGCGAATGGCCTCGGCGGTTACGCGAGCGGTGGACTGTGCGCCCACGGGCGTCCAGTGGTGGTCGCGGCGGAAGAAGAAGTCCTTCGGCGGATTTTCCACCAGGGGCATGATGTCAGGCACGATGGCCCCGGCGTCGCGCATCTGCTGCAGGAACCGGCGCAGGTTGCCGCTGGCTTTCTGGTAGTCGAAGCCGTGTGCCTGTCCAGGCAGCAACTGGGCACGGTGCATCAGACCACGGGTCGGCTGTACGGTGACCGCGACCTGCGTGCCGTGCTTGGCGAAGGCTTGCATCAGGCGCGCGAACTCCGGCTGGGCGGCGGCTGGAATGCCGAAATTATTGGTCAGGTCGACCTCCGAGCGAAACAGCCAGCGGTCCTTTCCGGGCACGATCTGCTTGAGCGCCTTCATGTTGCCCTCGGCATACTCCTCGGGTGCGCTGAGGCGCGGGCAGATCAGGCATTGCAGGTCCTTGCAGTCTTCGGCCTGCTCTGTTGGCGTAACGGCTGGAGTGGCGTGCGCACCCGCGGCAATCAGGCTGCCGATGGCCAGTAGGAAATAGTGCTTCATGCTCTTGGAGGTCATCGTCCACTCACTTGTTTGACCAGGCCTTCGGGATTCATTCCGTAGGATCTATGCTGTTCGCCAGGGTTATCGCGCGGAAGCCGCTACCAGCCGGCAGCAGGGCATAGCTGTAGGAGCGGCCCTTTTTCAAGAACAGCTCGTCGAAGTCGACCAGTTTGGCGTCGCCGGCATAGGCGGCGAATGCGATTTTCAACTCGTTGACCATACGGCTGCCGGTCTGGTCGTGCTCGATCGTGTCGACCACGACATGCTGGCCATCCAGGGTCTTGAGTGCTGCCGGCTTGTCGGTGAAGTTGTAGAAGGCGATCTGGGCTTTGCGTGGCTCGTTGACGAACTGGTCGGCAACCAGCAGCAGCTGGCCGTCGCGATACACCACTGTGCTGGCGGTATTGGCCTTGAGTTCGCGCTCCAGTACCTGGCCGGCGGCGGCGATGCGCTGCATGCCGGGAGCGACGAAGCGATAGCCACCAAACTGCCCGGCAGTGACGGACTGCGGTTTGTTCTTGCCGCTGAGCGTGACCTCGATGTTGCTATCGCTCAGGTTCAGAACCCTGACGAATGCCGAGTTGGCAGGGGCGACCGGGTCGTAGAGGTCGGCGTTGTTGTCCTGGGCGGCCTGGGCGACGGTGGCGCTGAGTAGCAGCAGGGTCAGGATTCGAAGAATGAACATGGGCATACGGATACCTCTTGCTAGTGTCTGGGTATGTCAGGGCGAAGGAATCTGGCGCTGGGCGAGGAGGGTACGCAGGGGGAACTCCCAGATAACCGTTTGCACCTCGCCACCCGCCGCGGCAGGGCCGGCCAGGAACTCGTTCATGGACTCGAATGGGCCGCGTGCTTCCAGGGCGACGGTCACCAGGTCGCGCTGCAGGGCCTGCTTGAGAAAGCCGGCAAAGTTCCAGTCATCGATGCGGGTGTAGCTGGTGCCGACCAACGCCAGGGAAATGGCCTCTTCACCGAACAGGCTGTCATCGAGGCCGCCCTTCTCCTGTTTGAGGGTTTCATGCAGCTGGATGTACACCGGCTCGAAATAGCTGGGGGCCAGCCTCGGGTCGAATTTCAGGTAGTTGAGCAGGTCGCCGCTGATCTGTTTTTCGCCGGCGGCTTGGGTGATGTAGGAGGTGTCACCCTGCAGATCGGGGAATTGCTGCGCCAGGGTCTGCGCAGCCACCTCGGCCCCTTTCGGGCTCCAGTGGGTGTCGTTGCGCAGGAACAGCGGTTCGGAGGCTGCGACGTTCTGGTAGGTGCTGCGCAGGTCCACCGTGTCGATGCCGCGCTCGGCCAGGCGCTGGCTGAAGTGCTGATAGAGGTCGCTGATGGGTTCGCTGGGCACGTAGGTCGAATGCTCGGCGTAGGTGTCGAGTTTCATCGGCACCGGCAGCATGATCAGGCGCTTACCCTTTTGCGCCAACTGCTGATGAATCTTGTCGATCAGTGCCAGTTGCTTGTCCAGGTTCTGCTCCAGATCGCTGGGTACCAGGTATTCCTGGTTGGTGAACAGCCAGCCATCGCGGCCCAGTACCACGCCACTCGCACCCTCGCGGAAGATGGCCTGCTGGATATTGGCCCACAACTCGACCGATGGATCGCGCAGGAACAGACGCTTGTCGTAGAAATGCTCGAACTTGCGAACCAGCTTGCCGTCGAGAAACAGCGACATGGCCTGTGTCTGGGTGCTGGAGAAGGCGAGCACCGCGGGCAACGAGTACAGGAACATGCCGCACAGCAGCACGCAGAACAGGATCCCATTGATCTTGCTGGCCGAGCTCATTACCGGAAACATGTCGGCAACCTCAGAACTGGAAGTACAGGAAAGGGGAGAACGAATTTGCCGCCAGGCGTGTGATCGTCAGCAGGAAGCCGAGCCACAGTAGCAGCGTGCCGAAGCCGCTCACGTGCTGCATGAAATACGGTTGCTGGCCCGCGCTGGCGTAGTAGCGGATGTTGATCGAGCCGGCGATGACGATCCACAGCAGGGCAATCAGGGTGAAGGTCATGGTCATGGCAGAGGTGCCGAACCAGTAGAGGTCCAGTGAGCCAATGCCATTGAGACCAATCAGTGCCTTGTAGATCTGTAGGGCGTGGGGCAGGGCGCCGGTAAAGAACAGCGGCATGCAGGACGCCAGGAGGAACATGCAGCGGGCGTTGCGCCAGAAGTTGTAAGGCGTGTTGATCTTGGTGGCGATGCCCAGCCGGCGTTCTATGACCATGGCTATGCCGAAGAACAAGCCCCAGAAAATGAAGGCGAAGCTCGGGCCGTGCCAAAGACCAGAAAGCATCATGGTGATGACCAGGCCGGTAAGCATGCCGACCAGGCGCTTGCGTACCAGTGGCATGTACACGTAGTCGCGCAGAAAGTCGGCGAGTGTCATGTGCCAGCGCTGCCAGAACTCGGTAATGCTTTGCGCAATGTAGGGCTGGTTGAAGTTCTCGGCGAAACGGAAGCCCATCATCATGCCCAAGCCGATAGCCATGTCGCTGTAGCCGGAGAAGTCAAAGTAAAGCTGTAGCGCGGAAATCAGCAGGCCGAACCAGGCGTCCGCCATCTGTAGGTCGCCACCGCCGATGAACAGTGTATTCATCGGTGCCAGGGAGTCGGCAATCAGTACTTTCTTGATGAAGCCGAGCATGAAGCGGCAGGCGCCCAGGGAAAACAGTTCCAGGGAGTGGCTGCGATTCTTCAGCTGTTTGTCGATCAGGCTGTAGCGCAGGATTGGTCCTGCGATCAATTGCGGGAAGATGGCGATATAGGCAGCGAAGTCGATGAAACGATCGGTGGGGTCCGCGTTGCGCCGGTAGATGTCGACGATATAGCTCAAGGCCTGGAACACATAGAATGAAATGCCCAGTGGCAGGATGATGTGCTCCAGAGTGAAGGTATTGATACCCAGCGGCTCAAGCACCGCGACCAGCACGTCTGCGCCGAAGTTGGCGTACTTGAAATAGCCGAGGGTGGCGAGGTTACCGATCACGCCGACGGTCAGCAGGCGGAAGGCGACCTTCTTCTGGCCTGCGTCCATCCGTGCCTTGATGCGCAGGCCGAACCAGTAGTTCCAGTAGGAAATCGCCACGAACAGCAACAGAAAGTCGGGGCGCCACCAGGCGTAGAACAGGTAGCTGCCGAGCACGATGACGTAGGAGCGCCAATGGTCCCTGGCCAGGTAGTAGCAGAGCAGGAAGACCGGCAAGAACAGGAACAGAAAGACATTGGATGCGAAGATCATGCTGGCACCGTTCTCGGTCAATAGGTCAGGGTAATGCCCAGCGTCACCTGGTAGTCATCACCGATTTCCAGTGCACTACCGGCCCTGAAGTAACTCAGGCTGGTCAGGGTGTTGAGTTGGATGCGCTTGCCGTCGTAAGCCAGCGGGAACATGCGCCAGTAGTGGTTGATATCCATTACTTGGCCCAGGTGCGATGAGCCGGTATCACGTACCACGCCTTCGTTGGTGGTGCGCAGCGGCAGTTGTGCCGAAGCGTTTCGCAGGCGCAGGTCGCTCAGGCGCACGTCCAACTGGCTACGGTCGGTTGGCCGGGTTTCCAGGCCGACACCGTAGAAGGCCAGGTTGCTCAGGTTGACGCTGACCAGGTTGCTGACCAGGCGACTGCTGTAGCTGAACGGGTCGTTGCGCCGGTCCGACTGAATGCGGTTGAGGCTGAAACCATCGTTGCCGCTGTCGTCCGGGCGGTCGGTCAAGCCGGCGGTGAGGCTGACGCGCGGTGTCCAGGGCAGGCTTTCAACGCGTTTGCCAACGTCGCCGACTACTGCCCAGCCGCGTTTGTCGCCGCGATCACGCTGGCCGTTGTTCTGGGTGATCTCCTGTTTGCCGTCGAGTCTGACGACTTCCAGTTGGTAGTCGCTGACCAGCGAGGTCAGCTGACGTGTATCGCCGCGCAGGAAAATGCCATAGCGCAGGCCATCGAAGTCCTGGCGATCATCCGGCGAACTCCCCGAATAATCGTCCTCGTGCAGCAGGCGGGCGCCGATCCAGTGATCGGCGTGCCAGCGCCAGGCGTACTCGGCCATCAGGTAGCGGATGTCCTTGTCACGCGGGTCGAGGCGGTTGTCGTCGGAGTTGTAGTAGTAGAACTTCTCGGCGACTGCGACGAAGCCGCTGGCAAAACTGTCGTTGTAGTCCAGGCGCATGGCTTCGATGCTGTCGTCCCACCAGATGCCGAAACGATCACTGAAGCGCTGACGACCGAAGGTGGCGGAGAAACGTGGGTCGTCGCCCAGCAGGTTGCGGCGTACGTAGAACTCGCGGGCCTCGCTGTAGGCATGACGACGGCGGCTCAGGTTCTCGTCGTTGCCCTCGTTGTCCTGCAGGGCGTTCGGATCGGTGTCGTAGTTGAGCCACAGGCGACCGAAGGCTTCCCACTTGGCCCAGCGCTGCTCGGGCGAGAACCAGCGGTAGGACGGTTCGTAGCGCAGGCTGAAGAAGGTGCGGCGATCTTCGCCCAGGCGGGTCTCGTCGGGGCCGTAGCCGGTGCGCATGAAGACCTTGTGGGTCAGCAGCGAGGTGACCGGTTCGAGCTCGGGCGACAGGCTGCTGGCTGCCGCCGGTTGATTGTCGATTTCCTCGGCTTGCGCCAGGACGGGGGGCAGGCAAGCGATCAGCAGTGCGGCGCAGCGCAGGGTATTGGGGCGGATCACAGGGCGAACTCCTCGATGAGACGATTGCCATCACGGGTGGCAGTGGTGCGTTGCTCGGGCGTGAGCCTGGAGCCAAGTGCCTCTACCAGCGCCGCAGCGCGTTGATCGCCCAGTTCCTGGGCGGCGAAAGCAAAGGTGTAGGCCTTGGCGTTGTCACGGCAGATGGCGCGGCCGTAGGTGTAGAGGCGAGCAATGCGCATCAGGGCATTGATCGACCCGACCTTGGCTTCCTGCAGGTACAAGGCCAGGGCGCGCTCCTGATCGGGTTCATTCAGCACACCCTGGCTGTACATGTCGCCTTCGAGCAGGGTGGCCTCGGGGTAGTGTTCGGCCTGCAGCTCGGCGATCAGGCGCTGGCTCAGGTGTGGGTCGAGGGTGCGCCACAGCACCATGTGCAGCCTGGCGCGCAGTGCCTTGATGTTTTGCGCGGTGATGGGCTGTTCACGCTCGGCCATGCTCAGGCTGAGGTTCTGCCCCTGGCGCTGTTCCAGGCGTTGGACAAGGTCTACAACCGGCTCCGGGCCGTAGCGGTCCGGGGCGGTCATCAGGAAGTTGGCCTTGCTCATCATCGCCGGGCCGAAGTCCCGGGCGATGGCGTTATCCAGCCACTGCAATACTTCACGGTCGAGCTGCTCGACGAGGCTGGCATGCGCCTGGGCTTTCAGCTCGCGGGCCTGTTTTTCGTCGTCGGTCTGCGCGCGTGATTGCGGGCGGCTGTTGTTGTAGGCGCTGATCTCGGCGTTACGCACTTCCGTCAGTTGCTGGGCGATGCGCTGCACCAGATCGACCGGCAGCGTATCCATGCGCGGCGCCAGTTGTTCGGCGAAGGCGCGGAAACGTTCGTTACGCGCCTCACCGAGAAAATCGTAGTAGCGGTACACGGCGCGCGGGTCGTTTTCGACCGCCAGCCGGAACCATTTGTCCGCCGCTGCCGTGTCCCCGGCGCGTGCCGCCGCCACTGCGCGATAGAGCGGTGCGTGGCAGTACATCAGACAAGCGCGGTCATAGAGCTCGATCAAGTGCGCGACTTCCGCCTCGCTGAACAGGTCGGGAAAGACCAGAAACACTTCCAGGCGGGTGTCGACGTTGACGAAGTCGCGTCCAGCCGGGAAACGCTGTAGCGCCTGGCGCATGTAGGCGCGGTTGGCCTGCTGCCAGCGTGGTTTGTAGTCCACCAGGCGTGCCAATGGCACCAGTGCGCCGATGTCTCCGCGGCCATCGGCGAACGCCTGCTTGAACAGCTCGATGGCGCGCGCGGCGTTTGCCGGGCTGCGGCCGGCCAGTACTTCACCGAGCAGCCGCGTCGCGCCCAAGTCGCCACGTGCGGCCAGGGCCCGCAGATCCTCTTCGACTGCTGCCTGGTTGTCCTGGAACAGCGCGTAGCGAATCTGATCGAGGCTGCGGGCCGCGTGCGCCTGGCTGGCGATCGCCAGCGACAGGGCAGTGGTACAAAGGAGGGATCTGAGCGACATGGTGACCTCAGAATGCCCAGCGCAGAGGCAGGCCAAGTTTGAACTCGACAGCCGCCGGCAATTGATAGTCACTGAGTGGCAGCTGGCGATCAGGCTTGATGGTCAGCTCGACCATTTGCCGTTGAGCATCCACGCGGCTGGAGACGATCTCGCCGGAGAAGGTCTCGTCGCTGCCGAGTACGCGCATTTCTACCGCACGAACCCGCTCGAGCTTGTCCATGCGATCAAAGGGCACGCTGGCCTTAATGTTCAGCGGCTGGCCCTGTGGCAGCAGGTGTACCAACTCCTGCTGTTTGTAAGCGAAGCCATCCAGGCGCGGCGCCGGGAAGTAGAGACTGCAATCGCATGGGCTGGCAATTACGGTTTCCACCGTCACTCGACCCAGCAAGGCAGCGGCGTCCTGTTCATTGAGATTGGCCACCGCAGCGATGTCCGCTGGGCTGGTGAGGCTGCTGGCCAGTTGCGTGGAGACGCTGGCCAGGGGTTGCCCGGTGCTTACACTGGTCTGCTCGGCATTGATCAGATAACGCAGATTGCCGTTCTCCGGCATGCTGATGACATAGGCGTTGGCGCTGACGACCGCTTGTGCGGCGGGCATCTGGAAGAACAGCAAATAGCTCTTGTAAACGATCAGGGTCAGTGCGCCGGCGCCGGCGCAGAAGAACAGCAACGAGCCGAGGGCCGCCTTAAGGCGCTCGCCGGGCGTACGCGCATTGGCCTGTTTGGTCTTGCGCTCCTTGATGTAGTTCTCGCGCTGCATGACGTTGAACAAGCCATTGATGTCGGCAATGTCGCCGGACATGTAGGCGGAAATGATGTAGCGCAGGATGTCGCGCTTCTGCCGGTCGAGTTCGACGAACTCGGCTCCGACCTCACTGCCCCGCTGAGAAACGATCTTCAGCTTGGTGTCGATGTTCAGGTCGACCGTGTGCAGCTTCAGCTTGATCGAGCCATTGAACAGGCTGCCGATCTTCAGCGGTTGATCCAGCAGCAGGCCGATGCCGCCCAGGGAAATATCCTGAATCTCGCATTCCAGATCCTTGACGCCGTTACCTTGCAGGGTCAGTCGGGCAGGGATCTTGGCGCGAATGAACTGGCGTTCATCGATCGCTTCATGAACAACGTTTGCAGGGAGGACAGTAGTGCTACTCATGGCATTCGCGCCTTTGCTTAAGGTTGCGTGAGTTCCAACAGGACCGAGATGACCCCGAAGAAAATGGCAATGGAGGACAGCAGCATGGTTTTCGACGTCCAGCGATTGAGGGCCGCATCGAAGTTCACGTTGCCGTTGCTGATCGTGGTCTTCTGTCGTGTCCAGCTTTGCTGGTCCATGTGGAACATGGTGTAAACCTTCATCACCGAGCCGACGATCTGGTTGTAATAAAGAACGAAGGGATAGATCGGATCGACCGGGTGTTTGGTGAAGAAGAACAGCAGCGTCACCAGGGTGCGCGATAGCAGTACCCAGAACAGGTAGATCAACAGGTACTGCACGCCGAACAGCAGGCCGGCCACCACTGAGGCGCTGAGCCCCATCAGGCAGGTCCACATGGACACGCGCTGGTCGTACAGCACGTACATGGTGAACAGGCCCAGGCGGTCGAGGCCCAGCAGGCGGGTGGCGCGGAAGTTCTGCCGCAGTGAGTTGCCGTACCAGCGATACATCAGCTGCCTGGTGGCACGCAGGAAGCTGTTATCTGGTGGATGCTCGACGGTCAGCGTATGGCTGTCCGGTACGTAGAAGGTGTCCCAGCCGGCACGCATCAGGCTGAACCAGGAGGATTTGTCGTCGCCGGTGAGAAACTGGAAGCGCCCCAGCCGCCAGTGATCGAGGAAGTCGGCTTCCACGTCCTTGATGAATTCCGGGTTGGTCATCACGCTGGCGCGGAAGAACGACAAGCGCCCGGTCATGGTCAGTACGCGTTTGCTCAGTGCCATCGAGCACATGTTGATGTGCCGCTGGACGAAGCGCATGGTGTGCCACTCCTGCATCAACTTGCTGCCTTCCACCTCGCAGAACTCGTTGGTGGTGATGCCGCCTACGCTGGGCAGATAAGCGAACAGGGTGACGGCGCGCTCCACGCAGCCCGGCAACATCATGGTGTCGCCGTCGACGACGCCGACCACGGAGTTTTCCAGGGGCATTTGCCTGGACAGGGCGCGGAAGGCGTGCGCCAGGCCATCGCGTTTGCCTGTGCCGCGAGCGCGCACGATGATCAGCTTGATATCGTCGCGATCACGCACCTCCTGGCGCATGATGTCCTTGATGAAATTCTCGTCTCCCTTCTCCACGATCGAAGCGATGATGGTGCAGGGCACTGGCATGCGCTGTACTTCCTGGAACACCGACTGGTAGACCTTGAAGGTGGTGTGCGTTGGAATACGGAAGCTGGTCACCACCATGAACATGTGTTCGGGCAGTGCGGCGTCGCCCATGCGTTCGACGGCCTTGCGCATGCGCGGGAAGCGCCAGTGCAGGAAGTACATGCCACGCAGGTAGTGGGTCGCTGCGTTGCCATAGCGCCACATACCCAATGCACCGATCAGGAAGATGAATTTCTGGTGTGACGGGTCCAGGTAGCTGGGGTCAACCATCTCCGAGGCGAGTGCAATGAGTGCGATCAGGCAGAGCCAACCGCACAGTTTGACGAAGCCGGGTGAGGCCTCGAACCATCCCAAGGGTGCTGTAAAAAGCCTGAGCATGGGCGTGCTTCCTCCATTGAAGCCGTGTGGGCACGTCTTGCCGTTGTTAACTGATCGTCACGTCGTCGGTGCGACCGTAGACATCCTCGAAGCGCTCGATGTCGTCCTCGCCCAGATAGCTACCCGACTGAACCTCGATGATTTCCAGAGGAATCTTGCCGGGGTTGGCCAGGCGGTGAACGGCGGCGATGGGGATGTAGGTCGACTGGTTTTCCCAGAGCAGGAAGGTCTTGTCGTCGCAGGTCACACGGGCCGTGCCGGATACCACGATCCAGTGTTCGGCGCGGTGATGGTGTTTCTGCAGTGAGAGGCTGGCGCCCGGTTTCACCACGATGCGTTTGACCTGGAAGCGATTGCCGCTATCAAGCGAGTCGTAGCTGCCCCAAGGGCGATAGACCTGACAGTGGTTGTCTGTCTCGCTGCGGCCCTTGCAGGTGAGGTTGTTGACCAGTTGTTTAACGTCCTGCACGCGATCCTTGTGCGCGACCATGACGGCGTCCTTGGTCTCCACCACTACCACATCGTCAAGACCGACCAGAGTTACCAGTTTGCTTTGGCTGTGCACCAGGCAATTGCGGCTGTCATGAATCATCACGTCGCCAGAGCGGCTGTTGCCGTTGTCGTCTTTGTCCTGAACATCCCATAGCGCGGCCCAGGAGCCAACGTCGTTCCAGCCTGCGGCGAGCGGTACCACGCAGGCACGATCGGTCTTCTCCATCACGGCGTAATCGATGGAGTTGTCTGGGCAGCATTCGAATGCGCTCGGGTCGATACGGATGAACTGCATGTCGCGCGTGCTGCGGCTCAGCGCCAGTTGACAGGTGTCGTAGATGTCCGGGTCATGACGCTGTAGCTCCTCGAGGTAGCGGCTGCAGCGGAACAGGAACATGCCACTGTTCCAGACATAGTCGCCTTGCGCGACGAATTCACTGGCTGTCTCCAGGTCGGGCTTTTCCACGAAAGCCTCGACCGAGAGGACGCCGACTGGAAGTCCGGCGGCATCCGGACCGGTCTTTATGTAGCCATAACCGGTTTCTGGCCGTTCAGCCGGTACGCCGAACAGCACCATCGCTCCTTGTTCCGCGGCCTTGCGAGCTACACCCAGCGCCTGATGAAACACTGGCACATCGTCGATCACGTGGTCGGCTGGCAGGACCAGCAGCAGTTCGTCCCGACCTTCGGCCAGCAGGTGCATGGCCGCGATCGCAACCGCGGGGGCGGTATTGCGTCCGAAGGGCTCCAGCAGGATGGTCTGGGCGTCTTGAGAGATGCTCGCGAGTTGTTCGCTGACGATGAAACGATGATCCTCGTTGCACACCACGATGGGTTTGCTCATGCCCTCGATCGCCAGGCGTCCGAGGGTCTGCTGCAGCATCGTCTCCTCACCGGTGAGGGCGAGAAACTGTTTGGGGTACTGCTTGCGTGATAAGGGCCAGAGGCGAGAGCCGCTGCCACCAGACAAGATCAGAGGAATCATGTTGTCACTCCTTGTAGTCACCGATTCAGGGCTGTTGGCAGGAAAGCGGCAGACGACGCCATAACCAATCGAACGGCCCCTGATGGAGCCGTCTCTGTTTTGTTAGTTTTCGCTTACCAGCAGATGCCTTCCTTGTTCGCCTGAGTGGCGTGCTCCATGAAGCCGATCAGATCGATGATCTGCTTGTCCTGTCCGATGTTCTTCACCACATCGGCGAAGCGTGGCTCACCGTTGCCGATGATCACCACGTCGGAGGCGGCTACCACGTCGTCCAGCTCCTTGCACAGCAGCGAGGAGACGTGCGGAATCTTCGATTCGATGTAGTCCTTGTTGGCGCCGAACACGCGGGCGTACTCAACGTTGCTGTCGAAGATCCTCAGTTCGTAACCCTTGCCGATGAGCATTTCGGCCAGTTCCACCAGCGGGCTTTCACGCAGGTCATCGGTGCCGGCCTTGAAGCTCAGCCCCAGTAGGCCGATGCGGCGCTTGTCGTAGCTTGCGACGATGTCGAAGGCCTTCTTCACTTGGACGGCATTGCTGCGCATTAGCGAGCCGATCAGAGGCGCCTCGACGTCGAGGCTGCCTGCGCGGTAGGAAAGGGCGCGGACATCCTTGGGCAGGCAGGAGCCGCCGAAGGCAAAGCCAGGCTTCATGTAGTACTTGGAAAGGTTGAGTTTGTGGTCCTGACAGATCACGTCCATCACTTCGCGGCCATCGACGCCAACTGCCTTGGCGATGTTTCCGATCTCGTTGGCGAAGGTGACCTTGGCTGCGTGCCAGACGTTGCAGGTGTACTTGATCATCTCGGCCACTTCGATGGACTTGCGGATGATCGGAGCGTCCAGCTCGCTGTACAGCTCCTGAAGCAGATCGCCGGACTGTTCGTCCAGTTCACCAATTACGGTCATCGCCGGGAAGTCGTAATCCTTGATCGCTGTGCTTTCACGCAGGAACTCAGGGTTGGTGGCCACGCCGAAGTCGATACCGGCTTTCTTGCCGGAAGCTTCTTCGATCAGGGGGATCACCACATTCTTTACCGTGCCTGGCAATACCGTACTGCGTACGACCACGGTGTGACGTTCCTGCTTCTCACGCAGGGCTGCACCGAGCTGTTTGCAGACCGACTCCATATAGCCAAGGTCGAGATCGCCATTGCGCTTGCTCGGGGTGCCGACGGCAATGAATGAGAGCTCGCTGGCCAGAACGGCCGCGCTGACGTCGGTGGTGCCGCGTAGCAGCTTGGATCGTACGCCGGCGTCTAGCAGCTCAGCCAGGCCGGGTTCGACGATGGGCGACTTGCCCTGGTTGATCAGGTCGATCTTGGTCTGAGACACGTCGACCCCGATGACCTCGTGGCCGCGGGCCGACAAGCAGCCAGCACAAACAGCGCCCACATAACCCAATCCAAAGATGCTGATTCTCATGGTTCCATATCTCTCAGTAGTTGAGCCGGTCGGTTTCTAAGTACTGACCAACATCCGTGTTCATGATCGCACCCCTAAGATTGCAGGCTAATTACTGTGGCAATCTATTGGTTGGATCTGAGATGGCGCGGATACTAAGTTGGCTGTTTTGGCATTTCAAGCAAAACATGAACCAAGCTTTTGATTGTTCAGGTTTAATTTTTGTTTTTATATTATTTTCAATAAAAACAATAAGTTATATTTTGGTGTTATTTGGGCGTCAAAAAATAGTCGTGTTCTTTTGCGTTATTTTTATGGCGCCATAAAAATATCAATATTTATTGCGTGCTTGTGTGGCACGGGTTGATTGGCTTGCTCGAAAGTTGTGCGTATATATTGGCTTTATGTAACTGTTAACATTCGGCGCACGCGTGAGATGAATGTGCGCACATTACGCGGGACTGAAAGAGTGCTTGCTATGTGAGCGGCGCCACGAAATTGGTGCTTGGCACAGTGCCACTGCCTGAACTACTCTCCGGTCACCGGGCTAACGAAGTGGTCAACAGGCAGGATGCCGGCCCCATACACTTCGTTAGCTCGGTGTTCATTCCTTTCGCTGGCCAGAGCGAGGCGAGTGGAAAAACAAAGCCCTCCGAGAGAGGGCTTTGTCGTTTCTGCAAGACGCATTGCGCGTTTGCTGCTTGTTAAAAGCATCCTTGCTGCCTTTCCATCCCCGCCCTTAACCTTCGTTGCTGGTTAGCCTAGGCGATATCTGGCGTTTTGCCATGTGTCTGCCGGCTCCTGCTTCAGTCGATGCTCTGCAGTTGTGCCTTGTCCGGTCGCGGGGCAATGAGGTGTTCGGGCAGGTCGAGCAGGTCGGTGTCGTAGGTCTCCAGCGGTGGCGGGCGGCGTTCGAAGCGGGCGCCGAGTACCAGCATGCAGGGCGTGAGCAGCAGCGTAAGCACCGTGGCGAAGGCGAGGCCGCCGGCGATGGCGCTGGACAGCTGTGTCCACCACTGGGTCGAGGGTGCGCCGAAACCAAGGCTTGGGGTGACCAGGTCGACGTTGATGCTGAGCACCATGGGCATCAGGCCGAGGATGGTGGTCACAGCCGTCAACAGTACTGGGCGCAGGCGCAGGCTGCCGGTTTCCAGCGCCGCTTCGCGCGGTTCCAGGCCCTGGCGACGCAGCTGGTTGTATGTGTCGATCAGAATGATGTTGTTGTTCACCACGATGCCGGCCAGGGCGATCAGGCCCATGCCGACCATGACGATGCCGAACGACTGGCCGTTGATCAGCAGGCCCATCAGTACGCCCGCAGTGGAGAGGACGATGGCCGACAACACCAGTGCCGCCTGGTAGAGGCTGTTGAACTGGGTCACCAGGATGATCGCCATAAGGAAGATGGCGACCATGAAGGCGGTCATCAGGAAGGTCGCTGCCTCACGCTGGTCGGCGTCCTCGCCAGCGAATTTCACCTTGACCTCCGCTGGCACTGCGCCAAGTGCCTCGCGCAGTGCCTTGAGGCGTTCGTCCAGGCGCGCGCCTTCGGCCAGGTCGGCTTGCAGGGTGATGGTGCGATCCCCGTCGACGCGGCGCAGCGTGCCGACCTTGGGTGCCGGCTGCAGGTCAACGAAGTTGCTCAATGGCACTTGGCCCGCCGGGGTGTTCAGCGTCAATCGGCCAAGCTGGTCGAGCGAGCGCCAATTACCGGGCAGACGCACGCGAATGTCCACTTCGTCGGTGGCATCTTCGGGACGGTAGGTGGCCAGCTTCAGGCCATTGGTGATCATCTGTACCGCGTTGCCGACACTGAGCACATCGGCGCCAAAGCGCGCGGCGGCTTCGCGGTCGACCTTTATGCGCCATTCGATGCCGGGCAGGGCGCGGTCGTCTTCTATATCGACGAAGCCGCCGAGTGTGTGCATTTCCCCTCGGATACGCTCAACCCACTGTTCGCCGAGCGCGGGGTCCAGCGAGCTGATCTGCAGTTTCACCGGTTTGCCGTCAGTGGGGCCCTGTTCCTGCTTGCGAAACTCCAGCACCACGCCGGGGATGCCGGCGGTGCGTTGGCTCATATCGGCGAGAATGTCCTTGGCCGGACGGCGCTGGTGCCAGTCGACGAACTGGAATTGCAGGGTGCCGATCACGTCGGCGCCGAGCTGGCCTTCAGGCTGCGCCAGGGAGCGTGCGTACAGTGCCTTGACCTCGCGCATGCCCAATACCTGCTTCTCGACCTGTTTGAGCAGGGTGTCCTTTTCCTGCACCGACAAGTCGCCGCGTGCGCGTAGCCATATTTGTGCACTCTCCGGTTCGACATCGGGGAAGAATTCCACGCCATGGTTGAAGCGGCCGTAGCCGACATAGATCAGGGCGACCAAGGTGAGCATGCCGAGGAGGGTCAGGCCCGGACGCTTGAGCAGCGTTTCCAGCAATTTGCGATAGGCACTGCCTGCCGCGTTGGTCGACGCAGCGTGCGGCCGAGGCTGGCCGCCGCTGACGGCGCCGAGCACCGGCAGAAAGACCAGCGCCATGGCCAGTGAAGCCAGCAGGCAGATGATCACGGTGGCGGGCAGGTACTTCATGAATTGCCCGACTACGCCTGGCCAGAACAGCAATGGCAGGAACACCACCAGGGTGGTGGCGGTGGAGGCGATCACCGGCCAGGCCATCCGCGTGGCAGCGTTGGCCCAGGCCTGGCGTGGTGTCTGGCCCTGCTGCAGGTAGCGGTCGGCCAGTTCGGAGACGACGATGGCGCCGTCGACCAGCATGCCGGCCACCAGAATCAGGCTGAACAGCACGACGATATTGAGGGTGAAGCCGAGCATCCAGATCAACAGGATGCCGCTGAGAAACGCGCCGGGAATGGTCAGGCCGACCAGCAGCGCCGAGCGCATGCCCATGCTCGCCACCACCAGGATCAGCACCAGCACGATGGCAGTCAGCACGTTGTTCAGAAGGTCGCCGAGCATGCTCTGCACTTCCTGCGACTGATCCATGATGTAGCTGACTTCCACGCCCGGCGGCAGCAGGGGTTTGGCCTGCTCCATCAGTGCCTTGACCTGGTCGATGGTCTCGATGATGTTGGCGCCGCTGCGTTTGGCGACCTCCAGCACGATGGCCGGCTGGCCGTTGATGCGGGCGAAGCCGGTCGGGTCCTTGAAGGTGCGGCGGATGGTGGCGACGTCGGCGAAGGTGACCACGCTGTCGCCGACCACTTTGATCGGCATGTTCATCACGTCTTCGAGGTCTTCGATGACGCCCGGCACCTTCATACTCATGCGCCCGGCACCGGTATCCAGGCTGCCGGCCGCGACCAGGCGGTTGTTGCGACTGACCAGGTTGAACAGCTCGTTGTAATCGATCCCGTAGCTGTCGAGCACCTGCGGGTCGACGACGATCTCCAGCAGATCCTCGCGGTCACCACCGATCTCCACCGACAGCACTTCGGCAATGCCTTCGATGTTCTCTTTCAGGCGCCGCGCGATATACACCAGTTCGGTTTCGGCAATCGGCCCGGACAGCCCCACTGACAGCACCGGGAACAGTGCCACGTTGACCTCGGTGACGATCGGTTCGTCGGCCTCTTCAGGCAGTTTGCTGCGAGCGGTGTCGACCTTCTCGCGCACGTCGGCCAGCGCCACCTTGGCATCGAAGCCCGCGTCGAACTCCAGTGTCACCGATGCATGGCCTTCGCTGGACACCGAGCGCATTTCCTTGACGCCTTCGAGGCTGCGCAGTTCCTGCTCCAGCGGACGTACCAGCAAGCGCTCGCCGTCCTCCGGGCTGATGCCTTCGAGGGTCACCGAGACGTAGATCATCGGGATGGTGACGTCGGGGTTGGACTCCTTGGGCATGGCGATGTAGGCCACCAGCCCGCCGCAGAGCAGGAACAGCAGGATGAGGATGGTAGTGCGGCTGCGATCGAGTGCAGCAGCGATCAGTGCGTGCATCTCAACTGCCCTCGGCCGCGAGTTGTGTGCGCACCTGTTGGCCGGACTGGACGAAGCCCTGGCCAAGGGTGATCAACGCCACTTTCGGCGGCAGGCCGCTGACCCAGGCGCCCTGGTTGTCGACGCTGATCAGCTCGACCGGGGTGAACTCCACACGCTGTGCGTCATTGACCCACTTGACGCCGTGGCGGCCGCTTTCGTCCAGGCTGAGCAGAGCAGGGGACAGGCGATGAGCCATGGCTTCGCCGGTCTGGATATGCAATGTCGCGCTGGCGCCGGCCAGGCGCAGGCCATCCGGGTTGTCCACCTTGACCTCGATGCGGAAGCTGCGCGAGCCAGGGTCGGCGGCTGCGGCGATGAAGTGCAGCTCTCCCTCCAGCGTGCGTCCGTCGAGCAACTCCACCTTTGCTGATTGGCCCAGTTCGAGCTGGGTGACCTGCTGCTGGGCGATCTGTGCGCTGACCTTGAGGCGGTCGATATCCACCAGGGTCAGCAGGCTTTGTCCGGGTTGCACGAAGTCGCCCAATTCGACCATGCGCTGGTCATAGATGCCGGCAAACGGCGCCTTGATCTTTGTGTTGCGCTGCTGCAAGCGGGCGCTATCGAGTTCGGCGCGGGCCTTGGCCAGCTCGCTTTCCAGGCGCATCAGTTCATTGGCCGAGATCAGGCTGCGTTCGCGTAGACGCTTGGCGGCCGTGACATCGCTCTGACGTTGGCGTACATCGGCCTCGCTGCGCGCGACCTGCGCAGGGCGGTCGTCCGGCGAGAGGCTGAGCAGCAGTTGGTCGGTAGCGACGCGGTTGCCCTTGTCCTGATCGAGCTTCTGCACGCTGCCACTGACCTGGGCGCGCAGCTCCACCCGGCGCCAGGCTTCGATCTGCCCCTGCACCACGTGCTGGCGCTGCATGGGTTGGGCTTCCAGCCATTGCACCTCGACCCTGGCCAACTCGGCTGTTGCGGCAGGCTTGTCGGGTTCGGCCTCGACGCTGTCGCGGGCGACGAAGCGGTCTCCGCCGAGCAGCCAGAGCAGCAGCGCGATGGCGATGACGACGGCGATGATCCAGGGGCGTTTGCTGAGTTGCGCGAACATGGCAGTGGCTTACTCGTTAAAGGCGGGCGCTGCCAGCAGCGCGGCGGCCTGGCCTTGTAGGCCGGCAATGATGAAATCAGTGACGCGATCGAAGTAATCGTCGAGCGCGATGTATTCGCCCCAGTGCTCGAAGCCGCCGGAGGCGATACGCGCCACGACACCATTGACGCAGGCCTCCACGCCCCACAACAGATGTTGGCAGTGCGCAGGAGAGAGCTGCAGGCCGAAACTGTTCTGCAGAAGGCCGCTGAACAGCGTCATGTACTGACCTTCCAGCTCGATGAACTGGTCGCGGTAGAGCGCCTCCAGGCGCTCCTGAAACGCAGGGCGATCACACAACAGGCAAAGCTGTGCTTGCAGCGGGTCGGCCTGGAGCAGCTCGAAGGCACGACGAATCACCAGGCGCATGGCTTTTTCTGCGGGGGCAGTACGGGCGATTTCCTCCATCTCGGCCAGGTGCTGGCGCGAGCAATCCACCACCAGGCGCGCGTAGAGTGCTTCCTTGCTGGAGAAGTGTTTGTACACGGTGCCCTTGCCGATCCCGGCATGACGCGCCACCTCGGCGATGGTGACGCGGTCCCAGGAGTGATCCTGGAACAGCTGGCGGGCGGCTTCGAGCAGGGCGTTTTCGCGTTGCTGGAAGAGTTGATCCTGGTAGCGCATGGACTTTCCGCTGAAGGTTGTGACCGGCGGTCATGCTATGACTGCTGGTCACAGTGCGGCAAGGTGGGAGTTGTAACAAGGCAATTAGCGGGTTGATGCCGATCAGATGGGAATGCCCGGTACGCTGCGTGGCTCGGGGAAACCCATATGTGTCGCTGGTGGTGCTGCGAAACCGTAGGAGCCGGCTTGCCGGCGATGCTTTTCTGAAAATGGTAGAGGGCGGATCGCCAGCAAGCCGGCTCCTACACACTCACCTTCACATGCGTGCCTCTGTCTTATGCCTTAGCGCGCCACGCTGACGCCTTCGAGGCTGGCGAACGAGGTGTCCTTGGCGGTGAGCAGGAAGTCGCGCATGAACGGTGCGTCGAGCATGTCGGTGCGGATCGCCGCGTAGAGCGTGGCGAACAGGCCTTTTTCTCCCAGACGCTTGGCGCTGACGTAACCACGCGAGCTGTACTCGTGCAGCGCCCAGTTGGGCAGGCCGCATACGCCACGCCCGCTGGCCACCAGTTGCATCATCATCACCGTCAGTTCGGAGGTGCGCACCTGCGCCGGCTCGACATCGTTGGGTTCGAGGAAGCGGGTGAAGATGTCCAGGCGGTCGCGTTCCACCGGGTAGGTGATCAGGGTTTCCGTGGCCAGATCCTGCGGTTGGATAAAGGCCTTGTGCGCCAGGCGATGCTGGTTGGCTACGGCGAGCATGGCTTCGTAAGTGAACAGCGGCACATAGGTGATGCCCGCCAGCTCGATGGGATCTGAGGTCACCACCAGGTCCAGATCACCACGGGCCAACGCCGGCAGTGGTGCGAAGGAGAAACCCGAGGCCAGATCCAGCTCCACCTCCGGCCAGGCATCGCGGAACTGGTCGATGGTCGGCATCAGCCACTGGAAGCAGCTGTGGCATTCGATGGCCATGTGCAGGCGGCCGGCAGTGCCGCCGGCCAGACGCGCCAGGTCGCGCTCCGCACCGCGCAGCAGGGGCAGGGTGGCGTCGGCCAGTTGCAGCAGGCGCAGGCCGGCGCTGGTGAAGCGCACCGGCTTGGTCTTGCGCACGAACAGCTGCAGGCCGAGGCGCTCTTCCAGCTCCTTGAACTGGTGCGACAGTGCCGACTGGGTCAGGTGCAGGCGCTCGGCGGCGTCTACCAGGCTGTCGGTTTCGCGCAGGGCGTGCAGGGTTTTCAGGTGGCGTAGCTCGAGCATGGCGATTCTCGGAAAGGTTTTCGCTCATCCAATACGGAGGCTGGATGAAAATGACTCATACAGCCTACATGAGTAAATCTTTAGATCAAGACGAAAATCTTGAGTTTGTCTCACTCGCGCTCGATGCCGAGAATGGCGCCATCTCGATTGATTCTGGAGTTTCACCACATGGCCCTGTCCCATTCCCTAGGTTTCCCGCGCATTGGCCGCGACCGCGAACTGAAGAAAGCCCTCGAAGCGCACTGGAAAGGTGAGCTGGATGAAGCCGGCCTGCGCGCCGTCGGCAAACGCCTGCGGGCCGAGCACTGGCAACTACAGAAAGATGCCGGCATCGACCTGCTGCCGGTGGGCGACTTCGCCTGGTACGACCAGGTGCTCAGTCATTCCCTGGCCTTTGGCGTCATCCCCGAGCGCTTCCGTCCGGCCGCCGGCAAGCCGACGCTGGATACCCTGTTCGCCATGGCGCGTGGCACCAGCGCTACTTGCTGCGGCGGTGCTCATGCCCAAGAGATGACCAAGTGGTTCGATACCAACTACCACTACCTGGTGCCGGAATTCAGTGCGGATCAGCAGTTCGCCCTGAGCTGGGAACAGCTGTTCGAGGAGGTGGATGAAGCCCGCGCCCTCGGTCATAGCGTCAAGCCGGTGCTGATTGGCCCGCTGACCTATCTATGGCTGGGCAAGGCCAAGGGTGGCGACTTCGACAAGCTTGAATTACTTGAAAGCCTGCTGCCGGTCTATGGCGAGATCTTCCAGCGCCTGGCTGCGCAGGGCGTGGAATGGGTGCAGATCGATGAGCCGATCCTGGTACTGGATCTGCCGCAAGAGTGGAAGAACGCCTTCGAGCGCGCCTACAACCTGATCCAGCGTGAGCCATGCAAGAAGCTGATCGCCACCTACTTTGGCGGCCTGGAAGACAACCTCGGCCTGGCCGCCAACCTGCCGGTGGACGGGCTGCATATCGACCTGGTGCGTGCGCCGGAGCAGTACCCGACCATTCTCGACCGGCTGCCGGCTTATAAAGTGTTGTCGCTGGGCGTGGTCAACGGGCGCAACGTCTGGCGCTGCGATCTGGAGAAGGCCCTCGAGGTGCTGCGTCATGCTCACGAACGACTGGGCGAGCGGCTGTGGGTCGCGCCGTCCTGCTCGCTGCTGCACAGCCCGGTGGACCTGGCCCGTGAAGACAAGCTCGATGCCGAGCTGAAAGGCTGGTTGGCCTTTGCCGTGCAGAAATGTCTGGAGGTCGCCTTGCTCGGCAAGGCCCTGGAGGCGCCGCAGGATGCTGCCGTTCACGCTGCACTGGAGGCGAGCCGCGCAGTGCAAGCCGCCCGTGCTGCATCGACGCGTATTCACAAGCCCGAGGTGCAGGCCCGCCTGGCGGCGATTCGTCCGCGTCATGCCCAGCGTCAGTCGCCGTTCGCCGAGCGCATCGAGCAGCAGCGTGAATGCCTGCAATTGCCATTGCTGCCGACCACCACCATTGGCTCCTTCCCGCAGACTTCGGCTATTCGCCTGGCGCGGCAGTCGTTCAAGCAGGGTAAGCTCAGCGCGGCCGAGTACACCGAGGCCATGCACAGCGAAATCCGCCATGCGGTACAGGTGCAGGAACGCCTGGGGCTGGATGTGCTGGTGCATGGTGAGGCCGAGCGCAACGACATGGTCGAGTACTTCGCCGAGCAGCTCGACGGCTACGCCTTCACCCGTTTCGGCTGGGTGCAGAGTTATGGTTCGCGCTGCGTCAAACCGGCGGTGATTGTCGGTGATCTGAGCCGGCCCAAGGCCATGACCGTGGAGTGGATCAAATACGCTCAGGGCCTGACCAACAAAGTCATGAAGGGCATGCTGACCGGCCCGGTGACCATGCTGATGTGGTCGTTCCCGCGCGAGGACGTGTCGCGTGAAGTGCAGGCCAGGCAACTGGCGCTGGCGATTCGCGACGAGGTGGTGGATCTGGAAGCCGCCGGCATCAAGATCATCCAGATCGACGAAGCCGCGTTCCGCGAAGGGCTGCCGCTGCGCCAGGCTGCCTGGCAGCACTATCTGGACTGGGCCACCGAAGCCTTCCGCCTCACTGCCAGCGGTGTGCGTGACGAGACGCAGATCCACACCCACATGTGCTACAGCGAGTTCAACGATGTGATCGAGTCCATCGCGGCGATGGATGCCGACGTGATCACCATCGAAACCTCGCGTTCGGACATGGAGTTGCTGGAGGCGTTCGAGCGCTTCGACTATCCCAACGAGATTGGCCCGGGCGTCTATGACATTCACTCGCCGCGCGTGCCTGATAGTGCCGAGATGGCCGGGCTGCTGCGCAAGGCGGCGCGGCGTATCCCGCTCGAGAGGCTGTGGGTCAACCCCGATTGCGGGCTGAAAACCCGCGCCTGGCCGGAAACCGAGGCAGCGCTGGTCAACATGGTGGCCGCAGCCAGGCAGCTGCGTGTCGAACTGGCCTGATTTCCCGGCACTCGTCGCGGCTGAAGCCCCTCCTACAGATAGGTAGGAGGGTGTTCGCGACGCTCTGGCTCGCACCTCTCGTCACCATCCGGGCAACCGTTCGTCCCCCTTCATCAAACTGTCACGCGGATGTGGCAGCGCCATCGAATGACTTTCACCAGAATCGCGCTTCAGTGGGGTTCTGCGTTTCTGGTGTTTTGTCATGCGTGTACTGATCTTTCTCACCGCATTGCTGTGCGGCCTGCCGTCGTTTGCGGCCAATCGTTGTGATGTGAATGAGCCAACTCGCTATGCGAACGTCGGCGACGTGCGCCTGGCCTATCAAAGCGTTGGCAGCGAGCTCGACCCAGCGCTGCTGCTGGTGATGGGCCTGGGTGGGCAGTTGATCCACTGGCCTGACGAGGTGGTCGAGCGTTTGTGCCAGCAGGGCTTTCGCGTCGTGCGTTTCGACAACCGCGACGTTGGGCTGAGCAGTTGGCGCAAGCCTGCTCCCAGCATCAACCTGCCATACGAGGTGTTGCGCTATCGCCTGGGGCTCTCGCTCGGGGCGCCTTACCACTTGCGTGACATGGCCGGCGATGCGTTGGGGCTGATGGACCTGCTCGGTGTCGACAGCTTCCATGTGTTGGGCGCGAGCATGGGCGGCATGATCGCCCAGCACCTGGCCGACCTGGCGCCGCAGCGGGTGCTGAGCTTGACGCTGGTGATGACCAGTTCCAGTGCCCAGGGTTTGCCTGCGCCCAGCGATGCACTGGTGGCGCTGCTGGCGCGGCGCGAGGCGGGCAGTCGTGAGGCCGCCTTGCAGCAGCAGGCGGACCTGCTGGCGGCCTTGGGCAGCCCGGCCGTGCATGATGACCGTGCCTTGCTTCTGCACCAGGCCGAAGTCGCCTATGACCGTGCTTTCAACCCCGAAGGGGTGCAGCGCCAGCTGTTGGCGATTCTCGCTGAATCTAGCCGGGTCGAGCTGCTCAATCGCCTGAAGGTGCCGACATTGGTGGTGCACGGTACTGCCGACCCGTTACTGCCAGTGATGCATGGCGTACACGTGGCGGCGCATATCAAGGGGGCCGAGCTCAAGTTGATTCCGGGCCTGGCTCACCGTTTTCAGGATGCCTTCAAGGAGCCGCTGCTGGCTGCGGTCTTGCCGCACTTGGCGGCACACCGAGGCGATCTGGGTTTGGCGCATCTATGAGAGCAAGAGCGTTCAAAGCTCCTGATTGTGCTTGATCGCTTCGCGTCGCTGCAGGTTGTCGATGTGCTCGCTGCTATGACGCATCAGTTTGTCGGCCATGACCATGCGTTCGATATAACGGGTGATGCTCTGTTCTGCGTCATGGCGAGAGAGGTAGGGGCCCTCCAGCGTACCTTCGCGCGTGGCGAAGAAGTACTGGCCATTGACGGCGCTCACGCGTGAGCTGCGGTAGTGCGTTCCCGGTTGAGGGTCGAGGCTGCGTTGGCCGAACATGGCGGGAACTCCATCTGCAGGTGCTGGATGATCTGAGTCTACTGTGGGCAATACGGTCTGCTTGGCAAAACGACAGATGGTCGACTTTGGCGGATTTTTAGCAGGTTTTGCCGGATTTTCTGTGTTTTTGACGCCGGTTGGCTGGCGTTTTGCGAATGTCGAGCAGTACAGTTTCGTTCGGCAACCGGGCTGAACTGTTGCTGTGCCGGTGTGCATGCCTCTCCTAGAATGCTCTGCTGCGGTCGACATGCTCTGTTGGCTGCCTGCCCGAGGTTGCCATGCACATTTCCTCCGGCCGTTGGATGTACGGCCTGCTGCTCGCCCTGATCACTTCCGTGCTCTGGGGCATCCTGCCAATCAAGCTGAAAGAAGTTCTCCAGGTCATGGATCCGGTAACGGTCACCTGGTATCGCCTGGCCGTGGCAGGTTCTCTGCTGTTTGCCTACCTTGCCGCGAGCCGTCGGTTGCCGCGTTTTCGTCCGTTGGGGCGCAAGGGCGGTTGGCTGCTGGCGCTGGCCATCGGCGGGCTGACGGCCAACTACGTGCTGTATCTGGTCGGGCTCAATTTGCTCAGCCCCGGCACCACGCAACTGGTGATCCAGGTCGCTCCAATCCTGCTGCTGATCAGCAGCCTGTTCGTCTTTCGCGAGCGCTTCAGCCTGGGCCAGGCGCTTGGCTTGATGGTGATGTTGCTGGGCTTCGGCCTGTTCTTCAATCAGCGCCTGGGTGAGCTGCTGACTTCGCTGACCACCTACACCACCGGGGTGCTGACCGTGCTGGCGGCTGCTTTCGTCTGGACGTTCTATGGCCTGGCGCAGAAGCAGCTGCTGACCAAGTGGAATTCGGTGCAGGTGATGATGGTCATCTACCTGGCTTGCGCGCTGTTGCTGACGCCTTGGGCGCAGCCGCTACAAGCGCTGCAATTGAGCCCGCTGCAGGGTTGGCTGCTGCTGGCTTGCTGCCTGAATACCCTGGTGGCCTATGGCGCCTTCGCCGAGGCCCTGGCGCATTGGGAGGCTTCGCGGGTCAGCGCGACCCTGGCGCTGACGCCGCTGGTGACTTTCGTCTCCGTGGCGCTGGCCTCGACCTGGTGGCCAGACCACGTGCTGCCTGAGCAGGTCAACTGGATCGCCTACGCCGGCGCCGTGGTGGTGGTGCTGGGCTCGGCACTCACCGCGCTCGGCCCATCGCTACTGGCGGCTCTGCGGGCGCGCAAGGCCAGGCGCCAGGCCTAATGCCGATAGACGTAATGTTTGGCACGGATGGCCTTTGTAGGGTGCGCCGTGCGCACCAATGACGGCAACACCGGCATTTCGGTGCGCCTACCTAACTGTATCCCGACACTTAACTGACTGGCATTAGCCGCCAGGGCCAGTCTTAATCCAGCGGTAGCTCGGTGGTGCGTTTGACCTCGCTCATGGCGATATGCGAGTGCGCTTCGTGCACGTGCGGGCGCTGCAGCAGGTGGTCACGCAGAAAACGCTCGTAATCGGCGATGTCCTTGGCCACCACCTTGAGCAGGTAATCCGAGCCGCCGGCCATGCTGTAGCACTCCAGCACCTGCGGGTAGCCCACCACTGCTTGCTCGAACTCATCCAGATTGCCGCGACCATGGGCCGACAGCTTGATGTCGACGAACACCGTGATGCCGAAGCCCAGGCGCTTGTGGTTGAGCAGGGCGACCTTGCGTTCGATCAATCCCTCTTCCTGCATGCGGTTGATCCGCCGCCAGCAGGGCGACTGCGACAGCTCGACCTTTTCCGCCACCTCGGCGGCGGAGAGGTCGGCATTGTGCTGCAGCAGGCGGAGAATCCGGCGGTCGATGGGGCTGAGCTTTTCCTGCATGATTTTTTCCAATTTATTGTGATTGTTGGAAGGATCATGCGAAGTATCGCCTTCGCTACTCAAAAATAGAAAGAAAAAAGCGGAACCCTCCGGTCATGATTTAGGCAAATCCGCCGCAGTGATCCTGTCGTGGAAATCAACGGAGCGTGTTTACCGTCGCGCTCCTCGTGCTCGCCATAAGAATAAAAGGAGCGCTCCATGTCACTGGCCGAAATCCGCCTGGATGACAAATACCGCCTCGCTACTGGTCACCTTTACCTGACTGGCACTCAGGCGCTCACCCGCCTGCCCATGCTGCAAAAGCAGCGTGACGCCGCCTTCGGACTCAATACCGCCTGCTTCATCTCCGGCTATCGTGGCTCGCCCCTGGGCGGCCTGGATAAGAGCCTTTGGGATGCGCGCGAGTACCTGAAAGAAAACCACATCCACTTCCAGCCCGGCGTCAACGAAGAGCTGGGTGCGACGGCGGTATGGGGCAGCCAGCAGGCCAACCTGTTCCCTGGCGCGCGCTACGACGGCGTGTTCGCCATGTGGTACGGCAAGGGGCCCGGCGTCGACCGCAGTGGTGACGTATTCAAGCATGGCAACTCGGCCGGCGTTTCCAAGCATGGCGGTGTGCTGGTGCTGGCCGGCGACGACCATGGCTGCAAGTCCTCGACCATCGCCCACCAGAGCGAGCATGCGTTCATCGCTGCGTCGATGCCGGTACTCAACCCGGCCAACGTCCAGGAAGTGCTCGACTACGGCATTATCGGCTGGGAGCTGTCGCGCTACAGCGGCTGCTGGGTGGCGCTAAAGACCATTGCCGAGAACGTCGACTCTTCGGCTGTGGTGGACGTCGACCCACTGCGTATCCAGATCAAGATTCCCGAGGATTTCCAGCTGCCCGAAGACGGCGTGCACATCCGTTGGCCCGATCCGCCCCTGGCCCAAGAAAAACGCCTCAACGTCTACAAGATCTACGCCGCGCGCGCCTTCGCCCTGGCCAACAACCTCAACCAGGTCAAGCTCGATTCGCCCAACCCGCGTCTGGGCATCATCACCACCGGCAAGTCCTACCTCGATGTGCGTCAGGCTCTGGATGATCTAGGCCTGGACGAAGCGCTGTGCGCCAAGGTCGGCTTGCGTGTGCTCAAGGTCGGCATGAGCTGGCCTCTGGAGCCGGTGTCGGTGCATGGCTTCGCCGAGGGGCTGGACGAAATTCTGGTGGTGGAAGAAAAACGCAGCATCATCGAAGACCAGCTCACCGGTCAGCTCTACAACTGGCCGGTGGGCAAGCGCCCGCGCGTGGTCGGCGAGTTCGACGAGCAGGGTAATTCGCTGTTGCCCAACCTGGCCGAGCTGACCCCAGCGATGATTGCTCGGGTGATCGCCAAGCGCCTCGCGCCGATCTACAGCAGCCCGACTATCGAGGAGCGGCTGGCCTTCCTCGATGCCAAGGAGAAGGCCCTGGCTGCGCCCAAGCACAAGACTGCGCGCACGCCGCATTTCTGCTCCGGCTGCCCGCATAACAGCTCGACCAAGGTTCCGGAAGGCAGCCGTGCTCTCGGTGGCATCGGTTGCCACTACATGACTCAATGGATGGATCGCAGCACCGACACCTTCACCCAGATGGGCGGCGAGGGAGCCACCTGGATCGGCCAGGCGCCATTCACCGATACGCCGCACGTGTTCCAGAACCTCGGTGACGGCACCTACTTCCACTCCGGCCACCTGGCTTTGCGCGCAGCCGTGGCCGCCGGGGTCAACATCACCTACAAGATTCTCTACAACGATGCGGTGGCGATGACCGGCGGCCAGCCCATCGACGGCGAGCTGCGTATCGACCAACTCAGCCAGCAGGTGCATGCCGAGGGCGTCAAACGTATCGCCTTGGTCAGTGACGAGCCGGACAAGTATCCGACCCGCGCCACCTTCGCCCCAGGCGTCACCTTCCATCACCGCCGCGAACTGGACGCCGTGCAGCGCGAGCTGCGCGAGGTCAAGGGCTGTTCGGTGATCCTCTACGATCAGACTTGCGCCACCGAAAAGCGTCGTCGGCGTAAGCGCGGCAAGCTGGTCGATCCGGCCAAGCGTGCGTTCATCAACCCGGCGGTATGCGAGGGCTGCGGTGATTGCAGCGTCAAGTCCAACTGCCTGTCGGTGCTGCCGCTGGAAACCGAGCTGGGACGCAAGCGCGAGATTGACCAGAACGCCTGCAACAAGGACTTCAGCTGCCTGGAGGGCTTCTGCCCGAGCTTCGTCACCGTGCATGGCGGCAGCCTGCGCAAGCCTGAGGCCGTTGGCCTGGGCGCGCTGTTCATCGCCTTGCCGGAGCCAAAACAACCGGCCCTGAACCGGCCTTGGAACATCCTCCTGCCGGGTGTTGGCGGCAGCGGCGTGACCACCGTTGGCGCGCTGTTGGGCATGGCGGCGCATATCGAAGGCAAGGGCTGCACCGTGCTCGACCAGGCAGGCCTTGCGCAGAAATTCGGCCCGGTGATCACCCATATCCGCATCGCTGCGCGGCAGGGCGATATCTACGCGGTGCGCATCGCCGCCGGGGAAACTGACCTGCTGCTGGGCTGCGACCTGGTGGTGTCGTCCAGTGAGGAGGCGCTGGCCAAGCTCAACGACAAGATCGCCCATGCGGTGATCAACAGCCATGAAGCGGCCACCGCCGAATTCACCCGCAACCCGGATGCCCAGGTGCCTGGCGCAGCCATGCGCGAAGCGCTCAGCGAGGCGGTGGGCGAGGGCAAGACCCGATTCGTCGACGCCACGCGCCTGGCCACTCGCCTGCTCGGTGACAGTATCGCCACCAACCTGTTCATGCTCGGTTACGCCTATCAGCAGGGCCTGGTGCCGGTATCGGCAGAGGCGCTGAACAAGGCCATCGAGCTCAACGGCGTGTCCGTTCAACTCAACCAGCAGGCATTCCTCTGGGGGCGTCGCGCCGCGCATGACCTGGCTGCAGTGGAAAAACTCGCCGCGCCCAAGGTCGTCGAAGCGCCGCATTGCAGCACGCTGGAGGAGATCGTCGCCGACCGTGTGCAGCGCCTGACCGCCTACCAGAACGCCGCGTATGCCGAGCGCTATCGCGAGCTGGTCGAGCGTGTACGCAAGGTCGATACCGACGCTCAGCAGCACCTGAGCAAGGCCGTGGCGCGCTACTACTTCAAGCTGCTGGCCTACAAGGACGAGTATGAAGTGGCGCGGCTGTACAGCGATGCGACCTTCCGCAAGCAGCTCGAAGCGCAGTTCGAAGGCGACTACCAGCTGCAGTTCCACCTGGCGCCGAGCTGGCTGAGCAAGCCGGATGCGGTCACCGGCCAACCCCGCAAGCGCAGCTTCGGCCCCTGGATGCTCAAGGCGTTCGGCGTGCTTGCGCGCTTCAAGTTCCTGCGTGGCAGCGCGCTCGATCCGTTCGGTCACAGCGCCGAGCGTCGCCTGGAGCGCGAGCTAATCGAGGAATACGAAGCCAACGTGGCCTACCTGCTGGGTGAGCTCAATGCCGGAAACTACCGCACGGCAGTGGCGCTGGCCGAAATTCCCGAGCAGGTCCGCGGTTACGGCCACGTCAAGGAAGCGGCGCTGGCCAAGGCGCGCGAACAGGCGAGCCAGCTCAAGGCACGCCTGACCGTCAGCGAGATCGCCGCGGTACAGCTGTTCGAACCAGCAGCCTGACCGCTCACTCATCCCCTTTGCCACCCTCTCCCATACGGGGGAGGGGCGGCTTTTTACATCCGAGGTAACCCGATGTCCGTCTTCAATCACGTCGACTTCGATCAGCACGAACAAGTGGTCTACGGCCACGACAAGGCCAGCGGTCTGAAAGCCATCATCGCCATTCACGACAGCACCCTCGGCCCTGCATTGGGCGGCTGCCGCATGTGGAACTACGCCACGGACGAGGAGGCACTGCGCGACGTGCTGCGCCTGTCGCGCGGCATGACCTACAAATCGGCGCTGGCGCGTTTGCCGCTCGGTGGCGGCAAGGCGGTGATCATCGGCGACCCGCACACCGGCAAGAGCGAGGCGCTGTTCCAGGCCATGGGTGATTTCGTCGACAGCCTGGGCGGGCGCTATGTCACCGCGGCGGATTCAGGCACTGGTGTGGCCGAGATGCGCATCATGGCCGAGCGCACTCGCCACGTGGCGGGCGCAGGGCAGCGTGAAGCTTTTGGTGGTGGCAGCCGTGACGGTGATCCGTCACCCTCGACCGCCTATGGGGTATTTATCGGCATTCAGGCGGCCGTGGCGCATCGCCTTGGCCGCCAGGATCTCAAGGGCGTGCGTGTGGCCATCCAGGGCGTCGGCCAGGTCGGCTTCGGCCTGGCCAAGTTGCTCAAGGAGGCCGGTGCGCAGTTGTGGGTGACGGATATATTCGAAGCCAACGTGCAGCGCGCAGTGGGCCAGTTGGGCGCTACTGCGGTCGGCCAGCACGACATCTACCGCCTCGACGTGGACGTGTTCGCGCCGTGTGCACTGGGCGCCATCATCAACCTGCAGACGCTGGAAGCCCTGCGCGCGCCGATCATCGCTGGTGCGGCCAACAACCAGTTGGCCGACGCCAGCCTCGCCGAGCTGCTGCGCCGCCGCGAATGCCTGTACGCGCCGGATTACGCGATCAATGCCGGCGGCATCATCGATGTCTGCTACGAGCGCACCGGTGGCAGCGCCGCCGAACTCAAGGCGCATATCGAAGGCCTCGGCCCGACCCTGACGGAAATCTTCCAGCGCGCTGAGCGCGAGGGTGAGACCACCACCGCGATTGCCGATCGTATGGCACTGGAGCGCTTGCGTGGCGGCCTGCAACCGGTGCGCGCTGCAACGACCACCAAGGTGGTTTCCCAGGGTTGGCAGCGTTAGGAAGTGAGCGGTGGCGGCATGACAAATGTGCGCGCCGCCGCTAAGATGCGGCCCGGTCGTAGCCAATACGGCCGTGTCCCCTTAGTTCAACGGATAGAATAAGCCCCTCCTAAGGGCTAGATGCTGGTTCGATTCCAGCAGGGGACGCCATCGACTTAGCAACGAAAAAGCCGGCTACTGCAGCCGGCTTTTTCGTTGATGGCCTCCTGTCTGGTAGCCAGATGCGCAGGGCTGGTTCAGGCGTATTCCAATTCCTGGTCCAAGCGTTGTACGGGCAGCAGATCCAGGGTGCGGGTATGCAACGCTTCCAGCGAGGCGCGATGGCCGACGCTGATGATGATGGCGTCCGGTAAGGCATGGCGCAGTTGCGTGTAGCAGCGCCTTTCGCTTTCTTCATCCAGTGCCGAGCTGCTTTCATCAAGGAACAGCACCTGCGGGCGCAATAGCAGGGCGCGCACGAAGGCGCAGCGCTGTTGTTCACCGATGCTCAGGGTCTGCGACCAGTCGAGTTCGCTATCCAGGCGTGCACTCAGGTGGTCGAGGCCGCACTGGTGCATCGCCTCCAGCAGGCGGGGATCGTCCTGCGGATGCGTCGCCGAGGGATACCAGAGCATGTCGCGCAGGGTGCCGAGCGGCAGGTAGGGCTTCTGTGCCAGGGTAAGGGTGCTGCCCAGATCGTAGCGTGCCACGCCGCTGGCATGGTTCCAGATGCCGGTCAGCGCTCGTATCAGTGTGGACTTGCCGAAGCCGGACGGGGCCCTGATCAGCAGGCTTTCACCGGGCTGCAGGCGCAGTTCGACATCGGTGAGCAGCGTCTGGCCATCCGGCAGCCAGAGCGAAAGACCTGTGGCTTCGAACCCTTCAGCATTGTGCTCGAGGCAGACGCCCCCCCCATCGCTGACCTGGTCCAGGCGTCGCTGGAAACCGATCAGGCGATCGACCACCGCTTTCCACTCGGCCACCTCGGGGAACACCTTGACCAGATAGGCCATGGCCTCGTGCACCTCGCCAAATGCCGCGCTGAGCTGCGTCAGGCGGCCGAGAGGGAAGGCGCCAGCGAAGAATTGCGGGGCCATGATGAACATGGGAATGATCATGGCGCTGCGCATGTAGAAGGTGGAGTAGCCGAGCACGATCTTCTGCTGCTTCACCAAGGCCCAGAAGTTCTCCAGCGCGGCGCCCAGGCGTTGGCTGAAACGGGCATGCTCTTCGCTCTCACCCCGGTACTGGGCCACGGCCTCGGCGTTTTCGCGCAGGCGCATCATGGCGAAGCGGAAGTCCGCTTCACGGCGCTGCTGAATGAAGTTCAGGCGCGGCAATGTGCGCCCCAACCAGAAGGCGCCGCCGGTGCCGAGGATGGAGTAGAGCAGGGCGGCCCACACCAAGAGGCCGGGGATCACCAGCTCCTCGCCGGCGAAGGGAATCTTCACCAGGCTTGAAGCCTGCCAGAGGATATGCAGGAAGGAGAACAGCGAGACCAGAGCGGTCATCAGGCCCAGGCTGAGCTTCAGCGACAGGCTGATGAGCAGGTTGATGTCATCGGCGATGCGCTGGTCGGGGTTGTCCGTCTCTGGCACGCCGAGCTGCAGCTTGAGGTAGCGATGGCGTTGCAGCCATAGCTGCAGGGTGTTCTCGGTGGCCCAGCGGCGCCAGCGCAGAGTGAGTTTCTGCTGGAAGTGGAAGGCGGCCACGGTGAACGTGGCCAGGCCCAGTTGCAGGAAGAGGAACTGCACTCCGCCGATCAGGAAGGCATCGTAGTCGAGCGCCTGCAGGGCGTTGTAGAAGTGCAGGTTCCAGAAGTTGTACAGCAGGTTGACCCCGACCAGACACAGGTTCATCAGGATCGTGCCGAACAGCAGTAGGAAGGCGGGGCGTTTTTCGGCAGACGACCAGAACGGCCGGGCGAGCAACCAGAAATCACGTAATGTCTGCATGTGGCCTCAAGTTGCCCAGCATAAAACGCGTTGAGTTTATAGAGGGGCAGCTTTACCATCAACGCTAATCGTTCTCATCATTTTTGACCCACTGTGGCGGAGGCCAGCCATCGAACTACCGGACTGGTTGTGCCAAGCATGGCCACCCATCCAGCGTGTGATACAGGTCGAACGCCAGGGGCTGGCGTCGGTGGCGCTGCCTGAGTTGGCAGAGATAAGCGTGTTGTATCCCATGCTCGAACGCTTCGCCGAGCTCTATCCCGGTATCAAGCGCCCTCCAGTCGCCTCTCAATGGTCGATGAACTACCTCAGTGTCATGTTGCCGGCCATGCTGGCGGCCGTGTTGACGCGCGAGCGAGGTATCGCCTTCTGGGAGCAGGAGGTCGCGTTGTTGCATGACGCTGGTCAGCCGCGAGCGCTGTGGCTGCCGACGCTACCGGCTTCGCTTGCTGCCCAGCAGCGAGATGATTACTGGGCGCGCCTGCTGCATGAACACCTGGAACCGCTGTTCGCTGGCATTGCAGCTTGGGGGGGATTGGCGCCGAAGGTACTTTGGGGCAACTTTGCCGCCATCTGGGATGGCGCCTTCGCTCGCCTTGACACCAACCTGGAACGTGAAGGCTTCGCCGAGGCTCATCGCTGGCTGGAGCGGGCCGTGGTCGCTGACGGGCGGATCAAACCGAGAAGCCTGCAGTGGATGGTGGATTCGCCGGCGCCAGAGGTATGCGCACGCATTCCCCTGCGTCGTCATTGCTGCCTGCATTACCAGTTGCATGCCCCAGTGGTCGACAAGCCACAGGTGCTGTGCGAGTCCTGCCCGAAGTTGCATCGCTTGCCGCAGGCGGAGCAGGCGAACTATCTGCGCTACATCTACGGCGCAGAGGGCTAGTTCGCTCGCGTTATCCAGGCGCTTAGCCCGAGGCAATCCGGGCGGATTGCCTAGCGGAAGGCAATTTCCCTGATTTCATTCGGACTACTGCGCCATCTCGGCGACGCCTCGATTTGCCGATGTCATTACAGCGCCTCGTCCAGCTTCCGCTTCACCAATTCCAACACCTGTTCTGGCTGCTCGAAGACGAAGAAATGGCCGCCCTCGAAGCGATGCAGTGCGCAGCCTGCACGGTTTTCCGCCTGCCAGTCGTGCAGCGTTTCTTGGCCTACATGGGCGTCGTCTTGTCCGGCCAGCACGCTCATTGGTACGTCCAGGCGCGGGCGCGGCTGGTAGCGATAATGGCGCAGCAGGGCGAAGTCGGCGCGAATGGCCGGTAGCAGCAGGGCCATCAGTTCCTGGTTCGCCAGCACCTCGGGAGGTGTGCCGGCGTAGCCGCGCAGTTTGATCAGCAGTTCACCATCGCTCAGCAGATCGTAGCGCGGCGCACCAACGCGGTGACGCGGTGCGCCGCTGGCCGAGACGAATAGATGGCGTGGCGGCGCCAGTCCACGCCTGACGCAGTGATGCGCCAGTTCGAAGGCGACCAGAGCGCCGAGGCTGTGGCCGAAGAAGGCGTAGGGGAGGTCGTCATACCCGGCGATGACCTCGCCCAGGCGTTCGATCAGTGTGGCGAAGTCATGCACGGGCGGCTCGCCGAAGCGCGCGCCACGTCCTGGTAACTGGATGGCACAGAGCTGGACGTGCGGCGCCAGTTGCGTAAACCAGGGCATGAAACTGCCGGCACTGCCGCCGGCGAACGGGAAGCAGAACAGGCGTAGGCGAGCAGCGGGCAGCGGGCGGGTGTGGATCCACGGCGAGAGTGAGGCGGGCTGGCTGGATAACACTTCGGAATGCATGGCTCAGCATTCCTCGGTTGAAAGCTGCCGCGAGCGGCTGGGGCTGGCTTCGGACACGCTGCCCTGATCCACCTTGATCAGCCGGTCTGCAAGCGAGAAGTAGGCATCGTCGTGGGAAATCACGATCACCAGTTTGCCGCGTTGGCGCAGGTCAGGAAGGATCTTGGTATAGAAGAAGCGCTTGAACACTGGGTCCTGATCCGCCGCCCACTCGTCGAACAGGTAGCAGGGGCGGTCATCGAGGTAGGCGGCGAGCAGGGCCAGGCGCTTGCGCTGACCGGTGGACAGATCCAGTGTGGACAGGCGCCCGCCGTCGATATTGACCTTGTGTGCCAGTTGCAGGTGCGCCAGGTAGTCACGGGCTTGCTGCATCAGTTGCGGGTCGTCGCCGTCAAGCAGATGCTCGAACAGACAGAAGTCGGTGAAGATCGCCGAGAAATGTTGGCGGTAGAGATGATTCTGGGTGCTTGAGGATACCTGGCCGTCGAGCAGCAGGTCACCGCCCTCGGGCTGGTACAACCCGGTCAGCAGCAAGGCCAGGGTGGTCTTGCCGCTGCCGTTGCCGCCAGTGATGAAAACCACCTCGCCGGCGCGCAGTTCGAGGTCGAACGGGCCAAGGGTGAAGCGGCCGTCCTCGCCTTCACGGTAGTAGGTATGGCGCACCTCGTGGCAGCTCAGCGAGCCCACGCTACGTGCAGGCACCAGGCCGTCGCCTGGTGTGCCGGCTACCTCCAACTGCCCTTCGAGGGCGCGGATCTTGCGCAGTGAGACGCTGGCCCGGCCCAGGGTGGGCAGGGCGTTCATCAGTTCCGATAGTGGCGTGATCATGTACAGCAGGCTGAGGATATAGCCGGTCACCAACGTGGCACTCAAATCGATGAACTGTGGCGCGAGGAACAGTACCGTACCGATCAGCAGATAGAAGATGCCATTGCCCCAGTTGAGCACCAGAGCGTAGATGCTCATGCCGCGCACGAAGTCGCGGCGGTACTGCTGGCTGATGGGGTAGAGCAGGCGCTCGAAGAATTGCACGCGACGTGAGTGGTTGAGCTGGAGCTCCTTGCTGCCGTCGGTGAGCAGGCGGTACTGGTCAAACAACTGATCTTTCAGTTCACGCGCCTTGCCGATGGAGGTCAGGGCCTTGCGCTGTGGCCAATGAAAGCTAGCAGCACCGAGCAGGATCAGGGCGACGGTGAGCCCCAGCAGCGGCAGGCTGAGCCAGCCCAGGTAGCCCAGGCAGGCCAGCACGATGCCGCTGTTGACCAGCAGGATCGGAACCAGTTCGACGGCTTGGCTGATGGTCTGCGTATCGTCGGTGAGCATCGCCAGCAGGCGGTGCTTGCCCAGGCGTTGCAAGCGCGGATAGGGCGTATCGATCAGCTTGCCGCTCAGGTGCAGACGCATGTCGCTGACCGCCGTTTGCCCCAGCCGCAGCAGGCTGACATCGGAGACGATACGCGCGGTCACTACCAGTGCCACCAAGCCGGCGAACAGCAACCCATCGGCTGGTCGTAGCTGGCTGAAACCGGCCAGGGAGTGGTTGATGTTGGCGATCAGACCGGCCGCCGCCAGACCACAGGCCAGACCGGTGGCGGTGGCGATCAGCAGGGTACGCCAGGAGCGGCGTGCCAGTAGCAGTAACAGATCCATTTCCGTTGATCATCCAGATCGTTGAGAGAGGCTGGGCAGAATGCTGTGTTTGACTATAAAAGCAAATCATTCTTGTAAAGAATGCAAATTATGTTGAAATGATAGCGATTTGTATTCCGTCGCTTTGTCGGGATAGGGGGAGGTTGGAGCATGTCGTTGCGGCCTTCAGGTACCAAATAAGACCCATGAGAACTACGGCTCGATGATCATATTCAAGAAGAACACGTTGGCGCTGGCTGTAGCGTCCGGTCTGATGGCTGCGACTCCGCTGCTGGCAGCCGAAGAGGCCAAGAAAGAGGAAACCCTGCAGCTCAAGGAAGTGGTCATCACAGGGGAGAAGATTCAACGCAGCCAGGACAAAACGCTGTCCAGCGTTGCGGTGGTGACCAGTGAAGACATGCGCATCCATGGCGATCAGGATCTTCAGGGCGTGCTGGATCGCACCCCGGGCGTTTACGCTCAATCGGGTAACGAGAACTGGGGGATTCGCGGTATTCCGGTGAGTGGATTCGATGACCAGGGGCCGGCTGCGATGAACGGTGCCGTGTCCGTCTATGTCGACGATGCACTGCAGGTCAATCGTTTGCTCACTCACAATCCGATGCAGCTCTGGGACATGGAGCAGGTGGAGATTTACCGTGGTGCCCAATCGACCACCCAGGGACGTAACTCTCTGGCAGGTGCCATCATCATGAAGAGCAAGGATCCGACGTTCGATCCAGAGTTCTCGGTGAGAAGCAACGCAGGCAAGTATGGTGAACGTGGGACGTCGGCCATGGCCAACGGCTCTTTGGTCGATGGCATCATCGCCGGGCGCTTGGCTGTCGATTACCAGACGTCTGACGGCTATATCGAGAACGAATTCCTGGACATGGACGCCAACCAGCTGCGCTCGTCCAATATTCGAGGCAAGTTCCTCATTCTGCCGTCCGACGATATGGACGTGCTGCTGACCTTCAGCCGCACCAAGCAGCGCAGTGGCCTCAATGCGACGGCCGCATCTAACGGCAAGCCCGATTACTACAGCATTTACGAAAACACCGAGACCTACAACACACTGAACCAGAACACCGCTACCGCCAAAGTCGATTATCGTCTGGACGACTTCTGGACTCTGACCAGCGTCACCTCTGGCACCTGGTCCAAGTACGACTCCATTCTCGATTTTGACCGCACGACTGCTGTCAACCCCACCCAGACCGCTCCCCGTCACCATGAGCAGTCCCTGGGTAGTCAGGAGTTTCGCCTGGGTTACGCCTCGGATCGTGTAGATGGCGTAATCGGCGTATATCTAGGGCGCTCCAAAGGCGAGATCGACGATCAATTGGTCAACAACGGAACGGTGTTGCTGAACCAGAAAGGTGAGATCAAGATCAGGAGCCAGGCCTTGTTCGGTGAGCTTAATTGGGAGTTCGTGGACGACTGGAAACTGATCACCGGGCTGCGTTGGGATCATGAAAAGAACAACACCAAGATCAACTATCCGATCCGGGTGGTCTCCGTTACAGACCCTGTCGTAGACGAAGACATCAGTTCTAGCGTGCTGCTGCCGAAGATTGGCATCAGCCATGATCTCACCGAGAACCAGGTACTCGGTCTGACCTGGCAGCGTGGCTATCGCAGCGGTGGTGTGAACATTCGCAGTCGCGCCCGCCACGATAGCTACGATCCTGAGTTCACCAGCACCTATGAGCTGGCCTGGCGTGGCAACTGGCTGGACCGCCGCCTGCGTACCACGGCCAACCTTTACCACACCACGTGGAAGGACCAGCAGGTGTCGTTCCGCAATATTGCCGATGGCACCACTCAGGTAGCCAACGCTGCCGAGAGCCGTATGGTGGGCCTGGAGTTCTCCGCTGAGTATCTGGTGACATCGCAGCTGCTGGTCAATGCTGGTTTCGCCTACAACGACACCAAGTACAAGTCCTTCGTCCGCGATGGTGTGGATCTCAGTGGCTACGAGTTCGTCTATGCGCCAAAGCAGATGGCTAACCTGGGAGCCAACTACACCTTTAATAACGGCCTGATGATAGGTGGCAATGTCGTTTACCAGGGGCGGAGCATTTCCAACTTCGATGCCAACAACGCACGTGAAATCACCAAGGTACGTCGCAACGACAGCGTCACCCTGGTGAACCTGAACGCTGAACTGCCTATCGGCAACCTGACCCTCAGCGGTTATGTGCACAATCTTTTCGATGAGGAATACATCACCAACAACCAGAGCGACGACCTACTCGATGTTGGTGCGCCAATGACCTTGGGCGTGGCTGCGCGCTACGACTTCTAAGGACGGCTCTCGTCCCGGGAAAGGGCGGCGGTATTGATGCCGCCGCCCGCAACTCACTCCAAGTTCGTTGTTTTGTCCTGTCAGGCGCGCGAGCGATTCACTCATGGGGGTACGCCCTCAGGCTACTGGTATGGGGTGTAGCCAAGGAGCGACGCTGGAGCGCCGTCTTCGATCCGTGTCCTTTCGTCACACCGCAGCAGTGAAGACTGAGCTGGGGGAGTGGATGGCGGTTTCTGCCGAGCCCTGCATGGCGGTATCACTAGCAATTGCGAACAGGCCGGCAAGTCAGTGGGATCGACTGGAAGTTGGAGGCTTTCGGCGTCAGGGCATGTTGTAAATAGTGAAACGCTCAAGGCCCATTATCACGGGTCTTGGAGGCTCAGCAGGGGCCATCTCTCCGGCCTTTTGCACCAGTGCCCAATGGACGCGTTGTTTATCTTCCCTGCTCGATTCAGCGCGCCTTGCTCTCCATGCGTTTTAGCGATTGCCGACAGTGCAGCAATGCGTCGCGCACCATGAAATTCACCAGCGTGGGTGATACCCCTAGCTCCTTGGCGATGTCGTTCTGCGTGCGCCCGTGCAGTTTGTACATCTCGAAGGCGTAGCGAGTGCGTTCGGGCATTTGCGCCAAAGCCGAGGAGAGCATTTCCAAGGTCTCTCGACTCTCGTGGCTGGTCTCTGGTGAGGCGCCAGGGGCCGCGATATACAGGCCTTCTTCCTCGCTGCCGGAATAACGTTTTTCCAGCGCTTGGCGGCGATAGAGGTCAATCGCCAGGTTGCGCACCACGCGCAGCAAGTAACTGCTTTGTGACTGTATGCTAGGCGCCATGCTCGCGGTGCTGAGCTTGATGTAAGCGTCGTGCACCACGTCTTCGGCGTGACTACGGCAGCCGAGGATACGCGCTGCCGCGTTGATGAAGGTGTGCCTGCGGGTGACGAACAGGTCGTGCAGGGTTAGATGCTGCTGAGTGGGAAGCGTCTTGGGCATGAGATGTTTCCTATGCGGCCAGAGCGTGAGGGGCGTCCACATGGGGTAGATCTGGCGCGAATCCAATGCTCGGGTCTTCAGCCCTGCCTGGCGGTTCCTGCGCCGGTATCGAGGCGGCCAAATCTAATGTAGTTGATAATTATTATCAACTGTCGCGCTGCCTCTGACTCATTCCATGATCAAAGCGTTCAGTCGGATGAGAATATTCTCTCAATTGGGATTTATGATAATTAATCTCATAGGTTAATCCTAATTATTAGCTCTTCTCCTTCGTCTTCATCGGAAAGGCGCCCAACCCGGGCGAGAAGGAGATAGAAATGGCATTTGATCGCGACGACGCGACATTCAAGGTTCTCGTCAATCACGAGCTGCAGTATTCCCTGTGGCCTGCCGACAAGGCTGTGCCCGCCGGCTGGCGTGAGACGGAGCAGCGGGGCAGCAAGGCAGATTGTCTGGCCTACGTTGAGCGGGAGTGGGTCGACATGCGCCCGCTTAGCTTGCGTCAGGCGATGAGCGGCCAGGCTGCGGAGCAGTGATGATGCCCGGCCGCCTGCACCTGTACTGCCTGCCATATTCCGGTGCCAGCGCGATGGCTTATGCGCGTTGGCGTCGTTCACTGCCGGCTTGGGTCGAGGTGTTGCCGCTGGAGTTGCCTGGGCGTGGTCGGCGCTTCAATGAACCCTTGCAGACCGATATGCAGGCGCTGGCCAATCAGCTCGCGGCTGAGCTGAGTGAGTCGCTCAGGCAGCCTTACGCGCTGTTTGGCCACAGTCTCGGTGGCTTGCTGGCTTTCGAGTTGGCCCATGCACTGCGCCAGCTCGGCATGCCAGCTCCGCAGGCTCTGTTTGCCTCGGCAGCCCCGGCGCCGTCGCGCCGCGAGACCCATCTCGAACTGGCACAAGAGCTGAGCGATGAGCAGTTGCTGCAGCGTCTTCGATCCCTGGGGGGAACCCCTGCAGCCGTATTTGACGATGCGGAAATGCTCAGTCTGACCCTGCCGGTGCTGCGCGCCGATTTTCTCCTCTGTGGCCGTTATCGCTACTACCGGCGTGCGCTGCTTGGTTGCCCGATCCATGTGCTGGGTGGCAAGGCGGATCGGGTGTCGGTGGATGCGCTGGCAGCCTGGCAGGACGAAACCGCCGAGGACTTCTCGCTGGAGATGTTCGAGGGCGACCACTTTTTCATCAACGCCTGCGAACAGCAGTTGCTCGAGCACTTGCTCGGCAAGCTGCGTGACGGTGGGCGCGATCTCCGGGCCACCGAGGCCTGAGAGGAGCATGCGATGACTTTCTTCTCCATCAAGCCTTTGCCTGAGTCGCGTGGCGGTTTACCGCTGTTGGTGCAGGCTGAGGGTGGCGTCGACCTGCTGGCGAGCCAGCAGGGGCTGTGCGAGCTGATCGATCAACACCTCGAGCGCTGCGGTGGGGTGTTGTTGCGCGGTTTCGACGTGGGTGAAGCCGAGCGCTTTCGTGCGTTCGCCGCCGCATTCGGCGACCCATTGTTGAGCTACGAATTCGGTTCCACGCCACGCAGTAACGTGACCGCTGGCGTCTACACCTCCACCGAGTATCCGCCGCACCAGCATATTCCGCTGCACAACGAGCAGGCTTATACCCGCGAGTGGCCGATGCGTATCTGGTTCTACTGCGTGCAGGCTGCACAGAGTGGCGGGGAGACGCCGATTGCCGATAGCCGGGTGATCTACCGCCAGGTCGGTGAGGCTATCCGTCGTCGCTTCAGCGAGCGTGGGCTGATGTATGTGCGCAACTACGGCAATGGTCTGGACGTCGCCTGGGAGCAGGTGTTCAACAGCAGCGACCGTGCGGTGGTCGAGGCCTACTGCCGGGCTCACCAGATCGATTGCGAGTGGAAGGACGACGGCGAACTGCGCACGCGTCAGCGCTGTCAGGCCGTGGCCCGCCATCCACGCACCGGCGACTGGGTGTGGTTCAACCAGGCGCATCTGTTCCACGTCTCCAATCTGCCCCCCGAGGTGCGCGAAAGCCTGCTGGAAATCGTCGATGAGGAAGATCTGCCACGCAATGTCTATTACGGCGATGGCAGCCCGATCGAGGAGTCCCTGCTCGATGACATCCGCGGCGTGTTGGCTGAAGCCACGGTCAGCTTTCCCTGGTGCAGCGGCGATGTGCTGATGCTCGACAACATGTTGACCGCCCATGCGCGCGCGCCTTTCAGCGGCGCACGCAAGGTCATCGTGGCCATGGCGCAAGGCCATGGCCTGGACCTGCTCTGAGCGCCCGATTTCCCCATTTCACGCGACGGGTGCAGAGCACCCTTCGCGATTCAAGGTGATGCCATGAATGATCGTTACGATGCTGCCGCCAATCTGGTCGAGGCGCTTGTCCTGCGTGCTGCTGAAACACCGCGTGATATTGCCCTGCGTTTCATCGCCGAAGGGGTGGACGAGGTACTGACCTATCGTGCACTGGATGAGCGAGCGCGTGACCTGGCCGTCTGGCTGCTGCAGCATGGCCAGCCGGGTGACCGCGCCGTCTTGCTGCTGCACAGCAGTACGGAATACGTGGTGTCCTTTTTTGCCTGCCTGTATGCCGGCATCATCGCTGTACCGGCTTATCCGCCCGAGTCGGTACGACCGCAGCATCTGACGCGTCTGCAGGCCATTCTTGGCGATGCCGAAGCGAGTCTGGTGCTTACCGATTCCAGCCTGCTGGAAGTCCTGCGTCCGGCCTGTCAGGTTGCCGGCCGTGTAGTGCCGCACCTGATCGCCGTTGACCGCACGCCGGCCGGCCTGGGGCTGGCCTGGCGCATGCCGGAGTTGAGCGATACGCATATCGCCTTCCTGCAATACACCTCGGGTTCCACCTCGACACCCAAGGGCGTGCAGGTAAGCCATGGCAACCTGCTGGCCAACGAGCGGTTGATCCGCCATGGCCTGGGTATCGGTGCCGATGACGTGATGGTCAGCTGGCTGCCACTGTTTCATGACATGGGGCTGATCGGTGGGTTGCTGCAGCCGATCTATAGCGGCATTCCCTGCGTGCTGATGTCGCCGCGCTACTTCCTCGAACGTCCGCGCCGCTGGCTGGAGGCGATCTCCCGTTACGGTGGCACGGTCAGCGGCGGCCCGGATTTCGCCTACCGGCTGTGCTGTGAACGCATCAGCGAAACGGCCATGGAGGGGCTCGATCTGAGTCGCTGGCGCCTGGCGTTCTCCGGCTCCGAACCGATCCGTCCGGACACCCTGGAGCGCTTCGCAGCCACCTTCGCGCGGGTTGGGTTCGATGCCGATGCGCTCTATGCCTCCTACGGCCTCGCCGAGGCGACGCTGTTCGTTGCCGGTGGCCAGCGCGGCAAAGGCATCGGTTTGCTGGAGGTGGATCCGACGGCGCTGGCCGGTAACCTGGGGCGCCCCGGACGCGGCACCTTGCTGGTCAGTTGCGGGCATTTGCAGCCCGAGCATGAGGTGCAACTGGTCGATCCGCACAGCGGCGCATCGTTGGGCCCTGGGCAGGTTGGCGAGATCTGGAGCAGTGGCCCCAGCGTTGCGTTGGGCTACTGGCGCAACCCCGAGGCCAGTGCACGGGCCTTCGTCGAGCGCGATGGTCGTACCTGGCTGCGTACCGGCGACCTGGGCTTCCTGCACAACGATGAGCTGTACGTCACCGGGCGGCTCAAGGACATGATCATCGTGCGGGGCCAGAACCTCTACCCACAGGATCTGGAGCGCTGCGTCGAAGAGGACGTGGACGTGGTGCGCAAGGGCCGCGTTTCTGCATTCGCCGTGGAGCACAACGGTCGCGAGGGGATCGGTATCGCCGCCGAGATTGGCCGCAGCGTGCGCAAGTTGATACCGGCAGCGGCGCTGATCAAGGCCATCTCGGCGGCCGTGGCCGACAGCTTCCAGGAAGCGCCGCTGCTGGTGGCGCTGCTTGAACCGGGCGCGTTGCCGAAAACCTCCAGCGGCAAGCTGCAGCGCTCTGCATGTCGCCAGCAATTGGCCGACGGCACCCTGGCGGCTTACGCGGTGCAGCGTGCCGGGCAACTGCTGGAAGGTGACCAGGTGAGCACTGCTCGGCTGAGCGAGGCGGAGCAGGCCATGGCCGCCCTCTGGTGCGAGGTGCTGCAGGTGGAGGCGGTCGAACGTGACGACCACTTCTTCGTTCTCGGGGGCGATTCGGTGCGGGCGACCCAGTTGCTGGCACGCCTGCGTGAGCGTCATGGCCGGGCAGTAGAGCCGCGCCTGCTGTTCGAGGCGCCGGTGCTGGGCGCCTTCGTAGCTGCGCTGGCCAGCCATGTGGCAGACGCACCGGTCGCCGCCGAAGTGCCCTGTCTGGATCGCCATGGCCCGTTGCCGCTGTCGCCGGCCCAGCGCCGTCTTTGGTTCCTCTGGAAGCTCGAGCCGCACAGCCCGCTGTACCACATCGCCGGTGGCCTGACGTTGCGCGGTGAGCTGAATGTCGACGCCGTGCAACAGGCATTCGTCGATCTGCAACTGCGTCACGAGACGCTGCGCAGTCGTTTCGTCGAGGAGGGCGATGGCGAGGTGCGCCTGCACCTGGCCGATGTCGCGCCGGTGCCGTTCAGCCAGATCGATCTGAGTGGCCAGCCGAGCATGGCCGAAACCGATGCGCAGCAGTTCGCCGGCGAACCCTTCGATCTGGCCAGCGGCCCGTTGCTGCGCCTGCGTCTGCAGCGCCTGGGCGAAGGCCGTCAGACGCTGCTGTTGTGTGTGCACCACATCATCGCCGATGGCGCCTCGCTGAACCTGCTGCTGGAGGAGTTCGCAGCGTCCTATGCGGCGCGTCTGCAAGGTCAGGCCGCGCAGCTGCCGCAACTGAGCCATCAGTACGTCGATATCGCCGCCGCTCAACAGCAGAGGCTGGACAGCGGGGCGAGTGCACGCCTGCTGCAGTGGTGGCGTGCACGCTTGGGTGAAGAGCATCCGCCGCTGGAGCTGCCTTACGCTCTGAATGAGGCCGCAGGGCCGGGCGGGCGACGTGCTGCGTTTATCGAGCAGCGTCTTGAGGGTGACCTGAGCAACGAGTTACGTCGCCTCGCCCAGCAGCACGGTGTGACCCTCGCCATGTTGCTGCTGGCGGCGTTCAACCTGTTGTTGCAACGCTTTACCGGTCAGCAGGATCTGCGCATCGGTCTTACCCAGGCCGGGCGTGAGCAGCTCGCCAGCGAGCGCCTGGTGGGGTTCTTCGTCAATCTGCTGGTGCTGCGTCATGACCTGTCGGCCAATCCGAGCCTGAGCGCACTGTTGGGCCAGGTGCGCGATGGGTTGCTGGATGCTCAGGCGCATCAGGATCTGCCGTTCGAACAACTGGTGCAGGCGTTGCAGCCAGAGCGCGGCCACGGCCGCCATCCGCTGTGTCAGGTGGCGTTCGACCATCAGGTGCGAGGGGAGGTGGCGTTGCAGGGGCTGAACGTGGAAGGCCTGCGTCAGATCGATCTGGAAACCCCCTTCGACCTGGTGTTGCGTGTGCGCGAGAGTCGGGCAGGTATCGAACTGAGTTTCTGTTATGCCGCCGAACGCTATTGCGCTATCGGCATGACACGCATGGCCGAGCAGTTCTTCGCGCTGCTGCGGGCTCTGCCGATACAGCCGGCGGACACGCCGCTGGAGACGCGTGCCTGGCTTGACGAAGCGCTGTGGCACCGTGCGGTACCCGCCAGCGTCGACGCGTTCGAACCTCTGGCGGCGCGCATCGCCGCCCAGGCTGCCGCCCAGCCCGAGGTCATCGCCGTGCTGGATGAGCAGCGCAGCCTGAGCTTCGCCGAGCTGGATACACGTGCCAACCGTCTGGCTCAGGCGTTGGTGGCGGCGGGTGTCGGCCCCGAGGCGCGGGTTGGTGTGGCTCTGCCGCGCGGCGTGGACATTCCACTGGCTCTGCTGGCCGTGATGAAGGCCGGCGGCGCCTATGTGCCGCTGGATGTGGATCATCCGCGCGAGCGCCTGGCCTGGCTGATCGAGGATGCCGGCATCGGCTGGTTGATCAGTCAGTCCACGCTGGCCGAGAAGCTGCCGCTTGGCGATTCGCTGCAGCGCCTGGATCTCGACCGTTTCGATGATGCCGCCTGGCCGGCGCAATGCCCGACTTCCCACGTTCATCCGGCCAATCTGGCCTACCTGATCTACACCTCCGGCTCCACTGGCCAACCCAAGGGCGTTGCCGTAGCGCATGGCGAGATCGCCGCACACTGTCGCGCCATTGGTGAGCGATATGCGATGCAGCCGAGCGACCGCGAGCTGATTTTCATGTCGTTCGCCTTCGACGGTGCCCATGAGCGTTGGCTCACCGCGCTGAGCCACGGCGCCAGTCTGCTGATTCGCGGTGCTGCGCTGTGGACGCCGGAGCAGACCCTTGAGCGCCTCAAACAGCATCAGGTGACGGTTGCCGCCTTCCCGCCGGCCTTCCTGCAGCAATTGGCCGAGCAGGCGGCGCGCCTCGGCCATGCGCCGAGCATGCGCATCTACTGCTTCGGTGGTGACGCGGTGCCGGAAGCAGCATTCGAACTGGCGCGGCGCAGCCTCAAGGCGGAACACCTGATCAATGGTTATGGGCCGACCGAAACCGTGGTCACGCCCCTGTTGTGGAAGGCTGATGCGGCCAGCCGTTGTGGCGCCGCTTACGCGCCCATCGGCGAGGCCGTGGGTGCTCGCGATCTGTACGTGCTCGACGAGCATCTGCAGCCGCTGCCGCGCGGTGTGGCCGGTGAGCTGTACATCGGCGGTGAGCTGCTGGCGCGTGGTTATCATCAACGTCCCGGCATGACCGCCGAGCGTTTCGTCGCCGACCCCTTCGGCATGGCGGGTGGCCGTCTCTACCGTACCGGCGACCGTGTGCGATGGCGTGAAGATGGCGCATTCGATTACCTCGGGCGCGTCGATCAGCAAGTCAAAATTCGCGGCTTCCGCATCGAGCCGGGCGAGATCGAAGCACGCTTGCGCATGCTCGATGGGGTCAGCGAAGCGGCGGTGATCTGTCGCGATGGCGCAGCGGGGCGCCGGCTGGTGGCCTACGTGGCGCCACTGCAGGCGACCGAGGCGCTGAAGGCGGCGCTGCGCGAGCAACTGCCCGAGTACATGGTGCCCACGCAGATCATCGCGCTGGCGCAGCTGCCGCTGAACGTCAATGGCAAGATCGACCGCAAGGCCCTGCCCGACGTGGCAGAGGTTAATGACAATTACACTGCGCCGCGCGAGGGTCTGGAAAGCCAGCTCGCCGGCCTCTGGGCCGAGCTGCTCGAGCTGCCGCAAGTCGGCCGCGAGGATGACTTCTTCGAGCTCGGTGGCCATTCGCTGCTGGCGACCCGGCTGGTCTCGCGGATACGCCAACGTCTCGCCATCGAATGTCCGTTGCCGATGATCTTCGAGGCCTCGCGACTGGATGCCTTCGCTGCCCGCGTGGCGGCGCTCGCTGCCCCCGACAGCCGCCCGCCACTGCGTAGCGTGCCGCGTGATGGCGCACTGGCGCTGTCCCCGGCGCAGGCGCGCCTGTGGTTCTTCTGGCAGATGGAGCCGCACAGCGCCGCCTACAACGTCCCCGGTGCCCTGCGCCTGCGCGGCGCGCTGGACGAGGTCGCGCTGCGCCAGGCATTCGCTGCGCTGATGGCGCGTCACGAGACCCTGTGCACCACCTTCGACGAGCGTGACGGCGAGCCGTGCCAGATCATCCATGCGCGGATGGAACTGCCCATGGTGCGTCTGGATCTGTCCGCCCACGGTGATGCCGAGGCTCAGGCCCATCGCCTGGCTGAAGAGGAGGCCGGACGCCCGTTCGACCTGCGCGACGGCCCGCTGCTACGCCTGACGCTACTGCGTCTGGGCGCAGAGGATCATGTGCTGCTGCTGACCCTGCACCATATCGTCTCCGATGGCTGGTCGATCCGTGTGCTGATGGATGAGTTCGCTGCGCTGTACAGTGCAGCGCTGGCGGGCAATCAGGCCACGTTGCCGGCGCTGCCGGTGCAGTACGCCGACTACGCCCAGTGGCAACGCAGCCTGCTCGCCGGTGGCGAGGGCGAGCGACAGTTGGCCTGGTGGGTGCAGCGACTGGGACGGGACAATCCGCGTCTCGATCTGGCATGTGATCGCCCGCGTCCGGCGCAACAGAGCTACCGTGGCGGCAGTCTCGGCTTCGAGCTGGACGCGGCGCTGAGCGACCGCCTGAGAGCATTGGCGCGTAGCCAGGACGTCACTCTGTTCATGTTGTTGCTGGGCGCTTATGGCGTCTTGCTGCGCAGTTGCAGCGGTCAGAGCGATCTGCGTATCGCGGTGCCGGTCGCCAACCGCCAGCAACTGGAAACCGAAGGGCTGATCGGCTTCTTCGTCAACACCCTGGTCTATCCCTGCCAGGTCGACGCGCAGGCTTCCTTCAGCGATCTGCTGGCCGCGCTCAAGCCGCTGGCGCTGGGTGCCCAGGCGCATCAGGACGTGCCTTTCGAGCAATTGGTCGAGGCGCTGCAACCGGAGCGTAGCCTGGCCTGGAACCCGCTGGCGCAGGTCAAGTTCAACTTCGGTTTCGACGTCAGCCGTCTGCCGGATGCCGGCCCGCTGAAGCTGCAGCTGTTCAGCGAACAGCAGTACGGTGCGCGTTTCGATCTGGCCCTGGATATGGCTGAGGCCAGCGAGGATGGCCATCTGCGTGGCAGCTTCGTCTTCGCCCAGGATCTGTTCGATGCCAGCACGGTGGCGCGCATCGTCGCCACCTTCACCTGGCAACTGGAACAACTCTGTGCCCGGCCATTCGAGCCACTCAAGCAACTGCCACTGGCTCCAGCCGAACTGCGTTCGGAGCTGGCCGGCGAGCGCCGTCCATGGCCGGCTGCCGATGTGCTGAAACTGTTCAACCGGCAGTGCGCGGCACGTCCGGACGAAATGGCGGTCGAGGCCTGGGATGGCCAATACCGCTATGCCGAGCTGGACGCTGCGGCCAATCGTTTGGCCAACGCCTTGCGCGCCCAGGGTATTGGTGCGGGTGAGCGCGTCGCGCTATGCCAGGCGCGCGGTGCGCGCTGGCTGCTGATGCTGCTGGGGGTACTGAAGTCAGGTGCTGCCTACGTGGCGCTCGACCCGGCATTGCCGAGCGCGCGTCTGCAGCAACTGCTGGCCGAGAGTGGCGCGCGCTGCGTGCTGGTGAGCGAGCGCGAAACCGCTGCGCTCTTCCCAGGGCAGGCATTCCAGGTCGAGGCCAGCGGGCCGCTGGACTGTGCGGCGCAGACGCCTGCCGTGGTCATCGATCCGACCAGCCCGGCCTATGTGATCTTCACCTCCGGCTCCAGTGGTCAGCCCAAAGGCGTGGTGGTCAGCTACGGCGCCCTGGCCAACTACGTGCAGGGCGTGCTGACCCGCTTGGACAGCCGGCCCGGTGAGGGCTGGGCGATGGTGTCGTCGGTGGCGGCGGATCTCGGCCATACCAGCCTGTTCGGTGCGCTGTGCAGTGGCGGGCGACTGTGCCTGGCCAGTGCCGAGGAGGTGGCCGACGCCGAGCGTTTCGCCGCCTTCATCCAGGCGCGTGCGGTGGCCGTGCTGAAGATCGTGCCCAGTCATCTCAGTGGTCTGCTGGCTGCTGCGCCACAACCGGCCGAGGTATTGCCGTCGCGCCTGCTGGTGCTTGGTGGCGAAGCCAGCGGCGCGCCGCTGTTGGGCCGGTTGCGTGAGTTGGCGGCTGATCTGCGTGTGGTCAATCACTATGGCCCGAGCGAAACCACGGTGGGCGTGCTGACCCATGAATGGCGCCTCGGTGATGCCCTGCCGCAAGGCAATCTGGCCATCGGCCGGGCGCTGCCCAATATCCGCGTGCGGGTGGTCGACGAGCAACTCGTCAGTCTGCCGCTTGGCGTGCCGGGTGAGTTGCTGATTGCCGGTGCCGGCCTGGCCGATGGCTATCTCGGCCAGCCGCAACTGACGGCGGAGCGTTTCATCCTGCTCGAGGGTGAGCGTTATTACCGCAGTGGCGACCGCGTGCGCCTGCGCGCCGATGGTGAGATCGAATTCCTCGGTCGCCTCGACGAGCAGGTAAAGATCCGCGGTTATCGGGTGGAGCCGGCCGAGCTGGCGCAGGTGCTCAAGCGGCTGCCAGGTGTATTCGATGCCGTGGTGCTGGCCGAGCGCGAAGGCGATGGCCCGATGCGCCTGCTGGCCTGGTGCTTGGCTGAAGGAGAGGCCGAAGCGTTGCGCCAGGCGCTGGCCGCCCAGGTGCCGGACTATCTGCTGCCGGCGCACCTGATGCTGCTGCCAGCCTTGCCGGTGACGGCCAATGGCAAGGTCGATCGCCAGGCCCTGCCGCGCCCGGATGTGGCTGCCAAACCGCGTGAAGACGCGCTGCTGAGCGAGCTGGAAAGCCAGTTGGCGGCGATCTGGCAGGCGGTGCTCAAGGTCGAACGGGTAGGCGCCGAAGACAACTTCTTCGAGCTGGGTGGCGACTCCATCCTCAGCCTGCAGATCATTGCGCGGATCCGCAAACTGGGCTTCAAGCTCAGTCCCAAGCAGTTGTTCGAGCGGCAGACCGTGCGCCAACTGGCGCAGTGGCTGCAAACACGTGAGGTGCCGGCAGTTGCCGCGGCGCCTGCCATCATCAACGCATCGCTCGACAGCGGTGCGCCGCTGGCCCCGGTGCAGGCGCGCTTCTTCGAGCGTGTACCGGCTGCGCTGCGTAACCACTGGAACCAGGCGATCCTGCTGGAGGCCAGCGAGCCGCTGGATCTCACCGCGCTGGAGCGTGCGCTGCATGCCTTGCTGCAATGCCACCCGGCGTTGCGCCTGCGTCTGGATGGTGAGCAGGCGCGTCTGCGTATCGCGGAGATGGGCGCACTCGACCTGACGCTGCTCTGGCGCCGCCATGCGGCTGATCGGCAGACGCTCGAGCGCCTGTGCGACGAAGCCCAGCGCAGCCTGGATCTGCGTCACGGCCCGTTGCTGCGCGCGATGCATGTCAGTCTGGACGAGGGCGGTGAGCGTCTGTTGCTGGTGATCCATCACCTGGCGGTGGATGGCGTCTCCTGGCGGGTGTTGCTGGACGATCTGCACGCTGCCTATCGCGCCATCCGTGCCGGTCAGCCTGCCGCATTGCCGGCTGAAGGCGACTCCCATGCCGTCTGGGCTGACCGCCAGCAGGCGTTTGCGAAGAGCCCGGCACTGGCTGCCGAACTGTCGTACTGGCTGGCGCAACTGGCCGATGCTCCGGCGATTCCTCAGGCCGACAGCCATGCAGCGGTCACCTGGCGCGAGGCACGGCAGCGCCATGTTGCTCTGGACGCTGACGCCACCGCCGAACTGCTTGGCCCGGTGCTGGCGGCGCAACGTCTGCGCATCAATGACCTGCTGCTGACGGCGGTTGGCCGCGCCCTGTGCCACTGGACGGGGAGCGAGGAGGCCTTGCTGGAAGTGGAGGGCCATGGTCGCGATGCCTTCGATGAGGGCGAACCGCTGGAGCTGTCGCGTACCGTTGGCTGGTTCACCAGCCTTTATCCGCTGCGCCTGCGCCCGACTGGCGAACCGGGGACGGCACTGCGCGCGGTCAAGGAAAGCATCCGTGGTGTGCCGCGTGCCGGTATCGGCTATGGCGTGTTGCGCTACCTGAGCGACCACACCCAGGTATTGAAAGCAGCGGGGCAGGCCCGCGTTACCTTCAACTACCTGGGGCAGTTCGACCAGCAATTCACCGGTGATTCCGTACTGCGCCCGGCCAGCGAGTCGGCTGGCCATAGCCAGCCGGAGAATGCTCCGCTGGGCAACTGGCTGGTGATCAATGGCCGCATCCTGGGCGGACGTCTGGGGTTGGAACTGACCTACAGCCAGGCCATGTTCCCGGCCGAGGCGATCGATGCCCTGGTGCAGGGGTTGGAGCAGGCGCTGCATGAGCTGCTGGCCCATGTGCGCATCGCCACGCCGCGTCTGTCACCGAGCGACGTGCCGTTGGCGGGCGTGGATCAGGCGACGCTGGACAGCCTCGATCTGCCGGTGGGTGAGCTGGACGATCTCTATCCGTTGTCGCCCATGCAGCAGGGGCTGTTGTTCCATGCGCTCGACGTGCCGGGCTCCGGTCTTTACGTCAACCAGCTGCGAGTCGACCTGGATGGCATGGAGGCGCCGCGCTTCATCGCCGCGTGGCGGCAGGTTGTGGCGCGTCATGCCGTGCTGCGCAGCGGCTTCCTGCTTACCGAAGCGGGTGTGCCATTGCAGTTCGTGCTGCGTCATGCCGAGCTGCCGGTGCGTGAGCGCGACTGGCGCTCACGGGCTGCCGAGCCCGAAGCCCTGGATGCACTGGCTGCAGCCGAACGGGCCGAAGGCTTCGACCTCGCTGTGCCGCCGCTGCAACGCCTGACCCTGGTGCGCCTGGGTGAGCGCCGTTACCACTTGCTGTGGACCTGCCACCACCTGATCGCCGACGGCTGGAGTAGCGCTCGGCAAGTGGGCGAGGTGCTGGCGCTCTACCGGGGGGAAACACTGCCGGCGCAGCCTGGCCAATACCGCGACTACATCGCCTGGCTGCAGGCTCAGGATGCTGCCGCTGGCGAGCGCTTCTGGCGCGAGCGCCTGGCCGCGTTCGACGAGCCGACCCTGCTGGCCGGTGCGCTGGGGCAGGCCGCCGCAGAGCCTGCACGTGAAGTGCATGGCCGCTTGAGCGTCGAGCTGACGCAGAGGTTGCAGCAGTTTGCCCAGGCCCAGCGTGTGACCCTCAACACCCTGCTGCAGGGGGCCTGGCTGCTGCTTCTGCAGCGTTACACCGGGCAGGCACGGCCCTGCTTCGGCGCCACCGTCGCCGGGCGTCCTTCTGAGTTGCCGAACGCGGAAAGTCTGCTCGGGCTGTTCATCAATACCTTGCCGATTGCCCATGAGATCCAGCCGCACTGGGCCGTTGGCGACTGGCTGCGCGACTTGCAGGCACTCAACCTGCACGCCCGCGAGTTCGAGCACAGCCCGTTGCACGACATTCAGCGCTGGGCCGGCAAGCCGGGGCAGGCACTGTTCGACAGCATCCTGGTGTTCGAGAACTTCCCCATGGACAGCGTGCTTGCCGGCGGCGGTGACAGCCTGCGCGTACTCGACCAGCGCCCGGTCGAGAGCACCCATTTCGCCCTGGCCCTGGTGGCCAGCGCTGGCGAGTGTCTGGATATCCGTTACGCCTACCGTGCCGACCGCCTGGCGCCCAGCCAGGTAGAGCAATTACGTGAGCACTTCGAGCGTCTGCTGCTGGCCCTGGCCGAGGGTGCCGAGCGCTGTCTGGGGGATCTGCCGATGCTGGCAAACGCAGAACGCGAGCAACTGCTAGGTGGCTGGAACACCACCGAGGCGGCGTTCCCCGCTGACGTGCAACTGCAAACCCTGCTGCAACAGCAGGCCACGCAAACCCCGGACGCCTTGGCGCTGCAATTCGGCGCGCAGCGCCTGAGCTATCGCGAGTTGCACCAGCGCGCCAACCAGCTGGCACGCTGGCTGCGCGCGCAAGGTGTGGGCCCGGATGTGTTGGTGGGCGTGGCGGCCGAGCGCAGCGTCGAGCTGGTGGTGGCCTTGCTGGCCATCGTCAAGGCCGGCGGTGCCTATGTGCCGATGGATCCGGATTATCCACATGACCGTCTGCAGCACATGCTGGACGACAGCGGTGTGACGCTGCTGCTGACCCAGGCGCATCTGCGTGATGCGCTGCCAGTCTCGAACGCTCGTACGTTCTGCCTGGACGTGGACTGGTCAGAAGTGGAGGGGCTGGAAGGGAGTGATCTGCCGATCCAGGGCACGCCGGACAACCTGGCCTACCTGATCTACACCTCCGGCTCGACCGGCAAGCCCAAGGGTGCCGGCAATAGCCACCAGGCGCTGATCAACCGCCTGCACTGGATGCAGAAAGAGTACGGCCTGACGCCCGCTGATCGCGTGCTGCAAAAGACCCCGTTCAGCTTCGACGTGTCGGTGTGGGAGTTCTTCTGGCCGCTGCTGACCGGCGCGGCGCTGGTGGTGGCCGAGCCAGGGGCGCACCGTGACCCGCTGGCCCTGCGCCAGGTGATCAATGAGGGCGAGGTCAGCGTACTGCACTTCGTGCCCTCGATGCTGCAGGCCTTCGTTGCCTCCGGCGAGTTGGAGCACTGCCCGTCACTCAAGCAGGTGATGTGCAGTGGCGAGGCACTGCCCTACGAGCTGCAACAGCAGTTCCGCCAGCGTCATGCAGCCAAGCTGCACAACCTCTATGGCCCCACCGAAGCGGCCATCGACGTCAGCTACTGGGCCTGCGACGAGGAGAACGAGCGGCACATCGTGCCCATCGGCCGGCCCATCGACAACCTGCGCCTGTACATCCTCGACACCTGGCTGGAGCCGGTGCCGCAAGGCGTCGCGGGCGAGCTGTACATCGGCGGTGTTGGTCTGGCGCGGGGTTATCACGCGCGGCCTGGGCTGACTGCCGAGCGCTTCGTCGCCGATCCCTTTGCTGGTTTATATGGTCAGGCGGGCCAGCGCCTGTATCGCACCGGTGACCTGGCGCGCTGGCGCGCGGACGGTGCCATCGAATACGTCGGCCGTATCGACCATCAGGTGAAGATCCGTGGCCTGCGCATCGAGCTGGGCGAGATCGAAGCGCGTCTGCAGGCGCAGCCGCAGGTGGAAGAAGCGGTGGTGGTCGCGCACGACACGCCGCAGGGCAAGCAACTGGTGGGCTACGCCGTGGCCGCTTGCGACGGTGAGGCGCTGCGCCAGGCGCTGGCCGAGCAGTTGCCGGAGTTCATGGTGCCGGCGCGCATCCTGGTACTGGATACCATGCCGCTGTCACCGAACGGCAAGCTGGATCGCAAGGCCTTGCCGGCGCCGGAGTTCGGTACTTCGGCTGTGGGTTACGTGGCACCACGCAATGATCTGGAGCGTGAGCTGGCGGCGATTTGGGCGCAGGTGCTGCAGGTCGAGCGGGTCGGTATCCACGACGACTTCTTCGAGCTGGGCGGGCATTCGCTGTTGCTGACTCAGGTCGGCATGACCCTGCGCAATCGCCTGGGCGTGACGCTGCCGCTGCACGCGTTGTTCGAGTTGAGTTCCATCCAGGCATTGGCCAGCCACCTGCAGGCGCAACGTGATAGCGCGCCCTCGCAAGAGGCCGAGCTGGAGCTGATGGACGAATTGCTGGGCGAGCTGGAGAACCTCTGATGACCATGCTGGATGCACAACTGCGCACCGTTGCCGAACGCCTGGCGGCGCTCCCTGAAGAAAAGCAGCTGACCTTTCTGCAACAACTGCGGGAGAAGGGCGTGAGCCTGGAGCGCCTGCCGATCACGCGTCAGCCCTGTGAGCGTGCGCCCCTGTCGCCGGCGCAGAGCCGCTTGTGGTTCCTCTGGCAGATGGAGCCGCACAGCGCGGCCTACAACATTCCGGCGGCCTTGCGCCTGCGCGGCACGCTGGATACAGAGGCACTGCGCCAGGCTTTCGAGGCATTGGTGGCGCGCCACGAGACTTTGCGTACGCTGTTTCGTGAAGAAGGTGGCGAGCCATTGCAGGTGATCCTGCCAACGCTGCCTCTGGCCATGCTGGAGGAAGATCTTTCCTCTCTGCCGTCAGATCGGCGTGAGGACGCCGCACATGAGCGCCTGGAACAGTTGGCGCGGCAGTCTTTCGATCTCGCCAATGGTCCGTTGCTGCGCCTGCACTTGCTGCGATTGAGCGATAGCGAGCACCTGCTGCTGCTGAACCTGCACCATATCGTCTCCGATGGCTGGTCGATGGGCGTGCTGATCGATGAGTTCGCCAGCCTCTATGGCGCCTGCGTCACAGGTCATGAAGCCAGCCTGCCGCCGCTGCCGATTCAGTACGCCGACCATGGTCGCTGGCAGTGGTTGTGGATGGCGGCGGGGGAGGAGCAGCGTCAGCTCGATTACTGGACGCAACGCATCGGCGATCCGTCGCTGCTGCTGAGCCTGCCCAGCGACCGACCGCGACCGCCAGAGCAGAGTTACCGTGGCGCCACGCTGGACTTTCAACTGCCCACGGCGTGGGTGAGCGAGCTGCGCAGCCTGGCGCGTGGCCAGGGTGCAAGCCTGTTCATGGTGCTGCTGGCGGCATTCGAGGTCTTGCTGGTGCGCTACAGCGGCCAGCGCGAGCTGCGTATCGGCGTGCCGGTGGCCAACCGTGGCCGGGCTGAGTGCGAGCGCCTGGTGGGCTTTTTCGTCAACACTCAGGTGCTGTGCGGCGAGGTCGAGGAGCAGGCTTCCTTCGTCGAGCTGCTCGGCGCGGTACGCCAGGCCGTATTGGAGGCACAGGCCCATCAGGAACTGCCCTTCGAGCGCTTGGTGGAAGCCCTGCAACCCGAGCGTAGCCTGAGCCACAACCCGCTGTTTCAGGTGGCCTGCAACCATTTGCCCAGCGCGCAGGATGCCTTGGGCGAGTTGCCCGCTGCCGATGGTGGGGCACTGACGATGGAATCTCTGCAACTGGCGACCGGCATCGCCAAGTTCGATCTGATGCTGCAGACCGAGGAGAACCGTGAGGGCGCGGTGCGCGGGCAGTTCGCCTATGCCAGTGATCTGTTCGAGGCGGCCACCATCGAGCGTCTGTGCGGTCACTTCCTCAATCTGCTGAAGGCATTGGCGACCGACCCGCAATGCCCGGTGGGGCGTCTGCCGATGTTGGCAGGCGCAGAGCGCGAGCAACTGCTCGATGGCTGGAACGCCACCGAGGCGGCGTTCCCCGCTGACGTGCAACTGCAAACCCTACTGCAACAGCAGGCTGCGAAAACCCCGGACGCTCTGGCGCTGCAGTTTGGCGCGCAGCGCCTGAGCTATCGCGAGCTGCACCAGCGCGCCAACCAGCTGGCACGCTGGCTGCGCGCGCAATGCGTGGGTCCGGACGTGCTGGTGGGTGTGGCGGCCGAGCGCAGCATCGAGCTGGTGGTGGCCTTGCTGGCCATCGTCAAGGCCGGTGGCGCCTACGTGCCGATGGATCCGGATTACCCGCATGACCGCCTGCAGCACATGCTGGACGACAGCGGTGTGACGCTGCTGCTGACCCAGGCGCATCTGCGTGATGCGCTGCCAGCCTCGAACGCCCGTACGTTCTGCCTGGACAGCGACTGGCCAGAAGTGGAAGGGTTGGAGGGGAGCGATCTGCCCGTTCAGGGTACACCGGACAACCTAGCCTACCTGATCTACACCTCCGGCTCGACCGGCAAGCCCAAGGGCGCCGGCAACAGCCATCAGGCGTTGATCAACCGCCTGCACTGGATGCAGAAGGAATACGCGCTGACGCCGGCTGATCGTGTGCTGCAAAAGACCCCGTTCAGCTTCGACGTGTCGGTGTGGGAGTTCTTCTGGCCGCTGCTGACCGGCGCGGCGCTGGTGGTGGCCGAGCCAGGCGCGCACCGCGATCCGCTGGCGTTGCGCCAGGTGATCAACCAGGGCGACGTCAGCGTGCTGCACTTCGTGCCGTCGATGCTGCAGGCCTTCGTTGCCTCCGGCGAACTGGAGCACTGCCCGTCACTCAAGCAGGTGATGTGCAGCGGCGAGGCGCTGCCCTACGAGCTGCAACAGCAGTTCCGCCAGCGCCACGCCGCCAAACTGCACAACCTCTACGGCCCTACCGAAGCTGCCATCGATGTCAGCTACTGGGCGTGTTACGAGGAGAACGAGCGGCACATCGTGCCCATCGGCCGGCCCATCGACAACCTGCGCCTGTACATCCTCGACACCTGGCTGGAGCCGGTGCCGCAGGGCGTGGCGGGCGAGCTGTATATCGGCGGTGTCGGCCTGGCGCGGGGATATCACGCGCGTCCGGGGCTGACTGCCGAGCGCTTCGTCGCCGATCCCTTTGGCGAAGGTGGGCGGCTGTACCGCACTGGCGACTTGGCTCGCTGGCGGGCGGACGGCGCCATCGAGTACGTCGGGCGGATCGACCATCAGGTGAAGATCCGCGGTCTGCGCATCGAACTGGGCGAGATCGAAGCGCGTCTGCAGGCGCACCCGCAGGTGGAGGAAGCCGTGGTGGTGGCGCGTGACACACCGCAGGGCAAGCAACTGGTGGGCTATGCCGTGGCCGGTTGCGACAGCGAGGTGCTGCGCCAGGCGCTGGCCGAGCAGTTGCCGGAGTTCATGGTGCCGGCGCGCATCCTGGTGCTGGATGCCATGCCGTTGTCACCGAATGGCAAGCTGGATCGCAAGGCCCTGCCGGAGCCGGACTTCAGCGTCGTTCAGGCCGATTATCAGGCGCCAGAAACAGCGCATGAGCGACTGCTGGCCGAAATCTGGCAAAGCGTGCTGGGCGTGGCCCAGGTCGGTCGTGAGGACAATTTCTTCGAGCTGGGCGGTGACTCCATTGTCTCCATTCAGGTGGTCAGCCGTGCCCGTCAGGCCGGTTTACAGCTGACCCCCAAGGACATGTTCCAGCACCAGAGCCTGCGTGCCCTGGCGGCCGTTGTTCGTGAGGCCGTAAGCGAGCCCGAGCAGGGGCCGGAGCAGGGCGAGACGCCATTGCTGCCGATCCAGCGCCTGTTCTTCGCCACGCCTATGCCGCAGCGTGCGCACTGGAACCAGGCCGTGCTGCTGCATTGCCGCGAGACGCTGGACGCGCAGCGTATGGCCAAGACCCTGGCGGCGCTGCAGGCCCATCACGATGCCCTGCGCTTGCGCTTCGCTGCCGATGGTAGCCATGCCGTGCACGCCGAACAGGTGGCTGCCGACGTGCTCTGGCTGCGCGAAGCGGCCGATGTCAGCGAGTTGGAGGGCCATTGCGCCGCCGCGCAGCGCAGCCTCGACCTGGAGCACGGCCCGCTGCTGCGCGCCATGCTGGTGAACATGGCCGACGGCAGCCAGCGCTTGCTGTTGGTCGTCCATCACCTGGTGATCGACGGCGTGTCCTGGCGCGCGCTGCTGGAGGATCTGCAGGCGCATTACGACGGCCAGCCCCTGCCGCCGCGCAGTAGCTCGTTCAAACGCTGGGCGCAACGTCTGGTCGATCTGGCTGCCAGCCCCGAGCTGGGCGCCGAGCAGGATTACTGGCGGGCCCAGCTCGAAGCCCAGGCACCGAGCCTGCCCGGTGCCCGCACCGATGCCAGCCTGGCTGAGCGCCATGCTCGAACCCTGCGTCTGGAGCTGGACGAAGGCGAAACCCGCGCCCTGCTGCAACAGGCGCCAGCGGCCTACCGCACCCAGGTCAACGACCTGCTGCTGACTGCGCTGGCCCGCGCTTTGTGTGCCTGGAGCGGGCAGGGCAGTGCCGCCGTACTGCTGGAAGGCCATGGCCGCGAAACGCTGTTCGACGATATCGATCTGAGCCGTACCCTGGGCTGGTTCACCAGTCTCTACCCGCTGCGCCTGCAGGCTGACGGCGAGCCGGGTGCGGCGATCAAGGAGGTCAAGGAACAACTGCGTGCGGTGCCGCGTGGTGGGCTTGGCTATGGTCTGTTGCGTCATCTTGGTCAGGGCCTGGACGGACTGCATGAGCCACGGGTGACCTTCAACTACCTGGGCCAGTTCGATGCCAGCTTCGCCAGCGATGCCCTGTTGCGTCTGGCCAGTGAAAGCGCCGGGGCGAATCGCGACGGCGCCGCGCCGCTGGGGAACTGGCTGAGCATCGATGGCCAGGTGCTCGATGCGCGCCTGGGCCTGCGCTTTACCTTCAGCAGCGAGATGTTCGACGAGGCGCCGGTCATGCAACTGGCGCAGCGTTACCTGACCGAGCTGCGCGCCCTGATCACCCATTGCCTGACACCTGGCGCGGGCGGCGTGACGCCGGCGGACTTCCCCCTGGCCGGTCTCGATCAGGCGCAGCTCGATACCCTCGACCTGCTGGCCGCCGCCATCGAAGATATCTACCCGCTGTCGCCGATGCAGCAGGGCATGTTGTTCCATGCCCTCGACAATCCGGGCTCCGGGCTCTACGTGAACCAGATCAGCGTGGCGGTCGAGGCGCTAGATCCGGCACGTTTGCAGGCGGCCTGGGCGCAGGTGGTAGCGCGCCACGAAACGCTGCGCAGCGGGTTTCTCTGGCAGGGCGGGCTACGCCAGCCCTTGCAGGTGGTGCAGCGTCAGGTGCCGACCGAGGTGCGGGTGATCGAGGGCGAGACAGATGTCATCGCCTTCGCCGAGCGAGACCGCGCTGAAGGCTTCGATCTGGCCCGACCGCCGCTGCAGCGCATGAGCCTGCTGGCTCTGGGCGAGGGGCGCTGGCAACTGGTGTGGACCATGCACCACCTGGTCACCGATGGCTGGAGCGGCGCGCAACTGATCAAGGAGGTGCTGCAGGTCTATGCCGGTGAATGTCTGCCTGCGCCCGTCGCACGCTACGCCGACTACATCGCCTGGCTGCAGCATCAGGATGGCGACGCTGCCGAAGCGTTCTGGCGGCAGCGCCTGACCGGGCTGGACGAACCCTGTTTGCTGGCCGACAGCCTGTCGCGCCCCGCTGAAGGCAGTGGCCATGGCGTGACCTACAGTCATTACGACGCGGGGGCAACCGAGCGCCTGCGAGCCTTTGCCCGGCAGCAGCGCGTTACCCTCAACACCCTGTTGCAGGGCGCCTGGTTGCTGCTGTTGCAGCGCTACACCGGCAAGCAGCGGGTCACCTTCGGCGCCACCGTCGCCGGACGACCCACCAGCCTGGCTGGCGCCGAGACGCTGCTGGGGCTGTTCATCAACACCCTGCCGGTGGTGCAGGCGCCAGCAGCGGATGCGGGGCTCGGTGACTGGCTGCGAGCACTCCAGGCGTACAACCTGGAGGTGCGCGAATACGAGCACACGCCGCTGTATGACATCCAGCGCTGGGCGGGTCATGGTGGCCAGGCGCTGTTCGACAGCATCATCGTGTTCGAGAACTACCCGGTGGACGAGGCGCTGCGGCGCGGTGGCGGCGACGGGCCGCGTTTCGGCGAGCTGGCGTCCAAGGACGTGACCAGCGTGCCGATGGACCTGGCCGTGCGCCTGGGCGAGGGAATGGAGATCGAATACCAGTACCTGCGCAGCCATTTTCATGTGGACGCGGTACTGCGTATCCGCGCCAACTTCGAGCAGATTCTCGCCGCCATGCTGCAGGGGGGCGAGCAGCGCCTCGGCGATATCGATTGCCTGAGCACGCTCGAACACGAGGCGCATCATCGTCTGCACGGTCAGGCATCGTTGCCGACGGCATTCGAGCCGGTGCACCTGGCTGTCACTCGACACAACCGCGAGCGGCCGCAGGATTGTGTGCTGATCGACGAGACCGTCAGCCTCGACCGTCAGCGTCTGGAACTGGACTCCAACCGCCTGGCCCAGCGTCTGACTGCGTTCGGCGTCGGCCCCGAAGTGCGCGTGGGCGTGGCCTTGCCGCGTGGTGTCGAGTTGCCGCTGGCGTTGCTCGCCGTGCTCAAGGCGGGGGGCGCCTACGTGCCGTTGGACGCCGATTACCCGCGCGAGCGCCTGGCGTTCCAGATGCAGGACGCTGGCATCACCTTGCTGCTGACCGACAGCCGCCTGCGTGAGCGCCTGCCCGTACCCGACGGCGTGGTGTGCCTGGAGCTGGACAGGCTCGATCTATCCGCAGAGCCCTGCGAGCTGCCCCAGGTAACCGTGCATCCCGGCAATCTGGCGTATCTGATCTACACCTCGGGTTCCACCGGCCAGCCCAAGGGCGTGGCCGTGGCGCACGGGCAGATCGCCGCGCATTGCCGCGCCATCGGCGAGCGCTACGCCATGACGGCGCAGGATCGCGAACTGATTTTCATGTCGTTCGCCTTCGATGGCGCCCATGAACGCTGGCTTACCACCCTCAGCCATGGCGGCAGTCTGTTGATCCGTGGGGAGGCGCTATGGAGCGCTGAGCAGACCCTGACGCAACTGCGCGAACATCGGGTCACGGTCGCGGCCTTCCCGCCGGCTTACCTGTTGCAACTGGCCGATCAGGCCGCGCAGCTTGGCCATGTGCCGAGCATGCGCATCTATTGCTTCGGTGGTGATGCGGTGCCTGAAGCCGCCTTCGAGCTGGCGCGCCGTACCCTCAAGGCCGAGTACCTGATCAACGGCTATGGGCCGACCGAAACCGTGGTCACACCGCTGCTGTGGAAGGCCGATGCGAGCACCCGTTGCCAGGCAGCCTATGCCCCCATCGGCCAGGCGGTCGGTGCGCGCCGGCTGTACATCCTCGACCCGCAGCTACGCCCGGTGCCGCTGGGCGTAGCTGGCGAGCTGTATATCGGTGGTGACTTGCTGGCGCGTGGTTATCACCAGCGGCCGGGGCTGACCGCTGAACGTTTTGTCGCCGATCCCTTCGGCGAGCCAAGTTCGCGTTTATATCGCAGTGGCGATCTGGTGCGCGGGCGCGCCGATGGCGTCGTCGAGTACGTGGGGCGTATCGACCATCAGGTGAAGATCCGTGGTTTCCGCATCGAACTGGGCGAGATCGAGGCGCGCCTGCAGGCGCATGCACAGGTGCGTGAAGCCGTGGTGGTGGCGCGCGAGGGGGGCAGCGGCAAGCAACTGATCGGCTACGTGGTCGGTGAGGTCGAGGGCGACGCGTTGCGCAGCTACCTGCGGGCGCAGCTGCCGGACTATATGGTGCCGGCGCAGATTCTCAGGCTCGAGCGCATGCCGCTGTCACCGGCTGGCAAGATCGACCGCAAGGCGCTGCCGGAGCCGAGTTGGCAGGGCGCGGGTTATGTGGCACCGCGTAATGATGCCGAGCGCATCCTGGCCGAGATATGGGCGCAGGTACTGCAGGTCGAGCAGGTCGGTATTCACGACAATTTCTTCGACCTGGGCGGCGATTCGATTCTCAGCCTGCAGGTGGTGTCGCGTGCACGTCAGGCCGAGGGGCTCGGCCTGGAGCTGCGTTTGCGCGACCTGTTGCAGTACCAGAGCATCGCCGCCTTGCTGGAGCGTCCGCAGCAGGTCAGCGAGCCTACTCAGACACTGGTGACGGACATGGCCGAGGACGAAGAACACTTCGCCCTGCTGCCGATCCAGCAGTGGCTGTTCGACCAGCATCTGCCCGAGCCCGACCATTTCAACCAGGCCTTGCTGTTGGCTTGCCATCGACCGCTGGACGCGCGCCTGCTGGAGCAGGCGCTGCGTTTGCTGCTGGCCGAGCATGGCAGCCTGCGCCTGGCCTTCGCCAGGGGGGAGGGTGGGCAGTGGCGGCAGCGTTATTGCCAGCTCGACGAACTGGGGCTGGAGGCCGACCCGCTGCTCTGGCATCGACAACCGGACGATGCTGCCGAGGCGCTGACACTGGCCAACCGTGCACAGCGCAGCCTCGACATCGGCCAGGGTCGCTTGCTGCGGGCGGTCTACAGCGAGTTGGCCGATGGCAGCCGCCGCCTGTTGCTGGTGATCCAGCACCTGGGGGTGGACGGCGTGTCCTGGCGGGTATTGCTGGAGGATCTGCAGCGGCTTTATGTGGCGCTGCAGCGCGGCGAAGTGCCGAGTCTGCCGCCGGCCTCCTGCAGTTATCGTCAGTGGGCGCACAGCTTGACGGCTTACGCCAGTCAGCCAAGCCTGCGCGAGGAGCTGCCGTACTGGCTGCAGCAGACTGCCAGCGAGGGGCTGGGCGAGCCGCCGCGTGACAACCCTCGCGGCCGGGCTCAGGTGGCGCTGCGTGAACAGATCAGCCTGCGCCTGGATCGAGCCGCTACCACGCGCCTGCTCAAAGTCGCGCCGCAAGCCTATCGCACGCAGATCAACGACCTGCTGCTGGCCGCACTCGGCCGCGCCCTGTGTGGCTGGAGCGAGCAGCGTGCGGTGCTGGTCGGGCTGGAAGGGCACGGCCGTGAGGATCTGTTCGACGGCCTCGACCACAGCCGCACCCTGGGCTGGTTCACCAGCCTGTTCCCCGTGCGCCTGGAGGCTGGCGAGGGCGATTACAGCCAGGCCATCACGGCGCTGCGCCAACGCCTGCGCACGGTGCCGAACAAGGGCATCGGCTACGGCGTGCTGCGCTACCTGGCCGATGGCGAGACGCGCAGCAGGTTGGCAGCACGGGCGCAGCCGCGAGTGACCTTCAACTACCTGGGCCAGCTCGACCAGAATGGCGATGGCGACGCCTTGTTCAGCCTGCTCGATGAGCGGCCCGGTGATGCCTATGCCGCGAGTGCGCCGCTGAACAACTGGCTGGAAATCGTCGGTCAGGTGCACGACGGCGAACTGGCGCTGCGTTGCCTGTTCAGCCGGCGGGTGTTCCGTCCCACCAGCATCGAACGCTTCATGGCGCTATACGAGGCGGAACTGCTGGCAGTCATCGATCATTGTTGCGCGCAAACCGCGCAGGAGGCGTTCGCGCTATGAATGTTGCCCTTTCTACTGCCCCTGGCGAGCTGCACGCGGAAATCGCCGCCTATCTCGATATGGTCGACGAGGGTCGGCGGGCAGGGCGGCCGGCACCGCACGAACTGCCGGTGGCACAAGCGCGTATCGAGTTTGAGGTGGCTTCGCGCAGCCTGCCGCCATTCGCTCCGGCCTGTACCGTGGAGCAGATTTCGTTGCCGGTGCGACACGGTCAACTGGCCGCACGGCTTTACCGGCCGGTGCTGGCCAATGCGACGTTGCCAGTGCTGATCTACCTGCACGGTGGCGGGTATTGCATCGGCAGCCTGGACTCGCACGATGCGGTCTGTCGGCAACTGACCGTCAGCGCGCAGTGCGCGGTGTTGGCGCTGGACTATCGACTGGCGCCAGAGCATCCCTTTCCTGCGGCCCTGGAGGATGTGCGCGATACCTGGAACTGGCTGCAAGAAGGCGGTTTGGCGCTGGGGCTGGATCCGGCACGAGTGGCCTTGGGAGGGGACAGCGCCGGTGCGACCCTGGCCAGCGTGATTTGCGCTGAACTGGCTGCCACGCAGGGGGCCAAGCCTTGTGCGCAACTGCTGTTCTATCCGGCGGTGGACGCCCGACAAGCCAGCGAATCCCACGAGTTGTTCGCTGAAGGCTATCTGCTGGAAAGCGCGACACTTGCCTGGTTCTACCAACACTACGTGCCACAGCCGGCGCAGCGTTGTGACTGGCGCTGTTCGCCGTTGCTGGCGGAGGGGCAATTGCGTGGCAGTGCGCCGGCGCTGCTGCTGATCGCCGAGTTCGACCCGTTGCTGGATGAGGGCTTGGCCTATGCCAAGCACCTGCGCGAGCAGGGTGTGGTCGTAGAGAGCCGACTATGCCGTGGCATGACCCATGATTTCCTGCGTATGGCCGGGCTGGTACCGGAGGTGCTGGAGTACTACGCACAGACGGCAGCGTTTCTGCGGCGCTGCTGGTAGGGCCTATCGATCAACGAGAAGCGGGAGCACATGGCGCGCCCGCGGGCATCAGGCACAACGCCTTCCCGTAGGGAACGCTGCGCGCACCAGCTGGCTAGCTGCGACGTTCGCGCTGCATCAGCCAGAGAAAGTATGGGCAGCCGATGAAGGCAGCCAGCAACCCGGCGGAAACCGGCCATGGATAGGCCAGGTTGCGCCCCAGCCAGTCGGCCAACAGCATGATCAGTGCGCCGGCACCCGCGCTCAGCAGCAGTTGCGGCAGCGCACGGCGCACGCCGAGGTGGCGGGCGATATGCGGGGCGATCAGGCCGACGAAACTCAGAGGGCCGACCATCAGGGTAGATGCGGCGGTGAGCAGGGCGGCCAGCAGCAGGATGCCCAGGTGGCTGGCACGCAGACGCAGACCGAGCGCCGCCGCCGTGCCGTTGCCCAGGCCGAGCAGGTCGAGTGGGCGTGCCAGCAGTAGCGCCGCAGCGCCCAGCAGCACGGCCATGATCATGGCAGTCGTGGCGGCAGTGGCATCGACCTGATAGGTCGAGCCGGTCATCCAGCTCATCAGCGCGGTCATGCGTGGGTCGCCGCTGGCCATCAGTAAGGTGCTCAACGCGCCCATCAAGGTGGTCAGGCACACCCCGGTGAGCAGCAGACGTTCAGGGCTGAAGGCACTGCGCCAGGCGAACCAGAGCAGAGCTGCGAGGGTCAGCAGGGCGCCCAGGCTGGCTGCTGGTAGCATCAGCGCCTGCGGTTGCGGTACCAGCAGGAACAACACCAGCACGCCCAGTGCCGCGCCGGAGCTGGCGCCCAATACTTCCGGGCTGGCCATGGGGTTACCGGTCAGGCGTTGTACCAGCAGCCCGGCCATGGCCAGCATGGCGCCGGCGGCCAGGGCGCCGAATACGCGTGGCAGGCGCCAGTGCAGCTCGCTGAACTCGGCCCATTGCCAGCCGTGCAGCCCTTTGGCCAAAAACACCGCTGGTATCAGCAGTACGACCAGTAGTCCGGCAATCAGCAGGATAGGTCGCCACGGATGCGCTGTGGGCTGGCCAATGCTCGTTCTGTGCGGCTGGATACTGCCGCTACGCTGGCGGGCCAGCAGCCACAGCAGCAGCGGTACGCTGAACACCGCAGTGAGGATGCCGGCCGGTACTTCGCCGACCAGACGCGACAGCTCGCGTGCGCATTGATCCACCAAGCACAGCAGCGCGGCGCCGAGCAGAGGCGCCCACAGCAACCGTTGGCGCAGGGTACGCGCCCCTGTCATGCGCGCGATGGCCGGCGCGGCGAGGCCGATAAAGCCAATGATGCCGACCACGCTGGTGACGAAGGCACTTAGCGCCACCGCGATCAGCAGGCCGAGGCCACGGGTGGTGCGTAGCGACACACCGATGCTGGCAGCGCTCTGGTCTTCCAGACCGAGCGCTGCCAGTGGGCGAATCAGCAGCACGGCGAGCGTGGCGGCGATGGCCAGGCGTGGCGCCAGGTAGAGCACCCCGTCCCAGCCACTCTGGTTGATCGAGCCGGCCTGCCATAGCAGCAGGTCGATCAGGTAGTCGTGGTTGAACAGCACCAGCAGGGCGTTCAGCGCGTTGCAGTAGAGGCTGATCACCATGCCGGCCAGGATGAAACGCAGCGGCGACAACTGGCGGCCCCAGGCGAAGCTGAACAGGGCCAGGGTGGCCAGCCCGGCCCCTGCCAGGGTCACTGCCTCCAGGCCATGGATCAGCAGCGTCGGTGCCCAGATGGTGGTGACCGACAGCGCCAGGTTGGCACCGGCAGCGACACCAAGGGTCACCGGCTCGGCTAGCGGGTTGCGCAGAATCTGCTGGAACAGGGTGCCGGCCAGACCGAGGGCGGCGCCGACCATCAGGCTGACCAGCAGGCGTGGCGCGAAGCTGAAATGCAGCAGTACCTGATTGGGGCTGTCCCGATCCGGTGACCACAACGCCTGCCACCACAGCTCGCGCGGTAGCAGGCCATTGAGCCCGCGCCACACCAGCAGTGCAGCCAGCGTTGCGATGATCAGGGTGCACAGCGCCGAGCCCAGGCTGTGCCGGGGGGGGGGCACGGGCAGGCTCAGTGACTCAGCCATGGCGCACCTCCTGGTTGTCCAGATAGTCGGTAATGCGCTCGGCGAGGCTGAGGAACGAGGCCACGCCGCCATAGGGATAGAATTTGCCCAGTGCCTGAGTTTGATTGCGGCGTACTGCTGGCAGGTTGTTCCACAAGGCATTGGGCTGACGCAGGCTCTGCAGGCGCGCCGATGTGGTGGGAATTTCGATGTACAGCAGATGGGCATCAGGTTGTTCGCTGAGGCGTTCGATACCGGTGAGGCTGAAGCCCATGGCATTGCTCGGACCACTCCAGGCATTGCGCAGCCCCAGTCGCTGGAGCACGTCCTGGGCCATGCTGTGCTGGCCGTAGACCGTGGCGTGGCGGCCATCCTGGTTGAGCACGGCGATGTACAGCGCTGGCTGTGGGCGTTGTGCCAAGCGAGCGCGTAGCGCCTCCAAGCGCTGCTCAGCAGCTTGTAGATAAACGTCAGCGCGATCACTCAGGTGCAGGCGCTCGGCCAACTGCTGCATGAAGGCGCTGGCGCTGTTCCAGACGCCCTTTTCGGTGGGGAAGATGTTCACCACCTCGGTCGGTGCGATGTCACTGAGCGCGCGTAATACGCTGTTGGGCAGGGCATCGCTGAGGATCAGTTGCGGACTCAATTGATGCAGCAATTCGAGATTGGGCTCCCAGAATGGGCCTATATCACGCACGGTCTGCGGCAAGGGGGGCGCGGGCATGCGCCGTCGGTAGTAGCCGACATCGGAAATAGCCAGTGGCTCCACGCCGAGAGTCAGCAGGGTTTCGGCCGCAGCCCAGTTGATGGCGACCACGCGCTGCAGTGGTTCGGCCCGCAATGGCAAGCCGCAACCGAGGGCCAGTCCGCCGATGGCCATGGCCTGAAGCAATTGGCGGCGTTTCAGTAGTCGGTGGGCAAGGTTCGTTGAGGCTGGCAAGGACTTCTCCAGATACGCGCAAGGCTCCCGCAGGAGCCTGATTAGTCGGCAAGCAAAAGCCCGGCACCGCCAATGGCGGTGCCGGGCTTTGCATCTGGTTACCAGCTGTACTTGACGCTGGTCATCAGGTTGCGTTCCAGGCCGAGATAGCAACTGGTGGCCGAGTCGCAGGTGGCGGTGTATTCCTCGTTAAGCAGGTTCTGCGCGTATATGGCCAGCGTGACTTGTGGCGTCAGTTTGTAGCTGGCCGACGCGTCGAACAGGGTGTAGCTGTCGGCGCCGAAGGTGTTGGCGTTGTTGCCGTACATCGAGCCAACGTAGCGGGCGCCGGCGCCAAGGGTCAGGCCCTGCAGCGAGCCATTGGTGAAGTTGTAGTTCACCCAGGCCGAAGCCATGTGTTCCGGCACGTTGGCCGGACGATTACCTTGGTTATTGTCATTGCTACGGGTGATCTGCGCCTTGGTGTAGGTGTACGAACCAAGGATATCCCAGTGTTCGTCAAGCTTGAGGCGAGCCTCGGCCTCGATGCCGCGCGAGCGCTGCTTGCCTTCGGCAACGTTGAAACCCGTGGTAGCGCCGTTGCTGTCACGCTCGGCGGTCAGGATGTTGGTCTTGATCAGATCGAAGGCGGCCAGGGTCAGCAGCAGGTCATCATGCGGCTGGTACTTCACCCCCACTTCCCATTGATTGGCCTCGCTCGGGTCGAAGGTGTTACCCAGGCGACTGACCCCGCTATTGGGCGCGAAGGATTCGGCGTAGCTGATATAGGGTGCCAGGCCGAAGTCGGTGACATAGGTCAGGCCAACGCGGCCGGTGAAGGCATCATCCTTCTGGTTGGTGGATCGGCCGCCCTGAATATTATTGTCGAAGTCGTTACGCACGCGATCATGGCGTCCACCCAGGGTCAGCAGCCAATGGTCGTCGAAGTGGATCTGATCCTGAACGTAGGCGCCGAGTTGCTCGATGGTTTGGTCGTAATCAGCTCGAGTCTGCGAGTTACCTGCGTTTGGCGTTTGAATCGGCTGGCCATAGACAGGGTTGTTCACGTCCAGAGGTGGTGTCACGCCTCCGGCGCCCAACGGCATGTTGCGATAGAACTTGATGTCGGCGTCCTGCCAGCTGTAGTCGATGCCGGTGAGCAGCGTGTGGCGGATCGAGCCTGTGTTGAAGTCGGCCTGCAGCTGGTTGTCCACGGCGAAGGTGTTTAGATGCTGTAAGCGGCGATCCGCCGCGCGGAACACCGTACCGCTTGCGGTATCGATCAGTGCCGGCAACAGGTTGTTGAACGTCAGGTCCACCTGGCCGTAGCGCAGGTTCTGGCGGAACTCCAGCGCATCGTTGAAACGGTGGCGGAACTCGTAGCCGAGGTTGTACTGATCCTGGTCGAAGCGGTTGAAGCTGTGGTCACCGAGCAGCGTATCGGTGGTGTGGCCGTTGGGCTTGGTGTAGACGAACAGGCTGCCGCCGTTGCGATCACGCAGAAAGTCGGTAAGCAGGGTCAGGCTGGTGTCCTCGTTCGGCGCCCAGGTGGAGGACGGTGCGATGTACTGGCGATCATCTTCCAGCTCATGGCCATCGTCATACTCCACCTGGGTGTTGGCTTCGCGGTATAGACCGACGACGCGGTAGAGAAACTGGCCCTGATCGTCGAACGCGCCACCAACATCGAACTGGCCCTGGCGACGCTCATGGCTGCCGGCAGTGAGCTGAACCTCATTGACTTGGTTGGTGGTAGGTCTCTTGCTCACCCGGTTGATCACGCCGCCGGCATCACCCTGGCCGAACAGGGTTGAAGCAGGGCCGCGAACCACATCGACTCGTTCGAGTGCATAGGGCTCGCTGCGAAACAAGGCGTAGTCGTTGTTCTGCTGACGCAGGCCGTTGAGGTAATCACTGGTGCTCTGGCCGTTGAAACCGCGAATGAATAGCCAATCGTAGCCTTTCGGGTCGAGGCCATATGTCTCCACCTTGACCCCCGGCACATAGCGCAGCGCTTCGGTAACGCTCTGGGCGCCCTGGGCTTCGAGCTGGGCGCGAGTGATCACCGATACCGACTGGGGTATCTCGAGAATTGAGGTATTGGTTTTACTGGCGCTGTTGCTGGTTTTGGGTACGAAACTGTTCTGTCCTTCGCTACGCCCTTCGATTACCTGCTCGGGCAGGGCCAGGGCATTGTCGCCCGCGCTGGTGAATAGGCTGACGCGGTTGCCGTCGAGTTGATAACGCACACCGGTACCTTCTAGCAGGGCGTCCAGTGCCTGCAGAGCCTCCATCTCGCCCACGACTGCATTGCTGCGCAGACGGCTGAGTTGAGCCGGATTGAACAGTATCTGCAGTTCAGTCTGCGCCCCCAAACTGGTCAACGCCGAGGCCAGCGGTTGTGCGGGCAGGTCGATGTGTACAGGCTCGGCCAGCAGCGGAGCAGAGGCTCCAAGAGCCAGACCGAATGCGGTGGCACGGACCAGGCGAGCCAGAGGTTTGAGCGTGTTTGCGGACGTAGAGAAAGAGCTGGATGAACGCACTGCTGTACTCCTGAATAATCTGTGTAGTGTTGGTTTTAATTAGAATGATTTGCTTTAAGACGCGCGAGTAAGAAGAAACCGGAAAATAAATTTCACATTTATGCTTTGCCCGCGCCTTACCCGGCGGGGGCGTCTTCCATGGCGGGCTCAGTGGTGTCCCGGTGCTGTTCCTGAAGCGAAACGATCCGCCCGGAGGCCATCTGCAGCAGGCGGTCGGCAACGTGGAAGTAGCGATCGTCGTGGGAAATCACGATCAAGGTGCGGCCCTGGGCCCGAAGCTCTGGCAGCAGCTCGGTGTAGAAGATGCGGCGAAATTCGGGGTCCTGATCGGCAGCCCATTCGTCGAACACCAGTACCGGGCGTTTCTCCAGCCAGGCCTGGACCAGCGCCAGGCGCTTGCGCTGGCCTGTGGAAAGGTCGGTGGTCGAGTAGTTATGGTCGTCCAGGCTGACCTTGTGGGCGATCTCCAGGCGTTCCAGATAGCGGTTGGCTTCCGCTGGTATGTCCTGGCTACCCTTGAGCAGGTCCTCGAACAGGAAATAGTCGGCGAAAATGGTGGTGAACAGTTGGCGGTAATCGTCGCGATTGGCGTCCGTCACCTGCTCGCCGTTGAGCAGCAACGTACCGCCCTTGGGTACGTAGAGGCCCAGCAGCAATTTGATCAGGGTGGTTTTGCCGCAGCCGTTCTCGCCAGCGATGAAGAGGATTTCACCGGGGCGGATGTGCAGATCCACCGGGCCAACGCCAAAGCCTTCGCCGCCGTCTTCGGTGGGGTAGCGATAGTGCAGGCTGCGCAGCTCGATGCCTTGCATCGGCGGCGCGCTGCGACCGTCGTCTCGCAGCAGCAGGTTGGGTTCCGGCGAAGAGAAGCGCTGTGACAGCTCGGCGATGCGGCGGAAGGCAACCTGGGCGCGGCTGACGATAGGCAACTGGCCGACCAGATGCTCCAGGGGGCCCTTCATGTACAGCAGCACCAGGATGAAGCCGCTCAGTGTCGCTTTGTCGGTGCTTGGCCAGAAGCTCTGGTAGGCCAGGGCCACGCCGATGACGATGAAAAACAGGGTCGAGCCGAAACCCTTGGCAATCACGAACAGGTTGATCGATCGGATCTGGATGTCGCAGATGCGTTCGGCCGTGCCCTGCAGGCGCTCGCTGTAGTGCTGGAAACGGCGCGGACGGCTGATGCGCAGTTCCTTGGCGCCCTCGGCCATGGCACGGTAGTGCTTCTGCAGGTCGTCTTCAGCGTCGCGGGCCTGGAAGAAACCGCGGATACCCTTGCTGCGCGCCACGTACTGAATGGCACTGCCGATTACGATGGCCAAGGCGGTGGTGAGGAACATGGGCAGCGAGAGTGAGGCCAGATAGCCCAGGCAGCCGAGGGTGACGGTCAGTGACACCGCCAGTGGCGCGAAGGCGAAGGCGAAGTCGCTAATGGTGTCGATGTCGTGGGTCAGCACCGGGATCAGGCGGTGGCTGCGGTAGCGCTCGATCTGGTCGATCGGTGCCGAGATGATCTTGCTGCCCAGATCCTTGCGCAGCCTGGCGATGACGTGTTGGCCGACATAATTGGTACCGATGTCGGAGATGATCGAGCCGACCAGCGCCAGCAGGCATAAGCCGGCGAAGCCCAGCAGCAGGGCGCTCTGCATACCTTCGTCAGAGTGCAGGCTGTAGTTGATGGTGGCCAGCAACGCCGTGATGCTAGCGCCGCCGAGCACGCCCAGCAGGGTGGCAGCGGCGAGTTGTGGGGCGAACGGGCGTAACAGCCGGAAGAGTTCGCGGAAGGTACTTTGCGGAGGTGTCTGCATCATCCAGTCCTGAGGCTCGGCGCAGGCTGCGCCGGAAAACGAGGGCGATGCGGCTGCAATCGAAATGACTGCAAACCCGAATCGTTCCTGTTAAGACGGATAAGGCGGGAGAAAACTCAAAGAAAACCGAGGATGGGTGTCTGGCAGCGCTCACTTCGCTTCAGGCGCGAGCGGTATTGTTCATCTCGATGCGCATGGCGCGTCCATCTAGAGTGAGGCGTAGCGGCTTTTCAGAATCAGACCGCCGTCATCGTGGCGTTTGATTTCGATGGGCAGCACGGTTGGTAGCGATTCGATCAGCGCCTTGAGGTCATCGGTACGATAGATGCCACCGATGCGCAAGTTACCACTGGCTGCGTCGCCCAGGCGCGCTGGCTGCTCAAGGTAGCGGTTGATAAGTGGTAGGGCGACGCTCAGTGCCAGGTCATCCAATACCAGTTTGCCCTCGATCCAGGCAATAGCACTGGCGGTACTCGCCTGTTCCACGTCGATCTGGCTGCTACCCTGGCGATAGCGCGCCTGCATGCCGGGAGAAAGTTGTGCCTGGCTACCCTGGACACCCTTCGGCGGGCTGACCACCACGGCGCCCTCGAGCAGGCTGATTAGCATCTGTTGGTCGTCTGTCCAGACATTGAAGCGGGTGCCGGTGACACGTACTTGGCCATTGTCGGTCAGTACGCTAAAGGGGTGTTCGCTGTCGTGGGCGACCTCGAAGTAGCCTTCGCTGCCACTCTTGAGCCAGGCACTGCGGCGGTCGCGGAAGGTGGCGAAGATCAGTCTGCTGTTGCTGTTGAGCTGAACGCGTGAGCCGTCTGCCAGCATGACTTTGCGTGGGGTTTCCTGTGCCGTGTAGTAGCCAGCTTGCGCCGGCAGCAGGCCGGCTGACCAGCCGCCCAGCCAGATGGTCACGGCTCCCAGCATGGCGGCAGTGGCCATTCTGGCGGCGCGCCATGCGCTTCGTTGGCGGCGGGGGCGAGCTGGTGCATGCCGAGGCGTGGGGGCGTGCGCCGGGCTTAGTTGATCGGCCAGTCGCCAGATCGCCAGCATGGCGTCGTATTCGTGCTGGTGGTTGGGGGCAGCGGCTATCCAGCGAGCGAAGGCCTGGCGCTCCTCGGCCGTGCAGTCCACGTCATGCAGGCGCGCGCACCAATACGCCGCCTCGGCGCTGAGGCGCTCGTCTTCATCGGTGGATTGCTGCTCGATCATTCGGGCGTCCCAGGCTTTTGCAAGGCTTTCATTTGCAAAAAATGCGAGTGATTATAAGTACCGCTGACCCAGGCTGTCAGCAAGTGTCTGTTGCCGTGACACATCAGGAACCTGCGCGGGGCGGTTCCGCCAGGGGCTTAGAGAGCGTTGTGATACAGCATTACCAAGAATTGATCCGTTACCTCAGTCGTACGCTCGGTGATCGCCAGGCGGCTGCGGATCTGGCTCAGGAGAGCTTCCTGCGGCTGCTCGAGCGAAAGACCATGGATGTTATCGAGCAGCCGCGCGCCTTTCTTTTTCGTACCGCCATCAACCTGAGTGTTGACCGACACCGGCGTGCCCAGGTGCGCGCCGACGAGCCGCTTGAGTCTTTGGGGCATGAGGAGCTCGTCGACGCGTGCGATCCGCAGATTCAGGCCAGTCAGGCCCAGCAACTGGGGCTGTTGAAGCAGGCTTTGGACGAACTGTCACCGGTTTGCCGAAAGGTGTTTCTGTTGCGCAAGATGGAGGGCTGCTCTCATGCCGAGATTGCCGAGCGCATGGGTATATCTCGCCCTATGGTGGAGAAGCATGTCGTCAACGCCATGAAGCATTGCCGCATACGCCTGCGTCAACGGGCAGGGTGAAATCCGGCTGTCGATCAAGTATCAATAATGAGAATGATTATAAATTTCTGAGCGCCTGCCTCGTCTTTTCTTCAAGACCGCAGTCTCACGCCTTCAGGCCGAGCAAGCGGACTATCCCTGACAGGCCCATGGCTTGTTCGTGGCAAACGGCTAAAGGACACAGGCATCATGACTCAGTTGATCGTTCCGACCTACGACGTGCTCGGCATCGGCTTCGGCCCCTCCAATCTGGCACTGGCTATTGCCCTGCAGGAGCAGGCCGAGCGGGAAGGCCGTGCTTACCATGCGCTGTTCCTCGATCGTCAGCAGGATTACCGCTGGCACGGCAATACCCTGGTGAGCCAGAGTGAATTGCAGATTTCCTTCCTCAAGGATCTGGTGACCCTGCGCAACCCCAGCAGTCCCTACAGCTTCGTCAACTACCTGCATGCGCAAGGGCGGCTGGTCGATTTCATCAACCTTGGAACCTTCTACCCGTGCCGGCTGGAGTACAACGACTACCTGCGTTGGGTCGGCCAGCAATTCGCAGATCAGTGCGCCTACGGCGAGTCGGTGGTTCGCGTCGAACCGGTGTACGGCGCCCAGGGCATCGACCAACTACGGGTGATCTCCGTCGACACTCAGGGCAACGAGCGCTTTCGTCTGGCGCGTTCCATCGTCCTCAGCACCGGTGGTACTCCGCGGATTCCCTCGGCCTTCTCCCATCTGCGTGATGATGCGCGAGTTTTCCATCACGCCCATTATCTGGAGCGCATGGCCAGCCAGCCCTGCACTCGGCACGAACCGATGCGCATCGCCGTGGTTGGCGGTGGGCAGAGTGCGGCTGAGGCTTTCATCGACCTTAACGACAGCTACCCATCGGTGCAGGTGGACATGATCCTACGCGCGGCAGTACTCAAGCCGGCTGACGACAGCCCATTCGTCAATGAGATATTCACCCCCAACTACACCGACCTGGTATTCAACGAGCCTGAGGCCGAGCGTGAAAAGCTGATTCAGGAGTACCACAACACCAATTATTCGGTGGTCGACCTGGATTTGATCGAGCGTATCTACGGCATCTTCTATCGGCAGAAGGTGGCCAAACAGGCGCGTCATGGCTTCCTGTGCCGGCGCACGGTGGAAAGCGCCCGTGCCAGCGACGAGGGTATCGAGTTGGCGCTGCGCGACAGCGCCACCGGTGGCATGGAGAGCCGGCGCTACGATGCGGTGATCCTCGCCACCGGTTACGAGCGCAACTCTCACCGTGAGTTGCTGGCGCCACTGCAGGAATACCTGGGTGACTTCCGCGTCGAGCGCGACTACCGCGTACGTACCGATGCACGCCTAAGGGCGGGTATCTATCTGCAGGGGTTCAGTCAGAGCAGCCACGGCCTGAGCGACACCTTGCTGTCGGTATTGCCGATGCGCGCTCAGGAGATCTCTCAATCGCTGTTCGAGCACTTGCCGGCGGCAATTTCGACTCAGGCTCGGGCGTTGGAAAGCGCCTGAGGAAACTCTGAAAAAGCCCCACACTGTCATTCCCGTGAATGCGGGAGTCCAGGTGCTGCGGGGTTCTGGATTCCCGCCTGCGCGGGAATGACGGCTATTTCAGGCCATCCCTGAGTGAGTTCGACTAAATATTTTCATCTTTCATTCGTCTTGAGGTTTTCGAGGTGATGTCCATGTCCGGTGTTTCCCTGGCCCTGCCTGATGGGCGCACGCTGCTAGTCGATGGCGGCGCACATGAGTTGACTCTGCTGCTCGATGGCCAGCCGCTGTTGCGTGCCGAGCGTCAGGACGAGGTCTGGTGGCTGCAGGGAGGCGATATGCCGCTTGCAGTCTGGGCGTTTGCCTACCAGGCGTTCGCGATCGATCCAGCCTGCCAGCGACTATTGCTGCAGTTGGACGATTGCCCGGCTGCGTTGGTGCAAGGAGGGCTGCTCAGTCCCGAGGCGGATGGCCTCTGGCAGGTGCAGCGTTCGATGTTCTGGCAGTTGCCCATGCCCTGGCGACGCGGGGCGGCCAGCGAGAGCTATCCGCAACGCTTCGTGCTCAGCGATGGGCGGCGTCATCCGCAACGTCCGCCGAAGCCCGCTGGCGAACTGTATCGTCGTTTCGACAGGCGCCTGGGCAGTTGGATCTCGCTGCGTGCGCTTGATATCGAAGCCGACCTGGAGCGCTTCAGTCGCTGGCAGAACCACCCTCGGGTGGCCGAGTTCTGGCAGGAGCAGGGCAGCCTCGAGCAGCACCGTGAGTACCTGGAGCGGCTAGCGGTTGATCCACATGTGTTGACTCTGATCGGGTGTTTCGACGATCAGCCGTTCGCCTATTTTGAGGCTTACTGGGCCAAGGAGGATCGCATAGCACCTTTCTATGCGGTCGATGACTACGATCGAGGTATCCACATGTTGGTTGGCGAGGAGACTCATCGCGGGCCGCACAAGGTGGAAAGCTGGCTATCGGCGCTGGTGCATTATCTGTTGCTGGATGAGCCGCGCACCCAGCGTATCGTCGCCGAACCGCGTGCCGACAATCAGCGAATGATTGCTCACATGCAGCGTCTGGGCTTCTGGCAGGAGAAGGAATTCGATTTCCCGCACAAATGCGCCGCATTGATGGTGCAGAGTCGCGAGCGCTTCTTCGACCGATGCCGATTGTGCTGAGTCGTTTCTCTAGAGCTCGCAGGGGGTGGCGATGATTGCTGCCCTCGCTCCGCTATTTTTTGGCGAGTTTGTGAGTTATCGCGACGTACTGACCACCTTCGACGACCCGCGGCCATCGCTGCCGGTACGCCGACTCCTGCAAACGGCTCAACTCGATGAGGTTTTGCAGTGCTTCGACCCTTTGCATACCGGCCAGGATCGCCGAGCACTGGCCTCGCAGTGGTCCAAGCACTATCTGGTTCGACTGATTCCGCCGGTGGTCGCTGCCGCGCTGGTGTTGGGACGTCGCCTACCCTTGGCGCTCGATGCCATCGAGGTGGTACTGGATGAGCAGGGGTTGCCACTGGCCTTCAAGTTGCCTGGCGATGGTGAACAGTTTGCTGCGCCACCCTCCGATGCCTTTCAGCGTTTCGCCGAGCTGACCGAGCATCTGCAGATGTTTATCCAGATACTGGCGACGGAGACACGGTTGTCGCCCAAGGTGCTGTGGAGCAATGCGGGCAATTACCTGGAATGGTTCGTAGGTGAAATGGGTAAGGTCTTGCCCCAGTCGCTACTGGTTCACGGCCACGAGCTGATGGAGCGGGAGCGGCGTGCCGATGGCGTTCGCAACCCCCTGTTCAGGCCGATTCAGTATGTGCAGGTTAGTCAAGCGCTGCGCCCCGACGGCCTCTGGCGTCAACGCAGGGTGTGTTGCATTCGCTATCGCCTGGACAGCCTCGAGCATTGCGATAACTGCCCCTTGCTCGATCAGCCTCTGCCTTATACCGGCGACCTGTGGCCTCCGCTCAGCACAGGTAGCTGATCGGCGAGCCGTCTGCCGGATTGGCCATCACGCCCATGGGCACGCCGTAAATGCGCTCCAGGGTCTCGCCATGCATCAGTTCGGTCGGGCTGCCCTGCGCCAGCAGGCGACCGCTGTGCAGAGCCAGCAGGTGGTCGCAATAGCGCGCAGCCATGTTGATGTCGTGCAGCACCACCAGCACCCCGAGGCCCAACTCGCGGCTAAGGTCGTGGACGCGTGAGAGCACTTCCACCTGATGGGCGATATCCAGCGCCGAAGTGGGTTCGTCGAGCAGCAGGTAACGGGTGTTTTGTGCCAGCAACATGGCCAGCCAGACGCGCTGGCGCTCACCGCCGGACAGATGATCGACCAGGCGATCGGCAAACATGCCGGTATCGGTCAGGTCCATGGCGCGCTCGATGTGCGCGCGGTCTTCATTGCCCAGGCGGCCAAGGGCACCGTGCCAGGGATAGCGTCCGAAGCCCACCAGCTCGCGTACGGTCAGACCCTCTGTCTGCGGCAACTGCTGAGGCAGGTAGGCCACCTGCCGGGCGAAATCGCGTTGACCCCAGGCTGACAGTGGTTTGCCGTCTAGCAGGATATGTCCAGCGCTGGGCGACTGCTGACGGGCGAGCAATTTGATCAGGGTCGATTTGCCTGAACCGTTGTGCCCGATCAGGCCGACCATGCGTCCGGCATCGATGTGCAGGCTCAAGGGCTGCAGCAGGGTGCGTTCAGGAATGCTGAAACTGACGCTTTGCAATTCGAACATGAAACCGTCCGCTGTGAGGTTGCGAAGGGCGTCAATTTAATTCAAACGCTAATCGTTATCAATTTTATGCTGCCTGCCGTATCCCTGATCTATAGGGCCCGCTGTGCTGCGTGCACTGCTAGCAGACAGTGGGCTCGTCTGATGGACGAGCCCCCGAAATTCAGGCTTGACGCTGTTCTTCCGCCAGGCAGGCAGCAGCGGTGAACAGCACGTCAGTGGAGGAGTTCAGTGCGGTTTCCGCCGAGTCCTGCACGATGCCGATGATGAAGCCAATGGCGACGATCTGCATGGCCACTTCGTTGGGGATGCCGAACAGGCTGCACGCCAGCGGAATCAGCAGCAGCGAGCCGCCTGCCACGCCGGAAGCACCGCAGGCGCTGATCGAGGCCAGAATGCTCAGCAGCAGGGCGGTTGGCAGGTCGACAGGGATGCCCAGCGTGTGCACCGCAGCCAGAGTCAGGACGGTGATGGTGATGGCTGCACCGGCCATGTTGATGGTGGCGCCCAGCGGGATCGAGACCGAATAGGTTTCCTCGTGCAGGCCCAGGCGCTGGCTCAGCTGCAGGTTGACCGGAATGTTGGCGGCCGAGCTGCGGGTGAAGAAAGCGGTGATACCGCTTTCACGCAGGCAGGTGAACACCAGCGGATAAGGGTTGCGACGGATCTTCCAGTACACCAGCGCCGGGTTGACCACCAGGGCCACCAGCAGCATGCAGCCGACCAGCACCATCAGCAGGTGCAGGTAACCGAGCAGAGCGTCGAAACCGGACTCGGCCAGGGTGGCGGCGACCAGGCCGAAGATACCCAGCGGTGCCAGGCGGATCACCAGCTTGACGATGGCCGTCACACCGTTGGACAGATCGCCGAGTAGCTGTTTGCTGCTGGCACTGGCGTGACGGAAGGCAAAACCGAGGCCGATGGCCCAGGCCAGAATACCGATGAAGTTACCCTTCAACAGGGCGTTGACCGGATTGTCGACCACGTTCATCAGCAGGGTCTTGAGCACCTCGCCAATGCCGCCGGGCGGCGTCAGTTCAGCGGCCTGGCTGCTCAGCACCAGCGATGACGGGAAGGCAAAGCTGGCAACCACTGCTACCAGCGCGGCGCTGAAGGTGCCGATCAGGTACATCACCAGGATCGGTCGGATATGGGTCTGCTGGCCCTGCTGATGGTTGGCGATGGACGACATCACCAGGATGAACACCAGCACCGGTGCCACTGCCTTCAACGCCGAGACGAACACGCTGCCGATAAAACCGACCGACAGGGCGGCCTGAGGGGCGATGACGGCAAGGGCGATACCTGCGAGCAGGCCGATGATGATCTGCGTCACCAGGCTGGTGCGGTTGAGAAGCTGCAGGGCAGGGTGGATGGCTTGGGACATCGCGTGGTTCTCTGGTTGCTGAGCACGGCGCACGTGGCGCTGAGCCTGGATCGAGAGGACTTTCAACACCGCCTCGGGAGGTGGGCCGAAAAAATAGCGCGCGACTCTAGCACAGCCTTGCGGGGCTTCGAGCCAGGCGCTGGCAACTGGGCGACAGGGTGCAAGCCGGTGTCGCATCTCGGCAAGCTTCGCCTGCTTGAAATATCGAACGACTGATGCGTATTTTGTACGCTGCGCCGCCACAGAGCGGTATTTGCGTCATTCAAGGACAACAGATAATGAGCACTGCCATCCGCCACGACCTGGAAACCCTGCTGCAGGGTATCGACGAGATCGATTGCGTAACCCCCGACCTCAATGGCGTCCCGCGTGGCAAGGTGATGACCGCGGCCGGTTTTCTCGAGGGGCGACGTTTGCAGCTCGCTCGCGGCGTACTGTTGCAATGCATCATGGGCGGCTATCCAGCGGCGCGCTTCTATGGCAGCGATGACGGCGACCTGGCGCTCAATGCCGAGCCAAGCCAGATTCACCGTCTACCCTGGAGCGAGTCGCCGCGTGCGCTGGCCATCTGCGATGCGGACGAGCTGGACGGGCGCAGCTCCGGCCTGTCCACTCGCGGCCTGCTCAAACGAGTGTTGGCACGTTACGCCGCGCATGGCTGGCAGCCGGTGGTGGCGACCGAACTGGAGTTCTTCGTGTTTGCCGCCAACCCCGACCCACAGTTGCCCTTCCAGCCACCGGTGGGGCTGGATGGTCGTCGCGAAGATGGTGGTTCGGCGTTCAGCGTCAGCTCTGGCAATGGCCTGCGTCCGTTCTTTGCCGAGGTGTATCGATGCATGGAGGCGCTGGGGCTGCCGCGCGATACCTTCATGCACGAGATGGGGGTCAGTCAGTTCGAGATCAACCTGCTGCACGGCGACGCGCTGCAGTTGGCCGATCAGACCTTCCTGTTCAAGCACCTGCTCAAGGAGGTCGGCTTCAAGCATGGCCTGTCCGTGGTCTGCATGGCCAAGCCGCTGTCGCATACGCCGGGCAGTTCCATGCATATCCACCAGAGCGTGGTAGAGCAGGGTAGCGGCCGTAATATCTTCACTGCCGACAATGGTGAGGCCACGCCGGCCTTTTATCACTTCATCGGCGGTCAGCAGGCTGCAATGGCTGATTTCACCCTGCTGTTCGCACCGCACGTGAATTCCTACCAGCGCCTGTGCCATCCCTATGCGTCACCGAACAATGCCTGCTGGTCTGCTGACAACCGTGCTGCTGGGCTGCGCATTCCTGCCAGCGCACCTGTCGCGCGACGGGTGGAAAACCGTCTGCCGGGCGCCGATGCCAACCCCTATCTGGCCCTCGCTGCCAGCTTGGCGGCTGGGCTGCATGGCCTGGAACGCGAGCTGCAACCGAGCGCGCCGATCCAGGGTGAGTTCGAGGTGCCGGAAGAATTGGCGCTACCCTGTACCATGCACGCCGCTATCGAGCGTCTGAAACGCAGCGAGTTGGCAATCGAACTGTTCGGTGCGGAATTCATCGAAGGTTACATCGCCAGCAAGACCCTGGAGCTGACCAGCTTCTACGATGAAATAACGCCCTGGGAGCGCCGTGTTCTCGCCGCGCAGGCCTGACACTGATCCCGGTTACCGCACAAGGAGCTTTACCCGCCAATGCGACTGATCTGGAAGTCATTCCGCTCGTTGTACTTTGCCACTCTGTTGATGTTGCTCGGCTCAGGCCTGCTCAGTACCTATCTGGCTCTGCGCCTGGCCGATACGGTGGATGGCTTGTGGGTCGGTGCGTTGATGGCGGCCAATTATTTCGGCCTGGTGCTGGGCGGCAAACTGGGGCATCGGCTGATCGGTCGGGTGGGGCATATCCGCGCGTACGTGGCCTGTGCCGGCGTGGTCACAGCCGCGGTGCTTGGCCATGGTTTGTTTGAGTGGCTGCCGTTATGGCTGTTCCTGCGCATGCTCGTGGGCTTGGGCATGATGTGCCAGTACATGGTGATCGAGAGCTGGCTCAACGAACAGGCTGAAGCCAAGCAGCGTGGTCTGGTGTTCAGCGGTTACATGGCGGCTTCCTACCTGGGCTTGATCCTCGGGCAACTGGCGCTGGTGATACATCCGACCCTTGGGCTGGAACTGCTGATGCTGGTCGCCCTGTGCTTCGCGCTGTGCCTGGTGCCAGTGGCCTTGACCCGGCGCTTGCACCCGGCACCGTTGCATCCGGCACCGCTGGAGCTGCGCTTCTTCCTCAGTCGTGTGCCACTGTCGCTGACCACCATCTCTGTAGCCGGTCTACTGATCGGCTCCTTCTATGGTCTGGCGCCGCTGTATGCCACGCGTATGGGCTTGTCGACCGAGCAGGTGGGTCTGTTCATGGGCAGCTGCATTCTGGCAGGCCTGCTTGTGCAATGGCCTCTGGGCTGGCTATCCGATCGGCATGATCGTGTGCGACTGATTCGCGGCTGCTCGGTCCTGCTGTTGCTGGCTGCCTTGCCGCTGGCGGCACTGCCGGAGGTCTTCCTCGGTTTGTTGTTCGGCGTCGGTTTTCTGGTCAGCCTGATGCAGTTCAGTCTTTACCCACTGGCAGTGGCCTTGGCCAATGATCACGTCGAGCCCGAGCGCCGCGTGTCATTGACGGCCATGCTGCTAGTCACCTTCGGCGTGGGCGCGTGTATCGGCCCGCTGCTTGCCGGTGTGCTGATGCGCTTTTACGGCGCCAACATGCTGTATGTGTTCGTCAGCGTCTGCGCGCTGATCCTGGTCTGGCGCATTCGCCCTGAAGTGGTGACTCATCAGCACCAGGTCGATGATGCGCCGCTGCACCATATGGCCATGCCCGGTAACGTTACCAGTTCACCGCTGGTGGCTGCGCTCGATCCTAGAGTGGATGAGCAGATGGTGCAGGAGCAGATGCAGGAACCCGCTGCTGCTGCGGCAGAGGAAGAAGATCAGCAGAAAGCACAGGCAGCCCAGTAGAGGCTGCCGTGATTCAGAAGGGGCCGTCGCTTTCGGTGCGACGCGCCTCGCGTTGCAACTGATAGACGAAGCGCTCGACCTGGCGCTGCTCCAGGCCGTTCATGCGGTGAAAGCGTGTGCCGACGAAGGTCATGTCGACTTTGTCGTCGTACTGCACGTGGCGCAGCTCCACGGCGCAGGTCATGTTACCGAAGGGCAGGTAGGCGGTGAGGCGTTCATGCACCTGGCCGTTGCTCAGCTGTTGGGTGAGATTGCCGGCAAAGCGCAGCTTGCAGCCCGTTGCCGAAATATCCAGCAGGTGGCCAGGTAGCGGCTCGCGCAGCTTGTCGCCGTTGAGCACCACCTTGACCAGATCGCTCTGTTTCAGCGGCGCACGAAAGGCGCTGCGGCGCTGGTGATAGATCACTTCGCTGGGCAACGGCGCCCAGTAGCAGGGCGCTCCCTCGAGTTCACCGAGTTGCACGTCGTGATCACAGGTCCAGGCGATTCGCACTCCGTCACGAAACGCCTCGACGTTGAAGGTTTCACCCTGCTTGAGAAAGCGTTCGCCGTCATTCGGGATGATTTCGTCCAGCGCTACGCGAGCGCGGTCTTTATCTATTTCGACAAGATAGCTTTGGAAACGCAGGCCACGCCCCTTGAACTGAATGATCAGGGGGTCATGGTTCTGTTGCAATTGACGCAGGGTGGCAATGATCTCTACGGATGTCTTGAGCACCTTGGGCGGCTGAGGGCCGCTCTCGTCGTTGAACGCGCTGGACACAGGTCGGAACTCTCCGAGTCATGAACTACAACGGCACTAGCATACTGGCGGAGTGCCTGCATGTCCCTGTGCTTCTTGTTAGGGGGATGGCTCAGGCCTGGCTGAGCGGTCTTTGCTGCGCGATTCTAGCGGCACTACCGCGGCTGTCATAGAGGCCGGGTGTCTCTCCTCCGCGAAGAATGCCGAGGACGCTACCGACCGAGGCCTGGTTGGCGCGGATCAAGCGACCATTGCGCAGGTTGGCCTCCTGGCAGCGTTGCAGCAAGGTGGAGAGTTGTTCGCTGCGTGCGAGTAGCTGATCGCCAACGGAGGATGTGTTTGCTAGAGCGTGGAGTCCGTCGCGGTCAGCGCTCAGACCAGCAGTCTGCAGGAGGCGGCTACGGTCGTTGCCGTGCTGTTGGAGCAGGGCAAGAAGGGGTTGTTTTTCACCGAGCAGGCTATCGAGGCGTGGTAGGTCGCGTTCGGTGAGGGCCTGAAATTCGTTATCGATCAGCTCAAGCAATTGCTCGGCGGTGCCGATATCGGAGGTGAACAGGTCAAGCAGGGCTGTGTCGTGCATGGCGGGCTCTTGGGGGTCGGGCGTCCAACACCCCCAGCGCAGCCCTGAGACTAGCGCTGGGATTCGAAGTCGAGCAGTTTATTGGCGACGCGTTTGCTGTCGACCTGATAGCTGCCGTCGGCGATGGCCTGTTTCAGTTGGGCCACACGCTCCTTGTTGACGATGGGCTGATCACGCAGCTTCTCGCCGATTGCTTGCAACTGTTGTGCCTCACGGCTCAGTTGTACCGATTCACCGCTCTTGGCGTTGGTTTGTTCATCGGTACCGGTGACAGGCGCCTTGTTCGGCTGTGCCGACTCATTGCGATTGCCAGCCTGAGTCGCGCCGGTACGTCCCGTGTTGGCGGGCGTATTGGCATTGTTCAGCCGGTTGAAGTCGATGACCATGATGCAAAACCTCGGACGATATGGTGGACGCTTGCCATGCTTTTCGGCCGCTGCCGGGAAAACTTTAGGACTAATTTCATTGCGTCATTGGACAGTGTAGGGAATCGCCAGACCTTTGCGCTACAAGAAACGTGCCTACATGGACACTTCTACCTGCCCGGGCCCGACCACTCGGGCTCGCACCACCCGTTGCGAGCGCAGGTTGCGCACGTTGATCTGCTCACCCGGAGCCCCGTCTGTCAGGGCTTCGCCCGGCATGCGCACGTTGACGGTGGTGCCGCGAGCGCTAATCACCACCTGATCACCACGACGGATAACCTCGGCCACTTGCAGGTGGCTTGAGAGAAGAATCTGGTCACTACCCAGCTGGCGCGTCAATTTCTTGCCAATCGCCTGATTCATGTCAGTCAGAAAGTTCTGTCCCAATTGGCCAACATCGCGTTCAACCAGGCTTAGATCCGTAGCTTTGACTACGCTCATGCGTTTAAGGGGGCGAGTCAGCACGACGATTGGGCGATACAGGCGTACTTCTGCTGGTACGAATACTGTCCACGGCGCGCTGCCATCGCAACGAACGCGTGTGGTGACGCGGCCCAGTGGCTGCGACGGGCTTTCCAACGTCGTAGTCAAGGGTTGATCGCACAGTGGCAGACGCAAGCGCGGGTCGAGGCGATTGACGCGAATCTCATGGCGGCCCTGAATTTCGCTACGCTGTAGATATTCAGTGGTCGCCTGCTCAAGAAAGGCCTCGGTGACGCCGATAAGTTGTTCAGTGCTGGTGAAAGTCGCCGCCGCCGTACCGCTGTAGCCGAGTGTCGGCAAAGCGAGTAAAACGGATAAAGGGGCAAGGCACTTTGCCAGTAGCTGACGGAATGATGACGTTCTCTGTTTCATAAGCAATGCAAAGCAAGCCCCGTGCCGCCTGCTAGGCTCAACGGGGTAGGCGTTACTAGACGAGAAGGAGTCCGGGCATGGCCGGGTTGATGGATTCGGTTAACCAGCGAACTCAGCTGGTGGGACAGAACCGCTTGGAGTTGTTGCTGTTTCGCCTGGAAGGCCCACAGCTTTACGGTATCAACGTATTCAAGGTGAAGGAGGTGCTGCAGTGCCCGAACCTCACCATCATGCCCAAGTCCAGTCCGGTGGTGCGGGGCGTGGCCAATATTCGTGGGGGCACCATTCCGATTCTCGATCTCTCCATCGCTACCGGCCGTGCGCCGCTGGGAGATCTGAAGACCAGCTTCGTGATCATCACCGAGTACAACACCAAGGTTCAGGGCTTTCTGGTGCGTTCGGTCGAACGTATCGTCAACATGAACTGGGAGGAAATTCATCCACCACCCAAGGGTACTGGTCGTGATCACTACCTGACCGCAGTCACGCGGCTCGATCAACAGCTGGTCGAGATCATCGATGTCGAGAAGATCCTTGCCGAGGTCGCGCCGACCTCCGAGGTGATCTCCGCCGGCGTTATCGATGATCAGGTGCAGAGTCAGGCGGTGACCAAGCACGTGCTGATCGTCGATGACTCCTCGGTGGCGCGCAAGCAGGTTTCGCGCTGCCTGCAGACTGTCGGTGTCGAAGTGACTGCGCTGAACGATGGGCGTGAGGCGCTGAATTACCTCAAGAAAATGGCGGAGGAGGGACGGTATCCCGACAAGGAACTGCTGATGCTGATTTCCGACATCGAGATGCCGGAAATGGACGGCTACACCCTGACCACGGAGATTCGTAGCGATCCGCGCATGCAGAAGCTGCATATCCTCCTGCATACTTCACTTTCCGGTGTGTTCAACCAGGCGATGGTGAAGAAGGTCGGCGCTGACGACTTCCTCGCCAAGTTCAAGCCAGATGATCTGGCGGCGCGTGTGGTTGATCGCATTCGTGTATCGGATGGGGGCTGAAGGGGCGACCTTCGGCGAACGTTATGGTTGGTGAGGCGGCACTAGTGTCTTCAGGTAATTTGGATTTTGAGCAGTTCCGGACTTTCCTGGAAAAGGCCTGCGGTATTCTGCTTGGTAGCAACAAGCAGTACCTGGTTTCCAGCCGTCTGAACAAGCTGATGGAACAGAACGGCATCAAGACCCTGGGCGAGCTGGTGCAGCGTATGCAAACCCAGCCGCGCGGGGGGCTGCGCGAGCAAGTCGTGGATGCCATGACCACCAACGAGACCCTGTGGTTTCGTGACACCTATCCTTTCGAGGTGCTCAAGAACCGTGTGCTGCCGGAGCTGATCAAGGCCTATCCGGCCCAGCGTCTGCGCATATGGTCGGCGGCCTGCTCGTCCGGCCAGGAGCCTTATTCCTTGTCGATGTCCATCGATGAGTTCGAGCGCACCAACCTCGGTCAGCTCAAGGCCGGTATTCAGATCGTGGCGACTGACCTATCGCCGTCGATGCTGACCAATTGCAAGTCGGGTGAATATGACAGCCTGGCGATGGGGCGTGGTTTGTCGCAGGAGCGTTTGCAGCGCTACTTCGATCCCAAGGGGCCGGGGCGTTGGCAGGTCAAGGCGCCGATCAAGAGCCGTGTCGAATTTCGTCCGCTCAACTTGCTGGACAGCTATGCAGCGTTGGGCAAATTCGACATCGTGTTCTGCCGCAACGTACTGATCTACTTCTCCGCGGAGGTGAAGAAAGACATCCTCACGCGCATTCATGCAACGTTGAAACCAGGTGGTTATCTGTTTCTTGGCGCATCCGAGGCGCTCAATGGTCTGCCGGACAAGTACCAGATGGTGCAGTGCAGTCCTGGGATCATCTACAAGGCCAAATAGCCGCGAGGCATGTCTGGTATCAGCAGCGGGAGGCCTTTGGCCTCCCGTTTGCGTTTCTGGGTTATGGAAATCTCGGGCATGCCCTAGGGTTCGGCGGGGCGGCAATCTATCCGGTTGGCTTTGCCGCTTACTTGCCCGTAGGCGGTAAAGCCTTGCCGCTTTGCCGCTATTTCTCTGTTTGAAAGACATTAAGGCGTTGATTTTATTGAGATAATTAAATTGGCACAGCCTTTGCTGAATAGCTTGCAACAGAGACCACATGGCCCTAGCGGCAAAGGTTCGGAACATGAGCATCAACTTCGGCAGAGCACTCGGCATCCACGAACAGGCCCTCGGTTTTCGCGCCCAACGCGCCGAGGTGCTGGCCAACAACATCGCCAACGCCGATACGCCGAACTACAAGGCTCGCGATTTGGACTTCGCCAGCGTTCTGGCTGAGCAAAGCAATCGCATGCAGCGCGGCGGCGTTTCCCTGAATCGCACCGATAGTCGCCACATTCCTGCCGAAGGCATCAGCAGCGGCGAAGCTGAACTGCCGTACCGCACGCCGTTCCACGCGTCGCTGGACCAGAACAGCGTCGACCTGCAGATCGAGCAGTCGAACTACGCCGAGAACTCGGTGCAGTTCCAGGCCAGCTTCACCTTTCTCAATAGCAAATTCAAAGGGCTGACTGCAGCCCTGCGCGGCGAATAAGGAGCGCGACCATGTCCCTTGCCAGTGTCTTCAACATCGCCGGAACAGGCATGAGCGCCCAGAGCACTCGCCTCAATACCATTTCCAGCAACATCGCCAACGCCGAGACCGTGTCGTCGAGCCTGGATCAGACCTACCGTGCCCGTCACCCGGTTTTCGCCACCGTATTCCAGCAGTCGCAGAACGGTGACCGCGGGTCGCTGTTCGCCGAGCAGGATGAGGCAGGCCGCGGCGTTCAGGTTATGGGTGTGATCGAGGATCAGAGCAGCCTGATGCCGCGCTATGAGCCCGACCACCCGATGGCCAATGCCGACGGTTATGTCTACTACCCGAACGTCAACGTGGTCGAGGAAATGGCTGACATGATTTCCGCCAGCCGTGCCTTCCAGACCAACGTCGAGATGATGAACACCGCCAAACAGATGCTGCAGCGCGTGCTGACCCTGGGTCAGTGACGTATCGAGGAGACTAGGGATGAGCACAGTAAGCGGCACGAATTCGGTACTCGATCAGTATCAGATCAAGCAAGACACCACGCAGAACAAGGATCTCGGCAAGAACGAGTTTCTGAACCTTCTGGTGGCACAGCTCAACAACCAGAACCCGCTGGAGCCTCAGGGTAACGGTGAGTTTATCGCCCAGTTGGCGCAGTTCAGCCAGGTCGAGGGGATCGAGAAGCTCAACACCAGCATGGGGTCGATGCTGTCCAGCTTCCAGTCTTCGCAGGCGTTGCAAGCCTCCTCTCTGGTCGGGCGCAAGGTCATCGTGCCAAGCGAGAAGGCCGTGGTCGATACCAGCGAGAGCTTCAAGGCCAGCACCGTGCTGCCGGTCAGCAGTAGCAACGTGTATGTCAACGTCTACGACAATTCCGGCTCGCTGGTGACGCGCGTCAACCTGGGCGAGCAGGCTGCCGGCAACGTCAGCTTTATCTGGGACGGCAAGGACTCCGACGGCAATGTGGCGCCGCCGGGCACCTACAAGTTCGAGGCGCAGGCCACCTACGGCAGCGAGACCAAAGGGCTGTATACCTTGCTGCCGGCCAACGTCGACAGCGTCACCCTGGGCGGCAGCGAGCTGATGCTCAACCTTGCCGGTCTGGGCAGCGTTCCGCTTTCTCAAGTGCAGGTCATCGGCCAATAACTATTGCCGCCGGCAGTTCCGGCAAAGGAGTTTTCCATGTCGTTCAATATTGGTCTTAGCGGTCTGCGTGCGGCGACCAGCGACCTCAATGTCACCGGTAACAACATCGCCAACGCCGGCACTGCGGGCTTCAAGCAGTCTCGTGCCGAGTTCGCCGATGTCTACGCTGCTTCCGTGCTGGGTACCGGTAAGAATGCGCAGGGCAGCGGTGTGCTGCTGGCGGACGTTTCGCAGTTGTTCAACCAGGGCAACGTCAATTACACCAATAACGCGCTGGATATGGCCATCAACGGCAATGGCTTCTTCATGACCAGCAACAACGGTGAGATGAGCTACACCCGGGCTGGTTATTTCGGCACGGATCGCGACGGCTATATCGTCAACAACTTCGGCTACCGCCTGCAGGGGTATGCGGCCGATGACAGCGGCAACGTCTTGCCGGTGCAGGCTGACCTGCGTGTGAGTGCTGGCCAGCAGGAGCCCCGGGCGACCACTACTGTAACTCAGCGGACCAACCTGAACTCCAATGCCGTTCGTCCTGCCAATGCCGGGACCATGGCGGCGCCGACCTTTGACCCAAGTGATTCGAAGTCCTTCAACTGGTCGACCTCGACCAACATCTACGATTCGCAGGGTAATGCCCACGTGATGAGCCAGTACTTCGTCAAGAACGAAGCTCCGGCTAACAACGGCTGGGTCATGCATGTGCTGATCGATGGCGTCAACCCGCGTGATCCCACCAGCACCCAGCCGTTCAGCTATGCAGTCAACTATGATGCTGCTGGTCAGTTGGCTACCCCTGCAATCACGCCGCTGGCCAGTACACCAGCCGACCCAGCCCTTGACGCGCCAGCCATTCCTGTTGGAACGCCTAACGGCGTCTTTGCCTTGGCAGATACCGACTGGGTGCCCGCCGAGAAAGATCCAGTAAACCCGGGGACCATGGTGCCCAATGGTGCTGATAGCGAGTCGTTCACCTTCGACATGCGCGGTTCGACTCAGTATGCCGCCTCCTTCGGTGTCAACACCGTAAGCCAGGATGGTTACACCACGGGCCAATTGGCCGGTATCGAGATCGACGACACCGGTGTGATCTTCGCGCGCTACACCAACGGACAATCCAAGGTGCAGGGGCAGGTATTGCTGGCCAACTTCGCCAACGTTCAGGGGCTGACCCCGGTGGGCAAGACTGGTTGGGTGCAGTCGTTCGAATCGGGTGAGCCGGTGATCGGTACGCCACGTAGCAGTACTCTGGGTGCTCTGCAGGCGGGCGCCCTGGAAGACTCCAACGTCGAACTGTCCGACCAGTTGGTGAACCTGATTGTGGCCCAGCGCAACTACCAGGCCAACGCCAAGACCATTGAAACCGAGAGTGCCATTACCCAGACAATCATCAACCTGCGTTGATGATTGGGGGGTAGGCAAAGCGGCAAGCCAGGCTTGCCGCTTTGCCGTTCCAGGGCCGGCAAAACCTCGCCGCCTGATTTTAAAAAGCTCCAAATATTTCTATAAAATCCTTTTAAATCAGTATCTTGAATTAATTTTTCGAGCCTGGCACGGCGCTTGCTTTAGTCATTGCAAAGAGCCAAGGGCGTGTCGCCCACTCGGAGAATTACCATGGACAAGATGCTGTACGTCTCCATGACCGGAGCGCAGAACAACACACTGGCTCTGCGTGCCCACGCCAATAACCTGGCAAACGTTTCCACCTCGGGTTTTCGTCGCGATTTTGAGCAGGCGCGCTCAATGCCGCTGTTCGGTGAAACCTATCCGGCGCGTGTATTTGCCATGAGCGAGCGCCCGGGTACGGATTTCCGTCCAGGCTCGCTGCAGGAAACCGGACGCGACCTGGATGTGGCTGTCGGTGGCAAGGGTTGGGTTGCGGTGCAGGCACCTGATGGCAGCGAAGCCTATGTGCGCACCGCCAGCCTGAACATTGATGCCTTGGGTGTACTGCGCACCGGCAACGGTTTGCCGGTGATGGGCAACGCCGGGCCGATTGCCGTGCCGCCGGAGCAGAAGGTAGAGATTGGCCAGGACGGCACCATCAGTATTCGTGCTCTTGGCGAGAATCCCAATGTGTTGGCTGAGGTCGACCGTATCAAGCTGGTCAACCCGGACCCGAAAAGCATGGAGAAGGGCACTGATGGCTTGATTCGCGTCAAGGGCCAGCCCGAGGTAGAAGCCGACGCCACGGTTCAGCTCACCTCCGGGTTTCTCGAAGCCAGCAACGTCAACGCCGTCGAGGAGATGACCGCGATTCTCTCCTTATCCCGCCAGTTCGAGCTGTCGGTAAAGATGATGCGCACTGCCGAGGACAACTCGTCGGCCATGGCGCGGGTTTTGCAGATTAGCTAATTACCAGCACGCGGCGCCGTAAAACCGGCGCCCGAGGAGAATCGATATGCTTCCGGCACTGTGGGTCAGCAAGACCGGTTTGTCCGCTCAGGACATGAACCTGACCACTATTTCCAACAACCTGGCCAACGTCGCGACCACGGGTTTCAAGCGCGACCGTGCCGAGTTCGAAGATTTGCTGTACCAGATTCGTCGTCAGCCCGGCGGCCAATCCAGCCAGGACAGCCAGTTGCCCTCGGGTTTGCAGCTCGGCACGGGTGTGCGTGTTGTTGGTACCCAGAAAATCTTTACCCCAGGCAGCCTGCAAACCACCGAGCAGCCACTCGATCTGGCGGTGAACGGTCGCGGTTTCTTCCAGATTCTGCAGCCTGACGGCACCGTGTCCTACACCCGTGACGGTAGCTTTCACCTGAACTCCGACGGCCAGATCGTTACCTCGCAGGGCTTTGCCCTGGAGCCGGCAATCGTGCTGCCCAACGAGGTGCGGACCTTTACTGTGGGCGAGGATGGCACCGTCTCGGTGACTACCGCCGGCAACGCCCAGCCGCAAATCATCGGCAACATTCAACTGGCCGACTTCGTCAACCCGGCGGGTCTGGAAGCTATCGGCAACAACCTGTTCCTGGAAACTGGGTCCAGTGGCGCGCCGCAGGTAGGTAATCCAGGTCTCAATGGCCTGGGCACGACCCTGCAGAACACCCTGGAAAACTCCAACGTCAGTGTGGTGGAGGAGCTGGTGAACATGATCACCACCCAGCGTGCTTACGAGATGAACTCCAAGGTGATTTCCACCGCTGATCAGATGCTGTCCTTCGTGACGCAGAACCTCTGATTTTTTGACACTGTTGTGAACGCCGCGAGGTAGTGGTTATGAACCGGCAAATTCTCTGTTTCCCCCTGTTGGCTGGCCTGCTGCTGAGCAGCGGCTGCGTGGCGCCGACAGCCAAGCCGGATGATCCCTATTACGCGCCGGTATTGCCGCGTACGCCGCTGCCGGCTGCGCAGAACAATGGCTCGATCTACCAGGCGGGTTTCGAGAATGGCCTGTATGACGACCGCAAGGCTTTCCGCATCGGCGACATCATCACCATCACGCTGAACGAGCGTACCCAGGCCAGCAAGAACGCCAACAGTAATCTGCAGAAAGACAGCAGCGGAACTCTGGGGGTGCCCAACCTCTTCGGCATGGCCGTCGCCCCGGACAACCCGCTGCGCAGCCTCAGCGCGCTGGGCATGACCAACAACAACCTGAGTCTGGATTCGAGTTGGGATTCCCAGCGCGCCAACACGGGTTCCGGTCAGGCGGGACAGAGCAACAGCCTGTCTGGCTCGGTCACCGTGACCGTTGCTGAAGTGCTGCCCAACGGCATTCTGGCTGTGCGTGGCGAGAAGTGGATGACGCTCAACACTGGCGATGAGCTGATGCGTATTTCCGGGCTGGTGCGTGCCGACGACATCTCCACCGACAACACCGTGTCTTCTACTCGTGTTGCCGATGCACGCATCACCTACTCGGGGACGGGCGCCTTTGCTGATGCCAGCCAACCCGGTTGGATGAGCCGTTTCTTCATGAGCCCGCTGTGGCCGTTCTGATCACGGGGAGTTCTAGATGAAAACCTGGCTGACTCATTCACCGTCTTCACTGCTCAATCGCTTGTCTCTCTGGTATGCGCGAATGACGGCTGGCGGCTCTGCGCGCAAGGCTTTTACCGTCACTTCGACAGCCAAACGAGGTGCGCGATTTGACCGCTTTGAGTCAGCGCAGGCCGGAGCATGCCGTCGACAGTTTGCGGTCGCTCATCGCGGTTATCGTCATCGCGGCGCCAATGATTGGCTGCTGTTGGTAACCATGCTCGCGTGCATGCTGCTGAGCCTGCCGACCCAGGCCGAGCGCCTGAAGGATCTGGCTTCGATCCAGGGTGTGCGCAGCAACCAGTTGATCGGTTACGGCCTGGTGGTCGGCCTCAATGGCAGTGGCGACCAGACCACCCAGACGCCATTCACCGTGCAGACCTTCAACAACATGCTGGCGCAGTTCGGCATCAAGGTGCCGCCAGGCGGCAACGTGCAGCTGAAGAACGTCGCGGCCGTATCGGTACATGCGGACCTGCCGGCTTTCGCCAAGCCGGGGCAGACCATCGACATCACCATTTCCTCCATCGGTAACGCCAAGAGCCTGCGCGGTGGCAGCCTATTGATGACGCCGCTCAAGGGCATCGACGGCAACGTCTACGCCATCGCCCAAGGTAATCTGGTGGTCGGCGGCTTCGATGCCAGCGGCGCCGACGGTTCGCGCATCACCGTCAACGTGCCGTCTGCCGGCCGTATTCCCGGTGGCGCCACCGTGGAGCGCCCGGTGCCGAGCGGTTTCGATCAGGGCAACTACCTGACCCTGAACCTCAATCGCCCTGATTTCACCACGGCGAAGAACATCGTCGACCAGATCAACGATCTGCTTGGCCCGGGTGTCGCCCAAGCCATCGACGGTGGTTCGATTCGGGTTAGTGCACCGCTCGATCCCAATCAGCGCGTCGACTACCTGTCGATTCTGGAGAACCTGCAGGTCGAAGCCGGCAAGGCGGTGGCCAAGGTCATCATCAATTCGCGCACCGGCACTATCGTCATCGGTCAGGACGTCAAGGTGCAGCCGGCCGCGGTCACCCACGGCAGCCTGACCGTGACTATCACTGAAGACCCCATCGTCAGCCAGCCAGAAGCCTTGTCTGGTGGGCAGACTGCGGTGGTACCCCGTTCGCGCGTGGGCGCTGAGGAAGAGGCCAAGCCGATGTTCAAGTTCGGCCCTGGCACCAGCCTCGACGAGATCGTGCGTGCGGTTAACCAGGTGGGCGCGGCGCCTTCCGACCTGATGGCCATCCTGGAGGCGCTCAAGCAAGCCGGCGCTCTTCAGGCCGACCTGATCGTGATCTGAGGAGGATTGCCGATATGGATTCTCGACTCTCAGCCGGTTTGCTCGGAAACGGCAAAAGCCCGGTCGACAGCGGTGCTTTTACCGACCTGAACCGCCTCAACCAGTTCAAGGTGGGTGGCGATACCGAGCAGAATATCCGCAAGGTCGCTCAGGAGTTCGAATCGCTGTTCATGAACGAAATGCTCAAGGCCATGCGCTCGGCCAACGCTGCATTCGGCGAGGGTAACTTCATGAACAGCAACGAGAGCAAGACCTACCAGGACATGCACGACCAGCAATTGGCGGTAACGCTGTCCAAGGAAGGGCGCGGCATTGGCCTGGCCGATGTGCTGGTGCGGCAGATGTCGAAGATCAAGCAGCCGTCGAGTCGTGCCAATCCTTTTGCGCAGGTCGAGCAACCAATTGCCGCGACAGGTGAGGCGAAAGCTGACACGGTCGCCAGCAGTGAAGGCTTTCGCGATGACGCGGCACTGCTTAATCGTCGTCGCCTGGCTGTGCCGGGCAAGCTGGCGGATCGCCTGTTGGCCGGCATCGTGCCGTCGGCGGGAGAGGGCGAGAGCAAGGCACTGGCGGGCAATGATTGGATTCCGGCACAGGCCGGAGCAGCCCCCAAAGCTGCAGGCCTGAGCCTGGCCAATAGCGATGCCTTGACGGGACGCCGTATCGCCCAGCCGCCGCTGGCACCGGGCAAGGCCGCGTTCAGCTCACCGCAGGAATTCGTCGCTACCATGCTGCCGATGGCAGAAGCCGCGGCCGAGAAGATCGGTGTCGACCCGCGTTATCTGGTGGCGCAAGCCGCTTTGGAAACCGGTTGGGGCAAGTCGATCATTCGTACCGGCGATGGCCAGAGCAGCCACAACTTGTTCGGCATCAAGTCCCACAACAGCTGGGGCGGCGAGTCGGCCCGCGTACTGACCACCGAGTACAAGGGTGGCAAGGCCGTCAGGGAATCCGCCAACTTCCGCGCCTACGACTCCTACGCGCAGAGTTTCGACGACTACGTCAGCTTCCTGCAGAACAACGGTCGCTACGAGAAGGCGCTGAACGCTACTGAGAGCCCGGAGCGTTTCGTCAAGGAACTGCAGCAGGCCGGCTACGCCACCGACCCGAACTATGCGCGCAAGATCTCGCAGATCGCTCGCAAGATGCAGACCTATCAAGCAATCGCCGCTGCCGATAGCGCCACCACAAGGACTTGAGGTTGAACCATGGCTGACCTATTGAACATAGGCCTCTCGGGCCTGGCGGCGAACAAGACTTCGCTGGCTGTTACCGGCCATAACATCGTCAACGTCAATACGCCTGGTTTCTCTCGTCAGGAGACGATCCAGTCCACGCGTACGCCGCAGTTCAGTGGTGCTGGCTATATCGGCTCGGGTACGACCCTGACCGACGTGCGGCGCATCTACAACGAGTTCCTGAATACCCAGGTACGCAGTAGCACTGCACTCAACAGCGACACAAAGGCCTACCTGAGCCAGATCAACCAGCTCGATTCCCTGCTTGCGGGCAGTACCACGGGTATCACTCCCGGCCTGCAGAAACTGTTCTCCGCTCTGCAAACCGCAGCCGAAGACCCCGCTAACATACCCGCGCGGCAGCTGGCCTTGTCGGAAGCGGAAGGTCTGGCCAAGCGTTTCAATACCGTCTATGACCGCCTGTACGAGCAGAACGCCTTCATCAACAAACAGCTGTCGGCGGTTACCGATCAGGTCAACCAACTGGCGACATCGATTGCCGGCTACAACGACGCGATTGCCATTGCAGCCTCTAACGGACAGGCGCCGAACGACCTGCTCGATGCCCGTGAAGAGGCGGTACGCAAGCTTTCCGAGTTCGTCGGCGTGACCGTCGTTCCACAGGACGACAGCAGCTACAACCTGTTTATCGGTTCCGGTCAGCCATTGGTCGTCGGCAAGCAGGCCGCACGGCTCGAAGTGGTGCCGGGGCAGGCCGATCCATTGCGTCAGGAGATACAGTTCGTCAGCGGCAACTCGCGGCAGAACGTCAGCTCCCTGATCACAGGCGGCGAGATGGGCGGTTTGTTGCGCTATCGAGAAGATGTACTGGATACCTCGTTGAATGCTGTTGGTCGCCTGGCGCTTTCGGTTACGGACCAGATCAATCGTCAGCTGGGGCAGGGGCTGGATCTCAATGGCGAGTTCGGTAACAACCTGTTTCGCTCGATCAACGATCCCCTGCTGCTCAGTCAGCGCAGCCTGGCGCGGATTGGTAACAGCGATGCGAATGCCAACCTCAATGTCACGCTGACCGACACCACGCAACTGACTACCAGCGATTACGAGGTACAGTTCACCAGCGCGACCGAGTATGTGGTTCGCCGTCTCTCCGATGGCACGCAGTTTCCTGCCAGCCCGGCGACCTTCGATATCACCACGGTGCCTGCACCCGAAGTGGACGGCTTCTCCCTTGGTGTGGCCAGTGGCACCTTCGCAGCAGGTGATCGCTTTCAGGTGATGCCGACCCGTAACGCCGGCCGTGACATTCGAGCGGACATGAAGAACGCCGAGGAACTGGCCTTCGCTGCGCCGCTCAAGGCCGAAACCAGCCCAGCCAATATCGGCACCGGCAAGATCACCCAGCCGAAGCTGCTGACCGAAATCAATATCTACGATCCGGCCGCACAGGCGGATCTGGAAACCAGCCTGCGCAATGCGCCGCCGCTGCGCATCGTGATGGGGGCGGGAGGCGGCGCAACGCAGAGCTATGACGTCGTCGATATCAACGGCAACGTGATCGACACCGGTAGCATCGTTCCGGGGCAGGACAACGCGCTGACCATCAGCGTACCGGCCAACCCGCCCGCGGTTCCTGCTGCGTTTGACTATCAGGTGACCATCAGCGGCCGACCGTCGGGTGGCGACAACTTCTCGGTGTCGTTCAACACCAATGGCGTGTCGGATAACCGTAACGCGTTGAACCTGGTCAACTTGCAGAACAAGTCAGTAATCGGCATCAACCCGGCGGCGCCCAATACCACAGGTTCGAGTTTTTCCGACTCCTATGGTGACCTGGTCGAGCGGGTCGGCACGCTGACCAGTCAGGCGCGTGTAGACGGCGAGGCGACTGGCGCGATCCTCAAGCAGGCCACCGATAACCGCGACTCGATTTCCGGGGTCAACCTCGATGAAGAGGCGGCCAAACTGATCCAGTTCGAGCAGTACTACCAGGCATCCGCGCAGATCATTCAAGTTGCGCGTAACCTGTTCGATACGTTGATCAATACATTCTGAATTGTCGCTTTCCCGAGTTCGGGAAAGCGCGGCCTGTACAGCTGACAGGCGTTGCAAGAGGCAAGCCCCATGGTCATGCGCATCTCATCCATTCAGGCGTTCAATAACGGCGTTTCCGGTCTGGGGCGCAATTATTCGAATCTGATTCGCACCCAGGAGCAGATCAGCAGTGGCAACCGTATCCTCACCCCGGCGGATGATCCAGTGGCCTCGGTGCGCCTGTTGCAGCTCGAACAACAACAGGCGGTACTCAAACAGTACAGCGACAACCTGACCGCCGCGAAGAACAGCCTGACTCAGGAAGAGACCACGCTCAATTCGGTCAATACCGTGTTGCAGCGTGTGCGTGAGCTGGCGGTGCGGGCCGGCGGCGGTTCACTCTCATCGGAGGACCGCAACTCCATCGCCAAGGAGCTTTCCGAGCGTGAGGCCGAACTGCTCAACCTGATGAACAGCCGCAACGCCCGTGGTGAGTACCTGTTCTCCGGTTTTCTGGGCAAGAACGAGCCGTTCTTGCGCAACCCGGATGGCACCTATTCGTACTTCGGTGACGAAGGGCAGCGTACGCTGCAGGTGGCCAGCTCGACCAATGTCGCGATCAACGACAACGGCAAGCGCCTGTTCGAGGACGTCACCAACGCCAACCGTGTGGCAAACGACAACGGAGTCAATAATCCGGCACTGCCATCGCCCCCGTTGCCGGCAACGACCATCCCGGCAGTGCCCGCTGCCGACCAGCGCGTGTTCATCTCGCCCGGCCTGGTCGAAGATGAGCGTGCCTTCAACTCGGACTTCCGTAACGGCGAGCCCTATTCGCTGGCGTTCGTCAGTGGCAGCGAGTTCCGTATCTACGATGCCAGCGGCGCTGACGTAACCTCGGAGATTCCTGGCGGCGGCAAGATCGACCCGTTGGTCAATGGCGGCAACGTCATCAACTTTCGTGGCATGCGTTTTCAGCTCGACGTAGTGCTGAAAGAGGGCGATAACGAGCTGGATCTGGACAATCTGCTGGCAGATATCCAGCCGCCAGCTACCGCGGGTTCGCCAGGCATCGGCACCCATAGTTTCACCCTGCAGTCCGCGTCCACCGAGTTCGCTGTGACCCGCGCGTCCACCAATGGCTCTGCCGCCGTGGTGGCAGGCGGTAATGTCGTCAACCAGGCGGTATTCGACAGCCAGTTTCCTACCTCCGGCGTGGTGCTTCGCTTCACCGACGACACTAACTACGAGGTCTATGCCCAGCCGGTCGGCCCCAACAGTCCGGTACTGACCACCGGAACCGTTACTGCGCCTTATCCTGCCACCTTCACCGTGTATGGCGCGGAGTTCACGATGTCCGGCCCTGCCGCCGCCGCTGGTGGCGACGAGTTTGGCGTGAAGCCGCAGTTCCAAGAGCAACGCAGCATCCTCAACACCATCTCCCGCCTGCGCCAGTCGCTGGAGTCCTCGCCCACTTCGGCAGCGGGTAATTTGGCCATTCGCGACGAAGTGGCCATCGCCCTGAAGAACCTCGACAATGGCATGGGCAACGTGCTGGAAGTGCAGACCGAAATTGGCGCGCGCCTCAACCTGATCGACACCACCAGCGTCGACAACGAAGACGTGACCCTGGTGAACAAATCGGTGCAGGCCGAACTGCGTGAACTCGACTATGCCGAGGCATTGTCGCGCCTGTCGTTCCAGACCATCATTCTCGAAGCGGCGCAGCAGAGCTACGTGAAGATTGCTGGGTTGAATCTTTTCAATCAGTTACGTTAGTTTCCTGCCTAGCCGCCTTCCGCTCGGGGCTGTTACGCTCGCGCCCCGGGCGGGCATTCATCGCGTGACCTTTCGCCACGTCGTACGCGCGCCCGTCCCATCCAATGGTACGGCATGTATTTTGCTCGGTGGGTGATACGAGTAGGGTAAGGTCAATGAATTGTCGGTCAGTACGGACGACCTGGGCGAATCTATGAAAACAGTCATTCTGGCCGGTGGATTGGGCACGCGTATCAGCGAAGAGTCCCACTTGCGGCCCAAGCCGATGATCGAGATAGGCGGCAAGCCGATCATCTGGCACATCATGAAGATCTACTCCCATTACGGCATCAACGACTTCGTGATCTGCCTGGGCTACAAGGGCTACGTGATCAAGGAGTATTTCGCCAACTACTTCCTGCACATGTCTGACGTGACCTTCGACATGGCAGAAAACCAGATGCACATCCACAACCGTCATGCCGAGCCGTGGCGTGTGACCCTGGTCGACACGGGCGAGAGCACCGCTACGGGCGGGCGCCTCAAGCGCGTGCGCGATTACCTGGGCGACGAGACCTTCTGCCTGACCTACGGTGATGGCGTCGCCGATATCGACATTGCGCAACTGATCGATTTCCACCGCAGTCACGGCAAGCTGGCCACGGTAACGGCCGTGCAGCCGCCAGGTCGCTACGGCGCGTTGGATATCCAAGGCCAGCAGGTGCTGGGCTTTCAGGAAAAGCCTCAGGGTGATGGCGGCTGGATCAATGGCGGCTTCTTCGTGCTTGAGCCAGGTGTCCTCGATTACATCGATGGCGACAGCGCCACCTGGGAATTCGAACCGATGCGCCAGTTGTCCGAGCAAGGACAGTTGATGAGTCATCTGCATCGTGGCTTCTGGCAACCGATGGACACCCTGCGTGATCGCGTGCTGCTCGAAGATCGCTGGAAGAGCGGCCAGGCGGAGTGGCGTATATGGCCGTGAGTGCGGCTTTCTGGGCCGGTCGCCGAGTCTTGCTGACCGGGCATACCGGTTTCAAGGGCGGCTGGCTGGCGCTGTGGCTGCAGGAACTGGGCGCCGAGGTCTGTGGCTATGCCTTGCCTGCGCCTGCTGAGCCGTCGCTCTGGCAGGTCGCGCGCCTGGTCGAGTGTGTGCCCGGCACCCTGGCCGATATCCGTGACGCTCAGCGCGTTGCCGAGGCCGTTACGACCTTTCGCCCGGAAATCGTCCTGCACCTGGCGGCTCAGCCGTTGGTGCGTGAATCCTACCGTGCGCCGGCCGAGACTTACGCCACCAATGTCATGGGCACGGTCAATCTGCTGGAGGCGCTGCGTGGCTGCGACAGCGTGCGTGCGGTGCTGGTGGTTACCAGCGACAAGTGCTACGAAAACCGCGAATGGCTCTGGCCGTACCGCGAAAGTGATGGCCTCGGTGGGCATGACCCCTACAGCAGCAGCAAGGCCTGCGTGGAGTTGTTGTGCGCGTCCTGGCGTGAGTCTTTTTTGCGCGAGTCGGGCATTGCCCTGGCCACGGCCCGAGCCGGTAATGTGATTGGCGGCGGTGACTGGTCGGCTGATCGCTTGCTGCCCGACATCCTGCGTGCCTGGCAGGCAGGTCAGACGCTGACGCTGCGCTACCCTCAGGCCGTACGTCCCTGGCAACACGTGCTCGAGCCGCTGCAAGGCTATCTGTGCCTGGCACAGGCGTTGGTCGAGCAGGGCGAGGCTATGGCCTCGGCGTGGAACTTTGGCCCCGATAACGAGGGGCAGGTCAGTGTCGGCGAGCTGGTCGAGCGATTGGCTCAGCGCTGGCCAGGTCAGGCGCCTTGGACGGTCGAGGCGAGCGGGCAACCGCACGAGGCGGGCCTGCTCGCGCTGGACTCCAGCCAGGCACGTGTTCGACTGAACTGGCACCCCCGCTGGAACTTGCAGCAGGCCATCGAACGAACCCTCGACTGGCACCAGGCCTGGCAGGCCGGCGAGGATATGCAGACATTCAGCCGCGCGCAGATCGCGGCCTATCAAGGCGAAACTCATGAGTGAACAGACGGCGCAAGCGCTGCGTCAGCAGATAGCCGAGCTGGTGGAGCGGTATGCCGAGTTGCAATTGGCACCTGCTGCTTTTGAAGCTGGCCGCGATGCCGTGCCGCCCTCGGGCAAGGTGATCGGTGCCGGTGAGCTGAAAAACATGACCGAGGCGGTGCTCGACGGCTGGTTGACCACTGGGCGCTTCAACCAGGCCTTCGAGACTCGTCTGGCTCGCTATTTGGGCCGCCGCTGCGTGCTGACCACCAACTCCGGTTCCTCGGCCAATTTGCTGGCGTTCTCCGCCCTGACCTCGCCGCGTCTGGGCGATCGGGCAATTCGCAAAGGTGACGAAGTGATCGGCGTGGCCGCCGGTTTTCCCACCACGGTCAACCCCATCCTGCAGTTCGGTGCGGTGCCGGTGTTCGTCGATATCGAACTGGGCACCTACAACATCGATCCGGCATTGGTCGAGGCGGCCATCGGCCCGCGCACCAAGGCGATCATGCTCGCCCACACGCTGGGTAACCCGTTTAACCTCAAGGTCATCCGTGAACTCTGTGATCGCCACAGCCTGTGGCTGATCGAGGATTGTTGCGACGCTCTCGGCTCGACCTACGAAGGTCGCCAGGTGGGCAGTTTCGGTGACATCGGCACGCTCAGCTTCTATCCGGCGCACCACATCACCATGGGCGAGGGCGGGGCGGTGTTCACTGACTCGCCACTGCTCAAACGCATCGTCGAGTCGTTCCGCGACTGGGGCCGTGATTGCTATTGCGCGCCTGGCGAGGACAACACCTGTGGCAAGCGCTTCTGCTGGCAACTGGGCGATTTGCCGGAGGGCTACGACCACAAGTACACCTACTCGCACCTAGGCTACAACCTGAAGATTACCGACATGCAGGCCGCTTGTGCCCTGGCGCAGATGGATCGTCTGGATGACTTCATCGCCGCGCGCAAGCGCAATTTTGCTTGGCTCAGCGAACGCCTGGCTGGCTGCGCCGAGCAACTGATCCTGCCGCAGGCGACGCCTGGCAGTGATCCGTCTTGGTTCGGCTTCCCGCTGACCCTGCGCGATGGTTGCGGCATCGAGCGTGTCGAGCTGTTGCGTTATCTGGACGAACAACGTGTGGGCACGCGCCTGCTGTTCGCTGGCAACCTGACTCGCCAGCCCTATATGCAAGGCCAGCAATACCGTGTGAGCGGTGAACTGACAGTGACCGACAAGGTGATGCGTGACACCTTTTGGATCGGCCTCTGGCCGGGGCTGTCCGAGGATCATCTGGAGCACGCCGCGTGCAGCCTGGAAACCTATGTGCGGAGGCTGCGCTGATGCGCGCCTACGTGCTCTGCGGTGGTTTCGGCACGCGCCTGCGCAGCGTGACGGACACGCAGAAAGCTCTGGTGCCGGTGCATGGCGAGCCTTTTCTGGCGCGCGTGCTGCGCCAACTAGAGCGGGCCGGCATCAGTGAGGCCGTGCTTTGCGCGCACTACCGGGCCGAGCAGGTCGCTGAACAACTGGCGGCTCTGGCACAGGACGCCGGGCTGCGACTGGTACTGGTGGTCGAACCCAGCCCAATGGGCACCGGCGGGGCGTTGCTCAATGCGTTGCGCGAGCAACCGCCATACGGGCGCTATCTGGTGCTCAACGCCGACACCTTTCTCGACGTCGATGGCTACGCGCTGATAGCGCAGGGGCAAGGTAATGCGCTGCTGAGTGTGCAGGTCGATGAGCGCAGCCGCTACGGTAGCCTCGAGGTCGATGCCTGTGGTCGGTTGCAGGCGCTGCTGGAGAAGGGGCGCGGGGGTTCGGGCCTGATCAACGCTGGCGTCTACGCTTTTACCTGCGAAACCTTCGCGAGCATCACTGTGCGTGCGTGCTCGATGGAGCAGGAGCTACTGCCCGAATTGCTGGCGCGCGAAGCCGTGAACGTCATCGAGTACAGCGGTCGCTTCATCGATATCGGCACGCCGGAGTCGCTTGACCGATATGCCAATGATTTTCGGATGGAACCTCGATCATGAGCCTGCTCGTGCAAACCCTCAGTATCCGTGAACAGCAGAGCATCCTCGACGCTGTCGAATGCATTGAGGCCGGCGCCCTGCAGATCGTTTTCGTGGTGGACGAGCAGATGCGTTTGCTGGGAGTGGTGACCAACGGTGACGTGCGCCGCCACTTGCTACAGGGTGGCAAGACGGACGAGCCAGTGACCACCTGCATGAATGAGGAGTTTCGTTCGGTGCGCATAGGCGCGCCGCGTGAGGATCTGCTCAAGGCGTTTGATCTGGGCTGCATCGCTCTACCAGGCCTGGATGAACAGGGCCGTCTGGTGGAGGTGTACACCCGGCAGATGGCTGCCAGCGTCGAGGTGCCCGTACTGGCCCGTGCCCGTGCGCCCGTGCGCATGAGTTTCTGCGGCGGCGGTGCGGATCTCACCTATTTCTTCATCGATCACTCGGCGGCAGTGCTCAGCTGCACCGTGGGCCTGTATGCCCATGCCACCCTGATCCCGCGTGACGATGGGCGTATCAGCATCTACGCCGAAGACTTGGGCCGTGAGGAGCATTACAGCTCCCTGGCCGAGTTGCTGGTCGCGCCGGAGAAGAGCCTGTTGGCCACCATCGTCGCAGTGATCAAACCCAAATACGGCTTCGACCTTTACCTGCGTTCGGACTTTCCCGTGGGCTCCGGCCTGGGTGGCTCGTCGGCAGCGACCACCGCGACCATCGCGGTGTTCAATGAGCTGCGTCAGGATCGTTGGAATACCTACGAAATCGCCGAGCTGGCGTTTCAGGCTGAACGCCTGTGCTTCGGCATCGCCGGTGGCTGGCAGGATCAGTACGCCTCGGCGTTCGGCGGCTTCAACCTGATCGAGTTCGAGAACCAGCGTAATCTCGTCCATCCTATTCGCTTGGAAGACTCGATCCGCAACGAACTGGAGTCCTGCCTGGTGCTGTGCGACACCGGCATCTCCCATGACTCCGGGCGCCTGCACGAACTGCAGCGCGAGGAGATTGAGGCCGAGCTATCGCAAACCGAACTGCTCAGCGCCAGCGTTACCCTGTGTCGGCGTATGCACCACTTTCTTATCCGGGGTGAGCTCAAGGCATTCGGTTCCTGCCTGGACGAAGCCTGGCACTTGAAGAAGCGCTTTTCCTCGGCCATCAGCGATGGCCGGCTCGATGACATCTATGCGGCCGCGCTGGCTGCCGGAGCCTGTGGCGGCAAGCTGCTGGGCGCTGGTGGCGGCGGCTTTTTCCTCTTTTACGTTCAGCCCCAGCATCGTCAGCCCGTGGTCAACGCCGTCGGCGCGCTGGGCTGTCAGACCCAGAACTTCCGCTTCGAATCGAGCGGCGTGACCTCATGGCGAACGAAAATCCAATGACCTCATTTAATATCGACGGCTTCCCGGTTGGCGGCGAGCGCGTCTACGTCATCGCCGAAGTCGGCAACAATCATAACGGTTCGCTGGAACTGGCGCGGCAACTGGTCGATGCTGCCATCGAAGCCGGTGCCGATTGCGTCAAGTTTCAATTGCGCAACCGTGACGCCCTGTATCGGCGCAAGGCAGACGGCTCACGCGCCGAGGATCTGGGGGTCGAGTACATTCAGGACTTGCTGGACAAGGTAGAGCTCAGCCACGACGAGCACCGCGAGGTGCGTGCCTATTGCGCGCAGAAGTGCATCAGCTATCTGTGCACGCCCTGGGACGAACCCAGTGTCGACGCACTGGCCTGTTTCGACGTTGCGGCGCTGAAGATCGCCTCGGCGGATCTGTGCAACCCTTACCTGATCGCCAAGGCTGCCAGCCTGGGCAAGCCGCTGATCCTGTCCACCGGCATGTCCTTCGAGCATGAAATTGTGCGCGCCATCGAGCAGCTCCAGGCGCTCGGCACGCCCTTCGCCCTGCTGCATTGCAACAGCGCCTACCCGGCGCCGGAAACCGATATCCAGCTTGGTTACCTGCGGCGCCTGCAGGAACTGCATGGCCTGATCGGCTACTCCGGTCACGAACGTGGTATCGCCATTACTCTGGGTGCGGTTGCCCTGGGGGCCAAGCTGGTGGAGCGGCACATTACCCTGGATCGCGGCATGGAAGGGCCAGATCACCTGGCCAGCCTGGAGCCGGGCGAGTTTCGCCAGCTGGTCGACGGCATCCGCCAGCTTGAGCTCGCATTGCCTTGGCAAGGCCCGGGTCGCCATGCCAGCCAAGGCGAACTGCTTAACCGCGAGAATCTCGCCAAGAGCGTCATCGCCGCCTGTGACATCACCCGAGGCAGCATTCTCGAGGCAGGCATGCTGCGCGTTGCCAGCCCTGGCCAGGGTCTGCCGCCGTATCGTTTGCAGGAGCTATTGGGCAAACCGGCCGGTCGTGATATCGATCAGGGGGATTTCTTCTTCGAGAGCGACCTCAACGAGCAACAGACCGAGGAGAAACTGGCGTTCAAATTGCCGATTCGCTGGGGTGTACCCGTACGCTACCACGACTTTCACGACTATCGTCGACGGATCAGCCCGGACCTGTTCGAGTTCCATCTGTCCTACCGTGACCTCAGCCTGAAACCGCAACCGTATCTTGCCGAGGTCGACTGTTCGCGCCTGGTGGTGCACGCGCCGGAGCTGTTCGAGAACAGCGAACTGCTGGATCTGGCCTCGGACGATCCGGCCTATCGCCAGCGTTCGATCGATAATCTGCAGCGCGTGGTGGATGCCACCCTGCAAATCGGTGAATGCTTCCCCAATGCCGATGCGCGGCTGATCGTCGCCAATATCGGTGGCTTCTCCGCCGACGCGCCACGTCCGCTGGCAATGCGCCCGGAGCTTTATGAGCGCTTCCACGAAGCCTGCCGCCAGGTGGATTTCGCCGGCACCGAACTGATTCCGCAGAACATGGCGCCGTTCCCCTGGCACTTCGGCGGTCAGCGCCACCAGAACATCTTCATGATGCCCGAGGAGCTGGCCGCCCAGGCGCGTGATCATGGCCTGCGCCTGTGCCTGGATCTGTCGCACCTGCAGATGACCTGCTTCCACTTCGGCCTCGATTTCCAGCAGGCACTGGCGCTGCTGCTGCCGCATTCGGCGCACCTGCACGTGGCCGATGCCAAGGGCACCAATGGCGAAGGCGTGTTGATGGGCACCGGCGACATCGACTGGCCAGCCACCTGGGCGCAGATTCGCCAGCACCCACAGGTCAGCTTCATCCCCGAGGTCTGGCAGGGGCATAAGGATCATGGCGCTGGCTTTTGGTCGGCGCTGCAATTTTTGACGCGGCTCGCTTAAGCGCCGGTTTCGAGAGGTCTTCGATATGACTCAGACTATCCGTGTAGCTGATTACATCATGGAGCGCCTGGCGCGCTTGCAGGTGAAACAGGTCTATTTCCTGCCAGGCGGTGGCGCCATGCACCTCAATGACGCGCTGGGACGCCACCCCGAACTGGAGCCAGTGTTGTGCCTGCATGAGCAGGCGGCCGCCATCGCCGCCGAAGCCGCTGGCAAGCTCACCGGTGGGCCCGCTGCCTGTATGACCACCTGTGGTCCGGGAGCGACCAATACCGTGACTGCGGTGCTCGGTGCCTGGCTGGATTCCACCCCTGTGTTCTTCGTCTCCGGCCAGGTCAAAAGTGCCGATCTCAAAGCCGGTACCGGCCTGCGCATGTTGGGTGTGCAAGAGGCCGATATCGTCTCGATCGTCCAGCCGATCACCAAGGGGGCCATCACCTTGACCGATCCGCAAGCGGTTGCGGAGGTCTTCGACCAGCTCGAACACGCTGCGCTCAGCGGGCGTCGTGGGCCAGTGTGGCTGGACGTGCCGTTGGACGTGCAGGCTGCCCAGGTCGATCCCGCCACTCTACGTCGGGCAAAACCGCCAGTAACGATCGAACAACCGGATGTCAGCGCGGCTGTGGAGCAAACCGTGAGACTGCTGCGTGAGGCCAAGCGACCGGGGATCATTGCCGGTAGCGGCATCCGCATGGCCGGCGCTGTTGACGCGTTCCACCAGATGATCGCGGCCGCGGGCGTGCCGGTCATGCCAACCTGGCTGGCCATGGATATCATCGATGATGAGCATCCGCTCTATGCTGGACGCCCTGGTTCGATTGCGCCGCGTTGGGCCAACTTCGCCCTGCAGAACTGCGATTTGCTGATCGTTCTCGGCTCGCGTCTGGACATGGCACTGACGGCATACAATCACGCGCATTTTGCTCCGTATGCGAAGAAGGTGGTGGTGGACATCGATCCGGCGGAAATCGCCAAGTTGCAGATGCCTATCGAGGTATCGGTAGTCTCCGACGTCAAACCCTTTATCGAAGCGCTGGCGTTGCAGTCATCCCGTGGGCGCCTGCCGTCTTACGCCGACTGGCTGACGCGTATCGGCGAGTGGCGCAGACAGTACCCGCTTCTGCAGGAGGAGCACGCCGACGACAGCCAAGGTGTCAGCATGTACTACTTCACTGACCAGCTTTCCTCGCTGCTCAACGAGGGGGATGTGATCGCGCCGGGTAGTTCGGGATTCGCTTCCGAGTTGTTCTTGCTCAACTTACGGCTGAAGAAGGGCCAACGTTGCTTCCATAATCGCGGTACCGGTTCGATGGGGTTCGGGATTCCGTCGGCGATTGGTGCGTGCCTGGCATCCGGGCGTCGGCCGACCGTATGTGTCGAGGGTGACGGTGGTCTGCAGTTGAACGTTCAGGAGTTGGCGACGCTCGCTGCGCAGCGGCTGCCGGTCAAATGCTTCGTCATCAACAACCAGGGTTATGCTTCGATTCGTACTTCGCAAAACACGCACTTCAAGCTACTGGTCGGGGCCGACTCCACGAGCGGCCTGCAGTTGCCGGATCTGGCGCAACTGGCCGGTGCCTATGGAGTGGGGTATGCACGCATTGATTCGCACGCCGATCTGCAGGCTCGTCTACAGGCGGTGCTGGACATCGATGGGCCTGTAATCTGTGAGGTACTGGTGCAGGTCGAAGAGCCGCGGGTGCCACGTGTCATGACCCGTATCGATGAAAACGGCAAGCCTGTAACCGGCGCTCTGGAGGACTTGTATCCCTTCCTCCCGCGTGAGGAACTGGCAGAACAAATGGCGGTTTCCGCCGAGTGTGCCGAATGACTGGCTGGATCAAGCGGCGCTTGACCGGCTTGTGCTATGGCTATCTGCGTAGCCAGGAAGATTGGGCGCATCCGCAGGCGCAGGAGCTTCGTCACTCACGGGTGCTACCTTATGCCAGTTACGCTCCCTGGGTGGGCAATGCCGACTTCCTGGATGTATATGAGCGGGTTCGTGAGCATACCCTCGTGGACATCTATCGCCTCTACGAACTTTGGCAATTGGCTCGCCAGATGGATCATCTGGAGGGTGCATTCCTTGAGGTAGGGGTATGGCGGGGCGGGTCGGGTTGCTTGCTCGGACTTGCGAGTCGGCGCCCGGGGCGCCGCCTGTTTCTGGCCGATACTTTTGCCGGCGTCGTGAAGGTCGGTGAGCGTGATACCCGATATAAGGGGGGCGAGCATGCCGATACGACTGTCGATGAAGTCAGGGCATTGCTGTCACGGAATGGTCTGAATGAGGCGCAGGTGCTTGTGGGGATGTTCCCGGAGCAGAACGCCGAACAGGTGGATGAGCGCATCGCGCTCTTGCATATCGATGTGGATGTCTACGAGTCGGCTCTCGGTGTCCTGACCTGGGCGCTGCCACGACTGGTCATGGGGGCTGTGGTCATTTTCGACGACTATGGCTTTCATGGATGTGAAGGCGTAACGCGCTTGGTCAATGAGTTCGTCTTGGACAATCCGCAGTTCCGCTTCTTTCATAACCTCAACGGTCATGGCGTGCTGGTTCATATCCCAAGAGGTAGTGCCTGATGGTCAATCTTGGCTCTGAGTACGTTCTTGTCTATGGTGCCCGGTTGGCGGGTCAACAGGTTCAGGCGTATCTGGCACGCATGGGGGTCAAGCTGAGTGCTTTCCTGGATCGCGACAGGACACTGCGGAGTGTAGGCGACGTTCCTGTTCACTCGTGCGAGGACTGGGCCCTGCACCATGATCCGGCCAAGGCCTGCGTGATCATCGGGCTGTTCAACAATCATGTGAACGTCGGGGCCATAGTCGATCAGCTTGAGGCGCTCGGCTACGGGGAGATCGTAAGCCTCGTCGAGTTCGTGCGAGATCACCCTGAGGATCAGCCATTTCGCTATTGGCTTGTCGAACCCTCTTTCTATGAGCAGCACGCGGACCGTATAGCGAACCTGAGGCGTCACTTAGCTGATGAACGAAGCCGAGCCTTGCTTGATCGGATTGTCGAGTTTCGCACTGACGGTGACTATCGTTGCCTGCCAGAGCCGGATACGCGCCAGTATCATCCCGATGATCTGCCGATGTGGCCTCAGCCGCTGCGGTTCATTGACTGTGGTGCCTACGTCGGAGATACGATCCAGGAAATGAGCGAGTCTGGATTGCGATTCGACGCAATAGCGACCTTCGAACCCAATCTCGACCATTACCGAGTGCTTGTGCAGACACTCTCTGGCAGGCAGGCGAGCCATTTTCCCTGCGGCGTATCCGATAGCAACCGTTTGGCAGGCTTCGACAGCTCTCTTGGGGCTGGTGGTCACCTATCGGAGCAGGGGGGCGAACCCGTTTTTTGCGTGCGCCTGGATGATGCCTTACCTGGCTTCGCCCCCAATCTGATCAAGATGGATATCGAGGGCGAGGAGCCGGCAGCGCTGCGAGGAGCCGAGGGGTTGCTGCGTGCCTTTCGCCCAGGCCTCGCGGTCAGTGTCTACCATCGTGCGGAGCACCTTTGGAGTGTATTCGAACAATTGCACGCGCTGGATCTGGGCTATCGCTTCTACCTGCGTTGCCATGCCTACAGTTCGTTCGATACCGTGCTTTACGCCGTGCCGGACATTGCTGTCGTTCCCCAGCCCCCTATAGGTGACGTATGAGCGGTTATCCATCAGCGGAGCATCTGGCTGGACATGAGCTGGTGGCTGGCTCCAGTTATAAGTTGCCAATCATGCTGCCTGACGCCGAAACCTGCGAGGTCTGCTTCCGTTTCGACCCTCATGGAACTATCGACCCAGAGCAGGGGCTGCTCCTACGTGACGGCGCACGTCTCACGGTGCTGCGTCAGATCGCACGCTACCCGGCGATGTTGCGTTTATTGCAGGGCGCTGCGATACCCTGTGACTATTCCGTGCTGGAGCGACAGGTTGGCGACGAGGTCTACATTTTTGGCGCTCATCAGGTGGGTGTGCTGTTGGCTCGCCTGTTCCAGGCACGCGGTGGTCGCGTTCGCGCTTTCCTGGATAACGACGAGCGCAAGCACGGCGCGATCATTGAAGGTATTCCCGTGCAGGGCTTCGACCGTTCGACCATGGCGCCAGGTGCACTCGTGGTCTTGGGAAGTGGGCGTTACAGCGAGACGATTCGCGTTGATCTTGCGACCAAGGGCTGGATCAACGTGATGACCATGCAGGCATTTCTGGCTGCGATCGATGCGCCTTATATCACCGAGGACAGTTTTCGGAACTATCACTCGGTGCTGTTCAATCAGGCCTCTGCATTTGTGAGTGCTTTCCTCTGCCTGGAGGACGAGCGCTCGCGCGAAGTGTATGACGGACTTATTCGTATGCGTCTTGAGTTGGACAACGCGGCCGCCTCAATCCGATCCGATTTCCGACTCGAGTACATCGAGCCCGACTTTATCGAAGCACAGGACATCCGTTTCTATGTCGATGCCGGTGCCTACGATGGCGACACGCTCGCGCGGTTGGAGTCACGCTTGGGGGCAGCGCAGAATGCTTATTTGTTTGAGCCAGAGCAGCGCGCTTTCGAGGCTTGCCAGCGCAGGTTTGCTGATCGCAAGACGGTCAAAGTGTTGCAGGCGGCGATGAGTGAAACGCCGTGCTGGATTCCGGCACCACGCGCCAACAGTTGTGACGTACTCGGGCAACTGGCTGCCGGCGATGTGCAGCCCATGGCGGATGTCGCGGGTTTGCCGTTGGACGAGGTGGCGGTGGGTGCCGTCAGCCTCATCAAGCTCGATATCGAGGGTGCCGAGGGCTCTGCACTGCGCGGCGCACGTCAGGTGCTCCTGCGTGAGCGACCCAAACTCTGCGTGTGTGCCTATCATCGCAGCGACGATCTGTGGCGGCTGATCGATACGGTATTGGCTCTACGGGGCGATTATCGGGTGGGTGTTCGACACTACTCGGACATCATCGACGACACCACGCTGTATTTTTATTGAGATGCTGTCGCCATGAGTACACGACAGCCTAGCCAAGGACTAACCATGGATTCCTCCGTGTCGTATCGAGAGCACCCGAGCTACTGGAACGACTTCTACCAGCGAGGTCATGCTGCTGCGCCGCGCCTGCCGTCGCAGTTTGCTGCGTTTGCGCTGGGCGAGATGTTGACCCCGGACTCGCCTATGGGGCAGATCGATGGTGTCATCGAGTTTGGTTGCGGAAACGGACGCGACAGCCAGTTGTTCGCAGCCCATGGCCTATCTGTCTTGGGTCTTGATGAGTCGATCGAGGCGATTGGGCTCTGCAGGGTGGCAGGTCTTCCCGCCCATGCCCGTTTTGAGTGTTGTGCAGCACGTCAGGCTCGGGAGGCTGTAGAGGTATTTGCTGAGCAGCACAGCCGTGTAGCCGTGTATGCGAGGTTTTTCCTGCACGCGATCAGCGAAGAAGACGAGCACAGCCTTCTGGCGTTATTGCAAGCTACCTTGCCGGAAGGTGCACCACTTTTTCTCGAGTACCGCACGACCGCTGATGCGGATCAACACAAGATATTCGGAGAAAGTCACTACAGGCGTTACCTCGATCATCGGGCAACTCTGGCCCGGATTGCCGCCGCTGGCTTCGCCACTGTCTATGAGATTGAAGGGCGGGGGTTCGCCAAGTACCGTGAAGAAGATGCCCTGGTAGGTCGCTGTATCGCGATTCGTAACGCCTCGTTAGCCTAGTGGAGAGCGCCCATGCAGGAACTGAAAGGTAAGAAACTGGTGCTCTTCGGGGCGGGACGCAGCGGTGAAATCTTCGCTGAAAATGCCAAGGGGCTTGAGGTTCTGGCCTTCGCGGACAATGACGTCAAGAAGCAAGGGCAGCAGCTAATGGGCTTCCCAATCATTGCCCCGGAGCGAATCGCCGAGTCCGGTTGTGAGGTCATCGTCGTTACGACCGTCTGCCCAACCCAGCGTATCGTTGAGCAACTGATCTCTTTAGGCTTGGGCGACATTCCTCTGATTACCCCCGACAAGGCAGTGCTCAAGGGGACCCAGAACCATCCCTTCAGCCATCCGCTGACCAAACAGATCGCGCGTGAACTGATCGTTGCCCTTGATGAACTGGCAAGTCGTGCCGGTGTGGATCTTTACCTGGATTACGGAACCTTGCTCGGAGCATTTCGCGAGCAGGACTTCATCGCATGGGATGATGATATCGACATGTCGGTCAAGGACGAGCAGTTGGATGCGCTGCTTGTGCTTGTCCAGAAGGACAAGAGATGGCTGCCGCAGTATCCCGGCGTCGAATGGTCCGTCCAGGTGGTGACGGCAGGAACTCACCGGCTAGGCGTCTTGATCGCGTTCGATAATGCGCCGGGGGAGCGCTGTGTACTGCCGCTGGAGTTGGCGGTGACGAACCGGGTGGTGCGCGATGGCCAATCGGTGATGTCGGGTAAGATGCTTGAGTTCTTTTGTCCCGCGTCATTCTTCGACGGCCATGACACGGTTGAGTTCTTTGGTCGTCGCTTCAAAACCCCAGTCAATCCCACCGGCTATCTGGACTTCATTTACGGCGATTGGCGAAAGCCCAAGCAAAACATGTCGTTCAGTGAGTATCAGGGCATTCGGGAAGTGCCTCAGGATCAGGTCGAGGAAATCAATTATCAAAAGCTGTAGGTGTTCCCCGTGACGCATGATCAGCTCTATGAGATGGGGAAAGCCGGTATGGACTATCAGGGCACTTGTTCGGATTCATCGGCCATTTTCTCTGTGGATAATCTGCCCATACTTCAATCGCTGACTGACGCACTTGAAGGACGTCATCTTCTGGTGACCGGAGGAACTGGTTTCTTTGGGCGTTGGCTGTTGGCGCTTTTCCAGACCCTGCAATCGAGAGGGACTAAGTTCGAGGTCACTGTCGTCTCACGTGACCCTGAACGCTTTCTCATGCACTGGCCAACGTTTCGCGGCTGTCGCTGGTTGCACTGGGTTGCCAACGATGTGCGCCTTATTCCCTCCAGTCTGTCCATCGATCTGGTTGTGCATGCAGCCGCAGATACCTCGGCAGTTGGCCAGCGTGACTCCCTCGAGTTGTTCGATATCATTACCGAGGGTGCACGGCGCGTTTGTAAACTGGCGGTAGAGTGCGGTGCTCGGCGTGTCCTGCTGATCGGCTCCGGTGCTCAGTACGGTTTGATACCTGCCGGCCTCCCGGTGACGGAGGACTTTCTGGGGGGGTGTGACAGCACTTATGCCGGTAACGCTTATGCGGAAGCTAAACGTGCCCAAGAGGTTATAGGCTCGATTTATGCAAAAGACTATGGCCTCGACGTAATTATGGCGCGCTGTTTTGCATTCTCTGGGCCTGGCTTACCGCTGGATGGGCATTTTGCGATCGGCAACTTTGTGCGAGATGCCCTTTATGCTGATGCCATCGTGCTGAACTCCAGTGGTCAGGCAATGCGTAGTTATCTGCACGGTGCTGATCTGGCTGGTTGGTTGCTTACCTTGCTGTTGCATGGAGAAAGTGGTCAGGCTTACAACGTCGGTTCAGATCATGCGATCAGCATTGCCGATCTAGCCCATCTTGTCGCTGCCAGAATCGCTCCATACAAGCCTGTTTGCATTCTTGGGCAGGCTAATACGTCTGAACGGTCGTTCTATGTGCCCGATATCAGCCGCGCCCGAGGGCTGGGGCTTGATGTGTGGACAACACTCAATGCCTCTATAGATAGCATGGCTCATTGGGGGCGGGGCTTCTAGAGCCTTAAGGCTGGTTTTTATAATGCTCATATGCTGATAGTGAAATCACAGCGAGCTTTATAGGGTGTGCGGGCGCAATTGGTGATTGATTTTTTTTATCGTCATAGCAGTACTTGGGAGTGAAGGCGATGCGCAAACTATTTTCCAGACGGCCCCATCCTTATTATATTTATTCATACGATTATCGACGCAACTCGGCAGGGGTTCGGGTTTTACACATGCTGTGTGATGCTTTGAATCGATCAGGGCAAGAAGCATATGTGGTTGCCAGGAATATCTCGCCGAAGCTGATTACCCCAATGCTGAGCGATGAGGTGATTGAATATCACAAGGCTCAGGGGATAAAACCCGTTATGGTTTATCCGGAGGTTATCGACGGTAATCCCCTGAATGGTGAGACGGTAGTTCGTTATCTTCTGAATAAGCCGGGATTTCTTAAGGGGACTGGTGAGTATGAAGAAAGCGATTTGTTGTTTGCATTTAAAGAAGCCCTACTACAACCAGGTATGCCTCTTGATCATGTGCTGTATTTGCCAGCAATAGACTTGGAGGTTTTTAAGCTCTCTGACGATCCTAGTAAGCGTGAGCCGGGTCTAGTATGTTTCTACCAAGGGCGAGAAGGGGCTGCTCATATTGATCAGGCTTTGCTGCCTGAGGGCGCCATCGAGATCACACCAAACTTTCCCGCTACTTGGGAGGAGCTCGCAGATATTTTTCAGCGCTGTGAGTATTTCTATTGTGGGGAAGCTTCGGCCTTGGCGGGTGAGGCTGTTTTATGTGGCTGTTTGACCGTCATCATGGCTAGCCAGCATGCGCCTGGTACAGTGGGGCATCTCCAGAATAGCGGTTTTGGTGTTGCTAAAGATCTCAGCATAGAGGAGTTGGCACAGGCCCGTGCCAGCATGCCTAAGTTGAGAGAGTATCAGCTTCGCAAGCAAGAGGAATTCTGGCTTGCGCTGGATCGTTTTATCGAGATAACCCAGAGGGTCGCTGCCGAGAATCAGGTTCGTCCTGGCCGATATGAGTTGAATCGCTGGCTCGCTAAACGTTTACCAACATCAGTACAGAACCGTTTGATAGGTGATTACCTGCAACAGCATGCTGGCGGGCCTTTGATCGGACTTCTGATTCTCGATCTGTCTGGCAGTAGTAAGAAACTTGCAGCGACTATTGCAAGCCTGCGGCTGGAAAAGAACCTTTATGCCACTGTGAATATTGTCGTGTTGTCGGTAAATGACGTGCCGGCTACTTCAGCTCAGGGTAAGTTGCATTTCATAAAGATCGATGCGCATGAGTACGTGGCAAGACTCAATCAGGTGGTAGAGCAGAGCAGCTTTGATTGGATCATGCTGGTCAACGCAGGAGATGAGTTCACGCCGGCTGGCCTGATGATGCTGGCTTTGGAGCTGGTTGCTGCACCGGACTGCCGGGCGGTTTATGGCGATGAATTGCAGCGTTTGCCGAATGGCGATTTGGGGGGGGCGTTCCGACCGGCTTTCAATTTGGACATGCTGCTCGCATTCCCGACGGGCATGGCCAGCCATTGGTTGATCCGACGTGATGCGTTTCTAGAGCTTGGTGGTTTCGACCCGGAGTTTGGCGATGCACTGGTGTTCGAACTGCTAGTGCGCCTGATCGAGAAGGAAGGGGGGCAGGGTATCGGTCATATCGATGAGCCGTTATTGATAACTGACGCCCCTATATTGCGGGATAATTCTCAGGAACGTTTGGTCATTGAACGACATCTGGCGTGGCGTGGGTACCAGGGGACTGTATCTGCCAAGTTGCCTGGGCGTTACCGAATTAATTATGGTCATCAAGCGCAGCCACTGGTTTCCATCATTATTCCTACCAAGGATCAACTGCCGATACTCACGCGCTGCGTTGAAAGTTTGTTGGAGAAAACCCGCTATCAGCACTACGAAGTGTTGATCGTTGATAACAATAGTGAAACTCCTGAGGCCTGCGACTGGCTGGCGCAAATAGAGAGCCTTGGGGCGGATAAGGTGAGAGTGCTGCGTTATCCGCATCCATTCAATTTTTCGGCGATCAACAATGCAGCGGCTGCTCAGGCCAGGGGCGAATATCTGGTGTTGTTGAACAACGATACTGCGATCATTCAGGAGGACTGGTTGGACGCGCTGCTCAATCATGCGCAGCGTCCAGAGGTTGGCATAGTCGGCTCCAAGTTGCTTTATCCCGATGGCAGTATTCAGCACGCGGGAGTGATACTGGGGCTGCGTGGTCCGGCAGACCACCCTTTCCTTGGCGAACCTATAGATGCTCCGGGGTATATGCAGCGTTTGCAGGTCGACCAGGGCTACAGTGCGGTTACAGCAGCCTGCCTGATGATTCGCAAATCGATCTACGATCAGTTGGGGGGGATGGATGAGGAGGTCTTTAAGGTTTCTTACAACGATGTAGACCTGTGCCTGAAAGTTCGCGAGGCCGGTTATCTGATTGTATGGACCCCTTATTCGATCGTCATGCATGAAGGGAGTGTGAGCCAGACCCATGTCGATACAGCCGCTCATGCCATGAAGCGCAAGCGCTTCATGGCAGAGCAAGATGCGATGTATGAGAGGTGGTTATCCGTGCTGGCGAATGACCCTGCCTATAACCGTAACCTTGCTTTGAACGGTAAGGGGTTCGAACTGGAGACGGACAGCAATCTGACCTGGCGACCATTGACCTGGCGTCCTTTGCCAACGGTCTTGGCCCATCCGGCCGATCCATGGGGTTGTGGTAATTACCGTGTGATTCGTCCTTTCGAAGCTCTAAGGCGCGAAGGGCTGGTCGATGGAATGATGTCTGATGGACTACTTCAGGTTGTTGATCTGGCTCGCTATGACCCTGACGTAGTGATTTTGCAACGGCAAATCGGCGATGAGCGTCAGGAGGCCATGCGACGTATCAAGGCCTTCTCGCGGGCGTTCAAGGTATACGAATTGGATGACTATCTACCCAACCTGCCATTGAAAAGCCTCCACCGTGAACATATGCCGAAAGACATTCTCAAGTCGTTGAGGCAGGGGCTGCGTTTTGTAGACCGCTTCGTTGTTTCCACGCAGCCGCTGGCGGAAGCCTTTGTAGGGCTGCATGAGGACATCCGTGTGGTCGAGAACCGCTTGCCGGTGGAGTGGTGGAAAGGACTGTCCAGCCGACGTAGGAGAGGCCGAAAACCTCGGGTCGGCTGGGCCGGTGGGGTCAGCCATACCGGCGACCTGGATCTGATCGTCGATGTCGTCCGCGAGTTGGCGGGAGAGGTCGAGTGGGTATTCATGGGCATGTGTCCGGATGCGATCCGGCCCTTCATTAATGAGTTTCACGGCGGTGTCGATATCGAGAGCTACCCGGCTGCTCTGGCGAGCCTGGATCTCGATCTGGCGCTTGCACCGGTAGAGCAGAACCTGTTCAACGAATGTAAAAGCAATCTGCGTCTGTTGGAGTATGGTGCCTGCGGCTTTCCAGTGATCTGTAGTGATCTGGTGTGCTATCGCGGTGACCTTCCTGTGACGCGGGTGAAAAACCGCTTTCGCGATTGGGTCGACGCCATCCGCATGCACATCAGCGATCTGGATGCGACCGCCCAGGCCGGTGATCGTCTACGTGAAGCCGTTTATCGTGACTGGATGCTCGAAGGCGAGAACCTGGAGCGCTGGCGCAGGGCGTGGATGCCGGACTGATTGGGATGAAAAGTCCGCCGGGTGCTGCAATGGCGCTCGACGGATTTCAGTCAAAGCCCTCTGCTTAGCCGATGTGCTTGGTTAAGTGCCTGACAGCAAAGAATAAAAAAAACCTGAAAATTCCCTCTAAAGCTCCTTAGGCAAGCGCCGATAAAGAGATCGAATGCGAACTCTCTGGGCGTCTGAGCATGCAGGCCCGAGCTCGCAAGCTCAGACAAACGGTTCTAAGGTCATCTGGAGGCAATACCATGGCCCTTACAGTCAACACTAACGTTGCGTCCCTCAACACTCAGCGTAACCTGAACACCTCGTCCAAAGGCCTGGATACTTCCCTCCAGCGCCTGTCTACTGGCTACCGCATCAATAGCGCCAAAGACGATGCTGCTGGCCTGCAGATCGCCAACCGCCTGACTAGCCAGATCACTGGCCTGGGCGTAGCGACCCGTAACGCCAATGACGGTATCTCCCTGGCGCAAACCGCTGAAGGTGCCCTGCAGCAGTCCACTGGTATCCTGCAGCGTATGCGTGACTTGGCCCTGCAATCGGCCAACGGTTCCAACGGCGCCATCGAGCGTTCCGCCCTTCAGGGTGAAGTTGCTCAGTTGCAACAAGAGCTGAACCGTATCTCTGATACCACCAGCTTCGGCGGTCGCAAGATTCTCGACGGCAGCTTCGGTTCGCAGAGCTTCCAGGTGGGCGCCAACGCCTACGAAACCATCAGCGTTTCCATCGGTTCCGCTGCCACTGATCGTATCGGTATCAACCGCGTCACCACTTCCGGTGGGGCAGCTCAGGCCATCGCTTCCGGTGCCGCGTTCAGCGCCACCTCGGGCAGCGCCTACGCCAGTTCTTCGTTCAACATCAACTCCAAGCTTTCCGACGGCGATGTCGCGATCTCTGGTGCGGCCAGTGGTTCTGCCAGTGAAGTGGCACGTGCAGTCAACGCGAAGAGCGACGAGACCGGTGTGACGGCCAACGCTCGTACCGTCGCAACGCTCGGTGGTATCACTACCTCGGGTACCGTGTCGTTCAACCTGTCCGGCGTCACCAGTAAGTCCAAGGACACTGACGCGGCAACCGTCTCGGCTGTGGTGACCGATCTGACCGACCTTTCCTCGCTGGCTGACGCCATCAACCGTGAAACTGGCAAAACCGGTATCTCGGCTGTTTCCAAAGGCGACACCATCGAGCTGGTCAGCTCGCGGGGTGATGCCATCCAGATCACCAACTACGCTGGTTCGGGTGGTGCGACTCTGCAGGCCAAGAGCTTCGATGGCGAAGACGATGTGGGGGCTGTGGCTACCATCGCCACTGGTGGCGGCGCTCGCGCCGACGGCCAGGTGCAACTCGAGGCAGCCGATGCCTTCCAGGTTACCGGGATGACTGGCGGTCTGGGGTCTGACGGCTTCAGTGAGCTGGATGCGGTGAACACCATCGACATCAGTACGGCGACAGGGGCGCAGAGTGCTCTGGGTATCATCAACGGTGCGATCTCCAACATCGACAGCCAGCGTGCTCAGCTCGGTGCCGTGCAGAACCGCTTCGAGAACACCATCTCGAACCTGCAGAACATCGCTGAGAACTCCTCCGCTGCTCGTAGCCGGATTCGTGACACTGACTTCGCTGCCGAAACCTCGGAACTGACCAAGAATCAGATCCTGCAGCAAGCCGGTACCGCGATCCTGGCTCAGGCCAACCAGTTGCCGCAGGCCGTACTCAGCCTGCTGGGCTAAGGTCAAAGGCGCTAGACTACGGGGGGAAGGGCCTGGCTCTTCTCCCCGTTACCTCATTCTGAGGAGAAATTTATGGACGTCAGCTCAATTAAGCCCCAGGTCAATTCCACGGTTGTCCGCGATGGTGGCGTCTCCAATGCTGCCGAGACTCGGCAGAAACAAGGCCTATCGACTGTCTCAGCGGTTTCGAATCCCGACGAGCAGGCAGTTGCCCGAGCGGTCATACCTGCTCAGGAAGTCAGTCGTGAACAGGTCGAAGATGCGGTAGCTACCATTCAGGAATTCGTGCAGTCGGTTCGTCGCAGCATCAATTTTGCAGTCGATGACGGCTCTGGGCGTGTAGTTGTCAAGGTGACGGATGCTGGATCGGGCGATGTGATTCGCCAGATTCCGTCGGAGGAAGCGTTGAAGTTGGCAGAGAATCTGTCAGAAGTGCGCAGCCTTTTGTTCAAGGCCGAGGCATAACGAAACGTCTTGGCATGAGTTTTGACTGATACCCTTCAATCGACAGGGTGCAGTCGAATTTTTGACGAGGTGCAAGATCATGGCAGGTATTACGGGAATCGGTTCGGGTCTCAACATTGACGATATCGTCAAGGCGTTGGTCAATGCCGAGAAAGCGCCAAAGACCAACCAACTCGACAGTCTCGAACAGAAGACCACCACCCGTATCTCGGCGATCGGTACGCTCACGGGGGCGATGAACTCCTTCAAGACGGCCCTCGATGCTCTCAACAAGCCTGCCTTGTTCGAGTCGCGCACTGCCAGCACCTCCAACAGCAGTGTGCTCAAAGCCACTGCCACTCCTACAGCGCCCGCAGGCACCTACAGCGTTCAGGTTCAGCAACTGGCTGCCAGCAGCAAGGTTGCTCTGCAGTCCGTCTCGGGTGTGGGTGATGCCCCGGCTACTTTCAACAGCGGTACGCTGGAAATTTCCGCCGGCAACACCAGCATCAGTGTCGATGTCACTGCGGCCAACAACACGCTTGCCGGTATGCGTGACGCGATAAACGAAGCCGGGAAAAACAGCGGTATAAGTGCCACCATCATTACCGATGATTCTGGTCCCCGCCTAGTACTGAGTTCGACCAAGACTGGCGAAGGCAATGACATCCAGGTAGCGGTCACCGAAGATGGTGAAACGATCGGCGGCAATGCCCTGACGACTCAGGCGTTCACGCCAGAGGCTGATCCTGATAATGCTGGTGCTTTCCTCAAGCCAAGCTCGGACAGTGGTGCGGGTGGGGTAATCAGCCAAGCCAAGTCTGCGAAATTGACCATTGATGGTCTGCAACTGGTGCGTGACAGTAACAAGATCGAGGATGCGCTCGAGGGCGTTACGCTCGACTTGGTCGCCGTACAGAGCGCCGCTGATCTGACCGATGGCAAGACCATCAACCTGACCGTCGGCGTCGACAAGTCCAGTGTGAAGAGCAACCTGCAAAAATTCGTCGACGCCTACAACGCCTTGATCACGTCTTCGGCCCAGCTCACTGCGGTTGTCGAAGTGGAGGGCTCCAAACCAGTGGCGGGCCCGCTGGTTGGCGACTCCACGGTGCGTAGCGTTCTAGCGGGGCTGCGCAATGAAATCGTCAAGATGACCAGCGGCGGTGATACGGGCGTACGCGCCTTGGCCGACTTGGGTATCACCACAGGCAAGGACGGCAAGCTGGCGATCAATGACACCACGCTGACGAAGGCCCTCGACAGCAATTTCGATCAGGTGGGCAGCTACCTCACTGGCACGGACGGTCTGATGGGGCGTCTTTCCGGTTTCGTTTCGGATTATGTAGCCACCGACGGCGTCCTGAAGCAGCGCGACAGCGCCTTGCGTGGCACGCTGAAGGACATCGACAAACAACGTGAGTCGCTCGACAAGCGCGTCACCAGCCTGCAAGACCGTCTTTATGCTCAGTACAACGCAATGGATTCCCTGGTGGGCCAGCTTTCACGTACCAGTGAGAGTTTGAGTGGCATGCTCGCCAACCTTCCTGGTTTCGTGAAAAAGGATTAAGTAATGGGCAAGAACCCGATAGACGCTTACAAGCAGGTCAAGACCAGCCAGGAGGTATCGCCTTATCGCACGGTTCAGCTGTTGCTTGAGGGCGCCCTGCAACGTGTGATGCTTGCCAAGCAGGCGCAGGCCGAAGGCGATACCGAGATTCGCGGCATGGCGGTAGGCAGCACCATCACCATTCTTGGCGTGTTGCAGGCGGCTCTGGACAAAGAGCTGGGCGGCGAGATCGCCGAGAATCTGGATGCGCTTTACGACTACATGACCCGTCGTCTAGCGGGGGTGGCGCTGGATGATACGCCACGCAACCTGGAAGAAGTTCAGGCTCTGTTGGGCGATATCAAGAGCGCTTGGGATGCTATCGGCCCTGAGGTTGAGCCGGCACCTGCTGGCTGATTGATCGGTTCGCTCTTGGTTTGGCGGCGACGTTTCAGCGACAAAATCGTTAAAGCTTTGAGCCTTAGGGCCGATACCTGAAGTATCAGCCCATCGGTAGAGCGAGAGCGACTATGAACGCAATGGCGGCCCTCAAGCAGTATCAGACCGTCAACAACCAAGCGCAGGCCGCAGAGGCCAGCCCCCATCGTCTGATCCAGATGTTGATGGAGGGTGGTTTGTCTCGCATCGCTCAGGCACGTGGTGCCATGGAGCGCGGGCAGACTGCGTTGAAGGGTGAATTGATCGGCAAGAGTATTGCCATCGTCGCCGGGCTGCGCGAGAGTCTCGACCATCAGCAAGGTGGTGAGCTGGCTGGTAACCTCGACAGCCTGTATGAATACATGATCGCCCGCTTGACCGAGGCCAATGTCAGTAACGAGCCGGAGCTTCTGGAAGAAGTGTCGGTGTTGCTGCGCAACGTCAAGCAGGGTTGGGATGCTATCGCTCAGTAATGAGCGAGCATCGGAGGAGAAGCGAATGAGTTCATCCGTCCAGCGTTTGGAAGCGACAGGTTCGGCCCTGCGCGATGCTCTGGCCAATCAGGACTGGGCCGCGATTGGCGAGCTCGATCTGCAGTGCCGTATGGCGGTCGATGCCGCCATGGTCGATAGCCGTGACGAGGAAGAACTGCGCAACGGTCTGGAAAACCTGCTGTCGCTGTATCGAGAGCTGGTGACCGTTTGTCAGACAGAGCAGCAACGTCTGGCCGGCGAGTTGGTGCAGCTCAATCAGTCTCGCCAGGGTGCCAAGGTCTATCAGCTTTTCGGCTGATTACGCTGCATTTACCGAGCTTAACCACCAGGTTCGGCTCGGTTCTCTCTTTTGCTGCTTTCGTTTCCCCTTCTTTTTTATCTGCTTTCACTACCCGTCTCTGCAAACAGCTGCTTAGCTAGTGTCGTTTACGGGCGAAAAAGTTACGCCATAAAATTGACTGGCTTCAATTTTTTGACTTTACTAGTGGCCAAATGCCGGTGTGTGCCGAAGATCTGGCGCGCTATCCCACTCATTCCTCGAGTCAGACAAACACAAGATGTGGCGTGAAACCAAAATCCTGTTGATCGATGACAATGCTGCGCGTCGCCACGAGCTGGCGATCATTCTGAGTTTCCTTGGGGAAGAGCATCTAGCCTGCACCAGCCAGGACTGGCGCAGCGCAGTGGCCGAGCTGGGTTCCAGCCGTGAAGTGCTCAGCGTTTTGCTGGGTGACGTCGAAGCCAAGGGCGGTGCGCTGGAGCTGACCAAGCAGATTGCAGGCTGGGACGAGTTTCTACCGTTGTTGACGGTGGGCGACTCCAGCCTGGCCGAATGGCCTGAGGATTTGCGCAGGCGTGTGTTAGCCGCTCTGGAGACGCCGCTTAGCTACAACAAGCTGCTGGACTCCTTGCACCGTGCTCAGGTCTATCGCGAGATGTACGATCAGGCCCGTGACCGTGGTCGTCAGCGCGAGCCCAATCTGTTCCGCAGTCTGGTTGGCACCAGTCGCGCCATCCAGCAGGTGCGGCAGATGATGCAGCAGGTGGCCGACACCGAGGCCAGCGTGCTGATTCTGGGGGAGTCCGGAACCGGCAAGGAAGTGGTGGCGCGTAATCTGCACTATCACTCCAAGCGTCGCGAGGCGCCGTTCGTGCCGGTTAATTGCGGCGCGATCCCGGCCGAGTTGCTCGAGAGCGAGCTGTTCGGCCATGAGAAGGGCGCCTTTACCGGCGCTATCACCAGCCGGGCAGGGCGCTTCGAACTGGCCAATGGCGGTACGCTGTTTCTCGACGAGATTGGCGATATGCCGCTGCCGATGCAGGTCAAGCTGCTGCGCGTACTGCAGGAACGTACCTTCGAGCGTGTGGGTAGCAACAAGACTCAGACTGCTGACGTGCGCATCATCGCCGCCACGCACAAGAACCTGGAGAAGATGATCGAGGACGGCAGCTTCCGTGAGGATCTGTACTACCGCCTCAATGTCTTCCCCATCGAGATGGCGCCGCTGCGCGAGCGCATCGAAGACATTCCGCTGCTGATGAACGAGCTGATATCGCGCATGGAGCACGAGAAGCGCGGCTCCATCCGTTTCAACTCGGCAGCCATCATGTCGTTGTGTCGCCATGACTGGGCAGGCAACGTGCGTGAGCTGGCCAACCTGGTGGAGCGCATGGCGATCATGCATCCCTATGGTGTGATCGGCGTCGGCGAGTTGCCGAAGAAATTCCGTCACGTCGATGACGAGGATGAGCACCTTGCGGCTAGCCTGCGCGACGAGATGGAAGAGCGCGCGGCGATCATGGCCGGTCTGCCTGGGCTCGATACGCCGGCCATGTTGCCCCCGGAAGGCCTGGACCTGAAAGACTACCTCGGCAATCTGGAGCAGGGTCTTATCCAGCAGGCGCTGGATGATGCTGGCGGTGTTGTAGCACGTGCGGCCGAGCGTCTGCGTATTCGTCGGACCACGCTGGTGGAGAAGATGCGCAAGTACGGCATGAGTCGCCGCGAAGAGGACGGCCAGGACGAGGATTGATCCTTCGTTTTTCGGGTAAATGCCAGAAAGAAAGCCGGAGCTTTGACGCAAGCTCCGGCTTTGTTTTTTCAAGTGTCTGATAAATAAGAATAAAAAAATAGGCACGGGGATTGCTAAAGCTCTTGTATCCGACCGTCTTCTGACGGTGCGTCGTACGAGAGAAGCAGATGGAAGCCAACCTTCGTCCTACCGAGTCAGCCGAGCCAAGCGTCTCTGCGCCGCTCGAACAAGCCAGCCGTGAGGGACTGGAGCAGGCTTTTGCCCTGTTCAATCAGATGTCCAACCAGCTCAGCGAGTCCTACAGCCTGCTCGAGGCGCGGGTTAGTGAGCTGAAGGGCCAGCTGGCATTGGTCAGCGCCCAGCGCATGCAGGAGCTCGCGGAGAAGGAGCGTCTTGCTCATCGTTTACAAAGCCTGCTGGACTTGCTGCCCGGTGGTGTGATCGTTATCGACGGCCAGGGCGTTGTGCGCGAGGCCAATCCTGTTGCGCGCGCATTGCTCGGCCAGCCGCTGGTGGGCATGCTCTGGCGTCAGGTGATTGCCCGCAATTTCGCGCCGCGTGAGGACGATGGCCACGAAATCTCCATGCGCGACGGCCGTCGTCTATCCATCGCCACGCGTTCCCTGCACGGGGAACCGGGGCAGCTCGTGCTTCTGACTGACCTGACAGAAACCCGTCGCCTGCAGGATCAGCTTTCTCGTCACGAACGCCTTTCTGCGTTGGGGCGAATGGTCGCCTCCCTCGCGCATCAGATCCGTACGCCACTTTCCGCTGCGTTGCTCTATGCAAGCCATCTCAATGAGCAGGTGCTGCCAGCCGAACAGCAGCAGCGCTTCGCTGGGCGTTTGAAGGAGCGCCTGCACGAACTGGAAAACCAGGTGCGCGACATGCTGATCTTCGCCCGTGGGGAGCTGCCGCTGCCAGATCGTCTGTCGCCGTCTGTCTTGTTCGATGCGTTGCGCGCAGCTGCCGATGCGCATGTGGGCGACATGGCCGTGCGCTGGCAGTGCGACGTGCGTGACGGCGAGCTGCTGTGCAACCGTGACACGCTGGTTGGCACCGTGCTCAACCTGATCGATAACGCCATACAGGCGGCCGGGCGCGATGCGCGCCTGAAGGTTCATCTGTATCGCCGCGACAATCAGTTGCGCCTGTGTGTCAGTGATAACGGGCCCGGCATGAGTCAGGAAACCCTGGCGCGTTTGGGCGAACCGTTCTTTACCACCAAGACCACGGGAACTGGCCTCGGCCTAGCGGTGGTCAAGGCGGTGGCACGCGCCCATCAGGGCCAACTGCTGCTGCAATCGCGTGCGGGTCGTGGCACCTGCGCCATCGTTTCTCTGCCGCTGCAAGTTGCAGCGCCTCACTCGAATCAGGAGTAACCCATGGCTGCCAAAGTCCTGCTGGTTGAAGACGATCGCGCCCTGCGCGAAGCCCTGGCCGACACCCTGTGCCTGGGCGGGCATGATTATCGGGCGGTCGATTGCGCCGAGGCGGCGTTGGTCGCGTTGACCGAGGAGCCGTTCGGTCTGGTGGTCAGTGATGTCAACATGCCTGGCATGGATGGCCACCAGTTGCTGGCGCAGATTCGTGGCCGCTACCCGCAGTTGCCGGTGTTGCTGATGACGGCTTTCGGTGCGGTGGAACGGGCGGTCGATGCCATTCGCCAGGGTGCTGCCGATTATCTGGTCAAACCGTTCGAGCCGCGTACCTTGTTGGAACTGGTGGCCAAGCATGCCCTCGGAAAACTGACGGCGGGGGATCGTGATGGCCCCGTGGCGCTTGAGCCGGCCAGCGTGCAACTGCTGGAGCTGGCGTCGCGCGTGGCACAGAGTGATTCGACGGTGATGATTACCGGTGAGTCCGGGACGGGTAAGGAGGTGCTGGCGCGTTACATTCATCAACAATCGCCACGTGCATCCGGCCCCTTCATCGCCATCAATTGTGCGGCGATTCCCGACAACATGCTCGAGGCGACGCTGTTTGGTCACGAGAAGGGCGCGTTCACCGGAGCGGTCACCGCGCAGCCAGGCAAGTTCGAGCTGGCCGATGGTGGGACCATCCTGCTTGACGAGATTTCCGAAATGCCGCTGGGGCTGCAGGCCAAGCTGCTGCGTGTGCTGCAAGAGCGCGAGGTGGAGCGGGTCGGCGCGCGCAAACCGATCAACCTGGACATTCGCGTGCTGGCCACCAGCAACCGTGATCTGGCCAGTGAGGTTGCCGCAGGGCGTTTCCGTGAAGACCTCTACTATCGCCTGTCGGTCTTTCCCTTGGCCTGGCGCCCGCTGCGTGAGCGGCCTGCCGATATTCTGCCGCTGGCCGAGCGACTGTTGGCCAAACACGTCAAAAAAATGAATCAGGCGCCAGTACGCTTATCCGACTCAGCCGCGCAGAGCCTGGTACAGCATCAGTGGCCGGGCAATGTACGTGAGCTGGATAACGCCATTCAGCGTGCCTTGATCCTGCAGCAGGGGGGGGTGATCCAGGCACAGGACCTCTGCCTGCACGCACCTATCGGTCAGACGGTGCAGAGTGCTGCGCCGCGCCTGGCAGTCGTGCCGAGCGTTGCGCCGCCAGTGGTTCAGCCGCTCGAATCGCCGAGTGCGGTGGATTCCGGCGCCCTCGGCGAAGACCTGCGTCGTCGTGAGTTCCAGGTGATCATCGACACCCTGCGCGCCGAGCGTGGCCGGCGCAAGGAAGCTGCCGAACGCCTGGGTATCAGTCCGCGTACTCTGCGTTACAAGCTGGCGCAGATGCGTGATGCCGGCATGGATGTCGAGGCCTATCTGTATGCCAGTTAGCGTTGTGGTTCCTGGGTTCCCGCCTGCGCGGGAATGACGTGAACATTAGACAGTCGTCACCCCCGCGAAGGCGGGGATCCAGTTGCGGTGTTCAGGTTGTCCTGGCTTGTGTGAGCGACTATTTTTCGTTCGGGCTTAAATCGATCGCTGAGTAAATCTCCATGCTTATGGAAGGCGCCACCTGCAAAGGACTGCAGCATGAAACGACCTGTCGTTTACATCATGGCCGGCCAACGTAATGGCACGCTCTATACCGGCGTTACAGCGGATCTGCTGCAGCGTGTCTGGCAGCATAGAGAGGGAGCCGTTGAGGGCTTTACCCGCCGCTATGGGGTGAAGTTGCTGGTGTGGTACGAACGGCATGAGGACATGGGCAGCGCGATAACCAGGGAAAAGGCGATCAAAAAATGGAATCGGACCTGGAAGCTGCGCCTGATCGAAGAGCGAAATCCGCAATGGCGCGATCTTTGGTCAGAGATTGTGGGTGACTCGTCTGTTGCCGCTGGGTCCCCGCCTTCGCGGGGATGACTGTGGTTATCTCATTTATCTGCGTGTTCGCCGCCTAATTCCCATAAGCCGCCTGTAGCTGCTCTGTTGGCACCCTTGTTGCAGATACCCCTGCATAGCGCCGCTAGTGTCAAAAAGCGGGCAGTGGAGGAAGTCATGAGCCAGGGTGTCGAATTCAATCGCTTGATGCTGGAAATGCGTTCCATGCAGGCCGAGGCCATGGCGCGGCAGAAGCCGGCTGTGAGCGAACCTGTGCAAGGGGCGCCGAGCTTCTCGGAAATGCTCGGCCAGGCGGTGAACAAGGTCAATGAAACCCAGCAGGCCTCCAATAAACTGGCGACCGCTTTCGAGATGGGGCAGAGCGGGGTCGATCTGACCGACGTGATGATCGCCTCGCAGAAAGCCAGCGTATCCTTTCAGGCCATGACCCAGGTGCGTAACAAGCTGGTTCAGGCTTATCAAGACATCATGCAGATGCCGGTCTGAGGATTGATTCATGGCTGAGGCAGCAGTAGCAAACGTACCGGCCAAAGCCGATGCAGGTGGGCCCAAGAAGCCGCTGCTCGGCTTGAGCTTTCTGGAAAACCTTTCCGAGATGTCGGTGCTGCGCCAGCTCGGTCTGCTGGTTGGTCTGGCGGCCAGTGTGGCGATCGGTTTTGCCGTAGTGCTCTGGTCGCAGCAACCGGATTACCGTCCGCTCTATGGCAGCCTCAACGGTATGGATGCCAGTCAGGTGGTCGACACCCTGACCACGTCCGGCATCGACTACACCATCGAACCGAACTCGGGTGCGCTGCTGGTCAAAGCCGACGATCTGGCGCGTGCGCGCATGCGTCTGGCGGCTGCCGGCGTGGCCCCCACCGACACCAACGTGGGTTTTGAAATCCTCGACCGTGAGCAGGGCCTGGGCACCAGCCAGTTCATGGAAGCGACCCGCTATCGTCGCGGTCTCGAAGGTGAGCTGGCGCGCACGGTGTCCAGCCTCAACAACGTCAAGGCGGCGCGCGTTCATCTGGCGATGCCCAAGGCTTCGGTATTCGTGCGTGACGAGCGCAAGCCGTCTGCATCGGTCCTGGTCGAACTCTATCCGGGGCGTGCGTTGGAGCCGAGCCAGGTGATGGCGATCGTCAATCTGGTGGCGACCAGCGTGCCTGAGCTGGACAAGGGCCAGGTCACAGTGGTCGACCAGAAGGGCAATCTGCTCTCCGATCAACAGGAACTGTCCGAGCTGAGCATGGCTGGCAAGCAGTTCGACTACACCCGTCGCATGGAAACGCTGTTCACCCAGCGCGTGCACAATATTCTGCAACCGGTACTGGGTACTGGGCGCTACAAGGCGGAAGTGTCGGCTGACGTGGATTTCAGCTCGGTGGAATCTACCTCCGAAATGTTCAATCCGGATCAACCGGCGCTGCGTAGCGAGCAACAGGTCAACGAGCAGCGTCAGAGCAGCCTGCCACCGCAGGGCGTGCCGGGCGCGCTGTCCAATCAACCGCCTGGTCCGGCTGCCGCTCCGCAGCAGGCCGCTGGTGCCGCTGCTCCGGCTGGCCCGATCGCTGCTGGGCAGCCGCTGGTCGACGCCAATGGTCAACAGATCATGGACCCGGCGACCGGTCAGCCAATGTTGGCGCCGTATCCGGCAGACAAGCGTGAGCAGTCCACCCGCAACTTCGAACTGGATCGCTCCATCAGCTACACCCGTCAGCAGCAGGGGCGTCTGCGCCGTCTGTCGGTGGCGGTGGTGGTGGATGATCAGGTGCGTGTCGATCCGGCCACTGGTGAGAGCAGCCGCGTGCCGTGGACAGCTGACGACCTGGCGCGCTTCACTCGACTGGTACAGGACTCGGTGGGCTTCGATGCCAGCCGTGGCGACAGCGTCAGTGTGATCAATACGGCCTTTACCGCTTCGCTGAGCGAAGAAATCCCGGACATTCCGTTCTACACCCAGCCCTGGTTCTGGGACATCGTCAAGCAGGTGCTCGGCGTGTTGTTCATCCTGGTGCTGGTGTTCGGCGTGCTGCGTCCAGTGCTCAACAACATCACTGGCGGCGGCAAGGGCAGGGAACTGGCGGGCTCTGGCGATGTGGAGCTTGGCACGATGGCCGGTCTGGATGGCGAGCTTTCCGATGATCGCGTCAGCCTTGGCGGCCCGCAGAGCATCATGTTGCCTAGCCCCAGCGAGGGGTATGATGCACAACTGAACGCTATCAAGAGCCTGGTGGCGGAAGACCCTGGCCGCGTCGCCCAGGTCGTGAAAGAGTGGATCAACGCCGATGAGTGACAACCGTACCGCTACCAAGCTGAACAAGGTCGACAAGGCCGCCATTCTCTTGCTGTCGCTCGGCGAGACGGACGCGGCCCAGGTGCTGCGTCACCTCGGGCCGAAGGAAGTGCAGCGCGTCGGTGTGGCCATGGCTGGCATGCGCAATATTCATCGCGAGCAGGTCGAGCAGGTGATGGCCGAGTTCGTCGACATCGTCGGCGACCAGACCAGCCTGGGCGTCGGTGCCGATGGCTACATTCGCAAGATGCTCACCCAGGCACTGGGCGAGGACAAGGCCGGTAACCTCATCGACCGCATCCTCCTCGGTGGTAGCACCAGTGGCCTGGACAGCCTGAAGTGGATGGAGCCGCGCGCCGTGGCCGATGTGATCCGCTACGAGCACCCGCAGATCCAGGCCATCGTCGTCGCTTACCTCGACCCTGATCAGGCCGGCGAAGTGCTCAGCCATTTCGATCACAAGGTGCGCCTGGACATCATCTTGCGCGTGTCCTCGCTCAACACCGTGCAGCCCTCTGCGCTGAAGGAACTCAACCAGATCCTCGAGAAGCAGTTCTCCGGCAGCGCCAATACCACGCGCGCCACCATGGGCGGTGTCAAGCGTGCGGCGGACATCATGAACTTCCTCGACAGTTCGGTGGAAGGCCAACTGATGGACTCCATTCGCGAGGTGGACGAAGACCTGTCGACGCAGATCGAAGACCTCATGTTCGTCTTCGACAACCTGGCCGATGTCGACGACCGCGGCATCCAGGCATTGATGCGCGAAGTCTCGTCCGAAGTCCTGGTGCTGGCACTCAAGGGCGCCGACGACGCCATCAAGGACAAGGTGTTCAAGAACATGTCCAAGCGTGCGGCCGAGCTGCTGCGCGACGATCTGGAGGCCAAGGGCCCGGTGCGCGTCAGCGACGTCGAGACGGCGCAGAAGGAAATTCTCACCATCGCCCGCCGTATGGCCGAAGCCGGAGAGATCGTGCTCGGCGGCAAGGGTGGCGAGGAGATGGTGTAAACCATGGCGGCCAAGGAGCCCGATAGCGAGCTGATTCGCGCCAAGGATCTGGGTACATTCGACCGCTGGGCGCTGCCCAGCTTCGATGCACCGGGTGAAGAGACGATCGATGCCGATGTTGCCGCTGATGAGCAGGCGCAGCAGCATGCTGCGGCAGCCGAGGAGCCAGAAGCGAGGCAGGCCGAGGAGGTCGCACTCGAAGATGTCAAACCGCTGACACTCGATGAACTCGAAGCCATCCGCCAGGATGCCTACAACGAAGGTTTCGCCACAGGCGAGAAGGACGGCTTTCACGCCGGCCAGATCAAGGCCAAGCAGGAGGCTGACGCGGCCCTGGCGCTGAAGGTCGGCAGTCTGGAAAAAATCATGACGCAGTTGCTCGAGCCGATTGCCGAGCAGGATCAGCAGATGGAAGTGGCCATGGTGCGCCTGGTCAGCCATATGGTACGTGAGGTGATTCAGCGCGAACTGAGCACCGATTCCAGCCAGATTCGCCAGGTCTTGCGCGAGGCACTCAAGCTGTTGCCGATGGGCGCAGACAATGTGCGCATTCAGGTCAATCCGCAGGATTTCGAGACCATCAAGGCGTTGCGTGAGCGCCATGAGGAAAACTGGCGCATTCTCGAGGACGACAGCCTGCTGCCTGGCGGTTGCCGCATCGAGTCGGAGCATAGCCAGATCGATGCCAGCGTTGAAACGCGTATGGCGCAAGCGCTCAAGCAATTGTTCGAGCAGCAGCGCGCGCAAATCACTCAGCCGCCGGAAGCGGACATCAACCTGGATCTGGACAGCGACGATGCGCCTTGACCGCGTGAGCTTCGCCCGGCGTCTGGAGGGTTATAGCGATGCGATCAATTTGCCCAGCCAGCCCATACTCGAAGGCCGCTTGTTGCGCATGGTTGGTCTCACCCTGGAGGCCGAAGGGCTGCGCGCCGCGATTGGCAGCCGCTGCCTGGTGATCAACGAAGACAGCTACCACCCGGTTCAGGTCGAGGCCGAGGTGATGGGCTTTTCCAGTGGCAAGATCTACCTGATGCCGGCCGGCAGCCTGGCCGGCATTGCGCCAGGTGCGCGCGTGGTGCCGCTGCCAGATGCCGGGCGTTTGCCCATGGGCATGTCCATGCTAGGCCGCGTGCTTGACGGTGCTGGCCGCGCGCTGGACGGCAAGGGCGGGATGAAGGCCGAAGACTGGGTGCCGATGGATGGTCCCACCATCAACCCGCTCAACCGCGACCCGATCAGCCAGCCGCTGGATGTCGGCATTCGTTCGATCAACGGCCTGCTCACCGTCGGCCGTGGTCAGCGCCTGGGCCTGTTCGCCGGCACCGGCGTGGGCAAGTCCGTGCTGCTGGGCATGATGACCCGTTTTACCGAGGCCGAAATCATCGTGGTCGGGCTGATCGGCGAACGGGGGCGCGAGGTCAAGGAATTCATCGACGAAATTCTCGGTGAAGAAGGTATCAAGCGTTCTGTCGTCGTGGCGTCGCCTGCCGACGATGCACCGCTGATGCGCTTGCGCGCTGCGCAGTACTGTACGCGTATCGCCGAGTATTTCCGCGACAAGGGCAAGAACGTCCTGCTGCTGATGGATTCGCTGACGCGCTATGCCCAGGCCCAGCGTGAAATCGCCCTGGCCATCGGTGAGCCGCCCGCTACCAAGGGGTATCCGCCCTCGGTGTTCGCCAAACTGCCGAAGTTGGTCGAACGTGCTGGTAATGCTGAAGCCGGCGGTGGTTCGATCACTGCTTTCTACACCGTCCTGAGTGAGGGCGATGACCAACAGGACCCCATCGCCGATGCCGCGCGGGGTGTGCTCGACGGGCACTTCGTGCTGTCGCGTCGCCTGGCCGAGGAGGGGCACTATCCGGCGATCGATATCGAATCCTCCATCAGCCGGGTCATGCCGCAGGTGGTACCGCCGGAGCAGCTCAAGCAGGCGCAGCGTTTCAAGCAGCTGTGGTCGCGCTATCAGCAAAGCCGCGACCTGATCAGCGTTGGCGCCTATGTTCCAGGTGGCGATGCGGACACCGATCTGGCCATCGCGCGGCAACCGATCATGGCTCAGTACCTGCGTCAGGGGCTCGATGAAAGCGTGGGTATGCCGCTGAGCCGTGAACAGTTGGCTGCCGTACTGGGACAATGATGGTGTTGCCAAGGACAATTTTCGTCGCCACTGAGGTCGTGTATCCATGAGCCTCAGCCGAGCCAAGCGTCTGCAGCCGGTCGTTGAAATGGCAGAAAGGGCCGAGCGCGAGGCAGCTCGCCAGCTTGGCCATTGCAAGGGGCTGGTAGGCCAGGCCGAAGCCAAGCTGGGCGAGCTGGAGCGGTTTCGCGGTGACTACCAGCAGCAGTGGATCAACGAGGGCAGCAAGGGCGTTTCCGGCCAGTGGCTGATGAACTATCAACGCTTCTTGTCACAACTGGAAACGGCAGTTGGTCAACAGCAGCAGAGCCTCGAGTGGCACCGCGCCAATATGGAGAAGGTGCGCGCCGTGTGGCAGCAGCGCTATGCGCGTCTCGAAGGGCTGCGCAAACTGGTGCAGCGCTACATCGACGAAGCGCGGTTGGTCGAGGATCGGCGAGAGCAGAAATTGCTCGACGAGCTGGCGCAACGCCTGATCGACCGTGGTGAGCCCTGAATAGAAGTTGTTTCGGCGCCTGCCAAATGCTACACCTTGAGACGTGAACCGCCCCATCTGGCAGAGTCTCGACAAAGGAGTAGACATGGCCATCACTTCGCAGCCGTCGGCGGACGGACAAGAGCTGACCATCGTGATTCGAGGACGCTTCGACTTCGCCTCTCACCAGGAATTTCGTGACGCCTACGAGCGCACCAGTGTGACGCCCAAGCGTTATCAGGTCGATTTGCGTGATACCAGTTACCTGGATAGCTCGGCGTTAGGCATGCTGTTGTTGTTGCGTGATCATGCCGGCGGCGACTCTGCGCAAATTCGCTTGCTCAACTGCAGCAGTGATGTGCGCAAGATCCTCGCGATCTCCAACTTCGAGCAGCTGTTTCAGATCAGCTGAGGATGCCAGATCGTCTTGCGATCCTGATCGCCGAGGACAACGCGGCTGATCGCATGCTGTTGTCCACCATCGTCAGTCGCCAGGGCCATCGCGTGCTCACCGCCAGCAATGGCCTGGAGGCGGTCGCGCTGTTCGAGCAGGAGCGCCCGCACCTGGTATTGATGGATGCGCTGATGCCCGTGATGGACGGCTTCGAGGCCGCCCGGCGGATCAAGGAGCAGGCCGGCGAGGCGTTGGTGCCGATCATCTTTCTCACCTCGCTAACCGAAGGTGAGGCGCTGGTGCGCTGCCTGGAGGCCGGTGGCGACGACTTTCTCGCCAAGCCCTACAACCGGGTGATACTCGAAGCCAAGATTGGCGCGATGGACCGCCTGCGTCGTCTGCATGACACGGTCTTGCAACAGCGCGACCTGATCGCCCGGCACAACGAGCACCTGCTGAGCGAGCAGCGTGTGGCCAAGGCGGTATTCGACAAGGTGGCGCATTCCGGCTGCCTGGATGCGCCAAACATTCGCTACATGCAATCGCCCTACGCGCTGTTCAACGGTGACTTGTTGCTGGCTGCCTACAAGCCGTCCGGCGGCATGCATGTGATGCTCGGCGATTTCACTGGTCACGGCTTGCCTGCGGCCATTGGCGCCATGCCGCTGGCCGAGGTGTTTTACGGCATGACTGCCAAGGGCCACGCGCTTGCCGAGATCCTTCGCGAGATCAATGCCAAGCTCAAGCGCATTCTGCCGGTGGGCGTTTTCTGCTGCGCCACGTTGCTCAACATCAGCAGCAAACGCGGTTTGCTCGAGGTGTGGAACGGTGGGCTGCCGGATGGCTACTTGCTGCATGCCGATAGCCGGCCGCGTCAGCCATTGGTGTCACGTCATCTGCCGCTGGGGATTCTAGAGCCTGCGGCGTTCAGCGATCGTTGCGAGGTCTACCCGCTGGCACCGGGAGATCGCATCTTCCTGCTCAGTGACGGCGTGCTCGAAGCCAGCGATAAGCAGGGCGAGTTATTCGGCGAGGCACGCCTGCTCAGGCTGTTGGAGGCCAATCGTCAACCGCAGGCGCTGTTCGAGGAAATCCAGCAGGCGTTGGTGGCGTTTCGCGGTGAGCAGCAGGACGATGTCAGCATGGCCCAGGTCGGCTTGGCCGAAGACGACGAGCGTCCCCGGCCGTTAGCCTTTGCCGACAGCGGCCAGAGCTGCGTGATGGACTGGTCAGCCAGTTTCGAGTTTCGCGCATTGAGCCTGCGCCATTTCAATCCCTTGCCCTTTCTGTTGCAGCTGCTGCTGGATGTGCAAGCGCTGCGGCCACGCGGGGGCGAGCTGTACACCGTACTTTCCGAGCTTTATTCCAACGCGTTGGAGCATGGCGTGATGGGCCTGGACTCGTCGCTCAAGCAGGATGCCAGTGGTTTTGCCGAGTATTACCGGGAACGGCGTCTGCGCCTGGCGTCGCTGCATGACGGCTATGTGCGTTTTCATCTGCAGATGCTGCCCGAGGCCAATGGCGGTCGGCTGATCGTGCGGGTGGAGGACAGCGGGCCCGGTTTCGACCCTGCCACGATCATCGGCACGGCGGACGATGCGCTCTGTGGGCGTGGGCTGGCGTTGGTGCGTGAGCTCAGCGACGGTTTCGGTCGTTGCCCCGACGGGCGGGGCGTCAGCGTGGAGTTTTGCTGGTCCACTGAGGCATAATTCTGGCCTCGATGTTCAGGGAGTGACCCGGTGTCCGATATCCATCTCGACGATGCTGTCCTGGCAGCCTTGCAGGACGTCATGGAAGACGAATATCCGATTCTGCTCGATACCTTCGTGGCCGACTCCGAAGAGCGTCTGCGTCTGTTGCATCAGGCCCAGGTCGAGGGTGATGCCCAGGGAGTGCGCCTGGCAGCCCATAGCTTCAAGGGCAGCTGCAGCAACATGGGGGCGGTGCTGCTGGCCAACCTGTGCAAGGAGCTGGAGGACGCTGGCCGGCGCGACGCGCTGGAACTGGCTCCGGCCTTGATCGAGCAGATCGAGCGTGAGTTCGCCATCGTCCGCATCCTGTTCAAATCCGAGCGTCAGCGTTACCGGCTCTGACACCTTTTCACGAGTTGGCCCGCCCTTTGCTCTGATCCCGTCACGACCCATCAGACGGAGAGCGTCCATGTCCGCGTTGCCCGACCTACGCCTGCAGGCTACGCCTGAGGTGAAGAGCAAAGCGAAGCCGCCGGCCAAAGCGCCGGAGCCCAGCAAAAACGGTGCTTCCAGCTTTGCCGAGGTATATGCCAAGGAGCGTCAGGCCAAGCCTGGCGAGCGCGCTGGCAGTACCGACAAAACCAGCCAGGAGCAGAGTTCTGCGCCATCAACAGGGGAGCCCGATGCCGCTTCTGCCGCTGCCGAGCAGCCTGCGGTTGCCGCCCCCGGCAATTCCTTGCCGACGCAGGAGGGCGCTGAAGAAGAGCTCGATCCGTTGCTGGCAATGGCGCTGGGCGGTATCCAGCCACAGGTAGATGGCGCTCCGGTAACCGAGGAGTCGGCGGAGCTGCCGGCGCTGGTGATTACTGGTGCCAACGGCGATGTTGCTGAGAATGCCGAGCCGGTGCCAGAGGAGGATGCGCTCGACCCGTTGGCGCTGCTCAAGCAGTCGACGGAAGAGGCGAGCAAGGCGCAGTCGCCGCAGGACGCTGCGATCAAGAGCACGCGAGTGGCGACCAGCACGGATTTCGCCGCGGCCATGGCGGCCATGGGCAAGGGCGAAGAGTCGGCCGAGAGCGCTGAGGAGCCGGTGCTGGATCTACCGCTGGAAAGCCTGGCCAAGGATACCCTGGAGAGTCTCAAGGACAGCGTTCAGCCCAATCGGCCGGATCAGTTCGTCAGCAAGCTCAATGCGCTAACGCAGGCGCTCAATCATCAGGCTGGCGCTGCCCAGCGCGTGCCGTTGGTGCCCGGCCAGCCGGTAGCCATGCATCAGGGCGGTTGGAGCGAGGCGGTGGTGGATCGTGTCATGTGGCTGTCCAGCCAGAACCTCAAGTCGGCTGAAATTCAGCTCGATCCGGCGGATCTGGGGCGCCTCGAGGTGCGCGTTAACCTGTCTCAGGATCAGGCCCAGGTGACCTTCGCCAGCCCCAATGCCGGGGTGCGTGAAGCGCTCGAGGGGCAGATGCATCGCCTACGCGAACTGTTCGCGCAGCAAGGCATGAATCTGGCCGATGCCAACGTTTCCGATCAGTCGCTCAACCGCGGTTGGCAGGGGCAGGGCGAGGGAGGCCGGGGAGGTAATGGCTCGCGTGATGAATTGCTTGGCAGTGACGAGTTGCAGCCAGGTGTTCATCAGGAAGTGCGTAGCGAGCGTCTGGCCTCTGGTCGTGGGCTGGTCGATTACTACGCTTGAGTGACGCTGGGGCAGGATAGCCAGGCCGGGCAATGTCTGGTTATCGCTGATCCTCCGCTAGACTTGCATTCGCCCGGGTTGCCGAAAGGTACTCGGGCGAATGCATTTAGGGTGACAGCAAGGAGCTGGCGCTGTTAAATCCGCAGCCCAGAGTTAGACAAGCCTGCTCATATGCTGGCATAACACTTGCTCTTAACCCTTTGAATGCGGAAAGAACTCCGATAGTGACGGATTATTGGCATGGCTAAGAAAGAAGCGGCACCGGCTGCCGACGGACAACCCGCCGGCAAGAGCAAGCTCAAACTCATCATCCTGATCGTGGTGGGCCTGCTCCTGGCCGTCGGTCTTTCCGTGGGCGGGACCTGGTTCATTCTCAGCAAGGGCGACAAGAGCGAGGAGGCCAAGCCGGCAGAAGCTGCTGCATCGGCGGCTCCCGTGCGTCAGCCTGCCATCTACCAGGACCTGATGCCGGCCTTCGTGGTCAATTTCAACTACCAGAACCGTACCCGCTACCTGCAGGTCAGCATGGCCCTGATGAGCCGCGATGCGGCCGGCATGGAGAAGCTCAAGGTGCACATGCCGGTATTGCGTAATCGTCTGGTGATGCTGTTGTCCGGTCAGGATTTTGCCGCGCTGCAAACGCCGTTGGGCAAGGAAATGCTCTTGCAGCAGGCCCTGGCCAGCGTGCAGGAACTGGCGCAGAAGGAAACCGGCAGCACTGTGGTCGAGCAGGTGCTGTTCACCAATTTCGTGTTGCAGTAGCGGGAGCCGAAGATGGCCGTGCAAGACCTGCTTTCCCAGGACGAGATCGATGCGCTGTTGCATGGCGTCGACGACGGCCTGGTCGAAACCGAGGACGCCGCGGAGCCGGGGAGCGTCAAGCAATATGACCTGACCAGTCAGGATCGTATCGTCCGTGGGCGCATGCCGACCCTGGAGATGATCAACGAGCGCTTTGCCCGTTATACCCGTATCAGCATGTTCAACCTGTTGCGCCGCTCGGCTGACGTTGCCGTCGGTGGCGTACAGGTAATGAAGTTCGGCGAATACGTGCACTCGCTGTACGTGCCCACCAGTCTCAACCTGGTGAAGATGAAGCCACTGCGCGGCACCGGGCTGTTCATCCTCGACGCCAAGCTGGTGTTCAAGCTGGTGGACAACTTCTTTGGCGGCGATGGTCGCCACGCCAAGATCGAAGGTCGTGAATTCACCCCGACTGAACTGCGCGTGGTGCGCATGGTGCTCGATCAGGCCTTCGTCGATCTGCGCGAAGCCTGGCATGCGGTGATGGACATCAATTTCGAGTACGTCAACTCCGAGGTCAACCCGGCGTTGGCCAATATCGTCAGCCCCAGCGAAGTGGTGGTGGTGTCCACCTTCCACATCGAGCTCGATGGCGGTGGCGGCGACCTGCATATCACCATGCCGTACTCGATGATCGAGCCGATTCGCGAAATGCTCGATGCCGGTTTTCAGTCCGACGTCGACGATCAGGACGAGCGTTGGATCAAGGCCCTGCGCGAGGACATCCTTGATGTCAGCGTGCCGCTGGCCGCCACCGTCGCCCGCCGTCAGTTGAAGCTGCGCGACATCCTGCACATGCAGCCAGGTGACGTGATCCCGGTGGAATTGCCTGAAAACGTGGTCATGCGCGCCAATGGCGTGCCGACCTTCAAGGTCAAGTTGGGTGCACACAAGGGCAATCTGGCCCTGCAGGTGCTGGAACCCATCGAACGCCAGCGCTGATGCGCTGGTAACTCTTCAGGGCTGACAAGCCCGATGCGAACGAATAGCTGAAGCCAGGCGAGGAACGACGATGGCAGACGAAGAAAACACCTCTCCCGAGGAGCAGGCTCTGGCCGATGAGTGGGCCGCAGCGTTGGCCGAGGCGGGCGATGCCGACCAGGACGATATCGATGCCATGCTGGCCGGGCAGGCCGCTGCTCAGCCTGCAGCACCTGCCGCGCCGCGTGCACCGATGGAAGAGTTTGGCAGTGCGCCGCCACCGAGCAATCTGCCGGCGAACCTGGATGGACCTAATCTGGATGTGATCCTCGATATTCCGGTGTCCATTTCCATGGAAGTGGGCAACACCGATATCACCATCCGCAACCTGCTGCAGCTCAACCAGGGCTCGGTGATCGAACTTGATCGTCTGGCCGGTGAGCCGCTCGACGTGCTGGTCAACGGCACGCTGATCGCTCACGGCGAAGTGGTGGTGGTCAACGAGAAGTTCGGCATCCGCCTGACGGACGTGATCAGCCCCAGCGAACGTATCAAGAAGCTGCGCTGATCATGGCCCGACTCATCGCGTTGCTGTTGGCGCTGCCCGGTTTCGCACTGGCCGCCGAACCTGCTGGCAAGGCTGCAACGCCCATGGCCGGTAGCGATATCGCCGGTCAGCTCGGCCAATTGCTGCTCGGTCTGCTGCTGGTCATCGGGTTGATCTTCCTGCTCGCCTGGCTGCTGCGTCGCGTGCAGCAACTGAACCCGCGTGGTGGGCAGGTGATCAAGCTGCTGTCGAGCCAAGCACTCGGCCCGCGTGATCGCCTGGTGCTGGTGCAGGTGGGTAACGAGCAGATTTTGTTGGGCTTGTCGGCGGGACGCATCACCCCCTTGCACGTGCTCAAGGAGCCTGTGCACCTGGCTGATGCCCAGCCTGCCACACCGGAATTCGCCCAGCGCCTGATGGAGCTGCTGGGCAAGGATCAGAAGGACAAATCCTGATGCTGCGTTTGTTGCTGGTGCTGGTGTTGAGTCTGGCCGCTTCACTGGCGTTCGCCGAGGACCCGCCTGGTACCAGCACGCTGATTCAGCAGGGCAGCAACCCGCTGTCAATTCCGGCCATCACCCTGTCCACCGACGCGCAGGGGCAGCAGGAGTACTCGGTCAGCCTGCAGATTCTGCTGATCATGACGGCGCTGAGTTTCATTCCGGCGTTCGTCATGTTGATGACCAGCTTCACGCGGATCATCATCGTCTTCTCCATTCTGCGTCAGGCGCTGGGCTTGCAGCAGACGCCGTCGAACCAGATTCTGGTCGGTCTAGCGCTGTTTCTGACGATGTTCATCATGGCGCCGATTTTCGATCGGATTAACACCGATGCGTTGCAGCCCTACCTGAACGAGGAGATCGTCGCCCAAGAAGCATTGACCCGCGCAGAGGGACCGATCCGCGACTTCATGCTGGCGCAGACCCGTGAAAGCGATCTGGCGCTGTTCGTGCGCCTGTCCAAGCGCACCGATCTGGCTGGCGTCGAGGACGTGCCGCTGACCATCCTGGTACCGGCGTTCGTCACTTCCGAGCTGAAAACCGCGTTTCAGATCGGCTTCATGATCTTCATTCCGTTTCTGATCATCGACATGGTGGTCGCCAGTATCCTCATGGCGATGGGCATGATGATGCTCTCGCCACTGATCATCTCATTGCCGTTCAAAATCATGCTGTTCGTCCTGGTCGATGGCTGGGCGCTGATCATGGGCACCTTGGCCGCCAGTTTCGGCACCATTTAGCGAGGCTTTTGATGACTCCCGAGGTTGCGGTTGATCTGTTTCGCGAAGCGCTCTGGCTGATCGTGCTGATCGTTGGCCTGGCGGTGGTGCCCAGCTTGCTGGTCGGCCTGGTGGTCGCCATGTTCCAGGCGGCCACGCAGATCAACGAACAGACCCTGAGTTTTCTGCCGCGCCTGATGGTGATGCTGCTGACGCTGATCTGGTCTGGACCCTGGCTGGTGAGTCAGCTGATGGAGTACACCCAGACGTTGATTCAGAACATTCCGTACCTCATCGGTTGAGGGACAGGGCGCGATGTTGGAGTTGAGCAACGAGCAAATCAGCGCCTGGATCGGCCAGTTCCTGCTGCCGTTGTTTCGCATCGCCGCAATGCTGATGGTGATGCCGATCATCGGTACCCAGTTGGTGCCGACTCGCGTACGACTCTACCTGGCGCTGGCCATCAGCGTGGTGCTGGTTCCCACGCTGCCGCCGATGCCGCAGGTGGATGCCCTGAACCTGCGCAGTCTGTTGCTGATCCTCGAACAGGTGCTGATCGGCGCCATGTTCGGTTTCATCCTGCAGCTGTTCTTCCACCTGTTCGCCGTGGCCGGGCAGATCATCGCCATGCAGATGGGTTTGGGTTTCGCTTCCATGGTGGACCCTACCAACGGTGTATCGGTGCCGGTGCTCGGCCAGTTCATGCTGATGCTGGTGACCTTGTTGTTCCTGGCCATCAACGGCCATCTGGTGGCGTTGGAGATTCTGGCGGAGAGCTTCGTCACCCTGCCATATGGACAGGGTCTGATGGTCAATCACTACTGGGAGCTGGCCGGCAAGCTTGGCTGGGTAATCGGTGCGGGTCTGCTGTTGACCCTGCCTGCCGTCACCGCTTTGTTGGTGATCAACCTGGCGTTCGGTGTGATGACCCGCGCTGCGCCGCAACTGAACATCTTTTCCATCGGTTTCCCTCTGACCTTGGCCATGGGCCTGGTGATTTTCTGGGTAAGCCTCTCCGACTTCGGCAACCTGTTTCAGGCACTGGCCAGCGAAGCCCTGCAGCAACTGGGCGAATTCGCCCTGACGCGATGAGGTGCGAGTATGGCTGAGAGCGAGAGCGGCGCCGACAAGAGTGAGGAACCCACAGGCAAGCGACTGGAAGAGTCGCGCAAGAAGGGCCAGATCGCTCGCTCCAAGGAGCTCAACACCCTGGCGGTGACCCTCACTGGCACCGTGGCATTGATCATCTTCGGCGCCTATATGGGCAACGCGCTGATGGACATCATGCGCAGTAACTTCAGCCTGCCGCGTGACGTGTTGATGAACGAGGGCAGCATGGCGCTGTACCTGTTGGCGTCGGGCAAGCAGGCACTGTTGGCGGCGCAGCCATTCTTGCTCGCGTTGCTGATCGCTTCCGTCGTGGGTCCGATTGCGTTGGGCGGCTGGTTGTTTTCAGCTGAAGCGCTGCAACCCAAAGCCAGTCGGATGAACCCTCTGGCAGGCCTGAAGCGCATGTTCTCGGTTCAGGCATTGGTCGAGTTGATCAAGGCACTGGCCAAGTTTCTGGTGATTCTGGCTGTTGCCCTGGTGGTGCTGTCGGTGGATCAGGATGATCTGCTGGCGATTGCCAACGAGCCGCTCGAGTCCGCCATCCTGCACAGCCTCAAGGTGGTTGGCTGGAGCGCGTTCTGGTTGTCCTGCGGGTTGATTCTGATCGCTGCGGTGGATGTGCCGTTCCAGCTGTGGAGTCACAAGCAGAAGCTGATGATGACCAAGCAGGAGGTGCGCGACGAATACAAGGACACCGAGGGCAAGCCCGAGGTCAAGGGTCGTATTCGCCAGCTACAGCGGGAAATGGCCGAGCGACGCATGATGCAGGCTGTACCGCAGGCCGACGTGGTGATCACCAACCCGACTCACTTCGCCGTAGCACTCAAGTACGACCCGGAGAATGGCGGGGCGCCAGTGCTGCTGGCCAAGGGTGGCGACTTCCTGGCGCTGAAGATTCGTGAAATTGCCCAGGAGCACCAGGTGATGGTGTTGGAGTCGCCTGCTCTGTCTCGGGCCGTGTATTACTCCACCGAGCTGGATCAGGAAATCCCAGCAGGCCTGTACCTGGCGGTGGCGCAGGTTCTCGCTTACGTCTATCAGCTGCGGCAATACCGGGCGGGCAAGGGCAAGCGGCCCGGGCCGTTACCGGATCTGCCGATTCCGGCGGACCTGCGCCGCGACACGTAAGTCGCACCTTGCGCGGCACTGCGTCATTTCTGGAACGCTTCTTGCCATTACCCCTTCAAGACGCATTTTCGCGTCAAAAGATTGAATGGCTTGGGGTGGGGACGTGGCAGTAGATCGCGCACAGTTAATCGGTGATGTTCGCAGCAATCTGGCAGGCCTGCGTCACGGCAATCTGGGTATTCCCCTGCTGCTGCTGGTCATGCTCGGCATGGTCATGCTGCCGATCCCGCCGTTCCTGCTGGACGTGCTGTTCACCTTCAGCATCGCGTTGTCGATCGTGGTGTTGCTGGTCAGTATCTATGCACTGCGCCCGCTGGACTTCGCGGTATTCCCCACCATCCTGCTGGCCGCCACGTTGCTGCGTCTGGCCCTGAACGTCGCCTCGACGCGTGTGGTGCTGCTCAATGGGCATGAGGGGCATGGCGCCGCTGGCCAGGTGATCCAGGCTTTCGGTGAAGTGGTGATTGGTGGCAACTACGTGGTTGGTATCGTGGTGTTCGCCATCCTCATGATCATCAACTTCGTGGTGGTGACCAAAGGTGCGGGGCGTATCTCCGAAGTCAGTGCGCGTTTTACCCTCGATGCGATGCCCGGCAAGCAGATGGCCATCGATGCCGACCTCAACGCCGGTCTGATCGATCAGGCCGAGGCCAAGAAGCGGCGCAGCGAAGTGGCCCAGGAAGCCGACTTCTATGGCTCCATGGACGGTGCCAGCAAATTCGTTCGTGGCGATGCCATCGCGGGTTTGCTGATCCTCTTCATCAACCTCATCGGTGGTATCGCCATCGGTGTGTTGCAACACAGCCTGGCCTTCTCCGATGCGGGCAAGGTCTACACCCTGTTGACCATCGGTGACGGTCTGGTCGCACAGATTCCCTCTTTGCTGCTGTCCACTGCTGCTGCGGTGATGGTGACGCGCGTTTCCTCCTCCGAAGACATGGGCGCGCAGGTCAATCGGCAGATGTTCGCTTCGCCGCGCGCCCTGGCCGTGGCGGCAGCGATCATGATCGCCATGGGCCTGGTGCCGGGCATGCCGCATTTTTCCTTCATCAGCCTTGGCCTGATCGCTGCTGGCGGTGCCTACTGGATCGCCAATCGCCAGCGCAAGACCAAGGAAGAGGAAGTCAAGGAAGTGCAACGCCAGCAGGAGCTGATTCCGGCGCAAAAGGCGCAGGAGATCAAGGAGCTGGGCTGGGACGACGTTACTCCGGTGGACATGGTCGGCCTGGAGGTGGGCTACCGCCTGATTCCGCTGGTCGACCGCAACCAGGGCGGTCAGTTGCTGGCGCGGATCAAGGGTGTACGCAAGAAGCTGTCGCAGGAGATGGGCTTTCTCATGCCCTCGGTGCATATCCGCGACAACCTTGACCTGGCGCCCAATGCCTATCGCCTGACGCTGATGGGGGTCAGCGTGGCCGAGGCCGAGGTCTACCCGGATCGCGAATTGGCGATCAATCCGGGGCAGGTGTTCGGCCCGCTCAATGGCATCGCCGCCAAGGATCCGGCGTTCGGCCTGGAAGCGGTGTGGATCGACCCCAGCCAGCGTGATCAGGCGCAATCGCTGGGTTACACCGTGGTCGACGCCAGCACCGTGGTCGCCACCCACCTCAATCAGATCCTGCACAAGCATGCTCACGAGCTGCTGGGGCACGAGGAAGTGCAGCAACTCATGCAACTGCTGGCCAAGAGCTCGCCGAAGCTGGCCGAGGAGCTGGTACCGGGGCTGGTATCGCTGTCGACCCTGCTCAAGGTATTGCAGGCGCTGCTGCAGGAGCAGGTGCCGGTACGCGACATCCGTACCATCGCCGAGGCGATCGCCAACGTCGCGCCAAAGAGTCAAGATCCCGCCGCTATGGTCGCTGCCGTACGCGTGTCGCTGGCCCGTGCAATCGTGCAAAGCATTGTGGGACTAGAGCCGGAGCTGCCTGTCATCACCCTTGAACCCAGGTTGGAACAGATATTGCTCAATAGTCTGCAGAAGGCCGGTCAGGGCAGCGAGGATGGCATCCTCCTCGAACCTGGCATGGCCGAGAAGCTGCAGCGTTCCCTGGTGGAAGCGGCGCAGCGCCAGGAAATGCTCGGCAAACCGGTGATTCTGCTGGTAGCCGGACCGGTCCGGGCGATGCTGTCGCGCTTCGCGCGGCTGGCGGTACCCAGCATGCATGTGCTGGCGTACCAGGAGATTCCGGACAACAAGCAGGTCACCATAGTCGCTACGGTTGGCCAGAACTGAGGTAAAGGGTCATGCAGGTCAAACGCTTCTTCGCAGCCGATATGCGGACCGCCATGAAACTGGTGCGTGACGAATTGGGCGCTGACGCCTCGATCATCGGCAATCGCCGAGTCGCCGGTGGCGTCGAACTGACTGCTGCGCTGGACTACCAGGCGCCGACACCGGTACGTCCGAACCCGGCGCTGGAAGCCGAGCTGCGCAAGACCCAGGCGCGCATCGCCAGTGCCCAGGCCGAACTGACCACCCGTGCCGAGCAGGATGCCGGCAAGGACCGTCAGCTGTTCGCCAACGAATCGCTGCTGGCACCCGAGCTGCCCGCGACCCCGGTCAAGCCGCAACGTGCGCTCGAGGCCTCCGCGCCTGCCACGCCTGCGGTCGATCCGCGTGCGCTGGATGCCATGCGTTTCGAGCTGCACGGCTTGCGTGAGCTGATTGAAGTACAACTGGGTTCCATCGCCTGGGGCCAGCTACAGAATCGCCGCCCGCAACAGGCCAATCTGTGGCGTCGCCTGCAACGCATGGGCTTGTCCGCCGAACTGTCTCAGGCGCTACTGGGCAAGGTGGCCGGCATTGCCGAGCCGCGTCAGGCCTGGCGCATGCTGCTCGCGCATCTGGCTCACGCGATCAAGACGCCCAAGGTCGAGCCGCTGGAGGAGGGTGGTGTCATCGCCCTGGTCGGCCCGGCAGGCATGGGCAAGACCACCACCCTGGCCAAGCTGGCAGCGCGTTACGTGCTTAAGTACGGCTCGCAACAGGTCGCTCTGGTGAGCATGGACAGCTTCCGTATTGGCGCGCAGGAGCAACTCAAGACTCTAGGGCGCATCCTCGGTGTATCGGTGACCCAGATCGATCCGGGTCAGTCTCTGCTGCAGGCTTTGGCGCCGCTGGCGAAGAAGCGCGTGGTACTGGTCGATACCGCCGGCTTGCCGGCCAACGATCCGGCGCTGCGTCTGCAACTGGAAAGCCTGGCCTCGGCGCGGATCAAGGCGAAGAATTATCTGGTACTGGCGGCAACAAGTCAGAGCCAAGTGCTCAAGGCGGCCTACCATAGTTACAAGCGTTGTGGTCTTTCAGGCTGCATACTGACGAAATTGGACGAGGCCGCGAGCCTGGGCGAGGTTTTAGGTCTGGCTATAGGCCAGCAACTGCCGGTAGCCTATGTGACAGACGGGCCGCGAATTCCGGACGATCTGCAAGTGCCGCGCAGTCATCAGTTGGTAAGCCGGGCAGTAGGCCTGCAAGCCGCCGAGGAGCCGAGTGAAGATGCCATGGCGCAGATGTTCGCCGGCCTCTACCACAACTCGGCGCAGCGAACCGGCTGAAGCGGCGAGAATGTTGCACCCTCTCATGCGTGGGCGTGGGAGTGAACGGCCTGATGGCCAGTCGAAGTTAGACAAGGTGTAAAGAGAACATGGGTATGCATCCCGTACAGGTGATTGCGGTGACTGGCGGCAAGGGTGGCGTCGGCAAGACCAACGTGTCGGTCAATCTGTCCATGGCCCTGGCCGATCTTGGCCGTCGGGTGATGCTGATGGACGCTGACCTTGGCCTGGCCAACGTCGATGTTCTGTTGGGGCTGACGCCCAAGCGCACCCTGGCCGATGTGATCGCGGGCGAATGCGACCTGCGTGACGTGCTGCTGCAAGGGCCGGGCGGTGTGCGCATCGTGCCAGCGGCTTCAGGTACGCAGAGCATGGTCAGCCTCACGCCAATGCAGCACGCCGGCTTGATTCAGGCCTTCAGCGATATCAGCGAGAATCTCGACGTGCTGGTGATCGACACCGCCGCCGGTATCGGCGATGCAGTGGTCAGCTTCGTCCGCGCCGCGCAGGAAATCCTCGTGGTGGTGTGCGACGAGCCCACCTCGATCACCGACGCCTACGCCCTGATCAAGCTGCTCAACCGCGATCACGGCATCAGTCGTTTCCGCGTGCTGGCCAACATGGCCCACAGTCCGCAGGAAGGGCGCAATCTCTTTGCTAAGCTGACCAAGGTGACGGATCGTTTCCTCGATGTCGCCCTGCAGTATGTCGGTGCCGTGCCCTATGACGAGTGCGTGCGCAAAGCCGTGCAGAAGCAGCGCGCTGTGTATGAAGCCTTCCCTCGCTCCAAGTGCGCCCTGGCGTTCAAGGCGATAGCTCAGAAGGTTGACACCTGGCCGCTGCCGGCCAATCCCCGTGGCCATCTGGAGTTTTTCGTCGAGCGTCTGGTGCAGCAACCGACTGCAGACTCGGCCGTATGACAGCAGCCTCTGGACTTCGTATGTACAACAAGGCTCAGGCGCAGGATTCCCAGCATCAGCTGATCGAGCGCTACGCGCCTCTGGTCAAGCGTATCGCTTATCACCTGCTGGCTCGCTTGCCTGCCAGCGTGCAGGTGGATGACCTGATTCAGGCTGGCATGATCGGCCTGCTCGAAGCCTCGCGCAAATACGACTCCAGCAAGGGTGCCAGCTTCGAGACATTCGCCGGTATTCGCATTCGCGGTTCCATGCTCGACGAGGTGCGCAAGGGTGATTGGGCGCCACGTTCGGTACACCGGAACAGTCGGATGGTCAGCGATGCGATTCGCACCGTGGAGGCGAGAACGGGGCGTGACGCTAAAGATCACGAGGTTGCGGCCGAACTCCAATTGAGTCTGGAGGATTACTACGGCATTCTTGGCGACACTTTGGGCAGCCGCCTGTTCAGCTTCGACGACCTGTTGCAGGACGGCGAGCACGGCGGGTTGCATGAGGACGCCGGGCACAACCACCTCGAACCTTCGCGGGACCTCGAAGATGAACGCTTCCAGACAGCCTTGGCCGATGCCATTGCTGGCTTGCCGGAGCGCGAACGCCTCGTGCTGGCGCTGTATTACGATGAAGAACTGAACTTGAAAGAAATCGGTGAAGTGCTGGGGGTTAGCGAGTCGCGCGTGAGCCAGTTGCACAGCCAGTGTGCGGCGCGTCTGCGCTCGCGGCTGAGTGAATGGCGTGCTGGCTGAGCGACGTACTCGCAGGCGGAAGCGGTTTCACGATTAAAGGACGTAGTTGCAAGCGCAATACGTTTGGGACTGTACGGAGGTCGACTTGGACAAGAACATGAAAATCCTCATCGTTGACGATTTCTCGACGATGCGACGGATCATCAAGAACCTCTTGCGGGATTTGGGTTTCACCAACACCGCGGAAGCCGATGATGGCACCTCGGCGCTGCCGATGCTGCAGAGCGGCAGCTTCGATTTTCTGGTAACCGACTGGAACATGCCCGGCATGACCGGCATCGACCTGCTGCGTGCCGTGCGCGCCGACGAGCGCCTCAAGCACCTGCCGGTGCTGATGGTGACCGCTGAAGCCAAGCGCGATCAGATCATCGAGGCGGCCCAGGCCGGCGTGAATGGTTACGTGGTCAAACCCTTCACTGCTCAGGTGCTGAAGGAAAAGATCGAGAAGATCTTCGAGCGGGTCAACGGCTGATGTCAGCCGCGAGGGTGCTATGGAACACGATGACTCCACGATGGGTGACCTTGAGTCGACCCTGAAAAGCAATGCCCGCGATCTGGTAGACAGCCTCGAACAAGGCAACTTCGGTGCCGCGGTGCAACTGATCAACGAGCTCAACAAGGTTCGTGATCGCGGTCTTTACCACGAGGTCGGCAAGCTGACCCGTGAGCTGCACAACGCCATTGTCAATTTTCAGCTTGATCCGCGCATGCCGCATGCTCAGGAACTTTCGCAGATCGCCGATGCGACCGAGCGCCTCAACTACGTCGTGACCATGACCGAGAAAGCCGCCAACCGGACCATGGATCTGGTCGAGCAGAGTGCGCCGCTGGTCAATGACCTGAGCGACGAGGCGCAGAGCCTGAGCGTCGAATGGGGTCGTTTCATGCGCCGCGAAATCGGTGCCGACGGTTTCCGTGAATTGGCCAAACGCGTCGAGCTGTTCCTTGCCCGTAGCGAGCGAGACGGCAACAAGCTCTCAGGCCACCTTAACGACATTCTGCTGGCGCAGGACTACCAGGACCTCACCGGTCAGGTAATCAAGCGTGTCACCCAGCTGGTGACCGAAGTGGAAAGCAACCTGCTCAAGCTGATGTTGATGGCCAGTCAGGTCGACCGTTTTGCCGGTATTCAGCATGACCACGAAGTGCTGCGTACCGAACAGGAAAAATTAAAAGAGCCATCGCGGGGTGAAGGTCCACAGATTCATGCCGATAAGCGTGATGACGTTGCCTCCAGCCAGGACGATGTCGACGACCTGCTGTCCAGCCTAGGGTTCTAAGGAGCACACAATATGAGCTTCGGCGCCGATGAAGAGATCCTCCAGGATTTCCTGGTAGAGGCCGGCGAGATTCTCGAACAGTTGTCCGAACAATTAGTCGAGCTGGAAAGCCGACCGGACGACATGAACCTGCTCAACGCCATCTTCCGCGGTTTCCATACCGTCAAGGGCGGAGCGGGCTTCCTCCAGCTCAATGAGTTGGTGGAGTGCTGCCATATCGCCGAAAACGTCTTCGACATCCTGCGCAAGGGTGAGCGTCGCGTCGATTCGGAACTGATGGATGTGGTGCTCGAGGCTCTTGATGCTGTGAATGGCATGTTCGGCGAGGTGCGTGAGCGCCGCGAACCGACGCCTGCCACTCCTGAACTTCTGGCGGCGCTGGCGCGCCTGGCTGAACCGGGTGGTGCCGAAGCAGCGCCTGCACCGGTGCAGCAGGCCGAACTGGAGCCTGAGCCGGAATCTGCGCCTGTAGCGTCAGCGTCTGGCGATATCACCGATAGCGAGTTCGAGCAATTGCTCGACGCGCTGGGTGAAGCACCGGCTGCCGATGCGAGTGCTGAAAGCAGCACGAGTGGCGACGAGATTACCGACGACGAGTTCGAATCGCTGCTCGATCAGCTGCATGGTAAGGGCCAGTTCACTGGCACGGTCGATACCCCTGTCGCTACAGCGGTGGCCTCGGCTCCTGTGGCCGCGCCGGCAAGTGATGACATCACCGACGACGAATTTGAAGCGCTGCTTGATCAGCTGCATGGCAAGGGCCAGTTCTCGGCCGCGGCCGAAGCGGCTGCGCCGGTCGCTGCCGCTACGCCAGCCCCGGCCGGCGACGAAATCACAGATGACGAGTTCGAGTCCTTGCTCGATCAGTTGCACGGCAAGGGCAAGTTCGTTCCGCCCGTCGAGCCGGCACCTGCGCCTGCAGTGGCTGCAAAACCAGCTGCCACGCCCAAGGCGGCCGCACCGGCAGCCAAACCCGCGGCGGCCAAGGTCGAACCTGCTGCTGCCCGCCCGCCCGCTGCGCCGGCCCCGGCCGCCGACAAGGCGCCTGCTGCGAGCGAAGCGGAAACCACCGTACGGGTCGATACCGCACGTCTCGACGAGATCATGAACATGGTCGGCGAGCTGGTGCTGGTGCGAAACCGTCTGGTGCGCCTGGGGCTCAACAGCGGCGACGAGGCCATGTCCAAGGCGGTGTCGAACCTCGACGTGGTCACGGCGGATCTGCAGACCTCCGTGATGAAGACCCGTATGCAGCCGATCAAGAAGGTCTTCGGCCGCTTCCCGCGCCTGGTCCGCGATCTGGCGCGCAACCTGAAGAAGGAAATCAACCTCGAACTGGTGGGCGAGGAAACCGACCTCGACAAGAACCTGGTCGAGGCGCTGGCTGACCCGCTGGTGCACTTGGTGCGCAACGCCGTCGACCATGGCGTGGAAACCCCCGAGGAGCGCGAGAAGGCCGGCAAGGCCCGTGCAGGTCGCGTGGTGCTGTCCGCCGAACAGGAAGGCGACCATATCCTGCTGTCGATCACCGACGACGGTAAAGGCATGGACGCCGACGTGCTGCGTGCCAAGGCCGTGGAAAAAGGCCTGCTGGACAAGGACGCTGCCGAGCGCCTCAACGAGTTCGAATGCTACAACCTGATCTTCGCCCCGGGTTTCTCGACCAAGACCGAGATTTCCGACGTATCCGGCCGCGGCGTCGGCATGGACGTGGTGAAAACCAAGATTTCCCAGCTCAACGGCACGGTCAACGTGTTCTCGCAGAAGGGCCAGGGCTCGAAGATCATCATCAAGGTGCCGCTGACCCTGGCGATCATGCCGACGTTGATGGTCATGCTGGAAAACCAGGCTTTTGCCTTCCCGCTGGTCAACGTCAACGAGATCTTCCACCTCGATCTGTCGCGCACCAACGTGGTCGACGGCCAGGAGGTGGTGATCGTGCGCGACAAGGCGCTGCCTCTGTTCTATCTCAAGCGCTGGCTGGTGCCGCAGGCCTTCCACGAAGGGCAGCGCGAAGGTCACGTGGTGATTCTCACCGTTGGCAGCCAACGCATCGGTTTTGTCGTCGATCAATTGGTCGGTCAGGAAGAAGTGGTAATCAAGCCACTGGGCAAGATGCTGCAAGGCACGCCCGGGATGTCCGGCGCCACGATAACCGGCGACGGACGCATCGCGTTGATTCTCGACGTACCGAGCATGCTCAAGCGCTACGCTCGGCGTTTCTGATGTTTTGCGGCGCGGGCCCTGGCTTCGCGCCGTCTAGGAGTGTGTATGGCTGTTAAGGTTCTGGTGGTGGACGACTCCGGTTTCTTCCGCCGGCGCGTTTCGGAAATTCTGTCTGCTGACCCCAGCATTCAGGTCGTCGGCACGGCCACCAATGGGCGCGAGGCCATCGATCAGGCGTTGGCACTCAAGCCCGACGTGATCACCATGGATTACGAGATGCCGATGATGGACGGCATCACGGCAGTACGAAACATCATGCAGCGCTGCCCGACGCCAGTATTGATGTTCTCCTCGCTTACCCACGAAGGCGCTCGTGTCACCCTCGATGCACTGGACGCCGGCGCGGTGGATTTCCTGCCGAAGAACTTCGAAGACATCTCGCGCAACCCCGAGAAGGTCAAGCAGATGCTGTGCGAGAAGGTGCACAGCATTGCGCGCAGCAACCGTCGTTTCAGCTCGGCTGCGGTGGCTCCGGCGCCGACCGCGGCGAGCCCGAGCGTGGCGCCGACTAGTCGCCCGGCCGTTGCGACACGTTCCGCTGCACCGGCTCCCGCCGTTCCTGTGCGTCCGGCGCCATCGGCTGGCGGCGCAGCGTCGCCAGCGCCCAAGCGCAAGGCCTACAAGCTGGTGGCCATCGGCACCTCAACCGGTGGCCCGGTGGCGCTGCAGCGTGTATTGACTCAGCTTCCGGCCAATTTCCCAGCACCGCTGGTACTGATCCAGCACATGCCTGCCGCGTTTACCAAGGCCTTTGCCGAGCGTTTGGACAAGTTGTGCCGTATCCAGGTCAAGGAAGCCGAAGACGGCGACATCCTGCGTCCCGGTCTGGCACTGCTGGCACCCGGTGGCAAGCAGATGATGGTCGATGCGCGTGGCGCGGTGAAAATCCTGCCGGGCGACGAGCGTCTCAACTACAAACCTTGCGTCGATATCACCTTCGGTTCGGCCGCCAAGTCCTATGGCGATAAAGTGCTGGCCGTGGTGCTGACCGGCATGGGCGCCGATGGCCGCGAAGGCGCGCGACTGCTCAAGCAGAGCGGCAGCCAGGTATGGGCGCAGGATGAAGCCAGTTGCGTGATCTATGGCATGCCCATGGCGGTGGTCAAGGCCAACCTGACCGATGCGGTCTACGGCCTGGACGACATTGGTCGGCACCTGACCGAGGCCTGCCAGTGACCAAGGCTAACTCGGGAACCTGCGCATGGATGTACTGAGCCTAATCGGCGTCATCCTGGCGTTCGTTGCCATTTTGGGCGGCAATTATCTGGAAGGGGGCAACGCCGGGGCGTTGCTCAATGGCCCGGCGGCGCTGATCGTCATCGGCGGGACCTTGGGCGCCGCCTTTCTGCAGGCGCCGGTGCAGGTGTTCAAGCGTGCCATGGGCATCATGCGCTGGATTTTCTTCCCGCCGCGCATCGACCTGGTGGGTGGCATCAATCGTGTGGTCGGCTGGAGCATGGTGGCGCGCAAAGAGGGTCTGCTGGGCCTGGAGGCGGTGGCCGATGCCGAGCCGGATCCTTACGCGCGCAAAGGTCTGCAGTTGCTGGTCGACGGTGCCGAGCCGGAATCCATTCGCAGCATTCTCGAGGTCGATCTGTACACCCAGGAGGCGCGCGATATCCAGGCAGCCAAGGTGTTCGAGAGCATGGGTGGTTACGCCCCGACCATCGGCATCATCGGCGCGGTGATGGGCCTGATTCATGTGATGGGCAACCTGGCCGATCCGAGCATGCTCGGTAGCGGTATTGCTGTGGCGTTCGTCGCCACCATCTACGGTGTTGGTTTCGCCAACCTGCTGCTGTTGCCGGCGGGCAACAAGCTCAAGGCCATTGCCCTGCGCCAGTCGCGTTATCGCGAGATGCTCCTCGAAGGCATACTGTCCATCGCCGAGGGTGAAAACCCGCGTTCCATCGAGCTGAAGCTGCAAGGCTTCATGGACTGATGGAGGTATGGCATGGCACGCAGGCGGCATCATGAAGAGCACGAGAATCACGAACGTTGGCTGGTCTCCTACGCCGACTTCATCACCTTGCTGTTTGCCTTCTTCGTGGTGATGTACTCGATCTCCTCGATCAACGAAGGCAAGTACAAGATTCTTTCTGATTCGCTGACCGGTGTGTTCAACCAGCCGGACCGCTCGATCAAGCCGATTCCGGTTGGTGAAGAGCGGCCGCGCACCAGTGAGCCTGACAACACCGCACTCGACGACCCAAGCTCGGATTCGACCCTGCAGAACATTGCCTCCAGCGTGCGCGAGGCGTTCGGCGAATTGATCCAGAGCGAGCAGTTGACCGTGCGCGGCAACGAGATGTGGATCGAGATCGAGCTCAGCTCCAGCTTGCTGTTCCCCAGCGGCGATGCGATTCCGAACAATCAGGCATTCGATATCATCGAAAAGGTCGCCAAGATTCTGGCGCCTTATCAGAATCCAGTTAAGGTCGAGGGATTCACCGACAATCTGCCGATCCAGACCGCCCTGTATCCAACCAACTGGGAGCTGTCTTCGGCGCGTGCGGCGAGCATCGTACGCATGCTGGCCATGGATGGTGTCGACCCTTCACGTCTGGCTGCCGTGGGTTACGGCGAGTTCCAGCCGGTGGCCGACAATGCCACCGCGGAGGGCAGGGGGCGAAACCGCCGGGTCGTGCTGGTGATTTCGCGCAACCTCGACACAAGACGTGGCGCTGGCAGTGCCGCGACTCGGCAGTCGGAGGCTGGCACGCAACCTGCACCAGCGTCTGCGTCGGGGGTTCCACAGTCGTGAGCCGTCAAATCCCAGTCGCCTGCTGCGTGCGTGCGACAGCCATTCTCGGCCTGAGCGCCTCTTGCCGGGAGGATGAGAGAAGATGAAAGTCTGGGCAGTAGCCAATCAGAAAGGTGGTGTCGGCAAGACCACTACCTCCATCGCACTGGCAGGCCTGTTGGCCGATGCCGGCAAGCGGGTGGTCGTGGTCGATCTCGACCCGCATGGGTCGATGACCAGTTATTTCGGTCATGATCCCGATACGCTGGAGCACAGTTGCTTCGATCTGTTCCTGCATCAGGGCAACGTACCGCCGGGCCTGCCCAAGCAGCTGTTGCACGGCACCAGTCACGAGAATATTTCCCTGCTGCCGTCGAGCACCGCATTGGCCACGCTCGAACGCCAGTCGCCAGGGCAGAGCGGCCTGGGTCTGGTGATCGCCAAGAGCCTGGCGCAGCTGTGGGAAGATTTCGATCATGCCATCATCGATAGCCCGCCATTGCTCGGCGTGCTGATGGTCAACGCCCTGGCAGCCAGCCAGCAACTGGTGATTCCAGTGCAGACCGAGTTCCTCGCGGTGAAGGGCCTGGAGCGCATGATTACCACGCTGGCGATGATCAATCGTTCGCGCAAGCAGGCCTTGCCTTACACCATCGTGCCGACGCTGTTCGACCGCCGCACCCAGGCGTCCATGAGCACGCTGCGGGTGCTGCGCAACACTTATCCTGAGCACTTGTGGCCGGCGTACATTCCGGTCGACACGCGCTTGCGTGATGCCAGCCGGGCAGGGCGTACGCCTTCGCAGTTCGATGCCGGTAGCCGTGGCGTGATTGCTTACCGGGCATTGCTCAAACATCTGCTGAGTCATCAGCCGGCGGCGCAGGTGGCTTGAAATGAGCGTCTATGTTGAACTGCGTCACTCAAGTCGGAGCATGCTGCGGCCGATAGGCTGTAAAGATCTTATCCCGGGTTTCAGTCATGAGTCGTAACCTCGCCACTGCCACACGTTCCCAGCTCGCCCTGCAGTCCTACCTCGATGGTCTGCTGCAGGATGCGGCTGCCGAGTTGGAGCTGTCCGTCAGTCTCGACGAATTCGAGGCTGCGGTGCTTGAGGAGCAGGTGCGTGATGCACGATTGGTCGAGCCGGTAGCGCCTGTCGTTGTCCCGGTTGCGCTCGCCACGGTGATCGAACCGCAGGTGCAGGTGGACGTTGCACCTTTGGAGTTGCTGGCGCCGGTGAAGGTCCCGGTAGTCGAGGAAGCGCCGCCAGAGGTCGCCACAGTCGCTGAATTGACACCGCAACCGGCTGCTCTTCTGGCTGATGGCCGTCCGGCATGGGCCGAAGAGCCGTTCGAATGCCTGCTGTTCGATGTCGCCGGGCTGACCCTGGCCGTTCCGCTGATCTGCCTGGGTTCGATCTATCCGCTCGAAGGCCAGGAGCTGACACCGCTGTTCGGTCAGCCGGAGTGGTTCCTCGGTATTCTGCCGAGCCAGGCCGGTAACCTGAAAGTGCTGGATACGGCACGCTGGGTGATGCCGGACCGTTACCGCGAAGACTTCCGCGAAGGCCTGCAGTACGTTATCTCTGTACAAGGCTATGAGTGGGGGCTGGCGGTGCATCAGGTCAGCCGTTCGATTCGCCTCGACCCGAACGAGGTAAAGTGGCGCAGTCAGCGTACTCAACGTCCCTGGCTGGCCGGTACGGTGATCGAACACATGTGTGCCCTGCTGGATGTGGCGGCGCTGGCCGAATTGATTGCCAGCGGTGGCGCTAAACGCCTGAATGGCGGAAAACTGCATTGAGAATTGGTGAGCCTGTGCCAACGGGCTCTATAGTTGATGACAAGCGGGTCGACCCGCGCATGCCGCACTGAGCGGTTTTTGACGAGGCTAGGGACATGAAGAAAAGTTCTGCACAAGGTGCCGAAGATCCGATTCTGCAGTGGGTGACCTTTCGCCTGGACAACGAGACCTACGGCATCAACGTGATGCAGGTACAGGAAGTCCTGCGCTACACCGAGATCGCTCCAGTACCGGGTGCACCGAGCTACGTGCTGGGCATCATCAACCTGCGCGGTAACGTGGTCACCGTCATCGATACCCGCCAGCGCTTCGGCTTGGGTTCGGCGCCGGTTACCGACAACACCCGCATCGTCATCATCGAGGCAGACAAGCAGGTGGTTGGCATCCTGGTCGATAGCGTGGCTGAAGTGGTTTACCTGCGTCAGTCCGAGATCGAGACCGCACCGAACGTCGGTAACGACGAGTCGGCCAAGTTCATCCAGGGCGTATGCAACAAGAACGGCGAGCTGCTTATCCTGGTCGAACTGGACAAGATGATGTCCGAGGAAGAGTGGTCGGAGCTGGAGAGCATCTGAGCCATGTCCGAGTTTGCCATGCTTGCTGCGGCCCTGGCCTTCGTGGCGCTGCTATGCGTGGCACTGGGTATCGTCTGCCATGGCCTGTCTCGCAACCAGCAGCGTTTGCTGGCTGAGCAGGCCAAGCGTGACGCTGTACGCGACGCGCGGATCAAGGAGCTGAACAAGCGCCTTGATGCCTACCTGACCGGCAGCATTCGCATGGGCGAAGAGCTGCACGAGCTGCGTCGCGTGGTGGCACCGCTGCCGGACAAGGTCAGCCAGATCGAGCAGCGTGACCCCAATAGTCTCTCCTTCACCCAGGCCGCCCGCCTGGTCGGTATGGGCGCCAGCGTCGACGATCTCACTCAGTCCTGCGGCCTGAGCACAGCCGAGGCCGAGCTGATCAGCCGGTTGCATCGGCCGAAGACGCAATAGACAAGCTGAACTGTAGGAGCGAGCTCTGCTCGCGAACGCAGGCAAAGCCGGAAGCTTCGCGAGCAGGGCTCGCTCCTACAGGGTATTCCCGCCTGGCCCGCCCAGACGCGGCAGCGGCGGGGTGACGTCGCGCTCGCCTTCCTGAGCCGAGGTGAAGCCTGCAGGTGTTTTAGCCTGGAGATACCAGGCGAAAGCGATGATTTCGGCGATGCAGCGATACAGCGATTCGGGAATCGCATCGCCGAGTTCAAGGCGTGCCAGCAGGCGCACCAGTTCGGCGTTCTCGTAGATCGGTACTTCGTACTCGCGGGCGATAGCAAGGATGGCTTCAGCCAGTTCGTCATCGCCCTTGGCGCTGAGTACAGGTGCGGTCTGCCCGTCGTAGTTGAGGGCGATGGCCTGACGTGCCTCGGACTGCTGCTTGCGGCTCATGCGGTTTCATCCACCCAGCGTTGTTCCAGCGAGGTTTTCGGCCCTTGTGGCGGCATGCCCTGGCTGCAGGCCAGCTCGCCGACTTCCAGGCCGGTGGCTTGCAGGCGCTCACGCAGGTTGCCCAGTTCGGCAGTGATCAGTGATGCGGTGTCGGCACGTTCGGCCCAGAGCTGGCTGGAGAGGCTGCCGCGCAATAATTGGGCACGCACTTGCAGAGGCCCCAGGTGATCGAGGTCGAAGGCCAGGTCGATTCGCCACAGCGTTTCCTTGGTTTCGTTCTTCTCGCCCTTGGCGTTCTGTTCCTCACGCTGCAACTTGATCTGCAGCGGAATCACTTCCTGCTGATGACGCATGGGCAGCTCCAGCTGCCAGGTGGTCAGCAGGTTGCCGTTGGCATCGACCTGGGTCTGCGCCAGGCTCGACAGTTGATGGGTCTGCAACCGTGAAACAGCCGCTGCGGCGAGCTTGAGCAGGGTTTCCAGATCGGCTTCGCCATCCATGTTCTGCAGCAGGCGCGAGGGCAGGGGGAAGGTAAGCGCCTGTTGACGCGCCGACCCGGCTGCGCCCACCCCGAGCAGTTGCCGAGCCAGGTTGGGCAGGTTCTGGCTGAGCGCGCTCTGCAGGCCGGCAAGGGGGGCGGTGCTGCCTGGCAACTGCGGCATCAGTTGGGCGATCAGCCGCAGTAGGTTGGCCTTCAGGTCCTGCGGTAGGGCGCTTGTCTGACCCTGCAACAGCTTGGCTTCGAGCAACACGCCGCTGCCTTCCAGTGCCTGCGCCAGGCCCTTGGCGGTACTGAGTTGGGTGCTGTCGGGCAGGGCTCCGAGTAGTTTTTCGACGCTGCCGCGCAGTGCTTCGTTAGTTCCAGCCAACCCTTGCAGGCCTTTGAACAGCCCTTCCAGCGAGGCCTGGCGGTTCTGTTGTGCGGCCAGTTGCTGGCCCAGTACCAGTTGATCGAGGCGGCCACTGAGCGGCAGAAAGGCCAGGCTCTGGCTGCCTTGCACCTGAGCGCTGAGCAGGCTGCCTAGCGGCAGGTTCAGGGGGCTGTCGATGGCCAGCTTGTTGCTGGCCAGCGGTGTGTTGAGCAGGTTGACCACCAGGCGATAGATCGCCTGGGCATTCTGCGTTGGTATCGGGACGTTGCTGACGACCTTGCCTTGCACCAGCGTGCCGGGTGGCAGTTGCTGCAGGTCGAGTTGCGTCAGGGCCTTGTCGCCACCGGGTTGCAGCAACACGCTCAGGCGCGTGTCGGAGAGGGCGGTCACGGTCAGGGTCGTACCTTGTACCAGTGGCCGTGAACTGTCGGCCTGCACGGTCGCCTGCCGGCCGCCTTCCAGCGTCAGTTTGAGCAGCAATTGGAAGCTTTGCGCCTGTTCGCGCACTGCGATCACTTCGGCCTTGGCGCTTTCGCCGGTGGCCAGCATGCCTTCAAGCGGTTGCAGCAGGCGCACGGCCATATCGGCGGCCGTCGCCGTATTACGGATGACGGGCGCCGAAGGGGGGAGCGGGCGTGGACTGCTGATTTCGCTCATGGGATTTCGTGAGGCTCCGTCCTTTGCTGGTGCACCCGGCAGTCTCGACTGCGGGTGCGCATGACACACCCTACTCGATTCACACCCTGTCGAAAATGCTGACTGCGGGGACAGTGGTACGCCATGTATAATGCCGCCCCGCTGCGCATAGTACTTCCGGCACGCGTCAGTATAGCGGCCGGAGCACCGTCGACTTTAACCCTGCCAGGTATCGATGACCCGTCCCGTTCCCCTTCTAGAAGCCGTGGCGCTCAGCTGTGAGCGGGACTGGCGCATGCTCTTCGAGCAACTGGCCTTTCGTCTCGACGCCGGCGACATGCTGCAGATCAGTGGGCCCAACGGTAGCGGCAAGACCAGTCTGTTGCGGCTGATCGCCGGCCTGCGCCAGCCGACTGCCGGTGACATCCTGTTGCAGGGCAAGGCCTTGTCCGAGCAACGCAGCGAACTGGCGCGCAACCTGCTGTGGATCGGCCATGCCGCTGGTATCAAGGGCCTGCTGACAGCTGAAGAGAACCTGGCCTGGCTCTGCGCATTGCACCGTCCTGCCAGCCGCGAGGCCATCTGGCAGGCGCTGGAGGCGGTCGGCCTGCGCGGTTTCGAGGACGTTCCCTGTCATACCCTGTCGGCCGGTCAGCAGCGCCGTGTGGCCTTGGCACGCTTGTACTTGGCCGATACGCCGTCATTGTGGGTGCTCGATGAACCCTTCACCGCGTTGGACAAGGGCGGTGTGGCGCAGCTCGAAGCGTACCTGGCCAGCCATTGCGAGCGCGGCGGCGTGGTGGTGCTGACCACCCACCACAGCTTGCAGCACAAGCCGGCGACCTACCGCGATCTGGACCTGGGGCAGCACGCCGCATGAGTAACGTCTTCACTCAGCTGCTGTCGCGCGAAATGCGCCTGTTGGCGCGCCGTCCGTCCGACCTGGCCAACCCCCTGGTGTTCTTCGCCATCGTCATCGCCCTGTTTCCGTTGGCGGTAGGGCCGGAGACGCAATTGTTGCAAACCCTTTCCCCCGGCCTGGTCTGGGTGGCGGCGCTTTTGGCCGTGCTGCTCTCGCTGGACGGGCTTTTCCGCAGTGATTTCGAAGATGGCTCACTCGAGCAGTGGGTCCTTTCGTCGCACCCCCTGCCTCTTCTGGTGTTGGCCAAGGTGCTGGCACACTGGTTGTTCAGTGGGCTGGCGCTGGTTCTGCTGGCGCCCTTGCTGGCGCTGATGCTCGGGTTGCCCGGGCGTTGCCTGCCGGTGCTGCTGATTTCCCTGCTGCTCGGCACTCCGGTGCTGAGCCTGCTCGGTGCGGTGGGCGCGGCGCTCACTGTCGGTCTCAAGCGCGGCGGGCTGCTGCTGGCGCTGCTGATTCTGCCGCTGTACATCCCGGTGCTGATTCTTGGCAGCGGGGCGTTGCAGGCGGCCCTGCAAGGACTGCCGGCGACCGGTCATCTGTTATGGCTGGCCAGCCTCACTGCGTTGGCGGTGACCCTGACACCTTTTGCGATTGCCGCTGGTCTGACCATCAGCGTCGGCGAATAACAACGAACCGTGACTGACATCTGAACCGGATAACCGCCGGATCAGGCCTGAATAATGAGTCGAGCATGAACTGGACGTGGTTTCACAAATGGGGTTCCCCAAAGTGGTTCTATGAGATGAGCGGCCGTTGGCTGCCCTGGCTCAGCATCGCTGCCGTGTTGCTGATCGCCGCGGGTCTTGTCTGGGGCCTGGCGTTCGCGCCGCCGGACTACCAGCAGGGCAACAGCTTTCGCATCATCTATATCCACGTTCCTGCCGCCTTTCTCGCTCAGTCCATCTACGTGACGCTCGCCGTCGCCGGCCTGGTCGGCCTGGTATGGAAGATGAAACTGGCCGACGTCGCGCTGCAGCAGGCTGCCCCCATCGGGGCCTGGATGACCGCCATCGCGCTGCTTACCGGGGCAATCTGGGGCAAGCCGACCTGGGGCACCTACTGGGTCTGGGACGCACGCCTGACCTCCATGCTGATCCTGCTGTTCCTCTATTTCGGCGTCATCGCCCTGGGCAACGCCATCAGCAACCGCGACAGCGCTGCCAAGGCCTGCGCCGTGCTGGCCATCGTTGGCGTGGTCAATATTCCAATCATCAAGTACTCGGTGGAGTGGTGGAATTCGCTGCACCAGACCGCCACCTTCAAGATCACCGAAAAGCCGGCCATGCCGGTGGAGATGTGGCTGCCGTTGCTGCTGGCGGTGCTGGGTTTCTACTGTTTCTTCGGCGCCGTGCTGCTCTATCGCATGCGTCTTGAAGTGCTCAAGCGCGAAGCGCGCAGCAGTTGGGTGAAAACCGAAGTGCAAAACCTGGTGGAGGGCAAGGCATGAGCTTTTCCTCGTTCTCCGAGTTCCTCGCCATGGGTACCCATGGCGCCTATGTCTGGAGCGCCTACGGCATCAGCCTGGCGATCCTGGCATTGAATGTGGCGCTGCCGATTCTGGCGCGTCGCCGTTACCTGCAAGACGAGGCGCGCCGTTTGCGCCGGGAGAAGTCGAAGTGAATCCGGTTCGCAAAAAACGTCTGTACATCGTCCTGGCCATCCTCTGCGGCGTCAGCATCGCCCTGGCCCTGGCGCTGACCGCATTGCAGGAGAACATCAACCTGTTCTACACCCCGAGCCAGATCGCCAATGGCGAGGCGCCGGTCGATACGCGCATTCGTGCCGGCGGCCTGGTGGAAGAGGGTTCGTTGAAGCGCTCGGCCGATTCACTGGAAGTGGACTTCGTCGTCACCGATGGTGCGCACGGCGTGACCATCCGCTACAGCGGCATCCTGCCGGATCTGTTCCGTGAGGGGCAGGGCATCGTCGCCCTCGGCCGGGTCAACGAAGAAGGTGTGCTGGTAGCCGACGAGGTGCTGGCCAAACACGACGAGAACTACATGCCGCCTGAAGTCATGCAGGCACTGGAAAAGAGCGGAATGATGCAGCAGCACAATGAGGCCAAAGCCGCCAAACAGGGCTATCAGCAGGAGAGTGCACAATGATCCCCGAGCTCGGCCATCTGGCGATGATCCTGGCGCTGTGCCTGTGCCTGGTGCAGGCGACACTGCCGCTGATCGGTGCCTGGCGTGGTGATCACCAGTGGATGAGCCTGGCGCAGCCGGCTGCCTGGGGGCAGTTCGCCTTCCTGCTGTTCTCCTTCCTGTGCCTGACTTATGCCTTCATGGTCGACGACTTCTCCGTCGCCTACGTAGCCAACAACTCCAACACGGCGTTGCCCTGGTACTACAAATTCAGCGCGGTATGGGGCGCGCACGAAGGGTCCTTGCTGCTGTGGGCACTGATCCTCGCCGGCTGGACCTTCGCCGTGGCGATCTTCTCGCGCCACCTGCCGGAAGAGATGCTCGCCCGCGTACTGGCGGTGATGGGCATGATCAGCATCGGCTTCCTGCTGTTTTTGATCGTTACCTCGAACCCCTTCGAGCGCCTGCTGCCGAACGCGCCTGCTGATGGCCGCGACCTCAATCCGTTGCTACAGGACTTCGGCCTGATCGTGCATCCGCCGATGCTGTATATGGGCTATGTCGGTTTCTCGGTCGCCTTCTCCTTCGCCATCGCCGCATTGCTCGGCGGCAAGCTGGACGCCGCCTGGGCGCGCTGGTCGCGGCCGTGGACTATCGTTGCCTGGGCTTTCCTCGGCATCGGCATCGCTCTGGGCTCATGGTGGGCCTACTACGAGCTGGGCTGGGGCGGCTGGTGGTTCTGGGATCCGGTGGAAAACGCCTCGTTCATGCCCTGGTTGGTGGGTACGGCGTTGATTCACTCGCTGGCTGTGACCGAAAAGCGCGGCGTGTTCAAGAGCTGGACGGTGCTGCTGGCCATCGCCGCGTTCTCCCTGAGCCTGCTGGGGACCTTCCTGGTGCGTTCCGGCGTCCTGACCTCGGTACACGCCTTTGCCACCGACCCCGAGCGCGGCGTGTTCATCCTCGCCTTCCTGCTGGTGGTGGTTGGCGGCTCGCTGGCGCTGTTCGCCGTGCGCGCGCCGGTGGTCAAGAGTCGAGTCGGTTTTGGCTTGTGGTCGCGTGAAACGCTGCTGCTGGTCAACAACATCGTGCTGGTGGTATCGGCCGCGATGATCCTGCTCGGCACCCTCTACCCGCTGGTGCTCGATGCCCTGACCGGCGCCAAGTTGTCGGTTGGCCCGCCTTACTTCAACGCGCTGTTCCTGCCGCTGATGGCGCTGCTGATGGCGGTGATCGCCGTCGGCGTGCTGGTGCGCTGGAAGGACACCCCGCTGAGCTGGCTGGGGCGCATGCTGGCCCCGGTGCTGATCGCCAGCGTGGTGCTGGCGCTGATCGCCACCTTCGTGCATGGCGACTTCCACTGGGCCGTGCTGGCGGTCTGCTTGCTGGCCTTCTGGGTGGTGCTGGCCGGTGCGCGCGACATCCTCGACAAGACGCGTCACAAGGGCCTGATCAAGGGGCTGCCGAGCCTGACCCGCAGCTACTGGGGCATGCAGATGGCGCACCTGGGCTTTGCCGTGTGCGCGCTGGGTGTGGTGCTCACCAGCCTGGGCAGCTACGAGCGCGACCTGCGCATGGCGCCGGGTGAATCGGTAGAGCTGGCTGGCTATCGCTTCCAGTTCGACGGTGCCGTACATCACGAAGGCCCCAACTTCATCTCCGACAAGGGCACGGTGCGTGTCTTCGACGGCGAGCGGCAGATCAAGGTGCTGCACCCGGAGAAACGCCTGTACACCGTGCAACAGTCGACCATGACTGAGGCAGGCATCGATGCCGGCTTTACCCGCGACCTGTTCGTCGCCCTGGGCGAGCCGCTGGAGCAGGGCGCCTGGGCGGTGCGTATTCACATCAAACCCTTCGTACGCTGGATCTGGCTCGGCGGTCTGCTGATGGCCTTCGGCGGCTTCCTCGCCGCGGCCGACAAGCGCTACCGGATCAAGGTCAGAACCCGTGTGCGTGATGCTCTGGGCTTGCAGGAGGCCAACGCATGAGACGTTTGCTGCTGCTGTTGCCGTTGCTGGCCTTTCTCAGCATCGCGGTATTTCTCTACCGCGGCCTGTTTCTCGATCCGTCCGAGCTACCCTCGGCGCTGATCGGCAAGCCGTTCCCGGCCTTCAGCCTGCCGGCGCTGGACAACCCTGAGCGCACCCTGACCCAGGATGACCTCAAGGGCAAACCTGCTCTGGTCAACGTCTGGGCCACCTGGTGCCCGGCCTGCCGTCACGAGCACCCGGTGCTGAACAAGCTGGCCGAAGCCAGTGTGGTGATCCACGGCATCAATTACAAGGACCAGCGCGAGCCGGCGCAGAAGTGGCTGCGTGACTTGCACAATCCTTACCAGCTCAATATCGAGGATGCCAAGGGCAGCCTCGGTCTCGACCTGGGCGTGTACGGTGCGCCGGAAACCTTCTTCATCGACGCCAAGGGCATCATCCGCCACAAGTACGTCGGTGCCATCGACGAGCGTATCTGGCGTGAGCAACTGGCGCCGGTCTATCAGCAACTGGTCGACGAGGCCCAGCCATGAAGCGCCTGCTGATTTCCGCTGGCCTGGCGCTCGGCCTGCTGGCCAGCGCGCACGCTGCTATCGACACCTTCGAGTTCGCCAACGAGGCCGAACGCCAGCGTTATCGCAACCTGGTCGAAGAGCTGCGTTGCCCGAAGTGCCAGAACCAGAACATCGCCGACTCCGACGCGCCGATTGCCATGGACCTGCGCAACGAAATCTACCGCATGCTCGAAGAGGGCAAGAGCAATGACGAAATCATCGATTTCCTGGTCTCGCGCTACGGTGATTTCGTGCTCTACAAACCGCCGCTGACCAGCCGCACGCTGCTGCTCTGGTATGGCCCTGCCGGCCTGCTGGTACTGGGCTTCGGCGTGCTCGGAGTGATCGTTCTGCGCCGCCGTGGCGAGCAGAAGAATCGCTCGGCCGCTGGCCTCTCCCTTGATGAGCAGGCGCGTCTCGCCGCGCTGCTCGACCAAGCCTCTCAGGACAAGAAAGACCGATGATTGATTTCTGGTTGCCCGCCGGGCTGTTGTTGCTGACCGCCCTGGCGTTTCTGCTGATTCCGGTGCTGCGCATTCGCAAGCTGCAGGCCGAAGAAGACCGCACAGCACTCAACGTCACCCTCTATCAGGAGCGTCTGCAGGAGCTGGAAGTCCAGCGCCAGGCCTGCGTGCTCGATGATGCGCAGCTGCAGGCCGGTCGCGCCGAGGCCGCGCGCGAGCTGCTCGACGACACCGAAGGCGTGCAGCGCCGCAGCAGCGTGCTGGGCGGCAAGATCCCGCTGATCTCGGCGTTGCTGGTACCGGTGCTGGGCGTGGCCCTGTACCTGCACTGGGGCGCCATCGATCAGGTCGAGCAGACCCGGCAGATGGCCGCTGCGCAGCCGCAAAGCATCGAGGAGATGACCGCGCGCCTGGAGCAAACGGTCAAGCAGCAGCCGGACTCCGCTGAAGCCTGGTACTTCCTCGGCCGTACCTACATGGCCCAGGAGCGCGCCAGCGATGCCACCAAGGCATTCGAGCGCGCCGTTGAGATTGCCGGGCGTGCGCCGGAGCTGCTCGGCCAGTGGGCGCAGGCGCTGTACTTCGCCGAAGGCAAACAGTGGAACGAGCAACTACAGGCCCTCACCGATGAGGCACTGAAGGCAGACCCGCAGGAGGTCACCAGCCTTGGCCTGCTCGGCATCGCGGCCTATGAAAGTCAGCGCTATGCTGATGCGGTGCGTTACTGGGAGCGCCTGGTCGCTGTATTGCCGGAGCAGGACCCGTCCCGTGCAGCCATCGTTGGCGGCATCGAACGCGCCCGCCAGCAGATGGGCGAGGGCGAGCAGTCCAGTGCGGCCACTGCGCCGAGTGCCAAGGTGCATGCGCTGGAGGTCAACGTGTCGCTGTCGCCGGAGGTACAGAAGAACGTGCAGCCGGACGATGCCGTATTCGTCTTCGCCCGCGCGCTCAGCGGCCCGCCGATGCCCTTGGCAGTCAAACGGTTGAAGGTCTCCGACCTGCCGGTGCAAGTCAGCCTTTCCGATGTGGATGCGATGATGCCCGAACTGAAGATTTCCCGATTCGATCAGGTACAGCTGGTGGCCCGCGTTTCCCGCGCTGGCAATGCCACCCAGGGTGAATGGACCGGCAAGACCGGCCCGGTTGCCAATACCGCTCGTGACGTGCAGGCGCTGCTGATCGACAGCCGCGATGGGCAGGCCCAGTGAAGCGCCTGGCGCTGGCCTGTGCACTCGGGCTTGGCCTGAGTGGCTGCGTCTTGCAGCAGCCGAGCGCACCGGTCGGCGATCTGCCACCGGTGCAACAGCCATCGCATCCGCGCTATGCGCCGCCGCCTGGGGTGAAAAGCCATTGGAACCCGGCGCTGGGCGTCTACGTGGTCGAAGGTACGCGGGATCTCTACTACCGTGAGCGCGTGTTCTACCGCTGGGACGGTGGCTGGAGCTGGTCGTCGCAAGCCGGCGGGCCGTGGAAGGAAACCGATAGCTCGGGCATTCCGCCCGGGTTGTTTCGCCAGTACCAGAACCACTGATCGCGTAGGGCGGGTGAAACCCGCCACCTCCAATCCGGCGGGTTTCACCTGACCTACATTTGTCTACTAACGAAAACGGCGCCCGAAGGCGCCGTTTTCGTTGGCTGTGATCCGTGCTCAATGCGCCCAGATCATGCCCACCAGCAGGTAGCTGATCACTGTCACCAGCACCACGCCGAACAGGTTGAGGACGAAGCCGGCCTTGATCATCGACTGTATCTTCATGTGCCCGGTGCCGAACACGATGGCGTTGGGCGGCGTCGCCACTGGCATCATGAAGGCGCAACTGGCAGCGATGGCGGCAGGAATCGCCAGCAGCTCGGCCGGCATGCCCTGCGATACGGCCAGCGCCCCAAGCAGCGGCAGGAAGGCAGCAGCGGTGGCGGTATTGGAGGTGACTTCGGTGAGGAAGATGATCACCAGCACCACCACGCCGATCATCGCGATCACCGGCAGCGCGCCCAGTGCACCGAGGCTCTGGGCGATCCACTCGGCCAGGCCGGTGCTGCGAATCACGCTGGCCAGCGACAGGCCGCCACCGAACAGCAGCAGCACGCCCCAGGGCAGTTTGCTGGCGCTTTCCCAGTTCATCAGAAACACGCGCTGTTTGACGTCCACCGGAATCATGAACAGCGCCAGTGCCGCAGCAATGGCGATGCTGGTGTCATTGACGCCGGGCACCCAGCCGGAGATCAGCGGCTGGAATACCCAGGCCAGTGCAGTGACCACGAACACCAGTGCCACCAGCTTCTCACCGCGGCTTAGCGGGCCGAGTTCGGCCAACTCGCTGCGAATCAGCTGCGTGCTGTCATGCCCGGCCAGGTTGAAGCCGCCACGGGTCAGCCACCACCAGATGAATGCCAGCATGATCACCGCCACTGGCACGCCCAGCAGCATCCACTGACCGAAGCCGATCTGCACGTCATAGTTTTCGGCGAGGAAAGCGGCGAGCAGGGCATTCGGTGGGGTGCCGATCAGCGTGGCGATACCGCCGACACTGGCGGCGTAAGCAATCGCCAGCAGCAGTGCGGTGGCGAAGCGTTCACGCTCGGCCTCGCCGGTGTTCTTCTCGCTGGTGAGCATGCCGATCACCGACAGGCCGATGGGCAGCATCATGATGGTGGTGGCGGTGTTGCTCACCCACATGCTGAGAAAAGCCGTGGCCATCATGAATCCGGCGATCTGCTTGCTCGGCTTGCTGCCCATGGCCAGCAGCGTCATCAAGGCGATGCGCTTGTGCAGGTTCCAGCGCTCCATGGCCAGGCCCAGCACGAAACCACCGAGGAACAGGTAGATGGTCGGGTTGGCGTAAGGCGCGGTGGCGGCATTGAGGCTGTCGATGCCCAGCGCCGGGATCAACAGGATCGGCAGCAGCGAAGTGGCCGGGATCGGGATCGCCTCGGTCGACCACCAGGTAGCCATCAGCAGGGTCAGGCCGATGGTGGCCCAGGCCATGCTGGAAAGGCCGCTGGGCGGCTCGGTGACCAGGCAGACGAGCAGTAGTAATGGGCCCAGAATCAGGCCAATCCAGGCAGCCTTGGCGGGTGCCGTGGATTCATTGGTGGTAACGGCCATGGCGCGCTTCCTTCAGCTTAAAAGGCGGGCTTTATAGCCCAGAGGGCGACTTTAAGACCACGCGATGGCTGATCGGTTTTGCTTCAGTCTGTTTCAGATGCGCTTTGCGCGGACGATAAGGTGGCCGTCTGCCGGCTGAACAGCGGCCCACCACAACGGCTGCAGAACGCCGCACTTTGCTCGTGGCGGTTCTTCCGGCAGTGCGGACAGTCGTGTTCCATCAGCCCATCCTGGCGCATGGCATTGGCTAGCTCGGCGGTAAAGATGCCGGTCGGTACGGCGATGATCGAATAGCCGGTGATCATCACCAGCGTGGCCAGCATCTGGCCGATGGGCGTCTGCGGGGTGATGTCGCCGAAGCCCACGGTGGTCAGCGTCACCACCGCCCAGTAGATGCTGGTGGGAATGCTGGTGAAGCCGTTGGCAGGACCTTCGATGACGTACATCAGCGCGCCATAGACCGTGACCAGGGTCGAGACGCTGACCAGAAACACCACGATCTTCTGTTTGCTGCCGCGCAGCGCCACCAGCAGGAAGTTGGCCTGGGTCAGGTACTGGCGCAGCTTGAGTACACGGAAGATGCGGATCATACGGATGACCCGGACGATCATCAGGTACTGCGCATCGACGAACATCAACGCCAGGATGGCCGGCAGCACCGCCAGCAGATCGACCAGGCCGAAGAAGCTGAAGGCATAGCGCATCGGCTTGGGCGAGCTGTACAGGCGCAGGCCGTATTCGATGGCGAACAGTGCGGTGAAGAACCACTCCAGCGCGCTGAATACCCCCGCGTACTGGCTGTGAAAGCGCTCGATGCTGTCGAGCATCACCACCACCAAGCTGGCGAGGATGGCCACCAGCAGCCAGTTATCGAAGCGCTGCGCCGCTGGCGTGCTGGTTTCGAAGATGATGATGTAAAGGCGCTGACGCCAGCTCTGCCGGTTTTCCATGGCAAGGTCCAAATCAAGCAAAGAGCACAGCCTAGGCAGGAAGGAGGCGCGAGGGCAAGACCGTGGCAGTGCCTGCCGCTCGATCCTTAGTCGTCTCCCAGCGACGACTCTTCCCGCGGATCAGCCAGCACGAAGGTCTCGCCGGTGACCGCCGTCAGCCAGCCGGTGCCCATGTTGCGCAGCAGCCAGCGCCACTGGCCGTAGCGGCTGGTCAGTGTGCCGGTGGCGTAGCAGGGACCGTAGAGGTACCAGTCGTGTTCCTGGCGATTGGTGATGACGATGGCGTGGCGGAGGAAGTCGGCGACTTCCTCTGCGCTCACGCTATGGTCCTTGCAGCTGTCCACGGCCGTGTTGGGTCCCAGGCCGATCTCGAGGACTTCGATCTGCTCTACCGGGCCGATCACCGTCATCACTTCATCAGCCAGCAGCGGTGTGGCCAGCAGTTGCAGGCTCAGGCCCAGCATCCATCCTTTCATGTGTGTGTCGTCCCTTGCTGACAGCCTTCAAGCGGTAGCCCCGACTATAGAGGGCGCAGGCCGCCTGCGGTAGGAACGGCGTCAAGGATGCGTGGTTTGTTCAAGCCTGAAGAGGGCGTCTGGCAGCAGGCTGTGTGCTCCGATCATCGAGGAGAACACCATGCGTGATGCACTGCTTCGTTATCTCTACGCCCCCTGTTTCAGTATTGGCCTGACCGCGCTGGCGATCTTTCTGGTGGGCGACTGGCACCTGGGACTGTGGTGCCTGCCGATTCTATTGTTGCTGGCCATCGGCATTTCCACGCTGGCCGAAGCGCAGGTGCCTTATCAGCCCGAATGGAACCAGCCGCGCCTCGATGCATGGCGCGACCGCTGGCATGCCGCGATCAACGAAACACTGAACAGTCTGGGCGTGCTGAGTATCCCGCTGTTGGCGACGCTGCTGCCTGTCCATGACATCTGGCCACATGCCTGGCCGTTCTGGTTGCAGGTACTGATGGCGATCGTTGTCGCCGACCTCGGTATCACCCTGATGCACTGGCTCAGCCACCGCAGTGCCTGGCTCTGGCGCCTGCACGCCGTGCATCACTCGGTGCGACGCATGTATGGCCTCAACGGCCTGATGAAGCACCCGCTGCATCTGGGACTGGAAGCGCTGGCGGGCACGCTGCCGCTGATACTGTTGGGTATGCCGGTGGATATTGCAGGCGTTCTGGCCTTCGCCATCGGTGTGCAGTTGCTGTTGCAGCACAGTAATGTCGACATGCGTATCGGCCCCTTGTGTCATCTGTTCGCCTGGGCGCCGGTGCACCGCTTCCATCACCTGCGTTATGGCCGGGCGGGGGATGTGAATTTCGCGCTGTTCTTCAGTTTCTGGGATCGTCTGCTGGGCACGGCCTTTCACGCCCATTACCAGGTGGCCAGTGACGATCTGGGGATCGGCAGTCAGCCGGGCTACCCTGACGATTATCTGGCGCAGCTGGCCGAGCCCTTCGTCGATCGCGCCGGGCATGTCGCCGCGCCCGTTCTGCCGGTCGGTTTGCGTCGCTCAGTCGACTAGCTGCGGTTGCAGGTTGTGCAGTGCCCGCGCCTGGATGCCGAACATGCTGCGCACCGTGCGCGAGAAGTGCGCCGAGTCGGCGAAGTTGGCCGCATGGGCGGCGTCGGTGAGGTTGCTGCCCCGCAACACCATGGCCAGCGCCAGGCGCAGGCGCCGCCAGAGCACCAGGCGGCGGATGGAAAGGCCGACCTGATCACCGAACAGGCGCTCCAGCTGGCTGAGCGACAAGCGAACCCGGCTCGCCAGATCGACGGCGTCGACCTTCTCCAGCAACAGCGCGTCGATGCCGAGCAGTGCCTGTTCCACGCGACGATCAAGGGCGGGTCTCGGCCAGTGGCGCAAGTGCTCGACGAGGGCTTGCGGTTCTGTCGGGGCTTCGCCTTGCCAGGCCTGTAGGTGCTCCAGGCGGAATGACAGAGGCTCGGCGTAAAGTGCCAACATCGGCTGGCCTGACTCGATGAAGGCGTGCTGCTGCATCGAGGGAACCAGCAGGCGCCGGCCTTGCACCTGCTTGCCATCAACCATCAGGCGCAGCTCGCCGTCGTGAGCCAGCATCAACTGATGAGCGTAGTGGGCGTGCGCGTGGGTATCGCCCGCGCAGCCGTCGAGCAGGCAATAGTCCCTGGCCAGCCACAGGCGCCCTTGCCAGCCGGTGTTCATGGGCATTGCCGCGTTAGGTTGGCGAGCGCTGGGTTCATACGGGCTATCAACGAGTGATTCGGCCCAGATCATACCCGCTGCGCCTGTACGTATGGGGAGCAACGAGACGACGCGAGCCCTGCGCAGGCTCGCGTCCTGTACCGCTACCCGCTTCAGGCGCCGATCACGCCGCCGTCGTCGCGGGTGATGGCCACCACGGTCGAGCGCGGGTGCACGCCGGGCCGGTGATCGGGGAAGGACGAGCCGCCCGCTTCGCCAGGATGCTGGATGCCGACGAACATCGTCCGGTAGTCCGGTGAGAAGGTCAGGCCGGTGACTTCGCAGCCTACCGGGCCGACCATGAAGCGGCGGATTTCACCGCTTTGCGGGTCGGCGCAGAGCATCTGGTTGTTGCCCATGCCAGCGTAGTCGCCCTCGTTGCTGTATTTGCCGTCGGTCTGGATCCACAGGCGGCCGCCACCATCGAAACCGACGCCATCCGGGCTGTTGAACATGTTGTCGGCGTTGATTGCGTGGCTGCCGGCCTCGGGTTTGCCGGCATGCACCACCGGGTTGCCAGCGACCACGAACAGGTCCCAGGCGAAGGTGTCGGCAGCGGCGTCATCGGCCGCTTCGCGCCAGCGCAGGATCTGCCCGTAGAGGTTGTTGGCGCGTGGGTTGGGGCCGCCGACCGGCTGGCCGTCTTCGCCGCGCTTGCTGTTGTTGGTCAGGGTGCAATAGACCTGGCCGTCCTGCGGGCTGACGGTGATCCATTCGGGGCGATCCATGCGCGTGGCGCCGACCTGGGTACCGGCCTGGCGAGCGCGAATCACCACCTCGGCCTGGTTGGCAAAGCCATTCTCTGCGGTCAGGCCGTTCTTGCCGGCGCTGAGTTCGATCCAGCGACCCTGGCCGCGCGGTTGGTCGGCGTCGCCGTTACCGGCGTCGAACTGCGCCACGTACAAGGTGCCGTGGTCGAGGATATGCCGATTGGCTTTGGTGTCGCTGCGGTTCAGGCGATCGCGGGTGATGAACTTGTAGATGAACTCGCCACGCTCGTCATCGCCCATGTACACCACCACGCGGCCGTCGCGGCTAGTGGTCAGTGCCGCGTTCTCGTGCTTGAAACGGCCCAGGGCGGTGCGTTTGATCGGCTTGGCGGTGGGGTCGAACGGGTCGATCTCGACGATCCAGCCGTGGCGGTGCAGCTCGTTCGGGGTCTGGGCCAGATCGAAGCGCGGGTCGAAGCGGTGCCACTGGTTGTCGACGCTGGCGTGTACGACGCTGAAGCGCTTCTGGTCGGCGCTGAACTGCAGGTTGGCGTCGTTGCTGCCGAAGCAGTCGCTGAAGTTCTCTTCGCAGGTCAGGTAGGTGCCCCACGGGGTTTGGCCGCTGGAGCAGTTTTGGAAGGTGCCAAGCACCTCGATGCCGGCCGGGTCTGCCTGGGTCTTGAGCAGGTCGTGACCACGGGCCGGGCCGCTGACTTCGATGGGCAGGTTGGCGTGGATGCGGCGGTTGTACGGCGAGCCCTGGATGAAGCTCCAGGCACCGTTGTGGCGGCGCATCTCGATCACCGTCACGCCTTCGGCGTTCTGCGCCTTGCGCACATCCTCGGCGGATTTCGGCAGCTCGCCGTGTGGCAGTAGGTAGCGGTAGTTGACGTACTCGTTGTTGATCGCCAGCAGCGCGCGGTTCGTGTCACCCGGCCAGGGGAAGAAGCTCATGCCGTCGGTGTTGTCGCCGAACTGCAGCAGTTGCTCGGCCGCGCTGTTGCTGCCATCACCCTTGAAAGCCGGGCCGCCGGCGTGCAGCGGTTGGCCCCAGCTGATCAGCGTGCTGAACGAATAGCCGGGCGGCAGGGTGATGGTGTCGGCGTTAGTGGCGGCAATGTTGGCGAAGCCCATCAGCGGGTTGCGGCTGTTGGCACTGACTGCCTCGGCCAGCGCACTACGCCCCAGCAGGCCGCCGCCAAGAAACAGGGCGGCGCCAGTCAGGGCGCCCGCGCTGATGAAGCGACGACGGGACAGGGTCAGGCGTTCAAGGTCGGTCAATTGGTGGTCATGCATCACGGTAGCTCCTGCTTTGGATGCGCAGGGACCCTAGGGCACGAGGATGACAGCTGAATGACAGTGGCGTGATGGTTTCGCCCTTGAGGGCTCAGCCTGCGGGTGTGCTGTCGCGTACCGCTCGCTGCCAGCTGTGTGCGCCGGCTCTGATCAGCCAGCAGGCGAGGATGAACGGCATGGTCAAGGCAGGTAGGCCGATGGCGCTGAAGCCCGGCTGCAGCAGCAGCGCGAGGAGAATGCCGAGGGCCGGCAGCAGCGGGCTGCGATGGGTTTGCGCCAGGGCGATGGCGGCGAGGGTGGCGTTGTAGCCGTAGAGACCGGCCAGCGCGCCATCGCTGGGCCAGCCGTAAATCAGCGCCAGGGCTGAGCCGCAGCTGGAGCCCAATACCGCCCACAGCGCCGTGCGTCCATCGGCCAGGCGCAAGCCGATCAGCAGGCACAGGCCGGCCAGGGGCGAGTCGAGAAAGATGACCTGACCCAAGCCGCGCAGCACGCCAAGCAGCAACTGCAGGACGTTCAGCTGCGGCGCGGCGGCCGTGCCGGCTGGCGTATCGAGGGGTAGCTGTAATTGGGCGACCAGTGCCAGCAACAGCCAGCCCAGCAGCACGAAGGGGAAGGTGAAGGCGGGTAGCCAGCCATGTTTGCGCATGCGCCGCATCCAGGGCGCCAGTAGCAGGCTGGAGAGTGCTGCGCTGGCCATGATCAGCACCGGCAGCAGCGCTGTCCATGGCAGTTTCAGGCTGAGCAGCAAGCCGAGGAGGATACCGTTGTAGCCGTACAGGCCGATGGCGATGTCGGCAGACGGGTAGCCACGGCGTTGCGCGACCAGCATCGAGGTCAGGCCGCCGAGCAGGGCTCCGGCCAGCAGTTCCGGGGCGCCGATGAGGATGGCGATCAGCACCAGCAGACCGCAGCCAGGGTGCTGCTGCAGGAATATCTGGGCGAAGCCGCTGAGCAGCGCACGCAGACTTAGCAGGATAGCGGGGGAAGGGAGAGGCAACATGCCGGGGCCGCTCGTAGGGTGCGCCGTGCGCACCGACAACGGGACGCAAGGTGCACACGGGCCAGGCGGCCCCGCGACACCCTACGAATCAATACAACGCGCAGCCCGGATGAAATCCGGGGCGCAGGGTCAGAGCATTCTCCGGATTTCATCCGGGCTACGGAGCTGTGTAGGGGGCGCCGTGCGCACCTTTTATTCGTGCGTACGGCTTTCGGTGCGCATGGCGCACCCTACAGGAGAGCCGCGCGGCTCAGTGCAGCGTTTCGATCCTCAGGCTGTTGGTGCTGCCGGGTTGGCCGAAGGGTTCGCCTGCGGTGATCACCACGGTTTCGCCGCGCTGGGCCATGCCCTGGGCCTGGGCGATTTCCAGCGCGGTGCTGGTGACTTCCTCGACCTTGCGCAGGCGTTCGTTGACCACCGAATAGATGCCCCAGGCCACGGTCAGGCGCCGCGCCGTGGTCAGGCTCGGGGTCAGGCTCAAGATCGGTGCCTTGGGCCGCTCGCGTGAGGCGCGAAGGCTGCTGGCGCCGGATTCGCTGTAGTTGACCAGCGCCGCCACCGGCAGGATCGAGCTGATGCGGCGGATGGCGCAGCTGATGGCGTCGCTCGCGGTGGCTTCGGCTTGCGGGCGACCGACGTCGAGCTGGGTCTGGTAGTCCGGGCCGTTTTCCACCTGGCGGATGATCTTGCTCATCATCTGCACGGTTTCCAGCGGGTAGTCGCCGGAGGCGGTCTCGGCCGACAGCATCACCGCATCGGCGCCTTCGGCTACGGCGTTGGCCACGTCGGTGACTTCGGCGCGGGTCGGCGCCGGGGAGAAACGCATGGATTCGAGCATCTGCGTGGCGACCACCACCGGGCGGCCGAGCTGGCGGCAGGTGCGTACGATATCCTTCTGGATGCGCGGCACGTTCTCGGCCGGCACTTCCACGCCCAGATCACCGCGCGCGACCATGATGGCGTCGCACAGCTTGGCGATTTCTTCCAGGTGGATCACCGCCGAGGGTTTCTCGATCTTGGCCATGAGGAAGGCCTTGCCGCCGATCAGCTCGCGGGCTTCGACGATGTCTTCCGGGCGCTGCACGAACGACAGTGCCACCCAGTCCACGCCCAGCTCCAGGCCGAAGGTCAGGTCGCGGCGGTCCTTCTCGGTCAACGGCGACAGTTGCAGCACGGCCTCGGGCACATTGACGCCCTTGCGGTCGGACAGCTCACCGCCCGCGATGACGCAGGTGTCTACCGCATCAGCCTGTTTGGCGGTCACTTTCAGGCGCAGGCGGCCGTCGTCCAGCAGCAGGCTCATGCCCGGCTGCAGGGCTTCGATGATTTCCGGATGGGGCAGGTTGACCCGGTTGGCGTCACCGGGCGTTTTGTCCAGATCCAGGCGCAGGCTCTGGCCGTTGACCAGTTGCACTTTGCCTTCGGCAAAACGGCCGACGCGCAGCTTCGGCCCCTGCAGGTCCATGAGGATGCCGATCGGCTGGTTCAGTTCGCGCTCCACCTCGCGCACCCACTGGTAGCGCTGGGCGTGGTCGGCATGTTCGCCGTGGCTGAAGTTGAGGCGGAACAGGTTGACCCCGGCTTCCACCAGTTGGCGGATATGCGCGGCATCGCGGATCGCCGGCCCGAGGGTGGCGAGGATCTTCACTTTCTTGTCGGCGTTCATTGGGTTTTCTCGAGAATCAGAATGGCGCGGAAATCGTTGACGTTGGTACGGGTCGGGCCGGTGACGATCAGCTCGTCGAGGGCGGCGAAGTAGCCATAGCCGTTGTTGTCGTCCAGTTCGTCGCGGGCGCTCAGGCCCTTGATGCCGGCACGGGCGTAGCTGAAGGGCGTCATGATGGCGCCGGCGTTGTCTTCGGAGCCGTCGATGCCGTCGGTGTCACCGGCCAGCGCGTAGACGCCGGGCAGGCCCTTGAGGCTGTCGGTGAGGCTGAGAAGGAATTCGGCGTTGCGCCCGCCACGGCCATTGCCGCGCACGGTGACGGTGGTTTCGCCGCCGGAGAGAATCACACACGGCGGCTTGATCGGCTGGCCGTGCAGCTGCACCTGGCGGGCGATGCCGGCATGCACCTTGGCCACGTCGCGCGACTCGCCCTCCAGGTCGCCGAGAATCAGCACCGGCAAACCGGCCGCTTCGGCCTTGGCTGCGGCGGCGTCGAGCGACTGCTGCGGCGTGGCGATCAACTGGAAGTGGCTACGGGCGAGCACCGGGTCGCCGGGCTTGACCGTTTCCGAGCGTGGGTCCTGCAGCCAGTTGCGCACGTTGGCCGGGATGTCGATGGCGTAGCGCGCGAGTATCGCCAGGGCTTCGGCCGAGGTGGTCGGGTCGCCCACGGTGGGGCCGGAGGCGATCACCGTGGCTTCGTCGCCGGGCACGTCGGAGATGGCGTAGGTGTACACGGTGGCCGGCCAGCAGGCCTTGGCCAGGCGGCCACCCTTGATCGCCGAGAGGTGCTTGCGCACGCAGTTCATCTCGCCAATGGTGGCGCCGGATTTCAGCAGCGCCTTGTTGATCGCCTGCTTGTCCTTGAGGCTGATGCCTTCGGCCGGCAACGCCAGCAGCGAGGAGCCGCCACCGGAGAGCAGGAAGATCACCCGGTCGTCCTCGCTGAGGTTCGACACGAGTTCCAGCACGCGGCGCGCGACACGCTCGCCGGCATCGTCCGGTACCGGGTGCGCGGCTTCCACCACTTCGATTTTCTTGCAGTCGGCGCCGTGTTCGTAGCGGGTCACCACCAGGCCGCTGACCTCGCCTTGCCACTCCTGCTCAATCACCTCGGCCATGGCCGCAGCGGCCTTGCCGGCGCCGATGACGATGACGCGGCCGCTGCGGTCGGCGGGCAGATGATCGGCCAGCACCTGGCGCGGATGCGCGGCGGCGATGGCGGTGTCGAACAGGTCGCGCAGCAGGCGTTGCGGGTCGAAGGTCATGGTGGTGTTCTCTTGTTCTGGGGGTGACGCTGGATGATCGTTCCCACGTCCGCGTGATAACGCCTGGCGAGACGCTCAGGCGTCTGCTGGTGTGTGACGCGGAGCGTCACGGGATGCATGCCCACGCAGAGCGTGGGAACGATCAATGTTCTCTCGCTGGATCGATTCCAGTCCGCAGGCGCCGCGTGGCAGCGCCTGGGGAGTGGAATCGACCAACCTGGCAATCGGGCCGTGACACCTCCTGCCAGGAAGGTCGAAAGGATGGGCCAGAAGCAAAGCCCCTCTCCCTGACCCTCTCCCATAAATGGGAGAGGGGACTGGTTTGGCGTACGCTGAAAATCCGTGCAACACCGAGCCGCTTGTCTCCCCTCTCCCGCATGCGGGAGAGGGGCGGGGGAGAGGGCGCTTTTTTACTCGCCGCGGATATTGAAGTTGGCCATATGCTCCAGGCCCTTGATCAGGCCGGAGTGGTCCCAACCGCTGCCGCCGAGGGCCGCGCAGGTGTTGAACACTTGCTGGGCATTGGCGGTGTTGGGCAGGTTCAGGCCCAGCTCACGCGCGCCTGACAGCGCCAGGTTGAGGTCCTTCTGGTGCAGGCTGATGCGGAAGCCCGGATCGAAGGTGCCCTTGATCATGCGCTCGCCGTGCACTTCGAGGATTTTCGAACCGGCGAAACCACCCATCAGTGCTTCACGCACCTTGGCCGGGTCGGCGCCGTTCTTGGCGGCGAACAGCAGGGCTTCGGCCACTGCTTGGATGTTCAGCGCGACGATGATCTGGTTGGCCACCTTGGCGGTCTGGCCGTCGCCGTTGCCACCGACGCGGGTGATGTTCTTGCCCATGGCCTGGAACAGCGGCAGGGCGCGTTCGAAAGCGTTCGGGCAACCACCGACCATGATCGACAGGGTTGCTGCCTTGGCGCCGACTTCACCGCCGGACACCGGGGCGTCCAGGTAGGCGGCGCCGGTGGCTTTGATCTTCTCGGCGAAGGCCTTGGTCGCGGTGGGGGAGATCGAGCTCATGTCGATCACTACCTTGCCGGCGCCAACGCCCGCAGCAACGCCGTCGGCGCGGAACAGTACATCTTCGACCTGCGGGGTGTCCGGCACCATGACGATGATGAATTCGGCTTCCTGGGCGACTTCCTGTGGGTTGGCCAGGGCAATGGCACCTGCCGCGATGAGGTCGGCAGGTGCCGGGTCGTGATGTTCGGACAGGAACAGGGTGTGACCGGCTTTCTGCAGGTTCTGCGCCATGGGTTTGCCCATGATGCCGGTGCCGATGAATCCGATTTTAGCCATTGGAAATTCTCCTCAGATTGCGTTATGCGCCTTCATCCAGCCGAGGCCGGCAGCGGTGGTGGTTGCCGGCTTGTATTCACAGCCGATCCAGCCCTGGTAGCCGATGCGGTCCAGGTGCTCGAAGAGGAAGCGGTAGTTGATCTCGCCCGTGCCCGGCTCGTTGCGGCCCGGGTTGTCGGCCAGCTGCACGTGGTTGATGGTCGCCAGGTTGCTTTCAACCGTGCGGGCCAGGTCACCTTCCATGATCTGCATGTGGTAGATGTCGTACTGCAGGTACAGGTTGGTGCTGCCGACCTTGTCGCGGATGTCCAGGGCCTGCTTGGTGTTGTTCAGGTAGAAGCCGGGGATGTCGCGAGTGTTGATGGCTTCCATGACCAGGCGAATACCGGCGCCGGCCAGCTTGTCAGCGGCGTAGCGCAGGTTGTCGACGAAGGTCTTCTCGACGGTGGCGCAGTCCAGGCCTTGCGGGCGGATGCCTGCCAGGCAGTTGATCTGCTGGTTGCCCAGCACCTTGGCGTAGGCGATGGCCTTGTCGACGCCAGCGCGGAATTCCTCGACGCGGTCCGGGTGGCAGGCGATGCCGCGCTCGCCCTTGCCCCAGTCACCGGCCGGCAGGTTGAAAAGCACCTGTTCCAGCTTGTTGGCGTCCAGACGGGCCTTGATCTCTTCTACCGGGAAGTCATAGGGGAAGAGGTATTCCACGCCGCTGAAACCGGCTTCGGCGGCAGCGGCGAAACGGTCCAGAAAGTCCACTTCGGTGAACAGCATGGACAGGTTGGCAGCAAAACGGGGCATGGTGTCGCTCCTTGTCGTGGGGCATGTTGCGGTCTGCGTAGGGTGCGCCGTGCGCACCAGGGGTACGCGTTGAGCGTTGCGGTGCGCGCGGCGCACCCTACGGGTCAGTCGAGCAGCGAGATGGCAGTCGGTGCGTCGACGCCGCGCTCGGCCAGTTCCTCGAACTCGTTGATGGCGTTGATCTCGGTGCCCATGGAGATGTTGGTGACACGCTCCAGGATGATCTCGACCACCACCGGTACACGGTGCTCGGCCATCAGACGCTTGGCTTCGGCGAAAGCGTTCTGCAGCTCGTTCGGGTCGAACACGCGGATCGCCTTGCAGCCCAGGCCCTCGACTACCGCAACGTGGTCGACGCCGTAACCGTTGAGCTCCGGTGCATTGATGTTCTCGAACGCCAGCTGCACGCAGTAATCGATGTCGAAGCCGCGCTGCGCCTGACGGATCAGGCCCAGGTAGGAGTTGTTCACCAGCACGTGGATGTACGGCAGGTTGAACTGCGCACCGACGGCCAGCTCCTCGATCATGAACTGGAAGTCATAGTCACCGGACAGCGCCACGACCTGACGTTGCGGGTCGGCCTTGACCACGCCCAGGGCTGCCGGAATGGTCCAGCCCAGCGGGCCGGCCTGGCCGCAGTTGATCCAGTGGCGCGGCTTGTACACGTGCAGGAACTGCGCGCCGGCGATCTGCGACAGACCGATGGTGCTGACGTAGCAGGTGTCCTTGCCGAATGCCTCGTTCATCTCTTCGTACACGCGCTGCGGCTTGGCCGGCACGTTGTCGAAGTGGGTCTTGCGCTGCAGGGTACGCTTGCGCTCGCGGCACGACTCGACCCAGGCGCTGCGGTCTTTCAGCTTGCCGGCGGCTTTCCATTCGCGGGCGACTTCGAGGAAGGCGTCCAGTGCGTTGCCGGCGTCGGAGGCGATGCCCAGGTCCGGGTTGAACACACGGCCGATCTGCGTCGGTTCGATGTCGACGTGGATGAACTTGCGGCCTTCGGTGTAAACGTCAACCGAGCCTGTGTGGCGGTTGGCCCAGCGGTTGCCGATGCCGAACACCAGGTCGGAGGCGAGCAGGGTGGCATTGCCGTAGCGGTGCGAAGTCTGCAGACCGACCATGCCGACCATCAGCTTGTGGTCGTCCGGAATCGCGCCCCAGCCCATCAGCGTCGGTACCACCGGCACGCCGGTCAGCTCGGCGAACTCCACCAGCTTGTCTTGCGCATCGGCATTGAAGATGCCGCCACCGGCGACCAGCAGCGGGCGCTCGGCCTCGTTGAGCATGGCGATGGCTTTCTCGGCCTGGATGCGGCTGGTGCTCGGCTTAGCCACTGGCAGCGGCTCGTAAGCGTCGATATCGAATTCGATCTCGGCCATCTGCACGTCGAACGGCAGGTCGATCAATACCGGGCCGGGACGGCCGCTGCGCATTTCATGGAAGGCGCGCTGGAACGCGCGCGGCACCTGGCCGGGCTCCATCACGGTGGTGGCCCACTTGGTCACCGGACCGACGATGCTGGTGATGTCGACTGCCTGGAAATCTTCCTTGTGCATACGGGCACGCGGCGCCTGGCCGGTGATGCACAAAATTGGAATGGAGTCGGCGGAGGCCGAGTACAGGCCGGTGACCATGTCGGTGCCGGCGGGGCCGGAGGTACCGATGCACACGCCGATGTTGCCGGCATTGGTGCGGGTGTAACCCTCGGCCATGTGCGAAGCGCCTTCGACGTGACGGGCCAGGACGTGATCGATGCCACCGAGTTTCTTCAGTGCGGCATACAGGGGGTTGATGGCAGCGCCGGGGACGCCGAACGCGATATCAACGCCTTCGCGACGCATCACCAGTACGGCTGCCTCGATTGCTCTCATTCTGGCCATGACCATTCCTCTCGAATCGGTTGTTTTTCTGTTGAGGGAGAGGATGACCGCTGGGCGAAAGAGGGGGAATTGATGGATACTTCAGTTCTGTCGATATCTGGAGTATCGAATGGACCGTCATACCCTTATTCGTAGTTTCGTTTTGGTTGCCGACAACGGCAGCTTCGCTTCGGCCGCCCTCAGCGAGGGCGTGACGCCCGTGGTGATGGGCCGGCGGCTGGATGCGCTGGAGCAACACCTGGGGGTCAAGCTGATGCATCGCTCCACGCGCGGGCTGCAGCTGACCGACCTGGGCGAGCAGTACCTGGAGCGCGCCCGCAGCCTGCTCAAGGACTTCGACGAGGCCGATGCCAGCGTCGCGCGCGGTGGTAAGTCGGTACGCGGGCATCTGGTGGTGTCTGCGCCAGCGGCGTTCGGCCGGCGCCATATAGCGCCCCATGCGCCGGCCTTTCTGGCGCGCTACCCAGACCTCAAGCTGTCGTTCAACTTCACCGACAGCCTGGTCGACCTGGTGCGTCAGGGCTACGACATGGGCATTCGCATTGGTGAGGTCACCGACCCTAACTATGTGGCGCTCAAGCTGTTTCCCAATCGCCGCGTGGTCTGCGGGGCGCCGCGCTATTTCGAGCTGTATGGCGTGCCGCGCACGCCGGACGACCTGGTGCGGCACAACTGCCTGGCGTTCAACATGCAGGGTGGCCAGCAGCGCGGCTGGACCTTCCTGCGTGACGGCCGGCAGGTCGCGGTGAAGGTCGCCGGTAACCTCGACTGCAACGATGGCGAGCTGCTCTACAGCTGGGTCAAGCAGGGGCTGGGGATTGGCTGGCGCTCCACCTGGGAGATCCAGGCCGAGCTCAAGGCGGGCGAGCTGGTGACGGTGCTCGACGAATACGCCCTGCCGGCCTACGACATCCAGGCGGTTTACCCGCAGCAGCGTTATCTGCCGGCCAAGGTGCGTTTCTTCATCGATTATCTGAAGGGCATCTACAACACCCCAGGCTATTGGGAGGCACGTAACGGCTGAGGTTTATTCGATACTTTAATTGAGTTATTTGATTTTAATTTTTGTGCACAAAAATTATTTAAATTGTGTTCTTTGATTGTAATCAGTATCTCTTTCGGCTATTTCATAGGGCGTTTTCTGATGCCGCGCACTTGCGTGTGTGGATGCCCGTATCCGCAGTTTTGGAGATTGCCTCTGTGAGTAGCCTTAACCTGAATGTCGCTTTGAACATCACCCTAAATGCCCTGGCCGTTGGGCGGGAGATAAAGGCGGCGCCGCTGACGGTGGCGGTGCTGGATGCCGGTGGGCATCTGATCAGTCTGCAGCGCGAGGACGGCGCCAGCCTGCTGCGCCCGCAGATCGCCATTGGCAAGGCCTGGGGAGCGCTGGCCCTGGGCAAGGGATCGCGGCTGATCGCCGCCGACGCGCAGCAGCGCCCGGCGTTCATCGGTGCGGTCAACAATCTGGCGCAGGGCAGCCTGATTCCGGCACCGGGCGGCGTATTGATTCGTGACGAGCGCGGTGAGGTGATTGGCGCCGTCGGTATCACCGGCGACACCTCGGATATTGATGAGCAATGCGCGGTGAGTGCGCTGGAGTCTCTGGGCCTGAAGGCCGACGCCGGGGCGTAGGGTGTTGCGGGGCCGCCTAGGCTGCGCGCACCGGTTCGATCGCGGCTGCGCGCTGCCCCGGATTGCATCCGGGCTACGACTGTGGGAGGGGCTTCAGCCGCGACTGCGGCATCGAAACGTCGCCGCTAAAGCGCCTCCACGGTTTTCGGCTTTGCGTAGGGGAGATGTCGTTTTTTACATCCACCAGTCCGTAGGGTGCGCCGTGCGCGCTAAGGCTTCCCGAATGTCCGCGTCGTAAGCTCGGTGCGCATGGTGCACCCTCCTGGTTTGGCATAGGCCGCGGATTCGAGTTAGGCGCTGGTCACCAGCTCGGAAGCCTTCGATGGCATCGGGCTGACGTCGCAGCCTTTGAGCACCAGGCGGATGATGGTCTGCGCGGCGGCTTCGTAGTCGGCATCGTCCAGGCTGGCCTTGCCGGTGACGGTGGAGATCTGCCAGTCGAAGTCGGCGTAGGTCTGGGTCGCCGCCCAGATGCTGAACAGCAGATGGTGCGGGTCGACCTGCGCCATCTGCCGTTGATCGATCCAGCGCTGGATGCAGGCGATGTTGTGTTTGGCCTGGGCGTTGAGTTGTTCGGTCTGTTCCGGCGACAGGTGCGGCGCACCGTGCATGATCTCGCTGGCGAACACCTTGGAAGCGTGGGGCAGTTCGCGGGAGATGCGGATCTTCGAGCGGATGTAGGCGGTCAGCACTTCGCTCGGATGGCCCGGCTGGTTGAAGGGGGCAGAGGCGGCCAGCAGTGGCTCGATGATGCTTTCCAGGACCTCGCGGTAGAGGTTTTCCTTGGACTTGAAGTAGTAGTAGACGTTGGGCTTGGGCAGGCCTGCCTTGGCCGCAATGTCACTGGTCTTGGTGGCGGCGAAGCCCTTGTCGGCGAACTCCTCGCTGGCTGCGCGCAGGATGAGCTCTTTGTTACGCTCGCGGATGCTGGTCATAAGGCCCTGTGGTTTGCTCTGCCGCCGGGCGGCGGTCGGGCATGGTAGCACCGGCTTTGCACGAGGCTCAAGGCAGCGGCCACGGGCTGCTCAGCGCTTAGCTGACCCTGTGGTCAAATTTTTGTATACAAGAAATCGCTTTTCTGTTTCTATCGCGCACAGCGTTATCCATGACAAAAAGTCTCGGCGCGTGACGCTGCAGGAGACCCACCGTGAACACCCATCAGCTCGTCGACCCCTTCGGTCGGCGCATCACCTACCTGCGCTTGTCGGTGACCGATCGCTGCGATTTTCGCTGCACCTACTGCATGAGCGAAGACATGCAGTTCGCGCCGCGTGCGCAGATTCTCAGCCTGGAAGAACTCTACGCCGTGGCCGATGCCTTCATCGGGTTGGGCGTGCGGCGTATTCGCATCACTGGCGGCGAGCCGTTGGTGCGCAAGAACCTGCTGAGTCTGTTGCAGCGCCTGGGTGAACGTGACGAGCTGGATGACCTGGCGATCACCACCAATGGCTCGCAACTGGTAGAGATGGCTGCGCCGTTGCGCGCGGCGGGCGTGCGGCGCCTGAACATCAGCCTGGATTCCCTGCAGCGCGAGCGCTTCGCCGCTTTTACCCGGCGCGACAAGCTCGATCAGGTGCTGGCCGGCATCGACGCGGCGCGCGCGGCTGGATTCGAGCGGATCAAGCTCAACTGCGTGGTGCAGAGCGGGCGTAACGACGACGAGGTGCTGGATCTGGTCGAGTTCGCCATCGCGCGCGGGCTGGACATCAGCTTCATTGAGGAAATGCCGCTGGGCAGCGTGGTCAGCCACAGCCGCGAGCAGACCTTCTGTTCCAGCGACGAGGTGCGTCAGCGTATCGAGCAGCGCCATGCGCTGGTGCGCAGCAGCAAGGTTACTGGTGGCCCGTCGCGCTACTGGCAAGTGCTCGGCACGCAGACCCAGGTGGGCTTCATCTCGCCGCACAGCCACAACTTCTGCGGTGACTGCAACCGTGTGCGGGTAACCGCAGAGGGCAAGTTGGTGCTCTGCCTCGGCCACGACAACGCACTGGATCTCAAGCGCCTGCTGCGTGCGCATCCGGGCGACGGCGAGCGCCTGCGTCAGGCGCTGATCGAAGCGCTGCGCCTGAAGCCCGAGCGTCACCACTTCGCCACCGACGAGCAGGTGCAGGTGGTGCGCTTCATGAGTATGACCGGCGGCTAGACCCGCCCTCGAATTGCCAAAACAACAATAAGGAGGCTCTGCATGAAGCCGGTACGACTGTGTCTGCTATCTGCCGTTCTACTGACCCCCAACGCCCTGGCGCAGACCTATGTGGTCGGCGTCGAGGACCTGCCGTTCGCGCCGCACTACAGCCTCGATGGCGAGGGGCAGTACCGTGGCTTCGCTCGCGAGGTTCTGGATGCCTTCGCCGCTGATAGCGGTGTCAGCCTGAGCTACAAGGCGTTGCCGGTGGATCAGCTGCTGCCGGCCCTGCGGCGTGGCGAGATCGACTTCAAGTATCCCGACAGCCCGCATTGGGCCGGCACGCAGAAAGCGGGCATGGCGCTGCACTACAGCCAGACCGTGGTCGATTACGTCGACGGCGTGCTGGTAGCGCCGCAGCGCCAGGGGCAGACGCTGGAGAGCATTCACCGCCTGGCCATGGTGCAGGGCTGGACGCCGCGAGGGTACGAGCAGGCCATCGACAGCGGGCAGGTTCAGCTGAGTTACAGCGAGGACCTGCGCCAGATGATTCGCCAGGCCTTGAAGCAGGAAACCGATGGCGCCTACTTCAATGTGGTGGTGGCCACCCATTACCTGGACAACATCCGCGCCCGGCCCGGTGCCCTGGTGTTCGATCCCAAGTTGCCGCACACCCGTGGCAGTTTTCACCTGTCGAGCCTGCATCACCCGCAGCTGATCGCCCGTTTCGACCGCTTTCTCGCCCAGCGCTCGGAGCAGGTGGTGGCGCTCAAGGCGAGCTATCGGGTCGAGGCCAATCTCGATAGCGAGTACATGGGCGTCGAGCAGTGGAAAGTGGATTTTCTCGAGCGCCAGAAAGCCAAAGCCGGCGCACAGGCGCCGGCTTCGTCCGCTCGTTGATGGCTTAGAGTGCGGCGTCGGCGCGTTTCAGCGCCTGCGCCTGGCCGTGCATCAGGCCATAGTGCAGCACCGCGCCGAGCAGGGCGCCGAGCAGCCAGGAATAGCCCGAAAGCTGACTCAGGACTGGCGCCCATACCGAGGCGACGGAGAACACCGAGCCGATGGCGAAGGCGATCATCGCCTTGCGGTTCCAGCCGCCATCGAAGTAGTAGGCCGAACCGACCTCGGCGCTGAACAGCTGCTGCAGGTCGAGCTTGCGCCGGCGTACCAGGTAGTAGTCGGCGACGATGATGCCGTACAGCGGCGCGAGAACAGCGCCGAGGGTGTCGACGAAGGCAGCGATGCCAACATTGCTGATGAAGGCCACCCATAGCGCGCCGATGAAGAAGGCGATGCCGGCAGTGATGAAGCCACCGGTGCGTGCGCTGATGTGTGCCGGAGCCAGGTTGGCCAGGTCATAGGCTGGCGGGATGAAGTTGGCCACCAGGTTGATGCCCACGGTCGCGGCAAAGAAGGTCAGCGCGGCGATGATGGTCAGGGTCAGGTTGTCCACGCGCGCAACGATGTCGGTCGGGTTGGTCAGCGTCTCACCGAATACCACCACGGTGCCGGCGGTGATTACCAGCGCGATCAACGAGAAGATCGCCAGGCTCACCGGCAGGCCGAGGAAGTTGCCGATGGTCATCTGCCTTTCGCTTTTGACAAAGCGGGCGAAGTCGCCGTAGTTGATCACCACCGCGGCGAAGTAGGCGACCATGGTGCCGACCACGGCGAAGAACGCGGCCACCGGGCCAGCGGCATACTCACCGTTGCCGCTGAAGATGTTGCCCAGCTCGCTGAGCAGGCTCGGGCCGGCCTGGTACCAGATCAGGCCCATCAGCGCGATCATCACCACGTAGACCAGCGGCCCGGCCCAGTTGAGGAAGCGGGTGATCCAGCTCATGCCGCAGACGAACAGGCCAACCTGGAACAGGCAGACGATCACGTAGGACAGCCAGCCGATGGCGGTCAGCCCCATGTACACGGCTGGGTTCTGCGGTTCCAGCAGCGAGTTGAGCAGCAGGGCTACGGCGGTGGAAGCGAAGTAGGTCTGCACGCCGTACCAGAAGATCGCGACGATGCCACGCACCAGTGCAGGGAAGTTGGCGCCGCGCACGCCCATGCTGGCGCGGGCGAACACCGGGAAGGGGATGCCGTACTTGACGCTGGGTCTGCCGGTCAGTTGCACCAGGCCCATGACGATGCAGCCGGCGAGCACGATGCCGGCCAGCACGGCCCAGCCATTGAGTCCGTAGGAGATGAACAGCGTCGCTGCCAGGGTGTAGCCGAACAGGCTTTGAATGTCGTTCGACCAGACGTTGAAGATCTCGAACCAGCCCCAGGTACGTTTTTCAGGAGCCAGCGGGGCGAGGTCTTCGTTATGTAGCGATGGATCGATGTTCTTGATGCGAAAGTCTTCGGTGGTGGACATGGACAGCTCCCAGTTTTGTTCTTGCGCCGCGGCGATCTATGAGGAGATTTGTCTGCAGGTTTCGTTCCGATTTTGTATTCGCGTCGTGACTGAATCAATGTATACAGCCATTTCGACAGTGTTTCGGTAGGAACCTGATTGTCTTGTACACAGAAAATGCACTGCTGAATATGGCTTCTGGATAAATTGCACACAAAAAATAGAAATATTGTGATCAAAAACTTGACCTTGCGGTCAGTTGTGTGATTGTAAGGTATTGATCGGAAAGCACCTGGTGTACGCCCGATTGTGCACCGGCGTGGTGCCGTTGCTTGCCTGTCGGCGCTGGGTTGGTGCGGTAGTGCAGGCCGCTTTGCCAAAGGCGGTGCGCGCGGCGCACCCTACGGATGGTGTATGGCCGCGTAGGCTATGCCGTGTGCACCTGGCATTTGTTGCTCAAAGAAAAAAGGCTCTTCGCATTCTCATGGGGAGGATACGCTTGACACCGGACTGGCAAGTTTGTGTGCGGATTGCTTACTGACTTAGCACTATCCATTACCGAGTCCACTGAGCGTTTGGGTTGCGCCCCTTACGGGCGCCACACCTTGATTCGCTCCGCTCACCCTGCGGGCCAGCCTCCGGCTGTTACTTCGCTTCGCTGCGTTTCCTCGCGCCGGTGCTGCTCCGGTGGCCGGCTTACAAGGGCCATCCCTGGCCCTTTAAGCGGGGCCGCCATCGGTATCTCGCCGCATCCATGCGGCTCGTCCCCCTACGCAACACCTCCACTCGGACTCCTGAAGGGGACCGGGTCGCGAGCTTGCGATATCTCCGGAAGGTCAAAGTCGATAGTGTTTGGCTTTTGCTCTTGAAGCGCGATCTCACAGACGACGCCCAAGTCCCCCTTCAGGAGGCCGAGTGGAATCACCGTGGAAGGGGTTGAGCGACATGGATGTCGCGAGAGCTGCGATGGGCCAGGGATGGCCCTTCGCAGCGGGCCCCTGGAGTGGTGATGGAGCGAGGGAACCCCGGCGCAGCCGGGGCCGTATGCAGGGGTGTGTTTCTTTGCTTACTTTCTTTGCACAAGCAAAGAAAGTGAGTCGCCCGTAAGGGGCGAAACCCGTCAGGTCAGGCGACGCGTTAATGGATAGGGCCAGCACCGAAAGCACACACTTATTTGCCAGTCCGGTCTCAAGCGCACCGTGCATGGAAAGATGAAGATCAAAGAAAAAGGGGGAAGGGCGCGAGCGCCCATCCCCCTTTTTACCCGGCCGCCGTCCCTACCCGACGTCGGCCAAGTGCGCTGTGGCTGTGGTCAGAAGTGGTACTTGACCAGTGCCTGCACCGCCGTCTGGTCGAAGCGGTCATCCGACCCGTCCACCGGCTTCACACCGTACTTGGCGCGCCACATGTTGATCTCTGTGCCTACATAGAGCTGACGCTCCTTGCCGAACAGGGCTTTGCCCGCATCCCACTTGACCTGGATCGAGGAGCCGACCGAGGTCTGGGTGCCGGCATCACGCGACGGCGAACGCCAGTCGAGGAAGCCGTCGACGACGAAGTCCTGCTCGCCGAGGCTGAACGGATACGCCGCGCTGATGGTCAGCTGGGTGGCGTAGCCGTTGCTGTTGCTGTCGGCGAAGAAGGTATGGTTGTTGATCTTGACCTGGTACAGGTTGGTCTTGAAGTAGGTGAAGCCGGGTACTTCCCAGTCCAGGCCGATGCCGTACAGGTAGTTCTCCGGGCCAGGGCCGCCATTGCCTTTTTCATAGGTAAAGGCGGCGAACACGTCTTTGATCGGGCCGGCGGCCAGCTTCTGCCCGGTCAGCCAGCTCAGGCTGACACGTGGGGAGAATTCCATGTAGTAGAAGGAATCCTTGTCATGTTGACGGAAGGTACCGTTGTCGAAGCTGCCGCGCGATTGCACGTTGTCGGTATGGATGTAGTCGAGGAAGTAGAAGATGTCGCCCCAGGCCCAGCCACTGGCGTGCTCGAAGGTGAAGGTGGTCTGGGTACGCTGTTCCTCGCCGTTGAAGTTCATGCGCTGGAAGTTCTCGCCGTACAGGTACGACAGGCTGTTGTCCTGCCAGTAGAGGAGGTCGCCAGCGAGTGCCTGCTGGCCGGAGAACAGTCCGGCTGACAGGGCGAGGCAGTGGGGCAGATGCTTGAATTTCATGAATTTTCCTTGTTTTTGACGTGCAAGCAGGTGTCCCCCGGCAGCGGACTGCCGGGAGTGGATCGGTTTGTCGCGGTTAGCTGGTGCGCGGGTCCGGGGTAAGGTCGCGGCTCAGAGTCTTGAGGTTGCTGTCATCGACGCCATCGTCACCCTGGCGGTTCTGCAGCACGGTGTGCAAGTGCGCCTCGGGATCGTAGTCGTCCTCTTCCACTTCCTGCTGTTCGTCGGGCAGGAATATGTTCAGCGCAATGGCGCTGAAGGCTCCGATGGTGATCGGTGAGCCGAAGATGTTCTTCAGCACGTCCGGCATGTGCGAAAGCACATCCGGCACGCCGGCCACACCCAGGCCAAGGCCCAGGGAAATGGCCACGATCAGCACGTTGCGACGGTGCAGACCGGCTTCGCTGAGAATCTTGATGCCGGCCACCGCGACGGTGCCGAACATGATCAGGGTGGCGCCACCGAGTACCGGCTTGGGCATCAGTTGCAGCACGGCACCCACCACCGGAAATAGCCCCAGCAGGATCAGGATGCCGGCGATGTAGAAAGCCACGTGGCGGCTGGCAACGCCAGTGAGCTGGATCACCCCGTTGTTCTGGCTGAAGGTGGTCATCGGCAGGCTGTTGAACATGGCGGCAACTGCCGAGTTGCAGCCATCGGCCAGCACTCCGGATTTGATCCGGCGCATGTATAGCGGCCCCTTGACGGGCTGCTTGGAGATGATCGAGTTGGCGGTCAGGTCGCCTGCCGTTTCCAGTGGCGTGATCAGGAAGATCACGGCAATGGGCACGAAGGCGATCCAGTCGAAACCGAAACCGTACTTGAATGGCTGCGGCATGCTGATCAACGGCACTTCAGCCATGTTGGCGAAATCCACCCGGTCGGTGAACCAGGCCACGCTGAAGCCGAGGGTCAGGCCGATGATCACGGCGGACAGGCGCAGCACCTGCGAAGAGGCGCGGTTGAGGGCGACGATGGTGCCCAGCACCAGCCCGCCAAGCGCCAGGTGGTGCAGGGCGCCGAGGTCTGGCGCGCCGTAGCCGCCGGCCAGGTCGGTCATCCCCACCTTGATCAGCGACAGGCCCATCAGGCAGATGATGGTTCCGGTGACCACCGGGGTGATGACCTTGCGCAGCTTGTTGATGAACTGGCTGAAGGCGATCTCGACGAAGGCGGCGCAGAAGCAGATGCCGAACAGCGTGGCGAGTATTTCCTCCTCGCTGGCGCCGCGGCCTTTGACAATGAATCCGGCGCTGAGCACCACGCTGAGAAAGCCGAAACTGGTGCCTTGCAGACAGAGTAGGCCGGAACCGATCGGGCCGATGCGCTTGGCTTGGACGAAGGTGCCGAGGCCGGAGACGAACAACGCCATGCTCACCAGGTACGGCACATGAGCGCCGAGGCCGAGGGCGCTGCCGACGATCAGGGTAGGGGTGATGATGCCGACGAAGCTGGCCAGCACATGCTGCAGCGCCGCGAAGATGGCAGGGGCGAAAGCTGGGGTGTCGTCCAACTGGTAGATCAGGTCGCTGTTGCCGACGGGCGCAGCTGGGGCTTGGGTATTGCTATCTGGGGTCATGTCATAGCCTGCCATTTGTTTTTATACGGTCATGGGCTTACACGAGGCTTCACGGCACCTCTTTCCTGCTCAATAGAAACTTGTCTTGTCGGTCAGGATGTTTCGACTATAGCAATATGTCGACATTGTTAAAAACAATTTATTTATAGATTGTGCACAAAAAATGAACCGCCGGTCAGCTTGCGCTGCCGGCGGTTCATGGGCGTAAAAAGATGCCGCACCCGGTCACGGGCGCGACATGTGCGGCAATCAGTTGATCTGAGCGCCTTTGGCGATCCAGCTGCCGATCAGGTCGCGTTCGTCCTGAGTCATCTGGGTAATGTTACCCAGTGGCATGATCTGCGAAGCGACGCTCTGGGCGTGGATCTTCGCGGCCTGCGCCTTCATCTGCTCCGGCGTATCGAGCATCAGGCCGGCGGGTGCGGCGCTGAACATCGGGCTGCTCGGACTCACCGAGTGGCACACGGTGCAGCGCTCGTGGATCACGCTTTCGACTTGGGCGAAATCGGTGCTGGCGGCAGGTGTCGCGCTATCAGCAGCAGTGGGCGATTCCTCGTTTGCATCAGCTTTGGGCTGGGTTGCCTCGGCAACAGGCTCGCTGGTTGTGGAGGGGTTGCCGGGGAGGCCGGTGGCGGGAACGGGAGCGTACTTGATCGCCGGAGCCTGAGCCGTTGCCGGTGCGCTGACCGATTTGGTTTGCGGGCCGGTGACGTAAGCCAGGCAGATCATGCCCAGCGCTGCGGCCGGCAGGGTCCAGACGTACTTGCTGCTGTCGTGGCGGGTGTTGAAGTAGTGACGCACCAGCACGGCCAGAATCGCGATGCCTGCCAGGATCAGCCAGTTGTATTGGCTGCCGTAGGTGCTCGGGAAGTGGTTGCTGATCATGATGAACAGCACCGGCAGGGTGAAGTAGTTGTTGTGACGCGAGCGCAGCAGGCCTTTGGCCGGCAGGGTTGGGTCCGGCGTGGTGTTGGTTTCGATCGCTTTAACCAGCGCGCGCTGGGCCGGCATGATGGTGAAGAACACGTTGCCGACCATGATGGTGCCGATGATGGCGCCGACATGGATGTACGCCGCGCGGCCGCTGAAGATCTGGCTGAAACCGTAGGCGGCAGCGATGATCAGCACGAACAGCACGGCACCGAGCAGGGCGGGGCGTTTGCCCAGTGGCGAGTCGCAGAGGAAGTGATAGATCACATAGCTGAGCGCCATGGAACCGAGGCCGATGGCGATGGCTGCAGCCGGTGCCAGATCAACACCCGGCTTGACCAGGTACAGGCTCGGGTTGAGGTAGTAAACCACCAGCAGCAGGGCGACGCCCGACAGCCAGGTGAAGTAGGCCTCCCATTTGAACCAGTGCAGGTTCTCCGGCATTTTCGGTGGGGCCAGTTTGTATTTTTCCAGGTGGTAGATGCCGCCGCCGTGAATCGCCCAGAGGTCGCCCGACAGGCCCTCGCGGGGATTGCTGCGGTTAAGGTTGTTCTCCAGCCAGACGAAATAGAATGACGCGCCGATCCAGGCGATACCGGTGATCATATGGATCCAGCGGATGCCCAGGTTTAGCCATTCGGTGAAATGTGCTTCCACGATCTGTACCTCTTTCCCCGGGGGAGGCACGCCAACCCCGGGCTTCTCTTATTGGTGGGGTTTGAGGAGAAGGAGCTCGTCCTCATTGAAAAAATGCTCATCGCAGTTGTTGCCGGAACCACTGCGATCAACCACCAGGAAGTCATCCCGCTTTTCGATCGTCAGCACCGGGTGGTGCCAGACGCCGCGATGGTAATTGATGCCCTGCCTGCCATTGCTGAGGAAGGCACGGACGGACCCTGATACAGGTACATCGCCAACTGGCGCGACCACGATCAGAAAGGGGTTGCCGAGCAGCGGGATGAAAGCCTGGCTGCCCAGCGGATGGCGTTCCAGCATGCGGATGGTCAGCGGCATCTCGAGCGACTCGGCGCTGAAAATGCTGATGATCGCCTGATCCTCTGGCTGTGCGGTCTCCACGCTGGCCAGCTTGTGATAGCGGCGAGTGGAACCGTTGTTGATCATGAAGAAGTCACTGCCTTCGGTTTCGATCACGTCACCGAAAGGGGCGAAGGCTTCTTTGCTCAGGGGCTCGATGGTCAGGCTACGCATGGCTGTTCTACTTGTTCTGTTTGATTGAAGGGGCGGCAGCGTTACAGCTGCTGCAGGCGGAAGAGGGCGATTTTGTTGATCTCGGCCAGGGCGGTCTGGAACTCCTGCTCCGGCGTGTTGTGAATGCGCTCTTCGAAGGCGGCCAGGATCTGATGGCGGTTGCTGCCCTTGACGGCCTTGATGAAGGGGAAGCCGAACTTGGCCTTGTAGGCATCGTTGAGTTCGGTGAAGCGTGCAAACTCCTCGGCTGTGCATTCATGAATGCCGGCGCCGGACTGCTCGGCGGTGCTGGAGGCAGTCAGCTCGCCACGTACGGCCGCTTTGCCGGCGAGGTCCGGGTGCGCATTGATCAGCGCCAACTGAGCATCGTGACTGGCGGACAGGAGAATGTCGGCCATGCGCTGCTGCAGGCTGTCGATATCGTTCACGCTTTCGTCCAGGCCGAGGTCGTAGGCTTTCTCGGCGACCCAGGGCGAGTGCTCGTAGATATCGGCGAAGGCGGCAACGAACGCGTCGCGGCTCAACTGGGAGGGGGTTAACGTCTGGAAACGGCTCATGGGCGGCTCTCTTGTTCGGTCACGCGGAAGGGGTGGGTGGCATGCCAGTGCTTGGCGATGTCGACGCGGCGGGCGCACCAGACCTTGTCGTGGCTTTTCACGTAGTCGATGAAGCGCGCCAGCGAGGCCAGGCGGGCCGGGCGGCCGAGCAGACGACAGTGCATGCCGATCGACAGCATCTTCGGTGCGCCGGCTTCACCCTCGGCGTAGAGCACGTCGAAGGCATCCTTGAGGTATTCGAAGAAATCGTCACCCTTGTTGAAGCCCTGTACCTGGGTGAAGCGCATGTCGTTGGTGTCCAGGGTGTAGGGGATCACCAGGTGCGGCTTCTCTGCGGTGCTGGCCGGGTCCCAGTAGGGCAGGTCGTCGTCATAGGTGTCGGAGTCGTAGAGGAAGCCGCCTTCCTCGCGCACGATGCGTCGGGTGTTCGGGCCCAGGCGACCGGTGTACCAGCCCAGCGGGCGCTCGCCGGTCAGCTCGGTGAGGATGCGTATGGCCTCGAGCATGTGCTCGCGCTCGGTGGCTTCGTCCATGTTCTGGTAGTCGATCCAGCGATAGCCGTGGCTGCAGATCTCGTGCCCGGCAGCGACCATCTCGCGGATCGCGTCCGGGTGACGCTGGGCAGCCATGGCCACGGCGAAGATAGTCAGCGGAATATCGTGCTGCTTGAACAGGTTGAGCAAGCGCCAGACGCCGGTGCGGCTGCCATACTCGTAGAGCGACTCCATGCACAGGTTGCGCTGGCCCTGCAGCGGCTGGGCGGCGACCATCTCGGAGAGGAAGGACTCGGACTCCTTGTCCCCATGCAGAATGTTGCGCTCGCCGCCTTCTTCGTAGTTGAGCACGAAGGATAGGGCGATACGGGCATCGTTCGGCCAGTGCGGGTGGGGTGGGTTTGCGCCGTAGCCGATCAAATCGCGTGGGTAATCAGCGTTCACTGCAGTCTTCCTATCTGGAACGTTGCGGTCACTGCGTGCCTGGAAATCGACGGCTACGCGACCGGGATGACTAATTGTATACAAAGTTAGTTGCCGTTTGTAAATCGACTTTTCATCATTTTCTTCGCTGCGCGCACCGATGGGGAAATTGCCGTATTGGTCAGTAATTCATGCTGTTTGTGGCGCGGTTGCTGGTTCGCGATGAGGCAGGTAATGAGCCTGTTTGCTGCGCAGATGGCATCGGCATCGGATTTATTGTGTACAATTTATGAGTAAAATGTTTTATATTCGATCTGCGTGCTATCCTGCCATTGCGTCGGAGCATTGCGACGAGCCGATTTCAACAGAGTAGAGGAGGTGTGGTGTTCGTAGGGCGCTGGGCGCCGCGAGCATCCGAAACCCATGGGACGTTTGACTACACATGTACTGGATGCCGCGCACGGCTGCCCAGGGAGTGACATCAAGGTCGAGCTGTACCGCGTCGAAGGCGCGCAGCTGGAGCTGATCACCACCGTTACCACCAACCACGACGGCCGTTGCGATGCGCCGGTGCTGCAGGGCGATGATTACCGTACGGGCGTCTATCAGCTGCACTTCCACGCCGGCGACTACTACCGCGCCCGTGGCGTGAAGCTGCCGGATACGGCATTCCTCGACGTGGTCGTCCTGCGCTTCGGCATCGATGCCGGCCAGGAGCACTACCACGTACCGCTACTGATTTCGCCTTACAGCTACTCCACCTACCGTGGTAGTTGAGTGACTGGCAGGCCGGCGGCCTGCCAGACGAATGCTTGTCACCCTCAGACTCGTTTGAGTCCTTACGCCCGCTCACACTGCGGGCTTTTTTTCGTCTGCGTGTAGGGTGCGCCGTGCGCGCCGGAACCCCACGTGGCACCGTGCAGCGCTTCGAAGCTGGTGCGCGCGGCGCACCCTACGAGCGACACGTAGCCCCGATGAAATCCGGGGCCGGCGATATGCATGCGACGAGCGCGCCTGTCGTTGCAAGTCAAACGAAAAACCCCGGCACAAGGCCGGGGCTTCGCTCAGCGCAGAGTATCTACCGTCAGAGGAAGGCGAACTTGGCGATGAAGATCACGCACAGCGCATACAGGCTCAGCGACACCTTGTCGCTCTGGCCGGTCAGCAGTTTCAGCGTGGCGTAGGTGAGGAAGCCCAGGGCGATGCCGTTGGCGATGGAGAAGGTCAGCGGCATCATCACAACGGTCACGATGGCCGGAATGGTGTCGGTATGATCCTTCCAGTCGATATGCGCCATGCCGCTCATCATCAGCATGGCGACGTAGATCAGCGCGCCTGCGGTGGCGTAGGCCGGAATCATGCCAGCCAGCGGGGCGAAGAACATCGCGGCGAGGAACAGGAGGCCGACGGTGATCGCGGTCAGTCCGGTACGGCCACCCGCGGCGACGCCTGCAGCGCTTTCCACGTAGCTGGTCACCGGCGGGCAGCCGACCATGGCGCCCACAACGCTCGAAGTGGAGTCGGCTTTCAGCGCCTTTGACAGGTTCTGGATCTTGCCATCCTCATCCACCAGGTTGGCGCGGTGGGCGACGCCCATCAGGGTGCCGGCGGTGTCGAACATGTTCACGAAGAGAAACGCCAGGATCACACTGATCATCGCCACGTTGAATGCGCCGGCGATATCCATGGCCAGGAAGGTCGGGCCCAGGCTCGGTGGCATCGACACCAGGCCACCGTATTCCACCAGGCCGAGTGCCCAGCCGATGGCGGTCACGCCGAGCATGCTGAAGAGAATGGCGCCAAACACGTTGCGGTGGCTGAGCACGGCGATCATCAGGAAGCAGACGGCGGCGAGCAGCGCCGACGGGTTGCTGAACGAGCCCATGGTCAACAGGGTGGCCGGGCTGTCGACGACGATCCCGGCGGTCTTCAGGCCGATCAGGCCGAGGAACAGGCCAACCCCGGCACCCATGGCGAAGCGCAGGCTCATCGGGATGCTGTTGAGCAGCCATTCACGGATCTTCGACAGGCTCATGATCATGAACAGCACGCCGGAGATGAACACCGCGCCCAGTGCGATCTGCCAGCTGTAGCCCATTTCACCGACGACGGTGTAGGTGAAGAACGCATTCAGGCCCATGCCTGGCGCCAGGCCGACTGGCCAATTGGCGTACAGGCCCATCAGGAAGCAGCCCAGGGCCGCCCCGATGCAGGTGGCGACGAAGGCGGCGCCATGATCGATGCCGGCAGTGGCCATGATGTTGGGGTTGACGAAAATGATGTAGGCCATGGTGACGAAGGTCGTCAGGCCGGCCAGCAGTTCGGTCTTGATGGTGGTGCGGTGCTCGGTCAGTTTGAAGAAGCGGTCGAGCAGGCCACCCCTTGCCAGTTGATTCGCGTGTTGTTCTTGTTTGACGCTTTCCACAGCGGGTACTCCTCATCTCTCTTGTTGTGTACCACCCAGAGCGTTGCGCAAGAACAATGCTCTCTGAGGCAGGCGGTGTTGTCGGCGGTGCTTCCTGGCTAAGTTGTTGACCGAGCGGTCAAGAAGTCACTCAGGCGCGATTATGCTGTTGTATACAAAAAATGCAATTAATGTTTTTAATGTTGCATTAATCGCACCAGTCGAGCGTGCCGATAGAGAAGTGAGCGGATTTGGCGACAATCTTTTCAGTTTTTAAAATTAAATCCTTTTAAAACAATCAGATATGATTTCACCTGGCGTGGTTGCATCTGTCTGCTGAGCATCGTTTCGGCGGCCAAAGCAAACCCTTAGCCTCTAATGAACTGAGACTGTGGCTGTATATAAGGAAAGAATTTGTTGCTCTGCGCGTGATCGCCAGTGAGGCACTGGCGGCAGTCAGCTATGACGTCATACAACGCATGGTGTAGTGGCTGATTGATTTGTGTACAATTGAGCCAATTTTTTTCTGATGTTTTTTCGCTCGGAGCTTGTCAGCTACCGGGTAGAACACAGTAGAGTCGCAGTGTCGCCGACTCTCATTGACGCGAGCCAGAATGAACGATCAATTGCAGCCTCTCAAGAAGCAGCCGCGCGCGGGTAAAAGCAGCCGCAGCGGGACTCAGGACGATGTCGTATATGCCCATATCTTCGATGCCATTCTCGAGCAGCGTCTGGCGCCTGGCACCAAGCTGAGCGAAGAGGCGTTGGGTGAGATCTTCGGCGTCAGTCGCACCATCATTCGCCGCGCTCTGTCACGTCTGGCTCACGAGGGTGTGGTACTGCTGCGCCCGAACCGCGGTGCGGTAGTGGCCAGCCCGAGCGTCGAGGAAGCACGGCAGATTTTCTATGCGCGCCGTCTGGTCGAGCGTGCGATTACCGAGCTGGCCGTCGAGCACGCGACCGCCGAGCAACTGGCCGAGCTGCGCCAGATGGTCAAGGACGAGCAGGACAGCTTCTCGCGCGGTGACCGCGGTGCGGGCATTCGTCTGTCCGGCGAGTTCCACCTGAAGCTGGCCGAGGCAGCACGCAATGCACCGCTGGTGAGCTTCCAGCGCAGCCTGGTATCGCAGACCTCGCTGATCATCGCCCAGTACGAAAGCGGCAGTCGCTCGCACTGCTCCTATGACGAGCACAACCAGTTGATCGACGCCATCGAGGCGCGCGATGCCGAGCGCGCAGTGCACTTGATGATGCATCACATGGATCACATCGACAGCAAACTCAACCTGGACGAGGAAAGCGCCTCGGACGATCTGCACGCGGTGTTCTCGCACCTGCTGCAAACCAAGAAGAAGCCTGGCCGCAGCGCTGCCAATCGCTGATCGACTGCGCGTAACAAGAAAGCCCCGATGCTCGCGCATCGGGGCTTTTTCGTTGTGGAGACGATGTGGCTGAGGTGAGGCGCATTTGTGTAGGAGCGAATTCATTCGCGATGCTGTAGAGCATTGCCTACAGCCTGATCGCGGATAAATCCGCTCCTACGAGGCGCGCAGATCGTCGTCTTCAATCGCGCTGGTGCACCGACACACCCGCGGCGAAGGTTTCCTTCACCGCGCGATCATCACCAAGCATGGTCAGGGCAAACAGGCGTTCTTCCAGGCTCTTGGCCTGTTGCATGCGGTAGCTGATCAGCGGCGTGGCGTTGTAGTCCAGCACCAGGAAGTCGGCGTCCTTGCCGGGCAGGAAATTGCCTAGCTTGTCGTCCAGATACAGCGCATTGGCGCCGCCCAGGGTGGCCAGGTACAGCGACTTGAATGGGTCGAGCTTCTTGCCCTGCAGTTGCATGATCTTGTACGCCTCGTTCAGCGATTGCAGCTGGCTGAAACTGGTGCCGCCGCCGACGTCGGTGCCCAGACCGACGCGTACGCCGTGTTCTTCCAGCTTGTTCAGGTCGAACAGGCCGCTACCCAGGAACAGGTTGGAGGTTGGGCAGAAGGCGACCGCCGAGCCGGTTTCGGCCAGGCGCTTGCACTCGTCGTCGCACAAGTGCACGCCATGGGCGAACACCGCGCGTGGGCCGATCAGCTTGTGGTGGTCATAGACGTCCAGGTAGCCCTTGCGTGCCGGGAACAGCTCCTTGACCCAGGCCACTTCGGCCTTGTTCTCGGAAATATGGGTGTGCATGTACAGATCGGGGTATTCGCCGAACAGCTTGCCGGCCAGGTCCAGTTGCTCGGGGGTGCTGGTGGGGGCGAAGCGCGGGGTGACGGCGTAGTGCAGGCGGCCCTTGCCGTGCCAGCGCTCGATCAGCGCCTTGCTCTCGGCGTAGCCGGTTTCGGCGGTGTCGGTCAGGTAGTCCGGGGCGTTGCGATCCATCAGCACCTTACCGGCGATCATGCGCAGGTTGAGCTTGTCGGCCTGCTCGAAGAAGGCATCGACTGACTGCGGGTGCACGCTGCCGAATACCAGGGCGGTGGTGGTGCCGTTGCGCAGCAGTTCCTTGAGGAAGATCGCTGCCACGTCGCTGGCGTGCGCCTTGTCTTCGAACTGTTTCTCGGTGGGGAAGGTGTAGGTGTTGAGCCAGTCCAGCAGTTGCTCGCCGTAGGAGGCGATCATGCCGGTTTGCGGGTAGTGAATGTGGGTGTCGATGAAACCGGGGGTGATCAGCGCATCGCGATAGTGCTGAACCTCGACGCCAGCCAGCTTCGGCAGCAGTTCTGCAGCCGCGCCAACCTGGGCGACCTTGCCGTTTTCGATCAGCAGGATGCCGTCCTCGAAATACTGGTAGGACTGCTCGACGCCAACCACGGCGGGGTCGGCGATGCTGTGCAGGATGGCGGCGCGGTAGGCTTTGCGGGTGTTGCTCATCGTATGAATCTCATCAGTAGGGTGGTGCGGGGCCGCCTAGGCCGTGCGCACCAGGGAATTGGTGATTGGTGCGCGCAGCGCACCCTACGGGTCGCGACTCGAATCAAGACCGGCGCGAGGCCGGCAGCAGCTTGGCGACGCTGGATTCGCCTTTCTTCACGTCCTGGCCAAAGCTTGCGTTGTAGGTGGCGATCACTTCACCGGCGATGGATACGGCAATTTCCACCGGCAGCTTGCCTTTCACTTCGGCCAGGCCCATGGGGCAGCGCATGCGTGCCATTAGCGTTTCCTCGAAGCCGCGTTCGCGCAGACGATGCTCGAACTTGACGCGTTTGGTCTTCGAGCCGATCAGGCCGTAGTAGGCAAAGTCGCCGCGCTTGAGGATCGCCGCGGTCAGCTCCAGATCGAGCTGGTGGTTGTGGGTCATGACGATGTAGTAACTGCCGGGCGGCATGTTTTCCACCTCATCGACCACCTCGTCGTTGACGACCTTCTGCGCACCGGCGGGGATGTGCTCGGGAAATTCGTTCTCCCGCGAGTCGATCCAGCGCACCTTGCACGGCAGGCTGGCGAGCAGCGGCACCAGCGCGCGGCCGACGTGGCCAGCGCCGAAAACGGCGATCTGCGCCTGTGGCTGGCCCATGGGCTCGAACAACAGCACAGTGGCGCCGCCGCAGCACTGGCCGAGGCTGGCGCCGAGAGAGAAGCGCTCCAGGCGAGTGTCCTGGCTGCGCGTGGCGAGCATTTCGCGCGCCATCTCCATGGCCTTGTATTCCAGATGACCGCCGCCGATGGTCTCGAAGATGCGTTCGGCGGTGACCACCATCTTCGAGCCAGCATTGCGCGGCGTCGAGCCGCGCTCTTCGATGATGGTCACCAGCACGCAGGCTTCACCTTGCTGCTGCAGGTCGGCGAGGGCGCTGATCCAGCTCATTTGCTCAGCCTCCAGGAAGGCGTGGTCTGCCCCGGGCGCGGCAGGCGCCAGTTGCTCGGCGACGGGTCGAGAATCGGCACCGGTACCGGGCGAGCGGGTGGATTATTCGGTTCGGTGTGTTTTGTCATTGTTGTGCACCGTGGTTTGGGGTGTGGACGTAGGCTGGGCCGGGCGGTGCTCCGCTTCAGCCCACCAATACACGCCGTTGATGTTGGTGGGCTGAAGCCCACCCTACGCCCCGACCGTTTCCATTTCGACGGCGCTTGTTCTGGCTTGTTTCAGCTTGCGCATCTGCTCCACGCCCCAGAGCACGCGCTCGGGGGTGGCCGGGGCGTCGATCTGCGGCTGTACCTTGTAGTCCGCCAGGCTGGCCACGGCGTCCTTCAGGGCGCACCAGGCAGCGATGCCGAGCATGAACGGCGGCTCGCCGACGGCCTTGGAGTGGAACACGGTGTCTTCCGGGTTCTTGCGGTTCTCCACCAGCTTCACGCGCAGGTCGATGGGCATGTCGGCGATGGCCGGGATCTTGTAGCTGGCCGGGCCGTTGGTCATCAGCTTGCCTTTGGCGTTCCACACCAGCTCTTCCATGGTCAGCCAGCCCATGCCTTGGACGAAGGCGCCTTCGACCTGGCCGATGTCGATGGCCGGGTTCAGCGAGTCGCCGACGTCATGCAGGATGTCGCCACGCAGCATGCGGTATTCGCCGGTCAGGGTGTCGACCAGCACTTCCACGCAGGCCACGCCGTAGGCGTAGTAGTAGAAGGGACGGCCAGCCGCCTTGTCGCGGTCGTAGAAGATCTTCGGAGTGCGGTAGAAGCCGGTCGACGACAGCGAGACCTGGCCGAAGTAGGCCTTCTGGATCATCTCCTCGAAGGACAGGAAGTGATCGCGCACGCGCACCTGGCCGTTGCGGAACTCGACGTCTTCCGGGGTGACCTTGTACTCGCGCACCAGGAAGTCGATCAGGCGCTGCTTGATGGTCTCGGCGGCGTTCTTCGCTGCCATGCCGTTGAGGTCGGTGCCGCTGGAGGCGGCAGTGGGCGAGGTGTTCGGCACCTTGTCAGTGTTGGTGGCGGTGATCTGGATGCGTTCGATATCGACCTGGAACACCTCGGCCACCACCTGCGCGACCTTGGTGTTGAGGCCCTGGCCCATCTCGGTGCCGCCGTGGTTGAGGTGGATCGAGCCATCGGTGTAGATGTGGATCAGCGCGCCAGCCTGGTTGAGGAAGGTGGCGGTGAAGCTGATGCCGAATTTCACCGGGGTCATGGCCAGGCCTTTCTTCAGCACCGGGCTTTTTTGGTTGAACTCGATGATTTCACGACGGCGCTTGGCGTACTCGCAGCTCTCCTCCAGCTCGGCGGTCATCTCGTGGATAACGTTATGCTCGACGGTCTGGTGGTAGTGGGTGACGTTGCGCTCGGTCTTGCCGTAGTAGTTGGTCTTGCGCACTTCCAGTGGGTCCTTGCCCAGGCTGCGCGCGACGGCGTCCATCACTTCCTCGATGGCGACCATGCCCTGTGGGCCACCGAAGCCGCGGTAGGCGGTGTTCGAGGCAGTGTTGGTCTTGCAGCGATGACCGTTGATGGTGGCGTTGCCGAGGAAGTAGGCGTTGTCCGAGTGGAACATGGCGCGGTCGACGATGGAGCCGGACAGGTCCGGCGAGTAGCCGCAGTTACCGGCCAGGTCCATCTCGATGCCGTGCAGCAGGCCGTCGTCATCGAAACCGACGTCGTACTCGACATAGAAGGGGTGACGCTTGCCGGTCATGCTCATGTCTTCGACGCGCGGCAGGCGCATCTTGGTCGGCCGACCGGTGAGGTGGGCGATCACCGCGCACAGGCACGCCGGACCAGCGGCCTGGGTTTCCTTGCCGCCGAAGCCGCCGCCCATGCGGCGCATGTCGATGACGATCTTGTTCATCGGCACGCCGAGCACTTCGGCCACCAGCTTCTGTACCTCGGTGGGGTTTTGCGTCGAGGTGTAGACCAGCATGCCGCCGTCTTCGCTGGGCATCACCGAGGACACCTGGGTTTCCAGGTAGAAGTGTTCCTGGCCGCCGATATGCAGCGTGCCCTGCAGGCGACGCGGGGCGCTCGCCAACTTGCTGGCCGAATCGCCGATGCGGTGGGTGTGACTGGCCAGCACGAAATGCTTTTTGCGCAAGGCATCGACGACGTCGAGTACCGGCTCCAGGTCCTCGTACTCGACGATGGCAGCCATGGCCGCCTTGCGTGCGGTTTCCAGGCTGTCGGCGGCGACTGCCAGCACGACCTGGCCAACGTATTCGACCTTGCCGTCGGCCAGCAGTGGGTCACCGGCGACCACCGGGCCGATATCCAACTGGCCTGGTACGTCATCCTTGGTGATGGCGATGGCCACACCCGGAATCTCGTAGCAGGGGCTGGTGTCGATGCGCACGATGCGCGCATGGGCGCGATCGGACTGGCGCGCGTAGACGTGCAACTGGTTGGGGAATTCCAGGCGATCGTCGACATAGACCGCTTCGCCGGACACGTGTTTGTCCGCGCTCTCGTGCTTGACGCTGCGGCCGACGCCGCTGGTCATGCCGGCGCGGAACAGGGCGGCCAGCTCTTCCTGGGATTTGTGTTCGATATGACTGGACATCTTCGCCTCCAAAACTTCGCATGCCGCCGGGCGCGCCGGCGGCGTATCAATTCACTGCACGCTTACGCGTAGGCGGTAACCCGGGTCTCGACCTCGGGCGACTGCTGCTCCAGGAAGAACTTGCGCAGCAGGTTCTGGGCAGTGAGCAGGCGGTATTCCTTGCTGGCGCGGAAATCCGACAGCGGGGTGAAGTCCTCAGCCAGTGCGTTGCAGGCGCGCTCGATCACGCCCGGATACCAGGCTGAACCGACCAGGGCCGTTTCGCAGGCACTGGCGCGTTTGGGGATGGCGGCCATGCCACCGAAGGCGATACGGGCTTCGGTGACCACACCCTCTTCGATGGTCAGGTTGAAGGCGGCGCACACGGCGGAGATATCGTCGTCCAGGCGCTTGGACACCTTGTAGGCGCGGAACGCCTGGTTTGCCTGGGCGCGCGGCACGATGATCTTCTCGATGAATTCGGCTTCCTGGCGGGCAGTCACCTTGTAATCGAGGAAGTAGTCCTGCAGCGGCAGGATGCGGCGGGTATTGCCTTGGCGCAGGGCAATCTGCGCGCCGAGGGCGATCAGCAGCGGCGGGGCGTCGCCGATGGGCGAGGCGTTGCCAATGTTGCCGCCCAGGGTGCCTTGGTTGCGAATCTGCAGGGAGGCGAAGCGGTGCAGCAGTTCGCCGAAGTCCGGGTATTCGCGCGACAGCGCTTCGTAGCAGTCGGACAGGGCCGCGGCCGCGCCGATCTCGATGGCGCTGTCGGTCACTTCGATGCGCTTCATGTCTTCGATGTGGCCAACGTAGATCATCACCGGCAGTTCACGGTGGAACTGGGTGACTTCCAGGGCCAGGTCGGTACCGCCAGCGAGCAGGCGAGCCTCGGGGTTGGCGGCATAAAGGTCGGCCAGGTCGGCCACGGTCAGTGGCACCAGGCAGCGCTTGTCGCCGCTGTTGAGCTCGGCGGTTTCACGCGGGGCGATGGCTTGGAGTTGGGCGACGGTATTGCTTTCGAAGGCATCGAACTGATCCGGCTGCTTCTGGCAGCAGGCCTGTTCGGCGGCGTCGATGATCGGGCGGTAGCCGGTGCAGCGGCACAGGTTGCCGGCCAAGGCTTCCAGGGTCTGGCCTTTGTCATAACCCGTGGAGTTCTTCTGCAGGGCGAACAGCGACATGATGAAGCCGGGGGTGCAGAAACCGCACTGCGAGCCATGACAGTCGACCATTGCCTGTTGCACGCTGTGCAGCTTGCCCTGGTGCTTGAGGTCTTCGACGGTGATCAGTTGCTTGCCGTGCAGGCTGGAAACGAAGGTCAGGCAGGAGTTGAGGGTGCGATAGCGAACGTGATCGCCATCGAGCTCGCCCACCACCACGGTGCAGGCACCGCAGTCGCCGGAGGCGCAGCCTTCCTTGGTTCCGGTTTTGCCGACGTGTTCACGCAAGTAATTGAGCACGGTGACGTTGGGGTCCAGGGCATGCTCGGTACGCAGCTCCCGGTTGAGTAAAAACTGGATCAAGGACGACCTCCAGGCACTTTATTGTTATGAATCGTTTGGCTCGCCGGGTATGTGCACGTGTTGCAAGGCCCGGGCGTGATTGGCCATGGAGGCAATCTAGGGTTTTCTGACTTTTGGGTCAACAAATATTTGACCTTGTGGTCAGCTGCTTGTCATGCGTTTCAGTTATGAGCGCGGCGGGCTGGATGCATGCCCTGAGAGTAGCGGTTTTCGTGCCAGGAAGGGCTCTGCTGCGGGACTTGTGCAGGGTGTCGCGGGCTGCCCGGGTCGTGCGCAGCGATGCCGGGCGCGATTGGCTGGTACGCACAGGCACCTTGTGTGACAAACAAAACCCCGGAAGCAGGCGCTGCCGGGGTTGATCAGATGTGCTCGAACAGGGTGCTCAGGTCAGCTGCGATTCACTCAGTTGGTGCTCTTCGCCGGCATAGTAGGCGCGCACCTTGGGGTCCATCACCGCGCGCCATAGTGGTGGAAAGAGGGCAAGCACGATCATTCCGGCATAGCCATTGGGCAGTTGCGGGCTGTCGTCGAAGTGGCGCAGCACCTGGTAGCGGCGCTTGGCGTAGGCGTGGTGGTCGGAATGGCGCTGCAGGTGGAAGAGAAACAGGTTGGTCAGCAGAAAGTTGCTGTTCCACGAGTGGTGTGGCGTCGTGCGCTCGTAACGGCCATTTTCCAGTTTGCGCCGGTGCAGGCCGTAGTGCTCGACGTAGTTGACGACCTCCAGCAGGGTGAAGGCCATCACTGCCTGGCCGAGGAAGAACAGGGCGCCCAGCCAGCCCAGGGCGACAGTGAAGCCGAGCAGCATGAGCACGCTGATGGCGTACCACCAGATCAGCTCGTTGCGCCCATGCAGGGCCGGCAGGCCGCGCCGCTTGAGGCGTTCGGCCTCCAGTTTCCAGGCGTTGAGGAAATTGTGCTTGTAGGCGTGGGGCAGGAAGGCATACAGGCTCTGGCCGAAGCGCGAGGAGGACGCATCCTCACGTGTCGAGACATGCACGTGATGGCCGCGCACATGTTCCACCTTGAAACCGGCATAGCACACCGCTGCCAGCAGCAGGCCGCCAGCGTTCTGCTCCAGGGGCGCGTCCTTGTGGATCAGCTCGTGCGAGACGGTGATGCCAATGGCGCCCATCACCGTGCCCACCGAGAGCACCCAGCCGAGCTGGCCGACCCAGCTCCAGCCTTCGTAAGTGACAAATATCCAGCCGCTCCAGGCCAGCATCGCCAACAGCAAGGGTACTGTGGCCAGACTCAACAGGCGGTAGTAGCCCTGGGCTTCCAGCACCGGCACTTCGTCGCGCTCATTGGGGTTGGCCGGGTCGCGGCCAACGACGAAATCCAGCAGAGGGATCACGCCGAACACCGCGCTGATCACCAGCCAGGGCCAGGCGTCGGCATGGGCGCTGCCCTGTGACCAGTGATAGCTCAATGGAATGCCCAGTACCGGGATCAGCCAGATCCAGTAGCCGACCTTTTTCAGGGCGAGCATCCAGTGCGAGGGAAGGCGTTCGAACATGGGTTTCTCCGGTCAATTCTTGTTGTTGGATATATGTAGGATTGTAGGACAATCACTTTTCGTGACCAGGCTTCCACGCCCAACCTTTCGAACGGAAAGTGCGCCGTGAGGGCGCTTGGCGCGGTAACACCCTGTGTTACACTCGCCGCCAGTTTTTCTTGCTGCCGCCCAGCCGTGGCGGGGCTCCCAGACTCGACCGCCTGCCCCTGGATCGACGCAAATAAGGAATGTCATGACGTTCAAGGCCCCGGACAGCCTCGCCGAGCAAATTGCCCATTACCTGGCCGAACGCATCATTCGCGGTGAGCTCAAGGAACGTGAGCGCATCCAGGAGCAGAAAGTTACCCAGGCCCTCAACGTCAGCCGCGGTTCGGTACGCGAAGCGCTGCTGATTCTCGAGCGCCGCCACCTGATCGTGATCCTGCCGCGCCGCGGCGCCCAGGTCAGCGAGTTGACCCCGTATCACGTCACCAACCTCTATGCGCTGAGCATCGAGCTCTACATCATGCTGGCGCGCGCGGTGATCGAGCGCTGGAAGGTGGAAACCGACCTGGCGCCCTTCCTGGATATCCAGCAGCGCCTGCTGGCCAGCCTGGAACGTGACGATATCGGTGCCTTCGTCGAGGGCAGTTTCGACGTGATGCGCGCTGCCTTTCCGTTCGCCGACAACCCCTATCTGCAGGAAACCCTGGAGAATCTGCTGCCGGCGATCAGTCGCACCTATCACCTGGCGCTGGAGCGGCGCAAAGGCGAGATGGGCCAGTTCATCGGCACCTTCGCCAGCCTGTTGCAGGCGATCATCGCCCGTGACCACGAGCGCGCCCGTGAGGTGTTGTTGGCCTACGGTGAACACAACTGCCAGCTGGTGCTGGCGACCCTGGCCGAGCGCTAAGCCCAGATGCGCCTGAAGAGCATCAAGCTGGCTGGCTTCAAGTCCTTCGTCGACCCGACGACGGTGAGCTTTCCCAGCAACATGGCAGCGGTGGTCGGGCCCAATGGCTGCGGCAAGTCCAACATCATCGACGCCGTGCGCTGGGTGATGGGCGAGAGCTCGGCGAAGAACCTGCGTGGCGAGTCGATGACCGACGTCATCTTCAACGGCTCCAACACGCGCAAGCCGGTGACTCAGGCCTCCATCGAACTGATCTTCGACAACAGCGACAACTCGCTGGTGGGCGAATACGCCGCCTTCGCCGAGATTTCCATCCGCCGCCGGGTGACCCGCGACGGGCAGAACACCTATTTCCTCAACGGCACCAAGTGCCGGCGTCGCGACATCACCGACATCTTCCTCGGCACCGGCCTGGGCCCGCGCAGCTACTCGATCATCGAGCAGGGCATGATCAGCAAGCTGATCGAGGCCAAGCCCGAGGAACTGCGCAATTTCATCGAAGAAGCCGCCGGCATCTCCAAGTACAAGGAGCGCCGCCGCGAGACCGAGACCCGCATCCGCCGTACTCAGGAAAACCTGGCGCGCCTGACCGACCTGCGCGAAGAGCTGGAGCGCCAGCTCGAACGCCTGCATCGCCAGGCCCAGGCGGCGGAGAAGTACCAGGAATACAAGGCCGAGGAGCGTCAACTCAAGGCGCAACTGCTGGCCCTGCGTTGGCAAACCCTGAACCAGCAGGTCGGCAGCCGTGAGCAGGTGATCGGCGACCAGGAGGTGGCTTTCGAGGCCCTGGTGGCCGAGCAGCGCAGCGCCGACGCCAGTATCGAACGCTTGCGCGACGGTCATCACGAATTGAGCGAGCGCTTCAACCTGGTGCAGGGCCGCTTCTATTCCGTGGGCGGTGATATCGCCCGCGTCGAGCAGAGCATCCAGCATGGCCAGCAGCGCCTGCGCCAGTTGCAGGACGACCTGCGCGAAGCGGAAAAGGCGCGCCTGGAAACCGAATCGCACCTCGGCCATGACCGCACCCTGCTGGCCACCCTGGGCGAAGAGCTGGAAATGCTCCTGCCCGAGCAGGAGATGACCGCCGCCGCTGCCGAGGAATCTGCTGCCAGCCTGGAGGAGGCAGAGGCCACCATGCATGGCTGGCAGGAGCAGTGGGACAGCTTCAACCAGCGCAGTGCCGAGCCGCGTCGTCAGGCTGAGGTGCAGCAGTCGCGCATCGCCCAGCTGGAACAGAGCCTGGAGCGCCTGGCCGAACGCCAGCGCCGCCTGAACGAAGAATTGCAGCAACTGGTGGCCGACCCCGAAGACGCCGCCATTCTCGAATTGAACGAACAGCTTGCTGCGGGTGAACTGGAGCAGGAGTCGCTGCAGTTGGCCGAAGAGCAGCAGGCCGAGCGCCTGCAGCAGTTGCGCGAGGAGTTGCAGCAGGCCGGCCAGGCTCAGCAGCAGGCCCAGGGCGAACTGCAACGGCTGAATGGTCGCCTGGCGTCGCTGGAGGCGCTGCAACAGGCTGCGCTCGATCCGGGGCAGGGTGCTGGCGAGTGGCTGCGTGAGCAGGGCTTGCAACAGCGTCCGCGCCTGGCCGAAGGCCTGCGCGTCGAGGCTGGCTGGGAGTTGGCGGTGGAAACCGTGCTCGGTGCCGACCTGCAGGCCGTACTGTTGGATGATTTCGCTGGCCTGGATTTCTCTGTGTTGGAGCAGGGCGAACTGCGTTTGGCCAGCCCAGCCAGCGGTGGTGCTCGCCGCGTTGGTAGCCTGCTGGACAAGGTCGAGTCGAGCCACGACCTGTCGCCCTGGCTGGCGGGTGTGCGCCCGGTGGAATCGCTGGAGCAGGCGCTGGCCGCCCGTGCGCAGTTGGCCGAAGGCGAAAGCCTGATCAGCCGCGATGGCTATTGGGTCGGCCGGCATTTCCTGCGCGTGCGTCGCGCTGCGGAATCCGACAGCGGCGTGCTGGCGCGTGGTCAGGAGCTTGAGCGTCTGCAACTGGAGCGCGAGGAGCGCGAAGCGGCGCTGGCGCAATTGGATGAACGCCTGCTGGGACTGCGCGACGAGCAACGTCTTCAGGAAGAGCAGCGTGAGCAGCAGCGCCGTCAGGGACAGGCGCTTGCTCGGCAGCTAGCCGAGCTGAAGGCGCAGCTTTCCGCCAGCCAGGCCAAGGCCGAGCAACTGGGTCTGCGTCGTCGCCGTCTGCAGGATGAACTGCAGGAGGCTGCCGAGCAGCGCGAGATCGAGCATGAGCAGCTGGGCGAGTCGCGCCTGCAATTGCAGGACGCGTTAGACGCTATGGCACTGGACAATGAGCAGCGCGAAAGCTTGCTGGCCAGCCGCGATAGCCTGCGCGAGCGCCTCGATCGCGTGCGTCAGGAGGCGCGTCAGCACAAGGATCATGCGCATCAATTAGCGGTGCGCGTTGGCTCGCTCAAGGCCCAGCACGACTCCACTCGCCAGGCGCTGGAGCGCCTGGAGATGCAGGCCGAGCGCCTGCACGAGCGGCGCGAGCAGCTCTCGCTGAACCTGGAAGAGGGCGAGGCGCCGCTGGAAGAGCTGCGTATCAAGCTCGAAGAGTTGCTCGAACGGCGCATGGCGGTGGACGACGAACTGCGTCAGGCACGCATGGCGCTGGAGGACGCCGACCGCGAGCTGCGCGATGCCGAGAAGCGCCGCACCCAGGCCGAGCAGCAGGCGCAACTGCTGCGCAGCCAACTGGAGCAGCAGCGCATGGACTGGCAGTCGCTCAACGTGCGACGCAAGGCCCTGGCGGACCAGCTCGCCGAGGATAACTACGACCTGCATGGGGTGATCGCCACGCTACCGGCCGAAGCCAGCGAGGGTGGTTGGGAAGAAGAACTGGAGCGCATGGCTGCGCGCATCGCTCGTCTCGGGCCGATCAACCTGGCAGCCATCGACGAGTACCAGCAGCAGTCCGAGCGCAAGCGCTACCTGGATGCACAGGACGCTGACCTGGTCGAAGCGCTGGAAACCCTGGAAAACGTCATCCGCAAGATCGACAAGGAAACGCGCAACCGTTTCAAGGACACCTTCGATCAGATCAATGGCGGTTTGCAGGCACTGTTTCCAAAAGTTTTCGGTGGCGGCAACGCTTATTTGGAACTCACCGGCGAAGATTTACTCGATACCGGTGTAACCATCATGGCGCGGCCCCCGGGCAAGAAGAACAGCACCATTCATTTGCTCTCCGGTGGAGAGAAAGCGTTGACCGCTTTGGCATTGGTGTTTTCCATCTTCCAGCTCAATCCGGCGCCGTTCTGCATGTTGGACGAAGTGGATGCACCGCTGGATGACGCCAACGTTGGGCGCTACGCGCGCCTGGTCAAGGAGATGTCGGCCACGGTGCAGTTCATCTACATCACCCACAACAAGATCGCCATGGAAATGGCCGATCAGTTGATGGGGGTTACCATGCACGAGCCGGGTTGTTCGCGTCTGGTGGCAGTGGATGTCGAGGAGGCGCTGGCGATGGTGGAGGCGTGATGGCAGAGCGCCGCGAGATAAACTGAATATAGGCGAAACCTTGTGTGGCTCCCTGTGTAAAGTTGCCTTTCGTCGTGCTAGCTTATTGCCCACTTTTGTTACACGCGGAAAACGTCAGATAGAACATGAAGTTGGCGTCGCGTTTTATAGTCGAGTTGTGATCCGTTTGATTGGATCTTTTTTTCACCAGAATTGTTAAGGGTCAGGTATTTCATGGAATTCGGTCTGCGCGAGTGGCTGATCGTTATTGGCATCATCGTTATTGCTGGCATTCTTTTCGACGGCTGGCGCCGTATGCGTGGTGGCAAGGGCAGGCTCAAGTTCAAGCTCGACCGCAGCTTCGCCAACATGCCCGATGATGACAGTGACCCGGATCTACTCAGCCCGCCGCGTGTGGTCAATCACGACCACGAACCGCAGCTGGACGAAGACGACCTGCCGTCGATGAGTGCCAAGGACCTGCCACGTCGCCAACGTAACGAGCCACAGCAGGGCGACCTCAACCTGGCCGTCGACGAGCCGGTGCCGACCTTGCTCAACCCGGTCGACGACGAGCCTCAGGCACCGAAGAAATCCGCCAAGCCGGCTGCCGATGCCGCACCGGTGGAAGAGGTGTTGGTGATCAACGTGGTCGCCCGCGACGACTTCGGCTTCAAGGGCCCAGCACTGCTGCAGAACATCCTCGAAAGTGGCCTGCGCTTCGGCGAAATGGACATCTTCCACCGCCACGAAAGCATGGCTGGCAACGGTGAGGTGCTGTTCTCCATGGCCAACGCCCTCAAGCCGGGCACTTTCGATCTGGACGATATCGAAGGTTTCAGCACTCGTGCGGTGAGCTTCTTCCTCAGCCTGCCTGGCCCGCGTCATCCCAAGCAGGCCTTCGACGTGATGGTCGCTGCCGCACGCAAGCTGGCCCACGAGCTGGGCGGCGAGCTGAAGGATGACCAGCGCAGCGTGATGACCGCGCAGACCATCGAACACTACCGTCAGCGCATCGTCGAGTTCGAGCGTCGACAGTTGACCCAGAAACGCTGAAACACCAGTGCATTGCAAAAGAGCAGCCGAGGCTGCTCTTTTCGTTTGAGAGACCGAGCATGACCGACGCCGCCCACCGTATTTCCGAACTGCGCAACGAACTGGACGCGCACAACTACCGTTACTACGTGCTGGACGAGCCGAGTGTGCCGGACGCCGAGTACGACCGCCTGTTTCGCGAGCTGCAGGCGCTGGAGGCCGAGCACCCGGAACTGGTGACGCCGGAGTCGCCGACCCAGCGTGTCGGTGGCGAGGCGCTCAGCGCCTTCGGCGAGGTGCGTCACGAAGTGCCGATGCTTAGCCTCGGCAACGCCTTCGAAGAGGACGACCTGCGCGCCTTCGACCGCAGTGTGCAGAGCGGTCTTGGCGTGCAGGGCGGTGATCTGTTCGGCGGCGGCGCCGAGATCGAGTACAGCTGCGAACCCAAGCTCGATGGTCTGGCCGTTAGCCTGCGCTACGAGAATGGCCAGTTGGTGCGCGGCGCCACGCGCGGCGATGGCAGCACCGGTGAAGACATCACCAGCAACGTGCGCACCATTCGCAACGTGCCACTCAAATTGCAGGGCGAAGGCTGGCCGCAGGTGCTGGAGGTACGCGGTGAGGTGTTCATGCCCAAGTCGGGCTTTGAAGAGCTCAACGCACGTCAAGCCGAGAGTGGTGGCAAAACCTTCGCCAACCCGCGTAACGCCGCTGCCGGCAGCTTGCGTCAACTCGATCCGAAGATCACCGCCAGCCGCCCCCTGGAGTTCTGCTGTTATGGCGTTGGCCAGGTCAGCGGCGAGCTGCCAGGCACCCAGGTGGCCATGTTGCAGCAGCTCAAGGCCTGGGGCGTGCCCATCAGTCGCGAGTTGAAACTGGCCAAGGGCGTCGAGGCTTGCCTGGATTACTACCGTGACATAGGCCAGCGACGCATGAGTCTGGCCTATGACATCGACGGCGTGGTGTTCAAGGTCAACAACATCGAAGACCAGCAGCAGCTGGGTTTTCGTGCGCGTACGCCACACTGGGCCATCGCCCATAAATTTCCGGCGCAGGAAGAGCTGACCGAGCTGCTCGACGTGGAGTTCCAGGTCGGCCGTACCGGCGCGGTGACGCCGGTGGCGCGGCTGAATCCGGTCAAGGTGGCAGGCGTGATGGTGGCCAACGCCACCCTGCACAACATGGACGAGGTGGCGCGCCTGGGTGTGATGATCGGCGATACGGTGATCATCCGCCGCGCCGGCGACGTGATCCCGCAAGTGATGGCAGTGGTGCCTGAGCGTCGCCCGGCCGACGCGCGCCCGGTGCATATCCCTGAGCAGTGCCCGGTGTGTGGTTCGGCCGTGGAGCGCACGCAACTGGTCAAGCGCAGCAAGGGCAAGGAGTCGCTCAGCGAAGGCTCGGTGTATCGCTGTGTCGGTCGCCTCAGCTGCCAGGCGCAGCTCAAGCAGGCGATCATCCACTTCGTCTCGCGCCGCGCCATGGATATCGAAGGCCTCGGCGACAAGACCATCGAGCAACTGGTGGACGAGAAGCTGATCGCTTCGCCGGCGGACCTGTACAAACTGACCTTCGGGCAGATCATCGGCCTGGAAGGCTTCGCCGAAGTCTCCAGCAACAAGCTGCTGAAGGCCATCGAGGACAGCAAGCGGCCGACCCTGGCGCGCTTCATCTACGCACTTGGCATCCCCGATGTCGGCGAGGAAACCGCCAAGGTGCTGGCACGTTCCCTGGCCTCGCTGGAGCGTGTGCGTCAGGCGCTGCCGCAGGTGCTCACCTACTTGCCGGACATCGGCCTGGAGGTGGCGCACGAGATCCATAGCTTCTTCGAGGATGCGCACAACCAACAGGTGATCAGCGCTTTGCTGGGTGAGTGCGGTCTTGAATTGCAGGAAGAGGGGGAACTGAGCGCCGAGTTCTCGGCTGTTGCCACCCTTGGCGGCATGCTCGACAAACTGAATATTCCCAGCGTTGGCCCTGGTGCTGCGCAGAAGCTAGCCGAGCGTTTCGGCAGCTTGGAAGGCGTGCTCGGCGGCGACTGGCTGGATATGCGCCAGACCCTGCCGGAGAAGCAGGCCAAGGCCGTGCGTGAGTTCTTCGACAACGCTGAAAACGCCCAGCTCGCGTACGCCATCGAGCAACAACTGCGCGATTTCGGCATGCACTGGGAAAGCGAGAAGAAAGTCGCCGAAGGCCTGCCGTTGGCCGGCCAGACCTGGGTGCTGACTGGTACGCTGGAAGTGATGAGCCGCGACGTGGCCAAAGGCAAGCTGGAAAGCCTGGGGGCCAAGGTGGCCGGTTCGGTATCGGCCAAGACTCATTGCGTCGTCGCAGGACCGGGCGCTGGCTCGAAGCTGGCCAAGGCTAGTGAGCTGGGGGTGAAGGTGCTGGACGAAGCGCAGTTCATCGACCAGCTCAAGGTCTACGGCATCGAAGTGTAGGGCGGGTTAACCCGCCCTGTGACCTCCCGGATTGCGTTCGGGCTACGAGCTGAGCCGTATGGCTCGGTGCGCACGCCGCACCCTACATCGCTCCACACGAACCGTAGGGTGCGCCATGTGTTCAGCCGGGGGACATGGTAAACACCTGTCGGGGGACATGGGTAACAGGTTGATGATCATGTTGCCCGTTGCCTCAGGTCTATCTGACGCA
>NZ_FOWP01000009.1 GCF_900115475.1 Ectopseudomonas composti
CGAGTACAACCACTACCGTCCGCATGAGGCTCTGGACCAACGGCCGCCCATAGAACGCTATCGGCCCAGCCCACGTAGCTACCCGGAACAACTGCCAACAATCGAGTACGAGCCGGGAGACCACGTGGTGAAGGTACGTCGGACCGGGCAGGTGTATTTCAAAGGGCTCAACGTCTTCGTCAGCGGAGGTTTATACGGGGAAAGGGTCGCCATCCGCCCCACCGCCGAAGATGACGTCTACGATGTGGTTTTCATCCGCAAAACGCTGCGTCAGATAGACCTGAGGCAACGGGCAACATGATCATCAACCTGTTACCCATGTCCCCCGACAGGTGTTTACCATGTCCCCCGGCTGAACACCGCGCGCACCAGGTGTTTGACGATTTCACGGTATCGGTTTTGGCTCGGTGCGCATGGCTTAACCTGCGCTGCTGCGTCAGTCGCGTAGCCCGGATGCAATCCGGGATTGATTGTCGAGACGTAGAACCTCCCCGGATTTCATCTGGGCTACGCAGCGTGTACGGCAGGTATTCAACGTTCGCGCATGGCTTCCGAGCGTGCCTTGAGCACGGGCTTGAGCAGGTAGGCCAGCACGCTTTTCTCGCCGGTGATGATGTCCACCGTAGCGACCATGCCGGGAATGATCAGCAACGGATGCTCTTCGCTGCCCAGGTGGCTTTTGTCCGTACGCACCTGAATCAGGTAGAAGCTGTTGCCTTCCTCGTCGGTGATGGTGTCGGCGCTGATCAGCTCCAGGTTGGCCTTGAGGCCGCCGTAGATGGTGTAGTCGTAGGCGGTGAACTTGACCATGGCCTTCTGCCCCGGATGCAGGAAGGCCACGTCCTGCGGCCGAACCTTGGCCTCGATCAGCAGGCTGTCGTCCAGCGGCACGATTTCCAGCATGTCGCTGCCGGGCTGTACCACGCCGCCGATGGTGTTGACCTTGAGCTGCTTGATCACCCCGCGCACGGGTGAGGTCACGGTGGTGCGGGTCACCTTGTCCTGAATGGCGACGCTGGTGGCGGTGATCTTCTGCAACTCGGTGCGCACTTCGTTGAGCTCCTTGAAAGCGTCGGAGCGAAAGCCCAGTTCGGATTCCTCCATCTTGCTCCTGATCTCGCTCATGGCCGCTTCGGCACGCGGGATGGCCAGGTTGGTGGCTTCCAGCGAGCCGCGCAGCTCGACCACGCTGCGGCGCAGGCGCAGTACCTCCACTTCGGAGATGGCGCCGGAGGCCACCAGCGGTTGTGACATGTTCAGCTCCTGTTGCAGCAAACCCAGGCTGGAGCGGTACTGCTGGGCCTTGGAGCGGAATTCGGCAAGCTCCTGCTCCTTCTGCCGCAGCTGTTCGCTCAGGGTGCGCTGTTCACTCTTGAGGCGCTGCTGGCGTGAGCGATACAGGGCCAACTCGTCTTCGGCCAGCTGTGGGGCGGTTTGGGTGATCTCTTCGGGTAGAGCCAGCTCGCGTCCTTCGGCTTCCGCGCCGAGCCGCTCCAGGCGCGCGACCAGCGCCAGTCGATCGGCCTCGGTTTCGCCGCGGTTGGACAAAAAGCGCGTGTCGTCCAGGCGCAGCAGCGTATCGCCCTTGTCCACTACCTGACCTTCACGCACGAAGATCTCGCTGACGATGCCGCCTTCGAGGTTCTGGATCACTTGCACTTTGCTTGAGGGGATGGCCTTGCCTTCACCCGTGGTCACCTCTTCCAGTACGGCGAAATGCGCCCAGACCAGTGCGCTGAGCAGGCAGGCGCTGACCGCCCACACGGTGATGCGACTCAGCCAGGGCGAGTCCTCGAGGATAGCGCCTTCCACTTCCGGCATGAATTCGGTGTCCTGGCGTTTCTCGCGCAGGCCGCCGAAGTAGTTGCCGAGGCTCTGGGTCATGGGCATCTCGCATCGCTCCTACAGGCTGGCTGGGCCGACGCGGCCCTTGCGCAAGGCTTCGATCACGGAGTCTTTCGGCCCGTCCGCGACCACATGGCCGTTGTCCAGCACGGCCAGGCGATCCACCAGGCTGAGCATGGAGGCGCGGTGGGTGATCAGGATCAGCGTCTTGCCCTGCACCCATTTGTGCAGACGCTGGCGCAGCAGGTCTTCGCTGGTGTTGTCCATGGCGCTGGTGGGCTCGTCGAGCACCAGAATCGGCGGGTCGAGCAGTAGCGCGCGGGCCAGCAGCACGGCCTGGCGCTGGCCGCCGGAGAGCAGTTGGCCGCGCTCGCCTACCGGGCGGTCGAAGCCCTGCGGATGCTGCCGCGCCAAGTCGACCACACCGGTCAATTCAGCGACTTCGAGCATGCGGGCATCGTTGATGTAGCGGGCACCGAGGGTCAGGTTGTCGCGCAGGCTGCCGGCCAGCAATGGCAGGTCGTGGGCGACGTAGCCGATCTGGTGGCGCAGGTCGGCGACGTCGATCTGCCGCAGGTCGAGGTTATCCAGCAGGATCTGGCCTTCGTCAGCGCTGTAGAAAGCCATCAGCAGTCGTGCCAGGGTGCTCTTGCCCGAACCGCTGCGGCCGATGATGCCAAGACGTTCGCCAGCGCCCAGGCGCAGGCTGATGTGGTTCAGTGCAGGCGCGCTCTGGCCGGGGTAGGTAAAGCTGATCTGACGGATGTCCAGAGCGCCTTTGAGTTGGGTGCGGTCCAGCGGCCGCTGCTTGTCCTGGCGCTCCTGCGGCAAGGCCATCAGCGCGTCGGTGCTGGTCATGGTCAGGCGCGCCTGCTGGTAGCGGGTGATCAGCCCGGCAATCTGCCCCAGCGGCGCGAGGATGCGACTGCCAAGCATGTAGCAAGCCACCAGCGCGCCGACGCTGAGGTGGCCGGCGATGATCAGATAGACCCCGGCGACGATGGTGGCCATGCCGGCGAACTGTTGCAGGAACAGCGTGCCGTTGGTGGCCAGCGAGGCGAGGAATTTTGCATGACCGTCGAGGCGGGTGAGGGCGCCATGGGTTTGCTCCCATTGGTGCTGGCGCTCGCTCTCCGCGCCGCAGGCCTTGAGCGTTTCCAGGCCGCCGAGGGTTTCGATCAGCAGCGCCTGGCGTTGCGCGCCGAGCTGCAGACTCTTCTGCACCGTGTCACGCAGGCGCACCTGGATGATGTAGGCGAACAGCGCGGTGATCGGGAAGGCCAGCAGCGGGATGAACACCAGCGGCCCGCCGATCAGGCCGATCACCAGCAGCATCAGCAGCGAGAAGGGCAGGTCGATCAGGCTGGTCAGGGTGACCGCGGTGAGAAAATCGCGCAGCCCCTGGAAGTCATGGATGCTCTGGGCAAAACCACCGATGGTCGCCGGTCGCGCTTTCATCGACATGCCGGTGATGCGCTCGAACAGGGTGGCCGAGAGCACCACATCGGTCTTCTTGCCGGCGGTGTCCAGCAGGTGGGCGCGCAGCACTTTCAGCAGCAGTTCGAAGCCGGTGCCGATCAGCAGACCGACGGCCAGTACCCACAGCGTCGAGGTGGCCTGGTTGGGCACTACGCGGTCGTAGGTCTGCATGACGAACAGCGGCACCATCAGGCCCAGCAGGTTGATCAGCAGACTCGCCAGCACGGCATCGGTGTAGAGCCAGCGCGACAGCTTGAGGGTGTCGCGGAACCAGGCTTCGATGCGCGGCACCAGCGGCGTACGGGCTTCTTCCAGTTCGTGTCGCGGGCGGGCGAAGAAGGCCTGGCCGCTGTATTCAGCAGCCAGTTGTTCGCGGCTGACCCATTGTTCGCCGCCATCCGTTTCGCAGGGCAGGATCTGCGCCTGCTGCTTTGGCCCCCACTGGCGCAACACGGCGCTGCGGCCATCCTTGAGCAGCAGCAGGACCGGCAGATTGAGCGCTGAGATGCTCGCCAACTCGCGCTGCAGCAGGCGACCCTGTAGCCCCGCCCGTGCCGCTGCACGCGGCAGCAGGTCAGGACTCAGGCGCTGGGCCGGCAGGGGCAGACCTGCACTCAGGCTGCCACGGCTGACCGAGCAGCCGTGCAGCCTGCAGAGGATCAACAAACCATCCAACAACGGATCGTCGTGACTGAGCCGCGGATCACTGGCCGGCCCTGTTCGTTCCATGGTGGTCAATTTCTACTACTCCTCAGAGCCTGTGCCAGGTTTGCTGCGCGTCGGCCCACGTGCATTCGCGTGGGCCTTCGAGCCGCGCCTACTTCATATCTGGCAAGCGTGCTTCGCTCTTCACTTCAGTGAGGGCTACCGCTTCTGCCGGGACTACGACCTGTTGCTGACGCAGCAGATCACCCATGGCCGCGACGACGCGGTACATCGAGAACTCCTCGCCGTAGCGAACCTCGGTGTAGCGGCGGTTGGCGGTGAACAGTTCGTTTTCGCTGTCGAGCAGATCGAGCAGAGTGCGTTGGCCCAGGCTGAACTGCTGTTGATAGGCCTCGCGGACCCGTGAGGTGTAGTCCGCGTAATCACGTGCCTTGGGGGTTTGCAGGCGCGCGTTCTCCATAGCGTTCCAGGCCAACGAAAGGTTTTCGTTGAGTACGCGCAGAGCGTTGTTGCGGATGTCCATCGATTCGTTGATCTGGTGCGCGGCCGATTGCAGCCGAGCCTTGTCGCGCATGCCGTTGAACAGGTTGTAGTTCATCACCACGGCGGCTCGCCAGGTGTTGTAGTGGCCCTCGTCACCCTGCACGTTGTCGTTGGCGTTGGTGGCCAGCTCCAGGTCGAAGCGCGGGTAGAAGGGCGACTTGGCGACCTCGTACTGCTTCTCGGCGGCGTTGACGTCCGACTGTGCCGACTTCAGGAAGGGGTTGTTGTCCATCACGGTCTGGCGAGCGGCGAGCAAATCGGCCGGCATGTTGCCCTTGACCGTGGCGGGTGACTCCAGCTGATCCGGCAGGCGACCTACGGCGCTGAAGAAGTTGGCTTCGGCATCGGCCAGGTTGACTTCCTCGGTGTAGAGGTTGTTTTGCGCCAGGGCCAGGCGGGCCTCGGATTGATCAAGGTCCGCGGTGCTGCCGACGCCCTGACGGCTGCGCATACCGATCTGATCGTTGATGCGCTGGTGGGCCTGCAGGTTGTTGCGCGCCAGGGTGACCATTTCGCGCCGCATCAGTACATCGAGATACACCTCGACGGTACGCAGCGCCAGGCTTTCGGATGTACCCAGCAGGCGATAGGCGCGGGAGTTGACCACTGCTTGCGTACGCGCCACTTCGTTGGGCGTATTGAAACCGTCGAACAGCATCTGCCGCAGGCGCAGCTCGGCATCGCGGTAGTTCAGGGTTTCCTTGTTGTGGTCACCGAGGGCGCGGGTACTGGGGCTGTCGGTGCTTTCCCGGCCGTAGCCGACCAGCAGGTCGACAGTGGGTAGATAGCCGCCCTTGGCGAATTTCACATCTTCATCCGATGCGAGTCGGCTATTGGCGGCAGCGTGGATTTCCGGGTGGTTATCCAGGGTGCTCTGAATCGCTTCCGAGAGATTCATGGCTTGCGCCTGACTGCAAACAGTCGCCAAAAGCATGGCGCTCCATAGCGGGGTTAAGGTGCGCATTGGCGTTTCTCCTGACTGAAGTTCTTATCCTGTCGCCATAAAAATGGCGTTTTTTCCTGTCAAACCGTTTCAGGCTTGTAACATCAGAGCTAAGAACAACTTTTGGAGAACCTAAGATGTTTTTTTCACAACCTATATTCAGAAAAAATCTTATGAACTCTGCGAAAAGCAGCACATTGTTTGAACCTGTGAGCTGCGCAAGTCCTCGTTTCCCGTGGGCTGCGCAGCTGAAATGGGTTGTCAGGCATCAAAAGGGCGGGGATTCATCTGATGGAGTAGTTCGACGCATGCTGTGGTGACATTTTTTTGTCAGTAGCGTTTTTTAGGATTTTGCGCCGTTCCATTTCAATCAGCTGTCTGGTTTCTCTCCTCGGCTTCGAAAAGGTGCTCTGACCCTTTCGGTAGGTACGTGTCGGCGGTGGTCGGCAGCTGTAGTGAGGATGGAATCATGGCTACTCTTATTGGTGTCGTCAGTCAGGTTGTCGGCGAAGTGTTCGCGGTAGCGAGCGATGGATCGCGCCGGCCAATCAGTGAAGGTGATCGTGTCTATGCCGGTGAGCAACTGGTCACCGGAGTATCAGGTGCAGTTGCAGTCGCCATGAGCAACGGGCAGCAACTGACACTGGGACGTGACAGCAGCATCACCCTCGATACGCAGATGATCGCGGACCGCGGCGAGCCCCAGGCACCCGTCGCCGAAACCCCACCGACTGCTCCCAGCGATGACGACCTCACCGATGTCGAGCGCCTGCAGGCTGCCATCGAAGCGGGTGACGACCCGACCCAGCAAGGTGAAGCCACAGCGGCGGGCCCTGGCGCTGGTGCCGGTGGAGCTGGCGGCGCAGGTGGTGGCCACTCGTTCGTGATGTTGGCCGAGGTGGGTGGGGCACTCGATCCGGTGATCGGTTTTCCCACTGCTGGCCTGCCGGGTGGGCCGGAGTTTCCGGACGCGCTACCCCTCGCTACTGCCGACCCTGAAGTGGACGGCATACCCACTGGAGGCACTGCCTCGAACGCGGTCGACGAAGATGGCTTGCCGGACGGCATCGTCGGTGGTGTGAACGATCTGGATGGCGAGGCTACGTTCGTCACCGGCGTGCTCGGCTACAGCTTCGGGCCCGACGGCCCGGGCACGTTTACCTGGTCGACCGCTGGCCTGGCGGACATGGGCGTCAGTTCGAGTGGTACGCCGCTGACCTATCAGGTAAGCACGAATGGCTTGACCCTGACCGCCTATGCTGGGGAAACGCTGGTATTCGTCGCCCAGGTCACCAACCTGGCGACCGGCGCCTACCAGTTCGAACTGTTCGCGCCGCTCGATCACGCCGCTCCGCCACTTGGCGGCAGCGACGAAAACGACATCCTGTACCTGTTCAATTACACCATCACCGATGGTAACGGTACGCCGGCCAGCGGCAGCCTGAGCATTCTGGTCGACGATGATAGCCCTGCGCTGGTAGGAGGTGAGGGGGAGCGCCCATTCGTCAGAGGGCTGGTGCACGAGGACGCACTGAGCACTGGCAACGCTGAGCCCGGTAGCCTGCCTGTGCAGACTCATCAGGCCATAGGTGAACCCGGCACTCTGGATGCGCTGGTCAATTTCGGTGCCGATGGTCGCGGTGGCTTCCAGCTGAGCACCGACCCTGAGGCGCTGGCCGATCTGCAGGCATTAGGGCTCGAGTCGGGTGGCGATCCGCTCGTGTATTCCGTTTCGGCGGATGGCACCACCCTGACTGCTATCACCGAGACGGGCGGAACTACAATTTTCACCCTAGTGGTGAGCTCAGATGGTGGCTACGTCTTCACCCTGCAGGGGGCGATCGATCACCCTCGTGCCGACGGTGACGATTCCGAGCGTCTGGGCGACGACAGCCTGGCATTGGACTTCTCCAAACTGCTGGTCGCCACTGACTACGATGGTGATGCGGTTCCCGGTGGCTTCAATGCCGGCAGCTTCGTTATCGACGTAGAAGACGACGTACCGGTGCTGGTCGAGGATGGTGTCGAAAACTGCCTGACCCTGACCTATCAGGGCGGTGATGCTGGATACAGCAACAGCTATGGCTACTACATCAAGGGGGCGGAGGGTGTTCCGCTCAGTGGCCAGATCATCTGGAGCAATACCTCCGCTCTCAGTGAGGGTAACTCGGTGAGCCTGCACGGGCTGGATCCGAGCGAGGTGGGCTTCTTCATCATTCCCAATGGCGCGGCCAATGAAATTGCCAATGGCGCCGAAGTGACCTTCCAACTGATAGATGGCCAGTGGCAAGCCTTCATTGGGGACATGCCTTTGGTTGGCGAAGGCGGTGCCAACATCGTATTCGACAACCCGGCGCTCAACCCTGGTGGCAAGTCCCATGTCGAGGACAACGGCGCACCGGGCAACCAGAACTGGGAGGACATCAACGCCGGTGGCGACAACGATTACAACGACGTCAACATCCAGACCACATGGACGACCAAGGCGCCGGTCGGTGGCACCGTGCATGAAGATCAACTGGAAACGCCGCATCAAGGTAATCCGGAGGCTGGTCAGCGTTTGCTGATCAGTACAGATGGCGGTGCTGGTAGCCTGGCGGCACTGGTCAAGTTCGGTGCTGATGGCCCCGGCGCATTCGGCCTGGCAGACAGTGATACGGTGACTGATGCGCTCGCTGCCCAGGGCGTCAAGTCGGGCGGCCAGGTATTGGTCTACAGCATCAGCGAAAGCCTCGATGACGATGGCAACCTGCTCAGCACAACACTGACCGCCACGGCGGCCGAAGAACTGGGTGGCTACCCGGTTTTCACTCTGACGGTGAATGCCGATGGCAGCTTCAGTTTCGAGTTGCAGGGGCCGATCGATCATCCGCGCGCCGACGGCGACGACAGCGAACTGTGGGCGTCCAAGGCTGGTATCGGTATCGACTTCACCCAGCTGTTCACTGCCACTGATGGCGACGGCGATCCGTTGCAACTTCCCGAGGGTGCGAAAGGCCTGTTCGTCATCAATATTCAGGATGACGTGCCGCTACCGGCCCAGCCCAGCCCGCAACAGCCGGTGGTCGGTGGCTTGGTGCACGAAGATGCCTTGGGTAATGGCAATGCCGAACCCGGCAGCGAGCCGCAGCAGACCCTTACCGTAGAAGGCGGGGCGCGCACGTTGGATGCGCTGGTCAACTTCGGTGCCGATGGTCGGGGCGGTTTCCATCTGAGCCAGGAGCCCGGCGCGCTGTCCGGTTTGCAGGCGCTCGGCTTGACCTCCGGTGGCGTGGCGCTGTTCTACGCCGTGTCGGCGGACGGCACGACATTGACTGCTACTGCGGGTGACGGTGGTAGCCCGGTATTCACGCTGCAAGTAGGTATCGATGGTAGTTACCTGTTCACGCTCAACGGTGCGTTGGATCATCAGGAGGCGGATGGTGTCGACTCGGAAACCTTGGGTGACAACAGCCAGGCGCTGGATTTCTCCGGAGTGCTGGTCGCCACTGATGGCGATGGCGACCCCATCGCCGCAGGTTTCCCGTCTGGCAGCTTCGTCATCGACGTGGAAGATGATGTACCGATTCTCAAGACCCTTGACCCGCAGCAGCCTGCTCTGGGCGGTACGGTACACGAGGATCTGTTGACCAGCCCGAACGCGGGCAACCCGGATGGCGTTACACAAACGCTGGTTGTCAGTACCGAGGGTGGTGCCGGCAATCTGAGTTCACTGGTTTCCTTCGGTGCCGACGGTCCCGGTGCATTTGGATTGGTCAATAGCGACGACGCCACTGCATTGCTGGACGCTCAGGGGCTCACCTCGGGTGGGGAAAGTCTGCTCTATGAGGTGGTTGAAATCCGCGTCGACGGCAAGCTGGTCAGCACCACGCTGACTGCGGTTTCCGCCGATAGCCTAGGCAATTATCCGGTGTTCACCCTGACGGTGAATGCCGATGGCAGCTTCAGTTTCGAGTTGCAGGGGCCGATCGATCACCCGGTGAACGACGGCAATGACGGTGAGTTGTGGAGCAACGATGGGGCTTTCGGCATCGACTTCACCCATCTGTTCACGGCCACCGATGGCGATGGCGACCACCTGCAGTTGCCGGAGGGCACCACGGGGCTGTTCGTCATCAATATCGAAGATGATGTGCCGGAACTGGTAGTGAGCGAGCCGGAGTATTGCCTGACCCTGACCTACGAGGGGGGCGATGCGTCCTATGCCAACAGCTATGGCTACTACATCAAGGGCGTCGATGGCGTGCCGGTCAGCGGTGTGCTGATTTGGGCCGACACCACGTCGCTCAGCATTGGCAGTAGCGTCACGCTGGAAGGTCTTGATCCCTCCAGTGTCGGTTTCTTCATCATTCCCGATGGTGGTGCCAATGGTGTCGCCAATGGCGCCGAAGTCACCTTCGAACTGGTGGATGGCCAGTGGCAGGCTTTCGTCAACGGTAACCCACTGGCCGGAGAGGGAGGCGCATCGATCGTTTTTGACAACCCTGTGCTCAACCCTGGTGGCAAATCCCACGTGCAGGACAACGCAGCGCCGGGCAACCAGAACTGGGAAGACGTTAACGCCGGTGGCGACAACGACTACAACGACGTCAACATCCAGGCGACCTGGGGCATCAAGACACCACCGGCCATTGGTGGCACGGTGCACGAGGACAAGCTCGACAGCCCCAACCCGGGTAATCCGGAGGGCGGTCAGACTCTGGTGATCAGTACGGCGGGGGGAGCCGGTACGCTGGCGTCGCTGGTGGCATTCGGTGCCGACGGGCCTGGCAGTTTCGCTCTGGTCGACAGAAACACCGCTGCCACGCTGCTCGATGCCCAGGAGCTGACCTCCGGCGATGAGGCGCTGGTCTATACGGTTAACGAAAGCTTCGATGACGACGGCAATCTGCTCAGTACCACGCTGACCGCTTCGGCCGCCGATGACGTTGGTGGTTATCCGGTATTCACCTTGGTGATCAATGTCGATGGCAGCTTCACCTTCACCCTGCAAGGGCCTATCGACCATCCGCAGGCCGATGGCAACGACAGTGAACTGTGGTCGAACGATGGTCAGATCGGTATCGACTTCACCCACCTGCTGGCCATCACCGATGGTGACGGCGATCCGCTGAACATCCCCGAAGGCGTTGGCGGCTTGTTCGTGATCAATATCGAGGACGATGTGCCGACCCTGAGCCTTGGGGTCAATACTCAGGCACTGGCTCAATTGGACGTGGCGTTGGACGAAACCCGTGGCAATCAGGATCGTTACGCCGCCAACGATAACCAGAGCCAGGGCTACGTGAACGACGACAATGGCGCGTTGGCCAAGGTTACCACTCAGCTTGCCGGTGGCCTGACCTCGCTGTTCACCATCGGTGGGGCAGCTGGGGCTGATGGCGAGGCTTCGCTCAACGGTACGCTGAGCTTCTCCGGAGTACCGCCCCAGGGGCTGGCCACCAGTTTGTCGGCCACCAATGGCGGTGCCATCCGCCTGTTCGTCGACCCGGCCAACAGTCAGATGGTCAGAGGTGTCGATGCCACTGGCGATACGGTCTTCACCATCGCCATCGTCACTGTCGATGGCCAACCGCAGCTGCAGACCACGCTGTTCGAAGCGATCCGTCATCCGGACAACGATCAGCGTTTCGACGAAGCGGTCGATCTACTGATCAAGCACCAGGGTTCGTTGCAGCTGCAGTATCAGGTCACCCTTGTCGACGGTGATGGTGACGCCGTGACCCGTACCGCGAAGGTCGAGCTTGCCGGCGGCAATTCGTCCTACTTCTCCTTCCAGGATGACGGCCCGAAAGTCGTCAAGTTCGAGCTGGGCCACAGCGTCAAGCTGTACGTCGACGAGTCCGTTGGCACGGGTGGCTCAAGTCAGAACGAGCCCGGTCATGCTGCGCCGAATGACGAGCAGGGCCACGGTAATGTGCTGGGTTACGCCCGGATCGACGGCGACAAGCTGTTCAAATTGATCGCCGATGGTGGCTCGGATGGCCTGGACAGTGGCCGTACCCGCTTCTCCCTGAGCCTCGCCAGCAATGGCGTGGACTCCGGCCTGAATGCCACGGCCGGTGGCGACATCCTGCTGTACAAGGAAGCCGATGGCAGCATCCTGGGTAAAGCCAATGGCGTTACGGTGTTCAAGATCAGCGTCAATACCGCTGACGGCAGCGTGACCCTGGTGCAGTACAAGGCCATCGCCCATGGCGATACCAGCAGCCATGACGAGTTGGCGCTGCTCAAGGATGGCGTGCTGAAACTGAACGTGACGGTCTATGACAAGGACGGCGACCCGCAGAGCGCCAGCCTGGATCTGGGCAAGGTTGTCGGCTTCGAGGACGACGGCCCGAGAATCACCAAGTTCGAGCTGCAGCATGGCACCAAGCTGTACGTCGACGAATCGGTGGGCACCACCGGTTCCAGCCAGAACGAGAATGGCCATGTCGCGCCGAACGATGAGCAAGGCCATGGCGATGTGCTTGGCTATGCCAGCATCGACGGCAAGGATCTGTTCAAGCTCACGGTGGATGCAGGCTCGGATGGCCAGGACACCTCGCGTACTCGTTTCGAACTGAACCTGAGCCAGGATGGTGTGGACTCCGGGCTGGATGCCACCGCAGGCGGTGACATTCGCCTGTACAAGGATGCCGACGGCAATGTGCTGGGTGTGGCCAATGGCGTCACGGTATTCAAGGTCAGCGTCAATGTCGGCAGTGGCAGTGTGACCCTCGTGCAATACGAGGCCATCGCCCATGGCAATACCAGCAACCATGACGAACTGGCGCTGATCAAAGGCGGCGTGCTGAAACTGAACGTGACGGTCTATGACAAGGACGGCGACTCCCACAGCGCCAGCCTGGACCTGGGCAAGGTAGTCGGCTTCGAGGACGATGGCCCCTCCGCAGGGATCACCAATGCTGCCTATGCGCTGGACGATGAAGGCCTGCCCAATGGCATCAACGGTGGTGAAGGCGATGTGACTGGCGCGAACACCACTGTTACCGGCACGCTGGTATTCGACGCCGGTTCCGATGGCCTGCGTGGTATCGCCCTGTCCGGGCCGAGCGTATTGGGCACCGAGAACGTCACCTCGACCTGGAATGCCGGCAGCAAAACGCTGACTATCAGCAGTGCCGCGCGCGGCCCGCTGGTGACCGTGGTGTTGACCGATCCGGCGCTCGGCAAGTACGAGCTGCAGTTGCATCAACCTCTGATGCATCAGGCAGGCCAGGATGAAAACGACATCACGCTGCAGATCGGCTACACCGTGACCGACGGTGATGGTGATACCGCCACGGGCAAACTCGTGGTTACGGTCAACGATGACACACCGACTATTCAGGCTCTGCAGCCGGGCTTCGAGTCGCAGGCTACTTTCCTCGGCAGCGATGCCGGTTATCAAAACAGCTATGGCTATTACTCGCGAGATGCCGACGGCAATCCATCCGTTGGCAAGGTGATCTGGGCTGATGTGAAGGCGCAGGTGGCAGGCGCCACCTTCGATCTTGATGGGCTCGATCCGAGTGAGATCGGCTTCTTCATCATCCCCAATGGTGCAGCCAATGCTGCGCTGAGCAATGGTGCCGAGCTGACCTTCGAGCAGGATGTTGATGGCAACTGGCAGGCCCTGCTGGGCGGGGTGCCACTGACTGGCGCTGGTGGTGCCAACGTGCTGTTCGACCGTGCCGAGTTCAACCCGGGCGGCTCGCATCTGCAGGACAACGCCGAACCAGGCAACCAGAACTGGGAGGATCTCACCGACGCTCCCGACTATGACTACAACGACGTCAATACCAATGTTACCTGGGGCATGCCGCTGCAGGTGGACGAGACCTATCTGGGTACGCCGGATGCAACCGTCAGCCGCAACTTCAGCTCGGCCTTCAACGGCGAGTATGGTGCCGACGGCCCTGGCTCTCTGGTCTATCAACTGGTGATCAAATCGCCAGACTCCGGGCTGGTCGATACCGAGAGCGATGAAGCGGTCAAGCTGGTGTTCAACGGTTCGGTGCTGGAGGGCCGTACCGAAACCGGTAATGAGCTGGTCTTCACCCTGAGCGTCGACGCCGCAGGACTGGTGATCCTGACGCAGATGAGGGCCGTGGTTCATCCCACCGCCCAGCCGGATGAGTTGCACCTGCTGGGCAGTGACAAGATTGGGCTGCAGGCAACGATAACCGATGCCGACGGCGATCAGGCCTCGTCCAGTATCGACCTGGGTCAGGTGCTGGGCTTCCGTGATGATGCGCCGATGGCGGTCAACGATGAGATTGCCGGTGAGGTCTCACGCACGGCAGTTGATCAGGTCGTCGGTAACATCAACGACCTCACCGGCAACGACAGCTTTGGCAACGATGGCAAGGCCAGCGTCGCACCGGTGCAGATCATCGGTCAGGGCAGCCAGGGTGGCACGCTGGTCATCGATAGCAGCGGCAATCTGGTCTACAGCGCCGGCAGTGGTGCCAGCGCCGGTGCGGAGGTGTTCACCTATCAGATCACCGACGGCGATGGCGACGTTTCCACGGCCACCGTGACTCTCACGCTTGGCGGCAATGACCCGGTCGGCGGCCAGGCTTCCGGCAGCGTCGACGAGGATGGCTTGACCCATGGGCTGGCCGGAGGTCCCAACGACCTGGCTGGTGAAGCCACCACGGCCAGTGGGCCGCTCGGTTATCAGGTGGACAACTTCGGTGGTTTCGCCTGGGATGCCAGTGGTCTTGGCAGCCTGTCTTCAGGCGGTTCGGCGCTCAACTATCAGCTCAGTGCTGATGGCAAGACGCTGAGTGCGTTCGATGCCGGTGGCAATCCGGTCTTCACCCTCAGCCTGACCAACTCGGATACCGGGCAATACAGCTTCAAGCTGTTCAAGCCGCTCGACCATCCGGCACCAGACGTCGATGGTACGGCAGACGAGAACGACCTGAACCTGGCCTTCTCCTACACGCTCTGGGACTCTGCTGCGCCTTCGGCTCCGGCCACGGGTAGCCTGACGATCACGGTGGATGACGACTCGCCGGCCACGCCCGACGACATCGCCAAGTCTGCCAGCGAGCCGCAAGGCATCCAGACCAACCTGATGGTCGTGCTGGATCTGTCCGGCAGCATGGACGACGCCCCGTCGGGTGTCAGCGGTTTCAGCAGCAAGCTGGCGCTGGCCAAGGATGCCGTGCAACGTCTGATCGACAGCTACGACAACCTCGGTGACGTGATGGTACGCATCGTGACCTTCTCCAACAGCGCGAGTGCTGTGGGCAATGTCTGGATGACCGCCGCCGATGCCAAGGCCTGGCTCACTGACCTGGCCAACAACGCCGGCAATGGCTCGACCAACTATGACGATGCGCTGATCGAGGCGATGAATGCCTACGATTCATCCGGCAAGCTCACCGGCGCAGAGGTACAGAACGTTTCGTACTTCCTCTCCGATGGTCAACCAACCCTGTCCAATGCCAACCCGGGTAGCAACAACAGTGGCAGCCAGTACAACCCGGAACTGGGCGATGGCATCGGGACCGGCGAGGAAGCGGATTGGATCGCCTTCCTCACGGCCAAGGACATCAAGTCCTATGCGCTGGGTATGGGGCTGGGCAGTGACCTCGACAAGACCTTGCTCAACCCCATCGCCTATGACGGCAAGGCGGACGTCAACACCGATGGCATCCTGGTCTCCAACCTCAATCAGCTCAACGATACCCTGCAGGGCACGGTGACCGGTACGGTGATCTCCGGCAACCTGATCAGCGAAGGCAGCAATGGTTTCGGTGCCGATGGTCCGGGCCTGCAGCCGATTGCCGCGATCACCCATAACGGGGTGACGTATACCAGCGAGTCGGCGGCCTACGATGCCACGAGCCATACGCTGACCTTCACCACCGCAGGCGGTGGCTCGTTCAGCGTCAACCTGGTCACCGGGGCTTACAGCTACAACTTCAATGACGATGTCGCCGAGGATGTGACGGATACCATCCGCTACACCCTGATCGACCGGGACGGCGATGCAGTGTCCGCTGACCTGAAGCTGACCGTCACCGACAGTAGCGAGGTTTATGCCTACGACAACTACAGCCAGGCCATCGTCGGGCAGACATGGGTCACGCCCGATCCGGTAACCAAGGTACTGGCAGACTTCTCCAGTACCAGCAATCCGGCCTCGTCCGGGCCTAACTACAACCCCTGGATATTCGATACCAACGACAACGGCAACGTGAGTGGTAATGAAACCACGGTGATTACGCAGGCCGATGTAATGGCTGTGGCGGGCAGCAAGTGGGGTGTTACCGCTGTCAATTCGTCCAATGGTGTCAGTGTGCAGAGCAATGCCCTGCAGCTCATCGACAGCGATCGTAGCGCTGGTGTCAGCACCAAGGCTGCCACACCGACCTTCGAGGTAGCTGAGGGCAGCACGGCCACGGTGTCCTTCGACCTGGGCAGCATCAGCAACTTCAGCAGCAGCGGTTCTGGAGACCAGTTCACCTGGACCTTGTACAAGCAGAACGGCAGCGCTTGGACGCTGGTGCAGAGCGGCACCCATGCGTCCAGTAACTCGACTACCGTCACCAGCAATAGCGTGGGCGAGGGGACTTATCGCCTCTACTTCGAGGTCAATGATCGCACCAACAACAGCAACAGCTTCCGTGTTCGGGTGGACAACATCACCCTGATCACCGTAGCAGCTGCGATGCTGGTCGATACGGCCACGGCGGTGGCGGGCAACGTGCTGACAGATGCCAACAACTATCTCTACAGCGATCACCCATGGGGCGCGGTGGATAGCAAAGGCAGCGAAGGGGCGGTGCTCAGCGTGCTGGATAACGGCAGCTATGTGGCGGTGAGCACCTCGAAGACTATCGACGGGCAGTGGGGCAGCCTGCTGTTGCACAGCGATGGCTCCTACACCTACACGCCGGACCCCGACTACGCCAACCTGGGCAAGGAGGATGTCTTCACCTACCAGCTGACCCAGCCCGATGGCGACGTCAGCACGGCGCGTCTGGTGGTCGGTATCGGCTCGGGGCCTGCACCGCAGCCAAATGTGGTGATGGGCCACGAGGCGCTCAACGACACCTTGCTGGGCAGCGAAGGCAGTGATGTGCTGCTGGGGCTGGGCGGCAACGATACGCTCCATGGTCTGGGCGGCAATGATCGCCTGGAAGGTGGTGATGGCAATGACACCCTGATCGGCGGCAAGGGCAACGACATCCTCATTGGTGGTGCCGGTAACGACACCTTCGTGTGGAACGCTGATGATCGGGGCGGCAACTATCACGACATCGTCAAGGACTTCGGCAATGGCGACGACAAGCTGGATCTGTCGCAACTGTTGCAGGGCGTCACTGATGCAGGCAGCGCCGACGTGTTGACCCAGTATCTGAGCTTCGACTTCGTCAGCGATCCGGGCAGCACGGTGATCAACGTCGCCAGCGCAGGCAGTGGCACGCCGGTGGATCAGACCATTACCCTGGAAAATACCGTGCTGTCCGGTGGTAATGCGGCGGATATCATCCAGGGCATGCTGGACAACGACCAGTTGGTCGCCTGAGGCATTGAGTTGAAACCGTCGGCATGTAGCCGGCGGTTTCTCAGACACAAGGAAATGCTTCTCAGAGTTTCCTTAGTTCGAGCACTCAACTAGAGTAAGCCCGCTACCCGTTCCGGGAGCGGGCTTTTTTATGGCGTTTGCTGGAGGCACCGATGGTTTACGTACAGCGCGACGCGGCCGGGCGTTTGTTGCGGGTTGAACACGAGCCCTTCGATGGGATGACGGAAAACCTGGCGGTCGAAAGCGAGGAGTTGCATGCCTGGCTGGCTGCCAAGGAAGAGGTCAAGGCGCGCCTGGACAGCCTCAAGCAATCCGACCTGGAGTTGGTGCGCGTGCTGGAAGACGTGGTCAGTGTGCTGGTCGAGCGCGGTGTGATTCGCTATACCGATCTGCCCGAAGCCGCGCGGCAGAAGCTCGACCAGCGCGCCATCGCGCGGGCCGAGATCGAAGGGCTGAGTGGTCTACTCGGTGATGACGATCACCACCTGGTGTAGCCTCGCGCCATGACGGTATCGTGCCCCGTCCCCGGTAACGACTGGCCGAGAATCAAGGTGTCAGGCTAGTCAGCAAACGCCGAGCAGCTGCGCTTGCCGAGTACATTGATTTCACTGCCAGGGCGCCGGAGCGCCGATCAGGCGGCCCATGGCGCCGTGTACACCCAGTTCGGTCAGCACCTCCAACTCTCCCTGGGTTTCCACCATTTCGGCGATCAGCGGCAGATCGATGCTGTTGGTCGCGCGAAATATCGCCTCGATAAACAACCGCTTGTCGCTCTCCAGGTCGATGGCGCGGATATAGGTACCGTCGATCTTCAGGTACGCCAACCCCAGGTGGGTCAGGTTGCCGATCAGGCTGAAGCGCCCGCCGAAGTGTTGCAAACCCAGGCTATAGCCTGCTTCACGCAGGCTCTGGCTCAGCGCTTCCAGTTCCGTCGGTGGTGGCAGATGGCGCTCGTCGACTTCCAGAGTCAGCAAGCTGGCCTGCTCCGGATGTTCCTTGAGCAGCGCCAGAAGCTTTGCCCGCTTTGCAGGTTCACGTAGGGTCGCAGCAGACAAACTGAGCGCCAGTGGTTCGGGGTGCTGAGCCAGGTGGGTGAGGGCGTGTTCGAGCATGGCCAGGTCGAAACGGGCGCCCCAGCCAAGGCGTTCGATCCACGGCAGGAAGCGCCCAGCGGCAATGGCTTCGCCCTGCGGGTCGAGCAGACGCGCCAGCACCTTGCGTTGCAGCAGCGCGCCTGAAACGCATTCGACCACCGGTTGGAAGTACAGCTGTAGCTTGCCCTGGTTGAGCGCCTCGTCGATCCAGCCGCGCCAGTCGTGCAGGCCCTGGCTGCTCTGCGCGGTGAAGTCGTCGAGGCGTTCCCAGCACTTGGCCGCATTGCTTTGCGCCTGGGCCAGTGCCTGGTCGGCGCGTCCGATCACGCTGGCCGGCTCCTCGCCAGGGCGAAACGCCGCGATGCCGATATGGGCCACCGGATTGCAGTCGCTGGCACCGGTTTGATGCAGGTTGTTCAGGTGTTCGCTGATCTCTTCAGCGAGGTGGTTGGCGTCATCGCTGCTCAAACCCGGCGCGAGCAGGGTGAATTCGCCGCCACGGCTGCGTGAAGCCAGCCACTCGCTGCGCCCCGGAGCATCCAGCAGGCGCTTGAGCAGTTCTCCCAACGCGCCGATCAGTGCATCGGTGCGCTGCCCGCCAAGGCGCTGGTTGAGGCCGCCGAGGTCGTTGACGCGCAACAACAGCAGATAGCCTTCTGCGTTCTGTTCGTTGACCGCCAGTTGGTTGCTCAGGCGAATATCGAATTGTCGGCGGTTGGCCAGGCCGGTGAGGCTGTCCTGGTAGGCTTCTTCACGCAATTTCTCGCTGCGCGCGGCTTCTTCGGCGAACAGCGTTTTGAGCTTGTCGACCATCTGGTTCATGGCCAGTACCACGCGCTTGAGTTCCGGTGTACGCGGTACGCGTGGCAGGGTGAGAAATTCGCGGCGGGTGATGGCCTGCGCTTGCTGCACCATGTTGTCCAGCGGGCGCAGTTGTGTGCGCAGCAGCCAGCCACCGAGCACGGCGCTGACCAGGCCACAGAGCAGCAGCCAGAGCAGGCTGCCGATGGCGCCGTCCCATAACTTGGCCAGGGCGAACTGAGGATGGCTGAGCACCTCGACCCGCGCGGCCTGTTCCCAGCCGCGCATGATCAGTGCATCGCCGCCTTCGGGTTCGAGGTTCACCAGATCGACGAACCACTGCGGGACGTTTTCTGCTCGTACCTCAGTGCTGCGTTCGACCAGTACCTTGTCGTCGGGAATGCTCACCACGCGGATGCTGGCGAAGTAGCCGCTATCGAAGATCGAGCTGACCATCAGTTCGAGCATGGCCGGGTCGTCCACGTGTGGTGTCATCGACAGGCCCAGCGCCGTGGCGGCGTCCTGTGCGTGTGAGCGCAACTGGCTGAGCAGTTGTTCACGCGAGGTTTCGACGCTGGCGACGAAACTGCCGGTAAAAGCCACGACCAGGAACAGGCAAATGGCGAGGAATAGCTGCTTCAGTAAGGACATGTCGTTCCTCCTAGCCTTCGCCCACGGCGAAGCCTTCGGCGTGCATTTTTTTCAGGATGTCTTGCCAGCGCGAGAGCTTCTTCGAGTCGCTCTTGCGGGTATTGGAGCCAGGCAGATAGAGGCCTTCGGCATTGAAGGCATAGACCGGGAGCAGGTCCTTGCGCTGCGAGGCAGGGCGGATGTCGTTGATCAGGTTGTCCAGCACCAACGGCTCGGCGCTGGGGTTGGCGTAATAGGTCAGCACCATATGCGCCTGGTTGTAGTTCAGCGCCTTGACGTAAGTGATGCGCAGCTTCTCGCTGGGAATGCCGAGGCGACGCAGGGTGAAGTACTTGGCGATGGAGTAGTCCTCGCAATCGCCAGCGCCCTTGACCAGCATTTCCACGGGGGTGGCCCAGTAATCGTTTTCACGCCATAGCTGACTGTCGTCGACGAAGCGTACCTTGCGGTTGAAGAAGCGATTGACCTCGTTGAGCTTGTCGGCCTCAGGTAAAGCCGCACTGGCCTTGATCAGCGCTTCCCAGTCGAGGATGCGCGTGCGTGCCGGGCCGAGGTTGCCGTAGCGGCTTTCGGCGTTCTTCAGGATCTGTGCGAAGTCCCAGTTGGCCAACGCCAGGCCAGCCAGCAGCAGACCGCCGATCCAGAGGATCGACAGGTGCCACCGCCATCCCTGAACACGTCGCCGTCGCATGGGATCGTTGCCTCCAGGCCTGATTCGCAGAGTCTAGGCGAGGTGTCGATTTTTTGCCGGCCGCTTCGCTTGGGCGGATGTGCGGTGTCAAAAGGTTGTCGACTGTCGCGCGTAGCCTGGATGCAATCCACAGCGGACGGTCACTGACACAGCGCCTCAGGGATTGGGCAGCGTCTTCTGGCGCAGGATATAGAGGCTGACCAGCACGGCGCTGGTCAGCATGAAGGTGCGGGCCCAGAACATCGGCACCAGGTAGCAGGAGAAGGCGATGCTCGCCCACATCAGACTCAGCGCGTAGACCTTGGCCTTGCGCGGAATGCCCTCGCCGTCGAGGTAGTCACGAATCCACGGGCCAAGGTGCGGGTGCATCACCAGCCACAGATAGAAGCGCCGCGAGCTTCTAACGAAGCAGGCGGCAGCCAATAGTAGAAAGGGCGTGGTCGGCAGCACCGGCAGAAAGATACCGATGACCCCGAGCGCCACGCTCAGCCAGCCGATGGTCAGCAGCAGATAGCGGACACTGCGATGGCGGCTGGGCTGAATGTCACGCGGCATGGGCGAGTCTTGTCGGTAGCCGGGTGATGCCCCGGCGTGCATGAATCAGTGGCGGGGCTTGAGCAGTGCGGGTTTTTCTTCCGGAGCCTGGCACAGCAGGAAGAGGGCGGTGAGCAGTTCCGGGATCTGGTCGATCATGCTGTCCACCAGGTCGTGGTCACGGGCGATCTCGGCGAACTCCTGCTGCTCGTCGAACAGACCGGAGCCGACCATGATCGGCAACAGCAGCTCGCTGACTTCGTCCTCGGCATCTTCGAACCACACCGCTTCGCGCAGGAACACCCCTTCCATGAAACCGATGCACCAGCCGCGCAGATCGGAATCGTCCGGCTCTTCACCGAGGTCCAGGTCGCAAGGCAGCTCGGGCTCTTCTTCACCTGCAAGCTGACGGGCGATATGGGCCTTCAGGTGGATCAGGGTGCTTTCGATCTCTTCGCGCTCGGCGTCGCTGCGGTAGTGCGGCGGCTCGGCGAACAGCGCATCGATCCACTCACGCTCCGGCACCTGATCCGGGCAGATCGCCAGGGCGGTCAGGTAGCCATGGGCGGCCACGTAGTCCAACGCTTCTTCGTGCAGCTCATCGGCATCGAGGAAGGCTTGCAGGCGGGACAGTTGCTCGGCGAAGGACATCGTGGGGTTACCTTGAGGCTTAGGGGATAAACGAGGTTGGATTCTAGTTCACCGCCGCCTCTGCGACCAGCACGGGCGCTCTGCCAGCGGCGATTGAGCGGCTTCGGACGGGGAGGCGCCCTGTTGTAGCCGATCATGCGGCATAATGTGCGGCTCGATTTGGAGGCCTTCATGCTCGACCACGCCCAGCGCATTCTCAAAGACGTTTTCGGCTACGACGCCTTTCGCGGCAACCAGGCCGCGATCATCGAGCGTGTCGCGGCAGGCGGCGATGCCTTGGTACTGATGCCTACTGGCGGCGGCAAGTCGTTGTGCTTCCAGGTGCCGGCGCTGATGCGTGAGGGCCTGGCCGTGGTGGTTTCACCGCTGATCGCGCTGATGGACGATCAGGTGGCGACCCTCGACGAACTGGGCGTGGCCGCCGTGGCGCTGAATTCCACGCTGAGCGCCGATGAGCAGCGCGAGATCGCCGACCGCATCCGCCGCGGGCAGATCAAGATGCTCTACCTGGCGCCCGAGCGTCTGGTGCAACCACGCATGCTGAGCTTCCTGCAGGGCCTGGATATCGCCCTGTTCGCCATCGACGAGGCGCATTGCGTGTCGCAATGGGGCCATGATTTCCGCCCGGAATACCTGCAGCTCGGCCAGCTCGCCGAGCTGTTCCCCGCGGTGCCGCGTATTGCCCTGACCGCCACGGCGGACAAACGCACCCGCGAAGAGATCGTCCAGCGCCTGCAGCTGAACAACGCCGAGCGCTTCCTGTCGAGCTTCGACCGCCCGAACATCTTCTACCGCATCCAGCCCAAGGATCAGCCGCGCAAGCAACTGCTCGGCTTTCTCGCCGCGCGCAAGGGCGATGCCGGCATCGTCTACTGCCTGTCGCGCAAGAAGGTCGAGGAGGTCGCCGACTTCCTCAGCAGTCAGGGTTTCCCGGCGCTGCCTTATCACGCTGGCCTGCCCAACGAGTTGCGGGCCTTTAACCAGAAGCGCTTTCTCAATGAGGAAGGGTTGATCATGGTGGCGACCATCGCCTTCGGCATGGGCATCGACAAACCCAACGTGCGCTTCGTCTGCCACCTGGATCTGCCCAAGTCGCTGGAGGCTTACTACCAGGAGACCGGGCGCGCCGGTCGTGACGGCTTGCCGGCCGACGCCTGGATGGCCTACGGCCTGCAGGATGTGATCTTCCTCAAGCAGATGCTCAACAACTCCGAAGGCGACGAGCGCCACAAGCGCATCGAGCAGCACAAGCTCGATGCCATGCTCGCGCTGTGCGAAGAGACGCGCTGCCGGCGCCAGGCGCTGCTGGCCTACTTCGATGAAGAATTGCCCAACCCTTGCGGTCACTGCGACAACTGCATCGATGGCGTCGAGACCTGGGATGCCACCGAGCCGGCACGCCAAGCGTTGTCGGCCGTCTATCGCAGTGGCCAGCGCTATGGCGTCGGCCATCTGGTGGACATTCTGCTCGGCCGCGACAACGAGAAAATCCGCAGTTCCGGTCATCAGCACCTGGCGGTATTCGGCGTCGGTAAGGGCTTTTCCGAAGTCGAGTGGCGCACGCTGTTTCGCCAGCTGGTCGCCCGTGGCCTGGCTGACGTCGATCTGGAAGGCTTCGGTGGTCTTCGCCTGAGTGAGACCTGCAGGCCGTTGTTACGGGGCGAGGTTGGCTTGCAACTGCGCCGCGAGCCCAAGCCGGCGCAGGCGGCCAAGGCCTCCAGCAGCGCAGCCAGCCAACTGGTACGCGGCCACGAGCGGGAGATGTGGGAAGCACTGCGCGGCCTGCGCCGCAAGCTGGCGGAAGAGCACAGCGTGCCGCCGTACGTGATTTTCCCTGATGCCACGCTGCTGGAGATGCTGCGCAGCCAGCCCGGTTCGCTGAGCGAGATGGCCGAGGTCAGTGGTGTCGGGGCGCGCAAGTTGGAGCGTTACGGTCAGGCGTTCCTGGAAGTGCTAAATGGCAGCGCCGCGAACGAAGCGCCGGCCCCGGTCGCCGATTTGCGCCACGAGCTGGTCAGCTTGGCCCGTGCTGGAATGACGCCTGCGCAGATTGCCAATCAGCTGGGCTGCAGCGAGAAGAACGTCTACAGCCTGCTGGCCGAGGCCATCGCCCAGCAGCAACTGACGCTGGAGCAGGCGCTGGATCTGCCGGAAGAACTGCTGGGCGAGATTCAGGAGAGCTTCCTCGACGGCGAGGGCGAGTTGCCGCCGGTGAGCGAAGTCGCGCCACTGTTTGCCGGCCGTGTTGATGAAACGGTGCTCTATTGCGTACGCGCTGCGCTGCAGGTCGAGTTCGAGATGTAGGTGTTCTGTGGCGAAACTCGCCTGCATGATTCTGGCGGCATTTCGCTGACAAGGCTAAGGTGTGGGCAGGTCGCCACTGAACGAGGTAACGGTGCCTAACTACCATGCCTGGCTCGATGAGGTTCGTCCGAGCCCCTATGCAGACCAACTGAGCCTGGGTTTTCGCTGGTTACGTTTTTCTCGTGGCCTGGAGCGCGAGTACCGTGCCCATTTGCTCGAAGACAGCTTCGAGCTCAAGCGTTTCGCACTCATTATCGCCACCGTCATCTGGCTGTCCCTGGCAGCACTCGACATGCTCGTGGTGCCTGCATCGCACCTGGGCTGGGTGCTCGCCGTGCGCGTCGTGGTGTTGCTGATCCTGCTGATCTGTGCGGCCCTGATCCTGCAGCGTCGGCATATCCATCTTCTGTTGCCGCTGAGCATGACCTGCATTCTCGCGCTCGGCGTGGGCGCGTCGCTGATCGTCGGTATCGCCCATCGGGTCGAACCCAACTACCCCTATGAAGGTTTGCTGCTGGTAAGCATGGCGGCGTACTTTCTCGTCGGCTTGCGCCTGAGCGAGGCGCTGGCCTGTTCCCTGGTGGTGATGCTCACCTACGTGCTTGCGGATTTGTCCGCAGGGCTGGCCACGCCGCGCTTGATCAACAACATCCTGTTTCTCTCGTTCGGCAACCTGACGGGCGCCGTCGGCTGCTACCTCCTGGAATACAAGTCGCGCGAACACTTTCTGATCAGCAGGTTGATGCGCCTGCTGGCTTACCACGACAGCCTCACGGGGCTGCACAATCGCCGCAGTTTCAATCGACAATTCGAGCGTTTATGGCGCCAGGCGCAGCGTGACGGCAAGTCACTGGCGCTGCTGCTATGCGATATCGATCACTTCAAAGCCTACAACGACTGTTACGGCCACCAGGCTGGCGACGTGGCCTTGCAGCGCATCGGCGCGCTGATCGAACAGTCTGCGCGGCGGCCGCTGGACATGGGGGTGCGTCTCGGCGGTGAAGAGTTCGCACTGCTGCTGTTCGACATCGGCGCCGATGAGGCCAGACAACGTGCCGAAGTGTTGCGGCAGTCGCTGGAGGAGGCCGCCATCGCGCATCGCGGCTCTGACAGCGCCGCGGTGCTGACCATGTCCATCGGTGTAGCCTGGCTGAGCCCCGGTAGCCAACCTGATCTGAGTCAGCTCTATGAGCAGGCCGACCGTGCGCTATACGAGGCCAAGGCCTTTGGCCGCAACAAGGTCGCAGCCTGACATACAGCAGCAATGCGGGCGCTCGGTCGCATTCTGCAACGCTCACGACGCAATCTGCGCTTGCCCTGGGCATCGGGTTATGGCTAGCTGGCTAATAATTAGTTTTTGACCTTTGTATGAGTCCGCTTACCCATGTCTTACCCCGATCAACATCGTTTTGCCATGCAGGTTGCCCAGTTGTCGCGCGCCTGGCGTTCCGAACTCGACAGGCGCCTGGTCGGTCTCGGACTGTCTCAGGCTCGCTGGCTGGTGCTGCTGCACCTGGCGCGTTTCACTGAAATGCCGACCCAGCGTGAATTGGCGCAGAGTGTCGGTGTAGAAGGGCCGACCCTGGCTCGTCTGCTCGACAGCCTGGAAAACCAGGAGCTGGTGATTCGCGTGGCGGTGCCTGAGGATCGTCGCGCCAAGAAGATCGCGCTGCAGCCCAAGGCACAGCCGCTGATCGAGAAGATCGAAGCGATTTCAACCCAGCTTCGTCATGAGGTTTTCGCCGGCATCGACGACGATGATCTACGCCGCTGTCAGCAGGTCCATGCTCGAGTGCTCGGCAATCTGATGAAGTGAATCGGTTGATACTGTCAAAATCTGATCGTTTTTTGATCGGATTATTCTTTTGTGCCTAACTTTTGACTGATGGCGCTTGATGGCGCTTGATGGCACCGTGCTTTCGTCGGCAAACTGGCGTCCAAGCCGCTACTTTGTGAATTAGTAGCCATAATGCAATCCGAGACGATCTCGACAAGGACCTTGTCGCTCGTTCTCGGAACTATGAAGGGCGCCAGCCTCCCGGCCAAGGGAAGCTCAGACAGGAAGTCGAGGAGGTGGCGTTCGAGCCGGATAACCCTGGAGGTCACATGGCTCGGGTGCGTCAGTTAATGTTGGGTTTGGCTTCGGGCTCCGCTCTCTATTCGGGAATGGCACCGGCGCTTGGTTTGGGTGAGATCACGCTGCATTCGGCATTGAACCAGCCGTTCGAGGCCGAGATCGAGTTGCTCGAGGTGGGTGACCTGGGCGCTCAGGATCTGAGTGTTGGCCTGGCACCTGCCGAGGTATTCAACCGCTCGGGTGTCGAGCGTTTCTACTTTCTCAATGATCTGCGCTTCACGCCGCTGTTGCGAGGTTCGCGCAGTGTGATTCGTGTGGTTTCCAGCCGCCCGGTGCGTGAGCCCTACCTGAACTTCATCGTCGAAGTGGCGCGGCCCAACGGTCAGCTGCTGCGTGAATACACAGTCCTGCTCGATCCGCCTGGTTCCTCGGCTTATACCTCGGTGGCGGCGCCAAGTGCTGCTGCGGTCTCGCAAGCGGCTCCGCGCACTCAAGCCCCGGCTTCGTCGGTTCGAGCGATCACCCCGCCGAGTGCCTCGGCAGGGCATCGTCATCAGGTCGTGCGCGGCGATAGCCTCTGGTCCATCGCTGCGCGTTTGCGTGAGCAGGGCAGCACGCTGTCTCAGCAGGTATTGATGGAGGGTATTCTGGCCCTCAACCCCAGCGCTTTCGCCGGTGGCGACCCTGGTCGTCTGCAGGCCGGCGCCGATCTATTGCTGCCGGACGCCGCTCGTGCCGCTGCCGCGCAGCCGATTGTTGCTCCGCTAGCTGCCGAGGCCGCACCTGTGGTTGCAGAAGGCAGCATCGAAGGGCCGGTAAGCGCGCCGTTGGCTGCTGTCGAGCCCGCGCCGCAACCAACCGAAAGCCTTGAACTGCTGGCCGAGAAGCAGCGCCAGGTGGATCTGGAACTGGCCAACCAGGCAGCCGAAAACCTGCAACTGCAACAAGGCTTGGCGCAGCTGCAACTGCAACTCCAGCAATTGCAGGAGCAACTGGCGCAGAAAGATGCTCAATTGGCTGAGCTGGCTGCGCGTACGCCGATCGAGCCCGTTGCCGCTGCTCCGGCAAGCGTGGAAGAGCCTGTCGCCGAGCGCGGCTGGTGGTCGACGCTGCTGGCCGGTGGTCTCGGCCTGTTGCTGCTGCTCGGTGCGCTGTTCTGGGCCGCGCGGCGGCGTGGCGAGAAAGCCAAACCCGTGGTGCAGGTACAACCGAAGGCGCAGCCGCCTCAGCAGCAACCCCAGCCACCGCTCGCCGCGCTTGCCGCTACTGTGCCCGCCGAACCAGTGGCCAGGGCCGTACCGACGCCGGTGCTTGCTCGTGCTCAGGGGCCGGTCGACCCCCTTGAGGCGGTCAATGTCTATATCGCCTACGGTCGTCTCAGTGAGGCTCGCGGTGAATTGAACAAGGCGCTGGCTCAGGAGTCGCAGCGCAGTGATCTGCGTTTCCGTCTGCTGGAGGTCATGGCGATGCTCGGTGATGGGCAGGGCTTTGCTCGTGAGGAGGCGGTGCTGCGTGCCGAGGCGTTCGATGCCGCACGCATCGACGCGCTGAAGTCGCGTCATCCGAACATGCAGATGTCTCAGCAAACGCCGAAAGAACCTGTTGCGCCGTTGCCGGCAGCTGCTGAGCCGCTGGCCGAGCAGGATTTTCAGCTCAACCTCGACGATCTGTCATTGGATGCTGACTGGGATCTGGTCAGCCCGTTCCCGGCTGCCGCCAAGGCCAAAGCCAAGCCCGCTGCCGAGCCGGAGTTCGATGCGTCGTTCGCCAGCAACCTGCAGGAGCTGCCGGAGGTGTTCGAACTGCATCATGAAGATGAGCAACTGAGCGCCTTTGGCGAGATGGAAATGGTACTGATCGATGAGCCGCAGGGGCTGGACGACAACTTCCTCGACGCATTTGCCGGGGACGCTGATGCCACTGCGGCGCTACAGGGTGATATCGACCAGTTGGCGACCGACCCCGAGCACATGACCAAGCTCAATCAGGCGCTGGCCTATATCAAGCAGGGTGACATCGCCACCGCCTGCGACATCCTCAATGACGTGATCGACCATGGTGACGACGAGCAGAGAAAGGCGGCGCGCCAGCTATTGGCAGAAATCGCCTGACAGATTGCTGTAGCTGTACTCGACGAGGCCGCGCACATGCGCGGCCTCGTTGTTTCAGAAACTCTTACCGAGATTCAGGTACAGCGCCTTTTCCCGCTCGTCGTTGAAACCATAGCTGAGGTTGAGCGGGCCCAGCGGGGTATCCAGGCCGAGGAAGATGCTGGCGGCATTGATGTAGCCGCTGTCGAAGGCATTGTCGTTGTTCCAGGTGCGGCCGCGCTCCAGCGACAGACCCAGGTACAGCGGGAAGTTCAGTGGCAGCATTGAGTTCTGCGTCAGGCGCCGGTAGTAGATCATCCGCGCCAGCGCCATGTTCTGGCCGCTGAGCGAATCCTGGCGGAAACCCGACAACTCCTGAGCACCGCCGAGAATGAAGCCCGAGGTGACCACCTCCGCTTCATCCAGAGTGCGGCCATAGCGCCCGCCCAACAGCCAGGTGTTGGGGCCGTGGCTGTACGCCTTGTCCAGCTTCACTTGCCACTGGCGATACGCCTCGTCGGAGCCCAGGCTGCGGTCGTACTTGCGCAACATCACGCCGATATCCTCGCCGGTGCGCGGGAAGTCGAGGTTGTCGAGGGTGTCGAAGGAGTACAGCAGCTCGTAGTAGCCCTCGGTGAAGCTGAAGCTGGGCAGGTCGCGTTCGCCGACGCGTACATTCGCTTCGCCCCAGGCCTGGCCGACGCCGAAGCGGATCTCGCCGTTGTTGGCGATCTGCCGGCCGAGATTGAGGCCATAACCGTAGCGCTCCAGGCGATATTCGGCGATGGGGTCGTTGTCCAGAATCGCTTCGACGTTCTGCGCCTCGCCGAACAGGTAGGGCGCGACGAAATAACGCGAACCGGCGTCCAGTGGTTGATAGAACTCGCTGTAGAGCTCCTGACGGTCACCCAGTTGCAGGCGCGTCAGCCATTCGGCGCCGAGTTCGTTGATGCCGTTGATGCGATAACTGGCGCCGATGTTGAAAGCGCTATCGCCGCGCATGTCGTCGGACAGGTTGAGCCCCAGGCGCAGGTAGTCGGTGCCGGTGCGCTTGCCACGCGCATCGATCACCAGTGCGCTGCCGCGTTCATCCAGTGGCTCCACTCGGTATTGCACGCGCTCGAAGTAATCCAGGCCGTACAGCGTGCCCATGTCCTTCTGCAGGCGATCCATGTCCAGCGGTTCGCCCAGCGTCTGGCGGATGTGACGGCGAATGACCTCATCGCCGACTTTTGAGTCATTCTCCACGTGAATCTCGCGGATCACCGGGGTGCGCTGCTCGCGGGTGCGGGCCATGGCCAGAGCCGGGTTGCCGGCGCCGGTGGTGCGCAGGCGTGCCAGGCGCTCGGTCTGAATCTGCGTGGCGCGGTAGCCGGCCTCCATCATCTGTTCGCCACGGCTGAAGTCGGCCACGCCGAAGCCAGCCAGCGGCGGCTGGATCAGCACGTCGTCGGCGCTCAGCGTCGCCAATTGCGCTTCAGAGTTCTTGCGCATCATCAGGTTGATCGACTGGTTCATCACGTCGACCACGGTGAGCAGATCCTTGGCCGGTTTCAGCGGCATGCCGAGGTCGACGACGATGACATGGTCGACCCCCATCTGCCGTGCCACGTCGATTGGCACGTTGTTGACCATGCCGCCATCGACCAGCAGGCGACCGTCCACTTCTACCGGTGCGAATACTGCAGGGATGGACATGCTGGCGCGCATCACCTGCGGCAGGTGCCCGCTGCCCATGATCACCTGCTCGCCGCTGACCACGTCGGTGGCCACGGCGCGATAGGGGATCGGCAGATGATCGAAGTCGCGGGTGGCGCTGCGGTGTACCAGCAGACTTTCCAGCAGCAGCGCGAGGTTCTGTCCCTGGATCACACCCAGTGGCAGGCCCAGACTGCCGTCGTCGCGAAAGCTGAGTTTTTGCTTGATCAGGAAGTCGCGGTCATCCTGCTTGCGGCGAAAGGGGATGTCCTCGCGTGGCGGTGAGTCGGACAGCGCCTGTTGCCAGTCCAGTTCCAGCGCCAGGCGCTCAAGCTCGGCTACCGAGTAGCCGGCAGCGTAAAGCCCACCAACGATGGCGCCCATGCTGGTGCCAGCGATGGCATCGATACGGATGCCTTGTTCCTCCAGCACCTTGAGCACGCCAATGTGCGCCAGGCCGCGGGCGGCACCGCCAGACAACACCAGCCCGACACGTTCGGCAGCGAAGGCAGGCTGGCTGGAGAGGGCGAGCAGACAGATCAGCGAAAAGAGCAGGCGGCGCATGGTGGTTTCCGGCAGAAGCAGGGACAAAGGCCGCTATTATAGGCATCAAGCCCCACCGTAGAGCCGCTGCCATGTCCGATCACAAGCCAGAAATCGTCATCACCTATTGCACGCAGTGCCAATGGCTGCTGCGCGCCGCCTGGCTGGCCCAGGAACTGCTCAGCACTTTTGCCGATGAGCTGGGACGGGTCAGCCTGGAGCCGGGCACGGGCGGTGTTTTTCGCATCCTCTGCAACGACCAGCAGATCTGGGAGCGCAAGGCCGACGGCGGTTTCCCGGAGGCCAAGGTGCTCAAGCAGCGGGTGCGCGATCTGATCGATCCAGGTCGCGACCTTGGGCATAACGACCGCTAGAGCCTATTTATGATCTGCTGCGCGTCGGCGTTACTGCGTTAAAAACAATCTGGAGCGCCAGCCCGGTCGAAATGCTCATGTACAAAAGTACAGTCGCTCGCGACTCCGACCGTGCCTCGCTTATTTTTGTGGGGCCGCCATCGGTGTTGTACCGCTCTAGCTCGCGAGATCCTAAACAGGCTCTTGGGCGACGTCTTAGGGTCAACGCGCCATCCGTGCGGAAACGAAGATGGCGCTGACGATCAGCACGCCCCCTGCGAGCATGCGCAGCGTCGGCTGCTCGCTGAACAGCCACCAGGCGAACAGAATCCCGTAGACCGGCTCCAGGGCGAAGATCACCGCCGTGGTGCGCGCCTTGAGCACGCGCAGGCTGGCGACGAACAGGCTGTGCGCCAGGCCCGTGCAGAAGATCCCGAGCATCGCCAGCCACAGCCAGTCCACCGGGCGCACGCTGGGCAGCAGTGGCCAGGCCAGCGGCAGGAAGCAGATCAGCACCGTGATGTTTTGGTACAGCGCAGCCTTTACCGGGTCGAGGCCGCGGGTGCTGGCGCGATTGAGCAGCGACAGCAGGGCGAACAGAAAGCCCGACAGCACGGCCCACAGCAGCCCGACGGTGGCGCCACTGTCGAGGCTGAATTCGGGCGTGACCAGAACCAGCCCCACGCACACCACACCGACCATGGCGAACTCGCTGGGCCGGGTGCGCTCACGAAACAGCAGGCCCTCGAGCAGGACGGTGAAAGCCGGGAAACTGGCGAAACCCAACGTGGCGATAGCTACACCGGATATTTTTACCGCCTCGAAGAAGGTGACCCAGTGCGTGCCCAGCAGCAGGCCGCCGAGTGCCAGCAGCGCCATCTGCCGCAGGCTGGGACGCACAGCGTTGCGGCTGCGCCAGAGTGCGGCAGCCAGGCTCAAGGCGAGCACGGCGAAGAGCGCGCGGCCGCCTGCAATCATGTTCGGTGTGGTCGCCGCCAGTTTGCCGAAAATGCCTGACAGGCCGAACAGCAGGGCACCCAGGTGAATCGCCAGCAGGGCGTTACGTTCCGTCATGCCAGGCGCGCACCGTTGGGCAGCGGCTTGTCGAAGCCGGCCAGGACGACGCGATTCTCACTGTCATAAACACCGGTCACCAGTACTTCCGAGCGCACCCCGGCGATGCGCTTGGGCGCGAAGTTGCAGACGCACAGCACCTGACGACCAATCAGTTCGTCACAGCCGTAGTGCGCGGTGATCTGAGCACTGGAGGTCTTGACGCCCAGTTCGCCGAGATCGACCTCCAGCACGTAGGCCGGCTTCAGCGCTTTTTCATTGCGGCGGGCGCTGCGAATGGTGGCGACGCGTAGCTCCACCTTCTCGAAATCCTGCCATTCGATGGTTTGCATGGGGGTACTCCTTCGATGATGCCGCGCAGTCTAGGTGCCGTAGGCGGCCATTGTCTGTCGCGGGAATCAGACGTTTTGTCGCCAGGCTATCGAGGGCACGTGCGGCATCGCTAACGGCCGGTGCGCGCGGCGCACCCTACTGCTCGTGTGCTGGCTAGCGCGTACGGCGCAATTGCCGTGGGGTCATGCCCAGGTGGCGGGAGAGGGCGGCGGTGAAGGCGCTTTGTGAGCTGTAGCCGACCCGGGCGGCGATTTCGCCAACGGCCAGGTCGCTGCCGCGCAACAGCTGCTCGGCCAGTTGCAGGCGCCGCTGGCGGATGTGCTCCATGGGGGTACGGCCGGTTTCAGCCTGGAAGCGGGCATGCAGACGCGCCACGGAAAGGCCGGCCAGGCGTGCCAGGTCCGCCACCTGCAGCGGGTGAGCGGCATGCTGATCGATGTAGTGATCGAGAGCGGCCAGGGGCAAACCAGCCGGTTCGCGTTGCTGGCGGCTGCAGGCCAGGCTGCCCAGCAGCAGGGCGGCGCCCTGGCCGGCTATGATCGGGTCGTTGATCGGGCTGCTGGCCAGCCAGTTGAGCAACTGGCCCTGGGAGGGATCGAGCTGCAGTGCGTTGGGTCTGTCCAGCAGGCGCTGGATGTCGCTCGCGTGATGGCCAAGCTGGCGTTCGAGCCAGTCGTTGGCCGGCAGGTCCAGCACCAGGCACTGGCTGCCGCGTGGGCTGCCGCAGGTGTGGCGTGCTTCGGCCGGCACTACGGCCAGGTGATGACGCAACACCCGGCTGCCTTGGCCATCCACGTCGAATTGCAGCTCGCCAGCCAGGCCGAAGACCAGTTGCGCATGCTCATGGCTATGGCTGAGCACTTCGTGGCTGTAATGACGCAGGGACAGAATCGGGTGCATGGCGGGTTCCTCGGCAACCGCCGCAGTGTAACGCCTGGGCCGAAGCACTGCTGCGTCATGAAACGGTCTTTTTCCTGTCACAAGCCTTTCACCGCAACGCCTCAAGCTCGACTAAACCCAGCCGGAGGCCGCCCATGACCAGCGCCCAGCTCGCCAAGCCCAGCCGCAAACAACGTGTCCGCACCCTGTGGATCTCTGATGTGCACCTCGGTACGCGCGATTGCCAGGCTGAGCACCTGGCGGCCTTCCTCAAGCGTTATCACGCAGACCGCATCTACCTGGTGGGCGACATCATCGACGGCTGGAAACTGCGTGGCGGCATCTACTGGCCGCAGGCGCACACCAACGTGATCCGTCGCCTGCTGACCATGAGCAAGCGCGGCACCGAGGTGATCTACGTCACCGGCAACCACGACGAATTCCTGCGCCGCTACTCGAGCTTGCTACTTGGCAATATTCAGTTGGTGGACGAGGCGGTGCACGTCACGGTCGATGGCCGCCAACTGCTGGTGATCCACGGCGACCAGTTCGACGTGATCACCCGTTATCACCGCTGGCTGGCTTTTCTCGGCGACTCGGCCTACGAGTTCACCCTGACCCTCAATCGCTGGCTCAACCACTGGCGCAGCCGCTGGGGCTATGGCTACTGGTCGCTGTCGGCCTACCTCAAGCACAAGGTCAAGACGGCGGTGAACTTCATCAGCGACTTCGAGGAGGCCATCGCTCATGAGTGCGTCAAGCGCGGCCTGCAGGGCGTGGTCTGTGGCCATATCCACCATGCCGAGATCCGCCAGGTGAGCGGCGTGGAGTACATGAACTGCGGCGATTGGGTGGAGTCCTGCACGGCGCTGATCGAGCACTGGGACGGGCAGATCGAGCTCTATCGCCTGGCCGAGGCGCAGCAGACCAGCGAGGAGCAGACTGTCGTCCTCGAGACCGGCGCATGAGGATACTGATCGTCTCCGACGCCTGGGCGCCTCAGGTCAATGGCGTGGTTACCAGTCTGGCAGCGCTGATCGGTGAGCTGCGTGGGCTGGGGCATCAGGTCAAGCTGTTGTCGCCCGCCGATTTTCGCGCCGTGCCATGTCCGACTTATCCGGAGATTCCGCTGGTGTGGGATCTATGGCGCGTTGGTGCGGCGATTCGCGATTTTCGTCCTGACTGCGTGCACCTCGCGACCGAGGGGCCGCTGGGCTGGGCAGCGCGGCGCTGGCTGGTCAAGCGTGGGCTGGCGTTCTCCAGCGCTATCCATACGCGTTTTCCTGAATACGTCAGCACGCGTTGGCCGTGGATTGCACCGCGCTTCGGCTATGCCTTTCTGCGAGCCTTCCACCGTCCCAGCCAGGCGGTGCTGGTCACCACCGAACGTCTGCGCGAGGAGTTCGCCAGTTGGGCACTGCAGCGCTTGCAGCTGTGGCGTAAGGGTGTCGACACCCAACTGTTTCGACCAGACGCAGCGCGCCTTCGGCCCGTGCGGCCAGTGTTTCTCTATGTTGGGCGGATCGCCCCGGAAAAGAATCTACAGGCCTTTCTCGATCTGGATCTGCCGGGCGAGAAACGTGTGGTCGGTGACGGTCCGCAGTGTGAGGCGCTGCAATTGCAGTATCCGCAGGTGCGCTTTCTCGGTTATCGCCATGGCCAGGCGCTGGCCGAGGCCTACCAACAGGCATCGGTGCTGGTCTTCCCCTCGCGTACTGATACCTATGGCCTGGTGATGCTGGAGGCGCTGGCCTGCGGTACCCCCGTGGCCGCGTTTCCGGTGGCCGGGCCTCTGGATGTGCTGCAGCAAGGGCTCAGTGGCGTGATGGACGAGGATCTGCACGTCGCTTGCCTGGCTGCGCTGGAGCTGGATCGGGAGCGTTGCGCGGCGCTGGCGGCAGCGCAGTCCTGGCGCGCCTCGGCGCTGGAGTTTCTGGCATTGCAGACGCTGATCGATGGTGAACCGGTGGTAGTGACTGAGGCGTTGCTGGATACCGCGCTGTAGGCGATTCTTTCGCGGCTGAAGCCGCTCCTACAAGGGTTTAGGCCGGTGCTTGCATCAACGTAGGAGCGGCTTCAGTCGCGCAGCGCCCCCAGGTAGTTCACTTCAGAGAATGACCTTGTCACGCAGCTTCTCGGCCGCCTGGTTGAGCGCCTGGATCACCCGCTCCTTGTCGAAGTTCTGAATGCCATTGGTATCTAGGTACATGGAGAAGCCCGGCAGCTCGTGCTCGACGTAGCTGGAGGTCGCGCCGAGGTCGCGACGGAAGTCCACCACCTGGTAGATCTGCACCGGGCGGGTGAAGCCCTTGACGGTGATCTGGCCCTTATCGCGGCACATGATCACGTCCTTGACCAGCGAATAGGTCTCGTGGGAGATCAGGATCTCGCCGGATTCTGCAGCGCTTTCCAGGCGACTGGCGAGGTTCACGTCGCGACCGATGATGGTGTAGTCCATGCGCGTATCGGCGCCGAAGTTACCCACCGTGCAATAGCCGGTATTCAGGCCCATGCGGATTTCCAGTGGTTTGGTGATGCCCTGGGCGCGCCACTGCTGGCGTAGCACCTTCATGTGCTTGCGCATGGCGATGGCCATGGACACCGCTGCTACGGCATCTTTCTTGGCGCCGTTGCTGCTGGGGTCGCCGAAGAACACCATCACGCAGTCACCGATGAACTTGTCGATGGTGCCGCCGTATTTCAGGCTGATCTTCGACATTTCGTTGAGGTAGGTGTTGAGCAGGTCGGTCAGCGCTTCGGCTTCCAACTCTTCCGACAGCTCGGTGAAGCCCTTGATGTCGGAGAAGAACACCGTGAGCTTCTTGCGCTGGGTTTCCAGGCGCACGCTCTTCTTGCCTGTGAAGATCGACTCCCAGACCTGCGGTGACAGGTACTTCGCCAGGTTGCGCGCCAGGCGTGCGGCTTTTTCCTGCTCGCGCTTGATCTCGCTGCGCACCTGGGCCAGGCGCAGGCCCTGCTGGTTGACGAAATAGGCGGTGATGCAGATGTACAGGGTGGCGAAGAGGATGCTGACCAGTGCCACCGGGGTTGGGGTGTCAGGCTTGGGGTGAACCTCGATCAGCGCAGCGCACAGTGCCATGCCGCTGGCAGCCACCAGCAGTGCCAGGCCCAGGTAGCGCATGCCGCCGATGACCAGGGCGCTGAAGCAGAGGATCAACAGGAACATCAGGCTGGGCACGGCAGAGAAACCGAGCAACACGCAGGCTGCACCAACATGCAACGCATCGAAGAACAGCAGGGCGAGATCGGTCTGTGCGGGGTAGTCGCGCTTGAAGCGGCGGCTCAGGTTGTGTGCCAGATGGGGATAGAGCAGGGCGTAGGGCACCATCCACAGGATGTCGTAGCCGAAGTGGCCCACGTAGGTGCCGGCAGCGATGCTGGCAGCCGTGGCGATATAGGCCAGCACGCGCGAATAGTATTCGCGCAACGGTGGCGTCGGCAGCCCGTTGGCACGGCTGGTGGTTGCTGGCTTCATCTGCTGGAACTGTCCCTGCTGGATTTCTGGCGTCTCTGCTGGACGCCTGGCTGGTCTGCAAGACCTGAGCCAGAGGCTCGCTGGGCGGGGATCATAACCAAGGGGGTGGCGGCCAGCCAAGCACGGCCGCCGAACGGTGGCGCAACAGTGGCCAGCGGTCAGGCGCTGGCGCGGTCCATGGCGGCCAGGTAAATGGAGTTCTTCGGCCGGGCGAAGACCCGCTGCAGCATGGGTTCGAAGAAGCTCAGCGGTAGGCTTTGGTAATCCGGGTCGAAGGCGGCGGCGTCGTACTTGGCACAGAATTCGATGGTTGCCTGGTACTGCGGGTGGTCCTTGAACTGCTCGCGCAGGTGACGATCCATGCCCAGGTGGTGGAAGAAGTAATAGCCTTGGAAGATGCCGTGCTTCTCCACCATCCAGAGGTTCTCGGCGCTGACGAAAGGCTTGAGGATGGCCGCGGCGATGTCCGGGTGGTTGTAGCTGCCGAGCGTGTCGCCGATGTCGTGCAGCAGCGCGCAGATCACGTACTCCTCGTCGCGGCCGTCGTGATGGGCGCGGGTCGCGGTCTGCAGTGAGTGAGTCAGACGGTCGACCGGAAAACCACCGAAATCGCCGTCGAGCAGGCGCAGGTGGGCAAGGATGCGCGCGGGCAATTCAGCGGCGTAGGCGGCGAAGTCCTGGGCGATGATGGCCCAATCCTCGGCCTGGCCGTCTTGCATATGGGTGAAGCGGGCTCGGCTATTCATGGCTTTTCTCGTTCTTGTTGTTATGGGAATGTGTGTAAACACGGCCAACGATAGGTTAAACCACCGTCATTCCCACGCAGGCGGGAATCCAAAAGACCTGTACCACCTAGACTCCCGCCTACGCGGGAGTGACGGTAATGCTTTTTGAGGCGCGTGTGGCCGCCGGCTAGAAGCGGATGCGACCGGTAAAGGCATCCTTGAGCATCACCCAGTCGCCCATCAGGCTGTACAGCGGGTAATCGAAGGTCGCCGGGCGGTTTTTCTCGAAGACGAAATGACCGACCCAGGCGAAGCCGTAACCGGCCAGCGGCATGGCCAGCAGCCACAGCCATTGTTGGCTGAACAGGGCATAGGCGAGGATAGTCAGCACCAGCAGGCTGCCAACGTAGTGCAGGCGGCGGCACACGGGATTGCTGTGCTCCTGCAGGTAGTAGGGGTAGAACTCGGCGAAGCTCTGGTAGCGTTCGGTGGTCTGGGCGGTCATGGCGCACCTCCTGTTATTGTCACTGTCAGTGTAAATGCGCTGTCTCCGTGGGCCACTGACTTAAGGTGCCAGTCTAGTATCCTTGCGCCGCCAAGCATGGCCTTGCTGATTGATCATAAGAACAAGACGATGAGTGAACGAACCACCTCTTCCAACTGGGCATTGGCCATCGTGCAGGCGCTGGAGCTGGGCGGCGTGGACTGCGTCGGTCTGTTCGCCGAGCTGGGTATGGATTACGCCGCGCTGAACGACCCGGATGCACGTTTCCCGCAGGACGGCATGACCCGCCTGTGGCAGCGCGCTGTGGCGTTGTCGGGCAACCCGGCCATCGGTCTGAACATGGCGCAGGTGGTGCGTCCGGCGTCCTTTCATGTGGTGGGTTACGCGCTTATGTCCAGCCGCAACCTGCGCGACGGTTTCACTCGCCTGGTGCGTTATCAGCGCATCATCGGTGAAGGGGCGGACCTGAATTTCCTGCCACAACCCGACGGCTACGCACTTAGCCTGGCCATTCACGGCGATCGCCTGCCGCCAGCGCGGCAGAGCGCGGAGGCTTCGATAGCGTATTGCCTGGCGTTCTGCCGCTGGATGACCGGCAAACCGATCCGCCCGCGCGAGGTTCGCCTGCAAGGCCCTGCGCCGGCTGAGCTGGCGCCTTATCAGCAGGTGTTCCAGGCGCCATTGAGGTTCAACGCCGAGCGCTATGAACTGATCTTCGAACGGGCGGATCTGGAGGCGCCGCTGCCCAGTGCCAACGAGGCGCTGGCGCAACTGCATGATCGTTTTGCTGGCGAGTACCTGGCGCGTTTCTGCAGCAGTCGTGTCACCCATCAGGCACGCCAGGTGCTGTGCCGCCTGTTGCCCCAGGGTGAACCGCGCCGCGAGGTGGTGGCGCAGGCGCTGCATCTGTCGCAGCGCACCTTGCAGCGGCGCCTGCAGGAAGAGGGCACCAGCTATCAGCAGTTGCTCGACGATACGCGCCGAGAACTGGCCGAGCAGTATCTCGGCCAGGTCGACCTGACCCTGCTCGAGGTCGCCTACCTGCTTGGTTTCGCTGACCCGAGCAACTTTTTCAGGGCTTTTCGCCGCTGGTTCGGAGAAACGCCGGGCGAGTACCGGGGGCGGCGTGGCCTGGCCGGCTGAGATTCAGCTGTCGATCAATGGCGCCAGAAGGCCGGGAACAACAGCACCAGCACGGTGAGGATTTCCAGGCGCCCGAGCAGCATGCCGAAACTCAGCAACCACTTGGCCATGTCGGGAATCGCGGCATAGTTGCCGGCAGGGCCGACCATCTCGCCCATGCCCGGGCCGACGCCGGAAACCATCGCTGCGGCGCCGGTCAGGGCGGTGATCCAGTCCACGCCACACATTGCCACCGCCAGCGCCAGGGTGGCGATGGTGATGGTGTAGAAGAAGGCGAAGGCCAGGATCGACCGGACGATGTCTTCATCCAGCCGGTGGCGGTTGTACTGCTGCTTGATCACCGCACGCGGGTGAATGAGCTGCTTGAGGTTGGCCTTGAGCAGGATGTAGGCAACCTGAAAACGGAAGATCTTCAGGCCGCCGGCGGTGGAGCCGGAGCAACCGCCGACGAAGCCCAGGTAAAAGAACATCATGCTGGCGAACGGGCCCCACAGGTGGTAATCGCCCACGGCGAAACCGGTGGTGGTCATGATCGAGGTGATGTTCACCGCCACCAGGCGCAGCGCATCGAGCCAATACAGGTCGCTGGTGAGCCATTTCCACCCCGCCAGCACGAACCAGCTGCCCACCAGCAGTATCAGGAAGCCACGCACCTGGGCGTCGCGAAACAGTGCGCGGTAGTTGCCGCGCAGGGTGCTGACATAGAGCACGAACGGCAGGCTGCCGAGCACCATCACCACGATGGCGACCCAGTGAATCGCCGGCTGTTGCCATTTGCCCAGCGAGGCATCCGAGGTGGAGAAACCGCCGGTGGCGATCGCCGACATGGCATGGTTGATCGCATCGAACAGGCCCATGCCGGCCCACCAGAATGCCAGCACGGCAAGGGTGCTGAGGCCGAGATAGGCCAGCACCATGTACTTGGCCACCATGTGCGAGCGCGGCATGACCTTTTCCGAGCGGTCCGATGACTCGGTCTGGAACAGACGCATGCCACCGATACGCAGGATCGGCAGGATCGCCACGGCCATGCCGATGAAGCCGATGCCGCCCAGCCAATGGAGTAGTGAGCGCCAGATCAGGGTGCCGGGCGACATGTCGTCGAGGCCGCTGAACACCGTGGCACCGGTGGCGGTGATGCCGGACATGCTTTCAAAATAGGCATCGGTGATGCTCGCGCGCTCGGCGAAGATGAACGGCAAGGCCGCGAATATCGACACCATCACCCAGCTCGACACCGTCAGCATGTACATGTCGCGTGGGCGCAACTGCGTTTGCTGGGGCCGGCCCTGGGCGATCATGGCGATGCCGACGAGCGCAGTGATCAGGCTCGACCAGAGAAAGGCATTGATGCCCTGCGGTTGTTCGAAGATCAGCAGGGTGATCACCGGCACCAGCATGCTCAGCGCCAGGGTGACGAGGAAGATGCCGTTGATGAAGGCGAGGATGCGCAGGCTGGCTAAGGGCATCGGTCAGTGCTTCCAAAAACTACGGGTGACCAGCACCAGTACGGTCAGAATTTCCAGGCGGCCGAGCAGCATGCCGGCACTGAGTAGCCACTTGGCCGAATCCGGCAGGCTGGCGAAATTGCCGGCCGGACCTATGATCGGTCCAAGTCCGGGGCCGACGTTACACACCGCGGTGGCAGCGCCCGTCAGCGCGGTGACCCAATCCAGTCCGACCAGGGTCAGGGCCAGGGCCAGCACGCCGATGGTGATGGTGAAGAAGAAGGAGAAGGTGATCAGCGAGCGGACGATCTCTTCATCCAGATTGTGGTTGTTGTACTGCTGCTTGATCATCGCGCGCGGGTGCACCAGCTGCATCAGGTTGGCCTTGAGCAGCACGTAGGCGACCTGGAAGCGGAAGATCTTCAAACCACCGGATGTCGAGCCAGAGCAGCCGCCGACGAAGGTCAGGTAGAAAAACAGCAGGACGGCGAAGCTGCCCCAGGTGGTGTAGTCGCCGAGGGCGAAGCCGGTGGTAGTGACGATCGAGGTGACGTTCACCGCGACGATGCGCAAGGCGTCGAGCCAGGCATAGTCCGAGTTGATCCACAGCCAGGTGCCGAAAACTAGCCAGGTCAGCAGCAGGAAGCCGATGAAGCCGCGCACCTGATGGTCCTTGAACAGCGCCTGGCGATTGCCGCGAACGAAGGCGACATAGAGCATGAAGGGCATGCCGCCGAGCAGCATCAGCACCACTGCCGTCCAATGTACGGCGGGCTCCGGCCAGTGCGCCAGGGATGCGTCGGAGGTGGAGAACCCGCCCGTGGAAATCGATGCCATGGAGTGATTGATGGCGTCGAAGGGGCTCATGCCCGCTGCCCAGAAGGCCAGAAAACCGAGCAGTGTCAGGGCCAGATAGATCAGCAACAGGTACTTGGCGGCCATGTGCGAGCGGGGCATCACCTTCTCGCCCCAGTCCGAGGATTCGGTCTGGAACAGGCGCATGCCACCGACGCGCAGCAGCGGCAGAATCGCCACGGCCATGCCGATGAAGCCGATGCCGCCGAGCCAGTGCAGCATCGAGCGCCAGATCAGAATGCCGGGCGACATGCTATCCAGCCCGGTCAGCACGGTGGAGCCCGTAGTGGTAATGCCGGACATGGTTTCGAAGATGGCGTCGGTGTAGCTGATATGGGCGATCAGCATCAGCGGCAGGGCGGCGAACGCGCACACCACGGACCAGCTGCCGGTGGTCAGCAGGTACATGTCACGCGGGCGCAGTTGGGCGTTCTGCGGGCGACCGGGTATGACCAGTGCAAGGCCGGCGACCAGAGTGATCAGGCTGGACCAGAGAAAGGCGTTGAGATCTTCTGGATGTTCGAAGATCAGCAGCGTCAGCATGGGGATGGCCATGCTGATCGCCAGGGTAATCAGGAATATGCCGATGATAAAACCGATGATACGTAGCGTCGGCAAGGCCATTTAGAGGGCTCTGGCGGGTTGTAAAAGTGCGCCATTCTACCCGCGGACGGGCGGCTGTAAACCGCTGCAATCCAGGCTGTTTTTAACAGGGCGCCGAAGTTTCACATATGCCTGGTGTAGGGGCTTTACAAGCGCATTACCAAGCATAGAATAGCCGCCAGTTGCCGGCGTCCGTCGGTTTCCGAGTTCTCCTCAAATGTCCGAAGCTAATCCCTGCCTCACGTGCGGCGCCTGCTGCGCGTTTTTTCGTGTGTCCTTCTTCTGGGGCGAGTGCCAATCCGCGGGCGGTAGCGTTCCGGACGAGCAGGTCATCCAGATCAGCCCTCACTACGTCGCCATGCGTGGCACCGAGAGCAAACCGGCACGTTGCACACAACTGCTGGGCGACGTCGGTTGTGGCGTGCGTTGCACCATGTACGAACAGCGCTCGAGTAGCTGTCGTGAGTTCGAAGCGTCATGGGCGAACGGTGAGCACAATCCGCGTTGCGACGATGCGCGTAAGGCTTACGGTCTGCCGCCGCTGACGCCGCCCGTGCAACCGGTCATATCGCCTGATCGCGTCGCCTGAGAGCAGCCATAAACCACAGGTTGCAAGCCAGTGTGTAGCCCGGATGCAATCCGGGACCAGCGACCCCCGGATTGCATTCGGGCTACGGCTCGACAGACTTCTGACATCCGCTCCGTGCATTGGTCAGCTTGCAGCTTGCAGCTTGCAGCATTGAGAATGCGCCCTCTTTGTCTTAGGAGGTGGCCGATGGACGCTCTCGACGCTCTGCTCAACCGTGTTTCCGTTCCCCGACTGGTCGAACCGGCCCCGGATACCGCACAGCGTGACCTGCTGTTTCGTGCCGCCCTGCGCGCACCGGATCATGCTCAACTGCGGCCCTGGCGTTTTCTGACGATCGAAGGGCCGGCGCGTGAGCGCATGGGCGAGCTGTTCGCTGAGGCTCTGCAGGTCGCCGATGCCCAGGTGTCGCCTGAGGCTCTGAACAAGGCACGTGGCATGCCGCTGCGCGCGCCATTGCTGGTGGTGGTGATCGCCCGCGTTCAGGCTCACCCCAAGGTGCCGGCCTGCGAGCAGGTGATCGCGGCTGGTTGTGCGGCTTACGGCATGTTGTTGGCTGCGCATGCTCAGGGCATCGGCGCAGTCTGGCGCACCGGGGACATGGCCTACGACGCCCACGTGGGCAAAGGCCTGGGCCTGGCGGCGGACGAACAGATCATCGCCTATCTCTACCTCGGCACGCCGGAGCGTGAGCTGCGTCGCGCCCCAGACGTGGTGGTCGAGGACTTCGTCAGCGCCTGGGAAGGCTGAGCGAAACGCGCTCAGCTTGCCTGCTGTCTGGCCGGCAGGCTGAGCGTGGCGACGAAGCCGCCCTCTGGGTGGTTTGCCAGCAGCAACTCGCCGCCATGGCGCTGCGCGGCGCGGCGGGCGATGGCCAGCCCGAGGCCGTGGCCGGCGCTGCTCTGACCGGGCGCGCGAAAGAAGGGTTTGCCCAACTGCTGCAGGTGCTCGCTGGCCACGCCAGGGCCATGGTCGCGCACGCTTAGCATTACGTTTGCCCCCTGGCGCTGCATATTGAGAACGACCGGTCGATCTGCCGGACTGAAGCGAAAGGCGTTGCGCAGCAGGTTGTCCAGAGCGCGCTCCAGCATGTCCGGCCAGCCTTCCAGGCGTGCGTCTGGGTCGAGATCGATCTGTAGCTGCTGTTGCGGGGCTGTCAGGCGCGCGTCGCCCTGCAGATTGTCGATCAAGGCGCTCAGGTCGACGGCTTGCGCTGCGCCCGGGTCTGCGTCCAGGCGCGCCAGGGCAAGAATTTCGCTGATCAGCGCTTCCAGCCGGTCACATTCCTGACTCAGGCGCGGCCAGAGTCTTTCTCGCTCCGCCGCGTCGGCGCGCTCCGCCAGGGCTAGGGCGATGCGTAGGCGCGCCAGGGGCGAACGCAGTTCGTGGGAAACATCGCGCAGCAGCTGGCGCTGGCTGCCGATCAACCCCTGCAGGCGCTCGCCCATGCGATTGAAATCCTTGGCCAGCAGGCCCAGCTCGTCGCGGCGGGTGGCCAGGCGAGCCAGGCTGTTCTGCTGGTAGGCGGTCTGGCCGAGGTCATGCACGGCGCCGCGCAGGCGATCCAGTGGACGGGTGATCGACAGTGTCAGCATCAGGCTGAACAGCGTCAGTACCACTAGGGCGATAGCGATGGCACTGAGGGGCCAGAACAGGCTGCCGCGATGCCAGGCCGCCAGCTCAGGGTGTGGGATGCGGTAGATGAACAGATAGCTTTCGCCGCTTTCCGGGCTGGTGTACTCGGCAGTCAGGCGGCGCCAGGGCAGGCGACGGTCATCGCCGTGGCGTGCCTCGAAGGCGGCGGCGCGTGATGGAAAGGTACCCTTGACCAGTTGCTGGCCGCTCTCGCCAAGCACTTGGGTGTCGATGCGGTACTTGCGTTTGCGCTGCTCGAGGAAATCCTGGGCAGCTTCCGGCCCCTGCTGTTCGTAGCGCTTGACCCATTTGCTGTCGAGGCCATCCAGGCCCGGGTGCAGGTTCAGGATCCAGGCGTCCTGATTGAGGGCGCGACCGAGCAGCAGCGACAGGCCTGCCACCAGAGCGATGGCCAGCCAGAAGCTCGCCAGAATGCGCCAGAACAGTGAACGCACGGTGATTCCTCATGCAAAAGCCGCCGGGCTCAGAGAGCGCGGCGGCGGGTCAAGGGCTATGAATTAGTTGCTTTTGCCATCCTTCTCGGCCTTCCAGGCCTTGAACTCGGCCATTTCGGCGCGGCGGGCCTGCATTTTCTTCTGGTGCTCGTCGAAGGCCTTCTGCTGTTCGGGGTTGAGCAGGTCACGCAGTGCCTTGTGCTGGTCGGCGCGGGCCTTGTCCAGCTCCTTCCTCATGGCCTGCTTCTCGGCTTCCGGCAGCTTGTCCAGGTAGCGCTTGGTGATGTCGCGATGGGTCTTCATCTGCTCGCCCATCAGTTTGCGAAATTCCTGGCGCTGTTCCTTGCTCAGGTTCAGCTCCTTGAACATGCCGTGGTCGCGATCATGGTGGCGCGGGCCACCGTCGGGCATGGCGAAGGCCAGGGTCGGCAGGGTGGCAGCGAGCAGCAGTGCGGTGAGGGTCTTACGCATGGTGATTCTCCTTGTCTCGAAACCGGTAACGACCGGATGGGCTCAGTATGCGGCGGTCAAGGTCAAGGGCAGTCAGGCGTGGGTAAAGCTTGGGTAAAGGCAATGTTGCGGGTTATTTACGCAACGCCAAGGCGCGCTTACTGCGCGTAGTAATAGCCACGGCTGCGCAGGGCGAGAATGCGCGGGCGACCATCCGGGTGTGGGCCGAGCTTCTTGCGCAGGTTGCTCACGTGCATGTCCAGGCTACGGTCGTAGAGGGTCAGCTTGCGGCCCAGAGCGAGTTGCGCCAGGACCTGTTTGTCCACCGGTTCGCCCGGCTGGCGCAGCAAGGCCTCGAGCAGGCGGCTTTCGGAAAGGGTCAGGGGGATGTCGTGCTCGCCGATGCTGACCACGCCGCGATTGGGGCTGAAGCTGAGGTCACCCAGTTCCAGCTGGCTGCTGGCCGGAGCGGGTACGGTGCGACGCAGCACGGCACGTAGGCGTGCGGTCAGCTCGCGTGGGTCGCAGGGTTTGGCCAGGTAGTCGTCGGCGCCCAACTCCAACCCCAGGATGCGGTCCAGCGGCTCGCCACGGGCAGAGAGCATCAGCACCGGCAGGTCCGGGTGCTCGCCACGCAACTGTTTGAGTAGCTCCAGACCGCTGCCGTCCGGCAACATCACGTCCAGCACCACGGCATCAGGCGCTTGCGTGACGAGGGCCTGACGGGCGCCGCTGGCCTCGTGGCAAGCGGTGACCTGAAAGCCTTCCTGGGTCAGCCAGCTGGCCAGCAGCTCGCAGAGTTCCTGGTCGTCATCGATCAGCAGAAGACGGCTCATGGCTTAGTTGATCCACTCGCGACGGGTCTTGCGCCGACCGCGCAACAGCGCACCGAGCACCATCGACACCAGGCTGAGAGCAGCGCCGAGGGCAAACCAGGTCTGCTCCTCGCTGAGCAGTTGTGGCCTGGCCTGGGCCTGGCTTTCCTTGAGTTGCATGCGCAGGCGCTGGTTTTCCTGGCGCAGGCGTTGCAGTTGCACGGCGCTGCTCGCTTGCTGCTCGTTGCGCAGTTGCTCGCTTTGCGCCAGGCGCTGTTCCAATTCCTGGCGCTGGTTATCGACACTTGCCGCCGGAGCGGGCGGTTGAGCGAACTCTTCCTCTGCCTGCGCCGAAGCGCAGGTCAGCAACACGGTGACCAGCAGGGACAGCGGGATCGAGCGCATCGCGATTCCTTGTATGCGAGAGCAGCGTTGGTGACCCTGTATTCAGGGCAGCACTTTCTTGAAGGGTTTGACCAGAACGTTGGCATATACGCCAGCGGTGCGGTAAGGGTCGGCATCGGCCCACTTCTGTGCGGCTTCGAGGGAGTCGAACTCGGCAACCACCAGGCTGCCGCTGAAACCCGCTGGGCCCGGATCGTTGCTGTCGACGGCCGGGTGCGGGCCGGCCAGCAGCAGGCGACCTTCCTGCTTCAGCTGCTCCAGACGGGCGAGGTGAGCGGGGCGGGTAGCCAGGCGATTTTCCAGGGAGTTTTCGACGTCGGTGGCGATGATGGCGTAGAGCATCTCAATCCTTATTTGGGGTCGAAGCGGGGGAGGAAGTGAAACCTTTGCGCCACACGGCAACAGCCTTGAGGCTAATGTGAGGCATAATAACAAACATCAATCTCAACGAAAGCGCCGCCATGATTGTCGATCTTCACTGCCACAGCACCGCCTCCGATGGCGCCCTGGCTCCCGCCGTACTGGTGGCCCGGGCGCATGAGCGTGGTGTGCGGATGCTGGCGCTGACTGATCATGACACCCTGGAAGGCCTCGATGAAGCACGTGGCGCTGCCGAGCCGCTAGGCATGCAGTTGGTCAATGGCATCGAATTGTCCTGTACCTGGGGCGGGGCGACCATTCACGTGTTGGGCTATGCCTTCGAACGCGAGGCACCGGCGCTGTGTGCTGCCATCGAGGCCTTGCATCACGGGCGCTGGCAACGTGCCGAGGAAATCGACCGACGCCTGGCAGCCAAAGGCATGCCTGGCGCCCTGGAGGGCGCGCGCGCTGTCCAGCAGGAACTGGGTGACAGCGGTAACGCGCCGGCGCGTCCGCACTTCGCCGATTTTCTGGTGCGCGCCGGTCACGTGCGTGATCGCGCCGAGGCGTTCCGTAAATGGCTGGGCTCGGGCAAGTTGGGTGACGTCAAGCAGCATTGGCCTATGTTGGAAGAAACCGTCGCCACCTTACGCTCGGCCAGGGCCTGGATCAGCCTGGCGCATCCGTGGCAGTACGACTTTACTCGGAGTAAGCGTCGACGCCTGGTGGCCGACTTCGCTGCGGCCGGTGGTCATGCCCTGGAAGTGGTCAATGGCATGCAGCCAGCCGAGCAAATCGGTGGCCTGGCGATTCTGGCGCGTGAGTTCGGCTTGATGGCCAGTGTCGGCAGTGATTTCCACGCGCCGGGCGACTGGTCCGAGCTGGGCATGTACCGCCCGTTGCCCGATGACCTGACCGCGCTCTGGGAGCGCTTCGAACATGCACAGCCATCCGCTGTCACTTCATGAGCAGGGAGCAAGTGTGAGTCAATTTTTCCAGATTCATCCGGAAAACCCACAGGCACGCCTGGTAAAACAGGCCGTGGAAATCATTCGTGGCGGCGGGGTGGTGGTTTATCCGACTGATTCCTCATACGCACTGGGCTGCGCCATTGGCGACAAGAATGCGGTAGAGCGCATTCGTCGCCTGCGTCAGCTCGACGACAAGCACAACTTCACGCTGGTTTGCCGCGACCTTTCGCAGATCGGTCTGTTTGCCAAGGTCGACACCGCCTCCTTTCGCCTGCTGAAGAATCACACCCCGGGGCCCTACACCTTCATCCTCAACGCCACTCGCGAAGTGCCGCGCATGCTGCTGCACCCCAAGCGTCGCACCATCGGCATCCGTATTCCCAGTCATCCCATCGCCCTGGCGTTGCTGGAGCAACTGGGCGAGCCGTTGATGAGCGTCAGCCTGATCATGCCAGGCGATGAATTGCCAATGTCCGATCCCTACGAAATGCGCCAGATCCTCGAGCACCATGTCGACCTGATCATCGATGGTGGTTTTGGCGGGCTGGAGGCCTCTACCGTGGTCAATCTTGCCGACGACAGCCCTGAAGTGCTGCGTGTCGGTTGCGGCGATCCGACGCCGTTCAAGGATCTCTGAGGTAAGCCCGAAAAAAGCCGTCATGCCCGCGCAGGCGGGCATCCAGAATCTTCGAATGACCTGGACTCCCGCCTTCCGCGGGAGTGACGATAAATCGCTTCTTCAGAACATCCCTGACACTGCCTTTTCCGTTGTGGCTGCAGCTACCCTATACTCCGTGGCCTTGTCTGGAATTTGGATAGAACGGTTTGAGCTTTAACGACTTCGAACGTCGGGTGCTTTCAGGGATGCGTCCGAGCGGTCGTCTGCATCTTGGGCACTATCAGGGTGTGCTGAAGAGCTGGGTCAAGTTGCAGCACGAATACGACTGCTTTTTCTGCATCGTCGACTGGCATGCCCTGACCACCGAGTACGCCGACGCCGGCCAGCTTTCCCAGCACGTCATGGACATGGCGGTGGACTGGTTGGCGGCAGGCGTAAGCCCCAGCTCCGCGACGCTGTTCGTGCAGTCGCAGGTGCCGGAACATGCCGAACTGCATTTGCTGCTGTCGATGATCTGCCCGCTCAGTTGGCTCGAGCGCGTGCCGTCCTACAAGGAGCAGCAGGAGCGCCATAGCGGCAAGGATCTCTCGACCTACGGTTTCCTCGGTTACCCGCTGCTACAGGCAGCAGATATCCTGTTGTATCGCGCCGGTCAGGTGCCGGTAGGTGCCGATCAGCTCCCCCACATCGAATTTGCCCGTGAAGTGGCGCGCCGCTTCAACCATCTATACGGCAGCGAGCCGGATTTCGAGCGCAAGGCCGAGGCCGCCATCGGCAAGCTGGGCAAGAAGGTCGGCAAGCTCTACAGCAACCTGCGCAAGGCCTATCAGGAACAGGGCGATGTACAGGCGCTGGAGACGGCGCGCGCCTTGCTCAAGGAGCAGACCAGCATCACCCTGGGCGATCAGGAGCGTCTCTACGGTTATCTGGAAGGTGGTGGCAAGGTAATCCTGGGCGAGCCGCAGTCGATCGTTTCGGAGTGCTCGCGAGTACCTGGGCTGGATGGGCAGAAGATGGCCAAGTCCAGTGGCAATGCGATATTCCTGCGCGATAGCGATGCAGAACTCGAGGAAAAGCTGCGGCGCATGCCCACCGATCCAGCGCGGGTGCACCGTGACGATCCGGGTGAGCCGCAACGCTGTCCGGTCTGGCCGCTGCATCAGCTCTATTCCAATGACGAGCAACTGCACTGGGTCCTGGACGGCTGTCGCAGCGCCTCGATTGGTTGCCTCGAATGCAAGAGCGCGCTGTGCTCGTCTCTGCAGAGCGAACTCGCGCCCCTGCAGCAGCGTGCCATCGATTATGAGGACAGCCCCGACCTGGTGCGCAGTATCCTCGCCGAGGGGGCCGAGCGTGCACGTGACGAAGCGCGTGAAACCCTGGCCGAAGTGCGCATGGCCATGGGCCTGAATTATCGTTGAAGGAGCGCCAGTCGATGAGTGATCCCGCCACGCCAACAGTGGACAGCCAGGCCGGCGCCCAGCAGGAGCTGCCGTTCGCCCTGGTGTATGGCGAGGCGGTCACCGAGCTGCCGCTGGACCTCTATATTCCCCCGGATGCGCTGGAGGTCTTCCTCGAGGCCTTCGAGGGGCCGTTGGATCTGCTGCTCTATCTGATTCGCAAACAGAATATCGACATCCTCGACATCCCGGTGGCCGAAATCACCAAGCAGTACATGGGCTATGTCGAATTGATGAAGTCGGTGCGCCTGGAGCTGGCCGCCGAATACCTGGTCATGGCCGCCATGCTCGCCGAGATCAAGTCGCGCATGCTGTTGCCGCGTTCGGCCGACGTTGAGGAAGAAGAGGACGATCCGCGCGCCGAGTTGATCCGCCGCCTGCAGGAATACGAGCGCTTCAAGGCCGCTGCCGAGAGTGTCGATGAACTGCCGCGCGTCGGCCGCGACGTGACCGTACCGAAACTGGATGCGCCCGAAGCCAGGGCGCGCAAGCTGCTGCCGGATGTGAGCCTGGAAGAAGTGCTGCTGTCGATGGCCGAGGTGCTGCGCCGTGCCGACATGTTCGAAAGCCACCAGGTGACCCGTGAGGCCCTGTCCACCCGCGAGCGCATGAGTGAAGTGCTGGAGCGCCTCAAAGGCGGGGCGTTCGTGCCTTTCGCCGAACTGTTTACCGCCGAGGAGGGCCGGCTTGGCGTGGTGGTGACCTTCATGGCGGTACTCGAATTGATCAAGGAATCCCTGGTCGAGCTGGTGCAGAATGAGCCCTTCGCCGTCATCCATGTCCGAGCCCGCGCCGAATGAACCTGAACGACCCCAAAGACCTGGCCCAGTTGCTCGAAGCCTTTCTCCTGGCTTCCGGCAAGGCGCAGTCGCTCGAGCGTCTTTTCGAACTCTTCGAAGAGGCTGAGCGGCCTGAGCCCGAGCAGTTCAAGAAGGCGCTGGAGATTTTGCGTAAGTCCTGCGATGGCCGCGCTTTCGAGTTGAAGGAAGTTGCCTCGGGCTATCGTTTGCAGGTACGTGAACGCTTTGCCCCCTGGGTCGGCCGGCTCTGGGAGGAGCGCCCGCAGCGTTATTCCCGTGCGCTGCTGGAAACCCTGGCGCTGATTGCCTATCGCCAGCCAATCACGCGTGGCGAGATCGAGGACGTGCGCGGTGTGGCAGTCAACAGCAACATCACCAAGACCCTGCTCGAACGCGAGTGGATTCGCGTGGTGGGTTATCGCGATGTGCCGGGTCGCCCGGCGATGTTCGCCACGACCAAGGGCTTTCTCGATCACTTCAACCTGAAGAGTCTCGACGAACTGCCGCCGCTCGCTGCCCTGCGCGAGCTGGAGCCAGAGCCTGAGCTGGCGCTGGATGACGACGCCGAGGTACCGGCTGGGCTGCAGGCACGCGCCGATCTGCTCTTGCAGGACGATGGCGAAGCCGCCGAACCTCGCGAGGAAACCAACTTCCGCAGCCTGCTGGCTGAGCTGGATACCATGGAGCAAGGACTCAAAACCGATTTCGATGACCTGCGCTTGGCCGAGGAAGAAGAGGATGAAACGGTCGAAGATGATCTGGCCGACCTGGACGGCGATCAGCCGTTGCATTGAGATCGTTTAAGCCGTTTATCGAATACTTCAATCTCGCTGTTTGTCACTTGGCCTTTATTCTTGCGCTCGTTCGACCCTTTGCGGTCCAGGAGATCCAATGAGCAAGAGTCCGTGCATCAAGGTCTGTGAATTCGAAAAGGACATCTGCCTCGGTTGCGGCCGCAGTCGCCAGGAGATCAAGGGATGGAAGCGGCTGGGCAAGGGCGAGCGCCTGGCTTTGCTGGCCGAAGCCGCTATGCGTCTGCTGGCGCTGGAGGCAACCGGGCGCCGCAAGTATTGATCGCATGCTCGTGCAGGCGCCGCGCCTCGCGCCGTCTTGCAAGCCATGGCCAGGCGAATGCGGCAGCATCGTCTACCCTATGAGCTCCACAGCGCGTATGATGCGCGCCCTTCGATCATCAACTACTACACCGGGAGGTGCCCAAGATGACTGAGCACGAACAACCGCGTCCTGCAGGCGAGAAACTGCAGAAAGTCCTGGCTCGCCTTGGCCTTGCTTCGCGTCGCGAGATCGAGACGTGGATCGCCGAAGGTCGGGTCAAGGTCAATGGCGCTGCCGCGACCCTGGGTCAGCGCGTCGATGCCAACGACGCCATCGCCCTCGACGGTCGCTTGCTCAAACGCGAAGAAATCACCGGCTCGGTACGCCGCGTGCTGATCTACAACAAGCCGGATGGCGAGATTTGCACCCGTGACGACCCGGAAGGGCGGCCCACCGTCTTCGACCGCCTGCCGCGCCCCAAAGAGGGCCGTTGGATCAACATCGGTCGCCTCGATATCAACACCACCGGCTTGTTGCTGTTCACCACCGATGGTGAGCTGGCCAACCGCCTGATGCACCCTTCTTATCAGATGGACCGCGAATATGCGGTGCGTGTGCGTGGCGAAGTCACCGAGGAAATGCTGGAAAACCTCAAGAACGGTGTGATGCTCGAGGATGGCCCGGCCAAGTTCACCGATATCAAGGAAGCGCCCGGCGGTGAAGGCTTCAACCACTGGTACCACTGCGTGGTGATGGAAGGGCGCAACCGTGAGGTGCGTCGTCTGTGGGAGTCCCAAGGCCTGGTGGTCAGCCGTCTGAAGCGCGTGCGCTTCGGTCCGGTGTTCCTCACCTCCGAGCTGACCATGGGCCGCTGGCGGGAAATGGAGCAGCGCGAAGTGGATATCCTCAGCGCTGAAGTCGGCCTTACCCCGCAGGCGCTGCCGGCGATGAAGGAAAAGACCCGCGAGAAGCTCGATCGCCTGCAGCGCAAGTCGGCCAAGCCGGTAGAGGTGCGTGGCAAGCGGGTGTTGCGTCCGGCAAAAGACGAGGCCGGTGCCGAGAGTGCGCGCCCGAGTCGTACACCACGCCGTGAAGATGCTGAGCAGCGCGCGCCGCGTGGTCCGCGTAAAGAGGGTGGTGAGCGCCGTGAGAATGGCCGTGGCACACCGGTGGCGGAGCGTCCGAACGATGTGAAGAAGCGTCAGCCGCGTCCGTCCGTGGAGTTGGCCGACCGTCCGGCGCGCAAGCCGCGCCCGACGGCGCCTGGTAAGCGCCCACCTTCTGGTGATGGTCAGCGCCCGGGCTTCGGTCGCAAGCGCTGATAAACGAAAAAAGGGACTCCGCGGAGTCCCTTTTTCATTCTGGTGCAGATACAACCTGAACCATGCTTCTAGAGCGTTCCCGGATTTCATCCGGGCTACGCAGCGCGGTCTTTCAGCCGGCCATGGACAGGCGATTACGGCCTTCGCGCTTGGCCACATAGAGTGCGTTGTCGGCGCGGCGTAACAGGCTTTCGCTTGACTCTCCCGGCAGCAGGCTGGAACAGCCCAGGCTGATGGACACGTCGATGGGGCGGCCGGCATCCAGGCATTGCAGCTCCATCACGGCAAAGCGCAGGCGCTCGCCCACCAGCGCGGCCCCTTCGCGGCTGGTACCGGAAAGAACCACCAGAAACTCCTCGCCGCCATAGCGAAACACCATGTCGATGTTGCGCAGCTGGTTCTTCAGGGTCTGGGCGACCGCTTTCAGCACTTCATCGCCAAGCGCGTGGCCGTGGTTGTCGTTGATGGTCTTGAAGTGGTCGATATCGAGCATCAATAGCGACAACGGTTGCAGGTTGCGACGGGCCAGGTCCACCTCGCGCTGCAGGACCTGATCCATGGCGATGCGATTGCCGGTGTCGGTCAGCGGGTCGCGCAGGGCGCTTTGCAGGGCGGTGCGGTAGAGCAGGGCATTGCGTAGTGGGAACAGCAGGCTGGCCAGCAACGATTCCAGCTGGACCAATTCATCTTCAGCGAAGCGTTGCTTGCGGCGGAATATCAGCTCACCCAGGTACGCACCCTCATGGCTCAGGCGATAGCCGGCCGAGTGGGGCGCACGCTCGCCCAGCTCGAGGCGCAGGTCATGCGAGGGATGCTGGAAAGCCAACGCGTCGAGCGGCACTAGGCGCTGCACTTCACGAAAGAACAGGTTGAGGATTCGTTCCACATCCAGGCTGGTCTGCAGTTGCAGACTCAGTTGGTGGCGCAGCTCGACCAGGCTGGCGGGCTTCAGTGGCAGCGTACGCGTGCCGGTGAAGCCGAGACGTTGCAATTTGGCAGCGTCGAAATCGATGGTGTTGGACTGGCTGGGGGGAACCATGGAGCTGAACCTCTGGCGCGATGGTGCGACGAGAGGGTTAGAGCGAATTTCATGCCAGGTGGTTCAGATTGGGTAAAAGTCCTGTGAAGTCAGTCACTTATATTGTTTCAGTCGTGCTGGGCGGCAAGTGATTGCCGGTTGTCTGACGGCAGTGCTGGCAATGTGCTGCCGCTCGGCGGGGGCTGTGGCGGATTTTTGTCGTGCCATGACCCGCTGATGGGGGTGGGTCATGGCACGGTGCTTACTGGGCGTCGAGCGCCTGGCCGTTGACGCCCTTGCTGTCCGGGCCCATCAGGTAGAGGTAGAGCGGCATGATGTCCTCGGGGAGTGGGCGAGTCGCCGGGTTCTCTCCTGGGTAGGCCTGGGCGCGCATGGCCGTACGGGTTGCGCCGGGGTTGATGCTGTTGGCGCGAACGTTGGCGATACCGTCCAGCTCGTCCGCCATGACCTGCATCAGGCCCTCGGTCGCGAACTTGGACACCGCATAGGCGCCCCAGTACGCGCGGCCCTTACGCCCGACGCTGCTGGAGGTGAAGGCGACGGAGGCATCCTCCGATAGCTTGAGCAGTGGCAGCAGGGTGCTGCTGAGCATGAACATGGCGTTGACGTTCACGTGCATCACGCGCATGAAATTGTCGCCGGACAGTTGCTCCAGCGGCGTACGCGGGCCGAGGATCGAGGCATTGTGCAGCAGGCCGTCGAGGCGGCCGAACTCGTTTTCGATCAGCACCGACAGTTCGTCGTACTGATGCGGCAGGGCGGTTTCCAGATTGAAGGGGATCACCACCGGCTGCGGATGACCAGCCGCCTCGATCTCGTCATAAACCTGGCTCAGGTTGGCTTCGGTCTTGCCCAGCAGCAGCACCGTCGCGCCATGTGCGGCGAAGCTCTTGGCGGCGGCCGCGCCGATACCACGGCCGGCACCGGTGATCAGGATGACGCGATCCTTGAGCAGGTCTGGGCGGGCGGTGTAGTCGAACATGTGAAGATCCTTCGGAGAACGCTTGGGGGTAGGGCGGGTGGAACCCGCCAAATGGAAGAGTGGCGGGTTGCAACCGCCCTACGCGATCAGCAGCCGCACAGCGCGCGATCGAGCACCGCACGCAGCTCCCGGGGGTGATCCACGACCACGTCGGCGCCCCAGTTGCGCGGGTTGTCTTCGGGGTGGATATAGCCATAGGCCACGGCTGCCGTGCGGCAGCCGGCGGCGCGACCGGACTCGATGTCGCGGGCGTCGTCGCCGATGAACAGCACTTCCTCGGGGTTGACCCCCATCTGTTGGCAGGCAAGCAGCAGCATGTCTGGCGCGGGTTTGCTTTGTTCGACGTGGTCGGGGCAGACCAGCACCGCCGAGCGCGTCGCCAGATTCAGTCCCTGCATGATCGGCTCGGCGTAGCGCAGTGGCTTGTTGGTGGCGACGCCCCACAGCAGGCGCGCCTGTTCGATGTCGTCGAGTAGGGTTTCGATACCGTCGAACGGGCGGGTGAGGACGGCGCAGTGTTGCTGGTAGCGCTCCAGAAACTCCTGGCGCAGGGCTTCGAAGGCGGCCGAGTCCGGTGCTTCATCGAAGGCGCAGGCGACCATCGCGCGTGCACCACCGGATACCTGGTCACGAATGGCCTTGTCTGCCAGTGGCGGCAGGCCGCGGTCGGCACGCATGGCCTGGGTGATGGCGATGAAGTCCGGCGCCGAGTCCAGCAGGGTGCCGTCCATGTCGAAAAGAACTGCTTTCAAACGCATGCGTTCTACTCCTTGCGCAGCGTCTGGATCATGTAGTTGACGTCGACGTCGGCTTCCAGTTTGTAGTGTTTGGTCAGCGGGTTGTAGGTCAGGCCGATGATGTCCTTGACCTCAAGCCCGGCTGCGCGGCTCCAGGCGCCCAGTTCGGAGGGGCGAATGAACTTCTTGAAGTCGTGGGTACCGCGCGGCAGCAAGCGCAGGATGTATTCGGCGCCGATCACCGCGAACAGGTAAGCCTTGGGGTTGCGGTTGATGGTGGAGAAGAACACCTGGCCGCCCGGCTTGACCAGTGTGCAGCAGGCGCGGATGACCGAGGAGGGGTCGGGAACGTGTTCAAGCATCTCCAGGCAGGTGACGACATCGAACTGGCCTGGCATTTCCTCGGCCAGGGCTTCGGCGGTGATCTGCCGGTAGTCGACTTCAACGCCGGACTCCAACTGGTGCAGTTGGGCGACCGACAGCGGCGCCTCGCCCATGTCGATGCCAGTTACAGTAGCGCCACGTTGGGCCATGGACTCGCTGAGGATGCCGCCGCCGCAACCAACGTCCAGCACGCGTTTGCCGGCCAGGCCGACGCGCTCGTCGATCCAGTTGACCCGCAGCGGGTTGATGTCGTGCAGAGGCTTGAACTCGCTTTGCAGGTCCCACCAGCGGTGTGCCAGGGCCTCGAATTTGGCGATTTCGGCGCGGTCGACGTTGCTCATAAGCATCTCTATTCAAAGCGTGGAAAGCGTAGCGCCGCTATGTTGCCAGTTTAAGACCGGGCGTGGGGCGGCGCGGATTCGTTCAATGTATGTCAGTTTGTCGCAGGTGTTTGGGAATGTTGTCGTGCCCAAGGTTTATCGGCGGCTCACCTACTTCGTTGATACTCGGTCTGCCCCCTCTCCCATTTATGGGAGAGGGTTGGGGAGAGGATACGCCGTGTTATTTGCTGGCAATCCGGGTTCCCCATTCCCTGGCCTTGGCGATCAGCTCGCTTTCGTCCATACGGGTCAGGCGTCCATCGTCCAAGAGTTGCTTGCCGCCTACCCAGAGGTGTTTCACGCAGTCGCGGCCGCTGGCATAGATGAGCTGCGAGACCGGGTCGTAGATCGGTTGCTGGGCCAGGCCGGAAAGGTCGAATGCGACCACGTCGGCCAGCTTGCCCAGTTCCAGCGAGCCGGTCTGTGCTTCCAGTCCCAGTGCGCGGGCGCCGTTCAAGGTCGCCATGCGCAGGGCGCTATGCGCGTTCAGTGCGGTGGCGGAGCCGGCAACGGCCTTGGCCAGCAGGGCAGCGGTACGGGTTTCGCCGAGCAGGTCGAGGTCGTTGTTGCTGGCGGCGCCGTCGGTGCCGATGGCGACGTTGACGCCGGCTTGCCACAGGCGCTCGACCGGGCAGAAGCCGCTGGCCAGTTTCAGGTTGGACTCGGGGCAATGCACAATGCTGCAGTTATGCTCCACCAGCAGCGCCAGATCCTCATCATCGATCTGCGTCATGTGCACGGCCTGAAAGCGCGGGCCGAGCAGGCCGAGGCGGGCCAGGCGTGCCAGCGGGCGTTCACCGTGCTTGGCGACGGCCTCGGCCACTTCCTGCGCGGTTTCGTGCACGTGCATATGAATGCCGGCGTCCAGCTCATCGGCCAGTACGCGAATCTGCTCGAGCTTGTCGTCGCTGACGGTGTAGGGCGCGTGGGGGCCGAAGGCGATACGGATGCGCGGGTGCTGCTTGAGGTCATCGAACAGCTGCAGGCCCGTACGTAGGGCTTCGGCGGCATTGAGTGCGCCGGGTACCGGGAAGTCCAGCACAGGAACGGTGATTTGCGCACGCACGCCGGCGTTATGCACGCGTTCGGCGGCGGTCTGCGGGTAGAAGTACATGTCGGAGAAGCAACTGATGCCGCCCTTGATCTGTTCGGCGATGGCCAGATCGGTGCCGTCGCGGACGAAATCCTCGTCGACCCACTTACTCTCGGCAGGCCAGATATGCTCGTGCAGCCAGGTCATCAGCGGTAGGTCATCGGCAATGCCGCGTAGCAGCGTCATCGCCGCATGCCCGTGGGCGTTGATCAGCCCCGGAGCGAGCAGGCATTGTGGCAGTTCGCGCACTTCCGTTGCCGGGTGGCGCAGTGCCTCTGCACGTGGCGCGATCAGCGTGATGCGCCCGTCGCGGATGCCCAGGCCGTGATCGCGTAACACCACTCCGGCTGGCTCCACGGGCACCAGCCAGGTGGGCAGCAGCAACAGGTCGAGAGGGGCTTCGGGCATGGGGATTGTCCGTCTGGCTTGATCAGTGCAAGGAAGGCCGCCAGTGTATAGATGAACGCGCGCAGCTTGAAGTCGTCAGGGCGTGCCGGATTGTTCGGCTGGCACCTGCCGGTCTGCGTATAATCCGCGATTTTTTGGCGGTGTAGGATGGAGTGTGCGATGCGCGAGCAATTGCTGGCGGTGGAGAAGGTTCAGGCAATCGAGTGGCGCGATGGCGCGTTGTATTTGCTCGATCAGCGCCTGCTGCCGCACCGGCAGACCTGGTTGCGCTTTGATTCCGCTGCCGAGGTATCCGAGGCGATTCGCGACATGGTGGTGCGCGGTGCGCCCGCCATTGGCATCGCTGCGGCTTATGGCCTGGTGTTGGGCGCGCGTGCCCGGGCGCAAGCTGGCGCTGACTGGCGCGAGGCGCTGGAGGCTGATTTTGCCTGTCTAGAGCAGTCGCGCCCGACTGCGGTCAATCTGTTCTGGGCGCTGCAGCGCATGCGTGAGCGCCTGGTACGGCTCAAGGATGGCGATGATGCCTTGGCGCTGCTCGAAGCCGAGGCGGTCGGCATTCATGTCAGTGATCGCGAGGCCAATCTGACCATGGCGCAACTGGGCATGGAGCTGATCCGCAAGCATCAGGGCAATCCGCAGGTATTGCTGACCCACTGCAACGCCGGCGCTTTGGCCACTGGTGGTTTCGGCACGGCGCTCGGGGTGATCCGCGCGGCGCATCTGGAGGGTTTGGTCGAGCACATTTATGTCGATGAGACTCGCCCTTGGCTGCAGGGCGCCCGGTTGACCGCCTGGGAGCTAGCTGGCGATGGCGTGCCGGTCAGTCTCAATGCTGATGCGGCGGCGGCTCATCTGATGAAGACCAAGGGCATCACCTGGGTGATCGTCGGGGCAGATCGCATCACGGCCAATGGTGACGTGGCCAACAAGATCGGTACCTATCAACTGGCGGTCAACGCCATGCATCATGGTGTGCGCCTGATGGTGGTGGCGCCCAGCTCGACCATCGACATGAGCCTGGAAAGTGGCGAAGACATCCTGCTCGAAGAGCGCGATGGCCGCGAGCTGCTGGAGGTGGCAGGTCATAGCGTGGCGGCTGACGTGCATGCGGTCAACCCGGTGTTCGATGTGACGCCGGCTGATCTGGTCGACTACATCGTGACCGAGAAGGGTGTGGTCGAGCGTCCTGATAGCGCCAAGATGGCGCGGTTGATGTGCCGCAAGCGCCTGCATTGAACCTGCCGTGCGCGCGCCTTCGCGGGGTAGGTGTGTGGCACGCTTTGTGGTAATCTCCGGCAGTTTTCAAGGGGGCTGACTACAGCCGCCTTCACTGCATCGAATCGTGACATAACTCGTTGATTTGTCGTGAGTCGCTGATGGCCTGAGGCTATCGCGACGTGCTCCATGGCGTTCAGGAAGAATGACGCGGAGTTTCACCAGAAAAAGGAACCAGGCTTCTCATGGGCGAACTGGCCAAAGAAATCCTCCCGGTCAATATCGAAGACGAGCTGAAACAGTCCTACCTCGACTACGCGATGAGCGTGATCGTCGGGCGTGCGCTGCCGGATGCGCGCGATGGCTTGAAGCCGGTCCACCGTCGTGTGCTCTACGCCATGAGTGAACTGGGCAACGACTGGAACAAGCCTTACAAGAAATCCGCCCGTGTGGTCGGTGACGTGATTGGTAAGTACCACCCGCACGGCGACACGGCGGTGTACGACACCATCGTGCGGATGGCTCAGGACTTCTCCTTGCGCTACCTGCTGGTCGATGGCCAGGGCAACTTCGGCTCGGTGGACGGCGACAACGCTGCCGCCATGCGATACACCGAAGTGCGTATGACCAAGCTGGCTCATGAGCTGCTAGCCGACCTGGACAAGGAAACCGTCGACTGGGTGCCCAACTACGACGGCACCGAGCAGATCCCTGCAGTCATGCCGACCAAGGTGCCGAACCTGCTGGTCAACGGCTCCAGCGGTATCGCCGTGGGCATGGCCACCAACATTCCGCCGCACAACCTCAGCGAGGTGATCGACGGCTGTCTGGCGCTGATCGACAACGCCGATCTGACCGTCGATGACCTGATGCAATACATCCCGGGTCCGGATTTCCCCACCGCGGGCATCATCAACGGGCGCGCCGGCATCATCGAGGCCTACCGCACTGGCCGTGGTCGCATTTACGTACGCGCCCGGGTCGAGGTCGAAGACATCGACAAGGTCGGCGGTCGCCAGCAACTGGTGGTCACCGAACTGCCGTACCAGCTGAACAAGGCGCGTCTGATCGAGAAGATCGCCGAGCTGGTCAAAGAGAAGAAGATCGAAGGCATCACCGAGCTGCGTGACGAGTCCGACAAGGACGGTATGCGCGTGGTGATCGAGCTGCGTCGTGGTGAAGTGCCGGACGTAGTGCTGAACAACCTCTACGCCCAGACTCAGATGCAGAGCGTGTTCGGTATCAACGTCGTGGCGCTGGTCGACGGTCAGCCGAAGATCATGAACCTCAAGGACATGCTCGAGGTGTTCGTCCGTCACCGCCGTGAAGTGGTGACCCGGCGTACCGTATACGAGCTGCGCAAGGCGCGTGAGCGTGGGCATATCCTTGAAGGTCAGGCGGTTGCGCTGTCCAACATCGATCCGGTAATCGAGCTGATCAAGGCCTCGCCGACTCCGGCCGAAGCCAAGGAGCGCTTGATCGCCACTGCCTGGGAATCGTCCGCCGTGGAGGCCATGGTCGAGCGCGCTGGTGCTGATTCCTGCCGTCCGGAAGGGCTCGATCCGCAATATGGCTTGCGTGATGGCAAGTACTTCCTCTCGCCCGAGCAGGCCCAGGCCATCCTCGAGTTGCGTTTGCACCGCCTGACCGGTCTGGAGCACGAGAAGCTGCTGGCCGAGTACCAGGAAATCCTCAGCCTGATCGGCGAGCTGATCCACATCCTGACCAGCCCCGTGCGCCTGATGGAAGTGATCCGCGAGGAGCTGGAGAAGGTCAAGGCCGAGTTTGGCGACGCTCGTCGTACCGAAATTACCGCCTCGCGTCAGGATCTGACCATCGCTGACCTGATCACCGAGGAAGAGCGTGTTGTCACCATCTCCCACGGTGGCTACGCCAAGAGCCAGCCGCTGGCTGCCTACGAGGCCCAGCGCCGCGGTGGCAAGGGTAAGTCCGCCACTGGCGTGAAGGACGAGGACTACGTCGAGCACCTGTTGGTTGCCAACAGTCACGCCACCCTGTTGCTGTTCTCCAGCAAGGGCAAGGTGTACTGGCTGCGTACTTTCGAAATTCCCGAGGCATCGCGTGCTGCCCGTGGCCGTCCGTTGGTCAACTTGCTGCCGCTGGATGAGGGCGAGCGCATCACCGCGATGTTGCAGATCGACCTCGAAGCCCTGCAGCAGAGCGCTGGCGCCGACGAAGACCTGGACGACGAAGGCGTGCTGATCGAAGGCGAAGCCGTCGAAGTGGTCGAGGCCGAAGAAGTCGAAGAAGTCGAGGGTGAAATCCCTGAACTGGTTGCCGAGCCGACTGGTGCCTTCATCTTCATGGCCACCGCTTTCGGTACCGTGAAGAAGACCCCGCTGGTGCAGTTCAGCCGTCCGCGTAGCGCCGGTCTGATCGCCTTGAGGCTGGAAGAGGGCGACACCCTGATCGCTGCCGCCATTACCGATGGTGCCAAGGAAGTCATGCTGTTCTCCGACGCCGGCAAGGTACTGCGCTTCGCCGAGAGCAAGGTGCGTACCATGGGTCGTACCGCGCGTGGTGTGCGCGGCATGCGCCTGGGCAAGGAGCAACAACTGATCTCCATGCTGATTCCAGAGTCTGGCGCACAGATTCTCACCGCCTCCGAGCGTGGTTTCGGCAAGCGTACTGGTCTGGGCAAGTTCCCGCGTCGCGGTCGTGGCGGTCAGGGCGTGATCGCCATGGTCACCAGTGAGCGTAACGGCAAGTTGGTCGGCGCCATCCAGGTGCAGGACGGTGAGGAAATCATGCTGATTTCCGATCAGGGCACCCTGGTGCGTACCCGTGTCGACGAAGTGTCCAGTTCTGGTCGTAACACCCAGGGCGTGACCCTGATCAAGCTGGCCAAGGACGAGACCCTGGTTGGCCTGGAGCGCGTGCAGGAGCCAGCACCGATAGAAGAGGACGAACTGGCTGAAGGTGAAGAGGGCGTTGAAGTTGCTGAAAGCGCCGAAAACGCCGAAGCGCCGGTCGCCGATGCCGAGGACGGCCGCGAGGAGTGACGTCGGGCTCCGTGGGAGGGGGTTTAGCCGCGACTGTCGCTGCTGACGCGCCTCCCGCAAGCACGGCAGGCAGTGTGGACATGCCATCGCCTGGTGGTGGCGTTCTGTGAATCTGAGAGAGACAGACGTGAGCAAGCGAGCTTTTAACTTCTGCGCCGGCCCTGCCGCGCTGCCAACCGCTGTACTGCAACGTGCCCAGGCCGAGATGCTCGACTGGCAAGGCAAGGGCCTCTCGGTGATGGAGATGAGCCATCGCAGCGACGAGTACGTGGCCATCGCTAGCCAGGCCGAGCAGGACCTGCGTGATCTGCTCGCCGTGCCCAGTGACTACAAGGTGCTGTTCCTGCAAGGCGGTGCCAGCCAGCAGTTCGCCGAAATCCCGCTGAACCTGCTGCCGGAAGATGGTGTGGCGGATTACATCGAGACCGGTATCTGGTCGAAGAAGGCCATCGAAGAGGCGCGTCGTTACGGCGCCATCAACGTGGCCGCCAGTGCCAAGGCTCATGACTATTTCGCCATTCCTGGGCAGAACGACTGGCAACTGTCGAAAGACGCGGCCTACGTGCATTACTGCAGCAACGAGACCATCGGCGGCCTGCAGTTCGACTGGGTGCCGCAGGTTGGCGATACTCCGCTGGTCGTGGACATGTCCTCGGACATTCTCTCGCGTTCGCTCGATGTTTCGCAGTTCGGTCTGATCTATGCCGGTGCGCAGAAGAACATCGGTCCTAGCGGCCTGGTGGTCGTGATCGTGCGTGAAGACTTGCTCGGTCGTGCGCGCTCCAGCTGCCCGACCATGCTCGACTACAAGATCTCCGCCGATAACGGTTCGATGTACAACACCCCGGCGACCTATTCCTGGTACCTCTCCGGCCTGGTCTTCCAGTGGCTGAAGGAGCAGGGCGGCGTCGAGGCGATGGAGCGTATCAACCGCGCCAAGAAGAACCTGCTGTACAAGGCCATCGACGACAGTGATTTCTATAGCAACCCCATCGCCCACAACGCGCGCTCCTGGATGAACGTGCCGTTCCGCCTGGCCGACGAGAAGTTGGACAAAGCCTTCCTCGCCGGTGCCGATGCGCGCGGCCTGCTCAATCTGAAAGGGCATCGTTCGGTCGGCGGCATGCGTGCTTCGATCTATAACGCTGTTGGCATGGACGCGGTCGAGGCGCTGGTGGCCTACATGACCGAGTTCGAGAAGGAGCATGCCTGATATGTCCGAGCAGGAGTTGCAAGCGCTGCGGGTGCGCATCGACAACCTCGACGAGCGCATTCTCGAGCTGATCAGCGACCGCGCGCGCTGCGCCGAAGAAGTCGCGCGAGTGAAAATGAAGGAGCTGAAGGAAGGCGAGTCGCCGGTCTTCTACCGTCCTGAGCGCGAAGCCCAGGTGCTCAAGCGCGTGATGGAGCGCAACCAAGGTCCGCTGGGCAACGAGGAAATGGCGCGGCTGTTCCGCGAAATCATGTCCTCCTGCCTGGCGCTGGAAAACCCGCTGAAAGTTGCCTACCTCGGCCCTGAAGGCACCTTTAGTCAGGCCGCAGCGATGAAGCACTTCGGTCATGCGGTGATCAGCGTGCCGATGGCCGCCATCGACGAGGTGTTCCGCGAAGTGGCTGCCGGCGCGGTAAACTTCGGCGTGGTGCCAGTGGAGAACTCCACCGAAGGCGCGATCAACCACACCCTCGACAGCTTCCTCGAGCACGATATGGTCATCTGTGGTGAGGTGGAGTTGCGCATTCACCACCATCTGCTGGTGGGCGATACCACCCAGACCGACAAGATCACTCGCATCTATTCTCATGCCCAATCGCTGGCGCAGTGCCGCAAGTGGCTGGACGCGCATTACCCGAATGTCGAGCGTGTGGCGGTTTCCAGCAACGCCGACGCCGCCAAGCGGGTCAAGAGCGAGTGGAACAGTGCGGCCATCGCCGGCGACATGGCGGCCAACCTGTATGGCCTGACCAAGCTGGCCGAGAAGATCGAAGATCGCCCGGACAACTCCACGCGCTTTTTGATCATCGGTAGCCAGGAAGTGCCGCCGACTGGCGATGACAAGACTTCGATCATCGTTTCCATGCGCAACAAGCCGGGCGCGCTGCACGAGTTGCTGGTGCCTTTCCACAATAACGGCATCGACCTGACCCGCATCGAAACTCGCCCGTCGCGCAGCGGTAAGTGGACCTACGTGTTCTTCATCGACTTTGTCGGTCACCACCGCGATCCGCTGATCAAGGATGTGCTTGAGAAGCTCGCTCAGGAGGCTGTGGCGCTGAAGGTGCTGGGCTCCTATCCGAAGGCGGTGCTTTGAGTGGAGCCTGGGCTTCAGGTGCCGCTCGGCTCCTCGCTTGTAGAGTGCAATCAACGGGTACTGAGTAAGCAGCAGAAGCCTTGTGTCATCTGGTTCACGGGGTTCAGTGGCGCGGGTAAATCGACCCTGGCCGAGGCGCTGGAACGCAGCCTGCAAGCGGCGGGGCGGCATACCTATCTACTCGATGGGGATCGCCTGCGTCTCGGTCTGAATCGTGATCTGGGTTTCTCTGAGCATGGCCGGCAAGAGAATATTCGTCGTGCTGGTGAGGTGGCTGCATTGATGGTCGATGCGGGATTGGTCGTACTGGCTACGTTCATTTCACCTTTTCGTGCTGATCGTGATGCTGTGCGTCAGTTGCTCTCGGGTCGATTCATTGAAGTATTCGTCGATACGCCCCTGCATGTTTGTGAGGCTCGCGATCCGAAAGGACTCTACCGGCGCGCCCGTGCGGGTCAGATCAAGAACTTCACGGGGCTTGATTCCCCGTTCGAGGCGCCGCAGGCTGCCGAGTTGCGTTTCGATACCAGCAGTTGTTCGGTTGAAGAGGCCGTGCAGCAGATCCACGACTACCTCAGGAGCCATCATGCCCTGTGATGTGGTCAACCGTATTGCGTTAGAGAAGAGCCTCCATTCATGAGCTGCGATTTCCTAGCCCTGGCCCAGCCAGGCGTGCAAAAGCTGTCCCCCTACGTGCCAGGCAAGCCAGTCGATGAGCTGGCTCGTGAGTTGGGGCTCGATCCCGTGGGTATCGTCAAACTGGCCAGTAACGAAAACCCACTCGGCCCCAGTGCCAAGGTGCTGGCAGCGATTCGCGCCGAACTGGACGAGCTGACCCGCTACCCGGATGGCAATGGCTTCACCCTCAAGACTGCGTTGGCTGCCCGCTACGGCGTCGATGCCGCGCAGGTGACATTGGGCAACGGCTCCAACGACATTCTCGAGTTGGTCGCTCGCGCCTACCTGGCGCCTGGTCTCAATGCCGTGTTCAGCGACTACGCCTTCGCGGTTTACCCCATCGCTACCCAGGCCGTCGGCGCGCAGGGCAAGATCGTTCCGGCCAAGGATTACGGTCATGACCTGCAAGCGATGCTTGCCGCCATCGACAACAACACCCGCGTGGTCTTCATAGCCAACCCCAACAACCCGACCGGCACCTGGTTTGGCCCGGATGCGCTGGAGACGTTCCTGGCCAAGGTGCCGGAATCGGTGCTGGTGGTGCTGGACGAAGCCTATATCGAGTACGCCGAAGGCGATGAGCTGCCGGATGGCCTGGATTATCTGGCGCGTTACCCGAATCTGCTGGTTTCGCGCACCTTCTCCAAAGCCTATGGTCTGGCCTCGCTGCGTGTTGGTTACGCCATCAGCTCGCCAGCCATTGCCGATGTGCTCAATCGCGTACGCCAGCCATTCAACGTCAACAGCCTCGCGCTGGCTGCTGCCTGCGCGGCGCTGAGCGATGCCGACTACCTGGCCGAAAGTCGTCGTCTCAACGATGCCGGCATGCAGCAGCTGGAAGAGGGTTTGCGCGCCCTGGGCCTGAGCTGGATTGCCTCCAAGGCCAACTTCATCGCCGTCGATTTTGGCCGCGACACCGCTGCGATCAACCAGGCGCTGCTGCGTGAGGGGGTGATCGTGCGACCTATGGCCGGTTACCGCATGCCGAATTTCCTGCGTGTATCCATCGGCCTGCCGAAAGAGAACGCACGCTTCCTCGAGGCGTTGGCCAAGGTGCTGTCGGCGTGACTGTCACTGCAGTGCAATCGAATACCCCTAAGATCGGCCGCCTGGTGGTGGTCGGCCTCGGCCTGATCGGCGGCTCCTTCGCCAAAGGTTTGCGCGAACGCGGCCTGTGTCGGGAGGTGGTGGGGGTCGATCTGGACGCCGAATCGCGTCGCCTGGCGGTGCAGCTGGGGGTGGTCGATCGCTGCGAGAGTGATCTGGCTGCCGCCTGTCAGGGGGCAGAGGTCATTCAACTGGCAGTGCCTATCCTGGCCATGGAGAAGCTGCTCGCTCAACTGGCCAGGCTCGATCTCGGTAATGCCGTGCTGACCGATGTGGGCAGCGCCAAGGGTAATGTCGTGCGCGCGGCACGCCTGGCATTTTCCGGCAAGGCCGTGCGTCTGGTGCCAGGCCACCCCATTGCTGGCTCCGAGCAGAGCGGGGTGGAGGCGGCCAACGCGGAGCTGTTCCGGCGCCACAAGGTCATTCTCACACCGTGCGAGTACAGTGATGAGGCTGCTCTGGCGCTGGTCGAAGGCCTGTGGCGCGAGCTGGGGGCGGATGTCGAATCGATGGAAGTCGAGCATCACGATCAGGTGCTCGCTGCCACCAGTCATCTGCCGCACCTGCTGGCCTTTACCCTGGTCGACTCGCTGGCCAAGCGCAGTGAGAACCTGGAAATTTTCCGCTATGCCGCTGGCGGTTTCCGCGACTTCACGCGGATCGCTGGCAGTGACCCGGTGATGTGGCACGATATCTTCCTCGCCAACCGCGAGGCCGTGCTGCGCACACTGGATACGTTTCGCGACGACCTCGACGCCCTGCGCGACGCGGTCGACGCCGGGGATGGGCATCAACTGCTGGGCGTGTTCACGCGCGCCCGCGTTGCCCGCGAACATTTCAGCAAAATTCTGGCCCGCAGGGCCTATGTGGACGCTATGCACTCGACCGATCTGATTTTCCTGGCAAAACCTGGTAGCTCGCTGGCTGGACGTATCCGCGTACCGGGTGACAAATCCATCTCGCACCGTTCGATCATGCTGGGTTCGCTGGCTGAAGGCACTACCGAGGTCGACGGCTTTCTCGAGGGCGAAGACGCCCTGGCCACGCTGCAGGCGTTTCGCGACATGGGTGTGGTCATCGAAGGCCCGCACCACGGCCGTGTGACCATCCATGGTGTCGGTCTGCATGGTCTGAAAGCGCCGGTTGGCCCGCTGTACATGGGTAACTCCGGCACCTCCATGCGTCTGCTCTCGGGCTTGCTGGCCGCGCAGCCGTTCGACACCACGCTGACTGGTGACGCCTCGCTGTCCAAACGCCCGATGAACCGTGTGGCCAAACCGCTGCGCGAGATGGGTGCGGTGATCGAGACCGGGCCGGAAGGGCGTCCGCCGCTGACCATCAAGGGCGGTCAGCGCCTCACCGGCATGGCCTACGAAATGCCGATGGCCAGCGCCCAGGTCAAATCCTGCCTGCTGCTGGCGGGCTTGTATGCTGCCGGTAGCACCTCGGTGACCGAGCCGGCGCCGACTCGTGATCACACCGAGCGTATGCTGCGCGGTTTCGGCTACCCGGTCAGCGTCGAGGGCAGCACCGCCAGCGTCGAGTCCGGGCACAAGCTCAGCGCCACGCGTATCGAAGTGCCGGCGGATATCTCTTCGGCGGCGTTCTTCCTGGTGGCCGCTAGCATCGCTGAAGGCTCCGAGCTGGTGCTCGAGCATGTCGGCATCAACCCGACCCGTACCGGCGTGATCGACATTCTCAAACTGATGGGTGGCGATATCACCCTGGAGAACCAGCGTGAAGTCGGTGGCGAGCCAGTGGCCGACATTCGTGTGCGTGCGGCCAAGCTCAAGGGTATCGACATTCCGGAGGACCTGGTGCCGCTGGCCATCGACGAGTTCCCGGTGCTGTTTGTCGCTGCCGCCTGTGCCGAAGGTCGCACCGTGTTGCGTGGCGCCGAAGAACTGCGGGTGAAAGAGTCCGACCGCATCCAGGTCATGGCCGACGGCCTGATCTCGCTGGGCGTCAAGGCTGAGCCGACCCCTGACGGCATCATCATCGAAGGCGGCGCCATTGGCGGTGGTGAAGTCTGGGCGCATGGCGATCACCGCATTGCCATGTCCTTCAGCGTCGCTTCGCTGCGTGCCAGTGCGCCAATCCGCATCCACGACTGCGCCAACGTCGCCACGTCCTTCCCCAACTTCCTCGCCCTGGCAGCTGAAGTCGGTATCAATGTGGTCGTAGAGGGCAACGCATGAGCGCGCCGGTAATCACGGTCGACGGGCCGAGCGGGTCGGGCAAGGGCACGCTCTGTTCGCTGCTGGCCAAGCAGCTGGGCTGGAATCTGCTCGACTCCGGTGCGCTCTATCGCCTGTTGGCGTTTGCCGCCGGCAACCACGGCATCGACCTGACCAACGAAGAGTCGCTCAAGCAACTGGCTGCGCATCTGGATGTGCAGTTCATCGACAAGCGCATCATCCTCGAAGGCGAGGAGGTCACCGACGCCATCCGTAACGAGCAGGTAGGCGCGGGCGCATCGATGGTCGCCTCGCTGCCCGCCGTGCGTGAAGCGCTACTGCAGCGGCAGCGTGCATTTCAGGAAATGCCCGGCCTGGTAGCCGATGGTCGCGACATGGGCACCGTGGTGTTCGCCGACGCGCCGCTGAAGATTTTCCTGACCGCCAGCGCCGAGGAGCGTGCCCGTCGCCGTTACTTGCAGTTGAAGGCCAAGGGCGATGATGTTAATCTCGCGAGTCTTCTCGACGAGATACGGGCGCGCGACGAGCGCGATACCCAGCGCGCGGTGGCTCCGCTCAAGCCGGCAGCCGACGCGATAGTGCTGGATTCCACCGAGCTTTCCATCGAGCAGGTACTTGAGCGAATTCTGAGCGAGGTCGCTGATCGCGATCTTGCCGGGTAGAGAGTCGCAGCTGCTAGAAGCTGAAAGACTCGCAAGGAGGCATACGGGAGACCAGTCCTTGTCCCGTAGGCCTCTTTTTATATGAACGAACCCACATGGTCTGGAGTGTGGTTTGGGCGAATCCCCGCCCTTGATCAACAGGAATCAACATGAGCGAAAGCTTTGCAGAACTATTTGAAGAAAGCCTGAAAACCCTCGACATGCAGCCGGGCGCCATCATCACCGGTATCGTGGTCGACATCGACGGTGACTGGGTTACCGTCCACGCCGGTCTGAAGTCCGAGGGCGTCATCCCGCTCGACCAGTTCTTCAACGAACAAGGCGAGCTGACCATCAAGGTCGGTGACGAAGTCCACGTCGCGCTGGACGCGGTTGAAGATGGCTTCGGTGAAACCAAGCTGTCCCGCGAGAAAGCCAAGCGCGCTGAATCCTGGCTGGTTCTGGAAGCTGCGTTCAACGCTGAAGAAGTGGTCAAGGGTGTTATCAACGGTAAGGTCAAAGGCGGCTTCACCGTTGACGTCAACGGTATCCGCGCGTTCCTGCCGGGTTCCCTGGTTGACGTCCGTCCGGTGCGTGACACCACTCACCTGGAAGGCAAAGAGCTCGAGTTCAAGGTCATCAAACTGGACCAGAAGCGCAACAACGTTGTCGTTTCCCGTCGCAGCGTCCTGGAAGCCGAGAACAGCGCCGAGCGCGAAGCTCTGCTGGAATCCCTGCAGGAAGGTCAGCAAGTCAAAGGTATCGTCAAGAACCTCACCGACTACGGTGCCTTCGTGGACCTGGGCGGCGTAGACGGCCTGCTGCACATCACCGACATGGCTTGGAAGCGCATCAAGCACCCGTCCGAAATCGTCAACGTTGGCGACGAGATCGACGTCAAGGTTCTGAAGTACGATCGCGAGCGTAACCGCGTATCCCTCGGCCTGAAGCAACTGGGCGAAGACCCATGGGTTGCCATCAAGGCTCGTTACCCGGAAAACACCCGCGTTGTTGCCCGCGTCACCAACCTCACCGACTACGGCTGCTTCGCCGAGCTGGAAGAGGGCGTGGAAGGCCTGGTACACGTTTCCGAAATGGACTGGACCAACAAGAACATCCACCCGTCGAAAGTCGTTAACGTCGGCGACGAAGTGGAAGTCATGGTTCTGGACATCGACGAAGAGCGTCGTCGTATCTCCCTGGGTATCAAGCAGTGCAAGACCAACCCGTGGGAAGACTTCTCCGGTCAGTTCAACAAGGGTGACAAGATCTCCGGCACCATCAAGTCGATCACCGATTTCGGTATCTTCATTGGTCTGGACGGCGGCATCGATGGTCTGGTTCACCTGTCCGACATCTCCTGGAACGAAGCCGGCGAAGAAGCTGTGCGTCGCTTCAAGAAGGGCGACGAGCTGGAAACCGTCATCCTGTCGGTTGACCCGGAGCGCGAGCGTATCTCCCTGGGCATTAAGCAGCTGGAAGACGATCCGTTCAGCAACTACGTCTCCATCAACGACAAGGGCACCATCGTCCGTGGCGTTGTGAAAGAAGTAGACGCCAAGGGCGCCATCATCGACCTGGGCAACGAGATCGAAGCTACCCTGAAAGCCTCCGAAATCAGCCGTGACCGCGTTGAAGACGCGCGCAACGTTCTGAAAGAAGGCGACGAAGTAGAAGCGAAGATCATCAGCGTCGACCGCAAGTCCCGCGTCATCAGTCTGTCTGTCAAGTCGAAAGACGTTGAAGACGAGAAAGACGCGATGAAGGAACTGCGTAACAAACAAGACGTTGAAAGCACCGGTCCGACCACCATCGGTGATCTGCTCCGTGCTCAAATGGAAAAACAGAACTAAGTTCGGTTAATCCATCCAGAGAAAGGGCGGCCCTCGGGCCGCCCTTTTTCGTTTTTTGTCGCGCTATTTCTTGAGAACATGCACAAACGGCTCGCTTCGTGCCTATAGTCCCTGTCTGGATTATTTATTTCTGCTCGTTAACAGATTTCCATGCAGGTGGAGGCATTTTCACGTTTCGTGTGTGTGGGCGTTTTCGTGTGCACTTTGACTGGGGTTTCTGGCTCATCTCTCGCAGGCTCTTTCTTTTTCTTTTAATGCGTTTTCGAGGTCGAGATGGATGTCAGAAAACCGCCAATATTTTCGAGGCCTTTACTTTTCTGTCGCATCACTAGTTGTTGAAATTGCCGTTCTATAGCTATTTCAGCACGCCAGTTTTGAGAGCTCTATGACCTCTAAAGGGTGCGCTGCTGATCGCAAAGTGCGACCATTGCGCACCTCAACAATGGGCAGAGGTTGCTCACAGTGGTACGCATCACACGAGACCAATCCCGTCAGCTTGACTCTATCCGGGCTCTCTCTGCCCTCATCGTGCTGTTCGGTCATACAAACCAGACGTTACTGTTTCCTACGCTCCAGAAGGGCGCGACGGTCGTTGGTTATTTCACTCAGCTTTCGGTCATGGTCTTCTTTGTTCTGAGCGGCTTCCTCATCGGGAAATCGGTCTACAACAACTCAGCCAAGAACGGCGCTTTTGATATCGTGCAGTATGGTCGAGATCGAGCACTCAGACTGTACCCTCCGCTTATCGCGGCGCTGGCACTGATGGTTCTGATCGCAGCTGTAGCACCACTGTTTTTCCCATCAGGAACCCATTCTCTGCTGTCTATCCCAGGCGTCACGTTCGTGCGTTCCGAGTACACGGTAGTTGCCAAAGAACTGTTTGGTGCCCTGACATTTCTTAACGGCTTCAAAACCAATACTCCCACTGTCAACGGTCCGCTCTGGAGCTTGTCTTACGAAGCCTGGTACTACGTTTTGGCTGGTGGGCTGGCGATATGGCCCACTCGGAAATGGCTTGCGGTCGCTCTGCTGGTGCTTACCGTATTCATCACTCGCAAAGCCTCACTTTTCTACATCCTCGCTCCTGTGTGATTTGCAGGCTTTGCGCTTGCCTTCATCCATCAGAGCAAGCCAGCAATGAACAACCGCTTGTTCAGCCGACTATTCATTCTCATGACCGGCATCATGGCGATTACTGTCGTTTGGGTATGGCTGCCTGGCTCACGGCCAAAGCACGCATGGAGTGATCCGCTTAACTATTTCCGCCTGGCTTCTGGCCTATGGTTCGCGTGCTACCTAGCCATGATCATGGGCGGGGCGACCAGATTTCCGGCATGGTTCCATGGCCAGGCAAGCTATTCGTACACGCTGTACGTAATACATTTCCCAATCATGCTGTTCATTCTTGGGGTATCACAGTTATACATCTATGGCTCGCTACCAAGATCGCTGGCCATCTCTGCCCTTACCATCGCTCTCTCAATTGCGGCCGCAAAACTGATCGCGCGCTTTGCAGAGGACAAGGACGCCCTCAGAGGCGTTACCGCAAGCCTAAACAGAATGATCGTCAGAAAATGAAAAGGCTAAGCACTCTTTTCCTTGCCAGCGCGGGGATGCTCCTCCCCTTGGCCGCACACGCATACGATTTCAGCCACCAGGTGACAAAAGACGGTGTCGAATACGGCTTTCATCAAGGCGACGACAATGGGCCGCTCCTGATCGCGATCACTACGGACATCAAGGAGTCCATGACGGACGTTTACAGCCCTGTAGGGAGCCTTCTGGCAGAGCGCGGGTACAGCGTTGCCTCTATCGATGTCACCTGCCACGGAAAAGACTTACAGAAGCATGAAAAGTACGGCCTAGACTGCTGGCGAGCACGTGCAGACAGCAGCCAGACGAATATTTTTGATGACTACATGGAGCGCTTAAAGTCCGTAATCGTAGACATAGCCAGCACAAAGCGCGCGGATACCTCAAGGATCACGGCTCTAGGCGTTTCGAGAGGAGGCTACTTGGCTATGAGGTCTGCAGCCGAGGTGCAAGAGGTGGCCATAGTCATCGCTCTTGCTCCAGTGACTGATCTTTTCAAACTTCGCGAGTTTGAGGGGGCAAAGACACCTCAGCCCCTGTACTCGCTCAAGCCCTTCTATCCAGTTATAGCGACTAAGCACTTGTTCCTGCAGATCAACAACAATGATGACCGTGTCGGCACAGACCAGGCTCTATCCTTGGTTAAAGGGGTGGTGGAAGCTGGTGGCGATAACCCAGTAGATATCACCGCCATCATTACGCCTCGAAAGGGGCACTCGACTAGCGAGCATGAAGCCGCCGCGAACTGGGCTCTGAGTTCCAGAGAGTTCAACGGCGACGAGAGTCAAATCGAACCGCCGAAGTGATCTATTTCGTATCGGTGCAGATTTTTTGTTCTAAGGGTGTCTAGCAGTTTGTTTCTGTCTCGATGATTGACGTGGTCAAAGGCTTTCGCTCTGCAGGTGCGGTCTGCAAGCCGATGCTGACGTGGTAGGGGCGGTTGGGCGCTAAGTTTGCTGACTGCCTATGAAGCTTATGTGCTTTCAGTCCTACTCACGAGAGGTCCCCGCTGAGCAATGATTTCATCTGAAGAGATGCAGTGAGCGCCACTGCATCGGTCCAGGCAAGTAGCTCGGTAATTTCTTGGGGGCATGCTCGCTAACACCTTGTTTTTTAGGCTGTTCAAAAGCTGACCAGCGTGCTACAAACAAGGCATCGAGTCTTCTAGCCGCTTGAAAAAGAAGGGAAAACCATGACCAAGTCGGAGTTGATCGAAAAGATTGTCACTCATCAGGGTCAGTTGTCCTCCAAGGATGTCGAATTAGCCATCAAGACTATGTTGGAGCAAATGTCCCAGGCACTGGCCACGGGGGATCGCATCGAGATTCGCGGCTTTGGCAGCTTCTCGCTGCACTATCGCGCGCCGCGGGTAGGGCGTAACCCAAAAACCGGGCAGTCGGTGCGTCTGGACGGCAAGTTTGTACCGCACTTCAAGCCTGGCAAGGAGCTGCGTGACCGGGTGAATGAGGACGAGTGACCGAGCTTTGTGTTTCTAGCAGCTGCAGCTCTCCTGATTAAGCGATCGCCTGGCGTCACACTTTTGTCATGCTTGCGAAATCATGGAAAACCGGCAAAATGTGCGGGCTTTCACATAGCGCGCCGTTGCTAAATTTCCAACTAGTTCAGTCAATGGTCATTCTCTGAAGCGTCATCCGCACTACTGGGCTGAGTCCCTTTAAATTTTGCCAGCGTTAAGGGATTGACTCGTGCGGTACCCCTCTATTGTTCATCACGGCGCTGTCACTGGCGTGACGGGCTCATGCCATCAACTGCAGATGGATGATGAGCATGCGCTGCTGATCGACTGCGGCCTCTTTCAAGGCGCTGAAACTTCCCCTGAAGGCCGTGCGGGCGCTGGCAAGCTCGCCATCGATTTCTCTCTGGATGGCATCAAGGCGCTGGTCGCAACCCATGTTCATATCGATCACGTGGGCCGCATTCCCTACCTGCTGGCAGCTGGCTTCAAAGGTCCGATTCTTTGCAGTGAGCCGTCTGCCAAGCTTCTGCCCATCGTCCTCGAAGATGCCTTCAAGCTCGGTTTCAGCCGTGATCAGAAACAAGTCGAGCGCTACCTCAAACTGATCGAGCAGCGCATCGTCGCCTTGCCCTACAAACAATGGTTTACTCTGATCGACACGCCACGGCTTAAGGCGCGTATTCGTTTGCAGCGTGCTGGCCACATCCTCGGCTCGGCCTACGTCGAGGTTGATCTGCACTACCCCGAGAGGGGCGAGAAGAAACGCATCGTGTTCTCTGGCGACCTTGGCGCACCTCATGCGCCAATCCTCCCGGCGCCTAAAGCCCCATACAAAGCCGATATTCTGGTCATCGAAAGCACCTATGGTGACCGCCTGCACGAGGATCGCCGCAGCCGACGTGCGCGACTGGAGAAAGTGCTCGAGCACGCGCTGAGCAACCAGGGCACGGTTCTGATTCCAGCCTTTAGCATTGGTCGCACTCAGGAGCTGCTCTACGAGCTCGAAGACATCATTCATCGCAGGGCGCTAAAGGAGTCGGCAAAGACTCAGCCAGGTGCTTCCAAGTCGAAAATAAGCAAAGCCTCAGCCCTTGACTGGGCAAGTTTGCCGATCATTCTCGATTCTCCGTTAGCCAGTCGTTTTACTGCGGTTTATCGCGAGCTTGACCAGTTTTGGGATGCAGAGGCGAAATCAAGATTGGCCAAAGGCCGTAACCCGCTGGTTTTTCGCAACTTGCTCACGGTCGATAGCCACCAGGTCCATCTGGCCATGGTCAATCGCCTGACGCAAACCGCTCGGCCTGCCATTGTGATTGCGGGCAATGGCATGTGCTCTAGTGGGCGTATCGTCAACTACCTCAAAGCCATGCTCGGTGATACGCGGCATGATGTACTGTTCGTCGGCTACCAGGCTGAAGGTACTTCGGGTCGACAGATCCAACGCTTTGGCCCGCGTAGTGGCTATGTGGAACTTGATGGGCAGCGCTATGACATTCGGGCTCAGGTGCATACCATAGGTGGTTATTCTGCTCATGCAGATCAAGCAGGCTTAATGAGATTCATTACCGGTATGCGGAAGTGGCCAAATGAAATTCGCATCGTGCATGGAGAGGATCAAGCAAAGTCGAGGCTCGCTCTAGTTGTAAGGAGGTCTTATGGCGAAGAGGTGCAAGCGTTAAATATAATTATTCCTGCGTGACAGTTATTTCTAAGTGCTTTCGCGCGTCAAGACGATGCTTGATTTATGTTTCTCTGAGTATGTGTTCAAGCATATTTATATTGCATTCGTTGGGTTTGCCAGATTTTTAATTGCTAGGCTTGATATTTGTGAGGGTTTTTATGATTTCTAAGTACCGAATTATGAGAGGCTTGCTTAAGCGCAGGCTGGTTAGGGAATGTGTCTGGCATGTAGTGTGTTTTTTTAATAGAGGGAAAGTTGAAGGGTATCGTGCTGGCTTGGATATCTCTAAAACTTCTTTAGTAAGTGCAGTGGATTCAGATACTTACTTGGGGGGGCTTAAGCGTGATGGGGCTGTTTTGGGGCCATCCCTTTCTGATGAGGATGTTTGCTATTTACGAGGCTTTGCTGAGCGTGTGCCGTGCTTCGCTGATAGAAATCCTGCTCTCGGTTTTTACTTGAAGGATTTAGCTGTTGTTGAAGAAAAAATAGGAAAGAGTTTATTGCTTGCGCAATATTTTAATGTGCAAGATGATCCAGTGGTTGCCCGCCTGTCTAAAGACCCTTTTATGCTCTCATTGGCTGCTGCTTATCTCGGGGTTGAGCCTAAGTTGATGAGTGTTAACATGTGGTGGACATTTCCAGTAAATGCAAGCGCTGAAGATCGGTCGAAGCATGCGCATGTCTTTCATTATGATCTTGATGATATTAAGTTTGTTAAATTTTTTTTCTATCTGACGGATGTTGATAGTGAGAGTGGTCCTCATGTTTTTGTAAGAGGGTCGAATAGAGAGGTGCGTTATAAAAATACTTTCCTAAAATCCAAGCGTTTTACTGATGAGGAGGTCATTGCTTCATATGGTATTGAGAATGTCGTTGAGGTATGCGGGAAGGCAGGTTCTTGCTTGATAGAAGATACCATTACCCTGCACAAGGGCGTGACTCCTTTGCGGCATCCTCGGTTGTTGTTGCAATTTGAGTTTTCGATTAATACCTATCCAGAAGTGAGTTGTACTACAGATCCCGCCCTGTTGAGGGTGGTTGTTTAGTATGCGGGACTGGTTTTATTTGGTCTTCGCTGCTGCCGGAGTGGGAGTGGCTGCGCTAAAGGGCTTCTTGTATGCGCATGTCCTAGGTGAAGTGGAGTACGCTGCAGTTGGCTACTATTTACTGGTCTTAGGGTTTGGGGGACTAGTAATTGGTAGTGGTGTTATGTTGCGTGCTCATACAGAACTTCCCGTTATGGATCGAGCTCAGCGTGTTGCCTTCATCGCTCAGGGGCGGGGGGTAGGTTTTATTTTTTGGCTGGGTCTGGGAGTTCCATCGCTTCTGATCGGTTCGTTTTTTTGGGAGTTTTCGCTGTTCTCGCTGACGTTGCTTCAAGTTTTTATTATGTTTCTATTTACTCTGGATGTCGTGGCTCGCAAAAGTGATGGCGATTTTATCGGTTATGCTCGCTCTGTATTTGCGCGTAATTTTTTATTATTAGTGGGCGGTGTGTCCGTTGCTTGTGCAACAGGGTCAGCCCGGCTTTCAATTTTGAGTGAGGTACTTTGTGGGTTGCTGGCGTGCGGGAATATAGTCGTCAATTGGATTTTGAATTTTAAGCTTCCCACAAAACCTTATTTGAAGAAGTCTCTGAGGTTTGTCCCTGTTAGTCTCCTGGGGGGTGTGGGGCAGTATATTGATCGCTTGTGTGCTTCGGTATTACTCACTTTAACTGCTTTCTCTGTATATTCTTATTTGTCATTACTTATGGTGGGGGCGTTGGCAGTTCAGCAGATAGTCAATACGAAGGTGATTACATTGTTATCTGTGCGTTGTGCTGAATCTCCGCGATTGGCTTATTTATATCTGCTGCGGGTCTCTGCTTTTGTTTTTTTTGTCTCTTTTGTTTTGATGCTCTGTGCGGCTTATGCTCTATTTTTTAGTTGGTTTGCGGCCTCTTGGGTCAATGTGGGTCCGGTAATAGTCTTTCTTTTTGTCGTGGGTTCTGCTTTTAAGGCTGCGGAATTTTTTTCCAGCTTTCTTGTGGTGATGCACAGAAAGAAATTATTGGCACTGATTCAGTTGGCAAGTGTTTTGGGTTATGCGCTTCTTGCAGTTATGTCATATTCGGCGGGGTTTGAGGCTTTTGTTTCGTTCATGGTGATTGGCATGGCTATTTATACTTTCACGCTAATGTTGGTTTCTTGGAGGATTTCACTTGTTTAATCGTATTGTCGATATGGTGTGGCTTAGGGTTTATTCCTTGTGGCTGTGTTGGGTTGGTTTTTTTCGAGGGTATCGGTTTCATCCCTTTGCTAGTATCAAGGGGCGAGGCCTTGTTCTGGAATCTGGTAGTTCTGTTCATAATGTGCGTTTAGATACTGGCTTGGGAAATATTCACTTTCATTCAGGCTGCTGGCTAAATGATGGTGTTGAAATGTCGGCTATTAAGGAGATTGTTATAGGCCGTGGTACGACATTGCAGCGTAACGTAACTATTAATGGGCAGGTTTGTTTGGGTGTAAATTGTTTGTTGGCTCCCAATGTTTTTATTTCTTCTACCTCTCATGTTCACGATCACATTCCCGGGATGTCTATACGAGAGCAAGAGCGACTCTTGTCTCAGGAAGAGTTTCTGCGGATCTACAATCGTCCTATCGTTGTAGGCGATGACGTCTGGATTGGTGTCAACGCGGTTCTGATGCCAGGCGTTCAGATTGGCGCGCATGCAGTCGTTGGTGCCAATGCAGTGGTGACAAAAGATGTGCCCGAGGGGGCCATTGTGGCGGGAGTGCCTGCTAGAATATTGAGTTATCGTTTAGGCTTTGAGGGCAAAAGTTGTGCTGAGTAATAAAACTATTCTCATTACCGGGGGCACTGGCTCTTTCGGCAACACATTCGTGCCGATGACATTGGCAAAATATAATCCCAAGAAAATTATCATCTTCTCTCGCGATGAGATGAAGCAGTGGGACATGGCCAAGAAATTCGAAGGCGACCCGCGTGTTCGCTTCTTCATTGGCGACGTTCGCGACAAGGATCGTCTCTATCGAGCTCTCGATGGTGTGGACTACGTGGTGCATGCCGCCGCCACCAAGATCGTTCCGACTGCTGAATACAATCCGTTCGAATGCATCAAGACCAATATCAACGGTGCCATGAATCTGATCGATGCCTGCATCGACAAGGGCGTCAAGCGAGTGGTCGCACTCTCCACCGATAAGGCCAGCAGCCCGATCAACCTTTACGGCGCCACCAAGCTAGCCTCGGACAAGCTGTTCGTTGCGGGCAACTCCTATGCGGGTGGTCACGATACCCGCATGGCGGTCGTGCGTTACGGTAATGTAATGGGTTCGCGGGGGTCGGTGATTCCCTTCTTCATGTCGATCAAGGAAAAAGGCGAACTGCCTATCACCGACGAGCGCATGACACGCTTCATGATCTCCTTGGAAGAGGGAGTCGAGTTGGTCTGGCACGCGTTCGAGGATATGGAAGGCGGCGAAATCTACGTCAAGAAAATCCCCTCCATGAAAGTGACCGATCTGGCCCGCGTCGTCGCGCCCGAAGCGTCGCAGAAGATCGTTGGCATTCGCCCCGGTGAAAAACTGCACGAGCAGATGATCAGTGCCGAGGATTCCTACACTACATATGAGTACCCTGAGCATTTCAAGATTCTTCCGGTCATCCATGACTGGGCAAACTGCCCCAAGCGCATCAAGGATGGCACCAAGGTGCCGGAAGGTTTTGTCTATGCCAGTGACAACAACACCGAATGGATGAGTGATGAGGCGCTGAGCGCCTGGATTGAGCAGAACCACGAAAAGATTGGGAGCATCTAAGGCATGATCCCCTACGGTCGCCAAGACATTACTCAGGCCGACATCGATGCAGTCGTCGAGGTTCTGCAGTCTGATTTCCTCACCCAGGGCCCGATGGTGCCCCGTTTCGAGCAAGGGGTGGCGCATCATGTCGCAGCGGCGCACGCGCTGGCCGTCAATAGTGCCACCTCGGCACTGCATATCGCCTGCCTGGCGCTGGGGTTGGGAGAAGGCGACCGCCTGTGGACATCACCGATCACCTTCGTGGCTTCTGCCAACTGCGCGCTGTACTGCGGTGCGCAGGTGGATTTCGTTGATATCGACCCACGTACCTATAACCTCTGCCCCAAGGCACTTGAGCGCAAACTACAGGCGGCAGAGCGTGAGGGTGCGTTACCCAAGGTGCTCGTCGCCGTACACTTGTGTGGCCAGTCCTGTGATATGCAGGCCATCTCGGTACTGGCCAAGCGCTACGGCTTCAAGGTTATTGAAGATGCCTCTCATGCCATTGGTGGCAAATACCGGGGAGAGTTCATCGGTAACTGCCGCCACAGCGACATAACGGTATTCAGCTTTCACCCAGTAAAGATCATCACTACCGCCGAGGGGGGAATGGCCCTCACCAATAGTGCCGAACTGGGAGGGAAAATGGCTTTGCTGCGCAGTCACGGTATTACCCGTGACCCGTCGCAAATGACCCACGCTGCTGATGGCCCCTGGTACTACCAGCAGATCGACCTTGGCTTCAACTACCGGATGACCGAGCTGCAGGCCGCGCTCGGGTTCAGTCAATTACGGCGTCTCGATCAGTTCGTGGCACGTCGCCATGAGTTGGCGGCCCGCTATAACCGACTATTGGCGACATTGCCAGTGACAACGCCCTGGCAGCATCCCGACAGCTACTCCGGCCTGCACCTATACGCCGTGCGCCTGAAGCTGGAGCAGATCGGCAAAAGCCATCGTGAGGTTTTCGAGTCGCTACGCGAGCAAGGCATTGGCGTCAACCTGCACTACATCCCGGTACATACCCAGCCGTACTTCCAGCGCATGGGTTTCAAGCCGGGGGATTTCCCCGAGGCTGAGCGCTACTACGCTGAATCCATCAGCCTGCCGATGTTCCAGACCATGACCGATGCTCAGCAGGATGACGTCGTGGTCGCTCTTCAGCGAGCACTTCAGGCATGAGACTCGCAGTCATCCCTGCCCGTGGTGGCAGCAAGCGCATACCGCGCAAGAACATCAAAACGTTCTGCGGGAAGCCGATGATCGTATGGTCGATCGAGGCGGCCCTGGCCAGTGGTTGTTTTGATGCCGTGATCGTCTCCACCGATGATGCCGAGATTGCCGAGGTGGCTCGCCATTACGGCGCCGATGTGCCGTTCATGCGTCCAGCAGAGTTGTCTGATGACTACGCTGGAACTGTTCCGGTCATTCGCCACGCAACCGAGTGGTTCATTGCCAATGGGCAGGCGCCAGAGCAGGTTTGCTGCATTTACGCTACCGCGCCTTTCGTGACTGGCGAGGATATTCGCGGAGGGTTGGATGCGTTGTCCAACAACGACTGTGACTACGCCTTCTCTGTTACCAGCTACGCCTTCCCTATTCAGCGAGCAATCCGCATCACGCCGGCTGATCGTGTAGAAATGTTCAATCCTGAGCACTTCAACACGCGCTCCCAGGATCTTGAGGAGGCTTATCACGATGCAGGGCAGTTCTACTGGGGGCGCGCCAGTGCGTGGTTGGAAGGCAAGATCCTGTTTGGGACATACGCCGTACCGGTCAAGTTACCTCGTCATCGGGTTCAGGATATCGACACCTTGGAAGACTGGGTGCGGGCCGAGTGGCTTTTCAAGGCCATACAGGCTCAGGTAGAGCAATAAATCATGAAAGTCGCTTTCCGAGCGGATGCATCATTGCAGATGGGCAGTGGGCATATCATGCGTTGCTTGACCTTGGCAGACGCCTTGAAGCAGAAAGGCGCTCAATGCCATTTCTTTTGCCGAGAACACCCCGGCCACCTTATCGAAATGGTTCGCGGCAAGGGCCATGCTGTGCATGTTCTGCCTTACGAACCGGAGAGCCTGATAGACCGAGACGGGCCTGCTCACGCCGCTTGGCTGGGTGCAACCCAGGAGCAGGATGTTCAGGCATGTTCACCTACCTTGCAGGAACTCCAGCCAGATTGGTTGATCGTGGACCACTATGCTTTGGACATTCGCTGGGAAGAGCGGTTACGGCCCTTCTGTCGACGGTTGATGGTCATAGATGATCTGGCTGATCGGAGCCATCAATGCGACTTGCTGCTTGACCAGAACCTTGGGCGAAAGCATGAGGATTATGCCGGACTGGTCCCAAATGACTGTGTCGTGGTCACGGGCCCGCAATATGCCTTGTTGCGGCCGGAGTTTGCTGCTTTGAGAGAGGTCAGCCTCAAGCGTCGGGACGAGCCCCATTTGCGTAACATACTCATCTCTATGGGGGGAGTGGATGGACCCAACGCTACCAGTCGAGTTCTGGAGGCGTTGAGAGAGTGCGTGCTGCCGGATGATTGCCAGTTGAAAGTAGTGATGGGCCCGAAGGCGCCCTGGCTTCAACAGGTTCGTGATGCCGCGAGTACGATGCTTTGTCCAACGGAGGTATTGGTCAATGTCACTGATATGGGTACTTTGATGATGAGCAGTGACCTATCCATAGGTGCTGCTGGAAGTACCTCATGGGAACGCTGCTGTCTGGGGGTGCCGAGCATCATTCTGGTATTGGCTGAGAACCAACGCCTTATTTCTTTCGAGCTGGACAAAGCCGGGGCGGCCAAGGCGATCAGCCTGGATGAGAGTGATCTGGATGCTCAACTGAAGAAGTTGATCGATAGATACCAGATATCTGCTCACCTTAAGGAAACTTCCAAAAGAGCGGCTTCGGTTTGTGACGGAATAGGTGTAGAGCGAATCGGGAGTGTGCTGTTTGGAAAGTAACTCAATTACAGTCCTTGTCGATAATGATTCTTGGATTATCCCCTATGCGAGAAAACTGGTGGAGATCCTGAGAGAAAAAGGCTTGGACGCGGCTTTTGCGGATAGCGCTGACAGAGTGCGGGTCGGTTGGATCAATTTCATGCTTGGTTGTACGCGGATCGTAAGTGATGACGTGTTGCTGCGAAACCAGCATAACTTAGTGGTGCATGAAAGCGAACTACCTGAGGGGCGTGGGTTTGCTCCAATGGCTTGGCAAATTCTGGAAGGGAAGCGACAGATCCCAATATGCCTCCTGGAGGCATCAGGCGCGGTTGATGCCGGTGATGTCTGGATAAGGGATGTTATAGAGCTGAATGGGGCGGAGTTGTGTGACGAGTGGCGAACTCTGCAAGGAGAAAAAACCGTCCAGCTTTGCTTGAGGTTTGTCAATGAATATAAAGCGCTTATTCCCGTAAAACAAGAGGGAGCACCTTCTTGGTACTCGCGTCGGCGTCCCGCCGATAGCCGTTTGAATATCGATAAGTCGGTACGAGATCAGTTCAATCTGCTCAGGATCGTGGATAACGAAAGATACCCCGCCTATTTTGAAATTGATGGGCAGGTTTATACGTTGCAGATATTCAAGGCCAGGGGGGAAAATGGCGGAGCATGAGGCGGGGAAGGCTACGTATATATTTGCCAGTTGCAAAACGTGGCATAGAGCTTATTTCGACACCTTGTCCAAAGAGGGACATGCCCATTGGATTTGGGTGTCGCGACCAGCGGAGTTGATAAGCGTCCTCGATCGGAAAAGTCCACGTTACATATTTTTCCTTCACTGGAATTGGCTTGTTCCCGAGTCGATCTGGGAGCGTCACGAATGCGTTTGCTTCCATATGACTGATGTGCCTTATGGAAGGGGGGGGAGCCCTCTTCAGAACCTGATCGTTGCCGGTCATAGCCAGACCAAGTTGACAGCTTTGAGGATGATTGAGGAAATGGATGCCGGCCCGGTATATACGAAAAAAGATCTGGATCTTTCGGGCACTGCCCAGGAGATCTATGTTCGTGCAGGTGCATTGAGTACTGAGATCATCCGTTGGATGGTTTCTGTCGAGCCGGAGCCTGTTCCGCAGTCCGGAGAGCCTGTCGCGTTTCGGCGCCGCATCCCCGAGCAAAGCAGATTGCCTGAGTCTGGAGAGGTGGCCTATCTATACGATTTCATTAGAATGTTGGATGCAGATAGTTATCCACATGCCTTCCTCGACTATGGGGACTTTAGGCTAGAGTTCAGAAAGGCTCAGCAGGGTGATATGGAATTGAGTGCCCAAGTTAAGATATACAAGCGAAAGAACGAGGCTTGAAAATGATTGCAGAAATAAATGGACGAAAAATTGGTAAAGGTCATCCGCCTTATATTATCGCCGAATTATCAGCCAATCATAATGGCTCGTTGGAGCGAGCATTCGAGACGATCAAAGCTGCTCATGAAAGTGGCGCACATGCAATAAAAATTCAGACCTACACCGCTGACACCATGACCATTGATTGTGATCGTGAGGACTTCATGATTCATGGTGGTTTATGGGCAGGGTATAAATTGTATGACCTTTACAAATGGGCTGAAACTCCTTTTGAATGGCATAAGGCGATATTCGATTATGCCGCTAGCCTGGGAATCACTATCTTTTCTACCCCGTTTGATGAGTCGGCGGTTGATCTGCTGGAATCACTAGGTACTCCCGCCTATAAGATTGCCTCTTTCGAGGCGACTGATCTTCCGTTGATCCGCTACGTCGCCAGCAAAGGTAAGCCGGTGATCATTTCCACCGGAATGTGTACCGAGTCGGAAATCTCGGAGGCCGTTGCTACGGCTCGGGAGGCCGGATGTGAAAGCCTGGTCGTGCTCCACTGCATTAGCAGTTATCCTGCGCCAATGGATCAAGCGAATTTGCTGCAGATGCCGCGTTTGACAGAATGCTTTGGGACTATCCCAGGACTGTCCGACCATACATTGGGTACAACCGCTTCCGTGGCTGCAGTGGCACTTGGAGCTTGTGTGATCGAAAAACACTTCACTCTCAGTCGAAATGACAAGGGGCCGGACAGCGAATTTTCCATCGAGCCTGATGAGCTGAAACGGCTTTGCCAAGATACTTTCGATGCTTGGTCAGCGCTGGGCAAACCTGGTTTCGAGCGTCAGAAAGCAGAAGAGGGGAGCAAGCATTTTCGCCGTTCTGTATATTTCATCAAGGATATGGAGGCTGGGGAAATCATCACGCCTGCCCATATTCGCCGTATCCGGCCTGGCTTCGGGCTACCACCCAAGTATTTCGACCAGCTTATTGGCAAGCGCGTTAAGGAAGATGTTGATCGCGGAACAGCGACCGACTGGGAGTTGATCGGTGAGTAAGGTTGTCTTGGTCGTAGCTGCTCATTCCGATGATGAGGTTCTCGGGTGCGGTGGGACTATCGCTCGGCACGTGGATGAAGGCGATACGGTTTATGCTGTATTCCTTGCCGACGGTATTAGCTCTCGTGAAGGCGCCGGAGTTGCTGAGTTAAATAAGCGAATGGAAGCGTCTGAGCATGCTCGCCAGATATTGGGTATTACCAAGAACTACTATCTGGGGCTGCCAGACAACCGCTTGGACACATTGCCGCTGATTGAAGTTATTCAGCCATTGGAGCAGGTTGTCTCAGAGATAAAGCCCCATATCATTTATACGCATCACTTTGGTGACTTGAACGTTGATCACCGCATTGCACATCAGGCCGTGATGACTGCATGTCGTCCTTTGCCAGGTGGCAGTGTAAGGGAAATATATACCTTTCAAGTGATGTCGAGTACCGAGTGGAATTCACCAGGCTATATGCCATTTTTACCCCAGTGTGCGGTTGATGTCTCCTCTTACTTAGAGGTCAAGGAGGCCGCGCTTAAAGCTTATGAGCATGAAATGAGGGCATATCCTCACTCAAGGAGCGTGAGTCATCTTATTGCTTTGGCTCAACATAATGGTGCCATGCATGGGTTTATGGCGGCAGAAGTTTTTATGATTGCCAGACTGTTGCGATGAGCTAAAAGCTCATGGTTATAAGGTGCTTTTCTCTGTAGAGGTGATCTGTGGTTGATCGGGTTGGTGGTTTTTTTAAGGTCTTTGATAGTAGGCAAGTTGTTTTTTTGTCTGCGTTGTTGGTTTTGTGTAATTATTACTATTTTTATTTCTTGGATTTTTATCAGGGGGTTGCAGATGTTGGGGTAGGATTTTCCATCTTAAAATTATTTGGTGTTTTTCTGGGGGCTGTCTCGCTTCTAAGAGTGACTCTTAGGGACGGTAAAAAAGAGCTTTGGTATGTGACGATTTTTTTTCTAATTGCATTTATATTGTTTTTTTTGAAAGGGGTTCTTTTGGGCTTTAGTGGTCTAATGTTTTTAAACGCTTTTCTCTGTATGGTTCCTTTTCTTGTTTTTCGTCTTAAGGGTGGGCGCGAGAGAGTTGTTTTTTTCTTTGAGTGTTGTCTATATGTATTGATTTTTCAAATTATTTTGGATCAATTAATTTATTGGTCTGGTAATAGTCTCTGGGAGAATAAGGCCTTTGTGGGTGGGCTTGGCAATCCTTCTAGTTTTGGTTTGCTGTGCAATGTTTTGCTCTGCTATGTGCTTTTTGAGCGTCGCGCAGCTTTCTCATCGACCTTGTTTGCGTTTGTTCTAGCCTATGGCGTGTGTAGGTCTAACTCTTTGCTGGCGCTTATTTCTCTTGGTGTGGTGTTGGGGTTTTATTTTTTTGAATATCGTTCTTTGAGGCGATTCGCTTTTGTTTTAGCTGTCTTCTCTTTTTCAGTATATCTTGGTGGGCAGGCTCATCTTTTTTATAAATTCGATTCGCTTGTTGATTTGGCCTTTGAAGAAGTGGGTAGTGTTGTTGAGGAGGATGTAGGCGGTTCTGTGTCAATATCTACTCGCGTTCATATTCATTATGAATATCTTGATAATCTCCTTTCCAGGCCTGTAGAGGCTATTTTCTATGGATTTACGAATAAAGCTTATATGGCTTATGATAGTCAGTTGTTGACCTACTTGAGTAGCTTTGGCTTGCTTGTTTCTCTATTGTTTTTTTTGTCTTTTTCCGCGGTTCTGTTTCATTGTTTTTCTAGCGGTTCGAGTTACTTTGTGTTTGTTGCGCTTTTTATTTTTGGTCTGACATTTCTCACGAACAGAATTTTGGATTACTATCCGATGCCAATTTTCTTTGCTCTTTTAGTGGTTCTTGCAAGTGATGATTTTTCTTGCGGTAGGCGGCGTTTTTTATCAGGGCGACGTTCTTTTCCTTATTTCTTTACAAAGTCCGAGAGGTTGCCTTCGTGAAGGTTGGTCTTGTTAATTTGTTTTCTTTTAGGCCTCACGTTGAGCAGTTGCTTTACCTTTCGTATTTGCTTGAGTCAGCAGGGCATGAAATTTTTTATCTGACGTGTGATGCAGCAGTTAGTAATTGCTATCCGAGAGCAATCAAGGGCAGTGGCAAATTTAAGGAATGTGCGAAATGTATGGTGGGTGGGGTGCGAAGCTACGCATCCCAGCGTGTTACTGCGATAAATGGCCGGGCTTCGGGAGGGGGGGACGAGCATGTCTTGGACAAGCTTGCGCTCTCCAGTTCTTGCACCTTGACGCGTACTGAGTCGGAAACCGAGTGGCTTGAGCCAGAGGTGGTGGCTGTGCGTCGTTCGCTATACGGCCCTATTGCAAGTACTGTCGAGAGTACGCGACGCTGGATTGAGAATAATTCACTGGAGGGAGTTATTTGCTTCAATGGGCGGATGGATTTAACTCGTGCTGTAACCTTTGCTTGTGAGCAGATGGGTATTCCCTTCATCACCCATGAGCGCCCTTGGTTCAGTCAGGGGATTCATCTGACCCCGAATGCTAACTGCCTGTCTCTCAAAGCCGTTGGGGACATGGTCGCCGAATATGATTCACGACCGTTGACATTGACTCAGGCGAAAATTGCCGGAAAGTTGGCGGGGGATCGATTTCTGCAGCGTAACTCTCTGGAGTGGCGGCTCTATAACAAAAATCCCGAGCCGGCTCCCTGGCCCCTCGATACGGAGGGGCTGCGCGTACTGGTTCTGCCCAGCAGCAAGAATGAGTTTGCAGGTCACGACGAGTGGGCTTCTCCTTGGGTCGACAATACCCAGGCACTGGATGATTTTTTCGAGGCTTTTGGCATTCATTCAAACCAAGTGGTCGTGCGTTGCCACCCGAACTGGTCAGAGAACATTGGGCGTGTAGGTGGTGAGCGGTCCCTTGGTTTGTATCTCGAATGGACCAGAAATCGAGGTATTTACTGCATCTCGAGCGAACAAAAAGCCAGTACCTACGACCTCATTCAGCAGGCCGATATCGTTGTGATGAATGGCGGCAGTTCGGCTGTCGAGGCGGGCGTCTGCGGCAAGCAGGTGATTTGTCTGGGGCCGTCCACTTATGCGCGTGCCGGGTTTGTGAGAGCTTTTCCCGATAAGCAATCAATGTACGCCTTGGACGCACGTAAGGATTTGGAACCTGATCTGATCATTCGCAAGACGCTGCGCTTCCTTTATCTGCGTTCTCATCGTCATCCGCAATTCGTCGATTTCGTGCGCCCCATTGAGACGACGCGTTACACCTATCGAGAGGGGGCGGATGCTTCCCGGATCACTGACATGTTTCATACCGGCAAGCTGGTTGCGGACGATGAAAGTTATGCTTCAGACGAAAGCGAAGAGAGCCAGGTTGTAGGGCTATTGAAGGACAAACGGTGGGGGGAGTTAGCTGATTATGAGGTTCCAGAGCTGGATTTACCTTTGCTAGAAATAAAACGGCGTCCTGCGTTTCGTTGGGTCGACGAAGTCAGAGCCATGTTACCCAGAGGGGATAGAGGTTGAGTCAGGTAGACATCCCAACGGTGACGGTCGTTACACCGTCCTATAACGCTGAGAAGCTGATTGGGCGAACCATCGAGTCGGTGCTTGCTCAGTCATGTCAGGACTGGGAGCTACTCGTTATCGACGATTGCTCGAAAGACGCGACGCGAGATGTGGTGGCAGCCTATGCCGCTCAGGACTCCAGGATTCGGCTGATTGCCTTGGAGAAGAACAATGGCGCTCCGGCAGCGCCTCGGAACATTGGGGTGCGTGAGGCCAAAGGGCGCTGGATCGCATTCCTTGATGCCGATGATATTTGGCATCCTGAGAAACTTGCTTTGCAGTTGGAAGCGGCCGATGCGAAGTCTGGAGAGTTCATCAGTTCCCAGATGAAGGATTTTTGGAATGACGCTACGCTGAATTTTGTTCCCGTCAAGGATGCTCCAGTGGCGGCTATTTCTTTCGCTCAACAGCGCATCAAGGGGCGTATCCCGACTTCCAGTGTATTGATCATACGCGAGCTGATGCTCGCTTTTCCGTTCAATGAGGACATTCGCTACAAGGCAGTGGAGGATTATCACTGCTGGCTGCGGATCCTTGAGAGCGGGATTGTGAACTGGAAAGTCCAGTATCCACTACTCAGTTATCGTCGTATCGCTGGCCAGATATCTGGCTCCAAACGCTATATGCTCGAGCGGATGCATATGCTGCACAGAGAATTTCCTAATACCAATTCTCTGCAGGCAGCATTATTTACGTTTACCCATGCAGTGGGCGGCTTTTATTACCGTATTTTAAGGAAAGGTCTATGAAGCGGATTATGGTGACAGGTGGAGCCGGCTTTCTGGGGTCGCATCTTTGTGAGCGATTGTTGTCGGAGGGCAATGAGGTGTTGTGCGTGGACAACTTCTTCACCGGAGCCAAGCGCAATATTGCCCATCTGCTGAGTAATCCTTACTTTGAATTGATTCGCCATGATGTGACGTTTCCGCTTTATGTCGAGGTCGATGAAATTTATAACCTCGCTTGCCCGGCGTCGCCTGTGCATTATCAGTTCGACCCTGTGCAGACACTCAAGACCAGTGTTCATGGCGCTATCAATGTATTAGGCCTTGCCAAGCGCACAAAGGCGAAGATTTTTCAGGCATCGACCAGTGAAGTTTATGGTGATCCTGAGGTGCACCCTCAGCCAGAGTCGTATTGGGGGCGCGTGAACCCCATCGGTATTCGCTCTTGCTATGACGAAGGTAAGCGCTGTGCTGAAACGCTTTTCTCCGATTACCACAGGCAGCACGGTGTAAGAATCAAGATTGCCCGGATCTTCAACACCTATGGCCCACGAATGCATCCCAATGATGGCCGTGTCGTCAGTAACTTCATCGTTCAGGCCTTGCGTGGTGAGGACATCACCATTTACGGGGAAGGGCAGCAAACTCGAAGCTTCTGTTACGTTGATGATCTGGTTGAGGGCTTTGTACGCCTGATGGGGACGTCCGATGATGTGACCGGGCCGATAAACTTAGGCAACCCTGGTGAGTTCACCATGCTGCAGCTAGCTGAGCGTGTTTTGGCGCTTACTGGCTCTTCTTCGAAGCTGGTGTTCCGTCCTTTGCCGCAAGATGATCCGAAGCAACGCCAACCCGACATTACTCAGGCAAAGGCGGTTCTCGATTGGCAGCCTACCATTGCACTCGACAACGGCCTGGAAAAGACCATCAGCTATTTTGATGCCTTGCTCAAAGAGGAGCCTCTGGTTTGAGTTCGCTGATGAGAATTACGGTTTTTGGCAGCGGCTATGTCGGCTTGGTAACCGGTGCTTGCCTGGCTGACGTTGGGCATTCGGTCATGTGCATCGATGTCGACCAAAAGAAGATTGACGGCCTTAATCGCGGCATCATTCCTATTTACGAGCCCGGGCTTGAGGAAATGATCCTCAAGAACTCGAAGGCAGGCCGTTTGAGCTTTTCGACGGATGCGGCTGCTGGGGTCGAGCACGGTTACTTGCAGTTCATTGCTGTTGGTACGCCGCCTGATGAGGATGGCAAGGCTGATCTGAAGTACGTGTTGGAGGTGGCGGCCACTATCGGCCGTCACATGACGGAAAAGAAGGTTGTCATCGACAAGTCAACTGTGCCGGTTGGTACGGCAGACAAGGTGCGTGACCGTATCGGTTCGATATTGGCCGATCGCGGTGTGCAGGTTGAGTTTGAGGTGTGTTCGAATCCGGAGTTCTTGAAAGAGGGCGCTGCAATCGAGGACTTCACCAAAGGTGCGCGTATCGTTGTTGGAACGGATTCGCTCGAGGTGCGTGATGCTATGCGTCACTGCTATGCGCCCTACAATCGTAATCACGATAAGTTGATGTTCATGGATGTACGGTCGGCAGAACTGACCAAATACGCCGCCAACGCAATTTTGGCAACCAAGATCAGTTTCATGAACGAGATGGCCGCATTGGCCGAGCGCTTGGGGGCTGATATCGAGCAGGTACGCCTCGGTATCGGTTCGGATCCTCGAATCGGCTATCACTTCATATACCCCGGCTGTGGCTATGGTGGTTCGTGTTTCCCCAAAGATGTGCAAGCTTTGGCACGTACTGCTTTGGAGGTTGGAGTCGAGCCAGATCTCCTAATGGCAGTCGAGCGTGTGAACCAACGCCAGAAACAGGTGCTGTTTGACAAGCTGTCACGTGCTTTCGATGGCCAGCTCGCTGGCAGGAAGGTTGCGCTGTGGGGGCTTGCATTCAAGCCAAATACTGACGACATGCGTGATGCCCCGAGCCGGGTTCTGATGGAGGCTCTTTGGCAGGCAGGAGCCTGCGTGCAAGCTTTTGATCCTGAAGCGATGCAGGAGTGCCGGCGTATTTATGGTGAGCGTACTGATCTGATCCTGTGCGACTCTCGCGAGGCGGCCCTGAAGGGGGCTGATGCGCTCGTCATTTGTACCGAGTGGAAGGCCTTCCGCACCATTGATCCGTCTTTGCTCAAGGCTAGCCTGCGTTTACCGGTCGTTGTGGATGGGAGAAATCTATTCGATCCGGTTGAAATGGCGCAGGCAGGTTTGCTTTATCACGCTATTGGTCGCGGATTGACGCAATGACCATCCTGATAACAGGGGCTTCTGGTTTTGTAGGCGGCGCCCTTGCCAGGCGCTTGGTTGAGCAGGGGAGTGGTGTTCGCACCCTGGGGAGGACGCGGCCTGGGATTGCTACTGAGTTTTTCGAGGGCTCGATAGATGATCAGCAGGTTTCGAGCAAAGCCCTCGAAGGAGTTGATTGTGTCGTTCATCTGGCAGGTAGAGCGCACCAACTCCGTGAGACCAGTGTCGATCCGCTGGAAGACTTCAGGGCTGCCAACTGCAGAATTTCCGAAGAGTTGGCTGCTCAGGCGATTGAAGCAGGCGTCAGGCGGTTTGTTTTCATCAGCTCAATTGGCGTGAACGGTGCGTTTACCCAAGACGGTCGTCCGTTCACAGAGGCTAGCCAGCCGGAGCCGCATTCGCCTTATGCGCGATCGAAGTATGAGGCTGAAGTTGCTTTGCGTAGGCTGGCTGAGAGGGGAGGTATGGAGCTGGTGATTATCCGTCCTCCCCTGGTGTACGGCGCTGGGGCGCCTGGTAATTTTTCCAGCTTGATGCGCTGGGTTGGTAAAGGGATTCCCTTGCCGTTTGGAGCGGTTCACAACAAGCGCTCCCTGATCGCTGTCGATAACCTGGTTGATCTGATTATTCGCTGCATCGACCACCCAGCTGCTGCCAATGAGCTGTTTCTGGCGGGTGATGGCGATGATTTATCGACGACTGAGTTGTTGCGTGGTGTGGCTGATTCCATGGGGCGACCTGCGCGTTTGATGCCGGTGCCTGTCATTCTGCTGCGGTTGGCTGCCAGCGCACTCGGAAAGAAGGGCATGGCCCATAGCTTGCTGGATTCACTGCAGGTTGATATCAGCAAGGCGCGTGATTTACTGGGATGGGAACCGCCGGTTTCCGTAGAGGAAGGCTTGAGAAGGTGCGTGCGTGATTCGTCTGTTTGATATTTTGTTTGCTTCTATGGGGCTGTTGTTTGGTTTCCCGGTACTGCTGCTGATTTATGTCTTGGGGCTGTTCGACACAGGGTCGCCGCTTTTCCGGCAGGAGCGTGTAGGGCGTAACCTGAAGCCATTTGTTTTGGTGAAATTTCGCACCATGAAGGTGGACACTGCTTCGGTTGCCAGTCATTTGGCGTCCTCTGCGTCGATTACGCCCATGGGCGGTTTTCTGCGCCGCACCAAGCTGGATGAGTTGCCACAGCTTTGGAATGTGCTGAAGGGGGAGATGAGCCTGGTGGGGCCGCGTCCTAATCTGTTCAATCAGGCTGAGCTGATCGCAGAGCGGTCCGCGCTTGGCGTATATGACGTGCGCCCTGGTATCACGGGTGTGGCCCAGGTCCAGGGTATCGATATGTCTACGCCCAGGTTGCTGGCCGAGACGGATGCTCAAATGATTCGTGCATTGTCGCTGTCCCTGTATTTCAGACTGATCATGCAGACGGCTCTGGGTAAGGGCGGTGGTGATCGCGTCGTGCGCTGATGACTGATCCGCTCATGACACTGGATGCGCTCTGCTGTTCAACAGCGTTTGGGCTGGGCTTTAGGGATGATTGATATGCGTGAATTTCTGGTCGCTCTGCCCAGACGGCAGAAGCGGTTTTTGCAACTAGCAGCCGATACGCTGCTGATCTGGGTTGCGCTGTGGCTGTCATTCGCTGTCCGGTTGGGCGACTTTTTCGCTGCCAAGCCTTTCGACGGCCATGGTTGGTTATTTATCACTGCACCGCTAATCGCACTGCCCATCTTTATTCGTATGGGTATGTATCGGGCGGTGATGCGTTATGTCGGTGGTGATGCACTAATCACAATCGCAAAGGCGGTTTCCCTGTCAGCGTTGGTGCTGGCTCTCGTAGTTTACTGGTATCGAGGGCCGACGGCTTTGGTGCCGCGTTCCATGGTTTTTAACTACTGGTGGTTAAGCCTGTTGCTCTTGGGGGGGCTGCGCTTGGCGATGCGCCAGTTTTTTGTGGGGGATTGGCTAGATCCGCTTAGTCGCCAACGGGTGGCTGAGGGGGGCGCTTCCCGTGTGGCGATCTACGGAGCCGGTACGGCCGGTAATCAGTTGTTGGCGGCGTTGCGCCTGAGCAAGACGATGCGACCTGTGGCTTTCGTGGATGATGATGCAGGTGTTGCTAACCGGGTTATCGCTGGATTGCGTGTTTACACCCCCAAGCACATTCAGCAGATGATCCATGAAACTGCTGCTGGTGAGATTCTATTGGCCATGCCATCCATTTCACGCGCGCGTCGGCGTGCAATTCTGGAGGCGCTGGAGCCTTACGCGCTTCATGTGCGAAGCGTCCCTGGTTTTACCGATCTGGCCAGTGGGCGGGTTAAGGTCGAGGACATTCAGGAAGTCGATATCGCCGATCTTCTCGGGCGTGACGCCGTGCCGCCTCGGCAAGACTTATTCGAGCGCTGCATCAAGAATCAGGTGGTTCTGGTAACCGGCGCTGGTGGCTCTATCGGTTCGGAGCTGTGCCGGCAGATTCTCGCTAGCGGCGCGCGAACCCTGCTGCTTTTCGAGCATAGCGAGTTCAATCTCTACAGTATCCATGGTGAATTGCAGCAGCGAATCGAGCGAGAGTCGCTGCCGATCAAGTTGGTGCCGATTCTCGGGTCTATCCGTAACTTCGAGCGTTTGTTCGATATTCTGCAGACTTGGCGTGTAAACACCGTTTATCACGCTGCAGCGTACAAGCATGTGCCGATGGTTGAGCATAACGTCGCTGAGGGGGTACTCAATAATCTGGTTGGTACACTCAATGCTGCACAGGCGTCGATCAAGGCGGGTGTCGCCAATTTTGTTCTGATTTCTACCGACAAAGCGGTGCGGCCTACCAATGTGATGGGCAGCACCAAGCGTTTGGCTGAGATGGTGCTGCAGGCGCTGAGTCGTGAGTCTGCGCCAGTGTTGTTCGGTGATGATTCAGGCGTTCATCACGTCAACAAGACCCGTTTCACCATGGTACGTTTTGGTAATGTACTGGGTTCTTCCGGGTCTGTGATTCCGCTGTTCAGGGAGCAGATCAAGCAGGGTGGCCCGGTGACGGTGACGCATCCGAACATCACCCGCTATTTCATGACGATCCCTGAGGCGGCGCAACTCGTCATTCAGGCAGGTTCGTTGGGGCAGGGTGGGGATGTGTTCGTGCTGGACATGGGCGAGCCGGTAAAGATCGCCGATCTTGCTGAGAAGATGATTCGGTTGTCCGGCCTGACTGTCCGCGATGAGCGCACTCCGCATGGCGATATCGGCGTCGAGTTCACCGGGTTGCGTCCTGGTGAGAAGCTCTATGAGGAGCTACTGATCGGCGAGGATGTGAAGCCTACGGAGCATCCGATGATCATGCGTGCGGAAGAGGATATGTTGCCCTGGGACGAGCTCAAGGCTCGCTTGCAGGCGCTACTGGTTGCGGTCAGTGAGGATGACTACGCGCGCGTGAGAGTGCTGCTTCGTGAAACTGTCCATGGTTATGTGCCGGAAGGTGAGATCGTGGATTGGATTCATCTCAGAAACCGGGAGCGTTGAGGCTTTGATTTGACAGCAGGGAGATAGCGTCTAGGTTGATTCTAGTGGGGTTTGAAACCTCACTTGGATCTACATACGACAAAGGAATGCAATTATGCTAAGACTCCGTCTATCTTCCGTACTGTTTGCTGTTCTCGCTTCCTTCTCTCTGGCTGCCGCTGCAGCTGAAACCCCAAAAACCGAAAGCGCCAAACCGGCTGCCGTGCAGTTGGCGCAGGTTGCCGTGGTCAATCTCAATACCGCCGATGCTGCAACACTGCAGAGTGAGTTGGTGGGAATTGGTGCGACCAAGGCGCAGGCGATTGTGGCTTACCGCGAGGAGCACGGTAATTTCGCTTCGGTCGACGAGTTGCTGGAGGTGAAGGGGATCGGTGAAGCGACGCTGGAGAAGAATCGCGACAAGTTGAGTGTTAACTAACGCCTGGCGGCGTTTCTGTCTGGGCCGGTCTTTGACCGGCCTTTTTGTTTTTAGGGGCGCGTATCTTGTCGGAGCTGCGCCTTGGCTCTCGAATGCAGCCGGTGCGCATGGCGCACCCTACGAAGAGCGTTCGGCATCGTTACTAGGCTCTGGACTCGACAGCGCAGCTGAACGCGCTTTAGCGCGGCCCCGGAGGGGTGAGCGAAGCGAATAACCTGGGACATGGTCCCTGGTGAGAGTCCGCAGGCAATAAAAAACCCAGTGGTTAGGCTGGGTTCTTGAATTTGGCTCCGCGACCTGGACTCGAACCAGGGACCCAATGATTAACAGTCATTTGCTCTACCGACTGAGCTATCGCGGAACAACGGCGCGTATGTTACTGATTAAAAAAGAGAAGTCAACACTTTGCAGGGGCTTCTACGTGGCAGGGGTTCGGCAGATTCGGTGGCGCTATTGTGGGAGGGGCTTTAGCCGCGACAGTTGCCAGCCCGCAACAGATCGCGGCTAAAACGGAATGCCGCCCAGCCGCTCCTACGGTGACTTTTGGCGGATGCAAAAACGCCGGCTCATGGCCGGCGTTTTGGTTTATCGCAGCAGCTTACAGTACGGCATGAATCGCGCGGGTGACGCTGTCCAGGTTGCCATGGTTCAGCGCGGCGACGCAGATGCGGCCGGTGCCAACGGCGTAGATGCCGAACTCGTTCTTCAGGCGTTCGACCTGCTCCACGGTGAGGCCGGAGTAGGAGAACATGCCGCGCTGTTCGGCAACGAAGCCGAAGTCGCGCTTGGCGCCCAGTGTCGCCAGTTGCTCGACCATGGCCAGGCGCATGCTGCGGATGCGGTCGCGCATTTCGCCCAGTTCGGCTTCCCACATGGCGCGCAGTTCCGGGCTGTTGAGCACGCTGGCGACTACGGTTGCACCATGAGTCGGCGGGTTGGAGTAGTTGGTGCGGATCACGCGCTTGAGCTGCGACAGAACGCGGGTCGACTCTTCACGGCTGCTGGTGACCAGCGACAGGGCGCCGACACGCTCGCCATACAGCGAGAACGATTTGGAGAAGGAGCTGGAGACGAAGAACTCCAGGCCCGACTCGGCGAACAGGCGCACGGCTTCGGCGTCCTGGTCGATGCCGTCACCGAAGCCCTGGTAGGCGATGTCGAGGAAGGGCACGTGCTCGCGCTCGCGCAGCACTTCCAGCACGGCTTTCCAGTCTTCCGGCTGCAGATCGACGCCGGTCGGGTTGTGGCAGCAGGCGTGCAGCACGACGATGGAGCGTGCCGGCAGGTTGCGCAGGTCTTCGAGCATGCCGCCGCGGTTCACGCCGTTGCTGAACGGGTCGTAGTAGCGGTAGTTCTGCACCGGGAAGCCGGCGGATTCGAACAGGGCGCGGTGGTTTTCCCAGCTTGGGTCGCTGATGGCCACGGTGGCGTCCGGCAGCAGGCGCTTGAGGAGGTCGGCGCCGATCTTCAGGGCGCCGGTACCGCCCAGGGCCTGGGTGGTGATCACGCGGCCGGCTTCGATCAGCGCTGCGCCCTTGCCGAACAGCAGTTCCTGCACGGCCTTGTCGTAGGCTGCGATGCCCTCGATCGGCAGGTAGCCACGCGGTGCGTGGGCCTCGATGCGCGCTTTTTCGGCTTCTGCGACGGCGCGCAGCAGCGGAATTCGCCCCTCCTCGTTGTAGTAGACACCCACGCCAAGGTTGACCTTGGCGGTGCGGGTGTCCGCGTTGAATGCTTCGTTGAGGCCCAGGATGGGATCGCGCGGAGCCATTTCGACGGCAGAGAAGAGACTCATGATGGGTGCGGCAACTCGAGTGAGGGGTGGGTGGCCAGGCGTCCCCGACAAAAGCGCTAGGGGGCGCGTAAACGGGGCGTTAGTATAACGACCCTGAATCCAGGGGGCGACAGCGCAAAGCCCTGAATTAAGGCCTTTTGCCAGGTAATTCGACTCTATCTGGAACTATCGCCAACTCGCCCCGCAATTCATGGCTTTTGACGCAGTCCGAGAGGATGCGTCACAGCCATTTGTCGAGGTACTGCATGTCCGAGTTTCAGTTGGTGACCCGCTTCAAACCTGCCGGCGATCAGCCCGAGGCGATCCGGCAGATGGTCGAGGGGCTGGAGGCTGGGCTTTCGCACCAGACATTGCTCGGCGTGACTGGCTCAGGCAAGACTTTTTCCATCGCCAACGTGATTGCCCAGGTGCAGCGCCCGACCCTGGTGTTGGCGCCGAACAAGACCCTGGCCGCGCAGCTCTACGGCGAGTTCAAGGCGTTCTTCCCGAACAACGCGGTGGAGTACTTCGTCTCCTACTACGACTACTACCAGCCCGAAGCCTACGTGCCGTCGTCCGACACCTTCATCGAGAAGGATGCCTCGATCAACGACCATATCGAGCAGATGCGCCTGTCGGCGACCAAGGCGCTGATCGAGCGTAAGGACGTGATCGTGGTCTGCACGGTTTCTTCGATCTACGGCTTGGGCAGTCCCGAGGAGTACCTGAAAATGGTGCTGCACCTCGACCGTGGCGACAAGATGGATCAGCGTGCGTTGCTGCGCCGCCTGGCCGAGTTGCAGTACACGCGCAACGACATGGACTTCGCCCGGGCGACCTTCCGGGTGCGCGGTGATGTGATCGACGTTTTTCCGGCAGAGTCGGATCTGGAAGCCATTCGCGTCGAGCTGTTCGACGACGAAGTGGAGAGTATCAGTGCCTTCGACCCGCTCACCGGCGAGGTGATCCAGAAGCTGCCGCGCTTCACTTTCTACCCCAAGAGCCACTACGTCACGCCGCGTGAAACGCTGCTGGAGGCGGTGGAGCACATCAAGGTCGAGCTGCAGCAGCGCCTGGAGTACCTGCGTGGCGCGAACAAGCTGGTTGAGGCGCAGCGTCTGGAGCAGCGTACGCGCTTCGATCTGGAAATGATCCTCGAGCTGGGTTATTGCAACGGCATCGAGAACTACTCGCGCTATCTCTCGGGCCGGCCATCTGGTGCGCCGCCACCCACGCTTTACGACTACCTGCCGGACGAGGCGCTGCTGGTGATCGACGAGTCCCACGTCTCGGTGCCGCAGGTCGGTGCCATGTACAAGGGCGACCGTTCGCGCAAGGAGACGTTGGTGGAATACGGCTTCCGCCTGCCTTCGGCGTTGGATAACCGACCGATGCGCTTCGAAGAGTGGGAGGCGGCCAGCCCGCAGACCATTTTCGTCTCTGCTACGCCGGGGCCTTACGAGGGTGAACATGCCGGACGCGTGGTGGAGCAGTTGGTGCGACCGACCGGCTTGGTCGACCCGCAGATCGAGGTGCGCCCGGCGCGCACTCAGGTCGATGACCTGCTCTCGGAAATCCGCTTGCGGGTGGCGTCGGGCGATCGCGTGTTGGTCACCACGCTGACCAAGCGCATGGCCGAGGACTTGACCGATTATCTGGGTGACCATGACGTCAAGGTGCGTTACCTGCACTCGGACATCGATACCGTGGAGCGGGTAGAGATCATTCGCGACCTGCGCCTGGGCGCTTTCGACGTGCTGGTGGGCATCAACCTATTGCGTGAGGGGCTGGACATGCCCGAGGTGTCGCTGGTGGCGATCCTCGATGCGGATAAGGAAGGCTTCCTGCGCAGCGAGCGCTCGTTGATCCAGACCATTGGCCGGGCGGCACGTAACCTCAACGGCAGGGCAATTCTCTACGCCGACAACATGACCGGATCGATGCAGCGCGCCATCGGTGAGACCGAGCGCCGTCGCGCCAAGCAGGTCGCGTTCAACGAGGCCAATGGCATTGTACCCAAGGGCGTGCAGAAGGACGTCAAGGACATTCTTGAAGGTGCCGTTGTGCCGGGGGCGCGCAGCAACAAGCGCAAGGGCATGGCCAAGGCAGCGGAGGAGAGCGCGCGTTACGAGAACGAACTGCGCTCACCGAGTGAGATCACCAAGCGTATTCGTCAGCTGGAAGAGAAGATGTATGCCCTGGCGCGCGACCTGGAGTTCGAGGCTGCGGCGCAGTTGCGTGACGAGATTCAGAAGCTGCGTGATCGGTTGTTGCAGGTTTGACGTTACCGCGTGGCGCGGGGCTACCTGTGTAGGAGCCCCGCCCCGGGGCGAAGCTTTTGGCTCTGCGGTGTTCTCTCAATTCGCCGCGTGGTGCGGCTCCGTCAGGGTGGTGCGGTGCCAGTGGAATGTGTGTAGGAGCGGCTTCAGCCGCGACAAACCATCGCCGCTAAAGCGCCTCCCACAAAGGTTGATACCGCAGACCGCGTAGCCCGGATGCAATCCGGGGCCAGCAGCCCGAGCTCCCCGGATTACATCCAGGCTACGGTCCTGTTGGAGCCCCCGCTCGGCGCGAAGCTTTTGGCTTTGCGGTGTTCTCTCGATTCGCCGCGGGGCGCGGCTCCTACAGTAGGTTCAATGCGCTGCGCCACCGCCCGCCATGTTCTGTGGCAGTTTTCGTGTCAGCAGGATCGCTAGCATGCTCACCGCCAGGGCGATGCCGATGAAATGGAAGGCATCGTTGTAGGCCATGATAATTGCCTGTTCATGCACGATCTGGCTGAGCTTGGCCAGCGCCGCCTGCTCGCTGCCCAATGTCTGCGTCAGCAGGTGCAGGCGCTCTTCGACCTGCGGGTTGGTCGGTACGATGGATTCGCGCAGGTAGTCGAAATAGACCTTGGCGCGAGCGTCCAGCAGGGTCGCCAGCAGGGCGATGCCGATGGCGCCACCCAGGTTGCGCAGGATGTTGAACAGGCTGGAGGCCGAGCCGGCGTCCTGCGGCATGATGTAGGCCGTGGCAATCAGCGATACCGTGACCATCACCAGCGGCTGGCCCAGCGCGCGTACGATCTGGATATGATTGAACTGTGGGCCGGCGAAGTCAGGGTTGAGCACGCCGGAGAAGAAACTCGCCGCGCCGAACAGGGCGAAACCCAGGGCGCACAGCCATTTTGGCGAGATGATCTTCATCAGCTTGGGTACCAGTGGGATCAGGAATAGCTGCGGTACGCCCATCCACATGATCACCTCGCCGATCTGCATGGCGTTGTAGCCCTGGATCTGCGCCAGGTATAGCGGCAGCACATAGATCGAGCCATATAGCCCGACGCCGAGCCCCAGGCTGGAGATGCTGGCCAGGCCGAAGTTGCGCTCGCGCAGCACGCCGAGGTTGATCAGCGGGTTGGGACGGGAGATCTGCAGCATGACGAACAGGATCAGGCTGACCAGCGCCACGCTGCCGAGCCCCACGATCAGTTGCGATTCCAGCCAATCCTTGCGATGGCCCTCTTCGAGAAATACCTGCAGGCAACCCAGGCCAAGGCCCAGGGTGAGGATGCCGGCATAGTCGGTGGTCTTCAGCAGCTCCCAGTGTGGCGCCTTTTTCTCCAAGCCGTAGAGCAGGCCGGCGATCATCAGCAGACCGGGCGGCACGTTGATGTAGAAGATGTATTCCCAGCCCCAGTTCTCGGTCAGCCAGCCGCCCAGCGTCGGGCCGATGGAGGGGGCGAAAGTGGCGGTGATGGCGAACAGTGCCATGCCCTTGGCGCGGTGATGCTCGGGCAGCTTGATCAGCGTCATGGTGAACGCCAGTGGTATCAACGCGCCGCCTGTGAAGCCCTGCAATGCGCGGAACACGATCATGCTTTCCAGGCTCCAGGCCAGGGAGCAGAGCAGCGAGGCGATCAGAAAGCCCACCGACACCCACACCGCCAGGCGCCGCGCCGAGAGCAACTGCACCAGCCAGGCGGTCAGCGGGATCATGATGATCTCCGCGACCAGGTAGGAGGTGGAAATCCATGAGCCTTCCTCCAGCGTGGCGGACAGCGCGCCCTGGATGTCCTTCAGCGAAGAGTTGGTGATCTGGATATCCAGCACCGCCATGAAGGCGCCGAGCATGGCGCTCATCACCGCGATCCAGTCGCGGCGGCTGGGTTCCGCCGTGGGGCGGATCAGTGCATCACCCGCCATGGCTTTCGTCGCCGCGCAGATCCACGGTGACTTCTACCGACATGCCGGGGCGGATCAGCCCGCGCAGTGGGTTGTCGGCGGCGAAGGTCAGTTTGACCGGGATGCGCTGCACCACCTTGGTGAAGTTGCCGGTGGCGTTGTCCGGCGGCAGCAGGCTGAATTGCGCGCCAGAAGCGGCAAATAGGCTGTCGATGCGGCCTTCGATGGGTGTGTCCGGGTAGCTGTCGAACAGCAGTTCGGCCTTCTGGCCGGGACGCATGCGGCCAATCTGGGTTTCCTTGAAGTTGGCCTGAATCCAGATGTCCTGATCCGGCACCAGCGACAGCAGGTAGGCGCCGCTTTGCACGATCTGGCCCTCGCGTGCCGAGCGCTGGCCGACCAGGCCGCTGATAGGCGCATGGATTTGCGTGCGCGACAGGTTGAGGTCGGCCTGTTCCAGGTCAGCCTGTGCAGAAAGAATCAGTGCGTCCAGGCGTTTGAGCTCGGCTTCCAGGCTGGCAACCTGCTGCCGCTGAGCCTGCAGATCGGCCTGGGCCTTGGCCACTTGCGAGCGGGCCACGCGGTTGTCGGCGGCCAGGGTGGTGACGCGTTCTTCGGATACATAACCCGGCTTGCGCAGGGTCTGGGCGCGGCCAAGATCGAGCTTGGAGCGATCAAGCGTGGCCTGACTGGCAGCGACGTCAGCCTGGCTGGCGGCAATCAGGCTGGCCTGCTGGTCGAGTTTGCTCTGCGCCTGGGCGCGCTCGGCCCGATGGGTTTCCAGGGCGGCGAGGGCGCGCTGGCGAGCGAGGCGGAAGTCGGCATCTTCCAGTACCGCCAGAAGCTGACCGGCTTCGACGTGCTGGTTGTCACGCACCAGCACTTTCTCGATTCGTGCGTTCAATTGGCTGGAGACGCGGGTGATCTCGCCCTGCACATAAGCGTTGTCGGTGCTCTCATGATAGCGACCGACCAATAGCCAGTGGGCGAGCAGGGCGCCACTGATCAGCACCAGCAGGATCACGAAGACAAAGAGACGGCGTTGCAGTTTGGCAGGCATGCTTGAGGCTCGGGATGCGGCAGGGAAATGTAAGTAAATTTAACAGTGTTCCCTTTGCGCTAGTAGACTCTAGGCTTGGCATGCTTTGTTGCGTATGAGGAACAATCATGGGGCTTGATGATGCTTTGATCTTTACCCGGGTGGTGGAATGCCACAGCTTCACTCAGGCAGCGACCAGTCTGGGGATGCAGAAGTCCACGGTGAGCCGGCGCATCGCGTTGCTCGAAGAGCGCCTGGCTGTGCGTTTGCTCAATCGCACCACGCGCAAGTTGCGTCTGACTGAAGTCGGGCAGGCGTACTACGAGCGCTGCCGGCAGATCATGCTCGACTTCGCCGAAGCCGAGCAGGCAGTGATGCAGCTGCAGCGCGAGCCGTCGGGGCTGTTGCGGATCACTTCGCCGATCGAGTTCGGCCAGCTGTTTCTTGGGCGAGTACTGGGTGAGTTCATGCGTCAGTACCCGCAGATCGATGCCGAGGTGGAGCTGACCTCGCGCTTGGTGGACCCGCTGGAGGAGGGCGTGGATATCGCCATCCAGGTCGGCCAGCCGCAGGATTCCACTCTTATTGCGCGCAAATTGTTCGAAAGCGGCCGGCGCCTGTGCGCCAGCCCTGCCTATCTGGCCGCGCATGGCACGCCGCGCAGCGTCGCCGAGCTGGAAGGGCATCGAGCGATCCTGCTGCAGCACGATGCGCCGCGTTACTGGCCGCTACTGGGTGAGCATCTACCGTGTCAGCGGGTGATGACCTGCAACAATATCACCTTCGCCCGTGAGGCGACGCTGGCGGGGGCGGGGATTTCTGGCCTGCCGGTGATGATCAGTGAGGAGGCGGTGCGCAGCGGGCGCCTGGTCGAGCTGCTGCCCGAAGCACGACTGCCGGTGGGCGAGGTCTATGCGATCTACCCGTCACGGCGCTTCCAGGCGATGAAGGTCAAGACTTTCCTCGACTTCCTCATCACCAGCTTGCCGATCACCCGTGGCGGGTTGCTGGAGCCAGGGGCCGCCGGCCTGCTAACATCGCCCGCTTGATTCAAACCTCGTGTCTTCCTTCCGAGAGCATCCATGACCACCGTCCGTACCCGTATCGCGCCATCGCCAACCGGCGACCCCCATGTCGGCACCGCTTATATCGCGCTGTTCAACCTGTGCTTCGCTCGCCAGCACGGTGGCCAGTTCATCCTGCGCATCGAAGACACCGACCAACTGCGTTCGACGCGTGAGTCCGAACAGCAGATTTTCGACGCCCTGCGTTGGCTGGGTATCGAGTGGGACGAGGGCCCGGACGTCGGCGGCCCACATGGCCCGTACCGTCAGAGCGAGCGCGGCGAGATCTACAAGAAATATTCGGACGAACTGGTCGCCAAGGGCCATGCGTTCCCGTGCTTCTGCTCCGCCGAGCGTCTCGATGAAGTGCGTGCGCAGCAGATGGCCAACAAGGAAACGCCGCGTTACGACGGCCACTGCATGCATATGGAGCCTGCCGAGGCGCAGCGCCGTATTGCCGCAGGCGAATCGCATGTCGTGCGCATGAAGGTGCCGAGTGAAGGCGTCTGCGTGGTGCCAGACATGCTCCGTGGCGATGTCGAGATTCCATGGGATCGCATGGACATGCAGGTGTTGATGAAGGCCGATGGCCTGCCGACCTATTTCCTGGCCAACGTGGTCGACGACCACCTGATGGGCATCACTCACGTGCTGCGCGGTGAGGAATGGCTGCCATCGGCGCCCAAGCTGATCAAGCTGTATGAATACTTTGGCTGGGAGCAGCCGGCGCTGTGCTACATGCCGCTGCTGCGCAATCCGGACAAGAGCAAGCTGTCCAAACGCAAGAACCCCACCAGCATCACCTTCTACGAGCGCATGGGCTACCTGCCGCAGGCCATGCTCAACTACCTCGGCCGCATGGGCTGGTCGATGCCGGACGAGCGCGAGAAGTTCTCTCTGAACGAGATGATCGAACACTTCGACATCAACCGCGTGTCGCTGGGCGGGCCGATCTTCGATCTGGAAAAGCTCTCCTGGCTCAATGGCCAGTGGCTGCGTGAGCTGCCGGTGGAAACCTTCGCTGCCGAAGTGCAGAAGTGGGCGCTCAACCCCGAATACCTGATGAAGATTGCGCCGCACGTGCAGGGCAGGGTGGAAACCTTCAGCCAGATCGCACCGTTGGCCGGCTTTTTCTTCTCCGGTGGCCTGAACCTGGATGCCAAGCTGTTCGAGCACAAGAAGCTCTCGGCCGATCAGGTGCGTCAGCTGATGCAGCTGATCCTGTGGAAGCTCGAGTCGTTGCGTCAGTGGGAAAAGGAGCGCATCACCGGCTGCATCCAGGCTGTGGTCGAGCATCTTGAACTGAAGCTGCGTGACGCCATGCCGCTGATGTTCGCGGCGATCACCGGTCAGGCCAGCTCGGTATCGGTGCTCGATGCCATGGAAATCCTCGGCCCGGATCTGACCCGCTTCCGCCTGCGCCAGGCGCTGGAGCTGCTCGGCGGTACCTCGAAGAAAGAGACCAAGGAGTGGGAGAAGCTGCTGGCCAGCATCGCTTGATGCCTTCGTAGGGTACGCCGTGCGCACCGCGTGCTGTGCTGTCGAGCATTGGTGCGCATGGCGCACCCTACGATTATGCCGGCGTTTGATCGTCAGGTTGGCTCTAAGTAATTGTTCTAGTGGCAAAAACTTTTGGCTGGCAGGAAAAATGTTGTTGACAGCCAATCGGGGCGCTCTTAACATGCGCCCCGTCCTCGAGATGGGGCTATAGCTCAGCTGGGAGAGCGCTTGCATGGCATGCAAGAGGTCAACGGTTCGATCCCGTTTAGCTCCACCAATCTCGACTCCTTCGGGAGTGCCAGAATCGATGTGAATCGGTTCGCGATTAGGGTCTTGCGTCCCCTTCGTCTAGTGGCCTAGGACACCGCCCTTTCACGGCGGTAACAGGGGTTCGAGTCCCCTAGGGGACGCCATTATTCCAGCCGCAACGCCAAGGCGTTGCAGCCGACCGCAAGGTTTCGGGGCTATAGCTCAGCTGGGAGAGCGCTTGCATGGCATGCAAGAGGTCAACGGTTCGATCCCGTTTAGCTCCACCAATCACACACAAGGCCAGCCTAGCGCTGGCCTTGTCGTTCGAAGGTTTCGTCCCCTTCGTCTAGTGGCCTAGGACACCGCCCTTTCACGGCGGTAACAGGGGTTCGAGTCCCCTAGGGGACGCCATTTTCTTGCCGCATTTGCGGAGCCCAGGGGCCACCTCTTACGAGGTGGCCCCTTTTTGTTTTGTCCCCTTTCTCTGATTCTCGATGTGCGCCTGCCGGCAGGTGGGCATCAGCGTCTGTTGAGTGATCCTGTGATCCTGAAGGCTGTGCTCGAGCTGGTGGGCAAGTGCCTCAGGCGTCGTTGAAGGCCCTGGCCTCGTAGCTGACCACGCGATTGCGCCCGCTTGCCTTGGCGCGGTACAGGGCGCGGTCGGCCAGCTCCAGCCATTGCTCGCCGCACTCCGGGTCGCTCGGTACGGCGGCGTACAGGCCGATGCTCATGCTCAGCGCTATCGACTGCTGCTGGTAGAGGCAGGGATTCTGCGCCAGGTCTTCGCGCAGTTGTTCGGCTAGGTCGAGCGCGCCGGTGAGATCGGTACTGTCGAGCAGGGCGACGAACTCTTCGCCGCCAAAGCGTGCCAGCAGGTCGCTGCTGCGCAGGCGTTGCTGGATGCGCTGGGCTGCATGGCGCAGGCAGGCATCGCCGGCGAGATGACCGTAGCGATCATTGACCTGCTTGAAGTGATCCAGGTCCAGCATCAGCACCGCCAGCGACTGTCGGCTGCGTACGACACGGGCGCAGGCGCGCGACAGTTCTTCACTCAGCGTCTGGCGATTGAACAGGCCGGTCAGTCCGTCGCGGCGATTCAGCTCCGCCAGTCGCAGGTTGGCGTTGGAGAGCTGTTGCAGGGTGTCCTGAAGCGTCGCGGTTCGCTCCTGGACACGGTGTTCCAGGCTGTCACTGATCTGCGTCTGCAGCTCCAGGTGTTTGGTTTGCTCGGTGCGCAGGCGGCGCTCCTGGTCGATCAGCTTGGCCTGGGCCAGGTGCTCAGCTTCCTGTACCTGGCGGATACGCGAGGCCAGGGCGATGGAAAACACCGTCATCTCGATCAGGCCGCCAATCTGCTGCGCGTGCAGGGTCAGCAACGAGTAGGGCAGCAGGCCGGTGCCGGTGAGGATACTGGCGACGCTGGCTGTAATCAGTACGAACCAGCCCAGGGCGAACAGGCGCGCGGCCGCGTAACCGCCGCGCCAGCGCAGCAGGGTAATGACGAAAGCGGCCAGGGCACAGGCTACCAGCAGCACGAAACTGCCGATCAGAGCGGGTGTGTATGGGCCGAGTAGCGCCATGCCCATTACCAGCCAGGAGCAGGCCTTGAGTGCATTGGCGACCCAGCGATAGGGCTTGGCGGCCTTTTCCAGCTCCAGCACGCCGTAGATGAAGTGAATGCCGAACAGCGTCGCCAGCGCCGAGCTGAGCGGGAAGCTCAGTTGATGCCAGGTCAGGGCGTTGGGCCACAACCATTGCAGGGCGAAGCCGAGCTGGATGAACTGGTAAAGGCTGAAGCTGGCAACGAACAGGCTGTACCAGAGGTAGTTGCGGTCACGGGTGATGCAGAAAATGCTCAGGCTGTAGATCAGCATCGCCATAAGGGCGCCGAAGAACAGGCCCTGTAGCAACAGGCTGTGCTGTTCCTGATGGTCGAACGTCTCGCGTGTCATCAGGCTGGCGCTGAGGTTGGCCGAGCCGTTGGTCTGCATGCGCAGCCAGATACGCTGTCGCTCGCCGGACTCCAGGTTGAGGGGTAATACCAGTTGCCGATGTTCGACCCAGCGCCAGTCGAAGGGGCGCTGGTCACCGGCGCGGTAGATGCGTTTGCCGTCCAGGCCGTAGGCGTCGAGTTGATCCAGTAGCGGATTACCGATCAGCAGCACCCAGCCCAGCGAGCGGTTGTGCGGATTGTGCACATCCAGGCGCAACCAGTAGGCGCTGCCGCCGTAGCCGAAGCTGGCATCGCGCTTGCCTACTGCTTGCCAGGCAGAATCGGGTAGTGCGCGAACATCGGTGATGTCGGTTCGGCCGTCCGGGTCTTCCCAGTACTCCATGTAAGGCCCGGGCAGTGCCTGCATCTGGCCAATCGGCAGTGGCAGGCTTTCTGCCCAGGTCAGTGCTGGCAACAGCAGAAGCATCAATAGGCGCAGGATGGCAGTCAATTGCTCGTTCTCGGGCTCTCGGGCGAGTGCGCAACATTATGGCGTGCGGCGATGCTGCGATGAAAGCTCGGCACTGCATGGAGAGGGTATGCGGCGTATTATGCGGCACCTGATCAACGGCTGCCGAGGACGCGTGCAGCCACGCTCTGGAATCGGACCACTCAGCTTGCTGCGCGCAGGCTGCACACCTGGAGGTAGAGTCATGAACTGGGAGTTGCCCAGCCCCTTCGTCATCGATATCGAAGTGAGCGCAGAGGACATCGACGGCCTTGGCCATGCCAATAACGCGGTGTACGTCAGTTGGCTGGAGCGCTGTGCCTGGCGGCACTCGCAGTTCCTCGGGCTGGATCTGGTCGAGTACCGCCGCCTGGACCGCGCCATGGCTGTGGTTCGTCATGAGATCGACTACCTGGCCAGCGCCTATGAAGGGCAGCATCTGCAGATGGCGACCTGGATCGTCGAGTCTGATCAGCGTCTGAAGATGGATCGACGTTTCCAGCTGGTGCGCCCGGAAGATGGCCTTACCTTGCTGCGTGCCAAGACCACATTCGTCTGTATCGAACTGTCCAGCGGGCGCCCCAAGCGCATGCCGGCGGAGTTCATCGAGGGCTATGGCAAGGCGCTGACGCCGCCGTATCCGCTGGAGTTGTAAGGCTGCTCAGTTGTCCAGCGGTGCGAGAAATACCTGCTCGGCTTCGACCGTGACGGCGAACTGGCGGGTTTCACCGGGGCGCAGGATGACGGATTGCGCCACATCCGGCCCACGGCCGCCGCAATAGCCGTCTGGCGACATGGCCACGGCGACGCTCAGTTCGCCGCTGGGCAGGTCCAGGCTGGTGTGCTCGCCGGGGCCAAGTTTCGCCACCACTTGCTGGTTGATATAGAGCTCCACATCGCAGGCATTCGGCGCGTTGTTGTCACGGCTGGCTATCAAGCGCGCCAGTGCATCGACAGCCGGGTCTGCTGGCATGGGGGCGATGCCACTGGGCATCGCCTCGTTAGCCTGGGCGCTCCAGCAGCAGATGCCCAGAAAGATCAGTGCGAGATAACGCATGGCGAGACTCTCTGTTGGGTTGAGTGCCAGTGTGGCCTATCTGATGCCGTAGATACGACACCTGTGGCCCTGCCGAGTGCGGTTTGAGCATCGTCTTTCGCCTCGCCTGAGCATCGCTCGACGGCTTTTCGCGCAGCCCCTAAACTGTGCGCCCCATTTTTCCGGACAACCTCATGCAAATCGCCCTGGCGCCCATGGAGGGGCTGGTCGACGAGATTCTGCGCGACGTGCTGACCCGCATCGGCGGCATCGACTGGTGCGTTACCGAGTTCATTCGCGTCAGCGAACGGCTGTTACCGGCGGCCACCTATCACAAGCTGGCCCCTGAGTTGTTCAACGGCGCGCGCACCCAGGCCGGCACGCCGATGCGCGTGCAGTTCCTCGGCTCCGATCCGCAGTGCCTGGCGGACAACGCCGCCTTCGCCTGCACGCTCGGCGCGCCGGTGATCGATCTCAATTTCGGTTGCCCGGCCAAGACGGTGAACAAGTCGCGCGGTGGCGCGGTGTTGCTCAAGGAGCCGGAGCTGTTGCATGCCATCGTCCGTGAGGTCAGGCGCACAGTACCGGCCGAAATCCCAGTCACCGCGAAGATGCGCCTGGGCTTCGAGGGCAAGGAGGGTGCGCTGGACTGCGCGCGCGCTCTGGCCGAGGGCGGCGCCAGCCAGATCGTCGTGCACGCGCGGACCAAGGTCGAGGGCTACAAACCACCGGCGCATTGGGAGTGGGTGGCGCGGGTGCAGGATGTGGTTGGTGTGCCGGTATTCGCCAATGGCGAGGTGTGGACGCTGGAAGATTGGCGCCGCTGCCGCGAAATCAGTGGTGTGGACGACATTATGCTGGGCCGCGGATTGGTGTCTCGCCCTGGTCTGGCGCGACAGATTGCGGCGGTCAGGGCCGGTGAGGAGCCGCAGGAAATGAGTTGGGCCGAACTGCAGCCCCTGCTGCTCGATTTCTGGCAGCAGGCACGGCGCAAGCTGGCGCCGCGCTATGCACCTGGGCGTTTGAAGCAGTGGCTGGCGATGCTTACGCGCACCTATCCGGAGGCCGTGGCGCTGTTCGCCGAGGTGCGGCGTGAGCAGGATTGCGCGCGTATCGACCAGTTGTTGGCGTTCTCCGTGTAGGGTGCGCTGTGCGCACCGCCTGTCAAACGTTGGTGCGCACGGCGCACCCTACTGGTTTTTTGCCCTTGAAAAATTTCCGACCGACCTCAGATAAGTGACAGCGGGATGCCGAAGTCGGGTTCCGCAATATGACACTTGCTGAAATTTCAGGAGATTACTCATGAGCAACGTACTGTCCCTGGCCCCTCTGTTCCGCCAGTCTGTCGGTTTCGACCGTTTCAACGATCTTTTCGAGTCTGCCCTGCGTAGCAACGATGCTGGCAGCTCCTATCCGCCCTACAACGTCGAGAAGCACGGCGAGGATCACTACCGCATCGTGGTGGCGGCTGCCGGTTTCCAGGAAGATGACCTGGAGCTGCAAGTCGAGCGCGACGTGTTGACCGTGGTGGGCAACAAGCGTGATCGTAGCGCCGAGAGCATCAGCTATCTGCATCAGGGCATCGCCCAGCGTGCGTTCAAGCTGTCGTTCCGTCTGGCGGATCATATCGAGGTCAAAGGCGCCAATCTGGCCAACGGTCTGCTCCATGTCGAGCTGGAGCGTATCGTGCCGGAAGAGGCCAAGGCCAAGCGCATTCCTATCGGCAGCCAGCGCCCGGCGCTGGAAAACTGAGCCGCTAGCTGATGAAGAAGGCGCCCCACGGGGCGCCTTCTTCGTTTCAGGGCAGCTAGGGTGCGCTGCCAGGTTACGGCTGCTGGCTGCCCAGTAGTGCGCGAAACGCCTCCTGCGGCAGCGGTTTGCTGAACAGGTAGCCCTGGTAGAGGTGGCAACCCTGAGCTTGCAGGAAATCCAGCTGGTCCTGTTGCTCGACACCCTCGGCGATCAGCGCCAGGCCCAGGCTGCGGGCCATGGCCACGATGGCGCGAATGATCTCGGCATCGTTGGGGTCGCAGGTGGCGTCACGCACGAACGATTGATCGATCTTCAGCATGTCTACCGGCAGGCGTTTGAGGTACGTCAGCGAGCTGTAGCCGGTGCCAAAGTCGTCCATGGCAAAGCTGACGCCATGCTTTTTCAGGCGCAGCATCTTGCCAACGGTGTCGTCTATGTTCTGGATGACGATGCCTTCGGTGATCTCCAGCTTGAGCATGGTGTTGGGCAGTTGGCTGTCGCGCAGGCTGCCCGAGACCCGTTCGACGAAATCGTGCTGGCGAAACTGCCGGGGGCTGATGTTGACGCACAGGCTGAAACGCTCGCCATCGATCAGGTGGCCAGCCAGCAGTTGTGAGCAGAAATGGCAGGCCTCGGCCAGTACCCAGCCGCCGACCTCGACGATCAGCCCGCTTTCCTCGAGAACCTGAATGAACTGCGCAGGCGACTGTGGGCCCAGTTGTGGATGCTGCCAGCGTAGCAGCGCCTCGGCACCGATCACCTTGCCGTCACGGGCATCGACCTGGGGTTGGAAGTGCAGTTCGAACTCGCCGCGGGCCAGGGCCAGGCGCAGATCGTTCTCCAGACGCAGGCGGGCGCTGGCTGCGTCCTGCATGGTGGTACGAAACAGTTGGATGGCGTTGCGCCCGGAATCCTTGGCGCGGTACAGGGCTATATCGGCGCGCTTGAGCAGGTCCGCCGGGGTGTTGCCGTGGTCGGGAATCAGGGCGACGCCGATGCTCGGGGTTACTTGCAGGCGATGGCCGTCCAGCAACATCGGCTCGGCCAGCAGCTGGCGCAGTTTTTCGGCGACCTGGCGTACGCGACGGGTGACTTCCGAGCGCTTGCCCTCCAGGCCGGAGAGCAATACCACGAATTCGTCCCCGCCCAGGCGCGCAACGGTGTCTTCCAGGCGCACGCTGGCTTCCAGTCGGGCAGTGACCAGGCGTAAAACGGAGTCGCCGACCGGATGTCCGAGCGAATCGTTGATGTGCTTGAAGTGGTCGAGGTCGAGGAAGAGCAGGGCGCCGCGTAGGTCATGGCGCTTGAGCAGGGAGATCTGTTGGGTGAGGCGATCCATCAGCAGCGCGCGGTTGGGCAGGTTGGTCAGTGCGTCGTGATAGGCCAGGTGCTGGACTTGCGCCTGGGCTTGTTTCAGCTCGCTGATGTCGCGTGCAGTGAGCAGCAAACAAGGCACGTCATTGAGCTCGATAGGCTGTACGGAGACGTCGACCAGGCGTACCTCGCCATCGCGATGGCGACCGTGCATTTCCATATGCAGCACCTGGCCCTGCTGGGCCAGGTGCTCGATCATGCGCACGCGCTCTTCGGGGTAGGCCCAGATGCTCAGCTCATGCACCGTACGGCCGATCACCTCCCAGTCCTGGTAACCGGTGATGCGGGTGAAGCCTTCGTTGATTTCGATGTAGCGGCCGCTGTCGCGTTCGGTGATGGTGATGGCGTCCGGGCTGGAGTGGAAGGCCTTGGCGAACTTCTCTTCCGAGGCTTGCAGGCGTTGTTCACGCAGCACGCGCTCGCTGATGTCGACCAGCGTGCCGACCATGCGCAGCGGCTGGCCGGCATCGTCGAGTTGCAGCTTGGCGGTGCTTTCGAGAAAACGCAGGCAGCCATTTTCCAACTGCACCCGGTAGGTCACCTGATAATGGCTGCGGCGTTCGTCGACCAGTCGTTGGTAGCTCTGGCGCAGGCTGTGCCGATCTTCCATCGGCACCTGGCGGAAGAAGTCGAGGAAGACACCCTCGAACGGTAGTGATTCCAGGCCTTGGAGCTGGGACGCTCGGGCACTGGCGAACAGCTGGCTGCTGGGAATATGCCAGTCCCAGGTGCCCAGGTCAGCGGACTCCAATGCCAGGCGCAGGCGCTGTTTGCTGTCTTTGAGCGCCTGCTCTTGCGCGCGTTGCTCGGTGATGTTGCGTACGGTCAGGACCAGGCAGGTGTTGCCGTTCAGCTCGATCTCGCCACCGAACAGCAGGTTGCTGGTGACCTTGCCATCGCGGCTGAACAGGCGCACCTCAAGGTTGTCCAGGCGTCCGCTCTGCAGTGCTTCGAGCATGCGCTGGCGGTCATCCGGGTCCGCCCAGATACCCAACTCCAGAGAGGTGCGCCCTACGGCTTCGGCGCTGCTCCAGCCAAACTGCTGTTCGAAGCTCGGGTTGACCTCGATGAAGCGGCCCGTCGTGCGGTCGGTGATGGAGACCGCATCGGGAGTGTGCATGAAGGCCTTGGCGAATTTTTCCTCGCTGGCACGCAGCGCGTTTTCTGCACGCTTGCGCTCGCTGGTATCGAGGAAGGTGCAGAGCATCAGGCGCTCACCCTGCAGTTCGATGTACTGGCTCGACAGGATGCCGTCGAGAATCGCACCGCTGCGGGTGCGCAGTTGCACTTCCTGAATTACCGGCTCCCGGCTCTGCGGAGCCTGCTGGCGAAGTTGGTCGCGCTGGCTGGCGTGGACCCAGAGGTTCAGGTCGTGGGTGTGGAGGCCGAGAATTTCGTTAGCCGTCCAGCCGAAGGCCATAGTGAAGTGCTGGTTGATCTCGATGATCGCGCTGTCGTCGTAGCGCACCAGCATCATGATGTCGGGGCTCAGGCGGAACAGGCTGGCGAAGCGCTCCTCGGATGCGCTCAGTGCTTCGGCGCGCTCCTGCTGGGCGCTGATGTCGCGGATCACGCCGAACATGCGCGGCCGGCCGTCGGCCTCGTACTGCAGGCTTCCGGTGATCTCTAGCCAGTGCAGGCTGCCGTCCGGCCAGCGGATGCGGTGGCGCAGGGCGTTGGCGATCTGCTCGCCCTTGAGGATGGCGTTGAATTTCGCCAGGACTTCGGCGCGCTCCTCTTCGGGGATCAGTTCGATGTAATGCAGCTCGCGCGTTACCGGGCGATTGGGGTCCAGCCCGAACAGTGCCTGGGCGCCGCGCGACCAGTTGACCTGGCCGCTGCGAATGTCCCAGTACCAGGTGCCGAGATGGGCGCCGTTCAGCGCAGCCAGCAAACGTGGCGCATCCTGCCAGGTCTGCTCGAATTCGGCGGGGTCCATCGCCGGTATATGGGGCAGGGGCGGGGTCTGGTCAGTCGATCTGGACATGGCCGAACCTTTCTCCGGAATGCGCGATGCGCGGGGCGGGCGTTAGAGGCATGTAGATACGTTTTTGTCGTTATGCCGCCACGTTAGTCTCAGTTCGGATGCCTATGCAAGATCGTCCCGTTGGCTGTCGAGCAGATCCATGAATGCCCGTGCGGCATTCGAGAGCGTGCGCTCGGTATGCAGGATGTAGCCCAGCTGGCGGGTCAGCTGGATGCCCGGTATCGGCAGGCGCGCGACCTGCTCGTCGAGCATGGTGCGCGGTAGCACGCTCCAGGCCAGGCCGATGGACACCATCATCTTGATGGTTTCCAGGTAGTTGGTGCTCATGGCGATGTTGGGCGTCAGGCTCTGGGCCTCGAACAGGCGCTGGACGATGTGGTGGGTGAAGGTGTTGCCGCCAGGGAAAACCGCCGGGTGCTGTGCCACGTCGGCCAGGCTGATCAACTGGCTGCGCGCCAGCGGGTGTTCCGGTGCGGCGACGAAATCCAGCGGGTCGTCCCATACGGCAACCGCGCGGATCGGCTCACGGGTTTCCGGGGCGAGGGTGATCACTGCCAGTTCGGCGCGGCCATGCAGCACTTCTTCATATGCCACCTCTGAATCGAGGAACTGGATGTCCAGTGCCACCTGCGGGTGGGCGCGGGTGAAGGCGCGCAGCAGGGCGGGGAGGCGGTGCAGGCCGATATGGTGACTGGTGGCGAGGGTCAGGCGGCCGCTGACTTCGCCGGACAGGTTGGTCAGCGCACGACGCGTGTCGTCCAGCACGTTGAGAATCTGGTAAGCGCGCGGCAACAGGGCGCGGCCGGCCTGGGTCAGGCCAATCTCGCGGCCCAGGCGGTCGAACAGGCGCACACCCAGCTGTTGTTCCAGGCCGGCGATGCGTTTGCTCACGGCCGGTTGAGTGAGGTGCAGGCGCTCGCCCGCTTCGGAAAAGCTGCCGGTCTCGGCGATGGCGATGAAGGCATTGAGGTTGGCCAGATCCATGGAACGCTCCGGGTCAGTAATGATGCTCTGAGCATACATTCCTCTTCGGAATCCTTTGAATAAAAAATATGAATTTGAGTTATTTCATGCCTGGCCATAGCATTCTCCCCATAAGCCGAAGGGCCATTTTCGCCCCGGCATAGAAAAGTGCACTTCTGACGCCGAGCGGTGATAACGCAGGCAGTTTACGGATGTGCTCAAAAGGCGCTGATGAGGTAAGGCTGATGACTGGCAAGACGCTCTACGACAAGCTCTGGGAAATGCACGAAGTGAAACGTCGTGACGACGGTTCCTCGTTGATCTACATCGATCGTCACATCCTCCATGAAGTGACCTCGCCGCAGGCTTTCGAAGGTCTGCGCCTGGCCGGGCGCAAGCCGTGGCGCATCGATGCCAACATTGCCACGCCGGATCACAACGTGCCGACCACCAAGGCCGAGCGTCAGGGTGGCCTCGAAGCCATCGCCGACGAAGTCTCGCGTATTCAGGTACAGACCCTGGACGAGAACTGCGATGACTTCGGCATCCTCGAATTCAAGATGAACGACGTGCGCCAGGGCATCGTCCACGTGGTTGGCCCGGAGCAGGGCGCCACCCTGCCAGGTATGACTGTGGTCTGCGGCGACTCGCACACCTCCACCCATGGCGCCTTCGGTGCGTTGGCCCACGGCATCGGCACCTCCGAGGTCGAGCACGTGCTCGCCACCCAGTGCCTGGTGGCCAAGAAGATGAAGAACATGCAGGTACGCGTCGAAGGCAAACTGCCGTTCGGCGTCACCGCCAAGGACATCGTGCTGGCCGTGATCGGCAAGATCGGCACCGCTGGCGGCAATGGCCATGCGTTGGAGTTTGCCGGCAGTGCGATCCGCGATCTGTCGCTGGAAGGGCGCATGACCATCTGCAACATGTCCATCGAGGCCGGCGCCCGTGTGGGCCTGGTGGCGGTGGACGAGAAGACCATCGCCTACGTCAAGGACCGTCCGTTCGCGCCCAAGGGCAGCGACTGGGACAAGGCCGTGGCGCAGTGGCAGACCCTGGTGTCCGACGCCGACGCGGTATTCGACACCGTGGTCGAGCTGAAGGCTGAAGACATAAAGCCGCAGGTCAGCTGGGGCACTTCGCCGGAAATGGTGCTGGCCGTCGACCAGAACGTGCCGGACCCGGCCGTCGAAGGCGATCCGGTGAAGAAGGACTCGATCAGCCGCGCGCTGAAGTACATGGGTCTGAGCGCCAATCAGCCGATCACCGACATTCAGCTCGATCGCGTATTCATCGGTTCCTGCACCAACTCGCGCATCGAAGACCTGCGCGCCGCCGCCGAGGTGGCCAAGGGGCGCAAGGTCGCCGCTACCGTCAAGCAGGCGCTGGTGGTGCCGGGCTCCGGCCTGGTCAAGGCGCAAGCCGAGGCCGAAGGGCTGGACAAGATCTTCATCGAGGCGGGTTTCGAATGGCGTGAGCCGGGTTGCTCCATGTGCCTGGCGATGAACCCGGACAAGCTGGGCAGCGGCGAGCATTGCGCCTCGACCTCCAACCGCAACTTCGAAGGCCGTCAGGGCGCCGGTGGCCGTACCCACCTGGTGAGCCCGGCCATGGCTGCCGCTGCTGCGGTAACCGGTCGTTTCATCGACGTTCGCGAATTGATCCAGGCCTGAGGAGACCGCATATGAGAGCTTTCACCCAACACACCGGCCTGGTCTGCCCGCTCGACCGCGCCAACGTCGACACCGATCAGATCATCCCCAAGCAGTTCCTTAAGTCGATCAAGCGCACCGGCTTCGGCCCCAACCTGTTCGATGAGTGGCGCTACCTGGATGTCGGCCAGCCGAACCAGGACAACTCCAAGCGTCCGATCAACCAGGACTTCGTGCTCAACTTCCCGCGTTACCAGGGCGCCAGCGTGCTGCTGGCCCGCGAGAACTTCGGCTGTGGCTCCTCGCGTGAGCACGCGCCGTGGGCGCTGGACGAGTACGGTTTCCGCACCGTGATCGCGCCGAGCTTCGCCGACATCTTCTTCAACAACAGCTTCAAGAATGGCCTGCTGCCGATCATCCTCAAGGATGAAGAGGTCGATGCGCTGTTCGCGCAGGCCGAGGCCACCGAAGGCTATCAACTGACCGTCGACCTCGAGTCGCAGACCGTGACGCGTCCCGATGGCGTGCAGTACAGCTTCGAGGTCGATGCCTTCCGTAAGCATTGCCTGCTCAACGGTCTGGATGACATCGGCCTGACTCTGCAGGATCAAGAAGCGATCAAGGCGTTCGAGGTCGGTTACCAGCAGGGCAGCCCCTGGCTGTTCGGCGCGATCAAGTAGGGTGCGCTGTGCGCACCGACTGACTCACTGTTTAAATGGTGCGCACGGCGCACCCTACTGCGTATCGAGGATGTGATGAGCAAGCAGATTCTGGTTCTTCCTGGTGACGGCATTGGCCCGGAAATCATGGCCGAGGCGGTCAAGGTGCTGAACCTGGCCAACGACAAGTACGCGCTGGGCTTCGAGCTGAGCTTCGATGACCTGGGCGGTGCCGCCATCGACCGTTACGGCGTACCGCTGGCCGACGAGACCCTGACACGTGCCCGTGCTGCCGATGCGATTCTGCTCGGCGCCGTTGGCGGTCCGAAGTGGGACACAATCGACCCGGCCATCCGCCCTGAGCGTGGCCTGCTGAAGATCCGTTCGCAGCTGGGCCTGTTCGGCAACCTGCGCCCGGCGCTGCTGTACCCGCAGCTGGCCGAGGCCTCCAGCCTCAAGCCCGAAATCGTCGCAGGCCTGGATATCCTCATCGTGCGTGAGCTGACCGGTGGCATCTATTTCGGCCAGCCACGCGAGAGCAAGGTGCTGGAAAACGGCGAGCGCATGGCGTACGACACCCTGCCGTACAGCGAGAGCGAAATCCGCCGCATCGCCAAGGTCGGTTTCGACATGGCCCGTGTGCGTGGCAAGAAGCTGTGCTCGGTGGACAAGGCCAACGTCCTGGCGTCCAGCCAGCTGTGGCGTGCCGTGGTCGAGGAAGTGGCCAAGGACTACCCGGACGTCGAACTGAGCCACATGTACGTCGACAACGCCGCCATGCAACTGGTGCGCGCACCCAAGCAATTCGACGTGATGGTCACCGACAACATGTTTGGTGACATTTTGTCTGACGAAGCTTCGATGCTGACCGGTTCCATCGGCATGCTGCCGTCGGCATCCTTGGACGCCAGCAACAAGGGCATGTACGAGCCGTGCCATGGCTCCGCGCCGGACATCGCCGGCAAGGGCATCGCCAACCCGCTGGCCACTATTCTCTCGGTGTCCATGATGCTGCGTTACAGCTTCGGCCAGGTCGCTGCCGCCGATGCCATCGAGAATGCGGTGAGCCTGGTGCTGGATCAGGGCCTGCGCACGGGCGACATCTGGTCCGAAGGCAAGACCAAGGTCGGTACCGCTGCCATGGGTGATGCAGTAGTCGAAGCGCTGCGTAGTCTGTAATCTTCCCAGCCCCGCCGGGGTGGTTCCGGCGGGCTGTTTATAATAGGTGTAGTCGTTATGAAACGTGTAGGTCTGATCGGTTGGCGTGGCATGGTCGGTTCCGTGCTCATGCAGCGCATGCTGGAAGAACGGGACTTCGACCTGATCGAGCCGGTGTTCTTCACCACTTCCAATGTCGGTGGCCAAGGCCCTGCCATTGGCAAGGACATCGCGACGCTGAAAGATGCCTACAGCATTGACGACCTCAAAGGTCTGGACGTGATCCTGACCTGCCAGGGCGGCGACTACACCAGCGAAGTCTTCCCCAAGCTGCGTGAAGCCGGCTGGCAGGGCTACTGGATCGACGCGGCCTCCAGCCTGCGCATGGACGATGATTCGGTGATCGTGCTCGACCCGGTCAACCGCAAGGTGATCGACCAGGCGCTGGACGCCGGCACCAAGAACTACATCGGCGGAAACTGTACCGTCAGCCTGATGCTGATGGCCCTCGGCGGTCTGTACGAGGCCGGCCTGGTGGAGTGGATGAGCGCCATGACCTACCAGGCCGCTTCAGGTGCGGGTGCGCAGAACATGCGTGAGCTGATCAAGCAGATGGGTGCGATCAACGGCGCTGTCGCCGATGAACTGGCCGATCCGGCCAGTGCCATTCTCGACATCGACCGCAAGGTCGCCGAGGCCATGCGTGGCGAAGGTTTCCCGGTCGACAACTTCGGCGTGCCGCTGGCTGGCAGCCTGATCCCCTATATCGACAAGGAGCTGCCGAACGGGCAGAGCCGCGAAGAGTGGAAGGCGCAGGCCGAAACCAACAAGATTCTCGGCCGCTTCAAGAACCCGATCCCGGTCGACGGCATTTGCGTGCGCATCGGCGCCATGCGTTGCCACAGCCAGGCGCTGACCATCAAGCTGAACAAGGACGTGCCGATGGCCGACATCGAAGGCCTGATCAGCCAGCACAATCCCTGGGTCAAGCTGGTGCCGAATCATCGTGAAGACTCCATTCGCGATCTCGGCCCGACTGCCGTGACAGGTACCCTGAGCGTTCCGGTTGGTCGTCTGCGCAAGCTCAACATGGGCTCGCAGTACCTGGGCGCGTTCACCGTTGGTGACCAGCTGTTGTGGGGCGCTGCCGAGCCGCTGCGGCGCATGCTGCGGATCCTGCTGGAACGCTAAGCGCGGGGCATGCATCTTGAGTCAGACAAAGCCCTTCTGCTGCGGCAGAAGGGCTTTGTCTTTTCTGGGCACCTAAGCTGATTGCCTGGCTGATGGGGCGCGGTTACAGTGCCGCTCCCTCCGCGTCACAGGTCCCCTCCATGAGCCAGTCCATCAATATCGCCGTGATCGGCGCCACCAGCAATGTCGGCGAAGCACTGGTCGAATTGCTCGAAGAGCGTGAGTTCCCGGTGCAGGACCTGCATCTACTGGCCAGTAGCGAGTCGGCGGGGCAGAGCCTTTCATTTCGTGGGCGTCAGGTACGGGTTCGCTCGCTCGATACCTTCGATTTCGCCCAGGTGCAACTGGCGTTTTTCGCCGCAGGGGCAGAGGTCACGCGCACCTGTCGTGAGCGCGTGCTGGCTGCAGGGTGCTCGCTGATCGACCTGAGCGCTGCATTGTCACTGGATCAGGCGCCCTGTGTGTTGCCCGAGCGTGGCGCTGAAGGGCTGCCGGCATTGACCAGGCCTTGGTGTGTCAGTGCGCCCACGCCCTCGGCAGTTGCCTGTGCGCTGGTACTGGCGACACTCAAGCCTGTGCTGCAGCCGCAGCGGTTGCAGGTGACTGCCATGCTGTCTATCTCCACTCTGGGGCGTAGTGGTGTTCAGGAGCTGGCGCGACAAACTGCCGAACTGCTCAACGGGCGTCCGCTGGAGTCGAAGACGATGGATCGGCAGATTGCCTTCAACCTCCTGGCGCAGGTCGGCGCAGTGGACGATCAGGGGCATGCCCAGTTGGAGGTGCGTCTGGCTGCCGAACTGCAGCAACTGTTGGGTTTGCCGGCGCTTCCAGTGGCGGCAACCTGCGCGCTGGTGCCGGTGTTCTTTGGTGACAGCCTGGCAGTTGGCGTGCAGTCTGATGCGGATATTGATGTGCTCGCAGTACAGCAACTGCTCGAAGCCGAGCAGGGCATCGAATTGGTCGAGGCAGGTGACTACCCGACGGCAGTGGGCGATGCAGTGGGGCAGGATCAGGTGTATGTCGGGCGTGTTCGTCGTGGCGTGAGTGATCCAAGGCAACTCAATTTGTGGATTGCGTCTGATAATGTGAGAAAAGGCGCCGCCTTGAATGCTGTGCAAATAGCGGAGTTATTGATAAAACACTATCTGTAAAAGATACTTACCTAGAAATTTGAAGAATCTTTCTAGCTTGGCAATACTGGCTGAGTTGATTGCTGAATGGGGAGCCGCTCTCGGAGCGGAGGCAGGCAGCAGTTCTCAAGACCCTCTCGCATGCCGAGAAAAAAGATAAAACAAGGGATAACGCTATGGTTCGGGTTCGCAAACTGGTGCTGGCAATCGCAGCCGCTTCCGCGCTGTCTTCCGGTATGGCGCATGCGTTGGGGTTGGGTGAAGTTACCCTGCAATCCTCTTTGAATCAGCCGTTGGTAGCGGAAATCGAATTGCTGGAGGTGCGCGATCTAGCCTCCAACGAGGTGATTCCCACTCTCGCGTCCCCTGAGGAATTCGTCAAAGCGGGTGTCGACCGCCAGTACTTCCTGACCGATCTCAAATTCACTCCCGTATTGAAGCCCAACGGCAAGAGCGTGATTCGCGTCACCTCGAGCAAGGCAGTACGCGAACCCTACCTCAACTTCCTGGTAGAAGTGCTCTGGCCGAATGGTCGGTTGCTGCGTGAATACACCCTGCTGCTCGATCCGCCGCTTTACTCTCCGCAAACTACCGTAGCCGCTGCGCCGCAGTTGCCCATCGCCGCGCCCGCACCGCGTCCGTCTGTGGCACCTGCACCTGCACCTGCACCGCGCAGCGCTGCCCCCGCGCCGGCTCCGCGTCCTGCCGCGCCGGCACCTGCGTCGCGCGCCATTTCCGGTAACGAATACAAAACTACTGCCAACGACACGCTGTGGGAAATCGCTCAGCGCGTCGGTGGTAGTTCCTCGGTCAACCAGACCATGCTAGCCATTCAGGACCTGAACCCTGATGCCTTCATTGGCGGCAATATCAACCGCATGAAGAGTGGCCAGGTGCTGCGTCTGCCGGACGAACAGCAGATTCGTAGCCGCAGCAATACCGAGGCGGTCGCTCAGGTTGCCGAACAGAATGCCGCCTGGCGCGAAGGTCGTGCGGTCGCTTCGCGTCAGCTGGATGCTACTCGCCGTACCACGGCGGGCGCCGCGCCGGCGACTGCAGAGGCGGGTGATAGCCTGAAGCTGGTCGCTGCTGAAGCAGGCCAATCCACTCGCGGTAGCGATACCGGGTCGGCCAACAGCAAAGCGCTGGCCGACAAGCTCGCCGTGACTCAGGAAAGCCTGGACTCGACTCGTCGCGAGAATGCTGAACTGCAGAGCCGTGTAGGTGATTTGCAAAGCCAGCTGGACAAGCTGCAGCGTCTGATGGAGCTGAAGGATAGTCAGTTGGCCAAGTTGCAGGCCAACCTCTCCGCAGAACCCGCAGCTCCTGCTCCCGCTACAACGCAAGAGCCGGCTACGGAAACACCAGCGGAAACCCCAGTAGCGGCACCTGAGGCCGCGCCGCCAGCTACGGAGGCGGCAACACCGCCTGCTACGCCGCCTGAGGAGGCGGCGCCTGACTACAACTACTCCGAGGAGCCGGCTGCGCCTGTCGAGGACAGCGCCGCCGCCACCGAACAGCCGGCCAGTGAGCCGGCTGCTGTCGTTGAGCCTGCTGCTCCGGCTCCGGCTCCGGCCAAACCGGTCGAAGCCGCCAAACCCGCTGCGCCCGCACCGGCTCCAGCAGCGCAGAGCTTCATCGATGATCTGATGGCCAACCCAATGACCCTGGGGCTGGCGGGTGGTGGTGCGCTGCTGCTGCTGTTGGTGGGTCTGATGGCGCTGTCGCGTCGCAACGCCATGAAGGAAGCCGAGCTGCAAGAGGAACTGGCCGACGATCTGTCTCAGGATCAGGCCTTTGCATCCGATCTGGACATGCCGGAAGACAGTTTCGCAGGTCTCGACGACGAGCCTGTGCAGTCCGCACAAGCTGCGGGTGAAGAGCGTGTTATCGCGCAGACGGGTGATGCGCTGGGTGAGGCCGATATCTACATCGCCTACGGCCGTTTCAACCAGGCGGCGGAGCTGCTGCAGAACGCGATCAACGACGAGCCGCATCGTACTGATCTGCGCCTGAAACTGATGGAAGTTTATGCCGAGCTGGGTGACCGCGAAGGCTTTGCCCGTCAGGACAATGAGTTGCGCGAGATCGGTGGTGTCAATGCCGAGGCCGAGCAACTGAAGTCCAAGTACCCGGCTATCGCCGCCTTTGCAGGTGGTGCCGGTGTGGTGGCTGCCGCTGCGGCTGCTGATGACGACATGAGCGAATTCAGCCTGGATGACCTCAGCCTGGACGAGCCAGCCGCCGAAGCACCTGCGTCCAACGCTGGTGATCTGGATGATGCTTTCGACCTCAGTCTGGACGACCTCGAGGCCGATCTGGAAAATGATCTGCAATCCGCCAAGGCTGAGGACGCTCCTCTGTCGCTGGATGATGACCTGGACTTCGGTCTGGTTGACGAGCCCGCTACGCCGGCCGCTTCCACCGAAGATGATCTGGACTTCGACCTGGCGCTGGATGACGACAAGGTCGAGTTGTCGCAACCGGCCGATGATCTGTCCGCGTTCAGCCTGGATCTGGATGAGCCGGCACCAGCTACCAGCGATGACGCCGATGACTTTCTGCTGAGCCTCGACGATGATGCGCCGCTGAGCCAGCCTGCCAATGACCTGTCCGACTTGAGCCTCGATCTGTCGGAAGAAACCCCGGCTGTCGATCTCGACCTGCCGGCTGACTTCGACCTGTCGCTCGAAGACGAAGCGCCGGCTCAGCCGGTTGTCGAACCTGACAGCTTCGCTGCGCAGCTGGATGAAGTGACCGCCGAGCTGGATCAGCTGTCGACTGATTTCGAAGAACCGCAGGGTACTCCGCTAGCACCGATCGATAGTCTGTCCAGTGATCTGGATGGCGACGATGACTTCGACTTCCTCTCCGGCACCGACGAGACAGCAACCAAGCTGGATCTGGCGCGTGCCTACATCGACATGGGCGACACCGAGGGTGCTCGCGATATTCTCGATGAGGTGATGGCCGAGGGGAACGATGTACAGCAGCAGGAAGCTCGCGAGATGATTTCCAAGATGGTTTGATCTATTCCATGTCTGACGCAGTACCTGTAGCGGCCGCCGAAATGGCGGCCGCTGGCTTTTTCAGAATCGCACTGGGCCTTGAGTACAAAGGCGCACGTTATCGTGGTTTTCAGCGCCAGGGGCCGAATGTGCCGTCTATCCAGGGACATCTGGAGGCTGCTTTGTCCAAGGTCTCTGGTGGTGCGCCGGTGAGTATCCTCTGTGCGGGGCGTACCGACGCCTCGGTGCATTCCAGTGGTCAGGTGGTGCATTTCGATACCACTGTCGAGCGTTCGCTGCATGCCTGGATCATGGGTGCCAACATGAATTTGCCAGGTGATATCAGTGTGACCTGGGCAAAGGTGATGCCGGCTCGCTTCCATGCGCGCTTTTCTGCCATGGCACGGCGTTATCGGTACGTGATCTACAACGATCCGATTCGCCCAGCGCATATGGCCGAAGAGGTGACCTGGAATCATCGGCCGCTTGACGTGGCGCGCATGCGGGAAGCAGCCCTGGCGCTGGTCGGGACGCATGACTTCAGTGCATTTCGGGCGACGCGCTGCCAGGCCAAATCACCGGTCAAGACCGTGCATCATCTGCAGTTGATCGAGCATGGCCGCTTCATTGTTCTGGATATACGTGCAAACGCCTTCCTGCATCATATGGTGCGAAACATCGCCGGTGTGTTGATGACGATTGGGGCTGGTGAACGCTCGCCTGAGTGGGCGCGGGAAGTGCTCGAGCGCGGAGATCGGCATAGTGGGGGAGTGACTGCACATCCCTATGGCCTGTATCTGATACAGGTCGATTACCCGGAGGAGTTCGAATTGCCACAGCGCTATCTCGGGCCGCATTTTCTCTCCGGTCTGCCGGACGTGCGGCAGCCATAACCCTTTGTTACCATCCGAGTCCGCATGGCAAGAGGTGTCAACGTGACGCTCGTACGCAGCAAGATTTGTGGGATCACTCGCCTCGAGGATGCATTGGCGGCGGTGGAGGCGGGAGCTGACGCCATTGGCCTAGTGTTCTATGCGAAAAGCCCGCGGGCAGTCAGTATCGAGCAGGCCGCCGCGGTCTTGCGGGCGTTGCCACCGTTCGTGACCACTGTCGGGCTGTTCGTCGATATGCCGCGCGATGAATTGCAGCACTTGTTGCAGCGCCTGCCGTTGGATCTGCTGCAGTTTCACGGTGATGAGTCGCCGGCGGACTGCGAGGGTTACGGTCGCCCTTATATCAAGGCATTGCGTGTTCGCCCCGGCGAGGATGTGTCAGCAGCGATGGCGCCCTACGAAGGTGCGTGCGGCATCCTGCTGGATACCTTTGTCGACGGCGTGCCGGGAGGCACAGGCGCTTCATTCGACTGGTCACTGGTACCCGAAGATGCTGGCAAGCCAGTCATTCTGGCCGGTGGCCTCGACGCAGGCAACGTAGCGGCGGCGATTCGCCAGGTGCGCCCCTACGCGGTGGATGTCAGCGGTGGGGTAGAGGCCAGTAAAGGCATAAAGGATGCAGGCAAGATTCGCGCGTTCATTCAGGCCGTGCAGGGCGTGCGATGTGACGGCGACTCGAGCGAGGCCGTCAATTAGCCTGTCACACCGCCAGCAGGCAGCCCTGGGCTGACCTGCCAATGCGGCGAAAAAGAATTGCTGGAGGTGGGCGTCCATCGTGAGTCGCTCGCCCGAACCAACGGTTATGGAGAAATGACAGCATGAGCAACTGGTTGGTAGACAAACTCATTCCCTCGATCATGCGTTCCGAGGTGAAGAAAAGCTCGGTGCCTGAAGGCTTGTGGCACAAGTGCCCGTCCTGTGAGGCTGTGCTTTATCGTCCCGAGCTGGAAAAGACGCTCGATGTCTGCCCCAAGTGCAACCATCACATGCGTATCGGCGCGCGCGCGCGTATCGATCTGTTCCTCGATGCCGACGGCCGCGAGGAGATCGGTGCCGACCTAGAGCCGGTCGACCGCCTGAAATTCCGTGACAGCAAGAAGTACAAGGATCGCCTGGTTGCCGCGCAGAAGCAGACGGGCGAGAAAGATGCGTTGATTTCCATGAGCGGTACCCTCGAGGGGATGCCGATCGCGGTCTGTGCGTTCGAGTTCTCCTTCATGGGCGGCTCTATGGGCGCCGTTGTCGGTGAACGTTTCGTCCAGGCGGCCAATGTTGCGCTGGAAAAGCGTTGCCCTCTGGTGTGCTTCTCCGCTTCCGGCGGTGCACGCATGCAGGAAGCGCTGATCTCGCTGATGCAGATGGCCAAGACATCCGCCGCTCTGGCGCGCCTGCGTGAAGAAGGCCTGCCGTTCATTTCCGTGCTGACCGATCCTGTCTACGGTGGGGTTTCCGCCAGTCTGGCGATGCTCGGTGACGTTATCGTTGCCGAACCGAAGGCGCTGATCGGTTTCGCTGGCCCGCGCGTAATCGAGCAGACCGTGCGCGAGAAACTGCCAGAAGGCTTCCAGCGCAGCGAGTTCCTGCTGGAGCACGGTGCTATCGACATGATCATCCCGCGTAACGAACTGCGTCCACGCCTGGCGCGTCTGCTCGCGCAGCTAATGAACCGTCCTTCTCCGGTTTCCCTGCCGGCCACTGCATGACCGAACGTAGCCTGGGCGAGTGGCTCGCCTATCTCGAGCAGTTGCATCCCTCGGCCATCGACATGGGCCTGGAGCGCTCGCGCGAGGTGGCGCGCCGCCTCGGCCTCGGCAAGCCCGCGCCGCTGGTGATCACGGTCACCGGCACCAATGGCAAGGGTTCTACCTGCGCTTTTTTCGCCAGCTTGATTGCTGCCCAGGGGCAGCGTGTCGGCGTATACAGCTCGCCTCATCTGCTGCGCTATAACGAGCGCGTGCTCGTGCAGGGGGTCGAAGCAAGCGACCAAGGGCTGTGCCAGGCTTTCGCTGCGGTCGAGGCCGCGCGTGGCGAGATTTCCCTGACCTATTTCGAGATGGGAACGCTGGCTGCCTTCTGGTTGTTCGAGCGCGCTCACCTCGATGCGGTGGTGCTTGAAGTTGGCCTCGGTGGGCGTCTGGATGCGGTGAATCTGGTCGATGCCGATCTGGCGTTGATCACCAGCATTGGTCTGGATCACGCTGACTGGCTGGGCGATACCCGTGAGTCAGTGGCCTTCGAAAAGGCTGGGATCATGCGTGCCGGCAAGCCGGCATTGTGCGGTGACCTCGACCCGCCGCAGCCATTGCTGGAGCAAGCGGCCGTTTTGGACACGCCGCTGTTCCTGCGGGGGCGCGATTATGATCTGAGCGTGCAGGAGCAGGATTGGTCCTGGTATGGGCTCGACGAGCAGGGCTGCGTGCTGCGACTGGAGCAACTGCCGCTTCTCGATCTGCCGATGGAAAACGCCGCGCTGGCATTGCAGGCCTATGCGCTTTTGCCGTTGCCCTGGAATCACCAGCAGATCGTGCAGGCCCTGCTCGCCACGCGGGTGACAGGGCGTCTGGATCGCCGCGCACTGGATTGGCGAGGTAAGTCGCTCACACTGTTGCTCGATGTTGGGCATAATCCCCATGCAGCTGACTATCTGGCACAGCGCCTGGAGAGTCGTCCGCTGAATGGCAAGCGTTGGGCGGTATTCGGTCTGTTGGCCGACAAGGATTTGCCTGGTGTGGTAGCACCGCTGCTGAGTCAGGTCACAGGCTGGGCTGTGGCACCGCTCGATACGCCGCGCTCACGTGGTGCCGCTGAACTGGCCGAGCACCTGCGGGGGCAGGGCGCGAAGGTGGTGCAGTACGCGGATGTCCGTGCCGCGCTCGAGGCGCAGTGCGAGCAAGCTGCCGAGGGTGACGAAATACTGTTGTTCGGATCGTTTTTCTGCGTGGCCGAGGCCCTGGATTGGCTGGCCCGCCCGGCTTGATAAGGGGATTGGGGGATGGCAATGCTGGACAAGGTGCTCAAGCAGCGCATGGTCGGTGCTCTGGTGCTGGTCGCACTGGCGGTGATTTTCCTGCCGATGCTGCTGTCGCGCGAGGACGAGATGCGGCGCGTGGTGGTGGATGCTCCGGCCATGCCGCAAGCGCCGGCCGCTGCCGAAATCATCGTCGAACCTGCAGAAGTGGTCGAGCCCGAAGCATTGCCGCAGGAGCCTGTGCCGGTCGAAGAGGTAGAGCCTCAGATCGTCGAAGTCCCTGAGCAGCCCAAGCCAACGCCGCCGCCTGCTGTCCAGCCGAGCAAGCCCGAGCCGGCCAAGACCGAGCAAGCGGCCAGTGCGACGCCGGCCAAGCCTGACGCACGTTTGGATGCCAACAGCCTGCCGATCAGTTGGTCGGTGCAACTGGCCAGCCTGTCCAGCCGTGGTGGCGCCGAGAACCTGCAGAAAACCCTGCGCAGTCAGGGCTATAACGCCTACATCCGTACCTTCGACGGGATGAATCGCGTGTTCGTAGGTCCTTTGATCGAGCGCGCAGAGGCCGAACGTCTGCGTGACCAGCTCAATCGCCAGCACAAGCTGAGTGGTTTCGTGGTGCGTTTCCAGCCTGAGGCGGGCTGAGTCCATCGTTGACATGCAAAGCCCGGTTACCCGATTCGCCGGGCTCTGCTAAAATGCTCCGCCTTTCCCGCTGGTAGGCCGCACCGTGGTATTCACCTGGGTCGATTGGGCGATCATCGCCGTCATCGCCATTTCTAGTCTGATCAGTCTCAAGCGCGGCTTCGTCAAGGAAGCGCTGTCGTTGCTGACCTGGATCATCGCAGGTGTGGTCGCCTGGATGTTCGGTGGCGCACTGGCCCAGCACCTCGTTGAATTTATCGAAACGCCTTCTGCACGGGTAATAGCGGCCTGTGCCATTCTCTTCATCGCCACCTTGCTGGTGGGGGCTCTGGTCAATTTTCTCATTGGTGAGCTGATCCGTGTGACAGGCCTGTCCGGCACCGACCGTTTTCTCGGCATGGTATTCGGCGCCGCGCGCGGTGGTTTGCTAGTCGTGCTGCTGGTTGGGCTGACCAGCCTGGCACCGGTGGAGCAGGATACGTGGTGGCAACAGTCGCAACTGGTGCCGCATTTTCTGATGGTCGCCGACTGGTCGAAAAACCTCATCCTGGGGTGGTCCGGTCAGTGGTTTAGCAGTGGGTCGGCTCACCCAGCCGATCTGCTTTAAAAGAGTGGCCGCTGCGGATTAACCGCTGCATCGGTCGCTGAATTAGCCTGAATTATCTAGCAGGGGTCGTGGCACATGTGTGGCATCGTCGGTATCGTCGGTAAATCGAACGTCAATCAGGCGCTGTATGACGGGCTGACCGTCCTCCAGCACCGCGGCCAGGATGCTGCCGGTATTGTCACCAGCCATGATGGCCGCCTGTTCCTGCGCAAGGACAATGGCCTGGTGCGTGATGTCTTCCAGCAGCGCCACATGCAGCGTCTGGTCGGCCACATGGGCATCGGCCACGTGCGCTATCCGACTGCTGGCAGTTCCAGCTCGGCCGAGGCGCAGCCGTTCTACGTCAACTCGCCCTATGGCATCACCCTGGCGCACAACGGCAACCTGACCAACGTCGAACAGTTGGCCAAGGAAATCTACGAGTCCGACCTGCGCCACGTGAACACCAATTCCGATTCGGAAGTGCTGCTCAACGTGTTCGCCCACGAGCTGGCTCAGCGCGGCAAACTGCAGCCGACCGAGGAAGACGTGTTCGCCGCCGTCACTCACGTGCATGAGCGCTGCCTGGGCGGCTACGCCGTGGTGGCGATGATCACTGGCTACGGCATCGTCGGCTTCCGCGACCCCAACGGTATCCGCCCGATCGTCTTTGGCCAGCGTCACACCGACGAGGGCGTGGAGTACATGATCGCTTCCGAGAGCGTGTCGCTGGACGTGCTCGGTTTCACCCTGATCCGCGACCTGGCGCCGGGCGAGGCGGTTTACATCACCGAAGAAGGCAAGCTGTTTACCCGTCAGTGCGCGGCCAATCCGCAGTACGCGCCGTGCATCTTCGAGCACGTTTACCTGGCGCGTCCGGATTCGATCATGGACGGCATTTCGGTGTACAAGGCGCGTCTGCGCATGGGCGAAAAGCTGGCCGACAAGATTCTCCGCGAGCGTCCGGAGCATGACATCGACGTGGTCATCCCGATTCCTGATACCAGCCGCACCGCGGCGCTGGAGCTGGCCAACCACCTGGGCGTGAAGTTTCGCGAAGGCTTCGTCAAGAACCGCTACATCGGGCGTACCTTCATCATGCCTGGCCAGGCGGCGCGCAAGAAATCCGTGCGGCAGAAGCTCAACGCCATCGAGCTGGAGTTTCGCGGCAAGAACGTGATGCTGGTGGACGACTCCATCGTCCGTGGCACCACCTGCAAGCAGATTATCCAGATGGCCCGTGAAGCCGGTGCGAAGAACGTCTACTTCTGCTCGGCAGCCCCGGCGGTGCGCTACCCGAACGTCTACGGCATCGACATGCCTAGCGCCCATGAGCTGATCGCGCACGGCCGCACCACTGAAGAGGTCTGCGAGCTGATTGGTGCCGACTGGCTGGTTTATCAGGACCTGCCGGATCTGATCGAGGCGGTCAGTGGCAGCAAGAAGATCAAGATCGACAACTTCGACTGTGCCGTGTTCGATGGCAAGTACGTGACCGGTGACGTCGACGAAGCCTATCTGGACAAGATCGAGCAGGCGCGCAACGACGCCAGCAAGGTCAAATCGCAGGCCGTCAGCGCGATCATCGATCTGTATAACAACTGATGCGAGCGGGCAGGGCATCGTTCCTGCCCGTTTCGAGGGTGCGCCTGGTGCGCGCTAAAGTCCGTAGCCCGGATGCAATCCGGGGGAATATCACATTGAATTTCCCGGATTGCATCCGGGCTGCTTTTCGTGAGGTAGCGATATGACCCAGGAATGGGAAGCCGGCAGGCTCGATAGCGACCTGGATGGCGTAGGCTTCGATACTTTGGCGGTGCGTGCTGGTCAGCATCGTTCGCCCGAGGGTGAGCATGGTGAGGCGTTGTATCTGACGTCCAGTTACGTATTCCGTACTGCGGCTGACGCTGCCGCGCGCTTCGCCGGTGAAGTGCCGGGTAACGTCTACTCGCGTTATACCAACCCCACCGTGCGCACCTTCGAGGAGCGCATCGCCGCGCTGGAAGGCGCTGAGCAGGCCGTAGCCACTGCCTCCGGTATGTCGGCGATCCTGGCCATCGTCATGAGCCTGTGCAGTGGTGGCGACCATGTGCTGGTATCGCGCAGCGTATTCGGCTCCACCATCAGCCTGTTCGAGAAGTACCTCAAGCGCTTCGGTATCGCGGTGGATTACGTGCCGTTGGCCGATTTGAACGCATGGGAAGCGGCGTTCAAAGCCAATACCAAGCTGCTGTTCGTCGAGTCACCCTCCAATCCACTGGCTGAGCTAGTGGATATCGCGGCATTGGCTGAAATCGCTCATGCTCGCGGCGCGCTACTGGCGGTGGACAACTGCTTCTGCACGCCCGCGCTGCAGCAGCCACTGAAGCTTGGCGCCGACATCGTCATGCATTCGGCGACTAAATACATCGATGGCCAGGGTCGTGGTCTGGGCGGTGTGGTGGCCGGTCGCAGTGAGCAGATGAAGGAAGTGGTGGGTTTCCTGCGTACCGCCGGGCCGACCCTGAGCCCGTTCAACGCCTGGATGTTCGTCAAGGGCCTGGAGACGCTGCGCATTCGTATGCGTGCGCAGAGCGAGAGCGCCCTGCAGTTGGCGCTGTGGCTGGAACAGCAGCCGCAGGTCGAGCGCGTGTATTACGCGGGGCTACCTAGCCATCCGCAGCATGAGTTGGCGAAAAAGCAGCAGAGCGCCTTTGGCGCGGTGGTCAGTTTCGAGGTCAAGGGCGGGCGTGAGGCCGCCTGGAAGGTGATCGATGGCACCCGTGTCATCTCGATCACCACCAATCTCGGCGATACCAAGACCACCATCGCCCACCCGGCAACCACCTCGCATGGCCGGCTGACGCCGCAGGAGCGTGCCAACGCTGGTATCAGCGACAGTCTGATTCGCGTTGCCGTGGGCCTGGAAGAGCTGGAAGACCTCAAGGCGGATCTGGCGCGCGGCCTGGCTGCACTCTGAGCATGTTGGAGTGGGGCGCGAATGACACGTCCAGCAACGGGCGTGTCGCGCTGGTCACCGGTGCCGCGCGCGGTATCGGCCTGGGCATCAGTGCCTGGTTGATCACCGAGGGCTGGCAGGTGGTGCTGGCTGACGTCGATCGTGAGCGCGGCTCCAGAGTGGCGCGGGCATTGGGCGACAACGCCTGGTTCGTCGTCATGGACGTGGCCAAGGAAGATCAGGTGAATCTCGCTGTCGCCGAGGTGCTCGGCCAGTTCGGTCGCCTCGATGCGTTGGTGTGCAATGCGGCTATCTCCGATCCCTACACGCCGCCGCTGGAGTCGCTCGATCTCAAGCGTTGGAATCGCATGCTGGCCGTTAACCTGACTGGCGCGATGCTGCTGGCCAAGCATTGCGCGCCGTACCTGCGTGGTCATCGTGGCGCCATCGTCAATATCGCCTCGACCCGTGCCAGCCAGTCCGAGGCCGACTGCGAGGCTTATGCGGCGAGCAAGGGTGGCCTCGTTGCCCTTACGCATGCGCTGTCGGTCAGCCTGGGGCCTGAGGTTCGGGTCAACTGCGTCAGCCCTGGCTGGATCGATGCCCGTGATCCGTCGCAGCAGCGCCTGGAGCCGTTATCGGTATTCGATCATGCGCAGCATCCGGTCGGTCGTGTTGGTACGGTGGAGGATGTCGCGGCGCAGGTCGCCTGGCTGCTGTCCGATGCGGCCGCTTTCGTCACTGGGCAGGAATTCGTCATCGACGGCGGCATGAGCCGCAAGATGATCTACCAGGACTGAGTGCGGTAGGGCGGGTGCAACCCGCCGGCAGGCTATGGCGGGTTACACCCGCCCTACAACTGTTGCAGATTTGGCAAAAACGAAAAAGGCTCCCTAGGGAGCCTTTTTCATGTGTGGCGCGAATTACATGTTGGGGTAGTTCGGCCCGCCGGTGCCTTCTGGAGCGATCCAGGTGATGTTCTGCGCCGGATCCTTGATGTCACAGGTTTTGCAGTGCACGCAGTTCTGCGCGTTGATCTGGAACTTCTTCTCGCCGTCTTCCTGCGTCACCACCTCGTACACACCGGCCGGGCAGTAGCGCTGCGCCGGTTCGTCGTACAGCGGCAGGTTCTTCTCCAGCGGAATGCTCGGGTCGGTGAGCTTCAGGTGGCAAGGCTGCTCTTCTTCGTGGTTGGTGTTGGAGAGGAACACCGAGCTCAGTTTGTCGAAGCTGAGTTTGCCGTCCGGTTTCGGATAGGCGATCTTCGCGCACTCTGCAGCCGGCTTCAGGCAGGCGTAGTCCGGCTTGTTGTCGTGCAGGGTGAAGGGGGCCTTGCCGCCGAAGATGTTCTGGTCCAGCCAGTTGATGCCGCCGCCGACGATGGCGCCGTATTTGTGGATGGCTGCGCCGAAGTTGCGGCTGCGGAACAGTTCGTCGTACAGCCAGCTGGCCTTGAAACCATCGACGTAGTTGTTCAGCTCGTCACCGCCTTCGCGGCCGGCCGCCAGGGCCTCGGTGATGGCGTCAGCGGCGAGCATGCCGGACTTCATCGCGGTGTGGCTGCCCTTGATCTTGGCGAAGTTCAGGGTGCCGAGGTCACAGCCGATCAGGGCGCCGCCGGGGAAGACCATTTTCGGCAGTGAATTCAGACCGCCCTTGGCGATGGCGCGTGCGCCATAGGCGACGCGCTTGCCGCCTTCCAGGTACTGGGCAATCACCGGATGGTGCTTGTAGCGCTGGAATTCGTCGAACGGCGACAGGTGCGGGTTGGCGTAGGACAGGTCGATGATCAGGCCGACCACTACCTGGTTGTTCTCCAGGTGATAGAGGAAGGAGCCGCCGGTGTTTTCGGTGCCCATGATATCCATCGGCCAGCCGGCGGTGTGTACCACCAGGCCCTGGTCGTGCTTGGCCGGATCGATGTCCCAGATTTCTTTGATGCCGATGCCGTAGTGCTGGGCGTCGGCTTCGCTGTCGAGGTTGTACTTCTTGATCAGCTGCTTGCCGATATGGCCACGGCAGCCTTCGGCGAACAGGGTGTACTTGGCGCGCAGCTCCATGCCTGGGGTGTAGTAGCCTTCCTTCGGATTGCCCTCACGGTCGACGCCCAGGTCGCCGGTGACGATGCCACGCACCACGCCGTTTTCGTCGATCAGCGCTTCTTGAGCGGCGAAGCCGGGATAGATCTCAACGCCCAGGTTCTCGGCCTGCTGAGCCAGCCAGCGGCACAGATTACCCAGGGAAATGATGTAATTGCCTTCGTTATGCATGGTTTTCGGCACAAAGAAGTCTGGAATTCGGGTAGCCTTGTCAGCGTCGCGCAGCAGATAGATGTCATCGCGCTTGACCGGGGTGTTCAGCGGGGCGCCGAGTTCTTTCCAGTCGGGGAAGAGTTCGTTCAGGGCGCGCGGTTCGAACACTGCACCAGAGAGGATGTGAGCGCCAACTTCGGAGCCTTTCTCGACCACGCAGACGCTGATCTCCTGGCCCGCTTCAGCGGCTTTCTGCTTCAGTCGGCAGGCGGCGGACAGTCCGGACGGGCCGGCGCCGACGATGACGACGTCGAACTCCATAAATTCGCGTTCCACAGGCTATCTCCTACTCAAGGCTCTTCGATATTTTATGTTGGAGGGCGCAGCTCGCTCCCTAAGCACGGCGCGGGCATTATATCTACACCCTCTCAGCGGGCCAATACAAACGTTTGTTTGAATTTTCTGTAGGCCTGTTAGAATCGTACTACATCGCGGATGACCGGCCAGTTCGCTGTATTGACCGGGCCATGTCGCGGGGTCAAGATACGGGCGGTTTTGCGCTCGCCGTCTGGGCTGAAAGGTTGGCTCCTGCCAATTTGTATCGCTGACCAGGCTCGCCTTGGCGAGATTCTTATTCACCGGAGAGTAACGAGGAATCCATGAAGGTTCTTGTAGCTGTCAAACGAGTGGTTGACTACAACGTCAAGGTTCGCGTCAAGGCGGACAACAGCGGCGTCGACCTCGCCAACGTCAAGATGTCCATGAACCCCTTCTGCGAAATCGCCGTGGAAGAAGCCGTGCGCCTGAAGGAGAAAGGCGTGGCGAGCGAAATCGTCGTCGTCTCCATCGGCCCGGCCACTGCCCAGGAGCAACTGCGCACCGCGCTGGCCCTCGGCGCCGACCGCGCCATTCTGGTTGAATCCAATGACGAGCTGAACTCCCTGGCCGTGGCCAAGCTGCTCAAGGCAGTGGTCGACAAGGAGCAGCCGCAGCTGGTCATCATGGGCAAGCAAGCCATCGACAGCGACAACAACCAGACCGGCCAGATGCTCGGCGCCCTGACTGGCTTCGGCCAAGGCACCTTCGCCTCCAAGGTCGAAGTGGCTGGTGACAAGGTCAACGTCACCCGTGAGATCGATGGCGGTCTGCAGACCGTTGCGCTGAACCTGCCGGCGATCGTCACCACCGACCTGCGCCTGAACGAGCCGCGCTACGCGTCGCTGCCGAACATCATGAAGGCCAAGAAGAAGCCGCTGGAAACCGTTACCCCGGACGCCCTGGGCGTTTCCACCGCTTCCACCGTCAAGACCCTGAAAGTCGAAGCGCCGGCTGCTCGCAGCGCCGGTATCAAGGTCAAGTCCGTGGCTGAACTGGTCGAGAAACTGAAGAACGAGGCGAAGGTAATCTAAATGACTATCCTGGTTATCGCTGAACACACCAATGCCGCTCTGGCTCCTGCCACGCTGAACACCGTTGCCGCTGCGCAGAAGATCGGTGGCGACATCCACGTGCTGGTAGCCGGTGCCAACGCTGGCGCTGCTGCCGAAGCCGCTGCCAAGATCGCTGGCGTGGCCAAGGTTCTGGTTGCCGACAACGCTGCCTATGCCAACCAACTGCCGGAGAACGTCGCTCCGCTGGTAGCCGAGCTGGGCAAGAGCTACAGCCACATCCTGGCTGCCGCTACCAGCAACGGCAAGAACATCCTGCCGCGCGTTGCCGCTGCGCTGGATGTCGATCAGATCTCCGAGATCATCGCCGTTGAAAGCGCCGACACCTTCAAGCGTCCGATCTACGCCGGTAACGCCATCGCGACCGTGCAGTCCTCGGCTGCCATCAAGGTGATCACCGTACGTAGCACCGGTTTCGATGCCGCTGCTGCCGAAGGTGGTTCCGCTGCCGTTGAAGCTGTTTCTGGCCCGGCCGATGCCGGCAAGTCCGCCTTCGTTGGCGAAGAGCTGGCCAAGTCCGATCGTCCGGAACTGACCGCTGCCAAGATCGTCGTATCCGGCGGCCGTGGCATGGGCAATGGCGACAACTTCAAGCACCTGTACGCCCTGGCCGACAAGCTGGGCGCTGCCGTCGGCGCTTCCCGCGCTGCGGTCGACGCTGGTTTCGTACCGAACGACATGCAGGTCGGTCAGACCGGCAAGATCGTCGCGCCGCAGCTGTACATCGCCGTCGGTATCTCCGGCGCGATCCAGCACCTGGCCGGTATGAAGGACTCCAAAGTGATCGTTGCGATCAACAAGGACGAAGAGGCGCCAATCTTCCAGGTTGCCGACTACGGTCTGGTTGCCGACCTGTTCGAAGCCGTACCGGAGCTGGAGAAGTCGGTCTAAGCCGCTTTTCCTGCAACGAAAAACCCGCTCTGTTGAGCGGGTTTTTTATTGCCTGCGTGTTGCTCGGTGTTATTTCAGACCTTCTAGAAATTTCCGGTAGAGCAGGGCGCTTTCCTCAGGGCGTTCAAGCATAGGGGCGTGGCCGACGTTATCCATGATCACCACACTGGGTTTGCTGAGCAGCGGTTGCATGACCTCAATGCTGGAGACATCCAGCACACGGTCCTGTCTGCCCCAGAGCAACAGGGTCGGCGCCTGGATCTTGGCCAGCTCGGGTGCCAGGGGCACGGGGCGCTCCACCAACTGCTTGAAGACCAGGTCGTAATGCGCGGCCTTGGCCATGGAGCGCTCGCCCAGATAGCGTTTGAGCGATTCCGGCAGATAGGGTGGTTCGACGAAGACGAAGTGCAGCAGCTTGTCGAAATCCTGCGGTTGCTTGACCACCAGAGGGTTGGGCGCGCCACTCATCAACAAACGATGCAGTTCGCTCTCGTGCGGGCTGTCGATGCCGGCATTGGCGAACAGGGCCAGCGAGCGGACGCGATCCGGGTAACGCGCGGCGAAGAGAGCGGCAATCTGTCCGCCCATCGAATTGCCCAGCACATGCGCCTGCTGGATGCCCATCGCGTCGAGAATGTCCGCCAGGCGCTCGGTCTGGGTGCCGACGTCGTAGCTGCCCGGTGGTAGATCGCTGTCGCCGAAGCCCGGCAGGTCCAGTGCGATGACGCGATAGTCCTGGGTCAGGTGGCGAGAAAAGCGCAGCCAGTTATCCTTGTCTGCAGCGAACCCATGGAGCAGCACCAGGGTTTCGCCGCTCGACGGCCCTCCCTGGTAATAATGGATGTTAAGATTGTGGACGGATAGCTGCTCGTGACTGAGCCCGGCGCGGTACTGTTCTATCAGGCGCAGGCTGGCCAGTTGAGTTGCTGGAACGAAGTACAGCGTGGCTGCGCTGCCTGACAGCAGGAGCAGCAATGCGAACAGCAGTTTTTTCATGGCGCGTCCTTATCGCGAATTATTATTTCGGCGCCATTAAGCTAGCATGAACACCGAGGATTCCGGGTGGCGTAGCCCATCCCGCCGATCAACGCATAAACCGAGAGTAGCCAATGCCCGAGCGTTGTCTGTTTAAGTCGCTGTTGCTGTGGTGCGCCCTGGCCCTGATGCCAGCCGCTGCCCTGGCTGCCGGTAAATGCGAGCGCCTGGTGGCGACCGGCAACCCGGAGTATCCGCCTTATCTCTGGCGCGATCCGCAGAATCCGCAGCAACTGATCGGCGCCAATGCCGACCTGCTCAAGCACCTGGCCAAGGAGTTGGGTGTGGTGGTTGACGTGATCTACACCGGGCCTTGGTCGCGCGCGCAGGACGAAGTGCGTACCGGCCGTGTCGACTTGCTGGCCGGGGCGTTTTTGACGCTGCCACGTCTGGAGAGTATGGATTACGTGCACCCGGCCTTCTTCTTTACGCCAAGCGTGGTGTGGGTGCGCAAGGGCGAGGCCTTTCCCTACGGCAGTTGGATCGACCTTCAAGGGCACACCGGCGACACCTTGGTGGGCAATAGCTTCGGTCAGCAGTTCGATGCCTTCGCCAAGCAGAACCTGAAGCTCGAGGGCGTCTCCAGCCTGACGCAAGCGTTCCAGAAGTTGCTGCTCGGTCGCACCGACTACGTGCTCTACGAGCGCTACCCAGGCTTGGCACTCGCCGAGACGCTGGGCATGGACGATGATCTGGAGGTGCTGGACCCGCCAATTTCCAGCGAAGGCCTCTACCTTACCCTGTCGCACAATTCGGCGTGCAACGACCCCTGGCTGCGTGGCCAGCTGGCGCGGAAAATGACAGAAATGGTCTCCGCCGGCCTGCCTGAGCAGTTCCTGCAAAGCAATCTCGAGCTTTGGAAGGCACAGCAGATGCAGCCCGATCCGGTTGGCGACGTCACTCAGTAGGAAATTTTCGTGATCAATCGAACCCTTCCCTTGCTGCTGGCGCTGGGCCTGACGGCCTGCGCCAGCGATCCTGCGCCTACCGAGCAGCTAAGGCTGACCGAACAGGCGTTGGCGCAGACCAAATCCCTTGGTGTGGTCAGCGAGCAATCCGAGTCACTGCGCCAGGCCGAGGACAAGTTCGCCCAGGCCCAGGCCGCCGTGCAGGACGATGAGAACAAGCAGGCGCGCCAGCTCGCCGAACAGGCCGAGCTGGACGCGCGTCTGGCCGAGGCCGAGCACCTCAACGGCAAAGGGCGGGAACAACTGAACGAACTCAATCAGCGCATCGGCCGTCTGCGCCAGCAACTGGGGGCCATGTGATGAAGGTGTTTGGTTACCTGGGCGGCTTGGCGTTGGTCGGTACGTTGCTCAGTGGTTGCGCGGCCAATCAGGTGGCGAGTGAGCAGGCGCTGGAAGAGGCGCGTCTCAGCTTCCAGTCGGTCAAGGAAGATCCCAGCGTGCTGCGTGCTGCGCCCAAGGACGTGATTCGCGCAGGCGAATCGCTGGCCCGCGCCGAGCGCTTGTCCAGCTACTGGGGCAGCGGCGATGACGTGCGCCATTACGCTTACCTCAGTCAGCGCTATGCCGCGATCGCCCGCCAGCACAGCGATATCAGCCTCAATCAGGAACGTGCGGCCAAGCTCGAGCTGGAGCGCCAGCGCCTGCAACTGACGTTGCGCGAGGCCAAGCTGATGAGCGTGCAGCAGCACAATGGCTGGTTGGAAGAGCAAATGGTCAGCCTCGCTACCAGCGAGACCGAGCGTGGCCTGGTGATGACCCTCGGCGACATGCTGTTCGACGCTGGTCGCGCCGATCTGCAGCCGGCAGCCAACCGTACGGTACTTAAACTCGTGCAATTCTTGCAGATCAACCCGCAGCGCCGCGTGCGCATCGAGGGCTACACCGACAACACCGGCGATGCTGCCGAGAATCTCGAGCTGTCCCGCGCGCGAGCGCAGGCCGTGGCCGATCTGCTGGTCGACCTGGGCGTGGATGCCAAGCGGATTCAGGTCGCCGGTTACGGTGTCGACTTCCCCGTCGCGGAAAATGCCTCTGCCCGTGGTCGGGCCCAGAATCGGCGGGTGGAGATCGTCTTCTCCGACGAGCGAGGGCAGCTTGGCGCCGAGCGCTGAGTGTCAGCAGCCAAGAAGCCCCGGCATCGTCCGGGGTTTTTTTATTCCCGAAAAGACGGTTGATCGGGGCATTTTGATTGCACAGCCAGTCGGTACAGTGCTGATGGCGAAAAGTGTTTTCATCTGTGCCGGTACAATTGTGTAGCAATAGGTTACTGTTATGGTCCAGTGAATCCGAGGGCCTCGCCATGACCAATCTGTTGCTCTACCAACGCATCGCCCAACAGTTGGCCGAGGATATTCGTCGTGGCGTCTACCAGCCGGGGGAGCGCGTACCGTCGGTGCGCAAGATGAGTGCGCAGCTCAACGTCAGTCACGCCACGGTGTTGCAAGCTTATGCCAATCTCGAAGACCAGGGCCTGATCCGCGCGCGTCCACAGTCCGGTTTCTACGTGCACCAGACGCCGGCACTGACTGCGCCAACGCCGGATATCGCCCGTGTCGAGCGGCCAGGCCTGGTTACCCGCGCCAGCATCATCAATCAGGTGCTCACCGAGTCGCGCCGCGAGGGTGTTTTCCCGCTGGGCGCTGCAGTGCCGCATGTCGACTACTTGCCGGTGCGTGCGCTGCACCAGCAACTGGCCAAGGTCACGCGCTTTCACAGTCCGCGCGCCTTCAGCTACATGTTCAGTCCCGGTTTCGAGCCGCTGCGCCGCCAGGTGGCGATCCGCATGCGCGATGCCGGCGTGGTGGTCGACCCGTCCGAGGTGGTGATCACCCACGGCTGCGTCGATGCGCTGCAGATGAGTCTGCGCGTGCTGACCAAGCCGGGCGATCTGATCGCAGTGGAGTCGCCGACCTACTACGGCCTGCTGCAATTGGCGGATCTACTGGGGCTCAAGGTCATCGAGATTCCCTGCGACCCCACCACCGGCATCAGCCTTGAAGCGCTGCAACTGGCGGCCAACCAGTGGCCGATCAAGGCACTGGTGCTGACTGCGCGGCTGTCCAACCCACTCGGTGGCACCATTCCGGAGGAGCGCCAGCGTCAGTTGCTGCGTCTGGCCGGCGATTACGATTTCCAGATCGTCGAGGATGATATCTACGGCGAGCTGATGTTCGAGCAAGGGCCGACCAAGGCGCTGAAGTCCCATGATCGCGACAGCCGGGTGATCTATTGCTCGAGTTTCTCCAAGACGCTTTCGCCCGGTGTGCGCATCGGTTGGATCGTCGCCGGCAAGTATCAGGACGAGATCCAGCGCTTGCAGACCTTCTCCACCCATTCGGCGTGCAGCGTCACCCAGATGGCGGTAGCGGCCTACCTGGAGAATGGCGGGTACGACCGCCACCTGCGGCATATCCGCCAGGAATACCGCAAGAACCTCAGCGCCTTCCAGCTGGCGGTACAGCAGTATTTCCCGGACGGTACGCAGATGACCCGGCCCAAGGGTGGTTTCATCCTTTGGGTCAGCCTGCCAGCGCGGGTCAACACCAAGGACTTGCACCTGCGCGCGCTGCAGCAGGGCATTTCCATCGCACCGGGGCTGATCTTCAGTAACACCGAGCAGTTCAACCATTGCGTGCGCCTTAACTGCGGCATCCCATGGAACCGCGAGGCGGAGAGAGCGCTGATGACCCTGGGCATGCTGGCTACGCAGCTGTGCCAGGAGGCGGGCGGTTCGTGGGAAGGTTGAGAAAGCGCGCCGTGGCTTAACCCGTTTTGCCGGAGGGCTGCGTCTACCTGAGCGAAGGTCTCGTGCCATTGCTCAGGAGCTGCACCATGTCCGCTTATTGCTCGTTGCTCGTTCGCCCATTCACCGTCGGTTTTTCGGCGGGCACTTTGTTGTTACTCGCCGCGTGCAGTGCCTCTGGCCCGGAACCGGAAGCCCAGGCCAAACCGGAGCCGGCGGCGACACTCGTTCGCGAACGTCTGGCTGCGCCTGTAGCTGCCGAGATGGCTGCCGCAGCCAGCCAGAAGCGAATGTCGACGCTGGCTTACGCGCCGTCGCCTATCGCCGATGTTCTGCCGCCGGGCTACCGTGACGAGTCGCGCGAGCAGTACCAGGCGTATGCCGACAATCCGGTGTTCGCCGTCGCCGAGACGCCGGTGTCCACCTTCAGTATCGACGTCGATACTGGCAGCTACGCCAATGTGCGGCGCTTCCTCAATGGTGGGCAACTGCCACCGAAGGATGCTGTGCGTCTGGAGGAGCTGGTCAACTATTTTCCCTATGCCTATCCGTTGCCGCAGGGTGATGTGCCTTTTGGCGTCAGCACCGAGCTGGCGGTGACACCGTGGAACCCGCAGACGCGCCTGCTGCGGATCGCGATCAAGGCGTCAGACCGCAGCGTGGATGAGCTACCGCCGGCCAACCTGGTGTTCCTGGTCGATGTCTCCGGCTCGATGCACCGCCGCGAAGGCCTGCCAATGGTGCAGGGCACGCTGAAGTTGCTGGTCGACCAGCTGCGCCCGCAGGATCGCGTCTCGCTGGTTACCTATGCCGGTGACAGCCAGGTGGTGCTGGATTCCGCGCCCGGCAGCGACAAGACGAAGATCCGTGCGGCCATCGATCAACTCAGCGCTGGCGGTTCGACGGCTGGGGAATCTGGCATCCAGTTGGCCTATCAGCAGGCGAGCAAGCATATGATCGACGGCGGCATCAATCGCATCTTGCTGGCCACCGATGGCGACTTCAACGTCGGTATCAGCGACTTCGACAGCCTCAAGCAACTGGCGGCCGACAAGCGCAAGAGCGGCGTCTCGCTGACCACTCTGGGTTTCGGCGTGGACAACTACAACGAGCGCCTGATGGAGCAACTGGCCGACGCCGGCAACGGTAATTACGTCTATATCGACAACCTGCGCGAGGCGCGCAAGGTGCTGGTGGATCAGCTCGGCTCGACCCTGGCCACGGTGGCCAGCGACGTGAAGCTGCAGCTGGAATTCAACCCGAGCGAAGTCAGCGAGTACCGCCTGCTGGGCTACGAGAACCGGGCGCTCAAGCGCGAGGACTTCAGCAATGATAAGGTCGATGCCGGCGATATTGGCGCAGGGCACACGGTCACTGCGCTGTACGAGATCGTACCGGCAGGTGGCAAGGGCTGGCTGGATCCGCTGCGCTATCAGGCCAGTGCCCAGCCGGCGAGCGAGAGCGGCGAGCTGGCCTGGCTGCGGATTCGCTACAAGGCCCCAGGTGAGGCAGCCAGTCGTCTGCTGGAACGGCCTATCGCACGTGCCGAAGCCAAGCCGGCTGCGGCCGCCAGCGAAGACCTGCGTTTCGCCGCTGCGGTCGCGGCCTTCGCCCAGCAGCTCAAGGGCGGGCGCTACACCGGCGACTTCGATCTGGCGCAGAGCATCGCACTGGCGCGCTCGGCCAAGGGCGAGGACCGCTTCGGCCTGCGCAGTGAGTTCATTCAACTGGCCGAAATCGCCCAGAGCTTGCAAACTGCCGCATCCCCCTCTGCAAGAGTCCAGCAGTGAACGCACCTCTCACGGATGACGACGCCGCTTTGTTGCGGCGTTACCGACGCGGCGATGCCGCGGCCTTCAACGCGCTGTACCAGCGCCATCGGCTGGGCCTGTTCCGCTTTCTACTTGGCCTGTGTGGCGATCACGCCCTGGCCGAGGAAGTGTTCCAGGAAACCTGGATGAGCCTGATCCGCAGTCAGAGCGAGCAGCGCGAGGCTGTACTGTTCAAGACCTGGCTGTACCAGATCGCGCGTAACCGCCTGATCGACCACTGGCGCAAGACGGGTCGTCATCAGAGCGGGCATGACGAATACGACGAAGGCCAGCATGCCCAGGCCGACCCGCAGGCAGGCCCCGAGCAGCAGTGGAGCCTGAGCCGCGACAGTGAGCGGTTGCAGGCAGCGCTGGCCGACCTGCCGGAAGATCAGCGCGAAGTGTTCCTGCTGCGCGCCCATGGCGACCTGGAACTGAACGAGATTGCCGAGTTGACCCGCACGCCGGCCGAGACGGTCAAGAGCCGTTTGCGCTATGCCCTGCAGAAATTGCGCCGGCTGCTGGCCACCGAGGAGTTGTCCGCATGAACCATGAACGAGAACCTCTGGATCACGAACAGGCGCTTTTGGCGCACTTCCGTGCCCATGGCAGCGGCGAACCTTCGGCCGAGCTGGATGCACGTATTCTGGCGGCGGCCAGTGCGGCGGCTCGCGATACGCAGCAAGCCGCCAAGGCTGAATCTGGTTGGGCGCAGCGCCTGCATCAATGGCTGTTCGGCAGCGGCCGCCAGCGCTGGTCGGTGGCTGTGGCCGGGCTGGCCTGTGTCGGCATTGGCGTCAGCCTGACCTGGCGCACGCTGGAGCAGACGCCGGATGCTTTCGATACCGTGCCGCCCAGCGTGGCCATGAGTCCTGCGGCGCCAGCCCCCGCACCGATGGCGGCCAAGCGTGCGGCCGAAAACGAATCGGTGGCGCGCATGGCTGTCCCTCAGGAGCGGATGAGGACCGAGGCCATGGAGCGCTCAGCGCCACAGGCTGCGATGGCGGATGCGCCGATGGCCAGTTCAGCGGCTATCGCACCCATGGCCGAGCTGGTGATTCAGAGTGAGCCGCGTGAGGCCTTGCTGCAGTTGCTGGCGCTGCGCAGGGCGGGTGAGCAGAAAGAGGCGCAGCAGTTGCTGGAGCAGCTCAGGGCCGATTATCCGCAACTGGATATCGAGGCTGAACTTGCGCACCTGGCCGCTCAACCGTCGGGCGAGTGAGGTGCCGAGGTAAAAGTCATGTAAGTCGGCTTGTCAGGCGCGCCCAGGCGGAGGAGCATGGGCGCGTTACTGATCGAGTTACCTTTGTCCGATGATACGTAAGTCCATTCTCCTATTGCTGTGCCTGGGTTGTCTGAGCGCTTGTGAGCGTGAGCAGGAGCCTGTTGCGCAGCAGCCCAAGCCAAAGCCCGCAGTGGTTGCAGCACCTGCGCCCGTTGTCGAGGTTGCCAAGCCCAAGGCTGTCGAACCAGTTCCGCCTGCCAAGGTGGTCGAAAGCAAGCCCGTGACACCCGCCAAACCGCCTGCCGCTGCCAAGCCCAAGCCTGCTGCAGCGCCGCAGCCAAAACCGGCAGAGCCTGCATCGAAACTGGCGTTGGACTTGAGCGTGCCGCAGGAACTGTTCGAGCAGGCGCTGGAAAGCGAAACCCGCGAGGATCTGTCGCCGATGCTGCCGCCGCTGTTTGGCGAAAAACCCGACGTCCAGAGCCCATTCCAGATCAGCGGTCGGCTGATCAGCAACGAGCGCGTGGATGACTACTGGGACTCCATCGAAGGCGCTGAGCTGCAGTTCGAGTTCAAGCAGTAGACGGGGCGGCGCGCCCTGGCGATGGCACGGCTGCAGGCTATTTAGAAACGGTAGTGTTGCTGCTCGATGGCTGCATGGGTTTCGCGACTCAGCGGTTGGAAGCTGTCCGAGCCGGGTAGGCGCACGTAGAGCGGATCATCGACCAGGTTCGGGTCATAGCCGGCCTGTTTAAGATCGGTCTTCTTGTACTTGAAGGTGCCGGTGGTCTCGACTTCGCCGAGCAGGCGCACGAACAGTGGCGCGGCATAGGCCGGCAGTTCCGTGTCGAGGTGTGTGGCCAGCGCCGCGCCATCCAGCGCATAAGCGGAGGCCAGGCGCAGCGCAGCCATGCCGCAGCGACCATTGGTGCCGGCAATCTCCACGCCGTAGACCACCGCATCCTCCACGCCGGGGAAGGCGCCGAGCACGTTTTCCACCTCGGTCGTTGATACGTTTTCGCCCTTCCAGCGGAAGGTATCGCCAAGGCGGTCGACGAACTGCGCGTGCTTGCAGCCGATGTCACGCATCAGGTCGCCGGTGTTGAACCAGGCATCGCCTTGCTTGAACACGTCGCGCAGGATCACCGACTCGCTCTTGGCTGGGTCGGTATAGCCGTCGAACGGCCACTTGGCGCTGATCTCGCTGATCAGCAGGCCCGCTTCGCCCTTGTTGGCCTTCTGCAGGAAACCGTTACTGGCGCGCACGGGGCAGTCGTTCTCCAGGTCGTAGCGGACAATGGCATAGGTGGCCGGGGTGTAGCCGACCGTGTTGTCGAAGTTGAAGACGTTGGTGAAGCCGATGTTGCCTTCGCTGGAGGCATAGAACTCGGTGATCTGCTCGATGCCGAAACGCTGCTTGAACTCGGACCAGATCGAAGGGCGCAGGCCGTTGCCGATCATGCAGCGCAGGCTGTTGCCCTGTTCCGCCGGGTGCACGGGCTGGTTGAGCAGGTAGCGGCACAATTCGCCGATATAGCCGAAGCAGGTGGCGTTGTAGCGCGCTACGTCACTCCAGAAGGCGCTGGCGGAGAACCGGCGGCGCAGGGCGATGGCCGCGCCACCGGCCAGCACCGCGCTCCAGCACACGGTGACGGCGTTGTTGTGGTAGCAGGGCAGGGTGAGATAGAGCACGTCGCGCTCGCTCAGGGTCAGGCCGGAGTGGCCGAAACCGCCATAGGCCTTGATCCACTTGCCGTGGCTCATGATCGAGGCCTTGGGCAGGCCGGTGGTGCCGGAGGTATAGATCAGAAAGCAGGCGTCCTTCATACGTACGCGCAGGCTGTCTGGCGGGTTGTCTTCGGCCTGGCCGGTGGCTAGCTGCATCAGGTTCGTCCAGCCATCCGGCGCCTGGCCTGCACCCTGCAGGCAGTCCTGATCGGCGATCCAGTAACGGCGGGCCTGCTGGTCGTGCAGTTGTTCGTCGACCTCGTCGAAGGCACTGAGCAGTTCGTCGCCGATCACCAGGAAGCCAGGTTTGACCAGGTTGAAGCTGTGCGCCAGCACCTTGCCGCGCTGGGTGGTGTTGATCAGCGCACCGACCGCACCGAGCTTGCTTAGCGCAGCGAGGATCGCCAGCAGCTCCAAGCGATTTTCCAGCATTACCGCGACCACGTCGCCATGGCCGACACCCTCGGCCTTGAACTCCCAGGCCAGGCGGTTGGCCCAGGTATTGAACGCGCTGTAGCTGAGCTGGCGGTTTTCATCCATCAGCGCCGGGCGCTCGGGGTAGCGTTCAGCGGCGCGCTGCAGGGCCCAGGCCAGTGACAGGTTCTTCTCGCGGTTGCGAATGCCGGCGTAGTACAGGCCACGCAGCATGCGCGGTACACGCGGCAGGTGCTGGGGCAGGTGGGCCAGGAAGCGGAAGGGCGAAATCAGATCGGCTTGGCTCATGGGGCTCGCACTTGGGCTGTTATGAATTGGAGGCGAGTCATGACTGTAGTCAGCATGGCGCACACCAGCCATGGCTCTGGTGCGCTCAGCTGCGGGCAGTTCGGCAAATAGCTTTGCCGTTCGTAGGGTGTGCTATGCGCACAGGGACAGGCGCAAATCCCAAGATTGTCTCGGTGCGCGCGGCGCACCCTACGAAGCCAACGCATCCGAGGCCTCAGTCGACGAACAGATCGGGTACCAGGCTGCCGCCCGCGGGGTCGAAGCGGTACTGCTCGAAGTCGCTGACGCCCTGTTCGCGCAGGATATCCTCGTCGATCAGCAGGCGCCCGGTGATGCTGCGGCCCTGGCTGGCCAGGATCGCGTGGGCCGCGTCGGCCATGATCGCCGGGGTGCGTGCGCGCTTGAAGGCGTCGCGGCTGCCCAGTTCGAATTCGATGGCGGCGGTGGCGATCATGGTCTTCGGCCACAGCGAGTTGACGCTGATGCCGTACTTCTTGAACTCCTCGCTCATGCCCAGGGTAAGCATGCTCATGCCGTACTTGGTGACGGTGTAGGGGCCGTGCTGTGCGAACCACTTGGCGTCGAGGTTGAGCGGCGGGGAGAGGTTGAGGATATGTCCGCCCGCGCTTTTCTTCAGATAGGGTAGGGCCGCCTGGCTGCAGACCATCACCGCGCGGGTGTTGATCTGGTACATCAGGTCGAAGCGCTTGGGTTCGAGCTTCTCCACGCCCACCAGCTTGATCGCGCCGGCGTTGTTGACCAAGGCGTCGATACCACCGAAATGCTCGGCGGCCTGGGCCATGGCGGCTGCCACGGCCTGTTCGTCACGCACGTCCAGTTGCAGGGCTAGCGCCTTGCCGCCTGCGGCCTCAACCTCGGCGGCGACGCTGAAGATGGTGCCTTCGAGTTTCGGGTGTGGCTCGGCGCTCTTGGCCGCGATGACGATGTTGGCGCCATCGGCGGCGGCCTTGAGGGCGATCTCGCGGCCGATGCCGCGGCTGGCGCCGGTGATGAACAAGGTCTTGCCGGACAGTGACATGGGCGTGCTCCTTCTTGTTGTTATGGGGCTGTGGGAAGGGCCGGGCGGCGATCCGCTTTAGCCGCGATGTACGACTCTCGCGGCTAAAGCCCCTCCCACAGCGATATATCAAGCCTCTGCAGCTTCGATTTCCACCAGCAGCTGGCGATTCTTCACCTGATCGCCCTGGCTTACGCCGACGCGGCGAACGATGCCGTCGACGCCAGCCTTGAGCGGGTGCTCCATCTTCATCGCTTCCAGCACCACCAGCAGTTGTCCCTTGCTCACGCTGGCGCCCTCGGCGATCAGCACGTCTACGATGGCGCCATCCATCGGTGCCTTCACCGCGCCGCTGCTGGCGGCGTTCTGCCCACCGGCTGGCTCGTGGGTGACATCGACCAGCTCCAGGTTGCCGTGTTCACCATACAGCCACAGGTGTTCGCCTTCGATGTGGTAAGCCTGGCGGCGGCGTATGCCGTCCAGTTCAAGGGTCAGCCAGCGGCCGTCGCTGGCCAGCAGGCGCAGGGACAGCTGTTCTTCACCCCGGCGCACGGAAAGGTGTGCTTGCGTGCCGCTGGCGAGCACGTCCAGCTCCACGGCGTGCTTGTGCTCGCCCTGCTTGAGGACGAAACGCCAGGGTGCGCTGCCGGCGCTGCGCCAGCCGGCAAGGCCAGGCTGGTGCGCGCGGGCGTCGGCCGAGGCCTGGTAGAGCAGGGCGGCGGCCATGGCCAACTCGGGCAGGCTGGCGGTGTGTGGGTGCAGGCTGGGGTCATCGGCGAAATGTTCGGCGATGAACGCCGTGGTGGCGTTGCCAGCGGCGAACTCGGGATGCTTGAGCAGGTTGGCGAGGAAGCGCTGGTTGCCGTTCACGCCGAGCAGCACGCACTGTTCGACCGCGCGCACCAGCTTGCGCCGGGCTTCGTCGCGGGTTTCGCCGTAGGCGATGACCTTGGCCAGCATCGGGTCGTAGAAGGGCGTGACCGCCTGGCCTTCGACCAGGCCGTGGTCGATGCGCACACCGGCCAGCAGTTCGGGCTCCCAACGCAGCACCTGGCCGGTTTGCGGCAGGAAGCCGGCGGCCGAGTCTTCGGCGTACAGGCGCACCTCCATGGCGTGGCCGGTGAGACGAATGTCGTCCTGCTTCAACGGTAAGGGCTGGCCTTCGGCTACGCGAATCTGCCAGGCCACCAGATCCTGACCGGTGATCAGCTCGGTAACCGGGTGCTCGACCTGCAGGCGGGTGTTCATTTCCAGGAAGAAGAACTCGCCGCTGGTGTCGAGCAGAAATTCCACGGTGCCGGCGCCTACGTAGTTGACCGAGGCTGCAGCCTTGACCGCCGCCTCGCCCATGGCGCGACGCAGCTCGGGCGTCATCACCGGGCAGGGCGCTTCCTCGACCACCTTCTGGTGGCGACGCTGCACCGAGCAGTCGCGCTCACCGAGATAGACGATATTGCCGTGCTGGTCGCCGAAGACCTGGATCTCCACATGGCGTGGGCGGATCACCGCGCGTTCGAGGATCAGCTCACCGGAACCGAAGGCGTTCTGCGCCTCGGAGCGAGCGGTGCGGATCTGCCCCAGCAGCTCGGCGGATTCTTGTACCAGGCGCATGCCGCGACCGCCGCCACCGGCGCTGGCCTTGATCATCAGCGGGTAGCCGATACGCTCGGCTTCGCTGGCCAGGGTTTCGTCGTCCTGGGCGGCGCCCTCAAAGCCGGGAATGCAAGGCACGCCGGCTTCGAGCATGGCGATCTTCGACAGGCGCTTGCTGCCCATCAGGTGGATAGCTTCGACGGTCGGGCCGATAAAGACGATGCCGGCTGCTTCACAGGCGCGGGCGAAATCGGCGTTCTCGGAGAGGAAGCCATAGCCGGGGTGGATGGCGTCGGCGCCGGTCTTGCGCGCGGCCTTGATGATGGCCTCGATGCGCAGGTAGGACTGGTTGACCTGGGCCGGGCCGATGCATACGGCTTCGTCGGCGATCTGTACGTGGCGGGCGTCGGCATCGGCCTCGGAGTACACCGCCACGGTGCGGTAGCCGAGTTCGATGGCGGTGCGCATCACCCGGCAGGCGATCTCGCCGCGGTTGGCGATCAGGATCTTGTTGAATGCGGGCATCTTTGTGCTCCTGTGGGGCGATCCCCGGATTGCATCCGGGCTACGGTGTTCTGGCGTAGGGTGGATCGCGCTTTATCGATCCACCGGTTGTTGCGCTGGTGGATGTGAAAAGCGACGGCTGCGCGCCCCGATCCACCCTACGGTCTTTATCGGTAGTGCTGGTCTGTCCAATCCATCATTGGGCCCACTTCGGCTTGCGTTTCTGCACGAAAGCCATGGTGCCCTCGACGCCCTCTGTACCGGTCACGGCGGCAGCGAACTGTTCGGCAGCGCGGTCGAGTAGCGGGCCGAGTGCTTCGCGTTCGCTGGCCAGCAGCAGGGCCTTGGTCTGGGCATTGGCCTGTGGCGCACACTGACGAATTTGCTCCAGGGTTTCCTCCAGCCGCTGCTGCAGGGCGGCGTCATCGTCCTCGCAGTAGTGCACCAGGCCCAGGCGCAGGGCCTCGGCACCGTCGAAGCGGGCGGCGGTCAGGGCCAGACGGCGCGCTTGGGTCAGGCCGATGCGGTGCACGACGAAGGGCGCGATCTGCGCCGGGAGGATGCCCAGCGTGGTTTCCGGCAAGCCGAACTTGGCGCCGCTGGCGGCGATGGCCACATCGGATACGCAAGCCAGGCCGAAGCCGCCACCGAGCACGGCACCTTCCAGCACGGCCACCAGCGCCTGCGGCGCGGTCTGGGCCTCTTCCAGCAGCGCACCGAAGGCGCGGTTCAATTCGCGGTAAGCATCGCCACCTTTGGCGCGGGCGCCGGCCATGTCCTTGATATCGCCGCCAGCGCAGAAATGGCCAGCGGCACCGCGCAGAATGATGGCGCGCACATTCGGGGCATGGCGCACGGCTTCGAGGGTGGCGCGCAGTTCGCCGACCATGGCCAGGCTCATGGCATTGCGGCTGTCCGGACGGTTGAGGGTGACGTGCAGCACGCCTCCGTCGAGATTCAGCAGCAGGGTTTCGCAGTGTGGCAGGTTGCTCATGGGGGCACCTTTAGATCGTTCCCACGCTCCGCGTGGAAATGCATTTGGCGACGCTCTGCGTCGCTGGAACGCGGAGCGTCCCGTTATGGGTTCCCACGCGGACGGTTCGACGCCTCGACGTGGGAACCATCAGCTCGCAGAATCGTTCCCGACTATTTCTTCTTCCCTGGCAGGATGCCCATCAGCTTGCAGATGATGCCGAGCATGATTTCGTCGGCGCCGCCGCCGATGCTGACCAGGCGCACGTCGCGGTAAGCGCGCGACACCGGGTTGTCCCACATGAAGCCCATGCCGCCCCAGTACTGCAGGCAGGCGTCGGACACTTCGCGGCCCAGGCGGCCGGCCTTGAGCTTGGCCATCGACGCCAGCTTGGTCACGTCGCGGCCTTTCACGTACTGCTCGGTGGCCTGGTAGACCAGTGCGCGCAGGCACTCGATCTCGGTCTGCAGCTCGGCCAGGCGGAAGTGGATGACCTGGTTGTCAATCAGCGGTTGGCCGAAGGTGTGGCGCTGCTTGCAGTAGTCGATGGTGGTGTCGACGCAGTGCTCCAGGCCCTTGATCATGTTGGCTGCGCCGAACAGCCGCTCTTCCTGGAACTGCAGCATCTGCATCATGAAACCGGCGCCTTCGTGGCCGATGCGATAGCGCTGTGGCACGCGCACATTGTCGAAGAACACCTGGGCAGTTTCCGAACTGCGCATGCCGAGCTTGTCCAGGTGTGGGCTCACCGTGATGCCCGGCGTTTTCATCGGCACCACGATCAGCGATTTGTTGACGTGTGGCTTGTCGTCGCTGGTGTTGGCCAGCAGGCAGATGAAGTCGGCCGACGGCGAGTTGGTGATCCACATCTTGCTGCCGTTGATCACGTAGTCGTCGCCGTCCTTGCGGGCAGTGGTCTTCAGGCCCGCCACGTCGGAGCCTGCGCCGACTTCGGAGACGCCGATGCAGCCGACCATCTCGCCGGTGATGGCCGGACGCAGGAACTCTTCGCGCAGTTCATCGGAGCCGAAGCGCGCCAAGGCCGGGGTGCACATGTCGGTCTGCACGCCGATGGACATGGGGATGCCGCCGCAATGGATGGTGCCGAACTCTTCGGCGGCGACGATCGAGTAGCTGTAGTCCAGGCCCATGCCACCGAACTTCTCCGGTTTGGAGATGCCCAGCAGGCCCAGCTCGCCGGCCTTCTTGAAAATGTCATGGATGGGGAAGCGGCCTTCCTTTTCCCACTCATCGACGTGTGGGTTGATTTCCTTGTCGACGAAGTTGCGGACGGTGCGGCGGAGTTCTTCGTGTTCCTGGGTGAAGATCATTGTTGTTCTCCTTGTGGGGTGCGCTGTGCGCACCGCGATCTTGGTTGGTGCGCACGGCGCACCCTACGGTCAGAATCTCGCGACGCCGAAGCTGCTCTTCTTCAACGGCCGCAGGTTGGCTTCGGCACAGATATCCAGCAAAAAGCCCAGCAGCTTGCGCGTATCGCGCGGGTCGATCAGGCCGTCGTCCCACAGGCTGGCGGTGCCGTAGAGAGCGGTGGACTGGCTGTCGAGCTTCTGCGCGGTCACGGTTTCCAGCATGTCGAGCATCTTCGGGTCAGGCTCCTTGCCCTCCTTGGCATGCTTGTCCTCGGTGACGACACGCAGCACCTTGCCGGCCTGGGCGCCGCCCATAACGGCGGTCTTGCTGTTGGGCCAGGCGAAGATGAAGCGTGGGTCGAGGCCGCGGCCGCACATGGCGTAGTTGCCGGCGCCGTAGGAGCCGCCGACGACAACGGTGAGCTTGGGCACGGTGGCGTTGGCCACGGCCTGGATCATCTTCGAGCCGTGCTTGATCACGCCGTTTTGCTCGGACTCGGTGCCGACCATGAAACCGGTGGTGTTGTGGAAGAACAGGATCGGTGTGTTGCTCTGTTCGCACAGCTGGATGAACTGCGCTGCCTTGGCCGCGCCTTGCGGGGTGATCGGGCCGTTGTTGCCGATGAAGCCACAGGCCTGGCCTTCGATCTGCAGGTGGCCGCAGACGGTCTGGCTGTCGAACTCGTTCTTGAAATCGAGGAATTCCGAGCCATCGGCGATACGCGCGATGATCTCGCGCACATCGTAGGGTTTCTTGGCGTCGGCCGGCACCAGGCCGAGCAGTTCCTCGGCCGGGTACAGCGGCTCGCGCCAGCTTTTTGCCGGACGCGTCGGCAACTGCTGGTTCCACGGCAGCATGCCGACGATCTCACGCGCCAGGCGTACACCGTCGGCGTCGTTCTCGGCCAGGTACTCGGCAGTGCCGGCGACCTGGGCGTGCATCTCGGCGCCGCCGAGTTGCTCGTCGGTGGCGATCTCGCCAGTAGCTGCCTTGAGTAATGGCGGCCCTGCGAGGAACATCTTGGCTTTACCGCGCACCACCACCACGTAATCCGAAAGACCCGGCTGATAAGCCCCGCCAGCGGTGCTGGAGCCGTGCACCACGGTGATCTGCGGCAAGCCCATGGCGGACATGCGCGCCTGGTTGGCGAAGCCGCGCGCACCCTCGACGAAGATGTCGGCGGCGTAGTTGAGGTTGGCGCCGCCGCTCTCGGCCAGGGTCACCACCGGCAGCTTGTTCTCGACGGCGATCTGCTGCAGGCGCAGCGATTTTTTCAGGCCAGTGGGGGAGATGGTGCCGCCCTTGATCGCACTGTTGTTAGCAATCACCAGGCAACGTACGCCGGCGATGTAGCCGATACCGGCGATCAGGCCGCCGCCGGCCTGGCTGCCGTCCTTGTCATCGTGCAGCTTGTAGCCGGCCAGCGAGGACAGTTCGAGGAAGGGCGCGCCGGCATCGAGCAGCAGGTTGATGCGTTCACGCGGCAGCAACTGACCGCGCTTGTCGAACTTGGCCTTGGCTTCCTGGGCCTTGTCGAGCACCTTCTGCTCGACGTCGCGGAAGGTCGTGATGGCTGCCAGCATGGCTTCGCGGTTCTGCGCGAAGGCTTCGCCATGGACATCGATTTCCGATTGGATCACGGGCATCGCCTTACTCCTGATCTTTCAGTACGTCGGGCACGTAGGCCCGGTGGAAACCGTTGTAGGACTCGCTGTTTTTCGCCTTGCCCAGCGTCCAGGCGCGGGTGCCCTGGCTGGCGGCACCATCGATGCGGATGGTGTTGCCGCTGATGAAGTTGGCGCCGGGGCTGAGCAGGAAGACGATGGCCGCGGCTACCTCGGACTCGGTGCCGATGCGCTGCAGCGGCACGTGATCCTTGAGGTTGCGGATCATGTTCTTCATCGACTCGGGGTAGGTGTCCATGCCGCTGGAGGCGATCCAACCTGGCGCCACGGCGTTGACCCGCACGCCGGCGTGGCCCCACTCGTAGGCGGCGGTCTTGGTGAAGTTCTCCATGCCGGCCCGCGCTGCCCCCGAATGGCCCATGCCGGGCATGCCGCCCCACATGTCGGCGAGCATGTTGACGATGCTGCCGCCGTGCTTGCTCATGCTCTGCAGGAAGACTTCCTTGGCCACCAGAAAGCCGCCCACCAGGTTGGTGCGCACCACGGTCTCGAAGCCTTTCTGGTTGATGCCGATCAGCGGCGCGGGGAACTGGCCGCCGGCGTTGTTGACCAGCTGGTGGATGCGCCCGCGTTCCTTGATCACCGCGCCGACCATGGCCTTCACGGCTTCTTCGTCGCGGATGTCGCAGGCCTGGAAGCTGGCGATGCCGCCGTCCTCGGTGATCTCGGTGCAGGTCTTCTCCAGCTTTTCCTGCTTGCGCCCGACCAGCACCACATGGGCGCCGAGGTGGGCCAGTTCGTGGGCCACGCAGCGACCGATGCCGCTGCCACCACCGGTGACCAGAATGGTCTGCTCATTGAACAGGCCAGGTTTGAATACGGAGTCGTAGCTCATTGTTCTTGTTGTCCTTCTCGGTTCCGTTGGAGCGGCTTTAGCCGCGATGCTTTTGCCTAAGCCCAATCGCGGCTGAAGCCGCTCCTACAACATGTAGGGTGGAAAACCGCGAAGCGTTTTCCACCAGAAGCCGGTGGATGGATGAAGCGTCATCCATCCTACGATTAGCACCTACAGCGCTTCAGCCAGCGCTCTTGGCACCGGCACCGGGAACTCCAGCAGTTGCTGGGCGAACGCCTTGCCCTGCGGGTCGATGCGCAGGCTGGCGACGCCACCACCGCCCAGCGCGTTCTCCAGCAGGAAGTTGAGGCTGTGGCTGCCCGGCAGGTACCAGCGGCTGACGCGGCCCTGTTCGGCGTCCAGGGTATGCGCCATCCAGTTGGCCACGGCTTCGGGCGTCAGCGCAGCAGCGATCCATGCCAGGTATTCGGGCTTTCTGGCCATCACGCCAATGTTGCTGTGGTTGCCCTTGTCGCCGGAGCGGGCCACGGCCAGGCGGATCAGCGGTACGGCGACGTCGGCTTCGCCCATCGGCACGGGCAGCGCGGCCGGTGCACGAAGTTGGGCCGGGTCGAAGATATCGACCTGGGGCAGGGCGACCGGCTGGCGTTCGCCAGCGATCTCGACGCTCAGGGCGCAGGCGCTCTTGTCCACCAGGAAGCTGAACAAGCGGATTACCGGGTAGACGGTGGGGCGACCACCGACGATGCCGGTCAGGCCCGGCGCCATGCCGGTGGCGGCCTGGGCGATCTCGCGGGAGAAGAGGATCAGCGCCTCCTTCTTGGCATGGCGCGCGGCGATCTTTACCACCACCTCTCGGCAGTAGGTACGGTGGGCATGGGCGCCATAGGTGGCTTCGCTGCCGAGCAGCTCGACGCTGACTTCCTGGTAGCGGCCCCAGCCGCGCTCGGCGAACAGCTCTTCGGTCTTCTTGATGATCGCCTCGCTGACCCGTTCGGCCTTGGCCACGGCATCGATGCCGGCCAGCAGGAAGCTGGCGGTGCAGCGGAAACCGTCCGGGTGGGTGGCGCTGACCTTGTACTGGTCGGTGGTCGGCAGACCGCGTGCGCCCTGCAACTGCACGCGGTTGTCGCCGACCTGGCTCAGCTCGACATGGGTGAAGTCGCAGATAACATCCGGCAGCAGATAGGCGCGCGGATCGCCGATCTCGTAGAGCATCTGCTCGCCAACGGTAAAAGGCGTGACCAAGCCGCCGGAACCATCCGGCTTGGTCACGACGAAACGGCCATCGTCTTCGACTTCGACGATGGGGAAGCCGATGTGCTCGTAGTCCGGCACGTCGCGCCAGTCGGTGAAGTTGCCACCGGTGCACTGCGCGCCGCATTCGATGATGTGTCCGGCCAGCGCGGCCTGGGCCAGCTTGTCGTAGTCGCTCCAGGCCCAGCCGAACTCGTGCACCAGAGCGGCGCTGACCACCGCGCTGTCGACCACGCGGCCAGTAATGACGATATCGGCGCCCTGTTCCAGTGCGGCAACGATTCCCGGCGCGCCCAGGTACGCGTTGACCGAAACGCAGAAGGGCGGTAGCGCGGCGCCGCTGAACATCTCGCGGGTGCCGGCCTTGACCAGTTCGCCGAGCTTGGGTTGCAGGTTGTCACCGTGCAGCACGGCTATCTTCAGCTGTACGCCTGCCTGCTCGCAGGCAGCGCTCAGGGCTGCGGCGCAGGCCATCGGGTTGACCCCGCCGGCGTTGCTGATGACGCGGATCTTCTTCGCCGCCAGCTCGCCCAGCAGCGGCGTGAGCACCTCGACGAAATCACGGGCGTAGCCGTCATCCGGCTTCTTCATGCGGGCGCCGGCCATGATCGACATGGTGATCTCGGCCAGGTAGTCGAACACCAGATAATTCAGTTCGGCGCCGCGAACCAGTTGAGCGGCAGCGGTGGAGGTGTCGCCCCAGAACGCTGAGGCGCAGCCGATGCGTACGGTTTTGGTCATTGGAATTGGCCCGTCACACATTGAGGAGGTGAGATCACACTACCAAGCAAGCGCTTGGTTGAAAAGTAGCAAAAGACGACAAACTGGCCAAAAGTGCGGCCAAGCGCTTGCTTGGTCAGCTGTCGCCGCATACATTTCATCAAGCAAGACAAGCACTTGCCGGCAGCATGAAGAATTCATCAGAACAATCGCCGAGCAGGGCAACCAGGGGAGAAGTCAGCGTGGACGAACACAGAGCCCAGGCCGTGATGCAGGAACTGGTCGATAGCGGCCAGGTGACCGATCCGGAGAGCGCCCGCGGCAAGCTGTTGCAGATGGCCGCCCACCTGTTCCGCAGCAAGGGTTATGAGCGCACCACGGTGCGTGATCTGGCCGCCGCCATCGGTATTCAGTCGGGCAGCATCTTTCACCACTTCAAGAGCAAGGACGAGATTCTGCGCTCGGTGATGGAAGAGACCATCGTCTACAACACCGCATTGATGCGTGCTGCCCTGGCCTCGGCGCAGGGTACTCGCGAGCGGTTGCTGGCGCTGATTCGCTGCGAGCTGCAGTCGATCATGGGCGGCACCGGCGAGGCCATGGCGGTGCTGGTCTATGAATGGCGTTCATTGTCGGAAGACGGCCAGGCTCAGGTGCTGGCGCTGCGGGACACTTATGAGCAGATCTGGCTGACGGTGCTCGGCGAGGCGCGTGATGCCGGTTACTTCAAGGGTGATCCGTTCATTCAGCGGCGTTTCCTCACCGGGGCGCTGAGTTGGACCAATACCTGGTTCCGGCCGCAGGGGCCGATGAGCCTGGATCAACTGGCTGAGGAAGCGCTGTCGCTGGTGTGCAAGAACGCCTGAGCCCTGGCTGGCGGCGACGGCTATTGTGCAACCTGACCAGCGGGAGAGATTAACTGGCGTGCAGCTTCATCTCTTGCCCTGCGATCATGTGAATTGGCTCTGCCAACATCAGTTGCTGGTGCTTCCAGAGCCTGGATTACTGGGCTAGTTGCAAGTCTGTGCTAATTATCCAGGCTAGTTGGGCGCTATCGTCTGATAATGGGCAACAAAGTGTTTGTGCAATGAAAAACCATCTGGTCGGTCAGGAGAGACTGGAGTAGTCTGCACTACACTAGAAGAAGGAATTTTTGGGGATTCGACATGCGGCATTCGCGGCGCTGGATTCATGGATGTTGGCTTGCCCTGGGTCTGTTGTTCGCTGGTTCTCTCTGCGCTGCCGAATTGGTCAAGGTCGGCGGTGCGCACTTCCCTCCCTACGTGATCAAGTCCAGCCTGCAGGAGTCGAGCGGCCTGTTGCCGCAACTGCTCGAAGCGCTCAATCGAGAACAGAGCGACTATCACTTCACCATGCTGCCCACGGCGATCGTGCGTCGCTTCAGCGACCTGCAGCGCGGGCGTATCGACATGGCGATTTTCGAGAACCCGCAGTGGGGCTGGCAGGACATTGATGCCGTGGCAGTCGACATGGGCCTGGAGGACGCCGAGCTGTTTGTGGCCAAGGAAGAGGAGCGGCGTGGCCAGGACTATTTCGAGCAACTCGAAGGCAAGCGCCTGGCGCTTTATCGCGGTTATCACTACGGTTTTGCCCAGTTCAATAGCGACCCGGATTTCCTCATTCGTACCTTCAACGCCAACCTCGGGCATTCCCACGACAGCAACCTGCTGATGGTGGTCCGCGGCCGTGCCGATGTCGCACTGGTGACGCGCTCCAACCTGTACGATTTCATCAAGCGCAATCGCGAACATGCACGTCAGTTGCTGATTTCCGAGCGTGTCGATCAGGTCTACCGCCATCACGCGATGATCCGTGCCGGCGCGCCTATCAGTCCCGAGCACTTCGCGGCGTTGCTCGAGCGACTGCGCGCCAAGGGCGAGTTGCAACGTATCTTCTCGCCCTACCGTATCGATGTCACACCAGTCGTAGCGGATAGCTCAACAGCAGCAGATGCAGAAGATTGACCGCGCCGTGCAACGCGACCGCAACGCTCAGGCGGCCGCTGTAATGGAAGGCCATGCCATAACCCAGACCTGCGATGGTTGCCAGCAGAGCGAACAACGGACTGAAGGGCAGGTGAACGGCACCGAACAATGCCGCTGTCAGTAGCAGCCCCGGCCAGGCGCCCAGGCGCCGTATCAGCGCAGGTTGCAGCAAGCCGCGAAACAGCAGCTCCTCGGCCAGTACGGCCACCCCCAGGTTCACCAGCAGCCACAGCAGCAGGCCCTCCGGCCATTTCGGCTGCCAGGCCACCAAGCCGACCAGCACTGCCAGCCCAGGCACCGCCAGTAGCGTGAGCAGACAGACCAGTATTGCATGTGGCAGGGAACGGGCAGGTGAGGAGGGCCGTCCCAGCCACCAGGCCAACAGGGCTGTACCGAGTAGCAGCTTGTCCCAGGACAGGCGCAGCGCATAGGGCGGGGCGTCAGGGCTGATCTGTCGCGGCTGCCACAGTGTCCAGGGGGAGAAACCCGGCAACAGATGCGCTGCCAGGGCGATACCGGTGAGCAGTACCAGAACTCGCCAGGCCCCGCCTGGCAGGCGCCGTTCACCGAACAGGATCAGCGCGCTGGCGGCGGTGCCGAGTACCAGGCCGATGGGGTCGATGAAGCCCAGCGCATGGCCCAGCGCCAGAGTAAAGGCAGGTAGTAGCAGCCGCAGATGCAGGGGCATGGCGCCTCCTCGGGGAAGGAGGCGCAGTCTAGCAGGCCGTATGGGGAGGATGAATGGCGAAGGCCGCTCAGCCTTCGCGGCGATCCTTGGCGTCCTGTTCGACGTTGCGCTCGTGGATACGCTTGAGCTGTTCCTCGGTCAACGGCAGTTTCTTGGCCGTGTCACGCAGCATCAGCAGGCTGCCGAGGATGGAGCCCAAGGCCAGGATCAGGATGAGCCAGGCGTACCAGGGCATGATCGATTCCTCTTGCGGGTAGGGACTTCCACCATACCCGCTCGCAGCCAGCTTGTCAGGCAGACTGCTGTTGTACCGCCTGCATGCCGCTGTCGTCCTTGAGCTTCACGCCACTCAGTTGCAGGCGCAACGCCTGGCGTGCCAGGTAGTCGAGCTTGTGTGCAGCCAGCTCGTAGGGCAGGCCTTCTGGGCGCACATTGGAGATGCAGTTGCGGGCACTGTCCAGGCAGCCCACGCGCGGCGCGTAGGTCAGGTACAGGCCGAGGCTGTCCGGCGAGGTCAGCCCCGGCCGCTCGCCGATCATGACGATCACCAGGCGCGCGCGCAGGGCTTCACCGATGCCATCGCCAATCGCCACACGGCCCTGTTCGGCCAGCACTACTGGTGTGTTGGCCCAGTCGCTGTCGAAGCGTTCGCGAAAGATCTGCAACAGCGGCAGGGCATGGCGCTGAACCGCTACGGCCGACAAACCATCGGCCAGCACGATGGCGATCTCAGGCGCGGGCAGTTCGTGCTGCAGTTGCACCTGGCAGTCGCTGTGCAGATGACGGCCGTGATCCGGGCGCAGCAGGTAGGTTTGCCGGTCTTCGGCGTTGCTGCGTACTTTCAAGGTGCGAAAGCCCGCCGCATGCAGCTGATGCTTGAGTTCGCTGAAATCCAGCGGACGATGCACCGCATCGCGCGCTTGGGCATGGGCCAGGCCGAACTTCAGCACTTCGCTGGTGGGCAGGCTGCAGCCGACGCGGCCGAGTGCGATACGCGCCGAGGTATGCGCGCGCAACTCATCCCAGGGGTTGTGCTGGATCAGGTCGATGTCTTTCATCAGGCCGCTCCGGAAATCTGTGGCAACTGCTTGAGCAGGTGATGGCCGCTACCGATCTCACGCAGCCGGCCGCCGGGTTCAGTAATGGCCATGCGCGCCAGCCAGGCATCGAATTCCGGCGCACGCTTCAGGCCCAGTACGTTGCGCAGGTACAGCGCATCGTGGAACGAGGTGCTCTGGTAGTTGAGCATGATGTCGTCGGCGCCCGGGATGCCCATGATGAAGTTGATACCGGCCGCGCCGAGCAGGGTGAGCAGGCTGTCCATATCGTCCTGATCGGCTTCGGCGTGGTTGGTGTAGCAGACATCGCAGCCCATCGGCAGGCCTAGCAGCTTGGCGCAGAAGTGGTCTTCCAGGCCGGCGCGAATGATCTGCTTGCCGTCGTAGAGGTATTCCGGGCCGATGAAGCCGACCACGGTATTGACCAGCAGCGGGCGAAACTCGCGAGCCACGGCATAGGCGCGAGCCTCGCAGGTCTGCTGGTCGACGCCATGGTGGCCGCCGGCCGATAGCGCACTGCCCTGGCCGGTTTCGAAGTACATGACGTTGTCACCGAGCGTGCCGCGACCAAGCGATAAGGCCGCCTCGTGGGCTTCGCGCAGAATGGCCAGGGATACGCCGAAACCGGCGTTGGTCGCCTCGGTGCCGGCGATGGACTGGAACACCAGGTCGATCGGCGCACCGGCCTCGATGGCCTGGATCTGCGTGGTGACGTGGGTCAGCACGCAGCTCTGCATCGGGATTTCGAAGTGCTGGCGCACCTCGTCCATCATCTGCCACAGGCGCATCAGGGTTGGCAGCGAATCACTGGCTGGATTGATACCCACCGTGGCGTCGCCGGAGCCATAGAGCAGGCCGTCGAGCATGCTGGCGGCGATGCCGCGTACATCGTCGGTGGGATGGTTGGGCTGCAGACGTACGGCGAGATGACCGGGCAGGCCCAGGGTGTTGCGAAAGCGCGTGACCACCTGGCATTTGCGCGCTACCAGAATCAGGTCCTGATTGCGCATCAGCTTGCTCACCGCTGCGACCATCTCCGGCGTCAGGCCTGCGGCCACGGCAGCCAGACGTGTGCTGTCGGTCTTCTCCAGTAGCAGCCAGTCACGCAGATCAGCCACGGTTAGATGGCTGATCGGGGCAAAGGCTGCGGCCTCATGGCGGTCGATGATCAGGCGGGTGACTTCGTCGTTTTCGTAGGGAATCAGCGCCTCGTCGAGGAAGCGCTTGAGCGGCACTTCGGCCAGCGCCAGCTTGGCGGCCATACGCTCTTCGTAGGTAGCGGCAGCGAGCCCGGCCAGGTAGTCGCCGGAGCGTGCCGGGCTGGCCTTGGCCATCAGTGTCTTGAGATCGGCAAAGCGGTAGACCAGGTTGCCGATGGTGGTTTGGTAGGGCATGGCTGCAACCCGTAGCAAAGAGGGTGTGCTTGCCGTGCAGTGCTCGTGCCAGAGGCCCAACTGCTATTCAGCTGTGGCCTGCGCAAGGGGCCAGCGGCGATTTGGCGAATGAAAAAGGTGCAAGGGCAGGGTAAGCGCACCTGCCTGGCGCACAGTTGCGAGATGCCTGTCACATGATGGCAATCTGGTGCTGTTTGAATGTCGGCTTTCCGATAGCAGGGGGAGGCCGTTCGTGACCCATGCCAGAGCGTTGCAGTCGCTGCTGCGAGCCGTGAAGCCGCTCGCCGCGTCGATGAGTATCAACGAGGTCGCCGACCTGTTTCTGGCGGCTGAACACCGCGCCTTTCTCTCCTTGCCGGTGGTGGACGAGAACAACCGGCCGCTCGGCCTGGTCAGCCGCGCCACGCTGCAGGACATCTTCATGCAGCGCTTCGGGCGCGACCTGCGAGGCCGCCATCCGGTTGGCGAGGTGATGAACGACGCGCCGCTCATCGTCAGCCTGGAAGCCAGCCTGGAAGAGGCTTCCAAGCAGGTCACCGCCCAGCTGCAATACCCGATCACCGAGGACTTCGTCCTGATCGATGCCCAGGGCAAATACTGCGGCTTGGGTACGGTGCTGGATCTGCTCAAGGCCATGGAAGCGCGCGTCGCCCAGCGCAACCGCGTACTGCGCCAGGCGCTGGTGGACCTCAAGGAATCCCAGGCGCAACTGCTGCAATCGGAGAAGATGGCCTCGCTCGGGCAGATGGTCGCCGGCGTCGCCCACGAGCTGAACACGCCGCTGGGCTATGTGAAGAACAACGTGCAACTGCTGCGTGAATTGAGTGAGCCACTGTTCGAATTGGCCGCCGCGCAGGCGCGCCTGGGCCACTGCCTGAACGATCCCGATTGCGACGAGGCGAGCCTCGCTCAGGCGCTGCAGGTTGCCGAGGAGGCCCGCCAGCACGCGGCGCCGGAGTTGCTGGCCGAGGATTTGCAGCAACTCTACGGCGACACCCTGTACGGCCTGGAGCAGATCGCCGAGCTGGTGGTGGGCCTCAAGGATTTCGCCCGTCTCGACCGCGCCATGAGCGAAGAGATCGACCTCAACGACTGCATTCGCAGCGCACTGCTGATCGCTCGTAACCACATCAAGGACAAGGTCGAGGTGGTGCAGCAGCTCGGCGAGCTGCCGCGCATCGCCTGTGCGCCCTCGCAGATCAACCAGGTGCTACTCAACCTGCTGACCAACGCCGCCCAGGCCATTGATGGCCTGGGGCGCATCCAGATTCGCAGTTGGGCCGATACCCAGGGTGTGCATGTCTCGCTGCAGGACAACGGGCGTGGCATGCCGCCCGAGGTCATGGCGAAGATCTTCGATCCCTTCTTCACCACCAAGCCGGTCGGTCAAGGCACCGGCCTCGGTTTGTCCATCAGCTACAAGATCGTCCAGGACCACGGCGGGCAGATTCGCGTTGCCTCCGAACCGGGACGTGGCACGCGCTTTCTCATCAGCCTGCCGTTGCCCGCTACCGTCGCCATGAAAAGGAGCGCCTGATGTCTGCACCCGTTCGCATTCTCTTCGTCGACGACGAGGAGCGTATTCTGCGCAGCCTCGCGATGCAGTTTCGTCGCCACTACGAGGTCCTGACCGAGAGCGATCCGCTGCGTGCATTGCAGCGCCTGAGTGAGGAACACATCCACGTGTTGGTCAGCGATCAGCGCATGCCGCAGATGAGCGGGGCACAGTTGCTGGCGGAAGCGCGCGAGATCGCGCCGAACACCCTGCGCATTCTGCTGACCGGTTATTCCGATTTGGATGCGGCGGTGGACGCTTTGAACAATGGCGGTATCTTTCGCTACCTGACCAAACCCTGGGACCCGCAGGAGATGGCCTTCACTCTGCGCCAGGCCGCCGAACTGGCCGTGCGTCAGGTGCAGCCGCTGCAATCCGTCGCCAGCGAAAAACTCAGTGCACCGCTCTCGGTACTGCTGCTGGACGATGAGCCGGACACGCTTGGCGTGGTCGGCGAGTTCTGCGTCGCGGGCGGGCATCGCCTGCTACGCGCGCGCAACCTGGCCGAGGCCATGCTGCAACTCAATAACGAGAGCGTGGACATTCTGGTCAGCGACCTCAAACTGGCGGGTGACGATACCGCGCCGTTGCTCAAGACGCTGGCGCAGGCTCATCCGCGGCTACTGAGCCTGGTGGTCACGCCGTTTCAGGACACTCAGGCGTTGCTGCGACTGGTCAACGAGGCGCAGATATTCCGCTACCTGCCCAAGCCAGTCCGTCGTGGTCTGTTCGAGAAGGGGCTCAAGGCCGCTGCCGAGCAGGCGCTGATCTGGCGCGCGCAACCGGTGGTCAGTCGCCTGGCCGAGGTGCCTCGTGACGAGCGTGAACAGGAGAAGGTCGGCAGCCTGCTGGGCATGCTCGGGCGCCTGCGCGAACGGCTGATTGCCTGACTGTTTGGCTGCCCTAAGCTTTCGCGGCTGAAGCCGCTCCTACGGGGCAGTGAATATCTGCAGGAGCGGCTGGGCGGCATTCCGCTTCAGCCGCGATGCCCTGGTGCCGAAGCCAAGGCCCCGGATGGCATCCGGGCTACAGATCAGTCTGAGAGTCGGGCTTCAGTCGCGACCAGCGTCGAGATGCTTTGCGCTACAATGCGCGGCGTTTTTCACCTGCTCGAGACCTGCTCATGTCCGCCTGCCAAACCCCGATCATCGTCGCCCTCGACTTTCCTAGCCGTGATGCCGCTCTGGCGCTGGCCGATCAGCTCGATCCGGCGCTGTGCCGGGTCAAGGTCGGCAAGGAATTGTTCACTCGCAGTGGTCCGCAAGTGGTTGAGGCGTTGCAGGCCAAGGGTTTCGAGCTGTTCCTCGATCTGAAATTCCACGATATCCCCAACACCACGGCGATGGCGGTCAAGGCCGCTGCGGAGCTGGGCGTGTGGATGGTCAACGTGCACTGTTCCGGCGGCCTGCGCATGATGGCGGCCTGCCGTAACGAACTGGACAAACTCACCGGCACCAAGCCGCTGTTGATCGGTGTGACGGTGCTGACCAGCATGGAGCAGCAGGACCTGGCCGGCATTGGCCTGGACGTGCCGCCGCAGGAGCAGGTGCTGCGTCTGGCCGGCCTGGCTGCCGATGCCGGACTCGATGGCCTGGTCTGCTCGGCGCAGGAAGCGCAGGCGCTGAAGGTCGCGCAGCCGCGCCTGCAACTGGTGACGCCGGGCATTCGTCCCGCCGGCAGCAGCGCAGACGACCAGAAACGCATCCTCACCCCGCGTCAGGCGCTGGACGCCGGCTCCGATTACCTGGTGATCGGCCGCCCGATCAGCCAGGCCGCCGATCCGGCACAGGCGCTGGCGGCGGTGGTTGCCGAACTGCAAGGCTGAGCCCTGTAGCCCGGATGAAATCCGGGGCGGTCTGGCATGTCATCCGATCTGTCCCGGATTTCATCCGGGCTACCCGCTGATCGCGGCACCGCGCTGGTGGAGTCCTCATCAGCGCTTTGCATGACCTGTCACTCCAGAGCCTGATAGTGCTGCTCTGCGCGCTGCCGCCTGGCTAGACTCCTCGCCAATTCAACAAGAATCGCTGCGAGGAAGCACAGATGAGCATGACGTTCTCCGGCCAGGTCGCCCTGGTCACCGGCGCTGCGGCCGGTATTGGCCGTGCCACCGCCCAGGCCTTCGCTGGCGAAGGGCTCAAGGTGGTGGTTTCCGATGTCGACGTGGCCGGTGGCGAGGGCACCGTCGAGCTGATTCGCGCAGCTGGCGGCGAAGCTTGCTTCGTGCGTTGCGACGTGACCCGCGATGCCGAGGTCAAGGCGCTGATGGACGCCACCGTGGCGCAATACGGTCGCCTGGACTATGCCTTCAACAACGCCGGTATCGAGATCGAACAGGGCAAGCTGGCCGACGGCAACGAAGCTGAGTTCGACGCCATCATGGACGTCAACGTCAAAGGCGTGTGGTTGTGCATGAAGCACCAGATTCCGTTGCTGCTGGCCCAGGGCGGCGGTGCCATCGTCAACACTGCCTCGGTCGCCGGCCTGGGGGCCGCGCCGAAGATGAGCATCTACGCCGCCTCCAAGCATGCGGTGATTGGCCTGACCAAATCCGCTGCGATCGAGTACGCCAAGAAGAAGGTGCGAGTGAACGCGGTCTGCCCGGCGGTGATCGACACCGACATGTTCCGCCGCGCCTATGAAACCGATCCGAAGAAGGCCGAGTTCGCCGCCGCCATGCACCCGGTCGGGCGCATCGGCAGGGTCGAGGAGATTGCTGCTGCCGTGCTCTATCTGTGCAGCGACCACGCCGCGTTCACCACCGGCCAGGCGTTGGCCGTCGACGGTGGCGCCACTGCGATATAACGGCTCTAGCCCGGCCGTCTGCACGTCGGCTAAGGTTGGCTCGCAGGGCCACTGCCAGCAGTGGCCCTGACTCAGCACAATCCTGCCAGGTTCAACTGGAGCGATAACAATAATGACCGCCGATCCCTTGCTGACGTTTTTCCTTCCCGCTGCGCTGGGCATCATCATGCTCGGGCTTGGTCTGTCACTGAGCCTGGACGACTTCGCCCGTGTGGCTAAATTCCCCAAACCCGTGCTGATCGGGCTGGCCTGCCAACTGCTGTTGTTGCCGCTGGCGTGCTTCTTCCTGGCCAAGGCCTTCGGCCTGGCACCGGCGCTGGCCGTCGGCCTGATGCTGTTGGCCGCCTCGCCGGGTGGCACCACCGCCAACCTCTACAGCCACCTGGCCCACGGCGACGTGGCATTGAACATCACCCTCACCGCGGTCAACTCGGTGATCGCGATTCTGACCATGCCGCTGATCGTCAACCTGTCGCTGGCCTACTTCATGTCCGCCGATCAGGCCATCCCGCTGCAGTTCGCCAAGGTGGTGCAGGTGTTCGCCATCGTCCTCGGCCCGGTGGCCATCGGCATGTGGCTGCGCAGCCGTTTCCCGGGGTTCGCCGAGCGCATGCAGAAACCGGTGAAGATCATCTCGGCGCTGTTCCTGCTGCTGATCATCCTGCTGGCGGTGGCCAAGGATTGGCGCACCTTCGTCGATTACGCGCCTGCGGTGGGCGGCGCTGCGCTGGCCTTCAACCTGCTGAGCATGGCGGTGGGCTACTGCGTGCCACGTTTGCTCAAGCTCAATCTGCGTCAGGCCATCGCCATCGCCATGGAAATCGGCATCCACAACGGCACTCTGGCCATCGCCCTGGCGCTGAGCCCGGCGCTGCTGAACAACCCGACCATGGCGATTCCGGCGGCCATCTACAGCCTGATCATGTTCGTTACCGCGGCGCTGTTCGGGCTGTGGGTCAACCGTATGCACGGCGCCGAACTGGCTCACGAAACGGTGGCTGAACAGTAGGGTGCGCCGTGCGCACCGCTTATCCAGTGGTGCGCACGGCGCACCCTACCGCTCGTAGCCCCGATTGCATCGGAGTTAGCGCTTGCCCCAGTTGAGCACGGCCAGGGTCAAGAGGCCGGCTACGATGCCCCAGAATGCTGAGCCGACGCCGGCCAGGGTCATGCCGGAGGCAGTGACCAGGAAGGTGATCAGCGCCGCTTCGCGTTCGTTGGGCTCGCTCATCGCCTGGGTCAGGCCGCCGATGATCGAAGCGAACAGTGCCAGAGCGGCGATGGACAGGATCAACGCCGCCGGCAGTGCTGCGAACAGCGAAGCCAGGGTGGCGCCGAAGATGCCGGCGATGGCGTAGAACACCCCACACCAGACCGCCGCGGTATAGCGCTTGCGGGGATCCTCATGGGCCTCCGGGCCGGCGCAGATGGCGGCGCTGATGGCGGCCATATGAATGCCGTGGCTGCCAAACGGCGCCATCAGGATCGATACCAGGCCGGTGCTGGTGAGCAGCGGTGAGGCCGGCACGTCATAACCATTGGCGCGCAGCACCGCCATGCCCGGCAGATTTTGCGAGGCCATGGCGACGATGAACAGCGGAATGCCGATGCTGATCGCAGCAGCCAGGGAGAAGCTCGGTGTCGTCCATTCAGGTTTGGCCAACTGCAGCTGGAAGTCTGTGAAATCCAGCAAACCGAAGGCTCCGGCCAGCACGCTACCGACGATCAGCGCAGAGAGCACCGAGTAACGCGGCCACAGGCGTTTGCCGAGCAGGTAGGCGAGCAGCATGGCAATCACCAGAATGGGTTGTTGCTCGGCCGCCACGCAGATTTCCAGGCCGATCTTGAACAGCACGCCGGCTAGCAGGGCGGCGGCGATGGAGGCCGGGATGCGGCGCATCAGGCGGTCGAAGGTGCCGGTCAGGCCGATCAGCACGATCAGCCCCGAGGCCAGGATGTAGGCGCCGATGGCCTCACCGTAGGACACCTGCGGCAGGCTGGTGATCAGCAGCGCGGCGCCAGGGGTGGACCAGGCGATCATCACCGGCGCGCGATAACGCAGCGACAGCACGATGCAGCACAGCGCCATGCCGATCGACAGCGCCCAGATCCATGAGGAAATCTGCCCAGCTGTGAGGCCGGCAGCTTGGCCGGCCTGGAACATCAGCACCAAGGAGCTGGTATAGCCGGTGAGCATGGCGATAAAGCCAGCGACCACGGCCGAAGTGGAGGTGTCCGCCAGTGGGCGCAGGCGAGTAGGAGCGGCGTCTTGCATCAGAACATTCCAGTGTCGACGATGATGGGATACAGCGAGGCGACCAGCAGCAACGCCATGCCGATGTTGAAGGCGCGCAGCGCGCGTGGGTTGTCCAGCCACTTGCGCAGCATACTGCCGGCGACGGTCCACAGTCCCACGCTGGGGCAGTTGACCAGCGCGAACAGGGCGGCGATCAGCAGCACGTTGCTGAAGAAACCATCCTGCGGGGTATAGGTGGTGATGGCGCCGATGGCCATGATCCAGGCCTTGGGGTTGACCCACTGAAAGGCCGCTGCCTGAATGAAGGTGAACGGCTTGGCTTCAGGGTTGCCACGGCTTTGCGGCGCACCGGAGTGGGCGATCTTCCAGGCCAGATAAAGCAGGTACGCGGCGCCGACATAGCGCAGCACGTCGTGCAGCACCGGCAGGCGCTGGAACACCTGGCCAAGGCCCAGGCCCACAGCGGCCACCAGCAGCATGAAGCCCAGGCTGATGCCTAGCATGTGCGGGATGCTGCGGCGCACGCCGAAGTTCACCCCGGAGGCGAGCAGCATCATGTTGTTCGGCCCTGGCGTGACCGAGGTAACGAAGGCAAAGGCGATGAAGGCGAGCAGCAGTTCGGTGGACATGGTCGTTCTCCGGTGACTGGCAAAGCCTATTGCGCGGCTGCAGTGGCGTCGCGGTACAGCCACGACTGGGTTGGGCCGTACAGTCTGGCTGGGCAAGCGGCTGATCTCTGGTTAGCCTTGGCCTTTTGCAGACAAGGAAGCCCTATGCAGCCGGATAACCCCTACCGTGCGCCGCAGGTCGAACTGATTGATGAGCTGCCGGTGCGGCAGCTCCCAGGCTGGAGTGTGCGTCAGTTGCAGGTGCTTGGTTGGTTGGCGCTGATGTCGGCGCTGGGCAGTGCGCTGATGCTGGGCGCTATTTTCGCCAGCACTTGGCTGGGCCAGGCAGAACTGGAGCAGGTTGAGCGCTATACCCGTTGGTTGGGACTGTTGCTGATGCTGTTGGGCAACTATCTGCTGATCCGGCTCAAGAGCTTCATCGAGCAGCGTTTTGCTGCACGAGGGGTGAGCTGGCCGGTCTGGATCATTGTTGTGCTGGCCCTGATCAGCGGGGTGATGGACTTCATGGTTGGGGATCAGCTGTTCAAGGCACTCAGCGTGTTGACCATCGCCTACTTGGGCCTGATGGTACTCATGGGGCTCGGCATTACCTGGTTCGGTGTTCGTCTGCTCAGGTTGAGGCTGACCTACGCTTCTCTGCGGATCATGGCCTGGCTGTCTATCGCGAGTGGTTTGATGTTCGCCAGTGTGCTGTTGCTGCCGCTGGCTATATTACCGGCACTGGCGGTTTGCGTGACACAGGGGCTGGTGTTCTTCAGAGGGGCTGCCGAGTTGCAGAAGACTGCGAGCTGACTGTGGTGTACATGACAGGAGCCGCCCAGCGGGCGGCTCCTGTTTGTCAGCCGTTTACCACTTGTAGTCGAGGCTGGCCGTGACCCGGCGTGGGTCGCCGGCGTAGCAGTAGAAGCCGTCGCAGGTGGCCAGGTATTCCTTGTCGAACAGGTTGTTGGCGTTGAGCGACACGCTGGCGCCACGCAGGCTGCCATCGAGCTGGCCGAGGTCGTAGCGTACGGCGGCGTCGTAGACGGTGTAGGCGCTGCTGTGGCCGTCGGACGGATCACGCGCGAAGCCCATGCTGCCGACGGAAATGTTGTCGGTGGAGCCGACGAAGCGGGCGCCAAAACCGATGCCGAAGCCCGCCAGCACACCCTGGTTCCAGTCATAGTCGGCCCAGATCGACGCCTGATGCTCGGGGATCAGCGGCAGGGCGCGATTCTCGTCGCGCGGGTCGCCGACCTTGGTCATCTTGCTGTTGGTGTAGCTGTAGGACGCCGTCAGGCTCAGGTTCTCGGTGACATTACCGGTGGCTTCCAGCTCCAGGCCGCGGACTTCCACCTCGCTCACCGGCTCGGTGGCACCGGCGATGTTGGTGGTCACGATATTCTGCCGCGTGAGGTCATAGACGGCGGCGGTGAACAGCATGTCGCTACCCGGCGGTTGATACTTGAGGCCCAATTCGTACTGCTTGCCGGTGCTGGGCTTGAACGCCGCGCCGCCGTTGCCGCCCGCTTCGGCCTGGAAGGATTCGGCATAGGACACATAGGGTGTGAAGCCGGAGTCGAACACGTAGCTCAGCGCCGCATTGCCGCTGAATTGGCTGTCGCGACGGCTGTCCTTGGCATCATTGGCGTTGTGGAACACCGAGTCGGTGTCCAGGCGGTCCCAACGCCCGCCCAGGGTCAGGCGCCAGGCGTCGAGGGCTAGCTGATCCTGCAGATAGAGGCCGGTGTTTCTGCGCTTCTGATTGTAGTCCTGGTAGGCCGTGTAGCTGACGCCACTGAAGTCCTGGCCGTAGATCGGGCGGATGATGTTGCTGCTTGGCGCAGTGCCATACAGCCAGCGGTAATCGGTCTCCACGCGAAGGTAGTCGAGGCCCAGCAGCAGGGTGTGGCCGATTGAGCCGGTGTTGAAGTCCGCCTGGAAATTATTGTCCACGGCGAAGTGGCTGATGTTCTCGTCGTAGACGTTGGCGCCGCGCGCAACCGTGCCGTCGTCAGCGACGGCGGTAGCCCAGCCGCCAGCCGTGATGATCTGGTTATCCAGTTCGAGCTTGCTGTAGCGCAGGTTCTGCTTGAACTGCCAGGTATCGTTGAGGCGGTGCTCGAAGGCATAGCCCAGTGCATAGAAGGTCTTGTCGTAGAACTCCCAGTCAGGGTCACCAAGGTTCTTGTGATAGTCGACCTTGCCAGCCGGGGTGCTCAGTTTGGTGCCCTGCAGTGGCAGGAACTGGCTGGTGCCACCGGTATCGTCACGGTTGAACTGGCCGAGCAAGGTGAATGTGGTGTCGTCGGCGATGTTCCAGGTCAGGCTGGGCGCGAGGTTGAAGCGCTGGTCGTCGATATGTTCGACGGTGGTGCCGCTATCACGGCCGGTACCGCTGAAGCGGTAGAGGAAGCGACCGTCATCATCGATCTTACCGGTGCTGTCGAAGCTGATCTGCTTGTGGTTGTAGTTGCCAACCTGGACCTGCACTTCATGGCTGCTTTCCGCCTGCGGGCGGCGGCTGACGGCGTCCACCAGGCCGCCGGGCGGGGTCTGGCCATACACCGCCGAGGCCGGGCCGCGCAGCACGGCGACGCGCTCCAGGTTCCAGGTCTCCAGCTTGGGCATGCTGTAGCTGCCCTTGGGCAGCGGCAGACCGTCGAGCATCTGGATCGGCTCGAAGCCGCGGATTTTCATCCAGTCAGCGCGGCTGTCGCTGCCGTAGCTGCTGGCGATGACACCCGGCATGTAGCGCACGGCGTCATCGAGGTTCTGCACCTTGCGGTCTTGCATCTGCGCGCGGGTGGCGACGGAGATCGAACGTGGGGTTTCCAGCAGCGGGGTGTCGGTCTTGGTGCCGGTGGCGGTGCGGTTGGCCAGGTAGCCGCGAGTAGGGCCCCAGGCAGTTTCACCAACCTGTTCGCTGGCGGTCACGGTCACATCCGGCAGCGCCATGGCCGCGTCTGCTGCGGGGGCCAGGCTGTAGGCGCCGCCGCTGCCACTTTGCAGTTGCAGGCCGGTGCCACGCAGCGCCTGGTTGAGGGCCTCGATGGCTGGGTAGTCGCCGCTGACCGGTGCCGAGGTTTTGCCCTCGGTCAGGGCCGGATCGATGCTCAGGGTCACGCCGGCCTGACTGGCGATCTGGTTGAGCGTCGCCGCCAGAGGGCCGGCGGGTAGCTGGTAGGCCTCGGCGTGAGCCAGCCCGGCATGGCCGGCGAGGACGATGGTCAGGGCCAGCAGGGTGTGGCGGAACGGGGCAGGGCGGAAGGACATTGCGAACCTCTCCTAAGAGTTAATGTATCTCAATGCCTTTTTGCCGAAGCAGGAAATAAAACTGACAGGGGTGGCGGAAATTATTTTTCCGCTGGCACCACGCGGGTCCACCAGGGGCCCAGTTGCTCGGTGCGCACGGGCAGGCTCAGCGCCACGGCTGCCAGCGCCTTGTTGCTGTCGTGCAGCGGGAAGCTGCCGCTGATGCGCAGCCCGGCCAAGCTTGGATCGAGGCTCAGATAGCCGCTGCGGTATTCGCCAAGCTGGTCGATCAGGCGCTGCAAGGGCAGGTTGTCCGCCACCAGCATGCCGCGGCTCCAGGCATCGGCGGCGATGTCAGCAGGACGACTGTCGCTGAGGTGCTGACTGTCCATGCGCACCTGTTCGCCACTGTGGATGATGCGTTCCTGCGAGCCTGCGATTGGCCTGGCAGCGACGGCCGACTGCAACACGATCAGTTCGGTCGCGGCGCCTTCACGCCGTACCAGAAAGCGCGTGCCCAACGCGCGCAGCCGGCCTTGCGCCGTCTCGACGATGAAGGGCCTGGTATCGCCCTTGGCGGTCTGGATCAGAATCTCGCCGCTATGCAGGCGCAGGCGCCGTTCGTGGTCATCGAACTCGATGTCCAGCGCACTGCGGCTGTTGAGGCGCACCTGGCTGCGATCAGCGAGCAGCAGATCGCGCTGTTCGCCGCTGGCGGTGTGGTAGTCGGCGAGGTAATCACCCAGCGGACGCTGGTGGGCGAGCAGGACTAGCGTCACGCCAGCGGCCAGTAACAGGCTCAGGGCACTACCGCCGAGACGGCGTAGGCTGCGGCGACGGCTGACGCTGCTCTGTAACAGCGCGCGGCGCGCCAGCGGCGTGCCGGCGGCAGCAAGCTGCTGGTCGATACCGCCGAGGCGTCGCCAGACCAGGTCATGCTCCGGGTGCGCGGCCAGCCAGTCGGCGAAGTCATGGCGTTGCTGCTCGCTGGCTTCGCCCGAATCCAGACACAGCTGCCAGGCGATGGCTTCATCGAGCACGCGAGCCGATACCTGGCTCATTGCGGCGCTCCGTAAAGCGCGATGTAGCACTGGCGCAGGCCCTGAGCGAGGTATTGACGCACGCGTGACGGCGACACGCCAAGGCGCTCGGCGATCTCGGCATGGCCGAGGCCATCCAGACGGTTATAGAGGAAAGCTGCGCGTGCCTTGCTCGACAGTTGACCGAGCAGGCGATCGATCTCGGCCAGTTGCTCCAGGGCCAGGGCCTGTTCTTCCGGGCTCGGTTGCACGGCTTCAGGAGCCAGCGCGAGTTCTTCCAGATAGGCACGTTCCAGCGCATGGCGGCGAAACTGGTCGACCAGCAGCCCTTTGGCGATGGTGGTGAGCAGGGCCCTGGGTTCGCGTGGGCTGTGCAGGTCAGCGCGGCCGAGCAGGCGCACGAAGGTGTCCTGGCTCAGGTCTTCGGCGCGCTGCGCGCAGTTCAGGCTTTTGCGCAGCCAGCCGAACAGCCAGTCACGGTGGTCGCGATAAAGCACACCGACCAGCTGCTGATTGCTGGAATCCTGAACCGGCACGCGCACCTCGCGAGATCTAAGTTAAGGTGATAATGATTCGCATATGATTGCAGAGGTCGGGTCAGGGTGCAATCAGGCTTTGGCCTGGCGTGACCGGTGGTGCAGGGGAACGGAAAGGCAGGCTGAATCGGTAGGAGCTCGCTCTGCTCGCGAACACGAGGGTTCGAGGGCTCGCTCCTACGGGTGGCGTGTGACGACGATGCCTAGGTGCGTTCCTGGCGGCTACGTGCCAGGGCATGATTGACGGCCAACCAGCCCTGCACGGCCTCTTCGCCCATCTCGCCGAACACGCGCTGCAACAGGCGCGCCTGTTCGCGGCGCAGGGCCTGTTCCAGCTTGGCGCCCTCGGCAGTGAAACCCAGCACACGCTTGCGCTTGTCGTCCGCGGCTGCTTCGCTCTGTACCAGGTTCATTTCGATCAGTTGCCGCAGTGGCATGTTCAGCGCCTGTTTACTCACGCCCAGGTAACCCAGCAGCTCGGTCATGTTCAGGCCCGGGTACTTGGCGATGAAGAACAGTATGCGGTGATGCACGCGTGACAGCCCGCGCTTGGCCAGCATTTCGTCCGGCTTCGCGGTGAAGGCCTGATAGCCGAAGAAGAAGGCTTCCATAGCAGCCTGTTGAGCTGCGCCGTTCTTGATGACCTGCGCGCCGTGACGGCCGGCCTGCGCGCCCTCGGCGGGCGACGTTAAAAATTTCTCGGAGAAATTTTTTAGGTCAGTCATATTGACGTATCTCTGGTTGGCGGCGTAGTTTCGGTCAAGCAGTTTGACTTAATTCCAATGACTTTTGCACCCCAGGACATCCCATGGCCTTCTCCGAACGCATCGCCCGCCTGAAAAGCTCCCTGATCCGTGAAATTCTTGCCGCGGCGCAGCGTCCGGAAGTGATGTCGTTCGCCGGCGGTCTGCCGGCCGAACCAATGCTGCCGAAGGTGGATTGGGCCGATATGCCGGCGAGCATGGGCCAATACGGCATGAGCGAAGGTGAGCCGGCGCTGCGTGAAGCCATCGCTGCCGAGGCGCGTGCGCTGGGCGTGCCCTGCGATGCCAGCCAGGTGCTGATCGTCAGCGGCTCGCAGCAGACCCTGGACCTGGCCTCCAAGCTGTTCATCGACCCGGGCACCGAAGTACTGCTCGAAGCGCCGACCTACCTGGCCGCGTTGCAGGCCTTCCAGCTGTTCGGTGCCGATTGCATCAGCGTGCCGCAGGAGGCCGATGGCCCCGAGCTGGCGGCGCTGCGCCAGCGTCTGGAAAACCACAAGCCGGCCTTCGCCTACCTGATACCGACTTTCCAGAATCCGTCCGCCACCCGTTACAGCGAAGCCAAGCGTGAAGCCGTGGCGGCGCTGCTCGACGAGTTCGGCGTGACCCTGATCGAGGACGAGCCGTACCGCGAGCTGGTGTTCGATGAAGGCCAAGCCACGCCCATCGTCAGCCGCCTGAAGCAGGCCAGCTGGATCTACACCGGTACCGTGTCCAAGACGCTGCTGCCGGGCTTGCGCGTCGGCTATCTGATCGCCACCAAGGACCTGTATCCGCATCTGCTGCGTCTGAAACAGTCGGCCGACCTGCACACCAACCGCATCGGTCAGTGGCAGGCGCTGCAGTGGCTGGGCAGTGAGCAGTATCGCGGCCACCTGGCCGAGTTGCGCAGCTTCTACCGCATTCGCCGTGACGCCATGCAGGCGGCGCTGCTGGAGCACTTCGGCGACCTGGCCGAGTGGGAGATTCCGCAGGGTGGGCTGTTCTTCTGGCTGACTCTGAAGCAGCCGCTCGATACCCGCACGCTGCTCGATGCGGCGCTGGCGCAGAACGTCGCCTTCATGCCGGGCGAGCCGTTCTTCATCGATCCGGACGCCAACCCCGGCCACTTGCGACTGAACTTCAGTCACGTGGCGCCGGAGCGCCTGAGCGAAGGGCTGCGCCGGTTGGCGGCGGTGATCCGCGATGCGCAGAACCTGTGATTAAGGTTTGCCCCTGTAGGAGCGGCTGGGCGGCATTGCGCTTCAGCTGCGATTTTCGCGGATAAATCCGCTCCTACAAAAGCAGGGGTGATTGGCGGCGAGCGTGCCGCGAGGATAGATAGGGAGGGCAACGCGATGTTCAAGGTTTACGGTGATTACCGCTCGGGCAACTGCTACAAGGTCAAGCTGATGCTGCATCTGCTGGGCAAGGAGTACCAGTGGATTGCCATCGATATCCTCAAGGGCGAGACACAGAGCGAAGCCTTCCTGGCCAAGAACCCCAACGGCAAGATTCCGGTACTGGAGCTGGAAGACGGCACCTGCCTGTGGGAGTCCAACGCCATTCTCAACTTCCTCGCCGATGGCAGCGAATTCCTCCCCAGTGAGCCGCGCCTGCGCACCCAGGTGCTGCAGTGGCAGTTCTTCGAGCAGTACAGCCACGAGCCTTACGTCGCGGTGGCGCGTTTCATCCAGCTGTACCTGGGGATGCCCGAGGAACGCAGCGAGGAGCACGCGCGCTGCCTGAAGCTCGGCTACAAGGCCCTGAAGGTGATGGAGAAGCAACTCGAGCGCACGCCTTACCTGGTCGGTGAGCAGTATTCCATCGCCGATATCGCCCTTTACGCCTACACCCATGTAGCCGACGAGGGTGGCTTCAGCCTGGAAGCCTTCCCCGCGGTTCGCGCCTGGCTCGACCGCATCGCCAGTCATCCACGCCACGTGACCATGCTCGGCTGATCAGGACTCGGCGGCGGCCTGCGTCTTCGTGGTGCAGCGCTGTCGCCACATCAACGGGCTCAGTCCGGTCTCGCGGCGAAAGGTGCGGGTGAAATGCGACTGATCGCAGAAACCGTGGGCATGGGCGATCTGCGTCAGTGGCTGGTCCGTGGCCAGCATCATCTCCCTTGCTGCTTCGATGCGCTTGCGCGCCACATAGGCCAGCGGCGTGATGCCGAACGTCTGCTTGAACACATGCGAGAAATGACTACTGCTGAGGTTGAGCTGAGCGGCCAGGTCGCAGGTGCGAATGGCGGCAGCCAGGTGCTGGCTGATGTAGTGATCCAGGCGCCGCGTCTGCCAATGGGTCAGCCCGCTGCCAGCGTGGCGTGCACCGTAGTCGCGGTAGGCGTTCGCCTGGCGTAGCAGTTCCATGGCTTGCTCAAGACAGGCGTAGGCGTTGTGCGTGTCGTCCTGCAGCGCCATTTCGGCTTCACCGAGCAAGGCGGCGATGCGTGCCAGCAGCTGCGGGTCATGCCCGACGGGGTGCAGGCAGGGCACTGCTGCACGAAATTCTCTCAGTGAGCCCATCGCGAAGCCTCCTTGTCTGACTGATTGCACAGCATGCGCGGCGCTCTCGGCGACGCACAGCTCACAAGGAGGGGGCGGGCAGCAGCACTAAAGTGGGGGGCCGATTTCCAGCACGCCGCGTTGCACGGCGATGGCCACGGCGTGGGTGCGATTGTTGGCGCCCAGCTTGTCCATGATCAGGCGCATGTGGCCCTTCACCGTGTCTTCGGTGATGCGCAGTTGCAGGGCGATATCGCGGTTGGAATAACCCAGGGCTGCCGCCTGCAGGACTTCCACTTCGCGCGGGCTGAGGCACTGTTGGCCGATGTGCTGGGCCAGGTCCGCGGCGATTTCCGCTGGGATGTGGCGTTTGCCGGCGGCCAGGGCGCGGATGGTTTCCAGCAGTTCCTTGCGCAGGCTGCTTTTCAGCAGATAGGCCTGCGCGCCCGCCTGGATGGCGTGCAGCGCGCGCACGTCGCCGCGGTAGGTGGTGAGAATGGCGATGCGGGCATTCGGGTCTTCACCGCGAATCGCCAGGATGCTGTCGATGCCGTTCATGCGCGGCATCTGCAGGTCCATCAGGGTGACGTCCGGGCGCAACTGGCGAAAGCACTCCAGGGCCTCGCGGCCGTCGCTGGCTTCGCCGACCAGGTCGATATCCGTCTGCCCGGCCAGCACCGCAGCGATGCCCTCGCGCAGCAGCGGGTGGTCGTCGGCGACCAGCACTCGGATGGGATTGGCAGCTGTCATGACCGCGAGCTCCTGATCAGTCGTTTCCAGTGTAGCCAGTGCCGCGTGCGCGGTGGCGACTGGCGATAGGCCAAGGGGCCGGCCAGCGTCAGCTGGACCTGGCAGCCCTGGCCGGGGGTGCTGTCGATATTGAGCGTGCCACCGATCTTGGCCGCACGTTCGTACATGCCTTTGAGGCCCCAGTGATCGACTGGCGCCGCGCCCAGCAGGTACTCGGCCAGCATGCCGCGGCCATCGTCATTGACGCGCAGCGAGAACTGCCGGGGGTGGTAGTCCAGTTGTACACGCACATGCTGCGCCGCTGCATGACGGAAGGCATTGCTGACGGCTTCGCGGGCGAGCTGGCTGAGTTCGTCATGCACCACCGGGTGCAGGGCGCAGGGCGTGCCGGCGATCTCCACCAGATAGTCGGTGCCCGGGTGTTCATGCAGTTGATCGAATTCGCGCAACGTCTGCGCCAGGTCACTGGAGGCGTCCTCGGCATGCCGCAGGTTGCGCACCCGCTCGCGGCCTTCGGCGATCACCTGGTCGGCACGATCCAGTGCGTTCTCCAGTTTGTCTCGTATGGGTTGCTCGGCGGGCAGACTGTTCGCTGCAGCCTGCACGTGGAGAATCAGCCCTTGCACGCCCTGCAGCAAGGTGTCGTGCAACTCGCGGGCGATGCGCTCGCGTTCGTCGTGGCGCTCCTCCAGGCGTGTGCGCAGCCTTTCCGCCGCGCGCTGCATGTTACTGCGATAGAGCAGGTGCAGGATCACTAGCAACAGCAGCGCCACGGCCAGGATGAACAGCGGATGGCGGTAGAACACCTGGTCGATACTGAAGCTGAGTTCGGCATCCTGCTCGCTGGCCACGCCGCTCTGATTGAACGCGCGGACGCGAAAGCGATAGTCGCCGGCGTGTAGCCCGGTGTAGGTCGCCTCACGTTGACGTCCGGCGGCGTGCCATTCGTTATCGAAACCGTCGAGGCGATAGAGAAAGTGCAGCCCCTCGGGGGCGGACAGGCTCAGGGCGCCGTAGTGGATGACCAGACGCTTGCTGTCTGCCGGAAGCTTAGGCGGCGTTTGCACTGAAAGGGTCGCGCCATCGACGAGCAGCGAATCGATACGCACCTTGGGCGGCGCGTTGCCGTGCATCTGCTGATCCGGTTTCAAACCCGCCACGCCTTTGCGGGTCACGAACCACAGGCGACCATCGGCCCCTTGCACGGCAGTCGGCAACGCCAGCACCTGTTGCGGATCGTTGGCCAGCCCGCCCTGCAGGTCATAGGTGCGGTAATGGATGTGGTGCTTGGGGTCCTTCAGCGCCTTTTCGATCTCCTCGGCTGGCAGCTGGAAAACGCCACCCTTGCCTTGCAGCCAGAGGTCTTCGCCGCGAGGGCCGCTGACCGGGATGATGGCGTAGAGGTTGTCGAACAGGCCGTTATCGCTGAGTGGCAACTGCTGGAAACGCTCGCCATCGAAGCGTGCCAGACCGTGTTGACCGCCGAACCAGCTGTGGTCTTGCAGGTGGGCCATGGCCGTCACGTGGCCGACGTCCAGCCCTTGCGCGTTGCCCCAGTGACGCTCCCCTTGATCGTCATGGCTGACGATCAGGTTGTTGCGGTAGCCGAACCAGCGCTTGCCGTCAGGCCCAAGGGCAGAACTTACCGGCATCAGCTGCGCCGGATCGTCGCTGGGGGCGGCAAGCTGTTGCCAACTGCCGTCACGCAGCACATAGAGGCCCTGGCGGTTGAGCGACAGCCAGGTCGCGCCCTGATCATCGATCAGCAGGGTGCGCACCGAGGAATCCAGATTGTGATCGACCGGTAGGGTCGCGACTTTCTCCAGCTGGCTACCGTTGCTGCGCCAGAGACCCTGGGAACCGGCCAGCCAGATCGCACCGTGAGTGTCCTTGCTGATGGCGCTGATCGGCGTGCGCAGTGGCAGCTCGTGCACAAGACCCTGTTCATCCAGGCGCATGAGCGGCAGGTTGCTGCTGGCGGCCCAGAGGTTGCCGGCGTCATCGGCGGCAATCGCCAGGTTATGCGCCTGGGGCGCAAAGCCAGCAGGGTGCATGGGACGTTCGCGCAGCCGGTCCAGACCGTTCTGTGTGCCGATCCACAGGCTGCCTTCGCTGTCTTCGTGCAGCGGCCAGGCGAAGTCGGAGCTTAAGCCGTCACGCGAGGAGAATCGCTCGCTATGCTCGAAGCCGCCGGCGCCATGTTCGTTGGGTTTGGCCACGTGCAGCAGGCCACCGCCTGCGGTGCTCAGCCACAGGCAGCCATGTTGGTCGAAGACCATGGCGTTGGCTTCTTCGTCGATGGCAATGTGGGTCGCCTGCAGTTGCGGCTGGTCGATCTTTACTCGCAGCAGGCTCTCGCGGTCACGTTCGACCAACCACAGGGAACCGTCGGCGGATTGCGATATCTGCCGCGTGCGTTGGCTGCGAACGCCGGTGTCCTGCAGCTTCTGGGCGCCAGACGGCAGCACGTAGAGGCGTTGCTCGTCGGCGACCCAGAGACGGTCATCACGGTCGACGAAAACGCTGTAGGCATTTTGCCCAAGAAAGCCCTGCGCGCGGCCCTGTTGTTGCCAGTGCTTGCCGTCGAAGCGCATCAGACCGTCGTTGGCGGCGGCCCAGATGCTGCCGTCTGCGCTTTGCGCCAAGGCGTAGATCACCCCGCGAGCCAGGTCGAAGCTGTCGGGGCGTGCCTCCAGCGACCTGATCAGGTGCACGCCACCGTTGCGCAGGCCGACCCAGAGGCCGGCATCACTGGCCAGCAGGCTGGAGACGATGCCCAGGTCATTGCCGTCGGGCGTGCGGTAGCTGGTGAAGTCGAAACCGTCGAAACGGTAGAGGGAGTCGTGAGTGCCCAGCCACAGGTAGCCGTCGCGGGTTTCGGCCAGCGCGCCGATCTGGCTCGGGCTGTTGTCGTTGAGCGTCCAGCGCCGATGCTCCAGTTGTTGGTCCAGGGCGCTTCGGTCAGCGCGGGCCAGGGTGCTGAACAACACCAGGCAAAGCAGGCCTGTCAGAACGCCGAAGCGAGCTTGCGCGGTGCGGGGTTTAAAAGCGTCCAACGTGGTTCTGTGCCCATTCGATGCTGTAGTCGGCAATTCTCTCCCAACCAGGCTCGGCGATCAGCCAGTGGCTGTAGCCGGGGAATTGCTTGAAGCGGGTGATGGCTGACGAGCGTCGATGGCTGCGATAGAGGGCGGCCACCACGCTGGCGCGAACGGCGCGTGCATTGCCCCCCGCCAGCAGCAGCAGGGGCGCGCGCTCGCCATTGGCGAAGTCGACGGCGTTAGCGATGCCCAGCGCAGTCTCCACGAACACGCGCCAGGGCGCCGGTACGATATGGCGTGCATAGGCGATGTTCTGCTGGGTGGGCGTCAGGGTTTGCGCCATATTGCGCGCGAAATAGTGCGGTGTCATGTGCAGCAGGTCGCGCCAGCCGATCCAGGGCAGTAGCCAGCGCCAGGTGCTGTACAAACCCAACAGACCGGCACGTGGCGGCAACGGATCGAGGGCGATACCTGCCTGGCCCAGGCCGCGGTCGAGCAGCATTTGCACCAGCAGACCGCCGAGGTCGTGGCCGATCAGTAGCGGCGGCTGGTCGAGGCTGCGAATGTGCGCCTCGTAGTGGGCGAGGATCGCCGCGATGCCCGGTTGCCGGCTGCCTTGGGCAGGTGGCCAAGGCGGCGCGGTGCAACTGTAGCCACAGGCACAGAAGCGGCGCTGGAAGGGCTCCCAGATCGTTGGCGTGAGCCAGTTGCCGTGGATGAACAGGGCGTGACGAGGCATGTGGCACTCAGCCTGTCACGCCCTGGCTCGGGCTGCTGCCTTCGTCAGGAGGGGGCATGGGCGGCGTCCTTGGCCGGCATCAGGAAATGCTCGATGTGCACCGGCACATCCGGGGTCTGGAAATGCCGGGCGGCAGCCTCGATGCGTTGCTCGGCGCGGGTGACCCGGCCGTGGTGGCGCAGGTGTTCGAGCCAGGATTCGTCGAAGAAGAACTCCTGCCAGTGCCGCGGATTCTCGCTGTTCTGTACCAGCCCCCAGGAGAACGCGCCGTTACGTCTGCGCATGCGGGCGACTTCGTTCATGGCCTGGCGGAAGGCCGCTGCATGCTCGACGGCGATGTCGTACTGCAGGGTGATCATCACCGGGCCGCGTTCACGATCAGCCTCGTCGGCGAGGATCGGTGCCGGCCAGTGCAGCGAGGGCGCCAGGTCTTCGCTTTCGGTCACCGGCAGGGCGAAGCGCGGCGTCAGCAACAGGCCGAGGACTAGGCAGCCGGAAGCAGCGAGCAGGGCGACGGGAATCGACGCATGGCTGGCGACATAACCCCAGAGTGCGCCGCCGGCGGCCATGCTGCCGAAGAACACCAGGATGTACACCGACAGCGCCCGCGCCCGCACCCAGTCCGGCACCGAGGTTTGTGCGCTGACCTGCAGGTTGGACAGCACCGCGATCCACGCCGCGCCGCTGAGCAGCATCACCGGCAGCAGCACGGCGAAGTCGCGCACCCAGGCCAGGGCCAGCAGCACCAGGGCGTAGAGCACGCTGGCCATCGCCACCAGATGGTTGGCACTGATGCGCTCGCGCAGCTTGGGCAGCAGCATGGCGCCGAGCACCGCGCCGATACCGACGCTGCCGAGCAGCAGGCCGAAGTCACTGGCGCTGCCTTTCAGCTCGCTGCGTACGATCAGCGGTAGCAATGAGGTGCCGGCACTGGCACCAACGAAGAAGGCCGCTGCGCGCACCAGCACCGACTGCAGCGGGCGTGAGGCACGGCTGTAACGCCAGCCGGCACGCATGGCGCCGAGCAGGCGTTCGGCCGGGAAGGCGGCGACCTGGCGCTCGCGTTTCCAGGTCAGCAGCACCGCCATCACCGCGAAGAACGACAGGGCATTGAGGGCGAAGGTCGCCCATGGCCCGCTGAGGCTGACCAGCACGCCGGCGATGGCCGGGCCGAGCGCGCGGGCGACGTTGATGCCAAGGCTCGACAGGGCGATGGCCGAGGGCAGGTCGCGCTTGCTCACCAGTTCCGGCGTCAGCGCTGACCAGGCCGGCATCATCAGCGCGGTACCGACGCCCATGGCCAGGGTCAGGCTGAGCAACAGCCAGACCGTGGTCAGCCCGAGCAGCGTCAGGGTTGCCAGCAGTGTCGCCACGGCGGCCATCCATACCTGCACGATCAGCAGGTAGCGACGCTTGTCGATGATGTCGGCCATGGCCCCGGCCGGCAGCGCCAGCAGGAACATCGGCGCGCTGCCGGCTACCTGCACCAGTGCCACGTGCATGGGATTGCTCGACAGGCTGGTCATCAGCCAGCCGGCACCGACCTCGTGCATCCAGGTGCCGATGTTCGAGGCGATGCTGGCCAGCCACAGCCAGCGGAAGGTGCTGTGCTTGAGTGCGCCCCAGGGCGAGGCTTTTTCGTTGGCCATGTCAGAAGGCAAAGCACGAGCAGCCAAAGGCGCCCCAGAAACCCTGGTGATCGCTGACCGGGATGCTGCTGCGACGGGCGCGGTCGTGCTGGTGAGCATGCACCGCGCAGGAACCAATGCACTGGTGGATGCTAGCAGCCATGGGCGCTGCTGCCGGCTTCCAGTGCCCGGGCACCATGGCCACCGGTGACCAGTCCGGCAGCACCGGCAGCGTTGGCGGGGCGAGTTTGTCGAACTCGCCGGTGCCATGCACCACCTTGCCGCCGACCACGGTCAGTACCGATTCCAGCCACTTGATCTGCTCTTCCTCGATGCTGAAGAAGTCCGCGCTCAAGGCCACCAGATCAGCCAGTTGGCCGACCTTGATCTGCCCCTTCTTACCCTGTTCGCTGGAGAACCAGGCGCTGCCGTGGGTGAACAGCTGCAACGCGGTGGCGCGCGACAGACCTTGCGGGGTGAGCGTGGTGCCGCCGACGGTTTTGCCGCTGACCAGCCAATACAGCGCCGTCCACGGGTTGTAGCTGGCTACGCGGGTGGCATCGGTGCCGCCGCCAACCGGAATGCCCTCGGCCAGCATGCGCTGGATTGGCGGGGTGGCTTCGGCGGCCTTGGCGCCGTAGCGGTCGATGAAGTATTCGCCCTGAAAGGCCATGCGGTGCTGGATGGCGATGCCGCCGCCGAGTGCGCGAACTCGTTCGATGTTACGCGGGCTGATGGTCTCGGCGTGATCGAACAGCCAGGGCAGGCCGTTGAACGGCATGTCGCGGTCGACCTTCTCGAACACATCGAGCATGCGCGAGATGGATTCGTCGTAGGTGGCATGCAGACGGAATGGCCAGCGCTGCTCGACCAGATGCCGCACCACCGGCTCCAGGTCGGCCTCCATGCTCGGCGCCAGATCCGGGCGCGGCTCGACAAAGTCCTCGAAGTCGGCAGCGGAGAACACCAGCATTTCACCGGCGCCGTTATGGCGGAGGAAATCATCGCCCTGGCGCAGCTTGACGCTGCTGGTCCAGTTCTTGAAGTCGGTCAGCTCTTCCTTGGGCTTCTGGGTGAACAGGTTGTAGGCGATGCGCACAGTGAGCTGATCCTTGTCGGCCAGCTCCTGGATCACCTGATAGTCGTCCGGGTAGTTCTGGTAGCCGCCGCCGGCGTCGATGGCGCTGGTCACGCCCAGGCGGTTGAGCTCGCGCATGAACTGGCGGGTGGAATTGACCTGATACTCCAACGGCAGCTTCGGCCCCTTGGCCAGGGTGGCGTAGAGGATCAACGCATTGGGCCGGGCGATCAGCATGCCGGTGGGCTCGCCGCTGGCATCACGCTGGATTTCGCCACCGGGCGGGTTCGGCGTGTTCTTGTCGTAACCGACGGCACGTAGTGCGGCGCGGTTGAGCAGGGCGCGGTCATAGAGGTGAAGGACGAACACCGGGGTGTCCGGCGCGGCTCGGTTCAGCTCATCCAGGGTCGGAAGGCGTTGTTCGGCGAACTGGAATTCGGTCCAGCCTCCGACCACGCGTACCCACTGCGGCGTCGGTGTGCGGTCGGCCTGGTCCTTGAGCATGCGCAGGGCGTCTGCCAGCGACGGCACGCCCTCCCAACGCAGCTCCAGGTTGTAGTTGAGCCCGCCGCGAATCAGGTGCAGGTGCGAGTCGTTGAGGCCGGGGATCACTGTGCGCTTTTGCAGGTCGATGACGCGAGTGGAATCACCGCGCAAGGCCATGGCCTCGGCGTCGCTGCCGACGGCGACGAAGCGCCCGTCCTTGATGGCCACGGCGCTGGCTTGGGGTTTTTCGCGGTCGACCGTGTGCAGGCGACCGTTGTAGAGAATGAGATCGGCGCTCATGTTGCCTCCTGATGAACTGACGGATGAGTCGCTGGCCATGGCCGCGAAGGGCAGGGCAGACCACAACGCGCCGGCGGCGCCAAGCACGCTACTGGTGGCGAGAAAATGGCGGCGTTTCGGGTCGGAGGGGTCCTGGCTCATGATCGATTCTCGTCAACGGTTGGATTCAGCCAGGCGTCGAACAGGCGCGTGGCCATGGGCATGAACAGGTACACCACGAGCAAGACGATGCTCAGGGTGATCAGGGTGTTGCTTGGCAGATAAGCGCCCAGCCAGGGAGCAAGGTGAAACAGCGGTTGCCAGAGCAGCGGTATCAGCAGGCTCAGCGGCAGGATCACCAGAAAGGTGACGCACGCCTGTTTCCAGCGGGGCGGTGGCGCCTGCGCGTTTTCCGGCACGAACCAGAATTCCTTGTTCTCGGCGATTTCCAGCTGATCACCGGCGCGTAACAGCGGCTCGACTTCGGCGATCAACTGGCGTCGTTGTTCCGATTCGATCCAGTTCTGCAACTGCTGCAGGCTGGCGAAGCGCAGCACGCAGGTGAACTGCGCCACAAAGGGCTGACGGCTGCGTACCACGTCCACGCCGAGGTGGCCGGGGCACTGGCTGGCGGTAGCAATGATGCGTCGCAACCAGGCTTCGTAACGCGGTACGTGGCCTGGGCGAACCTGATGGCGTACCACCAGGGTGACGGTTTCCGCTTGCGTCTCACTCATGTTGGAGACTCTGCTCGATGCCTTGGTGTTGTCGAGCCAGCGGCGCGCACTGATGCGCGCTGCTGGTCGAATCGAGGGCGTAGCCGCCGTCACGAGGTCAGATGGGCGCGGCTACAGGGGCCAGGGTCGGACCATGCTCAACGCGCTCAGGTGCCTTGTGCACCATGGTGTAGGCGTAGTCCACGCCCATGCCGTAGGCACCGGAATGTTCCTTCACCAGTTCCATCACAGCGTCGTAGGTGTCGCGGTTCTTCCAGTCGCGTTGCCATTCCAGCAGCACTTGTTGCCAGGTCACCGGCACTACGCCGGCCTGGATCATGCGCTGCATGGAGTAGTCATGGGCGGCCTGCGAGGTGCCACCGGAAGCGTCGGCGACCATGTAGATCTCGTAGCCGGCGTCATGCATGGCCGAGAGGGCGAAGGTGGTGTTGCACACCTCGGTCCACAGGCCGGAGACGATGATCTTGTTACGACCGTTCTTCTTCAGCGCGTCGCGAACCTTCTGGTCGTCCCAGGAGTTCATCGAGGTACGCTCGAGCAGCGGCGCGTCGGGGAACACGGCAAGCAGCTCGGGGTAGGTGTGGCCGGAAAAGCTTTCGGTCTCGACCGTGGTGATGATGGTCGGCACGTTGAAGATCTTGGCGGCCTTGGCCAGACCCACGGTGTTGTTCTTCAGGGTTTGCCGATCGATGCTCTGTACGCCGAAGGCCATCTGTGGCTGCTGGTCGATGAAGATCAGCTGGCTGTTGTGCGGTGTGAGAACTTCGGTTTTTGGATTGCTCATAGCGGTTACCTGTCGGTGGGTCGGTGGTCGATGCACGCATCCCGTCGGTCGTTGCCGTCGGGTAGACGTCGGGACTATTGCAGAGCGTCTGCTGCCTGGATTGGATGTAACTACGGTTCTGGTATCGGGCTGTGGTAGTCAGGTCAGGTGTTCACGCAGGGCCGCGCCGGCCTGTTGCATGGCCGTGCGTACGGCAGGTACCTCGGCGATCACGTTGAGCAGGCCGTAGTCGTGGATCATGCCGTTGTAGCGCACGGCGCTGACCGCCACCCCGGCCGCGCCCAGGCGGCGCGCGTAGGCTTCGCCTTCGTCGCGCAGCACGTCCATCTCGGCGGTCTGCACCAGTGCCGGCGGCAGGCCTTTCAACTGCTCCAGGCTGGCGCGCAGCGGCGATGCATGGATCTCGTTACGTTGCTTGGGGTCGGTGGTGTAGTTGTCCCAAAACCACTCCATCATCGCGCGCGTCAGGAAGTGGCCCTCGGCGAACTGGTTGTAGGACGCGTTGTTGAAACTGGCGTCGGTCACCGGCCAAAGCAGCAACTGGAAGCGCAGCGTCGGCGTTCCGGCTTCCTTGGCCTTGATGGCGACCACAGCGGCCATGTTGCCGCCGACGCTGTTACCGGCTACGGCCAGGCGAGCCCCGTCGATACCGATCTGGCTGCCGTTGTCGGCCACCCATTGGGTGGCGGCGTAGGCCTGGTTGATCGCGGTCGGGTACTTGGCCTCCGGCGACGGCGTGTAGTCGACGTAGATCGCGGCGGTGCCGGAGCCCACCACCAGATCGCGGATCAGGCGTTCGTGGGTCGGGTAGTCGCCTAGCACCCAACCGCCACCGTGGAAGAACATGAAACCCGGCAGGTTGCCTTGACTGCCCGTAGGGCGCACCACCACCAGCTTGAGCGTCTGCCCGGCGATTTCAATGCGCTGCTCGCGAGTCTCCACGCCTGACAGGTCGACGCTTACCGAGGCTTGAGCGCCGGTGAGCACCCCACGAGCCTCCCCGGGTGGGAGTTGTTCGAGCGGTGTACCGCCACCGGCGGCCAGGGCTTCGAGAAAGGACTGGGTGGTGGATTCGACGCCGGGACTACCGGCGCCCAGGTTGGCGATGGGCTGCATGGCGGATGACCTCGTGGTGGCTGAAGATGATGTCGCGCGACTGCGTCGATCATCTTCGGCTCGGGTGCTGAGCCGCGCTTGGATCGGTCTGCCGTTTTGGCATCAGGCTGCTATCGGGCTGCTAGAGTGAGGGCGAAGGCTCAAGCGCGAGGTGCTCATGGCAGAGGAAAGTCGCAAGCTGGGCGTGGGCTCGCTTACGGCATTGGTGGTGGGTTCGATGGTGGGCGGTGGCATCTTCTCGCTGCCGCAGAATATCGCCGCCCGGGCCGATGTCGGGGCCGTGCTGATCGGCTGGGGCATCACCGCGGTGGGCATGCTGGCGCTGGCCTTCGTGTTCCAGAGCCTGGCCAACCGCAAGCCGGAATTGGACGGTGGTGTGTACGTCTATGCCAAGGCGGGTCTTGGCGACTACATGGGCTTCTCGTCGGCCTGGGGCTATTGGATCAGCGCCTGGCTGGGCAACGTCGGCTATTTCGTCCTGCTGTTCTCGACCCTGGGGTATTTCTTTCCGGCATTCGGTGAGGGCAATACGCCGCTGGCCATTGGCTGCGCCTCGGTGCTGCTGTGGTGCGTGCATGCCCTGGTGCTGCGCGGGATCAAGGAGGCAGCGCTGATCAACCTGATCACCACCGTGGCCAAGCTGGTGCCGATCCTGCTGTTCATCGTCATCGTCGGCCTGGCCTTCGACCGCGAGATTTTCACCCGTGATATCTGGGGGCGCAGCAACCCGCAGTTCGGTAGCGTGCTGGAGCAGGTGCGCAACATGATGCTGGTCACCGTGTTCGTGTTCATCGGCATCGAGGGCGCCAGCGTCTATTCTTCACGCGCCGAACGGCGCAGTGATGTTGGCAAGGCCACGGTGATGGGTTTTCTTGGTGTGCTGGCGCTGCTGATGTTGGTCAACCTGCTGTCGTTGGGGGTGATGAGCCAGCCCGAACTGGCAGCGCTGCAGAACCCCTCCATGGCCGGGGTGCTGGAGCATGTAGTGGGGCGCTGGGGGGCGATCTTCATCAGCATCGGCCTGGCAGTTTCGCTGCTGGGAGCGTTGCTGTCCTGGGCGCTGCTGTGCGCGGAGATTCTCTTCGTCTCGGCCAAGGACGGCACCATGCCGGCCTTCCTGCGTCGGGAAAATGCCAACCAGGTGCCGTCCAATGCGCTGTGGCTGACCAATACGATGATCCAGCTGTTCCTCCTGATCATCCTGTTCGCTCAGGGCACCTATCTGTCGCTGATCTACCTGGCGTCGTCGATGATTCTGGTGCCGTACCTGTGGTCGTCGGTCTATGCCTTGCTGCTGGTGCTGCGCGGCGAAACCTACGAGGCGCAGGTCGGCGTGCGCCGCAAGGACCTGCTGGCCGGTCTGCTGGCGACGCTCTATGCCATCTTGCTGCTGTATGCCGGTGGGGTGAAGTACCTGCTGCTCTCGGCGCTGCTCTACGCCCCTGGCGTGCTGCTGTTTCACCAGGCCAAGAGGGAGTTGGGGAATGTGCTGTTCAGGCGCTATGAGTGGCTGATCTTCATTGCTGTGTTGCTGACCGCGCTGCTGGCAGGCTATGGGCTGTACAGCGGGCATCTGAGTCTGTGAACGGGCTTGGAGGTTGCGGGCTGGAGGTGGATAATCGGCGCCTGCATTTTCCCTCTGGCTCTTGTCCTTCCATGTGCAAACGGCTACGTACCGCTCTTGTCTGCCTCTTGATACTGGCCTTGCCGATTCAGGCAATGGCTGCGTTCGGCATGCAGCTTTGCCAGCAGGTGCATGGCAGCAGCGCGTTGCATGGGATGCCCGATCACGGCGCTGAGCATGCCGTGATGATGGATGCCGAGCACTCGAAGCCCGCCCATCACCCGACCAACGCCGCCTCCTGCAGCCTCTGCGCGTTCTGCGTCAGTGCGGTGGTGATCGACCAGCCCTTGGTTTACGCCGGGCAGATACACCGTTCAGAGCCGCCTCGGACATTGAGCGAACGCCTGGTTTCCATCGTGCCGGGCACACCCGAGCGTCCACCCCGTCCGTCTTTCTTCTGACCGAACACCTTTCACTGCGGTACGAGCCTGGCTGTAGCAGCCGGTTTGCCGTGTGCGCCTCGCTGCGCGCAAACGATACGAATGATGGGAGATGGATAGATGAAACGACGTGCTTACACCCTGACCGCTCTGGCACTTGTTGCGCTGCTGACCGCGCTGCACACCCAGGCGCATGAAGACAGTCACGCTGGGCATGGCGCCATGAACATGATGGATCACGGGCCAGAGCAAAAGCCTTGGGGCATTGCCGGGCAGGTCGACCAGGTCGATCGCACCGTGGAGATTCGCATGGGTGACAACATGCGCTTCAGCCCCGAGAGATTGCAGGTCAGGCAGGGTGAGACCATCCGCTTCGTCCATCACAACGATGGCAAGTTGCTGCACGAGTTCGTGCTGGGAACGCGGCAGACGCTGGATGAGCATGCCGCCGAGATGCTCAAGGCTCCGGGCATGGCGCATGGAGAGGCGTATATGGCGCATGTCGCGCCAAAGGCGCAGGGCGAGATGATCTGGACGTTCAACCGAGCCGGCGAATTCGAGTTCGCCTGCCTGATCGCCGGGCATTACCAGGCCGGTATGCGCGGCAGCATCGAGGTGCTGGCTGACTAAGGCGGGGTAGGGGAAGGCCGCGACCCAGGTGGGGTCGCGGCCAGACTCTGAATCAGTTCAGCGCGTCGGTCAGGGCCTTGGCAGGCACCAGCTTGACCACTTTCTTGGCCGCGATCTCGATGCTCTTGCCGGTCTGCGGGTTGCGGCCGGTACGGGCAGGGCGCTCGCTCACTTTCAGTTTGCCGACGCCCGGCAGGGTGATCTCACCGTCGTTTTCCAGTGCGTCGCCGACAATTTCGCCCAGCTGATCGATCAGGGTGCGGACAGTGGCTTTGGGCAGGGAAACGGCCTCGGCCAGGTCGCTGATCAGTTGGTCTTTGGTGATTGCCATGATGTAACTCCGTTTGCAGGTGAGAGGTTCGGCGCGGCAGACACGAGGCTGCACAGCCGAAAACGTGGGAAAGCTAGCACAAAAGGGATGGCTCGGCAGCGCCTGATGGGCTTTACCGATAGGGCTTAGTGTCGCATCAGTCCTGGTGGTTCCAGCGTGCGACCAAAAAACGCAGTCGGCCGCTGATGCCGGGCTCACTGGCGCTGTCAAACGGCACTTCGATCTCCAAGCTTCCATCTTGCTGAATGTTGCCATCGAGTTTGCGGTCTGCGCTGTGCACGCCCTGGTTCTGCCAGGCGTGGCTCACTTGCCAGCCACTGTCGGCGTTGGGTGGGGTTATTTCCAGCACCAGGCTGTTGCGGAACAGATAGCTGCCCTCGAAATGCTGGTTGACCCATAGTTTGCGCTCCACCTCGTAGTCCGGCACCCGAACGTTGAAGGTCAGGGTATAGGCCAGTCCCTTGCGCCTGCTGTTCACGCGCGCCCGTTCGGCAAGAAACAGGCTGCCGAGGTACAGCTTGCCGTTCTCCTGCGGTGCCTTGAGCCAGTGCTGGTGGGCGAGACAGGCCACCGAATCCTCCTCGGCGGTGCGCCGGCTCAGGTACCAGAGCTTGCCTCGCGGGGCGGCGAGTACTTCGAACTGGTACAAGGCGTTAACCGCCTGCCCCTGGCTTTCAGATTTGCGCAGCTCCTTGGGCAGGGTGATGGCGTCGACTTCGGCCCAGATGTCTACACGCACATCGCCGAACAGAAATCGCGTGAGATTCTGGTAAGCCTCCTCACTGTTGACGATGCCGAAGTAGCCGGAATGCGCTCGATAGGCGAACGCCTTGGCGCAGGGCGCTGCCGCTTTGTTGCCAGCGTCCAGGCCGCAGAGGGTCGCGTTGTCGATGCGCACCAGGCCGTCGCTGCCGTGGCCTGCGAAGGTACGCGAGAGGCCGAGGCCGGCTTCGTAGTCCATGCGGTTGGTGCCAACCATGCAGAAGAAACGCTTCGACGGGAAGCGCGCCTCGGGTAGCCAGTCGACGCGCTCGGTGAGCTTGTAAGCGGCTTCCAGATCGAGAAACGTCGCCAGGCGCTGGCGGTTGAAGTTGCTGATGTCGCTTAGGTTCAGCCAACTTGGCGGGTTGATGCCGAGCAGGTCGATACCATTGTGTGGCGTGGCGTAGGTAAACACCTTGTCCACCAGTTTGGCCGCACCACCCGGATCCAGCTTGGCGTTTTGCAGCAGGCCTCGGCAAACCAGGCCACCCATCGAATGGGCCACCAGGTAGCAACGGAAGTCGCTCTTGGTGATGGCGTTCTTCGGGTTGGCGCACACCAGCTCGCGCACCTTGAGAATCAGCTCGCCAAGCTTGTTGGCGAACACCTCCAGGCTCGGTGTGCTGCCGATACCCAGCAGCCGTGAGGCCTCGTCGTAGTAGCGATAGATGATGATCGAGCGGCTTCCCAGCCGGTTATCCGGGTTGGCCGCCCATTCCGGGTCGAGAATGTCGTAGCCGTCTTCGTACACGTCCTGATAGTCGAACTCCGAGGCCAGGCGGATCACCGGCGACTCGAAGACGAACTTGCGTGGCTGGCGGGTCTTTTCCGCTACTGCGCGGTAGACGGTAGAGCCGAGGTTGAAGCCGCAGAAGGGGTCGGCACTGGTCTGGTCGATCTCTCCCGGGGTCATGGCGTAGCCACGTACGTAGATGATCGGATGGAAGGGGCTATGCGAATTGGCCATGGTTGCTCCTGAGGTGGCGTGCGCGTGCCTCGGGAATGCTCATCATGGCCGAACTGCGGGATGCGACGAGTGGCGCGGGTGGTCTTGCAGAAGGTTAGCTCAGCGCTGGAGGTTTTCCGGATTTTTGCGCGCGCAGACGGCGACTTGGCAGGGCTCGACTAAGCTACTGAGACCTGCCTAATACTGGAGTGCCACCATGCTGCGCGCATTCACCGATCTGGGGTTTCGTTGGAAGATAGCCGTACCCATTCTGTTGCTCGCCGCGCTGCTGGTGGCCATGGGGACGCTGGGTATGCGCGGCATTACCCAGGTCGCCGAATCCAGCACCACCCTGACCAATCGTCATTTGCCTGCCATCAGTCTGCTGCTCAATGCTGATCGCGACCTTTATCAGGCGTTTGTCGCCGAGCGTAGCCTGCTCGATGAGGATTCCGGTTCCCACGCTGCCGAGTTGCGCGCCTCGCATGCCGAGAACCTGCAGCAGGCCTATGACCGCGTGCACAAGTTCGCTGCGATGCAGCCAGGCAGTGAGGCGCTGGCGCTGGTGGCGGAGTTCGACCGCGGCTTCGAACGCTGGAAGGCAACCTCGCAACGCGTATTGGAAATGGCCAGCAGCGACCCCAATGCCGCCAGCCGACTGAGTTTCGCAGACAGCGAGGCGCAGTTCGAAGAGGCGCGCAGCGCCATCGACAAGCTCGGTGAGCTGGAAGACAACGCGGCCAATGCCGTTGGCACCGCAGCCATCGCCCGCGGCGAGGCGCTGGCCTGGCAGCAGGGGCTGATCATCGCCATCGGCCTGCTGGTGTGCCTGGTGCTGGTGGTGGGTTTCCCGCTGCTGGTTACGCGGCCGTTGCACAACCTGCTTTACCGTATCGAACAGATTGCTGATGGCGATGGCGATCTGCGCGTGCGTCTGGATGTCATGTCCAAGGATGAACTGGGTAAGCTCAGCCATGCCTTCAACCGCTTTCTCGACAAGTTGCAGCCGTTGATCAAGGAGGTTGGCCGCGTGACCGGAGAGGTGGCGGATTCGGCCAAGAGCCTGGCCGGCATGGCGGCCGCCAATGATCGGCTTATCAGCAGCGAGCATGCCGCGGTCGACCAGGTCAGCACGGCCGCTACCGAGATGAGCGTGGCGGTGCATGAGGTGGCGCGCAACGCGCAGAATGCCGCCGACGCCGCGCGCCATGCCGAGACGCAGTCGCGTGAAGGCGCCCAGGTGGTGGGGGCGACCATCCATTCGATTCGCCAGTTGGCCCAGGAAGTGGAAAGCGCCTCCGACACTATTCAGACCCTGGAGCAGGAAACCGCCAACATTGGCGCGGTGCTGGCGGTGATCAAGGGCATTGCCGAGCAGACCAACCTGCTGGCACTCAACGCCGCCATCGAAGCGGCGCGGGCAGGTGAGCAGGGCCGTGGTTTCGCCGTGGTGGCCGACGAGGTACGGGCACTGGCGGCGCGTACCCAGGAGTCGACCAAGGACATCCAGCAGATGATCGAGCGCCTACAGGCCGGCGTGCAGAACGCAGTCAAGGCCACGCATTCGGGCAGTGCCCGCGCGCGGCAGAGCGTTGAACAGGCGGCCGGCGTAGACCAGGCGTTAAGCGTGACCGGCGACTCGGTGCAGCGTATCAACGACATGGCCGCACAGATCGCTACCGCCTGCGAGGAGCAGAGCAGCGTTACCGAAGAGATCGCGCGCAACATCAGCGATATTCGCGACCTGTCCAACGAAGCGGCGCTGACCTCAGAGCAGAGCACGCGGGCCAGTCAGCACCTGTCCGAACTGTCCCATGGGTTGGCCCAGCTGGTGGGCCGTTTCCGTGTCTAGCGTGGCTGTCACGCGTATCTAAGTGTTTGAAGCAGTTGTAAGTTTACGTTTAGCCGTTACAATGGCGCGGCTCGTCGCAATGGCGGGCAGCGTTATGGTGGCCCTGCCGGTCCCCTCGCAATGATTACCCGTTAACCTGGTCAGGCCCGGAAGGGAGCAGCCACAGCGGGAACATCGTGTGCCGGGGTGTGGCTGGTGGGGTCCACCTCCAGTGACTTAAGTCATTGATTCTGAACGGTTTTTCACTCCAATCCACGCAGTGGTACAAGGAGTGATACATCCGTGTCTACTGTCCCGTCTTACCTTCTCCTGTCGCGCCATTCGGTCTTCTATTTCCGTATCGTGGTGCCTGAAGTCATTCGCCCTTTGTTCCCTCAACGGGAGATACGCAGGTCGCTCCAGACGCGCTGCCGTAGGGAGGCGTTGATCCGTGGGCGTGAGCTTCTGCTGCAGACCCAGCGACTGTTCACAGAGGCGTTCCAGGGGCGTCGGCCATCGTTGGACCTCCTGAAGGGCGCCTGGGAGGCGGGTGGGAAGCGCGTTGCTAGCTGGGCCTCCTGGCTGCGCCAGCAGCAGTTGGTTAGTACCTTCGAGGCCGTGATAGCTAATCCTCGGGAGCAGCCGAGCAGGGGGCCGCAGAAGGCCAATACGGTCCCCATTCGTGACGAGCCGCCGTTGGCGCCATTGTTCTCCAAGGTCGTTGACGAGTACCTGCGTCAGCAAGCTCGGGAAGGTGTCTCTACCAAGACCCTGGACGACAAGCGGGCAATGGCTTCCCTGTTCGTCCGCGTCATCGGAGACCATCCGATAAACCTCATCACCCGCAAGGAGACCCAGCAGTTCCGGGAGACCGCGTTAAAGCTGCCGCCACGGATACACCAGCTGTCCGTCACGTCCCTGGAGCAGGCCATTGCCGAGGCCAAGTCCACCATCAGTCAGACTACGTTCAACAACTACGTGAAGAACCTGACGACGTTCTTCGCCTATGCCATCCGGGAGGGGTACTGCGATAAGAACCCGTTCTACAGGCTTGGCATCAAGCGCAGGGGGAAGGTGAACCAGGAGCGTTCGGCGTTCACTGAAGCCGACTTGAAGGCCCTGTTCGACAGGAGCAGGTACGCGCCTGCAAATGGGCCGAAGCCGAACCAGTATTGGCTACCCCTGTTGGGGCTCTATACGGGCGCACGGCTGAATGAGCTGTGTCAGCTGTACCTGGACGATATCGTGGTCGTTAATGGTGTGGACTGTCTTCACATACGGAAGGGCCGGCCAGACCAGAAGCTCAAGAATGATGGCTCTGAGCGTTTGGTCCCGATTCACTCTCGCCTGAAGGCCCTTGGTTTTATGGAGTATGTCGCCAGCCTGCGTGTAGATGGGCATGCGCGGCTATTCCCGGAGCTGACTCTTCACAAGAAGCATGGCTACAGTGCTGCCCCTTCCAAATGGTTCGCTCGGGTCAGGGCGCAGCTGGGCTTTGAGGGGAAGAAGGACTTCCACAGCTTCCGGCATACATTCGCAGACCACTTGAAGCAGAAGGGGGTGTCTGAGGCGCTGGTCGGCGGTGTGCTGGGGCACCAGACAGGGGGGATAACATTCGGTCGTTATGGGAAAGACTTCAGGCCGGAGGTACTGGTGCCGGTGGTGGAAATGGTAACTCTGAAAGCACCCTAAACAGGGGCCGCTCCCTGGCCCCCTTATCGTCAGGTGGTGTGACAGACGTAAGAGCAGTAGTAGCAGCCATTGGCGGTGGGGTACATGCGGCGAGCCGCGACCACAGCGGTCTGGCAACCGACGTGATAACCAAGGTCTGTACGATTAACAGGGAGGTACTGGCAGGTGGCTTTATGCACCTCATGGTCACCATTTGCCTGCTGACGCTGGTTGACGTAGTAACGTTCCATGATGGTCTCCTCAGCGCTTTTTGTTGCTCTGCGAAACCACCGAGCCAGCCAAGGCCTTGGTGGTGTCACTGGAGCGTGGGTTGCGGAGTGCCTGCGAAGCTTTGCTCTCCATGTCAGCTCCGGTCTCTTTCCCAGTGGTTGCTTGCGCAAGTGCGGAGCCGGCAAGGCTCTTTGCGATTGCAGAAGCATTAGGGTCGCGGAGTGTTTCGGATGCCAACGTAGCGATGCTGGCCGATGTATCTTTGTCGTTCTTCGCCATGATGGTATTACCTCCAATAGGCGATTTCGGTATTCGGCCAGCTGGGGAACCATTCGGCAGATGCGCGTTGACGGAACAACTGTCGCATTGCTTAATTGGCCCCCCGTCAGGGCCGGTTCGTGTAACTACTGCTGAGCTCCCGGTGGGGCGGGTAACTGCGCTGTCGTCTCCACAACTTCAGGCGCAGTTGCTCGCTGACTTCCTTTCACTCGACCTCGCAATGAGGTCTGCAGTACGGGTAGAACACAATATCTTGTGGTGCTCTGCTCCGTGGGCATCAAGATAATGTGCCCAGATAGGCTCTGCAACGCCACGGTGAAGAACAGCCTGTGGATAACGTGTGCGCTAGATGTGGTTGTTTTTTGATCTCCCTTTAGAATCTTGTACTTAGACGTCGATTACCGTTCGTCGGTTTCCGATGTCTTGGTGACTGCTTTTAGTTGATTTCTCTGTAGGCCCCGTCAATTCGGCGATAGCGTTGCCCCTGCTTCAGCACGGTTCATGGTTCCGTCAATTTTCCAACTCTGTGTAACTTTCTTTGGTTAGCCTTGGGCAGGGTATCTCCAAAGCCAGGCGTGGTAGAGGCTTGAAGCCGGTCTTCATGGTCAGGCGTTCGTCGTGATAGAGGTTGACCAGGAGCTGCTGTCCCTTCTCCAGGACGACGATTTTCGAGCGTCCATCGGGTGCCAGTACCTCGTCGAACAGGACGCCCTTGAACTTGTGCCGCACGGCCCAGTGCCCGTCGCGCTTGAACAGGTACTGCATGACCATGAGGTCTTTCTGTACCTGCATGGTGTTGACGCCTTCCAGCTTGCGGGCGAACTCGACGACGCCGATACGGGAGCGCTGGCCGACCGCCTGGCCGACTTCAGCAGCCGGGAGGAGGCGTTGGTTGGTGGCTTCCAGGGCGGCTTTCTCCTGGGCCAGGCGTTCCAGCTTGCGCTGCATGATGCCCATGGCCTTCAGTACCAGCTCGTCCTCGTCCATTTCGCCGGTCGCTACCTTCTCCTCGCCCAGGACATAGGCGCCGTCCTTACGGATGGCTGGCAGGACTACCCGCGTGACCCAGTCCTGGAAGGCGCGGGCTTCGGGCTTGTTGGAGCGCATGACCAGCTTGTATAGGCCGGATTCGCTGATAATGAGGGTGTTCTGCGAGCCGTTGCTCGGGCTAGCAATCTTTTTGCTCCCTTTCTCGGAAGCGTCCAGATAGCCCACGACGCGGCTCGGGGCGTAACGGTAGTTCGTCTTATCCCAGCCGATAGAAAGGGCCGCGCAGACGTCTGCAGCCACGAACCACGGCTGGCCGTCCTGCTCGATGACGCGCAAGTCCATCAGGCCGAAGTTGAATTTCTGTACCTGGCTCATGCCTTCACCTCCTGCAGCTCGACCAGGGCTTCCCGGATGCGTGCTCGATGCTCCCTCATGTCCTCGATGTTCTTGTCCAGGACGAACAGGGCATCGCGCATGGCTTGCTTGGCCTGCTCCAGGCGCTCCTCGATGGTGGGTTGCTGGTTCATTGTTTGTCCCCCTGCAGGAGCGCTAGGCCGCGCTTGGTCAGGTCGACCAGAAAACAGCAGGGGGGAAGACACGCCCGAGCGAACCTTCAGGGAGGGCTCTGCAGGGGCGTGATAGTGGGTTAGACCACGGGGGTTTCTACAGCAGGAATCCGCTTACTGTGCGACTTCTGGAGCGCTGCTGCCTTCGCGGCGAGTGCGTCGACACGTTCATTCTCGATGTGGCCGCTGTGGCTCTTGATCCAGTGGGCGGTGACGCTGTGTAGACCAAGCAGGGTGTCGAGGGCCTTCCAGAGGTCTACATTCTCGACGGGCTTCTTATCTGACTTCCGCCAGTCATTGGCCTTCCATTTCGTCATCCAGGAATTGATGCCTTGGACCACGTAGTTGCTGTCGGTGTAGAGGTCGACCACAGCAGGCTTCTTTATGATCTTTAAGGCCTCGATGGCGGCAGTCAGTTCAGCCCTTTGGTTGGTCGGATGGTGGCCGTCCTTCAGTGGGCCTGCGGCCTCTATGGTGACGCCTTCCGCGTTGCGGATGACGACGCCCCAGCCAGCTCTGGCGATGATGGTGCCGTTGTTGAGGCAGGAGCCGTCGGTGAAGGCGGTGTAGGTACGTGCGGTCATGTGGTGCGTTCCTTGATAGTGAATTTGAGGTGCAACCTTCCCGGCATCCTCAGCGGAGGGCGCCTGGTGGCTGATGGGGGTAGGATGGACAGGGCGGAGCGGACCAATTCCCGACAGAGTTATAGGTGGTTCACTGGTCCGCTCAGGAGGCAGCTTTCAATGCAGCCTTGGGAGCGTTATGTCAGGGGCGGTCGTGGAGGGCGGCAGTAGCGCAGCCGCTGTCGGCTTTCCGAAGAGACCGACCAAGAAAGAAGACCAAGGAGGACGGACAGGGGGGGTAGTCCTTATTCCATCCTCACTTCATTGTTAATGCTCAGGCTTTCCTTGTTCAGACAGCTGATGCACGACTGCCCTGCACACATCTGTCTGGGGTATGGCTACTGTCTGAGGTCAGAGGCATAGCCGATCAAGCTCGACGTCGGTCTTGACGGTTGGGGCATCGTTTGCTGCTGGTCGTCGGGCCAGATGGCCGAGTCGTCCTTGAAGTAGTTCAGCCGTCTCAGCGTTCCGTTGGCACTTGATCTCGACAGGTTCGGCGGACGCTTGCTTGAACGCTAGACTGACCAGCTCTGTGAATACGTGTTTCCTGGACGCACTCGGGAAGAGGGACATGAACTCGGAGGCATACTCCTGGGCTCGGTCGTGGAGGCATCCAGCCATGCTGACCAGTGTATCGTTGGCTGCAACGGGGGCCTGTCGGGGAAGCCACTCGGGTATGAACAACGCTTCTTTGCCTTTGGCGGAGGCTTCTTTCGTGACCTGCTTCTTCAGGTACTGATACTGGGAGTCCGTCATATCGAGCACCCACGTCCCCTTATTACGGTCTAGACGAAGACCATAAAATTCACGTAAGACCGGCCACATCTCAGAGCGACGTACCCCACCTGGTCGTGTGCTCAGCTTCACCAACTCAGCGATGGCGGTTGCACGTGTCATTGTTGTCTGGTGGTCATAAACCAGTGGATTGCCATCGTTGGTCTCCTTCACCTCTTGCTTGATCTTACGTATCTGGCGTCGGGATAGTTTGGTCTGCTCCTCAATGGCGCGTTCGGAGGCTTTGGTCTGCAGTAGCTGGATGACCTGCTGCTTCTGGCTATCGGTCACCTTCTCGGTCGGCTTCATTGTGGTCGCTTCCCGGTATCCAGGGTGGGCGTGACATTAGGCTGCCTGACGATAGGGCCGAGAGCGAGCCAGCAAGGCTCCTCACGGTCGCTACGGCCCAAGTCCAGGAGGTCGTCATCCTCCCAGGACAAGCCCGCTGTCAGGGCCAGTTCCATGGCTTCAGCTAGGCGCGTGTCGCGGCACTTCTTCTTGCCCAAGGCGCAGGCCAGGGTGGTCAGTCGGTCGATGTGGTCAGGGCGCAGGTGCAGGTTCAACCGCACCAGCTTTGTGGTGGTGTTCATTGGATCGAAGTCCTTGGTGATAGAGCGAACGCCAGCGCCCCGCCTGGAGTGTTCCGGGCAGGGGGGCGTAGTCGTCGCGGGGAAGTGGGGGATGGCTACAGCACGTCGCTGTACACTAGGTTGGGCCGCAAATACTTCCCGGCCTCCAGAAGTGCTTCGCGCTGTTCACACAAGGGGTGGCCGCAAATGGCCGGGGATGGGTTTTGCAGGGGGCTGGAGCTGGTTGTTCAATGGGGGGCTGTAAAGGCCTGGAGGAGGGCCGTTAGGGTGGCCCTGCTCGATGTGGTCCCTGCTCCCGGAGCCGCCTGGCGTGCTGCTGGCGTGGCGCTCAGGCCTCGACAGGGTGTGCCCTACAGGCGCGCTTCACAGTGGCCGTAGAGACGCCCCAGTGGTCGGCAGTGGCCTGGATGCTTGCGCCGTTCGCCTTTCTCCAGGAAGCGATAGCGGCGTCGTCGTGCTGCTTGGGTGCGCCCAGCTTGCGCCCGTCGGCCTTGGCCTTGTTGATGCCCGCCATCTGCCTGGCCTTGATGTTCTCCCGCTCCAACTCGGCAACAGCGGCCAGTATGGTCAAGACCATCTTCCCGTGGGGGCCAGCGAGGTCGAAGCCTTCGCGCATGGATATGACGGTGACGTCCTTGGCCTTCAGTGCCTCGACTGTCTCCAGGACGTCGATGGTGTTACGGCCCAGGCGGTCGATGGCTGCGACGATGACGGTGTCGCCCTTCCTGGCAAAGGTGAACAGCGCCTTGAAGCCTGTCCGCTCCAGGGCCTTGGTTGTGCCGCTGGTGGCCTCGTCGGTGAACCATCCATCGTCGCTGACCTTGTAGCGTTGCCCGATAGCGTGGCGCTGGGCCTCAACTGACTGGCCGTCGCTACTGACACGGGTGTAGGCAAGGATAGTGGTCATGGTGCTGGGCTCCGACTGGCTCACAAGGTAGGCTCTCAATCTGCCTTGTGGGTCATTGAAAGTCAACACAATTGAGCTAGGCTGCAGGGCTCATTCCGCCGTGTCGCCGTGAGGTCGCCTGGCATGGCTCACAAGGTGTACTTCCTGAGCCAGGCGTGGCGCGCAGTTAGTAATGTCAGCGCAGCTAGGGAGGGGCTCGCCCCTGACGTGATGTCGATCAAGGCAGCGCTGGTGTATGGGAGACGGTGTGGGGTACGGGGGGCTCTGTCGCGACCATACTTAAAAAAGGTCGCTCAGATTTTTCGTTGAAAAATAGCCTGACTGTAGGGCTACCCCCGCCAGCAATAGCCAGTGGCGAGGGCGTTCCTATGTAATCACTGCTGGAAGGGTTCGATGGCCTTGAATATTCCCGTCTTCGACATTTGTCTGCGCAGATCGAATCGTGTCAGTGCTTCAACGACGTCAATGTCCGACAGGCGGCGAAAGTCAATGTCGCTCCAAGCGCCCCGGTCAACCCGAACGGAGAAAAGGTACTCGTCCGTGATTCTTCCGGTGGTCTTGTCCGGGCGCTGTGAGTAGCCGGAGAGAACGACTTTAGTTGTTTTGGGTAGCGCTGCAAACGTCTCTCCTATGATCCTGAAGGCAATAGCATGGACGTGAGACATGTAGAGCTTCTGGACGGCTGTTGCGGACAGCTCCTTGACCGATAGCTTCAAGCCTCTACTCGGCACACTTGCGGTGGCTGTAGGCATGTCCTCGATCTCAGGAAGGTCGACGTCCAGCACAACGCAGTCTCCGCCGTCCAGTAACTCCAGGGAGATATCGGTCTCTCTCGGCCAGCAAATGTCCTGAAGGGTGTACTCCAGCCACGCTTCCATGTCGGAGGTGGAGTTGTATATACCTTCCTCGACCAATCGTCTTCTGTCCTGCTCATCCCGCAGGTGGTTTGTCCGCTGGCCTGACCAAGCGTTATGGCTTGAAGTGAAGTGCGCATAGGCTTCAGCATTTAACGCCTCAAGACGCTGCATGCGTTTCTTGAGCAGCCTATCCAGCAGGTTCGGTTTACGAGGGTGGGGAGGGGCTGGCTCTGGCTCACTGAATGACACTTCGACATAGACTGGTCTAGAAGTGCAGCTGGGGGTCTCCAAGTGGATGGTGCCGAGAGCAGCGATGTTCCCGTTTATGTCATCGCACTTGCGTTGAATCATCCCAAGGATGTGCTCCTTGTTCTGCTTCTTGGCTGCCTCAATCACATGTTCAGGTAGATCGTTACCGTCAGCGTCGTGGAAGGTCAGCGTACCGTCGTCATGCAGGGCGCAGGTCAGGGACACAAGAGTCGATTGGCTTTTCGGTTGTGCGGGTCTGGCCGGTCTGGAAGGCCCCGAAAGTTTTTGACTGCTGGATAAGCCCATGAAGCTGGTGTTCAGCCGGGCTCCCCGTTTGCCAATTCCTACCGATGCGCCCCGTGGTCCCAGTGTCCAGCCAACGCCTGACCCACTGATATTCATTCTGACGCCAGGGGCTAGCTTGATTGATTTCCTGAATCGCATCGCCATGACGAGCTCTCCTTATTGCTAGCGTCATTATTGTTTTCCAGCGCGAGCCTGGAGAAGCAAGGCAAATTTTGCAAGCCGTTACCTATATTGCCGGCTCTCTCGGGGGGCTTTGAGGCCTGCAGGTGGCAGCAATGGGCGCCTGTACCTGCCCCTCAAGTGGTACAAAAGGGGGGCAAACAGGTGGTACAAAGTGTCTTGCAGGCAGCCCCAGGAGGTCGCCTACAATGGCCTCGATTTCCATTTTTCTGCGTGGTCTGGTGAAGACCGCTTCAGAGGTGGCGCTGACTCATGAAGGCTCTAGAACGGGCTTTTTAGCAGCGTTATGGTGGCCCTGCCGGTCCCCTCGCAATGATTACCCGTTAACCTGGTCAGGCCCGGAAGGGAGCAGCCACAGCGGGAACATCGTGTGCCGGGGTGTGGCTGGTGGGGTCCACCTCCAGTTTTCCAGGCCTCCCTCTATCTCAGTATCCCCAGCGCCTATCTGGCGTTTTTTTGCTGTGCGCAATAAAAAGCCCGCGCTTTGGGCGCGGGCTTTTGGCTGTTTGCAGGCTCAGGCGATGCGGTAATTCAACACGCTGTCCTGTTCCTTGAGCGTCTTGCGCAGATCGGCTGGGATATTGCCGGCCCTTACGGCCAGTTCCAGGCGAATTTCTTCCAGGCTCTGGGCGAAGGCATTCTGGTCGGCGATTTGTGGCTTGGCCAGGACGCGGCTATAGACAGTGCTGTCGCTCTCGTCGAGCAGGGCGAGGATGATGCTGCCATCCGGGCGAGGCGAGCTGAAGCTGGCGCGCAGCGGATTGAACAGGTGATCGACGAGCTGTTGGTTGGTGAGTTCCATGTCCTACTCCATCCTGAGGTTGGTCACCTTCGACCTCGGGATGGCCGATTGGTTCAGGCGATGAGCGACTGGCGGGTGCGTTCGATCACCTGTTGCAGCGAGTCGTCGCTGTACTGGCCAGGGTAGAGTCGCTGGCTGTACTGGGCGATACCGGTCTTGTCGACCAGGGTAAAGCTGAAGCTGCCCTTGCGTGCGGCCTGGATACGGCAGTCGAACGGAGCGAAGGCGTGAGTCAGGGTGCTGATGGCTTTCTGAATTTGATGTTGAGTGTTCATTTTTCTAGGTCTTTCCTTAAAGCATGTGCGCTTCGTTGCGCGTGGTGTAGCTCCATGTGGTTGGCCGAAAAGCGGCCATAGCATGTCAACCGATCGGAGCTTGATTAGCACGATAAAGTTCCATTGTTACGGTTCTTCGGCGTGGTCGGTACGTCGGAGGCAGGCAGAGGAACTGCACCGATAAACGGCGAGTTGGCCTGATCAGTCAGCAGATGGGATCGGGGAGGGCGGCAGTGCGCAGATGCGCTAGACGTTGAACCGGGAAACCAGCGAGGGGGCGCAAAGGCCTTTTTGACTTACAGCGTGGTACGAACGGGGCGGATCATACGCGGTTGTTCAAGAATTGACCAGCGCTATTTATAGAGTCCGTGTGCGACGTCTACAGGGTTCGGTTGGCGGATGCAATTTGCTGGTTGCTCCGCTAGGATTAGCCCACTTTTGCTTTCCTCACATGACGGTTTTCCATGAGTTATCAGGTTCTTGCACGTAAATGGCGTCCGCGCTCGTTCCGCGAAATGGTCGGCCAGACGCATGTGCTCAGAGCCCTGATCAATGCCCTGGACAGCCAGCGCCTGCACCACGCCTACCTGTTCACCGGTACGCGCGGCGTGGGCAAGACCACTATCGCGCGGATCATCGCCAAGTGCCTGAACTGCGAAACCGGCATCAGCTCCACCCCCTGCGGCACCTGTTCGGTGTGTCGGGAGATCGACGAGGGGCGCTTCGTCGACCTGATCGAAGTGGACGCCGCCAGCCGCACCAAGGTCGAAGACACCCGTGAGCTGCTCGACAACGTGCAGTATTCGCCGAGCCGTGGCCGCTTCAAGGTCTACCTGATCGACGAAGTGCACATGCTCTCCACCAGTTCCTTCAACGCCCTGTTGAAGACGCTGGAAGAGCCGCCGCCCCACGTCAAATTCCTCCTCGCTACCACCGACCCGCAGAAGCTGCCGGTCACCGTGCTATCGCGCTGCCTGCAGTTCTCCCTGAAGAACATGCCGCCGGAGCGCGTGGTCGAGCACCTGACTCACGTACTGACCGCCGAGAACGTGCCGTTCGAGGACGACGCCCTGTGGCTGCTCGGCCGCGCTGCCGATGGTTCGATGCGCGACGCCATGAGCCTGACCGACCAGGCCATCGCCTTCGGTGAAGGCAAGGTGTTGGCGGCCGATGTGCGCGCCATGCTCGGTACGCTTGATCACGGTCAGGTCTACGGCGTGCTGCATGCGTTGATCGAAGGCGATGCGCGGGCGCTGATCGAGGCGGTGCGTCACCTCGCCGAGCAGGGGCCGGACTGGAATGGCGTGCTGGCGGAAATGCTCAACGTTCTGCACCGTGTCGCCATCGCCCAGGCGCTGCCCGATGCCGTCGACAATGGCCAGGGCGATCGCGAGCGTGTGCTGCAGCTGGCTCAGGCCCTGCCGGCCGAAGACGTGCAGTTCTACTATCAGATGGGCTTGATCGGTCGTCGTGATCTACCTCTGGCACCCGAGCCGCGTGGTGGCTTCGAGATGGCGCTGTTGCGGATGTTGGCCTTCCGTCCGGCAGGGGCCGACGATGCGCCCAGGGTCACGCTAAAGCCCTTGGGGATCAGCCAGGCCACTGCTGATTCCCAACAGAGTCGAGTGGCCGGCACCGCTATGCCGGCTCCTGCACCTGTGCTTTCTTCGCCAGCGCCGGTGGTCGCGCCGGCAGCTGCTGCGCCTGCCCTGGTGGAGGTGGTTTCGGCCTCGCCAGCGCCTGTCGTTGAACCTGCCGTGAGTGAGCCGGAAGCGCAGGTTGAGCCTCCAGTTGCAGCGACCGCTATCGTTGCCCCTGAGCCTGAGCCTGAGCCTGAGCCCGCAGCGCCTGTCGCTGTCGATGTGCCTTGGGCAACGGCCACACCTGCGGAGCCTGTGGCCGAGCCTGCTCAATCCGTCGCTCCGGCTGTGCCTGAGGTGAAGGCCGCAGAGCCTGAAGCCTTGGTAGCGACTGCGCTTGCCACGCCGAGCGAGCCTGTGCCGCCTGTGGTGGAAGCCGAGGGCGGTGACGATGAGCCGCCGCCCGGCGACTACGACTATGTCGAGATGGACGCCGAAACGCTCGATTACGATTTCGGTCACGCCGAAGCCGAGACGCCTGCGGTCGAAGAACCATTGCCGGCCGCCAAGCCGGCTACCGGTCTGGCGGCCGAGTGGCTGTCACTGTTCCCGCAGCTTGGCCTGGGCGGCATGACCGGTAGCATCGCTGCCAACTGCACCCTGATCGAGGCCAATGGCGACGACTGGCTGCTGCACCTTGACCCGGCGCACAGCGCGCTGTTCAACCCGACTCAGCAGCGTCGTCTGAATGATGCGCTGAACCAGCAGCAGGGGCGCAGCATCAAATTACGCATCGAGCTGTGCAAGCCCGAGCAGGAGACCCCGGCGCAGGCCGCCGCCCGCCGCCGCGCCGACCGCCAGCGCAGCGCCGAGGCGTCGATCCATGCCGATCCGCTGGTGCAGCACATGATTCAGCAGTTCGCCGCGAAGATACGCGACGACAGCATCGAACCTATTGATACTCCCAGTTAATTCAGAACACCGAGGATAGCGACATGATGAAAGGTGGCATGGCAGGCCTGATGAAGCAGGCTCAGCAGATGCAGGAAAAAATGCAGAAGATGCAGGAAGAACTGGCCAATGCCGAAGTCACCGGTCAGTCCGGTGCCGGTCTGGTCAGCGTGGTGATGACTGGTCGTCACGACGTCAAGCGCATCACTCTGGATGACAGCCTGATGCAGGAAGACAAGGAAGTGCTTGAAGACCTGATCGCCGCTGCCGTCAACGACGCCGTGCGCAAGGTCGAGCAGAACAGCCAGGACAAGATGTCCGGCATGACTGCAGGTATGCAGCTCCCCCCTGGCTTCAAAATGCCTTTCTGACAGGCTTCGTGTCGTCCAGTCGACGCACATGGCGGCGTTGCCGGCGAACTCGGAATCCTCATGTGCTCCAGCACACTGCGGTTCCTCGTCCGCCGGCGCCTTGCCCTGCACGCCGCCTGATCGCCACTCTTACTTGTGTTGATCGCATGTTCAGTTCGTAGGGTGGGCTTTAGCCCACCAGATCATTGCTCGCCAACTTTTGCAGGACTTCCATGAGCTTCAGCCCCCTGATTCGCCAGTTGATCGACTCCCTGCGCATCCTGCCTGGCGTAGGGCAGAAGACCGCGCAACGCATGGCGCTGCAGCTGCTCGAACGTGATCGCAGCGGCGGTCAGCGTTTGGCGCAGGCGCTGAATGCGGCGATGGAGGGCGTAGGGCACTGCAAGCGTTGCCGCAGCCTGAGCGAAGACGAGATCTGCCAGTTGTGCCTGGACGAGCGCCGCGACGACAGTCTGCTGTGCGTGGTCGAAGGACCGATGGATGTGCACGCTGTCGAGCAGACCGGTTTTCGCGGTCGTTACTTCGTGCTCAAGGGGCACCTGTCGCCGCTCGATGGCCTGGGGCCAGAGGCGATTGGTATTCCTGCGCTGCTGGAGCGCATCGAGGCCGGTGCGTTCAGCGAAGTGATCCTGGCGACCAACCCGACGGTAGAGGGCGAGGCTACAGCGCACTACATCGCGCAGATTCTTGCTGGCAAAGGTCTGGTTGCCTCGCGTATTGCCCACGGCATGCCGCTCGGTGGTGAGCTGGAGCTGGTCGATGGCGGCACCTTGGCGCATGCACTGGCCGGTCGGCGCCCGATCAGCTTGTAATTCATCAAGCCGCCGCACTCGGAGTGCCTGTGATTAACGACACTCTGCGCCGTATTGCTCTGTTGTTTCTGCTCGCCGCGCCTCTGGTTGCACAGGCTGCTCAATGCCCGACTGGGCAGATCCAGGTTTGCCTGGGGGCTTCCTGTCTGTGTGTGCCGGATCCAGTGCGGGTGCGCGAAGACGGTGTGAACCTGGCTGCTGCCCGTCTCGAGGCGTGGTTGTTGCAGTCGCGCCAGGCAGCGCTACGCGCTGGCACCGAGCCCATTCCTCTGATGATTCGCGCACAGCTCGCGCCGTTTTACGACGATGCGCTGCTCGATGAAGCGCGCTATCGCGTGGGCATTACCGACGAGATGGACGCCGCCACCGTCATGCTGCAGAACCCTGATGTACAGGCCGTGACGCTGGTCGATGTGGTGGTGTTCCGCAGCGCCGATGCCGCAGCGCAGGACGCGGCGCTGTGGGCGCATGAGCTTTGGCATGTGCAGCAGTATCGTGAGTGGGGCACCGATGGTTTCGCCCAGCGCTACACGCGCAATTTCCAGTCGGTGGAAGGGCCAGCCTACGAGATGGGCGAGCGGGTGAGAAAGGCGTTGCGCGAGCAGAAATGAAACGCTCGCTTGAAAACCAAGCAAGCGCTAGGTTAGGGTGGTCAAAACAATAACGGGAGTACCCGCATGGCCGCCTCGCTGTCGTATTTCGATGAATCTCACCAACTGATTCGTGATTCCGTTCGACGCTTCGTCGAGCGCGAGATCCTGCCGTATATCGACGAGTGGGAGGAGGCCGAGGAATTCCCTCGTGAGCTGTACCTCAAGGCCGGCGCCGCGGGCATTCTCGGTATCGGTTACCCGGAACAGTACGGTGGCAGCTACGAGGGTGACGTGTTCGCCAAGGTGGCGGCCAGCGAGGAGCTGATGCGCAGTGGCTCGGGCGGTTTGGTGGCCGGGCTCGGCTCGCTGGATATCGGTTTGCCGCCCATCGTCAAATGGGCCAAGCCTGCGGTGCGTGAGCGCGTGGCGCCGCAGGTGCTGGCCGGCGAGAAGATCATGGCGCTGGCGGTGACCGAGCCTTCCGGTGGTTCCGATGTGGCCAATCTCAAGACCCGCGCCGTGCGAGACGGCGATCACTACCGCATCAGCGGCAGCAAGACCTTCATCACCAGTGGCGTGCGTGCCGATTACTACACGGTGGCGGTGCGCACCGGTAGCGAAGGATTTGGTGGTGTGAGTCTGTTACTGGTGGAGAAGGGCACGCCGGGCTTTAGCGTCGGGCGCAAGCTGAAGAAGATGGGCTGGTGGGCGTCGGATACCGCCGAGCTGTTCTTCGACGACTGCCGGGTGCCGGTGGAGAACCTGATCGGCGTGGAGAACGCCGGCTTTGCCTGCATCATGGCCAACTTCCAGAGCGAGCGTCTGAGCTTGGCGATCATGGCCAACATGACCGCGCAACTGGCGTTGGAAGAGTCCATGAAATGGGCGCGCGAGCGCCAGGCATTTGGCAAGCCGGTGGGCAAGTTCCAGGTGCTCAAGCACCGCCTGGCCGAGATGGCCACGCAACTGGAGGTTTCCCGTGAATTCACCTACCGCCAGGCCGCGCAAATGGCGGCCGGCAGGAGCGTGATCAAGGAGATTTCCATGGCCAAGAACTTCGCCACCGATATTGCCGACCGCCTGACCTACGATGCCGTGCAGATCATGGGTGGGATGGGATATATGCGCGAGTCTCTCGTCGAGCGCCTGTACCGCGACAACCGCATCCTCTCCATCGGCGGTGGCACGCGCGAGATCATGAACGAGATCATCGCCAAGCAGATGGGATTGTAGAGGCGGCATTTGGGCCTCAATGGCGCGAATCCCTAATCGAGCGCCTGTACCGCGACAACCGCATCCTCTCCATCGGCGGTGGCACGCGAGAAATCATGAACGAGATCATCGCCAAGCAGATGGGATTGTAGAGGCGGCATTTGGGCCTCAATGGCGCGAATCCCTAATCGAGCGCCTGTACCGCGACAACCGCATCCTCTCCATCGGCGGTGGCACGCGAGAGATCATGAGCGAGATCATCGCCAAGCAGATGGGGCTCTAGATATCAGGCTCGGGAGAATCCGTAGGAGCGGCCTCAGCCGCGATTAGAGATGGCGCTGAGTCGAGGCGCCTCTCTTTGTCAGGACGCGACTTGATTCTGTGCCGCCTGACGCAAACGGGCGATGTCGCGTTGCGGCGGATCGCCGAACAAGCGGCTGTATTCGCGGCTGAACTGCGACGGGCTTTCGTAGCCCACACGGTAACTGGCCGCCGCTGCTTCGAGGTTGTCGCACAGCATCAGCCGGCGCGCCTCCTGCAGGCGCAACTGCTTCTGGTACTGCAGCGGGCTGAACGCGGTAACGGCCTTGAAACGGTGGTGCAGGGTCGAGGGGCTCAGGTTCACCTCGCGGGCCAGTTCCTCGATGCGCAGCGGCTGGTCGAAGTTCTTGCGCAGCCACTCGATGGCGCGGGAGATGCGCTGGCTCTGGCTGTCGGCGATGACGATCTCATGCAGGCGATGGCCCTGCGGGCTGAGCAGCATGCGATAGAAAATCTCGCGTAAGGCCAATGGCGCGAGCATGGCGATGTCACGCGGGGTTTCCAGCAGGCGTAGCAGGCGAATCACCGCATCGAGCAGGCGTGGGTCGAGGCGATCGAGAAACAGCGCGCGTTGTGACGCGGCATCCGGTGCTGGAATGGGCGGCATTTCGGTGAGCAGGCTGCTGATCAATGCCGGGTCGATCTCCAGTGCCAGGCTCAGGTATGGCGCTTCCGGGCTGGCCTCGATCACCCGGCCGGTGACCGGCAGCACCACCGATGCCACCAGGTAATTCAACGGGTCGTAGACGTAGAGCTCATCGCCGAGGCGGATCTCCTTGCGGCCCTGGGCGATGATACACAGGCAGGGGTCGTAGACCGTCTGCATGGGTAGGCTCGGCGTGGTGGCGCGCGCCAGTTTCAGGCCGGGAACGGCGGTCAGGTGCAGGCCGTCTTCGGGGACGAAGCGTTCGACCAGGCGTGCCATTTCATGGCTCAGTTCGGCAAGGGGAGTCTCGAGATTAGTGGCGGTGTGAATGGGTGACTGCATGGCGCGCCTCCGGAAAGTCAGCGAAGCCTAGCCAGGTTTTTCAGGCAAGTCATGAGGGGCGGCAGGATTAGGCAAATATTTGCCAGTAATGGGCAAATGACCAGTGATACAGAGTATTTCAAGGAATCTTGCGCAGCAGCACACCTACCTGGTGCACATTCAGCTGGTGCAGTTTTAGGCAAGATTTTGCCAGTAATCGACTAACGCCCTGATGACTTCCTGGCTGATCTTTGCAGCCATCGCGCCGTGCCGATGCGTCGGCCCGAGCGCCTGCAGTAGCACTTCACCCGCTGAGCGGTGCCCCATACGTCAATCAAGGAGCAGGCCATGTCCAGCAGATGGCTAATCGCACCGTTGGCCCTGTTGTTGCTCGCCACGGCCTGGCTTGACTCCAGGAGCGTCGACGAAGCGGCTTTGGCAGAGCCGCACGCAGCACCCCATGTTTTGCAGCGAAACGCTGCCGGTATGTACTGATCCATCTCCAGGAGGTTGCCATGAGCATCATTCACCGTATGACCGTTTGTGCCCGCCCCGGCCGTTCGATCCGGTTGGGGCAGTGCCTGGCGCGTTTGCACGAGGTTGGCCGAGATATGCCGGGTTGCGAACGCCTGCGCGTATTCCCGTTGCGCAATGATCCGCTGACTTGGCAGGTAGAAGGGCATTGGTACTCGGCAGCGGCACGCGACACCTTCCTCGGCAGCGAAGGCCTGCGTCGGGTCGTGGCCCAGGCGATAGACGAGGGGCTGTTCACCCATCTTGAATGCGGCATGGAGTTGCAGCAGCAGGTCGCCTGAGGTCGCCCAGGCTTGCCTTTGTGAAATTATCTCTATAGATTTTCATGAAATTAATTATTTTAAATTTCATGAGTCGTCTATGTTTCGCCATGCCAGTGAGCACGTCGACAGCTATTACGCCCATAGCTGCAAGGATCGACTGACGCACCATCCAGTGCTGCAAGGTGATCGGCAGTGCGATGTGCTGGTGATCGGCGCCGGTTTCAGTGGCCTGCACACCGCCTTGCGCCTGGCCGAAGCGGGCAAGCGGGTGATCCTGCTGGAAGCCAGTCGCGTGGCCTGGGCCGCGTCCGGTCGCAATGGCGGGCAGGCGATTCTGGGCTGGTCCTGCGATATGCCACCGCTGGAAAAGGCGCTGGGCCTCGAGCGTACGCGGTGTCTGTGGGGCGGCATGGCCTGGGCAGCCCGTGAGCTGCGTGAACTGCCTCAGCGTCACGGCTTCGACTGCGATTACCGTCACGGCCACCTGTGGACGGCGGTGCTGCCGCGCCGCGTAGCGCTGCTGCATGAGTGGCAGGAGCAGGCCGCCTACAAATGGGGGCACCGTGCGCTGCAGTTCGTCTCCCGTGAGCAGATGCCGCAGTGGGTCGCCAGCGAGCGCTATCAAGCCGGGCTTTACGATCCTGAGGCAGGGCATCTCAACCCACTCAAGTTGGCACTCGGGCTGGCCGCGGCCTTCGTTCGCGCCGGTGGGCAGATCTTCGAGCAGAGTCGTGCGCTGAGCCAGGACGCACATGCTGCTGGCTACCGCGTGCGCACCGAGCAGGGCAGTGTGCAGGCCGACACCCTGGTGTTGGCGTGCAACACCTATGTCGACAGCCTGGCGCCACGTCTGGCCCGGCGCATTCTGCCGGTTGGTACCTACCAGGTCGCCACCGAGCCGCTGGGCGTCGAGCGCGCCGAGGCGTTGTTGCCGCGCAATGCCTGCGTGACCGACAACCAGTTCGTTCTCGATTACTTCCGCCGCACTCCGGATCACCGCCTGCTGTTCGGTGGCGGCTGCACCTACCTCGGCGGCTTGCCAAAGGATATGGCGGCGGCCACCCGGCCTTTCCTCGAGCGCGTCTTTCCGCAACTGGCAGGCGTAGCCATCGACTTCGCTTGGGGCGGGCATATCGATATCACCCGTGCGCGCACCCCGGATGTCGGTGGCGAGAATGGCCGTTACTGGCTGCAGGGCTTTTCCGGCCATGGTGTGCTGCCGACGCTGGCGGCGGCTCGGGCAGTCAGCGACGCGATCCTCGGCAATGACGACGAACTGGCGTTGTATCAGCAATTGCGTAATCCCGAATTTCCATTCGGCGAGCGCCTGGCGGCGCCGCTCGAGGCCATTGGCAAGGCCTGGTACCGATTAAGAGACAGCTTCTGAAATGGACAGCCCAGAGATGGACAAGAATCTGGAAATGGCAGCGCTGGCCGTGCTCATCCACGACCTGCGCAAGCACAAGAAGGTCACCCTCAACGAACTGGCCGAGCGCATTGGCCGCTCGGTGGGCTTTCTCTCGCAGGTTGAGCGCGGTCTGTCGCGCCCGACGGTGGAGGATCTGACCGCCATCAGTGAGGCGCTCGATGTGCCCACCACCTATTTCTACAGCCTGCCCAAACCCAAGGCGCTGGACTGGGTTACTCGCCCGGACGAGCGCCGCACCCTGTACCTGGCCGGTGGCATCACCGACATCATGGCCTCACCGACGCTGCAGGGCGCCTTCATGGTCGTCGACAGTCTGCTCGAGCCCGGTGCCAGCAGTGGCGAACGGCAGATGAGCGACCGCTCCGAGCAGGCCGGCTATGTGCTCGAAGGCCAGTTGACGCTGTGGTTGGGCGAGGATGAAGAGAGCGCCACGCTGTATCCCGGTGATGCCTTCCAGGTCCCGAGTTACGCGCGTTTGCGCTATGCCAACCAGGGCGACACGCCAGCGCGCGTGTTGTGGATCTACACCTAACTTTCCCGTGAACCGGACATGACTCCAATGAACGCCACCCGAGTTGAGCTGCTCGACGAAGTCCATCAATTTCGCCAGGCCCACCCCGAGGTGCGCTTCGTCGACCTGATCTGCCTGGACATTCCCGGGCATTTCTATGGCAAGCGCTACCCCATCGAGATGCTGGAGAAGGTCGCTGCCGGCAGTGCCCTGAAACTGCCGCAGAACTGCGTGCTGCTCGGCGCTCAGGGCGGGCTCTACGAGATCGGTGACTACTGCTTCCACGATGGCGACCCGGACGCGCCGCGGCGCCTGATCCCCGGCACGCTCAAGCTGGTGAACTGGGAGCGTCAGCCGCTGGGGCAGATGTTGATCAGCTCCGATGGCACCGAAGCGCCCATCGAGTTTGAACCGCGCGAGGTGCTGGCGCGCGTGGTGCAACGCCTGGCCGCGCGTGGCATTCGTCCGGTGGTGGCCTTCGAACTGGAGTTCTACCTGTTCGACAAGGCGCTCAAGGATGGCTTGCCGCAGTACCCCCGCGATGACCTGAGCGGCGATGCCGACGACCAACCGAACATGCACATCGAGCGGTTGTCACGCTTCGCTGAGGTGCTCGACGACATCACCGAGACCGCGCGCCTGCAGGGCATCGACACCACGGTGATCACTGCCGAGATCGGCCCAGGGCAGTTCGAGATCAACTTCAGCCACAACGCCGACCCGCTGCAGTCGGCCGACTGGTCGGCGCTGTTCTGCCGGGTGACCCGTGGCGTGGCGCTCAAATACGGCCACCGCGCCAGCTTCATGGCCAAGCCATACCTGCAATATCCGGGCAGCGGCATGCACATCCACGTCAGCCTGTACGACGAGGCCGGCGACAACCTGCTGGCCCGTGACGAGCAGCGCCCGCTGCGGCATGCCGTGGCCGGGTGCCTGGAACTGCTGCCGGAGCTGATGCCGCTCTACGCGCCGAACCACAACAGTTACCGCCGCTTCGGCGCCCAGGTGAACTCGGCGAGCAAGGCCAGTTGGGGCTTCGAGGATCGCGACGCCTGTGTGCGTATCCCCGAGTCGGACGCGCGCAACCTGCGCCTGGAGTTCCGCCTGCCGGGCGCCGATGCCAACCCTTACCTGGTGCTGGCGGCGCTGCTGACCAGCATCGAGCAAGGCCTCGACGCTAAGGTCGAGCCCATCGCACCACTGAATGACGACCGCGAAAGCGGCGTCGACTTTCCCACGGACATGCTCGACGCCGTGCGCCGCATGCAGGCCAGCGAGCGCGTCGCCGCCGGCCTCGGTAGCGAGTTCGTGATGGTTTATTGCGAGAACAAACGCCAGGATCACCTGGCCTTCATGCACGACATCAGCCCGCGCGAATACCGCTGGTACCTGTGATGTCACGGATAGAAGGAGGCGCCATGAACAACGCCGTAAACAACCCCAACACCGCACACTGGCAGGCCCTGAGCAAGGCCCACCACTTGGCGCCGTTCAGTGATTACAAGCAGTTGGCCGAGAAGGGCCCGCGCATCATCACCGAGGCCAAGGGCGTGCATCTGTGGGACAGCGAGGGCAACAAGATCCTCGATGGCATGGCCGGCTTGTGGTGCGTGGCCGTCGGCTATGGCCGCGAGGAGCTGGTCGCAGCCGCCGCCAAGCAGATGTTGCAGCTGCCGTTCTACAACACCTTCTTCCAGACCGCGCACCCGCCAGTGCTGGAACTGGCGCACGCCATTTCCCAGCTGGCGCCGGCCGGCATGAACCATGTGTTCTTCACCGGTTCGGGCTCCGAAGGCAACGACACCATGCTGCGTTTGGTGCGCCACTACTGGGCGTGCAAGGGCCAGCCAAACAAGAAGATCATCATCGGTCGTGACAACGGCTACCACGGCTCCACCGTGGCCGGCGCCAGCCTCGGCGGCATGAAGTTCATGCACGAGCAGGGCGACCTGCCGATTCCCGGTATCGCGCATATCCCGCAGCCGTACTGGTTCGGTGAGGGCGGCGATATGACCCCGGAAGCCTTCGGTATCTGGGCTGCTGACCAGCTGGAGAAGAAGATTCTCGAGCTGGGTGTGGACAACGTGGCGGCCTTTATCGCCGAGCCGATCCAGGGCGCCGGTGGCGTGATCATCCCGCCGGAAACCTACTGGCCGCGTATCAAGGAAATCCTCGGCAAATACGACATCTTGTTTGTGGCCGATGAAGTGATCTGCGGCTTCGGCCGTACCGGCGAATGGTTCGGCAGCCAGTATTACGATTTGAAACCCGACCTGATGACCATCGCCAAAGGCCTCACCAGCGGCTACGTGCCGATGGGCGGGCTGATCGTCAGCGACAAGGTATTCGAGGTGATCGAGGCGCACGGCGACTTCAACCACGGCTTCACCTATTCCGGCCATCCGGTGGCGGCAGCGGTGGGTCTTGAGAACCTGCGCATTCTCAAGGAAGAAGGCATCGTCGAACGGGTGAAAGCAGAAACGGCACCGTATTTGCAGAGTCGTCTACGTGAGCTGGCGGATCACCCGCTGGTGGGCGAAGTGCGCGGTGTCGGCATGCTCGGTGCCATCGAATTGGTGCAGGACAAGGCGACGCGCAAACGTTATCCGGG
>NZ_FOWP01000020.1 GCF_900115475.1 Ectopseudomonas composti
GAAGGGGATTTGGGCGTCGTCTGTAAGATCGCGGTGAAAGAGCAAAAGCCAGACGCTACCGACTTTGATCTGCTGAAGATTTCGCAAGCTCGCGATTAGGTCCCCTTCAGGAGGCCGAGCAGAGGTGTTGCGTAGGGGAGTGAGCCGCATGGATGCGGCGAAAGGCTTAAAGGGCCAGGGATGGCCCTTGTAAGCCGGCCCCCGGAGCAGCGCCGGCGCGAGGGAAGTTTCGCGTAGCGAAACCCGGATGTCGGGGTGCCCTTCTTTGGCACACCTTTCTTGGGCAAGCAAGAAAGGTGTGGCGCCCGTAAGGGGCGCAACCCAAACGCTCAGTGGACTCGGTAATGGATAGTGCTAAGCCAGTAAGCGATACACACACAAACTTGCCAGTCCCGTATCAAACGTATCTCCCCACGAAAACCTTTTTTATTCGGCCCGGCGTGCGCCTACCAATGCGATCAGAGCTCGGACTTGAGCGTGTCGAACGCTTCCTTGAGATAACTGGCCACGGGTTTGGGCTGGCCCGACTGCTCCTGCCAGGTCTGGATCGCCAAACGCATGGCCCCCAGTGACGCCATGGCCACCACACGCAGCGTCATGCGCCGCTCGGGTTGACGCCAGACCTCGCAGAGCGTGGCGAACAGCTGTTTCTCCTGCTCGGCGTAATACGCCTGCTTGCGCGCCAGCAGCGACTCGCTGGAGCGCATCAAGCGGTCGATGGCTGCCATCTGCTCGGTGGTATAGCGGGAAATATGACTCACCAATACATCGCGCACGGCGTCCAACGGCGCGAGATCCGGCGACACCTGCAGCAACTCGCGATGAATGCCAGCCCAGCCGGCCTCCTGCCAGGACAGGATGACGTCATCCTTCGACTTGAAATAGGAAAAGAAGGTACGCCGCGAGATACCCGCCTCGGCGGCAATTGCATCGAGCGTGGTGCTTTCGTAACCATTTGTGAGAAACAACTGCAGCCCGACTTCGGCGATACGCTGCCGAGTGGCGCGGCGCTTGCGCTCTCGCAGGCCTTCGGCAGGTGCATGGCCCTCGGGAGGGAGAGATTCGGACATTCCAATAGCCTATTGCGATAACTGCACTCAGTGCACTAATGTTTGCACTCAGTGCAATTATTTATGCACTCAGATTAGCGCTCCATTCTGAGGCAAGGCAACGATCATGGCCAACTGGACAACTTCCGATATCCCTTTCCTGCACGGTCGCACCGCCGTTATCACCGGCACCGGTGGGCTCGGCTTCGAAGACGCAAAAGCCCTGGCCGTGGCGGGAGCGCGGGTGATACTCGCCGGACGCAATTCCTCGCGCGGAACGGCAGCCGTCGAACAGATACGCCAAGCCACGCCAGGCGCTGACGTCTGCTTCGAGCAGTTGGACCTGGCCAGCCTCGACTCCATCGAGGCTTTCGCCAAACGCCTTAGCGAGTCCGACGGCCACATCGACCTGCTGATCAACAACGCCGGGGTGATGACGCCACCGCAGCGCCAAGAGACAGCCGACGGTTTCGAACTGCAGCTCGGCACCAATCACCTCGGCCATTTCGCCCTGACCGCGCAGCTATTGCCGCTGCTGCGCAAGGGCGACCAGCCGCGCGTCGTCAGCCTCTCGAGCATCGCTGCCAGGCAAGGCGCCATCGACCTGAGCGATCTGCAATCCACCCGCCGCTACAAGCCGATGGTCGCCTACAGCCAATCCAAACTGGCCTGCCTGATGTTCGCCCTGGAGCTGCAGCGCCGTAGCGATGTAGCGGGCTGGGGCATCCGCAGCATCGCCGCGCACCCAGGGATTTCCCGCACCGAACTGCTGCCCAATGGCGCCGGCAAGTGGAGCGCGGCCGGCAGTGCCCGACGTCTGCTCTGGTTCCTGTTCCAACCAGCTGCTCAGGGCGCGCTGCCGACGCTTTTCGCCGCGACCGCAGCGCAAGCTCAGGGCGGCGCCTATTACGGTCCGAACAGAATGAGCGAAACCCGCGGTTATCCCACCCTCGCCAGAACACCTCTGCAGGCGACGGATCTGGGCATGGCCAGACGGTTATGGAACGAGTCCGAGCGCCTGGTCGGCCTGAGCTATCCCGCCGCTCCCTTGCGGGCCAACAAGCCCTATCAGCTCTTTCCATAGCAGCCATTTCGATCATTCGCCCGCCGCAGCCAGGAATCCCGTACACGATGAACTCGACGCTAGAATACCCAGCCAGCAACGATGACCTTGTCGACTCCGCAGTCGCTGACTGCGTTGCCCAGCCACAGCGTAAAGGCTGGAGGATGTTGGCCAGCGCGTTGCTGGCCACGCTGGCCGTCTCGCAGGCAGCCACGGCCAACGCAATCGAAGAAGATGAACCAGCCTACGAGATCACTGATTTCGACTGGGTCGATCAATCCCGCTCGCGCGCTGTTCCAGTACGTCTTTACTGGCCGGCCAACGTACAGCCAGGTGCCAGCGTACCGCTGGTGGTGTTCTCCCATGGCATTGGCGGCTCACGTAAAGGCTACAGCTACCTCGGCAAGCACTGGTCGAGCCATGGCGTCGCCAGCCTGCACGTGCAGCACGTCGGCAGTGATTCCACACTGTGGCGAGGTAACCCGTTCGGCGTGGTAGAGCGCCTGCACGATGCAGCCCAGGAAAGCGAAGCGATGGCCCGCGCCAGCGATGTGAGCTTCGCCCTCGACCAGATGCTTTCCGATGCGACAGGGAAGATGGGCGTTGCGATCGACCCACGACGCATCGTAATCGCTGGGCACTCCTACGGCGCCAACACGGCGCTGCTCACGGCAGGGGCACAAGTGGTCAGGGACGGCCAGGTCATCAGCTACCGCGATCCTCGCTTTGCCGCCGCAGTGATCATCTCGGCCCCGCCGTTCTATGGCGAGAGCAACCTGACAGCGGTGCTCGGCCAGGTTTCGGTACCGACCCTGCATGTGACTGCCACCGATGACGTGATTCAGATCCCGGGCTATCGCTCTGGCGCGGATGACCGGCTGGCAATCTACGACGCGGTGGCCAACCCGACCAAGCTGCTGGCGGTATTTCGCGATGGCTCCCACAGCATCTTCACCGATCGCTCGCTCACCGGAGGGCCTTCGCTCAACGCCAAGACCAAAGCAGCCACGGCCGATCTGAGCCTGGCCTTTCTCGATCTGGTATTTCGCGGCGATGGCGCGGCACTGACGCAGTGGCAAAACGACTGGCAACCCATCCTCGCTCAGGCTCGGGGCATGGACACCGCATCAGTCACAAGCCGGCAACACGCCGTCAGTAACTGATACCTCGCCGCTCAGATCAACCCCGCCAGCAACTGCGCGCAATCCTGCGCATGCAGGTCAGTCAGTTCCGGCCAGGGGTTATCCGGCAGGTTGACCAGCACGCCGCGCGCGCCTGCGACTTGGGCGCACTCCAGATCGAAGCGATAGTCACCGACCATCACCAGTTCGTGCGGTGCCACGCTCCAGCGCTCGGCCAGGTGCAGCAGGCCGCCCGGATGTGGCTTGGGTGGTGCCTCGTCGCGACCGAGAATATCGGCCGTGGCGAAGCAGTCATCCAGGCCGATGGCCTGCAGCGTCAGCAAAGCCAGCTCATGCGCATTGCGGGTGAGGATACCAAGCTGGCAGCCACGCTCGCTCAGCGTCCGCACCAGTTCGATAGCGCCCGGCGCAGGGCGCGAGGCCACTGCCAGCTCGCGTTCATGTTCGAGCAACCAGGCATGCTTGGCCGCCGCCTCATCTGCCGGCAACGCCGCCAGGTGATGGAGGATGTCGCCTTCCTCCGGAATGCCCAACGCCCGCTTGATGGCAGGAAAATCATGCACCGCCAGGGTCAGGGTGCCGTCCATATCGAACACCCAGTGGCGGGCGTCGCGCAACGCCTTCATTTCCAGTCCTCACGCACACGCGTCAAGCCTTCCTGAGCGGCCGAAGCCACCAGCTCGCCCTGACGGTTGTAGATGCTGGCGCGAGAAAAACCACGGGCGTTGCCGGCCCAGGGGCTGTCCATGGCGTACAGCAGCCAGTCGTCCATGCGCAGATCCCGATGGAACCACAGCGAATGGTCGAGGCTGGCCACCTGCATGAACTTCTGGAATACCGACACGCCGTGAGGCTGCATCGAGGTGGTCAGCAGGTTGAAATCACTGGCGTAAGCCAGCAGGTACTTGTGTAACTGCGGGTCATCCGGCAGCTCGCCGGCGGCTCGGAACCACACGTACTTGACCGGCTCGCAAGGTTGCGGGGCGAAGGGGTTGATCAGGGTGACCGGGCGAATCTCGATCGGTTTGTCGCTGATCGCGCGCTCACGCATACGCTCGGGAATCATCGGTGCGACCATGCGCGCCAGCTCGGTTTCCGACTTCAGGTCCTCGGGACCGGGTACGTCCGGCATCTGGCTCTGATGGTGAAAACCTTCTTCGTCGTACTGGAACGACGCGCTGCAGAAGAAGATCGGCTTGCCCTTCTGCACCGCCACTACGCGGCGGGTGCTGAAGCTGCCGCCATCTCGGGTGCGCTCGACCTGATAGACCACCGGCAGGCTGGCGTCGCCCGGGCGCAGGAAGTAGCCATGCATGGAGTGCACATGGCGCGCCTCTTCGACCGTCTGGCTGGCGGCGGAAATGCACTGGCCAAGCACCTGGCCGCCGAACAGCTGGCGAAAACCGAGATCCTGGCTGCGGCCACGGAACAGGTTTTCCTCGATCTGTTCCAGGCTCAGCAGCGCCACCAGATCGTCGAGTACCTGGGTCATGGAATCTCTCCTTATGCAGGGGTTGGTAATCGCAGTTGGGAATAGGCCGGCAGAGACGTCAGACGTTCGTCCCATACGGCGCGGCCAAGGGTGAAATGGTAAAGACTTTGCCAGCCGCTGTCGGCATCTCCGAGCAATTCCCGCAAAGCGTCGTCGAAATAGCAGCCGATGCCGGTGCCAGAAAGCCCCGCCGCTTCGGCCTCTAGATACAGCAACTGGCCGATCTGGCCACATTCCCAGTAGAGCCTGGGATAACACCAATTGCCATTGGCAACAGCGCGCTCCACCCGCGCCAGCATGGCCAAGGCAACGCAGCCATCAGCAGCAATGTCCTGACCGCAACTGAGAAATCCCGCCAAGCTGCGGGCATCGCCTTCGAGCAGACGGTACAGCGGCAGGTCGTCGTCCACTCGCTGCCACAGGTAGTCTTCGCGCAGTGGCTGCATACCGCTGCTCGTGCGATCCAGCCAGTACAGGCCAGGCGCTAGCCCCTGCACACGATGGACGAACAGCAGCAGGTCGATCTCGCTCGGCTCACCGGTCACGGCGAAGGGCACCGGTGACTGCTGCGGCATCAGGCGATGCAGCCAGGCCAGCAGCAGTTCAGCATGGATGCCACTGCGACCGTCCATGGCCTGTGCGCTGCGTCGGCGATGCAGGATCGGTCTGAGCGGCAGGCCAGGGTTGTCGGCTCGCACGCTGGCGGTATCCAGACTCCATGTAGTGCGAGGGCGTGCTGGCGCACTGCACAGGCCGTGCACTCGCTGCAGCTCGGGCCAGTGGCGATAGTCACGTGACAGGCGATTGGGTGTGCCGGCCCGCTGCAACTGCTCCAGCCCCGCCAGCAGGGCCTCGGACAGCGCAAACTCCATCGTCTGCGCCGGACCGATCCACAGCAAACAGTCGCCGTGTTCCGCCTCATGAAAGCACTCATCATCCAGCCCCAGCAGGCCGTCCAGGCGTGCTTCGGCCACGCCCCGCAGCATGCGTACTTGCCAGCCCTGCACGCCGGCGGCGATGGCCAGCGCCGCCAGAGCGTGCCCCAGGTCGTGCTGGCAATAGCGGTAGGCGCGCTCGCCGTACTTCCAGGCCTCGCGCCAGGCGATGCTGCTCAGACCGAGGAGAAAACCGCCGTGTGGCAGGCAGTCGGCAAGCTGCCGGCCGAGCGGTCGCGACAGCTCGCTACGCACCTCCAGGGCATGGACATCCGGCGCGTAATGGGCCAGCACGCCGTCATCCTCGACAGCGCCAGGCGGCAACAACAGATAGGCTTCGGTCGGGTGCAGATTGCCGGATGACGGGTTGACCCGCAGCGCCCAGCGACTGCCGCCAGCCTCCTTCCAGGCGGAAATGGCCAGGCTGTCGTACAGCAGTTGCGAGAGGCTGGCGCGACTCAGTGGTGCGGGCGTTGTCTGCGCCCCGGCGAAAGCCGCGTCGTACGCAGGCCCCTCTTCCAGCGGGCGGTGGTACAGCTCGATCAACCGGGCGCCCTCGTAGCGGCGAAACGGCGCCGGCTGAGTCGCCCAATCCAACTGCCCCGGCCCCGACGCGAAACGCTCGGGCGCGTGTTTGCTGAGCTGGTGATAGGCGAGTACGTCGGTCATCACTGCGCCTCCCATTGCTCGCGGCGGATGCGATAGAGCACATGCGGTTGCAGTGGATGGCCGTCCGGCAAACGCGGGTGGAGGAAGTCGGCGCTTTCGTCACGCTGCATACCGATGCTGCGCATCACTGCCTGCGACGGCAGATTGGCCGGTACGGTGAAGCTCAACACCTCATCCAAGCCAAGCTGCTCGAAGGCCACGGCCAATGAAGCGCGCGCCGCCTCGCTGGCATAGCCCTGACGCCAATGGGCCCGTGCCAGACGCCAGCCGATTTCCACGGCCGGCACGAACGGCGCCTCGAAGCCGACGTGAGCCAGGCCCGTGACACCGATCACCTCGCCCGTTTCGCGCCGTTCCAGCGCCCAGAAGCCAAAACCATGCTGATCAAAATGCGCACGGATGCGCGCCAGCAGTTGCGCGCTCTGCTCGGCGTCCATCGGCGCAGGGAAATGACGCATCACCTCGACGTCGGCATTGAGCGCGATCAGCGCCGGCAGGTCACTGTCGCGCCAGGCACGCAGCAAGAGGCGCTCGGTGCAGGTTTCGATCAGGGGCATGGCGATTGTCTCTGCTGGCTGCGACCATAGGCCGTCGATTCGATGAGTATTTATTGTATGCCGCTACCGCTGGTCTACCACGAGGATTACAGCCCGCCCTTCCCGGCTGGGCATCGTTTTCCCATGGAGAAATTCCGCCTGCTGCGCGATCACCTGGTCGACAGCGGCCTGACCACCGATGCCGAGCTGCAACGTCCAGAACTGTGCCCGGCAGAGATTCTCGCCCTGGTTCACTGCCCGGACTACATCGCCCGCTACATGGCCGGCGAGCTTTCCTATGCGGATCAACGCCGCCTCGGTCTGCCCTGGAGCGATGCCCTGGCAAAGCGTACGGTGCGCGCCGTCGGCGGCTCGTTACTGACCGCCGAACTGGCGCTGCGTCATGGTCTGGCCTGCCACCTGGCCGGCGGCACGCACCATGCGCACTACGATTTCCCGTCCGGTTTCTGCATCTTCAACGACCTGGCGGTGATCGCCCGCTACCTGCTCGAAGCTGGCCGCGTGCACCGTGTGCTGATTTTCGACTGCGATGTGCATCAGGGCGACGGCACCGCTAGGCTGCTGGCCAATGTGCCGGATGCCGTCACCGTGTCGCTGCATTGCGAGCAGAACTTCCCGGCGCGCAAGGCGCAGAGCGACTGGGACATCCCCCTGCCACGCGGCATGGGCGACGCCGATTACCTGAAGGTGGTGGACGACACCCTGGGCTATCTGTTGGCGCTCTACCAGCCGGACCTGGTGCTCTACGACGCCGGCGTCGACGTGCACAAGGACGACGCCCTGGGCTACCTGCAACTCACCGACACCGGCCTGGCCGCGCGCGACGAAGCCGTGCTGCAGCACTGCCTGGGCCGCGACATTCCGGTACTGGGGGTGATCGGCGGCGGCTACTCGAAAGATCATGCAGCCCTCGCCCGCCGCCACGGCATCCTCCATCACAGTGCGGCAAAGGTCTGGGCCGCGCGTGGCCTGGGTTGACGAGCACGCCTGACAGACCCTAGGCATAATCGCGTTTCGCCCCCTTTAAGGAAGCAGCGTCATGGACGATTCATTCGAGCTGAACAAGGCCAACTGGAACGAACGCGCCGCCCTGCATGCGGCCTCACCCGACTATCAGGTGCGGCAGTTCATCGAGTCCGCCGAACACCTGTCCGACGTGGTGCGCTTCGATCTGCCTCGCCTCGGTGATATCAGAGGGCTGGACGCGCTGCATCTGCAATGCCATATCGGCACCGACACCCTGTCGCTGGCCCGCCTGGGCGCGCGACTCACCGGCCTGGACTTCTCCTGCGCCTCGCTGGAGCAGGCGCGCCGCCTGGCTGCGGCCTGCCAGCAGCGCATCCAGTTCGTCGAAGCCTCGGTCTACGATGCGGCACAGGCGCTCGGCGAGCAGCGCTACGACCTGGTCTACACGAGCATCGGCGCCCTCAACTGGCTGCCGCGCATCGATGACTGGGCACGCAATGTCGCGGCATTGCTCAAGCCTGGTGGGCGGCTCTTTTTGCGCGAGGCACATCCCGTTCTGCTGAGCCTGGACGAATCCTGCGAGGATGAATTGCGCATCGCTCATTCGTACTTCGAAAACCGCGAGCCGCTGGTCTGGGACGATGAGCAGACCTACGTGCAAACCGAGGCGACGCTCACCGCTAGCGTTACCCACGAATGGAATCACGGCCTGGGTGAGATCATCTCGGCCTTGCTGCGTCACGGCATGACGCTCACCGCGCTGCAAGAGCACGACTGCCTGCCCTGGGAAGCCCTGCCTGGACAGATGCAGTTGGGAACAGACGGCGAATGGCGCCTGTTTACACGGCCCGAGCGCCTACCGCTGAGCTACACGCTGCAGGCCGTGAAGAATCGCTGACGAACCGAGCCCTGCTCAGCCGGCCAGCACCTTGTCCAAGGCCTGCTCCAGGGTTGCCACGGTACGCTCGATGTTGCCCAGCTTGTCCAGCCCGAACAGGCCGAGGCGGAAGGTCTGGAAGTCCGCCGGTTCGTCGCATTGCAGCGGCACGCCGGCGGCGATTTGCAAGCCGATGGCGGCGAACTTGGCGCCGGTCTTGATTTGCCCATCGTCGGTGTAGCAGACCACCACACCCGGCGCTTCGAAGCCCTTGGCCGCGACGCTCTTGAAACCGCGCGCCGCCAGCAGTGCGCGTACCCGGTCGCCGAGTTCCTGTTGTTGCTCACGCACGCGATCAAAACCGAGAGCCTTGGCCTCCAGCATGGCATCGCGAAAGCGCGCCAGGGCGTCGCTGGGCATGGTGGCGTGGTAGGCGTGGCCGCCCTGCTCGTAGGCCTGCATGATCTGCAGCCACTTCTTCAGGTCGCAGGCGAAGCTGCTGCTCTGGGTCGCTTCGACGCGCGCCTGGGCCGCTTCGCTCAGCATCACCAGGGCGCAGCACGGCGAGGCGCTCCAGCCCTTCTGCGGCGCGCTGATCAGCACGTCGATGCCACAGGCCTGCATATCCACCCAGAGGGTGCCGGAGGCGATGCAATCAAGCACGAACAGGCCACCGACCGCATGCACCGCGTCGCTCACCGCGCGCAGGTAGTCATCCGGCAAGATCATCCCCGAGGAGGTTTCCACGTGCGGGGCGAACACCACCTGCGGCTTCTGCTCAGCGATGGTGGCCAGCACTTCGTCCAGCGGCGCCGGGGCGAAGGCAGCCTGCGGGCCTTCGGCCACCGGGCGCGCCTTGAGTACCAAGGCCTCGGCAGGAATCCGGCCCATCTCGAAAATCTGCGTCCAGCGGTAGCTGAACCAACCGTTGCGGATCACCAGGCACTTCTGGTCGGTCGCCAGTTGCCGTGCCACGGCCTCCATACCATAGGTGCCGCTACCCGGCACTACCGCCACGGCATGGGCGTTGTAGACCTGCTTGAGGGTGGCGGAGATATCGCGCATCACGCCCTGGAACGACTGCGACATGTGGTTCAGCGAGCGGTCAGTATAGACCACCGAATATTCGATCAGGCCATCGGGATCGATGTCGGGGCAGATATGGGACATGACGGGCTCCAGCCAAAAAGGTTCGAGCAGAACCTGCCCTAACCCCGGGCAAATGACAAGGCCAGGGAGCACTCGGGTAGAATGCGCAGCCTTCTCTAAACAACCCTGCCGCCATGACCATAGCCAGCCAGCCCACCGCTCATCACGTCGCCATCATCGGCGGCGGCCCTGCCGGGTTGATGGCGGCCGAAGTGCTGGCGCAAGGCGGTGTGTGCGTAGAGCTGTTCGATGGCATGCCTTCGGTAGGGCGCAAGTTCCTCCTGGCCGGTGTTGGCGGTATGAACATCACCCATTCCGAGCCCAAGGACGCGTTTATCGGCCGTTACGGCGAGCGCCAGGGCGAAGTCGCGGCGCTGCTGCGCGAGTTCGATGCAGGCGCCCTGCGCGCCTGGATCCACGGCCTGGGCATCGACACCTTCGTCGGCACTTCCGGCCGTGTATTCCCCAGCGACATGAAGGCCGCGCCGCTGCTGCGCGCCTGGCTGCGCCGGCTGCGCGAACTGGGCGTAGTGATCCACACACGCAGCCGCTGGCTGGGCTGGAATGCGGATGGCAGCCTGCGTATCGCTGGCCCGGAAGGCGAACGTGCACTCGCCGCCGATGCCTGCCTGCTGGCACTGGGTGGCGGCAGTTGGGCGAGGTTGGGTTCCGACGGCGCCTGGGTGCCTCTGCTGCAGGCGCGCGGCATCGAAGTGACAACACTGAAGCCGAGCAACTGCGGTTTCGAGGTCGCCGGCTGGAGCGATCACCTCAAGGAAAAGTTCGCTGGCGCGCCACTGAAGAACGTCGCCCTGAGCCTGCCTGGCCAACCCGCCCGCATCGGCGAATTCGTACTGACTGCGGGCGGTATCGAAGGCAGCCTGGTGTATGCCTTTTCCGCCGACATCCGCCGCGCCATCGAGGCCGACGGCAAAGCCGTGATCAGCCTCGACCTGTTGCCGCAAATGCCGCTGGCCAAGCTGCAGCAGGCGCTGGCCAAGCCACGCGGCAAGCATTCGATGGCCAAGCACCTGCACCGCCAGGCCGGGCTGGACGGAGTGAAGGCCGCCCTGCTGCGCGAACTGGCACCGCCTGAGGCCTTTATCGAACCGACCGCACTGGCGCCCTGGATCAAGGCGCTGCCAATTACCCTGCTGCGTACCCGGCCGCTGGACGAGGCGATCAGCAGTGCTGGCGGCGTGCCCTTCGATGCACTGGATGACGGCTTGATGCTCAAGGCACTGCCCGGCGTGTTCTGCGCAGGAGAAATGCTCGATTGGGAAGCGCCCACCGGCGGCTACCTGCTCACCGCCTGCTTCGCCAGCGGACGAATGGCGGCACAGGGAGTACTGAACTGGCTGCGGTAGCGATCTACACAAAGAGGGCTCTTCGGTAGGGTGCGCCGTGCGCACCGAAACCGCAGGCAGCACCGGATAACGTGGCGAAGCTGGTGCGCGCAGCGCACCCTACGCCTGAAAAACCTGAAACCGCTGTGACGCCGCTTTGCATGCAGCTATGCTCACTCTCAGCGCTCCCCACACAGGTAACCTCTCGCCGTGATCCCTCTGCTGGTCTGCGACGACTCCAATATGGCGCGCAAGCAACTGATCCGCGCCCTGCCGGCTGAGTGGCCGGTTTCCCTCAGTCAGGCCACCAATGGCGAGGAAGCGCTGACAGCGATCCGCCAGGGCCTCGGCCAGGTCATGCTGCTCGACCTGACCATGCCGGTGCTCGATGGCTACCAGACCCTGGCCGCCTTGCGCGCCGAAGGGCTCAGCAGCCAGGTCATCGTGGTGTCCGGCGACGTGCAGGAAGAAGCCGTGCGCCGTGTGCGTGAACTCGGCGCGCTGGCATTCATCAAGAAACCTGCCGACCCCGAGATTCTGCGCCAGACCCTGATAGAACTGGGCCTGTTCAACCCACAGGGCACACCAGCAGCGCAGGCCCAGGCGGCGGCATTGTCGGACCTGAAAGTCAGTTTCCGCGATGCCCTGCGCGAAGTGAGCAACGTCGCCATGGGCCGCGCCGCTGCGCTGCTGGCCAAGGTGCTGGGTGTGTTCGTACAGCTACCAGTGCCGCAGGTGAACATCTTCGAGGTCAGCGAACTGCACATGACCCTGCTCGATGCCCAACGCGGCGAGCGCTTCAGTGCCATCTGCCAAGGCTTCATTGGCGAGGCCATCGCTGGCGAGGCCCTGCTGCTGTTCCATGACTCGGAAGTGGATGACATGGCGCGCCTGCTCGGCTGGCAGCCCAAGAACGAAGCGGAAAACTCGGAGATGCTACTGGACCTGGCCAGTATCCTCATCGGCGCGTGCCTGGCCGGCGTCGCCGAGCAACTCGACCTGCGCTTCTCCCAGGGCCACCCGCAGTTGCTCGGTCAGCATGCCAGCCTCGATCAGCTCATCCAGATCAACCGTCAGCGCTGGCGCAAGACCCTGGCCGTGGAGATCAGCTACAGCCTAGAAGGCCACGCCATCCATTTCGACCTGCTGCTGTTGTTCACCGAAGACTCGATCAAGCGCCTGACCGCCAAGATCGGCTACCTGATGGAGTAAGACGATGCCCGCGCAGATCGATATCAAGGAAGTCCACTGGCTGCTCGACATCGTGCAATGCATCGATGTCGGCGTGGTGGTGCTCGACCGCCAGTACCGCGTCGAGGTATGGAACGCCTTCATGGAGAACCACTCCGGGCTGGGCCCGGATCAGGTACAGGGCCGCTCGCTGTTCGAGCTGTTCCCCGACATCGACCGCCCCTGGCTGGAGCGCAAGGTGGAGAGCGTGGTGCAACTCGGCACTCGCGCTTTCAGCCTGTGGCAGCAGCGCCCCTATATGATGCGTTTCAAGAGTTACCAACCGATCACCGGCCAGGCCGACTTCATGTACCAGAACGTCACCCTGCTGCCACTGGCCGGCCAGCCGGTGGAGCATGTATGCCTGGTGATCTACGACATGACGGCCGCCGCAGTGGCCGCGCCAACGACTCAATGATGACGCCGTAGCCCGGATGCAATCCGGGGCCTGTAGTCGATGCGCGCGGATTGCATCCGGGCTACGGCTCTGACGAAAAAGGGATTTACATGCTGCGTAGCGTTGAACTGAAAACCTTCGTCCCGGCACGGGACTTCGCCCTGAGCAAGGACTTCTACCAGGCGATGGGCTTCAAGCGTGGCTGGGGCGACGACCAACTGACCTACTTCAGCCACGGCGAACACTGCGCCTTCCTGCTGCAGAACTTCTACGTGAAGGAACAGGCAGAGAATTTCGTCATGCACCTGCTGGTGGAGGAAGTCGATACCTGGTGGCAGCAGATTCAGGCGGCAAGCCTGGAAGAGCGTTTCGGCACGCGGCTGATACCACCGCAAGACCAGCCCTGGGGTATCCGCGAGTTCATCGTGTTCGACCCTAGCGGCGTGCTGTGGCGCATCGGCCAGAACATCTGAGCATCATTGGCGGACAAGCTTCGCGTTGTCCGCCCTACGGCCGCTGTGGTAGCGGTACAGGCGAACAGCTGATCTCTGGCGGGGTTCCCCCGCCCTACAGCCGGAATCACCGTAGGGCGGGTGCAACCCGCCAACTGAGAACTGTGTCTACTGCTACTTCTTGCCACCCTTGGGCTTGCTGCCGAAGCTCGGCACCTTGCGCACTGCCTTGGCCTTGGGCTTGGCGTCCTCTTCCTCGAACCAGCGGCCGAGGTGGATGTTGCCCTTGCCGGCCGGTTTGGCGGCGCCGGGGATCAGCTTCTGCTTGGGCTTCTTCGGTTTCTTCAGCACCTGGCCGCCGACCGCCGTCTGCGGTACGCGGTGATCGGGGATGAAGTCCGGCTCATCGACACGCTTGAGCAGTTGCTGGGTCAGATTCTCGATAGCCGCCAGTTGATCCACCTCGTCGGCGCAGACCAGGGAGATCGCCTCCCCTGTGCTGCCAGCGCGGCCGGTGCGGCCGATACGGTGCACATAGTCCTCGGCATTGATCGGCAGATCGAGGTTGACCACCAACGGCAGGTCGTCGATATCCAGGCCGCGCGCGGCCACGTCGGTGGCCACCAGAATCTGCACCTCGCCAGCCTTGAAGCGCTCCAGCGCACGCAGGCGGCTCGGCTGTGGCTTGTCGCCGTGGATCGAATCGGCGGATACGCCCATCGCCAGCAGCTCCTGTTCGAGCTGATCGACGCCCTTGCGGGTCTTGGCGAACACCAGCACCTGGCCCCAGCGTTGTTCCTGCAGCAGGTGCAGGAACAGCTCGCTCTTGCGCTTCTTGTCCACCGGGATCAGCCACTGCTTGACGCTCTTGGCCGCCGCGTTACGCGGGCTGACTTCCACCGATAGCGGGTCGCGCAGCAGCTCACCGGCCATTTGCCGGATGACATCGGAGAAGGTGGCGGAGAACAGCAGGGTCTGGCGCTTTTTCGGCAGCGCGCTGAACAGCTCGTCCAACTCGCGGGCGAAACCCAGGTCGAGCATGCGGTCGGCTTCATCCAGCACCAGGGTCTGCAGTTGGGTGAACTTCACCGCGTTCTGCCGATACAGGTCGAGCAGTCGCCCCGGCGTGGCCACCAGCACATCGACGCCCTTGCGCAGCTTCATCATCTGCGGGTTGATGCTGACCCCGCCGTACACCGCATAGCTGCTCAGCGGCAGGTGCTGGCCATAGCTCAGAAAGCTTTGCAGCACCTGCTCGGCCAGCTCGCGGGTCGGCGTCAGCACCAGTGCACGCACGTTGTTGCTGGCGACCTGCGGGCCTTCCAGAGTCAGACGCTGCAACACTGGCAAGGCGAAACCGGCGGTCTTGCCGGTACCGGTCTGCGCGGCAGCCATCAGGTCGCGGCCTTTGAGCACAGCAGGAATGGCCTGGCTCTGCACCGGGGTCGGGGTCTGATAGTCGAGGTCAGCGAGGGTGCGCAGCAGCGGCTCGATCAAACCGAGGGAGGCGAAGGTCATGGGGTAACCGAATCGGAAAGGAAACAGACGCGCAGTTTACCTGTTCCACCACCCCATAGGAGCGGCTGGGCGGCACTCCGTTTCAGCCGCGAAACTCTGAAGGCAAACCACCAAACCGTAGGAGCGGCTTTAGCCGCGATAAAAGCTCGCGGCTAAAGCCGCTCCTACAGGTTCGAGGCAAACTCAGCTGGCAGCGGCCAGTAGCGCCCGCACCTTGGCAGCGGAGAGGTTCTGCAATTGGCAGAGAAAGGCATGATCGGCCTGATGCCGGCCATGACGCTCACGCAGTAGGCCGAACAGGTGCAACGTCAGATTCGCTGCCATCTCGGCGTCGGCCAGGGCGCGGTGAGCGCGACCGGTATCCGGCAGGCCGGCCCAGGCGTTGAGGTTGCCCAGCTTGTGACTGGGCGCCTCGGGCAACAAGCGGCGCGACAGCAGCAGCGAGCAGGCGAAGGGCTGCGCGCGACGACGACGCACGCGCGCCAGTTCGGCATCCCAGAACTTCTGGTCGAAGGAGGCGTTGTGCGCCAGCAGTGGCCGCTCACCGATGAAGTCGGCCACCTCATTCATCACCTGATCCGACGGCGGCGCCTTGCGCAGCATGGCGTTGCTGATGCCAGTGAGTTGCTCGATGAACGGCGGCACCCAGGCGCCGCTGTTCATCAGGCTCTGGTAGCGGTCGACGATGCGCCCATCTTCGATGATCGCCACGCCGATCTCGGTGGCGCGCGCCTGGCTCGGTGAAACGCCGGTGGTTTCGAAGTCGATGACGGCAATGGATTCCACGTAAAACCTCAGAACTTCAGTGATTGCGCAGCAACAGTTCACCCTCGATGGGCACGTACAAACTGGCGGCGCGAATCAGCGACTGCGCCGTCAGCCCCGGCGCGCCATAGGCAATGGCCTCGACGCCACGGCTGCGCACACGCTCGAGCAGCAAGTCGAAATCGCCATCGCCAGAGGCCAGAACGATTTCGTCGACGCGCTCGACGGCATCGAGCACGTCGATGGTGATGCCGACGTCCCAGTCGCCCTTGGCCGAGCCGTCGGCACGCTGGATATAAGGCTTGAGCTTCACGGTGAAGCCCAGCTTGCGCAGGATCTGCTGGAACTGCTGCTGCTTGGCGTCACCACGGTCGATGGCGTAGGCGTACGCTTCAACGATCACACCACGGCGACTGACCTCGGCCCACAGCACGCTGTAGTCGAAGTGGCAGCCATAGACCTGGCGCACCGTGTAATAGAGGTTCTGCACATCGGCGAATACGGCGATCTTCTTCACCGGGAGTCCTCGGGAGCGACGAAGGCGCCAGTATGCCAGAGCTGGGCATCCAGATGCGGCCAGGGGCTGGTCCGGGCGTAACGCAGCCCCTATCCTTGCTGCCATGACGCCTCTACAACAGCTGTGCCAGCTCAATTTCGACCTGCTCCAGCGCCTGGGTATCGCCCACCGCCTGGTCGAGCACGAGCCGGTGCTGGACTACCCCAGCGCCCACGCCGTGCGCCAGCGTTTCGGCCTGCGCGGCGTGGAGAGCAAGAGCCTGTTCCTGCGCATTGGTGCACAGCGCTACGCCATGCTGATCACCCTCGAAGGCGCCCGTGCCGACTGGGCCAAACTCAAGGCGCTGCTCGGCAGCCGTCCGCGCATCGCCAGCGACGAGGAACTGACCGAGCACACCGGCTGCGTACCGATGTGCGCCTGCCCATTCGGCCATGACGCCAGCATCACCCTGCTGATCGACCGCGCAGTGCTGGCCTGCGACTTTCTGCTTTATTCGCCCGGCCCGCCCGAGTTGACCCTGGAGGTGCCTGGCGACGAACTGCAGCGCCTGCTCGCCGCCCTGCCCAACACGCTGCTGGAGTACCCTTGACCCCATTCGACTGCCCTGGCGCATGGCCACAGCGCCCTCGCCCCGACACTTGGTAACCTGCCGATGAGCCCTCTTTCCATCCTTCGTGACGCCTGGTTCTTCTCCAGCCACAACCTGGCGGCGATTGCCCGCCTGACCCTGCCACTGTTGCTGCTCGAAGCCATCGCCCAGTTGATTCTCGCCGCCCAGCTCGGCGAGGGGGCCAACCCGGCCTATGGCGTATTGCTCGGTATTCTCTTCTACCCGTTGTATGCCGCTCCGCTGATTCTCTTCCTGAACGCGCGCAGCAACGGCCAGACGCCCGGCAACGCACAGCTGTTCGCGGCTGGCCTGCAACTGTGGCCGACCTTCGCCCTGATGACGGGGCTGAGCACCCTGGCGATCATGCTCGGCCTGTCGCTGTTCATCGTGCCGGGCATCTGGATCATGATGCGCCTGGCCTTCTCCGAGCTGATTCTGGTACTGCGCCAGGAGCCACCGCTGCGCGCGCTGCAGGCAAGCTTCACGCTGACCGAAGGACGCTTCTGGCCGGTATTCGCCTGCCTGGCCAACGTACTGGTACCACTGTGGCTGCTCGACTGGTGGACGCTGCCGAGCCAGAGCGACACCCTGCTGTGGGTGCTGCATCAGACCGGCAACGGCTTCTTGCAACTGTTCGCTATCGTCGTGCTGTTCCGCCTGTTCATGCTGTTCGACGTGCGACCGGCAGCGCCGGAAAACACCGACTAGGCTTGCAGCTTTGACTCGATAACGAGAGCACACCATGAGCGAAACCAACCCCAGCATCCTGTCCCACGTGTCCATCGGCACCAATGACTTCGACGCTGCCAGCGCCTTCTACGCCAAGGTGCTGGCCACCCTGGGTTGCCGGGAAATCATGCGTCACCCCGGCGCGGTGGCGTTCGGCCGCGAATACCCGGAGTTCTGGGTACAGACGCCGATCAATGGCCAGCCGGCGACCTTGGGTAATGGCAGCCACTTCGGCTTCGTCGCCCCGGACAAGGCCTCGGTGCACGCCTTTCACGAAGCGGCGCTGGCAGCCGGTGGCAAGGACGAAGGCCAGCCAGGGCCACGCCCGGACTATGGCGAGCCCTATTACGGTTGCTTCGTCAGGGACCTCGACGGCCACAAGATCGAGGCCGCCTTCTGGGACATGGAGCTGATGCTGGCCGGCGCAGCACAGCACGACCACGGTTGAGGCGTTGGGCGCCTACTGGTGCGCCACCACCGGCTGATAACGCAGCGCAGCATTGGCGATCCAGCCCTCGCGCTGCAAGGTATCGAGCGCAGCGGCCAATGCCGGCATGCGCTCCAGGCGTTTGCGCGAGAAGCCGATATAGAGTTCGGTACGCGCCTCGGGCTGGTAGGCAGCCTTGACGATGCGCCCGGCCAGCTTGGGTTCGAGCAGGGAATAATCGACCTGGCAGTCGGTACCGACCAGGGCATCGATGCGACCACGCACCAGCATCTCCAGAAGCTGCTGCTCGTTGCTGACGCCGACCTTGTCCAACGCCTTGTCGCTGTCGAACGGCTGGAAATACACCGACTCCAGCACATAGCCGATGCGCAGCCCGCGCAGCGACGCATAGTCGTTCAAACGCAGGGCCAGCGCCGGGCTGGCGTAGAACCGCGGCGAGCAGGCGTAGTACGGCGCATCCAGGTAGCGGATATAGCGCTCGCGCTCAGGCGTTTTGGCCAGGCCGGTCATCATGTCCGCTGTGCCCTGCTCCAACGCCGCCAGCCCACGCGCCCAGGGCGCCCGCTGCACATCGAAACGCATCCCGGTACGGCGCGACAGCTCGTTGAGCAGATCGATATCCAGGCCCTGCAACTGGCCATCTTCCTTGAGCATGCGAAACGGCGGCCACAGGTCGGTCATGACGCGCAGCGGCGCCACTTCATCGGCCCGGCACAGCGGCGCCAACAGCAGCAGTATCAATAGCCAGGCACGCATCAGGTTGGCCCTTGGCTTCGCGGTTTCAGGCCGGACAGACGCGGCAACAGCACGCGCTCGAACAGCCTGGGGAAGAAACGCGCCAGCACCCGCGCCCGCCAATCGACGTTCGACAACACCAGCAGTCGGCGACGCTTGAGCGCGCCCCGGTAGATGGCATCGGCCACATCCTGTGGCGAGGCAACCTTGCCCATCGCCAGTGGCGCCTGGGCGGCCACCGAGCCGTCGCCGACCAGGGCATTCTTGCGCAAATCGGTGGCGGTAAAGCCCGGACAGACCAACATAACGTTCACGCCCGAGCCCTTGAGCTCGTAGCGCAGGGTCTCGAACAGCCCATGCAGCGCGTGCTTGCTGGCGTTGTAGGCACTGCGATAGAGCAACGGCGCGATGCCCGACAGCGAGCTGAGCACGATGATCTGCCCACCTCGCGCGATCAGGCTGGGCAAGGCCGCCTGAGTGCAATGCAAGGCACCGAAATAATTGACCGCCATGACCCGCTGGAAGACCTCCAGGCCGGTCTCGGCGAAGGTGCTGCGATGGGTGATGCCGGCGTTGTTGACCAGCACGTCGATCCCGCCAAAACGCTCGACGGCCAGCGCCACCGCGCGCTGCACCGCCTCGGCGTCGGCGACGTCACAGAGCAGGCCGAGCGCCTCGGCATTGTGATGATCGGCCAGATGCTGCACCAGGCTGTCCAGCGCCGCCTGGTTGAGGTCGAGAATCACCAGGCGCGCCCCCGCCTGCGCCAGGCGCATGGCCAGCGCTCGGCCGATGCCGGCGCAGCCGCCGGTGATCAGCACCACCTTGCGGTCGAATACCTTGTTGGCAAATACCTTGCGATACATGCACGGCTCCCAGAAGCCCAGTGTTGGCGACACCGTCAGCCTTCATCCGCCATGATGGCCGACAGCGCGTTTTTTCGAACCTTTCGCATGGTACTGCAGCCCATGGCCGCTGTCCTTCGCAGTACACGCAAGGGCGAAACGGGCGGGTAACGACATTGCCGCGCACATGCCTGGGCCGATCCGGCGCACTCGGGTATCCTCGCCTCCTTCCAGCATAGTCGCCCGTTTCGTCATGTCTCTGCCCCGCCCGCTTCGCCTGCTCCTGCTCATCGCGCTGCCCTTGCTCGCCGTGCTGTTTGCGTTGGTCTATGCGCTGACCTGGCGCCCGCTGCCCCATGAAGAGGTGGTCGTATCGTGCAGCGGCCAGGCCGCACAACTGCAACCCGGCCAGGCGCTCAAGGTGATGACCTGGAACGTGCAGTACCTGGCCGGCAAGCGCTACGTGTTCTGGTACGACCTGCCCGGAGGCGATGGCCCGGACGAACGCCCGAGCAGCGAGGATCTGGCCCTGACGCTGGATGAAGTGGTGCGCGTGCTGCGGGACGAGCAACCGGACGTGGTACTCCTGCAGGAACTGCACGACAACGCCAAGGCCAGCGACTATCAGGACCAACTGGCTCTGCTGCAGGCGCGCCTGGGCGATCTCTACCCCTGCAGCACCCAAGCGTTCTACTGGAAGGCCGGCTTCGTCCCACACCCGCGCATCCTCGGCAGCGTCGGCATGAAGCTCGGCACCCTAAGTCGCTTCCAGATCGCCCGCGCCGAGCGCCTGCAACTGCCGATGCTGCAAAGCGACCTGCTGAGCCGCCAGTTCCAGCTCAAGCGCGCGCTGCTGGTCAGCTACCTGCCGATTCGCGGCGGTGACGAATTGGTCGCGATCAACACCCATTTCGATGCCTTCGCCCAAGGCGCAGACACCATGCAGCGCCAGGTGGAGATGACCAACGGCCTGCTCCAGCAACTGCAGAACAGCGACAAGACCTGGGTACTGGGCGGCGATCTCAACCTGCTGCCGCCCGGCCAGTTCCAGCACCTGCCGGAGGCTCAGCGCAGCTGGTACGCAGCTGACAGCGAACTGCAGGACATGGCGCGCCGCTACCCGATGATCCCCAGCCTGCAACAGGCCAGCGGCGCGGATCAGGCCAGGTGGTATACCCATTACCCCAACGACCCGGCCGCCAGCGGCCCGGACCGTACCCTCGACTACCTGTTCTATAGCCCGCGCCTGACGCCACTCGCCAGCAAGGTTCGTCAACGCGATACCCTGGCCATTTCCGACCATTTGCCGGTGATCGGTCGCTTTTTCCTACCGAGTCAGGAATAAACCGTGCAGAACTGGACAAGTCCACCGGGACTTGTCCATGCTCGTTGAGCACCACTCGATCACAACGAAAAGACGGCGAAGAGCCGCGATACCCGGATGCCAAGACGCTTCTGCCTGATAGTCATCACCCTGCTATGGCTGCACGCCGCTTATGCGGCCGAGGCCAAGCAACGCGTTCACGTGGGCTATTACGAATTTCCGCCCTACTCCTATACCGATGCGCAAGGCCAGCCCAGTGGCTCGGGCCTGGAGCTGACCGCGCGTCTGCTCGACGAAGCGGGATACCAGGCAGACTTTCGCTCCTACCCCGGTGCCCGCCTCTACAGCGGTCTGCTCGACGGCAGCATCCAGCTCTGGGCTGGCGCCTCAGGCAAGCCGGAGCTGGCCGGGCACACCCTGGAAGGCAAGCACCTGCTGGGTGAGATCACCCTTAACCTGTATTTTCGCCACGACACGCCCGCACCGCGCATTCCGCAAGATCTGCAGGATCGCGGGGTGATCCTGATCACCGGCTACAGCTACTGGCAGGACGTCAATCAGTGGCTGGAAGATCCGGCGCGCAACATCACCCGACACCGCACCTCCAACCACGCCTCGGCTCTGGAAATGCTCCAGCGCCGGCGCGGCGACTACTTGCTGGACTACCAGGCCCCCGTCGAACAGGCCAAGCGCACCCTGGGCATGGGCGAACTGCCCTTCGTCGAGGTGCAGCGCCTGCCGCTGCGGTTGATCTACTCACGCCATGCGCCCGGCGCCGAGTACCTGCGTGAGGAATTGGATCGCGCCTATCAGCGACTGGAGGATGCCGGCGAGGATCTGTGGCTGCATTGATCGCTCAGTCGCTACGCAACCTGGTCAGCGCACGCTCCAGACTGGCATGTGACAACTCGCCCAGATGGCTGCCAACCTGTCGCCCTTCTGCATCGTAGAAAAGTGTGGTGGGTAACGCCCGCGAGCCCACCAACTGACCCAGTTGCACCTGCTCGTCGAGCAGGAGGTTGTCCAGACTCAGTTGCTGCGCCAGGAGGAAATCGTTCACCAACGCAGCGCTCTCCCCCTGATTGACGAACAGGATGGTTATCCCGGCTTCGCGCTGCTGCGCCTGCATCAGCACCGGCATCTCACGCCGGCATGGTGGGCACCAGGTGGCCCAGAGATTGACCACCAGCGGCTGGCCCGCGTAATCGCGCAGGTTCACCGGATTACCCTGCATGTCCCGCACCTGCAAATCGGGCAGCCGCGTGCCCTGCTCAAACGCATGCAGCAGCAGGCTGCCGCCTAGCCACAGCGCCAGGCCGACGCTCATCGCGATACTCAGAGGGCGACGCAGCGCTGACTGGCGCCAGAGGTACCAGGCACCCAGCGCCAGCCCGGCGAGAACACCTGGCCACGCGATGAAACCACCATCGCGGATATCCACCACACGCCACGGCTCATCGCGGTAGAACTCGGCGTACACCAGAACGAAGGCCAGTCGCGCCACCACCAGCCCAAGCATCAGCATGCGAAACAGCTGCCCCTCCGGATTGCTCCCATGGCGGCGGCCGACCAACCAGCCAACCAGCGTGGCCAGCAGCAGGCTGGCAAACAGCAGCACATGAGATACACCGAGGGCCAGGGGCCCGATATCCAACGTCAGCATCGTCTTCTCACTTTCTCGGTTTGGCCCGCGCGGTGGGCTCGGCAATCAACGGGTCATCGGGCCAGTAGTGTTTGGGGTAACGGCCCTTCAGATCTTTCTTCACCTCCAGGTAGGTATTGGCCCAGAAGCTGGCCAGATCCTGGGTCACCTGCACCGGCCGCCGTGCCGGTGACAGCAGGTGCAGCTTGAGGCCCAGGCGGCCGCCGGCGATACGCGGCGTGGCAGCCAGGCCGAACAGCTCCTGCAGACGCACGGCGAGCACCGGCGGGCTCTCCGTGTAGTCGATGCTGATGCGCGAACCAGACGGCACGCTCAGCGCACGCGGCGCCAGCTCGTCGAGGCGTTGCGGCAACGGCCAGGGCAGCAGCGTCTGCAGGATCGATGGCAGATCGAGATTGGCGAAGTGGCTGAGACGGTTGACCTTGCTCAGGTAAGGCGTCAGCCATTGCTCGAGGCTGGCCAGCAGCGCGGCATCGGACAAGTCCGGCCATTCGCTCTGCCCTTGCTGCTGTATGTCCAGCTCGCGCAACAGCGCCAGCCGCGCCTGCCACTGGCGCAACTCGGGCGTCCAGGGCAGCAGCTCCAGGCCCTTGCGTCGCACCAGGCCGACCAATGCACGGCCACGCGCCTCCTGATCCAGTGCGGCCAGCGCCTGACGTTCCAGCACCAGTTCGCCGACCTTGCGCTGACGTTCGGCGCGCAATACGCCTTCGCGCTCGTCCCAGTCGAGCACCTCCAGCGTCGCGACCTGCTCGGCCAGCTCTCCCGCGAACAGTGCCGGATCGAGATCGGCGGCCAGGTAGATCCGTTCCTCACGCTGGCCCTGGCGACTGCCCAGGTCAGCGACCACCAGCCATTCGTGTTTCATCAGCGCATCGGTTTCACCGAATTGCGCGGCGCGGCCATTGGCCAGGCGATAGTCGGCGCCACCGGCGCGGCGCTGCTGGGCGATGCGATCCGGGTAGGCGAAAGCCAGCAGGCAGCCGAGCCAGCGCGGATGCTCGGGGTCGCTTACCGCCTGAGTCACCGGACGATTCTTGATCAGCCCGTGAAACTGTTTCGCCAGTTGCCGCGCGCGCTGCACACCACCCTGGGCACTGCGCACGGCGCGGCTTTCACCAGACAGCAGGGCCAGACGACTGTGCAGATCAGCGCCAGCACCTCGAAGGATGTCGCGCTCCGACAGCAGCGCCGCAAGTTCGCAGGCCAGTGCACCGAGACCCAGCGCCTGGCCACGCAGCAGCAGATGGGCAATACGCGGGTGGCAGGGCAGCTCGGCCATGGCCTGGCCATGGGCATTGAGCGCACCGCGCTCATCCAGCGCACCGAGGCGGCCTAGCAGATCCAGCGCCTGGGCGTAGGCGGCAGGCGGTGGCACGTCGAGCCAGCACAGCTCCTGCGGCGTCACGCCCCAGCGCAGCAGTTGCAGGGCCAGCCCGGACAGGTCGGCCTGAAGGATTTCCGCACCGGAATAGGCGCTGAGTTGTTCGTGCTGCGCTTGCGACCACAGCCGATAACAGGCGCCCGGCTGCAGGCGGCCAGCACGACCGGCGCGCTGGGTCGCGGAGGCGCGGGAAATACGCTGCGTGTCGAGACGGGTCATGCCACTGGCCGGATCGAAGCGCGGTACCCGCGACAGACCGGCGTCGACCACCACGCGCACGCCGTCGATGGTCAGGCTGGTCTCGGCAATATTGGTGGCCAACACCACCTTGCGCATGCCTGCAGGCGCCGGCTCGATGGCCGCGCGCTGGGCGGCCAGATCCAGTTCACCATGCAGCGGACAGAGCAGGATGTCGTCGCGACCAACCAATACCTCGCCCAGTTGCTCGGCCACACGGCGAATCTCGGCCTGCCCCGGCAGGAACACCAGCAGGCTGCCGGGCTCCTCCGCCAGCGCCTGCTGCACCGTCTGCAGCACGCGCGGTTCGATCCACTCGCCCGGCTGAAACGGCGCCCCCCAGCGCATATCCACCGGGAACATGCGCCCTTCGCTGCGCAGCACCGGCGCATCATCCAGCAATGCGGCCAAGCGCTCGCCCTCCAGCGTTGCGGACATCAGCAACACCTTGAGCGGCGCCTCACCACTGTCCACACCACGGAACATGGCGCGGCCGTTAAGCGTCAGCGCCAGGGCAAGGTCGGCGTCCAGGCTGCGCTCATGGAATTCGTCGAAGATCACCAGGCCGACGCCATCCAGCGCCGGATCATCCTGCAGGCGGCGGGCAAGGATGCCTTCGGTAACCACCTCGATACGCGTATTCGGCCCTACCTTGCTATCCAGGCGAATGCGATAGCCGACCGTCTCGCCCACCCGCTCGCCCAGCTCGCTGGCCAGGCGCTCTGCCGCAGCACGCGCTGCCAGGCGGCGCGGCTCGAGCATGAGGATGGTTTGCCCGGCCAGCCAGGGCGCGTCGAGCAATGCCAGCGGTACGCGGGTGGTCTTACCGGCGCCGGGCGGCGCCTCCAGTACGACTTCGTGGCGCTCGGCCAGGGCGTCGCGCAGGGCGGGTAACAGGACGTCGATTGGCAGGCTGTTCATCATTTCTCCACAACAAGCCGCCGATTATAGCGGCGAACCGCCAACCAACTTGCCGGTCTGAAACAGCGGGCTGCAGTTTTGCAATCATCGCCTTGCTATAGTTGCGCCACTTTATTTATGGAGGTGCCCATGCGCACGAAATCCCGCGTTATCGCCGGCGTTGTCGCCGCCACCCTGCTCGCTCAGCTAACCGCCTGCGGCTCGATCTTCTACCCGGATCGCCGCGGCCAGATCGAAGGCAAGATAGACCCGGTGATCGCCGGGGCCAATGCCATCGGCATCCTGTTCTATGTGATTCCGGGGCTGATCGCCTTCGCCGTGGATTTCGCCACCGGTGCCATCTATCTACCCGAAGGCCAGACCGTTCAGGTTGACCCGCAACAGCTCAAGCAACTGATCGGGGAAGACGGCAAGGTCGACCAGTACGCGCTCAAGACGCTGATCGAAACCAGCACCGGCCACCAGTTGCCACTCGACGACCCGCGTCTGATCCAGCACAGCGGCAGTGCCGAGCAACTGGTCGCCTACGGCCTGCGCCCGGCAGCCTGAGCCCATGCACAACCCGCAGCACGCCAGGCTGATGCGCCTGGCCACCCGCGCAGCGCTGGCAGTAGCGCTGACGCTGGTACTGGCCAAGGCGATTGCCTGGTGGTTGAGTGGTTCGGTCAGCCTGCTGGCCGGCCTTACCGATTCGCTGCTCGATAGCGCCGCCTCACTGATCAACCTGATCGCCGTGCACTTCGCCCTGCGCCCGGCCGACGAGGATCACCGCTACGGCCACGGCAAGGCCGAAGCCCTGGCGGGGTTGGGCCAGGCGCTGTTCATCGGTGTCAGTGCCGTGCTCATCGGCCTGCAGGGCATCGAGCGCCTGCAATCACCGCAACCGCTGGAGGCCGAAGGTATCGGCATCGCCGTCATGCTGCTGTCGCTGGCATTGACCGTGGCCCTGCTGACCTTTCAACGCAAGGTGGTACGCGAAACCGGTTCCACTGCAATTCACGCCGACTCGCTGCACTACCGTTCCGACATCCTGCTCAACAGCAGCATTCTGCTCGCCCTGTTGCTGACCCGCTTCGGCTGGCTGCAGATGGATGCGATCTTCGCCATCGGCATCGCCTTCTACATCTTCTGGAGCGCCATCAGCATTGTGCGCGGCGCAGTGGCCGTGCTGATGGACGAGGAGTTGCCCAGCGAAACCTCTCAGCACATGTACGCGCTGGCCAATGCCGTACCTGGCGTGCTGGGCTCGCATGACCTGCGCACACGCATTTCCGGTACGCGCTGGTTCGTCCAACTGCACCTGGAGTTGCCTGGCGAGATGAGCCTGTCCGACGCGCATGCGCACTGCGAGGCCGTGGAAAAGGCGATCCACGCGCATTACCCACGCGCCGAAGTGCTGGTGCACGCCGACCCGCAGGAAGTGGTCCAGCACTGAGCACAACGCCCTCCCCCAGCCTCCCGGCACCTTCAAACAGCAGAAATTCCAGGCAATAAAAAGGGGCCTTGCGGCCCCTTCGGGAAATCTGTCCGGTACTGGCGATGCTGTCGCCGCTTTCGTCGCCCGCCTGGTTGGGCAGTGCGGACCCGGGTGCCGGTGCGATCCGGTAGGACCGTCGGCGCCGGCTCACCTGGTTGGGCGAGGCCGGTAGGACTTATCGTCCGGGCCATGAAACTGAGAGAAAGCTTACGCCGCCCACGCCGAAATAAGATTGCTAATATTGCTTACAATTTTACCAATTGCGCAATTTACAGCTAAAGGAGCACTATCTTACGCAATCAAATAATGAGCCAGTTGGAAAATGGACAAACTCGACCGTTACGACCTGAACATTCTCGCCGAATTGCAGCGCAACGCTGCCCTGTCCAACCAGGAGCTGGCCGAACGCATCGGCCTCTCGCCGTCGCCCTGCTCGCGTCGCGTCAAGCAACTGGAAGACGACGGCTACATCACCGGCCAGGTTGCCCTGCTCGACCGCAAGAAGCTCGGCCTGAGCCTGACCGCCTACGTGCTGATCGGCATGGACCGACACACACCCGAGCGCTTCGAACACTTTCAGGATGAAATCCGCAAATGCCCGGAAGTGCTGGAATGCTGCCTGGTGACCGGGATGGATGCCGACTACCAGCTCAAGGTGGTAGTGCCGGATATGGATCATTACCAGAAGCTGCTGCTCGGCACCCTGACCCGTATCGACGGCGTTTCCAGCGTGCGTTCGAGCTTCGTGCTGCAGCAGATTCTGTCCAGCACGCAGTTGCCGTTACAGCACCTGCGCGACTGAAAGTCGCAGGGTGAAGCGGATCATGCCGCGCCCTGGGTCAGGGCGCGTATAATTTGCGCCCTGCGTTTTCCGTCCGAATCACGAGGCACCATGGAAACCGAACAATTTGAAGCCCTGATGATGTACGTCCTGGTGGGCGGCCTGATGCTGTTCATGTTCTTCATCATCTGGGACCTCGCGAAGAAGTCCAAGGCAGGTCGCCTCGGCACCGCCATCCTGTTCCTCGGCCTGGGCCTGTGCCTGTTCGCCTTCCTCGCCAAGCCGATCATCACCTACATCATCGAGACCGCGCGCGGTATTCACGGCTGATCCAGCCAGCCGACGCGACACCTCTGATCGATACCAGGCCGCCGCAAACGCGGCCTGCAGCCCACTCAAGGAGTGACACATGAGCGCCGCCAATCTGGTGATGCAGAGCTATGGACGCTGCTGCGCCAGCCCGGATTTCTTCGACAGTTTCTACCGCCACTTCCTCGCCAGCTCGCCGCTGATCCGCGAGAAGTTCGTCGACACCGACATGAGCGCGCAGAAACAGCTGCTGCGCCAGGGCATTCTCAACCTGGTGATGCACGCCCGCGGCATGCCCGACACCAAGCTGCGCGCCCTCGGCGAATCGCACTCGCGCCAGCATCTGGACATTCGCCCAGAACTCTACGACCTGTGGCTCGATGCGCTGCTGACGACCATCGGCGAACACGACAAGGAGTGCGACGCAGAGGTGCGTCAGGCCTGGCGTGAAGTGCTGAACAAAGGTATCGCCGTGATCAAGGCCGGTTATTGATTCAGGTCAGGGTTGCTGGGCCGGCCTCTGCGACAAAACGTCCGTTGCGCGGTGCGCCTTACTGATCATCGCAACCGCCTCCGTTCTCCCCCTATACCCGCCCAGCGGCGACACGGGAACAATCGGCGTGACCCTGGTGCGCGCGGCGCACCCTACAGGGACACCGCCGGCCGCAGGGTGCGCCGTGCGCACCAACTTCGCCGGCAATAATGACGCGCCTCTACGGCAATAACGCCGGCACCTCACGCCACTGCCCAGGCTGCAACCCATCCAACCGCCACGGCCCGATGGCCACGCGCACCAGGCGCAGAGTTGGCAAGCCGACGGCGGCGGTCATGCGCCGTACCTGGCGGTTGCGCCCCTCGCGAATCACCAGCTCCAACCAGGCCGTCGGCACGCTCTTGCGAAAGCGCACCGGAGGGGTGCGCTCCCACAGCTCGGGCTCAGCCAACAAACGCGCCTCGGCCGGCAGGGTCGGGCCGTCATTGAGCGTCACGCCCTCACGCAACTGCTGCAATTGCGCCTCGCTCGGCTCACCCTCCACCTGCACCCAGTAGGTCTTCGGCAACTTGTGCTTGGGGTCGGCGATACGCGCCTGCAGGCTGCCATCGTTGGTCAGCAACAACAGACCTTCGCTGTCGCGATCCAGACGCCCGGCCGGGTACACGCCAGGCACCTCGACGAAATCCTTGAGTGTGGCGCGGCCCTGCTCGTCGTTGAACTGCGTGAGCACGTCGAACGGCTTGTTAAGGATCAGCAGGCGCGGCTGCGCAGGCGGTGCCTTGGCCACGCGACGGGGAGCGGCAGGACGACGACTGGCGGGGGGACGAGGGCGCGACATGCAACGATCTTCGGTCAGACAGGGCTGCGCAGTGTAACCCACGATAAGCAGCGCTGATGGTGCTTCCACGCCCCGCCAGAGCGACTAAGCTGCTGGTTCACACCCTGCGATCAGGAGCCACCGATGAGCAACAACGCCGAACTCGCCACCTTCACCGGCTGGGCCGCCACGACGCCCAAGGCGCCATTGGAACGCCTGAGCTACGACCCCGGCCCACTCGGTGCCGAAGAGGTGGAAGTGGCGGTGGAATACTGCGGCATCTGCCATTCCGACCAGTCGATGATCGACAACGAATGGGGCAATGCGCGCTATCCCTTCATCCCCGGCCATGAAGTGGTCGGCACCATCGTCCGCCTCGGCGAACAAGCACGCGGCCTCAAGCTCGGCCAGCGGGTCGGCATCGGCTGGTACAAGGGCAGTTGCATGCATTGCGGCTCGTGCATGGAGGGTTCGCACCAGCTGTGCCGCTCGGTGAAGCCGACCATCGTCGGCAGCCATGGCGGTTTCGCCGACCGCCTGCGCTCGCACTGGGCCTGGGCCGTGCCGCTGCCCGAGGGGCTCGACCCGGCACTGGTCGGCCCGCTGTTCTGCGCCGGCTCCACGGTGTTCAGCCCGCTGCTGGAGTTCGACATCAAGCCCACCGACCGCGTTGGCGTGGTCGGTATCGGCGGCCTCGGCCACCTGGCGCTGCGTTTCCTCAACGCCTGGGGCTGTGAGGTGACGGCCTTCACCTCGTCACTGAACAAGCAGGACGAAGCCAAACGCCTGGGTGCGCACAAGGTGGTGGCCTCCACCGACAGCACGGCGATGAAGGCGATTGCTGGCAGCCTGGATTTTCTCCTGGTCACCGCCAGCGCCGACCTCGACTGGGCTGCCCTGATCGGCACCCTGCGCGGCAAGGGTCGCCTGCACTTCGTCGGCATCGTGCCCAGCGCCATCCCGGTGCACGTATTCAACCTGATCCCACAGCAGAAGAGCCTGTCCGGCTCGCCAGTGGGCTCGCCGTCGAGCATGGCGACCATGCTCGAATTCTGTGCCCGCCACCAGATTTTGCCGCAGGTCGAGCAATTCCCCATGAGTCAGGTGAACGCGGCCATCGACCACCTGCGCAGTGGCAAGGCGCGCTACCGCGTGGTGCTGGATGCCAGCAAATGACAGCACGGGCGCAGAGCTGGCATGCTCTGCGCCCTGCTTAATCCTGGATGCCTGCCGCCATGTCGCTGACGCTCGACACCCCTACCGATGCTGAACTGCCCACTCTGGTGGAAATCTGGGAGGCGGCCGTGCGCGCCACTCACCACTTCCTGCCGGAAAGCGACCTGCAGGTGATCAAACCCTTGCTGCGCGAGCAGTATTTCCCGGCCGTGCAGCTGACCTGTGCACGCAATGAGGCGGGGCGGATCCTGGGTTTTCTCGGCACCAGCGAAGGCATGGTGGAAATGCTCTTCGTCGACCCGACCTGCCACGGCCAGGGTGTGGGCAAGCGGCTGATGCGCCATGCCATCGACGAGCTGAGCGCCACGCGGGTAGACGTCAACGAACAGAATCCGCAGGCCGTGGGCTTCTACCAGCATCTGGGTTTCGTGGTGACCGACCGCTCACGCTTGGACGGTGGTGGGCGGCCCTTCCCGATACTGCATATGTCTCTTGGCTAAACAGGCCAGGCCGCCGTGATCCCTTCCAGCGCTTGCTTGAGCTCGACCCGGCTGGCAGCCGCCGCGAGGCTGATACGTACCGCATGGCCCGGATTGGCCTCGACCGCAAACACCTCGGCTGGCACCACCTCGACGCCGTTCTGTCGGCACGCCTCGGCCAAACCAACCGGCGGCGTACCATCGAGCCACAGATGCGGTGCCACCGCCCGGCCCTGCGGCATGCGCGACCCGAGCACGCGCGCGGCCAGGCGCCAGCGCTGCTGCAGCTCGTCGATCTGCCAGGCCAGGCGCTGTTCGGCGATGCCGCTTTCGATCCACTCACAGCCCAGCGCCAGGCTCAGCGGCGTCACGGCCCAGCGCGTGGCCTGAGCCTCGGGGTCGATGCGTTCGAGCAACTCCGGCGCGCCGGCGATGAAGCCCAGGCGCAAGCCGGGCGCGACGCTCTTGGACAGGCTGCTGATCAACAGGCAGCACTCAGGTGCCTGCACCGCCAGCGGTGCCTCGCTGCCGAGCACGCCGTAGACATCGTCCTCGATGATCCATAGCCCGCGCCGCCGTGCCACCTCGGCAATGGCCGCGCGGCGCTCGGCGTCCAGGCTGGCGCCGGTGGGGTTCTGCAAACAGGGCGTGAGCACCGCCACGCGCGCCCCAGTAGCACGGGCCAGGCGGTCGAGATCGTCAGGCAGGATGCCGTGCTCGTCCATCGCCACGCCGTGTAGCGGCAGACGTAACTGGCGCGCGGCAGCCTTGATCCCCGGCGCGGTGTAGCGCTCCACCAGAATCGGCTCGCCCGCCTCGCACAGCGCCAGCAGCGCGGCCGACACGCCTTGCTGGGCACCGGCGCAGAGCAACAGGCCGCCCGGCGCCAGCTCCAGGCTGCGTCGGCGCAGCCAGCTGACGCCAGCCAGGTGCGCACGCTCGACCAGCGCAGCCGACGGATAGGCCTGCAACGCGTCCAGCTCACCACGGGCAGCCAGTGCGGCGAGGCTGGTGGAAAGGTCGTGATTGTCCGGGTCATGCACCGGCACATTGGTCGACAGGTCGATCAAGTCGCCCTGCGCGGTCGGTTGTTTGAGGCGGAACAGGCTCGCTTCACGGCTACCAGCCAGCACGTAGGTGCCGCGCCCGACCTCGCCGGAAACCAGATGCCGACGCGCCGCCTCGCGGTAGGCGAGCATCACCGTGCTCGGGTTGATGCCCAGCGTCCAGGCCAGGCGGCGCTGCGGTGGCAGGCGCTCGCCGGGCTTGAGTTCGCCACGGCCGATGGCCACAGCGATGGCCTCGACCAGTGCCAGGTAAGTCGGTAGGGAGCTGTCTTGAAGATCAGGAAGCCACATTGCTTGCCATGCAATATAAAGATTTACCCATACAATGCGCCGCACTAGCATCCGGGTCAACACCACTCGGAGTGCCTGTCATGTTCGACCTCGCCCAACTGCGCCAGAGCGCTGAACTGGTTCACCGCCACATGGCGCCAACGCCGCAACTGGCCTGGCCGCTGCTGGCGCAGCGCACGGGCTGCGAGGTCTGGGTCAAGCACGAGAACCATGCCCCGACCGCGGCCTTCAAGGTACGCGGCGGGCTGGTCTATATCGACGCCCTGCTGCGTCGCGAGCCGCAGGTACGTGGGCTGGTCACCGCCACCCGCGGTAACCACGGCCAGAGCCTGGCACTGGCGGCACGCGCCGCCGGTCTGGCGATCCGCATCCTGGTGCCGCACGGCAATGCCCGCGAGAAGAACGCGGCGATGCGCGCCCTCGGTGCCGAGGTGATCGAACATGGCCGCGACTTCGACGAAGCCCGTGCCGAAGCCGCGCGTATCGCCGAACGCGACGGCCTGCACTGGGTACCGTCACTGCACGAGGATCTGGTGCGTGGCGTAGCCACCTACGCGCTGGAGCTGCTGGAGGCGGTGCCGAACCTGCGCCGGGTGTATGTACCCATCGGCCTCGGCTCGGGCATCTGCGGGATGATCCGCACCCGCGACCTGCTTGGCCTCGACACCGAGATCATCGGCGTGGTTGCCAGCGGCGCCGACGCCTATGCACAGAGCTTCGAACAAGGTTGCCTGGTGCAGACCGAACGCGCCGACACCCTGGCCGACGGCATGGCCTGCCGCCAGCCGCAGCAGTTGGCGCTGGACATGATCCGCGCCGGCGCTGCACGCGTCGTGCGGGTCGACGACGAGGAGATCCGTACCGCCATCCGCAGCTATCACGAGGACACCCACAACCTCGCCGAAGGCGCCGGTGCAGCGGCGTTGGCTGCGCTGATGCAGGAGCGCGAGCTCAATGCCGGCCAGCGCGTAGCCGTGGTACTCAGCGGCGCCAATATCGACCGCGCAGCTCTGGCCGAACTGCTGCGTGACGAAGCGCCGGTCGCGGCCTGAGATCAGGCTTGCGGCACGGGCTCGACGAGTACCCGCGCGGACGTCTGTCGCAGCCAGCGCGACACGCCCCACTCTGCCGCGATCAGCGCCAGCAACAAGCCGAGTTGGATCAGCAGCGCGATATAGAGCGGTTTGAAGACATGACCGATCTGCTGCTTGAGCAGCCCCAGCAGAAACTCGGCGCGAAACAGCTGCTCGATGCGGGCATCCAGCACCTGATTCAGCACCTTCTCGTTGAGCCCGCTGTAGCGCGCGGTTTTCTCGACCGCCATCTCGCCAATCGCCTTGCCCAGCAAACTGGCGCGCAGGCGGTCGAGCAAGTCGAAGGCGATGCGCTCTGCGGTCGAGGCCTCGGCACGCTCGGCAGCTTCCTGCAGCCGCTCACTGCGGACGTAGTCCAGCGCCAACTGATTCAGCAACGCTTGCACGCTGACATCACGCACGGCCAATAGTCCCTGTTCCTCCTGCGCCTCGACATAGGCCTGGAAGTCGCTCCAGATGTCGTCAGCCAGTTCCTGCACCAACGGCGCGTAGCTGTCGAGATGGCGATTGATCTGCTGCTGGCTGCCATACAACAGCCCAACCTGGAAGCCGAGAAAACCACCTGCCAGCGGCAATAGCAGAAAGTAGAGTTTGAGCAGCCAGTGGTGCCAGCGGTTGTTACGCGCCAGCCAGCCCAACCGGTGCAGCTTGAGCGCCAGCAACAGGCCAACGACCGCGCCCAGCAAAAGCGCCAGACCGGTGTAGAGGAAAAGACTGAAAAAGCTGAAGGGTTCCCACAGCGCTGTGAGCAGCAGACGTGCCTGTTCCATGCGTATCGCCTCGTTCGTCCATGACGAGGGCGAGTCTAAACCAGAGCGTGGATGAGCGTCGCCGGGGCGTGGCCAGACTGTGCGTCAGGCCACGCCCTGTTTATCAGCGGAACGGCGGCTCGTCGAAACTACGCAACTTGCGCGAGTGCAACGAGTTGAGCTGGCTGCGCATCAGCTCCAGGGCCGCGATACCGATGTGCAGGTGTTGGGTCACGGCACGCTCGTAGAAGGCGCCGGCTGCGCCGGGCAGCTTGATCTCGCTGTGCAGCGGTTTGTCCGACACGCACAGCAGCGTGCCGTAGGGCACCCGCAGGCGATAGCCCTGGGCGGCGATGGTGCCGCTTTCCATGTCCACCGCCACCGCGCGTGACAGGTTGATCAGCGGGCGTTCCTGCGCCCAGCGCAGCTCCCAGTTTCGGTCGTCGTAAGTTAACACGGTACCGGTGCGCAGGCGCTTCTTCAGCTCGTCGCCCTGCTCGCCGGTTACCAGCTTGGCGGCCTCTTGCAGTGCCTGCTGCACCTCGGCCAGCGCCGGCAGGGGAATATTCGGTGGCAGCACGCGGTCGAGAATGCCGTCACGACGCATGTAGGCATGGGCCAGCACGTAGTCGCCGATGGTCTGCGATTGGCGCAGGCCGCCGCAGTGGCCGATCATCAGCCAGCAATGTGGGCGCAGCACGGCCAGGTGGTCGGTGATGTTCTTGGCATTGGACGGGCCGACACCGATATTGACCAGGGTAATGCCGTGGCCGTCCTCGGCCTGCAGGTGGTAAGCAGGCATCTGGTAGCGGTGCCAGACCACGTTCTCGATGATCGCCTGCATCTCGCCTTCGGCCATGCCGCGCTCGACCACCACGTTGCCCGGCAGCACCATGCGGGTGAAGCGCGAGTCGCCCACCAGCATGTCCAGACCATGGCGGATGAACTGGTCGACGTATCGGTGGTAGTTGGTCAGCAGAATCCATGGCTGCACGTGGCGCCAGTCGCTGCCGGTGTAGTGCTGGATGCGCTTGAGCGAGAAGTCGGTGCGCGCCGCGTCGAACAGCGCCAGCGGCAACGGGTCGATGTTTTCCCAGTCGTACAGGCCATCGGCGGTGCCGTCGGTGGCGGCAGACAGGTCGGTGCTGGGGAATACGCGCGCCAGCTCGGCGGCGGTCACGCCACTGCCGGCCAGCTCATCGCCGCCCTCGACCACGTACGGATAGGGAATATTCTGCTGGCTGCGGCCTACTTCCACACGCAGGGTGAAGTCGTTCATCAGAGGGCGCAGCTGCTCCAGCAGGTATTTGCGGAAGGCCGCCGGCTGAGTCACGGTGATCGCGTAGGTGCCCGGTATCTGCACCTTGGCGTAGGCGCGCACGGTGGTCGGCACCTCGCCCTGGCACAGGTAGGTCAGGCGCAATTCGGGGTAGCGGAACAGGCAGTGCTCGCTGGCATCGGGGCGGATGCGCTCCTTGAGGTAACGCTTGAGCGCCTGGCTCAACGCACCGGTGGCCTCCTGGTGCAAGGCGGCGAGGCGGTCGACGGCCTCTTCGGGGGTGTGGGCAATGATGAAATCATCTGAGCAGGCTTTCACTGTGCATCTTCCTGACTGAACATACGTGCCTATCTTGCCTGCATACGCTGAGGAAAACATAGCGCGGCAGGCCTCGCATCTCACTGCCAGCGACTAGGCTTGGATCAATTCGTCAGAGGTCATCTTCATGCGTCGTGCAATCGTTGTGCTGTTGGCCATCGTCCCATGCGTCAGCGCTCAGGCCGGTGAGCTCGATGGTCATTACCGGACGACGCTCGACGGCCAACCGACCGAGCTGATCCTGCGCCAGCAAGGCGAACGGGTCGAAGGGCAGTACGTGGAGAATCGCACCCTGCGCCTGGACTTCAGGGGGCGTTACGATGGCCAGGTGCTGCGCGCCGAGATCAGCGACCCGCAGTCCGGCCTGCTGCTGGCCAACATGAACGCCACCTACGCCAACGCCATGCTCAACACCAGCATTGCGGCGCGCGATCCACGCAACGGCGAGGTGCTGGAACGCCAGGCGCTGTTCCAGCGTGAAGGCGCAGCAACGGCAACAACACCGCCCGCTACAGGCGCTCAGGACCCAGCACTGGTCGGTACCTGGGTGCACGAGAAGATCATCAACAGTGGCGGCGCCAACTTCGCCTCGTTCAACACCCTGATGACCCTGCAGCTGAACGCCGACGGTAGCGTCACCCAGTGGAGCCGCTCGGCCGGCGGCGGCAGCGACTGGAGCTATGACAGCCCCGGCGAGGTGCAGTACAGCGGCCACTGGCTCAGCCAGGGCAACATGCTGATGGTGCGCCTGGCAGGCGCTGCCGACTATCAACCCGCCGCCTACTACCGCTTCAGCGACCAATACCTGGTCACCGAGAGCAATACCGGCAAGATGATCTGGCAGCGCCGCCGTTAGCGCGAGGGTCGCGCAGCGACGCCCTACTTAGTGTCCTTCTCCCCCTGGGAGAAGGTGGCGCGAAGCGTCGGATGAGGGCTGGCATGCAGCACAAGCTTCATCATCCGGGACACCTCTTACCGTATGACCGTTAGAGCGACGGGCTCAGGCCGTCTGGTGCAGGCGCACGTTGAACAGCGGACCCTGGCTGAAACGCGACAGCGCTTTGGCAGCGGCCAGTACACCCAGGTCGACCAGTGGCTCGATCAGGATCACGCTCATGTAGGCCACACCGAAGCTGCCCACGGCTGCCAGGTTCTCGCTGGAGAAGCCGTGACCGTAGAAGGCCCAGAACGCGACCCAGGCGACGATGCCGCCCTGATAGGCAGTCGATAGCGCCAGTGCCTGCCTGTAGGAAAGATCGACGTACGCGGTGCCCGGCGCAACGATGCGCTTGGCCAACAGGCTGATGCCCCACAGCGGGATCAACAGCGTGGTGACGTTCATGCCGTACTGCGGCAGGTCGAACTGGGCGAACAGCAGCCCCTGCAGCAACAGCCCCGCGGCCAGACCGATGGCGGCGGCACCGGCGCCGAACAGCAACAGCAACGTGGAGCCGAGGATCAGGTGCACCTCGGAAACGCCCACCGCATGATGCGGGAACACCTCGAAGAAGCAGAACACCAGGGCGGTGGTCAGCAGGCTGCGCAACGCCAGGGCGGCGGCACCGCCGTTGTTGCGGACGCTGTCCAGGGCAAGTTTGGCGGTCAGGCCGAAAGCGGTGACGGCCGTTGCGTAGCTGAGCAGGATCTTGGCGCCTTCGACGACACCGGGTTCGATATGCATGCGAGTTCCTTTGCCGCGCCCACCGCGCGACGATTCGGATGAAGGGTGGGCGAAACGCCCGTTGTCGATGGCAGGTCTCCTGGCTCACGGCTTGGCACTCCGCCCGCCTTCCCGACCGGAGTCAGTGGCATGAGGGCATCGTTCGCCGCTTACAGTTGCGGGGGCAGCCAGGGCATTGGCGAAATTCGCCGCACCCTGTTCCCTTTTCATCCGCGTCAGATGCATGCACGCAGAACCATCGGCGGCAAGATTACTCGTCTGCCAGGCTAAAAAACAGCGTGCCAGGCCATCCGCTCTCAGTCATCGCTCAGGCTGGCAACGTCACCACCGCCATGGTCACCGACGCCTTGCTGTACAGGCGTTTCTGGCCGTCCTCTTCAGCGAACACCTCGGCCTCGACCACCGTGGCCTGGCGCCCGGCCTTGAGTACCTCGGCGCGGCAGAACAGGCGTGCACTGCGCGCCGGACGTAGCAGGTTGACCTTGAACTCCAGAGTCAGCACCGTCTGCCCTTCGGCCACCAGCGTCGCGGCGGCGGCACCGGCCGCATGATCGGCCAGGGTGGTCTGCACGCCGGCATGGATGAAGCCGTTCTGCTGCAGGTGGCGCGGCTGGATATCCAGCTCTGCCTCGACCCAACCCGGGCCGCAGTCGGTGGCGCGAATGCCCAGGTCGTTGATGAAGTTGGCCTCGGCAAACCCTCGTTCGACCAGTTCGCGATAACGCGGATGTGCTTGCATACGGACCTCCGATCAGGCCAGGTGCGGCGTGCTGCGCGCCAGCAGCGCCTCGACGTCGACACCTCGCGGCAAGGTGCCGTAGACCCGACCACGGCCCTCCAGACGGCTGGCGATAAAAGCATCGGAGACGGTGGCGTTGCCCGCCTCCAGCAGCAGCTTGGCTTGCAGAGCAACGGCCATGTCTTCGGTGAGCTGGCGGGCGCGGTACTGGATGTCTGTAGTGTCGCTGAAATCAGCCTTGAGCCTTTGAATATGCGCCTTGAGACGGGCATCGCCATGACCATCGCCCAGTTCGGTAAACAGCGCATCGAGCACGCCGGGCTCCTTGGACAAGGCGCGCAGCACGTCCAGGCATTGCACGTTGCCCGAGCCTTCCCAGATCGAGTTGACCGGTGCTTCCCGGTACAGGCGCGGCATGATGGTTTCCTCGACGTAACCGGCGCCGCCCATGCACTCGCTGGCCTCGTAGATCATTTCCGGTGCGCGCTTGCAGATCCAGTACTTGCCCACGGCGGTGACCAGGCGCGCGAACTTGTCTTCCTGCGCGTCATGCTGATGGTCGAGCGCACGGCCCATGCGCATGCACAGCGCCAGCGCGGCTTCGCTCTCCAGCGCCAGGTCAGCCAGTACGTTCTGCATCAGCGGCTGGTCGGCGAGGAGCTTGCCGCCTACCTGGCGATGCGCGCAGTGGTGTGCGGCCTGGGTCAGCGCCTGGCGCATCAGGCTGCTGGAGCCGACCATGCAATCGAAGCGGGTCATCGCCACCATCTCGATGATGGTCGGCACGCCGCGCCCTTCCTCGCCGAGCATCCAGGCGAAGGCGCCGCGGTATTCCACCTCGCTGGAGGCGTTGGCCCAGTTGCCCAGCTTGTTCTTCAGGCGCTGGATGTAGAACTCATTGCGCGTGCCGTCCGGGCGGTGACGCGGCAGCAGGAAACACGACAGGCCCTTGTCGGTGTACGCCAGGGTGAGAAAGGCATCGCACATTGGCGCCGAGCAGAACCATTTGTGGCCCACCAGTTCGTAGCCCTGCCCCGGCCCGCCAAGGCCGATGGGATAGGCGCGGGTGGTGTTGGCACGCACATCGGTGCCGCCCTGCTTCTCGGTCATGGCCATGCCGATGGTGACGCCGGTTTTCTGCTCCATCGGCAGGTTGCGCAGGTCGTACTGGCTGGAAAGGATCTTCGGCAGCCACTGCTCGGCGACGCTGGGCTGCAGGCGAATGGCCGGCACCGCGGCGAAGGTCATGGTCAGCGGACAGCCGCTGGCCGCTTCGGCCTGGCTGTGCATGTAGGTCAGGCCCGCGCGGGCGACATGCGCGCCAGCGCGCGGATCGGTCCAGGGCAGCGACGGCAGACCGTGCTCGACCGCCGTGCGCATCAGCTCGTGGTAGGCCGGATGGAACTCCACCAGATCGATGCGGTTGCCGTAACGATCGTGGCTTTTGAACACCGGTTTGTTCTCGTTGGCGAGAAAACCGGCCTGCATCAAGGCGCCACCTGCAAGGGCCCCATAGGCGCTCAGGCGCTCGTCTGCCCAGGCACCATCGTAGCGGCGAGTCCACTCCTGCAGCGGCAGATCGAGGCGATACAGGTTGGCGCCATCCAGGCTCGGCACCTGGTTGAATACCTCGTGGGTTTCGGCATGCAGACTGGGTTTCATCGCGTGGACTCCTCGGCGCCGACGGCGCGCAGGCAGAAGGTGGCAAGGCTGGCGCTGACCTGCGCCAGTTCCAGGGTGGGTTGGCCCGCTTCACGAGCCGCGCGGGCAGGGGGCGACAAGGGGCCGACCAGCGCCTCGGCAATCGCGCCGACCAGGCAGGCCGCCGTCAGACCGATCTGCTCGACGCGAAACTCGCCGGCACCGGCGCCCTCCTCCAGCAAATCGATGAACAGTTCGGCGTAGGCCTCGCGGTAGAGCAGGCGCTGCTCATCGACTTCCGGGTCGACCGGTTCGGCGATCAGCGCGAAGGCCAGGCGGCGGCTGTGCCAGGCGCGGGCAGCGAATTGTTCGAGACCAACGCGCAGGCGCTCGCAGGCACTGCCTGGCCCGCGCAAGGCGGCGGCCAGGGCATCGACCTCACGCTGGCTGGCGTTGGCGAAGACCTCGGCGGCCAGTTCACCCTTGCTGCGAAAGTGGCGGTACAGGCTGCCGGTGGCGATACCGACATCATCGGCCAGCGCCTGCATGGTCAGGACGGCGAAACCGCCCTCGGCCACCCGCAGCAAGGCGCAATCGAGGATGCGCTGACGTTGCGCCTGATCGCGGTCGAGTCGAGCTTCAGTGATGCGATAAGCCATGGTCTGAATCCTGATTCACTTGCATGCAGTGAATCAGGATTCAGACCATGGCTAAAGGGACGATCCGGCCAAATCTGCCGCTGAATCGGGAGCGAGGTTGCTCGTAGCAAGCTGCAAGTGCGGGGACCAGCTTGCTGGCGAGCATCGATCTGACAGGCGCGAAGCATCGCCGGCAAGCCGGCTCCTACAAGGTGCAGGTCTTCTTCAATACGCCCCGCGCAGACGCGTCAGGCCGGAGCAGAACCAGCGGAAATCGTCGCCGGGCGGCACAGCACCCAGTCGTGCAGCAGCACGCGCAGCTCCTCGAATTTCACCGGTTTGGCCAGGTAATCGCTCATGCCCGCGGCCAGGCAACGCTCGCGGTCGCCGCTGTGGCTGTGCGCGGTGATCGCCAGTACCGGCAACTCGACGCAGCCAGGCAGCGCACGGATCGCCCGGCAGGTGGCGAAACCGTCCATCACCGGCATCTGGCAATCCAGCAGCACGGCATCGACGCTCTCGCCGCGCAGCAACTCCAGGGCCTCGGCGCCGTTATCGGCGGTGCGCACGCGGTAGCCCAGCTTGAGCAGCATGCCGCGGGTCACCAGTTGGTTGATCGCGTTGTCCTCGACGATCAGCACCGTGCACTGCTGCGCCTGGCGCTGCAGCGTGCCGCCCTGCGCACGCGGCGCCCGCACGACCGGCGCCACCTGCTGCTCCGGCAGGGTCAGCGGCACGTTGAGACGAAAGCGACTGCCGACACCGGGCTGCGACTCGTGACTGAGGCTGCCGCCGAGCAGATCGACCAGCTGCCGGCAGATCGCCAGGCCAATGCCCAGCCCGCCGTACTTGCGGGTCATCGAGCCGTCGAGCTGGTGGAAGCGCTGATACAGGTCGCCGTCATGAGCGAAGCCGATACCGCTGTCGCTGACCACCACGCTCAGCGGCAGGTTACTGCCCACACTGCCGACACGGCCGACCTGCAGCGCTACGCCGCCCTCGCTGGTGAACTTGATGGCATTGTCCAGCAGGTAGCCGAGGGCCTGGGCCAACTTGGCAGCGTCACCCTCCAGGGTATCGGGCAGGTTGTCATCCAGCTCCAGGGCGAAGGCCAGCCCTTTCTCCTCGGCACGCGGCGCGTACTGGGCACGCAGGCCATCGAACAGGCCGCGCAGGCTGAACGCCTCACGCCGCGGGTAGAGCTTGCCGGCCTGCAGCTCGGTGAGGGCGAGGATATCGTTGACCATGCGCATCATGTCGCGCGCGGAAGCCGCAGCGGTCTTCTGGTACTGCTCCAGCTCGATGTCCATCTTCACCGTCTGCATCAGCTCCAGCGAGCCGATCACGCCATTCATCGGCGTGCGCAGCTCATGGGTGACGGTGGCGAGGAACTCATCCTTGAAGCGGTTGCTGTCGGCCAACTCCTGGTTCAATGCTTCGAGCTTGCGCCCGGCTTCCTGCAGGATGCGCGTGCGTTCTTCCTTCATCGCGTTGATGCGATCGGCCAGTGCCAGCGACAGCAGGCCCACTTCCAGCGCCGAGCCGATCTGGCTGGCGTACATGGTGAGAAAGACGTTGGGCAGATAGCCCAGCACCATCAGCGTGTTGACGAGGCCGCCAATGAGAAAGGCGCTCCAGGCGAAGATGAAGTAGCGCGCCACGCGCATGCCACGCAGCCAGGCGAGGATGCCGGCGGCGAAGATCACCACGGTGAACAGCAGGGCCAGGTAGGTGGCCAGGCGCAGCGCCGTCGCGTAACTGATGCACAACGCCAGGACCATCACCACGGCGCCGCAGGCCATCAGCAGCAGCAACAGGCGGTCGACCCAGGGACTGTGCTCGGAGGTGTGCAGGAAACTGCGCGCGAACTGACAGCCAAACAGGGCGGCCGAACCGATCAGGAAGGGTGTCGCAGCGTTGGCCCACCAGGGGCTGTTGGGCCAGAAATACTCGATGCCGGCGCCGTTCACCGAGATCTGGTAAAGACCGAACGAGGCGATGTAGAGGATGTAATAGAGGTAGCTGGTGTCGCGGACGCTGAGGAAGATGAACAGGTTGTAGAACAGCATCACCAGCAATACGCCGTAGATGATGCCGAGCACGTAGATGCGTCCTGGCTGCTCTTCCAGGTAGGCGTTGGGCGCCCACAGGGTCAGCGGTGCCTGGATCGAACCCTGGCTTTCCAGGCGCAAATAAATGCGCTTGTCCTGATTCGGCTCGAGGTTCAACTCGAAGAGGTAGTTGTTCTGCCGAATCTGCCGACTGTCGAAGGGCAGCGCGTCGCCAGTACGTTGAGCCAAGGCAAAGCCACCCGTCTCATCCGGCAGATACAGCTCCAGGTGATCGAGCGGTGGATAGGCCAGCTCCAGCAACCAGTTGCGCGCCCCCTGCGCCTGCTGCGGCAGGTAGTGCAGGTCCAGCCGCAGCCAGAACACCGAACGCGAATAGCCGGCATTGAGCACGGGCTTGTCATGCAGGCGGAAGCTGCCTTGCACGGCCGGCGAGGCCACATCGTCGATGCTGGCGTCGCCACGCACGTCCTCGAACACGTACATGCTCTGCCCCAACGGCAGCGCACGCGTCTGTTCGTCGAAGGTAACGGCGCCCACGAGCGAGGGAAAAACGAAGCTCACGATGAGCAGGAGCAGCCGGTACATACGACTCCAGAACCCTGTCGGACGACGCCCAGGCCCCCATTAGCCCATCAGATGGCGCCGTCACGCACGGCAGACTTATATTCGAATCGCTCTACTCTAGGGGCTGTTGGGATGCTTTTCCAGATTCAGGTGGCAGTTTAAGCAGCGCGCCAGCGATGGCCTCGGCCAGGTACTGCAGGGAAAACACCCCGCCATAGGTCCAGGTCGAGGGCATCGCGGCGAAGCGCTGCTCGCGCACGAAGGGCATGGCCTGCCACAGCGGCGAGGCGAACAGCTGCGCCGCTTGGGCGAAGGGTTCGATATGCAGCACCACGCCCTGCTCGATGCGCCCCAGGGTGGTGATCGGTACCTGGGTGATGCCCCAGGGGCTCGGCGTCAGCTCCAGCGCCGACTGCAGGCCGAGCAGTGCCAGCGCATGCTGCGGCATGGAGTTGGGGCCATTGATGAAGGCAGCGGTTGGCGACGAGAAGCGAATCACCGTGACCGCTGGCAAATGCTCCCCGTAATGCGCCTGCAACCGCTGACGCCATTGCGCCAGTTCGGCATCCATCGCCTGCAGGCGCCGCTCGGCCAGTGCCTCACGCCCCAGCGAGCGCGCCAGGTCGAGAAACGCCTCGCGCTGTACCTGCTGATTGTCATGCTGCTGACTGAAGCCCTGATACACCTGTACCGGTGCGATACGCTCGAGCAGCGGGCGAATGTCTTCCAGCAACGGCGGAATGACGATCAGCTCAGGCTGCAACTCGGCCAGCAACTCGAGGTTGGGCTCCAGGCGCGAACCACTCGACGGTACGCCTGCGGGCAGCGTCGGCCGTACCACCCAGGCGCGGTAATCACCGGCATCGGCCACTGTCAGTGGCGTCACATCGAGCATCAGCAGGTGCTCGGTGGCCTCCCAACTCAAGGCCGCCACCCGTGGCGCAGCGCTGGCCCACACCGGGCTAAGCCACAGCAGCAGCGCGCCGAGCAACCAGCGGCTCATGCCAGCCGCCCGCGAATCAGCAGGAAGACGAAATAGCCGCCACACAACACCGAGGCGACGATGCCCACCGGAATCTGCAGCGGGAAGATCAGAGTGCGGCCGGCCCAGTCCGCCAGCAGCATCAGCACCGCGCCCAGCGAGGCCGCCAGTAGCAGCTGCGGCAGCACCCGGCGCGCGCCGAGCATCACCGCGATATGCGGGGCCAGCAGCCCCAGGAAGGCCACCGGTCCGAGCAGACTGGTGACCAGCGCACACAGCAGTGCCACCAGCACCAGCAACGCCAGGCGCACGCGCGGCACGTTCAGGCCACGGCTGGAGGCCACACCATCGCCGATACCGATCAACGTCAGCGCGCGCTGGAACAGCAACGCCACAGCGCCGAACAGCAGCACGCCCAGCGTCAGCCACAATGCCTGCGCCGGCGTGGCGCGATAGGTAGAGCCGGCCAGCCAGCCGAGCAGCGCGAACGAGTCCGCGCTGCCCTTGGCCAGCACGAACTGCAAAGCCGCGTTGAGCAACGCGCCGAGGGAAATTCCCAGCAGCGCCATCAACGCCGGTGAGTAGTGATGACGCCGCCCCAGCAGCATCAACACCGCCAGCACCGCCAGACTGCCAACGAAGGCCGCCAGCGGCGCGACCGCACCGAGTGCCGCGCCACCGAAGACGATCAGCGCCAGCATCACCGCCAGCGTGGCGCCAGCGGAAAGGCCGAGGATATCCGGGCTGGCCAGCGGGTTACGCAGCAGCCGCTGCAGCAGCAGACCGGAAATCGCCAGGCCGGCACCGGCCGAAGCGGCGGTTAATACACGCGGCCAGCGCAGCGACCAGACCAGCGTCGACGGCCACTGCAGACGCCAGCCATCGACACCACGCGCCAGCCCGAGCGCCACGGTCAGCGCCAACAGCGCGAGGGCCGCTACCCACAGCGCACTGCGCCAGCCGAAACGCTCGGCGCCGCGCGGCAACTGCAGGCCACGCGGGTCTTCCGCTGCCAGATGCCGGCGCGCCAACCACAACAGCACCGGCGCACCGATCAACGCGGCGGCGGCGCCACTGGGCACCAGTTGGCCGCTGAGCCGATTGGCCAGCAGCGCCAGGGCGTCGGTGCCGAGCAGCAGCAAGGCGCCGAGCAGCGTGCTGTAGAGCAGCTCGTCACGCGCCGTGCGAGCTCCGAGCATTTTTGCCATGTTCGGCGTGAGCAAACCGATGAAACCGATCAGGCCGACCGCCGTGATCGACACCGCGCACAGCCACAGCGCTGCCAGAAACAGCACCAGCATCACCGGCCACAGGGCCAGGCCACGCCCCTGGGCGGCGTCGCTGCCAAGCTGCAGCAGGCTCAACGGTCGTGGCGCCAGGATCAGTAGCGGCAGCGCCAGCAACAGCTTGGGCCACAGCCACTGCACCCAGTGCCAGTCGATCTGCGCCAGATCGCCCGCGCCCCATATGAACAACCCCTGGGCATACTGGTTGTTGATCAGCACCAGCCCGGCGGCCAGGGCGCCGAGCAACAGGTTGATGGCCATGCCACCCAGCACCAGCGGCAGCCCGCCGATGCCGCTACGCCCAGCGATCAGCAGCACCAGGCCGACTGCCAGCAGCGCGCCGAGCAGCGCGGCCCACTGCCCGTGACTGGCGGCGAAGGCCGGTACCAGCAAGGTAGCCAGCACCAGCCCGAGCCAGGCCCCGGACGAGGCGCCAATGGTCATGGGAGACACCAGGCGATTCTGCGTGATCTGCTGCAGCAGGCTGCCGGACAATCCCAGCGCAGCGCCCGTCAACAGCGCCATGCTCAGCCTGGGCAGAGCCGACAGTTGCAGCTGCAGAAAGGCGAAGCTGTGCTCGGCAGAATCGAACATCGCCCACAGTTCGAGCGGATCAAGATCAGCCGCCAGCCACAGATGCAGCAATGCCAGGGGCAGCAACGCGAGCAGCGTCAGAAGGTGGCGTGACGGCGCCGAAACAGCAGTCATGCTCAGGCCACCACGGCAATCTTGCGGGCGCTGCCGGGCTGTTCGATCAGTTCGATATCGATGTCGTAAAGCTGGCTGAGCAATGGCCCGCTGAGCAGCTCGTCCGGGCTGCCATCGAAGAAGATCCGTCCCTGCTTGAGGGCGATCACCCGGTCGGCATGCCGCGCGGTGAGGTTGATGTCGTGGAGGATGGCGACGATGCCACGCCCACTGTCGCGATTGAGCTGACGCAGCAGGCCCATCAGCTCGTACTGGTGGGCCAGGTCCAGTGCCGAGGTTGGCTCGTCGAGCAGCAGCAGCGGCGATTGCTGGGCCAGCAGCATGGCGATCCAGGCACGTTGACGCTCGCCACCGGAGAGGCTGTCGGCGAGCTGATCGGCGTAATGGGCGACATCGGTCTGCGCCAGCGCCGCGTCGACGGCGGCATGGTCCTCGGCGCGCCAACGGCCGAGCAACCCACGCCAGGGAAAGCGCCCCAGGCGCACCAGTTCGCGCACGGTCAGGCCGGCAACGTCGGGCAGGTGCTGCGGCAAGAAGGCCACGCGCTGAGCGAAGTCACGGGCAGAAAAACCGGCCAGCTCACGCTCGTCGAGTTGCAGCGTCCCTCGGGTCGGCTGCAGCTGCCGCGCCAGCAGGTTCATCAGGGTCGACTTGCCCGAGCCGTTATGGCCGAGGATCACGGTGAAGCGATCACCCTCCAGATGCAGCTCGTCCACTGCCAGCGTCACCCGCTCGCCACGGCGGACTTCGATACCACGCAGGTTCAGCATTCCTGTGCCAACTCCCCACGCAGGCGCACCAGGCGCTCGTCACGACGTAACTTCGGGCAGGTGCTGCACAACTCGCCGTCGCAACGACGAAAATGCTGGCAACAGGCCTTGCGCTCCAGGGTCAAGCAGTCGCGCCCATCCTCCAGACGCACTTCCAGCAGGTCGCTGCCACCGCGCAGCCCCAATGCCTCCAGCCAGCGCGCCGACAACCCTCGCAGTTGCTGGTTATCCAGGCTCAGTTGACGCTGCACCAGCAGCAACGCCGCCAGCACATAGTCGGCTGCCAGCCGCTGAGCCAGCTTGCCGTGGATGCTCTGCACCTGACAGAACTCGACGTGCTGACGACGCAGTAATTGTTCGAGCTGGCTGGCAGCTGGGCCGATCAGCTCATCTTCCGCGGCCTGCTGCGGACAGTGTTCGGGCAGACAGAAGCCCAGCACCACGCCGCCCTGCACCGCCTGCCCCAGGCTCGCCAAGCAGGGCATGCGCTGCGCCAGGTGCACACCGAGCAAAGTCAGGTAAATGGGTTGCCAGACCAGGTAGGTCCAGCTGCGCACCGTCCAGTAATGCGGCCCGGCTTCGGGATGAGCCTGCTGCCAGTGCCGGTAGAGCGCGGCGATACGCTGGTCGTTGCCATCACTGCCGCACACCAGCAGCTCGGCACCGGCCGCACCGATACGCCCCTGCACCCCAGGTAGGCAGCGGGAAATCACGTCGAGCAGGTGGTGAAGATCGTGCATCGCGGCGAACCCGGATAACAGAAGCAGTGCGGGGGACGAATTTAATCATCGATACGCATCTGCATCAAATTATCATTCGCCACTCAATACTCAGACCGCCTTAGGTTTGCGCACCAGCAACGGGAACAGCGCAGCGGTCAGCAGCAGGCCAACAGCACCGACCCAGAACGGCATGGCCTGGCCGTAATGGCTGACCAGCAGCCCCGCGCCATAGGCCGAGCCCATGTTGCCCAGGCACTGGAAGATGTTGATCTTGCTGAAGTCCACCGCGTAGTGCTCTGGCGAACTGAGCTCGAACAACAAGGCATCGAGGCGCACGGTGACCTGATACAGCGCCCAGCCGAACAGCACGCGGCCGAGCAGGATCAGCCACTGATCGCCGAAGCCCTGAATGAAGGTGGCTGCCGCGCCCAGCAGCAAACCGGCAAGAATACCGTCGAGGGTGTTGCCCTGCTTCGTCGCGCGGCGCCCCCACCACAGCGCCAACACGGCCACAGCGCCGGGTAGCGCATAGACGAAACCGGCGGCCATCTCGCTGTTCCAGTGCGCCACCTGCTGCCAATAGACGGCAAAGAATGGCCGGGTGACGTAACCGACGAAATAGAACAGCAGCATCACCAGGCACAGGCGGTAGATCGCCGGCAGGCTACGCGACTCATTCTTCACCGGCGCCTCTTCGCTCGCCGGGTGCTCGCCCGCTGCCGGCAGGTAGCCGCGTACCAGATGCATGCAGATGGCCATCTGGATGAAGTCGCCAGCGGCCATCACCAGGAATACGTCGCCAATGTTCATGATCTGCAGGATCAGGCCGCCCAGCGCAGCACCAAGGATCGCGCCGAAGTGCACCACCACCGACAGGGTGCCGATGGTCTGGGTGTGATTGTCCTGCTGCTGCAGGCTCATCACGTAGGGATACATCAGCAGGTAGCTGCCCTTGAACACCACCATCAGCAGCGACACCACCCAGAATAGCGGCAGCGAGTCGATGAAATAGCAGGCGGCAGTCAGGCTGCCGGCCATCAATTGCGCGCTGATCAGGATGCGCACCGGGTGCACGCGCTTGGCCAGGCGCGCCCAGAGCGGGAACACCGACATCACCACCAGGCTGACCACCGCCAGATAGAGGCCAACGTGCTGCTCCGGCGGATTGTCGAAACGCTCGGCGAAATACTGCGGATAAAAAGGAATGATCAGGTTATCGGTGATCACCGCCAGGGCGGTCATCATGATCAGGCAGGTACGCAACGTCATTGGAGGCATTCGGGCAAGGCGACAGAGCCGCGCATGATGCCATTCCCAGACCAGTTAATGCCAATACAGACGAGAATCAGAAAGGCTACCAACCGGCATGGCGTGCAGCGACTCAAGGCCTGTTAGTGATAAGCTCGCGCACCATGAAAACGCCAAACTCCCGCCCCGTAGTGCTCTGCATGTCCGGTCACGACCCCAGCGGTGGTGCCGGCCTGCAGGCCGATATCGAAGCCCTGCTGGCTCAAGGTTGCCACGCCGCCCCGACGGTGACCGCCCTGACCGTGCAGGATACCGTCAACGTCTCCGACTTCCGCGTGCTCGACCGCGACTGGGTACTGGCCCAGGCCCGTGCAGTGATCGCCGATATGCCCGTGGCCGCCGTCAAGCTGGGCATGCTCGGCTCGGTGGATATGGTCGACACCGTGCTCGAGGTGATGAGCCAGTTGCCAGGAGTACCCCTGGTCTGCGACCCGGTGTTGCGTGCAGGCGGCGGTGGCTCGCTGGGCAAGGATGACGTCGGTTATGCCATGCGCGAGCGTCTGTTCGCCGCGTCCACCATCGCCACGCCGAACCTGCCGGAAGCGCGCATCCTCGCCGAGTTGCCGGAAGGTACGGCCGACGAGTGCGCGGACAAGCTGCTGCCCCTCATTGAACACCTGCTGATCACTGGCGGCCACGGCGACGAAGCCGAAGTGCACAACCGCCTGTACAGCCGCGACGGCAGCCGTCATACCTTTACCTGCGCGCGCCTGCCGGGCAGCTATCACGGCTCCGGCTGCACCCTGGCCAGCACCCTGGCCGGTCGCCTGGCGCTGGGCGAAGAACTGGTCAGCGCGGTGAAGAGCGCCCTGGATTACACCTGGCGTACCCTGCGCGACGCCGAACAACCCGGCCACGGCCAGTACGTGCCGCGCCGTCTGCCTTTGGATTACGGCCAATGACGTCACTGCGCGGCCTCTACGCCATCACCGACACGCCGTTGCTGGCCGATGGCAAGCTGCTGCCCTACGCCGAGGCGGCGCTGATCGGCGGTGCGCGCCTGCTGCAGTACCGCGATAAATCCACTGACGCCGCACGCCGTTTCGATGAAGCCCAGGCGCTGGCCGAGCTGTGCCAACGCCACGGCGCCACGTTGATCATCAATGACGACCTGGAGCTGGCCGCGCACCTGGGCGTCGGCCTGCACCTGGGTCAGACTGATGGTTCGCTGGCCACTGCCCGCGCCCGCCTCGGCGCCGATGCCGTGATCGGCGGCACCTGCCACGCTCAGCTGGAACTGGCCGAACGCGCCGCCAACGAAGGCGCCAGCTACATCGCTTTTGGCCGCTTCTTCAACTCCAACACCAAACCCGGCGCTCCGGCTGCCACCGTGGAGCTACTGGACGAGGCGCGCGCGCGCTTTGCCCAGCCCATCGTCGCCATCGGCGGCGTGACCTTAGGCACCGCACCCAACCTGATCGCCCGCGGCGCCAGCATGATCGCCGTGATCCACGCCCTGTTCGCTGCAGACTCCGCCCTCGAGGTGGAAGACCGCGCCCGCGCCTTCGCCGCGCTGTTCAACTGATTCGTTTCCAGAGAGACCTGCCATGTCCCGTTCCGAAATTCTCTTCGCCAACGCCCAGAAGCACATCCCCGGTGGCGTCAACTCGCCGGTGCGCGCCTTCCGTAGCGTCGGCGGCACCCCGCTGTTCTTCAAGCACGCCGAAGGTGCCTATGTGGTGGACGAAGACGACAAGCGCTACGTCGACTACGTCGGTTCCTGGGGCCCGATGATCCTCGGCCACAGCCACCCGGACGTGCTCGACTCGGTGCGTCGTCAGTTGCAGCACGGCCTGTCCTACGGCGCGCCGACCGCGCTGGAAACCGAAATGGCCGAGCTGGTGTGCAGCCTGGTGCCGTCGATGGAGATGGTGCGCATGGTCAGCTCCGGCACCGAGGCGACCATGAGCGCCATCCGCCTGGCGCGTGGCTATACCGGTCGCGACAGCATCATCAAGTTCGAGGGCTGCTACCACGGTCACTCCGACAGCCTGCTGGTCAAGGCCGGCTCCGGCGCCCTGACCCAAGGCGTACCGAACTCCGCAGGCGTGCCGGCGGCCTTCGCCAAGCACACCCTGACCCTGCCGTTTAACGACATCGACGCGGTGGCCGAGTGCCTGGCGCAGGTCGGCCAAGAAGTCGCGTGCATCATCGTCGAGCCAGTGGCCGGCAACATGAACTGCGTACCGCCGGCGCCGGGCTTCCTCGAAGGCCTGCGCGAGCAGTGCGACAAACATGGCGTGGTGCTGATCTTCGACGAAGTGATGACCGGTTTCCGCGTCGCCCTCGGCGGCGCCCAGGCGCACTACGGCATCACCCCGGACCTGACCACCTTCGGCAAGATCATCGGTGGCGGCATGCCGGTAGGCTGCTTCGGCGGCAAGCGCGCAATCATGGAATGCATCGCCCCGCTCGGCCCGGTCTACCAGGCCGGCACCCTGTCGGGTAACCCGCTGGCCATGGCCGCCGGCCTGACCACCCTCAAGCTGATCAGCCGTCCGGGCTTCCACTCCGAGCTGAGCGACTACACCTCGCGCATGCTCGCGGGTCTGCAGGAGCGCGCCGATGCTACCGGCATTCCGTTCGTCACCACACAGGCAGGTGCTATGTTCGGCCTGTACTTCAGCGGTGCCGACGATATCGTCACCTTCGCCGACGTGACGGCCAGTGACAGTGCCCGCTTCAACCGTTTCTTCCATCTGATGCTGGACGGCGGTGTGTACCTGGCGCCGAGCGCCTTCGAAGCCGGCTTCACCTCCATCGCCCATGGCGACAAGGAGCTGGAAATCACCTTCGCGGCCGCCGAGCGCGCCTTCGCCGAGCTGAAAAAAGCCTGATGCAATACAGCACCGCCTTCAGTGATGCGTTGCTGGCACTGGCTTGCGCTGCCTGTGCCTGGCTGATCGGTCGGGCACGCGGGCGCTACGGTGAGGGCGACCAGCCGGCACTGTTCTGCGCCTTGCTCGGCTTTCTGCTGCCTGCCGCAGCTGCCAGCGTCGGCGTGATTCGCTACGGCTTCGACCCCAGCTGGCAGCCCGCACACCTGTGGCTCTCGCAGGCCAGCAGCTTTCTCGGCCTGCCCCTGCTCGGCGCCGCGGCATTGGCGTTGGGCCGTGGCTGGGCCTGGAGCAGGCCTAATTGGGGGCGCATCCTGCTCGGGCTGTGCGCGTTCTTCGAGCTGTTCCGCCAGCTTGGCTACCTGGAGGACTACCGCCTGGCGCTGAACCTGGCCACGCTGGTGCTGATCCTCTATACCGGCGCCGTGCAGTGGCCACGCCGCGCCCCTGCAATCAGTGCAGCCGTGGTAGTGGGCCTGTTCCTGCTGGCCGGCGTGGCGGTCGGCACCGACGGTGTGATCGGACCACTGCGCCGCATTGACCTGTTCCACGTGCTGCTGACACCAGCGTACCCGCTGCTGGCCTGGCTACTGCTGAGCCTGCCGGGAAGTGCGAAGAAACAGGCTTTGTAACAACCGCCCGGTTTATTCCATAATGCGACGGTCGGCACGTTTTGCGCCGACCGGGCACGTCACCCGCCCTGAATTGCCGAGGTCCCGTTATCCAGATGAACCGCACCGGCCGCACCCTGTCCCTGGGCTGCCTGTTGCTTTTCCTCCCGCTGTTTGCGTTTGCAGGCGGCAATTCCCTGCTGATCCCCGCTAGCGGCAGCTGCACCCTGAACGCCTCCCCCGAAGAAATGCCCGACGCCCTGGCCAGCTGCCAGGAGATGGCGCGCGCCGGCAACATGCAGGCGGCCTATGAGCTGGGTGAGTACTACTACGACGGCAAACACACCCCACGTGATCTCAAGCAGGCCCTGACCTGGTTCGAACGCGCCTCGCTGCAGGGCCACGCCGAAGCGCAACTGCGTCTGGGCACCATGTTCTTCCGTGGTGAAGGCGTACCGGCCAACAACGTGCAGGCCTACATCGTATTGAAGATGGCATCGGTCAATGGCTCGGACGAAGCCATGGACAGCGCCGACCTGGTATCGGCGCAGATGCGTCGTGATGAACTGGAAATCGCCAGCCAGGTGCTGGGGCAGATCTTCCGCAGCTACCTGCTGGAGCTACAGACCGCCGAAGGTCGCTCGCCCTTCTCGCCGCTGCCTTAAAGGTAGCGTCAGGCGTATGGAGAGCCGGGCGGCGATCCGCCTCAGCCGTAGGGTGGGCTTCAGCCCACCAAGTAGTTTCTCGATACTGCTGGTGGGCTGAAGCCCACCCTAGCTAGCTATGATGTCGCTCACTTGTCCGGCATCGGCATGGGGAACGGCATCACGTTGCCGCCGCCCTTGGCTTCGCTGATCTTCGCCGTACCCAGGCGTTCCACTTCGTCGATGCGGATGATCGCGTGCATCGGCACGAAGCTGCGCACCACGCCCTCGAACTGCGCCTTGAGCTTCTCCTCGCTGGGGTCGACCACCAATTGGCTGCGCTCGCCGAAGACGAACTCTTCCACCTCCAGAAAGCCCCACAGATCGCTTTGATAGATCTGCTTGGCATACATCTCGTACACCTGGCCCTGGTTGAGGAAAATCACCTTATAGATGGGATCGCGCTTGCTCATGAAGACTCGAAATCAGGAAAAACGGGGCGCGCAGGATAGCACAGCGCCGCAAACGTAGACCCGATGCAATCCGGAGAAGGACGGCGCAAGGCCCCGGATTGCATCCGGGCTACGGGAACTGAGCGGTAGCATCCCCCTTGGCACACGCCTATAATGCGCGGTCATTTTTTAACCACCTCAGACAGTGCCATGACCAAGAAGCTCTATATCGAAACCCACGGTTGCCAGATGAACGAGTACGACAGCTCGCGCATGGTCGACCTGCTGGGCGAGCATCAGGCCCTGGAGGTCACGGAAAAACCTGAAGAAGCCGACGTGATCCTGCTCAATACCTGCTCGATCCGTGAGAAGGCGCAGGACAAGGTGTTCTCCCAGCTCGGCCGCTGGCGCGAGTTGAAGCAGGCCAACCCGGACCTGGTGATCGGCGTCGGCGGTTGCGTGGCCAGCCAGGAAGGCGCTGCCATCCGTGATCGCGCGCCCTACGTCGACGTGGTATTCGGCCCGCAGACTCTGCACCGTCTGCCGGAAATGATCGACGCCGCGCGCACCACCAAGACCGCCCAGGTGGACATCAGCTTCCCCGAGATCGAAAAATTCGACCGCCTGCCCGAGCCGCGCGTCGACGGCCCCAGCGCCTTCGTCTCGGTGATGGAAGGCTGCAGCAAGTACTGCACCTTCTGCGTGGTGCCCTACACCCGTGGCGAGGAAGTCAGCCGACCGCTGATCGACGTGCTGATGGAAATCACCTCCCTCACCGAGAAGGGCGTGAAGGAAATCACCCTGCTCGGGCAGAACGTCAATGGCTACCGCGGCGAAGCACCGGACGGCCATATCGCCGACTTCGCCGAACTGCTGCATGCCGTGGCAGCCCTCGATGGCGTCGAGCGCATCCGCTATACCACCAGCCACCCGCTGGAGTTTTCCGACGCAATCATCGCCGCCCACGCCGAGATCCCGCAGCTGGTCAAATATCTGCACCTGCCGGTGCAGTCTGGCTCCGACCGCATCCTCGCGGCGATGAAGCGCAACCACACTGCGCTGGAGTACAAGTCGCGCATCCGCAAGCTGCGTGCGGCGGTGCCAGACATTCTGATCAGCTCGGACTTCATCGTCGGCTTCCCCGGCGAGACCGAGAAAGATTTCGAGCAGACCATGAAGCTGATCGAGGACGTCGGTTTCGACTTCTCCTTCTCCTTCATCTACAGCTCGCGCCCCGGCACGCCGGCCGCCGATCTGGTCGACGACACCCCGGACGAGGTGAAGAAACAGCGCCTGGCCCTGCTGCAGCATCGCATCAGCCAGAACGGTTTCGAGAACAGCCGGCGCATGGTCAGCACGGTGCAACGCATCCTGGTCAGCGACTATTCGAAGAAGGACCCGGGCATGCTCCAGGGCCGCACCGAGCAGAACCGCATCGTCAATTTCCGTTGCGACAATCCGCGCTTGATCGGCCAGTTCGTCGAGGTGCACATCGACGACGCCCTGCCCCATTCGCTGCGCGGCACCCTGCTGGATGCCGAAACCCTCCACTAACGTCGTGGGCGCCCATACTTTGCGTTGTGGGCGCCCGGCGTTATGCTGCCTTTTCATACCCAGACAAGTGACGATCACACCATCACCTTGAACGCCTCTCTAGAACCTCATCGTTTTACCCTCGAACCTTTCGAGGCCCGCCGTTTCGCCAACCTCTGCGGCCAGTTCGACGAGCACCTGCGCCTGATCGAAGAGCGCCTCGGCCTGGAAATCCGTAACCGTGGCAACCAGTTCGAAATGCTTGGCAGCGTCGACAAGACCCAGGCCGCCGAGCAGCTGCTGCGCAAGCTGTACCGCGAAACCAAAGCCACCGAGCTGTCGCCCGACCTGGTGCACCTGTATTTGCAGGAATCCGGCGTCGAGGAGCTGGTCAACCCCAGCAACCTGCCGCAGGTGACGTTGCGCACCAAGAAAGGCGTGATCAAGCCGCGCGGCGCCAACCAGCAGCTCTATGTCAAGGCGATCCTCGACAACGACATCAACTTCGGCATCGGCCCGGCCGGTACCGGCAAGACCTACCTGGCCGTGGCCTGCGCGGTGGATGCACTGGAGCGCGAGCAGGTGCGGCGCATCCTGCTGGTGCGCCCGGCGGTCGAGGCCGGCGAGAAGCTCGGCTTCCTGCCCGGTGACCTGGCACAGAAGATCGACCCCTACCTACGCCCGCTGTACGACGCGCTGTACGAGATGCTCGGTTTCGAATACGTGGCCAAGCTGATCGAGAAGCAGGTGATCGAGATCGCGCCACTGGCCTACATGCGCGGCCGCACCCTTAACAACAGCTTCATCATTCTCGACGAGAGTCAGAACACCACCGTCGAGCAGATGAAGATGTTCCTCACCCGTATCGGTTTCGGCTCCACCGCCGTGATCACCGGCGACATCACCCAGGTCGACCTGCCACGCGGCACCAAGAGCGGCCTGGCGCACGTCATCGAAGTACTGCGTGACGTACCCGGTATCAGCTTCACCCACTTCAAGCCCAAAGACGTCGTGCGCCACCCGCTGGTGCAGCGCATCGTCGAAGCCTACGAGCGCCACGATGCGCGCCTGAACGGCAAGGCCGACGGCCACGATGCTTGAACTGGACCTGCAACTGGCCACTGACGGCCAGCACCCGGACGAGGCGCAACTGCGCCGCTGGTGCGAACTGGCGCTGCGCCAGCGCACGGCCGACTCCGAGCTGACCATCCGCCTGGTCGACGAAGCCGAAGGCCGCGAGCTGAACCACACCTGGCGGCACAAGGACTACGCCACCAACGTACTGTCCTTCCCTGCCGAGATTCCCGATGGGATTCTCGACATCCCGCTGCTGGGCGACCTGGTGATCTGCGTGCCGGTGGTCGAGCGCGAAGCGGCCGAACAAGGCAAGACCCTGGAAGCGCACTGGGCCCACCTGGTGATCCACGGCTGCCTGCACCTGCTGGGCTATGACCATATCGAGGAAGACGAAGCCCTCGAGATGGAAGAACTGGAACGACAATTGCTCGCCGAACTGGGTCACCCCGACCCTTATGCGGACGACGAATCTCCTATTGATAAGGACCCCGAGTAAAACGCCATGAGCGAAGACCGATCGAGCAACGAGCAGAAGTCCTGGTTCAACAAGCTGACCCAGGCTTTTGCTCATGAGCCGAGAAACCGCCAGGAACTGCTGGAAGTCCTGCGCGAAGCCCACCAGAACAAGCTGCTCGACAGCGAAGCACTGGCCATCGTCGAAGGCGCCATCCAGGTCGCCGACCTGCAGGTACGCGACATCATGGTGCCGCGCTCGCAGATGATCAGCATCAAGGCCAGCCAGACACCCCGCGAATTCCTGCCCGCCATCATCGACGCTGCGCACTCGCGCTACCCGGTGGTTGGCGAGAGCCTCGACGACGTCATCGGCATTCTCCTGGCCAAGGACCTGCTGCCGCTGGTGCTGCTGGGCGAACAACCCAACTTCAACATCAAGGACCTGCTGCGTCCGGCCACCTTCGTGCCCGAGTCCAAGCGCCTCAACGTGCTGCTGCGCGAGTTCCGCGCCAATCACAACCACATGGCCGTGGTGATCGACGAGTACGGTGGTGTTGCCGGCCTGGTCACCATCGAGGACGTGCTCGAGCAGATCGTCGGCGACATCGAAGACGAGCACGATGTCGAGGAAGACGGCTACATCAAGCCGCTGCCCTCCGGCGACTTCCTGATCAAGGCACTGACGCCCATCGACAGCTTCAACGAGACCTTCGACAGCCAGTTCTCCGACGATGAGTACGACACCGTCGGCGGCCTGGTGATGAATGCCTTCGGCCACCTGCCCAAGCGCAACGAAGTCACCGAAATCGGCGAATTCCGCTTCCGCGTGCTCAATGCCGACAGCCGCCGTATCCACCTGCTGCGCCTGACACCAGTCAGCCGCTGACAGCGGTATCCGGGGATGGCTAGCGAGCCTCCCCGGATTGCATCCGAGCCAGGGAAACACTGAAAAAACCGTCATGCCCGCACAGGCGGGCATCCACAACCTGCGAATCACCTGGGCTTCCGCCTTCGCGGGAGTGACGATAAAAGGTTTTTTCAGAACATCCCCAGCACTTGCCGCCTGCCACTGCCTACCCCTACCCTTGCGCCACCCCGACTCCAAGGATCTACCCATGCTGCAATGGATCACTCGTCCGGGCTGGCCCGGCCACCTGCTCGCCTGCGGCGCAGGCGCTCTGACCACCCTGGCGCTCGCCCCTTTCGATCTCTGGCCACTGGCCGTACTCTCCATTGCCCTGTTCTATTTCGGCCTGCGCCATTTGCGCCCCGGCCAGGCAGCGCTGCGCGGCTGGAGCTATGGCTTCGGCCTGTTCGCCGCCGGCACCAGCTGGGTGTATGTCAGCATCCATGACTACGGCTCAGCCTCACCAGCACTGGCCGGCTTTCTCACCCTGGGTTTCGTCGCCGGCCTGGGCCTGCTCCTCGCCCTGACAGCCGCGCTCTGGGCGCGCTGGATACGCCGCAACGAAGCGCCATTGGCCGACGCCCTGGCGTTCGCCGCGCTGTGGGTCGCCCAGGAAGTGTTTCGCAGCTGGTTCCTCACTGGCTTCCCCTGGCTCTACGCCGGTTACAGCCAGCTCGATGGACCGCTGGCCGGCCTGGTGCCGATTGGTGGGGTCTGGCTGTCGTCCTTCGTCATCGCCTTGTCGGCAGCGCTGATCATCAATCTGGAGCAACTGCGCAAGCACAAGCCGCGCTATGCCTGCGCCCTGCTCCTGCTGCTGAGCCCCTGGCTCGCAGGCCTGGCACTGAAGGATCACAACTGGACCCATGCCGCAGGTAACAGCCTTACCGTCGCCGCCGTACAGGGCAACGTCGAACAGAGCATGAAATGGGACCCGGCCCAGCTCAACGCACAGCTGGCGCTGTACCGCGACCTCAGCTTCAGCGCCAAACAGGTCGACATACTGGTCTGGCCGGAAACGGCGATCCCGGTGCTCAAGGACATGGCCCAAGGTTATATCGGCGTGATGGATCGCTTCGCCCGTGACCGCAACAGTGCGCTGATCACCGGCGTACCGGTGCGGCAGTCCAACGAGCGTGGGGAGATTCGCTATTACAATGCGATCACCAGTTTTGGCGAAGGCCAGGGCACCTACCTCAAGCAGAAGCTGGTGCCATTCGGCGAATACGTGCCCCTGCAGGACCTGCTGCGTGGCTTGATCGCCTTCTTCGACCTGCCCATGTCCGATTTCGCCCGCGGCCCTGCCGACCAGCAGCCGCTACTGGCCAAGGGACATCGCATCGCGCCGTTCATCTGCTACGAAGTGGTCTATCCGGAATTCGCGGCAGCGCTGGCGGCGGATAGCGACATCCTCCTGACCGTGAGCAACGACGCCTGGTTCGGCACCTCCATCGGCCCACTGCAGCACCTGCAGATGGCGCAGATGCGTGCACTGGAGGCCGGGCGCTGGATGATCCGCGCCACCAACAACGGCATGACCGTGGTGATCGACCCGCAAGGACGCATCCAGTTCGGCTTGCCGCAGTTCGAACGCGGCGTGCTCTACGGCGAAGTCGTGCCCATGCAAGGGCTCACGCCCTATCTGCAATGGCGCATCTGGCCACTAGCGATTCTCTGCGCCCTGCTGCTGGGCTGGGCGCTGCTGACCAGCCGCATGGCCAAGACGCTGTAAAACCGATGTAGGCCGGATGCAATCCGGGAGTCAGGCGCCACGACTCCCCGGATTGCATCCGGGCTACAGTAGGGTGCGCCGTGCGCAACAAGAACACGACCGACGCCGAACAGTTGATACGTATGGCACACCCACCTAAGCCGCCGAGAACCGCTTACCGATGCCCGTAGGTCAATGGATACGCCAGCAAGCCGATGGCCTCATTAAGCAACTGACTGCTCTGCCAGATCACTCTCGACTCCGGTAGCCAGCCACCCAGCGGGCGCTCGTAACCCGCGCTGAGATAGCCCATCGGCGCGGTAATCACCTCGAAGCCAGCCTGTTCGAAACTCCAGCGCGCACGCGGCATGTGCCAGGCCTGGGTGACCAGCACCACGCGCCGCACGCCCTGGGGTTGCAGCAGTTCAGCGCTGAGCAAGGCGTTCTCCCAGGTGGTGCGGCTTTGCTCTTCCAGCCAGCGAATATCCAATCCGTAGTCGCGACGCATGGCATCGGCCATCAATGCTGCTTCACTGGGCGGTTGGCCGTAATGCAGGCCACCACTGGCGGCCATTGGCAGGCCGGACGCGCGCGCCAGACGGGCCGCGTAGCGCAGGCGCTCCAACGCCATCAGCCCGGGTTGATCGCTCCCGCCCCAGCCGGGGTCGTTCTGCTCACGCCCGGCGCCGAGAATCACGATGGCGTCGGCACGCTGCGCCAGCGGCGCCCACTGCGCTTCTTCCAGCACCGGCTCACGTTCGAGCCAGGCGGCGCTCCACTGCATCACCGCCGGCAGGCTCATCAACCACAGCCCGCCGAAGCCGACGGCAAAGCAGGCAACCGCCACCCGCGGAAAGCGGCGGCGCAGCCACCAGCCGAGCAAAATCAGCAGAAGCAGAACGCCTGGCGGCATCAGCAGTTGTTTGAGGATGTAGCGAATCGGCATCAGGCACCTCCGGGGCGCTCAAGCCTAGCAGGTTGCTGAAAACACAGGTGACGACAGCATGGATGCAGGCGCTAGAGCGATGCAGGAGACCAAAGCCCTGGCAGCTTTGAATAGATTGCTAACGGGGATTACCGCTGCGAAACAGCTTGGAGCCACAGGCCTGGCAAGCCTGAGCATCCTGCCCGCGATGCCAGCTCACGGGAGCGCCACAAAGTGCGCAGCAAAGCGCCTGGCGACGTTTCATCATGGGTTTGATCCGCCCCAGCGGCTTGCCACCTGCGGACTTGGCGCTACGCAGCGGTTGGCGCTGAATCAAGGCCAGTTCCTCGGCAGCCGCATGCCAGCCACGCAGCCAATGCAGATCATGGTTGAGATAGGCGCGGATCAGTTCCAGCTCCGCCGGGCTCAGCCCATCGAGCTCCAGCTCGCGCAACGGTTCGGCATGCAGGCGACTGGCGGTATCGGCCTCCTCCAGCGCCAGGGCAAGCCTTTGCAGCAACCGCTCGTAAAGGCCACCACCCCGTTCCGCTTGCCGTGCATCGACCATCTGACACCTCGCGAGCCCCGACAATCTCGGGACTTGATTCAAGCTTAGCGAAGGCCCTGCGAGCAGCCCGGCGCCGCGACAAACGGCGGGCGCGAACAATCTGGGTTTCCCTCGATAGACGGCGCTCATGTATGCTACGACGTTTTCCGCAAGCCCCATTCCTTCAGCGCCAGAGCCATGCACGAACAGTACTCGCCCCGTGAAATAGAAGCCGCCGCGCAGTCCCACTGGGACGCGCAGAAATCCTTCGTCGTCAGCGAACAACCCGGCAAGGACACCTTCTACTGCCTGTCGATGTTCCCCTACCCCAGCGGCAAGCTACACATGGGGCACGTGCGCAACTACACCATCGGTGACGTGATCGCCCGCTACCAGCGTATGCAGGGCAAGAACGTGCTGCAGCCGATGGGCTGGGACGCCTTCGGCATGCCGGCGGAAAACGCCGCGATGAAGAACCAGGTGGCACCGGCCAAGTGGACCTACGAGAACATCGCCTACATGAAGTCCCAGCTCAAATCGCTGGGCCTGGCCATCGACTGGACGCGTGAAGTCACCACCTGCAAGCCGGACTACTACCGCTGGGAGCAGTGGCTGTTCACCCGCCTGTTCGAGAAGGGCGTGATCTACCGCAAGAACGGCACCGTCAACTGGGACCCGGTCGACCAGACCGTACTGGCCAACGAGCAGGTCATCGACGGCCGTGGCTGGCGTTCCGGCGCGCTGATCGAGAAGCGCGAAATTCCGATGTACTACTTCAAGATCACCGCTTACGCCGAAGAGCTGCTGAGCAGCCTGGATGAGCTGGATGGCTGGCCCGAGCAGGTCAAGACCATGCAGCGCAACTGGATCGGCAAGAGCTTCGGTGCCGACATCGTGTTCGACTACGACGTCGCCAGCATCGGCATCGACGGCCAACTGAAGGTCTACTCGACCCGTCCCGACACCCTGATGGGCGCCACCTACGTTGCCGTGGCAGCGGAACACCCGCTGGCGCAGCGCGCTGCCGAGGGCAACCCGGCCATCGCCGCCTTCATCGCCGAGTGCAAGGCCGGCTCCGTGGCCGAGGCCGACATGGCCACCATGGAGAAGAAAGGCCTGGCCACCGGCCAGTTCGTCACTCACCCGCTGACCGGCGACAAGCTGCCGGTATTCGTCGCCAACTACGTGCTGTGGGGCTACGGCGAAGGCGCGGTGATGGCCGTGCCGGCGCATGACGAGCGCGACTTCGAATTCGCCAACAAGTACGACCTGCCGATCAAGCAGGTCTACACCGGCGAAGGTAAGGACTACGACGCCAGCACCTGGCAGGACTGGTACGGCGACAAGGCCGGCCTGACCACCATCAACTCCGGCAAGTACGACGGCCTGGACTTCAGCGCGGCTTTCGACGCTATCGTCGGCGACCTGGAAGCCAGCGAGCACGGTGCACGCAAGACCCAGTTCCGCCTGCGCGACTGGGGTATCAGCCGCCAGCGCTACTGGGGCTGCCCGATCCCGATCATCCACTGCGACGCCTGCGGCGACGTACCGGTGCCGGAAGACCAACTGCCAGTGGTGCTGCCCGAAGACGTGGTACCGGACGGCGCTGGTTCGCCGCTGGCCAAGATGCCCGAGTTCTACGCGTGCAGCTGCCCGAAATGCGGCGCCCCGGCCAAGCGCGAAACCGACACCATGGACACCTTCGTGGAAAGCTCCTGGTACTTCGCCCGCTACGCCAGCCCGCACTACGAGGGCGGCATGGTCGACCCTGCTGCCGCCAACCACTGGTTGCCAGTGGATCAGTACATCGGCGGCATCGAGCACGCCATTCTGCACCTGCTTTACGCGCGCTTCTTCCACAAGCTGATGCGTGACGAAGGCCTGGTGTCGTCCAACGAGCCGTTCAAGAACCTGCTGACCCAGGGCATGGTGGTCGCCGACACCTACTACCGCACCCTGGAAAACGGCGGCAAGGACTGGTTCAACCCGGCCGATGTCGAAGTCGAGCGTGACGCCAAGGCCAAGGTCATCGGCGCCAAGCTGAAAAGCGACGGGCTGCCGGTGGAAATCGGCGGCACCGAGAAGATGTCCAAGTCGAAGAACAACGGCGTCGACCCGCAGGACATGATCGACGCTTACGGCGCCGACACCTGCCGCCTGTTCATGATGTTCGCCTCGCCGCCCGACATGAGCTGCGAATGGTCGGACGCCGGCGTCGAAGGCGCCAACCGCTTCCTGCGTCGCGTCTGGCGTCTGGCTCAGAGCCACGTCAGCGCCGGCTTGCCAGGCAAGGTGGATATCGCCAGCCTGAGTGACGAGCAGAAGGCCGTGCGCCGCGCCATTCACCTGGCGATCAAGCAGGCCAGCAACGATATCGGCCAGCACCACAAATTCAACACCGCCATCGCCCAGGTGATGACGCTGATGAACGTGCTGGAAAAAGCCGCCACCGCGACCGAGCAGGATCGCGCACTGCTGCAGGAAGGCCTGGAAATCGTCACCCTGCTGCTGGCACCGATCACCCCGCACATCAGCCACGAGCTGTGGCAACGCCTCGGTCATGCCGATGCGGTGATCGATGCACAGTGGCCGCAGGTCGATGAATCCGCCCTGGTGCAGGACAGCCTGACCCTGGTGGTGCAGGTCAACGGCAAGCTGCGCGGAGAGATCATCGTGCCGGCCAGCGCCAGCCGCGAAGACGTCGAGGCCGCAGCCCGCGCCAACGAGAACGTGCTGCGCTTCACCGAAGGCCTGAGCATTCGCAAGGTCATCGTGGTGCCAGGCAAGCTGGTCAACATAGTCGCCAACTGATTAAGCTCGGCGCCACACATGTGTGGCGCCGTGATCCGCCAAGGGGATATGAGAATGATGAAACGGAATCTGCTGGTCATCGGCCTGGCTGGCCTGCTCAGCGCATGCGGCTTCCAGCTGCGCGGTACCGGCGACGTGCAGTTCGCCCTGAAGGAACTCGACGTCAGCGCGCGCGACGCCTATGGCGACACCGTGCAGCAAGTGCGTGAAGTGCTGGAGAACAACGATGTTCGCGTCTACTCCGGCGCACCCTACAAGCTGGTGATCAGCCGCGAGACCGAAAATCGTCGCAGCGCCAGCTACAGCAGCGGCGCACGTACCGCCGAGTACGAACTGACCATGGGCCTGGAATACGAAATCCGCGGCGCGAAGAACCTGCTGCTGACCGGCAACAAGGTGGAAGTGCAAAACTACTACCAGCAGGACGATAACAACCTGGCCGGCTCCGACCAGGAAGCGGCTCAGCTGCGCAGCGAACTGCGCCGTGAAATGATCCAGCAACTTGTGCAGAACCTGCAGCAAGTCACCCCTGAGCAACTGGACCAACTGCAGCAGACCGCCGAAGCCCGCGCCAGGGCGGAAGCCGAAGCCCTGGAAGCGGCTCGCCGTGCTCGCGAAAGCCAGGTCGCCCCGCAGCAGTCGCCGATCGAACTGCCGATCCAGTGACGGCACCAGGGCCGCTGCGGCGGCCCTGATCCATTCGCCTCGATGGCATCACCTCGATGAAGCTTGCCCCCGCCCAACTCGGCAAACATCTGCAAGGCTCTCTCGCACCGGTCTACGCGATCAGTGGTGACGAGCCGCTGTTGTGCCAGGAAACCGCTGACGCCATCCGCAACGCCTGCCGCCAGCAGGGTTTCGGCGAACGCCAGGTGTTCAATGCCGAAGCCAACTTCGACTGGGGCAACCTGCTGCAGGCTGGCGCCAGCCTGTCGCTGTTCGCCGAGAAGCGCCTGCTGGAACTGCGTCTGCCCTCCGGCAAGCCAGGCGACAAGGGCACGGCAGCGCTGCTGGAATACCTGGCCCGCCCGCCCGAGGACACCGTCCTCTTGCTGAGCCTGCCCAAACTCGACGGCAGCACGCAGAAATCCAAGTGGGCCAAGGCGCTGATCGACGGCCAGGCCTGCCAGTTCGTCCAGATCTGGCCGGTGGATGCCAACCAGTTACCGCAGTGGATTCGCCAGCGCCTAGCTCAGGCCGGCCTCAGCGCCAGCGCCGATGCAGTGGACATGATCGCTGCCCGGGTGGAAGGCAACCTGCTGGCCGCCGCCCAGGAAGTGGAAAAGCTCAAGCTGCTGGCCGACGGCAACCAGGTCGATGCCGAAACCGTCCAGGCTGCCGTGGCCGACAGTGCCCGTTTCGACGTTTTCGGCCTGATCGACTGCGCACTGGGCGGCGATGCGGCACACGCCCTGCGTGTGCTGGAAGGCCTGCGTGGTGAAGGCGTGGAAACCCCGGTGATCCTCTGGGCATTGGCGCGCGAGATTCGCCTGCTGGCCGGCATCGCCCACCAGCAAAGCCAGGGCATCCCCCTGGACAAGGCCTTCTCCAGCGCGCGCCCGCCGGTCTGGGACAAACGCCGGCCGCTGGTCTCCAAGGCGCTGCAACGCCATAGCAGCAAGCGCTGGGGCCAGTTGCTGCAGCAGGCGCAGCTGATCGACGCACAGATCAAGGGCCAGGCGCCCGGTGATCCGTGGAGCGATCTGGCCATGCTGACCCTGCAGTTAGCCGGACAGCGCCTGCGCCTGTAATTGTTGCTGCCTGCTTCCATGTAGGGTGGGCCGGGCGGCGATCCGCTTCAGCCCACGTCCACCACCGTTGGTGGGCTAAAGCCCACCCTACGCGCTGAAAAGCTTCGCGAGTAGAGCTCGCTCATACGGGCTCCCCATCCAGACCGCAATCTGGACATTTTCTGTACAGCGGCGCATAGTCCACGCCGCCTGCATTGGCGCAGGCCAGTCTGCATGAGGAAACGCCATGAGCAAGAAAACCGGCAAACGGCCGAACAAGGCCAAATCCATCGTCGCCCAGCCACTGTTTCGCTCCCGCCAGGAACGACCACAGAAAGGCAAAGGCAGCTACCGCCGCGAAGCCTCCCACAATTGGGAGGCTTCTTGCTTTATGGGCCTCTTCGCTTCGCTGATAGCCCAGAATCCTCTACGAGCATGCTAAGGTAGCAGCCTGCTTAAACGCCCTGAGATAGACATGCCACACCAGTTTCCTCGTCGCGCCCTGGCTCTGCTTCCTCTCCTACTGCTGGCTGCCTGCGCTCAGGCTCCGGCAGAAAACCTGCCGACCATCACGACGCCGGCAGCGGCCCAGACCACCGCCGAAGAGCCGCTGACCAGTTTCGCCGACTGGCGACAAGCCTTGCGCAGCGAAGCGATTGCCGCCGGCATCGACGCAGCGCTGTTCGATCGCGTTTTAGCGGGCATCAGCCCCGACCCCGCGGTGCTCAAGGCCGACAGCAGCCAGCCCGAGTTCACTCGCCCGGTGTGGGAGTATCTCGACGGTGCGGTCTCCTCCAGCCGCATTGGCCGCGGCCGGGTGCTGCTGGCGCAGCACAACTTGGTGCTGCAACGCATCGAGCAGCAATATGGCGTCGAAGCGCAGATCCTGGTGGCGATCTGGGGCCTGGAAAGCAATTTCGGCAACAACATCGGCAGCCACAGCGTCATTCGCTCACTCGCTACCCTGGCCTATGACGGTCGCCGTCAGGGCTTCTGGCGCGTTCAGTTGCTAGCCGCCCTGCAAATCCTGCAGAACGGCGACGTACCCAGCGAGCGCATGATCGGCTCCTGGGCCGGCGCCATGGGTCAGACCCAGTTCATGCCGACCACCTACAACCAGCATGCGGTGGACTTCGACGGCGACGGCAAGCGCGACCTGTGGAACTCCTCAACCGATGCCCTGGCCTCGGCTGCACATTATCTGCAGGCATCTGGCTGGCAACGTGGTCAGCCCTGGGGCTTCGAGGTGAGTCTGCCCAACGGCTTCGACTACGCCCTGGCCGACCCGGATCAGCGTCGCACCCTAGCCGAGTGGGCAGAACTCGGCGTCCGCCCCATGGCGCCCACTGGCGCAGCAGCCAGCGCACGCGCCAGTCTGCAGCTGCCCGCCGGGCATCAAGGGCCGGCTTTCCTGTTGCTGGATAACTTCCGCAGCATCCTCAAGTACAACAACTCCACGTCCTACGCGCTGGCCATCGGCCTGCTCGCCGACAACCTGCTGCGCCCAAGCGAAGTCAAAGGCCAGTGGCCACGCGGCGAGCGCCAGCTGGGGCGTAGTGAACGCATCGAACTGCAGGAGCTGCTGACCAAGGCCGGGTTCGATCCCGGCCCAGCCGACGGCATCATCGGCGCCAACACGCGCAAGGCCATCCGCGCCCTGCAGCTGCAGTTGAACTGGCCAGCCGATGGCTATCCCAATACCGAACTGCTGCAACAGCTGCGCGCCAAGCCCAAGCACTGACTGTGTTGCCCGCCATCGCTGGCGGGCACCTGGCAGATCAAACGCGTCATCGACCTTTTGTCGACAGGCGGCCCCAGCGTCTGCATACACCTTCTGTGGTAGACTGGCCGGCGGCCAAAAGCCACCTGCCCACGGAGCCTCTACCGGAGCCCTGATTTCCGATGTCCGACACCTCCTCGCCCAAATCCGTCGCCAGCGGCGAAAAATTTCGCACCGCCCAAGGCATCACCGCGATCAAGGATGGCCAGAAGCGCCGCGCCTCGGCCGAACCCCAGGTTTTTGAACCCAAGCCCAAGTGGCTGCGGGTCAAGGCACCGGGTGGCAGCCGTTTCGAGGCGGTCAAGCGTAACGTCGGCGAGCACCGCCTGAGCACCGTCTGCCAGGAATCGCACTGCCCGAACATGGGCGAGTGCTGGTCCAACGGCACGGCCACCATCATGCTGATGGGCTCGGTGTGCACCCGCGCCTGCCGCTTCTGCGCCGTGGACACCGGCAACCCCAATGGCTGGCTGGACCTGGAAGAGCCACAGAACACCGCCAAATCGGTGGAGCTGATGGCGCTGCGTTACATCGTGCTGACCTCGGTCGACCGTGACGACCTGGAAGACGGCGGCGCCGGGCACTACGCAGCCTGCGTGCGCGCGATCAAGGAGAACACCCCGCACGTGGTGGTCGAAGCCCTGACGCCGGATTTTGACGGTGATCATCAGGCCATCGAACGCGTCGTCGACTCCGGCCTCGAAGTCTTCGCGCAGAACGTCGAAACGGTCAAACGCCTGACCTATGAAGTTCGCGACCCGCGTGCCGGCTATGAGAAAACCCTCAAGGTACTCGAACACGCCAAGAAGCATCGCCCGGACGTGCTGACCAAGACCAGCCTGATGCTGGGCCTGGGCGAAACCGACGAGGAAATCATCGAGACCATGGATGACCTGCGCGCCATCGGCGTGGACATCCTCACCCTCGGCCAATACCTGCAACCCACGCGTAATCACCTCAAGGTACAGCGCTGGGTCAGCCCTGAAGAGTTCAACCGCTTCCGCGACATCGGCCTGGAGAAAGGCTTCATGGAAGTCGCCGCTGGCCCGCTGGTACGCTCCAGCTACCGCGCCGACCGCGTGTTCGAGAAGAACAACCTGGGCCTCGCCGCCCCGGTTCCGGTGCCTGGCCAAGAGGTCAACGCCAGCATTATCCCGGCGCTGAACCTGAACTGAGGCAGGTCTTCACGACCAACGAAAAAGGGACGCCTCGGCGTCCCTTTTTCATTGCTGTGTCAGAAAGATGCAGTGACCTCATTGGTGCACGCAGCGCACCCTACGCATGGCTCGGCCAGAGTACAGTTCGTAGGGTGCGCCGTGTGTTCAGCCGGGGGACATGGTAAACACCTGTCGGGGGACATGGGTAACAGGTTGATGATCATGTTGCCCGTTGCCTCAGGTCTATCTGACGCAGCGTTTTGCGGATGAAAACCACATCGTAGACGTCATCTTCGGCGGTGGGGCGGATGGCGACCCTTTCCCCGTATAAACCTCCGCTGACGAAGACGTTGAGCCCTTTGAAATACACCTGCCCGGTCCGACGTACCTTCACCACGTGGTCTCCCGGCTCGTACTCGATTGTTGGCAGTTGTTCCGGGTAGCTACGTGGGCTGGGCCGATAGCGTTCTATGGGCGGCCGTTGGTCCAGAGCCTCATGCGGACGGTAG
>NZ_FOWP01000001.1 GCF_900115475.1 Ectopseudomonas composti
TGTGGCGAGTCCTGCGCTTCCTGCTGATACGCGCACTGATGCTGCTGGTGATCTTCTGGTTAATCAGCCGCCTGATGTTCTGGCTGGTGAGCTGAACCACCCCTTCGCCCCGCGTACCTTTGCGGTTCGAGCACTGATGACCACCCAGGCCGAAGGCAAGCCCAGAGAGCTGGGCTTATTCGACGTGATCGACAGCGATGGCCAGGTGCTCGGTCAATCCCTGGCAGACCTTCGCCAGCTCGGCTACCTCGTGCGCATCCTCAGCCCCTGCATGGCCCATATCAGCCACCCCATGGGGTACTCCGGGCATGTCATGTGCCGGGGTCGGCCACCGCAGCGAGACAACAGCGGCAACCGACAGGCAGCTAACGGCATGTCTGCAGCTGCCTCTATCCGCTCGGATAGTTCCAGCCCCTTGCCTTCGATCCGCTCCCCGGTGCCGGTGACGGTAATACCGGATAGCGAATACCCCTCCAGGCCGTGGCGGTGAGCGCGACGCGAGCGAGCGGTTCAGTTCAGAGGGAGCGAGCGGCGCGCAAGCCGCTGACGTCCCTGTAACACGTCAGATAAACGAATTTCAGTAACCACGTTACACCAGAGAGATACAGAGAATGAGCGCACCAAAGGACTACTACCGCATTGATATTGAGACCGGGAAAGAGAACCCGAAAAGTCGTCTGTTCTGTGATCCTCGGGCGGGTGGTTTCGTGGATCTGTCCAGCGTTCGAATCCTGGCCTGTAGCGTCGATACCGTCCGCCAGTTGTATCGAGGCCTGATCCGCCCGGAAATCATGTGTCTCTTCGAGAAGCCAGGAACCATCGTCGATTTCGCTGGCCAGCGTTGGCACTCCGGTCGCGTCAGCAAGGATTCCGGCTACCAGTACAAGCTGCAGAACGCTGACCTCGGGTTCGTCCTGCTCATCAAGAATTTCAACGCCAAAATCGAGAACATCGGTCCACACCTCAAAATCGAAGTGTCACCTCATGCCATCGACACTTTCTCGCCCGAGCGCCTGCAAGAGCGTCTGGACTACTACGCCAGCCACGTGCTGACCAACGTTGAGCGCAACCAGTGCGCGGTTCACCTCGCGCTAGATCTGCAAGGTTGGACGCCCCCTGCTGATCTGGTCGCCCGCATGCACTGCCGCGCTCGATCCGCTCGTGATATCTCCGGCATCAAGGAAATCACCTGGGACACCAAAAGCAGCGTCTACGGACGTGGCGAAACCTACATGTTCGGCTCCGCTGGTGGCGTCCAATTGGCGATCTACAACAAAACCGAGCAAGCCCGAGCTATCGACAAGCTCGACTACTGCGAAGGTGTCTGGAAACGCCGCGACAGCTTCGACGAAGCCGACCCGGACAACTACAACCCGGAACAGGACGTGTGGCGTGTCGAGCTGCGTTACCACCACTCTGTGATCCAGCAATTCGCCTCGGGCTCGTTTGATCTGCACAGCGGCGAAACCATCGAAACCAACAGCTACGCCGCCTTTGCACCGCACCTAGACGGCCTGTGGCGCTATGGCCTGCGCCAGTTCAAGCTGCTGGCTCGCCCTGGCTACTTCGAACCGATTTGGACGCTGATCCGTGACGATGTGCGTGTGGATCTGCCGGTTGATTCCCTGGTGGATGAAACCGAGTACAAGCGCCAATACAAGACCTCGCGGGGCTTCTCGGGCAAGAACGTCGAGTTATTCCTGGGAAACTTCGTCAGCCTGCTGGCTAGGGAGCGAGTGGGCGCAAAAAAGGCTTTCTACCGGCTAAAAGAATGGGAGTGTTGGCCGGTCATTCGCGACCACTACGCCGCAAAAGGCATGGATGAAGACGGGCTGTATAAGCACATCAAAGGCATCCTGGAGGAACGCCATGTGCGTTGGGGGCGTGCTGTATGACGGCCAGGAAAGACGGCAACACCTGGACCGCTGATTTCTACGAAAACGGTCGCTCGGGTCGTCGTATTCGTAAGAAGGGTTTCAAGACCAAGGCCGCAGCCCAGCGCTATGAGTCTGAGTTTTTCGCCAGCCTCAACACTACCGGTCGACCGCTCGACGATCGCCTGTCGGATCTGGTGACGCTCTGGCATGACCTGCACGGCTGCTCGCTCAAGGATGCCAAGCACCGTCTTGCACGCACCCTCGCCACGGTCGAACGCCTCGGCAATCCGATGGCCTCCAACTTCGATGCCCTCGCCTGGGCACGCTATCGCCAGACACGCCTCAAGGACGTCAGCCCGCACACCGTCAACCATGAACAGCGTTACCTGTCGGCGGTCTTCTCCGAACTGATCCGCCTGGGTGCCTGGGCTGGCAACAACCCGTTGGCCAAGGTTCGCCAGATCAAGACCGACCAGACCGAGCTGACGTTTCTGACCTTGCAACAGGTCGAACAACTGCTTGAAGAGTGCAAGCGCTCGACCAACAACCATACGTATCCGGTTGCGCTGATCTGCTTGGCCACAGGCGCCCGATGGGATGAAGCGGAATCCCTGCCACGCGGTGCGCTGTTCGGCGGTAAGGCCCACTTTCACCGGACCAAAAACCGCCAGTCCCGGTCGGTGCCGATCCCCAAAGAGGTCGAAGAGATTGCGTTAAAGGTTGGGATGCCGGGAAATGGCCGATTGTTCATGCCTTGCCGGTCGGCATTCCGATCAGCTTACCAGCGCTGCGGCTTCCACACTCCTGGCCAGATGACCCACATTCTCCGGCACACCTTCGCCAGTCATTACATGATGGGCGGTGGTGACATCCTGGGTCTGCAACGCATCCTCGGGCACTCCACCATCACGATGACCATGCGCTATGCACACCTGTCGCCTGATCATCTGGAGTCGGCGCTACGGCTCTCCCCTCTCAACCAGAGCGGTCATGCCGTGGTATGCGTGTAACTTGCGTGCATGTATGCTATCAATGATTGCACTGAATCCACAGGAGGTAGCCATGGCCGCTATCACTATTCGAAACCTCGACGACGACTTGAAAGCTCAGCTCCGCATTGTTGCGGCTAGCCATGGCCGCTCGATGGAAGAAGAAGTCCGTTTCATCATTCGGCAGGCTCTGTCACGTCAAGAAAAGCGTGGCGGTTTGGGCAGTCGTATTCACTCCCGCTTTGCCGCTGTCGGTGGGGCTGACCTTGAATTGCCAGAGCGCAAAACCAAAGCCCGTGCAGCGAGCTTCGATTAATGATCCTGCTTGATACCAACGTTCTGTCGGAACTCATGCGTGCCAAGCCTGCCCCTCAGGTTCTGGAGTGGGTTGACGCTCAGCCTGCCGGGGATCTGGTAATCACCTCGATCACCGTTGCGGAAATTCTCTATGGCATTGCCAGGATGCCGGACGGTAAGCGCAAGCAAGGATTGCTCGATGTAGCTTCGGTCATGTTCGATGAAGACTTCGCGGGCAACATCCTGCCGTTCGATGCAGATGCCGCTGTGCACTACGCAGAGATAGCCGCAGAAACCGAGGCTAAAGGGCGGGTGGTTGATATGGCCGATGCGCAGATAGCTGCAATTGGTCGGCTACATGATGCCGTGATCGCAACTCGCAATATTCGCCACTTCGAAACGCTGGGCGTTGCCTTGGTAGATCCCTGGAGCAACTAGCCAGGATCTGCCGCTGTAGACAGGGTGTAGTCACTTCGTAGTCACTACCCCAGAAACGACAAAGGGCTAGCCGAAGCTAACCCTTTGAAAAATATGGTGGCTACACCGGGACTTGAACCTGGGACATCAGCATTATGAATGCTGCGCTCTAACCAACTGAGCTATGTAGCCAACGGCGCGCATTTTCCGCGTCTCGCCTACCGCTGTCAACCCCAGATCATCGATAAATTTACGTTTTATCAAGCGGTTAGGCTTCGCGGGTGGCGGCACGCTGAATCGCTCGTTTCTGAGCCTGCGTCGCACCTTCAAACTGCTCGGACGGTGCTTGCGGGGCTGTCGGGCGATGCCGGAAAATCCGCTCCCAGCAGGCTGCAGCGCCGCCGCGCGCTGGCCCATGAACCAGGAGAGCACCTTGAGAGCGAGAGACGATTTCGACGATCTGCGGGCGGAGCGTGATAGGCCGACGCATTACCGCAACGAACCCAACCGCTTCGCCGGGCTGTGGAAGCAGATCGCGATTGGCATCGTCGTCGGCTACAGCGTGCTGGGCATCATCAGTGCGGTCGTCTGGATGCTTATCGCCCAGGTTGCGCTGAGTGGTATGTCGATCACCCTGCCTTAACGCCCGCACCATTGCCCTTCACAGGGCACGCCATCGTTGTCGCCGTCCATCTTGGTGCCGGGGCAGTTGCGCAGAAAGAAGGTGGCTTCGGCGCAGGAGGTCATCTGCGAGCAGTGGGTGCGGCCATCGCAACGATACTGCTTGCTGGCCACCTGGGCCGCAGGCTGGTTGAGCGAGGGTGAGGGGAGCAGGCTGTCCATCGAGAAGCTGGACGCACTAGGCTGGCTGACCACCGGGTTATCCATCACCGAGCCATCGCTGGCGATGTTGCTGATGATCGGGCTGCCGGGCTTGCTCAGGTAGAACTGCCAGAAGGCGGCGCCCAGCAGCAGAATGATGATCAGCTTCTTCATTGCACAGTCCCTTGCCTGTTTCAGTGGTTGCCAGTATTGGCTCGCCGCGCCGACAAAGCCAGGGTTGCGCACTGGCACACTTGCCATCCCCTGCCCGCCTCTTCATCCTGCCCCATTGTTCGCCAAACGAGCCCTGTCATGACGCCCATCCAGAATATCGGCCTGGCGCTATTCGTTGTGCTTTCCATCGGTTTCGCCATCGGCCACAAGACCGAGTGTGGCGATGGCCGCGTGGTGGAAACCTATCTGGCCAAAGGGCTGGCCTCGCAGTTGCTGGGGCATGATCTTTGCCAGCAACCCTGAACACCTCTTCATTAAGGATTGATGCGATGAAAAAGTTCGCCTTGCTTGTCAGCGTTGGCCTGCTTGGAGCCTGCGCCAACCTGGGTTCGCAACCACCGGTGCCGGTTACTTCGCCGGTGGTGCAGGCCTTTCGTGATATCTGCCTGCAGACGGCGCCGAGCTTCGCCGAGGCGCGGCGCATTGCGCGCCAGCATGGCATCACCGAGATGACCGATATGGGCTTTGCCACCATCGGCTTCAATGCGGACAAGAGCCTGAGCATTCAGGTGAAGGTCAGCCACGAATGCGTGGTGACCAGCGAGGCGCAGGAGGATGACACCCTGACTCGTCAGTTACTGAGTGCGGCGGCGATCAATGCCGGCACCACGGTGCCGCGCAAGGTGCCGGTGAAGATGATGATCGCCGGGCAGCCGTTCATCCTGACGCACGACCGCGAAGGCGGTGAGGCCTTCATGATGTTGAAGCCGGAATGAAAGAACTAGCATCCTCTCCCCCGAGCCACGTTCGACGGGGGTGGCCGGCAGACTTACGGCGTTTTCAGCCCTCTCCCCCAACCCCTCTCCCATAAATGGGAGAGGGGAGCAAAGCGCGCAGGACCTTATGTGAACAGCGTTACGCTAATCGGGGGTATTTTCAGGCGCTTTTGCCTGGTCGCGTAGCCAGCAGCAGACCGCCGAAGATCATCGCGGCGCCCAGCCAGTGATAGACCTGCAGGCTCTCGTTCAATAGCACCCAGCCCAGCAACGCAGTGAATACCGGCATGACGTAGTTGGTCAGCGCCGCCTTGGCCGCTCCGATCACGCGGATACCGTGGTTCCAGGCCAGGTAGGCCAGCAGTGAGGCGAATACGGCGGTGTAGGCGACGGCCGAGAGGTTGGCGACGTTGACCGCCAGGTGCTCACCTTGGCTCAGCTCATATAAATAGAAGGGCAGGATCAGCGGCACGCCGAGCAGGATGAACACGCCCAGCAGCGCCAGCGGCGGAATCGGCTGCAGGTACGCCGCCCAGCGCCGCAGCAGCAGCGAATACAACGCCCAGTCGACCACTGCCAGCAACATGATCAGGTCGCCCTGGTTGAACGACAGGCTGGTGATGCGGCTCCACTGGCCATGGCTGATCAATACCGCCAGCCCCGCCACAGCCACCAGCATGCCCCACCAGGCGCGGCGCGCCGGCCATTCGTTGAGCAATAGCCCGGCGCCGATGAAGGTCACCAGCGGCAGGCATGTGTTGACCAGCGAAATGTTGATCGCTGCGGTGGTCTGCGCAGCGCTGTAGAGCAGCGAGTTGTAGCCGGCGATCCCCAGGCCGCCAAGCACCAGCAAACGCCAGCCCGCATGGTAGAGGGCTGCGCGATGACGCCACAGCGGCATGGCGACAAAGGGCAACAACAGCGCCAAAGCCAGGCACCAGCGCCAGAACGATAGGGTGAACGGCGCGATTTCACCGGCGAAGGCGCGCGCCACCAGGGCGTTGCCGGACCAGCAGAGGTTGGCCAGCAGCAGACCGAACAGCGCCAGCGGGCGCGAATGATTGAGTGCGTTCATAGGGCGAGCACCGCAGCGCAGGCGCGGCTTTTATCCGGGCGGGGGTTGGACGGTTGAGCACGGTCACCGAGCAGGCAGTGCTGAGCGATCATTGCGTAGCTTCCGAATCAGTCGGCTTTGCACCATACGGAGGCAGGCAATGCTTGGCAAGCTGGCGCACCAACCCAACGGCGTCATGACGTTCAGGCCGGCACGAGCAGAAAAACATGGACGCATGGTGCGAGCGTGAGGGGCGAGTAGCACGCATTCCCGGTGCGCGCGGCGCCCCCTACGCCGTCAAGGCTGACTGCGACGGCGGCGCAGCGGACGACTCAGCAGCCAGAGAATCAGCAATACGCCGGCGAGGATCACCGCACTGGCGCCCCACTGCATCGGCCCAGCCAGGCGGAACATCTCGACCGGGTGCAGGCTCGGCGCGCGGATCATGCGTTCTTCGGCCGCCACGCCGGTGGTAGGAATATCGGCCAGGCCATCGCCGTCGAGATCCGGCAGGCTGCGGATATGGTCGAGCAGCGCCTGCCACTCCTTGAGTTCCTGCACGCCCTCCTTGTCCGGGTCCTGATCGACGATGGCGTCTTCGATACGCGGCAGTGGACGGCCTTCGGCGTCCTTGGGGATCACCTCGAGCAGGCCCTTGGTCAGTTCCGGCACCAGCCAGGTGAAACTGCCGACGTAGCTGGTGGCGCCGATGCTGTAGAGGCGCGTGTCGTCGAGATCCAGGTCGCGATAGCCGTTGACCGCATCACCAATCTCGATGCGGCTGACACGGTCGAACGGTACGCGCCAGGGGTTGTAGGTGAAGCGCACACCGGACACCCGCGGGTAGTAGCTCTGGCTGTCGCGCAGTTGATAGGCGAGCAGCAGTACCTCCAACAGCGATTTGATTTCGCGCGCGCTGACGTAGGTCTTGATCATCGGGTAGCCGGGTTCGTCGTCGAACTGGCCGATACCCAGCGGGGCGATGCGAAACAGGTCGGAGACGTCCTGCACGCCGTTGCGCCCCTTGAGCAGGTCGTCACGGATAGTGCCATTGCCGGTGAAAGCCAGGTCGGCATCGACCGCATGACGCAGCGCATCGGTCACCAGGTTGGCCAGGGTCTGGTCGGTGAAATCGCGACCCAGGCTCTGGTCGACCTTGGCCAGCTGCTGGTCGAAACGATAGCCCTTGGGCGTGAGCATGCGCTCGCTGACCACCTGCTTGAAGTCTTCCACCTTGGCGGTGATGGCCGCGTCGCCAACGATGCGGTCGTTGACCGGATGCAGGCGGTAGTCGCGCACACGCGGCACGCCGTCGTCGCCGAGGGTCATGCGCAGTTCGCCGAGGTACTGGATTTCCGAACCGGCCTGCACCACCGGGGTGTGCCCATTGACCAGCACCGGCTGCGGCAGCGCCACATGCGAGTGGCCACCAACGACGATATCGATACCCGGCACCTGTTCGACCAGTTCCACTTCCTCGCCGCGCCAACCGCCATCGGCCTGCTGGGTGACGCCCATGTGCGACAGCAGGATAACCACCTCGGCGCCCTCCTCACGCAGCTTGGCCACGGTTTCCTTGGCGGTGGCGACCGGGTCGGCGAAGGTCAGCGGCTTGATCATCGGGCTGACCGCCACGGCGTCGTTGCCGAGCAGACCGAACAGGCCGAAGCGGATGCCACCGCGTTCGATCAGCTTGTACGGCAGGATGCGCCCGGCGTCTGCGTGCGCCTGGAGGCTGTCGTCGGCCTTGCTGGCCGGATCGAAACGCATGTTGCTCGACAGCAGCGGTACCAGTGCGTCGCCCTTGGCCTTGTGCGCGGCGCTGATCATCGCGGCGAGGCCTGCCGGGCGGAAGTCGAATTCGTGGTTGCCGATCACTGCGGCGTCGTAACCCAGCTCGCTCATCAGGCGCAGTTCGCTGCCCATCTCGCGGGCGATGGTGTGAAACAGCGTGCCCATGGTGAAGTCGCCGCCGTCGAGCAGCAGCAGGGGCTCTTCGCCGGCGGCCGCGCGGCGCTCATTCAACAAGGTGGCCAGCCGTGCGACGCCGCCGACGGTGTCGTCATCGTTCACCGTTGCCGGGGTGTATTCGTTGTTGGGGCCGAAACCGAGCAGGCGCGACTGCCAGTCATTGCTGTGCAGGATGGTGAAACTGCGCTCGGCAGCGGCCAGCGGCGTGGCGGCCAACAGGCCGGCGAGCAGGAGTGAGGGGAACAGGCGCATGGACGATCCTTGACGATGACTGCGCACAGTATGGAGCAGGCCATGACGCCAGACAGCGACCAATCGAGACGCCCTTTGTCGCCAATCGAGTCAGGCATTCATTGCCCCAGGTCAGCCCCCAACCCGGACGGAAGGACTAGGCTGTAATCAGGACAGCGAAGTGGAGAAGAGCCATGGACCACTATCACCTGATGTTGATGCTGCTGATTGGCGGTTTTCTGCTGCTGGGCGTCGGCTTCAACTTCCGCGAGCACGAATGGGGCGTACGCGTGCTGGGCCTGGGCGTATTGCTGATGCTGGTGCCGATTGCGCTGCGGGTGCATCTGGCGCTGGCGTAGGGTTCAGGTCAGCGTAGGGTGCGCCATGCGCACCGGACGATATTGATGGTGTCGCGATTCATTCGGCACAGTGTTGCGAAGAGCCGGTGCGCGCGGCGCACCCTACGGGCGTTGCCAGCGCTCGGCGGCGCTCTGGTCGCTGCAGCGGCCTTCGACCCAGCGCGGGCCTTGGCTGGTGTCTTCCTTCTTCCAGAACGGCGCGCGGGTCTTCAGGTAATCCATGATGAAGTTGCAGGCATCGAACGACGCCTGCCGATGGGCGCTGCTGGTACCAACGAAGACGATAGGCTCGCCCGGCTCCAGGCGGCCAATACGGTGGATGATCTCGATGCCCAACAGCGGCCAGCGCTCGCGCGCCTCCTCGGCGATCCTGGCCAGGGCCTTTTCGGTCATGCCTGGGAAGTGTTCGAGAAACATGCCACCGACTTCGCGTCCTTCATTGAAATCGCGCACGTAGCCGACGAAGGTGACCACCGCGCCGATACCAAGGTTGGCGGCATGCAGGGCGTTGAGCTCGGTGCCGGGATCGAAGGGTTGGCTTTGTACGCGGATGGTCATGGGCGTCTCGTTCGCTGGGAGCTGCGGTCGGCGGAATAATTGGTGGGCTGAAACGGAACGCCGCCCGGCCCACCCTACAGGTTGAAGCGGAACGCCGCACGGCCGCTCCTACACCGGTATCAACCGCCTGTCACGGTGGGGAAGAAGGCCACTTCATCGCCTTCGGCCAGTGGTTCGTCGAGGCTGCACAGTTCCTGATTGCGTGCGCACATCAGGTTCTGCTCGCCCAGCACTTCCCATTCGTCACCACGGGCCACCAGGTGCAGGCGCAGGTCGTCGAGGGTGGCGAAGTCACCGCTGAGTTGTTCGTCGTCACGGCCCAGGGCTTCACGGTAGCGGGCGAAATACTGCACTCGGATCATGCTTGCTCCTCCAGCTTGTAGTGACCGCTCTTGCCGCCGAGCTTCTCCAGCAAGCGTACTTGCTCGATGACCATGCCGCGATCCACGGCCTTGCACATGTCATAAATAGTCAGCGCAGCGACGCTGGCGGCCGTCAGTGCTTCCATCTCGACACCGGTTTGCCCCGACAGTTTGCAGCGCGCGGTGATATGCACGCTGTCATCGCCCTCGGCACGCAGCTCGACCTTGACGCCGGTGAGCATCAGCGGGTGGCACAGGGGGATCAGATCGCTGGTTTTCTTCGCGGCCTGGATGCCGGCGATGCGCGCCACGGCGAACACGTCGCCCTTGGGATGCTCGCCAGCGACGATCATCTGCAGGGTGGCGGGCAGCATGCGCACGCGCGCTTCGGCGGTGGCTTCGCGGAAGGTGGTCGCCTTGTCGGTGACGTCGACCATGTGCGCGCGGCCTTGGGAATCGAGATGGGTCAGCACGGGAAAGCTCCTGGCGGTAATCGGCCGATTGTAAACCTGCAAGTCAGGATTTCGTAGCCTGGATGAAGTCCGGGGCCAGAGCGGCAAAAATCCCCGGATTTCATCCGGGCTACTGACTGCATCCGGCTACATAACTGTAGGCGCGGATTTATCCGCGATCATCGCAGCTGAAGCCGCTCCCACGGGACCTGTAGAGATTCTTTGATGCAGACTAAAACGCCCCTGCTCTTGCGAGCAGGGGCGCCAGTGTTTAACAGCTGGGGGTTACATATGGGTTTCCGCGTACTCCGCGAGGATCGAGCGCGGTACGCCTTGCAGGGTGATGTGCACGCCGTGCGGGAAGTCCTTGAAGCGTTCGGTGAGGTAGGTCAGGCCCGAGCTGGGCGCGGACAGGTAGGGGGTGTCGATCTGCGCCAGGTTGCCCAGGCACACCACCTTCGAGCCGTTACCGGCACGGGTGATGATGGTCTTCATCTGGTGCGGGGTGAGGTTCTGGCATTCGTCGATGAGGATCAGGCTCTGCTGGAAGCTGCGCCCGCGGATGTAGTTGAGCGATTTGAACTGCAGCGGCACCTTCTGCAGGATGTAGTCGACGCTGCCGTGGGTGCTCTCGTCCTCCATATGCAGCGCTTCGAGGTTGTCGGTAATCGCGCCGAGCCAAGGCTCCATCTTCTCCGCTTCGGTACCGGGCAAAAAGCCGATCTCCTGATCCAGCCCCTGCACGCTGCGGGTGGCGATGATGCGCCGATAACGCTTGCTGACCATGGTTTGTTCGATGGCCGCAGCCAGCGCCAGGATGGTCTTGCCCGAGCCGGCGGCGCCGGACAGGTTGACCAGGTGGATGTCCGGGTCGAGCAAGGCGAACAGCGCCAGCGCCTGATGGATGTCGCGCGGTTTCAGGCCCCAGGCTTCCTGATGCAGCAGCGGCTCCTGGTGCATGTCGAGGATCACCAGTTCGTCGCCCTTGATCGCCTTGATCCAGCCGACGAAGCCCTGCTCATCGAGGATGAACTCGTTGACGTGCACGGCCGGCAGGTTGTCGGTGAGTTGCACGCGGTGCCAGGTACGGCCGTGGTCCTGACGGGTGTCGACCTTGCTCACGCGATCCCAGAACGAGCCGGGCATGTCGTGATACCCCTTCGACAGCAGCGAGACGTCATCGACCAGTTGGTCGGTGTGGTAGTCCTCAGCGTCGATCCCGCAGGCACGCGCCTTCAGGCGCATGTTGATGTCCTTGGTCACCAGCACCACGGACAGGCCCGGGTTGCGTGATTTCAGTTCCACCAACTGGTTGATGATTTTGTTGTCGTTGAGGTTCTCCGGTAACCAGGTGACCGGCGCCGCACTCTTGCTCATGAGAATGGAAAGACGACCGCAAGGGCCGCTCTTGCCGCGCTGGATGGGTACCCCGTACTCGACGTCCTCGGGTTCGGCGCCGGCGAGAATCTGATCGATCAGGCGGATGGCCTGGCGACATTCGGCGGCGACGCCATGCTTGCCGGACTTCAGTTTGTCGAGTTCCTCCAACACCGTCATCGGGATGGCGACGTGGTGTTCTTCGAAGTTGAGCAAGGCGTTGGGATCGTGGATCAGAACATTGGTGTCGAGGGCGTAGAGGGTTGGAGCGGTGGGCTTGGAGCGTCCGTGGTCATCCATACTCGGTCACCTTCTTGTAGTAGCCAGGCGACGCAATACCTGGGCGGTGCTGCGCCGGACAGAGACCGCCGACTTTTTCAAGTCGGGGCCGAAAGGTGGCAAGCAAGGTGAGGGCCAATGGCCGCCACCTGTCTGCAGGTTTCGGCGGTCTTGCTTTTTTATTACTCCAATTCACATGACAGAAAAACGTTTTTTTTCCGCCATGCAGGTTTATTTGCAGACGCAACAGATAGTGCTTGGCGTGTCGCCAGCTCCCCGTTAAAGTCCGAAGTCCTACCTGCTGTAACCCGCCTCGCTTACCCGCCCCCACTTGCAGCACACCGCGCCAATCAGGTGCAAGGCACCCATTCGCGTCGCCACCAATCTGCCGTCAGAATCGGTTCATTCGCGAGCAGAGCTCGCTCCTACAACAGCCGCGAATCTGTTCCTCTCAATCGCCCCGATAGGTGGTCTTGCCGCCCCCTGACCTCTAGAATCGCCGTCACGCTTTCTGGAGACTCCGCACATGCTGATGGTGATTTCACCGGCCAAGACCCTCGACTACGAGACGCCGCCCGCTACCCCTCGTTTCACCCAACCCGAGCACCTCGACCACGCCCAGGAACTGATCGAGCAACTGCGCGACTTCAGCCCGGCGCAGATCGCCGAGCTCATGCATCTGTCGGACAAGCTTGCCGGCCTCAATGCCGCGCGTTTCGGTAGCTGGGAACGGCCGTTCAACCCGTCCAACGCCAAGCAGGCGCTGCTGGCGTTCAAGGGCGACGTGTACACTGGGCTCAATGCCGAGGATTTCTCCGAAGACGACTTCGACTTCGCCCAGACTCACCTGCGCATGCTCTCCGGCCTGTATGGCGTGCTGCGCCCGCTGGACCTGATGCAGGCCTACCGCCTGGAAATGGGCACCAAACTGGCCAACGGCCGCGGCAAGGATCTGTACGCCTTCTGGGGCGAGCGCATCAGCGGCTGGCTGAATGAAGCGCTGGCTGCCCAGGGCGATGACGTGCTGCTCAACCTGGCCTCCAATGAGTACTTCGGCGCAGTCAAGCGCAAGGCACTGAACGCACGCCTCATCGACACCGAGTTCAAGGACCTGAAGAACGGCCAGTACAAGATCATCAGCTTCTACGCCAAGAAGGCCCGCGGCCTGATGGCGCGCTACGTGATCAAGGAGCGCCTGACCAACCCTGAAGGCCTGAAGGACTTCAACTATCAGGGCTACCGTTATTCGGCCGAGCATTCCAAAGCCGACAGCCTGGTTTTCCTGCGCGACCAGCCGCAAGACTGACCCCTCCTCCAGCCAAGCCCATGCACCGCTCATCGGTTGCCGCATGGGCTTGGCCGCTGCGCTTGCCCTCTTCCGCCTCTCTCTCGCCTGCCGCTTCGCTGCAGCGCGAGCGTTGCGCTTGCCCGTGGTTCCTGCGACCACATGCCTGCACCTGAAAACCTGCTGGGCGTCACACTTTCAGCGCAACTGCACTTCTTCGCGAACTTATTGCACCACTTAGTTATCCGATAGTTTCAAGCCTATTAATGAACATATTGCCATCATGCATTTTGCAACTTGCCATTATATTGCAATCAAATTAGTCGTTCAGCTCCGGTTCAGCTTCAGGACGAACGGTAGGAACTATCCGAAAGGGCCGCCACTCATACAGCCCGTAACACATTTCAATACATAACTTTCTGAACACTTGAACCTGCCAGATAGCGAATTAACTTTCGCCGGACAGCTTCACCCCAACGAAAGTTAGCGCGTTTCAAATGGAGATATAGCAACCCGCCACAGTACCGCGATAGAGGCCTCAAGCAAGGCCAAAGCAAACATATCAAAGGGCCACCTGCTTATATAAAGGCCCGCACTTGGTGCCACTTCCGGTGCCCACTCTACTTATGCCTGAATGAACTTGCTTACCTTAAAACAGCAAGTTCACGGATTAGTTTTGGCCAAATGGCCAGTATTTGAAACTGCATCGAACGGACGAGGTTAATACCATGCGAATCAGTATCTTTGGTTTGGGTTATGTAGGTGCTGTTTGTGCCGGCTGTTTGTCGGCACGGGGTCACGACGTGATTGGCGTGGATATCTCCGCGAACAAGATCGACCTGATCAATAACGGCAAATCGCCCATCGTTGAACCGGGCCTGGAAGAACTGCTGCAACAGGGGCTGCGTCAGGGTCGCCTGCGTGGCACCACCGATGTCGCTGCTGCCGTTCTGGAAAGCGATGTGTCGTTCATCTGCGTCGGTACGCCGAGCAAGAAGAACGGCGACCTTGAACTGAACTACATCGAAGGCGTGTGCCGCGAGATCGGCATGGCCATGCGCGACAAGAACGAGCGCCACACCGTGGTGGTACGCAGCACCGTGCTGCCGGGCACCGCCAAGAACGTGGTACTGCCGATTCTCGAAGACTGCTCGGGCAAGAAGGCTGGCGTCGATTTCGGCCTGGCGGTGAACCCCGAGTTCCTTCGCGAAAGCACCGCGATCAAGGACTACGACTTCCCGCCGATGACTGTCATCGGTGAGCTGGACACCGCCTCCGGTGACCTGCTGGCCAGCATCTACGAAGAGCTCGACGCGCCGATCATCCGCAAGGACATCGAAGTCGCCGAGATGATCAAGTACACCTGCAACGTCTGGCACGCCGCCAAGGTCACCTTCGCCAACGAGATCGGCAACATCGCCAAGGCAGTCGGCGTCGACGGTCGCGAGGTGATGGACGTGGTCTGCCAGGATCACAAACTCAACCTCTCCAAGTACTACATGAAGCCCGGCTTCGCCTTCGGCGGCTCCTGCCTGCCCAAGGACGTGCGCGCCCTGAACTACCGCGCCGGCAGCCTGGACGTGGACGCGCCGCTGATCGGCTCGCTGATGCGCAGCAACGCCGCCCAGGTGCAGAAGGCCTTCGACATCATCGCCAGCCATGACTCGCGCAAGGTCGCCCTGCTCGGCCTGAGCTTCAAGGCCGGCACCGATGACCTGCGCGAAAGCCCACAGGTGGAACTCGCGGAAATGCTCATCGGCAAGGGCTTCGACCTGAGCATCTACGACCGCAACGTCGAGTACGCCCGCGTCCACGGCGCCAACAAGGATTACATCGAGTCGAAGATTCCGCACGTTTCCTCGCTGCTCAACAGTGACCTCGAAGACGTGGTGGCCAAGGCCGACATCATCGTCCTGGGCAACAGCGACGAGCGCTTCGCCAAGCTCGCCGAACAGGCGCCAAGCGGCAAGCGAGTGATCGACCTGGTCGGTTTCATGCCCCACGCCAGCAACGGCGTGGCCGAAGGCATCTGCTGGTAAGGGCCCGAGCGTACCTGCACGCCCAGCGCGTGCAGGTACTCGGAGACGCATATGGACAAGCTCAAGAACGGCCTCAACCAAGCCAGCGGCTGGATGCTCTATCTCAGCCTGCTGATGCTGCTGGCACTGGCCCTGCCACGCACGGTGTTCGACCCCGAGTCGCGGGACTTCCTCCTGCTCATCGGCATCGTCGGCATCTGGCGCTATTCCATGGGGGCCATGCACTTCGTGCGCGGCTGCCTGTTCCTTTACCTGGTGTACCCCTGGTATCGCCGCAAGGTTACAAAACTCGGCAAGGACGCCGACCCCTCTCATGTGTATCTGCTGGTCACCAGCTTTCGCATCGAGGCGCTGACCACCGCCATGGTCTACCGCTCGGTGATTCGCGAAGCCATAGACTGCGGTTACCCCTGCACGGTGGTGTGCTCAATCGTCGAGCTCTCCGACGAGTTGTTGATCAAGAACCTCTGGGCCCAGGCCGAGCCGCCGGCGCATGTCAGCCTGGACATCGTACGCATTCCCGGTACCGGCAAGCGCGATGGTCTGGCCCATGGTTTCCGCGCCATTTCCCGGCAGATGCCGGACCGCGATGCGGTGGTGGCGGTGATCGACGGCGACACCGTGCTCGAAGCAGACGTGGTGAAGAAGACCGTACCCTGGTTCAAGCTCTTCCCCAACGTCGGCGGGCTGACCACCAACGAGTTCTGCGAGGTACGCGGCAGCTACCTGATGAGCGAGTGGCACAAGCTGCGCTTCGCCCAGCGCCACCTCAACATGTGCTCGATGGCACTTTCCAAGCGCGTGCTGACCATGACCGGGCGTATGTCGGTGTTCCGCGCCAGCGTGGTGACCGACCCCGAGTTCATCCGCGACGTGGAAAGCGATCACCTGGAACACTGGCGCCTCGGCCGCTTTCAGTTCCTCACCGGTGACGACAAGTCCAGCTGGTACAGCCTGATGCGCCTGGGCTACGACACCTTCTACGTGCCGGACGCCGCCATCAACACGGTCGAGCACCCGCCGGAAAAGAGCTTCATCAAGGCCAGCCGCAAGCTGATGTTCCGCTGGTACGGCAACAACCTGCGGCAGAACTCGCGCGCCCTGCGTCTGGGCATGGGTCGCCTTGGCGCCTTCACCAGCCTGGTGCTGTTCGACCAGCGCGTATCCATGTGGACCTGCCTGCTGGGCCTATGCGTGGCGATCATCGCCAGCGTCAAGTACAGCCTGATGTACCTGCTGATCTACCTGCTGTGGATCGGCAGCACACGCCTGGTTTTGACATTGCTGCTGATGCTCTCCGGGCATCGCATCGGCCCGGCCTACCCGGCGCTGCTCTATTACAACCAGATCGTCGGCGCGCTGGTGAAGATCTACGTGTTCTTCCGCCTCGACCAGCAATCCTGGACGCGCCAGAACACCAAGCTCAACCGTGGCCTGTCCAGCTTCGCCAACTGGTTCAACAGCTGGTCGTCGCGTGCCATGACTTTCTCTGCCGCCTCTGTCTTCATCGCCGCGCTGCTGGCGCTGGTGTGACCGTACTCGAATAGGAATTAGCCACCATGAACTCCGTCGCCAATCACAACGTCGTCCATGAGTCCGAGGCCCAGCGCCAGCATGCCCGCGTCAAGCTGCCAGGGCGTTTGCGCTTCACCAATGCCAAGGGCGAACGCATCGATGCGCGCCTGCAGGATGTCTCTGCCGGCGGCTTCAGCTTCACCAACGAAAAGACCACGCACAAGGTCGGTGACTTCCATCGCGGCCAACTGCAGTTCCAGCTCGACAGCCTGGTGTTGGGCCTGGACGTCGAGTTTCAGGTCAACTCGGTGCAGCCCGAGCACAACCGCATCGGCTGCCAGTTCCATGGCGTCGGCGCCCGCGAGACCGCGGCTCTGCGCCACCTGATCAGCAGCCACCTGGCCGGCGAGCTGGTCAACGTCGGCGAGGTGCTGCACATCCTCCAGCGCGACAACTTCACCAAGGCGCGCAAGAACGGCAGCGGTGGCGGCATGGGTATGTTCGGCCGCTTGCGCGCGGTGACCTTCAGCGGCGCGATCTTCCTTATCGGCCTGGCCGCCTTCGGTTACATCGGCAAGTCGATCTACGGCCTGTACTTCGTCACGCATGCGCAGTCGGCGCAGATCAGCCTGCCGGCACTGCAGGTGACCATGCCGCGTGAAGGCAGCGTGCAGAGCCTGGCGCAGCCCGATGGCATCGTCGAGAAAGGCGCACCGATCGCCACCTTCACCACCAGCATGCTGGAAATGCTCAAGGGCCACCTGGGCGATGACCAGCTCGAGCCGAGCCAGATCGAAGCGCTGTTCGCCCGCGAGATGCAGGGCACCCTGACCAGCCCGTGCAACTGCAAGATCTCCCGTCAGTTGGTGGCCGACGGCCAGTTCGCCAGCAAGGGCGACGTGATCTTCGAACTGGTGCCACAAGACGGCATCGCCACCGTCGCCGCCAGCTTCCCTTACCGCCATCTGGAGCAGGCACGCCCCGGCACGCCGGTGACCTTCAAGGTCGCGGGCGAAGACCAGGCACGTCGTGGCGAGATCGTCAGCAGCACGCTGCATGACGGCGGCCTGAGCTCGGACATCCGCGTGGTGATCCAGCCCGAAGAAACCCTGCCGGCCAGCCTCGCCGGACAACCGGTGGACGTGGTCATCGACCGTGGCCCATCGCTGAACTGGCTGGTCGATCGCGCCGTCGCGGCAGGTCGATAAGGAGATCGCCGTGAGCATGCCCCTTCTTCGCCCTGCCCTGCTCGGCCTCGTCGTCAGCGCCACGCTGGCCGGTTGCGCCGGCCTGCCGGATGAGCGCCTGGCCCGCGAAGCCTTGCAGAGTGGCGACCAGCAGACGGCCGAGTGGCATTTCCGCCAGCTCGCCGAGATGGGTTACAGCGACGCGCAGATCGGCCTGGCCGATATCTACGCCGCCAATGGCCAGACCCAGGACCTGGACGAGGCCGAGCGCATCTACCGCCAGGCCCTGGACGGTTCGCCGCGCGCTGAAGCGCGCCTGGGCAAGCTGCTGGCGCGCAAGCCCGGCAGCACTCTGGCGGAGCGCCAGGAGGCCGCCGAGTTGCTGGAGAGCGCAGCACAGGCTCGCGAGCCCAGCGCGCTGCTGCCGCTGACCGAACTCTACCTGTTCTACCCACAGGACTTTCCCGCCATGAACCTCGCGCAACGTATCCACGACTGGCGCCAGCAGGGTCTGCCGCAGGCAGAACTGGCGCAGATTCTTCTGTACCGCACCGATGGCACCTACGACCAACACCTGGGTGAAATCGAGCGCATCTGTCAGGCGCGCCTGGCCAGCAACGACGCCTGCTACGCCGAGTTGGCCACCGTCTACCAGAAGCAGAACCGCGAAGACGACCGCCAGGCGCTGATCGAGCAACTGCTGGCGGGTTACCGCGCTGGCAGCGTTTCGCCCAACCAGGTCGACTCCGTGGCCCAGGTCCTCAGCGACCCGGAGCTGGGCCAGCCGCAACCGCAGCTGGCGCAAGACCTGCTCGAAGCCATCGCGCCGAGCTATCCAGCGGCCTGGGTCAGCCTGGCGCGCCTGCTCTATGACTATCCAGGGCAAGGCGATACCGACACGCTGCTCGGCTACCTGGACAAGGGCCGCGAAGCCGCCCTGCCGCGTGCCGAATTGCTGCTCGGGCGCCTGTATTACGAAGGCAAGCTGCTGCCGCAGCAGCCGAAGAAGGCCGAAGAACATCTGCGCAAGGCCGCCCCCAGCGAGCCCAGCGCCAATTACTACCTGGGGCAGATCTACCTGCGCGGCTACCTCGGCGAGGTCTATGCCCAGCAGGCACTTGATCACCTGCTCAGCGCCGCCCGCGCCGGCCAGCTCAGCGCCGACTTCGCTCTGGCGCAGATGTTCAGCCAGGGCCGTGGGGTCAAACCCAACCCGGTCAACGCCTACGTATTCAGCCAACTGGCCCTGCCACGCAACACGCCGCCGACCCTTGAGCTGGCGCATGCGGTGGCCGAGAGCCTGACCCCGGCACAACTGGCCGAAGGCCAACGCCTGCTGCGCGAAGAGCGCGATGCCCGCGGCATCGTCCTGCAGCAGCAGGCCGCCCTGCAGGTCAGCCAGCCATGAATAGAGATGCACGCATGCAGTTGAACAAGATCGTTAGTCAGTTGGGTCTGAGTGCCAGCCTGCTGGCCGCCAGTACGGCCTGGGCGGCGGATGCACCGAAGAACTTCGGCCTGGATGTGAAGATCACCGCGCAATCGGAAGACGACCGCGACCTCGGCACCCGCAGCGGTGGCGACGTCAACGGTATCGGCCTCGACCTGCGCCCCTGGGCCTACGGCGAGCGCGGCGACTGGAGCGCCTTCGCCATGGGCCAGGCAGTTACCGCCACCGACACCATCGAAACCGACCCGCTGCAGGACGATGGTGAAGACAGCTCCCAGAGCAGCGATGCGCGCCAACCGGACAAGAGCTACCTGGCCATGCGCGAGTTCTGGGTCGACTACGCCGGCCTCACCGCCTACCCGGGCGAGCACCTGCGCGTCGGCCGCCAGCGCCTGCGCAGCGACGACGGTGCTTGGTGGGACACCAACATCGAGGCGGTCAACTGGCGCTTCGATACCACTCTGCTGCAAGCCAACGTCGGCGTTGCCGAGCGCTTTTCCGATTACCGTACCGACCTCGACGACCTGGCACCCGAAGACGAAGACCGTCAACACTTCTTCGCCGGCCTCGACTACCAGTGGACGCCCGGCCACCGCATCGGCGCCAAGCTGCACCACAGCCGTGACGACGGCCGCCTGGCCAATCCTGGCGAGCGTGTCGACGAGCTGAGCAAGCGCTACACCGGCGACCTGACCTGGTTCGGCCTGCACGCCGACGGCGGCTTCTTCGAGCGCAATTCGCGCAATCGCCTCAACTATTGGGCGCAGCTCACCTGGCTGCAGGGCGACACCGATCAGCTGCAGCAGGAAGTGGTCGGCAACGACCGCATCGCCAGCGGTTCGCGCAGCCAGGATGTCGACGCCTGGGCCATGGACCTGGGCCTGCGCTACAGCCTCGACGACAACTGGAAGATCGGCGCCGCCTATGCCCGAGGTAGCGGCGGTGGCGACGAAGGCAAGTCGCGCCAGTTCATGCAGACCGGCCTGCACAGCAACCGCGCCAATTTCACCGGCGTCGAATCGCGCCTGCACCGCTACGGCGAGGCCTTCCGCGGCGAGCTCTCCAACCTGCAGGTGGCCAGTGCCTTCAGCTCCTGGCAGTTGGGCGAGGATTACGACGCCAGCGTCGTCTATCACCGTTTCTGGCGCGTCGATGGCGACCAGGACGTCGGCGACAGCGGCATCACCGCGCCGCTGGTGGCGGGCGAGAAAGACATCGGCCAGGAAGTCGACCTAGTGCTGACCCGCTACTTCAAGCAGGGCCTGCTGCCGGCCACCGTCGCCGAACAACTGGATGATCGCTCGGCGCTGGTGCGCCTGCGCGCCGGCGTGTTCCTGCCAGGCGACGCCTATGGCAGCGGCACCGACTCGGTGATGCACCGCGCCTTCGTCGACTTCATCTGGCGCTTCTGAGGGATCGGATCATGCAACCCAACGGCTTAGCCCTACCCCTGCTGCTCAGCGCACTGTGCCTCACCGCGCCCCTGGCTCAGGCCAACCCCGAGCAGCACCAGTTCGACTATCGCGTGCGCAGTGCACCGGCCGACGAACTACACATGGAAGCGCCAAAACTGCCTGACCTGTCCGGCTACACCAAGGAAGCCGTGCTGGCCAAGATTCCGCGTGAAAAACGCGGCCAGGTGGTGGTACGGCGCATGCTGCGCCAGGACGCGCTGAAGGACTTCACCGGCGGCAACGAACGCCTGCGCGAATGGATCAAGCGCCAGCAAGGCATGCCCCAGGCAATCTTCATCGAAGGTGGCCTGGTCACCGCGCAGGACATCGCCAAAGCGCTGCCCGACAGCCAGTTCGCCGAGCAGGCGCCAGGTGTATACCTCGCCCGCCTGCCCATCGTCGTCGCCGAAGGCGCGGCGCTGCACGTCGGCAAGGAAACCCGCGAACTGCGCCTGTCGCAAGAACGCGGCTCGTTCCTGGTCAACGATGGCCTGATGTTTCTCACCGATACCCGCGTCACCGCCTGGCGCGAGGCCGACAACGGCCCGGCGACCATGCGCGACAACGGCAAGGAATTCCGCCCGTTCCTGGTGTCCTGGGGCGGCAGCGAGCTGTACATCGCAGGTAGCGTGCTGACCAGCCTGGGCTACAACAACTCCAAGTCCTACGGTGTGTCGATCACCCAGTACACGCCGAACATGCACGAGCGCCTGCAACGTGAAGAACCGACCGGCTGGCTGATCGACTCCGAGTTCGTCGACCACTGGTACGGCTTCTACTGCTACGAAGCGCAGAACGTGGTGATCAAGGGCAATACCTACCGCGACAACATCGTCTACGGCATCGACCCGCACGACCGCTCGCACGGTCTGATCATCGCCGAGAACACCGTGTTCGGGACCAAGAAGAAGCACGGCATCATCATCTCGCGCGAGGTCAACGACAGCTGGATCATCAACAACGAGAGCTACGACAACAAGCTCTCCGGCGTGGTCATCGACCGTAACAGCGAACGCAATCTCATCGCCTACAACCGCGTGCACAGCAACCATGCCGACGGCATCACCCTGTACGAGAGCGGCGACAACCTGCTGTGGGGCAACCAGGTGCTGCGCAACCAGCGCCACGGCATCCGCATCCGCAACAGCGAGAACATCCGACTCTACGACAACCTCTCGGCGATGAACCAGCTCACTGGCGTGTACGGCCACATCAAGGACTTGTCCGACACCGACCGCGACCTGGGCCTCGACCCGTTCGACACCAAGATCTCGATGATCATCGTCGGCGGCACCCTGGCTGGTAACGGCTCCAGCCCGATCAACATCGACTCGCCGCTGTCGGTCGAGTTGTACCGCGTGAAGATGCTCGCGCCGCGCAAAAGCAGCGGCATCCAGCTCGCCGGCATCCTCGGCGAGAAGCAGGACGAAATCCTTGACCTCATGGTGCGCCAGCGCCTGCCCGTGCTCATCGATCCGATCGAGCCCGAGTCGATGACCAACTGACGAGGCCTCCCATGACCGCATACAAACTGAAAACCCTGGCCCTGGCAGTGACCTGCGCCGCCTTCGGCAGCACCCTGCAGGCCGAAGAGCGCCAGGCGCCGCACTACCAGGTCGAAGACTGCTGCTCACTGTGCCCGGCGGCGCACGATGCCAGTCGCTACACCACCAACTACATGAAGAACTTCATCACCCTGCTCGACGCCGACGAAGGCTGGCTGTTTCGCAGCGTCGAGGACCTGCGCACCGAGTTCGGCACCAGCGAGGTCGGCTACCAGCGCCTCAAGGAGCTGCGCGACGGCCTCAAGCAGCGCGGCGTGGAACTGGTGGTGGTCTATCAACCGACCCGTGGCCTGGTCAATCGCAACAAGCTGCGCGCGGCCGAATATGAGCGCTTCGACTACGACAAGGCACTGCGCAACTATCGCCAGGCACTGACGCGCTTCGAACAGCTGGGCATCTGGGTACCGGACCTGACCCCGCTGACCGACGAGAACAGCGACCAGGAGTTCTACTTCCGCCGTGACCAGCACTGGACGCCCTATGGCGCCGAGCGTACCGCGCGCCTGGTGGCTGAGACGGTCAAGCGCATTCCCGGTTTCAGCGACCTGCCGCAGAAGGAGTTCGTCACCGAGCGCATCGGCCTGATGGGCAAGACCGGCACCATGCAGAACGTCGCCAGCCAGCTGTGCGGCACCGGTTATGCGGTGCAGTACGTCGACCAGTTCGTCACCGAGCCGAAGGACGCCAGCAACGGCGATGCGCTGTTCGGCGACGAGAGCAGCCCGAAGATCACTCTGGTCGGCACCAGCCACAGTGGCAAGAACTACAACTTCGGCGGTTTCCTCGAACAGTACCTGGGCACCGACGTGCTCAACGCCGCGTTCCCCGGCGGCGGCCTGGAAGGCGCCATGCTCGAGTACCTGGGCAGCGAGTCGTTCCAGAACGATCCGCCGAAGGTCCTCATCTGGGAATTCTCGCCGCTCTACGACCTGGCCTCGGACAAGATCCACCGCCAGTTGATGGCCACCCTGAACAACGGCTGCAGCGGGCAGACCGAGTTGCTCAGCAGCGAGAAACGTCTGCGCCCGGGCAGCAACGAAGTGCTGGTCAACGGCGAGAACAAGCTGCTGACCCTGGCCGGCAACCGCCACCAACTCGATCTGCGTTTCAGCGATCCATCGGTCAAGCGTGTCGACGCCACCATCTGGTACCTCAACGGCCGCCGTGAGCAGCTCAAGCTGGAGAAACCCAACACCGTCGACACCGACGGGCGTTTCGCCGTCGAGCTGCGCAACGAGCCGGGCTGGGGTGAGCAGAACTTCTTCGCCCTGGAAATCCAGAAGCCCGAAGACAGCGCCGACGACCTGAAAGTCCAAGCCAGCCTGTGCCAACGCCCTGACGGGCCTGGCCAGCAGGTCGCGCAGCACCGCGCGAACGACTGAGGAGGCCACCATGCCCATACGACTCGCCCCCTTCACCCTCGCGGCGCTGCTGCTCAGCGCCCCGGCCTTCGCCGAGCTGCAACCACCGGCGGGCTACTACGCCGCCGTGGGCCAGCGTGACGGCAAGGCACCCACCTGCCCGACGGTGCCGCAGCCGTACACCGGCGAGCTGCAGTTCACCAGCAAGTACGAGGGTTCCGACAAGGCACGCGCCACCCTCAATCGCCAGGCGGAAAAGAACTTCCGCGAGCAGACCTCGCCCATCACCCGCCTGGAGAAGGAAGCCGGACGGATGATCACCGGCTACATGCGCACCGGTCAGCCGCAGCGTCTGGAATGCGCCATCGAATGGCTCGACCAGTGGGCCAGCGCCGATGCGCTGGAGTCCGAGCAGTTCAACCACACCGGCAAATCGATGCGCAAATGGGCGCTCGGCAGCCTGGCCGGTGCCTGGCTGCGCCTGAAGTTCTCCGAATCGCAGCCACTGGCCGCCTACCCGCAGCAGAGCGCACGCATCGAGGCCTGGTTCACCCGCCTGGCCGAGCACACGGTGCGCGAGTGGAGCGACCTGCCGTTGCGCAAGATCAACAACCACAGCTACTGGGCCGCCTGGTCAGTGATGGCGGTGGCGGTGATCGATGATCGTCGCGACCTGTTCGACTGGTCCGTCAGCCAGTTCCGCATCGCCGCCAATCAGGTCGACGACGAGGGTTATCTGGCCAACGAGATACGCCGCAACCAGCGTGCCCTGGCCTATCACAACTACGCCCTGCCGCCGCTGGCGATGATCGCCGCGTTCGCCGAGGCCAACGAGGTCGACCTACGTGGCGAGAACCATGGCGCTCTGCAGCGCCTGGCCGAGCGCGTACTGCAAGGCGCACACGACCCGGCTGAGTTCGCCCAACGCGCGGGCGCCAAGCAGGACATGAGCGAGCTGCGCAAGGACTTCAAGTACGCCTGGCTCGCGCCCTACTGCAGCCTCTACGCCTGCAGCGAACAGACCCGCGAACTGAACCAGGAGATGGGGCCGTTCAATAGCTTCCGCCTCGGTGGCGAGGTGACCCAGGTGTTCGAAAAACCGTAGGAGCGGCTTTAGCCGCGATTTTCGCGGATGAGTAGGCTCCTACGGGACGTAGCAAAACAAACCCTCCGCTCGCGGGGGGAAAGGGGGGCGCTGCCCCAGCTGTTCACGGAGAAGCAGGATGGTCTTTTCATCCAACGTCTTTTTGTTTCTGTTCCTGCCGGTCTTCCTCGGCCTGTATTACCTGTGTCCGAATCGCGGACGCAACCTGCTGATCCTGATCGGCAGCTACACCTTCTATGCCTGGTGGCGGGTCGATTTCCTCCTGCTGTTCGCCGCCGTGACACTGTGGAACTACGTCTTCGGCCTGCGCATCCAGGCGTATGCCGGCACCGAAACGGCACGCCGCTGGGTAGTGGCCGGGGTGGTCGGCAACCTGGCCACGCTGGGTTACTTCAAGTACGCCAACTTCGGTGTGGCCAACATCAACGCCGTGCTCGAATCGATGGGGATGGAGCCCTTCGTGCTGACGTCGGTGATCCTGCCGATCGGTATTTCCTTCTACATCTTCCAGTCGATCAGCTACCTGATCGACGTGTATCGCCGCGATACCGAACCGACGCGTAACCTGATCAACTTCGCCGCCTTCATCGCCCTGTTCCCGCAGCTGATCGCCGGCCCGGTACTGCGCTACAAGGACCTGGCCGACCAGTTCACCGACCGCACGCACAGCCTCGACAAGTTCAGCGAGGGCGCCACGCGCTTCATGCAGGGTTTCGTCAAGAAGGTGTTCATCGCCGACAGCCTGGCACCACTGGTGGACCACTGCTTCGCCCTGGACAACCCCAGCACCGGCGACGCCTGGCTGGGCATGATCGCCTACACCGCACAGCTCTACTTCGACTTCTCCGGCTACAGCGACATGGCCATCGGCCTGGGCCTGATGATGGGCTTCCGCTTCATGGAGAACTTCAATCAGCCCTACATCAGCCAATCGATCACCGAGTTCTGGCGGCGCTGGCACATCAGCCTGTCCACCTGGCTGCGTGACTACCTCTACGTGCCGCTGGGCGGCAACCGCCACGGCACCTTCAACACCTATCGCAACCTGTTTCTGACCATGCTGCTGGGCGGTTTCTGGCACGGCGCCAACTGGACCTTCCTGATCTGGGGTGCCTGGCACGGCATGTGGCTGGCCATCGAACGGGCCATGGGCGTGAAGGCTGCACCGACGCTGTTCAACCCGCTGAAGTGGATCTTCACCCTGCTGCTGGTGATGCTCGGCTGGGTGATCTTCCGCGCCGAGAACCTGGACGTGGCCGGGCGTATGTACGCCGCCCTGTTCAGTTTCAGCGACTGGCAGTTGAGCGAGCTGACCCTGGCGAGCATCACCGGCCTGCAGATGGTCACGCTGGTGCTGGCCTGGGTGGTGATTGCCGTCAACGGCGCCCGCCAGTTCATCGCCAGCCGCAACCGTGAGCCAGCGCTGACCCTGGCCAGCGCCGGTGTCGCCCTGCAGGCCATCGACCTGCGCATGGTGGCCGTGCGCGGCGCCCTGCTGCTGCTGTTCTGCGCCTCGCTGCTCAAGCTCTCGGCGCAGAGCTACTCCCCCTTCCTCTACTTCCAGTTCTGAGCGGAGGCCGAGCTTATGAATCGCCCCATCAAAACCTTGTACGTCGTGCTGTTCATCCTGTTGCTGCTGCCCGTCAGCCTGCTGGCCCTGAGCAAGCTCGGCGCTTACCGCATGCCAGCGCAGCCGAGCGTGCTCGACGGCGGCCTGGCCAAGAGCATCGAGCACCACTATGACGAGAATTTTCCGCTCAAGCAGGCAGGTATCAACCTCTGGGCCGCCCTGGAATACCTGGCGTTCGGCGAGGGCCGCAGTGGCCTGGTAGTCGGTGAAGACGGCTGGCTGTACTCGGACGAGGAGTTCGACCCAGTGGCCGACGGTCAGCGCCAGTTGCGCGACAACCTGGCGCTGATCCGTGGCGTGCAGCGCCAGCTGGAAGAACGCGATATCCAGCTGCTGCTGGCCATCGTCCCGGCCAAGACCCGTCTGTATCCAGAACATACCGGCACTCACCAGCCCAGCGCCCTGCAGCGCAGCCTGTACCCGCGCTTCCATCGCGCGCTGCGTAACGCCGGAATCGCCGCACCGGACCTGCTCGGCCCGCTGCAGGCAGCCAAGCGCGAAGCACCGATGTTCCTGCGCACCGACACCCACTGGACCCCGCAAGGGGCCGACGTCACCGCACGCGCCCTGAGCGACGTGGTACGCAGCGCCATGCAGTTGCGTGGCGAGCCACAGCAGTTCGTCACCGAGACCGTGGAAACCCGCTCGCACCAGGGCGACCTGACCCGCTTCCTGCCGCTGGCACCGCTGTTCGAAAGCCTGATGCCGCAAGCCGACCGCCTGCAGCAGCGCGAGACCCACGCTGCCGAGGGCAGCAGCGACGACCTGTTCGGCGACAGCGACCTGCCAGTGACGTTGGTCGGCACCAGCTACAGCGCCAACCCGGCCTGGAACTTCGCCGGCGCCCTGCGTGAGCACCTGCAGCGCGACCTGGCCAACCACGCCGAGGAAGGCGGCGGCCCGCTGGTGCCGATGCTCAAGTACCTGCAAAGCGACGAACTGAAGAACAACCCACCGCAGTTGGTGATCTGGGAATTCCCCGAGCGCTACCTGCCGATGACCAGCGACTTCACCGACTTCGACCCGCAATGGCTCGCCGCACTCAAAGACGGCGGCGAGCGCCAGGGACTGGCTGCCGCCAGCCACTGACTCATCCCCCTAGGAGGACTATCCGATGAACACTCAAACCACCCTACGCCGCTTCACCCTGGGCGCCTGCGCCCTGGCCCTGGGCCTCGGCATGTTCCAGGCACAGGCCGACGACGGCGCCCTCTACGGGCCCAAGGCACCGAAAGGCTCGGCCTTCGTTCGCGCCTACAACGCCAGCAGCGCCGAACTCGACGTCAGCGTCGGCCAGACCCAACTCAAGCAGGTCGCGCCGCTGGGCTCGAGTGACTTCAAGTTCCTCCCGGCCGGCAGCTATCAGGCACAGGTCGGCAGCACACAGATGCCGGTCGACCTGCAGGCCGAGCGTTACTACACCCTGGTCAGCCAGACCGGCGCCAAGCCGCGCCTGGTCGAGGAACCGCCCTTCACCAGCCGGCAGAAAGCCCTGCTGCGCGTGCAGAACCTGACCGACAGCACCCTCAGTCTGAAGACCGCCGACGGCAAGACCGCCGTGGTCGCCGATGTGAAGCCGGACGGCCGTGGCGACCGCGAGATCAACCCGGTCAAGGTCGGCCTGGCGCTGTTCGATGGCGAGCGCAAGGTCGCCGACCTGAAACCGGTGACCCTGGAGCGCGGCGAAGTGGTCAGCCTGTTCGTCACCGGCGGCCAGGGCAAGCTGTCGCCCGTGTGGGTCAAGCGCCCCATCGACGGTTAAGGAAACGCTGAAATAGCCGTCATTCCCGCGCAGGCGGGACTCCAGAACCTACGTAGTCCCTGGGCTACCGCCTTCGCGGGAGTGACGATAAATGGCTTTTTCAGAACGTTCTTAAGGCAGCGAGTTTTTTCTAGAACAAGGAAAACGGCGGGTACACGCCGCACCGACACGACACGGGCATCCATCTCGTAATGAACGTTAAGGAGAGACACCTCATGACCCCCATCATCCTTTCCGGTGGCAGCGGCTCCCGACTCTGGCCTCTTTCGCGCAAGCTGTACCCCAAGCAGTTCCTCGCCCTGACCGGCGAGCAGACCCTGTTCCAACAGACCCTGCAGCGCCTCTCCATCGAAGGCATGCAGCCGCCGGTGCTGGTGGCCAACCAGGAACACCGGTTCATCGTCCAGGAGCAGCTGGAGCAGATCGACCAGCAGGCACAACTGCTGCTGCTCGAACCCTTCGGCCGCAACACGGCACCGGCCGTGGCCATGGCCGCCTTGCAACTGATGGCCGAAGGCCGTGACGAGCTGATGCTGGTGCTGCCGGCCGATCACGTGCTGGACGACCAGCAAGCCTTCCGCCAGGCCCTGGCGCTGGCCACCGTGGCCGCCGAGAAAGGCGAGATGGTGCTGTTCGGCGTGCCGGCCAACCGCCCTGAAACCGGCTACGGCTACATCCGCGGCAAGGCCGACGAAGCCCTGCCCGATGGCGTCGCGCGCGTCGCCAGTTTCGTCGAGAAGCCCGATGCCCTGCGCGCCACCGAGTACGTCAAGAGTGGCGACTACTACTGGAACAGCGGCATGTTCCTGTTCCGCGCCAGCCGCTTCCTGGAAGAACTCAAGCAGCACGACGTGGACATCTACGACACCTGCCTGCTGGCGCTCGAACGCAGCCAGCGCAAGGACGCCGAGATCGCCATCGACCCGGCCACCTTCGCCTGCTGCCCGGACAACTCCATCGACTATGCGGTAATGGAGAAGACCCAACGCGCCTGCGTGGTGCCGCTGACCGCTGGCTGGAACGACGTTGGTAGCTGGTCGTCGATCTGGGAAGTGCACGACAAGGACGACGCCGGCAACGTCATCAGCGGTGACGTGCTGCTCGAGGACAGCCGCAACTGCCTGGTGCACGGCAACGGCAAGCTGGTGTCGGTGCTCGGCCTGGACGACATCGTCGTCGTGGAGACGAAAGACGCCACCATGATCGCCCACAAGGACCGCGTGCAGGACGTCAAGAAACTGGTCAACAAGCTCGACGAACAGGGCCGCAGCGAGACCCAGAACCATTGCGCCGTGTACCGCCCGTGGGGCTCGTACGACTCGGTGGACATGGGCGGTCGTTTCCAGGTCAAGCACATCACCGTCAAGCCCGGCGCGCAGCTGTCGCTGCAGATGCACCACCACCGGGCCGAACACTGGATCGTGGTATCCGGCACGGCCAGGGTCACCTGCGACGACCGTGAGTTCCTGCTCACCGAGAACCAGTCCTGCTACATCCCGATGACCTCCGTACACCGCCTGGCCAACCCGGGCAAGATCCCGCTGGAGATCATCGAGGTGCAGTCCGGCACCTACCTGGGCGAGGACGATATCGAGCGTCTGGAAGACGTGTACGGCCGCAGCGATGCGGTAGCAGCCGTCGCCGCCCACTGAGCGCTTCGTAGCCCGGATGCAATCCGGGCTACGTCCTTGTTCATCCGGGGCATGCGCAACGCCCCCCTCTCCCATTCATGGGAGAAGGGTTGGGGAAAGGGCAGAAGACGCCACGCAGTCGCAGGCTCTCCCTTTCCCTGCCCCTTTCCCGCTGAGTGAAGGAGGCTGTCACACCCTGCGACAGCCCTCGCGGTTACCCTGACCAGACACCTTGTGTAGGATGAGCGCAGACTTCGCAAAAGGCTGCCCGCATGCTGTTCGGTGTCGTACTCGTCATTACCTGGCTGATCCTGCTGATCCGCTACCCGACCAAGGCCCTGCCGGTGTCCATGGCCGCACTGGTCGGTCTCGGCCTGGTGTCAACCTGGGTGCTCTGGCAGGAAACCCGCGACGAACGCTACCTCGCCCATCTCGAACTGCGCCTGGGCTTCGACCCGCAGCGCTGTCCTGCTGATCGCCCGCTGGCCATCGACCTGAAGAACGGCAGCGATGCAGCGCTGCTGGAGCTGCGCTGGGAAGTCGCCGCCTACCGCCCCGGCAACGCCACCAACCTGGCCCAGCGCCTGTATGAATCGCCGCGCTACAGCGGCCCGGGCGAGCTTCTGCCTGGCGCCAGCTGGAGTGACTGCATGCCCCTGCCCGATCTGCGCAGCGGCTATCGCCCAGCTACGCTGGAGTTTCGCGCCGAGCGCCTGCAGGGCAAGTTCATTCGCTGATACCTGCTGCTCACCTGCCGTAGGAGCGAGCTCTGCTCGCGAAGCTTGTGACGTCACCTACGCTCGCGAGCAGCGCTCGACTCTACAATGCCCAACATCCATTGCCAGGGAATCTCCGCCATGCCCCAACCCAGCGTCCTTATAACCGGCTGCTCCAGCGGCATCGGCCGCGCCCTGGCCGATACCTTCAAGGCGGGCGGCTACGCCGTCTGGGCCACGGCGCGTAAGGAGACCGATCTGGCCGTCCTGCAGCAGGACGGGTTCAACGCCGTGCAGCTCGACGTCAATGACGGCGAGGCCTTAGAGCAACTGGCCGCTCGCCTGAGCGAGGAAATCGGCGGCCTCGATGTGCTGATCAACAACGCCGGCTATGGTGCCATGGGCCCACTGCTCGACGGCGGCGTGGAGGCCATGCAGCGGCAGTTCGAGACCAACGTGTTCTCCATCGTCGGCGTGACCCGCGCGTTCTTCCCGCTGCTACGCCGCAGCCGTGGCCTGGTGGTCAATATCGGCAGCGTTTCCTCGGTGCTGGTGACGCCCTTCGCCGGCGCCTACTGTGCCTCCAAGGCCGCAGTACATGCGCTGAGCGACGCCCTGCGCATGGAGCTGGCGCCCTTCTCCATCGAGGTGCTGGAAGTGCAACCCGGCGCTATCGCCTCCAGCTTTGGCGCCAACGCCAGCCAGCAGGCCGAGGCGCTGATCCGCGAAGACTCGCCCTGGTGGCCGCTGCGCGAGGGCATCCGCGCCCGCGCCAATGCCTCGCAGGACAACCCGACCCCGGCCAGTGAGTTCGCCGCGCAGCTGTTGGCCGCCGTGCAGCGTGACAAGCGCCCGCGGCTGTTACACCTGGGCAATGGCAGCCGCGCCCTGCCGCTGCTCGCCATGCTGCTGCCCAAGGCCCTGCTGGAGCGGGTGCTGAGCAAACGCTTCGGCCTGGCGCAGCAGCTGTGAGCCAGAGCCTGCCCGTGCGCTACTACGCCGTCGCGGGCGTGATCGCGGCCGTGCTGCTGAACCTGCTGCTGCGCACCTTCGTGCGCCTGGGCGGCGTGTTCACCACCCTGCTGATCGCCGCCGCCATCGCGGCCGGTTTGGCGCTGGTGTTTCACTGGCGTCAGGGACGTGCACCGAGCAACGCCGAACGCTGGCGCTTCACGGCTCTCTACGGCAGTGTGCTCGGTCTACTTTACCTGGGCCTGCTAGGCATGATGTACCTTCAAGACACACCCAGCCCCATGGGCCTGTTTCTCTTCAGCCTGCACTACCTGTGCTACCCCGTACTGGCCTGGCTGGCGTTTTCGCCACGCCATGGCCGCTGATTTTTTGTCAGGATGACTGCGCCATGCTGCACACACTCGCCGTCGCCAACTACCGCTCGATCAATAGCCTGATCCTGCCGCTGGGCCGGCTCAACCTGATCACCGGCGCCAATGGCAGCGGCAAGTCCAATCTCTACCGCGCACTGCGTCTGCTGGCGGAAACCGCCCAGGGCGGCGTGATCAATGCGCTAGCGCGCGAGGGCGGGCTGGAGTCGAGTTTCTGGGCCGGACCGGAGAAAATCTCCCGGCGCATGCGTAACGGCGAGGTACCGGTACAGGGCGGCCCACGACAGAACGTGATGCGCCTGCGCCTGGGCTTTGCCGGCGAGGATTTCGGCTATGCGATTTCCCTTGGTCTGCCCGAGCCAAGCACCTCGGCCTTCGCCCTCGATCCGGAAATCAAGCGTGAGTGCATCTGGGCCGGTGCCAGCTACCGCCCCGCCTCGCTGCTGGTGGATCGCGCCGGGCCCATGGTGCGCATGCGCGAAGGGCGCAGCTGGCAGGTACTGGCCCAGCACGTGCCGAACTACGACAGCCTGTTCGACCAGATCGGCAACGACCCGAACTGCCCGGAAGTCTTTCAGCTACGCGAAACCATCCGCCGCTGGCGCTTCTACGATCACTTTCGCAGCGACGCCGAGGCCCCGGCGCGCCAACCGCAACTGGGCACGCGTACGCCGGTGCTGCATCACGATGGTCGCGACCTGGCCGCCGCCCTGCAGACCATCCGCGAAATCGGTGACCGCACGGCGCTGGATGCCGCCATCGACGATGCCTTTCCCGGCAGCCGTTTGCATATCGACTTCCAGCCCGGCGGACGTTTCGCCGTGGAACTGCGTCAGGAGGGATTGCTGCGTCCGTTGAGCGCCGCCGAGCTGTCCGACGGCACGTTGCGCTACCTGCTGCTGGTCGCCGCCTTGCTCACGCCTCGGCCGCCCTCGCTCATGGTGCTCAACGAGCCGGAAACCAGCCTGCACCCAGACTTGCTACCGGCACTCGGGCGCCTGATCAGCGCCGCCTCGAAACATACCCAGGTGTGGGTCGTCTCCCACGCCAGCCGCCTGATCGCCACGCTCAGGGAAAACCCCGACTGCAACACCCTGGAGCTGGACAAGCAACTCGGCCAGACCTGCATCCACGGCCAAGGCATGCTCGACGAACCGCCCTGGCACTGGCCGGATTGAGACGTCCGTAGGGTGCGCCGCGCGCACCGGCTTCTAATCGCTATCAGCTACGGTCCAGCAAAGCGCGGTGCGCACTGCGCACCCTACGTGTTCTCACAGCCCGTCGAGGTAGCGCTCGACATCCAGCGCCGCCATGCAACCGGCACCGGCCGAGGTGATCGCCTGGCGATAGACCGAGTCGGCCACATCACCGGCGGCGAACACACCGGGAATGCTGGTCGCGGTGGCATTGCCCTCGCGACCACCATTGACCACCAGGTAGCCATCCTTCAGCGCCAACTGGCCTTCGAACAGGCTGGTATTAGGCGTATGACCGATGGCGACGAACAGCCCCTCGACACTCAGCTCACGGTAGGCGCCGCCGTACTGCTTCAGGCGCACGCCAGTGACGCCGCTGGCATCGCCCAGCACCTCGTCTACCTCGGCATTGAGCTGCAGCTCGATCTTGCCCTCGGCAATGCGCGCACGCAGCTTGTCCTGCAGGATCTTCTCGGCACGGAAGGTCTCGCGGCGATGGACCAGCGTGACCTTGCTGGCGATATTGGCCAGGTACAGTGCCTCTTCCACGGCGGTATTGCCGCCCCCTACCACCGCTACCTCGCGGCCGCGATAGAAGAAGCCGTCGCAGGTCGCGCACGCCGAAACGCCACGGCCCATGAACGCCTCTTCGCTGGGCAGGCCCAGGTAGCGCGCACTGGCACCGGTGGCGATGATCAATGCATCGCAACTGTAAGTGGCGCTATCGCCGACCAGAGTGAACGGCTTGCCGGCCAGATCCACGGCATTGATATGGTCAAAGACGATCTCGGTCTCGAAGCGCTCGGCGTGCTCCTGCATGCGCTGCATCAGCGCCGGGCCGGTCAGGCCGTGCGGGTCGCCCGGCCAGTTGTCCACTTCGGTGGTGGTGGTCAGTTGGCCGCCAGCCTGGATGCCAGTGATCAGCAGCGGCTTCAGGTTGGCGCGCGCGGCATAGACGGCAGCGCTGTAACCGGCGGGGCCGGAACCCAGGATGATGACGCGGGCATGACGAACGGCAGACATCGCTAACTCCTCGCAGGCCCACAGGGCCGGCAGGCCAGATAAAAAGGGACTCTCGAAGCACTAGGGGAAGGCTTGAAAGGTGAGAGCCCCGCAAAAAAGGAAACTGGGCGCAAGGCTATCGGCGCGGCTTGCGAAGCGGAAATATCCATTACCAATTCAGCGCATAGAATCCGACTATGGCTGCCTGGGTTGAACCTGGCTGCCTGTCTGAACTTTCGCCGCAGCGGCGAAGTCGGTATGGTCGCGCGCATCAACCACTCAGGAGACCGCCATGCCCGCCGCTCCCGTTCTGTCCGGCCCGCAATACCTGCGAGAAGGCCTGAGGCTGGTACTCAGCCCCGGCCTGCGTCTGTTCGTGCTGCTCCCGCTGGCGGTCAATCTGATCCTCTTCGTCACCATGATCAGCTTCGCCGTGCAGCAGTTCAGCGGCTGGGTCGACACCTTCATGCCCAGCCTGCCGAGTTGGCTGAGCTTCCTGCAGTACATCCTCTGGCCGCTGTTCGTGGTGCTGGTGCTGCTGATGGTGTTCTTCACCTTCACGATGCTGGCCAACATCATTGCCGCGCCGTTCAACGGCTTTCTCGCCGAGAAGGTCGAGGTGGTGGCGCGTGGCGAAGATCATTTCCCGCCATTCAGCTGGGCCGAACTGGCGGCCATGGTGCCGCGCACCATGGGCCGCGAGATGCGCAAGCTGGCTTACTTCCTGCCGCGCGCCATCGGCCTGCTGATCCTCAGTTTCATCCCGGTGGTGAACCTGGTCGCCGCGCCGCTATGGCTGCTGTTCGGCGTGTGGATGATGGCCGTGCAGTACATCGACTACCCGGCGGACAACAACAAGATGAGCTGGCAGGACATGCTCGCCTGGCTGCGCGAGAAGCGCTGGCAGAGCCTGAGCTTCGGCGGCATCACCTACGCCGCGCTGCTGGTGCCGGGGCTGAATATCCTGATGATGCCGGCGGCCGTGGCCGGGGCGACCTTGTTCTGGGTGCGCGAGCGCGGTGAGCAGGCGCTAGGTTCGCGCAAGAACACCGTGTAACGCCCGCATCGATGCCTGCGACTCACGCTCGATGCGCCGGCGCATGAACAGGCCATTGGCCAGGCGCATCAGCAGGTTATCGAAGCCATATTCGAGGGTGCGCACGAACTCGCAGCCACCCTCCATCGCCACGCACTCGTAGGTCAGCAGCAACTGCAGGCCATGGTCGCCACGTGCACTGGCCTGCCAACGCTGGGCCGGCTGATAGTCGAGCACGTCCCAACGCAGATGCCCGGCGCGACCACCGGCATGAATGTCTTCCTCGAAACGCTCCCCCACCAACAACGCCCCCTCGCGACTATAGATGCGCAGTGACGACGGGTGCCACTGCGGCCAGTGGCTCGGCGCTGCGGCGTAGTCCAGCACCCGCTCGGCAGGTTGGGCGATGCGAATGCGGTGCTGCTGGCGGTTCTGCTGATGAATCGCCTCAGGCTCCCAGTGCAGGGTTCCGTACAACCAATCCATCAGCGGATGAACGATGCCGAAGTTGCGCGAATGCATCAGCCCCCGACGATGGTGCAGCGCGTGCAAGCGGCGCATCTGGCGAATCCACGGCAAACGCGAAACCGGGTGTTCGACCGGCAAGTGCTCGCAGGCATGCACCACTTCGTAACTCATGTAGCCCAGCAGCATGCTGCCGGCGAACAGTGCGGCGAGGTTGCCGTCAAGCTGGGACAGCAGCCACCAGACGGCGAACGTAGGCAGGCTGAACAGCACGATCAGCCAGGCCGGGAACAGGATCACGCGCCAGTCGCGCGCCGTCTCGTAGGGCATCAGCGTCTCGACGAAGAAGCTGTGGTGGTCGCCGGTGTGGCGTTTGTAGAAGAGTTTGCCGAAGCGCGTCTTGTTGTGGCCGAGGCGCTTGTGCACCTGGTATTCGCCCCAACTGAAGAACACCAGCGTGGCGGGAACCAGCAGCCACTGCCAGGGCGCCACGGCCTCTAATGTGCTCCACAGCCAGCCGATGCAGAGCAGCCCGTAGGCCAGCACGAAGGCGGCGTGCAACCAGGGGTTGTACAGCGGATGGATGGCAGCCCGGTAATCGCTGCGAAAAGCCTGGGCATTGTCGTTGTTGTAGGCCATGGCGCTCTCCTGTGGATTGACAGCAGTCTAGGCCTGGCCAAATCATTCGAATAATGGATATTTGAAAAGAGCATTATCCGTGATAACGAACTTGCGCCAGCTCGACCTCAACCTGCTGTTGGTCTTCGATGCGCTGATGCAGGAGGGCAATCTGACCCGCGCGGCCCAGCGTTTGCACCTGAGCCAGTCGACGGTCAGCAACGCCCTCGCCCGCCTGCGTCAGCAACTGGGCGAGGAGTTGTTCCAGCGTACCGCGCGGGGCATGACGCCGACCGCGCGCGCTCTGGCGCTTTACCCGCCCGTGCGCCAGGCGCTGCAATTGCTGCAGGCCGGCCTCGGCCCGGCGGAGCCCTTCGATGTGCAAGCGCCGCACGTGTTCAGCCTGTCGCTCAACGACTACGCCCAGGCCGCGCTGCTGCCGATGCTGCAAGCGCATCTGGCGCGTGTCGCGCCGCAGGTGGAGTTGGTGGCGCACAGCGACGACGCCGACAACCTGCTGCCGCGGCTGGAGAGCGGCACCCTGGACCTGGCCATCGACTACCTGCATGTCGATTCGCCCGACCTGCATTACGCACCACTGCGCGAAGAAGCCTTGGTGGTGATCGGTCGCCAGGGTCATCCGGCCTTCGTCGGCGGCCTGAGCCTGCGGGACTATCAACAGGCCCGCCATGTGATCGTGACGCCGCGCGCTGGGCGCGGTTCGCCACTGGAAATCGTCCTGGGCTCGGCCAAGGTCCGGCGCCAGGCGGCGCTGCATTTGCCCAACTACCTGCCGATTCCCGCCATCGTCGCCCACACCGAACTGCTCGGTACCGTGCCGGCGCGCTTGGCCGACGCCTTCGCGCCGATGTTCGCCCTGCAAGTGGCGCCGCTGCCCTTCGACATGCCGGCGGTGCAGATCAGCCTGATCTGGCACCGCCAGCAGCACCACGACCCGGCACATACTTGGCTGCGTGAGCAACTGCACGGCCTGCTCGCCTGACACATAAGCGCAATCGAAACGTCATGTGCACTACATGACCCGGGCAGAGACTGCGTACATGAACGCACCCTCTCTGCACATCGCGCTGATCAGCGAAACCTTCCCGCCGGAAATCAACGGCGTGGCCAATACCCTCGGTCGCCTGGTCGACGGCCTGCGTGGCCGTGGCCATCGCGTGCAACTGATACGGCCGCGCCAGGACATCGACCAGGAGCAGAACGCGGATAACGATCTGCTGCTCACTCGCGGCTGGCCGCTACCCGGCTACCCCGGCCTGCAATGGGGCCAGTCGTCGCTGCACAAGCTGCTCAGGCGCTGGCAGCGACAACGCCCGGACGTGCTCTACATCGCGACCGAAGGCCCACTGGGGCTGTCCGCCTTGCGCGCGGCCAGACGCCTGGCGATCCCGGTGGTCAGCGGTTTTCACACCAACTTCCAGCAGTACACCGGGCACTACGGCATCGGCCTGCTGACCCGGGCGATGACCAACTACCTGCGCTGGTTCCACAACCGCACGCAGTTGACGCTGGTGCCGAGCATCGGCCAGAAGGTCGACCTCGAACGCCGTGATTTCGAACGCCTGGCGCTGCTCGCCCGTGGCGTCGACAGCCAACTGTTCCACCCACGCAGACGCAGCGACACGTTGCGCGAAAGCTGGGGCCTGGGGCCGGATGACCTGGCCGTGCTGCATGTCGGTCGCCTGGCGGCAGAGAAAAACCTCGGCCTGCTGGTCAAGGCCTTCCGCACCCTGCAGACGGCTCACCCGCAGCGCCGTATGCGCCTGATCCTGGTTGGGGACGGGCCACTGCGCGCCAGCCTGCAGGCGCAACTACCGGACGCGCTGTTCTGCGGCCTGCAACGGGGTGAAGCGTTGGCCACACACTATGCGTCGGGCGATCTGTTCCTGTTTCCCAGCCTCTCGGAAACCTTCGGCAACGTGGTACTGGAGGCCCTGGCCTCGAGCCTCGGCGTAGTGGCATTCGACCAGGCGGCAGCCGCCCAGCACATCCATCACGGCCACAACGGCCTGCTCGCCCGCCCCGGCGACGAAGCCGGCTTCTGCGAAGCCGCCTGCGAGCTGTTGGAAGATGCAGAGGTACTGCGACGCATCCGACTCAATGCCCGCCGACATGCCAGCCATCTGAGCTGGGGCGGCATCGTCGCGTTGTTCGAACAGCACCTGCGCAGCGCCATGCAGCCACGCCCGAAGATCGCCAATGTCGGTAGCCCGGATGAAATCCGGGGCGAGATGCAGGATGGCTAAAACGTAGGGCGGGTGAGACCCACCATTGGTAATGGGTTGGCGGGTTTCACCCGCCCTACGGGGCCACGTAGCAGCGGACGTAAAAAAGCCCCGATGTGCCGGGGCTGGAAAAATGGGGCGCCGGATCGCGGCGCCCGATAGAAACGGACTCAGACCAGCGTGGTCAGTGCATCGCGGCTGAACGGCAGGATGTCCTGCTCGCGGCCTTCACGCACCTTCAGCGCCCAATCCGGGTCGACCAGCAGCGCGCGGCCCACGGCGACCAGATCGAACTCCTCCTTGTTCAGGCGCTCGAGCAGATTCTCGAGACTGGCCGGCTCGGCCACCTTGTCGGTCTTGACCATGAACTGCAGGAACTCGCCATCCAGGCCGACACTGCCGACGGTGATGGTCGGCTTGCCGGTGAGTTTGCGCGTCCAGCCGGCAAGGTTGAGATCGCTGCCTTCGAACTCCGGCTCCCAGAAGCGACGGGTCGAGCAATGGAAGATGTCCACGCCAGCCTCGGCCAGCGGCTTGAGGAAGGCTTCCAGTTGCTCCGGGGTCTGCACCAGGCGCGCGGTGTAATCCTGCTGCTTCCACTGCGAGAAACGCAGGATGATCGGAAAATCCGGACCTACTGCCGCACGCACCGCCTGGATCAGCTCGATGGCGAAACGCGAACGCGCCGCCAGATCGCCGCCGTACTGGTCGGTGCGCTGGTTGCTGCCTTCCCAGAAGAACTGGTCGACCAGGTAGCCATGGGCGCCGTGGATCTCCACGCCGTCCATGCCGATGGCCTTGGCATCGCGTGCAGCCTGGGCGAAGGCGGCGATCACTTCGTCGATATCGGCCTGGGTCATGCCATGCACGACCACCTTGCCATCCTTGAGTTTTTCCATCGGCCCGAAGCCCGGCACACTGGCATCCGGCTCGGTGCCCAACTTGCGCACGTTACCCACGTGCCAGAGCTGCGGGACGATCTTGCCGCCTTCGGCGTGTACGGCGTCGACCACCTGCTTCCAGCCGGCCAGGGCATCTTCGCCGTAGAACCGCGGCACGTTCGGGTAGCCGTTGGCGGCCTTGTGCCCGACGGTGGTGCCCTCGGTGACGATCAGACCCACGCCCGCCGCCGCACGACGACGGTAGTACTCGATGACCTTGGCGTTGGGCACACCACCAGGCGAGAAGGAACGGGTCATCGGCGCCATGACCACACGGGTCGGCAGCTCCAGGTTACCGAGGCGGAACGGGGCGAACAGGGCTTGAACGGGAGCGCTCATCATCTTTCCTCTGGGGTTGAACGGTAATCAGGCCTGCAGCAAACGCTCCAGGCGGGTGACGAAAGCTTCCAACGGCTGCAGGTTGCGGCCCACCTTGAGGCGAGCCAAGACGCCCTGCCAGGCGTCGCTGATAAAGGTGGCGAGATTGCCGCAGTCCTCGTCGGCCGGCAGTTCGCCCGCGGCCTGCGCCTGCTCCAGGCAGCCACGCAGGATGTCCACCGAGGCCTGCTGAATGGCCGCGACCTCAGCGCCGATGGCCGGCAGCATCTCGCTCATCTCGAAACTCAGGCTGCCGATGAAGCAGTGGTACTGCGGCGTGTCCTGCCGGGCGAAATGCGCCAGCAGGTCGCGGTAGTAAGCGAGGATGCGTGCACGCGGGCTCAGCGTCGGATCGCTCATCGCCTGGGCATAACGCGCCAAGCGCGGCCGATAGATGAAGGCCAACGCCTGCAGGGCGAAGTCTTCCTTGCTGGCGAAGTAGTGATAGAAGCTGCCCTTGGGAATCCCGGCCGCCTGGACGATCTCCAGCACACCGGTGCCGTGGTAGCCACGCCGGGTCATCACCGCCGAGCCTTTGCTCAGGATCAGGTCGCGCTTGTCGAGTCGAATGCTGTTCATGGCGCCGAGCATATGACCGGTCGTCTCGCTCGCGACAGCACTATTGATATTGGTGATTAAGGATTAGAAAACACAAGACAAATGCCCACGACAGAACAGGTAGAAGCGAGCTCTGCTCGCGAACCCTGTAACCCAAGGCTTCGCGAGCAGATCTCGCTCCTACAAATCAGGATTGCAGCCAGATCAGCGAAGCAAAACGCCCGGTGCGGGCACTGCGGCGGTAGGAGTAGAAACGCGGGTCGTTGTAGGTGCACAGGCCACCGCCACTGACGGCGGTCACGCCGATGGCGGCCAAACGAATGCGCGCCAACTGGTAGATATCGGCCATGAACTTGCCGGCGTTGACGCTGGGCGCGAATGCGCTGGCAGCCTCGGCATGCTGTTGCATGAAAGCCTCACGCACTTCAGCCCCCACCTCGAACGCCGCCGGGCCAATGGCCGGCCCGAGCCAGACCAGCAGTTCCTGCGGTGCGACGCCCAGTGCCTGCACGGTCGCCTCCAGCACACCACCGGCCAGCCCGCGCCAGCCCGCATGGGCCGCGGCCACACGGGTCCCGGCGCGGTCGCAGAACAATGCCGGCAAGCAGTCAGCGGTCATCGCCGTGCAGGCGATACCAGGCGTGGCCGTCCAGTTGCCGTCTGCTTCGATGACAGTCTCAGGATCAGCCTGCGCCACAATAATGCCGTGCACCTGACGCAACCAGGCTGGCTGGCAACCCAGGGCCCCGACCAAGTGCTGACGGTTGGCCGCTACCGCAGCCGGGTCGTCATCAACATGATCGCCCAGGTTGAAGCTATCGAACGGTGCCACGCTGACGCCGCCACTGCGCGTGGTAACGCAGGCGCGTACGTTGGCTGGGGCGGGCCAATCGGGCGTCAGCCAATCATGGGCATTCACCCGACGAACGCCTCACGATCCTGGCGCAACAGGGTCAGCAGCCAGACTAGGTCATCGGGCAGCGCCGACTCCCATTTCATGCGCTTGCCGGTAGCCGGGTGATCCAGTTCGAGGAAACGCGCATGCAGGGCCTGACGCGGAAACTCCTTGAGGCTCTGCACCAGGGTCGGGCTGGCGGCCGGCGGAATGCGGAAGCGCCCGGCATAGACGGGGTCGCCCACCAGCGGATAGCCAACGTGGGTCATGTGTACGCGAATCTGGTGGGTACGCCCGGTTTCCAGCTTGACCCGCACATGGGTGTGCGAGCGGTAGCGCTCGAGCACGCGGTAGTGACTGATCGCCGGCTTACCGCCATCGGTCACTGCCATACGCTGGCGCTGGCTGGAGCTGCGGCCAATCGGTGCATCGATGGTGCCGCCAGCGGTGATCATGCCGATGCAGATGCATTCATAGATGCGGCTGACGGTACGTTTCTGCAGTTGCTCGACCAGATTGGTCTGCGCCTGCAAGGTCTTGGCTACCACCATCAGGCCGGTGGTGTCCTTGTCCAGGCGATGGACGATGCCGGCACGCGGCACGTTGATGATGTCCGGTACGTGGTGCAACAGGGCATTGAGCAGGGTGCCATCGGCATGCCCGGCGGCCGGGTGGACGACCAGACCGGCCGGCTTGTCGATCACCAGCAGGTGTTCGTCTTCATAGACGATGTTCAGTTCGATGTCCTGCGCGACCCACTCGCCCTGCGCTTCCTGCTCGGCATCGAGCACCAGGGTCGAGCCGGCATGCACGGTGTCGCGCGGGCGCGCCACGGCACCATCGACGGTCAGGCGACCTTCCTTGATCCAGGTGGATAGGCGCGAACGGGAAAACTCGCCAAACAGCTGCGCAGCCACCTGGTCGAGACGTTGACCGCCCTGTTCAAAGGGGACGACGGCCTGGAGTTGGATCAATTGTTTGTCTATAGAAGTCATCTTAAGAACCAGTTCAAAGTTTGCTGCGCGTCGGCCCTGCTGCGTTAAAAACAGGCTCGGATGCTCATTTACAACTCGTAAATTCCGCGTCCTCGCCTGTTTTTGCCTTGCATTGCTCTAGCTCGCGAAACTTTGAACAGGCTCTTAGGCAACGGCGGGAGCCTGGCCTTTGGTTTCGGCGACAGGCTTGTGGTTAAATACGGCGTCTTTGCCCCAGGGGTTTCCGGGGGCGCTCATCATAACAGGACGGCCGCGCGGCCGTCACAGGGACGCAAGCCGCCATGCAAGTGAAACACCTGCTGCTGATCGCCATCCTCGCCCTTACCGCCGCCTGCTCTTCCAAGCAGCCGGAGGTCGATGAAAACCTCAGCGAGGTGGAACTGTACCAGCAGGCCCAGGCCGACCTGGATAACCGCAGCTACACCCAGGCCATCTCCAAACTGAAAGCGCTGGAATCGCGCTATCCGTTTGGCCGCTATGCCGAGCAGGCGCAGCTTGAGCTGATCTACGCCTACTACAAGAATGCCGAACCGGAAGCTGCGAAGTCGTCCGCCGAACGCTTCATCCGCCTGCACCCGCAGCACGCCAACGTCGACTACGCCTATTACCTCAAGGGCCTGGCCTCGTTCGACCAGGACCGCGGCCTGCTGGCGCGCTTCCTGCCGCTGGACATGACCAAGCGTGACCCGGGCGCCGCGCGCGACTCTTACAACGAGTTCGCCCAGCTCACCAGCCGTTACCCGACCAGCCGCTACGCGCCGGACGCCAAGCAGCGCATGATCTACCTACGCAACCTGCTGGCCGCCTATGAGATACACGTAGCCCACTACTACCTGACCCGTCAGGCCTATGTCGCTGCCGGCAACCGTGGCCGCTACGTGGTGGAAAACTTCCAGGAAACCCCGTCGGTCGGCGATGGCCTGGCGATCATGACCGAGGCTTACCAACGCCTGTCGCTGGACGATCTGGCCGCCACCAGTCTGGAAACCCTCAAGCTCAACTACCCGGATCACCCGAGCCTGGAAAGCGGCGAGTTCGTCCCGCTCGAAGAAGAAGCCGATAACCGCTCCTGGCTGGCCAAGGCTACCCTGGGCCTGATCGAAACCGACACGCCGCTGCCGCCGGGCGAAACCCGCGCCAGCCAGGACGTGATCCGCCAGTACGAAGACGCCGAGCAACAGATCCCAGCCGAACTGCAGCAGGACGCCAAGACTGGCGAAACCGCCAAGAAGCGCTCGATCTGGAGCTACCTGACCTTCGGTCTGTTCGACTGATCACAGCGCTATCAAAAAGGGAGGCCAAGGCCTCCCTTTTTATTGTCCGGCATTTCTACACTGGCCAATTTGCTGCGAGCCCGGCACTGCAGCAGGCACACAGCCCGGAAACAGCTCACAGGCTGCCATGTGGATACTGTGCCGATGCACTCGGCTTGGCTAAACTGCGGCTTTAAACGAATAAAAGAGCACGATATGGGTCTTTTTCGCCTGCTGTTCTGGATCGCCGTCATTTTCGCTGCGATCTGGATCTGGCGCCGCTTCATCAGCAAACCCAAGAGCACTCGTCCCCGTGAGGACAGCGCCGCGCCCATGGTCCGCTGTGCGCATTGCGGCGTGCACATTCCCAAGACCCAGGCATTGAACCAAGAGCAACAGTGGTACTGCAGCCAGGCCCACCTCGAACAAGGCCCGCATACCGGTGACAGCTGATATCAGCGCACAAGGCGGCACCCAAGGGCGACGCATCCTCAGGCTCTATCACTTCTATCGCCTGACCATCGGCCTGGCGCTGATCCTGCTGATTTCCAGCAACCTCGACGAGCAGTTGCTGGACGTCGTGCATATCGAGCTATTTCGCACCGGCAGCTGGGTCTACCTGATCCTCAACATCTTCATCGCCGTGCTGGTGCAAAAGCCCAAGCACCTGGTGCAGCTGTTTAGCCTGGCGCTGGTCGACGTGATATTCCTCTCGGCCCTGTTCTATGCGGCCGGCGGTACGCCAAGCGGCATCGGCAACCTGCTGGTGGTCGCCGTGGCCATCGCCAACATCCTTCTGCGCGGCCGCGTCGGCCTGCTGATCGCGGCTATCGCCGCCATGGCGCTGATCTACCTGACCTTCTACCTCAGCCTCAGCCGCCCCGCTGCTGCCGCGCAATATGTACAGGCCGGCGCACTCGGTGCCCTGTGCTTCGCCGGCGCCCTGTTCATCCAAGGCATCACCCGCCGCCTGCAGGTCAGTGAAAACCTGGCCGAACAACGCGCGGCCGACGTCGCCAACCTCGAGGAACTCAACGAGCAGATCCTGCAGCGCATGCGCACCGGGATTCTGGTGCTCGACACCCAGCATCGGGTACTGCTGGCCAACCAGGGCGCAACGCAACTACTCGGGCGCGGCGAACTCAGTGGCAAGATCATCGATCCGCACTGCCCTGAACTGGTCAAGCGCCTGCAGCAATGGTTGCACAACCCGACCCTGCGCCCGGACAGCCTGCAAGCGCAGATCGACGGCCCCGTCCTGCAGCCCAGCTTCATCTCCCTGCAACGCGGTGATCAGCAGCATACCCTGGTGTTTCTCGACGACATCTCGCAGATCGCCCAGCAGGCGCAGCAGCTCAAGCTGGCCTCGCTCGGCCGCCTGACCGCCGGCATCGCCCACGAGATTCGCAACCCGCTCGGCGCTATCAGCCACGCGGCACAGCTGCTGCAGGAGTCGGAAGACCTGCAAGGTCCCGACCAGCGCCTGGCGCAGATCATTCAGGATCACTCCAAGCGCATGAACATGGTGATCGAGAACGTTCTGCAGCTGTCGCGCAGGCGCCAGGCCGAACCGCAACTGCTCGACCTGAAATACTGGCTGCACCGCTTCGCCAGCGATTTTCGCAGCTCGGCACCGGCTGATCGGCAAATCCACCTGGAAACCCAAGGTGGCAGCCTGCAAACGCGCATGGACCCACACCAGCTGACCCAGGTACTGACCAACCTGGTGCAGAACGGCCTACGCTACAGCGCACAGAAACATCGACTCGGCCAGGTATGGCTGCGCCTGTTTCGCGACGAGACCAGCGACTTGCCGGTGCTGGAGATTCTCGACGACGGCCCAGGCGTGCCGCCCGAGCTGGAGCAGCACATTTTCGAGCCCTTCTACACCACCGAGAACAAGGGCACCGGCCTCGGCCTGTATATTTCCCGTGAGCTGTGCCAAGGCAACCAGGCCCGCCTCGACTACAAACCCCGTGAAGATGGCGGCAGTTGCTTCCGCATCACCTTCGCCCATCCGCGCAAACTGAGCTGAGCATGAACCGTCAGAGAGCCCTGATCGTCGACGACGAACCCGATATCCGCGAGCTGCTGGAAATCACCCTCGGACGCATGAAGCTGGACACCCGCAGCGCCCGTAACGTCAAGGAAGCACGCGAGTGGCTGGCGCGCGAGCCCTTCGATCTATGCCTGACCGATATGCGTCTGCCCGACGGCACCGGCCTGGACCTGGTACAGCACATTCAGCAGCGCCATCCGCAAGTTCCAGTGGCGATGATCACCGCCTACGGCAGCCTCGATACTGCGATTAATTCACTCAAGGCCGGCGCCTTCGACTTCCTCACCAAACCGGTCGACCTCGGCCGCCTGCGCGAATTGGTCGCCACCGCCCTGCGTATTCGCTCCCCCGAGGGCGAGGAAACCCCGGTCGACAGTCGTCTGCTCGGCGACTCGCCGCCCATGAAATCGCTGCGCAAACAGATCCAGAAACTCTCGCGCAGCCAGGCACCGGTCTACATCAGCGGCGAATCGGGCAGCGGCAAGGAACTGGTCGCCCGCCTGATCCACGAACAGGGCCCGCGCATCGAACAACCTTTCGTACCAGTCAACTGCGGCGCCATCCCCTCGGAGCTGATGGAGAGCGAGTTCTTCGGCCATAAGAAAGGCAGCTTTACCGGTGCCATCGAAGACAAACAGGGGCTGTTCCAGGCGGCCAATGGCGGCACCCTGTTCCTCGATGAAGTGGCCGATCTACCGCTGCCGATGCAGGTGAAACTGCTGCGTGCGATTCAGGAAAAGGCCGTGCGCGCTGTTGGTGGTCAGCAGGAAGTGGTGGTCGATGTGCGCATCCTCTGCGCCACCCACAAGAACCTTGCCGCGGAAGTCGCTGCCGGCCGTTTCCGCCAGGACCTCTATTACCGTCTTAACGTCATCGAACTGCGCGTTCCGCCACTGCGTGAACGCCGCGAAGACATCGCCCAGCTGGCCAGCGTGATGCTCGTGCGCTTGGCCGAAGGTACCGGCCTGGCCGCCGCCAAGCTGCACCCCGATGCGCTGGAAAAGCTGAAGAACTATCGCTTCCCCGGCAACGTGCGAGAGCTGGAAAACATGCTCGAACGCGCCTACACCCTGTGCGAAGACGACCAGATCACGCCCAGCGACCTGCGCCTGGCTGACGCCGGCGGCCCCAGCAACGAAAGCGGCGAAGCCAGTCTAGCGCAGATCGACAATCTCGAAGATTACCTCGAAGACATTGAGCGCAAGCTGATCATGCAGGCCCTGGAAGAAACGCGCTGGAACCGCACGGCGGCGGCCCAGCGCCTGGGCCTGACCTTCCGCTCGATGCGCTATCGACTGAAGAAGCTGGGTATCGACTGATCCCTGCGATCACGAATCACGGGGGTGTAGGAACCGGCTTGCCGGCGATCAAGACAGCCCGCGTCACCGTTGACGAGCCACTACTGCAACCGCCCCGAGGGCGCATAAGGCGCCGGATCGATGATCGGCTCACGCCCAAGCATCAGATCAGCCAGCAACTGACAGGAGGCTGGTGCCAGCACTAGCCCATTGCGGAAATGCCCGCAGTTCAGCCATAGACCTGGATACGAAGGCACTTCCCCGATAAAGGGAATGCCTTCCGGCGAGCCGGGCCGCAGGCCGGCCCAATGCCCCACTACTTCGGCATCCCTGAGTGCAGGCAAAAGCTCCTCGGCCGATGCTTTCAGGCTTTCCAGCGCGTTATCGGTCGGCGTCTTGTCGAACCCTGCATACTCCAGCGTGCTGCCAATCAGGATATGCCCGTCACGCCGCGGAATCGCATAACGCCCCTTGGCCAACACCATGCTTGGCAGAAAATCCTCGGCGCATTTGAAGAGAATCATCTGCCCTTTCACTGGCTCGACCGGTAATTCCAGACCAAGCGTCTTGAGCAACTCACCACTCCAAGCGCCAGCGGCCAGCACCACGCGATCAGCGCGGATCTCGCCAGCAGCGGTAGTCACACCCCGAATCTGTCCATTCTCCTGAATGAAACCAGTGACCGGACAGTGCTCACGCAACTCCACGTTAGGCATGGCCGTCAAAGCCGCTCGCAGCGCTTTCACCAAACGCGGGTTACGCACATTAGCCACACCCGGCATATGAATGGCGCGCTTGAAGCCAGCCCCCAGAACAGCAACCTGGTCATACGCCTCAGCGATATCCACCGCAAACAGCTCACGCCCAACACGTGCAGCCCATGCCAGCGCTTCGGCCTCATCATCCAGATCCAGCCAATACAACCCGGTGACATGCACCTCGGGATCGATCCCAGTTTCGTCCAGCAATCGCTGACCAAAGCCTGGGTAAAAGTCCTGCGACCAATGCGCCAAGGCCGTCACCGCCGCGCTGTAACGCCAAGGATAGAGCGGTGAGACGATACCCCCACCGGCCCAGGAGGATTCGCGGCCGGTCGCCCCCTGATCGAGAATGCACGTCTGCATCCCCGAACGTCCTAGCAGAAACGCCGATAGCATCCCTATCGCCCCCCCCCCAACCAACAACACCTTTCCATCACTTTTCATGCAGTGATCCTGAGCTACTCTGTTCTACACAACCAACTGGCAAGGATGCTGGAATATGCCCCGAAAAATCTACGGGCGAACGCTCATCGAAACGATGTGCGCACTCGCCGTCATTGCTCTTCTTCTGATGATCGCGCTCCCAAATCTACAAAACCTGATTGAGAGCAATCAGCGCACCCAAACCAACAATCAGATGGTTGCCACACTGCTTCACGCGCGCAGCAACGCCGTGTTCTCGCGGCAAATCATCACCCTCTGTGGTGGGCAGCATGACTGCTCGGGAGCTCGGGAATGGCAGAGTTACCTAGTGGTTTTCATCGACAAGAATGCCAATGGGAAAATCGACCCCGATGACGAAATTCTGCACCAAACCGAAATCACCAAAGATTTCTCTTGGCACTGGAACAGGGCAACCGGATACATCCAGTTCGAGGCTGACGGCTCGACACGGGCCCTGAATGGCACTCTCACGCTTTGCAAAGACAATGTTCCGCAGAGCCAGATCGTGATAAGCCTAGCTGGTCGAAGCCGAATAGAGCCTGCCAGAAGAGGCGCGAGTTGCTGATCACCAAGTGACTTGCATCACACTTCAGCATTGGAGAACGCACCTCATCCGCCAATTTGTCCGCCTGTCCGACTTGAGCAGGCTTGAGAGTGGCCGATTGCTAAATTATCCACGTATTTTTGGGTTAATCGTGGCCGGAGCGCTCATGAGATCAAGTCGAGGGTTCACACTGGTAGAGCTGATGATAGTGCTTGCCATAATTGCCATCGTCGCAGCGATTGCCGTCCCTAGTTACCAGAGCAGCATTGACGCTGGGCGCAAAACGTCAGCGATCAACAATCTACTCGGCGCCTTGCAGTTCGCCCGGAGCGAAGCAGTCACGCGTCGCAGCGACCAAGTAAAGGTATGTGCTAGTGGCGGCGGTAGCGGCTGCAGTGGTAACGACTGGAGCGCAGGTGGCGTAGTGCTCGACGGTGCGACACTGCTACGCGCTATTCCCCCAGCCCCCGGAGTCACCATTACGGGAGATGCCATTACCTTCAATGATGACGGCACTACAACTGCCAGCAGCATCAGCATCGCGGGAAAGAGCATCTCCGTGAATATTGTCGGCGCAGCCAAACTCAACTGATAAGGATACGACGATGTACAGACCATTCTCCTCGGCTCAACGAGGTTTCACGCTGATTGAGGTGATGGTTGCCGTGGTAATCCTAGCCGTAGGACTTCTAGGCATGGCGAGTCTGATGGCCCGTAGTCAGAAGTCCAACGAGAGTGCCTACTCCCGAAGTCAAGCAACACTGATGGCCTATGACATCGTTGAACGCATGCGCACCAACCTAATAGACCCAGCCAGTAGCGACAGGAAATACAAAGTGTTGTTCGTTACCGAGAGCAGTAGTAATACCAGTCAATACGCTTTCAGCAGCCTGCCAAGCTGTACTGCCCCGACAGGAGCCCTCCCCGCCGGAGGTGCAAGCAGGGCTAGTCACGACATTGCCTCCTGGTGCTCTTCCTTGAAGTCAAGCCTGCCCAGCGTGGATGCAGCAAATACCAAGATTTCGTTCGACACCAGCAAGCTGGATACGCTGGGAATTGCCAAGGTTACCGTCAGGATTCAATGGCAGGACAATAGCAAAGACGACGGCCAAACTCAGTACGTCGAAGTGGTGACCTCCTTATGAAAGCTTTTAAGCAGCATGGTCTTTCCTTGATCGAAGTAATGGTTGCCTTGGTGATCAGCACCATTCTGATTCTGGGAGTTACCGATCTGTTCAATAGTTCGCTCATGTCAGGTAGAAGCAACTCGGAGCTCGCCCGTATTCAAGAAAATGGTCGTCTTGCTATGGAAGTAATAGGTGCAGACGCTCGCCTGGCAGGCCTACAAACCTGCACAACCAATAATTGGAAAGCTGCATCTATCGAAGATGCAGTAACACTCGACAGTAACCAGAAAGCTTTTAGTGTGAAGTACATCGACCCGAAAAATTGTGGCGACATTGGCGCAGCTCAGCAAACTGTCACTTACACCTTCGCCAACAATAGCCTGAGCAAAGCGGTTAACGGCAACCCGGCACAACCCTTGCTGGGCGACAATCAAGAGCCTGTTGATGGGAGCTTCACACTACTACCAGACAACAGTTCTCCTGAAACCGCTAACGCGGTGCAAATCACTATAAAGGTGCAAAGCTCGCAAGCCAATTTCACTGCCCGTGAATTCAGCTCCACCTATGAATTCAAGAATCGCCTCATCGCCCGAGACTGAGCCCATGAACGCATCCAAACAAAAAGGCATGGTGCTGCTGGTTAGCCTCATTCTTTTACTCATGCTGACCTTGATTGCCATAACGGCCTCCAACCAGGCCAGCCTTCAACTGCGTATCTCCTCTAATAGTGAGCAGCGTAATATGGCCTTCCAGGCGGCAGAAGCCGGTATAGCGAGCTGGGTCAGCGTGTACTTCACCGAATCAGACAGCTCGAAACTGCCCACAACGGACACCAGCGGCGAAACCAGCTTCAATGTCGTATCAAATAAATCTCGCTGGGATGTTGCCTGCCCGGGAGGAAATTTGGGCTTCGGCAGCGGAACGCCACGAATGGACTGTTTCGATCTGACAGTCGAAGGCGGAAGTGTTTGCGAAAACGGCGTCTGCGCAGTGAAAAGCATTCATCGCCAGGGCGGACAACGTCGGGGGGATATCCAATGAAACCATCAAACACCTTTCATCGTAACGCCATCAGGACATACGCAATGACGCCCTTCCAGTTCGTGCGCCGCACCAGTGTTTTCAGCCTGGTAGGCATGTTGATACTACACAGTGCAGTCAGCGTGGCCGACGATACCGAAATTTTCTTCGGTACACGCCCAGATAACGACACGCGTCCCAATGTGCTGTTCATCCTCGATGACTCAGGCTCTATGGGCTGGTGTATCAACAGCAACCGAACCTGTAATACCGACAACAGGATGAAGGCCCTCAAGGACACGATGGCCAACTTGCTCAATACCACCAGCGGCGTAAACGTTGGCCTTATGGTAATGAACAACTCGGCTGGCACACCGGGCGATGCTAGTGTGCAACGTCTTTTGCAACCCGTCGATAACATCGATGCGCCCATAAACGTCAAGGTGTCCAGCCCGGAAATAAAAGCCAGCGCTGACGATGCCAGTCGTTATAACGGCAGCAATAACATCAGCGATCCGACGCTGGTGATGGGCTACATTCAGAATCCCACCGGCACAGGCACTGTCGTACGAAGCCTGGGCGTACCAAACACCTACTCGAACGACAACACGACTTACTACCTGCGTAACGACGTCACCTGTTCGGTAAAAATGGATGCGACCAGTGAATGCCCTGCTGGTAAACTCACCGAACTCAACTCCGGCAGCGGTAATGCAGGGCAAGACGGCCTGCTCCTATTCCGAAATCTGAATATTCCCAAAGGCGTAACAATTACCAGCGCCACTCTCAGTCTCACCCCGGTTACGGCAACAGCTTCCACCGCGTTCAACCTGAGACTAGTCAACTCGAAAACCCCCGAAGCATTCAACCACAGCTCTCCGCTGGTCAGTACATTTACCGCTAACACCGTAACAGCCAGCACTGTTAGCGCCGGAGTTCACAGTCTAAACGTTACCAGCCTGCTGACAGCGCAACAGAATCTTACCCCCACTCTCAACCCTATTGGGGACTTGGCAATCCGGCTGCGCTCGAGCAACCGCAGCAATTTCACCTATGCAGTAGGTGACGTTGACAATGCACCACAACTGATCATTACCTATACCGGCGCCGAAAATACTGAGCGCACCACAGGTCTGCGCTTCCAGACGGTCAATATTCCGCAAGGTGCCACCATCACCCGCGCCACCCTGAACTTCGTACCGGCCAGCTCGGACGACCGCACGGTGAGCTTCAATGTCGCTGCAGAAGCCAGCGACAATGCCAGCGACTTCAGTGGTGGCGATTTCTCCTCACGCAGCAAGACCACCACTACGACCTGGACTCCCGCCCCCTGGCGTACCGCCAATCCGCCGATCTACACGGAAAGTGGCGCCGATGTCACGGCGCAAGTGCAGACAGTGGTCAATAGGAGCGGCTGGTGCGGCAACAATGCCATGGCCTTTATCCTGACGCCTAGCGGAGGCGACGGCAGTCGTACGTCAATAAGTCAGGATGGCAACGACGGTTTCAAGCCAACCCTCAGTATTAGTTATACCGGAGGTGACTCCGGCTGCATGAGGCCCATCGCTGACCTCAGCCTACTTGAAGACAAGGACGATGCTCGCCAATACAGCAGCAGCAGTAGTCGAAGGACGACAGTAACGGTCAACGACAGCACAATGCCGTTCAATGACACCTACACCTACATAGGCGCGCGTTTTCAACAGGTACCGTTCAAAAAAGGCGCTACTATTAACGAAGCCCGCCTGATCGTCACACCTAGTAGTGCCAATAATACAAGCGTCACAGCCAACGTATATTTTGAGGATGTAGGTAACTCGACAGCATTTAGTACAGCGAATAATGATCTCGGCAAGCGCGCAGCCAGCACCACAAGCAGTTGCACTTTTACCAGCCAAGGGCCGGGTATTCCAGTCGTCTGTGAAGCCCCAGGTCTAAAAACGGCGCTTCAGAATGTACTTAACCGTAGCGACTGGCAGGATGGCAATGCTCTAAGTGTACTGATAAAACAGACCTCTGCCTCTGCCGATCTTAGACTGAACGCCTTCGAAACCAGTAAAGCAGCGGCCATTCGTTTACAGGTCAAACTAGATAAAGCAACCGATTTGACTGACAACACCTACAAGGTACGTGACTATCTCAAAGGCGTAGTCAGCGATATGCAGGCTAATAGTGGCACACCGATCGTTGATCTGCTCTATCAAGGCGCTAGTTATTACACAGCCCTGTCCGGCAAACACAAAGGCCCGAGCAGTCCGATTGAGAGCAGTTGCCAAGCCAACTACTTGGTTCTCATGACTGATGGCCAGGCCAATGGCAACAGCACTACTACTATCAATAACGCCAAGAGCCTGATCAGTGGCGCATGCGCCCGCCGCGACAGTGGAGAGCAAACCAACGGAGAAACATGCGGCGTCGAAATTGCCAAATGGCTGAACAGTACCGACCAATCCAGCACTTTGGATGGCGATAATCTGGTAACCACTCATACGGTAGGCTTCGCCCTGCAGGCCAGCGCGGGCGCTAAGAAGTTCCTGGCTGATATAGCCACGGCAGGCGGAGGTAAAGCCTACACTGCAGATGATGCAAACGCCCTGGCCAACGCCTTTAACAGCATCATTCAGGAAGCACTAGCGACCGATACGACCTTTGTCAGCGCCACTGCTCCGGTGAACTCGTTCAACCGCCAGGATCACAAGGATCAGTTGTACTTCTCCTTGTTCCGGCCTTCTACAACTGATCGCTGGCCAGGAAACCTGAAGCGCTACCGCATGGGCATTCAGAACGGCTCACCGCTTGTGTTGGATCAGGACAACACCGCAGCTATCGACGCTAACACCGGGTTCTTCCGGAGCAATGCCCGTAGCTGGTGGTCGACTGGCAATGACGGCAGCAACGTTGCAGCCGGAGGCGCAGCCAATAATCTGCCAGCCCCCAATACTCGTAATCTGTGGACAAATATCGACGGCACCAAAACGCTAAATAGGCTCGATACCAGTCTGACAGCTGCACAAATTGGCGCAGCCAATAATACCGAGCGAGACACCCTCATCAACTACATCAGAGGCTATGAAACCGGAACCACCAGCCTACGCCAAGCACTCGGGGATCCGATCCACTCTACCCCGAGCGTGGTGAGCTACGGTTGCAACGCCAAAGACAGCGAGGGTAACTGCACCAGCGAAATCCAAAGTGCGATCATTGGCACCAACGAAGGCTTCGTGCAGATGTTCGACACCAACACGGGCGCAGAACAATTCGCCTTTATGCCAAAAGAGCTGCTAGGCAACATCAAGCGGCTGTCCGCTAACGCCAATACCGGCGATCTTTCCCATGTATACGGCATGGACAACAGCGTGACTGTATGGGCAGAGGACAGCAACGAAAACGGCGTAATTGACGGTAGTGAATTCGTCTATGCCTACGCCAGCATGGGTCGTGGCGGGCGCAACCTCTACGCACTCGATATCACCAACCCCACCTCACCGAAGATCGAATGGATCATTCAAGGTGGCAGTGGTGACTTCACTAAGCTGGGGCAAACTTGGTCTGCACCTATCAAGACCAAAATCAAGGTCGGCAGCACCATCACCGATGTGCTGATCTTTGGCGGCGGCTATGACACGAACCAGGATCCGCTGAAGAACCAGGCCAACGTGCGCCGCACCGATACGCAGGGCAACGACCTGTTCATCGTCGACGCCAAGACAGGCAAAAAACTCTGGTCAGCCTCCTCGGCCGGCATAGACATGAAATACAGTGTTCCCAGCAAAGCCACTGTGATAGGCCTGCAGACCGATGCTACCGGCCAGCCTGTTCTCAACCCGGAAGGACTGGCCACTCAGATTTTCGTCGGTGACATGGGTGGCCAGGTATGGCGCTTTCTGATCAACAATGGAGGCTCAGGCAATAGCCTGGCCAGTGGCAATATATTCGCCAGCGTTGCCGGCGCAGGCGAAGCAGACGCACGCCGCTTCTACACCGAACCTGCGCTTGCACTTCTCAGCGCGAACAACAAGATATATCTGACAGTCAATCTGGGTTCTGGCTATCGCGGCCATCCACTCGACAAGGTCATTCAGGATCGTTTCTATTCTTTCCGCACGGAAGACCTGAACAAGCTGGGTACGACCTTTAACGAAAGTAGCCTATATAACGCGACCAACCTGTTGACCGCCGATCCAGATCAGCAGAAGGCGATCCTGGCTAAGAACGGTTGGTATATCACCTTGGGTGCAAACGGCGAGAAAGTCCTATCCAACACCTTGGCCATTGCCGGTAATCTGTACTTCAACACCTACCAACCGGTGGTTGCACAAAACTCCTGCCGTGCAACACAGGGCGTTTCGCGTGGTTATCGAGTCAACTTGCTTGATGGCACAGCAGTTGACAGTACACGCTCCACAATACTGAAAGGCGCAACCCTGCCATCCAACCCGCAGGTATACTGTAAAGGTGATACCTGCTGGGCCTATAACGACCCCTCTCAGCTGGCTCCCATTGGTACTGGCGGTGGTAATGGCAACGGCGATGGAAAACCAACACCGTATGACATGGCCAGCAAGAGCCGCCTGTACTGGACTGACAAATCTGAAGAGAAGTGAGCAACGGCATGAATAGGCAGAGTGGCTTCACTTTAATTGAGCTGATGCTCACTTGTGTAATATTGGCAATTCTCGCGTCGATAGCGCTGCCAAGCTATTTCAGCTACGTCGAGAAAGCACAGTGCGAAGATGGCAAGGCTTTGCTGAGTAGTGCGGCACAACAGATGGAGCGCCGCCGAGCAGAAAATGGTGGGAGATACGATGCGAACACCGCAATCAACAGCAGCAGCACGGTTTTTGCTGTAAAAGCCAGCGATGTAACTGCTACGACTTATACGCTGACTGCATCGACGACATCTTCAGCTCGTATCAGCGGCGATATGACACTCACTGCGGCTAACGCACATGGTGGCTCACTCACAGCCAAATGCGGGTGGTGAAAACTAGCCGCAAGGTGCGTTGAAATAAAGGCGCGAAAAAGATAACCCTCTGCTCTCCAGTGGAGGCAGAGGGGGTTATCTTTTTACAATGAACAATTAAATTGCTTTAACCCGCAACTCCTTCGGCATCGAAAACGTAATGTTTTCCGGCCGCCCATCCAGCTCAGTCTCCCCCGCCGCCCCCCAGGCGCGCAGTTGTTCCACTACACCACGCACCAGCACCTCCGGGGCCGAGGCACCGGCGGTGATGCCAATACCCTTCACACCCTCGAACCACTCAGGCTTGAGATCTTCGGCGCCGTCGATCAGGTAGGCCGGTGTGCCCATACGCTCGGCCAGCTCGCGCAGGCGGTTGGAGTTGGAGCTGTTGGGGCTGCCGACCACTAGCAGTACATCGCACTCGCTGGCCAGCTGTTTGACCGCGTCCTGACGATTCTGCGTGGCATAGCAGATGTCGTCCTTGCGCGGGCCGCCGATGGCCGGGAACTTGGCACGCAGAGCGTCGATTACCTTGCTGGTGTCGTCCATTGACAGGGTGGTCTGGGTGACGAACGCCAGGTTCTCCGGGTTGCGTACTTCCAACTCGGCGACGTCCGCCTCGTCCTCTACCAGGTAGATGGCGCCGCCGTTGCTGACGTCGTACTGGCCCATGGTGCCTTCAACTTCCGGGTGACCTTCGTGACCAATCAAGACGCACTCGCGCCCTTCCCGGCTGTAGCGCACCACTTCCATATGCACCTTGGTCACCAGCGGGCAGGTGGCATCGAAGACCTTGAGGCCGCGACGGTCCGCTTCGTCGCGCACGGCTTTGGAGACGCCGTGCGCACTGAAGATGACGATGACGTCATCCGGCACCTGGTCCAGTTCCTCGACAAACACCGCGCCGCGGGCGCGCAGGTCCTCGACCACGAATTTGTTATGCACCACTTCATGGCGTACGTAGATCGGCGGGCCAAAGACTTCCAGTGCACGGTTGACGATCTCGATGGCACGGTCGACGCCGGCGCAGAAGCCACGGGGATTGGCGAGTTTGATATGCATGCTGGCTGTCTCGGTATTGATCGAGGAACGAAACGACGCTATCGGTCGCTCCCGGAAGGTACAGCCTGCGCGGGATAAGCCCAGGCTGCAACAAGAGGTTCGCGGCTGAAGCCGCTCCTACAAGAGCCGCAGCACGGTCTAGAGCGCCTTGACCTCGATGATCTCCACATCGAAGTCCAGCACCTTGCCGGCCAGCGGGTGGTTGAAGTCGATGGTGACCTGCTTGTCATCAAACGCCTTGACCACGCCTGGCAGCTCGGTATTGGCGGCATCGTTGAAGATCACCAGCAACCCTTCGGACAGCTCCATGCCCTCGAACTGGCTGCGCGGCATGACTTGCACGTTCTGCGGGTTCGGCTGGCCGAAGCCCTGCTCCGGCTGGACTTGCACGCTGCGTTTGTCGCCGGCCTTGAAGCCGTACAGCGCCTGTTCGAAGCCCGGCAACAAATTGCCGTCGCCGACCCTGAAAGTCGCTGGTTGCTTGTCGAATGTGCTATCGACCACATCGCCGTTTTCCAACTTGAGGGCGAAATGCAGGGTCACTTCCCTGGCCGGACCGATGCGTACGTCTGTCATTGCGCAGCCTCCTTCACGGACTTGTCGCTTTTGAACATATCCAGCGCCAGCAGAATGGCTCCAATGGTGATGAAGGTGTCGGCCAGGTTGAACGCCGGGAAGTACCAGCGGTTCTGCCAGTGCACCAGAATGAAGTCGACCACATGGCCAAGCACCACACGGTCATACAGGTTGCCCAACGCGCCACCCAGCACCATGGCCAGCGCCACGGCCAGCAGAGTTTCGTGACGTTTGAGGCGCTTGAGCCAGACGACCAGCACGCCGCTAACGACGATAGCGATAGCCGCAAAGAACCAGCGCTGCCAACCCGCGGCATCGGCCAGGAAGCTGAACGCCGCACCGGTGTTGTAAGCCAGGGTCCAATCGAAGTAACCCGGAATGACTTCGATGCGCTGATACATGCTCAGCCCGCCCTCGAAGATGTCCTTGGTCACCCGGTCGACGACCAGGATCAGCACACTCAACAGCAGCCAGGGCAGATGCCCGAAACGCGAAACGTTAGGCATGCTTGCGCACCTCACCGATGCCTTCGATGTTGCTCACACAACGGCCACACAGCTCCGGATGCGCGGCATGGCTGCCGACATCGGCGCGGAAGTGCCAGCAGCGACCGCACTTGGCATGGGCGGACTTGAGGATCTTCAGCTTCAGGCCTTCGACCTCGGTCACTACCGCATCGGCCGGCGCATCGGCCAGCGGTGCGGCCTGCGCCGCCGAGGTGATCAGGGCGAAACGCAGCTCGTCGCCGAGCTTCGCCAGGTCGGCCTGTTTGGCATCATCACAGAACAAGGTCACTTCAGCCTGCAGGCTGGCACCGATGGCCTTGGCCGTACGCAGGTTCTCCAGTTCCTTGTTGACCGCTGCCTTGACCGCCATGACGCGATCCCAGTAGGCGCGATCAAGCTCGAAACCTTCCGGCAGGCGCTCCAGCCCCGTGTACCAGGTACCCAGCATCACCGATTCGTTGCGCGCGCCTGGCAGGAACTGCCAGATTTCCTCGGCGGTGAAGGCCAGGATCGGTGCGATCCAGCGCACCAGCGCCTCGCTGATGTGGAACAGCGCGCTTTGGCAGGAACGACGCGCCACGCTGTCAGCGGCAGTGGTGTACTGACGGTCCTTGATGATGTCGAGGTAGAAGCCGCCCAGTTCCTGCACGCAGAAGTTGTGCACCTTGGAGTAGACGTTCCAGAACCGGTAGTCGGCGTACGCCTCGATGATTTCTTCCTGCAGGCGCAGAGCAGCGTCTACCGCCCAACGGTCGAGGTCAAGCATCTGCTCGGGCTGCAGCAGGTCCTTGGCCGGATCGAAACCGTTGAGGTTGGCCAGCATGAAGCGCGCGGTATTGCGGATACGCCGGTAGGCGTCGGCGCTGCGCTGCAGGATCACCTTGGACACGGCCATCTCACCGGAATAGTCGGTAGAGGCAACCCACAGGCGCATGATGTCGGCGCCCAGGCTGTCGTTGACCTCCTGCGGTGCAACCACGTTGCCGAGCGACTTGGACATCTTACGGCCGTTCTCGTCGACCACAAAGCCGTGGGTCAGCAACGCCTTGTATGGCGCGTGGCCGTCGATGGCGCTACCGGTCAGCAGGGACGAGTGGAACCAGCCGCGGTGCTGGTCCGAACCTTCCAGATACAGGTCGGCGCGCGGGCCGGTGGCATGGCCCATATCGTGCGAGCCACGCAGCACGTGCCAGTGCGTGGTGCCGGAGTCGAACCACACGTCCAGGGTGTCGTTGATCTTGTCGTAGTCAGCGGCTTCGGCGCCGAGCAGCTCGGCAGCGTCGAGCTTGAACCAGGCCTCGATGCCTTCCTGCTCGACACGCTTGGCGACTTCTTCCATCAGCTCGACGGTGCGCGGGTGCAGCTCGCCGGTGGCCTTGTGCAGGAAGAACGGGATCGGTACGCCCCAGTTGCGCTGACGCGAGATGCACCAGTCGGGACGACCGGCGATCATGCTGTGCAGGCGCGCCTGGCCCCAGGCCGGGACGAACTGGGTCTGTTCGATGGCAGCCAGCGCACGCTCACGCAAGGGGGCACCCTGCTTGGGCTGGGTGTCCATGCCGACGAACCACTGTGCGGTGGCGCGGTAGATCAGCGGCGTCTTGTGGCGCCAGCAGTGCATGTAGCTGTGCTGGATCGGCTGATGCTTGAGTAGTGCACCGACCTCGGCCAGCTTCTCGACGATGGCCGGGTTGGCCTTCCAGATGAACTGGCCGCCGAAGAACGGCAGGTCCGGGGTGTAGACGCCATTGCTCTGCACCGGGCTGAGGATGTCGTCGTTGCTCATGCCGTAGGCTTTGCAGGTGCGGAAGTCGTCCTCGCCATAAGCCGGCGACGAGTGGACGATACCGGTACCGGCGCCCAACTCAACGTACTCGGCCAGGTACACCGGCGAGAAACGCTCGTAGAATGGATGACGGAAGCGGATCAGCTCCAGCGCGGCACCGGGAGCGGTGGCGATCACCTGACCTTGCAGGCCGTAGCGCTGCAGGCAGGACTCGACCAGCTCCTCGGCCAGCAGCAGGATGCGCTCACCAGTGTCGACCAGGGCGTAGGTGAACTCCGGATGCACGTTGAGCGCCTGGTTAGCCGGGATGGTCCAGGGCGTGGTGGTCCAGATGACGATGGCGGTCGGCTTGCTCAGCTCGCTGAGGCCGAAGGCGGCGGCCAGCTTGTCTGCGTCTTCGATGGGGAAGGCGACGTCGATGGCATCGGACTTCTTGTCCTGGTACTCCACCTCTGCCTCGGCCAGGGCCGAGCCGCAGTCGAAGCACCAGTTCACCGGCTTCAGGCCCTTGAACACGAAGCCCTGCTTGACCATCTCGGCCAGGGCACGGATCTCACCGGCCTCGTTGGCAAAATCCATGGTCTTGTAGGGGTTGTCCCAGTCGCCCAGCACGCCGAGACGGATGAAATCGGCCTTCTGCCCTTCGATCTGCTCGCTGGCGTAGGTGCGGCAGCGCTCGCGGGTCAGGTCCGCCGGCTGGTTCTTGCCGAAGGTGGTTTCGACCTTGTGTTCGATCGGCAGGCCATGGCAGTCCCAACCCGGCACATAGGGCGCGTCGAAGCCGGCCAGGGTCTTGGAGCGGGTGATGATGTCCTTGAGGATCTTGTTCACAGCATGACCGATGTGGATGCTGCCGTTGGCATAGGGCGGGCCGTCGTGCAGGACGAACTTCGGCCGATCTTCGCCAATCTTGCGCAGCTTGCTATACAGACCAATATCGTTCCAGCGCTGCAGGGTCTGCGGCTCGCGTTGCGGCAGGCCGGCCTTCATCGGGAACTGGGTATCGGGCAGGTTCAGCGTAGCTTTGTAGTCGGTCATTTCGGGCTCTTCATCAGCGGGTGGCTCTGCCAATATTCACGGGCAGCGGCGATATCAGCGGCAATCGCCGCTTTCAAGGCCTCCAGCGAGGCGAAACGCTGCTCATCACGCAGCTTGTGGTGGAAAGCCACCGAGAGGCGCCGGCCATACAGATCGCCGGCAAAATCCAGAAGGTGCACTTCCAGATGGGCGCTGCCGTCACCGGCAACGCTGGGGCGCACGCCGATATTGGCGACGCCTGGTTGAATCACGCCATCGACTTCACAGCTCACCAGATAGACGCCGGTCAGCGGCACCTTGCGCCGCTTGAGCTGGATATTGGCAGTCGGTGCATTGAGCTGGCGACCGAGCTTCTGCCCATGCAACACGCGCCCGGCAATGCGGAACGGCCGACCGAGCAAGGCTTCGGCCAACTCAAAATCGCCATCGACCAACGCCTGGCGCACGCGCGTACTGCTGACCCGGCCGCCCAATACTTCGACTGTGGTCGAGGCATCGACACTGAAGCCGTAACGCAGGCCTGCAGCCTGGAGAAATTCGAAATCGCCGGCGCGGTCGCAGCCAAAGCGGAAATCGTCGCCGATCTCCAGGTCCTTCACCTTGAGCCCATCGACCAGCACGCGCTGGACGAACTCGGCGGCCGACAACTCGCGCAGGCGGCGGTTGAAGGCCAGGCACAGCACCATGTCGACGCCTTCGGCAGCCAGCAGAGCGAGCTTGTCTCGCAGGCGGGTCAGGCGCGCCGGAGCGGTGTCCGGCCCGAAGAACTCACGTGGTTGCGGCTCGAAAATCACCACGCAGCTGGGTACGGCCAATTCCGCGGCACGCTCACGCAAGCGCGCCAGGATGGCCTGGTGCCCACGATGAACGCCGTCGAAATTACCGATGGTGACCACACAGCCCCGCGCCTGGGGCTGCAGGTTATGAAGACCTCGAACCAGCTGCATAGCACGCTTCTTGTTCACAAAGTGGCCGATTATACGCACAGCAGGCCATGCAAAACAGGCATCGCGACGCCTTGAATCGCAGGCATGCGCCATGCGCACCGCTCCTGCACCGAGCCAATGGCGCGCACGGCGCACCCGACGATGACTACAGCGACCGCCGGGCGAAATCGCGCAGGCGAAATCCCAGTACCAGCAACGTGCCGAAGTAGACCACCAGACCAGCAAGCACCAGCGCGCCTAGACGTAACAAGCGCACCAGCATCTCACCTTCCGCCCAGACTGGCATGACCTGCAGCAACCCCAGTAAAACCGCGACCATCGCCGCCACCGCAACCACCAGCTTGAGCAGGAACAGCCCCCAGCCCGGCAACGGCTGGAAGATATCGGCGCGACGCAGTTGCCAGAACAGCAGGCCAGCGTTCAGGCAAGCCGCCAGGCTGATCGCCAGCGCCAGACCGACGTGCGCCATATCCAGGCCAAAAACGAACAGCGCATTCATCGCCTGGGTCGCCAGCAGGCTGACGATGGCGATGCGCACCGGTGTCTTGATGTTCTGCTGGGCATAGAAACCAGGCGCGAGGATCTTGATCAGAATCAACGCCAGCAGGCCGACCGAATAGGCCACCAGCGCCCGCTGGGTCATCAGCGCGTCTTCTGCACCGAACTTGCCGTACTGGAACAGCGATACCACCAGCGGCTCGGCGAGAATCGCCAACGCCAGGGTGCAGGGCAGTACCAGCAGAAAACACAGGCGCAGCCCCCAGTCCAGCAGGCGACGATATTCGTCGCGATCCCTGCTCGCGTAGGTCTTGGAAAGCGCCGGCAGCAGGATGGTACCCAGCGCCACACCCAACACACCCGACGGCAGTTCCATCAGGCGGTCCGCGTAGTACATCCAGGACACCGAGCCGGCCACCAGAAAGGAGGCGAAGATGGTGTTGATGATCAGCGAGATCTGACTCACCGAGACGCCGAAGATCGCCGGCCCCATCTGCTTGAGCACGCGCCAGACGCCGAGGTCGCCGAAACTAAGGCGCGGCAGCACCAGCATGCCGATCTTCTTCAGGTGCGGCAGTTGCCAGAGCAACTGTGCCAGCCCTCCGACCAGCACCGCCCAGCCCAGCGCCATGATCGGCGGGTCGAAATAGGGCGTCAGAAACAGCGCGAAGACGATCATGCTGACGTTGAGCAAGGTCGGCACGAACGCCGGCACCGAGAAACGGTTCCAGGTATTGAGCACGGCCCCAGCCAGCGATGACAGGGAAATCAGCAATATATAAGGGAAGGTCACCCGCAGCAGATCGACCGTCAACTCGAAGCGCTCGGCCTCATCGGCAAAACCCGGCGCCGTGGCCCAGACGATCCAGGGCGCTGCGAGCACGCCAATGGCCGTGACCAACGCCAGCACCAGCGTCAGCAAACCGCAAACATAGGCGACAAAGGTTCGCGTCGCCTCCTCGCCCTGCTGCATCTTGTATTCGGCCAGGATGGGCACGAAGGCCTGGGAGAAGGCGCCTTCGGCGAAGATGCGGCGCAGCAGATTGGGTAACTTGAACGCCACCACGAAGGCATCCGACGCCACCCCAGCCCCGAAGGTGCGGGCGATGATGGTGTCGCGCACGAACCCCAGCACGCGAGACACCATGGTCAGGGAGCTGACGGCAGCCAGGGACTTGAGCAGATTCATGGGGTATTTCAGCTTCCATAAAGAGGTGCATTAGCGGACAATCCGCCGCCAACGAGGGCGTCGAGTGTAGCGAGCCACCGCTGGTCAGGCCAGCAGCTAAAAGCACCCGCGGACTTGACAGCTGATAGTCATGTCGGCATGATTCGCGGCCTTAATTTGTGTAAACCCCCCCAGTTTTCGAGGAGCTTGACGGTGGCCAACTCACCTTCTGCCAAAAAACGCGCCAAACAGGCTGAGAAGCGCCGTAGCCATAACGCCAGCCTGCGCTCGATGGTTCGTACCTACATCAAGAACGTGGTCAAGGCTATTGCTGCCAAAGATCTCGAGCTTGCCAAAACCGCTTACACCGCAGCTGTTCCGGTCATCGACCGCATGGCTGACAAAGGCATCATCCACAAGAACAAAGCCGCTCGTCACAAGAGCCGCCTGAACGCGCACATCAAGGCGCTGGGCGAAGCTGCTGCCGCCTAATCGCGACAGGTTCTTGAAAAACCGGCCCTAGAGGCCGGTTTTTTATTGCCCCGCGTTCACGATCCGCGGGCCATAAAAAATGGCCGGGAGCCATTTTTTACGTCGCGCAACGACGGCCCGCAAGGTGGCCGCCAGGGATGGCAGGCCATAAAAAATGCCCGCCTTCTTCTCAATGAAGCACGGGCATTTTTGTCCAGCAGGTAAAAATCAGCCGCGGACGGCCTTGATCACCTCGATGTAAGGCTCGGCATTGCGCTGATCCTGAATCAGCGCGACGAAGTCATTGCCCTGCGCATCAGCTGCCGACAGGTCGTAGCCCTCGGCAACGAAGAAGCCCACGAAACGCTCGAAGTCATCGACGCGCAGACCGCGATAAGCCTTGACCAGCTTGTGCAGCGAGGGCGGCGTGGCATCCGCTGGCTCCACCGCAAGGAACAGCTTGATCGAGTCATCGCTGATTTCTTCGCCAATCACCTGCTTCTTGTCTTTACGCATCGCCCGCTCCCATCAGCATTACAGAGGGCCGGCAGTGTACCGCCGAGCCGCGCGCGGCTCAACGCGCAGCCCGGCAGGCTAACACGCGAAAAATCGACACGACAGCCGACCTAGGTCATGCCGCGCGGCGCAAACTGGCCCCTATAATGCGCCAAGCCATTAGGAAGCCAGCATGTCACGACCATCGTTACCGCTGTTCGCCGCCTGGCGCCAAACCCTGCGCGCGGGCTACTCCTGGAAAGCCCTGCGCGGGGATCTGAGCGCTGGCCTGACGGTCGGCATCATTGCCATTCCGCTGGCCATGGCGCTGGCCATCGCCGTGGGCGTGGCACCGCAACACGGCCTCTACACCGTGCTGATCGCGGCGCCCCTGATCGCCCTGTGCGGCGGCTCGCGCTTCAACATATCCGGCCCCACCGCCGCCTTCGTGGTGATTTTGCTGCCGATCACCCAGCAATACGGCCTCGGTGGATTGTTGCTGTGCACGCTGATGGCCGGCGTGATCCTGATCACCCTGGGGCTGCTACGCGCCGGGCGCCTGATCGAGTTCGTGCCTTATCCGGTGACGCTGGGCTTTACCGCTGGCATCGGCATCGTCATCGCCGTCCTGCAGATCAAGGACCTGTTCGGCCTGCACCTGGCCGGCACACCCCAGCACCTGCTGGAGCAAGTCAACCTGCTGATCCACGCTCTGCCCAGCCTGCAGCTTGGCGACAGCCTGGTCGGTGCCGCGTGCCTGGCGACACTGCTGATCTGGCCGCGCCTGGTGCCGAAGATTCCTGCGCACCTGGTCGCCCTGGCAATCGGCGCCTTGCTCGCGCTGGCACTGGAACCCCTGGGGCTGCCCGTGGCGACACTGGGCGAGCGCTTCAGCTATCAGCTCGATGGCATCGAGCACCCCGGCATCCCGCCGTTCCTACCGGACCTGGCGCTGCCCTGGAACCTGCCGGGCGCCGACGGCCAACCCCTGGCGCTGTCGTTCGAGCTGATCCGCCAACTGCTGGCGCCGGCATTCGCCATCGCCATGCTCGGCGCCATAGAGTCATTGCTGTGCGCCGTCGTCGCCGATGGCATGACTGGCAGCAAGCATGACCCCAATGCCGAGCTGATCGGCCAGGGCCTGGGCAACCTGGCCGCCCCTTTCTTTGGCGGTATTACCGCCACTGCCGCCATCGCCCGCACGGCAGCCAACGTACGCGCAGGCGCCTTTTCTCCAGTAGCGGCATTGGTGCATGCAGGCGTGGTGCTGGCGGCGATTCTGCTGCTTGCCCCACTGTTCAGCTATCTGCCTATGGCGGCTCTAGCCGCGCTGCTGCTGATGGTGGCGTGGAACATGAGCGAGCCCCAGCACGTCGTTCATACGTTGCGCATCGCCCCGCGCAGCGATGTGCTGATACTGCTGACCTGTCTGGTACTGACAGTGCTGTTCGACATGGTGCTGGCCGTCGGCGTCGGCCTGCTGCTGGCGGCCGGGCTGTTCATCAAGCGCATGAGCGAACTGACCGATACCGCAGCACTGAGCCGCCGACAGCGAGAAGCCCTGCAAGACCTGCCCGAGCATGTGCTGGCTTACGCCATCCGCGGCCCACTGTTCTTCGGCGCGGCAGAAAAGGCACTGAGCGTGCTGCGACGCTTCACGCCGGGCGTGAGGATAGTGATCGTCGACATCAGCGCCGTGCCGCTGCTGGACATGACCGCCATCGCCGCGCTGGACAACGTGCTGCGCGACTATCGCCTGCAAGGCATCGCCCTGATTCTCAGCGGCCCCACCGCACAGGTACGGCTGCAGCTACGCCGCGCCGGCATTCACCGACGCGCCGGACAACTGGCCTACGTGCATGATCTGCCGCAGGCGCGGGAGAAAGCCCTGCGCTGGCTGGATGAGACCGCCAGGTAGGGTGCGCCATGCGCACCAGGGTCAGCAGCCGGAAAGCCGGTGCGCGCAGCACACCCTACGTTGACCGCGGTTCGCGAGCAGAGCTCGCGCCTATGAGTGGGAAAGGGGCTTACAGCCCCTTGACCGCGAAGATGCCGGCGGCGTTGCGCCAGTAACCCTTGTAGTCCATGCCATAACCGAAGATGTAACGGTCGATGCACTGCAGGCCCACGTAGTTGGCTTTCAGATCAGGACGTGCCTTGCGGTCATGCTCCTTGTCGATCAACACCGCGGTGTGCACGGCACGTGCGCCGGCATGTCGGCAGAAATCGATGATCGCGCCCAGGGTGTGCCCCTCGTCGAGAATGTCGTCGATGATCAGCACGTCACGGTCGATGAAGGAGACTTCCGGCTTGGCCTTCCAGAACAGCTCGCCACCGCTGGTTTCATTGCGGTAGCGAGTGGCGTGCAGGTAGGACGCCTCCAGCGGGAAATTCAGCTTGGTCAGCAGCTTGCCGCAGAAGATCAGGCCGCCGTTCATCACGCAGAACACCACTGGATTGCGCTCGGCCAGTTCGGCGTTGATCTGGCTGGCAACCTTGTCGATGGCCGCTTCCACCTCGGCTTCGGTGAACAGGCAGTCGGCTTCCGCCATGATTTGGCGAATGTGCGCGAGATCGGCGGACATGATGTGTTCTCTCTTGATCGGGCTGATGAATGGCGGCGAACGGCCTGAAAGCTGATCGAGCCGTCAAATAAAAGCGGGCAAAGGTACAGACCCATGCAGCGCTTGCCAAGTATCGCCTGACCAGCGTAGCTGACGCGCAGCACAGGACATCGTGACTCATCAGTCACCCACCACTTGGCATGAGCAATGCTTTAATCTAACGCGATTTTTCCCAGAGCCCCGTTGGAGATCCCAGCCCATGCCCACTCGCGAGATCCGCCACCCGCTGATTCGTCACAAGATCGGCCTGATGCGCCGCGCCGACATCAGCACCAAGAATTTCCGTGAGCTGGCCCAGGAAGTGGGCGCCCTGCTGACCTATGAAGCGACCAACGACCTGCCCCTGGAAACCTATGCAATAGATGGCTGGGCGGGCAGAGTGCAGGTCGAGAAGATCGCCGGCAAGAAAATCACCGTGGTGCCCATCCTGCGCGCCGGCATCGGCATGCTCGACGGCGTGCTCAGCCTGATCCCCGGCGCCAAGGTCAGCGCCGTGGGCGTAGCGCGCAACGAGGAAACCCTCGAAGCGCACACCTACCTGGAAAAGCTGGCGCCGGAAATCGACTCGCGCCTGGCCCTGATCATCGACCCGATGCTGGCCACCGGTGGCTCGATGGTCGCCACCATCGACCTGCTGAAGAAGGCCGGCTGCAAGGATATCCGCGCCATGGTGCTGGTCGCCGCTCCCGAAGGCATCAAGGCCGTCGAGCAGGCTCACCCGGACGTGACCATCTTCACCGCCTCCATCGACCAATGCCTGAACGAGCACGGCTACATCATTCCGGGCCTGGGTGATGCTGGTGACAAGATCTTCGGCACCAAGCAGAAGGACGCCTGACATGTCGCAGACGGAATTCAACGATCCGCTGTGGCGCCAGGGCATTTCCGGCGCACAGATGCTGTTCGTGGCCTTCGGCGCCCTGGTGCTGATGCCGCTGATCACCGGCATGGACCCCAACGTCGCGCTGTTCACCGCAGGCATCGGCACGCTGCTGTTCCAACTGGTGACCAAGCGTCAGGTGCCGGTGTTCCTGGCCTCCAGCTTCGCCTTCATCGCACCGATTCTGGCGGCCAAGGGCGAGTTCGGCTTGCCTGCCGTCATGGGCGGCGTGATTGCAGCGGGGCTGGTCTACATCCTGCTCTCGGCGCTGGTCAAACTGCGTGGCCCGAGCTTCATCGACCGCCTGCTGCCACCCGTGGTGATCGCCCCGGTGATCATCTCCATCGGCCTGGCGCTGTCGCCCGTGGCGGTGAACATGGCCATGGGCAAGGCCGGTGACGGCAGCGTCGAGCTGGTGCCTTACAGCACCGCGATGATGATTTCGATGCCTGCGCTGATCACCACCCTGCTGGTCGCGGTGCTGGGCCGCGGGATCTTCCGCCTGGTGCCAATCCTCGCGGGTATCGCGGTCGGCTGCGCCATTGCGGCAGTGCTCGGCGTGATCGACACCAGCGCCGTAGAGCAAGCTGCCTGGCTCGCCGTGCCCAACTTCATCACCCCGGAGCTGCACTGGGGCGCCATTCTGTACATGGTGCCGGTAGCACTGGCGCCGGCCATCGAGCACATCGGCGGCGTGGTGGCGATCGGCAATGTCACCGGCAAGAACTTCGTCAAGAAGCCTGGCCTGCATCGCACTCTGCTGGGCGACGGCCTGGCCACCTCGGCAGCCGGCCTGTTCGGCGGCCCGCCCAACACCACTTATGCTGAAGTCACTGGCGCAGTGATGCTGACCAAGAGCTTCAACCCGAAGATTATGACCTGGGCTGCGGCGTTCGCCATTGCCCTGGCCTTCATCGGCAAGTTCGGCGTGGCCCTGCAGAGCATTCCGGTACCGGTGATGGGCGGCATTCTCTGCCTGCTGTTCGGCTCCATCGCCGTGGTCGGCCTCAACACCCTGATTCGCCACCAGGTCGACCTGTCCGAAGCACGTAACCTGATCATCGTCTCGGTGACCCTGGTATTCGGCATCGGCGGCATGGTCATCGGCGGCAAGGAATTCGCCCTGTCGGGGATTTCCCTGTGCGCCATCAGCGCCCTGCTGCTCAACCTGGTCCTGCCAGGTGGTGCCGGCTGGAAGAAGCGGGACGCGGAAGAGGCCTGATTCCGCCGCCCAATAAAAAGCCCGCGATCTTCGCGGGCTTTTTCGTCTACACAGGCGCTGATGCTTACCAGCCGACCCCGAAGCCCAGGGTGTAGCGGGTCTCATCCAGATCACCCTCGGCACCACTGACCATGTCCTTCTCGGCCTTCATGTTCAGCGAGGCCCAGTCGGTCACCTTGTAACGCAGACCGATCTCGGCATCCAGGCTGTAGTCAGCCGCGCCGCTGAGCGGACGGCCAACTTCACCGACACTGAACAGTTCGACGGTCTTGCCGATCAGGTAGCGGTTGTAGTCCCACTTCACGCTCATGGCGTAGAAGCGATCCTGCTCACCGTTGCTGTAGCGGTAATCGCTGCGGTTAGCCAGAGTGGCGATAGAAAACGCGCCCAGCTCGTCATCCCAGAACTGGTAACCGGGACCGGTACCGAGGGTGCGCTGACGCTCCACTTCTTCGATGCGGTCGCGCTTGTACTCGAAGCGCCCCTGCCAGAACCATTTTTCAGTGAGGAAGCGGTCGAGTGCGTACTCGGCGCTCCAGTTATCGGTACTGACGACGTCGTCTTTCAACTCGCGGTTGTAGTCGGCGATCGCGTTATGCCGCCAGCGGCCATGACGGGCCTGAGTCTTGATGTCGACGTCATAGTCATCGGAGTCGCGCTCACCGCGCTTGTAGTCCAGACCAAGGTCGACGTTACCCTTCCAGGTGAAATCCTCCACCAGCGGCTTGGGCTTCATGATCTGCTCGATCTGCGTCAAGTCGATGGTCTTCGGCGCCTCACCATTGGCCAGTGTTACCTTGCCAGGCTCGGCGGCCAGCAGCGACTTGGCACGCTCGCCGTCCACCGGCCCGAGCTTGACCAGCAACTCATGGTCGCTTTCCAGGGTGGCGATTTTCTTCCAGTCCAGCGGGATGGAACCGCCGTAATCGGTTTCCAGCAGCAATTTGCTGCCGTCGAAGAAGCGGATGGTGCCAGAGAGGCGGTCACCGTTCTTCAGCCAGACGGTATCGGCGAAGGCGGCAGAACTGCACAGGGCGATGCTCAGGCCTAGCAGGGACAGCGATGTAGAGCGCGACATAAGTTGGGTAATGGCGTTGGTGGGCGAAAGCCGGGCATTATCCGCAACCCCGGCGCCAGAGCAACAGCTGACCGACCAAGATACGCAGAGTTCAGCTTTTTCCGTCGGGCGGCGATCCGTCGATCGGCATCACCACCCTACGCCGACACCGATCAGGTAGTGCCGGTCCGACACGGTCTGCCCCTGCGCTCGCAGTTGGTCCAGCTCATAGAGCAGCGACAGGCGTGCCCACTGGTTGAGGCGATAGCGCAGGCCGAACTCACTGTCGAGCACGTAGTCGATCGTATCGACATGCGGGACCTGCAGCTCGGCGTTGGCATAGAACTCCAGCCGCGTACCCCACAACAGGCGCTTGTAATCCAGCTCCAGCGATGTGGTGTTGAAGGCCAGGTCGGCGACGTCCGACTCCAGACGCACGCGGTTGAACTGAGCGATCAGATCGAAGCGGCCCAGTTCGTCATCCCAGAAGCGATAACCAGGGCCGGTGCCAACGATGCGCTGACGGTCGATGGTTTCGAACTCATCCTCGGCCTGCTGCACCCCCATCCGCCAGAACCAGTGCTCGGAGAGAAAACGGTCAAGGTCGTATTCCAGCTCCCAGTTGTCCTCGACCTTCCTGTCGTTCTTGGTTTCACGCTCCAGCTCGCCACTGAGCACATGCCGCCAACGCCCGTGTTCGACCCGGGTGTTGCCCTTGAGCTTCCACTCGTCGACGTCATTCTGATTGCGCTTCATGTCCAGCTTGGCGTCGAGGTTACCCTCCCAGAGGCGGTCCTCCAGTAACGGCCGCGGCGGCACCAGACGCTTGATCTGCGCCAGCGGCAGTATGTATTCACGTTCACCCTGTACGCGGACCATGCCGCTGCCAGCAGCCGCCAACCTTTCGCTGCGTTCGTTGTCGAAACCGCTGCGACGCACCAGCAGGGGCTTGTCCGAGCTGAGGGTATCGATATCCTTCCAGTCGATCAGTACCTGGCCAGCGTATTTGGTCTTGAGCGCCAGCTTGCCGCCATCGAGCAGGATGATGTCACCACTGAGGCGATCCCCGTTGTCCAGCCACACGGTATCGGCCCAGGCCGGGGCGGCCAGGATAAGCAAGAACAAGGCGACCAGTGCGCGCATGATAAGGACGCATCCTATGAGCAAGACGAAGCCGCCAGAGTCTGCATGGCAGGCACCGCCACCGGCAAGCGTGGAGGCGCGCCGCGAAGCGCTGTATCTGGTCTTGGCACAGGTACCGCAAGGCAAGGTCGTCAGCTACGGTGAACTGGCGCAGTTGGCCGGCCTGGGCCGCGCAGCGCGCTGGGTAGGTCGCACGCTGAGCCAGTTGCCGGATGGCACCACGCTGCCCTGGCATCGGGTGATCGCCGCAGGCGGCCGCCTCAGCCTGACCGCTGGCAGCCCTTCTGGTGCCGAACAACGGGCGCGCTTGCGCGCAGAGGGCATCAGCATCCTGAACGAACGTGTGGATATGCGTCGTCACGGCTGGCGCCCGATGGAGCACAGCAGTTAGAGTGCGCGCTATTCATTTTCCACCCCAGATTCGAGCCTGATGCCACGCAAATCCTGGCGAGAAGCCCTCGCCACCTATGCCAACCCCGCCACACTGGCTCTTCTGCTTCTGGGGTTCGCCGCCGGCCTGCCCTACATGCTGGTGTTCTCGACCCTTTCGGTATGGCTACGCGAAGCCGGTGTAGCGCGCGAAACCATCGGTTTCGCCAGTCTCATCGGTCTGGCCTACGCCTTCAAATGGGTGTGGGCGCCGATGCTCGACCAGTGGCGCCTGCCACTGTTGGGCAAGCTCGGCCGGCGCCGTTCCTGGCTGGTGCTGTCACAGGGGCTGGTCGCCATCGGCCTGATCGGCATGGCCAATTACGACCCACAGACGCACCTGTCTTCGCTGATCGCTCTGGCCGTACTGGTAGCCTTCGCCTCGGCCACCCAGGACATTGCAGTCGACGCCTATCGCCTGGAGATTCTCGGTGATGAACACCAGGCTGCGCTCGCCGCCGCCTACATGACCGGCTACCGCGTCGCCGCACTGCTGGCCACCGCTGGCGCGCTGTACTTCGCCGAAGGCTTCGGCTCCACCGCCAAGGACTACCAGTTCAGCGCCTGGACCGGCACCTACATGGTCTTCGCCCTGCTCATGCTGCCAGGCCTGCTCACCTCCATCTGGATGCGTGAGCCACCGGCACCGCCACACATTCACGTCGCCCCGCCCAAGCACGGTTTTTTCCACCAGTTGCTGGCGATCAGCGCGGTGATCGTACTGATCATCTCCGTGCCGACCATGTTCATCCAGTTCTACCAGAGTGACCTGATGCCCATGCTGCTTGGCGACGTCAGCATGCACGAGTTGCTCTACAACGACCGCGCCTTCCTGCGCGCCATGCTCTACAGCACCCTGGCCTGCGTATGCGCATCCGGCTTGTTCTGGGGCGGGCTGGCGCCTGTGCTGAAAACGGCTGCGGCAAAGTACGGCTTCTTCCATCAGCTGCTCTCCGTACTGCTGCTGATCATCCTGCTGATTGCCATACCGGCCATGGTCACCCAGTTCTACGAGAGCGACCTGAACCTGGTCTTTCAGGGTCAGCTGAGCCTGCAGGATCTGCTCTACTACGACCGAGCCTTCCTCCGTGCCCTGCTCTACACCCTGCTCACAGCCCTGTCCATTTCCAGCCTGTTCTGGGGTGGCATGGCACCGGTGCTCACACCGATCAACGACTTCATCGTGCGTTATCGCTGGCAGGCGCTGCTACTACTGAGCCTGATCGCCACCTATCGCCTGTCCGATACCGTGATGGGCGTGATGGCCAACGTCTTCTACATCGACCAGGGCTTCACCAAGGAGCAGATTGCCAGCGTCAGCAAGGTCTTCGGCCTGGCAATGACATTGCTCGGAGCGGGTGCCGGCGGCCTGCTGATCGTACGTTTCGGCATCATGCCGATCCTGCTGATCGGTGCAGCCGCATCGGCGGCCACCAACCTGCTGTTCATGCTTCTGGTGGGCATGGGCCCGCACCTGAACATGCTCATCGTCACTATCAGTTGCGACAATTTCAGCGCAGGCCTGGCCACCTCGGCGTTCGTCGCCTACCTGTCGAGCCTGACCAACCTGAAGTTCTCCGCCACCCAGTACGCCCTGCTCAGCTCCATCATGCTGCTGCTGCCGCGCCTGATCGGCGGCTACTCCGGGGTGATGGTGGAAAGCCTCGGCTATGCGCACTTCTTCCTCGCCACCGCACTGATGGGCATACCGACACTGCTACTCATCGTCGTCCAGTGGCGTCGCGACAAGCGCCAGCCACTGCCCGATACGATGCCGCCTGCGGTAGACAAGGCCTGATCGACAGACAGAAAAAAGCCCCGGATCGACCGGGGCTTTTTCATTCATCGCGCCTCATTCGGCCTTGGCCAGATGCACCACGCGCTGCGGGAAGGGAATGCCGATACCGGCTTCGGTCAGGCGCTCCTTGGCCAGCTCGGTAAAGGCGAAGGTCACCGGCCAGAAGTCACCAGTCGCCACCCACACGCGCAAAGACAGGTTCACGGCGCTGTCACCCAGACCAGTGACGAATACCACCGGCGCGGGATCAAGCTGCACACGCGGATCCTTGGCGATATCCAGCAGCACCTCACGGGCACGCTTGATATCGCTGGAGTAATCGATACCGACATTGATGTCGGCACGCCGACGCGGCTCACGCGAATAGTTGGTGATATGACCATTGGACAATGCACCATTGGGTACGATCACCACCTTGTTGTCTGCCGTTTTCAGCGTGGTATGGAAGATCTGGATGCTGTCGACGCTACCGGAAACACCCTGCCCCTCGATCCAGTCGCCAGCGCGAAATGGACGGAACAGCATGATCAGCACGCCACCGGCGAAGTTGGCCAGGCTACCTTGGAGGGCGAGACCGATGGCCAGACCCGCCGCACCGATCATGGCGATAAAGGAGGTGGTCTCAACACCGATCATCGACGCGACACTGATCAGCAGCAGAATACGCAGCACGATGCTGACCAGGCTGCCAATGAAACTGCTCAGCGCGCGATCCACCTTACGCGCCTCGAGCATGCGCCCGATGCTGGATGTGAGCCGGCTGATCAGCCACCAGCCGATAAGCAGCGTGATCACTGCCAGGGTCAACTTGCCGCTGTACTCCAGCACGACCGGCAGCCAGGCCTCCGACATCTTGACCAGTTCGTCGACGTTCATTTCCATAGGGTGCTCCCGTTTTCCTGTACGTGAAACGAAACCGCCATGGCAGGCCATGGCGGTCAAAGTGCTATCAACCTAGGGTGCGACGCCTTGGCGCCGCAAAGGTTCAATCGCGGAAATTGTTGTACTGCAACGGCATACCGAACTCGTGACCACGCAAATGCGCGATGGCTTCCTGCAAGTCATCACGCTTCTTACCGGTGACGCGCACCTGCTCACCCTGGATGGCCGCCTGCACCTTCAGCTTGGCGTCCTTGATATGAGCGACGATCTTCTTCGCCAGCTCCTTGTCGATACCCTCACGGAAGGTGACTTCCTGCTTCATCACCTTGCCCGACGCATAGGGTTCCTTGGTTTCCATGCATTGGCAGTCGATCTTGCGCTTGACCAGGCTACTGCGCACGATGTCGAGCACCTGCTCGAGCATGAACTCTGCTTCGGCGGTCAAGGTCAGCGCCTTGTCCTTGCTCTCGATGCTGCATTTTCCGCGCAGGTCGAAACGGCGGTCGAGCTCCTTGATGGCGTTATCGACCGCATTGGTCAGTTCGTGTTTGTCCAGTTCGGACACGACGTCGAACGAAGGCATGTGTGGGCTCCTGATGGACGGCGCGATACTCTTCACGGAGTGAGCGCGCCTGACTTGACGATAACTATGGCGAGCCCATTATAACCAGACTGATACACGCCGTTTGGCGTCCTTCCTCTCTGCCTGCGAGCCTGCACCATGCCCAACCCCCATCTCAGCATCCTGGTGGTGGACGACGCCAAGTTCTCCAGCGCCATGATCGGTCGTGCTCTGAGCCAGGCCGGCTACCAGGACGTGCGCTTCGCCAGCAGCGCCAGCGAAGCGCTGCAACTGCTCGAACAGCGCCCCGCCAGCGTACTGCTGGCCGATTGGCTGATGCCCGAGATCGATGGCCTGGAGCTGACCTCACGGGTGCGCCAGCTGGACGAGACTGCCGATCACTACACCTACATCATTCTGCTGACCGGCAAGGAAGGCGAAAACGTCCTGAGCGAAGCCTTCGACCGTGGTGTCGATGACTTCATCAGCAAGGCAGCGATGAACGAGCAATTGGTGCCGCGGGTCTACGCCGCCGACCGTCTGTGCAACACCCTGCAGCGCCTGCTGCACGAAAACCGCATGCTGACGCACAACATCGCCAGCCTGGAGCGGCGCAATCTGGTCGACCCGCTCACCGGGTTGGGCAACCCACGCTACCTGCGCCAGAAGCTCACCGACAGCCTGCGCCAGATCGAATCACGCGGCGGCGCCGTGTGCTACCTGTTGATCGGCTTGCAGGACGCCGGTCAACTGCGCAGCCAGTATGGCGATCGCTTCTTCAACGAGCTGCTGCACGGCGTAGCACGACGCCTGCAGCAACTGGTCAGGCCACTGGATGTGCTGACGCGCCTGGACGACAACCACTTCGGCCTGATCACCCTGCTCGAGGACCTGCACGAGTGCTCGCCGAGCAGCTTCAAGCGCCTGCATGAAGGACTGAATCTCAAGGCATTCAAGACCAGCGAAGGCTTCATCACGCTGAAGGCGGGCATCAGCCTGGTCGGGCTTGACGCCAAGGCATTGCCCACCGACCCCGAGCAACTGATCCAGCATGCAGAAAAACTGCTGGCCGAGTCCTACGCCAGCGGCCGGGTCGCGGCCATGCGCATGCCCCTGCCGTGACCTGGCATATCCTCGGTGCCGGCAGCCTCGGCAGTCTATGGGCCACGCGCCTGGCCCGTGCCGGCCTGCCCGTCAGGCTGATCCTGCGTAACCCGCAACGCCTCGAAGCCTACCACCGGGCTGGCGGCCTGACGCTGGTCGAAGCAAACCAGCCCCAGCAATACGCCATCCCCGCAGAGCTGCCACAGGCGGATACGCCAATCCAGCGCCTGCTGCTCGCCTGTAAGGCCTATGACGCGCAACGTGCAGTGGCGAGCGTCGCCCAACGCCTGACCCCAGGCGCCGAGCTGTTGCTGTTGCAAAACGGCCTGGGTAGCCAGGATGAAGTCGCCCAGCACCTACCGAAACAACGCTGCCTGTTCGTCTCCAGCACCGAAGGTGCCTTTCGCCCTGCAGACTTTCAGGTGGTATTCGCCGGTAATGGTCACAACTGGCTGGGCGACCCGAGCGATCCCCGGCCGCCAGCCTGGCTGGACGAGCTGCAACGCGCCGGCATCGCTCACCAATGGAGCCCGGATATCCTCGCGCGCCTGTGGCGCAAACTGGCACTGAACTGCGCGATCAATCCCCTCACCGTCCTGCACGACTGCCGCAATGGTGATCTCGCCGAGCACCCAGCCGAAATCGCCACCCTGTGCGCCGAACTCGGCGAACTGCTGCAACACTGTGGCCAACCGACAGCCGCGGAGAATCTGCATGAGGACGTGCAGCGGGTGATCCTCGCCACCGCAGCGAACTACTCCTCCATGCATCAGGACGTCGCGCAAGGCCGTCGCACCGAGGTCACCTACCTGCTCGGCTACGCCTGCGCCGCCGCGCAGCGCCACCAGTTGCACCTGCCGCACCTGCAGCACCTGCAACAACGCCTGCTCCGGCATCTGGAGGAGCGCGGCCTAGCGCTGAACTAGGGGCTGTTGCCGTCCCCCTGACGAGCCAGGCCGTGGCAATGACCTTCCTGGCGCGCTAACCTGCCGCTTCCACTCGCCATAGCGATAACCTCATGAGACTGCGCCAGCGCCTCGAAAACCTGCCGGTCGGCCGCAAACTGCTCGCCGCGCTGCTGGTACTGCTCGCCGCGGTAATGCTGGTGGCCAATCTGGCCTTCATCAGCGCAGCCTACTGGATCACCCAGGAGAGCATGGCGCCGCAAGCCCTGCACACCCTCGGTCGACTCATCGCCAGCCCAACGCTCAGTAAAGAGGCGCTGCATTCGCCAGCCTCGGCCCAGGCCCTGCTCAAGCGCCTTGATGAATACGCGCCACTGCGTGCCGCGGTGATCTACGACAGCAACGGCGATAGCCTGGCGCAGCTGCAGCGCGGTGAAAAACTGCAATTACCGCAGGAAATCAGCCAACTGCAGAACTGGCGCGAAACCGCCTTTCGCACCAACCTGCTGGTCGACTTGCCGCACCCCAGTGGCCACTCCGGCGCTCTGCTGCTGGTGGCCTCAAGCGAACTGCCTGGAGCCTTCTACACCGGAACCCTGACCGCCAGCCTGGTCATTCTGGCGTTCAGCGTACTGCTGTGGATGCTGGTGGCCAGGCAGATCAAACGCCTGGTGACCAAACCCATCCGCCGCCTTGAGGAGCTCTCACGCCAGGTCACCCGCGAAGAGAACTATGCGCTACGCGCCAATCGCGGCAATCAGGATGAAATCGGCAGCCTGGCCGATGCCTTCAACACCATGCTGATGCGCATGGAAGCCCGTGAGCAGCAGCTCAAGCGCGCCCGCGACGACGCCCAACAGGCCTTCGACCAGGCGCAGAGCCTGGCCGAGGAAACCCGCCACTCCAACCGCAAGCTGGAGCTGGAAGTGCAGGTACGCAGCAAGATCGAGAAGAAGCTCACCGGTTTTCAGAACTACCTCAACAGCATCATCGACTCCATGCCCTCGGCGCTGATCGCCCTCGACGAGCAACTCTACGTCACGCAGTGGAATCAGGAAGCCAGCGACCTGTCCGGCACACGCCTGGAAGAAGCGCTGAACCAGCCGGTATTCCTCGCGTTCCCGCCGCTGAAACCCTTCCTCGCACAGCTCAAACGTACCGCCGAACAACACCGGGTGGAAAAGATCGAGCGCGTGACCTGGCACAAGGACGAGGAGCCCCACCACTACGCACTGACTTTCTATCCACTGATGGGCAGTGCGGGTCGTGGCGCGGTGATCCGTATCGACGACATCACCCAGCGCCTGGCCCTCGAAGAAATGATGGTGCAGTCGGAAAAGATGCTTTCCGTCGGTGGCCTGGCTGCCGGCATGGCGCATGAAATCAACAACCCGCTCGGCGCTATCCTGCATAACGTACAGAACATCCGCCGGCGCCTGTCTCCGGGCCTGGAAAAAAACCTCGAGCAGGCCGAACAGGCTGGCCTCAGCCTGCCTGCCATTGAGCAATACATGGAGGCACGCGAGGTGCCGCGCCTGCTCGACGGTATCCAGCAGGCTGGCCAGCGCGCGGCCAAGATCGTCAGCCACATGCTCAGTTTCAGCCGTCGTAGCGACCGCCAGCTATCGCCCTGCGACCTGCCGGCCTTGATCGACCAGGCTCTAGAAATCGCCGGCAATGACTTCGACCTGACCGACAGCTTCGACTTCAAGGCCCTGGAGATCGTGCGCCAGTTCGACCCGCTGCTGGGCCCGGTGGCCGGCACCGCCAACGAACTGGAGCAGGTACTACTCAACTTGCTGAAGAACGCTGCCCAAGCCATTCATCAGCGCGACGAGGAGGCTGAACCTGGCCGTATCATCCTGCGCACGCGGCAAGCTGGCAGCTGGGCGGAAGTTCAGGTGGAGGACAATGGCACCGGTATGAGCGAGGCGGTGCGCAAGCGTATCTTCGAGCCATTCTTCACCACCAAGGAAGTTGGCCAGGGCACCGGCCTGGGCCTGGCAGTCTCTTACTTCATCATCACCAACAACCACAAAGGGCAGATGGAGGTGCACTCCACACCCGGCCATGGCACCTGTTTCACCCTGCGCCTACCGCTGGCCTCCCTACCCGACCACACAGGACTCTGAGACATGGGTTTTCGCCTCTCGAAGATCTACACCCGCACTGGCGACAAAGGAGAAACCGGCCTGGCCGACGGCCGTCGAGTCGGCAAGGACCATCCACGTATCGAGGCCATCGGCGAACTGGACACCCTCAACAGCCAGCTCGGCCTGCTGCTTGCCGAACTCGACGAGGCGGTCGCGACCTGGCCAGCCCTCAAGGACGTCAGCGACGTGCTGAGACCCAGCCAACACCGCCTGTTCGACCTCGGTGGCGAACTGGCGATGCCCGAGTATCAGGCCCTGCAACAGGTGGAAGTGGAGCGTCTGGAAGCCGCCATAGACAGCTGGAACGAAGAGGTCGGGCCGCTGGAAAACTTCATCCTGCCCGGCGGCTCAAGGCTGATCGCCCAGACCCACGTCTGCCGCAGTCTGGCGCGCAGCAGCGAGCGCCGCTGCCAGCACCTCAATGCCGTGGAGCCACTGCGCGCCGAAGGCCTGGCCTACGTCAACCGCCTCTCCGACCTGCTGTTCGTCGCCGCCCGCCTGATCGCCAAGCGCCAGGGTATTGCCGAGGTGCTGTGGAGGGCGGCAGACAAACCGTAAGGCCAGAAGCTTTGCGCAGGGTGCGCCGTACGCACCTGGGGCTACCTCAATACGTGCTCGGCGCAGCCTACTGCGGCCAGAATGCGCGGATGCCCGCCACGCCTTGGCCGCCAACCTGCCAGGCGCGTTCGATATCGGCCGGGCCGACGCCGCCCAGTAGATAAGCTGGCAAGTTGCAGCCCGTGAGCATCTCGCTGGCAGCGTCCCAACCCAGCGGCTGCGCCTCGGGGTGCGTCGCGGTCGCCTGCACCGGCGACAGGGTGACGAAGTCCACGCCCATCTGCATCGCCAACGCCAGTTCCTCGGCACTGTGGCACGACGCCGCCAACCAGCGGTCCTCAGGGAACGGACGGCCGCCCGCGGCATACTTGCGTAACTGCTCGGCCGTCAGATGCCAGCCGGCCGCGGGGAAATCGCCCAGCCACTCCAGCGGCCCCTTGAGCATCAACTGCGCCTTGCCGGCGCACAAACCTTGTACGTCGACAGCCAGGTCGCGGTATTGCGGATCGAACATGTTCGGCGCACGCAGCTGAATCAGCCGCACCCCTTGCGCCAGGGCGCTGCGGATACCGGCGAGCAGCTCGCTCGGCTCCAGGTCGTCCGGGGTAATCAGGTAACGATCAGGCAGGCGCGCCGCAGCGACGATGGGCTTGTTGGCGGCGGGAAATTCATACTCCAGCAACTGTCGCTCGCTGACCCAGGTCAGTGGCTGGCCTTCGGCGCCATGGGGCTCACCGCTGAAGGCCGATACCTCCCAGACGTCCAACAGCACCTGCTTGTCGGGGTAATCGTGGCGAATCTGGATCAGCGCACGCGCGGCCTGCGGACGAATGCCTAGTTCCTCCTCCAGCTCTCGCGCCAGAGCGACCTCGACCGCTTCGCCGTCCTCCACCTTGCCGCCGGGAAACTCCCACAGGCCGCCCTGATGTTTGTCCTGTGGGCGCTTGGCGATCAGGATGCGTCCATCTTCACCCCGAATCACCGCTGCTGCGACATGAACGCGCTTCACCCCTTTACCTCCTGCAATGCTGCCTGATACCAGCGCTGGAACGCCGGCCAGCGATAGATGGTTTCAACATAGGCCGCAGCCGTTGTCGGCAACGCCACATGATAACTGCGCAGTCGCGCGGCGATCGGTGCGTAGAAGGCATCGGCGATGCTGGCCTGGCCAAATAGATAGTTACCGGTACTGGCGTAACGCTCACGGCACCCGGCCCAGATCGCGCAGATGCGATCGATATCGGCCTGCGCCTCGTCAGGCAGTTCGGCCAGTGCCTTGTCCCGTGCCAGGTCCATGGGCAGATGACTGCGCAGCGCAGTGAAGCCGCTGTGCATTTCCGCACAGATGCTGCGTGCCAGCGCGCGAGCCTGACGTTCCTGCGGCCACAGCTGTGCCTCGGGGTAGCACTCAGCCAGGTACTCGGCAATCGCCAGGGAGTCCCACACAGCCCCCTGCTCAGTTAGCAGAACCGGCACCTTGCCGGTGGGCGAATAGCGCAACAGTTGTGCGCGACTGTCAGGCTGAAACAAACGTACCCGCAGCTCTTCGCAGTCGGCACCGGCCAGATCGACCGCCAGCGCCGCACGCAGAGACCAGGAGGAATAGTTCTTGTCGCCAATCACCAGTTGCAGTGCCATCTTGCGCATCCTCGCCTACGTTCTTGAAATACCTCGAAGTCGCTCGACGTTAAAAGCCCGCCCCCTGAATAGCAAATTCCCGCGCGTCATGGGGTCATGAGGCGCGGGAATAATGTATGGCTGGGACTAATCAGGTGCGGTATTCGGCGTTGATCTTGACGTACTCGTGGGACAGGTCGGTGGTCCAGATGGTCTCACTGCAGGTTCCGCGCCCCAGCTCGATGCGGATGGTGATTTCCTCACGCGCCATCACCGCTGCACCCTGCTCTTCGGTGTAGGTGGTCGCACGGCAACCCTTGCTGGCGATGCACACCTCACCGAGGAACACGTCGATCTTGCTCACGTCAAGTTGCGCCACGCCGGCGTAGCCCACAGCAGCAAGGATACGCCCCCAGTTGGGGTCGGAGGCGAACAACGCGGTCTTGATCAGCGGTGAGTGGGCCACGGCGTAGGCCACGTCCAGGCACTCCTGATGGGTGCCACCACCGTTGACCTGGACGGTGACGAACTTGGTCGCCCCTTCGCCGTCACGGACGATGGCCTGCGCCACTTCCATGAACACCTCGAACACCGCCTGCTTGAGCTTGGCGAACAGCTCGCCGGTCGCCTCGGTGATTTCCGCCAGCGCCGCCTGGCCGGTGGCGATCAGCATGCAGCAGTCGTTGGTGGAGGTGTCACCGTCGATGGTGATGCGGTTGAACGACTTGTTCGCCGCGTCGCGCACCAGGTCCTGCAGTACGCCTTGAGTGACCTTGGCGTCGGTGGCGATATAGCCAAGCATGGTGGCCATGTTCGGCCGGATCATCCCGGCACCCTTGGAGATACCGGTGACGGTGATGGTCACGCCATCGTGCTGGAATTGTCGACTGGCGCCCTTGGGCAGGGTGTCGGTGGTCATGATGCCGGTGGCGGCAGCTTCCCAGTTATCGGCCTTGAGGTCATCCAGCGCAGCCTGCAGCGCGGACTCGATCTTCTCCACCGGCAGCGGCTCGCCGATCACACCGGTGGAGAACGGCAGCACGGCACTTTCGGCAACACCGGTCAGCTCGGCCAGACGCGCACAGGCGCGACGCGCACGAGCCAGACCATCGGCGCCGGTGCCGGCGTTGGCATTGCCGGTGTTGGTCAGCAAATAGCGTACTTCACCCCCGAGGCGCTCGCGGGTGATCAGTACAGGCGCCGCGCAGAAGGCGTTGGTGGTGGTCACCCCGGCGATGCGCGAACCTTCGGCACAGCGCATCACCACCACATCCTTGCGCCCGGGACGCTTGATACCGGCCGAGGCGATGCCCAGCTCGAAACCAGGAACCGGGTGCAGGGTAGACAGCGGGCCAAGACCAACAGCCATAAGGTGAGCTCCTTGTGAGACGTTGCTGACCGCCTGGCGGTCTGAAAGATGGTAAAACGCCGCGAACGGCAGAGCCGTCGCGGCGTCGTCGAGGGCGGCGACAGCATAGCCGAAGCCCTCTCTACTGCAAGCGCCTTCAGCGGCGCGCACCTGCCATTATCAGCCGATCTGACCGTGGCAGTGCTTGTACTTCTTGCCCGAACCACAGGGGCACGGCTCGTTACGGCCAACCTTCTGCTCGGCACGCACCGGGGCGGCAGCCACAGCGACATCACCCTCTTCGCCATTGCTTTCTTCAGCGACCAGCGCAGAGGCGTCGGCGTGCTGGAACTGCATACGCTCGGCCATGGCCTCGGCTTCGCGGCGCAGACGGGCCTCTTCCTCTTCGGGATCTTCGCGGCGAACCTGGACGTGGCTGAGCACGCGGATAGCGTCGCGCTTGATCGACTCCAGCAGCTCCTGGAACAGGGCGAAGGACTCGCGCTTGTATTCCTGCTTCGGGTTCTTCTGCGCATAACCGCGCAGGTGAATACCGTGACGCAGGTGATCCATGGTCGACAGGTGGTCTTTCCACAGATCGTCCAGTACGCGCAGCAGAATCTGCTTCTCGAAGGTACGCAGCGCCTCGGCGCTGGCCTGGGTTTCTTTCTCGTTGTAAGCAGCCAGCAACTCGGCGAGGATGCGCTCGCGCAGGGTTTCCTCGTACAGCTTGTCGTCTTCGTCCAGCCACTGCTGAATCGGCAGCTTGATGCCAAAATCACTCTGCAGGGTGGATTCCAGGCCCGTTACGTCCCACTGCTCCGGCATCGACTGCGGCGGGATATGGCTGTTGACCGCAGCGGTCAGCACTTCCTCGCGGAACTCGGCGATGGTGTCGCCAACACTCTCGGCGGCCAGCAGGCTGTTGCGCATGTGGTAGATCACCTTGCGCTGCTCGTTGGCCACGTCATCGAATTCGAGCAGTTGCTTACGCATGTCGAAGTTGCGCCCCTCGACCTTGCGCTGGGCCTTCTCGATGGCATTGGTGACCATACGGTGCTCGATGGCCTCGCCGGACTGCATGCCCAGGGCCTTCATGAAGTTCTTCACCCGATCCGAGGCGAAGATGCGCATCAGGTTATCTTCCAGCGACAGGTAGAAGCGGCTTGAGCCTGGATCGCCCTGACGACCAGAACGGCCGCGCAGCTGGTTGTCGATACGACGCGACTCGTGGCGCTCGGAGGCGATCACGTGCAGGCCGCCGGCTTCGATCACCTGCTGGTGACGCTTCTGCCACTCGCTCTTGATTTGCGCGATCTGCTCATCGGTTGGATTTTCCAGCGCGGCGACTTCCACTTCCCAGTTACCACCGAGGAGGATGTCGGTACCACGACCAGCCATGTTGGTGGCGATGGTCAGCGCGCCCGGACGACCGGCCTGGGCGATGATTTCGGCTTCCTTGTCGTGGAACTTGGCGTTGAGCACCTTGTGCTCGATACCTTCCTTGTCCAACAACTGGCTGACGTACTCGGACGTCTCGATGGTCGCGGTACCGACCAGGATCGGCCGGCCCTGAGCCTGGCAGTCCTTGATGTCGGCGATGATCGCCTGGTACTTCTCTTCCTGGGTCAGGTAGACCAGGTCGTTGAAGTCCTTGCGCGCGACCGGCTTGTTGGTCGGAATCACCATTACGTCCAGACCATAGATCTGGCGGAACTCGAACGCCTCGGTATCGGCGGTACCGGTCATACCGGACAGCTTGTTGTAGAGACGGAAGTAGTTCTGGAAGGTGGTCGAGGCGAGGGTCTGGCTCTCGGCCTGGATGTTCACCCCTTCCTTCGCTTCGATGGCCTGGTGCAGGCCCTCGGAAAGGCGGCGGCCCTGCATGGTACGGCCTGTGTGCTCGTCGATCAGGATCACCTGGCCGTTCTGCACGATGTATTCGACATTGCGGTTGAACAGCTTGTGCGCACGCAGACCGGCGTAAACGTGAGTCAGCAGGCCGAGGTTGTGCGCGGAATAGAGACTCTCGCCTTCTGCCAGCAGGCCGGCTGCGGTGAGCATCTCCTCGACGTACTGGTGACCGGCTTCGTTGAGTTCGACCTGACGCGTTTTTTCGTCGACCTTGTAGTGACCTTCCTGAGTCACCACGCCTTCTTCTTCCTCGATGTGCTGCTTGAGGCGCGGAATCAGCTTGTTGATCTCGATGTACAGCTTGGAGCTGTCCTCGGCCTGGCCGGAGATGATCAGCGGCGTCCGCGCTTCATCGATAAGGATGGAGTCCACTTCGTCGATCACGGCGAAATTCAGCTCGCGCTGGAATTTGTCTTCCAGGCTGAAGGCCATGTTGTCGCGCAGGTAGTCGAAACCGAATTCGTTGTTGGTGCCGTAGGTGATATCGGCGGCATAGGCGGCACGCTTCTCTTCCGGCGGCTGGAAGGGAGTGACGATACCGACGGACAGACCGAGGAATTCATACAGCGGGCGCATCCAGTTGGCATCGCGGCGGGCCAGGTATTCGTTGACCGTCACCACGTGCACGCCCTTGCCGGACAGCGCGTTGAGGTAAACCGCCAGGGTACCGACCAGCGTCTTGCCCTCACCGGTACGCATCTCGGCGATCTTGCCTTCGTGCAGGGTCATACCGCCGATCAGCTGCACATCGAAGTGACGCATGCCCATCACTCGCTTACCGGCCTCACGGGCCACAGCGAAGGCTTCGGGAAGCAACTTGTCGAGGGTTTCGCCCTTGGCCAGACGGCCCTTGAACTCTTCGGTCTTGCCACGCAGTTGCTCGTCCGAGAGGGCGATCATCTGCTCTTCGAGGACGTTGACGGACTGCACCGCCTTGAGCAAGCGTTTGACTTCACGCTCATTCTTGCTTCCGAAAAGTTTTTTAAACAGAGGCGCAAACATATCGACAGGATCTTCCGGCGAATGGATGGAGGTCGGCGCAAATCGCGACCTGGCAGCCAGCATGGCTGCGGGCGAAGGGGGCATTCTACCCGGAAAACTCAGGGAGGAAAGTGACGTTGTCAGCCCGTTGCTGCCGTGTGATGGCGCAGGCCACGCATCCCTGGCAAACCAAGGGCGCGGCGTGAAACTTTATATGGGGATGAATGCTGGCAATTCAAGAGCGACGAGCCCTTTGGCTCACTCGACGCCGCTGGCGCGGGCGATGTACAGCGCGGGATTGACCTGACGGCCATCCTTGCTGACTTCGAAATGCACGTGATAACCGGTGGAGCGACCACTGCGGCCGACCTTGGCGATGGTCTGGCCGCGCTGCACCAGATCACCGATCTGCACGGTATTGCTCTGGTTATGCGCATAGAGGGTGATGTAGCCATCGGCGTGGCTGACCTCCACCACATTGCCATAGCCATTCTTCTTGCCGGAGAAGGTAACGATGCCCGCCGCCACCGAGACCACATCGCTACCTGGCTTGGAGGCAAAATCGATACCCTTGTGGACACTGACCCGGCCGGTCAGCGGGTGCACGCGACGACCGAAAGGCGACGACACATAACCTTGCAGAACCGGGCGACCAGAGAGGGTTTCAGCTTCACTCAGACGGCGCTCGCCAAGCAGTTGTTCCAGCACTTCCAGCTGCTGCTCGCGGCTTTCCACGCGCAGCGCCAGATCGTCCAGCGCACTCATGAACGGGGGAGGCGCATAGGCAGAAGCGCCCAGCGCATCTTCCGCACCACCCTGGCCGACACTGAGGGAGAAATCGAACTCGCCTGCGTCCAGCTCCGCCAGCTCGGTGAGGCGCTCACCCAGTGCATCGAGCCGGGTCAGGCGGGCCTGCAATTCCGCGACATGCACAGCGAAGGCGTCGAGTTGGCGTTGAGCATCCTGACGCACCACACCGACCTGCTCGCGTTGCTGATCGAGCGCTTCGACCAGCGAGGTGTCGACCACGGGTTCGGCTGTCAGCCACTTGGCGCCCAGTGCGGCGCCGGCGCCAAGACTCAGAACCAGCAGCAAGGCCGCCGATAGCAGCAGCCAACGCAGGTCCAGATTGATCGTTCGCGCGGAACCGTGACGGCTATTGAGCAGGATGATATGCATGGCTTCCCCTTTTCGCAGAACACAGGCCGGCAGCACGCTCTGCTACCATGACGGCTCTGCAACCTAAGGCTTCCTGCCATGACGTTTCGTCCCTTGCCGGCCCAGGCACCCGCTAAGCTGTTACGCGAAGCAAAGCCCCTGAAAGCGCTGTTCGGTCAGGCGCAACGCCTTACCCACCTACAGCGTCTTGTCGAAAGCCAGCTACAACCTGCTGCCCGGGAACACTGTCATGTAGCGTCCTGGCGTGAAGGCTGCCTGCTATTGATAGTGACCGATGGCCACTGGGCAACACGCCTGCGTTATCAGCAAAGAAGACTGCAACGACAACTACAGGCACTCGAAGAATTCGCGACCTTAACGAAAATCATGTTCAAGGTGCAACCGCAAGGCGGCCAGAATCGTGGAACCGGTCGCACCTTGCACTTGTCCAATAGCGCCGCACAAAGCATCCAGGCAACGGCCGAAGGCATTAGCGACCCCAGGCTGCGCGCCGCCTTAGAGCGTTTGGCCAGCCATACGCAGAAGGACGAATAAGCCCTCCTTCCGTTCGTCGGCAAACTTCACCTTGCTGCACTCGCCAGGTAAATGGCGCCAGTTTTTTGAAAACCGCCCTGCACCTAAACGGCACGCCATAAAAAAGGCCACCCGAAGGTGGCCTCAACTGAAGCTGGAAAGAGAGTAGCTTTACACCGCCGCAACCGGGCGCATGTAAGAGATCGGCGCGAGCTTGGCGTCCTCGAAGGTCACCATTTCCCAGGCATCGGTCTGCTCGATCAGCGTACGCAGCAAACGATTGTTCAGTGCGTGACCCGACTTAAAGCCCTTGAACTCGCCGATCAGGCTGTTACCCAGCAGGTACAGGTCGCCGATGGCATCGAGAATCTTGTGTTTGACGAATTCGTCCTCGTAACGCAGGCCGTCTTCGTTCAGTACACGATATTCGTCGACCACGATGGCGTTTTCCACGCTGCCACCGAGCGCCAGATTCTGTGAACGCAGGAACTCGATGTCACGCATGAAGCCAAAGGTGCGGGCCCGGCTGACTTCCTTGACGAAAGACGTGCTGGAGAAATCCACACTGGCGCTCTGCGTACGATTGCGGAACACAGGGTGATCGAAATCGATCTCGAAGCTCACCTTGAAGCCGTCGAAAGGCACGAAGGTGGCGCGCTTGTCGCCCTCCTCCACAGTCACCTCTCGCAGGATGCGGATGAATTTCTTCGGCGCTTCCTGCTCCTGCAGGCCAGCCGATTGAATCAGGAACACGAAGGGACCGGCGCTGCCGTCCATGATCGGCACTTCGGATGCGGAGAGTTCGACGTAGGCGTTATCGATGCCCAGGCCTGCCATGGCCGAAAGCAAGTGCTCTACCGTATCTACCTTGACATCACCGTTGATCAATGTGGTCGACATGGTGGTTTCGCCGACATTCCCGGCCAGCGCGCGGATTTCCACGACTGGATCGAGATCGGTACGACGAAACACGATGCCGGTATCCACCGGAGCCGGCTTCAGGGTCAGGTAAACCTTTTCCCCCGAATGCAGGCCAACGCCGGTGGCACGGATGATGTTCTTCAGGGTGCGTTGTCTGATCATGGCTTGGCCGCTATATCGCTAGTTGCGAACTGTTTTCAACAATGGTCGGGGATAATAGCAGAACCGACCTTTGCTGAACACCAATCAACTTCATACTCCTGATACATTCCATCAATCGGCCTGACGACGCAGGAAAGCCGGAATATCCAGGTAATCGAGATCATCCTGGGTATTGAGCTTGGCTGCAGTGGCCGCACCGCCGTGGCTCTGACGCTGTACAGTCGGGCGCTCATAGTCCTTGTAGTTGACCGACTGCTCGCTGCGCGGCTGCGCGGCAGGCTGCTGGGCAACCGGCTGGCTGACGGCGACCTGAACGGTGTTGTCGACCACTTTGACCGGCTTCTCCATGCGCGCACCCAGACCGGTAGCGACCACGGTGACGTGCAGTTCGTCGCGCATGTCGGCATCGATCACGGTGCCGACCTTGACGGTGGCGTGCTCGGAAGCGAACTGCTCGATGATGTTACCCACGTCGGAGTACTCACCCAGTGACAGGTCCGGGCCGGCAGTGATGTTCACCAGAATGCCGCGAGCGCCCTGCAGGTTGACGTCTTCCAGCAGCGGGTTACGGATGGCCGCTTCGGTCGCTTCACGCGCACGGTTCGGACCGCTGGCGCAGCCAGTGCCCATCATCGCCATGCCCATCTCGCTCATCACGGTTTTCACGTCGGCGAAGTCGACGTTGATCATGCCCGGACGCTTGATGATGTCGGAGATACCGCGCACGGCACCGGCCAGTACATCGTCAGCCTTGGCGAAGGCGGACAGCAGGCTGGCGTCCTTACCGAGGATGGTCAGCAGCTTTTCGTTGGGGATGGTGATCAGCGAGTCGACGCTCTCGGACAGCGCGCGGATGCCCTCATCGGCGATGACCATGCGCTTCTTGCCTTCGAACGGGAACGGACGGGTCACCACGGCAACGGTGAGGATGCCCATCTCCTTGGCCACTTCGGCGATCACCGGAGCAGCGCCAGTGCCGGTACCACCACCCATGCCGGTGGTGATGAACACCATGTCGGTGCCTTGCAGCACTTCGGCGATGCGCTCGCGATCTTCCAGCGCGGCCTGACGACCGACCTCAGGATTGGCGCCAGCACCCAGGCCTTTGGTCACGCCTGGGCCGAGCTGCAGCACGGTGCGTGCACCGATGTTCTTCAGCGCCTGCGCATCGGTGTTGGCGCAGATGAACTCGACGCCCTCGATGTTGCTGACCGCCATGTGATTGACTGCGTTGCCGCCGCCACCACCGACACCGATTACTTTGATCACCGCGCTTTGCGGAATGTTATCTACTAGTTCGAACATGATCCCTCTCCTTCCTTTCTAGTTGTAACGCCTACTGCAAATTTAGAAATTACCTTGCACCCAACGCTTGATGCGCTCGAGTACCGGGGTTTTGCTCTCGTCCTGGTAAGGACTGCCCACCGACATGGAAATGCCGTCGTTCTGCTTCTGCAGCCCGTACAGCAGCAAGCCCACACCGGTGGAATAAATCGGGTTGCGCACCACGTCGCCCATGCCTTTGACGCTGTGCGGCACGCCGAGGCGTACCGGCATATGGAAAATCTCCTCGGCCAGCTCGACCGCGCCTTCCATCTTCGCCGTACCGCCAGTCATGACGATGCCGGCGGGAATCAGGTCTTCGTAGCCACTGCGGCGCAGCTCGGCCTGAACCAGGGTGAACAGCTCGTCGTAACGCGGCTCGACCACTTCGGCCAGGGACTGGCGCGACAGGTCGCGCGGCGGACGATCACCGACGCTCGGCACCTTGATGGTCTCGCCGGCACCGGCCAGCTTGGCCAGGGCGCAGGCGTAACGGATCTTGATTTCCTCGGCATACTGGGTCGGTGTACGCAGGGCCATGGCGATGTCGTTGGTGACCTGGTCACCGGCAATCGGGATCACCGCCGTGTGGCGAATCGCACCTTCGGTGAAGATGGCGATATCGGTGGTACCGCCGCCGATGTCCACCAGGCACACGCCCAGCTCCTTCTCGTCCTCGGTCAGTACCGAATAAGCGGATGCCAGCTGCTCGAGGATGATGTCATCGACCTCCAGGCCACAGCGGCGCACGCACTTCTCGATGTTCTGCGCGGCGTTCACCGCGCAGGTGACCACATGCACCTTGGCTTCCAGGCGCACGCCAGACATACCCAGCGGCTCGCGCACGCCCTCCTGGTTGTCGATCACGTAGTCCTGCGCCAGGGTGTGCAGCACGCGTTGATCCGCCGGAATGGCGACAGCCTGCGCGGCGTCGAGCACGCGCTCGATATCGGCCGGGCTCACTTCGCGATCACGAATGGCGACGATGCCGTGGCTGTTCAGGCTGCGGATGTGATTGCCGGCCACGCCGACGAAGGCCGAGTGGATACGGCAGCCGGCCATCAACTGCGCCTCTTCCACGGCGCGCTGAATCGAGGCCACGGTGGATTCGATATTGACCACCACGCCCTTCTTCAGACCGCGCGACGGATGGGTGCCAATGCCGACGATTTCCAGCTGGCCATCGGCCGTCACCTCGCCCACCAGCGCCACCACCTTGGAGGTGCCGATGTCCAGGCCAACGATCATCTTGCCGCTCTGCGCGCTACTCATTAGTCCTGCCTCTCCTCAATTCACTTTCTGCTCGGCCGTGGCCGGCTCCACCGGCTCACGCCAGGCCACGGCCAGGCCGTTGGCATAACGCAGGTCGATGCGCGCGATCTTCGCGCTCTGTTCTTTCAGTTCCCGCTCGTAGATCGCGGCGAACCGACGCATTTTTTCCACCACGTGATCACGCCCCAGCAGGATGTCAATACGCTGGCCGCTGGCATTCTCGGTAGCCGAGAGGAACCAGCTGCCGCGCTCGCGCAGCTGCAGCCCAACCACGGTGAAGCCCATCGGCCGCAGCAACTGGCTGAGCATCTGGTACTGCTGCATCACCTTCGGCTGCGCCCGCTTCGGACCGGACAGCTGCGGCAGATGCTGATAGTTGTCCAGCTCCTGCGGTGCGAACGCCTGGCCCTGGTTATTGAGCAGTGCCTCGTCACCCCAGCGGGCGATGGGCAACTGTTCTTCCAGGCGCACATCGATCTGATCCGGCCAGACGCGACGCACTTCGGCATGGGCGATCCATGGCATGCGCTCCAGCTCTTCGCGCATACCGCGCAGATCGGCGCTGAAGAAGCTTGCCTCGATGAATGGCGCGATCCGCCGCTGCACCGCCTGCTGACTGATATAAGCCAGATCACCCTGCACGCTGATGCGCGCGATCGGGCGGTCGGCGTACGGCAGCAGTCGCTGTGCACCTTCGTAAGCCCCGAAGCCGAGCCCCACCAACAGCAGTGGCCAGAGCAAACGGCCCATCCAAGAGAAATCCGGCTTGGGCAGGCGCAGGCGCATCGGCTCCTTGGCCACCAGACGGCTGGCGCCACGCGGCGCGGGCTTGCCGCGTTGCGGAGCCCTCAGCGAGTCCTGATGACGCAGAGCGATGCTCATCGCTTAACCCCTCGCCTCGACGCTGTCAGCCAGGATCGCCAGCACCAGTTGCTGGAAATCCAGGCCGGCAGCACGCGCAGCCATTGGCACCAGGCTGTGATCGGTCATGCCCGGTACGGTGTTCACCTCCAGCAACCAGAAATGGCCACTGGCGTCCTGCATCACATCAGCGCGGGCCCAGCCCTGAGTACCCACGGCCTCGCAGGCGCGCGCGGTCAGCACCTTCAGCTCAGCCTCTTTCTCGGCAGACAGGCCGCAAGGAATGCGGTACTGGGTGTCATTGGCCAGGTACTTGGCGTCGTAGTCGTAGAAGCTGTGCGGCGTGCCGAGGCCAATGGGCGGCAGCACTTCGCCACGCAGCACGGCGATGGTGTATTCGGGGCCGGCGATCCACTGCTCGACCAGCACCTGGCTGTCGTAGCGAGCGGCGTCCTGCCAGGCAGCGATCAGCGCCTCGACGCTCTCGACCTTGGCCATGCCGATGCTGGAACCTTCATGAGCCGGCTTGACGATCAGCGGGAAACCCAGCTCGGCGGCGGCAGCCTCGCAGTCAGCCTGCGAAGTCAGTACGGCGTGGCGTGGCGTCGGCAGGCCGAGGCTATGCCAGACCTGCTTGGTGCGCAGCTTGTCCATGGCCAGCGCAGACGCCAGGATGCCGCTGCCGGTGTAGGGAATGCCGGCGCATTCCAGCAGGCCCTGCATGGAACCGTCCTCGCCACCGCGGCCGTGCAGCACGATGAAAGCGCGGTCGATCTTCTCGCTGTTCAGGCGCTGCAGGAAATCATCACCCACATCGATACCGAAGGCGTCCACGCCACCCGCCTGCAAGGCGCTGAGCACGGCATTGCCGGATTTCAGCGACACCTCACGCTCGGCGCTCTTGCCGCCGAACAGCACGGCGACGCGGCCGAAGGCCTTGGGATCGAGGGTACTGTGCAAACTCATTTCGACTCCCCCACGAACAGCGGGTGCTTGATCAGTTGCGGCGCCACCGCGCCAATATCGCCCGCGCCCTGGCACAGCAGGATGTCGCCTGCGCGCAGCAGTGGTTTGAGCAGCGGCGCCAGGTCGGCACCACGCTCGACATAGATCGGATCGAGCTGGCCGCGCTGACGGATGCTGTGGCACAGCTGGCGGCTGTCGGCACCGGGAATCGGCTCCTCGCCAGCCGGGTAGACTTCCACCAGCAGCAGCACGTTGGCCTCACCGAGCACCTGCACGAAGTCGTCGTACAGATCACGAGTACGGCTGTAGCGATGCGGCTGATAGACCATCACCAGGCGGCGCTCCGGCCAGCCACCGCGTACGGCCTTAACCACCGCTGCCACTTCACGCGGGTGATGACCGTAGTCGTCGACCAGCATCACGCTGCCACCGTCCATCGGCAGTTCGCCGTAGACCTGGAAGCGCCGGCCAACACCCTGGAAGCCTGACAGGCCACTGACGATGGCAGCATCGTCGATGCCCTCGTCGGTAGCGATGGCGATGGTCGCCAGTGCATTGAGGACGTTGTGGTTGCCCGGCATGTTCACCGACACGTCGAGCGGCTCGCAGTCCGGGCGCAGCACGGTGAAGTAGGTGCGCATGCCTTCCTGGCGCACGTTAATCGCGCGCACGTCGGCATCTTCGGCAAAACCATAGGTGACGGTCGGACGGCCGACCTGAGGCAGCAGCTCACGCACCACCGGGTCATCCACGCAGAGCACGGCCAGGCCGTAGAACGGCAGGTTGTGCAGGAATTCGATGAAGGTTTTCTTCAATACATTGAAGTCACCGCCATAGGTGCTCATATGGTCGGCGTCGATATTGGTGACCACCGAAACCATCGGCTGCAGGTGCAGGAAGCTGGCGTCGCTCTCATCGGCTTCGGCGATCAGGAAGCGGCTGGAGCCGAGCTGAGCATTGGTGCCGGCTGCATTCAGGCGACCACCGATGACGAAGGTCGGGTCGAGACCGCCAGCGGCGAACACCGACGCCAACAGGCTGGTGGTGGTGGTCTTGCCGTGGGTGCCGGCCACGGCGATGCCGTGACGGTAGCGCATCAGCTCGGCGAGCATCTCGGCACGCGGCACGACCGGGATACGACGCTCCAGCGCGGTGGCGACTTCCGGGTTGCTGGTGTTGACCGCACTGGAGACCACCAGCACGTCTGCCTGTTCAGCGTTCTCGGCAGCATGGCCGATGAAGATTTGCGCGCCGAAGCTTTTCAGGCGGTCGGTAACGGCCGAGGCCTTGAGGTCGGAGCCGGATACTTCATAACCCAGGTTCAGCAGGACCTCGGCGATACCGCACATGCCCACGCCGCCGATACCGACGAAATGGATGCGCCGGATACGCCGCATACGGCGCACTTCAGCCTTGACCGCAGCAGGAGACTTAGCCACGCATCACCTCCTGGCAGATGTCGACCACCGTGCGGGTTGCATCGGGCTTGGCCAGGCGGCGCGCAGTGGCGCCCATGACATTGAGTTTTTCCAGGTGCATCAGAACCTCGGTGAGCTGCGCGGCAAGCGTGTCCGCGTCAGTGGCATATTGCGCAAGAAGGACAGCGGCGCCCTCCTTCGCCAGGTATTCGGCATTGCGGCTCTGGTGGTCGTCGATCGCGTGCGGCAGCGGCACGAGAAACGACGGCAAGCCAGCGGCGGCCAATTCGCTGACGGTCAGCGCGCCGGCGCGGCACACCACCAGATCAGCCCAGCCATAGGCGCGGGCCATGTCCTTGATGAAAGGCGCGACCTCGGCTTCGACCGCGGCATCGCGATAACGCTCCGCAGTGATTTCGGCATGTTGTTTACCGGCCTGGTGAAACACCTGTGGGCGCACCTCGGTGGAGATTTTCCCCAGTGCGGCAGGCAGCAATTTGTTCAGTGGCTCGGCGCCCAGGCTGCCGCCCAGCACCAGCAATTTCGGCTTGCGGCCAACCAGCGGCTCACGCGGCGTTTCCAGGAACAGCTCCTCACGCACCGGGTTGCCAGTGGTGCGCCGCTTGTCGGAAGCGCCGAAGGTGTTCGGGAAGGCCTCGCAGATGCGCACGGCGATGCGCGACAGCAGGCGATTGGCGGTACCGGCAACGGCGTTCTGCTCGTGGATCACCAGCGGTACACCGGCCAGACGTGCAGCCAGGCCGCCAGGCCCGGTTACATAGCCGCCCATGCCGAGTACGCAGACCGGCTGCACCTCGCGCACAATGCGACGTGCCTGCAGCAGCGAACGCAGCAGTTGGAACGGCGCCTTGAGCAGTGACAACTTGCTCTTGCCGCGCAGGCCGCTGACGTTGATCAGGTGCAGCGGCAGCCCGGCTTGCGGCACCAGCTCGTTCTCGATGCCACGCGGCGTACCGAGCCAGTGCACGCTGTAACCGCGAGCCTGAAATTCGCGCGCGCAGGCAAGCGCCGGGAATACGTGGCCGCCCGTGCCACCGGCCATGATCAATACGTTACCGCGCATGGGCGACCTCCTTGCTCGGCTCGGCGAAATCTTCTTCGCTGAACTCGATATCCTCGTTGCCCAGCACGTTGCGTCGCTCCCACTCGATACGCAGCAGAATGGCCAGGCTGATGCAGCAGATCACCAGCGACGAACCACCGTAGCTGAGGAAGGGCAAGGTCAGACCCTTGGTCGGCAACAGGCCGGTATTCACGCCGATATTGATCAAGAACTGGCCGATCCACAGGAACGACAGCCCGTACGCCACGTAGGCGGAGAAGAACTGCTTGGCCTTCTCGGCCCACAGGCCGATGTAAAGGCCGCGTACGCAGACGAAGACGAACAGCGCCAGGGTCGCCAGCGCACCGACGAAGCCCAGCTCCTCGGCCAGGACCGAGAAGACGAAGTCGGTGTGCGCTTCGGGCAGGTAGAACTGCTTCTGGATGCTGTTGCCCAGGCCCACGCCGAACCACTCGCCACGGCCGAAGGCAATCAGCGCCTGGGTCAACTGGTAGCCCGAGCCATACTGGTCAGCCCAGGGGTCAGTGAAGGTGATCAGACGTTGCAGGCGATATTCCTGGGTTTGCACCAGCACGAACACGGCACCGACCGCCAGGGCCACCATCAGGCCGAAGCGCAACATGCCGACACCACCGAGGAACAGCATGGCCATGGCCGCGCCCATCATCACCACGGTGGCGCCGAAGTCCGGCTCCAGCAGCAACAGGCCGGCCATCGGCAGCAGCACCACGAACGGCTTGAAGAAGCCCATCCAGCTCTCGCGCACTTCTTCCTGACGGCGCACCAGATAGCCGGCCAGGTAGACCACCACGAACACCTTGGCGATCTCCGAGGGCTGCACGTTGAACGCGCCGAAACCGATCCAGCGCCGCGCACCGTTGACCTCGCGGCCAATACCGGGGATCAGCACCAACACCAGCAGGCCGAACGCTGCCAGCAACAGCATCCAGCCATAACGCTGCCAGAAGCTCATCGGGATCATCAGCACGACGCCGGCAGCGCCGAGGCCGATGACCAGATAGATCAGGTGGCGAATCATGTGATACAGCGGGTTGCCGGACAGCGCCGCCGCCACCTCCGACGAGGCCGAGGTGATCATCACCAGGCCCAGGCCGAGCAGCCCCAGGCAGCCGGCAAGCATCGGGAAGTCGACGTTGAAACCGCGACCGAACAGCGGCGAGGGACTAACGCGCAGGAAGGCCAGCATCAGCGAAGCCCTCCCACAGCCTGGGCGAACAGACGCCCGCGCTCTTCGAAGTTCTTGAACATGTCGAGGCTGGCACACGCTGGCGACAACAGCACAGCATCGCCGGCCTCGGCCAGTTCGCGGCAGCGCTGCACGGCCTCGTCGAGGGTCGTTACCCGCACCAGCGGCGCGGCGTCGCCCAAGGCTTCGGCCAGGCGCTCGGCATCACGACCGAGCAGCACCACGGCGCGGCAGAAGCGTGCAACTGAAGTTTTCAGCGCGGAGAAGTCGGCGCCCTTGCCATCGCCACCGGCAATCAGCACCAGCTTGCCGGCAATATCTGCGCCCAGGCCTTCGATGGCCGCCAGCGCGGCACCGACGTTGGTGGCTTTGGAATCATCGTAGTAATTCACCCCAGCACGTTCACCAACCCACTGGCAGCGGTGCGGCAAACCGGTGAACTGGCGCAGGGTAGCGAGCATGGCGTCCATCGGCAGGCCGACGGCCTGACCGAGCGCCAGCGCCGCCAGGGCGTTGGACTGGTTATGCGCGCCGCGGATCTTCAGCTCGCTCACCGGCAGCAGCGTCTCGAAGCGAAACGCCAGGGATTTTTCGCCGTTTTCTTCGAGCAGGCCGAAGCGTTTGAAGTCGGGTTTGCCAAGGCCGAACTCCCAGCAGGTCACCTGATCGGCGATCAGCGGACGCGAAAGCGCGTCGTCTCGATTGATCACCACCTGACGGGCACCACGAAAGATCCGGTGCTTGGCCAGGTGATAGGCCGGCAGGCCGCTGTAGCGGTCCATGTGGTCTTCGCTGATGTTCAGGCAGGTGGCCACTTCAGCGTTGAGCTGATCGGTGGTTTCCAGCTGGAAGCTGGACAGTTCCAGCACGTACAGCTCGACGTCGTCCGCCAGCAGGTCCAGCGCCGGGGTACCGAGGTTGCCGCCGACGGCAACGCGCTTGTCGGCCGCAACGGCCATTTCACCGACCAGGGTGGTGACGGTGCTCTTGGCATTGGAACCGGTGATGGCGACGATCGGCGCCTTGGCGTGACGGGCGAACAGGTCGATATCACCGGACAACTTCACCCCGCGCGCAGCAGCTTCGGCCAGCGCCGGCGTGGCCACGGCCAGACCAGGGCTCACGTACAGCTCCGAGGCGCGGCAGAGAAAATTCACGTCCAGCTCGCCGCAGCGTACCTCCACCTGCGGGTAGTCGCGCTTGAGCGTTTCCAGCTCCGGTGGGTTCGCGCGCGTATCGGCCACGGCAAAGCGCACGCCCTGCTGCGCCAGGAAGCGCACCAGGGACATGCCGCTCTTGCCGAGGCCGACAACGATGCGGAACTGGTCGGAAGCGATCAACGACACGCTCAATTACCTCAGTTTCAGGGTGGCAAGGCCAATCAGCACGAGAATCACGGTGATGATCCAGAAGCGGACGATCACGCGCGGCTCGGGCCAGCCCTTGAGTTCGAAATGGTGGTGGATCGGCGCCATGCGGAACACGCGCTTGCCGGTCAGCTTGAAGCTGGCGACCTGGATGATCACCGACAAGGTTTCCATGACGAACACCCCACCCATGATGAACAGCACGACTTCCTGGCGGACGATCACGGCGATGGTGCCCAGTGCGGCGCCGAGGGCCAGCGCGCCGACGTCGCCCATGAACACCTGTGCCGGGTAGGTGTTGAACCACAGAAAGCCCAGGCCGGCACCGACCAACGCGGCGCAGAACACGATCAGCTCACCAGAGCCCGGCACATACGGGATCAGCAGGTATTCAGCGAAGTTCACGTTGCCTGACAGGTAGCAGAAGATGCCCAGCGCGCCGCCGACCATCACGGTCGGCAGAATGGCCAGACCATCGAGGCCGTCGGTGAGGTTCACTGCGTTGCTCGAACCGACGATGACGAAGTAGGTCAGCACCACGAAGCCGATACCCAGCGGGATGCTTACATCCTTCAGCAGCGGCAGGATCAGGGTGGTCTCCACCGGGCTCTGCGCCGTCATATAAAGGAAGAAGGCGGCGCCCAGGCCGAACACCGACTGCCAGAAATACTTCCAGCGGCTCGGCAGGCCACGCGAGTTCTTCTCGATCACCTTGCGGTAGTCATCGACCCAGCCGATGGCACCGAACAGCAGGGTCACGGCCAGTACCACCCAGACGTAGCGATTCGACAGGTCAGCCCAGAGCAACGTGCTGACGGTGATGGCGCTGAGGATCAGCGCACCGCCCATGGTCGGCGTGCCCTTCTTCGACAGATGCGACTGCGGGCCATCGTTGCGCACGGACTGGCCGATCTGACGCACCTGCAGGGTACGGATCATCCACGGGCCGAGCCACAGCGACAGCGCCAGGGCCGTAAGCACGCCGAGGATGCCGCGCAGGGTCAGGTACTGAAAGACCGCGAAGCCCTTGTGGAACTGTTGCAGGTACTCCGCCAGCAGCAGCAGCATTTAGTGAATCTCCCCAGATACGCCACACAGCGCCGCCACGACCTTGTCCATGGCTGCGCTGCGTGAACCCTTGATTAGTAGTGTGCTGCCGGCCTGCTCGGCGCGAAGCGCTTCGATCAGCTCGGCCTGGTCGACGAAGTGGCGGCCTTTTGAGCCAAACTCCTCGACCGCATGACGCATGAGAGAGCCAACGGCATACAGTGCATCGACCTTGCCGGCTGCGTGGCGGCCAACATCGCGATGGCCCTGTTCAGCCCATTCGCCCAACTCGCCCATGTCTCCCAGCACCAGAACGGTGCGACCGGAGAAGGCGGCGAGTATATCCACCGCCGCACACATCGACACGGGGTTGGCGTTGTAACTGTCATCGATGATGCGCACGCCATTAGCCGCCAGCTGCGCTACCGCGCGCCCCTTGACCGGCTGCTGGCTTTGCAGACCTTGAACCATGGCGACCAACGGCATGCCCAGAGCATGGGCGGCGGCACAGGCGGCCAAGGCGTTAGCCACGTTATGCTCGCCCAGCAGGTTGAGCTGAATGCGCGTACTACCGACCGGGCTACGCAAGGTGAAGCCCTGACAGCCACGCTCGTCGCGGGCCAGATCGCTGCCGTGGAAGTCCGCGCGAGTGTCGCGCAAGGCAAAGCTCATTACCTTACGTCCGGCCGCGCGACGCTGCCAGGTGACGAAGGCCTTGTCATCCAGGTTGAGCACGGCCACGCCATCGTTCGGCAGACCTTCGAGTATCTCGCCTTTGGCCTCGACGATTTTTTCCGGGCCGCCGAACTCGCCAACGTGAGCGTTACCGGCGTTGGTAATGATCGCCACCTGCGGCCGAGTCAGGCTGACGGTGTAGGCGATCTCACCAATATGATTGGCGCCCAGCTCGATCACCCCGGCGCGATGCTCCGGCGCCAGTTCCAGCAAGGTCAGCGGCGCACCAAGGTCGTTGTTGAGATTACCGCGGGTCGCCAGCACTGCGCCGTTCAAGCCAGCACGCAGGATGGCCGCAAGCATTTCCTTGACGCTGGTCTTGCCGCTGGAGCCGGTCACGGCAGCCAGCGGGCCGTTGAAGGCCTCGCGATTCAGCGCACCCAACTGACCGAGCGCCATGCGCGAATCCGCCACCAGCAGTTGCGGCAGCGGCGCATTCGCCACCTCGCGCTCGACCAATGCCGCCACGGCGCCCTTGGCGGCGACTTCGGCCAGATAGTCATGGCCGTCAAAACGCGGCCCGGCCAGTGCCACGAACAGCTGGCCTGCGGCAATGCTGCGGCTGTCGGTGCCCACCGCCGAGAAAGCGACATCGGCACCAATCACGCGCGCGTTCAAGTCACTGGCAACGTCGCTGAGCAGCCAGGGCTTAAGCATGAGCCGCCTCCCAGGCCGCCAGGGCCTTGTTCGCTTCGATCAGGTCGGAGAACGGCTGACGCACACCCATGATTTCCTGGTAATCCTCATGCCCCTTGCCAGCCAGCACCAGAACGTCGGCGGCTTCAGCCTGAGCGATCAGCCGCGCGATGGCATCGCCACGACCATGAATGAACTGCACCTGCTCCGGCGCTGCGAAGCCAGCGCGAATATCGGCAACGATCTGCGCTGGTTCTTCAGTGCGCGGGTTGTCATCGGTCACCCACACCCTGTCAGCCAGGCGCTCGGCTACCGCAGCCATCAGCGGGCGCTTGCCACGATCACGATCACCACCGCAGCCGAACAGACAGACCAGACGCCCGTCGACATGTGGGCGCATGGCTTCGAGCACTTTCTCCAGCGCGTCCGGTGTGTGTGCGTAGTCGACCACCACCAGCGGCTTGTCGCCGCCGCCAAGGCGCTGCATGCGGCCAGCCGGTCCCTGAAGTTGCGGCAAGACCTTGAGAATCTCGTCGAGTGCGTAATCCAGTCCCAGCAGCGCACCGACCACCGCCAGCAAATTGCTGAGGTTGAAGCGGCCAAGCAGATTACTGCGCAGCACGCCTTCGCCACGCGGCGTGACCAGGCGTGCGCGCACGCCGTGATCGTCGAAGTGCGCTTCGCTGCAATAAAGGAAGGCGCTGGCATCGTTGAGGCTGTAACCGATCAGGCGCGACTCATGCGTCTGCGCGGCCAGTTCACGACCGAAGGCGTCATCGAGGTTGATCACCCGGCAGCGCAGATTCGGCCAGGCGAACAGCTTGGCCTTGGCCGCGCCGTAGGCCTCCATGCTGCCGTGATAATCAAGGTGGTCACGCGACAGATTGGTGAACACCGCGACATCGAACTCCAACGCGGCAACACGGCCCTGATCCAGCCCATGGGAAGAGACCTCCATGGCCACCGCACGGGCACCAGCCTGTTTCAGGCCAGCGAGGGTCGCCTGTACACCGACCGGATCGGGCGTGGTGTGCTTGCCTTGCTCCAGCGCGCCATGGAAACCATTGCCCAGGGTGCCGACGATGCCGCAGCGCTGACCGAGCAGATCCATCGCCTGCGCCAGCAACTGGCTGACGCTGGTCTTGCCGTTGGTGCCAGTGATGCCGACCAGATGCAGAGCACGACTCGGCTCACCATAGAAACGCCCGGCGATGGCGGAGAGCTGTTTGGCCAGGCCTTTTACCGGAACCAGCACGGCGCTATCGGCATGCATCGCCGGCGCGCCATCGGCCTCGAATGCCACGGCAGCGGCACCGCGAGCAATGGCATCGGCGATATGCACGCGCCCATCCTGCTGGGTGCCCGGCACAGCCAGGAACAGGTCGCCCGGACGCACCTTGCGGCTGTCCAGCGTCAGTTCACGAATCAGCACGCCGCCCTCGGCAGCCGGCAACAATTGATTGAGTGGCATGGGCATTAGTTGTGCCCTCCCTGGCCAACGGCGGCCATCTTCTGCTCAGGTGGCGGCAGATTGTCTGGCGCAATGTTCATCAAACGCAGCGAACCAGCCATCACCCGGCTAAATACCGGGGCGGAGATCAGGCCGCCGTAGTAGGCGCCCTTGCCGGGCTCATCGATCACCACGACCAGCGCAATACGCGGGTCCTGCGCCGGCGCGAAGCCAGCGAACAGGGAACGATAGGAATTGGTCTGGTAGCCCTTGGCCCCGGAATTGGTCTTGCGCGCAGTACCGCTCTTGCCCGCGACGTGATAACCCGGCACCTGAGCGCGGAACACGCCGCGCGGGGCCTCGATAACCTGCTGCAGCATGCCTTGCAGAGTCTTGGCCACGTCAGCCGGAACCACCTGCATCGCACCTGGCTTCTCATCCACGCGAATCATCGACAGCGGCGTCATGCTGCCGCCATTGGCCAATGCTGCGTAGGCGTGCGCCAACTGCACGGCAGTCACCGAGAGGCCGTAGCCATAGGACAGCGTGGCCGTTTCAGCCTCGCGCCACTTGCGATGATTGGGCAGGTTACCCACTCGCTCACCAGGGAATCCCAGCCCGGTATCACGGCCAAAACCCAGGCTGCTGAACACCTGATGCAGCTGCTCGCCGCCGACATCGAAGGCAACCTTGCTCATGCCGACGTTGCTGGAGTTGATCAGGATGCCGGTCAGATCCAGTGCCGGCCCCTGGGTGCGGGACACGTCACGAATGGTGTAACGGCCGATCTGCAGCGTGCCGTTGCCGACTTGAACGACATCACTGGGTTTCCATCGACCGGTTTCCAGAGCAGCGGCCATCGACAGCGGCTTGATCGTCGAGCCCGGCTCGAACACGTCGATCATGGCGCGGTTGCGCATGGCGGCCGGGGTCAGGTTGCGGCGGTTGTTCGGGTTGTAGGTGGGATGGTTGACCATCGCCAGCACTTCGCCGGTCTTCACGTCGACCATCACCAAGCTGCCGGCCTTGGCATCGTTTTCCAGCAGTGCATTACGCAGTTCACGATGAGCCAGATACTGCAGGCGCAGATCAATGGACAACGCCAAGGCCTTGCCAGCCTTGGCGTTCTGCGCAACCTGTACATCCTTGATCAGCTTGCCGCGGCGATCCTTGAGGACCTGGCGCTTGCCTGGCACACCGGCCAGCCAATCCTCGTAGGCCAGTTCCATGCCCTCGCGGCCGCGGTCGTCGATGTCGGTGAAGCCGACGACATGGGCAGCCACTTCGCCTGCCGGATAGAAACGGCGGAATTCTTCGATGGCATAAACGCCCGGCACTTTCAGATCCAGCACGCGCTGGCCGTTCTCCGGGGTCAGACCGCGCACCAGATACATGAACTCACGTTCCTTGTTCTGCTCCAGGCGCGCGGCGAAGTTGGCCGGGTCCTGACCAAGAGCCGCCGCCAGTGCCGGCCACTGCTCACGACCGGCCTGCAGCTCCTTGCCATTGGCCCACAACGTGGTGACCGGGGTACTCACAGCGAGCGGCTCGCCATTGCGGTCGGTGATCAGGCCACGGTGCGCCGGAATCGGGATATGTCGCACACTGCGCGCATCGCCATGTGCCTTGAGGAAATCATGGTCGAGCACCTGCAGGTCGAGCATGCGCCAGGCAATAGCACCGACCATCAGCGCCAGCAACACCAGCACCAGGCGGAAGCGCCAGGGATAGAGTGCGCCTTCGAGACCGATCATGGACGCACCATGCGCACGGCGGCAGGGTCGGGAATATGCATTTTCAGCTGTTCGCTAGCCAGCGCTTCGATGCGGTTGTGCGCCGTCCAGGTGCTCTGCTCAAGAATGAGACGCCCCCACTCGGCCTGCGCCTTGTCGCGTACGCTCAACTCACCATACAGCTCGTTGAGCAACTGACGATTCCAATGCGCGCTGTAGGACACTGCCACAGCGGAAACCAGAATGGCGACAAACAGCAGCAGCATCAGGAAGCTGCCACTGGGCATGGACTTGATCAGCCGGCGGCTCACCGCAACTTCTCCGCGATGCGCATCACCGCGCTGCGCGAGCGCGGATTGGCCTTGAGTTCGGCATCGCCAGCGTAGACCGGCTTGCCGATCAGCTTGAGACGCGGCTCGAAGGCTTTCGGGATGATCGGCAGGTCGCGCGGCAACTTGTCCGCCTCGCCCTTGGCCTGACGTCTCATGAACTGCTTGACGATGCGGTCTTCCAGCGAATGGAAGCTGATCACCACCAGGCGACCACCTACTTCCAGAGTCTCGAGCGCTGCTTCGAGGCCGCGTTCGAGATCACCGAGCTCGTTATTGACGTAAATGCGGATGCCCTGGAACGCACGGGTTGCCGGGTTCTTGCCCTTTTCCCAGGCAGGATTAGCCACGGTCAGCACCTGCGCCAGATCAGCAGTGCGGGTGAACGGCTGCTCAGCCCGGCGCTGCACCACGGCACGCGCCATACGCTTGGCAAAACGCTCTTCGCCGTAATCCTTGAGTACACGGGCGATTTCATCTTCGTCCGCGGTGGCGATCCAGTCAGCGGCACTGACACCGACATCCGGATTCATCCGCATGTCCAGCGGACCGTCGTTGAGGAAGCTGAAGCCGCGCTCGGGATCATCCAACTGCGGCGAGGACACGCCGAGGTCCAGCAGGATGCCGGCGACCTGACCGGAGATGCCGCGGACAACAGCTTCTTCGCCAAGTTCCGCAAAACTGCGCTGCACAACGACAAAGCGGCCGTCTTCGGCCGCCAATGCTTCCCCGGTGGCTATCGCCAGGGGATCTTTGTCGAACCCCAACAGCCGCCCATCTGGCCCGAGTTTCTGCAAGATAAGCCGGCTATGCCCACCGCGCCCAAAGGTGCCATCCATATAACGACCATCGACGCGCACAGCCAACCCCTCGACAGCCTCGTCGAGCAGCACGGTGATATGGCGGAAGGTGCTATCGGTCATGGTCACAGGATCAGGTCACGCAGGTCATCGGAAAGGGCTCCCGGCTGCTTGATGGCAGCGAGGTCGGCTTCGGCTACGGCATTCCAGGAGTCTTCATCCCAGAGTTGAAACTTGTTCAGCTGACCGACGAGCATCGCTCGCTTGTCCAGCTTGGCGTACTCGCGCAAACGCGGCGGCACCAGGAAGCGGCCACTGGCATCGAGTTCGAGATCGACGGCATTACCGATCAACAGACGCTGCAGGCGGCGGTTCTCTTCACGGAAGGAAGCCAGCTCACGCAGCTTGTTTTCGATCAGCTCCCACTCGGCCAGGGGATAGACGCAAAGACAGGGGTCAACGGCGTCGATGGTCACGATGAGCTGGCCACTGCAACGCGCAACGAGCTCGTCACGATACCGACTCGGCATCGCGAGGCGCCCTTTGGCGTCGAGACTGATGGCGTTAGCTCCGCGAAACACGGCTGCGCTTCCCCTGTAATTAGCTTTCCATGCCCAAAAAAACCCACTTCATGCCACTTCTTACCACTTGCGCACACTATAGGAACGCGCACGCCCCACCGTCAAGGCGCGCCAGAAGGGAAAAATCCTTACAGGACGGAGATTTAGCGAACAAAAGCGAGGGGAAAAGGGATGCCTGAACCGGCTTTTGACAGACAAAGCTCAACCATTCCAGCCAGCTGAAATTCAAACTTAAAGTAATTTGTTAAGAGTAAGAATTTTTCGGTATCAGACGAGCGGGGAATAGAAGGACAACACGAGAAAGGAAGGAGGAGAGTCGATCTGTAAGCCGGGTTCTGTCGAGGACAGTCATTCCTCTACGGCGTACATCACTGCACGCCTTTAGCAACCTACCCGGTTCCAGCGCGGGCCACGCCAATGGAACCCTATTTGGTCTTGCTCCGAGTGGGGTTTACCTAGCCACGGACTGTTGCCAGCCGCGCGGTGCGCTCTTACCGCACCTTTTCACCCTTACCGGCGCCGAAGCGCTTAGGCGGTTATTTTCTGTGGCACTTTCCGTAGGCTCACGCCTCCCAGGCATTACCTGGCACTCCGCCCTATGGAGCCCGGACTTTCCTCCCCCTTCTTGCGAAGGCAGCGACTGTCCGATCGACTCTCCGCCGGCAAGGGTACCGGGCGTGATGGCAAGCTGCAAGCTAGACCGACGGCGAACGCCCTAGGCCTTGCGCTCCAGGGCGACCTGGTAAAGCAAATTCTTGCGCACCCCGGTGATCTCTGCCGCCAGCGCCGCGGCCCGTTTGAGCGGCATCTCCGCCATCAGCAGATCGAGCACGCGCAAGGCTTCGGCGCTGACCGCCTCCTCGCCCTCCGGCGCCTGCCAGCCCGCCACCAGCACCACGCATTCGCCACGCTGCTGATTGCTGTCTGCAGCCACCCAATCAGATAGCTCGGCCAACGGCAGCCCCTGCAAGGTCTCGAATGTCTTGGTCAGCTCACGCGCCAGCAATGCGGGACGATCACCACCAAATACATCACGCATGTCCTGCAGGCATTCGAGAATACGGTGCGGCGCCTCATAGAAGATCAGCGTGCGCGGCTCTTCCCGCACCTGCTCCAGACGCGCGCGGCGCCCAGCTGCTTTGGCCGGCAGAAAACCCTCGAAGATGAAGCGATCCGACGGCAGGCCAGCCGCCGACAGTGCAGCGATCAACGCACAGGCGCCGGGCACGGGCACGACCGCGAACCCTGCGGCACGCGCCTGGCGCACTAGGTGATAACCCGGATCGGAGATCAGCGGCGTGCCTGCATCGGAAATCAGCGCGACATCTTCACCGGCCTGCAACCGCGCCAGAAAGCGCCCACCCTGGTCGCGCTCGTTGTGCTCATGGCAGGCAGCCAATGGCGTATCGATGCCGAAGTGCTGCAGCAGTCGTGCCGAATGCCGCGTGTCTTCGGCGGCAATCAGCGCCACCTCGCGCAGAATCCGCAGCGCCCGCGCGCTGATGTCGTCCAGATTGCCAATGGGCGTGGCGACCACATAAAGGCTGCCTGGCTGGACGCTTGCGACTGCGGGCTGACTCACTGGAAACACCTCGTTAATTGAAAGAGCGCTCATTCTAGCCGGTTCCGCCCCTGCGGCATCGCACCGATCTCGGGGCTTGGGTACAATCGCCGCTTGATTTGCTCAAGTATCAGGATGACCCGATGATCGCTAGCCTGCGTCCTCTTTCTGCTCTTTTCCTGGCCGGCCTGCTCGCCGCCTGCGCCAGCTCGCCCTCCAATAACCTGGGCCAGCTGCCGCGCACGCCACAAGCCAGCATCGAGCAGATGCTCCAGCAAGCCGCCGAGAGCAAACCGGAACAGGCCGCCCTGTTACGCCTATCTGCAGCCGACCAGAGCTACCAGCAGAACGACGTGGCGCGCGCCACCCGCATTCTCGAACAGGTCGATATCGCCGGCCTGCAGCCAGCCCAGCAGATCTTTGCCAGCACCCTGAAGGCCGAGCTGGCCATGGCTCGCAAGCAGCCCAAGAGTGCACTGAAAGCCCTGCAGCACCCCAGCCTCGACCGCCTGGGCGAACTCCCGGTCGAGCAACAGATCCGCACTCAGCTGGTCCGCGCACGCGCCCTTGAAGCCGACGGCCAAATCCTGGCCGCCGCCCGCGAACGCGTATTTATCGCGCCGCTGCTGAGCGGTCAGGTCGCTCACGACAACCACGAGAACATCTGGGCCCTGGTCTCCACTCTGCCAACGCAAACCTCCGCTGGCACCGACAGTGACCTGGCCGGCTGGCTGGAGCTGGCCCAGGTAACCAAAAGCAATACCACACTGGAGCAGCAGCAAGCCGCCATCGACCAGTGGGTCGCGCAGAACCCACAGCACCCTGCCGCCGAACAACTGCCCGAAGCCCTCGGCAAACTGCGCGAACTGGCCAGCCAGCCACTGACTCGTGTCGCCCTGCTGCTGCCGCAGGAAGGCCAACTGGCAAGTGTCGCCCGTGCCCTGCGTGACGGCTTTCTCGCCGCACATTACGAAGCCCAGCAGGCCGGGCAGAACCCACCGGAAATCAAGCTATACGACAGCTCCCGCATCGGCTCGCTGGATGCCTTCTACCAGCAGGCACAAGCCGATGGCATACAACTGGTGGTCGGCCCGCTGGAAAAACCGCTGGTCAAGCAGCTCAGTGATCGCGAGCAACTGCCCATCACCACCCTGGCCCTGAACTACAGCGACGCAGGTCAGGAAGGCCCAGCGCAACTGTTCCAGTTCGGCCTGGCCGCCGAAGACGAAGCCCGCGAAGTCGCGCGCCGTGCCTGGAACGATGGCATGCGCCGCGCCGTGGCCCTAGTACCGCGCGGCGACTGGGGCGACCGCGTACTGGATGCCTTCCGCCAGAGCTGGCAGGCCCAAGGCGGCACACTGATCGCCGCCGAACATGTCGACCAACCCGTGGAGCTGGCCCGTCAGATCGCCGACCTGTTCCAGCTGCGCGAGAGCGAAGCCCGTGCCCGTCGCCTGCAAAACACTCTGGGCACCAGCCTGGATGCACAACCGGCGCGCCGCCAGGACATCGATTTCATCTTCCTCGCCGCCACCCCGCAGCAGGCGCAGCAGATCAAGCCGACCCTGGCCTTCCAGTACGCCGGCGACGTGCCGGTCTACGCCACCTCGCACCTGTTCACCGGCGCTCACAGTCAGGCCCAGTATCAGGACCTGGAAGGTATCCGCTTCTGCGAAACCCCCTGGCTGCTCGACAACCACGCACCACTGCGCCAGGAAGTCAGCAACCAGTGGCCGCAGGCCGGTGGCAGCCTGGGCCGCCTGTATGCCATGGGGATAGACGCCTACCGCCTGGCGCCACGCCTGGGCCAGCTCAAGGCGCTGCCGGAATCGCGCATCGACGGCCTGTCGGGCAGCCTCAGCCTCAACGCCACGCAGCGCATCGAACGCCAACTGCCTTGGGCCGAATTCCGTGGCGGCCAGGTTCAGCGCCTTCCTGACAGCATCAATTGAGCGCACACAACGATCTGGGGCGAGCCGCCGAGCAGGCCGCTCGCCAGCACCTGGAACGTAACGGCCTGCAACTGATCGAACAGAACTGGAGCTGTCGACGCGGCGAACTCGATCTGGTCATGCTCGACGGCGATACAGTAGTATTCGTCGAGGTCCGCGCCCGCCGCCACAGTGCCTGGGGCGGCGCTCTGGAGAGCATCGATGCGCGCAAGCGTGGCAAGTTGGTCATCGCCGCAGAACTCTTCCTCCAGCAACACTCACGCTGGGCCCGCTACCCCTGCCGCTTCGACGTGGTCGCCATCAGTACCAGCGGCGCCACTCGCCTCGACTGGATCAAGAACGCCTTCGATGCCTGACGGCCGTAAACTCAAGGTTTAACCGATGGACATGCAATCCCGAATCTGCCAGCTCTTCCAAGCCAGCATCGACACCAAGCAGCAGGCCATGGAAGTCCTGGCACCCTATATCGAGCACGCCAGCCTGGTGATGGTCCAGGCCCTGCTCAACGAGGGCAAGATTCTTTCCTGCGGCAACGGCGGCTCCGCCGGCGATGCCCAGCATTTCTCCTCCGAGTTGCTAAATCGTTTCGAGCGCGAGCGCCCTAGCCTGCCGGCCATCGCCCTGACCACCGACAGCTCGACCATCACCTCGATTGCCAATGACTACAGCTACAACGAAATTTTCTCCAAGCAGATCCGCGCACTCGGCCAGCCCGGCGACGTGCTGCTGGCGATTTCCACCAGCGGCAACTCAGCAAATGTCATCCAGGCCATCCAAGCTGCACATGATCGCGAGATGACCGTCGTCGCCCTCACCGGCCGCGACGGTGGTGGCATGGCCTCACTGCTGCTGCCGGAGGACGTCGAGATCCGCGTTCCAGCCAAAGTCACCGCACGCATTCAGGAAGTCCACCTGCTGACTATCCACTGCCTGTGCGACCTGATCGACAGTCAATTGTTTGGGAGTGAAGAATGAAGCGTTCCGCCCTGATTCTGGCCGCGCTGGCCGTTACCTTGACCCTGGCAGGCTGCGGCAGCCGCAGCATCGGCAACAAGATCGATGACCAGTTCCTCGGCCCGGAAGTTGCCTCCCGCATCAGCAATGCACACGCAGACCTGTCTTCCCCGACCTCACGTATCGTGGTCACCAGCTATAACGGCGTGATCCTGCTTGCCGGACAGACGCCACGCAGCGAGCTGAAGGATCGCGCCGCCCAGACCGCCCGCGGTGTGCAGGGCGTGAAGAAGGTCTATAACGAGCTGCAGGTGCAGCAACCCGCCTCCCTGCTGGCGCGCAGCAACGACTCGCTGCTGACCACCAAGATCAAGACCCAGATGCTGGCTGACAGTAGCGTACCGAGCGCACGCATCAAGGTCGTCACCGAGAACGGCATCGTCTACATGCTCGGCTTGGTCACACGCGAAGAGGCCAACGCCGCCACTCGCGTGGTGCAAAGCGTATCGGGTGTGCAGCGGGTCGTGCGTTTGTTCGAATACACCAACTGATTCGAACGCAGAAACGACAAGGGCGCCCGCGGGCGCCCTTTTCATTGCTTACTTGACCACTTTCAGACTTGGCCGGCCGCTGGGACGCGGCGGCTCATCACCAGAGGGCCCATCATCATCCGGCTCGGGCTCTTCAGGACTGCCAGCAACCGACGGCTCCATATCGAAGACCATGCCCTGGCCGTTCTCCCGCGCATAGATAGCCAGGATCGCTGCCGCAGGAATGTAAAGGCTGTGCGCGACGCCACCGAAGCGCCCTTCGAAACTGACCGCCTGATTGTCCATATGCAGATGACGCACGGCACTGGGCGACGCATTGAGCACAATCTGACCGTCACTGGCAAAGCCAGGCGGCACCTGCACCCCGGGATATTCGGCATTGACCAGCAGATGCGGCGTGCAATCGTTGTCGACGATCCACTCATAGAGGGCGCGAACCAGGTAGGGACGACTGGAATTCATGGTTTCCTCCTTCTTAGCGCATCACGCGCTCGGCAGCAGAAAGACTGGCCTGAAAGGCCTCGCGGGCGAACTGGCGCTCCATATAGTCGAGCAGCGGCTTGGCCGGACGCGGCAACTCGATACCCAGCACCGGCAGACGCCAGAGAATGGGCAGCAAGCAGCAATCCACCAGACTCAGCTCCTCACTGAGAAAGAATGCCTTGTCAGCGAACAGCGGCGATACACCGGTCAGGCTTTCGCGCAGTTCCTTGCGCGCCAATTGACGCTCAGCCTCCTTGCTGCGCTTGTCGAGAATACGATCAACCAGCACGCACCAGTCACGCTGGATGCGGTGCATCAACAAACGACTGTTGGCCCGCGCCACCGGGTACACCGGCAGCAACGGCGGATGCGGGTAGCGCTCGTCCAGATACTCCATCACCACGGACGCTTCGTACAACGCCAGGTCGCGATCGACCAGCGTCGGCACGCTGCCGTAGGGATTGACCTCGGCAAGCTTGGGCGGACAACGGCCCTGCTCGACATCGATGATCTCGACGCTGACACCTTTCTCGGCGAGCACCAGACGCACGCGATGGGAATAGTGGTCGGCGGGGTCGGAGTAGCAGGTCAACCTATTGGTCACCGCCATGGCGATCCTCCTCGCTTTTTTTGATTTTCCAGAGACACGAAAAATTGCCAGGAGCAATTCTTGAATGTGCAGGCGACGACACCGCAAGGTGGCCACCCGGAATGGCAGGGCACAAAAACCTGCGCGCCCATAAGGGCGCGCAGGTGCATGCAGAGAACGGCAACGAATTAATGCACGTCCTTCCAGTACTCACGCTTGAGCAGGTAGGCGAACACGAAGAAGAACGCCAGGTACAGCAGCACGTAGGTGCCGATGCGCTGGGACTTCAGCTTGACCGGGTTGGCCGAATAGGCCAGGAAGGTCACCAGGTTCTTCACCTTCTCGTCGAACTCGGCCTCGCTCAGGGTGCCGGTGTTCGCTTCCACGGTGAGCTGATCACAGGCTTCATGAGTGATCGGCGCGCCAGTCAGCGGATCGAACTGTTTCTTGCCATCGGTGACGACCTGAACCTGCTTGCAGCCGATGACCTGGTTGCCTTGCAGGCCAACCAGTACGTTCGGCATACCCACGTTCGGGAACACCTTGTTATTGGCACCCAGCGGACGCGCAGGATCGGCGTAGAAGGTACGCAGATAGGTGTACAGCCAGTCATTACCACGCACACGAGCAACCAGGGTCAGATCGGGCGGAGCAGCACCGAACCAGCCCTTGGCGTCGTCCGGCTTCATGCCGATCTTCATGTGCTCGCCGATCTTGGCGCCACTGAATACCAGGTTGTCCAGCATGATTTCGTGCGGGATGCCGAGGTCATCGGCAACACGCTCGTAACGCTGATACTGGGCCGAGTGGCAGCCCATGCAGTAGTTGGCGAAGGTACGCGCGCCGTCCTGCAGAGCAGCCTTGTCAGTCAGGTCGATATCGACCTTGTCCAGCGGATGGTTGCTGGCAGCGCCCATGGCCAGAGCCGGCAGCGCAGCGAAAACAAATGCAGCGAAGAGCTTTTTCATCAGCCAGTCACCCTTTCCGGAACCGGTTTGGTCTTCTCCATCCTGGTGTAGAACGGCATCAGGATGAAGTACGCGAAGTACAGGAAGGTGCACACCTGCGACAGCAGAGTACGACCCGGGGTCGGAGCCAGCACACCCAGTACGCCGAGAATGACGAAGGAGATGCAGAAGATCACCAGCCAGATCTTGCTCAGCCAACCCTTGTAGCGCATGGATTTGACCGGGCTACGGTCAAGCCAGGGCAGCACGAACAACACCGCGATGGCAGCGCCCATGGCGATAACACCGAGCAGCTTGTCCGGTACGGCACGCAGGATCGCGTAGAACGGCGTGAAATACCAAACCGGGGCGATGTGATCAGGCGTCTTGAACGGGTTGGCCGCTTCGAAGTTCGGCTTCTCGAGGAAGTAACCGCCCATCTCCGGGAAGAAGAACACCACGAAGCAGAACACGAACAGGAAGACCACTACACCGACGATGTCTTTCACGGTGTAGTAAGGGTGGAACGCGATACCGTCGAGCGGCACGCCGTTCTCGTCCTTGAATTTCTTGATGTCGACGCCGTCCGGGTTGTTCGAGCCGACTTCGTGTAGTGCCAGGATGTGCAGTACGACCAGGCCGAGCAGCACGATTGGCAGCGCGATCACATGCAGGGCGAAGAAGCGGTTCAGGGTGATGCCGGAAATCAGGTAGTCACCACGAATCCACTGGGTCAGGTCGTCGCCGATCACCGGAATGGCACCGAACAGCGAGATGATCACCTGGGCGCCCCAATAGGACATCTGGCCCCAAGGCAGCAGGTAGCCCATGAAGGCCTCGGCCATCAGCACCAGATAGATCAGCATGCCGAAGATCCACACCAGCTCACGCGGCTTCTGGTAGGAGCCGTAAAGCAGACCGCGGAACATGTGCAGGTAGACCACCACGAAGAACGCCGAAGCGCCGGTGGAGTGCAGATAGCGCAGGATCCAGCCGTACTCGACGTCACGCATGATGTATTCGACAGAGGCGAATGCACCCTCGGCCGAAGGTTCGAAGCTCATGGTCAGCCAGATACCGGTAACGATCTGATTGACCAGCACCAGCAGTGCCAGCGAGCCGAAAAAGTAGAAGAAGTTGAAGTTCTTCGGTGCGTAGTACTTGGAGAGATGATCTTCCCACATCTTGGTGGCGGGGAAGCGCGCATCCACCCATTCCATGAATTTGCTCATCAGGCCTTCTCCTGGTCCACACCGACGACGATGATGTCATCCGTCTCGTAGCTGTATGGCGGCACCGGCAGGTTCAACGGCGCCGGCTGCGCCTTGTAGACACGTCCAGCGAGGTCGTAGCGGGAACCATGGCAGGGGCAGAAATAACCGCCAACCCAGTCCGCACCCAGATCGGCCGGCGCCACTTCCGGACGGAAGGACGGCGAGCAACCCAGGTGGGTGCACAGACCAACCAGGACCAGTAGCTCGGGCTTGATCGAGCGGGTTTTCTTGTCCACGTACTCCGGCTGCACGGAAGCAGCGGACTCGGGATCAGCCATGCTGCCTTCGATCTTGGTCAGGTTGGCCAGGATCTCCTCAGTGCGGCGCACGATGAACACCGGCTGACCGCGCCACTCAGCAACCATCTGCTGACCCGCTTCGATCTTGCTGACGTTCACCTTCACCGGTGCACCGGCCGCCTTGGCCCTTGCACTGGGGAACCATGACCCCACGAACGGAGTCGCAGCACCTACCGCCCCTGCTGCACCCACCACGGAGGTGGCTGCAACCAGGAAGCGACGCCGGCCTGCATTCACGCCGTCATTGCTCATTCAGTCGTCTCCCATCAGCTTTGTGGCCTGTTGTTCAGGCCTCTACTAAGTAAAAATCGGGCCGCGCAAAAAATTCGCCAAATGGTAAAGAAAAGCCCCTTTTCTGACAAGGTAATTACCCCCGAAGAGAGCGGCGAAAGCCTTGGAGGATGCGGCTTACGCGTATGCGGCACGTTGTCGCAGCATTTTGCCATGCCCATAAAAAACGCCCAGCTCCGTAAGGAAACTGGGCGCTTTTGGAAGCGTAGTCGCGATTAACGCTTCGAGTACTGCGGACGCTTACGCGCTTTACGCAGACCGACTTTCTTACGCTCGACTTCACGGGCGTCGCGAGTGACGTAACCAGCTTTACGCAGCGGGCTGCGCAGGGCTTCGTCGTACTCGATCAGAGCGCGGGTGATGCCGTGACGAATGGCACCAGCTTGACCACTGACACCACCACCGGCAACGGTGACGAAGATGTCGAACTTCTCGACGGTCTCGGTCAGCTCCAGCGGCTGACGCACGACCATGCGAGCAGTTTCGCGACCGAAGAAGGTATCCAGGGTGCGATTGTTGATCGAGATGTTACCAGTGCCCGGACGCAGGAAAACGCGCGCGGTTGCGGTCTTGCGACGGCCAGTGCCGTAATTTTGAGTCGCCGACATAATGAACTATTCCGTTAAATCTTCAGTTCTTGGGGCTGCTGAGCGGTGTGCGGGTGAACTGCACCCTTGTACACCTTCAGCTTACGGTACATGTCGCGACCCAGCGGGTTCTTCGGCAGCATGCCTTTGACCGCGGTCTCGATCACGCGCTCAGGAGCACGAGCGATCAGCTTCTCGAAGTTGATCTCTTTAATGCCGCCCGGGAAGCCGGAGTGGGAGTAGTACATCTTGTCGCTGGTCTTGGCACCAGTCACACGCACCTGCTCGGCATTGATCACGACAATGTAGTCGCCAGTATCAACGTGCGGGGTGTACTCAGGCTTGTGCTTGCCACGCAGACGGCTCGCGATTTCGGTGGCCAGACGACCCAGGGTCTTGCCAGCAGCGTCAACGACGAACCAGTCGCGTTTTACTGTTTCCGGTTTAGCAGTAAAAGTTTTCATTCTTTATAGCCTCAGGGGCCGCCCAGCAAAAATAGACGGCGGATCTTACTGGATAGTGCGTACTTTGACAAGTCAAAGGCAGCCGCATACGGACGCTATCGGGGGCTCGGGTCAGCGCGTCCACAATACGGCAAGATTCTTCGGCAGGCGGCGCATCACTTCCACCGCAGAAAGAGGTGGCGGATTATCCTGATTGCGAAAAAAATTTCAACCTGCTTGTATGACTCTTTTACCCAAGGAGTACTTCATGGAATACCGCAAGCTAGGCCGAACCGATCTCGATGTCAGCGCACTATGCCTGGGCACCATGACCTGGGGCGAGCAGAACAGCGAGAGCGAAGGCCATGCCCAGATCGAGCGGGCCAAGGCCAGCGGCGTCAATTTCATCGATACCGCCGAGATGTACCCGGTACCGCCGCGCGCAGAGACCTACAGCAAGACCGAACAGATCATCGGCAGCTATTTCAAACAGCGTGGTGACCGCGCCGACTGGATCCTGGCCAGCAAGATCGCCGGCCCCGGCAATGGCATCTCGCACATCCGTGACGGCCAGCTGAAATTCAACCGCCAGCACATCGTCGCCGCCTTGGACGCCAGCCTGAAACGCCTGCAGACCGACTGGATCGATCTGTATCAACTGCACTGGCCGGAACGCCCGACCAACTTCTTCGGCCAACTCGACTACAAGCACAAGGACGTGGACTTCACGCCACTGGAAGAAACCCTGGAAGTGCTCGATGAGCAGGTCAAAGCCGGCAAGATCCGCCACATTGGCCTGTCCAACGAAACCCCGTGGGGCACCATGAAGTTTCTGCAACTGGCGCAAAGTCGTGGCTGGCCGCGCGCGGTATCGATCCAGAACCCTTACAACCTGCTCAACCGCAGCTTCGAAGTGGGCCTGGCGGAAGTGGCCATTCGCGAACAGTGCGGCCTGCTGGCCTATTCGCCACTGGCGTTCGGCATGCTCAGCGGCAAGTACGAAGGCGGCGCACGACCTGCAGGTGCACGCATCAGCCTGTTCAGCCGCTTCGCCCGCTACACCAATCCGCAGTCGGAGGCGGCCTGCTCGCGCTACGTCGCCCTGGCCCGTGAGCACGGCCTGGATCCGGCGCAAATGGCGCTGGCCTTCGTCACCGCACAGCCCTTCGTGACCAGCAACATCATCGGCGCCACCAGCCTGGAGCAGTTGGACAGCAACCTGGCCAGCGCCGAACTGAAGCTCTCAGAGGAAGCGCTCGTCGGCATCGAGGCGATCCACAAGGCGCAGCCCAACCCAGCCCCCTGATCCAGCGCGCAATAAAAAGCCCGGCACAATGCCGGGCTTTTTATTGCCATCAACCAACCTCAGACCAACGAGCGAGCGATGATCTCCTTCATGATCTCGTTGGTGCCGGCGTAGATGCGCTGTACCCGCGCATCAGCCCAGGCACGCGCCACCGGGTATTCCCACATGTAGCCATAACCACCATGCAGCTGCACGCACTCGTCGAGCACCTTGCACTGCAGGTCGGTGCCCCAGTACTTGAGCATCGCGGCAGTCGGCACATCCAGCTTGCGCTGCAGATGCAGCTCCAGGCAGCGATCAACGAAGACGCGCCCCACCTGAATTTCGGTGGCCATCTCGGCGAGTTTGAAGCGGGTGTTCTGGAAGTCCGCCACGGCCTTGCCGAAGGCCTTGCGCTCGCGGGTGTAGTCGAGCGTCCACTGCAGCGCCGCTTCGGCTGACGCCAAGGCGCCGATACCGACGGTCAGGCGCTCCTGCGGCAACTCCTGCATCAGATAAGCGAAGCCCATGCCCGGCTGACCCAGCAGGTTCTCCTTGGGCACGCGCACGTCCTGGAAGAACAGCTCGGAGGTGTCCTGCGCCTTCATGCCGACCTTCTCCAGGCGCTTACCCTTGGAGAAACCCGGCGTATTAGCCTCGACCAGGAACAGGCTGGTGCCCTTGGCACCTGCCTTCGGATCGGTCTTGGCCACGACGATCACCAGATCAGCCAGCCAGCCGTTGGTGATGAAGGTCTTCGAACCATTGATCACATACTCGTCGCCATCGAGCACGGCGCTGGTCTTCACACCCTGCAAGTCGGAGCCGGCACCCGGCTCGGTCATGGCGATGGCGGTGACCATCTCGCCGCTCACCAGCTTGGGCAGGTAATGCTGCTTCTGCACCTCGCTGCCGTAATGCAGAATGTAGGGCGCGACGATATCCGAGTGCAGGGAGAAGCCGATGCCGGTCAGCCCCAGACGCCCGATCTCCTCGATCACCACGGTGCTGTAGAGGAAGTCGGCCGCCATGCCGCCGTACTCTTCAGGGATATGCGAACAGAGCATCCCCGCCTCGCCGGCCTTACTCCACAGTGCGCGGTCGACATGGCCGTCCTTTTCCCATTGATGGTGATAAGGCACCGCTTCCTGCTCGAGAAACTTGCGCACACTGTCGCGAAACAGTTCATGGTCGGAGCTGAATATCGTTCTAGGGATCATGGCGCTACCTGTGTCTGAGGCAATTGGAAAGCATGGCCTCGACTTTAGCCAAGCAAACGCTTGGTCGCACTGGACACAAGCGCCAAAAAATAAGACGATCCAGCCGCCGCATGACCACTTAGCCTTAAATAAGAATAAATACCCATGGTTATCCCAGAGCCGCGTGCAGCCTTGCGCCGTGTCAGCATCCTCGCCACCGATGGCGTCTTTGCCTCTACCCTGATGCAGGCCAAGGACTTCTTCCATATGGCCGGCATTCGCTATGCCAAGCAGCAAGGTATTGGCCTCGAGCCGCCGTTCGAAATCCACTTGGTCAGCCCCGATGGACTGCCCGTAAACAGCTTCAGCAAGGTCAAGGTGCCCGTAGACGGTGGCCTAGACACGTGCGACGTCATCATCCTACCGGCCTTCTGGGACGACTTCGATGCACTCAGTCGTCGTTATCCCCAGGTGCTGGACTGGCTCAAGCGTCAGCATGCCAGCGGCACGGCGATTTGCGGCGAGGCCAGCGGCGTGTTCTGGATGGCCGAGGCCGGCCTGCTCGATGGCAAGGAGGCGACCACCTACTGGCGTTTCTTCCGTGAGTTTGCCGAACGCTTCCCCAAGGTCCTGCTCAATCAGGACAAACACCTGTCCGATGCCGACAACCTGTACTGCGCAGGCGGCGTCACCTCGGCCTGCGACCTCTACATCTATCTGATCGAGCGTTACTGCGGCGCCGGTGTAGCCCAGGGCGTGGCGCGCGACATTCTCTACGAGGTGCAGCGTAGCTACACGCCTGGGCGCATCGGGTTCGGCGGGCAGAAGCTGCACCAGGACGTCACCGTGCTGCAGATCCAGCACTGGCTGGAAGAACATTACGCCGACAAATTTCGCTTCGAGGACGTGGCCCGCGAGCACGGCATGAGCATCCGCAACTTCATGCGCCGCTTTCAGGGCGCCACCGGCGACAAGCCGCTGCACTACCTGCAGCGTCTGCGCATCGAAACGGCCAAGAGCCTGCTCTCCTCGACCCGCAAGAGCATCAAGACCATCAGCTACGAAGTGGGCTACGACGACGCCAGTTTCTTCGCTCGTCTGTTTCGTCAGCACACCGAGCTGTCGCCGAACCAGTACCGCCGCCAGTTCCAGCAGAAAGACACGCAAGCCTGAGCCGCCATCCCGGCTGGCCACGTCGAGATAGGGTGAGCGCCCGGCAAATGGCCAGCCCACCCTTGGTTAGGTTGGCGCCTTGCGGCAGCGCCCTATGATCGGTGGTGAACATAACAACAATAGGTTCACCACCATGCGCCGCCTCTTGATTGCCCTGCTTGCCACCTGCAGCCTCGGCGCTGCCGCCGCCGACAACTGGAAACCCTTCCCGCTCGACCAGAGCGCCTATGACTACAGCGGCGACAAGCTGCGCCAGGCCTGGCCGCAACTGACCCGCGGCTTCGGCGATTACCCCTTCCCCGATGCTGACTGGGTGGTGACCATGGCTACCCGCCACCCGCAAGCGCTGGAGAAAACCGTCGCAGCCGGCACCGGCTTTACCGGTAAGCCGGAAGAAGCCGAGCTCTACGCGCAGAAGCTGCAGGAGGTCTGGCGCCTGATGTTTCGCGGCGACTTTGCCCAGGCCAAGGAACAGGGGCTGGCCCTCGGCGTCGGCGGTCAGGTTCCGGCGATGTTCGCCCAGGTGATCTACGCCATGTTCCTGGTGCCCGATCAAACGGAGAAACATCGGCTGCTCGAAGAAGTGATCGCCTATACCGACGAAGCCGGCGAACTGGTCCAGGCGGACACCGTCGCGCAGTTCGGCCGCGTCTATGCCAAGGCGCGCCTGGGCGAGGAATTGTCGGTACCGGTGGTACTCAAGCGCGGCTACACCTCGCAGATCCCCGAGGAACTCAAGGCGCTGCTCGCCAAGCAGCCGCAGCAGCCGTTCGCCCTGGCGCTCTACGGCGGCTATGAAGCCGGGGTGATCCGCAAGGTCGGCAAGCTGGTCGGCAAGATGACCTACGGCGTCAGTACGGACAACATGGAGCGGTACTTCCAGCGCAGCTTCCAGGCCCTTGACGATCTGCCCATTGGCCACTACGAGTATGCCAACGCGCTGACCTATGTGTATGGCGACGATGAAGAAGACAAGGTCATCGAACACCTCAAACGCGCCGTGGCGATCAAACCGATCAACGCCATGGAGGCACTGGAAGTGGCGCACGCGCAGAAGATGCTCACGCAGTACCAGCAGAAGCTGGCGAAAAACTGAAAGACCGACCGTAGAGTGCGCCGCGCGCACAGAACAAGCCAGAAACATCCAGGGCTTTGGTGCACATGGCGCACCCTGCCCGCCCAATGAAAAAGGCGACCTTGTGGGTCGCCTTTTTCATATCGCTTTCCGTCAGGGCCGGTGTGGGCGCGAGAGGAATTCGTGCGATTGCATTTCCAGCAGACGGCTCAGCGTACGCTGGAACTCGAAGCTCAGGCGGCCGCCGGTGTAGAGATCCTTGAGCTCCACTTCGGCAGAGATGATCAGCTTGACGTTGCGGTCGTAGAACTCGTCCACCAGGTTGATGAAGCGTCGCGCCATGTCGTCCTTGGCCACGCTCATCTGCTCGACATTGGCCAGGATCACTGCATGGAAAATCTTGCCCAGTTCGATGTAATCGTTCTGGCTGCGCGGGCCGTCGCACAGCTCGCGAAACTCGAACCAGGCCACGTCCTCGCAGACCCGCACGGCGTTGATCGCGCGGTTCTCGATCATCAGCGCCTCGTTCTCCACCATATGGGTGCAGTCCGGCAGCAGGCTGCGGAAGCTGGTCAGCAGACTCTCCTCGGCAGCCGGGCCGAGTGGGAAGTGGAACAACTCGGCCTGCTCCAGCGCGCGCAGGCGGTAGTCGACGCCGCTGTCGACGTTGACGATGTCGGTGTGCTGCTTGAGCAAGGCGATGGCTGGCAGGAAGCGGGCGCGCTGCAGGCCATCCTTGTACAGACCGTCCGGCACGATGTTGGAGGTCGCGACCAGCGATACGCCGTTCTTGAACAGCTCCTCCATCAGCGTGGCGAGGATCATCGCGTCAGTGATGTCGCTGACGAAGAACTCGTCGAAGCAGATCACCCGCGCCTCGTCGGCGAAACGCTTGCCAATGATGGTCAGCGGATTCTTCTCGCCCTTGAGGGTCTTCATCTCCTCGTGCACGCGCTTCATGAAGCGGTGGAAGTGGGTGCGCACTTTCTGCTCGAACGGCAGTGCATCGAAGAAGGTGTCGACCAGGTAGGTCTTGCCACGGCCGACGCCGCCCCAGAAATACAGGCCCTTGACCGGCCCCTGCGGCTTCTTGCCGAACAGCTTGCCCATCAACCCAGATTTGCCCTGATCGCGCGCGACCAGATCGTCGTACAGACGCTGCAGGTGGCGGACGGCATTTTCCTGGGCCGCATCATGGAAGAAGTCGGGCCGCTTGAGGTCGGCCTGATAACGCTCTAAGGGGGTCATGATTCGTTAGCCGGGCAAGTAAAAACGGGGGCGTCACTTTAGCGACGCCCCCGTTGCTTGGCAATCATGGCCGTAGCCCGGATGCAATCCGGGGGAATACTGGCGATGCTCGCCAGGATTACATCCAGGCCACTTTATTCCTGCGGTGCCAGCGCTTCACGCAAGCGAGCGATAGCGGCTTCCAGCGCCTGGCCGTCAGCGAACTCGGGGCTGCTGGCCACGCTTTCGCCATCGATCCAGATCGAGAAGGTCAGGCCTTCGGCGCGCACATCCAGCGCTTCGCCGGATTGCAGGCGCTTGTTGGCCATACCGGCCGACTTGCCATCGGCAAAGGATTTCGACAGCAGCAGTTGCTCGCCATCGGCATCCAGCAGACGGAAGCGGAAGCTGCCGTCGTCATCGCGGAAACTGACGAAGCGCGCGCTCTTGGTGGCTTTCTTCTTCTCGCCAGCGGCAACCTGCACCTGCTCGCGGAACGAACGCAGACCAACCGCCTCGCGCAGCTCGCCGAGGAACGGCGTGGCGATCTTACGTGCCTTGGCCGCGCCAGCGAGGAGGATGTCTTCCAGATCGGCCGGCCTGGCGATCAATGCGTTGTAACGCTCGCGCGCCTCGCCCAGGGTGTCTTCGAGCAGTTGGTACAGGCGATTCTTCGCCTCGCCCCAGGCCAGGCCACCTTCCAGCTCGGCGCGGAACTCGGCCTGCTGCGCGTGGCTGGCAAAGGCCTGGTACAGGGTGAACAGGTGCGAGCCTTCGGCATCCTTGGGTTCACCCGGCAGCTTGGAGTCGGTGACGATGCGCGCCACGGCCTCCTTGAGCTGCTTGGCGCTGCCGAACAGCGGGATGGTGTTGTCGTAGCTCTTGCTCATCTTGCGCCCGTCGAGGCCGGGCAGCGTGGCCACTTCTTCCTCGATCACCACCTCGGGCAGGACGAACAGGTCCTTGCCCTTGCCGAACAGGTGGTTGAAGCGCTGACCGATGTCGCGGGCCATCTCCACGTGTTGGATCTGGTCGCGACCGACCGGCACCTTCTGCGCGTTGAACATCAGGATGTCCGCTGCCATCAGCACCGGGTAGCTGAACAGGCCCATGGTCACACCGGCATCCGGGTCTTCACCGGCTTCGACGTTCTTGTCCACCGAGGCCTTGTAGGCGTGGGCGCGGTTGAGCAAGCCCTTGCCGGCAACGCAGGTGAGCAACCAGCACAGCTCGGGAATTTCAGGAATGTCGGACTGGCGGTAGAAAGTCGCCTTGTCAGTATCCAGGCCCAGCGCCAGCCAGGTGGCCGCGATTTCCAGGCGTGAACGCTGGATGCGTACTGGGTCATCGCACTTGATCAGCGCGTGGTAGTCGGCGAGAAAATAGAACGAGTCCATCTGCGGGTCGCGGCTGGCGACGATGGCTGGACGGATAGCGCCGGCGTAGTTGCCCAGGTGCGGCGTGCCGGTGGTGGTGATACCGGTAAGGATACGGGTGGTCATGATCGGATTCGCTTGTCTTGCTGCAATGACGTGGCAGGGCTTCACTTGCCGTCACTCCCGCGAAGGCGGGAGCCTAGGTGCTGCGGCCCTCTGGGTGCCCGCCTGCGCGGGAATGACGGTTTATAGACGTGGCAGAAGGATGTCCTTCAGATCGGTCAGCTTGCCGTGAAAAAAGTGACCGCATTCTGCCACTTTCAGCAGCTCGTGGGCACGCCCGAGATTGGCCGACCAGTCGTACACGGTCTGCGGCTCGACCACTTCGTCTGCGTCGGGTTGGATCACCACCAGCGGGCACTGGCTGGCCGGCGGCGTCTCGGCAGTCAGGCGATGCACCGCTGGCGCCACCATGAATAGCTTGCTCGGTACCTGGCCCTGCGCTTCCAGGCGTGCTCCCAGCGCGGCGGCGACGAAACCGCCGAAGGAAAAGCCCAGCAGCGTGACGGGCAGGTTCGGGTACTCCTCCTTGAGCCAGGCAGCAACGGCCTCGGCATCGTCGACCTCGCCGGTGCCCATGTCATGGCTGCCGGCACTGGCGCCGACGCCGCGATAATTGAAACGCAATGTGTGATAGCCACAGTCACGTGCGGTGCGCTGCAAGGTGCTCACCACCTTGTTGAGCATGGTGCCACCCTGCACCGGGTTGGGATGGCAGACCAGCGCCACGCCTCGGGCGTCCGGCACTTCCAGCAGCAGGGCTTCGAGTTGACCCACAGGGCCTTGAATGAAAAGAGGGGTTTCGCGACTGAGCAACACTGAACTCCGTGACCCCGCAACGGGTCGACTCGTCTAGCAAACTGCCTGCGAGGTAAACGTATACAGCGCAGGTTCGAGCCGCTAACGTAAAGCAAAGCCGTTTTGAGAGGAAGGACTCGTGGAACAGACCGTTACAGCCTGGTTGATACCCGCACTGACCCTGGTGGTCGGCATCGCCGTGGGCTTTCTGCTCGCCCGCCTGGCCCCCAATGCTGCACCGGGCCGTACGCAGCGGCAGATGGATGAAATGCAGGCACGCTTCGAGGCCTACCAGAGCGAAGTGGTGACCCACTTCAACACCACCGCCAGCCTGGTGAAGAAACTCACCCAGAGCTATCAGGACGTGCAGGAGCACCTGTCCGACGGCGCCAACCGCCTGGCCCTGGACGAGCTGACCCGTCAGCGTCTACTGGCCACCCTGAACAGCACCGAAACCGGCGAGAAGCGCGAACGCCTGACTCCGCCGAAGAACTACGAAATGCCCAAGGACTACGCGCCGAAAAGCGATGGCCCCGGCATGCTCGACGAGAGCTACGGGCTGAAGAAGTAACCCGCTAGCCAGCAATACCGAGCCCCGCGATTGCGGGGCTTTTTATTGGGCGCGGTTGTGGGCTACGCGGGACGGTAGGAGCGAATTCATTCGCGATCATCGTAAGCCCATATCGCGAATGAATTCGCTCCTACAAAAGACACCCCACAAACGAAGAGCCCCGCTAATAGGCGGGGCTCATCATGCTGCATCGCGAGCGTTAGATCGCGCCGCGACTGCGCAGCAAGTCCAGCACCGCCTTGACGCCCTCCTCGACCGACTGCGTCTGGGTGTCGATCACCAGATCGGCGTTCAGCGGCACGTCGTAGGGGAAGCCGTCGCCCGGGATGTTGTCGCCACCGGCGGCATACAGGCCCTGCGGATCACGCTCGGCGCAGACCTGCGGCGAGGCCTGGACGTAGACGGTCAGAGCGCGCTCGCTGCCGATCAGTGCCTTGGCCTGCTCACGCCCTTCTGCATCCGGGGCGACGAAGGCGGCCAGGGCAATCATCCCGGCTTCGTTGAACTGACGCGCCACATGCGCGGCACGGCGCCAGTTCTCGGCGCGGCCTGCGCGATCCTGCGGCAGCCCCTTGTTGAGATCGTGGCGCAGGTTCTGGCCATCGAGCACGTACACCGCACGGCCCATGTCGAACAGCTTGCGCTCCACGGCATAGGCCAGGGTGCTCTTGCCGGCGCCGGACAGGCCGCTGAACAGCACGGTGGCTGGCTGCTGGCCAAAGCGCGAAGCACGCTCCTCGGTCGATACGTGCGCCAGACGGCCATGCTGACCGCCGCCATGGGCGACAGGATCGGCGATGATCATGCCAGCACCGACGGTGCCGTTGGTCAGGCGGTCGACGATGATGAAAGCGCCAGTGGTGCGGTTGTATTCGTAACCATCCAGGGCGATCGGCGCATCCAATGCGACCTTGACCCGGCCGATCTCGTTGAGCTTCAGCTCGCTGGCTGCGCCCTGCTCCAGGGTGTTCACATCAACGCGATGGACGATGCTTGGGATCGAGCCGGGCACGTAGCTAGTGGCGCGTTTGATGTCGTATTTCTTGCCCGGCAGCATCGGCTCTTCGCCCATCCACACCAGCATGGCCTCGAAGCTGTCGGTAACCTGCGGACGGTTGTCGGCATGCACCAGCATGTCGCCGCGCGACACGTCGATCTCGTCTTCCAGGGTCAGGGTGATTGCCTGGCCCGGGCCTGCCTGTTCCAGCTCACCTTCGAAGGTGACGATGGATTTGACCCGACTGCTCTTGCCCGACGGCAAGGCCAGCACTTCGTCGCCCTTGCGCACGATGCCGCTGGCCAGGGTGCCGGCGAAGCCACGGAAGTTCAGGTTCGGGCGGTTGACGTACTGCACCGGGAAGCGCAGGTCGTCGAAATTGCGGTCGCCCGCGACTTCGACGGTCTCGAGAATTTCCATCAGCGACTGGCCGGTGTACCAGGGCGAGCGCTCGGACTTGTTGACCACGTTGTCGCCCTTGAGCGCCGACATCGGCACGAACTCCAGGGTGGTCGGACGCAGGTTGATCTTCTCGGCGAAGGCCAGGTAGTCGGCCTTGATCTGCTCGAAGACGCCCTGATCGAAGTCCTTCAGGTCCATCTTGTTGACGGCGACGACGATGTGCTTGATGCCCAGCAGGGACGCGATGAAGCTGTGGCGTCTGGTCTGGGTCTGCACGCCATAGCGGGCGTCGATCAGGATGATCGCCAGGTCGCAAGTGGACGCACCAGTGGCCATGTTGCGCGTGTACTGCTCATGGCCGGGGGTGTCGGCGATGATGAACTTGCGCTTGGCAGTGGAGAAGTAGCGGTAGGCCACGTCGATGGTGATGCCCTGCTCGCGCTCGGCCTGCAGGCCGTCGACCAGCAGTGCCAGGTCGATGTCATCGCCGGTGGTGCCGACCTTCTTCGAATCCTTGGTGATGGCTTCCAGATGATCTTCGTAGATCATCTTGGAGTCGTGCAGCAGGCGGCCGATCAGCGTGCTCTTGCCGTCGTCGACGTTGCCGCAGGTAAGAAAGCGCAGCAGTTCCTTGCGCTCATGCTGGGCCAGGTACGCGAGAATGTCCTGGCTGATCAAATCGGATTGGTGACTCATCGTGCGCGATCCTCAGAAATAGCCCTGACGTTTCTTCTCTTCCATCGAACCGGCCTGGTCGTGGTCGATGACCCGGCCCTGGCGTTCGCTGGTCTTGGTCAGGAGCATCTCCTGGATGATTTCCGGCAGCGTGGTGGCGGTGGATTCCACGGCTCCCGTCAGCGGGTAGCAGCCGAGTGTGCGGAAACGCACCATCTTCTTGGTGATACGCGCCTTCTCTTCATCGGACAGGTGCTCGAGAATGCGCTCGTCGTCGATCATGATCAGCGTGCCGTTCTTCTCGATCACTTCGCGCTCGGCGGCGAAGTACAGCGGCACGATCGGGATCTGTTCCAGATAGATGTACTGCCAGATATCCAGTTCGGTCCAGTTGGAAAGCGGGAAGACGCGGATCGACTCGCCCTTCTTCACCTTGCCGTTGTAAACGTTCCACAGCTCGGGGCGCTGGTTCTTTGGGTCCCAGCGGTGCTTGCTGTCACGGAAGGAATACACGCGCTCCTTGGCCCGCGACTTCTCTTCGTCGCGGCGCGCGCCACCGAAGGCGGCATCGAAGCCGTACTTGTCCAGCGCCTGCTTGAGGCCCTCGGTCTTCATCACGTCGGTGTGCTTGGCACTGCCGTAGGTGAAGGGATTCATGTCCTGCGCCACACCATCGGGGTTGATATGGGTGATCAGGTCCAGGCCCATTTCGCTGACCATTTTCTCGCGGAAGCGATACATCTCCTGGAACTTCCAGCGGGTATCGACGTGCATCACCGGGAACGGCAGCTTGCCAGGGAAGAATGCCTTGCGGGCCAGATGCAGCATCACGGCTGAATCCTTGCCGATGGAATAGAGCATCACCGGGTTATCGAATTCGGCGGCCACTTCACGAATGATGTGGATGCTTTCCGCCTCCAGCTGCTTCAGATGGGTCAATTTGTCGAGCATGGCTACTCACGGATTGCTGTTATGGGGCCGGCGGGCCGTGGACGAGCGCGCACTCTACCACAGCACCTGCTTATACTCAGGGCGCCGGTTAGATCGAAACGTTCTAGCTTTATACCTGCCTGTTTTGCTGGTTCAGACCGGATTGGGGCAGTCGATGAACAAGTGTTCGAGGGCGAAACGACGCGCCAGATAATCACCCAGTGCCTGCACGCCGTAGCGCTCGGTGGCGTGATGACCAGCGGCGATGAAGCTCACGCCGTTCTCACGTGCGCTGTGGAAGGTCTGTTCGGAGGCTTCACCAGTCAGGTACAGGTCGACCCCGGCAGCGACCGCCTGGTCGATGTAGCCCTGCCCACCACCGGTGCACCAGCCTACTCTACGGATCAGCCCTTCGCCCTCTACCAGCAGCGGTTCACGTCCAAGCACCTGCTGCACGTGGTGCGCAAAGTCGGTAGCGCTCATGGGCTCGGCCAGCGAACCGACGAGACCGACCGTGCGCGGGTTTTCCGGCTCAAGCGGCCCCTCGACAACGATGCCGAGCTGACGCGCGAGTTGCACGTTGTTGCCCACCTCGGGATGCACGTCCAGCGGCAGGTGATAGGCCAGCAGGCTGATATCGTTGGCCAGTAGCGCTTTCAGGCGACGCTGCTTCATGCCGGTGACGCAGGGGTTCTCGCCCTTCCAGAAATAGCCGTGATGCACCAGCAGCACATCGGCCTCGGCCTCGATCGCGGCGTCGATCAGCGCCTGGCTGGCGGTGACGCCACTGACGATACGACTGACCTGCGGACGCCCCTCGACCTGCAGGCCATTGGGGCAGTAATCACTGATACGCGACGCGTTAAGAAAAGCGTCAGCTTCTTCCACTAGCGTGGTCAGGGCAATGGCCATGTAGATTCCTCACAAGCTGTTGCGGGCCGCTGCCTAATTGGCGAGCACCTCACTATAATGCGCCACCTTAAGGACCGAATTTGCCCCCCGCAACCCTCAGGATTGTCTCGATGCCCCAGGCACTGCGTTTTCTCGGCTGGCCCCTGCTGGTTGGTGTGCTGTTCGCACTCCTGCTGATCCAGCGCTACCCGGAATGGGTCGGCTTGCCACGCCAGGAAGTGCGCCTGGTGCAGGCGCCGCTCTACAGCCGCGTGCAGGAAGGCCCGGTATCCTATGCCGAGGCAGTCGACACCGCATCGCCAGCAGTGGCAAACCTGTACACCACCAAACTGGTAAGCAAACCCGCTCATCCACTGTTCGAAGACCCGACCTTCCGCCGCTTTTTCGGTGACAACCTGCCTCGTCAGCAGCGCATGGAGTCGAGCCTCGGCTCGGCCGTACTGATGAGCCGCGAGGGCTACCTGCTGACCAACAATCACGTGGTCAGCGGTGCCGACCAGATCGTTGTTGCCCTGAAAGATGGCCGTGAAACCCTGGCGCGAGTGATCGGCAGCGATCCGGAAACCGACCTGGCGGTATTGAAGATCGACCTGCCCAATCTCCCGGCGATCACCCTGGGGCGCTCCGACAGGATCCGCATTGGCGACGTCAGTCTGGCCATCGGCAACCCCTTCGGCGTCGGCCAGACCGTGACCATGGGCATCATCAGCGCCACCGGGCGCAACCAGCTGGGCCTCAACACCTACGAAGACTTCATCCAGACCGATGCCGCGATCAACCCGGGCAACTCCGGCGGCGCGCTGGTCGATGCTCACGGCAACCTGGTCGGTATCAACACCGCGATTTTCTCCAAGTCCGGCGGCTCGCAGGGCATCGGCTTCGCCATCCCGGTGAAACTGGCGATGGAGGTGATGCAGGCGATCATCGAACACGGCCAGGTGATTCGCGGTTACCTCGGTGTCGAGGTCCAGCCGCTGACACCGGAGCTGGCCGAGTCCTTCGGCCTCGATGGTCGCCCCGGCATCGTTGTCGCTGGTGTCTATCGCGACGGCCCGGCACAGAAAGCCGGCCTCCAGCCTGGCGACCTGATCCTCAGTATCGATGGCGAGCCAGCCAGCGACGGCCGTCGCTCGATGAACCAGGTCGCGCGCACCAAACCCGGCGACAAGATTCGTATCGAGGTGCTGCGCAACGGTAAATCGCTGGATCTGACCGCCGAGATCGGCCTCCGCCCTCCCGTCAATAACAACTGAAGATATGAAAAAGCCGGCTTATGCCGGCTTTTTCATGCCTGATCAGAGCCGTCTCATAACCCGCGCAACGCGTCCAGCAAGGCCTGGTTCTGCTCCGGTGTACCGATGGTGATGCGCAGGAACTGGGCAATGCGCTGCTGCTTGAAGTGACGCACGATCACGCCCTGCTCGCGCAGGCCAGCGGCCAGTTCGGCGGCGTCCTTGCCCGGGTGGCGGGCGAAGACGAAGTTGGCTGCCGAAGGCAGTACCTCGAAACCCAAGCCCTGCAGACCAGCCACCACCGCCTCGCGGCTGTCGATCACCTGCTGGCAGGTTTTCTCGAAATAATCACGGTCCTCGAATGCCGCCGCTGCACCTGCAATGGCGATGCGATCGAGCGGATAAGAGTTGAAGCTGTTCTTGATCCGCTCCAGCGCCTCGATCAGGTCCGGGTGACCGACCGCGATACCGACCCGCAGGCCCGCCAACGAACGCGACTTGGACAAAGTCTGGGTCACCAGCAGGTTCGGGTACTTGTCGACCAGGGCGATGGCCGTCTGCCCGCCGAAATCGATGTACGCCTCATCGACCAGCACCACCGAATCCGGGCTGCCTTGCAACAGGCGCTCGACGGCATCGAGCGGCAGCAGGCAACCTGTCGGTGCATTGGGATTGGGGAAAATGATGCCGGCATTCGGCCTGGCGTAATCCTCGACGCGGATCTGGAACTGCTCGTCCAGCGCCACCTGCTGGTACTCGATACCGTACAGACCGCAGTACACCGGATAGAAGCTGTAGCTGATGTCCGGGAACAGCAACGGCGCGCCATGTTGGAACAAACCGTGGAAGGCGTGGGCCAGCACCTCGTCGGAACCGTTGCCGACGAACACCTGGCTGGTCTGTACGCCGTAATAGTCGGCGACCGCCTGTTTCAGGCGGTCGCTGTTGGGGTCCGGGTACAAACGCAGGTTGTCGTTGACCTCGGCCTGCATGGCGGCGACGGCCTTGGGCGACGGGCCGTAGGGGTTCTCGTTGGTGTTGAGCTTGACCAGCTTGCTCAGCTTGGGCTGCTCGCCCGGCACGTAGGGCACCAGGTCTTTGACGAAGGGGCTCCAGAATTTGCTCATCTGCCCTTCTCTCCTCGAATGTATGGCATGGGGGATGGATATCGCTTCGCTCAACCTGCGAAGCTCGATCCCGTAGGGTGCGCCGTGCGCACCAAAACATTCACAAGGTGCGCACGGTGCACCCTACTTACTTGATGCGGTACTCGGCGCTGCGCGCGTGCGCAGTCAGCGATTCGCCACGGGCCAGCACCGAAGCACTCTTGCCCAGCTCCGACGCGCCATCCGGCGAGCAGAAGATGATCGACGAACGCTTCTGGAAGTCGTACACCCCCAGCGGCGAGGAAAAGCGCGCAGTGCCGGAGGTCGGCAATACGTGGTTCGGGCCTGCCACGTAATCACCCAAGGCCTCGGCGGTATAGCGGCCCATGAAAATCGCACCGGCGTGGCGAATTTCAGGCAGCCAGGCTTCCGGGTCGGCCACCGACAGTTCCAGGTGCTCCGGAGCGATGTGGTTGGCCACTTCGATGGCCTGGGCCATGTCCGCCACCTGGATCAGCGCACCGCGGCCTTCCAGCGAGGTACGAATGATCTCGGCACGTTCCATAGTCGGCAGCAGCTTGGCGATGCTTTCAGCGACGCGGTCGAGGAAGGCGGCATCCGGGCTGACCAGGATCGACTGGGCGTCCTCGTCGTGCTCGGCCTGGGAGAACAGGTCCATGGCGATCCAGTCCGGATCGGTCTGACCATCACAGACCACGAGGATCTCCGACGGGCCAGCGATCATGTCAATGCCCACCTTGCCGAACACATGGCGCTTGGCGGTGGCCACGTAGATGTTGCCGGGGCCAACGATCTTGTCCACCGGCGGCACGCTCTCGGTGCCATAGGCCAGCGCGGCGACGGCCTGGGCGCCACCGATGGTGAACACGCGGTCGACGCCGGCGATGGCGGCAGCAGCGAGGACGATCTCGTTGATCTCACCACGCGGGGTCGGCACCACCATCACCACCTCAGGCACACCGGCGACCTTGGCCGGGATGGCGTTCATCAGCACCGAGGACGGATAGGAGGCCTTGCCGCCCGGCACGTACAGGCCGGCGCGGTCCAGCGGGGTGACCTTCTGGCCCAACACCGTGCCGTCGGCTTCGGTGTAGCGCCAGGAATCCTGCTTTTGCTTCTCGTGGTAGCTGCGCACGCGCTCGGCGGCGACTTCCAGCGCCTCGCGCTGGGCCGGGCTGATACGCGTCAGAGCCAGTTCCAGACGCTCGCGCGGCAGGATCAGGTCAGCCATGGAGGCAACCGCCAGGCCATCGAAACGCTGGGTGTATTCGACCAGAGCAGCATCGCCACGCTCGCGCACGGCCTGGATGATTTCCAGCACGCGCTGGTTGACGCCATCGTCGGACACGCTCTCCCAGCTCAGCAGATGATCCAGGTGTCGGGCGAAGTCCTGGTCAGCGGCGTTGAGTCGGCGAATAGCAATGGGAGCGGTCATGGCAAAGCCTCGTGTAAGGGTAAATTTCAGGCGCCGCTAGAGTAGCAAGCCCACCGTGCGGGCACCTGAGAATTTGGCTATGACACGGATAGGCTGCCGCGACCAGAAGTCGCGGTGAGGAATCAGCCTTGGTGTCGCGCCTCGACGGCGCCACGCAGGGTTTCGATCAGCGCCTGGATGCGCGCGTGCTGCATCTTCATCGAAGCCTTGTTGACGATCAGCCGCGAGCTGATGGTGGCGATCATTTCCTGCGGCTCCAGGCCATTGGCACGCAGGGTGTTGCCGGTGTCGACCACGTCGATGATCTTGTCGGCCAGACCTACCAGTGGGGCCAACTCCATCGAGCCGTACAGCTTGATGATGTCGACCTGACGGCCCTGCTCGGCGTAGTAACGCTTGGCCACGTTGACGAACTTGGTGGCCACGCGCAGGCGGCCTTTCGGCTCCGGCGCACCGACCTTGCCGGCCGTCATCAGCTTGCACTTGGCGATCTGCAGGTCCAGCGGCTCGTAGATGCCCTGGCCGCCGTATTCCATCAGCACGTCCTTGCCCGCCACACCGAGGTCGGCCGCGCCATGCTCGACGTAGGTCGGCACATCGGTGGCACGCACGATCAGCAGGCGCACGTCATCCTGAGTGGTCGGGATGATCAGCTTGCGGCTCTTGTCCGGGTTCTCGGTCGGCTCGATGCCCGCCGCCGCCAGCAACGGCAGGGTGTCATCGAGAATGCGGCCTTTGGACAGGGCGATGGTCAGCATGAAACGGTTTCCTTGAACGGAAGCGGCCGCTCCGACAGGGAGCGGCCCTACGACAACGGAGGCTTAGCCCGGTACGCGGCGGATCTTGGCGCCGAGAAGTTGCAGCTTCTCTTCGATACACTCGTAACCACGATCGATGTGGTAGATGCGGTCGATCAGCGTATCGCCGTCAGCCACCAGCGCCGCCAGCACCAGGCTCGCCGATGCGCGCAGGTCGGTCGCCATCACGGGCGCGCCCTTGAGCTTGTCCACCCCGGTCACCACGGCAGTGTTGCCTTCGACCAGGATGTTGGCGCCCATGCGCAGCATCTCGTAGACGTGCATGAAGCGGTTTTCGAACACGGTTTCGATAATGGTACCGGTGCCGTCGGCCACTGCGTTCAGGGCGATGAACTGCGCCTGCATGTCGGTGGGGAACGCCGGATAAGGCGCGGTACGCAGGTTGACGGCCTTCGGACGCTTGCCCTTCATGTCCAGCTCGATCCAGTCCGGACCGGTGGTGATTTCGGCACCCGCTTCCTGCAGCTTGGCCAGTACGGCTTCCAGGGTCGAAGGATCGGCATCCTTGACCTTGACCCGACCACCAGTGACGGCGGCGGCTACCAGGTAGGTGCCGGTCTCGATACGGTCGGGCATGACATTGAAGCGCGCACCGTGCAGGCGCTCGACGCCATCGATAATGATGGTGTCGGTACCGGCGCCCTGGATCTTCGCGCCCATGGCAATCAGGCAATTGGCCAGGTCGACGACCTCAGGCTCACGCGCGGCGTTTTCCAGCACGCTACGGCCCTTGGCCAGGGTCGCGGCCATCATGATGTTCTCGGTACCGGTCACGCTGACCACGTCGAAGAAGAAGTGCGCACCGCGCAGGCCGCCCTCCGGCGCCTTGGCCTTGATGTAGCCACCTTCGACATCGATGATCGCGCCCATGGCCTCGAGGCCACGGATGTGCAGGTCGACCGGGCGCGAACCGATGGCGCAACCGCCAGGCAGCGCCACTTCAGCCTCACCGAAACGCGCGACCATGGGGCCGAGCACCAGAATCGAGGCGCGCATGGTTTTCACCAGCTCGTAAGGTGCGACCAGCGTTTTGATTGCGCGCGCGTCGACTTCCACTGCCAGCTTCTCGTCGATCACCGGCTCGATGCCCATGCGACCGAACAGCTCGATCATGGTGGTGATGTCGTGCAGGTGCGGCAGGTTGCAGATGGTGACGGGAGCGTCGCCCAGCAGGGTCGCTGCGAGAATCGGCAGAGCAGAGTTCTTCGCACCGGAAATGCGGATTTCGCCATCGAGGCGAGCGCCGCCGGTAATGATCAGTTTATCCATAGGAATCTCGTCGCCCGCAGGCTCAGGAACGCGCGGCCCAATCGGCCTGGCTGAAGAATTTCATGGTCACGGCGTGGATGCTGCCATTGGCGATCCAGGCATTGAGGTGGGCATAGATCTGCTGCTGACGCTTGACCGGGCTGAGAGCGGCCAATTCGTCGCTGATCAGGTTGAGCTGGAAGTTGCAGCCTTCGCCTTCGACTTCCACCTGGGTATTCGGGAGTTTTTCCTCTAGGAGGTTTTTTACTTCTGCAGCCTGCATGCTCGACCTCGACTGACGCATTCGGGCACCTGAGCCCGCGGGCCGGCCATGATACAAAAAAAGCCTCCCGCCTGCGAACCCCGCCAACAGCGGTGCTGACGGAACGACGGGAAGCGCTTCACGGCTGCAACGGCAGCAACTCCAGCAATCCGCTGACCTGAGCGATCTCACGCATGTCGTCGGGCAGCGCACTGATCGTCAGCTCGCGCCCGGCCTTGCGTGCATCGCGCATGAACGCCAGCAGCAACGCCAAACCGACGCTGCTGGACTTTTCCACTGCGCTGCAGTCGAGCGCCAGGCTCGTCGCACCGCTGGCGGCGATCAGGCGCGCGCCTTGCTCACGCAGTTGCGGCCCGGTGCTGTAGTCCAGCACACCACTGAGCTGTAACTGCCCAGCGGCGCGCTCGCTGATGCTCGCCTGACTCACGACTCGCCCCGAGCCTGACGGGCGCGGGCCACGGTATCAGCCCAGGTATCGATGACCTTGTCCAGATCGTTGCGATTGTTCTGCATCGACTGGGCGAATTGATCGCGGAACAGTTTGCCGACGTTGATGCCATTGATAACCACATTGCGCAGCTTCCAGACGCCATCCATCGAGACCATGGTGTAGGACAGCGGATAAACCACGCCCTTGCCATCACGAATCTCCATACCGACCGAGGTACGCTCGCCTTCAGCCTTACCGCTGACCGGCAACACGCGAATGTCCTGATTGTTGTACTCGAGCAGGGCATTGCCATAGAACTGCATCAGGCTGCGCTTGAAGTTCTCCTGAAAGCGCGTCATCTGCTCGGGCGAGGCCTGACGCGAGTAACGCACGGTCATCACGCCGCGGGCGATGCCCTCGACATCGACCACCGGGCCGAGAATTTCGTTGAGCGAGTCGTAGAAGGCATTGGGGTCGCTGCGGTAGCGGTCCTTGTTGGCCTTGAGGTCAGTCAACAGGGTATCAGTGGTCTGCTGCACCACTTCATGGGCGCTTGGCGCGGCAACGGCCAGCAGCGGCATGGTGGCCAGCAGCACCAGCAGGGAATTACGCACGGTCTTGAACATGTCAGGAGCCCTCATCAATTGGCTTCATCTTTATTGACCGAATTGAGCAGGAATTTGCCAATCAGGTCTTCCAGCACCAGCGAGGACTGCGTGTCGTGGATGGTACTGCCGTCCTTGAGCACCTCCTCGTCACCACCGACGCTGATGCCGATGTATTTTTCGCCAAGCAGACCTGCGGTCAGGATCGACGCAGTGGAATCCTCAGGCAGGTTATTGACGCCGCCATCGACCTCTAGGGTCACCCGCCCCATGTAACTATCACGATCCAGATCAATAGCAGTGACCTTGCCAATGGTCACTCCGGCCATGGTCACCTTGGAGCGCACGGTGAGCCCGGCGATGTTGTCGAAATAGGCATAGACCTTGTAAGTGTCGCCAGCACTGCCGACGCTCAAGCCACTGACGCGCAGGGCCAACAGCAGCAGGGCGAGCACACCGGCCATGAGGAACAGGCCGACACCAATCTCCAGCGTGCGGTTTTGCATCAGAAGTCTCCAAACATCAAAGCGGTCAGAATGAAATCCAGGCCAAGCACGGCCAGTGAGGCATACACCACGGTGCGCGTGGTCGCGCGGCTGATACCTTCGGATGTGGGCTCGCAGTCATAGCCCTGGAACACGGCGATCCAGGTCACCACGAAGGCGAAGACGATGCTCTTGATCACACCGTTGAGTACATCGTCATAAAAGGAAACACTGTTCTGCATGCTGGCCCAGAACGAGCCTTCATAAACGCCCAGCCAGTCGACTGCGACCATGGCGCCCCCCCAGATGCCGACCACGCAGAAGATCATCGACAGCAGCGGCATCGAAATGAAGCCCGCCCACAACCGTGGCGCGACGATGTACTTGAGCGGGTCGACACCGATCATCTCCAGGCTGGAGAGCTGCTCGGTGGACTTCATATTGCCGATTTCGGCGGTCAACGCGGAACCGGCGCGACCTGCGAACAGCAGCGCGGTCACCACCGGCCCGAGCTCACGCAACAGAGTCAGAGCAACCATCTGCCCCACGGCCTGTTCGGAGCCATAGCTGACCAGGATGTTGTAACCCTGCAGCGCCAGCACCATGCCGATGAAGACACCGGAAACGACGATGATCGCCAGCGACATCACGCCGACGGCGAAGAGCTGCTTGATCAGCAGCTGCAAGGGCTTTCCCGCACGGCTGCGGCCGAACAACGCGCTCACCAGGAACAGCACGGAGCGCCCCAGCGTCGCGACTATATCGATACCCGCACGACCGAACAGACGCAGCCGTTCGAGCGGTGAAATTCTGCGCATCAACCTCTCCCCAACAGATCTTCGCGGTAGTCCGGCGCTGGAAAATGGAACGGCACCGGGCCATCCGGGATACCCTTCATGAACTGACGAATACGTGGATTATCCGACTCCATCAGCTCGGCTGGAGTGCCCTGCCCCAACACCTGTGCATCACCGACGACATAGAGGTAGTCGGCGATACTGGCGGTTTCTGCAAGATCATGAGAGACCACCACACTGGTGATCCCCAACGCGTCGTTGAGCAGGCGAATCAGGCGCACCAGCACCCCCATGGCAATGGGGTCCTGGCCAACGAACGGCTCGTCATACAGCAGGATCTGTGGATCGAGCGCGATGGCACGGGCCAGCGCCACACGGCGCTTCATCCCGCCGGATAGCTCGTCCGGCATCAGTTCCAGCGCCCCGCGCAAGCCAACAGCCTGCAGTTTCATCAGGACGATGTCGCGGATCATCTCTTCAGGGAGCTTGGTATGCACGCGCAGAGGGAACGCCACGTTCTCGAAGACGTCGAGGTCGGTGAACAGCGCACCGCTCTGGAACAGCACCCCCATCTGCTTGCGCATGTCGAACAGCTCGTCACGCGACAGCTTCGGCAGGCTCACACCGGAAACGCGAACGTCACCGGCAGACGGACGCAGCTCGGCGGCGATCAGGCGCAGCAAAGTGGTTTTGCCACAGCCGGACGGCCCCATAATGCCGGTAACCTTGCCGCGCGGTATGCGGATGTCGACCTTATCGAAGATCGAACGCGCGCCACGCTGAAAGCTGACGCCCTGCAACTCGATCGCGTACTCGTGCTCGGCGCTCATCTGAACTCCTTGAGAATCAGGCCTTCCTGGCAGACGCCGCCTCCAGAAGCAAGGACACGCGCCAGCCAGAGGGGGCCAAAATGGCCGCGAACTATAGCATTTGCCATACATGCCGCCCAATAGCGCCCCAGCGCGGCGTTCAGACTTGCGACAGTATCGACACGACCCACACGCAGCAAAGGTGAGCGCGGGAAGCTTTTCCCGTTATAATCGTCGTCTTTTTTCGCCTGACAGCCTTACCTAGCATGAACCAGACCCGCGACCTGATTGATTCCGCGCAACGCACCATCCGCCTCGAACTCGAGGCGGTGCAAGAGCTATTGCCCCGAATCAATGCCGATTTCATCAAGGCCTGCGAGCTGATTCTCAGCTGCAAGGGCCGCGTGGTCGTGGTTGGCATGGGCAAGTCCGGGCATATCGGCAACAAGATCGCTGCGACTCTGGCCAGCACCGGCACCACGTCTTTCTTCGTCCACCCGGCAGAAGCCAGCCACGGCGACATGGGCATGATCACCAAGGACGACATCGTCCTGGCGCTCTCGAACTCGGGCTCGACCGCCGAGATCGTCACCCTGCTGCCACTGATCAAACGCCTCGGCATCCGCCTAATCAGCATGACCGGCAACCCGGATTCTCCATTGGCCAAGGCCGCTGAGGTCAATCTCGACGCACGCGTCTCGCAGGAAGCCTGCCCACTGAACCTCGCACCGACCTCTTCGACCACCGCCAGCCTGGTACTGGGCGACGCTCTGGCCATCGCCCTGCTGGAGGCCCGCGGCTTCACTGCCGAAGACTTCGCCTTCTCACACCCCGGCGGCGCACTCGGCCGACGCCTGCTACTCAAGGTAGAGAACGTGATGCACAGCGGCGAAAGCCTGCCTCAGGTCACACGCGGCACCAGCCTGCGTAACGCGCTGCTGGAGATGACTCAGAAGGGCCTGGGCATGACCACGATCCTGGAGAGTGACGGTCATCTGGCAGGAATCTTCACCGACGGCGACCTGCGTCGTGCACTGGACAAGGGCATCGACGTACGCGATGCCTGTATCGACGATGTGATGACGCCGCACGGCAAGACCGTCCACGCCGAGATGCTCGCCGCCGAGGCCCTGAAGATCATGGAAGACAACAAGATCAGCGCCCTGGTGGTGGTCGACGGTGACGATCGCCCCATCGGCGCGTTCAACCTCGGCGACCTGCTGCGCGCGGGAGTAATGTGATGAACGACCTGCTGCAACGCGCCCGCGCCATCAAACTGGCAATCTTCGACGTCGATGGCGTGCTTACCGATGGCCGCCTGTATTTCCTCGAAGATGGCAGCGAGTTCAAGACGTTCAACACGCTCGACGGCCACGGTATCAAGATGCTGATCAACTCGGGCGTACGCACTGCCATCATCAGCGGGCGCAAGACCCCGGTGGTCGAGCGCCGCGCCAACAACCTGGGCATCCAGCACCTGTTCCAGGGCCGCGAAGACAAACTCGTGGTACTCGACGGCCTGCTCGCCGAACTCGGCCTAAGCTATGAACAGGTCGCCTACCTCGGTGACGACCTGCCGGACCTTCCGGTCATTCGCCGTGTCGGATTAGGCATGGCCGTGGCCAGCGCTGACGGTTTCGTTCGCCAGCACGCCCATGGCGTAACCCAGGCACGCGGCGGTGACGGCGCGGCACGGGAATTCTGCGAACTGATCATGCGTGCCCAGGGCACACTGGACGCGGCCCAGGCCGCCTACCTGTAGAGAACAGCATGCCGCGTAAAATCTTCAACACCCTGATCTTTGCCCTGATTGCAGTCGTGGTAGCTGCACTCGGCTACTGGAACCTCGCACCGGACAGCGGCCGCCAGGCTCAGCAGGCCAGCGATGACAATGTCGTCGACTTCTACGCCGTCGGCGCGCGCACCGTGCAGTTTCAGGATGACGGCAAACTGCACTACCGCATGACCGCGGACAAGCTCGAACACATCAAGAGCACCGACATCACCCTGATCGACACGCCCAAGCTGGACCTTTACCGCGGCACCGAGCTGCCGTGGAAGGTCACCAGCCAGCGTGCCGAAGTCTCGCCTGGCGGCGTCGAGGTAGAACTGATCGACGACGTGCGCATCGCGCGCACCGACGCCAAGAACCGTCCAACCATCATCACCAGCAGCCGCATGACCGTTATTCCTGACAAGGAATATGCGCAGACCGAGCAAGCCGTTAGAATCGTCGCGGCCAACGGGGTAACCACGGCACAAGGAATGAAAGCGTACTTGAATGACGGCAGGATGCTCCTGCAGTCCAACGTAAGAGGCCAGCATGAGGTTCGTTAATACCCTCCCCCTGATTCTCAGCCTCGGCGCCGCATTGGGAAGCGCGGCTGCCTGGGCACTGCCATCGGATCGCGATCAACCGATCCGCATCCAGGCCGACAGCGCCGAGCTGGATGACAAGCAAGGTGTAGCCGTTTATCGCGGTGATGTAATCATCACTCAGGGCACCCTGAAGATCACGGGTGATACCGTGACCATCACGCAGACCACCAGTGGCGATATCGATGTGTTTACCTCGGTCGGCAACCTCGCCTACTACGAGCAGAAGCCCGCAGTGGACAAAGACATCGTCAAGGCCTACGGCAAGACCATCCAGTACTTTGCCAGCAACGAGCGCATCGTATTGATCGATCAGGCCAAGGTGATTCAGGAAGGCAATACCTTCGAAGGCGAGAAGATCGTCTATGACACCCGCCGCCAGATCGTCAACGCCGGCCGCGCTACAGGCGGTAACGTCAGTACGCCGCGCCCGCGTATCGACATGGTCATCCAACCGAAGAACAAACCCGCGGATCAGCAGCAGTAATGGCCATTCTCAAAGCCCAACACCTGGCGAAAAGCTACAAGAGCCGCCAGGTCGTGCGTGACGTCAGCCTGAGCATCGAAAGCGGCCAGATCGTCGGCCTGCTCGGCCCCAATGGCGCCGGCAAGACCACCTGTTTCTACATGATCGTCGGCCTGGTGCGCGCCGATCAGGGCCGCGTGCTGATCGACGACCTCGATGTCAGCCACCAGCCCATGCACGGTCGCGCGCGCGCCGGCATCGGCTATCTGCCGCAGGAGGCGTCGATCTTCCGCAAGCTGTCGGTGGCCGACAACATCATGGCCATCCTCGAGACGCGCAAAGACCTTGACCGCGCCGGACGCCAGGCGGAGCTGGAAAACCTGCTGCAGGAGTTCCACATCCACCATATCGCCGACAGCCTCGGCATGAGCCTGTCCGGTGGAGAGCGCCGCCGCGTGGAGATTGCCCGCGCCCTGGCGACCAACCCCAAGTTCATTCTGCTCGACGAGCCCTTTGCCGGCGTCGACCCGATCTCGGTTGGTGACATCAAGCAGATCATTCACCACCTCAAGACCAAGGGCATCGGCATCCTAATCACCGATCACAACGTGCGCGAAACCCTGGATATCTGCGAAACCGCCTACATCGTCAACGATGGACAGCTGATTGCCGAAGGTGACGCCGAGACCATCCTCGCCAACCAGACGGTGAAAGAGGTATATCTGGGCCACGAATTCCGCCTGTAGCAGGCTGCGTGAAAACTACTGCGCTTTCACACAGCCTGTAGGTCGCGGCTATTTCGCTACAGAAATATTGCAACCCCTAGGCAAAAACCAGAAATTCAGGCATATAATTTGCTTCCTGGCGGCGCTCCGGCGCCCTGATGTGGAAGGCGTAACTCGCCAGTAAATTAAGGTCTGCAATGAAACCATCGCTAGTCCTCAAGATGGGCCAGCAGCTGACGATGACACCGCAGCTGCAACAGGCTATCCGCCTCCTCCAACTGTCGACCCTGGACCTGCAACAGGAAATCCAGGAGGCGCTGGAATCCAATCCCATGCTCGAGCGCCAGGAAGAAGGCGACGACTTCGACAACAGCGACCCAATGGCTGATGGCGCCGAAAGCGCCACTCCGACTCCGAGCAAGGAAGAAAGCTTCCAGGAAACCACCCCCACGGTGGACAACCTGGAAGAAGGCGAGTGGGGCGAGCGCATTCCCAACGAGCTGCCAGTCGATACCGCCTGGGAAGACATCTACCAGACCAGTGCCAGCAGCCTGCCCAGCAACGATGATGACGAGTGGGACTTCACCACCCGCACATCCAGCGGCGAGAGCCTGCACAGCCACCTGCTCTGGCAACTTAACCTGGCGCCCATGTCGGACAAGGATCGCCTGATCGCTGCCACCCTGATCGACTGCATCAATAGCGATGGCTATCTCGAGGAAACCCTCGAGGAAGTGACCGAGTCTTTCGACCCCGAGCTGGATATCGAACTGGACGAAGTGGAAGTGGTGCTGCACCGCATCCAGCAGTTCGAGCCGGCCGGTATCGGTGCCCGCGACTTGCGTGAGTGCCTGCTACTGCAACTGCGCCAACTGCCTGCCAACACCCCCTGGCTCAGCGAAACCCAACGCGTGGTCGCTGACTACCTGGAACTGCTCGGCAGCCGCGATTACGCCCAGTTGATGCGGCGCACCAAACTCAAAGAGGACGAACTGCGCCAGGTCATCGACCTGATCCAGCGTCTGAATCCGCGCCCGGGCTCGCAGATCGAATCCAGCGAACCGGAGTACGTTGTACCCGACGTGATCGTGCGCAAGCACAACGACCGCTGGCTGGTCGAGCTTAACCAGGAGGCGATGCCCCGCCTGAGGGTCAACCCGCAGTATGCCGGCTTCGTCAAACGCGCCGACTCCAGTGCCGACAACACCTTCATGCGCAATCAGTTGCAGGAAGCGCGCTGGTTCATCAAGAGCCTGCAGAGCCGCAACGAAACACTGATGAAGGTGGCCACGCAGATCGTCGAGCATCAACGCGGCTTCCTCGACTACGGCGACGAGGCGATGAAGCCTTTGGTCCTGCACGACATCGCCGAAGCGGTGGGCATGCACGAGTCGACTATCTCGCGCGTTACCACGCAGAAATTCATGCACACCCCACGCGGCATTTACGAGCTGAAATATTTCTTTTCCAGCCACGTCAGCACCTCGGAAGGCGGTGAATGCTCGTCCACCGCGATCCGCGCGATCATCAAAAAACTGGTTGCAGCAGAAAACGCGAAAAAGCCGTTGAGCGACAGCAAGATCGCTGGTTTACTGGAGGCACAAGGCATCCAAGTCGCCCGTCGGACAGTCGCCAAGTATCGCGAGTCCCTCGGCATAGCGCCCTCCAGTGAGCGCAAGCGACTGATGTAGGCCAGATCGACTGAAGGCCTCAAGCCTTCAGGCCAACGTGTTCCGGTGGCGGGTCGAACCAGACCCGTCTCTTACACAAGGCAACAAGGAGAAAGCGGTATGCAAGTCAACATCAGTGGACATCAGCTGGATGTGACCGACGCCCTGCGTGACTATATCGGCGAGAAACTGGGCCGACTGGAACGCCACTTCGACAAGATCACCAACGTACAGGTGACCATGGAGGTCGAAAAACTCAAGCAGAAGATCGAAGCCACCCTGCATGTTGCCGGCGGCGAAGTTGTCGCCAATGCCGAACATCAGGATATGTATGCTGCCATCGACCTGTTGGCCGATAAACTCGACCGTCAACTCATCAAGCACAAGGAAAAGCAGCTCGAACGCCTGCAAGGCGCTACGGCCCGCTAACATTCCCCACCCATGATCCGACTTGAAAATATCCTGACCCCCGGCCGTTCCCTGGTGAACGTGCCGGGTGGCAGCAAGAAACGTGTGCTCGAACAGATCGCCAATCTGGTTGCACGCGACCTGCCAGACCTGGACGCCCAGGACATCTTCGAAAGCCTCATCGCCCGCGAGAAGCTTGGTTCCACCGGCTTCGGCAACGGCATCGCCATTCCGCATTGCCGCCTGGCCGGCTGCAGTGCACCAATCAGCGCTGTGTTGCACCTGGAAACCGCCGTTGACTTCGACGCCATCGACGGCGCGCCTGTCGATCTGCTCTTCGTACTGCTGGTGCCGGAGGCAGCAACCGATGCGCACCTGGAACTGCTGCGCCAGATCGCCAGCATGCTCGACCGCCAGGATGTACGTGAACGTCTGCGCCAGGCCAACAGCGGCGAAGATCTCTATCAGGTTGTCGTGGACATTCAGAACGGTCACTGAATATGCGTCTGATCATCGTCAGCGGTCGCTCGGGCTCGGGCAAGAGCACCGCCCTCGATGTACTTGAGGACAACGGTTTCTACTGTATCGACAACCTGCCGGCCGGCTTGCTTCCGGACCTGGCCGAGCGCTTCCTGCCGCACAGTGACATGCTGCTACCGCAAGTGGCCGTCTCCATTGATGCGCGCAACCTGCTGAGCCAGCTCAAGCGCTTTCCCGAATTGCTCGATGAAGTGCGCAAACGCAATATCCGTTGCGACGTGCTTTATCTCGATGCGGAAGACGAGACGCTGCTCAAGCGTTTCTCCGAAACGCGCAGGCGTCACCCGCTGACCAACGACAATCGCTCGCTCGCGGAGGCCATTGCCTACGAAAGCCAGTTGCTCGCGCCAATCACTGATCGTGCCGACCTGAAGATCGATACCACACGCCTGAATCTCTACCAGTTGCGCGACACCCTCAAGCTGCGCTTGCTGGGCCAGACTCAGACCGGTACTGCCTTTCTCGTCGAGTCTTTCGGCTTCAAACGCGGCATGCCGGTCGATGCCGACCTGGTATTCGATGCGCGCTGCCTGCCTAACCCCTATTGGAAGCCGGAACTGCGCGACCACTCCGGACTGGATCAGCCAGTGATCGATTACCTGGCCGCTCAACCAGAAGTCGAAGAAATGTATCAGGACATCCTCGCCTACCTGGAAAAATGGCTACCGCGCTTTGCCGCCAGCAACCGCGCCTATGTCACCATCGCCATCGGCTGCACTGGCGGCCATCACCGCTCGGTATACCTGGCCAACCGCCTCAGCCAGGCACTCAAACACTCGCTGAAGAACGTCCAGGTGCGTCACCGCGACCTCAGCTAAGGAACCCTGCCGCGATGCCAGCACGTGAAATCACCATCATCAACAAGCTTGGCCTGCATGCCCGTGCGGCTGCGAAATTCGTTGGTGTGGCGAGCACCTATCCTTGCCAGGTGCGCATCGGTCGCAGTACCGAGAGTCTGGTAGACGGCAAGAGCATCATGGCGGTGATGATGCTAGCCGCCGGCAAGGGCACCAACGTGCACCTGTTGACCGAAGGCGAGCAAGACGAACAGGCGATGAATGCCCTGGTCGGCCTGATCGAAAACTACTTCGACGAAGGCGAGTAACTCCACTTCCGACAAACAACAAGGCCACCCGCAGGTGGCCTTGTCGCTTCTGCCGACCTCAACTGCCGGCGACGGTCATCTTCTCGATCAGCACCGAGCCGGTGCAGATATTGCCGCGTCGCTCCAGATCACGACCGACCGCAACGATCTGCCGGAACATGTCGCGCAGATTGCCAGCGATGGTTACCTCCTGCACCGGGAACTGGATTTCGCCATTTTCGACCCAGAAGCCCGCTGCGCCACGCGAGTAATCGCCCGTCACCAGATTCAGCCCCTGCCCCATCAGCTCGGTGACCAGCAAACCACGCCCCATGCGGCGGATCAGCGCCTGTTGATCCTCATCGCCATGGGTGACGAACAGGTTGTGCACACCACCGGAGTTGGCGGTGCTCGGCAGGCCCAGCTTGCGCCCGGAGTAGGTACCGAGCACGTAGGAGACCAGCTCGCCCTTCTCCACGAACGGTTTGGCGTACGTGGCCAGGCCGTCACCATCGAAGGTGGCACTGCCCAGCGCGCGCGGCAAATGCGGACGCTCGTCGAGGCTCAGCCATTCGGGGAATAGACGTTGACCGAGGGCCCCCTCGAGAAACGAAGACTGACGGTACAAGTTGCCGCCAGAGATCGCCGCCAGCAGGTGACTGAACAACCCGCCGGCCAACTCGGCCGCGAACAGCACCGGCACCTCACAGGTCGGCACCGGGCGCGCACCGAGGCGACGTACCGTACGCTCGGCGGCACGCTGACCGATACCCGCCGCGTCGGCCAGCAATTCACCCTGACGGTTGACGTCGTACCAGTAGTCGCGCTGCATCTGCCCATCCCCCTCGGCGATCATCACGCAGCTCAGGCTGTGACGGGTACTGGCGTAGCCGCCGATGAAACCGTGGCTGTTGCCATACACGCGGCAGCCCTGGTGGGTATTGAGACTGGTGCCATCGGCATTCTTGATCCGCGCATCAGCAGCGAAAGCCGCGGCCTCACAAGCCAGAGCCTGCTCGACGGCCTGCTCCGGGGTGATCGACCAGGGGTGATAGAGATCGAGCTCAGGCAGCTCGCGCGCCATCAGCGCGGCATCAGCCAGGCCGGAGCACTCGTCCTCGCTGGTATGTTTGGCAATCGCCAGGGCCGCAGCCACAGTCTCACGAATGGCCTCGATACCGGTGGCCGAGGTGCTGGCCGAGCCCTTGCGCTGACCGACGTAGAGCGTGATACCGAAACCCTGATCACGATTGAACTCGACGGTCTCCACCTCGCCCTGGCGCACCGTGGTGGACAAACCCTGACCAGCCGAGACCGCGACCTCGCAGGCACTGGCACCCTGGCGCTTGGCTTCGGCGAGAATTGCCTCCACCTGCTCTTGTAACGCCGGCAAGGCCTGCGGACCGATGCGTTCTACTTCACTCATAACCACTCCCGATTATCTTGGCGCAGGCACTCTTTGTACGAAACCCAAGGCCTACTCTCGACAGCCCGCCCACGGGCCGGCTGTCACGGTTACTGCTATCATGGCGGCGTTTCCCTCTGGACCCACCCCATGTCTGATTCCTACGACGACTTCTCCCTGGAGAAGAGCAAATCCCAGGTCAAACGCGAACTGCATGCCCTGCAGGAGCTTGGCGAGCGACTGACCACGCTCAAGGCGGATCTGCTGGCCAAGATGCCACTGACCGATGCCCTACGCCGCGCCCTCGCCGAAGCACCGAAACATACCGCTAACGCCGCGCGCAAACGCCACATCCAGTTCATCGGCAAGCTGATGCGCGAACAGGATGTCGACGCGATCATCGCCATGCTCGATCAAGTGGACAGCTCCACCCGCGAGTACAACGAGCGCTTTCATGCCCTCGAACGCTGGCGTGACCGCCTGATCGTTGAGGGCGACAGCGCGCTGGAAAGCTTCGTCGAGCTCTACCCCGACGCCGACGTCCAGCACCTGCGCGGCTTGGTCCGTCATGCTCAACATGAGGCCGCACGCAACAAGCCGCCGGCCGCAGCACGCAAGGTGTTCAAGTACATCCGCGAACTCGACGAAATCCATCGCGGCTTGCGTTGAAACCGGCTTGAGGTGAGTGCATCCACGTACTCACCTCAAGCTTGCCAGCCACAGCAGCAGTGGCACGCACCAGGCCAACGTGGCCACTAAACCGACCAGCGCGACCAGGCTATCATTCCAACGCTTTGGCTGGATCCGACCCGCTGACACCAGCTGTAACGTCCAATAGCCCTTGCCGTACAGCACCACTTCGAACACCAAGCTGAGCAGTGCCTCTAGCATCAGGCTCCTGTGCCGCCAACGGTGATCGCATCGATCTTCAACGTCGGCTGACCGACGCCCACCGGCACCGACTGACCATCCTTGCCGCACGTACCCACACCGCTGTCCAGCGCCAGGTCATTGCCGACCATGGACACCCGGCTCATGGCCTCCGGACCATTGCCAATCAGTGTCGCGCCTTTGACCGGCGCCGTGATCTTGCCGTCCTCGATCAGGTACGCCTCGCTGGTGGAGAACACGAACTTGCCGCTGGTGATATCTACCTGGCCACCACCGAGATTGGCGCAGTAGATGCCCTTCTTCACCGAACGAATGATTTCCTCCGGGTCGCTCTCGCCGGCCAGCATGTAGGTGTTGGTCATGCGCGGCATCGGCAGGTGCGCGTAGGATTCACGACGACCGTTACCGGTGGCGGCTACGCCCATCAGGCGCGCGTTCAGCTTGTCTTGCATGTAGCCCTTGAGCACGCCGTTCTCGATCAGCGTAGTGCACTGGGTCGGCGTGCCTTCGTCATCGACACTGAGCGAGCCACGACGCCCAGCCAGAGTGCCATCATCGACGATGGTGCAGAGGCTGGAAGCAACCTTCTCACCCACCTTGCCGCTGTAAGCCGAACTGCCCTTGCGATTGAAATCGCCTTCCAGACCGTGGCCGACCGCCTCGTGCAGCAGGACGCCGGACCAGCCCGCGCCCATTACCACCGGCAGCGTGCCGGCCGGCGCGGGAATGGCTTCGAGGTTGACCAGCGCCTGGCGCAGGGCCTCACGGGCATAGCCCATGGCGCGGTCTTCCTCCATGAAATAGCGGTAGTCGGTACGCCCGCCGCCGCCATGCCCACCGCGCTCGCGACGGCCGTTCTGCTCGACGATGACACTGACGTTGAAACGCACCAATGGGCGGATATCGGCGCTCAGGCTGCCGTCATGCGCCGCCACCAGAATGCGATCCCAGACACCGGCCAGGCTCACGGTGACCTGCTTGATCCGCGGGTCGAGCGCGCGCGTGGCGCGGTCAATACGCTGCAGCAGCTCGACTTTCTCGGCACGACCCATGACGTCCAGCGGGTTGCCCTCGGCATACAGCTGGGTCACCTGCGGGCTGACGAAAGCCTGTACACGGCCCTGCTGACCAGCGCGAGAGATCGAACGCGCGGCCTGGGCGGCTTGCGTCAGCGCATCGAGGCTGATCGCGTTGCTGTAGGCGAAACCGGTTTTCTCGCCAGACTGGGCGCGTACCCCCACACCCTGGTCCAGATTGAAGCTACCTTCCTTGACGATGCCATCCTCCAACACCCAGGTTTCCGAAACCTGGTTCTGGAAGTAAAGATCGGCTGCATCGATACCTGGCCCTGCGACCTCGCCCAGCACGCTGCTGAGGCTATCGAGCGTCAGGTTACCGGGGGCCAGCAGGTGCTCGCTGACGGATTGCAACATCGTATTCATGATCACTCCACAACGATCGGACGCGGTACATCCGATGAAAAGAATCGGCGGTGCTGCTGCACCGGCATGCGCTGGCGAATGCTTGCCTGCTCGGCCGCATCGCGAGAAGCCAGCAACGCGGCTTCACCTTGATCCTGTTCGGTCAGGACATTGCCCCAAGGGTCAATGATCGCCGAATGGCCAAAGGTCATGCGCTGCCCTGGATGCTCACCACCCTGCCCGGCCGCCAGCACATAACACTGGGTTTCGATGGCACGGGCGCGCGTCAGCACCTGCCAGTGCGCGGCGCCAGTGACCGCCGTGAACGCTGCCGGTACGCTGATCAGCTCAGCACCCGCTTCACGTAACGCACCGAACAGCTCGGGGAAGCGCAAGTCGTAGCACACGCTCAGGCCCAGGCGCCCTACCGGCGTATCCGCTACCACGACACGCTGCCCATGGGCAAAATCGTCGGACTCGCGATAACGGCCACGGTTGTCAGCCACGTCGACATCGAACAGGTGCAGCTTGTCGTAGCGGGCGGCGCGCTCACCCTGATCGTCGATCAACAGCGAGCAGGCGTGCGACTTGCCGTCGGCATCATCGTCTGGTGGCAACGGTAGAGTGCCGGCCACTATCCATAAGCTGAGGTCGCGCGCGGCCCTTTTCAACCAAGGCAGGATCGGCCCTTCGCCCAAGGCTTCAGCACGACCGATGGCAGCCAGATCACGGCGCCCCATGGCCGCGAAGTTCTCCGGTAGCACGGCGAGGCGCGCACCGCCCTGCGCGGCGCGCTCCAGCAGGCGACGAGCCAGGCGCAGATTGGCTTGCACATCGTCCTGGCTGACCATCTGGATTACAGCGAGATTCATGGCGACACTCTTTACGGCTCGGTGTAACAGCCTACGCCAAGACGCGACGTCATTGCGGTTTTTCGAAAGGCTTGTCGAAGCTGAGATCCGGATCCTGCAGGGAACCCTTGACGTCGTACTGCACGCTGGCGAAGCGGGCGACCTTGTCGCCAAGCAACTTGTCCACCACGAACAACGCCCCACCAATCGCCGGGGCACCGACGATCAACGCCGCCAGCGGCAGGTTGTTGGTCACCGGCAGGGTCACCAGCAATTTGGCATCGATGCGCTCGTCACGCATGTCCAGATTGCCGTTAAGCTCCAGATTGCTCGAAGGCCCGGTCAGGGTGATCGGCTCACGGGTGACGAACAGGCCATTGGTGGCCTGCAGGTTGCCTTTGACCCGGTCATAACTCAGGCCCTTGCCGAGCAGGTCGGAGAAGTCCAGACGCAGGCGGCGGCCGATGGAGTTGAAGTTGAGCAGACCAAATACGCGCAGTGCCTGGGCCGAGCCCTGCACCTCGACGAACTGACCTTTGCGCAGCGAGGGGTCGAGATTGCCGGAGAAACGCTTGAGCGAGAACCAAGCAGGCGAGCCGGGCCAGTTGCCATCGGCATCCACCCGGAAACTTTCACTGGTGACGCTGGGGGCGAAATCCCAGGCCTTGAGAATATCGCTGAGGTCCTTGCCCTGCAGGCGTCCCTTGTACCAGCTGCGCGTATTGCCTGGCGTGCCTCGCCAACCAGCACTACCGCCGATCTTCAACCCTTGAAGATCGAGGTCGAGCTCATCGAAGCGCACACCCTGCGCCTCCGGACGTACCTTGAGCGACCAACTGCCCAGTACCTTGTCACCGCGCTGTACGCGCTCGATGCGGATATCCAGCGCCGGAATCTTGCGCGGGTCGACATCGGCCAGCGGATCTGGCGCATCCGCGTCCTTCACCGCATCAGGATCCGCTGCCGGCAAACGCACATGCTGCAGCTCGATGCGAATCGGTACACCGTCGGCATCGGCCAGCAGCACACGCCCAGCAGCCAACTCACTGTCGAGCTGCAAGGCCCACGCCTGACCTTCACGCGCCAGGCCAAGCGTCAGTTGCTCGACTTCCTGGCCGAAACCGCGAAAGCGTCCGATATCCAGGCGTGCACTTCTGAACAAGCGCTGGCTGTCTGCGTCCACCTTGACCGGATGATTCGTGCCGAGCTGCTGCCAGGCGTCCAGGTCCAGCTCGTCCAGGCGTCCACGCACACGCAGCCCCTGACCAGGCGGCAAACCTGCCGCGCCCCCACCAAGCACCACTTCGCCGCGGCCGTCTGCCAACGCGCCCGGAGGTGCAGCCAGACTCAAGCTGGCCAGATCAGCGTAATCCGCCCAATAACGGCGCTCACGCCCGGCAAGGGTCATGCGCCAGCTGGCGTCACGCTCCTGATCCGCCGCCTTGCCAAAGGGGGCCGGTAGATCGACTGCCACACCGCGCAAGTTGGAGTCGACGCGCAGCTTGCTGTCATCGCCATCCAGGGTCAGCCGCAGGCGATAAGGCAGCAGGCCGCTGACGGGAAGCTTCTGCGGGCCACCCAGCCACTGGCTGAGGGTATCGACCTGGACCTGTCCGCGCAGGTCGAACAACGTACGCGCTTGCCCGCGCGCGCCCTCGGCGCTGATCTTGCCGCGCACCTGGCGGCCGAAAACTTCGGCGCGAACGTCTGGCGCGCTCAATCCGGCCGCACTGTCGAAACGAAACGCGCCCTGCACCTTGCTCAACTGCAGATCGGGATTGCCCAGTTTGAGCCTGGCGCCCTCGGTGGCGAAATCCACCACCACGCCGGGTTTCTCTCCTTTGTGCAGCGGAATATCCAGCTGCAGTCGTCCGGCCAGAGGCCCTTCACCCTGCCAGCCTTCGAAGATGTCCGCCGTTCCCAGCGGGGCCTCCTGCAACAGCTTGATGGCATCGCTCAGGCTGCTCTGCACCTTGCCGTCGAGTTGCAGGCGTGGTGGTTTGCCGTCGTGCAACAGCGGGATATTGGCCACGACATCACTGACCTGGCTGTCCTGCAAGCGCCCGCTCTGCAGGCGCACGCGTACCGCGTCGTCTTCGATCAGCACCTCACCCACACCCTCACGCAGCGAAGGCCAGCCTGGCTGGAAGGCCATCTCGGCGTCCTTGACCTTGAAGAACAGGCTGAGGCTGCGTGCACCCAACGGTGCGCCTTTGTGCAGCGAGCCCTGGTACTGGAAGTAGCCCTCCTCGACGTGACCCGCACGGATCGCCGTCTTCAGCCAATGATCGAGCTCGGCGCTCATGCCGGGCGCGCGGCTCGGCAGATACTTCTCGGTAAAGGACGCATCGCCATCGCGCATGCCGACGCGCAGGTCCATGTAGTCCTCAGCCTCGGGATCGCGCAGCAGGCGGATCAGCATGTCACCGGCGACCTGTCCCTCCTCGCCATCGACACGCATGTAGGGGCTGTACAGGGTCAGGCCGGTTTCGCTCCAGTCCCAGCTCAAGCGCGCCTGAGCATGGCGGTAGCGCCAGGGTTTGGGGAACAGCTGATCCAGATGCAGGGCAAAGTTTTCGCTGTTCAGGCGCAACTCGCCCTGGAACATATTGCCCGATGCGCTGCCACTGACGTTCTCGGCAGCCGGTGCACCGTGATAGGCCTGGATGCCCACCTTGTCCAGATTGACGGCAAACTGCAGGCGGTCGGCGCCTGCATGCTGCGGGTAGTAATCAAGCAACAGGTTGTTGACCGCACCAACCGGAGCCAGCGCGGCCAGAACCTCGCGGACACTGTCGGGCATCGGCACCAGCGCCTGCACCAGCGGCGCCCAGGCTGCAAGATCGAGGCGGTCGGCAGTCAGTGCCCAGCGCTCGTCAGCCTCGCCCACATCTTTCTGTTTCAGATTCAGATGCAGTTCGCCGATGCGCTGCTCAGCATGGGTCAGAGCCAGGGAGTCGATCTGCGCCCGCACGCCCTGCTCATCCCGAGCGAAGAAGGCGTTGAAGGCCAGGTCCTTGAGGGTCACGGCCTTGAGCTTGGCCTGCCCGCCCACCAGCTCGGGGGCATGCAGGCGCAAGGCGCCCTTGTCCAGGGCCAGGCCATGGCCTTCCAACCAAAGCTCTCCGCCGGCCTTCAGGTGCTGTACCTGCCAATCACCGAGCAGCGATTTTGGCAGCCAGGCCGCCCAGTCGCTCTGCGGCAGGCTCAGATAGAGCTCGGACTGCGCCTCGCGCCAGGTCTTGGGCTGCATGCGTGTGCGCAGGCGCAGCGCGACCGGCTGCCCATCAGGCAGTAGCAGACGACCATCGAGGCGTTGACTGTTGCTGCCATAACTCAGGCTCAGGTTGACGTAACTGAGCAGCAGTGGCTGTTGATCGTACGGCTGCACGACCACGCGGCTATCGAGCAGGCTGATGTGGTGCACCATCTGCAGTTGTTCCAGCAGACGCTCGACGTCCAGCTCGGGGCCGCTACGCTTTGGCACACCCTGCAACTGCCAGCCACCCTCGGCGTTCTGCTGCAGGTTCAATTGCAGGCCGTCGAATTGCAGGTGGGCGACGCGCGGCTGGCGTGCCAGCAGACTCCCGCCGACATCCGGCACCAACTGCACGCGTTCCAGGCTAAGGCCGTCATCCTCGTTGCCCAGGCTCACATCATGCGCAACCAACACCGGGGCGAAACCCTGCCATCGCCCTTCGAGGCGACCGATGCGCACAGGCACACCCAGTTGCGCGGAGGCACGGTCCTCCAGCTCCAGCCGATACTCAGCCACCAGCGGCACCAGCTCACGGCCCAGGCTGACATACAGCGCCGCCAGCACCAGCAAAGCAGCGCAAAGCCCCAGCCCCCAGCGCAACAACGCCGAGAACAGGCGCGCCAGGACATTCACTTCCGTGCTGACCGTGCTCAGAGCAGCACCACGTCGTACTGTTCCTGGGAATACATGGTTTCCACCTGAAACTTGATGGTACGTCCGATGAAGGCTTCCAGATCAGCGACGTTGCCCGACTCTTCATCGAGCAGCCGGTCGACCACCTTCTGGTTGGCCAGCACGCGATAGCTTTCGGCCTGGTAGGCGCGGGCCTCACGCAGAATTTCGCGGAAGATCTCGTAGCAGATGGTTTCCGGCGTCTTCAACTTGCCGCGCCCCTGGCAGGCACTGCAGGGTTCGCAGAGGATCTGCTCGAGGCTTTCGCGCGTGCGCTTGCGGGTCATCTGCACCAGGCCGAGCTCGGTGATACCGATGATGTTGGTCTTGGCATGGTCACGCTCGAGCTGTTTCTCCAGGGTGCGTAGCACCTGGCGCTGGTGCTCTTCGTCTTCCATGTCGATGAAGTCGATGATGATGATGCCGCCCAGGTTGCGCAGACGCAGCTGGCGGGCGATGGCCGTGGCCGCCTCGAGATTGGTCTTGAAGATGGTCTCTTCGAGGGTACGATGACCGACGAAGGCACCGGTATTGACGTCGATGGTGCTCATCGCCTCGGCCGGATCGACCACCAAGTAGCCACCGGACTTGAGCGGCACCTTGCGCTCCAGGGCACGCTGGATTTCGTCTTCGACACCGTACAGGTCGAAGATCGGCCGTTCGCCCGGGTAATGTTCCAGACGGTCGGCAATCTCCGGCATCAATTCGGCGACGAACTGGGTGATTTTCTGGAAGGTTTCCCGTGAGTCCACGCGAATCTTCTCTGTCCGCAAGCTGACCAGGTCACGCAAGGTACGCAGTGCCAGGGACAGGTCCTCGTAGATCACCGTCGGTGCCTTGGCATTCTGGATCTGCGCGCCGATCTGATCCCACAGGCGGCGCAGGTAGCGGATATCGATCAGGATTTCGTCGGCACCAGCACCCTCGGCCGCCGTGCGCAGGATGAAGCCGCCCGCCTCCTCGATGCCCTCGGTAGCGACGCAATCGGCGACCACCTGCTTGAGGCGTTCACGCTCGGCCTCGTCTTCGATCTTCAGGGAAATACCGACGTGGCTGGTGCGCGGCATGTACACCAGGTAACGCGAAGGGATGGACAACTGCGTGGTCAGGCGCGCGCCCTTGCTGCCGATGGGGTCCTTGGTGACCTGCACCACCAGGCTCTGTCCTTCATGCACCAAGGCGCTGATCGGCTCGACCGCAGCGCCCTCGCGACTGGAGATTTCCGAAGCATGGATGAAAGCTGCGCGCTCCAGTCCGATATCGACGAACGCCGCCTGCATGCCTGGCAGTACACGTACCACCTTGCCTTTGTAAATGTTGCCGACGATGCCGCGCTTCTGCGTGCGCTCGACATGCACTTCCTGCAGCACGCCGTTTTCCACCACCGCCACACGCGATTCCATCGGCGTGATATTGATCAGAATCTCTTCGCTCATGCATCCGTCCTGATGGATTCGCTGCCCGCCATCGGCGGCCATTTCAATTTATTGCGCGGCGCTGGCCTGCCAGCAGGCAATGCCAAAGTCACCCAGCATCTGCGCCGTTTCGCACAGGGGCAGGCCGACCACGGCTGAATAGCTGCCCTCGATACGACTGACGAAAATCGCCGCCAGCCCCTGAATACCATAACCGCCTGCCTTGTCGCAGGGTTCTCCGCTGGCCCAGTAGGCGCAAGTCTCCGCCTCGCTCAGGTGACGGAAGGTCACATCGCTGCACACCACCCGCGCAGCCTCGGCTTGCAGACTGACCAGCGCCACGGCCGTCATCACCTGATGACTACGACCGGAAAGACCAGCCAGCATGCGACGAAAGTCCTCGAAATCGAGCGGTTTGCCGAGAATCTGGCCATCGAGCACCACAGCGGTATCGGCGCCCAGCACCACGGCATCCGTACTGTTCGACAATGCCGCCAGCCCGGCGTGCGCCTTGCCGCGCGCCAGACGCTCTACATAGGCTGCCGGCTGCTCGCCTGGCAATGGCGTTTCGTCTATCGAGGCGATTTGCGTGACGCAGGGCACAGCGATCTGGGCCAGGAGTTCACGGCGACGAGGCGAAGCGGAGGCCAGGAAAAGCGTGGCCATGAGAACTCTCCCTATCGGACGAACTCGACCAGGCTTGGAGCGTGGCCGTTCTCAGTTGACGTTGAGGCGACGGTGAAGCGCGCGCAAGAAGGTGCAGATCCACGGCCAGAGCAAGGCGCTGACCAAGGCCGGCAAGACAAAAGCCAGGGTGGGCGGACGGCTGCCGGTCAGCGCATTGAGCCACAGCTGCACCAACTGAGCCAGGCCGAACACCACCATCAACACCATGCTCTGCTGCCACATGGGGAACATGCGCAGGCGCTGGTGCAGACTCAATACCAGGAAAGTGATCAAGGTGAGGATCAGGGCATTCTGCCCAAGCAGCGTGCCGAACAGGACATCCTGCGCCAAGCCGAGTATCCAGGCGGTGGTCATGCCGACGCGATGCGGCAGGGCCAGCACCCAGTAGGTGAGGATCAAGGCAACCCATAGCGGCCGGCCGATCTGCATGAATTCAGGTAGCGGCGAAACGCTGAGCAGCAGGCCGAGCGCCAGGCTCAACCAGATCACCCAGCCGTTACGAGGCTGTACGCCAACCATCAGTTCGTCTCCTGGGCGGGGGCGTCTGCGGCCGGCACTTGATTCTGCGTCGGCGGCTGCTCGCCATTCGCACGCGCCTGCTCGGCTTCGCGGTCAGCGGCTTCCTGGGCCTCGGCAGAATCGTTGGCGCGCTGCTCGGGCGTGCGCCGGTCGGAAAACACCAGCAGCAGGTAACGGCTGCGATTGAGCGCGGCAGTAGGCACGGCACGGACGATGGCGAAGGGCTGGCCGGAGTCGTGAATCACTTCCTTGACCGTGGCCACCGGGTAGCCGGCCGGAAAGCGCTGGCCCATGCCGGAGCTGACCAGCAGATCGCCTTCCTTGATATCAGCGGTATCGGCGACGTGGCGCAGCTCCAGACGCTCCGGATTGCCGGTACCGACGGCAATGGCGCGCAGGCCGTTACGGTTGACCTGCACCGGAATGCTGTGGGTGTTGTCGGTGAGCAGCAGCACACGCGAGGTGTAGGGCATGATCTCGACCACTTGGCCCATCAGGCCGCGCGCATCGAGCACCGGCTGACCGAGGAATACGCCATCCTTCTCGCCCTTGTCGATCAGGATGCGGTGGGTATAGGGGTTGGGATCAACACCGATCAGCTCACTGACCAGTACTTCATCGTCCACCAGCGCGGCGGAGTTGAGCAGTTCGCGCAAACGCACGTTCTGCTCGGTCAGCGCTGCCAGTTTCTGCAGGCGACGCTGCAACAGCAGGGCTTCGGCCTTGAGCTTCTCGTTCTCGGCCATCAGCTCGTTGCGCGAAGAAATCTGCTGGGTCGCACCGTCCCAGGCACGCACAGGCACATCAGCCAGCCAATAGAAGGGCGTGAGCACCAGCCCCATCTGACTGCGCATCGGCTTGAGCGTCTCGAAGCGGGCGTCGACCACCATCAGCACCACCGACAACACGGCGAATACCAGCAGACGAATGCCCAGCGAGGGACCTTTGGCGAAGAGCGGCTTAATGGTCTGCTCCTCGTGCGCCACATGGGCAAAAAGCGCGCGAATTCATGCGAAAGGCTAACCGGTAAGGCGAAGGTTGGGCCGAGTGTACTGCAATGCTCGAATATGCGCGTGCCGCCCGGAGGCGGCACGGCATCACACAGGTTAGACAGGCTTACTCGGTGGAGAGCAGGTCCATGGTGTGGCGATCCATCATTTCCAGCGCCTTGCCGCCACCGCGAGCCACGCAGGTCAGCGGGTCTTCGGCGACGATCACCGGCAGGCCGGTTTCCTGGCTCAGCAGTTTGTCCAGGTCACGCAGCAGCGCGCCACCACCGGTCAGTACCAAACCGCGCTCGGCGATGTCCGAAGCCAGTTCCGGAGGCGATTGCTCCAGGGCGCTCTTCACCGCCTGGACGATGGTCGCCAGGGATTCCTGCAGCGCTTCGAGCACTTCGTTGGAGTTCAGGGTGAAGCTGCGCGGTACGCCTTCGGCCAGGTTACGACCACGCACGTCGACTTCACGGATCTCGCCGCCCGGGTAGGCGGTACCGATTTCCTGCTTGATGCGCTCAGCGGTGGATTCACCGATCAGCGAACCATAGTTACGGCGCACGTAGGTGATGATGGCTTCGTCGAAGCGGTCGCCACCAACCCGTACGGATTCGGCGTAAACCACACCGTTCAGGGAGATCAGCGCGATTTCAGTGGTACCACCACCGATATCGACGACCATCGAGCCACGGGCTTCTTCGACCGGCAGGCCGGCGCCGATGGCAGCGGCCATCGGCTCTTCGATCAGGAACACTTCGCGGGCGCCAGCACCCAGCGCGGATTCACGAATGGCACGGCGCTCGACCTGGGTCGATTTGCACGGTACGCAGATCAGTACGCGCGGCGACGGCTGCAGGAAGCTGTTCTCGTGAACCTTGTTGATGAAGTACTGCAGCATCTTCTCGCAGACGCTGAAGTCGGCGATCACGCCGTCCTTCATCGGGCGAATGGCGGAGATATTGCCAGGCGTACGACCGAGCATGCGTTTGGCTTCGGTACCGACGGCCACGACACTTTTCTGGTTACCATGGGTACGGATGGCGACCACGGACGGCTCATTCAGGACGATACCGCGCTCGCGCACATAAATAAGGGTATTGGCAGTGCCCAGGTCGATCGACAGATCGCTGGAAAACATGCCACGCAGTTTCTTGAACATTAGGAAGGGACCCTAGGCAACGCGTGGGTGAAGGCCAGGCGCGGAAAACGCGCAGGTAAAAAGTGCGGCAAACTCTAACAACGGCAGGGATTTTGAGCAAGGCGGCAATATGGTAGATTGCCTGTTTTTCCGGGCCTTGTGGCTGCACATCGCGGCCTTTGACCGCTGGCTCGCGACATCCGTTCCCTGCAGCCGCTCACCGATGCCCGCTCTGTCACACTTCCACTGGAGAACCCCCGATGGCGCTTGAACGCTCCGAGGTGGAAAAAATCGCCCACCTGGCCCGCCTGGGTCTGAACGAAGGCGATATTCCGCAAACCACCGAGACCCTGAACAACATCCTCGGTCTGATCGACCAGATGCAGGCCGTCGATACCCAGGGCATCGAGCCCCTGGCCCACCCGCTGGAAGCGACCCAGCGCCTGCGCGCCGACGTGGTCACCGAGAGCAACCAGCGCGACGCCTACCAGGCCATCGCCCCGGCCGTGGAAAGCGGCCTGTACCTCGTGCCGAAAGTCATCGAATAAAGGAAAGGGCTCGACATGCATCAACTGACCCTGGCCGAGATCGCCCGCGGCCTCGCCGACAAGCAATTCTCCGCCGAAGAACTGAGCCGCAGTCTGCTGGCGCGCATCGCGCAACTCGATCCGCAGCTCAACAGTTTCATCACCGTCACCGAGGACCTGGCCATCGAACAGGCCAGGGCCGCTGACGCCCGCCGCGCCAATGGCGAGAGCGGTGCCCTGCTCGGCGCGCCGATCGCCCACAAGGACTTGTTCTGCACCAACGGCGTGCTGACTTCCTGCGGCTCGAAGATCCTCACCGGCTTCAAGGCGCCCTATGACGCCACCGTGGTCGAGAAGCTGGCTGCCGCCGGCACCGTGACCCTGGGCAAGCTGAACATGGACGAGTTCGCCATGGGCTCGGCCAACGAATCCAGCCACTACGGCCCGGTGAAGAACCCCTGGGACCTGACCCGCGTACCCGGCGGCTCCTCGGGTGGCTCGGCAGCCGCCGTTGCCGCGCGCCTGCTGCCGGCTGCCACCGGCACCGACACTGGCGGCTCGATTCGTCAGCCGGCTGCGCTGACCAACCTCACCGGCATCAAGCCGACCTACGGCCGCGTCTCGCGCTGGGGCATGATCGCCTACGCTTCCAGCCTCGATCAGGGTGGCCCCCTGGCCCGTACCGCCGAAGACTGCGCGCTGCTGCTCGGCGCCATGGCCGGCTTCGACACCAAGGATTCGACCAGTGTCGATCAGCCGGTCGATGACTACCTGGCCGCCCTCGCCCAGCCGCTGGCTGGCCTGCGCATCGGCCTGCCCAAGGAATACTTCGGCGCCGGCCTCGACGCCCGCATCGGCGAGAAGGTACTGGCCGTGGTCGAGGAGCTGAAAAAGCTCGGCGCCAGCGTCAAGGACATCAGCCTGCCGAACATGCAGCACGCGATTCCAGCCTATTACGTGATCGCGCCAGCAGAAGCCAGTTCCAACCTGTCGCGTTTCGACGGCGTGCGCTTCGGCTATCGCTGCGAAGACCCGAAAGACCTGCAGGACCTGTACAAACGCTCGCGCGGCGAGGGCTTCGGCGCCGAAGTGAAGCGGCGCATCATGGTCGGTACCTACGCGCTGTCCGCCGGCTACTACGACGCCTACTACATCAAGGCCCAGCAGATCCGCCGACTGATCAAGAACGACTTCGTCGCCGCCTTCAACGAGGTCGACGTGATCCTCGGCCCGACCACGCCGAACCTGGCCTGGAAGCTCGGCGAGAAGAACGCTGACCCGGTTTCCGCCTACCTGGAAGACATCTACACCATCACCGCCAACCTGGCCGGCATTCCCGGCCTGTCGATGCCAGCCGGCTTCGTCGATGGCCTGCCGGTGGGCGTGCAGTTGCTCGGCAACTACTTCCAGGAAGGTCGTCTGCTCAATGTCGCGCACCAGTACCAGCAGGTCAGCGACTGGCACAAACAAGCACCGAGCGGCTTCTGAGGAACACTTTTATGCAATGGGAAACCGTCATCGGGCTCGAGATTCACGCTCAGCTCAGCACCCAATCGAAGATCTTCTCGGCCAGCGCCACTACCTTTGGCGCCGAGCCCAACACCCAGGCCAGCCTGGTTGACCTCGGCATGCCCGGCACCCTGCCGGCGCTCAACGCCGAAGCAGTGCGCATGGCCTGCCAGTTCGGCCTGGCCATCGACGCCGAGATTGCCGAGCGCAATATCTTCGCGCGCAAGAACTACTTCTACCCGGACCTGCCGAAGGGCTACCAGACCAGCCAGATGGATCACCCCATCGTCGGCAAGGGCTTCCTCGACATCACCCTGGAAGACGGCACCGTCAAGCGCATCGGCATCACCCGTGCACACCTCGAAGAAGATGCCGGCAAGAGCCTGCACGAAGACTTCCAGGGCATGAGCGGCATCGACCTCAACCGTGCGGGTACGCCGCTGCTGGAAATCGTTTCCGAGCCGGACATCCGTTCGGCCAAGGAAGCGGTGGCCTATGTGAAGGCCATCCACGCACTCGTCCGCTACCTGGGCATCTGCGACGGCAACATGGCCGAAGGCTCGCTGCGCTGCGACTGCAACGTGTCGGTTCGCCCGAAGGGCCAGGCTGAGTTCGGCACCCGCGCCGAGATCAAGAACGTCAACTCGTTCCGCTTCATCGAGAAAGCCATCAACCATGAAGTGCAGCGCCAGATCGAACTGATCGAGGACGGCGGCAAGGTGGTGCAGGAAACCCGCCTGTACGATCCCAACAAGGATCAAACCCGCTCCATGCGCAGCAAGGAAGAAGCCAACGACTACCGTTACTTCCCCTGCCCCGACCTGCTGCCGGTGGTGATCGAGCAAAGCTTCCTGGATGAGTTGCGCAGCCAACTGCCAGAACTGCCGCCGCAGAAGCGCGAGCGCTTCGAGAGCCAGTACGCACTGTCGACCTACGACGCCAGCGTGCTCAGCGCCAGCCGCGAACTGGCCGACTACTTCGAAGTGGTCGCGAAAACCTGTGGCGATGCGAAGCTTGCGGCCAACTGGGTGATGGGCGAGCTGTCCAGCCTGCTCAACAAGGACAGCCTGGAAATCGAGCAGTCGCCGGTGTCCGCCGAGCAACTGGGCGGCATGATCCTGCGCATCAAGGACAACACCATCAGCGGCAAGATCGCCAAGATGGTCTTCGAGGCCCTGGCCGCCGGTGAAGGCGCGACGGCGGATGAAGTGATCGAGAAGAAGGGCCTCAAGCAGGTCACCGACTCCGGCGCCATCGAGGCGATGCTCGACGAAGTGCTGGCCGCCAACGCCGAGCAGGTCGAACAGTACCGCGCCAGCGACGAAGCCAAGCGCGGCAAGATGTTCGGTTTCTTCGTCGGCCAGGCCATGAAAGCCTCCAAAGGCAAGGCCAACCCGGGGCAAGTGAACGAACTGCTGAAGAAGAAGCTCGAAGGCTGAACCAGACTGGCTCGCCTACATCTGCTGCAACAACGCCGGGCTCGCCCGGCGTTTTTATGGAGAACACGAACATGACAATCCGTAGCCCGGATGCAATCCGGGAACCTTTACTGCCCCGGATCGCATCCGGGCTACAGGCTTACGCCCTGCTCGGAGCGCTCAGTCTCCTCGGCGGCTGCTCGACATTCGGCGGTGGCTCAGGCGGCAGCGAAACGGGCAAGGCCTCTTACTATGGCGACCGCCACCACGGCCAGCGCACCGCCAGCGGCGAACGTTTCGATCAAAACGCACTGACTGCCGCGCATCGCACCCTACCCTTCGGCACGCGCGTACGGGTCACCAACCTGAATAACGACCGCAGCGTGGTGCTGCGCATCAATGATCGTGGTCCCTTCGTGCGCGGCCGGGTCATCGACGTATCGCGCGCCGCTGCCGTACGTCTGGACATGGTGCGCGCAGGCGTGGTGCCGGTGCGGGTCGAGGCGCTGGACTGAGGAACAATTGGCAACAAAATCTTTCTGCCGCCCCTGGCAGCCAATAACGCCATCGCTACACTAGCCGCACTTTTTCTGGAGCTACCCTGCAATGACCCTGATGACCTATGTCTACCTGATCGCCGGCCTGGTGCTACTGGTTGCCGGCGCCGAGGTGCTGGTGCGCGGCGCTGCCAAGCTGGCCGCACAGTTCGGTATCCCACCACTGGTGATCGGCCTGACCGTGGTGGCCTTCGGTACCAGCGCGCCGGAAACCGCAGTCAGCGTGCAATCGGCCTTCAATGGTAGCGGCGACCTGGCCATCGGCAACGTGGTCGGCAGCAATATCGCCAACGTGCTGCTGATTCTGGGCGTGACCGCACTGGTCGCACCGCTGGTCGTCTCGCGCCAGCTGATCCGTCTCGATGTGCCGATCATGATCGGCGCCAGTCTAGTGGTCTATGCCCTGGCCTGGGATGGTTCGCTGAGCCGCCTCGACGGCGCCTTGCTGTTCGCTGGCGTACTGGCATATACCGGCTTCCTGATCTACAGCGCGCGCAAGGACAAGGGCGGTGACGATGACGAATTCGCCAAGGAATTCGGTCTCGACGAACAACCCAAGCCCTACGCCTGGGCGATCAACCTGGGGCTGATCGTCGCCGGTCTGGTCCTGCTGGTGGTGGGCTCCAACTTCCTGGTCGAAGGCGCCGTACAACTGGCGCGGGCACTGGGCCTGTCCGAGCTGGTGATCGGCCTGACCGTGATCGCTATTGGCACCTCGCTGCCGGAACTGGCCACCTCGATCATCGCCGCCTTCAAGGGTGAGCGCGATATCGCCGTGGGCAACATCGTCGGCAGCAATATCTTCAACCTGCTCTGCGTGCTGGGTCTGGCCTCGCTGGTGTCGCCGGCCGCCATATCGGTATCGCCCAACGCCCTGGCCTTCGACTTCCCGGTGATGATCGCGGTAGCCGTAGCCTGCCTGCCGATTTTCTTCAGCGGTTACCGCATCAATCGCTGGGAGGGCCTGCTATTCATCGCCTACTACGTGGCCTATACCCTGTACCTGGTGCTGTTCAGCACGGGCCGCCCGCTGGCCCAGACCTTCGGTGACGCGATGATCGGCTATGCACTGCCACTGACCGCCATCACCCTGGTGATCATCGCCGGACGCGCCTGGCACAAGCAACGTGGCGAGCAGGTATAAACATGAGCGAAAACCACGACCGCGGTCTGCAGGTACGTCGAGAGGTAATGGGCGACGCCTTCGTCGACCGCGCCCTGGGCAATGCCAGCGAATTCACCCAACCGCTGCAGGACTTCGTCAACGAACACGCCTGGGGCGGTGTGTGGACCCGCAGCGGTCTGCCGCGCGCGACCCGCAGCCTGATCACCCTGGCGGCGCTGACCGCGCTGAAATGTCCGCAGGAACTCAAAGGCCATGTGCGCGGCGCGCTGAACAACGGCTGCACGGTCGAGGAAATCCGCGAAACCCTGCTGCACTGCGCGGTGTATGCCGGCGTACCAGCCAGCATCGATGCCTTCCGCGCGGCGCAGGAAGTGATCGAGGAATATCAGCGCAACAGCTGAGACCTCGCGGCCTGCCGGCCAGTCAGCGGCGGCAGGCCTGCTCCCACCCCGTCATATCCAGCCGCCCCACTGTAACAGCAACAAGCCAGCATTGATGCAGACCACCGCAATCAGCGTGGTGATCACGATGATCGCTGCCGCCAGCTCGTGATTGGCGCCAATGGCGCGAGCCATGACGAAGCTGGACGCCGCGGTCGGGCAGGCGAAGTAGATGAACAGGATCGCCAGATCCGCGCCACGAAACCCGAACAGCCAAGCGCCCAGCGTCGCCAGGAGCGGCAGCCAGACCATTTTCATCAGGCTCGAACCAATGGCCACGCCACTACTGCGGCGCAGCGAGGCCAGGCTGAGCGTGCCGCCAATGCAGATCAGTGCCAGCGGCAGGGTCATCTGGGCGAAGTATTGCGCAGAGGTCAGCAACCACTGCGGCAACGGGATTTGCCAATAGGCGAAGGGCACTGCCAGTAATACGCCGATGATCAGCGGGTTCTTCACGATGCTCCGGGCGATGGGCTTGACGCCAGGCTTCACACCTGGCGTGTAGATGGCCAGCACGACGGCGGAGAGCACGTTGTAGCAAAGGATCACCAGTGCCGCGAGCAATGAGCCGACGGCAAGGCCATAGTCACCATACATGCTGGTGGCCAGGGCCAGACCAATGATGCCGTTGTTACCCCGGAAAGCGCCCTGGGTGTAGATGCCACGATCCGCCAGGGGGACTCGCCAGATCGCCCAGGCCCAGGCGACGAAGAAGGAGGCCACGGTAGCCAGGAAGAAGTAGGTCAGCAGTTGCGGCTGCAGCGCCGTATCCAGATCAGCCTTGACCACGCCGAGAAACAGCAGGGTCGGCATGGTGCCGCGAAACACCAGGCTCGACGCCGTATCGATGAAGGGCGTATCGATCCAGCGCAGGCGCTTGAGTGCCACGCCAAGAAACAGCATGGCGAACACGGGCGCGGTAATGGCGAGGGTTTGTGCAGCGACGGCGAACATGACGACACCAGCAGGTTGTCTGACGACCTATGTTAGCTGGCTAAGTATCTTCATGCCATGGCATCGACAAAATCCAAAGGTTCGTAGGGTGGACTGGGCGGCGATCTGCTTTGGTCCAAGCAGAACACCGCTGGTGGGCTGAAGCCCACCCTACGAGCCCACCCTACCGGCCGAAGCATGCTTCGGCCATTGGCAGCAGTCGCGGCGACCTCAGCGGCGAACCGGGCGCTTCTGCAACTTGCGTTGCAAGGTTCGGCGGTGCATGCCCAGAGCGCGAGCGGTGGCGGAGATGTTGCCTTCGTGCTCGGCCAGCACGCGCTGGATATGCTCCCACTGCAGGCGGTCGACCGACATGGGGTTTTCCGGCACCAGGCTGTCCAGATCGGCATGCTGGGACAGCAACGCGGTGAGTACATCGTCGGCATCGGCCGGCTTGCACAGGTAGTTGGCGGCGCCGCGCTTGATCGCCTCCACCGCCGTGGCGATGCTGGAATAGCCAGTGAGGATCACCACACGCATCTCTGCATCCAGCTCAAGTAGCTTGGGCAGCAGCACTAGACCGGAGTCGCCTTCCATCTTCAGATCGACCACGGCGTAGTCGGGCAGATCTTCCTTGGCCAACGCCAGGCCCTCGTCGGCGCTGGAGGCGGTGGACACGCGCAGACCGCGGCGGCTCATGGCGCGCGCCATCACACGGGTAAAGGTGGGGTCGTCATCCACCAGCAGCAGGTGGGGCTGTTCTTCGCCGTCGAACAGAGGTTCTTCGCTCATGCTGGGTTTTCCTTGTCAGGCCACGCCATAGGCTCGCGGCAACTTCAATTCGGTGAGGGTGCCGCCTTCTTCATGGTTATACAACTTAACCGTGCCACCGGCACGCGTCACACTGGCCTGGCTGAGGAACAGCCCCAGACCGAAGCCCTTGCCCTTGGTGGTGAAGAACGGCCGACCAAGCTGCTCGGCGATGGCCAACGGCACACCGGCACCATGATCGCGAATGCTCAGACGCAGCCATTGATGATCCCAGTCCAGACGGATATCGAGCTTGTCCGGGCAGGCATCGGCGGCATTGTTGAGCAGGTTCAGCAAAGCCTGGGTGAGATCGGCCGGCGGCATGATGCGCGGCGGTGTGCCACGCCCCAGGCATTGGTAGCGATAACTGGCCTCCGGGCGCATCAGGTGCCAGCGATTGAGGGTGGTCTCCAGCCATTCGACGCAGGACTGCTCCATCACCGCCTGCCGCCGGTCATTCTCGGCGGCGCGCACCAGTTGCTGCAGGGTGTACTTGCACAGTTTGACCTGCTCCTGCAGCAGGGCCAGGTCATCCTGCAGCGCCGGCTTGTCCCGGTACTCCTGGCGCAGCTCCTTGAGCAGCACGCTCATGGTGCCCAGTGGCGTGCCCAGCTCATGGGCCGCACCAGCCGCCTGCGTGGCGACCGCCAACAGTTGCTGATCGCGCAGGCTTTCCTCGCGACGCTCGGCGCGCAGCTCATCCTGCCGACGCAGCTCTTCGGCCATCTTGGCGACGAAGAAGGTGATCAACGCCGCGGCCAGAGCGAAGCTCAGCCACATGCCGTAGACCAACAGACTCTCCCGCGCCGCAGGTAACTCCATCGGGTGAGTCCATACCAGCAACAGGGTGTAGCCTGTCAGCGCCAGGCCAGAGAGCACGATGGTGAACATCCACGGTAGGGTCGCCGCCGCGATGGTCAGCGGCACCAGGTAATAGGACACGAAGGGGTTGGTCGAACCACCGGAGTAATACAGCAGGACACTGTGAATGATCAGGTCGCAACCCAACTGCACGGCGTACTCGACTTCGGTGACCGGCCAGGGGCCACGCAGGCGCAGCGCCGTACCCAGGCACAGCAGCAGCGAGACGCCGAGCGTCACCGACAGTTGCAGCCAGGGCAGCGGCAGCACGCCCGACTTGTAGGCGAGCCCCACCGAGCCGGCCTGAGCGGCCAGCACCAGAATACGGATAAGCGTCAGTCGCCAGAGATTCTGGCGACTGGCTGAAAGTAACTGCACGGGTTCGAGCATGGCGACTCCAGTTGATCGCGGCGAGTATAACCAAGCCAGTCGCGGCCTTACGCCGCTGCGGCAACCGGACGCACGCTTTTTGTGGCCCAGACAACAGCCGCTGAAATTTTTGAACCGGGTTTAACCCGAATGGTCATCTGCCTTCGTCTAACCTCGGGAAACGGCCATTGAGGCCACTGAAAAAGGAACTGCACATGCGTACCATGCCCCGTATCGCCTCCGCCCTCGCCCTGACCATCGCCAGCCTGGCCAGCACCGGCCTGCTGGCTGACGACGCGCGCTACAACCAGATCGCCCTGCGCGCCGAGGTGAATCAGGAAGTCGCCCACGACCTGATGCACGTCACCCTCTACACCGAGTCGCAGAACAGCGACCCGGCCAAGCTGGCCGCGGAGATCACCAATACCCTGAACCAGACGCTGGAGCAGGTGCGCCAGGTACGTGGCGTCGCGGTCAAGCTGGGCAGTCGCCACAGCTACCCGGTATACGACGACAAGGGCCAGAAGATCACCGCCTGGCGCGAGCGTGCAGAAGTACGCCTGGAGAGTGCCGACTTCGCACGCCTGTCCTCGCTGACCGGTGAACTGCTGCAGAAGATGAAGATGGGCGGCATGGACTTCAGCATCGCTACCGACACCCGCAAGACCCGCGAAGACGCCATGCTCAAGGACGCCGTGAATGCCTTCAAGGCACGCGCGCAGCTGGCCACCGAAGCGCTCGGCGGCAAGGGCTACAAGCTGGTCAGCCTGAGCCTCAACACCGGCGGGTTCCAGCCGCCGATGGCCATGCGCAACTTCGAAGCCAAGGGCATGGCGATGATGGATTCGGCCCCCACACCACAAATCGAGGCTGGCACCAGCCAGGTGACCGTCAGCGCCGATGGCGTCATCGAAGTGCAGATGCCCTGACGCCTGCCCCGCAACGAAGCAACGCCGTTATCGACAGATAACGGCGTTTCGCCATCTTTTCCCGACATATTTTCAGAAATGCGACAGCGGCTTACAGCGCTGTAGCGCTAACCTCGTTTCCCGCCATAACGCACTTGCCTCAGGCACATGCCCTGCATAGCTTGGACGGAGGCCCCCATAAGGGGCTCCTCGACAAAAAGCACAACAACGATGAGGTCATGATGCGCAAGAACGCCATTATCCAGGCTTTGCTTACCGCTGGGCTTATTGCCAGCGCTCCCCTCGCCAGTGCCGCCAACCTGGTGTTCTGTTCCGAAGGCAGCCCTGCCGGTTTCGACCCGGGCCTGTACACCACCGGCACCGATTTCGACGCCGCAGCGGAAGCGGTCTTCAACCGCCTGACCCAGTTCGAGCGCGGCGGCACCAAGGTCGAGCCAGGCCTGGCCGAAAGCTGGACGGTTTCCGATGACGGCCTGATCTACACCTTCAAGCTGCGCCCAGGAGTGAAGTTCCACACCACCGAGTACTTCACGCCCAGCCGCACCTTCAACGCCGACGACGTGTTGTTCACCTTCGAGCGCATGCTCGACAAGGATCATCCGTTTCGCAAGGCGTACCCCACCGAGTTCCCCTACTTCACCGACATGGGCATGGACAGCAACATCGCCAAGGTGGAGAAACTCGACGACATGACCGTGCGCTTCACCCTCAATGCCGTGGACGCCGCTTTCATCCAGAACCTGGCGATGAGCTTCGCCTCGATCCAGTCCGCCGAGTACGCCAACCAGTTGCTCAAGGCCGGCAAGGCCGCCGACATCAACCAGAAGCCGATCGGCACCGGCCCCTTCGTGTTCAGCCGTTACCAGAAGGACGCGGTGATCCGTTACAAGGGCAACAAGGACTACTGGAAGCCCGATGACGTGAAGATCGACAACCTGATCTTCGCCATCAACACCGATGCCTCGGTGCGCATGCAGAAACTCAAAGCCGGCGAATGTCACGTCACACTGAACCCGCGCCCGGCAGACGTTGAATCGCTGCAGAAGGATGCCAACCTGCTGATGCCCGAGCAGGCCGGTTTCAACGTCGGCTACATCGCCTATAACGTCACTCACCCGCCGTTCGACAAGCTGGAAGTGCGCCAGGCGCTGGACATGGCGGTGAACAAGCAGGCGATCCTCGACGCGGTGTACCAGAAGACCGGCCAACTCGCCGTCAACGGCATGCCGCCGACCCAGTGGTCGTATAACGAGGACATCAAGGATCCGGCCTTCGACCCGGAGAAAGCCAAGGCCCTGCTCAAACAGGCCGGCGTCAAGGAAGGCACCGAGATCACTCTGTGGGCCATGCCGGTGCAGCGCCCGTACAACCCCAACGCCAAGCAGATCGCCGAGATGCTGCAGGCTGACTGGGCCAAGATCGGTATCAAGGCGCGCATCGTCAGCTATGAGTGGGGCGAGTACCTCAAGCGTGCCAAGGCCGGCGAGCATGACGCCATGCTGATCGGCTGGAGCGGCGACAACGGTGACCCGGACAACTGGCTCGGCACCCTCTACGGCTGCGATGCGGTCGACGGCAATAACTTCTCCAAGTGGTGCTTCGAGGACTACGACAAGCTGGTCAAGGCCGCCAAGCGCACCACTGACGTGGCCGAGCGCACCGAGCTGTACAAGCAGGCGCAGGTGATCCTCAAGCGTGAGGTGCCGATCACCCCGCTGGCGCACTCCACCGTGTACCAGCCGATGCGCAAGGAAGTGCAGGACTTCCGCATCAGCCCCTTCGCGCTGAACTCCTTCTATGGTGTAGGTATCGCCAAGTGATGGCAGGCGGCGTGTCCACGGACACGCCGCTTCTACCCTGGTCAGGAGTTACCCATGTTTCCCATGCCCTTTCTACGCGGCGGCCTGTTGCTGGCCGTGATGCTCAGCGTGCACGCGCAGGCCGCAGACGACCTGGTGGTGTGCAGCGAAGCCAGCCCGGAAGGTTTCGACATCGTCCAGTACACCGCAGCGACCACGGCCGACGCCAGCGCCGAAACCCTGTTCGAGCGCCTGGTGGACTTCGCCCCCGGCAGCACGCAGATCGTGCCCGCACTGGCGCAAAGCTGGGACATCAGCGGTGACGGTCTGGCTTACACCTTCACCCTGCGCAAGGGGGTGAAGTTCCACACCAACAAGGGCTTCACGCCCACTCGCGAATTCAACGCCGACGACGTGCTGTGGAGCTTCCAGCGCCAGCTCGATCCGGCTCACTCCTGGCACAGCCTGTCGCTGCGCGGCTTCCCGTATGCCGAGGCCATGGGCCTGGCGCAGTTGATCGAACGTGTGGAAAAGCTCGACGAGCACCGCGTGCGCTTCGTCCTCAAACATCCGGAAGCGCCCTTCCTGGCCAACCTGGCCATGGGCTTCGCCTCCATCTATTCGGCCGAATACGCCGATCACCTGCTCGCGACTGGCACTCCGGAGCGTCTGAACAACGAGCCCATCGGCACCGGACCGTTCATTTTCGAGCGTTATGCCAAGGACGCCCAGGTGCGCTTTCGCGGCAACCCCGATTACTGGAACGGCGCACCGGCGATCAAGCGCCTGGTGCTGGCCATCACCCCCGAGCCCAACGTGCGTCAGCAACGGCTCAAGGCCGGTGACTGCCAGATCACCCTGTTCCCACGCCCGGTGGACATCCCGGCGCTCAAGGCCGACCCCAGGCTGCAGGTGCTGGAACTGGATTCGCTGCTGACCGCCTATATCGGCATCAACACCCGTCACCCACCGCTGGACGACGTGCGCGTGCGCCAGGCACTGAACCTGGCCTTCGACAAGGCCGCCTACATTCGTGCGCAATTCGGCGAAGGCAATGCCACGCCGGCCGTGGCGCCCTATCCGGCCACCTTGTGGGGGCACGATACAACGCTGAAGGATTGGCCGCACGATCCCGGACGCGCTCGCCAGTTGCTGGCCGAAGCCGGTCACGCCGACGGCTTCAAGCTATCGATCTGGACCCGCCCCGGCGGCGGGCCGACCAATCCAAATCCAGGGATCGGCGCGCAGATGCTGCAGGCCGACCTTGCCGCCATCGGCATTCAAAGCGACATCCGCGTGTTCGAATGGGGGGAGCTGATCAAGCGCGCTAAGAATGGCGAGCACGACCTGGTGTTCATGGGCTGGGCTGGCGACAACGGCGACCCGGACAACTTCCTCACGCCCAACCTCTCCTGCGCCGCCGCCGAAAGCGGCGAGAACCAGGCGGGCTGGTGCGACAAGGCCTTCGATGCGCTGATCACCCAGGCCCGCCAGGAGCCCGAGCAGAACAAACGCGCTGCGTTGTACCGGCAGGCCCTGGCGATCTTCCATGAGCAGGCGCCGTGGATCGCCCTGGCTCACCCGAAGCAGTTCGTTGCGCTGCGCAAAGGCGTCGAGGGCTTCGTGCTCAGCCCGCTGGGCTCGAACAACTTTGCCCGGGTGAAGCTGCCGTGAGCCGTCCGCGCCATGCTTTTGTGGGAGGGGCTTTAGCCGCGAACCTGTCGCCGCTGAAGCGCCTCCCACAACACACCTGCCGATCCGCGACTGCCCCGGATTGCATCCGGGCTACGCACTATCCAAAACAGCACCGGGCCATGCAGTCCGGTGAGTACATACCGTCATGGAGTAAAAACGCCTGATGCTGTCATTCATCGCCAGACGCCTGGGGCTGCTGATCCCCACCTTCTTCGGCGTCACCCTGCTGACCTTCGCGCTGATCCGCCTGATCCCCGGCGACCCGGTGGAAGTGATGATGGGCGAACGCCGCGTCGACCCGGAAATGCACGCCCAGGCTATGGAGCGCCTGGGTCTGAACAAGCCGCTGTATGCGCAGTACTTCGACTACATCGGCCAACTCGCCCAGGGCAACCTGGGCGAATCGCTACGCTCACGCGAAAGTGTGTGGAGCGAGTTCCTCACCCTGTTCCCGGCCACCGTCGAACTGGCCCTGGCCGCCCTGCTGTTCGCCGGCACCCTGGGGCTGATTGCCGGGGTGGTCGCGGCACTCAAGCGCGGCTCGCTGCTCGACCATGGTGTGATGAGCATTGCCCTCACCGGCTATTCCATGCCGATTTTCTGGTGGGGCCTGCTGCTGATCATGTTCTTCTCGGTCGGCCTGGGCTGGACGCCGGTGTCCGGGCGCATCGACCTGCTCTATGACATCCCGCCGGTCACCGGTTTCATGCTGATCGACACCCTGCTCAGCGATGAACCAGGCGCCTTCGTCGACGCCCTGCGCCATCTGATCCTGCCCGCCATCGTGCTCGGCACCATCCCGCTGGCGGTGATCGCGCGGATGACCCGCTCGGCCATGCTCGAGGTACTGCGCGAAGACTACGTGCGCACGGCGCGGGCCAAGGGGCTGTCGCCAACACGCGTGGTGTTCGTGCACGGCTTGCGCAACGCGCTGATCCCGGTGCTGACGGTGTTCGGCCTGCAGGTCGGCGCGCTGCTGGCCGGTGCGGTGCTGACCGAAACCATCTTCTCCTGGCCGGGCATCGGCAAATGGCTGATCGAGGCTATCGGCGCCCGTGACTACCCGGTGGTGCAGAACGGCATCCTGCTGATCGCCTGCCTGGTGATCATGGTCAACTTCATCGTGGACATTCTCTATGGCCTGGCCAACCCACGTATTCGCCATCAGAAGTAAGGAAGGCGCCATGCATAACCACATTGCTCACGTAGGGTGGACGACGCTCTTTTCATCCACCGTGAAAACACGTCAGTGGACGGATCAAGAGGTGCGCCCATGACCACCTCCACCACGCTCGACCAAAGCCTGCTCTACCCCTCGCCACTCAAGGAGTTCTGGCAAGCCTTCGCCCACAACCAAGGCGCCCTCGGCGGCCTGGCCTTCATGATCCTGCTGGTGTTCTGCGCACTGTTCGCGCCCTGGGTCGCGCCGCACGATCCCAGCGAGCAGTACCGCGATTTCCTCCTCACCCCGCCGGTGTGGCTGGAGGGCGGCCAATGGCAGTTCTTGCTCGGCACCGACGAACTAGGCCGCGACCTGCTCTCACGGCTGATCCATGGCGCACGCCTGTCGCTGCTGATCGGCCTGGCCTCGGTGCTGATGTCGCTGATCCCGGGCATCCTCCTGGGCCTGATTGCCGGGTTCTTCCCGCGCCTGCTCGGCCCCAGCGTCATGCGCCTGATGGACATCATGCTGGCCCTGCCCTCGCTGCTGCTCGCGGTGGCCATCGTCGCCATCCTCGGCCCCGGGCTGATCAACACTATCTTCGCCATCGCCATCGTCTCGCTGCCGTCCTACGTGCGCCTGACCCGCGCAGCGGTGATGAGCGAGCTGAACCGTGACTACGTCACCGCCGCGCAACTGGCCGGCGCCGGGCTGCCACGGCTGATGTTCGTCACCGTGCTGCCCAACTGCATGGCACCGTTGATCGTGCAGGCCACGCTGAGCTTCTCCTCGGCGATTCTCGATGCCGCCGCGCTGGGCTTTCTCGGCCTCGGCGTACAACCGCCGACGCCCGAGTGGGGCACCATGCTGGCCTCGGCGCGCGACTACATCGAACGCGCCTGGTGGGTGGTGAGCCTGCCTGGCCTGGCGATTCTGCTCAGCGTACTAGCGATCAACCTGATGGGTGACGGCCTGCGTGATGCGCTCGACCCGAAACTGAAGAATGCGCAGTAAGGAGCCAGGAATGAGCCTGCTGAATATCCACAACCTGTCCGTACGCTTCGGCCCCGCCATGCCAGTGGTCGATGGCCTCGACCTCAGCGTCGAACAGGGCGAAGTGCTGGCCATCGTCGGCGAGTCTGGCTCCGGCAAGTCGGTCACCATGATGGCGCTGATGGGCCTGATCGACGCCCCCGGCATCGTCCAGGCCGACTGCATGCAGTTCGACGGCACCGACATGCTGCGGTTGAAAGGCCGCCAGCGCCGACACATCGTGGGCAAGGATCTGGCCATGGTCTTTCAGGACCCGATGACCGCCCTCAACCCCAGCTACACCGTGGGCTTCCAGATCGAGGAAGTGCTCCGCCAGCATCTCGGTTTGAAGGGCAAGGCAGCGCGTGCCCGTGCCCTGGAGCTATTGGAACGGGTGGAAATTCCCGGCGCCGCCAGCCGCCTGGATGCCTACCCGCACCAGCTTTCCGGGGGCATGAGCCAGCGCGTGGCAATTGCCATGGCGATTGCCGCCGAACCCAAACTGCTGATCGCCGATGAACCCACCACTGCGCTGGACGTGACCATCCAGGCGCAGATCATGGAGCTGCTGCTGGATCTGCAACGCGACCAGGGCATGGCCCTAGTGCTGATCACCCACGACCTCGCCGTGGTGGCCGAAACCGCCCAGCGCGTCTGCGTGATGTACGCCGGGCAAGCGGTGGAGCTGGGCCAGGTGCCAACCCTGTTCGATGCCCCCAGTCATCCATACACCGAAGCGTTGCTCAAGGCGATCCCTGAACATAGCGCCGGCGCCAGCCGCCTGGCCACCCTGCCGGGCATCGTGCCTGGCCGCTATGACCGTCCACTGGGTTGCCTGCTGTCACCACGCTGCCCCTACGTGCAGGAGCGCTGCCACCAACAACGTCCGACCCTGGACGAACATGCCCGTGGCGCCGCGCGCTGCTTCTTCCCGCTGGAGGTGGCCTGATGAGCACCGTACTCGAAGCCCATGAGCTGACCCGTCACTACAGCGTTTCGCGCGGTCTGTTCAAACCAGCGGCCACGGTCCAGGCACTCAATGGCGTGTCCTTCAGCCTGCAGGCCGGCAAGACCTTGGCGGTGGTCGGCGAGTCCGGCTGCGGCAAGTCGACTCTGGCCCGCGCCCTGACCCTGATCGAGGAGCCCAGCGCCGGCTCCCTGCAGATCGCCGGGCGCGAAGTGGCCGGCGCCAGCAAGGCCGAGCGCAGGCAACTGCGCCGCGACGTGCAGATGGTTTTCCAGAACCCCTACGCTTCGCTCAACCCGCGGCAGAAGATCGGCGATCAACTGGCCGAGCCGCTGCTGATCAATACCGACCTGTCACGCAGCGAACGCCGCGAAAAAGTGCAGGCGATGATGCAGCAGGTGGGCCTGCGCCCCGAGCATTACCAGCGCTACCCGCACATGTTCTCCGGCGGCCAGCGCCAGCGCATCGCCCTGGCGCGCGCTATGATGCTGCAACCCAAGGTGCTGGTGGCGGACGAGCCGACCTCGGCGCTGGACGTGTCGATCCAGGCGCAGGTGCTCAATCTGTTCATGGATCTGCAGGAGCAGTTCGCTACCGGCTACGTGTTCATCTCGCACAACCTCTCGGTGGTGCGCCACGTCGCCGACGACGTGCTGGTAATGTACCTCGGCCGTCCGGCAGAAATCGGCCCAGCCGAAGCGCTCTACAGCCGGCCACTGCACCCTTACACCCGCGCCCTGCTGTCGGCGACGCCAACGATTCATCCCAATCCGGACAAGCCACGGATGAAGATCAGCGGTGAACTGCCCAACCCCTTGGATCCGCCGTCGGGCTGCGCCTTCCACAAACGCTGTCCGCACGCCGACGAACGCTGCCGTGGCGAGCGCCCGGAGCTGAGACTGATCGATGCGCGGCAGGTGGCCTGCCATCATGTGGAGCGGATCGTCGACTAGCAAGCCGTTGAGAAACTACCTACGTTGCCATTGCTGCGTTAAAAACAGCCTCAAAATGCTCATTTACAACACGTAAACTGCGCTTTTTCGGCTGTTTTTGCCTTGCACTGGCTGCCTCGCCTACGGTTTTCAACGGCCTGCTAGCTCCCTACCATGGCGCGCCGCGTGGCAGGGTCTCGCGGTGCTCACCCTACAGGTCAAGTGCCGGCCGCCGGTCCCAAGCAATGGATTGAGCTGCGCCGATTCATGGCGCCGACGGCAGGGTCAGCTCTATGTTCTCCGCCAGCGAATCCTCTAGTCGCTGCAGCTCGACGCCGACCGCCGCGGCGTCATCGGCCAGGGTTTCGGCGATCTGCAGAAACTCTGGCGTCGCCTCGACGAAGGCCAGCACCACCAGCGGGTCAAATCGTGTACCGCTGGCGGCGCTGATCTGCGCCACCGCCTGAGCTGGGTTGATGCGCGGCAAATAGGGATGCTGGCAGGTCAGTTCTTCGAAGTGGCCCACCAGCGCCATCAAGCGCGCAGACAGCGGAATCTGCTCACCGAACAGCCCCTGCGGATAGCCTTTGCCGTCCCAGCGCTCATGCTGGCCGTAGACGATGTCTTTGGCATCGGAAAGAAAGTCGGTGATGCTGCCCAGCTTGCGTTCGGCACGTTCGAGCGCATCACGCCCGGCGATCACGCCTTCGCTCAGCAGACGCAGATCGTTGTCATCGGGCTCGCCATGGCTGAGCAGCACACGATCCGGCAGGGTCAGCCGGTCGATCACATGCAGCATGGCCGACTTGCCCAACTGGGCGATGCGTTCCTCGCTCAGGTACTCCGACAGCGCCGGCTGCTGCCGTCCCAGAGCGGTGGTGAGACAGCTCATATAACGCTCGATGCGCTCCAGACGCCGGCTGCTCGGGTTGTCACGCATGACGGCAACACTGGCCATGGCTTCGATGGTGACGTCCTGCAAGCGCTGGATATCGCGCGTCCGGCGCTTGACCTCGAGTTCCAGGTATTCGCTCTTGTCGCGCAGGTAATCGGTGGCCGCCTTGAGCTGCAATTGCGCCCGCACACGGGCCAGCACGATGGGCGGGCTGACCGGCTTGGTGATGTAGTCGGCGGCGCCGAGGTCGAAGCCCAGTTGCTCGTCGGCCGCATCGCTGCGTCCGGTGACCAGAATGAGAGGAATATGGCGGGTCTGCGGATCGGTCCTGAACCCGCGACACAGTGCGTAGTCGTTCTGCCAGTCGAGCAGAATCAGGTCTGGCTGCGGTTGCGACTTGGCAGCCTGCAACGCCTCCTCGCTGCCGACCAGGCGCACCTGATAGCGGTCGACCAATAACGCACCCAGGCGCTGGCGCGCGTCCACGGCGTCGTCCACCACCAGAATCAGTTCCTGCTCCGGCCTATCGAGCATCCCGCGCATGACGACCTCCGTTGGCACCTGCCTACTCATCATTAAAGGCACTGGGCTGCATTTGCGCTCAGGCCGACATACAAATGACCTCGACAGGGGTTTGAAAGTGCAATGCGGATTGGCAGGCCAGCGCGCGCAGCCGACAATCGTCAGCAATACCGTTACCAGAGGGCTGCGCCATGCTCGACCAGGAACGCTGCTGGCAGGCTGTTTGCGAACGCGATGAGGCGTTCGACGGACGCTTCGTTTTCGCCGTGCGCAGCACCAGCATCTATTGCCGGCCGAACTGCCCCGCGCGGCGGCCACGGCGCGACAACGTCAGCTTTCATGCCGATGCCGCGAGTGCCGAGGCGGCCGGTTTTCGTCCATGCAAGCGCTGCTCGCCGCAGGGGCAAAGCCCGGCGCAGCAACTCGACACGCTGGTCGCGGCCGCTTGTGAGCTTCTGCGCGGTGAACAGCGCCTGACGTTGCCGCAGCTGGCGGCGCGCATCGGCCTGTCGCCGTCACACCTGGCCCGAGCGTTCAAGGCGCGCACCGGGATGACGCCCAATGCCTGGGCGGCGGCGCAACGCCGCCAGCGCCTGGATGCCCAGTTGCCACAGGCAGATAACGTGCTCGAGGCGGCCCTGGCCGCGGGTTACTCCGGCACCCGAGCATTGTATGAGAAGCCCCAGGCCATGAGCCCGGCGCAGCGCCGCCAGCGCGGTGCGGGCGAACACCTGCGCTACAGCATTGCCCCTTGCCCGCTCGGCCAGGTGCTGCTGGCCACCAGCGACAAGGGCGTTTGCGCCCTGCTGTTTGGCGATGAACCGGCAGCCCTGCATGACGAGCTGCAACAGCGTTTCGGCGCCGCCCAGCTCGAAGAAGATGATCAAGGGTTGCGCAACTGGCTGCAGCAGGTGCTGGCGCAACTCGAAGAGCCCGAGCGCGCCGCCCATCTACCCCTGGACATTCGTGGCACGGCCTTTCAGCAACGCGTGTGGCAGGCGCTGCAGCACATTCCCCGCGGCGAAACCCGCAGCTATAGCGATCTGGCCGGGCAACTGCACAGCCACCCGCGGGCGATTGCTCGGGCCTGCGCCAGCAACGCCATTGGCTTGCTACTGCCGTGCCACCGCGTGGTCGCCAGCGATGGCAGCCTCAGCGGCTACCGCTGGGGGCTGGCGCGCAAACGGCAGTTGCTAGAACGGGAAAAACAGGACGCGTAGCCAGGATTGCATTGAGTTCGGAGGGCAGGTGCAACCCGCCAGGCCGCTGATGGCGGGTTGCACCCGCCCTACAGACTGTCCGCCCGTAGGGTGCGCCATGCGCACCGGCTCTTTCTCCGGTCTCTAGACCAACATCGCCTCGGCCACCTCCCTGCGCGTGCCGCGCCCGACCAGTTGCTCCACCAGGGTCAGGGCAAAGGCCATTGCCGTGCCCGGGCCCTGGCTGGTGATGCAGTTGCCATCAACCACCACCGCCTCATCGACGAAGGTGCAGCCATTCAGTCGATCACTGAAGGCCGGATAGCAGGTCATCCGGCGCTGCCTGAGCACCCCATACTGCTGCAAGGCTAGCGCCGGCGCAGCGCAGATGGCGGCGAACAGCTCGCCGGCCTTGGCCTGCTTGCGCACGCGCTCGGCCAGTGGTTCGAAATCGGCCAGACGCTGCGCGCCAGGCATACCACCAGGCAGAACGATCAGGTCGAAATCCTGCGCCAGCACGTCCACCAACATGGCATCGGCAGTCAGCCGGGTGCCACGGGCACAGGTGATCATCCGCCGCTCTTCGATACTGGCCACCAGTACCTCGATATCGGCGCGGCGCAGCACGTCGATCAGGGTCACGCATTCGAGATCTTCGACACCATCGGCAACCGTAATCAGGGCTCGCTTGCTCATCTATCAACTCCATTTAAGGCAAAAAAAAACTGTCCACCTGGTCATAAAAAGACACGACAGACCATAAATTCACCCGGTAAAACCTTGCTGGTATGATGCGCGGCTTTTGCGAAATCGGGGCAATTTTCCGGCCTGCACGGACGAATGTGCTTTGCTTTCTGCAGATCAATTTCGGCGCGTTCGCGCCTCGGGGAGCCACCATGCTGGAAAGACTGTTCCAACTCAGAGCCCATAACACCACTGTGCGCACCGAGGTACTGGCCGGGATCACCACCTTCCTGACCATGGCCTACATTCTCTTCGTCAACCCGGAAATGCTGGCAAAGACCGGTATGGACCACGGCGCGGTGTTCGTCGCCACCTGCCTGGCTGGCGCCATCGGCTCGCTGATCATGGGCCTGCTGGCCAACTACCCGATCGCCCTGGCGCCCGGCATGGGCCTCAACGCCTTCTTCACCTACACCGTGGTGATGACCATGGGCTACAGCTGGCAGACCGCTCTGGGCGCGGTGTTCCTCTCCGGCGCGATCTTCTTCCTGTTGTCGATCTTCAAGATCCGCGAATGGATCATCAACAGCATCCCGCTGGCGTTGCGCGCCGGTATCGCCGCCGGTATCGGCCTGTTCCTGGCGATCATCGCACTGAAGAACGCCGGCATCGTGGTCGATCACCCGGCCACCCTGGTCGGCCTCGGCGACATGAGCAAGGGCGGCGCGCTGCTGGCCTGCCTGGGCTTCTTCGTCATCGCCGCACTGGCCTATCGCAAGGTCACCGGCGCGGTGATGATCGGCATCCTGCTGGTCACCGGCCTGTCCATTGCCCTCGGCCTGTCCGAGCTGCAAGGCGTGGTGTCGATGCCACCGTCGCTGATGCCGACCCTGCTGCAGCTGGACATTGCCGGCGCGCTGGATATCGGCTTGATCAGCGTGATCTTCGCCTTCCTCTTCGTCGACCTGTTCGACACCTCCGGCACCCTGGTCGGCGTGGCACAAAAAGCCGACCTGCTGGACAAGGACGGCAAGATGCCACGCCTGGGCCGTGCCCTGCTGGCCGACAGCACCGCGACCATGGCCGGCGCCGCACTGGGCACCAGCACCACCACCAGCTACATCGAATCCGCTGCTGGCATCAGTGCCGGTGGGCGTACCGGCCTGACCGCCTGCGTGGTCGCCGCGCTGTTTCTCCTGGCCCTGTTCTTCGCCCCGCTGGCTGGCGCCGTGCCGGCCTACGCCACCGCGCCAGCACTGCTGTTCGTCGCCGTACTGATGATGAGCAGCCTGGCGCAGATCGACTGGGACGACCTGACTGTCGCCGCCCCAGTGGTGGTTGCCGCCCTGGCCATGCCGCTGACCTTCTCCATCGCCAACGGCATCGCGTTCGGCTTCATCGCCTGGACCGCGGTCAAGGTACTGGCCGGCCGCTGGCGCGAACTGAACCCGGCAATGTGGGTGCTCTCCGCCCTGTTCGTGATCAAGTTGGCCTACTTCGCCTGATCAACCGATAACGGCGTACTGCTTCGCGAGTACGCCCTACGCCGCCGCCCGGACAATCTGCGTAGGGTGGGCCGGGCGGCGTTCCGTTTCAGCCCACCATAGGCCTCGTCATGATCGTTCCCACGCTCCGCGTGAGAACGCCTCCCTGGGACGCTCTGCGTCCAGCGCCACCAATGATCGACGACAACGGCACATCGGCAACGGAGTCGCTACAATGGCGCCCCGTTTTCCTGCCCCATGAGTGACCGATGAGCCGCCCCGCATTCGACCCCGCCACCTACGAAGCCCAACTCGCCGAGAAGAAGGCACGCCTGGTCGAACTGCTGGCGCCCTTCGCCGCGCCGCAGCCCGAAGTGTTCGAGTCGCCGCGCGAGCACTACCGCATGCGCGCCGAGTTCCGCCTGTGGCGTGAGGATGGCCAGCGCTACTACGCGATGTTCGCCCCGGGCGACAAGCACACGCCGATCCTGCTCGACGACTTCCCCATCGCCAGCCTGCGCATCAATGAGTTGATGCCGCGCCTGCGCGCTGCCTGGCAGGCCAGCGAAGTGCTGTCGTTCAAGCTGTTTCAGGTCGAGTTCCTCACCACCCTGGCCGGCGATGCGCTGATCACCCTGGCCTACCACCGCCCGCTGGACGAGGCCTGGCAGGCCGAGGCGGAGAAACTGGCAGCTGAGTTCAATGTCAGCCTGGTCGGCCGTTCCCGCGGCCAGCGCCTGGTGATTGGCCGCGACTACGTGGAAGAGGAGCTGACCGTAGCTGGTCGCAGCTTCCGCTATCGCCAGCCCGAAGGCGCCTTCACCCAGCCCAACGGCCGGGTCTGCGAAAAGATGCTGGGCTGGGCCTACGACGTACTCAGCGAGCGCGGCGACGACCTGTTGGAGCTGTACTGCGGCAACGGCAACTTCACCCTGCCGCTGGCCACTCGCGTGCGCAAGGTATTGGCCACCGAGATCAGCAAGACCTCGGTCAACGCCGCCCTGGCCAACCTGGCCGATAACGGCGTGGAAAACGTCGAGCTGGTGCGCCTGTCCGCCGAAGAACTGACCCAAGCGCTCAACGAAGTGCGCCCGTTCCGTCGCCTGGCCGGTATCGACCTCAAGAGCTACGAGTTCGGCAGCGTCTTCGTCGACCCGCCACGCGCCGGCATGGACCCGGACACCTGCGAGCTGACCCGCCGCTTCGAGCGCATCCTGTACATCTCCTGCAACCCGGAGACCTTGGCCGCCAACATCGCCCAGCTCAACGACACCCATAAGGTGACGCGCAGCGCGCTGTTCGACCAATTCCCCTACACCCATCACATGGAAGCCGGTGTGTTGCTGGAACGGCGCTGAGCCGCCTCCCTGTAACTCGGATGCAATCCGGGGCAATGTGCAAGACCGTCCGCGGATTGCATCCGAGCTACACAGCTGGTGGGGAATGCGGTGCTAGCGTTCAAGCCCGCGCAACGCCCACCAGGCCAGCCCGGCCGACACTGCTTCGAGCAGCAACGCGTAGAGGTTGAAGGTCTGCTGCGCGCCACCGTCGAGCCACAGCCCGCCGACTCGAGCCAGTGCCAGCACGCTGTACAGCAGCACCAATAGCAGTAGCGCCGGCCGCAGTAGGTCCAGGCGCAGCAGCGCCATCACCAGATACGCCGCCAGCCCCAACTGCAGGCCACCGTAATAGGCGCGCACCTCGGTCACAGCAGCACTCTCCATCAGCAACGCGCCACTGAAACTGGCCATTTCCTCGGGCCGAATGAAGTAGGCCAGCCCCAACACGAGCAGGGCAGCGATCTGGATCAGCAAGACGATTCGGGCAAACAGCATCGTATGACTCCTCACTCGATGAGTGGCGGCATGACCTCAGGCATTTCACCGCCACAAGCCAGCTCGTTCAAACCTAAGACATTCGTGCAGAGCGCTGCCAGCAGAGACTGATGGCACTTTCGCCAGAATGATCTACAACTATCCTTGCAACTGCGACACCCCACCGTACTCGACAAGGAGGTCGACATGCCCGCCATCCCTCTTGCGTCGCTCACGTCGTACCGCTCGCCGACAACGGCGCAGCCATGTCCGAGTACCGCCTCGTCAACTCCAACTCAGGAGCTTGCACAACACCGTGAACCGGCGCGACGGACACCGCGCCACAGCCGATAGAACCATAACGGACACCCTGCCCCTACGCGAATACCTCGCCTGGCAGGCGTAGCCACATAAGGAGATGATCCATGCGTAAGTCACAAGGAACTCTGATCTGCACACTGGCGCTTGCCGCTCCCCTGCTCACCGCAGCGGCCCACGCCGGTACCTACCCCGACTTCGGCTACAAGCCACCTCCCGCCGAGTACAGTGGCCCGCTGTTCCAACTCAGTCAGTCCTACCCAAGCTCCGCCCCACCGGCATCCGCCTTGCCGGCCTTCTTCAAGCTGCTGCCAAAGGAACGGAGCAACGACTTCGAGACCTGGCGCGCCTACATGGATGCCGTGAAGGACTACTGCCTGGAAGGCAACGTGGAAAACGACTGGGACGTGCAGAAAAACAAGGTGCGCGACTGGTTCCACATGCCCTGGCAGCACTACGGCCCCCTGGGCCGCGAAGGCATTCACGGGATGACCAAGGAAGCGCAGATTCAGGCCAAGCAACTCGCGCCGACCCAGACCACCACAGGCCAGACCTACGCGGTCGGCATCTACAACGACATCGGTGCCTACACCATTGGCCAAGTATGGAAGGATCCGCAAAACCCCAATCCGGAATTCACCTCCAAGCCCAACAGCTTTGCGGATGGCACCGTGGTGTGCAAACCGCTGTTCGCCGATGTTGACCGCAGCCAGGTGCCCTTCCTACAGAATCCGGTGCTCTGGCAGGGCTACATCACCAAGACCTTCGACTCGGCTGACCGCGAGGTGAAAGAGGTTGCGCTGATTCAGATGGACATCGCTGTGCGCGACACCCGCATCAACGAAACCGGCTGGATCTTCGGCACCTTCCAGTACAACGGCGCTATTACCGGCAAAGCTGGCTGGGACAACTTGGTACCAGTGGGCATCATGTGGGGCAACGACCCTGAGGATAACGGTAACGATTACAGCAACCCTCAACCGAGCCAGACGCGCATCAACCCCAACCTCAAAGAGACCGCAATCAACGCCAAAACCAGCGAGCTGCCGCCGACCCACCTGGGTTGGAACGGCCGCCTCAACGGCCCGGTGGACAACCCGGTGAGCTCCTGTCTGAGTTGCCACATGACCGGCGAATACCCACAACTGGCGATCATGAACCCGACCTTCCAGGCCAATCCCCCAGCCGTAGGGTCGCCTGAGTGGATGCGCTGGTTCCAGAACATTCCCGCCGGTCAATCGTTCACCCCTGGCACTCAGAGCACCGACTACAGCCTGCAACTGGCTGGAGGCCTGGCCAACTTCTACGACTGGAAGTGCAATCAGGGCGGCATTTTCGCTGATGGCAACAATGCCTGCCAGAAGTCCAGCCAGCTGAAACTGATGCTAAAGAGTGGGATCAAGCCTGAGCAGATCCAGCCCGTACAGCGCGATCCGAGCCTGATGGAACTGGAGTAACCCGACTGCGGCTCCGGAGTCTCCCTTCGGAGCCGCATCATGATCCTTGGGCATCACCGGACATGGCGCTATCCTCTACGCCATCGCCCATTGGAGCCCCATTATGCGCCACTCGCTGCTCGCCCTCTGCCTCTTCACTGGCCTGGCTCATGCCAGCGAGCCACTGACCATCGATGTGCATCGCGACGCCAATTGCGGTTGCTGCAAGGCCTGGATCAGCCATCTGCAGGACAACGGTTTTACCGTCAACGACCATGTCGAGTCTGACATGAGCGCGGTCAAACAGCGCCTTGGCGTACCGCCGCGCCTGGCCTCCTGTCATACCGGGGTGATCGACGGCAAGTTCGTCGAAGGCCATGTGCCGGCCGCCGACATTCTCAAGCTGCGTCAACGGCCCGATCTGATCGGCGCCGCCGTACCCGGCATGCCCATGGGCTCGCCGGGCATGGAATATGGTGATCGTGTCGACGCCTATCAGGTCATCGGCCTGGATCGTGAACGCCAGGATCAGCTGCTGAGCAACTACCCGGCCAACTGAGTCGACACGGACGCAGCTACACTGCAGCGACAACCAACCTGGGAGTACGGCCATGCGCTGGCAACGCGGTAGACGCAGTGACAACGTGGTGGATACGCGTGGTCGTTCCGGCAGGCGCCTTGGCGGTGGCCTGAGCCTCGGCGGCGTGGCGGTGATCGTCATCGTCGGCCTGCTGATGGGCCAGGACCCGCTGCAGATTCTCGGCCAGATCGCCGGCCAGGCCACCCAGCCGCAGGTCGCGCAGACGCAGAGCGCGCCTCCGGCGAACGACGCGCAGAGCGAGTTCGTCCGCGCCATTCTCGGCGATACCGAAGACACCTGGCGCGAGCTGTTCCAGCAAGCCGGCCAGCAGTATCGCGACCCGCAATTAGTGCTGTTCTCCGGCGGCGTCAATTCCGCCTGCGGCTTCGCCAGCTCGGCAGTCGGCCCCTTCTACTGCCCCGGCGATCAGCGGGTGTATCTGGACATGGCGTTCTTCCGCGAGATGGAGCAGCGCTTCTCGGCTGCCGGCGATTTCGCCCAGGCCTACGTGATCGCCCATGAAATCGGCCACCACGTGCAGACGCTGCTCGGCGTTTCGGCCAAGGTCAACGCGGCACGCCAGCGTGGCGAACGAGTCGAGGGCGATGGCGGCCTGCTGGTGCGTCAGGAACTGCAAGCCGATTGCCTAGCTGGGGTCTGGGCGCATCACGCGCAACGCCGGCATGACTGGCTGGAAGCGGGCGACCTGGAAGAAGCGCTGAATGCGGCCAGCGCCATCGGCGATGACCGCCTGCAGAAGCAGGCGCGCGGCCAAGTGGTGCCGGACGCCTTCACCCATGGCACCTCAGAGCAGCGTGTACGCTGGTTCAGCAGCGGTTTCGAGAGCGGCCAGCCGGGGCGTTGCGACACCTTCAAGGCGGCGCGCCTGTAGCGTGCTGGCTCACACCACGAAACGCTTGCTCCACCAGGCAAAGCCGCAGGCTGCAAGGCCACACAGGGCAATCACCAACGCCATGGGCATCGCCGAACCGTCATGCAGGAAGGCCACCAACGCCGACGCGCCGGCGGCCACACTGAACTGCATGCTGCCCAGCAACCCGGATGCGCTGCCCGCATGTCGCCCCTGCCCCGCCATGGCGCAGGCAGTGGCATTGGGCAGCACGCACCCGAGGCTGGCCACGCAGATGAACAGCGGAATCAGCAGCGGCCACAGCTGGGCCGGTTGCCACAGCGCCAACCCCAGCAAACACAAGCCGCTGGCTAGGTACACCAGCACCATGCGCCGCAGCCACAGCGCCGGCCCGCCATTGCGTACCAGCCGCGCATTGACCTGCGCCATGATCACGAAACCCGCCGCGTTGCTGCCGAACAGCCAGCCGTAGTCCTCGGCCGGCACGTCATACAGCTCGATGAACACGAAGGGCGAGCCGGCGATGTAGGCGAACATGCCGGCCATCGCCACGCCACCGGCCAGGCTGTAACCCATGAACGGCGCATTGCCCAGCAGCGCGCGGTACTGACCAAAGGCACCGCTCAGTGGTGCCGGTGGCAGATGCTGCGGACGCGTTTCCGGCAGCCACGCCAGCACGGCCAGCAGGCACAGCCCGGCAAAGAGCGCCAGGCTGTGGAAGATCCACGGCCAGCCCAGGGTGTTGAGCAGCAATCCGCCACCGAGGGGCGCAAGAATCGGCGCCAGGCCCATCACCAGCACCAGTTGTGAGAACACCTTGGCCGAGGCCAGCGGATCGCACAGGTCACGCACCACCGCGCGGGTGATCACCATCCCGGCGCAGCCACCGAGCGCTTGCACGAAGCGCGCCGTCACCAGCCACTCCAGATTCGGTGCCAGGGCACAGGCCAGCGACGCCACGCTGAACAGCGCCACCCCAACCAGCAGCGGTACGCGGCGACCGAAGCGATCCGCCAACGGGCCATAGAACAGCTGACCGATGGCGATACCGACGAAATAGGCCGCCAGCGACAGCTGGATATGTTCGACATCGGTGCCGAACTGCTGGGCCAGGGTAGGGAAACTCGGTAGATAGAAATCGATGGCCAAGGGGCCAAAGGCGCACAGCGCGCCCAGAATCAGCATCGTTCGCAGGTTCATGAATAGTCCGGACTATTGTTAGCCGGCTAATCATCTCACCGACCGGGTCGCTTACGAAAGCGCGGGCCGCCGAACGACGGCCCGGATGACTCAATGCGGTCGCTGCTCCTCCTTGGCCTTCTCGCGCCGACCTACCCGCTGCGCCGCTGTTTCCACCAGCAGGTAGAACATCGGGATGACGAAGGTAGCCAACAGGGTTGCCGCGAGCATGCCGCCGATCACCCCGGTACCGATGGAGTGACGACTGGCCGAGCCGGCGCCGGAACTTATGGCCAGCGGCACGCAGCCGAGAATGAAGGCCAGCGAGGTCATCACGATGGGACGGAAACGCAGTTTGGCCGCCTCCAGCGCCGAGTCGAAGATGCCCTTGCCTTCGGCGCGCAGCAGCACGGCGAATTCGACGATGAGGATGGCGTTCTTCGCCGCCAGGCCGATCAGGGTGACCAGGCCGACCTGGAAGTACACGTCGTTCTGGATGCCGCGTAGCCATACCGCGAGGATCGCGCCGAACACCGCGAACGGCACGGCGGTCACCACCGCCAACGGCAGCGTCCAGCGCTCGTACTGCGCGGCGAGAATCAGGAAGACCAGGATCAGGCCGAAGACGAACGCCTGGGTGCCCGAACCCTGGGTCGCCAGTTCCTGGTACGCCGAACCAATCCAACCAAGACTGTAGTCCTCGCCCAGCACCTCATCGGCCACCTCCTGCATCGCCGCCAGTGCCTGCCCGGAGCTGTAACCCGGCGCTGGGCCGCCAAGGACCTTGGCCGAGGGATAGACGTTGAAACGGTCATAGGAATCCGGTCCGAGGATGCGCCGCACGCGCAGCAGGGTCGACAGCGGCACCAGATCACCGCTGCTGGAGCGCACATAGACCTGACCGAGGTCTTCCGGCTTGCGGCGAAACTCGGATTCGGACTGCAGGCTGACCTGCCAGGTGCGCCCATAGAGAGTGAAGTCGTTGACGTAGTAGCTGCCGAAGGTCGCCTGCATGGCGGTGAACACATCGCTGACGCTGACCCCCAGTGCCCGCGTCTTGGTGCGATCCAAGTCGATGTAGTACTGCGGCACGTTGGCGCTGAAGGTGCTCTGAATGCCGGCCAGCTCCGGCCGCTTGCTGGCCGCCGCGACGAAGGCCTGGACCTTCTCGCCAAGCTGCTCGACGCTGCCGCCGGAGCGGTCCTGAATGAAGGATTCGAAGCCACCGGTGGTGCTCATGCCGGTGATCGGCGGCGGGTTGAACGACAGCACCAGGCCGTCTTTCTGCGCGGCCCCCGCGCCCATGAACTCGCGCGTCAGGTTGCGCGCATCGAGCTCGGGTGTGGTGCGCTCGCTCCAGTCCTTGAGCGGCACGAAGGACACCCCAGCGTTGCTGCGCACGCCGAAGGTGAGCACGTCGAAACCGGCGAAGGTGACCACGTCCTGCACCGCCGGGTGCTCCATCAACTGCTGGCTCACTGCGCCGCTCAGGGCCTCGGTGCGATTGAGCGATGCGGCCGGCGGCAAGTAATAGGCGTTGATCACGTAACCCTGATCCTCATCAGGTACCAGCGAGCCGGGTACCCGCGCGAACAGCAGCATGATCAGCGCGATCATCCCGCCGAACAGCAGCAGCCCCACCAGCGAACGCTTGAGGAAGAAACGCACACCGGCGCCATAACCTTCGGTGGCCTTGTCGAAGAAACGGTTGAATACACGAAACGGCGCAGCCGGCTCGTGATGGCCGGGCTTGAGCAGCAGCGCGCAAAGCGCGGGCGAAAGGGTCAGGGCGACGATGCCGGAGATCACCACCGACACCGCGATGGTGATCGCGAACTGCTTGTACATCTGCCCCGCCAGGCCGCCGAGGAAACCCACCGGAACGAACACCGCGCAGAGCACCAGGACGATGGCGATGATCGGCCCAGTGACCTCCTCCATGGCCTTGATTGAGGCATCCCGCGCGCTGAGGCCTTGGGTGCGCATCACCCGCTCGACGTTCTCGATCACCACGATGGCGTCGTCGACCACGATGCCGATGGCCAGCACCATGCCGAACAGCGTCAGCAGATTGATCGAGAACCCCAGCATGTACATGCCGGCGAAGGTGCCCACCAGCGACACCGGAATCGCCAGCACCGGAATCAGTGTGGCGCGCCAGTTCTGCAGGAACACGAACACCACCAGCACCACCAACACCAGGGCCTCGAAAAAGGTCTTGATCACCTCGTCGATGGAGACCTGCACGAACTTGGTGGTGTCGTAGGGGATCTTGTAGGCGATGCCTTCGGGGAAGCGCTTGGCCAGGCGTTGCATGGTGCGCTCGACCGCTTCAGCGGTGTCGAGGGCGTTGGCGCCGGGTTGCAGATAGATACCGAAGGCGGCGTTCTGCTGGCCGTTGAGAGTGGTGACAAGCGAGTAGTCCTGGGCGCCCAGTTCGACCCGCGCCACATCCTTGAGCAGCAGGCTGGCACCGGTATCGTCGGTGCGCAGGATAACGCTCTCGAACTCCTTGGGATCGGTGAAACGCCCTTGCGTGGTGACGGTGTAGGTGAAGTCCTGTGGCTCCTTCAACGGCTGCTGGCCGAAGCTACCGGCGGCGAACTGCGAATTCTGCTCGCGAATGGCATTGACCACATCGGTCGGTGTCAGGTTGTACTGCGCCAGCTTGTCCGGGCGCAGCCAGATGCGCATGGAATAGTCCTTGGAGCCGAACTGGCTGGCGTCGCCAACGCCCTTGAGGCGCTTGAGTTCGTCAATGACGTTGATCAGCGCGTAGTTGCTGATGAAGATCGGGTCGCGCGAACCATCCGGCGAATAGAGGGTGATCACCTGGAGGATGTCGGAAGACTTCTTCTCTACCTTCACACCCTGGCGGCGCACCTCTTCCGGCAACTTGGCCAACGCCGCCTGAACCTTGTTGTTGACGTTGATGGTGGCCTGGTCCGGGTCGGTGCCGACCGCGAAGTACACCGTCAGACTCATCGCCCCACTGCTGGAGGAGTTGGACAGCTGGTAGATCATGTTCTCGACGCCGTTGATCTCCTGCTCCAGCGGCGCCGCCACGGTTTCGGCGATGACCTGCGAGCTGGCACCGGGGTAAGCGGCGCTGACCGATACCTGCGGCGGCAGGATTTCCGGGTACTGAGCGATGGGCAGCGCGCGCATCGCCGCCAAGCCGGCGAGCACGATGACGATGGAGATGACGGTGGCGAATACCGGACGGTCGATGAAAAAGCGCGAGATCATGGCCGTTACTCCTGCGCCGGGCTGGCTGGCGTGGCTGCCTTCGCCTCCTCGACCTTGACCGGGCTGTCCGGTCGTACCTTGGCCAGGCCATCGACGATCACCCGCTCGCCGTCACTGACGCCGGCGAGAATCACCCAGCGCCCGCCGGCCGTATCACCCGTGGTGACCTGGCGCATGCGCGCGACGCTCTGCTCGTCCACCACGTAGACAAAAGTCCCGCGTGGCCCCTGAGCCACGGCGCGCTCCGGTACGGTGATGGCATTGGGGCGAGTCAGGCCCTTGACCTGCACGCGCACGAACTGCCCAGGCAGCAGTTTCTGCTCGGGGTTCGGCACCACACCACGGGCGCTGACGGTGCCAGTGCCGCGGTCGATCAGGCTGTCGGTGAAGTCCACCTCGCCCGCCGTCGGATAGGCCGAACCATCACCAAAATAGACTTCGACACTCAGCTTGCCGCTACTCGGCGGCACCAGGCTGCCCTCGGACAATTCTCGGCGCAGGCGCTCGGCCTCGGCGTCCGGGTAGGCGAAATTGACGAAAATCGGATCGAGCTGAGTGATCTGGGTCAGCAGGCTGGCACTGGGATCGCCAGCGACGATCAGGCTGCCTTCGGAGACGCTTTCCTTGCTGGTCATACCGGTGATCGGTGCCTTCACCGTGGTGTAGTCGAGGTCGATCTGGCGCGACTGCACCTCAGCCTGGGCCGCCTCGATATTGGCCTTGCTCTGCTCGAAATTGGAGATAGCGTTATCCAGTTCGCTCTCGCTGGCGAAGCCCTTCTTCTGCAGTTCGCGGATACGCTTGAGATCTCGATCGGTCTGGCGAAAGCGTGCCTGTTCTTGCGCCAAAGCGCCTTTGGCGCGGGCCAAGGCAGCTTCATAGGGGCGCGAATCGATGCGAAACAGCACCTGATCCTTCTGCACCCGACTGCCCTCCTGATAGGTACGCTCCTGCAGGATGCCGCCAACCTGAGCCCTGACCTGCACCTCGCGGTAACCGGCGGTTCGTGCGGGGTATTCCAGCACGATGGGCAGTTCGCCCGACTTGATCTGCTCCACCGTCACGGCGGTCGGTGGCGCATCGGCCGCCTGAGCGTTCAGGGCTAGCAGGCCCAGACTGATGGGCAGGCAGAAACCGACCAGACGAACGAAGGGCATGAGGCATTCCTCTCCTTGGCTAGACGCGGGCAGTAGCGACATGACGCAGCCCGCCACCAGTAGGCGGGGCAAAATCGGTAAACTCGATACAATCTGAGCCTAGTTCCAATTAACCGGATCGCCATGCGTAGAACCAAAGAAGACGCGGAGAAGACCCGCTGCGCCATTCTCGCCGCCGCCGAACAGCTGTTCCTCGAGCGCGGAGTCGCCCACACCAGCCTAGAACACATCGCCCGGCATGCGGGGGTCACGCGCGGTGCGGTTTACTGGCATTTCCAGAACAAGGCGCACCTGTTCCACGAGATGCTCAATCAGGTACGCCTACCGCTGGAACCCCTGGCTGAGCAATTGGCGGCGGTCGATGGTCTGTCATCGCTGCAGTTGCTGCGCGACCTGTGCATAGAAGCCATGGCCAATCTGGTGCTCGACGAACAGCGGCGGCGCATCCTCACCGTGCTACTGCGCCGCTGCGAGTTCACTGAGGAACTACGCGAAGCCGAGGAGCGCCACGAAACCTTCGTCAATCAATTCATCGACCTGTGCGAACAGCAGTTCGCCCTGCCGACCGTGCAACCATACCTGCAGTCAGGCATCACCCCGCGCCTGGCCTCACGTACGCTGCACGCGCTGCTCGTCGGCCTGTTCAGCGACTGGCTGCGCGACCCCAACCTCTTCGACGCCCAGACCGATACCCCAGCGATGATCGACAGCTGCTTCCGCGGCCTACTGCGGCAGTGGCCGTAGCAGGCCGTTGAAAAACGTAAACAACGACTACACGGATGCAGGAAGCCAAAGCCGAGGTTGTTTTTAAACAGCCTGTCAGGCTGATGCATCGGTGCCCGCGAAGCTACGCGGGCACGACCTCGTAACCTTCTTCGCGAATCGCCGCCTGTATCTGCGCGGCATTCAGACGGGCATCGACATGCACCACCCCGGCGGCGAGGTCGACCTCGACCCGCGCGCCTTGATCCAGCGCCTGGATCGCCCGGGTGACGGCCCGTACACAATGACCGCAGGACATTCCGCTAACCTTGAATTGCTGCATTGCTGACTCCTTGAATCGCTGGTCGATGGGTGTAGTCTCGACCTTGCCACGATGGCAAGGTCAAGCCCTTGCGGCATGTCATTCGCTCCGATTTCAGCATGAGGATCATCACCATGCGCCTGCTCTGCTCCACCCTTGCCCTGCTGATGGCGCCTCTGACTCAGGCCGAACCCATGGCACCGTTGCCCTCGACAAGCCAGGGCGAAGGCTACGCGGTGCTGATCGTCTCGCGCGAACGCCTGGAAGTGGCCACCACCTGTGAGGTCGCGCTGTATCTGCATGACCAGATGGCCGCACGCCTGCATCAGGGCCAGTCGGTGTCCTTCAACCTGCCGCCTGGCAAGGTTTCGCTGCGCCTCGGCCTGACCGGCACCGGTCCCTGCCAGGACGGCATCAACCAGCTCGCCGGACAGTCGCTGGAACTGCAGGCCGGTGAAGTACGCCGCTACCGCATCGCCATGGGCAGCGATGGCCTGCGACTGCATGCCGCGCCCACGCTGAACTGAAGGCTTGACCTTGCCATGGGGGTAAGGTTGATCCTGTAGCCACGACGTTACAGGGAGCCCCGCTATGACCACCTTCGACCTGCCGATCCAGGGCATGACCTGCGCCAGTTGCGCCGGCCGTGTCGAACGCGCGCTGAACAAGTTGCCGCAAGTCAGCAGCGCCAGCGTCAACCTGGCCAGTGAGCGGGCACGTGTCGAGGCGGCGGCCGACAGCCTGCCGCAGTTGATCACCACCATTGAAGGCGCCGGTTACAGCGTTCCCAGCCAGCCGCTGGAGTTGGACATCGACGGTATGACCTGCGCCAGCTGCGCCGGCCGCATCGAGCGAGCGCTGGGCAAGCTGCCGGGCGTCAGCCAGGTCGCCGTCAACCTCGCCGACGAGAAAGCACGCCTGCATGTACTCGCCGGTTTCGATCCACAGCAGGCGCTGAAGGCCGTGGTAGCCGCCGGCTACAAGGCCAGCCTGTTGGACGAACGCCCGGCCACGGATCAGGTGCAACGCCGTTTGCAGCGGGAACGCCTGACCCTGCTGGCAGCTATCGTCCTGACCCTGCCGCTGGTGCTGCCGATGCTGGCCGAACCCTTCGGCCTGCACTGGATGCTGCCCGCCTGGGCGCAATTCCTGTTGGCCACGCCGGTGCAATTCCTTTTCGGCGCACGCTTCTATCGCGCCGCCTGGCAGGCGCTGAAGGCTCGTGCCGGCAACATGGATCAACTGGTGGCCATCGGCACCAGCGCCGGCTACGGCCTGAGCCTGTACCAATGGGCCGTGACGCCGGCCGGGCAGATCCCGCACCTGTACTTCGAAGCCTCGGCGGTGATCATCAGCCTGATCCTACTAGGCAAGTATCTGGAGAGCCGCGCCAAACGCCAGACCGCCAGTGCCATTCGCGCCCTGCAGGCGCTGCGCCCGGATCACGCGGTACGCCTGGTGGAGGGTCGCGAGGAACGCGTCGGTATCGACGCACTGGTGCTGGGCGATCTGATTCTGGTCAAGCCGGGCGAGCGCTTCCCGGTCGACGGCCAGGTGCTGGAAGGCAGCAGCCACGCCGACGAGGCGCTGATCAGCGGTGAAAGCCTGCCGGTGGCCAAGCAGCCGGGCGACAAGGTCACGGCCGGCGCCATCAACGGCGAAGGCCGACTGCTGGTGGAAACCACCGCCCTCGGCGCCGAAACCGTGCTGTCGCGCATCATCCGCCTGGTCGAGGACGCCCAGGCGGCCAAGGCGCCGATCCAGAAGCTGGTGGACAAGGTCAGCCAGGTGTTCGTCCCAGCCGTGCTGCTGATCGCCCTGGCCACGTTGCTCGGCTGGCTGGCAGTAGGCGCGCCGCTGGAGAACGCCCTGCTCAACGCCGTCGCCGTGCTGGTGATCGCCTGCCCCTGCGCGCTGGGCCTGGCCACGCCGACCGCGATCATGGCCGGCACTGGTGTTGCCGCGCGCCACGGCATCCTGATCAAGGACGCCGAAGCCCTAGAGGTGGCGCATGCCGTGCGCCACATCGCCTTCGACAAGACTGGCACACTCACCGAAGGCAAGCCGCGCATCGTCCATATCGGCCTGGGCGAATCCAGCGAGGCAGAACTGCTGCGCCTGGCCGGCGGCCTGCAGCAAGGCAGCGAACACCCATTGGCCAAGGCCGTGCTGCTGCGCTGCGCCGACCAACATATTGGTCTGCCAGCGCTCAGCGATAGCCGTGCGCTGGCCGGTCGTGGCATCACTGGCGATGTCGAGGGCCGCAGCCTGCAACTGGGCAGCAGCCGCCTGCTGGAGGAAAACCAATTGCACGCGGGTGCGCTTACCGAATCCGCACGCACCTGGGAGGCCGAGGGCCGCACCCTGTCCTGGTTGATCGAAACCGGCAGCCCCCCTCGCCTGCTCGGCCTGCTGGCGTTCGGCGACCAACTCAAGGACGGCGCCGCCGAGGCTATCGCCGAACTGCGTGAACAGGGCATCACCAGCCACCTGATCAGCGGCGACAACCAGGGCAGCGTCACCGCCGTCGCCAGCGTGCTGGGCATCGACGAACCACACGCTCAGGTGCTGCCAGCGGACAAGGCGCGCCTGATAACCGAACTGCGTCAGCACGGCACCGTAGCCATGGTCGGTGACGGCATCAACGACGCCCCGGCGCTGGCGGCGGCGGATGTCGGCATCGCTATGGGCGGCGGTACCGACGCAGCCATGCATGCTGCCGGCATCACCCTGATGCGTGGCGACCCGCGTCTGGTGCCGGCCGCACTGGACATCAGCCGGCGTACCTACGCCAAGATCCGCCAGAACCTGTTCTGGGCCTTCATCTACAACCTGATCGGTATCCCGCTGGCTGCCGCAGGCCTGCTCAACCCGATGTTCGCTGGCGCCGCCATGGCTCTGTCCAGTGTCAGCGTGGTGAGCAACGCGTTGCTGCTCAATCGCTGGCGACCGAAAGGATCGTAGCCGGCATTTTCTTGAACCGGCGCATGGTATGGGAATGCCATCATTGAACCTGCGCCTGGTGTCCGGCACCCTTCAGGCTTCGCCCAACTCATGGATGGAGGCCAAGGCATGCTGGATGCCAACCAGGCGCATATCACCCTCGCCATTCCTGCGGTCGAGAACGACCTGCAGGTTCTGAGCTTCGAGGGGCGCGAAACGCTCAACAAGCCCTACCGCTTCGACATCGAACTGGTCAGCCAGAACGCCGATCTCGACCTCGATGCTCTGATCAACCAGACCGCCTACCTGGCCTTCGGCCCCTCCGGCAAAGGCGTGCACGGTGTGGTCTACGCCATCGAGCAAGGCGACTCCGGCAAGCGCCTGACGCGCTACCGCATCAGCCTGCGACCACAGCTCGCCTACCTGGCCCATCGCTACAACCAGCGCATTTTCCAGCACCTGACGGTGCCACAGATCATCAGCCAGGTCCTCGAAGATCACGGTATCCAGAGCGACGCCTATCAATTCCAGCTCGGTTACATCTACCCCGAGCGCGACTACTGCGTGCAGTACGACGAAAGCGACCTGCACTTCATTCAGCGCCTGTGCGAGGAAGAAGGCATCAGCGTCCACTTTCAGCACAGCGAAGACAGCCACCGCCTGGTGTTTGGTGACGACGCCAGCGTCTTCCCCAAGCTCGATCCGCTGAATTACCAGCAAGACAGCGGCCTTTCCGCTGACAACGAAGTGGTCCGCGCCTTCGGCGTGCGCCTGGAAACCCGCAGCACCCACGCCACCTGGCGCGACTATGACTTCGTGCAGCCCAAGCTGCAGATGGAGGCGGACTACCGCAGCGAGTTCAGCCCGGCACTGGAGGTCTACGACTACCCTGGTCGCTTCACCGACCGCACACGCGGCAAGCACCTGGCCAAGCGCAGCCTGGAGCGTCTGCGCAGCGACTACGAACTGGCCGAAGGCCAGAGCGACGCCTACCTGATCTGCGGCCACTTCCTCGCCCTTGCCGGGCACCCGCGTGAGCAGTGGAACGACCTCTGGCTACTCAATGAAGTCATCCACGAAGGCAAGCAGCCACAGGTGCTGGAAGAGTCGGTGACCAGCAATACCAAGCCTGGCGACGGGTTCCAGCAGGGCTACCGCAACAGCTTCAGCGCCACCCCCTGGGACATCCCCTACCGCCCCGCGTTCGAACATCCCAAGCCCAAGGTACTCGGTAGCCAGACCGCCGTCGTCACGGGCCCGGCCGGCGAGGAAATCCACTGCGACCAATACGGCCGGGTGAAAGTGCAGTTCCACTGGGATCGCGAAGGCCTGGGCAACGACACCACCAGTTGCTGGCTGCGCGTAGCCTCCAACTGGGCAGGCAAGGCCTATGGCGGCGTGACCATTCCCCGCGTCGGCATGGAGGTGCTGGTCACCTTCCTCGAAGGCGACCCCGACCAGCCTCTGGTCACCGGCTGCCTCTATCACGCCGAACACGTCGTGCCCTACGACCTGCCGGCAAACAAGACCCGCAGTCTGTTCAAGACCCTGAGCAGCCCCGGTGGCGGCGGTTACAACGAATTCCGCATCGAAGACCGCAAAGGCGCCGAGCAGATCTACATCCACGCCCAGCGCGACTGGGACGAGAACATCGAGCACGACCAGAAAATCCGCGTCGGCAACGAGCGCCACGACACGGTCGAGGCCAACACCCATACCGAACTCAAGGCCGAAGAACACCGCACCACCGACCTCGACCGCAAGGTGGAAGTACGCGCCAACGATCACCTCACCGTCGCCCTCACCCAGCACAACAAGATCGGCACCGGCCAGTTCATCGAAGCCGGCAACGAAATCCACTACAACGCCGGAAGCAAGGTAGTGATCGACGCCGGCATGGAGCTCACCGCCGCAGGCGGCGGTAGCTTCCTCAAGCTTGACCCGAGCGGCGTGACCCTGAGCGGGGCGACGATCAAGATGAATTCAGGGGGTGGATCGGGTGCAGGAGCAGGCGCCAAACCGATACTGCCTGGACAGGTGTTGCCGGCAGATGCCGATAAGGCCGGCAATCTATTGATTCAGGCACAAAAGCAGGCATTGCAACGCGCTGCCAGTCAGGCTCAACCATTCTGCGCCATTTGCCAGCTCATGGAGCAGAAGCGATGAGCGAACAACCACGCCAGTACCTGCTGCTCGACGGTGCTCAGATCGACAACCTACTGGCTCAGCTCTACCAACTGGACGATGCGCCGCATCTTCACCGACTCTACCAGGGTACTCTCTACCAAGATCTGGCCGATATCGGCCCGGTACTGGTTCAGCTCTCCTGCGCAAACAGGCTGGAGGAGCATTTCGCCGAGCATTGGCAGGCAACAGCCGGCGTGTGGCTGGAAACCGATGCCAGTGAGCAAGACCTGACTGAACATCTACGCAGCCTGGTGCACGCCAACGTACAAGGTATGACAGTGCTACTGCGCTACTACGACCCCAGGGTCATGCGGCACTGGCTGGCCGAGTTGCCAGACGAAGAACGCAACTATCTGATGGGGCCAGTCAAGCGCGCGCGTATCGCGACTCGTGGCGGAGAGAACGAGCCGATCGAGCTTCAGCGCCAGGCGGCGTCCCCTGCTGCCCGCTATGACGATACACCCTGGCTGCACCTTAGCGACGAACAGGTCGAGCGCCTCAACCGCGCTCAACTGGAAACCTTCGACGAGCAGGTGCTAGTTCATATCGATCACTACTTCCCCGACTGCCTGGCTGGCAAGAATGTTGCCGCGCGTCAGGCTTGGGCGGTGAGCTGTCGACAAAGTGCCAATGCCCATGGCTACAGCGCTGCCGACCAAGTTGTGCAATGGGCAAATCTGCGTGCCGTGCTGGGAACGGAGTTTCCGCAGGCACCAGCGCATCAACCCTATCGCCAGATACTCGATACACCACAGTTGCGCCCCGAGCAGCGCTTGGAACGCCTGGCCCTCGAACTGCAACGGCAACTGCTGACCGACAAGGAAGTCACCGCATGACCACCTCGAATCAGAACCAGGCACTCAACCTGGCAGCGGCCAACAACGCCGCTCAGCAGAATTTCCCCGCTGAAGACCTGAACTGCTCGGTAGGCGCCTGCCCAGCCAGGCAGGCAGAGGTTTTCATCGTCCCGACCCGCTATGCCCTCGCCGAACAGCCGGCGGAACATACCTGTCTCCAGCCCGACACCACGCCGCAGAGCCACCCGATGGCGCTGCGCCGCCTGCGCACAGGCTACCTTTACCTCTGGCACCACGAAGGTCCCCTACGTCGCTACGCCGTGGCGGCCGACGGTCTGCTGACGGAACAAGCCCTGGACGACGAAGACTCCCAGCCCATGCAGGGCCAGGCAGCCGGTATTGCCCTGAACAAACAATACGATGCCTGGCTGCTTTACAGCGAAATCCCCCTGCCCGCCGAGGCCCGCAAACGACTGACGGATGTACCCGGCGAGCGCCGCGCACGCATGCGCCACATCGCCCTAACGCAAGTGGCCCACAGCCTGAAGGCGACCCACTGCCCTCCCTTCGACAACGCCGACCAGGTGCTGGCGGAACTGTTGCCCGAAGTGCGCGAAAAAGCCCTAGCCCACGACCATACGCGCAACGGTGCAGCCCACCGAGAAGGTGTGGACGCCCTCGGCCAACGGATGATGGAGAACCCCAGCTCCGAGAACGTGCAGACCTATGTGAATGCCCGGATCTGGCTGGCCGAGCGCGAGCGGGCCTCAGCACGCCACCCCGAAGCGGCGCAGCACGGGCCGGGAGAATGGAGTGCGGTCGCCTGGGATATACCCGCCACCGACGCCTGGCTCAACCGTGCCCGCAGAGAGGGCGCCGAGCTACATGCAGTATTCGTCGCCCTCGATGATGACCTGGGCGTGCTGCGCGACCTCAACCATGAGCAAGAGCGGCTGGAGGCTGGCCATGAGAACTGGATAGCCGACAACAACCTACGCCAGAGTGTAGGCGGCTTCATCCGCAGCCTGATCCGCGAGGACGGCGGTGAAGTGGCCAACCTGCTCAACTACCGCTACCGCGACCGTGATATCCAGCTCACCCCTGATCAAGGCGAAACCATTCTGGCCAGCCAGCGTCGGCTGGACGAACTGTTCAAGGAAGAAAGCCGCATCAACCAGGAACGCGGCCGCCGCTACAGCCATACCCAAGCCGATGCTGAACTGGCCAGGGTACATGCCGAAGTAGCCGCCACCACGGCGCCGGTGCGCGGCTTCATACCAATTGAGTTGCATGGAGAAGTTGAGTACGTCGTGCGCGAATACCGCAAGGAAAAGGTCGCCAACCTGGCCGGTGGCCGCGCCAATGCGCAGGTCGCCGAGCATATCGACCTGGAGCGTATGGACGCTTGGCTCGACCAGGAGGCTCCGGCACACTATCGCCAGGTGGAACAACGCCATCAGGCGCTCTATGCCGACCGAGACCGGTTCCTACCCCGCCATGCCTCGGGCACCTGGTTCGTCGACTACGACGATCCCGCGCACCAGCGCTGGCTCGACGAGTTGGCCGACGCCTGCCTCAGCGCCCAATGCAGCCGCCAGCAGGGCGCCGACCAGTTCGCCGACTATGTGCGCTCCGACGACCCCGGCAGCCTGCGCCTGGTCTTCCATGCCTGGAGTCCGTCGCTGGAGGCAGCGGTCAACAGCTCCAACCGCCTGAACGAACTGGCCGCCGCGCTCAGCCTCGACAACCTAGCCGATACCCGAGCGGCACTGGGCAAGACCCTGGACGAGGCAGCCCTGCGTGCCCTGGAGCGGCTCGCCGACGATGTCGAGGGCTACTGGGCTGGCGCCATCTCGCGCCTGGGTGCGGCGCTGCTCGCCGGCAAAACCCAGGCCGGCCTCGCCAGCCAGTGGATGGGCCTGCTGCTGGTGGCGCGCTTCGGCCAGGACTCGCGCCTGGTACGCGGCCTGGAGAACGGCGTGGAAGTCTGGCGCCTGCTGGGCGAAAAGGCCGACGCCCTGCAGCAGTGGACACGCAACACCGCGCAAGCCATCCGTAGTGGCAACGCCGCCGGCGTGCTGCAATCCCCGGCGGTACAGAACAGCGGCGGACTACTGCCGCTGGCCGCGCTGCTGCTAAACGCCCTGAACGCCAGCAACTATGCCAGCCAGGCCGACTTGCTCGAAGGGGAAGGTGCCCAGCGTCGTGCCGAACACCTGTCCGCCACCCTGTTCGCCGCCGCTGCCCTGACTGCAGTAGTGCAGAATTGGATGATTATTGGGAAGGGTATTGAGGAGATTGGGCGGAACGCAACAATTGCTCCGACGCTGACTTTGTTTGGGGGGATTGTTGGACTTCTCTCATTCGGTGCGGCAGGAGCAGAACTCATATCCCTTCAAAAACAAATCGAAAACACCCAGAGCCGGGTTGACCCCTGGCTAGATATCCGTCGCTTGGCCGTGACCGGGCAGGTAGCAGTCTATGGAGCACAAACTCTATTAGGGCTTGGTCTAACTGGAATGCGCCTGGCCAACAGGATCGATACCCCTACCGCCATTCGCCGTTTCCGGCTGGGCATGGGGCCGCTCAACCTGCTGTTACTGGGGCTGGGCGGGCTCTACCTCTATGCCTGGTCGCGTCAGTCCACCCCCTTGCAGAACTACCTGGCCGGCTGCTGCTGGTCGCGTGGCCGCGCCTACAAGCGTGAAAGCCTGGCTGCGGAACAGCAGGTAGCCGAATTCGAACAGTTGCTCGCCCTGCTGTATAAACCGCGGCTGGGCCTGCGGACTGAGAGCGTGCGGATCGCCGGTACACTGGGCGATACCGTTACCCAGGACGGCATCGCTGCCCTGACCGTCGACCTGCCGGGAGCCGATCCCGACAGCGTGCAACTGGAGCTGGCCCTGAGCGGCAACCCGACCCCGGCCAGCGTCAGGATATTCGGCGAAGGTACCCGGGGTACGCCAACCGACCTGGGCGCCACCTGGCTCGGCGACAGCCGCTGCACCTGGATACCGGCGGGGGAAGGTCAGGGCCTGCGCCTGAGCGGTTCCTTTGCCCGCCCGCTGACCCGCGCCTCGTTGCGCCTGCGCTATCACAGCCCGGTCGCCTTGCTGGCCGGCCTGGAGAACGTGATCGGCGGCCCACGTGGGCTCGCCTACACCCTTGGCCCCAGCGGGCTGCTGACCGACGGCGAGGTGATCGAGTTACGCGCCGACGACCCGACCCCGGAGCTGGATCGCGTCACGCCCCACCGCCTGGACGGCACCGAATACCTGCAACCCAAGGACTCCGCATGAGCCAACCCGCAGCCGGCAACCGCCGCAACGGCCTCTTCTCCCGCGACGACTACCTGGCCCCACCGCATATCCCCACCGGCCAGCCGCCCAAGGATGTGCTCAATACCATCTGGCGCAAGAACGAGGTATTTCTCGATATTGGTGACTACAGCATAGGCTCTGCGGTCATGGTGCTATGGCCATGCCTGATGCTTTGTTTGCTATTGATTTATTCCACACGGAATAGCTTGCCCGAGTTTTCAAATTTCCTGTTGGTAGGTGGGGCGATCATTGTTGGCATTCCAACCTTGATCGTACTCTATGGCCTGACCCAGTCAGTCCCTCTCCCTGTACGTTTCAACCGCCAGCGCCGCGAGGTCTGCGTGCCGCAGAAGGATGGCGGCTACTGGATCGTGCCCTGGGAGCAAGTGACCGCCGCCTCCACTGCCGTCTCCTCGGTTGGCCAGCATGGAAAGACCACCCAGGGCATGCTGGTGGTCGGTTTCACCAACCCTGATCCGAACGCCAGGGAGGCGGACAGGCATTTCTCCCTGGGCTTCAGTTGTGGTGGCGGTACCACGGCCATGTGCCTATGGGAATGCATGCGCAGCTATATGGAGATCGGCCCAGAGGCCGTACCCGATACACGCCTGGGCAAGCGGCCATACGAGGAAACCCAGATAGGCTCCATCGTGACCAGCCTGCGCAAGGGTGATATCAAGGACGTTCTGCATGGTCTGTTCTTCGTGATATTCCTTGGCACCTACTTCGCCGAGAAACTCCAGAACCTCAAACTGGCGCCTCCACCCGACCTGACCGATCCCGCCATCGTCGAATGGTCAAAACCCCTGCCCCCCGAACAATGGGCCAAGCGCTCCCCGGAACTGGAGCGTGCCATTGCTGAGCGAGAGGCTAAGTTGGCCCAACAGGCAGGCACAGCGGAAGATGAATCGAGCCGGTAATGGATGCCACACTATCGATAAAGGCCGCTCTGGCGAACACCCTATTGCTCATACTGGTGACCGGCACCATCAATCATATCTATGCTGCCTTCTTCGGAATTCGCAGGCTGGATAGGTACTTCTCCCGCAAGCCTGATCCAAGCTGGGAATCACGGAGCCCGTTCGATGGTTTCTATAGATTGCACAAGTACAGTTTTCTCTACTCGCTGGGCATACGCCGCCCCGCTGTAGGCGCGGGTCTATCGCTCTGGCTGTACTTCTCGTTCTTCAGCCTCTCGATCATTTGGATCACATTAGGCTTGGCGGCGCTCGGCAGGTATTTACTGGTCGGCCCCTTTGCCTAGGCGTATCCCGGCATGAGTGACGCATCGCACCTGCAAATCTTATTGGTCCTCGTCTGGGTGCTGCTTTTCGTAACCGGCGGCTTCAACGGCATCTACCTCTGCTTCCATGGGATAAGTCGGCTCGACCCATACTTTTCCAGGCTTCCTGATTTCAGGCAGGAGTCCGTCAGCCCCTTCGACCGCTTCTGCCGGATGCACCGCTACAGCTTTCTCTACACCCTGGGCTTGAATAAACCCAGGGTCAGCCTGCCCCTGTCGATATGGTTGTACTTCACCTGCATCAGCCTGACGGTATTCTGGATCAGCATGGCCATCGGCCAACTCAAGATTCATTTCGGGTTCAACCCTCTGGCATAGTCACGCGGAGTTCCTGCCTACGAGAAGGCTGTATCCATGAACATCGGCCAAGCCGCCAAAAACACCGGCCTCAGCGCCAAGATGATTCGCTACTACGAGTCCATCGACCTGCTGCCCCATGCCGGACGCACGGAGAGTGGCTATCGGCAATACAACGCAAGCGACCTGCACCGCCTGGCCTTTATCAAGCGGGCGCGGGATCTGGGGTTTTCACTGGAGGAAGTCGGCAAGCTGCTTGCGCTGTGGCAGGACAAGCAGCGCGCCAGTGCCGATGTGAAGGCGCTGGCCGAGGAGCATATCGCCGAGTTGGAGCGCAAGATTGCCGAAATGAGTGCGCTGCGCGACACGCTGGTGGAGCTGGCGACCAGTTGCCAGGGTGACAACCGGCCGGACTGTCCGATCCTCAAAGGCATCGAGCAGGGCGTGGGCTGTGGCGCATCCATCTGTGCGCACGGAGGTACCGTGTAGCCTGGATGCAATCCGGGGGAGGCTGCGAAAACGCCCCGGATTTCATCCGGGCTACGGCTCTGCGCGCATGGAGACCCAGTGCAATCCGGGGGCATGCGAGCGTCACTACAGGATGTAAGCAGGCCCACAAAGCAGGTGCGCGCGGCGCACCCTACGCAGTGAAGCCGTCTCAGCGCATCCAAGGCGGGATCGGTTCGGCGTCCTTGGGTTCGTCTTCGGCGTTGAGCAGGGCCTGCTTCTTCGCTTCCTCGGCCAGGGCAGCCTTGATCTCGCGCATTACCGCGTCGATGTCGGCGGCGTCCTCGGGCTCGGCGAATTCGCCGGTCAGCTGCGTATCGGGCAGCAGTTTGCCGGCCTCGTAGAGCGCCCACATTTCCTTGGCGTACTTGGTGTACCTGAGCTCGGGAGCGAACTGGCCAAAGTACTCGGCCATGTTGCGCACATCGCGCTCGAGCATGCTGAAGGCGTGGTTGTTGGCGGCGGCGTCCACGGCTTGTGGCAAGTCGATGATCACCGGGCCTTCGGGGCCGAGCAGCACGTTGAATTCCGACAAGTCGCCGTGCACCAGGCCGGCGCAGAGCATCTTGACGATTTCCTGGATCATGAAGGCGTGGAATTCACGCGCGTCATCCGGGTGCAGGTCGACGTCATTGAGCCGTGGTGCCACGTCGCCCTCGCCGTCGCCCACCAGCTCCATCAGCAGTACGCCGTCGAGAAAGTCGTAGGGCTTGGGCACCCTCACGCCGGCATTGGCCAAACGGAACAACGCGGCGACTTCGGCGTTCTGCCATGCGCTTTCCTGCTCCTTGCGACCATATTTGCTGCCCTTGGCCATGGCCCGCGCCTGACGGCTGCCACGCACCTTGCGGCCTTCCTGATACTCGGAAGCCTGGCGAAAGCTACGTTTGTTGGCTTCCTTGTAAACCTTGGCGCAACGCAGCTCGTCGCCGCAGCGCACCACATAAACCGCTGCTTCCTTGCCGCTCATGAGCGGTCGCAGCACCTCGTCCACCAGGCCGTCTTCGACCAGGGGTTCAATACGTTTGGGCGTCTTCATCGGTGTGGATCACGGGTCCTTTTTGGCCAGAGGCGGACTTTCAGAGGCCATCCTCTCACAGCGCGGGGCAGATGCCGACTCCCTCTGTTCAGGCACTGACCAGATGACGCCTGAGCGCCTCGATGGCGTAGCGTACTTTGGCCGGCTGAGCGTCGCGCCGAGGGGTGACGATATGCAGGCCGATGGGCTCGAGTTGCCAATCCGGTAGCAGCGGCAACAGCTCGCCGCGAGCCAGCAGTTCACGGATTTCCGGCTCAGGCTGCAACGACACACCCATACCCGACAGGGTGAACTGGCGCGCGGCCAGGATGTTGTTGCAGCTGATGCGCATCTCCAGCCGCAAGCGCTGCTGCACTCCACCGGGGCCATGCAAGGTCAGGTGCTGGCTACGTTCCAGATGCAGGCCGATCCAGTCGAGCTTGAGCAATTGCGACGGCTCGATTGGCAAACCTGCACGGGCCAGGTAGGCCGGAGCAGCGCACAGGATCATGCGCCAGTTGGTCACATAGCGTGCTACCAGGCTGGAGTCCTCCTGGCGGCCGACACGGATGGCCAGATCGATACGTGATTCGATCAGGTCGATCTGCTCATCGTGAAAGAACAGGCTCAGGCTCAACCCCGGATGGGCACTGAGCAACGGCGCCAGCGCTTCGCTCAGCAACGGCCCGGAAAACCCGACCGGGGCGGCGACACGCAACTCGCCCACCGGCGCATCACGCTGCTCGGCCAGGCGCTGCTCGGCTCGCTCTGCCAGTTCGACTATCTGCCGGCAGCTTTCATAGAACTGCGCGCCGGCCTCGGTCAGGGTCAGTTTGCGTGTGGTGCGGTGCAGCAGCGTGACGCCAGTGGCCTCCTCCAGTCGGCGCATCTGCTGACTGACCGCCGAAGCCGTCATGCCCATGACTTCGGCAGCTGCCACCATCGAGCCCTTCTGCACCACGGTAGCGAACAACGCCATGCGCTTGAGTTGCTCCATTATGAAGCCCTTCTTAATTATCCAAGTATATCAGGCCACTTTTTCCAGACTTTATCCAGCGGTGATCATGTATCAACCATCACCTACCAAGGATTACTTCATGAAGATCGCTCTGATCGGCGCCACTGGTTATGTGGGCGCACCGCTGCTGCAAGAAGCATTGAACCGCGGCCATCAGGTCACCGCATTGGTACGCCACCCGCAAAAGCTGAGCGCGCATCCGCAGCTGAACGCCATTGAGGCGGACGTTCACGACAGCACAGCGCTGGCCGCGCAGTTGCGTGGACATGACGCGGTGATCAGCGCCTTCAACCCGGGCTGGGGCGTGGCAGAGATTCGTGAACAGTTCATCGCCGGCAGCCGCTCGATCATCGCGGCGAGCAAGCAGGCTGGCATCAAACGCCTGCTGGTTGTCGGCGGTGCCGGCAGCCTTTATGTCGCCCCTGGCGTGCAATTGATCGACACCCCGGACTTTCCGGGCGAGTACAAGGAAGGTGCCGAGGGCGCACGCCAGGCGCTGAATATGCTGCACGAGGAAGCACAGCTGGAGTGGACCTTTCTCTCGCCAGCCGCCCTGCTCGTTCCGGGCCCACGCACAGGCAAGTTCCGTCTGGGCCACGACGAGCTGCTGATGAATGGCGATAAGCCGGGCAGCATTTCGGTCGCCGACCTCGCCGTGGCGCTGATCGATGAAACCGAGCGGCCGCAGCATATCCGCCAGCGTTTCACCTTGGCGTACTGAACGTCGCGGCCGCTCAAGCGGTCACTCCGAACGCTAATCACTCAGAGGACTTTTCATGAGCCCATTCAGCAGCAGCGCCTTCGTCGCAACCGACACCCCGGCGCGCTACATCAGCCGCCTGTGCAAACACTTCGCACACAAGATTCCAGTCAGCTTCGACGAGCAGCAGGGTCGCATCGAGTTTGGCGCAGGTCTGGCGACCTTGAAAGCAGAAAACCTGGGCTTGCGCCTGCAGGTTGAAAGCGCCAGCAGCGAGGACCTGCAACGTCTGGAGGGCGTTGTCGGCAGTCACTTCGAGCGCTTTGCCTGGCAGGAAGAACTGACCCTGGACTGGCAGCCCGACTGATCCCTCAGAGCGCATCCAGCCGCGCGCGCAAGCGGCGCAGCACCGCCAGCGACTCGGAATTATCGCCATGCACGCACAAGCTGTCGGCCCGCAGCCGCAGCGGCTTGCCATCGATATCGGCAAACGGCTCGCCGCTGGCGATGGCCAGCGCCTGAGCAAGGATACGCTCGGGGTCCTGGTGCACCGCAGCGCTGAGCCGGCGCGGCGCCAGTTGCCCATCGGACAGATAGGCACGGTCGGCGAAGGCCTCGAACATCAGCGGCACATCGGCCTCGTCAGCCAGATGCAGCTCCCGGTCATTGTCAGCCAGCGCCAGCACCATCAGCGGCAGGCCCTTGCGGTAGCTGGCACAGGCATCCAGCACCGCCATCAGTAGCGCATCGTCACGCACCAGGTCGTTGTACAGCGCGCCATGCGGTTTGACGTAGGCCAGCTGGCAACCAGCCGCTCGGCAGAAGGCATCCAGTGCTCCCACCTGATAAAGCACCAGTGCGCGGACCTCCTCCGGCGAGCATTGCAGATGACGCCGACCAAAGCCTTGCAGATCCGGATAGGACGGATGCGCGCCAATACTCACGCCGTGCGCCACGGCCAGCTCGACACAACGCGCCATGATCAGCGGATCACCCGCATGGAAGCCACACGCCAGATTGGCCTGGTCGATCAGCGGCATGGCCAGTTCATCGTCGCCCATGCGCCAGGCGCCGAAGCCCTCGCCCATGTCGCAGTTGAGAAGAATACGGTTCATGCTGGCAGCTTAGAGCGCCTGGAAAGCCGGCGTAAAGCCCTCCCAGCACTCGAGAATTAATCGTATTTACAAAATTTACACCTGCTTGCAGCCCAGTCGCCACGGCCTCTCCAGCCCGGAGACATGGACTCCAGCATCATCTGCAATTGAACCTTATATGCAAATCACTATCATCCCGGCCGTCTGCAACCGTTACGACTGCACCCTCTTACCGCCAGGAGTAGATCGATGTCCGCCCTTAATTCCCGTACCGCCTTGGCCAGCGCCATTGCTTTGGCCGCCAGCTTCGGCGCCCAGGCCAACGAGCCCATTGCCCTGGGCGACGTGGTCGTCAGCGCCTCCGGCTTCGAACAGAAGATCACCGAAGCCCCCGCCAGCATCAGCGTGATCAGCCGCGAAGAACTGCAGCAGAAGCGCTACAACAACCTGGCGCAGGCTCTGGGTGATGTGGAAGGTATCGACATTGGCCAGGGCACCGGCAAGACCGGTGGCCTGAACATCAGCATTCGTGGCATGCCCAGCCAGTACACCCTGATCCTGATCGATGGCCGCCGTCAGAACGCAGCCGGTAACGTCACCCCCAATGGTTTCAACGAAACGTCCACCAGCTTCATGCCGCCGATGTCCGCCATCGAGCGTATCGAAGTGATCCGTGGCCCGATGTCGACTCTGTATGGTTCGGATGCCATGGGCGGTGTGATCAATATCATCACCCGCAAAGTTGGCAAAGAGTGGGCAGGCTCTTTGACTCAGGATTACACCTATCAGGAGAATCGCGATTTCGGCGATACCCGTAGCACCAGTGTGTATGCCAGCGGTCCGCTGATCGATGACCTGCTCGGCCTGCAAATACGGGGCAGCCTGTTCAATCGCGAAGAGTCCGAGCTGAGCTATGGGGATGGTGTAGAAGTCAGTAAACGCGGCCCATCTCCAGTCGATGGCGGTACCAACAATCTCGGGGCACGTCTGACTCTCACACCGCACGAGAACCACGACTTCGCTCTGGACATTGAGCGCAACCGCCAGAAGTACAACAACGACGAGTGCCAACTCGGCAGCCTCGATGGCTTGAACCGCGACTGCACAGCCAACGCCACCACCGCCAACGGTTATGTCGACGAGCTACGCTTCGAGCGCGAGCAGATCGCCCTGACCCACACCGCACGCCTGGGCTTCGGCACTCTGGACTCCAGCTTGATGCACAACCGTACCGAAACCATCGGTCGCACCATTCCCGGCAACGTTATCGGCAACAGCTCCGGCATCCCAGGCACACTCATCGGCGACGACCGAGATCTGGAAACGACCAACTTGGTTTTCGATACCAAACTCGTAGCACCAATAGGCGAATCACACATCGCCACGCTCGGCGGCCAGTGGTGGAAAGCCGAAATGACAGACGGCATCGCTCTGGACGATTTCGAGCAAAAAACCTGGGCACTGTTTGCCGAGGATGAATGGCGTCTGCGTGACGATTTGGCTCTAACGCTGGGCACACGCTATGACGACCATGAGGCGTTCGGCGGCCACATCAGTCCACGTGCCTACCTGGTCTGGAATACAACCGACAACTGGACCCTCAAAGGCGGTATCAGCCGCGGGTACAAGACTCCGGATCTGAATGATCTACATAGTGGCATCAACGGCGTCACCGGACAGGGCACCATCATCACCATCGGTAACCCGGACCTTGAACCAGAGACCACCACCAGCACGGAGTTCGGTGTCTACTTCGATAGCCTGGAAGGCTTCAACGCCAACGCCACGCTGTTCCACAACAAATTCAAGGACAAGATTGCGACTGGTGACCCGGTTTCCAACCCGCTGTGCGCCGGCAACAACGGTGGCACCTGTGCCCAGCAGATCAACATCGACGAGGCGGTCACTCAGGGCCTGGAACTGGCTGCCAGCTGGAACTTCGCACCAGCCTGGACGCTGAGTGCCAACTACACCTACACCGACAGCGAGCAGAAGAGCGGCGACAACAAGGGTGAACCGCTGACCAATACGCCGGAGCACCTGGCCAATGCCAAGCTTGCCTGGCAGACCACTGATCGTTTCAATCTTTGGCTGAAGAGCGAATACCGTGGCGAGCGTGCTCGCTTTACCTCGAAGTACGAGAACCTGGCCAACACCAATGGCAGCTACTCCACCAATCAGTCGATCTACGACACCCTCGGCAAGAACACCAAGGCCTACACCCTGTTCCACCTGGGCGGCTCGTTCAAAGCCTCGGAAAACGTGACGCTCAATGCAGCAATCTACAACTTGCTCGACAAAGACTTCGTCAAAGGCAAGGCCTACACCACCTACGCCAACAGTGGTGCAGCCAACGGTACGGCTTACGGTACGGACTATATCCAGAGCACCCAGTCCACCACTGGTGTGATGGAAGAAGGTCGTCGCCTGTGGCTGTCGGCGGTAATCGAGTTCTGATCCCGCGCAGATACGCAAAAGCCGCCACCCTGTAAGGGCTGGCGGCTTTTTCTTTCTGCCGGGTCACTTCAAATCCGCAAGGTGCGCCATGCGCACCTGGGATAGCGGCGTTGATCGTTCAGGCGCGCCCGACGAACAGTCGGCTACGACCCTGCTTACAGGTAGTAAGACTTCAACGGCGGGAAGCCATTGAATTCCACGGCGCTGTAGCTGGTGGTATAGGCCCCGGTGGACAGCCAGTACAGGCGGTCACCGCTGGCCAGGTTCAGCGGCAGGCCGTACTTGTAGTTCTCGTACATGATGTCGGCGCTGTCGCAGGTCGGGCCGGCGATCACCACCTCTTCCATCTCGCCCTTCTTCTCGGTCCAGATCGGGAACTTGATGGCTTCGTCCATGGTTTCGATCAGGCCGCTGAATTTGCCCACATCGGCATACACCCAACGCTCGACGGCGGTACGCGACTTGCGCGCCACCAGCACCACTTCCGAAACCAGCACGCCGGCGTTGGCGATCAGCGAGCGACCCGGCTCGAGGATGATTTCCGGCAGCTCGTCACCGAAGTCTTCCTTGAGGAAGCGGGTGATTTCCTCGGCGTAGGTTTCCAGATCATTGGTGCGCTGGATGTAGTTGGCCGGGAAGCCGCCACCCATGTTGATCATCTGCAGGGTGATGCCATCTTCTTCTTTCAGACGCTCGAAGATCACCTTGACCTTGGCGATGGCGGCGTCCCAGACGTCGATGTCGCGCTGCTGCGAGCCGACATGGAAGGAAATGCCATAAGGCACCAGACCCAACTGCTTGGCCAGAATCAGCAGATCCAGGGCCATGTCCGGCTGGCAGCCGAACTTGCGGCTCAGCGGCCAGTCGGCACTGGTGGAACCTTCGGTGAGGATACGCACGTAGATCTTCGAACCCGGCGCGGCCTTGGCGATGTTGCGCAGGTCGGCTTCGGAGTCGGTGGCGAACAGGCGCACACCCTTGTCGAAGAAGTAACGGATATCGCGGGATTTCTTGATGGTGTTGCCGTAGCTGATGCGCTCCGGGCCAACGCCGGTGGCCATCACCTTGTCCAGCTCGTAGATCGAGGCGATATCGAAGCTCGAGCCTTTATCACGCAGCAGTTCGATGATCTCGGTGGCCGGGTTGGCCTTGACCGCGTAGTAGATCTTGGCGAACGGGAAGCAGTTGCCCAGTTGATCGTAGGCGTCGGCGATGATTTGCCGGTCGATCACCACGAACGGGGTTTCGTGCTGATCGGCGAACGCCTTCATGCGCTGGAAAGTGGCGGGTGCGTAGTAGTCTTCGACCTTGATCGACATGCTGGGGACTCCAATGGCAAAACCGGGAACACATTGATTCGGGCAGCAGAACCGCTTACAGGTTCCGCTACGTGTCGGGGCTGGCCGCGCCATGCGCTGGCCTGAACGTCTGACAGTTTCCCCACTTTGGTTCGCCTACTTCCCAAGGCATGTCGCCGAGCATCACCGGTACCGACCATAAGCCGGCCGGCAACCTCTCGTCGTCAGTACTTGAGCCGGATGGATCGTTTCCAGCATGGACGTTCGGGCGCGGACTTTAAGACCATGCGCCCCTCAGATCAACCGGAAATTCTGCCTAATTTCATGTCGTTCCAGATATCACACAAAACGTCCTGAAATGCTGAACAGGCGGGGCTTTCAGCCAGTTTGGCGCAGCAGTGTTTCAGGCCCATTGCAGCGCCGATAACGCCCCTGCTATTCAGTACACGTCGCGGCGGTAGCGACCGTCCTCGACCAGCGCCTGCACCGCCTCGTCGCCAAGCAGTTCACGCAGCACCGCATCGACGCCGCCGGCCATGCCTTGCAGGCTGCCGCACACATAAATGGCAGCCCCTTCGGCCAGCCAGGCCTGCAGACGCTCGCTCTGCTCGCGCAATAGGTCCTGCACGTAGCGTTTCTCGGCCTGATCGCGGGAGAAGGCCAGATCCAGGTGCTGCAGCTCGCCCCTGCTCAGCGCCGCCTCCAACTCCTCGCCACAGAAGAAATCCTGTGCGCGGTTGCGCTCGCCGAACAGCAGCCAGTTGCGCCCCTGCCCCGCCAGCGCGCGTGCCCGCAACAGCGAGCGCAGCCCGGCCAGACCGGTGCCGTTGCCAATCAGGATCAGCGGGCGGTCATCGTCCGGCAGGTGGAAGCCGCTGTTGCGCCGTACCCGCGCCAGCAACTGGCCGCCCTCGGGCAGGTGCTCGGTTAGCCAGCCGGAACCCAGGCCTAGGCAGCCATCGGCCTGCACCGCCTGACGCACGATCAACTGCAGCACGCCGTCGGCCGCCACCGAGGCGATGGAGTATTCACGCGAGCCCAGCGGCGCCAGAGCATCGACCAGCGCCTGGGCGTGCAGCCCGACCAGGTGAGCGAAACTGTCCGGCAATTGCCGCTCGGCCAGTGCCTCGCCGAGGTTGAGCGACTGGCCATCCAACGTCACCGTTTCGCTACCGGCGAACCCGGAATGCTGCAGCCAGGTCTGCACACGTGCAGATGCGTGACACGGGCGAATCTCCAGGATGTCGCCGGCTTGCCAGGTGCTTTGTGCCGGTGGCGTCAGGCCGATGAAAAACACCGGTGCGCCCTGGCTGCCTGGGTTGAGCAGCCGGCGCTCGGCCAGCGTCCAGTTCTGCCACGGCGCCTGTTCGAAACGCACCGGCGCGGCACCGGTCAGCTCGCTCAGTTGCTGCTGCCAGCGCTGCAGCGCAGCCTGGTCGGCGCCGTCGACCTCAACACTGTCGAACAGCCGATGCGCCCCTTGCAACCCCAGCCAATCGTTAATGCGCCGGGCGAAGCCGCAGAAGTGCTCATACTGCCGGTCCCCCAGTGCCAGCACGGCGTAACTGAGCTGGCCCAGCGGGGCCGAGCCGCCAAGCACCTTGCGCTCGAAGCCCTGCGCGGCATCCGGCGCCTCACCATCACCAAAGGTGCTGACCACGAACAGCGCTTTTTGCGCCTGACTCAGGCTGTCGGCGTCGAGGCGCGAGAGTGGCTCGACCCGCACTGGGATACCGGCAGCCTGCAACTGCCCGGCGCTCTGCCAGGCCAGTTGCTCGGCAAAGCCGCTCTGGCTGGCGAAACCGACCAGCCAGCCCTCGCCCGACTCGTTGCCCTTCAGCGTGCCGCGTGCCGCCAGCGCCGCGCGCTTCTTGCGCCGGCGATCCAGGTACAGCAGCAAGCCGGTAACGAAGAACAACGGCATGGCGCCGGTGGCCAACATCATCAGGATGCGCCCCGGCATGCCGAAATACTCGCCGACGTGCAGCGCATAAATGCTGGCCAGCAGCTGCGCCTTGAAGCTCTTCTCAGCGTAGCGTTCATGGCGGCTGACTTCGCCACTTTTCGGATCGATCTGGAACTGGTTCAAGGCGCGCACATGCTCAGCGCCATCGAGTACATAGAAGACCGTCGCCGGCTGCCCCGCCACCGGCGGCAGGCGCAGGTTCCAGGCAACCAGCCCGGAGCCCGCAGTCTGCTGGATGCTCTGCCATACAGCGTCGTAGTCAACTTCCGGCGCAGGACCGCGGGGCACCTGACGTCCGCCACGGCCACGCTCACCGCGCTGCTCGGGGGGAGTATCAGAGAGCATGCGTGTCAGCCCCTCGCGGTACCAGTCATAAGACCAATACAGCCCCGTTAAACCGGCACAGAGGTAGAACAACAGCGCCCAAGTGCCAGCGACAGCATGCAGGTCCCAATTGAAGCTGCGGCCCTTCTTCTTCCAGTCCAGGGTCAGCCAGATACGCCAGTTTAGGGCCTTGCGCGGCCACCGTAGATACAGGCCGGAGAAGCAGAAGAACAGCAGCGCCACGGTACTCGCAGCGGTGATCTGCTTGCCTACTTCGCCCATCGATAGAAAGCGGTGCAGCATCAGCATCAGGTGGAAGAAATCCTGACCAATGGGCTCGGCCAGCACCTCCCCGGTGTAGGGGTCGAAAGGGATGCGCGGCCCGCGGCGCTCGCCCGGCGGTGGCATAAGAAAAGCAGTGCCAGGCCCGTCATGGCGACCATCAACCCACAGCCCGGTGACGTGATCAGCGGTGGCCGCCTCGATCCGCGAGGCCATCTCGCCCGGTGTCAGGTGCCCCTGCGCACTGGGCTGAATCTGCCAGCGCTCGGCATTCAGCGCCCGGGTTATCTCGCCCTCGAAGCTATAGAGCGCGCCGGTGATACCCATGATGGCCAACACCAGCCCGGCGCTGATGCCGAAGAACCAGTGCAGCTGGAAGATGATTTTCTTGAACACGACGGAGCCACCCTTACCCTGACCCACTGCGACGGGCGGCTACTCTATATGGGAATAATTTTCATAACCATTCATTTACGCGATATTTACGCATCTACTGCACGGCCCGTCAGCATCACCTACCGGCCCACCTGAAAACCGATGGCCGCTCTCCGCCAGAGCGCACAGTTATCGGTATAATCCCGCGTTTTACGGGTGCCAAGGCACCCTCAACGATTCCATCCAGGCACATATTCATGACCACCCAGGCCGCCGAAGTCGCCAAGCGCCGTACTTTCGCCATCATTTCCCACCCGGACGCCGGTAAGACCACCATCACCGAAAAGCTGCTGCTGATGGGCAAAGCCATCGAAGTGGCCGGCACCGTGAAGTCGCGTAAATCTGACCGTCACGCCACCTCCGACTGGATGGAAATGGAGAAGCAGCGCGGCATCTCCATCACCACCTCGGTGATGCAGTTCCCCTACCGCGAGCACATGATCAACCTGCTCGACACCCCCGGCCACGAAGACTTCTCCGAAGACACCTACCGCACCCTGACCGCGGTGGACAGTGCGCTGATGGTGCTCGACGGCGGTAAGGGCGTCGAGCCACGCACCATCGCCCTGATGGACGTCTGCCGCCTGCGTGATACGCCCATCGTCAGTTTCATCAACAAGCTCGACCGCGACATCCGCGACCCCATCGAGCTGCTCGACGAAATCGAGGCGGTGCTCAATATCAAGGCCGCGCCGATCACCTGGCCGATCGGCTGCTACAAGGATTTCAAGGGCGTCTACCACCTGACTGGCGACTACATCATCGTCTACACCCCGGGTCACGGCCACGAACGCACCGCAGTCAAGATCATCGAGAAGCTGGATTCCGACGAAGCTCGTAACCACCTCGGCGACATGTACGAGCGCTTCGTCGAAGAGCTGGAACTGGTGCAGGGCGCCTGCCATGAGTTCGAACCCGAAGCCTTCCTCAAAGGCACGATGACCCCGGTATTCTTCGGCACCGCATTGGGCAATTTCGGCGTCGACCATGTGCTCGACGCCGTGGTCGATTGGGCGCCGCGCCCACTGCCACGCGTAGCCAACGAGCGCACCGTGGAGCCGACCGAGGAGAAGTTCTCCGGCTTCGTGTTCAAGATCCAGGCGAACATGGACCCGAAGCACCGCGACCGCATCGCCTTCATGCGCATCTGCTCGGGCAAGTACACCCAGGGCATGAAGATGCGCCACGCGCGCCTGGGCAAGGACGTGCGCGTCGGCGACGCCCTGACCTTCTTCTCCAGCGAGCGTGAGCACCTGGAAGAAGCCTATGCCGGCGACATCATTGGCCTGCACAACCACGGCACCATCCAGATCGGCGACACCTTCACCGAAGGCGAAAACCTGGGTTTCACCGGCATCCCGCACTTCGCCCCGGAACTGTTCCGCCGCGTGCGCCTGAAAGATCCGCTGAAATCCAAGCAACTGCGCCAGGGCCTGCAGGAGCTGGCCGAGGAAGGCGCCACCCAGGTGTTCTTCCCCGAGCGCAACAACGACATCGTGCTCGGCGCGGTCGGTGTGCTGCAGTTCGACGTGGTCGCCAGCCGCCTGAAAGAGGAATACAAGGTCGAGTGTGCCTACGAGGCGATCAACGTCTGGTCGGCGCGCTGGATCGAGTGCAACGACGAGAAGAAGCTCAAGGAATTCAAGGACAAGGCCTTTGAAAACCTCGCCGTTGATGGCGGCGGTCATCTCACCTACCTGGCCCCGACCCGCGTCAACCTGAGTCTGATGGAAGAGCGTTGGCCAGACGTGAAATTCCGCGCGACGCGCGAGCATCACTGATCCATCGAACAAGGCCCGCTCTGCGGGCCTTGTGCTATCTACTCATCCTCCTCCTCCAGCGTCCAGGCCACCAGCGAGTCGCCCAGGCGCGTACCGAACGAGCCGTGCCCGCCGGCCATTACCACCACATATTGCTTGCCGGTCTTCTCCGACACGTAGCTGATAGGCGTGGCCTGGCCGCCGGCCGGCAGCCTGTCCTTCCACAACTCCTCGCCGGTGCGCATGTCGTAGGCGCGCAGGTAGTAGTCCAGCGTGCCGCTGAGAAAGCCCAGACCACCGGCAGTGACCAACGGGCCGCCGAGGTTCGGTACGCCGACGGTCAGGGGAATGCCCAGCGGGGCACTGTCGCGGCTGGTGCCATTCTTGCGCTGCCAGACCTTGTCCATGCTGCGCAGGTCCACCGCCGTGACAGTGCCCCATGGCGGCGCCTGGCAAGGCAGGCCGAGGACCGAAAGAAACGGCTTCAGGCTGACCATGTAAGGCGCGCCACGATTGGGTTGCAGACCGGTTTCGCCACCGCCATAACGAACATCCTGCGCCTCCTCACGCTTGACCAGCCGTGACACGAACGCCAGGTAATTAGGCGCGCCGAAGAGAATCTGCCGCTGCGGGTCGACCGCCACCGATGGCCAGTTGAACACGCCGACGTTGCCCGGGTAGATCAACGATCCCTGCTCCGATGGCGGAGTGAAGTCGCCCTCGTACCGCAGGCGATGGAACTGGATGCGGCAGATCAACTGATCGAAGGGCGTACCGCCCCACATGTCGCGTTCGCGCAGCGGCTCGTCAGGGGCATAGCTGAGTTTTGATGCCGGCTGGGTCGGCGCGGTGAAGTCGCCCTCCACCGTACCCTGCGGCACCGGATGCTCGCTGACCGGCACGATGGGTTCGCCGCTGCGCCGGTCAAGCACGTAGAGATCGCCGCGCTTGGTCGGCTGGATGATCGCCGGCACAGGCCCATCAGCGCCGTCGATATCTATCAGCGTGGGCTGAGACGGCAGGTCACGATCCCAGAGGTCATGATGCACGGTGCGGAATTCCCAACGCACCTTGCCGGTTTCCAGGTCCAACGCCACCAGCGCCGCGGTGAAACGTTCGGCCTCGGCGCTGCGTTGCACACCCCACTGATCTGGCGTCTGGTTGCCCATGGGGATGTACACCAGGCCCAGTGCCTCGTCCGCCGTGGCGATGGTCCAGGAATTTGGCGTGCTGCGCACGTAGGTCTCACCGGCCGGCAGCGGCTCGGTGGCATCGGGACGGCCAGGATCGAAGTTCCACACCAGCGCGCCGGTGCGTACGTCGTAGGCACGGATCACCCCACCCGGCGAATCCACCGAGCCGTTGTCGGTCACCGAACCACCGACTATCACCAGTTTCTCGGTGACCACCGGCGGCGAGGTGGGCAGGTAAATGCCCAGCGCGTCATCGCCCAGGCCCACCTTGAGGTCGACCATGCCGGCCTCGCCAAAGTCCTCGCACGGCTTGCCGTCATGCACATCGAGCGCGTACAGCGTGGCATCGTTGGTAGGCAGGAACAGTCGCTGGGTGCAGCGCGCCGTTGCCGCTGGTGAAGGCTCCGGCGCCGCGCCATCTCGGGCGGCAATCAGTGGGCCGCGATAGGCTGTCGCATCGTGGTAAGCCAGACCACGGCAGGTCATGTGCTGGTAATACTCGGCCTGACGGTTGATCGCTGGGTCGAAGCGCCAGCGCTCCTCGCCGGTGTCGGCATCCACCGCGATGGCGATGCTGTGCGGCGTGCAGATGAACAGGTTGCCACCGACCTTGAGCGGCGTCACCTGATTGGTAATCTCGCCGGGGTCGCCCTCACCGGGCAGATCCCCCGTGTGGAACTCCCAGGCCTTCTTCAGCCGCCCGACGTTGGCCGTGGTGATCTGCTCGGCACTGGCATAGCGCTCGCCACGCGACGAGCCGCCGTAGGCAGTCCATTCGCTGGCCGAACGACTGGCTGTCGCCACACCGGCAGCGGCCATGCGCGGCTCGTCGAAGCGGCCGGGCAAGCGATGATAGTCCTGCGTCAACGAATAGCCCGCCATGCCCGCTCCCAGCAGCAGGCCGATACCCAGCATCACGCTGGCACCGTCACGCCAGGGTTGCCCAGGCGCGATATGCCGGTTGATCCAGGGCAGCAGTAGCCACAGGCCGAGCACGCACCACAGGTCGATGCGCGGCGCCATCTGCCACCAGTCGAAGCGCACCTCGAAAACTGTCCAGGCCAGGCTCGCCAGCAACACCAGGGCATACAGCCACAGCGCCGCGCGCTGACGGCGATGAATCAGCACGCCCACCGACAGCAGGCCGAGGCCGGCCAGCAGGTAGTACCAGGAACCGCCCAGCCACAGCAGATAAGCGCCACCGAGCGCCAGCAGCGCGCCCAGAACGATAGCCACCCAGACCGTAAGCGTGATGCGCAGGAGCTGCGCCTTGTTGTTGTCAGTCATTGCTCGCTCCCCGAAACGCTGCCCCCGGAGATCGGGGCCGTGATCTGTGGATGCGAAGTGAGGGATAGAGTTCAGCGATTCTGCGAGTAAGGCTGCACTTGCAAAGCCATATGCTGGACATGTCGCCACCCAACGCTCTACAGAGTGTAGAAAAACCGGCTGCTAACTGATCAACAGGTGGCCATCTTTAGCTGTGCAGGACAAGCGGAGCAGATCCGGTTGCGCCAACAGCCGTTCAGCAATTGCCGGCTCCAGCTCGGTACGGATGCGACGCGCCAGCGCACGAGCGCCGAAACGCCCGTCATGCTCACGACACAGCCAGGCGCGGGCGCTCTGCTCCACCTGTAGTGAGCGGCCCTGACGGCCCAGGCGCTGGTTGAGCTTGTCCAGTTCGATATTCAGCAAGGCATCCAACCACTGCTCGTCGACCCGCTCGAACACCAGAATGCGGTCGAGGCGATTGAGCCATTCCGGCTCGAAGCGCTCGTGCAGCACCTGCTCCAGCAATGCACCCTCGCCTTTCGGTGCCAGCCCCAGCCAACGCCGCCAACCGCGCGTGAAACGCTCGCGGTAGCGCTGCGCCTGCTGCGCGCCGACGTTGCTGGTCATGAAGATCAGGCTGTTGCGGAAATCCAGGGTACGGCTGCCGGCAGTCAACGTCAGGCGGCCATGCTCGAGAATGCCGAGCAGGCTGCGCAGCACTTCCGGGCTGGCCTTCTCCAGCTCGTCGAACAGCACGATGCCGGGCCTGCCGAAACTGCCAGCGATGGCTTCGGCATCGAATAGCGTGGTGCCTTCCTTGCTGCCAACGTAACCAGGCGGCGCACCGGTCAACGCCGCAGCGTAGTGCTCCTGGGCCAGGGTGTGCATATCGATGCGGCACAGGGCATCGGCACGGCCATGAATGGCCTGCGCCAGCAGACGCACGATCTCGGTCTTGCCGACACCGGTCGGCCCCATGAACAGGTTGACCGCCAGTGGCCGCTCGCGCTCGCCGATATCGGCCTTGACCACCTTGAGCATGGACTCGACCTGCGCCAGCACCGCGTCCTGGCCGACGATACGCGAACGCAGCAAGGCCATCACGGTAACGGGCTCGAAGAGGAAGCGTGATTGCAGCCGAGTGACGCCCTGCTGCTCCAGGCGCTCGCGGTTGCTGTCGATCAGGTCGTTGGCGAAAGGCATAGACCGCCTCGGGTGTTGGAAAAGCTCGCGGCTAAAGCCGCTCCTACAAGGGCGCTGCCCCTCCCACAGCATTCATCCGGCCGTGCGTTCCTTGCCCGGATGTGGCAGCTCACCCACCGGACAGTCAGCCACACCGATGGTCGAGCGAGTGAGTTTCTCCACGTCCTCCTGGGCCTTCTGCGCATCCAGCACCCAGGTGCGATAGAACTCGAACGGACAATCAGCCACACCCTTGTCGCCATCACCGGAGTTGTAGACGCCGGTGTAGCCACGATGGAGTAGCTTGAACAGGTGGTTTTGCGACTGGTCGTTGGCGCGCGCATCACGGATCTGCGACACCGACAACTGGGCGTACTGGATGCCCATTTCTTCCTCGCCGCATTCCCCGAGAGTGCGGCCATCGAAGCCGATCAATGCGGAGTGGCCGAAGTAGCTGTACACGCCGTCGAAGCCGGTGGCGTTGGCTACCGCCACGTAGCAGTTGTTGGCCCAGGCCATGGTCTTGGCCATCAGCACCTGCTGCTCCTTGGCCGGGTACATGTAGCCCTGGCAACGCACGATCAGCTCAGCGCCCTTCATCGCGCAGTCGCGCCAGATTTCCGGGTAGTTGCCGTCGTCGCAGATGATCAGGCTGATCTTCATGCCCTTGGGGCCTTCGGAGACGTAGGTGCGGTCGCCCGGATACCAGCCCTCGATGGGGCACCAGGGAATGCACTTGCGGTAGCGCTGGACGATCTCGCCCTGATCGTTGATCAGGATGAGCGTGTTGTACGGTGCCTTGTGCGGGTGCTCTTCATGGCGTTCGCCGGTGAGCGAGAAGATGCCCCAGGTCCTGGCCTCGCGGCAGGCGGCGGAGAATATCGCCGTCTCTTCGCCGGGGATGGTCGCGGCGGTGGCCATCATCTCGTCCTTGTCGTACATGATGCCCATGGTGCTGTACTCGGGGAATACCACCAGATCCATGCCGGGCAGGCCGAGCTTCATGCCCTTGATCATCTCGGCGATCTGGCGCGCGTTGTCGAGCACCTCGGCCTTGGTGTGCAGGCGCGGCATCTTGTAATTGACGACGGCGACGCCGACGGTATCAGGGCTGCTGGAAATATCGCCGTGACGCATGGAAAACCTCCGGTTGACTGCTTGTTTGTAGGAGCGGCTTCAGCCGCGAAACTCTCTCTGTGTCGACGGTTATCGCGGCTGAAACGCAATGCCGCCCAGCCTCTCCTACAGGAACGTTCTGCGAACTGGATTCCCGCCTACGCGGGAATGACGGTGAAAACCCACGTCATCCCCGCGCAGGCGGGGACCCAATAAACAGCCTCAGTGACTGATCATCCACGGCCTGGCCGATGGGCTGGCCTTGAGGCCGTGGGGGTTGGCCTTGGTGCGCTCGACCGGTTTGCTCGGGCCGCAGCAACTGCAGCCGGCCGGGTGCTTGCGGTTGGCCTTGTACGCTTCGAGGCTTTGCGGCGCGTGGGCGCTGCGTTCGTTGGTTTCATGAGCGCGGCGCTGGCTGCCGGCCATGCTAGCCAAGCCCGGAGCACTGAGGATCACCCGCTCGCTCGTCGAGTCGCAGTATGGGCAGGCGCAAGCGGCGTCACGCTCAGCCATCGGCCGCAGCACGGTGAAATCGCCACAGCTCGGGCAGTCGTATTCGTAGATGGGCATGGTGCACTCCTCGATAAATTCGGTGCGCACGGCGCACCCTAGGGTGGCCGTGCGCGCGAGCATCACTTGTCGTAGGCGATGGGCAGGTCGATGCTGCCGTCGAGGAACTTGGTCGGGCCGCTGGCGCTGGGGTTGATGTCGAACTCGAAGATATCGGTCGGCAGCCACAGCGTGGCGCAGGCGTTGGGGATGTCGACCACCCCGCTGATATGCCCCTGCACCGGCGCCGAGCCGAGCAGCGAGTAGCCCTGGGCCGGCGAGTAGCCGAACTTGGTCAGGTAGTTGATGGCATTGAGGCAGGCCTGTTTGTAGGCCAGGTTGACGTCCAGGTAGTGCTGCTTGCCGTCGTCGTCGACCGAGATGCCTTCGAAGATCAGGTAGTTGTTGTAGGTGGGCACGATCGGGCTGGGCTTGAAGATCGGGTTCTTGATGCCGTACTTGGCCATACCGCCCTTGATCAGCTCGACCTTCATGTGCACCCAGCCGGCCATCTCGATGGCGCCGCAGAAGGTGATCTCGCCGTCGCCCTGGCTGAAGTGCAGGTCGCCGACCGACAGACCGGCGCCATCGACGTAGACCGGGAAGAAGATCTTCGAGCCGCGCGACAGATCCTTGATGTCGCAGTTACCGCCATGCTCACGAGGCGGCACGGTGCGTGCGCCGGTGGCGGCCGCCAGGTCGCGCGCCTCGCCCTTCATCTTGCCCATGTGCGCGGTGCTGGCGAACGGCGGGTTAGCCAGCGGCGGTACGCGAGTCGGGTTGGTGTCGATCAGCGCCTGCTCACGCTTGTTCCAGTCGGCGAGCATCTTGTGATCTGGCAGGCAGCCGATCAGCCCAGGGTGGATCAGGCCGGCGAAACGCACGCCGGGAATGTGCCGGCTCTTGGTGAACATGCCCTCGAAGTCCCAGATCGACTTCTGCGCCGAGGGGAAATGGTCGGTGAGAAAACCGCCGCCGTTGTTCTTCGAGAAAAAGCCGTTGAAGCCCCAGAGCATGTCCTGCTTGGCGCCAATATCGAGCAGTTCGACGATCAGCAGGTCGCCCGGCTGAGCGCCTTTCACGCCTACCGGGCCGGACAGGTAATGCACGGTGGACAGGTCGACGTCGCGCACATCGCTGGCGTCGTCGTCGTTCTTGATCGCACCGCCGGTCCAGTCGTAGGTCTCGAGAATGAAGTCATCGCCCGGGTTGACCCAGCAGGCCATGGGAATGTCCGGGTGCCAGCGGTTGTGCACCTGTTCGTTATCGGTAGCAGCCTGGTTGAGGTCGACCTTGATCAGGGTATCGGTCATGACTGAACTCCATAAGACCTGTGAGGAATGCCGGCCTGTGCCGGGGTACGGAGTCAGTCTCGGGCGCACGGAGAAATCGGCAAATACGTTGGATGACGTATGCCCGTATTGCAGGATTCATGAGGCCTTCAGGCCTTTTTCGCGGACACGAAAAAGCGGCCGCTGCATGGAGAACACAGTGGCCGTAAAGCGGGAATAGATGCCCTCTCCCTAACCCTCTCCCGCAAGCGGGAGAGGGGACTGATTGGCGCTGTCCCTAGGACTGGCGCCGTTCTATTCCCCTCTCCCTTTCATTGGAGGCACGCCTAGTGGAGAGGGGTTAGGGAGAGGGCAAAAACCTCACACCGACAGATAACGACTGATGCTCGCCTCGTCGACCTTGTCGCGAGTTTCCTCGACGACGAACTTGCCCTTCTCGATGACCAGGAAGCGGTCAGCGATTTCCATGGTGAACGACAGCACCTGCTCGGACACCACGATGGTCAGGTCGCGCATGTTGCGGATCTCCTTCAGGCTGCGGGCGATGTCCTTGATGATCGACGGTTGAATACCCTCGGTCGGTTCATCGAGCAGCAGCACCTTGGGGTTGGTGGCCAACGCGCGGGCGATGGCCAACTGTTGCTGCTGGCCACCGGAGAGGTTGCCGCCCTTGCGGTGGCGCATGTCATGCAGCACCGGGAACAGCGCATAGAGATCGTCCGGCACCTTGCCCCCGGCGGAGGCCGGCAGACCGGTCTGGATGTTTTCCAGCACGGTCATGTGCGAGAAGATCATCCGCCCCTGCGGCACATAAGCGATGCCGCTTTCCACCCGCTGATGGGTTTCCAGTTTCGACACGTCCTTGCCGTCCACGCGGATCTGCCCACCCCATTGCGGCAGGATGCCCATCAGGCTCTTGAACAAGGTGGTCTTGCCCATACCGTTGCGGCCCATCACCGCGACGATTTCCTTCCTCGCCACGTCGAGGTTGAGCTCGTGGAGGATCTGGCTCTGGCCGTAGCCGGAAGCGAGGTTGCTGATCTGGAACATGCTTGTCACTCCAACATAGACGGTGCGCATGGCGCACCCTATGGTCTGATACCCGGGTGTAGGGTGCGCCGCGCGCACCGTTGCGTAGCCATGACCATCAATGCCCCAAGTACACCTCGATGACCTTGGGATTGCTCTGCACCGCCTCCATGTTGCCTTCGGCCAGCACCTTGCCCTGGTGCAGCACGGTGACGCGATGAGCGATGCTCTTGACGAACTCCATGTCGTGTTCGATGACCAGTACCGAGCGGCCCTGGCTGATACGGTTGAGCAGATCGGCCGTGGCCACTCGCTCGCTGACGCTCATGCCGGCCACCGGCTCGTCGAGCATCAACAATTGCGGGTCCTGCATAAGTAACATGCCGATCTCCAGCCACTGCTTCTGCCCGTGCGAGAGCAGGTCGGCCTGACGGTGCAGGTGATCGCCGAGCATGATCTCCTGCGCCACCTGTTCGACCCGCTCGATCACCTCTTGCGTGCGCTTGAAGAACAACGCGCCGAACACCTTGCGTCCGGCCGGGTAGGACATTTCCAGGTTTTCAAACACCGTCAGGTTTTCGTAGATCGACGGGTTCTGGAACTTGCGCCCGACGCCAGCACGAACGATGTCGAACTCACGCATCTTGGTCAGCTCACGGCCGTCGAAATCGATGCTGCCGGTGGTGGCGCGGGTCTTGCCGCAGATCAGGTCGAGCACTGTGGTTTTGCCAGCGCCGTTGGGGCCGATCACCACGTGCACCTCGTTGCGATCGACGTAGAGGTTGAGGTCATTGACCGCCTTGAAACCATCGAAGGACACGGTCAGCCCCTCGATGGCCAGTACCGGCTTGGCGGCCTGAAAGCCTGCTGGGCTGTTCATGGCGTGGTCTCCAGTTCAGGGGTTGGGCGCTTGCTGGTGGCAACGGCAACAGGTTTCGGCGCAGCGACTACCTGCGGTTTGCGCCGCAGGCGGGCCAGCCAGCGCTTGCCGTGGCTGTCCCACAGGCCGGCCAAGCCATTGGGGAAGTACATGACCACGACGATGAACAGGCCGCCCATCAGATACAGCCACAGCTCGGGGAAGCTCTCGGAGAAGTAGGTCTTGCCGAAGTTGACCAGCAGCGCGCCGTACACCGCGCCCAACAGCGACAGGCGCCCGCCGACCGCGGCGAAGATGACCATCTCGATCGACGGCACGATGCCAACGAAGCTCGGCGACATGAAGCCCACCTGCAGGGTGAACATCGCCCCGCCGATACCGGCGAACGCCGCACCGACGCAGAACACGAAGATCTTGAAGCTGGCCACGTCGTAGCCGGAGAAGCGCACCCGCTCCTCCTTGTCGCGCATCGCCAGCAGCAGGCGGCCGAGCTTGGAGGCGATGATGAAACGGGCGATGAGGATGCAGCCGATGAGCAGCGCCGCACTGACGAAGTAGAGAATCAACTTGGCCTCGTCACTGCGGATGTCCCAGCCCTTGAGCGTGCGCAGATCGGTGATGCCGTTGACGCCACCGGTCAGCCCCTGCTGGCCGATGATCAGCACGGTGAGGATCAGCGCGATGGCCTGGGTGACGATGGAGAAGTACACGTCACCGACGCGGCGCTTGAACATCGCGACACCGATCACCAAGGCCAACAACACCGGCACAGCCACCACCGCGATCAAGGTGAAGCTCAGGCTGTGGAAGGGTTCCCAGAACAGCGGCAGTTCGGTGATCTGGTTCCAGTCCATGAAGTCCGGGATACCGGGTGTGGACTGGATCTTGGTGCTTTCCGGGTCGGATGCCTCGAGCTTGAGGAACATCGCCATGCAGTAGCCACCCAGGCCGAAGAAGATGCCCTGGCCCAGGCTCAGGATGCCGCCATAGCCCCAGCACAGCACCAGGCCAACGGCGACGAAGGCGTAGGTCAGGTACTTGCCGACCATGTTCAGGCGGAAGGCATCCAGCGCCAGCGGAAATACCACCAGGATCAGCGTGGCGAGCAAGGCCAGGCCAATGGCGCCTTGCTTGCCGCCGAGCAGGCTTTCGTATGCGTTTTTCATCCGTTAATCCCCCTGCATACAAAAAGTCGCTTTGAACCGTAGCGAGCAGCCCCAGCAGCAAGAAGCCCGGAGCGCTGCAACGAAGGCGTACACGCAATACGTCGAGCAAGCGAGCACCGCGCGCCGCCGCAGATGGGGCGCGCAGTAGGTTGAAAGTGATTTTTCATTTGCGCACCTTGGCCGAGAACAGCCCCTGCGGACGCAGCATGAGGATCAGCACCACCGCGGAGAGGGTCAGCACCTTGGCCATCGAACCACTGGTGAAGAACTCCAGCAGCGATTGCGCCTGGGCGATGCTGAACGCCGAGGCGATGGTGCCAAGCAGGCTGGATGCACCGCCGAACACCACCACCAGGAAGGTGTCGACGATGTACAGCGAACCTGCGGTCGGCCCGGTTGAACCGATGGTGGTAAAGGCCGCGCCCGCCACGCCGGCGACGCCACAACCAAGGGCGAAGGTCATGCGGTCGACGCGCTTGGTGTTGATGCCCACGGAGCGCGCCATCACCCGGTTCTGCATGGTGGCGCGCACCTGCAGGCCCCAGCGCGAGCGGTAGATCATCAGAAACAGCAGCGCGGTGAGCAGCAGGGTCAGGCCCATGACGAACAGGCCGTTGCGCGGAATATCGATGGCCTCGGTCGGGTTCCACGAACCCATCAACCAGTCCGGCAACGTAGCGCTGACTTCACGCGCGCCGAAGATCGAACGAAAGCCCTGCTGCATCACCAGGGACAGGCCCCAGGTAGCCAGCAGGGTGTCCAGCGGACGCTGGTAGAGCTTGCTGATCATCGCCCACTCCACCAGCCAGCCAATGGCGCCGGCAATCAAGAACGAGAGGATGATCGCGAGAAAGAAGTAGTAAGGCCCGAAGGCCGGTGCGTAGCTGGACGTCAGCGAGGACACCACGAAAGTGGTGTAGGCGCCGATGGTGAGAAACTCGCCATGGGCCATGTTGATCACGCCCATCTGGCCGAAGATGATCGCCAGCCCCAGAGCCATCAGCAGCAGCACGCAGAACACGGACAAGCCGTTGAACCCCTGCATGGCTGCGATGGCGCCGAATTCCGATAGCCATTCCATGTCGATGGTCTCCAGAAGAAAAGAGATAAGCCGGTAGGAGCCGGCTTGCCGGCAATTCACTCTTTGCCAGCAAGCCGACTCCTACGAGAGGGTGCTGCTTACTGGTAGCCTTTCGGGAAAGGGTTCGGCTCGATCAGGTCGGACTCGAACACCACCTTGAACTGACCGTCTTTCTGCACTTCACCGATGCGGGTCTTGCTCCACAGGTGATGGTTGTCGTGCACCTTGACGTAGCCTTCCGGCGCAGTGTCCAACTCGATGCCCGGAGAGGCGGCGACCACCTTGTCGATGTCGAAGCTGCCGGCTTTCTCCACGGCGGCTTTCCACAGCCATGGGCCGAGGTAGGCGGCCTGGGTCACGTCACCGATCACCGCGTCCTTGCCGTACTTGGCCTTGAAGGCCTCGACGAAGGCGGCGTTGTTCGGGTTGTCCAGGCTCTGGAAGTACTTCATCGAGGCGTAGAAACCGGCCATGTTCTCGCCGCCGATACCCAGCAGCTCGTCTTCGGTGACCGACAGGGTCAGCAGGGTCTGCTTGTCGGCGGTGACGCCGGCGGCCTTCATCTGCTTGTAGAAAGCGACGTTGGAGCCACCGACCACGGCAGCGAACACCACGTCAGGCTTGCGCAGCTTGATCTTGTTGATCAGCGAGCCGAACTGGGTGTTGCCCAGCGGGTAGTACTCCTCGCCGACCACCTTGCCGCCGAGCACGTTCTCGATGTGCTTACGGGCGATTTTCATCGAGGTACGCGGCCAGATGTAGTCCGAGCCGAGCAGGTAGAAGGTCTTGGCGCCCTTCTCCTTGGCTACCCAGTCCAGGCCCGCGAGGATCTGCTGAGTGGCTTCCTGGCCGGTGTAGATGACGTTCTTCGACTGCTCCAGGCCTTCGTAGAAGGTCGGGTAGTAGAGCAGGCCGTTTTCCTTCTCGAACACCGGCAGCACTGCTTTACGCGAAGCAGAGGTCCAGCAGCCGAACACGGTGGCGACCTTGTCACCGACCAGCAGCTTGCGCGCCTTCTCGGCGAAGGTCGGCCAGTCGGAAGCCCCATCTTCCTGCACGACCTTGATCTGCCGGCCGAGCACCCCGCCGCTGGCGTTGATCTGCTCGATGGCCAGGCGCTCGGCCTGGATCGAACCGGTTTCGGAAATGGCCATGGTGCCGGTGGCCGAATGCAGGATGCCGACCGTGACCTCGGTGTCGGTCACCGCCAGGCCGGTGGTGTTGACCTCGGCGCTGGCCACATGGCTGAACAGGCTGGCGGCCAGCAGCGAGAGCGCTGCCGCCCCCACCGCCAGCCGGCGGGGAAGAAGTCGAATCGGTTGAGAGTCCATGGTCGTGCTCCTGTGCTGGTTATTCGTGCCGAACCACGCCGGCTTCGCAGCTAGGATGCGTTTGCCCCACCGAGCGGGGTATACGCAGCATGACGTAAGGGCATACGTCATCTGACGTACAGCGCCCTGCGCCAGCCTGGTGCAAGCTGAGCGCAGCAAGACCAGGCAGACAGAAGCCCGCGCGCGCGGCAGAGGCCTCGCCGAGCCAGGGCATGGAAGTTGCACTTTCAGCCTGTAGGCGCGGCTGGGCAGCATCGTGCTGCTGCGAAAACGCTTCGCGACTGAAGCCGCTCCTACAATCCGCCCACGATCAGGACTTCGCCCGTGCAGCCAACCGGCACCCAGCGCATCATCAAGATTCGCCGCGACTACAACGCCTGGGTCGCCGACGAGACCATGGAGGACTACGCCCTGCGCTTCACGCCCAGGTCGTTCCGCAAATGGTCGGAGCTACGCATCGCCAACACCGCGCTCGGCGCCGTGTCGTTCCTCGCCCTGGAGGCCATCGGCGGGGCCCTCGCGCTGTCCTACGGCTTCACCAACACCCTGTGGGCGATCCTCGCGGTCAGCCTGGTGATCTTCCTCACCGGTCTGCCGATCAGCTACTACGCTGCCCGCTCCGGCCTGGACATGGACCTGCTGACCCGTGGCGCCGGTTTCGGCTACATCGGCTCGACCATCACCTCGCTGATCTACGCCAGCTTCACCTTCCTGTTCTTCGCCCTGGAAGCGGCGATCATGGCGCTGGCTCTGGAGCTGTACTTCAACATCCCGCTGGCCCTGGCCTATGTGATCTGCTCGGTCATCATCATTCCGCTGGTGGCCTATGGCATCACCCTGATCAACCGCCTGCAGATGTGGACACAGCCCGTGTGGCTGTTCCTGCTGGTGCTGCCTTACGTGTTCGTCATCGCCAAGAACCCCGAGGCACTGTCGGACTGGACCAGCTTCGCTGGCCGCGAGGGCGAACCTGGCAGCTTCAACCTGCTGCACTTCGGCGCTGCCTGCACCGTCGCCCTGGCCCTGATCACGCAGATCGGCGAGCAGGTCGACTACCTACGCTTCCTACCGGAAAAAACCCGCGCCAACCGCGTACGTTGGTGGACCGCACTGCTGCTGGCAGGTCCCGGCTGGATCATCCCCGGCGCGCTGAAGATGCTTGCCGGTGCCTTCCTCGCCTTTCTCGCCCTGCAACATGAAATCCCCATGGAGCGCGCCGCCGAGCCGACGCAGATGTATCTGGTGGCGTTCAACTACGTGTTCGCCTCGTCGCAATGGGCACTGGCGGCCATGGTGCTGTTCGTCATCGTCAGCCAGGTGAAGATCAACGTCACCAACGCCTACGCCGGCTCGCTGGCCTGGTCGAACTTCTTCGCCCGCATCACCCACAGCCACCCCGGCCGCGTGGTATGGCTGGTGTTCAACGTGGCCATCGCGCTGATGCTGATGGAGCTGGGCGTGTTCGAGGCGATCGAGGAAGTGCTCGGCCTCTATGCCAATATCGCCATCGCCTGGATCGGCGCGCTGGTGGCCGACCTGGTGATCAACAAGCCGCTGGGCCTGTCGCCGAAATACATCGAGTTCAAGCGCGCGCACCTCTACGACATCAATCCGGTGGGCGTCGGCGCCATGCTGATCGCCTCGCTGCTCTCGGTGCTCGCCCACGGCGGCCTATTCGGCGCACTGGCGCAAGCGGCTTCACCAGCCGTGGCGCTGGGCTCGGCTTTTTTGTTGGCGCCGTTGCTGGCCTGGCTGACCGGTGGGCGCTACTACATCGCTCGCGAACGTCAGCCGCACCTGCTCTACCCCCACACCGAAGCCGGCCAGGTGCAGTGCTGCCTGTGCAACAACCGTTTCGAAGAGCCGGACACCGCGCACTGCCCGGCCTACGGTGCGCCCATTTGTTCGTTGTGCTGCTCGCTCGACGCGCGTTGCGAGGATCGCTGCAAGCCGCGTGCACGCCTGACCGATCAGCTCGACGACTTCATCGGCTGGCTGTTCCCACGGGTTTCCATCCCGCGCCTGCACAGCCGCCTGGCGCAGTACCTGGGCCTGCTGAGCCTGCTGGTACTGATGCTGTTTGGAGCACTGGCACTGATCTACAGCCAGGTCTCGCTGGGGCTGCCGACACAAGAACCGGAGATGCGCCAGACGCTGTTCCAGGCGTTCCTCAAGGCCTTCCTGACCCTCTCGCTGTTCGCCGGCATGCTTGCCTGGTGGCTGGTGCTGACCCGCGAAAGCCGCCGCGTGGCGCAGGAGGAATCGGATCGACAGACGCTACTGCTGATGCAGGAGATCGAAGCCCACCGCAAGACCGACGAAGCCCTGCAGCAAGCCAAGGAGGCCGCTGAGGCGGCCAACGCAGCGAAGAGCCGCTATGTCACTGGGCTGTCGCACGAGCTGCGCACACCACTCAACAGCATCCTCGGCTACACCCAGATTCTGCAGCGTGATGCCGCCATGCCGAACCAGCACAAGGATGCTCTGGCCACCATCCTGCGCAGCGGCTCGCATCTGCTGTCGCTGATCGATGGCCTGCTCGACGTGGCCAAGATCGAAGCCGGCAAGTTGCATCTGGAGCTCGCGGAAATTCCCTTCCCGGCGTTCATCGACCAGATCGAGCGTATGTTCACACCCCAGGCCGCCGAGAAAGGTCTGCGCTTTCGCCTTGAATCCAGCGGCCGCATGCCCACGGTGGTGCGTGGTGACGAGAAACGTGTGCGGCAGATCCTGATCAACCTGCTGGGCAACGCGGTGCGCTTCACCGAGCGTGGCGAGGTGTGCCTGCGGGTTGGCTACATGCGCGAGACGGCCACCTTCGAGATCATCGACACCGGTATCGGCATCGCCGCGGAACAGATCGAGCGCATCTTCCAGCCTTTCGAACGCGGCGACCTGATGCACCAGGACAACGGTGTCGGCCTCGGCCTGACCATTACCCGCATGCTCACCTCGTTGATGGGGGGCGAGCTCTCGGTGCACAGCGAACCCGGCCAGGGCACGCGCTTTCAGGTCCGCCTGTTCCTCTCCGAAGTGCGCGTACCGCAGGCGGTGGTGCACGTCGAACACGACATCACCGGCTACCAGGGCGAGCGCCGCCTGATCCTGGTGGTGGACGATCACCTCGAACATCGCCGCGTGCTGGCCGGCATGCTCGAACCACTGGGCTTCGCAGTTATCCAGGCCACCAGCGGCCAGGAGGCGATTCGCCAGGTGGCGCTGCACAATCCGGCGCTGATCCTGATGGACCTGTCCATGCCGCAGATGGACGGCTGGGAAACCAGCCGCCTGATTCGCCGCAACACGCAGTGCCAGGCGCCGATCATCGTGATCTCCGCCAATGCCTTCACCGATGACCGTGAGCGCAGCATCGCCGCCGCCTGCGACGACTACCTGGCTAAACCGGTGTACACCCCGCAGTTGCTCGAGCGCATCCAGCATCAGCTCGATCTGACCTGGCTGCGCCGCACCCAGGAGCAGTCGCCACTGCCCGAGGCCATGGTGCTACCGGGTAGCGACGACCTGCAGGCGCTGCGCGAACTGGGCGCTCTGGGCTATGTGCGCGGCATCCAGCAACGCCTGGACGATATCGACCGCCGCAACCCGAGCTGCGCCGGCTTTACCGCATCCATGCGCCTGTTGGTGAAGCGCTTCCAGCTCGACGAATTCAACCGCCAACTGAAGGAGGCCGAACATGAATGCGCCGCTCCACCAGCCTGAGTCATGCTCGACCGCCAGCCTGTCGGCCGAACGCGGCATCATCCTCATCGTCGACGACACGCCGGACAACCTCGCGTTGCTCTCCGACGCCCTCGACGACGCTGGCTACATGGTGCTGGTGGCGTTGGACGGCGCCAGCGCACTGGGACGCATCCAGCGGCGCCGGCCCGACCTGATCTTGCTCGACGCAATGATGCCGGGGCTGGACGGTTTCGAGACCTGCAGGCGCATCAAGGCCGAACCGAGCAGCGCCGATATCCCGGTGCTGTTCATGACCGCCCTGACCGACAGCGAGCACGTGGTGCAGGGCTTCGAGGCCGGCGGCATCGATTACGTGACCAAGCCGATCAACCCCGAGGAAGTGCTCGCCCGTGTCGCCTCGCACCTGCGCACCGCGCGCATTCTGCAAGCCGCACGTGCGGCATCGAAACCCGTCAGCCTCAGCCTCGACGATGCCCCGGCGCATGCCAGGCTATCGGCGCGCTTCCAGCTCACCGAACGCGAGGTGCAGGTACTGCGCTGGGTCGCCTGCGGCAAGACCAACCGCGACATCGGCGACATCCTCGGCCTCAGCCCGCGCACGGTGAACAAGCACCTTGAGCACGTCTACGTGAAGCTCGGCGTGGAAACCCGCACCGCCGCTACCTCGGTGGCGCTGGCGGCAATGAGCGAGCGGGGATGACCCCAGCCCCTGCATGTGTCGTCTTGCTCCAGAGCCAGCAAAGGCGTAGCCCGGATGCAATCCGGGAGCGCTGTGCCGGTGATTCCCGGATTTCATCCGGGCTACGGTTCTGACCCACGCGTAGGGCGGGTGCAACCCGCCATTGCCGAACCGGCGGGTGTCACCCGCCCTACAGAATAAGTGAACGCCCGTAGGGTGCGCCGCGCGCACCCGGGCAAAGGCGTTGGTGCGCACGGCGCACCCTACGGTATTCGGAATTGGCTTAGAGTTACCGCAATGCAGACCTGCTTCGGAGCCGCCATGCCCCATCCCAATATCGTCATTCTCACCGGCGCCGGTATCTCCGCCGAGAGCGGTATCCGCACCTTCCGCGCCGCTGACGGGCTCTGGGAAGACCACCGCATCGAAGAAGTGGCCACGCCCGAAGGCTTCGCCCGCGACCCCGCGTTGGTGCAACGTTTCTACGATATGCGTCGCGCCCAATTGCGCGACCCGGCCATCGCGCCGAATGCCGGGCACCTGGCCCTGGCCAAGCTGGAAGACGGCTGGCAGGGCGAGTTCCTGCTGGTCACACAGAACGTCGACAACCTGCACGAGCGCGCCGGCTCCAGACACCTACTGCACATGCACGGCGAGTTGCAATCGATGCTGTGCAGCAACAGCCAGCAGCGCTTTCCATTGCAGGACGACATGCCGGTTAGCCAGGCGTGCACCTGCTGTGGCCTGAAGGGCACCTTGAGGCCGGACATCGTCTGGTTCGGCGAAATGCCCTATCACATGGAGCGCATCTACGACGCGCTGGAGCAGTGCGAGCTGTTCGTCAGCATCGGCACCTCGGGTCATGTCTACCCGGCGGCGGGGTTCGTCGAACAGGCCCGTCGCGCGGGCGCGCATACGCTGGAGATCAATCTGGAACCGAGCCAGGGCCATTCGCTGTTTGCCGAGAAACGCTACGGCCCGGCCACCGAGCAATTGCCCCGCTGGGTGGCTGAGCTGCTGACGAGCTAAGAGCCACAGGCCTTTTAGGCGCCAGCTTGCTGGCGATTAGTCTATCTGCCACAACAGAACGTAGGGCGGGTGAAACCCGCCAATTATCGAGCCGGCGGGTTGCACCCGCCCTACGCTTATCAGCTGACGTCCCCTCTCCCCCGGCCCCTCTCCCGCAAGCGGGAGAGGGGTGGCAAGTACCTACTGCGCAGCGGCGTCGACAGGCGCCGCCGCTTCGGCCGGCACCTCCGGCTCCGGGCTGAACACGCCATGGCTCCAAGCGTAGTAGCCCAAGCCCAGCGCCAGCAGCAGCGCCAGTATCCACGGCCACACCACCGGCTTGTTGGCATAAGGATCGCGCAGAGCGCGGTCGCTGCCTTTGGGCAATTCCGCCATCTGCGTGAGCGCGGTGCCGAAGGGGATGCTGATGCGCGCCTGGGCATTCACCGCCCAGCCGTTGCCATCGAGGATCGGCCCCAGGCTGCGGCGACGCAGCTTGAACCAGGCCAGCAGCATGGCCGGCCCGGAAATGGCCAGCAGCACGCCGAGCAGCAGCAATGGAACCTGCCACCAGGCCAGCGACAGAATCCCTGTGACCACTGCAGCCAGTGCCGTGCCCAGAGCGCCGACCGCCAGGCCGATGGCCGCGAAGATACCGGCGAACTTGGCGATATCGAAGGCCGGGGTAGGCGTAGCGGCCGGAGCGGCCCCGGTTTCGCCGACCTTGGCTGCGGTCTTGCTGACCATGTCCGCGTCACGGCTGGCGGCGAGCTTCTGTACCTGATCGGAAACCAGCTTGGAAATGCGTCGATACGGTGACCAGAACGCCTCGCGAATGCTGATGGCGTGCTGCACCACCTTGACCACGGTGGCATCCCAGTCGTTGCCGTCGCGGTCGTAGAACAGGCCATGGCGGCCCGCCTGCAGATCACCTTCGCTGCCAGCGGTCACCGCCACCACGATATTCAGCGCCTCCTTACCCCGCACCGGCTCGCCGCGACGCGTGCACGTGCAATAGAGCAGGAAGCAATCGCTGGCCGCCGCCACCTTGGCGTGAGCCTCGACGTTGTCGACCTCCACCACCAACTCGCAGCTCTTGCCGTCGATATACAGAACCCCGGCCTGGAACACGGCCTTCTCGTGACGCGAATAGAACGCCTGGAAGGACACGAAGTTGCGCAGCAGCGTAACCAGGCCATGACGCAGGCGAATCAGCTTGTCCAGTTCGACCAGCCCGTCCGCCGCCTCGGCCACGGTCTTGTCCTCTTCGACCAGCGCCAGCAAACGGGCCTCGGCGCCCTGCTCCACCAGTTCGAGAATACGTCCGCGCTCCAGCATTTCGGCAATCGCCACTTTCGGCGTCTCGGCGCGCCAGGCCAGGTAGTTGCTGCACAGCGCAACCAGGTGCTGCCACTGCTCGCGCGACAGGCTGTCCTGCTCGCCATACACCGGCACCACCACACGCTGGCGAAACTCATCGATGGCACGCTGCCAGGCCGGGTTGAGCCCCTTGTCCAGCGGCAGCTCATCGCCATGCTGCACCACCGCCAGCGGCAGGTCGGCCACCTCGCTGGCATCGGCTAGGGACAGCGCGGCCAGACGCACCAGCTCTTCTTCCTTGGCATTCATCAGGGCGGCAGCACGCGGGTCGAACTCGGCCATGGCCACGCGCGTGAAATAGTCGTCGATCTTGGCGCGCACCGCGCTCAGCGCCTCGACAGCGGCCACCGTACCCTCGCCGAAAGCATCCAGCCCCTGCTCGGCGGCACGCGCATGCCAGGCATGCAGCTGACGCGCCTGATCGAAGAAGGCGGTGATCTGCTCGGCACCGATGGCCGGCTCACCACTGCGGTCGGTCTGTGCGCCCAGGCAGGCGATGATATCGGCGATGGCGGCCTTGAGTTCGGCATCATCGGTCAGCGTCGCCGGCACCAGACCATCACCATTGGATTGGTGCGGCGGGAACAGCTTCGCCAGATCGGCGGTATCGGCCGGCGTCAGGCTCTCGGCATCGGGCCGCCCAAGCACCCCCAACAGGCGTTGCGCGGCCAGACGCAGGCGCGCGCCCACAGCATCTTCGGTGAGCGAGGACAGCTGCAGCGGGCCGTCATGGAACAGCACGGCGGGGTCGACCAGGCGCGCCAGTGTCCAATCGACCACATCGAGAATTTCCGGGGCGCGGATACGACCATCATTGTTCAGGTCGATGTATTGCAGCATGCGCCGATCCAGCTCCAGGTTGTTCACCGGGCAGGCCAGGCTGGCCCAGAGTTTCTGGTCCAGGCCGCGCAGAGCAGCGAGATCCGCCGGGGTTTCAAGTTGCACCTGATCGAAGCCGCCGGCACGGAAGAAGCGCCAGCGATGCGCGAGAGCTTGAGTCATCTACAGAAGATCCTTTCTTTTGTGAGGGCGACTGCGCCACGAAGCCAGCGACGATCCGTCGCTGTGTATCGGCGCGTGGATCAGCCAACAGACTCCTACTACCCAGGCGCTGTTCGCCTCAGTGTAACCGAGGCGCAGCGCCGTGCGCCTATCGTGCCTCGACCGTCATCGGCTGCGCCTCGGGCTGCTTGATCAACGCATAGAGCACGCCAGTAAGCAGGCTACCGGCAACGATGGCCAGCAGGTACAGGAGCGCGTGGTTGATGGCGTTGGGGATCAGCAGCACGAACAGACCACCATGCGGCGCCATCAGCTTGCAGCCAAAGTACATCGACAGCGCCCCGGTCAGCGCACCACCGGCGATACTCGCCGGGATCACCCGCAGTGGGTCCTTGGCGGCGAAGGGAATCGCCCCCTCGGAGATGAAGCACAATCCCAAAACACCGGCTGCCTTGCCGGCCTGGCGCTCGCTCTGGGCAAACTTGCGCCGCGCCAGCACGGTGGCAATGGCCATGGCGATCGGCGGCACCATACCGCCAGCCATGGTCGCAGCCATCGGCGCGTAGCTGCTCGACGCCAGCAGACCGACCGAGAACGCATAAGCCGCCTTGTTGATCGGCCCGCCCAGGTCTACGCACATCATGCCGCCAAGCAGCGCGCCAAGCAGGATGGCATTGGTACTACCCATGCTGTCGAGGAACTGGGTGAGCGACTGCAACACATCAGCCACGGGGCTGCCGACGATATAGATCATCGCCAGGCCGGTGACCAGACTGGCCAGCAGCGGGATGATCAGAATCGGCTTGAGCGCCTCCAGACTCTCCGGCAAGCGCACCCAGCGGGCAATGGCCTTGGCCGAATAGCCGGCGATGAAACCGGCGACGATGCCACCGATGAAGCCGGCCCCCAGCGAGCTGGCGAGCATCCCGCCGATCATCCCCGGCGCCAGGCCCGGGCGATCCGCGATGGAATAGGCGATATAACCGGCCAGCACCGGCACCATCAGCTTGAAGGCGGCATCACCACCTATCTGCATCAGCGCGGCGGCGAAGGTGCCCTCCTCCTTGAACGCCTCGATGCCGAAAACGAACGACAGCGCGATCAGCAGACCGCCTGCCACCACCATCGGCAGCATGTAGGAAACACCGGTGAGCAGGTGCTTGTAGGGACCGGACTTCTCGCCGCTGCTGGCCGCGGCCTTGCCTTCGGTTGACGCGGCCTCGCTCACCGGACGCGCCTCGCTCAAGGCCCGCTCCAACGTCTGTTGCGGCTGCTTGAGCGCCACGCCAGTGCCACAGCGATAGACCTTCTTGCCAGCGAAACGGCTGGTATCCACCTCGATATCGGTGGCCAGCAGCACGGCATCGGCGGCGGCGATGGCGGCATCGTCGAGCAGGTTGCGCGCACCGACCGAACCGCGGGTTTCCACCTGCAGGTCGATGCCCATGCGCAGCGCCGCCTGCTGCAGCGCTTCGGCAGCCATGAAGGTGTGCGCCACACCGGTGGGGCAAGCGGTCACTGCTACCAGTCGGCGGCGGCCGTTCGCAGCAGGCTCGCTACTTTCGCCATAGGGCTGAGCACGCTCGGCGGCGTCACGCAGAAAACGCTGTGGGTCGGCCAATGCCTCGGCCGGTGAAGCCTGAAACAGACGCTTGCCGGCAAAACGGGCCAGCGGCAGCTCACCGGTCTTGACCACCAGCACCCAGTCGGCGGCGGCGATCTGCGCTTCGCTCAATGGCGATCCAATCGCGCGCGCGTCATGCACCTCGACACGGGTTTGCCAGCCCAGGCGCTCGGCTGCGGCCTGCAACAAGCGCGAACACAGCACGCTGGTGACCTGGCCATTGGGACAGGCAGTGACGATCAGCAGATTCATGGTGGGTGCCTCTTATTTTTCTAAAGGGTGCAATTGCACGGCCGCTTCGAAACGGGCCAGTTGCTCGCGATCATGGATGCCGAAGCCGATCTGGGTGACCGCCTGCGCGGCCACCGCGGTGGCCAGGCGCAACGTACGCTCGGCCGGCCAGCCCTCGAGCAGGCCGTGCAGGCTGGCCGCCAGCAGCGAATCGCCGGCACCAACCGTGCTGACAACCTCGACACGCGGCGGTAAGGCGCGCAGGGCAATCTCCGGCCCATGCCAGTCGACGCCGTCGGCGCCACGTGACAGCAGCACGTGCTCGATACCCTGTGCGCGCAGCGCCTGCACGACAGCAGGCAGGTCGCTGCCGCACACCTCGGCCAGCTCTTCTTCGTTGGGCTTGATCAGCCACGGGGCGACGCCCAGGGCTGCCTGTAGGGCGGAACCACTGCTATCGACCGCCAGCGGCACGCCGCTGGCCTTGATCCGCCGCAGCAGACCGGCGAACCACTCAGGCGTCACACCCCGCGGCAGGCTGCCGGCAACCACCACGGCGTCATGCCCGGCGAGCAACGGCTCCAGCTCATCTTGTAGACGTTGAAGGTGCTCGGCCTCGACCTGCGGGCCGGGGCCGTTGAGGTCGGTGATACAGCCATCGGCCTCGGCCAGCTTGATATTGCTGCGCGTCTCACCTGGCACACGGACAAACAGATCGCGGAAACCACGCTTGTGCATCAGGCTCTCGAACGGTGCGGCATTGGCGCGGCCGAGAAAACCGCCGACGCTCAGGCTGTGGCCAAGGTCGGCCAGCACCTGGGCGACGTTCAGGCCCTTGCCGGCGGCGTGGCTGCGCAGCTCATGGCAGCGGTTGATCGCGCCGGGCTGCAGGCGGTCGAGACGCAGGGTCAGGTCCAGCGCCGGGTTCAGGGTCAGGGTCAGAATTCGAGCCATCAGTGCATCTCCGCCACCAGCGCACGCACGGCGCTGGCACTGTCCAGGGTCAGGGCGCGGTCCGCCAGGGTTCGCGCCTGGCGGCTGTCCAATTCGCGCACACGCGCCTTGACCAGGGCAATCGAACGCGGCGTCACGCTCAGCTCGTCTACGCCCAGGCCAACCAGCAGCGGCACGGCCAGGCGGTCGCTGGCCAGTTCACCGCAGACACCGACCCACTTGCCCTGTGCATGGGCAGCGGTCACGGTCATCTCGATCAAGCGCAGCACGGCCGGGTGCAGGCCATCGGCCTGCGCCGACAGCTGCGGATGACCGCGATCGATGGCCAGGCAGTACTGGGTCAGGTCATTGGTGCCGATACTGAAGAAGTCCACTTCGCGCGCCAGCACCGGTGCCAGCAGCGCCGCCGAGGGCACTTCGATCATGATGCCGATCTGCAGGTCGCGCACTTCGATCTCTTCGCGCAGGCGCTGCACCAGGTCACGCGCCGCGCGCCATTCCTCCACCGAACCGACCATGGGGAACATGATCCGCAGCGGACGGCCATCGGCCGAGGCGAGCAAGGCGCGCAGCTGGGTTTCCAGAATCTCCGGGCGCTGCAGGCTCAGGCGAATGCCGCGCACGCCGAGGAAGGGGTTCTCCTCGGCCGGCATAGGCCAATACGGCAACGGTTTATCGCCGCCGACATCCAGCGTGCGCACCACCAGCGGGCGCCCGGCCAACGCATCGAGCACGCGCCGATACTCGCGCTCCTGCGCGGCATGATCCGGCGCCTGGGCATGCTCCATGAACACCAGTTCGGTGCGCAGCAGGCCCACCGCTTCCGCGCCCAGCGCCACCGCATCGGCGGTTTCGCCACTGGCGCCGATATTGGCCGCCACCTCCACGAGCACGCCATCGCGCGTCTGCGCACTGTCAAAACGCGCGGCATGCGCCTGCTCACGGCGTTGCTGTGCGCTCTCACGCTCATGTAGCGCCTGGTCGCGCTCTGCTGCGTCCGGAGCGATGCGCAGCAGCCCGCTGTCGCCATCGAGCAGCAGCGGCGTGCCTTGCGCCAACGCCAGCACGCCATCACCGGCACCTACAACAGCGGGAATCCCCAGGGCGCGGGCGATGATCGCGCTGTGTGCGGTGGCGCCACCGCGAGCGGTCAGGATGCCGGCAACGCGCTGGCGGTCGAGGCCAGCCACGTCCGACGGCACCACCTCGGCCATCACCAGAATGTAGGGCTCGCTCGGCTCACTGGGCAACTCAACGCCACAGAGGTGTGCCAGCACACGGTTGCCGATATCACGCAGATCAGCCGCACGCTCGGCCAGCAGCGGGTCGTGCAGTGCTTCCTGGCGTTTGGCCGCGGCCTCGACTTCGACCTGCCAGGCTGCTTCGGCGCTCGCCCCCTTGCTCAGGCAGGCTTCGACATCCTCACGCAGCGCCGGATCAGCGAGCATGGCCAGGTGGGCACTGAAGATCTCACGAATGCTCGCCACGCCGGCACCATCGACCAGGCGCTGAATCTGCGCGGCGACAGCCGCCAGTGCTGAATCCAGTCGCGCGCGCTCCTGATCGACGCCCTGGCCTCGCTCGGCGAAATCAAACACCGGCGGCGTACGCACCAACGCCGGGCCGATGGCGATACCGGGCGAGGCACCGACCGCCTGCAGACGGCTACCGGCAACGGGGGCGAGCGCTGCGACCGGCTCCAGCTGCGCTGCCACCTCGGGCAACGCTTCGCTCAGCGGTTCGACGGCTTCGCCCAGGCCACTTTCCAGCGCGGCACGAATGGCCGGCAATGCGCTGTCGGCAATCGCTGGTTCGGCGCTGAATTCGAGCATCTGGCCGCGTCGCGCACCCAGCGCCAGCAAACGGCTGAGGCTCTTGGCCGAGACCCCGGCCCCCGTGTCACCGAGCAAGCGCACGCGAACTTCGCCGGTGAAGCCCTGCACCAGTTCGCTCAGCGCCTTGGCAGGGCGCGCGTGCAGACCATGGGCATTGAGCAGCGGCACACTGAGGTTGGGCCAGTCTGGCGGCACTTCACCGCCCAGCGCCTCGATCACCTGGCGGCTGTCGCTGGCTTCACTGAACGCAGCAGCACGACCACCAATCAGCACATCGCACAGGCGCTCCAGCGCCTGACGGTGCGCCTCGCCCTGGCTGGCCAGGCAGAACAGGCCGCGTAGCGCCTCATCGCGAAACGTCAGCGGCTGCGCTGGGGTGACGAAGGCCAGGCCAGGCCGCTCGACACTGGCCTCGCTGTGCAGCCACCACAGACCATCGCCCAGCGGCAGCGGCTCACCACGCGCCAGCCCGAGGGCGAAGCCACTGCGAGCACAGCCGGCTTGACGCAACAGACGCGCGCCCTGCCAGAGCAATTCGTCGAAGTCTTCGGCGGGCTGTGCCAGCGCCACCAGTTGCCCGTCCAGTGCCAACGCCTGCGGTGCGCCCTGCAGCAGTTCGAGTATCTGCGCCGGCTCGTGGGCTTCACGCAGCGCCTGGCTCAGATCGCCTTCGCCCAGGGCACGGGTCAGTAGTTGCAGCAGGTGCAGGTGTTCGTCGGATTGCGCGGCAATGGCGATGGCCAGGTAGACCTGCTGGCCGTTGCCCCAGTCCACGCCTGCGGGGAACTGGATCAGGCTGACGCCGGTGCGCAGCACCTGATCGCGGGTCTGCGGCGTGCCATGGGGAATCGCGATGCCCTGGCCGAGATAGGTCGAACCCTGCGCCTCACGTGCCTGCAGGCCTTCGAGGTAAGCCGCAGTAGCCAGGCCGGCACTGGCCAGCGCATCGCCGAGCATGGCCAGGGCTTCGCCCTTGTTCGCCGCCGCTCGGCCCATCTGGATTTGGCTGGCATCGAGTTCGAGCATGGTGGTCTCCGACTTATTGTTTTGGCTAAGACTAGCTGATGAATCGCATTGCTGAAACGTTTCATCAGGCACTGGCACCTTATCCGATAATGGGTAATCCTTGAAGCCCGGTCGTCGTCGAGTCGGTGTAGACTCGCCGCGCTCGCACGCTCGAAATTCTCTCTCTGCATGGTGCTGCGCCCGTGAAACTCAGCGACATTGCCCGCCTGGCTCAGGTCTCCGTGACCACCGCCAGCTACGTGATCAATGGTCAGGCCGAACGTCGGCGCATCAGCCCTGCGACCGTGGCCAAGGTCTTGGCAGTGGTCGAGGAGCATGGTTATCGCCCGGATCAGCAGGCCGCCAGCCTGCGCCGTGGGCAAAGTCGCTGCCTGGGCTTCATCCTGCCGGACCTGGAAAACCCCAGTTATGCGCGCCTGGCCAAGTTGCTCGAACAGAAAGCTCGCGCCGCCGGCTATCAGTTGCTGATTGCCAGTTCCGACGATGACCCGAGCAGCGAGCGGCAGTTGCTCGAACTGTTCCGTTCACGCCGCTGCGAGGCACTGATCGTCGCCAGTTGCCTGCCAGCGGATGACCCGCTGTATCCAGCCATCGTCGCCGCCGGCCTGCCGGTCGTGGCCGTGGACCGCGCGCTGTCGCCCACCCACATTCGCTCGGTGGTCAGCGATGACGAGCAGGCCGGGCGTACCCTGACCGAAAGCCTGCTGACGCCCAAACCCCGGCATATCGCCCTGCTCGGCGCACGTGCCGAGTTGGTCATCAGCCAGGCGCGCGAACGGGGCTTCCATTCGGCACTGCAAGGTTTCGACGGGCGCATCAGCGTCTACCACGGCGAGCTGTTCAGCCGCGCCAGCGGTTACCGGCAGATGCAGGCACTGCAGGAGGAAGTCGGCCCGCCAGATGCACTGCTGACCACCGCCTATGTGCTGCTCGAAGGGGTGTTCGACGCTCTGCGTGAACAGGGCAGCGAGCAATGGCCGGCGGTACGTCTGGCCACCTTCGGCGATACCCAGCTGCTGGATTTTCTGCCGCTGCGGGTCAATGCCATGAGCCAGCAGCACGAACGCATCGCCGAACGCGTGCTGGCCTGGACCCTACGGGCGGTGGAGCACAACGACTACCAGCCCGGTATCGAGGCCATCGGCCGCAGCTTCAAGGCGCGAGCCTAAATATCGGCCTTAGAGACTGAGGCGGGTTGCACCCGCCCTGCGCGCCGGGCGGCTCACTGACCACCCTGAATCTTCCGCAGCAGCGGCTCGCACTGGCTCGGCTCATCCCCAGCACTGGGCGCCACCAGCGCCAGCAAGCCGGCGGCTGGTGCTACGGCCACCCCCAACGCGACCATGCCGGCACCTCGCAGTGCCAGCGGCGTAGCCTGCACGCCAGGCGCAGGTTCCTTGAACGTACCGCGCACATACAGCGGCGAGCGCAGGGAAAAGATACGGAAGCCCTTGGTCGACGGCGTGATGGTGAAATCCAGGCGCTCGCTGGCGAAGTTGGCGCTGCCATCGACCTTGATCACCGCATTGTCGGTGTCGATGACGAACAACCGCGTACTCATCAGCCCCTGCTCGATCCCGAGATCAGCCGCCGCGCAGTGGATCTTCACCTCCTCGTCGCCGAACAGCCTGCCCACCAGGTAGTTGCCGACATTCAGCCCGGCGATCTCCATCAACCCACGGCTGACCGCTCCATCGTTGATCAGCATCTTCAACTCGCCATCGGCGCTGCCGAGCAAGGCCGCCACCGAGTTGCCGCGACCGCTGATGCGCGCATCGCCGTTGAGCTCGCCGAAGCTGGTCTGCATCGGCGCGAAGGTCGGGAACAGTTGCTTGAGTTTGAGATCGCGTGCGCGCAGACGCATCTGCCCCTGCAGCGGCGTGGTCGCGCCGTTCAGACGAATCTGTGAGTCAAGCACACCGCCGGCCATGCCAAAACGCAATGGCTCCAGACTCAGCGTGCCGTCATTGAGCACCACATGGGTGTCGAGATCGGTGATCGGCAACTGCTCGCTGTGCACGATGCGCTTGCCGACGAAGCGCACGTCAGCGTCCATCGCACGCCAGCGGTCGGTACGAAACCCGGAAACGGGCAACGCCTTGTTCGCCGGCTGTACGTCCCGCTCACCACGTTCGCGCTTGTCCTCGCTGGAGCCGGCGCCGATCAGCGGTGCCAGGTCACTGAACAGCAGCTGGTTGGAGGTCAGTCGGCCGGACAGTTTCGGCCGCGGCTCGCGGGCCACGAACGTCAGGTCGCCATGGATATCGCTGTCGCCGATCCGGCCATTGAAGCCGAGGTAGCGAAAGGTCGCCCCGTCGGCGTCGTGCAGGTCGGCCTGCAGACGACCATCGGTGCTGTAAGGCGGGGTATCCGGCAAGGTCACGCCGGTCAGCGGATACAGCTGACCCAGGCTGGCACCGGACAGGCGCAAACGCAGATCCAGAGCGCCCAGGTTCTGCGGATCGGTCAGGCTGCCGGCCAGCACGATGCGCGTCGCACCAATGCGCAGATCGGCCTGCAGCGGGAACGGTTGCGACGCGTCGTGCAGCGCCAGCAGGCCACCGACCTTGCCATTGCCGGTCAGCGGCTGACCACGGAAGCTGCCCTTGGTCTGCCAGGCGAAGGCGTAATCCTGGGCGCTGACATTGCTCTGCGCCAGACGCTCGGCAGTGCTCTTGCCCACGATGTCGGCGAATGGAATCGGCTCCCCCAGCGGTTCGATCACCGACTCCAGACGGGTGTTGCTGACCTTGTCATCCAGCTTCACCTGCCCCTTGTCGAAAACGATGGTGCCGATATCCAGCGTCCATGGGCTGGGCTGAGCGTTATCGTCCGGCTGTTCCTTGCTCAGGTCGAACACCCAGTTGGCCCGGCCATCGGCCAGGCGCTGCAGATCGGCGACCGGCGCACCAAGTTCGATACTGGGGATATTCACCGTCTTCCATAGAAGCGGTAGCGGAGACAGGCGAAAACTCACGCTATCGAGGCTGACGAAGGTATCGCCCTGCGCCCAATCGGGGTTACCCAGACGCAACTGCTCGGCGGCAAAATGTGGCCAGGGTAGCCAGGCACTCAAGCCTTGCTGGCCGGCCTCACGCTGCCAGACCACGCGCAGGTCGCCCTCGATGGCGAACGGCCGATTCAGAGCCGCAGAAACCTGCTCGTTGATCAACGGCCGCGCCCGGTTCCAGTCGAACAGCACCAGAAACAGCATCAGCGCCGCCACCAACAGCAGAAAAACGGCGAGCAACGCGCCCAACAGTTTGCGTACTTGGCGCACCCAGCGACCTCCTTATTTCACTGCCCGAGTGAAACTCGTCCATGTCCATACGACTGAAAAGATTCGCCAACGCTCCCTTGCTCTGGCAGGAAAGGGAAAAATAGCCGACTCTGAACGCCCACTCGTGAGCTGACCGATGCGCCTGATCGACACCCATACCCACCTCGATTTCCCCGATTTCGACGCCGATCGCGACGAAGTGCTCGCGCGCAGCCGCGCGCTCGGGGTACAGCGCATGGTGGTGCTTGGCGTCTACCAGGCCAACTGGCAGCGGCTGTGGCAGTTGGTCGAGGACAACGAAGGCCTGTACGCCGCATTCGGCCTGCATCCGGTCTATCTGGACGAGCACAGCCCGCAGCATTTACTTGAGCTGCGCGACTGGCTGGGCAAACTGGCTGGGCAGCGCAAGCTGTGCGCTGTGGGTGAGTTCGGCCTGGACTATTACCTGGAGCATCTGGATCGCCAGCGCCAACAGGCACTGTTCGAAGCGCAGCTACAACTGGCCGCCGACTTCGAACTGCCGGCGCTGCTGCACGTACGCCGCGCGCATGCCGCGACCATCGCCACGCTCAAACGCTTTCGTCTGCCGCGCGGCGGCGTCATCCACGCCTTCGCCGGCAGCCATGAGGAAGCCCGCGAGTACATCAAGCTGGGTTTTCGCCTCGGCCTTGGCGGCGCCGCCACCTGGCCGCAGGCCAATCGGCTGCGCAAGGTGGTGGCAGCTCTGCCACTGGACGCCATCGTGCTGGAAACCGACGCCCCTGACATGGCGCCGGCCATGTACGCGAATCAGCGCAACAGCCCGGAATACCTGGCTGAAATCTGTGCCGAGCTGGCGGCGCTACGCGGTATGACGGCCGAGGAGCTGGCAGCGGCCAGCAGCCGTAATGCGGATAAAGTGTTCGGCTGGTACTAAAGTCAGGTCGACTCTGTGGGAGGGGCTTCAGCCGCGACGACTACAAACGCATCGCTGCTGAAGCGCCTCCACAGAGCAGTCAAACCCGGAACGCGCTGATCAGTTGCTTGAGACGCGAAACCAGTTCGCTCAGTTCGCGGCTGGCCTGTTCGGTCTGGCTGGCACCGGCTGCGGTGCGCTCACCCGCGTGGTTGATCTCGACGATGTTCTGATCGATATCGTGCGCCACCGCTGTCTGCTGCTCGGCAGCCGCCGCGATCTGCTGATTCTGATCGACGATCATGCCCACCGCGCCAAGGATGTTCTCCAGGGCCGACTGCACCTTGGCCGACTCGCTCACCGTGCCGTCAGCCATCTGGTGGCTGGCATTCATCGCCTTGACCGCGGCACCGACGCCGCCCTGCAGTTTGACGATCATCGTCTCGATTTCTTCGGTGGACTGCTGCGTGCGCTTGGCCAGGTTACGCACCTCGTCGGCCACAACGGCAAAACCACGGCCCTGCTCGCCCGCACGCGCCGCCTCGATGGCAGCATTGAGCGCCAGCAGGTTGGTCTGCTCGGCAATGCCCTTGATCACATCCAGCACCTGGCTGATGGCGGCACTGTCGCTGGCCAGCTGATTGATCACCGCCACCGACTGATCGATCTCGCCGGCCAGACGCTGAATCGCGCCGACCTGCGCTTCGACCAGCGCGCGCCCGGTGACCGTCTCCTGATTCACGCTCTGCGCACTGCCTACCGCCGCGGCGGCACTGCGCGCCACTTCCTGAGCCGTTGCCGACATCTGGTTCATCGCGGTCGCCACCTGCTCGATCTGCGCACGCTGGCTGGCCACCGCCTGGTTGCTCTCGCCCGAGACCAGTTCGACACGATCCGCCTGGCCGCCGACTTCGCCCACCGTATGCCCGACGCGCTCGATCAGGTCATGGATGCGCACCACGGTCTGGTTGAATACCTGGCCCAGCTCGCCCAGCTCATCACGGCTCTGCGCCTGGAAGTTGACCGTCATATCGCCCGCCGCCACCTTGTCCATCACCTGGCCTAGGTTCTTCAGGGTCGAACGAGTAGACACATAGAAACCGCTGTAGAGGTAGACAATCAGCAGGAACACCACCACCAGCGCCACCACCAACAACACCATCTGGGCGCGGTTCTCGGTCAGGCGCTCGCTCAACTGACTGTCGAGGAAGGCCAGCAAGCCGTCGTTGAACGCATAGGTCTTGGCCATTTCCTGGCTGACCTGATCGTAGAACTGCGCCCAAGGCGTATCCAGGCTGTCGGCGATGATCACCTGATCCTCGAACAGCACGGCGCTGTCCTTGAGCGTCTGCCGACTGGCCTCGGCGAGACTGCCCAAGCCGTTCTGAGCAGCGACGTTGCCGGCCAGCGCTTCCTGCAGGTTCAGGCCATATTCGGCATGGAGTTTCTCCAGCAGCAGCAACAGCTCATCGAACTTGGTGCTGGCTGAAGAATTGAGGAAGCCCTGTCCCAGGGAATAAGCACCAATAGCGCGGCCCTGGCTCAGGGTCTCGGTAATCTGCGGGGTGACATTGGTGATCAACTCGGTGATCTGCCGCACCTGACGCTGCGGATCCTGGCTGAGGCCGGCCTGGCTGGCCACCAGTTTGATGAACACCTGGGAAGAGCCGAGCAGCTTCTCGACGATCACCGCCTTGCTTTGCAACGACGTCTCGGCCTCGGCGCTCTTCAGATCGGCCAGCAGTTCGTCGCGTTTGGCGACGAATTCGGCACTCTGCTCGGCATCGTAGGTCACCGGATCGAGACCTTGCAGACCGGCGCTCAGCGACTGCTCCAACTGGTCGATGCGCCCCTCCAGATCCCCCGCCTGACCGGACTGACCGATCATCGAGTTGATCTGCACCAGATCGTTGAGGCTCTCCAGGTCGCGGCGCAGCTGCAAGCTACTACCCAGCAACTCGAGGCTCTCCAGGGCAGTCTGGGTGCCAACGAACTGTCGATAGGAATCGCGCACCAGGTAGAAGTTGGTGACGAGCATGGGCAGGAAGAATAGAACGCTGATCAGGCTGAACTTCATACCGAAGCTGAGGCGATTCATCAGCGCGATGGCCGGATACAACACGGTCTTCACTAGACGTCTCCAGTTGCCATTATTGTTATTGGTATCACTTGAACGGCCGCCGCGCCTGTTACGGGCTGACAACGGCGTCCTGCGCAGCCCGACCTGTTGCGCGTGGATCGACGCGGTCAATACAGGCAGTAAATGTGACGATAATCACTAAACAGGCTCGGCTACCGCCTCCTTATACCCCTTATCGACAGGCGCCTTTGTAACTTAAGGTTAAACACGCGCAGCGCTAGTCGCCCTCCTTGAAAGGTAAGCGTAGTTCGCCATAGCAATGATAGAAGGACGCAGGGCGGGCACAGTCCGCCACGCTGCGTTACAGCAGGCTGCACACAGCCTGCATGGCGCCGCCTGGATACGGGCTCTAGATGAACAGCACCCAAACCGCGTAACCGGCGTACCAGACCACGGCAGCACGTATCAGCAGTTGCCACAGTTGATCCAGGGTATCGACACCCTCTTCGCCCATCACCGGCGGCGGCATTTCGCCGGCCGCACGCCCGGCCTTGACCACCAATTGCGCGGCGGAAATGTCCCAGCTCAGCAGCTCATGCAACAAGGCGCGGCTGACGGCGACGAAGTTGCCGACCAGGGCGAAACTCGAAGCCAGCACCCGCGCGGGCAGCCAATCGAAGGCATGCCGTAGTTGCACGGCTCGCTCACGTAGAGCTGGCTGCTCCGCATGCTCCGCGCTCAATGCCAGCAAGCGATAAGCCAGCGCAGCCATGGGCCCCAGCAGCAGGTACCAGAAGATCACCGCAAAGAAGCTCTGGTAAGCCTGCCACAGCAAATGCCCCTGAACCTGCTGGAGCAGCTCGGCGCCCTCCTCCGGCGTCAACGCCAGGTCACGTTCGGCCACATGGTAGGCCGCCTGACCATCACCGCGCCGCCAGGCATCACGAAACGGCCCCAGCGCCGCGAGCAGGTCACCACGCCCCAGGCTGTAGATCAGTACCAGCAGGTGCACGGGCAAGGCCAGCCAGCCGTAAGCCAGCGGCTTGAGGATCAACAACACCAGGCCGAGCAGCAACACCGGCAGCAGCACCAGAAGCGCCAGGCACAACCAGGGGGCTTGCTGCAGGCCACTTTTTTGCAAGCGCTGCAATTGCGCCAGCCAAGGGCCGTCTTGCTGGATGCGCAGGCGCCATGCGGAAAATTTCTCGACCCACAGCACCAGCAGAATCACCAGAAAACTCATTGCTACCTCTCCTTCAATTCGGCATGCAGGCGCGACCAGTCGAACGCTGGCCCCGGGTCGGTCTTGCGCCCTGGCGCAATATCGCAGTGGCCACGGATACGCTGCGTCGATAACGCCGGGTAGGCGTCCAGCAGTTGCCGCGTCAGTTCTGCCAAGCGGGCGTACTGAGCATCGGTATACGGCAGGTCATCCGTTCCTTCCAGCTCCACACCTAGCGAAAAATCATTACAGTTGTCACGCCCGTCGAACCAGGACACGCCAGCGTGCCAGGCACGATCCAGACAGGAGACGAACTGCGTGGGCCGGCCATCACGCTCGATGAAGAAATGCGCGGAAACCTGCAGGGATGCAATCTCGACAAAGAAAGGATGTTCATGCGTGGGCAGCTGATTCTGAAAGAACGCCTGCACCTTGCCAGTGCCGAACTGCCCAGGCGGCAGACTGATGTTGTGCACCACCAGCAGGGAGATCTCGCCACTGGGGCGAGCATTGAAATTCGGCGAAGGACAGTGATGAATGCCCTGAAACCAGCCGGTTGAGGGGTCGAGCTGCATGGAATGCTCCTGAACGAGCCCCCACTCTAGAGCAGGTGGCTACAGCGGCCAAGAGCGAGGCCGCAACAGGATGTGCAAGAGGGGAAATCTCAGGCTAAAACAAAGAGCGGGAAACGCAGAACGGTGAGTTTGTAGGATCCAGCTTGCTGGCGATCATCCGCTCGCCTGACGAGGACTATCGCCAGCAAACCGACTCCTACAGATAGCAGCAGAGCTGCTCTCAGACGTAAATCAGGCGTTCTTCAGTTTGCGCAGGTTACCGATTACCGACTCCAGCGCACGATCGAACAACAAGGCATCGTCGAGCAGGCGAATGGCGTTGCGACGGAACTCCACGGCCAGGGCGTTACGCGTTTTCTCCAGCACCTTCATGCCGGTGCGATTGACGAACACGTACTTGCCAGTCGGCTTGATGATCGCCGCCAGCTTGCAGCGCAGTTTGTGTTCTTCGTCCTCCTGAAACTCGACCCAGCTGCCGACGCGCAGGCTATCTACGTACTGCAGCGCCTCGTCATCGTCCGGCAACACTACATCGGGCTCCTGAGGCCGAGTCTGCCCGGGCGCCAGAAGAATGATTTCCTCGACCACCTCGACCATGGCCGGCGCGTCTTCCACCGCCTCGGCAGCCGGCAGCTCCAGCAGCGGCAGCTCGATGTCGGCTTGAGCAGCGTCGCTCGTCGCCTCGGACTCCTGTGGCGCCACCTCAGGTTCCGGTGCAACGCGCTTGAAGCGCTGGAAGGCCTGCACATGCAGCACTTCCAGCTGACTGAAGAATTCGCTGGTGGAGAAAGGATCGAAGGCCGCACTGGCCATGCCTTCACGCAGCGCCTTGAGCAAGCCAGGCACCAGCTCCAGCAAGCGCAGACGCGCTTCGGGATCTTCATGTGGCGCGACGCTCCAGACCAGATCATCCATCGTCTGCAGCGCAGCATGCCACTCGTCCGAGTCCACGCCATGCTTGAGGCAAGTGAGCATCAGCACCTTGCTCCAGGCTTCCTGCAGCAGACGCACCACCACCTCCGGCAGAGTCTTGCCCAGCAGACGCTCGTTCAATGCATGTTCGACCTGGCGGCGAGCTAACTCGGCCTTGGCGCTGCCTTCTTCGGCATCGCGGGTGCGTTGTTCGAGCAATTCGCTACGACGGCGCTCGTCGCCGGTGAACGCCATGAACTCGGCCAGCAGCTCGGAGAAGATCGCCGGATCATCGACGAAATCGTTGAGCAAACGCTGAACCACCTGCTCGATCTTCTGATACAGGCTGTCGCGCTGCGCATCGTCTTGATCGACCCAGCCCAATGCCGCAGAAGCAATTTCATTGAGCAGGCGGCGTGCCGGATGGCTGCCACGGCTGAAGAAGGTCTTGTCCAGCACGGCGACCTTGAGCATGGGGATCTGCAGGCGGCCGATCAGTGCCTTGAGCGAATCCGGCAACGTGCGATCATCGAGAATGAACTCGAACAGCATCGACACCAGATTGATCACATCCTCATCGACCTCACCCACCACCCGCGTCTTGCCGCTCTTGCTACTGGCACGCTCGAGCAGTTGTTCGAGTTGCTCGCGAAGGTCGAAATCTTCGATGTTGACCTGTGCCGGAGCACGCTGCTGCATATGCGACAGCAGGCGCATCAGATCATTACTGGTGATCGGCAGCGCATCGCTGACCTGGGCACGGCGCGGCATCGCGCTACCGCGCACTTGTGACAACAGATCCTGCAAGGCGCCGAATACTTCCTGCACGCCTTGATCGGCACCCTCAAGCAAGGGCATGCCTTCCTCACCGGCGCTGTGGGCATAAGAGGACGTTGCAGGGCGCTGCTGGCGGCGCGGCTGTGCGGACTTCAGCTCAGGCAGTATGCCTGCGCTGATCAACGCCTGATTGGCCTCGGCGTAGAGAACATCACAGCCGCCCAGCACGTATTTTTCGAACAATTTGAGGATGATCAGCTTGACCTTGATCTCCACGCCCAGACCACTACAGGCGTCGAGAAAGTATTCGCTGAGCAAGGTCGGGCCGAGCGGGTTGCTCTTGTCATCGAGCTTCTTGCTGATCAGCGCATTGAGGCGCGTGGTGAGATGGCCCAACGCGACCGCATCACGGCTCAACACCTTGGCCACCATGGCGTCCAGCGCCACTGTTTCTTCCAACTCGTCGTTCTGCACCAGGCTCAGGCTATCGAACGACACGGCATCCAGAGCAGGCTGAGGCTTGCCAATTTCATACTGATTGAGGTTGGCGAAGGACTCGAACACCTTCTGCAGGAAGCCACGCTCGATATTCTTGCGCTTCAGACGCAGGTCGCGCATGGCCTCGAAGAAAGCATTCTGCTCGGCATTGCTGGTCGCCCGATCTGCCATCTCGAAGAGGGTATCGTCGGCGTTATCGAACAGGCTCTGCAGGTTCTGCTTGAGCTGTTGCGCCGCTTTGTCACGCACCTGAATCAGCGCCACGGGCAGTCTTCCTACCGGCGAAGTTGGCGATTGCTCTGCGGTGGCCTTGTTCAGGTGCACCACGTTCGCGTCGGTCTTCATTCTAGTCTCCCGCAGACTGCCCGAACCCGGGCTTCCTGGTCTGCACAGCGTCAACCGAGCGTCGTCCGTAACGTCAAAGGCCTGGCGTCAATAATGAAAAATGTAAAGGCATTATAGGGAGGCTGCGCGCCATACCAAGCCAATTTTTCCCACAGACATGATCCACATCACAGATAGCCACACGCCATCTCCAGACGGTAGCCAATACACGACAGTCGCACCTCCACAGCCTAACCCTGGCAGGCCTTCGGCGCTGCACCGATGGTCGGGCCACGGGATCCGCTCCCGTGATTAAGAGCTGCGGCCACTTATAAAAGTGCCTCATCAATTCTGCAGAACGACAAAAGCCCCGGCGCCGCGATGGAGCATTGCCCTGCAACCGCCTGCCTCTATAATCGCCGCTCGCCTACACCGGAGCCGACCATGCCCAACCTGACCCTCGCCGACCTCAGCAGCGAAATCGAAGCCAATGTCCGCCGTGCCCTGGCCGAAGACATCGGCAGCGGCGACATCACCGCCCAGCTGATTCCGGCTGAACGCCTGGCCAGCGCCCGCGTGATTACCCGTGAAGAGGCAGTGATTTGCGGCACCGCCTGGGTCGATGCGGTCTTTCGTCAGCTCGACCCGCGCGTCGCGGTGCACTGGCAAGTGCAGGATGGCGACAAGGTTAGCGCCGACCAGACCCTGTTCCGCCTAGAAGGCCCGGCCCGTGCGCTGCTCAGCGGCGAACGCAGTGCACTGAACTTCCTGCAGACCTTGTCTGCCGTCGCCACCCGCTGCCGTTATTACGCCGACCTGGTCGAAGGCACACAGGTCAAACTGTTGGACACCCGCAAGACCCTGCCCGGTCTGCGCCTGGCGCAGAAATACGCCGTGACCTGCGGCGGCTGCCACAACCACCGCATCGGTCTGTTCGACGCCTTCCTGATCAAGGAAAACCATATCGCTGCATGCGGCGGCATCGCCCAAGCAATTTCCGCCGCCCAGCAGATCGCCCCCGGCAAGCCGGTGGAAGTGGAAGTGGAAAGCCTGGAAGAACTGCGCGAAGCGCTGGAAGCTGGGGCAGATATCGTCATGCTCGACGAACTGTCACTAGAGGATATGCGCGAAGCCGTAAGACTCACCGCCGGCCGCGCCAAGCTCGAAGCTTCGGGCGGGATCAACGACAGCACGTTGCGCGTTATAGCGGAAACCGGCGTTGATTACATCTCGCTAGGGACGTTGACCAAGGATGTGAAAGCAGTGGACTTGTCGATGCGGTTGGCACTGTGAACCACTGACCACTGTAGGAGCCCCCGTCCCGGGGCGATGACGCTTACAGCCGCCAAACAACGAAATACATTGCACAACAAGGCCCGCCAGATACTGCAGTTTGGCGGCAACGTCCATACGCAATGCATGTATTCGGACAGCACCATCCACGCATCGATAGTGAACGGATAATCGCGATGCACGCGCCGCACTGCATCACGCAACAGCTCGACATGCCGCAGCAACAGATCATTGCGCCGGCGTTGCAGCAGATTCACGGTAAAGAACCAGCTCGCCCCCGGCACGAAAGCACGGCGATAGTTCGGCATCCTTGCCCCTCCAGAAACACCAAAAGGTCAAGCCTAGACGGCCACGGAATAGCTCAAGACCCGGCAACATCAGGTAACCCGTAGGGCACATTAGTCGCAGGCGTAATGCGCCGAACGAAAGCCGCACACCACAAAATTCCAGGGAGCAAAACTCCCCGCGCAAGGCCGGGGCGTTCAGTGTTGCAACGGATATCGTGGTTCGCGGTGAACGACGGATTACGCTTCGCTAATCCATCCTACGGAGTTGATCCGCCTTACGGGGTTAATCCAAATCACAAGTAGCGCCAGACAATAAAGTACAAGTGACGCCTCGTGTTCCTGGCGATCGAGGGCGGGCAGTAATATCTGTGTTCAAATCAACAGCGAAGTCTATCTCCTCACAAGCCTGGGCGATTGGTGCGGGAATAGCGCCTTGCTGGGCGAGCTCAATCAATACCGCACCTGCATAGACTTTTGCTTCCGCAAGGCAGGCATTCTCGGCAGAAGAAGCCACATAACGCTGGTACGCAGGCAAGGCTATCGCAGCCAGGATACCGACAATCGCCACGACGACCATCAGTTCAATCAGGGTGAATCCTCTACTTAAATCTTTTTTCATCTTATTCACCACTTTAACTAAGAAGCAGTCTCAATCCAACACTAACACGTGAAACCCACACACCCTTAAAGCAAAAAATAATGAAAGATAGAGAGTGACATTATCAACGTCAACTTATTCACTAATCAGACCGAGCCACCTTTCGGCGCAACTTCTGCTGAAAGCTTTTTGGCATCTCAGCTAGACAAATCCACCACAAGGAGAGCGAATCCTCATACCACGCCCCAAATCTCTCGCATCATATGCAGGCGGACCAACAGACCAACTCACGCGAACATGAACGATAACCATGCCTCATCCAGTTTCATAGCGTGGGCTGCGAAGCCCTGTTACCCCGCCCAAAACAATATCATCAAGAACCAAAGTACCCACCAACTGAAAGCAAACATCATTCACTTAAGGTTTTCCCCCTCACAAATGGAACGACACCTTCATAAAAGACGGCATGTTTTTCGCCAACGTCCAAATGCACGGGCGCATGATCACCGACGATAACAAATTCCACACCCTTCATCTTGGACGAGGACAGCAGTTTTGCAACCCCATCAAAGAACTGCGCCTGCAATTTAAAATTTCGACAGGACTCAGAGGCCTCAGCAATATCAAAACGCGAGCAGTCAAATACATCATACCTAAGATCACGCAAATCATAAGGTGCATGAGTATTTAATGTAAGCCAATAGAAAAATAACGAACCATTTTTTGAAAAGAACGTTTTTACCTCTTTCAGCATATCCAAGTCACAAGCACCCGGAAACGAATAGCAGCGAGCTGGCCAAATCCGATTTTCAAAAAAAATGCTATGTGAGAAACCAGCCTTGGGATACCAATTATGTCGGTCGTACATGACACTGGCCGCGCCATGCATTGCCAGCGTTTCATAGCCCATGCGCCCCAACTGATTCGGCAAACAACTATCAAACCCCTCCGTTACCTGGAGCAAGTTGTAGCTTTCCGGATACATACGGCACAGTTCTCGCAACTCGCCGGCTAAGGTATATCCGCTTTGCCTCACTTCACCGAACTCGAGTGATTCCATTCTTGCCCGGTAAAGCGGAGACAGGATGGCGTCCTGAATACGCCTGTCTTTCGTCGCGCCCCAAGACTCGACCACCACAAGCAAAATGCGCCTCGCCAAATTACCTGTATTCAAAGATTCCCATAACGGAGCCGAGGCCCCAGCCGTACTCAGAGGTTTCAAACCAGCAGAGCCACCCGAAAACACGGAAAAAAAGAGTGCTCCCCTGCTTCGCCAAAACAACAGCGACTGACTGTCAACAAAGGAATAGCCTGACAATCTATGAAGCCGTACTTTATCCTTTGTAACAACCTCCCCCCCAATCAACTTCAGCAAAATAAGCGCATTAAAAACGCAAAGAGCGAACATGATTGAAGCGCGCTTTCCCGCCAGAAAAACAAGCAACCAAATAATCGACACTGAGATTATAATCGACAAAATCAGCAACACATGAAGCCCTGATGCCAGAAGAGAAAATTTCAGCAAGTACAGGACATCAAATATTCTGACAAAAGGCATTACCTGCCCCAACAAACTTAACACATCAATTATCAAAAATAGAAACAGAAAAAAACCCGCCAACAACCTAAAACTCAACGCAAATAAAACCACCACAAAAGCGTAGTCCAAATTAATCGCAGGCCGATCTATCCCCAACCATTTTGCACAAACAAAAAACACCAAATTGGGAAAGATACAAAAACAAAAAATCAGCAACGCATTGCGCCACGCAGCAGGCCAACTACTCAACATCAGATATAAACCCGCCTTTTCCCACATAAAAGAAAGCCCCAGCACAGGCCAGGGCTTCGATACTATAAATCTAGTAGAATTAAGAGGATACGGAACAAGTTGCGCCGTTCTCTAGATCACAGGTAATGGTAGCGCCACTACCACCATTCGCAGTGGAAGAAATGTCATCAGTAATAGCCGTCGGCGCTGTAATACCGGCACATGCAACGTTAGCAGGGGTAGGTACATCAGGTCCATTTGGATCAAGCAGAGAGGCTAGCGCTACGTTAGCATAGGCTTTGGCTTCACCTAGACAAGCGTTGTCAGCGGAGCGCTGAGTATAGTTCTGATAAGCAGGCAGAGCGATAGCAGCCAGAATACCGATAATCGCAACCACGATCATCAGTTCGATCAGGGTAAAACCTTTTTGAGCTTTCATTGAAGTTCTCCTAAGTTGATATCAGGTACTGGGACCTGATCAGGGTTTAGCAGAACCCGTGCCAACTTCCAAAGCGCTGAAATCAACGCTTCTCTCATGCTCGCCTCCGACAGCCCCTCCACCCAACAGCACAAGCTGACATTTTTCGTCACATGCCTGACAAGCATTTGGCAGCCTATGCCATGTGCGCTATAAGGCAGGCATTCGCGCAAGAGGTACACCATGAACGATGCGGTTTCCCTTTCAGGCCTGGCCAGACAGATTGTCGCGGCGCAGTTGCTGGATGAGAAGAGCGCCCAGCAGGCGCAAACCCAGGCCAAACGCAACCAGCTGCCACTGGTAACCTACCTGGTGCAGAACAAACTGGTAAAAAGTCGCGACTTGGCAGAATTGGCCTCCGAGCAGTTTGGTGTAGCCTTCATCGATCTTTCTGCCATTGACAAGGAAGGGCAGCCCAAAGACCTGATCAGTGAAAAGCTGGTACGCCAGCATCGCGCTTTACCGCTATGGCGCCGTGGCAACAAGCTGTTTATCGGTGTGTCCGACCCTAGCAACCATCAATCCATTACCGATATTCAATTCAGCACGGGCCTCAATACCGAAGCGGTGCTGGTCGAAGACGACAAGCTAGGCGAGGCCATCGAAAAATTCTTCGACAGTGCCACCAGCGGCATGGAAGACCTAGGTGATGTCGATTTGGATGGCCTCGATGTGGAGGCAGTCGACGACGACAAGAACGATGCGTCCAGTGGCGGAGACGCCGATGATGCACCCGTGGTGCGTTTCGTCAACAAGATGCTATTGGATGCTATTCGCCTGGGTTCCTCCGACCTGCACTTCGAGCCCTACGAAAAGGCTTACCGGGTACGCTTTCGAACCGACGGCATCCTTCACGAAACGGCGCGACCGCCGATTCAGTTGGCGCCGAGGATTTCCGCCCGCCTCAAGGTAATGGCCGCACTGGATATTTCCGAAAGGCGCAAGCCGCAGGATGGCCGGATCAAGATGAAAATCTCCAAGACCAAGGCCATTGATTTCCGCGTCAACACCCTGCCCACACTATGGGGCGAGAAGATCGTGATGCGGATTCTCGACCCTACAAGCGCGCAAATGGGCATCGACGCTCTAGGGTACGAGGAAAGCCAGAAAGACCTGTATATGGCAGCCCTTAAGCAACCGCAAGGCATGATTTTGGTAACCGGCCCCACCGGTTCAGGCAAAACGGTGTCGCTCTATACCGGCCTGAATATCCTCAACACCCCCGATGTGAATATCTCCACCGCTGAAGATCCGGTGGAGATCAATCTGGAGGGCATCAACCAGGTCAACGTCAACCCCAAGCAGGGCATGGACTTTACCGCGGCGCTACGCGCCTTCCTGCGCCAGGACCCGGACATCATCATGGTCGGCGAGATCCGCGACCTGGATACCGCCTCAATCGCGGTAAAAGCAGCGCAGACCGGGCATATGGTGATGTCCACCCTGCACACCAATAGTGCTGCGGAAACCCTGACCCGCCTGCGCAATATGGGCGTGCCGTCATTCAATATTGCCACTTCGGTCAACCTGATCATTGCCCAGCGCCTGGCACGCAAGCTATGCAGCAGCTGCAAGAAGGAAGTGGACGTACCGCGCGACACCTTGCTGGCCGAGGGCTTCCCTGAAGACAAGATCGGCAGCTTCAAGCTCTACGGCCCTGTAGGCTGCGAAAATTGCAAAAATGGCTACAAAGGTCGTGTCGGTATTTATGAAGTGGTTAAAAACACGCCCAACCTGCAGCGGATTATCATGGAGGAAGGCAACTCCATCGATATCGCAGCACAAATGCGCAAAGATGGCTTTAATGATTTGCGTGCCTCCGGCCTGCTCAAAGCCATGCAAGGCGTGACGAGCCTGGAGGAAATCAACCGCGTGACCAAGGATTAACCCATGGCGACGAAAGCACTAAAAACCAGCACATTCGTCTGGGAAGGCACCGACCGTAAAGGCAGCAAGATCAAAGGGGAGCTCAGCGGGCAGAACCCCGCACTGGTCAAAGCACAACTGCGCAAACAGGGGATCAACCCAACTAAGGTCCGCCAGAAATCCAGCTTCGCCCTGAGCAAGGGTAAAAAGATAAAACCGCTGGATATCGCTCTGTTTACACGGCAGATGGCGACCATGATGAAAGCCGGCGTGCCATTGCTGCAGAGCTTTGACATCATTGCCGAAGGCTTCGATAACCCCAACATGCGCAAACTGGTGGAGGACCTCAAGCAGGAGGTGGCTGCGGGTAACAGCTTTGCTTCGGCCCTGCGCAAACAACCCAAGTACTTCGACGACCTGTACTGCAATCTTGTCGATTCCGGGGAGCAGTCCGGTGCCTTGGAAACTTTGCTCGACCGCGTGGCAACCTACAAGGAAAAGACCGAAGCACTCAAGGCCAAAATCAAGAAGGCGATGACATACCCGACCGCGGTGGTAGTCGTGGCAATCGTTGTCTCGGCGATTCTGCTGATCAAGGTGGTGCCGGCCTTCGAGAGTGTATTCTCCGGCTTCGGCGCCGAGCTACCGGCGTTCACACAGATGGTCGTTGGCCTCTCAGTGGTCCTGCGTGAATGGTGGGTGTATGCACTGCTCGGTATCTTTGCTTTAGGCTACGTGTTGAAAGAGGCCAACCTGCGTTCTGAGAAGTTCCGTGATAGCAAGGATCGCCTGCTGCTCAAGGTGCCAATCGTTGGCGAAATTCTGTACAAGTCCTCGGTGGCCCGCTTTGCACGTACGCTCTCGACTACTTTCGCCGCTGGCGTGCCACTGGTCGACGCGCTGGACTCAGTGGCTGGGGCGACCGGTAACGTGAAATTCCGCAATGCGGTGGGCCAGATCAAGAACGACGTTTCCAGCGGTACTCAACTCAACTTCTCTATGCGCTCGACCAACGTGTTCCCGACTATGGCCGTGCAGATGACCGCAATCGGCGAAGAGTCCGGCGCTCTGGATGAAATGCTGGCTAAGGTCGCCACCTTTTATGAAGACGAGGTTGATCACATGGTCGACAACCTCAGTAGCCTGATGGAACCGATGATCATGGCCGTACTGGGCGTCGTGGTTGGTGGCTTGGTGATTGCCATGTACCTGCCTATCTTCCAACTGGGGAATGTGGTCGGCGGTTAACACTCATGTACCTGATAGACTTTCTGGCCAGCAACGCGTTGGCCTTCGTTTTCTGCGTGCTGCTGCTAGGACTACTAGTCGGTAGCTTCCTAAACGTTGTGATCTACCGCCTTCCAAAAATGCTCCAACGCGACTGGCAAAGCCAGGCGCGTGAGGTGCTGGAGCTCCCAGCGGCGCCTCAATCAGAAACCTTCAATCTGATTCTCCCTAACTCCAGCTGCCCCAGTTGCGGCCATGAGATTCGCCCCTGGGAGAACATCCCAGTCATTAGCTACCTATTCCTGCGCGGTAAGTGCTCGAACTGCAAGACGCCGATCAGCAAGCGTTACCCCATCGTCGAACTGGCCTGTGGGCTGCTTTCCGCTTACGTCGCCTGGCATTTCGGTTTCACTTGGCAGACCGGGGCGATGCTGGTGCTGGCCTGGGGGCTGCTGGCGATGAGTCTGATCGATGCCGATCACCAGATTCTGCCGGACGTGCTGGTGCTGCCGCTGTTGTGGCTGGGGTTGATCGTCAATTACTACGGGTTGTTCACCAGCCTGGAAGACGCGCTGTGGGGTGCAATTGCCGGTTACCTGAGCCTGTGGTCGGTGTACTGGCTGTTCAAGCTGATCACTGGCAAGGAAGGCATGGGTTATGGCGACTTCAAGTTGCTGGCCATGCTCGGTGCATGGGGTGGCTGGCAGATTCTGCCGCTGACCATTCTGCTGTCGTCGCTGGTCGGGGCGGTGCTGGGAGTAATCATGCTGCGCATGCGTGGCAGTGATTCCGGCACGCCGATTCCCTTCGGCCCTTATCTGGCGATTGCCGGCTGGATCGCCTTGCTCTGGGGCGATGTGATTACCGGTAGCTATCTGAAATTCGCTGGGTTTTGAACTGCCCCAGCTAACCTCGTCACTCTCGCGAAGAGCCTGTCCCCGAAGCGCTCCTGATCGGACGGGAATCCATACCGCAGACTGTATCCCCGCCTTCGCGGGGATGACGGATCGCGGGACACGCGGTTCGCATCATCCAGCAATCCCCCCTACAATCGCGGCCTTGAGCAATAACGAGGCTGCATTGGCGTTATGAAACCCTGGATACTCGGCCTGACTGGCGGCATTGGCAGCGGTAAGAGCGCGGTGGCGCAAGGTTTTATCGAGCGCGGCGTGCATGTGGTCGATGCTGACCATGCGGCGCGCTGGGTGGTCGAGCCAGGCCGTCCGGCGCTGGCAAAAATCGTCGAACACTTCGGTGAGGGCGTACTGCAAGCCAATGGCGAACTGGATCGAACGGCACTGCGCAAACTGATCTTTGCCGACCCCGAGCAGCGCCGCTGGCTGGAAAGCCTGCTGCATCCGCTGATCGGCCAGGAGATCGTTCAGGTCCTTGCGCGTGCCGAGTCGCCTTACGCCATTCTCGTCTCACCGCTGCTGGTCGAGTCTGGCCAGCGGCAAATGACCCAGCGAGTGTTGGTCGTCGACACCCCTGCAGAACTGCAGGTCCAACGCACCATCGTGCGTGACCAGAGCTCGGAAGAGCAGGTTCGCGCCATCATGCAGGCGCAGGCCAGCCGCGAAGAGCGGCTGCGCCATGCCCACGACGTTCTGGTCAATGATCGCGATATGGCGTGGCTGGACGCGGAGGTCGAACGCCTGCACAACTTCTATCTGACCCTGCGTGGAGGCCAGCCATGACCACTACCGTTCAATGCCCGACTTGCGGCGCGCCCGTTGAGTGGAAAGCCGAAAATACCTATCGTCCGTTCTGCTGCGAGCGCTGCAAGCTGATCGATCTGGGCGCCTGGGCCTCCGGAGAGCATGCAATTCCCGGCAATGATCTGGAAGACGATGTATTCAGTGGCGACCTGCCAACCCAGCCTCATTGACGAACAATCGCGGCTAAAGCCGCTCCTACAGTAAGCGTCTGGGTGAGCTACGGAAAACCATCAGCATCGTACGCGCTCACAGGCGGTGCGCACGGCGCACCCTACTCATACCCACACAGAGCGCTCAGGGGCGCATGAAAGCGTAGTCACGCTCATCGTCGAGGTTGTCGGCGAGAAACTGCAGTTCGTGCGCCAGTTCCTGGGGTTCACGCAGCGCCTTGCTCTGCCGCACGACCTCCGACAGCAGCGCACGCAATGCCACCACCGGCTCGTAGCCCTGCACTTCGGCGTCATGCAGACCATCCTGAACAACGTCTCTCGCCCAGCTGTGAACACTCATGTTCGAGTCCCTCGGATAGGTTTTTCACAGCATGGCGGCAGGACCGCTTCGGATATTGACGGGGATCAATCCGCTCGACGGCATTCAATCGGCCAATACAAGGTCATTCACTCGCCGCGGTCACCCTCCTTCCAGGGCGCTTGCAGGTAACGGCTGCGGTTGAAGGTTTCCAGCCAGTCCGGATAGAACACCACCAGCGCCGTGACGATGGTGCCGTTGATAAACGCCTCGGGGAACGCCACCAACCACAGGTAGCCGGCGAAGTCGTCCAGCCAGGGCGGCATGGGGAACAGACCGTCCATCCATAACAGGGCGAGACCGCCGAGCAGGGTCATCAGCGTAGCCAATGCCGCCGGGAAGAATCCGCAGAAGAAGATATAGACGAACAGGTTACGCGGCTGTGCACGCTCTACGCGGATCGCGCACAGCTCGGTGACCAGCACAGGTATCAGCACCAGCAGCACCCCGTTGACGCCAAGCGAAGCCAGGTCCATGCGGCCGATAGCCAGCAGGCCAAGCTGTGCGGCCAGGCCTGCAAGCACGGCCAGAGGCCAGTCGAGCAGCAGGGTTACGGCAGTCATGCCGATGAAATGATAGGAAAGCCCGGAGTCGAAATCGCGGCGCACCAGCCACAGTAGGAACAGTGCGAGCATGGTGCCGAACAGCAGATGCTGGCGGCGCAGATCGCTGAACAACTCGACCCAGGGCGCCCGCGCCACCGCCCAGAGCAGCGCCAGCCCATAGATCAGCCAGCCACCGAACAGGGTAGAAAATGCCAGCAGGTTGGAAGCGATCATGTGCGCACACCCTCTCCTTCATTTTTCGCCGTACCAGGCAGTCTACACCGGCACTTGCTCTGCCTGAGCAATCGAGCAAGAACGGGCAAGATGTTCACTGCTGAGGTTTTCGATGCATTCCTCGCAGGCGTCACAACCTGCGCCGGAGTGACGAAGCGGTTTACCCCTGAAGTACCTAGCGAATGCATTGAGCCCTACTGGCCTAAATCCAGAGCGCCTGGATAGCTTAGGGGTGGACTGAAATAGTCGTCATTCCCGCGCAGGCGGGACGGCAGCACCTGGGCTCCCGCCTTCGCGGGAGTGACGGTGTGGAGTTATTTCCAGAGCTTCCTTAGCGGATTACCCCCCGTGCAAGCGGGGTCCAGCTGCTCGGTGCTACCGCCAATGATTCCCCTTCGGGCCAGCACAAGCGCTGTTCGGCGATGGAGCCGCTGTGCCACCACTCGGGAATGACGGCTGTCTTCATACAGCCCCCCGCACTCGCAGCCTTCAAGCGATTACCCGGCTCATCACACGGTAAGCGCTAGCATGCCAGCCTGCGCTACAGCTAAGCTCTGGACATGGACGATTCCGATTATCTGCGCCTACTCACGCACCAGGCCGAACAGGCCAATGCCTTCCTCTCCAACGCGAAGAAATGGGAGCGCGAACGCTGGGTTTGCCAGCGCCTGCTGCAAGCGCTGAATGTGCGCCACCATCACGACGATTTCACGCCCAGCGGCCAGGAGCCGCCCGACGTGCTGTTTCGCGACGCCAATTTCGAAGTGTTCTTCGTGCTCGACGAAGGTCGCCGTCTCAATGACGAGTGGCGCGCGGAACTGGAGCGGCGCCGCAGCGCCTTTTCCCTGAGCCAGCTGGTGCGCCGCGAGGCACGCCCCAAGCGTATTCCTGCCAGTGAGATGCAGGCACGCCTGGCGCCGACCTTGCGCAAGAAGGCGCACAATTATCGCGAACGCGGCATCGATCTGGGCGAGCTTGACCTGGTCGCCTTCGTCAGCCTCAAACGCGCCGTGCTCGACTGCAACAGCCACTTCCCGCCACCCACCGAATATCTGCGCCAGGGCTGGCGCTCACTGTCGCTGGTTGGTCCGCGCTTCGCCCGCGTACTGTTCGCCCACCCGGACGCGCCGGACTTTCTGCGGCAGAACCTCGGGCGCAGCCTGTTGTTCGATATTGGTATCGGCCTATGAGCCCATTGCAGGAATTGCTGGCCGATGTGCCGCAGGTCGGCCAGGTACGCTGGATAGGTGTGCGCCCCAAGGCGCGTGAGGCCATGCTCGAAGTCGAAGCCGTGGAAGCTCGGCGTGAAGCCGGCCTGACGGGTGATCACAGCCGCCCAGGGCCACGCAATGCGCGGCAGGTCACCCTGATTCAATGGGAGCACCTGGCCGTCGTCGCAGGTCTGCTTGGCCGCGATACGCCGATGGAGCCAAGCGAGCTGCGCCGCAATATCGCGGTCGCCGGCATCAACCTGTTCAGCCTCAAGGGCCGCCGCTTTCGTATTGGCCAGGCCATACTGGAAACCACCGGCTGGTGCCAGCCCTGCGCCCGCCTGGAGGAGCGCCTCGGGCGCGGTACCTTCCAGGCCATGCGCGGCCATGGCGGTATCACCGCCCGCGTGATAGAGGGCGGCATCATCCGCCTGGAGGACGCCGTAAGTGTGGAAACCCTCGAAACGATATCTGACCCGCAGGACAACGACGCTCGCCAAGGCTGGCGGGCACGCCTAGAATAGCCGCATTCAAGCAGAGGCCCGCCCATGACCAGCCGCCTGAGCCCCGAAGACCAGCAGAAAGTCGACCACTACCTGAGCGCACCGCAGCATCAGGTCGAACGGCAGCCGTTTCGCGTCTGGCGCCTGCTCACCGTGGTGCTGGTCATTGTCATCGGCCTGGGTCTGCTGAGCCGTTTTCTGAGTCGACTGGTGCTATGAGCTGCCTCGCGCTCGCCCTCTCGCACTCACACCGCCTTTTTCAAAGCCTTGTGAGCACTATCCATGTCCCATCGCATCGTGATTGTCGGCGGCGGCGCCGGCGGTTTGGAGCTGGCCACCCGCCTTGGTAGAAAACTGGGCAAGAGTGGCGCAGCCCGAATCATCCTGGTCGACGCCAACCTCACCCACATCTGGAAACCCCTGCTGCACGAAGTGGCCGCCGGCTCGCTGAACTCCTCGGAAGACGAACTGAACTACGTGGCCCAGGCCAAGTGGAATCATTTCGAGTTCCAGCTCGGGCGCATGTCCGGTCTCGACCGCGCTGGCAAGAGCATCACCCTGGCCCCCACGCTGGATGACGATGGCCAGGTGCTGATGCCTGAGCGCAGTATCAGCTATGACAGCCTGGTAATCGCCGTCGGCAGCACCACCAATGACTTCGGCACCCCTGGCGCCGCCGAGCACTGCATTTTCCTCGACACCCGTGCGCAGGCCGAACGCTTCCACCGGCGCATGCTCAGCCACTACCTGCGCGCACATGCCAGCGAGAGTGAAGACGGCTCGAGGATCGACATCGCCATCGTCGGCGCCGGCGCCACGGGCGTCGAACTGGCCGCCGAACTGCACCACGCCGCCAAACAGCTGGCTGCCTATGGCCTCAATCGCATTCGCCCCGAAGACATGCGTATCACCCTGATCGAGGCGGGGCCTCGTGTACTGCCAGCCCTGCCCGAACGCATCGCGCGTCCGGTGCACCAGACCCTGGAGAAACTCGGCGTCACTGTACTGACCGGCGCCGCCGTCAGCGAAGTGACTGCCGAAGGCCTGAAAACCGCCGACGGCAACTTCATCCCGGCGAGCCTGAAAGTCTGGGCTGCCGGTATCCGTGCCCCCGATTTTCTCAAGGATCTCGACGGCCTGGAGAGCAACCGCATCAATCAGTTGCAGGTGCGCCCGACCCTGCAAACGACGCTCGATGACGATGTCTTCGCCTTCGGCGACTGCGCTGCCTGTCCACAGCCGGGCGATGAAGGCCGCAACGTACCACCGCGTGCCCAAGCCGCACACCAGCAAGCATCGTTGCTGGCCAAGTCGCTACGCTTGAAGATCGCGGGCCAACCGCTGCCGGAATACCGCTATCGCGACTACGGCTCGCTGATCTCACTGTCGAGCTTCTCGGCAGTCGGCAACCTGATGGGCAACCTGACCGGCAGCGTGATGCTCGAAGGCTGGCTGGCGCGGGTGTTCTACGTGTCGCTCTACCGCATGCACCAGATGGCCCTGTATGGCGTGCCGCGCACCCTGCTACTGATGCTCAGCGACCGCATCGGGCGCAGCACCGAGCCACGCCTCAAGCTGCACTGAAGCTGTCTATACTGGGGCACGGACGCCCCAGTCGCTGGCGGGCGTCCTGCTCGCCAACACCTGCCCATTCGAGGCATCGCGCATGAATACGCAATGACCCAGCAACGCCCCGCCTTGAGCCGAGCCACAGGCTCGACAGCCACCTGACGCCCCCATTCCAGAATCCGCCTGCAACGGAGCATCGCAGATGCACCCAAGCAAAACGCCTGCCGCCAAACCCTCAGCTCTTGCATTGCTCATCGCCGCCACTGGCGTGGTCTACGGCGACATCGGCACCAGCCCGCTGTACACCCTGAAGGAAGTTTTCAATTACGGCGTAGCGCCCAACCATGAGGGCGTACTGGGCATCCTCTCGCTGATCATCTGGTCGTTGATCTGGGTGGTCTCGATCAAGTACGTGCTGTTCATTCTGCGTGCGGACAACGACGGCGAAGGCGGTGTCATGGCCCTCACCTCGCTGGCACAACGCGCCGCACGCAACTACCCACGCCTGCGCAAGGTGCTGCTGTTGATCGGCCTGTTCGGTGCAGCGCTGTTCTTTGGCGACAGCATGATCACCCCGGCAATCTCGGTGCTGTCGGCGGTCGAAGGCCTGCAGGTCGCCTTCGATGGTATCGAACGCTGGGTCGTACCACTGGCGCTGGTGATACTCGTCAGCCTGTTTCTGATTCAGAAACACGGCACGGCGCGTCTTGGCATCCTCTTCGGCCCGATCATGCTGCTGTGGTTCAGCGTGCTCGCCATACTGGGTATCCATGGCATCAGCCAGTATCCGGAGGTGCTCAAGGCGCTGAACCCGTACTGGTGCATCCACTTCTTCATCGTCCACCCCGGCATCGGCGTGGCCATCCTCGGTGCCGTGGTGCTGGCACTGACGGGCGCCGAGGCGCTGTATGCCGACATGGGTCACTTCGGCCGCAAACCCATCGCCCGCGCCTGGTTCTTTCTGGTGCTCCCCGGCCTGCTGCTCAACTACATGGGCCAGGGTGCGCTGATCCTCGCCAACCCGGCCGCTGCGCACAACCCGTTCTTCCTGCTGACACCGAACTGGGCGCTGCTGCCGATGGTGGCACTGTCCACCCTGGCCACGGTGATCGCCTCCCAGGCCGTGATCTCCGGCGCATTCTCGCTGACCCACCAGGCCATCCAGCTGGGCTACATCCCGCGCATGTTCATCCAGCACACATCGGAGACCGAACAGGGGCAGATCTACATCGGCACGGTGAACTGGATGCTGATGATCGGCGTCGTGCTGCTGGTGCTCGGTTTCGGCTCATCCAGTGCCCTCGCTTCTGCCTATGGCGTGGCCGTGACCGGTACCATGCTGATCACCACGCTGCTGGCCGCTGCCGTGATGCTGCTGTTGTGGAACCTGCCTAAGTGGCTATCGCTGCCGATACTCGCTGGCTTCCTGCTTGTCGACAGTCTGTTCTTCATCGCCAACCTGCCCAAGGTACTGGCCGGCGGCGCCTTCCCGCTGGTCGCCGGTATCGTCCTGTTCGTGCTGATGACCACCTGGAAGCGCGGCAAGGAGATTGTCTTCGAGCGTCTGGGCGAAAACGCCCTGCCACTCGAGGTATTCAGCGATAGCATCGCCCGCCAGCCCCCGCATCGGGTAAAAGGCACCGCGGTGTTTCTGACTGCGCGCACCGACAGCGTGCCGCACGCACTGCTGCATAACCTGCTGCACAATCAGGTACTGCACGAGAAAGTGGTACTGCTGACAGTGGTCAGCGAGGACAGCCCGCGCGTTGCCTCGAGCAAGCGCGCACAGGTTGAAGAACATGCCGAAGGCTTCTACCGCGTAGTGCTGCATTTCGGCTTCAGCGAGCGCCCTGATGTGCCGTTGGCGCTCAGCCACTGTCATGTGCCGGGGCTGAGCTTCGAGCCGATGCACACCACCTACTTCATCAGCCGGGAAACGGTGGTCTCGACCCGCCGCTTCGGCATGGCCCGCTGGCGAGAGCTGCTGTTCTCGTTCATGTTGAAAAATGCCAACAGCAGCCTGCGCTTCTTCAATCTGCCACTGAACCGGGTGATCGAGCTGGGCACTCAGATGGAAATCTGAAACGCAGAAACGAAAAAGCCCGCACTAGGCGGGCTTGTTCGTTGTAGTGGTGGGTCGTGTAGGATTCGAACCTACGACCAATTGGTTAAAAGCCAACTGCTCTACCAACTGAGCTAACGACCCAAAAATGGTCGGGGTAGGGGGATTCGAACTCCCGACATCTTGCTCCCAAAGCAAGCGCGCTACCGGACTGCGCTATACCCCGATAGGAAGTTGGCTCCGCGACCTGGACTCGAACCAGGGACCCAATGATTAACAGTCATTTGCTCTACCGACTGAGCTATCGCGGAACTTCGGTCTTCCAGCTCTGTTGCGCTTTGGCTTTCGCTTTACCGCTTCAGAGGCGCGCCATTTTACGTAGCAAAATTTCCCTGTCAACCCCTGCAAACTGCTTTTACGACAATGCTTTGCAGCGCGAGCATGGACTACTATATGTTTCATCGAACTGCGGCACGACGCAGGACGCGCCAGCCGACGACGCCAGCCAGGACAGTCCATGAGCACCCAGGACAAGCCCCCCGTTCATCCCAAGGTGGTCAGCCTCGCCAGCCGCGGCATCCAGCCGCGCTTCAGCGACCTGGTGCAAACCTGTCGCAAATTGGTGATGAACCGCTTGGCAGAGCACCTCAGCGGCGTTTTCGGCCAGGTCGATGACACCCTGTTCGAATGCGCCGAGAAGGCCGAAAACAACAAGGTGCAGACGCTGTTCTTCGACAACATGCGCGAAATCCGCCGCCAGCGTCCGCAGATCGAGCGCAGCTACCACCAGACGATCGCCAGCAACTTCTCCGATTTCCTCGACGGCAAACTGCAGAACCAGATCGCCGCCCCGATGGACCCGGAACAGTTAGCGCTGGTACAGAACGAAGATTACGAAGAGACCCTGCAGGTCACCAACATGGTCAGCCGGGTCAAGGCGCGCTGCACTCAGCCGCTGTTTGCCTTGGAGCAGCGCCTGGCGTTGCTCAACAACGGCCAGAAAATCGGCGAGGACAGCAACCCCTTCGGTCCGCAGGCCATTGCCCAGGCATTTCGCGATGCGCTGGCGCCCTGCCCGTTTCCGCTGCAGATCAAGACCATCCTCTACATGCTCTTCGATCGCCATGTGATGCAGAGCCTGGATTCGCTCTATGGCGCGCTCAACCAACGCCTGATCGACGCAGGCGTGCTGCCCAATCTCAAGTACAGCGCGCAGGTCAACCCGAGCCTCAGTCGCCCCGAATCGCCCAAGGTAGAAACCCCGGCGAGCAAACCGCAAGCAACGAGCAGGCCAGGCACTGCAGCCTCGGCCCCAGAGCCAGCGCTATTCGATCTCGACCTCAGTGCACCGCCGCCGAGCGATCCAGGCGCGCTGTTCAGTGGCCTGTCCAGCCTGCTCGACGAGCATCGCCACAGTCACCCGGATGCCCCATTGCTCGGCGGTACACGGAGCATCGTCAGTTTCTCTCCACGCGAAGCCAGCCGCACCTATAGCGCCAATGAGTTGCTCGCTGCACTCAACCGTATGCAGCAGCAGTCGGCCCACGAGCTGGCTCAGCGCCTGCACAAGCCACAGGCCGTCGAAGGCCTCAAGGCTGATCTGCAACAGCAGCTAGAAGCGCACAGCAGCTTGCCCGGCGACAGCAAGGTGTCGGATCAGGAGGCCGACGTCATCGATCTGGTCGGCATGCTGTTCGACTTCATCCTCGACGACGAGAACCTGCCGGACGCCTGCAAGACTGCACTCTCACACTTACATACGCCGTACCTGAAAATCGCGCTTCTGGACAAGGCGCTGTTCACCCAGCACCACCATCCAGCGCGGCGCCTGCTCAATACGATGGCCCAGGCCGGCGTACTGTATGGCAGCGAGGGCGACGAACGCGGCCTGCTGGCCAAGATGCAGTGGGTGGTCGAGCGGGTGATCCACGGCTTTAGCGGCGACCTCGGGCTGTTCGACAGCCTGATCGAAGAATTCAACGAATACGTCGAAACCCTGCGCCACAAGGTCGAGCTGCGCGAACGTCGCGCCGTCGAGGCCGCCAAGGGCCGCGACCGCCTGCTAGGTGCGCGCGAACAGGCGCTGGAAGTGGTTCGGCAATGCGTCGAGCAGCGCGACCTGCCAGCGATCATCCGCAACTTCCTGGAGCTGACCTGGGCCGATGTGCTGGTCTTCGTCTTGCTGCGCCATGGGGAGCAGAGCGCGGAATGGCGGCGCTCCTGCGAGGTTGCCGAGCAACTGGCGTGGAGTGGTACGCCGCTCGGCGACGACGACAAGCAGCGCCTGCAGGAAATGCGCGTGCCCATGCTCAGCGACCTGCGCAAGGGTCTGGAATTGCTCGGTGGCTACCACGAAGACGGCATCCGCCGCCTGCTGCAGGACCTGGTGGCCTGCCAGCACGCTGTGCAGGCCAAGCAACCACAGTTGGCGGCGCAGCTCAAACCGACGCTGCCGGAGAGCCCGCTCGGCGCCATGCTCGGCGAAGATGCCGACCTGGCGCGCCAGGCGCCACCACGCACCAAACTCTCGAGCCGAGCTCAGGCGCTGGCCAAGGAACTGGCCAACGTCGAGTTCGGCACCTGGTTCGAATTCGTCGAAGGCGACAAGAGTCGCGTGCTCAAACTTTCCTGGTTCAGCCCAACCACGCACAACTATATGTTCGTCGACAACAGCGGCCAGCGCGTCGCGATCAAACCGCTGACCCTGCTGGCCAGCGAAATGGAAAAGGGTCTGGCCCGCATCGTCACTCCCGAACGCGCGACTCCGCTGGTGGATCGTGCACTGACCGCCATCTACCGTGTGCTGCAGCGCTTCACTGGGCGCACAGCCGAACCCCGCTGAGGAATTTCCATGGAAGAGCGTCGCCAACACAGCCGCCATGGCACCGAAATGCAGCTGGAGGTCTTCGACCTGAACAGCGGGCAGCGCCTGGGCCGCATCGTTGACCTGTCTGCCGATGGCTTCATGTTGTTCAGCGATACGCCGCAGACCGCAGACGCGGTGCTGCAGTGCCGGCTGGTCGGCACCTCCGGTAGCGATGAGGTTCAGGAGGTGCGCCTGGGTGCCGACTGCCTATGGAGCCGCCCTGGCGCCGATGGCCAGCACTGCTGGGCAGGCTTTCACATCATCGACCTGGCCGAGGATCAGGCCAGGGCGCTAGAGAGCCTGCTGGCCAGACTCTGAGCACGTAGGGTGCACTGTGCGCACCGATATTCCCGTGCAACTGGTGCGCACGGCGCGCCCTACAAGACAAGGCCCGCAGGCTGACGTCGCTGGCATGTTGAAACGAAAAACGGAGCCCGAAGGCTCCGTTTTTCATCTGGCGAACGCTTACTGCGTCAGCTTCTTGTAACGCACGCGGTGCGGCTGCGCGGCGGCATCGCCCAGGCGTTTCTTGCGGTCGGCCTCGAACTCGGTGTAGTTACCTTCGAAGAAGTTGACCTTGCCATCGTCCTCGTAGGAGAGGATGTGCGTGGCGATACGGTCGAGGAACCAGCGATCGTGGGAAATCACGATGGCGGCGCCAGGGAAGTCCAGCAGCGCTTCTTCCAGCGCACGCAGGGTTTCCACGTCGAGGTCGTTGGACGGTTCGTCGAGCAGCAGCACGTTGCCGCCCTGCTTCAGGGTCAGCGCCATGTGCAGGCGACCGCGCTCACCACCAGAGAGATCCTTGACGAACTTCTGCTGGTCGGCGCCCTTGAAGTTGAAGCGACCAACGTAACCGCGTGACGGCACCTCGTAGTTGCCGACCTTGATCATGTCGAAGCCGTCGGAGATCTGCTCCCACACGGTCTTGTTGCCTTCGAGCGCCTCGCGGCTCTGCTCGACGCTGGCAATCTGCACGGTCTCACCGATCTCGATCCGGCCTGCGTCCGGTTGCTCCTTGCCGGTGATCATGCGCAGCAGGGTCGATTTACCCGCACCGTTACCGCCGATCACGCCGACGATGGCGCCTTTCGGAATACTGAAGGACAGGTCGTCGATCAGCACGCGGTCACCGAAGGACTTCGACACATTGACGAAATCGATGACCTTGTCGCCCAGGCGCGGCCCGGCAGGGATGTAGATCTCGTTGGTCTCGCTGCGCTTCTGGAATTCCTGCGATTGCATTTCCTCGAAGCGTTGCAGACGCGCCTTGGACTTGGACTGACGTGCCTTGGCGCCCTGACGAACCCATTCCAACTCGGCTTTCATGGCCTTGGCATGCGAGGCCTCGGACTTGGCTTCCTGAGCCAGGCGGTTCGCCTTCGATTCCAGCCAACCGGAGTAATTGCCCTCGTAGGGGATGCCATGACCGCGGTCGAGCTCGAGAATCCAGCCGGCGACGTTGTCGAGGAAGTAACGGTCGTGGGTGATGGCCACCACGGTGCCGGGGAAATCGTGCAGGAAGCGCTCCAGCCAGGCCACCGAGTCGGCATCCAGGTGGTTGGTCGGCTCGTCGAGCAGCAGCATGTCGGGTGCCGACAGCAGCAGGCGGCACAGCGCCACGCGACGCTTCTCACCACCGGACAGGTGTTCGATCTTCGCGTCCCAGGCCGGCAGGCGCAGGGCGTCGGCGGCGACATCCAGTTGGCGTTCGAGGTTGTGACCATCGGACGCCTGCAGAATGGCTTCGAGCTTGGCCTGTTCGGCAGCCAGCGCGTCGAAGTCGGCATCCGGCTCGGCGTAAGCGGCATACACTTCGTCGAGACGCGCCTGGGCCTGCTTGATCTCGCCTACGGCCTCTTCGACGATGTCGCGCACGGTCTTGCTCGGGTCGAGCTGCGGCTCCTGCGGCAGGTAGCCGACCTTGATGCCTGGCATCGGACGGGCCTCGCCATCGATCTCGGTGTCGACGCCGGCCATGATGCGCAGCAGCGTGGACTTACCGGCACCGTTGAGGCCCAGTACGCCGATCTTGGCGCCCGGGAAGAAGGACAGAGAGATGTCCTTGAGAATTTCACGTTTCGGCGGGACAACTTTGCTGACCCGATGCATGCTGTAGACGTACTGAGCCATGGAAAACCTGACTGGTGAGAATTGGGAGCTGGAAACGGCGCGCCATGCAGGTCGCGTGAAAACATGATGACTGCGTCGAGGGCGCAATCTCTTGGCTATGTTCGCGTTAGCTGTTGTACACCTTGTAGGAGCGGATTTATCCGCGAAATTCGCGGCTGAAGCCGTTCCTACCGAGAAGCAGGGTCGTTAACGTGCGCTAGCCATCAGTTTTCACACCACCTACGCGTACGCAATGTGCAGAGACCTTAGCCCCTGCGGAGGCGAACGCCAAGTAACGCGCGGACAGTTCACGCGCGCGGCGCAAAGCTACCGCAATGTACGTGACAGGGCAAACCTACGCTCGTCGGCGCAACTGGCACTTGGCCACATTTGCAGGCATGCTAGCCGGCTCGCGCGAGCGCAGGCATGCTCGCGCGCCACAACGCTACACTAGCCCAGCACTAGCTGCAGGTTCACAGAACGTGTCGATCCCCTCCTCCCTGCCGTCTTCTCCTTCCGGCGAGCCGCGCGCGCCGAAGCGTCGCGAAGCGTTGCGGCGTGCACTGGTGGTACTGGTTCTGGCTATCCTGGCCCTGTTGGCCTGGCAGCTGACGCAGGAATACCGCCAGTTGCTCGACAGCCAGAAGCAACTGAGCCAGGGCTACAGCGCCCAGCTGGCCAGACATGTGAGCCTGAACATGCGCCTCAAGGCCCAGGCAGGCCAAGCGATGCTGCAGAGCGCAGCGGCGCGCGACAGTAGCGACGACGAGTTGGTCACACTACTGCGCAGCATCTTCCCGACCTTGAACAGCTTGGCCTGGCTCGACACCCACGGGCAGTTGTTGGCCGACAGCGCCAGCGAGTCGCGCGACCTCAGCTTCATTCGCAACCAGTTGCAGCGCAGCGACTCCGCGTCCTATCACTTCGCCTTCAGCGCGCAGGACGGCGGCACCCTGTATCTGTTGCTGCGCCAGTCCGACGACAGCCACCGCGTGTTGCGCATGCGCACCAGCGCGTTGCGCAGTTGGCTGCGCGAGCAACATCAGAGCGAGCACAGGTGGCTGCTCGAAGACGTCCTCAGCCAGCGCGTCATCGCGCGCGCCGATGACCTGCAGCAGGCAGGCAGCATCGTCACCCCGGTTACCGCAGCCGAGCAGGCGCAGAGCCTGGAACTGATCGCCCTGCCTGGCAGCGACTGGCAACTGCGTGCACTGTTCGACGCGGATCGCGTCGGCAATGAACTGATGCCAACCCTGGCAGGCAAGTTCCTGCTGTTCGCCTTGTGCAGCCTGCTCACCCTGCTGGCGCTTTATGGTCTGCAGCGTGAGCAGCGTCGCCTGCAGCGCCTGAACACCGAATCACGCCGCTCACTGCGCCAGGCGGCCAGCGCGCTTGGTGCCGTCGAAGAACGCATCCTGGTGACCCAGGCCGACGGCAAGCTGCGTTACCTCAACCCGCAGGCCGAAGCCTTGTTCGGCCTGAGCAGTGAAGCTGCATGGGATGTCCACCTGCTCGATCTGCTACCCGACCTCGACCCACTGCTGCTCAACAGCCCGCAACTGACCCCTGACCTGGGGCCGGAGCTGGTCAGAGTGGAAGACGATGGGCGCGCGCGCCTGTTTGCCGTGACCCGCAGCGATATCAGTGGTGTCGGCCGGCAGGCCGGTTACGTCTGGGTGCTGCGTGACGTCACCGACGAGCAACAGGCGATGCGTGTCCTGCAAGAGACCCGCAGGCGCTATCAGGACATCTTCGAAGGCACCGGCGTGGCGCTGTGCGTGCTCGACCTCTCCGGTCTGCGCAGCGTCCTGCTGCAACACAAATTGCGCGACGCCGCAGGGCTGCAGCGTTGGTTGCAGGCCGATGCCGGGCATCAGGACCTGCTGCTCGATCAACTGCACATCACCGAGGCTAACCAAGTGGCTCTCAACCTGCTCGGGGTGAAGTCCACCGAACAGGCCTGGCAGCAACTGATCGGCAACGGTCCGGTACAGCCGGACGACCTGCGTTATCGCCTGGCCGTGGCCGTGCTCGAAGGCCCCAACCTGGTGGAGCTGGAAACCCAGCTGGTGACCGCACAGGGTCTGCAGCGCCACGTGTGGCTGGTGCTGCGCCTGCCGGAAATGATCCAGGACTACCAGGCAGTCACCCTGAGCATCAGCGACATCACCAGCCGCAAGCGCATCGAGCTGTCGCTGATCGAGCGCGAGCGCTTCTGGTCGGAAGTGGTGCGCTCGGTACCGGACCTGCTCTACGTGCATGACATGCAGAACAAGCAGGTGCTGTTCAGCAACCACAGCCTCGGCCTGCAACTGGGCTACAGCAAGGCCGAGCTCAGGGGCATGCGCGAGGATTTCTGGGAGCAGGTGCTGCACCCGGACGACGCCGAGTACTACTGGCGCATCCGCAACCTGCAGAAAGTGGTGGGCGACGGCCTGTTGCTCGAATCGGTACTGCGCTGGCGCCACCGCAATGGCCAATGGCACTGGTTCAGCATTCGCGAGCAGGCGCTGGCGCGTGACGAGCGCGGCCGCGTCAGCCGCCTGATCGGCGTGGCCAAGGACATCACCGAACAGATCGAGCGCAACCAGTCGCTGCGTGACAGCGAACAGCGCTACCGCCTGCTGGCAGAAAGCATCAGCGATATGATCGTGTCTACTGATAGCGCGCTCAACCTCAACTATGTCAGCCCCTCAGTCGAACCGGTACTCGGCTATTCCGCCGACTGGGTGATGAGCAACAGCATCTTCAACCTTGCGGCCAATCCACAGCAGCTGAGCGGCCTCAATCTGCTGCTCGAACGCATCCGCGATGCACTTGGCGAGCGCGACCGACTCAACCGCTTACGTGAAGAACTGCCGGACCAGTTGTTCGTCTTCGACTGCATGCGCTCCGATGGTCGCAAGATCCCGGTGGAGCTGCGCCTGGTGCTGATGTGGGACGAGAGTGGCCGCTTCGAGGGCATCCTCGGTGTCGGTCGCGATATCAGCCAGCAACGGCGCGCGGAAAAAGACCTGCGCATGGCGGCCACGGTATTCGAGCACTCCACTGCGGCGATTTTGGTCACCGATCCGGCCGGTTACATCGTTCAGGTCAACAAGGCGTTCAGTCGCATCAGCGGCTATTCCGCCGGCCAGGTGCTCGATCAACTACCAGGCATGCTGACCGCCGACCGTCAGCAGGCGACCCACATGCAGTACATCCTCGGCCAGCTCAACCAACGCGGCAGCTGGGAGGGCGAGGTGTGGCTCAAGCGCAAGGGTGGCGAGAACTTCCCGGCCTGGGTCGGCATCACCGCGGTACACGACGAGGAAGGCGACCTGGTCAGCTATGTGTGCTTCTTCAGCGACATCAGCGAGCGCAAGGCCAGCGAACAGCGCATCCATCGCCTGGCGTATTACGACGCCCTGACCCATCTGCCCAACCGCACCCTGTTCCAGGATCGCCTGCACAGTACCCTGCAGCATGCAGATCGGCACGACGAATGGGTGGTGCTGATGTTCCTTGACCTCGACCGCTTCAAGCCGATCAACGACTCACTGGGTCACGCTGCCGGCGACCGCATGCTCAAGGACGTAGCCGTGCGCCTGTCGGCCTGCGTCGACGGTGACGACACCGTGGCGCGCATGGGCGGCGACGAGTTCACCCTGCTCCTGCAGCCGCGTGCCACCCGAGAAGGCGCGCTGAATCGTGCCATTCATGTCGCCGAGCAGATCCTCTCCAGCCTGGCCCGCCCCTTCGTGCTCGAAGGCCGCGAGTTCTTCGTCACCGCCAGTATCGGCATCGCCCTCGCCCCGCAGGACGGTGACGAGCTGAGCCAGTTGATGAAGAACGCCGACACCGCGATGTACCACGCCAAGGAGCGCGGCAAGAACAACTTCCAGTTCTACCAGGCCGACATGAACGCCAGCGCCCTGGAGCGCCTGGAGCTGGAAAGCGACCTGCGCCACGCCCAGGAGCAGGGCCAGTTCGTGCTGCATTACCAACCGCAGTTCTCCGGCGACGGCCGCCGCCTGACCGGCGTGGAAGCCCTGCTGCGCTGGAATCATCCGACCCGCGGCCTGGTGCCACCCAATGACTTCATTCCAGTCCTGGAAGAGCTCGGTCTGGTGGTACAAGTCGGTGAATGGGTGCTGGAGGAAGCCTGCCGTCAGCTCAAGGCCTGGCACGAAGAAAAGATTCGCATCCCCAAGGTCTCGGTCAACCTCTCCGCTCGTCAGTTCGCCGAAGGAGATCTGACTGCACGTATCTCGACCATCATCGCCAGAACGTCCATCCCGCCGGCCTGCCTCGAAGTGGAGCTGACCGAAAGCATCCTGATGCGCGATGTCGCCAGCGCCATGCAAACCCTGGCCGACCTGAAGCAACTGGGCCTGTGCATCGCGGTGGATGACTTCGGCACCGGCTACTCGTCGCTGAACTACCTCAAGCAGTTCCCCATCGACGTGCTGAAGATCGACCGCAGCTTCGTCGACGGCCTGCCGGAGGGCGAGCAGGATGCGCAGATCGCGCGCGCGATCATCGCCATGGCCCACAGCCTGAACCTGGCCGTGATCGCCGAAGGTGTCGAGTCGCAGGAGCAGTTGGACTTCCTTCGCGAGCACGACTGCGATGAGGTACAGGGCTACCTGCTGGGCAGGCCGATGCCCGCGCAACAGCTCACCGCACAGTTCAGCGGCACCGCGCTGTTCATGCTCGACTGAGCCAGGCGAACCCCGCATGAGGGCCATTTGTCTGCCTCATGACCGACCTTCATATGCCTGAATGCGACCTTTGCGGTAGAATCCGCCCCCTCTTTCTACCGCCCAGCTGATTTCAGGGGACCGCCATGTTCAGCCGTGATTTGACCCTCGCTCGTTATGACGCCGAACTCTTTACCGCGATGGAGCAGGAAGCTCAGCGCCAGGAAGAGCACATCGAGCTGATCGCCTCGGAAAACTACACCAGCCCGGCGGTGATGGAAGCCCAGGGCAGCGTGCTGACCAACAAGTACGCCGAAGGTTACCCAGGCAAGCGCTACTACGGTGGCTGCGAATACGTCGACGTGGTCGAGCAACTCGCCATCGACCGCGCCAAGGAGCTGTTCGGCGCCGACTACGCCAACGTCCAACCGCACTCCGGCAGCCAGGCCAACAGCGCCGTGTACATGGCCCTGCTCAATGCTGGCGACACCGTGCTGGGCATGAGCCTGGCCCACGGCGGCCACCTGACCCACGGCGCCAGCGTCAGCTTCTCTGGCAAGATCTATAACGCCGTGCAGTACGGCATCAACGACCAAGGCCTGATCGACTACGACGAAGTCGAGCGCCTGGCCGTCGAACACAAGCCGAAGATGATCATCGCCGGCTTCAGCGCCTACTCGCAGGTGCTGGACTTCCCGCGCTTCCGCGCGATTGCCGACAAGGTCGGTGCCTACCTGTTCGTCGACATGGCCCACGTAGCGGGCCTGGTTGCCGCCGGCCTGTACCCGAACCCGGTGCCGTTCGCCGACGTGGTCACCACCACCACCCACAAGACCCTGCGCGGCCCGCGCGGCGGCCTGATCCTGGCGCGCAAGAACGAAGAACTGGAGAAGAAATTCAACTCCGCCGTCTTCCCGGGCGGCCAGGGTGGCCCGCTGGAGCACGTCATCGCTGCCAAGGCGGTGTGCTTCAAGGAAGCCCTGCAGCCTGAATTCAAGGCTTACCAGGCTCAAGTGATCAAGAACGCCCAGACCATGGCTCAGGTGTTCATCGACAACGGTTATGACGTCGTTTCCGGCGGTACCGAGAACCACCTGTTCCTGCTCTCGCTGATCAAGCAAGACATCACCGGTAAGGACGCAGACGCAGCCCTGGGCCGCGCCTTCATCACCGTGAACAAGAACAGCGTACCGAACGACCCGCGCTCGCCGTTCGTCACCTCCGGCCTGCGTATTGGCACCCCAGCCGTGACCACTCGCGGCTTCAAGGAAGACGAGTGCCGTCAACTGGCGGGCTGGATCTGCGACGTGCTGGCCAACATCGGTAACGACGACGTCGAAGGCCGCGTGCGTGAGCAGGTCAAAGCCCTGTGCACCAAGTTCCCGGTCTACGGCAACTAAGGCAGCACCTGAAACGAAGAAGCCCGCCAATTGGCGGGCTTCTTTTTGCCTGGTCGATTTCCTTGTCGTGTATGGCATGCAGCCGGTGCGCACGAAGTACCCTACAAGTCCGCGGATCTGCTCGAAGCCGAAGGGTGCGCCGTGCGCACCGACAACGAAGCAGACGTGTTATGCGGGTTGCTTCACGTAGCGCGCCAGCTGCGCGTCACGGCTCATCACATCGAGGGTAGCGGCCAGCACCTGCTCGCTGGTGGCATCGGCTTGGCTGAAAATGCTGCCGAAATTGTCGTGGGTGACCTTGGCGAAGTGCGCACGGTCCTTGGACTCGACGCCCAGCAAAGTCGCGTAGGCATCCAGCGCCTCGCCCTGACCCATGGCCATGTCTTCAGCGATGGAATCGAGCATACCGTTCATCGCCAGCATGGAGCGTCCGTTATAGCCCAGCGCGCCGCTGGTATCGCAGCCGTTGGTACCGGAGGTCATGCCGAAGGTGGCATTGCCGAAGGTACCGTTGGTGGTGGTGGCCAGGAAGTGTGGCGCAATGCCACGCTGCCCTTCGAACAGCATGTTGCCCCAGCCACAGCCATTGCCCCCGGCCGCATCAGCGAACGCGCCAACGCTGGCCATGCTCAGGACACCAAAGATCAAACCCTTGCCCAACATTCGCTTGCTCATAGCTATCGCCCCGTCATATCGAATGATTGAAACTGCATAAGGAGCTTTGGTCAGGTCACCCCAGCTGTCAAACAACCCGCGCTACCGTTCGTGCAACTCGACACAATTCGAGACCGCCGACAGCCGCCTTGGCTATAGTGTTGGGAAACCTGCAGATCGGAGTTCGGGAATGAGTGATACAGCCAACGAGCGTCGGCGCTTTCAGCGCATCGCCTTCGACGCCCCCACCGTGCTCGTGCAAGGCGAACGGCGCTGGTCGGCGGTGCTGCATGACCTGTCGCTCAAGGGCCTGATGGTGGAAACACCGGCAAACTGGAACGCTGACCCGGATCAGCCGTTCGAAGCGCAGATCCAGCTCGGCGACGAGGCGCGGGTAAAGATGGAGGTTCTGCTGACCCGAACCCAGGCCGGTTATCTCGGCTTCGTCTGCCGCCATATCGATCTGGATTCGATCAGCCATCTGCGTCGTCTGGTGGAGCTCAATCTGGGCGACGAGAGCCTGCTGGAACGGGAGCTCGCCGCCCTCGGCGACAAACCCTGATCAAGGCTGCCCGAGCGTTTCAGTGAAACCCTGGCGGATTTCGTCCTCGGGCAGGTTGTCACCAATGAACACCAGCACGCTTTCGCGCGCCTCGTCCGCTGCCCACTCACTGTCCCAATCGAAGCTGTAGAGCTGCAATACGCCCTGAAATACCAGGCGACGCGGCTCCCCTGCCACGGCCAACACGCCCTTGTAGCGCAGCAGTGCATCGCCGAAGCGCGCCAGCAAACCTTCCATGAATGCGCTGAGGCGCTCCAGATCGACCGGCTCGGCGCTCTCCAGCACCAGTGTGCGAATGCGATCTGGTGTCTTGCTCGCCGCCACCAGCGGACGCAAGCTCAGGCCGCGATCCGGCGTGGGATCGAGTTCGAAGCCACGCAGATCGAGTAGCGCTGCAAGATCGATACGGCCATGCTCGACCACCTCGATCGGCGCGCGCCGATTGATGCGCTGCAAACGAGCTCGCAGCGCCTCGACGCTGTCTGCATCGGCCAGATCGGTCTTGCTCAGCAGGAGCAAATCGGCGAAACCGACTTGGGCCTGGGCGATGCTCTCGCTCAGGTGACGCTCAGCATTGACCGCATCGACCAGGGTGACGATACCGTCGAGTCGATAGCGCGCTCCCAACTCCTCGACGGCGAAGAAAGTCTGCGCAACAGGCGCCGGATCGGCCAGACCAGTGCACTCGATCACCAGACGGTCGAAGGCCAGCTCGCCGCTGTCGAGCTTGTCTAGCAACAGAAACAGTGCCTTCTCCAGCTCGACATGAATCGAGCAGCACACGCAACCGTTGGCCAGAGTGACCAGCTTCACCGGCTCATCGCCGAGCAACTGGCCGTCGATGGGCGTGGCGCTGAATTCGTTCTCGATCACCGCCAGGCGCAAACCGTGCTCGACCTTGAGCATATGGTGCAGCAGGGTGGTCTTGCCGGCACCGAGAAAGCCGGTGAGCACGGTGACGGGAACAGCGGATGGCGGCATGCGATTGGTCCTCGCGAAGCATCGGGCAACAGCCACGAATGAACACGCCACAAGACGCGCGGCGCGAAACCTGGCCCAGTGGGCGGCCGACACCATAGCGCGCCCGCGCTCCCGACGAAAGGACACGTCAAGCATGCTTTGCAAGGGTTTCAGTGAAGGGGGCGTTAAGCGGGTTCGGACCTAGAACCTGGCGATTATCGCCTGGCTGTGTGGCGAGTGTCCGAACCCTACCGGAAGATGCTCGACGGCACCATTGCCTGCCTGCGCCTAGACATCGCACTGCGCAACTCAGTGGACGCGGCAGGCAGCCTCGGCTTCCTGGCGACGCTGACGTCGCGCCTGGATGCGTTGCGCCTCACGACGTGCATCGCGCGACTCGACGGCCTTGGCGTCGAAATTGAAGGCTCGGGAAAAGAAATCGAAGAACAGGAACATGATGGTGTCTCCTCGTTTGGATACGCCTTCATGCTGCGCGCCGATAGCCTGCTACCTATTGACCTGAATCAATTTCCGCCGGAGCCCAGTCGCGGCAGAACGCCGCACCACAGGACACTCGTAGCCCGGATGCAATCAGGGGGATATTGGCCATGCACACGGACTTCATCCGAGCGACAAAACGGTAGGGGCCGGCTTGCCGGCGATGCGCTTTGCCGCTTGGATCGATGAAAGAGGCTTCAGCCGCAACGCTCGTCACTCGAACAATGCATCCAGCGCCTGTTCCAGGCGCGTCACGGCGATGACCTGCAACCCCGCTGGCGCCTCCTTCGGCGCATTGCCCTTGGGTACGATGGCGCGCTTGAAGCCGTGCTTGGCGGCCTCCTTCAAACGCTCCTGACCACTCGGCACCGGGCGGATCTCGCCGGACAGGCCGATCTCGCCGAACACCAGCAGGTCGTGCTCCAGCGGCCGGTTGCGCAGGCTGGATATCACCGCCGCCATCAGCGCCAGGTCGGAGGCCGTCTCCAGCACCTTGACCCCGCCGACCACGTTGAGGAAGACGTCCTGGTCATAGGTGGGAATGCCACCGTGACGATGCAGCACCGCCAGGAGCATGGCCAGACGATTCTGATCCAGGCCCAGGGTGACGCGCCTCGGGTTGCCCAGATGGCTGGTGTCGACCAGAGCCTGCACCTCCACCAGCATCGGCCGCGAGCCCTCCCAAGTGGCCATCACCACGCTGCCGGGCACCGACTCCTGAGCGCGGGTGAGGAAGATCGCCGACGGGTTGGAAACCTCCTTGAGGCCCTTGTCGGTCATGCCGAACACGCCCAGTTCGTTGACCGCGCCGAAGCGGTTCTTCACCGCCCGCAGCAGGCGCAGACGACCGTCGGATTCACCCTCGAAATACAGTACGGTATCGACCATGTGCTCCAGCACACGCGGCCCGGCCAGCGCACCTTCCTTGGTCACGTGACCGACGAGAAAGATCGCCGTGCCGCTCTGCTTGGCGAAGCGCACCAGCAGCGCCGCACTTTCGCGCACCTGGGCCACACCACCGGGAGCCGACTGCAGCTGTTCGGTGAAGATAGTCTGGATCGAGTCGATCACCATGACCTTGGGCTTTTCCTGGCGGGCGGTGGCGATGATCGACTCGATGCAGGTCTCGGTCATCACCTTGAGCTTGTCCTGCGGCAGGTCCAGGCGCCGTGCACGCATGGCCACCTGTTGCTGCGACTCCTCACCGGTGACGTACAGCGCCGGAAAGCGCTGGGCGATGTTGCACAAGGTCTGCAGCAGGATGGTCGATTTGCCGATACCGGGATCGCCGCCGATCAACACCACCGAGCCGTCCACCAGACCACCGCCAAGCACCCGATCCAGTTCACCGGAGGCAGTGGAAAAACGCGGAATTTCTTCGACACTGACCTCAGCCAGAGTCTTTATGTTGGCCTTGTCGCCTGCCCAGCCGGCACGCCCGCTGGGCGTCGCGCCCTCGACCACGGTTTCCACCAGGGTATTCCAGGCGCCGCACTCACCGCACTGCCCCGCCCACTTGGGAAAGGTGGCGCCGCACTCGGTGCAGCCGTACATGCGTTTAGCCTTGGCCATGGGGAAATCGTCCTGCCTGTTGAGCGAAGGCTGGAACGATACCGAACTACTGGATAGATTTACAGACCATCGACACTGATCTTCACCAGGGAACGCCATGCAGATCGAACTGCTACCCACCACTGCCGAGCAGTTACCGCTGATCCGCAACCTTTACCAGTTCTACTCCTACGACAGCTCGGACTGGGAGCAGGAAGACGTCGAGGTCGACGGCCGTTTCTACATCCATGACGAGCACCTGCAGCGCTATTGGCAGGAGCCTGGCTGGAGCGCCAGCCTGATCCTGGCCGATGGTTTCATCGCCGGTTTCCTGCTGGTCGAGCGCAGCGAACTGCCCGACATCGATGCGCCGGAGTTCGCCGACCTGTTCATCCTCAAGCGCTACCGCCGGCTGGGTATCGGCCGCGCGCTGGTGCAACAGGCGATGGGCGACGGTAGCACCTGGCTGGTGCGCTTCTACCGCCAGGACGACGTGGCTCTGGCCTTCTGGCAGCAGTTGATGAGCGAGTTACCGAGACCGCCGCGGGCGGTCTGGACGGAAGATGAGGCGGACGGGCTACTCACCTATCTGATCAACCCGCCCGTGCATTGAAGCCTGTCAGCTCCGATGACGTAGCCCGGATGAAATCCGGGAGGGCCGGTGCGTGCGGCGCACCCTACCGGTAGCGACCTCGTAGAGTGCCCGTGCGCACCGCATGCTTCCGAGTGCTCAACCGCGGCAGCCGTTGCCACAGCCACAGCACTGCCCGGAGGCACGCTTGAGCTGACGCGCCAGTTCGTCCTTGAGCGCGACGCGGTTGAGTTTCAAGGCGCTGAGGGTGACGTCGTCGAGCAGCTCGATACCGTCCTCGATACGGCAAATACGCTTGTCCAGCGCTTCGTATTCTTCGGCCTGACGAGAGAACTGTTCATCGCTCTGGCGCAGACGCTGTAGTTCGGTGCGCAGTTCGGGGAAGTCATGAACCAGCGGGTGATGGTCGACGTGCATGATGGAGCCTCTGACAAGAAAGATGGCTCCAGCCTAGCGCCACACGTCGACCCTTCATTTGATCAAGATCAAGCACCGCCTGCCTTACGCAGTAGTTCGGCGATCTCATCCTTGAGCCCCACCCTCTGCAGTTTGAGTCCCTGCAAGACCAGGTCATCAGCGGTCTCGCGACCGTCTTCGATTTCGTAGATGCGCTTGTCCAACGCCTCGTACTCACCTGCCAGGCGAGGAAAGTGCGGGTCACTCTGCATCAGTTGGCGCAGCGCATCGTGATGCTGAGGAAACTCTCGATTTAGCGGGTGATGTTCAAGCGGCATGGAGGACCCTCCCCGGAGATTGTTCTTTTAGCCTAGTCGAAGCTTGGCCAGGTGCAGTCGGTGATATCTGGCTCCGCAAGAGGTCGGGCCAGCGAACGCTGCCTGCGCCAGAACCACGAAATGAAATGTTGCAGCTTTTCTGCTTTTTCCACGGTGCTTGCGTTAAATTGGCGGGCCATTGGCTACTTATCCCCCTACATGACACTCCTGATAGCGTTCGCTGTCCTCTCCATTCTGGTTTCGTTCATCTGTTCCATCCTCGAAGCCGCCCTGCTCTCCCTCACGCCCAGTTACATCGCTCAGCAGAAGGTCGAAAAACCGCTGCTGTACGAACGGCTGAAAGAACTCAAAGACAAGATCGACCAGCCGCTGGCGGCCATCCTGACCCTGAATACGGTGGCACATACCGTCGGTGCGACCGGTGTTGGCGCGCAGGTGGCGATCGTCTTTGGCGATGGTTACCTGGGTATCGCCTCCGCAGTCATGACCCTGCTGATTCTGGTGCTCTCGGAGATTCTGCCGAAGACCATCGGTGCCCGCTACTGGCGTACCCTGGCGCCCATCCTGCCGGGCCTGCTGCGGGCGATGATCCTGCTGCTCAAGCCGTTCATCGTGATGTCGGACCTGATCATGCGCCTGTTCGGCGGCAAGGAGCCGGAGCACGACATTCGCCAGGAAATCAAGGCGCTGACCCTGCTAGGCCGCGAAGTGGGCAAGCTCGACGAAGACGAGCACCGAGTGATCAGCAACATTCTCGATCTCCACGAAATTCGTCTGCGCGACATCATGACCCCGCGCATCGTCTGCGAATCCGCCGCACCAGATGAGTCGATCGCCGCTTTCAAGGCGCGTGCCCGCGAGAGTCAGTTCTCCCGTTACCCGGTAATCGGCGAAGACGAATCGCCGCTGGGCGTGGTGTTCCGTTACGACGCACTGGCCGCGGAGAACGATGGCGAGCCGATCACTCAGATCATGAAGCCGCTCAAGGTCGTGCCGGAAAGCATGAACGTGGAAAACCTGATGACCCTGCTCATGCAGGAGCGTCAGCACATGTGCCTGGTGTACGACGAATTCGGTAGCTGGCGCGGTCTGGTGACGCTGGAAGACATCATGGAAACCATCATCGGGAAACCGATCCTCGATGAAACCGACGACATCCCCAACATGCGCCGCTTCGCCAAGCGCCGCTGGGAGCATCGGATCAAGGCGATCCGCGCAGACTGATCACCAGTAGTTTTCCACCGCCACCTGACCCGGCCTACGGGTCAGGCTCAGGTTAAGACCGCGCGCCTTCAGCCGCTGGCGAATGTCGTCGATCATCTGCGGATTGCCGCAAATCATCACCCGCGAGTGTTCGGGAGTCAGCTCAAGGCCTGCTGCCCGCTCCAGCTCGCCGTTGTCGAGCAGCTCGGTGATACGCGCATTCAGGCAGCCCGGCGCCTGCTCACGGGTGACCACCGGCAGGTAGGTGAGCTTGTCGGCGAACTCAGACAGGTGCTCTAGCTCGGCGAAACCCCGGATCATCGGCTGATAAGCCAGCTCGGCGACACTGCGCGCGCTATACACCAGCACAATGCGCTCGAAGCGCTGCCAGACTTCGAAGTCCTGCAGGATCGACAGGAACGGCGCGATGCCGGTGCCGCTGCCGAGCAACCAGAGGTCGCGGCCATCGACGAAGCGATCGAGGGTCAGATAACCGGTGGCCATTTTCTCCACCAGCAGGCTGTCGCCGACGCGCAGACGGCTGAGTTCGCTGGTGAACTCGCCGCCCGGCACGACGATGGAGAAGAATTCCAGATGTTCGTCGTGCGGCGCGGAAACCAGTGAGTAGGCGCGCCACACCAACGAACCGTCGGCCTTTTCCACGCCGAGGCGAACGAACTGCCCGGCACGGAAACGAAAACCCGCATCGCGCGTGGTGCGCAGGGTGAACAGACTCGGCGTCAGCGTCTGCACATCAAGCAGGGTCTGACGGGTGAACTTGTCATCGCTGACGGTCATGCGAAGCTCCTGAGCGAATGATGTCGGCAGTGTCGCGCAAAAGGCAGACGACAAAAACCGGCAGATCGCAGGGGCATCAGGCCACGGTCATGCGCCCATCCGGCTCGCGGCGCAGGGCTGCCGCCAGCCAGCGAGCAATGTTCGGCACCTGCTCATCCTGCCCACGGGCGATGACGAACTGAGTGCCGACACGCAGGGCATAAGCCCCCGGGGTCGTCGGGTCGTTGCAGGTACCGACCAGAATGCCCTCCTGCTCCAGCGCCTTGATCGTCGCCGCGGCGTCTCTGACCGAACTCATCGGCACCAGCACCTGATGGGTGAAGATCTCGCCTGCGACCGGCGCTATCACACTCACGTTCAGCTCGCGCAGCACTTCGGCGAAAGTCTGGCTGGCCGTGCAGATGCGACGAGCGTAGGCGCCGCCATCGGCTTCAGCCTGCTGCAGGGTGACCAGGAAGGACGGCAGCTTGCCGGCGTCGTAGTTGGCCAGCAGCGCGCGGTCGATGAACCGTGCCAGGCGTTCGCCGTCCTCGGCATTGCCACCGGCGATCAGGCTGTGCGGCCGGCCCGGCAGGGTCTTGTAGGTGGAGCTGGTGAGGATATCGACACCCAGCGCCAGCGGATTGGGGAAGGTGCCGCCCGCGATCAACCCGGACACGTGCGAGGCGTCGAAGATGGTCTTGGTACCCACCTCGCGCGCGGCAGCCACCACCGGTTGGATGTCGTCGGGCGTGATGATCACCGAGCGCCCCAGCATCACCAGCGACGGGCGCAGCGTGCGTACCTGCTCGGCAGCAGCTTGAGCATCCAGGCGGCAGCGGCGGCTGTCGAACGGCAGCTCGGCAACCCGCAGCCCGGCCAGCTCCGGCGTACCACCACGGCGCTGGCTGAGGTGCCCGCCATGAGCCGCGGCCGGCGCCAGCAACAGGTCGCCCGGCCGACTGAAAGCATGAAACACAGCCAGGTTGGCGATGGTGCAACTGGGCAGTCGCGGCTCGGCCCACGCGGCGCCGAACAGGCTGCAGATGCGCTCGCGCACGGCCACTTCGAGGCCAGAGACCAGATCGGTATCAGGCTGTTCCTTGGCGTAGCTCGGCCCCATCGCCGGGTAGGCGCTAAGCTCGACGCTGTAGGCCTGCTGAGCCTCCTCGCTGGGCAGGTTGGCACCGGCGTAGAGCACCACGCGTCCGTCACGCAGCGCAGCGCCGCGCGCAGCCGCCATCGCCAGCAGTTGCTGCTCGTTGGGCATTTCCATGGTTTTCGTCCGGCGTCAGTGAGAGAGAATTTTCGACAGGAACTGCTGGGCGCGATCGGAGCGGGCGTTGATGTCGCCGAAGAACTCCTCCTTAGGGCAGTCTTCGACGATCTGTCCGGCGTCCATGAAGATCACCCGGTCGGCGACTTTGCGCGCGAAGCCCATCTCGTGGGTCACGCACATCATGGTCATGCCTTCGTGGGCGAGTTGCACCATGACGTCGAGCACTTCGTTGACCATCTCTGGGTCGAGCGCCGAGGTCGGTTCATCGAACAGCATCACCACCGGGTCCATGGCCAGGGCGCGGGCGATAGCCACGCGCTGCTGCTGGCCGCCGGATAGCTGGCCCGGATGCTTGTACGCCTGCTCCTTGAGGCCGACGCGTTCGAGCAATTGCAGCCCCTTCTTCTCGGCCTCGACCTTGCTGCGACCGAGCACCTTGATCTGCGCCAGCATAAGGTTCTCCATGATGGACAGGTGCGGAAACAGCTCGAAGTGCTGGAACACCATGCCGACGCGCGAGCGCAGCTTGGGCAGATTGGTGCCCTTGGCGGTGACGCTGACGCCATCGACACTGATCTCGCCGCTGTCGATGGGCTCCAGCGCGTTGACCGTCTTGATCAGGGTGGACTTGCCGGAACCGGAAGGCCCACACACCACCACCACCTCGCCCTTGGCAACGGTGGTCGAGCAGTGCGTCAGCACCTGGAACGAACCGTAGGATTTACAGACATCGCTGATGGTTATCATGGCGAAGGCACTCTTAGCGAATGATGGCGACGCGCTTTTGCAGGCGGCGTACGGCATAGGAAGCGAGCAGGGAGATCACGAAGTAGACCAGCGCGGCGAAGACGTACATCTCCAGCAGGCGGCCGTCGCGCTGGGCGATCTTCGCCGCCGCGCCGAGGAAGTCGGTGATCGAGAGGATGTAGACCAGCGAGGTGTCCTGGAACAACACGATGGTCTGCGTCAGCATCAGCGGCAGCATGTTGCGCAGTGCTTGCGGCAGCACCACGTAGAACAGGCCCTGGCGGCCGGTCATACCTAGCGCCATCGACGCCTGGGTCTGGCCCCTGGGCAGCGACTGGATACCCGAGCGGATGATCTCGCAGAAGTAACAGGCCTCGAACAGGGTGAAAGTGATCACCGACGACCAGAACGGGTCGATGCGCACAGGCCGTGACGCGCCGGTGATCCACTGCACCACGAAGGGCACCATGAAGTAGAACCAGAAGATCACCAGCACCAGCGGCAGCGAACGCAGCAGGTTGACGTAGCCACCCGCGAACATCGACAGCGCGCGATAACGCGACAGGCGCATGATCGCCAACAGCGAACCGAAGAAGATGCCGCCGATGGTGGCGAACAGCGTGAGCGTCAGGGTGAAACTCATGCCGGTGTAGAACAGATAGGGGAGCGAGTCGACCACCACTCCCAGGTCGAAACTGCCAAACATCTTCAGCTCTCCTTACGCAGGCCGTAGCCCGGCACAGCGGCCTTGCGTTCGACGGCGCGCATGGCGAAGACGATGAGCAGGTTGAGCACCAGGTATAGGGTGGTTGCCGCCGTGAAAGCCTCGAAGGTCTGGAAGCTGTTCTCCTGCATCGCGCGGGCGCTGCCGGTCAGCTCCATCAGGCCGATGGCCAGGGCGACGGAAGTGTTCTTGGTGCAGCTGAGAAACTCGGAGGTGATGGCCGGCACGACGATGCGGTAGGCCATCGGCAACAGCACATAACGGTAGGTCTGCACCAGCGTCAGGCCCATGGCCAGACCGGCCATGCGCTGCCCGCGAGACAGGCTTTCCAGCCCAGCGCGCACCACTTCGGCCATGCGCGCGGCGTGGTAGCAACCCAGGCAGATCACCGCCGTGTAGAACGCGGAATTCGGCAACTGCTTGAACCAGCGCCCCAGATCAGGCGGCAGCAGCTCCGGCAGCACGAAGTACCAGAGGAACATCTGCACCAGCAGCGGGATGTTGCGAAACAGTTCGACGAAGCCGGTGCCCAGCGCACGCATCCAGCCTAGCGGCGAGGTCCGTGCCACGCCGACCAGCGAGCCGAGCACCAGGGCAATAGTGAAGGCGCCGATGGCCGTGGCGACCGTCCAGCAGGCGCCCCAGATCAACGTCATCAGGTAGGTGTTGGTGCCATCGAGCGAAGGCTCGAAAAAGATCCACCAGTTCCAGTTGTAGCTCATGGCCTAGCCCGTCCAGTGCATGTCATGTCCCGGCCAGCGCGAATGCCGGCCGGGTTCGGCGACGCTCGATCAGCGATACAACTCGGGATTCGGGTCGTCGGTGGGCTGGGCGATGACTTTCTTCAACTGGCTGGACATCGGGAAGTTCATGTTGATGCCGCGTGGCGGAATCGCCTGAACGAACCACTTGTCGTAGATAGCGTTGATTTCACCACTGGCGTACAGCTCGTCGAGCGTGGCATTTACCAGCTCCTTGAAGGCCTCGTCGTTGCGACGCAGCATGATGCCGTATGGCTCGACCGATAGCGGTTCAGCCGACATGACAAAATCATCGGGGGTCTTCGAAGTGGCCGCAGCGCCAGCGATGGACACGTCATCGAAGATCAGCGCCACGGCGCGCTCGGTCTGCAGGGTGAGCATACCTTCGGCCAGGTCCTTGACGCTCAGCACGTTGAGACCGAGGTTCTGCGCAGCATTGATGTCGCTGATGACCTTGACGCTGGTGGTACCAGCGAGGGTGACCACGGTCTTGCCCTTGGCATCAGCCATGGTCTCGATGGGGGCGCTCTTCTTCGACAGCATGCGCACACCCGCGACGAAATAGGTGTTGGAGAAGCTCACCTGACGCTGACGCTCGGCATTGTTGGTGGTGGTACCACACTCCATGTCGATAGTGCCGTTGGCCAACAACGGCATGCGGGTGGCGCCGGTCACGGGCAGGTAGCTGACCTTCAGATCCGGCTCGTCGAGTTTGAGCTTGATGGCATCGACAACCTTCGCGCACAGGTCCATGGCATAGCCAATCGGGCGCTGCTGATCGTCGTAGTAGGAAAAGGGCACGGCCCCATCACGGTGACCGACGCTGATCTCCCCCAGCTCTGCGATTTTCTCCAGCGTGCCTTCCTTTGCCGATACACCCGCCGCCGCAAACATCAGCATCATCGACGAAGTCGCAAGAATCTTCTTCATGGTTTGCCCCCTGTTTTGTTATCGCGCAACGACTCCCTTTGATGGGGGCCGGCGTGCCCTAGCAAGCATCGCCAGGCCACTCTGCGGGACTGCAATCGGCACCGTCAACAAAAAAGAATAATAAATAATGAATTCATTTTAATTGCACGAGGATGGGGCAATTTTTCCTGCAAATGCTCGAATATCGGGCGCAAAACCGCCCACCCATAAAGAGATTTATACCGAGAGTGAACGGCTATTCTTGATCGCTGACGAACGCCGAGTCCTGCAGCTCGTCGATGGAGTGGCGCACCGTGCGTGCGGTGTTCATCACGTGCTGACGCATGATCTTGCCGAGCCGACTGCCATCCCGTGCAGCAAGGGCCTGAAGGATCTTCTCGTGGTCGCTCACCGCCTCTTTCCAGTCCCGCGGGGCCTGGCGCACGGTGTGGCGGATGTTACGAATGCGCAGTTCCAGGTTGCGGTACAACGCCAGCAGCGACGCATTGTCGGCCGCCTCGAAAATGGCGAAGTGAATGGCTCGGTTGAGCCGCGAATACTCCAGCGAGCGTGACGCCCGATAGGCCTCGATCATGTCCTCGTGCATCTGGCGGATTGCGTCGATCTGCGCATCACTGATCTTTTCGCAGGCCAGCTCGCCAGCCAGCGCCTCGATGCTGGCGATGATCGGGAACAGCTCCTGTAACTCCTCGTCGGTGATGGTGACCACGCGGGCCCCGCGCTGTGGCAGCAGTTCGATCATGCCTTCGGCGGCCAATGCCTTGAGCGCCTCGCGCAGCGGGGTGCGTGAGATGTCGAAGCGCTCGCACAGGGCTTTCTCCGGGATTTTCTGACCCGGCTCCAGCTCGCCGCTGACGATCAGCTCACGCAGATGGTCGACGATCTCGCTGTGCAACGTACGGCGCCGGATGGGTCTTGCTTCGGAAACGCTCAATCTTGTCTCTCGCTCATGCCTCACCAAGGTCTGCCGGCAGATCGCCCGCCAGACCACTGGTGTGAGACTTAGCCATTGGCGCTCACACTTGTCCAGCGACACATGTGGCCGCCTTCAGGAATGTTGGGGTGCATCGGCGCCAGCGGCTATGATGCGCCAGCTCCACACGCCTCCGGAAAACGCCTGCCATGCCGTCACTCGTCACCCCCTTCGCCGCCCTCGACCTGATTCGCCAGCCCGAACAGCAGAACGAACCACTGCAAGCCTTCGATGCTGCCGACGAATACCTGTTGAGTCATTTGCACGAACAGGGCATCGATGTCGCAAGCCGGGTGCTGGTGCTCAATGACAGCTTCGGCGCCCTCGCCTGCTCTCTGGCCGGGCAATGCCAGGTGACCAGCAGTGGCGACTCGCACCTCGGCCACCTGGCATTGCAAAAGAACCTGGCGCGCAACGGCCTGCCGGTGGAGGCAGTCCCCTTCGTGGCATCCAGCGAAACGCCGCAGGGGCCGTTCGACTGGGTACTGATCCGCGTGCCGAAGACCCTGGCATTGCTGGAGGAGCAGCTGATTCGCCTGCATGGCCAACTGGCACCGAATACCCGTGTGGTCGCCGGCGCGATGATCAAGCACCTACCGCGTGCCGCCGGTGACCTGCTGGAGCAATACATTGGCCCGGTGCAAGCCTCGCTGGCGGTGAAGAAGGCCCGGCTGCTCGTGGCCACGCCTGAAACCAAGACAGCACCGCACTCGCCCTACCCCACCCGCTACCGCCTGGATAAACCAGCGCTGGAGCTGATCAACCACGCCAACGTGTTCTGCCGCGACGGCCTGGACATCGGCACCCGCGCCTTCCTGCCGCACCTGCCGCGCCACCTGGAAGCGCGTCGCGTCGCCGATCTTGGTTGTGGTAACGGCGTGCTCGGCATCGCCTACGCCTTGGGCAGCCCACAAGCAGAGCTGACGCTGGTGGACGAGTCCTATATGGCGGTGCAATCGGCGCAGGAGAACTGGCGGGCGGCCCTTGGCGAGCGACCGGTGACGATCCGCGCCGGCGATGGCCTGGCCGAGCAAGCAGCCGACTCGCTCGATCTGGTGCTGTGCAATCCGCCGTTCCACCAGCAACAGGTGGTCGGCGATTTCCTCGCCTGGCGCATGTTCCAGCAAGCCCGCGCGGCGCTGGTCACCGGCGGCGAACTGTGGATCGTCGGCAATCGCCACCTGGGCTATCACGCCAAGCTGGCGCGCCTGTTCCGTGGCGTCGAGCAGGTGGCGGCCAATCCGAAGTTTGTGGTGCTCAAGGCGAGAAAGTGACCCGTTGATTGTAACGGCCGAAAAGTATCACTAAAGTGGCACTTTCATCTGCGCAGCGGGCACCGTCCATGAAAGTCGAGTTGGTCACCAACCTGAAGCGACAGGCCACCAAGATTCTGGCCGACCTTCACGAGTCCAAAGAACCTGTACTGATCACCGAACATGGAATGCCTTCGGCTTATCTGGTGGATGTCGATGATTACCAGTTCATGCAGAAGCGTCTCGCCCTTCTGGATGCTCTGGCTCGCGGTGAACGTGCCGTAATCGAGGGCAACACCCTGAACCATGAGCAGGCCAAGGAAAGGCTGAGCAAATGGCTGAAATAGTCTGGACGAACACCGCCCTCGAGCAGCTCGACGATCTCGCGCACTACATCGCCCTCGACAAACCGGATGCCGCGCGAGCACTAGTCAGAAGAGTCGTTGAAACAATCTCACGGTTAGTGGATTTCCCCCTCTCGGGCCGCGTTCCTGATGAGCTTCCACACTCGGTGTACCGCGAAATCGTCGTCCCACCCTGCAGAATTTTCTACCGCTATACAGACACAACGGTTTTCATCATCCACATCATGCGAGAGGAGCGCGTGCTGCGCGTCCAGATGCTCGAGTGATCGTCATAACGTCAGGGTAAAGCGCGACAACAACGCGCCCGGCAAGGCCATCGAGCCCGTCTGCCTGGCGCCGTAAGTGCCGCCTGGCAGCAGCAGCTCAGGTTCGCGGGTCAACGCCTCCAGGTGCGGGCCGAGGAAGTCGAACAGCGAATCATCGAAACGCATGGTGTCCACCGGCGCCTGGATCTGCCCATCCTCGACCCAGAAGGTGGCGAAGCGGGTCATGCCGGTCAGGCGCGCGGCGGGCAGGTCGGAGAAATTGCCGTACCACAGGTTGCCGATATACAGCCCGGTGCCGAGCCGTTGCAGCACGTCGTGCTCGTCCAACTCACCGCCTCGCATGTGCAAGGACAGCGGATATTCGCCACTGCACGCACCATTTGCGATCAGTCCATATTCTGCGGCACTGCGCGAGCTGATCAGGCGTTCGCCAGGTCGCCCCAGGCTGATCAGGCTAAGCGGCTGGCGTGGCCCCTCGGAGGTGAAAGCCGGCGCCAAGCCACCCTCGATACGTTCGTCCATCGTCAGCAACGGGCTGAGCTCGGCCTTACCGTTGAACAGACGCTGCAACGGGCTGCCACCTGACGCCAGCGCCTGGGCGCCGAAGCCCCAGCAGCACAGGCTGACCAACTCTTCCAGCGCAGCCGGCGCCAGATAGGCGCGATAGGCCCCTGGCTGCAGCGCCTTGGCCGGTCGACCGAGAAACTCCAGCTGTTGCCGTGCACGCTCCAGCTTGTGAGCGAACGCCTGGGCGTCCCACTGCTCGCCGGCATAAGCGCTTTTCACTGCCTGGCCGTTGCCGTGAAACAGGCTGAACTCCAAGTTGAAACTGCTCGCGGCGTACCAGCCGAACGCGCCCCAGGAACTGGCGAAGCCCTGGTACTGCGGCCCCACGGCCAGAAAGCCGACCAGATCCAGGCCAGCCGCCGCCGCGACGATCTGCTGCGCCATGGCCGCGCTATCGAGCCGCACCGCTTCGCCCGCCAACTCGCTGCGCCAGGCCTCAGCGTTCACGCGCAGATAAGGGTCGTCACTCAAGGTTGGCAGCACGCCACGCAGGCGCTGCACTATTTGCTGCAGGCGCTGCAAATCCTCGTCAAGCACACCGCTGAGCGCCAGTTTGCTTTCGGCATGGCGCTGGCCCTGGTACAGCGACAGGGTGACGTAGGCCTGCTGCACCTGCCCGGCCTGACGCACCTGGCCCTGATTGAAACGGATAAAGCTGGACACCTCGGCGCCGTAGGCCAGGGTAAAACCCTCCTCGCCCACGACCTGCTCCTGCAGGTGCTCCAGCAACGCACTGAAATGCTGACGTGCATCCATCAGGCAGCCCCTCCGAAAACGTCGATATCGGCGAAGACGCAGGCCGGCGAGGCATGCCCGACACGGATCACCTGGTTGGGTTCGCCCTTGCCGCAATAGGGCGTGCCCATCACCTCGAAGGTGCTGGCGTCGCCTACCGCGCGCAGGTTGCGCCAGAACCGCGAGCTGATGCCGCGGTAATTGGGGTTCTTCACCACGCCCTTGAGTTCGCCGTTTTCGATCAACTGGCCCCATTCGCAGCCGAACTGGAATTTGTTGCGCGCATCGTCGATCGACCAGGAGCGGTTGTTGCTCATCAGGATGCCGCACTCGATACCGCCGATCAGCTCAGCCCGAGTCTTGTCACCCGGCTCCAGATTGAGATTGGCCATGCGGTCGATGGGCGGCCGGTTCCAGTTGCATGCACGGCTGTTGGCCACACCCGGCAGGCCACTGCGCCACTGCGACAGCGCACCGCCGAGCGGGCGCTGCAGGACGCCATCGCGGATCAGGTAGTGGCGCTGCGCCGCGGTGCCGTCGTCATCATGGCTGTAGCTGGCCAGCTCGCCTGGCACGCCCGGATCGAAGGTCACGTTGAGCAGCGACGAGCCATATGGGTAATGACCGAAATCTTCCTGGCGAATGAAACTGGTGCCGGCGAAGTTGCGCTCGTCACCGAGGATGCGGTCCAGCTCCAGTGGATGGCCGATGGACTCGTGGATCTGCAGGATCATCTGGTCCGGCATCAGCAGCAGGTCACGCGAACCGTTCGGGGTGTTGGGTGCCAGCAGCAGTTGCAATGCCTCGTCGGCGATGCGCTCGGCACTGCCGATCACACACAACTGCTGCAGCACCTCGGCACCACCCTGCCGCGCCAGATGAGTGCCGCCGAAACTGCGGCTCTGGCTGTCATGCTCGTCGCTGGCGGTGACGCCCACCTGCGGGAAGACGTAGCGCTGGGCACGGCGCAGGCAGGCGCCCGCGCTGTTGAGGTAGATCTGCTCATGGCAGGTGAAGGTCAAGCCGACATGGCTGTCGACCAGACGCGCATCCTGTGGAATCCGCGCCGACTCGGCCATCAGCAACTCGAACCAGTGGCCGGCACCCGCCAGCGGCTGCGCGTAACCCGGCATCACATCGTCGCTTTGCTCGGTGGGGTACGGCAGGCTGGCGAGGTCGAGCAGGTTGTGCCCAGCCAACGTGCGTGCCATCTGCTCGGCGCGCTCCAGCGCGGCCTGCAAGCCGGCCTGACTGAGATCGCTGGTGGCCGCATAGGCTTCGACACCGGCGATACGTACGGTCAACATGGCGCCAGCATCGTCGACGAAGGAAGGCGCCTGCGCCACACGCCGCCGCACCCAGTAGGACTCCCTGCTCTCGCACACATGGCGCAGCGACCAGTAGTCGGCAGTGGATTTCAGCGCGGCGAAGCGGCGCTGCAGGGTATCGCTGAGGGCGAACATCGGGCTTCCTTGGCTGGCGACGAAAGGAGGCCAGTATGGGAACAAGCACGCGCCGGGATCAACCGCCGACCGGCAAGCAAAAGCCAGACGCCGCCCCGCTCCCGATCAGAAATCGACCGTCGCCGAGACCTTGAAGGTACGCGGCGCGCCCTGGGTCAGGTAGCCACCATTGGCCGAGGCCCAGTAGTTCTCGTCGGCGACGTTCTCCACTATCGCGTTGAAGGTCACGGCGCGCTGGTCGAGACGAGTCTTGTAGCGTGCGCCCAGATCGACGCGGGTCCAGGCCGGGATGCCGTAGTCATTGGCGGTATCGACATACTGACCACCGGTGCGCAACAGCAGGCCATTGAGGCTCAGCCCCGGCACGCCCGGCACATCCCAGTCGGCGCCGACATTGAACTGGAATTCGGGCACCCCGACGGCCTGGTTGCCATCGTTGCCACCACCGACCGTGCCGCGCAGCTCGGCTTCGGTCCAGGTCGACCCTCCCAACAGGCGTAACCCGCTGAGCGGCTCGCCGAACAGGCTCAGCTCGACACCGCGGTTACGCTGCTCGGCATCCACGCCGTAGTTGCCACTGCCGTCGAGCACACCTTGCGGCTGCTCGATACGGAAGACACTCAGGTTGCCCCCGAAGCGCCCCCAGTCGAGCTTCACCCCCCAGCTCGGTCTGCTTGGAGCGGTATGGCGCGAACATCGTCCCGCGATTGTTCGCAGCATTGGGCGCGGTCGGCCCCTGCTGCAGCGACTCCACACGGTTGGCATAGAGCGAGAGGTATTCGGTGGGTTTGATCACCAGGCCATAGGCGGGCGTGGTGATGCTGTCCTGGTAGTTGGAGGTACGGGCGCCACTGGCCGCGCTCCAGGCGTCGGCGCCAATGGTCTGCCGGCGCAAACCAAGCGTCAGCAGCACACGATCATCGACAAAACCCAGGGTGTCGGAGACGGCCAGGCTCTTGTTCTGCACCTTGGCGGTGGTGTCCGGGTCATGCAGATCGCCGGAGACGCTGGTGGCGGGCGGCTCTGCAATCGGCAGCGCTTCGTACAAGTTGCCATTGCCACGGCTACCAGCGGCGGTGGACTCGAAGGCATTGCGCTTTTCCTGCCAGATGCCGTTGGCCGCCAGATTGACCTTGTGGCTGACCGGGCCGGTCTGCAGGTCTCCGCGCAGCCCCGTGGCCAGGCTCAGGGTTTCCTGGTCGAGCGGCGAATACAGGCGGCCGATGCGGGCCGCACCATCGGCGCCGTACACGTAGTTGGAGGCGTACACGCCGTTCTCCCGCGTGTACTTGCCGCCGCCAATGAGGTAGGCGGTCCAGGACGGCGACAGATCATACTCGGCGCTGAACATCCCATAGCTGTCTTCCAGCTGCGACCAGCTCCAGGGCTGGGCATAGTTATGCGTGGAGTCAGGCGCCGAAGGCACCTTGCCATTCAAGGTTGAGGTGCCCCCCGTCGTGGTCAGGTAGACAACTGAACGCCCCTCGTTGACGCGCTGCTTCTGATAGCCAAGATCGGCTGCCAGGCGCAGGCGCTCACCACGGTAATCCAGCGCAACGGTGGCCAGGCTGAAGCGCGAATGCTCGTCGTCGATGCCCGTCTCGCCTTCACGCTGCGCCAGGTTGACCCGCACACCGAAGCGGTTGTCCTCACCGAACCGGCGCCCCAGATCGAGATGCCCGCCCACGCGACTGTCGTTGGCGTAGTCCAGGGTGAAGCTGCGGGTCGGGGTGTCCTCGGCGCGTTTGGAGACCACGTTGATCGCCCCGCCGACGCCGCTGCCGCCAGGCGCCACGCCATTGATGAAGGCGTTGGCGCCCTTGAATACCTCGACGCGCTCGACCGACTCGGTGGAAATGATCTGCCGCGGCAATATCCCGTACAGACCATTGAAGGCGATGTCGTCGCTGTACAGCTGGAAGCCGCGTACGACGAAGACCTGCGAGAAGTTGCCGAAGCCATAGGACTGGCGCACGCCCGGGTCGCTGGCCAGCACATCGGCCAGGGTCTGCGCCTGGCGCGTTTCGATCAGCTCGGAGGTGTAGCTGGAAAAGGCGAAGGGCACGTCCTGCATGTCCTGGTTGCCCAGCAGGCCGATGTTCGCGCCGCGCGCCACCTGACCGCCGGCATAGCTGGCCGGCAGGTCGCGGCGGCCATCGAGCTGGCCGCTGACGGTGGTGGCGCCCAGCTCCAGCACATCGCTGTTATCAGGACGCGGGATCAGCGTGACGGTGCCGTCGGCGCCGACACTGAAGGTCAGGCCGCTGCCCTGCAGCAACTGCTGCAGCCCTTCGCCGACGGAATAATCCCCCTTGAGTGCCTGGCGGCCACTGATCCCGCGAGTCAGGCTGGCATCGTAGAGCAGGCGGATGCCGGCCTGCTCGGCGAAATCGGTGAGCGCCGAATCCAGAGGCTGGGCCGGGATGTCGAGCTCGACGGCCTGCACCTGCGCTGCAGCGAGGCCGAGGGAAAGCACGATCAACGTCGGGAAGAAGGGAATCGAACGCATACGGATATCCTGTGTTCTGCTGGCCATTCATGCGAAAAAGTCGCATTTGCAGAAACAGAAGACGAAGGTAATTCGCATTCCTGAACCGGCACTGCAAATATTTTTGAAAAATGATTCGCGCCATCACCCAGTCGTAGCCCGGATGCAATCCGGGGGCTTTGTTCGCCGCCCCGGATTGCATCCGGGCTACAGCGTTTGTACGACCAAGGCTTGTCCACTATCGGCCTGGTAACGGGGTCGGCCAAAGACGGTGGACAAAAAGAGCGTTGTCCACCCTACGTGGATGCAGTCCGGCAGCAATCAGATTGGAAGATCAACCGTCGGACGACACCAGCAGCACGCCCGGCAAGTGGGTCAACTTGACCGGCAGAGCGGTCTCGATGGCGCGCAGTAAGGCCTGTGGATCATCCAGAGCGAATACGCCGGTGACCTTCAGCTCACGCGCCGCTGCATCGAGAAACAGCACCTGCTGTGCCTGCTGGCGCTGCAGCTCCTCGAACACTTCGGGCAACGGGCGATCACGGAATACCAGCCGCCCCCGTTGCCAGGCCAAAGCCCGCGCGGCATCCAGTGGCTGCAGTGATTGCAGACGACCACCACGCCAGGCGATCTGCTCGCCAGCCTGCACGGCTCGCTCGGTACCCTCGCTGTCACTGACCTGCACATGCCCTTCGCTGACCGCCAGCAACACCTGATCCCCCAGCAGGTTGACGTCGAACCGAGTACCGGTGACGCGAATGCGCGCCTCACCGGCCTCGATCACGAAGGGGTGGTTGGTATCGGCCGCTACCTGAAAATCGACCTGACCGCGATACAGACGCACTCGGCGCTGACCGTCTGCATCGGCGTACCAGTCAAGAGCGGTGGTGCCATTGAGCTGCAACCGCGAGCCATCCTCCAGCGTCACCTCGCGGATTTCTCCGGCCTGAGTACGTACATCGGCATGCCAGCCTGGCGGCGCCAGCCACAGCGCCAGCAGCAGGCAGGCCGCGCTGGCCAGTGGCAGCGGCCAGTGCCGCTTACGCCTGGGCATGGCCTGCACCACGGCAGCCGGCCGCTCGACCTGGCCGAGCAGCGCCCACAGACGCTCCGCCTCGGCCAGAGCACTGGCGTGCTCGGCACTGGCCTGGCGCCAGCGCTCGACCGCCGCGCGATCGGCGGCACTGGCTCGCCCGGAATTCAGCAGCACCAGCCACTCCCGGGCCTGGCTGCGCAGATCTGCCTCAGCGGTCATCCATGCGTTCCTGGCAATATTCGAGGGCCTTGAGGATATAACGTCCGGCCATGCTTTCCGAGACGCCCAGACGCTCGCCGATCTCACGCTGAGTCAGCCCGTCCAGGCGATTCCACAACAGCGCCTGGCGCAGGTGTTCGGGCAACTCATGCATCAGGATCTGCAGGCGAGCCAGACGGCGGCTGTCCTCGATGGCGCGTTCGGGTTCGGGGAGTTCGCTTTCCAGCGCATCGTCGAGCGGTGCCGACTGCGGACGAACCTGCTGCTGGCGATGATGGTCGATGAGCAGGTTGCGAGCGATGCGGTAGAGAAAGGCGCGCACGTTGCCGATCTCCTCGGTCCGGCGCCCTTGCAAGCGCAGCCAGGTTTCCTGGCGCAGGTCGGCGGCGAGCTCGCTGCAGCGTGTCTGCCGGGTGAAGAAGCGCAGCAGCTCCGAGGAATGGCGCCGGAACAGTTCTTCAGGAGGCAGTGGATCGACAGGCAGGGACACGCAGAGTTCTCGGTGCCGGGAAAGCCCGAGAAAATATTACAAACGCAAATGATTTTCAAATATATCCACTCGACCCAATCGGCCGAATGGAAGTTGGCTGGATCGCCGGGCTCAGCCCGGCGTCCCCAACCCCGCCGCGCTCATGAACTGGCGCAACAGCCAGGCCACGATACCCAGCGCGGTGACGCTGCAGGCCCAGATCAGCACCAGCCAACCCAGACGCTGCCACAGCGGTTTCTTCTCTTCGGTTTCGGTCATGACCGTCTCCTAAGAACCTGATTCAAAGCCTCGCGAGCTAGAGCCATGCAAGGCAAAAGCAGGCGAGGACGCGGAGTGTACAAGTGGTACATGAGCAGGCCGAGCCTGCTTTTAACGCCGCAGGGCCGACGCGCAGCAGGCTTTGGACAGGTTCTCAGTGATAGCCATCATCCACCGTCACCTTGCCTCTGAACACGTAGTAGCTCCAAGCGGTGTACATGAGGATGAAGGGAATGATGAACAGCGCGCCCACCAGCATGAAGCCCTGGCTCTGTGGCGGTGCAGAGGCCTCCCAGATGCTGATCGACGGCGGAATCACGTTCGGCCACAGGCTGATGCCCAAGCCGCTGTAGCCGAGGAAGATCAGCGCCAGGGTGAGCAGAAACGGCGAGTAGTTGCGGTTGTTGGCCACCGAACGCAGCAGTGCGTATGTGCACAGCAGCACCAGCACCGGTACCGGCATGAACCAGAACAGGTTGGGCAGGCTGAACCAGCGCTCGGCGATATCCGGGTGGGCAAAGGGCGTCCACAGGCTGACGATGCCCGTCACCGCCAGCAGGACGAACACCAGCGGCCGCGCCAGGTCATGCATCTGCTGTTGCAGGCGGCCTTCGGTCTTCATGATCAGCCAGGTACAGCCAAGCAGCGCGTAGGCGGCGATCAGCGCCAGGCCGCAGAACACCGAGAACGGCGTCAGCCAGTCGAACGCGCCACCGGCGAAGCGGCGATTGACCACCTCGAAACCGTCGATGTACGCGCCCAGTGCCACGCCCTGAAAGAAGGTGGCCGTCAGCGAGCCGCCAATGAAGGCCTTGTCCCAAAGATGACGCTTGGCGGCCTTGGCCTTGAAACGAAACTCGAAGGCCACGCCACGAAAGATCAGGCCCAGCAGCATCAGGATCAGCGGCAGGTACAAGGCATCCAGCACCACCGCATAGGCCAGCGGAAAGGCGCCGAACAGCGCCGCACCACCGAGTACCAGCCAGGTCTCGTTGCCGTCCCAGACCGGCGCGACGGTGTTCATCATCACGTCGCGCTCGCCATCGTCACGTACGAAGGGAAAGAGGATGCCTATGCCCAGATCGAAGCCATCCATCACCACATACATCATCACACCGAAGGCGATGATCACCGCCCAGATCAGCGGAAGGTCGATACCCATGTTCAGTTCCTCTCCGGCAAGGTGTCGGTTTCGCCATCTTCCAGGCCCTCTTCGGCCGCCGACAGCGGACGCGCTGGCGTACGCGGCTGGCCTGGCCCACCTTCGGAGGTTTCCTTACCCTCGTCGATCTTCGGCCCCTTGCGCACCAGGCGCAGCATGTAGCCGATACCCGCACCGAACAGCACGAAATAGACCACCACGAACAGCGCCAAGGTAAAGCCCAGTTGCGTCGCGCTATGCCCGGAGGACGCGTCGGCGGTGCGCATCAGGCCATGGATGATCCAGGGCTGGCGACCGATCTCGGTGGTGTACCAGCCCGCGAGGATGGCGATGATGCCGCTCGGCCCCATCCACACCGCCAGGTGCAGGAACGGCCGGCAGGTGTACAGCCGCTCGCCGCGTCGCAGCCAGGTGCCCCACAGGCCGGTGAGGATCATCATCAGCCCCATGGCGACCATGACGCGGAAGGTCCAGAACACGATCGTGGAATTGGCGCGGTCTTCCGGTGGGAAGTCCTTCAGAGCCGGCACCTGTTTGTCCAGGCTATGGGTCAGGATCAGGCTGCCGAGCGCGGGAATCTCCACCTTGAAGCGAGTTTCCTCACGCTGCATGTCCGGCCAGCCGAAGAGGATCAGTGGGGTCGGCTCGTCGCCAACGTTTTCCCAATGCCCTTCGATGGCCGCGATCTTCGCCGGCTGGTACTTGAGGGTATTGAGGCCATGCAGATCGCCGATGAAGGCCTGTATCGGCGCCACCAGCAAGGCCATCCACAGTGCCATCGAGAGCATCTTGCGGATCGCCGGGTTGTCACGCCCACGCAGCAGATGCCAGGCAGCGGATGAACCCACGAAGAAGGCGGTGGCGAGGAACGCCGCCGTCGCCATGTGCGCCAGGCGATAAGGGAACGAGGGGTTGAATACAACGGCGAACCAGTCCACCGGAATTACCCGGCCATCGATGATCTCAAAGCCCTGCGGCGTATGCATCCAGCTGTTGGAGGCGAGAATCCAGAAGGTGGAAATCAGCGTGCCGATGGCCACCATCACCGTGGAGAAGAAGTGCAGGCCTGGCCCGACGCGGTTCCAGCCGAACAGCATGACGCCAAGGAAACCCGCTTCGAGGAAGAACGCGGTGAGCACCTCGTAGGTCAGCAGCGGCCCGGTGACCGCCCCGGCAAAGTCGGAGAAGGCACTCCAGTTGGTGCCGAACTGATAGGCCATGACCAGGCCGGAGACCACACCCATGCCGAAGTTGACCGCGAAGATCTTCGACCAGAAGTGGTAGAGATCGCGGTACAGGGTATTTCCACTCTTCAGCCACAAGCCTTCGAGCACCGCCAGGTAGCTAGCCAGACCGATGGTGATGGCCGGGAAGACGATGTGGAAGGAAATGGTGAAGGCAAACTGGATTCGGGCGAGATCAAGCGCCTCTAGGCCGAACATGTCACATCCTCATTCAGGGTTATTTCGGCCCCAGCACGCAAAGCCGATCCATAGACTCCAGTCTTGGAGTCAAACGAGCTGAAATTGTTCTTATGGAGTGGAACTCAGCCGAATGGCTGTGGAGTAAAGCGCGAAAAGGCGCATTGATCTGGATCAATGCGCACTAAAAGACTAGCCGCTAAAGGCCCAACTGGCGCTGTGGTGATTTGCCGCGTGACAGGCCGCCACAGGAACCGAGCTCAACCCCCGAGTTCGGTAAGCAACCACTGGCGAAATGCCTTGAGCGAAGGCAGTACCGCGTTGCGCGACGGATAGGCCAGGCAGTAGGTGCGCTTGCTCGGAATCGGCTCACCGACGCTGAGCAGATGGCCATGGCGCACGTCGTCCTCCACCAGCATCTGCGGCACCAGGCCTACACCAATGCCGCTGCGCACCGCTTGCAACAGATGCGAGGTCAGCTCGAAGTTAGGCCCGCTGCGCATGCGTTCCGGCGCCAGGCCATGGCGGGCGAACCAGTTAGCCCAGAGCGGCGGATGGCTAGCCACCTGCAACAGCGTCTGCGCGGCGATGGTCTCGGCGTCGACCGGCGCCCCCGCTGCCAGCAGCGCGGGGCTGGCGACCACCACCATGCTTTCCTCCAGCAGTGGATGCACCACCAACTCCGGCCAGTCACCGCTGCCGACAGTAATTGCAGCGTCGATCTCACCGTCGGTGAAGTCCACGGCCTGGATACGCGAGTGCACATGCACCTGTACTCCAGGGTTGGCCGCGTAGAAACGGCTCAGCCGTGGCAGCAACCAGGTCGAGCCGAATGTCGGCAACAGCGCCAGGCGCAACGTGCCCATGCCAGAGCCGTAGGCCACCGCCTGCAGCGTGGCGCTGCGGATCTGCGCCAGGGCATCGCCAAGTTCGCGCAGGTACAAGCGGCCCACGTCGGTCAGCACGATGTTGCGCCCCTCGCGGCGGAACAGACGCACGCCCAACTGCGCCTCCAGCGTCTGCACCTGGCGGCTGACCGCACTCTGCGTCAGCGACAGCTCCCTGGCTGCACGGGTGTAGCTCTCGTGTCGGGCAGCGGCCTCGAAGGCCAGCAGCAGCGACATCGAAGGCGTCAGACGCCGATAATTCATTCATACTCCTCATGAGTTGACCGCGAAAAATACCTTTGTAGCACGGTCATGACCCTTGGAAAATCGACATTATCCATAACGATAGCGAGCCGTAGCCCTTCGTATTAAGAAGGTTTGAACGGCCATTTGCCGAGAGCCGACCATGATTGCCCGCATTCCCACACCCGCTGCACCGGCGGCACCCTATCTGGCCTTTCTCGACGCCCTGCGCAGCGCTGGCTTTCGCGGCGAGATCGCCCGCGACCATGCCAGCCGCACGGTACTGGCCACCGATAACTCGATCTACCAGCGTCTGCCGCAGGCCGCGGTGTTCCCGCTGGATGCCGACGATGTAGCGAAAGTTGCCGCATTGATGGCCGAACCGCGGTTCCGCCCGATCAAGCTGACCCCACGCGGCGGCGGCACCGGTACCAACGGCCAGTCGCTGACCGATGGTGTGGTGGTGGATCTGTCGCGGCACATGAACCGGATCCTCGAGATCAACGTCGAGGAGCGCTGGGTACGGGTCCAGGCCGGGGTGGTCAAGGATCAGCTCAATGCCGCACTCAAGCCGCACGGGCTGTTCTTCGCCCCGGAGCTCTCTACCTCCAACCGCGCCACCGTCGGCGGCATGATCAACACCGACGCCAGCGGCCAGGGCAGTTGCACCTACGGCAAGACCCGCGACCACGTGCTGGAACTGCACAGCGTGCTGCTCGGCGGCGAGCGCCTGCACAGCCAACCGCTGGATGACACCACCCTCGACGCGGCCTGCGCCCTGCCCGGCCGGGTCGGCGAGGTGTACCGCATGGCCCGGGAGATCGAGGAAACCCAGGGCGAACTGATCGAAAGCACCTTCCCCAAGCTCAACCGCTGCCTGACCGGCTACGACCTGGCGCACCTGCGCGATGACGAAGGCCGTTTCAACCTGAACAGCGTGCTGTGCGGCGCCGAGGGCTCGCTGGGCTATGTGGTGGAAGCCAAGCTCAACGTCCTGCCGATCCCGAAATACGCGGTGCTGGTCAACGTGCGCTACAGCAGCTTCATGGACGCCCTGCGCGATGCCAATGCGCTGATGGCGCACAAGCCGCTGTCGATCGAGACAGTGGACTCGCGCGTGCTGATGTTGGCGATGCAGGACATCGTCTGGCACAGCGTCGCCGAATACTTCCCGGCCGACCCGGACAAACCGACCCTGGGCATCAACCTGGTGGAGTTCTGCGGCGACGAGCCGGACGAGGTCAATGCCCGGGTCGCGGACTTCATCACCCACCTGCGGCAGGACACCAGCGTCGAACGCCTCGGCCACACCCTGGCCGAAGGTGCGGCGGCGGTAACGCGCGTCTACACCATGCGCAAGCGCTCGGTGGGCCTGCTCGGCAACGTCGAGGGCGAGGTACGGCCGCAGCCGTTCGTCGAAGACACTGCGGTGCCGCCGGAGCAACTGGCCGACTACATCGCCGAATTCCGCGCCCTGCTCGACGGCTACGGCCTGACCTACGGCATGTTCGGCCATGTCGATGCCGGTGTACTGCATGTACGCCCGGCCCTGGACATGAAGGACCCGGCCCAGGCCGCGCTGGTCAAGCCGATTTCCGATGCCGTGGCGGCACTGACCCAGCGCTACGGCGGCCTGCTCTGGGGCGAACATGGCAAGGGGCTGCGCTCGGAATACGTGCCGGCCTACTTCGGCGAACTGTACCCGGCGCTGCAACGCCTGAAAGGCGCATTCGACCCGCATAACCAACTCAACCCCGGCAAGATCTGCACCCCGCCGGACAGTACCGAAGGCCTGATCAAGGTCAACGAAGCGCCGCTGCGCGGCGAGCACGACCGGCAGATCGACGAGCGTGTGTGGCAGAACTATGGCAGCGCCGTGCACTGCAACGGCAACGGCGCCTGCTACAACTTTGACCCCGACGACGCCATGTGCCCGTCCTGGAAGGCCACCCGCGAGCGCGTGCAATCGCCCAAGGGCCGCGCCTCGCTGATCCGCGAATGGCTGCGCCTGCAGGGCCTGGCCGGGGTCGACGTGCTGGCCCCGGTCGCCGCTGGCCCACTGCAGTTCCTGCGCACGCTGCCCGCGCGCTGGCGCAACAGCCGCCAGGGCGAAGATGACTTCTCCCACGAGGTCTACGACGCGATGGCCGGTTGCCTGGCGTGCAAGTCCTGCGCGGGGCAATGCCCGATCAAGGTCAACGTGCCCGAATTCCGCTCGCGCTTTCTCGAGCTCTATCACCGCCGCTACCTGCGCCCGCTGCGCGACTACCTGATCGGCTCGCTGGAGTTCAGCCTGCCACTGCTGGCCCACCTGCCCAGGCTGTACAACGCGCTGATGGGGTCGCGCCTGGTCAGCACGCTGTTGGCCGAACGCCTGGGCATGGTCGACAGCCCCACGATCAGCGACTTCGACTTTCGCGACACCTGCCGGCGCTTCGCCGTACAGACGGCAACGCCCAAACGCCTGGCCGCGATGGACGAAAGCCTGCGCGCCAGGAGCCTGATCCTGGTGCAGGACGCCTTCACCCGTTACTTCGAGACACCGCTGTTCGCCGCCTTCATCGAACTGGCCAGCCGCCTCGGCTATCGGGTCCTGCTGGCCCCCTACTCGGCCAACGGCAAGCCGCTGCATGTGCAGGGCTTCCTCAGCGCCTTCGCCCGCACCGCCCGGCGCAATGCCCGGCGCCTGCAGGCGCTGGCAGGCTTCGGCATCCCCCTGGTGGGCCTGGACCCGGCCATGACCCTGGTCTACCGCCAGGAATACGCCAAGCTCGAAGGCCTCGACTGCCCACCGGTGCTGTTGCCGCAGGAATGGCTGGCCAAGGCCCTGCCGAACACCGCTGCCGGGGAGGCGCCGACCGCCAGCTACCGGCTGCTGGCACACTGCACCGAGAAGACCAACGCAACCGCCGCCACCGCCCTGTGGGGCCAGGTGTTTCGCCAGGCCGGCCTGCACCTTACGGCACAGGCCACCGGTTGCTGCGGCATGTCCGGCACTTATGGGCACGAGGCGCGCAATATGCAGTCATCACGGGCGATCTTCGCTCAGTCCTGGGAGCCAGCCTTGGCCCGCGAGGATGCCGCCGAAGCGCTGGCCACCGGCTACTCCTGCCGCAGCCAGACCCAGCGCCTGCGTCAGCAGCGCCTGCGCCATCCGATCGAGGCGCTGCTGGAGCATTGCCGCGCACGCGGCTAGGGCGTACTCAGAAGCCGTAGAGACGAGCGGGGTTATCCACCATGATCTGCCGGATCACCCCCTCGTCATCGTCGGCCCAGTCGTAGAACTCCTCTAGCAGACGCGTATCGTCCGGCATTGGCACGCTCAAGCAGACATGCGGCCAGTCGCTGGCCCAGAGGATGCGCGAGGGGTTGGCCTGAATCAGCGCCCTGGCGTAGGGTGCGGTGTCCACGTAAGGCATATCGCTGCGATTGGTGATGCGCGAGGCACCGGAGAGCTTGACCCAGACCTTGCCCTCACGAGTCAGGCGCAACAGCGCCGCAAAGCCTGGATGCTCGACACCGATACTGGCCGGCATGTGCCCCATGTGGTCGATCACCACCTCGACCGGCAGGCCGGCCAGGGTCTCGTAAAGGTCGGCGAACTCGGAGATATCGATCAGCAACTGCACGTGCCAGCCCAGAGGCGCGACCTTGCGTGCCAGGTTGGTCACATCAGACACCTCCACGCCACTCTTGTAGATCAAGTTGATGCGCACGCCGCGCACGCCCAGCTCATGCATCGCGCGCAGTTCGGCCTCGGTGGTCTGGTCGCTGATCACCACCACCCCACGAAAATCAGCACCACCCTCGCGCAGGGCCTCGAGCATCACGCGGTTGTCGTAGCCATAGACACTGGGCTGCACGATGACCCCGCGCCTGAGCCCCAGCATGGACTGCAGCTGGCGGTACTCCTCCAGCGAGGCCGGTGGCGGCGTGTAGGAGCGATGCGGCGTGAACGGCTGGGTAAGCGGATCGCCAATGATGTGAAAGTGGCAGTCACAGGCATCGGCCGGCAGGGCACGGCGCGGCATGCGGTGCACCGGTATCGGCGCAGCACAGGGCGGCGCATAGCTTTCGCCCAGCGAACTCATGCGCGTTGCCTCCCAGCCGTTGAGCCCGCGCAGGCCGTTACGCTCGGCCGAGTTGATGATGTGCTGCCAGGCGGCGCGCCGTGCCAGATCCGGATCACCCAGGGCAATGGCCTCGACGATGGCCTGGTACTCGCGCAACAGCACGCTGCCGAGCTGGCCACTGCCGTCCATGCGCCGCTCCAGCGATGCCGCCTCGAAGATATGCGCACTGAGAAACAGCATGAAGTTGCGAAAGTATTCGTTGGCCGTCGCCTCGGCGATACCACGCTTGAACGCCAGGCTGCTCTCGATCAGGTTCTGCCTTTGCTCGACCGCCAGGCGGAAGTCATCGACCACCGCGCGGATCTGCGCCAGCTGCAACTTGGAGCGCCGCCGCGCAGCCATACCAGCAGCGGCCACCTCCAGATCGAGCCGCAATTCGTATAGCTGGCGCAGCTTGGGCAGATCGGCGAGCTCTTCATGATCGATACGAAAGCTGTTGCGGTGGGCTTTATCGGACACGAATGCCCCCTTGCCCTGATGACTCTGCACCAGGCCGTCGGACTTCAGCCGCGCCACCGCCTCGCGCACGACATTGCGCCCCACGCCAAAGCGCGCCCTCAGTTGCGCCTCCGAAGGAATCCGATCACCAGGCTTTAGCCGGCCTTCGACAATTTCATCTTGCAGGTAGCGCGAGATATCCACCGACAACGGCTGGCGCCCGGGCACTCCATCGAGTTTCGTCATGCTCTGATCCTAGATTGACTGCGGCGTCCCTGACGCCAAGGGCGACGCCTGCACGGGGTCGCACCGAAACCCGCACATGATGCGCAAAGCGTCATCGGTTTGGAATGCAGACGATAAAAAACCTCTGACAGCCTAAGGAAACGGCCACAGAGAATCCGTTTTTTCTCAGCTTTTCATCACATATAACTTCAATTTATCGGCTTTTAGCATCATGAACCAAGCGCACTCAGCAGCGCTTTACAACGCCTGCGCCACTGTGATCCACTACTTGTAGGACAAGTTGCGCTCCTGCTTTTCACTTCGCAAATGTCCTTAGAACGCCAATAAGAATCCCTACAGGAAGACCGCGCATGGCACCTTCGCTCAAGCCCGTATGTCGGCTGATGACGTACACCCTGATGCTCTCCTCGCTCCTGGCCAGCAGCGCGCTGCACGCTGCTACGACCCTGCGTCTGGGCTGGACCACCTCCGACAGTCCGCTCGATCCCTATGCGATCACCGCGCACTATTTCCAGGAAGAGCTCGAAGCCACTGCCCCAGGTGAGTTTCAGGTTCGCTTCTTTCCGAGCAACCAATTGGGCAACGACACCGAGATGCTGCAGGGCATGCAGTTGGGGATGCTCGATGTCGGGGTAATCACTGGCACGCAATTGGGCACCCTGGATGCGAGCTTCCAGATCAACGACCTGCCGTTCCTGTTCAAGGACAGCGCACAAGCTCACCGCGTGCTTGACGGCGAGCTGGGGCAGACACTGTTCACTAGCCTGGAGCGCCTGGGCATCGTCGGCCTGGGCTTCTCCGAGGCTGGCTTTCGCCACACCATCAACAACAAGCGGCCGATCGAGAAACCGGCAGACTTCGCGGGCATCAAGCTGCGCGTGCAACCCAGTGACCTGTATCTGACCAGCTTCCGCGCACTCGGCGCCAACCCAGTACCGATGCCCTGGAGCGATGCCTTCACCGCGGTTCAGCAAGGCACCGTCGACGGCCTGGAGATTCCGCTGTCGGTGATCTACGCGAACAAATACGCCGGCGCCGTCAAGTACTTGTCTCTGACCAGCCACACCTACAACGCCCTGGCACTGCTGATGTCCAAACAGGCCCTCGAACGCCTGTCCCCCGAGTTGCAGGCCGTGGTTCGCAGCGCAGCACGCAAGGCCATCGAACGTCAGCGCGAAACCGTCGCAAGCAACGAGAAAGCGCTGATCGAGAAAATCAAGGCAGAGGGCATGCAGGTCAACGACATCGGCTCTGCTCAGCCCTTCCGCGATGCCGTGGCACCGGTGTATGAGCAGTACCGCGAGAGCATCGGCGCCGAGTTGCTCGACCGCACGCTCAAGCAGGTTTCCGAATAACCCCTGGGACCTGTTCCCCGACTGCACGGTTGCTCTTCCATGCATAGATTCCTTGATGCCCTCAGTCGGCACCTGGCTGCGCTCACCACGCTGCTCGGTTGCCTGTGCGCTCTGGTCATGGCTCTGGCCCTGATCGCTGGCGTGTTCTACCGCTACGTGCTCAATGCGTCGCTAACCTGGGCCGACGAAGTCGCGCTATTGGCGTTCAGCTGGAGCGTGTTTCTGTTCGCCAGTGAACTGGTACGCCAGCAGTCGCATGTGCGCATCACCCTGCTGGTAGAGCGCCTGCCTCCCACCATGCGCTCGCTGTTCGAGCGCCTGAGCCTGCTACTGGTGGCGATCTTCGGTGCGCTGATGCTGTGGGCTGGCTGGAAATTCGCCTCGTTCACCGCGCATCAGGTGTCGGCCGCGCTGCGCTACCCGCTGTGGCTGCAGAGCGCGTCCGTTCCGGTCAGCGGTGCATTGATCGTGCTGCACAGCCTGACGCAGTTGATGCAACCGACCTCGGCACCCGCGCAAGGAGTAACGCCATGAGCGAAATCGGCATGGTTCTGATCGGCGGGATGTTCATCCTGCTGCTGGCGGGAGTTCCCATCGCCGTCACCCTCGGCCTGCTGACCGTGGTCGGCCTGTGGATGGCTGACTTCAGCCCGTTGATCATGGCTCAGCGCCTGATTGCCGGCAGCACCGTCACCAGCTTGCTGGCCATCCCAGGCTTCATCCTGGCCGGCGACCTGATGACCGCTGGCGGGCTGTCGCGCCGTCTGGTGCGGATTGCCTCGACCTGCTTCGGGCATTTCACCGGTGGGCTGTCGATGTCCACCGTCGCCGCCGGCACCTTCTTCGGCGCGATCTCGGGCTCGGCACCGGCCACCACGGCGGCAGTCGGCTCGATCATGATCAAGGAGCTCGAGCTGCGCGGCTACTCGCGCGGCTACGGAGCCGCCCTGGCCACCGCCATCGGCCCGCTAGGGCAGATGATCCCGCCGTCTATCCCGATGATCATCTGGGGCGTGCTGGCGGAGGAGTCGATTTCCAAACTCTTCCTGGCCGGCATCATCCCCGGCCTGCTCGCCGCCGCCGGCTTCTGCCTGATCAGCGTGATCTATGCACGACGCCTGAACATCCCAAGGGAAAAGCGCCCCAGCTTTGCCGAGATACTCGCTGCACTGCGTGACGGGATCTGGGCTCTGTTGGCACCAGTGGTCATCCTCGGTGGCATCTACGGCGGCATCTTCACGCCTACCGAAGCCGCCATGATCGGCGCCCTGTACAGCCTGTGCATCGGCCTGTTCGTCTACAAGGATCTGAGCTGGAGCCAATTGCCAGGCATCCTGGTCGGAGCCATGCGCACCACCACGCTGATCATGTTCATCATCGTCACCGCCTATGGCTTCGCCTGGGTCATCGCCAGCGAACGCATTCCTTCCCAGATCAGCGAAGTACTACTGGGCATCACCGACAACCCACTGCTGTTGTTGCTGCTGCTCAACCTGATGTTGCTGGTGCTCGGCGCCGTCATGGACACGGTATCGGCAATGGTCATTCTCAGCGGCGTGCTGATCGCTGTCGGCGCCCAGATCGGCCTGGACCCGATCCAGCTCGGCGCCATGGTGGTGATCAACTTCGCCGTCGGCATGGTCACGCCACCTCTGGGCTATTCATTGTTCGTCGCCGCCTCGATCAGTGGCCTGAGCATCGAGCGGGTAACCCGCCACCTCTGGCCCTTCCTCCTGGTGCTGGTGGTCGTCGTCGGACTGGTGGCCTACATCCCGGCCATTACCCTCTTCCTGCCCGCATTGCTTGGCTGAGTCACCCCATGAACCTATCGCAACCGACCATTCCCGGCGCCGACCCAATGCCTCGCGCGCCTCGTGAAGCGCTACCCGCTGGTGCCTGTGACAGCCATGCCCACCTGTTCGGGCCGCAGGAGCACTACCCCTATCAACACATCCGCAGCTACACCCCGCCAGAAGCCAGCGAAGCCTCCTACCGGCGGCTTTTGCATACGCTGGGTTTCCAGCGCGCAGTACTGGTGCAACCCAGCGTCTACGGCACAGATAACCGCCTGATGCTCGACACGCTGGCACGCCAGCGCCCGGATGACGCCATCGAGTGGCGCGGTGTCGCGGTGGTCAATGCCGCGATCACTGACGCCGAGCTGCAGCACATGGACCGCCTGGGCGTTAGAGGGGTACGGGTCAATCTGGTGTTTCCCGGTGGCGTCGAGTTCAGCGACATAGAAGCGCTTTCACGGCGTATCGCAGAACTGGGCTGGCATGTGCAGTTTCTATTGGACGTCTCACGCTTCGAGGATCTGGCCGGCAAGCTCGGACGCCTGCCCACTCCAGTGGTCATCGACCACATGGGTCACCTTCCGGCCCATAAAGGCACGACAGAGCCGGGCTTCGCAGCGCTGTTGAAGATGCTCGACAACGGCAAGGCCTGGGTCAAACTCACCGGCCCCAACCGCATTTCGGCACACCAACGAGCCCCCTACCAGGACGTCGACCCATTGTTCCTAGCACTGGTAGAGGCCAACAGCGAACACTGCATATTCGGCACCGACTGGCCGCACGTGCAGTTGCCAACACCTATCCCAAACGACGGCGAGCTGGTCGATGAGTTACTGCGCCTGCTGCCATCGGCCGCGCTCAGGCAACGCATCCTGGTCGACAACCCCGCCAGGCTGTATGGCTTCGCGCCGAGCTGAACTCCGCAGCCGGCCAAAAAAAGGGCGGCCACGCGCTACGCGTGGCCGCCCGAATCACGGAGTTGCTTACATCGTATGACCGCGATGACATGCGACCACGCGTATTGGATTACCGTTCGAGGATCGCGGTCACACCCTGACCGCCTGCCGCGCAGATGGAAATCAGACCACGCCCCTCTCCGGCCACCGACAGCAGCTTGGCCAGGTTGGCGACAATGCGTCCGCCGGTGGCCGCGAACGGGTGGCCTGCAGCCAGCGAACTGCCCTTGACGTTCATCTTGCTGCGGTCGATGGAACCCAGAGCCGCGTCCAGGCCCAGGCGCTCCTTGCAGTAGTCGGCGTCTTCCCAGGCCTTGAGCGTGCACAGCACCTGGGCAGCGAAGGCCTCGTGGATCTCGTAGTAGTCGAAGTCCTGCAGGGTCAGGCCGTTGCGCGCCAGCAGGCGCGGCACCGCATAGACCGGCGCCATCAGCAGGCCTTCCTTACCCTGAACAAAATCCACTGCCGCTGCCTCGCCATCGCGCAGGTAGGCCAGCACCGGCAAACCACGGGCCTTGGCCCATTCCTCGCTGGCCAGTAGCACCAGCGAGGCGCCATCGGTCAGCGGCGTGGAGTTGGCCGGCGTCAGCGTGCCACGCGGGCCGCGTTCGAAGCAGGGTTTGAGAGTCGCGAGTTTCTCGGCGCTGATGTCCGGGCGCAGATTCTGGTCGCGGGTCAGGCCAAGAAACGGCGTCATCAGGTCATCGTGCCAACCCTCGGCGTAGGCGGCCGCCAGCTTCTGGTGACTGGCAAGTGCCAGTTGGTCCTGCTCGTCACGCGGGATGGCCCAGCGCTGCGCCATCAGCTCGCAATGCTCGCCCATCGACAGCCCGGTGCGCGGCTCGCCATTGCGTGGAATGTGCGGTGCCAGGTGGCGCGGGCGAATCTTCAGCAGGCTCTTGATCTTGTCACCGGTACTTTTGCCACGATTGGCTTCCAGGAGAATCTGCCGCAGCCCCTCATTGACGCCGATGGGCGCATCGGAGGTGGTGTCGACACCGCCTGCAATGCCGCAGTCGATCTGCCCGAGGGCGATCTTGTTGGCCACCAGAATCGCCGCTTCCAGGCCGGTGCCGCAGGCCTGCTGCAGGTCGTAGGCCGGCGTCTCCGGCGCCAGGCGCGAGCCCAGCACGCATTCACGGGTCAGGTTGAAGTCCCGCGAATGCTTGAGCACGGCACCGGCGACTACCTCGCCGAGGCGCTCGCCATGCAGATTAAAGCGCTCCACCAGCCCTTCGAGGGCGCTGGTCAGCATCTCCTGGTTGCTCGCCCTGGCGTAGACGGTGTTGGAACGCGCGAACGGAATACGGTTGCCGCCTACGATGGCGACCCGGCGCAACTGGGTCATGGTGACTCCTTGCTGGTCGAGAAATCGAAGAAACCTGAGGCGAACTATTGTCCGTCAGCCGGTTCCCAGAAACATGAGACTGACACTGTAGCCTTCTGGCCGTACAGGCTAAACCTCGGATAGGCACGAACATTGGCCGCCTTGCCGGCGCGTGAGGCAATAGAGTCAATTGCGCTTTGCCAGCTGCCGCGTACAGTGGCACGACTTTCGATTCGCCCGCAGGAGCCCTTCATGTCTGATCGTTATCTCGCTTTCGCCAACTCTTCCACCGGCCGCCGCCTGGTTGGCGCCCTCGGCCTGCCGGCGCCTGTGCGCCTGGAGCGCTGGATGGCCGGCCGAGTGCGACCGATCGATGGCGCCCTGCTGTTCGGCGGTGAAGGCGATCTGATCAAGGCCATCCAACCCTTCGCCAGCAAACTCACGGATCAGTTGTTCGCCGCGCGTGACGGCCAACTCGACCTGCCGCGCTGGACCGCCGAGCACGGCCCCAAGCTCAAGGCGCTGGTGTTCGACGCCAGCCACCTGACCCGCTTCGAGCAGCTGATCGAGCTGCGCGACTTCTTCCAGCCCGCTTTCAAGGGGTTGGCCAACAGCCCTCGCGTGGTGGTGCTGGGGCGTGCGCCGGAGTCGCTCAAAGACCCGATCGCAGCCAGCGTGCAGCGCTCGCTGGAGGGTTTTACCCGCTCGCTGGGCAAGGAGATTCGCCGCGGTGGCAGCGTGCAACTGCTCTATGTCGGCAAGGGTGGCGATCAGCAGCTGGAGGGCGCGCTGCGCTTCTTCCTCTCGCCGAAAAGCGCCTACGTTTCCGGCCAGGTGCTGCGTCTCGGCGCCTGCGGCGAACAGGTCAAGGACTGGACGCGCCCGCTGGCCGGCAAGAAAGCGCTGGTCACCGGTGCCTCGCGCGGTATCGGCGCGTCCATCGCCGAAGTGCTCGCCCGTGACGGCGCCGAGGTGGTGCTGCTTGATGTGCCCCAGGCGGCCGATGCGCTGCAGGCGTTGGCGGCGCGCCTGGGTGGGCAGGCGGTGACCCTGGATATCTGCGCCGACGATGCGCCGCAGCGCCTGGTCGAAGCCTTGCCCGACGGCCTCGACATCGTCGTGCACAATGCCGGCATCACCCGCGACAAGACCCTGGCGAAGATGAGCGACACGTTCTGGAACTCGGTGATCGACGTCAACCTCAAGGCGCCGCAAGTACTGACCCAGGCGCTGCTCGACGCCGACAAGTTGCATGACAACGGCCGCGTGGTGCTGATCGCCTCGATCAGCGGCATTGCCGGCAACATGGGTCAGACCAACTACGCGGTGAGCAAGGCCGGCGTGATCGGCCTGGCTCAGGCCTGGGCGCCGGCCCTGGCGAAGAAAGGCATCAGCATCAACGCGGTGGCCCCCGGTTTCATCGAAACCCAGATGACCGCGGCCATTCCGCTGGGCATCCGCGAAGCCGGCCGCCGGATGAATTCGATGAGCCAGGGCGGCCTGCCGCAGGACGTCGCCGAAGCCGTGGCCTGGTTCGCCCAGCCTGGCTCGGGCGCGGTGACCGCGCAGGTTCTGCGCGTGTGCGGGCAAAGCCTGCTGGGCGCCTGAGGCAGCGGAGCTGGTGGGCTAAAGCCCACCCTGCAGTCAGCTCCACTCTATTGTAGGGTGGGCTTTAGCCCACCGAATCGGCTCACGCCTTACCGCGTTTACGAAACTCCACCGGCGTTTCCCCGACCCAGCGCTTGAACGCGCGGTAGAAGGTGCTCGGTTCGGAGAAGCCGGTACGCTCGACGATTACTTCGATGCGCTCGTCGGTCTTGAGCAACAGCTCCTTGGCCAGGCGGCAACGGTAGTCGGTGATCAGGTCGTTGAAACGCACACCGGCCATGGCCAGGCGCTCGCGCAGGCGCCGCGCAGGCATGTTCAAGCGCGCCGCCACTTGCTCCAGCGTTGCACCGCCATCGACCAACAACTCGGCGATCAGCTCACGTACCTGACGTACCAGGTCCAGCCTCTCCACTTCCGCCAATTGCCGCCGCGCCAGCGACTCGTGCATGCGCAGCAATTCCGGTGCGGCGTGGCGCGAGGCTTTGTCCAGCACTGCGGCGTCGAACAGCAGTGCGCAGTCCTCGGCGCCGAGGCGCACCGGGCAGCCATAAACCGCCTGGTAGCGTTCCGCAGGTGCGCCCTCGGCATGCATGAAGCGCACTTCACGCGGGCGAAAATCGTTTTCGGTCAAAGCCGCGAACAGGCGGATCACCGCCCCTGCCAGCATCTCCGGGAAATGACGCGGCGTGTCGGCCTCCACGCCCAGCGTCAGCACGGCGATATCGCCGTCTACGTCCAGACGCGCGTTGAGGGTGTCGGAGAGCAGGCGCACGTAGCGCAGCGCATGGCGCAGGCCAACGCCAAAAGTTTCGCTGGAGAGAAACAGGTATTCCAGGAGCAGGCCATGGAAGGCTGGCAGGTGCTGGGCCAGGTACAGCCCGACGTGCTCTTCGCCGCACTCCTCGCTGGCGGCCTTCCAGAAGGCCGCCTGAGCCGCATGCGGAAAGCGGCCGGCCGGCAGCCCGCCGGGAGGTAGGCCAACGCGCACCAGCACGCGGTCAGGATCGGTTCCGCTGGCACGCAGGGCATCGATTACCGGGCGCATCAGCGCCACATCGTCGGTCAGATCACGCATGATTTCTGCTGTTCTTTTTATTAGTGAGCGTTATTCGTGAACGGCGCCATCTTAGGGGCAGCGAGCCACCGCGCGCAAACCGCGTAACAGACGGATTGGCTAGCCTGCGCACGTTCCGGGCAGAACAGCCAATGCCAGCGTGGGTCTGAGGGTTAAGCTGCCGTCATTCACTCGCCAAGGAGTTCGCCAATGGCCATCGACTGGCTCGATCTCGATACCCCCCCGGCCCTGCCCGGCCTGTTTCTGCGCGCGGCCCTGCGCCGCAAGGTAACTGGCCGCCAGTTGCCCAGCATCGGCTTGCGCTGCCGCGTGGAGGTGGACCCGAAGCACCTGGCGCGCTATCGCCAGGTCTGCGCCAGCGCAGACAGTCCCTACCTGCCGCCGGTCTATCCGCATGTGCTCGCCTTCGCTCTGCAGATGCAGTTGCTCACCGACCGCCGTTTCCCCTTCCCATTGCTGGGCCTGGTGCATCTGGAGAATCGTATCCGCGTGTTGCGCCCACTGGGTGGGCTGGGGCCATTTCAGATCAGCGTGCAGGTCACCGACCTGCAACCTCACGACAAGGGCGCCACGTTCAGCCTCATCACCCGCCTGGAAGATCAGCTCGGCCTGCTCTGGGAAGGTGACAGCCGCATCCTCTGCCGCGCCCTGCGGCTCGACGGCCAGGCGCCGGCACGTGCCGAACAACCGCCGCTGGAGCTGACGCCACTGGCCAACTGGGCCGCCCCTGCCGATGCGGGTCGGCGCTACGCACGGGTGGCTGGCGACTACAACCCGATCCACCTGTACGCCGTGACCGCACGCCTGTTCGGCTTCCCGCGAGCCATCGCCCATGGCCTGTGGAACAAAGCGCGCAGCCTGGCGGCCCTGCACGACCACCTGCCACAGGCCGGCTACGAGGTGGAGGTGCGTTTCCAGAAACCGGTGCTGCTGCCCACCCACGTTGCCCTGCAAGCCAGCGAGCCTGGCGCCAGCGGCCAGTTCCGCTTGATCGGCGAAGGTGACACCCCGCATATGGCGGGTAGCTGGCAGCCGTTGGAGGCCTGATTTGCACAGTCTGCCCCCTCTCCCATTCATGGGAGAGGGTGGTTCAGGCGGCACCGGTGTTATCGAACAGCCCTCTCCCCCGGCCCCTCGGCTTTAGCGTCCTGCGTCGCCCTACCTCCTGCATCCATGCAGTCGTCTCCCGCAAGCGGGAGAGGGGAGACAATCCGAAGTAAAGCGCAGCTTGCAGCGTGGGTCGTTCGAGCCGAAGCTATGCGGCTCGAACGGAGCCGCACCATGAACCTCGCTGAACTCACCGCCCGCATGCACGCCATTCGCGATCACAACGATTGGCGTCGTTACCAAAGCCCGAAGAACCTGGCCATGGCCGCCAGCGTGGAAATGGCCGAGTTGGTGGAGATCTTCCAGTGGCTGAGCGAAGAACAGTCGCGCCAGTTGCCTGCCGACCAGCTCGCCCATGCCGGGCAGGAAGTCGCCGACGTGGTGCTCTATCTGCTGCAACTGTGCAGCGAACTGGGCATCGACATGAACCAGGCGGTGCTCGACAAGCTCGCCGATAACGAACGGCGCTTCCTCAAATGAGCGACCGTCACTTCGACGAACTCGCCACCCGCTTCGCCGAGAAGATCTACGGCGGTGCCAAGGGCGCCATCCGTCTCGCCGTGCTGCAGGCCGACCTGGCCGAAGCCCTGCCGGATCGCCCGCTGCGTGTGCTCGATGTCGGTGCCGGCCTTGGCCACATGAGCCTGTGGCTGGCCCAACGTGGCCATCAGATCACCCTGGCCGAGCCGGCCGCACCCATGCTCGAAGGTGCACGCCAGCGTTTCGCCGAAGCGGGCCAGAGCGCCACCTTCATCCAGGCCCCCTGGCAAGAACTGCTCGGCCAGCTACAAGAGCCTTTCGACCTGGTGCTGTGTCACGCCGTGCTGGAATGGCTGGCCGAGCCGGCGGCCATCCTGCCGGTGCTGCACCAGCTGACGGCCAAGAACGGCTGGCTGTCGCTGGCCTTCTACAACAAGGACGCGCTGATCTACCGCAACCTGCTCAAGGGGCATTTCCGCAAACTGCGCAAGGAACACTTCGCTGGCGAGAAACAGAGCCTGACCCCACAACAGCCGGTCGACCCGCGCGAACTGGCCACGCAACTAGCAGCGTACTGGCAGGTCGAAAGCCGTAGTGGCGTGCGCGTATTCCACGACTACATGCCGCAGCAATTCCAGGCCAAGGCCGAACTGATCGACCTGCTGGAAATGGAGCTGGCGCACCGCCGCCATCCCAGCTTCGAGGGGCTCGGCCGCTACCTGCACTGGATCTGCCGACCACGCTGAGCGCGTTGGACGAAGCTGGCAGGCCGGCGTAGCCTGAAACCATCGGGGATGCCGCACGCGACCACGGAGACGACCATGCGCACCGCCATAGCCCTATTCATCTTGCCGCTGCTGGCCGCCTGTCAGAGCAAGAACCCTTACCAGGCCGAGTCGCTACCCATGCCACCGGCGCCGCCCGAAGCGGCCACCACCTTCGACCGCAGCGCCTACCCTGCCGCGCCGCGTGACTACGGCCGCTACCGCAGCTGGAGCTGGCTGGATGGCCGCGCGCCTGGCGGCGATCAATTGGCCGACAGCGTCAGCGCCGGCCTCGACCAGTATGGCCTGCGCCCGGCGCTCAATGGACCTGGCGACGTGCTGGTCAGCGCCCGCATCAGCCAGGAAACCCGCCTGCGCCAATACCAGGACAACGTCGGTGGCCACTACGGCACCGGCAGCCACTGGGATCGACGCTACGGCGCCTACGGCAGCGTCCCCATCGTGCGCACCTACGAACAGAAAGTGGCCGTGGTACGCATCGAACTGATCGACCCACACGACCGCCAGGTGGTCTGGTCCGGCAACGGCGAAGCCGTGGCCGGCAAGGACCAAGCGGCGCAGGCCGATGCCATGCGTGCGGCCATCCGCAGCGCGCTGGACGGCTACCCACCCTATTGATCGACAGCCCTGGAGAGCACCATGCGTAACCTGTCCTACCTGATCGTGGCGCTGCTCCTGAGCGGCTGCGCCAGCGTCAGCCTGGAGCGCGACTTCGACCCCAGCCGCGACTTCGGCGCCTACCGCAGCTGGAGCTGGATGGATGAAAAACTGACCTACCAGCCCGACGACGCACGCCTGAAAAGCGACATCACCGAAGCGCGCATCAGCCAGGCCGTCGCCGAACAACTCGAGCAACGTGGCCTGCGCCAGGCAGCCGATGGCAAGGGCGACCTGAAAGTCCAGAGCGTGCTGATCGTCGACGAGCGCCAGGATCAGATCACCACCCAGTACGGCGGTGGCTGGGGCGGCTATTGGGGTGGTTACTGGGGCGGCCCGGCCTTCACCGAAACGCGCCGCGTGGACTACAAGGTCGCCACCCTGCAGATCGATCTGTACGACGCAAAAGACGGCAAGCTGGTCTGGCGCGGCAGCGGTGAGCAAGTCATGCGCAGCCAGCCGCCGACACCGGCCGAGCGCGAACGGGCAATCCGCGAAACCGTCACCCAGGTGCTCTCGCAGTATCCACCACGCTGAACAAGGACCATTCGGCTTGAACGCAAACCTGCAGCACCGCCCGGCCACGGCCACCGACCTCGGTGACGTGGTCGGCTTCCCGCAGAACGTCGATGAACTGTTCTTCTGCTACCCCAAGGCCATCTGGCCACTCAACGTCGGCCAGCTCGCCGCCGCCATCGCCGAGCGGCGTGAAAGCACCGTGGTGGAACTGGCTGGAAAAGTCGCCGGCTTCGCCAATTTCTACCAATGGCAGCACGGCGAATTCTGCGCCCTTGGCAACCTGATGGTGGCGCCCTGGGCGCGCAGCCAGGGCGTGGCTCAACACATAGTGGAAGTGATGGAGCAGATCGCCCGCGAGCGCTACAAGGCGCCGCTGATGAAGGTGTCCTGTTTCAACGCCAACACTGGCGGCCTGCTGCTCTACACCCGTCTCGGCTATAAGACCGTCGGTATCGTCGAACGCCGCGCTCCGAACGGCAGCCGCGTCGCCTTGGTGCAGCTGGAAAAGCCGCTGTAACCGCGCTCAGTCCTCGCCGAGCAGAGGCGGCGCCAGCTCTGGCTCTTCCATATTTTCCAGAAAATGCAGGCGAAACAGCGTCTGCCGGGCAATGGATACCAGCGCATCGAGCTGCATATCCGGCGTTTCCGTCATGTAGGACACGCAGAAGCGCGCCGGCGCAATCGGTGGGTCGCACGGCAACGTACGCAGCAGGTTGAGCGCCAGCATCTCGCGGATCAGCGGCACCGGCAGGATGCCAATGGCGTGGCCGGCGGAGACCAGCTTGGCCATCAGTCCCAGGGAGTTGCTGGTGTGGAAGGCCTCCGAGCTGGCATTACCACTCTTCAGCCAGCTCTCGACCACCGAGTACAAAGTCGATGGTGCCGAGTGAGTGACGATCGGATGGCCACTGGCGTGCTCGGGTAAAAACGGGTTGGCTGTGATGTCGAACTGCGGCGAAGCGACCCACTGAAAAGTCATCCAGCCGATGAAGATATCGGTGACGTCCTCACGGGTCGCCGGGTTGGTCAGCAGCGCCAGATCCAGCTCGTGATCGTTGAGCTTGCGGTTGAGCACCGCGCCGACATCGATGGTGATTTCCAGGGTGATCTCCGGGAAATGAGCCTTGATCTCGGCGATAACAGCAGTCAGGCCGACCATCGCCGAACACTCGTCGGCCCCCAGACGCAGGCGTCGGTGCTGTTTCTGCTTGGCGGCGAACTGTTCCAGCTTGGTGCTGTTGTTCAGCACCAGCTCGGCATGGCGCAGGGCGATGTGACCATCAGGGGTGAGGGTCATGCGCTGCTTGCTGCGGTCGAACAATTTGACGTCGAGCAGCGACTCCATTTCACGGATGCGCGAAGAGATGGCCGGTTGGGTCAGATGCAGGTGGCGCGAGGCGGCATGAACCCCTCCTAGCCGTGCCGTCCAGTAGAAGGCTTCGATCTGCATCAGGGTAATACGCATGATAAAAATCGCCCTCTGTTCGAGTCGCCCGTTTTTATTATCGTCATAAAAACAGGCTTGTTAGCATCCGGCTCAACCTCTCGGATGACGTGGACAAGAACAACGCATGTACATCATCGAAGCCTTGCCAGAACCGATCGAGCAGAACGCGCTGGACGTGCTTGCCGGTGCCGAACCGGCCACCATCGGCCACTTCATCACCACCGGCATATTGAACCCGCGCATACGCGCGCACTTCAAGAATCTGCGCTGCGTCGGCACCGCCGTGACGGTGAAGATGCCCGGCGCGGACGGCGGCATCTTACATTACGCGATGGGCTGCGCCAGACCTGGCGACTTCCTGATCGTCGACCGCTGTGGCGAGAGCGTGACCGCCGCCATGGGTGGCGCGATGGCCTACGCGGCCAAGCAGGCCGGCATCGCCGGCATCGTTATCGATGGCTACGTCACCGACCTCGGCGAGCTTCGCGATCATGGTGTACCGATCTGGTCGTGGGGCGCCAGCGCCATCACCACACGGGTGAAAGGCGAGGAAGGCGAGTTCTGTACCCCAGTGCAGTGCGGCGGCGTCGTGGTACATCCAGGCGATGCGGTGATCGCCGACGAGAACGGCATCGTCATCCTTCCCAAAGCGCTGGCCCTGCCGCTGGCGCAGCGCGCCATCGAGTTCCAGAACAATGAAAAGCACACCCTGGCGCGCCTCGCCAATGGCGAGAAATTCCCCGATATCGTAGGCTCGCGCGCCGTCATCGATGCCGCCATCCAGCCGCGCTGACGCCCCCGTAACACGAATACCGCGCCACTGGCGCCGCAACACCTGCCAGGCCAGGCGACACGAAAACAATACTGGCCAAGGACATCGTCAGGTTTCTGCCTCGTAGCTCCAAGAAAAACAAAAGGACTACCATGAAACTGCAGTTGCTCCACGGAGTGGTTCTCTTCGTGCTTGGCTGTGCGTTCGCCGCCAGCAGCCCGGCCGAGGAACACCCAACGCTCCAGCTCAATGTCATCGGTGGCGGTAGCCACAACTACAGCTTCCGCACGGTCGAGCGGCCGTTCTGGAGCCAGACGCTGCCAGCCGCCTCCGATGGCAAGGTCACCGCACGCCTGCGCGGCCTCTCCGAAACCGGCCTCAAGGGCCCGGAGATGGTGCGCCTGCTGCGCTCCGGCGCGGTGGAGGTCGGCATGGGCGTGTTCGCCTTCGTCGCCGGTGACGACCCCGCTTTCGAGGGCATCGACCTGCCAGGCATGGCTGCCGACATCGACACCGCCCGCAGCATCGCCAATGCCTACAAACCGGTGCTGCAGCAACGCATGGCCGAGCGCCACGGCGTCAAGCTGCTGGCCACCGTACCCTATACCGCTCAAGTGTTCTTCTGCCGTGATGCCGTCGAATCGCTCGACGACCTGCGCGGACGCAAGGTGCGCGTACGCGGGCGCAACATGGCCGATCTGGTCAATGCACTGGGTGCCTCACCAATCACTCTGCCCTTCGCCGAAGTGGTCACCGCCATGCAGACTGGTGTCATCGATTGCGCGGTGACCGGCATCGGCTCGGGCAATGCCGCCAAGTGGTACGAAGTGGCCAATCACCTCTACAACCTGCCGGTGGACTGGTCGCTCGGTTTCTACGGCATAGGCCTCAAGCGCTGGGAACAATTGCCAGCGGCGACCCAACAGTTGCTGCTGGAGCAGGCCCAGGTGCTGGAAGATGACTTGTGGCAGGAGACTGCCCGCGAGAACCGCTATGCCCTGGCCTGCAACACCGGTGTCGGTGACTGCCAGATCCACCGACCGGCCCACATGCAGGCCAATGCCCCGAGCGCCGAGGAACGGCAGCACCTGCACGAGACGGTGATGAAGATCGCCGAAACCTGGGGCCAGCGCTGCGGCACGGACTGCGTGGAGCGCTGGAACGCCACGGTCGGCAAGACCATCGGCACACGACTCGACACTGCGCACATGGAGCATGCAAATGACTGATGTCCCCGCACCGCTCGAACGCATCGTGCGCGCCAGCGCCTGGGTCGGCGGAATCGCCCTGCTCGCTTGCGCCCTGCTGATCAGCATCGATCTTATCCTGCGCAAACTGTTCGGTATTTCCATGGGCGGTGCCGACGAGATTGCCGGTTACGTGCTGGCCATCGTCAGCAGCTGGGCCTTCCCCATTGCCCTGCTCAAGCGCTCGCACATCCGCGTCGACATTCTCTACTCGCGCCTGCCGCTGAAACCCAAGGTCGGCCTCGACCTGCTGGCCCTGGCCGGCATGGCGGTGTTCGTCGGCGCGCTGCTGTGGCACAGCGGCCAGGTGCTGCTGGACTCGATCCACTACCGCTCGGTATCCACCACGCCCTTGCAGGTACCGTTGTGGATGCCGCAGTCGCTGTGGTTCGCCGGCTACCTGTTCTTCGCCGTGACCATCCTGGTATTGGCCTGGGCCAGCCTGATGCAGATACGCCAGCAACGTCTGACGACAGTCAGCGCACTGATCGGTATCCACTCGGTGGAGGAGGAAATCCATGAGGAAGTCTCCGGCCGCAAAGAAGGAGCACGCTAGATGCTGATTTTCACTCTATTCGTGCTGCTCGGCCTGCTCGCCCTCAGCGTGGCCGCTGCCGTCAGCGTCGGCCTGCTCGGCATGTCGCTGGCCGAGTTCTACTCGACCCTGCCGTTGACCAGCGCACTCGGTGAAATTGCCTGGAGCACCAGCGCCGAGTTCCTCCTGGTGGCCATTCCACTGTACGTACTGATGGGCGAACTGCTGGTCTGCTCCGGCGCCGCCGGGCGCATGTACGGTGCCGCGAGCAAGTGGCTGTCGTGGCTGCCGGGCGGTTTGATGAACTCGAACATCGGCGCGTCGGCATTGTTCTCCGCCACCAGCGGCTCCAGCGTCGCCACCGCCGCGACCATCTCCACCCTGGCGCTGCCGGAACAGGAGCGCAAAGGCTATCCGGCGCCGCTGTTCCTCGGTTCCATCGCCGCCGGCGGCACCCTGGGCATCCTGATTCCACCGTCGATCAACATGATCCTCTTCGCTTTGATCGCCAACCTGTCGGTGCCCAAGCTGTACCTGGCTGCGACCATTCCCGGCATCCTGCTGTGCTTCATGTTCGTGGCTGTGATCGTTCTGGCCTGCCTGATCCGTCCCGAGCTGGGCGGCCATCGCCAGCACGCCAGCTGGGCCGAGCGTCTGTCCTGCCTACCGGATCTGCTGCCGCCGCTGGCAATCTTCGCGCTGGTGGTTGGCGCCATCTACAGCGGCTTCGCCACCGCCAGCGAATCCGCCGCCCTCGGTGTGCTCGCCGCCTTCGGCCTCGGGCTGTGGCGCCGTGCCTTCACCTGGCAGACGCTGGGCCAGGCGTTCGAATCGACCATGCGCACCAGCGGCATGATCATTTTCATCACCCTGGCGGCGTTCTTCCTCAATTTCGTGTTGTCGGCCATCGGTTTGACCTCATCGCTGGTCAGCTTCATCACCGACTTGCAGTTGTCGCCGATGACCACGCTGCTGGCAATCATCATGTTCTACATCGTGCTCGGTTGTTTCATGGACACCCTGGCGATGCTGATCACCACTGCGCCACTGGTCGTGCCGGTAATCGTCGCACTGGGTTTCGATCCGCTGTGGTTCGGCGTGATTCTGATCGTGCTCTGCGAGATGGGCCAGATAACGCCACCCTTTGGCATGAACCTGTTCGTGGTGCAAAGCATCCGTGGCAAGGGCAACTTCATGGACGTGATATACGGCGCACTGCCCTTCTGCCTGGTGCTCTTGTTACTTATCGCCCTGCTTATATGCTTCCCACAACTGGCACTGTGGCTGCCGCAGTTCGCCTGAGACAACACGAACCACAAAAAAAGTTCCAGCAACGCAACTACCACAGCTCAAACAACACGACCCAACGGAAGCATTCAACCAACCGAAAGTTCTCCAACAAGAACCCCTGCATGCAAAAGGACTTTTGCTCATACGTCACCCGCTCTCTCTTGGGTGACGCCAAAACACTGCCGCGAACCCTCTTTTGGCGCGGCACTACGCCCCTGCGCGCGCCCGTTTAAAAACCTCTAAAAACCCCGCCAAACCTGGCATCAGCGCGACTGAAAGCCAGGTCATCTTTTGCTGCGACCGCACGATAAAAGTGCACACCCGCCGCGCCTCCCGGCTTTTATCAGCCTAATAAAAACATTGAATCCGACTCTGCGTGACAGCATCGCGCATTCAGAAAAAAATCGTCACACCTCATACGACGACGTATGACCAATAACAATAAAGGTGACATATGCCCAATGACGACCCTACGGCCGAAGATGCCGAATCGCGAACTTTCACAGTTCCCGAAAACAACAGGCTCGCAACTTTCTTATTTCTCTCAACTGCCGCCCCGCTGGAGAGAACATCGTGAAAACCATCCTCAATTTTTATTTCAGCACCTTGAAAGTGCTGATCTGTAGCACCCTCGTCTGCATCACCACGCTGATCTTCCTCAACGTGGTACTGCGCTACGGCTTCAACTCGGGTCTGTTCTTCAGTGAAGAGATCTCTCGCTTGGCATTCGTCTGGCTGGTATTCGCCGGCGCCCAACTGATGCTCCACGAGAACGGCCACATCGGTGTCGACATGCTGACCAGTCGTGTGTCGCCCAAGGTCGCCAAGGGCATGCTGGTACTCAGCCAAGTGCTGATGCTTTACGTCACCTGGCTGTTCCTGCAGGGCAGTTGGAAACAGACGCTGATCAACCTGCATGTCGGTGCGCCGTCCACCGGTGTGTCCATGGGGATGTTCTACGGTGCCGGGCTGGTGTTCTCGATATTCAGCTTCGGCCTGATCACGGTGCAACTGCTGGATAGCCTGCGCAAGCCGGCCGGCACCTACGCCCAGCAGATCAGTGACGGCCCAGCAACGCTGGCTCCCACTCAAGAAAACGGGGTGCTCAAGTAATGGCCCTCACCGTCTTCATTGGCGTGCTGATGGCCGCCATCCTCATCGGCACCCCCATCGCCTACGCGCTGATTCTCTGCGGCGTAGCGCTGATGTGGCTGCTGGGCCTGTTCGATGGGCAGATCATCGCGCAGAACATCATCAACTCTGCAGGCAGCTTCCCACTGCTGGCGATCCCGCTGTTCATCATCGCAGGCGAGGTGATGAACAACGGCGGACTGTCCAAACGCATCATCAACCTGGCCATCGCCATGGTCGGCCATCTGCGTGGCGGCCTAGGCTACGTGGCAATCTTCGCCGGCGTGCTGCTGTCGAGCCTGTCGGGGTCGGCGCTGGCCGACGCCGCCTCGCTGACGGCCCTGCTGCTGCCGATGATGGTCATCGCCGGCTACAACAAGAACCGCTCCGGCGGCCTGATAGCCTCAGTTTCGGTACTGGGTTCGATCATCCCGCCAAGCATCGGCTTCGTGGTGCTCGGCGTGGCTTCCGGCCTGTCGATCACCAAGCTATTTCTCGCCGGCATCGCCCCCGGCCTGATGATCGCCATGGCGCTATGCGTGGCCTGGTGGCTGGTGTCACGTCGCGATAGTGATGTCGAACTGAGCCCGAAAGCCTCAGGCAAGGAGCGTTTGAAAGCTTTCGTCGACAGCATCTGGGCATTGATGCTGCCGGTGATCATCGTCGTCGGTCTGCGCTTTGGCGTTGTCACCCCGACCGAAGCTGGAGCCGTGGCCAGCGTCTACGCGCTACTGGTCTCGACCCTGATCTACCGTGAGCTGGACTTGAAGAAGCTCAACGAGTTGCTGCTCAACGCCGGCAAGACCACCGCCGCGGTGATGTTCCTCGTGGCCGCCGCCTCGATCCCAGCCTGGATGATCACCATCGCCGACATTCCCGGCCAGATCATCGACCTGATCCAGCCAGTGATGGACAACCCCAAGCTGCTGATCCTGGTGCTGATGCTGCTGATCCTGATGATCTCCATGGTCATGGATCTGACCCCGACCATCCTGCTGCTCGCGCCGATCCTGGTGCCGGTGGTCAGCGCCGCCGGTATCGATCCGATCTACTTCGGCGTGCTGTTCATGATCAATTGCTCCATCGGCCTGATCACTCCACCTGTAGGCACCGTGCTCAACGTGGTCTGCGGCATCGGACGAATGCGCTACGAAGCGCTGCTCAAGGGCACTCTCCCGTTCCTGATTGCAGAAATAGTCGTGCTCATGCTGCTCGTGGCCTTCCCCGAGCTGGTCACCGTGCCCGCTCAGTGGTTCGCCCACTAACGGTTCATCCAATAACAACAGCCAACAAGAAGGACACCACCATGAAAAAGCAACTGACGCTCCTCGCTACCCTGCTGCTCGCCAGCAGCATGACCTTCGCCACCGAGTACAACGCACGCACCATCAAGTTCGCCGCCACCAGCCCCAAGGGCACACCACCGGCCATCGGCATGGAGCTATTCGCCGAGAAGGTCGCCGAGCGCAGTGGCGGCAAGATCAAGGTGCGTACCTTCCCCAACGGCGTGCTGGGTGGTGACGTGCAGGTGCTGTCATCGCTGCAGGGCGGCTTGATCGAGATGATGACTTGGAACGCGGGTCTGATGCTCAACCATGTCACTGACTTCGGCATTCTCGACTTCCCCTTCCTATACACCGATACCGCCAAAGTCGACGCCATGCTCGACGGTGAGGTAGGCAAGATGCTGACCGATCAGTTGCCACAGCAGAATCTGGTCGGCCTGGCCTTCTGGGAATTGGGGGTGCGCAACCTGACCAACAACAAGCGCCCCGTGACCAAGCTCGAAGACATCGCTGGACTGAAGATCCGCGCCCAGCAATCACCGCTGTTCCTTGATGTGTGGCGCGAGCTCGGCGCCAACCCGACGCCGCTGCCATTCACCGAAGTGCACACGGCGCTTGAGACCGGCACCGTCGACGGCCAGGAAAACCCAGCAGCGCTGATTCTCGCCTCCAAGTTCAACGAGGTGCAGAAGTACCTGAGCCTGACTCGCCACAACTACAACCCGCAGATCGTTCTGATCGGCAAGGGTTTCTGGGACACGCTCAACGAAGACGAGAAAAAGTTGCTCACCGACGTCGCTATGGAGGTGCGCCTGGAGCAGCGTCGCATCTCCCGTGAAGCCGATAGCAAGGCCATCGCCCAACTGGAAGCCGCCGGCATGCAGGTCAACGAGGTGCCGGTGGCGGAGATCACTCGTATCCAGGCAAAGATCAAGCCGGTAGTGGACAAGTACGCCGCCCAGATCAACCCGGAGCTGGTGAAGAAAGTCTACGAGGCCATGGACGTCCCCCAGCAATGATGCCGTGTGGGGCCTCTTCAGGCCCCCTGAAATGCCTAAACAACCGGCGCGTCTGATCCGGCACGCCCAGCACATCCATGAGGACACCATGAAGATTTCGGTTGCGCAGATTCACCCCATAGCGGGCAACCCGACCCAGACCATCGAGAAAGTTGCCGAGACATCGCGCCAGGCGGCCAGCGAAGGCTCGCGACTGATCGCCTTTCCCGAGTGCCTGCTCACTGGCGGCTCGTTCGACAGCCGCGAAGAACTCGAGCGCGGCGCCATCGAGATCGAAGCGCTGGCCCCCCTGCTAGCCGTCAGCGCCGAGACCGGCATCTACATCATCGCCGGTTTCTATGAACGCTTGCCGGATGCGATCTTCAACACTGCGGCGCTAATCGGCCCGAAAGGTATCGTCGGCCTGCATCGCAAGCGCCACCTGCCGTTCATGATCGGCGACCGTTTCACCGACACCCCGGATGAATGGACGCCGCCGGTATTCGACACCGACATCGGTCGCATCGGTATGGCCATCTGCTACGAGATTCGCTTCCCGGAAGTGGTGCGCACACTGGCTCTCGAAGGCGCCGATATCGTCGTCCTGCCTGCAGCCTGGCCAGAGCAGGCGCGCATGCTGCCGGATCTCTTCAGCACCGTGCGCGCGGCGGAGAACATCGTCTATTTCGTCGCGCCTAACCGCAACGACATGGACGGCGGCATGCAATTCATCGGCATGAGCCACATCATCGAACCTTCCGGCAAGACGCTGGTGCGTGCCGGCCTGGAAGATGGTGTGTACAGCGCCGAGATCGACATCGAGAAGGCACGCAACAAATCGCTGATCCGTGAACCCGGCGTGTTCGAAGTGCACCCGTTCAAGGATCGCCTACCCGATACCTACCGCATCTAAGGCGCCAGCTATGAAAGACACACTGAAACAACGGATGGCGTGCGGCACCACCTACGGTATGAACATCTACGGCACCGCCTCGATGCCGATCGAAGTCGCCGGCAACTGGGGGCTGGATTTCGTCTTCATCGACGCCGAGCACACCTCACTCGGCATCGACCGCGACATGGAGAAACTAGTCCTGGCGGCCCACTACGCCAAGATCCACAGCCTGGTGCGGGTGCGCGGCACGCTCGATTGGGACATCCGCAAGGCCCTGGAAATGGGTGCCAGCGGTGTGATCATTCCGCAGGTGCACAACGCCGAACAGATGCGCAGCATCATCCGCAGCAGCAAGTTCCCGCCCATGGGCCGCCGAGGTGGCGACAGCTCAGTACGCTCGGCCCAATACGCCGGGCCGAACTTCGACTGGAGCACCTACATCCAGACGGAGAACGAACGCACCGTGATCGTGCCGATGGCCGAGAGCTACGAGTTCTTCGACAACATCGACGCCATTCTCGATGTCGAGGGTATCGACGCCGTGCACTTCGGTCCGGCCGACTACTCGCTGTCACGCCAGTTGCCGGTGGATTACCGCCTGGGCAACCCCGAGGTGCGCGAGCGCCTGGAGCTGCTGATCGAGAAATGCCACGCCCGTGGCATTCAGGTCATGGTGCCCTGCTTCCCTGCAGACAGCGAAACCGCCATACGCCTGATCGAGATGGGCAGCGACATGCTTTTGATGGGGAGTGACCTGTCGTGGCTAAACCAGGCCGGACAGCGCATCTCCACCGTCCGCCAGGAGATCGGGCAGTAGAAACCTGCCTGCCAGTGCCACGGGGTTTCAGGTTCAGCCCTGACAGAGCACTTGCAGGAAAGGGGTTCGCACGGAGGCGGAACCATAAAGCTTTGCGGGGCAAGGATGCTCTGCGTTTGCCATTCCTCTGGTAGAGATGTCGGCAACGAGGCTGCTACCCTCCCTCCGCTTTTCCTTCTGCGGAGCTCTACCCATGAATCCAATCAGCGGCTGGCTGCTGGCCCTGCCCTTTCTCGCAGGCGCTGTGCTGCCTCTGCAGGCCGGTATCAACGGCCAACTCGCCCGCCAGCTGTCCAGCGTCTTCGCCGCGGCGCTGATCTCCTTCGCCGTCGGCAGCTTGGCGTTGTTGCTGATGACCCTGAGCCAGCGCGAAATGCCGGGGCTCGGCGCACTCAAGGAGCTGACCTGGTGGCACTGGAGCGGCGGCCTGCTCGGCGCCTTCTTCATCGCCACGGCGGCCTTCGCCGGGCCGAGGGTCGGAGCGCTACTGTTCATGGTGCTGGTGATCGCCGGGCAGTTGGCCATGGCCATCACCCTCGATCATTTCGGCTGGGCGGGCTTTCGCGAGTCGCCCATCACCTTCGGCAAAGTCGCAGGCCTGTTGTTGATCGTCGCCGGCATCTGGATGATTCGTCGCGGCTGACGGGCGGCTACAAATACTGGCCAATGGACACTCTGACGCTCACAAAAAGGCGCTATGCTCGGACATGCAGTTTCTGTGATCACAAAAAAGCCTCCTGGAGAAGGTTCTGACGTCGCCTGCGACGGCCCGGAGGTGGCCGCCAGCGGTGGCAGGCCAAAACGATGACCGACGCCGAAGTACCGCGCCAGCTCAATACATTCGCCTTGTGGCGTGAAGTGGATGACACCCGCATCCGCACTCGCCTGGGTGGCTTTTTCTACCTGCTTGCCTGGCTGCTGACCTGGGCCTTCAGCACAGCGCCAGACAGCCTGGTGTTCAGTGGGGTGTTGGGCTGCACCCTTTTCGCTACGCTGCTGGCGGCGCGCCTGCTGCATCGCCCTGACGGCATCGAAAGCCCCGAACAGTTGCAGCGCTGGCTCGACCGCCACTGGGGCCTGATCCTCCTGACCTCGCTGTGCTGGGGCCAGGCCCATGCGCTGGCGGTTTACAGCGACGCCTACAACGACTCGGAGATGATCGCCACCCTGGCCACGGTCGCCTTCGCCACGGCGATGACCTTCAACTTCGCCATGCGCCGCGGCCGCGCCCTTCTGGCGCTGGCCCTGATCTACCTGCCAGGCCTGATAGTGATGGCGCTGAACTGGCAGCAGAAGCACGCGATGCTGATCACTCTGACGTTCTATCTCAGCTACCTGATTCTGGTACTGGGGCGTAACCATCGCGAGTACCGCGCCACCCTCGACCTGGAGCTCAAGCTGCTGGAGCAGCAAAGCCAGTTGGATCTGCTCAGCCGCACCGACAGCCTGACCCAGCTGGGCAACCGCTATCAGTTCAACAGCCTGTTCCCCAGCCTGGTGGCCAATGCGGTACGCCAGGGCGAACCGCTGTCGCTGGTGCTGATGGATATCGATTTCTTCAAGAAGGTCAACGACGAGCATGGCCATGCCGGTGGCGATGCCTGCCTGAGCGCCTTCGCCGAACGCATGCGCACGGTGTTTCGCCGCGATGCCGACGCACTGCTGCGCCTGGGTGGCGAGGAGTTCGGTGTGCTGCTGCCGGGTACCACGCTGGCCCAAGCCTGGGACCTGGCCGAGCACTTTCGCCAGGAGCTAGAGGCGCAAGGCCTGCTGCTAGCCGATCAGCGCCTGGACCTGACCACCAGCCTGGGCGTCGGCTGCTTCAGCAGTCGCCATGATGGCGACGCCGAAGCCTTCTTCAAGCGCGTGGATGGCGCGCTCTACCGCGCCAAACGCGAGGGCCGCAATCGTCTGGTTGCGGCCGATCACTGAGGCGCGGCGGATTCAAGATCACGCGCATCTCGCGGGCCGCCCAGGCTGCACGCACCAGCGCTTAGGCGGCGATAAGCGCCGCGCACGGCTCCTTACAAACACCATTACGACTAGAGACGGAACTTGCCCATCTGCCCGGCCAGATCATCGGCCAGTCGGCTCAGGGTCTGGCAATCCTCACGACAGGCACGCACCTCACCGGCCGTGGCGTGGGCCAGGTCGGCGATGCCCTGCACATTGCGGTTGATCTCCTCGGTCACCGAACTCTGCTCTTCGGTCGCCGAAGCCACTTGAGTGTTCATGTCGCTGATACGCTCGATCTGCTCGGTAATCGCGCCGAGCGACTGCCCGGTGCGCTGACTGGATTCGACGCCAGTGCCGGTGGCCGACTGCCCCGCGTGCATGGAGCTGACGGCCGTTTCCGCGCCCTGTTTGAGGCGTTGAATCATTTGCTGGATCTCGTCCGTCGACGCCTGGGTACGGCTGGCCAGCGTGCGCACCTCATCGGCGACCACGGCGAAGCCGCGGCCCATCTCCCCGGCGCGCGCGGCCTCGATGGCCGCGTTGAGCGCCAGCAGGTTGGTCTGCTCGGAGATACCGCGAATCACTGCCAGCACCTGGTCGATGGAAGCAACCTGCTCGGCCAGCTCGGTCACCGCTCCGGCCGCGCTGCCAATATCGGCAGACATGCGTTCTATGTGGGCGATGGACTGGCCCACCACCTGGCGCGCCGTTTGCGCCTCTTCGCGCGCACTGCGCGAGGACTGCGCGGCGTTGCTGGCGTTACGCGCGATCTCCTGCACGGTCAGGCCCATCTCGTGCACGGCGGTGGCCACCATATCGGTCATTTCCTGCTGTTGGCCGGCGCGCCCTGCGGTGTTTTCCACCACCCGCGCTACCTGAACGACCGCCGTACGTAGCCGCTCACTGGTGGCCAGCACATCGCCGATCAGGTCGCGCTGGCTGGCAAGAAAACGGTTGAACCCGCGTGCCAGGTCGCCCAACTCGTCGGCACGCGACTCATCCAGACGCCGCGTCAGGTCACCACCACCGCCACCGATTTCCACCAGCGCCTGGGTCACCTGACGAATCGGCCGCACCAGGCCGCGGGCCAGCAGTACCACCAGGCCGAGGAACAATAGCGCCACGGCCACACCGATGAGGCTGGTCACCAGCAGCGCCTGGCGGGCCTCGGCGTAGACTTCCGCCTCGGGCACCTCGCTGACCAACAGCCAGTCGATGCTGGCGAACTTCTGCGCGACGGCGAGAAAGGTTTCGCCGTCGCGCTCGAACCTTACCGCCCGGCTATCGCCTGACAGTACCTGGCGGCTGGCGTCGGCGCCGAAGAGTTCGGCGAGCTTGCCGCTGCCACTCAGCTCCGAACGCGGGTGGACCTTGACGTTACCCTGGCCGTCGACGAGAAACACCTGACCGCGCTCGCCGAAGCGGAACTCGCTGATCATCTTCGACATGTCCGCCAGGTTGTAGCCAAGCCCGGCCACACCCAGTGTCTTGCCGCCCTGCTTGATGCGTTGGTTGATGAACAGGGTGGGCAGCCGGGTGGTCTTGTCGATATCGATTTCCAGCACCCGGTCGCGGTCACTGTCGACCAGACGATAGAACCACTGGTTCTCCGTCTGGCTGCGGTCGAGGGTGCGCATCAAGCCTTCGCCGGTGGTGTAGTTGCCACTGACCAGGGCGACGATAGAGGTGGTCATGGCGTTCTGCTGGGCGCGTACGCCTTCCAGGTAGCGCGCGAAGTCGCTACGCCGCGCCTCCTCCTCGCCAGCGGCCAGCCAGTCCTGCACCAGGCTGTTTTCGGCAATCGAGGCGTTGGCGGTAATGGGGGCAGTCAGCACCCGCTCCAGGTCGTTGCGGATCGCCAGTACGCGCGCCGGCAGCGCTTCTTCGATCAGATAGCGTTCGGTCAGGCGATTGACCACCGCCGAGTAGATGCCGACGACGATCAGAATGCTGGCCAGCAGGGCGGCGCCCATGCTGAGGATCAATTGCCACTGAATACTGCGTTGCCAGAGGCGCATGGAGGCTTCTCCCGCTGGTGGTTTGGAATTGGCCAGGCAATTGGATACAAAAATGTACACAAATTGCAAATAAGTTACCGCCAGATTTCATATCGGCTAGCCAGGGCCAAGCTTTATTCACTCTAGTCAGGATTATTCGCTGCCATGATCAGACGCTCAGGCCAGAGCGGCCGGCGCCCGAAGGCAGTCAGGTGATTGGCCTCAGGGCCCTACGCTGAATTCCAGACGGGCGGTCTGACCGCCCTCATCGAGCACGCTCAGTTGATGCCTGCCGCTGTCGAACGCGTGGGTGAAGGGTGCGTCAAGCGCACTCTCACCCAGGGGGCGGCCATCGAGAAACCACCAGCGCTGACCACTTCCGCCCAGCGCCGACAGGCTGAGGCGCAGCGGCTCATGATTGCCCTGTGGTCGGCGCAGGCGATCGCCGTCGCGTACACCGACGATGGACAGCGGCGCCACCTGATTGCTGCGCGGTGGCGGACAGCTCGGTTCGACGCTCGGCAAGCGCGCGCTACGCCGCTCGCGACGCGGTAGCCAGGGCTCCAGCGGCGCCGGCCACAAGGCCAGCTCGCGCTCCTCGGCGCCGAGACAACCGGGACCAACGCGACGCCCTTCGGCATTGACCCAATAGCGCTCGCGCAAACCGCTACCCAGCGGCTGATCGGCTGCCAGCAGCGTGGGCGGCGTGGTGCCTTCGAGCGTCCAGGCAAAGCGCAGGCGCCGACAGTTGGGATCGTCCTTGCTCATCGGCTGCCCCAGCGGCCAACAGATAGCCGCCACGCCCACCTCGGCAGGTTGCGGATCGGGCGGTGCGGCAATGCCGCGCTGGCTGTCGCGATTGACCAGCAGATCGTGGACCTGCAACAGCAGCGGCGCGGCGGAAGCCAGGCCGAACTGGCCCGGCACCGGGGTACCGTCCGGGCGGCCGATCCAGATGCCGATCAAATGGCGCGGACCGACGCCGATGGCCCAAGCGTCGCGAAAGCCATAGCTGGTGCCGGTCTTCCAGGCCAGGGTCGGACGCTGCGCCAGGTAGGCGCGCGGGTCACGATCGGGGCGCGCCTGGCCGCTGAGAATGCGCCTGATGATCCACGCTGAGCCGGGTGACAGCAGCCGCCGCTCGCGCAGCTCATCGCTCGGCTGCAGGCGCGGTTTGGCCGCCATACCGCTACGCGCGAACGCGCTGTAACCCGCCACCAGCGACTCCAGGCGCGAGCCGCCGCCACCCAGAATCAGCGCCAGGTTTGGCTCGGCCAGCGCCGGCAGGCGAATCGGCACACCGGCGCTGCGCAATTCGCCGGCAAAACGCTTCGGCCCGTAGGCTTCGAGTAACTGCACAGCCGGAAGATTGAGCGAGGTGGCCAGCGCCTCGCTGGCCGACACCGGGCCGATGAAGCCGGCGGCGAAGTTGCCGGGCCGGTAGTCGCCATAGTGCCGGGGCACGTCCTGCAGCAGCGACTCGGAATGGATCAGGCCGGCATCCAGGGCCATGCCGTAGAGAAAGGGTTTCAACGTCGAGCCAGGCGAGCGCAGGGCGCGCACCATGTCGACATGACCGAAGCGCGCGGTGTCGGCGATATCCACCGAGCCGATGTAGGCGCGCACGGCCATGCTCTCGTGCTCGACCACCAGGATCGCCGCCGAGGTGCGCTCCGGCAGACGTGCCCGCCAGCCCAGCAACAGGTCTTCCAGGCGCAGTTGCAAGCCAGCATCGAGGGTGGTGCGGATCAGCGGTGGGCTGCCAGCACGGTTCAGGCGGCGCGCCAACAAGGGCGCCAGGCTGGGCTCACGGCGCGGCGCGAGAAACACCGGCTCCTCCAGGGCTTCATCCACCTGGGCCTGCGGCCACACCTGAAATTCGCCCAGGCGTCGCAGTACCTTGTCACGCGCGGCCTGGGCGCGCTCGGGATGGCGGTCCGGGCGCAACCGGCTGGGCGCCTGCGGCAACACCGCGAGCAACGCGGCATCGGCACGGGTCAGTTGGCTCGGCGGCTTGCCCAGGTAACTCCAGCTGGCCGCTGCCACGCCCTCAAGGGTGCCACCGAAAGGCGCACGATTGAGGTACAGGGTGAGAATTTCGTCCTTGGACAGGTGCCACTCCAGCTGCGCGGTCCGCCACAGCTGCTTGAGCTTGCCGGGCAGGTCACGCCCATGCGGATCGAGCAGCCGCGCTACCTGCATCGACAGCGTGCTACCACCGGACACCACACGCCCGCCCGTGAGGTTCTGCCAGGCCGCACGCCCCAGCGCCAGCGGGTTGACCCCGGGATGCTGGCGAAACCAGCGGTCCTCGTAGGTCAGCAGCGCTTCCAGGTAATAGGGCGAGACCTCGCCCGGCGTCACCGGGTAGCGCCAGACACCGTCACGATCGGCGAAGCGCCACAACGGCGTGCCGTCCTCGGCCAACACCACGCGGGCCAGGTCGTCTTCGGGTAAAGGCAGCGGGAACAGGCGGTCGGCTAGCCAGAGCAGGGTCAGGGGAAGCAGGAGGATAAGGAGCCAATGCCGCCAGCGTTTGAATGGCATGGTCAGCACAAGCCCCCGGATTGCATCCGGGCTACAGATCCCGCGTAGCCCGGATGCAATCCGGGGAATACCTCATTCACCAGCATCTTCGATCCCGACGCCTGCTCCGCCGGCCCAGTCGATGGGTAACAAGTCTCGACGCACATAGTGATGAAAGCTGGAAAACGGCCAATCCTGCACCCGAGTGACCAGACCATGCTTGAGCGGGTTGATATGGATGTAATCCACATGATGGCGGTAATCCTGCTCGTCACGGATCAGATGTTCCCAGAAACGTCGCTGCCAGATGTTGGCTTCACCCTTGGCGTTGGTGTGCACGTTTACGCCAGACTGCTGGCGCAACGCGGCGACGAATGCGCTCTTGAATTTACGAACCCGCGCGGAGAAGTCTGCGTCACCGCTCGGTAATACCATCAACATGTGCAAATGATCTGGCAGCACGACCAGAGCGGGAAGGCGACAAGGCATCTGCGTTTGAACTTTTAGCAGGCACTGGCGAAGTTGCGTTACGTAGCGGACCAACAAATCGCTGGACCTGTCTTGCAGCGTCAGGGTCAGGAAATAACAACCACCTGTCGCCCTGGCTCTTCGATAAGCGACCATGATCGGGCCTCCGTGCCGACCGAACAAAGCCCCCGGATTTCATCCGGGCTACGAGATCTGTAGCCCGGATGAAATCTGGAGCCGATCTAACGCCCCCTAACCACCAACGATGACGGCGCACTCCCCAGTGCCTGCCAGCTCGGCCGGTACATGGACTCGACCTGAGGTGGCGGTACGCGATAGCTGCCTGGCGTTACCGCGCGGGCCAGGTAGAGCAGGTGGGTGGTGCCATACTCATCTACGTCCACGGCAGCCACATAGCGGTCACCACGGTATTCCTGGTGTTTGATCCGCGCGTTCTGCATGGAGCGGCGCCATTCCTTGACGTTGCTGCCCGCGTCATCGAGGCTCGCCGCGCTCTGCGCCAGGTTCTGGTTCTCCAGCTCCAGGCCGGCCGGCAGCAGGTCGACGACCAGAGCGTCCGGCACACGCTGCTTGGCGCGCACGGCCAGGTGCACCAGCACCAGCTCGCCGCTGTCCAGGCGCTGCAGATCGAGCGGGCGGCCATCCATGCCGAGGTACTCGCGCTCGATGCTGAGGTTCACACCACCAGCACGCGGCGCCTGGCTCGGGTAACCGGACAGGGTCAGCTGCTGATACAGCGTGGCGCTACCGGCGTTGCTCACGCTCAGCGGTTCGGCCAGCTCCGCACGCTCGAGTTTGATGCCGGGCTGCTGGTTGCTCAGGTCGAACTGGAAGGCGCCGCTGGCCAGTTTGGCGCTCCAGGCCTGCTCCGGCTTGCCGAGAATGCCGCGACCGGCGAGGAATAGCGAGTTGCGCTCCTGGGTCGACAGCCAACGCTGACCAGCCAGCTCGTCTGCCAGATTGAACAAACGCTGCTCGCGCTGGCCGGCAGCCAGATCATGCTCTTCCAGCAGAGCAAGAATTAGCGCCTGGTCACGCAGCGGGCTGCCGTAATCGGCCATCCAGCGTTCGCTATCGCGCTGTTGGATCAAGCCCTGATTCAACGCCTGCTCGGCACGCGGCGCATCGCCCATCAGCTTCAATGCGGCGGCCAGTTGCACCAGCGGCAGACCGGAACGCGCATCGCTGCGGCGGTCGAACAGGCTGCGCAGCGCGCCCAGCGGTGCCTGCTGGCTGCGCGCCAGCACGTAGCCGGCGTAGGCCTGCACGGCGAAGCGGGTGTGAGCGAAGTCCTGGCTGTAGCTGGCCTCGATCAGGCTGCTCTGCTGCAGGTAGCGCAGCAGGCGGTCGTTGGCCTTTTTCAGTGCCTCTGGCGGTACACCGAAGCCCTGCTCGCGAGCACGCAGGAGGAAGTCGGTGACGTAGGCGGTGAGCCAGTATTCCTCTTCACTCTCGGCGCTCCACAGGCCGAAGCCGCCGTTATGCCGCTGCATGCCGAGCAGACGCTCGATACCCAGTTCGATGCTCTTGCGCCGCTGCTCGTCCGGCTCGCCTTCCAGGCCAAGACGTTTGAGACTCGCGGCGTCGGCGTAGAGCGACGGGTACAGACCACTGGTGGTCTGCTCCAGGCAGCCGTAGGGGTACGCCTTGAGTGCACGAATCTGTTCACCGAGGTTGAGCGGCGGCCGGCTCGACAGGGCCAACACGGCCTCCAGCCCGGCAGGTTCGAACTGGTTGAGGGTGCCAGCCGGCATGCTCCACGGCTCGCCCTCACCCAGTACTGCGCGGAAATGCTGCAGCTGCGCCGGATACGCCGGACGAATGCCTAGTTTCCACTCGCGGCTGAAGTCAGCCAGATCCTCGTTCGGCAATGCCAGGCCCTGCACCTCGACATGGATACGACCCTGGCCCAGGCCACCTTCGGCGCGCACCGGAATGCGCAAGGTGGTGCGCTGCCCATCCTTCAGGCTGATCGGCGACTCACCCTTGCCGAGCAGGCGCAGCTGCCCCTCCACGCCCAATTGCACGTCGAGATTCTGCTCGCTGCCAGACAGGTTGGTCAGGTCCAGCGCCAGGGTGGTTTCGTCGCCACCGGCTAGGAAGCGCGGCATCGACAGTTCGGCGATCAGCGGCGCGGCCACCACCGTCTTGGCCTCGGCCATGCCGAAGCGCTCGCCGGTCCAGGCCTGCGCCATTAGACGCAGCTCGCCGTTGAAGTCGGGGATATCCAGGCTGACTTCACCCTCGCCCTTGTCGTTCAGCTTCAACGCATCGCTCTGCAACGCGACGATCAGCACGCTGGTATCCGGGCGTTTGCCACCGGCGGCGAGGCCGGCATCACCGCCGAAGGCCAGGCTGGCGACACGCCCCTGGGCCTCGATCAGTTGGCCGTAGATATCCAGCTGGTCAGCGCCATAGGCCTTGCGCCCGAAGAAGTTGGCGAAAGGATCGGGCGTGGCATAACTGGTGATATTGAGGATACCCACGTCTACTGCGGCGACCAGCACATGCACGCGCTCGGGAATGCTGCCATCGGCGTTGCGCGCGCTGACCTTGACCTTCAGCGGCTGCTTCGGACGCATCTTTTCCGGCGCTTCCAGGCTGACCGCCAGCTTGCGCGGGGCGCGTTCCAGCGGCAGGTGCAGCAGGCCAACGGCACGCTTGGGCGTGACCTGTGCCTTGCGCTCGCCAGGGCGAATCACCAGGGCGCTGAGATAGAGATCATGACGCGCCCATTTCTTGTCGATGGGCAGCTCAAAGGTCTTGCCCTCGGCCGGTACGCTGATTTCCTGCCACCACAGAGGGCCGTCGCTGGACTCGACCAGCAGGTAGCCGTTGCCCGCAGCCGGCGGGGTGACGGTGATCTTGGCCACCTCGCCAGCAGCGTAGGCAGGCTTGTCCAGCGCCAGCTTGACCTGGTCCGGGCGCACCGCGCCGCCGTCGGCGTTGTCCTGCCAGCGGTAGCCCGCCCAGAAGCGCATGCTGCTGACCAGGCCGGTTTGAGTGTCCACCACCTCGACCCGGTACGGCCCCCACTCCACCGGGAAGCTGACCTTGGCAGTGCCGCCGGCGGCGACCTTCAGCGGTTCGTCGCTGAGGGTGAGGAACTTCTCGTTGTAGTTGTGACGCCAGCCTTCACCGTCGGAGAAGCTCCAGAAGTAGTCGCGGCGCTCACGCACCAGGCGCACGTTGAGGTTATCGGCGGCCAGCTTGTTGCCAGCCGCGTCGGCCACGAGGATTTCGAATTCGGCCAGGCTGTCGGCATCGACTTCCTCACCATCGAACAGCCCACGCAGCCCCGGTAGGCGCTCGGCCGGCCATACCGGCTGGATGAGGCGGCGGGTGATCGGGCGGCCACCGGACTCCTGCAGGCTGGCCTGGAGAATCAGACGCAGCGGCGACTTGGCGTCACTCCAGCGATTTTCCGGGCGCAGCACGGCGCGGCCCTGGTCATCCAGATTCTGCTCGTCGAACTCCTGATCCTGGCTCAGGTCGGCCTCGGTGATGTCACCGAACTGATAGCCCGGCAGACTGGCCACTGCTTCGCGCAGCGGACGCACGTAGAGCTGCCCGGTCAGACGGTTGCCAGCGGCCGGCGCACCGTAGAGGTAGCGTCCGGTCACCGCGAACTCGGCGCTGTCGCCAGGCGCGTAGGGCTGCTCCTGGCCCTTGAGCTCCAGGGCCATACGTTCGGGCAGGAAGTCCTCGACGAGGAATTCGTAGAGCTGAGGGTTGCCGTCACCCAGGTCGAGCAACAGTTGCCAGCGACCGGTCGGGGCCTCTTCGGCGAGCGGCAGCTGATACTGATAGAGACCGTCATCACCGGCATTCCAGACGAACTTGCGGCTGATCTGCTCATCCGGGCGGCGTACCTCGACGCTGACTGGCTGAGCCTTGACCGGGCTGCCGTCGGCATCACGCAGCAGGCCGTTGAGCAGCACGGTCTCGCCGGGGCGATACAGGTCGCGCGGGCCGAACACGAAGAACTGCAGGGCATGTGCCTTCGGGCCGGTGATGTCGAATTCGGCCAGGTCCAGCGCCGGCGTGTTCAGGCGCAGCAGGCTGGTCTGCTCGTCCTGCTTGGCCACCAACACCTGGGCCTTTTCCGGCAACGGCAGTTGCGCATGGCCGGCCGAATCGGTCTTGCCTTCGGCGAGCAGAGCACCTTCGCCATCGAGCAACTCGAGCTGCACGCCGGACTGCGCCTTGCCGCCTTCCAGCGCCTGGGTGAATACGTCCAGTCGGTCGCGATAGCGATGCGCGGACAGGCCGATATCGCTCAGGGAAAACAGCGTCGCCGGTTGCGAGTAGCTGTAGCTGCCAGCTTCACGCATCACTGCCAGATAAACGCCTGGCTGCTTGAATGGCTCCAGGCCGGCGATGGGCAGCAGCAGAGTTTCGCGGGTATTGCGCGCCGGGTTGAGGTCGAAGCGCCCGCCATAGACCAGATCGGCCATCGGCAGCAGCTCGCGGGCTTCCCAGGTGTCCAGGTTGCTGGCCCGGCCCCAGCGGGACAGGAAGCGCGGCAGCGCCTCGGGCTTGATGCGGAAGAACTCGACGTTGACCTTGTCGACGTTCAGGGCGATCACCGGCAGGCCTTCGGCCAGTCGGGTCGGCAGCAGCGAGCCACGGCTGGCGAAACCGACGCTGGCCTGCAGGTCACGGGTTTCGAAGCGGCTGACGTGCTCTTTGGCGAGCTTGCCGCCATTGATCGATTTCAGGCCGGCATCGATGGTCAGCACCAGTTTGCGCTGCGGCTCCAGGTGGCGCAGGCGCAACTCGCTGAGGTTGTCGGTCAACTCCCAGGCGCCATCGACCTTGCCGGCCGTGCTGTCGACCAGGTGCAGGCGCTCAGCGAAGGGCTGGTCGGGGTCCAGCGGGATGGAGAAGGTCACCGATAGCGCACTGGCGCCGTCGAGCTGCACCTCGGAGACGTCGACCACCTCCAGCTCGCGAGCGGCATAGCGCTTGGCCAGCGCGTCGCGGTCGACCGCCGCCTTGGGCGCCTGCGCCTGTTGCGCAGCTGGTGCCGCGGGGGTCACCGTGGCAGGGGGTTCAGAAGAATCGCAGGCGCTGAGCAGGGTCAGGGGCAGCGTGAGTGCGAGGGCCAGAAGCAGTCCTTTGTTCGGCATTGCGGGCTCCGGAGAGTGGGGGCGCGAAGGCCGATACTATAGCCGAGAGGCCACTGCGCCGACGAGGCGAAGCGACGAAATCCGCCAAGCTGCGCACACTCCGCCCTGTGCCTATAATCGGCGCTTTGCTGGAACGGAAGCCCCCCATGTACGCCCTGTTCGAAGCCTGGCGCCATGCGCCGACCCAGAGAAAGGTCTGGGCCCTGGCCGCACCGATGATTCTCTCCAACCTGTCGGTGCCCATGGTGGCGCTGGTCGACACCGCCGTGATCGGCCACCTGCCACATGCGCATCAACTGGCGGCCGTGGCGGTGGGCGGTAGCCTCTATACCCTGCTGACCTGGGCCATGGGCTTTCTGCGCATGGGCAGTACCGGCTTCGCGGCCCAGGCCGCAGGGCGCGAGGACGGCAGCGCACTGCGCCAAGTGCTGGTGCAAGGGCTCGGGCTGGGTGTGTTCATGGCCTTGCTGCTGGGCCTGCTGGCACTGCCGTTGAGCGGTGCGGCGCTGAGCCTGATGCAACCCTCGGCCGAGCTGGACCAGCTGGCGCGCCAGTATTTTCAGATTCGCCTGTTCGGCCTGCCCGCCAGCCTGGCGACCTACGCCCTGATCGGCTGGCTGCTCGGCACGCAGAGCGCACGCGGCCCGCTGGCCATCCTGATGACCGCCAACCTGATCAACGTGGCGCTCGACCTGTTGTTCGTGCTCGGTCTCGAATGGGGCGTGGCCGGTGCGGCCTGGGCCTCGGTGATCGCCGAATGGAGCGGCACCCTGCTCGGCCTGTGGCTGGCTCGCGGCGCGCTGGCACGCTATCCCGGCCGCCTCGACAACAGCGCGCTGAAGCGCTGGAGCAACTGGCGTCCATTGCTGGCGGTCAACCGCGATATCTTCATCCGCACCCTGGCACTGCAACTGGTGTTCTTCCTGATCACGGTGAAAGGCACGCGCCTGGGCGATGCCACGGTGGCGGCCAATGCACTGCTGCTAAACGGCCTGACGCTGACCGCCTACGCCCTCGACGGCTTGGCGCATGCCGTCGAAGCCCTTTGTGGCCACGCGCTGGGCGCGCGTGATCGCGATGCGCTGCGCCGTTCGCTGCTGGTAGCCGGAAGCTGGTCGCTGTTGGCCAGCGCCGTTTTCGCGCTGTTCTTCCTGTTTGGCGGCCACTGGTTCGTTGGCATGCTCACCAACATCGCCGAAGTACGCGAACTGGCGCTGACCTTCCTGCCGTACCTGGCCGTGCTGCCGCTGCTGGCCGTGTGGAGCTATCTGCTCGACGGCCTGTTCATCGGCGCCACCCGCGCCCGCGAGATGCGCGACGCCATGCTCATCGCCCTGGCCCTGGCGCTGCCGCTGGCCTGGTGGCTGCAAAGCTTGGGCAATCACGGGCTGTGGTTGGCGTTTCTGGCATTCATGGGGCTGCGCAGCCTGGTGCTGGCTGTCTATGCTTGGCAACTGAGCCGTCGCGACCTGTGGTTCCCTTCCACTGTTTAAGGAGAGATCGCCCCCATGCTCGATGCCCCAAATCCCGTTGACGAGACGCTACGCCAACAGGCCCTCGATCGACTGGAACTGCTCGACACCCCTGCCGACCCTTACCTGGACACACTGACTCGTCTGGCGCACGACCTGTTCGGCGTCACGACGGCTCTGGTTACCCTGGTCGACCGCGATCGCCAGTGGTTCAAAAGCCGCCAGGGCCTCGACGTAGCGGAGACGCCACGCAGCCTCTCCTACTGCTCGCATGCCGTGATGCAGGACGAGCCCCTGTTCATCGAAGACAGCCACGTCGACGTGCGCTTCGCCGGTACCGAACTGGCCCTGCGCAATCCTGGCGCACGCTTCTACGCCGGCTGGCCGCTGCACGATGCCGAGGGTGTTCCCCTGGGCACCCTGTGTCTGGCCGATCCCAAGGCGCGCCAGCTGAGTGAACGGGAGAAATCCCAATTGCGCGACCTGGCCTACCTGGCCGAAGGCTACCTGCAACTGCAGCAGAACTCGCAGCAGCTCGATGACTTGCGTGACGCCCTCAGCCGCGAGCAGCGCAAGGGCATGCTCGATGCACTGACACAACTCTGGAACCGCGCCGGACTGCTGCACTTTCTGCCGCTGGAGCAGGCCGCGGCCGAGCGCAGCCAGCTGCGCCTGGGCCTGATCTATTGCGACCTGGATCATTTCAAGCGAGTCAACGATACCCATGGTCACGATGGCGGCGATCATGTGCTGTGGGAGAGCGCGCGACGCATGAGTGGCGCAGTGCGCCCGCAGGATGTGGTGACCCGTAATGGCGGCGAGGAATTCGTCATCCTCACCCGAGTTCACGATGAGCAGGAGCTGCTGCAGATTGCCGAGCGCATCCGCCTGGCCATCGCCAGCCAGCCCATGCAGCTGGAGCAGGCCCAACTGCAGCAGACCGCCAGCCTCGGCTGTGCCCTGCTGGGCCCCGACGAGAGCAGCGCGGATGCGCTCAAACGTGCCGATCAGGCGCTCTACCGGGCCAAGCATGGCGGCCGCAACCGCACCGAGTTCGCCCCCAGTCCCCACTGAGAGGAAGTACGTATGGCTGCCGCGTTCGTCGCCTATCTGCACTACCTGTCGATCTTCGCCCTGTTCGCCTTGCTCAGCATCGAACACGTGCTGTTCAAGGCGCCGCTGGATCTTTACCGCGCACGCAGCCTGATGATCACCGACCTGGCCTATGGCATCTGCGCCATTCTGGTGCTGGTCACCGGTATCGCCCGCGTGCTGTGGTTCGGCAAGGGTGCCGCCTACTACATGGGCAACAGCCTGTTCCATGCCAAGGTCGGGCTTTTCGTCCTGGTCGGCCTACTGTCGATCCTGCCCACGGTGGTGTTCATCAAATGGCGTAGCGCCGTGAAAGCTGGCCAGGTGCCCGAGCCAAGCGCTCGGCAGGTTCGCCTGGTGACCTGGAGCATTCGCCTGGAACTGTTGGCGTTGCTGGTCATTCCGCTGCTAGCCGCGCTGATGGCGCGCGGCTATGGCGTGATCGCGACGGGTTAGCGCATCAAAGACGCATGCCGATGGCCAACCGGTTCAACCCGCTCATCAGGGCCACGGCGATGGTCAGATCGGAGATTTCCCGGGGCGAGAAATGCGCCTCCAACGGCAGATAGTCATCATCGACGGCGTGGCTGCTGGCGACATCGCTCAGCGACTCGGCCCAGGCCAGTGCCGCCTGCTCCCGTGCATCGAAATGCCGACTCACGCGCCACCCAGCCAGGCTGTCCAGCTTGAGCTGAGACACACCCTCCCCACGCAGCGATTCACTGTGTTTCTCCAGGCAGTAGGCGCAGCCGTTGAGCTGCGACACACGCAGATAGAGCAGCTCCACCAGCGCCTTGCCCAGCGGACCGCGCTCCAGCGCTGCCTTGGTCGCGAGCAGGCCCTGCATCGCCTCGGCGGATAATTCGTAATAGGGCTGACGCAATGCGCTCATGACGCTTCTCCTTGAGGCGTGAGTTGGGGATTGAAAGCCAGTTGTTCGCGCGCCTGCGCCAGCATCGTTTCGGCGTGTTCCTGACCGCGCACCAGGCCCTGCAGGTGGATGAACTCCAGATCATGGATACCGATGGTGCTCAGTACATGGCGCAGGTAGGAGGTGAGGAAATCCGGCTGGCGTGCCTGCTCGCCGCGGTAGACACCGCCGGCGCTGACCACCACGAAGGTCGGTCGATCCGCCAGCAGCCCGACCTTGCCCGCCTCGGTAGCGGCAAAGCTGCGGCCGATACGTAGCACATAGTCGATCCACAGTTTTAGCGCGGCCGGCACGCTGAAGTTGTGCATCGGCGTGGCGATCACCAGGCAATCGCTGTTTTCCAGCTCCTGGATCAAACGCTCGGAGACTCCCAGCGCCGGATCATCGTTCGGCGCCAGCGCCACCAGCGCTCCGGCATAGTCCGCCGTTAGCGCCGGCAAGGGCTCGCCGGCCAGATCACGCTCAAGAAGCTGCGCCGCAGGATGACGCTGGCGCAAACGCTCGACCAGTTCCTGAGCCAGCCCGCTGGCTCGGCTCTGGCGACCATGGGGGCTGCAATGCAGCATGAGGATTCGTTGCATCTTAAAGTGCCTCGCGAAAGTGCATGCCCAGGCCCAGCAAGCCCTGACGGTAGTAGAAACGTTGCCCGCGCGCATTGCCCAGCGCGGTATCCAGTACCAGATTGACGCAGCCCAGCCGCCGCGCCTGTGCGCGTACCTCGCTCAGCAGACGCTCGCCGATGCCATGGCTGCGCTGATCCTCACGGGTCACCAGATCATCGACGTAGAAGAAGCGCCCGTGCAGCAGGTTCTCCTGCAGGCGGCAACCGGCCAGGCCCAGCACCTCGTCACCGGCACGCGCGGCCAGCAGGCAATAGCCCTGCTCGGCCTGGCGTTGCAGGCGCTGCAAAAAGTCATCGGCGTCGCTCAGGTGTGGGCGCAGAACACGCATCAGCGGGAAGCAGGCGCGTAACCCGTGCGGGTCGACGAGCCAGTCGTAACGACAATCAGTGGCGAGGGTCATGGCGGTTCTCCAGCGAAGATGCCGCTACTTTAGGCAGAGCATGGCATAGTCAACAGAGCCAAGACCTTGCCAATTGACTAGGACATAGCTATGCACAGCATTCGCCTCACGCCCGAGCGCGACCAGGCCACGCCGATCTACCTGCAGCTCTACCAGCGCCTGCGCGAGGCCATCGGCGAAGGCCGCCTGCAGCCCGGTGAGCGCGTGCCGTCGGTACGCGCGCTGGCCAGCGAGCTGAACCTGGCGCGCGGCACGGTGGAGGCAGCCTATCAGTTGCTGGTCGGCGAAGGTTATCTGCTGCCACGCGGCCCAGCCGGCACCGTAGTTTCGCCGCAACTACCCCACGCGCCGACGAGCGCGGCCATTGCGCCCCGCCCCCAGACACCATCACGCTCAGGCAGTGGCCCAGCCAGCGAGGCCTTGCCCTTTCAGCTCGGTCTGCCGGCGCTGGATGCCTTCCCACGCAAACTGTGGAGTCGGCTCGGCGCGCGTCACTTGCGCCAGTTGGCGCCCACTGATCTCGACTACCCGGACTCTCAGGGCCTGCCAGCCTTGCGCCGCAGTCTGGTGCGCTACCTGGGCGTGTCGCGTGGCATCGCCTGCGAACCGCAGCAGGTGTTCATCACCGCTGGCTATCGCAGTGCACTGCTGCTGATTCGTCGCGCGCTGCTGCAGGCGGGCGACGCCTGCTGGTTCGAAGACCCCGGCTACTTCAAGGCACGCGAAGTACTCGAAGGCGCCGACCTGCGACTCATCCCGCTGCCCGTGGATGAACAGGGCCTGCACGTGGACGAGGGCCAGCGACTCGCCGCCGATGCCCGCTGCGCACTGGTCACGCCCTCGCACCAGAGCCCGCTCGGCGTATCGCTGAGCCTGCCGAGGCGCCTGGCGCTGCTGGAGTGGGCGCAGGCCAGCCAGGCGTGGATCGTCGAAGACGATTACGACAGCGAATACCGCTACGTCGGTCGACCACTACCGGCGCTGAAAAGCCTCGATCACCACGGCCGCGTGCTGTACTGCGGCACCTTTAGCAAAGTGCTGTTCCCCGGCGTGCGCCTCGCCTACCTGGTGGTGCCACCGGCGCAGGTGGAACGCTTCACCGCCTGCGCGCGCACCTTCGATCATGGCTGCCCCGCACTGGCGCAGGCCATCACCGCGGACTTTCTCGATCAGGGCCACTTCGCCCGTCACCTCAAACGCATGCGCGCGCTCTATGCGCAGCGTCGAGGCTTTCTGGCTGCGGCGCTGGAGGTGGTATTCGGTTCGCGTTTGCAGGTGGAGCTGCAGGCCGGCGGCATTCACCTGCTGGCGCGGCTCGACGAGTCAGAAAATGACGTCGACCTGGCGGCCCGCGCACAAGGCGCGGGGCTGGTTGTAATGGCGTTGTCGCAGTGGGCACGCCAGCATCCGTGTGGCAGCGGGCTGCTGCTGGGCTTCACCAATATCGCCAGCGCCGAGCAGGCGTTGCACCTGGCTCGGCGGTTGGCGACGGCGATCAGCTGAGGATCAGGACGCCAGGTAGGACGAGCGCGTCAGGCCCAAACGCAACGCATCGAGGAACTGCGTGCGCTCACGTGCGCTGATCTTGGCGCTGGCGACCTTGTCACGGTAGTGGGTCATCAACTCCTCGGGGGACAGATGCACGTAGCGCAACATGTCCTCGATGGTGTCGTGGGTCTCGATGCCGGCATGCACCACGCTGCCATCGGCGCCCTGGTAGATGTTCACCGAGTCGGTGTCACCGAACAGGTTGTGCATGTCGCCGAGAATTTCCTGGTAAGCACCGACCAGGAAGATGCCAAGCACATAGTCCTCGCCTTCGCGAAGCTCGTGCACCGGCAGGCTGGTCTCGATGGACTGCTCGTCGACGTACTGGCGGATCTTGCCGTCGGAGTCGCAGGTCAGGTCCTGCAGCACCGCGCGGCGCAGCGGCTCCTCGTCCAGACGCGACAGCGGCAGGATTGGCAGGATCTGCCCGATGGCCCAGGTGTCCGGCAGGCTCTGGAACACCGAGAAGTTGCAGATGTACTTGTCGGCAAGTTTGTCGTTGAGCTCGTCGAGCACCGCGCGGTGCGAGCGCTGACGCGCCTTGAGCTGGTTGTGCAGGCGACGACAGATGGCGAAGTAGCACTGCTCGGCCAGCGCCTTCTGCGCCAGGCTCAGTTTGCCGGACGAGTACTGAGCCGCTACTTCCTCGATGTAGTGGGTGGCGCGCCAGTAGGTTTCGGCGACCATTTCCGGGTCGCTGTCGTCGAGCAGCTCGATCAGTACCTGGAGGATTTCCGGTTGTTCGATGCTGGCGTCGATCTCCGGCACCTTGTCGTTGTGCCGCTCGACATCGGTGACCTGCACCAGCAGCACGGCATGGTGCGCGGTCATCGCCCGGCCGCTCTCGGAGAAGATGTGCGGATGAGGGATTTCCTGGCGGTCGCAGAATTCCTTGAGCATGTCGACCACAGCGTCGGCGTAGTCCTGCATGTCGTAGTTGATCGAGCTGGCATTGCGCGAATGAGTGCCGTCGTAGTCCACGCCGAGGCCGCCGCCGACGTCGATGTGATCGACCGGCAGGCCCATAGCACGCAGCTCTCCGTAGTAGCGGATGGCCTCGCGGAAACCCTTGCGGTAGTCGGCGATGTTGGCGATCTGCGAACCCATATGGAAATGCAAGAGCCGGATGCCCTGATCCAACCCGGCCGCGCGGAAGCGCTCGACCACCGAAAGGATCTGCGCGGCGGACAGACCGAACTTGGATTTCTCGCCGCCGGTGTCGGCCCACTTGCTCGATGCCAGCGAGGACAGGCGTACGCGCAGGCCGATCTGCGGCGCGACCTTGAGCTCGGCCGCCTCCTCGATCACCAGGGCGACTTCCGATTCCTTCTCGATGACGATGAACACGTTGTGGCCGAGCTTCTGCCCCATCAGCGCCAGACGGATGAACTCGCGGTCCTTGTAGCCGTTGCAGACGATGGTGCCGCCCTTCGGCGCCAGCGCCAGCACCGCCAGCAACTCGGGCTTGGAACCGGCTTCGAGGCCGATGGAAACGTTCTGCGTGGCGATGATGTTCTCGATCACCGCTTCCTGCTGATTGACCTTGATCGGGTACAGCGCGGTGTAGCGGCTCTGGTATTCCAGGCGCTCGATACTGGCATCGAAGGCGCCGGTCAGGCGGCGCACGCGGTCTTGCAGGATATCCGGGAAGCGCACCAGCAACGGTAGCGACAGGCCGCTCTGACGCAGCTCGTCGACCTGCTGATAAAGATCGATGGGCTGGCTGTCCGGTCCATTGGGGCGCACTTCGATACGCCCGGCATCGTTGATCGAAAAGTAACCGGCGCCCCAATGGCGAATGCCATAGACACTGCGGCTATCGGCTACGGTCCATTGGCTGCCGTCGTCTTTGCGGGTGCGTCGTGCGGACATCGGGTTCTCCCATGAGAAAAGCCTGACCTTGCTGGCGGCCAGTTTAGAAATGATGAAAGCAAGATGACGTTTGCTCGGCGGTTGACCGTATGAGCGTCATCGAAGTTTAGAAAAGGACTTATCAGCCGCCAGACTTCTTCGCAGTAAACCCACGCTTGCTCAGCTCGGCCAACAACAGATCGACGTGATCGCCCTGGATCTCGATCACCCCGTCCTTGACCGCGCCACCAGTGCCACAGCGCTTCTTCAGCGCGCTGGCCAGCTCCTTGAGCGGCTCTTCGGCCAACGGCACACCGCTGACGGTGGTGACGGTCTTGCCGCCACGACCCTTGGTTTCACGGCGCACACGGGCAATACCATCGCCTTCGGGAATCTGCGTCTGTTTGCAGATACAGGCATCCACGGGCGCGTTGCAGTCCGGGCAATGGCGACCGCCATCGGTGGAATAGACGAGACCGCTAAGGGCGGAGAATGAAGAGGCTTTCTTGACCACCGGCTTGTCCTCGTAGGGGTCAGGATAGCGACTGGCTGAACAGGTTCAGCCGCGAAGCCCCACTCAGGCAGGGGCAGCGCAGGCGGACTGGCGTCCGCCAAAAGGCCGCGCAGTTTAACGGCAAAGGCCGGGCTTGCTAAGACCAAATTTGCGTCATTGTGCGGCACTTTGGCGACGCTGTTCGCTATCAGACACAGCATGCTCGCAATGCCTTACGCCATAGGGTGCGCCGTGCGCACCGCCTTTGCATCTGATACGAAGCTTCGGTGCGCACAGCGCACCCTACAAGATCGACGAACCACGGGAGCCGATACAACCACCCTCTCCCGCCCTTCGGGCACCCTCGGCTTGGGCATCCTGCGTCGCTCTAACTCCTGCATCCCTGCAGTCGTCTCCCATAAATGGGATAGGGTTATCGGGAGGCCGCAAGCGGCTTGTTCATATAGCGCTCCAGCGCCGCCAGCGAATCCGGGCAATAGGGCAAACGGTGGGTTTCCTCCAGCGCCTGCTCGATGCTGATGAAGCGCGCCTCCAGCACTTCTTCCGGCTGCAACACCAGTGGTGCGTCGGATACCGCCGAATAGGCCATGCACCACAGGCGGCTTTCCGGGGCGTCATAAAGGAAGTGCGCATGCTCGACCAACTCGGCATCGACGACGCCCAGCTCCTCGGCCAGCTCGCGCTCTGCAGACAGGCGGTAGCCCTCGCCTTCAAGCACCATGCCGCCGGCCGCCACGTCCCAGTAGCCGGGATACAGCGCCTTGCTCAGGGTGCGCCGGTGCACGCACAGCAGTCCGGCAGTGTTGAACAACAGGATGTAGGTGCCGCGCCCGATCAGCCTGCGCTCGCGCAGCTCGGCGCGGGAAACGCCACCCAGCGGCTGATCATGCTCATCGACCCAGGCCACCAACTCCTGATCGGAGGCGGCGCGATGCGCCACCTCCGCTGCCGAAATCCCGGCCATCAACCCTGGCTCAGCAACTGGCGCAGGTCGATCAGGCCAGCGTTGGCACGGGAGATGTAGTTGGCCATCACCAGCGAGTGGTTGGCGAGAATGCCGTAGCCGCTGCCGTTGAGGATCATCGGGCTCCACAAGGTGGCCTGCGCCGCCTCCAGCTCACGGATGATCTGGCGCACGCTGACGGTGGCGTTCTTCTTCGCCAGCACGTCGGCGAAGTCCACCTCTACCGCGCGCAGCAGGTGCGCCAGCGCCCAGGCCTGGCCGCGCGCTTCGTAAAACACGTTGTCGATCTGCAACCACGGCGTCTCGTATACGCCGCCCTCACCCACCACACCGGACTCTTCGGCGTCGTTGCCGACCTGCAGGTTCTCGCTCAGGCGCACCTGGCCAACGCTGGCCGACAAACGCTGCGACAGCGAACCGAGGCGCGTACCGGCATCGCCGAGCCAGTTGTTCAGGTTATCGGCACGAGCATAGAACTGTGCATTCTTCTGCCCCGTATCGGAGAGGCGCGCCAGGTAGCGATCCAGCGACTTGATACCGTCGCGATACTCGGACTCGGACGCAGGCAAAGCCCAGCTCTTGTTATCGAAGTGAAAGCGCGGTTCAGCCTTGGCCAGGTCCGGATCTTCGGTGGATTGCGACTGCGAGCGGGCGAAATCCTTGCGCAGCGCGCGGGAGAAATCACGCACCTGCACCAGCACGCCGTATTCCCAGCTCGGCATGTTGTCCAGCCACAGGCCCGGCGGAGCGAGGTCGTTGGACAGGTAGCCGCCCGGTTTGTCGAGCAGCGTGCTGGCAACCTGCTTGAGGGTTTCCACCGTGGTGTAACCGGTAACCATCTGCCGCTGGGCCTGCTGCGCCGCGCTCTGAGCATGCTGCTGTACCTGGAACGCAGACGGCTCCTGACTCCAGTACCAACCGACCACCAGGGCGATCAGCAGATAGACACCGATCAGGCCGCCCAGAGATCGAGCGATCAGGCTGCCGCTACTGCGGCTGCCCCCTGAGGCCTTATCGGTGCTGCCCTGCGAGTTCGTCGAACGATTCTTCCAGTCCAGCATGACAGTGTCCCTTTTTAAGCGAATTCGAGTGTTCGACCACAACCTGGCCAACGGGTTGCGACCTATTCCGCACTATAAGGCAAGCCCACTGCAAAACGCAGGGCGCAGGCGCAAACTTACCGCTGGTACGAGAAATCTATGTTTCTGTCGCTTATTCGACAGAAATACGGCCGTCAATTGATCGACGGCAATGCCAGCGCCCGCAGCAAGTGATAGCATCAAGCCACCACTGACTTAACCACTTATAGAAGTCGGCCCATGACCGAGCACCTGGATCCCAGTCGCGATCGCCTCAAGCATCATTTCGCCCAGCGCGTGATTCACCAGGCGCGCCAGGTGTTGGAGGTGTGGCAGCGCCTGCAGCGCAGCGAATGGAGCGACGCCGGCATGGCCGAGCTGACCGAGGCCAACCTGCGCCTATTGCGTTACGCAGAGCGCTTCGAACAGATCGAGCATGCGCAACTGGCGCAAAGCATCGGCACCAGCCTCGACGAGGTGGTGGAGAACCGAGGTCGTCTCAACAGCACCCTGATCGCCCGCCTCAACCAGGCCATGCAGCGCCTTTCGCGTACCGGCTTGCGGCATAGCGATGCCTTCGAACAGACCTTCCTGCCGCCGCTGCGCAAACCCGTCTATCTCGCCCTGCAGGATGCCCAGCGCGCCGAGCGCCTGGCCCAGCAACTCGAGTTCTTCGGTCTGGCTGCGCAGGCGCTGAGCGATGAGCGCGCCTTCCGCGCCGCCATTACCGAACGCCACCCCGCCGCCATCGTGATGGATGTCGACTTCGCCGGCGCCGGCCTCGAGCTGGCCAACTCGCTGCAGGAAGGCCTGGAACAGAAGATTCCGCTGCTGTTCTTCAGCCATTGCGATACCGACACGCCGACACGCCTGGCCGCAGTACGCGCCGGCGGTCAGGAGTTTTTCACCGGCTCGCTGGACGCATCGAGCCTGCTTGAACGCATCGAAGTGCTGACTCACGTCTCGCAATACGACCCGTACAAAGTGCTGATCGTCGACGACTCCAAGGCCCAGGCGACGCACACCGAGCGCGTACTCAACAGCGCCGGCATCCTCACCCACACTCTCACCGAGCCTATCCTGGCGATGGATGCGCTGGCCGAGTTCCAGCCGGATCTGATCATCCTCGACATGTACATGCCGGAGTGCAACGGCACCGAACTGGCCAAGGTGATCCGCCACAACGACCGTTACGTCAGCGTGCCGATCATCTACCTGTCGGCCGAGGACGACCTCGACAAACAGCTCGACGCCATGAGCGAAGGCGGCGACGATTTCCTCACCAAGCCGATCAAACCGCGCCACCTGATCGCCACCGTGCGCAACCGCGCGGCGCGTGCACGCAACCTCAAGGCGCGCATGGTACGTGACAGCCTGACCGGTCTGTACAACCACACCCACACCCTGCAGTTGCTCGATGACGCCTGCTACCGCGCACGCCGCGAAGATCAGCCGCTGGCCTTCGCCATGCTCGATATCGACCACTTCAAGAAGGTCAACGACACCTATGGCCACCCCATGGGCGACCGGGTGATCAAGAGCCTGGCGTTGTTCCTCAAACAGCGTTTGCGCAAGACCGACCACATCGGCCGTTACGGTGGCGAGGAGTTCGCCGTGGTGCTGCCTGACACCGACGAGCAGTCGGCGCTCAAGGTGCTGGAGGAAATTCGCCAGCGCTTCGCCGAAATCCACTACCCAGCCCAACCGCAGGACCTGTCCTGCACCTTCAGCTGCGGTATTGCCATGCTGCAGCCGAGCCTGGACGGCAACACACTGTCCAAGCGCGCCGACGAAGCGCTGTACAAGGCCAAGCACGGTGGTCGTAACCGGGTGGAGCTGTATAGCGGCGATTGATCGCCCACCCAGAACGTGACGCATCGCACAGCGTCATCAGGCTGTAACCGAAACGCAATAACCTCGCGGGCATCGTTAAGTCGTCGATCGAGCCCGCCATGCGCCTCAAGCTGCTCACCAACCTCAATACCCTGCTGCTGGTCACCGTCTGCGTCGCCCTGGCAGCGACGTTATGGTGGTCGCAGCGCGCACTGCAGCAGCCAGTGCAACTGATGGAGCGCTACCTGACGCTGTCCCAGCAGTTCCAGCGCGAGGTCGCCGACAACATCCAGGCCTATCTGGCCAGTGGCAACGCCGTGCAGCACAGCAGCGCGACCCAGGCCATCGATACCTTCGACGACGCCCTCGACCAACTGCCGCAGCAACTGGCCGCTGAGCTGCGTCCCAGCCTGGAACAACTGCGCGACTTCAGCGCCAATCAGTTGCTGGCGGCTGGCAAGCTGGCTGGCGACCCGCAAGGCCTGCTGTTGCAGGCCGAGCGCGAGATGCTCGCCGCGCTGGAGCAGTTGAACCAGTACGCGGCCAGCGCCAATGGCCCGGCCGCCAACGACTATCGCCAACCTTTGCAGGACGCGGGCTCGCGCCTGCTGAAGCTGGCTCACGCCCGCGAACGCTTCATCAGCCAAGGCCGCAGTGAACTGCTCGGCGATGTCGAGCGTGAACTCAAGGCCCTTGCTCAGCAGGTCGAGACGCTCGATAAGTTACCATTGCTCGGCGTGCAACAGACCGACAGCTCCGCCAACGTCGGTTTCGCCGCACTGCTTGGGCTGGATGATGCACAACAGGAGCAACAAGCGCAGGATCGCGGCGTCGAGATGAAACGCGAACTGAGCACCCTGGTGCGCCGCTACCCCAGCGAACTGCAGCGCACCCGCGAACTGGTCGAGCAGCGCCAGCAGTTGGCCGTGACCACCAGCGAGCGCGTGACCCAGGTGCAACAGGCACTGGCGGCGCTGGAGCCACTGGTAAAGGGCGAGTACGCACGCATCCAGGGCGAGGTACGGCTGATTCAGGGCCTGATGATCGGCCTGATCCTGCTGATCGCCCTGGTCATCGACCGCATTCAGCGCCGCCTTTCACAGGTGCTCGGGCGCCTGGTGCCAGCACTGTCGCAGTGGGCCAGCGGTGATTTCGCCACGCCGATCAGCATCAATTCGCGCACCCGCGAACTGCGCGATATCGAGGACTCGCTCAACCATCTGCGCCGCTATCTGGTGGAATTGGTCGCCAGCATCCGCGGTCATGCCGAACAGGTCGCCGGCTCCAGCCGCACCTTGGCCGACCTCAGTGGCGGCCTGCACGGCGGCGCCGAACGCCAGGCCGGCGATACGGCGCTGATCCGCGACGCGCTGGGCGAGCTGGAAGCGACCATCGGCCAGGTCGCCGAAGACGCCAGCCAGACGGCCGACGCCAGCCGCGACGCCGACCGCGCTCTGGTCCAGGGCCAGCAGGTCATCGGCCAGAGCCTGCAGGGGTTGCACGCACTGGTCACCGAGGTTCAGGGCAACGCCCAGGCCATCGAACGCCTGGCTGACGAAACGGCGACTATTGGCAGCGTGCTGACGGTGATCCGCGGCATTGCCGAACAGACCAACCTGCTCGCGCTCAACGCCGCCATCGAGGCCGCTCGTGCCGGCGAGGCCGGCCGAGGCTTCGCCGTGGTCGCCGACGAAGTGCGTTCATTGTCGCAACGCACCGGCAGTGCCACGGCGCAAATCCAGGATGTCATCGGCCGCCTGCAACAGGCTGCGCACCAGTCGGTGCAAGCCATGCGTGCCCAGGTCGAACATGCCGAAGCGACCGCAGGCCAGGCCGAGGCAGCAGACGGCGCACTGGACGAGATCGTCAGCGCCATCCGCACCATCGCCAGCATGGCCGAGCGCATCGCCGAGGCCACCGCGCAGCAGAGCGATGCGGTCAGCGAGATTCGCGAACACGGTGAACGCATTCATCAACTGGGTGACGACAATCTCGGCCTGATTGCCAGCGGACGCAACGAAAGCGAACGCCTGCTGCACCTGGGCGGCCAGCTACATAGCGCCGTACAGGCGTTTCGCGTCTAGCAGGCTGTTGAAAAACTACCTACGTTGCCATTGCTGCGTTAAAAACAGGCTCAAAATGCTCATTTACAACTCGTAAAGTCGAGCGCGACTCCGAGCGTTTTTCGCCTGTTTTTGCGGGGCCGCCATCGGTATTGCACTGACTGCCTCGCCCACGTTTTTCAACGGCCTGCTAGCCAGCTGCGACACGGCAGCGCAGGCTGCAACTGACCGGGAACTCGACAAGAGCGGGCTTCTCCAAGGTTCCGCTCATCCCTGGCATTCGACGCTCCGGCGCGGCGACGGCGATGCGGGTGGGCGCTTTCCGGTATCATGCCGCCACCTTTCGCCGAGATATTTCCCCGATGTCACTGCGTCGTCTGCTGTTTCCCCTGCTTCTGCTCTGCCTGAGCCTGCCCGCCAGCGCTGGCCTGTTCGACCAGCGCCCAGCCGCCTCACCGATTGGCGCACCACTGAACAACAGCAGCGACTTCCTGCCCGTACGCGAAGCCTTCAAGCTGAGCCTGGTGAGCAGCGATGCACAGGCAGTGACGTTGCGCTTCGTCGCGACCGAGGGTTATTACCTCTATCGCCATCGCCTGAATTTCAGCGTCGAACCGGCGGAGCTGGTGCTCGGCGACGCCGAATTGCCGCCAGGCGAGGCCAAGCACGACGAATTCTTCGGTGATGTCGAGGTGTACTACGGCGTACTGGATATCCGCGTGCCGCTGGACAATCCGGATAACCGCCCGCTGCGCCTGCAGGTCGGCTATCAGGGTTGCGCCGACAAGGGCCTGTGCTATCCGCCGGAAACCGAGTTCATCGAGATCGGCGATATGCCCGCTGTCAGCAGCGGCGATGTGGCGCCAGTGGCAACCGGCTGGAGCTGGAAAGAGCTGGCACTGTTCTTCCTTGGCGGCCTGGCGCTGACCTTTACACCTTGCGTGCTGCCGATGCTGCCGATCCTGTCTGGCGTGGTGCTGCGCGGCCAACTCGGCGGCCTGCGTAGCCTGACCCTGTCACTGGCGTACGTCCTGCCGATGGCCGCCTGCTTCGCCATTCTCGGCACGCTGATGGGGCTGTTTGGCGCCGGTCTTAATCTGCAGGCACGCCTGCAATCGACCTGGATATTGGTGCCTTTCGCCGCCTTCTTCACCTTCTTCGCCCTGGCCATGTTCGGCCTGTTCGAATTGCGCCTGCCCCGCGCCATCAGCGAACCGCTGGATCGTCTGGCCGGCAAGACCCACGGTGGCTCGCACCTGAACGCGGCATTGCTCGGGGTGCTCTCCAGCCTGCTGGTCAGTCCCTGCGTCTCGGCGCCACTGGCCGGCGCGCTGCTTTATATAAGCGCCAGTGGCGATGCCCTGGGTGGCGGCCTGAAGCTGCTCGCACTCGGCCTCGGCATGGGTACGCCGTTGGTGCTGTTCGCCGTTGGCGGCGGTGCACTACTGCCGAAAACCGGTACCTGGATGGTCACGGTGCGCAACGCCTTCGGCGTGCTGCTGCTGGCCGTTTCGGTGTGGCTGCTCGAGCGCGTGCTGCCGGGCAGCCTCAGCCTGGCCCTGTGGGGCCTCCTGGCTGGCGGTGTAGCGGTGTTCCTCGGCGCGCTGGAGTTCGGCCCCAAGACGCATCGGCAGAAGCTCAGCCAGATCGCCGGTCTGGCCCTGCTGGTCTATGCCCTGGCTGCCTGGGTTGGCGCCTTGCAGGGGGCGACCGATCCGCTCAAGCCGCTCGGTCAGCTGCAGGCCGGTGTCAGCCAGAGCAGCGCCAAGAGCGGTGCCTGGCAAACCCTGAGCAGCCCGGCAGAACTGGACGCGGCCCTGGCCGAGGCCAAAGCCGGCGGCCAGCCGCTGCTGCTGGACTGGTATGCCGACTGGTGCATCAGCTGCAAGGTCATCGAGCGCGAGGTATTCGGCAATGCCGAAGTAGGCAGCAAACTGGCCGGCTGGCGGCTGATCCGCTTCGACATCACCGAAAGCAACGCCGCCCAGCGCGCCCTGCTGGACCGTTACAAATTGTTTGGCCCGCCTGCCATCCAGTTGTTCGCCGGTAATGGTGACGAATTACTCGATCTGCGTGTCGTAGGTGAGGTCGATGCCGCCACCTTCGCAGGGCGTCTGGATCAGGCCAGTAGCCGCCTAGGAAAACGCTGAAAAGCCCCGAACTGTCACGCCCGCGAAGGCAGGAGTCCAGGTGCTGCGGGGTCTGGATTCCCGCCTACGCGGGAATGACGACTATTTCAGACCATCCCCAGTTAGCTGAACGCCGCCAACAGGATCATCGCCAGCGCCTGGCAACGACCGAAACCAGCGCTATAGTCATATTTCTGCCGCAAACAGCAGGCATCGTGTCGACTATTGCTGACATCGCGCAGCTGCGGCATAGTCCCGCGCAGCCCGAACAACAAGGAACGCGTACATGGCCACCCTACTGGTGCTGCACGGCCCCAATCTGAATCTGCTGGGCACCCGCGAGCCCGACAAATACGGTGCAACCACCCTCGCCGAGATCAATCAGGATCTGGAGCGCCGCGCACGCGAGGCTGGCCATCACCTGCTGTACCTGCAAAGCAATGCCGAGTACGAATTGATCGAACGCATTCACGCCGCACAGGGTGAAGGTGTCGACTTTATCCTGATCAATCCTGCCGCTTTTACCCATACAAGTGTCGCATTACGTGACGCATTGCTGGCGGTGAGCATCCCATTCATCGAAGTGCACCTGTCCAACGTGCACAAGCGTGAACCTTTCCGCCATCACTCCTACTTTTCCGACGTTGCAGTAGGGGTGATCTGCGGCCTTGGCGCCAGCGGTTATCGGCTGGCCCTGGAAGCGGCACTCGAACAACTGACCGGGCGCGCCTGACGCGTAGCCTGGTAGACAAGTCCTACCTCACCTCTGGGAGTTGACCATTCATGGATATCCGTAAAGTCAAGAAACTGATCGAGCTGCTGGAAGAGTCCGGTATCGACGAGCTGGAGATCAAAGAGGGCGAAGAGTCCGTACGCATCAGCCGTCACAGCAAACAACCGGCCTACGCCCCACAACCGATGTACGCACCTGCACCGGCTCCGGTAGCCGCGCCTGTTGCAGCAGCCGCTCCGGGCGCTGAAGCCGCCCCGGCCGCCGCACCGAAACTGAACGGCACCGTCGCTCGTTCGCCGATGGTCGGTACCTTCTACCGCGCCGCTTCGCCAACCTCGGGCAACTTCGTCGAAGTCGGTCAGAGCGTGAAGAAAGGCGACATCCTGTGCATCGTCGAAGCGATGAAGATGATGAACCACATCGAAGCCGAAGCCAGTGGTGTGATCGAGTCGATCCTCGTGGAAAACGGCCAGCCGGTTGAGTACGACCAGCCCCTGTTCACCATCGTCTGATGCACGGGGAGCCCGTAATGCAGAAGCTGGAAAAAGTCCTGATCGCCAACCGCGGCGAAATCGCCCTGCGTATCCTGCGCGCCTGCAAGGAACTGGGTATCAAGACGGTGGCCGTACACTCCACCGCCGACCGTGAGCTGATGCACCTGGGCCTGGCCGACGAATGCGTTTGCATTGGCCCGGCACCCGGTAACCTGTCCTACCTGAATATCCCGGCGATCATCAGCGCCGCCGAACTGACTGGCGCTACCGCCATTCACCCGGGTTATGGCTTCCTGGCCGAGAACGCCGACTTCGCCGAGCAGGTGGAGAATTCCGGCTTCGCCTTCATCGGCCCGAAAGCCGACACCATTCGCCTGATGGGCGACAAGGTGTCTGCCAAGGACGCCATGATCAAGTCTGGCGTACCGGTGGTGCCTGGCTCCTCCGGCCCGCTGCCGGAAGACGAGGAAGAAGCCCTGCGCATCGCCCGTGAAGTCGGCTACCCGGTGATCATCAAGGCCGCTGGCGGCGGCGGTGGTCGCGGCATGCGCGTGGTGTACAAGGAAGAAGACCTGATCAAGTCGGCCAAGCTGACCCGCACCGAAGCCGGTGCGGCGTTCGGCAACCCGATGGTCTATCTGGAAAAATTCCTCGGCAACCCGCGTCACGTGGAAGTCCAGGTGCTGTCCGACGGCCAGGGCAACGCGATTCACCTGTATGACCGCGACTGCTCGCTGCAGCGCCGTCACCAGAAGGTGATCGAAGAGGCTCCGGCCCCGCTGATCGACGAGAAAGCCCGCGCCGAAGTGCTCAAGCGCTGCGTCGATGCCTGCATCGAGATCGGCTACCGTGGTGCCGGCACCTTCGAGTTCCTCTACGAAGATGGTCGTTTCTACTTCATCGAAATGAACACCCGCGTTCAGGTGGAGCACCCGGTTACCGAGATGGTCACTGGTATCGACATCGTCAAGGAGATGCTCAGCATCGCCGCTGGCAACAAGCTGTCGATCAAGCAGGAAGACGTGAAGATCCTCGGCCATTCCATCGAATGCCGGATCAACGCCGAAGACCCGGACAACTTCATGCCCAGCCCCGGCAAGGTCAAGCACTTCCATGCCCCGGGCGGTAACGGCGTACGCGTCGACTCGCACCTGTACAGCGGTTACAGCGTGCCGCCGCACTACGACTCGCTGATCGGCAAGCTGATCACCTACGGTCGTGACCGTGACGAAGCGATGGCGCGCATGCGCAATGCCCTGGACGAGATCGTCGTCGACGGCATCAAGACCAATGTGCCGCTGCACCGCGATCTGACCCGCGACAAAGGCTTCCTCAAGGGTGCGGTGAACATTCACTACCTGGAGAAGAAGCTGGGCATGGACAAGCACTAAGTCCTGACTCGCTGCATGACAGGGGCTGCCTTCGGGCGGCCCTTGTCGTTTCAGCGGCCGAACTGGCAAGCCGCCTTGCCCTTCAAGTAAGCTGCGCGGCCAAACGCGCGCCCTTCACGAGGTTTCTCATGCCCTGGTTACAAGTCCGTCTCGCCATCACTCCTGAGCAGGCAGAAACCTACGAGGACGCCCTGCTGGAAGTGGGCGCCGTATCGGTAACCTTCATGGACGCCGAAGATCAGCCGATCTTCGAGCCGGACCTGGGCACCACCCCACTGTGGTCGAACACCCACCTGCTCGCCCTGTTCGAAGCCGACACCGACGAAACCGCGCTGACCGCTCACCTGCAGTTGCTGTGCGGCGGCGCGCTGCCGGAACATCACCTCGAGCGCATCGAGGATCAGGACTGGGAACGCAGCTGGATGGACAACTTCCAGCCGATGCGCTTCGGCCAACGCCTGTGGATCGTGCCGAGCTGGCACGCAGCCCCAGAGCCGGACGCGGTCAACCTGTTGCTCGATCCGGGCCTGGCCTTCGGCACCGGTACCCACCCGACCACCGCACTGTGCCTGGAATGGCTCGACGGCCAGCAACTGAACGACTGCAGCGTGATCGACTTCGGTTGCGGCTCGGGCATTCTCGCCATCGCCGCCCTGCTGCTCGGTGCACCGCAGGCCGTCGGTACCGATATCGACCCGCAAGCCCTCGAAGCCTCGCGCGACAATGCTTCGCGCAACGGTATCGATCCGGCCCGCTTCCCGGTCTATCTGCCCGCCGACATGCCGCAGCAGCCCGCCGACGTGGTCGTCGCCAACATCCTCGCCGGCCCGCTGGTGTCGCTGGCACCTCAGATCACCGCGCTGGTCAAAGGCGGTGGGCGCCTGGCGCTGTCGGGCATCCTCGCCGAACAGGCCGAGGAAGTCCGCGCCGCCTACGCAGGCGCCTTCGACCTCGACCCAACGGCCGTCAAGGATGGCTGGGTACGTATCAGCGGGATCAAACGCTAAGCAAGCGGCAAGATGGAAGGCCGCCCCCTGCAAGCGAATCAGGATAAAGGCCGGGCTGCTTTTGCCCTTACTTGCAGCTTGTGGCTTGCAGCCTGGGGCTGCTCCTTTAGACTAGCCGCTTGGATTTTCCGGACCCGCGCATGAGCGAAAGCCACGTCACCCAGTGCCCCCATTGCCGTACCAGCTTCCGCGTCAGCCAGGCACAGCTGGCCGCCGCCCATGGCGCAGTACGCTGTGGCGCCTGCCTGCACGTGTTCAACGCCGCCGAGCAGCTGTTCGGCCCGCGCGCGAGCACACCTGCGCCAGCGGTCGTCAAAACGGCAACTGCCCCGGTCAGCAAGGTTCAAGCCGACGCCAGCAGCAAGCCGACAGCGACGAAGCCTGCCGATGACACGCTGTGGATCCATGACGACCTCGACCTGGACAGCCTCGACCTCGACGAGGAGCTGGCCAGGCTGGAAGAGCAGGAACAACAGCTGTCGCAGCAGTTCCTTGCACTGGAGCGGGCACCTCGCTACGCCGAGAACTTCGACCGTCACCAGGCGGACGAGCGCGAAGAAGCACATGACGAAGCCTGGGCAGAAGCGCTGCTGCGTGACGAGCCGGTAAAGCGCGAACGCGCCAGCTTCGAGCTGCAACCAAGCGACAAACTGCCTGAGCCTACCGCTGCAAGCGAGCCCGAAGCGGCCATTGAATTCGTCACGCCCGCCACCCCGAGCAAGCAGCCTGTTGCCGATGAGTTCGATGCAAGCGATGAACCGCGCCTGGGCAGTCTCGATGAAGAACCGCACGAGCAAGAGCGACAGGACGAAGAACTGCGCAGCGAACGCGAAGAACCCAAGGCCACGCGCAACGAGCCGGGGCTGCGTGAAGAACGCCTGTTCGAACTGGACGACGAACCACTACAGCTCGACTGGCAGCAGCCACAGGGCAGGTCGTGGGGACGCTTGTTCGGCTGGAGCCTGCTCAATCTGCTGGCGGCGGGCGGCCTGCTGGCGCAGTACGCCGCCTACAACTTCGATGAACTGGCGCGCCAGGATCGCTATCGCCCCTGGTTCGAACAGCTGTGCCCGAACATCGGCTGCACCCTGCCATCGAAAGTCGACATCGGTCAGATTCGCAGCAGCAACCTGGTGGTGCGCAGCCACCCCGAGTTCTCCGGCGCGCTGATCGTCGACGCCATCCTGTATAACCGCGCCTCGTTCGCCCAACCCTTCCCGCTGCTGGAAATGCGCTTCGCCGACCTGGGCGGGCAACTGGTCGCCAGTCGTCGCTTCAAACCCAGCGAGTACCTCGCCGGCGAACTCGCAGGGCAGAGCGAAATGCCGCCGCAAACGCCCATTCACATCTCCCTGGACATCCTCGATCCGGGCCCGCGCGCCGTGAACTACAGCCTCAGCTTCCACTCCCCCGAGTAGCCTGGAGACGCCGCGACCGGTGGTCGCAGGCCTTCCATCTAACTACTGGCGATAAGCCCATAGCTGTTCAGAATTTGTTCAAAACGACCTTTATCCGGTCATCCAGAGCGGGTATCATGCCCACCCTTTCGCGAGCACCGACCCACCACCGTTCCCCCTGAGGAAACAGTGGCGTGTGGGTGTCGAGCGCCCTTTGTCTCAACTGCGCACCAACAAGCAGGGACGCCCCATGTCGGCCCCACGTATTGGCCCCTACACATTGCCCAATCGGTTAATCCTGGCTCCCATGGCCGGCGTCACCGATCGCCCGTTCCGCCAGCTGTGTCGCCGTCTCGGCGCCGGCCTGGTGGTGTCGGAGATGGTCACCAGCGATGTGCGCCTGTGGAATAGCCGCAAGTCCAGCCTGCGTTTGCTGCACGCGGGTGATCCCGAGCCGCGCTCGGTACAGATCGCCGGCGGTGACCCGCAGATGATGGCCGAGGCGGCGCGCAAGAACGTCGAGCTGGGTGCGCAGATCATCGACATCAACATGGGCTGCCCGGCCAAGAAGGTCTGTAATAAGGCCGCCGGCTCCGCGCTGCTGCGTGACGAGCCGCTGGTACGGGAAATCCTCGATGCCGTGGTCGCTGCAGTTGATGTACCGGTAACCCTGAAGATCCGTACCGGCTGGGATCGGCAGAACAAGAACGGCATTAGCGTGGCGAAAATCGCCGAAGACGCCGGCATTGCTGCGCTGTCCGTACACGGTCGTACCCGCGCCGACCTTTATACCGGCGAAGCCGAGTACGACACCATCGCCGCCATCAAGCAGGCGATATCGATTCCGGTGTTCGCCAATGGCGACATCGACTCCCCACAAAAAGCCAAGGCCGTGCTCGACGCTACCGGCGCCGATGCCCTGCTGATCGGTCGCGCCGCTCAGGGTCGGCCGTGGATATTCCGTGAAATCGAGCACTACCTGCGCACCGGCGAAACCCTGCCGGCACCGGGCCTGCTCGAAGTGGAACGCATTCTGCTGGAACACCTTGCCGCACTGCACGCCTTCTATGGCGATTTGATGGGCGTACGCATCGCCCGCAAGCATGTCGGCTGGTATCTCGCAACCCTGCCGGGCGCCAGGGAGTTTCGCGCCCAGTTCAACCGTCTGGACAGTACGGACGCACAGTGCGCCAACGTTCGCGAGTTCTTCAGCGAACGGCATAACGATGGAAACGAGGTGGCCGCATGACGTTGATGACAGAGACCCTAGTGAGTGGAATTGCACCCGTGAGTGACAACACCAGCCTTAAACAGCACCTGAACACGCCGAGCGAAGAGGGCCAGACCCTGCGCGGCGCCGTGGAGAAGGCGCTGCACAATTACTTCGCCCACCTCGAAGGCGCGGACGTCACCGACGTGTACAACCTGGTGCTCACCGAAGTCGAAGCGCCGCTGCTGGAAACCGTCATGAATCACGTGAAAGGTAACCAGACCAAGGCTTCCGAACTGCTCGGCCTGAACCGTGGCACGCTGCGCAAGAAGCTCAAGCAATACGATCTGCTGTAACCCCGAACTCCCGAAAAGGGCGGCCCGCATGAGCCGCCTTTTTTGCTGATATCCCCGCTCTGATGGATAGTGAAATGACCGACCAGACCACCCTTCTGCCCGTCCGCCGCGCGCTGATCAGCGTTTCCGACAAGACCGGCGTCCTCGAATTTGCTCGCGAACTGGCAGCACTCGGTGTCGAGATTCTCTCCACCGGCGGCACCTACAAGCTGCTCAAGGACAACGGCGTAGCCGCAGTAGAAGTGGCTGACTACACCGGCTTCCCGGAGATGATGGACGGCCGCGTGAAGACCCTGCACCCGAAGATCCACGGCGGCATCCTCGGCCGTCGTGCCCTCGACGGTGCGGTGATGGACGAGCACGGCATCAAGCCGATCGACCTGGTCGCGGTCAACCTCTACCCCTTCGAAGCCACCGTGGCCAAGCCTGATTGCGATCTCGCTGACGCCATCGAGAACATCGACATCGGCGGCCCGACCATGGTCCGTTCGGCGGCGAAAAACCACAAAGACGTCGCCATCGTGGTCAACACCGGCGACTATGCCGGCATCGTCGCTTCGCTCAAGGCCGGCGGCCTGAGCTACGCCCAGCGCTTCGACCTGGCCCTCAAGGCTTTCGAACACACCGCTGCCTACGACGGCATGATCGCCAACTACCTGGGCACCATCGACCAGGCACGTGACGCGCTGTCCACCGAAGGCCGTGGCGCCTTCCCGCGCACCTTCAACAGCCAGTTCGTCAAGGTGCAGGAAATGCGCTACGGCGAGAACCCGCACCAGAGCGCGGCGTTCTACGTCGAGGCGAAGAAGGGCGAAGCCAGCGTCTCCACCGCCGTGCAGCTGCAGGGCAAGGAACTGTCGTTCAACAACGTCGCCGACACCGACGCCGCGCTGGAATGCGTGAAGAGCTTCGTCAAGCCAGCCTGCGTCATCGTCAAGCACGCCAACCCCTGCGGCGTCGCCGTGGTACCGGAAGACGAAGGCGGCATCCGCAAGGCCTACGACCTGGCCTACGCCACCGACACCGAATCGGCGTTTGGCGGCATCATCGCCTTCAACCGCGAGCTGGATGGCGAAACCGCCCAGGCCATCGTCGAGCGTCAGTTCGTCGAAGTGATCATCGCCCCGAAAATCAGCGCTGCCGCCCGTGCAGTGGTGGCTGCCAAGGCCAACGTGCGCCTGCTCGAGTGCGGCGAGTGGCCAGCCGAGCGCACCGCCGGTTGGGACTTCAAGCGCGTCAACGGTGGCCTGCTGGTGCAGAGCCGCGATATCGGCATGATCAAGGCCGAAGACCTGAAGATCGTTACCCAGCGCGCGCCGAGCGAGCAGGAAATCCACGACCTGATCTTCGCCTGGAAAGTGGCCAAGTTCGTCAAATCCAACGCCATCGTCTACGCCAAGAACCGCCAGACCGTCGGCGTCGGCGCCGGCCAGATGAGCCGCGTCAACTCCGCCCGTATCGCCGCGATCAAGGCCGAGCACGCCGGCCTGCCAGTACCGGGCGCAGTCATGGCCTCGGACGCCTTCTTCCCCTTCCGCGACGGCATCGACAACGCCGCCAAGGCCGGTATCACCGCGGTGATCCAGCCAGGCGGTTCGATGCGCGACAACGAAGTGATCGCCGCTGCCGACGAAGCTGGCATTGCCATGGTGTTTACCTCGATGCGTCACTTCCGCCATTGAGGGTGATCGTTCCCACGCGGCGCGTGGGTATGCAGCCCGAGACGCTCCGCGTCTCAAAGCCGGACGCAGAGCGTCCACAGTGACATTCCCACGCAGAGCGTGGGAACGATCCAGGAGAATGCAATGAACGTACTGATCATCGGCAGCGGCGGTCGTGAACACGCCCTGGCCTGGAAAGTGGCGCAGGACAAGCGCGTCGAGAAAGTCTTCGTCGCCCCGGGCAACGCCGGCACTGCGGTGGAAGCCAAATGCGAGAACGTCGCCATCGACGTACTGGCCATCGAACAGCTGGCCGACTTCGCCGAGAAGAACGTGCAACTGACCATCGTCGGCCCGGAAGCGCCGCTGGTCAAAGGTGTGGTCGACCTGTTCCGCAGCCGCAAACTGGACATCTTCGGCCCCACCGCCGCCGCTGCCCAGCTGGAAGGCTCCAAGGCCTTCACCAAGGACTTCCTGGCACGCCAGCAGATCCCCACTGCCGACTACCAGAACTTCACCGAGATCGAGCCTGCGCTGGCTTACCTGCGCGAGAAAGGCGCACCGATCGTGATCAAGGCAGACGGCCTGGCTGCCGGCAAAGGCGTGATCGTCGCCATGACCTTGCAGGAAGCCGAAGACGCGGTGCGCGACATGCTCGCTGGCAACGCCTTCGGTGAAGCTGGTTCGCGCGTGGTGATCGAGGAGTTCCTCGACGGCGAAGAAGCCAGCTTCATCGTCATGGTCGACGGCGAAAATGTATTGCCGATGGCCACCAGCCAGGATCACAAACGCGTTGGCGATGCCGACAGCGGCCCGAATACCGGCGGCATGGGCGCATACTCCCCGGCTCCGGTGGTCACCGCCGAGGTGCACAAGCGGGTGATGGACGAGGTGATCTACCCCACCGTGCGTGGCATGGCCAGCGAAGGCAACGTCTACACCGGCTTCCTCTATGCCGGCCTGATGATCGACAAGGCGGGCAAGCCCAAGGTCATCGAGTTCAACTGCCGCTTCGGCGACCCAGAAACCCAACCGATCATGTGCCGCCTGGAAAGCTCCCTGGTGCTGCTGGTCGAGGCTGCCCTGGCCAAGGCACTGGACAAGGTCGAAGCGACCTGGGATCCGCGACCGACCGTGGGCGTGGTACTGGCTGCCGGTGGCTACCCGGGCGACTACGCCAAGGGCGATGTCATCGAAGGTCTGGATGAAGCCGCCCAGCTCGACGGCAAGGTGTTCCACGCCGGTACTGCGCTGAAAGACGGCCAGATCGTCACCGCAGGCGGTCGCGTGCTGTGCGCCACCGCCATCGGCGCCAGTGTTGCCGATGCCCAGCAGCAGGCCTACCGCCTGGCCGAGAAAATTCGCTGGAACGGCATGTTCCATCGTAACGACATCGGCTATCGGGCCATTGCCCGCGAGCGCGGCGAGAGCTGATCGTTTGAGCGAAAATGCGGCACAAACAAGGCAAAATCGCTGTTTGTGCCGTATTCCCCCGAGCAAATGCTTGGCTATAATCCGGCCACTCATTTAGAAGGATTTGCCCGTGCGCCGGCCCAGGATTGCCATCGGACTACTCGCCAGCTTGCTGCTGTTCGGCCTTGCCCTGACAGCCACGGCGAACACAGCCCAGAGCGGCGTACAGGGCTGGTCCTATCTGGTCGACGCCAGCGCTCGCCTGGGTCTAGAGGAGGTACGCGCCCAGCGCCAGCAGTTCAAACCCCTCAGCAAGCAATCCTTCACCTTCCCGCCCAGTGACCACGCTGTCTGGCTGCGTGCTGAGTTCGCACCGCAGCAGCAACCCGCCTGGCTGTGGATCTTTTCACCACGGGTGCAGTACCTCGATTACTACCTGCTGAGAGACGGTGTGCTGGAGCAGAACCTGCACACCGGCGAGGCCATGCCGCTGGATTCGCGACCGCTGCCGTCGCGCTTCTACCTGATGCCGTTGCCAAATGACGGCCAGGCCCGCGTCGCCTATGTCCGCCTGACCTCCAACCACCCGCTGATGACCTGGTTCAAGGTCATGGATCAGGCTGAGCTGGTCAGCCTGGAAAAGCCCGCCTACCTCTATGGCATGCTGTTCGGCGCCCTGCTGCTGCTGACCCTGTACAACCTCATTCGCTTCATCTACAGCCGCAGCGCCAGTGGTCTGTGGCTGGCCGGGGTGAACATCGGCCTGGCCGTGTGTTCGTCGGCCAATCTCGGCATCTTTGCCCAGTGGCTGCCCAGCTTGGGCTACAACCAGTCACTGATCGCCGACCTCTCTGCCCTGTTCGCCGCCTTCAGCGCCCTGGCTTTTGGCCTGAGTTTCATGCACGGCACGCCAGTACAGCACAGCCCACTGAACCGTCTGCTGCGGGGTAATGCCCTACTGCTCCTGGCCTATGCGCTGTGCATCGTCGTCACCGGTCTGTTCTGGTACAGCTCGCTGGTCTACCTGCTGGTGGCCCTGAGCGCGATCAACCTGCTGCTGGTGAGCGGCCTGCACTGGCGCGCCGGTTACCAGCCGGCACGCCTGATCGCCTTGGGCATGCTGGTGTTCAACATGGGCTTCGGTTTCTTCGTGCCGGTGCTGCTCGGCTTCGATCAGCTCAATCCGGGCTGGCTGGTGCTGGGCGTATTCAGCGTTGCCACTCTGGCCGGCCTGATCCTCAGCGTGTCGCTGACCGAGCGGCAGCGGCAGATCCAGCGCGACACCCTGCAGGAAAGCACCGCCCTGGCTGCCAGCAGTGCCGAGCTGAAGGCCAAGGCCGAGTTCCTGGCCAAGATCAGCCACGAGATCCGTACGCCAATGAACGGCGTGCTGGGTATGACCGAGTTGCTGCTGGGCACGCCGCTGTCGGCCAAGCAGCGTGACTACGTGCAGACCATCCACAGCTCGGGCAACGAGCTGCTCACCCTGATCAACGAAATCCTCGACATTTCCAAGCTCGAGTCCGGACAGATCGAACTGGACGACGTGCAGTTCGACCTCGGCGCCCTGATCGAAGACTGCCTCGACATCTTCCGCGCCAAGGCCGAACAACAGCGCGTGGAGCTGATCAGTTTCATCCAGCCACAGGTGCCACGGGTGATCAGCGGTGACCCGACGCGCCTGCGCCAGGCTCTGTTGAGCCTGCTGGACAACGCCTTCAAGCAGACCGACGAGGGCGAGATTCTTCTGGTCGCCGCCCTCGACAGCAGCGACGGTCAACATCGTCTGCGCGTCGCCGTACAGGACAGCGGTCGTCCACTCCTGCCGGAGGAGCGCGACGCCCTGCTCAACGCCGAACTGCAGAGCCGCGACTTCCTCTCCGCCACCCGCCTGGGCGGGCGCCTCGGCCTGATCATCGCGCGCCAGTTGGTACGTCTGATGGGCGGCGAGTTCGGCATCCAGGGCAGCGGCAATCAGGGCACGACCCTGTGGCTGACCCTCCCGCTGGACGCCGCCCGCCTGGAACAACCGGAAGCCGACCTCGACAGCCCACTGCAGGGCGCGCGCCTGCTGGTAGTGGACGACAACGACACCTGCCGCAAGGTGCTGATGCAGCAATGCAACGCCTGGGGCATGCAGGTCAGTGCGGTCCCTTCCGGCAAGGAAGCCCTGGCCCTGCTGCGCACCAAGGCGCACATGCGCGAATACTTCGACGCAGTGCTGCTCGACCAGGACATGCCCGGCATGACCGGCATGCAGCTGGCCGCCAAGATCAAGGAAGACCCGAGCCTCAACCACGACATCCTGATCATCATGCTCACCGGCATCAGCAACGCGCCGAGCAAGGTGATTGCACGCAACGCCGGGATCAAGCGCATCCTGGCCAAGCCGGTGGCCGGCTACACGCTCAAGACCACCCTGGCCGACGAATTGGCCCAGCGCCCCAACGACACCCCCGCCCAAGCAGCACCAACTCCGGTGAGTACGCCGCTGAACGTGCCGGCCGACTTCCGCATTCTGGTGGCCGAAGACAACAGCATCTCGACCAAGGTGATTCGCGGCATGCTCGGCAAGCTCAACCTCAAGCCGGACACCGCCAGCAACGGCGAGGAAGCCCTCAGCGCGATGAAGGCGCAGCCCTACGACCTGGTGCTGATGGACTGTGAAATGCCGGTGCTCGACGGTTTCTCCGCCACCGAACAGCTACGCGCCTGGGAAAAGAGCGAGAAACGCCCGCGCACACCGGTGGTGGCGCTGACCGCGCATATCCTCAGCGAACACAAGGAACGCGCGCGCGCTGTCGGCATGGATGGCCACATGTCCAAGCCAGTGGAGCTGTCGCAACTGCGCGAACTGATCGAGCACTGGATCGCCGAGCGCGAGCTGCGCCGCCAGCGTGATGCGCTGCCACACTGATAGTCTTCTTTACCTTTACTGCCTTTCTGCGAGCCTGCCACCATGGCGTCCGAGTTGTTCAGCCTGTACCTGAAGATGCTGGTGCTCTACAGCCCCTTCTTCGTCCTCTCCTGTTTCATCGGCCTCAGCCGCGGTTATACCCTCAAGGAGCGCAAGCGCCTGGCCTGGAAGGTGGCGCTGGCCACACTGATCGCCAGCGTGCTGCTGTACCTGTTCGGCAAACACATCTTCACCCTATTCGGCATCACCATCGACGCCTTCCGCATCGGCGCGGGATCGGTGCTGTTCATCTCCGCCCTCGGCATGGCCCAGGGCAAGTCAGCGGTGCAGACAGACAACGTGCAGCAGGACGTGACCATCGTGCCGCTGACCATCCCCCTGACCGTTGGCCCCGGCACCATCGGCGCCCTGCTGCTGATGGGCGCGAGCCAGCCGCACTGGGACGACAAGCTGGTGGCCGTGGCGGCGATCTTCCTCGCCAGCCTCACCGTGGGCGTGGTGCTGTACCTTTCCAACCAGTTCGAGCGCCTGCTCGGCGACCAGGGGCTGCAGATCGTCAGCCGTTTGATGGGCCTGTTCGTCTGCGCCCTGGCCGCGCAGATCATCTTCACCGGGGTGAAGAACTACCTGGTGCCGTAAGACACCGGGCTTCGAGCCCTCGGTGCGCACGGCGCACCCTACCCCTCTCGATACCGTAGGGTGCGCTGTGCGCACCGCCAGCGCCGAAGAGCCTGCACCATTCGCTTGCAGGTCAGCCCCACCTCGGTGCAACGCCTCTCGCCAAAGCCCCTGCCGCTGCCCTGAAATCCCCGAAAATAAAGGCTTTCGCAAAACTGGCACCGTCATTGCTCTAGCGATTCCAACTTGGATACAAGATGGAATCTCGAAGCATGTCCAACGCACCTATCGCTTTCACCCTCGCGCAATGGCAACAGGCCTACCGTGACGGCCAATCCCCTGCCGAACTGCTGCACGCCCTGCGCCTGGAACTGCGCACTGATGACAGCGCCTGGATCGCCCTGACCAGCGAAGCTCAGCTAGACGCTCAACTCGATGCACTGACTACTGCACTGCAAGGTGTAAACGGCGATATGAGCAAGCTGCCGCTGTACGGCGTACCCTTCGCCATCAAGGACAATATCGACGCCGCCGGCTGGCCCACCACGGCCGCCTGCCCCGAGTTCGCCTACAGCGCCGAAGTCGACGCCACCGTAGTCGCGCGCCTGCGCGCCGCCGGCGCCATCCTCATTGGCAAGACCAACCTCGACCAGTTCGCCACCGGCCTGGTCGGCACCCGTTCGCCTCACGGCGCGGTGCCCAACAGCTTCAACCCCGATTACGTCAGCGGCGGCTCCAGCTCCGGTTCGGCCAGCGTAGTCGCGCGCGGTCTGGTGCCCTTCTCGCTGGGCACCGACACCGCCGGTTCGGGCCGCGTACCGGCAGGCTTCAACAATATCGTCGGGCTCAAGCCGACCAAGGGCTGGCTGCCCAATACCGGCCTGGTGCCGGCCTGCCGCACGGTCGACTGCATCTCGGTGTTCGCCCTGACCGTCAGCGACGCCCTGACCGTGGCCAATATCGCCGGTGGCTATGACGCCGCCGACGCCTACAGCCGCAAGAACCCGAACAGCGCCAAGGTCGGCATGCCGGCCAAGCCGCACCTGGCCGTGCCGGCCAACCCCGAGTTCTTCGGCGACAGCCAGAACCAGGCCGTCTATGAGGCGGCACTGGGCAAACTGCGCGAACTGGGCGCCGAGCTGGTGGAGATCGATTTCGCCCCCTTCCAGCAACTGGCCGAGCAGCTTTACTACGGCCCCTGGGTCGCCGAACGCACGGTCGCGGTGGAAGGCGTGAACCCCGAACACATCAACCCGGTGGTGCGCGGCATCGTCGACAACGGTCACAAGTACAGCGCCTGCGACGCCTACAAGGCCGAGTACATTCGCGCCGAACTGAGCCGCGTCATCAACGACGCCCTGGCCGGCTTCGACGCCATGGTGGTGCCGACTTCGCCAACCATCCGCACCCTGGCCGAGATGGAGGCCGAACCGGTGCTGTTCAACAGCCAGTTCGGCACCTACACCAATTTCACCAACCTCGCCGACCTGGCCGCCCTCGCCGTGCCGGCCGGTCTGCGTGACGACGGTCTGCCAGCCGGCATCACCCTGCTCGCCCCGGCCTGGCATGACCAGGCACTGGCCGCCTTCGGCCAGCGTTGGCAGCAGACTGTCGACCTGCCGCTGGGCGCCACCGGCAAGCCGCTCCCGGCTCAAGCAACGAGCGACAAACCGGCACCCGGCTGCATCCGTGTCGCCGTGGTCGGCGCACACCTCACCGGTATGCCGCTGAACTTCCAGCTCACCAGTCGCGATGCCGTGTTGGTGGAGCAGACCACCAGCACTTCCAGCTATCGCCTTTACGCCCTGCCCGGCACCGTGCCGCCCAAGCCGGGCCTGGCACGGGTCACCGAGGACGGCGCGGCGATCATCGTCGAGCTGTGGGACGTACCGCAGGCGCGCTTCGGCGAGTTCGTCGCCGAGATCCCGCCACCGCTCGGTATCGGCAACCTGGAGTTGGCCGACGGACGCTGGGTCAAGGGCTTTATCTGCGAGCCCTACGCACTGAATGGCGCGCGTGACATCACCAGCTTTGGTGGCTGGCGCGCCTATATCGCCAGCCTACACGCCGCCAAGAACTGAGGAAGGGATAGCCCAATGTTCCATACCGTACTGATCGCCAACCGTGGCGACCAGCCGCGCAGCGGCGCAGCGACGAAGTCAAAGTGCCGGACGGGCGTAGCCCGTCACGGCGATCTCGCCACGGAGAACCGCCATGTTTGAAACAGTCCTGATCGCCAACCGTGGCGAGATCGCCGTCCGCGCCATCCGCACGCTCAAGCGCCTGGGCGTGAAAAGCGTGGCCGTCTACTCCGACGCCGACCGCAATGCCCAGCACGTACGCGACGCCGATATCGCCATCGCCCTGGGCGGCGACAAGCCGGCTGACAGCTATCTGCGTATCGACAAGATTCTCGCCGCTGCGCAGGAAACCGGCGCCCAGGCGATCTACCCCGGCTACGGCTTTCTCTCGGAAAGCGCCGAGTTCGCCGATGCCTGTGAAGCAGCCGGCATTGCCTTCGTTGGCCCAACCGGCGAGCAGATTCGCGAGTTCGGCCTCAAGCACAGAGCCCGCGAATTGGCCGCCCAGGCCCAGGTGCCAATGGCGCCGGGCACCGGCCTGCTGCAAAGTCTGGAAGAAGCGCTGAGCGCCGCCGAGAGCATCGGCTACCCGGTGATGCTCAAGACTACCGCAGGCGGTGGCGGCATCGGCCTGACCCGCTGCAGCGACGCCGCCGCGCTGGAAAGCGCCTATGAAAGCGTCAAGCGCATGGGCGAGCAGTTTTTCAGCGATGCCGGGGTGTTCCTCGAGCGTTTCGTCGATCAGGCGCGCCACGTCGAGGTACAGATTTTCGGCGACGGCCAGGGCCGCGTCGCCGCCCTCGGCGAGCGCGACTGCTCGCTGCAGCGGCGCAACCAGAAGGTGGTCGAGGAAACCCCGGCGCCGAACCTGCCGCAGGCCACCCGCGAACGCTTGCACGCCGCAGCCGTGCAGTTGGGCGAGTCGGTTAAATACCGCAGCGCCGGCACCGTGGAGTTCATCTATGACGCCGCCCGCGACGACTTCTACTTCCTCGAAGTGAACACCCGCCTGCAGGTCGAGCACCCAGTCACCGAAATGGTCACCGGTCTCGATCTGATCGAGTGCATGCTGCGCGTGGCCGCAGGCGATGCGCTGGACTGGCCCGTGCTGAACCGCGCCCCGCAAGGCGCCGCCATCGAAGTGCGGATCTACGCCGAAGACCCGCTGAAGAACTTCCAGCCCAGCCCGGGCGTGCTCACCGATGTGCATTTCCCGGACGATGTGCGTGTCGACGGCTGGGTCAGCACCGGCAGCGAGGTTTCGGCCTTCTACGACCCGATGATCGCCAAGCTGATCGTCCACGCGGCTACTCGTGACGAAGCCATCGCCAAGCTGCAGAAAGCCCTGGGCGAAACCCGCCTGCACGGCATCGCCAGCAACCTCGACTACCTGCGCCAGGTGGTGGCCGACGAACGCTTCGCCAAGGGCGAAGTGTGGACGCGCCTGCTCGACAGCTTCACCTTCAAGGCCAGCGTCATCGAAGTGCTGGAGCCGGGCACCTACTCCAGCGTGCAGGACTATCCTGGTCGCCTCGGTTACTGGGATATCGGCGTGCCGCCGTCCGGGCCGATGGATGATTTCGCCTTCCGCCTGGCCAACCGTATCGTCGGCAACGCGGCCGAGGCCGCCGGCCTGGAATTTACCCTGCAAGGCCCGACGCTGCGCTTTCACAGCGACGCGCTGATCGCCCTGACCGGCGCCGACTGCCCGGCCACCCTGGACGATGCGCCGGTTGCCTACTGGCAGCCAGTCGCGGTCAAGGCCGGCCAGGTGCTCAAGCTGGGCCGCGCCGTCAGCGGCTGCCGCACTTATCTGGCCGTGCGCAATGGCCTGGACGTGCCGCTGTACCTGGGCAGCCGCTCCACCTTCGCCCTCGGCCAGTTCGGCGGGCATGCCGGGCGCACCCTGCGTACCGCCGACATGCTGGCCATCTCCCAGCCCGAGTTGCCGGCCTGCACCACGCCTGCGCCAGTCGCCCCGCCGCAGGCGGCTCACCCGAGCCTGATCCCCAGCTACGGCAGCACCTGGAACATCGGCGTGCTCTATGGCCCGCACGGCGCGCCGGACTTCTTCACCGCTGACGCCATCGAGGAATTCTTCGCTGCAGAGTGGGAAGTGCACTACAACTCCAACCGCCTCGGCGTGCGCCTGAGCGGCCCGAAACCGAGCTGGGCGCGGGCCGACGGCGGCGAAGCCGGCCTGCATCCGTCCAACGTGCATGACTGCGAATACGCCATCGGTGCGATCAACTTCACCGGCGACTTCCCGGTGATCCTGACCAAGGACGGCCCCAGCCTCGGCGGTTTCGTCTGCCCGGTGACCATCGCCAAGGCCGAGCTGTGGAAGGTCGGTCAGGTCAAGCCTGGCGACAAGCTGCGCTTTCACCCCATCGGTTTCCAGCAGGCGCAGAGCCTGGAACAGGCGCAACTGGGCAGCATCGAAGCACTGGCGGCGATCAGCGCGGTGACCCTGCCGGCACCGTCGCTGCAACCTGATAACACCGTTTCCGCCACCGTGCTGGCCGAGCTGCCGGCCGATGGCAGCCGCCCGCGGGCGGTGTATCGCCAGGCCGGCGACGCCTATATCCTGCTGGAATACGGCGACAACGTGCTGGATCTGGCGCTGCGACTGCGCGTGCATCTGCTGATGGAGGCACTCAAGGCCGAGCCGCTGCGCGGCCTGGAAGAGCTCGCTCCCGGCGTGCGTTCGCTGCAACTGCGCTACGACAGCCGCGTGCTGCACCAGCGCACCCTGCTCGACCACCTGCTGCGCCTGGAGCGCCAGCTCGGTGATGTCGCCGAGCTCAAGGTGCCGACCCGCATCGTCCATCTGCCCATGGCCTTCGAGGACAGCGCAACGCTGGCCGCCGTCGAACGCTACCGCGAAACCGTACGCAGCGAGGCGCCCTGGCTGCCGAACAACGTCGACTTCATCCAGCGCGCCAATGGCCTGGAAAGCCGCGAGGAAGTTCGCGACATCCTGTTCGACGCCAGCTATCTGATCCTCGGCCTCGGCGACGTCTACCTCGACGCGCCCTGCGCCGTGCCGCTGGACCCGCGCCATCGCCTGCTCAGTTCCAAGTACAACCCGGCGCGCACCTTCACTGCCGAGGGCACTGTGGGCATCGGCGGTATGTACATGTGCATCTACGGCATGGACTCGCCCGGCGGTTATCAACTGGTCGGTCGCACCCTGCCGATCTGGAACAAGTACGTGAAGAACGCCCAGTTCGAGAACGGCCAGCCCTGGCTGCTGCGCTTCTTCGACCAGGTGCGCTTCTATCCGGTCAGCGAGGCCGAGCTGGATGAATTCCGCGAAGCCTTCCGCGAGGGCCGCGCGCAGATTCGCATCGAGAAAAGTGAGTTCGACTTCGCCGCCTACAACCATTTCATCGCCGACAACGCCGCCGATATCGAAGCCTTCCAGAGCCAACAGAAAGCCGCCTTCGACGCCGAGGTCGAGCTGTGGAAGGACGACGATCCGAGCGCCGCACAAGCGCTGAGCGCCATGACTGACGACGACGCCGATCTGGACGGCCATCTGGTCGCCGCCGAGATGAGCGGCAGCGTGTGGAAGGTGCTGGTCGAGCCCGGCCAATATGTGGCGGCCGGCACGCCGCTGCTGGTGGTCGAGGCGATGAAGATGGAGCTGGCGGTGACCGCGCCGGTGGCCGGCACGGTCAAGTCGCTGCGCTGTGCCCCCGGCAAGGCGGTGACGCCGGGCGATACCCTGCTCCTGCTGACCCCGAACGAGGCGGCCTGAGATGCAACTGGTCAGCCCGGCCAAGCGCGGCAAGGAGCGCCCGGAGAATCTCGCCGAGCGCATCTACCTGCAGCTCAAGGACGACATCTTCGAGTTTCGCCTGCTGCCCGGTGATCGCTTCAGCGAGGGCGAGATCGCCGAGCGCATGGCCGCCAGCCGCACGCCGGTGCGCCAGGCGCTGTATCGCCTGGAGCGCGAGGGCTACCTGGAGGTGTATTTCCGCAGCGGCTGGCAGGTCAAGCCGTTCGATTTCGCCCATTTCGAGGAGCTCTACGAGGTGCGGATCGTCCTCGAACTGGAGGCGGTCAAGCGCCTGTGCGAGCGCCCCAATGAAGAGCTGCCGGATGCACTGGAACAGTTGCGTCGCACCTGGATGGTGCAACCCGAGCAGCGCCTGCAGGACGGCCGCGAAGTCTCGCGTCTGGACGAGCGTTTTCACTGCCAACTGGTGGAGGCCGCCGGCAACCGCGAGATGGCTCGCCTGCACGCCGAAGTCAGCGAAAAGATCCGAATTATCAGGCGCCTGGACTTCACCCAGGAGCCGCGCGTGGAGCTCACCTACGAGGAACACGCACGCATCCTCGGCGCGATCCTGTCGCGTCGCTGCGAAGAGGCACAGCTATTGCTCAAGACCCACATAGAGGTCAGCAAAGCGGAAGTGCGCAAGATCACCCTGCACATGCTGCACAGCGCCCGACAACGGGCACTGCCGGCGCAAGGGTGACGGTATGACCTTTGAATCACTGCCACCAATAACAACGCTGTCCACTTACTCACAATTGTGAATGGAGATCGCACCATGCAACGTCGCAGCCTGATCAAGGCCTTTACCCTTTCCGCTTCCATCGCCGCCATGGGCCTGAGCTGGTCCATCCAGGCCGCCGAGACCATCAAGGTCGGCGTCCTGCACTCACTGTCCGGCACCATGGCCATCTCAGAAACTTCGCTGAAAGACATGGCGCTGATGACCATCGACGAGATCAACGCCAAGGGCGGCGTGCTCGGCAAGCAACTGGAAGCCGTAGTGGTCGACCCGGCCTCCAACTGGCCGCTGTTCGCCGAGCGTGGCCGCCAGCTGCTGACCCAGGACAAGGTCGCGGTGACCTTCGGTTGCTGGACCTCGGTGTCGCGCAAATCCGTGCTGCCGGTCTATGAAGAGCTCAACGGCCTGCTGTTCTACCCGGTGCAGTACGAAGGCGAAGAAATGTCGCCGAACGTGTTCTACACCGGTGCGGCGCCAAACCAGCAGGCCATCCCGGCGGTGGAATACCTGCTCAGCGAAGACGGCGGCGCCGCCAAGCGCTTCTTCCTGCTCGGCACCGACTACGTCTACCCGCGCACCACCAACAAGATCCTGCGCGCCTTCCTCAACAGCAAGGGCATTGCCGACAAGGACATCGAAGAGGTCTACACCCCCTTCGGTCATAGCGACTATCAAACCATCGTCGCCAACATCAAGAAGTTCTCCGCTGGCGGCAAGACTGCTGTGGTTTCCACCGTGAATGGCGACTCCAACGTGCCGTTCTACAAGGAACTGGCCAACCAGGGCCTGGAAGCCACCGAAGTGCCGGTGGTGGCCTTCTCCGTGGGTGAAGAAGAACTGCGCGGCATCGACACCAAGCCGCTGGTTGGCCACCTGGCGGCCTGGAACTACTTCCAGTCCGTGGAGAACCCGGTCAACGAGAAGTTCGTCGCCGACTGGAAGGCCTACGCCAAGGCCAAGAAACTGCCGAACGCCGACACCGTGGTGACCAACGACCCGATGGAAGCCACCTACGTGGGCATCCACATGTGGGCGCAGGCCGTCGAGAAAGCCGGCACCACCGACGTCGACAAGGTGCGTGAAGCCATGGCTGGCCAGGAGTTCGCGGCACCGAGCGGCTTCACCCTGAAGATGGACGAGAAGAACCACCACCTGCACAAGCCGGTAATGATCGGTGAGATCCAGGATGACGGTCAGTTCTCCGTGGTCTGGGAAACCGACGGCCCGATCCGCGCTCAGCCGTGGAGCCCGTACATCGAGGGTAACGACAAGAAAGCCGATACCCCGGTGAAGTCGAACTAAGGCAAAAGCCCCTCTCGCCCAGCCCTCTCCCCCTCTCCATAGAAAGAAAGGGGTGAGAGGGGACCAGTACGGTGTTTCAACGACACACCGAGTCGCTTGTCTCCCCTCTCCCGCTTGCGGGAGAGGGGCCGGGAGAGAGGGTCGCCGTAGCCCGGATGCAATCCGGGAAGCTCGCCCCGGACTTCATCCGGGCTACGCCAAGGACACCCTTATGCCCACTGCCCTTACCCGAATTCTCCTGAGCCTGCTGCTGTTGCTGCCACTGGCGGCGCAGGCTGGCGAGGCCGACGACTTCGTCGCTGCCAGCGCCAGCAAACAGGCCAAACTGCTGCAGAACTGGGCCGCCGCGCCCAGCCCTGAGCGCATGCCCCTGCTGCAAGCCCTGCAGCAAGGCCACGTCGGCAGCGATGCCGACAAACGCGCCTTCATCGAACAGAACGGCACCTGGCAAGCTGCCGATGGCTCAGCCGAGGCCAATGGCACGCCGCGCAAACTGCGCCTGAACAACCGCCTGCGCGGTCTGATCGCTTTCGCCGTGGCCAGCCATCAGTTGCTCGAACACGATGTCGCTGCGCGTCTGGCCGCCGCCAAGCAGCTGCAGCGCAATACGCCGCCTGCCTTGCTGGCACTGCTGGAAAGCCGCGTGAGCGCCGAGGCCGACGAAAACGTACGGGACGCGCTGACGCTGGCCCTGGCCAACCTGCAGCTGGAGGCCAGCGACCCAGCCGTACGCCTGGCTGCCGTGGAGCGCCTGGGCAAGACCGGCGACCCGCAGGCCCGTACGCGTCTGCAAAGCCTGCTCGATGGTGAAGAAAGCGATACCGCCGTGCGCGCCGCCGCCGAACAGAGCCTGGCCCAGGTGAAAAACAAACTGCTGATCGGCGAACTGCTCGGCCAGGCCTTCAGCGGCCTGTCGCTGGGTTCGATCCTGCTGCTCGCCGCCCTCGGTCTGGCCATCACCTTCGGTCTGCTCGGGGTGATCAACATGGCCCACGGCGAAATGCTGATGCTCGGCGCTTACACCACCTACGTGGTGCAGCTGAGTTTCCAGCGCCTGGCCCCCGAATACCTCACGCTCTACCCGCTGGCCGCGCTGCCGATCGCCTTCCTGGTCACCGCCTGCATCGGCATGGCCCTGGAACGCACGGTGATCCGCCATCTCTACGGTCGCCCGCTGGAAACCCTGCTGGCCACCTGGGGCATCAGCCTGATCCTGATCCAGCTGGTACGCGTCACCTTCGGCGCGCAGAACGTCGAAGTGGCCAACCCGGCTTGGCTGTCTGGCGGCATGCAGGTGCTGCCGAACCTGGTGCTGCCGTACAACCGCATCGTCATCATCGGCTTCGCCTTGTTCGTCGTGGTCCTGACCTGGCTGCTGCTGAACAAGACGCGCCTGGGCCTGAACGTGCGCGCGGTAACCCAGAACCGCAACATGGCCGCCTGCTGCGGCGTGCCCACCGGGCGCGTGGACATGCTGGCCTTCGGCCTCGGTTCGGGCATCGCCGGCCTCGGCGGCGTGGCCCTGAGCCAGATCGGTAACGTCGGCCCGGACCTCGGCCAGAGCTACATCATCGACTCCTTCCTGGTGGTGGTGCTCGGCGGCGTCGGCCAACTGGCCGGTAGCGTACTGGCTGCCTTCGGCCTGGGCGTGGTGAACAAGTTCCTCGAACCGCAGATCGGCGCCGTACTCGGCAAGATCCTCATCCTCGCGCTGATCATTCTGTTCATCCAGAAACGCCCGCAAGGCCTCTTCGCTCTCAAAGGACGGGTGATCGACTGATGACCATGCCACTCAATCAAACGTTGCTGGCCCGCGCCAGCGCCAAGCTCGGCCCGCAGGTATCCATCGCCATCGGCCTGCTGGTACTGGCCGTGCTGCTCGCCATGCCGCTGTTGCACCTGTTGCCGGGTGATCACGCCCTGCACGTCTCGGCCTATTCGCTGACCCTGGTGGGCAAGATCCTCTGCTACGCCATCGTCGCCCTGGCGCTGGATCTGGTCTGGGGCTACGCCGGCATGCTGTCGCTGGGCCACGGCCTGTTCTTCGCCCTCGGCGGCTACGCCATGGGCATGTACCTGATGCGCCAGTCGGCGGGTGACGGCCTGCCAGCGTTCATGAGCTTCCTCGCCTGGAGCGAATTGCCCTGGTACTGGTACGGCACCTCTAGCTTCCTCTGGGCGATGTGCCTGGTGGTGCTGGCGCCCGGCCTGCTGGCCCTGGTGTTCGGCTTCTTCGCCTTCCGCTCGCGGATCAAGGGCGTGTACTTCTCGATCATGACCCAGGCGCTGACCTTCGCCGGCATGCTCCTGTTCTTCCGCAACGAAACCGGCTTCGGCGGCAACAACGGCTTTACCGGCTTCACCCGCATCCTCGGCTTCGACATCACCGCGCAGAGCACTCGCGCCGCGCTGTTCTTCGCCACCGTGGTGTTGCTGGTGGGCAGCCTGTACCTGGGCTTTCGCCTGGCACGCAGCAAGTTTGGCCGCGTGCTCACGGCCCTGCGTGACGCCGAGAACCGCCTGATGTTCTGCGGTTACGACCCACGCGGTTACAAGCTGTTCATCTGGGTGCTGAGCGCGGTGCTGTGCGGCCTGGCCGGCGCGCTGTACGTGCCGCAGGTGGGCATCATCAACCCCAGCGAAATGGCACCGACGCAGTCCATCGAAGCCGCCGTGTGGGTCGCCCTGGGCGGTCGCGGCACGCTGATCGGCCCGCTGCTTGGCGCCGGCCTGGTCAACGGCATGAAGAGCTGGTTCACCGTGGCCTTCCCGGAATACTGGCTGTTCGCCCTCGGTGCGCTATTCATCGTCGTCACCCTGTTCCTGCCACGAGGCGTGGTTGGCCTGCTGCGCAAGGAGAAGGATCAATGAAAGCCACTCCGGTACCTGAAACCATGCTCGAAGCCGCTTTCGACCCCACCGGCCTGGCGCTGGACACCGGCAAGAACGTCGGCAAGGGCGTCAACGTCCGTCACGGCACCATCCTCACCCTGGAAGACATCAACGTCAGCTTCGATGGCTTCAAGGCGCTGACCAACCTGACCCTGTACATCGGCGTCGGTGAGCTGCGCTGCATCATCGGCCCCAACGGCGCCGGCAAGACCACCATGATGGACGTGATCACCGGCAAGACCCGCCCGGACAGCGGCGTCGCCTACTTCGGCGAACAGTACGACCTGACCGCCATGAGCGAAGTGCAGATCGCCCAGGCCGGCATCGGTCGCAAGTTCCAGAAACCCACGGTGTTCGAAGCGCTGACGGTGTTCGAGAACCTGGAGCTGGCGCAGAAGACCAACAAGTCGGTGTGGGCCAGCTTGCGCGCCCGGCTCAGCGGCGAGCAGCAGGACCGCATCGAGGAAGTGCTGACCACCATCCGCCTGGAAGCCTCGCGCAACCGCCCGGCTGGCTTGCTCTCCCACGGTCAGAAGCAGTTCCTGGAGATCGGCATGCTGCTGATGCAGGAGCCGCACCTGCTACTGCTCGACGAGCCGGTGGCGGGCATGACCGATGCCGAGACCGAGTTCACCGCCGAGCTGTTCAAGTCACTGGCACGCAAGCACTCATTGATGGTGGTGGAGCACGACATGGGCTTCGTCGGCTCCATCGCCGACCACGTCACCGTGTTGCACCAGGGCAGCGTGCTGGCCGAAGGCTCGCTGGAACAGGTGCAGAACGACGAGCGGGTGATCGAGGTTTATCTGGGGCGCTGAAAAGCCCCTCTCCCCCGGCCCCTCTCCCGCAAGCGGGAGAGGGGAGAAGGCTGGCGCTCCGTAGGGTGCGCCGTGCGCACCGCATGCTAAAGGACATCGATATGCTGCAAGTCCAACAACTCCACCAGTATTACGGCGGCAGCCACATCCTCCGTGGCCTGTCGTTCGACGTGAAGGTCGGCGAAGTCACCTGCCTGCTCGGCCGCAACGGCGTGGGCAAGACCACCCTGCTCAAATGCCTGATGGGCCTGATTCCGGCCAAGGACGGCAGCGTGCAATGGGAAGGTAAGGCCATCACCGGCTTCAAACCCCACCAACGAGTGCACGCCGGCATCGCCTACGTGCCACAGGGACGCGAAATCTTCGGCCGCCTGACCGTGGAAGAGAACCTGCTGATGGGCCTGTCACGTTTTCCCGGCAGCCAGGCCAAGGCCGTGCCGGAATTCATCTACGAGCTGTTCCCGGTGCTGCGCGAGATGAAGCATCGCCGTGGTGGTGACCTGTCCGGCGGCCAGCAACAACAGTTGGCCATCGGTCGCGCGCTGGCCAGCCAGCCGCGCCTGCTGATCCTCGACGAGCCCACCGAAGGCATCCAACCCTCGGTGATCAAGGAGATCAGCGTGGTGATCAAGAAGCTCGCCGCTCGCGGCGACATGGCCATCCTGCTGGTGGAGCAGTTCTACGACTTCGCCGCCGAGCTGGCCGACCAGTACCTGGTGATGAGCCGTGGCGAGATCGTCCAGCAAGGCCGTGGCGAGAACATGGAAACCGAAGGTGTACGCGGGTTGGTGGCGATCTGACCAGCCTCGCAGGGTGGACGATGCTTCATCCGTCCACCACTCTGCGATGCAATGGTGGATGAAAAACGTCATCCACCCTACGTCCTGATCCTCCTTGTGGGAGGGGCTTTAGCCGCGATTCGGTAACCGCCTCAGTCACCGCTAAAGCGCCTCCCACAGGACGTCGCCGTCCTACTCAGCGAAATCCGATCCCTCACGCAGCAACTGGCGTTTCACGCTCTCAAGATGCAGATGCGCGCTTTCGGCGTTGCCTTGCTGCATCTGCCGGCAGGCGGCACTGGCAATCGCCGGTGCCACGGCCTTCAGCGGCCGACCGCTGGCCATGGCCTTGAGCTGCACCTCGGCGGCGCGCTCCAGGTAGTAGAGGTCGTCCCAGGCTTCGGCAATGCTCGGCCCCAACACCAACGGGCCATGGTTCTTCAGCATCACCACATCGGCATCACCTGCCGCACGGGCGATGCGCTCGCCTTCGGCATAGTTCAGCGCCAGACCCTGGTAATCCTCATCCACTGCCAGGCGCTCGTAGAACTTCAGCGCGGTCTGCCCGGCCCAGACGAAGGGCTCGCCCTCCAGCATGCACAGCGCCGTGGCGTTGGGCATATGGGTGTGAAAGGCTGCCGTGGCACGCGGGTTGAGACGGTGCAGCTGGGCGTGGATAAAGAACGCCGTGGCCTCCGGGCGGCCCTCGCCCAGCACCACGTGACCATCGAAATCGCAGATCAACAACGATGACGCCGTGACCTCGGCGAAGGCCAGGCCATAAGGATTGACCAGAAACAACTCGGGCCGCCCCGGCACCACCACGGAAAAGTGATTGCAGATGCCTTCGCCCATGCCGAGCCGTGCCGCCATGCGAAAGCAGGCGGCCAGGTCGATACGCGCTTGGGCGATCTCGGGGCTGTTCAGGCCCTCTGTGGACGCCAGCGGGGCGGTGTTGATTTCGAATGCGTGGGCCATGGTTTCACTCCTGAAAACGGATGCCTCCAGCCTAGCCTGTGCACACCAAGCGCCTAGGGACAGTTGCCCGATGTCGGCGAGCCAGACACGCTGACCCAGCCACTTCCGGCATCTGGCCCTACGGCACACGGCCGCTTTGTTCCTATGGTGCAGCCATCCGCAACGACCAGCCCGAGGTCATCATGAGCACACCGATCAGCAACCAGTACGTCCACGATCTGGATCGCCAGCACGTCTTCCATTCCTGGTCGACCCAGGGCGCCCTCAACCCGCTGGTGATTGCCGGCGGCGAGGGCTGCACGCTGTGGGACTACGACGGCAAACGCTACCTCGACTTCAGCAGCCAACTGGTCAACACCAATATCGGCCACCTGCACCCGAAGGTCATCGCCGCCATCCAGGAACAGGCCGGCAGCCTGGTGACCATCGCCCCGGCCACCGCCAACCTGATGCGTGGCGAAGCGGCCAAGCGCATCCTCGCCCGCGCGCCGGCCGGTTTCTCCAAGGTGTTCTTCACCAACGCCGGGGCCGATGCCAACGAGAACGCCATGCGCATGGCGCGCCTGTACACCGGTCGCGACAAGATCCTCTCCGCCTACCGCTCGTACCACGGCAGCACCGGCGCGGCCATCGTCGCCACCGGCGACCCACGCCGCGTGCCCAATGAGTACGCCCGTGGCCATGTGCACTTTTTCAATCCCTACCTGTATCGCACCGAGTTCAATGCGGCGAACGAAGAAGAAGAATGCGCGCGTGCCCTGCAGCACCTGCGCCGGGTCATCGAATGTGAGGGGCCGGGCGCCATCGCCGCTATCCTGCTGGAGAGCATTCCCGGCACCGCAGGCATTCTGGTACCGCCGAAAGGCTATATGCAGGGCGTGCGCAAGCTGGCCGACGAGTTCGGCATCATGCTCATCCTCGATGAAGTGATGGCCGGTTTCGGCCGCACCGGCAGTTGGCTGGCGCTGGAACATTTCGACGTGGTGCCGGATCTGATCGTCTTCGCCAAGGGCGTCAACTCCGGCTACGTCCCGGCCGGCGGGGTGATGATTTCCAAGCCGATCTGCGAGCACTTCGACAACCACTTCTTCCCCGGCGGGCTGACCTATTCTGGGCACCCGCTGGCCATGGCCGCCATCGTCGCCACGCTGGATGCGATGAGCGAAGAAGGCATGGTGGAGAATGCCCGGGACATCGGCGCCCAGGTGCTCGGCCCGGGCCTGAAGAAACTGGCCGAACGCTACCCGATGATCGGCGAGGCGCGTGGCGTCGGCCTGTTCTGGGCACTGGAATTCGTCAGCGACGTGCAGAAGAAGACGCCGATGCCGGCAGCGGTGATGCAGGAAATGAAGGCGGCGCTGACCGCGCGCGGGCTGCTCAGCTTCGTGGTGGAGAACCGCATCCATGTGGTGCCGCCGTGCATCGTCAGCGCCGCGCAGGTAAACGAGGCGCTGGCGATCTTCGACGAGGTGTTCGCCCTGTTCGCGCCGCGCTTTGGCTGATAACCGTCGCGGCTAAAGCCCCCCCACAGCGTCACGGAGCATTTGTGGGAGGGGCTTTAGCCGCGACCGCATTTCACAACTCCGCCAGCACCTCCCCCAGCTTCTGCACGCCCGGCCGAATGCGTTCGGCATCGATGGCGTGAAAACCCAGTCGCATGAAATTCTTCGGCGCCTCGCCATCACCAAGGAAGAACTGCGCGCCGGATTCGATCAGCACGCTCTGCTGCGCCGCAGCCCAGGCCAGGCGCTGGGTATCGACACCGCGTGGCGCGGCCAGCCAACAGGCGCTGGCACCCGGGCTGCCCATCGGCTGGCAGTCGCTCAGGTCGCTGCGCAGCGCCTGGTAGAGCAGCTCGCGGCGGCGGCAATGTTCCTCGCGAAAGCGCCGCAGGTGTGCGTCGTAATGCCCTTGGGCGAGGAAGTCGGCGAGCATGCGCTGGTTGTTCAGCGGCGGGTGGCGGTACATCAGCCGGCGCAGAGCGCGCAGTTCGTCGATTAGTTCGGCGTCGGCGACCATGTAGCCGATCCTCAGCCCCGGCGAGAAGGCCTTGGACAGGCTGCTCAGGTAGATCACCCGGCCACTACTGTCGCTGGCCTTGAGCGCTGGCAGCGGGTGGTTGTCGAGATTGAATTCGGCGTCGTAGTCGTCCTCGATCAGCACCTGGTCGTGCTCGCGAATCTGCCGCAGCAGTTGTTCACGCCGTGCCGCGCTCATCGCCACGCCGGTGGGCACCTGGTGCCCCGGCGTTACGTAGAGGTATTGGCAGTCATCCAGACGCCGGTCCACCACTAGGCCCTGATCGTCGACATCCTGCAGGTGCACCTTGGCGCCGTGAATGTCGAAGATGCTCGCCGCATCGCGAAAGCCAGGGTTCTCCATGCCAACACGCACCCCGCGCGCCATCAGCAGGCTGGCCAGCAAGTACAGCGCGTTCTGCGAACCGAGGGTTACCAGGATCTCGTCGGCGCGCGCCCAGATGCCGCGCTTGGGCAGCACGCGGGTGCGCAGCTGCTCGATCAGCTGCTCATCGTCACGGTCGAAACGGTCGCCCAACCACAGCTGGTCGCGCTCACCGCTGAGGTTCTTGCGCGACACCTCGCGCCAGCGCTCCAGTGGGAACAGTTCGCTGATCGGCTGACCGTAGATGAAGGGGTAGGTGAAGCGGCTCCAGTTGCTCGGGCGCAGCACGCCGTGCTTCAAACTGGGCTGCATACGAAAGCGCGCGGCCCAATCCGGGGCAGTGGCGGCGCTGCTGTCATCGGACGGTTCCGGTTTTCGCAGCGGCGTCATGCGCAATACGGCATCGGTCTGCCCGCAGTAATCGGGGTGCAGGTAGTAACCACTGCGCGGGCGGCTGACCAGGTAGCCGTTGTCGAGCAGGCTCTCGTACACCAGCGCCACGGTGTTGCGCGAGACCGACAACTGCTGGGACAGCTTGCGACACGACGGCAGCGGCTCGTCGGCCGGGAAGCCGCCGCCGAGAATGGCCGACACCAGCGACTCGCGAAGCTGCTCCTGAAGGCCGCGCTGACGGTCGAAATCGAGGTGGTAGAAGTGATCGATCATGGCGCCCTCCAGCAGCCAAACAACCCTGTGATGTAGCAAGTAGCGCGCCACTGTCGCTGGCCAGAACAAAGGCCGGAACTGCCCCTATCTCCGCCTTGCCGGGCCTCTCTAAGGTGAAAACGAAACCGCCGCTGAGCGGCCTGTCGACATCCCTGGAGCACGCCCATGAAGCCATCGAACACCGATTTCAAACCCTTCGGCCTGCTGCGCAAGCTGGCCCTGGCCAGTTGCCTGGTCGGCGCCTCACTGAGCGCCCACGCCGACCTCGACGATATCAAGGCCAAGGGCGTGATGACCGTCGCCACCGAGGACGACTACGCGCCGTTCAACTTCATCGTCGACGGCAAGCCGGAGGGCTTCCACAAGGAACTGCTGGAGGATCTCAAGGCCTACGCCAAGGCGCAGGGCTTCGACGTGAAGCAGGAAATTCTGCCCTGGACCGGTCTGCTCGCCTCGGTGTCGTCCGGCCAGTACGACATGGCCTTCACCGGCGCCCTGGTCACCGATGACCGCCTGCGCGTGTTCAACTTCGCCCCGCCCTTCGCCTCGGCGCAGCACTTCTACGTCAAGCGCGCAGGCGATGACAGCCTCAGCGATATCGCCAGCCTGTGTGGCAAGACCGTCGGCCTGCAGGCAGGCAGCGCTCTGCTCGCGCGCCTGCCGGAGCTGAAGAAGATGATGGAGGCCGAAGGTTGCAAGATCGGCAAGGTCACCGAATACCCGTCCTACCCGGAGGCCTACGCCGACCTGGCCAACGGTCGCCTGGACTACGTGATCAACGCGCTGATTTCGGTCAACGACCTGGTCAAGACCCGTGGCGATACCTTCGCCAAGGGCATCGCCGTGTCCGGTGATGGTTTCGCCGCCTGGCCGGTACCGAAGAGCAGCCCCGAGCTGCTGGAATTTCTCACCGGCTTCATGACCGAAGTGCGCGACAGCGGTCGCCTGGCCGAGCTGCAGAGCAAGTGGTTCGGCGAAGCCTTCCCGGCCATGCCCAAGGAGCCGATCACCACGGTCGAGCAGTTCCACGAACTGGCCGGCATGTGACAGCGGGCCGGGGCCAGGTCTCTGACATGGCCTCGTAGGGTGCGCCGCGCACCAGCGTCAATGGTGCAAGCGCCTCGGTGCACACGGCGCACCCTACATGCTTATCGCCAACGCACTGCCGTCTATCAGGGCCAGCTCTGGCCCTGACCTTGCTTACAACACCCCATCCCTTTCCCTGGAGCCCGACATGAACGGACAAGCCTGGTTATTGCTGCTCGAAGGCGCCTGGACGACTCTGTGGATCTCCTCGATCGCCATTGCCCTTGGCGTGATCATCGGCCTGGGCATCGCCCTGCTGCGCATGGCGCGCATTCCCTTCGTGGAGCAAGCGCTGGTGCTCTACGTCAGCCTGGCTCGCGCCACACCGCTGGTCACCCTGGTGCTGTTCATCTTCCTCTCGGCACCGACCTTCGGCCTGGCCATGGATCGCAACACGGCAGCGATCCTCGCCCTCACCCTGAACACCGCGGCCTTCAACGCAGAGGTGTGGCGCGCGGCCTTCATCAGCTTCTCCCGCGAGCAGAAGGAAGCGGCCTTGGCCTGCGGCATGACCAATGGCGTGTTCTTTCGCCGCATCATGCTGCCGCAGATGGTCACCAGCAGCCTGCCCGGCCTGGTCAACGAGATGTCCTTCCTGATCAAGAGCAGCCCGGCCATCGCGGTAATCGGCATCGTCGACCTGACCCGCGTGACCAACCGCATCAGCGCCGTGACCTACGAGCCGCTGCCACCGATTCTCGCCGCTGCCCTGCTGTACATGCTGATCATCGGCGTGCTGCTCAAGGTGCAGGCCATCGCCGAGAAAAAAGCCAACCGACTGGCCATGTGAGGACGCGACCATGACCGAATGGAGCATCATCTGGGAGGCGCGCGACGCCTTCCTCAGCGGCGCACTCAACACGCTGATCTTGTTCGTCCTGTCGGTGCTGGCAGCCTTCGTCATCGGCTGCTTCAGCGTCTACCTGCTGGAGGGCCGCACCTGGCTGTCGACGCTGTTGCGCGGGGCGATCAACCTGATGCGCATGCTGCCCTTCCTGGTGCTGGCCTACCTGCTCTACTACGGCCTACCGGCACTTGGCATCAAGCCCAGCGCCTGGGGCGCGGGCCTGGTGGCGCTGGCCATCTATCACGCGGCGTACTTCGCCGAGATCCTGCGCGGTGCGCGCCTGGTGCTGCCCCTCGGCCAGGTCGAGGCGGCCAAGGCGCATGGCTTTCGCCCCGCTCGCCTGTACTGGCGGATCATCCTGCCGCAACTGGTGATCCGCACCCGCCCGCTGCTCGGCAATCAGCTGATCTACGCACTCAAGGACACCGCCTTTCTCACCATCATCACCGTGCAGGAACTGACCGCCGCGGCCAACTCGGTACAGGCCACCTACTTCATCCCCACCGAGGCGTTCATCGTGGTCATCGCCCTGTACTGGATCATCAGCATCTGCCTGGAACTGGCGCTCAAGTGGGCGAGCCGGTTCGGCGCCAAACGAGGTTTCGAACATGCCTGAGGCACCTGCGGTACAGATCGACAATCTTTCCAAGAGCTTCGACGGCGTCGAGGTACTGCGCGACATCTCGCTGACCGTGAACAAGGGCGAGGTGGTCAGCGTGCTGGGCTCGTCCGGCTCGGGCAAATCCACTCTGCTACGCTGCATCAACTGGCTCGAGGAGCCGGATCGCGGCAGCATTCATATCGCCGGCCAGCGCATCGGCGTCGACGCCCAGGGCAAGCGCATGAACAACCGCGACCTGGCGGCGATCCGCGCCAGAACCGGTATGGTGTTCCAGAGCTTCAACCTGTGGCCGCACCTGAACGTGCTGCAGAACGTCATGGAAGCACCGATGCAGGTGAAGAAGATGCGCAAGGACGAGGCCCGCGCCATCGCCCAGACCCTGCTGGACAAGGTCGGCATGCAGGAGAAGGCCGAGGCCTTTCCCTACACCCTCTCCGGCGGGCAGAAGCAGCGCGTGGCGATTGCCCGCGCCCTGGCCATGAGCCCGGAGGTGATCCTGTTCGACGAACCGACCTCGGCACTCGACCCGGAGCGGGTCGGCGAAGTGCTGACCGTGATGAAGAACCTTTCCAGCGAGGGCTACACCATGATCGTGGTCACCCACGAAATGGAGTTCGCCCGCGCGGTGTCGGATCAGGTGGTGTTCCTGGAGAAGGGCCTGCTGATCGAAAAATCCGCGCCGGAGAAGTTTTTCACCAACCCGGAAACCGAACGCGTGCGTAAGTTTCTCGAACTGTCCGCATGAATCCGCGGCCAGCTGTGGAGCGCGGCCTTTCGGCCAAGGCCTTACACTGGCGCCCCAGCCCCAATAGGACTGCTCTACGTGCACCCGACAGCGGATGCAGGAGCAGGCCATGAACCCTGATAGCAAAACGAGGTTATCCATGAGCAAGGTGGCATTCATTACAGGCGCGACATCTGGTTTCGGCCGCGCCACGGCTCGACGCTTCGCCGAGGCCGGCTGGGCCCTGGTGCTCAGCGGCCGACGCCTGGAACGCTTGGAAGAGCTGAAGGCAGAACTGCAGGACAAGGTGCCGGTGCACATTGCCACGCTCGACGTGCGCGATGCCGCAGCGGTGAAGGCAATGGTCGATGGCCTGCAGGCGCCCTTCGACCGCATCGATGTGCTGGTCAACAACGCTGGCCTGGCACTGGCCCCGGAGGCCGCGCAAAAGGTCGCCCTGGAAGACTGGCACACCATGATCGACACCAACGTCACCGGCCTGGTCAACGTCACCCACGCGGTGCTGCCCAAGCTGCTGGCCATCGGCAAGGGCACCAGCATCATCAACATCGGCTCGGTGGCCGGCGAATGGCCCTACCCGGGCGGCCACGTGTATGGCGCCACCAAGGCCTTCGTCAAACAGTTCAGCTTCAACCTGCGTTGCGACCTGGTATCCACCGGCGTGCGCGTCACCGACATCGCACCGGGCATGGCCGAAACCGAGTTCACCCTGGTGCGCACCAAGGGCAACCAGGCCGCTTCCGACACGCTGTATGGCAGCACCACACCGCTGACCGCCGAAGATATCGCCGAGCAGATTTTCTACGTCGCCACCCTGCCGGACCACATCAACATCAACCGCCTGGAAATCATGCCCAGCCGCCAGGCCTGGTCGCCCTTCGCCATCGACCGCGATTGAAGGACGCGCCTCGCAGGGCGGGTCATCGACGCCGAACCCGCCCGCAGGGTGCGCCATGCGCACCGCCGTGATCCCGCAGCAACGGATACTTCTCGGTGCGCACAGCGCACCCTACGACCACAACACCCGTAACAGACTCCCCACCGGCAGTAACCCTGGTAACGCACCGGCCAACACATGCAAAGGTAACGGCTGCCTACGCGGATACAGCCCGCAGGGTGCGCCGTGCGCACCGCCGTGATCGCGTAGCAACGGATACCTCTCGGTGCGCGCGGCGCACCCTACCAGATCGCCTTCAGCAGGCTGCCCAGCGACAACAGCACCAGCAGCCCACCGACCAGCACCCGCAGCGGCAAGGGTTGCCAGCGTGGATGCAGCCACTGGCCGAGCAGGTTACCGGCCAACGCCGGCAATGCCAGCTCCAGCGCCAGTCGCCATTGTTCTCCGCTCAGCACACCCGCGACGCCTAACCCGATCAGCGCAGCGCCACTGCTGGCGAGGAAGAACAGCACCGCTGTGCCGCGTAACTGGCGCGCGTCCAAACCGCTGCGCAACAGGTAGATCATCAAGGGCGGGCCGCCGGCCGAAGCCATGGTAGTCGCCAGCCCTGATGCCAGCCCAGCCAACCAAGCCATGCCCTGGCTCACCGGCGTGGCCACGGACGGCCGCCATAACACCAGCACGCCCCCGCTCAAACACAGCACAGCCACCAGCGGCGCCATGATGTGAGCAGGCAGCCACTGCAGCAGCCAGGCGCCCAGCGGCACCGCCAGCAGCATGCCCATCAACAGGCGTCCCAGCACGCGCCCATGAACGGCGCGCATCGCCGCCGGCCACAGCGTCACGCTGCAGGCCACGTCGAGAATCAGCGCCACCGGCACTGCCTCGGCTGGAGGCAGTCGCAGCATCAGTCCGAGCGCCATCAGCATGGCAAAACCGAAGCCGCTGTAGCCGCGCACCAGGCCGGCGGCGAAGGCGATAAAGATGAACATGAGCGCTCCGAGCGAATCGATGCCCGACTCTAGAACTGCCCAGGCGCGGTCAGGCAGAGCCAGATGCAGACTTGTGACTGGCCACGTCTGCAGCTATGCGCTAATACGCACCGAATTGGTTCAGGGCACGCCTCTTGCTTGCCCACTCGGTCAACTATCCTGCGGAACCGCTGCCTCAATATGAATCTGCCTGCTGCCCTGTTCACGCCAAGCTGGCCTGCCGAGCTGGAGCTGGCCTACGCGCGCCACGGCGAACGCACCACGCCGGTGCAGAGGCGTCACCTTGGCCCGCTTAGAGTGCAGAAACACCTGTACGCAGAAGGGCCGGAAGTCTGCCAGCACATCATCGTTCATCCGCCCGGCGGCATCGCTGGCGGCGACCGTTTGGACATCAGCGCCCATGCCGGCGAAAACACATGGGTGCAGCTCACCAGCCCAGGTGCAGCCAAATGGTACCGCGCCGCGGGCGTGGCCCATCAGGATCTGCGCCTGCGCGTCGACGCCGGCGCCACCCTGGAATGGCTACCACAGGAAACCATCATCTATGCCGGCGCCCAGGCCGAACTGCACACGCAGATCGACCTGCATGGCGACGCCCGCCTGTTCTACTGGGACATCGTCGCCCTCGGCCGCCCCGCTGCTGGCGAGCGCTTTGCCAGCGGCCACTTCCAGGCCGCGCTGGATATCCGCCGTGACGGCAAACTGCTCTGGCACGAGCGCCAGCGCGTAACCGGTGACGACGGCCTGCTCGACTCGCCCATCGGCCTCGACGGCCAGCCGGTATTCGCCACGCTGCTGGTCAGCGGCGAGCTGGATGCCGAGCTACTGGAGCGCTGCCGCGAGTTGACCATTGAAGGTGTGCGTGGTGACCTCAGCCAGCTCGCGGGCCTTTTGGTCGCGCGCTGCCTGGCCAGTGAAGCACTCAAGGCCCGCGCCTGGCTGATCGCCCTCTGGCGCCTGCTGCGCCCGGCGCTGCTGGGGCGTGAGGCGGCGCCCCCGCGAATCTGGAGTACATGAGCACAACACACAGGTAGGAGTTGGCTTACCGGCGATCAGCAGAGGTCTAATCGCCGGCAAGCTGGCCCCTACGAACTGCAGTACAGCTACGCCAGAGTGGAACAGCGCACGCCGCGCTCCACCAGGCGACCGAAGCACCATTGCGGACAAGGCAGAGCCTTGCCCGCTCCACGACTGGAGCCGTCATGGATTTGTCCCCAAGAGAAAAAGACAAGCTGCTGATCTTCACCGCCGGCCTGGTGGCCGAGCGCCGCCTGGCGCGCGGGGTGAAGCTGAACTACCCGGAGGCCATGGCCTACATCTCCGCCGCCCTGCTCGAAGGCGCACGCGACGGCCGAACCGTGGCCGAGTTGATGCACTTCGGCACCACCCTACTGGCCCGCGATCAGGTGATGGAGGGCGTGCCGGAGATGATCCCGGAGATCCAGATCGAAGCCACCTTTCCTGACGGCACCAAACTGGTGACCGTTCACCAGCCGATTGCATAAGCCATGAGCAACGAAATAGCGAATGCCAGCGAAGCCGACCTGCCCGGCATCCTGGCCATCTACAACGACGCGGTGCAACACACCACGGCGATCTGGAACAAGACCCTGGTGGACCTGGCCAACCGCCGTGCCTGGCTGGCCGAACGCACCGCAGCGGGCTTTCCGGTGCTGGTGGCACGGGACGCGTCCGGTGAAGTGCTCGGCTACGCCAGCTATGGCACCTGGCGCACCATCGAAGGCTTTCGCCAGACCGTCGAGCACTCGGTCTACGTGCGCGCCGACCAGCGCGGCCAGGGCCTGGGCCCGGCGCTGATGCAGGCACTGATCGAACACGCCCGCGCCACCAACCTGCACGTCATGGTCGCCGCCATCGAGTCGGAAAACGCCGCCTCCATCCGCCTGCACCAGCGCCTTGGTTTCGTCACAACCGGGCAGATGCCCCAGGTCGGCCGCAAGTTCGGCCGCTGGCTGGATCTGACCTTCATGCAACTGATTCTGGAGTGAGCACCCCATGATTCCCGGCGAATACCAGATTGCCGACGGCGAGATCGAGCTCAATGCCGGCCGCCGCACCCTGACCCTGTCCGTGGCCAACAGCGGTGACCGACCGATCCAGGTCGGCTCGCACTACCACTTCTTCGAAACCAACGACGCCCTGCTGTTCGACCGCGCCGCCGCGCGCGGTATGCGCCTGAACATCCCCGCTGGTACCGCCGTGCGCTTCGAGCCAGGGCAAAGCCGTGAGGTGGAGCTGGTCGATCTGGCTGGCGCACGTCGGGTGTTCGGTTTCGCCGGCCGGGTGATGGGCGCTCTATAACCCGTAGGGTGCGCCGTGCGCACCAGCAACGACACAGATAGCAACGGTGCGCATAGCGCACCCTACGAGGACTTCCAATGAAGATTTCCCGCCAAGCCTACGCCGACATGTTCGGCCCCACCGTTGGCGACAAGGTGCGCCTGGCCGATACCGAGCTGTGGATCGAGGTCGAGCAGGACTTCACCACCTATGGCGAAGAAGTGAAGTTCGGCGGCGGCAAGGTGATCCGCGACGGCATGGGCCAGGGCCAGTTGTGCGCCGCCGATGTGGTCGACACCCTGATCACCAACGCCCTGATCATCGACCACTGGGGCATCGTCAAAGCCGACGTCGGTCTCAAGGACGGCCGTATCGCCGCCATCGGCAAGGCCGGCAACCCGGATATCCAGCCGGACGTGACCATCGCCATCGGCGCGGGCACCGAGGTGATCGCCGGCGAAGGCATGATCCTTACCGCTGGCGGCATCGACACCCACATCCACTTCATCTGCCCGCAGCAGATCGAAGAGGCGCTGATGAGCGGCGTCACCACCATGATCGGTGGCGGCACCGGGCCGGCCACCGGCACCAACGCCACCACCTGCACCTCCGGGCCGTGGCATATGGCGCGCATGCTGCAGGCCGCCGATGCCTTCCCGATGAACCTGGGCTTTACCGGCAAGGGCAACGCCTCGCTGCCCGAGCCCTTGATCGAACAGGTCAAAGCCGGCGCCATCGGCCTCAAGCTGCACGAGGACTGGGGCACCACCCCGGCAGCCATCGACAACTGCCTGTCGGTCGCCGACGAATACGACGTGCAGGTGGCGATCCACACCGACACGCTGAACGAGTCCGGCTTCGTCGAAACCACCCTCGGCGCATTCAAGGGCCGCACCATCCACACCTACCACACCGAGGGTGCCGGCGGCGGCCATGCGCCGGACATCATCAAGGCCTGCGGTTTCCCCAACGTGCTGCCGTCCTCGACCAACCCGACGCGCCCGTTCACCAAGAACACCATCGACGAGCACCTGGACATGCTCATGGTCTGCCACCACCTCGACCCAAGCATCGCTGAGGACGTGGCCTTCGCCGAGAGCCGTATTCGCCGCGAAACCATCGCCGCCGAAGACATCCTGCATGACCTCGGCGCGTTTTCCATGATCAGCTCCGACAGCCAGGCCATGGGCCGCGTCGGCGAAGTGATCACCCGCACCTGGCAGACCGCCGACAAGATGAAGCAGCAGCGCGGCCCGCTGCCCGAGGACGTGCCAGGCAACGACAACTTCCGCGCCAAGCGCTACATCGCCAAATACACCATCAACCCGGCCATCACCCACGGCATCAGCCATGAGGTGGGCTCCATCGAAGTGGGCAAGTGGGCCGACCTGGTGCTCTGGCGCCCGGCCTTCTTCGGCGTCAAGCCGACGCTGATTCTCAAGGGCGGAGCGATTGCCGCCAGCCTGATGGGCGATGCCAACGCCTCGATCCCGACGCCACAGCCGGTGCACTACCGGCCGATGTTCGCCAGCTATGGTGGCAGCCGCCATGCCACCAGCATCACCTTCATCAGCCAGGCAGCGCTCGACGCCGGGGTGCCGCAGCAGCTCGGTTTGCAAAAGCAGATTGGCGTGGTGAAGGGCTGCCGCGAGGTGCAGAAGACCGACCTGATCCACAACGGCTACCTGCCGAATATCGAGGTCGATCCGCAGAACTACCAGGTCAAGGCCGACGGCCAGTTGCTATGGTGCGAGCCGGCCGAGGTGCTGCCGATGGCGCAGCGGTATTTCCTGTTCTGACGCAAGGGCCGGGCATAACGCCCGGCTCTCGTTGATCTGTCAGGACGCCTGCTTCATCTCATCGTAGGCGCTGAGATAGTCGCCGGCCAATTGCTGCTTCTCCTTGTCGCGAAGCAGTTTGCCGGCCATCTGGAAGAAGGTACGTTCTTCTTCCTTGAGGTGATGCTCGACCTTCTCCGCCAGCGCCTTGGCTTGCGCCAGCCAGCTCGGGCTGCTGGGGTCGGTTTCTTCCAGATCCTCGATCATTTCATCCATCTGGTGATGCTCGGCAATCGCGTGGCGCGACAGATCCACGCCTGCGTCCTGCTGCATCAAGGGGATGTAGAAATGGCGTTCTTCGGCCACTGAATGTACGGCCAGCTCCTGCTTGAGCTGAGAGAACAAGGCGTGGCGCTCGGAGCTGTCGCCCTGAGTGGCAATCAGCTTCTGCGCCAGCTCGCGCTGGATGTTGTGGCTGATGCGCAAGGCTTCGAAAATCGTCATGCAGGCACCTCTTCCTGAGTCACGGTCGTAGTAGCACTAGACCGTCAGATCATGGATAGGTGCCGTACTGGCTCATCAACGTAGCTGGCTGTCCTTACTCCCCCGACGGTTGTAACCCGTGAACGCGGCGTTCTCACGGTCGTGCTCGGCTTGGCAGTTGACGCACAGGCGCACACCGTGAATCGCCTGACGACGAGCCTCGGGAATGACCGCGTCGCACTCTTCGCAATGACGCAAACTCTCGCCTTTCGGCAACTGGCTACGGGCACGCGCGACGGCGTCTTCGATGCTGCTGTCGATCTGCTCCTGAACCGCGTCGTCGCTTGCCCAACCACCTGCCATGCTCGACCTCCTCGCACTCTCCAGACAGATATGCGCCCGGGCAATGCGAAGTGCAAGTGCTGGTCGTCGAGGAAGGTTATTCGCGAACTTCCATGAACTCCTTGGCCCAGAGAATGTAATCCTCGGGCATGGTGTACTTGTGGGTCAGCTCGGTGGCGTTGAGGTCGCACGGCTGCGCGCCGCGCTGCTCGCGCAGACAGTCGTAGGTGGCCTTGATCGCAGCGAAGTAGGCGGCATGGCCGTTGACCACGATGCGCACGCCGAGGCGCGCCAGGCGCTGGTTATCGCGCAGCTCGGGGTTGCCATAGGTGACCAGCATCAGCGGCACCTTGAGGCCTGCGGATATCTGCTCGAGGTGAGCGAAATCCTTGATCCCGACCAGGCAGATGCCATCGGCGCCGGCGGCCTCGTAGGCGCGGGTGCGACGAATCACTTCGTCCACCTCCAGAACGCCGGCATGGGTCCGGGCGATGATCGCCAGATCCGGATCGACGCGCGCCTCCAGCGCAGCGAGGATCTTGCCGACGCCTTCCTCGATGGAGATCAGGTCGGTGGACTTGCGGCCGAATTGCGCCGGCAGCAGCGTGTCTTCGATGGTCAGCGCGGCGACGCCGGCGCGTTCCAGCTCGACCACGGTGCGCATCACGTTGAGCGCATTGCCGTAGCCGTGGTCGGCGTCGGCGATCACCGGCAGGCGCGAGACGCGGCCGATGCGCGCGGCCTGCTCGACGAATTCGCTGAGGGTGATCAGGGCAAAGTCAGGCGCACCGAGCACCTGCAGGGAAGCGACGGAGCCACCGAGAATGCCGACCTCGAAGTCGAGATCGGCGGCGATGCGGGCGGACATGGGATCGAAGACCGAAGCCGTGTGATAGCAGCGGTCGGAAGCCAGCAGGGCACGAAAGGCACTGCGTAGCTCATGGTGGGATGCACGTTGCAGGATGGGCATGGGGCGTATTCCAAAGTCGGTTGAATCGCTTCTTTCTCTTTTTAGTAATGGCGTAGACGTGACGAATGCTAGCGCAAGGCACTTGCTGCCAGCTTTCAAACGGATCGCCGTGCTCGATAACCAGCAATTTATCGGCCAGCCAGCTCCGCCGGCAGCGCCGGGAAGAATCCGCCGCCCGTCAGCAGGCCGTATGCCATCCAGCCGGCGACCGCCAGATAGAACAGACGCGGCGCCCAACTCGCCAGCATCTGTTGGCTCGCGGCCAGCTGCTGCGCTTGCAGCCGGGCGAAACGCAGCAGTGCTTCGCCTGGGCGGCCGGTCGCTTCACCGGTATTGAGTACGCCGATGAGCATGGCCTTGCCATGAAAGCTCAGCCCATCGAACGCCCGCACAAGTGATTGTCCGGCGGCGACGCGCGGCGCCAGGTTGGCGAAATCCCGCCGCAACCGCGCATTACTCACGGCATTGCAGGCGCGCGGCAAGGCGTCGAGCACCGGCATCCCGGCCTCCAGCAACAGCCCGAGGCTGTCGCAGAAATTACGTATATCCGCCCGCCGCTGCAGGCTGCCCAGTACCGGCAGCGCCAGCAGCAGATCGTCGAGTGGCCCTGGCTGGTCGGTCCGACGCTGCTGCCAACGCCGCCACAGCGCCCGGACGCCGAACAGCAGTAGCGACAGCCAGAACACCGGCAGCAGCACGGCGGCCAGGTAACCTGCGCCACTCAGGCTGCCAGCGACTAGGGCAGGCAAGGGTTTGACCGCCAGCGCCAGCAGCAACACACCGGCCGGCAGCAATAGCCGTGACCTCAGCTCTGCCGCGTGACGCGCCTGTTCCTCGTAACGCTGCGCCAGTTGCTGGTAAATGTGCACCAGTGCACCGGCCTCCTGCGCGGCGCGCACCAAGCCACTTTCCAGTGGCGTGAACACGCCACTCAACTGGCCGGAACTCGCCAGATCGCGCCCGCCATCGACCATCTGCCGCAAGCGCTTAACAGCGGCCTGATGGCGCGTGCCGAGGTCGAGACTGGCCAGTGCCCGGTCGATGGGCACACCGGTCCGCTCCATCGCACCAAGGTGAGCGAACAAGCCGGCACGACTGCGCAGATCGAGGGTGAGGTTACGACGCGACATGATCGGACTCGGTGGATTGCAGCACTCAGGTTAACCAGTCGCCACGCGAGGCGCTACGGCTCCACCGGTGGCATCGGCGCATGCGGCAACCAGCGCCTGAGAATGGCCGCGAGGCTGCCGTCCTCGTGCATCTGCTGCAACGCGCGCTGCCAGCGCACCACACGCACCACCGAAGTCTGTGGGGAGAAGGCGATGTAGTAGGCCGAACGCATGAATGGAACGTGCGCCCTGACATCCTGCGGCTTGAGGTCGACTGCGGCCAACTCACCGGCCAGGGTCAGGTCTTCGGTGGCGATCAGATTGACCCGACCGTGCTTGAGCATGGTCATCATCTGCTTGGAGCTGGGTACGCCATAGAGGTTGCTGAAGCCCTTCGCGCTGAGGGTCTCGTAGGTGTACCACTGCTTGGGCAATGCCAGAGGCCCGCTGGCCGCGGCCTGCTCCAACGTGTCGATGACGAGCTCACGGGACTTGAGCGAGTAGAAGCTGGTGGTGCCGACCACGATGGGCCCGACCCACTGGAATCGGTTCTCACGCTCGGGGGTACGCACAGTGAAAAACAGTGCGATATCTTCCTCCTGCTGAGCCAGGTGCAGCGCTCGTGTCCAGGGCATCAGCTCGATCTGTCCACTATCGCCGGTGCGCGCCTGCAGGGCCCTGACCACCTCGACGGAAAGGCCGCGGGGCTCGCCATCGCGCATGAAACTCATCGGTGGCGCATCCTCGGTGAGCAGACGCAGCTGTGCCTGCGCCGGCACACACAGCGCCACCAGCAAGAAACAGAACCATCGAATAACGCGCTTACCCATCACCGCCCCTCCCGCTTGCAGCCTAGCAAGCCGAGGAGCACCGTGCAGCCGCTTCACTCGCTGCGCAGCAAATCGGCCAACGCCCGCTCATCGGCCGACGGAAACCAATGGCGGTAGATCCGCTCCAGGCCACCATCGTCACGCATCTGCTGCAGCGCCTGCTGCCAACGTGCGACCAGCGCTGTATCGGTCGTCAGGGAAAAGGCGATGTAGGAATCATTGGGCATCAAGTCGAACTGTTCCTGCAGCTGCCCGGCGTTCATACCCTGTTCGGCGAGCATACCGTCGAGGGTCAGGTTGTTGGCCAGCAGCAGCTTGACCCGGCCATGGCGAAACATGCGCAGCATGTCCTGCGGCGTCGGCACGCCATACAGATTATCCAGGCCCTGCTCGGTCAGCAGCTCATAGCTATACCACTGCTTGGGAATCGCCAGGGTGCCAAGACGCCGCACGTCGTCGAGGCTGGCGACGCGCAGACCTGCATCCTTGAAGGTGTAGAAACGCGTATAGCCGCGAGCGATCGGACCAACCCACTGGAACTCGGCTTCGCGCTGCGCCGTGCGCACGGTGGAAAACAGTGCCGTGTTGGCCTCGTGCCGAACCTGATGATAGCCGCGCGTCCAGGGCACCAGCTCGATACGCGCCGACTCTCCGGTGCGACGGATCAGCTCTTCGACCACCGCCACGGCCATGCCACTCGGCTTGCCGTTCTCGAGATAGCTGAACGGCCGATAATGCTCGGTATACAGCCGCAAATCGGCCGCCATCCCGTCGACACAGAAACAGCAGAACAGCATCAGCGCTGCAACCAGGGACTTCAAGTTCATTGCACGCCACCATCTAGAACGCGCCCTACAGCGAATTCAGGGCGGCCAGGCCGGGAATCATAAACGCCTGCGCCACCCATCACCAAGGCTGCTGCGGCACGGTCGTGTCGGCCAACTCCTTGGCAGTCAGCACCCGTGGTTCGAGCAACAGTTGCAAACGAGAAATGGCACGTTCGCCACTCAAGGCCCGATGTACCAGGCGCACCGCATGATCGCCCATGGCCTGTGGCTGCTGAAGCAACAAGGCATGAATCTGCCCGTCGCGCACGGCGTCGAACAGCAGCTCGCCGCCATCGAAGCCGACGAAGTCCAACGTCCCGGCCTTGCCCAGTTGGCGCAACGCGGCCAGCGTGGCTCGGGTACTGCTGCCATTGGGGCTGAACAGACCATCGAGCCTGGGCAACTGCTGCTTCAAAGCCTCAACGATGCGCTGGCGGTCATCGCCCAGGTAGGTATCGAACACCACCTGCAGGCCCAAAGCCTGCACCGCCAGCAGAAAGCCACGCTCACGCTCCTCGGTCGATTGCAGCCCCGGCCGCAAGCGCAATACCCCGACTCGACCACCCCGCCCCAGACGCTCGGCCAGTTGCTGCCCGGCCAACTGGCCGGCGAGAAAGTTGTCGGTCGCCACCAACGCATAAGCCCCCTCGCCCGCAACCGCGCGGTCAACGTAGACGGTGGGAATACCTTCGGCGCGCAACGCGGCGATTCGCACATCGATGGCATCGCCAGCCGGGGCGACGATCAACGCCTTGCAGCCGTGGGCAACCGCCCGGTCGATCAGCTGCAGCTGCACCTCGACGCTGCCTTCCTGGGCCGGACCACGGGTATAGAGCTCCACCTGCAGATCCTTGGCCGTGCGCCTCGCCCCGGCCTCCAGTTCAGTCCAGAAGGACGACGTACCGGCCGGCACCAGGCCAATGCAGTCACGCGCCCAGGCCGTGCCTGACGAAAGCGCGACGACACTCAGCAACAGGCAAACGCCAGGGATTATTCTTGACATATTCGACTCCCAGCCCCTGCCATCACTTTAGCATCGCCCTCCGCTACCGCGACTCCTGTCGGCAAGCTGTCGCCTCATACTTTTTCACATTCAAAACCGACAGTCGGGCTAGCTCTGACGCGCCGGGCAGGCGATCATCGGGTTTCCTACGCAGACTCCAGCTACCATGACCGCCACTACTGACAGCCGTAACCCGACGCACAAGCCCCGCCCGCTGATCGACCTGGCCATCAGCATCCTGATTCCCTCGTTCATCCTGATGAAGCTCAGTGGCGAGCACCGCCTCGGTGCCGATGGCGCGCTGATCCTGGCCCTGGCGTTCCCGCTGGGCTGGGGCGCGTTCGAACTGATCAAGTACCGCAAATTCAACTTCATCGCCCTGCTTGGCCTGATCAGCGTCGCGCTGACCGGCGGCATCGGCCTGCTCAAGCTCGATACCCAGTGGCTGGCGGTCAAGGAAGCGCTGATCCCCGGCCTGATCGGCATTGCCGTGCTGGTGTCAACGCGCACCCGCTACCCGTTGATCCGCACGCTGCTGTTCAACAAGACGGTGCTCAACGTCGACAAGATCCATGATCGTCTGCAGCAAGGCGGCCACGTCGAACACTTCGAAACGCGACTGATGCGCGCGACCTACTGGCTCAGCGGCACCTTCTTCTTTTCCTCGTTCATGAACTACGTGCTGGCCAAGTGGATCGTGGTCAGCCCGGCGGGCACCGAGGCCTTCAATGACGAACTCGGCCGCATGACTCTGCTCAGCTACCCGATGATCGCCATTCCCTCGATGATCATGCTGATGACCATTTTCTACTACCTGTGGAAAACCATTCACGGCCTGACCGGGCTGAGCCTGGAAGAGATCATGGCCAACACCGGCCAGGAATCGCAGCCCTGATCAGCGCCGACCTTCGGGTCGGCCGTGCTCAACATGCTTGGTCTTTCCGCCTATCCGGCCCTGTTTCTCTCCGCCTTCGGCGCGGCGACGCTGTTGCCGCTGCAGTCCGAAGCGGTGCTGGTCGCCCTGCTGCTGACAGGCCAGTATCCACTCTGGGCCTTGCTGCTGGTGGCCACGCTGGGCAATGTGCTGGGTTCGTGGGTCAACTGGTTGCTGGGGCGCTCCATTGAGCACTACCGAGAACGCCGCTGGTTTCCCGTCACGCCGGTTCGGCTGCAGCAGGCGCAAGCCTGGTATGCGCGCTACGGACGCTGGTCGTTGCTGCTGAGCTGGATGCCGGTGATTGGCGACCCACTGACTCTGATTGCCGGCGTGATGCGCGAGCGTCTGTGGATATTCCTGCTCATCGTCACCCTGGCCAAGGCCGGCCGCTACGCGGTGCTGGCAGCGCTGACCCTGGCGTGGATATGAACGTCACAGGACAATCGCTGACACAACTACGAGAAGGTGCCGATGTGCTTGGCAGTTGAGTACAGACTGCGCCTCCCTGATACTTCGCAGCGCGCCGCGCGGGCACGATCCGCCACCGGCCGCTGCACGATGGCCGGATGGCCGATGAACAGCTGCCTCCAAGAGAGGCATGCGGTCCCGTTACCTCGGGGCCTAGCGAGCGAGGAATAGCGGTGTCTGTCGTAGAAGCCAAACCAAAACTGAAGCGCAGCGACCTGATCTGGACGCTGATCGGACTCAGTGCCGTGGTGCTGTCTGGCTTCCTGCTGTACCGCGAGCTGCGCAACATCTCCTTCGAAGAGATCAAGGGCAGCCTCGAAGCCATCACCCACATGAACTGGATGCTCGCCGCAACAGCCACGCTCGGCGCCTATTGGGCACTGGCCTGGTATGACCGCATTGCTGTCGCCCACCTGGGCAAACGGATCCCCTGGCGCTTCATCACCCTGTGCTCGTTCACCACCTACGCCCTGGCCCACAACATCGGCGCATCAGTGTTCTCAGGTGCTGTGGTGCGTTACCGGGCCTATCGCAGCAAGGGCCTGACGCCCCAGGAAATTGGCGTTCTCATCGTTTTCTGCTCTTTTACCTTCGCCCTTGGCACCCTGCTTGCCAGCGGCTGCGTGCTGATCGCCCAACCCGACCTGATCCATCGCGTCGCCAATGTCACTCCTCTGGTCTCGGTAGTCATCGGTAGCGTCCTGCTGTGCCTGGTCGGCCTCTACGTGTTGGGCTCCTGGCGCCAGTTCAAACCCTGGACGCTGGGCAAGCTGCACGTGGAATATCCACGCCTGCCCATCGTCAGCCGCCAACTACTGGCTGGCCCACTGGAACTGCTCTGCGCCGCGGCGATCATCTATTTCGCCCTACCGGCCGACAATCATCCCGGCTACCTGGTGGTGCTCGGCGTATTCCTCGCGTCCTTCTCCCTGGCCTTGCTGTCCCACGCGCCAGGTGGCCTGGGCGTGCTGGAAGTGACCTTCCTCGCCGCACTACCGGAGATCCCGGCTGCCGATGTGCTGGCGGCGCTTATCGTGTTCCGGGCGTTCTATCTGCTGCTGCCGTTCGCGCTGTCGCTGCTGGTGGTGCTGGGCTTCGAATGGACGCAGTGGAAGCACAAACGCGACGAGAACCTCGACTTGCCGTCCTGACGGCTCGCCGCCACCGCAACACTGGCATAGAATACGCGGCCATTTTTTCCGGCCCTGCGTTCCATGTCCTTCTCTACGCCTGCCCGCGCCTGCGGCATCGACTTCGGCACCTCGAACTCCACCGTCGGCTGGCTTCGCCCCGGCCAGGACAGCCTGCTGCCCCTGGAGGACGGCAAGATCACCCTGCCCTCGGTGATTTTCTTCAATACCGAGGAACGCCGTCCGGTCTACGGCCGTCTGGCCCTGCACGAGTACCTGGAAGGCTATGAAGGCCGCCTGATGCGCTCGCTGAAAAGCCTGCTCGGCTCCAAGCTGCTGAAGAGCGAAACCGCCGTGCTGGGAAGTGCCCTGCCATTCAAGGACCTGCTCGGTTTCTTCATCGGCGAATTGAAGAAGCGTGCCGAAGCCCAGGCCGAGCGCCCTTTCGAGGAAGTGGTACTGGGCCGCCCGGTGTTCTTCGTCGACGACGACCCGGTTGCCGATCAGGAGGCGCAGAACACCCTGGTCGCCGTGGCGCACAAGCTCGGGTTCAAGGACGTGTCGTTCCAGTACGAACCCATCGCCGCCGCCTTCGACTACGAGTCGAGCCTGGGCCGTGAGGAACTGGTGCTGATCGTCGACATCGGCGGTGGTACCTCGGACTTCTCCCTGGTACGCCTGGCACCCGAGCGTCACCACCTGGCCGAACGCCAGGGCGATATTCTCGCTACCGGCGGCGTGCACATCGGCGGCACCGACTTCGACAAACAGCTGTCGCTGGCCGGGGTGATGCCGCTGTTCGGCTACGGCTGCCGGATGAAGAGCGACGCCTTCATGCCCACCAGCTACCACCTCAACCTGGCCACCTGGCACACCATCAACGCGCTGTATGCGCAGAAGACCCAGCTGGCCCTGCAGAACATGCGCTACGACATCGTCGACGCCACTGGCATCGACCGCCTGTTCGGCCTGATCGAACAACGCGCCGGACACTGGCTGGCGATGCAGGTGGAAGAAAGCAAGATCGCCCTGAGTGATCAGGATGCGCGCCCCATCGACCTGTCACGCGTCGAACCGGGCCTGGTCGCTGAGCTGACCCGCACCTTGCTCGAAAATGCCATCGAGCCGCTGCTCGAACGCATTCGCGCCAGCCTCACACAATTGCTCGCCGATGCCGGCGTCGCTGCAGATCAGGTCGATACGCTGTTCTTCACCGGTGGTTCCAGTGGCGTACCGGCGCTGCGCCAGAGCGTGGCGGCCATGCTGCCCAACGCCCGCAGTGTGGAAGGCAACACCTTCGGCAGCATCGGTAGCGGCCTGGCCATCGAAGCCAAGAAGCGTTACGGCTAACGGTCTGCTGCGCGTCGGCCCTGCTGCGTTAAAAACAGGCTCGAAATGCTCATGTACAAAAGTACACTCCGCTTTCTCGCCTGTTTTTTCCTTGCAGGACTCTAGCTCGCAAGACCTCTACATACGCAGGCTTTGCTTACAGCTCACTTTTTAACTTTGAGGAACCGCACGATGAAAGCCCAGCTGGAAGAACTGATCGCCAAGATAAGCTCCGGCTGCCTGGCCGAGGACGAGATCGCCCGTATCGCTGACGAAGCCGCACAGGCCTATGCCGATCCGGCCGCTTTCCTCGCCGCCAACCCGGACGTCAACTACGACGACGAATTCCCCATTCCCCTCGGCGAGTGGGTGGTGGTCGGCAGCCTGCCGGACACCGTGCTGTTCCAGGCCGACAGCTTTGAGGAGCTGTTCCAGCGCATCACCGAATCCTTCGGCCCGCAGGTGCAGTTCGTGCTCAAGCCCAAGCAACTGGCCAAGACCGAACCGCTCAAGGCGCTCAACCGCATCCAGGTTCAGCTCTCGGCGCTGTCAGCGGAAACCGGCGGCTACGTGCTGCTGGACTTCAGCGAACCGCTGGACGACGAACTGCAGGCAGTGCTGGTGTACGCCAGCGATTTGCCGCGGGTGATGGAGCTGGCGGTGGAAGTCGGCATCTATGCCGCGCCAGCGCTGGAGGCCTTGCAGGCGGAGCAGGATCAGGCATGAGTGGCACGCGCCTGCCGCCCCTGACGCCCGAGCTGCAGGTCAGTGATCTGCTGGCCAGTCTGGCGTTCTACCAGCAGGTGCTGGGTTTCAGCCTGCTCTATCAGCGCCCCGAAGATGGCTTTGTCGCCATCGCGCTAGGCGAAGCAGCGTTGATGCTGGAGCAGATAGAGCAGAACCAGCAACCCGACGATCCCTGGACTGTCCTGCCACTGGACCGTCCGCTGGGACGCGGTATCAATCTGCAGATCGACGTGGCCGATCTGCAGCCGCTGTATCAGGCACTGCTCGCACATGACGTGCCGCTGCGACTGCCGCCGGAGACCGTGGACTATCGCACTGGCGACAGCGCAGTCAGGGTGCGCCAGCTGATGGTTCAGGACCCGGATGGTTACCTGCTGCGTTTCAGCCAGATCCTTGAACGCTGACGCACGCCATGGCTCAGCCCCGTAGCCCGGATGAAATCCGAGGCAACGTAGGCCAACCACTCCCGGATTACATCCGGGCTACAAGGCCCCACTCAGTGCTTTCTCGAACAACGCGCTGTACTGCGCAGCCGTGTAAGCAATGGGGTTGGTGCCGGCCGATGGGTCGACCTCGGCCATACGCCCGACCTGCTCGATACGTGCATCGTCGATACCGATCTCGCTCAGGCTGTGGGCGATGCCTACCTCGCTGCGTAGCGCCAACACCCACTCCAGCACCGCATCGAAACCTCCGCCCGGCAAGGCTAGATAGCGCGCCATCTTCTCCATCTGCGGCTCGATCACGGCGCGATTGGCAACCAGTACATAAGGCATCAACACCGCGTTGAGCAGGCCGTGATGGGCGTCGTAAAGCGCGCCCAGCGGATGTGCCAGCGCATGCATCGCACCGAGGCCACGCTGGAAGGCGGTGGCGCCCATGCTCGAAGCCACCAGCATCTGTAGCCGCGCCTCGACGTCATTGCCTTGCGCCACAGCACGCGGCAGATACTGCTGCACCATCCGCATGCCCTCCAGGGCGATGCCTTCGGCCATGGGGTGGAACAGCGGCGAGCAGTAGGCTTCGAGGCTGTGCGACAGGGCGTCCATGCCAGTAGCAGCAGTGATTTTCGCCGGCAGGCCGACAGTCAGTTCAGGGTCGAGAATCACCAGCGCAGGCAGCATGCGCGCATGGAAGATGATGCGTTTGATATGCGCCGCATCATCAGTGATAACCGACGCGCGCCCCACTTCCGAGCCGGTGCCGGCGGTGGTCGGCACCGCCACCACCGGCGCCATGCCGGCGACATTGACCCGGCTGGCGTTATCACCAACGTCCTCGAAATCCCACAGTGGCCGATCCTGACCGACCATCAGGGCGATGGCCTTGCCGGCATCCAGCGCCGAGCCGCCGCCGAAGGCAATCACGCCGTCATGGTCACCGGCCTTGAACGCGGCAACCCCGTCCATCACGTTGCTGCCGGTGGGGTTGCCCTTGATCGCCGAGAACAACCCGGCTTTCAGGCCGGCATCACGGCACTGGCGCAGCGCAGCGTCGATCATTGGCAACGCCGCCAGGCCGGGGTCGGTGCACAGCAGCGGTGCGCGCATGCCGAGCTGACGACAGGCCTCGGCCAGCTCGGCAATACGGCCGACACCGACGCGCATCGAGGTCGGGTAGTTCCAGTTCATGCGGTACTGATCGAGAATCATGGCGCGCCTCACAGCTGAGTCTTGAAGTGGAAGGATTTCGGCCGGGTCAATTGCTCGTAGCCAACCCGCGACAGGGTGCAGCCGCGCCCGGAGTGCTTGACCCCGGTCCAGGCCAGGCCGGGGTCGAGATAGTCGCAGCGGTTGAGAAACACCGTGCCGGCCTCGACCCGGTCGGCCAGGGCCATAGCGGCGTCGACGTCGCAACTGAAGATCGCCGCGGTCAGGCCGAACTCGCTGTCGTTCATCAGCGCCAGCGCTTCCTCGTCGCTGGCGACCTTCTGAATGCCCACCACCGGGCCGAAGGATTCTTCGGTCATCACGCGCATTTCATGGCTGACGTTGGTCAACACCTGTGGCGCCAGGTAGGGCGTACCCGGCGCATCGAGGGGGAACTCGGCCGGGTCGATATGCGCCTTGGCGCCCTGCGCAACCGCCTCGGCGACCTGGGCGCGGACGAAGTCGGCGGCGTCGCTGCGCACCAGCGGCCCCAGGGTAGTCTGCGGATCATCCGAACGCCCCAGCTTGTACTGGCGCACCAGCGCCACCGCGCGCTCGACGAACTCATCGAACAATGACGCGTGCACGTAGATGCGCTCGATACCGCAGCACGATTGCCCGGAGTTGAAAAAGGCGCCGTCGATGGCAGTTTCCACCGCGTGCTGCAGATCGGCGTCGGCGCGGACGTAGGCCGGGTCCTTGCCACCCAGTTCGAGCCCAACACTGATGAAGCGCCCGGCAGCAGCGCGCTCGACCATGGCTCCGCCCGGCACCGAACCGGTGAAGGCCACATGGTCGATGCTCGGCGAACGAATCAATGCTTCAGTCTCGCCATGGTTCAGGTGCAGGTACTGGAACACACCTTCGGGCAGGCCTGCCTCGACGAAGGCCTCGACCATGCGTTCGGCGCACAGCGGCGTCTGCGCCGAGTGCTTGAGCAGCACCACGTTGCCTGCCAGCAGCGCCGGCATCACCGCGTTGACGGCGGTCAGGTAGGGGTAGTTCCAGGGCGCGATGATCAACGCCAGTCCCAGCGGTTCGCGACGAATGAAACGGGTGAAGCCGGCCTTGTCCGGCAGACGGATATCGGCCAGCGAGCCCTCGGCGATATCCGCCATGTAGCTGGCGCGCTCGACGAAGCCACGAATTTCGCCAGCGGCGTAACGAATCGGCCTGCCCATCATCCAGCACAGCTCTTCGGCCAGCTGCGCCTCACGCGCGGCGAAGATTTCGATGGCACGCCGGCCGATGGCGATACGCTCGCGCAGCGGCGTCTGCTTCCAGGCCTGCTGCGCCAGCTCGGCCTTGGCCAGCGCCACCAGAACCTCGGGATTTGACGCCAGATGACGCTCGACGTAGACCGAGCCGTCGATGGGGGAAATGCATTGCAGCTTGCTCATAAGGTGCTCCGTAAGAGGAATCGCGACCCACTCGGTGGATCGCGTACCGCGCTCGGCCCCCTCTCCCCTCCGGGGAGTGGGTTGGGGAGAGGGGAGCGCTCAGATGATTTCGAAGTAGCGGTCCAGCTCCCAGTCGCTGACATGGCGCCGGTACTCACGCTCTTCCCATTCACGACTGGCGGCGAAGTGCTCGACGAAGGCATCGCCGAACAGCTCGCGGGCGGCCTGCGAGCCCTTCAGGCGCTGCGCGGCGTCCCACAGCGTACGCGGCAGGGCCAGTTCCTCGGGATGCTTGACCGCATAGGCGTTGCCGCTGACCGGCGCGGTTGGCTCCCACTCCTGCATCACGCCGTACAAGCCCGAACCGATGGCTACCGAGAGCGCCAGGAACGGGTTGCCGTCGGCAGCGCCAAGGCGATACTCCTGGCGCTGCGACTTGTCGCTGCCAGGAATCACCCGCAGCGCTGCGGTGCGGTTCTCCACGCCCCAGGTGGCGTCGGTCGGCGCCCAGAAGCCGGGAATAAGGCGGCGATAACTGTTCAGGGTCGGTGCCACCATGCACAGAAATTCCGGCATCAGGCGCTGCTGCCCGGCGAGAAAATGCCGCTGCAGCTTGCTCATGTTGTGTGCCTGACTGGAGTCGTAGAACGCGGACTTGTCCGTCTTGCGATCACGCAGCGACACGTGGATGTGGCCGCTCTGCCCCGGATACTTGCCGGACCACTTGGCCATGAAAGTGGCCATCAGGCCGTTGCGCTGGGCCAGTACTTTCATGAAAGTCTTGAACAGCGCGCCTTTGTCCGCCGCGGCTTCGGCATGGTCGTAGGCGATGGCCGCTTCGAGTACGCCGGGGCCGGTCTCGGTGTGCAGGCCCTCGATGGGAAAGTCCATCGCCTCGCCCATTTCGAGAATCTTGTGATAGAGCTCGGCATGCACCGAGTTGCGGATCATCGAATAGCCGAACCAGTCAGGGGTGAACGGCTTGAGGTCGCGAAAGCCCTTGGCCCGCGCCGATTCCGGCGTCTCGTCAAACATGAAGAATTCGTACTCCAGCGCCGCATAAGGCTCGAAGCCCATGTCCTGACAACGCTGGATCACCCTGCGCAGCGTGCCGCGCGGGCACACTGCCTCGGCCTGCAGGTCGAATTCAGCGAGAAACAGCAGCATGCCATTCTCGAAGGGAATCTCGCGGCAGGTGTGCGGCAGGATGCGCACCGGCGCGTCCGGGTAGCCGCTGTGCCAGCCGGTGTACTGGGCGTTGTCGTAGAGCTGGTCCTTGACGTCCCAGCCGAGTACCACATCGCAGAAGGCGAAGCCGTGCTCGAGGGCGGAGAAGAACTTGCTGCGGCTCATGTACTTGCCGCGCATCACTCCGTCGTTATCGAACAGGCCGACCTTCACGTGGCTCAGGCCACGCTCCTCGACGATGCGCCGTGCGTCGCCCAGGGTCTTTACATCCCGTGGTTTGAACATGCTAACCCCTGTGTCTTGTTGTTATGGCCAACGGGTTCAGCGAAGGGCTGGGCATCCATGACCGGCCAGGCAAGGCCGACGACGCACGAGCGCAGCACGACGCTTGTGACAGCGTCCGTTTCAGGCTCATAGAGTGTGGTACAGGATTGCCGGGATGGCAGGGCGGCGCAGGGAAAAATCTGGATGGCGCAATATCGCGCGGGATAAAGCCGCGCCCGTACCGCTCGATACGGGCGCCTTGGCTCAACTGGCCTCAACCGCGATAAGGCGCCCCGGCCTTGGCCATCAGTGCGTTGTACTTCTTGAAGATGTCCACCACCTTGGCGCAGCGCGGGCTGGTCTTGGCGATCTCGTCCCAGAATTTCTGCGCCTCGGCTTCTACCGTGGCCCATTCTTCAGCGGGGATGGAGGTCAGCTCCAGCTTGCCGCCTTCGACGCGAAGTTGCGCCTCACCGCCCCAGTACCAGTGCTGGCGGTAGTAGTTGGAGCTGTCCATGCACAGTTTGAACAGGGTCTTCAGGTGCTCCGGCACCTCCGCCCATTTGTCCGAGTTGGCGAAGTAGGAGCCGCACCAGGCGCCGGAGATGTTGTTGGTCAGGAAGTACTTGGTGACGTTGGCCCAACCAACGGTGTAGTCCTCGGTGATGCCGGACCAGGCGATGCCGTCCAGCTCGCCGGTCTGGATCGCCACTTCGACGTCCTCCCAGGGCAGGGTTACCGGAATCACGCCAAAGCGCGAGAGGAACTTGCCGGCCGTGGGGAAGGTGAAGATGCGCTTGCCCTTGAGATCATCGAGTTTCCGAATCGGCTGCACGGTGGCGAAGTGGCAAGGGTCCCAGGCGCCTGCACCGAGCCAGGTCACGCCTTTGACCTCGCCGTAGGCCTCGGCCCAGATCTCGTTGAGCCCGTACTGCTCGAACAGCACCGGCACATCCAGGCTGTAGCGAGTGGCAAAGGGGAAGTAACCGCCGAATACCGAGACATCCACCGGCGCAGCGATGGAGTCATCATCGCTCTGCACCGCATCGATGGTACCGCGCTGCATCGCACGAAACAGCTCGCCAGTGGGCACAAGCTGGTCGGCGAAGTACAGCTGAATCTCCATCTGGCCGTTAGCCGCCTTGTTGAAGGCATCGATCGAGGGTTTGATCACATGTTCGGCCAGCGCCGCGCCGGCGTAGGTCTGCAATCGCCAGGTGATCTTTTTCGGCTCGGCGGCGTAGATATGCGCCGAGCCAAGGGCTGCGGTGCCGACCGCGGCGGTTTTCAGGAAATCGCGTCTCGTACTCATGCTGGTCTCTCCATAATATCGATGCAGATGCAATACAACCGCTCAATGCCGTCTCAACCGACGGCCTTACCAGTGACCGGACGAACCGGCTCGACTGCTGGCGCGCATACGCGCCGATTTCCGTTGATCAGCCGCCGTAATGCAGTTGCGGCAACCACAGCGCCAGCTGCGGGAAGACCATGACCAGGGTCAGCGCCAGGACCATGATAAAGACGAAAGGTATGACCGAGACGTAGATGTCACGAAGGGTCACTTCGGGCGGCGCCATCGCGCGCATGAGGAACAGGTTGTAGCCGAACGGCGGAGTCATGTAGGCGATCTGGCAGGTGATGGTGTAGAGCACGCCGTACCAGATGAGGTCGAAGCCCAGGGCGCCGACCAGCGGGATGTAGAGCGGCGCGACGATCACCAGCATGGCGGTGTCGTCGAGGAACATGCCCATCACGATGAACGAGATCTGCATCAGGATGAGGATCTGCCAAGGCCCCAGGTGCAGGCTGTCGACGAAGAAGCCTTCGATGGCCCTGACCGCACCGAGCCCGTCGAACACCGCACCGAAGCACAACGCGGCGAGAATGATCCACATGAACATGCAGCTGATGGCGAGCGTCTTGCGCAGCGTCTCTTCCATCACCTTGCCGCTCAGGCGCCGCTTGAACAGCGCTGCCAGGGTTGCTGCCGCCGCGCCGACCGCCGAGCTTTCCACCAGGCTGGTGTAACCCATCAGAAACAGTCCGGTCATCGACAGGAAGATGAACACCGGCACCAGCCCGGCGCTGAGCAGGCGCAGCTTCTCCTGCCGGCTGATCTGCTCGCGCTCGGCCTGTGGCAGGGCCGGGCCGAGCTGCGGTTGCAGGCGGCAGCGAATGGCGATGTAGAGCATGAACATACCGGCCATCATCAAGCCCGGAACCGCCCCGGCCAGCCACAACTGGCCCACCGGTTGGCGCGCGATCATGCCGTAGAGCACCAGCACCACGCTGGGCGGAATCAGAATGCCCAGCGAGCTGCCGGCCTGGATCACTCCGGTGATCATGATCTTGTCATAGCCTCGCCGCAGCAACTCGGGCAAGGCAATACTGGCGCCAATGGCCATGCCGGCGACGCTCAGGCCGTTCATCGCCGAGATCGCCACCATGAGGAAGATGGTGCCGATGGCCAGGCCACCCGGCAGCGGTCCCATCCAGACATGGAACATCTTGTAGAGGTCTTCGGCGATGCCCGACTCGGAGAGCATGTAACCCATGAACACGAACATCGGCAGGGTCAGCAGCGGGTACCACTTCATCAGTTTCATGGCCGCGCTGAAGGCCATTTCCGAACCGCCATCGCCCCACAGCAACAGGGCAGCCGCCGCGGCGACGAAGCCGATGGCGCCGAACACCCGTTTCCCGGTCAACAGCAGCAACATCATCGAGGAGAACATCAGCAACGCGATCAGCTCGTAGCTCATCAGAGCGTCTCCCCACGGGCGGCGTACAGGTCCCTGAAGAACGCGGCAACCGCCTGCAGCAACATCATGACGATGCCCAGGCACATGACGATCTTGATTGGCGCCATGTAGGGCGACCAGGCCGAGTAGCTGGTCTCCTTGTATTCGATGGCGTACTGGGTGGAGGAAATGCCGCCCACCAACAGCATCACCAGATAGAAGATCAGCATGAACACAGTGATCGCATCGACCACCGCTCGGGTGCGTGGCGACCAGTTGCTGTAGGCCAGGTCCATGCGCACATGGGCGTCGAGCTGCATGGAGTAGGCGCCGCCGAGCAGGAAGTAGGCGACCATCAGGAACTGGGCGCTTTCCAGGGTCCATAGCGAGGGTGTGAAGAAGGTCTTGCTGATGGAGGAGTACAGCAAGACCGCCAGCATGGCGAAGATCAGGTACATGGCGAAACGCCCAACCCTCAGGTTGAATGCATCCACGACCCGCACGAAAGCTCTAATGCCGTTGCGCATGCAGTTTCCTGCTGTTTTGTTTGTTATCCCGTCAGCCTAGACGAAGATTCGCCAAAGCCAACTGCCCCGCCGAGCCACGGCAGGAGGCGCGCCAGCCGCTAACGGCAAGCGCTTTCATCGAACAAAATCAAAGGTTTGAAAAGTGCCGGGCTAGAGCCTCAGCGCGCCAGGAAACCAGCAAGCACCGCAACGGTGCGCTGCGGGTCCTCTTCCTGAGGCACATGACCAAGGTCATCGAATAGCACCAACTGGCTGCCCTCGATATCACGGGCGAAGCGCTCGGCATTGTCTGGAGGAATCAGCCGATCCCGCCCGCCCCAGATGATCAGCGTGGGTAATTCGAGCTCGCCGATGCGCTGGTGCAGCTCGCCACTGGGCGCCTGAACGAAGCGCTGGCGCAAGGCCTGACGATTGCCGGCACGCAAGGTCAGTTGGTAGTAGCGCTCGACCAATTCGTCGTCGACCTTGTCTGGATTGCCATAAACGTTGCGCACACTCGACTCGATCATGCTTCGTGGCAATAGCCGGCTCATCAATGGTGCCAGGGCCGGAATGCCCGCCAGACGAAAGCCTATGGGTACCGACTCGGCATTGCGCGGATAGCCGGCAGCATCCACCAGCACCAACCGTGCACAGCGCTCGGGATATGCCAAGGCAAAGCGCCAGGCCAACTGGCCGCCAAAACTGTTGCCAACCAGCACCACTCGGTTGACCTGCAGATGATCGAGTAGAGCCAGGAGGAAATGCGTGTAGTGCTCGACACGGTAATCGTTATCGGGAAACGGCCCGGTCAGGCCGAAGCCAGGCAGGTCCAGGCTGATCACACGACGCTGCTTGGCCAGCTCTTCCACCCAACCTTCCCAGGTATGCAGGCTGGCGGAGGTGCCGTGCAGCAGCAGAATGGGTTCGGGGTCATCGCGCCGACCCTGGTCACGCAGATGTATCGACAGGCCATCGATGTCAATGAACTCGGAAGGCGACGGCGCCCAGCGCGCCTTGAGATCATCGAGGGAACGATCCGGTGCCCAACTGAGTATGACGAAGACAGTGATGGCGAAAGCGAGGACCAGCAACACACCGGACAACACACGGGCGAGTCGTTTCATCAATGCAGTCCTGAACTGAGCGCAAAGGTGAATGCTAGTCAGGTTCAGTGAAGGTGCCTATCGCACGGAAGAAGGAATCACCCAAAGCGCGCTCAGAATCCCACCAGTAACATCCACAGCGGCAGGGAAAAGGCAGCCAGCAGCGTGGACAGGGAAATCGCCGCACTGACGCTACGGCTGTCTTCGGCACTACGCGCGAAGGCCATCACGTTGACTCCGCTAGGGCAGGCCGCGAGCAGCACCAACACACTGCGCGCGGTCTCGTTGAGACCAGGTAGCTGGCCGCTGAGCCACCACACCAGCGCAGGGAAAAGCACCAGCTTGGCCAATGCCACGCCCCAGGCCTCGCCAGTAGGACGCAGGCGATAGCGCGACAGGCTGGCGCCGAGCACGATCAGCGCGCAAGGCAGTGCAGCCTGACCCAGCCAGGTGATTGCCCGCCACAGGCTTTCCGGCACCGGCAGCCCAGACAGGTTGAGCAAGGCGCCCAGCCCCAGTCCGATGATCATCGGGTTGGCCAGGTTCTTCAGCAGCGCGCGACCGTCGACACGTTCCTGGCTACCGAAGGCAGCATAGAAACTGTGCAGGGAAAACAACGTAAGGCTGTGGAAAACCAGGATGGCGAACACGTAGAGCAGGCCATCATTGCCCATCAGGCTGGCGATCAGCGGAATGCCGACCAGCACGTTGTTGGAGAACGCCGCCACCAACCCCAGCGGCGTCGCCGTACCACGCCGCCAATGCGCCAGCGCGTTGACCACGACGAACACCAGCAGCACCGGCAGGTAATAGGCCAATAGCAGCATCGGCGACAGGCCCTCAGCCAGCGATGCCTTGGCGATGCCGGCGAACAACAGCGTCGGCATGAACAGCTTGAAGGTGATATTGGCCAGACCGGCTGCCGACTCATTGGTGAGCCACTGGCGCCAGCCGAGCAGATAGCCGAGAACGATCAGAGCGAAGATCGGCAAAATTGCCTGTGCCGCGAGCATTGCTGAGCCTGCCTCCGGGGAACTGCTGAAGAGCACGGATCGAGCTCGACCCGTGAGGGTCGCCAAGCATACGCGTGCTCGACAGCCCACGCGATGCCTCGCGGAACATTCGCCGCCGCGCTGAACACCCCGCCAGAAGCACCGAGATAGAGCATGCCGTTCAAGTATTGAGGGAATCGATGTTCACTATCAGGCCAGTCAAGTTCTTATCTGCGCTCATGTCCTCAAGAATTCATCCCGTAGCCACTTATTACTCCCTACGGAGACATCGACATGAAAACCCAACTGACCCTCGCCGCCCTGACCCTTAGTCTGATCACCACCAGCGTACTCGCCGCTTCGAGCAGCGCCCCTTTCCCTCTGGTGGGTGAAGCTAAGGACAACCAAACACAACAGCAAGCTATCGCACCGCTGGCCGAGAACGGCTCCGAACGCACCCCAGGTGCTCGTCGCATCCAACTGGTAGAAGGCGGATACGAACGCACTCCGGGCAGCCAGCGCATTCAACTGGCTGAAGACGGTTCCGACCGTACTCCAGGCGCCCAGCGCATTCAACTGGCCGAAGACGGTTCCGACCGCACTCCGGGCAGCCAGCGTATCCAACTGGTAGAAGGCGGATACGAGCGCACTCCGGGTGCTCAGCGCGTACAGCTTGCTGAAGGCGGTTCCGATCGTCTGATCGAGCAACGTGGACGCACTGCCTAAGCGTGATTGCAACCCCCCAAAGCCCGGCGCACGCCGGGCTTTTTCATGCCCGCGAGGTGCTCAATCGAGCGCATTCCTGCAGGTCTCGACTCATACCCTCCCAACAACCGGCAAACGGTAGATCCAGATACGCCGCAACACAGTGGAGAACTGCCCCCACAGGCTGCCGCAGTTGTAGTGCTGGCCGTACCGCCGGGCGATCAGGCGCACCTCGCGTGCCAGCTCCGCATAGCGCCGTGCTGGTAGATCCGGGAACAGGTGATGTTCGATCTGATGGCTGAGGTTACCGGTGAGGATGTGCAGCACCGGTCCACCGGACAGGTTGCTCGAACCGCGCAGCTGACGCAGGTACCAGTGCCCGCGCGTTTCTCCCTCCAGTACCTCGGGCGCAAAAACCGCCGCCTTTTCGGTGAAATGACCGCAGAAGATCACCAGAAAGGTCCACAGATTACGCAGCAGGTTGGCCACCACATTGCCGGTCAACACGGCCAACGCGTTGGCTCCGAGCAACAACGCCAGCACAGGGAACACCAGATAATCCTTGCCCCATTGCTGCACCAGCTTGGCGCCGAACTGCCGTGCCAGTGGTCGTACTTCCTCCTTGCTGATGCGGCCTTTCACCAGCTTGTCCAGACGCAAATGCTGGATGGCCACGGCGTACTGGAACAGCAGCGCCTGGATCGTCACCCACAGCGGCTGCCAACGATAGAAGGGTTTCCAACGCTGCTCCGGGAACAGGCGCACCACACCGTAGCCAACATCATCATCCATGCCCAGCACGTTGGTGTAGGTGTGATGCACATGGTTATGCGTATGCCGCCAGAAATCGGCAGGGCCGGCGATATCCCACTCATATTGCCGACCGGCAAATTCCGGATCGTTCATCCAGTCATACTGGCCGTGCATCACGTTGTGGCCCAGCTCCATGTTCTCGAGGATCTTGCCCAGGCCCAACAGCAAGGTGCCCAGCAGCCAGGTCGGCGGGAACCAGCCAAGCATCAACAGCGCACGACCACTCCAGCAGCACAGGCGCACAACAGCGCGCACACGACGGATATAACGCGCGTCGGCCTCACCCAGGTCGGCCAGGGTTCGCTGACGCAGGGCATCCAGCTCCTGGCCGAAGGCCTCCAGCTCGGTGGGGTCCAGTTCTCGATCAAGGCGCGCAGTCACAGGTCGATCTCCACATCCCCATGCGGAGCGCTGACGCATAAACGAATCGGCTGCCCAGGTTCGGCAAATAACGCTCCGCTGCGCAGATCACGCACCGTGCCAGCCAGCAGCAGGCAGGTACAGCTGGTGCAGATGCCCTGACGACAACCATGAGCCGGGCGCAAACCACTGGCTTCGGCCTGTTCCAGCAGGCTGGCGTTGCCGTTGCCCATCACCTGCTGGTGGCTGCGGACGAAGCTCAGACGCACCTGCGTTGCCTGCTCCTGTGTCAGTACCGGTAGTGGGCTGAAGCTTTCCGCTTGCAGACTGGCCCCACGCCCGGCGTCGCGCCACCAGCCGCACGCCTTGTCGACGAAGCCGCGCGGGCCGCATACCAGCAGGTGATCGCCCGGCAGCGCCGCCAGGTGGTTGGCAGAAAGGCGGCCGCTGGGCTCGCCACTGAAGGCCCAATGAACCTGGAAGTTGGCGTAGCACGCTGCCAATGCCTGCAGCTCTTCGGCAAAAGCCTGCTGCCCCTGGCGACGTACCTGATGCAGCAGCGTCACCGGCGCAGCGAAGCCACGCGCCAGTGCATCACGCAGCAGACCGAGCAAGGGCGTGATGCCGCTGCCAGCCGCCAGCAACAGCACGGCGTCGTGCCTTTTCGGCCAGACGAACTCGCCATATGCCTGGCCCAGCTCGATCACCTGACCGACCTCAAGATGATCGAGCAGCAGGTTGGAGAGACGCCCTCCCGGCTGGCGCTTTATCGCAACTTCGATGTGCCCATCGGCCGTCACGGACGTGAGGCTGTAGCTGCGTCCATGGCGCACACCGTCCTGCTCTAGATACAGCTGAACATGCTGTCCGGCCCGCCAGGCACGCGCATTGCCATTGCAGCGCAGCTGCAGCGCCAGCATGTCTTCGGCGACCCAGCGGCGCGCCTCGACCTGAGCGAACACGCGATTTAGGCGTAGTGTCGGATGCAGCAAGCGCAGGCACAGATCGACATCCGACTCGCGCAGCCAGCCAGACGCACAGAGCCGGCGCAGCGGCTGCAGGCATCCGGCGGTCTGCCGCGCCAGTGATAGGGAAAACACAGCCATCGGAACATTCCAGTGAACAGTTGTTCACAAGGCTGACAGAAGCCCTGCATTCCAGTCAACAGTCGTTCACTGAGATAAGCCAGTGCGGTTCGACGCTGACGCCGTGCATTTGCTAGAGTGCGGCATCACTCGATGACCCGACCTCGCATGACGCCACGCGCCGAACAGAAGCAGCAGACCCGCCAATCCCTGATGGACGCCGCCCTCACGCTGATGGAAAGCGGACGCGGCTTTGGCAGCCTGAGCCTGCGAGAAGTGACGCGCGTCGCCGGTATCGTGCCCACCGGGTTCTATCGCCACTTCGCCGACATGGACGAACTGGGCCTGGCACTGGTGGCGGAAGTCGGCGAAACCTTCCGTGCGGCGATTCGTCAGGTACGCCGCCACGAGTTCGAAATGCGCGGCATGATCGACGCCTCGGTGCGCATCTTTCTCGCCGAAGTGGCCGCCAACCACGCTCAGTTTCTGTTCCTCGCCCGCGAGCAGTACGGTGGTTCACGGCCGGTACGCCAGGCCATCGCCGCGCTGCGCGAGCGCATCACCAGCGACCTGGCAGCCGACCTCAAGCTGATGAACCGCATGCCGCACCTCGACGATGCAGCGCTGGATGTGGTGTCGGATCTGGTGGTCAAAACGGTATTCGCCACCCTACCCGAACTGATCGACCCTCCCGCGGAGACGCTGCCTGCACACCTCACGGCAGAGGCCAAGATCATTCAGCAGTTGCGTTTCATCATGGTCGGCGGCAAGCACTGGCAGGGCCTGGGCAAGCCCGCCGAGTAGCGCGCACCACAATTGTGCCAAGCCATCAAAAACGCACCAAATAAATCCTGACTGTCTCGCCAAGTTATCCACAGAGCGCAGAAATGCGCTGCGCTGCGGCACTCTTCTGCCTTGGCAAGCCACTTGCACTATTTCCGGGCACATTGCCCCGGAATAGACACACATGCTGGTTATCCACTCCCGAATCGCGCCGCAGAGCGCTTTCGATGCCGAACTGGAACTGACCTTTGAGGCGCGCAGTAAAAGCCGCCTGCGCTGCTTCACCACCACCGGTGAAGAAGTCGGCCTGTTCCTCGAGCGCGGCCAACCGGCCCTGGCTGATGGCGAATGCCTGCAAGCCAAGGACAGCCGCGTCGTGCGCGTGCGCGCCAAACCCGAGCCGCTACTGCACGTCACCTGCGCCAGCCCCTTCGAGCTGATGCGCGCTGCCTACCACCTGGGCAACCGCCACGTGGCCCTGCAACTGGGCGAAGGCTGGCTGCGCCTGCCTGACGACTACGTGCTCAAGGCCATGCTCGAACAGCTCGGCGCCACGGTCGAATCCGTCGAAGCGCCCTATCAGCCGGAGCAAGGCGCCTACGGCGGTGGTCATCACCACTCCCACCACGGCGACGAAGAGTTCAACTACGGCCCGCGCCTGCACCAGTTCGGTGTGCGCAAGTGAGCCGCGCCCTGTCGGCTGCGCGCACCGAGGGCTTGGCATGAAACCGGCCTGGGCGCTGCTGCGCCTGGCCAGCCCACAGCTGCCCATTGGCGGCTACAGCTACTCGCAAGGCCTGGAATGGGCCATCGACAGCGGCCTGATCAAGGATGCCGAAAACGCCGAACGCTGGCTGGCCGATCAACTCGCGCTCAACCTCGCTCGCTTCGAAGCGCCGCTGCTGCTCGCGCATTGCCGTGCGGCGGACGAATGCGACTGGCCGCGTCTGCAGCAACTGGCCGAACAGCACCGCGCCAGCCGTGAAACCAGCGAACTGGCCCTGGAAAGTCGGCAGATGGGCTATTCACTGCGGCAACTGCTCGAAGGCCTGCCCGAGCTGGACGATGCCGCGCGTGAAGCACTTGCAGCCCAGGACGAACCGGGCCTGGCACTGGCCTGGGCGCTGGCCGCCCGCGCCTGGCAGATCACCCCGGACGACGCCCTCGCAGCCTGGCTCTGGGGCTGGCTGGAAAACCAGCTCGCCGTACTGATGAAGGTCCTGCCGCTGGGCCAGCAGGCCGCCCAACGCCTGACCAGTCGCCTGTTGCCGCAGCTCGACGCGGCCCAGCGCCAGGCCGCCGCCCTCTCCCCCGAACACTGGGGCAGCGCCGCTTTCGGCCTGGCCCTAACGAGCATGGCGCACGAGCGCCAGTACTCACGTCTCTTCCGCTCCTGACGAGGATTCCAGAAATGAACAGCCAACCTCTGCGTGTCGGCATCGGCGGCCCGGTCGGTTCCGGCAAGACCGCCCTGACCCTGGCCCTGTGCCGCGCCCTGCGCGAGCGCTACAACATCGCCGTGGTCACCAACGACATCTACACCCAGGAAGACGCCCAGTTCCTGGTGCGCAACGAGGCGCTGGAGCCCGAGCGCATCATCGGCGTGGAAACCGGCGGCTGCCCGCACACCGCCATCCGCGAAGACGCCTCGATCAACCTGGAGGCGGTGGAGCAGCTCAATCGCCGCTTCCCCGGCCTGGACCTGATCATCGTCGAGTCCGGTGGCGACAACCTGTCCGCCACCTTCAGCCCCGAACTGTCCGACCTGACCCTCTACGTGATCGACGTCTCGGCCGGCGACAAGCTGCCACGCAAGGGCGGCCCCGGCATCTGCAAATCCGACCTGCTGGTGATCAACAAGGTCGACCTGGCACCCATGGTCGGCGCCTCACTGGAAGTCATGCAGCGCGACACCCTGAAGATGCGTGGCGACAAGCCCTTCGTCTTCAGCAACCAGAAAGTCGGCCAGGGTCTCGACGAGATCATCGCCTTCATCGAACGCCAGGGCATGCTCACCGCGGCCTGATTCCACTCAAGGAGAACCTCATGAATCTGCGTAAAACCCTCTACGCCATCGCCCTGTTCTGCACCCCGGCGCTGGCCTTTGCTCACCCCGGCCACGGCGACTCCGGGCTCATGGCCGGCCTGGCTCACCCGGTGTTCGGCCTGGATCACCTGCTGGCGATGTTCGCTGTCGGTCTGTGGGCGGCGCAGCAAAGCGGCGCGGCACGCTGGGCGCTGCCGCTGACCTTCGTCGGCACCATGCTGATCGGCGGCCTGCTGGGTTTTGCCGGTGTGGAAATTCCTTTGATGGAAACCGGCATCGCCGGCTCGGTTCTGGCCTTCGGCCTGCTGGTGGCCGTGGCTGCGCGTCTGCCGATGGCTTTATCCATGGCATTGACCGCCGTTTTCGCCCTGACCCATGGCGTCGCCCACGGCCTGGAGCTGCCGGATCTGGCCAGCCCCTTCGGTTATGCCTTCGGCTTCATCGTCGCCACCGCTGCGCTGCACGCCATCGGCTTCGCCCTGGTGCGCTTCCTGCCACAAGCAGCGGCGCCGCTGGTGCGTATCGCCGGCGCAGCCTCGGCAGCGACTGGTGTCTGGCTGCTGGCCAGCTGAAGATTCGCAGCCCATCGCTGCCACCGTGGTACGCGCAGCGCACCCTACCCCCCGTAGGGTGCGCCATGCGCACCGGTGCAGATTCGTCCATCGCGGCTCCCGCGGTGCACACGGTGCACACGGTGCACCCTACCGGTTCCACTGCGGTACTTGCCAAGGCCGCCGTGCTGGGGCACAAAGTCCCGAACCGGTTTCGAGACCCTGCCCATGCTGCGCCTCACTCGATTTCTGATCGCCCCACTGCTGCTGATCGGCGTCGTCGTGCTGGTACTGGCGCTGATCAGTCAGCCGGCAAGCCCACCTGCGGTGCTCGCCGATCTTGGCCAACGCCCGCTGGTCATCGCTCATCGCGGCGGTATGGGTCTGTGGCCGGAAAATACCCTGTTCGCCTTCGAGCGCGCTGCCGCACTCGGTGTCGACATGCTGGAGATGGATCTGCATCTGAGCCAGGACGCCAAACTGGTGCTGATCCACGATGAAACCCTGGAGCGCACCAGCAATGGCCAAGGGCCTGTCGCGCACTACAACCTCGCCGAGTTGCAGGCACTGGATGCCGGCTACAAGTGGACGGCCGATGGCGGCCAGAGCTATCCCTATCGCGGTCAGGGCACGCGTATCGCTGCGCTGGAAGAGGTGTTCGAGCGCTTTCCGCTGATCCCCAAGGCGCTCGAAATCAAGGTGCCCGATGTCGGCATGGAGGCCGTGCTCTGCGAGATGCTGGCGACCTACGACCAACTCGACCGCGTCATAGTCGCCAGCTTTCATGAACGCAGCCTGCAGCGTTTTCGCCAACTCTGCCCGGAGGTCGCGACTGCGGGCGGGCCTGTCTCGGTGCGCCTGCTGTTGGCCCTGAACTGGCTGGGGCTGAGCGACCTGCTGTCGCCCTCCTACCCCGTGCTGCAGATTCCGCAGCAACACGGCGGCCTGAACCTGGCGACACCTCGGCTGGTTCGCAATGCCCAGGCACGCGGCCTGCAGGTGCATCTGTGGACGATCAACGAACAACCGAACATGCGTCTGCTGCTGGAGATGGGCGTCAACGGCCTGATCACCGACTACCCGGATCGCGCCCTGCAGTTGCTGGGACGCTCCACGCAACTGAGCGCGCTGCCCAGCGAATAGGCCGACACCGCAGGCTGGTAGCCCTGCTGCCATTGGCAGAGACGAGATCTACCACCAGCTTATCCACAATATGATCAACAGCTTCCGGGGATAATTAACCCTGCTGCGCTCCTGAGCCTAAAAAACACTGGACAAACCCGCCACTGCTTCACCCCAAAATTGTATCGAACAGCCTTGATCAAAAATCCAGCAAAGCGCTGGAGCCCTCTCTATTCATGGCCTACAGCAATAGGTACATAAGTTACCCACAACATCACCCACAGCTGCCGTGGACAAATGCACGATGCCTCCGCAGTTTCGCCAAAAGCTGTCAACCCTCTGTGTACAAAGGAAAAAACCCACTGCTCAAATCTTCACCAGGACACTGAAAACGGCGTATCTAAAGCGCCGCAGCCAGCCACCACCAGCTTATCCACAACTATTCCCACAAGCTGCGTGGAAAACTTTATTTTCGCTGCCTGGCATGCCACCTGCTTGGGCGAGTAACCTTCGTTTCCCTGCCCAGTAAGGACGCTTCATGTTCAGCTTCTTCCTCGCCGCCATGCTGCTCGGCTTCGTGTTCAACGCCGCCCCGGGGGCCGTGTTCAGCGAGACCCTGCGCCGCGGCCTGCGTGACGGCTACAAACCTGCTCTACTGGTACAGATCGGCTCGCTGGTGGGCGATGCCACCTGGGCCGCACTCGGCCTCACCGGTCTGGCCCTGTTGCTCGACAGCGCGCAGATTCGCTATCCGCTGACGCTAGCCAGCGCCCTCTATCTGGCCTGGCTCGGCTATCAGTCGCTGCGCGACGCGCATCGCCCACCACAACCCAGCGACGATACCCAGGTGGCCGCTGGCGGAGCCTTTGCAGCCGGAGCCGCTCTATCGCTGACCAACCCGCAGAACATCGTCTACTGGGCCGCCATGGGTGGCGCGATGGCCGCCATTGGTGTCGCTCAACCGACACCCATGCACCTGGCGGTGTTCTTCGCCGGCTTCATGGTCTCGTCGATCCTCTGGTGCTTCATCTGCGCCGGCCTGGTGGACTGGTTTCGCCGCGCCGCTTCGCTGCTCTGGCACCGCCTGACCTACGCCGCTTGCGGCGTGGTGCTGCTAGGCCTGGCCGGCATGAGCGCGATGGAACTGGTCTGATCGCACCGCGACTATCGCCATCATCGAAACAATCTAACGGCGCGGCGCCAGCAACGGGACTAGCCTGAACCACATGTCCCTGCGTCAGGAAGCCGCGCCATGTACCTCAATGACCTGCTCAAGCAACTGCTCGCCAGCTACGCCTGTGCCACCTGCGGCATTGATACGCGGCACTGACACTTGGTGGCAGCGCAGCGGCTGGTTACCCTTGGCACATTCAGCCAAGGAATCCGTCCATGTCCCTGCGTAGCGTCTGTGTCTTCTGTGGTGCCAGCCCTGGTGCCAGTCCCATTTACCGTGAAGCCGCCGAAGCGCTTGGCCAGCACCTGGCCGAGCGCGGTATTCGTCTGATCTACGGTGGTGGCGCCGTCGGCCTGATGGGCGTGGTCGCCGATGCGGCGCTCAATGCCGGTGGCGAGGTGATCGGCATCATTCCGCAAAGCCTGGAGCGCGCCGAGATCGGCCACCGCGGCCTGACCTGCCTGGAAGTGGTGGACGGCATGCACGCGCGCAAGGCGCGCATGGCCGAACTGGCCGACGCCTTCATCGCCCTGCCCGGTGGCCTCGGGACTCTGGAAGAGCTGTTCGAGGTATGGACCTGGGGCCAACTCGGCTACCACGCCAAACCGCTGGGCCTGCTGGAAGTGAACGGGTTCTACAGCAAGCTTGGCGGTTTTCTCGATCACCTGGTCGCCGAACGCTTCGTCCGCCCGCAACACCGCGAGATGCTGCAGATCGCAGGCAGTCCCCGGAAACTGCTCGACGCCCTGAGCGAATGGCGCCCCAGCGCAGCGCCGAAGTGGGTGGATCGCTCACCCGTCTGAGCCTATACGCAGGCATGTAAGAACCTGTTCACGATCTCGCGAGCTAGAGCCATACAAGGCAAAAACAGGCGAGGACCGGTCGGAGTCGCGCTCGACTTTACGGGTTGTAAATGAGCATTCCGAGCCTGTTTTTAACGCAGTAGGGCCAACGCGCAGCAGATCGTGAACAGGTTCTAACACAATGCTACGCTCTGCGGCCTCTCCCCCACGGAAGCCGCAACATGGCCGCAAGCAATCTACTCGCCCTGATCGACGACATCAGCACCGTACTCGACGACGTCGCCACCATGACCAAGATCGCCGCGCGCAAGACCGCAGGCGTGCTGGGTGACGACCTCGCGCTCAACGCCCAGCAGGTCACTGGCGTGCGCGCCGACCGCGAGCTGCCAGTGGTCTGGGCGGTGGCCAAGGGTTCGCTGCTCAACAAGGCGATTCTGGTACCCGCCGCCCTGCTGATCAGCGCCGTGGCACCCTGGCTGGTGGTGCCGCTGCTGATGCTCGGTGGCCTGTTCCTCTGCTATGAAGGCGCCGAGAAACTCATCCACAAGCTGCTGCACCGCCACGCGGAAGACGACAAGCAGGCTCGCCTGGAGGCCATCGCCGACCCCGAGATCGACCTGGTGGCGTTCGAACGCGACAAAATTCGTGGCGCGGTGCGCACCGACTTCATTCTTTCGGCGGAAATCATCGCCATCACTTTGGGTACCGTCGCCGCTGCCAGCTTTCTCAATCAGGTGCTGGTACTCAGCGGCATCGCCCTGGTGATGACAGCCGGCGTTTACGGGCTGGTCGCCGGCATCGTCAAGCTGGACGACGCCGGCCTCTACCTCAGTCAGCGCGCCAGTGCGTTCGCCCAGGCCTGTGGTCGCGGCATCCTGCGCCTGGCGCCCTGGTTGATGAAGACCCTGTCAGTGGTCGGTACCGCGGCGATGTTCATGGTCGGTGGCGGCATTCTCAGCCACGGCCTACCGCCGGTGGAATCGGCCGTGCATCACGCCGCCGAGTGGGTAGCGCGCGATGCAGGGCACCTGCTGTCATTGCTTATTCCTACGCTGCTCAATGCGCTGTTCGGCATTCTTGCCGGCCTGCTGACGCTGCCACTGGTCAGCCTGTTCGGGCGCCTCTGGCAGGCCGTTCGCCCCGCCAAAACCGAGTAGACGATCAAAACGCATACAAGCCTCCAAGGCCCTTGCTCCACGCTGCCTGCAAGGGTTTCCCCAAAGCTTATCCACAGCTTGCTCCACGCTTTTCGTGGATAAGCGCGCAACCACCGGTGCGCGCGCCGGAGCCGCCAGGAGAAACCAAGCAAGCCACTGGTTTTATTGATTTTTCTCGAGCTGACCAGGCGTATTTCAGCTACTTGGCGAAAAGCTGAACAATCCCCTGGAGAGCCCGAAAAGAAAGGATTACAGCAGTCAGTCCAGAATTTGTGTACAGAGTTACCCACAGATTCCGTGTACAACTGCTGCAGCCATTCAACCCGCCAACGGCAGCACTGTGACCTCAACTTCCGGGTCGTGGCTGCCGCCACCCAGAATCACCCCGCGCAGCGGCGACACGTCGGAGAAATCCCGCCCCCAGGCCAGGGTGATGTGCTCCAACGCCGGGCGCACGTTATTGGTCGGGTCGAAGTCCACCCAGCCATGACGCGGGCAATACAGCGATACCCAGGCGTGCGAAGCATCCGCGCCGATCAATCGTGGCTGGCCGGGCGGTGGCTGGGTCAACAGGTAGCCGCTGACGTAACGCGCCGCCAGGCCACGCGAACGCAGGCAGGCGAGCATCAGATGGGCGAAGTCCTGGCAGACCCCACGTTTTTCCTCCAGCACCTGCAGCAGCGGCGTCGCCACCTGGGTGGCAGCAGCATCGAAGCTGAATTCGTCGAAGATCTTCTGCATCAGCGCCTGGCCCGCCTGCAGCAGCGGGCGGCCCGGCGTGAAGCAGCCGTCAGCGTAATCGGCGAACACCTGCTTGAGGCGTACGTAAGGCGACTCGAAACGGTAGCGCGCCGCTTCCAGCAACGCCGGTTCCATGAGCTTTCCGCTGTAACTGAGCGCCAAGCAGGCCGCTTCCCAGTTCGGCGACTCGTCCAGGTCCAGCGGCGGTCGCGCCAGCACCTCTACCCGCAGCCGCGCACTGACACTCAGCACCTCGTGTGGACGCTCGAACACCAGGCGCGTTAGCGGATTGCCGAACACGTCGAGGCCGTCGCGGCGCTGACAGGGTTGCGGGTCGATACGCAGTTCGTGCTCGTGACAGCGTTGCCAGGGGCACTCGCGCGGCCACAGATGCGCCAGTTGCTGGGCCAGGGAAACCGGCGCCGAGTAGCGGTAATGGGTGTCGTGAAGCACCTGATAAAGCGCACTGCTCATGAGGATTGCGTCCGCTGGCTGACATCGACATGAGCGAAGAAGCGCAGCCCAAGGTGATCGGATACCGCCCCGGCGGCTTCGCTGATGGCCACCAGCAGGTCGGCCAGGCCTTCGAGCACCGCACGGGTGCTGCCGGGGCCGAACAGCGGGTTTTCCAGGGTGGCCAGGTTGAAGGCCGCGAGTTGCTCCTCCAGATAAGCCAGGTAGCGCTCGGCAGGCAGCTCGAAGCGCTCGTGAACACCTTGTAGCGAATGCAGCAGGGTGCGCATCTGGAAGATCACGGCATGCGGGTTCTGTTCGTCCAGCAACAGCAGGTCGAGCACCGGTATCAACTGCGCCGAAGCCAGGTAGCGGGTGCGGTAGGTGATGCTGCTGTTGCCCAGCTCCAGCAGCCACTCCAGCGCCGACTGGTCGGTGGCCGACCCGCTGCGCAGGAACCCGGCGAAACTGTCGCAGAGAAACTGCAGGCGCTCGATGTAGCGGCCGAACATGAGAAAACGCCAGCCGTCGTCGCGGGTCATGTCGTCGAGGGCGAAACCGGACAGCGCCGCCAGCGACATCAGCAGGCGATTGAGAAAATCCAGCAGCTCGCCGAAATCGGCCGGCTGGCCTTCGAGCAACTGAGCCTCGCGCTGCAACTCGACCAACGCCTGCCAGTTGGCCTGGGACAGCTTGCCGCGCACGCTGCCAGCGGCCCACTGCAAGCGCTGCAGATTGGAGCGCAGGCTAGCCGGCCAGTCGCTGCCAAGCAGCGCCTGCAACAGACGCTCTGCCAGCTCACCCTCTTCGGGATCTGCCAGCAGGCCCAATTCCTGCGCCAGTGCCAGCGCGCTCTGCAGTGCCTGCGGGTCGTCATCGTCATCGACGTAGCGCGCCAGCATGATGCGCAGCAGGCGCGCATTGCCTTCGCAACGCTCGGCGTAACGACCGAACCAGTACAGGTTCTCCACCACCCGTGACGGCAGGAAGGGATCGCTGCGCACCAGATCGGCGGTGCCGAGGGTGCGTTGCGTCTGCCAGGGCTCACCGCCGCTCTGCCGCGTGCCGAGTACCCAGGTGTCCTTGCTCGCCCCGCCACGTTGCATCGACACCACCTCGGCATCGGCCTCGGCAGCCACACGGGTCAGGCCGCCGGGCATCACCCGGTAGCCGTCGGCACTGGCTACAGCGAACACACGCATGCCGATGGCGCGTGGCTGCAAACCGCTGCCGTCCCACACCGGCGCCTGCGACAGCTTGGCCCGCGCCTGCGCCACATAGGCATAGGGGCGCAGCTTGAGACGTGCAGCCAGCTTGGCGCGCTGCGCTTCGTCCAGATCACGGCCGAATACCGGGGTGAAACTCTGCGAAGGGAAGGCCGGGCGCACCAGCAGTTGGTCGAGCTTCTCCAGCGCCTCATCCAGCACCGGTGGCTCGCCACACCACCAACTGGCAATGGACGGCAGCAGCAATTCTTCACCGAGCAGATGCTCGCTGATCGCGGGCAGAAAACCGGGCAGGCCGGGCGACTCCAGCACGCCGCTACCCAGGGCATTGGCCACCAGCACACGACCACGGCGCACCGCTTCGAGCAGACCGGGCACACCGAGGGCCGAATCAGTGCGCAGCTCCAGCGGGTCGCAGTAATCGTCGTCGAGGCGACGCAACACCGCATGCACGCGGCGCAGGCCGGCCAGAGTCTTGAGATAGAGGGTGGCGTCGCGCACGGTCAGGTCGCTGCCCTCGACCAGTGGATAACCGAGCTGACGTGCCAGGTACAGGTGCTCGAAATAACTCTCGTTGAAGCGCCCAGGCGTCAGCAGCACCACCAGCGGCGTCTCGCCGCCACTGGGTGCCTGGCGCGCCAGGGTGTCCTGCAGGGTACGGAAGAAGCCAGCCAGGTACTGCACGCGCAGGTCGCGGTACAGCTCGGGGAAGGCGCGCGAGACGATCTGCCGGTTCTCCAGCGCGTAGCCGGCGCCAGAGGGCGCCTGGGTGCGGTCGGCGGTGACCCACCAGCGACCGTCTGGGGCGCGAGCCAGATCCACCGCATACAGGTGCAGCCAGGTGCCGCCCGGCGCCTGCATGCCCTGGCACGGCCAGAGGAAATTGTTGTGACCGAACACCAGCTCGGTCGGCAGCAGGCCGTCGGCGATCAGCTTCTGCGGGCCATACAGATCGGCCAGCACGCGGTTGAGCAGGGTCGCGCGCTGCGCCACGCCCGCGGCGATCTGCTGCCACTCGTCAGCCGCAATCAGATTGGGCAGCAGGTCGAGCTCCCAGGGCCGGTCGGCGCCGTCCGGGTCGGCATAGACGTTGTAAGTGACGCCGTTTTCCTGGATCTGCCGGGCCAGCATGGCCTCACGCTGCGCCAGGTGCTCCGGGCGGCTGCGCGCCAGTTGCTCGTACAGCCGGCGCCAGTGCGGGCGCACGTTGCCCTTGGCGTCGAGCAGTTCGTGATAAGCCCCGGCAGGGGGCGGGTAATCGGCTAGCAGGTCGTGCATGGCAGGCTCGGCAGTGGCAAGGCGGTACGGCTTTACGCTCCCCTCTCCCATTTATGGGAGAGGGGCCGGGGGAAAGGGCTGAAACACCGCGAAGGCGCCAGTTTCCCCTCTCCCTAACCCTCTCCCCAAAGGGGCGAGGGGACTGGTCGCGGCAGCCGACACTCAAGTGAGCAACATGTCGTCAAACCCGACGCAGATCCAGGGTCATCGGCAGTTCATTATTGTCTATCGGTTGCACGGCTGGGCGCTTGCCTGGGCTGTGGCCCAGTCGGAAGAAGCGCGCCAGGCGCCGGCTCTCCGCCTCGTAGGCATTGACCGGCAGGCTGTCGTAGTTGCGACCGCCCGGATGCGCGACATGGTACTGGCAACCACCCAGCGAGCGCTGCATCCAGGTGTCGATCAGGTCGAACACCAACGGTGCGTGCACGCCGATGGTCGGCTGCAGGCAACTGGCCGGCTGCCAGGCGCGGAAACGCACACCACCGACGAACTCACCGACCTTGCCCGTCGGCCGCAAGGGCACTGGCACGCCGTTGCAAGTCAGCACGTAGCGATCCGGTGCCATACCGCATACTTTCACTTGCATGCGCTCCAGCGACGAGTCGACATAACGTACCGTGCCGCCTGTGGCCCCCTCCTCGCCCAGCACGTGCCAGGGCTCCAGCGCCTGGCGCACCTCCAGATCGATGCCCTTGACCGTGAAATCGCCGGCCTTGGGAAAGCGAAACTCGAAGTGCGGGGCGAACCACTCGCTGCGCAGGCGATAGCCGAAGCTGCCCAGCTCCTGCAGTACGTCGGCGAAATCCTGTTCGACGAAATGCGGCAGCAGATAGCGGTCATGCAGCTCGGTGCCCCAGCGCACCAGCTTCGCCGGGCGATAGGGCTCCTGCCAGAAGCGCGCGATCAGCGCACGCAGTAGCAGTTGCTGGGCCAGGCTCATCTGCGCGTGCGGCGGCATCTCGAAGGCGCGCAGTTCAAGCAGGCCGAGGCGCCCGCTGGCCGAATCCGGCGAATACAGCTTGTCGATGCAGAACTCGGCGCGGTGGGTGTTGCCGGTGACGTCTACCAGCAGGTTGCGCAGCAAACGGTCGACCAGCCACGGCGGACAGTCGCGGCCCGGCTCGGGCATCTGCGCAAAGGCGATCTCCAGCTCGTACAGCGCATCGTTGCGGGCCTCGTCGACACGCGGCGCCTGCGACGTCGGGCCGATGAACAAGCCACTGAACAGGTAGGACAGCGACGGGTGGTTATGCCAGTAACTGATCAGGCTCCGCAGCAGATCGGGGCGGCGCAGGAACGGCGAATCGCTCGGCGTGGCGCCGCCGAGGACGAAGTGGTTGCCGCCACCGGTGCCGGTGTGGCGCCCATCGATCATGAACTTCTCGCTGGACAGGCGCGATTGGCGCGCCGCCTCGTAAAGAAATTCGCAGCGCTCAACCAGTTCGTCCCAGCTGGCAGCCGGGTGGATGTTCACCTCGATCACGCCCGGATCAGGGGTGACGCGGAAATACTGCAGACGCGGGTCAAGCGGCGGTTCGTAGCCTTCCAGCAGCACTGGGCATTTGAGCTCGGCAGCCACTGCCTCGATGGCCGCGACCAGCTCCAGGTAATCCTCGAGGTGGCTCAGGGGCGGCATGAACAGGTACAGGCGGCCCTCGCGCGGCTCGGCACACAGCGCGGTGCGCACGATGCCGGCAGCCGATTGCCCGCTGGCCGGGCGTGCGCTCTGCGGGCCGGCGGCGGGGGCCGCGCTTGCACCGCGCCAGACGCCGCGCAACTGGCGCTGGACCTGCGCCGGGCTGGGCAGTGGTGGCAGCGCCTGGCTGGGATCGACCGGGTTGATGTAGGGATAATCGGCTTGGCTGACCCAGGGCAGCGAATCCAGCGGCAGGCGATAACCCAGCGCCGAGTCGCCCGGAAGCAGGCGGCAGTGCTCGTCACGCAGGAACCAGCGCCCGCTCTGCCAGCCCTCGCCGACCACCTGGCGCGCCAGCGGCAGCACATGGCCAACCACGTTGTCGAGGCCTTGCTCGAACACCTTGCGCAAGCGCTCGCGGTCCAGTGGATCGCTCAGACGCGGGTCGTCCGGAGTGACGTTGTCCGGCAGCTTGCGCTCACGCCACAGGTAATAGAACCAGTCTTCATAGGCTGGAAAGACGTTACCGGCATCCACCTGCAGATGCGCCGCCAGCGTGGCGAGAAAGCGTGCGGCGGTCTCGGCGGTGGCACCATAGCCGCGCTTTTCGTCGGCCAGCAGCTTCGGGTCTTGCCACAGCGGCTCGCCATCACGGCGCCAGAAGCAGTTCAGCGACCAGCGCGGCAACTGCTCGCCTGGGTACCACTTGCCCTGGCCGAAATGCACCAGCGCCTTGGGCGCATAGTGGTTGCGCAGACGGTAGAACAGGTCGGCCGCCAGGCGGCGCTTGTTTGGCCCCAGAGCCGCGGTGTTCCACTCGTCGTCATCGGGATAGTCGAGGGCAACGAAGGTGGGCTCGCCGCCCATGGTCAGGCGCACGTCATGCTGCTGCAGGTCAGCATCGATCTGCCGGCCCAGCGCCTGGATCGCCTGCCACTGGCCGTCGCTATAGGGTTTGGTGACGCGCGGCGCCTCCCACACGCGCTCGACGCTCATCAGGTGCTCGAATTCCACCTCGCACTCGTCCAGCCCACCGGTGATCGGCGCCGCCGAGGATGGCTCCGGGCTGCAGGCCAGCGGGATATGGCCTTCGCCGGCGAACAGGCCTGAAGTCGGATCGAGCCCGATCCAGCCAGCGCCAGGCAGATACACCTCGCACCAGGCGTGCAGGTCGGTGAAGTCCTTGTCCGTGCCGGAGGGCCCGTCGAGGGATTTGACGTCCGCCGTGAGCTGGATCAGGTAGCCGGAGACAAAACGCGCCGCCAGGCCCATGTGGCGCATCAGCTGCACCAGCAGCCAGGCAGAATCGCGGCAGGAGCCGGAAGCGTTCTTCAGGCTTTCCTCGGGCGTCTGCACGCCGGGCTCCATGCGAATCAGGTAGCGGATGTCGGTCGACAGGCGCTGATTCAGCGCCACCAGGAAATCGATACTGGGCACCGGCTCGCGAGAAATGCTGGCCAGGTACTTGGCAAACAGCGGCGTGGCCGGCAGCTTGACCAGGTAGGGCGCCAGCTCGCGTTGCTCGCCTTCGGTGTAGGTGAAGGGAATGCGCTCGGCATAGGGCTCGAGAAAGAAGTCGAAGGGGTTGAACACCGCCATCTCGGCGACCAGATCCACCTCGACTTTCAACTCGCGAGTCTTCTCCGGGAACACCAGGCGCGCCAGGTAGTTGCCCTGCGGATCCTGCTGCCAATTGATGAAATGCTCGCCGGGCTCGACCTTCAGCGAGTAGGACAGGATACGTGTGCGGCTATGGGGAGCCGGGCGCAGACGAACGACCTGTGGCCCGATGTTGACCGCACGGTCGTAGCGGTAGTGGGTGACATGGTGCAGCGCGACATGAATCGACACGGCGGCCTCCTGCTAGCCTGGACGATACCCAGTGCAGCGCAAGACTTATGCCAGAGCCCAGGCCACGCGCCAGCTAGGCTGACCAGGGACCCGGCGCACCAGAAGCAAGCCGCGCACGCACCAGAGTCGACATCATGCACCATATGGATGCGCCGTTACGGCCAATTTGCCATGATCGACTTCTACCGTAGACTGCGCTGACTCCATGCAAGGACGTATGCCATGCCGCGCCAAAGCCCTCTCCCCTGTCTCTTCGGCTTGCTGATCTTTGCATTCAGCCCCCTCCTCTGGGCCGACGACCCATTACTCGATTCACTGACGCCGGTCGCCACACCATCCGGCGAGCGCCAGGTACGCGGCGTGCTGCGCGCGCAAAACCAGGCCGTGCTTTCCAGCGAACTGCCTGGCCGCATCATCGAAATGCCGTTCAGCGATGGCCAGAGCTTCAACAAGGGCGACGTTCTGGTGCGCTTCGACTGCAGCGCCTACCAGGCTCAGTTGAATGCGGCCCAGGCCGCTACTCGCGCCACCCGTGAAGAGCTGAACCACAAGAAACAGCTGGCCGCCCTCAACTCAGTGGGCCGCTTCGAAGTGGCCCTGGCCGAGGCACGACAGGCCCAGGCCCAGGCGGAAACGCAGGTGTATCAGGTACAGGTGAAGCGCTGCAGCGTTGCCGCTCCGTTCAATGGCCGCGTGGTGCTGCGCCGCGCCCAACCCCATGAGAGCGTGGCCAGCGGCACCCCGCTGCTGGATGTGGTGGATAACGGCACGTTGGAGATTTACCTGCTGGTGCCCTCCAGCTGGCTCAGCCGCCTGCAGCCGGGGCAGGCCTTCGATTTCACCCCCGACGAAACCGGCAAGCCGCTCAAAGCCACGGTTAAGCGCCTCGGCGCGCGTATTGATGAGGGCAGCCAGACGCTGTTGCTGATCGGCAGCCTGCCGGACGAGAGCAAAGGACTGCTCGCAGGCATGAGCGGTACCGCACAGTTTCAGGTGACGGAATGAACGCACCACTGCCCGGTATGGCCGAACGGGTATTCGCCCTGTTCCTCGGGCTGGAACAGCAGGCACGCAAAGCTGCCAACACCGAGCAACTGGCCTTCTCCATGGTCAATGACGGCCAGGCGCTGTTCGGTTTTCGCCATGCGGCGCTGTTGATCGCCGGCAAGGTGCAGGCACTGACCAGTATCAGCGTGGTGGAAGCGCACTCACCATTCGTCGCCTTCGTCGAGCGCGCCACCTCAACCCTGCTCAAGCACGAGCGCCTGGACGAAGGGCACAACGTCGATCCCACGCATCTGGATGAACAGGCACGTGCCGATATGGCCGATCTGTCTGCCCCGCATGCTTACTGGCTACCACTGAAAAACCGCAGCGGCGAAACCTTCGGCGGCCTATGGCTGGCGCGCGACACGCCCTTCAGTGAAGCCGAACAATCGCTGCTCAGGCAACTGGCCGACACCTACGCCCACGCCTGGCTGGCGCTGCAACCGCGTAAGCCCTGGCGCATGCGCTGGCCGCGCAAGAAACTGGTGGCCGTCGCGGCAGCGCTTTCGCTGCTGTTGCTGATTCCGGTGCGTCAGTCGGTACTGGCGCCTGCCGAAGTCGTGCCGCTGGGCGGCCGTGTCGTCGCCGCGCCGCTGGATGGCGTGATCGCCGAGTTTCTGGTCAAACCCAACCAAAGCGTCGCGGCTGGTGACCTGCTGGTGCGCTTCGAGGCCACCAGCCTCAAGGCCCAGGCCGATGTAGCCGAGCGCGCCCTGGGCGTAGCCGAGGCCGAACTCAAGGCCAACAGCCAACGCGCCTTTGCCGATGCCGAATCCAGCGCCCGCCTCGACCTGCTGGCTGCACGCGTCGAGCAGAAACGCGCCGAACGCGACTATGCCCGGCAACTGCTGGCCCGCAGCGAAGTGCGCGCCGAGCGGGAGGGCATCGCCGTATTCGCCGACGCCGAGCGCCTGACCGGCAAGCCGGTGCAAACTGGTGAGCGGCTGATGCAGATCGCCGACCCGAGCCAGGCCGAATTACGTATCGAGCTGCCCGTGGGTGACGCCATCGCCCTGCAGCCGGGCGCCGAAGTGGCGCTGTTTCTCGACAGCGACCCGCTCAATCGTCATGAGGCCCAGCTGGAGCGCTCCGCCTACGAAGCACAGACCACCGCCGCCGGACAATTGGCCTACCGCCTGGATGCGCGCTTCGTCGAGGCGCCGCCACGCGTGGGCCTGCGTGGCACCGCCAAGCTGTTCGGTGATCGAGCACCGCTGGCTTATTACCTATTACGTCGGCCACTGGCCGCCGCACGCCAGAACCTGGGTTTCTAATGCTGCCTGCCCTGCGCCCCGACCTGCAGCTATCGCCGGCAGCACCCGGCCTTGACGGCGCCCCGCAATGGACGCTGGCCGACCCGCTACGCGGGCGCTACTTCAAGCTCGGCGCCGCCGCCGTGCGCCTGTTGCGTCACTGGACACTGGGCGAGCCGCAGCGCGTTCTAGCCGCTGCCAATGCCGAGCCCGGCCTGCCATTGGGCCAGGGCGAGCTCGAGGACATGCTGCAATTTCTCAGCAGCCATGACCTGATCGCCGCCCTGGACGATAAGCAGCGCGCCAGCTACGCGATGAAAGCTGCCGCCCAGCGCCAAAGCCCGTGGAAGCGGGCACTGCATCAATACCTGTTCTTCCGCATCCCACTGTGGCGGCCCGATCCATTCCTCAATCGCGCCTGGCCCGTGCTCGAACGCCACGGCCCCTGGCTGCTGCGCTGGGCCCTGCCGCTGGTGTTCGTACTGGGGGTATTCCTGGTGATGCGCGATTGGCAGCGCTTTCTCGCCACCTTTCCTCACCTGTTCAGCCTCGGTGGCGCATTGGCTTTCGGTATCGCGCTGACCTTCGCCAAGCTCTGCCATGAGTTCGGCCACGCCTTCATGGCCAAGCGCGCCGGCTGTCGGGTACAGAGCATGGGATTGGCCTTCATGGTGATGCTGCCGATGTTCTACACCGATGTCAGCGATGCCTGGCGCGTGCGCGACCGGCGCTCGCGACTGCTGATCGGTGCGGGCGGTGTGTTCGCCGAGCTGTTGTTGGCAGTGCTGGCACTGCTGGCCTGGTCATTGCTGCCAGACGGCCCCTTGCGCACCTCGGCCTTCATGCTGGCCAGCGCAACCTGGATCACCACCCTGGTGATCAACCTCAATCCCTTCATGCGCTTCGATGGCTACTTCCTGATCAGCGACCTATGGGGCGTAGATAACCTGCAGAACCGCGCCTTCGCCCTGTGTCGCTGGCGCCTGCGCGAAGCCCTATTCGGCTATGGCGAACCGGCACCGGAACCCTGGTCACCCAGCATGACCCGGCGCCTGCTGATCTGGGGCTACGGTTCCTGGATATGGCGCGCAATCCTGTTCCTCGGCATCGCGCTGGCGGTCTATCACCTGTTCTTCAAGGTGCTTGGCATCTTTCTGATGGTGGTTGAGCTGCTGTGGTTCATCGGCCTGCCCATCTGGCGCGAGCTGGGCGAATGGTGGCAACGCCGCGAACAAGCCGACTCGCGCAAGGTGCTGATCACCGGCCTGAGCCTTGCTGCGGTGCTGCTGGTGCTGATCGTGCCCTGGCGCAGCTCGGTGGAAATACCTGCGGTGCTCGAAGCCTCGCGCACCAGCGCCTTGTATGCACCGGTAGCTGCGCGCTTGAAGGCCGTACACGTGCAAGACGGCCAGACCGTGGCGGCCGGCGACTTGCTGCTGGAACTGGACTCACCCGACCTGGACTCACGCCAGGCCATCGTCCGCCGCGAGACCGAAATTCTTCAGCTGCAACTGCGCCGCCAGTCCGCCCGTAGCGAGACAGTGGCCGATGCCAGTATCCTCGAACAACGCCTGGCCGAAGCGGTGGCCGAATACCGCGGTCTAGCCGCCCAGCGTGAGCGCCTGCAACTGCGCGCAACGCAGGCCGGCGTGGTACGTGACTTGCAACGCGACCTGAGCACGGGGCGCTGGCTGCACCCCGCCGAATCACTCGCACGCATCGTCGAGCTGGGGCTGCGTTTGCGCGGCTACCTGGCCGAAGAAAACCTCTGGCGAATCGAAACGGGCAGCGAAGGACGCTTCATCACCGACGACCCGGCACGCCCGTCAATGAAAGTGCGCCTGGACGAAGTTGATGCCACTGGCGCCGCTTATCTGGAACTTGAAGCACTCAGCTCCGACCATGGCGGCCCCATCGCCATACGCCGCGACGCCCAACACCGCGCGGAACCAGTGCAAGCACAGTACGGCGTACGTCTGACGCTATTGGATAACGACATCCATCCCGATCACCCCTTGCGCGGCGTGGTGATACTGGACGGAGAGCGGCAGTCGCTACTCGGCGCTGCCTGGCGGCGGATCGCGGCGCTTGGCGTGCGCGAAAGTGGTTTTTAACACAAGGATGCAACATGAGCCTGGACGCTTTACCACGATGCTCCCGATTGCCACTGGCGCCTCGATTACCCGCACTGCAGGAGGCGCTCGGGCGGATTCCTGACCACGCCTGGCAGCATCACTTCAATACGGGTTATTACCAGGGTGAGTGGAGCGGCGTCGCACTGATCACCCCGGAAGATGCCCTCCTGCCTCTCGCCCCCGGGCAAGGAGCGCCGGTGCCTACCGACTGGTGGCAGGAGGAACAGGCCTGGCACCAGATGCTCGCGCTGTTCCAGACCAGCATCCGCAGCGCGCGGCTCCTGCGCCTAGGTGCCGGCGCTCGCATTCACGAACACTGCGACCCCGACCTCGGCCGGCCTGGCGGCGACCTGCGCCTGCACATTCCACTGCTCAGCCCGCCTGACGTGGAGTTTCTCGTCGACGGCCTGCAGGTGCCCATGAAGGCAGGCGAATGCTGGTTTATCGACCTGTCCAGGCCGCACCGGGTAGATAACCCGGGGCCAGGCGCGCGCGTGCACCTGGTGCTCGATTGCCAGCCCAACGGCTGGTTGCTGCAGCAAGTAGCAGCCGGGCTGCCAGATACTCCCGAACTACGGCCAGGGAGATCGGAATTGGCCTTTGCCGTTTTCCGCAATCATGTGGCGCAGGACATAACCCTCGCCACACGCCTACGCGCCCTGAGCGATACACGTGACTTCCAAGCAGAAGTCGTACGCCTTGCTGCGACGCTGGGGCTGACCTTTTCCGAAGCAGAGGTGAAAGCGGCCATGCGCCAGGGCAGACAGGCGTGGAGCGACCAATGGCGAGTGTGAATACCGAACAAGACTTCAGCGGCTGGTTGCCGATCCGCGCCTGGTTCCAGAACGGTGAATGGCGACTGGACTGGTGCTGGTTCGGCGAACAACGACTGGCCCGGCCGTTCTTCCGTGACGACGTCGATCAGGCGTTGCGCCTGCCCTTCAACCAGGCTTTCCGCCGGGAGACCGGTATCCAGGCGCTGCTAGACTGGCAGGCGACAAACCCTGGCCTGACACCCACAGCGCTGATCTTCCACGCCTCACGTTGCGGTTCGACACTGATGGCGCAGATGCTGGCGGCGCTGGATGACAACATCGTGCTCTCCGAACCACCGCCGCTGGACAATCTGCTGCGAGCCCATCGACTGGACCCACAGGTAGCGCCTCGGCAACCCGCCTGGCTCGCGGCGCTGCTCTCCGCCTACGGACAACGACGTCAAGGCAGTGAGCAACGACTATTCATCAAGCTCGATGCCTGGAACGTGTTCGAGGCTCCCTTGCTACTGTCGCTTTACCCCGAAGTACCGCGCGTTTTCCTTTACCGCGACCCATTGGAGATCGTCGTCTCCCAGCTGCGCCAGCCGGGCATGCACCGCGTGCCCGGGTTGCTGGGATCATCTGCACTGGATTTACCTGCAGAAGAAGCGCTGCGCATGACACCCGCCGAATACACCAGCCGCACGGTCGGCTCCATCCTCCAGAAAGGTCTGGAGCTTTGCCAGCGGCATGGCGCGATAGCAGTGAACTATCAGGAGCTGCCAGAAGCCTGCTGGGGTCGGCTGGCCTCGATGCTCGCCGTGAGAGACGCACACCTACCACAGCTGCGCGAGAGCGCCGGCTTCGATGCCAAGCAGCCGTCACAGTCATTCCATCCCGACAGCCAAAGCAAGCGCGAAGCGGCCGATCAGAACCTTCGCGAAGCAGTGGAGTACTGGGCGGGCGAAGCCTATAGAGCGCTTGAAAAATGGCGCCAGACAAAAGACAAAAAAGAAAGTTCCAGCAGGGGTTAAATAATTCGTCTACTGTTGATCTGGAAGGTAGCGATTGACCACGGACTTCCGCTAACCTCCGACCTATCAGTCGAGTGGTGGCAAAATAACATTTATCGGTATCGGCACACACTGCGGTAGCACGGAAGCAAAGGACACCCACGCCATGCGTTCCCCCGAGCTGCATCTTCGGCCTGCCGAGGAAGCCGATCTGAGCTTCCTGCACAGGCTTTATGCGAGTACCCGCGCCCAGGAAATGGCGCTCAGCGGCTGGGATCAACCGGCCATCGATGCCTTTCTCGCACAGCAGTTCGATGCCCAGCACCATTATTACCAGGAGCATTATCAGGGCTCCGACTTCTCCCTGATCTGCCACGGAGACCTGCCTATCGGCCGTCTCTACGTGTTCCGCGGTCCGACCACGATCAATCTAATCGACATTTCGTTGCTCCCCGAATGGCGGGGCAAGGGAATCGGCACCCGCTACCTGGCCGCACTGGTCGATGATGCGGATGCTGCTGAAAAGTCGATGCGCCTGTTCGTCGAACCCACTAATCCGGCCAAACGCCTGTACGAGCGCTTTGCCTTCAGCGTGATCGGCGCCAACCATATCTACCTGCAGATGCACCGCGAAGCCGTGCCCGCTCTGGCGGTGCCGGCATGAGCCAGGTGCCTAGCCTCGAAGACTTCGAGCGCTATCTCCAGCAACCCTGGCAACTATGCTGGGATGAAGGTGAAGGTGTGACCATCACCCTGGTGGAGGCCTATGCAGGCGTGGCGATGACGGCCCGCTACCACTGCTACAGCGCAATTTTTGCCCAGCCTGAGGGGGTCCAGTTGCCCCAACACAATTATCGGCTGCGCAGCCCGGAAGGCAGTGAATGGGAGGCGATGCTCACCCCCATCGGGCCGGATGAAGAAGGCGACCGGCATTTGTTGCAGGCGCTGTTCCATGTAAAGCGGCCGAAATCGGCCGAGGCTCCGCTCTAGAACAACACACAACAGTGCCGCGTGCGCGGCTGCATCAAGGAGAGATAAGCAATGAGCGATCCATTCCTGGGCGAGATCCGTATGGTGGGCTTCAACTTTGCCCCCAGGGGCTGGGCGACCTGCCAGGGCCAGATCATGGCCATCACGCAGAACTCGGCACTGTTCGCGCTGCTGGGCACCATATACGGCGGCAACGGCCAGAGCACCTTCGGGCTGCCGAACTTCTCCGGGCGTAGCCCGGTGGGGCAAGGTAACGGGCCAGGCCTGACGCCGATCACGATCGGAGAAGTCGCAGGCATCGAGAGCGTCACGTTGAATGTTACACAGATGCCGATCCATCAGCCCGTTGCTCAATTCACCGGCCAGGCTAGTGCCGTGAGCCTGACGGGTTCCAGCGTTGACGTTGCGACTGGTACGCCAGGTGCCATGGTGGTACCCACCGCAGGAGCCACGGTGTACCTGTCGAATACCACAGCCAAGTCCGGCCCAAGCACCGTGGCCATCAGTGGCCTGTTCACCTCAACCGCCCCGGATGCTACCAAGGCCAACCTGGGCGGCGTCCACGGGCAGGGCTCAGTCGTTCCCCAGGGAACCGTAACCGTCTCGCCTGTCGGTGGCAGCCAGCCGATCAGTATCCGCAATCCCTATCTGGGCACCAACTTCATCATTGCGCTGGAAGGCATCTTCCCGTCGCGTAACTGAGTGATCGAGCCGACTCGTGCATTCGGGTCGGTAAGCAATTATGAGGGGAAGGCCGATGGAGCCTTCCTCTTCTTGAAAGTGGTAGGAGGTGCTCCATGTTTTGGAAGAAGACTGCTCCCGTACGAACTGCGGCCAAACCCGCAATATCCGCTCTGGCGATGGCTCTGGAACCACGGATGATGTTCGACGGCGCGGTCGCCGCCACGGCGGCTGAAGTCGCGGACACGCAAGCCGCGAACGCCCAGCCAACGGCGGATGCTTCTTCCAGCCATGACAATCTGGCAGCGACGCCGACTGGCACCGCTGATAACCGTCAGGAAATCGTCTTCGTCGACGGCCAAGTCCAGGACTACCAACAACTGTTGGCGGGCCTCAATCCGGGCACCGAGGTCGTGGTGCTCGACCCCAAGGGCGATGGTCTGAAGCAAATCAGTGACTACCTGGCGGGACGCTCCGGCATCGATGCCATCCATATCGTCAGTCACGGGCTGCCCGGGCAGGTGACGCTTGGCAGCCTTGCCCTGGATAAAGCTGGCCTGGACGCACATGCAGCCGAACTGGCACAAATCGGCCAGAGCCTCGATGTCGATGGCGACATTCTCTTCTACGGCTGCGATGTCGGTAGCGGTGCAGCCGGACAGACGTTCGTCAGCCAGATAGCCCAACTTACCGGTGCAGATGTAGCCGCCTCCAACGATGCGACCGGCTCCACCTCCCAAGGCGGCGACTGGGCACTGGAAGTCACCAGTGGCTCGATCGAGGCAGTCACGCCATTCTCGGCATCGGCCCAACAAGCCTTCAGTGGGCGGTTGTTCGCGGGGACGCTCAATTTCAGCGGCCCGGATGCAGTGCTTGGTACGACAGTGACCGATGGGCAGGCCAACTCCACCGATATACCCGGCGTGGTAATCGAGATCTACTCGGCAAACTCAGGCAATACCAACAGTAACTCTCAGTGGGAGTACTACAGCAATTTGTTCGGTGACGGGACGCCGAACGCTGAGGGGATCGTCGACGCCTCAGGTGACGGAACACCGATCATCATCATCCGCAGCCAGAACGGAGCTGATTTCTCCTTCACCGGTATCAAGGTCGTCGACTACTTGGGAGTTCATCCACAGATCACCTTCGAAGCCTTCCGTGATGGCGTCTCGCTGGGCAGCGTGACTCTGACGACCGATACAGGCGACTACATATCCGATTTCACCCAGGCCAATGGGCTGACCGCGTCGATCTTCCAGAATGTGGACGAGATCCGTATCTCGGATCCCTCTTCCGGCGATGGCAATCTGTACGTTGGGATCGACAACATCGGCTTCGCCGAAGTGCCCCGCCCCGCCCTGGTGTCGGCAACGTTCTCCGATAACAACCTGAAGATCGGCGAGACCTCCATTGTCACGTTCACATTCAACATAGCGGTGAGTGGCTTCACCACTGCCGACCTGACCGTGCCCAACGGCAACATAAGTGGCTTGAGCAGCTCCGATGGCGGCCTGACCTGGACTGGCCTGTTCACGCCCAACGCGAGTGTCACCGACGGCACCAACGTCATCACCGTCGACCTGAGCGGGGTCTCCGCCGTCAGCGGTGGCCTTGCAGGGGTCGGTACCGCCGACTCAAGCAACTACGTCATCGACACCCTCGCACCCAGCGTCACGTCGGTGACTTCCAGCACTGCCAACGGCACCTACAAGGCAGGGGATGTGATCTCCGTACAGGTGAACTTCGGTGAGGTCGTCACCGTCGCTGGGACACCGCAGTTGACAATGGAGACCGGCAGCACTGATCGAACCATCAACTACGCGAGCGGTTCCGGCACCAGCACCCTGTCCTTCAATTACACGGTGCAGGCGGGCGACAGCGCCGCCGACCTCGACTACATCAGCAGCGGTGCCCTGGCGCTCAATGGCGGCACCATCCGCGATGCTGCCGGCAACAACGCCATCCTGACCTTGGCCGCCCCAGGCGCTGCAGGCTCCCTGGGGGCCAACAAGGACATCGTGATCAACTCGGCACCGGCCATTGCCAATCTCAATGGCGACAGCGTGGCCTGGGCCGGAGCCGGCAATACGGTGACACTCGACGCCAGCATGAACGCCACGTTCAGCGACACCGAATTCGGCGCACTCAATGGCGGCAATGGCAACTGGTTCGGCGCCACCCTGACGATTCAGCAGGCGAACGGCGCAGTCCCTTCCGACGTCTTCGGCCTCAGTACCTTGGGTGCCAGCTTCACCGTCAGTGGCAACACCCTGCAATCCGGCGGGCTAACCTTCGCCACCTTTACCAGCAGTGGCGGCGTACTGACCATCGCATTCACCAGCACCGGCACTGCTGCCACGACTGCCCTCGTCAACGATGTGGCGCGACACGTCACATACCGCAGCGACACCCCGGCCGGCGATGCCACCATCAGTTTCAGCATGACCGATGGCACCTCGACCGCAACGGCGAACACCACGGTCACCAGCGACACCATTTACGTCACCAATGCCACCGACACCGCCACCATCGACCGCACCGATGGTGTGAGTTTCAGCGAAGCCATCGCCATCGCCGCTGCCGATGCCACCGGCAGCCAGACCATCGTCTTCGCCAGCAACCTGGCCGGCCAGACACTGAACCTCAACACCGTCTCTCTGAACGAAAGCCTGACCTTCGACATGACTCAGGCCAGCGGCCTGACGCTGACCGGCGGCACCATCACCCTGGCTGGCGGAACCACACAGGCCTTCAACGTCGGCTTCGGTTACAGCGCGACGATTTCCAGCCTGGTCGCAGGATCCGGCGCACTGACCAAGACCGGGGCAGGTGAACTGACCCTCTCCAACAGCAACACCAATACCGGGACCACCGCTGTCTCTGCGGGCACCCTGGTGGTCGACGGCAGCACCAGCAGCAGCACCACTGTGGCCGGTGGCGCCACCTTGGCCGGCAGCGGCACCCTGGGTGGCGACGTCACCGTGCAGAACGGCGGCACCCTGTCTCCGGGCGGCGCTGGCGTCGGCACCCTGACAGTCAATGGCAACCTGACTCTTAACTCGGGCAGCACGCTGGCGCTGGATATCAACGGCATCACCGCCGGCACCGGCTACGACCGGGTGGTGGTCAATGGCACCGTCGACGTCTCCGCTGCCAACCTCTCGGTGACCCATGGCTATGCGGCCGGCAGCGGCGACAGCTACACGGTGATCGTCAACGATGCCGCCGACGCCGTCACCGGCACCTTTAGCGGCGTCAGCGAGGGCGGCAAGTTCAACGCCGCCGGCAACGGCACCGAGCTGACCACCAGCTACACCGGTGGCACCGGCAACGACCTAACCCTGACCACCCCCATCGCCCCGACCATCACCAACGTATCGTCCAGTACTGCCAACGGCACCTACAAGATCGGCGATGTCATCACCGTCAACGTGCAGTTCGACTCGGCAGTGAACGTGACCGGCATCCCGACGCTGACCCTGGAGACAGGAGCTACTGACCGGGTGCTCAACTACCTGTCCGGCTCGGGCACCAACACCCTGAGCTTCAGTTACACCGTGCAGGCGGGCGACAGCTCTGCCGACCTCGACTATGCCTCCACCACAGCCCTGAGCCTCAATGGCGGCTCCATCCAGGACGGCGCCAACCAGAACGCCATTCTCACCCTGGCCACCCCCGGTGCGGCGGGCTCTCTGGGCGCCAACAATGCTCTGGTGGTCGACGGTGTGCGACCGGCCGCCACCAGCATCACCCTCAGCGATACCAACCTACGGATCGGCGAGACCGCCACCGTCACCATCACCTTCAACGAAGCGGTGCTCGGCCTGGACGTCGGCGACTTCAACGTAGCCAACGGCAGCCTCAGCAACCCTAGCAGCAGTGACGGCGGCCTGACCTGGACGGCCACCTTCACGCCGAGCGCCAATATCACCGATGCCAGCAACATCATCACCCTCAACAACACCGGCGTGATGGATTCGGCCGGTAACATCGGCAGCGGCACCACCGATTCGGTCAACTACGCCATCGACACCCAGCGTCCCACCGCCACCATCGTGGTCACCGACACCACGCTGAAGGCCGGGCAGACCACCACCGTCACCATCACCTTCAACGAGGCGGTGAGTGGGCTGGGCATCGGCGACTTCACCGTCGACAACGGCACCCTCAGCGGGCTCAGTTCCAACGATGGGGGAATCACCTGGACCGCCACCCTGACCCCGGGCGCCAACGTCACCGACACCAGCAACCTGGTCTCCCTGGATAACACCGGCTACATCGACCAGGCGGGTAACGCCGGCACCGGCAGCACCGACTCCAACAACTACGCCATCGACACCCAGCGCCCAACGGCCACATCCGTGCAGGTTGCCGATACGGCGCTGAAGGCCGGCCAGACCACCACCGTCACCATCACCTTCAGCGAGGCGGTGACTGGGCTGACCACGACCGACTTCAGCGTGGCCAATGGTGCACTCAGCAACCTTAGCTCCAGCGATGGCGGCCTGACCTGGACTGCGACCCTGACGCCTGACGCCGACGTCACCGACGCGACCAACCTGATCACCCTGGACAACACCGGTTACACCGATGCCGCCGGCAATACCGGCACCGGCACCACCGACTCCAACAATTACGCCATCGACAGCAAGGCACCAGCCGTCACCTCGGTCAGCGTGCCAGCCAACGGCACCTATGTGGCGGGCGACACCCTCGACTTCACGGTGAACTTCGACGAAACCGTGACTATCGACACCACCGGTGGCACGCCGCGCCTGGCAATCACCCTGGACACCGGCGGCACCGTCTACGCCAACTACCTGAGCGGCTCTGGCAGCAACGCACTGGTGTTCCGCCTGACCGTCGCTAACGGCCAGCAGGACAGCAGCGGCATTACCATCGGCGCCAACCTCCAAGCCAACGGGGCAACACTGCGCGATGCCGCCGGTAACGATACGGCTACGAGTCTCAATAACGTCGGCACCACAACCGCCGTACTGGTTGATGCAGCCCCACCACAGGTGACAGGCATCGCCCTCGACAGTACATCGCCCACCACCAGCAACACCCTCGGTTTCACCGTCACCTTCAGCGAAGACGTCAACGGCGTCGATCTGACCGACTTCGCCCTGGCTACCACGGGCAGCGCCAACGGCACCCTGCTATCGCTGGTACAGGTCGACGCCCGCACCTACCGCGTCACCGTCAGCGGTGTGACCGGTCAGGGCACGCTTGGTCTATCGCTCACAGCCGCCGGTAGCGGCATTGTTGATGGCGTCGGCAATGCCATGCTGAGCAACTTCTCCAGCGCCAGCTACACACTGGGCAGTCTCGATAACGGCGACCCGGAATTCCGCGCCAACCCGACACCGAACATCTCCACTACACCGACCTCTCCGATTGAGCCCAACCTGCCCAGTGCACCGCCACCTTCGGTCACCACCTCACCACTACTGCCGCCACCGCTATTCGAGGTGCCGACTCTTGGCAGTGGTATTCCGACCCTGGGCAACATCTTCATCAACAACGGTGCGCTAGCGCCCAGCTATATCGCCCAGGTCTTCGCCAGCAGCGACAGCGGTGCCGGCAATGGCAGCGGCATTGGCTTCCTCGGCTTTGGCGGTGGCGATGGCGGTGTGTTCGGCAGCAGCAGTTTCTCTGGAATCTTCGGCAAAGACACACCGCAAGATAACGAAAAGCTGGAAGTTTTCGACGGTAATAAATGGGGTACCAGCGGCGGGATTTTCGGTGCACCAACGCTGGGCCAGCAATTGCACGATCTGCATGAAGGCGAACAGCGCCAGCACCGGGAACTGGCGCTGGCCTTGCAACAAATCGCGGCGGCACAACCGCCAATCTGAGCCAACACAACACATAACAACGAAGAAGCTGTGAGTCGGTGCCGTGACAAGGGGGCGGCCCAAGGATGAAAAAGAGCCAAACACTATTTGTGGTCAGTCTTCTGACCCTGGCTATCAGCGGCTGCGCGGTAACCAGTCAACCCATCGACCGTAGCGCCAGCGAGCAACGCGCTCAGCAGGACTTGGCGACCATGTTCAAGGATCAGGAGCCACTCAGCGCTCCGCTGACCTTGCACGAAGCCATGGCCCGCGCGGTGAAGTACAACCTCGAAGCCCGCCTGAAGGTCATGGAAGAAGCCATGGCCCAGCGTCAGGTCGACCTGGCCACCTTCGACATGTTGCCGCGTATGGCGTTGTCCGCCGGCTATGCCGGACGTAACAACGTCAGCGCCTCCAGCAGTCAGAGTGTCAACACCGGCACCCAGTCGCTGGAGCCCTCCACCTCGCAGGATCGTGACCGCGGCGTGGCCGACCTGACCATGGTGTGGAACGTACTGGACTTCGGCGTGGCCTACGTCAGCGCCAAGCAACAGGGCGATCAGCGTCTGATCGTGCAGGAGCGCCGGCGCAAGGTCGTGCACACCATCATCCAGGACGTGCGCTCCGCTTACTGGCGTGCCGTGGCGGCGGATCGTCTGCTGACTCAGATCGACAGCCTGATGGCGCGCGTCGCCCAGGCCCGCGACAACAGCCAGCGTCTGAGTGAGCAACGCATCGGCGATCCAATCCAGGCGCTGAGCTATCAGCGCGCCCTGATCGAAGCCACTCGCCAGTTGGAAGAGCAACGCCGCGCCCTGTCGCTGGCCAAGACCGAGCTGGCCACCCTGATCAACCTGCCACTGGGCACTCAGGTCGAGCTCGCGCCTGATGCCGGTTATCAGATGCCGGAGCTCAAGGTGGAGCTGGACACACTGGAGCAGGAAGCCCTGGCCAGCCGTCCCGAACTGCGCGAGCAGGATTACCAGGCGCGTATCAGCGCCGCAGAAACACGTAAAGCCATGCTCCGTCTGCTGCCAGGTCTGGAGTTTTCCGCCGGTGGCCACTACGACAGCAACTCGTTCCTGGTCAACCAGAGCTGGGCCGACTACGGTGTGAAGGTCACCTGGAACCTGTTCAACGTACTTTCCGCCCCCGCTGCCATCGATGTCGCCAAGGCCGGCCAGGAAGTCGCCGACGCACGTCGCCAGGCCATGTCGATGGCCATCCTCGCCCAGCTTCATGTGGCTAACGCCAACTTCCGCGAGGCCCAACGCCAGTTCCAGACCAGCCAGCAACTGGCGGGGTTGGACGGGCAGATCGTCGAGCAACTGCGCAATCGCTACCAGGCCCAGGGCATTGGCGAACTGGAACTGATCCAGGGCGAGCTGAACACGCTGCAGGCCGATCTACGCCGCGACCTGGCCTATGCCGAGTTGCGCAACAGCTATGGCCAGCTGTTCGCCAGTGTCGGCCTCGATCCACTGCCGGAGAGCATCGCCTCCGACAGCGTCGCGGATATCGCTGCTGCGCTGTCCAGCCGAGAGGCGCAGTGGCAAGCGGGCCAACTCTAGTCTGTCAGCAGTCGCCAGCAAGACTGGCGATCCAGCGGTCGATCACTTCCAACCCTTCGCGGTGGGAGGCTGAACGACCCAGCTCGGGCATCATGATGCTGGGATCGGTGCTGTGCAGGCGAAAGCTCAGCACCGATTTCTCCGGCGCGCCGGGGTGGATGTCCACCAATCGGTCGCCGGAGCCCTTGCCCGCAGCGACCGGCTGTTTGCATAGTCCATAGGCGATGCTCAGCGGCGTATCCGGATCGAGATAGAGACCCGACGTACGCCCTGGCCCTTCACGGTTATGGCAGTGCGCGCAATTGGCGTCCAGATAACTGCGTGCCTGATGCTCCAGACTCTCCCCTTCACGCGGCGCGCTCCACAGAGCATTTCGTGGAACGCTAGACAGGTCAGCCGGCACACCTTGCAGGAAACCGATGCTCTGCCAGTGCTGCAACTGGTTGGCAGTGCCATCGGCGTAGGCAAAATCCTTGTTCAGATGACGCTCCTTCGGTCCCAGCGGCTGCACGCCTTTGCCGGCCTGTTCTTCGTGGCATCCCGCGCACTGGTTGGCATCGGGCACCTGATAATCGACCGCCAGCACCTCACCGGCCTCATCATGAAGCGCCAGATCGAAACTGGCACCCGCCCAGTCCAGCGTCGCCTCGCGCTGTGCTTCATCCCAGACGTAGGGCAACGCAACCCAGCCCTGCTCCTGGCGCAACAGGATGCGTGTCTCGAGTAATCTCACCCGTTTCAACTGCACCGCTTCAGCGTCCTGCTGCTCACTGCGCAGCAGGCGCCCCTGAGCATCCAGCGGGTAATAAAACGTCTTGCTGAGCACGCTGCCAACGGGATAGTCGAAGCGCTCCTCGGCGTAGCGGGCGTGGCTTCCCTCCGGCATCCAAATCGTCCGCAACTTGTGCGCATAGTCGGTGAACAACGGCGTGTTCAGGTCATAGGGCAATACACCGCGGGCGGGCTGCAACTGACCATCACGCTGCTGCAACACGCCCCAGGCGCTGAGCGTCTCCGGGTAATCCTCGCCACTGGGCAGATACAGCGGCGCGCTCAGCTGCTCGCAGGCGGCGAGCAGTAAGGTGGCGCACAACAACCAGCAGGTCCTCATGCGCCCTCACCAGCTTCGGCCAGAGGTGCGCGCAGTTCTACGGCAGGAAGATGCGGCAGCGCGCAGCGATGCGGCTCGATGTCAGTGCTGATGCTCTTGTAGCCGCCTGGCCCATCGACGTTGACGATACCCGCCTCGCCATTGTCGATGCAGATGGCCAGTTCAGCCGGCAGTTTACCGTCGACCAGCTTTTCAGGGTTCACGTAACCATCCCAGAGGATGTCCGGCAGGCGGCCATTGAGTCCGAACTTGGCCAGCCTCAGAGCCTTGAGTTCGAGGTTGTCAGGGCTGTCGCCACCCGGCCCGAAGCGATTGCCGTGGATATGAATGGTTTCCGGGTAGGGATCGAAATCCTCGGCCGTGGAAAGATCGGTATAACCGGTGCTGAAGTAACTGCTGACGATGACGTTGGCGGTGCGGTGGTCGCCAATATCGTTGCCGAAGATTTCCACCTTGTCATTGGAGTTGATCAGCACTCCAGAGCCCGCCGGTACACTGGCGACCGGCGTGCCCTTGTGGCCAAAGTTCTTGTGGTTGTTGCTCTCGACCTTGTTGCGGTAGACCCGCGTGGTATGCCCAGGCTGCGGCAGGTTGGGCATGTTGAACACCAGGATGCCGCCGGTGTTACCGGTGGCGACGTTGTCGTAGACGTCTGCACCGATGGTGTTCTCGATTTCGATACCGGCGACGTTGCGCTCGGCACGGCTGTTGCGCACCACCACATTGCGCGACTGACCGACGTAGATACCGGCATCCGAGGCAGCGATGGCCACCACACCGTCAATCAGCACGTTCTCGGTCTGTACCGGATAGATGCCATAAGCACCATTCTCGGTCGCTGGGCCATTGGTCCACTCGGTGCGCACACGGCGGATGATGATGTTCTGGCCGCCCACGACCTTGAGCGCATCGCCCTTGGTGTCCTCCAGCGCCAGATCCTCGATGGTGAAGTCGGAAGCGTCTACCAGTAGACCCTCGGCACCTGACTTCTGGCCCTTGAAGTTGAGGATGGTCTTGTCCATCCCCTCACCACGTATCGTCACCCCGCTGACCTTGAGGCTCAGGCTGCGGTCGAGCTGCCAGGTGCCTGCCGGGATCTCGATCACCGCACCCGGCTTGGCCTTGATCAACTGCGTTTGCAGTTGCTTCTGAAAGTCGAGGTTTGCTGCAGGCGGCACCTCATTCTCCCCGCATGCAGTCAGCAGCAAGGACAAGGCGAGAAGAGAGGGAACGGCAAGGCGCATGATGAAACTCCGCTATTGTTTTTATATTATGGAACTATAGTACCAATATAAAAACACACAAGCCCTCGCAGCTCACCAGCGAGGCGCTTGCAGCCCTGATCAGGAAGCAACAGACTACCCCCGCCACTCTTCCCTCGCCGCCCAAGGACAGGTCGCCATGCACACCCTCGAACGCATCTATCCCTTGAAGATGGATGAGCGCCTGGCAGCCGACCAGGCCACTCTCGACCTGCACATGCAGCGCTATGAGTTCGCCAGCGACTCGCTGACAGGCTCACGCGTGCTGGATATGGCGTGTGGCTGCGGCTATGGCAGCGCGCTGCTGGCCGAGCGGCACCCGGACAAGCAGATCGTCGGTATCGACATCGACCCCGACGCCATCGCCTACGCCCAGGCGAACTATCAGCGGCCGAACCTGCGCTATCAATGCGCCAACGCCGAAACGTTCGCCGATCACGAAGGCTTTGACAGCATCGTCAGCCTGGAGACCATCGAACACCTGCCAGACCCCGTGCGCCTGGTGGAAAACCTCGCGAGCCTGCTGGCCAAAGGTGGCGGCATCATTGCCTCGGTGCCGACGACCCCCACGCTCGACGGTAACCCCCACCACCTCCATGACTTCAGCCCAGCCAGCTTCGCGCGCCTGTTCCGTCGCCATGGCCTGCGTGCGCATGAGCGTTTCGAACAAATCCAGCGCTGGGAATTTTCCGGCCTGTTCAAGAAACCCGCGAAAAAAGAGGCTCGTCAGCACCGCTCGGAAGGTGTCGGCAATGCCGTGCTGGCGTACTACCGTAGCCACCCGCTGTACCTGTTCAGGCGCTTGTGGTCGATCCTGCGCTACGGCCCGAGCAATCGCTACCTGACCTGCCGTTTCAGCGCTGACTGAACCTGTCGCACCTCACGATGACAATGGTGGGCTGAAGCCCACCCTACCGAGTGCCAGCCAGGGCTTCTGAAACGAAAACGCCAGCGTGGTGCTGGCGTTTTCGTGAGTGCTGCCGATGATTCAGCGCGGTACTGCTGGCTTCTTCGACGGTTTCTTGCCCTTGCCTTTACCCGCGCCGGCACGCTCGCGCGCAGCCTGCTGGTTACGCGCCTCGGCCGCGGCCTTGGCCTGCTCGCGCTTGTCCCAGGGTTTGCTGCCATCACTGGCGCGAGGCGGTAAACCCGTGTGCTGGGTCAGGATCTTGCCTGCATTACCCACCTTCTTGCTGCCGGCGGGCGTCGAGTTCTTACGCCGGGCGCTCTGGTACTCATCGGTCTGCGGCTGATAGGTGGGAATCAGGTGATGCTTGCCGTTACCGATCAGATCGCCGCGTCCCATACGTTCCAGCGCTTCACGCAGCAGCGGCCAACCTTTCGGATCGTGATAACGCAGGAAGGCCTTGTGCAAGCGACGCTGCTGATCGCTCTTGACGATCTCGACGCCGTCGCTCTTGTAGGTCACCTTGCGCAGCGGGTTCTTGCCCGAATGGTACATGGCCGTAGCGGTGGCCATCGGCGACGGATAGAAGGCCTGCACCTGATCCGCGCGGAAGCCGTTGCGCTTGAGCCACAGGGCGAGGTTCATCATGTCCTCGTCGGTGGTACCCGGATGCGCGGCGATGAAGTACGGGATCAGGTACTGCTCCTTGCCCGCCTCTTTCGAGAACTTCTCGAACATCTGCTTGAAGCGGTCGTAGCTGCCGATGCCCGGCTTCATCATCTTGTCCAGCGGGCCGCGCTCGGTGTGCTCGGGAGCAATCTTCAGGTAGCCGCCAACGTGGTGGGTGACCAGCTCCTTGACGTACTCCGGCGATTCCACAGCCAGGTCGTAGCGCAGCCCCGAAGCGATCAGGATTTTCTTCACCCCCGGCAGCGCACGCGCCTTGCGGTACAGCTCGATCAAGGATGAGTGGTCGGTATTGAGGTTCTCGCAGATGCCGGGGAACACGCACGACGGCTTGCGGCAGTGCTTCTCGATCTCCGGGTCCTTGCAGGCGATGCGGTACATGTTGGCGGTCGGCCCGCCGAGGTCGGAGACCACGCCGGTGAAGCCCGGCACCTTGTCGCGCATCTCCTCGATCTCACGAATGATCGACTCGTGCGAACGGTTCTGGATGATGCGGCCTTCATGCTCGGTGATCGAGCAGAAGGTGCAGCCACCGAAACAGCCACGCATGATGTTCACCGAAAAACGGATCATGTCGTAGGCCGGGATTTTCTCCTTGCCATACGCCGGATGCGGCACGCGCGCGTAGGGCATGCCGAACACGTAATCCATTTCTTCGGTGGTCATCGGAATGGGTGGTGGGTTGAACCACACATCCACCTCGCCGTGCCTCTGCACCAGCGCACGGGCGTTACCCGGATTGGTTTCCAGGTGTAGCACGCGGTTGGCGTGGGCATAGAGCACCGGGTCGTTACGCACCTTCTCGAACGACGGCAGGCGAATCACCGTCTTGTCGCGGGTCATGCGCGGGCTTTCGAGAATCTGCACGACCTTGGCTTCGTTCGGGTCTTCGACCGGCCCCTTGTCTTGCTCGATGGCGCAAGCCTCGGTGTCCTGCGTATTGACGTAGGGGTTGATGATCTTGTCGATACGGCCCGGGCGGTCGATACGAGTCGAGTCGACTTCGTACCAGCCTTGTGGCGTGTCCCGGCGGATGAAGGCAGTGCCGCGCACATCGCTGATGGCTTCGACCTGCTCGCCCCGCGACAGGCGCTGGGCGATCTCCACCACGGCACGCTCGGCGTTGCCGTAGAGCAGGATATCGGCGGTGGCGTCCATCAGGATCGAGCGACGCACCTTGTCCTGCCAGTAGTCGTAATGCGCGATGCGGCGCAGCGACGCCTCGATGCCACCGAGCACCACCGGTACGTGGCTGTAGGCTTCCTTGCAGCGCTGGCTGTACACCAGGCTGGCGCGATCCGGGCGCTTGCCGGCCAGGCCGCCGGGGGTGTAGGCGTCGTCGGAGCGGATCTTCTTGTCCGCGGTGTAGCGGTTGATCATCGAGTCCATGTTGCCCGCCGCCACGCCGAAGAACAGGTTCGGCTCGCCGAGCTTCATGAAATCGTCTTTGCTGCGCCAATCCGGCTGGGCAATGATGCCGACGCGAAAGCCCTGGGCTTCGAGCAGACGGCCGATGATGGCCATACCGAACGAAGGATGATCGACGTAGGCATCACCGGTAACGATGATGATGTCGCAGCTGTCCCAGCCGAGCAGATCCATCTCTTCCCGGCTCATCGGCAGGAAGGGAGCGGGCCCGAAACACTCGGCCCAGTACTTGGGATAGTCGAACAGCGGCTTGGCGGCTTGCATATTTTTTGATCAGCGGGCTATCACGGGGGGCGCGGATCATAGCACAAATTTTGACCAAACCAGACTAATGCGCTGGGTTTAATAGCGCCTGCACGCGCACTGACGAATGCTCAACCCTGCCCCATTCAGGGCTTGGCGCACTGCTATCGAGAATCGCCTCGAAAACGAAAGAACGGAAAAAATCGGGCATTTCACGGCAGTAGCCATACGCCATATTTGTTTTCGTCCGATAACAAACCTGTGCATATACTCAAGTACTCGGTCAGCCGTCTCCAGGACATCTATGCTGCAGCGTTTCGCCTTCATCCTTGTTCTCGCGCTGGGACTGTCAATCACGGGCCCGGCGACGGCATCCGTGGTGCTTACCGACGCCAGTAGCGGCATGCCGCTCAACGCATATATCGAGCTACTGGAAGATATTCAGGGCGACCTGAGCATCGACGAACTGACCTCCCCCGAGCTCCAGTCCCGCTTTCAACCCGCCAATGGCCGCGCCAGCGTCGGCCAGAGCCAGAATCCCTGGTGGATCAAGCTCACCCTGCAGCGAGACTTGCGCGCGCCAGCACGCTGGGCGCTGGAAGTGGGGTCGGTGACCCAGCTTGACCTGCAGCTCTACCTACCTGACGGCCAGGGCGGCTGGCAGTTGCGCCAGTCCGGCGAACGAGTTCCCTTCACCGAGAATCGCGACCACCCTTACCGACGCATGGTGTTCGACCTACCGCCCTTGGGTGATCAACCAACGACCTTCTACCTGCGCGCCTTCGACCCTGCGGGCAATTCGTTCCCACTGCGAATCTGGCAAATCGAGGACCTCACGCAACTGGCAACCCGTGAAAACCTGGCACTCGGTGCTATCTATGGCGTGGTCTTCGCGCTGCTGCTGTACAACCTGTTCATCCTCATCTCACTGCGTGACAGAGCGTATTTCTGGTACGTACTGACAACAGCCTTCGCCCTGCTGTTCATCATGAGCATGACCGGTCACGGCGCGCAGTACCTGTGGCCGAACCATGCGGTGCCGGCCTGGCTGGACCGCATCACCCTGCCTTCGCTGTGGGGCCTGTTCGCCAGTCGCTTCACCCAGACGCTATTGCAGACCCGCATCTACGTGCGCTGGGCGCATCACCTGCTGAACATGGCCTGCGTGATCTACCTGATCGCCATCGCCCTGACCCTGTTCGATCAACGTTACCTCGCCGCCTGGGCCATCGCCCTGCTGTCGCTGACCAGCATCCCCGCCGCCCTGGGCAGTGCCGTGATCCGCTGGCGTCAGGGCTTCTTTCCGGCGCAGCTGTATCTCTACGGCTATGGGCTGGTCCTGGGCAGCGTCGCCATCCTGCTGCTGCGCACCACCGGCGTGCTGCAGCCAGCCGAGTGGAACGCCTATGTATTCCCGCTGGCAGTGGCCGCCGAATCCATCCTCTTCTCCTTCGCGCTGGCCTACCGCATTCAGATACTCAAGCAGGAGCGCGCCGTTGCGCTGCAACAGGCAGATCGCGAGAAGACCGCGCGCCTGGCGCAGTTGCAGGCCAGCGCCGACGAACTGCAGGCCGCGGTGACGGCACGTACCGCCGAACTGGCCGCGACCAACGAACAGCTGCGCGAGCGAGAGCGCGAGCTACAGCACGCGGCATTCCACGACCCACTGACGGAGCTGCCCAACCGACGCTATCTGGTCGAGCGCTGCGAATCGGCGCTGGCTCACGCCGAGCGCCACAAGGAAAGCGTGGCGCTGCTGCTGATCGATCTGGATCACTTCAAGCCGATCAATGACCGCTTTGGCCACGCCGCCGGCGACCTGATGCTGCAAGTGATCGCCAAGCGCCTGCGCGAGCACGTTCGTGCAGGTGATGCAGTCGCCCGCCTGGGCGGCGATGAGTTCGCCGCCCTGATCTGCGGCAGCGATGCCGAAAGCCAGGCCCGGGAAATCGCCGAGCGCCTGCTGGCTGAGCTCTCCGAGCCTGTGCACTACGGCGCCGAGCGCCTGCGGGTAACCATCAGCATCGGCGTGGCGCTCTATCCACGCCATGCAAAGAACTTCACCGAACTTTACAAGGCCGCAGACATGGCCCTCTACCGAGTGAAGGAACTGGGCCGCTCGGGCTCACGCGTACATGGCGACGATGGCGAACTCAGCGAGCAGGCCTGCCTCGAGCTGGATGTACTGAAAGTCCCCAGCGGCCTGGTCTAGTAGCCTAGGGCGGGTGTAACCCGCCGGGCTGCCGATGGCGGGTTATACCCGCCCTACCCGAGATCCCGCTAGCCGATATAGCGCCGCGGCACTCGAGCAGTGACCTTGGTCAGCAGCTCATAACCAATGGTGCCGCACGCCGTGGCCACTTCATCCACCGGCAATTGGCTGCCCCATAGCTCCACCGGCGAATCGATATCGGCGTCAGGCAGATCCGTGATATCCACCGCCAGCATGTCCATCGACACCCGGCCCGCCAACTCGGCGCGCTGCCCCTCGACCAGCACCGGCGTGCCACTCGGGGCGTGGCGCGGATAACCGTCGGCATAACCACAGCTGACCGTGGCAATGCGCGAGGGCCGCTTGGCGACCCAGCTCGCGCCATAACCGACGCTTTCACCGACCGCCACCTCACGCACGGCGATCACCCGCGCAGCCAGCGTCATGGCCGGTTTCAGACCTAGCTCACGTGCGCTCAGCTCGGCGAAGGGCGTCGCACCGTAGAGCATGATGCCGGGGCGCAGCCAGTCCATATGTGCCGCCGGGATGGTCAGCACCGCCGCTGAGTTGGCTAGCGAGCGATGGTTGAAGTCCAAATCCAGCAGATCGAGAAAACGCTCGACCTGCTGCTCGGTGAGCGGATGACCACGCTCGTCGGCACAGGCGAAATGGCTGAGCAGATTGAGCTCGGCGACCTGTTCAGCCTCCTCCAATTGCGCATGCCATTGGCGCAGGCTGGCAGCATCGAAACCGAGGCGATGCATGCCCGAGTCGAGCTTGAGCCAGACGTTGAGCGGACGCGCCAACTCAGCAGCGATCAGCGCCTCGGCCTGCGCCGCGCCCTGCACCACGATATCCAGGCCGAGCTGCGCAGCGATGGCATATTCACTAGCTTCGAAGCAGCCTTCCAGCAGCAGGATACGCGCCTCGCCATGCATGGCACGCACCTCGGCCGCCTCCTCCAGGCAGGCCACGGCGAAACCATCGGCCACCTCGTGCAGCGCCGTCACCACCTCACGCACGCCATGCCCGTAGGCATTGGCCTTCACCACCGCAAAGGCCTCGCGCCCTGGCGCGCAGCGCTTGGCCACGGCGTAGTTATGGGCAATGGCGGAAAGGTCGACGATAGCGGCAAGCGGGCGCATGACAGTGGCCTGAACGAGAAACGGGCCCCCATCTTAACCGTTGGGCGCCCGTTTTCATTGATCTGTGCCGCTGCACCGCTGCCGCGAAAACCGCAGCGCACGTGGACACGATCTATTCGTCGTCGAACTGATAGCTACCCGGTGCCAGGTTCTCGAAGCGCGAATATTTACCGAGGAACGCCAGACGCGCGGTGCCCAGCGGGCCGTTACGCTGCTTGCCGATGATGATCTCGGCCACGCCCTTGTACTCGGTTTCCGGGTGGTACACCTCGTCGCGATAGACGAACAGGATGATGTCGGCGTCTTGCTCGATCGCACCGGATTCACGCAAGTCGGAGTTGATCGGGCGTTTGTTCGGGCGCTGTTCCAGACCGCGGTTGAGCTGCGACAGGGCGATCACCGGGCAGTTGAACTCCTTGGCCAGGCCCTTGAGCGAGCGCGAGATCTCGGAAATCTCGTTGACCCGGCTGTCGCCGCTGGAACCCGGAATCTGCATCAGCTGCAGGTAGTCGACCATGATCAGGCCAATCTCGCCGTGCTCGCGTGCCAGACGCCGGGTGCGCGCACGCATCTCACTCGGGGAGATGCCGGCGGTATCGTCGATGAACAGCTTGCGGTCATTGAGCAGGTTGACCGCGCTGGTCAGCCGCGGCCAATCGTCGTCATCGAGCTGACCGGCACGCACCTTGGTCTGGTCGATACGCCCCAGCGAGGCGAGCATACGAATCACGATGGACTCCGAAGGCATCTCCAGCGAGTACACCAGAATCGCCTTGTCGCTGCGCATCAGGGCGTTTTCCACCAGGTTCATGGCGAAGGTGGTCTTACCCATCGACGGACGGCCGGCGACGATGATCATGTCAGCCGGCTGCAGGCCGCTGGTGAGGCCGTCCAGATCGTCGAAACCGGTGGACAGGCCGGTGATCGCGTCGCCGTTGTTGAACAGCGTATCGATACGGTCAATGGCCTTGACCAGAATGTCGTTGATGCCCACCGGGCCACCGGTCTTGGGGCGGTCCTCGGCGATCTGGAAGATCAGGCGCTCCGCCTCGTCGAGAATTTCCTCGCCCGTGCGCCCCTCTGGGGCATAGGCACTGTCGGCAATGTCGTTGCTGATACTGATCAGTTTGCGCAAGGTGGCGCGCTCACGAATGATCTGCGCATAGGCCTTGATGTTGGCCACCGACGGCGTGTTCTTCGCCAGTTCGGCGAGATAAGCCAGGCCACCGACTTGCGACAGCTGCCCTTCCTTGTCCAACTGCTCGGACAGGGTCACCACGTCGAAGGGTTCATTACGCTCGGCCAGCTTGAAGATGGCGCGGAAGATCAACCGGTGATCATGGCGATAAAAATCGACATCCGACACACCATCGAGCACACGCTCCCAAGCGTTGTTGTCGAGCATCAGGCCGCCGAGCACCGACTGTTCCGCCTCGATGGAGTGCGGAGGCACTTTCAGAGCGGCAGTCTGCAGGTCGTATTGCTCGGGAATGCTGATGTCGTTCATAGGCTCGGGAAGAAAATGCTGCGATAGAAAAACAAAGGGCACGGATCGCAGAGCGATGCCGTGCCCGATTGTCAGCAGACCTGCGCTACAGCGCAAGCCCGCTTGGCGGCTACTTGATTAAGCAGCGACCACGACCACCTTGACGGTGGCTTCGACGTCGGTGTGCAGGTGCACAGCTACGTCGTATTCGCCAACCTGGCGAATGGTGCCGTTCGGCAGACGAACTTCAGCTTTGGCCACTTCAACGCCGGAGGCGGTCAGGGCGTCAGCGATGTCGTGGGTGCCGATGGAACCGAACAGCTTGCCTTCATCGCCAGCGGTGGCGGTGATGGTGACTTCCAGCTCTGCCAGCTGAGCAGCGCGAGTTTCAGCAGAAGCTTTCTTCTCGGCAGCAGCTTTTTCCAGCTCGGCACGACGTGCTTCGAAAGCAGCAACGTTGGCTTCGGTGGCAGCGGTAGCTTTGCCTTGCGGCAGCAGGAAGTTACGGCCGTAACCGGCTTTAACATTCACTTTGTCGCCCAGGTTGCCCAGATTGGCGATTTTTTCCAGCAGGATGACTTCCATTTGGGTCTTACCTCTTAACTTTTAACCTTCACCGTTCGCAGAGCCCGGGCCATTCTTGCGCGCCAGGCGACCGCGAAAATCAAACAGACTGTCGACGATGGCCAAGACCACCAGTAACGGATAGATCAGTTGCATGAACAGCAGCAACGTGATGTACATGCCCACCAGCCAGAAGCGAGCGAGCCCACCCTTCTCCACCAAGCCATGCACCAGGGCGATCCCGGCGAACAGCAGCGGCACACTGCAAAGCGGCGTGAGCATGGCCAACTGCGGCCCCAGATTGGGACCTAGGATCATGCCCGCCAGCAGCAACAGCGCCTGCGGCAGAGACAGTCTCAGGGCGCGAAATTCGCGACCAAAACCGCCAGGGTTGTACAACACGGCCTGCCAGTAACGCCCAAGAATCAGGCTCAGCAAGCTCAGGACTTGCAGCAAGGCCGCCAATAATCCGGTCAGTACCGGTGCGATCAAAGCCTCGAGACGCTCGCGTTCACTCACCGCCAATTGCTGGTGAGCCCCATCGAACATGGTCGGCAGGAGCTTCTGCAGCTCACCGGCCATGGCCGCGATGGGTTCGCGGAACACCGCCCCAAGAACAAATCCGTACACCAGGCCCAGTGCCACACTGCTCAGCAGTATGCGGTTCCAGGTCCAGTTGGCGCGTAACAACAACGCCAACCCCAGCGCGCCGACCAGCACCAACAAGGTGCGCGGTTCGCCGAAATACCACCAGGCAATCGCCGGAAGCATGGCCCAGACCAGGATGCCCATGGCATCACTGGCTCCACGCCGCAACAGCACCAGGCTGCCAGCGGCTGCACTCAACCAGAACAACAGCGGCATCGCTGCCGATCCCACCACCACGAGGGTGGCCTGCATACGGCCGCGCATGATGTATTCAGCCAGGGCGCGCATGCGATCTATTCCTTAACTCTTGTCGACTGTCCGGTCTCAGCGGCCGTGGCTGTCGGTGTAGGGCAGCAGGGCCAGGAAGCGGGCGCGCTTGATAGCGGTGGCCAGCTGACGCTGATAACGAGCCTTGGTACCGGTGATACGGCTAGGAACGATTTTGCCGGTTTCCGAGATGTAGGCTTTCAGGGTGTTGAGATCTTTGAAATCGATCTCTTTCACGTCTTCAGCGGTGAAGCGGCAGAATTTACGACGACGGAAGAAACGTGCCATGTGATTGGCTCCTCAATAGATCCGTGGATTACTCGTCAGCGTTGTCGCTGTCGTTGCTGTCGCTGTCATCGCCGTCGTTGGACTCGGCGTTTTCAGGACGTTCACGACGCTCGCGGCGCTCACTGCGGTTTTCTTCGGCCTTCAGCATCTCGGACTGGCCAGTGACGGCCTCGTCGCGACGGATGACCAGGTTACGGATCACGGCGTCGTTGTAGCGGAAGTTGTCTTCCAGCTCGGCCAGGGCCTTGCCGGTGCACTCTACGTTGAGCATCACGTAGTGGGCTTTGTGGACGTTGTTGATGGCGTAAGCCAGCTGACGACGACCCCAGTCTTCCAGGCGGTGAATCTTGCCACCGTCTTCTTCGATCAGCTTGGTGTAACGCTCGACCATGCCGCCGACTTGCTCGCTCTGGTCCGGGTGAACCAGAAAGATGATTTCGTAATGACGCATAAATGCTCCTTACGGGTTGTAGCCTGCCAACTAAGGTGGTCAGGCAAGGAGTGGGTTTTCTCGTGATGAGCTTGCCGGGTGGTAGGCGCAAAAAGGCCTGCCGTCACGGCAAGGGGCGCCATTCTAGAGAAGCCCCCTGCCGCACGCAAGACGAATTGGCGATTATTTGAGCAGTCAGCCCTTGCGCTTGGCCTGACGCTGACGCACCGCCTCGAACAGGCAGACCCCAGTGGCAACCGAGACGTTGAGGCTGCTGACACTGCCGCTCATGGGCAGCTTGACCAGATAATCGCAGTGCTCGCGGGTCAAACGGCGCATGCCCTTGCCCTCGGCCCCCATGATCAGCACCGTTGGCCCGGTCATGTCCTGCTGGTAGACCTCCTGCTCGGCCTCGCCGGCCGTACCCACCACCCACAGGCCACGCTGCTGCAACTTCTCCAGACTGCGCGCCAGGTTGGTCACTGCCACCAGCGGAATCACCTCGGCAGCACCGCAGGCCACCTTGCGCACCGTGGCGTTGAGGGTGGCCGATTTGTCCTTGGGTACGATCACCGCCAGCGCACCGGCGGCATCTGCGGTACGCAGGCAAGCCCCCAGGTTGTGCGGGTCGGTCACGCCATCGAGCACCAGCAGCAAAGGCGGACCTTCGCTGCGATCGAGTAACTCTTCGAGCATCGCCTCCCCCCAGACCTGACTGGGGCTGACATCGGCAACCACCCCCTGGTGCACGCCCTCGACCCAGGCATCCATCTCGCGGCGCTCGCACTGCCCCACTTTTACGCGAGACTGCGCAGCCAGCTCCAGCAAGGGTTGCACCCGAGGATCACTGCGACCATCGGCCAGCCAGACCTGCTTCACCCGCTTGGGGTGATGACGCAGCAAGGCTTCTACAGCATGTACGCCGTAGATCTTTTCCAGATCACTCATGACTTGGCCTTACGCTTGCGCGGCTTACCAGCAGGTGGTGGGGCGCTGTCGCTACGTCCGGCGCCTTTGCGCGAACCGCCGGCCGGCTTGCTCGCCGATTTCCCGGCAGCACCTTTGCCACTCGCACCCTTGCCAGCCTTGGCGCCAGCCAACAGCGCCTTCTTCACATCCCGGCTCTTCTGCACGTCGGTATTGCCCATACCGCTCGGCTTACCGCCACGACGCACATCATCACCCTTGCCGGCCTTGTCCTGACTCAGCTCGAAATCGATCTTGCGCTCGTCCAGGTCGACGCGCATGACCTTGACCTCGACGCTGTCGCCAAGGCGGAAGCTGCGGCCACTGCGCTCGCCAGACAGGCGATGGTGAACCGGATCGAAGTGGTAGTAGTCGGCCGGCAGCGCGGTCACGTGTACCAGGCCCTCGACATAGATGTCGCGCAGCTCGACGAAGATGCCGAAACCGGTCACCGCGGTGATCACACCGGCGAAGGTCTCACCGACGCGATCCTGCATGAACTCGCACTTGAGCCAGTTGACCACGTCACGCGTCGCCTCGTCGGCACGGCGCTCGGTCATCGAGCATTGCTCGCCGAGTTTTTCCAGGGTCGCCTCGTCGTACGGATAGATGCGCGCCTTGGGCATGATCGCCGCGCCGGCACGCTCCACATGCTTGGTGTCGCGCTTGGAGCGGACCACGCTGCGAATGGCGCGATGCACCAGCAGGTCGGGGTAGCGACGGATCGGCGAGGTGAAGTGGGTATACGCCTCGTAATTGAGACCGAAGTGCCCTTCATTCTGCGCGCTGTACACCGCCTGACTCAGCGAACGCAGCATCACGGTCTGGATCAGGTGATAGTCCGGGCGCTCACGGATGCTTTCCAGCAGGCGCTGGTAGTCCTTGGGCGACGGACCGTCCTTGGACTTGCCACGCTGCAGCGACAGTCCCAGCTCGCCGAGGAAGGCCTTGAGTTTCTCCAGTCGCTCCGGCGGCGGGCCATCGTGCACGCGATACAGCGACGGGATCTCGTGATCCTGCATGAAACGCGCGGTGGCCACGTTGGCGGCCAACATGCACTCTTCGATCAGCTTGTGCGCGTCATTACGCTGGGTTGGGCGGATTTCGTCGATCTTGCGGTCGGTGCCGAAGACGATGCGTGTTTCCTGCGTCTCGAAGTCGATGGCGCCACGCTCGTGACGGGCTGCGACCAGCACCTGATACAGCGCATAGAGCTGATTGAGGTGCGGCAGGACTTCCTTGTACTCGCTGCGCAGGGACTTGCCCTCGCTGCTCTTGGGATCTTCCAGCATCAGGCTGACCTTGTTGTAGGTCAGCCGTGCGTGGGAGTGGATCACCGCCTCGTAGAACTTGTAGTCGACCATCTGACCGCTCTTGGACATGGTCATTTCGCAGACCATGGCCAGGCGATCGACGTGCGGATTGAGCGAGCACAGGCCGTTGGACAGCTCCTCCGGCAGCATCGGCACGACACGCTCGGGGAAGTACACCGAGTTGCCACGCTCGACCGCCTCGGCATCCAGCGCCGAGCCGACCTTGACGTAGTGCGAGACGTCGGCGATGGCCACGTAGAGTTTCCAGCCACCGGAGAACAGCTTCCAGCGACTGCTGTTCTTCTCGCAGTAAACAGCATCGTCGAAGTCGCGGGCGTCTTCACCGTCGATGGTGACGAAAGGCAGATGGCGCAGGTCGACGCGCTTCTCCTTGTCCTTCTCATCCACTTCGGGCTTGAGCTTGCGCGCTTCCTTGACCACCGCCTCGGGCCAGACGTGCGGAATGTCGTAGCTGCGCAGCGCCACGTCGATCTCCATGCCCGGCGCCATGTAATTACCGATCACCTCAACGATGTCACCCTGCGGCTGGAAGCGCTGCGTAGGCCAGTGGGTGATCTTGATTTCGACGAACTGGCCGATGCGCGCACCGGCAGTACGGCCCGGCGTGACCAGCACTTCCTGCTGGATCTTGGGATTGTCAGCGACGACGAAGCCAATGCCGTTCTCTTCGTAGTAACGGCCGACGATGCTCTCATGCGCACGCTCGATCACTTCGACGATGCCGCCTTCACGGCGGCCGCGACGGTCGAAACCGGCCACGCGCACCAGCGCCCGGTCACGATCGAACACCAGGCGCATCTGCGCCGGGCTGAGGAACAGGTCGTCACTGCCGTCATCCGGCACCAGGAAGCCAAAGCCGTCGCGGTGACCGCTGATGCGACCGCAGATCAGATCGAGCTTGTCCACCGGGGCGTAAGTGCCACGGCGGGTATAGATCAGCTGACCGTCGCGCTCCATTGCGCGCAGTCGGCGTCGCAGGGCTTCGAGCTGATCTTCGGTATGCAAACCGAACTCTTCGACCAGTTGCTCACGACTGGCAGGCGCACCGCGCTCGGCCAGATGCGAAAGAATCAGCTCACGGCTGGGGATAGGGTTGTCGTATTTTTCCGCCTCGCGGGCGGCCTCGGGATCGAGGGATTGCCAATCGGCCATGTAAAGAGGATTACCTATGCTTATGTATAAAGGTGTATGCCATATGCCTATTGAAGCGCGAAAAAGGCATCCGGGGCAGCTTTTCCGGTGACAATAATTTTTTTGGGGTCAGGGGTTTACAAGGTAAATGCCCGCCCGTATAGTTCGCGCCCACAGCGTCGAGCAGACGTTGTAACACGAAGCAGATGATGATTCATCGGTTTCTGTGCCCAGGTGGCGGAATTGGTAGACGCGCTGGTTTCAGGTATCAGTGACTTAACGGTCGTGGAAGTTCGAGTCTTCTCCTGGGCACCAAATTCGTGAAGTGGTTTGATAACCCACTTTGCAAATAAACGGATGCAACGCTCCGTGTCGGTAACGACGAACATTGCTGCAGTGCCCAGGTGGCGGAATTGGTAGACGCGCTGGTTTCAGGTATCAGTGGTGGCAACACCGTGGAAGTTCGAGTCTTCTCCTGGGCACCAAAATTCAAAAAACCGAGTCAAATGACTCGGTTTTTTATTGTCCCAAAAAAGCTGCAAGCGTGTTCTCCGGGCATGCGCCGGCAAGCCTTTCGCTCTTACTTAAGGCTTGCGGCTTGTAGCTGCCCCTATACCCTGAACTGACCCAGACTGGCCTTGAGCTGCGCCGCCAATTCATCCAGCACACGCGCATTGCCGGCAATCGCTGCCACGGCCTCCGCCGCGTGCTGCGCTTCGGCATGGATGACCTCAACACGCCCACGCACCGCCCCCGCCCCTTCGGCCTGATGAGCCGCCGCCTGAGTTGCCGCATTGATGGCGCCATGCACTTCATCTACCGACTGCTGCACCGATTGCTGCAGACGGGCACTGTCACGCAGCACCTCCAGCCCCTGACCACCCTGCTCGCCCGCCTGAGCGATGGCCGCCACCGCCTCCTGCGCCCCGCGCTGCAGTGCAGTGATATGGGTCTGGATATCACCAGTCGACTGCTGCGTCTTGCTCGCCAGGGCTCGCACCTCGTCCGCCACCACCGCGAAGCCACGACCACTCTCACCAGCACGCGCCGCTTCGATCGCAGCATTCAGCGCCAACAGGTTGGTCTGCTCGGCAATGGATTGAATGACCGTCAGCACCACTTCGATCTGTTCGCTCTGCTTGGCCAGTCGCTCGATCACCGCCGAACCGTCCGCAACCCGCGCAACAAGCCCCTCGATCAGTGAAGACAGGCGCTGAGCGATGACAGCATTCTCGCGCGCCGCGGCACGGATGGTCTCCACACGCTGCAACGCCTCCTGCATCGCCTGACTCTCGGCCTGCGCTTCGTCTGCCATCTGCTCTAGCGCCTGCAGGCTGCCTGCCACTTCGTCACGCTGGCGACCAGCCGCCGACTCGGCTGCCGCACCACGTTGGGTCAGACTGCGAATCTGCTCGCTCGTACGCAGGGCCACCTCACCGGACTCACGCACAATGGGCTGCAGCTTATCCATGAAGCGGTTGACCGCCCCCGCCATCGCCCCCACTTCGTCCTGACTGTGGATATCGACACGCCGAGTCAGATCCCCCTCGCCTGCGGCCAGATCGTTGAGCGCATCACTGAGCAGACGCAGGCGGCTCAGCACCCGCCACCCGAGCACGAGCGCCACCACAACCAAGGCTAGAACGCCGACCAGAAGCAAGCCCAAGGCGATATTCCAGCGCAACCCGTCCGCCGCCTGACGCACCGACTCACCGCCATTGCGTGCCATCTCCTGGGTGTAGCGCTCAGCCGACAGCAAGCGCTCGCGCAGCGTTCGCGCAGTTTCCTCAGAAGCACCCGACAGACTGCTGTCGACCAGCTTGCCGGCACCTTCGACCAGCGTATTGAAACGCCCATCGAGCGCCTGCAACTCACGCTCGACTACATCGAGCGACAAGCCCATCTGGATCTTGCCAATGGACGCGCCCATCGGATTGATGTCCGCCTCGACGATATAGACGTTGGGGTTACGCGAGGCAGCATCGACCAGCTTATCGAGCGGAGAAGCGCCTTGACCGGTAGCGATGAGGGCGCGCACCTGCTCATTGCTACGATTGAAATTACGCGTCAGACGCTGGCCTTCGGCATCATAGATAACGGCGAAGAGCACGGCAGGATCCTGCTGCGCGATACGCGTCAGAGCCGTCAGCGCCGGAATGTCGAGATCCCAGATGGATTTAGGCGCGACCCCGGCCAGCAGTTGCGCGAGCGATTGGCCTGACTGCTTGAGACTGCCCTCCAGCACACTACGCAGTTGCGCCTGCTCGCCTTTGAGTTGCGTCGAGAGCCCTTCAACCAGACGCGAACGGGTATTCTGCGAAAGCGCCGTGAGCCCCTGGCTCATCTCCTGCTGCGCGACGTTCAGTTCCTGCCCCAGACGCAGACTCTCGCCCCCCAGACGCTGAGCGAGATCTTCGACCATGTCGTTCACCGAGGCACGCATCAACCACACAGCCAGCCCCACCTGCACCAACATGGCCAAGCCGAGCGCAATGAACACCGGACGCAACAGACGACTGCGCAACATCGAGATAATGGCGAACACTGACGACTCTCCTCAACGAACCTGATCGTTATAACGGCAACTCTGACGATTTATTGAGCGCACGCAAGCTTCGTGCCCGTTATTCGGATACGAAAAGACCGCCCGAAGGCGGTCTTTTCACGGATTGAACAAACTCGATCAGGCGAACGGATGACGCAGCACGATGGTTTCGTTGCGATCCGGGCCGGTGGAGATGATGTCGATCGGCGCACCGACCAGCTCTTCCACGCGCTTGATGTAGGCGCGGGCAGCAGCCGGAAGATCTTCCAGGCTCTTGGCGCCCAGGGTGGATTCGCTCCAGCCCGGCATTTCCTCGTAGACCGGCTGCAGGCCGATGTAGCTATCGGCATCGGTCGGCGCGTCGACCAATACCTGGCCATTGGCATCCTTGTAACCGGTGCAGATGCGGATGGTTTCGAGGCCATCGAGCACGTCCAGCTTGGTCAGACACAGGCCGGAGATGCTGTTGATCTCGATGGCGCGACGCAGGATCACCGCATCGAACCAGCCACAACGGCGAGCACGGCCAGTGGTGGCACCGAACTCGTGGCCACGCTTGGCCAGGAAGGCACCGATGTCATCGAACAGCTCGGTCGGGAACGGGCCAGAGCCGACACGGGTGGTGTAGGCCTTGGTGATGCCAAGGATGTAATCCAGGTACAGCGGGCCAAAACCGGAACCGGTGGCGATACCGCCAGCGGTGGTGTTGGAGCTGGTGACGTAGGGATAGGTGCCGTGGTCGATGTCCAGCAGCGAGCCCTGAGCGCCTTCGAACATGATGTCGCGGCCGCTGCGGCGCAGGTCATGCAGCACGGCGGTAACATCGGCCATCATCGGCTTGAGCAGCTCGGCGTATTCCATGCACTCATCCAGGGTCTTCTGGAAGTCGATGGCCGGCTCTTTGTAGAAATTGACCAGCTGGAAGTTGTGGTAATCCAGCAGCTCACCCAGCTTGGCGGCGAAACGCTCGCGGTGGAACAGGTCACCGATGCGCAGGCCACGGCGCGCCACCTTGTCTTCATAAGCCGGACCGATACCACGACCGGTGGTGCCGATCTTGGCATCGCCACGCGCCTTCTCGCGCGCCTGGTCCAGCGCCACGTGATAGGACAGGATCAGCGGGCAAGCCGGGCTGATACGCAGGCGCTCACGCACCGGCACACCCTTCTCTTCCAGCTTGGTGATTTCGCGCATCAGGGCATCGGGAGCGACGACCACGCCATTGCCGATCAGGCACTCGACGCCTTCACGCAGGATGCCGGACGGAATCAGATGCAGGACGGTTTTCTCACCGTTGATCACCAGGGTGTGGCCAGCGTTGTGACCGCCCTGATAACGCACGACTGCAGCGGCCTGCTCGGTGAGCAGGTCGACGATCTTGCCCTTGCCCTCATCACCCCACTGGGTGCCCAGGACGACGACATTCTTACCCATAAACTTGTCCTCTTCGCGCAAGCTTCGATGCCGGCCGCGGGCCGGCGAAAATGAATTCAGAACGCCAGGGGCGCCACCTGCCAACGTCCATCGCGCAGCGTCAGCAGACGATCACAGCCTGCTTCGCGCGCATCCGCCTCGCTCTGTCCAGGCAGCGCCTGTACCACGCGCTCACCCTCACCCCGCAGACGACGAACGGCCTGCCACAGATAGAGATCATGGTTGTCCGGAGACCAGACACCACTGACTGTCTCGTCCAGACGCATGCCACCCAGGGTCACCAGGGTTTTCAGGTCGGTCGAGAAACCAGTAGCCGGGCGCGCGCGACCAAATACCGCGCCGGTATCGTCGTAACGACCACCCTGAGCGATGGCACCGCCCTCACCCGGCACGAAGGCCGCGAACACCACGCCGGTGTGATAGTTGTAGCCGCGCAACTCACCCAGGTCGAAGTACAGCGGTAGCTCCGGATAACGCAGTTCCAGCGCATCGGCAATCGCCACCAGCTCATCGAGCGCAGCGTGCACCGCATCTGGCGCCTCGACCAGGACTGCCTGAGCCAGATCCAGCACCTCGCGCCCGCCACACAGCTCGGCCAGGGAGCGCAGCATGTTGCCCAGCCCCGCCGGCAGCGCAGCGGTGAGACTCTCGATTTCATCCATGGCCTTGCGTTGCAGCGCATCGAACAGCTGCTGCTCGGCCTCACCGGACAGCCCTGCGGCGTGCGCCAGACCACGGTAGATACCGACATGGCCAAGATCCATGTGCACATCCGGCACCGCAGCCAGCTCGAGGGTCTCGACCAGTAGGCTGATCACCTCAATATCGCTGGCCGGACTGGCGTCGCCGTATAGCTCGGCACCCAGCTGGATCGGGCTACGCGACGTGGTCAGTGCACGCGGCAGGGCATGCAGCACGCTGCCGGCATAACACAGCCGGCTCGGCCCCTCGCGGCGCAAGGTGTGGGCATCGATACGCGCCACCTGCGGTGTGATGTCGGCGCGAAAACCCATCTGCCGTCCGGACAGCGGATCGGTGACCTTGAAGGTACGCAGGTCAAGATCCTGGCCAGCGCCAGTCAGCAGGGATTCCAGGTACTCGATATGGGGAGTCACGACGAATTCGTAACCCCAGCGTTGAAACAGATCCAGCACCTGACGGCGGGCTGCTTCGATGCGCGCCGCTTCCGGCGGCAGTACTTCTTCGATGCCATCTGGCAGCAGCCAGCGGTCTACCGTTGCCATTTCGCCATTCCCCTCTCGATCCGGGCGGCACAAGCCTTCAGTGAAGCAGATATAGAAGGGCAGTACCCAGCAACATGCTGGCCAGCCCCATAAGGCGCAGTCGGCGGTCGGGCAGACGAGCCGCCTGCAATACCGCTCCGCGCCAGTGGCGCGGATAGAGGAAGGGCAGGATGCCTTCCAGCACCAGTACCAGTACCAGTACCAGACACAGTGCGATGCCAAGTTCCTGCCACATGATTCCCACAGACGCAAAAAAGCCGGGATTTTCCCGGCTGCCGCATGATACCACGCTCGAAGCTACAAGCCACAAGTTCAAGCCGCAAGTAAGCGACCGGCGCTCACGTGCGGCTTGTGGTTTGCAGCTCGGAGCTGCTTTTTAGGGCTTGGATTTTTCCAGGTAGCGGAAGAAGTCGCTGCCCGGATCCAGCACCAGCACGTCGCGTTTGTCAGCGAAGCTTTCACGGTAAGCACGCAGGCTACGGTAGAAGGAGTAAAACTCCTGATCCGTACCATAGGCCGCAGCGTAGATCGAAGCAGCCCGGGCATCACCGTCACCGCGCAACTCTTCGGATTCGCGATATGCCTCAGCCAAAAGCACGCGGCGCTGACGGTCGGCGTCAGCACGAATACCTTCGGCCAGCTCACGACCCTTGGCACGGTGCTCGCGAGCCTCACGCTCACGCTCGGTACTCATCCGCTCGAACACGCTGCGGTTGACTTCACGCGGCAGGTCGATGGCCTTGACCCGCACGTCGACCACCTCGATACCCAACTCACGCTCGGCAGCACGGTTGAGGGTAGCGGTCACGTCTGCCATCAGCGCATCACGCTCACCGGATACCGACTCATGCAGAGTGCGCTTACCGAACTGGTCACGCAGAGACGCTTCCAGACGACGCGCCAGACGCTCATCAGCGACCTGCTTCATGCCCGAGGTGGACTGATAGAAGCGCTCGGCATCCTTCACCCGCCACTTGGCATAGGCATCGACCATCAGTGCCTTCTTCTCCAGGGTAAGGAAGCGCGACGAGGTCGAATCCAGGGTCAGCAGGCGACCATCGAAGATGCGCACCTGGTTGACGTAAGGAATCTTCACATGCAGACCAGGTTGCACATCAGGCTGAACCACACGACCGAACTGCAGCAATACCGCGCGCTCTGTCTGCGCCACGATATAGAAGCTATTCCATGCCACCAGGGCCACAACCACGGCCACGATCAGGCCGATCAGGGACTTGTTGTTCATCAACGGCCCTCCCGGGTACGCAGGTTACGCTGCGACAGATCGCTGCTCAGCGGCACCGCCGGATCACGCGCTGTCGAATTGCTGCTGTTGGCAGAGCTGGAGGAAGAGGAACCGCCACGGCTGTCGATCATTTTGTCCAGCGGCAGATAGAGCAGGTTGTTCTGCCCCTTGTCGCCAGTGACCAGAACCTTGCTGGTATTGCTCATCAGCTCCTGCATGGTGTCCAGATACAGACGCTCGCGAGTGACTTCCGGTGCCTTGCGGTACTCGGTCACCAGCTTGGTGAAACGGTCAGCCTCACCCTGAGCACGAGCGATGACTTCGTCACGATAACCATTGGCCTCCTCCAGCAGACGCTGAGCTTGACCACGCGCCTCCGGAATCACACCGTTGGCGTAGGACTCGGCCTGGTTCTTCTCACGCTGCTCGTCTTCACGGGCGCGGATCACGTCATCGAAGGCTTCCTGAACTTCACGCGGCGCCGCAGCGCTCTGGATGTTCACCTGAGTGATGGTGATACCGGTGCGATAGTTGTCGAGGAAACGCTGCAGACGCTCACGCACCTCGCTGGCCATCAGTTCACGACCTTCGGTCAGCACCTGATCCATCTCGGTAGAGCCCACGACGTGGCGCACGGCACTGTCGGTAGCGTGCTGCAGGCTGACTTCCGGCTGGTCGACGTTGAGTACGAAGTCCTGCAGGTTGCTCACGCGGTACTGCACGGTCAGCGGCACCTCGATGATGTTCTCGTCCTCGGTCAGCATGGCGCCCTGCTTGCTGTAAGCGCGCTCACGAGTCACGTTTTCCTGAAACTTGCGATCAATCGGCGGGAAGTAGATGTTCAGGCCGGGACCTACGGTTTCGTGGTATTTGCCGAAGCGCAGCACTACAGCCTGCTCCTGCTCGTCCACCACATAGATCGCACTGTAAAGCCAGACCACCGCCAGCAGGCCGAGGCCAACGAACAGCAGACCGAAGCCACCGCCACCACCGCTGCGCCCGCTATCGTCGTCACCACGTTTCTTACCGCCACCGAACAAGCCGTTGAGGCTTTCTTGCAGCTTGCGGAACGCTTCGTCGAGATCCGGCGGGCCCTGGCGTCCACCGCCTTTGCGGCCGCCCCAAGGGTCTTGATTGTTCGAGTTTCCACCCGGCTCATTCCAAGCCATAGCGTTCTCCGTACTGATAAAGCAAAGGCGCGCCCACGGCGCGCCGGCCAATGCTACCCAAAGCCCTATGGTGACAGCAAAGCCACCGTCCCAGGCTTTATTGCAAAGTATGTTGCTCGATGAAGGTTTGAGGTTCCAAACCTTCGCGACTCACCAGGCGATTGAGCTCGACTCGCGGCAAACGTACCGCCAGCAGACTATGTCCCGACTCGTCATGCTCTTCGCTCTGCACCGCCCCCAGCGCGAAGAACTGCGCACGCAGTCGACCCAAACGCTGCGGCAGCTGCAGCGTGGCGACGAACAAATCTTCACCCAGCAGCTCTGCCACGGCTTGCCGCAGCAGCTCCAGACCACGCCCCTCGCGGGCCGAGAGCCAGACGCGAACCGGCTTACCGTCACCATCACGCTGGATCTGTGGTTCGACACCTTCCAACAAATCCAGCTTGTTGTACACCTCGAGCATCGGCAGCTCGCTCGCTCCGATTTCCTTGAGCACCGCCTGAACCTGCTCGATCTGCGCCATGCGCTCGGGCTCATGGGCATCGATCACGTGCAGCAATAGATCGGAATTGCTCGACTCTTCCAGCGTAGCGCGGAAGGCCTCGACCAGCTTGTGTGGCAGGTGGCGAATGAAGCCCACGGTATCGGCAAGGACGATCGGGCCAAGGTCGTCGAGCTCGAGCCGACGCAGAGTCGGATCGAGCGTGGCGAACAACTGGTCAGCCGCATAGACCTCGGAGGTCGTCAGGGCATTGAACAGCGTGGATTTGCCGGCGTTGGTGTAACCCACCAGCGAAACCGAAGGAATATCCGCACGTTTGCGCCCACGGCGCGCCTGCTCACGCTGACTGCGCACCTTCTCCAGCTTCTGCTTGATCTGACGAATCCGCACGCGCAACAAACGGCGGTCGGTTTCCAGCTGGGTTTCACCAGGGCCGCGCAGACCGATACCACCCTTCTGCCGTTCAAGGTGAGTCCAGCCGCGAACCAGCCGCGTGCTCATGTGATCGAGCTGAGCCAGCTCGACCTGCAGTTTGCCTTCATGGGTACGCGCGCGCTGGGCGAAGATATCGAGGATCAGTCCGGTGCGATCGAGCACACGGCATTCAAAGGCGCGCTCAAGGTTGCGCTCCTGGCTGGGTGTCAGGGTGTGGTTGAAGATGACCAGATCGGCCTCGATGGCCTTGACCTGGTCGCGCAGCTCCTCGACCTTGCCGCTGCCGATAAGGAACTTGGCAGTCAGGCGACTGCTGGGCACGCGAAAGAAAGCGACCATGTCAGCGCCTGCCGACATGGCCAATTCTTGGAACTCCTGGGGATCTTCGCTCGCCTCGGAGTCTTGGCCTTCCAGATGAACCAGGATGGCCCGCTCACCGCCCTCATGACGCTCGAAGAACAATGCGACCCCCTATCAGGCGTTACCCGGCTCGCCATCGGCTTGCTCGGCATCGCCAGCGCTCGGCAGACGTACCGGACGGCTTGGTACGACGGTGGAAATGGCGTGTTTGTAGACCATCTGGCTGACAGTGTTCTTCAGCAGGATGACGAACTGGTCGAATGACTCGATCTGGCCCTGCAGCTTGATGCCGTTGACCAGATAGATGGAAACAGGGACGCGTTCCTTACGCAGGGTATTCAGGTAAGGGTCTTGTAGCGAATGCCCTTTTGACATGTGCCGCACTCCTTTCGAGGATCAATTCAATAATTTTAGGTAAGTAAACAATGGCTTCAGACCGCCTCACCCCCAAGGATAGACGGCCAGCGGCAAGGTCTCATTTCAATATGGAGACGCTTTCCAGGTATTTCAAGGCGCGAGACAGATTGTCGCAGGCCAGGCTATCCAGCCACTGCAAACCGTCCCAGCCGCGTAGCCAGGTGAACTGACGCTTGGCCAATTGCCGAGTGGCGATAATGCCGCGCTCGACCATCTCGTCCCGGGACAGCTCGCCATCAAGGTATTCCCATACCTGGCGATAACCTACCGCCCGTATAGACGGTAATCCCGCGTGCAAGTCACTTCGTCTACGCAAGGCTTCGACCTCTTCCACGAAACCCTGTTCCAACATCGCCCGAAATCGTTGAGCGATGCGGTCATGCAGAACCTGACGCTGCGCTGGTGCGATAGCAAGCTGAACAACAGTATAGGGTAATTGCCAGGCGCCCGATGTGCCCGTATCGGGATTTCCTGCAGCCTGCCGCCGGCGATGCTCGGTCATGCTCAGGCCACTTGCGCGATAGACCTCCAGCGCTCGGGTCAGACGCTGCGGATCATTGGGATGGATGCGCGCCGCAGACTCCGGATCGACTGCAGCCAACTCCCGATGCAGCACCTCCCAACCCTCGGTCGCCGCTCGCGCTTCCAGCTCGGCGCGGATGACTGGATCAGCACTGGGCATATCGGCCAAGCCTTCCAGCAGGGCCTTGTAATACAGCATGGTGCCACCGACCAGCAGCGGAATACGCCCACGTGCCGTGCTTTCGGCCATGGCAGCCAGCGCGTCGGCGCGAAACTCCGCAGCCGAATAGCTTTCGGCCGGATCACGAATGTCGATCAGTGCGTGAGGAAACGCCTCAAGCACGCTGCGCTCCGGCTTGGCCGTGCCGATATCCATGCCACGATAGACCAGCGCTGAATCGACGCTGATCAGGTCGCAAGGCAACACGCGGGCGAGTTCCAGCGCCAGATCGGTCTTACCGGCGGCGGTCGGCCCCATCAGGAAGATGGCCGGTGGCAATTGAGCCATCAGCGGCCCCGCAGGAACAGTTTGTCGAGGTCGTCCATGCCCAGCTGCGTCCAGGTCGGACGGCCATGGTTGCACTGCCCGCTGCGCTCGGTCTGCTCCATGTCACGCAGCAGGCCGTTCATCTCAGGAAGGGTCAGACGCCGATTGGCGCGCACCGCACCATGGCAAGCCATGGTTGCCAGCAACTCGTTGAGATGCGCCTGGATACGGTCGCTGGTGCCGTACTCCAGCAGATCAGCCAGCACATCACGCACCAGCTGGGTAGCTTCGGCCTGTTTGAGCAGCGCCGGAATCTGTCGAATCGCTACCGTTTCTTCACCCAGGCGCTGCAATTCAAAGCCCAGACGCTGAAACCACTCGCCATGTTCCTCGGCGCAATCTGCTTCACGCTGACTGAGGGCGATGGACTCGGGCACCAGTAGCGGCTGGCCACGCAGTCCTTCACTGGCCATGGCGTGCTTCAGTCGCTCGTAGGTGATGCGTTCGTGAGCCGCGTGCATATCCACCACCACCATGCCCTGGGCATTCTCGGCAAGGATATAGACACCCTTGAGCTGCGCCACGGCGTAACCGAGCGGCGGAATGTCGCCCTGCTCCTGCGGCATGGGCTGAGCCTGGGCCGCCGGTAATGGCGAAAAATACTCGCGATACGCCGCCTGAGCCTCGCCAGCCGATACACCGGGGCTACTGGCTGGCTGCTGGTACCCGGCGCCACTGCCACGCCAGGCCGGCTGAACGCTGGAGGCGGGCATTTCAAGAATGCTGGCGGCCAGGCCCATCTCGCCCTGCGGGCCGAACTCCCCGGCAGCCAGGCCGGTCGGGCGCACCATATGCGATACGGCGGCCGGAGCGGCCACCTGATCCTCTGGGCGGACATCAGCCAGCGCACGATGCAGCGTGCCGTAGAGGAAGTCGTGGACCATCCGACTTTCACGGAAGCGCACTTCGTGCTTGGTCGGGTGCACGTTGACGTCCACCGTCGCCGGATCGATCTCCAGAAACAGCACGAAAGCAGGATGGCGACCGTTGAACAGCACGTCGCGAAAGGCCTGGCGCACCGCATGAGCCACCAGTTTGTCGCGCACCATGCGCCCATTGACATAGAAATACTGCAGATCCGCCTGGCTGCGGGAGAACGTCGGCAAGCCGACCCAACCCCACAAACGCAGACCGCCGCGCTCAATCTCGATTGGCAGCGCCTGCTCAAGGAAGGCCGACCCACAAACCGAGGCGACACGACGCGCGCGGCTCATCTCGTCACCGGCCTCGTGCAGGCTGAGCACGGTTTTGCCGTTATGACGCAGATGGAAGCCGACATCGAAGCGCGCCAGCGCCAGGCGCTTGATCACTTCCTGCAGGTGGTCGAATTCGGTTTTCTCGGCGCGCAGGAATTTGCGCCGCGCCGGGGTATTGAAGAATAGGTCACGCACTTCCACCGAGGTGCCCACCGGGTGCGCAGCAGGCTGCACCCGTGGCTCCATGTCGCGCCCTTCGGTTTCAACCTGCCAGGCCTGATCGGCATCGGCGGTACGCGAGGTCAGGGTCAGGCGTGATACCGAACTGATCGACGCCAGCGCCTCGCCACGAAAACCCATGCTGAGCACGGCTTCGAGGTCTTCGAGCTCACGAATCTTGCTAGTGGCGTGGCGCGCCAGTGCCAGGGGCAGGTCGTCCGGTGCGATACCGCCACCATCATCGCGCACTTTGAGCAGCTTGACGCCGCCTTGCTCGACTTCGACATCGATACGCCGGGCACCTGAGTCCAGACTGTTCTCCAGCAGCTCCTTGGCTACCGACGCCGGGCGCTCGACCACCTCGCCCGCAGCGATCTGGTTGGCCAGGCGCGGGCTGAGCAAATGAATACGGGACATGTCACTCACTACTGGGCCGCCAGCGCTGTGGCGGGTATATGCAATGTCTGGCCGACCTTGATCACGTCGCCATTGAGCTTATTAGCGCTGCGCAGCGACGCCAGGCTGATCTGGTAACGCTGGGCGATCAGCGCCAGGCTCTCGCCACGCGCCACAACGTGCTCACGCGGGCCAGCAGCGATCTTGCCTTCATCACGCAGCCAGGCGACGTAAGTACCGGGCGGCGGATTTTCGTGGAAGAACTGCTTGACCCCGGAAGTGATCGAACGCGCCAGCGCCTGCTGATGATTGGCGGTGTGCAACTTCTTCGCTTCGTTGGGGTTGGAGATGAAGCCGGTCTCCACCAGGATCGAGGGAATATCCGGCGATTTCAGCACCATGAAGCCCGCCTGCTCGACGCGACGCTTGTGCAGCGGGGTAATACCACCCATGTTCGACAGCACCTTCTGACCGACGTTGAGGCTGGAGGAGAGCGACGCGGTCATCGACAGGTCCAGCAACACGCCAGCGAGCATCTTGTCCTTGTCGTCGAGGCTGACGTTGCCAGCCCCGCCGATCAGGTCGGACTGGTTCTCGGCGTCGGCCAGCCAGCGCGCGGTCTCGGAGGTAGCGCCGCGTTCGGACAGGGCATAGACCGAAGCACCGAATGCCGAGGAGCGCGGCGCGGCATCGGCATGAATGGACACGAACAGGTCGGCGCCTTTCTTGCGCGCGATCTCGGTACGCTTGCGCAGCGGAATGAAGTAGTCGCCGGTACGCACCAGTTCACCACGGAAGCCTTTCTCGGCGTTGATCTGCCGCTGCAGCTCCTTGGCGATGGCCAGGGTCACGTTCTTTTCATACTGGCCCTTGACCGGCGACAGCGCGCCAGGGTCCTCGCCACCATGGCCGGCATCGATGGCGACGACGATGTCGCGCTTGCCATTGGGCACGGGTGTCAGCTTGGGCGGAGGCTGGGTCGGAGTAACCGGCACCGGCGGCGCACTAGCGGCAACGCTGGGCGCCTGAGTGGCGGGCGGCGCACTGCCCTGATCAAACAGATCGACGACCAGGCGATGGCCGTACTGCTGATTCGGCGCTAGGGTGAAGCTCTTCGGTGAGACAGGCGCGGAAAGGTCGATGACCACGCGCAGGTCATCAGCGCTACGCTGAGCCGAGCGCACACCAGTAATCGGGGTGTTGGCGAGGGAAAGCTGCTCGAGATTGGTGGCTAACTTGGCGCCACTGACGTCGATAACGATGCGATCAGGCGCGGCCAGGGTGAACACGCTGTGCTGCACCGGGCCGGACAGATCGAAGACCAGACGGGTATTGTCAGGAGCACGCCACAGGCGCACACCACGTACATCGGAGGCAGCAAACGCCTCGGCGGCCAGGGCCGCCAACAATACCCCAACAGCGGTAACCAGCGCGCCTATGCGCATAACCAACCCCATCGCTTCTTATTCATTCCTTGCTGCTCAGAGCCTTGCACCAGGCCTCCCCTCGAGCCCCATGCCCCTGCAGCAATAGCGAACGGCCGCTCGCTTGGGGGCTAATGGTAATGTCCAGGTCGGGCTTTGGCAAAACGCCCGCGCCACGCTGCGGCCATTCGATCAGGCACAAAGCGTCACCTTCGAAGTAATCGCGGATACCGAGAAACTCCAGTTCCTCCGGGTCAACCAGGCGATAGAGGTCGAAATGAAAGGCGCGCACATCACCGATTTCGTAGGGCTCGACCAGGGTAAAGGTCGGGCTCTTGACCGCACCGACATGGCCCAGACCACGCAGAATGCCGCGGGAAAGGGTGGTTTTGCCGGCGCCCAGGTCGCCATGCAGATAAATGATGCCGACGCCGTCACTGACTTCAGCGATCCGCGCACCCAAGGCCAGCATCACTGCCTCGTCAGCCGCTTCGAACTTCACTTCACACAAGGGCACAACTCCTCCAATAACTGACGAATGGTGCCGGGTAGATCACCAGCAGCCAACCCACGCCCCTGCGCGGCGAGCACCTCGCCAGCTCGCGCATGCAGCCATACCGCCAGGCAGGCAGCATCGTATGCCGCCATTCCTTGCGCCAGCAGCGCCCCGATCAAGCCCGCCAAGACATCACCCAAACCCGCCCCGGCCATCGCCGGGTGACCACGATCACACAACGCAAGGCGCCCGTCCGGCGCTGCAATCAAACTGCCGGCGCCCTTGAGGACGACTACCAGCCCGAAGCGCTGCGCCAGGACTCGCGCCGCAGCCGGCCTATCAGCCTGAAGCTCGGCGGTCTCGACGCCGAGCAAGCGCGCGGCTTCACCGGGATGAGGGGTCAGCACGCCCTGGCGCGGCCCTGCGACCTGGCCAGCAGCCAGAAGATTCAGTGCATCAGCATCCCAGACCTGTGGCACCTCGAGAGTGCAGACGCCTGACAACAGGCTGCGCGACCAAGCCCCCTGCCCCAGGCCAGGGCCTACTACGCAGACATCGGCACGCTCGATCAGTGCCACCAGCTGATTGGCCGAGGCCACCGCAGCGCACATGATCTCAGGCCGCCGCATCAGTGCTGCAGCGACATGTTCGGCTCGCGTCGCCAGAGACACCAGCCCGGCGCCAGCACGCAGTGCGCTGTCGGCACACAACAGCGCCGCGCCGCCCATACCCAGGTCGCCACCGACCACCAGCAGGTGGCCAAACTGGCCCTTGTGCGCCACCGGCGAACGCGCGGCCAGACGCGGCAGATTGGCCGGATCGAGACGCCAAGCTTCGCTGGCAGCGCCAGCCAATAGCTGAGCATCACCCTGCAGATCGTCGAACTGCAGCTCACCGCACAACTCCGGGCCGACGCCCGTCAGCAGGCCGAGCTTGAGAGCGATGAAGGTCACGGTCAGATCGGCGCGTACCGCCACACCCAGGCGTGCGCCGCTGTCAGCGTGCAAACCAGAGGGGATATCCACGGCGAGTACCGGCAGTGCGCTCTGATTGAGCATGCGGATCGCCTGGGCATACGGTTCCCGCACGGCACCCGCCAGGCCCGTACCGAGCAACGCATCGACCACGACCCCAGCCAAGGGGGCGCACTCGCTCCACGGCAGAATCGCCACACCGGCATTCCTGGCCTCGGCGCAAGCCTGGGCAGCGTCACCACTCAGCGCTGCCGAATCACCCACCGCCAGCACCCGCACGCGCCAGCCAGCGCGCTGCGCCAGGGCTGCGATCAGATAACCATCACCGGCATTGTTGCCACGCCCAGCCAGCACCGTAATTTCCCCAGCATCCGGCCAGCGCCTACGCAGGGCGCGCCAAGCCGCATGGGCAGCGCGCTGCATCAACGCGAAACCAGGCGTGCCAGCTGCGATCAGCTGCGCGTCCAGCGTTCGCACCTGCTCGGCACTGTGCAGGCTCAAGGGTAAAGAGGCAGAAAGTGGATGCATGACTCGCTCACGACGGATGTCTGGCAGAATTATACCCACGTCCATCGCCTGCGCCCGCCCATGTCCGATCAAACCCTCGACCTCAACGCCCTCGCCCTGTCCATCAAGGACTGGGGGCGTGAGCTGGGCTTTCAGCAGGTCGGCATCACCGATGTCGAGCTGGGCGAGCACGAGGCGCACTTGCAACGTTGGCTCGACGCCGGCTACCAGGGCGAAATGGACTACATGGCCGCTCACGGCAGCAAACGCTCGCACCCCGATGAGCTGGTGCCCGGCACCCTGCGCGTGGTGTCCCTGCGCATGGATTACCTGCCCGGTGATACGCAGATGGCCCAGCGCCTGAAGGAGCCAGAACAGGCCTACGTGTCGCGTTATGCCCTGGGCCGCGACTACCACAAGCTGATCCGCAAGCGCCTGCAGCAGTTGGCCGAACGCATCCAGCAGCAGATCGGCCCGTTCGGCTACCGCGCCTTCGTCGACAGCGCTCCGGTGCTGGAAAAGGCCATCGCCGAAAAGGCAGGCCTCGGCTGGATCGGCAAGAACACCCTGGTGCTCAACCGCAAGGCGGGCAGCTATTTCTTTCTCGGCGAACTGTTCGTCGACTTGCCCCTGCCGGTGGACGCCGCGCATGCCAGCGAACATTGCGGACGCTGCAGCGCGTGCATGGACATCTGCCCCACGGCAGCCTTCGCCGGCCCTTATGTGCTGGATGCCCGGCGCTGCATCTCCTACCTGACCATCGAGCTGAAAGGCTCGATCCCAGTAGAGTTACGCGCGCCCATCGGCAACCGGGTGTTCGGCTGTGATGACTGCCAGATCGTCTGCCCCTGGAATCGCTTTGCCCGTCCTACCGAGCAGGGCGACTTTCAGCCACGCCATGGTTTGGACAACAGCGGCCTGGCCGAACTGTTCCTGTGGACGGAAGAGGAGTTTCTCAGCCGAACCGAGGGTTCGCCGCTGCGCCGCGCCGGCTACGAGCGCTGGCTGCGTAACCTGGCAGTCGGCCTGGGCAATGCGCCTTCGACCATTCCGGTGCTGCTGGCCCTGCAAGCGCGCCGCGAGCACCCGTCGGAACTGGTGCGCGAACATGTCGAGTGGGCGCTGGAGCGACACGGCGCCTTGTAGCCCGAATGAAACCCGGGAGTAGCGCCACCTGTTTCCCCGGATTGCATCCGAGCTACGGTACTTTGCCTCTCAGACCTTGAGGAAGTGCTTACGGTAGTGGCGCAACTCGGCGATGGACTCGCGGATGTCGTCCAACGCCTGGTGCGTGCCGGTTTTCTGGAAGCTGTCCTTGACCTCCGGCGCCCACATGCCAGCCAGAATTTTCAGGGTCGAGACATCCAGATAGCGGTAGTGAAAGTAGGCTTCCAGTGCCGGCATGTACTTGTAGAGGAAGCGGCGATCCTGGCCAATACTGTTGCCGCAGATCGGTGATTTGCCCTTCGGCACCCACTGTTCAAGAAAGACGATGGTCTGCGCTTCAGCCATGGCGCTGTCGATACGGCTCTCACGCACGCGCTGGGTCAGACCACTCTGACCATGGGTGCGGGTGTTCCACTCGTCCATGCCGGCCAGGGTCTCGTCGCTCTGATGAATGGCGATCACCGGCCCCTCGGCGAGCACGTTCAGCTCGCTGTCGGTGACGATGGTGGCCATCTCGATGATCACATCGCGCTCCGGCTCCAGGCCGGTCATTTCCAGGTCGATCCAGATCAGGTTATTGGGGTTTTGCATGGTGGGGGCTCCTAGACTCAGGCGCCAAGTCTAGCGGATATCCGCCTCCTTGATCTGCCAGAGAAACAGCGCGGTCTGCCGCCCTTCGTTGACCTCCAGCAGCCGGTCGGCCGGCGCCCCGGGAATCTCGAAGGTATTGCTGATCAGCCAGCTGCCAGCGCCCATCTCGGCCTGGGCCTTGGCCCAGAGACGGGTCATCGGCACCGGCGAGAGAAAGCAGTACACGACGTCGAAGCACCCAAGGTCGACGCGCCAGATACTGCGATAGCGGATGCTGCAATTTTCCTGCAACAGGCAGCGCAACCACGCGACAACGAACAGCAGCGGCGCTGTTTCGACACCGACGAACTGGCCACGCGGGAACTGTCGAGCCAGCTGCAGCAAGGTACCAGCGGTGCCACAGCCCAGGTCGACGAAGCGCAATGGCGGCTCGCGCTCGCTCAAAAATTGCTGCAGACGCTGCTGCGCCTTGCGCCCGCTCAAGTAAAGCGGCACCTGCTCACGCCAGCTGTTCCAGTTGACCAAAAGCAGCAGCACGAAGCCCAACAGGAACAGCCATGCCGGCATATCGATGCGCTGCACCACCAACAATGCCGGCAGGAACGCCAGGTTTATCCACAGCCACCAACGCGACAGGCCCAGGCGCCAGCCGATCCCGGCAGCCAGAACGCCTTGCAGCAAAGCCACCGAAAACAGCGACATGCGCCAGGGCAGCAAGGCCAGCAAGGCCAGCAGATAGACCAGCACCACCACCAGCGCAATGGCCAACCCTTGCGCCAAAAGAGCGCGCAGCACCGGTAGCCGCAGCACCGCTCTCTCCCCGCCTGTCATCATTGCCAGCCCCTGCTCCTGACAGCCGAATGGCCACCGAGCGCTCATGCTAAACTCGCCGCGATCAACACTCCACTACCCCCGGAAACTCCATGGCCAAACGCCAACTCAACCGCCGCCAGAGCTGGCGTATCGAAAAGATTCAAGGCGAACGCGCCGCTCGCGCCGCCAAGCGCGAATCGAAGGCAGTGGAAGCACTGGAAGGCGGCGACCTGGGCCCTGAGCAGACCGGCCTGGTCATCGCTCACTTCGGGGTGCAGGTAGAGATCGAGGGTTTACAGGGCGAGCTGGCCGGCCAGATCTTTCGCTGTCACCTACGCGCCAACCTGCCGGCGCTGGTCACCGGCGACCAGGTAGTCTGGCGGCCCGGCAATCAGGGTGATGGCGTCATCGTTGCGCAACTGCCGAGAAACAGCGAGCTGTGCCGCCCCGACATGCGCGGCCAGCTCAAGCCGGTGGCTGCCAACGTCGACCAGATCGTTATCGTCTTCGCTCCGCTCCCCGAGCCGCACGCCAACCTGATCGACCGCTATCTGGTCGCCGCCGAGCATGCCGGCATTCGCCCCCTGCTGCTGCTGAACAAGGCCGACCTGATCGACGAGCAGAACAAGGTGGCGCTGGATGCCCTGCTCACGGTCTATCGCCAGCTGGAGTACCCGCTGCTGGAAGTCTCGGCCCATCAGGGCGATGGCATGGAGCAACTGAAGAAACATCTGGATGGCAACGTCAGCGTATTCGTCGGCCAGTCCGGTGTTGGTAAATCATCCCTGGTCAACGGCCTGCTGCCCGGCGTCGACACCCGTGTCGGCGCGTTGTCGGAACTGACCGGCAAGGGCACGCACACCACCACCACGGCGCGCCTGTTCCATTTCCCCGGCGGCGGTCAGCTGATCGACTCCCCCGGCATTCGCGAGTTCGGCCTGGGCCATGTCAGCCGTGATGATGTGGAGGCAGGCTTCATCGAGTTCCACGACCTGCTTGGCCGCTGTCGCTTCCGCGATTGCAAGCACGACCGCGAGCCTGGTTGCGCACTGCTGCAGGCACTGGAAGACGGTCGTGTGCAGCCGCAGCGGATGGCCAGCTACCGGCACATCCTCGCCAGCCTGCCGCAGGACGATTACTGATTGTTCAGCTGATCGAGCGGGCTATTGCCATTCTCGAAGATGTTCAAGCGCTCACGCAGTTGATCGGCCGGTAGCGCTTCGGCGGGCGGCCCTGGCGGAGTGCCGGCGGGTGCCGCCTCCTGCGTTGCCGGCTCTGCACCAGCGCCCTGCTCGCCCTCGATCGCGCGCTGCGCCTTCTTGGTCAGCACGACGATATCGATGCGCCGATTGACGGGATTGAACGGATCCTCGCGGTCAAACAGGGCCGACGACGCATAGCCGACGACGCGCGCCACCTGCTCGTCCGGATACCCACCCGCCACCAGGGTGCGTCTCGCTGCATTCGCGCGATTGGAGGACAGCTCCCAGTTGCCAAAATCGCCACGCCCGGAAAAGGGCTTGGCGTCGGTATGGCCGCTGACGCTGATCTTGTTCGGCACCGCGCGAATGGTGTCGGCCATGGCCAGCAGGATGTCTTCGAAATAAGGCTGAAGGTCAGCACTGCCGAGGGCGAACATGGGACGATTCTCGGCGTCCATGATCTGAATGCGCAGGCCATCCTGGGTGATCTCGAACAGAATCTGGTCCTTGAAGCGCTGCAGTTCGGGGTTTTCCTCGACCTTGTTCTGCAGCTCCTGCAACAGCAGCTCCAGGCGCTCCTGTTCCATTTTTTCAGCCAGGGTTTCGATCTGATCCGTGCTTACGCCAGTCTCATCCGGCTGGCTCTCCGGTGTCTCGGAGACGTCCGGGTTGAGCGTGCGCTCGGGCGCCGGCGTCGGCGTACCGCCCAGGTCGATGGCGTAGGGGCTGGCACTTTCGGTGAAGCCGATGGGGTCCTGGAAGTAACCGGAAATCGCGCGTTTCTGTTCCGGCGTGGCCGACGACATCAGCCACATCACCAGGAAGAACGCCATCATGGCGGTAGCAAAGTCGGCGAACGCGATCTTCCAGGCACCGCCATGGTGCCCGCCAGCGGTCTTCTTGACCCGCTTGACGATGATGGGTTGGTTATTTTCCATGGCTTAGTTGCCGCGCATGGCCTGCTCGAGCTCACTGAAGCTCGGGCGATGCGCCGGATACAGCACCTTGCGCCCGAACTCGACAGCCAGGGTCGGCGGCATGCCGGAAGCGGACGCGACCAGCGTCGCCTTGATCGACTCGTAGAGGTTCAGCTCTTCCTTGGCGTCATGCTCCAACGCCCCGGAAAGCGGGCCGAAGAAACCGTAAGAAGCGAGAATACCGAGGAAGGTACCGACCAGCGCCGTACCCACCTTCTCACCGATCTGCGCGTTGTCCGCCTCGGCGAGAATCGACATGGTGATCACAATACCCAGTACCGCCGCGACAATACCCATGGCCGGCATGCCGTCGGCGACCTTGGCCACTGCGTGTGCCGGATGCTCCACTTCCTCCTTGAGGCTGGCCAGCTCCATGTCGAACAGGCCTTCCAGCTCGTGCGGCGCCATGTTGCCGGAGGACATGATACGCAGGTAGTCGCAGATGAACGCCGTCATCCGCGCATCCTTGAGCACGCCGGGATACTTGCTGAAGATCGGGCTGGCGTTGGGATCTTCAACGTCAGCCTCGATGGCCATCATGCCCTCGCGGCGACTTTTATTGAGTATCTCGTAAAGCAGCTTGAGCACTTCGAGGTAATAGGCATGAGTGAAACGACTGCCGAACATGCTCAGCGACTTCTTGAACACGGTCATGAACATGCTGCCGGGGTTGGCCTGCAGGAATGCCCCGAGCGCCGCACCACCGATAATCATTACTTCGAAGGGGTGGACCAATGCCATCAGGTGCCCGCCCGATAGCACGAACCCACCGAATACGCAGCCGAAAACGACGATGATGCCTATGATTTTTGCCATGGAAGAAACGCTTGAGGAGCCTAGAGGATGGGTTATTAAAAACAACCCTTCTAATTATCGGAGCTTATACGCCAGACTATAGCCAGTTATGGTCAAAAGCCAGTTTCGACTCGAGCCAATATGTCGACGTCAAAATCCCTGCCGCGCACGCTGGATGCCTGGGTACAACAGCTGGGCAAGTTGCCACTGCCAATCGAGCAGCAGCAGCATTTGCGTCTGCGTCGCATCCTTGCCGACAGCCGCCGAACCTGGCGCGAAATTGCCGAGGCGATAGAGGCGAGCCCCTCCTTTGCCCTGCAGGTACTGCGTGAAGCCAACCAGTCGAGCAACAGCCTCAGCGACCCCGCTGAAAGCGTCGAAACCGCTCTTTCGCGTCTGGGCCTGAGTCGCTGCGAAGCCCTTCTCAATCAGGCGCCCGCCCTACCAGAAAGCGACATACCCCTTGCATTCAAGCAGATCTTGCTGATCAGCCAGCATGCCAGCCAACAGGCACGCGGCTTGTTCGGCGCACGCCTGGCGCGCCTGTGGAATGAACTGCATGGCTGCAGCCTACTGTTTCTCTCGCCCATCTGGCCGCTGCTGTGCGCCCACCCTCAACTCTTCGAAGCGTGGGAACAGCGCGTACTGCTTAAAGGCGAGCGCCCTGCCGTTGTCGAGAAGGAATTGCTCGGGGTCAGCTTGATCCAGCTGTGCGTCAAACTGGCCGAACGCTGGCGCCTGCCCGAGTGGATCGTTCGCGGCTACCGCTTGCTGGAGCGAGATCGCCGCCAGTTGGTCAAGGCGTTGCACATCGCCCGCGACAACGAGCATCCCTTGCATCAACAGCAGATGCTCGACGCCGACACGCCCCTGCGCCACTGGCTCACTCATCCGAGCAACTGCGTGCTGCTGGCCAACGGCCTGGCGGTATCGGCGCACCAAGCCTGGGATACCGCACACTGCCTGCGCTGGCAGCGGCTGACCGGGCTGTACCTGCAGATTCCCCTGAGCGAACTACAGCAGGAAGTGCACCAGCATGCTGTGAGCAGCGCTCGCCAGCCCCACGACAGCACACTCTGGCATCCGGCCCAGGCGCTGATCTGGCCGTGGCACGTTCACCGCCTCAGACCAGCCGTGAGCGCGGCAGCACCGCCCAAACGTGATGACCTCGCTGCCTGGCGCCAGCACTGTGCACGCCTGCTCGCCGACCCCAGTACTTTTGCCAACGTGCCGCAGCTGACTGCCTGCGCCCGCGACGCCCTGCAAGCCTGCGGCCTCAAGCGCGTGCTGCTGCTACTTGCCGATCGCCAGCACACCCGCCTGCTAACCCAACAGCAAGCGGGCCTTGATGTCAGCGCAGCTGGCCTCAGCCTCGACCCAGCACAGAGCAAGGTGCTGAAGCGCCTGCTCAGCGAGCCAGGACAACTGCGCCTGACGCCCGGCAATGTGGCGCAGTTTTCGGCACTGCTGCCGGGCAACCTTAAGGCCCTGTTCCCCAGCGAGCACCTGCTGCTGCGCTCCCTAGCCAATAACGGTCGGGTGGTGATGCTGGTCGTGGCCGACCAGGGCGGCCAACCGCTCAATGACGTCTGCCTGCAGGCGTTCGGCAAGACCGTACAGTGCATCGAACGCGCGCTTGGTAGCTTTTCCAGACGCGGGCGCTGAAACGACCTGTTTCCGCTACAATCGACCTCTTTTCATACGAGGAGGCCGTCATGTCCGCCTTCGACAACCTGCCACTGGTGATCGAGCCGGCCGAACTGGCCGAGCGCCTGGACGCCCCCGATCTGATCCTGCTCGACCTGAGCAGCGCGGCACGCTATGCAGCCGGTCATATCCCCGGCGCGCGCTGGGTCGATGCCAAGCGCACGCAGCTAGGCCAGCCGCCTGCTCCCGGTCTGCGCCCCGAACGCCCCGAACTGGAAGCGTTGTTCGCCGATATCGGTCACCACCCGGATGCCACCTATGTGGTCTACGACGATGAAGGCGGCCCCTGGGCCGGTCGTTTCATCTGGCTGCTCGACGTGATTGGCCATCAGCACTACCACTTTCTCAACGGCGGCTTGCAGGCCTGGATCGGCGACGGCCTCGAACTGAGCCAGGAGGCACCGAGCGTAGCGCGCAGCGAAGTGCAACTGACGCTCAGCGATGCTCCCACTGCAACCCGCGACTACCTGCAGTCGCGCCTGGGCCACAGCGACCTGGCCATCTGGGACGTACGTGGCGCGGATGAATACCGCGGCGAGAAACTGAGTTCGGCACGCGGCGGGCATATCCCCGGCGCCACTCATTTCGAGTGGACGGCCGGCATGGACCCGCAACGCGGCATGCGCATCCGCACCGATATCGCCGAAATCCTGCAAGGCCTGGGCATCACGCCCGACAAGGAAGTGATCACCCACTGCCAGACTCACCGCCGCTCTGGCTTCAGCTACGTGGTCGCCAAGGCGCTCGGTTACCCACGCGTGAAGGCCTATGCCGGCTCTTGGTCCGAGTGGGGCAACCTACCCGACACGCCAATCGAACGCTGAGCGCATCGGCAATCAGATCTCCCCGGCCTGGCCATGCCAGTGCCGGTTCAGAACCCTCAAGGAAACACGATGAAACAACGTCTCTTTATCCTCAGCCAGTACCTGCTGCCTCATCACCTGCTGTCGCGCCTGATCGGCTGCGTTGCCGAATGCCGTATCGGCTGGCTGAAGAATCCGCTGATCTCGTGGTTCGCCAAGCAATACCAGGTCAACATGAGCGAAGCGCAAGTCGAAGACCTGCGCGCCTTCGAGCACTTCAACGCCTTTTTCACCCGCGCCTTGAAAGATGGCGTCCGCCCGCTGGATGGAACCCCCGGCGCCATTCTCAGCCCTGCCGACGGCGCCATCAGCCAGCTCGGTGCCATCGAGCACGGCCGAATCTTCCAGGCCAAGGGCCACAGCTTCAGCGCTGTCGAACTGCTCGGCGGCGATGCCGAGCGCGCAGCACCGTTCATGGGCGGCCAGTTCGCCACCGTGTACCTGTCGCCGAAGGATTACCACCGCGTGCATATGCCGCTGGGCGGCACGCTGAAGGAAATGGTCTACGTACCGGGTCGCCTGTTCTCGGTCAACCAGACCACCGCGGAGAACGTGCCCGAGCTGTTCGCGCGCAACGAGCGCGTGGTCTGCCTGTTCGACACCGAGCGCGGGCCGATGGCCGTGGTACTGGTCGGTGCGATGATCGTGGCCAGCGTCGAAACCGTATGGGCCGGCCTGGTCACGCCGCCCAAGCGTGAGCTGAAGAGCACCCGCTACGACGCGCAGGCGCGCGAGCCGATCGAGCTGGCCAAAGGTGCGGAGATGGGTCGTTTCAAGCTGGGCTCCACCGCCATCGTTCTGTTCGGCCCGAATCAGGTGCAATGGGCTCAGGAGCTGGACGCCGGCAGCGCGGTGAGCATGGGCCAACTGCTCGGCAACGCTCAAGACTGAAAACGAAAAACAGGAACCCGCGTATCGACCGCTTGGTCATAGATACGTACTCTGCCTGGGTGCCCGTCCATGTGGACGGGCTGCCAGCACAGCCAGATGCTGCTAGAGTTCGAAAGACTATTACTAGAGCCGCTTGATAGTGCGTGGCCGGAGCCTCCGAGTTTGATGGATAAACAGAGTACCCACCTTCAACTGTTGCGCGTTCCCACGCCAAGCAAGCAGAGCCTCGGTTTCTGCGACGGCAGCCCCCGCGATCTGAAACGCTGGATCGCAGGCCTACCCAAGGCGAACATCGGTGAAACCGCACGGCAGTTGTATCAGAGCCTGGTGGAACTCAACCAATTCCTCACCCCCTCGGAAAACCGCCTGCAACTGCTCGAGCTGCTGCGCCCGGAAGTCAGCTACGTCTGCCAGCATCTGGAGCGTCACTTCCTCAACCAGGCCATCGTCCTCGACGAGCGCCCACGCAAGGTAGCCAACCTGTGCCAGGCGCTGCAGAACCACCTGGCCGTCGGCTACAAACTGATCATTTCCCGCGTTATCAGCCGTAGCGGCAAGGATCGCGACCAACTGCTCGCCGTCTCTCTGCAGCGCGCCAGCCACAGTCTTTGCAGCCCGCTGATCCGCGCCAGCCAGCTTTACTGCCCGGTGCCCGAAGGGCTGTGGCTGGAGCTGCACCAGCTGTATCAGATCGCCTGCGAACAAGGCCTGCAACGCCAGGTCATTCGTGACCCGCTGGCTCGCCATACCCAGGGACTGAGCACCGAGCAGTCCTACGTGACCGCGCTGCTGCTGGGCTGCGCCCGCACCAACCAGATGCGTCAGAACGGCATCGCCCGCCTGGCAGAAGCACTGGAACCCTGGAGCACACTGGTCAAGCTGCAGCCGGGCGATCATCCGGACAGCCTGTTCGTGCTGGCACCACAGATCGACGGCCCGCCACGCTACAAATCGCTGTACCAGAGCAGTGAACTGCACAACCTTCTGGGCATCGACACTCAGCCACTGGTCGATGCGATCAAGGAATACCTCGAACTGCCGGAAGAAGAGCGCAGCAAATCGCGCTTGATGATTCCGGAGGGCATCAGCCTCGATCTGCTGCAACACGTCGCAGCGGCCTGGGGAGACATCGCCGAGCGCACCTTCCAGCGCACTGCGGGCCACGGCAACCTGACCCTGTGCATCGGCATGACCGCATTGCATTTCTTCCTTTCCGGAAAGCGCTCGTTCGCCGAAGTGCTCAAGCGCCCGGTCGAGCTAGGGGCCGCGGTGTTCAAACCCACGACCGGCGAGCCCGATGTCTGGTCGAACGCCTTCGACGCCCAGCGCAGTGCGGTTGACGAAATTCATTTCGAAGAAATCCAGTACACCAAAGTGACGCCTGGCGAACAAGCGCAGCCGGCGAGCAATGGCGAGGAGTACCCGACCTTCCCGCTGGCCATCGTCAATCACAGCCCTGGCGGCTACTGCCTGTCCTGGCCCAAGGACGTGCCCAGCCAACTGCAAGCCGGCGAGTTGCTTGGCGTGCAGGACAGCCCGAGCCAGGGCTGGAGCGTGGCTATCGTGCGCTGGATTCGTCAGGTTCGCGGTGGCGGTACGCAGATGGGCATCGAACTAATCGCCCCGCATGCACGCCCGTGCGGCCTGCAGCTGCTGCGCAAAGCCGAGCAGAATAGCCAGTATCTGCGTGCCCTGCTGCTGCCGGAAATCAGCGCCATTTCCCGCCCTGCCAGCCTGATCACACCGCGCCTGCCGTTCCAGGAGGGCAGCAAGGTGCTGATCAACGATCACGGCGAGGAGCACCGTGCCGTGCTCACCCGCAGACAGGTCAGCACCGGAAGCTTCAGCCAGTTCGAGTATCGCCGCGTGGGCGAAGAAGAAGGCGCAGCCGGGACACCGGTCACAGCCTCGCAAAGCCAGAAGCCTGCCGGGGAGGAAGATTTTGACTCACTCTGGAAGTCGCTGTAGGCTCCAGCGAACTCACCATTTGTCGCCTTTTCGCGTCCGTTCGGCGCGGTATTGACTCCTCTATGGCCATCGAAAAAAAAACCATCCGCCTGCTGATTCTCGAAGACTCGCAGAACGAAGCTGAGCGCCTGGTTAGTTTGTTCCGCAACGCCGGTCACGCCACCCGCGTGCATCGTTTGACCTCCAGCGATGACCTTGCAGAAACCCTGCAACAAACCTGGGATCTGCTGATCTGCGCGCCGAGCAGCGAGCACCTCGACCCCAGCGAGGCGATTACCGCCATCCGCCGCCAGGCCAAGGACATCCCGGTCATCCAACTGATCGAAGACAACGACTCCGAGATCATCACCGAGGCACTGCTGTTCGGCGCCCAGGATGCACTGCCGCAAGGCGAGGACGAGCGCCTGGTGCTGGTGGCCAAGCGCGAGCTGGCCAACCTTGAAGAACGCCGCGCCCGCCGTGCCGCAGAAGTGGCACTGCGCGAGGCGGAAAAACGCTGCCAGCTGCTGCTGGAAAGCTCGGTGGACGCCATCACCTACGTCCACGACGGCATGCATATCTACGCCAACCGCGCGTACCTGGAACTGTTCCGCTACGAAGATGGCGAAGAGCTCGAAGGCATGCCGATGATCGACCTGATCGCCAGCGCCGATCACGGGGCCTTCAAGGATTTCCTGAAGAACTACCAGAGCGCCGAAGGCCATGCCGAGCTCAACTGCCAGGGCGTGCGCGCCGACGGCAGTAGCTTCGCTGCGCAGATGAGCTTTTCGCCTGCCACCTACGACGGCGAGCCGTGCATTCAGGTGGTGATCCGCGCGGAAACCTCCAACGCCGAACTGGAAGAGAAACTGCGCGAGATCAGCAGCCAGGACCTGGTCACCGGCCTGTTCAACCGCAACCATTTCCTCGAACTGATGGACAATGCCGCCGAACGCGCCGTCAGCACCGGCCAGCCCTCGACCCTCGCGTACATCCGCGTCGACCGCTACGCCGGCATGCAAGGCGAAATCGGCCTGGCCGGCATCGACCTGCTGTTGACCGATCTGACCGGTCTGCTGCGCGCACACTTCCCGGCGGAAACCCAACTGGCCCGCTTCGGTGACGATGTGTTCGCCGCCCTGCTTCCGGGCCAGACGCCCGAGCAGTGCGAAGCCAGCCTGACGACGCTGCTGAAGAAAGTCGAAGGCCATTTGTTCGACGTCAGCGGCCGCACCGCCCAGACCACCTTGTCAATTGGCGTAGCCGGCCTCAGCGAGAAAACCGCCAAGGCGCAGGAAGTCATCGACCGTGCGCACCGTTGCGCCGATGAGCTCAGCGACGGTAACGCCATCAAGCTGTTCAACCCGGCCGACGAACTGGCCGCCGCCGCCAACCGCGGCAACCTGCTGGCGATGGTGCAGCAAGCGCTGGAGAACAACAGCTTCCGCCTGCTGTTCCAGCCGATCATCAGCCTGCGTGGCGATGCCCACGAACACTACGAAGTACTGCTGCGCCTGCTCAGCCCGCAGGGCGAAGAGGTGCCGCCTACGCAGTTCCTCGCAGCCGCCAAGGACGCCGGGCTGGGCGAGAAGATCGACCGCTGGGTGATCCTCAACTCGATCAAGCTGCTGGCCGATCACCGCTCCAAAGGTCACAACACGCGCCTGTTCGTGCACCTGTCCAGCGCCAGCCTGCAGGACCAGACCCTGCTGCCCTGGCTCAGCGTGGCACTCAAGGCGGCGCGACTGCCGTCGGACTCACTGGTATTCCAGTTCAGCGAGCCGGATGCCATCGCCTACCTGAAACAGGCCAAGGCCCTGACCCAAGGCCTAGCGGAGCTGCACTGCAAGGCGGCCCTGAGCCAGTTCGGCTGTGCGCTGAATCCGTTCAACACGCTCAAACACCTGCAAGTGGACTTCGTCAAAGTCGACGGTTCCTTCTCCCAGGACCTGACCAGCGCGGACAACCAGGAAGCGCTGAAGACGCTGCTCAGCAGCCTGCACGCCCAGGCCAAGCTGACCATCGTGCCCTTCGTCGAGAGCGCCAGCGTGCTGGCCACGCTGTGGCAGGCCGGGGTCAACTTTATTCAGGGCTACTACCTGCAGGGTCCGAGCCAGTCGATGGACTACGACTTCTCGGCCGGTGACGAATAAGCTCGCCGCAACGAAAAAGCCGCCTGAACAGGCGGCTTTTTCATTTCCGAAAGAACGCGATGCTTATTCCTGCCCCTCGCGATCGCGGAAGCCCAGCAGATAAAGAATGCCATCGAGGCCGAGGGTGGAGATCGCCTGCTTGGCCGATTGCTTGACCAGCGGCTTGGCGCGGAACGCCACACCGAGACCAGCCAGACCAAGCATCGGTAAGTCGTTGGCGCCATCACCGACCGCGATGGTCTGCTCCAGCTGCAGGCCTTCCTTCTGCGCCAGCTCGCGCAGCAGATCAGCCTTGCGCTGGGCATCGACGATGGGCTCGACAGCCACGCCGGTGACCTTACCGTTCTCGATCTGCAGCTCGTTGGCGAACACGTAGTCGATACCCAGCTTGGCCTGCAGCTGCTTGGCGAAGTAAGTGAAGCCGCCGGACAGAATTGCAGTCTTGTAGCCCAGGCGCTTGAGCTCGGCGAACAGCACCTCGGCGCCCTCGGTCAGGCGCAGGGACGCGCCGATCTCTTCCAGCACGTCTTCCGACAGGCCCTGCAGCAAGCCCAGACGCTCCTTGAAACTGGCGCGGAAATCCAGCTCGCCACGCATGGCGCGCTCGGTGATCTCGGCCACCTGCTCGCCGACGCCAGCCGCCTTGGCCAGTTCGTCGATCACCTCGGCCTCGATCAACGTCGAATCCATGTCGAACACGGCCAGACGGCGATTGCGCCGGAACACCGAGTCGCGCTGGAAGGCGATGTCGACGTTGAGCTCCTGCGCCACGCTGAGGAATTCGGCGCGCAGGGCGACCGGATCGGCCGGCTCGCCACGCACGGAAAACTCGATGCAGCCCTTGCCCTGCTCAGCCGGCATATCCAGCGGCATGCGCCCGGAAAGACGGTCGATATGATCGATATTCAGGTCGTACTTGGCAGTGATCACACTGACGCGCTGCAACTGCTCAGCGCTGACCTTGCGCGTCAGCAGGGTGACGATATGGCGGGCCTTGCCCTGGCCACCGACCCATTGGCGGTAGTCGTCTTCCGATACCGGGGTGAAACGCACCTGTTGATCGAGCTCGTAGGCGGTGAACAACAGATCCTTGAGCACCGACTGGGAACGGCCATTGTCCGGAATCTCGATGAGGATGCCGAACGACAGGGTGTCGTGGATCACTGCCTGGCCGATGTCGAGGATATTCACCCCGCCTTGAGCCAACACACCGGTGATGGCAGCAGTGAGTCCGGGGCGATCCTCGCCGGTGATATTGATCAGGACGATTTCGCGCAAGACGCACCCTCCAAGGCAAACGATTGAGGCAGGCAAGCGACCGAAGAGGCCACTGACCGACGAAAAGGCGCACATTCTACCCAGTTTCCCGTCTATCCGGGCAGCTGCGCGCTTTGCCCGCTCCAGGCCGCTCGCTATACTGCGCGGCAACTTCAGTCGACAAGAGCCGTGCTCTGTGAACCGGCCCGCGCCCGTCAAACCCGATAATTTCTTCATCATGATCTTCCACGCGCTGCGTCAGCGGCGGGTGCCCTTGGTTCTGCGCATCGCCAGCCACAGTCTGTTGCTGGTGGCCTTGGCCATGGTCATCTATGCCTGGGTCATGGGCATGCAGTTCAAGCAGGCCATGCAGCAGCAGGCCGATGCCCTGGGCCAGGCGCTGATCACCCAGACAGCGGCCTCGGCTACCGAGCTGCTGGTGTCCAACGACATCCTCAGCCTCAACGTGCTACTGAACAACCTGGCGAAGAACCCGCTGGTGGCCCACGCAGCCATCTATAGCGTGGATAACCGCATCCTCGCCGAATCAGGATCGCGCCCAACGCGCAGTGTGCTGGGCGAAACCGAGGGTCTGTACACCACCCCCATCACCTTCCAGGAGGTGATGGCCGGGCAGTTGCGCATCAGCTTGGACATGAGCCAGTTCCAGCAGCCGATGACCATCAGCCTGCAGAGCATGGGCATTCTCAGCCTGATTCTGCTGGCCCTGACCCTGTCGCTGAGCATGCGCCTCGGCCGGCATATTTCCACTCCACTGCTGCAGATGCGCCTATGGCTGCGTGACCCGGACGACCCTGCGCCAGGCGCGGGGCGCCACGACGAGATCGGTGATCTGGCGCGCCAGCTGCAGGCGCGACTGGTACCGGAAAAGCCAGAACCAGAACCGGAGCTCGATGACGAGCCGCTGCTGGGGGAAGATGACAGCGAGGATTATCTGCACGACGAAGACGACGAGCGCTTCGACGAGCGGGAGGAAATCGCGGCCGAGCATGCCTTCGATGAAACCCATCTGGATGAAGACGAGGGTGAGCAACTCAAGCCCTGGCCCGACGCGATAGAGCCGGACGATCCCTTCGCCGATCTGCGTGACGAGTCCGAAGCGCCAGCGCCGGTCGCCAAGGCTCCGCGCCCATCACAAGCCAGTGCAGTGCTGGCCATTCAACTCGGCGCTCAGGAACAACTGCGACGCCTGCCGCGCACGCGCCTGCTGGACTTGCTGGATCGCTATCGGGGTTGCCTGGAACAAGCCGCCGCGCTCTATCAGGGGCAACTGCACACGCTCAAGGACGGCAGCAGCCTGATGCTGTTCCATGAGCGCGAATGCGGCGAGGATTATCTGACCCACGCCATCTGCTGTGGCGAGCTGATGCGCGCCCTGGGCCATGCCCTGCAGATCGAGGTCGCCGACAGCGGTATCACCCTGCAACTGCAGCTGGGGCTGACCCTGGGCCGTGACCTGGAAGAGCTGGGCCAGGCCGACCTGCTGCTCAGCGACAGCGCCCTGGACGCGCTGGCCTTGTCGCAACACAGCCGCAACCTGCTGCTGGTCGAGCAACGCGTCGCGCAGGATACTCTGGCTCGCCAGCGTGCCCGCATCCGCCCGATTGCCAGCCCGGAAGGTGCCAGCTGCGTGGAGCGCCTGCTCGATCCTTATCCGGCACTGCTGGAGCGGCAGCTGACGCGCATGCGCGACAGCCGGGCGTGAAAGCGACGCAGCCCATGTAGGGCGGGTGCAACCCGCCAGACGGCCAACACGGGTTGCACCCGCCCTATGCGCTGGCTAATGCTCGCCGCTGCGACGGTTTTACACCGTAGCGCTGCAACCAGTCCTTCCAGCGAACACGCTCATCACGCACCAGCCAGCCATCCTGTTCGGCAAAACTCTCCGATAGCCACACCCCGCGGGTGCTGGCAGGCAGCAGCTCACCCTTGCGCAAGGTGAACAGCCCACCGCTGGGCAATCCACGCTGCAATGCCAACAAGTAGATATCCGGCCGCCGACGCTCCAGTCGCGCCACTAGGCGGCCGTCTTCCAGGCATTCGTCGACGTGGAACAGGCTCAGCTGGCGGGCATCGCGCGGCAGCTCCAGGCTCAGGTCGTAGACCAGCTGTAAGGATGCGGTAGGCAGGTGCACGTAGGCGCGCGGGCGTTCGAGCAAGGTCAGGTTGCCGCACTGCACTGGCCGCGCAGCGCCGGACAGCGGGCTGAGGCGAAAGTGACTCGACTCACGATAACGCAGCGCGCCCTGATAGGGCGTGGGCAGCCAGGTATCGGCGAAACGCCCGCTCAGCCAGCCATCGGCGCTCTCTAACAGGCACTCCTCGGCGACTTCCTGAATGGCGGTGAGCAAAGGCAAGTTGAGTTCATGCGCCGGCACGTAGCCGGAAATCAGCTTGAGTACGGTGTCACCACGATCCGGACGCCGCTGACGCACCAGCAACCAGTAATCACGGCCATGCAGGCGCAGGGTCAGGCGCACCGAGACGCCGAGGTTGGCCAGCTCGACGGAAAAACGCGAGCTGTCCGCCACCTCGATCGGGCGGCGGCGCTCGAGCATCTGTTGGAAATTCAGCGGCTGTCCCAGGCTCTGGTAGCTCAACCCATCGGGGCTGGCTTCGACGAACAGCGGCAGGGTCTTGAAGTTACTCGGGTCCTTGCGGATCAGCGTACGCGGCATCTCGACTCCTTGTTCCGGCTGGGCGTGAATTCAGCTCGATGAGCGGCCTTCACACTAGGGTCAGGTTGAAGCGAAAACCGCTCAAGGCTGCCCCAAGCCGACCACCCAGCACAACCCAGGGCTGTAAGAGGAAGTGACCGGGGACCTCAGCGGATATCCTGCAAAACCGCCGCGACCGTCGCGACATTGGCCGCCAGGTGCGCGGGCGTGATGGTGCCGACGATGGCGCTGCTGACGCCAGGATGAGCGAAGATCAGTTCGAAGCTGGCCCGTACCGGATCGACACCCTCAGCCAGACAAGCATGCCCGCTGGCCAGCGCCTTCTTGATCAGAATGCCCTTGGCGTGACTGGCAGCGTAGTCCAATACCGGCTTCTCGCTTTGCTCACTCAGGTTATAAGTGACCATCGCGCAGTCGCCTTGTTCCAGTGCCAGCAGCCCACCCTCGACGGTCTTGCCGGAAATCCCGTAGGCGAGAACCTTGCCCTCGCGCTTGAGCTCCGCCAGCGTCTCGTACACCCCGGTTTCACGCAGCACCGTCAGATCGTTGCCATCGGAGTGCACCAACAGCAGGTCGATGCGGTCGGTCTCCAGACGCTTGAGGCTGCGCTCGACCGACAGACGAGTATGCGCAGCGGAAAAATCGAAGTGCGACTGGCCCTGCTCGAACTCCTCACCGGTCTTGCTGACGATCACCCAATCATCGCGCTGGCCACGCAACAACGGGCCGAGTCGCTGCTCGCTGATGCCGTAGGCCGGCGCGGTGTCGATCAGGTTGATGCCCAGCTCGCGCGCTTGCTGCAGCAAGGCCAGGGCCTGCGCGTCGTCGGGAATGGTGAACCCGTTGGGGTACTTCACGCCCTGGTCACGGCCGAGCTTGACCGTGCCCAGGCCCAGCGGCGAAACGCGCAAGCCGGTGGAACCCAGTGGGCGCTGCAGATCGTGCAAGGTGCTCATGGTAGCAGAGCCTCCCAAACCGGCTGACCCAGTGCGGGGCGCGGCAGCTCAGGCAACGGGGCATGGCCAGCCGGCTGCACCTTGTCCCGTTGCAGGGCGGCCAGTACGCGGTCGGCGAAGTCCGGCGCCAGCGCCAGCTTGGTCGGCCAGCCCACCAGCAGACGCTGCTCCTCGGCGAGGAAGGCGTTATCCGGGCGCACCAGGCCCGACTGCGCGGGCTCGGCGCGATCCACACGCAATGTCGCCCAGCGCGTCTGACTCTGATCGACCCAGGGCAGCAGCGACGCCATCTCCTTCTGCGCAGCCTGAATCTGAGCGCCTTCGTCGCGCGCGACGCCGTCAGCTTCAGCCAGATCGCCGCCGAGGTACCAGACCCACTGGCCATCGGCGGCCGGATGGGTGGTGACGGTGACCCGTGGCTTGGGCCCGCCGCCCAGGCAATGCGCATACAGCGGCTTCAGTGCCGGCCCCTTGGCCAGCACCATATGCAGCGGGCGCAACTGCTGCGCGGGCTGCTCGATGCCCAGCGTGGCGAGCAATTCGGCATTGCCGGCCCCGGCGCTGAGCACCACGCGCTGCGCGCGAATCTCGCGTCCGTCGACGATCAGCCCGCACAGCTCGCCGTTTTCCTGCAGTGGCTCGATGCGCTCAGCGGCCAGCAGGCTATCGCCGGCCAGTTCGGCCAGGCGTGCGATCAGGCTTGGCACATCGAGTACCAGTTCAGCGAGGCGATAGACCTTGCCCTTGAATTTCGGGTGCTGCAGCGCCGGCGGCAATTGCTCGCCCTTGACCTGATCGACCCGGCCGCGAACCGCCTTGCTGGCGAAGAAACTGGTGAGGTTGCCGGCCAGGGTACCGGGCGACCACAGATAGTGAGCTTCGGACAGAATGCGCACGCCAGAGAGATCCAGCTCGCCATTGCCGGCCAGCGCTTCGCGCCAGCGGCGCGGCATATCGGCGATGGCCTCCGACGCCCCGGTAAGCGCGCCATGCAAGGCATATTTGGCGCCGCCGTGAATGATGCCCTGCGACTTCAGACTCTGCCCGCCACCGAGGCTGCCGCGCTCCACCAGAACGGTGGCGAAGCCCTGTTGACGCAGGCGCGCATTGAGCCAGAGGCCGGCGATACCGCCGCCGACGATCAGGACATCGGTGCTGAGAGACTGGGACATGAGCGGGCCTCGGCAAAAAACAGGCGCGCAGTATAACGGCTTCAGGCAGTACCCGTAGGGTGTGCCATGCGCACCAAGGCCCTCAGGTACGCACGGCCTCAGTGACCGGTGGAGCTGGAGAACAGCTGGATCACCACGACACCGCTGACGATCAGGCCCATACCGAGCACCGCTGGCAGATCGAGCTTTTGCTGGTAGATCACCAGCGCCGCAATGCTGACCAATACGATGCCCAGCCCCGCCCAGATGGCGTAGGCGATGCCCACCGGGATGGTGCGCACGACCAGAATCAGCATCCAGAAGGCAATCGCGTAGCCACCGATCACCAACAACAGCGGCAACGGTTTGTTGAGGCCGTCGATAGCCTTCATCGAAGTGGTGGCGACCACTTCGGCCGCGATGGCAATAGCGAGATAGAGATATCCGGGCATGATGGCGACTCCTGAACGAAGGCCACGATTCTAAGTTCTTCCATGATGGGATAAAGTCATTACCTATCTGATTTTGAGATAGGCTGACCATGAACTGGAATCTAGAACAGTTGCAGCTGTTCGTCCTTACCGCCGAAAGTCGATCCTTCTCCGCCGCGGCTCGGCAAACCGGCCGCGCGCAATCGGCGGTCAGCACCGCCATCGCCCTGCTCGAAAGCGATCTCGGCGTCACCCTCTTCGAGCGCAGCAGCGGGCGCCAGCCGCGCCTGACCGAAGCAGGCGTCGCGCTGCTGGAGCAGGCTCGCAGCGTGTTGCAGCAATGTGAGCGACTGGACGGCCGCGCACTCGGCCTGGCACGTGGCGAGGAGGCGCGCCTGCGTCTGGCGCAGGACGAAGCCATGCCCTACCAGCCGGTGCTGGCCAGTCTGGAAGCCCTGGCCAACGCCTTTCCCTTGCTCGAAGTGCAGCTTTCCAGCGGCGCCCAGGGCGATGTGGCGCGCAAGCTGCTGCAACGTCAGGCCGATCTGGGCCTGCTGTTTCATCACGAGCAGATGCCCAGAGAGCTGGAAAGCCAGCGCCTGGGCACCATCGAGATGGTCACGGTGTGCAGCCCGCAACACCCGCTGGCCGCGCTCGACAGCGTGGAACGCCGTGACCTGGCCGAACATCGCCAGCTGTTGATGACGCCGCAGGACAGCCACTACCCCGGCGGCGAACAGATCAGCCCACTGGTGTGGCGCGCTGACAGCTTCTACGTCATGGCCGAGCTGGTGATACGCGGCGTTGGCTGGGCGTGGCTACCGCGCCATGTGGCGCAGTACCCGACCTACCAGGGCCACCTGCAGGAACTGCGCAGCGACTGGGCGCCACTGCCGCTGGTGGTGGAGCTGGTGTGTCGTCGTGACGGCGCGCTCGGCCCCGCCGCCAACTGGCTGGCCGACTGCCTGGCACGCGAACTGCTGCGCCCGCAAACGTGATCCCGCTTCCAGACGATGGCAGGCGACGCTAAGCTGCGCCCCCATGAACAGACTCCTCTACACCCTCCTGCTACACCTGGCCCTGTCCCTGATCGCCCTGCGCCTGGCCCTGCGCGCGCGCAAGGCGCCGGCGTACGCTCGGCGCATCAACGAACGCTTCTCCCTCGGCCTGCCGGCGATGAAACCCGGCGGCATCTGGGTGCACGCGGTATCGGTCGGTGAAAGCATCGCTGCTGCGCCGATGATCCGCGCGCTGCAGGCGCGTTATCCCGACCTGCCGATCACCGTGACCTGCATGACGCCGACCGGCTCCGAGCGCATTCAGGCCATGTTCGGCAGCAGCGTGCAGCATTGCTACCTGCCCTACGACCTGCCGTGGGCCGCTGCGCGTTTTCTCGACCGCGTACAGCCACGCCTGGGCGTGGTGATGGAAACCGAGCTGTGGCCAAACCATATTCACCAATGCGCCAAACGCGGCATTCCGGTAGCCCTGGCCAACGCACGCCTGTCCGAGCGCTCGGCACGCGGCTATGCGCGCTTTGGCAAACTCACCGCACCGATGCTCGCCGAGCTGTCGCTGATCGCCGTGCAGACCCAGCCCGAGGCGCAACGCTTTCTCGACCTGGGCGCACGCCCTGACTGCGTAGAGGTGACCGGCTCGATCAAGTTCGACCTGAAGATCGATGCCGAGCTGCTGCAACGCGCGGTCGAGTTGCGCCGCCAGTGGCAGGCCGAGCAGCGCCCGGTGTGGATCGCCGCCAGCACCCATGCGGGTGAAGACGAAATCGTCCTCGCCGCCCATCACCGGTTGCTGGAGACTCAGCCGGACGCGCTGCTGATTCTGGTGCCGCGACACCCTGAACGCTTCAACTCGGTCCATGAGTTGTGCATCAGCCGAGGGCTGACGACACGCCGCCGCGCAACGGGTGAAGCGGTGCAAGCTGGCGACCAGGTGCTGCTCGGTGACACCATGGGCGAGTTGCTGTTTCTCTATGCGCTGGCGGATATCGCCTTCGTCGGCGGCAGCCTGGTGGCCAACGGCGGGCACAACCTGCTGGAGCCAGCCGCGCTGGGCAAACCGGTACTGAGCGGCCCACACCTGTTCAACTTCCTGGAGATCGCCGCGCAGTTGCGTGAAGCCGGCGCCCTGAGCGAAGTGGAAAACGCCGAGCAGTTGGCGGACAGGGTTGCAACATTGCTGAACGAGCCAGGCGAGATGCAACGCATGAGTCATGCCGGCCTGAGCGTGCTCAAGGCCAACCAGGGCGCGCTAGAGCGCCTGCTGAATGGGTTGCAGCACCTGCTATAGCCCGAACAGCTGCAATCTGTAGGGTGGGCTTCAGCCCACCAAGACTGGCCGCTATTGGTGGGCTAAAGCAGATCGCCGCCCAACCCACCCTACGCGCTGCCGTTGAAAGCAAAAGCCCGACTCGCGTCGGGCTTTTTGTTTGCTGCGAACGCCTCAGAAATCCTGATTGTTCTTCAGACGCTCTTCGGCGGCAGAGGCCAGGTCCGGTGGCAGGAAGTCCTTGTCCGGGTTGTAGTCCGGCTTGAGGAAGCTGCCCAGCGCTTCCAGATCGGCGGGGCTGAGGGTGCCAGCCGCCTGCTTAAGGCGCAGGTTGTTGAGGATGTAGTCATAGCGGGCATCGTTATAGTTGCGCACGGCACTGTACAGCTGGCGCTGGGCGTCTAGCACGTCGACGATGTTGCGGGTACCAACCTGGTAGCCGATCTCGGTGGCCTCCAGCGCGCTCTGGTTGGAGATGATCGACTGGCGACGCGCCTGTACGGTCTCCACGTCGGTGTTCACCGCACGGAACAGGTTGCGTGTGTTCTGCACCACCTGACGGCGCAGGCTCTCGCGCAGTTGCTCGGTCTGACCGAGGCGCTGATAAGCCTCGCGCACCTGCGAGCTGGTCAAGCCACCGCTGTACAGCGGGATGTTCAATTGCAGACCGATGGAACGCTGCGAAACGTCGCCGCTGTAACGCGGAGCACCAAATGCCCCGGAATTGGTGAAGCCCAGGCTGTCATTATCGCCCTGCTGATAGCTGGCCACCGCATCCAGGGTCGGCGCATGGCCGGCCTTGCGCTGACGCAAGTTTTCCTCGGCAGCGTTTACCGCGTACAGGCTGGCTTGCAGGTTGAGGTTCTGTGCGGCAGCGGTATCGACCCAGGACTTGGCGTCATTGGGCGTCGGCGCCAGCACCGGCAGGGTATGGACGATCCCTTCGACGGCTACGTAATCGCGGTTAGTCAGGGTCACCAGGGCTTCGAAGGCGTCATCCACCGCGCGCTCGGCGAGCAGGCGGTTGGCACGGGCGGTATCGAAGCCGGCCTGGGCTTCGAGCACGTCGGTCTTGTCGGACAGGCCAACATCGAAGCGCTCGTTGGCCTGGTCCAGCTGACGCTTGAAGGCCGACTCTTCGGCTCGGGTCGAGGCCAGGTTGTCCTGGGCACGCAATACGGCGAAGTAGGTTTCGGCGCTCTGCAGGATCAGGTTCTGCTCAGTGGCGGACAGCTCCAGCGCGGCCTGCTCGCTGGTGGCTTCGGCCGCCTGCAACTGGAACCAGCGGTCAGCGCGAAACAGCGGCTGACTGAGGTTGGCCTGATACACCAGGCCACTGCGCGAGATCGTCGCGCTGGGCGAATCGATTTCAGTGCGGGTGTCACCATAGTTGGCACCGGCCGACAGGTTGGGCAGCAAGCCGGCTCGCGCCTGCGGCACGACTTCGCGGCGGGCCTGATAATCGGCGCGCGCAGCGGCGATATCGGCATTGTTCTTCGCCGCTTCCTGATACACGGTGACCAGGTCGGTCTTGCTGGACAGCGGGGCCTCTGCGGCCTGAACCAGGCCCACCGAAGCGGCGGCCACGGCGATTGCCAGGGAAAGTCTGCGCAACATGATGGATGTCGATCCTTGAATAGGCGGTAATCGGCAAGGCTACGGGGCGCCGCAGGCGGGGGTCAAGCGCGCCATGGGCAGCATCAGTCTAGCTGGCGGCAAGCTATGTTGCTCGTCTGCAACAATCCGCGTTGTGGTAGAGCAGCAGTCGCTTTCCGACGCACGGGTCGATATTTATTGACCGCCGAGTTGGTTTTCTCCCACCAGCTTGTTTAGACTGCCCGAGTTCTTGTCGGGGTGCCCCAAATGCGGGGCTGAGATTGGCAGCTGCCGGATCCCGTTGAACCTGATCAGGTTAAGGCCTGCGTAGGGAACAAGATGTCCTCGCCAGCACTCGGCGAGTCCTCTCGGCACCGCCCACGGTGTATCTCGCGCCCTTCGTCCGCTCAGGTTCCAACTCCGACATCTATCCCGGAGAGAGCCTTGATGAGCGTACAACAAGAAAAGAATTCGAGTCCGATTCTGAGCGAAAGCGCCCAGGTCGATCAGCAGTCGGTACAACCCTTCCCGCGTTCGCAGAAAGTCTATGTACAAGGCTCGCGCCCAGATATTCGCGTGCCGATGCGCGAGATCAGCCTGGACGTGACACCGACCGACTTTGGCGGCGAGATCAACGCCCCGGTTACCGTCTATGACACCTCCGGCCCCTACACCGACCCGAACGTCACCATTGACGTGCGCAAGGGACTGGCCGATGTGCGCAGCGCCTGGATCGAAGATCGCGGCGACACCGAGAAACTGCCGGGCCTGTCCTCCGAGTTCGGCCAACGCCGCCTGAACGATGCAGAGCTGACCAAGATGCGCTTCGCCCACGTGCGCAACCCGCGCCGGGCCAAGGTCGGCCACAACGTCAGCCAGATGCACTACGCCAAGAAGGGCATCATCACGCCCGAGATGGAGTACATCGCCATCCGCGAGAACATGAAGCTGGCCGAAGCACGCGAAACCGGCCTGCTCAATGAGCAGCATGTCGGCCACAGCTTCGGCGCCAATATTCCGAAAGAGATCACCCCCGAATTCGTGCGCAGCGAAGTCGCTCGCGGCCGCGCCATCATCCCGGCCAACATCAACCATGTGGAGCTGGAGCCGATGATCATCGGCCGCAACTTCCTGGTGAAGATCAACGGCAATATCGGTAACTCGGCGCTCGGCTCATCCATCGAAGAAGAAGTGGCCAAGCTGACCTGGGGCATCCGCTGGGGCTCGGACACGGTGATGGATCTGTCCACCGGCAAGCACATCCACGAGACCCGCGAGTGGATCATCCGCAACTCGCCGGTACCGATCGGTACTGTGCCGATCTACCAGGCACTGGAAAAGGTCGGCGGCGTGGCCGAAGACCTGACCTGGGAGCTGTTCCGCGACACCCTGATTGAACAGGCCGAGCAAGGCGTGGACTACTTCACCATCCATGCTGGCGTGCTGCTGCGCTATGTGCCGCTGACCGCCAAGCGCGTCACCGGCATCGTTTCGCGCGGCGGCTCGATCATGGCCAAGTGGTGCCTGGCGCACCACAAGGAAAACTTCCTCTACACCCATTTCGATGACATCTGCGAGATCATGAAGGCCTACGACGTGTCCTTCTCCCTGGGTGACGGCCTGCGCCCCGGCTCCATCGCCGACGCCAACGACGCCGCGCAGTTCGGCGAACTGGAAACCCTCGGCGAGCTGACCAAGATCGCCTGGAAGCACGACGTGCAGTGCATGATCGAAGGCCCCGGCCACGTGCCGATGCAGCTGATCAAGGAGAACATGGACAAGCAGCTCGAGTGCTGCGACGAAGCGCCGTTCTACACCCTAGGCCCGCTGACCACCGATATCGCGCCGGGCTACGACCACATCACCAGCGGCATCGGCGCGGCGATGATCGGCTGGTTCGGCTGCGCCATGCTCTGCTACGTCACGCCCAAGGAGCACCTGGGCCTGCCAAACAAGGATGACGTCAAGACCGGCATCATCACCTACAAGATCGCCGCGCATGCTGCGGATCTCGCAAAAGGTCATCCGGGGGCACAGATCCGCGACAACGCCTTGAGCAAGGCGCGCTTCGAGTTCCGCTGGGAAGACCAGTTCAACCTCGGCCTGGACCCCGACACCGCACGCGCCTACCACGACGAGACGCTGCCGAAGGATTCGGCCAAGGTCGCACATTTCTGTTCCATGTGCGGGCCGAAGTTCTGTTCGATGAAGATCACCCAGGAGGTGCGCGAGTACGCCAAGGAGAAGGGCCTGACCGACGAACAGAAGGCCATCGAGACCGGCTTCGCCGAACAGTCCGTACGTTTCAAGGAAGAAGGTGCGGTGATCTACCGGCAGGTCTGACGATCAACCTGCCAAAGCCCCTTTCCATAGAAAGGGGCTTTTCTTTCAGGGTCGCACCGACGCCGCGTCATAAAAGCAGTAACCGCTGTTGCGTAGGGTCTTGATGGGCAACTCCGTTCCCGCGTTGTCCAGCACCTTGCGCCTCAGCCGCCTCATCTGGGTATCCAGACGTCGCTGGTCGTAACTCAAGTAGTCGCCACCCAGTGCCTGGATAATCTGCCTACGGCTGATGCTTTCACCAGGTGCTGCCATCAGGCAACGCAGCACCAGCATATCCTGTTGCGACAGCGACACCTGCGCGCCATCAGGCAGACACAGGCGGCGCGGGCCGATCTCCAGGCACCAAGCAGGCTGGCTGCGGTTTAGTTCCAGGCGGCGGCACAGCGCCTCCAGCGTGGCCGAGAGCTCACCGAGGTCACAGCCTTTGCCGAGGTAATGATCGGCGCCGATACACAGCCCCTCGATCCTGTCCGTCGCGGTGCCGCGTGCACTGAACACCACGATGCCCAGCCGATCACCTGCCAGGCGCAGATTCTGGATCAGGGAAAGACCACTGCCATCGGGCAGACCAATGTCGATCACAGCCAGGCGATGACGCCCGGGCTCGAAGGCCGCATTGAATTCCGCCAGAGAGGTCACGAAGGTCACGCAATAGCCGATCTCCCCGAGAAAGTCGGCGAGCTCCGCCCCCAACACGGGGTCGTCTTCGAGAAAAATCAGATCGATCATACTTGCCAAACTCATTCACTGGCGGCTTTCATAACCCTCCCGCCCATGATCATCAAGCCTTGAGACTTCTCAATCCAGGCATGTCCAGACTCCCTCCTCTGCTGTTGCTGCTCATCCTGTTGTTGCCGTCGACGCTGCAAGCCGCCGCGTTGCACCTGGACGATACCAAACCGATGTTCAGTACCGCAGGCTATCTCGAGGGTCTGGCAGACCCCGGTGGACAGTTCGATGTCGCACAGGCCAATGCCGCGCAAGGGTGGCAGAAACTGCCCAGTAACCTCAATGCCGGTTATACCCCGAACACTTACTGGCTGCGCTTGCGACTGGACGTGCCCCAACCCCTGCCCGGCGGATGGATGCTTCACCTGAGCAACGCGCTGCTGGACGATGTACGCGTCTACACCTGGGACCCCGGTGGCTGGCAGCTGCTCGGGCTCAGCGGCGAGAACGTGTCACGCAGCGAATGGCCCGTCGACTACCGCAGTGCGGTGATCCCGTTCGAACCGACAGAGGCGAGCGAACATACATTGCTCATCAGGCTTGAGAGCAAGAACTCGCTGGCGACGCGTGTGGAGATCTGGCAGCGCCTGGCCTTCGACGACAACTCGCGGCGCGAGGGCCTGTTCTTTGGCCTGCATTTCGGATTCTATCTGCTACTGATCGGCCTGCACGCGATCTTCTGGGCAGCAACCCGTAGCCATATGAGTGGCCTGTTTCTCCTGTATATCAGCCTCAGTCTGCTCAACGAAGTCCTGAGCCTGGGACTGATTCAGCAAATCATTGGCTTGCCCGTGACGTGGAGCGACCGCCTCCTCGGGGCTGGTTTTGCGTGCAATCTGCTGGTCGGATTCCGCGTTTCGATGCAGCAGCTGGGCATGCCGATACTCTATCCACGGACCAGCTTATGGTTGGATCACACCATCAAGGTGGCGGCGCTCTACTGCCTGAGCATGGCCTTGCTCAACAATTACTCCATGAGCGTGGTACCGGTGCTCCTGCTGGGTATGGTGATGATGGTCGGGTTCAGCAGCATGTGCATTTGGCTGCTGATACGGGGTTATCGACATGCCAGGTTCTTCGCCCTGGCCTTTGGCATCTTCTATGCGGGATTGCTGATCGGTTTCCTGCGTAATCTTGGCTACCTGCCGGTCAATGCCTGGACCGAACTGGCGACGACGATCGCCACCATGCTGCACATGATCCTGCTGAGCCTATGGCTAATTACCCGCTACGAGCGCAAGCGTCGCTCGCGCGAACGCTGGCAAGCCAACCGAGCTGCCAACATGGCCCAGCAGCACAGCCAGGAACTGACCCGCGAAGTGGAGCAGCGCACCGCAGACCTGCGCCAGGAGATACACCGTCGCAAGTTACTCGAACAGGAACTGCGCAATGCGCTGGAACTCGAACAGCGCGTACGTACCGAGCAACAGGATTTCGTCGCCATGGTCTCTCACGAATTCCGCACCCCGCTGGCGATCATCACCACCCTGTCACAGCGCATCGAGCAGGGCACGCCGCCACAGACGCCGAAGAATGCCGAACGCTGCCAGCAGATACGCAACGCTGCCTCACGACTGCTCGCCCTGGTCGATGAATACCTGAGTGACGACCGCATGGGAGAGTCTCCCGTCGAGTTGAAGCATGCACCCTACGACCTACCGGCCCTGCTGGAGGATCTCAGCGGCGACTTCGCACCGGGGCGTATCCGTAACCATTTCCACTGCAAAACCGAGCGTCTGGTCACCGACGCAGGGCTGCTGCATATCGCCCTGCGCAACCTGTTGGCCAATGCTGACCGTCACTCCCCCGCCAACGAAACTGTAGAGGTCGATGTCAACGAAGACGGCGACTTCCTCCTCATCGACATCTGCAACGTCTCCAGCAACATCCCCGCGCACGAGCGCGAGCGCCTGTTCCGCAAATACTTTCGCGGCCAGAACGCCAAGCACGCAACCGGCGCAGGCCTGGGCCTGTATCTGGTACAGCGTATCAGCGAAATGCTAGGTGGCGACGTGACCCTGCTCTCGGCAGGCGGTGAACAGGGTGTGTGCTTCCGCCTGCGCCTACCGAAAACCCCTGCCCCGAAATAACCAAGCAAAAGACTCAACTACCGCTCAGATTTGCTCAGTCCCTCTCGACCAAAGACCAATAGACTCATCGCAAATTGCCATCACTCATGCAGTACGAGCGAGCGGGTCTGCCATGCCAAATCTCCACGCCATCCCATGCCGCTCTTCTGGCATGTCCTCCATAGCGCCTTCTCTTCCTGACACGCCCTCACGCAGAACGCGCTTTCCACTGCTGAGCGGCTTGCTCACACTGTTGCTCAGCTCGGTCAGCGCTACAGTCTTGGCACAAACGCCCAGCGACCTTGAGGCTGCGGCACGTCAGGCCGAGCGCCTGCAGAACGAGATGAATCAGCGCATCCAGCAGCAGCGCCTGCAGGATCTGCAATCAGACCAGCCGCCCGCTCGCCTGCAAGTGGTGCCACCGACATCCCGCCCACGCGACTCGGCGGTCTGCCGGGACATCAGCACGGTCGAGATTCAGAACGCCGAACTGCTGCCCAAACGCGTTCGCCGCGACATCGCCGAGAGCTATCAGGGGCGCTGCCTAGGCGTTGCCGAAATCGAGCAACTACTGGCAGACGTCACCGCCGCGTACATGACTCGTGGTTACGTAACCGCACGTGCCTACCTGCCAGGCCAGGATCTGAGTCAGGGCACCTTGATCATCGAAGTCGAAGAAGGCCAACTCGAGCGCATCGACATCAACGATGGCGACAAGCGTTCCATCTCACCCGGCAACGTGTTTCCCGGCAAGGTCGGCGAACCGCTCAACCTGCGTGACCTGGAGCAGGCGCTGGATCAGATCAACCGCCTGTCGTCGAACAACGCCACCATGGAAATCCTGCCAGGCACCCAACCGGGCGACAGCCTGGTGCGCTTCAACAACGAACCGGGGCAGCCGTACCACCTGAATCTCACGTATGACAACAACGGCCAGAAGGCTACCGGTCGTAATCAGCTTGGGGTCAACCTGGGGTTGGACAACCTGCTGGGCTTCAACGACTTCCTCAGCCTGACCCACCGTCGCGCCCAGCCCTACGAAAGCGGCAAGCGCTCGTCCTACTTCAACAACCTGACCTACGTCCTGCCCTGGGGCTACAACACCTTAAGTCTGAGCCTCTCCGACTCCGAATACGCCAGCCTGCTGAAAGCACCCAGTGGCACCAAGCTGAAAACCAACGGCGATTCGCAGACCTACACCCTGCAGATGGATCGCGTGCTCTGGCGTGGCCAATCAGGCCAATGGAACCTGTCCGGTGCACTGACCCAGAAGGAACAGGGCAACTACCTCGAAGACATCTTGCTGGCCGTCAGCAGCCGTCGCCTGAGCGTGTTCGACCTCGACACCAGCTACACCACACGCGTACTCGGCGGCGCCTTCAGCCTGAACGTTGGCGTGGCCCGTGGCCTGCACCTGTTCGGCTCGCTCAAGGACGCCTCCAACCTTCCCGACTGGGCACCACGCGCGCAATTCACCAAGTACAAGTACGGGTTCGGCTACTACCGCCCCTTCGAGCTGCTGAACCAGGAGCTGAGCTTCAACAGCCAGTTCAGCGGCCAGCATGCCCGCGACGTGCTCTATGGCTCGGAGCGCATCTCCCTCGGCAGCCTCTATACGGTGCGCGGCTTCAACGAAGAATCCATCGCCGGTGATCACGGCTATTACTGGCGCAACGAGCTGGCCCTGACCCATCGCTTCAGCCTGCCCAACGGCCGCCCTGCGCTGCTGCGCCCCTTTGTCGGACTCGACTACGGCAAAGCCTGGAACCGTGAAGACGAATCCGCTGGCGACCTCAGCAGCGCATCACTCGGCGTGGGCGTGATGACCGGCCCGGCCAGCCTCAACCTGACGCTGGCACACCCCCTCGACTCCCCCAAATACGAGACGGATCAGGGCGACACCCTGGCCTTCAGCCTCAGCCTTTCCCTCTGAAGGAAGATGACATGAACCATATCTATCGCATCGTCTGGAACAGGGTACGCAACGCCTTCATGGTGGTGGCAGAGAACGTCGGCAGCGGCGGCCGCAGCGCCAGCGGCTCGGGTCGTGGCCCAGTGGGCTCGGTTGGCCTGTTCGCACTCAGCGCACTTGGCGCTTCGATTTTCGTCGGTTCGGTGCATGCAGCCGGCGTCGAGGTCGCCAGTGGCAATACCCAGGTATTCCAGGCGCCGAACGGCGTCCAGGTGATCGACATCGCCACCGCCAATAAAGCCGGCGTGTCGCATAACCGCTACATCCACTACAACGTCGATCCGAGCGGCCAGATTCTCAACAACAACTCGGCGCTCACCCGTGCCGGCGCGCTGCAATCGCAGCTCGGCGGGCAGATCGTGCCCAACGTCAACCTGACCAATGAAGCGCGGGTGATCCTCAACGAAGTGGTCGCGCCCAATCGTTCTTCGCTCAAGGGTTACACCGAGGTGGTCGGCGGCAAAGCCGACGTGATCGTGGCCAACCCCTACGGCATCACCTGCTCGGGCTGCGGCTTCATCAACACCGACCGTGCCACCCTGACCACCGGCGTCCCCACCATTGGAGGCGACGGCCGCGTGGCCGGTTTCAACGTCAACCGGGGTGACATCCTGGTCGAAGGCACCGGCCTCGATGGCCGCAACCAGAAAGTGCTGGATCTGGTAGCACGCTCGGTGAAGATCGATGGCCAGATCAACGGTCAGGATGTGGCCGTGGTGGCTGGCAGCAACACCTACGGCTATGCCGACCGCAGCACCACGGCTCAGGCGTCGACCGGCGATACGCCGTTGTATGCCATCGACTCCACCGCGCTGGGCGGCATGTACGCCAATCGTATTCAGTTACTGGCCACCGAGAATGGCGTTGGCGTTCGCATGCGTGGCGAAGCGGCGGCCAGCGCCGATGACTTCGTACTCAGCGCCTCGGGCAAGATCGAGATCAACACACGCATCAGCGCCGAACGCGATATCGCACTGAGCAGCTCGACCGTAGGCGACGCCATTCGTGTCGAGGGCGACAGCACCCAGTTGACCGCCAGGCGCGACATCGCCATCACGGCCCTGGCTGGTCAAGTGGCGCTGGACGAGTCGACCCTGACCGCCAGTCGCGATCTCACCCTGACCGCCGCCAGCCTCAGTGACAACAGCACGGGCGACAAGCGCTACGCCGGGCGTGATGCGCGAATCCAGACCACCGGCAGCACGCAGATTGCCGGCAGCGCCTGGGGTGCCGGCGACGACCTGGCCATCCGTGCCGCCAACCTGACCGTCAACGATGCCGCCAATCTCTACAGCGGTGCCGATGCCCAGGCGACCGGAAAGTCCCTGACACTGACCAGCACCAGTGGCGACCTGCGCCTGAACCAGGCGACCGTGCAGAGCGCGGGCGCGCTGAAGCTGGATTCCGCCGCAGTGCTCGCCACCGGCAGCAACACCGAGATCAAGAGCGTTGGCGATTTCGACGTGAAGGCAACGGGCGCCATCGATCATGCAGGCAAGCTGCTCGGCGCCGCGGATGGCCAGGTAAAGGCCGGAGGGCGTCTGACCAACAGCAACGTGCTGCACGCCGGCGGTGACCTCAGCATTGAGGCCAACTCGCTCGTCAACACCAATACCGCGGGCCTGTCGTCACTCAAGACGCTCGACATCCAGGCCACCACCAGTATCGACAACTCGGGCGCCCTGTATGCCGGCGAACACCTGTCGCTGAAAGCCGGTGACAAGGTACAGAACCAAAGCAGCGGCACTGTCGATAGCAACGGCAGCATGGCCACCGACAGTGCGCGCTTCATCAACAACGGCGCAGTCGTTGGCGTGGGTGACATCCACATCAAGGCCAGCCAGTCGTTCGTCAATGAAACCCTGTGGAGCGGCGGCAGCCTGACCAAGAAAGACGGTGCGGTGACCTACGGCAGGGTGCTCAGCGAAGACAAGATCGCCAACGAAGGCGCGTTCGACAAGGGCATGAACGCCTGGATGTACGACGAACTCTTCACCTACACAGAGGAACTGGTCGGCCTGACCATGGCGCAATTGCAGGCCCTGCAGAAGGCCCAGATCATTGCCAACGGCGCCGGCAGCAAACTGACCATCGACTATGGCACCAGCGGCCTCAACAAAGTGGGGGTGATCTCCGCTGCGAATGTGGAGATCGGCGGCAACGGCACCTTCCGCAATGAAGAGCTGGCACTTTATAACTACGAGAAAGTGCTGCGCTGGATCCGGATCGATGACGAATCCAGCGGTGACGACGACTTCGTCGCCTGGGCACGCGTGCATCCGGATCAAAGATATCTGCCTTCAGACGACCCGGATGATGACAGCAATAACTGGGACAACTGGAACCCGGGCCCCGGCTGGGTGCGCACACGCCACATCGCGGCAGGTGGCTGGCCGACCATACTGGGTGACGAAGCCCGCGAGATGGCCGTCGCGGGTGGTCAACTACGAGATGCCACCGTCAGCGAGCGCAGCGGTGCCGGCATCTTCGCCACCAGTCTCAGTTTCACCAGCGGTACGCTGGAGAACGTCGGCTCGCCCTGGCCTGAGGATGAAGGCAAGGCACGCCTCGGCAGCCAACTGGGCACCAGCGTCAACGGCCCAGGCATCGGCGCTCCCAGCATCACGCTGCCGACCAACCCCAACGGCTACTACGTCCCCAGTAAAACGCCAGGCGCCAAGTACCTGGTGGAAACCAATCCGAACTTCGCGGTGGGCTCGAACTTCGTTGGCTCCGACTACCTGGCCGAACGCTACGGTTTCAACCCGGACACCGTGCAGACGCGCCTGGGCGATGCAAATTACGAGGCCTACCTGATCCGCCAGCAGTTGATCCAGCAGACCGGCAACAACGTGATCGCCGGCTATGACAACGAAGCCGATCAGATGAAGCGCCTGATGGATCAGGCCTATGCCCAGAGCAAGACGCTTGGCCTGGAGTTCGGCAAGACCCCGACGCCGGAGCAATTGGCTGGCCTGACCGAAGACATCGTCTGGATGGAAGAGGTGGTGGTCAATGGCCAGAGCGTGCTCGCACCCAAGGTCTACCTGGCAACCAGCACCGTCGAGTCGCTGGACAAGGGCGCGGTGATCGCCGCACGCGATACCCGCATCAGCGGCGAAGGCCTGAGCAATACCGGCGGTACCATCTCCGGCAGCGGCAGCCTGACGGTCGAAACCCGCGGCGACATCACCAATACCAGTGGCGCCATCAAGGGTGGCAATGTCAGCCTGACCTCCACCGAGGGCAGCATTCGCAACGAAACCCTGGCCATCGGCCAGGGTGACAACACCACCTACGTGACCGCCATCGGCAAGACCGGCAGCATCCAGTCCACCGGCGACCTGAGTCTGGACGCCGCACGCAATATCGAAGTAATCGGAGCCGATATCAGCTCCGAGGGCAACGCCTCGCTGAATGCAGGTGGCGACATCACCGTCGATACCATCGTCGACAAGAACACCACCACCAGCTTCGCGGAGAGCAGCGGTTTCCTCAGCTCCAGCAGTACCCGCACCTCGGTCAGCAGCGAGACCAACATCGGTTCAGGACTGAACATCAAGGGTGACCTGAAGACCCGCAGCGGTGGCGACACCACCATCGCCGGTAGCGAGGTCAACGTCGGCGGCGATCTGGATGCCGAGGCCGATGGCAGCTTCAACGTCATCGCCCGTCAGGACAAGCTGACCGTCGACACCCAGACCAAGACATCCGGGATGGGCGTCGGAGGCGGCCTGTATGGCAGCCAGAAGACCACCGTCAACGACTTCACCGGCACCAACGTCGGCTCCACGCTCAACGTCGGCGGCAATGCCAACGTCAAGGCCGGCGAGCAGATCGTCGTGCAGGGCTCGGACGTCAATATCGGCGGTGATGCCAGCCTCGACGGCAAGCAGGGCATCGCCATCCTCGACGGCCTCGACGAACGCCGTACCGACACCAAGGTCGAGACCACTACCTTCCTCAAGATCGACAGTTCATCAGGGGCTTCAGCCGGCACCGAGACCGAGGCCAGTCGTCAGGGAGCGAGCGCCAGCGCCAAGGCCAGCGCCAACAACAGCACCAACGTCAAGCTGGCGGAAATCAGCACCACGACGACCAACACCGGTAGCAACACCAGCGTGGCGTCCAACCTCAATGTTGGCGGCAACCTGTCGATGCGCAGTGACGGCGACGTCACCGTGCAGGGCTCCAATGTCGAAGCTGGTGGCGACCTGAACGTCGACGCCAAGGACATCAACGTGCTCACCGGGCGCAATGAAAGCTGGAGCGAGAGCAACACCACGCGCACCTCGGTCGGTATCTACGTCGACTCCGAAGCCGGTGCCGAAGCGTCCGCCAATGCCAGCGCCCAAGGCACCGGCAATGCAAAAGCCGAAGCCAAGGCCGAAACCACCGCCACGGCCGGTGCCCGCCACGAGCGCGAGCAGTCCTCCAGCTATGACCTGGTCAATAGCGCATCGAGCCTGAAGTCCGGTGGCAACATGAAGCTCAAGGCCAGCGACACCGCGACCTTCCAAGGCGCACAGGTATCGTCTGGTGGCGACATGAACATCGAGGCCAAGGACATCCGCAACGTCGCCGCGCAGGACATCAGCACCAGCAGCAGCAGTGCCGAAACCCACACTGCCGGCCTCTACGTCGGTGCCAGCGCCGAGGCCAGCACCGAAGCCGGCGTCGACGAGAACGGCCAGGCCAAAGCATCGGCCAGCGCCAGTGCCGAAGCCAGCGCCGGTGTGCGTCAGGCGACCGAAAAATCCAACAACAGCAGCACCTCGATCACCCAGGTGACCAACAGCTTCACCTCCGGCGGCAACTTCAACCGCACCGCACAGAACACCATCGTCGACCAGGGCACCCAGGTCGAGGCGGCCGGCAACATCAGCCAGTCCGCCCGCGAGATTCGCGATGAGGCAGTATCGGATCAAAGCTACTCGTCGGAAAGCTCGTACAGCCACGACGCCCGCGTAGGTGCCTACGTCGGCGCCGAGGCCAAGGCCAGCACCGACGAAGGCGCCAGTGCCGGCACTGGTTATGGCCTCAAGGCTTCGGTGGAAGGCGAGGACAGCAAGGCCTCCGAACAATCCAGCACCGCCGTCACCAGCCGCTTCAAGGCTGGCGGCAGCATTTCCTCCAGTTCCACCGAGAAGACCACGCTGATCGGTACCAACTTCGAAGCTGGCGAAGACATCAACATCCAGGCTGGCTCGCTGGATATCCAGGCAGCTCGCGACACCAGCAGTAGCTCGAGTAGCAGCAAGTCGCTGAGCGTAGAGGTTAAGGTCGGTACCGACGGCGCCAGCGGAGAAGCGGGTTTTGAGGCGGAGAACGCCAAGGAAAACACCTCCACCGCCCGTACTGCGAGCCTCAATGCTGGCGGCAAGCTGAATATCAGCACCACAGGTGACGCACGCTTCGAAGGTACGGAGCTGAACAGTGGTGGAGACACCACCATCGGAGCAGGCGGCAACGTCGAGTTCGCGGCGGCCCGTGATACCTCCAGCAGTTCGTCGAACAACCTGTCGCTGAGCGTTTCCGCCGCCGATGACGGCGAAGGCGAACAGAGCGGCGAAGGCTCCATCGGTGGCGGCCTGAGTCGCAGCAACTCGAACCAGGCACGCACAGGCTCGATCAACTCCGGCGGCAACGTCACGGTAACCTCCGGCGGCGACACTACCCTGCAAGGCACTCAGGTGCAGTCGGCAGGCGATACCAATCTGTCCGCTGGCGGCCAGGTGCGCATGGAATCGGCCGAGAGCAGCTCGTCCGAAGTGGGCGTACAGGCAGGCTTCTCGGCCAAGGCCAGCAAGGATAAGGACGGCGAAGAAAGCGGCGAAAGCTCGGGCTCAGTGTCTATAGCCGTTGGCAGTCAGCAGGGGAGTCGCGCCGCGACGATCAGCTCCGGAGGTCAGACGCGTATCGAACAGGCACGCTGATCAGGGGCTGTTTCCCCGCCACAGGCGCGCTAGGATGTTACAAGGTGCTTATTCCAGCGCACCTGTAGTGGGGGAAACACAATGAGCGAAACCTTCAAGCCCGACGCCGATGCGGTCGACATCATCGAGCGCGAGAACTGCTTTCGCGGTTTCTATCGCCTCGACCGGATCAAACTGCGCCATCGCCAGTTCGCCGGCAACATGGGCCCGCAACTGACCCGCGAGCTGTTCGTGCGTCATGATGCCGTTTGCGTGCTGCCATACGATCCGCAGCGCGATGAAGTGGTGCTGATCGAGCAGTTTCGCGTCGGCGCCATGGACAAGAGCAGCAATCCCTGGCTGCTGGAACTGGTCGCAGGCCTGATCGACAAGGACGAAGAGCCCGAGGAGGTCGCGCGTCGCGAGGCCATCGAGGAAGCTGATCTGCCCCTGACGTCGCTGTGGCCGATCACCCAGTACTACCCCTCGCCCGGCGGCTCGGACGAGCGCGTGCATCTGTTCGTCGGTCGCTGCAGCAGTGAAGGTGCCGGCGGCGTGCATGGCCTGCCCGAAGAAGGCGAGGACATCCGTGTTCAGGTAATGCCGCTGGAAGATGCGCTGGCCGCCGTGCGAGACGGACGTATCGACAACGCTGCCAGCATAATCGCCCTGCAATGGCTGGCGCTGAATCGTGATGAAGTGCGGGGGATGTGGTCGTGAATCTGCTGCGCGAGCGCTATCGGGTCGACTTGGTCGAGCTGCAAGCGGCTTGCGAGGCCAACTACGCACGCCTGATGCGTCTGCTGCCGAACATGCGTGAGCACACGCAAAGCCGTCGCGTAGCCCTGAGCCAGGGCGAACATCTGCTCGGCATCCTGGCGCTGGAAGTGCTGGAAAGCTGCCCCTATACCACCACCCTGCGCGTGCGCCAGGAACACAGCCTGCCCTGGCTGCCGGTGCCACAGTTGGAGGTGCGGGTGTATCACGATGCGCGCATGGCCGAAGTGGTCAGCGCCGAGAACGCGCGGCGCCTGCACATACGCTATCCCTATCCCAACGCGGCGATGCATCAACCGGATGAAAAGAGTCAGCTCAACCTGTTCCTTGGCGAGTGGCTGAGCCATTGCCTGGCGTGCGGGCACGAGCCGCAGCCGGTGATGTAGCCCCCGCAATCAAGCTTTGCACTGCCCGGCCGATATGCGGAGCTGTTCTGCTGGCGTGGTTTTTCATTGCCGGGGGTTAGCGCAAGCCACGTCAAAAACGCTCTCGGCGTTTTTTCTGTGATCTGCGTCCGCTTCCCGGGTTTTCCCTTTGTCGCCGCAACCACCATAATTCACTCGATAATGCCTTAGGAGATGGTCTTGCCGAGCCTGCCCGCCCCATCCACTGAATCCTCGGTCCTGCTGGTGCAGTTGTCCGACAGCCATCTGTTCGCCGAAGCGGACGGCAAGCTGCTGGGCATGGATACGTGCGACAGCCTGCAACGGGTGATCGAGCGGGTGCAGCAGGAGCAGCCGCAGATAGACCTGATCCTGGCCACGGGCGATCTTTCTCAGGACGGCAGCGTTGCGTCGTATCAGCGCTTTCGCCAACTCACCTCGGCCATTGCCGCCCCGGCTCGCTGGCTGGCCGGCAACCACGATGAAACCCCGCCGATGCAGGCCGCCTGCAAAGACAGTGAGTTGTTGGAGCCGGTGATCGACCTCGGGGCTTGGCGCATTACCCTGCTCGACTCCTCGATCCCAGGCGCCGTACCCGGTTTTCTTGCCGACAGCCAACTCGAACTGCTCGAACGCGCCCTCAGCGAAGCACCGCAGCGCCATCACCTGATCTGCCTGCATCACCATCCGGTGTCCATCGGCTGCAAGTGGATGGAGCCCATAGGCTTGCGTAACGCCGATGCGCTGTTCGCCATCCTTGACCGTTATCCGCAGGCGCGGGCCGTGCTCTGGGGGCATATCCACCAGGAGTTCGACCAGATACGCGATAACCTGCGCCTGCTCGCCTCGCCCTCGACCTGCGTACAGTTCGCACCGGGCAGCGAGGAGTTTCAGGTGGGCAGTGATGCCCCCGGCTATCGCTGGCTGTGCCTGCATGCCGACGGCAGGCTGGACACCGGCGTATCGCGCGTCACCGGCATTGATTTCGAAGTCGACTACAGCGTCAAGGGCTACTGACATAACCCCAATCAGCTTGAAGCTTGCAGCTTGAGGCCCCGGACGAGTAGCCTCCCGCTCCATGACCGCATCCATCCTCTATATACACGGCCTGAACAGCTCGCCAGCCTCGCACAAGGCCAGCCAGTTGAGCCGCGCCATGGCCCATCTTGGCCTGGAAAATCAGTTGCGCGTACCGGCCCTGCACCATCATCCACGCCAGGCCATGACGCAGTTGCAGGCGCTGATCAGCGAACTCGGCGCGCCGCTGCTGGTAGGCAGCTCCCTGGGCGGCTATTACGCCACTTACCTGGCTGAGCAGCACGGGCTCAAGGCGCTGCTGATCAACCCGGCCGTGCAGCCGCACCTGCGCTTCGACGGCTACCTGGGCCCACAGAAGAACTACTACAGCGACGAGACCTGGGACCTTACCGAGGATCACGTCCACGCCCTGGCCGAATTCGAGGTTCCGCCACCGAGCGACCCGGCGCGCTACCAGGTCTGGTTGCAGAGCGGCGACGAAACCCTCGATTACCGCGATGCCGAGCGTTACTACCGCGCCTGCGCCTTGCGCATCCAGGCTGGTGGCGACCACAGTTTCCAAGGCTTCGCCGAACGCCTGCCGACCCTCTTCGCTTTTGCCGGCATTAACGCCACACTCTGGCGTGATACCGACTTTTCCGTATTCAATTGACGAACAAGAGACCCTATGGCCCAGCAGAACGCCTATAACGCAGACGCCATCGAAGTCCTTTCCGGCCTCGACCCAGTGCGCAAGCGCCCGGGCATGTACACCGACACCACGCGCCCCAACCACCTGGCCCAGGAAGTGATCGACAACAGCGTCGACGAAGCCCTGGCCGGGCACGCCAAGTCGATCCAGGTGATCCTCCACGAGGATAATTCGCTGGAAGTGCTCGACGACGGCCGTGGCATGCCCGTGGACATCCACCCGGATGAAGGCGTGCCAGGCGTCGAGCTGATCCTCACCAAGCTGCACGCCGGCGGCAAGTTCAGCAACAAGAACTACCAGTTCTCCGGCGGTCTGCATGGCGTCGGCATCAGCGTGGTCAACGCGCTGTCGACCCGCGTGGTGGTCACCGTCAAGCGTGACGGCAACGAATACCAGATGAGCTTCGCCGACGGCTTCAAGGCCAGCGAGCTGGAAGTCATCGGTACGGTCGGCAAGCGCAACACCGGCACCAGCGTGCACTTCTGGCCGGACGCCAAGTATTTCGATTCCTTCAAGTTCTCCATCAGCCGCCTCAAACATGTGCTCAAGGCCAAGGCCGTCCTCTGCCCTGGCCTGAACGTCAGTTTCGAAGACAAGGCCTCGGGCGAGAAGGTCGAGTGGCATTACGAAGACGGCCTGCGCTCCTACCTGGTCGATGCCGTCAGCGAATTCGAACGCCTGCCCGCCGAGCCCTTTGTCGGCAGCCTGGCCGGCAACAAGGAAGCGGTGGACTGGGCCCTGCTGTGGCTGCCTGAAGGCGGCGACTCGGTGCAGGAAAGCTACGTCAACCTGATCCCTACGGCGCAGGGCGGCACCCACGTCAACGGCCTGCGCCAGGGCCTGCTGGATGCCATGCGCGAGTTCTGCGAATTCCGCAACCTGCTGCCGCGCGGGGTCAAACTGGCACCGGAAGACGTCTGGGAGCGCATTGCCTTCGTCCTCTCGATGAAGATGCAGGACGCGCAGTTCTCCGGCCAGACCAAGGAGCGCCTGTCCTCGCGCGAGGCGGCCGCGTTCGTCTCCGGCGTGGTCAAGGATGCCTTCAGCCTGTGGCTCAACGCCAACCCGGAAACCGGCCTGGCCCTGGCCGAGCTGGCCATCAGCAACGCCGGTCGCCGCCTCAAGGCGGGCAAGAAGGTCGAGCGCAAGAAGATCACCCAAGGCCCGGCGCTGCCCGGCAAGCTGGCCGACTGCGCAGGGCAGAACCCATTGCGCTGCGAGCTGTTCCTGGTCGAAGGCGACTCGGCCGGCGGCAGCGCCAAGCAGGCGCGTGACAAGGAGTTCCAGGCCATCATGCCGCTGCGCGGCAAGATCCTGAACACCTGGGAAGTCGACGGCAGCGAAGTGCTGGCCAGCCAGGAAGTGCATGACATCGCCGTGGCCATCGGCATCGATCCGGGTTCAAGCGACCTGAGCCAGCTGCGCTACGGCAAGATCTGCATCCTCGCCGACGCCGACTCCGACGGCCTGCACATCGCCACTCTGCTCTGCGCCCTGTTCGTGCGTCACTTCCGCCCGCTGGTGGATGCCGGTCACGTATACGTGGCCATGCCGCCGCTGTACCGCATCGACCTGGGCAAGGAGATTTTTTACGCCCTGGACGACGCCGAGCGCGACGGCATTCTCGATCGCCTGGTGGCCGAGAAGCGCCGCGGCAAGCCGCAGGTCACCCGCTTCAAGGGCCTCGGCGAGATGAACCCGCCGCAACTGCGCGAAACCACCATGGACCCGAACACCCGGCGCCTGGTGCAGCTGACCCTGGATGATTTCGAGGGCACCCGCGAAGTGATGGACATGCTGCTGGCGAAAAAGCGCGCTGGTGACCGCAAGAGCTGGCTGGAAAGCAAGGGCAACCTGGCCGAGGTACTGGCCTGATGCGCACTCACCTCCTTGCACTCGGTCTGTTGGCCGGCGTCGCGAACGCCGAGCCGGTGGTGCTGGAAGAACTGAAGTTGCAGGCCGAATATCCGGTGACGGATATGCCCAGCGGCAATCTGTCCGGCCTCGCTCTGTGCGGTGAGACGCTGTGGGCGGTGTCTGATCGCGATGACGACCGTATCTACCAACTGCACCGCGAGGAAGACCTGCTGCGCGCCGAGGCGGAAACCTTCGTCGCTCCAGAGCCGCCCGAGAGCGCTCTGCCCTGGGGCCTGCGCATGCGCAACTGGGCAGCCGGGCTGGTGCGTGGAGGCAAACTGGATTTCGAGGGGATTTCCTGCGACACACAAGGCAACCGCTACCTGGTCAGCGAAACCCGCGCCGCCGTCTTGCAGGTCAGCAGCAACGGCAGCACACAGTGGCTCAACCTGCCGAGCGGCCTGGTGCGCCAGGCGCGGGCCAGCGGCATGCTGCTGCATTTCAACCAGGGTTTCGAAGGTATCGCCATCGACCCGGCAGGCGAACGCCTGTGGCTGGCTGCAGAACAGCGTCGCCGCGGCCTGACCGTATTGCATCGCCGTGGTAGCAGTTGGCGCTGCACCGGCGGCTGTGTGCTGAATAGCGAAGGTGGCAACGAAACCTCGCCAGAAGCACTCGGCGGCCACCCGGCACCACGCGACTTCTCCGGCCTTGCCTATTTCGGCGAGAAGCTCTTCACCCTTGAGCGCCAGGCCCATCGCATCTGCCGCCGCACGCTCAGCGACGGCGTCGCGGATATCTGCTGGTCGTTCGCCGCCGAGGCCTTGACCGAGCCACGTCGTTACACACCGAACTACGGCATGGCCGAGGCGCTGTGGATCGACAAGGACGGCGCCTGGATCGGCGTCGACAACGGCAGCCAGACCCGCGCCGACGGCGAAGAACGGCCCGTCGTCTGGCGTTTTGCCGCGCCCAAGGGCGGCTGGAGCCGGCGTCCGTGACGGAGCAGACGCCTGGCCGCCGCGCCGGACGGGTAATGTGGGTGCTCTTCTGGGGCGCCGGCCTGCTGCTGGCCACGCATTTTTTCGGCAACTGGGAAGATCGCCAGCGCAACCCCAACCAGACACCGCAGTCGGTGCATGGTGACGGTTTCGTCGAGGTGAGCCTGGCCAGCAGCCGGCAGGGGCATTACGTGGTCAATGGCCAGATCGATGGGCATGACGTGACCTTCCTGCTCGACACCGGCGCCACTCAGGTCGCAATACCGAGCGCGGTGGCCGAACGTCTCAGCCTGCAACGCGGCGCACCGATCATCATCAGCACCGCTAACGGTCGCGCCACCGGGCATCGCACGCGTCTGGACAGCCTGCGCCTGGGCGATATCGAACTGCGTGACGTCGCCGCACTGATCGCCCCCGGCATGGATGGCGATGAAGTGCTGCTGGGCATGAGCGCACTGAAACAACTCGAATTTTCTCAGAAGGGCGGCACTCTGGTGCTGCGCCAATCAACCTTGCAATGAGGCCCGCATGAGCGAATCCCTCGATTTGAGCCTGGAAGGCGTTGAACGCCGGTCACTCGCCGACTTCACCGAGCAGGCTTATCTCAACTACTCCATGTACGTGATCATGGACCGCGCCCTGCCGCATATCGGCGACGGCCTGAAACCCGTGCAACGGCGCATCATCTACGCCATGAGCGAGCTGGGCCTGGACGCCGACTCCAAGCACAAGAAGTCGGCGCGTACCGTCGGTGACGTGCTCGGCAAGTTCCACCCGCACGGTGACAGCGCCTGCTATGAAGCCATGGTGCTGATGGCGCAGCCGTTCAGCTACCGCTACACCCTGGTCGATGGCCAGGGCAACTGGGGTGCACCGGACGATCCCAAGTCCTTCGCCGCCATGCGCTACACCGAGGCGCGCCTGTCGCGTTACTCAGAAGTGCTGCTTGCCGAGCTCGGCCAGGGCACCGTCGACTGGGTGCCGAACTTCGACGGCACGATGAACGAGCCGGCGACCCTGCCGGCACGCCTGCCCAACCTGCTGCTCAACGGCACCACCGGTATCGCCGTGGGCATGGCCACCGACGTGCCGCCGCACAACCTGCGCGAAGTCGCAGCGGCCTGCGTGCGCCTGCTCGATGAGCCCAGCGCCACGGTCGAGCAGCTGTGCGAGCACGTGCAGGGCCCGGATTACCCGACAGAAGCGGAAGTCATCACGCCTCGTGCCGACCTGCTGAAGATCTACGAAACCGGCCGCGGCTCGGTGCGCATGCGCGCCGTCTACAGTGTCGAGGACGGCGATATCGTGGTTACCGCGCTGCCGCATCAGGTCTCCGGGTCCAAGGTGCTGGAGCAGATCGCGGCGCAGATGCAGGCCAAGAAGCTGCCGATGGTCGCTGACCTGCGTGACGAGTCGGACCACGAGAATCCATGCCGCATCGTCATCATCCCGCGCTCCAACCGCGTCGATGCCGACGAGCTGATGACCCACCTGTTCGCCACCACCGATCTGGAATCCAGCTACCGGGTCAACACCAACGTCATCGGCCTCGACGGCAAGCCGCAGGTCAAGGACCTGCGCACCCTGCTCAGCGAGTGGCTGGTGTACCGCGTCGGCACCGTGCGCCGTCGCCTGCAGTTCCGTCTGGACAAGGTGGAAAAGCGCCTGCACCTGTTGGAAGGCTTGCTGATCGCCTTCCTCAACCTCGACGAAGTCATTCGCATCATCCGCAGCGAGGACTCGCCCAAGCCGGTGCTGATGGAGATCTTCGGTCTCACCGACGTGCAGGCCGACTACATCCTCGACACCCGCCTGCGCCAACTGGCGCGCCTGGAAGAGATGAAGATCCGCGGCGAGCAGGACGAACTGGCCAAGGAACGCGAGAAACTGCTGGCCCTGCTCGGCAGCGAAGCCAAGCTGAAGAAGCTGGTACGCAAAGAAATCATCGAGGACGCCGAGAAATACGGCGATGACCGCCGCTCGCCGATCGTCGCCCGCGCCGAAGCCAAGGCCCTGTCGGAAACCGAGCTGATGCCCACCGAGCCGGTCACCGTGGTGCTCTCGGAAAAAGGCTGGGTACGTTGTGCCAAGGGCCACGACATCGACGCCACCGGCCTGTCCTACAAGGCCGGCGATGGCTTCAAGGCCGCTGCGCCGGGCCGCTCGAACCAGTACGCGGTGTTTATCGACTCGACAGGCAGGAGTTATTCGCTCGCCGCCCACAGCCTGCCGTCGGCGCGCGGCCAGGGTGAACCGCTGACCGGTCGTCTGACACCACCACCGGGTGCAACCTTCGAATGCGTGATGCTGCCGGAGGACAGTGCCCTGTATGTGATCGCCTCCGACGCCGGCTACGGCTTCGTGGTCAAGGGCGAGGATCTGCAGGCCAAAAACAAGGCAGGCAAGGCGCTGCTGACCCTGCCCAACGGCGCCAAAGTGGTCGCCCCCAAGCCCGTCAGCAATCTGGAAGACGGCTGGCTGGCCGCGGTGACCACCGAAGGCCGCCTGCTGTTGTTCAAAGTCACCGATCTGCCGCAACTGGGCAAAGGCAAGGGCAACAAGATCATCGGCATTCCGGGTGAGCGAGTGGCGTCACGCGAGGAGTATTTGACCGATCTGGCCGTGCTACCTAGCGGCGCCAGTTTGGTTTTGCAGGCCGGGAAGCGTACCCTGACACTCAAAGCCGACGATCTCGAGCACTACAAGGGCGAGCGCGGCCGACGTGGCAACAAACTGCCGCGCGGCTTCCAGCGCGTCGACCATCTTCTGGTGGAATAGCGTCGGCAACACGCCCCGTTCTTCCGGGAAATCCGCGCTACCGACAAGCAGCCAAGGCTGGAGTCGTAGCGCGGTTTGACGGATGATACGCGCCCCGGGTCATGCGCAAATGACCCCTGCATGATATGGGATCGATGTGCAGCTGCCCCAGAAGCGGCTGCCTGGAATTAATGATGACTGTAGTACGCCCCGTGGCTCTGCTTCTGACCGCACTGCTCGTATTGAGCGGTTGTAGTCTGCTGCAGCAGAAGCCTGTCCCTCTTTACCAATTGGACAGCGGCAGTGCCGTGACGCCGAGCAAGGACAACGGCGTGACCGTGTTGGTCGGCCCGATCAGCGTAGCCGATTACCTGCGCCAGCAGAATCTGCTGCAACGTCAGGCCGACGGCAGCCTGGTCGCGGCTCAGGATGCTCGCTGGGCCAGCGGTCTGGCCAACGACATCGACCAGCAGATGCTGCGTCAGCTGGCCTGGCGCCTGGATAGCCAGCGCCTGGCTCTGGCGCCGGCAGCGCCCGGCTTCAGTGCCGATGCGCAGGTCATGCTGACCATCACACGCCTGGATTCCGGCCCGAGCCAGCCGGCCGTTCTGGAAGCACAATGGCGCCTGCTTGACCGTCGCGGGCAACTACGCGACAGCCGCCTGATCCGTCTGGAGGAGCCGCACAACGGCCCTCTGGCTGAACAGGTCAAGGCGCAGAGTGCCCTGCTGCAACGCCTGGCTGCTGAACTGGCAGTGGCCATTCAGCCCATCGCGGCAGCAGAGCCGACGCCTGAACCGCCGCGCAAAAAGACCCCGATCGCCAAAGCCAAGCCGCAGGAGCCTGCCGCCGGGCCGAAGATTCCAGTGGCAGAACCCATCAAGATCGATACAGAAGTCTTCCGCTTCTAAACAAAAAGCCCGCGATTGCGGGCTTTTTTCATGGCAACTGAAGCAGCACGCGCTGCGCGTGCCACGCTGGCTCATTTGAGCTCGCTGGAGCTCTTGCCCAGCAGGCGGCGCGCAACGATCAGCAACTGAATCTGCTGAGTGCCTTCGAAGATATCGAGAATCTTCGAGTCGCGTGCCCACTTCTCCAGCAACTCATCCTCAGCGTAGCCCAGCGCGCCGGCCAGCTCGACGCACTTGAGCGTCACCTCGCTGGCTACACGCCCGGCCTTGGCCTTGGCGATGGAGGCCTCTTTCGAGTTGGGCAACTTGTTGTCGGCCATCCACGCGGCCTTGAGCGTCAACAGCCGCGCCGCCTCCCACTCCGCCTCCAGGCGATACAGCGTGGCCTCGGCATGGCTGACGGCGAGCAACGGCTTGGCATAGTCGAAACGGCAACCCGCCTTGCTCAACAGTTCACGCGCGCGCTCCAGTGCCGCGCGCGCTACGCCGACCGCCATCCCGGCGACCAGTGGTCGGGTGTTGTCGAAGGTCTCCATGACCCCGGCAAACCCCTTCTGTACGTCGATCTCGGCATTGCCCAGGAGGTTGGCGGCCGGCACCCGACAGTCGCTGAAGCTGATCGAGGCAGTGTCGGACGCCTTGATGCCCAGCTTCTTCTCCAGGCGCGTGACCATCATCCCTGGCGTGCCTTTCTCGACCACGAAGGATTTGATCGCAGCGCGGCCCAGGCTCTTGTCCAGGCTGGCCCACACAACCACCGAGTCCGCCCGTTCGCCGGAGGTGACGAAGATCTTCTCGCCATTGAGGATGTAGTGATCGCCGTCCTTCACTGCCATGGTGCGGATCGCCGCCGAATCGGAGCCGCAGCCCGGCTCGGTGATAGCCATAGCGGCCCAGGTCTTGCCCAGGCGCGTCAGCTGTTCATCATTGGCCACCGCCGCAATTGCCGCATTGCCGAGCCCCTGGCGCGGCATGGCCAGTAGCAGGCCGACATCGCCCCAGCACAGCTCTATCACTCCGAGCAGTGCCGCCATGTTGCCGCCGTTCTTGATGCCGTCCTGCTGTTCACGAGCAGCGCCGCGTTTACTGGCCGAGCCGGCGCCGACCGCATCAGGCGAGCCTTCGTTCATGCCGTCGAGCAACGCGGCGAGCAGATCCAGCTCCTTGGGGTAGGCATGCTCGGCCTTGTCGTACTTGCGCGAGATAGGCCTGAAGTAATGCTTGGCCACTTGCCTGGCCTGGCGCTGCAGGCCGCGGAATTTCTTCGGGGTTTCCAGATTCATCCAGGTATTCCTCTCAAAGGTGCAAACCGCCGGCAAGCACGGCGACACTGCGCAGCTCGCGATACCAACGCTCGACCGGGTGCTCCTGGGTAAAACCGTGGCCGCCCAGCAGTTGCACGGCATCGGAGCCGATCTTCATCGCCTTCTCGGCGCAGAGCAGGCGCGCCAGGTAGGCTTCGCGATGAAAGGGCTGCCCGGCCTCGGCACGGGCGCAGGCACGCCACAGCAGCAGACGCATGGCATCCAGTTCGATGGCGATATCGGCAACCATGAAGGCCACGCCCTGGCGATGACTGATCGGCTCACCAAAGGCCTGGCGCTCATTGCAGTAGGTCGTCACGTAGTCCAGCGCAGCCTGGCCCGTGCCCACGGCCAGCGCGCAGAACGCCAATGCGCCGAGGTCGAGAAAGACCTGAAAGTCGAACCCCTCGCCAGCCAGGCGACAGTCGCTCGGCACCTTGACGCCCTTCAGTTGAATGCGCGCCAACCCGCAGGCCTTGAGCCCCATCCCAGGCTCGGCACGGCGACTGACACCCTTGCTCGCCGCGTCGACGATAAACAGCGCAGGGCCATCACCTGCCTGGGCACTGACGATGAGCCGGCTGGCATCCAAGCCAGCAATAACCAACGCCTTCTCGCCGTCGAGCAGATAATGCTTGCCGCGCTTGCGCGCCCGCATCGCAGGTTGACCAGGGTCGGCCAATACACCGGGCTCATTGACGGCCAAGGCGAAGGCTGGCGCGCTTTCCTCACCAATGAACGCTGGCAGCCAGGCAGCCTGCTGCTCCGCGGTGCCCCAGCGGCGAATGCAGTTGGCGGCCGACAACGGCACCAGCAACGCCGCAGCCAGGGAAAAGTCGCCCTGCGCCAGGCTCTCGGCAATCAGCGCATTGCTCAGCACAGTACGCTCACCAGCCAGACCGCCCTGCGCCTCACTGACGCCATAGTGAGCCAGGCCCAACTCATGGGCCTGATTGATCAACGCAGCGGGCACCCGCGCTTGGGCGTCGGCCTCGTGCGCAGCAGGACGCAGCACCTCCAGAGCGAAGCCCTGGAGCATATCCACTAGCATCTGCTGTTCATCGCTCAGGGACAGGTCGAACAGGTTATCCGCCGCCGGACGCGCCTCACGCGGCTTGCTTGCAGCTCGCCCGGCAGCCAAACGAAAGCTGGCGCGGCTGCCGCTGTAGACGAGTTTCTCGAAGGATTTGCGTACCTTGAGGCGATCTGGCCAGTCAGCCTGGGCCAGTTTGCTCAGTACGCTCAGGGCCTGGCCCTGTACATCGACGCTCATGACATCTCGCTCCGCGTGGGGGATGTCGTCGATGATGCGCCGCCGGCTGGCGAGCGCCTATGACCCTCAAGACACACTGCGGCGGCAATCGGGTCAAGCCATGGCTGGAGATGAGCTGGCTGAGCAGGACTGACGCCTCGCTCAGCCGCCCGTCACTTGCTGCGAATCTTCTCGACGATCGCCGTGGTGGAGCTGTTTTCCACCAGGCCGAGCACACGCACCTCACCGCCATAGGCCTGGACGATATCGGCGCCCACTACCTGGTCGATGCCGTAGTCGCCACCCTTGACCAGCACGTCCGGCCGCACCTGCCCCAGCAGGCGCTCGGGGGTGTCTTCGCTGAAGCTCACCACCCAGTCCACCGCGCCCAGACCGGCGAGCACCGCCATACGGCGGTCGACCGCGTTGATGGGACGGCCCGGGCCTTTCAGGCGGCTGACCGAGGCGTCGTCGTTGATCGCCACGATCAGACGATCACCCTGCGCGCGTGCCTGCTCCAGATAGGTCACATGGCCGGCATGAAGGATGTCGAAGCACCCGTTGGTGAAGACGATCTTCTCGCCATGGGCGCGGGCATCTTCGATGGCGATCAGCAATTGATCCAGGCTCAGTACGCCGCGCTCGGAACCTTCTTCGCGCTGCACCGCACGACGTAACTCCGGCGCACTGATGGCTGCAGTGCCCAGCTTGCCGACGACGATGCCAGCGGCCAGGTTGGCCAGGGCCACCGCCAGCGGCAGCTCTTCGCCCGCGGCGATGGAGGCAGCCAGGGTGGAGATCACCGTATCGCCAGCGCCGGTGACGTCGAACACCTCGCGGGCACGGGCCGGCAGATGCAGCGGCGCATGTTCCGGACGCAGCAGGGTCATGCCGTGCTCACCACGCGTCACCAACAGAGCGCCCAGCTCCAGCTCGCGCATCAGCGTGGCCCCCTTGCTGACCAACTCGGCCTCATCGGCACAACCGCCGACGATGAGCTCGAACTCGTGCAAATTGGGCGTGATCAGACTGGCACCACGGTAGATGGAGAAATCCTTGCCCTTGGGATCGGCCAGCACCGCAATGCCCTTGCTGCGTGCAGCCTGAATCAGCGCCTGATGATTCTGTAGCGCGCCCTTACCGTAGTCCGACAACACCAGCACCTTGACCCCATCGAGCAATGCCTCGACTTCACGCGCCATGGCTGCGGTGTCGGTGTTGAACGGTTCCTCGAAGTCCATACGCAACAGTTGCTGGTGACGGCTCATCACCCGCAGCTTGACGATAGTGGGCTGGCCATCGAGACGCTGGAAATGAGCATCTACGCCCGCACCACGCAAGCTGTCGCCGAGGCTTTCAGCGGCTTCATCATTACCGGTCACGCCAACAAGCAAGGCTCGCGCGCCGAGCGCAGCGATATTTAAAGCCACGTTGGCGGCGCCACCGGGGCGATCCTCGATCTGGTCGACACGCACCACCGGCACCGGAGCTTCCGGAGAAATCCGCGAGGTGCCGCCATGCCAGTAGCGATCGAGCATCACGTCGCCGACCACTAGAACGGCGGCCTGGTCATAGCGGGGCATGGTCAGTTTCATTGCAGCTCCATAACGGGAGAAAAACGGGAAAAATCATAGCACGCCAGGAATGCCGCGCTTCTCAACGCAGGCGTACCCAGAACAGCTCATGGCGGCGCACCGCCTTGCGGAAGAATTCGTCCTGGCCGGTGGCGGGCCAACGACGCCCCGCCAGCACCTGCTGGATCAATCGGCGCAGGCGCTTCTTCAATGGCAATGGGCCTTGCAGGTCATGCTGCAGTCCAAGGGCCATGGCCTTGTCAAGTTGACGTTCGGCGTCGAGCGACGGGCTCCACAGGCGATCAGCTGGCAATGCGGTAATAGCCGGCGGCAGGGCGATGCCGTTGCCTGCCGGGCCCATCGGCCAACGGTCGTTGTCATGCAGGTGGTTAGCGTAGAGCAGCAGTGTGTTCGGCTGCCACTGTGTGCGTTCGCAGGCCTCGAGCAGCGCACGGGTGCTAGCGACATGATCGTGATGCGGGTCCAGCTCCGGGTGCGGGGTCAACAATACCTCGGGGCGGTAATGCTCGATCACGGCGACGAGATCGGCGACCAGGTTATCCCAGGTCGGCTGGCCATCGACGTCTGACGGCAAGGTGAACGGATTGTGGCGACGCACGCTGCGCACATCACTCTCCCCCGACTCACGCGAGCCAAACGGTGTTTGTGGCTGCTCGGCCATGGCCGGTAGCTGCAGGCAGTAATAACCAAGCTGTACACAGCGCTCCTGCGGGACACCGCCCCAAAGGGGCGCAGCCAGGCTGTCCCAGGCACGCAGACGGCCCTTGAGCCGCGCGGCAGCAGCCTTGTCCAGGCCCAGGCGCTGGTAGTTCTCGGCTTCGATCTCGCCCTGCGTGAGGGTGACGATGGCCGCGCCGGGCGAACGGCTGTACTGGCCAAAAGCGGCCAGCTCAGCGTCATCGGCATGCGGTGCAATGATGAGCATGCGCTGCGCAGCGAAATCGGGATTGCGCATGGCATGCAGACGCAGCTCGCCATCGATACAGCAGAAGCGCGGCACGACGCGCAAACCACCCACCTGTAGACCGGAGAGATTGAGGTAGCGGCGCCCCGCAACACCCCGCTCGAAGTCCTGGCGATCATTACCAAGCCGCACATGGGGGTCTAGCCAGCACCCAAGCCATGAGGCCTTCAGCCGCAGTTCAAGGATCAGGGTGTCATGACCGTCCAGATCCGCCTCGACCTGCAGCAGACCCTGCTCGAGGCGGGCAAGCACGCTCAGGCAGTCCTCGGGAAACTCGTAGCGGTAATCGTCGCGAGGCGAATAGAACAGGTGATCGGCGAACCACGCCTCGTGTGCCATCCACCCCAGCACCAGCAACGCTGGCGGCAGCCACCAGGCGACGAACACGCCCAACACCAGCAGTACCAACAAGCCCAGCAGCAAGGCGAGGCGCTTGTTGCGACGGTGGCGTTTGAGCAGTTGTTGCTTGCGTCCGTTCATGGCTTCACACCTGATAGACCGGCACCCGGTTGCACCAGCGATCCTTGTATTCACGATCGGCGCGGCCGAACGAGTAGCGCAGTGGCTTACTCAGCGCCCGCGCTTGCTCCCATTCGCTCTGCGTGTTGACGAAACTAAGCACGCTGCCGGGACTGAATTCGCGCTGCTCTGGATCGACCCCGCCGTTGATGTATTCCAGGCTGATCCACCGGGGTGCCTCGACCCGATACAGCACCTGGATCGCCACCGGCTCGTCGTTCAGGTAGATCAGCGAGCCGGTCATGAACTCGCGTAACAGGTCGAATACCTCGGCCAAGTGATCCTTGCCGGTCGCCTCAAAGCCCCAACGGCGCTGAAACAGATCCGCATAGATGCGCGCCTGTTCCTCGGGCGTAAGCTCCAGCATAGGCCGAATCACCCCACCCGCCTCCTCCAGAAGGCGCTGCTCACGGCGCTGGTTGTAGCGAAATTTCTTGCTGTACTGCTCCGGCTCACGAGCTAGCGCCAGGCCCTCAGGCTGCTCGCTGATGTCAATGAGCCCGGTGGCATTGAGCTCGGACAGATAGCGGGCGCGATGGCGTAACGAAACCCGTGCACCAGTCGCCAGCGGCAGAATGATCTCGGCATTGCCCAGATCGAAGAGACCGCGCTTGCCTTGCTGCTTCAGCACATCCTTGGACAACGCCAGGTAGCGTCCCCAGGTCGGGATAGCGGCCTGGATCTGGTCGTCGACCTGCCAACCCAAGTAGCGCACGGGAATGCCCGCCAGATCGGCCAGCCGTGCCACCACCTCAGGATGAGTCGCGACGCTCCCGCCGAAACGGGCCCAGGCCTCGGCATAGTCAGCAGCGGTAATCGGCGTCCAACCACGTTCACGCCAGAATCGTAGACGGTTCAGCATCAGACGCTCTGCTCAGCCACGACCGACTCGTCACCGTCCTCGAACTGCTTGGCATGCAGGCGCGCGTAATAGCCGTTCTGCGCCAGCAACTCGATATGGCTGCCGCGCTCGACGATCTGCCCCTGATCCATCACCAGAATCAGATCGGCCTTCTCGATGGTGGTCAGGCGGTGCGCGATGACCAGCGTGGTACGGCCCTGCATCACCTGATCCAGCGCCGCCTGAATATGCCGCTCGGACTCGGTGTCCAGCGCCGAAGTGGCCTCGTCGAGAATCAGCAACGGCGCATCCTTGAGCAGCGCGCGGGCGATGGCCAGGCGTTGACGCTGACCACCAGACAGCAATACACCGTTCTCACCGACCAGGGTGTCGTAACCCAGCGGCATCTTCTCGATAAACTCGGCGGCATAAGCATCACCGGCGGCCTGTTGCACCGCCTCGAGCGGCGCGCCAGCCAGGTCACCATAGGCGATGTTATTGCGTACAGAGTCGTTGAACAGCGTGACGTGTTGGGTGACCAGTGCGATGTGCCGACGTAGGTTACGCAGGGTGTAGTCTTCGACATCCAGGCCATCGAGCAGGATCTGCCCTTGATCATGGTGATAGAAGCGCGGAATCAGATTGGCCAGGGTTGACTTGCCGCTACCGGAACGGCCGACCAGCGCCACCATTTGCCCAGGCTCGGCGACGAAGGAGATATTCTCCAGCACGGGTTTCTCGGTTCCCGGATAACTGAAGCTGAGATCACGAACCTCGAGCCGGCCGCTGACGCGGTCACGCGTCTGCGTGCCGTGATCCAATTCGGGCTCCTCGTCGAGTTGCTCGAAGATGCTTTCGGCGGCCGCAACCCCCTTCTGAATGTTTGAGCTCACTTCAGACAGCTGGCGAATCGGCTTGGGCAACAAGCCGGCAAGCGTGATGTAGGCCACCAAATCCCCCGCCGAGGAATCGCCACGCAGCCACAGCACGAGGAACATCAACACCGCCATGGCGCTGTAGATCACCAGTTGCAACGACGGCGTATACACCGCACCGGTGCGCACCATCTTCAACTGCTTGTTCTTGTTCTCCTCGCTGGCTTCGAGAAAACGCCGCTTCTCGTAATCCTCGCCACCGAAGCTGCGCACCACGCGATAGCCCTGAATGCTTTCAGACGTCACATGGGTGACGTCACCCATGCTGGTCTGGATCTTCTTGCTCTGCTTGCGGAATTTCCGGCTGGTACTGGTCACCATCAAACCGATGACCGGCAGGATGGCCAGCATCACCAGGGTCAGCTTCCAGTTCATCCACAGCAACGTGGCGAACAGAAACACCACCGTCATGCCTTCGCGTACCACGACCTTGATCGCGTCGGTCGCAGCACCGGTGACCATGGTCACGTTGTAAGTGATGCGCGAAATCAGGTGGCCGGAATTGTGGTTGTCGAAGTAGCGGTTAGGCAGGGTCAGCAGATTGTTAAACAGCGCGATGCGCAGATCCTGCACCAGGCCCATCGAGACCTTGGCCAGATAGTAGTTGCCAAGGAACGAGCCAATGCCCTGCCACAGGGCGATCAGCACGATCAGTAGCGGCACGGCCTGCAGCAGCTTGAGATGGGCCAGCCAAGGCGCATGCTCCAACAACCAAGGCACGCCCGCGAACAGGCTGGCGTCTGGGTTCGACAAGCCATCGACGAAATACTTGAGGATGTAACCCAGCATCGGCTGGGTGGAGGCGAAGATCAGGAAGCCGAGGATACTGATAGTGAACAGGCCCCAATATGGAACCACATAGCGCAGCAATCGCAGGTACACCTTCAGACTGGATTGCTCGTTGGAATTGGCCATTCGGCTCGCCTCATGCACTGGCAGGATTAGCAAACGCGGATTGTATCAGCACAGCCTGTCTAAGCGCCCGAGCCGGAATTTTTTTGCATTTGCACTGCAGAAATAGCGTAGCGCTGGCATCAATATTAAAATGCCATTAGGCTGACGCACTTTACCGTTTCACCGACGAGGCTGATGAACCAGCCTGCATTACAAAGGATGATCACCGTGATTTGTCATGGATTGATGAGAAAACATGCAGCAACCTCGCAGCGCTTTGCCAATGCCACCCTTTACACAATTGATACGGAGACAGGAGTTTCGCTCAGAAGCCTGTGGCCACATATCTGCAAATTGCTCTCGATGGGTCGCAAGACAGGCAAGACCCGCGTTACTCAACCTCTTCGCGTAAATGGAACAAGCCCCTTATTCATAAAGACCTCCACACTCGACAGCATACCTTCCCGCGTGAGGGCGACCTTAGGCCTCAAACGTCGATCCGGTCTTTATGACTGGGCTCTAGAAGAGCTATGTAACCATGCTGAAGCACAGACACGAACGGATCTGATTCCTAAGCTGTTCGGCTATGGCGTAATCCGCCAGCGGGGTGGTTTGGTAAACGAAATATTCCTAAATTACGAGAATCTCGCCGGATGGATGGATGGCTATGAATGGCTACGTAAGAACCCGTCCAATGTTTGCCGCTTCGCCGAAGCAGGCCTGGCACTTATTGCCCAGCTAAATGCGAAAGGCATCTACCATCTCGATCTATGGGCAGGAAACATGATGCTCAGCGATGGCGACCTCGAAAACCTCAAGGCTATAGATCTGGAGAACTGCTTTATCGGTGAAAACAGATATACAAGTGAGACGCTGGGGTTTCAGTTTGCCTTCCTCTATCAGCATCAACTGAACGAGTTCATCACCGAAACGATTTACGATCAGATTGTCGAGTCGCAACTGGCAGGCTGGAAAGCCATTCAGAAAGATCGCTTCGATCTTTTTTACAAGCACTTCAAGCATCATGGAGCCGACCGCAAAGAGCGCCATCTGATTCCCAAGACAGGGCACTTGATACAGCTCAACACAGACGGGCGAGCTGGTTAGAAACACAGCGGATACAAAAATCACCCCAGAAGGCGGCTCGTACATCGCGAAAACGATGCCTGGAATACTCTGGCGATGAAGAAGGTGCCGTCTGCAACGCATCTGACACAAGCTGCTCAGAGACCGAACACCCTCATCCGCGGAACCAATGTGATCGGTTCGGTGGCCTACGAAGCAACTTTTGCGTAATCTGGCAGACTATTTTTTCAGGCCAGCCTCGCATCATGAGCTACACATGACTCAGCAGCCATCAAGCAGGACGGCAACCCGCCCAAATCCAGACAAGCAGATACGACATGACAACGGCTCTTCAGCTGACAACAGAAAGTTTCCAGCAGCTAATTAAAGGCACCCAGACCATAGAGGAAGACAGCTACGGCCCCAAGGTCTACCGCTTTGATAATGGCGACTACTTGAAGCTCTTCAGACGAAAAAGACTACTATCCTCTGCGCTACTGGTGCCTTACTCCGTACGCTTCTGGAGAAATGCAAAACGGCTTCAGCAACTAGGTATACCCACGGTCACACCGTTGCAGCTATTCAAGCTCCCACAAGCAGGGTGGACCGCCGTTCGCTACAAAGCGCTGTCAGGCGTTACACTTCGCTCACTCTACGAACAGACTCAAGGAATAGATGCAGCGCAACTTGAACAGATTGCTGATTTTTTCAGAATACTACACAAAAAAGGCATCTACTTCCGCTCCATGCACCTTGGCAACATCGTGCTGACCCCCTCCAAGCAGTTGGGGCTGATCGACATAGCAGATCTTACGTTCCAATCTCGCCCGCTATCACGAAACAAGATCCTGAGAAATCTGGGGCACTTTGAGCGCTATCTAAAATACAACGATCTCAAGACTGCATTCCCCTACGAAGCACTCTGCAAAAAAGTACTGTCAGGTTAAGCACCTACTGCCGCCGATACCTTGTTCTCGCGACCCACAGAGGCCTTACGCAAGACAGCCAAGTGCAGCGCAATGGGTATCCATATCAGGAACCAATGCTCCTTCGGGCGCGACATGAACGAACCACCCTCAGTCATACCAGCAACGAAACCGTATACCAAAAGCGTTGAACTCACCAACACCAAGCCTGAACCACGCATGCGCCAGGCACTCACAAAGCTATAGAGATAGATAGCCAGCCACATCCCACCTCCGATCACTCCTGTTTGGTATATCACACCCAATGTCAGGTTATGCGGATCAGCCAAAAGCCTACTCAAGCCTTCAATAACAATATCAATACCTGCATCGTAACCATGCCCAAACCAGAAGGCAGGTATGATCTGGCGCCAAGTCTCAGCCCAGATTAATGGCCGATAGGACAGGCCTCGTGCCAGCAATTGCGAGTCAAATATCCATAAACCCAATCCGGCGATTCCGCCCATAGCCAGTGCCAGCCAAACGATCCGCCGATCAGCGACCATAATTAATAACCAAGAAACACTTGCGATCAACGCCATGAAGGGCGTGCGAGAGCCGGTCAAGAATAGCAACAAGACCAAAAGTGCGAACAGGGCCAACTTCCCACCCCACAACCTCGATGAGCTCATAAGCGCTGCCAGCCACAGGGCTGCGAAAAAACCATATACATGTGACGTCAAAAGCGGATTGTAAAGCGCCCCCAGCCCCTCGAGGCGCGGCGCTCGATTCGCATTGCCAAAGTAAATGACAATGCTGATCAATGCGGCTAACCCGGCAATTACTCCTGCGGCGCCTACGAGCTGCACCAAACGACGCATGTTACTCTCACCCAACATCGCCACTGCCAATAGCAGCATACAGATGTAAAGGGGGTGCTTGAGTTTAGAATAATCAGCACTGCCGGGCGACCAAGCCAAGGACACCATTACATAGAGTGCAAACATGACGAAGAGCAAGAACAGTGGCTCTCGCACAACACCACGAAAGTGATAGCCACTAAAAAAAACAACCACAAGCGTTGGCAGCGCCAGGGTCAGATAATAGAGTTTATGATAGAGCGAGCGTTCCCCCACCCAAAACATACCCGTTAAAAACAAGACAAGCGCAACCGGCAACCAAAAATCGATATAACCCTTGTATATTCGCTCACGCCACATAACCTAAACCTAGCCAAGACAACCTAATTTCCTACACCAAGCAACAGCCATTGCTCCTCATCACCTACGAGAATAACAAACGCAAGGCACCTCGAACGACTTTGGCATTGTAACTGCCCCAGGGCAGCTCTCTAAGCAATTCACGCGCCAAAACCTTATCACGGCTTGAGGCCTTGAGAAACATGGAAACCAAGTACTTTGATCGCACCTGCGAATAAGCAGGATGATCCGAAAATATCGAATAGGTCTTCAGCATATTTTCTGTCATGAAACGCAAGCGCTTATACGTGTTATTTTCATGCTTTCTATAGTCAGCCAGAACATCAGGTAATATATCAATAAAATAGCCTGCCCTGAGAACACAAAGACAGATATAGACATCTTCAAGTGGAATATCCGGATTGAACCCCCCAACTGACTCCAATGCCTCTCGCCGAAACATCAACGTAGCCGCCTGCGGTCCCGGTTTTCGATCCAGAAACAGATCATCGAAATCCAAACGCCGAAAAGGCAGATGGCGTTGTTTCTGCTGCTTATCCGGAAGTAAATTACCCTCGGCATCTATCATATCGATATTAGCCGAGCAGACCCCCACCTCTGGCTTGCCTTGCATATATTCAACCTGCACAGCAAGACGCTCTGCTCGCATTATATCGTCAGAGCCGAAAGGTACGATAAGACTTCCACTACTTCTGGCGATTGCAGCATTCAGGGTACGACTCAAGCCGCAGTTTTGTTGAGCCTGAAAGTCAAATCCATATTCTTCTTGGAGGCGCAAAATCCTCCCAACGCTATCGTCACGGGAACCATCATCAACTACTAGCAGCTCGACATTGGAGTACGTCTGCTCCATGACACTACGGATACTAGCTTCAATGTAGGATGCGTGATTATAGGAGGCAATAATCACCGACACGAGCGGCAACACTGACGCTACAGAAACCTCCTGCCCCTCACGCAACTCACTCACCTAAACTCTCCCCACGAATATTCATGAAAATCTTTCAACTCTATCCATTACACCGTACCGCCAGAAACAGCCTTGATTAATTAAAAAAATGGAACACCAAGCCATACCTAGTCAGAGCCCAATCCAAGCCAGCCAGCTAGTACGGTTTTCATGCTGCCTAAGCGCTGGACGCATAGCTTCGGCAATTTGACGACCTATACGATCAAACCCGTATCTTTCTTCGGCAGTCTGGCGGCCGGCCTTGGCAATACGCTCGACTAACTCGGGATCCTGCCTCAAGACAGCCAACTTCTCCCTAAGCTCGGGCACCGTCCGATACAGAACCAGATTGTGCATGTCACGGAAGCCTAGCGCGTCATTCTCCAAATCGCCTTGATCATAGGCCAACAGCACACACCCGCATGCCATGGCCTCGAAGTTTTTGATCATGTACTCGCCCATCCCTACATCAGCACTGACGAAGAAGCGAATACGGTTGAGCGTCTCACAATACTCCAGACCAGATCGTGTCTTGGTCACAAGCAGATTTTCAACTGAGGCCAACTCGTCTAACAACGCCTTACGGCCACTGTAGGCCGAACTTTTGGTGCTACCAACGAAAGCTAACTCGATGTCTCTCTCTCGCTGTAGATAGCTCAACAGAGTCTGGTCGTAACCTTTGGATACAAAGCAAGCATCGAACCCTTCGGCCCGTAAGTTCTGAGCCACCTGAGCCCCAGAACTAATCACCCTAACCCACGGCATACGCCGGTAATGTGCAGTGAACTTTCCCGTGTACTTACAGGAAATGTAATTTTGATAGGCATCGTGTTCCAAAATCACTAGGTTTGGCAGCGTGCGAATGAAACGCCACTGCTTGATCTCTTTTTTAAAGCGAAGAAAGAAGAGAACTCTGTCATATCTTGAGATATCGACATGCTCATGAAAATAGCGCTTCAGGTCATCTTGTTCGGCACTCGTCAACCAGCGGACATCACAGCTTTCACAGGCGTCCGCAACTCCCTCATATAGGCGATCCAGTATCGCTCGTTGCTCAGCCTGCACCAGAAAAAGAACCTTCAAGCTCTCAGCCTCTTTATTTGATTAGGTCCAGCATTCCATCAAGATCGGACAACCCGATTTTGGGAATAACGTCCGCAGGTAATCTACTGTTGGACGAAAGATTGAACACCTGAAAATCTGATCCCAATATCTGCTTGGACATCCATATGAAGTGCGGCAAGATGAGGTCTTCATAATCTTCGTCTAGCCGACTGGGCACACGCTCGCCCTTAGGGTCATAGAAATTCCCAAGCGACGCCCGCAAATCCATCCCGACCATGATCACCCGACTGAAACCCAGGTAATAGGCTAGCTGAATCGCCGCGTACGCAATGGTTCGACACGAGAAGTAACCAACAGGAAAATTCCGGCTGAACCCTACGCGGCTGAGCTTTTGGCTAAAAAAAGACCGCCGAATTACATAATCTCGGTTTTTCCGCTCCCGCCATGCAAAGCGTCGGTCACTGATATGGGCTGCCGCTCTCCAACGGTTAACGCGCTCGGCCACGAAAAGTTGGCTTCGCCATACGGTCTCAGGCTCTTTCTCTGCAAGGCTCTCCAGGGCGCTGGGCCCAATCATGGCAAATCGTGATCGGCGCAACGCCGCCCCAACGAGATCACTTTTCGCAGCAGCTACGCCGCTGTCATCACAGAGGAAGAAAAATGGATCAATTCCTGGTGGGAAACAGGCAATTGACCCATTTACAGCCACCATGGGGATTGACGCATAGCGTTCTATCGGAAAGTCCTTCGCTGAAGGACCGGAGGTTACGATGAATACGGCGCCTGAATACTTACCCTTGAGGCTGCTCAGGTCATCGAGCACTCTACTGCCGAAGCCATCAAGCTCTAACTCCGCCCGCCCACCGGGACTATGAATGTGAAGCCTGCTCATAAAGGGCCCATCGCACGCAACAATGCAGAAATATCCTCAAAACTAGCCACTGATTCACGCCGGCAGTACTCCTGCCATTCGGGGAACTCGCTCCAGCGATAAACAAAAACGAAATCCAGTCCGGCTTGCTTAGCGCAGACATGATCGAAACGGCTGTCACCGATGAACAGGGCCGGCAATTGAATCTTTCCTATGGACAAAGCGTCCTGAAGTATCTGGTTCTTGGGTGCTGGACTACCGTGGATGCCATGATCGAAATAAGCTGTAAGTTCGCGCATCTGAAATATCTGCCGCAGTTCCTGCTGGTCACCACCAGAAGCCACGAGCCAGCCACTCGGAGCAGTAACCTCCCGTAGCTCTGCAAGACCATCGGCGACAGCGCAGGTCAGTAATCCCTCCCGAACCTTGTCCGCATAAGCCTGCAAAAGCTGTTCGGCCTCTTGGACATGAGGCTGGCGTCGTAGAAGATCACTGAACAGGTAGCGAAATTTCTGATACCGCGAAACCCCGCCGTTGCGTACGTGATAGTCGACAAACGCTGACGAAATCTCCATACCGTAACGTTCGGTCACTTCTCCGAAAGCCCTGGTCTTGACAGCATTGGAGTCGAGAAGGACACCATCACAATCGAAGATCAGAGTGGCGTATTGAGACAATGACTGCACCTGCTAAAGCCCTCGAAGGCGAATCGCCAATTCTGCTCGTTCGACATCTTCTGGATTATCGACTGCAATCGACTCTCGCGACATCTCAAGCATTCTCACTTCCCAGCCCAACTCCAGGAATCTCAGGATTTCAATATCCTCTATCGCCTCGAATACCGTCTTACTAGGAGCTGCTGCAAATGCCCGCAATGCAGCTCTGGGGAACGCATATATGCACACCTGACGGTACCCCAGGACAAAATCGCCCTGTTTGTTGCCCGGTATGGGAGCACGCGACATATAGAGGAGACGTCCATCCGGACGGACTGCTACCTTTGGAGTGCTAGCACTGAAAAATTGCTCGACATCATCGATGCTGCAATAACCATTCAGTACTTCCTCGGGAAACCTGGAGACCGCTGTAGACATTATGCGCAGGTCATCAGGGTTGAGAAGCGGCTCGTCCCCCTGGACATTGATGAATACATCCGCATCTAGTTGCTGAGCACATTCAGCAACACGGTCCGTTCCGGTCAAGCACTCCGAAGACGTCATCAACACCTGTATACCCCAGTCTTTGCAGGTATCTCGTATGCGTGCATCGTCGGTAGCGACGTAGACCCGTTCAGCTGGACACGCCTGAACGCAGCGCTGCCAGGTGCGTACAATCATCGGCACGCCGTCCAGGAGGACAAGGGGCTTGCCGGGGAGCCGACTAGAGGCGTAGCGAGCAGGGATGATGACCGCGTAGTTAATCGTCATAGACGGTTCCTGGCGCTCACAGCGCATATACAGAAGAGATGGGGAGCTGCAATCGCGTAGGCGTAATGGCTAGCAACTCCGGGGCAGCCGGCTGTGCTTGAAAGAGCTCCAGGGTCTGATCCAACTCACGATTTCTAGGATCATCACCAGCGTACCCATCGAACCCCGCGAGCAAAATGCGGGAAACGTCACCGCTCGCCAGCATCGCCAATGCATAACTGAGCGCTAGCGTATTGGGAACCGTGCAAGAGTGATCGGCGAACTCGAAAACACCGGGGCGCACGCTTATTCCGAAGTCCAGTAGTTTGAGCGTGCTCAACGCTTCACGAACATCCGACGGAAGCATGGAGGCTGGCGTAACCAGGGGCTGACGCAACTCAGCGTAGTCACGTAAATCAGCCATCAGCCGTAGTGGATGACAGGCAAGACGCAGATTCACCGCAGCGTCATCGAGAACCGAATGGGTATTGAGCACCACGACGATCGGATCGTTTTTCCGAATATAGCGCTCCAGAGCCTGCCGATGACGTGTAATACCGGGGCCAGCCCCAATCAGTAGAGCCTCTCGTCCCTGCAGGGTTTCACGGGGAGCCCAGGAGCCGATCGCTTCTCCATAGTAGAAATGCCGTGCTGCTTCGAGCGTATCGCTACTGAATGTTCTGGCTCCCCCCCTTTTCAGGGCCTCCAAGGTAGTCGCAAGATCCGCCCCGCTGTAGCGTGAGTCACCGAGCATCTCTTGGACATAAGTAGGATGAATACCGTGCTTACCAGCAAGGTAGTAATAGGTATTGGTTCCCCAGCCGAAAACCTGCTGCATAGGCAGAAAGTCCCGGCTTACGAGTTTCAACAGGGGTGCCGTGTTTGCTCCCACTCGTTGCTCGGCAAATTCGAGTGCCAGATACTCGGTTTTTGCATTGCCCGGCCCACGCCCCATCCCCGTAACGGTCGAATCGACCCAGGTCACACCATCGGAAATTGCCTGTAACGTGTTGGCGTGTGCCAAGGCGCGATTGTCGTGCGCATGAATGCCAAGCGCCCCTGACCAGCGCTTACGCAGCAATGCTGTGACGGCACTGACCTGAGCTGGACTCATTCCCCCTGTACTATCGGCGAAGTACAAGACGTCAACTACATCGTTTGGAATCGCTGATACCTGGATGGCCAATTCGTCAACAGAGCACTCGGCGATCTGCATGATATTCAAACCGATGCGATAACCCTGTGACTTCAACCAACGACAGGCATCCAGTACACCAGCGACCTCACGTAGGTGACAAGCAACCCGAACCAGTTCGATCAGTGACTCCGATGCCGGTCCGAAGAGCTGAGTCACCGCAACATTCGCGCCATCGGCATGTTTCAGGAGTTCTGCAGCGTTGACCATGACGCCATAATGCAGCTCTTTTGGGAGCCCTAGATCACAAAGATGATCATCGCGTGAAAACGCATATGGCCCGAAAAAGCCAGACCTTGAAAACCCTCTCAAACCTAGTTCGACATAATCGATTTTGGCGGACGCCATGGCATGCAGATAACGCTGTACCAGGCCCTGCTCAAAGTCCCAATTATTGTAATAGCCACCGTCCCTGAGCGTGCAATCCAGCATAACGACTGGCATATCTTGCCTCCTCGAATCAACTCTGAACTGTCATATCAGTAGAGCCTATCAATGCACTCACGGCAGCAAGCTGCCAAAAACGCTCCTTGGCGGCAGCATCGGAAAACAGATTGCCCAGCCGATTGGTCATTTCCTTTGACCCACCACGAAACGCAGCTTGTATGGCAATACAGCGGACCAACCCTACAATGTCGCCCATTGGAAAAAGTGCGGATGGATCGCTTACAACCTCAGGCGCACCACCGCAATCGCTTGCCAGCACAGGCATACCCGCAGCCATCGCCTCAAGCAACACCATGCCAAACGGCTCATGATCAGAAGTCAAAGCAAATACGTCGAACGCCTTGAAGTAGCGACGACCATTCGGCACCTGGCCGAGAAAACGCACCGACTCACTCACTCCCAGCTCCACTACCAGCGCCTTGAGTGAGGACTCCAGACGGCCAGTACCCATGATCGCCAGCAAGCTGCCGTCCGGCAGCTGCGGCAATGCCTGGGCGAAGCCACGGATCAATGTGGCCTGGTCCTTGTCCGGATGCAGGCGGCCGACGTTGCCAACCACCCAGGCGTCCTGTGGCAAATCCAGATGCTCGCGAGCCTGCTCGCGAGAAACCTGCTCGGCCTGTACGGCCTCGACATCGATACGGTTGTACAGCGTTTCGATACGCTCGGCCGGCCAATCGGGCAGGCAGGCGCGTATATCGTCGCGCACAGCATTAGAAACCCCGAGCAGCGCCAGACGCTTGCGAAAGAAATTAGCGAACAGTTGCCGCGAACGGCGCTTGTAGTCGCCAAAGGCGTGATGCACGCCGATCACCGGCAGATCGCTGCCGAGCAACGCGACGTAGATCGGTTTGAAGCGGTGCGCGATGCACAGGGCGAAGTTACGCGAGGCTGCGATCCGGCGCAAATCGCGGATCGCAGCCAGCTTCAGACCACGCACCTGAGCACTGGAATAGTCGAGGAAGATCACCTCGTCGGAAGCCGAGCCGCGCTCGACTTCCGCTGACGGCGTGCCGGTCAGATAGATGGTGCAGACCTTGTAGGGCGTGTCCTTGAACAGCACCGCATACTGCCGAGCACAGTCCAGAAAGGGGCCATCATAGCCATGGCAGAACTGCAGAACCCAGCGCTGCGCCTGGCCAGGGGCCTGCTCAGACGACGTCATACCAGTCCTTGTCATCCTTGACCACGAGCACATCTTCCATGATCAGGTACTGTAGATCCGAACCATAGAACATGTTCAGCGCGTCGGTCGGAGAGCAGATCATCGGCTCACCTCGGCGGTTGAGCGAGGTGTTCAGCGACACGCCATTTCCGGTGAGCTTCTCCAGCTCCTGCATCAGGTCGTACCAACGCGGATTGAAGCGGCGCTCCAGCACCTGGGCACGCGAGGTGCCGTCCTCGTGCACCACTTCACCCACACGCTCCTTCCATTCGTCGTTTACCTCGAAGGTGAAGGTCATGAAGGGGCTCGGGTGATCGACCTTGAGCATTTTCGCCGCCACAGTGTCGAGCATCGACGGGCAGAAGGGTCTCCAGCGCTCGCGGAACTTGATCTGCTCATTGATACGGTCGGCCACACCCGGAATGCTTGGGCAACCGATGATCGAGCGACCACCTAGGGCACGCGGGCCAAACTCCATGCGCCCCTGGAACCAGGCTACCGGGTTGCCATCAACCATAATCTTGGCAATGCGCTCAGCTGTGTTGTCGATGCGTTTGAACACTGGCTGGTTCGGGTGCTTGGCGCAGGCGGCGATAACGTCTTCGTTGGAGTAGGACGGGCCGAGATAGACGTGCTCCATCTTCTCCACCGGCACGCCGCGCTGGTTCGACACGTAAGCCGCCGCACCAACAGCCGTACCGGCATCGCCGGAAGCCGGCTGCACGAACAGCTCCTTCACATCGTCACGGGCGATGATCTTCTGGTTCAGCTTGACGTTCAGCGCACAGCCGCCGGCGAAGGCGATCTTGCCAGTTTCCTTGAGGATATCGCCGAGGTAGTACTCCATCATCTGCAGCGCCAGCTTCTCGAACAGCGCCTGCATGCTAGCCGCGTAATGGATGTAGGGGTCGTCGGCGATGTCGCCTTCACGCTTCGGCCCGAGCCATTCGATCAGCTTGGGCGAGAAGTAGTAGCCCTTGCCGTTTTCCTTGTAGCGGCGGAAGCCGATGACATTGGCGTACTCGGTGTTGATGATCAGCTCGCCATTCTCGAACTTGGCCAGGCGCGAGAAATCGTACTTGGCGGCGTCACCGTAGGGCGCCATGCCCATGACCTTGAACTCGCCGTCGAGCATCTCGAAGCCCAGGTATTCGGTGATCGCGCCATACAGGCCACCGAGCGAATCCGGATCGAAGAACTCCTTGATCTTGTGGATCTTGCCGTTCTCGCCGTAGCCGAAGAAGGTGGTGGCGTACTCGCCCTTGCCGTCGATACCGAGGATCGCGGTCTTTTCCTTGAAGCCCGAGCAGTGGTAGGCACTGGAGGCGTGGGCCAGGTGGTGTTCGACCGGCTCGATCTTGACCTTCTTCAGGTCGAAGCCGAGTTGCACCAGGCACCACTCGATGCGCTTCTTGTAGCGTTTGTAACGGCGGTTGCCGAACAGGATCGCATCGAGGGCACGATCCGGCGCGTACGCGTAACGCTTGGCGTACTGCCAGCGGGCCTTCTCGAAGATGCTGATGGGAGCGAAGGGAATGGCCACTACGTCGACATCCGACGGCTTGATACCGGCCTGTTCCAGGCAGAACTTGGCCGACTCGTAGGGCATGCGGTTCTTCGCGTGCTTATCGCGCACGAAGCGCTCCTCCTCCACCGCCGCGATCAGTTTGCCGTCAATGTAGAGCGCGGCGGACGGATCGTGACTGAGGGCGCCGGACAGGCCGAGAATGGTCAGTGCCACAGGTGTAAGCCTCTAATTCGGGCAGGTGCCGGGCACCTGCGGTAAACGTTGGTCGAGCAACTGGTGCAGAGCCGAGTCCACCGGCCAGTTGCGCAGAAAACGGGCGCGGTCGCGGGCATAGGCCCGGGCGAAGCTGCGCGCATTGCGATGCTGATGCATGGCATCCAGGTCGATCAGCGACCAGGCACCCTGCACGTCGTCCCAAAACAGGTTGTGCCCCTTGAAATCACCGTGGCTAATGCGTTCGCGCAGCAGGGCAGCGAACAGACGATCCAGCGCCAACAGCTCGGTTTCCGGGGGCGTTGCCTGCTTGTATGCCTCAAAACGGGCGATTATATCCTGCCCACCACAATAGTCGGTAATCAGGTATGCACGGCCACGCAGCCAGCACCAGCGCCGCTCGATCACGGCCAGCGGCGCTGGCGTGACGATACCCAGTAGTTGCAGGCGGTTGCCCTCGCGCCAACTATGCCAGGCACGACTGGGGCGCCAGAAACGCTTGAACCAGTGTCGCAGGTTCTTCACGTTGTAACGCTTGACCACCAGTGGCCGGTTGCCACATTCGACCCGCGCCACCGTGGCCGCGCCACCGGTCTTGTAGATGTGCCCGGCGTCGATACGAGCATCGAGATCAGCCAACAGCGGCTGCAGTACTGGTTCGGCCTCACGACGCACCACGCGCAAGCCGAATGCGCCGATACGCGCCGCGAACAAGCTGCAGTCACGGGCCGTTTTCTTCAGGTAATCACGCAGGCGCCAGCGACGCACCTTGGCTATCTCGGTCTGGAGCATTTCCAGCGGTAGCGCATGCTCGCCGTTGGCCAACAGGTAGTGAATCAGCAGCTCCTCCAGATAGGGATCCAGCTCAGCCGGCAGTTGGGCAAAGAACACCCCGAGGTTTTTCAGTACCCCTGCCCGCGACAACGGCCGCCCCACGGTTTCGCAGCGCACGCCACCACCGTCGATCAGGTACAAACGGCCTTCATGCCGTAACAGGTTGTCCAGGTGCAGATCGGCCTGCCACAGGCCCTGAGCATGCATCTGCCCGATGGCTGCCAGCGCGTCGGCCAACACGCTCTGCTGAGCGTCGCTCAGTAACGGTTCGCGAGCCGCTTCGCGCCAGGCATCCCAGAGGCTCTGCGAGCCTTCCAAAAACTCGAACAGCAACCAACCGCCCTGCCCGTCGATGAAACCTTGAGCCAGCAGCTCGGGTGTGACGAGCCCTTGGGCTGCCAGATACTCGGCGCCGTCACGCTCGCGCTGAAAGTGCCGCTGCGCCTTGTCGCCGACCAGCAACTTGGCCAGCACCGAACGTCCCTGCCAACGCGCGAACGCAACGTAACGCTGCCCTGGCAACACACGCAACAGGCGCTCCAGCACCAGCGGATCATGCGCAACCTGCAGCGTCAGAGGCATCTCAGGCGTACGGCCCGCGTGGCTCAATTCACCTAACTGCATCAACGCGCCTCCTTGTTGCGCTGCCGAGCGCCAAGTTGCCGCCACCAGGCATTGATGTCGCCCCCATCACCCAGGTAAGCCGCCAGCAGTTCGCGCACTTCGGCCTCGTTCCAGATTCTGGCGCGGCGCAGCAGAGGCTCCAGGTCCTTGATCCGGTCACGCTGCCCCAACAGCAATGGACGGGTTTTCTCCAGATCGATCAACTGCGCCTCAAACACGCCTCCCTGTTCACGCAGGAAGATATGCTTGGGATAGAAACAGCCATGCATCTGCCCAGCCTGATGCACACGACACGCGAGACGACCGCAGGCGTGCAGGATCGACGCGCGCTTGGCAGCATCGAATGCAGACCACTGCGTCAACCAGTGCTCCAGATCCTGCCACTCATCCAGCGCACGGGTCAGCAAGACAGCGCGGCGCTCGCCCGACAAACGGCGCTCGGCAAAGAACGCGGCCTGCAGGGCCGGTATGTTCAGCTCGGCATAACGGCGAATATTGCGAAACTCGCGCGCGAAGGTCGGCTCACCGAAGGGATGCAGCAGACTGCGCGTCAGGTGGTTGCTTTGCCGCTTCAGGTAGAAGGCACGCTCGTCGAGCTCCAGGCGATATACGCTGCTCCAGCCACCACGCTCGGTGTTGGGCTCGTCTACGGCCTCCAGTTTCAACGCCCACAATGCATCGAAACTGGCCAGCCCGTGACGCTCGAGCAGGGCGCGGTCCTGCTCCGCGATGAAGTCGCTCATTCCCGGCCCTCGAAGAACTTCAGGATTTGCAGGACGCGTTGCTTATCCGCGCCACTGAGCCGGTTGCACTCGCGATATTGCAGGTAGAAGCGCAGACGCTGCGTTCTCGACAGCACGCGCTTGGCCACTTTATCGAGACAGGCCAGGTCCTTGATGATCCGATAACGCAGTAGCGGCCCCCACCAGAAGCTGCCGGTAGGGCAGTCGATGAAGAACAGTTCGGCCTTTTCATTGACCAGCAGGTTGCGCCACTTCAGATCGTTGTGGGTGAAGTGGTGGTCATGCATAGTCCGCGTGCCCTTGGCCAACTGCAGACTGATGGCCTGAACCCACCCATGATCAGCCAGGCGCGGATCCTGGCGGTTGGCGATTTCAGCAAGATCGAGGGTATTTTCCAGCTCGCGCGTCACCAGCGCTCCACGCACGAACGCCCCGGCCTTGCGCTGAAGGCCATGCGCAACGATCGGCGCTGTCGGGATGCCCCACTTGGCGAACAACTTGAGATTCTGCCACTCGGCCTTGACCCGTGGTCGCCCCAGGTAGCGGCGCAGACCTTTGCCCGCCCCCCAGTAGCGCTTGACATAATAATGCACGCCATCACGTTCGATACGGATGACTTCCGACAACGGATCTTTGGTCAAGCGCTCGCCCTCAAGGGCAAATACGGCGTCAAGCGAACCAAAAACCTCGCGCAGAGACGCGTCGCGCAAATCGTATTTCCAGGCTGACATTCCTATTGCACCTTCACGTCGGCAAGCGCTCGCACGATCCGCCGCAACGGAATGAAGGGTCGCCACACCGTCCGGCCCATCCACTTGAAGCTCAATACAGGGTTGATGACGCAGTTAAGTTCATTGAACCCTGGACGCCAGGTGAAATCAGAGCGACGCCGTGTAATGGTGAACGTGCGCAACCCGAGAAGCGAACCAAGATGCCCGCCTCCCGAATCGTTACTGATCACGACGGAGCAGGTGCGCAGAAAACTGACCAGCCCCTTGAGATCATTGAAAGCATGCACAGGGTAAGCGGGATATTGAGCCTGCAGTATCTGCTGTTCTGCAGGAATGCCGACGAACTCTACCTGCCAGCCCAGCGACGCAAGCCGGCGCGCCAGCCGAAGGAAGCCTGCAGGAGAGAAATTCTTGCTTGCATGTGGCGTCGTGGGAAAGATAGCGACACGCTGGCCGGCATCGCTGGCCACATCCGGCAAAGACTGAAATCCAGTAATAGGCCGGGCGAGGTCAAGCCCCAAGACCTCTTCAGCGTAAAGGTCGATCCACTGCACCATGGTCCTGCCGGCCTTTGGATCACGACAGATGACGTTGTGCGCACCCGGCAACTCAATACCGCCGACCGTAACAGGACGCTCACCAAGACGCAGATTGGCGGGCAGCTTCTTGCCTGAGAGGTAGGCAATATTGGACACCTCGCTCAGATCGTTACCAGCACGAGCCGCCTTGATCAGCCAGTCGATGTAGCAGATGACCAGCTCATGGCTTTCGGCTAGCTCCGGCAGATCTGGCTGCCTATCCGCGACGATATTCAAATCTGGCAGGTATTCACGCAATGCAGCCAGAGAGGGGGATACCAGCGTAACTCTCGCGCCCGCAGCCAGGAGACGCCTGGCCAAACGGAGAAAGAGTGTTGTATCCCCCAGAGCCGGGCAGGAGACGACTGCCACCCTAATCCCAGGCTTGATAACTGTCTTTTCCACAGACATCTATAGTCGATCTCCATAACGCCGCTTACGCTCATACAGTTTCGCCGCCTTGCACTCCAGCCATGCGAGCAGGTTCGCTTCATCACGCAAAACCTGGTGCAACGGACACTGGAAGTAGGTACGCAAAAAACGCAGCTTGTCACGGCGGGTCAGGCCGATATCCAGCGCCGAGAAGTACAGGGCGGCCAGGTCCTTGTCACGCCAACGGCGGGGGACTGCGTCTCGCACCTGGGCACGGTGCAGGTCGATCACCGACAGGCGCAGGTCAGTGGCCTGGATCGGCCGCTCGGTATGCAGCAGGAAGTGGCAAATGTAGCAGTCACGGTGGTTAACCCCGGCGCGGTGCATATCGCCGGTCATCTGCGCCACCTGGCGGATCAGCGCCCACTTGAGCGCAGGTTTGGGCGGTTGCTGCGCCCAGTTCAGGCTGAGCTGCTCCAGGTCGACGGTCGGTGCCAGTTCCTCGGTGACGATGAAGGAATGCTGGCTCGCGGGATTCGCGCCGCGCTCACCGTAGGCCACGGCGGTCATGGTCGGCACACCGGCGTCGCTCAGACGCTGGATCGCTTGCCACTCCTGCGCTGCGCCGAGCACCGGGGCCTTGGCGGTGAGCAGGTTCTTGACGATCTCGCCCCAACCGATGCCGCGGTGAATCTTGACGAAATAGCCGCGCCCGTCGACTTCGGTGCGCAGGGTGCGGCGCCCTTCCAGCTCACGGTAGACCTGGCCCTGCAGCGCCTCGACAGCGTCGAAAGCATCGCGCCCCGCCCACAGGCTCTTGAAAGGTTCGGCGAGGATCAGTTTCACGTGCGCCTCTCTGCAAGGATCACGTCAGCAGCCTTCTTTGGCATCGAATACAGGTCGGCGCTGTCGGCATAGGCCAGCGCGTTGCGCCCCCAGAATGCACGCTGCTGCGGATCGGCGAGCATGTCGGCCAGGGTACGGTTGAGCCGCTCCTGCTCGAAAGGGCTGGACAGCACACGACCGCAGTCAGCATCGGCGATGTAGTGGGCGTAGCCGCAGACATCGGTGACCAGCACCGGCAGGCCGGAAACCAGCGCCTCCAGAAGCACCGTGCCAGTGTTCTCGTTGTAGGCCGGATGGATCAGCAGATCGGCGCCGAGCAGAAAACGCGGGATATCGCTGCGCCCCTTGAGAATCTGCACCTGATCGGACAGCCCGAGCGCCTTGATCTGCAGCAGGAAGGGCTTGGGGTCGTCCTGGCCGATAGCGATCAGCCGGGTGCGCTTGCGCAGTTCGCGCGGCAGCGAGGCCAGCGCCTTGAGGCTGCGGTCCAGGCCCTTGGTCTTGAAACCGGAGCCGATCTGCACCAGCAGCAGGTCGTCGTCGGCCAGCTTGAATTCACGGCGGAACTCGGCGCGGATTTCAGCGGCATTGACCGGGGCACGACGATCCTGAGCGATGCCGGGCGGCAGCAGATGAAAGCGCTGCAACGGGGTCTTGTAGTGTTTGACGAACAGTGGCTGCTGCACTTCGGAGATCATCAGGATCTCGGTCTTCGACTCCGGCGCGAACACCGCGCGCTCGTACTCGGCGAAGTGCTTGTAGCGCCCCCAACGACGATAGATCGGGTTGCGCAGGGTCTGCGCCTTGTCCTCGAAACAGCCGTCAGCGGCGTAGTACACGTCAAGGCCAGGCATCTTGTTGAAGCCTATCACCCGATCGACCGGGTCGCGCTTCAGGTCAGCCTGCAGCCAGGCGCTGAATTTCTCGTTGCGGCGATGATTGAACAACGCACGCACCGGCGCTACGCGCACATCGAAGCCGCCGGGGTTATCCCCTTCCCAGATCGGTGTATAGACGCGAATGGCGTGGCCACGCGCCTGGCATTCCAGGGCGATGCGCATGAAGTCGCGCTGCAACCCACCGAAGGGGAAGTATTTGTAGAGAACGAAGGCCAGTTGCATAGCCGCTCCTTAAAAGGTGCCGGGAGGCGCAAGCAGCAGCGCCTCCAGTTCCAGGCCGACGCGCTCGGCGCCGAGACCATCGAAGCAGGGTTTGTCACGGTCACCGCTGCCGGCGCCCGGGCCACTGGCACACAGGTGAATCTGGCTACGACCGTAGGCGCCCACCTTGCCGGGCAACGTCGGGCCATACAGCGAAATATTGGGTACATCCAGCGCAGCGGCCAGGTGGCCTAGGCCGGTGTCGACAGAGACGCAGGCGCTGGCACCGGCAATCACCTTGGCCACGCCGGCCAGGTTCAGCTTCGGCAGCACGGCGGCATGCGTCAGGCCGGCAGCGATGCGCTCGGCACGTGCCTTTTCCGTATCGTTACCCCAGGGCAGGCGCACGGCCCAACCCAGTTCGTCCATGCGCTCGGCCAGTGCACGCCAATCCGCTTCCGGCCAGTGCTTGCTGGCCCAGGTGGTGCCATGCAGGAACAGCAGGTACGGCTGCGCGGCGGCATCCATCATCGCTGCACGGTTCAGACCGTAGTCACCAGTGCCGGGCGGCAGCGTGTAACCGAGCGCCTTGGCGAACAACTGGCGCACACGCTCCAGCGCGTGTTGATCCTTGGCCACCGCGTAGCGGCGGTCGTAGAAACGACTGGCCAGCGGCTCACGTGCCGAATCACGATCGAGCCCCGCCACCGGCGCCGACACATAGCGCGTCAGCCAGGCACTCTTGAGCAGGCCCTGGGCATCGATCACCAGGTCGTAGCGGGTTTCCCGCAGGCGCTGTTTGAACCGCGCCCACTCACCGCTACGCCAGGTGCGCAGCGGGTGCTTGCGCCAACGGCGGATGGCCACCGGAAGCACCTGCGACACCGCCGGATGCCAGGCTGGAATCTCGGCAAAGCCTTCTTCCACCACCCAGTCGAAGCGGATGCCGGGAATGGCGCGAGCCGCGTCAGTCAATGCCGGCAGGGTATGCACCACATCGCCCAGCGACGAGGTCTTGATGATCAATACCCGCAAATCAGTCGCCCTCGACCAGGGTCAAGGTTTCACCGACCAGCCGATCCAGCGCCTCGATCACCGGCCTCGGTTTGAGCTCGCGCAGGCAGTTGTAGTGGCCAAAACGACAGGTGCGATCAAAGCAGGGACTGCACTCCAGCCCCAGACGAACAATCTCGACGCGATCGGCCAGCGGTGGCGTGAACCCTGGCGAGGTGGAGCCGTAGACCGCCACCAGCGGACGATTCAGCGCCGCCGCCACGTGCATCAGCCCGGAGTCGTTGGACACCACGGCGGTGGCCGCCGACATCAGGTCGATGGCCTCGGCCAGGCTGGTCTGCCCGGACAGGTTGCTGACCTCCTCACGCAGCCCCGGAATCAGGCGCATACGAATGTCTTCGCCACCGGCATGGTCGTTCTTCGAACCGAACAGCCAGACCTGCCAGCCCTCGCGAATCTTGACCTCGGCCACCTTGGCATAGTGTTCTGCCGGCCAGCGCTTGGCCTCACCGAACTCCGCACCCGGGCATAGCGCCAGCACCGGACGATCCAGCTGCAGACCGAACTTGGCCAAGGCGGCTTCACGGCTGGACTCATCGATCTGCAAACGCGGCTGCGGATAGGGCTGCGGCAAGGCAGCGCCCGGCTCATAGGCCAACGCCATGAAGCGCTCGATCATCAGCGGATAGCGGTCTTTATCCAGTGTGCGGATATCGTTGAGCAGGCCATAGCGCATCTCGCCCTTCCAACCCGTGCGCGTGGGAATACCGGCGAACCAGGGCACTAGCGCGGACTTCAGCGAGTTGGGCAGCAGGATCGCCTGGTCGTACTGACCAGCCAGCGACTTGCCGATGCGTCGGCGCGTGGTCAGATCGAGCACGCCATGACCGAGCGGCAGGCTCAGCGCGGCGCGCACTTCGGGCATGCGTTCGAGGATCGGCCGGCTCCAGTCTGGCGCCAGCACGTCGATCTCGCACGCCGGGTGGCGCTGTTTCAGACACTGGAACAGCGTCTGCGCCATCACCATGTCGCCTACCCAGCTCGGCCCAACGATAAGTATCTTCATATCTTTTCCAGAAACGACCGGGGAGGCTTTCGCCTCCCCGTCGAGCCTTCGAGGAATCGCTTACTTGACCAGAGTACGCCATTCGGCGTGGCCGCTGGTCTTGCCGGTGACCAGGTCGAAGTAGGCCTTCTGCAGCTTCTCGGTGACCGGGCCACGGCGACCGGCGCCGATCTTGCGGCCATCCACTTCGCGGATCGGCGTGACTTCAGCGGCAGTACCGGTAAAGAACGCCTCATCAGCGATGTACACCTCATCGCGGGTGATGCGCTTCTCGACCACCTTGATGCCGTGCTCTTCGGCCAGGGTCAGGATGGTGCTGCGGGTGATGCCGTTGAGGCAGGAGGTCACTTCCGGGGTGTACACCACGCCGTCCTTGACCAGGAAGATGTTCTCGCCCGAGCCTTCGGCCACGTAGCCTTCCGGGTCCAGCAGCATGGCCTCGTCGGCGCCGCCGGAGATGGCTTCCTGCAGGGCCAGCATCGAGTTGATGTAGTTGCCGTTGGCCTTGGCGCGGGTCATGGAGATGTTGACGTGGTGGCGGGTGTAGGAGCTGGTGCGCACCTTGATGCCGGTTTCCAGCGCTTCCTCGCCCATGTACGCGCCCCAGTGCCAGGCAGCGACGATCACGTGCACCTTCAGGCCAGCAGCGCGCAGGCCCATGCCTTCGCTGCCGAAGAACACCATCGGACGCAGGTAGGCGCTTTCCAGGCCGTTTTCACGCACCGCGGCACGCTGGGCTTCGTTGATCTCTTCCTTGGAGAAGGGAATCTGCATGTTGAAGATGTGCGCGGAGTCGAACAGACGGTCGGTGTGCGCCTGCAGGCGGAAGATCGCGGTGCCATCCGGGGTGTTGTAGGCACGCACGCCTTCGAACACGCCCATGCCGTAGTGCAGGGTATGGGTCAGCACATGGGTGTTGGCTTCGCGCCACGGCACCAGTTTGCCGTCGTACCAGATCACGCCATCACGGTCGGACATCGACATCTTGCCTGCTCCTCAAATTCGCTTCACGGTTCGATCAATAGTTGGGGCCTCAGGCCCCGTTGTTCAACTCAAGCCCCAGCTCACGCCACAGGCGCATCACGGCGCGGCGCTCATCCTGGAACTGATCCCCCGGCACCACGCCAGGCTGCTTCTGCAGCGCCTGCCGGTGAGCGGCCGAGCGATAGATTTTGTAGACCTCGCGCAGCAATGCGGCATCCTCGGCGCCCATCAGACCGACCCGCTCCAGACCTTCCAGAATGCGGATGTTATCGGTGAACTCGAGTAGCTGCGGGTGTTGCCACGACCAGGCCAGAGCCGCGTATTGCACCATAAATTCGATATCGACGATACCACCGGCATCCTGCTTCAGATCGAAGGAGGACGTGGCCTCGAAGGCATTCGGCGCCGTCCCGGCCGCGGTATTTTTGTTGCCAAGGTTGTCACGCATCTTCGCGCGCATCTCGCTGACCTCAACGCGCAGCGCCTCGGTATCGCGCTGGCGACCGAGCACCTCAGCACGCACGCGAGCGAATTCGCCGGCCAGGCGCGAACATCCCACCAGCACCCGCGCCCGCACCAACGCCTGGTGCTCCCAGGTCCAGGCCTCGTTTTCCTGATAGCGCTGAAAAGCACCCAGCGAGCTGACCAGAAGCCCGGCTGCGCCCGATGGTCGCAGGCGCATGTCCACCTCGTAGAGCGCGCCGGAGGTGGTCTGGGTGGTCAGCAGGTGAATGATGCGCTGCCCCAGGCGGGTGAAGAACTGCGCACCATCGATAGGCTTGGCGCCATCGGTTTCGGCCTGCGGGTCGCCATCATGGATGAACACCAGGTCCAGATCCGAGCCATGGCCGAACTCCAGGCCGCCTACCTTGCCATAGCCGACGATGATGAAGTCCGGATCACACAGCGAGCCATCGGCGCGCTGCGGGCGGCCATGGCGCTGCACCGTATGCTGCCAGGCCAGCGCCAGCACCTGATCGAGAATCGCCTCAGCCAGCCAGGTCAGGTAATCCGACACTTTCATTAGCGGCAGCGTACCGGCGATCTCCGAAGCGGCAACACGCAGACTGTGAGCCAGTTTGAAGTGGCGCAGCGCCTCCATCTGCTGTTCCAGGTCCTCCTCGGGAATACGCACAAGGCGCTCGCGCAACTCGGCCGCCAGCTCTGGCGCCAGCGGTGGCGAATACAGTCGCCCTTCGTTGAGCAGCTCATCGAGCAACAGCGGGTAACGGGCGATCTGTTCGGCGATCCACGGGCTGGCCGCGCACAAAGTGATCAGCCGCTCCAATGCCCCCGGGTTTTCGCTCAACAGCACCAGATAGGCAGAACGTCGCGCCACCTTTTCCACCAATGGCAGCACCCGCTCCAGTACCAGATCAGGCTTCTCATGCTCGACAGTCTGCGCCAGCAGGCGGGGCACGAAAGCATCCAGGCGCTCACGACCAAGACGCTGCATGGCGCGCACCTGCGGACCATTACGCAAATCATCGAGGCGTCGACAGGCCGTGCCTGGCTCGGCGAACCCGGCTTCCTGCAACTGCAGCGCAGCGGCCTCATCGTCCAGCGCCCCTTGCCACAAAGGCAGCCACTCGGCGCCAACGCTGGCCTCGCTAGCATCCGATTCGTCTTCGTCAGGGTCGGCGATCACCTGCTGGAAATGCCATTCGATGCGGCCACGCCAATACATCAGGCGCTCATGAAAACTCGCCCAGTCAGCGAAACCCATGATCGCAGCGACCCGCGCCTGATCCTGCGGTTCGGCCGGCAGCATCTGTGTTTGGCGGTCACCAATGCCCTGCAGGGCGTGCTCGGTGTAGCGCAGGAACTCGTAGCCTTCCTTCATTTCCGTGACGACCGCCGGAGGCAAGTAGCCCTGCCCCTCCAGCGTGGCCAGCACCTTGAGCAGCGGCCGCTGCTGCAGACTGAGGTCGCGCCCGCCATGGATCAGCTGGAACGCCTGGGCGATGAACTCGATCTCGCGAATGCCACCGGCGCCGAGCTTGATGTTCTCGCTCATGCCCTTGCGCCGCACCTCCTGCTGGATCAGCAGCTTCATCGCGCGCAACGCCTCGATGGCGGAAAAATCCAGGTAGCGGCGATAGACGAAGGGCCGCAGCATCTCCAGCAGCTCGGCGCCCGCGGCCTGATCACCGCCGACCACACGCGCCTTGATCATGGCGTAGCGCTCCCAATCGCGGCCCTGATCCTGGTAGTACTGCTCCAGCGCATTGAAGCTGAACACCAGCGCACCACTGGAACCATAGGGACGCAGGCGCATGTCGGTGCGAAACACGAAGCCGTCGACGGTGATCGCATCCAGCGCCTTGATCAGTCTCTGCCCCAGACGAATGAAGAACTCCTGGTTATCCAGCGATCGCTTGACGCCCTCGGTCTCGCCACCCTCCGGGTAGCCGAAGATCAGGTCGATATCCGACGACAGGTTGAGCTCGTGCGCGCCGAGCTTGCCCATGCCGAGGATGACCATGTGCTGCGGCTGGCCGCTGCGCCGCCCCACTGGCGTACCGAACTGCGTGCAATGACGCGGATACAGCCAGTGATAGGCCAGATCGATGCAGGCATCGGCAAGGTCGGACAGGTCACGACAGGTTTCACCGAGCGCCGCCTGGCGGCTGAAGTCGCGCCAGATGATGCGCACTTGCTGGCGATTACGAAAGCGCCGCAGGCAGCGCCCCAGAGCATCCTCATCGGCACATTCGGCCAGCTGCGCTTCCAATTGCTGGCGCAGCTCGCCCGATGCCAGGCTGCGTTCCAGCTCACCGGACTCAGCCAGGGCGACGAACATCTGCGGATCACGCTGCGCCTGTTCGGCGACGAAATCACTCAGCGCCGACACCTGCCGCCAGGCATCGCGCCGCTCTTGCGACCAAGCAGCGACACGCTCAGCCAGAGCTTCATGCTCGGACAAAGCGGTTTGCAGTGACTGCTCGGCACGTTCGGCCAACGAAACAAGAGAGGGGGGCAACTCGACCAGCAACGGCAGGCTCATGGTCTATCCTTTTGGCGGACTGCCGGACGCACGGTGCAATCGCCCGCAGCCCCGCTCCAGCGGGGCACGCGCGGCCGGCGGTGCCGCGGATTGTAGTTTTACTACGAAAGAATTGTATCCAGAGGGCTGAATCCGCCGTCGAAATGTAGTAAAACTACAAGCGGCCGGTCCTACCCCCGGTAAATCCAAGAATTTCAACTCGCCCGCCCAAAAAGCCGGTGAGACCCAACTGGCCTCCGATTCTGGAAGCCTTTCCGCCCTGGAGCAAGCCATGCAAGACCTCGATCCGATCGAAACCCAGGAATGGTTGGACGCCCTTGAATCCGTCCTCGACCGTGAGGGTGAAGACCGTGCCCATTACCTGATGACCCGTCTGGGCGAGCTGGCCACCCGTAGCGGTGCGCAACTGCCCTACGCGATCACCACGCCTTACCGCAACAGCATCCCGGTAACCCATGAAGCTCGCATGCCCGGCGACCTGTTCATGGAACGCCGCATCCGTTCGCTGGTGCGCTGGAACGCCCTGGCCATGGTGATGCGCACCAACCTGGACGACCCGGATCTGGGCGGCCACATTTCCAGCTTCGCTTCCTCCGCGACGCTGTACGACATCGGCTTCAACTACTTCTTCCAGGCCCCGACCGAAGAACACGGCGGCGACCTGGTGTTCTATCAGGGCCACGCCAGCCCTGGCGTCTATGCCCGCGCCTTCATGGAAGGTCGCATCGACGAAGACCAGATGAAGAACTTCCGCCGCGAAGTGGATGGCAAAGGTCTGTCGTCCTACCCGCACCCCTGGCTGATGCCGGACTTCTGGCAGTTCCCCACCGTGTCCATGGGCCTCGGCCCGATCCAGGCCATCTACCAGGCCCGCTTCATGAAGTACCTGGAAGCGCGCGGCTTCATTCCGGCCGGCAAGCAGAAGGTCTGGTGCTTCATGGGCGACGGCGAGTGCGACGAGCCGGAATCCCTCGGTGCCATTTCCCTGGCTGGCCGCGAGAAGCTGGACAACCTGATCTTTGTCATCAACTGCAACCTGCAGCGCCTCGACGGCCCGGTGCGTGGTAACGGCAAGATCATCCAGGAACTCGAAGGCGTGTTCCGTGGTGCCCAGTGGAACGTCAACAAGGTGGTCTGGGGTCGCTTCTGGGATCCGCTGTTCGCCAAGGACAAGGACGGTGCCCTGCAGCGCCGCATGGACGAAGTGGTCGACGGTGAATACCAGAACTACAAGGCCAAAGACGGCGCCTACGTGCGCGACAACTTCTTCAATACCCCCGAGCTCAAGGAGATGGTCAAGGACCTCTCCGACGACGAGATCTGGAAGCTCAACCGTGGTGGCCACGACCCGTACAAGGTCTACGCGGCCTACCATCAGGCCGTGAACCACAGCGGCCAGCCGACCGTGATCCTGGCCAAGACCATCAAGGGCTACGGTACCGGCGCCGGTGAAGCGAAGAACACCGCGCACAACACCAAGAAAGTCGATGTCGACAGCCTGCGTCAGTTCCGCGACCGCTTCGACATCCCGGTCAAGGATGAAGAGCTGGAAAACCTGCCCTTCGTCAAACCGGAGCCAGGCAGCCCCGAGTACAAGTACCTGCACGAGCGCCGCAACGCGCTGGGTGGCTTCGTACCGCAGCGTCGCCAACAGAGCTTCAGCATCCCGACGCCGCCGCTGGATACCCTCAAGGCCATCCTCGACGGCTCCGGCGACCGCGAAATCTCTACTACCATGGCTTTCGTGCGCATCCTCGCGCAGCTGGTCAAGGACAAGGAACTCGGCCAGCGCATCGTCCCGATCATCCCGGACGAAGCCCGTACCTTCGGTATGGAAGGCATGTTCCGTCAGCTCGGCATCTACTCCTCGGTTGGCCAGCTGTACGAGCCGGTCGATAAAGACCAGGTGATGTTCTACAAAGAGGACAAGAAAGGTCAGATCCTCGAGGAAGGCATCAACGAAGCCGGCGCCATGAGTTCCTTCATCGCCGCCGGTACTTCGTACTCCTGCCATAACCAGCCGATGCTGCCGTTCTACATCTTCTACTCGATGTTCGGCTTCCAGCGTATCGGTGACCTGGCCTGGGCCGCTGGCGACAGCCGCACCCGTGGTTTCCTGATCGGCGGTACCGCTGGCCGTACCACCCTCAACGGTGAAGGCCTGCAGCACGAAGACGGTCACAGCCACATGCTGGCAGCGACCATCCCCAACTGCCGCACCTACGACCCGACCTACGGCTACGAGCTCGCTGTGATCATCCGCGAAGGCATTCGCCAGATGACCGAAGAGCAGCAGGACATCTTCTACTACATCACCGTGATGAACGAGTCGTACCAGCAGCCGGCCATGCCGCAGGGCGTGGAAGACGGCATCATCAAGGGCATGTACCTGCTCGAGGAAGACAAGAAGGAAGCCGCGCACCACGTGCAACTGCTGGGTTCCGGCACCATCCTGCGTGAAGTCGTCGAAGCAGCGAAAATCCTGCGCGACGAGTTCAACATCGGCGCCGATGTGTGGAGCGTCACCAGCTTCAACGAACTGCGTCGCGACGGCCTGGCCGTGGAGCGCAGCAACCGTCTGCACCCGGGCCAGAAGCCCAAGCAGACCTACATCGAGCAGTGCCTGAGCGGCCGCAAAGGTCCGGTCATCGCCTCTACCGACTACATGAAGCTGTTCGCCGAACAGGTTCGTCAGTGGGTGCCGAGCAAGGAATACAAGGTCCTGGGCACCGACGGCTTCGGCCGTAGCGACAGCCGCAAGCAGCTGCGTCACTTCTTCGAAGTGGATCGCAACTGGGTCGTGCTGGCCGCACTGGAAGCCCTGGTCGACCGTGGCGAAATCGAAGCCAAGGTGCTGGCTGACGCCATCGCCAAATTTGGCATCGACGCCGACAAAGCCAACCCCCTGGACTGCTAAGGAGCGTAGCGATGAGTGAGTTGATTCGCGTACCCGACCTCGGCGGTGAAGGCGAGGTGATTGAACTGCTGGTGAAGGTCGGCGACCGTATCGAAGCCGAACAGAGCGTACTGACCCTGGAGTCCGACAAGGCCTCCATGGAAGTGCCCTCACCCAAAGCCGGCGTGGTCAAGGAAATCAAGGTCAAGATCGGCGACCGCCTGAAGGAAGGCGACGAGCTGCTGGTTCTGGAAGTCGAAGGTGCCGCCGAAGCGGCGCCTGCGCCGAAAGCCGAAGCCGCGCCTGCCGAAGCACCGAAAGCAAGCGCTCCGGCGGCGGCTCCTGCCGCAGCTGCAAGCAGCAGCGTGCAGGACGTGCACGTGCCGGATATCGGCACCGACGGCAAGGTCAAGGTCATCGAAGTCATGGTCAAGGTGGGTGACACCATCGAAGCCGACCAGTCGCTGATCACCCTGGAGTCCGACAAGGCCTCCATGGAAATCCCTTCGCCGGCTGCCGGCGTGGTGGAAGAAGTGCTGGTCAAGCTGGATGCCGAAGTCGGTACCGGCGACCTGATCCTCAAGCTGCGTACCGCGGGTAGCGCAACCGCCAGTGCTGCGCCGGCTCAAGCGCCTGCCCCCGCTGCTGCGCCAGCCGCCGCACCTGCTCCCGCTGCCGCAGCCCCTGCTGCTTCGGTGCAGGACGTGCATGTGCCGGATATCGGCACCGACGGCAAGGTCAAGGTCATCGAAGTCATGGTCAAGGTCGGTGACAGCATCGAAGCCGACCAGTCGCTGATCACCCTGGAGTCCGACAAGGCCTCCATGGAGATCCCTTCGCCGGCTGCCGGCGTGGTGGAAGAAGTGCTGGTCAAGCTCGATGCCGAAGTCAGCACCGGCGACCTGATTCTCAAGCTCAAGGTAGCTGGTTCCGCACCGGCCGCCGCGCCGGCGCAAGCCAGCCAGGAAGTACACCGCGTGCCGGAAGGTGCGGCCCCGGAAGTGGCTGCAGAAGTACGCGCCATCGCCTCGCTGTCGGCTGCTGCTGCCGAAGTCGCCAACGCGCCCAAGCGTGACGGTGCCAAGGTGCATGCCGGCCCTGCCGTGCGTCAGCTGGCGCGTGATTTCGGCGTCGAACTGGCGGACATCGCCGGTACCGGCCCGAAAGGCCGCATCCTCAAGGAAGACGTGCAGGTGCACGTCAAGGCGATGATGCAGAAGGCCAAGGCTGCGCCGCAGGCGACTGCCGCAGCTGCCACTGGTGGCGCCGGCATCCCGCCGATCCCGACCGTGGACTTCAGCAAGTTCGGCGAAATCGAAGAAGTGCCGATGACCCGCCTGATGCAGGTCGGCGCGGCCAACCTGCACCGCAGCTGGCTCAACGTGCCGCACGTGACTCAGTTCGACTCGGCCGACATTACCGACCTGGAAGCCTTCCGCGTCGCGCAGAAGGCCGTGGCCGAGAAGGCCGGAGTCAAACTGACCGTTCTACCGCTGTTGCTCAAGGCCTGCGCCCACCTGCTCAAGGAGCTGCCGGACTTCAACAGTTCGCTGGCCCCGAGCGGCAAGGCGATCATCCGCAAGAAGTACGTGCACGTCGGCTTCGCCGTCGATACGCCGGACGGCCTGCTGGTGCCAGTGATCAAGAACGTCGACCAGAAGAGCCTGCTGCAGTTGGCTGCCGAAGCGGCTGCACTGGCCGAGAAAGCGCGCAACAAAAAGCTTTCGGCTGACGACATGCAGGGCGCCTGCTTCACCATCTCCAGCCTCGGCCACATTGGCGGCACCGGCTTCACGCCGATCGTCAACGCGCCGGAAGTGGCGATCCTAGGTGTCAGCAAGGCCACCATTCAGCCGGTCTGGGACGGCAAGGCCTTCCAGCCCAAGCTGATGCTGCCGCTGTCGCTGTCCTACGACCACCGAGTGATCAACGGCGCTGCTGCCGCTCGCTTCACTCAGCGTTTGTCGCAGCTGCTGGCCGATATCCGCACCATCCTGCTGTAAATCGTTTCGAGCACGCCACGCTCGCATCCTCAACCCCGTCTGCTTAGGCGGGGTTTTTTTTGCCTGTTTTCTGGACGCAGAGCATTGCGGCTGACTGCTTCGCCCTGCTTCAGCCCTTCTGCACGTTGCGAATCAGAAAACTCAGCGCCTTGGCCAGCTCGCCGGCGCCCTGGTGATCACGCAGAATGCTCAGCAGTGGGCTGCCGTCGGCCGGGTTGAACAGCACGCAGCGAATACCGCCGGTCGGGCATTCGTAGCGGATGAACGGATCGATACCGAACACCGACACCCGTTGATTGCGCACTGCAATAGCAGTGCCCTGCGCACCACGGGTCTCCTCGCGCAGGATCAGTTCGCCAGCATCACCGACACTGAAGCGGTACAGCAGGTCCTGCCGCTGCACCTGGCCAACCTGGTAGCCGGCGCGCAGGGCGTAGGTTTCCAGCAAGGCGTTGCTGTGCGCGAGCAACGCCTGACGCTCGTTTTCGGTCAGGTAAAGGCGCTTTAACCCGTCCAGATACGCTGCCTGCTCGGCCCCCTGCAGCACAGCCTTGTCGTCGGCACTGGCCAACGCGGGCAGTGCCGCACACAGTGCGCCGCCCAACAGCATGGCCATCAGTTTTCTTGTCAGTCTCGCTTGCATGATGCACCCTTGCCGAACGCTATAGTGAAGTAGGCCTGAGCCCTAGCCTCCGTCCAAGCCAACGTGCCATCTGGCAGCTGCGGCCCTGTACCGAGAACGGATGCCTCGCCTGGTCAGCATACTGGAAGCCCAACGCCCAATGAAAAGCCATCCCGATGCCGGCACCCGCTCGGCAGCCGAGGTTGTGACGCAGTTGCCAGTGCCTTCACGGCTCGGCATGTTGCGTTTCGAGCGCTTGAACGAGCCAAGCTGGGCCCTGCTTTTTCTCGACCCGACCTGTGAGCGCAAGCTCGGCATCAGCGCCACAGACCTGTGTGCACTGGTGGACGCGCCCTACGCCAGCCTGATGGAGCCTGAAGCGCGCTATCGCCTGCACGATGCCATCCAGCAGCAACTGCTGCAGGGGCCGCATTATCTGGTGCGTTACACCCTGCATACACCTCAAGGCCCGCTGAACCTGATGGAGATTGGCGAGCCCTTCAAGCAGCGCAACCGTCAGTTGCTGCGTGGTTATCTGCTGATCATCGACGAGAGCCTCGGTGCCGATACCCCGGGCGAACAGGCGCTGCTGGCGCAGAATCAGGATTTGCGCAGCTCACTGCAGCACTATCAACGCACCCAGGACGACCACCTGCAGCATCTGGCGCGCTCGCACACCCAGCAGCAATTGATCGCGCGCCTGACGCGCCAACGCTATGTCTCCAGTGATCCGCGCCAGGAGGCCGCCGAGCTCATTACCCAGGCGGCCTGTGAAGTCTATGGCGTGGCCAGGGCGGGGATCTGGCATCTCGGCAACCATAGCCTCGAGTCGATATCGCTGTACCGTCGTGACCTGGGCCGACACGAGCAGCTGTCCTCGATCGATGCTCGGGATTTTCCCCACTACATCGAAGCACTGCAGAGCGGGAGGGCGATTGACGCCCACGATGCCCAGCACGACCTGCGCACTCGTGAGCTGGCTCCCGGCTACCTGGAGCCACTGGGCATTGCCTCGATGCTGGATGCCAGTATCCGCATCGAAGGCGAAGTGGTGGGCGTACTCTGCCTGGAACATATCGGCCCCAAGCGCTTCTGGCAGGCCGACGAGATCGCCTTTGCCGGCGAGCTGGCCGACCAGTTCGCTCAGGTGCTGATCAATCAGGAAAAGCGCTCCGCCACCCACGCGCTGTACCTGTTCCAGCGCGCCGTCGAGCAGAGCGCCAGCGCATTTCTACTGGTCGACCGCGACGGCCGGGTGGAATACGTCAACCCCAGCTTCACCGCCATCACCCTGTACAGCAGCGATGAAGTGTGTGGGCATCGCCTGTCCGAGCTACCGGCACTGGCCAACCTCAGCGACCTGCTGTTCGATACCGACTCGAGCCTGGCCGAGCACAGCAGTTGGCAGGGCGAGTTCCGCAGCCGACGCAAGAATCAGGAACCGTACTGGGGGCACCTGTCGATCTCCAAGGTGTACGGCGACGAAGGCGAGCTGACCCACTACATCGGTATCTACGAAGACATTACCGAGGCCAAGCTGGCGCAGCAGCGTATCGAGCGCCTGGCCTACACCGACAACCTGACCAACCTGGGTAATCGCCCGTCGTTCATCCGCAGCCTCGAAGAGCGCTTCGCCCGCAATGTGCAATCACTCGGGCTGCTGCTGGTGGATATCGACAACTTCAAGCGGATCAACGACAGCCTCGGCCACCAGACCGGCGACAAGCTGCTCTCGGCGCTGGCCCGGCGCCTACGCAACAGCCTCGGTGCCAAGGGCACCCTGGCGCGCTTTGCCAGCAACGAATTCGCCATCCTGCTCGATGGCTGCGATCAGGACAGCGGCCTGCGCGTCGCTCATCAGGTGCTGCAGACGCTGGACAAACCGCTGTTCGTCGACAACCAGTTGATCAGCATCACCGGTTCGGTGGGCCTGGCCATCGCCCCGGAGCACGGTGACGATCCACAGACGCTGATGAAGCACGCCGGCCTCGCGCTGCACAAGGCCAAGGCCAACGGCAAACACCAGGTGCAGGTGTTCACCGAGGCCCTGAACGCCGAAGCCAACTACAAGCTGTTCGTCGAAAACAACCTGCGCCGCGCCCTGACCCAGAACGAGCTGGAAGTCTTCTACCAACCCAAGCTGTGCCTCAAGAGTGGCCAGTTACTGGGCATGGAGGCGCTGCTGCGCTGGCAGCACCCCGAGAAGGGCATGATCCGCCCGGACCAATTCATCGGCGTCGCCGAGGAAACCGGCCTGATCATCCCCATCGGCAAGTGGGTGGTGCGCCAGGCCTGTCGCATGAGCAAGCAGATCGCCGCCATCGGCCTCGGCCAGCTGCAGGTGGCGATCAACCTGTCGCCCAAGCAGTTCTCCGACCCGGACCTGGTCGGCTCGATTGCCGCCATCCTGCATGAAGAACAGCTCGACCCCAGGCTGCTGGAACTGGAGCTGACCGAAAGCCTGCTGCTGGAGGCAACCGACGATACCCGTCACCAACTCGGCCGCCTCAAGAGCCTGGGCCTGACCCTGGCCATGGACGACTTCGGCACGGGCTACTCGTCGCTCAGCTACCTGAAGAAATTCCCCATCGACGTGATCAAGATCGATCGCAGCTTCATCAAGGACATCCCGGACAACCAGGACGATATGGAGATCACCTCGGCGGTGATCGCCATGGCCCACAACCTCAAGCTCAAGGTCGTGGCCGAAGGCATCGAGACCGGCGCCCAGCTCGGTTTCCTCCGTCGTCAACAATGCGACGTCGGCCAGGGCTACCTGTTCGACAAACCGATTCCCGGCCGCGAGCTGATCGACAGCCTGCGCCGCTATCCCTGCAGGCCGCAGACCGATACCAGTCGCCAGGCCGACCAACGGACGTAATTCGTCGCGCTGTGCGTAGTCCACCACTCACCCACTTCGAGGAGACCGCCATGGTTTTGCGTTCCCAGATTCTCGTCAACAAGGATGCCTTGCCGACTGCCGACCAGGCACTGCCCGGTCGTGCCGAGCCGCTGCCGGTCGCCGACACCCACTACATCAACGGCAACCCGATCAAGGCGCCCTTCCCCGCAGGCCTGCAGCAGGCGGTATTCGGCCTGGGCTGTTTCTGGGGCGCAGAAAGGCGCTTCTGGCAACAACCTGGCGTGTTCAGCACCGCAGTCGGCTATGCCGGCGGTCTGACGCCCAACCCCACCTACGAGGAAGTCTGCTCTGGCCTGACCGGACACACCGAAGTGGTGCTGGTGGTGTTCGATCCGCAGCAAACCAGCTTCGAAGCGCTGCTCAAGGTCTTCTGGGAAGCGCACAACCCGACCCAGGGCATGCGCCAGGGCAACGACAAGGGCACCCAGTACCGCTCGGCGATCTACTGCCAGGGCGACGCGCAGCTGAACGCTGCCAAGGCTAGCCAGGCACGCTTCCAGGCCGAGCTGGACAAGGCCGCAATGGGCAGCATCACCACCGAAATTGCCGAGGCGCCGACCTTCTACTACGCCGAGACCTATCACCAGCAGTACCTGGCGAAGAACCCCAACGGCTATTGCGGCCTGGGCGGAACAGGCGTATGTCTACCCCCTGAATCTTGAGCACGGGTAGCGGGTCGTGGAGCTGAGCAGCATTTCCAGTCAGGTATCGAGCCAGGCATCGGCGCAGATCTCAGCGCAGATGTCGCTCCTGCTGCTGCGCAAGACACTGGAGCTGCAGGCTGCCAACATCACTGGGCTGCTGCAGTCGGCTGCACCAGCCAGTACACCCAGCAATCCGCCCAATCTCGGTAACAGCATCGATGTGATGGCCTGAACAACAGGTGCCTTTAGAGCGGCAGCCGGACTAAACTGCAGGCAAATAGCCAGTAATCGACGAGTCCGGCATGCCCGCCCCTCTCCCCACCATTACCCTTGATCAGCTTTGCATCGGTCTCTACGTTCATCTGGATCTGAGCTGGTGGGAGCACGACTTCGCCTTCAGCAACTTCAAGATCAAGGACGAAGCGCAGATTCGCGCCCTACGCGCCCTCAACCTGAAGCAACTGCGCTACGACCCAGCCCGCAGCGACTGCCAGCCTCTGCCTCTGGTCGATAGCACCGCCGCCCCTCTTGCCGAGGAACCACCCGTCGATCCGCAAAGCCAGGCCCGCCAGGAGCGCGTGCAGAAGCTGCGCCACCTGCGCAGTCGCCTGGCCGAGGTGGACCGCCGTTTCATCGAAGCCAGCCAACGCATCAAGGCGCTCAACCAGACCCTGCGCAGCCGCCCGGAAGACGCCATGCGTCAGGCCGGTGCCATCGTCAGCGAGATGGTCGAGACGCTGCTGGGCGCCCCCGGCGTGGTGCTGCATGGCATCACCGGCAAAGCGGCCGAGGACAGCTACTTTCATGCGTTAAACGTCACCGTATTGTCGCTACTGCTCGGCCGCCAGCTCGGCCTCGACAGCGAGGCCTGCCATAGCCTCGGTCTCGGCGCACTGCTGCATGACATCGGCAAACTGGAAGTACCCAGCAAGGTGCTACTCAAGCCCGAGCCGCTGACTCGCCCGGAACAACAGTTGCTGCAGATGCACACCGACTTCGGTCTGCGCATGGGGCACAAGTTGATGCTCGACGACGAGGTGCTGCGCATCATCCACGAGCACCACGAGCATTGTGACGGCAGCGGCTACCCACGTGGCCTGCGCGAGGCCAGCATCGCCCGCCTGAGCCGCCTGGTGGCCATCACCAACCACTTCGACGGGTTGTGCAATCCGCTCGATCCGCGTCAGGCACTGAGCCCGCACGAGGCTCTGGCGCTGATGTTCAAGCAGCAGCGCGAACGCTTCGACGAGGTGGCGCTGAAAGCCTTCATCCGCGTCATGGGCATCTACCCGCCGGGCAGTCTCGTGCAACTGGAGGATGAGCGCTATGCGCTGGTACTGGGTATCAATCCGATCCAGGCGTTGAAACCGACGTTGATTCTCTTCGATGCCGATACGCCCAAGCAGGAAGCCCTGATCGTCGACCTCACCGAGGAGCCGAAGCTGGCCATTGCTCGCAGCCTACGCCCCTCGCAACTACCGCTGGAGGTGCTGGAATACCTCAGCCCGCGGCGCAACCTGAGCTACCACATCGAGCCCAATCACAAGCCGGGTTGAACCGTTGTAGCCCGGATGCAATCCGTGGATCAGGAGCCACGCCTCCCGGATTTCATCCGGGCTACACGCCTATGGCTTGCCGCTTGCAGCTTCCTCGATCAACCAGTCCAGGCGCCAGCCACCCAGGCTTTGCCCAAGCACATCGGCCAGCCAGGGCAACAACTGCTTGAGTTCGTCCTCCAGGCCCCACGGCGGATTGCTGATCACCAGGCCCGAGCCGCTCAGGCGTGTGGCATCGTCGGGCGCGTGCACGTAGAGCTCGGCGCGCAGCAGCTTGGGCGCGGCGCTCTTGCCCAGGTCACGATAGAAGCGCGCCAACTGACGCTCATCCTTGATCGGATACCAGATCGCCACGATGGCCTGGCGCATGCGCCCATGCGCCTCGTTCAGCGCCTCGACGCAGCGCTGCAGTTCATCGGCCTTCTCGAAAGGCGGGTCGATCAGCAGCAGCACGCGCTTTTCGCGGGTCGGCATCAGCGCTCGCGGCACGTGCCAGCCCTCGCCCAGGTGTACAGCGACGCGGCGATCACCACGCATGTTGTCCTTGAGCAGGCGACCGTCTTCGGGGTGTTTCTCATTGAGCTGCAGAGAGTCCTGCTCGCGACTGAGCAGCCGCGCCAGTTCTGGCGAGCCGGGGTAATAGCGCAGTTCGCCATTCGGGTTCATCGCCCGCACCACCTCCAGGTAGGCTTCCACCGCATCCGGCAATTGCGTGGCCTGCCACAGACGAGCGATGCCCTCCTGATATTCGCCGGTACGGCTGGCCTGGTCGCCTCGCAGGTCGTAGAGGCCGATGCCGGCGTGGCTGTCGAGGTAGGCAAAGGGCGCCTCCTTGCGCGACAGCAAGGCGATCAGGCGGGTCAGCACCAGGTGCTTGAACACATCGGCATGGTTGCCGGCATGGAAGGCGTGGCGGTAGTTCATGGGGGTCTCCGAAGCGGTCGCCAAGTTTACCCGTTGAGAGGATTTTCCGCGCGCATCAGCTCCAGCAACAAGGCCAGCGGCGGGTGCTCAGCGGCGTCGTGACGACGCGCCAACAGCGTAGTCGTCGCGCCAAGCTCAGGAGCGATGGCCCGGTACTGCACAAGATGCAAGCGTGAGTGACTCTCGAGCAGGCTACGTGGCAACAGGCCGATGCCCATGCCGGCAGCGATGCCGGCAAAGATGGCGTCGATGGAGCCATAGCTCTGCCGCGCCGCCACTTGCAAACCACGGCTGACGACCCAGCGCTCGAGGCGCTCGCGGTAATGACAGCCCTCGGGAAAACCCAGCAGGGTCTGCGGCCTGACTTCCAGGCTGGCAACATCCTGCATCGGCGGCAGCACCAGCATCAGCTCCTCCTGCCAGATCGGCTGGCAGTCGAGCAGGGGATGCTCGAACGGCCCGCCGATCAAGCCGGCATCCAGCTCCCCAGCCAGCACGCCCTCGACCAGACGCCGGCTGGGCCCGGTGCTCAGTTGCAGGTTCACCCGCGGCGCCTGCTGGTGAAAGGCCGCGAGCAGTTCCGGCAGGCGCACCGCTGCCGTGGTCTCCATAGAGCCGAGGCGCAGATCACCGCTCCAGATGTCTTCCTGCACGCTGCGCCAGGCCACCTGGCAAAGCTGCTCCAGGTGCTCGGCATGCGGCAGCAGGCGTTCACCGGCCGGCGTCAGGCGCAAGCGCTGGCCCTGGCGCAGGAACAGCCGGGTATCGAGTTGCTGCTCCAGTTGTCGCAGGCGTGCCGAGACATTCGATGGCACGCAGTTCAGACGCTGCCCGGCGGCACTCAACGAGCCGTCACGGGCCACCGCGAGAAAATAGCGGAACAGCTGCGGGTTGAGTCGCTGCCAGGCGCCCATAAAACTCACCAAAAGTGAAAATTGACCACAGTATTTTTCACTAACGATCCGGCAGCGACAACGACTAAGGTGCGCAGCACGACCGGAGACCCTCATGCCAAGATTCGCCCCAACCCCGTTCACCGCCCTACTCACTGCCGCCCTGGCGCTGATGGTCGTGCATGCCTTGGGACGCTTCGCTTTTACTCCCTTGTTGCCGCTGTTGCTGGACGACGGCCTTTTCGATCTGGCTCAGGGCGCTCAACTGGCAACCTGGAACTACCTCGGCTACCTGCTTGGCGCCCTGCTGGCACTGCCCATGGCCAACCGGCGCGGCTTGCGCCAGGGTCTGCCGCTGGCACTGCTGGTCAATGCCGGTGTGACCCTGGCCCAGGTCTTCACCCAGGACGTCGAGCTGCTCGGCGCTCTGCGTCTGGCCAACGGCATCAGCAACGGCGTGGTATTCGTGCTCGCACCGGCTCTGGTGCTGGAATGGCTGGCCCTGCGTCAGGCCACGGCGCTGAGCGGCCTGGTCTATCTGGGCCTGGGCGCCGGCATGCTGCTGTGCGGCTTGCTGGTGACAATCACACCCTGGCAAGGGTCGCTACGCTGGCTGCCTATTGCCCTCTGTGCCTTGCCCCTCGCTCTGTTCTGCGCGCCAATGCTGCACCACCTGGCCTGCGATCTGCCGGAGCGAGCGGAAAACGCCTCCAGCGGCCCACTGCTCAGCCGCGCCAACCGGGCACTGTTGCTGGCGTATATCGGGGCCGGCCTGGGCTACATCCTGCCGCTGACGTTCCTGCCAGCCCTGGCACGCGAGCAACTCCCCGCTGGCCACCCGCTGCTGGTCGGTAGCTGGTGGTGGACCGCAATCGCCTGCCTGGTCTCAGCGAGCCTGTGGAACCACGTCGGAGTCTGGCTGGGTGACCGCCGCGCGCTGCTCATCAATTACCTGCTGCAACTGTTGGGAGTGCTGATGCCGATCCTGCTGCCCGGCACCATCGGCGTGATGGTCTGCGCCGTACTGGTCGGCGGCACCTTCCTCGGTACCGTGCTGCTGACCCAGCGCCTGGCTCGCGCCCTCAACCCCGGCCAGGGCTTGCGTCTGGCGGCGCTGCTGATCAGTCTCTATGGCGGTAGCCAGTTGCTCGGCCCCTGGCTGGTGGAGCATTGGACTGCCGCCGGGCATAGCCTCACAAGCAGTTTTTCCATGGGCGCGGCTGCATTGCTCTGGGCCCTGTTTTGGGCCTGGCGCGTGGCCGAACCGCAATCCGACCGCTGAAACGGAGCCATCCCATGCCTCTCACCGCCCTGCTCGGCAGCAAACTCCCCCTGATCCAGGCACCGATGGCCGGCTCGCAGGATCACCGCCTGGCGGCTGCCGTGAGCCAGGCCGGTGGCCTCGGCTCGATTCCCTGCGCCATGCTCACGCCCGCCACCTTGCGCCAGGAGCTGCAGGCGATACGCAGCCTGACCGAGGCTGCGTTCAACCTGAATTTCTTCAGCCATGTGCCGCCTGAACCAGATACCGCCCGTGAGACGATCTGGCACGAAGCGCTGGCGCCGTACTACGACGAGCTGGGCGTGGACCCAGCGAACATCGCCAGCGGGCCTGGGCGCCTGCCGTTCAACGACGAGGCTGCCGCACTGGTGGAGGAATTTCGCCCGGCCGTGGTCAGCTTCCATTTCGGTTTGCCGGAACAAACCCTGCTAGAGCGAGTGCGACGCAGCGGAGCGAAGATTCTCTCCAGTGCCACCACCCTGGACGAGGCACTGTGGCTGCAGGAGCGCGGCGTCGATGCGGTGATCGCTCAGGGCCTGGAGGCTGGCGGGCATCGCGGGCACTTCCTCGATCACGATCTGAGCCGCCAGCTTGGTACCTTTGCCCTGCTGCCGCAGTTGGTGGATGCGCTGTCGATACCCGTGATTGCCGCTGGCGGCATCAGCGATGCCCGTGGTGTGGACGCGGCCATGGCCCTCGGCGCGGCCGGCGTGCAGATTGGGAGCGCGTATTTGCTGTGCCCGGAAGCCACCACCAGCGCCCTGCACCGCGCTGCGTTGCAAAGCCCGGCGGCGCGCCATACGACGCTGACCAACCTGTTCAGCGGCCGCCCGGCGCGCGGCATCGTCAACCGCCTGATGCGCGAGCTGGGGCCGCTCAGCGAGCGAGCACCAGAATTTCCGCTGGCCACTGCGGCCATCGCACCCTTGCGCGCAGCGGCAGAGGCGCAAGGCCGCGGTGACTTTTCGCCGCTATGGGCCGGGCAGAACATCGCGAGTTGTCGGCCCATGCCCGCCGCCGAACTGACCCGTGAGCTGGCGCGTGGCTTCGCCTGACAGCCAGGTGTGCCCTGGTAGGGCGGGTGCAACCCGCCATTATCGGAGCGGCGGGTTACACCCGCCCTACTCATACCCGCCAACGAGCCATTCTCGAGACTGAATCGCGGCTGAAGCCGCTCCTACGGGACGGACACAGGCGAGACGATGTAGCGCTTTATCACCGCCACTGATGATGCTGGGCAGCTGGGCCAGCGACTGCCTAGACTCGGTCGATCATCTGGAGGCCCGTTCCATGTCCGAGACCCTGCTCAGCTCCCGCAACCTGGCGTTCGAACTCTATGAAGTGCTCGACGCCGAAGCCCTGACCCAGCGTCCGCGCTTCGCCGACCACAACCGCGAGACATTCGATGCGGCAATCAGCACCGCTCGCGGCATCGCCGAAGAACTGTTCGCCCCGCACAACCGTAAGAATGACGAACACGAGCCACAGTACGTGGATGGCGGCGCGGTGCTGATCCCGGAAGTCAAACCGGCGCTGCGCGCTTTCCACGAGGCCGGCTTCCTCAATGCCACCCGCGATTTCGAGCACGGCGGCATGCAACTGCCCAACCTGCTGTCGCAGGCCTGCTTCGCGCACTTCCAGTCGGCCAACATCGCCACCAGTTCCTACTCGATGCTGACCATGGGCGTGGCCAACCTGATCGAGGCCTTCGGCAGCCAGGAGCAGAAAGCCCGCTACCTGCAGCCGATCATCGACGGCCGCTTCTTCGGCACCATGGCGCTGACCGAACCGCATGCCGGCTCGTCGCTGTCGGACATCCGCACCAAGGCCGAACCGCACGCCGACGGCAGCTACCGGATCAAGGGCAACAAGATCTTCATTTCCGGCGGCGACCAGCCGATCTCCGAGAACATCGTGCACATGGTGCTGGCCAAGCTGCCGGACGCGCCGCCCGGGGTGAAGGGCATCAGCCTGTTCCTGGTGCCCAAGTTCCATGTCAATGACGATGGCAGCCTGGGCCCACGCAACGACGTGACCCTGGCCGGTCTGTTCCACAAGATGGGCTGGCGCGGCACCACCTCCACTGCGCTCAACTTCGGCGACAATGGTGAGTGCGTTGGCTACCTGGTGGGCAAGCCGCATGCGGGTCTGTCCTACATGTTCCAGATGATGAACGAGGCACGCATCGGCGTCGGCATGGGAGCGATCATGCTCGGCTACGCCGGCTACCTGTATTCGCTGGATTACGCGCGCAACCGCCCGCAGGGCCGCCAGCCCGATGGCAAGGACCCGACCAGCCCGCAGATTTCCATCGTCGAGCACGCCGATGTACGGCGCATGCTGCTGACGCAGAAGGCCTATGTCGAAGGCGCCTTCGATCTCGGTCTGTACGCCGCACGGCTGTTCGACGACACGCAGACACTGGAGACTGCAGAGGAGCGCACCCGTGCATTGGAGCTGCTCGATCTGCTCACGCCCATCGTCAAATCCTGGCCATCGGAGTTCTGCCTCAAGGCCAACGAGCTGGCCATCCAGATCCTCGGTGGCCACGGCTACACCCGCGAATATCCGGTGGAGCAGTACTACCGCGACAACCGTCTCAATCCGATCCACGAAGGCACCCACGGCATCCAGTCGCTCGACCTGCTCGGACGCAAGGTCTCGCAGAACGGTGGCGCCGCGCTCAAGCAGCTGCTCAAGCTGATCAACGATTGCTGCCTACGCGCCAGCGAGCACGAGTCGCTCACCACCCTGCGCCAGCCGCTTGAGCAACTGCTGGCCCGCCTGCAGGCGGTGACCCTGGCTCTGCTCGGCGATCTGATGAGTGGCAAGGTCAACCAGGGCCTGGCCAACTCGGCGCTGTACCTGAAAGTGTTCGGCCACACGGTGATCGGCTGGCGCTGGCTGGAACAGGCGATTCGCGCCGAGCAAGGCCTGACCCGCAGCAACAATGCCGAGGAACAGGATTTCTATCGCGGCAAGCTACAAGCCGCGCGCTACTTCCTGACCTGGGAAGTGCCCAGCTGCCACCACGACCTGACCATTCTCGAAGCACGCGACGACACCTGTTTGGGCATGCAGGACGGCTGGTTCTGAACCTAAGTCAAACGCAACGAGGCACTCCACAACGGGGCGCCTCGAAGCAACTTAGAAAAATGTAATAACCTTTTTGACAGCAGTACGAAGGCTACGGTTAGAATCCCTGGCACGCGCCATGCATAACGGCGCACCCGATGACCCAGCCAGGAGTACGCGCCGTTGGATGCCAGCGCCATCAATAATCTGTTCTTGATCGGTGCATTGCTGGTAGCGGCCAGTATCCTGGTCAGCGCGTTCGGTACACGTTTCGGCATCCCCATCCTGGTGATCTTCCTCGGCGTCGGCATGCTCGCCGGCACCGACGGCCCCGGCGGCATCATCTTCAATAACTACCCCCTGGCCTATCTGGTCGGCAACCTGGCGTTGGCGGTGATCCTGCTCGATGGCGGCATGCGTACGCGGGTTTCCAGTTTCCGTGTGGCCTTGTGGCCGTCGCTATCGCTTGCCACCGTGGGCGTGGTGATCACTGCCGGCTTGACCGGCCTGGCTGCCACCTGGTTGTTCAACCTGACCCTGCTGGAAGGCTTGCTGATCGGCGCCATCGTCGGCTCCACCGACGCGGCGGCGGTGTTCTCTCTGCTCGGCGGGCGCGGCCTCAACGAGCGGGTCAGCTCCACACTGGAAATCGAGTCTGGCAGTAACGACCCGATGGCCGTATTCCTCACTGTGACCCTGATTGCCATGCTCGCCAGCGGCCAGACCGGCTTCAGCTGGGACCTGCCGGTGCAACTGGTGCAGCAGTTCGGCCTGGGCGCGCTGCTGGGGCTCGGCGGCGGCTGGCTCCTGCTCAAGCTGGTCAACCGCATGGAACTGGCCGCCGGTCTCTATCCGCTGCTGGTGGTCAGTGGCGGCCTGATCATCTTCGCCATCACCACCGCGGTAGGTGGCAGCGGCATCCTGGCCATCTACCTGTGCGGTCTGTTGCTCGGTAACCGACCGATTCGCTCGCGTCACGGCATTCTGCATATGCTCGATGGCCTGACCTGGCTGGCGCAGATCGGCATGTTCCTGGTTCTCGGCCTGTTGATCACGCCGCATGAGCTGCTGCCCATCGCCCTGCCGGCGCTGGCTCTGGCGCTATGGATGATCCTCTTCGCGCGGCCGCTGTCGATCTTCCTCGGCCTGCTGCCGTTTCGTGCCTTCCACGACCGCGAGCGGATCTTCATCGCCTGGGTTGGCCTGCGCGGCGCCGTGCCCATCATTCTCGCGGTGTTCCCGCTGATGGCCGGACTGCCCAATGCGCAGCTGTTCTTCAACGTGGCGTTCTTCATCGTGATCATTTCCCTGCTGCTGCAGGGCACCAGCCTGCCGCTGGCCGCCAAGCTGATGCGGGTGACGGTACCGCCAGAGCCTGCGCCCGTGTCACGTGCAGGCCTGGAAGTGCATCCGACCAGCCAGTGGGAGTTGTTCGTCTACCGCCTGGGGGCGGAAAAATGGTGCATCGGCGCGGCCCTGCGTGAGCTGAACATGCCAGAAGGCACACGCATCGCAGCGTTGTTCCGTGGCCGTGAGCTACTCCACCCGTCAGGTAGTACGCGCCTGCAAGCGGGCGACCTGCTCTGCGTAATCGGTCACGAACACGACCTGCCGGCACTCGGCAAGCTGTTCAGCCAGGCGCCCAAGCGCGGTCAGGATCTGCGCTTCTTCGGCGATTTTGTGCTGGAAGGCGATGCCGAACTGAGCGCAGTTGCCGCACTCTACGGCCTCAAGCTGGAGGATGTTGAAGGCAATCAACCGCTGGGCCGCTTCATCGCCCATGAAATCGGCGGCGAACCGGTCGTCGGCGACCAGGTGGAATGGCAAGGCCTGACATGGACCGTGGCAGCCATGGAAGGGAACAAGGTACGCAAGGTTGGCGTCAGATTCCCCGAAGGGACACGCCCTGGGCCCGGACTGCACTTCTAGCGAGCGGGTGGAAACTCCCCGCCAGGACTCTGCTAGCATCAGCATCACGCGCGGGCCACAAGGCCCGCGTCTTCGTTGTGCCACGGATAACTCAATCGTCATCGCTCACTCAGTAGATCAATCGACCATGCCTCTGTCGCGCTTCTCTCTAGCTGCCATCCTGCTTGCCGTGTGTCTCGGCCTCCCGCAGGCATTCGCCGACGAACCCCCAAAGGCCGAGAGCGTGCAGCAGAGTCTGGACGGTCTGGCTGATCGCAAGCTGCCTGAAGCAGAGCAACTGGCTCTGAAACAGACCCTCGAGCAGACCCTACGCATGCTGCAGGACCGGCAGGCCGCCGATCAGCGCCTCAGTGATCTGCGCAAGCAACTGGACGAGGCTCCGCGCCTGATCAGCGAGGCCCAGCGCGAGCTGAGCCGGCTCAAGGCCAGCCCGGAAATACCGGTCGCCGAACGTCACGCACGCACCAGCCTGACTCAGTTGGAGCAGTTGCTTGCCGACCGTTCCAACCAACTCACTGAGTGGAACAAGGCGATCATCGAGGCCAACAGCCTGGTGATCACCGCACAGACCCGCCCCGAGCGCTCGCAAGCCGAGATCAGCCAGAATCAGGCACGCAGCCAAGTCATCAATGACGCGCTCAAGAGTGGTCGCTATGACGGTAAAACGCTGACCCCGGAGCGCCGCGACCAACTCAATGCGGAACTGGCGCTGCTCGCAGCGCAGACGCAGCTGCGCCGCCAGGAGCTGGCAGGTAACAGCCTGCTGCAAGATCTGGGTGGCGCCCAGCGCGCCCTGCTGGAGGAGCGCATCAACCGCGCCGAACAGGAGCGTCAGGCCCTGCAGAGCCTGATCAACGACCGCCGCCGCGCCGAATCGGAGCAGACCGTTGCCGAGCAGTCCCTGGAGGCTGAACGTGCCAGCTCAGACAAGCTGCTGGCCAAGGAGAGCACGCTCAACCTCAAGCTGTCCGACTACCTGCTGCGCGCGACCGATCGCCTGAACAGCCTGACCGAACAGAACCTGCAGACCCGCCAGCAACTGGACAACCTGGCACAAGCCGATCAGGCTCTGGACGAGCAGATTCGCGTGCTGCAGGGCAGCCTGCTGCTGTCGAAAATTCTATACCAGCAAAAGCAGGCGCTGCCAAAACTGAAGCTCGAAGACGGTTCGCTCGCCGACGAGATCGCCGATATTCGTCTCTACCAGTTCGAGCTGAACAAACAGCGCGACGAGATCAGCGATCCTGGTCGTTATGTGGACAACCTGCTGGCCAATCAGCCAGAGCAGCAACTCACCAAGGAACTGCGCACGGCACTTCTGGACCAACTCGATACCCGCCGCGAATTGCTCGATCGCCTGAATCGCTCCCTGAATGCGCTGCTCAACGAATCGATCACTCTGCAACTCAATCAGAAGGAGCTGCAAAGCACCGCCAGCAGTCTGCGCGCGACTATCGATGAGCAGATGTTCTGGATTCCCAGCAATAAACCGCTCGATCTCGAATGGCTGAAATCAGCGCCACGTCATCTCCAGCAGCAGTTGGCCGATATGCCCTGGGGCATGGCCATCAGCGAGCTGGGCGCCGGCCTGATCGAGCGTCCGCTGGTATTCCTGCCGCTGATCCTGCTTTGTGCCCTGATCCTCTGGCGGCGCCAGTATCTGTTCAGCAAGCTCAGCGCGCTGCATGGCGACATTGGCCATTACAAGCATGACAGCCAGCTGCATACCCCCATGGCGTTGGGGCTGAACCTGATTCTGGCATTGCCGGTCACGCTGTTTCTGGCTCTGTGTGGCTATGCCCTGCTGCATGACGCGCGCGGGCAGAACCTCTATCTGGGCGCCGCACTCTATGAAATGGCCGAAGCCTGGCTGGTGTTCTACACCCTGCATCGGATTCTTTCCCCGGACGGCGTAGCCATCCTGCACTTCCACTGGCCACCGGCCAACGTCGCCTTCTTCCGTCAGCATCTGCGCCGCCTGGGGCTGGTGGTGATGGCACTGGTCGCCGTGGTGAGCATTGCCGAGCACCAGCCGGCCAGCCTGGCCAACGATGTCATCGGCATCGTCGTGGTACTGAGTTGCTACGCCCTGATGGCCTGGATGCTGTTCCATCTGCTGTTCAGCGCTCCGCTGCGCGAGAACACCTCGGCTTTGCGCACCGGTGTCGGCGTGCTGTTCAACCTGCTGCCACTGGCGCTGATCGGGGCAGTCGCCTTCGGCTACTACTACACCGCGCTCAAGCTCTCCGACCGCCTGATCGACACCCTCTACCTGCTGATCATCCTGCTCATCGTCGAGGCTACGCTGGTGCGCGGCCTGAGCGTGGCAGCGCGGCGCCTGGCCTATCAGCGCGCCCTGGCCAAACGCCAGGCACAAAGCAAGGATGGTGCAGAGGGCGAAACAGTGATCGAGGAGCCCACGCTCGATATCGAACAGGTCAACCAACAATCCCTGCGCCTGATTCGCCTGGCCCTGCTCGGTGGCTTCCTGGTCTGTCTGTACTGGGTCTGGGCCGACCTGATCGGCGTCTTCACCTACCTCGACACGATCAATCTCTACGAGTACAGCAGCGGCACTGGAGATAACGCAACGCTGGTACCCATCAGCCTGATGGACGTGATCGGTGCGCTGATCATCGTCGCCATCACCGTGGCGCTGGCACGCAACCTACCTGGCCTGCTGGAGGTGCTGGTGCTGTCACGCATGCGCCTGGCGCAGGGCAGTGCTTATGCCACCACCACGCTACTGTCCTATGCGCTGGTGGCTATTGGTATCGTCACCACGCTGTCGACGCTGGGCGTCAGCTGGGACAAGTTGCAGTGGCTGGTGGCGGCGCTGTCGGTCGGGCTGGGTTTCGGCCTGCAGGAAATCTTCGCCAACTTCATTTCCGGCCTGATCATCCTGTTCGAGCGCCCGGTGCGCATCGGTGACGTGGTGACCATCGGCAACCTGTCCGGCACAGTGAGCAAGATCCGCATCCGCGCCACCACCATCACCGATTTCGATCACAAGGAAATCATCGTCCCGAACAAGACCTTCATCACCGGCCAACTGATCAACTGGTCGCTGAGCGACACGGTCACCCGCGTCACCCTCAAGGTCGGTGTCGGCTATGGTTCGGACCTCGATCTGGTACGCAAACTGTTGCTGCAAGCGGCGCAGGAAAACCATCGTGTGCTCAAGGAGCCGGCGCCACTGGTGTACTTCCTCAATTTTGGTGAAAGCACGCTCGATCACGAACTGCGCATCCACGTACGTGACCTCGGCGACCGCAACCCGGCCACCGACGAGATCAATCGTTTCATCGACCGCGAGTTCCCGAAAAACGGCATCAACATCGCCTTCCGTCAGGTCGAGGTCTACGTGAAGAACCTGGAGCATGGTGAGCAGAAGCTCGACCAGAAGGACCTGGCCAAAGCCGCCGCGGCCGGCGCCGCCAGCCTGCAGCAACCGCCCACACCGCCCGTAGCGCCCTAAGACCAATAGGAATCCCGGTGAAAAGTCTCGACACGCTGACCTTCGACAACCGCTTCGCTCGCCTCGGTGATGCGTTTTCCACCGAGGTGCTGCCCGAGCCGATCGAGCAGCCGCGGCTGGTGGTGGCGAGCGAGTCAGCCATGGCCTTACTTGATCTAGCCGCCAGCGAGGCGCAACGCACCGAGTTCGCCGAGCTGTTCGCCGGACACAAGCTGTGGGAAGCGGCCGAGCCGCGTGCCATGGTCTATTCCGGACACCAGTTCGGCGGCTACACGCCGCGCCTGGGCGACGGCCGCGGGCTGCTCTTGGGCGAGGTGGTCAACGCCGCCGGCGAGCATTGGGATCTGCACCTCAAGGGCGCCGGACTGACCCCCTACTCGCGCATGGGCGACGGCCGCGCCGTGCTGCGCTCGTCGATCCGCGAATTTCTCGCCAGCGAGCACCTGCACGCCCTCGGCATCCCCAGCTCGCGCGCGCTGTGCGTCACCGGCTCGGACACCCCGGTATGGCGTGAAAAACAGGAACGCGCGGCCATGGTGCTACGCCTGGCGCAGAGCCACGTGCGCTTCGGCCACTTCGAATACTTCTACTACACGCGCCAGCATGAGCAGCTGAAGATGCTGGGCGAGCACGTCATGGCCTGCCACTTCCCCGCCTGCCTGGAGCAGGACGAGCCTTGGCTGGCGCTGTTGCGCGAGGTGATCGAGCGCACTGCTGCGATGATCGCCCACTGGCAGGCCTATGGTTTCTGCCACGGGGTGATGAACACCGACAACATGTCGATCCTCGGCATCACCTTCGACTACGGACCTTATGCCTTCCTCGACGATTTCGACGCCAACCACATCTGCAACCACTCCGACGATACCGGCCGCTACAGCTTCAGCAACCAGGTGCCCATCGCCCATTGGAACCTGGCTGCGTTGGCCCAGGCGCTGACGCCTTTCGCCTCCGTCGAGCAACTGCGTGAAGCGCTGGAGCTGTTCCTGCCGTTGTACCAGGCGCACTACCTCGACCTGATGCGCAAACGGCTGGGTTTTACCACTGCGCAAGACGATGACGAGGCGCTGATCCAGCGCCTGCTGCAACTGATGCAGCAGGGCAAGGCCAGCGACTACACCCTGTTCTTCCGCCGCCTTGGCGAGCAGGCGCCCGCCGAGGCGCTGAAGATCGTCCGCGACGACTTCGTCGACCTGGCCGGTTTCGACGCCTGGGGCATCGACTACCTGGCGCGCTGCGCGCTGGAGGGCGGTGAGCAAAACGAACGCCAGGTGCGCATGCACGCGGTCAACCCCATGTACATCCTGCGTAACTACCTCGCTCAACAGGCCATCGAAGCCGCCGAGCAGGGTGACTATGGCCCGGTGCGCGAACTACACGCAGTGCTGTCACGACCGTTCGAAGAACAACCTGGCAGGGAGCGCTACGCCGAACGCCCACCAGAGTGGGGCAAGCACCTGGAAATCAGCTGTTCGTCCTGAACGAGCACGCCCTGAAACCCTCTGAGCGAAGGGTTTTGGCGGCTACCACCTGGGCAGTACGGTGCTTTTTCGTTAAATCGAAAAGGCATATCAATCTGCCCAAACATTCTTAGACTATCTATAAGAAGCCCTCTATCTTGGCGCCCAGCCAGGCCGCCCAGTGCGCGCCCGATACCTCACACGAGATTCGACGCAAAGATCCTGCCCCGATTTCGCCCGCCAGCGCCTCGCGCCAGCACAGCGAGTCATTTGCAGGATCTTAAGGATGTTCATGTTCTGGGATTCCCTGCCCCTGCTGTTCGTCGGTGCCCTGCTGATCTGGGTGCTCTATGCCTTCGTCCGCGAGAAGTGGAGCCCGGACATCGTCGCGGCCATCGCCGTGGCCGCCTTGCTGGTCAGCCAACTGCTTACCCCCGGCGAAGTGCTCAGCGTGCTGTCCAACTCCGCTCCCGTCACCATCGCCTGCATGTTCGTGCTCTCCGCCGCACTGGAGCGTACCGGCTGCATCGACGCCCTCGGTAACTGGCTGGGCAACCTGGTCGGTACCAGCCCGATTCGCGTGCTCACCGGCCTGACCGTCACCGCACTGGTGGTATCCGCCTGCCTGAACAACACGCCGGTAGTCGCCATTCTCACTCCCGTGGCGATCGCCCTGGCCCGTCGCGCCGGCACGCTGCCGTCCAAGCTGCTGATTCCGCTGTCCTACGCCACCATCCTCGGCGGCACCCTGACCATGATCGGTACCTCGACCAACATCCTGGTCGATGGTGTGGCGCGCAAGGCCGGCATGGCGCCGTTCGGCATCTTCGAGATCACCGGTGTCGGCTTGGTCATGGCCGCCTGTGGCATGTTCTACCTGCTGACCATCGGTCATCGCCTGCTGCCGGAACGCGAGACGCTGTCACGCCAGCTGCGCCCTGACCTGTCACGCACCTTCATGACCGAACTGCTGGTGCCGCATGACTCACCAATGATCGGCAAGACCCTGCACGAGGCCCACCTCAACGGCGGTAGCGGCCTGCAGGTGCTCAAGCTGTTTCGCGAAGAGCAGGAGCTGACCGAGCCAGGCGCCGACACCCTGCTGGCCAGCGGCGACCGTCTGGTGCTGCACGGCCAGGTCAAGGACGTGGTGGAACTGCGCGAAAGCGGCCACCTGAGTTTCAACCGTGGTGATGCCTTCGAAACCATCAGCAGCCACGACGTGATCCTCGCCGAGGCCATCGTCGGGCGTAACTCGCGCTACAGCCACCGACCGATGCGCGACCTCGACCTCACCGCGCGCTATGGCATCGCCGTGCTCGCCGTGCATCGCCAGGACGAAAACGTGCAGGGCAACCTGGATGATTTCGAACTGCAGTTTGGTGACGTGATGCTGGTCGAAGGCACGCCAGCCCAGATCAAGCGCTTCGCCGACAACGGCGAGCTGATCAGCCTCAACGCCGTGCAGGAGCGCGCCTTCCGCCGCGACAAGGCGCCCATCGCGATCATCGCTACCCTCGCCGTCATGCTGCTGGCCGCCTTCGGCGTGATGCCCATCGAAGGCCTGGCGATCATCGGCGCGGTCACCGTGCTGGCGACCCGCTGCCTGGACGTGGAAGACGCCTACAAGGCCGTCGACTGGAAGATCCTCAGCCTGATCTTCGGCATGCTGGCCATCAGCATCGCCATGGACAAGGTCGGCTTGGTCAAGCTGCTGGTGGAAAACGTCATGGGTTGGCTGCCCTGGGCCGGACCGTTGCTGATGCTGAGTTTCATCTATCTGTTCACGTCCATCCTGACCGAAATGCTGTCGAACAACGCAGTGGCCGTGCTGGTAACACCCATCGCCATCGGCATGGCGCAGCACCTGGGTGTCGATCCGCGCGCCTTCGTGGTCGCGGTGATGTTCGCCGCCAGTGCCAGCTTCGCCACCCCCATCGGCTACCAGACCAACACCTTCGTCTACAACGCCGGCGGCTATCGCTTCACCGACTTCATGAAAATCGGGATTCCGTTGAACCTGCTGTTGTGGGGCGTCGCTACCGTGGTCATCCCCTGGTTCTTCCCGCTGACGCCGGTATAGGCATAAGCGGCGAATACAATGTTCTAACCCAAGGCCCGTTTCATTGCTCCAGCGCATTGACCGGGCCTCGCTGCTTTCTCCATGCTGCGATCCTTTCAATCTGCCCTGAAGGAACGCGCGCATGAAACTGGAAACCCTGGCCATCCACGCCGGCTACAGCCCCGACCCGACCACCAAGGCCGTGGCAGTCCCCATCTATCAGACCAGTTCCTTCGCCTTCGACGACACCCAGCACGGTGCCGATCTGTTCGATCTGAAAGTCGCCGGCAATATCTATTCCCGCATCATGAACCCGACCAATGCCGTGCTCGAAGAGCGCGTGGCAGCGCTGGAAGGTGGTGTTGGCGCACTGGCGGTGGCCTCTGGCATGGCGGCCATCACCTACGCGATCCAGACCGTAGCCGAGGCCGGCGACAATATCGTCTCGGTGGCCAAACTCTACGGCGGCACCTACAACCTGCTGGCCCATACCCTGCCGCGCTTCGGCATCCAGACCCGCTTCGCCGCCCACGATGACATCGCCGCCCTGGAGGCGCTGATCGACGAGCGCACCAAGGCAGTGTTCTGCGAATCCATCGGCAACCCCGCCGGCAACATCGTCGACCTCCAGGCCCTGGCCGACGCCGCGCACCGCCATGGCGTACCGCTGATCGTCGACAACACCGTAGCGACGCCGATTCTCTGCCGCCCGTTCGAACACGGCGCAGACATCGTCGTGCACTCGCTGACCAAGTACATCGGCGGCCACGGCACCAGCATCGGCGGCATCGTGGTCGACTCCGGCCAATTTCCCTGGGCTGACAACAAGGCGCGCTTCCCGCTGCTCAACACGCCGGACCCGTCCTACCATGGCGTGACCTATACCGAAGCCTTCGGCCCTGCCGCCTTCATCGGCCGCTGCCGCGTGGTGCCGCTGCGCAACACCGGCGCGGCGCTGTCGCCGTTCAATGCTTTCCTCATCCTGCAAGGCCTGGAAACCTTGGCCCTGCGCATGGAGCGCCACACCGAGAACGCCTTGAAAGTCGCGCAGTACCTGCAAAGCCACCCGCAAGTGGCCTGGGTCAAATACGCCGGTCTGGTCGATCACCCCGAGCACCAACTGGCTCAGCGCTACTTCGGCGGCAAGCCGGCAGCGATCCTGTCCTTCGGCATTGTCGGCGGTCAGGCGGCCGGCGCACGCTTCATCGATGCGCTGCAACTGGTGGTGCGCCTGGTCAACATTGGCGATGCCAAGTCGCTGGCCTGCCACCCGGCGTCCACCACCCATCGCCAACTCAGCGACGAGGAATTGCAGAAGGCCGGCGTGCCGCGCGACATGGTGCGCCTATCCATCGGCATCGAGCACATCGACGACATCCTCGCCGACCTGAGCCAGGCTCTCGAGGCATCGCGCAGCTGATCGCTTGAAAAGCCGCGCTTTCGGCTCCAGATAGGTGACATTGCCGCTGGAGCCGAATCATGAGTGATGCCCTGCTAATCCCCTGCCCGCACTGCAACGGGCTCAACCGCATTCCCGCCGAACGCCTGGGCGACGCGCCACGCTGTGGCCGCTGCAAGAGCGATGTGCTGCCCGGCGCCCCTATCACCCTCACACAAGCCAACTTCGCCAGCCAGCTCAAGGGCGATCTACCGTTGCTGGTGGATGTCTGGGCCAGTTGGTGTGGTCCCTGCCAGGCCTTCGCACCGACCTTCCAACAGGCCGCGGCGCAACTGCAGGGCCGCTGTCGCCTGGGCAAGCTGGACAGCGAGGCCAACCCAAATCTGGCGGGGCAACTGGGCATCCGCTCGATCCCCAGCCTGATCCTGTTCAAGGGCGGTGTCGAAGTCGCGCGCCAGAGCGGCGCCATGCCACTGCCACAATTGCAGGCCTGGTTGCGCCAGCAAGGCATCTAGAGTGCTGCTGTAGCCTGGATGCAATCCGGGGAAACCGGGGTTCCAGCCATCCCGGATTGGATCCGGGCTACGCCGCTTGAGCGTTTCCGTCAGCGTCGGCGGTCACTACGGTCAATTGCACGGCAACGCGCAACTCTTAGTCTGGCGCAACACCCGATCAAGGAATTCCAGCATGCCGTTGCCCGTGGAAATCGCCCGCCAACTCACCGAAGAACAGATCGCCTTCGTCAACCGCAGCGGCCTCAAGGCCGAAGTGCTGGAGCCTGGCTTCGTACGCCTGCGCATGCCGTTGCAAGGCAACCAGAACCATATCGGCAGCATGTACGCCGGCGCCCTCTTCACCCTCGCGGAAATCCCCGGCGGTGCGCTGTTTCTGACCAGCTTCGACGCCCAGCGCTTCTATCCCATCATCAAGGAAATGAACCTGCGCTTTCGTCGTCCTGCCACGGGCGACATCCAGGTCGAAGCGCGTATCCCGGCCAAGGAGATCGCCCGCCTGGAAGAGCAAGCGAGCCAGCTGGGCAAGGCCGAGTATCTGCTGGAACTGCAACTGACCGACGGCGATGGAGAAGTGGTCGCAGAAAGTCGCGGCCACTACCAATTGCGTTTACGCTGAATGGCGCCGCTGCCTGCATTTGCAATCAGTAACAGTCCCTGACCTTGCCACAGGTCAAAAGAGCGGCTATCAGAACAGGCACAATAAAATTGCCGAGGGGTATCGGCAGGAGAGCCGTCACCATGTTCAAGCACATTCTCATCGCCCATGACCTGCGCGACACCGCTGACATGGCGCTGTGCCGTGCCGCCCAGTTGGCCCAGCAACATAACGCCCGCCTGACCATTCTCCACGTACTCGACCCCAGCCAGAGCAGCCAGCAGCACGAGAAAGCGCGCCAGACGCTGGATCGCAGCCTGACCCAATATGCCCCGCCTGGCACGGAACTGCGCATGCTCAGCGGCAAGCCCTCGGAAGTCGTCCTGCAACAGGTGCAGGACAGCGGTTGCGACCTGCTGGTACTGGGCGGCCACCATCAGCGCCATGACTTTTTCTCCGGCACCAGCCTCGACCGCATCGCACGGCGCTGTACCGTGCCGCTGCTGCTGGTCGCCCGCAACGACTTCCAGCCGTATCAGCGGGCATTGGCCGCCATCGACTTTTCCCTGTGCGCCTGCAGTGCACTCGGTCAGGCCTATCAGATGCTGCCTGACGGTGCAGAGCTGCACGCCCTGCATGTATTCGAACCGGACAAGGGCACGCCGCAACAGGTCGAACTGCAGCTGCAGACCCAGCAAGGTCTGATCGATCAGCTACTGCATGACGAAGCGCAGAAACTTCCAGCCAATGGCCCGAAGCTGAGCCATGAAGTGCTGCAAGGCGGCATCCTGCGCAGCCTGCAGGAGCAAATCAAGACACGCCGTGGCGAACTATTGGTACTTGGCAGCCATGGCCGCAGCGCCTTCTCCCAGGCACTGCTGGGCAGCCTGGCGCAGCACTTCCTGCACAAGGCGCCATGCGACGTGTTCGTGGTGCGCTGAGGGGAAGTAGGGTGCGCTGTGCGCACCTGGTAATTCTGGTGCGCACAGCGCACCCTACGAGATCGCGGCACCGCGCTAACAGTGCTCAGCCCTGGTTCAGCAGATCGTGCAGCTCGACGAACTGCTGGGTCAGCTTGTGCCGTGCATCCAGATAGATCAGCGGCGTGCACACCTGGTGCGACTCGCGCATCTTCACCGAACTCATCAGGTTCACCGGCAATACCGGCAATCCTTCGGCGATCAGCTCGTCCAGCAACTGCTGCGGCAAGGTCGCACGCGGCTGGAACTGGTTGACCACAATACCCTCCACCTCCAGCCCCTCGTTATGGTCTTCCTTCAACTCCTCGATCTCGGCCAGCAGGCCGTACAGCGCGTTGCGCGAGAAGCTATCGCAGTCGAAGGGGATCAACACACGATCCGCGGCGATCAAGGCTGAAACCGTATAGAAATTCAGCGCAGGTGGCGTATCCAGATAAATGTGGTCGTAATCTTCGGCCAGCTCGTCGAGCAGCTTGCGCAGCTTGTTGATCTTGTGTTTCTGCTCGAGCTTCGGCTGCAGCTCGGCCAGCTCGGCCGTGGCGGTGACCACGTGCAGGTTGTCGAATGGCGTTTCGTAGATATCCACCTTGCCCTTCTTGGCGAACGGGCCAGAGGCCAGCGTCTGCTTGAAGAAATCGGCAATACCCATGGGAATCTCCTCGCCGGTCAGGCCGGTGAGGTAATGGGTCGAATTGGCCTGGGCGTCCAGGTCGATCAGCAGCGTGCGGTAGCCTTGAGCTGCGCTCACAGCGGCAAGATTGCACGCGATGCTGGATTTGCCCACGCCGCCTTTCTGGTTGAATACCACACGTCGCATCGCTGCTCTCCCTGATCTGGAATGTTCCGAATTCTATGCAAAGGCCATGACAGGCACGAGACGTAGGCCACAACGCCATCATCCGCCCATCAGAAGAAGCTGCGCAATGTTTGCACAGTCCTGCGCGCATCTAGATAATGCCCGACCGAACAAGTACCGGCACTATGCCATGGCACTGACTGATACCGACGCTTTCAGGCGTATCGTCGTGCCGACCAGTATGCCCGGAGTGGCGAAAGCCTCGTGCTATGAATTTCCAGATCGAAGGATTGCGCGCCTGGGCCCCTGGCCTGGAGTCAGAGGATGATTGGCGAGCCTGGTGCAACGCCCCGTTGGTCGTGCCCGATGACCAACAGCAGCCGGACGTAAGTTTTCTACCCGCCATGCAACGGCGTCGCCTCAGTCGCCTGGCGCGGATGCTGTTCCATGTCGCCTGGCCGCTGGCTGAGGGGCAAGGCCCCCTGCCACTGGTATTCGCCTCGCGTCATGGCGAAACCCCGCGTACGCTGGCGATCCTCAGTGAACTGGCGAAGGGCGAGCCGCTGTCGCCTACCCAGTTCAGCCTGTCCGTGCATAACGCCATCATCGGTCTGTGGTCGATCCTGCGCGAAGACACCAGCGAGATGACTGCCATGGCCGCGGCTGGAGACGGCCTGGAACAGGCCATGCTCGAAGCCAGTGGCCTGCTTGCCGAGGGCGCTCCTGCAGTGTTACTGGTTATTGCAGAAGAATTACCGCCTGACCTCTACACGCCCTATATAGATGACGTACCCTTCTCCTACGCGCTGGCTTTGCTGCTGAAACCGGGCAAAACCTGGACCTTGAGCCTCGCACCCGCCACATCCGGCTTACCAGCCGCCTGGCCACACCCCCTGAACCTGTTGCGCGCCTTGCATGGTGGGCAACGAACACTGATTCACTACTGGAAAGACCGCCAATGGACCTGGTCACGCAACGAGGCCTGAGCCCTTACAGCCCGCCTTATGCATGGAGGCTTGTCGCCACCGCTCTGAGCTTCGCCCTGTTCGGTGTCGGCGGTGTGCTGCTGCGCGTGCTGGTATTCCCGCTGCTCAGCCTGCTGCCCGGCGACGTCCTGCGTCGGCGTACCCGAGCACGCGCCGTGGTCAGCCGGACCTTTCGCCTATTCGTCGAGTTCATGTTCCGCACCGGTGTACTCACCTATGAGGTCGAGGGCGCAGAGCGCCTGGGCCGTCCCGGGCAGATGGTGATCGCCAATCACCCCTCGCTGATCGATGTGGTGGTGCTGATCGCCTTAATCCGCGACGCCAACTGCGTGGTCAAGCAGAGCCTGTGGGAAAATCCCTGCATGCGCGGGCCAATTCGCGCGGCCCGGTACATCAGCAACAGTGGCAGCATGGATATGCTCGACGAAGCGGCTGGTGCCCTGCAAAGCGGCGAAACCTTGATCATTTTTCCCGAAGGTACCCGTACCGTACCCGGTACCAACCCGGAATTTCACCGCGGCGCTGCAGCCATCGCCGTGCGTGGTGCCAGCGTGGTGACCCCAGTGGTCATCAGCGTCACGCCAACGACACTGACCAAGGCCGAGCCCTGGTACAGCATTCCGTCGCGTCGTTTTCACTTTCGCCTGCGGGTCGGGGAGGATATCGATCCGCGGCAATTCACCGAGCAGGCCCCGTTGCCAATTGCCTCGCGCAAGCTCAACGACCACCTGCATCAACACTTTATGAAGGAGCTCGCCTCAGATGAGCGATCTGCAACTTGAAATCAAGAACCTGATTATCGATGCCCTCGGCCTGGAGGATATGAGCGCCGACGACATTGGCGCGGAGCAGACCCTGTTTGGCGAAGGGCTCGGCCTGGACTCGGTAGACGCGCTCGAACTGGGTCTGGCGATCCAGAAGCGTTTCGGCATCAAGATCGACGCCGAAGCCAAGGACACTCGCAAGCACTTCGCCAACGTCGCGAGCCTGGCTGCATTCGTTTCTGCTCAGAAAGCTGCTTGAGGATTTCACCGATGCAAAGCCGTGAAGAAATCTTCGTCACCCTGCGTAGCGCCCTGGTGGAGTTGTTCGAACTGGATGCCGAGCGTGTGACTCTGGACGCCAGCCTGTATGAAGACCTGGAGATCGACAGCATCGATGCCGTCGACCTGATCGACCACATCAAGCGCCAGACCGGCCGCAAGCTTGCCGCCGAAGAGTTCAAGAGCGTGCGCAGCGTCGGCGATGTGGTCGAGGCCGTCTATCGCCTGATCAACGACGCGCCTCAGACTCAAGACTGACCCGATGGCGCGCCTGTTTGGCCTGCTGCTGCTGATAGCCGGCGTACTCTACCCCTTCGCCGTCTACTACGGCATGGAGCATTGGTCACCACGCGTGTTCGCCGCCCTGCTGGGCGGTCTCTGGCTGGCTCGTGCGTTGACGACACGTCGCCGCCCCGGTGGTCTGTGGCTGGCCATGGCGGCGCTGGCGTTCTGCTTGCTGCTCGCAGTCGCGGACGAGCCGGCCCTGCTGCGCTGGTACCCGGTACTGCTCAACCTGATGCTGCTGGCGCTGTTCGGCCTCAGCCTGAAATTCGGCCCACCGCTGGTGGAGCGCATGGCGCGCATGCGCGAGCCACAGCTGCCGGAAGTCGCCGTGCGCTACACGCGCAAGGTCACCCTGGTGTGGACGCTGTTTTTCCTCGGCAACACGTGCTTGCTGATGGCGTTGGCGATGTGGGCGCCGCTCTCCTGGTGGACGCTTTACACCGGATTTATCTCTTACGGCCTGATTGGCCTGTTGTTCGCTGGCGAATGGTTGATCCGCCAGCGGGTAAGGAAACACGAATGATTTGGTTGCCCCTCACTGATCTGTTGCTGGAGGCTCAGCCCGAACGGCAGGTTGCCCTGGAACCGGCATTGCATCATGCAGCGCTGCGTGAGCGCGCCCTGCGCCTGGCCGCCGCCCTGCAGGCACGCAACGTACAGCGCGTGGCGCTGTATCTGGAAGATGCCGCTGAGCTGGCCATCGCCCTGCTCGGCGCCTGGCGCGCCGGGGTGCAGGTGCTGCTGCCGGCTGACGCCCAGGTGCAGACCCGCCAACGTCTGGCAACCCAGGTCGACTTGTGGCTGGACGACCTGACCGAGCTGGACACAGAGCCGCTGCCTGGGGCTCGCCTGCTGCCCGAGCAGTGCCGCCTGACCCTGTGCACGTCGGGTTCCAGCGGTGAGCCCAAGCTGATCGACAAGAGCCTGGCGCAACTGGCCAATGAGGTCGAAGCACTGGAACGTTTGTGGGGAGCGAACCTCGGTCAGGCGACCATCCTCGGCAGCGTCGCCTGCCAGCATATCTATGGCCTGTTGTTCCGCCTGCTGTGGCCGCTCTGCGCCGGCCGCGCGGTGTACCGCCGTGCCCTGCCCTTCCCTGAAGATCTGCAGCAAGTAAGCCTGGCTATCACCAGGGGTAGTGCAAGCGTAGCGAGCGAAGAGGATGCAAGGCGAGAAGAGGCGAGGCCGCGGAGTTTACAGGCGGTAAATGAGCAGGCCGAGCCGCTTCTCAACGCAGCAGCATCGAGCGCAGTAGCTTGCGCCGCCCCTGGTTTTGCCTGGATAGCCAGCCCGGCCTTACTCAAACGCATGGGCGACAACCTCGACTGGCCAGCGCTGAGCCGCGTGAAGCAGGTATTTTCCTCCGGCGGCGCACTGCCCAGCGAAGCGGCCGAGTCCCTGCACGAACGCCTGGGTCAATGGCCGACGGAAATCTATGGCAGCTCGGAAACCGGCGGCATCGGCTGGCGTCAGGGCGACACGCCCTGGCAGCCATTCCAAGGCGTCGAGCTGAGCCTCGATGAAGCCGGCGCCCTGCGCATCGCCTCGCCGTACCTGCCAGCCGGGCATATCGAACAGAGCGCGGATGCCGCCGAGATCAATGACGACGGACGTTTCGTCCTGCGTGGCCGCCTCGACCGCATCGTCAAGCTGGAAGAAAAACGCATCTCCCTGCCCATGCTCGAGCAGGCGCTGATCAGCCATGGCTGGGTGGCCGATGCCCGCCTTGGCGTCATTCAGGAAGGCCGCGCCTTCCTCGGCGCCTTGCTGGCGCTGAGCCCGAACGGCGTGCATGCCCTGCGCAATCAGGGCCGCCGCTGCGTGACCGAAACCCTGCGCCGGCACCTGGCCGAACATTGCGAGACCATCGCCCTGCCGCGTCGCTGGCGTCTGCTGCTGGAGTTGCCCTACAGCAGCCAGGGCAAGCTGGCGCAGAGCCAAGTCGAAGCCCTGCTGGCAGAGCCCAGGCCGACGCGCGTAGAGCCGGTCAGTGCCGAAGAACGCGACGGCGAATGGCTGCTGCAATTGCAAGTGCCGCTGGATCTCGCCCATTTCACCGGCCACTTCCCGCAGACCCCGGTGCTGCCGGGCGTGGTGCAGGTCGATTGGGCGCAGCAACTGGCGCGCCAGTTGATCATCGACCTGCCGCCGCGCTTCGCCGGCATGGAAGTGCTCAAGTTCCAGCAACTGGTGCGCCCCGGCGACACCCTGCAGTTGTCACTGCGCTTCGATGCCGAACGCGGCAAGCTCTACTTCGCCTACCGCAATGGCGAGGCCGCCTGTTCTTCCGGGCGCGTTCTGCTGGAGCAGGCCCATGGCTGAGTCTGGCTTCAATCCCTGCGCGGTGATTCCGGTGTACAACCACGAGCGGCCATTGCCCGCTGTGGTCGGGGAACTGCGCAACGCTGGGTTGCCTTGCCTGCTGGTGGACGACGGCTCGCACGCGACCTGCGCCGCGGTCATGGACGAACTGGCGCAACAAGCGGACGTTCATCTGCTGCGCCTGCCCGCCAACCTGGGCAAAGGTGGTGCGGTGATGGCCGGCCTGCGTGAAGCGGCGCGCCTCGGCTATAGCCATGCCCTGCAGGTCGATGCCGACGGCCAGCACGACCTGAGCACCCTGGATCGCTTCATCGCCACCGCGCGCGCGCACCCGCAGGCGATGGTCTGCGGCTATCCGCAATACGATGCGAGCGTGCCCAAATCGCGCCTGTACGCGCGCTACCTGACTCACGTCTGGGTCTGGATCAACTGCCTGTCGCTACAGATTCGCGACTCCATGTGTGGCTTTCGCGTTTATCCACTGCCGGCCACCCTGGCGTTGCTCGATACGGTGAAACTCGGCCGGCGCATGGATTTCGATACCGAGATTCTGGTGCGTATGGCCTGGCGCGAACAGCCGATGCACTGGCTGCCGACCCGCGTGCACTATCCGGCCGATGGCCTTTCGCACTTTCGTCTGTGGCACGACAACCTGCTGATCTCCGGCATGCATGCGCGACTGTTCTGCGGCATGTTGCTACGCGCGCCGCGCATTCTCTGGCGCAGGCTGGCCGCATGAGCGCTGCCGAACACAACGAGCACTGGGCACGGCAGAAGGAGCGCGGCAGCTTCCTGCTGATGCGTTTCACTGTCGCCGCTGCGCGCCTGCTCGGCCGTCGCCCCCTGGTGCCGCTGCTGTATCTGATCGTGCTGTACTTCTACCTGTTCGGCCGCAGCGCACGCACCAGCATCCATCAGTATCAAGACAACCTGGCAGCCTGGAGCGCACGTCCCGACTTGCGCCCAAGCCGCAGCTCGGTACTGCGTCAGTTCCTGGCGTTTGCCGACAGCCTGCTGGACAAGCTCGATGTATGGAACGGCCGCCTGCCACTGCAGCAGTTGCAACTGGACGATCCCGACGACATCCGTGGGCAGCTGCATAAAGGTGGTCGCGGACGCCTGCTGGTCGGCGCGCACCTGGGTAATCTGGAAGTCTGCCGCGCCCTGGCCGAGCTCGGCGAGCAGGTGTGCATGAACGTGCTGGTGCACACCAAGCATGCCGAGCGCTTCAACCGCCTGCTGGGTGAGTCCGGCGCCAGTCACCTGCGTCTGATTCAGGTCAGCGAACTCGACCCGGCGATCATGTTGCAACTGGCCGAGCGCCTGGAGCGCGGCGAGTGGCTGGCCATCGCCGGTGACCGCGTGCCCTTGCATGGAGGGCGCAGTGTGGTGGTCGACTTTCTCGGTCTGCCGGCGGCCTTTCCGCAAGGCCCCTGGCTGCTGGCTGGCCTGCTGCAATGCCCGGTCGGGCTGATGCACTGCCTGAAGATCGATGGGCGCTACCAGGTGCGCCTGGAACACTTCGCCGATGCCGTGAGCTGGAAGCGCAGCGAGCGCGACCAAATGGTTCACGGCTGGGCACAACGTTACGCGCAGCGCCTGGGCGAACACTGCCTGGACGCACCGCAACAATGGTTCAACTTCTACCCTTTCTGGAAGCGAGATGACGACATACCAGCCTGAGCCGGTGATCTTCGGCGAACGCGCCCTGACCATCGAGAACATCGTAGCCCTGTCGCAGCGCCAGGCCCGCGCTCAGTTGCAGAACGATGCCGCCTACCGGGAAAAGATCGCCAAGGGCGCACGCTTTCTCGACACCCTGCTGGACAAGGAAGGCGTGATATACGGCGTCACCACCGGCTACGGCGACTCCTGCGTGGTCGCCGTGCCACTGCATCAGGTCGAGGCGCTGCCCCAGCATCTGTTCACCTTCCATGGCTGCGGCCTGGGCAAACTGCTCGACGCCCCCAGCACCCGCGCGGTACTCGCTGCCCGCTTGCAGTCGCTGTGCCATGGTGTGTCCGGGGTGCGCGTGGAACTGTTGGAGCGCATCCAGGCGTTCATCGATCACGACGTGCTGCCCTTGATCCCGGAAGAAGGCTCGGTCGGTGCCAGCGGCGACCTCACCCCGCTGTCGTACGTCGCGGCCACGCTCAGCGGTGAACGCGACGTGCTGTACAAAGGCGAGCGTCGCAGCGCTGCCGAGGTGCACCGCGAACTGGGCTGGACGCCACTGACCCTGCGCCCGAAAGAAGCCCTGGCGCTGATGAACGGCACCGCGGTGATGACCGCCCTGGCCTGCCTGGCCTACTCCCGCGCCGATTACCTGCTGAAACTGGCGACGCGCATCACCGCGCTGAATGTGATCGCCCTGGAAGGCAACCCGGAGCACTTCGACGAACGCCTGTTCGCCGCCAAACCGCACCCGGGACAGACCCAGGTCGCCGCCTGGATTCGCCAGGATCTGGCCGTCGAAGCGCCGCTGCCGCCGCTGCATCGCCTGCAGGATCGCTACTCGATCCGCTGCGCGCCGCACGTACTCGGTGTACTGGCCGACAGCCTGGGTCTGCTGCGTCAGTTCATCGAGATCGAACTCAACAGCGCCAACGACAACCCGCTGTTCGACGCCGAAACCGAGCGCACCCTGCACGGTGGCCACTTCTACGGCGGGCATATCGCCTTCGCCATGGACAGTCTGAAGAACCTGGTCGGCAACGTCGCCGACCTGCTCGACCGCCAGCTCGCCCTGCTGGTCGACACCCGCTACAACCACGGTCTGCCGAGCAACCTGTCCGGCGCGCCGGTCGAAACGGCGATGATCAACCACGGCTTCAAGGCCGTGCAGATCGGCACCAGTGCCTGGACCGCTGAAGCGCTGAAGAACACCATGCCGGCCAGCGTGTTCTCACGCTCCACCGAATGCCATAACCAGGACAAGGTGAGCATGGGCACCATCGCCGCACGCGATGCCCTGCGCAGCCTGGAGCTGACCGAGCAGGTCGCCGCCGCCACCCTGCTGGCGGCCAACCAGGGCGTGTGGCTGCGCGAGCGCGCTGGCAAGCAGGACATTCCCGCGCCGCTGGCCGCCATGCGCGAGCAACTGGCCAGCGACTTCCCGCCAGTAATCGAAGACCGTGCCCTGGAAGGCGAGCTGCGCATGTGCCTGGAACGCATCCGCACCCAGCACTGGAGGCTGTATGCCTGAGTTTGCCCTGGTGCGCATGGCGCACCCTACGACCCGCTACCCGGTAGGGCGCGCCGTGCGCACCATCGGTTCAGGAGCGATCCATGCGTAAATCAGGCGTATTGCAGGCGCAGATCGAACTGCAGGTGCAGTTCTACGACGTCGACATGATGGAAATCGTCTGGCATGGCCACTACGTCAAGTACTTCGAGCAGGCGCGCTGCGCCCTGCTCGACAAACTCGACCACAACTACCGGCAGATGCGCGACTCCGGCTATGCCTGGCCGGTGATCGACCTGCAGGTGCGCTACGTACGTGGCGCTCAGTTCGGCCAGCGCATCATCGTGCGCGCCGATCTGGTGGAGTGGGAAAGCCGCCTGAAGATCAACTACCTGATCAGCGACGCCGAGACGGGCGAACGCATGACCCGTGGCAGCACCGTGCAAGTGGCCGTGGAAATCGCCACGCGAGAGATGCAGTTCGCCTCGCCACAGGTCTTCATCGATGCCGTGCAGAGGGCCATCGCGTGAACGGCATACATCCGGACTTTCACCCCCCTCTCCCTAACCCTCTCCCCGAGGGGAGAGGGGACAGATTTGTAACAAGGACAAAACTCGGAGCACGGCACAAACTCCCCTCTCCCGCTTGCGGGAGAGGGGCTGGGGGAGAGGGTAGAGAAGGAAAACGCCTCATCACCCGCTACCTTTCCCGGATTGCATCCGGGCTACTGCTGGCTGGCATTGCCCAGTTGGCAATGGCTTTCGACCTCGACCAGCTCAGCGAGCAACTCGGCGAGCCTGAAGTGGTGCGTGGCAGTTTCATTCAGGAAAAGCATCTGCGCGCACTGCCGCAACCGCTGACCAGCCGCGGCACCTTCGTCCTGGCCAAAGATTACGGCCTGCTCTGGCTGCTGCAACGTCCGCTGCAGCAGGACTACCGCATCGACGCGCAAGGCATCGCCCGGCGTAGCGAACAGGGCTGGCAGTTCGTCGCCCAGCAGAGCGCCACCGCCCAGCAGAACCGTCTGTTCCTCGCCGTGCTCAAGGGCGACAGCAGCGGCCTGCGCCAGGACTTCGAACTCAGCCTGAGCGGCAGCGCCGAAGCCTGGCAGCTCGACCTGACGCCTCGCAGCGTGCTGCTCAAACAGGTGTTCAAAGCCATCGTCATCAGTGGCGGTGAACTGGTGCAGCGCATCGAACTGCAGGAAACCCAGGGCGACAGCACCGTGCTACGTCTTGAAGACAATCGGGCCGATCAGTCCCTGAGCGATGCGGAGCGACATGACTTCCAGAGTTGAGTACTGGGGTTCACGGCTTTTCCCACTCGCCCTGATCCTGCTCGTCGTCGTTGCTGCCTGGCAGTGGCGAGGGGGCGCACCTGTGTCAGCCAACCTGCTGGAACTGGTGCCCAGCGGCAAGCCGGACGCGCTCGAACAACAGGCCGTGCAGCGCATGCAGGAGCCGCTCAACCGCGAACTGCTGGTACTGATCAGCCATCCGCAGCGCGAGCAGGCGCTGGCGCTGGCCGCCGAGCTGGGCGCGCGCTGGCAGCAGCAGACCCTGTTCGAGAAGGTGCAGTGGGACCCGCAAGCCGACCTATCCAGCATACGCCAGCAATTGCAGGATCAACGCCTGGCGCTACTGCCGGCTGCCGACCGTCAACAGCTGATCGACAACCCGGCCGCCTTCATCGAAAAGCGCGTTCAGGATCTGTTCGATCCGTTCCGCAGCCAGGGCGTGGTCGCCACCAATGATGACCTGCTCGGCCTCAGCACCCTGGTGGAAAAGGGCCTTCCCCATCACCACAATGTCCAGGTCGACCTCAGCGGCGCGCTGATCGCCGAGAGCGAGGGGACCACTTGGGCACTGCTGCGCGCCCGCACCAATGCCGACGCCTTCGACGGCAACCTGGCCCTGGCCGTGGACGATCTGGTCACCCAGGCGCGCGACGAAGTCGAGGCGCGCGGCGGCCACTTGCTCGCCAGCAGCGGGCTGCTGTATTCCGCCCATGGCCAGCGCGAGGCCACTCGCGAGATCAGTCTGATGGGTGGTCTCGCCAGCGCCGGCGCCCTGCTGATGATGCTGCTGGTGTTTCACCAGGTGCGCATACTGCTTGCCTTCGTTCCCGCCGCCATCGGTGTACTCGCCGGGCTCACGGTCTGTGTCGCGGTGTTCGGCCACATCCACGTGATGACCCTGGTACTCGGCGCCAGCCTGATCGGCGTGGCCATCGACTACCCCCTGCACCTGCTGTCGAAAAGCTGGACGCTGCAACCCTGGGACAGTTGGCGGGCCCTGCGCGCAACGCTGCTTGGCCTGAGCCTGGGCCTGGTGACCAACGTCATCGGCTACCTGGCCCTGGCCTTCACGCCGTTCCCGGCGCTGAAACAAGTGGCGATTTTCTCCGCCGCCGGCCTGCTCGGCGCCTACCTGAGCACGCTGTTCCTGCTGCCAACCCTGCTCGGCAAGGCCCAGATCCGCCCTTGGCAGCCCCCGCATGCGCTGGCGCAACGCCTGCTCGACTGGCGTGAAGCCTTGCTGCGTAAACTGCCAACCCCCTGGCTGCTGTTGATCTTCGCCCTGTTCTGCGCCGCTGGCTTGCTGCAGCTCTCGCACAAGGATGACCTGCGCCAGTGGGCCAGCGTGCCGCCGCAATTGCTGGAACAATCGAAAGCCATCAGCCAGATCGTCGGCACGCAACCGACCAGCCAATTCTTCCTGGTACGTGGCGACGATGAGGAGCAACTGCTGCAACGCCAGCAGGTGCTGAGCCAGCGCCTGGACACGCTGGTAGAACAGGGCCAGCTGAAAAGCTATCTGGCGCTGAGTCAGCTGATCGCGCCGACCACGCAGCAGGAAAAACTGCGTCAGGCCGTGGCAATGCTCCCCAGCCACAGCGCCGCGCTCACCGAGCTGGGTATTCCTGCCGAAGCCATCGAGCAGGAGGCACGACAGCTGCAAGCCCTGCCGACACTGAGCGTTGAGCAGGTACTCGCCGCGCCGCTGAGCGAACCCTGGCGCCCGCTCTGGCTGGGCAACGCCGATGACGGCCAGGTCGCCGGGCTGATCAGCCTGCAAGGCCTGAGCGACAGCGATCTGCTGGCCGCCCAGGCCGAGGGGCTCGCCGGTGTGAAGCTGGTTGACCGCCTCGGCGAACTCAATCGCCTGTTCGCCGCCACCCAGGTCAGCGCCGCCGAGCTCAAACTGGCCTCCTGCCTGCTGATCTTCGCCGTACTGTGCTTCTTCTTCGGCGCACGTGGCGCTGCTCGCATATTGGCGGTGTCGCTGCTGGCCGCCTTGGCCAGCCTGGCCAGCCTCGGCTGGCTTGGCCAGCCGCTGACGCTGTTCAGCCTGTTCGGCCTGTTGCTGGTCACCGCCATCGGCGTGGACTACGCCATCCTCATCCGCGAACGGGTCGGCGGCGCTGCCACCAGCCTGCTCGGCACGCTGCTGTCGGCGCTGACCACCTGGTTGTCGTTCGGCCTGCTGGCAGTGTCCAGCACACCGGCGGTCAGCAACTTCGGCCTGACCATCAGCATCGGCCTGATCTTCAGCTTCCTCCTCGCGCCCTGGGCGGGTGACGCGCCTGCGAAGGAGCCGCATCCATGAGCGTGGCCCTGTTCTGGCTGCTGGCCCTGGCCATTTACGCACTGGTCGCAATCATCGGCGCACGCCGCCTGATTCCCATCGTCGGCCAGTTGCTGGTGGCCGCGCTGGTCATTCCGACGCTGCTGTTGCTGTGGGCCGAGCCGCACTGGCAACTGAGCGCGGCCGAGTTGCTCGCGCCCGCGTGGCTGAACTTCGCCTATGGCTTGTGCTTCGCCTTGCTGCTGGGCTACATCCTCAGCGACGTGATCGACCTCGATCTCAGCCCGGCCTGCGTGAAGATCGCCCTGCCGAGTTTTCTCGTGCCGATGCTGGCCGGCGTAGCCTGCTCGCTCTGGCTGCTACCCGGCGAACGTGGCTGGCTGAGTGCACTGGGCATTGGCCTGCTGTTCTCCATCACCGCGATCCCGGTGCTCTATCTGTTCTTGCAGAGCATCGGCTACCCGGCAGCCGACAGCAAACGCCTGCTGCACGCGGCAATCCTGATGGACTTCATGTGCTGGAGCCTGTTCGGCCTGGCCCAGGGCAGCAGCCAGCCGACGACACTGCTGTGGCCACTACTGGCGGCGCTGTTGCCTCTGTTACTGCACAGGCTCACGCTACGTCATCCACTGTTCTACAGCCTGCCGTTCTTCGCCCTGATGCTGGTGCTCCAGCAGCTTGAACTGAATGCGCTGGTATTCGGCATCGCCTACATGCTGTGCCTGGCTTACCTGACGCAACCCTTTGTCCTGCCACTGGCGCCGCGTCACTGGAAAGGGCTGCTCAATGGCATCGCGGTTCCGCTGATTCTCACTTATGGCGTACTGCGCGTGGATTTCCATGGCCTGGGTCAACACCTGTCCGGGCTGGTAATCGTTACCCTGCTGGCGCTGCCGGTCATCAGCAAGGTGCTTGGCAGTTGGCTGGGCCTGCATTGGGCAGACCCGGCCGCGTCAGCGCGGATCAAGTGGCGGGAAAGCCTGCTGCTGAACATCCGTGGCCTGACCGAAATCGTGTTCCTCAACCTGCTCCTGCAGCTCCAGCTGATTGATTCAACGGTGTACTTCGGCCTGCTGCTGATGAGTCTGTTCTCTACTCTGCTGCCTGCCCTGCTAGGCCGGCACGCCGTCAATCATGAAGCGAAAGCCCGCTATGAAATCTCCTGAACTCGAACAACGTCAGATCGTCGTCATCGGTGCCGGCCCGTCCGGTGCTATCGCCGCCGCCATTCTCAAGCGCCAGGGCCACGACGTGCTGGTGCTGGAGCGCCAGCGCTTCCCGCGCTTCTCCATCGGCGAGAGCCTGCTGTCGCATTGCCTCGACTTCGTCGAAGAGGCTGGCATGCTTGAAGCGGTTCAGGCCGCGGGTTTCCAGACCAAGCATGGCGCTGCGTTCGCCTGGGGCGAGCGTTACACCAGCTTCGACTTTCGCGACAAGTTCACCGCGGGCAAGGGCTCGACCTACCAGGTGATCCGCGCCGACTTCGACAAGCTGCTGGCCGATGAAGCCGAGCGCCAGGGCGTGGAAATCCGCTACGAGGAAGAAATCTTCGCCGCCGACTTCAGCGGCGACTGCCCGCGCCTGTCGATACGCCGCCTGGCCGATGGCCTTGAATACCAGGTCGAGTGCGCCTTCGTCCTCGACGGCAGCGGCTATGGCCGCGTGCTGCCGCGCCTGCTCGACCTCGATACGCCGTCGGCCTTCCCGGTACGCCGTGCGGTGTTCACCCACATCAAGGACAACATCGACCCGGCCTCAGGCTTCAACCGCGAGATGATCCTCATCACCACCCATCCGACTCTGCGCGACGTGTGGTTCTGGACCATTCCGTTCAGCAACGGCCGTTGCTCGCTGGGCGTGGTCTGCGCCGCCGAGCACTACGAGAACTACCCGAAGGATCTCGATGCCTGCCTCAAGCAGTTCGTCGCCGAGACCCCATCGCTGAGCAAGGTGCTGGGCAATGCCGCGTGGGATACCCCAGCGCGTGAGATCAACGGTTACTCGGCCAACGTCAAGAGCCTGCACGGGCCGGGTTTCGCTCTGCTGGGTAATGCTGCCGAGTTCCTCGACCCGGTGTTCAGCTCGGGCGTGACTATCGCCATGCGCTCGGCGAGCATGGCCGCCGGGCTACTGCACCGTCAGTTGAACGGTGAAACGGTGGACTGGGAAAGCGAGTTCGCCATCCCGCTCAAACGTGGCGTGGACACCTTCCGCGTCTACGTCGAAGGCTGGTACGAGGGCTCCTTCCAGGACGTGATCTATTACGAGAACGCCTCGCCGGAGATTCGCCGCATGATCAGCTCGATCCTTGCCGGCTACGCCTGGGACGGTAAGAATCCCTATGTTTCCGAACCTCGCCGGCGCCTGCGCGTGTTGGCCGAGCTTTGTTCACAGCCCTGACAAGGACAGTCGATGAACGCCCTGCGCCCCGTCTCGCCCACCTACGTCGAAGAAACCCGCTTCGGCTTCTGGTTCCTGCAGAGCCATGTCTGGCAACACCATGTACTGCGGGTCGCGATCAACGACCTGGTACGTCTGATCGCCGGCCCGCTGCCGCACGCTCCCGTCCTGCTGGACACGGGCTGCGGTCAGGGCCGTTCCTTCGGCCTGCTCAACGCCGCCTTCGCACCGGCGCGGATGATCGGTCTCGACGCCGACCCGCACAGCCTCGAATGCTCGCGCCGCGAAGCCGAGCGCCTGGGCCTGGAGGTCGAACTGATCGCCAGCGACTGCGCGGCCATCGACCTGCCCGACGCCAGCGTCGACCTGCTGTTCTGCCACCAGACGCTGCACCACCTGGTGGAGCAGGAGCAGGCGCTCGCCGAGTTCTGGCGTGTGCTCAAACCCGGCGGTCGGCTGCTGCTGGCCGAATCGACCAAGTTCTACATCGATACCTGGGTGATCCGCTGGCTGTTCCGCCACCCGATGCACGTGCAGCGCAGCGCCGAGCAGTACCTGGACATGTTGCGTACGCAGGGCTTCCAGTTCGACGATGCCAGCGTTTCTTACCCGTACCTGTGGTGGAGCCGCGCCAAGGACTTCGGCCTGCTGGAACGCTGGGGGCTGATGCGACCCAAGCCAGTCGGCCAACGCGACGAAACGCTGCTCAACGTGGTGGCGCGCAAGCCGTGATGCCACGCATACTCCTGCTCGTCTCCAGCCTACTGCTGGGCGCCTGCGCCGCACGCACCCCCGTGCCGCAAGCGGCCCCGGCATTGGTCGCAGCGCTGCCGCTCACCCTGCAGATCCAGCGTGAGCAGGCGGACGTGCGCCAGGACTGGCTACTGGTGATCCAGCAAGAAGGCTCGGCCTTGCGCTGGTCACTGATGGACCCGCTCGGTATCCCGCAGGCGCGTCAGCTACTGGATGCCGGACAATGGCGCAACGACGGCCTGCTGCCACCCAATGCCGAGGCCCGCGAACTGTTCGCCGCACTGCTGTTCGCCCTGAGCCGCAGCGACGCGCTGCAGGCTTATCCGGCCGGTAGTTGGCAACAGGTAAGCGATGACCAGCGCCGCCTTGTGCCGGACTGGACCATCGACTACCACGGCCCCCTGGATTTCGCCCTTGGCAAAACCGGCCTGAATTACCGGATACGTGCACTGAACCTGGAAGAAAGCGATTGATGTCCCGCGCCCCTACCCCCAGCTATCTCAATGCGCTCGGCCTGCTCTGTGCCCTCGGCGAAGGCAAGCAAGCCGTCGCCGATGCGCTGTTCGCTGGCGATACCTCAGGCATGCGTGCCGAAGACGGTTGGGTCAGCGAACGCAGCCTGACGGTCGGCGCTGTGCATGTTGACCTACCGGCCATGCCGCCCGGCTTCGAGGCATCACACAGCCGCAACAACCAGTTGCTGCTGGCTGCCGCGCAGCAGATCGAAGCCGAATTGCATGCGGCCATCGCCCGCTACGGCGCCCATCGCGTCGGCCTGGTGCTAGGCACCAGCACCTCGGGTATTCGCGAAGCGGGCGAACATATCGCGCGCCACCTCGACGAAGGCGAGCTGCCCGCCGAATACGATTATGCCCAGCAGGAAATGGCTGCCCCAGCCAGCTTCCTCGCCGACTGGCTGGGCCTGGCGGGACCGGTGTACTGCCAGTCCACCGCCTGTACGTCCAGCGCCCGCGCCCTGCTCAGCGCCCAGCGCCTGCTGCGCATGGGCCTGTGCGATGCGGTGATCTGCGGTGGTGTGGACAGCCTGTGTCGCCTGACCCTGAATGGTTTTTCCTCGCTGGAAGCAGTTTCGGCCGAGCCCTGCAATCCGTGCTCGGTGAACCGCAACGGCATCAACATCGGCGAAGCCGCGGCGCTGTTCCTGATGACGCGCGAACCCGCGCCCATCCTTTTCTGCGGCGGCGGCGCCACCTCCGACGCCCACCATATTTCCGCCCCACACCCGGAAGGCCTGGGCGCACGCCGCGCAATGGAAAAGGCCCTGGCCAGCGCCGGCCTGACGCCGGATCGGATCGACTACCTCAACTTGCACGGCACCGCCACCCGGCATAACGACGCGATGGAGAGCAAGGCCGTGCACGCCCTGTTTCCTGACGGCCTGCCCTGCTCGTCGAGCAAGCCGATGACCGGCCATACCCTGGGCGCCGCCGGCGCGCTGGAAGCGGCCTTCTGCTGGCTGACCCTGAGCGAGCACAACCGTGACGGCCTGCTGCCACCGCACCTCTGGGACGGGCAGCGCGATCCCGAACTGGCATCGCTCGAACTGGTCCAGAGCGGCGCTCGCCTCCTCCGCACACAAGGTCGCCACCTGATGAGCAACTCTTTCGCCTTCGGCGGCAACAACGTCGCGCTGATTCTGGGGGACGCGCCATGAAGCTGTGGCCCGTCGCCGAACTGGTGCCCCACGCCGGCAACATGGTGCTGCTCGATGAAGTGCTGAGCTGCGACACGGAAGCCATCGAGGTACGCCTGCTGGTGCGGCCCAACGGCCTGCTCAGCGACAGCGACGGCAGCTTGCCAGCCTGGACCGGCATCGAGCTGATGGCCCAGGCCATCGCCGCCTTCGCCGGTATTCAGGCCAAGCGCGCCGGCTTGCCGGTGGAGCTGGGCTTTCTGCTCGGCACGCGCAAGTACGCCTGCAACGTCGAGCGTTTCCCGGCTGGTAGCGAACTGCACATCCGCGCCCTGTGCTCGCTGCAGGACGACAACGGCATGGGCGTGTTCGAATGCCACCTCCAAGGGCCCGGCATCCAGGCCGAAGCCCGTCTCAATGTATTCCGCCCGCCGCAACCGGCGGTCTATTTACAAGAGCCACAAGAACCGCAAGAACAATCCCATGACTGAAACTACTTCCGCCCCCACCGTTCTGGTCACCGGCTCCAGCCGTGGCATCGGCCGCGCCATCGCCCTGCGCCTCGCGCAGTCAGGCCATGACCTCGTCCTGCACTGCCGCTCACGCCGCGATGAGGCCGAAGCCGTGCAGGCGCAGATCGTCGAACTCGGGCGCCAGGCGCGCATCCTGCAATTCGACGTATCCGACCGCGCCGCCTGCCGCGAAGCCCTGGAGGCCGACGTTGAAGCCCATGGCGCTTACTACGGCGTGGTGTGCAACGCCGGCCTGACCCGCGACGGCGCTTTCCCGGCGCTGTCCGAAGAGGACTGGGATCAGGTGCTGCGCACCAACCTGGATGGTTTCTACAATGTGCTGCACCCGCTGACCATGCCGATGATCCGTCGCCGCGCAGCGGGCCGCATCGTCTGCATCACCTCGGTATCGGGGCTGGTCGGCAACCGCGGCCAGGTCAACTACAGCGCCTCCAAGGCCGGCGTGATCGGCGCCGCCAAGGCCCTGGCCATCGAGCTGGCCAAACGCAAGATCACCGTCAACTGCGTCGCCCCCGGCCTGATCGACACCGAGATTCTCGACGAGCTGGTCCCGGTGGACGAAATCCTCAAGATGATTCCGGCGGCGCGCATGGGCACGCCGGAAGAAGTGGCGGGTGCGGTGAACTTCCTGATGTCCAGCGAAGCGGCGTACATTACCCGCCAGGTTCTCGCAGTGAATGGCGGTCTGTGCTGATGAAACGTGTAGTCGTCACCGGTATGGCCGGTATCACCTCGCTGGGCAGCGACTGGCCAACCATCTCGGCCGCGTTCAAAGCCGGCAAAAGTGGCATCCGGCGCATGGACGAATGGGATCGCTTCACCGAGCTGAACACCCGCCTGGGCGGGCCGGTGGACGATTTCGTCCAGCCCAAGCACTGGAATCGCAAGCAGACGCGCAGCATGGGCCGGGTGTCCAAGCTGGCGGTGTATGCCGCTGAACGCGCGCTGGAACACGCCGGCTTACTCGGCGATCCGTGCATCGCCGATGGGCGCATGGGCGTGGCCTGTGGCTCGTCAACCGGCAGCACCGAGGAGGTCAAGGCCTTCGGCAACATGCTGCTGAACTCTGTGGCAGACGGCCTCAATGCCAACTCCTACATCCGCATGATGCCGCACACCACGGCGGCCAATATCAGCATCTTCTTCGGCCTCAAGGGCCGCCTGATCCCCACCTCCAGCGCCTGCACCAGCGGCAGCCAAGGCATCGGCTATGCCTACGAGGCGATCAAGTTCGGCCGCCTGAAGATGATGCTCGCCGGCGGTGCCGAGGAACTGTGCCCCACCGAGGCCATGGTCTTCGATGCGCTGTACGCCACCAGCCTGAAGAACGACGCCCCGCACACCAGCCCGCGCCCCTACGACAGCGCCCGTGACGGCCTGGTGATCGGTGAAGGTGCCGGCATCCTGGTGCTCGAAGAGCTGGAGCACGCCCTCGCCCGTGGCGCCACTATCCATGCCGAGATCGTCGGCTTCGGATGCAACTCCGACGGCCAGCACGCCACCAAGCCGGTGCAGGAAACCATGCGCGGCGCCATGCAGCTGGCGCTCGATGACGCCGGCCTGGAACCTTCCGCCATCGGTTACGTCAACGGCCATGGCACTGCCACCGAACAGGGCGACGTCGCCGAAACCCTGGCCACCAGCAGCCTGTTCGGCGCGCAGATGCCGATCAGCTCGCAGAAGAGCTACCTCGGCCACACCCTGGGCGCCTGCGGCGCGCTGGAATCCTGGTTCAGCATCGAGATGATGAACTCGGACAGTTACGTCTACACCCTGAATCTGGACGAGATCGACCCGGCCTGCGGTGAGCTGGATTATCTGCGCGGCGAGTTCCGCCAGATGAGCCACGAGTACGTGATGAACAACAACTTCGCCTTCGGTGGCGTGAATACCTCGCTGATCTTCAAGCGCTGGCATTGATTTTCAACAGACAAGGAACACGGATGATGTCTCGTTTCACTCGATTTGCTCTGATCGCAGCCCTGCTGCTGGGCGTTGCAGCCTGTACGTCGAAACCGGTGATGAACATCGAGAACCGCACACCGACTTCGACGGTCAGGAGTGAGGATGATATGCGCCGCGCTATTCTCGCCGCGCTGCAAAGCCGCCAATGGACCGTCGAGCGTGCCGACCGAGGCAACATCATGGCGCTCATCCAGCGCCGCAATCACCAGGCCGAGATCACCATTCCCTATAGCGCGTCGAGCTATTCGATCCGCTATCGCGACAGCCAGAACCTCGGTTACAAGAACGGCAAGATCCACCGCAACTACAACAAGTGGATTCAAAATCTGGATCGCAGCATCCAGCAGGAACTGAACAGGGCGTCCTTCTGACAGGGTGCCTGGTTGGTAATGAGCTGTAGGTGATTGCTACAGGCCTACGCGCAGCAGACGTTGAACGAGCTTTTCCATACAGTGATATTCAAGGAGATAACCATGAAAGCAAAAATCTGGACCACTGCCGTACTTCTCTCCGTTGCCCTGCTGCCCGGCCTCAGCCAGGCGCGCGATACCGCTCACTTCCTGGACTTCCAGTCGGTGGTCAACGAAGCGACCCAGGCTGGTCGTCTCGATGGTTCGGTGAAGTTCTACCTGAACAAGACTCCGGCTGGCGCCCAGATCATCAACGCCAATGTCACCACCAGCCAGAAGACCAACGCCTTCAACAAGACCGATGAAGCGGCTTGCAGCTGGGCACTGCAATCGGCCCTGATCAAACTGCAAAACTCGGCCAAGGCCGCAGGCGCCAACGCCGTGGTCGACCTGGCCAGCAACTACAAGAACAAGGAATACCGCGACGACAGCAAATACGAATGCCACGCCGGCGCGATCATGGCCGGCGTCGCACTGAAGGCCAAGTACGCCAAGGTGAAGTGACACCACCTGCACTCCCCCCCAAAGGCCACCGTAAAGGTGGCCTTTTCACGCAAGGAAGCCCTCTACCATGTCGAAACTGCGCATTGCCTTGCCACTGCTCGTGACGGCAACACTACTCGGTGGCTGCACCGCTACCCGGGTCACGCCACTAAATACGGCGGCCGATCAAATGTGCATCCAAGAGAACCCAAAAGTTCAGGTCAGCGACTTCGTGCCCGTGCTGCAGGAAGGCTTTGCCCGACATGGTATCCAGACGCAAATCCACTCGAAGATTCCCAGGGCCGATTGCCCTTACGTGGTGACTTACACAGCTCGCCGTTCCTGGGACATGGCGCCGTATCTGTCCACCGCCGAAATCACCATTCTCGGCCCCCGTCGCCAGACACTGGCCACAGCCAGCTACCACCTGCGCGGTAAGGGCGGTTTGTCGTTGATGAAATGGCAAGGCACCAAGAGCAAGATCGACCCGGTCATCGACGAGTTGCTGGCCAGCGCGCAGTTGAGCAGCACGGCCCAACCTGCCGCACAGGCCCACTCGACAGCCGAGCCACGCAAGAGCCTGGATGAACGCGTGCGTGATCTGCAGCAGCAGAATCTCGGCTATGAGGACTACCAACGTGCCTATCGGCAGCTGCTGCTGGATCACCAGAACGCGAAATAGGGCTTCTGAACGAGGCGCTCAGAGCACGAGTGGCAGGAACATCCAGCTACGGCCCATGTACTGGCGATAGGCATCGCCGAAATAGGCCATACATTCGCGCTCTTCGCAGCGCGCCGAACACCACAGCAGCACGCTGGACAGCACCGCCAGCAGCACGATCAGCACATCGATGCGTTTGAAGGCGATACCCCACGCCAGCAACAGCAATGAGCAGTACATGGGGTGACGGATGTAGCGGAAGATACCGCCCGTCACCAGCTGCGACGTGCGTTCGAAGGCGAATAGCTCATCATCCTGACGTTGCGTACCGGCCTGTCCGAAACGGCGCATCTGGTACACGCCAGCGAACAGCACCAACAGAGAAAGACTCAGCAGTACCCAGGATATACGCTGATTCAACTCGCCGCGGTCGCCAAACCAGGACGGCGCATTGAGCACCAGCATCAGCGCCATCGCTTCCCAGGCGAAGAAACGATAGAAACCGTGACTGCGCGGATTGCCCAAGGTGCGCCAGGAAATTCCCACCAGCACTGCGCTGAGCATCACAAAAGCCACCCACTGCCAGATCGTCACTGCATCCTCCCTCTATCCCTGCCTCTGTTACACTGCGTCGCCCGTACGTACCGACCGCCCGCCATGGATCGCACCCAACTGCACACACTGCTGCCGCACCAGGGCGATGCTCTCTGGCTGGATGCATTGGTCGATCACGACAACCTCACTATCCGCGGTCTCAGCGCCTGGCATCATCTCGACAAGCTTGGCGAAAATGCCTCGCCTTGCCTGCTGTTCGAAGCCGCCGCCCAGCTTTGCGCCGCACATGGTGCCCTATACGGCGGAGCGGATGCCATTGAAATGGCCCTGGTCGGCAAACTTTCCCAGCTCAATCTGCACCCGGTCACACGCAGTGCAGAACCGCTGCTGGTCAGCGCCCAACAGGAGGCGCTGAGCCCGGCCGGCGCGCTCTACGCCTTCACCATCCAGGCCGGCCGCCAACCGCTGCTGGACGGAAAACTGCTGCTGGTGCTTGTCCGTGCTTGAGCTACGTGACGTCAGCTTCCACTACCCGGGCGCAGACACCTTCGCCCTGCACGGCATCGACCTGCAACTGCAGGAAGGCCAGTGCCTGGGCCTGCTCGGCAGTAACGGCGCGGGCAAGACCACGCTACTGGCCCTGCTCAGCGATACGCTGGCCCTGCAACAAGGTGAGATCCGCTGGCACGGGCCGCGCAGCCTGGGCCTGGTGCCACAGCAACTGGCCTTCTACACCGAACTCACGGTGGCCGAGAACCTCGCGCTGTTCGCCGATCTCTACCGTCTGCACGGTGCTCAGCGCCGCCAGCGGCTGGAGTTGAGCATCGCCAGCAGCGCTCTCGAAGACAAACTGCAACGCCGCGCAGCACGCCTGTCCGGTGGCGAGCAGCGCCGCCTGAACTTCGCCATAGGCCTGCTCCAGCCCGCACGCCTGTACCTGTTCGATGAAGCCACCGTCGGCGTCGATGCCGCCAGCCGGCAAATGCTGCTCGATGCCGTCGAGCGGCTCGCCGCCGAAGGGCATGGGGTGATCTACACCAGCCACTATCTGGACGAGGTCGAGCGTGTGGCTGGACGCATCCTCCTGCTGCACGAAGGCAAGGTGCGCCTCGACGTCGACAAACAGCAACTGCTTGATGGCGGCCACGGCCTGCTGCTGGAATGGCCGGAACAGGTTCCCGCTGCCTTTCAGCAACTGCTCGACCAGCTGCAACTGAGCGCCGAGGCGCTGCCGGATGGTCTGCGCATCGGCAATCTGGACAGCCAGCAACTGCTGGCGATCACCCAGTTCCTCGCCGCGCAGCCGACCCCACCGAGCCTGCTGCGCTTCGGCCGGCCATCGCTGGAGCAGCTCTACCTGAGCCTCAACGGAGGCCGCCTGTGAGCCCATTACTGGCGCTGGTACGCAAGGAATGTCTGCTGCTGCTGCGCGACCCGCATGCACTGGCCGTGCTGTTCATCATGCCGATCCTGTTTCTCGTGCTGATGGCCGCCGCGCTGTCCAGCTACCTGCGTGACCAGCCGCCGCCCTTGAGCCTGGTGCTGGAGATCGAGCAAGGCAGCGAAGCCAGCGCGTTCTTCCAGCACGCGCTGCAGGAACAGTTACCGGGCAGCCACCTGCTCGCCAGCAGCGAAGAACCCTTGCCACGCATCAGCCTGGCCAGGAACTTTTCCGAGACCTTGCTGGATACGCCTCACATCGGCCCCACGCTGAGCTTTCCCCCGCGCACCGATGGGCAGACGCGCCAACGCCTGCGCGCAGCGCTGAACATCGCCCTGGCGCAGACTCGCCTGCTGGCCTACCTGGAAGACAGCGACGCGCTGGACGCAGGCATGAGCACCGAACAACGCTGGCAACTGATCAGCCAGCGCACCCAGAGCGAGATCAGCGAACAACAGATGCTGGCCAGCGGCGAACTCAGCGGCAAGGCCAACGCCAGCCAATTGAGCGTGCCGGCCTGGCTGATCTTCGGCATGTTCTTCGTCGCCCTGCCGATGGCTGGCGGCTTCCAGCGTGAACAGCAGAGCGGCGCCCTGCTGCGCTTTCGTGCGTTGGGCCTGAGCCCCAGCATCCTGGTGCTGAGCAAACTGCTGCCTTATCTGGCGATCAACCTGCTGCAGTTCGCCCTGTTGCTGGCCATCGGCGTATACCTGCTACCTCTGCTCGGTTTGAGCGGCCTGAGCCTGCCGGGCTCGCCACTGGCCTACGCGCTGCTGGCACTGAGCCTGAGCCTGGCCGCTTGCAGCCTGGGCCTGCTGCTGGCCTCGTTGGCACGTAGCGGCGAGCAGGCGTTGCTGCTCGGCGGCGGTCTCAATATCATCCTCGCCGCCATCGGCGGCATCATGGTGCCCAAGAGCGTGATGCCCGAGGCCATGAGCCAACTGGCGGAAATCTCGCCGATGAGTTGGGCGCTGGACGCCTTCCTGACCCTGCTGGTGGGCCAGGGAACGCTTGCCGACATCGCCCCTGACTGTGCCCGCCTTCTGCTGTTCGCCCTGGTGCTGGGCGGCGGCGGGCTTTACCTGTTCCGCAGACGAGTGCAGCAAACGCAATGGACGACACATTACTAGAACAAGAACTCAAGCAATTGCTGATCCGTGAATGCGACAAGGAAGACGACATCGACTGGCAGAGCATCGCCGATGACGAGCCGTTGTTCGGTCAGCAAAGTCGTATCGCCATGGACAGCCTCGATGCCCTGCAGGTCTCTCTGGCACTGCAGCAGCACTATGGCGTGCGCATCGAAGGGGCCAAGGATGGGCGGCGTATTCTCAATAGCATCGCCAGCATCGCGGCCTTCATCAGGCAGAAAAAGTGACGCCCATCTATCTCCAGCGCGGCGCCCTGCACAGTGCCCTTGGCACCGACCTGCACGCCGCCAGCGCAGCCCTGCAAGCCGGCCAACTGCCTGTGTCGAGCTCGTTCCAGCTGCATGAACTGCAGCAACCGCGCCCCTACCTGGCCGTAAGCCGCAGCGGTGAAAGCCGCCAGCAGCGCTGCGACCGACTGCTCGGCGAGACCCTGGGCGAACAGCCAGGTGCGCTGGATGACTGCCTGTTGATCATCGCCAGCACCAGCCTGGATATCGACGACCTCGAACAACTGATCGCCGCAGAAGGCGGCTTTCGCCCAGAACATTCGACCTCACTCGACCTGCTGGCCGAAGACCTGCGCCAACGCTGGGGTTTCGCTGACGCGTTCACCCTCAATACCGCCTGCACCAGCGCCGCCAACGGCCTACTGTATGGCGCACGGATACTCGCCGCCGGCCTTTACGAACGTGTGCTGGTACTGGCCTTCGAAACACCCAGCGCCATTGCCCAGCAAGGCTTCGGCGCCCTCGACCTGACCAGCCCGAGCGGCGCCTACCGGCCCTTTCACCCGGAGCGCGACGGCCTGATTCTCGGTGAGGCGTATGCCGCCACGCTGCTGGCCAGGGAGCCCGGCGAGGCGCCACTGGCGAAGCTGCTTGGTGGCTTCAGCGCCTGCGACACCAGCAACCTGACCACCACCCGCGAAGACGGCAGCCATATCGACTGGGTGATGCGCGAGGCCCTGCGCAGTGCCGGCGTCGATGCCGGACAGATCGGTTTGGTAAAGCTGCATGGCACCGCCACCGGTGCCAACGACCGCGCCGAGAGCAATGGCGTGCGCCTGCTGTTCGGCGACACGCTGCCGCCACTGTGCGTGCTCAAACCCAGGCTCGGTCATACCCTGGGCGCCTGTGGCCTCAGCGAAACACTGCTGCTGGTGGAGAATCTCGCCAACCTGCCAGGTGTGGACTATGCCGCCGAAGCCGTGCTGCCGCTCAGCGCCGAACCGACCCGCGTGGCAGCGGACAGCCTGCTGCTGGCCAACTTCTTCGGCTTCGGTGGCAACAACGCCAGCCTGGTACTGCAACGCTGCGCGGAGAGCCAGGTATGAAGCCAGTCATCGCTGCCTGCAGCATTCGCGGAGATGCGAGCTGCTCCGACAAGGAGCTCAAGGCCGCCCTGGGCCAATGGCTGGACGCGCCGCCACGACGTATCGACCGCATGATCCTGCAAGCACTGCTGTGCAGCGCGCCACTCAAAGCGCATGTGCGTAGCGATTGCGGCCTCTATCTGGCCTCACGCCACCCGGCCCGCGCCACCATGGGCGCGCTGCTCGATGCGGTCTGCGTGCATCAGCGCCAGCCCAAACCCTTCGAGTTCGTCAACAGCGTCAGCAATGCGGCCGGCTTCCATGTCGCCGCCCAATTGGGACTGGAAGGGCCGAACCTGTTTATCGGTGCCGGCACCAATGTATGGCAACAGCTACAGATGCTGGCCGCCTTGGATCTGGCCGATGGCGCCATCAGCCAGGCGTTGCTGGTGGTAATCGACGAAGACGGGGATTTCCAGGCGCAGGCGGTATTGGTCGAGGCCCCCACGAAAGCACAGGACTTTGCCGAGCTGACGGTAGGCATCGAAGTCCTACACCTACAGGCTTGTTGATGTCATTGGTGGGCTGAAGCCCACCCTACAACCGAGACTTGCCCCGTAGGGTGGGCTTCAGCCCACCAAAAACCAATCTCTCACAAAGCAAAGGGCACCAACCTCACCCCTTGCGCTTGGCCCAGGCGCCCAGCTCTTTCATCAGCACCCGCTCCTGCCCGGCGATGCCACGGAGCATCTTGGCAATCGGCCGGAAGTCCGGCGTCTCACCCTTGCTGCGGCTGGCGCGCACACAGGCCGAGGCGAACTGGCGCCAATCATCGCCCACCGCGGTCAGGCGCGACGAAGCCTCCTGCAGGCTGGCATCACCGATCTTTTCACCGGCCTCCTGCAGGAAGCTGGCATACATGAAACGAAACCCCGCACCGCCGGTACCGATTTCTTCCTGCATGCGCACGATATGGGTGAGGTACAGGCGGTTGTACTTGGCCTGCGCCGGGTCCAGCGACTCGACGCATTTGGCCAGGTGCTGGATGCCACGAATACCAATCCACGGCAGTGGCATGCCATCGAGGATGCGTGAGGTGGACAGCACGCTCTGGCGGATCAGGCGCTCCCAATCCTGGTCCGGCGACACGTCGTCGAGGTAGTACATCAGGCCCTTGGCCGCCAGCGCTCCCTTGGCGAAGCGCGCCTTCTGCAGGTCGGCGCTGGCACAACGCACCGGCTCCTCGAACACTGGGTCGCTGAGCAGGTACTCGTCGCCGTCGCGGCCGTAGGCCAGCAGGTTGTGGGCGTTGAAGTGAAAACGCATCTCCGGCGGGAAGTACGGCAGCCAGAACACCGAGCTTTGCAGGCCTGCCAGCCGACCACTGTCGAGTACCCGGTCGAGTTCGACACGCCCCTGCTCGGGTTTGGCGAAGGTGCGGCTGGTCAGGCGCACGCCGAGGCGTTTGCTCAGGGTCTTGATCAGGTGGCGCGGCGGCATGCGGTAGGCAATCAGCGGCATACCACCCAGTTTGACGATAGGCAGGTAGGCGAAGGCCAGACCCGATGCCAGGCCGAAGGCCATCGGCTCGCTCATTGGCAGACCGGCATGGGTGAGCAGGCTGGCCATGACGCCACTTTCGCAGTGGGCGCTCTGGCGGTGCTGGAACGCGGTCATGGCAACTCTCTCTGGTAGCGACGCAGCTCGTCGACGTTCAGGCCGAAGGCTTCGGCGTAGCGCGCCAGCACGGAGGCGCTCAGGCGGCGATAGATTTCCGGGCGGAAGTGGCGGCGCACCCGCCATTGCCACAGGCCGGTGATCTGCGCCAGCGCTGGTTCGTCCATGCGGTAGCGGTACATCAGGCACTTGAGCGGCGACTGCTCGCCACGCTGCCAGAGCGCCAGGGCTTCGGCCTCCTGGGCTTCGAGCTCGGCGACAGCGAGCAAAGTGGAATAGGCCTCCGGCTCCCAGCCATCGCTCTGGGTCCCCTGGTAATGGCCGCTGGCATCCACTGCGTAAACCAGCTTGCTATGGCCGCCATAGGTGGAGCTGTGATCCTGAGGAACTTCATCAAGCTTCATTGCCGACCACCGTCAGATGCATGAACGCACTGGAGAAACGCCCACTTTCGGGCACGTAGCAGAGCAGCCGCTGGCCGCTGCGCAAGCGACCACCATTGAACAGTTCTTCGAGGATGATGAAGATCGACGCCGCGCCGGTATTGCCCTTGCTGGTCAGGTTGGTGAACCAGTGCTCCATCGGGATCGGCAGGTCGACATTGGCCAGGCCCACGGCCAGCGGCTCGCGGAAGAACTCCGAGGAGTAGTGCGGCAGGAACCAGTCGATGTCAGCCACGCGCAGCTCGCGCCGCGCCATGATGCGCCGCAGCGCCTCTTCCACGGTGTATTTGACGATGTTCTCGTTGAGCAGTTTGACGTTCTGCTTGATCGCCATCACCGACTGCTTCGCGCGGTCGTCGGCGTCGTAACGGCTCCAGCCACGCAGGGTATCGTCCTGCATGTCGGCACCGGCATACATGCAGGGCGGCATCTGATCGGCGAAGGAGTAGATATCCAGCCAGTCGATGCGCAGGCTCAGGCCGCTCTGATTCGGGCGATCCTGCAGCAGCAAGGCGCCAGCACCATCGGAAAGCATCCAGCGCAGAAAATCCTTCTCGAAGGCGATCTCCGGGTGCTTTTCCAGCTCGTCGACGCGGCTTTCGTATTCGGCGTTGAAATTGCGCGCCTGCATCAGCGTCGAGGCGACCTCCGAACCACAGGCCACGGCCGTGCGGCTCTCGCCACTGGCCACGCTCATCCAGGCGTATTTCAACGCCGTCATCCCGCACAAGCAGATACCAGCGGTGGTCGCCACCTCGCAGGACGGATTGCCCAGCTCGCCATGCACCATCACGGCGTGCCCCGGCATCACTTGATCCGGCGACGAGGTGCTGGCCACCAGGCAATCAAGCTGGTTCAGTTCAAAACCCTCGCCCTGCAAGCCGCGTATCGCTTCGGCACTGAGCTGCGCATTGCTCATGCTCGGTTCGCCAGTCGCGGGGTCGATCACGTAGTGACGCTGCACGATGCCGTTGCGGCGCAGCACCAGCTTGCGCGCGCGCGACGGCTTGCCGCCGACCATGCCCAGGCGTGCCTCCATCTGCCCGTTGTCCACGGGCTCGTGCGGCAGGCACGCACTGATGCGATTGATGAATACGGGGTGAGCCACTGCAATACCTCGGGTCACTTCACTCGCCGGACGGGCCGGCAAAGTAGGCCTTCTCTCGCTGGATACGCGCCTTGAACAGCGGCGCCAGCAATTTTTTCAACAGCGCCGTGATCGGCACCACGGTCAGGATCAGGCAAATCAAAAACACGATGTACAGCACCAGCCCGGCGCCTCTGCGCCGGCTCTGCTGAGGGCCAAGCGCCGACAGCAGGCGGCTCCACAGGGTGAAGCTGCGATTGCCGACCTTTTCACTGGCGATCAGTTTTTCATCCACTTTCACCGCGCCCAAGCCAGCGAGCATCGGTGTATCGATAGGCTGTTGGTCAGCGAGCAGCCGGCGCGCCATAGCGTCGCCGAAACGACTGGCCGCCGCCAATTCCCGCTCGTCGATGCCGGCGCGCGGCACCCAGCTATAGGGCTTCTGCCGACCGGTGAACATCCACAGCGGCGTGGCCAGGAAGCTGGCGGCCGTACCGCAGGCATCGGTCAGCACCACGTTATCGACCAGCCTCGCGCCCAGCGCATGCAGGCGCGTCTTGACCTTTTCCTGCGCCATCAGCCACATGTTGCGGCAACCGATCAGCGTGACCACCGGCGTGCCCTTCAGCAGACGGGCGGCTTCGGGCGAGGCGAGAAAGCTGGTGCACGGCAAGGATGGCGAGAGGAACCACACCTGATAGGCCAGGATCACCAGGTCGTAGCGCTTGTCGGCGTCCACGGCCAGCGGCAGCAAGGGCTGCGGCTTCATCAGCACGGTTTCGGGAAAGATGCGAAAGAAACCGAGAAAAGGCCAAGGAAAGGGGAAAGGTTCGGCAGGTTGCAGCGCCAGGAAATCCACTTCGATGCCGTTGCACTCGCGCAACGGCGCACAGACCGATTGCGCCAAGCGGTCTAATTGGCCAGTCTGTGAGAAGTGGACGACTAAAACATGACGCATTCGCGGCGCATTCCCTGCAAAATGTGCAAATTATGCCACAGAGACTTCTTCAAACCGTAACCCGCCTGTGCCAACTTTGCCTATTGGTTCCGCTACTGGCTTGCCAGTCGATCCAGGCAGGCGACCTGCTGATCCGGGTAGAAGGCAAGCAGGATCAGGCAAATCTGTTCCTGGCGCTGGTACCCGCCGACCAGCAGGACTGGCAGCCCAGCCTGCGTGAACTGCAGGGGACGGAAGCACCACTGCGACTGAGCGACCTGCCGCCCGGTCGCTATGCCGTACAGGTGTTCCAGGACAGCAACGGTAACGGCCAGCTGGATCTCAGCCCGCGTGGCATTCCGCAGGAACCCGTAGGGTTCTCCGGCAATCCGTCGCTCTTCGGCGGCAAACCCACACCCGGCGACAGCCTGTTCGAGCATGGCACGACGGACAGCGTGATCAGCGTGCGTCTGATTCATCCGCGCAAGAAAAAGGAACCCGTGGCGCCGGTAGCACCTCGCAACGGTGATCGCTAGCGGCCAAGCAAACTGGCCGGGCCGCCCGATTACCGCTTACTGGTGATACTGCGCGGACAGCTCGTGCACGGCCTCGAAAAAGGCGCCCGCGTGGGCCGGGTCGACTTCCGGGGTGATGCCATGGCCGAGGTTGAACACATGGCCACTGCCAGCACCGTAGGCAGCGAGGATACGCGCCACCTCGGCACGAATCGCCGCCGGCTTGGCATAGAGCACCGCCGGGTCCATGTTGCCTTGCAGGGCGACCTTGGCACCGACACGGGCGCGAGCGCTGCCGATGTCGCAGGTCCAGTCCAGACCCAGCGCTTCTGCGCCGGTGTCTGCCAGGGATTCGAGCCACAGGCCACCGCCCTTGGTGAACAGAATCACCGGTACACGGCGGCCATCATGCTCGCGAATCAGGCCGTCGACGATCTTCTTCATGTAGGCCAGGGAGAATTCCTGATAGGCCGCCGCCGATAGCGCACCGCCCCAGGAATCGAAGATCTGCACCGCCTGCGCACCGGCAAGGATCTGGCCGTTCAGATAAGCGGTGACCGACTGCGCCAGCTTGTCGAGCAGCGCGTGCAAGGCTTGCGGGTTGTCGTAGAGCATGGCCTTGGTCTTGCGGAAGTCCTTCGACGAGCCGCCTTCGACCATGTAGGTGGTCAGCGTCCACGGACTGCCGGAGAAGCCGATCAGCGGCACGCGGCCATTGAGTTCACGACGAATGGTGCGCACGGCGTCCATCACGTAGCCCAGATCCTTCTCCGGGTCCGGCACGGGCAGTGCCTCGATGTCGGCCAGACTGCTGACTACCTTCTTGAAACGCGGCCCCTCGCCCGTCTCGAAGTACAGGCCCTGGCCCATGGCATCGGGGATAGTGAGGATGTCGGAGAACAGGATCGCCGCATCCAGTTGTGGGTAGCGATCCAGCGGCTGGATGGTGACCTCGCAGGCCAGCTCCGGGTTCTTCATCAGGCTCACGAAATCGCCGGCCTTGGCCCGGGTCGCGCGGTATTCCGGCAGATAGCGACCGGCTTGGCGCATCATCCAGATCGGCGTGACGTCCACGGGTTGCTTGAGCAGGGCACGCAGGAAACGGTCGTTCTTCAGGGCGGTCATGGCAGAGTCCTAGAAAAAAGTGCGGGCATTTTCGCAGAGCGCAAAACAAAAGGCACGGCGGGTGCCGTGCCTTTTGTCCATCGCGACGATATGCCGCGACAATTCACCAGCTGCGATAGGGCAAAAACTTGCCATTTAGCACGATCTGCACGCGGTCACCCTTGGGGTCGGCGACGCGGGAAATGTCCATGCTGAAGTCGATAGCACTCATGATGCCGTCGCCGAATTCTTCGTGGATCAGCTCTTTGATGGTCTCGCCATAGACGTTGATCATCTCGTAGAAGCGATAGATCAGCGGATCGGTGGGCACGGCCTTGTCCCAATGTTTGTGCGGGAACGCCTGCAGCGCAGCGGAGACTTCCTCCGGCAGCTCGAGGGTCTCGCACAGGGCGTCGGCGTTCACCTTGGGCATGCTGTTCATGCCCAGGCAGGCCGAAGTGGTCCACACCGGCGACATGCCGATGCCCTTGCCTATTTCCGCCCAATCCAGGCCGAGGCGCTCCTTGGCGGCGATGATGGTGCTACGCATTTCTTGCTTATCCATGGTGAAACTCCTTCACGGGGGTCAGAGGTACGACTCTGGCGGCCGCTACCGGCTCGTCCAGGGCGGGGTTGATTTCGGGCGGGAAGCCTTGCTCGTCGGCCACGGTGCGGCCGCGCAGCTCGTGCGAACGGTTCACCAGAAAGTCCACGAGGTGATTGCGGATGCGGTAGTACGCCGGGTGATGAATCACCTGGTCGCGCTGGCGTGGCCGCGGCAGGTCGATGCGTACTGACTCGGCGATGCGCGCCTGCGGGCCATTGGTCATCAGCAGGATGCGATCGGAGAGCAGGATCGCTTCGTCGACGTCATGGGTGATCATGAACACCGTCTGCTTGGTGGCGCTCCAGATCTTGAGCAGCTCATCCTGGATCACCCCGCGGGTCAGCGCGTCCAGTGCACCGAAGGGCTCATCGAGCAGCAGCAACTGTGGCTGGGTGGCGAAGGCGCGGGCGATGCTCACGCGCTGGCGCATGCCGCCGGACAGTTGCGCCGGCTTGCGCGCCTCGGAACCGCCCAGGCCGACCATTTCCAGGTACTTGCGGCTGTGTGCACGGCGCTGCTCCTTCGACCACTGCGGAAAACGCGCGCGCACGCCGAACTCTACGTTCTCCAGCGCGCTGAGCCAGGGCAGCAGGCTGTAGTTCTGGAACACCACGCCACGTTCGAGGCTGGGCCCGGCGACTTCCTTGCCGGCCATTTCCAGCGTGCCTTCGCTGAAGCTGTCGAGCCCGGCCAGGGCGTTGAGGATGGTCGATTTGCCGCAACCGGAGTGACCGATGATGCAAACAAACTCGCCCTGGTCGAGACCGAAGCTGACGTCCTCGAAGACCGTCAGCGGCTCGCTGCCGGTCTGCGGGAAGCGCTTGGCCAGGCGGCGGGCATCGAGAAAATAACGGGACATGACATCACTCCTGGTAGCTGACGAGACGGGCGACGCTGCCCAGCAGAAGGTCGAGCAACATGCCGACCACGCCGATCATCAGAATCGAGAAGATCACGCTGGCCAGGTTGAGGTTGTTCCACTCGTTCCACACGTAGTAGCCAATGCCGGTGCCACCGACGAGCATCTCGGCGGCGACGATCACCAGCCAGGCGATGCCCACCGAGATGCGCATGCCAGTGAGAATGGTCGGCATGGCCGCCGGCAGGATCACGCTGAACGCCGTGCGCAGTGGGCTCAGTTCATGGGTGCGGGCGACGTTGATCCAGTCGCGACGCACGCCAGCCACACCGAAGGCGGTGTTGAGCAACATTGGCCACACCGAGCAGATGAAGATCACGAAGATCGCCGAGGTCTGCGAATCCTTAATTACGAACAGCGCCAACGGCATCCAGGCCAGTGGCGAGATCGGCCGCAGAATCTGGATGAAGGGGTTGAGCGCGCGGTACATCAGCGGCGACATACCGATGACAAAGCCGACCGGGATCGCCACCAGCGCCGCCAGCAGGTAGCCGATCAGCACCCGGTACAGCGAATGCGCGAGCTGGATGCCGATGCCCTTGTCGTTCGGCCCGTTGTCATAGAACGGCTGGCTGAGCTCGGCGTAGGCATGCGCCAGCACCACCGAAGGCGGCGGCACCCGTGCTTCCTGCTCGGCTTCGCCCATCAGCAGGGCGTATTCGTCATCGGCACTGACCGCCACGCTGGCAGGCACTCGGCAGAGCACCTCCCAGATGGCGAGCAGCAGCACCAGCAACACCGCGGAGAGAATCGCCGCGCGCAGGGAAACGGACGCTTTCATCACGACCTCCGCATGGCGAAGCTGGCCAGATAACCGTCCGGATCAGCCGGGTCGAAGGGTTTGCCCATCACGCTGAAGGACTTGTAGGCATCGGCCGGTACCGGCAGACCGAGTTCCTTCATCACCTTGCCGGCGTCAGCCGCAAGGAACACCCGCTCGGCGATGTTGCGGTAGTCGATATCGCCCTGTAGATAGCCCCAGCGTTTCATCTGGGTGAGGATCCACACCGCCATCGACTGCCAGGGGAACGGATCGAAGTCGATGCGCTGCGGCTCGTCATGGATGTTGCCCAGGCCATCGGCGTAGCGCCCACTGAGCACCTGCTGCACCACCGGCACCGGCTGGTTGAGGTAGTTGCGGGTCGAGATCGCCTCGGCCACCGCCTTGCGGTTCTCGGCCTTGGAGGAGTATTGCGTGGCGTCGATCAGCGCATGCAGCAAAGCGCTGTAGGTATTGGGGTTCTCGTTGACGAAGCGCTGGCTGCAGGCGAAGGCGCAGCACGGATGGCCTGGCCACAGCTCCTTGGTCAGCAGGTGGATGAAGCCGACTTTCTCCCACACCGCGCGCTGGTTAAACGGATCCGGCGAGAGGAAGCCATCGAGGTTGCCAGCACGCAGGTTGGCGACCATCTCCGGTGGTGGAACCACGCGGATTTGAATGTCGCGATCCGGGTCCAGACCGTGCTCGGCGACGTAATAGCGCAGCAGGAAGTTGTGCATCGAGTATTCGAACGGCACACCGAAGCGCATGCCCTTCCACAGCTTCGGATCGCGCTTGTCCTGGTGCTGCATGCCGAGCACGATGGCCTGGCCGTTGACGTTTTCCAGCGCCGGCATGACGAAGGGCGTCTGCGTCGAACCCAGCCCCAGGCTGATGGCCAGCGGCATCGGCGAAAGCATGTGCGAGGCGTCGTATTCGCCAGCCAGCGACTTGTCGCGCGCCACCGCCCAGCCGGCGGTCTTCACCGTTTCCACCTCCAACCCGTACTTGGCGTAGAAGCCCATCGGCTCGGCCATGATGATCGGCGTGGCGCAGGTGATGGGCACGAAGCCAATCTTCAGCTTGGTCTTCTCCAACGGACCGAGGCTGTCCTTGACTGCCGCCTTGACCGCATCCAGCGGAATCATGCTGCCCAGAATCGCCGCCGCGACACCGCCACCGATCATTCCCATGAAACTGCGCCGGGAGAAATCGTTATGGCCGAACACACCGCGCACGATGGCGTTCTCCACGGCGCGATCGAGCATGGCTTCGCTGCTATCGGGCAGCGCAGCGGCACTCGGCGTGCAACGCTGACAGGCACACCCGGCGGCATGGGACAGCTCGCTGTCGGGGCTGAATGGGTCGTCCAGGCTGTTGACGCTCATCGTGATCACTCCTGCGATGGCCTGCCCCATATTGGTGAGGCGGGCGCTGACTGGGCTGGGCCATTGCTGGCCGGTTCATGTCAGCTATTGCAGGAGCTGTACCAGCTCGAAAATAGAAATAAGCAATTGAAAAATAAAGACTTTTAACAATTCTTATAAATACGAAATTTCGTCATTCACGAGAGTTCGTCAGCTGGGAAAACGATATTTCGTCAACTGGCACGCCCTTTGGATAACGACCTGAAAGGCCAATCCCGAGAGCTCCGCGATGCCCGCCCCCAATGCCGCCAGCCAGTTGTTGCTGCAACACATGCAGAGCGCCAGCCTGGTCATCGACCCAACCCACGACCGCATCCTGCATGCCAATCCAGCCTGCTGCGCCCTGCTCGGCTGGCCGTTGGATGAACTGCTCGCACTGCGCGCCAGCCGTCTCTGGGCGCATGACCTGGGGGCACTGGTGACCTTCACCGAGGAAGTGCAGGTGCGTGGCAATGCCTGGCGTGACGGCCTCGGGCTGCTGCGTCGCGATGGCGAACGCCTAGAGGTGGAAATCGACGGCAGCCGGCTGGCGCATGATGGCGCCACCCTGCTCGGCCTGCTGATCCAGCAGCGCCGCCGCCTCGACGCCCTGCGCGGGCTCGCCGAGGCCGAGCGCTATCAACGTCAGGGGCTGCTCGAATGGCAGGGTGTGGAACGCATCTTCCGCCAGTTCGAGCGGCAGAATCAGTTGATCCTCGGCGCCGCTGGCGAGGGCATCTACGGTGTCAACCGCAAGGGCGAGACCACCTTCGTCAATCCGGCGGCCGAGCGCATTCTCGGCTGGCGTGCCGACGACCTGATCGGCCACAACATTCACGACCTGATTCACCACCACCATCCCGACGGCAGCAACTACGACGGTCATACCTGCCCAATCTACGCCGCCTTCAATGACGGCGAGGTGCATCAGGTGGCAGACGAGGTGTTCTGGAACAAGGACGGCAAACCGATCCCGGTGGATTACACCAGTACGCCGCTGCGTGACGACGGTGAACTGGTCGGCGCCGTGGTGGTATTTCGCGACATCAGCGAGCGCCTGGAAACCGAGCGCCGGCTGCGCCAGGCACTGAGCGAGGTGCAGCAGCTCAAGCAACGCCTGGAACTGGAGAATGCCTACCTGCAGGAAGAGATTCGCGGCGAGTACGCCCAGCATGATCTGGTCGGACGCAGCGCGGCCATGCAGCAGGTGATCCATCAGATCGAACTGGTCGCCCCCACCGGCGCCAACGTGCTGATCACCGGCGAGTCAGGCACCGGCAAGGAGCTGATCGCCCGCGCCATTCACGACAACAGCGGGCGCAGCCGCCGCCCGTTGATCCGGGTGAACTGCGCGGCGGTGCCGCGCGAACTGTTCGAGAGCGAGTTCTTCGGCCATATCCGCGGCGCCTTCACCGGCGCGCTGAACGACCGCGTCGGGCGCTTCGAACTGGCCGATGGCGGCACGCTGTTTCTCGACGAGGTCGGCGAAATTCCCCTGGAGCTGCAGAGCAAGCTGCTGCGCGTGCTGCAGGAACAACAACTAGAACGGGTTGGCGACAACCGCACCCGCCAGGTGGATGTGCGCGTGATCGCCGCCACCAACCGCGACCTGCGCCAGGAAGTGCGTGCCGGCCGCTTCCGTGAAGACCTGTACTTTCGCCTCAACGTCTTCCCCATCGAGTCGGCGCCGCTGCGTCAGCGCCCGGAAGACATTCCGCCCCTGGCCCAGCATTTTCTCAGCCGCGCCTGTCGCCAGCTCAACCGCCCTGAGCCCAGCCTACGCCTGGCCGACATCCAGCGCCTGCAAGCCTATTCCTGGCCGGGCAACATTCGTGAACTGGAGAACCTGATCGAGCGCGCGGTGATCATTTCTCCCGGCGCCCGACTGCGCCTGGATCTGCCCAACGACTACGGCAACGACGCACCGTCGCAGCCACCGGTCGAACAGGAAATGCGGATTTTCACCCAGGGCGAGCAACGCCGGCAGATGCGCGAAAACCTGATCGCGGCGCTGACGGCCTGTGCAGGCCGAATATCGGGGAAGGACGGTGCGGCGCGGTTGCTGGAGCTGAAGCCAACGACCTTGCGCTCACGCCTGGAGAGCTTCGCCATCGACCCACGCGACTATCGACCGGGGAGGTCGCAGCCGCGCGGATACGAGACGAATCAGACGCCGAGGTAGTCGAGGATGCCTTCGGCGGCGTTGCGGCCTTCGAAGATCGCCGTTACTACCAGGTCAGAACCGCGCACCATGTCGCCACCAGCGAAGATCTTCGGGTTACTGGTCTGGTGCTTGAACTGCGACTGCTCGGGCGCCACGACGCGGCCCTGGCTGTCGGTCTGGATCTCGAACTGCTCGAACCAGGGCGCCGGGCTCGGACGGAAACCGAAGGCGATCAGCACGGCTTCTGCCGGAATGACTTCCTCGGAACCCGGGATCGGCTCGGGGCTGCGGCGGCCACGGGCATCCGGCTCGCCGAGACGGGTCTCGACCACCTTGATGCCTTCTACCTTGCCGTCGCCAACGATGGCGATGGGCTGGCGGTTGAAGAGGAACTTCACGCCCTCTTCCTTGGCATTCTTCACTTCCTTGCGCGAGCCCGGCATGTTCTCTTCGTCACGACGGTAGGCGCAGGTCACGGCCTTGGCGCCCTGACGGATCGAGGTGCGGTTGCAGTCCATCGCGGTGTCGCCACCGCCCAGTACCACAACGCGCTTGCCCTTCATGTCGATGAAATCTTCCGGCGACTTCTCGAAACCGAGGTTGCGATTGACGTTGGCGATGAGGAAGTCCAGCGCGTCGTACACGCCTGGCAGGTCCTCGCCCGGAAAGCCACCTTTCATGTAGGTGTAGGTGCCCATGCCCATGAACACGGCATCGTACTCATCCAGCAGTTGCTGCATGGTCACGTCCTTGCCGATCTCGGTGTTCAGGCGGAACTCGATGCCCATGCCAGTGAAGATCTCACGGCGGCGGCTGAGCACGGTCTTTTCCAGCTTGAACTCGGGAATACCGAAGGTCAGCAGGCCACCGATTTCCGGGTTCTTGTCGAACACCACCGGGGTCACGCCGTTGCGCACCAGCACGTCGGCACAACCCAGGCCGGCCGGACCAGCACCGATCACGGCAACACGCTTGCCGGTCGGCACGACCCGCGACATGTCCGGGCGCCAGCCCATGGCGAACGCGGTGTCGGTGATGTACTTCTCCACCGAACCGATGGTCACTGCGCCGAAGCCATCATTGAGGGTGCACGCACCTTCGCACAGACGGTCCTGCGGGCACACACGGCCGCAGACTTCCGGCAGGGTGTTGGTCTGGTGCGACAGCTCGGCGGCGGCGAGGATGTTGCCCTCGGAGACCAACTTGAGCCAATTGGGAATGAAGTTGTGCACCGGGCACTTCCACTCGCAATAGGGGTTGCCGCAGCCCAGGCAGCGATGCGCCTGGTCAGCAGCTTGCGCCGGCTTGAAGTTGTCGTAGATCTCGACGAATTCCTTCTTGCGCTGACGCAGCAGTTTCTTCTTCGGGTCTTTGCGCCCAACTTCGATGAACTGGAAGTCGTTATTCAGACGTTCAGTCATTGCATTACCTCGTTACAGCAGCGGCAAGCTTCAAGCTGCAAGCTGCAAGACAATCACGTTGTATCGACAAGCCCGGAGCTGCTTTTAACTTGCAGCTTGGGGCTTGTCGCTTGCGGCTTTACTGCGGGTTGGCACGGGTGCTGGACAGCAGCGATTTCAAGCTGGCCGCTTTCGGTTTCACCAGCCAGAACTTGCGCAGGTAGTCGTCCAGATTTTCCAGCAGGTTCTGCCCCCACTCGCTACCGGTTTCTTCGACGTACTCGGCGAGCACGTTTTCGAGGTGGCTGCGGTAGGCCTCCATCGCTTCATTATTGATGCGTTGGATTTCCACCAGCTCGTGGTTGACGCGGTCGTAGAAGCCGTTGTCCATATCGAGCACGTAGGCGAAGCCGCCGGTCATGCCCGAGCCGAAGTTGTAGCCGGTCTTGCCCAGTACGCAGACGAAACCGCCGGTCATGTACTCGCAGCAGTGGTCGCCAGTACCTTCCACCACGGCATGGGCGCCGGAGTTACGCACAGCGAAACGTTCACCCGCGGTGCCGGTGGCGAACAGCTTGCCGCCAGTGGCGCCGTACAGGCAGGTGTTGCCGATGATGGCGCTGTCCTCGGTGGCGAACGGGCTGCCTGCAGGCGGGGTGATGACGATCTTGCCTGCGGTCATGCCCTTGCCGACGTAGTCGTTGGCGTCGCCTTCCAGGCGCAGGTGCAGACCACCGGCGTTCCACACACCGAAGCTCTGACCAGCAGTGCCCTTGAAGCGGAAGGTGATCGGCGCACCGTTCATGCCCTGGTTGCCATGCACGCGTGCGATTTCACCGGAAATGCGCGCACCGATGGAGCGGTCGCAGTTGCCGATGTTCAACTCGAACTCACCGCCGGTCTTGCCAGCGATGGCGTCCTTGGCCATTTCCACCATCTTCTCGGCCAGCAGGCCTTCGTCGAACGGCGGGTTTTTCGGCACTTGGCAGAACTGCGGCTTGTCAGCCGGGATATGCGCGCTGGCCAGCAGCGGCGACAGATCCAGGTTGCCCTGCTTGGCGGTTTCGCCCGGCAGCACTTCGAGCAGGTCGGTACGCCCGATCAGCTCTTCCAGGCTGCGCACACCCAGCTTGGCCAGCCACTCGCGGGTTTCCTCGGCGACGTAGGTGAAGAAGTTCATCACCATCTCGACGGTGCCGATGAAGTGATCCTTGCGCAGCTTGTCGTTCTGCGTGGCCACGCCGGTGGCGCAGTTGTTCAGGTGGCAGATGCGCAGGTATTTGCAGCCCAGGGCCACCATCGGCGCGGTACCGAAGCCGAAACTCTCGGCGCCGAGGATGGCTGCCTTGATCACGTCCAGACCGGTTTTCAGACCACCGTCGGTCTGTACCCGAACCTTGCCGCGCAGGTCGTTGCCACGCAGGGTCTGGTGGGTTTCGGCCAGGCCCAGCTCCCACGGCGCACCGGCATAGCGAATGGAGGTCAGCGGCGATGCACCGGTACCACCGTCGTAACCGGAGATGGTGATCAGGTCGGCATAGGCCTTGGCCACGCCAGCGGCGATGGTGCCGACACCGGCTTCCGCCACCAGTTTGACCGACACCAGCGCCTTCGGGTTGACCTGCTTGAGGTCATAGATCAGCTGCGCCAGGTCTTCGATCGAGTAGATATCGTGGTGCGGCGGCGGCGAAATCAGGGTCACGCCCGGCACCGCGTAGCGCAGCTTGGCGATCAGACCGTTGACCTTGCCGCCCGGCAGTTGGCCGCCCTCACCGGGCTTGGCGCCCTGGGCCACCTTGATCTGCAGTACTTCGGCGTTGACCAGGTATTCCGGGGTCACGCCAAAGCGGCCGGTAGCCACCTGCTTGATCTTCGAGCTCTTGATGGTGCCGTAGCGGGCCGGGTCTTCGCCGCCCTCGCCGGAGTTGGAGCGGCCACCCAGGCGGTTCATCGCCTCGGCCAGCGCCTCGTGCGCCTCCGGCGACAGCGCGCCGAGGGAGATACCGGCGGCGTCGAAGCGCTTGAAGATCGACTGCAGCGGCTCGACTTCATCCAGCGCGATTGGCGAGGTGGATTCCTTGACCTTGAGCAGGTCGCGGATCATCGATACCGGGCGAGTGTCGACCAGCTTCGAGTATTCCTTGTACTTCTCGTAGTTGCCCTGCTGCACGGCGTCCTGCAGCGTGCGTACCACGTCCGGGTTGTAGGCGTGGTATTCGCCGCCGTAGACGAACTTGAGCAGGCCGCCCTGCTGGATCGACTTGCGGTTGTTCCAGGCCTCAAAGGACAGCAGCTTCTGCTCACTTTCGATGTCGACGAAACGCGCGCCCTGGATGCGGCTGGCCACACCACGGAAGCACAGTTCGGTGACTTCGTCGGCCAGGCCGACCGCTTCGAACAGTTGCGCACCGCGGTAGGACGCGACCGTGGAGATGCCCATCTTCGACAGGATCTTCAGCAGGCCCTTGGAAATGCCCTTGCGGTAGTACTTGAACACTTCGTACAGATCGCCCAGCACTTCGCCGGTGCGGATCAGATCGCCCAGCACTTCGTAAGCCAGGAACGGATAAACCGCCGAGGCACCGAAGCCCAGCAGCACGGCGTAGTGGTGCGGGTCACGCGCGGTGGCGGTTTCCACCAGGATGTTGCAGTCGCAACGCAGGCCTTTCTCGGTCAGACGGTGGTGCACGGCGCCAGTGACCAGCGCGGCATGCGCCGGCAGCTTGCCCGGGGCGATGTGACGGTCGGTCAGCACCAGCAGCACCTTGCCAGCACGCACGGCTTCCTCGGCCTGGTCGGCCATGTTGCGCACGGCGGCTTCCAGTCCCAGCGACTCGTCGTAGTTCATGTCGATGACATGACGGTCGAAGCCGGGACGATCCAGGTTCATCAACGCGCGCCACTTGGCCGGCGAGATCACCGGGCTGCTGAGGATCACGCGGGTGGCGTGCTCCGGCGACTCGCTGAAGATATTGCGCTCGGCGCCCAGGCAGATTTCCAGGGACATGACGATCGCTTCGCGCAGCGGGTCGATCGGCGGGTTGGTGACCTGCGCGAACTGCTGGCGAAAGTAATCGTAAGGCGAGCGCACGCGCTGGCTGAGCACCGCCATCGGCGTGTCGTCACCCATGGAGCCGACGGCCTCCTGGCCCTGCTCGCCGAGCGGACGCAGCACCTGGTCACGCTCCTCGAAGGTGACCTGGAACATCTTCATGTACTGCTTGAGCTGATCCGGGTCATAGAAGGCCGAACCGTGGTCGCGATCTTCCAGCGTCGCCTTGATGCGCTGGGCATGCTTACGCAGCCACAGCTTGTACGGATGACGCGACTTCAGACGGCTGTCGATGGACTCGGTGTCCAGCACCTGGCCGGTCTCGGTGTCGACGGCGAGAATCTGCCCCGGACCGACCCGGCCCTTGGCGATGACGTCTTCGGGCTGGTAATCCCACACGCCGATTTCCGACGCCAGGGTGATGTAGCCGTTCTTGGTGGTGACCCAACGCGCCGGGCGCAGACCGTTACGGTCGAGCAGGCACACGGCATGGCGACCATCGGTCAGCACCACGCCGGCCGGGCCATCCCAGGGCTCCATGTGCATGGAGTTATATTCGTAGAACGCGCGCAGGTCGGCGTCCATGGTCTCGACGTTCTGCCAGGCCGGCGGAATGATCATGCGCAGGCCGCGGAACAGGTCGATGCCACCGGTGACCATCAGCTCGAGCATGTTGTCCATGCTCGAGGAGTCGGAGCCGACACGGTTGACCAGAGGGCCCAACTCGTCGAGATCAGGGATCAACTCGTTGGCGAACTTGGTGCGACGGGCCTGCGCCCAGTTGCGGTTTCCAGTGATGGTGTTGATCTCGCCGTTGTGCGCGAGATAACGGAAAGGTTGCGCCAGCGGCCATTTCGGCAGCGTGTTGGTGGAGAAACGCTGGTGGAAGACCGCGATGGCGGTCTGCAGGCGCTCGTCACCCAGATCCGGATAGAACTGCTGCAGATCCGCCGGCATCATCAGACCTTTGTAGATGATGGTCTTGTGCGAGAAGCTGCAGATGTAGTGATCGCTGTCATCGGCATTGGCCACCGACGAACGACGACGAGCACTGAACAGCTTGATGGCGAATTCCTGGTCGCTCAGACCCTCGCCACCGATGAACACTTGCTCGATCTGCGGCAGACGCTCAAGCGCCAACCTACCGAGCACGCTGGTGTCGATCGGTACCTTGCGCCAGCCCACCAGTTGCAGGCCGGCAGCCTGAATTTCGCGGTTCATGTTCTCGCGCGCAGTCTCGGCCTTGGCCGAATCCTGATTGAAGAACACCATGCCCACGGCATATTGCCCAGGCAGTTCGACACCGAATTGCTCCTGGGCGATGGCGCGCAGGAATTGATCAGGCTTCTGGATCAGCAGGCCGCAACCATCACCGGTTTTGCCGTCGGCGTTGATACCACCGCGGTGGGTCATGCAGGTGAGGGCTTCAATAGCGGTATTGAGCAGGTGATGACTAGGTTCACCTTGCATGTGGGCGATCAAGCCAAAGCCGCAGTTATCCTTGAACTCATCAGGACGGTACAAACCTGCTTTCATAGGGGAACTCTCACCAGGCTGCCTAAACATCAGGCAAATTACTTTCTAATTCAATTACTTAAACCCGAAAAGCGGGCACGGGCCAGCTTTGCGTGGGCAAAAGGGAGGTCATTGTACATATCCCCCCATGGCGTCACAAATTTTCGTGACGAGGGGGTGAAAATTAATGTCGCAAAAACGAAGGATAAGACCGCGAGGTCGTGCTAACGACCAGGCGGTCATCTTGCGACAGAGCGCTTAGCGACTCATTTCCTGCTGGATACTGCCCAAGGTACGAGGCCAGGGCTTGCCCGCCTGCAGCTTGGCAGGCAGGGTTTTCACAGCCGCCTGAGCCGCGTCGCGACTGGAAAAACTACCATAGGTCAGTACATACAGCGGCTGCCCCTGGTGGATCTTCTTGAAGTAGCGGTATTCGCCGCCACCCTCGCGCACCAGCGCCTGAATATTGGCCTCCGAGCGCGAACCGACTACCTGCAAGGCATAGCGCGACGCCGATTGCTGCGCGTACCAGCTACCCGAGGCAGCACTCGGGGTAGCAGCCGGGGCGGGGGCAGGCTTGGCTGCCGGCGCAGGGGACGGAGTCACCGGCTTCGGCGCAGCAGACTCAGGCTGCTTCGCAGGTACAGATGCAGGTGCAGGTGCAGGTGCAGGTGCAGGTGCAGGTGCAGGTGCAGGTGCAGGTGCAGCAGCGATTGGAGCCGTCGGCGCGGTCACTGTCGAGGGCTCAGGCGATGCCGGTGGCTCGAAGCTGTCCAACTCCTCACCCGCCGCTTCAGCCAGCGGCTGGCGAATCACCGTCTGCGACTCTCCCACCAATGGCAACGGCAGCGGCTGGCTGGCGCCCGCAAATTCAATGGCGGGTGCACGGCTCTCGGCAGCCGGGGCCTGCGCCGCCCCTTCAGCCTCTACGGCTGGTGCAGAGGACTGCAGAGGCAATGAGGTGTTGCTGGCAACCGGCGCAGATGAAGTGGATTCGCGACCCTGCATGAACCACGCAGCGGCAACGCCCACCAACACGACAGCCAATGCCAGCAGATGCTTCTTCGGCAACGCGAAGCCGCCACCCGGCCCGCGCCCAGCGGAACGCTGCGCGAGCATCTGCTCAACTAGCAGCTCGCGAGCCTCCTGATTGATCGCCCCTGGCCAGCCCTGAGAGCGTGCATGGATATCTTCGATCTGCTCCTCGGCCAGCAGATCGATATCCTGACCAGCACCCTGGAGTCGCTGCGCCAGATATTCACGCGTCTCGTCCTCACCATAGGGCTGCAGCTCGATGGCGTGATAGCACTCTTCACCGCCCGCCAAAGCCTCCAGCCGAGCCAGCAGCTCCTGCTCGGCGAACAGAAAGACATGAGGACGCCCCTCGTCCCCACCCGCAGCAAGCACCAACAGATTTTTCAGGGCCACGTCGTCCAACTGATCCGCGTCATCGATCAGCAGATAAACTTCCTGCCCCGTCAGCGCCAACTGCCCGACTTGCGCCAGAATCGAGCGCACATCGGCTTGTGCGATGGACAAGCCTTGCGCCACTTGACGCAGCAGCGCCTCACTACCGGTAACACCCTGAGCGACGACGACACTCTGCACCGCCTGCTTGTTGGTGCTAGCGACCAATGCCTGTCGCAACAGCGTTTTACCACTGCCCTCAGGCCCAACTACCGCCAGCAGGAGCTGACTGTATCGCGCGAGATGGTGCAACTGCCCCAACACCGGCTTGCGCTGGGCCGGGAAGAACTTGAAGCCGGGTACGCGCGGCGCAAACGGGTCGTGACTGAACTGGTAATGGGCCAGGAAAGCTTCATCAGCATGCAAACTGGTCATGAATCACTCTTCAAGAGTTGGACGACTGAACCAACGCTGCGTAATCGCTACGCAGTGTGGCGTCGAGAATTTCACGCGGATAATCAGAGGTCACCACCGCCTCACCCAGGCGCTTGAGCAACACGAGGCGCAATTGCCCGTCGAGGACCTTCTTGTCTACCGCCATATGCTCCAGGAACTGCTCTGGCGTCATATCCTGCGGGGGTACGACCGGCAGCCCGGCAGCCTGCAGCAGGCATACACCTCGGTCACGGTCTTGCGTCGACAGCCAGCCCAACCGATGAGACATCTCCAGCGCCATCACCGTTCCGACAGCGACAGCCTCGCCGTGCAACCAGACACCGTAGCCCTGCTCGGTCTCGATGGCATGCCCGAAGGTATGGCCCAGGTTCAGGGTCGCTCGCACACCTGCCTCACGCTCGTCAGCACCAACGACACGCGCCTTGGCCACACATGATCTCTCGATGGCATAGGTCAGCGCTGCATTATCCAGAGCACGCAAAGCAGACATATTGCTTTCGAGCCAACCGAGGAAAGGCTCATCGCAGATCAGGCCGTACTTGATCACCTCAGCCAGACCCGCTGATAACTCGCGCGACGGCAAGGTACGCAGACTGCCAGTATCGATCAGCACAGCCTTGGGCTGATAGAAAGCGCCGACCATATTCTTGCCCAGCGGATGATTGATGCCGGTCTTGCCGCCCACCGACGAATCCACCTGCGAAAGCAGGGTCGTTGGCACCTGAATGAAGTCCACGCCACGCTGGTAGCACGCCGCTGCGAAGCCCGCCATATCACCAATGACGCCTCCGCCCAGTGCGATAACAGTAGTTCGCCTGTCATGCCGGGCAGTCAAAAGTCCGTCAAAAATCAGCTGCAGGGTTTCCCAGTTCTTGAACGCTTCGCCATCAGGTAAAACTACTGAAGCGACCTTGAATCCTTCCAGAGCGTGCAGCAGCGTTTCCAGATACAAAGGCGCCACGGTCTCATTAGTGACCACCGCCACCTGCCGCCCAGCGATATGACGAGTAAGCAACGCGGACTGCGCCAACAAGCCATCGCCAATGTAGATGGGATAACTGCGCTCGCCGAGTTCAACTTGAAGAGTCTGCATGAGGCCCCCGTAATAGAAAGGCCACTAGGATAGCGCAGTTCGCCCCGCGCTTTAACGGGGCGACAGGGCGTCCAGGCGCGAGAGAATTTCCTGAACCACCATACGCGGGGGACGCTCGTCCGTCTCGATGATGATATCGGCAACCTCCCGGTACAGCGGATCACGCATGGCCATCAGGTCACTGAGCACCTGAGCAGGATTAGGTGCACGCAACAAAGGACGGTTTCGGTCACGCGACGTGCGGTCGATCTGCTGCTCCACCGAGGTATGCAAGTAAACAACACGCCCACCGGCATGCAGCGCCTGACGGTTCTCTGGGCGCATGACTGCACCACCGCCAGTAGCCAGCACAAGACCGTCCTGCATCGAAAGCTCGGCGATCACCGCCTGCTCTCGCTCACGAAAACCCTGCTCCCCCTCAACATCGAAGATCCAGGGAATATCGGCACCGGTACGCTGCTCGATCTCCTTGTCGGAGTCCTTGAAAGGCAAACGCAGTTCTTTAGCAAGCAAACGCCCGATGGTGCTCTTTCCAGCTCCCATCGGGCCAACGAGGATTACATTCCGCACTTAGGTCATCGATTCACGGCAATGGCTTGGTTGTTCATGATGCGCGGAGTGAGGAAGACTAGCAATTCCGACTTGGTATCACGAACGACATCCCGACGGAAAAGTCGCCCCAGATACGGCAAGTCACCAAGGAATGGAACCTTATCCACTGCTGAGCTTCTTGTATTAGAGAAAACACCGCCGATCACAATGGTTTCACCATCATTCACAAGAACTTTTGCATTAACCTCGTTCTTCTTGATTGGCGGAACACCCAGAACTGCATTAGGGTAGTCAGGCTCATCTTTATTCACCTTGACTTCCATTATGATGCGATTGTCAGGGGTAATCTGCGGCGTGACCTCCAATGAAAGAGCTGCTTCTTTAAAGGAAACGGTGGTTGCACCACTAGAGCTGGACTCCTGATAGGGCACTTCAGTACCCTTTAGAATCTTTGCAGTCTCTTTATCAGAGGTCACAACTTTTGGCTGAGAAACGATCTCGCCATTGCCCGTCTTCTCCATGGCGGACAACTGCAAATCCAATATGGCATTATCGGTAATAAAACCAATACCAATACCAGAAGAGCTATTCACAGCACCCATATCCACAAAAGGCACAGGCACATTAGTCGTGCCAACGGTAGGACGAGTACATGCACCACCGAATGGACCACAAGTGCCGGCGCCATCTGAATCCACACCAGTGGCCCCATCTTTACCATTGGCACGCCACTTGGAGCCTGCACCACCCAAAGTCCCACCCCAGCGAACGCCTAAGCTTTTATCATAATCCACGTTCGCCTCAACAATTCTCGCCTCAATCATTACTTGACGCACAGCAATATCCAACTGAGCGACAATACGGCGTAGTTCGTCAAGGCGTTCCTGAGTCTGATAAGCAATGATGCTATTGGTACGCTCATCAACCGCCAGCGAACCACGCTCTTCAGTCACTGCACCACCAGCACTACTTGAGCCGGTACTGGTAACGGACTGGAATAATCTTGCTATATCTGTTGCCTTAGCATAATTAACCTGGATTAACTCGCGGCGCAAAGGAGCAAGTTCAGCAATCTGTTTCTGTGACTCTAACTCCTGACGCTCACGCGCTGCTATTTCATCTGCCGGGGCCACCAACAGAACGTTACCTACCTGACGCTTATCGAGCCCCTTAGTTTTCAGAACCAGATCCAGCGCCTGATCCCACGGAACATTCTGTAGGCGCAAGGTTATGTTTCCAGCAACAGTATCACTGGCGACCAAATTCAAATCGGTAAAATCTGCAATCAGCTGGAGAACAGAACGAACATCGATATCTTGGAAGTTAAGGGATAGCTTCTCACCGGTATAGGAAAAACGCTCCGCATTACGGCGCGCAGCATCATCCTGACTGAGCGGCTTTACACTCAGGGTCAACTTGTTCTCGGTCTGATAAGCCAAGTAATCGTACATGCCGACTGGCTCAATCACGATGCTGCTCTTGTCTGCACCACCCGTCGCACTCACAAACTGAACCGGAGTCGCGAAGTCCTTGACATCAAGACGAACCCGGAGGGATTCGGGCAGCTCGGTTTTAGCAAAATCAAGTCGGATTTTACCGCCCTGCTCTTGAATATCCGGGCTTACGGATGCATCAGAAAGCGTTATGACGACATTACCCTCGCCTTGCTCACCACGCTGGAAGTCTATATTACTAATCGACTTCGACTGCAAACCGTAGGTTTTCTTGGGCACCGGCTGAGCAACAGCAACTGGAGCAGCGGCAGCCGGGCGAGCACTGGCAGCAGATGACTCACCAACCAGAACGAACAAATCGTTCCCTTCGACCCGAGTGCTGTAAGGCGCAAGATTCGTAAGATTGACAATCAGACGAGTACGGTCTTTAGCCTCAACGATCGTAACGCTACGAGCATTACCTACGCCAAGTTCTCTATTTTTTGAACCAAGCTTATTGACTACACCCGGCAGATCCAGAGCAATTCGCGCAGGCTGCTCAATCGTGTAGCCTCGAGGGGCAGTCACAGGCTCATCGAAAGAGAGCTTCAGCTCGACTCGATCACCGGGCAAGCTGGCAACATCTATGCCTTGTAAATTGGCCGCCAATACCGCGGGCGACAGCAGCACCGCCATCAGGGCGACGCTAAGACGCGAAAGAGAGCCATTCATTTTCGTATCCCGTTTGGCAGACAAATTATTTATATTCATTTCTTCACCACCCCCGTCAGGAGCGCTCCTTCAAGGAAAGGCTGCGTGGTCGCTCAAGCCAGCCACCTTCGCCGTCCGGCACAATTTCCATAACATCGACTTTTGATTCATCGATTACCAGTATCTTGCCGTGGTTACGCCCCAGATAATCACCCACTTTTACACGGTGAACACCACCAGCCCCGCTAACCAAGGCGAATAGCTCGCTATCATTCCTGAGCGTTCCGACCATTTCGAAGGTTTCGATATTGAAGCCTTCGAGGAATTGTTTGACTCGAGCTTCATCGGGCTTAATTTCCTGCGACCCCTTCTGCCTAGAGACTACATCAATCTTCACGGGAGGCTGAAAGGGACTTCGCAACGACGCAGCTCGATATGTAAAACTTTCGTAAGGCTGGAATTTCGGTAATGGCTCGATAGTACCTTTGGGCCTTGCGCGAACCTCATTCATATACGCGCGCAAGTCAGTAAAATCACTGCTAGCGCCACACCCAACCAATAGAGACAAACCAAAGACCAGAGCCAAGCGCGAGAAAATCATTAGTTAGCCCCCTTATCATTGTAGCGATAGGTCTTGGCCATAATCTGCATACTCAAACGACCGGGACTACCCTCACTAGTCGGTGCCAACTGGAAATCATGGAGCGTAACAATACGAGGAAGACTAGCCACACCACTGACAAAAGTTGCAAGGTCATGATATCCACCCGTTACTTTTATCTGAATAGGCAACTCAACATAGAACTGCTGCACAGCTTCAGGAAGAAGTTTGATTTCCTCAAATTCCAGCCCACTTCCCAGACCGGTACGAGTAATATCCTCCAACAACCCCGGAACCTCAGTATCGCTTGGCAGTTGACGAAGAAGGGCCCCGAAAGAAACCTCCATTTCTTGCATTTGCTCCTTATAAGCTTCCAAGTTTGCAGCCTGGAAAGCCTTAGTAGAAAACTGCTCTTTAAGTGTCTGCTCTTCCTGCTGACGCTGCTCCAAGATACTTTGCATATCTTTAAGATGAAAATTGTAGCCAAGCCCCAAAACAATGATAAACAGCAATAGGCCAGCAATAAACTTGACTGCAGCCGGCCACGAACCAACGTTATTGAGCTCAAGCTCATTCAAATCGACACTGCGCAGGCCTTCAATAGAATCTCGAATACTCATTTCCCCACCTCCGCTTGCTCTTGGTCGGGCTGAGTTTGCTGAACGGTCAACTGAAACACGTTCGCCTGATCAAGAGCACCTGCCGTAACAGCCTTGACCTCAGTAAGGTTTGGAGAAGTAAACCATTCCGATCCATCTAGATTGCGCATGAGATTCGAGACGCGATTGTTCGACTCAGCAGCACCAACGATAGCAATACTTTTGTCTGCCATCTTGACGCTGGTGAAATATACGCCGTCCGGCAGCGTTCTCACCAACTGATCGAATACCCGACCGATGATTGGCCGATTGCCTTGCAGATCCTGGATGATCTTCATCCGCTCCAGCAATTGCTGCCGACGCGTGCGAAGTTCACTGATCTCCTTGATTCGAGCATCGAGGACAGCAATTTCTTTTTTGACGAAGTCGTTACGAGCAACCTGATTATCGATGGCAGCACTAAGCATCTGATCGCCGAGAAACACCAAGCCCGCAGCAACGATCAAAACACCAACAAGACTTACCAAAAACCGCTGCTTACGCTCCTCGCGCAGCTGCTCACGCCAGGGAAGTAGGTTAATCCGCGCCATCAGTCGAAACTCCTCATCGCCAGACCACAGGCAATCATCAATGCCGGCGCATCACTGGCCAGCGCACCGGCGTTGACCTTGCTGCTAAGCGCCATATCGGCAAAGGGATTGGCCACTAACGTCTGCGTACCGATCTTCTGCTGGATCAGTCGATCGAGATCAGGGATGGACGCGGTACCCCCAGCTAGGAGGATGTAGTCGACATCATTGAACTGCCCTGCGGCGAAGAAGAATTGCAGCGAACGTGAAACCTGCTGAACGACGGCTTCTTTGAACGGCTGCAAAACCTCACTGTCGTAGTCATCTGGAAGACCACCTTGCTTCTTGGCAAGACCAGCTTCTTCGACGGAAAGACCATAGCGACGCTGAATTTCCTCGGTCAGCTGTTTGCCACCGAAGAGCTGTTCGCGAGTGTAGATGGTGCGGCCGTTATGCAGGACGCTAAGCGTGGTCATGGTCGCACCGATGTCGACTACCGCGACCGTCATCTCGTCATGCCCAGCACCCAACTGTGCTTCCAGCAACCCATAGGCGCGCTCAAGGGCATAGGCTTCGACATCAACCACTTTCGCAGTCAGACCGGCAAGTGCCAGAGCTGCTTCGCGGACCTCCACGTTTTCCTTGCGGCATGCAGCCAGCAGCACTTCCACACGCTCGGGATTGCGTGGAGCCGGACCTTGCACTTCGAAGTCGATGGCGACTTCTTCAAGCGGATAGGGGATGTACTGGTCGGCCTCGATCTTCAGCTGGTTCTCCAGATCGTCCTCGGACAACCCGGCTTCCATTTCGATGGTCTTGGTGATGACAGCCGAACCAGCAACAGCAACGGCGGCTGTCTTGACGCCGCTCTTGGCCTTGGCCAACACGCGAGAAAGCGCCTGACCGACCCCCTCCAGCTCGGCGATATTCTTCTCAACCACTGCATTTGGCGGAAGCGGCTCGACTGCGTAAGCCTCTACCTTGTAGCGGCTTCCCGAGCGACTCAGTTCGAGGAGCTTGACCGAAGTCGAGCTGATATCGATCCCCAGCAGCGTATTCGCTTTCTTAGTGAAGAGCCCTAGCACGACCGTTTTCCTATTGGCATCCGCGACTTACGGACTATTTATGTTTTTCCACATTAAATATCAGTCTTGACAGAAGCGCAAATGGCTCCCCGGGAAAAAAAACGCTTATAATGTGATCAGCTTTTCCCTTTTTGCCTCAGCTCCTGCTTAACTCATTCTTTTACTTGGAATTCCGAACATTTTGATACGCCTGCTGAAGTTCATCTGGTGGTCTTGCGTTGCCGTTTTTTGTGGGCTGTTGCTCAGTTTCAGCGGCGCGTTTCTTTATCTTAGCCCGACCCTTCCGTCCGTCGAGTCGCTGCGCCAGGTGCAGCTGCAGATTCCCCTGCGCGTCTACAGCAGCGACGCCAAGCTGATCGCCGAGTTCGGCGAGATGCGCCGCTCGCCCATTCGCTTCGACGAGATCCCCAAAGAATTCATCAGCGCCCTACTGGCCGCCGAAGACGATAATTTCGCCAATCATTATGGCGTCGATGTGACCAGCCTGATGCGCGCTGCCACGCAATTATTGAAAAGCGGCCAGATTCAGAGCGGCGGCAGCACCATCACCATGCAGGTGGCGAAGAATTTCTTCCTGACCAGCGAGCGCAGCTTCTCTCGTAAAGCCACCGAAATTCTCCTGGCGCTGCAGATCGAACGCGAACTGAGCAAGGACGAGATTCTCGAGCTCTACGTCAACAAGATCTACCTCGGCCATCGCGCTTACGGTATCGAAGCCGCAGCGCAGGTGTACTACGGCAAATCCATCCGCGACCTCAACCTGGCGCAGATGGCAATGATCGCCGGCCTGCCCAAAGCCCCCTCGCGCTACAACCCGCTGGTCAACCCGACGCGAGCCAAGGAGCGCCGTGACTGGATTCTCGGTCGCCTCTATCGCCTCGGCCGTATCGACCAGGCCAGCTACGAAGAAGCACTGGCCGAAGAAGTCGATGCCCGTTATCACGTTCCGACGCCAGAGCTCAGCGCTCCTTATATAGCCGAGATGGCGCGCGCAGAAATGGTTGGACGTTACGGCAGCGAGGCCTACACCGAAGGATTCAATGTCACTACCACCGTCCCCAGCCAGTTGCAGGAAGTGGCCAACACCGCGCTGCGTGACGGGCTGATCACCTACGACCAGCGCCACGGCTATCGCGGCCCCGAAAGCCGCCTGCCGGGCATGACACGCGAAACCTGGCTCACCGAGCTGGGCAAGTTCCGCAGCATTGGCGGCCTTGAACCGGCGGTGGTGACCCAGGTAGAGAAAAGCGGCATCCTGGTGCTTACCCGTAACGGCGAAGAACAGGCCGTATCCTGGGACAGCATGAAATGGGCACGCCCCTTCCTCAACACCAATAGCCTAGGCCCGCGCCCGCAGCAACCCGGCGATGTAGCTCAAGTAGGTGACATCGTACGCGTACAGCGCCAGGAGGACGGCAGCCTGCGCTTTACCCAGGTCCCGGCAGCTCAGAGCGCGCTGGTATCCCTCGATCCATACAGTGGAGCCATTCAGTCACTGGTCGGCGGGTTCTCGTTCGATCAGAGCAACTACAACCGTGCCGTGCAGGCCAAACGCCAGCCTGGCTCCAGCTTCAAGCCCTTCATCTATAGCGCAGCACTGGATAGTGGCTACACCGCAGCGACACTGGTCAACGATGCACCGATCATCCTCTCTGATGACTATCTGTCGCAGAAGTGGCGCCCGAAGAACGATAACAACACCTTCCTCGGCCCGATCCGCATGCGCGAAGCCCTGTACAAGTCGCGCAACCTGGTGTCGATCCGCCTGCTGCAGGACGTGGGCATCGACCGTAGCCTTCGCTACATAGAGCGCTTCGGCTTCGCCCCCCAGGATCTACCGCGCAACCTGTCGCTGGCACTCGGCACGGCCAGCCTGACACCGATGGAAATCGCCGAGGGCTGGGCGACCTTTGCCAATGGCGGCTACAAGATCGAACCGTACCTGATTGAACGCATCGATGACCGCAACGGCAAACCGCTGTTCCGCGCCAATCCGGCACGCGTTCCCGGCAGCGAGCCAAGCGAGGAAAATGCCAACCTGACAGTGAACGCAGAGGACGATCTGCCACTGGAAGAACCCAAGGTCGCCGAACAGATCATAGACGAGCGCACGGCCTACATCATGACGAGCATGCTGCAGGACGTGATCAAACGCGGTACCGGCCGCCGCGCCCTGGCCCTGGGACGTAACGACCTGGCAGGCAAGACCGGCACTACCAACGAGTCCAAGGACAGCTGGTTCTCCGGCTACAACGCCGACTATGTGACCACCGTCTGGGCAGGCTTCGATCAGCCGGAAAGCCTCGGCCGCCACGAGTATGGTGGCACTGTCGCGCTGCCGATCTGGATGAACTACATGGGCCCGATACTCAAGGATCGCCCAAGCCATCTGCCCAAGGAACCCAAGGGCCTGCTGACCCTGCGTGTCGACCCGGTCAGCGGCCGCGCCGCAGCGCCAGGCACTCCGGACGCCTACTTCGAGCTGTTCAAGAGCGAGGATTCACCACCACCGATGAGTGAGTTCGAACCTGGCATGGGCATCCCTGGCAGCCCGCTGCCAGCTGATGAGGCGGCGCCGATCGACCTGTTCTGATCGGCGCTACCAGAACGGTGCTTCGCTCACAAAGACCGATCCCGTGAGAAGAACGACAGACAACAAAAAACCCGCCTAGGCGGGTTTCTTGTTTGCAGCATTCAGCGGCTTAGCCGTTGAACACTTCATCCACCGACTTCAGCGGATAGTGCTTCGGATAGGGCAATGTCGCAACGCCGGATTCGATGGCGGCCTTGGCCACAGCATCGCAAACCACGGTGATCAGACGCTGATCCATCGGTTTCGGAATGATGTACTCGCGGCCGAACGACAGCGCGATACCGCCGTAGGCATCACAGACATCCTGCGGCACCGGCAGCTTGGCCAGGTCGCGCAGCGCCAGCGCCGCAGCGATCTTCATCTCTTCGTTGATGCGAGTGGCGCGAACGTCCAGAGCACCGCGGAAGATGAAGGGGAAGCCCAGCACGTTGTTGACTTGGTTCGGGTAGTCAGAACGACCGGTAGCCATGATCACGTCATTACGGGTGGCGTGCGCCAACTCAGGACTGATTTCCGGATCCGGGTTGGAGCAGGCGAAGACGATCGGATTGGCCGCCATGCGCTTGAGGTCTTCCGAGCTCAGCAGGTTGGCACCGGACAGACCGACGAAAACGTCCGCACCTTCAAGGGCGTCAGACAGGGTGCGCTTGTCGGTCTCGGTGGCAAACACGGCCTTGTACTGATTGAGGTCATCGCGACCAGCATGGATCACACCCTTGCGGTCGATCATGAAGATGTTCTCGACCTTGGCACCCATGCTCACCAGCAGCTTCATGCAGGAGATCGCGGCAGCACCGGCCCCCAGGCAGACGATCTTCGCTTCTTCGAGCGTTTTGCCTGCGATTTCCAGAGCGTTGAGCATGCCGGCAGCGGTCACGATCGCGGTGCCGTGCTGGTCATCGTGGAAGACCGGAATGTCGCACTGTTCGATCAGCGCGCGCTCGATCTCGAAGCACTCGGGGGCCTTGATATCTTCCAAGTTGATGCCGCCGAAGGTGATGGAGATACGCTTTACGGTGTCGATGAAGGCCTGCGGGCTTTCCGAATCGACTTCGATATCGAACACATCGATACCGGCAAAACGCTTGAACAGTACGCCTTTACCTTCCATGACCGGCTTGGAAGCCAGCGGGCCGAGGTTACCCAGGCCGAGGATGGCGGTACCGTCGGAAATCACGGCGACCAAGTTGCCTTTACCGGTGTAGCGGTAGGCCAGTTCTGGGTCGCGAGCGATTTCGCGTACCGGCTCGGCGACACCCGGGCTGTAGGCCAGCGACAGGTCGCGGGCAGTGGCAGTGGCTTTGGTCAACTCGACGCTCAGCTTACCGGGGCGGGGCTGGGCATGATATTCGAGAGCGGCAGTTTTTAGATCTGACATAGTGGCATTTCCGCTTTTGTTGGCTGTTGAACGGGCAGGCGGCCGAGGATACGCAAGTTGTATACACCTGCCAAGACCGTTCGGTCGCGATTGAAGCGCCGCGCTAGCGCAGCGTTTTCAACCACTCGCCAGGGCGCGGTTCACCGCTCGGATAGAGCCCATTGAGCAGCCTCAGCTGCGCTTCGCCATCAGCAGGCAGCGGCGAATCCTTGGCCAAAGCAGAGAGACTCTGCCCCGCCTTGGCGCGCACCAGATGCAGGCGCACCGGTTCGGCCAGCTTGCGCTCGGCCGCCTTGAGAGGACGGTAACTACGGATGACATCGAGGAAATGCTGATCTTCGGTCTCCAATGAAGCGCGCCCTTTCACCGCGGCCACGAACAGGTAGGCGTTGTCGCCGCGATAGATCACCGCAACACGGCGTGCCGACTGTCCCTGCAAGACCGCCGTATAACCCTGCAATGTCCCCACGCGCAGCTCTTCGCCTGCCACCAGACGTTGACTGCCGGCACGCTTGCGCAGGAATTCGGCGGGAGAAAGTCGCTTGTCCGCCGCCTCCAGGGTCATGGCAATGAAGGCTTGCTCATCCGCGGTGTGGCCGATCAGCACATCCGGGCGATTAACCAGTTGCCAGCCTTGCGGATAGGTCAGGGCGAAATCCAGCTCGCCGTGATAGAAATTGCGCCCACGGCGAATACCGCTGGCAGCCGAGTCGCCGAATACCAGGCCGTCGAGCATCTGCAGAAAATTGTCGCGCCCCACTTCCTGATTGCCGCCGACCAACGCACTCGCCGGGCCGATCACTTCCTGCAGACGACGATCATTGTCCGGGTGGGTGTCGAACAAGCCGTGATAACCACCCACCGCCGGCGCTTCTCCGCGCTTGGCAGCCTGCGCCCGAGCGAAGTCCTCCTGGCCCTTGAGCACCTTGACTACTTCAATCATCGCCTGCGGATCGTAACCACCACGCGCCAGGTATTGCGCGCCCAGACCATCGGCCTCCAGCTCCATGTCGCGTCCGTAGCCGCGCACGAAGGCATTACCCATGGCGCTGGTCAGGTCGCCCACCGCACCGACACCGGTTCCGATTGCCGCAGCTTGGCCGAGAAGCCCCCAGGCCGTGGACTGACTCTGCTGACGCACACTGTGACGCGCCGTCACGTGGCCAACCTCGTGTCCCAGCACGGCAGCCAGCTCCGCTTCGGAGTTGAGGTAGGCGAGCAGGCCACGGTGGATATAGATGTAGCCACCCGGTAGCGCGAAGGCGTTGACGTCCGGGCTATCGACCAGGGTGAAGACGTAGTTGAGCTGGTTACGGTGACTGCTGCGTGCCACCCGCTCGCCGACGCGCTGGATGTAGGCCTGCAGCTTGGCATCCTCGTAGCGCGGGTATTGCTTGAGGATCTCCTGGTTGTAGCGCGCGCCGAGATCCAACTCCTGGCGCTCGCTCATCATCACGAAATCGGTGCGGCCGGTGGCAGGATTGACCGCACACCCGGCCAGCCAGCTGCAGATCAGGCACAGCGTTAACGCACGCATCATGGCAACAGCTCCAGCATCGCCGAATGGGTAAGCGGCAGCATCCAGCGCGCCTGCCGGGATTTCAAGCCGCCGCGACTCTGACGGTCGATGACCCAGCCACGCGCTTCCACGCGCCGCCCCTTGAGCTTCTGCAAGGCGCGCACATCGAACTCACCGAGCAGCTCGGGTGCCACACGCAGCACCCGGCCACCATCGAGGTCAATCCAGAGGCCGCCGCGATTGCGCTGCACAGCGGTAACCTGCCCGCCGAGCAAGGCGAAGCCACCACTGCGTAGCTGACCAGCCGTCTTCACCTGCTCGTCACGCCACACGCCAAGCCGCTTGTTGCGCGCCTGGCGCTCGGCCTGCGCCTGACATGCCACCAGCGCGCTATTGGGCGCCACCGCCACCATGAAGCCGAGGCCTTCGCCCAGCAGTTGCGCTTCGAGATTACGCCCCTGGCGATCGTAGAGATGGGCCAGGGTACGCCCGTAACGATCCTTGCGCTGCGCGCCGTAGAGCAGGCCGACACGTCCATCGCTGGCATCCACCAGCGCCTGCAGGCGGCGCTTGGCCTGCACCGCGTAGGGCTCGTCACTACGACCCTTGCGACCCAGTTCGGGCGTGTTGATGCCGATCAGGCGAATGCTGCGCCCATCGGTCAGGCGCACCGTGTCGCCATCGACCACCTGACGCACGGCGACCTGGGCAAGATCGCCACGCTGCGGGCAGAAGGCCTGGGCTAGTTCGACGCAAAGCAGAGAAACGAAAAAGGCGCCCACCAGGGACGCCTTTTTCAGTATCACGGAGTGGCGCATGCCAGATTCCGTTTTCGTTCGGTCGCTTACTTGGCGCCGAATACGCCGAAGCGCTGCTTGAAGCGATCGATACGGCCGCCGGTGTCCAGCACTTTCTGCTTACCGGTGTAGAACGGGTGGCACTCGGAGCAAACGTCGAGGCTCAGGTTCTTGCCCAGGGTGGAGCGGGTCTTGATCACGTTACCGCAGGAGCAGGTAGCGTCGATTTCGACGTAGTTCGGATGGATATCGGCTTTCATCGTGCTTTCCTCAGGGTAGTCGTGCCGCCACCCGACCAATGTCAGGCACCGCACAGAAATAGGCCGCGCATCTTACCAGACGCGCGAGTCGATGCAAGCCACGTAAGGCGCCGGTCGTCGCGTGCTAAGATCGCCCGCCTGTCAATGGAGCTTCTGGCTTGCCCAACCTGATCCTGCGCCTCGCCCTGCCCTCGCCGCTGCGCCGCCTGTTCGACTACCTCGCCCCCGCCGGCGTGTCGCGCAGTGCCTTGCAGCCAGGCGTACGCCTGCGCGTGCCCTTCGGCCGGCGCGAGATGATCGGCGTGCTGGTTGAAGTCGACAGCCAGAGCGAGGTCCCGACGGACAAACTCAAGCCCGCTCTGGAGCTGCTCGACACCCGCCCACCGCTACCGGAATCGCTGTTCAAGCTGTGCCTGTGGACAGCGCAGTACTATCAGCATAGCCTCGGCGACACCCTGAGCTGGGCCTTGCCGGTACTGCTGCGCCAGGGCGAACCGGCCGAAACCCGCCAGGAGCGTTACTGGCTGGCCAGCAAAGGCGCCAGCGTCGATGACCCACGCCTGACCCGTGCCCCGCGCCAACGCGACGCACTCAAGGCACTGGCGCAACATCCGCACGGTGTGGCCCACAGCCTGCTCAGCCAGCTGCAACTCAACCGCGACAGCCTGCAACTGCTGCAGGAGAAGGGGCTGGTACGGGTCGAGGTGCGCCGCACCCAGCCGCATGCCAAGCCCGCGCACTGGCTGGCACAACCGGAACTGCCGCTGAACGCCGAGCAACGTGCCGCCGTGAACGCCGTGGCCTCGGGCTGGGATCAGTTCAATGCCTTTCTTCTCGCGGGTGTCACCGGCAGCGGCAAGACCGAGGTGTACCTGCAACTGATCCACCAGTGCCTGGAGGCCGGCAAGCAGGCCCTGGTGCTGATCCCCGAAATAAACCTCGGCCCGCAGACCTTCGACCGCTTCGCCCGTCGCTTCAACGCGCGCATCGCCCTGCTGCATTCGGCGGTGAACGACCGCGAGCGCCTGGACGCCTGGTTGGCGGCGCGCGATGGTGAGGCCGATATCATCATCGGCACGCGCTCGGCGCTGTTCACGCCGATGAAGAACCCGGGACTGATCATCGTCGACGAAGAACACGACGCCTCTTATAAACAGCAGGAAGGCCTGCGCTACCATGCCCGCGACCTGGCCCTGGTTCGCGCGCGCCAGGAAGACGTACCGATCGTGCTCGGTTCGGCCACGCCCTCGCTGGAAAGCCTGCACAACGCCTACAGCGGCCGTTACGCCCTGCTCAAACTGACCCAGCGCGCCGGCGGCGCCAGCCAGCCACGCTTTCTGCGCCTGGACGTGAAGAGCCGGCCGCTGGACTCGGGTATCTCCGGGCCGATGCAGCAGGCCATCGCCCAGACCTTGGCGGCTGGCCAGCAAGTGCTGGTGTTTCTCAACCGTCGCGGCTTCGCCCCGACGCTGCTCTGCCACGACTGCGGCTGGCTGTCCGAGTGCCCGCGTTGCGATGCACGGATGACCGTGCACCAGCGCTACCAGGAACTGCGCTGCCACCACTGCGGGCATGTGGAGAAGCAACCGAGCAACTGCCCGAAATGCCAGCGCGTCGACCTGCGCCCGGTCGGTGCCGGCACCGAGCGCGCCGAAGAGCGCCTGGCAGTGCTGTTCCCCGATTACCCGGTGCTGCGTATCGACCGCGACAGCACCTCGCGCAAGGGCGCGATGGATCGCCTGTTCGCCACCATCAACAAGGGCGAGCCGTGCATTCTGGTGGGCACCCAGATGCTCGCCAAGGGCCACCATTTCCCGCGGGTGACGCTGGTGTCGATTCTCGACGCCGACGGCGGCCTGTTCTCGGCGGATTTTCGCGCCAGCGAGCGCATGGCGCAGTTGATCGTGCAGGTGGCTGGCCGCGCCGGTCGCGCCGAGGAGCCGGGCAAGGTGATCATCCAGAGCCATCTGGCCGACCATCCGCTGCTGGTGCAACTGACCGAACAAGGCTACTTCGCCTTCGCCGAACAGGCCCTCAGCGAACGCCGTAGCGCCGGCCTGCCGCCGTTCTGTCACCTGGCCCTGCTGCGCGCCGAAGCGCACAAGCCCGGCCAGGCAGAGAGTTTTCTCGACGAAGCCTGCAGCGAAGCCGAGCACCTGCTGGGCGAACTGAACCTCTCCGGTATCGAACTGCTCGGCCCGGTACCCGCACCGATGGAACGCCGCGCCGGCCGCTTCCGCGCACAACTGCTGGTGCAGGGCAATGCCCGCGCACCGCTGCACCGTCTGCTCAACCATTGGCTGCATGCACTGGAGCAAATGCCCAGCGGCCGTGCGGTACGCTGGTCACTGGATGTCGACCCGATCGACCTTTTCTGAACCGCATGCCGGCTTTTGTAGAAACGAGCGGCGCGAGCGAACTCCGGCAGTCCGTAGGGTGGACCGGGCGGCGTCCCGCTTCAGCCCAGCAACAGCGGCCAGCCTGGGTGGGCTGAAGCCCACCCTACCCACTGAACGCAGCACGCTTTTCCATGCCGCTTGTGGCTTGCAGCTTGTCGCTGCTCTTATAATGCGCAGTTTTCGACCAAAGCCCCAAGGCAACCCGAGCCGAACATGAAAGACAGCATTCGCCACCTGATCCAGCAAGCCATCGACCGCCTGACCGCCGAAGGCGTGCTGCCTGCCGGCCTGACGCCGGCCATCCAGGTGGAGAACACCAAGGACAAGAGCCACGGCGACTTTGCCAGCAACATCGCCATGATGCTGGCCAAACCGGCCGGCATGAAGCCGCGCGACCTGGCCGAGAAGCTGATCAAAGCACTGCCGGCCGACGAGCAGGTCACCAAGGTCGAAATCGCCGGCCCGGGCTTTCTCAACTTCTTCCAGAACAGCGACGTCCTGGCCCAGCGCCTGGAGGCTGCACTGGCCGACGCCAAGCTCGGCGTACGCAAGAGCGGCGCGGCACAGCGCGTGGTGGTCGACCTGTCGGCGCCCAACCTGGCCAAGGAAATGCACGTCGGCCACCTGCGTTCGACCATCATCGGCGATGGCGTGGCGCGTGTGCTGGAATTCCTCGGTGACAGCGTGATCCGCCAGAACCACGTCGGCGACTGGGGCACCCAGTTCGGCATGCTGCTGGCGTACATGCAGGAAAACCCGGCCGCCGCCGAGAGCGAGCTGGCCGATCTGGAAGGCTTCTACCGCGCCGCCAAGAAGCGCTTCGACGAATCCCCCGAGTTCGCCGACCGCGCCCGCGAGCTGGTGGTCAAGCTGCAGGCCGGCGACGCCGAGTGTCTGCGCCTGTGGCACCGTTTCAACGACATTTCCCTGTCGCACTGCCAGGCCCTGTATGACCGCCTGGGCGTCAAGCTGGGCATGGCTGACGTCAAGGGCGAGAGCGCCTACAACGACGACCTGCCGCAGGTGGTCGCCGATCTGGCCGCCAAGGGCCTGCTGACCGAAGATAACGGCGCCCAGTGCGTATTCATGGACGCATTCAAGAATGCCGAGGGCAATCCGCTGCCGCTGATCGTGCAAAAGGCCGGTGGCGGCTACCTGTACGCCACCACCGACCTGGCCGCCACCCGCTATCGCGCCGGCACGCTCAAGGCCGACCGCGTGCTGTACTTCGTCGACCAGCGCCAGGCCCTGCACTTCCAGATGGTCTTTGCCTGCGCGCGCCTGGCAGGCTTCGTCCCGGCCAGCATGGAAATGGAACACATGGGCTTCGGCACCATGAACGGCCCGGACGGCCGCCCGTTCAAGACTCGCGACGGCGGCACCGTGAAGCTGGTGCAACTGCTCGACGAAGCCGAGCAGCGCGCCTACAGCCTGGTCAAGGGCAAGAATCCGGACCTCGCCGAAGACGAGCTGCGTCAGATCGCCCGCGTGGTCGGCATCGCCTCGGTGAAATACGCCGACCTGTCCAAGCACCGCACCAGCGACTACAGCTTCAACTTCGACCTGATGCTGAGCTTCGAGGGCAACACCGCGCCCTATTTGCTGTACGCCTATACCCGCGTGGCAGGCGTATTCCGCAAGCTGGGCAAGGGCGTAGACGAGATCGGCGGGCAAATCACCCTGATCGCCGAGCAAGAACAGGCACTGGCTGCCAAGCTGGCGCAATTCAACGAGTTGCTCGGCAACGTCGCCGAAAAGGGCACGCCGCACATCCTTTGTGCCTACCTGTATGACCTCGCCGGCCTGTTCTCCAGCTTTTATGAGAACTGCCCGATCCTGAATGCCGAGGACGAAGCCACACGCGATAGCCGCTTGCGCCTGGCCGCCCTCACCGGCCGCACTCTCAAGCAGGGCCTGGAACTGCTCGGCCTGGAAACCCTGGAGCGGATGTAAATGGCAGCGCGCAAGAAACCGGCACCGAAACGCGGCGCCAGCCGCTATCAGGCCCCGGCAAAGAAGCCCGTACCGGGCTGGATCTGGCTGGCCTGTGGCCTGGTGGTCGGCGGTTTCTTCATGTTCCTGTTCAGCCTCGAACCGGGCCGTGACGAGATCAAGCGCGACAAGGGCGAGCAGGTACGCAGCACCAAGCCCGAGCCGAAGCCGACGCAGCCCGAGCCGACCAGGCCCAAGTACGATTTCTACACCTTGCTGCCTGAGTCGGAAGTGATCCTGCCGCAGGCGCTGGAAGAAACACCACCACCTGCACCCGAGCAGAAGCCGGTCACCCCGGAAGAAGCCGCGAAGATCGACACCGCCCGCGCCGAAGCTGCGCTCAACGGCCAGGTGCCGCCACCCGCGCCGCCGGTACTGGCCAGCGCGCCGGTCACCACACAGTTCTTCCTCCAGGCCGGTTCGTTCCGCAAGCGTGACGATGCCGATACCGTGCGCGCGCAGATCATCCTCCTGGGGCAGAACGTACGCGTGGAAACTGGCAAGGTGCGCGACGAGACCTGGCACCGCGTATTGGTCGGCCCCTTCGCCAGTCGCGAGCAACTCGCGGCCGCGCAGAAGACCCTCGCCGGCAACGGCTACAGCAACCTGCTGTTACAGCAGCGCCAGGTCCGCTGATCGTCGATTCACCCGCCGCCGGTTGAAAAGCCGCGGCGGGCACCCCATCTGATTCTCCATCCGGGCAATTCGCCCCGCAGCGTGGAGATTCACCCTTGACCACCATCGTTTCAGTGCGCCGCCACGGCAAGGTCGTGATGGCTGGCGACGGCCAGGTTTCCCTCGGCAACACCGTCATGAAGGGCAATGCCAAGAAGGTGCGCCGCCTCTACCACGGCCAGGTGCTGGCCGGCTTCGCCGGTGCCACCGCCGATGCTTTCACCCTGTTCGAGCGCTTCGAAGGTCAGCTCGAGAAACATCAGGGCCACCTGGTACGCGCCGCCGTCGAGCTGGCCAAGGACTGGCGCACCGATCGCAGCCTGAGCCGCCTGGAGGCCATGCTGGCCGTGGCCAACAAGGACGCCTCGCTGATCATCACCGGCAACGGTGACGTGGTCGAACCCGAGGAAGGCCTGATCGCCATGGGCTCCGGCGGCAACTTCGCCCAAGCTGCCGCGCGCGCTCTGCTGATGAAGACGGATCTGTCCGCCCTCGAGGTAGCGCAGACTGCACTCGGCATCGCCGGCGACATCTGCGTGTTCACCAATCACCACCAGACCATCGAGGAACTGGACGCTGCCGAGTAGCGTCCACTGCCTCAGAACCTGTTCCCGATGCGGCAGAGCAGGTTCTTACAGTTTTCCGATAGCGAGCCAAATTCCATGTCCATGACGCCCCGCGAGATCGTCCACGAACTCAACCGCCACATCATCGGCCAGGACGACGCCAAGCGCGCCGTCGCGATCGCCCTGCGCAACCGCTGGCGGCGCATGCAGCTGCCGGCCGAACTGCGCCAGGAAGTGACGCCGAAGAACATCCTGATGATCGGCCCAACCGGCGTCGGCAAGACCGAAATCGCCCGCCGCCTGGCCAAGCTGGCCAATGCGCCGTTCCTGAAAGTGGAAGCCACCAAGTTCACCGAGGTCGGCTATGTCGGCCGTGACGTCGAGTCGATCATCCGTGACCTGGCCGACGCTGCGGTGAAGATGCTGCGCGAACAGGAAATCACCAAGGTCCGCCACCGCGCCGAAGATGCCGCCGAGGAGCGCATCCTCGATGCCCTGCTGCCACCGGCACGCCAGGGCTTCGGCGACGAGCCTGCGCGCAACGAGGACTCCAACACCCGCCAGCTGCTCCGCAAGCGCCTGCGCGAGGGACAACTGGACGACAAGGAGATCGACATCGAAGTGGCCGAATCGCCCATGGGTGTCGAGATCATGACCCCGCCAGGCATGGAGGAAATGACCAACCAGCTGCAGAACCTGTTCTCCAACATGGGCAAGGGCAAGAAGAAGAGCCGCAAGCTCAAGGTCGCCGACGCGCTGAAGCTGGTGCGCGACGAGGAAGCTGCACGCCTGGTCAACGAGGAAGAGCTCAAGGCGCGCGCGCTGGAAGCCGTCGAGCAGCATGGCATCGTTTTCATCGACGAGATCGACAAGGTGGCCAAGCGTGGCAACACTGGCGGCGCCGATGTTTCCCGCGAGGGCGTACAGCGCGACCTGCTGCCGCTGATCGAAGGCTGCACGGTCAACACCAAGCTGGGCATGGTCAAGACCGACCATATCCTGTTCATCGCCTCGGGCGCCTTCCACCTGAGCAAGCCGAGCGACCTGGTACCTGAGCTGCAAGGCCGCCTGCCGATTCGCGTGGAACTCAAGGCACTGAGCCCGCAGGATTTCGAGCGTATCCTCAGTGAACCGCATGCCTCGCTCACCGAGCAGTACAGCGCGCTGCTGAAAACCGAAGGGCTGGATATCGAGTTCGCCGAGGACGGCATCAAGCGTCTGGCGGAGATCGCCTGGCAGGTCAACGAGAAGACCGAGAACATCGGGGCTCGTCGTCTGCACACCCTGCTCGAACGCCTGCTGGAGGAAGTGTCCTTCAGTGCTGGCGACCTGGCTGGCCAGCAGAACGGCGAGGCGATTCGTATCGACGCTGCCTACGTCAATGGCCACCTCGGTGAGCTGGCGCAGGACGAAGACCTGTCACGCTACATCCTGTAAATCCAGTAGCACGATCCTGGCGTCATTCTGTAGGAGCGGCTTCAGCCGCGAAATTCGCGGATAAATCCGCTCCTACAGGACAGTTCAAGTACCCAACTGGGCGTAACGCCTGAAAAGATCACGGAAATCAGCCATGCCCATCCCCAGCGCGATCAAACTGCACAAGGTGTCGAAGACGCTGGAGCTACGCTATGGCGAGCAGCACTACTCGCTCAGCGCCGAATTCCTCCGTGTGCATTCGCCTTCAGCCGAGGTGCAGGGCCATGGCAAGCCGATCCTGCAGACCGGCAAGCTCAGCGTCGGCCTCGAGCGTATCGAACCGGCTGGCAACTATGCACTGAAACTGTGCTTCGACGATGGCCATGACAGTGGCCTGTTCACCTGGGAATACCTGTACGAACTGGCCACCCGTCAGGACGCGCTGTGGGCCGACTACCTGGCCGAACTCAGCGCCGCGGGAAAATCTCGCGACCCCAGCGAGTCGGTCGTCCGCCTGATGCTCTGAGCAGCTGCAAAAGCCTCGCCGCAGAGCGCTCGCACCCATCACATAGAGTCACGTTAGCGACAGTTAGAGCGCGTTTTCTAATCTATCGCGGCATACTTCTGCCCCACGGACCAGCTTGCTTAACTTCAAAAACTCGGGTAACCAAGGAACTGGCAGGTTCCCTGCATTTGGCTGTGCCAGGTGCAACGAAAGATGCGGACTCGATCCGCCCCCGGTTAACCCGAGCAGTACCAGGCCCTGTGTCGCCGCGCGCCCCCGCAGGCCGGTATTCGTCTCAGGACAATGGAGCGTCGTAGATGAGTGATAAGAATAACGAAGACCTGAAACGCCAGGCCTCGGAAAACACCCTGGGACTCAACCCGGTGATTGGCATCCGCGGCAAGGATCTCCTGACATCTGCCCGCATGGTGCTCACCCAGGCACTCAAGCAACCCTTTCACAGCGCCAAGCACGTCGCTCATTTCGGCCTTGAGCTGAAGAACGTCGTGCTCGGCCAGTCCGCGCTCAAGCCTGAAGACGGCGACCGCCGCTTCGCCGACCCCGCCTGGAGCCAAAACCCGCTGTATCGCCGCTACCTGCAGACCTACCTGGCCTGGCGCAAGGAGCTGCACGACTGGATCGAGCACAGCTCGCTATCCGAGCAGGACGCCAGTCGCGGCCACTTCGTGATCAACCTGATGACCGAAGCCATGGCACCAAGCAACAGCATGGCCAACCCAGCAGCGGTCAAGCGCTTCTTCGAAACTGGGGGCAAGAGCCTGCTCGACGGCCTCTCGCACCTGGCCAAGGACATGGTGCATAACGGTGGCATGCCGAGCCAGGTCAACATGGAAGCCTTCGAGGTCGGCAAGAGCCTGGCCACCACCGACGGTGCCGTAGTGTTTCGCAACGACGTGCTGGAGTTGCTGCAGTACAAGCCGATCACCGAGAGCGTGCACGAGCGCCCGCTGCTGGTGGTACCGCCGCAGATCAACAAGTTCTACGTCTTCGACCTGTCGCCGGACAAGAGCCTGGCGCGCTTCCTCCTGCGTAGCCAAGTGCAGACCTTCGTGGTCAGCTGGCGCAACCCGACCAAGGCGCAGCGCGAGTGGGGGCTGTCCACCTACATCCAGGCGCTCAAGGAAGCCATCGACGTCATCTGCGCCATTACCGGCAGCAAGGACGTCAACATGCTCGGCGCCTGCTCCGGCGGCCTGACCACCGCGTCGCTGCTCGGCCATTACGCAGCGCTTGGCCAGCAGAAGGTCAACGCCCTGACCTTGCTGGTCAGCGTGCTCGATACCCAGCTCGACACCCAGGTGGCCCTGTTCGCCGACGAGAAGACCCTGGAGGCCGCCAAGCGCCGCTCCTACCAGGCCGGCGTGCTGGAGGGTAGCGACATGGCCAAGGTGTTCGCCTGGATGCGCCCCAACGACCTGATCTGGAACTACTGGGTCAACAACTACCTGCTCGGCAACGAGCCGCCGGTGTTCGACATCCTCTACTGGAACAATGACACCACGCGCCTGCCGGCCGCGCTGCACGGCGAATTCATCGAGATGTTCCAGACCAACCCGCTGACCCGTCCGGGCGCGCTGGAAGTCTGCGGCACACCGATCGACCTCAAGCAGGTCACCTGCGACTTCTTCGTCGTCGCCGGCACCACCGACCACATCACCCCGTGGGACTCCTGCTACAAGTCGGCCCACCTGTTCGGCGGCAAGTGCGAATTCGTGCTGTCCAACAGCGGCCATATCCAGAGCATCCTCAACCCGCCGGGCAACCCCAAGGCGCGCTACATGACCAATAGCGAGATGCCGCTGGACCCGAAAGCCTGGCAGGAAAGTTCGACCAAGCACGCCGACTCCTGGTGGCTGTACTGGCAGACCTGGCTGGCCGAACGCTCGGGCAAGACCAAGAACGCACCCACTGCACTGGGCAACAAGAAATTCCCGGCCGGCGAGGCCGCCCCGGGTACCTACGTACACGAACGCTGATCTGGCGCCTCTGGCGCCATTCTGCCCGCGGCACTGGGAAGTGCCGCACGTCACGACGGCCTGGCCGGGCGTGACGAACCAGGCTAGCCCTGGTCATTCTGGAAGCGGCCAGGATCGTCGCCTCCAGCGCTCAACTCCATAGGGGCTGCGCCCATGCCGCAACCATTCGTATTCCGCACCATCGATCTCGATGGGCAGACCATCCGCACGGCAGTGCGGCCGGGCAACAGCCAGTTGGTGCCGCTGCTGATCTTCAACGGCATCGGCGCCAACCTGGAGCTGGTGATGCCCTTCGTCGCCGCCCTCGACCCGGAGCTGGAAATCATCGCCTTCGACGTTCCCGGCGTTGGTGGTTCATCGACTCCGGCCACGCCCTACCGGTTTCCCGGCCTGGCCAAGCTTGCGGCACGCATGTTGGACTACCTCGACTACGGTCAGGTCAATGCCATCGGCGTGTCCTGGGGCGGCGCCCTGGCCCAGCAGTTCGCCCATGACTACCCCGAGCGCTGCAAGAAGTTGATCCTCGCCGCCACCTCGGCTGGCGCGGTGATGGTGCCGGGCAAGCCCAAGGTGCTCTGGCGTATGGCCAGCCCGCGGCGCTACGTGCAACCGTCCTACGGCGTGCGCATCGCCCCGGACATCTACGGCGGCGCCTTTCGCCGCGATCCCAAGTTGGCCATGGCGCATGCCAGCAAGGTGCGCTCGGGCGGCAAGATGGGCTACTACTGGCAACTGTTCGCCGGCCTCGGCTGGACCAGCATCCACTGGCTGCACAAGATCCGCCAACCGACGCTGGTGATGGCTGGCGACGACGACCCACTGATCCCGCTGATCAACATGCGCCTGCTGGCCTGGCGCATTCCCAACGCCGAATTGCACGTCATCGACGATGGCCACCTGTTCCTGGTGACCCGCGCCGAAGCGGTGGCACCGATCATCATGAAGTTTCTCGAAGAGGAACGGCATCGCGCGGTGATGCACCCGCAGCCAACACCTGTGCGCCAGCACTAGCAAACCGTTCGAAAACGTAGGCGAAGACTGCATGGATGCAGGAGGTAGAGCGATGCAGGAAGCCAAAGCCGAAGTAGCTTTCTGACGGCTTGTTGACCCGCACCAGCTTAGTGCGCAATGTTGGGCGTGCTCGAAGAAGGGGCCGGTAACGGCCCCTTCGATTTTCCAGCCAGTGCTCTGGGACGGACCTCCCGCGCGTTTGGTACAGGGCTTGCTGCACATCGTGCACAAGCACAAGGTGCGCGTCAGGCAGTCCGCGCCATGAAAGTCTCTTGCAGGTCGTTTTCAACGGCTTGCCAGGCGGTTTGACGATGGAGTGTTACACCATGCGAGACAAGTCGAACCCGGCCTCACTGCCGGCACCTGCCAGTTTCATGAACGCCCAGAGCGCGGTAGTGGGCGTACGCGGTCGCGATCTGTTATCCACCATGCGCCTGCTGGCCGCCCAGGGCCTGAAGAACCCGGTGCGCAGCGGGCGTCACCTGCTGGCCTTCGGTGGTCAGCTGGGCCGGGTGCTGCTCGGTGACACGCTGCACAAGGTCAATCCGCAAGACGCGCGTTTCGCCGATCCAACCTGGCACCTCAACCCCTTATACCGCCGCAGCCTGCAGGCCTACCTGGCGTGGCAGAAGCAACTGGCGGCCTGGATCGACGACAGCGACCTGTCAGCCGATGACCGCGCCCGCGCGCGCTTTCTCGCCGCGCTGATGAGCGACGCGCTGTCGCCCTCCAACAGCCCGCTCAACCCGCAGGCGCTCAAGGAGCTGTTCAATACCGGTGGCAGCAGCGCCTTCAAGGGCTTGCGCCATCTGCTCGACGACCTGCTGCACAACGATGGCATGCCCAGCCAGGTCACCAAGCATGCCTTCGAGGTCGGCCGTAACCTGGCCTGCACCCCTGGTGCAGTGGTGTTTCGCAACGAGTTGCTGGAACTGATCCAGTACAAGCCGATGAGCGAAAAGCAGTACCTGCGCCCACTGCTGATCGTGCCGCCGCAGATCAACAAGTACTACATATTCGACCTGTCCAACGACAAGAGCTTCGTCCAGTACGCACTGAAGAATGGCCTGCAAACCTTCATGATCAGCTGGCGCAACCCCGATCCACGGCATCGCGAGTGGGGCCTGTCGAGCTATGTGCAGGCGGTCGAGGAAGCCGTCGACGCCTGCCGCGCGATCACTGGCAGCAAGGACGTCAACCTGCTCGGCGCCTGCGCCGGCGGCCTGACCAGCGCCGCCCTGCAGGGCCACCTGCAGGCGCGTCGGCAATTGCGCAAGATCGCCAGCGCCACCTACATGGTCAGCCTGCTCGACAGCCAGATCGACAGCCCGGCCATGCTCTTTGCCGACGAAGAAACCCTGGAGTCGGCCAAGCGCCGCTCCTACCAGCAAGGTGTGCTGGACGGTCGCGACATGGCCAGGGTCTTCGCCTGGATGCGCCCCAACGACCTGATCTGGAACTACTGGATCAACAACTATCTGCTCGGCAAGCAGCCGCCGGCCTTCGACATCCTCTACTGGAACAACGACAACACCCGTCTGCCCGCTGCGCTGCATGGCGATCTGATCGATTTCTTCAAGCACAACCCGCTCAGTCGCGCAGGCGGCCTTGAAGTCTGCGGCACGCCGGTGGACCTGGCCAAGGTCAACGTCGACAGCTTCAGCGTGGCCGGCATCAACGATCACATCACGCCCTGGGACGCGGTCTACCGTTCAACCCTGCTGCTCGGCGGCAACCGCCGCTTCATCCTGTCCAACAGCGGCCATATCCAGAGCATTCTCAACCCGCCGGGCAACCCCAAGGCCAACTACTACGAGAATGCCAAGCTCACCTCTGACCCGCGTGCCTGGTACCACGACGCCCAGCACCAGCAGGGCAGTTGGTGGCCGCAATGGCTGGAATGGATTCAGGCGCGCTCCGGCGAGCAACGTGAAACCCTCATGGCCCTGGGTAACCAGAACCATCCGGCCATGGAAGCGGCGCCCGGCACCTACGTGCATATCCGTTGAAGTGGCATACCACGAAGGCCCAGCGTCAGCAAAGCCTGCGCGGTATGCCCGCATCCCTCATCCGGCGCTTCGCGCCACCTTCTCCCCGAGGGAGAAGGATTAGAGGCGTCACTACGCGACTTTTACTAAAGGGATGGCCGGCAGCAGCGCGGCCAGTTATCGTCAGCCCTTCGCGCCCAGCCGAACAAGAAGCCAAGGATGAAAACCCGCGAACGCATTCTGCAAACCGCCCTGCAGCTGTTCAACGAGCAGGGTGAGCCCAACGTTTCGACCCTGGAGATCGCCAACGAGCTGGACATCAGCCCGGGCAACCTCTACTACCATTTCCATGGCAAGGAACCGCTCGTGCTGGAGCTGTTCGAGCGTTTCCAGGGCGAGATGGCACCATTGCTCGACCCACCAGCCGAAGCCCAGCTGGACGTCGAGGATTACTGGCTGTTCCTGCACCTGATCGTAGAACGCCTGTCGCAGTACCGCTTTCTCTTCCAGGATATGTCCAACCTGACAGGGCGTCTGCCAAAACTGGCGCGCGGCATTCGCCATTGGCTCAACGCCCTCAAGCGCACCCTGGCGGCGCTGCTCGCCCGTTTGATGGCCGATGGGCAACTGAACAGCGGCACACAGGCGCTCGGCCAACTGGTCGAGCAGATCACCCTGACCCTGCTGTTCTCCCTCGACTACCAGCGCATCCTTAACCAAGAAGGTGAAGTGCGCCTGGTGGTGTACCAGATCATGATGCTGGTGGCACCGCACCTGAACCAGCCCTCACGCGGCACCGTCGAGCACCTGGCACAGCGTTATCTGGAAGCCTGATACACGGCCGTGCGCTGGCCGCAGGACGGGTGAAACCCGCCAGAACGCAAATGGCGAGTTACACCCACCCTACAAACCTGAGGCACATCCTCGGTTGCTGCGCATGGCGAGCCTTACAGCCTGAAATGAAAACGCCCGGCACTAGGCCGGGCGTTTTTGATCCTGAGAAACTCAGGACGAAGTGGCTGGGGTTGCCGCAGTGGCAGCCGGAGCCGGTGCAGCGGCCGGGGTAGCAGCGGCAGCCGGGGCTGGAGCGGCCGGCTTCGGTGCAGCTGCCTTGGGCGCAGCAGGCTTTTTCGCAGCCGGTTTCTTCGCCGCAGCCGGTTTGGCCGCAGGCTTGGCTGCTGGCTTGGCGGCTGCTGCAGGCTTGGCAGCGGGTTTCGCTGCAGCCTTGGCGGCCGGCTTCGCCGCGGGCTTGGCCGCAGGTTTAGCTGCTGGCTTCGCGGCAGCTTTCGCAGCGGCAGGTTTGGCGGCTGGCTTGGCTGCTGCTTTAGCAACTGGCTTGGCGGCCGGTTTTGCAGCGGGTTTGGCAGCAGCTTTCGCAGCCGGCTTGGCAGCAGCCTTGGCGGCGGGTTTCGGCGCGGCTTTGGCAGCAGGCTTGGCGACCGACTTGGCCGACACACCTGTGATTTTCTCCAGCTGCTTGGTCAGGCTGTCGACCTTGTCGTTCAACGCCTTGACCTCGTTGCGGCTGGGTACGCCCAGGCGCGAGATGGCATTGTTCAGACGCTTGTCGAAAGCCTCTTCCAGCTCGCCCCATTTGCCGATCGCCTTGCCCCGGACTTCATCGACCTTGGACTTGGCGGAACCGACCTTGGAACCGACACCGGTTTTAACTGCATCAACCTGCTTATCGACTTCGCTCTTGGCTAGTTTCTCAGCCTTCTCGCCATCCTTGACCAGCGTATCGAACAGCTTGGTGCCGTCCTTGCTGACCTTGGAATAAGCGCCCAAGCCTGCCAACCAGATCTGACGCGAGTATTTCTCGACCTCGCCGATCCAGGAGCTGGTCTGTTTCTCGGTTTTCTTCTTAACAGCCATCCTGATCTCCTTATTTGGTACGCGCGACATGCTCGAGCAACGCGCTCAGCTCATCCAGCTTAGCAGAGAGTCCTTCAACATCCTGCTTGGACGGAATGCCGATACGGTTCAGAGCGGAAGCCACACGAGTATCGAAAGCCTTCTCGATCTTGTCGAGTTGAACTTCGACTTTGCCTTTAACGCTGGTGACATTGCTGTTGACCGACTGCTTGACCGATTCGATCTGGCTGTTGGCGGCTTCTACCTGCTCGTCGACCAGCTTCTTGCCTTTGCTCTCGACGCCTTCACCGGCCTTGACCAGTTCCTTGAAGTATTCAGCCCCCTCGACACCCGCCTTGGCGTAAGCGCCCAGACCAGCGAGGTAGATCTTGCGGGCATAGCCCTTCACGTCGTCGAACAGACCGGCTTTGTCTTCGACCACGGTTTCTACTTTTTTCTTCACGGATACTTTCGACATGGTGCACCTCACGCGCTTTGACAGTTAGCGGAAACGCCCACGGAATGCAGGCTTGGGTACACCCTAAGGAGAAAAATTAGAAATCGCATACTAAGAGCAGGCGACAGCACGCATGCTCAAGCACCCCAGCGAAGGTGCGCACAGCGCACCCTACCGGCTTGCTGCCGCTCTCAGGCCAGCGACTTGTCCAGCACCTGTTCGATTTCACGCTGAATCATGCCGCCCATGGGCGACAACAACAGCCCAAGTTTGAGCTCCACGCGCACGGTATCCTCACCCACCGCGATGCTGCCATCGGCACCGCTGCGCTTGAACTCCAGGGTGTCGCCATTCCAGCGATAGCGCACGTCGTACTCGCTGGCCAGGCGTTCGGCCAGGCGCTCGGCCTTTTCACGGGCGGCCTCACGGCCGAGAGAGTGGGATCGTTCGACACGAATGCGGGACATGACAGCTCCTCAATCAGGCAGACGCCGCAGCACTGCGGCATGAAGTCACAGCACTCTAACAGCCCGCCAACCCACCTGGCACCCAGGCAAGACAAAGGCGGCAGGCGGCTTTAGAATGGCGAGGTTTTTTACCTGGTGAGAGCGACATGAGCGATCCACGCAAGGCCAACGAGCAGGAACCTACCACCCACTTCGGTTTCCAGGATGTGCCGGAAAGCCAGAAGGCGGAGAAGGTAGCGGAAGTCTTCCATTCGGTGGCGGCCAAGTACGACCTGATGAACGACGTGCTGTCCGGTGGCCTTCATCGCCTGTGGAAGCGTTTCACCATCGAGCTGTCCGGCGTGCGCACGGGCAATCGTGTACTGGATATCGCCGGCGGCACCGGTGACCTGACCCGCAAGTTCGCCAGCATCGTCGGCCCGACCGGCGAAGTGGTGTTGGCAGATATCAACGAATCCATGCTCAAGGTCGGCCGCGACCGCCTGCTGGACAAGGGCGTGGCCGGCAACGTGCAGTTCGTTCAGGCCGATGCCGAGAAGCTGCCGTTCCCCGACAACCACTTCGACGTGGTCACCATCGCCTTCGGCCTGCGAAACGTCACCCACAAGGAAGACGCCCTGCGCTCGATGCTGCGCGTACTCAAGCCCGGCGGCCGCCTGTTGGTGCTGGAGTTCTCCAAGCCCGGCAACCCGCTGCTGGCCAAGGTCTACGACACCTATTCGTTCAGCTTCATGCCGCTGGCCGGCAAGCTGATCAGCAATGACTCGGAAAGCTACCGCTACCTCGCCGAATCGATCCGCATGCACCCGGATCAGGAAACCCTCAAGGCGATGATGGTCGACGCCGGCTTCGAGCGCGTCACTTACCACAACATGACCGGCGGCATCGTCGCCTTGCACCGCGGCATCAAGCCTTAATGCTCATAACCGGACTGCTGGCAGGCGTCGAAACGGGCCTCAACCGGGTTCTCGGCCTCGATGGCACGGCCTTGCCACGCCTGCAGGCACTGAGCGGCAAGGTCATCGCCGTGCATTGCCAGAGTCCCGCCCTGGAGCTGTTCATCCTGCCCAGCGGTGATGGCCTGCAGTTGGCATCACAGTGGCACGCACCGGCCGACTGCACGCTCACCGCACCAGCCGCCAGCCTGGCACGCCTGGCCCTGAGCCGCGAAAAGACAGCCGTATTGCACCGCCCGGAAGTCTCACTCGATGGCGACAGCGCGGTGCTGCTGCAGTTGGCCGGCATCCTCCAGGACCTGGAGCTGGACTGGGAATACGAAATTTCGCGCTGGGTCGGCCCGGTGGCCACTACCCTGCTCGCTGGCCACCTGCGTAGCCGAGTCAACCTGGCCACTAACGGCGCCGCCAGCCTCAAGCAGGACCTGGCCGATTACCTGGCCGAAGAGTCACGCACCCTGGTAGGTCAGCGCGAAGCCGATGTGCGCTTCGCCGAGCTGGACCAACTCAAACTCGCCCTCGACCGCCTGGAAGCACGCATCGAGCGCCTCACTTCTGCCAATAAGTCCGACGCATGAAGCTGCTTGCCGTTCGCCGTCTGCTGCGCATTCAGCGCGTAGTCATCCGCTATCAACTGGACGAAATGCTCTTCGAGCTGCCGCTGCCATTCTGGTTGCGCGCACTGTCCTGCCTCCTGCCCTGGCGCTGGCTGCCACGCAAGCCGCTCGACCTGTCGCGCGGCGCACGCCTGCGCCTGGCGCTCGAAGACCTCGGCCCGATCTTCATCAAGTTCGGCCAACTGCTGTCCACCCGCCGCGACCTGATGCCGCCGGACATTGCCGATGAACTGGCGCGCCTGCAGGATCAGGTACCGCCCTTCCCGGAAGCGCAGTCCATCGCCCTGATCGAGCGCCAGCTCGGCGCGCCAGTGAGCGAACTGTTCGCCCGCTTCGACAGCCAGCCGCTGGCCTCGGCTTCGGTCGCACAGGTACATGCTGCGCAGCTCAAGACGGGCGAGGAAGTGGTGGTCAAGGTGGTGCGCCCAGGCCTCAAGCCGGTGATCCGCCAGGACCTGGCCTGGCTGTTCTTGATCGCCCGCATCGCCGAGAAAGCCTCGGCAGACGCCCGCCGCCTGCATCCGGTGGAAGTGGTCAGCGATTACGAGAAGACCATCTACGACGAACTCGACCTGCTGCGCGAGGCGGCCAACGCCAGCCAGCTGCGGCGCAATTTCGACGGTTCGCCGCTGCTCTACGTCCCGCAGGTGTACTGGGACCTGTGCCGCCACCAGGTGTTGGTGATGGAGCGCATCTACGGCATTCCGGTCACTGACCTGGCGACCCTGGCCGACCAGCGCACCGACATGAAGCTCTTGGCCGAACGTGGTGTGGAGATCTTCTTCACCCAGGTGTTCCGCGACAGCTTCTTCCACGCCGACATGCACCCCGGCAACATCTTCGTCAGCACGCGCACTCCCTGGAGCCCGCAGTACATCGCCATCGACTGCGGCATCGTCGGCAGTCTTACCGACGAGGACCAGGACTACCTGGCGCGCAACCTGCTGGCGTTCTTCAAGCGCGACTACCGCAAGGTCGCGCAACTGCATATCGACTCCGGCTGGGTGCCGGCAGAAACCAAGGTCAACGAATTCGAGGCCGCTATCCGCACCGTTTGCGAGCCGATCTTCGAGCGGCCACTGAAGGACATCTCCTTCGGTCAGTTGCTGCTGCGCCTGTTCCAGACTGCACGTCGCTTCAACATGGAAGTCCAGCCACAACTGCTGCTGCTGCAGAAGACCCTGCTCAACATCGAGGGCCTCGGCCGCCAGCTGTATCCGGATCTGGACCTGTGGAGTACCGCCCAGCCCTTCCTCGAGCGCTGGATGCGCGAACGCATCAGCCCCCTGCACCTGCTGCGCAACCTGCAACAACAGGCCGAGCAGGTGCCACACCTGTCACAGATTGCCCGCGATACTCTGGATCGCCTGCAGCAATCACAACGCGAAGAACAGCGCCCGAGCAGCGGCCACTGGCCGCTACGCCTGCTCGGTGCGGCCCTGATTGGCGCCGGCACCATTCAGGGGCTGGCGCCGCTGCTCGCAGCCTGGCCCGCCTGGCTGATGGTCGGCGGCGGCCTCTATCTGGTACTGCGCCGATAGCCAGCTAGCGACGGCACTGGCACACTTGGCGAATTGACAGTCCGGCAGCCCCGGCAGACTTGGAACACCGATGAACGATTGGCTCGACGAAATCCGCTGGAACGAAGACGGCCTGGTGCCGGCCATCGCCCAGGATCACCAGACCGGCCGCATTCTGATGATGGCCTGGATGAACCGCGAATCCCTTTCCCTTACCGTCAACGAGCAACGCGCCATCTATTGGTCGCGCTCGCGCGGTAAGCTGTGGCGCAAGGGCGAGGAGTCCGGCCACGTGCAGAAACTGCATGAACTGCGCCTGGACTGCGATGCTGACGTGATCGTGCTGATGGTCGAACAACTGGGCGGCATCGCCTGCCACACGGGCCGCGAAAGCTGCTTTTACCGCGTTTACGAGAATGGCAACTGGAAAACCGTTGAAGCGGTACTGAAAGATCCGCACGCCATCTATGCAGGACACAGTCATGAGTGACACGCTTGATCGCCTGGCCGAAGTACTGGAGTCGCGCAAGGGCGCAGCGCCCGATAGCTCCTACGTGGCCAGTCTGTATCACAAGGGTCTGAACAAGATTCTGGAAAAAGTTGGCGAGGAGTCGGTGGAAACCATCCTCGCTGCCAAGGACGCCGCTACCAGCGGTGATTGCAAGGATCTGATCTACGAAACCGCTGATCTGTGGTTCCATAGCCTGGTCATGCTCGCCGCACTCGGTCAGCATCCCCAGGCCGTGCTGGATGAACTGGATCGCCGTTTCGGCCTCTCCGGCCACGCGGAAAAAGCCGCGCGACCGCAATCCGAATAAACCTTCATAACGGAGTACATATCATGGGTTTTGGTGGTATCAGCATCTGGCAACTCCTGATCGTCCTGCTCATCGTGGTCATGCTGTTCGGCACCAAGCGCCTGAAGAATTTGGGCTCGGATCTGGGCGACGCGATCAAGGGCTTCCGCAAATCGATGGACAACGCCGAGGCCGACAAACCGGCCGTGGAAGAGCCCAAGGGCCAGACCATCGACGCCCAGGCACGCAAGGTCGAAGAGCCGGCGAAGAAAGACTAAGCCATGTTCGACATCGGTTTTACCGAGCTATTACTGGTCGGTCTGGTGGCCCTGGTGGTGCTCGGCCCCGAGCGCCTGCCTGGTGCAGTGCGCACAGCCAGCCTGTGGATCGGCCGGATCAAGCGCAGCTTCAACTCGATCAAGGCCGAGGTGGAACGCGAGATCGGCGCCGATGAGATTCGCCGTCAGTTGCACAACGAGCGGATTCTCGAACTCGAGCGGGAAATGCAGGCGATGAAGCAGGACATTCTCGGCACCGGCAAAAGCGACAATCCGCCAGCAGAGAACAGCGCCAAACCGACCGCCGACACGACCCCGAGCGTTCAGGACAAGAGTCCCCTGCCATGAGCAATAATCCACAAGCCGACCAGGAAATGCCCCTGGTCTCGCACTTGGCCGAGCTGCGTACTCGCCTGCTGCGCTGCGTCGTGATCATCCTGCTGATCTTCGCCGGCCTGTTCTACTTCGCTCAGGATATCTACGCCTTGGTGGCGGCACCGTTGCGTGCCTATCTGCCGGCGGGCGCGACGATGATCGCAACCGGTGTCGCCTCGCCGTTCCTCACGCCATTCAAGCTGACACTGATGTGTGCATTGTTTCTCGGCATGCCAGTGATCCTGCACCAGATCTGGGGCTTCATCGCCCCAGGGCTTTACACCCACGAACGCCGTATCGCGGTACCGCTGCTGGTTTCCAGCATCTTCCTGTTCTATGGCGGCATGGCCTTCGCCTACTTCGTGGTGTTCCCGATCATGTTCGGTTTCTTCGCCAGTGTGACGCCGGAAGGCGTGGCGATGATGACCGACATCGGCCAGTACCTGGACTTCGTCCTGACCCTGTTCTTCGCCTTCGGCGTGGCCTTCGAGATCCCCATCGCCACCTTCCTGGTGATCTGGGTCGGGCTGGTCGACGTCGCCACGCTGCGCAAGAGCCGCCCCTACGTGATCGTCGGCTGTTTCGTGGTCGGCATGGTGCTGACGCCACCGGACGTGTTCTCGCAGACGCTGCTGGCCGTGCCGATGTGGCTGCTGTTCGAAAGCGGCCTGCTGGCTGGCGCACTGGTCAAACGCAAACGCGATGAGGAGCAGGCCGAGGAACAGACTGAGCCCGAAGACCAGCCGCCCGCGCCACTATCGTGAACCTCCTGCTGCTGGAAGACGCCGATTTTGTCGGCGTCGATCGGGCTCGTCTCACCGGCCGACGCCTGAAACATCTGCATGAGGTGCATCGCGCCGAAGCCGGTGACCGGCTGCGCGTTGGCCGCCTCGGCGGGATGATGGGCGAAGGTCATCTGCTTGTGCTGGATGCCGAGCATGCCGAGCTGCAGATCAGCCTCGACCAGTCGCCACCGACCAAGCTGCCACTGACCCTGATCCTCGCCCTGCCCCGACCGAAGATGCTCAAACGCGTGCTGCAAACCGTCAGTGCCATGGGCGTAGCGCGCCTGGTGCTGGTCAACAGCTATCGCGTGGAGAAGAGCTTCTGGCAGACGCCATTCCTCGAGGCCGAGGCGATCCGCGAACAGCTGATCCTCGGCCTGGAACAGTCGCGCGATACCGTGCTGCCCGAGGTGAGCATCGAGAAGCGCTTCAAACCCTTCGTCGAAGATCGACTGCCAGCCCTGGCGGCAGGAACACTCGGCCTGACCGGCCACCCAGGTGATTACCCAGACTGCCCGCGTGCCGTGCAAGGCCCGGTAACCCTGGCCATCGGCCCAGAAGGCGGCTGGATTCCCTACGAAGTCGAACTACTGCGTGAAGCCGCAGGCCTGCGGCCGGTGCAGCTCGGCGAGCGAATCTTGCGAGTGGAGACAGCCGTGCCAGCGTTGCTGGCCAGGTTGTTCTGATCGCCCCTCTGAACCGCTGGTGCGCGCGGCGCACCCTACGGGCGGTGGACAAGCTTCGCGTTGTCCACCCGCACAGCGCTGATTGGTTCCCACAGGGAAGTGGCATGCCTGCTTTTTCCAGCGCATCCACGCTCTTGTGGGAGGGGCTTTAGCCGCGAAAGCTGTGAAGGTGCCTTGAGGACTGGTCGCGCCCTCAACGCCAGGCTCACACCTCCAACAAGAAGGTCACCGGCCCGTCGTTGACCAGATGTACCTGCATGTTGGCACCGAAGCGTCCGGTGGCGACCTGTGGATGCTGGACACGGGCCAGCTCGACCAAGCCGTCGAACAGCGCAGCACCTTGCGCAGGTGGTGCGGCACTGGAGAAGCCAGGGCGCATGCCGCTTTTGGTATCGGCCGCCAAAGTGAACTGCGAGACCAACAGCAAACCGCCCTGCACATCCGTCAGCGAGCGATTCATCTTGCCAGCCTCATCGCTGAATACGCGGTAATTCAGCAGTTTGTGCAATGCGCGATTCAGGCTGGCCTGATCGTCCTGCGGCTCAATGCCGATCAGTGCCAGCAGGCCCTGATCGATGCTGCCCACTACCTCACCGTCGACCTCGACACGTGCACCAGTGACGCGCTGGATCAGCAGCTTCATGCATCCTCCGGCGGCAAATCGAGCAGACGCCGAGCCATCTGTTCAGCCGCACGGATCAGCGCGTCTGTGATACCCGGCTCCGCCGCCGAGTGGCCGGCATCACGGATGATCTGCAGCTCACTGTTGGGCCAGGTCTGATGCAGCGCCCACGCGTTGTCCAGCGGGCAGATGGCATCGTAACGGCCATGCACGATGATGCCCGGCAGGTGAGCGATCTTCGGCATGTCACGGAGCAACTGGTTGGGTTCGAGAAAGGCGTCGTTGACGAAGTAGTGACATTCGATACGGGCGATGGACAGTGCGCGATGGGCGTCACTGAAGCGCTCGACCACCTGGGAGTTCGGACGCAGCGTGGCAGTGCGCCCTTCCCAGGTCGACCAGGCCTTGGCCGCGTGCATCTGGGCGATCTGATCGGCGCCGGTCAGACGCTTGTAGAAGGCCTTCATCAGGTCGCCACGCTCTTCTGCCGGGATCGGCGCGACGTAGTCTTCCCAGTAATCGGGGAACAGCCGGCTGGCGCCTTCCTGATAGAACCAGCTGAACTCCTGCGGCCGGCACAGGAAGATGCCCCGCAGGATCAGCCCATGCACGCGCTGCGCATGCGCCTGGGCATAGGCCAGCGCCAGGGTAGAACCCCATGAGCCGCCGAACAGCACGAACTTGTCGATACCCAGATGCTCGCGAATGCGCTCGATATCGGCGATCAGCGCCTGGGTGGTGTTGCTCTCCAGGCTCGCGTGCGGTGTGGAACGGCCACAACCGCGCTGGTCGAAAGTGACGATACGATACAAGGCAGGATCGAAATAGCGGCGGCTGGCTGAATCGCAGCCAGCGCCGGGGCCACCATGGATAAACAGTACCGGCAACCCATCCGCCGAGCCGCTCTCGTCGACGTACAGCACGTGCGGCGGCTCGACCGCCAGTTCGTGGCGGGCATAGGGTTTGATCTCCGGATACAAAGTCTGCATGGTTGGCTCCTGTTGGCTGGGCTACAACTGCCGTGTTCCACTCTGCCCGGCATCATAACCATGAAAAGGAAGTTCAGCATGTCGATGCGTCATCTGGCTGGCTCGCTGTTTATCTCTCTCACCCTTCTGCTCGCCGGCTGTGGCGCTGATGACGACCCGCAGGCAGCCTTGGAAGCCGCCGTTCAGCAACTGCAGGACAATATCGAAGGCAAGAGCACCGGCGCGGTGCTGGATCAATTGCATGGTGATTTCCTGGCCCGCCAGGAGCTCGACCGCGAGTGGGCCAAACGCACCATGACCCTGCTGTTTCTGCGCCACAAGAACATCAAGGTGATCGCTCTGGGCAAGAACAGCTGGATCGATCCGGCCATCAGCAGCAAGGGCTACACCGAGACGCAAGTGGGCCTGAGCGGCGCCGAAGGATTGATTCCCGATAGTGCACGACACTATTCGGTGAAATTGGAATGGTGGCTGGACGGCGGGGAATGGAGGCTGGCGCGCCTGGACTGGGAGTAAAGGCGTAGCCCACCCCACTGACCTGACCCGGATTAAGTCCGGGCTAAGCGTATCCGCGCCTGTGCAGGAGCCGGCTTGCCGGCGATCCTCGATGCTCGATGCTCGCCATCTGATCTGATCGCGAGCAAGCTCGCTCCTACAGGGGCTGGTCTAACGTACCCAGTTAGCCGAGACAATCCGGGCTACAGGCGTGTCAATCGGCCGAACGCCAGATCAGGTCCGAGGTAACGTAGCCCTGCTCACGGGCAACGCTGAGCAACTTGTCGCGGGTTTCCTGATCCACTTCCGGGGTGCGCGACAGCAGCCACAGGTATTTGTGCTCCGGGTGGCCGACCAACGCCACGCGGTAGTCCTCGTCGTGATAGATCACCCAGTAGTCGCCCTTGATCGGCAGCAGCTTGCTGGCCCAGTTGTCGAAGCGCACCCACAGCTTGTCGGTTTGCCCTTCGACCTGGGGCTCGGCAACACCCTTGGCCTCGATCCATTCACCGTCCTTGTCGCGGCAACGGTTGGTGACGTCGATGCGGCCATCGTCACGCAGACCGTAGTGCGCCTCGGATTGCACGCAGTTGCGCTGGAAGAACATCGGCAACCGCGCCAGCTCGTACCAGGTGCCCTGGTAACGCTGCAGGTCGACCTGCATGGTCTGTGGTGGCGGTTTCTGAATGCTGCCGGTACCGGAGTTGGCACAGCCAGCTAGGGCGAGAACGGCGCTGGCGATAAGGATCAAACGCATGGAAGCTCCTGTTTACTTGAGTCCCTTGCCGGAGAACAGCATGACCTTGTCTCCGGCGTACTGGACGCTGATGTAGGCCTTGTCGTCGCCCCAGGTGCAGCTGGTCATCCCCAACGCACCGGCGCATTCGCCCGGAGCACCGAGCAGGCTTTCCACTTCCTGCTTGCTCATGCCCGCTTTGAGCTTGGAGTAGTTTTCCTGATTGAGCTTGCTGCAGGCGGCAAGCAGACAGCAGGCGAGCAACGCGACGATACGCATCGACATGGATGAAGCTCCTGATGAGAAGGTGCCAGCAAGCTTGGCATAGCCGGCGACGACTTGCCCGATTGGAGTTCAGAAACGCGAGCCGGGTTCCCGCAGGAAGGCTTGCTCCTCGTCGCTGGAGGCACGACCGAGAATCGCATTGCGATGGGGAAAACGACCGAAGCGGGCAATCACCTGCTGATGGCGCTCGGCAAAATCGAGGAAGTTCGCGAACAATGGCTGCTCATTGGTAGCGGCTTCGACCAGCAGCTCACCAAACAGCTCGACCGCGCGGTTCTGCAAGGGCAGATCCTCGGCATGCTCGAAGATCAGGTAGGCAAAGACGCGCTGGATAGGCGTCAGCTGACGATCCCAGCCGCGATACAGGCCATCACTCAGCAGTTGCCGAGCCAGTGGGTCACCCGCAAATGCCCGCGGCGTGTCGCGAAAGATCATGCGCGGCAGCTGATCGAGCAGGATCAATTGCGCCAGCCAACCGTGCGGATCGTCCGTCCAACCCTGCAGCTCGCCAGCCAGAGCCTGCTCGACCAGCACGCCGAAACGCGCCTCGGCCTCACGGTCCTGGCTGTCGCGCTTACCGAACCACAACCCCTGGCGCGCCGCTGCCACCTCGGTGGCAGTGCCGTGATCGGCACCGAACCACCAGTCGAGCAGCGGCTGCCAGGCTTGCATCAGTTGCGGTGGTAGGCGGTGATGCGCAGCACTTCTTCTTTCGAGCCGAGGTAGACCGGCACGCGCTGATGCAGCGAAGTAGGCTGAATATCGAGAATACGCTGGCTACCGTCGGTTGCAGCGCCACCGGCCTGTTCGATGATCATCGACATCGGGTTGGCCTCGTACATCAGGCGCAGCTTGCCCGGCTTGTCCGGCTCGCGAGCGTCACGCGGGTACATGAACACGCCACCACGGGTGAGGATGCGATGCACATCGGCCACCATCGAGGCGATCCAGCGCATGTTGTAGTTACGCCCCAGCGGCCCGGTTTCACCGGCCAGCAGCTCGGAGACGTAACGCTGCACCGGGGCTTCCCAGTGGCGCTGGTTGGACATGTTGATGGCGAATTCCTTGGTGGATTCCGGCACCTTGATGTTGTCGTGGGTGAGCACGAAGCTGCCCAGTTCGCGATCCAGGGTGAAGCCCTTCACGCCGTCGCCGAGGGTCAGCATCAGCATGGTCTGTGGGCCATAGATGGCGTAGCCGGCCGCGACCTGCTGGGTACCCGGCTGGAGGAAGGCTTCCTCGCCCAGGTCGCCGGTCTGGCCATTGCGCTCAGGGCAACGCAGCACGGAGAAGATGGTGCCGACCGAGACGTTGACGTCAATGTTGCTGGAGCCGTCCAGCGGGTCGAATACCAGCAGGTAGGCACCTTTCGGGTACTTGCCGGGAATCTGGTAGGCGTTGTCCATTTCCTCGGAGGCCATGCCGGCCAGGTGACCACCCCACTCGTTGGCTTCCAGCAGAATTTCGTTGGAGATCACGTCGAGTTTCTTCTGCACTTCGCCCTGCACGTTCTCGCTGTCCAGGCTGCCCAGCACGCCGCCGAGGGCGCCCTTGGAGACCTGATGGCTGATCGCCTTGCAGGCCCGCGCCACGACTTCGATAAGGAAACGCAGGTCGGCCGGGGTGTTGTGGCTGCGAGTCTGCTCGATCAGGTAGCGGCTCAGGGTGACGCGGGACATGGACGGCTCCGAAAAGGGAAAAATCGCGCGCAGTTTAACCCGAGTCGCCGCGCAATGCTGCCTGCTGGGATGGATGGCTGAGATTGGCGTCTGCCAGCAGGTCGCAGACGCGGTTACGTCCGTCGCGTTTGGCCTGGTAAAGCGCAGCATCAGCAGCTTGCAGCAACTCGTCGAGCGCCTGCCCCTGTTCAGGCCAATAGGCCAGCCCGGCGGACAGGGTCACACGCTGGTCACCGCCACGGGTGGCGACATCCTGAGCGGCCAGCTGCGCGCAGATACTCTGCAGGCGCTCACGGGCTTCACCAGGGTCGGCCCCCGGCAATATCAGCAAAAACTCCTCGCCACCGATACGAAACACCGCATCGGTGCTGCGCAGATTGTCCAGCAGGTGCTGGGCAACGGCCTTGAGCACGTCGTCACCGACCAGATGCCCGCATTCGTCGTTGAGGCGCTTGAAATGATCGAGATCGATCAGGGCCAGCGCCAGTGGCAGGTTCTCGCGCTGTGCCCTGGCCAGCTCGCGGGCGAAGAATTCGTCCAGGTAGCGGCGGTTGTACAGCCCGGTCAGCGGATCGCACAGGGCCTGCTCGCGCAGTTGCTCATGCAGGCTGGAGATGGTGCGCAGGCGCTCCTCGCTGAGTGCCAGCGCCTCGGCCAGCTTGAGTTCACTGAGGTGGCGCTGGGTCACGTCACGGATGTAGAGCATATGGCCGAGCAGCGTCGGGCCGTGGCGTGTGGCGCGCTGGATGGCCCGCACGCGTACCTCGTAGTAGCGCGCGGCGCTGGTCAGCGTCAGCGGCAGGTCCTGCTCGGCATTACTGCTTTCTTGCAGCAGTTGCCGCAGGTCGGCGCCGAAGACCGGCCACTGCCCCAATGCAGTGCCTTGCCATCCCGATTGCAGACCCGCGAGCTTCAGCGCCGCCGGGTTGGCCTCGATCACTCGCCCACGCGGGTCGATCACCAGCACCGGGTCGAGCAAGGCTTCGAGCAGCAGATGACGAGCCACCGGCAACAGATCGAACAGGCGCACACCGACAATCAGCCAGGAGAACGCCATCAAGGTGAACGCGAAGCTGAAGGGCGTTGGATCGAAGCCGAACAGGGTCACACCGAACCCTACATAAGCGATGTTGGCCACCCAAGGCACCGCTGTCACCAGCACGAAAGCCAGGTAGTGGCGCCGATGCAGTCCCTGGCTTAGCGCCGCGGCACGCGTTACCACGCCCATGCAGAAGGCCATGAACAGGTAGACGTAGACGGCAGTGGCATAGAACAGCGGGCCATGCTCGTAGCGCACCGGCGCGCCCAGGCTGGCGTCGATCGGTGCACTGCCAGCACCGTAGAACAGGCCGTGCCAAGGATTACTCAGCGCCAAAACCCAGACCGCCAGCGGCACCAGGCTCAGCCCGAGGATGCTGCTGCGCGCCAGCGGCGTGCGCATGCTGTTGACGTATTGCCAGAGGAAAACCGCCCAGAACGTGGGCGTGGAAACGATGCCGGGCCAGGCCATGCTGGCCCAGAACATCTTGCAGTCAGCGCCGAGGAAGGTCATTTCCAGCGCTGCAGCCACCATCCACCAGAGGCTGGCCAGATGCAACAGGATGAAGCTGTCACGTCCGGGGAAATCGCGCTGGCGAGTGACCCAGTGCGCCAGCAGGACCACGCCGAGACACACCAGCAGCGTCACCAGCACCGGTGCCGAAAGGCTCCAGCCGGAAGCCAGGCAGGCTTGCATCAACGGAACCTCCGTCGGGGGGCGGCGAAGCGAGTCGAGGTACGCAAGCAGGGCGGGCCTTCCTGACCAGAGTAGAGGGCGCGGCGCACCCGAAACTGCTCACGACTCACAACGCGGCGCTACTTCCCGACCGACGAGACCGTGAACACTGCCTACGATACTGCAAAAGATCAGCTTAGACAGTAATGACGTGCATTCTCGATTTCAGCACTCAGCCCTTGTCAGGCCTGCGCAACAGGCTCGCCGCCATGCCGGCCAGCAAGGCCACGCCCAGTAATAAAACGGCCCACAGCCCCCAGCGCTTCCAGTCCGTGTTCGGGGCAGCCGGCACATCCGCAACGGCAGTCTGAGCGGTGCTGGCGTCGACCTCGGCACGCGCCAGCGCAGCCAGGCGCTCGGCCGAATAGTCGGGAATCAGCGTGCTGATGGGCAGCGCTGCCGAGGTCACAGCGCTGCGCCCCACTACCAAGCGATAGGGCGGCTCGCCACGAGCGAGGAAAACCAGCTGCGTAGCGCGTACCGCAAACGCCGCCGTGGGCGCCTGCTGGCCCAGACCACCACCGCGCGCATCGACCTTCAGACGCAGTTGGCGCACCGGCCAGCCCGGCAAGGACAGCTCGTCCAGACGAACCTCGCGGCCATCCTGCGGCAGGCGATAGAGCACGCCATTGGTCAGCGCCCGCCAGGGATCCTGCTCACGCGAGCGCGCCTCAAACCAGACCGGCGCCAGGGTATTGGGCTCATCCAGAGTGATGCGCACTCGCTCCAGCGGCAGTGCTTGCGGCAGCTGCCATTCATAACGGCCATCACCCACAGCTTGTGCGGACATGGGTTCAGACCAGACCAGCGGCGCCGGGCTGCTCGACTGACGGCGGCTGCGCAGCGTCACCGCGTCCAGCTGTGGCGCCTGTTGCGGACTGTGCCAGAGCAGGCGCAGGTAACGCGCAGGCTGGGCCGGCAGCTCCACCTGGCGCTGGTCGATACGCTCTTCACCGAAGCTCAGGCGCGCCACCTGCCCCTCGCCCCAGCTACGCCAGTGCTGCAGATCATCGCTGGCTTCGATGGAAAAGCGCTGAAAGCCCTCCTCGCCACCACTCCAGCTCAGGTTCAGGCGCACCAGCGGCGCGTCGATGGCACTGGCATCGAGCAACCAACCACGCAGTTGACGCTGCGCTGTCGCCGGCTGGTCATCCGTCAATTCGATCAGCGTGCCATCGGTACTGCGCTGCACGCGCAGCCGTGGCACGCCGCCCTGCTGCGCATCGGCATGCAGCGGAAACCAACGCACGCCGTGCTCCTGCTCTTGATCGCGTGACTCACCCTGGCCAGCCAGCAGCGCATAAGCCTGCGCCTGGCCCTGCGCGTTGAAAATACGCAGGTCGCGCAGATCGCCATGCTGCGCGGCGTAATGCACAGCCATGGGCAGCTCCACGCGATACCAGGGGCCGCTGCCCTCCAGGGTCAGCGGCATCTGCTGGCGATAGTCCTGTGGGCGCTCTTCGGCTTGTACGCTGGTAATCAGCGCCAGGCTCATGGCCACTACCGCAGTGATGATTCTCACGACAACGACTCCTTGTTCGGGGCGGCTTCCTCGGCCTTGCGCGGTGGCAGCGGGGCAAAATAGCCCACCACCAACAGCAGCACGCCGACGCCGATGAACGACACGATCCGCTCCAGGCCACCGCGGTTGCCCAGTTCGACGAAGAACAGCTTGGCCACCACCAGGGCGATCAGTGCGGCGCCGACCAGCCACAGCTCGCGGCGCACGCGCAGGTGACCGAACAGCATCAGCGCCAGGGCGATCAGCGTCCAGACGATGGACCAACCGGCCTGCACCAACATCGAATCGAACAGCGCCGAGCTGTGCCAGGGCACGCCGCCCCAGTGATGGGCCGTGCGCATCACCATCACGGTCAACAGGGCGAACAGCGACAGCCCTGCAACGCCCTGCACCAATTGCTGTGCACGTTCAGGTTCCAGACCAAAGCGCGGCAGCGCATCGCGAGCCCAGACGAACAGCGCACCCAGGCACAGCAGCAAACCCAGCTCCAGCGGGTTGATGAACGGCAAGTACGGCAGCGGATCGCTGTCACCGGCACTGTTGGCATTGGCCAGCCAGAACCAGGCGAGCATCAATGCCGCCAGCGGCGCCGCCGCCCATAGCCGGTACTCGCGCTCGAAGCTGACCACCGGCCAGGGCAAGCGACGTGCCTGTGCCATGCCCCACAGGTAGGCGGTCGGCAACAACGCCCAGCCCAGCCAGCGCCAGGCGTTGTAGTGCTCGGACAGGCTCAGCAGCAGATAGCGCAGCTCCAACGCCAGCACGCCGAGCAGCAACCAGCAACCGAGCACATGGGCGACGCTGGCCGCGTTGCTCGGCAGCAGCGCGTTCAAGCGCCTTAGTATCAATAGGTGCGCGGCAATCACGGCGATCCAACCCAGCCAGCCAAAGTTCGCGGCCGGGTGATAGAACGGATGCCAGGCATAAGCCAGGATCAAACCTGCTACCGGCGCCAGCAGGCTGCACAGCATGGCCAGGTCGCGCCAGCCGGTGCGCAGCGCCAGCAGCATCCAGGCCAGGCTCGACAGGGCGGCCAGGACCAGCAGCGCGCTGGCCTGCAGATCAACGCTAACGAAGCGCATTACCTCACTGGCCAAGGCCAGCGCCCACCAGGCCGCACCCCAGGCCAGCAAGAGCTGCCCCAGGCGCTGCAGACTGACGCCATCGATCCCCGTCTCGCGCCCGCTACGGGCCAGGCTGTGCAGGCGCCATGCGCCGATCTGCGCGGCCAGGCCGAGCACGGCCGGTGTCCAGAAGCCGGTGTGTGCCAGCGGCGCAAGACCCTCGCCACTGATGCCCGACAGCAGCAACGGCCCAGCCGCCAGGAAGGCCAGACCGGCGAATAGCTGCAATACCAGGCTGAACAGGAACGCCGCGCGCTGCTGCAGGTAAAGCGCCAGCCACAGAATCAGCAGGCCCGTACCGCCCCACACCGCGGCAGCCGCCACCCAAGGCAGCACGAACAGCACCGCCAGGTTGATGAACACCAGGCCCACCAGCATCACCATGGACAATGCACCGAGCAGGCGGCGGTTCTCACGAATGTGTGGGTCACGCGCGGCCAGCAGCATGCCGGCGATCAGACCGAAACCCACCATCGACGCCGCCAGCAGACCGAACCAGCCGCCGCTGAAGCCACCACTGCCGAACAGCGAATCCAGCGCCATCTGCCCAAGGAACAGCAGGCCACCGAGCAACTGGATGGCGAAGGCGCTGTAGACGAAGCTCGGCGCGGCGATACGCAGACCGATGAACAAGGTCGCCAGGCCTGCCAACGCCCAGGCAATGGCAGTGCCGGGCGCCTCGAACAGCAGCGGTGCGATCAGGTAGATGAAAGCCAACCCGGCCAGGCCCAGCCAAGGCAGTAGGCGGTTTTCCCAGGCGCTGGCCGCCTGCGGTGCCTGGCGCAGCTGCCAATAGCTGAACAGCAGCGCCGCACCGAGCATCAGAGCGCCCAGCGGCGAACCGTCAAGCAGGCTGCCGTAGCCGTAATCCAGCCCACTGATAAAGGCCAGAGCCGCTCCCATCTGCAGCAGCAGGGCAAAAGCACGCGCCAGCGGCCGGCCCTGACGCAGGCCCAACCAGAAGATGCCGGCGCCCTCCACGGCCCAGGCCGCCGCCGTCCAGCGCGCGTCGAGCCCGAGCGGAATGGCCAGGCTGGCGAATACCACGCCGAGCGCCAGGCAGGTTTCCACCAGCAGCAGTGCGCGGTCGCCAGCACGCGCCTTGAGCACCCGTGCCAGCAGCAGGTAGAACAGCCCCAGACCGAGGGCGCTGAACGCCGCGGCGAACTCGATATGTCGCACCAATGCGACCTGCAGGCCGAAGCCGACCAGCGGCGGGCCGAACAGTGTGGTGGCATCGACATAGTCGCCACGGCGCAGCGACCAGCGCAGCAGCTCGTCACGCGCTTCGGGTGCATCCGCCGCGTCACGCAGAGTGCGACGGGCAAACAGCAGGCCGATGACCACGTACATCAGGAAGAACAGCACCAGGAATGGCTCGGTGCTCCACAGCAGTTCTGGCGTGTAGGAGCGCAGCCCCCAAGCGAAGCCAATGCCGAAGGTGCCGACGAAACCGATCAGGTTGAGCAGGCGCCATGCCTTGAACCAGGCGATGGCGAAGATGCCGGCGTTGAGCAGGGCGAAGTAGGAGAACAGCGCGACATGGTTGCCGCTGCCGGTAGAGGTAAGGATCGGCGCGGCGAAGCCGCCGAGCGCCGCCGCAGCCGCCAGGCCGAGGGCATTCTGCTGTACAGCGAGAATCGCCGAGAACAGCGTCACCGCTACCAGCAAACCGAGCGCCATGCCCGGATCGAGCAGCGGATGCAGGCGCATGGCGGCGAATACTGTCAGGTACAGCACGGCGATGCCGGTGCCCTGCAGCACCAGGGCATAACTGCGGTTGCGCCGGCGCAGCCACCAGCCCAGGCCAAGCAAGGCCAAGGCACTGGCCGCGACGCCCATGTAGCGCAGCTCGACCGGCACCTCGACGCCTTCGGTGGCGTAACGCAGGAGGAAGGCCAGACCGAGGAACAGCAGCACCACGCCAACCCGCAGCACGGTGTTGCCGCCAAACAGCCAGGCCTTGGCCGCGGCGATACCACGCTCGATCAGGTTCGGTTCACGTGGCGCCTGTTCGCGCCAAGGGCTTTGCTGCGCTGCCGGTTGAGGCTGGTGAGCGACCTGGGCAGCCAGCGGTGCAGGCTCGTCGATAGATTGTGGCGTTTCGATTTCCGGCAATGGATCCAGCGTCCAGTCCAGTTCAGGCTGGGGCTCCTCGGCAAAGACCGGTTCGAGCCGGGGCTCGGGCGCAGCACTGACAACAGGCTCAACAGGCACGGGAGGCGGGGCCGGCTCCGGCCCGCTTCGCTCGCCCTGCTCGACCTTGACCAGCCGCTCGTGAATAGAACGCGTACCGCGGTCGAAGCGCTCGGCGAAATCCTTGAGCTGCGCGACCAGTTGAGCATTACGCTGCTCCAGCCCTTGCAGACGGAACGCCTGGCCCAGACTGAGGCCGATCAAGCCGCCGAGAAGTGCGCCGGTGACCGATTCGCTGACGCCCGCACCGAGCACCAAACCGACCAGCATGAAGATCCATTGCATGCGTTATGTCCCAATCCTGAGAAAGAGGTCGCCTCGCACTCCTGCTGCCGCCCGAGACGGGCACCAGTATAGGAGTCGCACCAACCAACACCCAGAGAGACGACTGCCAAGCCGTTCACAGGCACAACGGAAAGCGATCAGCCGCCAGCCGGTGCTTCACAAACGCCACGCGCCCGCTATCATCGCCGCCCCGTGACAGCAGCGGCGCAGACCGCACGATAGCCAAAACCATGATAAAGCCCCGCCTGATAGCCGCTGCAGAGATCGACCGCCTGGAAACCTGGGCCAAATACACCGCCGATATGTGCCACAGCTGCATGTCTACCTGCTGCACCATGCCGGTTGAGGTGCGCCTGAATGACCTGATTCGCCTGGAACTGGTGGACGAGTTCGAGCGCAGTGAACCGCCGAAGAACATCGCCAAGCGCCTGCAGAAGGACGGCATCGTCGAGCGCTTCAACCAGAAATCGGGCATCTTCACCCTGATCCGCATGTCCAACAACGACTGCCTGTTCCTGGATCGCAAGACGCGCCTGTGCAGCGTCTACGAAAAGCGCCCGGACACCTGCCGCCATCACCCCAAGGTCGGACCACGGCCGGGGTATTGCGCGTACAAGCCGAAGTAGGGCTGGTCACGCGGGCACTGCCCCTGGTGCGCACAACCTGGGCGGCCCCGCGACACCCTACGAAGCTCGGCGCAGGCCGATAACACGCCCGACGCAGGCTGGGCGTTGCAGATTCTGCTGTTCGGCAGCCAGGTGCGCCACCCGCTCGGCCACCTGTTCGTCGAACAGCGCCGCGCGGCCGGCGGCGCTGTCGATATTCATCAGCATCTGCTCGCTTTCCGCCAGGCTGGCGCCTTCGCCCGGCCGGTAAAGGCCATGGTGGATATGCAGGCGCTTGGCGTCGTGCGCCAGTAGCTGGGTGCGCACCTCCACCCGCTCGCCCTCCTTCACCTCCGCCAGGAAGTTGAGGTGGCATTCCAGGGTGTACAGCGTGTGCCCAGTACGGGCACGACCGGCTTCGTCCAGGCCCAGCACATCCATCAGCGCATCGGTGGCATGACTGAAGATCAGCAGGTAAAAGGCGTCACGCAAGTGACCGTTGTAGTCGACCCAATCGGGGGAGATGCTGGTTTGGTAGCTGGTCAGCGGCTTGGCGGACATGACACGACTCCAGAAGTGGCCCCGGTGCGTAGGGTGCGCCGTGCGCACCGGGAATGACTCGATTACTCGGCGAACTCGAAACCATGCTTGGCCTTGGTCTGCCGAATCGCCTCCAGCACCGCCAGTAGGCAATCGTCGCGATAGCGCTCCAGGGCGTCCAGGCTGCGTTCACCCTGCTGCTCGGCGGTGCCTTCGACCACCGCGTCGATCAGCCCGTCGGTCAATTCCGGCGCTTCGAGGTACGTCCAGGGCAGCTTCAGCGCCGGGCCGAACTGCGCCATGAAGTGGCGCATGCCGGCCGGGCCGCCAGCCAAGGTGTAGGTCAGGAAGCTGCCCATGAACGACCAGCGCAGGCCGGCACCGAAACGGATCGCGTCGTCGATCTCGCCGGTGGTCGCCACGCCATCGTTGACCAGGTGCAAGGCCTCACGCCATAGCGCTTCGAGCAGGCGGTCGGCGATAAAGCCCGGGACTTCCTTGCGCACATGCAATGGGCGCATACCCAGCCCGGTGTAGACCTGAATCGCCGCCTGCACCGCCTCGGGCGCGGTCTTCGCCCCGCCCACCACTTCCACCAGCGGCAGCAGGTACACCGGATTGAACGGATGGCCGACCACGCAACGTTCGGGATGCGCGGCGCCTTCGTAGAACTCGCTAGGCAGCAGACCCGAGGTGCTGGAGCCGATCAATACGTTGGGGCGTGCTGCAGCACTGATCTTGGCGTGCAGTTCGCACTTGAGGTCGAGGCGCTCGGGCGCGCTTTCCTGGATGAAATCGGCATCGCGCACGCAGTCTTCGATGCTGCTGACGAAACGCAGGCGACTCAGCGAGGCGCCGGGGACCAGGCCCTGTTTTTCCAGCGCCGGCCAGGCATTGGCCAGACGCTTGCGCAGCGCAGCCTCGGCGCCAGGCGCCGGGTCCCAGGCGATGACGTCGAGGCCATGGGCCAAAGCGCGGGCGATCCAGCCGGCGCCGATGACGCCGGTGCCGAGGGCGGCGAAGGTCTTGATATCGGTGACGAAGGTCATGGTTGAACTCCGGTAGCCCGGATGCAATCCGGGGAATTGGCGTTAGGGAATGCCCCGGATTGCATCCGGGATAGCGGAGCGAGGGACCAACCCTCTCCCGATCGCGGGCCGCCCCTGCCCCTCTCCCGCAAGCGGGAGAGGGGAGGAAGCGGGCTTAGCGTCTGGATTTGAGCTTCATCTTCTCCCGCCCCTCGGCCGGGGTCAGGGCGCGGCCGCCGAGGCGCTCGATGATCTCGATGGCGCGTTCGACCAACTGGCCATTGCTGGCGTGCACGCCGCGATCCAGCCAGATGTTGTCCTCCAGCCCCACCCGCACGTGGCCGCCGAGCAGCATGGCCTGGGCGACCATGGGCATCTGCATGCGGCCGATGCCGAAGCCGGCCCAGGTGATGTCTGGCGGCAGGTTGTCGGCCATGGCCTTCATGGTCGTGGTGTCGGCCGGCGCGCCCCAGGGAATGCCCAGGCACAGCTGGATCAGCGGGTCGTCCAGCAGGCCTTCCTTGATCATCTGCTTGGCGAACCACAGGTGGCCGGTATCGAAGACTTCCAGCTCGGCCTTCACCCCCAGCTCGGTGATGCGCTTGGCGCCGGCGCGCAGTTGCGCCGGGGTGGAGACGTAGATGAAATCGCCGTCGCCAAAATTCAGCGTGCCGCAGTCCAGGGTGCAGATTTCCGGCAGCAGTTCCTCGACATGCGCCAGCCGAGTGATCGGCCCGACCAGGTCGGTACCAGCACCGAACTCCAGCGGTTGCTCGCCCCGGCCAATCTCCAGGTCGCCACCCATACCGGCGGTGAGGTTGATGATCACGTCGGTGTCGCTTTCACGAATGCGCTCGACCAGCTCGCGGTACAGCGCTACATCGCGGCTCGGCTTGCCGGTCTGCGGGTCGCGCACATGGCAATGGGCGACAGTAGCGCCGGCCTTGGCCGCCTCGATGGCGGCGGCGGCGATCTCCTTGGGCGTGACCGGGATCGCCGGGTGCTTGCCGACGGTGTCGCCAGCGCCGGTCACCGCGCAGGTGACGATAACCTCGTAATTCATTTTCGACTGTCCTTTCCAGAGGCGAACGAGTGCCGACGGCAGGGCCGCAGGCGTTGTGCAAAAAGGGAGTTGGCGCCGGCTCAACCGGCGCCGTGCTATCAGTTGCCGGCGACCAGCGCGGCGTTAGCAGGCTTGCCGTCCAGCGTGGTGACGCCCTCAAGCCAGGCGTCTACCACTTGCGGGTTGGCCTTGATCCAGTCACGCGCCACTTGGGCGGCCGGTTTACGGTCCATGATCGGCTGCATCAGCTCGGCTTCCTGCTGGCTGGTGAAGCGCAGGCTGGTGAGCAGGCGGTTGGCGTTGGGGCAACGCTCGGCGTAGTCCGGCGCGGTAACGGTGGACACGGTGGCGGCGCCATCGTTGGGGCCGAACACGTCGTCGGTACCGGTCAGGTAGGTGACCTGCATCGACAGGTTCATCGGGTGCGGTTTCCAGCCGAAGAACACCACCGGTTTCTCGTTGCGCACAGCGCGGCCGACAGCGGCGAGCATGCCAGCTTCACTGGACTCAACCAGCTTGAAGCCGCCCAGGCCGAACTGGTTGGTGTCGATCATTTTCTGGATCGCCGTATTGGCGCCGGAGCCGGCTTCGATGCCATAGATCTTGCCGTCCAGCTCGTCCTTGAATTTGGCGATATCGGCCAGGGTCTTCAGACCCTTGTCGGCGGTGTAGCTCGGCACTGCGAGCACCGCCACGGCATCGTTCAACGATGGCTCGGCCGCAACCTTGACCGCGCCGGCATCGAGGAAGGGTTTGATGTTGTCGTCCATGATCGGCTTCCAGTAACCGAGGAAGGCATCGATCTGCCCCTTCTGGATGCCGGCAAAGATGATCTGTTGCGACGCCTGGGTCTGCTTGGTTTCGTAGCCGAGGCCCTGCAGCAGCTCGCTGGCGACGGCGGTGGTGGCGACCACGTCGGTCCAGCCGACGGCGCCGATGCGAACGTTCTTGCAACTGGCGTCGTCGGCCAGCAGGGAGGTACTGAACAGGCTCAGGGTGCAGCACGCGGCCAGCGCGGTAAGACCTTTCATCTGGGTGCTCCTCATCGTGTCACAGCGGTTCTATTTCGTTTTTCTAGAGGTCTGCCAACGGACAGAACCCCCACCGTGCTCGGGTTTCTTGTTTCCCGATGAAACCACCTTACGCTTCGATTCCACGCCTTATGCGCACTTGAGCGACTATTTATTGACCCATACCGACTTTCTGCTTGCATGAAAACCCTACTGGCCGATTAATCTCTCGGCATGCCCGTAACCGGATGCAAACCGGGAATCCGCCCCCGGATTGCATCCGGGCTACCAGCCACCCTGCCCCGGCGCCGTGACCTGTATGCCCCAGACCTTCTGTTTCCTGCTGCTGCCCGGTTTCTCGATGATGGGCCTGATGTCGGCCATCGAACCGCTGCGCGTGGCTAATCGTTTTCGTGGCGAGCTGTACCGCTGGCGCCTGCTCAGCCAGGACGGCAATGCCGTGCAAGCCAGCAACGGCATGTCGCTCAACGTCGACGACAGCCTGGAATTGCCCGCTGACAGCCAGGCGCTGTTCGTGGTCGCCGGCTTCGAACCGCTGGCCCACTACGACCATCACCTGGCGCACTGGCTGCAACGGCGTGAGCCGGAACTGGTGATCCTCGGCGGTATCGACACCGGCAGCTTCGTGCTGGCCGAGGCCGGGCTGTTCCAACACCAGCGCCTGACCCTGCACTGGGAAGCCATCGAGGCCTTTCGCGAGCGCTACCCGGCGCTGCTGGTCACCCAGGAGCTGTTCGAGATCGACGGCAAGCGCATCACCAGCGCCGGTGGCACCAGCAGCCTCGACCTGATGCTCGGCCTGATCGGCCAGGCGCATGGCGAGCCGCTGGCGATGCAGGTATCCGAGCAGTTCGTGGTCAGCCGCATCCGCACCCGTCTGGATCACCAGCGCATGCAGATCGCCAGCCGCTACGACCTGCACAATAAGAAGCTGGTGCGGGTGATCAGCGAGATGGAGCGCCAGTGCGAGCAGCCGCTATCCAGCGAGGAGCTGGCCGAGCTGGCCGGCATCACCGTACGCCAGCTGGAGCGGCTGTTCCGTCATCACCTGGCGACCACACCCTCGGCCTTCTACCTCGGCCTGCGTCTGGACAAGGCACGCCAACTGCTGCGCCAGAGCGACCTCAGCGTGCTCGAGGTGAGCCTGGCCTGTGGCTTCGATTCGGCCTCGTATTTCTCGCGCAGCTACCGCCGGCACTTCGCCGCCAGCCCCAGCCAGGATCGCCACGAGCGCCTGGACTGAAATCCCCCAGTCCTAAAAGCCGGGACGCATCCGGCCTCGCACCGATCGCGCCAACCCCGCAACGCGCACCGACTGAACGTACACCAACCAGTAGGAGTGGGATGTCACATGCAAAGCCACATATCCGTTCGCGACCTCGGCTTGACGCTTTCGGCAAACCCCCAGTCGTTTTTGCACCGGGTCGCCCAGCCCCCCAGGGATAAGCTCTCCCCAAAGCGCCGACGACCGACTCGACGCATCCGTTTAGGGGACAAGCCTGATGAGCCCAGCCGAATTGCACGCCGACAGCATCGTCATCGACGGTCTGATCATCGCCAAGTGGAACCGCGAACTGTTCGAAGACATGCGCAAAGGCGGCCTGACCGCGGCCAACTGCACCGTGTCGGTGTGGGAAGGTTTCCAGGCCACGGTGAACAACATCGTTGCCAGCAACAACCTGATCCGCGACAACAGCGACCTGGTCATCCCGGTGCGCACCACCGCCGACATCCGCAAAGCCAAGGAGCAGGGCAAGACCGGCATCCTCTACGGCTTCCAGAACGCCCATGCGTTCGAGGATCAGATCGGCTACGTCGAGGTGTTCAAGCAGCTCGGCGTGGGCATCGTGCAGATGTGCTACAACACCCAGAACCTGGTCGGCACCGGCTGCTACGAGCGCGACGGCGGCTTGTCCGGCTTCGGCCGCGAGATCGTCGCCGAGATGAACCGCGTCGGCATCATGTGCGATCTGTCCCACGTCGGCTCCAAGACCTCTGAAGAGGTCATCCTCGAGTCGAAGAAGCCGGTCTGCTACTCGCACTGCCTGCCCTCGGGCCTGAAGGAACACCCGCGCAACAAGTCCGATGAAGAACTGAAGTTCATCGCCGACCACGGTGGCTTCGTCGGCGTGACCATGTTCGCGCCGTTCCTGGCCAAGGGCATCGACTCGACCATCGACGACTACGCCGAGGCCATCGAGTACGTGATGAACATCGTCGGCGAAGACGCCATCGGCATCGGCACCGACTTCACCCAGGGCCACGGCAAGGAATTCTTCGAGTGGCTGACCCACGACAAGGGTTATGCCCGCCGCCTGACCAGCTTCGGCAAGATCGTCAACCCACTGGGCATCCGCACCGTGGGCGAATTCCCCAACCTCACCGAGACCCTGCTCAAACGCGGCATGCCCGAGCGCGTGGTGCGCAAGGTCATGGGCGAGAACTGGGTAAGGGTACTGAAAGACGTCTGGGGCGAATAAGCCCTTCCACCCCAATTTCTGTAGGAGCGGCTTCAGCCGCGAGCCGTCCCGAAGGACGGTATGCCCTGAAGCTTCGCGGTTAAAGCCGCTCCTACGATTCGAACTCAGGAGTTTCCGTACATGGCCACCCACGCCCCCGAAATGCCCATCCAGGTCGACGACGAAACTGGCGTCTGGACCACCGACGCGCTGCCGATGCTCTACGTGCCGCGGCATTTCTTCGTCAACAACCACATGGGCATCGAGGAAGTGCTCGGCGCCGACAAGTACGCCGAGATCCTCTACAAGGCCGGCTACAAGTCCGCCTGGCACTGGTGCGAGAAGGAGGCCGAGTGCCATGGCATTTCTGGCGCCGCCGTATTCGAGCACTACATGAAGCGCCTGTCGCAGCGTGGCTGGGGCCTGTTCGAAACGCAGAAGCTCGACCTGGAGACTGGCTATGCCGAGGTCAAGCTCAAGCACTCGGCCTTCGTTTACGTCTACGGCAAAGTGAATCGCAAGGTGGATTACATGTTCACCGGCTGGTTCTCCGGTGCCATCGACCAGATCCTGGCCGCCAAGGGCAGCCCGATCCGCACCGTCACCGTGCAGGAATACAGCGGCGCCGAAGAGGGCCATGACGACGGCCTGTTCGTTACCCGCCCGCTTTAAAGCCGAACGCCACGGTGGGTGGCGCGAGCCATCCACCCCACGAAAGAACACCGCGCACCGTGAGCGCGTAGCAGCCGAATCGAGGAGAAGGTCATGGCCTTCGAAGCAATGTTCCAGCCGATCCAGATCGGCAAGCTGACCATCCGCAACCGCGTGCTCTCCACTGCGCACGCCGAGGTCTATGCCACCGACGGAGGCATGACCACCGAGCGCTACGTGAAGTACTACGAGGAGAAGGCCAAGGGCGGCATCGGCCTAGCCATCTGCGGCGGTTCGTCGGTGGTGGCCATCGACAGCCCGCAGCAATGGTGGAGTTCGGTGAACCTGTCCACCGACCGCATCATCCCGCACTTCCAGAATCTCGCTGACGCCATGCACAAGCACGGCGCCAAGATCATGATCCAGATTACCCACATGGGCCGCCGCTCGCGTTGGGATGGCTACCACTGGCCGACCCTGATGTCGCCGTCCGGCATCCGTGAACCGGTGCACCGAGCCACCTGCAAGACCATCGAGATCGAGGAAATCTGGCGCATCATCGGCAACTACGCCCAGGCTGCGCGTCGCGCGAAGGAAGGCGGTCTCGACGGCGTCGAACTGTCCGCCGTGCACCAGCACCTGATCGACCAGTTCTGGTCGCCGCGCGTGAACAAGCGCACCGACGAATGGGGCGGCACCTTCGAAGGCCGCATGAAGTTCGGCCTGGAAGTGCTCAAGGCCGTGCGCAAGGAAGTCGGCGACGACTTCTGCGTTGGCATGCGCATCACCGGTGACGAATTCCACCCGGACGGCCTGTCCCACGAGGACATGAAACAGATCGCCGCCTACTACGACGCCACCGGCATGCTCGATTTCATCGGCGTAGTCGGCTCGGGCTGCGACACCCACAACACCCTGGCCAACGTAATCCCCAACATGAGCTTTCCGCCGGAGCCGTTCCTGCACCTGGCGGCTGGCATCAAGGAAGTGGTCAAGGTACCGGTGCTGCACGCGCAGAACATCAAGGACCCGAACCAGGCCACGCGCATTCTCGAAGGCGGCTACGTGGACATGGTCGGCATGACCCGCGCGCACATTGCCGACCCGCACCTGATCGCCAAGATCAAGATGGGCCAGATCGACCAGATCAAGCAGTGCGTTGGCGCCAACTACTGCATCGACCGCCAGTACCAGGGCCTGGACGTGCTGTGCATCCAGAACGCCGCGACCAGCCGCGAGTACATGGGCGTGCCGCACATCATCGAGAAAACCACCGGCGTGAAACGCAAGGTGGTGGTCGTCGGTGGTGGCCCGGCCGGCATGGAGGCGGCACGTGTCGCAGCCGAGCGTGGCCACGACGTGACCCTGTTCGAGAAGCAGGACAGCCTGGGCGGGCAGATCAGCATCGCCGCCCGCGCTCCGCAACGCGACCAGATCGCCGGCATCACCCGCTGGTACCAGCTGGAACTGGCACGCCTGGGCATCGACCTGCGCCTGGGCACTGCGGCCGACGAGGCGACCCTCCTCGACCTGCGCCCGGACATCATCGTCCTGGCCAACGGCGGCCATCCGTTCCTCGAACAAAACGAGCACTGGGGCGCCGACGAAGGCCTGGTGGTGAGTAGCTGGGACGTGCTCTCGGGCAAGGTCGAACCAGGCAAGAACGTACTGGTGTACGACACCATCTGCGAGTTCACCGGCATGTCGGTCGCTGACTACCTGGCGGACAAAGGCTCGCAGGTGGAGATCGTCACCGACGACATCAAGCCGGGCGTGGCCATCGGCGGCACCAGCTTCCCTACCTACTACCGCAGCCTGTATCCGAAAGAAGTGATCATGACCGGTGACCTGATGCTGGAGAAGGTCTACCGCGAAGGCGACAAGCTGGTCGCCGTATTGGAGAACGAATACACCGGTGCCAAGGAAGAGCGCGTGGTCGACCAGGTGGTGGTGGAGAACGGCGTTCGTCCGGACGAGTCGCTGTACTACGCCCTCAAGGAAGGCTCGCGCAACAAGGGTCAGATCGACGTCGACGCACTGTTCGCGATCAAACCGCAGCCGTGCCTGAGCGAGTCGGGCGATGGTTACCTGCTGTTCCGCATCGGCGACTGCGTGGCCCAGCGCAACACCCACGCGGCGATCTACGACGCCTTGCGCCTGTGCAAGGACTTCTGACGGCGTTCTGATTCACGTAGGAGCGGCCGGGCGGCGATCCGCTTCAGCCACGAAGCGATGTCACTCGGAGAGTCGACGGCATCGCGGCTGAAGCCGCTCGTACAGAACTGCGCTGCGTTTCGATGAGTTCGCCAGGAGCCATCATGCTAAACACCATTCTCCCCATCCTGCTCTTCGCCGCCCTGGCCCTCGCGGTCATCGGGGCGGCCAAGCGCTTCTTCATGTGGCGTCGCGGCCGACCAGCCAAGGTCGACTGGATCGGCGGTCTGCTGAAGATGCCGCGTCGCTATCTGGTGGATCTGCACCATGTGGTCGAGCGCGACAAATACATGTCCAAGACCCACGTCGCCACCGCCGGTGGCTTCGTGCTGGCGGCAGTGCTGGCCATCGTCGTGCACGGTTTCGGCCTGCATAACCGTATCCTCGGCTTCGCCCTGCTGGCGGCCACAGTGCTGATGTTCGTCGGCGCCCTGTTCGTCGCCAAGCGTCGTCTCGATCCGCCCTCGCGGCTGTCGAAAGGCCCATGGATGCGTCTGCCGAAAAGCCTGCTGATGTTCGCCGTCAGCTTCTTTATCGCCACGTTGCCGGTTGCCGGGATTCTTCCCGCTGGTTTTGGTGGATGGATTCTCGCCGCCATCCTCGCAGTGGGTGTGGCCTGGGGCGTGTCCGAGTTGTTCCTGGGCATGACCTGGGGTGGGCCGATGAAACACGCCTTCGCCGGTGCCCTGCACCTGGCCTGGCACCGTCGCAGCGAACGCTTCGGTGGTGGTCGCTCTACGGGCTTGAAAGCCCTCGATCTGGACGACCGCAAAGCCCCGCTGGGCGTGGAGAAACCCACCGACTTCACCTGGAACCAACTGCTCGGCTTCGACGCCTGCGTGCAGTGCGGCAAGTGCGAGGCCATGTGCCCGGCCTTCGCCGCTGGCCAGCCGCTGAACCCGAAGAAACTGATCCAGGACATGGTCATCGGCCTGGCCGGCGGCAATGACGCCAACTTCGCCGGCTCGCCCTACCCTGGCAAGCCACTGGGCGAGCACAGCGGCGGCCCACACCTACCAATCGTCGCCCTCGAAGGCAAGGCGCTGGTCGATGCCGACACCCTGTGGTCGTGCACGACCTGCCGCGCCTGCGTCGAGGAATGCCCGATGATGATCGAGCACGTCGACGCCATCGTCGATATGCGCCGTCATCTCACGCTTGAGAAGGGGGCGACGCCGAACAAGGGCGCCGAGGTATTGGATAACCTGATCGCCACCGACAACCCCGGCGGCTTCAACCCCGGCGGTCGCCTGAACTGGGCCGCCGACCTGAACCTGCCGCTGCTCGCCGATAAGGGCGAAACCGATGTGTTGTTCTGGGTCGGTGACGGCGCCTTCGACATGCGCAATCAGCGCACCCTGCGCGCCTTCGTGAAGATCCTCAAGGCTGCCGACGTCGACTTCGCCGTGCTCGGCCTGGAAGAACGCGACAGCGGCGACGTGGCTCGCCGCCTGGGTGACGAGGCGACCTTCCAGAACCTGGCCAAGCGCAACATCGCCACCCTGGCCAAGTACCGCTTCAAGCGCATCGTCAGCTGCGATCCTCACAGCTTCCACGTGCTGAAGAACGAATACGGCACGCTCGGCGGCAACTACCAGGTTCTGCACCACAGTACCTTCATCGACGAGCTGGTGCGCAAGGGCGCGCTGAATCTCGGCCAGAGCAAGGCTGCCAGCGTCACCTATCACGACCCCTGCTACCTCGGCCGTTACAACGGCGAGTATGAAGCGCCACGCGCGGTGCTCAAGGCCATCGGCATCGAGGTCAAGGAAATGGAACGCTCGGGCTTCCGCTCACGCTGCTGCGGCGGCGGTGGCGGCGCACCGATCACCGACATTCCTGGCAAGCAGCGTATCCCCGATATGCGCATGGTCGACATCAAGGAAACGGGCGCCGAGTTGGTCGCCGTCGGCTGCCCACAGTGCACCGCGATGCTCGAAGGTGTGGTCGCGCCGCGTCCGGAGATCAAGGACATCGCCGAGCTGGTGGCCGAGGTACTGATCGAAGCCACCGAGGTGCCGGCCAAGCGGCCCGCCGCCAAGCGCGAAGTGGCGGAGGTGCAGTGATGAAGCCGCAAACCGCTTGTCTCCCCTCTCCCGCTTGCGGGAGAGGGGCCGGGGGAGAGGGTATGTCCGGCCACGCCGACGTCGCCTGCTTCCCCCTCTCCCTAACCCTCTCCCCCAAGGGGGCGAGGGAACCGTCCGTGCCTGACCAGGAGAGCGCAGCATGAGCGACATCATCCGCCGCGACCCTCGCGCCGAGTGGATCGCCCGCAACCGTCTGCACCCGTTGCATGCGTCGATGCAGAAGGCCGAAACCAGCTGGATGGGCCCCAATGGCATCATCCGCAAGAACCCGCATGCCATCGCCGCTGGATTCATCGGCCCGGCCGGGCTCAAGCGCATCGACCGCAGCGGCGCCCAGCAGGGCACCAGCAGCAAACGCAGCAGCGCCAGCGTCGCAGTGCAACTGCCGCTGCATATCCTCGAACAACCGGCGTTCCACATCTGCGTGGTGCCGGACATGGTCGGCGGCCGTCTGTCCAGCCATGACAAGGATCTGCTCGGCCTGGCCCGCAAGCTGGCCGGTGAAAGCGGCGCCGTGGTCGCCGTGGTGTTCGGCGAGGACAAGGAAGGCGCCTTCGACACGGCCGGCGTCGACCGCCTGTTGCGCATCGCGGGCGAAGCCTTCGACGGCTACGCCCCGGAAGCTCGCGTGCTCGCGCTGAGCGCAGTGGAAAGCCACCTAGCACCGCGCCATTGGCTGCTGCCCGACAGCCGCAGCGGTGGCGGCGAACTGGGCCGCCGCCTGGCCGCCAAGCTCGGTGAGCGCCCGGCCACGCGCGTCTGGCAGGTCGCCGGCGAGCAAGCCATCGGCCGTGCCGGCAGTGGCCAGCAGGATATCCAGCGCACGCTGCCACGCCTGATCCTGGCCGCCGCCGAATGCGCCGAACCGGTCAGCGAAACCCGCCATGAAGTCCGCTCGCTGGAGCTGGCCGAAAAGGTCGCCCACAGCCTGCCGCGCATCGAAGATCTCGGCCCGGTGGCCGTCGACCCGGCGCAGATCCCCCTGGCCGAAGCCGAGTTCATTCTCTCCGGCGGCAACGGCGTGAAGAACTGGGAGCTGTTCCACCAGGCCGCCGTTGCCCTCGGCGCCACCGAAGGCGCCTCGCGCGTTGCGGTCGACGACGGCTTCATGCCGCGCAACCGCCAGGTCGGCGCTACCGGCACCTGGGTCACCGCCCGCGTCTATCTGGCCGTCGGCATCTCCGGCGCCATCCAGCACCTGCAGGGCATCGGCGCCTGCGACAAGGTGGTGGCAGTGAACATGGATCCCGGCTGCGACATGATCAAACGTGCTGACCTTTCGGTGATCGGCGACTCGGCGGCAATCCTGGCGGCGCTGATGGAGCGCGTCGCTGCCTGGCGCCAGGAGGGCAAGCGCGATGCTGCCTAAGAACTGTGTAGCCCGGATGCAATCCGGGGCCCTCAACACCGATCCCCGGATTGCATCCGGGCTACGGGTGAAGCATGACTGATCTGAATATCGTCGCCCTGGTCTCGGTGGGCGCTCACCCGACCTCCGGTCGCCCACGGCGCGCCGAGCAGGACGCCCGTGCAGTGGAACTCGGCCTGCGCCTGGCGGGACAGAACCTGCAATTGCTGCACGCTGGCGACCCGCAGGCCGAAGCCCTGCGCGGTTATCTGGGCATGGGCCTGGAACAGCTCGATGTACTGGAGCAACCAGACAGCGCCGACGCCCTGCCGCTACTGGTCGACTACCTGCAAGGCAGCCGCACGCAGTTGGTGCTGACCGGCAGCCAGGCGGAAACCGGCGAGGGTTCGGGCATGCTGCCGTTCCTGCTGGCCGAGCGCCTGGGCTGGCCGATGGTCGTCGGCCTGGCCGAAGTGGAGAAAGTGGAAAACGGCGTGGCTCAGGTATTGCAAGCCTTGCCACGCGGTCAGCGGCGCCGGCTCAAGGTACGCCTGCCCTGTGTCGCCAGTGTCGACAACGCCGCGCCGGTCGCGCGGCAGAGTGCCTTCGGCCCGGCCCGCCGCGGGCAGGTCGAAGCGCATGAAGTGACAGTGGTGGATGACACACTGCTGGCCGAGGCTAGCCTGCAGCCGGCAAAGCCCCGCCCCAAACGTCTCAAGGTGATCAAGGCCAAGACCGGTGCGGAACGGATGAAGGCAGCGACGGCCAAAGCCAGCGGGGGTGGCGGCCAGATCCTCAAGGACGTCTCGCCACAGGAGGGAGCAGAGGCTATCTTCAAGCTGCTGATCGAAGAGGGCGTCCTGCGCTAGCAGGCAGTTTAAAAACTACCTGCGTTGCCATTGCGGCGTTAAAAACAGGCTCAAAATGCTCATTTACAACTCGTAAACTCCGCTTTTTCGCCTGTTTTTGCCTTGCACTGGCTGCCTCGCCTACGTTTTTAAACGCCTGCTTTTCCACAAGGAGTCACGACCATGATGCATGCCGATCTGATCGACCAGGAAGACTTCCGCGAACGCCTGGTAGCACTGGGCCTGAGCATTCCCGATGGTACGTCGCCAGAGCACGCTTGCGAGCTGGCCGTCAGTGGCCTCAGCGCTGAACGCGCCGTGGCCCTGCGCCATCTGGTGGAAGAGTTGCTCGGTGGCAGCGCCACCCTGCTGCCCAACGTGCGCGAAGCCATCAGCCGGCATCTATTGCCGGCGCTGGTACCGAAACCGACCTGATATTGCTCGGTGCGCACGGCGCACCCTACGGACGGACACCCTACAGCAACGACGCAATGAAAACGGGGTGCCACTGGCGCCCCGTTTTCATTGCAGTTCGAGTCAGATACGTACGCTGGCGAAAGTCGATTCACCCTGGGCGCGGTTCAGCGCCAGCACGGCACTGGAGTTGACCTGCTGCTCGGGGATTGGCAGCAGCACCACCAGGTTGTTGCCCTGCTGGCCGGCACGTTCGTCGCGCGGCGGAATGCCGAAGTATTCGCGGTAGCACTTGGAGAAATGCGGCGTGGAAACGAAGCCGCAGACCGAGGCCACTTCGATGATCGACATGCTGGTTTGCTTGAGCAGCTGGCGCGCACGGATCAGGCGCAGCTTGAGGTAGTAACGCGACGGCGAGCAGTGCAGGTACTTCTGGAACAGGCGTTCGAGCTGGCGACGAGAGATGTCGACGAAGCAGGCCAGCTCGTCGAGATCTATCGGCTCCTCCAGGTTGGCCTCCATCAACGCGACGATTTCCTGCAGCTTCGGCTGGTTGCTGCCGAGCATGTGCTTGAGCGGCACGCGCTGGTGGTCCTGCTCGTTGCGGATGCGCTCGTAGATGAACATCTCGGAGATGCCGGCGGCCAGTTCACGACCGTGCAGCTGGCCGATCAGGTGCAGCATCATGTCCATCGGCGCGGTGCCTCCGGACGAGGTGTTGCGATTGCGGTCGATGGAGAACAGGCGAGTAGTGATGGCCGCGCGCGGGAAGGCTTCCTGCATCGAGGCCAGGCACTCCCAGTGCACACTGCAATCGTAGCCATCGAGCAGACCGGCCTTGGCCAGCGCCCAGCTGCCGGTGCATACCGCACCGAGCTGACGGCCCTGGCGCGCCTGCAGTTGCAGCCAGCTGACGTGCTCACGCTTGACGCTGTGCTGGATGTCCACGCCACCGCAGACGATCACCGCATCCAGCGCCGGAGAATTCTGCATGGCGGCGTCCGGGGTGATCTGCAAGCCATCGCTGGCGCAGACCGGAAGGCCGTCATGCGTGAGGGTGTGCCAACGATACAGTTCCTTGCCGGAAAGCTGGTTGGCCATGCGCAGGGGTTCCACCGCCGATGCGAGGGAAATCAGGGTGAAGTTGTCCAGGAGCAGGAAGCCGATGGACTGGGCGACACGGTTCTGGGGTTGCGCCCCTTGGCTGAACTGCGGCATTGATGAAACCCTCACGCTAAGCACGGTATGAGCCCAATCGAGATGGGCCTCTGTTTTCTTCTCGCCCGGATTTGCTGCCCGAGCTGCTATCCATACTAAGGCAAAGGTCATGCCTAAATTGAATGGGCGTTCAATAAAAAATAGACCATGGATGCACGACGCACCAGACGGGCCTTCCAACCCTGTCTCAAGGGCCTGAGAAACGCTCTCAAAGCCTCACGGTAAAAGGCTTTGAGCATTTCGGTAGCACGGACCGAACAGCCTGCTACGGCGTCCCGGGCTGGCAGTAACGGACGGACGGTAACAACGTCGACCAGCCGGTCACACCTGACACGACCGATAGTCGCGAGCACCGCACCAAAATCTCGCGAAACCAGGGGTTTTCCAGAATCGCTGCACCAGCAAAGATCAGGACAAATCAGTGCCAGAGCAGTCGACACTCCGTCAGTCCCACAAGACGTGACGAGCACCCGGTATTACCTGGCTCGTTGGCGATAATGCAGTTTTGACCAGCGCGCCCAAACCTCCAACCGACTCCCCCTTATCCAATCACGCCGTGAGCCAAGGTCTTTTCTCGACATGCCAGTGTCGCTTCTCGCCCAGGGAGCGGCCCACCTCTTGCTGTGAAATAACCCATCGTCCTTCCCAGGAATCTTCCAGCGGTTTCAGCCGCCCGAACAGAGGCACGACCCATGAACAGATTCGCTCGCTGGCTGCTCGTGATTGCCCTCACCACCTCCAGTGCATTGCACGCCGCCGAAGCCGAGCGCTGCGAGCTGGTGCGGCTGAGCGATGTCGGCTGGACCGACATCACCATGACCACCGCTGTCGCACGCCTGGTACTGGGCGAGATCGGCTACCGCACACAGATCCGCCGCATGTCGTTGCCCGACACCTACCGCAGCTTGTCCGAAGGCCAGCTGGACGTATTCCTCGGTAACTGGATGCCGGCGCAAAGCGAGCAGGTGCAGCCGCACCTGGACAGCGGCAAGATCGAAAAGCTGCACACCAACCTGCCCACGGTGCGCTACACCCTGGCGGTGCTGGCACCAGGTTATGAAGCCGGGCTCAAGGACTTCGCCGACATTCATCGCTTCAAGGACGAGCTCGGCGGGCAGATCTTCGGTATCGAGCCCGGCAACGAAGGCAACGAAATGGTCAAAGGCATGATCCGCGACAACGTATTCGGCTTGCAGGGATTCACCCTGGTGGAGTCCAGCGAAAGCGGCATGCTCAACCACGTCGAACGCGCTCAGCGCCTGGGCAAATGGGCAGTTTTTCTGGGCTGGGAACCGCACCCGATGAACGAGCGTCTGAAGATGAGCTATCTGGCCGGTGGCGATGATTATTTCGGTCCCAATTACGGCGCAGCGCAGGTCAACACGGTGGCACGCGGCGGCTTCAGCCAGCAGTGCCCCAACCTGGCCAGGCTGTTTCGCAACATGACCTTCACCATCGCCGCAGAAAACCACTTGATGAGCGCCGTGCTGGAAGGCAATACCAATCGCCGCCGCGTGGCCAAGCAATGGATCGAAGACAATCCGCAGATGGTCGCCGCCTGGCTGGAGGGCGTCACCCGCTACACAGGCGACCCCGTCAGCAAGGTGTTCGACATATCACTGGTAGCTAATGACTGATAAATTCAACGAAATAGCCGAGAAAAACCAATAAAAATGGCAGAAAGCAGAGAGCACGCCGAAGCTCGAAGCCTCGTGTACTCCTCTCACCGACAATCACGGGCAGGCTCGCAAGAGAGATCCACCGTGACCACCTGGTCACATTGCGCCGACTTTCGCGTTTTCAGCGCTTTTCTGCACACCTGCGCCCCTGCATGTAAATTTTTTTCAACATCGCCACAGCCCCCGCAGTACGCTGCCTGCGCCTTGCCCGAAGAGCTGAAAACCAGCATCGGCGCGGCTTTGAGCCTTGGCCAAGGGACAAAAAAGTCTGTTAAGGTTTTTAAGGCACGTTCTCGAAAGCGCACTTCGATGCTCGCATCGAGCGCTATTCGCAACGGCATGCTGCAGTGCTTTCAGGAGCCGGGGAAACAACCAAAACACTGGAAAAGATGTGTCGTGATGGGCCGTGTCGTCGCCCAACACGTCAGGGTCGCAAATCGATAATTGCGCATACCCCAAGACTATATCGTTGAGTCAGCTGATGACGTCGCTGCCGTCTCCCGAGGGGAACGGCAGACTGGGGCCCACCGCCCCGGACCGAAGAACATACAAGCGCTGGCCCACTATCGATAGGGCGCCAGCCCAACAAGAAATTTCGGATGTACGCATGCGCCAGGACGACGCATGAAACCCCAAGGGAATGGGCTTCGAAACACTGCCAGAGGGTTTGGAAAGCGGTTTGCAGCACGGCAAGACAGTGGTCACTCATCGACATATTGCAACGACGCAGCGGGCAGCCTTTGCCACCAGCCGCGTCCGTTGCAGCGTGCCCGAGCGCCACATCCGACGCCTGCCGCGAAGCGCTCGTCAGCCCCGAAACTCAGCAAACACCCACACAGGTATCAGAGGCCTGACACAGCTGTTCTACGCTTCGAAGATGCGTACTCAGCCGTGCCAGCGCGAACTGGATGCCGATTGAAGGGGAAATGTCCCATGCAGTCTGGAAAGATCGTGGTCGAACACCTGTACAAGGTTTTCGGCTCCAACCCACAAGAAGCCATCGACCTGCTCAAGGAAGGCTGGAGCAAGGAAAGGATTCTGGCCGAGAAAGGCGCCGTGATCGGCGTCAGCGATGTGTCGTTCAGCGTCGAAGAGGGCGAAATCTTCGTGCTCATGGGCCTGTCCGGTTCTGGCAAATCCACCCTGATTCGTCTGATCAACCGTCTGGTCGAGCCCAGTGCCGGTGATGTCTTCATCGATGGTCAGAACGTAGCCAAGCTGCCGCAATCGCAACTGATCGATCTGCGCCGTCGCGACATGAGCATGGTCTTCCAGTCCTTCGCCCTGATGCCTTCGCGCAGCGTGCTGGACAACTCCGCCTTCGGCCTGGAAGTGGCCGGCACCGGCCGCAAGGAGCGCGAGAAGCGCGCCATGGAAGTGCTCAAGCAGGTCGGCCTGGACACCTTCGCTCACAAGTACCCGCACGAACTCTCCGGCGGTATGCAGCAACGGGTCGGCCTGGCCCGTGCACTGACGGTGAACCCGTCGATGATCATCATGGACGAGGCCTTCTCCGCCCTCGACCCACTCAAGCGCCGCGAGATGCAGGACGTGCTGCTGGAGCTGCAGAAGACTCATCGCCGCACCATCATTTTCGTCTCCCACGACATCGAAGAAGCCATGCGTATCGGTACCCGCATCGGCATCATGGAAGGCGGCAAGCTGATCCAGGTCGGCACCCCGCAGGAGCTGATCGAGAAGCCAGCCAACGAATACGTGCGCAACTTCTTCGACACCGTCGACACCAGCCGTTACCTCACGGCAGGCCAGCTCATGGCCGACAGCGTGCCAACCTACGTCTACAACGGCAGCGCGCCGGACGCTGCGAAAATCTGCAAGGAGCTGCAGGCGCTGGACAAGCACTACGCCTTCATCGTCGACGAGCAAAACAACTTCCAGGGTTCCATCAGCCTGGAGAAGATCGCTCTGATGGTCGACGGTGACGAGCCCAGACCACTCGAAACGGATGCGCTCAAACAGGTGGTGCCGGTACCCGAAGACATGCCACTGGAAGACGTCATCACCCGTCTGGTGGACAACGAAGGTCCGATCCCGGTGGTAGACGCCGACGGCCATTACTGCGGCGCCATCAGTAAGGGCCGCCTGCTGACCCGACTGCAGGGGGAATCCAATGAGTGACAAGAAACTCGACCTGGGTAGCTGGGTCAACGACGTCGTCCAGCACCTGCTGGATAACTACAGCGGCGCCTTCGACAGCATTGGCAGCGTGGTCGCCGGCTTCTCCGAGGCCATCGAGAAGGTGTTGATGCTGCCGCCGGCCTGGCTGCTGATCGCCATCTTCGTCGGCCTCGGTCTCTGGCGCATTGGTGCACGCTTCGCGGTATTCACCGCGGTGGCCTTCATCCTGATCGTCATGACCGGCTTCTGGGAGCAGACCGTGGTCACCCTCGGCCTGACCTTCTCTGCCACCCTGATCAGCCTGCTGCTGGGTATCCCACTGGGCATATGGGCCGCGCGCAGCGAGCGCGTCGCGATGATTATCCGCCCGGTGTTGGATTTCATGCAGACCATGCCGGCGTTCGTCTACCTGATTCCGGCGGCCATGCTGTTCGGCCTCGGCCGCGTACCCGGCATCATCGCCACGGTGATTTTCGCCATGCCGCCGGCGGTACGCCTGACCAGCCTGGGCATCCGCCAGGTGAACAAGGAAATCGTCGAAGCTGGCCAATCGTTCGGCTGCACCAGCCGCCAACTGCTGTTCAAGGTGCAACTGCCCAACGCCATGCCGTCGATCATGGCCGGGGTCAACCAGACCATCATGATGGCCCTGTCGATGGTGATCATCGCCTCGATGGTCGGCGCCGGCGGCCTGGGTAACGATGTGCTGGCGAGTATCCAGCGCCTGGACATCGGTCTAGGCTTCGAGAGCGGCATGGCCGTGGTGCTGCTGGCGATCATCCTCGACCGCATCACCGAAAGTTTCGGCACGCCGCAAACCGCCAAAGGCGGCATATTCGCCTGGTTCAGTGGCAAGCTGCAGCGCCAGTCTAGCTAATCCGTTTTTTCACTTCACAGGGAACCGCAGATGAAAACGATCAAGACCACCGCCGCCATCGGCCTGCTGTCCTGCGTACTGATGCAGGGTGCCATGGCCGCCGAGCCGGCGAGCTGCAAACAGGTCCGCTTCGCCGAGATCGGCTGGGCCGACATCGCCGCCACCACCGGTGTGGCCATGACCCTGGTCGAAGGCTTGGGCTACCAGCCACGCAAGATCATGGCCTCGGTGCCTATCGCCTTCACCGGCGTGAAGAGCGGCCAGGTCGATGTCTTCCTCGGCTACTGGGCGCCGTCGATGGACTCGGTGATCGAGCCCTTCCTCAAGGGCGACGGGGTCAAGGTACTGCCCAAGGCCAACCTCGAAGGCGCCAAGTACACCCTGGCCGTGCCGACCTACGCGGCCGAAGCCGGCCTGAAGAGTTTCCAGGACATCGCCAAGTTCAAGGATCAACTGGGTGGCAAGATCTACGGCATCGAGCCGGGTAACGACGGCAACCTGTTGATCGACGGCATGATCAAAAACAACCAGTTCGACCTGGGCGACTTCCGCATGGTCGAGTCCAGCGAAGCCGGCATGCTGGTACAGGTGTCGCGCGCCATCAAGAAGAAAGAGCCGGTCGTCTTCCTGGGCTGGGCACCGCACCCGATGAACACCCAACACGACATCACCTACCTCTCTGGCGGTGACGACGTCTTCGGCCCCGACTACGGCGCTGCCAAGGTCTATACCGTGGTACCGCCGGATTACGAAGCGCGCTGCGAGAACGTTGGCAAACTGCTGAACAACCTGCAGTTCACCGTCGATATCGAAAGCCAGCTGATGGAGAAGGTGCTGGAGAAGGAAAACCCGCAGGACGTCGCCAAAGCCTGGATCAAGGCCAACCCGGCGATCCTCGACCAGTGGCTGAGCGGCGTGACCACCTTCGACGGTCAGGACGGGGTTGCCGCCGTGAAGAAACACGTCGGGCTGTAACAGGCCGCGACCCGATACAGGCCCGCAACCCAAGGTTCGGGCCTGGTACCTCCTCGTTGAACGCTAGCGGCTGATTTCTGGCCGTGACGGGGAGACTTTGCCCGCGAACCGGCAATCTGCTGCGCAACACGGTTTCGCAAGGCCCGCAATGAGAACGAGCCAGTCAACGATTTTGCAACTGCCACTCACTGATGGAGCACAATAAACATGCGCGTACTTAAGCATCTCTGCCTCGGCGCTGCCGCCCTGGCCATTGGCATGGGCAGCGCCCTCGCCGCCGACAAACCCACCCTGAAGATCGGCTACGTCAACGGCTGGGACGACAGCGTCGCCGTGACCCATGTCGCCGGAGAAATCCTGCAAAGCAAACTCGGCTACAGCGTCGAACTGAAGCCGGTCGAACCCGCCATCATGTGGCAGGGCGTAGCCCGCGGCGACCTCGACGCCACCCTCTCCGCCTGGCTGCCGGCCACCCACGGCGAGTACTACGAGAAACTCAAGGACAAGGTGGAAATCCTAGGCACCAACTACTCCGGCGCCAAGATCGGCCTAATCGTACCGGACTACGTACAAGCCAAGTCCATCGAAGACCTGGAGAAATACGCCAAGGACTTCGACGGCAAGATCACCGGCATCGACGCCGGTGCCGGCGTGATGCGCCGCACCGAAGAGGCCATCAAGGAATACAACCTGGCCAGCATCAAACTGATGCCAAGCTCGGGCCCGGCCATGGCCACCGCCCTGACTCGTGCCGAGAAGGCGCAAAAACCGATCGTGGTCACCGGCTGGATTCCGCACTGGATGTTCGCCAAGTGGAAACTGCGCTTCCTCGAAGATCCGAAAAAAGTCTTCGGCGACGACGAGCGCGTCGACACCGTGGCCAACCCGGCACTGAAAGAAAAAGCCGCCGACGCGGCCGCCTTCCTCAGCAAGATTTCCTGGAGCGGCGAAGAAGTCGGTTCGGTGATGCTGGCCATTCGCGAAGGCGCCAAGCCGGATCAGGCCGCCAAGGACTGGATCGCCAAGAACCCGGATCGCGTTGCGGAGTGGCTGAAGTAAGCCTTCCTCCAGTCACATCACAAAGCGGGCTTCGGCCCGCTTTGTCGCTTACCCTAGGGTGCGCCGTGCGCACCCGGCTCCATCAGCGACAAGCCGGTGCGCATGGCGCACCCTACCCATGTAATTGATCGATCGATCAAAATCCGCCTAGACTGCGCTCCACTCGTTCCCCGTGGAGACACCCATGCCCAAGGTCGGCATGCAGCCCATTCGTCGTTCGCAATTGATCGCCGCTACCCTGGAAGCCGTCGACCAGGTCGGCATGGCCGATGCCAGCATCGCCTATATCGCCCGCCTGGCAGGGGTGTCGAACGGCATCATCAGCCACTACTTCAACGACAAGAATGGCCTGCTCGAAGCCACCATGCGCCACCTGATGCAGGCGCTCAGCGAGGCCGTGGGCGCACGCCGCCGTGCGCTGCGCGAGGACAACCCGCAAGCACACCTGAAGGCGATGATCGATGGCAACTTCGATGAAAGCCAGGTAAGCGGCCCGGCGATGAAGACCTGGCTGGCGTTCTGGGCCAGCAGCATGCACCAGCCGGCCCTGCGCCGCTTGCAGCGGGTCAACGACCACCGCCTCTATTCCAACCTGTGTGGCCAGTTCCATCGCGTACTGCCGCAAGATCAGGCACGCTTCGCCGCCCGCGGCCTGGCTTCGCTGATCGACGGCCTGTGGCTGCGCGGCGCGCTCTCCGGCGAGGCCTTCGATACCGAACAAGCGCGGCGCATCGCCTATGACTACCTCGACCTGCAGCTGAGCAAAGCCCTGTAAGGCAATCCATCCTGCCCTTGTGGGCTGAAGCCCACCCTACGGGCTGAGCAAAGCTCAGTAGCGTAGGGCGGGTGTAACCCGCCGCCCAAGATGGCGGGTTACACCCGCCCTACCTGACTGTGATGCCTGGCAGGCGTGCAGCTCTATGATTTTTAGCCTCTCAAGATCGCTCGGTGCGCACAGCGCACCCTACGGCCATGTACATGGCGTGCATGTCGCGTTTGGCTGTGCGCTGTCGTTTTTATTGATTGATCGTTCAATTTAAATAAAATAGGCTGTTCTTCAAGCAGATTGCCAAGTGCAGAGGACAGCCCATGCCCCGTTTCGCCGAACAGCAGCTCTACATCGGTGGCCAGTACGTCGCCGCCAGCAGTGGAGAAACCTTCGACAGCATCAACCCGGCCACCGGTGAGGTGCTGGCCAAGGTGCAACGCGCCAGCCAGGCAGACGTCGACCACGCCGTGGCCAGTGCAGCCGAAGGGCAGAAGGTGTGGGCAGCGATGACTGCCATGCAACGCTCGCGCATCCTGCGCAAAGCCGTAGATATCCTGCGTGAGCGCAATGATGAGCTGGCCGAGCTGGAAACCCTCGACACCGGCAAGCCACTGTCCGAAACCCGTTACGTCGACATCGTCACTGGCGCCGACGTGCTGGAGTACTACGCCGGCCTGATCCCAGCCATCGAAGGCGAGCAGATCCCGCTGCGCGAGACCGCCTTCGCCTACACCCGCCGTGAGCCGCTGGGTGTTGTCGCCGGCATCGGCGCCTGGAACTACCCGATCCAGATTGCCCTGTGGAAATCCGCCCCGGCCCTGGCCGCCGGCAACGCGATGATCTTCAAGCCCAGCGAAGTCACCTCGCTAACCGCGCTGAAACTAGCCGAAATCTACACCGACGCCGGCCTACCCGACGGCGTGTTCAACGTGCTCACCGGCAGCGGTCGCGAAGTCGGCCAGTGGCTGACCGAGCATCCGGGTATCGAGAAGATTTCCTTCACCGGCGGTACCGTCACCGGCAAGAAGGTGATGGCCAGTGCCTCCAGCTCCAGCCTCAAGGAAGTGACCATGGAGCTGGGCGGCAAGTCGCCGCTGATCGTGTTCGAGGACGCCGACCTGGACCGCGCCGCCGACATCGCGGTGATGGCCAACTTCTACAGCTCCGGCCAGGTGTGCACCAACGGCACCCGCGTATTCGTGCCGCGCATGCTGCAAGCGCGCTTCGAGGCCAAGGTGCTGGAGCGGGTCAAACGCATCCGTCTCGGCGATCCACTCAGCGACGCCACCAACTTTGGCCCGCTGGTGAGCTATGCGCACATGGACAGCGTGCTCGGCTACATCGAGAAGGGCCGCAGCGAGGGTGCACGCCTGCTGATCGGCGGCACACGCGTCACCGATGGCGACTACGCCAAAGGCGCCTACGTGGCGCCGACCGTATTCACCGACTGCCGGGACGACATGACCATCGTCCGCGAGGAAATCTTCGGGCCGGTGATGAGCATCCTCGTCTACGACAGCGAAGAGGAAGTGATCCGCCGCGCCAACGACACCGACTACGGCCTGGCCGCCGGCGTGGTGACCCGTGACCTCAATCGCGCGCACCGGGTGATCCACAAGCTGGAAGCCGGTATCTGCTGGATCAACACCTGGGGCGAATCGCCGGCCGAGATGCCAGTGGGCGGCTACAAGCAGTCCGGCGTTGGCCGCGAGAACGGTCTGGTCACCCTCGGCCACTACACCCGTATCAAGTCAGTCCAGGTCGAACTTGGCGGCTACAGCTCGGTGTTCTGATCGCCGCGAAAAGCCCGTGGGAGCGGCTGGGCAGCGTACTGCTTTAGCCGCGAAAGGCATCGCGGATGAATCCGCTCCTACAAGAAATCGCCGCCCGTAGCCCGGATACCGTCCGGGGACATTCATCCACGTTCTCCCGGGTTGCTCCCGGGCAACAGGAGGAATCATGACGCAGGAATTCGACTACATCATCATCGGTGCTGGTTCGGCCGGTAACGTTCTGGCCTCTCGTCTGACCGAGGACGCGGACGTCAGCGTGCTATTGCTGGAAGCCGGCGGCCCCGACTACCGCCTCGACTTCCGCACCCAGATGCCTGCCGCCCTGGCCTTTCCACTGCAGGGCCGGCGCTACAACTGGGCCTACGAGACCGACCCCGAGCCGTACATGAACAACCGCCGCATGGAATGCGGACGTGGCAAGGGCCTGGGCGGCTCGTCGCTGATCAACGGCATGTGCTACATCCGCGGCAACGCGCTGGACTTCGACAGCTGGGCCAAGGCCAAGGGTCTGGAAGACTGGACCTATCTCGATTGCCTGCCGTATTTCCGCAAGGCGGAAACTCGCGATATCGGCCCCAACGATTACCACGGTGGTGACGGCCCGGTGAGCGTGACCACCCCCAAGGCCGGCAACAACCCGCTGTTCCACGCCATGATCGAAGCTGGTGTACAAGCCGGTTATCCGCGCACGGACGATCTCAACGGCTACCAGCAAGAAGGCTTTGGTCCGATGGACCGTACCGTGACCCCGGAAGGTCGCCGCGCCAGTACAGCGCGTGGCTATCTGGACCAGGCACGGGCACGTCCCAACCTGACCATCGTCACCCACGCCACCACTGACCGCATCTTGTTCGACGGCAAGCGCGCCAGCGGCGTCAGTTACCTGATCGGCAACTCCAACGACACCGTCACCGCCCGTGCGCGCCGCGAAGTGCTGCTGTGCGCCGGCGCCATCGCCTCGCCGCAGATTTTGCAACGCTCCGGCGTCGGCCCCGCCGCGCTGCTGAACGAGTTGGATGTGCCATTGGTACACGCGCTACCAGGCGTCGGCCAGAACCTGCAGGATCACCTGGAGATGTACCTGCAGTACGCCTGCACTCAGCCAGTATCGCTGTACCCGGCGCTCAAGCTGCTCAACCAGCCGGGCATCGGCGCGCAATGGCTGTTTGCCGGCAACGGCATCGGCGCCAGCAACCAGTTCGAGGCTGGTGGCTTCATCCGCACCCGCCAAGAGTTCGCCTGGCCCAACATCCAGTTCCATTTCCTGCCGGTGGCGATCAACTACAACGGCAGCAATGCAGTGAACGAGCACGGCTTCCAGGCCCACGTCGGCTCGATGCGTTCGCCCAGCCGCGGGCGCATCCAGATCAAGTCCAAGGACCCGCGCCAGCATCCGAGCATCCTGTTCAACTATATGAGCCATGAGCAGGACTGGCAGGAGTTCCGTGACGGCATTCGTCTCACCCGCGAGATCATGGCGCAGCCGGCACTCGATCCTTATCGCGGCCGTGAAATCAGCCCCGGTGCTCACGTACAGAGCGATGCCGAGCTGGACGCCTTCATCCGCGAGCATGCGGAAACCGCTTTCCACCCCTCCTGCTCGTGCAAGATGGGCGAAGATGATATGGCGGTGGTCGATGCTCAGGGCCGCGTTCACGGCCTGCAGGGGCTGCGCGTGGTGGATGCGTCGATCATGCCGGAGATCATCACCGGCAATCTCAACGCCACCACCATCATGATGGCCGAGAAGATCGCCGACCGGATTCGCGGCCGCCAACCTCTGCCGCGCAGCACCGCGCCCTACTTCGTCGCCGGCGAGCGCCCAGTGCGCGGTACGCCGCTGCGCAGTCAGCAAGACAGGTTAGTCGGGTAACTCCTGACGGATCATCCAGTGCCCCTCGGGCGGCATCAGCCGGCCGAGGTCGAAGCGATCCAGTGAGTCCGCGTCGAGCATTTCGATTTGCGGGCTCACCAGTTGCGGCAGTTTTTCGCCCTGCAGGCCACGAACGGCCAGATCCAGCGCGATGCGCGCTTGAATCACAGGTGAGTCGGTGGGCGCGGCCAGCACCTGTCCCTCGCGAATCTGTTCCAGCACCCGTTCGGTGGCGTACAGCGACAGCACTTGTGCCTCGGAGCCGATATTGCGCACCAGTTGCGCGGCGAAGGCCGCCGCCTCGGCATTGGCAATCAGGTAATCCAGATGTGGATGCTGCTTGAACAGCTCGCGCGCCAGTTGCGCCTGCCGACTGCGATCCACCGGACCGTAGCCGCCATGGACCAGGGTCACCTTGGTTCCGGGCAAGGCGTCACGCATGCCGAGCTCGGCATCCTGTACCCAGCCTGCATCGGCTGGACCAGGCAGCCAACCGACCTGAATCGGCCGGCCGCCGCTGATGCGCACCAGATACTCGAGCGTGGTACGCGCCATGTCGGCGAAGTCGACCCGTGAATGCGCGCTGAGTCCTTGGCACTCCAGGCGATTGACCAGATCGATGACCGGCCGCCCCGCCTTGCTCTGCACTTCTGCCGCGCTGCACAGGTCATAGGTGTTGATGCTGGCGACGACGAAGGCATCGGCGCCCTCGGCCACGCAATGCTCGAACTGCTCAACCTGCACATCGGCATGCTCGTAGCCACCGGCCTCATAGATGCCCAGGCGCACGCCCAGACGGTTGGCCTCCTGATCCAGACCCCAGGCCACGCCCCACCAGTAGCGGTCCTTGCCATGGGGCAGTAGCGCGCAGATCCGCCAAGGTTGGCTGGCCACCGGCAAAGGCCGGTAATCCAGCAGTCGACCATCGGCGCGTACCGGATACGGAAACCACTCGGCTGCCAGCAGCGGCTGGCAGGCCAACGAAAGCCACAGAGATAACCAGCGCATGAAGCCATCCTTAGCCCTTGCGGGGCGATGTGCCAGTCAACCCAGCGTAGCACCACCTCTGACACCTGCCCGGGCATCGACAACCTGCAGTTGCCCGGGTCCGGCCAGCGGCCTAGAGTGAAGCGTACAGACCATGAGAACAGCATGACCAACCCCGCCCTGCTCGACCCAAGAACCGCCCGCCTGCTGCCCTGGATCGTTGCCATCGCCTTCTTCATGCAGACGCTGGACGGCACCATCCTCAATACCGCCCTCCCGGCCATGGCTGGCGACCTCAACGAAGACCCGCTGCGCATGCAGTCGGTGGTGATCGCCTACATGCTCACCGTGGCCCTGCTGATTCCGGCCTCGGGCTGGATTGCCGACCGTTTCGGCACGCGGCGCATTTTCTTCGGTGCCATCGCCCTGTTCAGCCTCGGCTCGCTGCTTTGCGCGCTGTCGGAGTCGCTCAGCATGCTGATCGGCGCACGGGTCATCCAGGGCCTTGGCGGCGCCCTGATGATGCCAGTCGGGCGCCTCGTGGTGCTGCGCGCCTATCCACGTTCGGAGCTGGTGCGGATCATGAGTTTCATCACCCTGCCCGGCCTGCTCGGCCCGCTGATCGGCCCAAGCCTCGGCGGCTGGCTGGTGGAGGTGGCCAGCTGGCACTGGATCTTCCTGATCAACTTGCCGGTGGGGCTGCTCGGTTGCTGGGCGGCGCTGCGCCATATGCCAGACCTGCGCGGGCCAGAACGCAGTCGTTTCGATACGGCCGGCTTCCTGCTGTTCGGCGCCGCCATGCTGCTGATCACCGTGGCGCTGGAGGGGCTCGGCGAACTGCACCTGCCGATCATGCGCGTGGTGCTGCTGTTGCTCGGCGGAATGGCCTGCCTGGCTGCCTACTGGCTGCGCGCCGGGCGCATCGAACACCCCCTGTTCTCACCAGCGTTGTTTCACACCCGCAGCTTCGCCGTGGGCATCATCGGCAACCTGTTCGCCCGCCTCGGCAGCGGCGCGCTACCCTTCCTCACGCCACTGCTGCTGCAACTGGCGATGGGTTACTCGCCGGCCCAGGCCGGTATGAGCCTGATCCCGCTGGCACTGGCGGCCATGGCAGCCAAACCCCTGGCCAAACCGCTGATCGAACGTCTCGGTTACCGCAATATCCTCACCAGCAACACCCTGCTGCTCGGTGCCCTGATCGCCAGCTTGGCGTTGGTCGATGCACAGACTTCGACGCTGCAGCTGATTATCCAACTGAGCCTGATTGGCGCCTGCAATTCGCTGCAGTTCACCGCGATGAATACCGTGACCCTGATCGATCTGGACAACCGCGACGCCAGCAGCGGCAATAGCCTGTTGTCGGTGGTGGTGCAGCTCGCGATGGGCCTCGGCGTTGCCTCGGCAGCGGCGCTGCTCAGCGGTTTCAGCCGTGAATTCGGCGACACCAGCCACGTGCTCGAAGCGTTCCAGGCTACCTACCTGTGCGTCGGCCTGCTGTCGATGCTGGCGGCGGCGATCTTCCTGCAACTGGACACGAACGATGGCCGTAGCGGCCGCAATATCGAGGTTTCAGCGGACGAATGAGTGGGCCTGCTACACTGCCGGCCTGTTTCTCCATCCCCGAGTTCTTGCCGTGACCGCTACTGCCTTCGCCAGCCTGCCCATTTCTGCCGCCATGCAGGCCAATCTCGCCGCCATCGGCTATGCCGAGATGACGCCCATCCAGGCCGCAAGCCTGCCGCTGATTCTCAAGGGCCGCGATCTGATTGCCCAGGCCAAGACCGGCAGCGGCAAGACCGCAGCGTTCGGCATCGGCCTGCTGCATCCGCTCAACCCACGTTACTTCGGTTGCCAGGCCATGGTGCTGTGTCCGACCCGTGAGCTGGCCGACCAGGTGGCCAAGGAAATCCGCCGCCTGGCCCGCGCCGCCGACAACATCAAGGTGCTCACCCTCTGCGGTGGCGTGCCCTTTGGCCCGCAGATCGGCTCACTGGAGCATGGCGCCCACGTCATCGTCGGCACGCCGGGACGGATACAGGAGCACCTGCGCAAGGGCACGCTGAAGGTCGACGGGCTCAATACCCTGGTACTCGACGAAGCCGACCGCATGCTCGACATGGGCTTCATCGACAGCATCAGCGACATCATCGAACAGACCCCGGCGCGCCGGCAGACCCTGCTGTTTTCTGCCACCTACCCAAGCAGCATCGAGCAACTCGCCGCACGTTTCCTGCGTAGCCCTGAGCGAATCGAAGTCGAAGCGCAGCATGATGACGGGCAGATCGAACAACGCTTCTACGAAATCGCCCCTGGCCAGCGCCTGGAGGCGGTCAGCACGCTGCTGCGGCATTTCCGCAAGCAGCCGGTAGTCGCGTTTTGTGCCACACGCCAGCAGTGCGATGAACTGGCCGCACAACTGGAAGCCGAGAAGATTTCCGCCGCTGCCCTGCATGGCGATCTGGAGCAACGCGAGCGTGACCAGATCCTCGCCCTGTTCGCCAACCGCAGCCTCAGCGTGCTGGTGGCTACCGACGTCGCCGCGCGCGGCCTGGATATCGCCGGGCTGGAGATGGTGATCAACGTCGAGCTGTCGCGTGATGCCGAAGTGCATATCCACCGCATCGGCCGCAGTGGCCGCGCCGGCGAGAAAGGTCTGGCGCTGAGTCTGGTGGCACCGGCCGAAGCTGGCCGTGCCCAGGCCATCGAAACGCAGCAAGGCCGGGAGCTGGCCTGGTACCCGCTGCCGGCAGCCAAGGCGGGCGGTGAAGCGCTGCTGCCGCCAATGCACACTCTGTGTATCGGTGCCGGGCGCAAGGAGAAGCTGCGCCCCGGCGATATCCTCGGCGCCCTGACCGGCGATGCCGGCATTCCGGGCGATCAGGTCGGCAAGATCGCCCTGTTCGATTACCAGGCCTTCGTCGCCGTGCAGCGCGACGTGGCGCGCCAGGCGTTGAAGCGCCTGAGCGAGGGCAAGATCAAGGGCCGCACGCTGCGTGTGCGTCTGCTGTAAGCACCGCCCTCTGCTGCGCTACGTTGAACCCACGCCTGGGCGCTCGCTGAGCGCCTTGCAGGCGAACGCGACGCGATGGCCGTCGCGTTTTTGTGCAGGCGCCATCGGTTTTGTATCACTCTGGCTCGCAAGATCGCGCACGGGCTCTTAGGCTGATATAAAGCATCAAACGGCCTGGGCCGGAGTTACCCATGCGCAATATTCTGGTCATTGAAGACAGTCCACTGGTACTGAAGATCCTCGAACATCTGTTCCGTCAGGAAACCGATCTGGAGCCGATCTTCTGTGCCTCACTGGCAGAAGCAGAGGTGATGCTGGAGACCTCGTCCGAGCTGTTCTTCGCCGCCATCGTCGACCTGCACCTACCGGATGCACCGGACGGCGAAAGTGTCGACCTGGTGATGCGCTATCACCTGCCGTGCATCGTACTCAGTGGCAGCTACAACGAGCAGCGCCGTGACGACCTGCTGATGAAGGGCGTGGTCGACTACGTACTCAAGGAAAGCCAACACTCTTACGAGTATGCCTTCCGCCTGCTGCACCGGCTCGACCACAACAGCCATATCAAGATACTCATCGCCGACGACTCCACCGCGCAGCGCCACTACATTCGCCACATTCTCGAGCCGCACCACTACCAAATCATCGAGGCCAGCGACGGCAAGGAGACCCTGCGCCAGCTCAATGAGCACCCGGATCTCGACCTGCTGGTGCTCGACCACGCCATGCCCGGCGTCAGCGGCTTCGAGCTGGTCAAGCTGCTGCGGCAGAAACTGCGTCTCAACGACCTGATCATCATCGGTGTATCCGCCGACCCCAAGGGCTCGCTCAGTGCGCAGTTCATCAAGCACGGCGCCGACGACTTCCTGCGCAAGCCCTTCTGCCCGGAAGAGCTGAACTGCCGGGTGATGTCGACCCTGGAGCGGCGCGACCTGATGCGCGCGTTGAAGAAAGCGGCGCAGTTCGATGCCCTGACCGGCCTGAACAACCGCCGTGCGTTCTACGAACAGGGCATGCAGATGCTGCAGAAGGCGCAACGCGAGCAGCGCGAAGTCAGCGTGGCAATGCTTGATCTCGATCATTTCAAGCAGATCAACGACGGCTTCGGCCATGCCAGCGGTGACAGCGCATTGGTGGTGTTCGCTCGGGCGATGAGCAATGCCTTCCCCGATATGCTGCTGGGGCGCCTCGGCGGCGAAGAGTTCGCGCTGCTCACCCTGCACAGTGCCGAGCATGTGGTCCAGGCGCTGGATAAACTGCGTCGGCAATGCGCCGGCCTGCACTATGCCGTCGGCGCGCCGGCACTGTCGTTCAGCGCTGGGCTCTACAAGGGCGAACCGGAAGACCTGGAAAGCCTGCTGCACGAAGCCGACATTCGCCTGTATCGAGCCAAGCAGCAGGGTCGCGCGCGTACCGTACTGGTCTGATCAGGGGCTGTGGCGCTTCAATGTCGCGGCATAGCTGCCGTCGTCGCTCATGGCCTGAATCGCCGCATCGAAGCGCCGAGCAATTTCTCGATGCTGAGCCAGGCTGCGGCGAACCAGGATATGCAGGCCGTTCTCGCTCAAGGGCAGCGGCAGGAACTCCAGCTCATCGCGAATGCTGCTCAACTTGCGCCCGAGCAAGTGGCGCGCAACCAACTCGTCCTCCAGTGCCAGCTGCACGCGTCCGGCGTGCAGCATGCGCGCGGCGATCTCGAAACTGCTGACCCCGACCTTGAGCAACTGCGGGTCGCTGTCGAACTCTTTGGAATAGGCATACCCCCTGACCACCGCGATGCTGTGCGGGTAGAGGTCGGCCAGGGTCTCGAAACGAATGTTGCTCCCCTTGCGCTGCATGAAACGGATGCGATTGACCAGATAGGGCTGGGAGAAATAGCCATACTCGGTGCGGTCAGCGCTGTACCAGGCGTTGATCAGTACATCGTAATCCCCACGCTTGAGCCCCAGCACTGCCCGCTCCCAGGGCACCTCCACATAGCTGGTGGTGTAGCCGGCACGGGCCAACGCCTGCTCCACCAGATCACTGGCCAGACCTTTGCCGGGCAGGCGCTGGTCATTGAACGGCGGCCAGGGGTCCGCCACCAGACGCAACAGTTCAGCCGAGACCAGTGTCGGCGACAGCAGCAAGAGCAAGAGCCAGGCACGCAGAGCGAGCATTGGTGGCGACCCATCAGAAATGATCAGTTCTAGTGATAGCAGGCACAACGCCACTCGTCACTGTCTCATATCTGAGACAGTCATTCGGGCGCCCCATAACGGCCGCCAACGCATTGTTCAGGACCGGCGGCCCAGAGCGGCTTCGGGTAAACTTCAGCGGTTTTCGCGCGGCGCTGGCTGCGTCAGCTGATTCATCTGAGGACATCTCGTGTTGCAAACCGACGTACTGATCATCGGCGCAGGGGCCGCCGGCCTGATGTGTGCAGCCAGCGCGGCCGCCCGTGGCCGCCGCGTGCTGGTGCTCGATCACGCCAACAAGGCCGGCAAGAAGATCCTCATGTCCGGCGGTGGGCGCTGCAACTTCACCAATATGTACTGCGAGCCGAGCAATTTCCTCTCCGGCAACCCGCACTTCTGCAAGTCCGCCCTGGCGCGCTTCACCCAGTGGGACTTCATCGGCCTGGTGGCCAAACACGGCGTGCCTTACCACGAGAAGAAGCTTGGCCAGCTGTTCTGCGATAACAAGTCCAGCGACATCCTCGAACTGCTGCTGGCCGAATGTGCTGAAGCTGGCGCGCAGATTCGCCTCGATACGGCAGTGCAGAGCATCGCCAAGACCGAAGGCGGCTTCCTGCTGCAAAGCGATATTGGCGAGATAAGCTGCCAATCACTGGTGATCGCCACTGGCGGGCTATCGATCCCAACCCTGGGCGCCAGCGGCTTCGGCTATCAGGTGGCCAAGCAATTCGGCCACGAACTGCTGCCGACCCGCGCCGGGCTGGTGCCTTTCACCATCACCGATCCACAGCTGAAGAAGCTGTGCAGCGAACTGTCCGGTACCTCGGTGGAAGACTGCCGGGTGAGCTGCAACGGCCAGAGCTTCGTCGAGAATATCCTCTTCACTCACCGTGGGCTGTCGGGACCGGCGATCCTGCAGATCTCCTCCTACTGGCAGCCGGGCGATACCCTGCACATCGACCTGCTGCCGCACATCGACCTGCCCGAATGGCTGGCGACACAACAGCGCGAGCGCGGCAACAGCGAGCTGAGAACCCTGCTGGCCGAGCTGTTCACCAAGAAGATGGCGACCCTGCTGGTCGACGCCTGGTTCAGCAACAAGCCCATCAAGCAGTACACGCCTGGCGAGCTGAAGGCGATTGCCGAGCGCCTGTCCGACTGGCAATTGGTGCCGGCCGGCACCGAAGGCTACCGCACCGCGGAAGTGACTCTGGGCGGTGTGAATACCGACGAGGTGTCATCGAAGACGTTGGAATCGCTCAAGGTTCCGGGGCTGTATTTCATCGGCGAAGTGCTCGACGTTACCGGGCATCTCGGCGGCTTCAACTTCCAATGGGCCTGGGCCTCGGGTTACGCCGCCGCGCAATACGTCTGAGGCCAAAATATTGGTTCTTCGCACAGTTTGGGGGAAGTGCTTGTTGACGCCGGACTGGCAAGTTTGTGTGTTCTGTACGCAGCGCTATTTATCTACGGGCCAAGATCATTGGCGTGTCGATCTTGCGTCTTGGTTTCGCCCCTCACGGGCGAGTTACTTTCTCTTGCTTGCCCAAGAGAAAGTAACCAAAGAGAAGGGCACCCCTTTCTTGGGCAAGCAAGAAAGGTGTGGCGCCCGTAAGGGGCGCAACCCAAACGTTCAGTGAACTCGGTAATGGATAGTGCTAAGCCAGTAAGCAATACGCACACAAACTTGCCAGTCCGGTGCCAAGCGCATCCTACCCGCGAGAATGCGAAGAACCAAAATATTGCGCCCCGCTTGATGGCGCGCTGGGAACTGCCGACGCCGTCCAGACTCTGCTATGAACAGCAGATGCAAAGCTGCAATCACAGGGACGGCGCCGCTTCATGACTCTCGAACAAGGCCAGATCTTCGTCATTCTCGTCGCCAGCATGGGCTTGTTCATCTGGGGCCGCTGGCGCCACGATGTGGTGGCTATTGCGGCACTGCTAGCCTGCGTAATCGCCGGCCTTGTGCCGGAACGTGAAGCCTTCGCCGGCTTCGGTCACCCGGCGGTGATCACCGTCGCCTGCGTGTTGGTGCTCAGCCATGGCTTGCAGCGCACCGGCGCGGTCAACCGACTGGCGCAACGCCTGCTGCCCAGCGGCGCAGGCGTGCTGCCCTCCATCGCCGCGCTGACCAGCCTTGGCGCCCTGCTCTCGGCGTTCATGAACAACGTCGGCGCTCTCGCCCTGCTGATGCCCATCGCCCTGCAGATTGCTGCACGCCTGGAGTTGCCGCCGGGCCGCGTGCTGATGCCGCTGGCCTTCGGCACCATCCTCGGCGGCATGACCACCCTGATCGGTACGCCGCCCAACCTGATCGTTTCCAGCTTCCGCGCCCAGCATGGCGGCGGCCCCTTCGAAATGTTCGACTTCAGCCCGGTCGGCGTCGCCGTGGCCTTGGCTGGCGTCCTGTTCATCAGCCTGCTCGGCTGGCGCCTGGTGCCCAAGCGCGAGGTGGGCAACGCCGCCAGCTTCGACACCGGCCATTACCTGACCGAGGCGCGGGTCAAGGAAGGCGGCAAGGCCCAGGGCAAGACGCTGCGCGAAATCGAACAGTTGCTCGATGAAGCCGATGCCCAGGTGGTAGCCATGGTACGCAACAAACTGCGTCTGACTGCGCCCAACCCGAGGCGCGTGCTGCAGGCCGATGACGTGCTGGTGATCGAAGCCGATCCTGAAGAGCTGGGCGAAGTACTCGGCAAGCTGGACTTGTTGCTGGAGGCCGAACGCGAAGCCAAGGAGGCCGAACAGCGCGAGGACAAGGACGGCGAGGCAGAGAAGAAAGCCAGTACCAGTGAAGACCGCGCCATGCTGGAATTGCTGGTCAAACCTGACTCCTCACTGATCGGTCGCTCCGCCAGCAGCACGCGCTTGCGCAGCCGCTACTCCATCAACCTGCTGGCTATTTCGAGGCAAAGCCATCGTTCGATCAAACGCCTGCGCTCGACCCTGATCCAAAGTGGTGACGTGCTGCTGATGCAGGGCAGTGCCGAGGATATCGGCGAGTTCGCCAGCGATTATGACTGCGTGCCACTTGCCGAGCGCGCCATCAATATTCCCGACCCACGACAGGCCAACCTGGCCCTTGGCATCATGATCCTGGCCATCGTCGCGGCGGCGTTCGGCCTGCTGTCCACGGCGATCGCCTTCGCCGGCGGGGTGCTGTCCTACATGCTGCTGCGCCTGGTGCCGCTGCGCGCCGTCTACGAGTCCATCGACTGGCCGGTGATCGTGCTGCTCGGCGCGTTGATCCCGGTGGCGGGGGCAATGTCCACCACAGGCGCGGCAGACCTGCTGGCGCGGGTGCTGATGGAAACGCTGGCACAGGGCAATGCGGTGATCACCCTGGGCCTGTTGCTGATCGTCACCATGACCCTCTCGGACTTCATGAATAACGCCGCGACCGCAGCGGTGATGTGCCCGATTGCCCTGAGTGCCGCCAGTCAGCTCGGTGTGAGCCCGGACGCCTTGCTGATGGCCGTGGCCATCGGCGCCTCGTGTTCGTTCCTCACGCCCATAGGCCACCAGAACAACACCCTGATTCTCAGCCCTGGAGGCTTCCGTTTTGGCGACTACTGGCGCCTGGGCCTGCCACTGGAAATCCTCGTAGCGCTGGTCAGCATCCCGTTGCTGCTCTGGGTTTGGCCGCTGTGATTCGGGAGGATACAGCGCTATGGACGCGCAGGAGCCAGCTCGCTGGCGATGCTGTTCGCCAACGGGCCTGATGACTGTCGGCACGATGGATCGCCAACAAGCTGGCGCCTACACACTCGCGTTCCACGCTTGAGCGACCGCCACTAGCCACCGCGCGGTATCGCACCGAGGGCCACCCGGCCGAAAAGACGCCGACGACCGCGCTCTCAAAGCTGCTCGAGCAGGCTGGCAGGCGACTGGAAGCGCAGGTCATGCGCCTCGGCGACGCTGGCACAGGTGATGATGCCGCGCGCGACGTTGAGGCCAGAGAGCAGATGCGGATCTTCCTGCAAGGCTCGACGCGTGCCCTTTTGTGCCAGCGCCACGACGAACGGCAGCGTGGCGTTGTTCAGCGCCAGGGTCGAGGTGCGCGCCACCGCACCAGGCATGTTGGCCACGCAGTAATGCACCACATCATCGACCACATAGGTGGGCTCGGCATGGGTGGTGGCGTGCGAGGTCTCGGCGCAGCCACCCTGGTCGATGGCGACATCCACCAGCACCGCGCCCACCTTCATCTGCCGCACCATGTCCGCAGTGATCAGCTTCGGTGCGGCGGCACCGGGGATCAGCACGCCGCCGATTACCAGATCGGCCGCCAATACCTGCTCGCGCACCGCCGCGCGAGTGGAGTAGAGCGTGGTGATGCGATTGCCGTACTGGGCATCGAGCCGGCGCAGTGCATCGACGCTCTTGTCCAGCACCGTGACGTCGGCGCCCAGACCAACCGCCATGGCCAAGGCATGGCTGCCAACCACGCCACCGCCGAGGATCACCACCTTGCCCGGAGCAACGCCTGGCACACCGCCCAGCAGGACGCCGCGCCCGCCGCGGGCCTTCTCCAGGCAGCCGGCCCCGGCCTGAATCGACATGCGTCCGGCCACTTCCGACATCGGCGCCAGCAACGGCAGGCGGCCCTGTGCATCGCTCACCGTTTCATAGGCGATGCAGGTGGCACCACCGGCCATCAGCTCTTCGGTCTGCGCCCGATCCGGCGCCAGGTGCAGGTAGGTGAACAACGTGTGGTGGGCGCGCAGCCTGGCGCGCTCCACCGCCAGCGGTTCCTTGACCTTGACGATCAACTGGCCGTGCTGGAACACCTCGGCCGAAGTCCTGGCGAGCTGCGCGCCGGCCTCGAGGTAATCCTCGTCGGCAAAACCGATGGCCGCGCCCGCATGAGTTTCGATCCACACCTCATGGCCGAGCGCGGTCAGCTCGGCTACCGATTGTGGGGTGAGACCGACGCGATACTCGTGGTTCTTGATTTCCTTGGGTACGCCGATTCGCATAACCATCTCCAACCATTGCGGGCCAACAGTGTGAAGTCTAGGAAAGCGTGAGCCAGCTCACAGGAAAATCCACGAAAAATTTCGCCCGCTCGTCACTGGCCGAACAGCAGGCGCCGCGCCTCTACGCTGAGCAACGCTTGCGGATCGGCGTTCACCTGCTCCACCAGGGCATAGGCACGCTGCACCGCCGGGCGTGCATCGATGCGTTCGAGCCAGGCAGCCATGTTGGGGAAGTCCTCCAGTTTCTGCTGCTGCATCTTCCACAGCTTGGCCCAGGGGTAGATGGCCATGTCGGCGATGGAATACTCGCCTGCGACGTAATCGCGCCCGGCCAACTGGCGGTCGAGCACACCATAGAGACGCGCAGTTTCCTTCACGTAGCGGTCGATGGCGTAAGGGATCGGCTCCGGTGCGTAGCGCACGAAATGATGATTCTGCCCCGCCATCGGTCCGACGCCACCCATCTGCCAGTACAGCCACTGCAGCACGTTGAAGCGGGCACGCGTCTCGCGCGGCAGAAACTGCCCGCTCTTGTCAGCCAGGTATTCGAGAATCGCCCCGGACTCGAACAGGGCGATGGGTTCGCCACCATCGGCCGGTGCATGATCGACGATGGCGGGAATGCGGTTGTTCGGCGCGATCTTGAGAAACGCCGGCGCGAACTGCTCGCCCTTGCCGATATGCACCGGGACAATGCGGTAGTCGAGCCCGGCTTCCTCAAGAAAGATGCTGACCTTGTGGCCGTTGGGCGTGGTCCAGTAGTACAGGTCGATCATGGCTTTTCCTCCAGATGAATCGAAGCCCGCTTGACCGGGCCATGGGTCGCTTCATACGCCTGCAGGATGCGCGCGAACCAGGCGCCCAGTGCCGAATCGTCGGCCCAGGGCTGCGCGCCCAGGCACCAGGCCCACAGCAACATGCCGGCCAGCAGGTAGTCACAGCCGCCCGGCGCCTGGCCTTCGAGGAAGGGCTGATCGCGCAGCCACATTTCCAGCGGCGCCACGCCGTCACGGAACAACTGCTCAGCACCCTGCGGATCGGCGAACGCCTCCAGGCTCATGCCCAGCGCCTTTTCCCGGCTGCTGCGGAAATACTCACGGTCAGCAGGGTCGATCACCTGCCAGACGCGCGGAATCAGCATCTTCAACAGCGGCACGCGCACCATGTGAAAGCTCAGGCGCTCTACCAGGCGCGCGCGCTCGGCAGCCAGCGTATCGCCGAGCAAGGGCTGCTGCGGATAACGCTGGTCGAGGTAGGCGAAGATGGCCAGGCTGTCGTGCACGGTTTCATCACCGTCGCTCAGTACCGGCACCAGCTTCTGCCCGGAAAAGGCGATCAGCTCCTTGTCGGTGAAGCGTATCGGCCGGCTCTGCCAGTCCAGCCCCTTGTGCGCCAAAGCCAACCGCACACGCCAGCAATAGGGCGAAAACACCAGCTCAGGATCGGCGCCGCACAGCTCGAACAACTCCCGCATATCACCTCCTTTAAAAACCAATCAGTCCAAAATTAGCCGAAAAAAAGCCGCTAGGTCGCTCAAGCGCAATCCAGGCCGGCCATCACCACAGCCACGGTGGCGCGGATCGAATCCGCCGACACCGCGGATTTCACCTGGGTACGCAGCCCGCTCATCACGCATTGCAGATAAGCGGCGCGGGCGCCAAGGTTGTTGCCATTGCTCAGCTCACCGCCGGCCACGGCACGTTCGAGTGCCTGCTCGAAAATCTGGCAGACACCCGCCGTAGCTTGTTGCAGCACCGGCACCAGCGCCGGTTCTGACAGAGAGAATTCATTGGCCACATTGACCAGCATGCAACCGCGCGGCACGCCGTCGGGGCCATCGTCTTCGAGCACGCTGAGCAGTCGCTCGCGGATGAACGCAAGCGGCGAGGCGCTGGCCTGCAGCTGCTCCAGCAGCAGGGCGCGGCGCTGCGCCACGTACAGGCTGAAGGCCGCGACGAACCATGCCTGTTTGCTCGGGTAGGTTTGATAGAGGCTGCTCTTGGATAGCCCGGTTGCCGCCTGCAGGTCCTGCAGCGACGCGGCTTCGTAACCGCGCTGCCAGAACAGCTGCATGGCGTTTTCCAGGGCCCGGTCCGGGCAGAAGCTCTTGGGGCGTCCACGTGTCGTCATGGGGTGAATTTAGAACCAATCGGTCCATAAAATCAATAGCCTCTGCGCAGCCCTGCTGGATACCCAGTGACTGACGAGTTCCGGTAGGCTGCACGCATCGCCCCAGATCAGGCTTCGTATGCCCCGCCCTCGTCTTCGCCAATCGCTACGCCGCCTCTGGGCGCTGGACAAGTTCAGCGCCAGCCTGCGGGTGTTCATCGCCCTGGCCGGTGCCCTGGCGCTGTGCTGGTGGCAGGGCTGGATGCATGGGTTGATTCCGCTGTTTCTCGGCATCATCGCCAGCGCCCTGACCGAAACCGACGACAGCTGGCAAGGCCGCCTCGGCGCGGTACTGGTGACCCTGGTCTGCTTCAGCGCAGCGGCCTACGCAGTCGAATTCCTCTTTCCCTATCCCTGGCTGTTCGTCGTCGCTCTGGCGCTGTCGGCGTTCTGCCTGACCATGCTCGGCACCCTCGGCGAACGTTTCGCCACCCTGGGCTCGGGTACGCTGATTCTCGCCGTGTACAGCATGATCGGCGTCGAGCAACGCGGTGGCGTTACCGGCCTGTGGCTGGAGCCGTTGCTGCTGGTGGCGGGCGCCGCCTGGTACGGCCTGCTGTCGGTGATCTGGCACGGCCTATTCGCCCATCAGCCGGTGCAGCAGAGCCTGGCCCGGCTGTTTCGCGAACTGGGCAAGTACCTCAAGCTCAAGGCCGCCCTGTTCGAACCCCTGCGCCAGCTGGATATCGAGCAGCGTCGCCTGGATCTGGCGCAGCAGAATGGACGCGTGGTGTCAGCGCTCAACGCAGCCAAGGAGATCATCCTGCACCGGGTTGGCGGCGGTCGCCCGGGCCCCAAGGTCAATCGCTACCTGAAACTGTACTTCCTCGCCCAGGACATCCACGAGCGCGCCAGTTCGTCGCACTACCCCTACAACGAACTGGCCGAAGCCTTCTTCCACAGCGATGTGCTGTTTCGCTGCCAGCGTCTGCTGCGCCTGCACGGCGAAGCCTGCCAGCGCCTCGGCAGCGCCATCGAGTTGCGCCAGCCGTTCGAGTACCGCGAGCTGTGCAGCCAGGCCCTGGAAGACCTGCATGCCTCGCTCGACCATCTGCATCTGCAAAGCAACCCGGCCTGGCGCCGCTTGCTGCGCTCGCTCGGCGCACTTGCCGGCAACCTCGCCAGCCTCGACCTGCTGCTGGGCAACGCCAGCAACCCCGACGCCCTGGCCGATGAGCAGGACAGCAGCCTGCTGGACCGCGAGCCGCATTCGTTGCGCGAGGTCATCGAGCGGATCGGCCAGCAACTGACACCCACCTCGCTGCTATTCCGCCACGCACTGCGTCTGTCCATCGCCCTGGCCGCCGGCTACGGCCTGCTGCACCTGATTCACCCGACCCAGGGCTACTGGATTCTGCTGACCACCCTGTTCGTCTGCCAGCCAAACTACGGCGCCACGCGTCTGAAGCTGGTGCAGCGTATCGTCGGCACGCTGTTTGGCCTGGGGATCGGCTGGGCATTGTTCGACCTGTTCCCCGACCCGCGCATCCAGGCCCTGTTCGCCGTGATCGCGGGCGTCGCCTTCTTCGCCACCCGCAGCACCCGCTACACCCTGGCCACCGCGGCGATCACCCTGCTGGTGCTGTTCTGCTTCAACCAGATCGGCAATGGCTATGGGCTGTTCCTGCCGCGCCTGATCGATACCCTGCTCGGCGGCCTGATCGCCGGCCTGGCGGTGTTCTTGATCCTGCCGGACTGGCAAGGCCGACGCCTGGGCCGCATGCTGGCGAGCACACTGAGCTGCAACAGCGCCTACCTGCGGCAGATCATTGCCCAGTACGCGCGCGGCAAGCGTGACGACCTCGGCTACCGACTGGCCCGACGCAATGCGCACAACGCTGACGCCGCGCTGTCGACCACCCTCGGCAACATGCTGATGGAGCCAGGGCACTTCCGTAAGGACGCCGACCTCGGATTTCGTTTCCTGGTGCTGTCGCACACCCTGCTCAGCTACCTGTCAGGTCTCGGTGCCCACCGCGGCGAGCAGTTGCCACAGGCCGCCCAGGCACAATTGCTGGAGCAGGCCGAGGCACTGGCCACAAGCCTCGACGAGATCGCCACTGGCCTACGTGGCGAACAGCCGCTGGCCATTCACAGCGACGAGGAACAGGCACTGGCGCAGACGCTGGAGCAGATCGCCGATGACGTCGACGAACGCCAGCGCCTGGTGCAGACGCAACTGGCACTGATCTGCCGCCAGCTCGCGCCGCTGCGCACCCTGGCCGTGCACCTGCAGAAAGATCGCCACTAGCAGGCCCACAGGGCTTTCTGCCACTATCTGACGACGCCTATTTCCCAGGCCTTGCCCATGCCAGCCAACCGCCACACCACCCTCGCCTACCTGACTTCGCTGCCGGGCTTGCTGCTGGTGTGCTGCCTGCTACTGACCAGTCACTCATCCCTCGCCAATACCCGCCTGAGTGAAAACAGCGCAGCGCAGGACCTCTACGGCCTGGTCGACTTTCTCGCCGACCCGCAGGGCAGCCTGACGCTGGATGATGTGCGCGCAGCCGACGCCCCGTTTGCCCCCTCGCTGACGCGCCGCGACCTCAGCTTCGGCTACGTGCAAGGCGCGATCTGGCTACGCCTGGAACTGCAGTCGGATGCCCAGGACACACGCATCTGGCGCCTGGAGCTGAACTACGCCTCGCTGGACGAAGTGCGCCTGTACGACATCGGCAGCGATGGCGTGCGCGAGTCACGCAGTGGCGATACCGTGCCTTATACCGAACGCAGCATCGGCCATCGTTATCCGGTGTTCGAGATCGTCCTGCAGCCTGGCGAACAGCGCACGCTGTACCTGCGCGTCGACTCGCGCGGCAGCATGACCCTCAGCGGCGCGCTGATGTCGCTACGTGACTTCGAGCAGCACAGCCAGAACGGCTATTTGGTGCACGCCATCTACTTCGGCGTGCTGATCGCCCTGGGCCTGTACAACCTGCTGCTGTTCCTCGCCCTACGCGAACGGCCCTTCCTCAACTACGTATTGTTCATGTTCGCCTTCGCCCTCAGCGTGCTCTCGCTCAACGGTTTTGGTGCTCAGTACCTGTGGTCAGAGGCCGCGCCCTGGAGCAACCGCATGCTGCCGGTCAGCCTGACCTCGGCAGCGCTGCTGTCGGTGGTGTTCGCCCGCAGCTTCCTCGATACCCGGCAATGGCTGCCGCGCTGGGACAAGGGCCTGCTGCTGCTGTGCATTACCATCGGCGCTGCCGTGCTGGCCACGGTACTGCTGCCGGTACAGCGTGCACTGCAGCTGATGTCGCTGACCGGTCTGACTGCCACCCTGACGCTGCTGCTCACCAGTTTCGTCTGCGTCGGCTATCGGGTGCCGGGCGCGCGCCTGTTCGCCCTGGCCTGGCTGATGCTGCTGACCGGTGCAGTGCTGCTGGCGCTGCGTAACTTCGCCCTGATTCCGTCGAACTTCCTCACCCTGTATGCCATGCAGATCGGCTCGGGGCTGGAGATGATCCTGCTGTCCTTCGCCCTGGCGGCGCGCTTCAACGAACTCAAGCGCCAGCGCGAGGCGGCGCTGCAGCTCAACGAGCAGATCCTCGCCAAGCGCGTGACCGAACGCACCATGGCACTGGAGCAAGCCAATCAGCGTCTCAGTGAGCTGGCACTGCAGGACCCACTGACCGGCCTGGCCAATCGCACTGCCCTGCAACAGCATCTGGATCAGGCGCTGGCGCGCAGCCTGCGGCGCAACGAGCTGCTCGCGGTAATGCTCATCGACCTGGACGGTTTCAAACCGGTCAACGACCAGCACGGCCACGGTTTTGGCGATCAGGTACTGGCGGAAATCGCCAGGCGTCTGCGCCAGTACATCCGCGATGCCGACCTGCCGGCGCGCCTGGGCGGTGACGAGTTCGTGGTGATCTGCGAGAACGTGCAATCGGCCGAGGACGCGCAGGACCTGGCCAAACGTCTGCTGGAAGGACTGGACACGCCGATGTATCTGGAAGATCGTGCGGTGCGCGTCGGCGCCAGCATCGGTATCGCCCTGAGTCGCGGCACCGATGACGCCACCACGCTGATTCGCCAGGCCGATGCGGCCATGTACCGGGCCAAGGCCGAAGGTCGCAACCGCGTACAACTGGCGCCCCAGCCTCTTTGAAGAGAGGCCATGGCCCTTCTCTCACCGCGAACTCGATAGCCCATCATGGACAAGAATCTGCTGCTGCAAGACGTGCTCGCCCACCTGCAGGCCGACCTCGAACAGGCCACCCTGGCCGCCCTCAGCGCACACGAAACTGCCACCCACGAAGAGAACGTCGCCGAGAACAAGTACGACACCCTGGGGCTGGAAGCCGCCTATCTGGCCAGCGGCCAGGCGCGCCGCGTCGAAGAGCTGCGTCAGACCCTGATCACCTGGCGCCAGTTACGCCCGCGGCCGTTCGACGAGACCCAGGGCATCGAGCTGGGCGCGCTGGTTCAGCTTGCAGCCGAGAATGGCCACGAACAATGGCTGTTCCTTGGCCCACCAGGCGCCAGCATGAAACTGCAACTGGCCGACCAGTGCATCCAGGTGCTGGGCAATACCGCGCCGCTCGGGAAATTGCTGCTCGGCAAGAAGCCCGGCGACGAGATAAGCCTGCCAGTAGGGAGTCGCCAGCAGGTTTTCGAGGTGCTGGCAGCCACGTAAGTGGAACTATCTGGGCTAGGGTGGGTAATTAGCGATGAACACCACGTCTAGCGAGAGCCAATACCATGGAAAATCCAATCCACAGCCTGCCAGCCCTGTTCAAGCAACTCGGCCTGCCTGACGATGCCGCCAGCATCAACGCCTTCATCAGCACCCATTCGCCACTGCCAGACGCATGCAAACTGTCCGAGGCCCCGTTCTGGACACCCGCGCAGGCCACGCTGCTGCGCGAGGAAATCCTCGAAGACGCCGACTGGGCGCCGGTGGTCGACCAGCTAAACGTACGCCTGCACGGCTGATACCGCCGCTGGCATCAAATACCGGGCCGGACGCGTAGGGTGCGCCGTGCGCACCGTTTTTCCCTATCGCCGAGGCATCGGTGCGCGCGGCGCACCCTACGAAATCATCTCGCGCCAGGTCAGGTACATGCGCAGGTCGAATTCGATCTGCGCATAACCTGGCAGCATGTGCTCGCACAGCTTGTAGAACGCCTTGTTGTGATCGCTCTCTTTCAGGTGCGCCAGCTCGTGCACCACGATCATCTGCAGGAAGGCCGGCGCCGCATCGCGAAACAGCGAGGCAACGCGAATCTCCTTCTTCGCCTTGAGCTTGCCACCCTGCACCCGCGAGATCGCCGTGTGCAGGCCCAGCGCGCGGTGCGTGAGGTCGAGGCGGTTATCGTAGAGCACCTTGTCGATGGCCGGCGCGTTCTTCAGGTGCTCCTGCTTGAGCGCGATCACGTAGCCGTACAGTGCCTTGTCGCTCTGCACCTCATGCCGTCCCGGATAGCGCTGCGCCAGGTAGTCGCCCAGTCGATCATCGGCGATCAGCTGACGAACCTGCTGCTGCAAGGCAACCGGATAACCCTGTAGATACTTCAACGTTACAATCCCGTTTTCATCAGGACCGCCAGTGTAACGGATGCCGCGCTATTCGCTGGGCACCACGCGCAACAGGCGCCCCTGCGGGTTATCGGTGAGCAGATACAGCGCACCATCCGGCCCGCTGCGCACATCGCGAATCCGCTCGCCCAGCTCCTCGAAGAGAATTTCCTCACCCGCCAGCATGCCGTCGCGCACACGAATGCGTCGTACGCTGCGCTCGGCCAGGGTGGCTGCGAACAGATCGTCCTGCCACTCGGGGAACAACTCGCCGCGATACAGCGTCAGGCTCGACGGCGCTACCGATGGCGTCCAGTGCAGCAGCGGCGCGATCAACCCCGGCAGCTCGGTGTAAGGGCTGATACGCGCGCCGGTGTAGTCGATACCGAAGGTCGCCAGCGGCCAGCCGTAGTTGTTGCCGGCCTCGATCAGGTTGAGTTCGTCACCGCCACGCGGGCCATGTTCGTGGCTGTACAGACGATTGTGCTCGGCATCGAAGAAGATGCCCTGAACGTTGCGATGGCCGAGGCTGTAGATCTCCGGCGCAGCGCCTTCCTGGCCGACCAGCGGGTTGTCCGGCGGCACGCTGCCATCGCGGCTCAGGCGCACGATCTTGCCCAGGTGGTTGGCCGGGTTCTGCGCCTCTTCACGCCAGTCGAAGCCGTCGCCCAGGGTCAGCACCAGGGTCTTGTCGGCGAGAAAGGCGATGCGTCCGCCGTAGTGTGCAGCGCCGGCCTTGAGTGGCTGGGCGGTGAATAACACCTCGAAGTCGTGCAGCTCGTCATCCACCAGACGAGCGCGAGCCAGGCGGGTGTTGTTGGCCTCCAGCGAACCGTGTGCATACGTCAGGTACAACCAGCGGTTGTCGCCGTAGTCCGGGTCCAGCGCCACGTCCATCAGCCCGGCCTGTGCAGCGATGAAAGCCTCGGGCAGGCCCGCCACCGGCTCGGGGTCGACACTGCCGTCGGCCTCGACGATGCGCAGACGCCCGACACGTTCGGTGACCAACATGCGCCCGTCCGGCAGGAAGGCCACGGCCCAGGGATTTTCCAGGCCCTCGCTGAGGGTTTCGATACGGTAATCCAGGGCCAGCAACGGCGTGCTGACCAGCAGGGCGCCGAGCAGCAGCGCGCGGGAGCGTCTCAACATGGATAGCGCCTTGTCACAGAGAATCGGAAGAAGTCGGCTGCGTGCGGAAGCGCACACGCCGGCCAAGCAGACCGAACAGCAGCGCACCGACGCTGCCGCAGGCCATCAACCCGAGCGTGCCAAACGGGCTGCGGTCGGCGGCGATCAGCGTCGGCATCGGCGCCAGCGCGTTGGCCAGTGCCAGTGCAGTCCAGATCGCCGCCGCACCGGCCAGCACGAAGATCAGCCAGCGCAGCGCCGGCAGGCGCCGGACCATCCAGGCCGCTAGCGGCAGGGCAACGAGAAAGCCCAGGGCAGCGAGCAAGGCGAAGGTCGGGGCGAAGCCGAGCAGATCGAGGCAGGTGGTGCCAACGCGCACATCCAGCGGCATCGGCGCGCCGAGGGCCTGCAAGGCAGCGAGGTTGGTCTGGGTCTGAAAGATCGAGGCGAGCAGCGAGGCCAGCAACACGGCGAGGAGGAAAGCGAGCAACAGGCGTGGCTTGCTGGACATGGGTGGCAGTTTCCCGGAACGACAGTCCACGAATTATGGCGTACCACGCCTGCCGTCATGCTTCGGGTGTTTTACAGGGTTTTACCTCTCACCGCGTTGCTCACGCCGTACCCCGCCTATAAAAAGCAGAAGCCCCGCACAAGGCGGGGCTCCGGGTCACGCACCAGGCTCAGTTGACCTTGGCGTTCAGCTCACCCTTGGCGTAGCGCTGGTACATGCCTTCCAGGGAGATCGGCTTGATCTTGGAGGCATTGCCGGCGGTGCCGAAAGCTTCGTAGCGGGCGATGCAGATGTCACGCATGGCGACGATGGTCTTGGCGAAGAACTTGCGCGGGTCGAACTCGCTCGGGTGCTCGGCCATCATGCGGCGGATGGCACCGGTGGAGGCCAGACGCAGGTCGGTGTCGATGTTGACCTTGCGCACGCCGTGCTTGATGCCTTCGACGATTTCCTCGACCGGCACACCGTAGGTTTCCTTGATGTCGCCGCCGAATTCGTTGATCACCTTCAGCCATTCCTGCGGAACGGAGGAGGAACCGTGCATCACCAGGTGGGTGTTGGGGATGCGCTTGTGGATTTCCTTGATGCGCTCGATGGAGAGCACGTCGCCGGTTGGCGGCTTGGTGAACTTGTAGGCGCCGTGGCTGGTGCCGATGGCGATGGCCAGGGCATCGACCTGAGTGGCCTTGACGAAGGCAGCGGCTTCTTCCGGGTCGGTCAGCAGTTGGCTGTGATCCAGCACGCCCTCGGCGCCGACGCCGTCTTCTTCACCGGCCATGCCGGTTTCCAGGCTGCCCAGGCAACCCAGCTCGCCTTCCACGGACACGCCGCAGGCGTGAGCGAAGGCAACAGTCTGCCGGGTGACGGCGACGTTGTAGTCGTAGTCGGCCGGGGTCTTGCCGTCTTCTTTCAGCGAGCCGTCCATCATCACCGAGGAGAAACCCAGCTGGATGGAGCGCTGGCACACGTCAGGGCTGGTGCCGTGATCCTGGTGCATGCACACCGGGATATGCGGGAATTCTTCGATGGCAGCCAGGATCAAGTGGCGCAGGAACGGCGCACCAGCGTACTTGCGGGCACCAGCGGAGGCCTGGACGATGACCGGCGAATCGGTCTTGTCGGCGGCTTCCATGATGGCGCGCATCTGCTCGAGGTTGTTGACGTTGAAGGCCGGCACGCCGTAGCCGAATTCGGCGGCGTGGTCGAGCATCTGGCGCATGCTGATAAGTGCCATGGTGTTTCTGTCTCCCGGTTTGGAGGTCGTTAATCGTGCAAGCCTGCCGCAGGGGCAGGCGTTGTTCAAGTTTCGTCGAGTCGGAGCATGTGCCCACGGCTCGTTTCGGCAGCGCCGAAGGTGCTACGGAGCCTTGCAGCCGCGGCCGATCAGGTCATCGGTCGCGGTCCAGTAGACCAGGCCTTCCTCACCCTTGGTATGGAAGGACAGGCGTCCGTCGCTGTACAGCGCGCCGGATGCTGCCGGCTCCTGAGTCAGACGGTAGACGATGTCATCACCGCCCAGGCGTACATCCACCTGGTCGACGCTGCCATTAGCGAAGCGCCACAGCACTTCGGTCTGGCTGTCGCACACCCAGCGATTCCACTGATCCGGCACCTCCGGCTGGCTGCTGCAGGCCGCAAGCAGCAGGGCGGTGGCAGCGAGCCCCGCGAGTCTGATACCGATCATTGTTTCTCCTCGTCAGCAACGCTGTTCCGGTGCCGCGCCAGTGGGCTCACCACTGTTTTGCTCGACACGCTGATCATCCTGCGTGGTCGGGGTTTCGATCTGCGCCGGGCTGAACACCTCGCAGGCCGCTTCACGACCACCGCCGGCACAACCTGCCAGCAACATACCAATGACGCTCAAGGCGGCTAACTTATCCATATCGTGACTCCTTGTTCGATGATCCGGTTTTCTACAGACCACCCGTTCACGTCAGGGTTTTATCCGCCGTGGTGCTGGGTGACTCCTTTCACCCTAGCTGGTGTTTATTGTGCGCGTTGCTCAAGCACTTCCACAGCCGGCAGTACCTTGCCCTCGACAAACTCGAGGAAGGCGCCGCCACCGGTGGAAATGTAGGAAATCTTCTCTGCCACGCCGTACTTGTCGATCGCCGCCAGGGTGTCGCCACCACCGGCGATGGAGAACGCCGAGCTCTCGGCGATGGCCAGGGCCAGGACCTTGGTGCCGTTGCCGAACTGATCGAACTCGAACACGCCGACCGGACCGTTCCACAGAATGGTCTGCGAGGCTTTGAGCATTTCAGCGAACATCGCCGCAGTCTGCGGGCCGATGTCGAGGATCATGTCGTCCTCGGCCACGTCGGCGACTGCCTTGATGGTGGCTTCGGCGTCTTCGGCGAAGGCCTTGGCCACGACCACGTCAACCGGCAGCGGTACGCTGACCTTGGCCGCGATGGCCTTGGCGGTGTCAACCAGATCGGCCTCGTACAGCGACTTGCCCACCGGCAGGCCGGCAGCGGCGAGGAAGGTGTTGGCGATGCCGCCACCGACGATCAGCGAGTCGCAGATATCGGCCAGGGAGTTGAGCACGTCGAGCTTGGTCGACACCTTGGAGCCGGCGACGATGGCCAGCATCGGCCGCGCCGGTTTGTCCAGGGCCTGGCCCAACGCGTCCAGCTCGGCAGCCAGCAGCGGGCCGGCACAAGCGACCTTGGCGAACTTGGCCACACCGTGGGTCGAACCCTGGGCGCGGTGGGCGGTACCGAAGGCGTCCATCACGAACACGTCGCACAGGGCAGCGTACTGCTGGGCCAGCTCGTCGGTGTTCTTCTTCTCGCCCTTGTTGAAGCGTACGTTCTCCAGCAGCACCAGCTCGCCGGCCTTGACCTCGACACCGCCGAGGTAGTCCTTGACCAGCGGCACATCGCGGCCGAGCGCCTTGCTCAGGTAGGCCGCGACCGGCGCCAGGCTGTCTTCCTCGCTGTAGATGCCCTCTTCCGGGCGCCCCAGGTGCGAGCAGACCAGCACGGCAGCGCCCTTCTCCAGCGCCAGCTTGATGGTCGGCAAGGACGCGAGGATACGCGCGTCGCTCTTGACCACGCCGTCCTTCACCGGGACGTTGAGGTCTTCGCGGATCAACACGCGCTTACCGGCGAGGTCGAGGTCGGTCATCTTCAGAACGGTCATAGATTCAGTCCTTCACGGAGCAGGATTGGCTTGATTGGCTTGTAGGAGAAAATGTTCAGCAACATCGAGCATGCGGTTGGCAAACCCCCACTCGTTGTCGAACCAGGCCAGCAGGTTGACCAGGCGCGGGCCGGACACGCGGGTCTGGCTGCCGTCGACGATGGCCGAGTGCGGGTCGTGGTTGAAGTCGCAGCTGGCGTGCGGCAGTTCGGTATAGGCCAGCAACCCCTTGAGTGGGCCACTTTCCGCCGCCTGACGCAGCACGCGATTGATCTCTTCTGCAGAGGTATCGCGTGCGGTCTGCAGGGTGATGTCCAGGCACGAGACGTTGACCGTCGGCACCCGAATGGCCTTGGCCTGGATACGCCCGGCCAGTTCCGGCAGCAAGCGCTCGATACCGCGCGCCAGGCCGGTGGATACCGGGATCACCGACTGGAAGGCCGAGCGCGTGCGGCGCAGGTCTTCGTGGTGGTAGGCATCGATCACCGGTTGGTCGTTCATCGCCGAGTGGATGGTGGTAATGGAGACGTACTCCAGACCCACCACCTCATCGAGAAGTTTCAGCAGCGGCACGCCGCAATTGGTGGTGCAGGACGCATTTGACACCAGGCGCTCGGCGCCGCTCAGGCATTGCTGATTGACGCCGTAGACCACCGTGGCATCGATATCCGCCTCACTGGCCATCGGCTGCGACAGCAGCACGCGCGGCGCACCGGCAGCGAGGAATCGCTCGGCATCGGCACGCGTGGTGTATTGCCCGGAGCATTCCAGCAGCAGGTCGATGTCCAGCGCCGCCCAGTCGATAGCCTCGGGTTCGCTCTGGCGCAGCACCTTCACGCAATCGCCGTTGATATGCAGGCAGTCGCCATCGACCTTCACCTCGCCGGGAAAACGCCCGTGAGTGGAGTCGAAGCGAGTCAGATACTCGATGCTGGCCTGATCGGCCAGGTCGTTCAGCGCGACGATTTCCAGGCTCGCTGAATTGCCACGCTCGTGCAGCGCGCGCAGCACGCAACGGCCGATTCGGCCATAGCCGTTGAGGGCGACACGATAGGGGCGTTGTCGTGACATAGGCGCTCGCAAGGCAAAAGGAACCCGGTAGGAGCGAGCTCTGCTCGCGAACCCTGCGCGAGGCAAACAGCTTCGCGAGCAGAGCTCGCTCCTACGGAAGGGTCAGGCGTCCAGCAGTTCTTCGGCGGTGGCGACGATGTTGTCGACGGTGAAACCGAAGTGCTCGAACAGAGCCGGAGCCGGGGCCGACTCGCCGAAGCTGGTCATGCCGATGATGCGACCCTCCAGGCCCACGTACTTGTACCAGTAGTCGGCATGCGAGGCCTCGATGGCGATGCGCGCACCAACCTGCAGCGGCAGCACGTCCTGCTTGTAGCCAGCGTCCTGGGCATCGAACACGCTGGTCGACGGCATCGACACCACGCGCACCTTGCGGCCGGCAGCGGTCAGTTTGTCGTAGGCGGCAACGGCCAAGCCGACTTCCGAACCGGTGGCGATCAGGATCAGCTCCGGCTCGCCGGCGCTGTCCTTCAGCACGTAGCCACCGCGCGCGACATCGGCCAGTTGCTGGGCGTCGCGTGCTTGGTGCGGCAGGTTCTGGCGGCTGAACACCAGGGCGCTGGGGCCGTCGGCGCGCTCGATGGCGTATTTCCAGGCCACGGCGGATTCCACGGCATCGGCCGGGCGCCAGGTGTCGAGGTTCGGCGTGCCACGCAGGCTGGCCAATTGCTCGATCGGCTGGTGGGTCGGGCCGTCTTCGCCAAGGCCGATGGAGTCGTGGGTGAACACGTACAGCACACGCTTCTTCATCAGCGCGGACATACGCACGGCGTTGCGCGCGTACTCCATGAAGATCAGGAAGGTCGCGCCGTACGGCACGAAGCCGCCATGCAGGGCGATGCCGTTCATGATCGCGCTCATGCCGAACTCACGCACGCCGTAGAACATGTAGTTGCCGGAGGCGTCTTCAGCGGAGACGCCTTTGCAGCCTTTCCACAGGGTCAGGTTGGAGCCGGCCAGGTCGGCCGAACCACCGAGGAACTCCGGCAGCAGCGGGCCGAAGGCATTCAGCGCGTTCTGGCTGGCCTTGCGGCTGGCGATGGTCTCGCCCTTCTCGGCGACGTCCTTGATGTAAGCAGCGGCCTTCTCGGCGAAGTCGGCCGGCAGCTCACCGGCAATGCGGCGCTTGAACTCGGCAGCCAGCTCGGGATGGGCAGCGGCGTAGGCAGCGAACTTGTCGTTCCAGGCGGCTTCGGCGGCAGCGCCGGCGGCCTTGGCGTCCCACTCGGCGTAGATTTCGGCCGGGACTTCGAACGGGCCATGGTTCCAGCCCAGGTTGGCGCGGGTCAGGGCGATTTCGTCGTTGCCCAGCGGCGCACCGTGGCACTCTTCCTTGCCCTGCTTGTTCGGCGAACCAAAACCGATGGTGGTTTTGCAGCAGATCAGGGTCGGTTGATCCGTGGTCTTGCGGGCGGTATCGATGGCGATCTTGATTTCTTCGGCGTCGTGGCCGTCGACGTTGCGAATCACCTGCCAGCCGTAGGCTTCGAAGCGCTTCGGCGTATCGTCGGTGAACCAGCCCTCGACTTCACCGTCGATGGAAATGCCGTTGTCGTCGTAGAAAGCGACCAGTTTGCCCAAGCCCAGGGTGCCGGCCAGCGAGCAGACTTCATGGCTGATGCCTTCCATCATGCAGCCGTCGCCGAGGAACACGTAGGTGTTGTGGTCGACGATATCGTGCCCTTCACGGTTGAACTGCGCGCCCAGCACCTTCTCGGCGATGGCGAAACCGACGGCGTTGGCGATGCCCTGGCCGAGCGGGCCGGTGGTGGTCTCGACGCCCGGGGTGTAGCCGTATTCCGGGTGGCCCGGCGTCCTGCTGTGCAGCTGACGGAAGTTCTTCAGGTCGTCGATCGACAAGTCGTAGCCGGTCAGGTGCAGCAGCGAGTAGATCAGCATCGAACCATGGCCGTTGGACAGCACGAAGCGGTCACGATCGGCGAAGTTCGGGTTGCTCGGATTGTGTTTGAGGTAGTCGCGCCACAACACTTCGGCGATGTCCGCCATACCCATGGGGGCACCGGGGTGGCCGCTGTTGGCTTTCTGCACGGCATCCATGCTGAGGGCACGAATGGCATTGGCTCGCTCACGACGGCTGGGCATCGCTGAATCTCCTACGGGGGCTGCTTCTGAATGAAGGGGGCGAAAAAGGCGTCCATTTTCGCCCAGCCGAGCCCCGCGGGGCAATGACAGATGGTCGTAGAGCGCAAATCAGCTCGTCTGTTCGCTCAGCACGCTCACCGCAGGACTGCCCGGCCCGCCCAGACAGGGCGCCTGAAACAACTCGCCATGCCAGACGCCAGCTAGCGTGCGACTGAACACCAGCGACCACACCGCCGCCAGTTGAATCGCCAGTGCCACGCCGACCAGGGTGAAGAAGGTCAGCCCGGTCAGTGCCTGCAGCTCGAAAGTAGCCAGGGCGAACACCCCCAGCGGGAAGGTGAAGCCCCACCAGCCGAGGTTGAACGGCATGTTGTCGCGAATGTAGTGACGGGTGAACAGCGTCGCGATCACCAGCCACCACAACCCTGCGCCCCACAGCGCCAGGCCGCCGATCAAACCGAGATCACGCGCCAGTTCGGCAGCGCTGGCCAGGGGCGTACCAGCGAACGCCAGCGGCGCCGCCTGGCCCATGCTCAGCAGCCCCAGGCAGCCGGTCGCCAGCGGCCCCAACGGCAGCCAGCTGGTGGCGGCAAAATCGGTATCCGGCAATTTGTGCAGGGCCAGGCGCAGCAGCACCAGGGTGATCAGCGAGAACGCCAGCGACAGCGACAGGCCCCAGAGCACGAAGCCGGCCACCAGCAATTGCTGCGCGGCCGCGGCGCCCAGGTGCGGCGCCAGCGCACCCGCCGTACTGGCGGCGACCTCGGGTGCGACGATAGGTAGCAGCCACACCGCAGTGAGTTTCTCCAGCGCATGATGCTGACGGGTGAACATCAGATAGGGCACCAGCAAGGCACCGAGCAGCGCCAGTGCCGCATCCAGCCACCACAAGGCATGCGCCAGCGCGTAGACACCCTCGCCCCAGCGCGGCACGCCAAACAGCAGCAGCCCCTTGATCAGCACCGCCAGGCCCATCGGGATGGCGCCAAGGAACATCGACTGCACCGGATGCAGCAGCATCGGCCAGACGGTGTCGCGAAACAGCGCCAGGCGCAGCAGAAACAGCGCCGTGAACAGGGCGAACAGGCTGACAGCGAAGAACCACAGGCCTTCGGCCAGCAGCGCCAGGCCGGGCAGGCGCCAAGGCAGATGGGCGATCACTAGCGCCAGCACACCGGTGCCCATGGTCATGGCGAACCAGTTGGGCGTGAAGTGACGGATGAAGGCGAGAGGCTCGGGCAAACGACTGAAAGGGCGCGGCATGAATCGGGTTGTCCCGTGACATGAGTGATGGCGCAAGGTTAAGAATTGGCTTGCCATATGAAAAATACATATTCAGCATCCAATGCATACCTTTTGTTTATGCATGGCCCATGAATCTCCATCACCTGAAGGTCTTCCTTGCCGTGGCAGAAGCCGGCAGCATCAGTGCCGGCGCCGAGCGCCTGCACATCAGCCAGCCGGCGGTCACCCGTGAAATTCGCGACCTCGAAGTCAGCCTTGACCTGCGTCTGTTCGACCGCCTGCCGCGCGGTGTGCAACTGACCGAAGGCGGCCTGCGCCTGCTCGACTACGCCCAGCGCATCTTCAGCCTGGAGCGCGCCGCCGAGCGCGACCTGCGCGACTTCGCCCAACTGGAACAGGGCGAACTGCACCTGGGCGCCAGCGCCACGCTCGGCTCCTACTTGCTGCCGCCTCTGCTCACCCGCTTCCGCGCCCTGCATCCACAGATATTCGTCAGCCTGGAAGTGAGCAATACCGACGTCGTGACCCGGCAACTGGACGAAGGCCGCATCAGCCTGGGCTTCGTCGAAGGCCCGTTCGCGCGCACCGACTACGCGCATCGCCTGCTGGCGCGCGACGCCTTGCTGCCGGTGGCTGCGCCGCACCATCCGCTGGCCGCCAGCGACACGCTCGCGGCCGAGAGACTGCAGGATTACCCGCTGTATATGCGCGAGCCAGGCTCCGGCGCGCGCGTCAGCGTCGAGCAGGCCTACCGCGCCCACGGCCTCGAACCCCGTACCGGTATGGCTATCGGCAGCACCGAGGCGCTCAAGCGCCTGCTCGCCGACGGCCAGGGCATTGCCTGGCTGTCGCAGCGGGTGGTGGAGCGCGAACTGGCCAGCGGCGAACTGCGCCATCTGCCAGTGCAAGACCTGCAGATCGAGCGTGAACTGCATGTGCTGTGGCGCCTGGGCGCCAGCCTGAGCCCGGCACCCGCGGCTTTCCTGGCGTTGGCTCAGGTGCCGGAGTAACAGCAATACCAATATCAAAACTTTTTGATATTGGTATTGCTGTATGAAAAATGACCGACTAGACTGCGCCACCATGACCCTGCGCGCACCCCAGCTGGAATTCGACCCCTGCGACGAGCTCGCCGCCCTGTGCAAGGCCGGCGGCGATTCGCTGCGCCTGAACGTGCTGCGTGTGCTGAGCAACGATTCGTTCGGCGTGCTGGAGCTGGCGCAGATCTTCGCCATCGGCCAATCGGGCATGAGCCATCACCTCAAGGTCCTGGCCCAGGCCGGCCTGGTCGCCACGCGCCGTGAGGGCAACGCGATCTTCTATCGCCGCGCCCTGCCCAATGGCCGCCTGCACGCCGCCCTGCTGGACGATATCGACGAGCTGCCGCTACCTGGCGATGTGCAGGCGCGTATCGCCACCGTGCACCAGCAGCGCGCCACCGTCAGCCGCGATTTCTTCGCGCGTATGGCCACCAGCTTTCAGGCCCAGCAGGATTTGATCGCCGGCTTGCCGCAGTACCGCGACAGCCTGCTGGCGCTACTCGACGCACTGGGCTTCGCCGCCAGCGCCACAGCGCTGGAAATCGGCCCTGGCGACGGCGCCTTTCTGCCCGAGCTGGCGCGTCGCTTCGCGCAGGTCACGGCACTGGACAACAGCCCGGCCATGCTCGAGCTGGCCCGCCAGCGCTGCGCCGCTGAAAGCCTGCATAACGTCGAGCTGAAACTGGCCGATGCACTGCAGGACGAGCAGCTTGCCGCCGATTGCGTGGTGCTGAACATGGTGCTGCACCATTTCGCCACGCCGGCCGACGCCTTTCGCAAACTGGCCGGCCTGGTCGCGCCGGGCGGCAGCCTGCTGCTCAGCGAGCTGTGCAGCCACGACCAGAGCTGGGCACGCGAAGCCTGCGGCGACCTCTGGCTCGGCTTCGAACAGGAAGACCTGGCGCGCTGGGCGACGGCCGCCGGCCTGACGCCAGGCGAAAGCCTCTACATAGGCCTGAGAAACGGCTTTCAAATTCAATTACGGCACTTTGCCAAACCCGATGCGCACAGCGCCTTCAGCCTCCGGCAAGAAAGGAACCGATAGATGAGCGAATATTCCCTGTTTACTTCCGAGTCCGTGTCCGAAGGGCATCCGGACAAGATCGCCGACCAGATCTCCGATGCGGTGCTCGACGCCATCATCACCCAGGACAAGCATGCCCGCGTGGCCGTGGAAACCCTGGTCAAGACCGGTGTGGCCATCGTCGCCGGCGAAGTCACCACCAGCGCCTGGGTCGACCTGGAGCAGATCGTCCGTGACGTGATCTGTGACATCGGCTACACCAGCAGCGAAGTCGGTTTCGACGGTGCCACCTGTGGCGTGCTCAACATCATTGGCAAGCAGTCTCCGGACATCAACCAGGGCGTCGACCGCGCCAAGCCGGAAGACCAGGGCGCCGGCGACCAGGGCCTGATGTTCGGCTACGCCAGCAACGAAACCGACGTGCTGATGCCGGCGCCGATCTGCTTCTCGCACCGTCTGGTCGAGCGTCAGGCCGAAGCGCGCAAGTCCGGCCTGCTGCCGTGGCTGCGCCCGGATGCCAAATCCCAGGTCACCTGCCGCTACGAGAACGGCAAGGTCGCGGCCATCGACGCCGTGGTGCTGTCCACCCAGCACAACCCGGAAGTGAAATACGACGACCTGCGCGACGGCGTGATGGAGTTGATCGTCAAGCACGTGCTGCCGGCCGAACTGCTGCACAAGGACACCCAGTTCCACATCAACCCGACCGGCCAGTTCATCATCGGCGGCCCGGTGGGCGACTGCGGCCTGACCGGGCGCAAGATCATCGTCGACAGCTACGGCGGCATGGCCCGTCACGGCGGTGGCGCCTTCTCCGGCAAGGACCCGTCCAAGGTCGACCGCAGCGCTGCCTATGCCGGTCGCTACGTGGCCAAGAACATCGTTGCCGCCGGCCTGGCCGAACGCTGCGAGATCCAGGTGTCCTACGCCATCGGCGTGGCCCAGCCGACCTCCATCTCGATCAACACCTTCGGCACCCACAAGATCGCCGAAGAGAAGATCATCAAGCTGGTGCGTGAAGTGTTCGACCTCCGTCCGTACGCCATCACTAAGATGCTCGACCTGCTGCACCCGATGTATCAGGAAACCGCAGCTTACGGTCACTTCGGCCGCGCGCCGCAGTCCAAGACTGTTGGTGATGACAGCTTCACCACCTTCACCTGGGAACGCACCGACAAGGCTGCCGACCTGCGCGCCGCTGCCGGCCTGTAAACCCGCCGCCGTACGCGAAAACAAAAAACCGATGCCGGCAACGGCATCGGTTTTTTCATGCCTGCAGATCGCGGCGGCTTACCAGCTCACCTCGATACTGCTGGCCTGCATGGTGCCCTGCACATTGCTCATGCGCAGGGGCAAACCGGCGAACTTGCCCGAAGCGATGATCCACTGCTGCCAGGTGGTTTTCGGCACCATGCTGCCTTCGGTCGAGAACTCCATCTTACAGGTATCGAAGGCACCGAACGCCGTCTCGATACGCTCACGCCCTTGGTACGTCACCGTGTTGGTCAGCTTCATGACGAAGGGCTCCGCCCCTGGCTGCACCGTGATCGAGTCGAAGCTGACCGAATGGGTCTGGTCCTGAGGCAAATCCGCAGGCACGGAAAAGCTCGGCTGGTTATAGCTTTCGTTGATGGCCGGCTGGGTCATCACGCTGCCATACCAATGAACGACGCCATCGACGACGTTGCCGTAAGCATCCGCCACCGTACCCACGCTGTTCTCGGTATGAGTGCGATAGGCACTCTGCCCACGATAGGTCGCCAGCTCTGCAACCGTATTGACGTCGCGCTGGCCATCGGTGGTGATCGTCCAGGTATTGCCGACCGTGCGCATGGCCGGCGCATCGAGACAGGCCGCACTGCCGCCGCTGGCGGCTGCCGCAACGTGAACGGCCTCGGCAGGCACGACAACTGCAGCCTCGCTGGCAGCACCGGCCTCGGCGACCGGTTTGTCAGCGCCATCACCACAACCGACTAGCACCGCCATGGCCAGTAGAGGCGTGATTCGCTTGATGAAACGCATATCCTGCATATGAAAGTCCCTCTGAATGAACGAGCGCCCTGCCAACCCTGATCGGGCTACCGTCGAACAGGGTAGTAGACATGCTTCGCAGCTTGCCGTGCCTCGGTCATGTTTTCGCATCGACGCCTGACACTGGTGAGCAGCACAGGCTGGTCTAGACTGCCTTGTACGCCGCGACCTGGCGAGCCCGCCACAGGCCCAGGTCACTCGACCAATCGGAGCAAGGATGCTCGATATGACGCGCTGGATCGCTCTGCTGCTGTTGCCCCTCACCGCCCAGGCGACCGTCTGTCCCGACTGGCCCGCCAGTCGCGCCAAGTCCGAACTCACCGCGCTCGGTCAGCAGATCGCCGCGTGGGATGACGCCTACCACAATCACGGCCGCTCGCTGGTGGCCGACGAACTCTACGACCAGGCACGCGAGCGTCTGCAAGGATGGCAGCAGTGCTTTCCCGACGCGCTCAAGCGCTTGCCCGAACCGCTGGCAGGCAGCACCGGCAAGCTCACTCATCCCGTGCCACAGACCGGCCTGCGCAAGCTGAACGATGACGCGGTGGCGCAATGGATGGCTGAGCGTGATGACCTGTGGATTCAGCCCAAGGTCGATGGTGTCGCGGTCACCCTGGTCTATCGCGACGGCGTGCTGCAGCAAGCCATCAGCCGCGGCGATGGACACCACGGGCAAGACTGGACAGCCCGAGCCAGGCAGCTGACGGCCATCCCTACGCACCTGAAACAGCCACGCGATGCCGTACTGCAGGGCGAACTCTACTGGCGCCTGGACGGCCACGTACAAAGCCGCGACGGTGGTGCAGGCGCCCGCGGCAAGGCGGCAGGCCTGATGGCGCGGCAGACGCTCGACCCGCAACAGGTCGACGCCATTGGCCTGTTCGTCTGGGACTGGCCGGACGGCCCGGAGTCGATGCCTGAGCGCCTGCAAGCCCTGCACGAACTGGGTTTCAGCGACAGCCTGCGCTACACCCAGCCACTGCAAGATGCAGGGGACGCCCGCCGCTGGCGCCAAGGCTGGTTCGATCAGGCGCAGCCGTTCGCCAGCGACGGCGTGGTTCTGCGTCAGGGTAAGCGGCCACCGGGGCAGCGCTGGCAAGCCGAAGCACCGCGCTGGGCAATTGCCTGGAAGTATCCGGCCAGCCAGGCACTGGCCGTGGTGCAGGCGGTGGATTTCAATATCGGCCGCAGCGGACGCATCACACCAGTATTGCGCCTACAGCCGGTCGACCTCGACGAGCGCCGCATCAGCCGCGTCGCGCTCGGCTCGCTGCAAACCTGGGAAAAGCTGGATATACGCCCCGGCGATCAGGTGGCGATACGCCTGGCCGGCCTGACCATTCCACGCCTCGACCAGGTGATCTGGCGCAGCCCGCAACGCGCCACCGTACAAGCGCCCGACCCCGCCCGGTATCACGCCCTGAGCTGCTGGCGGCTCAGCAGCGAATGCCAGCAACAGTTCCATGCACGGCTGAGCTGGCTCGCCGGCAAGCAGGGCCTGAACCTGCCCGGCGTCGGCCCCGGCACCTGGAACGCACTGCTGGCGGGCGAACGCCTGCACGGCCTGCTCGATTGGCTGGAGCTCGACAACGAGCAGTTACAACAGCTACCGGGCGTCGGCAGCCGGCGCGCCAGCCAGTTGCAGCACGCCTTCGCCCAGGCTCAGCAGCGTTCGCTGCAGCAATGGCTAAAGGCCCTCGGCGTCCCGCCGGGCCTCAACCTGGGCGCGGATGATGACTGGGCCACACTACAGGCGCGTAGCCACGCCGACTGGCTGCGCCAACCGGGAGTAAGCCGCCAGAACGCCGAGCGCCTGCTGGCGTTCTTCAGCCACCCGGAGGTCCGGCGCCTGGGCTCACAACTGCAGCGCGCCGGGGTCGAGGGATTCCAAAGCCTGGAAAATCCGCCTCATAGCTGACTCGGATCAGTAGATGCGGCGCTCGGGTCGAACCTCGCGCAGTAACCGGGGTCACTTCGAATAGACATTCAGGAGGAGAGATCATGATTCGTCAAACCGCCTTGCTCGGCCTGCTACTGGCCGCCAATCTCAACGCCACGCCCATCCTCGCTGCGGAAGCCGACGGTGGCTGCGCAGCCAAGCGCCAGGTCATCGAGGAGAAGATCGAAGCCGCGCGCAAGCACGGCAACTCGCAGCAACTGGATGGCCTGCAAAGGGCGCTGGGCAATGTGGAAATAAATTGCGATGACGCCACCCTGCACAGTGATCGCCTCGCCAGCGTCGAAGAGGCCCGCCAGGAAGTCCAGGAGCGCGAGATGGACCTGCGCGAAGCGCTAGGCAAAGGCGATCAGGACAAGATCGCCAAGCGTCAGGCCAAGCTGGCTGAGGCGCGCGCTGAGTTGGAACAGGCCGAGGCCGAAGCGCGCGCCGATCAGTAAGCGCGAAACGCCTTGTGGCAGGCCTCGCAACTGTCCTCGACGGCCTGCACCGCCGGCTCCAGTTCGGCGCGACGTAACGGCGGCGCCGTCGTCGCCTGCACCAGTGCAGCAGTGGCCTGCTCCAGATCGCGGGCCATTTTCTGGAACTGCTCCTGGCGCTCCCACACATCAGGATTGGCCTTGCTGCGTTCGTCATCACGAACCTGCGGAAAATGCTGCCAGGGCTCGTGCGATAGTCGCTCCAGCTTGGCGGCGCCAGCGATGAAACCGGCTTCGTCGTAGGGAATGCGGCCACGCAGCATGCCGCCGAGGTCTTCGCTGACCTTGAGCATCTCCTTGAACGCCGCCTGGCGCTTGCCCAGCGGCGAATTGGGATCGACCCCACCACAGGCGGCCAGAGCCAAGCAGACGCAGGTGAGCAGGAGAATTTTCTTCGGGGTCATCGACACGACTTCCGGGCGACAAGGGGCCGCCAGTATCGCGGCTCATCCTGGCCTGGCCAAGCGACCTCTTGTCACAACTGCTGCCGTTTGTGTGCATTGGTCAGCCTGGGTTCAGGTACGGAAGCGCCCCAATTGGCTGTTGAGCTGCTGCACCTCGCCCTGAATCTGCGCACTGACCTGCACCACGCTCTCGGTCTCACCCTGGCTGCGCTCGGCCAGACTGGAGATATGCGTTACCCGCTGGTCGATTTCCTGCGCCACCTGACTCTGCTGTTCTGCGGCCGTGGCGATCTGCGCGTTCAGGGCATTGATGCCATCCACCGCGCCGACGATGGTCTCCAGCGCCTCACTGGCCTGACGAATGTGCTGGAGGTTGCCATCGGCCAGGGTCGCACTGCGCTGCATCGCCAGAACCGCATCGCGCGCACCGCCCTGCAAACGCTGGATGATCGCCTGAATTTCACCAGTGGACTGCTGGGTGCGACTGGCCAGGGTTCGCACCTCGTCAGCGACTACGGCGAAGCCACGTCCTGCCTCACCGGCGCGCGCTGCCTCGATGGCCGCGTTGAGCGCCAGCAGATTGGTCTGTTCAGCGATACCGGTGATCACTTCGAGCACCTTGCCGACACCACCGGTTTCGGCCTCCAGGCGCTGTACCTGCTCGCCACTGCGCTGCAGTTGCTCCACCAGCTCGGCGATCTGCGCCGCACTGCGCTGCACCACCTGTTTACCACTCTGCGCACAATCATCGGCACTGCGTGCCGATTCGGCGGCATGTGCAGCATGACGCGCCACCTCGGCCACAGTGGCACTCATCTCGTTCATTGCGGTGGCGACCTGGTCGAGATCCTCGTACTGACGCCGTACGCCATCGCCTGCCGAGTGCGCGGCGCCGACCACACTGCTGACATGCACCCCGGTACGCTCGCCGCTGCGTTTGACCTCCGCCAACAAGCCACGCACCTGCTCTTGCATGCGGTTGTAACCAGCGAAGATACGGCCGATCTCGTTGTCACCCTGCCGACCTTCCAGGCTGCGCGTGAAGTCGCCGGAACCAACCCGAGTCAGCGCGCCCTCCACCGCATTGAGGTTGTGCATCAGCGGACGCAGACCGAACTGACGGCCCAGCACCACCAGCGCCAGAATGCCCAGCACGCAACCGAACGCCAGCCACATCTGGCGACGCTGGCTGCCTTCAGCGTGCGCGGCCATCAAGCCGACAGCCTGGTTCATTTCGCGCAGCAGCTCGACCGACTGCTGCTCCAGAGTCTTGAGATCGACCGCCGCATCGCCCGCGACCACACGCTGCAGCTGCGTACGAAAGCCCTGCCAGAGACCGCCGACCTTGTTCATCTGCGCCTGCACGCTGGGCTCGGCGATAGCGCTTATATTGCGCGCCGCATTGCCACTCAGCAGATCGCGATGGGCGGCATCGAACTGCGCCATGGTGGCTTCCAGAGTCGCCGCAGGCAGCACGCCCTCGCGTAGCAGCAGCGCCTCCTTGGTCATCTTCTGGCTGAGCATGCGCTGCGCGCCAGCGACATTGATGGTCTCCGGCGATACCGACATGCTCAGATACAGCGCCACCGAGGCGACCACCGCGAGTAGGAACATCAGCGCGTAGGAAAACAGAAATTGCTGGTTTAGCGTGCGCAGGCCGATGGCACAGAGCAAGCGGTCGAAAAAGGTGGTGGCGGACATGAGAGGCTCCCTGGCAGACGGCGGGAAACCCCGCCAAATAATCGGGAGCAAGCAAGAACGTGGCCAGCGGCCAGCCGCCCTACAGGCTGATAGATCGCACAAAACGCACCGGAATGATGCAGCGACTGATTGGTCACGCGCCTTTTCAGCCCATATTCAATAGTCAGCTGCAGACGCCGGCTAGGCGGACACCACGAACAACGCCGCGATCAGCCCCATCCCGGCGAACCACACCAGTGAGCGCAATGGTCCCCAGTCGGCCAGGTAGCAGATGAAATACAGCACCCGGCTGACGATGAAGGCCATGGCCAACTGGTCGAGCAGCGCCTGTCCGGCGCCGCCGGCCTGGTGCGCGATGATCACCGCCGCGGCGAATGCCGGCGTAACTTCGAAACCATTGAGCTGGGCGTTGTTGGCTCGTTTGCGCCAGCCCTCCAGCGTGCCCAGAAAGGCGCGCGGGTCCTGATTGGCGCGCGGCCCATAACCGGGCCCGAGAAACTTGGCGGTAGCGGTGCTCAGGTAGGGCAGGAAAATGGCGATCAGTACGCACCAGTAAGCGAGTGTCATGGCGTGGTTTCACTGCTGAGAAAGGAAAACCAAGCCTGCGCGAGTGACTTCCGCACGTCCATGACTGCAGCCACTGATGATGCCGGCGCTTCGGCCAAGTCTGCGGCCATCCGCGCCAGCTCGATTCAGTCCTGAACGCGATCTTTGGCGTAGGTGATCGCGGTCTTGCCGTGCGCTGCTGGCAAACCGTCCTCGCCGAGGTTGACGAACACCAGCTTGTCGATGGTCAGGATGCTCTTGTGGGTCACCTTGTTACGCACTTCGCAACGCAGGGTGATGGAGGTGCGACCGAAGTCGGTGGCAGTGATGCCCAGTTCGATGATGTCGCTCTGCCGCGCCGAACTGACGAAGTTGATCTCGGAAATGAATTTGGTCACCACGCGCTGATTGTCGAGCTGGACGATGGCGTAGATCGCCGCCTCTTCATCGATCCATTTCAACAGGCTGCCGCCGAACAGGGTGCCGTTGGGATTGAGGTCTTCGGGCTTGATCCACTTGCGGGTGTGGAAGTTCATGGCGTGTCCTCCGTGCCAGATGGTGCCCAATGATGCGCCGACAGCGCTGCGCTTGTCGTGGCATGGCCGCCTATGGCGCTCATAGCCGGGCAAAAGCGACGGAAAGCCTTGGGCTGCGCTGCGCACACGGCTATAATTTGCCGGCTTCACGCAACCGGCACCGCTCCGGTTGCGCCCGCCACCTGTCCGAGGGGCGCTGCAGCAGCCTGAAAGATCTGTTTCGAATCCCCAAGCCCGCATTCCAGCAATGCATCGCGGCAGATTCGAATCAGCCTTCCAGACTGTCAGGCTCGGATGGGGCGTTAACCATACGCATCAACGGCGCCCATTCGCAGACAACGAATGGAGTGCTATTGCATGTCTTTCAATGATTTCAAAGTCGCCGATATTTCCCTGGCCGATTGGGGCCGCAAAGAGCTGATCATCGCCGAATCCGAAATGCCGGCACTGATGGGCCTGCGCCGCAAGTACGCCGCCAGCCAACCGCTGAAAGGCGCGAAGATCCTCGGCTGCATCCACATGACCATCCAGACCGGCGTGCTGATCGAGACGCTGACCGCCCTGGGCGCCGAAGTGCGCTGGTCCTCGTGCAACATCTTCTCCACCCAGGATCAGGCCGCTGCCGCCATCGCCGCCGCCGGCATCCCGGTGTTCGCCTGGAAGGGCGAAACCGAAGAAGAGTACGAGTGGTGCATCGAGCAGACCATCCTCAAGGACGGTCAGCCGTGGGATGCCAACATGGTGCTCGACGACGGCGGTGACCTGACCGAGATCCTGCACAAGAAATACCCGCAGATGCTCGAGCGCATCCACGGCGTTACCGAAGAGACCACCACCGGTGTGCACCGCCTGCTCGACATGCTCAAGGCCGGCACCCTGAAAGTCCCGGCGATCAACGTCAACGACGCGGTGACCAAGAGCAAGAACGACAACAAGTACGGTTGCCGCCACAGCCTCAACGACGCCATCAAGCGCGGCACCGACCACCTGCTGTCGGGCAAGCAGGCGCTGGTCATCGGCTACGGTGACGTGGGCAAGGGCTCGGCCCAGTCGCTGCGTCAGGAAGGCATGATCGTCAAGGTTTCCGAAGTCGACCCGATCTGCGCCATGCAGGCCTGCATGGACGGCTTCGAACTGGTTTCCCCGTACAAGAACGGCATCAATGACGGCACCGAAGCGAGCGTCGACGCCGCACTGCTGGGCAAGATCGACCTGATCGTCACCACCACCGGTAACGTCAACGTCTGCGACGCCGGCATGCTCAAGGCCCTGAAGAAGCGCGCCGTGGTGTGCAACATCGGTCACTTCGACAACGAGATCGACACCGCCTTCATGCGCAAGAACTGGGCGTGGGAAGAGGTCAAACCGCAGGTGCACAAGATTCACCGCACCGGCGCCGGCAGCTTCGATCCGACCAACGACGACTACTTGATCCTGCTGGCCGAAGGCCGTCTGGTGAACCTGGGCAACGCCACTGGCCATCCGAGCCGCATCATGGACGGCTCCTTCGCCAACCAGGTGCTGGCGCAGATCTTCCTGTTCGAGCAGAAGTTCGCTGATCTGTCCGCAGAGAAGAAGGCCGAGCGCCTGACCGTCGAAGTGCTGCCGAAGAAGCTCGACGAAGAAGTCGCCCTGGAAATGGTCAAGGGCTTCGGCGGCGTGGTCACCCAGCTGACCAAGCAGCAGGCCGAGTACATCGGCGTGACCGTGGAAGGCCCGTTCAAGCCGGACGCTTACCGCTACTGATGCGAAGGGTGGACAAGTCCATGGCTTGTCCACCGTAGATCTCCCGCATGGTGGATGGAAAAAACGTCATCCACCTTACGTCTCCAAGGCTAGAAATCCTATGAGCCAAGAACGCCGTTACAGCTTCGAGTTCTTCCCCACCAAGACCGAAGCCGGGCATGAAAAACTGATGGAAGTGGCGCGCCAACTGGCGACCTACAACCCCGACTTCTTCTCCTGCACCTATGGTGCCGGCGGCTCGACCCGCGACCGCACCGTCAATACCGTGCTGCAACTCGACGGCGACGTGAAGGTGCCTACCGCACCGCACCTGTCCTGCGTCGGCGACAGCAAGGCCGAGCTGCGCGAGCTGCTCAACCTGTACAAGAACGCCGGTATCAAACGCATCGTCGCCCTGCGCGGTGACCTGCCGTCAGGTATGGGCATGGCCAGTGGCGAGCTGCGCTACGCCAACGAACTGGTCGAGTTCATCCGCACCGAGACGGGCGATCACTTCCACATCGAAATTGCCGCCTACCCGGAAATGCATCCGCAGGCGCGCAACTTCGAGGACGATATCGCCAACTTCGTGCGCAAGGCCAAGGCCGGCGCCGATAGCGCCATCACCCAGTATTTCTTCAACGCCGACAGCTACTTCTACTTCGTCGAGCGTGTGCAGAAACTGGGCGTGGACATTCCAGTGGTGCCCGGCATCATGCCGATCACCAACTACAGCAAGCTGGCGCGCTTCTCCGACGCCTGCGGCGCTGAAATCCCACGCTGGGTTCGCAAGCAGCTGGAAGCCTACGGCGACGATGCCGACAGCATTCGCGTCTTCGGCGAACAAGTCATCACCGAAATGTGCGAACGCCTGCTGCAAGGCGGCGCGCCCGGTCTGCACTTCTATAGCATGAACCTGGCGGGCCCCAGCCTGGCCATCTGGAACAATCTCGACCTCAAACGCTGATGGGCAGGGAGCCGTACAGCGGCTCCCACGCTCAAGGATGAGCCCTATGACAATCAAGCGCCTCTTCCCCTTCGCCTTGCTCGCCGGCCTGCACACGCCCGCTGCACTGGCCAGTTCCGACATGACCTGCACACCGAGCTGGAAGCTGATTTCCGACCAGCTCTCGGCGTGCAACAACCTGGCCTTTCTCAGCCCCGGCAACGACAGCCGCGTCAACCTGCAGCTGCTGCTCGACGACGCCGGCCACCTGAAACTGACGCGCGAACCACTGGTACTCGAAGGCTACGAATACGGCTACGGCCTGGTGCCCTTCAGCCTCGGCATGCTCGACCCAAGCCGCGCCCGTAGCGAAGCGACCGAGACGGACGAGCAAACCGCCGATCCGGACGTGGCGTACCTTACCCAGGCCCTGCAGCGCCTGGGCGTCGACAGCGACGCGGATGCTTTCGCCGTGCACCATTTCGCCGAAGGCGAGGGCAATCGCTGCCGCAGCAACGACCTTCATGCCATGCGCGGCTTCGTCGATGCGCTCAGCTCCACGCCAGAGCTGGCCGCGAGCGAGGCACAGGCGCTGGCCCGTTCGCGGCGTAGCCTGCTGAGCCTGTGCGGCGAGGGCGATCCGCAAACGCAGGACATCCTGCCGCAAGCGACGCAACTGCAGTCGCCCGCTGCCCAGGCCTTCGGGGACTACCTGCGCGGCGCTGACGCGTTCTATCGCGGCGACTTCGACCAGGCGCGTGAACGTTTCGCCGAACTCGCGGACAACGAACAGCCCTGGCTAAGCGAAACCGCCCAGTACCTGCTCGGCCGTGTTGCACTGAACCAGGCGCAACTAAACGCCTTCGATGAGTACGGTTTCTTCAGCCCGGAGCAGGTAGATAAGTCCAACCTCGACGCCAGCGCGAAGGCCTTCGAGCAGTACCTGGAGAACTATCCGCAGGGGCTCTACAGCGATTCGGCACGTGGTCTGCAACGCCGCGTGTACTGGCTGGCAGGCGACACCCGGCGGTTTGCCGAAGCCTTTGCCCGGCAATTCCAGCGAGGCGCGCAACAGGTCGATATGCCCGCGCTGATCGAGGAACTGGACGGTAAACTGCTGCCCAGCCTCGCCCCGGATGCCATCGACGACCCACTGCTGCTGGCCATGGTCGATCTGATTCAGCTGCGCGCCCCCGGCAGCAACAGCCAGCCGCGCCTCAGCCTCGAGCAATTGCAGGCACAGCAACCGCGCCTCGCCAATCAGCCCGGCCTGCACGCCTACCTGGTCGCTGCCTGGCACTTCTACCGCGGCGACGATGCCGAGCAGGCTCTCGCCGCCCTGCCGGATACCGATGCTGGGCCACTGAACGCCCTCGCCTTCAGCCAGGAAACGCTGCGCGGCCTAGCACTGGAAGCCAAGGGCGAGACGACCCAGGCACTGCAGCACTGGCAGGCGCTACTGGCACGCAGCCAAGACCCACTGCAGCAGGCCCAGCTGCAACTGGCGCTGGCCTTGAACTACGAGCGCAGTGGCGAACGGGAAAAGGTGTTCGCCGCTGATTCGCCGATCACCACCGCGCCGATCCGCGAACGCCTGCTGGCCTATGGCGCCGGCCCCGAGCTACTGCGCCAGCAAGCTGGCGGCGAACAGGCACCTGCAAGCGAGCGGGCAACTGCGCTGTATACCCTGCTCTACCGTGACCTGGATTACGGCCACTACGCCGACTTTCTCAGCGATTTCGCGCAATACCCTTACAAGCCGGAACAGCCTGCGCAGCGCCTCGATCCAGGCCTGTTTGCCTGGGCCGGCGGCAGCGATGCCGGCTACGCCTGCCCGAGCCTGGCCAAGATCGCCGAACGCCTCGCCGCCAATGCCGAGGACGCCCAGGGCATGTTGTGCCTGGGCGATTTCATCCGCGTACACGGCCTCGACGAACACTGGCTGAACCACCCACCGGCCGCCGGCGAGCTGGGCAGCGCGCCAAGTCAGTTCCAGGGCAGCTCCTTTTCCCGCCTGGCCGCCTATCGGATGTTGCTGGATGCGCCGCAGGTCAGCCGCGAGGACAAGGCCTACGCCCTGCTCCGCGCAATCAACTGCTATGCGCCCAGCGGCTACAACAGCTGCGACGACCAGGACATCAGCAAGGATCAGCGCAAGCAGTGGTTCCAGACTCTCAAGCGTAGCTACGCGGACACCCAGTGGGCACAGCGACTCAAGTACTACTGGTAGGCCTGCTCCTGCTCCTGCTGGCAGCCGGCCTGCCGGTGCAGGCCGCGCGCGTCGACGCCAGCGAGCATCAGGCCTTCTGGCTGTGGGCCGGCGTGACGCCACAGCCGGTACTGGCCCAAGCCCGCACCCTGTACGTGCTGCAGGGGCAGATCGATGGTCCGCGCCGCGCTGGCGATCCACCAGCGCGGATGCAGGCACAGAACCCAGCCACGCCCAGGCTGTCGAAGGATATCGAGCTCTGGGTGGTGTATCGCGCGCATACCCTGGACTGGAACGAGGAAGTGTTCGCCCTGCTGCTGAGCCAATTGCAGCGCTGGCAGCGTTCCGGCAACCGGGTCAGCGGGGTGCAGATCGACTTCGATGCACAAACGCTGCGCCTGGATCGCTACGCCGCCTTCCTCGAAGACCTGCGCCAGCGCCTGCCGCAGCAGTACCGCCTGAGTATCACAGGCCTGCTCGACTGGGCCGGTAATGCCGACCCGGCGGCGCTCAACCGCCTCGCCGGGGTGGTCGATGAAGTGGTTATGCAGACTTACCAGGGCCGCCACAGCATCGCTGACTACCAGCGCTACCTGCCGAGCATCGCGCGGCTGCAGTTGCCGTTTCGCATCGGCCTGATACAAAACGGCGAATGGCAGGCGCCGGATTACCTGCAAAGCAGCCCCTGGTTCCGCGGCTATGTGGTATTTCTGCTGAACCCGAGCGCACCCATAACCGACACACCAGCCGCCAGACGCTGACCGCCAGCCACCGACGACCGCAACAGACACTGCGACAACCTATTCGAACGCCTCCGCGCCGGCCTTTGGCGCGAGCTTGCCACCAGGACCACTCTTCATGCTCAAACGCTCCACAATCAACGCCTCCGTCAGCCCCAAGGGCAGCCTGGAAACCCTTTCCCAGCGCGAAGTGCAGCAACTGCGCGAAACCGGCTCCGGCAGCGTTTACCGCCTGTTCCGCCAGTGCGCCCTGGCGATCCTCAATACCGGTTCGCACAGCGACAACGCCAAGACCATCCTCGAAGCCTACCCGGACTTCGAAGTGAAGATTCACCAGCAGGATCGCGGCATTCGCCTGGAGCTGATCAACGCGCCGGCCGATGCCTTCGTCGATGGCGAAATGATCGCCAGCACCCGCGAGATGCTGTTCAGCGCGCTGCGCGACATCGTCTTCACGCAAAGCGAGCTGGAGCACAAGCGCATCGATCTGGACAGTTCCGAAGGCATCACTGATTACGTCTTCCACCTGCTGCGTAACGCCCAGGCCCTGCGCAGCGGCGTCGAACCGAAGATGGTGGTGTGCTGGGGTGGCCACTCGATCAGCACCGAGGAATACAAGTACACCAAGAAGGTCGGTCACGAGCTCGGCCTGCGCGGCCTGGACATCTGCACCGGCTGTGGCCCCGGTGTGATGAAGGGACCGATGAAGGGTGCCACCATCAGTCACGCCAAACAGCGCAACCTCAAGGGCCGCTACCTGGGCCTGACCGAGCCAGGCATCATCGCCGCCGAAGCGCCGAACCCGATCGTCAATGAACTGGTGATCCTGCCGGACATCGAGAAGCGCCTGGAGGCCTTCGTTCGCGTCGGCCACGGCATCATCATCTTCCCGGGCGGCGCCGGCACGGCCGAAGAGTTCCTCTACCTGCTGGGCATCCTCACCCACCCGGACAACCAGAACCTGCCGTTCCCGGTCATTCTCACCGGGCCGAAGAGCGCCGGACCGTACCTGCAGCAGCTGCATGACTTCATCGGTGCGACGCTCGGCGAGGCGGCGCAGCAGCGCTACCGGATGATCGTCAACGACCCGGCCGAAGTCGCCCGTGAGATGGCCGTTGGCATCAAGGCCGTGCGCCAGTTCCGCCGCGAGCGCAACGACGCCTTCCACTTCAACTGGCTGCTGAAGATCGACGAAAGCTTCCAGCACCCGTTCGAGCCGACTCACAAAGCCATGGCCAGCCTCAACCTGACCCGCGAGCAGCCATTGCACCATCTGGCTGCCAACCTGCGCCGCGCCTTCTCCGGCATCGTCGCGGGCAACGTCAAGGAGAATGGCATTCGCCTGATCGAGGAGCACGGCCCCTACGAGATTCGTGGCGACGCCAGCATCATGCGCCCGCTGGATCGCCTGCTGCAGGCCTTCGTCGAACAGCACCGCATGAAGCTGCCAGGTGGTAGTGCCTATGAGCCCTGCTATCGGGTCGTCGACTAAAGGCGCGCATCGCGCACTTTAACGGCAAGCGCAAAATCGATAATCTGGCGTGATGCCATTATTCCAGCGCCAAATTATCGCCGCCCTACTACTTTGCTGCCTCGCCTTCGCCGCTCGCGGCGAGACGTTGCGCCTGGTCACGGATGCATGGGCACCTTACGTCTACGCAGAGGACGGCCAAGTTACCGGCCTCGACTACGACGTCAGCCGCGAGGTACTGCGCCGCCTGGGCATCGACCTGGAGCTGGAGTTCTTGCCCTGGAAGCGCTGCCTGTTGGCGCTTGAGCAGGGACATGCCGACGGAATTCTGGGCATCTTCCACCTGCCCGAGCGCGAGGCGAGCATGCTCTTTGTCGAGGAACCCCTCAGCGAAGTGGAGTTGGTGCTGTTCTACGCTCGCAATCGCCCCTATCCCTATCGCCGACTGGAAGACCTGCGTGATCTGGTGATCGGCATCTCGCCGGGCTACTGGTACAACGACGAGGCGTTCCGTACCTCGACCCTGTTCAGCCGCGAGGAAGCGCCAACTCACGAGGCCAATCTGGGCAAGTTGATCCGCCATCGCGTCGATCTGGTGGTCAATGATCGTCGCGCCGGGCGCTATCTGAGTGCGCAGCTGGGCTTGCTGGATCGGGTCGACTACAACCGCAAGGCGCTCGGCCACGACCGCATGTACCTGGCGCTGCGCCACGATCCCAAGCTGGCGCAGCTGGCCGAGAACTTCGCTGCCGAGCTGCGCCGCTTCAAACGTGAGCCCGCCTACGCCGAGCTACAGCAGCACTACGCCAACCCTCGAGATACCAAGCCGTGAACCAACCGACAGGCTGATAGCTGCGCATACGCTCAGCTCTGTTATACTCGGGACTTCCCGCCAGGCTTGCGCCCGGATGCTAGCTCCCAGAAGCCAGCAGTACCGGACGGGATCATGCGCCCCACGCGTGATTCAAGCCAGGCTCTACACCCCCAGGGCCACGCCCTCACTTAGTACAGGATTGCTCATGTCCTTTGCCTCCCTCGGTCTCTCCGAGGCTCTAGTCCGTGCGGTCGAGTCCGCCGGCTACACCCAGCCCACTCCGGTGCAACAGCGGGCCATTCCCGCCGTGTTGCAAGGTCGCGATCTCATGGTGGCGGCCCAGACGGGTACAGGTAAGACGGGCGGTTTCGCCCTGCCGATCCTCGAACGCCTATTTCCGGGCGGTCATCCGGATCGCGAACAACGTCACGGCCCAAAACAACCGCGCGTGCTGGTACTGACCCCCACTCGCGAACTGGCCGCCCAGGTGCATGACAGCTTCAAGGTCTATGCCCGCGATTTGAAATTCATCAGCGCCTGCATTTTCGGCGGCGTTGGCATGAACCCGCAGGTTCAAGCCCTGGCCAAGGGTGTCGACGTCCTCGTTGCCTGCCCGGGTCGCCTGCTCGACCTGGCCAACCAGAAGGCCATCGACCTGTCGCACGTTGAAATCCTCGTGCTCGACGAAGCCGACCGCATGCTCGACATGGGCTTCATCCATGACGTCAAGAAGGTGTTGGCCAAGCTGCCGACACAGCGTCAGAACCTGCTGTTCTCGGCGACCTTCTCCAAGGACATCACCGACCTAGCCGGCAAGCTGCTGCACAACCCCGAGCGCATCGAGGTCACGCCGCCGAACACCACGGTCGAGCGTATCGAACAACGCGTCTTTCATCTCGCCGCCAGCCACAAGCGCGCCCTGCTCGCCCACCTGATCACTCAGGGTGCCTGGGAACAGGTACTGGTGTTCACCCGCACCAAGCATGGCGCCAACCGCCTGGCCGAGTACCTGGAAAAACACGGGCTGCCGGCTGCCGCGATTCACGGCAACAAGAGCCAGAACGCGCGCACCAAGGCCCTGGCCGACTTCAAGGCGAACAAGGTACGCATCCTGGTCGCCACCGATATCGCCGCACGTGGCCTGGATATCGACCAACTGCCCCACGTGGTCAACTTCGAGTTGCCCAACGTCGAGGAAGATTACGTTCACCGCATCGGCCGTACTGGCCGTGCCGGGCGCAGTGGTGAAGCCATCTCGCTGGTCGCTCCGGACGAAGAGAAGCTGCTGAAAAGCATCGAGCGGATGACCAAGCAGAAGATCCCCGATGGCGATCTGATGGGTTTCGACGCCAGCGCCGTGGAAGCGGAGCGCCCGGAAGTGCGCGAACCACGTCAACCGCGCAACGCTGGGCAGAAGAAGCCCAAGAGCGAAGGTGCCGAGAAGCCCAAGGGTGAACGCAACAACGGCGGCCGCAGAGACAAGGGCAAGGACGGCGGCAAGGATCAGAAAGCCAAGCCGCAACAGCAAGGCCAAGGCCAGAACCGCCGTGGCCAGCAACCTCGCAACCAGGCTCGCGGCGCTGCTCCTGCCGCGCCAGCATTGCCGCCTGACCGCGACCCGGAAGAGTTCCTCGACGACGAAATCGACAATTTCGGTAACCGTGCCGACTACGTCCCGGTGCAGGCCAAGCCGCAAGGCCGTGGCCGCCGCTCAGGTGGCGGAACTGCCGGCAATGGCGCCGCTCAGGGCCAAGGCCAGAAAGCCAACAGCAACAACCGGCAGCCGCGTAGCAACGCTGGTGGCAGCCCTGGTACTCCCGGCAAGAATCGTCGCCAAGGTGGCCAGGGCGGTCAGGGCCGTAACGGCGGCGGTCGTGGCCGGCCGGGGCATGATGGTCGTATCACCTCGCTGGATCGCGACGAACTGCCACGCGCCGAAGCGGCCGTGCGCAACCCGCGCGAAAAGCAGCCAATCATCGTGCACAAAGGTTCGCGCCTGGATCGTTTCCCCAGCGCCGAACAACTCGACGAGCTGAGCAACAGCAACCGTCCGCGTGGCGAAAAACCAGCACTGCTGACGCGTAACCGCGAAGAGTAAGCTGCCGCGCAAACAAAAACGCCGCCCACTGGGCGGCGTTTTTCATGGTGCGCTGGCTTGTCCGTTGCGTAGGGTGCGCCATGCGCACCGCTGACCCGCCTCGCCCTTTCTATTACTGGCGAACACCTTCGATCGAAATGATCAGCTCGACGGTTTCCGACGCCGGACCAAGGTCCATGGAAATGTCGAAGTCCTTCAGTTTCAGCGTGGTGGTGCCTTCGAAGCCGGCACGGTAGCCGCCCCACGGGTCCTTGCCTTCGCCGATGAACTTGGCCGCGATGACGACCGGCTTGGTCACGCCGTTCAAGGTCAGGTTGCCGGTCACGTCGGCAGTACCTTCGCCAGTGGACTTGACCGAGGTGGATTCGAAGGTCGCGGTGTCATGCTTGCTCGCATTGAGGAAGTCGGCACTGCGGATGTGCTTGTCACGCTCGGCGTGGTTGGTATCGACGCTGGCGGTCTTCAGGCTGACGCTGACCTTGCTGGCCTCAGGCTTGGCAGCGTCGAAGCTGAACTTGCCGTCGAAATCCTTGAAGGTGCCGTACAGCCAGCTGTAGCCCAGGTGGCTGATCTTGAAGTTGACGAAGGCGTGCTGGCCTTGCTTGTCGATGGCGTAATCGGCCGCCATGGCTTGCCCGCCGATCAGCGCCGAGCCCAGAACCAGTACAGCGAGGGCGTTCTTCAACATGGGGTGTTCTCCTTGCGAGGTTGTCGATCTAGATGGGCATAAGCCCGGTTATGAAAGGCTTCAGCGCCCGAACATCCGCAGCAGGGTGCTGTCGCGGTCGATGAAATGGTGTTTGAACGCGGCCAGGCCATGCAGGCCGGCAAAGATCACCAGGCCCCAGGCCAGGTACTCATGGATGGCGCCGGCGATATCTTCCTGCTGCGGGATGCCGGTCAGGGTGGCCGGTACGCTGAACAGGCCGAACACCTCGATACCACGGCCGTCGGCGGTGGAAATCAGGTAACCGGAAATCATCACGCCAAACAGGCCGAGATAGAGCACGCCATGACCGAGCTTGGAGGCCAGGCGAGTGAGCTGGCTATGGCTGCTCAGGGCCGCTGGCGCCGGATTGAACAGACGCCACAACACACGCAGCAGCATCACCGAGAACAACAGGATACCGATGCTTTTGTGCAGGTCCGGCGCACTCTGGCGCCACGGATCGTAGTAGCTGAGCCCCACCATCCAGAAGCCCAGCGCGAACAGACCGAATACGGCCAGTGCTACCAGCCAGTGCAGCAGCACGCTGACCAATCCATAACGAGCGGGGGTATTGCGCCATTGCATGGGAGGCTTCCCTAATCCAGTTTCCGAGCAAGACTAACGGTTAATATATCGATTTAAAGCGGAAAATTTCGCTATGAAACATCGAGAAATGCGATATCTCATGACAGCCATTTTTGACCGACCGAGTTAGTGTGCAGCGCGTGACGCAAAGTTCGGCAGCCTCCACGCGGACGGTTGATTACGCCTGACCAGCGGCACCGGCAGCGTCTCGAGTACCGCTTCTGGTAGGCTGGCCGCCCGCACACAGGGAGATATCTCATGAGCCTGAATGACCACTGGATGCAACGCGATCTTGACGTGTTGTGGCACCCCTGCACCCAGATGAAGGATCACGAGCGCCTGCCGCTGGTGGCGATCCGCAAGGCTTCCGGCGTGTGGCTGGAGGATTTCGACGGCAAGCGCTACCTGGATGCGGTCAGCTCCTGGTGGGTCAATGTGTTCGGCCACGCCAACCCACGCATCAACGCGCGCATCCGCGAGCAGTTGGAAAACCTCGAACACGTGATGCTCGCCGGCTTCACCCACCAGCCGGTTATCGAGTTGTCCGAGCGCCTGGTGCAGATCACCCCGGCCGGACTGAACAAGGTCTTCTACGCCGACAACGGTTCTTCGGGCATCGAAGTGGCGCTGAAGATGAGCTTTCATTACTGGCTCAACAGCGGCGCGCCGGCCAAGAAGCGCTTCGTCACCCTGACCAACAGCTATCACGGCGAAACCGTGGCGGCGATGTCGGTGGGCGATGTGTCGCTGTTCACCGATACCTACAAGGCGCTGCTGCTCGACACGATCAAGGTGCCCAGCCCGGACTGCTACCTGCGCCCAGAAGGCGTGAGCTGGGAGGACCATTCGCGCGTCATGTTCGCCCATATGGAGCAGACACTGGCCGAGCATCACCACGAAGTCGCCGCGGTGATCGTCGAGCCGCTGATCCAGGGCGCCGGCGGCATGCGCATGTACCACCCGATCTACCTCAGGCTGCTGCGCGAGGCATGCGACCGCTATGGCGTGCACCTGATCCACGACGAAATTGCTGTCGGCTTCGGCCGCACCGGTACGATGTTCGCCTGCGAGCAGGCCGCTATCACCCCGGATTTTCTGGTGCTGTCCAAGGCGTTGACCGGCGGCTACCTGCCGATGGCGGCGGTGCTCACCACCGATGAGGTCTATGGCGCCTTCTATGACGACTATGCCACCCTGCGCGCCTTCCTCCACTCGCACACCTACACCGGCAACCCACTGGCCTGCGCCGCAGCCCTGGCGACCCTGGACATCTTCCGCGATGACAACGTGATCGAGCGCAACCAGGCCCTGGCAGCGCGCATGGCCAGCGCCACCGCGCACCTGGTCGATCACCCGCATGTCGCCGAAGTGCGCCAGACCGGCATGGCCCTGGCCATCGAGATGGTCCAGGACAAGGCCAGCAAGGCCGCCTACCCCTGGCAGGAGCGACGCGGCCTGCGCGTCTACCAGCACGCCCTGACGCGGGGTGCGCTGCTGCGCCCACTGGGTAGCGTGGTGTATTTCCTGCCGCCTTACGTGATCACCCCGGAGGAGATCGACTTCCTTGCCGACGTGGCCGGCGAAGGCATCGATATCGCCACCCGCGAGTCGGTCAGCGTGGCAGTGGATAACCGTTTTCCCGATCATCGCGATCCGGGTTGAGCGAGCCACACACGAAGCCCGGTTCACACAACGCGCCCTACGAAAAAAGCTGCGCACCTTCCGTAGGGTGCGCCGCACGCGCCACCGCTTTAAACTTGCCGCCTCGAACTTGCCGCTTGCAGCTGCCCCTTATGCGCCTATCCCGTTTCTTTATCGACGCCCCCCTCTCCCTCGGCCAGCACGAGTTGCCCGAGGCCCAGGCCCACTATATCGGCCGCGTTCTGCGTCATGCAGTGGGCGATGCCGTGCAATTGTTCGACGGCAGCGGCCAGGAGTACCTCGGCGAGCTCATCGAAGTAGGCAAGAAGAACGTACGCGTCGAGCTGCGTGAAGCCATCGCCGGGCTCAGTGAATCCTCCCTGCGCATTCACCTCGGCCAGGGTCTGTCACGCGGTGAACGCATGGACTGGGCGATCCAGAAGGCCACCGAACTGGGCGTCAGCGAGATCACCCCGATCGTCTCGGCGCGCTGCGAAGTCAGACTGAAGGACGAGCGTGCCGACAAGCGCATGACTCACTGGCGTCAGGTGGCAATCAGCGCCTGCGAGCAATGCGGCCGCTCGGTACTGCCGCTGATCAACCCGCCGCTGGAACTGGCCGCCTGGCTACAGCAGATCGAAGCCGACCTGAAGCTGGTGCTGCACCCAGTCGCCGCGCCGCTGCAAAGCCATGACAGGCCAAACAACCTGGCCTTTCTGATCGGCCCGGAAGGCGGTTTGAGCGACGCCGAAGTGGATCAGGCCAGGGACTCCGGCTTCCACGCAGCCCGCCTGGGGCCACGCGTTCTGCGCACGGAAACGGCGCCTGTGGTGGCCCTGAGTGTCGCTCAACAGCTCTGGGGCGACCTCCAGGCGTAAAATGTCGCCTCGACGTAACAAAATGTGACCTCAAGAGATTGCAAGAGCGGCGGTCTTTGTCATGCTCTGCGCGCCGCACGCGCGACCCGCTCACCAGCAACCCGCGCGCGGCCGAGGCCGGCGCCCCGCAGCGTCGTTCCTCTTCCAATAACAAACAACGGGTCTCGGCCCCGCCCAAAAGGCGGCCGCATGCCCAGGAGCATTGCATGAACGAACTGGTCTCGACCCTAAACGGTCTGGTCTGGAGCCCGGCGCTGATCTATCTATGTCTCGGCGTTGGTCTCTACTTCTCCCTGCGCGGCCGCTTTCTCCAGGTTCGCCACTTCAAAGAAATGATTCGCCTGATGTTCACCGGCAAAACCGATGAGCACGGCATCACCTCCTTCCAGGCGCTGACCATGACCCTCGCCGGTCGCGTCGGTACCGGCAACATTGCCGGTGTGGCCACCGCGATCACCTTCGGTGGTCCGGGTGCGGTGTTCTGGATGTGGATGGTGGCCTTCCTCGGTGCCAGCTCGGCATTCGTCGAGTCCACCCTCGGCCAGGTGTACAAGGAAAAGCTCAACGGTGAATACCGTGGTGGCCCGGCCTTCTACATCGAGCGTGGTCTGGGTCTGAAGTGGTACGCCTGGCTGTTCGCCATCGTTACCGTGTTCGCCTGCGGCCTGCTGCTGCCGGGCGTACAGGCCAACTCCATCGCCTCCAGCGTACAGACTGCCTTCGGTGTCGATCCTAACGTGACCGCGGCCGTGCTGGCCGTGCTGATCGGTCTGATCATCTTCGGCGGCGTCAAGCGTATCGCCCACTTCACCCAGGTGGTCGTACCGTTCATGGCGCTGGGCTACATCCTGGTAGCGATGGTCATCATCCTGCTGAACATCGAGAAGCTGCCGGAAGTCATCGCACTGATCGTCAAGAGCGCATTCGGCCTCGAGGCCGGTTTCGGCGCCATCGTCGGCATGGCCATCCAGTGGGGCGTCAAGCGCGGTGTGTACTCCAACGAAGCCGGCCAGGGCACTGGCCCGCACGCTTCGTCGGCCGCCGCTGTCAGCCACCCGGCCAAGCAGGGTCTGGTGCAGGGCTTCTCGGTCTATATCGACACCCTGTTCGTCTGCTCCGCCACCGCCTTCATGCTGCTGATCACCGGCCAGTACAATGTGCAGGCCCCGGACGGCAGCGCGATGTTCACCGGTATCGCTGGCGTCGCTGCAGGTCCGGGCTACGTGCAGACCGCGATGGAGAACATGATGCCCGGCTTCGGTAACGCCTTCGTTGCCATCGCCCTGTTCTTCTTCGCCTTCACCACCATCCTGGCGTACTACTACATCGCCGAGACCAACATTGCCTACATCAACCGTAAGGTGAAGCGCCCCATCCTCACCCTGCTGCTGAAATTCGGCATCATCGCGGCCACTGTCTACGGCACCGTGCACACCGCCACCTTCGCTTGGGATCTGGGTGACCTCGGCGTAGGCCTGATGGCCTGGCTGAACATCATCGCCATCCTGCTCATGCACAAGGTCGCCTACAAGTGCCTGAAGGACTACGAGCAGCAGCTAGACGAGGGCAAGGACCCGGTGTTCCATCCTGAGAAGCTTGGCATCAAGAATGCCGACTACTGGGGCAACAGCACCTCGGAAGACAACCTGACTGCAGAGAAGACCGAAGCGCAGCAACCGCAGCGCTGATAGCTCAACGGCAGTAACGAAAAAGCCCCGGCCAATGCCGGGGCTTTTTCATGCGCGCTCGTCCGCGCGCCAGCCGAATTCAGATCAAACCGGCCTCGGCCAGCAGCTGCTCCAGCGCGACCAGGTCAGGAATACGCACCACATCGTCTCCGACGCGCGCGGCACCCAGTTCCAGCGGCGCCAGCTCGACATCAGCCACCGGCAGATCGCTACCGACCTTAAGCGAGCGTGGAATCCCCTGCACCAGCAGTGCGATGAACTTGACCTTGGGTCGACCACCCAGGGCGTTGATCACCGCTACGCGAGCGCCATTGGCGACCTGTGCCTGGCCACCGCTGGCGGCCTCGAAGGACAGCAGCGGCAAACGCAGGTCACGCCAGGCAATCTGGCCGAGAAACCAGTCAGGGGTGCCTTCGCTGACCTGCGGCGCACGATAGGGAATCAACTCCGCTACCGCCACGTTGGGCAGCAACAGAGTGCGGTCGGCCAATGGCACCAGCAAGCCGGTGAGACCGGCAACGCTGTTCTGGGTGGCGACGGCTTGGCTCATTGAAACGTCCTCAACTGCAATGTTCGGCGAGGTGATTGACCAGGGCCACGGCCAGCTCACGCGGATCGGCGCTGAAACTGCTGTAGCCGCCCTCACGCAGGCTGTCGGGCATGCTCGGGCTGGCGCAGCTGTCGGCGCGCTGGGTCCAGATCAACCCGCCCTGGCGTTTGACGTAAGCCGCGGCGGCACTGCCATCGCTGCCCATACCGCTGAACGCGATCACCCCACACTGGGCACCGAACTGCTGCGCCAGGTTGAGCATCATCTGATCGATGGAAGGGCTGTAGGGCTCCGGCCAGCCACGTTCGGCGATCTGCATCGCACCATCGTCGGCAAAGCCCAGCTCACGGATGATCGGCGCCACCACCACTTCCCCGCAGCGCACCGGGTCACCATGCCGCGCGGCGTTGACGTGCCACTGACTATGGCGCCCGACGGCCTGCGGTAATGCTGCCTCGAAACTGGCGTCGATATGCTGGGCATAGATGAAGCCTATCGGCAAGCCGCCGGGTAGCGCGTCGAGAAATGCCTTGACCGCCGCTGGCCCGCCGAGTGAGGCGGCCAGCAGCCATACCTGCCGCGCAGGCTCGCCAGCTTTCAGCGGTGTGTTGGCCAACGCTTGTGGTAGCTCCAGACGTGCCGGGCGTTGCGCGTCGTCGAGCAGTGCCTGCAGGCTCGGCCCGACCGCCTGGGTCGGGTCGCCAACCAGGCGCTTAAGCTTGCTAAACAGGCTGCGTTCCCAGCGCGGGTAGTTTTCCGAATGTCGCTCCGGAGCGTGCCCTTCACCGAACAGCACCGGCGCGCTGGCGCGCTCCAGCAGGCTGTCGACCAGCGGCGAGTCTTCCGACTGAGCCAGGTCCACCAGCCACAGATCCGTCTCACAGGCGGCCAACGCTTCCTCGTCGAGGCGCGCCGGGTCGCTGTTGAGCACCACCTGATAGCCGCCACCGAGCAGGGCCTGCTGCAACACATGGCGCTGCAGCGAGGTGTCGGCGATCACTGCAATACGCGCTGCGGATTTGTCTGTCATGTCCGTTTGACCCGGTGGCTATCCACCAACTGTGCAATGGTGTCGAGCAGCAAGGATTCTTGATAGGGCTTGCCGAGATACTGGTTGACGCCGATGGTCATGGCCCGCTCGCGGTGTTTCTCACCAGTACGCGAGGTGATCATGATGATCGGCAGGTCCTTCAGGCGCTCGTCGTGGCGCACAAGGGTGGCCACTTCGAAGCCGTCCATGCGCGGCATCTCGATATCCAGAAGCATGATGTCAGGCTTGTGCTCCTGCAGCTGGGCGATGGCGTCCACACCATCCTTGGCGGTGACCACGTTCATGCCATTACGCTCGAGCAGACGGCTGGTGACCTTGCGTACGGTGACCGAGTCGTCGACCACCATGACCAGTGTCGGACGGTCGACTTCCACGTCCTCGTTTGCCGTCGTCTGACGTGAAGCCAGACGCGGTACGAGCTGGCTCTGCAGATGCGCGTGCAACACGCGAATGGTCGCCAACAGGTCGAGAATCACCACCACGCGACCATCACCGAGGATGGTCGCACCGGAGATACCATGCACCCCGGCGAACTGCGGGCCGAGGCTCTTCACCACGATCTCGCGCGAGCCAGCCAGGCTGTCTACCTGCACCGCCACGGCGTGCTCGCTGGATCGCACCAAAATCACCGGCAGCGGCAGGCTCTGGCCTACCAGCTTCGGATGCTGGCCGTTGTTCAGCAGATCGCCGAGGTACTTCAGTTCGTAAGCCTGTCCGGCGTACTCGAAGCGCGGCGCGTCAGGCGCGTAGTAGGCTTCCAGTTCGAACGGCGACACCCGCACGATACCTTCGATGGTATTGAGCGGGATGGCATAGAGGTCTTCACCGGAGTACACCATCAGCGCGCGGTTGACCGACACGGTGAACGGCAGGCGAATGGTGAAGCGCGTGCCCTGGCCCAGGGTCGAATCGATGCTCATCGAACCGCCGAGCTGCTTGACCTCGGAGTGCACCACATCCATGCCGACGCCGCGCCCGGAAATCTGCGTGACCTTCTCGGCAGTAGAGAACCCCGCCTCGAGGATGAACTGCAGGACCTCGTGATCGCTCAGATCACTGTCGACATCCATCAGCCCGCGCTCGATGGCCTTGCGCCGCACGGCCTCGAGGCGAATACCACCGCCATCGTCATCCAGGGTGAGGACAATATCGCCGCCCTCGCGACCAAGGTTGAGGCGAATGGTGCCAGTGTCCGACTTGCCAGCAGCGCGGCGAACATCGGACAGTTCGATACCGTGGTCAACGGCGTTACGCAGCATGTGCTCCAGCGGCGCGACGATGCGCTCGAGCACGGTACGGTCCATTTCCCCGTCGGCATTGCCGACGACGAACTCCACCTGTTTGCCCAGCTCACCCGCTACCTGACGCACGATACGGCGTAGACGCGGCACCAGACGGTCGAACGGCACCATGCGGGTGCGCATCAGACCTTCCTGCAGCTCGGTGTTGACCCGCGCCTGCTGCAGCAGCAGGGTTTCGGCGTCGCGATTCTTCGCCGCCAAGGTTTCCTTCAGGTCGAGCAAGTCGGAGGCGGACTCGAACAGCGCACGAGACAGCTGCTGTAACTGCGAGTGGCGGTCCATTTCCAGTGGATCGAAGTCCTCGTAGCCGACGCGCTCGGCCTCGGCCTGGTAGCGGCTGAGAATCTGCGCCTGGGTCTCTGTGTCGAGGCGACGTAGCTGGTCACGCACCCGGTCGATGGTCGCCTCCATCTCGCTCAGCGTGAAGCCGACATCGCTGACCTGCTGTTCGACACGGCCACGGAAGATCGAGGTCTCACCAGCCAGGTTGACCAAGCCCTCGAGCAACTCGGCCGGCACCTTGACCAGTTCCTGCGGCGCGCGGCGCGCAGCCGCTTCCTGCGCAGCCTGCTGGGCACGCTGCACGAACGGCAGCACCTTGGGCGCCTGCAACTGGGTCGGTACTTCACTGGCGGCAACGATCGGGTTGCGCAGATTGCTGATCGTCGGCGGAGTGGGCTCGGCCTCGATGACTGGCGCCGCGGCCGGCTCATCGGCCAAGCTGGCATTGAGCCGCTGACGCAGGACATCGAGCTCCTGCTGCAACCCTTCGAAACCGGACTGCACGTCGAGGAACAGGCTTTCCGGCCAGGGCGCACCTTGCTGCAGCGCTTCGCTGAGGTGCTGCTCCAGATCGTGGCTCAGATCACCAAGGCGCTTCTGCCCGGCCAGGCGCGCACCGCCCTTGAGGGTGTGCAAAATGCGCAACATCTCGTCGATGGGACTGGCGTCATCGCGCTGCTCTTCCCAACGACCGATGGCCGTTTCCATCGCCTCGAGCAGGTCATCGCCTTCCTCGAGGAAGATATCGAGAATGTCGCTGTCGGTCTCATCCGCTTCTTCGCGCTCGACCACGGCCCTGAGCTGAACTGCCGAGGGCATGCTCAGTTGCTCGTCTGGGTTAGCACGGAAACGTTTGATGGTTTCGATCAGGGCCTCGCCCTGCGGCACGACACGCTGGCCACGCACGGCTTCGAGCATCTCGGCCAGGCGGTCGTGGCAAGCCTGCAACAGGGTGAACAACTCGGGGCTAGCACGCAGACGGCCACCGCCGAGGTCTTCGTAGAGGAATTCCAGCTCATGGGCCAGATCGCCGATTTCGCGAATTTCGGCCATGCGCGCACCACCCTTGAGGGTGTGCAGATCGCGCTGCAAGGCTTCCAGTTCGAGGCTGTTGTCGACGTTGGCCATCCAGCGCTGCAAAGCGGCACCGGCGCTGTCGATGATGTCGAAACCTTCCTCGAGGAAGATCTCCACCAGCTCGGGGTCACGCTCATCGTGCCAGTTGGCCAGCGTCGTGCTCTGTGGCTCGGGCTCGGGCTCGGGCTCGGGCTCGGGCTCGGGCTCGAAAACAGTCTCGTCCAGAGCGGGTAACTCTTCTTCGGGCACTACCAGCTCGACGTCGTCGATCAGCGGCAACGCGACCTCAGGCTCGGCCTGCGGCTCTTCATCGAACACGATTTCGTCTTCGACCAGGGCCAGCGGTGGCAGCTCGACGCTTTCTGCTTCCGGCTCGATCACCTCCACGGGCGGTTCATCGGCTTCCGGCTCGATCTGAGCGACAGCAGCGGACAGACTCTGCGGCGCGCCACCCTGACGGAACTGGCGGATCGCCTGGATAAGATCGTCACCGGAGACCAGCGGCTGGCGCGCCTGCAACTGATCGAGCATCTGCGCCAGACGGTCATGGCTCTGTTGCAGCAGGCTGCCCAATACCGGTGAGTAGTTGTAACGGCGATCGACCAGCCCTTCGTAAAGCGATTCCAGCTCGTGACCGAGGTCACCAATCGGGCGAATCGCCGCCATGCGCGCGCCACCCTTGAGGGTGTGCAAGTCGCGCTGCAGTGAAGACAACGGCAGGGTGTTGTCTGGCTCGCTGAGCCAGCGCTCCAGCGCCTGGCCTGCGCTGTCGAGAATGTCCACGGCTTCTTCGAGGAAGATCTCGACCATTTCTTCATCGAGATCAGCCTCGGCAGGGGCGAACCCCAGTTCGGTTTCCGCCTCGACGGGCTCTTCACCCAACGCTAGCGGCTCGGCTCCAGCTTCGGCTTGTTCGAGCTCCGCCGTTGCCTGGTCCAGCTCGATGATTTCCAGGCCCTCGACACCCGGAGCCAGCAAGGCCAGGGTATCCGGGTCGATGGCTTCGCTGAGCAGATCACGCAGCGCCTGCACCCGCTCGGGTTGCGGGCTGACCTGCAAGGCCGCAGCGACCTGATCCATCATGCCGATCAGGGCTTCGTGGGCCTTTTCCGCCTCGTCGAAGAAGCGCTCACTGACCGCCAAGCTGCCTTCCTCGACCGCGCCATAGAGGTCGAGCAGGGCTTCGCAGAGCTCGTCGATCTGCGGCAACTCGGCCATCTCGGCGCCACGACCAAGGGTAGTCAGTTCATCCAGCAGCGCTGACAGCTCCTGACGCTCGGACGGATGCTCACGCCATTTGCGCAGCAGGTCCTCGGCGTCCAGCAGAATGTCCATGCCCTCGGCGAGGAAGATGCCGATCAGTTGCGGATCGCGGCTTTCGCCGCTCTGCGCCATGCGCTCGTCTTCGGCGCTGGCCAGGCGTTCCTGATGCAGCTTCTGAACGCGCGCCAGAAATGCTTCGGCGCCCGGAATCGCTGCCAGGGGCTGACTTTCCAGATTGTCGAGGCCGACACGGAACAGACCTTCGGCGCTACTCAACAGCTCGGCTGCCGCCAGATCCACCTGAATCAGGTTGGTCTTGAACTCCTTGACCAGCTTCTCCAGCGGTGCGGCGATTTCCGCCACCGGCAGAATACCGGCCATATAGGCACTGCCCTTGAGGGTGTGCAGGGCACGCTGCAGATCGTCGGTTACCGGCTGAGGGAGTTCCTGCGCACAGTCGGCGAGGAAGCCCACCAGGGTATCGAGATGGGTTTCCGCCTCATTGCGGAAAATCTCCAGCAGTTGCAGGTCGAGGGGCTCGCCATCGAGGGGTTCGCCTTCGAGCGCATCGTTGTCGCTCGACTCGGCCTGTTCGACGAACTCGGTAGCTTCGTCAACGCCCGCGGGCTCGGCTACCTGCTGGGCGGCCGGGGCGTCAGATTTTGGGGGTGTCAGGCCCTTGGCCAGCGCATGTGCGGTGGCAGCCAACAGGTCGACATCGTCACGCTGACGCTGGGCCTTGGCGGCGAATTCGTCGACCAGCGCCGGCATCAGCGCCACCACGTCGAGTACCACCTGCTGTACCGGTTGGTTCGGCTCGATGCTGCGATCCAGCACGCGGTTAAGCAGGTTTTCGATGGACCAGGCCAGCTCACCGATGATCAGCGCGCGCACCATGCGCCCACTACCCTTGAGGGTGTGGAAGGCACGCCGTACTTCGATCAGCGCGTCCTTGTTGTCAGTATTGGCCTGCCACTGCGGCAGGTACTCGGCAATGGTCTCCAGCACCTCACCGGCTTCTTCGACAAAGACTTCCAGCAGCTCTTCGTCAACCGGCTCTTCATCGGCAGGCGGTGGCAGCAGGCTCGGCGGCACATCGGCTGCAGGCGGGTTGATCGCCTGCACCGGAGCGGCCATCACATCGGCCATCGACAGCGGCTTCTCCGCTGCCGGCGCCTCAGCCAGTTCCTGCACCTGCGGCGCGCTGGGCAGCTCGACTTCCGGCAATTCCAGCTCGGCCAGCTCCAGCTCGTCCCACTGCGACGGCTCGGCCAGTTGCTCCAGGCTCAGCTCCTCGAGCTCAAGCTCCGGCTCGGCATCGAGTAGCGGCGCGGCAACAGTCTCTTCGCTCTGCAGCGAGGGCAACTCTTCGAACTCGTCCAGCTCGAAGGTGAAGGTGTCGGCTGGCTCACTGGCAGCTGGCTGCTCGGGCTCGTCGTCCAGCACCGGCAGATCCGCAAGGACATCATCAGTAGGCTCGTCCAGTTCGAACGCTAGCGGCTCGATCTCGCCCAACGGTTCTTCGAGCTGCTCGTCCTCGGCGCCCAGCAGCTCGATTTCCTGCAGCGGGTCGGCCAGCGGTGCCAGGCTTTCTTCCTGCGGTTCGATGCGGTCGAGGATCGACGGTTTTTCCTTGAGCGGATAACCCAGGGTTTCCAGGCTTTCCTCGGCAACGTCGAGAATCAGATCCCCCTGCGTGCCATGGTCCTCGGCCAGACGTTCGAGGTAGTACTCGACGCTGGTGATCGCGTCAGCCAGGGTATCCAGGCTCTGCCAGTTGGGCACGGCCTTGCGCGCCAACAGCTGTTCCTGGATGTAGCGATTGCAGGCATTGAGCAGATCGGCAGCACGCTGCAACGGGATCATCGCCAGGCCGCCGCGGACCTGCGTCAGCAGTTCGGGTACGCGAGCCAGGTGCTCGTGGTTCCACTGCGAGGCGATGAACTCGATGATCGCGTCCTTGGCCTGCTCCAGGCCATTGCGCGCTTCCTTGATGACCAACTGATGGATCTGCGCCACGTCGGTGGTCGGCAGATGGCTCTGCTCGTTCTGGCTGTCATCGCTCGGGCCGACCATGCCGGCCAGCGTCGCTTCGACATACAGCAGCGCACCGGCGACATCCATCAGCACCGCGTCGTTCGCTTCGCGCTGGCCGAGAGACAGGCCGTGAATCACGTCGATCTGGTCGAGAATCACCTTGCGCGGCTGACCGAAGCCCAGCACCGCCAGGGTATCGGCGATCTGCTTGAGCGGCGCCAGCAGGGCATCCAGCTCACCCGGCTGGCTGCGATCGCTGCGGACGAACAGGTCGAGGCTGTCCTTGACCCGCACCAGCTCCTCGCACAGCGCGGCGACCACCGAACGCATGGCGTCACGGTCAGGGCCGGCCAAACGGGCACGTTCTTCGTCCACTACCTCGTTGTCGGGCAGCGCTTCATCGAGGCGGTACTGCTCCTTCAGCACACGGATACGTGGCGACTGCGCCGGCGCCTTGGCCACGTAGAACAGCAGGTTCTTGGTCAGCTCATCGGGGGCGGACTGGTTGATGCCATCGGCGCCCTGTTCGACCAGGCGCTTGAGCTCCTTGTCGACCTGACGCAGCAGCGTACGCACCGAGGTGCCGTTGACCACGCTGCCGTTGGCCAGGCCTTCGACCATGCCGGAAGCGATCTGCCACAGGCCACCCAGCGGGGCGTCCTTGCACAGGCTTTCCAGACGAGCGAAGACGCGCGCCATGTAACCGAGATTGGTGGCCAGGTCCTGGTTGCGGATCACCCCGACCAGCGCCATTTGCAGCATCTGCCGCAGTTTGCGCAGCAACACCGGCAGTTCGGCGGTACGCAGGCGCGCCATGCTGCCTTCGGGCAGCGCCGGCAGGCGCACTGACATATCCGGGGAGAACAGACTGGTTTCCGACAGCAGCTTCTCGCCGCGCGCGGCGCGCAGGTCATTGAGCAGCGGCAGCACGACCATGGGCAGGTCGCGGCGAGCGGTCTGGATGCGGTCGAGGTACACCGGCAGTTGCAAGATGGCCTGCATCAGCACTTCCAGGGCCTCGCCCTGGTTGGCCACGCGGCCTTCCATCAGCGCCTTGGCCAGTTGCTCCATTTCTTCGGCGAGCAGTGCAGCGCCGTAGAACTCGACCATCTGCAAAGTGCCGTGAACCTGGTGCACGTAGGTCAGGCAGAAGCGCATGCGTGTGGGGTCCTGCGGGTTCTCGACGAACGCCTCCAGGGCCTGTCGCGCCTGCTTCAGGGTTTCCCCGATCTCGCCTTTGACCCACTCCAGGGCGACATAATCATGCCGATCACCCATAGCCACTCCACTCATAAACTTGGCCTTATCCCTTGCGGGTAAACGCCAGAACTCGCTCATCGGCGACCGGCACCAGTTGCGGGTGCTGCCAACCGGCTACTTCGCCTACGCCTACGACCAGCAGGCCACCCGGCGCCAGGCTCTCGGCCAGGCGGTTGAGGATGTCGCGGCGACGCCAACGGCGGAAATAGATCAGCAAGTTCTGACAGAAAATCACATCCATGCCGGACATTGGCGCCTTGGCCAACTCCAGCACATTGAGCCGGGCGCAGCACACACGCGCCGCCAGGCTCGGTACCACCTTGAAACGTCCATCGGCCTGCGCGATGAAATAGCGCTCGCGCAGCTCGTCACTCACCTGTTCCAGGCGCCGCGCCGCGTAGCACGCCTCGCGGGCCTTGCTCAACGCGCCCTGACTGATATCGGTCCCAGTCACTGCGAAGTGCTCGGGCAGTTCGCTGCCCTGCAGTATCTCGGCGGCCTGAATCGCCAGCGAATAAGGCTCTTCACCACTGGAGCAACCCACGCTCCACAACTCCCAGGGCTTACCCAGGCCCGCCTCCAGACGCTCCTGCAGGTACTGCGAGAGCACCTCGAAGGAAGGCGGATGACGGAAGAAGCGGGTTTCCTGCACGGTCAGACGATCCAGCAGGGTCGACCACTCCACCGCGCCTCGCGGCCCGTCGGTGACCTGACGGTAGTAGCTGGCGTAATCCGTGACGCCCAGTTCGCGCATGCGCGCACTCAGATTGGTCTGCAGAAAGGCGCGCCGCTGCTCGCTGATCACCACACCGGTACGCGCCTCGAGCAGCGTCTGCCAGTCGTGGAAATCGGCTTGCGACATATCGGTCACCGGGCGCAATGCCCACACGCCCGCTGACTGCATACCTTCGCCCTGGGTCATGGCTATGTTGCGAAGGCTGCAGCCAGCCTCCGCGCTCCTTTATCAGGCGTCTGGCAAGTTGAAGCCGGACACCGACTTGCGCATCTCACTGGCCATCTTGGCCAGGTTACCAATGCTCTTGGCGGTGGCGGTGGTACCCGAGGACGTCTGCGAGGTGATCTCCTGGATCACGTTCATGGTGTTGGAAATGTGACCGGCCGAAGAGGCCTGCTGACGCGCCGCGTTGGAGATGTTCTGGATGAGAGCCGCGAGGGTCTTGGATACCTTCTCGATCTCTTCCAGTGCCACCCCGGCGTCTTGCGCCAGGCGCGCACCGCGTACCACTTCGGAGGTCGTCTGCTCCATGGAGATAACGGCTTCGTTGGTGTCGGTCTGAATGGTTTTTACCAGCGCCTCGATCTGCTTGGTCGCCGCCGAGGAACGTTCTGCGAGGCGTTGTACCTCGTCCGCTACCACCGCGAAGCCGCGACCCGCATCACCGGCCATGGACGCCTGGATCGCGGCGTTCAGTGCGAGGATGTTGGTCTGGTCGGCAATGTCGTTGATCAGGCTAACGATGTCACCGATCTCCTGGGACGATTCACCGAGGCGTTTGATCCGCTTCGAGGTGTCCTGGATCTGCTCACGGATGTTATCCATGCCGGTGATGGTGTTGTGTACGACTTCGTTACCCTTGTTGGCGATGGCTACGGAACGTTCCGCTACCGCGGAGGACTCCGAGGCGTTCGCCGATACCTGGTCAATCGACACGGCCATTTCGTTGATCGCCGCGGAGGCGCCGGCAATTTCCTGCGCCTGGTGCTCGGAAGCTTCCGCCAGGTGCATCGCCGTGGCCTGGGTTTCCTGGGCCGCACCAGCTACCTGAACGGCGGTCAGGTTAATGGTGGCTACCAGGTCACGCAGCTGGTCGATGGAATAGTTGATGGAGTCGGCGATGGCACCGGTGAAGTCTTCGGTTACCGTCGCGGCTACGGTCAAGTCACCGTCGGCGAGGTCGGCGATTTCGTCGAGCAGACGCAGAATCGCCGCCTGGTTACGTTCGTTCTTCTCGGCGGTTTCGGCCAGACGGCGGTTGGTCTCGCGCACCATCACCAGACCGATGAGGATGATCGAACCCAGCGCCAGAGCGCCCAGCACGTAGCCGAACAGGGTGTTGATGGCACGACCGTCGGCCAGGTCTTCGAAGCCACTGGCCAGCTCGGATGCCTTGTCCAACAGGGTCTGCGACACGGTGAAGATGGAGTTCGCCGATTCACGCACCTGGAACAGTTCCGGCGAGGTCTCGAGAATCTCGTCCACCGAACCGGATACGAACTCGAACAGCTCGGAAATCTCGGCCAGACGTTCGAGGGCTTCCTCGTCGGTCACCTGGCTGATTTCCATCGCCGCGTTGCCTTCGAGCATCGCTGCCAGTACACGACCGAACAGGCTGGCGTCGCGACCGAACATGTCAGCGGCCTGTACCGAGTCTTCGTCACCAGCCAGTACCTTGTTCACCGAACCGAGGATACGTTCGGCGAGCAGCGACTGACGCTGGGCCACGGAAACCTGGGCAGCCGGCGCACCGCTTTCCAGCAGGATGTCGACCACTTCCTCGTACTCGACCTGCAGCTGCGGGATGGTTTCCGCCAGGGTGGCGGCTACCTGGTGCAGCGACAGTACGGTCTGCTCACTGGCGAGAATGGCGTCAGTGTTTTGCCGCAGGCTGTCCCAGTCCTGCTGCACCGCAGCCATCTGTGCCTGCACCGACTCGGGCGCCGGCGGCAAGCCGCTGCTGGCGTCACCATCGGTCAGGTAGCCCCAGCGCTGCTGGAAGTCGTTACGCGCGTCGCGCAACAGACCGAAGGCTTCGGCAGTACCAGCCGCTGCTTCCGTGGCGTTCTTGGCGATACGCTGGGACAGTACGCGCAGCTCACCGGAGTGACTGATGTACTCGGTATCGTAGTTGGACTGGGTGTTGATGTAGGCGAAGTTCGCGAACAACAGCACGATGGAGACGATGAGCACGACGAACAGCGCCGCGATCAGCGTGCTACTACGTGCCCCGACCAACAAATTGCCTGCATTGAGTTTTTTCATTATCTGGCCCCCGCCTGGACCGACCGCACTACGGTTCCCATGTAACGCCAAAGAGCCGGCAAAGCCGGCCCAACCGAAAATCTACTGATAGGACACATCGAGAAAGCCCGGATCGGCCGTCAGCGCATGAGGGCTGAACACCAACCAGGGCTGTTCCCGTTGAAAGACTCCGTGGATAAACGGCGCAATGCTCGCCTCGAGAGGCGGCAGTTGTTCTGAAAATGCATCCACGGGGAAATGCTGCATACCGAAAACTTCGTCGACCGTCAGGCCGGCGAAGATTTCCTGGTGATCGACCACCAGAATTCGCCGCAGCTTGCGCAGCGGCGACAGTTCATTACCGAAGAACCCGCACAGGTCCATGATCGGCAGCAGGCGGCCACGCACGTTGGCCACCCCTTTGACCCAGCCCTTCACACCCGGCAGCAGGGTGTAACGCGGCTCGTGCAGCACCTCACCCACCTCCCCCATCGGCGCGACGAAGAATCGCTCACCCATGCGAAAGCCGATACCGCTCCAGGTCTGAACCGCTGCCTGTTGCGACGGCAAGCCGGCCGCCAGGGCTCGGCAACGCTGGTCGATCTCGAGGAGGATCTGGAAAGGAGTCTGCGCGTCCGACATGCCAGCCGTGGCCTTCTTCTTATTTAATACGCGGACGGCACGGCATTAGCCGGCCAGTACCGCATTGAGGGTTTTCAGCAAGGTGTCTTCGTCGACCGGCTTGGTCAGGTAGTCCTTGGCACCCTGGCGCTTGCCCCAGACCTTGTCGGTTTCCTGGTCCTTGGTGGTGACGATGATCACCGGGATGTGGCTGGTTTCGGCGTCCTTGGTCAGTTGACGGGTCGCCTGGAAGCCATTGAGGCCGGGCATGACGATGTCCATCAGGACCGCGTCCGGCTTCTCCTGGCGAGCCAGGGCTACGCCATCGGCGCCGTTTTCCGCCTTCAGTACCTGGTGACCGTGCTTTTCCAGCATGGCGGTCAGCTTGTACATCTCTGTCGGGGAGTCATCAACAATCAGAATTCGAGCCATGGTGTTTCCCAATGCATAAGAGACGCAGAGGCCGCGAGGCCACTGCGTCAGGAGGCTTGTTCCACCGGGGTGAAGTCCGGCACGTGGGCCTTGATCGCACCGAGCAGCTCTTCCTTACTGAAGGGCTTGGTCAGGTATTGATCGGAACCGACGATGCGCCCCTTGGCCTTGTCGAACAAGCCATCCTTGGAGGACAGCATGATCACCGGGGTGGATTTGAAGGCACTGTTGTTCTTGATCAGGGCACAGGTCTGATACCCATCGAGACGCGGCATCATGATGTCGACAAAGATGATGCTGGGGTGAGTGTCGGCAATCTTGGCCAGGGCATCGAAGCCATCGACCGCGGTGATGACATCACAACCCACTTTTTTCAGCAGAGTTTCAGCGGTGCGACGAATCGTTTTCGAATCGTCGATCACCATCACTTTCAAACCCTCGGAATGCTGTTCCATTTTCGCCCTACCATCGCCTCGGTGAGTCGTTATATTCGCGTTATCAGTATGCCTGAGGCCCAGTCGCCGATGGGGCTTGACCCAATCGTCGGGCCTTTTTAGCACACTCTCCAGATGCAATCTATAAGCCTGCCAGGGCCGTACCAACCCTTGACCAAGCCCCCGGCCGACGCCACCCTGACGCCTGTAACCGCACAGCCAACCCGGCCTCTACCTTCTATTCTCGCGGAGAGTTAACCCCCATGAGCCTTCGTCTCGGGATCGTCATGGATCCGATTGCCAGTATCTCCTTCAAGAAGGACAGCTCGCTGGCCATGTTGCTGGCCGCTCAAGCACGCGGCTGGTCACTGTTCTATATGGAGCAGCAGGATCTCTACCAGACTCGCGGCCAGGCTCGCGCCCGTCTGCGACCGCTGGAAGTGTTCAACGACCCACAGCGCTGGTTCACCCTAGGCATGGAACAGGACACGCCGCTCGCCGAGCTGGACGTGATCCTGATGCGCAAGGACCCGCCCTTCGATAACGAATTCGTCTATTCCACCTACCTGCTCGAGCAAGCGGAGCGCGACGGCGTACTGGTGGTCAATCGGCCGCAGAGCCTGCGCGACTGCAATGAAAAGTTCTTCGCCACCCAGTTTCCCCAATACACACCACCGACCCTGGTCAGTCGGCGCCCCGACATTGTGCGCCAGTTTGCTGATGAGCACCGTGACATCATTCTCAAACCCCTTGATGGCATGGGCGGTTCGCAGATCTTTCGCCACCGCGCAGGCGACCCGAATCTTTCGGTAATTCTCGAGACCCTGACACTGCACGGTCACCAGCAAATCATGGTTCAGGCCTATCTGCCGGCCATCAAGGACGGCGACAAACGCATCCTGATGATAGACGGGGAAGCGGTACCCTATTGCCTGGCACGCATTCCGGCGGCTGGAGAGACCCGCGGCAACCTCGCCGCAGGAGGCCGCGGCGAGGCACGCCCGCTGACTGAGCGCGACCGTGAGATCGCTGCTGCAATCGGCCCAACCCTGCGCGAAAAAGGACTGATCTTCGTCGGACTCGATGTGATTGGCGATCATCTTACCGAAATCAACGTCACCAGCCCGACCTGCATCCGCGAGATCGACGCCGCCTTCGATACCCGTATCGGCGAACGCCTGATGGACTGCATTGCCAGCAAGCGCGGGCTAAAAGCTTGACGCAGGTGGCAGCCTGGCGCCTGCAACTTGCAGGCGCCCACTGCTACCCGGCAGACTGCGCCACATTCGAAGGCAGACCCGATACGCGATGAACGCAGCAGCCACCCCACCGAACGCCTCCTCCGCCGCCGTCCGACCGGCGGATCGCCTGGGGTTCACCCTGTTTCTCGCGGCCGCCCTGCACGTGGCGCTGATCCTTGGCGTCGGCTTCACCCTGGAATCGCCGCCGGAAATCAGTAAAACGCTGGAAATCACCCTGTCCACCTTCAAGAGTGAAGAAAAGCCCAAGGAGGCAGACTTCCTCGCCCAGGACAACCAGCAGGGCAGCGGTACCCTGGAACATGCCGCAGCGCCGAAGACGACCGAGCAGGCGCCCTTCCAGGACAGCGAAGTGCGCAAGGTCACGCCGCCCGCTACCCCGCAACCGCCAGCCACCAAACAGCAAGCCCCCAAGGCCGCCGTTGCCACGCGCGCACCGCAACAGCAGAAAACCCCGGTCAAGCGCGAAGAAGCCAAACCGGTTCCGCAGACACGGCCGGCTCCGGTGTTCGACTCCGCACAACTCTCGGCGGAAATCGCCAGCCTGGAAGCCGAGCTGGCGCAGGAAGTCCAGCAGTACGCCAAGCGCCCGAAGATTCACCGCCTAAACGCCGCCTCGACCATGCGCGACAAGGGCGCCTGGTACAAAGACGAGTGGCGCAAGAAGGTCGAGCGCATCGGTAATCTCAATTACCCGGATGACGCCCGCCGCCAACGCATCTACGGCAGCCTGCGTCTATTGGTATCGATCAACCGCGACGGCTCACTGTATGAAGTGCAGGTGCTGGAATCCTCCGGCCAGGCCGTGCTCGATCAGGCAGCCCAGCGCATCGTGCGCCTGGCCGCGCCCTACGCCCCTTTCACCGGCGACCTGGCCGATATCGACCGCCTGGAGATCATCCGCACCTGGCGCTTCGAACGCGGCGACCGGTTATCGAGTAACTGAAAGAGCAGCTGCAAGTTGCAAGACGAAAAGCTGCCTCCAGCAAGCCTCAAGAGAGGCGCTCAGCCCCTTGCCCGGATGAAATCCGGGGAACCGTGACTGAGGTTCTTCTGCTGATGCTTGTCGCTTGCAGCTTGCCGCTTCAAACTAGCTGGCATGAAGAATTCAGCTCCCACCTCGCTCAAGCATCATTTCCTGATCGCCATGCCGCACATGGACGATCCGAACTTCGCGCAGACCGTCACCTACCTGGTCGAACACAACGAGCAGGGCGCGATGGGCCTGGTGATCAACAAACCCAACGGCCTCAACCTGGCCGATGTGCTCGAACAACTCCGCCCCGACGAAGAGCCCGCGGCGCTGTGCCGTAGCCTGCCAATATTCGCTGGCGGCCCGGTACAGACCGACCGCGGCTTCGTCCTGCACCCGGCCGGCCCACAGTTCCAGGCGACCCTGGAGCTGGGCGAACTGGGCTTGTCCACCTCGCAGGACGTGCTGTTCGCCATCGCCGACGGCAGCGGCCCGGACCGCTACCTGATCAGCCTCGGCTATGCCGGCTGGGATGCCGGACAACTGGAGGCCGAACTGGCCGACAACGCCTGGCTGACCTGCCCCGCCGACAGCAGCATTCTCTTTGACCTGCCGTTCGACCAGCGCCTCAATGCCGCAGCCGCGCGCCTGGGCGTCAACCTCAGCCTGCTGACCTCGCAAGCCGGGCACGCCTGATGAGCGACAAACCACTGCGCCTGCTGCTGGGCTTCGACTACGGCACCAAGCAGATCGGCGTCGCCGTTGGCCAGGTGATTACCGGCCAGGCCCGTGAGCTGTGCGTGCTCAAGGCGCAGAATGGCGTGCCGGACTGGAGCCGCGTCGAAGCGCTGTTCAAGGAGTGGCAGCCGGACGCCGTCGTGGTCGGTCTGCCCCTGAACATGGACGGCACACCCAGCGAGATGAGCGCCCGCGCCGAGAAATTCGCCCGCCGCCTCAACGGCCGCTTCAACCTGCCGGCCTATACCCACGACGAACGCCTGACCACCTTCGAGGCCAAGGGCCAACGCCTGCGGGAAGGCCAGAGTGGCGGCTACCGCGAGCGCCCTGTCGATGCCATTGCTGCAGCCTTATTGCTACAGGGCTGGCTAGAGGAAAACTGCACGGGCTGAGAGCTACCTGCGTTGCCGATGCTGCGTTAAAAACAGGCTCGGAATGCTCATTTACAACTCGTAAACTGCGCTTCCTCGCCTGTTTTTGCCTTGCCTCGGCGGCCTCGCTTACGCTCTCAGAAGCTGTTCATATATGGAGTTTCGCCATGCTACCCAATCCCAACGACCTGCTGCCGGCCATGGCCAGCGCACTGACCCAGCATCTGAACCAACGCCAGATCAGCGAGCCACGCTTCATCGGCATCCGTACCGGCGGCGTCTGGGTTGCCCAGGCCCTGCTGCAAGCACTGGGGCGTGATGACGCACTGGGCATCCTCGATGTGTCCTTCTATCGCGACGACTTCACCCAGAACGGCCTGCACCCGCAGGTGCAACCCTCCGAGTTGCCGTTCGAGATCGAAGGCCAGCACCTGGTGCTGATCGACGACGTACTGATGAGCGGCCGCACCATCCGCGCCGCCCTGAACGAGCTGTTCGACTACGGCCGCCCGGCCAGCGTGACCCTGGTCAGCCTGCTCGACCTCAACGCCCGCGAGCTGCCGATCCGCCCCGACGTGGTCGGCGCCACCCTGTCGCTGGCAGCCAACGAGCGGGTAAAATTGTCCGGCCCCACGCCACTGACCCTCGAACTCCAGACGCTCGACAACTGAGACCCTCCGCGATGACGCCACTCGCCGCCAAGCGCCCGCTGCAACTGAACGATCAAGGTCAGTTGCGCCACTTCCTCTCACTCGACGGCCTGCCCCGAGAGCTGTTGACCGAAATCCTCGACACCGCCGACTCCTTCCTCGAAGTCGGAGCGCGCGCGGTGAAGAAAGTCCCGCTGCTGCGCGGCAAGACCGTGTGCAACGTGTTCTTCGAGAACTCCACGCGCACCCGCACCACCTTCGAGCTGGCCGCCCAGCGCCTTTCGGCCGACGTCATCAGCCTCAACGTCTCTACCAGCTCGACCAGCAAGGGCGAGACGCTGTTCGACACTCTGCGCAATCTCGAGGCCATGGCCGCCGACATTTTCGTCGTGCGCCATGCCGACTCCGGCGCCGCGCACTTCATCGCCGAGCACGTGTGCCCGAACCTGGCGATCATCAACGGCGGCGACGGCCGCCACGCACACCCGACCCAGGGCATGCTCGACATGCTCACCATCCGCCGCCACAAGGGCGACTTCGAGAACCTGTCGGTAGCCATCGTCGGCGACATCCTGCACTCGCGGGTGGCGCGCTCGAACATGCTGGCGCTGAAAACCCTCGGCTGCCCGGACATCCGCGTGATCGCGCCGAAGACCCTGCTGCCCATCGGCCTGGAGCAAAGCTACGGCGTGCGCGTATTCAGCGACGCCAACGAAGGCCTCAAGGACGTCGACGTGGTGATCATGCTACGCCTGCAACGCGAGCGCATGCAGGGCGGCCTGCTGCCCAGCGAGGGTGAGTTCTACCGCCTGTTCGGCCTCACCGAGCAACGCCTCAAGCTGGCCAAGCCGGATGCCCTGGTGATGCACCCGGGGCCGATCAACCGCGGCGTGGAGATCGAGTCGGCAGTGGCCGACGGCCCGCAGTCGGTGATTCTCAACCAGGTCACCTACGGCATCGCCATCCGCATGGCCGTGTTGTCGATGGCCATGAGCGGGCAGAACGCCCAACGTCAACTCAACGCCGAGGAGGCCAACTGATGCGTACCGCAATCCTCGGCGCCCGCGTGATCGACCCGGCCAGCGGCCTGGATCAGGTCACCGACCTCTATATCGACGGCGGCAAGCTGGTCGCCACCGGCCAGGCGCCGGCCAACTTCGTTGCCGACAAGACGCTCGACGCCCAGGGTCTGATCGCTGCGCCCGGCCTGGTCGACCTGTCGGTGGCCCTGCGCGAGCCGGGCTACAGCCGCAAGGGCAGCATTGCCACGGAAACCCTGGCCGCGGCGGCCGGCGGCGTCACCAGCCTGTGCTGCCCGCCGTTCACCAAACCGGTGCTGGATACCTCGGCGGTGGCCGAGCTGATTCTCGACCGCGCCCGCGAAGCCGGGCACACCAAGGTCTTTCCCATCGGTGCACTGAGCAAGGGCCTGGCTGGCGAGCAGCTTGCAGAACTCGTGGCGCTGCGTGATGCCGGCTGTGTGGCCTTCGGCAACGGCCTGGACAACTTCCGCAGCAGCCGCACCCTGCGCCGCGCGCTGGAATATGCGGCCACCTTCGACCTGCAGGTGATCTTCCACTCGCAGGACGCCGACCTGGCCGAAGGCGGCCTGGCTCACGAAGGCCCTACCGCCAGCTTCCTCGGCCTGGCCGGCATCCCGGAAACCGCCGAAACCGTGGCCCTGGCCCGCGACCTGTTGCTGGTGGAACAGAGCGGCGTGCGCGCGCACTTCAGCCAGATCACCAGCGCGCGTGGCGCCGAGCTGATCGCTAACGCTCAGGCGCGCGGCCTGCCAGTGACCGCCGATGTGGCGCTGTACCAGTTGATTCTCACCGACGAGGCGCTGATCGACTTCTCCAGCCTCTATCACGTGCAGCCGCCGCTGCGCTCGCGTGCCGACCGCGAAGGGCTGCGCGAGGCGGTGAAAGCCGGAGTGATCTCGGCCATCTCCAGCCACCACCAACCGCACGAACGCGACGCCAAGCTGGCGCCCTTCGCCGCCACCGAGCCGGGCATCAGCAGCGTGCAACTGCTGCTACCGCTGGCCCTGAGCCTGGTGCAGGACGGCCTGCTGGACCTGCCGACGCTGCTGGCGCGCCTGACCACCGGCCCGGCCGCCGCCCTGCGCCTGCCGGCTGGCAGCCTGAATGTCGGCAGCGCTGCCGATATCGTGCTGTTCGATGCACAGGCCTCCACCGTGGCCGGTGAGCAGTGGTACTCCAAGGGCAGCAACTGCCCGTTCATCGGCCATTGCCTGCCTGGCGCGGTGCGCTACACCCTGGTCGACGGGCATATCAGCTACCAGGGCTGAACCGACACGAGCCCGCCACCCGGCGGGCTCGCCAGCACCGCAGGGTGTCGCGGGGCCGCCCAGGCCGCGCGCACCAACTGCTGAAGGCCGCGTTGCGCACGGCGCGCCCTACGTCCAGGCGACCTTCCCATCCGCGACACGCCCCGCTCTTGCCACGACATTGGACGAAGTAGTGACTCGACGGTCATGATCCACGTCAGGTTAGGCAGTCGAAATTTTCCAAATGCCACCGCCCTATGACCCTGCTCGCGCCCAGAGGCGCCGGCCTGGCGTCGCGCTGGCCTTGTTCAGGAGCTTCTGATTTATGTCGCGCTTACCTGTGATCGTAGGTTTTGGGGGTTACAACGCAGCCGGGCGCAGCTCCTTTCACCATGGTTTCCGTCGCACCGTGCAAGAGTCGCTGCAACCCCAGGCGCGCCAGGAAACCCTGGCCGGACTGGCGCAGATGATGAAGCTGGTGCGCGTGGTCGATGGCCAGTACCAGGATCAGGACGGCCAGGCGCTGAGCCTGGCCGAGATCGAAAGCCGCTACGCCAAGCAGATCCTCGCCGGCACCCTGGTGCGTCGCATCGAGAAGCAGCACCTGGATCCGGACGCAGCCCACTGGCAGAAGAATATCGGCGTCGCCCCCGCCAACGGCGCCAGCCTGAGCTTCGTCACCCAGCGCAAACAACTGCCCGAGCCACTGCCGGCCAACTGGTCGGTCGAAGAGCTCGAAGGCAACGAGGTGCGCGTCACCCTGCACGACAGCTGCGAATTCAAGGTCGACAGCTATCGCCCGCTGGCAGTGAAATCCGCCGGCCAGTTGCCCAGCGGTTTCGAGCCGAGCGAGCTGTACAACGCACGCTTCCATCCGCGCGGCCTGGCCATGACCGTAGTCGGCGTCACCGACGCCCTGCGCTCGGTGGGCATCGACTGGCAGCGCATCGTCCAGCACGTCGCCCCGGACGAGATCGCCGTATTCGCCAGCTGCATCATGAGCCAGCTCGACGAGAACGGTTTCGGCGGCATGATGCAGTCGCGCCTCAAGGGTGGTCGCGTCACCGCCAAGCAACTGGCCCTAGGCCTGAACACCATGCCGGCCGACTTCATCAACGCCTACGTGCTCGGCAGCGTCGGCACCACCGGCAGCATCACCGGCGCCTGCGCCACCTTCCTCTACAACCTGCAAAAAGGCATCGAGCAGATCGCCTCGGGCAAGGCGCGTGTGGTGATCGTCGGCAGCAGCGAGGCACCGATCAACCAAGAGTGCATCGAGGGTTATGGCGCCATGGGCGCACTGGCCACCGAGGAAGGCTTGCGCCAGATCGAAGGCAAGAGCGAGGTGGACTTCCGCCGCGCCAGCCGCCCGTTCGGTGACAACTGCGGTTTCACCCTGGCCGAGGCCTGCCAGTTCGTGGTGCTAATGGACGACGAGCTGGCCCTGGAGCTCGGCGCCGATATCCACGGCGCGGTGCCGGACGTGTTCATCAATGCCGATGGTTTCAAGAAATCCATCTCCGCTCCCGGCCCGGGCAACTACCTGACCGTGGCCAAGGCCGTAGCCAGTGCCGTGCAACTGCTCGGCCTGGACGCCGTGCGCAGCCGCAGCTTCGTCCACGCCCACGGTTCCAGCACCCCGGCCAACCGCGTTACCGAGTCGGAAATTCTCGACCGCGTCGCGGCGGCCTTCGGTATCGAGCAATGGCCGGTCACTGCAGTGAAGGCCTTCGTCGGTCACTCCCTGGCCACCGCCAGCGGCGACCAGGTGATCGCCGCCCTCGGCGCCTTCAAGTACGGCATCGTGCCGGGTTTGAAGACCATCGACGCGGTCGCTGGCGACGTGCATCAGGACAACCTGAGCCTGTCTACCGAAGACCGCAAAGTAGGTGAGCAGGCGCTGGATGTCGCCTTCATCAACTCCAAGGGCTTCGGCGGCAACAACGCCAGCGCCCTGGTGCTGGCCCCGCACGTCGCCGAGCGCATGCTGCGCAAGCGTCACGGTCAGGCCGCCTTCGACGCCTACCTGGCGCGCCGCGCGGGCACCCGCGCCGCTGCAGCCGCCTACGACCAGCAGGCGCTGCAGGGCAAGCTGGACATCATCTACAACTTCGGCAACGACATGATCGACGACCAGGCGATCTCCATCACCACCGAAGAAGTGAAGGTGCCGGGCTTCGACCAGCCACTGGTATTCAAGAAGGACGCGCGCTACAGCGACATGCTCGATTGAGTTTGCCGCATTCCCGTAGGGCGGGTGCAACCCGCCACTATCACGGCGGGTTTCACCCGCCCTACGATTAAAGCGCCCGCGCCAGCTCGATCAACTCGCCACGCCACTCGGCGGCGGCCGGCACAGCCAGAAACGAGGGGTTGAGGAAGGATTCTCGTGCTTCGTAGGCGAGCGGTTTGCCAGCCAGATTCAGCACCTCGCCGCCCGCCCCTTCCAGCACACCCTGCGCTGCCGCCGTGTCCCACTGCGAGGTGGGCGCCAGGCGCGGGTAGCAATCGGCGTTGCCCTCGGCCAGCAGACAGAACTTCAGCGAGCTGCCGATATTGGCCAGCACTGGCTCACCGAAACGTGCGGCCAAACCAGCGAGCAGGGTTTCCTGCGCCGGGCTGGAATGGCGCTTGCTGGCCACCAGGGTAAAGCCCTGCGCGGGCGCCAGGCGCACGCTGATCGAATGCTCCTCGCCCGGCCTGTCGCTGCACCAGGCGCCCAAACCAGCGCCGCCGTAATAGCAGCGACCATTGGCCGGAATGCCGACCACGCCGAAGACCACACGGCCCTGTTCGATCAAGGCGACGTTGACCGTGAACTCTTCGGAGCCGGCGATAAATTCCTTGGTGCCATCGAGCGGATCGACCAGCCACCAGCGCGTCCAGGCGGCACGCTCGGCCAGCGGGATATCGGCGGCCTCCTCCGACAGCACCGGCACCTCCGGCGCCAGCACCTGCAGGCCATCGAGCAGGATATGGTGCGCGGCCAGGTCGGCGGCGGTCACTGGCGAGGCATCGGCCTTCTCCATCACCGCCACGTCGCTGCGCCAATACGGCAGCGTTGCCGCACCCGCAGTGCGGACCAACTCGATCACCTGGGGAATAAAGGGGTGGCTCACGGGCGGTACTCTCCGCGCTGGGTCAGCAGGTCACGCACCAGGTACAGAGCCGCCAGTGCGCGACCTTCGCTGAACTGTTCGTGCTGGGCCAGGCTGGACAACTCGCGCAGGCTGATGCGATCGACCCGCATCGGCTCGGGCTCATCACCGGGCAGGCGCTCCTCGTACAAATTGCGCGCCAGCACCACCTGAATCTTCTGGCTCATATAACCGGGCGACAGGCTCAGCTCGGTGATGTACTCCAGCTCGTGCGCGCCGAAACCGGCCTCTTCCTTGAGCTCGCGGTTGGCCGCCACCAGTACGTCTTCACCCGGTTCGATCAGCCCCTTGGGCAGCGACAGCTGGTAGTCATCGGTGCCACCGCAATACTCCTCGATCAGCACCGCGTGCTCTGAATCGAGCATCGCCACCACCATCACTGCGCCGTAGCCGGAGCCCTTGCCGACCAGCCGCTCATAGGTACGCTCCGTGCCATTGGAGAAGCGCAACTGCACTTCCTCGACACGAAACAGACGGCTGCTGGCGACAATTTCGCGAGCGAGAACCGTGGGCTTTTGGCGCATGAGGCGACTCCTTGGCGGGACCGAGCGGGTTATCATACAGCGGCTTTTCGCATTATCCCCGGCCGAGATTGCATCAAGGCGAAACAGGCCACGGAACGATTGTTTCCGATCAGAGAGATGAGCATGCCCGTATTACCTTGGCAGCAGATCGACACCGTCCTGCTGGATATGGACGGCACGTTGCTCGACCTGCACTTCGACAACCACTTCTGGCTCACCCACCTGCCGCAGCGCTATGCCGAGCATCATGGCGTCAGCCTGGCGCTGGCCCAGGCCGAACTACTGCCGCTGTTTCGCCAGCACGCCGGTACGCTGAACTGGTACTGCACCGACTTCTGGAGCCGCGAGCTGCGGCTGTCGATCCGTGATCTCAAGCGCGAGGTCGCTCACCTGATCGCCCTGCGCGCGGATGCCGAGCTGTTTCTGCGCGCCCTGCGCGAGGCCGGAAAACGCGTGGTGCTGATCACCAACGCGCACCGCGATTCGCTGTCGCTGAAGCTGGAGCGCGTCGAGTTGGCGCCCTGGTTCGAGCGCCTGATCAGCTCCCACGACTATGGCTTTCCCAAGGAAGACCAGCAGTTCTGGTTCGCCCTGCGCCAGGACGTCGACTTCGATCCGGCACGCGCCCTGTTCATCGACGACAGCCTGCCAATCCTGCGCAGCGCCGGGCGTTTCGGTGTTGCCCAACTGCTCGCCGTACGCCAGCCGGACAGCCAGGCTGGGCCGAAGGATACCGAGGAGTTCGCTGCGGTGGAGGACTACCGGGAGTTGCTGACGAACCTGTAGCTGGATGCAAGCCGTGGATTCGGCATACAGCTACAGGTTCGTCGCACCCCGGATTGCATCCGGGCTACGGTCTACTCGGGAATGCGCAGCACCTGCCCCGGATAGATCTTGTCCGGGTGACTGAGCATCGGCTTGTTGGCCTCGAATATCTTCATGTAGGCATTGGCATTGCCGTATTCGGCCTTGGCGATGGCGCTCAGCGTGTCGCCCTTCTTCACCGTGACGAAACGCGCTGCGGGGGCAGGCGTGCTCACGCTGATCTGGTCATCGACCTCACCGACACCGGCCACATTGCCCAACGCCAGGAGGATCTTTTCCTTCTCTTCCTGGCTGGCCACTTCACCGCGAGCGATCACTTTGTCACCCTCGACGCTGACCTCGATGTTCGGGTTGCCCAGGCCGACCTTGGCGACGTGCTCCTTGAGCGATTCGGCGGCCTGCGCCTCCTGACCCACCAGTGACTCCCAGAGCTTGACCCCGGCATCTTTGACAAAGGTGAACAGACTCATGGCGATTCCTCTCGTTCCATGTGGATGACCGGGCAAACCGCCCGGAGACAAAAGTCTAGTTCAGGAAACACCCCTGATTAGCGTTCGCGCATTAGAATCCGGGCAGACCAGGAGCCCCCATGGACATAAAGCAGCTGAAATTTCTCGTCGCCCTCGACGAAACCCGTCACTTCGGCCAGGCCGCTGCACGCTGCCACGTGACCCAGCCGACGCTGTCCATGCGCCTGCGCCAGCTGGAAGACGAACTGGGCCTGGAGCTGGTCCGTCGTGGCCAGCGTTTCGAGGGATTCAGCGCCGAAGGCGAACGCATCCTGGCCTGGGCGCGCAGCGTGCTGGCCGCACAGGATGGCCTGCTCGCCGAGGCTGCCGCCTGCCGCGGGCACCTGGTGGGCACGCTGCGCCTGGGCGTGGTGCCGCTGGCCAGTTTCGATCCGATGCTGCTGATCAGCCTGTTCGCCGAGCGTCACCCCGGGCTGCGTTTTCAGCTGCACGCACTGAGCAGCGACCAGATTCTCGAACAGCTGGTGCGCAATCAGCTCGACCTCGGCCTGTCCTATCTCGATCGCCTCGACCGCGAGCATTTCGCCAGCCTGGAACTGGCCGAGGCGCGCATGGGCCTGCTCTACGATCAGCGCCATTTCCACTTCGCCAGCAGCAGCCTGCGCTGGGAGCAGCTGACCAACCTGCCACTGGGGCTGCTTTCCAGCGGCATGCACTTTCGCCAGTCCATCGACCACAGCTTCCGCGCCCGTGGTCTCAGCCCGCAGATACGCCTGGAAGCCGATGCCGTGCACCATCTGACTCAGGCCGTCAGCGCCGGTCTGTGCTGTAGCGTGATGCCCATTCCGACCGATGGCGCCCCGACCGACGGTCATTTACGCCTGCTGCCGATAGACGGCGCCCACACCCTGGCGCTGCAAGGCCTGATCATGCGTCGTAGCGCCCCGGCCTCAGCACTCGCACAAGCCTGCTTCGAAGAAGCACGAGAGTGGCTCGCAAACGCTTGATAGATTTGCTCGATCAGAACATCAAAGCCAACGATTAGACGCTTCCCGCCCACAGGCCTAGGCTTAGCTGTGTCAATCTGTCACAGAGCGCGCCTCGATGGCCAAGCCAGCCGCCCAGCCGCACATCACCAGTGCTTACAGCTACGCCGAACTCGGTGACGACCGCGCGCAGCACGCTGCTCTGGCCGAGGAATGCGCCCTGGCGATCAGTTACAACGACCTGAACCAGGCAGTGATGATGGTTTCCCCGCATCACCTGGAAGATTTTGCCGTCGGCTTCAGTCTTGGCAACGACCTGATCGCATCAATCGACGACATCTATGACATCCAGTTGCGCGGTATCGGTGACAGCCGCGAAGCGCGCCTGCAAGTCAGCAGTCGTGCGTTCTGGGCGCTCAAGCAGCAACGCCGGCAAATGGCCGGCACCAGCGGTTGTGGCCTGTGCGGCGTGGACGCGCTGGAACAGGCGCTGCCGGCCCTGACGGCACTGCCCGGCACCGCACTGCCGCCGCTGGAACACCTGAAAGGCCTGCGCGAGCGTATTGGCGATCAGCAACAACTGGCGCGGCAAAGCGGCGCGCTGCACGCGGCCCTGTTCATCGACGCCAAGGGCGAGATTCGTCTGTGCCGCGAAGACATCGGCCGCCACAACGCCCTGGACAAGCTGATCGGCGCCCTCGCCCGCGAGCGCATCGACAGTACAGGGGGCTTCGCTCTGGTCACCAGTCGCTGCAGCCTGGAGCTGCTGCACAAGGCGGTGCGCGCCGGTATCGGCACCCTGGTGAGCCTGTCCGCCCCCACCGCCCTGACCGTGGACTGGGCGCGGCGCCATCGCCTCAACCTGATCCACCTGCCCCATCACAGCACGCCGCGGGTCTACAGCCCCGCGCCTGACGAAGAAGAACGACCATGAGCCTGCAGCCCGTCAATCCTCGCTACAAGCCCTACAAAGGCCCGGCCGCTGGCTGGGGCGCACTGAACGCCGTCACCCGTTTCTGGCTGGACAGCAAGCAGCCGTTCAAGAACCTGCGCGCGCTGCTCAAGACCAACCAGAACGGCGGCTTCGACTGCCCCGGTTGCGCCTGGGGCGACTCGCCCGAAGACGGCCATATCAAGTTCTGCGAGAACGGCGCCAAGGCGGTCAACTGGGAAGCCACCAAACGTCGCGTGGACCCCACCTTCTTCGCCCGCTACACGGTCAGCCAACTGCGCGAGCAGAGCGACTACTGGCTCGAGTATCAGGGTCGCCTGACCCACCCGATGCGCTACGACGCCAGCACCGACCGCTACACGAAGACCACCTGGGCCGAAGCCTTCGCCCTGATCGCCAGGCATCTGAAGGCGCTGCCGAGCCCGGATCACGCCGAATTCTACACCTCCGGCCGGGCCAGCAACGAGGCGGCATACCTCTACCAGTTGTTCGTCCGCGCCTACGGCACCAACAACTTCCCCGATTGCTCGAACATGTGCCACGAGGCCAGCGGTGTGGCCCTCGGCCAGAGCGTGGGCATCGGCAAGGGCAGCGTGACCTTCGATGACTTCGAGCATGCCGACGCCATCTTCGTGCTCGGCCAGAACCCCGGCACCAACCACCCGCGCATGCTCGAACCGCTGCGCGAAGCGGTCAAACGTGGCGCTCAGGTAGTCTGCTTCAATCCGCTCAAGGAACGCGGCTTGGAGCGCTTCCAGCATCCGCAACACGCGCTGGAGATGCTCAGCAATGGCTCCGAGCCGCTGAACACCGCGTTCTTCCGCCCAGCCCTGGGCGGCGACATGGCCGCCCTGCGCGGCATCGCCAAGTTCCTCCTGTTGTGGGAGCGTGAAGCCAAGGCCAAGGGCGAGCCGGCAGTGTTCGACCATGCCTTCATCGCCGAGCAGACCGATGGCGCCGATGCCTACCTGAGGCTGATCGACGACACCACCTGGGAAGCACTGGAGGCCCAGTCAGGTCTGAGCCTGCTGGAAATCGAACAGGCTGCGCGCATGTACCGTCGCGCCCAGCGCGTGATCATCTGCTGGGCCATGGGCATCACCCAGCACCACCACTCGGTGGCCACCATTCAGGAAATCGTCAACCTGCAACTGCTGCGCGGCAACCTCGGTCGCCCCGGCGCCGGCCTGTGCCCGGTGCGCGGCCACAGTAACGTGCAGGGCGACCGCACCATGGGCATCAACGACCGCCCGCCAGTGTCATTGCTCGACGCCCTGGAAAAACGCTTCCAGTTCAAGGTGCCGCGCGAGAACGGCCACAACACCGTCGAGGCGATCAACGCCATGATCGACGGTCAGGCCAAGGTGTTCATCGGCCTCGGCGGCAACTTCGCCCAGGCCACCCCGGACAGCCCGCGCACGCACAAGGCGCTGCAGAGCTGCGACCTCACCGTGCAGATCAGCACCAAGCTCAACCGCAGCCACCTCACCATGGGCCGCGATGCACTGATCCTGCCGTGCCTCGGCCGCACCGACATCGACCACCAGGCCGGCGGCCCGCAGGCGGTAACGGTGGAAGACTCGTTCAGCATGATCCACGCCTCCTACGGCCAGCTCGAACCGCTTTCCGGCAGCGAGATGCGCTCGGAGCCAGCCATCGTCGCTGGTATCGCCAAGGCCACCCTGGGCAACCACCCGGTGGACTGGGACGCACTGATCGCCGACTACGACCGCATCCGCGACCTGATCGCCGACACCATTCCCGGCTTCCACGATTTCAATCAGCGTGTTGCCCACCCCGGTGGTTTCTACCTCGGCAACTCGGCTGGCGCGCGGCAATGGAAGACGGCCTCCGGCAAGGCCAACTTCAAGGCCAACGCCCTGCTCGCCGACCTGCTGCCCCCGCAAGTGCGTGAGAGCGGTGAAACGCCGGACCTGATCCTGCAGACCCTGCGTTCGCACGACCAGTACAACACCACCGTATACGGCCTCGACGACCGCTACCGTGGCGTGCGCGGCCAACGCGACGTGCTCTTCGCCAACGAGGCGGACATCCTGCGTCTGGGCTTCAAGCCCGGGCAGAAGGTGGACATTCGTTCGCTGTGGAACGACGGCATCGAGCGCCGCATCAGCGGCTTCACCCTGCTCGCCTTCGACATTCCTGCCGGCCAGGCCGCCGCCTACTTCCCCGAAGCCAACCCGCTGGTGCCACTGGAAAGCGCCGGTGTCGGCAGCAGCACACCGACCAGCAAGTTCGTCGCCATCTGCCTGCAGGCCGCCAACGGCGGCAATCTGCTGGGCAGCAGCGCAGCGAGCTGACCGGCGGCCAGGAACCTCGCACAGGCATCGCCGGTCAATGGCATAACGTCGATCCGGCGACTCCTGTACGAGGTTCTCATGAAGTCACTGCAACTCTTCTTTCTTTCCCTGGGCCTGACTAGCGGCGGTTTTGCCTTTGCCGGCAATACCGAAGCTGGCCTGGGTGGTGCCCTAGGCGGAGCCGTGGGTGCGATGGTGGGTCAGCAGGTCGGTGGCAACACGGGCGCCGCGGTCGGTGCCGGTCTCGGTGGCGCCGCCGGCAGCATGGTCGGCGCTGATCGCCGCAGCCGTACCGAAGCGGCCATTGGCGGCGCGCTGGGCGCAGCGGGCGGTAACGTCGTCGGTCAGCAGGTCGGTGGCAACACCGGCGGCGTGGTCGGTGCAGCAGTCGGCGGCGGTGCTGGCGGCGCGCTGGGCAACTACATGGGCAATGCCAGCTACGACGATGATCGTCGCGGCAAACATCACCGCCACCATGGCAAGAAACACAAGAAGCACCACAAACACTGGCGCCGTCACTGACGGATGCTGAGTACCCAGGGTTCATGGCGACGACCGAAGGCCACTTCGACCTGCGCCTTGAACCCTGTCTGTTCGTAGCTGCGCTCCCAGCCACGCGCCAAGTCGCGATAGGCGTAGGGCACACTCAGGCGGTCGTTCTCCAGGCGAACGGTCGCGCCATAACCGGCCTCCGTAACCTGGCGATAGGGCTCGATACGCCCGGCCAGTAACACCTGGCGCTGCCGATCCGGCCAGCGCTTGCGCAGTACCTGCGCATCCACGCCCGCATCCACCAGCATCAGACGGCTGGCCTGCTGTTCGACGAATTGCAGGCGACGCTGGCGATCATCGCGCGCCTGCTGCAACACCTCACTCTCGGACTTGGCCTGCAACTCGGCCTCGGCGACGGCCAATGCTTGACGGGCCTGCTCGACCTGGCTGCGGTACAGCGGCCCATCCAGCTCCAGCACCCACCAGACCTCGCGTGCCGGCTGCCGCCGCAAGGCCTGCTCGTCGGTCGCCGAGTAACCCAGCTCGTGCAATTTGGCCTCGTCCAGCCAGGGTAGTTGCCAGCCCTCTCCGGGGCGCTGCCAGCTCAGTTGCAGGCGCAGTACGCCATCGTCTTCATCACGTAACCAGCCACCATAGACGCGCTGCAATTCACGCTCGCTGAGCTGCAGTTGCGCCTCGCGCTCGCCGCTGCGGTTGTACCAGACGCCACCCAGTGCGACGGCATTGCTCAGCAGCACCACGCCAAGACCAAGCCACGCTGCCCGCTTCATTGCGCACCTCCCGGCGCGCTGCGCCGCCAGCGTTGCAACACCACCAGTAACAGCACGGCGATCAAGCCAAGCAGGAGGAAGAACAGGTAGCGCGGCAGCAGTTGCCACCACCAGTCGAACAATTTGGCGAAGAGCATGACCAGGGCGAAGAGCAAACCGGTATTGACCACTTCACCCCAACCACGGCGAATGCCCAGCCAGATCGCTGCCCCCGCCAGGACGAAGCCGAGTGTCTGGTAGAACGCCTCGATCCACCCAGTCGACCAGTCGAGATAGCTGCCGCCCCCCCAGTAGGACAGCACCAGCACCGGGCCGAGCAGGTAGAGCAACCCGACCACTCGGTAGCAGGCGGCAAAGCCCGGATAGCGCCGCTGCTCGAGCCATTGCGGCAGGAGCAGCAGCGCCGCCAGCGGCATGAACAACTCCGGCCGTTCGCCCAGCGACCACCAGTGCCAGCCCGCCCAGTCGCCCAGGCGCGCTGCGACGAACAGGCCGAAGCAGAGCAACGCCACCACCAGCAGCAGGCGCTGGCGACACTGGTAGGCCAGCAACAGGGCCAAGGCTCCCCAAGGCAACAGAGCCTTGTCCGAAGGCGTGATATTGAAGATCTGCCCGAGCATCGACAGGTTCAGCACGAAGCAGACGAATGCCAGCACCGCCGCCAGCTTGGCGTAGTAACCCGAGGTGTCGCGGGCCTGGAGCCAGAAGCACAGCAACAAGCTGCCCAGGCTACTGCCGAGAAGGATGGCGACTTGCGCAATGGCATCGAACAGCCCCCAGAACTGATAGAACAGGAAGAACAGCCCGGCCGCCAGCGCCAGCGCGCCGAACAGCGAGGCCAGGCGCATGCCCAGCGACAACTGGCGAGCGCGGGCATCGGCGTCGATATCCAGCGTCTGGCGAAAGTGCGCCAGCAACTGGCGATGATGCTCGGCGACGGCCTGCTCCTGCGCTTCGCTCAGGTGCAATATCTGCTCCTGGCGCAGCTCGGCCAGCTCCTCGCGGAAGGCGGCGATGCGAGTGGCGCGCTGCTGCGCCTGCTCGCGCTCGAGATCGGACATGGGCACTCCCTGGCGAATGACAGCTCACAGCCTAGCAGGCCGGACTCTGGCGCGGGGCTCCACGTGGGTGCGCAGCTCTCAATCCACCTGTAATGCCGCCAGCGCCGCACGCAAGGTCTCGGGGATCGCGACGGGACGATTGCTCGCCCGGTCGACGAACACATGGACAAAACGCCCAGCGGCACAGGCTTGCTCCTCACCCGCCTTGAAGATGGCCAGCTCGTACTGCACCGAACTGTTGCCCAACTTGCCGACGCGCAGCCCCACTTCGATGGCATCGGGGAAGGCGATGGAGGCGAAGTAATCGCAGTTGGAGCTGACCACGAAACCCACCACTGCGCCGTCATGGATATCCAGGCCACCTTCGGCGATCAGGTAAGCATTCACCGCACTGTCGAAGTAGCTGTAGTAGGTCACGTTGTTCACGTGGCCGTAGATGTCGTTGTCGTGCCAGCGCGTGGTGATCGGCTGGAAGTGGCGGTAGTCGCCACGCAGGTATTGGGGTTGATTCATTGATAGTCCTTGGCTGGCCTCGGTGCGCACGGCGCACCCTACGGCAGGAATGGCGCTGGACCGGTAGGGTGCGCCGTGCACACCTACGACAACTTCGCCTCAATAGGCAGCTTGGTAAATGACTAGCGCCTGCTGCTCGTTCATTTCGCGTGGGTTGTTCACCAGCAGGCGCTGTTGCAGCATGGCGTCCGCCGCCAGCGCGGGCAACATTGCCTCGCTCACGCCGGCATCGCGCAGCCGCGTCGGCAAGCCGCTGCGCTGACTGAAGCCGGCCAGCGCCTCGATCAGTTGCTCGGTCTGGGCAATCGCACTGCCCGCCCGTAAGCGCTCACCCAGCACCAGTGGCGCCAGCTCGGCATACAGCGGCGCGGCGGCTGGCGCATTGAAGGCCAGCACCTGCGGTAGTACCAGGGCATTGGACAGCCCATGGGGAATATGAAAATGCCCACCCAATGGATAGGCCAGCGCATGCACCGCCGCTACCGGCGCATTGGCGAACGCCTGACCGGCCAGGCAGGCGCCGAGCAACATGGCCTGGCGCGCCTGGCGGTTGCTGCCGTTGCGCACTACTTCATCGAGATTGGCCGCCAGCAAGCGCAACGCCTCGCGTGCCAGCAGGTCGGAAATGGGGTTCTTCTTCAGCGCGCTGGTGTAGGCCTCGATGGCATGCACCATGGCATCGATACCGGTGGCGGCGGTGACCGCCACAGGCAGGCCGAGGGTGAGGTCGGCATCGAGCAGGGCCAGATCCGGCAACAGCATTGGCGACACCACGCCCATCTTGGTGGTTTCGCCGGTGGTAACGATGGCGATGGGCGTCACCTCGGAGCCAGTGCCGGCCGTGGTCGGCACCTGAATCAGCGGCAGGCGCCGACCGCGGGCATTGCCCACACCATAGATCTCACTGAGCGACTGGCCGCCGTCGGGATGCGCCAACAACGCCACCAGTTTGGCGACATCCATCGAACTGCCGCCACCGAAGCCAACCACCAGCTCCGCCTGCAACTCGCGAGCCTGCGCCACAGCGGCCAATACCACGGCTTCCGGCGGGTCGGCCAGCACCTGGTCGAACACCTGCACACTCATACCCGCGCGAGTAAAGCCCGGCAGCAGCGCTTCGAGCATACCGAGACGGGTGATGCCGGGGTCGGTAACGATCAGTACGCGGCGCGCGCCGCGCTCACGACAGAGTTCGGCCAGGCGCAGGCTGGCACCGGATTCGCAGAGGATCTGCGCGGTGGTGGCGAAGCTGAAGGGATGCATGGGATTGCTCCTCTTGTTGTAGCCCGGATGCAATCCGGGATCGGTCAGGCAAATTTCCCCGGATTGCATCCGGGCTACGCCGCTGCACGTCTCACGTGTAGGGTGCGCCGCGCGCACCAATAACCCGTGCTAGAACGCGAAGCTCTCCTCGTCCAAGGCCATCAAACAATCCGCCCCTCCCAGCAAGGATTCGCGGTGCGCGCTGGCGCGTGGCAGCACACGGCGCAGGTAGAACTGCGCGCTGTGCAGCTTGCCCTGGTAGAACGCTGCCTCGCCGCTGCCCGCCTCCAGCGCATCCTGCGCTCGCGCCGCCGCCTGCAGCCAGAAACCAGCCAGCAGCAGATAAGCCGAGTACTGGAGGAAATCCACCGAGGTAGCACCGATCTCCTGCGGGTCACGCTGACAGGCTGCGATCACGGCACTGCTCAGCTCGCGCCATTCACCGAGACGCGCCTGTACCACGGCCGCCATCTCCACCAGTGCCGAGCGACCGACCTGGGCGTCGCACAGCTCGCTGAACTCGGCCTGCATGGCAGACAGCTCGGCACCACCGTCGCCCAGCAGCTTGCGACGGATATAGTCCAGCGCCTGGATGCCGTTGGTGCCCTCGTAGAGCTGGGTGATGCGGCTGTCGCGCATCAACTGCTCCATGCCCCACTCGCGGATGAAGCCGTGCCCGCCGTATATCTGTACGCCGTGGCTGGCCACTTCCTGGCCCATGTCGGTGAAGAACGCCTTGACGATGGGAATCAGCAGCGCCGCGCGCTTGCCGGCCGCCTTGCGCGCCTCGGCCGACTCGGCGCCGTGCTCCAGATCGAGCTGGCGCGCGGTGTAGGCAGCGAGCATGCGACTGCCTTCGACCAGGGTCTTCTGGGTCAACAGCATGCGTCGCACGTCGGGATGCACGATGATCGGGTCGGCCGCCTTGTCCGGCGCCTGTACGCCGGCCAGACCGCGCGACTGCAGGCGCTCACGGGCATAACGCAGCGCGCCTTGGAAGGACGCCTCGCCGATGCCGAGACCCTGCAGACCGACCTGAAAGCGCGCGTCATTCATCATGGTGAACATGCAGGCCAGGCCCTGGTTGGCCTCGCCCACCAGCCAGCCGCTGGCGCCGTCGAAGTTCATCACGCAGGTGGAGGCGCCCTTGATGCCCATCTTGTGCTCGATGGCGCCGCACGACAGCGTGTTGCGTTCGCCCGGCTCACCGATCTCGTTGGCGATAAACTTCGGCACCAGCAGCAGGCTGATGCCCTTCACGCCCGCCGGCGCATCCGGCAGACGCGCCAGTACCAGGTGGATGATGTTTTCCGACAGATCCTGCTCGCCGCCACTGATGAAGATCTTGCTGCCGCTGACGCGATAGCTGCCGTCGGCCTGCGGCTCGGCGCGAGTACGCAACAGCGCCAGATCGGTGCCAGCCTGCGGCTCGGTCAGGCACATGGTGCCGGTCCATTGGCCGCTGACCAGCTTGCCCAGGTAATGCTGTTTCAGCGTTTCGCTGCCGTGCTTGTGCAGCGCCAGCACCGCGCCCTCGGTTAGCCCGGAGTAAACGCGGAAGGACAGCGAAGCGCCCATCAGCATCTCATGGAAGGCGAAAGCCACCAGTTGCGGAAAGCCCTGGCCGCCGTGCTCCACCGGCCCGGTCATGCTCGCCCAGCCGTTGTCCACGTATTGCTGGTAGGCCTCGCGAAAACCCTTGGGCGTGGTCACCGCGCCGTCGCGCAGTTGGCAGCCTTGCTCATCGCTGTTGCGATTGAGCGGTGCGACCTCACCGGCAGCGAAGGCCGCAGCCTCCTCCAGCACGCCGTCGATCAGCTCGCGGTCCAGGCCGTTGCCCAGGCGTTCGCAGTGGCCGGTAGCATCGAACAGCTCGTGCAGCACGAAACGCATGTCGCGCAATGGCGCCTGATAGCTCATACCCGGCCCTCCTGTACGTCGCTGAAGTGCTTGTTCTCGCTGGCCAGGCGCTCGATCAACGGCGCTGGTTGCCAATGGCTGCCGAAGCGTTCGGCCAGGTGCCGCAGGCGCTGACCAATGGCGCCGACGCCCTCGCCATCGGCCCAACTCATCGGGCCACCGCGCTCGATGGGAAACCCGTAGCCGTTGAGGTAGACCAGATCGATGTCGTGGCTGTTGGCTGCGATGTTCTCTTCAAGAATCTTCGCCCCTTCGTTGACCAGTGCCAGCAGGCAGCGCTCGAGAATCTCCTCGTTGCCAATATCACGGCGACTAAAGCCCAGACGCTCGGACTCGGCCTGCACCAGCGCGTCCACCTGCGGGTCGTGCTCGGCCTGGCGACTACCCGGTGCGTACAGGTAATAACCCTTGCCGCTCTTCTGGCCGAAGCGCCCCTGTTCGCACAAGCGGTTATCCACCTGCACCGCCGGGTCGTCCTGACCCTGGCCGGCCAGTTCACGGGCGCGCCACTCCAGATCGATGCCGACCACGTCGTACATGCGAAACGGTCCCATGGCGAAGCCAAAGCCCTGCAGCGCCGCATCCACCTGATGCGGCCAGGCGCCTTCGAGCAGCAACATGCGCGCCTCGCGCACGTAGTTGTGCAGCATGCGGTTGCCGATGAAACCATGGCAGTTGCCGGCCACCACCGCCACCTTGCCCATGCGCGCGCCCAGTTCCTGCGTGGCCTGCAGCACGGCTGGTGCGGTTTCGGCGCCCCGCACGATTTCCAGCAGTTTCATGATGTGCGCCGGGCTGAAGAAGTGCAGGCCCAGCACCGCTTCTGGCCGCGAAGTGACCGCGGCGATGGCGTCGATATCCAGCGCCGAGGTGTTGCTGGCGAGGATGGCGCCGGGCGTCATCACCGCGTCCAGCTCGCGGAAGATGCGCTGCTTGAGTTCGAGGTTCTCGTACACCGCCTCGATCACCAGGTCAGCGTCGGCCAACGCCGCATAGCTGTCCACCGCTTCGATACGTGCGCGTCGCGCCGCCGCTTCCAGTGAAGCGATACGGCCCTTGGCGACGTTATGCGCCCAGGTTTCCTCGGCCATCGCCAGGCCCTGCTCGACCATCTGCGGGTTGTTGTCCAGCCACAGCACGCGCAAGCCGGCATTGGCCAGGCTGATGACGATGCCGCGGCCCATGGTGCCGGCACCGATCACGGCGGCACAGCGAAGCGGCGAGACGACTTGAGTCATTGTTGTTCCTCTCGAATACGCAGGGAAAAGCTTGGGTCACGATAAGCAAGCCGCTACTATTTTTGAAATTTAGTCTTGTGATACGACGTATTCAGCAGATGAATTTCAGCAACTTCGACCTCAACCTGCTGCGCGTGCTCGATGCCCTGTTGCGTGAGCAGAACGTGTCGCGCGCCGCCGAGCGCCTGTCCCTCAGCCAGCCCGCCGTGAGCAATGCACTGGGCCGCCTGCGTGAACTGCTCGACGACCCGCTGCTGGTACGCGTGGGCCGGCGCATGCAACCGACACCCCGGGCGCTGGCGCTGGAGGCGCCGATTCGCAGCGCCCTGCGCCAGCTGGAACAAAGCCTGAGCGCCGGGGAAAGCTTCGATCCCGGCGAGAGTCGCCAGCGCTTTCGCATCGCCGTCACCGACTATGTGGAGCTGGTGTGCATGCCGCGCCTGCTCGACCGCCTGAGCCAAAAAGCGCCGGGTATCGGCATCGATATTCGCCACCTCAGCCCGAGCCTGCCGATGGAGGCGCTGGACAAGGGCGAGTTGGATCTGGTGCTGGGCCGCTTCGACGAGATTCCTGCGCGCTTCGCTCGCCGTCACTGGATGAGCGAGACACTCAAGCTGGCGGCGCGCAACGACCACCCGCTACTGCAGGCGCAACCGGACCTGGCCACCTTCCTGCGCCTGCGCCACCTCTGGGTGCATGGCGGGCAGACCCGCGGCATGGTCGACCAGTGGCTGGGCGAGCAAGGCCTGTCGCGGCAGATTCTCTACACCACGCCGAACTACCTGCAGGCCGCGCATATCGTCGCCGGTAGCGAACTGACTGCGGTGCTGCCAACCGCTCTAGCTCGGCATTTCGCCACGCTGCTGCCGCTGCAGTTATTCGAACTGCCCTTCACTCTCGGCCCCTTCCACCTGGAAGTGGTCAGCCTGGCGCAGCGCCAACGCGATGCCGCGCTGCAATGGCTGATCGAAGAAATCGTCGCAGTCGCGGAGTAGTTTTGTAGGGCGGGTGCAACCCGCCATTGCCGAAGCGACGGATTGCACCCGCCCTACGCATCGGCCTGTCGGTCGGCGCGGCCGCCCAGATACCAGCCGAGCACGCCCCATAGCGCGGCGCACAGCGCCCCGACCATGGCCACCAGCCAGGCACCGTGACCGAGCATGTCCAGCCCGGCCTTGGCCCAGCCGCTGAGGGCATCACCGCCGCGATAGACCACGGTATCGATGAAGTTCTTCGCCTTGTATTTGCTCTCGGCGTCCAGCGGGGCGAAGAGCATTTCCCGCCCCGGCCGGACGAAGGCATATTCACCGATGCGGCGCACGATCATCAGCGCCGCCAGCATGGCGAAGGTCGGCGCCAGCGCCAGGCCGATAAAGCCCAAGCACACCAGCGCCGGCACGATCGACAGCAGCACGCGCACACCGAGCTTCTGCGCCACCCGACCGGTGATGAACAACTGCGCGGCCAGGGCGCCGGCCTGCACGACGAAATCGATCACCCCGAACACCTTCACCTGCGCGGCGCGATCCGGAAACAGCTCGGCCACCAGGCGCGCCTGCTCGAAGTAGAGAAAGGTGCTGACCGAGGTCAGCAACAGGATGAACGCACCGATGCCGAGCAAGTAGCGCGAGCCGAGCATGCGCGTCAGACCGCTGAAAGGGTTGCCCGGTACCGGACGTCGTGGGCTCTCGCCGCTCACTGCCCCCGGTCTCCCGGCGCCCTGCTGTTCACGCCAAACCATCAGGTAACGCTTGAACCCCATCGCCGCCCCCAGCAGCACGGCCGCCATCAGCATCAAGCCAGACTCGCCGACGCTCCCGATCAGCAGCGTGCTCAGTAGCGGCCCACAAAGCCCACCGACGCTGGCGCCCGCCGCGATGAAGGCGAACAGCCGGCGCGCCTGGGCGCCATCGAACACGTCGGCCATCAGGCTCCAGGCCACCGAAACGACGAACAGGTTGTAGACCGAGATCCATACGTAGAACACCCGCGCCAGCCACACGCTGTCATGGTCGACGCGAAACAGCAGGACGAAGGCGAGCAGGTTGAGGCAGAAGAAACCGTACACCCAGTCGATGAAATGAATGCGCGGCACTTTCGAGTTGAGCCAGGCAAACAGCGGCACGGCCAGCAGCATGACGACGAAGGTGGCAGTGAACAGCCACTGCAGGTTGTTCACTCCGCCAGTGATGCCCATTGCCTCGCGGATCGGCCGCAACATGAAGTAGCCGGCGAACAGGCAGAAGAACAGGGCGAAGCCGGCCAGTACCGCAGCCAGTTCTTCGCCCTCGGCATTGATCGCCCGTGCCAGGCGCCGAGTGAGCGCCTGCATCTCAGGCAAACAGTTCGATGATGCGCTGGCGCTGCGCCGCGTCGGGCAGACGGCCCTGGCCGGCAAGGATATTGTCGGCCATGTAGCGCGGCGTAGAGGTCGCCGGAATCACTGCGGTCACCGCCGGGTTGGCGAGGATGAACTTGAGCATCAACTGCGCCCAGGACGTGGCGTCCAGTTCCACCGCTGCCCAGTCCGGCAGGCTTTTGCCCTTGACCCGGTCGAACAGTGCCGAGCGCTGGAACGGCCGGTTGATCAGCACCGCAATGCCCTTGTCGGCGCAGTAGGGCAACAGCTCGCGCTCGGCGTTGCGCTCACCGATGGAGTAGTTGAACTGAACGAAATCCACCGGTTCCTTGCGCAGCACCTCAAGCAGGCGCTCATGGGCGGAATCCAGATAGTGGGTGACGCCGATGTAACGTACCCGTCCCTGCTCTTTCAGCTCGCGCAACAGACCAAGCTGGGTACTGGTGTCCTGCAGGTTGTGCACCTGCATCAGGTCGATAGTGTCGGTGCGCAGAGCGGCGAAGCTGGCCTCGACCTGACGCTCGCCAGCAGAACGCCCGGTGGACGACACCTTGCTGGCCAAGAACAGTTTCTTGCGCATGCCGTCTTCGGCAGCCAAGGCGCCGCACACGGCCTCAGCCCGCCCGTAGCTGGGCGCGGTATCCACCAGGCTGGCGCTGCCGTTGACCAGTGCCTGCAGCACTTCACGCAAGGGTTGCAGCGCCGCCTCGGTCATCGCCACGTCATGCGTGCGCGACGTTCCCAGGCCGATCACCGGCAACTGCTCGCCGCTGCTGGGAATCGCCCGCGTCAGCAAGGTTTCGGAGGCGAAAACAGAGGACGGTAGCCAGGGCATCAGCGCGGCTAACGCCGCCAGGCTGGCGCTGCCTTGCAGGACTCGACGACGACTGGGCATGGCGTGGTTCCTCGAACAGTGACCGATTGGTTATAGGCACTGACCACGCTCGAACCAAGGCGTTACATCCACTACAGGTTCGGTAGCGACCGAGAACGACGGAGAGGAATACGCTGGAACCCGGCTATGACGGGAGCGAGAGAGAAACTGCAGCAGTTTACGGACGCAATATCCGGTAACCAAAAATGCCGCTGCGCCAGGCGGGATAACGGCGCAGCGGTCGGGAAAGCGTTTCAGGCAGCGCGCGAAGCAGAGTCGCTGATCAGCATGCCGTGGGAGACGAGATAGCAGCGGTGACCGTGCTGCAGGGTCAGGGGATTGCGACTGGAAATGATCCAGCCTTTGCTCAGCAGTTGCTCGATATGAGCCCGCAGAGCGGGTAGATGGCGCTGTTCCTTCATAGCCGACCTCTCGTTGAATGGGTGCCCAGCACCCGCTGGTTCATCCGTGACACAGATCGCAAAATTGTAGTGGCGCTATGCCAGGAACGTAAGCGGCGCAATTCTGCATTTTATTGTAGGACATTCGCTATACCCCCATGGAATCAGGGCCGCGCCAGCGCCGTTCGCTGTGTGTCGTGCGGGCTGGAGAACAGCAGATAATCGTCCTCCAGCTTGCCGTAGCGCAGCAGCGCCAAATCGAGCAGGTAGTTCTGGTGCAGCTTCCATGGCACCCGGTCGCCCTGAGCGGGGAGCAGGTGCGCCGCGCGCTCGATATAGCCTGATTGCAGGTCGAGAAAGGGCTCCTGGCGGATATCGCCTGCGCTGTCACGAGGCGTCACCTGGCGCATGCCGATGGCCTCCAGATGATTGATCAGGCGGCAGAAGTATTCGCTGGAAAGGTCGGCCTTGAGCGTCCAGCTGGCGTTGGTATAGCCCATCACCACCGCCAGGTTGGGCAAGTCGCGCAGCATGATGCCGCGATAACCCATGCTCTTCGGCGCCTCGAAGGGCGCGCCATCGACGCTCACGGCGATGCCGCCGAACAACTGCAGATACAGGCCGGTAGCACTGACGATCACGTCGGCAGCCAGCTCTTCACCGTTTTTCAGGCGGATGCCCTGCGTGGTCAAGCGCTCGATCTCGGCGGTCACCACCTGCGCCTTGCCGTGGCGCAGCACCCGGAACAGATCACCGTCCGGCACCGCGCAGACGCGCTGGTCCCAAGGCTTGTAGCGGGGGCTGAAGTGGCGCAGATCGACGCCACCCAATTGCCGCCGCACCAAGCCCAGCAGCACCCGGCGCACCAGGTTGGGAAAACGCTTGGCCAGCTTGTAGAAGACCAGCTGCAGGGTCACGTTGCGTCCGCGTGCCAGGCGATACACCCACTTCTCGGGCAGGACGCGGCGTAGCGCATTGGACAGCGCATCGCGCTGCGGCAGGTTGATCACGTAACTGGGCGAGCGCTGCAGCATGGTGACCAGCGCCCCCTGTTCGGCCAGCGCCGGCACCAGGGTCACGGCGGTAGCACCGCTACCGATCACCAGCACGCGCTTGCCGTTGCAGTCGAAGCCCTCCGGCCACAGCTGCGGGTGAATGAACGTGCCCTGAAAATCCTCGCGGCCGACGAACTCCGGCGTGTAGCCGGCTTCGTAGCGGTAGTAGCCGGTGCACATCATCAGGAACTGGCAGCTCATGTGCAGCGGCTCGCTGTCGTCGCCGCGCTGCACCAGCAGTTGCCAGGTGGCGCTGGTACTGCACCAATCGGCCTTGAGCACTCTGTGCCGATAGCGGATCAGTCGGTCGACACCATGCTCGGCGGCGGTCTGCTCGATGTAATGACGGATCGACGGGCCGTCAGCAATGGCCTGCGGGTCACTCCAGGGCTTGAAGTTGTAGCCCAGGGTGTACATGTCCGAGTCGGAGCGGATGCCCGGATAACGAAACAGATCCCAGGTCCCGCCCATGGCCTCGCGCCCTTCCAGAATGGCGAAGCGCTTGCCCGGGCACAGGCGCTTGAGGTGGCAGGCGGCACCGACACCGGACAGGCCAGCGCCGATGATCAGAACATCCAGGTGTTCCACGGACATGAGACACACTCGCTAGAGATGAATGCTGAGCTTCACCCTAGTCGAGAACGCTGTCATCCGTTCTTTCGTGTGGCTAGAGTGGCTCAGGAACAACCGACGAGAGCGCTCATGAACACGGCCAACTGGGAACTGCTGTCCTACATCGTCACCGTGGTGGCGTTGCCGTTCGCCATCGCCGTCTTTCTCTTCGAGCAACGCAAGGAACGGCAGAACGAGGAAGACGCCACCTGGCAGCAGGTGTCCGACGCCTACATCGACTTTCTCGAAGTGGTACTGGCCAACCCCGATCTGCGCCTGCGCAGCCAGCACGCCACGGCCGACCTCAGCGAAGAGCAGCAGGAGCGCATGCTGGTGATCTTCGACATGCTGGTCTCGCTGTTCGAGCGCGCCTACCTGCTGCTCTACGAACCGAAGATGGACGAGAAACGCCGGCGCCGCTGGCACTCCTGGGAGGATTACATGCGCGAATGGAGTCGCCGCGAGGACTTCCGCGAGCGTCTGCCGCAATTGCTGCGCGGCGAAGATCCTGGCTTCGCAAGCTATATCCAGCAACTGGCCCGAGAAGAGGCACAGAACGCCGAGTGAATAGCGCGACTGGCCGGATGCGCCCGTGCGGCGCTAAGCTGTGCCGATGACCACTCCCTACCTGACCTTGCAGCAGACCAGCAGCACGGACGCCGCCAGCGGCTTGCGGCTGGGTGGCGACTGGACGCTGGCCCACTACAGCCAGCTCGAACCCCAGGTGCTGGCCCTGCGCGAACGCGTGAAGAGCAAGGACCCCGTCGACCTCAGCCAGCTCGCCGCCCTGGATACCGCCGGCGCCGCCCTGCTGGTGGAGCTGTTCGGCAGCGAACGCCTAAGTCAACTGATCAAGCAGAGCGAACTCGACGAACAACGCCGCGCACTGCTGCTGACAGTGGCCGATGCCATGGCCGACAGCCAGCATGCTCAGACGCCGCCGGAGCCGTCGGTGCTGCGTGAAGTACTTGGGCACATCGGCGAAGTGGTCGAAAGCATGTGGCACCAGGGCCGCGCGTTGCTCGGGTTCATGGGCCTGACCCTGACCAGCATGCTGGCGATACTGGTGCGGCCGACGCGCTGGCGCCTGACCTCGCTGACCGCGCATTTGGAACAATGCGGGCTCAACGCCGTGCCCATCGTCGCCCTGCTGACCTTTCTGGTGGGCGCCGTGGTGGCCTTTCTCGGCGCGACCATCCTCGCCGACTTCGGCGCCAGCATATACACGGTGAATCTGGTGGCCTTCTCCTTCCTGCGCGAATTCGGTGTGCTGCTCACTGCGATTCTCATGGCCGGCCGCACCGCAAGCGCCTTCACCGCGCAGATCGGCTCGATGAAGGCCAACGAGGAAATCGACGCCATCCGCACCCTCGGCCTGAGCCCCATCGAACTGCTGGTGCTGCCGCGCGTTTTCGCCATGCTCATCGCCCTGCCGATATTGACCTTCATCGCCATGCTCAGCGGCATGCTCGGCGGCGCTCTGGTCTGCGCGCTGTCACTGGATATTCCGCTGGCCATGTACCTGTCGATCCTGCAGGAAAGCGACCTGCTGCGGCACTTTCTGGTCGGCCTGCTAAAGGCGCCGATCTTCGCCTTCCTGATCGCTCTGATCGGCTGCCTGGAAGGTTTCAAGGTCAGCGGCAGTGCGCAGTCGGTGGGCGAGCACACCACCTCGGCGGTGGTGCAATCGATCTTCGTGGTCATCCTGCTCGACGCCCTGGCGGCGTTGTTCCTGATGGAGATGGGCTGGTGAGCCGGGAGACCGTCATCGAGGTACGCGACCTGAGCAATCGCTTCGGTAGTCAGGTGGTGCACGAGCACCTGGATTTCGATCTTTATCGCGGCGAGATCCTCGGCGTGGTCGGTGGCTCCGGTACCGGCAAATCCGTGCTGCTGCGCAGCATCGTCGGCCTGCGCCAACCCAATGCCGGCACCGTGCGGGTATTCGGTGAGGAGTTGCTGAGCCTGCCGGCCGAGCGGCGTTCGTTGCTGGAGCGGCGCTTCGGCGTGCTCTACCAGCGCGGCGCGCTGTTCTCCTCGCTGACCGTCAGCGAGAACATCGCCCTGCCGCTGATCGAACACGCCGGCCTGTCGCGCGCTGCAGCCGAGCGCCTGGCCAGGGTCAAGATCGCCCTCGCCGGCCTACCGCAGGACGCCGGCAGCAAGTACCCCAGCTCGCTGTCCGGCGGCATGGTCAAACGCGCCGCCCTGGCCCGCGCCCTGGCGCTCGACCCGGACATCCTGTTTCTCGACGAACCCACCGCCGGCCTCGACCCGATTGGCGCGGCGGCCTTCGACCAATTGATCCGCACCCTCAGCGACAGCCTCGGTCTGAGTGTGTTTCTGGTGACCCACGACCTGGACACGCTCTACAGCATCTGCGACCGGGTCGCGGTGCTGGCGCAGAAGAAGGTGCTGGTGGCCGACCGCCTGGACGTGGTGGCTGCCACCGACAACGCCTGGATTCAGGAATATTTTCACGGCCCGCGTGGACGCGCGGCTGCACAGGCCGCTGCGGCGGTAGGGAGTCAATGAATGGAACCCAGAGCCCATCATGTGCTGATCGGCCTGTTTACCGTACTCACGGTGGGCGCCGCGCTGCTGTTCGGCCTGTGGCTGAACAAGGCCGGCGCTGACCGCGCCGTTACCGACTACGAGGTGATCTTCAACGAGGCGGTTACCGGCCTGTCGCAAGGCAGCGCCGTGCAGTACAGCGGGATCAAGGTCGGCGATGTAATCAGCCTGGGGCTCGACCCGGACGACCCGCGTACCGTGCGGGCGCGGATTCGCATCGTCGGCCAGACACCGATCAAACAGGATACCCGCGCCCGCCTGGCGATTACCGGCATCACCGGCCTGGCGGTGATCCAGCTGCATGGCGGCAGCCCGGAAAGCCCGGCACTGGAAAGCCAGAATGGAGAACCCGGCATCATCATCGCCGACCGCTCACCTCTCTCACGGCTGATGGCCAACGGCGAAGACCTGGTGGTCAACATCACTCGCCTGCTCAACCGCGCCAACCGAATGCTCTCGCGCGAGAACGCCGAGCGCGTATCGCGCACCCTGGAGAATCTGGAGCAGGCCACCGCGGGTATCGCCGAGCAGCGCGATGAATTGGGCGAAGTCCTGCGCCACACCAGTGCCGCCACCCGTGAAGCGGCCGAGTTGATGCGCACGGCCAATGGCCTGCTCGACGGCCAGGGCAGCCAGGTACTGGCCAATGCCGAACGCCTGATGGCCTCGCTGGAACGCAGCAGCCGCAATATCGAGGAGCTACTGCAGAGCAACCGCAGCGCGCTGGACAACGGCATGCAGGGCCTCGGCGAACTGGGCCCAGCGATTGGTGAACTGCGCGACACCCTCGGCGCCCTGCGTAGCTTCTCGCGCCGCCTGGAGCAGGACCCCACCGGCTACCTGCTGCGCAACGACAGCATCAAGGAGTTCCAACCATGAAGCGCCTGTCCCTGCTGCTGGCCGCTGGCCTGCTCAGCGCTTGCTCGATCCTGCCACAGAGCGAACCGCTGGATATCTACCTGCTACCAGGCGCCGCGTTACCGACGCAGACCCAGCGCGTCGACTGGTCATTGCGCATCAACAGCCCGGTCAGCAACCAGCTGCTCGACGGCACGCGCATCGTCGTGCTGCCCGAGCCGGGTCGAGTCAATACCTATCAGGGCGTACGCTGGAGCGAGCGCACACCTCCACTGCTGCGCGGCCGCCTGCTCGACGCCTTCCACGACGACGGCCGGGTTCAGGCGCTGAGCAATGAAGAACAACGCCTGCAGGCCGACCTGGAACTGGTCAGCGACCTGCGCAGCTTCCACAGCCAGTATCGCGACGGCGCTGCCGAGGCGCTGATCCAGCTCGACGTGCGCCTGGTCGACGCGCGTGATCAACGTATCCTCGCCAGCCGCCGCTTCAGCGTCAGCCAGCCGGCGACTGATACGTCGGTACCAGCGGTGGTAGCTGCCTTCGGCCAGGCCGGTGATCGTTTGTCCCGCGAGCTGGTGGACTGGACGCTGGCCGAAGGGCAACGCAGCCGCTGAACCGAACGGTGGACAGGGCTAGCAACCGTAGGGTGGACATGCCGAAGGTTTGTCCGCCACTTGCCAACGATCTCAATCACCGCCTGGCACCCTCAACTCGCTATCTCCCGCCCAACCCAGCGAATACGAGCCTTCGCGTACAGCACGATGAAAGCTGGAATATGGCCAGTCCCGCACACGCTCAACCCAGCCATGTTTAAGCGGATTAATGTGGATGTAGTCGAAATGTCGATTCCAATCCTCTTGATCCCTGATCAGATGCTCCCAATAGCGCCGCTGCCAGATGCCTCGCTCACGTCGCGAACCTGGTTCATGCCTCACGGGCAAACCTCGACAGAAAAGTTGTTTGATCACCATCCAGCGCTTGGCGAAATTGCTGTCGCCAGGCGGCAATGTCCACAGGCAGTGCATATGTTCCGGTAAAACCACCCAGGCATCGATAGTGAAAGGATGGCGCTCCTTGGTGGTAGCCACGGCATGCCGTAGCAAATCGATCTCGCGAATCAACAGATCGCTCTGACGATCCTGCAGATTGACGGTAAAGAAATAAGACCCGCCCGTAATCCAAACCCGCCGGTAATTCGGCATAGCCACATTCCTTGTGTATGCGGAGAAATCGTAGGGCGGACATGCCGAAGGCTTGTCCGCCAGCCCCAAGCGGTGGACAAGGCTTCGCCATGTCCACCCTACCCTCACCGAACTGATCAATCGCCCCCGGTTGCCGCAAGCCAGGCTCGCACCTCCGCGTAAGGGTAATCCTCCAGCGCAGCAAAGCCGGCCAACTGACGTGCCTTGAGCTTGGTCAACAGCGGCGTGGTCACGCCACAGAGAAAACGCGTCAGGCACTCGTGGCTCGGTTTGTGGCCGGCATGCTGCAGGTATTTTTCGACTAAGGCCGCGCACAGTGCCTGCGCGTCGCGCCCCCTCAACGGCGGCAGCTCCGGCGGTTGCGGCAGGCTCGCGACATGGCCCTGGCATACCGAGCAATGTCCACAATGTTCGGGCGCCTGCTCATCGCCAAAGTACAGCGCCAGGCGCCGGCTCAAGCACTCGCGACTCTCGAACAAACCGAGCATGGCCTGGATACGGGCGATTTCGCTGGCCTCGTGAGCGCAAAAGTGCGCGTGCAGATCATTGGCCAGCGCCACCTCATCGAAGTCGCCATCGAGCACGGCATAGACCTCGGTCATCTGCTTGCTTTCCAGCTCCAGCCAGCCCTTTTCCTGGAAGTAATCCAGCGCCTTGACCACCCGCGCGCGCTCGGCGCCGTGATCGCGATAGAGCACGTCGAAATCCAGGGTATTCCACGTCCGCGCGCGGCGTGAGCTGGCAAGGATGGCCTCGACGAACTGGCGGCGCTCGCCCTCGAACTGCGCCAGCAGCGCGTCGTCGTCCAGCAGCAGCTTGAAGCGGTACTCGGCGAAGTAGGCATAACGCGGCGCGATGACGCTGCGCAGTTCCAGCTGCACCAGCAGGGTCTTCAGCGGTAGCGCGCGGATATTGCTCAGATCCGCCAGTTGCCCGAGCATCAGCTCCCACTGCCCGCCCGTGCCGACCGCCCGCAGATCGTCGAGCACGGCGCGAATGCCGCTGAGCTCCGGCGTGTCACCGTAGACGAAATTCTCCAGCACGCTGAGACCGTCGCGGCTGGCCAGCACCAGGCAGTCCGAGGCCTGGCCGTCACGTCCGGCGCGGCCGATTTCCTGGCTGTAGTTCTCCACCGACTTGGGCAGATCGAAGTGCACCACGTTGCGGATGTCGCGCTTGTCGATGCCCATGCCGAAGGCGATGGTGGCGACGATGCACTCCAGTTCGCCAGCCATGAACCGGCGCTGGATCGACTCACGTACGTCATGCGCCATACCCGCGTGATAAGCGCTCACCGCCAGACCGTCTCGCGCCAGGCGCTCGGCGACCTGCTCGGCAGTTTTCTGTTGGGTGACGTAGACGATACTCGCCTGGCCACGCCGCGGCGCCAGCCATTGCTGCAGGCGCTGCGCCTTGGCGCCACCAGGCACCGGCTCGACCAGCAAGTTGAGGTTGGGCCGGTAGAAACCGGTGGTGACCACGTCTGCTTCAGCAATGGCGAACTTCTCGCGCATGTCGACGATCACCTTGGGCGTCGCCGTGGCGGTCAGCAGCAGCACCTGGGTGATGCCGAACTGGCGCTGATAGTCGGGCAACTTGAGGTAATCCGGGCGGAAGTTGTGGCCCCACTCGGAGATGCAGTGCGCTTCGTCGACCACCAACAGGGAGATCGGTACCTGAGCGATGAAATTGCGAAAACGCTCGTTCTTCAGGCGCTCCACCGAGATCATCAGGATCTTCAGCTCGCCACTGCGGGCGCGGCTCATCACCTCTGCAGCCTGCTCGCGGCTCTGCGCCGAGTCGATGCTGGCCGCCGCAATACCGTGGGCGTGGAGGAAGGCCAGCTGGTCCTGCATCAGCGCCAGCAGCGGCGAAATCACCAGGGTCAGGTGCGGCAGGTGCAGCGCCGGCAGTTGGTAGCAGAGGGACTTGCCCGAGCCAGTGGGGAAGATCGCCGCCGCCGAGCGACCGGCGAGCACGGTGCTGATCACCGTTTCCTGGCCGGGTCGCAGTTGATCGAAGCCAAAGACACGTTTGAGGGTGGACATGCGCTGTCACTCCATTGACCGCTGAATGGTCCCTGACCATAACGCGGTTAGGTAGGGTGCGCCATGCGCACCGACAGAATCCCGTGGAGAACCGGTGGCAAGGCGCCCCCTACCTCGGACACTGTATGTAGCCCGGATGAAATCCGGGAAGGGTCACCGGCCTGCTGTGTGCGTCCTCGTAGGGCGGGTGCAACCCGACACGCTGGCCACGGCGGGTTTCACCCGCCCTACACGGCACCCGGCCTCCAACAACGACAAAGCCGCCCGAAGGCGGCTTTGTCAGAGAACGGGACTCAGCTTACAGCTGCGGGCCGGCGTTCTTGATCGCTTCGCTGACATCGAACTTGGTGAAGTTGTCGATGAACAGCTTGGCCAGGCCTTTGGCGGCTTCGTCGTAGGCGTTCTGGTCTGCCCAGGTGTTGCGCGGGTTGAGCAGATTGGTCTCGACGCCCGGTACCGACTTCGGCACATCCAGGTTGATGATCGGCAGGTGCTCGGTCTCGGCACCGATGAGGGCACCGCTCTGGATGGCAGCGATCACGCCACGGGTGGTGGGGATGTTGAAACGCTTGCCGACGCCGTAGCCACCGCCAGTCCAGCCGGTGTTGACCAGGTAGACCTTGGAGCCGAAGGCATTGATGCGCTTGATCAGCAGCTCGGCGTAGACGCCAGCCGGACGTGGGAAGAACGGCGCGCCGAAGCAAGTGGAGAAGGTCGACTTGATGCCGCCGCCCGAACCCATTTCGGTGGAACCGACCAGCGCGGTGTAGCCGGACAGGAAGTGGTAAGCCGCCTGCTCGTTGTTGAGGATCGACACCGGCGGCAGTACGCCGGTCAGGTCGCAGGTCAGGAAGATCACCGCGTTCGGCTCACCGCCCAGGTTCTTCTCGCTGCGCTTCTCGACGTACTCCAGCGGGTAGGCCGCGCGGCTGTTCTGGGTCAGGCTGTCGTCGGCGTAATCCGGGGTGCGGCTGTCGTCGAGCACGACGTTTTCCAGCACGGTACCGAACTGGATGGCTTTCCAGATCACCGGCTCGTTCTTCTCGGACAGGTCGATGCACTTGGCGTAGCAACCACCTTCGACGTTGAACACCACGCCTTCGCCCCAGCCGTGCTCGTCGTCACCGATCAGGTAACGCGACTCGTCAGCGGACAGAGTGGTCTTGCCGGTGCCGGACAGGCCGAAGAACAGGGTCACGTCGCCCTCTTCGCCGATGTTGGCGGCGCAGTGCATCGGCAGCACGTCTTTTTCCGGCAGCAGGAAGTTCTGCACGGAGAACATGGCTTTCTTCATTTCACCGGCGTAACGCATGCCGGCGATCAGCACTTTCTTGGCAGCGAAGTTGATGATCACGCAGCCATCGGAGTTAGTGCCGTCACGCTCAGGCACGCACTCGAAGTTGGCGACGTTGAGCACTTGCCACTCGGAACGGCCCGCCGGGTTGTAGGCTGGCGGGTTGATGAACAGCTGACGGCCGAACAGGTTCTGCCAGGCGGTCGCGGTAGTCATTTTGACCGGCAGGTAATGCTCTTCGGCAGAGCCGACGTGCACGTGGGAAACGAAGTGTTCCTGCGCATCGTTGAAGGCAGTGACACGGTCCCACAGGGCATCGAACTTGTCGGCTGGGAACGGACGGTTGATGGCACCCCAGGCGATTTGCGCCTCGGTGCTCGGCTCCTGAACGATGAAGCGATCAGCCGGCGAGCGGCCAGTGCGATGACCAGTGCGTACGACCAGCGCGCCGTTGGCGGCCAGTTCCCCTTCACCACGGCGAATGGCTTCTTCGACCAGTTGCGCGGCGCTGATGTCGGTGTACACGGCGTTGTTGGCTTGCGTCATGAGGGTCCCCGTCGGCCGCTGGCCGAGTCTTCCGAACGTTGTGTAGTACAGGGGCAACTGCACTACACGGTAAAAAAGTCGCGGGAGTATGCCAGAAAAGCGAACTGCTTGGCAGCCTCCGATCTGATAGAGAACGGCTATCGTTTCGAAAAGTTCATCAGTGACGCGTCTGCGACGGAGCCTCGCTGCCGGCTCCGGCGAACAGCTGGGCGATGTCGGCAGCGTCGAAGGCATAGCGCTCGTTGCAGAACTGGCAATCGATCTCCACGCTGCCGCCCTGCTCGGCCAGCAGCAGTTCGGCATCGGCCTGGCCGAGGCTGGCCAGGGCACTGGCCGAGCGCTCGCGCGAGCAGCTGCAACGGAACTGCAGCGGCTGTTCGTCGAACAGGCGCACGTTATCTTCGTGGTAGAGGCGATGCAGTAGGGTCGGGTTGTCCAGGCCCAGCAGCTCTTCGGCGGTCAGGGTGTCAGCCAGGGTCAGCACATGGTTCCAGCTCTCGGCGCGCTCCTCAGCCTCGGTCTGGTGGTGCGGCGGCAATTGCTGCAACAGCAGGCCACGGGCACGCTGGCCGTCAGCCTTGAGCCAGAAGCGCGTCGGCAGTTGCTCGGAGCTGGCGAAGTAGTTGGACAGGCACGCGGCCAGGTCGACGCCATCCAGGTCGACGATGCCCTGGTAACGCTGGCCGCGGGCCGGATCGATGGTGATCGCCAGCACACCATTGGCCATCAGGCTCTGCAGATCGGCATCGGCGCCGATCTGCTCGGCGTCATATCGGGCGATACCGCGCAGCTCACGGTCGCTGGAGCACTCGACCATCAGCAGCGACAGCGGGCCTTCGGAACGTGCCTGCAGCACCAGCAGGCCGTCGAACTTGAGGGTGCCGACCAGCAGCGCCGCCGCGGCCATCATCTCGCCGAGCAGTTGCGCCACCGGCTGCGGGTAGGCGTGCTTGGCCAGCACATGAGCGTAGCTCTCGCGCAGAGCGACCATCTCACCACGCACATCGGTGTCGTCGAAGAGAAAGCGTTGACTGAAGTCGTTCATGGCGGCTGGCTCAGGGTCTGTAAAAAAGGCTGGCGATTTTATGCACAAATGCCGGCACAACCAAGGGCCGAACGTCATGTGCACGCCTTCACACAACAGAGACCAGCCCCTGAACCTCGACTGAACGACCGCGCTGCAGCCCTTGTACTGCCGCCGGCACTGCCTATCATCCGCGCGCCTGGGGTTGGCCTGTCATAAATCTGCAAAGGGATCTTCCATGTCGAGCACGTTCATCAATCGCCACTGGCATCCACGCGCCATGCTGGTCTGCCATGTCGTGGCCATCGCCCTGCTCGCCAGCTGGCTGTGGCAGCCAACGCGCGAGCTGTGGAACGTCTTCGATCTGTGGCTGTTCAAGCTGCTCAACGACCCGGTCCATGCTGGCGGCCTGTGGGCCCACATCTGGGCCATCGGCAGCATGCGCCCGGTCGATGCCGGCGTCGGCGTGGTGATGCTGGCGGTCATGCTCAAGGCCGACCTGATCTTCACCGGTGCCCAAGTGCGTCGCGCGCTGTTCGCCTTTCTGGTCGCTCTGGTGGTGATGCTGCTGATGCGCGTGCTGTTCTCCGACCTGGTCGAGTACATGGGCTGGCAGCACGCCAGCCCGTCGCTGGTGGTAGAAGGTAGCGCGCGCCTGACTGAAATGTTCCCGGCCTGGGAAGAACGCTGGGACCTGAAGGACAGCGCCAGCCGCAGCTTCCCCGGTGACCACGCCTCGGTGCTGCTGATCTGGGCCTATTTCATGAGCTTCTTTGCCCGTGGCTGGCGCCTGCTGCTGGTCTGGGCGATTACCGTGATCGGCATCCTGCCGCGCCTGGTGGCGGGCGCCCACTGGGCGGCGGACGCCTTCGTCGGGGGCGTGCTCCTCAGCCTGCTGGCCCTGGCCTGGAGCTGCTACACCCCGCTGGGTTATCACGCCAGCGAATGGCTGGAGAAGATCACCCTGCCGATCACCTCGCGCCTGGCCAAGCTGCCATTGCTGGGTCGCCTGAGCATCGTCAGCGGGCGCTGAACGAGAAAGTGGGAGCGAGCTCTGCTCGCGAAGCTTTACCGCAGTTCGCATTCGCGAGCAGAGCTCGCTCCTACAGGCTGGCGCCTAATCCTCATCCGCCCAGGGGTGGCGCAGGCCACCTTCCTGCTGCTCGTTGAACTGATGGATCTGCCGGCGTTGCTTCTTGCTCGGCCGACCGTCGGTCTGCATGCCCACGGCGCCAGCCTTGCGCATGGCCGCGGCCTGCTCGCGGCGAGCGATGCTCTCTTCGGTCTCGCGATACAGCAATTGCGCCTCGGGCGCGCCACGGCGGACGCTGGATAATGCCAGTACGACCACGGTGCGTTCGTCGAAGCCAGTACGCAGCACGTACTCATCGCCCACTTTCGGTTCCTTGCCCGGTTTGCAGCGGTCGCCGCGGTGATGCACCTTGCCACCTTCTATAGCCGCCTTGCACAGGGCGCGCGTCTTGAAGAAGCGTGCCGCCCACAGCCATTTGTCCAGGCGGATCTTGTCGTCGTCTTTGTCGCTCAATGCTCTCTCAACTCCATAACCATCGTTTCATGCCTGCCCGCACCCGGCATTCACACCCGGAACGGCACGAACATAGCGCAACTCTTCCCGTACAGGCAGGTCGGCGGGTGTTTTCAGGTTCCACGCCAGCCCTATTCGCTGAAGAGCCAGCAGCATCCACCACCCCGGATCCCACTCGCCCTTGTACAACCCCAGCTTTGCAGAGCCCGGGAACGCGTGGTGGTTGTTATGCCAGCATTCGCCCATTGTCAGCAGAGCCGCAAAAGGCACGTTATAACCCTGCACGCTCGCGCCTCCCACGATATGCGCCTGGTCGCCATGACGGTGGGCAAAATAGCCAATCAGCCAGTGACCAAATACCCCGGCGGTGACTCGGGCGCAGACACCCCAGAACACCCAACCCCAACCACCGATGGCAAAGAACATAAGAGCCCAGGGCAGTTGCTGGAGCATCCAGGTTTTCTGCAGGAAACGATAAACCGGATCGGCAGCAACTCTTGCCTCGACCAGAATCTCCGGCGGTCGGCTCAATCGCAACTCGCAGTGTAATTGCCAGCAGGCATCCACCAGCGGCGCACGCCGGTGACCAAAGAAGTCGTGGCAGGCCTTCTGTCGCTGGGCATAGTCGCGCAGATCATGGGTACGCAGCAGTCCGAGCGGCCCGGAGAGCCCTACCAGCACACCGCAATAAACCAGGAAGTATTCCAACCATTTGGGGCACTGGAAGCTGTCGTGAATGAGCTTTCGGTGCATACCCAGCGAATGCCCGCACAGCAAAACAAAAGCGGTGGTAACCACAAACAGCGCAAACGCAGACCAGCTGAATGTCAGCGCACCGCCAACCGACGCGCCAAGGGCCATCGCACTGAACCAGAGTGAGCGTACCGGCTCCCAATGCACCTCACCGTCTTCAACGTCCGCACCCAGCTGGACTCGGTGACCTTTCAGGCTTTGCGGAAATATATCCATATGTTCCTCCGCCGGGACGCCGGCTCATTCAGACGTTTTCTTGGCCTGCGACTCAGACTCACGCTTGAGCTGCGCCCCCGTCGGGCAGACCTCAAAAGCGAAACCGAGCAGGGTATTGAGCAAGCTATCGGGGTTAAGCCGGTAAGCCACGAATTGCCCCCGTCGCTCGCTCACGACCAAGCCGGCAGCAGTGAGCACAGCTAAATGACGAGAAATAGCCGGGGCGCTCATCTCGAAGCGGCTGGCAATTTCTCCTGCAGTCAATTCCTGCGCAGACAGATAGGCCAGTATCTGCCTGCGCGGTGTTGAGGCCAGGGCCTCGAAGACTCGATTGGTGTCCATCTTCCACAACGCTTAACAATTTAGTTAATTGCTTATAAAGCTAAAAACCAAAGACGACAAGTTGATCACGCAAAAAACATCCAGCTAGGTGCGGTTGTCATACACCCTGACTAGAATGCCCATCCAAATACCCTGAGAAGCCGCCTTGAAGACTTTCGACCAGCTCAGCGTGATCGGCCTGCGTGAGTGGATCAATCTGCCCGAGCTCGGCATCATCGGTCTGCGCGCCAAGATCGACACCGGCGCCAGCACCTCCAGCCTGCACGCCAGCGATATCCAGCCGTTCCAGCGTGATGGCGAGGACTGGGTGCGTTTCACCGCTTACCTCGGCACCCAGGTGCAGCGCCGCCACCGTTGCGAGGCGCCGCTGGTCTCGGTCAAACGCATCAAGAGTTCCAACGGCCAGGCGCAGAGCCGCTACGTGATTCGCACGCACCTGGCCCTCGGTGACCTGCTGTGGCCGGTGGAATTCACCCTGGCCTGTCGCAAGACCATGCGTTATCGCGTATTGCTCGGTTCCAAGGCACTGATCACCGGCCAACTGGTGGTCAATCCGGCACTCAGCTATGTGCAGGAAAAACCCTCACTCTCCTCAGCCCTTCCAGGTGCCCAATGAAGATCGCCGTGCTGTCGCGTAATCCGCGTCTGTATTCCACCCGCCGCCTGGTGGAGGCCGGCCAGCAACGTGGCCACGAAATGGTGGTGATCGATACGCTGCGCGCCTATATGAACATCGCCAGCCACAAACCTCAGATCCACTATCGCGGCCAGGCCATGGAGGGTTTCGAGGCGGTAATCCCGCGCATCGGCGCCTCGGTGACCTTCTATGGCTGCGCGGTGCTGCGTCAGTTCGAAATGATGGGCGTCTACCCACTCAACGAATCGGTGGCCATCAGCCGCTCGCGCGACAAACTGCGTGCCCTGCAACTGTTGTCGCGCAAGGGTATCGGCCTGCCGGTCACCGGCTTCGCCCACTCGCCGGACGACATTCCCGACCTGATCCAGATGGTCGGCGGTGCGCCATTGGTGATCAAGGTGCTGGAAGGCACCCAGGGCATGGGCGTGGTATTGGCCGAAACGCACAAGGCAGCCGAATCGGTGATCGAGGCCTTCCTCGGTCTCAAGCAGGACATCATGGTCCAGGAATACATCCAGGAGGCTGGCGGCGCCGATATTCGCTGCTTCGTGGTCGGCGACAAGGTGATCGCGGCGATGAAGCGCCAGGCCAAGGCCGGCGAATTTCGCTCCAACCTGCACCGTGGCGGCAGCGCCAGCCTAATCAAGATCACCCCGGAAGAGCGCATGACCGCCGTACGCGCGGCCCGCGTGATGGGCCTGAACGTCGCCGGGGTGGACATCCTGCGCTCCAACCACGGCCCGCTGGTGATGGAGGTGAACTCCTCGCCAGGCCTGGAAGGCATCGAGACCACCACCGGCAAGGACGTCGCCGGGATGATCATCCAGTACCTGGAAAAGAACGCCGAACCCGGTCAGACCCGCACCAAGGGCCGCGGATGAGTCGAGTGTTCGACGGCCGCCTGGCGCTGATCGCCCCCGCTGCGGCGATTGCCGAAGACGTACTGGAAGCGACCCTGGCGCAACTCGATGTACTGGGCATCCGCCATCATCTGGGCCGGCATGTGCGTGCCCGCCATCGCTACCTGGCAGGCACGCCGGAGCAACGCCTGGAGGATCTGCACCAGGCCTTCACCCTGCCCGACATCAGCGCCGTCTGGTGCCTGCGTGGCGGCTATGGCTGCGCGCAACTGGTGGCGGATATCGACTGGGCGCTGCTGCACCGGGCCAGCCCGCGCCCGCTGATCGGCTTCTCCGATCTGTCGATCCTGCTCGAAGCCTTTGCGCAACATGGCTTGCCGGCCATTCATGGTCCGGTGGCCACCGCGCTCGGCCATCAGGCGCTGTCGGCGCCTGGTGGCCAGCTCGAGCGTTTGGCCTCGATGCAGGCCCTGTGGGGGCTGCTCAAGGGCCAGCACAACCTATTGCCGCTGCGTCACATCAGCGGCCCGCAACAGCCCATCGAAGGCACCCTGCAGGGCGGCAACCTGACGGCCCTGGCCAGCGCCTGCGGTACTGATGCGGCAATGCGTCTGGCCGAAGATTCGATCCTGATTCTGGAAGACGTCGGCGAGCCCTACTACCGCCTGGAGCGCAGCCTCTGGCAGTTGCTGCACAGCTTCGCCGGGAAGCCACCACGCGCGGTGTGCCTGGGCAGCTTCACCGACTGCCCACGACGCGGCGTGCAGCATAGCCTGGAGCAGATCATCGGCGAGTACCTGGCACCGCTGGGTGTGCCGCTGTACGGCGACCTGCCCAGTGGCCACGGTGACGTCAACTACCCTTGGCCCTATGGTCAGCGGGCGCGCTTGAGCGGCGGCAGCCTGAGCTGGTAACCCCGCTCAGCGCTGGCGCGCCTGCATCCAGGCGAGAAATTCTGCTTCGGCCATCGGCCGACCGAACAGATAACCCTGCCCCAATGCACAGTCCTGCTCACGCAGCAGCGCCAGCTGGCTGTCGCGCTCGATCCCTTCGGCCACGCACTCCAGGCCCAGGTTGCGCGCGATCATCAGGATGGTCTGCACCAGCATGCGCCCACTCGCCTCGCCATCCAGATCGGCGACGAAGCTGCGGTCGATCTTCAGCCGGTCCAGTGGCAAGCGCTTGAGGTAGGTCAGCGACGAGTAGCCGGTGCCGAAGTCGTCGATGGCGAAGCGCACGCCCTGCTGCTTGAGCCGTTGCATGTGGCCAATGCAGCGCTCGACGTCTTCGAGCAGCACGCCCTCGGTGATTTCCAGCTCCAGCGACTGCGCCGGTACGCCGTGATCACGCAGGCACTTCTCGACACGCTCCACGCAGCCAGCCTGGCGCAACTCACGCGGGCTGAGGTTGACCGCCAGCACCAGTTGCGGCCACTGCGCCTGCCAGCGCGCCAATGCCGCGCAGGCATGCTCCAGCACCCACTGACCGAGGTCCTGGATCAACCCGGTTTCCTCGGCCAGGGGGATGAACTGATCCGGGCCGATCTCGCCGCGCTCGGGGTGCATCCAGCGCAGCAACACCTCGGCACCAGCGACCGCCCCATCGGCCAGCATCAGTTGCGGCTGAAAGACCAGCTGCAACTGCTGACGGACGATGGCCTGACGCAGCTCGCCCTGCAACTGCAGGCGTTGGTCGATAGCCGCCTGCATCTCCGGGGCGAAGAAATGCAGGGCGTTGCGACCGGCGTGCTTGGCTCGGTACATGGCGGTGTCAGCCTGTTTGAGAATGTCCGAAGCCTGCTGCAGGCCCATCGGGTGCAGGGCGATGCCGATACTGGCGCTAATCGCCAACTCATGGCCGTCGATCAGGCAACTGCCCTGCAGGCCGCGCAGTAGCTTCTCCCCCACCGCGGCAGCCTGCTCAGCAACCGCTTGTGGCTCATGCCCCAAGGCTTCGAGCAGTACCACGAACTCATCTCCGCCGAGACGGGCGAGGGTGTCTTCAGTGCGCAGCTCGGCGGCCAGACGCGAGGTAACCTCGACCAGCAGGGCATCACCGACCAGATGGCCGAGGCTGTCATTGACCGTCTTGAAGTGATCCAGATCGATGAACAGCAGGGCGCCCAGGCTGCCCTCGCGATTCTCCCGATCCATGGCGTGCTGCAAGCGATCGAGCAGCAGGCGGCGATTGGGCAGGCCGGTAAGCTCGTCGCTGTAGGCCAAACGCTCGATCTCGCGCTGATAGCGCTGGCGCTCGGATATGTCAGTGATGCTGGCGCGGATCAGCAGGTTCTCACCCGGCATGCGCACCAGGCGCACTTCGCACGGCAGTTGACGGCCAGCGCTGTCACGGTGGCTCCACTCGAACACCGGCGCTTCACCGGCGATGGCGCGACGCAGGAACTCCTTGCCAGCCCGGGAGGACAGGCGGCCGTCAGTCTGGCGCACCGGGCTGATGCTCTGAATCGAGCGACCGAGCAGCTCATCGCGGCGATAACGGAACAGGCTCAGGGCGTTGGCGTTGCATTCGACGATACCGCCCTCCGGGTTGAACAGCAGGATCGCCTCGGGCGCATGCTCGACCAGGGTGCGGTAGCGCGCCTCAGCTTCGCGGCGCGCACTGATGTCCTCGACCAGCAGCAGGAACAACGTCTGCCGCCCACCGCGCACGGCGCGCAAGCTGACGCGGGTGAAGACCACCTGTCCATCGGCGCGCAGAAAGCGCTTGTCCATCTCGAAGCCATCGCTGCTGCCCAGCAGAACCTGCTCCACATGGGCCCGCTCGACGGGCAGGTCATCCGGGTGCGACAGTCGCTGCCAACTGCTGGCGAGCAGCTCGTCGCGAGCGAGACCGAGAATGCTGCACAGCTTCTGGTTGACCTCTTCCCAGGCAAAACTCTGATTGGTCAGCGCCATGCCGATCAGCGGCGCTTCGAAGAACAAGCGCAGGCGCTCGTCTCGCTCACGCAGTTGCGACTCGGCACGCTTGCGCTCGCTGATGTCCTGAACGATCCCATAGATGCGCACCAGGCTGCCGTCCTCGTCGCGCTCGGCCATGCCCCGCAGACGCACCAGCCGGCCGCCCAGACGCGCCACCAGACGCACCTCGAGATCCAGATCGTCCATGCCACTGAGCGCCGCCTGCAGGGTCTGCATGATCAGCGCCTGACTCGGCGTGTCGTAATAATCCAGCACCTGCTGCAGATCAGGCGGCCCCTGCTGGATGTCGCGGTCGACGATGCGGTAGCAGCCATCGCTCCAGGACATGCCATAGTCGCTGATCTCCAGCACCCAGCCACCGAGGCTGGCGATGTCTTCGGTCTGGCTGAACAGATGGCTCTGGCGCAGCAGCTGTGAACGCTGTTGCTCGACCTTGGCGGCCAGTTCGACGCGCTCGGTGACGTCGTGCTGCAGTCCGACGAAATGGCTGATGCCCAGTTCGTCACGCATCGGCGCCAGCACCACTTCGTTCCAGAAAGGCCTGCCGTCCTTGCGATAGTTGCGTATCACGGCGTGGCCGCTGCGGCCCTCACGCAAGGCATTGCGCAGCGACTGCAGCTCCAGCTGGGCACGCTCCTCGCCGAGCAGGAAACGACAGTTACGTCCCAGCGTTTCGGCGGCGCTGTAGCCGGTTATCTGGCTGAATGCCGCGTTGCAATACACCAAGGGTAAATCGGCCTGGCGCGCATCGGCGATGGTTACACCCAGCGGGCTAGCCTCCATTGCCAGGTTGGCGCGCGCCAGTTGTTGCTGCATCTGCGCGCTGCGCGCCAGCGCCTGGCGCAGATCGCCCAGCACACGCCCTACCAGCAACGTGGCGCACATCAACAGCACGACGGCGAAGTACAACTGGTTACGCTGCAGGTCCAGCTCACTGAAACTCAGGCTACCGCGCAGCAGCGGAAGCGGCAGGGTTGCGGCGTACACTAGCAACACCCCGTACAGGGCGCCGGCGAAGGCGTGCCGCAGCGCCAGTACCAGCATGCTCAAGCCCAGCAACGGCAGGGCGAGCTGGGCCGGCAAGCTGGTACTGAGCAGCATCAACACCAGGAATACGCCCATCGCCAACAGCCAACCGCCCGGCGAATGGCTGATGGCCAAAGTCGGCACATTGTCCGCACCACGCTCACTGAGCCAACCGCGGGCCCGCAGCAACGGGGTGCAGAAAGCCAGTAAGGGCGCCGTCAGGGCAAGCATGTTGATGGTGTCGCTCAACCACAGGGCCAGGCTGGCCTGCGTCCACTGTTCGCCAATCTGAAAACCGGTAAGCCAGAGGCTACTTTGCAGACCGAGTGCCACCAGGGTGCTCGGCATCAACACGGCGAAGGCGAGAAATCTCAGCAGATCGCTCAGGCGCCCCAGGGCCGGATCGAAAGACTGCGGTCGCAACAACCACCAGCCCAAGCCGACGGCGACGGTTTCCGGCAGGGCATAGAGCGGCGCCCACTGCCAGGGCAGGCCCCATAGCGGCACGCTGAGCAAGGCATTGAGGTACAGCGCCGGCAGCGCGCGCGGCCCCCACCACAGGCAGAAGACCAGCCCCAGCACCAGAGGCAGGTAACAGAGCGCCACCCCGTCGTTCAGGCGGGTCGCCAGGGAAATCCAGGTTGCCAGGTGGAGAATCGGCAGCGGCAGCCACCAGGTCCAGTTGGGCAAGCGGTCGGGGAAGGCGGCGGGCATGCAGGCCTCGAGTTGATGCGCTGGCACAGCATAGCCCAGCGCCCGAGCGCTTGGCAGCATATTGCCAGCACCCGAGCGCGGTAATCAGAACGTTCGGTTATACCGCGTCGCGCGGCAGGAGCAGCCCCAGAGGCAAGCGCACTCGCGCTTCGAGACCACCGCCACTGCGATTACGCAGCTCGACGCTGCCCCCGTGCAGGGCCGCGATACGCTTGACGATGGCCAGGCCCAGGCCGGTGCCACGTCCACCACGGGCGCGATCACCGCGGATGAAGGGGTTGAAGATGCTGTCGAGTTCGGCAGGATCGATGCCGTTGCCACGGTCCAGCACGCTCAATACCACGTAGGGCGCGTTGTGGTCGCCGGCCAGGCTGGCCACCACCTCGACGGCGTCGCCACCACCATGATTGAGGGCGTTCTCCACCAGGTTGGTGAGCAGGCGCTTGGTCGACACCCGGCGCAGCGGAAACGGAGGGATTGCCTCCAGGCACAGCCGCACACGCTCGCTACCCTGGTTGTAGGGGGCCAGGGTTTCGCGCACCAGCTCGGGGAAATCGGCCTCTTCCACCGGTTCGTCACGGCCATCGCGGATGAAGGCGAGGAACTGGTCGAGAATGGCGTCCATGTCCTCGATGTCGCGGACCATGTCCTCGGTCAGCTCGGAATCGTTGTCCATGAACTCCAGCGCCAGGCGCAGGCGGGTCAGCGGCGTGCGTAAATCATGAGAAACGCCGGCCAGCATCAGTTCACGTTCGCGTCCGGCCTGTTCGACGTCCTCGGCCATCTGGTTGAAGGCGCGGTAGACCTCGGTCATTTCGCTCGGCGTATCGCTCACCGGCAGTCGTACGCTGCGCCCTTGCCCGAGCTGGCGAGCGGCGTAGACCAGGCGCTTGAGCGGCGCATTGAGCTGACGCACGAAGATCCAGGCGGCGGCCGTGGACAGCAGACCGATGCCGAGGAACCAGCCGAGCACGCTCCAGATACGCTGGCCACGCAGCGGATGCGGATACATCGGCACCCGCACCCAGCCATCGCCAAGACTCGGCGCCCGTACCCACAGCGCCGGCGGCGTGGTGGCACGCACGCGGGTTTCGGTATCGGGGCCAAGCTCGGTCTGCATCTGCCGCTGGAAGATCTCGCTGTAGGGCCAGTGCTGCTCACTGGCCGGCACCTTGTCCCGCGGGATGCGCTTGAGCCCGGCGGCCTGGGCGATGTGATCGCGATCATCCGGGTTGGCAGCCCAGTAGGCCCGCAGAGTCAGCGCCGCGCCATGGCTGTACTGGCGGTCGACCAGCACGTCCTCGTTCATCATCAGGTACACCAGCGTCAGTGCCTTGGAAAACAGCACGACGACGAGTACCAGCCAGAGGGTGCGGGCGAAGAAGCTTTGCGGGAACCAGACCGGAGCCTTCACGAACCGCATACCTCAAGCTTCAAGAAAGCACCGCCGACGCCTCGATCACTTGCAGCTCGTGACCTCACTTGTTGCCATCCGGCACGAATACGTAGCCCACACCCCAGACGGTCTGGATATAGCGCGGTTTGGACGGGTCCGGCTCGATCAGACGACGCAGGCGGCTGATCTGCACGTCGATGGAGCGCTCCAGCGCATCCCACTCGCGGCCACGGGCCAGGTTCATCAGCTTGTCACGGGTCAGAGGCTCGCGTGCATGTTGCACCAGTGCTTTGAGCACGGCGAACTCACCGGTGGTGAGCATGTGCACTTCCTCGCCCTTCTTCAGTTCGCGGGTAGCCAGGGACAATTCGTACTCGCCAAAACTGACGCTCTCGTCCTCGCTACCCGGCGCGCCCGGCACCACCGGCGCCTGACGGCGCAGCACGGCCTTGATCCGCGCCAGCAGTTCGCGTGGGTTGAAGGGCTTGGCCAGGTAGTCGTCGGCGCCCAGCTCCAGGCCCTGAATGCGGCTGGACTCATCGCCCTTGGCGGTGAGCATGATGATCGGCATCTGGTTGCCCGACTCACGCAGGCGGCGGCAGGCGGACAAGCCGTCCTCACCCGGCAGCATCAGGTCGAGCACTACCAGATTGAACAGCTCGCGCGCCAGCAGACGGTCCATCTGCTCGACGTTCTCCACCGCGCGAACCCGGTAGCCCTGCTCATCGAAGAAGCGTTCGAGCAGACGGCGCAGACGGGCGTCATCATCGACGATAAGAATCTTCTCGCCTTCGGCGGCAGGGGCAGCGGACTGGGTCATGGCGTCTCCTTGGACAGCCGTACTGTGGACGGCAAGTGGCGGCATTATCGCTCAGGCGCATGGATGGGCGCTTTAGCCATTGTTAGCAGATTTTTCCCCGAACGGTTCCCAGCACGGGCAGATGCGGTGTTTATAATGCGCCGCTTTCGTGTCTGGCCGGCATGTTTACGGCCACCCTGTCGCTTCAGTGGGTAGTTTTTATATGGACAGCATCAACAACCGCATCGCCGATGAACTGGGCGTGCGCCCGCAACAGGTTGCCGCCGCCGTGGCCCTGCTCGACGAAGGCTCCACCGTGCCCTTCATCGCCCGTTACCGTAAAGAAGTGACCGGCAGCCTCGACGACACCCAGTTGCGCCATCTGGAAGAGCGCCTGCGCTACCTGCGCGAACTGGACGAACGTCGCGTGGCGATCCTCGCCAGCATCGAGGAACAGGGCAAGCTGACCCCCGAACTCAAGCGCGAGATCAACCTGGCCGACACCAAGACGCGCCTCGAAGACCTCTACCTGCCGTACAAGCAAAAGCGCCGCACCAAGGGCCAGATCGCCCTGGAAGCCGGCCTCGGCGAGCTGGCCGATGCGCTGTTCAACGACCCGAGCCTGACGCCCGAGCAGGAAGCCGAGCGCTTCATCGACGCCGAAAAGGGCTTCGCCGATGTGAAAGCCGTGCTCGAAGGCGCCAAGTACATCCTCATGGAGCGCTTTGCCGAAGACGCCGCGTTGCTCGACAAGCTGCGTAGCTTCCTCAAGGACAACGCCACCCTCAGCGCTCGCCTGGTGCCGGGCAAGGAAAACGAAGGCGCCAAGTTCAGCGACTACTTCGAACACGACGAAGCGCTCAAGGGCGTGCCGTCGCACCGTGCGCTGGCGATCTTCCGTGGCCGTAACGAAGGCATCCTCAGCGCCAGCCTCAAGGTCGGCGAAGAGCTGCCCGGCGCCATGCATCCGTGCGAGCTGATGATCGGCGAACGTTTCGGCATCAGCGCGCAAGGCCGCGCCGCCGACAAGTGGCTGGCCGAGGTGGTGCGCTGGACCTGGAAGGTCAAGCTGTACAACCACCTGGAAACCGACCTGCTCGGCGAACTGCGCGAGAAGGCCGAGGACGAGGCGATCAGCGTCTTCGCCCGCAACCTGCATGATCTGCTGCTGGCCGCTCCGGCTGGCCCGCGCGCCACCCTGGCACTAGACCCGGGCCTGCGTACCGGCTGCAAGGTGGCGGTGGTCGACGCCACCGGCAAGGTGCTAGAAACCGCCACCGTCTACCCGCACGCCCCGCGCAACGACTGGGACGGCACCCTGGCGATCCTCGCCAAGCTCTGTGCCAAACATGGCGTCGACCTGATCTCCATCGGCAACGGCACCGCCAGCCGCGAGACCGACAAGCTGGCCGCCGAGCTGATCAAGAAGATGCCGGGCCTGAAGCTGACCAAGGTGATGGTCTCCGAGGCCGGCGCCTCGGTGTACTCGGCTTCGGAGCTGGCCGCCCGCGAATTCCCCGATCTTGACGTCTCGCTGCGCGGGGCGGTGTCCATCGCCCGCCGCCTGCAGGACCCGCTGGCCGAGCTGGTGAAGATCGACCCGAAGTCCATTGGCGTCGGTCAGTACCAGCACGATGTTTCGCAGCTCAAGCTGGCGCGCAGCTTGGACGCCGTGGTCGAGGACTGCGTGAACGCCGTTGGTGTGGATGTGAACACCGCCTCCGCTGCCCTGCTGGCGCGCATCTCCGGCCTCAACAGCACACTGGCGCAGAATATCGTTGCCCATCGCGACCAGAACGGTGCGTTCAAGACCCGAGCCGAACTGAAGAAGGTGCCGCGCCTGGGCGACAAGACCTTCGAGCAGGCCGCCGGCTTCCTCCGCGTGATGAACGGCGACAACCCGCTGGACGCGTCCGCCGTGCACCCGGAAACCTACCCACTGGTCGAGCGCATCGCCGCCGGCACCGAGCGTGATATCCGTTCGCTGATTGGCGATTCGGGCTTCCTCAAGCGCCTCGACCCGGCCAAGTTCACCGACGAGCGCTTCGGCCTGGTCACAGTCGGCGACATCCTCAAGGAACTGGACAAACCAGGCCGCGACCCGCGTCCGGAGTTCAAGACCGCCGAATTCCAGGAAGGCGTGGAAACCCTCAAGGACCTCGAGCTGGGCATGGTGCTCGAAGGCGTGGTCACCAACGTCACCAACTTCGGTGCCTTCGTCGATATCGGCGTGCACCAGGACGGCCTGGTGCACATCAGCGCGCTGTCGGAGAAGTTCATCAAGGACCCGCACGAGGCGGTCAAAGCCGGCGACGTGGTCAAGGTCAAGGTGATGGAAGTGGACATCCCGCGTAACCGCATCGCCCTGTCCATGCGCATGGGCGACACGCCGGGCGAGAAGGTCGACGGGCCGCGAGGCGGTCAATCGCGCGGCGGCAACCGTGGCGGCAACGCCCCACGTAGCGAGCGCCATTCCAGCCAGGACAAACCGGCCCCCGCCACCGGCGGCATGGCAGCCTTGTTCGCCAACGCCAAGCAGCTTAAGAAATGAATACGACCGACAACGTGGGCGCCAGCAGCGCCTTTTCCCGCCTGCTCGGCCTGGAGATCCTCCAGGTCGGCGGCGGCGAGGCGCGTGTGCGCCTGACCCTGACCGACGATTTGCGCAACCTGCACGGCAAGCTGCACGGCGGTGCGCTGTTCTCGCTGATCGACACCGCCATGGGCCAGGCCAGCCACAGCCTGGGCGATGGCGGCCCGAGCAGCGTGACCCTGGAGTGCAAGATCAACTACATCCGCCCGGTCAGTGAGGGCAGCGTGCTGTGCCATGCCAAGGTGCTGCATGCCGGACGCCGCACCCAGGTGGTGGAGGCTGAAGTCCTGCAGGGCGACAAGCTGGTCGCCAAGGCACAAGGCACCTTCGCCTGCGTGTAATCGGCACCCCGCTCGCTGATCTAATCTGGGTAAGCGTTCGCCCCCTTGCAGAGTGCGGGGGCGATCCCCATATTGTGGCGACTGCCCAGTTAGGAATTGCATCTTGAGCGATATTCTCACCCGCCGCCTGGCCCAGCTCGGCGAGCCGGCTCACCTGTCCCTGCTGGGCGAGTGCCTGCACGGCATCGAGCGCGAATGCCTGCGCGTGGATCGTGATGGCCAACTGGCCCTGACGCCGCATCCACAGGGGCTGGGTTCGGCGCTGACTCATGCGCAGATCACCACTGACTACTCCGAGTCGCTGCTGGAGTTCATCACCGGTACTGCCACCGATCCAGCCGCCACACTGGATGAGCTCGACCGCATCCACCGCTTCACCTACGCCAAGCTCGACGACGAGCTGCTGTGGAGCCCGTCGATGCCCTGCGCCCTGCCGGATGAAGAGACCATCCCCATCGCCCGCTACGGCAGCTCCAATATCGGCCGTCTCAAGTACGTGTACCGCAAGGGCCTGGCACTGCGTTACGGCAAGACCATGCAGTGCATTGCCGGCATTCACTACAACTTCTCCCTGCCCGAGGGGCTGTGGCAGTTGCAGCAACAGGCCGAAGGCAACACGCAGAGCGCGCGCGACTACCAGTCGGCACGCTATATCGCGCTGATCCGCAACTTCCGTCGCTACAGCTGGCTGCTGATGTACCTGTTCGGCGCCTCGCCGGCGCTGGATAAGGGTTTCATGCGTGGCCGCCCGCACCAGCTGCAGGAACTGGACGCCAGCACCCTGTACCTGCCCTATGCCACCAGCTTGCGCATGAGCGACCTGGGCTACCAGAGCAACGCGCAGTCCGGCCTGACGCCCTGCTACAACGACCTGGCCAGCTACACCGACAGCCTGCGCCTGGCCGTCGGCACGCCGTACCCAGCCTATGTCGAAGCCGGCACCAAGCGCGGCGACGAGTGGCTGCAACTGAACACCAACATCCTGCAGATCGAGAACGAGTACTACTCGAGCATCCGCCCGAAGCGCGTCACCTACAGCGGCGAGCGACCGATCCAGGCGCTGATGAGCCGTGGCGTGCAGTACGTGGAAGTGCGCTGCCTGGACATCAACCCCTTCCTGCCGCTGGGCATCGACGTGGCGCAGGCGCGTTTCATCGACGCCTTCCTGCTGTTCTGCGCGCTGGAGGACAGCCCGCTGCTGGAGAACGGCGAGTGCAGCAACTGCACCAGCAACTTCCTCAAGGTGGTCAAGGAAGGGCGCCGCCCCGGCCTGCACCTGCAAAAGGGCAGCCAGCAGGTGGAGCTCAAGGCCTGGGCCGGCGAACTGCTCGAACGCATTCTGCCGCTGGCCGAATTGCTCGACCGCAGCCAGGACAGCAGTGCGCATGTCGAGGCCTTGGCGCAGCAACAGGCCAAGGTCGCGGATGTGGACATGACGCCGTCGGCCCAGGTGCTGGCGATTCTGCGTCAGGGCAAGAGCTTCACCGAGTTCGCCCTGCAGCAGAGCCTGCGCCACGCCGAATACTTCCGCACCCAGCCGCTCAGTGCCGAGCTGCAGCAGACCTTCGAGCAGGCCGCGCACGACTCGCTGGCCGGCCAGGCCGAGCTGGAAGCGCAGCCCAAGGGCGATTTCGATGCCTTCGTGGCGGCCTATCAGGCGAGCATCTTGGCGCTGGCCGTGTAGGTCACGTCGGAACTCGGGCGCGCGCACCTATACCCATCGGGGGAACCGCGGTGCGCGCGGCGCACCCTACGTGGCTGGCCGGACGGGCGATGAAGCGTCGACTACGTCACAAAGCCAACCAGCGGGGCAAAAGCCAGGATGGGCGGCCATACCCAGAGCCGCCCGGCCAGCTAGCATTGCCGGGTAAAGGACGATAGACGAGCAGCGCCCATGGCCGAAGACGCCACGCCGCAATGGAGCCTGGAAAGCCTGACCAAGGCCTACCAGCAAGGCTATATGGCCGGCCTCACTGGCCAGCCCAAAACCCGCCAGCCCTACCCTGACGAAATTCCAGCCGCTGCCTGGGAGGCCGGTTGGGACGACGGCTTCGAGCAGATGCGCTTGCAGCAGCACAGCGCCTGACGAGCAATTGCGGTTAGCATCCGCTTCGTAGGAGAGGCTGGGCGGCATTCCGCTTCAGCCGCGAAGCTCGCGGATAAATCCGCTCCTACAGTTCGCGGCGATCCCTCGCTTACAACGTCTTCTCGAACACCTTCGAATTGCGCTGGTAGTTGTACAGCGACGCCCGCGCGGTCGGCATCCGCTCGACACTGCTCGGTTCGAAGCCGCGCTCGCGGAACCAGTGGGCAGTGCGGGTAGTGAGCACGAACAGGGTCTTGATCCCCTGCGCCCGCGCCCTGGCCTCGATACGTTCGAGCAGCTCGTCACCACGACCACCGTGGCGGTAATCGGGGTTGACCGCCAGGCAGGCCAGTTCGCCACAGTCGGAGTCGGCGATGGGATACAGCGCCGCGCAGGCGATGATCAGCCCCTCACGCTCGACGATGCTGAACTGCTCGATCTCGCGTTCCAGCACCTCGCGCGAACGGCGCACCAGAATGCCCTGCTCCTCCAGCGGGCTGATCAACTCGATCAGGCCACCGACATCCTCGATGGTCGCCTCGCGCAACGACTCGAACTGCTCCTGCGCCACCAGCGTACCGTTACCGGTGCGGGTGAACAGCTCGCTAAGCAGCGCACCATCGGTGGCATAGCTGACGATATGACTGCGTTTCACCCCGCCTCGGCAGGCTTCAGCCGCGGCGTCGAGCAGCTCGCCCTGGTAGTTGCTGCCCAGGCGCGTCAGGTGCGCCGGCACCTGCTGCGGGCGCAGCTCACGCACCAGCCGGCCCTGATCGTCGAGCAGACCGTCTTCGGCGCCGAACAGCAGCAGCTTGTCGGCACCCAGGTCGATGGCCGCGCGGGTGGCGACATCCTCACAGGCCAGGTTGAAAATTTCCCCGGTGGGCGAATAGCCCAGCGGCGACAGCAGCACGATGCTGCGTTCGTCGAGCTGGCGATTGATGCCCTTGCGGTCGATGCGTCGTACTTCGCCGGTGTGGTGGTAGTCGACACCATCGAGCACGCCGATCGGCCGCGCGGTAACGAAGTTGCCGCTGGTCAGGCGCAGGCGCGAGCCCTGCATCGGCGAGGCGGCCATGTCCATCGACAGGCGTGCTTCGATGGCGATGCGCAGTTGACCGACGGCATCGATCACGCATTCCAGGGTCGGCGCATCGGTAATGCGCAGGTCACGATGGTAATGCGGCGTCAGGCCACGAGCCGTAAGGCGTGCCTCGATCTGCGGGCGCGAGCCATGCACCAGCACCAGGCGCACGCCGAGGCTGTGCAGCAACACCAGGTCGTGGACGATATTGGCGAAATTCGGGTGGGCAACGCCCTCCCCCGGCAGCATGACCACGAAGGTGCAGTCGCGGTGGGCGTTGATGTAGGGCGAAGCGTGGCGTAACCAGGTGACGTAGTCGTGCATGTAAAGATCCGTGGCGTCCAGACGTAGGGCGGGTACAACCCGCCATGAGCGAAAAGGCGGGCTCGGTGCTGGCTCTCATCGTCGTTGCACGTCTTCACTCCGGGTCAGGCAATAGTGTTGGATCAGTTGGCGCAGTATGGCCACAGTAGGTTCGATGCGGGCCAGCTCCAGGTGTTCCCCGGGCTGGTGCGCACAATCGATATCGCCGGGGCCAAGCACCAGCGTCTCGCAGCCAAGTTGCTGAAGATAAGGCGCCTCGGTGCCAAATGCCACCGCTTGCGCGCTGTGCCCGGTCAGACGCTCGGCCACACGCACCAGCTCGGCATCGGCAGCCTGCTCGAAAGGCGGCACCGCGGGGAACAGCGGGCCGTAGTCGATACGCACCTGATGCTTGAGCGCCAGCGGCTGTAACTTGCCACGAATGGCTTCGCGCAACTGCTCGGGATCCATACCCGGTAGCGGGCGCAGGTCGAACTCCAGCGCACACTGGCCGCAGATGCGATTGGGGTTGTCGCCGCCGTGGATGCAGCCCAGGTTAAGCGTCGGCTGCGGCACACCGAACTGTGGGTTGTTGAACTCGCGCTGCCACTGCGCACGCAGGCCGCGCAACTCACCCATCACGTCCTGCATGGCCTCCAGCGCACTGCGGCCTAGAGCCGGATCGGAGGAGTGGCCGCTCTGCCCGAGAATGTCGATGCGCTCCATCATCACGCCCTTGTGCAGGCGGATCGGCTTGAGGCCGGTCGGCTCACCGATCACCGCAGCGCGACCCAGCGGCCGGCCGGCGTCGGCCAGGGCACGGGCACCGGCCATGGAGCTTTCTTCATCACAGGTGGCGAGGATCAGTAGCGGTTGCTTGAACGGCTGATCGAGCAGCGGCCGCACAGCTTCGATGGCCAGGGCGAAGAAGCCCTTCATGTCACAACTGCCGAGGCCCACCCAGCGGTCACCGACCTCGGTCAGCTTGAGCGGGTCGGTCTGCCACAGGGCGGCATCGAACGGCACGGTGTCGCTGTGCCCGGCCAGCACCAGGCCACCGGGACCGGAGCCATAGCTGGCCAGCAGGTTGAACTTGCCGGGAGCGATCTGCTGGGTTTCACAGGTAAAGCCCAGGTCACCTAGCCAGGCGGCGAGCAGCTCGATGACAGGCGCATTGCTCTGGTCCCAGTTGGGCTGGGTACAGCTCACCGAGGGCGCTGCGATCAGCGCGGCGAACTGCTCTTGAAAGGACGGCAAGGGCATCGGCGCTCTCCAAAAAACGATGCCCCATCATAGGGGCATCGTCTTATCGGTGAAACCGCCGAAGTGGAATCAGACCCCGCCGAACAGCGCGCGCAAGATGAAGAAGAAGATGATCGACAGGATCGCACCAGCCGGCAGGGTGATGATCCAGGACAGGAAGATCTTGCCGATCATGCCCAGGTTCAGCGCACCGATGCCGCGCGCCAGGCCAACGCCGAGAATCGCGCCCACCAGGGTGTGGGTGGTGGATACCGGCAAACCCAGGCCCGAGGCGCTGACCACGGTGGTGGCAGCGGCCAGTTCGGCAGCGAAACCGCGGCTGGGGGTCAGCTCGGTGATTTCCTTGCCGATGGTGGCGATCACTTTGTAACCGTAGGTGGCCAGGCCTATCACGATACCCAGCGCGCCCAGTAGCAGGATCCAGCCCGGCACCAGCGACTTCTCGCCAGCCGCCAACTCACCACCACTCTGGATCACACCGACGATGGCAGCCAGCGGACCCACTGCGTTGGCCACGTCGTTGGAGCCGTGAGCGAAGGCCATGGAGCAGGCAGTGAAGATCATCAGGATGGCGAACACCTTCTCCACGCTGGAGAAGTGGAAGGCCTTGTCGGCCTCGACATCGACATGGATGCGGCTCAGCAGGGCGATACCGATCAGCATGACCAGCACGCCGATACCGATCGAAAGCATGAAGCCTTCGGTGCTGGAGAGGTCTAGACCGACGTGCTTGAGGCCCTTGGTCATGGTCATCAGCGAGATCATGAAGCCGGTGATGAACATGTACAGCGGCACGTAGCGCTTGGCGTTGAGGAAGGGGTTGTCGGTATCGATGATAAGCTTCTGCACGCTGACGAACAGGCAGAAGGAGATGATCCCGGCCAGCATCGGCGTGACCACCCAACTGGCGACAATGGGGCCGACGCCGCTCCAGTGCACCGCATCCATCGATACGCCAACTGCGGCGAAACCGATTACCGCGCCGACAATGGTGTGCGTGGTGGAGACCGGCCAGCCGCGCGTCGAAGCCACCAGCAGCCAGGTACCCGCGGCCAGCAACGCCGACATCATGCCCAGCACCATAAGATTGGGGCTGATCATGTTGGCATCGACAATGCCGTTCTTGATGGTTTCGGTCACCTCGCCGCCAGCCAGATAGGCACCGGCGAACTCAAAGACCATGGCGATGATGATCGCCTGCTTGATGGTCAGCGCGCGTGAGCCAACCGAAGTACCCATGGCATTGGCCACGTCATTGGCGCCGACGCCCCAGGCCATGAAAAAACCGAAAAGACAGGCGAGGACGAGCAGAAGCAGCCCGTAGTCCGCAATAAGAGACATAATGAGTTATCCGTAGATCCCAGAAAGGACACTGGCGCTTAGCGCGCCAGCAGTTGTTCCAGTCGGTTGCCCACTCGTTGGGCACGGTCGGCGACGTCGCCGATCCAGTCGATGATCTGATAGAGGAACATCACATCGACCGGGGGAAGGTCCTTCTCCAGCTTGAACAGGTTGCGGCGCACCTCGATCTGCAGGCGATCGGTGTCGTTTTCGATCGAACCGAGTTCCTCGATCAGGTTTTCCACAAGCACAGCTTCACGGCCGGCGAAGCCGGTCTCAAGCAGTTCGTCCAATTCGTTCATCGCCTTCAGCGCCTGGGCGCTGGCGTCCACGCTGCGCTGCACGTAGGTGCGTACCAACGGCTGCAACGGCTGCGGAATAGCCATCTGCCGGCCGAGCATCAGGCCGGCGATGTCCTTGGCACGGTTGGCGACTTTGTCCTGTACACTGAGCAGCTCAAGCAGGTCCGAACGCGGCACCGGCAGGAACAGGCTTTTGGGCAGGTGCAGGCGCACGCTTTTCTTCAGCTTGTCGGCCTCGTGCTCCAGCCGGGACATCTCCTGTTGTACCTGTTCTACCTTGGCCCAGTCCTCGACCATTATGGCTTCGAAGAAGGGAACAAGGTTCGCCGCGCACTCGTGGGCCTTGGCGATATGCTGTTGCATGGGGCCGATGGGTGAACGGCCGAACAGGCTGACAAAGGGATTGATAGGCATAGGGTAAGCCCCCGTTTTGAGAAGGTCGCAAGTATAGGGACCGGCTTCGTCATTCGCCAGCGCGCGTCATCGGTCTGTCACATTTTCATAAAAGGCTATCTAGCTCTCCACCATGGTCAAAGAAACCGAAATCAAACTGCGCGCCAGCCGCGCCACCCTGGCCGCTCTGCGTGAACATCCGTTGCTGAAGAAGCGCAACAAGAGCGGCTGGCAGCGCGGCGAGCTGTTCAACCAGTACTACGACACCCCGGACCGCGACCTGGCTAGCGCCAAGGTCGCCTTGCGCCTGCGCCGTGACGGCGAACAGTTCATCCAGACCCTGAAAAGCCGTGGCCAAAGCGTCGCCGGTCTGTCCGAACGCAACGAGTGGGACTGGTACCTGAGCAAGGCCAAGCTTGACCTGAAAAAGCTTGATGACAGTTGCTGGCCGGCCAGCCTCGCCGAGCTGGACAAGAAAACCCTGCAGCCGCTGTTCACCACCGATTTCGTTCGCGAGAAGGCCGAAATTGCCTGGGGCCGCGGCAAGGCCAAGGTGGTCATCGAAGCCGCGCTGGACCTGGGCAAGGTCATCGCTGGCGAGGGCGAAGAAGAGATCTGCGAACTGGAGCTGGAACTGCGCCAGGGCGAACCTGCCGCCCTGCTGGAGCTGGCCTGCGAACTGGCCGCCGAACTGCCCCTGATGCCATGCGATATCAGCAAGGCCGAGCGCGGCTATCGCCTGTTCGACGCCGGCAGCTACACCCTCAGCCTGCCGGCTCCCGAGCTGAACGCCGAGATGAGCCTGGACGATGCATTTGCCGCACTCGCCTGGCACCTGCTCGGCGCCAGTCAGCGCCTGGCCGAACAGTATCGCTGGAACGGCCATTGGAGCCTGTTGCAGCAATGGCTGGAACAACTGATCGACCTGCGCGCCCTGCTCGCCAGCCTCGGGCAGGCCGCGCCACGGGCCAGCTCGCGTGAGCTGCGCGAAGCACTCGACGCCCTGCTCGACGATTGGCGTCCACGCCTGGCGGCTGGCCAGGAAGACGACAGCATGCGGCGAAACGCTCCGGCGCTGTTCGCCGCCGAGCTGGATGGCTGCCGCTGGGGCCTGCTGTCGCTGAAGCTGTCGCACTGGCTACTGCAACGCAGCTGGACGCAAGCGCGCAACAATCGTGGCAACCGCCAGGGCAACGCCGCCCTGGGTAACTGGCTGCCGACCCTGCTGGCAGAAGAAGGCGCGGCCCTGCAACTGCGCCGCTACCAGCAACAACCGGAAGACCTGGCTGAGCAGATGCCACGTCTGGAACGCCTGCTGGTCTGGCTGCGCCTGGCGCGCGGCGTGCTGGAAGTGCCCGAGGTCGACCGCCTGTATGGCGAGCTGAACAAGCTCTACGAACTGGCGCAGCAGGACCTGGACGACGAGCAGCGTCAGCTGCGCGCGACTCAGACGCAGATCGTGAACAGCCTCAAGGCCTGGAAGGCGTTGGTGAAATAGCGGCTGGGCGCTCACAACCTTCGCGGCTGAAGCCGCTCCTACAGATCGCGGTACAACGCCCCGATCAGTGACACCATGAAAAACGGGCCCCGCGGGGCCCGTTTTTGCTTTCAGCCAGACGCTTAGTTGCTGCGACGACTGTCGACGACCTGCTGCCAGGACGGATTGGTGGTCTCGTCCATGGCCTGCTGCATGGCCTTCTTGCGTTTTTCCTCGGCGCGATGGGCGAAGAACCAGGCCAGGAAGGTGGCAAACGACACCGCCAGCAGGATCAGGCTGGCCACCGCATTGATCTCCGGTTTGACCCCCAGGCGCACGGCGGAGAAGATCTCCATCGGCAGGGTGGTCGACCCCGGACCGGATACGAAGCTAGCCAGTACCAGGTCGTCCAGTGACAGGGCGAACGACATCATCGCCCCCGCCGCCAGCGACGGCGCGATCATCGGCACGGTGATCAGGAAGAACACCTTCCATGGCCGCGCGCCCAGGTCCATGGCCGCCTCTTCGATGGACATGTCCAGCTCACGCAGACGCGACGACACCACCACCGCCACGTAGGCCGAGCAGAAGGTGGTGTGGGCGATCCAGATGGTGGTCATGCCACGCTGCATCGGCCAGCCGATCAACTGCGCCATCAGCACGAACAGCAGCAGCAGGGACAGACCGGTGATCACTTCCGGCATCACCAGCGGTGCGGTGACCAGGCCACCGAACAGGGTTCGTCCCTTGAAGTGGGTGATGCGGGTCAGCACGAAGGCCGCCAGAGTACCCAGCGCCACCGCCGCGATGGCGGTGTAGCAGGCGATTTCCAGCGAGCGCATCACCGAGTTCATCAGTTGCGTGTTGTCCAGCAGGCCGACGTACCACTTCACCGACCAGCCGCCCCACACCGTTACCAGCCGCGAGGCGTTGAACGAGTAGATGACCAGAATGACCATGGGCAGGTAGATGAACGCCAGACCAACCCAGAGCATGATACTGGAGAAACTGAAACGCTTCATGGGCGGCCCTCCAGCTCTTTAGCTCCGCTTCTGGTTGGAAGGTCGGTTGAACGGAATGATGGGCTCGCAGTGATTGAACGAATCATGGCCGCCCCTCCAACTCTTTAGCCTGGTTACGGTTGAACAGAATGATGGGCACGATGAGGATCGCCAGCATCACCACGGCCAGAGCAGACGCCACAGGCCAGTCGCGGTTGTTGAAGAACTCCTGCCACAGCACCTTGCCGATCATCAGGGTCTCCGGGCCGCCAAGCAGTTCGGGGATGACGAACTCGCCGACCACCGGAATGAACACCAGCATGGAGCCGGCGATGATGCCGTTCTTCGACAACGGCACGGTGATCTTCCAGAAATTGTTGAAGTTGCTCGACCCCAGGTCCGAGGCCGCCTCCAGCAGGCTCAGATCATGCTTCACCAGGTTGGCGTAGAGCGGCAGGATCATGAACGGCAGGTAGGAGTACACAACGCCGATATAGACCGCCGTGTTGGTGTTGAGTATCTGCAGAGGCGAGTCGATCAGGCCAATGCCCATCAGCAGGCTGTTGAGCAGCCCGTTGTTGCCGAGAATGCCCATCCAGGCATAGACGCGGATCAGGATCGCGGTCCAGGTCGGCATCATGATCAACAGCAGCAACACCGTCTGCTGCGACTTCGGCGCCCTGGCGATGGCGTAGGCCATCGGGTAGCCGATCACCAGGCACAGCACGGTGCTGAAGAAGGCCACTTTCAACGAGCCGAGGTATGCCGACAGGTACAGGGCATCCTCGGTGAGGAAGATGTAGTTGCCGAAATTCAGCAACAGCGTCAGCTTGTTGTCCGCCCACTCGTAGATTTCCGTATACGGCGGAATCGCGACATCGGCCTCGGCGAAGCTGATCTTCAGCACGATGATGAACGGCAGCAGGAAGAACATGAACAGCCAGAGGAAGGGTATGCCGATCACGGCATGCCGGCCCCTCGGCAAGTAGCGCGAGAGTTTGGCCAGTTTCATGATTGCAGTACCACGCCGCTGTCGTCTTCCCAGTACACCACCACGGGGTCGTCCCAAGTCGGACGCTTGCCGCGGCGCTCGGCGTTGGCAATGAAGCACTGCACGACCTGTCCGGCGGTGAGCTTGACGTAGTACACCGAGTGACCACCCAGGTAGGCGATGTCATGCACGTGGCCGCGGCTCCAGTTGTACTCGGGGTGCTCGTGGTCTTCCGGCAGCGCGGTGGCCATCAGCAGCTTCTCGGGGCGCAGGGCGTAGCTGACGGACTTGTTCTCGGCGCGGGTACTGACGCCGTGGCCGATGTAGATAGGCTTGTCCAGCTGCGGACAATCGATGATCGCGTGGTCGACCTCGTCCGTGGTGATCTGGCCATCGAACAGGTTGACGTTGCCGATGAACTCGCACACCAGGCGGCTGGTCGGGGTCTCGTAGATATCGATCGGGCTACCGGTCTGGGCGATCCAGCCCAGGTGCATGATGGCGATACGCTGGGCCATGGTCATGGCCTCTTCCTGGTCGTGAGTCACCATCACGCAGGTCACGCCAACGCGCTCGATGATTTCCACCAGTTCCAGCTGCATCTGCGAACGCAGCTTCTTGTCCAGCGCACCCATTGGCTCGTCGAGCAACAGCAATTTGGGTCGCTTGGCCAGCGAGCGGGCCAGGGCCACGCGCTGACGCTGACCACCGGAGAGCTGATGCGGCTTGCGCTTGGCATACTGGGTCATGTGCACCAGCTTGAGCATCTCGGCCACACGCTCGTCGATCTCGGCCTTGGAGAGCTTGTCCTGCTGCAGGCCGAAGGCAATGTTCTGCGCCACGGTCATGTGCGGGAACAGGGCGTAGGACTGGAACATCATGTTGATCGGACGCTGATAAGGCGGCATATCGGTGATGTCGACGCCATCGAGGATGATGCGCCCTTCGGTGGGCCGTTCGAAGCCGGCCAGCATGCGCAGCAGGGTCGACTTGCCCGAGCCGGAGCCGCCCAGCAGGGCGAAGATCTCACCCTTGTTGATGGTCAGCGAGACATCGTCGACGGCCACGGTCTCGTCGAACTTCTTGGTTACCCGATCGATCTTGACCAGCACCTCTTTCGGTGTCTGATCCCCCTCGAGGGCTTTTTTGTAGGCGCTGGAGGCAACAGCCATTTAGGAAAACTCCCGGAAGATTGTGCCCGACCCCTGCGGTCGGGCAGGAACGATTACTGACCCGACTTGACCTTGGTCCAACTGCGGGTCATCAGGCGCTGCACGCGAACCGGCAGCTCGGCGGAGATGTACAGCTTGTCCAGCACCGCCTGGGGTGGATACACGGAAGGGTCATTGCGAACCTCCTCATCCATGAACTCATCTGCCTTGGTATTGGGGTTGGCATAACCCACGTAGTCACTGACTTCGGCGATCACCTCGGGCTCGAGGAGGAAGTTGATGAAGGCATGAGCCTGCTCGGCGTTGGCGGCATCGGCCGGAATGGCCATCATGTCGAACCAGAGGTTGGCGCCTTCCTTGGGAATGCTGTAGGCGATTTCAATACCCTTGCCGGCCTCGTCGGCACGATCGGCGGCCTGCAGGATGTCGCCGGAGAAACCGGCCGCCACACAGATATTGCCGTTGGCCAGATCGCCGATGTACTTGGAGCTGTGGAAGTAGGTGACGTAGGGGCGCACTTCCAGCAGCTTGGCCTCGGCCTTGGCGTAATCATCGGGGTTTGTGCTGTTGGGGTTCAGGCCCAGGTAATTGAGCATGGCGGGGATCATTTCGTCGCCGGAGTCGAGGAAGGCCACGCCACACTCGCTGAGCTTCTTGATGTTTTCCGGCTCGAACAACACGGCCCAGGAATCGATCTCCTCGACGCCGAGCGCGGCCTTGACCTTCTCGACGTTGTAGCCGATGCCATTGGTGCCCCACAGATAGGGCACGGCGTACTGGTTACCGGGATCGTTGGTTTCCAGTTGCTTGAGCAGCGCCGGATCGAGGTTATCCCAGTTGCTCAGCTTGCTGCGATCGAGCGGCTGGAAGGCGCCAGCGCGAATCTGCTTGCCGAGGAAATGGTTGGAGGGCACCACCACGTCGTAGCCGCTGCGGCCGGCGAGCAGTTTGCCTTCGAGGGTTTCGTTGGAGTCGAAGACGTCATAGATCGGCTTGATGCCGGTTTTCGCCTCGAACTTGGCCAGGGTCTCTTCGCCGATGTAATCGCTCCAGTTGTAGATATGCACCGTGGGCTGGGCCAGAGCGGCGCTACAGAAGGCAGAAGCGGCCATCGCGATCAGAGACTTGGGCAGGGTAACTCGCACAGTATCGTCCTCATTCTTGTGTGCCGACCGGAAAAGGCGCGGCACTTTATAGGAAAATCTTTCGTCGATCAGCGGCCGCTTTTGATGCGCGTCCAGTCACGGGTCAGCCAGCGCTGCACCTGTGGCGAACGCTCTTCGGCGACATACAGCTTGGCCATCACTTCCTTGCTGGGATAAACGCCCGGGTTGTCCCGCACGCTCTCGTCGAGCAGCTCGGTGGCCTTGAGGTTGGGGTTGGCGTAGGCGACGTAGTCGCTGATCTTGGCGATCACATCGGGACGCAGCAGGTAGTTGATGAATTCGTGGGCTTCGGCGACGTTCTTCGAATCCTTGGGGATGGCCAGCAGATCCGCCCACATGGCGGTGCCTTCCTTGGGAATGATGTAGATGATCTCGTCGCTGCGGCCGGCCTCTTCGGCGCGATCAGCGGCCTGCAGCACGTCACCGGAGTAGCCGAAGGCGGCGCAGATGTTGCCGTTGGCCAGGTCGGAGATGAACTTGGAGCTGTGGAAATAGGTGATGTAAGGGCGCACCTTCATCAACTGCTCATAGGCTTTCTCGTAGTCTTCACGCTGGGTGGTATGCGGCGACAGGCCCAGGTAGTTGACCGTCTGCGGCAGCACCTCGTCGCCCGAGTCGAGCAGCGCGATACCACAGGAGGCCAGCTTCTCGGCGTATTTCGGGTCGAACAGCAGTTCCCAGGAATCCAGCGGTGCATCGTCACCGAGCACCGCGCGCGCCTTGGTGGCGTTCAGGCCGATGCCGTTGGTGCCCCACAGATAGGGCACCGAATATTCGTTGCCGGGGTCGCCCGCGGCCAGGTTTTTCATGATGGTCGGGTCGAGATTGACCAGATTGGGCAGCTTGGATTTGTCCAGCTTCAGGTAGGTGCCGGCACGTACCTGCTTGGCCAGGAAGTGGTTGGTCGGCACGACCACGTCGTAGCCGCTCTGGCCGGTAGCCAGCTTGCCATCGAGGGTTTCATTGGAATCGAAAACGTCATACACCACCTTGATGCCGGTTTCCTTCTCGAACTCGGCCACGGTGTCCGGCGCAATGTAGTCGGACCAGTTGTAGACCTTGACCACACGGTCGGCTGCCTGGGCGACAGACATGCCGATGGCAGCGGCGATCAGGCCAGCCAGCAGGGTAGAACGACGCATAACGTTTCCTCTTCTTGCGATTTGGGTGCCTGGCGGGCGAACCCGCCAGGCGCGTTGCTTCGTTGCTTAGCGACCGGACTTGATCTTGGTCCAGCTGCGGGTCATGGTGCGCTGCACCGCCGGAGCCAGGTCCGGGAAGGTGTAGATCTTCTTCAGCACTTCGGGCGTCGGGTACACACCCGGGTCGGTGCGCAGTGCTTCATCCACCAGCGGAGTGGCGGCAGCATTGCCGTTGGGGAACTGCACGTAGTTGGTGATGCTGGCCATCACCTTGGGCTCCATCAGGTAGTTGAGGAACACGTGTGCAGCCTCGACGTTCTTGGCGTCGGCCGGTACGGCCAGCATGTCGAAGAAGGAACCTGCACCTTCCTTCGGAATGTTGTAGCCGACTTGCACGCCGTTCTTCGCTTCTTCGGCGCGGGCCTTGCTCTGATAGATATCGCCGGAGTAACCGATGGCGACGCAGATGTTGCCGTTAGCCAGGTCGGAGATGTACTTGGAGCTGTGGAAGTAGGCCACCGAAGGACGAATCTTCATGAACAGCTCTTCGGCCTTCTGCAGCTCACCCTTGTCGCTGCTGTCCGGGGCATAGCCCAGGTAGTGCAGGGCAGCCGGCAGGATCTCGGTCGGCGAATCGAGGAAGGAAACACCGCAGGACTTCAGCTTTTCCATGTTTTCCGGCTTGAACACCAGATCCCAGGAGTCGACCGGCGCGTTTTCGCCGAGCACGGCCTTGACCTTCTCGACGTTGTAGCCGATGCCGATGGTGCCCCACATGTAGGGAATCGAGTACTGGTTGCCCGGATCGCTCGGTTCAAGGGCCTTGAGCAGGTCCTTGTCCATGTTCGACCAGTTCGGCAGCTTGGACTTGTCCAGCTTCTGGAACACGCCAGCCTTGATCTGCTTGGCCAGGAACGGGTTGGACGGTACCACCACGTCATAACCGGAGCTGCCGGCCAGCAACTTGGCTTCCAGCACTTCGTTGCTGTCGAAGACGTCGTAGACGACCTTGATGCCGGTTTCCTTCTCGAAGTTGGCCAGGGTGTCTTCGGCGATGTAATCGCTCCAGTTGTAGACATGCAGCACCTTGTCGTCAGCCTGAGCAGCGCTTGCCACGGCCGCGGTCAGGGACAACGCGAGAAGGGTCTTGCCGAATGTTTTCATGCGTACAGCTCCTGTTGTTGTGTCGATATTCCAGAGGTCGCGCAAGCCGTTCGAATCAGGCCGGCTCACGCACTCTGGCGCAGTCTGGCAAGGTCATGGCACCGCTGACAACTTTCCGTGACTGCGGGCTTTCAGACCTACAGGTCACGCAGGGTCAGATCCAGGCACTTGCGTGCTTTCTCTACCAGCTCATCCACTTCTGCCTGGCTGATCACCAGGGGCGGCGCGATGATCATGGTGTCGCCCACGGCGCGCATGATCAGACCGTTATTAAAGCAGTGGCCGCGGCAGATCATGCCTACCCCCTTGTCACCCGGATAACGTTTGCGCGTCGCCTTGTCCTGCACCAATTCGATGGCACCGAGCATGCCGACACCGCGCACTTCGCCCACCAGCGGGTGATCCGCCAGCTCACGTAGACGACTCTGCAAATACGGTGCCGTTTCTGCTTTCACCCG
>NZ_FOWP01000011.1 GCF_900115475.1 Ectopseudomonas composti
CGAAACTTCCCTCGCGCCGGCGCTGCTCCGGGGGCCGGCTTACAAGGGCCATCCCTGGCCCTTTAAGCCTTTCGCCGCATCCATGCGGCTCACTCCCCTACGCAACACCTCTGCTCGGCCTCCTGAAGGGGACCTAATCGCGAGCTTGCGAAATCTTCAGCAGATCAAAGTCGGTAGCGTCTGGCTTTTGCTCTTTCACCGCGATCTTACAGACGACGCCCAAATCCCCTTCTGGAGGCCGAGTGGAATCACCGTGGAAGGGGTTGAGCGACATGGATGTCGCGAGAGCTGCGATGGGCCAGGGATGGCCCTTCGCAGCGTGCCCCTGGAGTGGTGATGGAGCGAGGGAACCCCGGCGTAGCCGGGGCCGGATGTCGGGGTGCCCTTCTCTTTGGTTACTTTCTCTTGGGCAAGCAAGAGAAAGTGACTCGCCCGTAAGGGGCGAAACCCTTCAGATCAGACGACGCGCTAACGGATAGTGCCAGCACCGGCAGCTAACACTTAATTGCCAGTCCGGTGTCAACCCGCACTTTCCCAAGACTTTGCGAAGAACCAAAAAAACGCCCCCGCAAAGACTGCGGGGGCGGCGCGTTGGGTAAGGTCGTCCTTGAAGCGGGTTACGCGCGATCAACCTTGTGGGGCGTTGTTCCCCGTATTGCTCCAGCCACCACCCAGGGCCTTGTACAGCTCCACTTCGCTGCTGAGTTGGGCCAGGCGGTCGGCGATCAGCTGCTGGCGCACGCTGAACAGCTGACGCTGGGCGTCGAGCAGGGTCAGGTAGCTGTCCACGCCAGTGCGGTAGCGGCGCTCGGCCAGGTCGTAATAGGTCTCGGTGGTTTCCAGCAGGGCGCGCTGGGCGTCCAGTTGCTGGCGGTAGGTGGTGCGCGCTGCCAGGCGGTCGGCGACTTCCTGGAAAGCCACCTGGATGGCTTTCTCGTATTGCGCGACCTGGATATCGCTCTGCAGCTCGGCATAGTCGAGGTTGGCGCGCAGACGCCCGGCGTTGAAGATCGGCAGGCTGATCTGTGGTTGGAACAGCCAGGTGCCCGAGCCGCTGTCGAACAGGCCGGACAACTGGCTGCTGGCGGTGCCGGCATTGGCGGTCAGGCTGATGCTGGGGAAGAACGCCGCGCGTGCCGCGCCGATATTGGCGTTGGCCGCCTTGAGTTGGTACTCGGCCTGGAGCAGGTCGGGGCGACGCTGCAGCAGGTCGGCCGGGAGGCCGGCAGGCACCTGTTCCAATAGTTCGGCATTCAGCGCCAGCCCCTGCGGCAGATCGGCTGGCAGGCCGCTGCCGAGCAACTGAGTCAGGGCGTTGCGATCCTGAGCGACCAGGCGCTGGTACTGCGCGAGGCTGACGCGGGCGCTGTCCACCGCGCTGCGTGCCTGGCTCAGGGCCAGGGCATCAGCGACGCCGACGTCGAAGCTGCGCTGGGTCAGCTGGTAGCTTTCCTCGAAGGTTTTCAGGGTGTCCTGGGTCAGTTGCAGCAGCGCCTGATCCGCCTGCCATTGCAGGTAGGCGTTGGCGACGCTGGCCACCAGGCTGATCTGCGTGCTGCGCGCGGCCTGTTCGGTGGCCAGGTACTGCTGCAGGGCCTGTTCGCTGAGACTGCGGATACGACCGAAGAAGTCCAGCTCCCAGGCATTGACGCCCAGGGTCGCGCTGTACTGGCCGCTGGTGCGGGCTTCGCCGGTCTGGCTCAGGTCGGCTGGCAGGCGCTGGCGGGTGCCGGCACCGTCGGCTGAAACCGAGGGCAGCAGGTCGGCACGCTGAATGCGGTACAGCGCGCGATAGGCTTCGACGTTCAGCGCGGCGACGCGCAGGTCGCGGTTGTTCTCCAGCGCCACCTGCACCAGCTGCTGCAGCGCCGGGTCGCGGAAGAACTCGCGCCATTGCAGGTCGGCCGCGGCGCGGCTGCCTTCGCTGGCGGCGCTGCCGTAAGCCTCGCCCTGCGGCCAGTCGGCGGCCACCGGCGCGTCCGGGCGCTCATAGTCGGGAATCAGGCTGCAGCCGCTGAGCAGAGCGGCGGCCACGGCCAGGGACAACAGGGACTGCCTCATTGCAGTACCTCCTTCTCTTTTTCACTGGCCGGCTCGGGGCGCTTTCTCTCGAACAGCGAGCAGACCACTACGTAGAACAACGGAATCCAGAAGATCGCCAGGATCATCGCGCTGAGCATGCCGCCGATCACCCCGGTGCCGATGGCGTGCTTGCTGCCGGCGCCGGCACCGCTGGCGATGGCCAGCGGCAGACAGCCGAGGATGAACGCCAGCGAGGTCATGATGATCGGGCGCAGACGCATGCGGCAGGCTTCGATGGCCGCCTCGGCGAAGGTCATGCCTTGTTCGTACTGCGCCTTGGCGAACTCGACGATGAGGATCGCGTTACGCGCCGACAAACCGATGGTGGTGAGCAGGCCGACCTTGAAGAACACATCGTTGGACAGCCCACGCAGCTCGGTGAACAGCAGCGCACCGATGATCCCCAGTGGCACCACCAGCATTACCGAGAACGGGATCGACCAGCTCTCGTACAAGGCTGCCAGGCACAGGAACACGACGATGGCCGAGATCACGAACAGTGCAGTGGTCTGCGAGCCAGCCAGGCGCTCCTCGTAGGACAGACCGGTCCAGGAGTAGCCAACGCCCTGCGGCAGTTGCGAGGCGATTTCCTCGACGGCGGCCATGGCATCGCCGGTGCTGTAGCCGGGCGCCGGGGCACCGAGGATTTCCACCGCCGAGACGCCGTTGTAGCGCGCCAGCTTCGGCGCACCGTAGGTCCACTCGCCGCTGGCGAAGGCGCTGAACGGCACCATCCGGCCCTGGTCGTTGCGCACGTACCACTTGTTCAGATCTTCCGGGCTCATGCGTGCGTCGGCTACACCTTGCAGGTACACCTTCTTCACCCGTCCACGGTCGATGAAGTCGTTGACGTAGCTGGCGCCCCAGGCAATCGACAGGGTGCTGTTGATGTCCGACAGCGACAGGCCCAGTGCACGGGCGCGCTCGTCATCGATCAGCAATTGGTACTGCGCTTCGTCACGCAGGCCGTTGGCGCGCACGCTGTCGAGCACCGGGTGCTCGTTGGCCAGTTTGAGGAACTTGTCACGTGCCTCGTTCATCACCTCGTGGCCAACACCCGCCTGATCCTGCAGGAAGAAGTTGAAGCCAGTGGCGTTACCCATCTCCATTACCGCCGGTGGGGCGAAGGCGAACACCATCGCATCGCGGAAGCTGAAGAAGTGCATCTGCGCACGTTGCGCCAGCGAGGCGACGCCATTCTCCGCGCCCGGGCGTTCACCCCAGGGCTTGAGCATGATGAACGCCATACCGGAGCTCTGGCCACGGCCGGCGAAGTTGAAGCCGGTGACGGTGAATACCGATTTGACCGTGCTTGCTTCGTCTTCCAGCAGGTACTGGCGCATTTCATCGACCACCACCTGAGTGCGCTCGGCGCTGGAACCCGATGGCGTTTGCACCTGGGCGAAGAGCACGCCCTGGTCTTCCTCGGGGAGGAAGGCGGTGGGGATGCGGGTGAACATCCACGCCATGATGATGACGATTACCAGGTACAGCAGCAGGTAAGGCGTCTTGCGCTTGAGCATGCCGGCTACGCCGCGCTGATAGGCGCTGCTGCCGCGGTCGAAGGTACGGTTGAACCAGCCGAAGAAGCCGCGCTTGGCCTCGTGGTGATCGCCGTCGATGGGCTTGAGCAGGGTGGCGCACAGCGCCGGCGTGAAGATCAGCGCGACCAGCACCGACAGGCTCATGGCCGAAACGATGGTGATGGAGAACTGCCGGTAGATCACCCCGGTGGAGCCACCGAAGAAGGCCATCGGCAAGAACACCGCGGACAACACCAGGGCGATACCGATCAGCGCGCCCTGGATCTGGCCCATGGACTTGCGTGTCGCTTCCTTCGGCGATAGCCCTTCTTCACGCATCACCCGCTCGACGTTTTCCACCACCACGATGGCGTCGTCCACCAGCAGGCCGATGGCCAACACCATGGCGAACATGGTCAGGGTGTTGATGGAGAAGCCGAACGCCGCCAGGACACCGAAGGTGCCGAGCAGCACCACGGGCACCGCCATGGTCGGAATGATGGTGGCGCGCAGGTTCTGCAGGAACAGGAACATCACCAGGAACACCAGCACGATGGCCTCGAACAGGGTGTGTACCACCCCTTCGATGGAGGCCGAGATCACTGGCGTGGTGTCGTAGGGGAAGACCACTTCCATACCGGCCGGGAAGAATGGCTCCAGACCTTCGATGGTTTCACGTACTGCCTTGGCGGTATCCAGGGCGTTGGCGCCGGTGGCCAGGCGAATCGCCAGGCCGGAGGCCGGCAGGCCATTGAACTGCGCATTGATGGCGTAGTTCTCACCACCCAGCTCGACCTTGGCGATATCGCCCAGGCGCACCTGGGAGCCATCGGCCTGAACCTTGAGCAGGATCTTGCGGAATTCTTCCGGGGTCTGCAGGCGGGTCTTGCCGATGATGGTGGCGTTGAGCTGGTTGCCCGGCGCCGCTGGCAGGCCGCCGAACTGGCCGGAGGAAATCTGCACGTTCTGCGCCTGAATGGCACTGCGCACGTCAACCGGGGTCAGCTGGAAGCTGTTGAGCTTGGCCGGGTCGAGCCAGATGCGCATCGCGTACTGCGCGCCGAATACCTGGAAGTCGCCGACACCCTTGGTCCGCGAGATCGGGTCCTGCAGGTTGGAGACGATGTAGTCCGACAAGTCCTCACGGGTCATGCTGCCGTCTTTCGACACCACGCCGATGACCATCAGGAAGTTGCGCACCGACTTGGTCACGCGGATGCCCTGTTGCTGGACTTCCTGTGGCAGCAGCGGTGTCGCCAGTTGCAGCTTGTTCTGCACCTGAACCTGGGCAATATCCGGGTTCACCCCCTGTTCGAAGGTAACGATGATCTCCATGCTGCCGTCGGAGTTGCTCGACGAGCTAACGTAGCGCAGGCCGTCGATACCGTTGAGCTGCTGCTCGATCACCTGCACCACGGTGTCCTGCACCGTCTGCGCCGAGGCGCCCGGGTAGCTGACCTGGATGGCAACGGCAGGCGGTGCGATGCTTGGGTACTGGTTGATCGGCAGCTTGAGGATGGACAGGCCACCCGCCAGCATGATCACCAGGGCGATCACCCAGGCGAAGATCGGCCGGTCGATAAAGAATCTGGACATTCAGTACTTCTCCGTTAGTCCTGGCCGCTGGCTGGTTCGGCGTCTTGGGCAGGCTGTTCGGTCTTGATGTTGCCGGCCGGCACGGCTTTCACTTCGGCGCCGGGCTGCACGAACTGCAGGCCTTCGGTGATCAGACGGTCGCCTTCTTTCAGGCCGTCCTCCACCAGCCAGGCACTGCCAGCGGTGCGGTCGGCCTTGAGCACGCGCAGTTCAACCTTGTTGTCGGCACCTACCACCATTGCCGTCGGCTCTCCGCGCTGGTTGCGGGTCACGCCCTGCTGCGGAGCGAGGATGGCGTTCTGCCTGACCCCGGAGAGCAGCTCAGCATGCACGAACATGCCCGGCAGCAGCAGATGATCGGGGTTGGGGAACACGGCGCGCAGGGTTACCGAACCGGTGCTTTCATCCACTGCGACTTCGGAGAACTCCAGCGTGCCCTCATGGGCGTATTGGCTGCCGTCTTCCAGTTTCAGGGCGACCTTGGCAGCGCTTTCACTGGCTTTTTGCAGGCGACCATCGGCCAGATCGCGGCGCAGACGCAGCAATTCCTTGCTCGACTGGGTGACGTCGACGTAAATCGGGTCGAGCTGCTGGATGGTGGCCATGGCGTTGGTTTGGCCATTGCTGACCAGCGCCCCTTCGGTCACCGCGGAACGGCCGATGCGACCGCTGATTGGTGCCATCACCTTGGTGTAGCGCAGGTCGATACGTGCCTGCTCCAGTGCAGCGTCAGCCTGCAGGGCCGCAGCGCGGGCTTCGTCATAGGCCTGCTGGCTGACGGCTTTGTCGGCCACCAGCAACTTGTAGCGATCAGCCAGGGACTTGGCCGAAAGCTGGGTGGCCTGTGCGCTCTTGAGCGTAGCTTCGTAGGTGGCCGGGTCGATCTGGTACAGCTGCTGACCCGCCTTGACCTCGCTACCCTCGGTGAACAGGCGCTTCTGGATGATGCCGTTGACCTGTGGGCGGACTTCGGCGATGCGATAGGCGCTGGTACGACCCGGCACTTCGCTGGTCAGCGTGAAGGGTTTGGCCTCGAGAGTGACCACCCCAACTTGCGGGGTTTGCTGGGTCTGTGGGGCGCTGGATTCCTGGCAGCCGGTGAGACTGAGCATTGCCACGGCGATGGCGGAAACCAAGACAGCGAAGGCTGGCTTCGAGTGCATCTGAGAACCTCGTTTTATCGAATCATGGCCCAAGGGGCGAAGGGGACGAAGGCAGGGGAAAAAATCGATGGAGGAATATACTTACGTACGTGAATGTTTGTAAATGCCTAAAGCTGCCTGCATACTCTCGCCCGTCCTTCTTTACCGAAGGGTTACGGTGGCACGAAAGTAGGTGACAGATGGCCAGAAGAACCAAAGAGGAAGCGCAGGCAACGCGGGTGCAGATACTCGATGCTGCCGAGCGGGTGTTCCATGCCCAAGGCGTTTCCCGTGCGTCTCTGGCTGAGGTGGCGAAAGAAGCGGGTGTCAGTCGTGGTGCCATCTATTGGCACTTCGAGAACAAGATAGACCTGTTTCAGGCCATGCTCGAACGCCTGCGCCTGCCGCTCGAAGAGTTGGCGCGTGCCAGCGAGAGTGAAGACGAGCCCGACCCGCTGGGCTGCATGCGCGAATTGCTGATCAAGGCGCTGACGCGGCTGGCCAGTGAGCCGCAGACCCACCGCACCCATGACATCCTGCGTTACAAATGCGAATACACCGGTGAGCTGCTGGGTCTGCGCGAGCGCATGCAGGCGCTTAGCCTGGAGTGCGATCAGCGTATCGCCAAGGCGTTGAGCAATGCGGTCAACAAGGACCAATTGCCGAGCGACCTGGACTGCGCACGCGCGGCTGTCTGTCTGCATGCCTATATGGAAGGCATCGAGGCCAACTGGCTGCTGGTACCCAACTTCGACCTGGCGCAGCAGGCGCCTGTGCTGGTCGATACCGTGCTGGACATGCTGCGCAGCCCGGCGTTGCGCCTGACGCTAGTCAGTCAGGCGTCAGGCGAGAAGTAGGCGAGGGCGAGCCCGATTTTCTTCGGTGCGCACAGCGCACCCTACGGCATTGCAGTTACTCAGCCTGCCTTGAGTTGCGCAGGCCAGTCGGGCAGGTTATGCGGCGCGCGCAGTCGTGCTTCGAGCTTGGCAACGAACTGGCGCGCCTCTTCTTCACCACGAAAGCTCACGCAATGTTGATCCAGGCGAACCTGCCACAGGCGTTCGCCACCCTGATTCTGCGGTTGGACGACAATCTTCATGCTGACCACCTCCTTGAGCTGCGACGAGTCGTCGACGCTGATTGGGGACAGTCAGGATAGTCTGCTTACATGACCTTTTTCTGACGTGGGTCAAAGGGCCGACCAGCGTTAAGAACGCTTTGCGATAAGCAGCGGGATGACGGGGGCGGGATGCAGGATCTGGTGGGCCGGGCGGCGATCCGCTTTAGCCCACCACACGATCTACCACATGCGACCCAGCCCAACATCGGCCTCAAAACCCTTCGAGCACGATCTTGCCCTTGGCCTTGCCGCTTTCCAGCAGCGCATGGGCACGACGCAGGTTGGCTGCATCGATGCGACCGAAATGTTCGCCGAGGGTGGTCTTGAGTACACCGCTGTCGACCAGGTCGGATACCCGCTCCAGCAGGCGGTGCTGCTCGATCATGTCTGCGGTCTGGTACAGCGAACGGGTGAACATCAGCTCCCAGTGCAGCGACAGGCTCTTGCGCTTGAGCTGCATCACGTCCAGCGGTTGCAGTGGGTCATCGATCAGCGCCAGGCGCCCCTGCGGTTCGAGGGACTCGATCAGTTGTGCATAGTGCTGGTCGGTCTGCGTCAGGCTGGCGACATGGGTGACCTGGCCGATGCCGATACGTGCCAGTTCCTCGCTCAACGGCTTGCTGTGATCGATCACATGATGCGCGCCCAGTTCACGGACCCAGGCTTGGGTTTCCGGGCGCGAGGCGGTGCCGATCACGGTCAGGCCGGTCAGGCGGCGCGCCAACTGGGTGAGGATCGAACCGACGCCACCGGCGGCGCCGACGATCAGCAGGCTCTGGCCCTGATCTACCGAACCTTCGGCTACCTGCAGGCGTTCGAACAGCAGTTCCCAGGCGGTAATGGCGGTCAGTGGCAGGGCTGCCGCTTCGGCGAACGACAGGCTGTTCGGCATATGGCCAACGATGCGTTCATCGACCAGATGCAGTTCGCTGTTGGCACCAGCGCGGTCGATGGCGCCGGCATAGAACACCCGGTCGCCGGGCTGGAACAGACTGACTTCGCTGCCCACGGCCTTGACCACGCCGGTGGCATCCCAGCCAAGGACCTTGGCGGCACCATTTTCCGGTGCAACGCCGAGGCGAATCTTGGTATCGACCGGGTTGACCGAGATGGCGCGAACCTCGACCAGCAGATCGCGTGGGCCGGGAGTCGGTGCATCCAGCTGTACGTCCTGCAGGGCTTCGGGATGGTCGGCAGGCAGAGATTGGTAGTAAGCGACGGCTTTCATGGAAATGGTCCTCTTTAGGCAATCAGGCAAGGCGTTGCAGCGGCAGCAGATCGATACCTGCCAGCCGCTCGCCGAATACGTTGGTGAAGTGTAGGAAGTGTGGCGCTGCGCGATGCTGGTCCAATGCCGCGGCGTCGCGCCATTGTTCGATCATCACGAACTGATCTGCATCGACCTGGTTGCGATGCAGCGCGTATTGCAGGCAGCCAGGTTCTGCGCAACTGGCAATGACCAGCTGTTGCAGGCCTGCGGCCACCGCTTCGGCATGCCCTGGCAGGGCTTTGATCGTAGCGATCAGTGTTAGCGCAGTGGTCATGGTTGGCTCCGGTAGTGAGACTGAGGCCATGCTCGTTTATTTGTATGGCGAGAAAAAGCGGCTGGTAATAGAGTCTCTTTCATCAATATTTTGAAAGTGAGCGGTCATGCTGCGTTTCGACGATCTGCAACTTTTCGTGCGTACCGCTGAGACCGGCAGCCTTTCTGCCGCCGCGCGGCTGCTGGATGTGTCGCCGGCCGTGGCCAGTGCCGCACTCAAGCGTCTGGAGCAGCAACTGCAGGTGCGCCTGCTGGCGCGCTCGACACGCAGCCTGCGCCTGACCCCCGAGGGCGAGCTGTACCTGGTGCATGCCCGGCTGGCGTTGCAGAGCCTGGAGGAAGGGCGCCAGCAACTGGTTGGCAGCCAGGAGGGGATTTGCGGTGTGCTGCAGCTGTCGGCACCCTCGGATCTGGGTCGCAACACGCTGCTGCCCTGGCTCGACGCGTTTCAGAGTGAGCATCCGCAATTGCAGCTGCGTCTGCTGCTGGCCGACCGGGTGACCGATCTGTTTCGTGAGCCGGTGGATATCGCCCTGCGCTACGGCGCACCGGAGGATTCCAGTCTGGTGGCGTTGCCGGTGGCGCCGGACAATCGCCGGGTGCTCTGCGCAGCGCCGGCCTACCTCGCCCGGCACGGTTCGCCGCAGAGCGTGGAGGACCTGCATCAGCACAATTGTCTGCTTTATATGCTGCATGGCCGTGTGCATGACCGCTGGCGCTTTCAGGATGGCAAGCGCGAGACGGTGATCAACGTAACTGGTGACCGGGTTTGCGATGACGCCGACGTCACCCGGCGCTGGGCCGTGGCCGGGCAGGGCGTGGTGTACAAATCCTGGCTGGATGTGGCCGAGGACGTGCGTGAGGGACGGCTGCAGGTATTGCTACCCAACTGGTTGGGCGAGTCGACGCCGCTGTATCTGGTCTGCGCGCATCGCGCCCAGTTGAGCAAGGCGGTGCACCTGCTGCGTGAGTTCGTCCAGGTACGTTGTGAGACCTTGCTGGCACCAGCGCCCTGGCGAGGCTGAGCGCCGGCAGTAACGATCAGCGCTCTGCTCTGCTAGACTTCTGCCACAAATGACTGCGGCAACGTACCGCAGTGTCGCGCTGCCATCCTCTGTTTAGAGTCGCGCCCCATGAAACTGGCCCGCAAAGACCGCTCACTGACTGCCTGGTTGCTGTACTTCAGCATCCTGTTCAGTGCGTTCGTCTGCGCGATCAGCCACGGCCAGATGGCCGGCATGCAGCTCAGCGGCCTGGACGGCCAGTACTGCTCGTTCGACGGCAACTTCGGCGCGGGCGCCGACCTCGACGGCTCCGGTATCGTCGCGCCGAACCCGGCCACCGGCTCCAACTGTGCGCTGGCCAGCCTGTTCAGCGCGATCATCCTGGCGGCCTTCTTCGGTCTGCTCGGCTTGCTCGTGGCCGAACGTGTGCGGCCGCTGGCCGCCCTGCACATCCCGCGTCTCGCCCGCTATCGCTGGCCTCCCGCCAATCCCCGCGCTTCTCCCTTCCTGCTTCCTGCGCTCTGAAGTCGCCCGTTCAACCTGGCTTTGAGGCCAGGGCGCGTGCGGGCTTATCGAACAAAAGCCTGGAAGCCTTACATGTTTCGCATGACCACCCTGGCGCTGCTCGCTTGCAGCGCCTCTGTTGCATGGGCGCAAGATGACGCCCTGACGCTGCCTGCCAGCACCGTATCTGGCGTTGCCGCCGAGCCCGACGAGGCCACCGGCATCAACCTGGATAAAACCATCGAGAGCGGCTCGCGCCTCAATCTCAGCGCCCGTGAGAACCCGGCCTCGGTCAGCGTGGCCGACCGCGCGACCATGGAGCGCCTGGGCGTGCGCAACTTCCAGGATGCCGCCAATGCTTTGCCCGGCGTGAATGCGTCGGCGCCACCCGGCTGGGGCGGCTATGTGGCCTATCGCGGCTTCAATGGCGCGCAGATCGGCCAGTTGTTCAATGGCATCAATCTGCAGTACGGCGGTTCGGCACGTCCTGTCGGCGCCTGGATCTACGACCGGGTCGAACTGCTCGGCGGGCCGTCGTCGTTTCTCAATGGCAGCGGTGCGGTCGGTGGCAGCCTGAACTACATCACCAAGTTGGCCAGCCGCGACAAGGACAGCCTGGAAGGGCGCGTCAGTTACTCGCGCTACGACACCTGGGAAACCGCCATCGGCGTCAATCAGGCGCTTAACCAGGGCGACGGGCCGCGCCATTACGCGCGCCTGGATTACAGCCGCACCCACACCAACGGCTATATCGACCGCCAGGAGAACGGGGCCGGCAACCTGGCCTTTTCCCTGCTCAGCGACATCAATGACCAGCTTTCCCACACCCTGGCCATCGAGTACCTGGAAGAGCAGGAAGACAGCCCGTACTGGGGCTCGCCCGTGTTGCAGCCACTGAGCGGCAAGCTGCGTATCGACAAGCACAACCGCTTCAACAACTACAACGTCGAGGACGGTCGCTACGAGCAACGCACGCGCTGGTTGCGCTCGATCACCGACTACCGCTTCGATGACGCCACCCAGCTGCGCAACACCTTCTACCACTACAAGGGCCAGCGCGATTACCGCAACCTCGAGCGTTATCGCTACAACGCTGACAACACCCTGGTGACCCGCTCTGCCGCCTACCGGCAGCGTCATGATCAGGAGGTCAATGGCGACCGCTTCGAGTTGACCCATGCCGGCGATCTGTTTGGCCTGGCGAGCGACTGGGCCTTCGGCCTGGAGTACAGCCGTAACCAGCAGACCAACTACCCGCTGTCGATCTCGGCGAACTTCGATACGGTCGACCCCAACGGTTTCGACCCAGGCGAGTTTCTTGACATCCCCGGCATGGGCGCCCCGCGTACAAAGGGCCGCAGCACCTGGACCGACACTTCTTCGGCCTTCGTCGAGAACCGTACCCGCCTGACCGAGCGCCTGGCGCTGATCACCGCGCTGCGTTACGACCATATCGACTTCGAGGTGACCGAGCACGCGACTCGCGTCGAGCTGGATCGCCGCTGGGATGCCTTCACCGGGCGGGTCGGCCTGGTCTATGACCTGACCGATGCCCTCAGCCTCTACACCCAATACAGCACCTCGGCCGAGCCGCCAGGTGGCACGCTGACCAGCGCCTCGGTCGCCCAGGTCGCCGATTTCGACCTGAGCACCGGGCGCCAGGTGGAAGTGGGCAGCAAGTTCGACTTCCTCGATGGGCGCGGCTCGGCGACAGCGGCGGCCTATCGCATCGTGCGCAAGAACATCTCGGTGCCATCTTCCTCTGTGCCGAACACCACCGAGCAGGCCGGGCAGCAGACCTCCACCGGTGTTGAATTGGCCGCCTCGTTCAAGATCACCCCGCAGTTGCTGGCCGCCGGTAACGTCGCCTGGGTACGTGCCGAGTACGACGAGTTCAACGAAAACGTCGGTGGTGTGGCGGTATCGCGCAAGGGCAAGAACCCGGTGAATATCCCCGAGCGCGTGGCCAACCTCTGGCTGACCTATGACGTCACGCCGGACTGGCAGGTGGGGGCCGATGCGCGTTATGTCTCCTCGGTCTACGCCAATACCGCCAACACCATGTGGGTGCCGTCGTACACGGTCTACGGGCTGTTCCTCAAGCACGACCTGGATGCCCACACCGAACTGAGCGCGCGGCTGCGCAACCTCACCGACGAGACCTACGCGCGCTTCATCCACCAGAGCAACACTCAGTACTACCTGGGTGAGCCACGCAGCCTGGAAGTGGCTGTGCAGTGGCGTTACTGATGGCCTTGAAGCGGCAGCTGTACCTCTGGCATCGCTGGCTGGGTATCGGCCTGTGCCTGCTGATGGCACTGTGGTTCGTCTCCGGGGTGGTGATGCTGTATGTCGGCTACCCCAAGCTGACCAGCAGCGAACGCCTCGGGCATCTGCCGGCGCTGCCCGCGACCTGCTGCGCCGAGGTGCCGGCGCAATGGGCGCAGCTGCCGTTGCAGCGGCTGCGCCTGAGCAGCCTGGGCGGCCAGCCGTTCTATCTGCTGGAGCTGGCCGACGGGCGCCGCGTGACCCTCGATGCGCGCAGCGGTGAACCACTGGAGCTGGCCGACGAAGCCTGGGCGCTGACTGGCGCCCGGCAATATGCCGGTGACGTGCCCCTGCGTTATCGCGGCCAGTTCGAGGAGGATGTCTGGACGCATTCGCGTGCGCTGGATGCCGAGCGTCCCCTGCACCTGGTCGAGTTGGGCGATGCCGAGCGTACCTGGCTCTACCTGTCCGGCAGGACCGGCGAAGTGGTGCGCGACGCCAGCCTGCAGGAGCGGCGCTGGAACTGGCTGGGTGCCTGGCTGCACTGGCTTTATCCGCTGCGCGGTGGCTTCGGATTCGACAACGGTTGGCGCGTACTGGTGATCGGCCTGTCTCTGCTGGGCACGGCCATGGCCGTGCTGGGCATGGTGGTTGGCGTGATGCGCTGGCGTTTTCGCCGGCCCTATCGCAACGGCTCGCGCAGCCCGTACTCGGCAGGCTGGTGGCGTTGGCACCATATTGGCGGCCTGCTGTTCGGTGTCGTGCTGGTGGCGTGGATTTTCAGTGGCTTGATGTCCATGCGGCCCTGGGGCACCACCGACAGCCGTTCGCGCCTCGACGCGGCGCTGATGCAGGGCGGCGAGTTGCGCGCTGCGGATATCTCGCTTTCCGTCAGCCGTGCATTGCAGCTGCTGCGTTCGGAGCTGGATGTGGTCGAGCTGGAATGGCGTCGCCTGGATGGCAGCACCTATCTGGTGGCGCGCGATGCGAGCGGTGCAAGCCGCCTGTTGTACGGCGCGACCTTGCTGCGTCAATTGCCCCGTGAGCAACTGCTCGATACGGCTCGCCTCATGGCGCCGGATATGGCGCTGCAAAGCGAGTGGCTGGAGCGCTTCGATTCCTACTACTTCGCCCGTGATGCACAGAGCATGTACGGCTTTCAGAACCGTCCGCTGCCGGTGCTGCGGGTGCGCTTCGATGACCCGGAGCAAACCTGGGTCTACCTCGACCCCGCCAGCGGCGAGATGGTCGCACGGCATGATCAGCGCCAGCGCGTTGGCCGCTGGCTATTCAACCTGCTGCACAGCTGGGACTGGCAGCCGCTGCTGGAACGTCCGCTGCTGCGCGAAGCCCTGATCATCGCCTTCAGCCTTGGCGGCCTGGTGATCTGCCTCAGTGGCACGGTGCTGGGTTGGCGACGTTTGCGTCGTGGGCGAGTACCGAAGCACAGAAGCGCGCTCCTGCGAAACGCAGGAAGGCCGCTATGAACCCCTTTCATGACACCCCTGATGGAGGCACCTGCCATGCGTGAGTCCACCTCGTTCTACAACTTGGCCTGGCGCTGGCATTTCTATGCCGGGCTGTTCGTCATCCCGTTCATGATCCTGCTGTCGGTTACCGGGATCATCTACCTGTTCAAGCCGCAGCTCGATGCGTGGATGTACGCCGACCTGATGCAGGTGCCGGTCGCCGAGCAGCGCCTCAGCGCCGATCAGCAACTGGCCATCGTCCGCGAAGCCTACCCGCAGGCGGCGGTCAGCAAATACCTGCCGCCTATTGCGCAGGATCGCAGTGCGCAGTTCGTGATCAATCAGGACGGCCAGGAGTTGAACCTGTTCGTCGATCCCTACAACGGCAGCCTGCTCGGCAGCCAGGATGCGCTGTGGAACCTGCAGGCCGTGGTGCGCAAGCTGCACGGTGATCTGCTGATCGGTACCGTCGGTGACCGGCTGATCGAACTGGCCGCCGGCTGGGGCATCGTCTTGGTGGTGTCCGGCCTGTACCTGTGGTGGCCGCGCGGCCGCAGCGGGGCAGGGGTGTTGTGGCCGCGTGTGAACGCACGGGGGCGCTTGTTGTGGCGCGATCTGCATGCGGTCACTGGTTTCTGGGGCAGCGCATTGCTGCTGTTCATGCTGCTCACCGGCATGACCTGGACGGGCTACTGGGGCGCGCAGTTCGCCGGTGCCTGGAATCACTTTCCGGCCGCCATGTGGGATGACGTACCCAAGTCCGGCCAACTGACCGGCAGTCTCAACAGCAGCAGCCAGCAAACCGTGGCCTGGGCGGTGGAAGTCACGCCGCTGCCGGCGTCCGACCCACATGCCGCACATCAGGGCCATGCCGGGCATCAGGCGCCGGCTGCCTCCGTCAGCCTGCTGCAGCAGGTGGTCGAGAGCGCTGCCGAGCGCGGTGTCCAGCCCGGCTACAGCATCAGCTTGCCGAAAGGCGAGCAGGGCGTTTACACCGTCGCGTTGTTCGCCGATGACCCGCGCAACGATGCCACGCTGCATTTCGACCAATACAGCGGCGCGGTGCTCGCCGACGTGCGCTGGAAGGACTACGGCCCGGTGGCGAAAACCGTGGAAACCGGGGTGATGCTGCACGAAGGCAAGCTGTTCGGCCTGGCCAACCAGTTGCTGATGGCGGCGGTCTGCCTGCTGATCATCTTCAGCTCCGTCAGCGGCCTGGTGCTGTGGTGGAAGCGCCGCCCGGCCGGACGCTTCGGCGTGCCCCCGCTGCGCCACGACCTGCCGCGCTGGAAGACCGCCATCGGCGTGATGATCGTGCTCGGCTTGATCTTCCCGCTGGTCGGCGCTTCGCTGTTGCTGATCTTCGCGTTCGACTGGTTGCTCGCGCGCTACCGCCAACTACGGCCATCAGCCCAGCCGCAGGCATGAATGAACAGATTGATCGTCGTAAGACGTTGTACGCTCGACCCATGATTCGATTCCAAACCAGGAGGCAACACCCATGACCCTGAAGAAAACCCTGCTCGGCCTTACCCTGCTGCTGCCTACGCTGTTGGTGCAGGCCCACGAGTACGAGGCAGGCCAGTTGCATATCGACCATCCCTGGTCGCGCGAAATGCCGCCGGTGGCGCCGACTGCCGCCGCTTATTTCGTTATCCACAACAAGGGCAGCGAAGCCGACCGCCTGCTCAGTGTCAGCACACCGGTGGCCGGTAAGGCCGAACTGCACGAACACGTACATGCCGATGGTGTGATGAAGATGCAGCAGGTGCAGGACGTGGCCATCCCGGCTGGTGGCGAGGTGAAGTTCGAGCCCATGGGCTATCACGTCATGCTGTTCAACCTGAAGCAGCAGGCCAAGGACGGTGAGCGCTTCCCGCTGATCCTGGACTTCGAGAAAGCCGGCAAGGTCGAGGTCGAAGTTGCGGTGCAGAAGGATGCGCCGGCGGGGCATGATCATGCTGCCGGTCATGACGCAGGCAAGCACCAGCACTGATGATGTTCACGGCACGCAGACGAACCTTCGCTGCCCAGCTTGGGCTGCTGGCGTTCGTCCTTATCGTTCTGGCGCCCCTGGCGTCGCAACTGCGTGCCGAGCCGGCTGACTGGCACTGGCTGAGCGAACTCAGCTGTCATGATGGGGCCGGTAGTGTGCCGGCCCCAACGGGTAGCTCCAACCCAGTGTTGCAGGTGGATGCCTGCGGCTACTGTTCGCTGTTCTCGCATTGCCCTGTGCTGGCCGACACTTACTCGCTGGCTGCGAGCCGCCTGGAGTCGTCTCGCGACGTCGCCCTGGCGTTACCGGCGCACCCGCTGCCGGGTGCCCACTTTCCCCATGCGTTGCCACGCGCTCCGCCCATGCGCAACTGAAGTCAGCACTCCCATGAGGCCGTTACCAAGCCTCTTCGCAAATCGACTTTGCAGGTATCCGCATGTCCGCTTCCTTCGTTTCGGGCGCTGCTTCTGTGCGCTCTCGTTTTCCCCTGTCCGCCCTGGCCGTCGCCTGTGGCCTGTGCTCCATGCCTGCGTTGCAGGCCGCCGAGGAGCATGTACACGAACTGCCGCCCACGGTGATCACGGCAATTCAGCAAAGCTCGCCGCTGACCGTGGTGGCCGACCCCAAGGACCCACGCCAGCCGGTGCCGGCCAGTGATGCGGCGGATTATCTGAAGACCATTCCCGGTTTCTCCGCGATTCGCAGTGGCGGCAGCAACAGTGATCCGGTGCTGCGCGGGTTGTTCGGCTCGCGCCTGCTGCTGCTCACCGATGGCGGGCAGATGATCGGCGCCTGCCCCGGGCGGATGGACGCGCCCAGCTCCTACATCGCGCCGGAAACCTTCGATCTGCTGACCGTCACCAAGGGGCCGCAAACCGTGATCTGGGGGCCGGGTGCTTCGGCTGGGGTGGTGCGTTTCGACCGCGAGCCGGAGCGTTTCGGCGAGCTGGGCGCGCGCCTGCATGCCAGCGTGCTGGCGGGTTCCAATGGTCGCTTCGACCGCCTGATCGACGGCGCTGTCGGCGGTGAGCAGGGCTACCTGCGGGTGATGGGCAACCGCTCGCAGTCGGACGATTACGACAATGGTGATGGCGACACCATCGCCTCGCGCTGGGACAAATGGAACGGCGATGTGGCCCTAGGCTGGACGCCGGATGCCGATACCCTGATCGAACTCAGCGCCGGCCGTGGCGATGGCGAGGCGCGCTACGGCGGCCGCAGTATGGACGGTACCCAGTTCAAGCGCGAAAGCCTCGGCCTGCGTATCGAACGCAGCAACCTCGGTGGCGTGCTGGATAAGGTCGAGGCCAAGGTCTACTACAACTACGCCGACCACGTGATGGACAACTTCCGTCTGCGCATGCCTGATCCGACCAGCATGATGGCTGGGCCGATGGCGGCGCAGGTCGACCGTCGTACCCTCGGTGCGCGCCTGGCCGCGACCTGGAAGTGGGACGATGTCGAGCTGATCACCGGCGTCGATGCGCAGCGTAGCGAACACCGCCAACGCAGCTCCAGCGGCGGCATGATGGGCATGCCCTACGTCGACGCCGACCGCTTCCCCTGGGACAAGGACGCGCTGATGCACAACTACGGTGTGTTCGCCGAAGCCACCTGGAGCCTGGCCGAGCGTGATCGGCTGATCTCCGGTGCACGCCTGGATCGCGCCTTGGCCAAGGATTACCGGCACAACCTCAGCGACATGATGGGTATGTCGACGCCCAACCCGACGGCGGGCGAGACCCGTGCCGATACCCTGCCCAGCGGTTTCGTGCGTTACGAGCATGACCTGTCCGGCTCGCCGACCACTGTCTACGCCGGTCTCGGCCACGTGCAGCGCTTCCCAGACTACTGGGAGCTGTTCTCCGCCGGCCTCAATGGCCCGGCTGGCGCGGATAACGCCTTCGATGGCATCAAGCCGGAGAAGACCACTCAGCTCGATATCGGCATCCAGTACCAGAACGACAAGCTGCAGGCCTGGGCCTCGGCCTATGTCGGTCAGATTCGCGACTACATCCTGTTCGACTACCGTGGCATGAGCACGCAGGCCGACAACGTCGATGCGCGCATCATGGGCGGCGAGCTGGGCGTGGCCTATGCCTTCGATTCCAACTGGAAGGCCGACGCGACCCTGGCCTACGCCTGGGGCAAGAACAGCTCGGATGGTGAAGCACTGCCGCAGATGCCGCCGCTGGAAGCGCGCCTGGGGCTGACCTACCAGCGCGACGACTGGAGCGTCGGCGCCCTGTGGCGTGTGGTCGACGGTCAGGGCCGCACCGCCGAAGGGCGCGGCAATGTGGTGGGGCAGGACTTCGCTGACAGCGCCGGCTTCGGCGTGCTCTCGCTCAATGGCGCCTACCGCGTGAGCAAGCAGGTCAAGCTCAGCGCCGGTGTGGATAACCTGCTCGACAAGAACTACGCCGAGCACCTCAACCTGGCCGGCGACGCGGGCTTCGGCTTCCCGGCCGAGACCCGCATCGACGAGCCGGGCCGTACCCTCTGGGCCAAGGTCGATTTCGACTTCTGAGAACCTGAGGGTTTGCGCGGCTGGGCGGGGTTACCCTCATCGCCTGGCCGCCGTATCCTGCCACTTTGTCCTGCCTTGGATGCGGTTCATGAGTGGCGCACGCGACACCTTCCCTTTGCCGGAGGACTTACGGGTCTTCCTCACCGTGATTCGCAAGAAGAGCTTCGCGGCAGCCGCCGAGGAGCTTGGCTTGTCTCCCGCTTACGTCAGCAAGCGCATTCAGGTTCTCGAAGCGACCCTGGCTACGCGCCTGCTGCATCGCACCACCCGGCGCGTTGCATTGACCGAGGATGGCGAGCGAACCCAGCGTTGGGCGCTGCGCATTCTCGCCGATGTGGACGAGCTGTTCGATGAGCTGTCCGTAGCCCGGCAGACGCCGCGAGGTCTGTTGCGCATCAGCAGTAGCCTGGGCTTCGGTCGTACTCATCTGGCGCCGGCACTGGCGCAGATGATCGAGCTTTACCCGGAGCTTAACGTTCGTCTCGAACTGTTCGACCGGGTGGTGGATATCGTTGCCGAAGGGATCGATCTGGAGATTCTCGTCGGTGACGACTTACCAGGGCAGTGCATCGGCAGGCGGCTGGCGGATAACAACCGCGTGTTGTGCGCCTCCCCGGCCTACCTGCAGCGTCACGGTTGCCCGCAGGAGCTGGAGGATCTGCGCTCCCACGATTGTCTGGTGATCAAGGAGCGCGATTACCCGTTCGGCATCTGGCACCTGGAGCGGCAGGGGCAGGCGCATGCGGTGCGAGTCGACGGGCCTCTGTCCTCCAACAGTGGTGAAGTGGTGCTGGCCTGGGCGCTGGCTGATCGCGGCATCATGCTGCGCTCGCAATGGGAAGTGCAGCCGCTGCTGAGCAGTGGTGCGCTAGTACAGGTGCTGCCGGAGTATCGCCAGAGCGCCAATGTCTGGGCCGTATACCCGACCCGGCTGGCGCATTCGGCCAGGTTGCGTGCCTGCGTGGAGTTTCTCGAGCAATACATGGCTGCGCAACCGGTATTTGGCCACGATTCATGAAGGGCGCCGCCACGCTTTGCGCCTTAGTGGGCTGTGCCGCGCGGCCTAGCATGTAGGCTCCCCATTACAAGAAAGGAGACTCTCCTCATGTTCGCGTCCTTCGAGACAGGCCAGTGCCAGGTCAATGGCACACGCATTCACTATCGCAAGGGCGGCAGCGGTCAGGCGCTGTTGCTGCTGCATGGTCACCCGCAGACCCATGCGATGTGGCACAAGGTCGCCGAACCTCTGGCCAAGCACTTCACGGTGGTGGCGGCAGATTTGCGTGGTTATGGCGACAGCGCAAAGCCGGCAGGTGGTGAACGGCACGAGGCTTACAGCAAGCGGCAAATGGCGCTGGACATGCTGGAGCTGATGACGGCGCTCGGCTTCTCTCGCTTCGATGTGCTGGCACATGACCGCGGCGCACGCGTCGCCCATCGCCTGGCGCAGGATCATCCCGAAGCGGTGAAGCATCTGATCGCGCTGGATATCGCACCGACACTGGCCATGTACGAGCAGACCAGCGAGGAGTTCGCCCGTGCCTACTGGCACTGGTTCTTCCTGATCCGCCCGGCGCCGCTGCCGGAAACCCTGATCGAGGCCAACCCGGAGTTGTATCTGCGTAGCGTGATGGGCGCGCGTAGCGCCGGGATGAAGCCCTTCACCGAGGAAGCGTTGGCCGAGTATCTGCGTTGCCTGAGCCTGCCGGGAACTGCCCATGGCTTGTGTGAGGACTACCGCGCCAGCGCCGGCATCGACCTGGAGCATGATCGCGCCGATGTGCAGGCCGAGCGCAAGCTGAGCGTTCCGTTACTGGTGTTGTGGGGTGCGGAGGGTACCGTTGGGCGCTGCTTCGACCCGTTGCAGGAGTGGCGCCGTGTGGCAGTGGACGTGCGTGGCAAGGCGCTGCCCTGCGGGCACTACATTGCCGAAGAAGTGCCGCAAGCGCTGCTCGAAGAAGTGCTGGGTTTTCTCTACGCCTGAACGAAGCCCCTGCGGCGTAAGTGCCGTAGGGGTTTTCGCACAGTTTGGGGAAAGTGCGGGTTGGCACTGGACTGGCAAGTTTGTGTGCAGCGCTATTTATCTCCGGGCCAAGATCATTGGCGTGTCGATCTTTCGTCTTGGTTTCGCCCCTCACGGGCGAGTTACTTTCTCTTGCTTGCCCAAGAGAAAGTAACCAAAGAGAAGGGCACCCCACCATCCGGCCCCGGCTTCGCCGGGGTTCCCTCGCTCCATCACCAATCCAGGGGCACGCTGCGAAGGGCCATCCCTGGCCCATCGCAGCTCTCGCTACATCCATGTCGCTCAACCCCTTCCATGGTGATTCCACTCGGCCTCCTGAAGGGGACTTGGGCGTCGTCTGTACCATCGCAGTTGAAGAGCAAAGGCAAAGCACAGACGCCGCTAATTTCAATTTTTCGAAGATTACGCAAGCTCGCGACCCGGTCCCCTTCAGGAGGCCGAGTGGAGGTGTTGCGTAGGGGAGCGAGCCGCATGGATGCGGCGAGATACCGATGGCGGCCCCGCTTAATGGGCCAAGGATGGCCCATGTAAGACGGCCCCCGGAGCAGCACCGGAGTGAGGGAAGTTTCGCGTAGCGAAACCCGGATGTCGGGGTGCCCTTCTTTGGCACACCTTTCTTGGGCAAGCAAAGAAACGCAGCGAAGCGAAGTAACAGCCGGAGGCTGGCCCGAAGGGTGAGCGCAGCGAATCAAGGTGTGGCGCCCGTAAGGGGCGCAACCCAAACGTTCAGCAGACGCGGTAATGGATCGTGCCAAGCCCGGGAACAATCCGCACACAAACTTGCCAGTCCGGTGTCAGGCGCATCCTCCCCGCGATCAGGCCAGCCAGGGGTTTTCCTGCAGATGACCGCGTTCGAACTGACGAATCTGCTCGGCACGTTGCAAGGTGCTGCCGATGGCATCCAGGCCCTGCAGCAAAGCCTGCTTGCGCAGCGGGTCGATGTCGAAGCCGATGGTTCGGCCATCGCTGAGGCCAATGCTCTGACTGGCCAGGTCGATATCGAGCTGGTTGTGCTCGGCCTGGCTGACCCACAGGCTCAGTTCGTTCACCTGCGGCACTGGCAGGCTGATGGTCAAGACGCCGTTGCGTTGGCAATTGTCGTAGAAGATGCCGGCGAAGCTACTGCCGATCAGTGCGCGGATGCCCAGTTGCCTGAGCCCCCATACGGCATGTTCCCGGCTGGAACCGCAGCCGAAGTTCGGCCCCACGACCAGGAAGCAGGCGCCTTGCCACTGCGGATGATTGAGGATGAATGCGGGGTTGGGACTGCCATCTGCAAGAAAACGCAGGTCGAAGAACAGGCCACGATCCAGCCCGTTGCGGTCGATGCCCTTGAGGAACTGCTTGGGCATGATCACGTCGGTGTCGATATTGGCCGCTGGCAGTGCAGCGGCCTTGCCGCTGACGAGAGTGAAGGGGTGCATACGAGCCTCGCAGGTCAGAGTGAGCGGATATCGGTCAGGTGCCCGGCAATCGCAGCGGCTGCGACCATGGCTGGGCTCATCAGGTGGGTGCGGGCGCCGGCACCCTGGCGTCCCTCGAAGTTGCGGTTGGTGCTGGATGCACAGCGTGCGCCTGGTGGTAGCACGTCGTCGTTCATGGCCAGGCACATGGAGCAGCCTGACTGACGCCACTCGAAACCGGCTTCGATGAACTGCCTGGCCAGACCTTCGGCTTCGGCCTGCTCGCGCACGGCAGTGGAGCCGGGCACGATCATCGCGCGCACATGGCTGGCGACCTTGCGGTTGCCGATCACCTCGGCGACCTGACGTAGATCCTCGATGCGCGCGTTGGTGCAGGAGCCAATGAAGGCGTGGTCGATACGGATACCCTGTAGCGCTCGTCCAGCCTCCAGCCCCATGTAGTCGAGGGCGCGCTGCATGTCCTGACGCAGGATGGGGTCTGCCTGCTCGCTCGGTGCCGGTATGTGGCCGTCGATGCTCAGTGCCTGGTCCGGGCTGGTGCCCCAGGTGACCATCGGTTGCAACAGCGCTGCATCGATGCGGACTTCACGATCAAAGCGCGCGCCGGGGTCGCTCTGCAACTGGCGCCAGCGGTTCAGCGCCTGTTGCCATTGCTCGCCCTTGGGGGCCACCGGTCTGTTCGCCAGGTAGTCGAAAACCTTCTGGTCCGGCGCCATGAAGGCGCCGCGCGCACCGGCTTCGACGGCCATGTTGCACACCGTCATGCGTGCTTCGACGCTCAGCGCAGAGATGGCTGAACCACAGAATTCGACCGCGTAGCCAGTGGCGCCAGAGGCGCCGATCTGCGCGATCAGCGCCATGATGATGTCCTTGGAGACCACACCCGCTTGCAGCTCACCGTCGACGCTGACGCGCATGGTTTTCAGCCGTTTGTAGACCAGGGTCTGCGAAGCCAGCAGATGCTCGATCTCCGAGGTGCCGATACCGAAGCCAAACGCCCCGAGGGCGCCGTAAGTGGTGGTGTGACTATCGCCTGCTGCGACCACCATGCCCGGCAGGATGAAGCCCTGCTCGGGAGCCACCACATGTTCGATGCCTTGCCGGCGGTCGAGCAGGTCGAACAGTTCGATGCTGAAGTCGTGGCAGTTCTCCGCCAGATAGGCGACCTGGCGTGCGCCACCGGTGTCGGCGATTTCGGCAGTGCGTTTGGCCGTGGTCGGGTTGACGTGATCGACCACGGCGAGGTGCGCGCTCGGACGCCATACAGGCCGAGCCGATTCACGCAGCCCGCTGAAGGCCTGAGGGCTGGTGTACTCGTTGAGCACCTGGCGGTCGATGTACAGCAGCACATGCCCAGCATCATCCAGCGTGCAGACGGTGTGAGAGTCGATGTGTTTGTCGTACAAGGTTTTCGGCTGGCTCATGGTCACGGCTCGTGTAATGGCGGAGGGGGCGAGCCAAGCATTGGCCGAGGGGCGTCCGTCATCAACCGCCTCGCCGTAAAGCCTTCATCCACGAATCGTGTGCACCGCCCAGTGCACGCTAATACAGCCTTAAGGTTCAGGCGCCAGAGTAGGCCCCGCAGGCACACTTTCCCCTGCACCGAAGAGGACTACATCATGCGCAAACTGCTTCTGCTGTCTCTGGTTCTGGTCAGCCCGCTGACTTTCGCCGCCACTCAATGCACCACCGCCGACAAGTCGCAGTGGCAGGATCAGGACAAGTTCCAGGCCGACCTCAAGGGCCAGGGCTACGAGATCAAGAAGTTCAAGGTCACTGGTGGCAACTGCTACGAAATCTACGGTCACAACAAGGATGGCAAGAAGGTCGAGATCTACTTCGACCCGGTCAGCGGTAACGCCGTCAAGAGCAACGTGGAAAGCTGATGAGCACTCCGACCGTGCGCCTGTGGGACCCAGTGGTGCGCCTGTTCCACTGGTCCCTGGCCGGCGCTTTCCTGGCTAACTACTTCTTCACCGAAGAGGGCGAGGACTGGCATCGCTGGTTCGGCTACTACGCGGTGGCCTGGCTGGCAGTCCGTCTGGTGTGGGGTTTCGTCGGTACGCCGGCGGCGCGCTGGGCGGATTTCTGGCCGAGCCGGGCGCGTTTGCGCGAGCACCTGCGTGCGTTGATTTCCGGGCAGCCGTATCACCGCTTGGGGCATTCGCCGCTGGGCGCGCTGGTGATGATCCTGATGATGGCGTTGATGCTCGGCCTCGGCGTGACCGGCTTTCTGATGGAGGAGGTCGATTATTTCTGGGGCGCCGATCTGCCGCTGGAAATCCACGAATTCTGTGCCAACGGCCTGATGGCGCTGGTCGGTCTGCATATCGCCGCCGCCTTGTTCGAGAGCTATCGGCTGCGCGAGAACCTGCCGCTGTCGATGGTGACCGGCAAGCGGCGCAAGCTCTCGGAACACTGATACTACAGTCGCGGCTGAAGCCCCTCCCACAACTCATGGGCTCCGTGGGAGGGGCTTGAGCCGCGACGCTCTTGCTCAGACCAGGCGCGCGTCCAGGCTGTTCTGCGCCAGGCGCTTGGCCTGTGCTTCGGTCATGCCCAGGTGCTGGTGCAGGGCGGCGAAGTTCTCGCCGACGTAGCCACCGAAGTAGGCCGGGTCGTCCGAGTTCACCGTCACTTTCACGCCGCGTTCGAGCATCTCGAGGATGTTGTGCTGACCCATGTGCTCGAACACGCACAGCTTGATGTTGGACAGCGGGCAGACGGTCAGCGGGATCTGCTCGTCGATGATGCGCTGCATCAGCCGCTCGTCTTCGATGGCGCGCACGCCATGGTCGATGCGCTTGATCTTGAGCAGGTCCAGCGCCTCCCAGATGTATTCGGGCGGACCTTCCTCGCCGGCATGCGCCACCGCGTGCAGGCCTTCGCTGCGCGCCTTGGCGAACACCCGCTCGAACAGGCGCGGCGGGAAGCCTTTCTCCGAGCTGTCGAGGCCGACGCCGATGAAGGCGTCACGGAACGGCATGGCCTGCTCCAGGGTCTTGAAGGCTTCTTCTTCGGGCAGGTGACGCAGGAAACTGAGGATCAGGCCGTGGCTGATACCCAGTTGCTGCTCACCGTCGAGCAGCGCCTGCTGAATGCCGCGCAGTACTACCTCGAAGGGAATGCCGCGGTCGGTGTGGGTCTGCGGGTCGAAGAACGGTTCGACGTGGATGACGTTCTGCGCCTTGCAGCGTTGCAGGTAGGCCCAGGTCAGGTCGTAGAAATCCTGCTCGGTGCGCAGCACGTTGGCGCCGGCGTAATACAGGTCGAGGAATTCCTGCAGGTTGTTGAAGGCGTAGGCTGCGCGCAGGGTCTCGACGTCAGCCCAGGGCAGGGCGATCTGGTTGCGTTCGGCCAGGGCGAACAGCAACTCGGGCTCCAGCGAGCCCTCAAGGTGCAGGTGCAGTTCGGCCTTGGGCAGGGCGTTGAGCCATTCGGGCATGGTCGGTTCTCGTTGTCAGGCTTTGGGTGCGGCAAAGTTTAACCGTTGGGACAGGATCGTGCTGCGCTGGCGAGCCAGCTGCGTAGAGTGGACTGATCGTTCCCTCGCTCTGCGTGGGAATGCACTTGCAGACGCTCCGCGTCTGAGGAACGCAGAGCGTCCCAGGCGGGTCTCCCACGCCGGAGCGTGGGAGCCATCATCAGCCCTGCGCTTCCTCGCGCCGATAGGCATAGGTATCGGCGAAGCGCGATAGCAGGTACTGGGCGCTGGTCACTGGCGAATACTTGGCCGGGTCGTCCGCGCTGGAGCAGTTCGGTAGGCAGTCGATCAGCGTGTCGGGATGCGGCTCGGCGAAGAACGGCATGGAGTAGCGATCCACCCCTAGCGGGCTGATCACCCGGTGCGGCGTCGAGGTGTAACGGTCGTTGCTCCAGCGCGCCATCATGTCGCCGATGTTGACCACGAAGCTGCTGGCAATCGGCGGCGCGTCGATCCACTGGCCATCGCGCGCGCGCACCTGCAGGCCACCGGCATCGTCCTGGTAGAGCAGGGTGATACAGCCGTAATCGGTGTGTGCGCCGGCACCTTGCTGGTCGGCGCTGCTGGCGGTGTGGCGTGGCGGATAGTGGATCATGCGCAGCACGCTGATCGGCTCATGGAAGCGCGCGTCGAAGAAGTCGTGCTCGATGTCCAGCGCCATGGCCATGGCGCGTAGCAGGGTCTTGGCCAGCGCCTGCATATCGGCGTAGTGCTGCTCCATCAGCGCGGCCCAACCAGGCATCTCCGGGTGACGATTAGGCCCGCGCAGTGGTTTGCCGGCCAGCACCTCGGGGTGATCGGCGGGCATGTGGAAACCCATGTCGAAGGTTTCCTTGAGGTCGCTCGGCTTGCTCGGGTCGAGCTGTTCGGTGGCGATGGCGCCGTAGCCACGGTGGTGGGCAGTCTGGGTGATGTCGATCTTGAGTTTGTCGTCGTCGGGCAGGGCGAAGAAGGTCTTTGCCGCACTGAGCAGGTCGTCGATGCGTTCGGCGCTGATGGGGTGGCCGACGATGTAGAAGAAGCCCCAGTCGCGGCAGGCGCGGTCGATGGCCTCGGCCACGGCGGGCCAGGCCGATGCGTCGTCGGCGTAGAGGGGGGCGATGTCGATGATGGGTAGGCTGTTCATAAAAGCTCCGGGGTGTTGCTGCGAGTCTTCTCGTACCCAGGGCAGCGAAAAAGGATGCTTCTGCTGAAGCGTCCCCTTGATGCGGTTCTGCCAGTGGCAGGGACGGCATCGGTAGGTGCCAGGCGGCGGGTTGCACCCGTCCTGCAGACCGTAGGGCGCGTGCAACCCGTCAGCCGCTTACTTCGGCATTTCGGCCTTCACGTTTTCCACGTAGTAGTTCATCGAGGCCAGCTCGGCGTTGGTCGCACTCACGCCCTCGGCGATGCGTACCGCACCACTTTGGTCCTTGATCGGGCCGGTGAAGGGGTGGAACGCGCCGCTGCGAATGTCGGCGATGATCTGCTCGGCCTCGCTTTTCACGTCAGCCGGCACCAGGTCGCTGATCGGCAGTTCGATGGTGTCTTCGGCCAGACCGCCCCAGAAATCCTGCGGCTGCCAGGTGCCGTCGATCACCGCCTGGGTGGACTTGATGTAGTGCGGGCCCCAGTCGTTGACGATGGAGGTGAGCACGGCCTTCGGTCCGAAGTGGGCCATGTCCGAGGCGTAGCCGACGGAGTAGATGCCGCGACGCTCGGCAGTCTGGATCGGCGCCGGGCTGTCGGTGTGCTGGAACATCACGTCCACGCCCTGGTCGATCAGTGCGTTGGCGGCGTCGGACTCCTTGCCCGGATCGAACCAGGTGTTGACCCACACCACCTTGATCTCGGTGCCGGGGTTGTACTTGTCCAGCGCCAGCTGGATGGCATTGATATCGCGGATCACCTCGGGGATCGGGAAGGAGGCGATGTAACCGACCTTCTTGGTCTTGGTCATCTTCGCCGCGAGGAAGCCGCCGACGTAGCGGCCTTCATAGGAGCGCGACAGGTAGGTGCCAACGTTCTTGTCCTGCTTGTAGCCGGTGGCGTGCTCGAAGGTCACCTTGGGGAATTGTTTGGCCACCTTGATGGTCGGGTTCATGTAGCCGAAGGAGGTGGTGAAGATCAGGTCGAAACCACCCTTGGCCATGTTGCGAATCACCCGCTCGGCGTCGGCGCCTTCCGGCACGTTCTCGACGAAGCTGGTGGTGACCTTGTCGCCCATTTCCTTGATCAGCATCTGCCGGCCTTGTTCGTGCTGGTAGGTCCAGCCGTGGTCGCCGATGGGGCCGATGTAAACGAAGCCGACCTTCAGCGGATCGGCGGCGGAGGCGCTGAGCATGGCGCCAAAGCCCAGGGCGGCGACGAGGGTGCGCAGCAGCGGTTTCTTGCTCTTCTCGAACATGGTGGGTGCAGCTCCAGTCTTGGTATTGGGATGGCCGTTGGTTGGCTGATCCCATGACTGCAAAAAGCTGACCAACAAGACAGATAGCGGTATTGCTGCCGTTCTGGCTGCTGGCCTTACTCGATGCTGGAGCTGGATTGGTGCGTGGTGTTGTGACGTGCCGTGTTGTGGTGCGTAAAGAATGATTGTTCGGTCGATTAATCGCTGATCTGCTCGTAGGGTGCGCCGTGCGCACCTTGGTTCACCAGCGCGCACGGCTCACCCTGCGGATCGTCCTCAGCCGTTGATCAGCTCACGCGCCGCCTGACGGTGATCGGCGATCAGCTGCGCCACGTCCAACCCTTCGATCTGCCCATCGATGACGCGCCAGGTGCCGCCGATCATCATCCGGTCGGCGCGGTCGGCACCGCACAGCAGCAGCGCGGAAAGTGGATCGTGGCTGCCGGAGAAACGCAGCTCATCGAGCTTGAACAGCGCCAGGTCGGCCTGCTTGCCCACTGCCAACTCGCCGATATCGCTGCGCCCCAGCAGTTTCGCCGAGCCCTTGCTGGCCCAGCCGAGCACGCGCTGCGGGGTGATCTGCTCGGCGCCGTAGCGCAGGCGCTGGATGTAGAGCGCCTGGCGCGCCTCGAGGATCATGTTCGAGGCATCGTTGGAGGCCGAACCGTCGACGCCCAGGCCCAGCGGCGCACCGGCGGCTTCCAGCTCGACACTGGGGCAGATGCCCGAGGCCAGGCGCATGTTGGAGCTGGGGCAATGGCAGATGCCAGTGCCGGCAGCGCCCAGGCGGGTGATCTCGTCAGGGTTGAAATGGATGCCATGGGCCAACCAGGTACGCGGGCCGAGCCAGCCGACGCTGTCCAGGTAATCCACGGTGCGCAGGCCGAAGCGCTGTAGGCAGAAGTCTTCCTCGTCGAGGGTTTCGGCCAGGTGAGTGTGCAGGCGCACGTCCAGTTCCTCGGCCAGTTCGGCGCTCTGGCGCATGATGTCCTGAGTCACCGAGAAGGGCGAGCAGGGCGCCAGGGCAATCTGGATCTGCGCGCCATCGCCGCGCTGGTGGTACTGGCCGATCAGACGCTGGCTGTCCGCCAGGATCACCTCACCCTGCTGCACCGTCTGCTGCGGCGGCAGGCCACCGTCGGCTTCGCCCAGGCTCATCGAACCGCGGGTGAGCATGGCGCGCATGCCCAGTTCGCGGACTGCTTCGACCTGCACATCGATGGCATTCTCCAGGCCGCCGGGGAACAGGTAATGGTGATCGGCGGCCGTGCTGCAGCCGGACAGCAACAGTTCGGCCAGCGCCACCTTGCTGGCCAGCGCCAGTTTCTCCGGGGTGAGGCGTGCCCAGACCGGGTAGAGCGTTTTCAGCCAGGGGAACAGCGGCTGGTTGACCACCGGCGCCCAGGCGCGGGTGAGGGTCTGGTAGAAGTGATGATGAGTGTTGATCAGCCCCGGCAGCATCACGTGCTCGCGGGCATCGAACACCTGCTGGCAGGGAGTGGCAGGTTGCTGACCAGCGCCGAGCACTTCAGCGATGCGGCCATCCTCGATCACCAGACCACCGGAAGCGTCCAGGTCGTTGGCGGTGAATATGGCGAGGGGGTTCTTGATCCAGATACGGGTAGCTGCCATGAGCAGGCTCCTCTGAGGTTGATGTCAGGTAAGCCAGCTCAGTGTTGACCCTGTCTGCTGATCCAGGTGCGTCGGAATCGACGTGCGCGGAAGATAGCTGACTTTCTGGTCAGCATGCAATCCGTGTCAGGCACGCAGCGGGCAGGTCGTTGCCAGGCGCTGCAGCAGGTCGCTGCGCAATTGCTGCAACTCGTCGATGCGACTCTCGATCAGCGCCAGCTTGTCCTGTAGCAGTTGAGTCACGGCCTGATCCGGGTCGCTGGCTTGCCACAGGCCGCCGACATGCTGACCGATTTCGCCGAGGCTGAAACCCAGGCGCTGCGCAGTCTTGATGTAGATGACCAGCTGCACCATCTCGGCAGGGTAGTCGCGATAGCCATTGGCATTGCGCCGCGCGGCGATCAGCCCACGTTGCTCGTAGAAACGCAGGGTGTCGCGGCTCACGTCGCAGGCCTCGGCCAGTTCTCCGATTCGCATCTTTTCGCTCGGTAGGGTGTTGACCTTGGAGCATACTCCAGGCCTTAGCCTGGGTGCTCCTTCGATGATTGGAGCAACACCCATGTGGACCCCCGAGCACTACCGCCGCCTGGTGCGGGCCAGCGGCTGGTACGACCTGCTGGTGACCGCCGCCTTCGTCACGCCCTGGAGTTTCATGGCGTTGCACGGCCTGCTGCAAAACCTACATCACGGCCTTGGCCTACCCGGCATGCTGCCGCCTTTCGAGCCGATGCATATGCTGCTGGCCAACCTGATGGGCTCGATCGTCTGCGTCTGGTCGGTGCTGCGTATCCGTGACCCGCAAGCGGTATTCGGCCGCTATGATGCGGCCGGTCGCCTGCTGTTCTCCACCTGGCAGGTGTACGCATTGATGCAGGGCGCGACGCCGCTAATCGCGATCTTCCTGGTCTTCGAACTGGCCTGGGGCGTGGCGCAGTTGTGGCCGGTGAGGGCGTCGTCCTTCGCTCTCAATGCCCCGGCTGCCATGGCTGGCCCAGCGATACCGGCGCATACAGGCGGGTTTTGATCGCATCACGCGAGAGCAGGACCAGCACCACGATGGTGGCCACATACGGCAGCATGGCCAGCAGGTTCGACGGGATCGACAGGCCGATGCCCTGCGCCACCAGGTGGAGGATGCTGGCCAGGCCGAACAGATAGGCGCCGAGCAGCACACGGAATACGCGCCAACTGGCGAACACCACCAGCGCCAGGGCGATCCAGCCACGCCCGGCGGTCATGTTCTCCGCCCACATCGGCGTGTAGGCCAGCGACAGATAGCCGCCCGCCAAACCAGCCATGGCGCCGCCGAACAGCACCGCAAGGGTGCGCACGCGCAGTACCGGCAGGCCTATGGCGCTGGCGGCGTCCGGGTTTTCGCCAACGGCCTGGATGATCAGGCCGATGCGGCTTTTCAGCAGCACCCAGGCCACCAGCGCAAAAAGCGCGAAGGACAGGTAGATCAGCACGTCCTGGGCGAACAGCATGCGCCCGATCAGCGGAATATCGGACAGTAGCGGAATGACGATCGGCTCGAAACCTGACAGCGGTTTGCCGACCCAGGCGGCGCCGACGAAGGTGGACAGGCTGACGCCGAAGATGGTCAGGGCCAGGCCGGTGGCCACCTGGTTGGCGTTGAAACCCAGCGCCACGGCAGCGAACAGCAGTGACAGCAGCATGCCGGCGACGATGGCCAGCAATACGCCGAGCCACAGGCTGCCGGTGCTGAAGGCGACGATAAAACCGATCACCGCGCCGAACAGCATCATGCCTTCCTGGCCGAGGTTGAGCACGCCGCTCTTCTCGCACACCAGCTCGCCCAGGGCCACCAATAGCAGCGGCGTGCCGGTGCGCACCATGGCGTAGAAAATATTGGTCAACAGATCGAGATCCATGGGGTTTCCTTGGCGTTCAGGTGGTAGCTTCGGCAAGCGTTTCGCGGCGTGTCCATTTCCACTTCAGCCGTGGCCGGTAGAGGATCAACACGTCACAGGCCAGCAGGTAGAACAGCATCATCCCTTGGAACAGTTGGGTGATCGCCTGCGGCAGATTCAGGTTCATCTGCGCGTTCTCGCCACCCAGGTACAGCAGCGCCATCAGCAGGCTGGCAAATAGAATACCGAGCGGATTGAGCCGCCCGAGAAAGGCCACGGTGATCGCCGCGTAGCCGTAGCCGGGCGAGACCTGTGGCACCAGTTGACCAATCGGCCCGGCCACTTCGCCGACACCCGCCATGCCGGCCAGGGCGCCGCTGACCAGCAGGGCGAACCACACCAGGCGCTTCTCGCGAAAGCCGACGAAACCGGCGGCGCGCTTGTCCAGACCCAGTACCTTGATCTGGAAACCAAGAAAGCTCTTGTGCAGCAGCACCCACACCGCCACCAGGGCCAGCAGCGCCAGGTACAGGCCGCCGTGCAGGCGCCCGTCCTCGCTGACCAGCGGCAGGCGGCTGGCATCGCCGAACATGGCCGACTCGGGGAAGTTGAAGCCTGCCGGGTCTTTCAGCGGGCCATGCACGAAGAACAGCAGCAGGTTCAACGCGATGTAGTTGAGCATGATGCTGGTGAGGATTTCGTTGGCGTTGAACTGTGTGCGCAGCCAGGCGGTAAGCCCGGCCCAGGCCGCGCCGGCGCAGGTGCCGGCCAGCACTACCCAGGCCAGCGCCCAGCGGCTGTCCCAGTCGATCAGTTGCAGGGCCGTGGCGCTGCCGGCCAGGGCGCCGATCAGCAGTTGGCCTTCAGCACCGATGTTCCAGATGCGCGCCTGGTAGGCGACCGCCAGGCCGAGGGCGCACAGCAGGATTGGCAGCGCCTTGACCAGCAGTTCGGACACGCCGTACCAGTCGCTGACCGGGGCGATCAGCAGGGTGTGCAGGGTCTCCAGCGGGTCATGGCCGAGCAGGGTGAACAGCAGTACGCCGCTCACCAAGGTCAGTACGGCGGCCAGCAGCGGCGACAGCCAGAGCATGGGGCGCGACTCTTGGCCACGCGGTTCCAGGGATAACAGCATGACGGGCTCCGTCAGCAGGCCGCAGCAGCGGCGGGTTGATCGAACTCACCGGCCATCCAGCGGCCGACTTCCACGGTGGACACCTGAGCCGTCTCGGCCAGCGGCGACAGCCGCCCGCTGCACAGTGCGCCGATGCGGTCGCTGATCTGGAACAGCTCGTCGAGGTCTTCGGAGATCACCAGGATCGCCGCGCCGGCATCGCGCAGGGCGATCAGTGCGCGGTGGATGGCCGCAGCGGCACCGACGTCCACGCCCCAGGTCGGGTGTGCGGCAACCAGCAGTTTCGGGTTTTGCAGGATTTCCCGCCCCAGGATGAATTTCTGCAGATTGCCGCCGGACAGGCTGCGCGCCGCCGTGTCGGCATCCGGCGTCTTCACCGCGAAGCGCTGGATGATCTGCTCGGCCAGCGCACGCACCTTGCCGCGCTGCACCAGCCCGCCCTTGACCAGGCCCTGGCCGAAGGCAGTGAGCAGGGCGTTGTCCACCAGGCTCATCTCCGGCACCGCGCCATGGCCGAGGCGCTCGGCGGGCACGAAAGCCAGGCCCAGCCCGCGCCGCGCATCCGGGTGGAGGTTGGCTACCGGCGCAGCATCCAGGCTGACTCGCTCGCGTTCGCCACGGGGCAGGCGGGTTTCGCCGCTGAGCAGGGCGAGCAGTTCGTCCTGGCCATTGCCGGCCACCCCGGCGATGCCGACGATCTCGCCGCTGCGCACCTCCAGGCGAATGCGTTCCAGCGAACAACCGAACGGGTCGGGGTTGTGCCAACTGAGGTCATCGACGCGCAGGCGTGGCAGGCCGCCGCTGACTTTCGGATAACTGCTTTCCAGTCCCTCGGCGTCGCCGACCATCAGCCGCGCCAACTCCAGATCCGAGCACTCGCCCGGTACGCAATGGCCGGACACCCGCCCGCCGCGCAGTACCGTGGCGCTCTGGCACAGCGCCCGTACCTCGCCGAGCTTATGGCTGATGAAGAGGATGCTGCAGCCCTCGGCGGCCAGGCGGCGCAGGGTGACGAACAGCTCGTCGGCTTCCTGCGGGGTGAGTACCGAGGTAGGTTCGTCGAGGATTAGCAGTTTGATGTCCTGCATCAGGCAGCGCACGATCTCCACTCGCTGGCGTTCGCCGATGGACAGGCTGTGTACCAGGCGCGTCGGCTCCAGCGCCATGCCATAGCGCTGCGACACCTCGCGGATCTTCGGCTCCAACTGCTTCGGCGTACCGGCCTCCGCGCCCATGGCCAGGGCGATGTTCTCGGCCACGCTCAGCGTCTCGAACAGCGAGAAATGCTGAAACACCATGCCGATGCCCAGACGGCGCGCCATGGCCGGGTCGCGCATCTTCAATGCCTGGCCTTGCCAGCGAATTTCGCCGCTGCTGGGTTGAGTCACGCCGTAGATGATCTTCATCAGCGTGCTCTTGCCGGCACCATTCTCGCCCAACAGGGCACGGATCTCGCCGGGGGCGATGGCCAGGTCGATACGGTCGTTGGCCAGGCAGCCGGGGTATTGCTTGCTGATGGCGGTCAGCTGCAAGCGTGGGGAGTCGGGTGAGGCAGACATGGAAAGCGCTCATGGAGATAACTGAGCGGGGCTAAAGCAAAAACTTGGCCAGGAGGTCAGAAAAGCTGGCGGCGGGCGTTTGCGTCTGCCGCTAGTCCTGGTTCATGCGCAGGATTGGTGCGACCCAACCCGTAGGGTGCGCCGTGCGCACCGCATTCGAGCGAACTGAGGGTGGCGACGATGCAATCCGGGAAAAGAGGCGCCATGCCTGAAGTGTCCGCTCGTTCGATACCCGGACGCGCTGGGGTTCTCAGACGAAGAATGCGCCCATCAGGAACAGCCATAGCAAGGCCCCGGGGGCCATGCACAGCAGGTTGATACCGCTGATAGAGGCGTTGCTCTGCCCATCGTCATCGTCACTTGCCTGGTTGGCCTGTTGCTGGATCAGCGCCAGGGGCAGGGCTGGCGCCATGATGATGGCGAACAGCATTAGCCATTCAAGACCGCCGCCTGGGCCATCGATCCGCGACAGGCGGTTGGTGACGATGGTCAGTAACACGTACGCCCAGGCAGTGCCCGAGTAACTCCAGGCCGCCTGACCCAGACGCAGCTTGTGCTCTTTGATCAGCCTGCATAACGAATGGGTGAAAAATATCTGAAAAATCGAGCGCGCTGCCGGCCAGATCTTTTTCGGCAGCATCGCGCTGCGCTGGCTGTCCCACTGTTTGTAGAACCAATAGAGGGAGTACAGGCTGAAGGTGGTGAAGTACAGCAGGTAGAACTTCTTCAGTGAGGTGACGAAGAAGGCGTTGCGGGTGTGGGATTGTTCGTCGAGCAGCTCGGCTTTGGGGGGCTGATACAGGTTGTCCATTGACCTCGTCCCGGATAGCTGTTGTGGGAGGCTCGCATCCTGCGAGTGTTCAGAGCGCGGCAGAGTATACGAATGTCAGGATGTTTATGGCGTGTGTTATGGCGCGAAATGGCTCGCTCACTCAGGCAAATCGCCCCCACGCCGGCGCGTGGGAGTAATCGTGCTTGTTGCGCAGGTGGCGGGCCGAACTCCAGCGACGCTTACCAGGGCAGCGGGTTGCCCTCGAAGTCCAGATAGCGCAGGCCGGGTTGGCCGACGGCGGAGCTGACTTGTTCGACCATGCCCTTGCAGCTGCTGTCGATATCCAGCGGAGCGTCGGCGCCGCCCATGTCGGTGCGTACCCAGCCCGGATGCATCAGTACTACGCCGAGTTTTGGGTTGTCCTGAGTGCGTACGAAGCACTGCACGAGGTGGTTGAGAGCAGCCTTGCTGGCGCCGTACAGCGGCATGCCCAGGCCAGCGCCGGCCTCGATGCTGCCGAGGATAGAACTCATGAACACGATCAGCCCGTGCTCGGCGGCCAGGTGCGGCAGCAGACGTTCGGCCACGCGTAGCGGGGCGACGGCGTTGGTCAAGAACAGTTGGCCCATTTCCTCGGCGCTGGCCTGCGCGGTGCTGTGGTGTGAAGGGCCGGCCACCCCGGCGTTGACGAAGATAACGTCGAACTGCTGGCCGCTCAGGCGGTTGGCCAATTGTTCGAGGCTGTCCGGGTCAGTCATCTCCAACTGCTCAACGCGTACGCCAGGCAGTGCCTGCAATGGCGCTTGTTGTGCGGCGCTGCGCACGGTGGCGGTCACGGCCCAGCCCTGGGCGGCGAATTCACCGGCCAAACCAAGGCCGAGGCCGCGTGAGGCTCCAATGATCAGGATGGATCGGGAGGCAGTCATGTCAGGCTCCATGGCGGATGAGAAAGAAGATCAGCATAGCGAATGTCGATCCGATAAGCCCGGTACAGCCACTGGCTAACGCGGGCTGGCCTCGGGTGGGATTTGTCGAGCGCGTCCGCCTCTGATTCGCGGCAGGGCGGCGGCTTTGCACACCCTGTGCGTTAGCCGTCATTCCGCCAGCCAGGCGCCCTGGCTGCGGCCGTGACCGGTTTGCCGGTCGTACTGCCGCTCCTGTTCGGCATATCGCTGCAGGATGGCATTGGCGCGCTGGTTGGCCTGCTGTTGCAGCTCGGCGCAACTGGGGTATTCCGGCGTCGCCAGCAGGGCCGCGTCGATCTCGGCGGCAGCGGCCTGGCCGATACGGTAATGCCCCAGTTCATGCTCGCGCAGTGCGCCCTGGTACTGCTCGAATCGCTGGCGCTGCTGGGCGTCGCCGCCGCCGAGGCGGGGCAGGGTGATGGAGGCGTTCACCTGGGTACGGGTGAGGTCGATCTGGCAGCGCCCGTCGCGTTGCTCGCGCCACCAGAAATTCCACTGCACTTTCCAGCGTGTGTAGGCGTGATAGATCTGGCCGTTCTCGCGAATCGGCGAGGCCTTATCGAGGGCGCGGCTGAGGGATTCGCCGGAAGCCACCTGCAGGTCGTAATACTGTTCCTGCAAGTGCTCCTGCACATTGGCGTGGGCCGGTAGCGCCAGCCACATCAACAGCGGCAGGAGTGCAAGGGTCGTCCGTTTCATGATGCCCTCAGGCTTTCGCGGCCACGGCTGATATCGCCCAGCAGACGCTCCAGCGCCGCCTGTTCGGCTGGCACCACGGCCAGTTGCAGGCATGCGCCGGTGGCGTCGTAGGCTTCACCTTCGATCAGGCTGTCGAATTCGCTCAGGCGCGCCTTGAACAGCGACAGCTCGGCGAACTGCAGGTGACAACTGAAGGCCTGGCGCAGCACCAGTTCGCGCCGCTCGCCTGCCTGCAGGCATTTGGCTGCGCTGCCGCCGTAGGCGCGAGCCAGGCCGCCGGTGCCGAGCTGAATGCCGCCATACCAGCGAATCACCAGTACCACCACCTGATCGCAGTCTTGCCCTTCGATGGCGGCGAGGATCGGCCGCCCAGCCGTGCCGCCCGGTTCGCCGTCGTCGTTGAAGCGGTACTGGTTGCCGACCTTCCACGCCCAGCAGTTATGCGAGGCGGCCAGGTCGCTGTGGTTGTCGATGAAGGCTTGCGCGTCGGCCGCGCTGGCAATCGGCGCGGCGAGGGCGATGAAGCGGCTCTTGCGAATGTCCTCGCGGTATTCGCAAGGGCCGAGCAGGGTGAACGCCATCAGGCTTTGGCGGCAGGTGTCAGGCCACAGCCCTTGAGGATGATCTGCACCAGTTGGTCGGCGGCTTCCTCGAAGTCCTGCTTGGTCAGGCGCGAGCTCTGTTTCACGCGGCAGATCTGCGAGGCGAAGTCGGCGTAATGCTGGGTGCTGCTCCACAGCAGGAAGATCAGGTGGATCGGCTCGACCGGGTCCATCTTGCCGGCGGCGATCCAGCCTTCGAACACTGCGGCGCGACCGCGGAACCAGTCCAGGTAGTTCTGGTTGAAGTACTGCGACAGGCAGTCGCCGCCGCTGATCACTTCCATGGCGAAGATGCGCGAGGCCTTCGGCTGGCGCCGGGAGAATTCCATCTTGGCGCGGATGTAGCGCTCCAGCGCCTCGGCCGGGTCGTCCTCGACCGTCAGGTTGTTGAAGGTGCTGTCCCAGAGTTCGAGGATGTTGCTCAGTACCGCCAGATACAGGCCCAGCTTGTTGTTGAAGTAGTAGTGCAGGTTGGCCTTGGGCAGGCCGACGTTCTGCGCGATGGTGTTCATGCTGGTGCCCTTGAAGCCGTGCCGGGCGAACTCTTCCTCGGCAGCCTTGATGATGGCTTCTTCATTCTTCTGGCGGATGCGCCCGGCGGGTTTGCCGTGGGCGCTGTGGGCGGGGACTTCGAAGGTCATGGGCGATTCCGAACTGATCTGGGAGCACAGCGATTGCACAGATACCCCAGTGCCGCCTGGGTGACAAGCATTACGGCGTGAAAAAGCCCGTTTGCGTCGGCTACGTCACTCCAGGCCGGCCGTGAGCGGGGCTCGCTCACGGCCACGCGGGTCATACCTTGAAGTTGGCGATCAGTCCGTGCAGGTCGCGGGTCATGCCGGTCAGCTCGTCGCTGACGTTCACCGTGCTCTGCGCTTCATGGGCGTTGCTGTCGCTGAGGTGCTTGATCTCCAGGGTGTTCTGCTCGACGCCTTGTACCACCGCCGCCTGCTGCTCAGCAGCCGAGGCGATCTGGATGTTGTGGTCGATGATCTGATCCATGCTGCCGGTGATTTCTTCGAAGATGCTCGCCGTCAGGGTGATCTGCTCGACGCTCTGCGCCGCGCTCTGGTGGCTGCCACGAATGGTCTTCACCGCGCTGCCGACCTGCTGGCGCAGGCGACCGATGGTCTGGTCGATCTCACCAGTCAGCTCGTGGGAACGGATCGCTAGGCTGCGCACTTCATCGGCCACCACGGCGAAACCACGACCCTGTTCGCCAGCACGCGCGGCCTCGATGGCGGCGTTGAGCGCGAGCAGGTTGGTCTGCTCGGCGACGCTCTTGATCAGGTCGACGGCCTTGGCGATTTCCTCGCTTTCCTTCTCCACCGAGGTGATGGCACCGATGGAGTCGTCCATCTCGGTGAACAGCTGGTTGATGCGCGACACGGCGTGATCGACCTGCACGCGGCCTTCGCGGCACTTCTCGCCGGCTGTGTTGGCTTTGTCGGCAGTCACATGAGAGTTCTGGCTGACCTCCTGGACGTTGCTGACCAGCTGGCTCATCGAGGTAGCGATCAACTCCAGTTCGTTGGCCTGGCGCTCGACACTGCGCTGGCTGGTGGAGGCGCTGTCGCTGACGCTCTGCGCCTTGCCCAGAGTGGTTTCGGAGAAGCGCGCGACCTGGGCGATCAGCTCGCTCATGCGCGTCTGCATCTCGTTGAAGTCCTTGGCCAGGTCGCCCAGCTCGTCACGCGCGGCGGTCTTCACGCTCTGGCGCAGGTCGCCTTCGGCCATGCGTTGGGTGGCATTGGTCAGGTCGCGAATGGCGCCGCGCACCGACAGGTAGAAGCCGACGAACAGGTACACCAGCAGGGTAATCACCACCAGCAGGGTGCCGGCCCACAGCATCAGTTCGCGCAGGTTGGCGTCGGCGCGTGCCTGCAGCAGGGTAGCGGTCTCTTGCAGCAGCAGGTTGCTGGCTTTGTCCAGTTCGGCGGCCTGTGGTGCGTAGGACTCATAACGTTGCAGCCATTGTTCTACTGCGTTCTGGTCGAAGTAACCGCTCTGCGTATAGGTATCGACGATCTCGCGTTTGTACAGCGCGGCGGCATCACGGGCGGCGCCGGTCATCAGTTGCTGCGCTTCGGCATTACCCTTGGCCTCAATGCCGCCGGCGTAGCGCTGCAGGGTGCTGAGCTGGTTGGTGATGGCAGGGCGCGACGAGGATTCGAGAAAGCCGTAGGCGGTCATGTAGCCGGCGTAGGTGCGGGTCTGGGTCAGCACTTCATACAGCGGCAGCAGCTGGTTGAGTAGCAGATCGACGTTGCGGTAAATGCGCGGATTGCTGTCCTGACTGAGCTTGGACATGGCGGCGATCTCGCGCATGTTGGCGCTCAGGTCATGCACCGAGCTGACGTGCTCGATCATCTGCGAGCTGAGGCCCTGCACCGACAGCTTCTTGTCCAGGCTGAAGCCAGGGTCGCTTTCGGCGAGTTTCATATCGGCGAATTGACCGGCATCGAGGCTGGCATTGAGTGCGCTAATGGCCGCGACGAAGGCCTGGCTACGGCGTTCGATTTCCTGCTTGGCGTCGTCCTTGTTGCGCGCATAGCCGATCACGTGCATGCCGGCCTGCTCCAGTGCCTGGCGATACACCGGCAGGTACTGCTCGATGCTCTGCAGGGCCTGCAACTCATGCTGCGATTGCTCCAGCGTGGCGTTGACGTCGAGCAGCTTGCTCACCGATAGCCAACAGTAGGGGAGCATGAACACGGCGAAGATCAGCAGGAATTTGTGGGCGTAACGCGCGCGGTTCATCAACGCCAGAACCGGTTTGAAGAAGAACATCATGAGCCTCGAAAACCAGGAATAACGACAGCCAAGCGTACGGCCAAGGCAGCGGAGAATGACGGAGGTGCGAGCCTCTCTGGCGTTTTGCCAGCAAGAAACTTGCCGTCATTTATATGGCGACGTGAAGCTGACATCAATAGCTAGATGTTGCTGGGATCCGGATCGGGCGCGCTGCGCAACGTCTGTAAGCCTGATAGGGCGGCGTGTCGAGTGGAGTGCCCGGCTCTGGTGCTTGATGCACTGCGCTGGTGCGCGAATCAGGCTTCGGCCAGGGCGTCGAGAAAACTCTCCAGCACCAAGTGCGCGCGGCGACCCTTGCGCGTGACCGCCGCCAGGTTGATGTCGTAGTAGCGACTGCTGGCCTTGAGCGCCCGCAGGCGACCCTGCTGCACCCAGGCCTGGGCATAGTGGTCGGGCAGGTAGCCGATGTAGCGCCCGGTGAGGATGAGAAAGGCCATGCCTTCGCGATCCGAGGCGCTGGCCGTGCAGTTCAGCGCCTGGTAATGGCTCTGCACCTCGGGCGGCACGCGGAAGGTCGGGGCGATGGCCTCCTGTGCGTTGAGCCGTTCGTCCTCGAGTTGCTGGTCATCGACGTAGAACAGCGGGTGGCCGACTGCGCAGTAGAGCAGCGAGCGCTCGTCGTACAGCGCCTGGTATTCGAGGCCGGAGAGGGCGCCGACCTGCGGCACCACGCCGATGTGCAGGCGGCCATCGAGCACGCCCTGTTCCACCTCCGAGGGCGGCGTCATACGGATATTGATACGCACGTCCGGCCCCTGCACCTTGAGGCGTGCCAGGGCGTTGGTGATGCGCATGTGCGGGATGGTCACCAGGTTGTCGGTCAGGCCGATGTTCAGCTCGCCACGCAGGTGCTGGTGCAGGCCGTTGACCTCGGTGCGAAAGCTCTCCAGCGCCGCCAACAGTTGCAGGGTGCTCTGGTACACCTCGCGGCCTTCCTCGGTCAGGGCGAAACCGGCGCGGCCGCGTTGGCACAGGCGCAGGCCAAGGCGCTGTTCGAGATCGCTCATCTGTTGGCTGATGGCCGAGCGGCCGATGCCCAGCGCACTTTCCGCCGCGGAAAAGCCGCCGCATTCCACCACGCTGCGAAACAGCTTGAGCAGGCGGATTTCAAAGTCGCTGACCTGGGCCAGCGGATCGGGGCGGCGGCTGCTCATTTGTTTAGTAGGCCTTGAACTGAAGATAAGAAGAGTACTGTTTTACTGACTCTATGCCCGTGGCACCTTTGCTGGCAACTGATTCAATTCCCTTGTAGGAGCGGCTTCAGCCGCGATTGCTGTCGATCTTCGCGGCTAAAGCCCCTCCCACGACACCGTCGAGTGCGAGGCTCCTCCGATGAACATGCCGCAGACCGCAACCCCGTCCCTGGCCAGCCAGCTCAAGCTGGATGCGCACTGGATGCCGTTCTCCGCCAACCGCAACTTCCAGCGCGACCCGCGTCTGATCGTCGGCGCCGAAGGCAACTGGCTGACCGACGATCAGGGCCGCAAGATCTATGACAGCCTGTCCGGTCTGTGGACCTGCGGCGCCGGTCACTCACGCAAGGAAATTCAGGATGCCGTGGCCAAACAGCTTGGCACCCTCGATTACTCGCCGGGCTTCCAGTACGGCCATCCGCTGTCGTTCAAACTGGCCGAGCAGGTCGCCGACCTGATGCCGGGCGAGCTCAACCACGTGTTCTTCACCGGCTCCGGCTCCGAGTGCGCCGACACCGCAGTGAAGATGGCCAAGGCCTACTGGCGCCTGAAAGGCCAGGCGTCGAAGACCCGTTTCATCGGTCGTGCCCGTGGCTACCACGGCGTCAACATCGCTGGCACCGCACTGGGTGGTATCGGCGGCAACCGCAAGATGTACGGCCAACTGATGGACGCCGACCACCTGCCGCACACCCTGCAACCGGGCATGGCCTTCACCAAGGGCATGGCCGAGACCGGTGGCGTGGAGCTGGCTAACGAACTGCTCAAGCTGATCGAGCTGCACGACGCATCCAACATCGCCGCGGTGATCGTCGAGCCGATGTCCGGTTCGGCCGGTGCCATCGTGCCGCCGGTGGGCTACCTGCAGCGCCTGCGTGAGATCTGCACGCAGCACAACATCCTGCTGATCTTCGACGAAGTGATCACCGGCTTCGGCCGCATGGGCAAGTGGAGTGGCGCGGAGTTCTTCGGCGTTACTCCGGACCTGATGAACGTCGCCAAGCAAATCACCAACGGTGCCATTCCGCTGGGCGCGGTGATCGCCAGCAGCGAGATCTACAACACCTTCATGCAGCAACCGTCGCCGGAGCACATGATCGAGTTCACCCACGGCTACACCTACTCGGCGCACCCGGTGGCCTGCGCCGCCGGCTTGGCGACGCTGGAATTGCTCAAACGCGAGAACCTGATCCAGCAATCCGCCGAGCTGGCGCCGAAGTTCGAGGCTGCGCTGCATGGCCTGAAGGGCACCAAGCACATCGTCGACATCCGCAACTGCGGCCTGGCCGGCGCCCTGCAGATCGCCCCGCGTGACGGCGACGCGGTGATCCGTCCCTTCGAGGCCGGCATGGCCCTGTGGAAAGCCGGTTTCTACGTGCGCTTCGGTGGCGATACCCTGCAGTTCGGCCCAACCTTCAACGCCAAGATCGAAGACCTCGACCGCGTGTTCAACGCCGTCGGTGACGTGCTGAACAAGCTCGACTGATTCCTGTGGGAGGGGCTTTAGCCGTGACGCTCACTCAGTCCCGGCTGAAGCCCCTCCCACCTAACTTTGGAGATTCCCATGAGCCACATCCCCCACCTGATCAACGGCGAGCGCGTTGCCGGCAACGGTCGCAGCGCCCCGGTATTCAATCCGTCCACCGGCGACTCCACCGCTGCCGTTGGCTTGGCCGACCGCGCCACCATGCAACTGGCCATCGACGCCGCCAAGGCCGCCTTCCCGGCCTGGCGCAACACCCCGCCGGCCAAGCGCGCGCAGATCATGTTCCGCTTCAAGCAACTGCTGGAGCAGAACGAGAACGAAATCGCCGCGTTGATCAGCGCCGAGCACGGCAAGACCATCGAGGACGCCATCGGCGAGCTCAAGCGCGGCATCGAGAACGTCGAGTTCGCCTGCGCTGCCCCGGAAATCCTCAAGGGCGAATACAGCCGCAACGTCGGCCCGAACATCGACGCCTGGAGTGATCTGCAGCCCATCGGCGTGGTCGCCGGCATCACCCCGTTCAACTTCCCGGCGATGGTGCCGCTGTGGATGTATCCGCTGGCCATCGTCTGCGGCAACTGCTTCATCCTCAAGCCGTCCGAGCGTGACCCGAGTTCTACCCTGTTCATCGCCGAGCTGCTGAACCAAGCTGGCTTGCCCAAGGGTGTGCTGAACGTGGTCAACGGCGACAAGGATGCGGTCGACGCGCTGATCGAGGCGCCCGAGGTCAAGGCCCTGAGCTTCGTCGGTTCGACCCCGATTGCCGAGTACATCTACAGCGAAGGCACTAAGCGCGGCAAACGCGTGCAGGCCCTCGGCGGTGCCAAGAACCACGCTGTGCTGATGCCTGATGCCGACCTGGACAACGCGGTCAGCGCGCTGATGGGCGCGGCTTACGGCTCCTGCGGCGAGCGCTGCATGGCCATCTCCGTGGCCGTGTGCGTGGGCGACCAGATCGCCGACGCGCTGGTCGAGAAGATCGTTCCGCAGATCCAGGCGCTGAAAATCGGTGCCGGCACTTCCTGCGGCCTGGACATGGGCCCGCTGGTCACCGCCGCTGCGCGTGACAAGGTCAAGGGCTACATCGACGCTGGTGTCGCCCAGGGCGCCAAGCTGGTGGTCGATGGTCGCGACCTGGTGGTTGCCGGCAACGAAAACGGCTTCTTCGTCGGCGGCACCCTGTTTGATCGGGTGACTCCGGAGATGACCATCTACACCGACGAAATCTTCGGCCCGGTGCTGTGCATCGTCCGCGTCGGCAGCCTGGAAGAGGCCATGCAACTGATCAACGATCACGAGTACGGCAACGGCACCTGCATCTTCACCCGCGACGGTGAAGCGGCGCGTCTGTTCTGCGACGAGATCGAAGTGGGCATGGTCGGCGTCAACGTACCGCTGCCGGTACCGGTCAGCTACCACAGCTTCGGCGGCTGGAAGCGCTCGCTGTTCGGCGACCTGCATGCCTACGGCCCGGATGGCGTGCGCTTCTACACCCGCAAAAAGGCCATCACCCAACGCTGGCCTGCGCGCAAGAGCCACGAAGCGGCGCAGTTCGCCTTCCCCAGCAATGGCTGAGTGAGCTGAAGCGCTGTACGAAAAGGCCGATCTCGCGATCGGCCTTTTCGTTGGTGGCGCGTTATGTCGAGGTAGACACCGGGACACTTGTAGGAGCGGCTTCAGCCGCGAAAAATCTGGCAGCCATTTGGGCGTTTGCGTGATCGCTCCCACGCTCTGCGTGGGGGCGGCCGTTACGGTGGGTGACGCAGAACGTCACGGGCTGCATGCCCACGCGGAGCGTGGGATCGATCAGAAACCTTCAGCGGGAGAGGCGATGGTTCTTCCGCAGGTCGACCAGATCCTGATAGGTGCAGGTTTGTGGCGACGGGCCAGTTAGGTCGTAGCAACGCTGGCCGAAGCCCATCGGCCAGTAGGCGATACCGACTGGTGGCCAGAAGATCGAAGCAACGCGGAAGCGCGTTTTCAGGCGACCGTTCTGGATGACATGGGATTGCTTGTCTTCCAGACGATAAGGCACGCCGCCCGCCGCACCCCAGGAGAAAGGACGCGTCTTGACCAGCCCCTGATTGTGAAGAACCGGGCGTTCATTGACGATGAGGGCGCTGTCGTCGGGGAGTTTGACCCAGGTGGCAGTGGAGCAACCACTGACGATGAGTGCGGCTGCCAGCATGGCGGCAGACTTGAGGGAAAACATGCGGATTACATCCTTGTCGTGGTGCTGATAGGGGCGCGTACTATAAAGGCTTATCGCCATCAGGGAAGTGTCGAATGTCCACTACAGGTGGATAACGGCAGGGCATTAAAGAAAAAGGCCGGTCTTGTGACCGGCCTTCCAGTTATCAGGTGGCGCGTTGTTCGCTGCAAGCAGCACCTTTGTAGATGGACATGCGCTCTCCAGGAAGCGTCGCTCACTGCGCCTGATCGATGGCCTCCTGCAGACGCTGGGTGTTCGCTGCATTGGCCTGGTCAATCTGCTGCTTGAGCTGCTCCATTTGCTGCTGAGCCTGTTTGGCCTGCTCAGCCTGGAGTGTCGCCGTGGCGGCCGTCTCACCGGCTCCGCAGCCGCTCAAGATGAGTAACAGGGAAAAAATGCAGAAACGGCGCAGATGCATCATGGAGTCCTCGGGCAAGCTCGTGCGGTGAGCGATAGATTGGCGCATTTCTGTCGATTTGTGTGTGCCGACTGCCGCAAACCGAAAGCGCTGACTCGAGCACGCCACGCGGCTCGTTGCATATCGTCTATCCCCGCCCTCTGGTAAAACAGCCGGCAGTAGAAAGGGAGATGCACGATGACCGAGCCATTCATGCTGGATCTGCACACATACCTCGGGCGCCTGGGTTACTCGTCGGCGCCGCCGCCGAGCCTCGACACCCTGCGCGAGCTGCAGGCGCGACACACTGCCGAATTCCCCTTCGAAACCCTGGCCAGCATGCTGCGCGTGCCGGTTGAGGTCGAACCCGCCGCGATTCAGGACAAGCTGCTACGCCAGGGCCGTGGCGGTTACTGCTTCGAACTCAATCGTCTGTACTTGCTGCTGTTGCAAGCGTTGGGCTTCGATGCGCGTGGGCTGACCGGGCGCGTGGTCATGGGCGGGCCGGAAGATGCTCTGCCGGCGCGCACTCATATGCTGGTGCTGGTGACCATCGATGGTGTGCGCTACATCACCGACGTCGGCTTCGGCGGCATGGTCCCGACCGGCCCCTTGCTGCTCGACAGCGAGGCCGAGCAGGAGACGCCGCATGAGCCCTATCGCCTAACGCTGGCGGACGGCACCTACACCCTGCGCGCGTTGGTCGCCGGCAGCTGGCGGGCGATGTACGTGTTCGATCTGCAGCAGGTGGCGGATATCGATTACGTGGTGGGCAACTGGTACGTGTGCACCCACCCGGATTCGCCTTTCCTCGGCCAGATGATCGCTGCGCTTACCGGGCCAGGCTTGCGCAAGACCTTGAATAACGGCAGCTTCGCCATCCACCGCCTGGGGCAGGCGAGTGAGCGGGTGCAGTTGCAGAGTGTCGATGAGGTACTGAGGGTGTTGCGCGAGGAGTTTGGGATTCGGGTGCCGGAGCATCCTGAGCTACGGCAGATCGTCGAGCGGTTGATTGCTGGGGCGTGAAGGCAAGGCCGCTAGTATCGCTACGCTCTTGTAGGAGGGGCTTTAGCCGCGACCCGCAGCCACCCAAATCTGTAGGGGCGGCTTCAGCCGCGAAAAACTTTCAGCCAACCGAGATTGCTGACGGAACAGCGATCAGCTCCCCCTCCCGTACACGGGAGAGAGGGGCCAGGGGAGAGGGGTTTTTTGCTCTTGCTTGAGCCCAGTACTCCGGCGCCGCCTTTTTATCGCCTGACCCTGCGGTTTCGCCCTTACGGCGACTCACTTTTTTCAAACGCCAAAAAAGTAAGCAAAAACGCTCTGCCCCGCCATCCGGGTCTCGCTTCGCTCGACTCCCCTCATTCCATCATTGCTCCAGGGGCCGGCGTACAAGGGCCGTCCCTGGCCCTTTACGCCTCTCGCCGCATCCATGCGGCTCGCGCCCTTCCGCAACGATTCCATTCGGCCTCCTGAAGGGGCGTTTGGCGGCGTCTGGTCGTTCTCTGCAGGGTTACCAAGAGCCAAGCCGTAGGCCGGATGTAAGCCGCGGCATTTCCGCAGTTGATTCCATAAATCTGGCAGGCGACGCGATCCCTGATCCCGTCAGGAGGCCGAGTGGAGGTGCTGTGGAGAGGGGCGTTTGGCATGGATGCCAAACGAGGAACGATGGGCCAGGGATGGCCCACCGTGACGACCCTCGGAGCAGCGGCGGAGCGAGGGAGGTTTCGCGAAGCGAAACCCGGATGCCGGGCGCGCTTTCTCTTTGGTTACTTTCTCTTTCGCGCGAGCAAAGAGAAAGTGACTCGCCGTAAGGGCGAAAAGCGTCGTGTCACAGTGGCGTATATCTTGTGAGGCGCCTTGGTGGACAAGCTTCGCCTTGTCCACCCTACTTGCTGATGTTATTGAAAAGCTCTGAGCCAAAGGTATATAGGCTTATATGTCAATGCCAAGCTTATGAAAGAAGATTTTGTTCCTCATGTTTGCATCCTTCAGAGCTTTGTCCCAACTAATTACCTCGATATAAAGATTTATATTGGAGGCCCAGTTGAACCAGCCACTGTTATCTGGCATTTGTTTGAAGTCTTTTTCAAATCTCAGCCAGTCTTCAACTTTTGATGACATTTCACAAATCACATAGCCGTAAAAAGGGGTGTTAGGGCTGATGAGTATTTGCTTTCCCTTGGGTGTTTTAAATGCTCCGTTTCTAATGCTGTTTGTGTATCTTATAATTTGCTGAATTGGATCCTCTTTGGAGGATGGATTTGCAAAGTCGTCTCTGCCTGGTTTCTTGAATTCAAATATCGTTACAGGGTTGCTTGGTTGGTTTTCGCCGCGAAATGCCACGCGAGAACCATATAGTAAAAGATCTGGTCTCTCAGTATTTCCTCCATTTAGTGGTTGGTCAGAGGAAATGAAATCTGTGAATGTCAGCCTTTCATCAATAATCCAAAGATTGTGGCTGCTGTATGAGGTGTTTTCACTATCTCTTTTGGTCGGGAAAATGATGTTATGCAGTTCGTCTTCTGCGCGGTATTTTCCATTTTCGTCAAGCTCTAATGCTTTCTCGAAAACCTTTAATATGTTTTTTCTTAAGGCTACGTAATGAATTAAGTTGTTTTTGCTGGCGTCGGAGATTTGATCTACTATTTTTGTAATTTCTTCGGGGGTTTGAGGTGCGGTGTTGGTTGATATCTGATCTATTTGAATTCTTATTTCTGCCTCGATACGATATTTTTCTCGCTGTAAAAATAATTCAATTTCTTCTTTTGACGGGTGGTATGAAAGGCTGCTTAGGTCAGCATTTCTCACTAGGTCTTTATGCCAAGGAGCGTGAGTTCGTATGTATTCATTTACGTCCTCTCGTTTTTTTTCTTGCCGAGCACTTAGTTCGTTTGTGACCGTTGTTGCGGTTAGTGAGGCAGCTTTCTCTTCGATTTCATTTTGGGAGATTCCAAATAACATGTCATCCTGCTTTTGGAATTCGAAGCTGCCGCGCTCAAGAGATACGTGATTGTCTAGGTATTCGCTAAATACATATGTCTTTATTATGTAGTTGCGTTCTTTGTTTTCTGTGTTGTCATAATTTTTGTCGTAAAATTCATCGGAGAATTCGGGGATGTAAGCATGAACGGCTGTTTCTGTTACTTCTCGTTTATGTGCTACGAGGCTGATTCGACTTTTCTGATTTTTAGGGGAGTATATTTTAAAGAATCTTACTTCAAATTTTTCTTGTTTTTCTTTTGAGTTTATCGAGAAGGTGTTGTTTGATAGTGGGATTTCTCTTATGAGTCCTGTTTGGCTTTTGAAGAGGTCATTGAGTACGATTAGTCCGGAATCGTCTTCTTCGCATAAGGTTATTATTGGGCAGGTGTAGCTTTTAGTTATGAAATAGGGCAAAAGTCGTTCTGTAAGGCTTCTTGCTAAAGTGCTGAGCTTTTTACTGAGATGGCTTGATTTTATTTCGGATAAAAGTGCGGAGGTGCGATTTTCTGGTTCGCTTGAGGGGGAGAGTTTCTCGTTTACTATTATTTCATGTCTTTTCCCCATAGAAAAAACTCTATGAAGCCTTTTTCCATTTTCTGTGTAATGGCTGTCTATTTGTAGGTTGTTAAAGTATTTTAAGCATGTGAATCTGCCAAATCCTTTCCCGCCGATTTCTATCTTGTGATCGCTGTAAAAGGTGTCGAAAGAATCTCTGTTGGCTTGTGTAAAGCCAATGCCGTTATCTGTTATTTTTAGGCTTACGATTGGTGGTAGTGTGCCGTCACTTTCTGTCTGCTTGCTGCGTATTGCAATGATTTTAATTGTCCCTCTTTCTATTTTTGATGCCTCAATTGCTTGAATTGAGTTAACTATGACTTCAATTATTGGTGTGTAAATGGTTGTGTTGGATTTTATGTTTTCTACAGCCCGTAAGATATGTACATTGCTCATTGCTTTTCCTTGGGCTTGTGTGTTGCTTAGCTGTTGGGTGAGTTTTTTGTTTTTATAGCGTAAGCAATGATTTGCGTATGGTCTAGTGAATAAGAATTGAGTCTAGTTCTAAAAAGACTAGTAAAAGTTTACTTGATCTACAAGTGGGGCATCATATGCGACCATGTAGCCGCCCAAAGTAATCCTCGAAAGTCCTTCAGCGATAGTGGCCGGTGCATTATCCACATCGGTCAGAACGGCAAGATGTTCGTGCTGGCGGGAGGGGAAGAGCTTGCTGGCCATGGAGGCATCCTTGCGAGGGCGATGCGCTGACCTTACTTCGAAGTAATGGCTCTGCGCCATAGCCCGAAAGGCTATGGCGCTTTGCGTTGAATCAGTCGTTGTGGCTGCTCAGTTGCCAGCCGCCTTTGCCGTCTAGGTCGAGCTGATGGCTATGGAGGCCGCCGCCAGGCGCTCAGGCGTGTGCCGGCGCAGGACGTTGCGCTCGCCTGCTGTATCCGTGCTGTTCTTCGCTCAGCTCTTACGCTCAGGCCAGCGCCGTGCGCTGCCTACCTTCCACGCGACGCTTCAACGCCGCGCCCTCGACGATCTCCAGCCCGCCGCCCTGGGCGCGGGCGGAGCGGCCCCAGTCTTCCAGCAGTTCCATGCAGGCGTGGTCGATATAGCTGACCCGCGCCAGGCTCAGATGCAGGCGTGTGCCCGGTTCGACGCTGGCCAGCAGCTTGGCCAGTTGTGGCACACGGAGGAAGGTGGCGGCGCCGCTCATACGCAGTTCGGCGCTGTTCGGGCCGGTGGGTACCAGCTTCACGCGCAGGCGCGAGGCGCTCCAGACCAGTTTCAGCAGCGTCAGGCCGAAGCCCACCAGCACGCCGGTCAGCAGGTCGGTGAAGACGATGCACAGCGCCGTGGCGGCGTAGATGAACACCGGGGCACGGCCGTACTGGCCGAGGTTGCGCATGGCCTTGGGGTCGACCAGTTTGCAGCCGGTGTACACCAGCACCGCGCCGAGGCTGGCGACGGGAATGCTCTGCAGTACGACCGGCAGCAGAGCGACCAGGGCCAGTAGCCAGGCGCCGTGGAGGATGGTCGAGGCGCGGCCGCGAGCGCCGGCCTGGACGTTGGCCGAGCTGCGTACGATCACACCGGTCATCGGCAGGGCGCCGACTGCGCCGCAGAGTATGTTGCCGATGCCCTGAGCCGACAGCTCACGGTTGAACCGCGCGCGCGGGCCATCGTGCATGCGGTCGACGGCGGCGGCGGAGAGCAAGGTCTCGGCGCTGGCGATAAAGGCCAGCGCCAATGCTGCAATCAGCAGTTGTGGGTCGGCCAGGCTGGCCAGGCCTTGCGGGGTGATCCAATCAATGGCATCGCCGAGGTTGGCCGGCAGTTCGACGCGCTTGACCGGCAACGTGAGCCACAGGCTGGCCAGGGTAGCGAGCGTTACGCCGACCAGGGCTCCGGGCAGAAAGCGCAGCGGCGCCGGTCGAAAGCGCTCCCATAACCAGATGCTGGCAATGGTGCCGAGGCCTACTGTGCCGGCGATCATGGCATTGCTGCCGAGCAGGCTCAGCGCATCACGCACGGCACCGGGGAAGGCCAGCAGGTTGTCCAGGCCTGATGCCTGAGGCGACGCATCGATCATCACGTGTATCTGCGACAGCACGATGAGGATGCCGATGCCGGCGAGCATGCCGTAGACCACCGCCGGTGCGGTGACGCGAAACCAGCCGCCCAGGCGCAGACTGCCGGCGACCAGCTGAATCAGGCCGGCTAGCAGTAGAACCGGGCCGAGCGCGGCCATGCCATGGGTGCGTACCAGTTCGAATACCAGCACAGCGAGGCCGGCTGCGGGGCCGCTCACCTGCAGTGGCGCACCGGCGATGAAGCCAACCACCAGGCCACCGATGATACCGGTGATCAGCCCCTTGGCCGGCGGCATGCCGGAGGCGATGGCGATGCCCATGCACAGCGGCAGGGCGACGAGAAAAACCACCACGGACGCCAGCGCGTCCCGTGGCAGTGTGCGAAATACATTCATGGGGGAATCTCCTTACCCATCCCGTGGGCAAAAGCAGCCCGTGCTCGCGCCATCAGTCGGCGCAAGCTCGGGGTGCGAGTTGGCTCAGGCGCTGGCGTAGCGCGGTTGCGGGGTGGCGCAGGGCTGCTCGTCGCCGTCGAGCGCGAGGAAGTTGCCAGAGGCAGCGTCGTAGGCGCGGATGCCACCACTGTCGATGTCGTAGACCCAGCCGTGGATCTGCAACTGGCCGCTGGCCAGGCGGGCGGCGACGGAGGGATGAGTGCGTAGGTGGTCGAGCTGGGCCACCACGTTCTCTTCGGTCAGCACGCCGAGGGTTTCATGGGCGCTGCCGCAGTTGCAGTTGTCTGCCACCACGCTGCGCGCCACCTCGGCATGGCGCAGCCAGGCGCGCACGGTGGGCATGCCATCGAGGCTGGCCGGGTTGAGCACGGCCTTCATCGCACCACAGTCGGAATGGCCGCAGACGATGATGTGTTGCACGCCGAGTGCCAGTACGGCGTATTCGATGGCCGTGGAGACACCGCCATTCATCTGGCCGTAAGGCGGTACCACGTTACCCACGTTGCGGGTGACGAACAGGGTGCCGGGGTCGCTCTGGGTGATCAGCTCCGGCACGATGCGCGAATCGGCGCAGGTGATGAACATCGCGCTGGGCGCTTGCGCCGAGGCCAGACGCTTGAACAGCGCCTGTTGCTGTGGGTAGACCTCCTGGCGGAAACGCCGAAACCCCTGCAGCAGTTGTTGCAGCGCGGCCTGGGCGTTGCCCTTGGCTACGGGGCGCAGGGTATTGTCGGTTCGGGAAGCGGTTGAGTTCATCGTTGCATCTCCTGTGATGTTCATCGGTGACGTTCTCGACTGCCAGCCAAACGCCTGTGACCAGTTGGTCACTTCCAGGGCAACGATAAAGATTCTTACTTAATCAAAACTGAACGAGAGGCTCTAAAACGCCACTATGCGGGACAGGGATTTGGCCTTTGTGGCCTCAGGCATGCGCGGGTAATTGGGGGGGAGGAGCATGCGCGCGTATCAGCGCCAAGAGGCAGCGCCTGGCGGGCCAACTGCTGATGCAGGTCAGCCCGCTTGGCGAGGTATGACGCGGGTGAGGCTCAGTGCTCGCCCTTCATCGCGCCGCTGAGGCCGAACATCAGCACCAGCAGGTTGGCGTCCGGTTTGCTCTCTGGCTGCACCTGCTTGCGCAAAGGCGCGACGGGGCAGGGCTCTACGGCTGAGCACGCATGCGCTTCCAGTACACGTGGGCCAGGCTCTTGCCAGGCTGCAGCTGCAATCGCCGTTACGCTGAGAGCGAGGCCAAGGAACAAACCTCGTGCTATTTCTAATTTCATTTTGCTAACCCCTTGAAAGCGCTGCCAAACGCTGTTCGCTAAACCTAGATCACCCATTGCCTTGTCGTCGTCTCATGCGACGAACGGTCTTAGCGTGTAGCTGGCATCAGCCGGGGCTGTGCTGGGACTCGGGCCTTGTCGGTTGGTTCAACAATGGTGCGGGTAACGTCTTAACGTAACCTTAGGTGCCGGTTACGGCGCCTTGTAACAGCCGGCCCTGGCAGTTGCAGTCGCCTGCAGCTTTTCGTGCTACCTGGCGTAAAGGTGCGAGGTAGAGCCACTTCCTGGTGGGGGTAAAGCGGGCGGAGCGAGATGTTGCGGGTACAAACTGCCAGCCCTGAACTGGCAGCCGTTGATTCAGGCAATAGCTGTGCCGAGACCTTTGGCGCCATCGGCGAATATCTGGCGATAGCTCTGCAGCAGTTGCTGCCAGTCGGCGTCTGACCAGGGGCTGTGACGGCGTAGCTGAGGCAGGTCGTGCTGAGCTGCCTGGACACGGGTCAGGCGGCGACGGCTTTTCTCCAGATCCAGCAGGGCCACCTGCGGCGTCTCGCCGTCAATGCGCACGAAGATATGTTTGGCGTACAGGCAGCCGTGCTGCCAGCGGCCCAGATGCATGCGCGCCAGGGTCGCGCCGACAAGGTGCAGCAACTGGGCGTGCACGGCTTCGCCGCAGGCCTCACGGCCGCCCTGGGCATACCAGAGTTCGATGTTCTCGAAGCCTTCCAGAGCCTCGGTCACCAGCAGGCCGCGCCAGCCCTGCTGCTGGTCATAATCCACACCGCAGTAAATCAGGCGCGGGACCATGACGCCGAGGGACGGCAGAGCCTGCAGGGCTTTGCGTTCGCGCAGTACGGTAGGCCTTCCGTGCGGGTGCAGGAGGCTGCGATAGATATGGCCGATCTGTTTCTTGGCGTAGAGCACACCGGTTTCATCCAGCAGGCGCTGTACGCCGCTTTCACCACCGCGACGGACATTGGGCTCTTCGACCCAGTCGCCTTGCTGTTGCCACCAGTGTTGGAATGCCTGCTGAGGGATTTCGCTCGTGCTGCAAAGGGCCATGTTGTTGTTCTTCTATTGGTGGATTGCGCAGCACTCGTCTCGTGAACGGGTACTACTTCGTTCAGGGTTGTAACGAAACATAAGCAAACAACGTTCCTGAGTCCACAGGCAATGTGCTTGGATTTTCCGAGTGGTAGTGGTTTTTCGTGGGCATAGAAAATGCCCGGGAGAATTTTTAACGACGCGCAGCGACGGTCTTTTGGGCGCCCGTCATGAATGGCAGGCCATAAAAAACCCCGCGACTGGCGCGGGGTTCTTTGTGCTGCGTGGGAGCCGGTCGGCTTACATCATGCCGCCCATGCCACCCATACCGCCCATGCCACCCATATCAGGCATGGCCGGAGCCTTGTCGTCAGCCGCTTCGGCAACCATGGCCTCGGTGGTGATCATCAGGCCGCCGATGGAGGCAGCAGCTTGCAGGGCCGAACGGGTGACCTTGGCCGGATCGAGAATGCCCATCTCGATCATGTCGCCGTAGGTATCGGTCGCGGCGTTGAAGCCGAAGTTGCCCGAACCTTGCTTGACCTTGTCGACCACTACGCTCGGCTCGCCGCCGGCGTTGGCAACGATCTGACGCAGCGGCGCTTCGACAGCGCGGCGCAGCAGAGCGATACCGACGTTCTGGTCTTCGTTGTCGCCTTTGAGCTCGTCGATAGCCAGCAGAGCGCGAACCAGGGCTACGCCACCGCCAGGTACCACGCCTTCTTCGACGGCTGCGCGGGTAGCGTGCAGGGCGTCTTCAACGCGGGCTTTCTTCTCTTTCATCTCGACTTCGGTGGCAGCGCCAACCTTGATCACGGCAACACCGCCAGCCAGTTTGGCCAGACGCTCTTGCAGCTTCTCTTTGTCGTAGTCGGAAGAGGTGTCTTCGACCTGCTTGCGGATCTGTGCAACGCGGGCTTCGATGTCGACCTGGGTACCAGCACCATCGATGATGGTGGTGTTGTCCTTGTTCAGCACGACGCGCTTGGCGTTACCCAGGTGCTCCAGAGTGGCGCTTTCCAGGGACAGGCCAACTTCTTCGGAGATCACGGTACCGCCGGTCAGAATGGCGATGTCCTGCAGCATGGCCTTGCGGCGGTCGCCGAAGCCCGGCGCCTTGACGGCAGCGACTTTGACGATGCCGCGCATGTTGTTGACGACCAGGGTAGCCAGGGCTTCGCCTTCGACGTCTTCAGCCACGATCAGCAGCGGACGACCAGCTTTGGCAACAGCTTCCAGTACTGGCAGCAGTTCGCGGATGTTGGAGATCTTCTTGTCGACCAGCAGCAGCAGCGGGCCGTCGAGCTCGGCAACCATGGTGTCCGGCTTGTTGATGAAGTACGGCGACAGGTAGCCGCGGTCGAACTGCATGCCTTCTACGACGGACAGTTCGTTTTCCAGGCCCGAGCCTTCTTCAACGGTGATGACGCCTTCTTTACCAACTTTTTCCATGGCTTCGGCGATGATGTCACCGATGGAGCTGTCGGAGTTGGCGGAGATGGTGCCGACCTGAGCGATAGCCTTGGTGTCGGTGCATGGCTTGGCCAGCTCTTTCAGCTGGGCGACGATGGCGATGGTGGCCTTGTCGATGCCGCGCTTCAGATCCATCGGGTTCATGCCGGCAGCGACGGACTTCAGGCCTTCGTTGACGATGGCTTGAGCCAGAACGGTGGCGGTGGTGGTGCCGTCACCAGCAGCGTCGTTGGCTTTGGAGGCAACGTCTTTGACCAGCTGAGCGCCCATGTTTTCGAAGGCGTCTTTCAGTTCGATTTCCTTGGCAACCGACACACCGTCTTTGGTGATGGTCGGGGCGCCGAAGGATTTGGCCAGCACCACGTTACGGCCTTTCGGGCCGAGGGTGGCTTTGACGGCGTCAGCCAGGACGTTGACACCAACGAGCATTTTCTTGCGGGCGGAATCGCCGAATTTGACTTCTTTAGCTGCCATGTTCTTGTTTCCTCAATTCTTTGACGATTAACGGGAAATCGTGGGTGATCAGGCTTCGACGACGGCGAGGATTTCGCTTTCGCCCATGACCAGCAGGTCTTCACCGTCAACCTTGACGGTGTTGCTGCCGGAGTAGGGGCCGAATACCACTTTGTCACCGACCTTCACAGCCAGCGCACGGACTTCGCCATTGTCCAGAACCTTACCGGTACCGACGGCAACGACTTCACCTTGGTTCGGCTTCTCGGCGGCCGAACCCGGCAGCACGATGCCGCCAGCGGTTTTGGTCTCTTCTTCGCTGCGACGGATCACGACGCGGTCATGCAGAGGACGAAGCTTCATTGTCGATCTCTCCTAACAATTTAATGGGCAACTTGCCGACTCTTGTGTGGTCGGCGGGTTTGTAAAATCCGGCGAGGCCGGGCGCGGCACGCTGAGCGCACCGCGAAAGTTGGACTGCCTCGGTGGGCAGGCACCTTGCGGTGACTGCTACATGTGGGCGGGCAAGGGCATTTCAAGGGGCGGGGGTGAAATTTTTTGTGCGGCAGAGGGGCGCTTGCGGCAAGTACCAGAGCCTGCTGGCCCTACGTAGGCGCCGGCTCGCCAGCGATCAGTCAGAGAGGGATCGCCGGCAAACTAGCTCCTACAGTTGCGGTATGGATCAGTCGCGACGCTCGTACTCGCCTTCGAGCACATTGGGTCGAGTCTGCCCGGAGCGAGCGGCCTGGTCGTCGAAGAAGGCGCGCTGACGCAGGGCCTGCTCCTCGGCGCGGCGGCGAATCTTGCCGACCAGCAGGCGACGAGTAAAGGGAATCAGGCAGAGCACGCCGAAGATGTCGCTGATGAAACCCGGCAGCAGCAGCAGGCCACCACCGACTGCAATCAGTAAGCCTTCGAGCATTTCCTGTTCGGGTAGCTCACCTCGCGACAGTTTTTCACGCGCGCGCCAGGCCGTGGCCACCCCGGCGACGCGCAGCAGGACGCTGCCAAGAATCGCGGTGCCGATGATCAGTAGCAGAGTAGGCAGCACGCCAATGGCGCTGCCGACCTTGATCAGCAAGGCCAGCTCGATGATCGGGAACAGCAGGAAGAGAAACAGAAACGCGCGCATTTTCAGAGGGTCCTTGGCGGAAGTGGACTTCCAGTAGGAGTTAAGTATGGGGTCGTGGCCTGAATTCAAGCTGAAGGAGCGCCGCTGGTCGGCCAACTCTCGGCGCGAGCCAGCGTGACCAGGGCTTCACGCACCTGTCCCGGGTTGTTGCAGGATGTTGGAAAGGCCAGCCAGTGCAGGCTCTGGCCAATGCGCAGGTGGAAACCTTCAGTGTCGATAGCGGCCATCTGCGCTGGCTCATGCCGAGGTAGGTCGGCCAGTTCGACGTAGTGGGCGATGGCCTTGGCATGGTCTTCGTTCATGTGCTCGACCATGCTTGCTTCGCTGCCGTCCGTCGCAAAGGGGTTGGCCAGGGCGACCTGGTCGAGCCAGTGAATGGCACCGAAGCCGCCGATGAAGCGCCAGCGTACCGGCTCCAGCCGCCAGAAATCGAAATCATGCGCCCGATGGTAGTCGCGCGACTGGGGGAAAAAGCGGTAATAACGCTGTGCGGCCGCTTCTATTTCATTTTCGTCACGCAATTGTCGTGCTTCGGCGAGCATTGTGAGGCGGCCGACCGCCTGCACATCCTCTGCGCCACGTTCGCCGACCAGAAGCGAGCATTTGGCGTCCTGCCCGAGATTATGGGTGTGCTGGGCGATGCGGCTGATCAGGATCAGCGGCCGGCCCTCGGCGTCCAGGCAGTAGGGCACCACCGATCCGAAAGGGAAACCCGGTATGGCCTTGGAGTGGGTGCTGAGCACTCCACGGTATTCCTTGAGCAGCAATTCTCGTGCATGCTTGCCGGCTTTCACGCTCACCTTATGACTCCTCGCAGAAGATCCGTCATAAACGGACAGACGCCCTAGCATAGCGGTTAGCGGGCATCAGCGGGGTCGGTAAATGCTGCACCTTGAGGGGATAAAGCGATGCAACTGAAAGACAAAGTCATCATCATCACTGGCGGTTGCCAGGGACTGGGCCGCGCCATGGGTGAGTACCTGGCGGCCAAGGGCGCCAAGCTGGCGCTGGTCGATCTGAACGCGGAAAAACTCGACGAAGCCGTGGCTGCCTGCAAGGCGGCAGGTGGCGACGCTCGTGCCTACCTGTGCAACGTCGCCGATGAAGAGCAGGTGACCCATATGGTCGCCCAGGTGGCCGATGACTTCGGTGCCATCAACGGCCTGGTCAACAACGCCGGCATCCTGCGCGACGGCCTGACCATCAAGGTCAAGGATGGCGAGATGACCAAGATGAGCCTGGCGCAGTGGCAGGCGGTGATCGACGTCAACCTGACTGGCGTGTTCCTCTGCACCCGTGAAGTGGCGGCGAAGATGATCGAGCTGAAGAACGAAGGCGCGATCATCAACATCTCCTCGATTTCGCGTGCCGGCAACATGGGCCAGGCCAACTACTCCGCAGCCAAGGCTGGCGTCGCTGCCGACACCGTGGTCTGGGCCAAGGAGTTGGCGCGCTATGGCATTCGTGTGGCGGGCGTGGCGCCGGGTTTCATCGAAACCGACATGGTCGCCAGCATGAAGCCGGAAGCGCTGGAGAAGATGACCTCGGGTATTCCGCTCAAGCGCCTGGGCAAGCCGGCCGAGATCGCGCACTCGGTGGCCTATATCCTGGAAAACGACTACTACACCGGTCGTGTCCTGGAGCTCGACGGCGGTCTGCGCCTGTAATCCGCGAGGCCTGAACGAAAAACGCCCCGGCTGGTTCGGGGCGTTTTTGTGTCTGGCAGGTTGCGCGCGGCGTGCCTTGCGGTCAGCGTTCTGGCTTGCTTCTGTAGGGTGCGCTGTGCGCACCGCTGCTCTTAGTGCGTACGAGCGACGGCGAAACGGCTCAGCTCGACCAGCGCATCGCGATACTCACCGGCCGGCAGCACTTCCAGGCAGGCAATGGCGCGTTCGGCGTAGTCGCGCGCGAGTTGCGCGGTGTAATCCAGCGCACCGGCGGCATCCACGGCAGCGCGGATGCTTTCCAGGTCTTCGATGCCGCCTTTCTGAATCGCGCGGCGCACCAGAGCGGCCTGCTCCTCGGTGCCTTCGCGCATGGTGTAGATCAGTGGCAGGGTCGGCTTGCCCTCGGCCAGATCATCACCGACGTTCTTGCCCAGTTCGGTCGCATCGCCCTTGTAGTCGAGCAGGTCATCGACCAGTTGGAAGGCGATGCCCAGGTGGTCACCAAAGGTGCACAAGGCTTCGCGCTGCGTCTCGTTGGCTTCGGCCAAGGCGGCAGCAGCGTGAGTAGAGGCCTCGAACAGCATCGCGGTCTTGCCACGGATGACCTCCATGTAGGTCTCTTCCGTGGTGCTGGCATCGCGCACCTTGGACAGTTGCAGCACTTCGCCTTCTGCAATCACGCGGGTGGCGTTGGAGAGAATCTTCATCACCGGCATGGAGCCGAGCTCGACCATCATTTCGAACGAGCGTGAATAAAGGAAGTCGCCTACCAGCACGCTCGGCGCATTGCCCCATTGGGCGTTGGCGGTGCTGCGGCCGCGGCGCATGTCGGACATGTCGACCACGTCGTCATGCAGCAGGGTCGCGGTATGCAGGAATTCGATGGTGGCGGCCAGCAGGCGCAGGTCGTCGGCCTGATAACCCAACGCTCGACCGCTGAGCAGTACCAGTAGCGGGCGCAGGCGCTTGCCACCAGCGGAGATGATATAGTCGCCGATCTTTTCCACCAGCGGCACGCGGGAAACCACCTGTTGGCGAATGATGCCATCGACGGCGGTGAAATCGTCCGCTACCACGCGGTAGAAAGCCTGGGGTTGCATCGGCGACTGGTGCTCCTTTGAGGTTGCGCGGCATGCTAGGTGGCGGGGTAGGGGCTGTCAAGGTAAGCACTGGCGGCCCTTGCGTAGCGTTCGGTGCTTGCGTACAATCGCGCACCCTGAACTTCCCCCTGGGTATTTCCCTGCCTTACGCAATTGCAAGGGTGTCACTTCCGGCCCCGAGCAGCCATGCCAGCCAATAACGACTTTTCTAAAGCGCTGGGTGAGCAGGATTAACGGAGATTTACCATGTACGCAGTAATTGTTACTGGTGGCAAGCAATACAAAGTCACCGAAGGCGAATTCCTCAAGATCGAGAAACTCGAAGTCGCTACCGGCGAAGCCGTGACTTTCGATCGCGTTCTGCTGATCGGCAATGGCGACGACGTTCAGATCGGCGCTCCGGTCGTAGACGGCGCTAAAGTGGTTGCCGAAGTCGTGTCGCAAGGCCGTCACGATAAAGTGCGCATCATCAAGTTCCGCCGTCGTAAGCACCACATGAAGCGTCAGGGCCACCGTCAGTGGTTCACTGAGATCAAAATCACCGGTATCCAGGCCTGATTCGTCGGCCCCGATCCCTTTATAGGAGTATTGACTCATGGCACACAAAAAAGCTGGCGGTTCTACCCGTAACGGCCGCGATTCCGAAAGTAAACGCCTTGGCGTGAAAATGTATGGTGGTCAGGTCATCAAGGCCGGCAACATCATCGTTCGTCAGCGCGGCACCGAGTTCCATGCCGGTTTCGGCGTGGGCATGGGCAAAGACCACACCCTCTTCGCTAAAGTCGAAGGCGTGGTCAAGTTCGAAGTGAAGGGCGCTTTCGGCCGTCGCTACGTGAGCGTCGTTCAGGCCTAATCGCCGACGCGCTGGAAAAGCCCTGTCCGTAGGACGGGGCTTTTTTATTGGCCCGCCGTCCATGGCGGCAACACTCTGGGCCGTCACAAGCGGCGTTAAAAAACGCTCCAGGCGTTTTTTTTGTTTCTGTATCCTTGGGTTCTTGCCCGATTACCCATAACGCCACGCTATTTGCGTGGGGTCATCCGGCAAGAGCCTTTACGTTGTTCTGTTGACCCGCAGCGCTTGCGGGAGGCGTATCCATGAAATTTGTCGACGAAGTTTCGATTTTTGTAAAAGCCGGTGACGGCGGTAACGGCATGATGGCCTTCCGTCGCGAGAAATTCATCGAGAAGGGCGGCCCCAACGGCGGCGATGGTGGCGACGGCGGCTCGGTATTCCTCGAGGCCACCGCCAACCTCAACACCCTGATCGATTACCGCTACACGCGTAAATTCAACGCGCAGAATGGCGAGAAGGGCGGTAGCACCGACTGCACCGGCGCCAAGGGCGAGGATCTGATTCTGCCGGTGCCGATTGGCACCACGGTGATCGACGTGGCGACTCAGGAAGTGATTGGCGACCTGGTCAAGGCCGGTCAACGCCTGATGGTCGCCCAGGGCGGCTGGCACGGGTTGGGTAATACCCGCTTCAAGTCCAGTACCAACCGTGCGCCACGCCAGACCACGCCGGGCAAGCCGGGCGATTCGCGCGACCTCAAGCTGGAGTTGAAAGTGCTGGCTGACGTGGGTCTGCTCGGTCTGCCCAATGCCGGCAAGAGCACCTTCATCCGCGCCGTTTCCGCCGCCAAGCCGAAAGTCGCCGATTACCCCTTCACCACCCTGGTGCCGAACCTGGGTGTGGTCAGCGTCGACCGCTTCAAGAGCTTCGTTGTCGCCGACATTCCGGGGCTGATCGAAGGCGCCTCCGACGGTGCTGGCCTGGGTATTCGCTTCCTCAAGCACCTGGCGCGTACCCGTCTGCTGCTGCACCTGGTGGACATGGCGCCGTTGGACGAGAGCGATCCGGCCGAGGCTGCGCAGGTGATCATCGATGAACTGGGCCGCTTCAGCCCGGCGCTGGCCGAGCGTGATCGCTGGCTGGTGCTGAACAAGATGGACCAGGTGCCCGAGGACGAGCGCGAGGCGCGCAAGGCCGATATCGTTGCTCGCCTGAACTGGCAGGGCCCGGTTTATGTGGTCTCGGCGATCAGCCGCGACGGCACCGAGCGCATCAGCCGCGACATCATGCATTACCTGGAAGTACGTGCCGAACGCATTGCCGAGGACCCGGTATTCGCCGAGGAGCTGGCGGATCTGGATCAGCGTATCGAAGACGAGGCGCGTGCCCGTCTGCAGGCGCTGGACGACCAGCGTGCGCTGCGTAAATCCGGTGTGCGCAGTGTCGACGATATCGACGAGGACGATGACTTCCTCGACGAAGAGGACGACGATGGCCCGGAAATCATTTACGTCCGGGATTAAGCAAATTTCCAACGCCGCTTAATTGCGGCGTTTTTGTAAGGGATGTTCTGAGATAGCCGTCATTCCCGCGTAGGCGGGAATCCAGAAACACCGCAGAACCTGGGCTCCCGCTTTCGTGGGAGTGACGTTCAGACGTTGCCTAAGTGGGCCTCTGGCTAAGGTTGGAAGATCATGCGTGACAAGGTGACCGGCGCGCGGCGCTGGGTGGTGAAGATCGGCAGTGCGCTGCTGACCGCCGACGGGCGTGGCCTGGATCGTGCGGCCATGGCGGTATGGGTCAAGCAGATGGTCGCGCTGCGTGAGCAGGGCGTCGAGCTGGTGCTGGTGTCCTCCGGTGCGGTGGCGGCCGGGATGAGCCGACTGGGCTGGACCAGCCGACCTAGTGCGATGCATGAGCTGCAGGCTGCTGCCGCCATCGGCCAGATGGCTCTGGTACAGGCTTGGGAGTCGAGCTTTGCCGAGCACAATCGCCGCACCGCGCAGGTTCTGCTGACTCACGACGATCTCTCCGACCGCAAGCGCTACCTCAACGCGCGCAGCACCTTGCGTACGCTGGTGAATCTCGATGTGATCCCGGTGATCAACGAGAACGACACTGTAGTCACCGATGAAATCCGCTTCGGCGACAACGACACCTTGGCCGCGCTGGTGGCCAACCTGGTGGAGGCCGATCTGCTGGTGATTCTCACCGACCGCGACGGCATGTATAACGCCGACCCGCGTCACAACCCCGATGCCGAGCTGATCTTCGAAGCCCGCGCCGATGACCCGGCGCTGGATGCTGTGGCTGGTGGCGTCGGTGGTGCGCTGGGACGTGGCGGTATGCAGACCAAGCTGCGTGCCTCGCGCCTGGCCGCACGTTCCGGTGCGTACACCGTCATCGTCGGTGGTGCTATAGAGCAGGTGCTGGCCCGCCTCAAGGGCGGCGAGCGTCTGGGCACGCTGCTGGCACCCGAGCGTGGTTTGCTGGCGGCGCGCAAGCAATGGCTGGCCGGTCATCTGCAGACGCGCGGTACCCTGGTGCTGGATGCTGGCGCGGTGAAAGCGCTGAGCCAGGATCGCAAGAGCCTGCTGCCAGTGGGGGTAAAAGCGGTGCAGGGCAGTTTCCGCCGTGGTGAGATGGTGGTCTGCGTATCGCCTGACGGTCGTGAGATTGCCCGTGGCCTGGTCAACTACAGCGCGCTGGAAGCACAGAAGATCATCGGCCAACCATCCGATGCCATCGAAAAGCTGCTCGGCTATGTCGATGAGCCGGAGCTGGTGCATCGGGATAACCTGATCCTGGTTTAAAAGCGAAGGGAGAGTGCGATGAATCTGTTCAAGGGATGTGCGCTGGGCCTTTTGATGTTACCCGGCGTGGCACTGGCCGAAACCATTGGCGAGGTGTCGACGGTGTTCAAATGGGTGGGGCCGAACGACAAGATCGTCGTCGAGGCTTTCGATGATCCCAAGGTAGAGGGCGTGACCTGTTATCTGTCGCGCGCCAAGACCGGCGGCGTGAAGGGTGGACTGGGCTTGGCCGAGGATCGTGCAGAGGCCTCCATCGCCTGTCGTCAGGTCGGTCCCATCGCATTCAAGGGCAAGCTCAAGGACGGCGAGGAGGTGTTCAAGGAGCGTACCTCGCTGGTGTTCAAAACCATGCAGGTGGTGCGTTTCTTCGACGCCAAGCGCAACACGCTGGTGTATCTGGTCTACAGCGACCGGGTGATCGAGGGCAGCCCGCAGAATGCGGTGACGGCCATTCCGATTCTGCCCTGGGGTCAGCAGTAACCCGATCAGCGCCCATAAAAAACGCCCCGAAGGGCGTTTTTTTATGCGTGACGATCAGGCGCTGGGGGTATCCAGTTGCAGGCGCTGGTTCGATTGCGTCTGCACCTGGTGATAGCGCTCGGCGTCATGGGACAGAACCTCGGCCATGGCCGGGAAGATCTCGTCCAGCTTGGTCCGCCAGCCTTCGCTCTTGGTCTGCTCGGGGAAGCAGCGGCGGATCAGGTCGAGCATGATCGACACGGTCACCGATGCGCCCGGCGAAGCGCCGAGCAGAGCGGCGATGGTGCCGTCTTCCGCTGCCACCAGCTCGGTGCCGAACTGCAGGATGCCGCCGTTCTTGGCGTCCTTCTTGATGATCTGCACGCGTTGGCCGGCCACTTCCAGGCGCCAGTCCTCGGCCTTGGCTTCCGGGTAGAAGCCGCGCAGGGTGTTCAGGCGCTGTTCCTCGGACTGCATCACTTCCTTGATCAGGTAACGGGTCAGGTCCAGGTTGTCGCGCGCCACCGCCAGCATCGGGCCGAGGTTGTTGGGGCGTACCGACAGCGGCAGGTCGAGGAATGAACCGTACTTGAGGAACTTGGTGGTGAAGCCGGCGTAAGGGCCGAACAGCAGGGATTTCTTGCCATCGACCACGCGGGTATCGAGGTGCGGTACCGACATTGGCGGCGAACCTACGGCCGCCTGGCTGTAGACCTTGGCTTGGTGTTGTTTAACGATTTCCGGATTGTCACAGCGCAGCCACTGGCCGCTCACCGGGAAGCCGCCGAAGCCTTTGCCTTCGGGGATGCCGGACAGCTGCAGCAGTGGCAGCGCGCCGCCACCGGCACCGAGGAAGACGAACTTGCTCTTGAGCTTGCGCGTGGCGCCGGAGCGGGTGTCCTTGATGTCCACCAGCCAGCCTTCGCCATCGCGCTTGAGGTCGGTGACCTTCTGGTTGCAGGTGACCTTGGCGTTGGGTTGAGTGGTCAGGTAGGCGAGCATCTGCTCGGTGACCGCACCGAAGTTGACGTCGGTGCCGGCTTGCACGCGGGTCATCGCCAGTGGTTCGTTGCTGTCACGGCCAGGGATCAGCAGCGGTGCCCACTCGGCGATAGTGGCGCGATCCTCGGTGTACTCCATCTCGGTGAAGGCGTGATGCTGACGCAGCGCCTCGAAACGCTTCTTGAGGAAGGCGATGCCGCTGTTGCCGCGCACGAAGCTCATGTGCGGGACCGGATTGATGAAGGTCTTCGGCGAGTTGATCGCGCCTTTTTCGATCAGGTAAGCCCAGAACTGTTTGGACTCCTCGAACTGGGCGTTGATATTCACCGACTTCTTGATGTCGATGCTGCCGTCCGCGCCTTCCGGGGTGTAGTTCAACTCGCACAGCGCGGCGTGACCGGTACCGGCGTTGTTCCAGGGGTTGGAGCTTTCCACCGCGCCGGACTCGCGCAGCTCTACCACTTCCAGCGTGATGCCGGGGTTGAGTTCCTTGAGCAGTACGCCCAGGGTCGCGCTCATGATGCCGGCACCAACCAGCACCACATCTACGCTTTGGGAATCGTTGTGCGCCATTAACCTCTCTCCAAGAAAAACTGCACCAGATGGACGGCCGTTCGGCCTTTCAGGGCGATACCGGCAGACTCAGGCGTGATGCCCCGTCGTTCGGCTGGGAGGGTCAAGGCTGGGATTTGCGGACGCAAAACTGTTCATCTGTTCGCCACACTCTTGTGAAGTTGTAAAAACCGTTTTTTTCACGCTCTTTTGGAGCGGTGAACCTCAAAAGCTCGACTGCCTCGGCGCGCTTTTGCCCGTGCAAGTCATGCAATGCATGGCTGCCATTGGCTCTGCATATGGGCGGAAAGCGGCTAGCCGGATGCGGCAGCTCGAAGTGGGCGACTCTCTGAGGCGGGGCGATGACATTGCATCGGCGAGGTCGTGCGGCCCGATCAGGAGACGTCCTTATAATCGGGGCGCGATTATAACGGTGAATGAGGGGAAATTGATCGCCCCTGCGTGACTTTTATTCTTCCGCCGGTCAGGCCGCCAACGGGCGAGCAGTCGATGCGTGTGTGACGACTGGCGTGAGTCGGGCTCCGGCGGGCAGGGGAGCGCCCAACCAAGAGACGCTCGGCTCGCGAACTTCCACCCAGCCAGCCTGGTGCGGATGCTCCTGCATCTGCCGCAGGGCGCGGCAAAGTCCCTGACCATCGACAAGAGCGAAATGGCGCATCGGGCGAGAGCGGCTGAATAGGCGGCGCAAAAGCATGGCAGAGGCTCCAGCGTGGTGGGTTTTACCTTTATGCCAGGGCGCGGTGACAGGCTGATGACAGGAACCGCAACGGCACGCCGATGGTCCTATGCAGCGCTACTGTCGGCCTCAGGCCGTGCTGGTTATACTGCCGGCCACTTTTACCTCACTCGGAGAGATGAGCATGCTGCACCGTGCGTTGATCGCCTTGCTTGCTGCCACCAGCCTGACTCTGGCCGGTTGTGCCCTCAGCCCTCAGCAACTCACCCCGCAACCCAAGCTCACCAGCTCGCTGACCCCTGTGGGTCAAGGCCAGCCGGTGGTGGTGCGCGTGGTTGATGGTCGCCCTTCGCCGGTGCTTGGCACCCGCGGCGGCCTGTATCCGGAAACCAGCTCCATCAGCGTCAGCCCTGATTACGTGCTGCCAAAACTGCAGGCCGAGGCCGAAGCGGCCGTGCGTCTGCTCGGTTTTACCCCGTCGCCCAATGCCTATAACGCGCCGCAGCTGACCATCACCCTGGCGGACCTCAAGTATCAGTCGCCGAAAGAAGGCATGTACGTCACCGAGGCCGATATCTCTGCCTCCATTCGTGCCGACGTGCAGGGTGGCAGCCGCCGCTACACTGGTCGTTATGGCGCCTCGCTGAACCAGCGCTTCGGCTCCGCGCCGAACCAGCAGACCAACAGCAAACTAGTGAGCGACGTGCTCAGCGACGCACTGACTCGTGCGTTCAAGGACCCGACCATTGGCCAGGTTCTGCTGCAGTAATCCATAACGCCGCTACGAAAAACGCCCCGCATTGCGGGGCGTTTTCATTTGTCTCGGGTCTTCACGCCGCCTCGGCGTAGAACTCCGGCAGGCTCATGCCGGTGCGGTTGTCGATATCCGGCAGGTCGTAGTGCTCATGGCCGCCGAGGGCGCAGTACACCAGCCAGTGCTGGTCCTGCACGTTGAAGGAGAGTTCGTCGACCACGGCGTCCACTTCATCCAGCGAGTCGATCAGGTAATCGCGATCCAGCGGTTGTGAATTGAGCATGGCAGGTCCTCCAGGGACATTTAGGTTTGGCTCCAGCAACAGTCGTGACTGTGTGGTCACTCTTAGAGATACAAACCCTAGGCCAGGCATATGACAGTTTTCAGACGATTTCGGGATAGCGAGCTGCGTTCGTCGGAAACGAACCTTATAAAAGCGAGGTTTCAGTAAACTGCGCGGCGACTTTTCAATGGCTGAGAGGCGCGCTTTTCGGCTGAAATCCCCATTCTGGTGCGATGGCTAGGCTGCTGCACCATGCTGTTCTCGAGGTGTCGCATGTCGCTGCAGGTGTTGTGGTCCCTGTTCCTCGCCCATCCGGCGGGGGCGCTCAATTCACTGGCCTTGTTCTTTGCCCTGGCGGGTGCCTGGTTATGCCTGATGACCCGTATGCGTGAGCAGCGCGGCATGGCGCGCGTGCTGGCTCAGGGCGGGCTGGACGAAATTGAGGTGGATGAGCGTACCCAGCGTATCAATCGCTTCTTCTATCGCTTTGGCACTCTCAGCCTGGGGGTGGCGCTGTTGCTGTCCTGGTTCAGTACGCAGCTTTGAGTTTGAGCGATTAGCGAAAACGGCAGCCCTGGTGGCTGCCGTTTTCTTTTGTCGCGGGGGGGGCTTAGAGCGGCAGGCCAGCCTTGATTCGATACTGGTTACGCACCGGGTTGGCGTACTGCAGGATCAGGAACGGTTTTTCTTCGGCGCTGCAGGCGGCCAGGCGTTTGTTCCACTGCGCTTCGGCCTTGGCCAGTTCTGCAGCGGGGAATACCTCGCTTGCCGCCGGCACGTTCAGCTCGGCCTCGCGGCCCTCCCACATGGCGTAGGCCAGGTAGTGGACGGGGAACAGACGGTACTGGCCGAGAATATGGCGATCCAGTGCCTGCGCCAGTTGCTTGGTGTCTTCCAGGCCGGCCATCGGCGGGCTGAAGTGCAGGTGCACGCGTCCTTTGTAGCCGGTAATGCCCAGGGCAATGCTGGCGTCGTCCTCGCCTGGCGCCTTGGTGTAGCTGCCGGTGGCTGCGCGCATGCTCAGCTCGCGGGCCTTGGCCAGGTCGCAAGGGTCGTACTCGTAGCTGATCGACACCGGGATCAGATTCAGCGAGTCGATGACCTCGGCGAACGGCTCGTCCTTGCGGCTCATGTGGAACATCTTGAGGATGGCCGAATCGGTGCGGTCGTCACCGTCCTTGGCACGGCCTTCGGCCTGGGCGATCCAGATCGATTCGCCGTCTTCGCGGATCGAATGGTTGATATAGGCCGAGAGCAGCTGATAGGCCGCCAGCTTCTCGCGTCGCCCACTGATCGAGCGGTGTACGATGAAGCTCTTGTTCAGGCGCATCAGGTCGCTGACGAAGGGGCGCTGCAGCAGGTTGTCGCCGATGGCGATACGTGGTGTCTGCAGGCCGGCATGGTAGACGGCGTAGTTGACGAAGGCCGGATCCATGACGATGTCACGGTGGTTGGCCAGGTACAGATAGGGTTTGCCCGACTGCAGGTGCTCCAGGCCGGAGTAGCTGATGCCGTCACTGGCGTGCTCGATGGTGCGGTCGATGTAGGGCTCGATCTTTTCCTGCAGCTTGCTGACCGAATCGACGCTGGCGAACTCGCCACGTAGGCGCGCAGCGATCAGCGGCTTGAGCAGCCAGCCCAATGGCCCGGCCAGTCGCGGAAAGCGAAAACGAGTGAGGGTGCCGAGAAACGCCGGATCGGCGAGCAGGCGCGCCAGTACGGGGCGCACTTCTGCATCGGCATAGGGTCGGATGGCATCGAATGCGCCCATCATGCTCTCTTGTTCTAGAACGGCTAAGGTTGGAATGGTGTCTGCTTAACAGGGTGAGCAGTAGACCGGCGATTATAGCGTCAAGTCACAGCGAATCATCGAAGCCCGCAAGGACGGAGGCTTTCAGAGGCAGAGCAGGCATTTTTTCTTGAAAAGCAAACAGGGCTTGAGGGTTTCCCGGAACTGATCAAGGCATAGCCGAAGTACGAGCTATATATCGTTCACGGGCAGGTCGACCCGGCACGCGGTCAGATCAACCCCGACTACAACGAAGCGGATAGAAACTTGGAAGGACACAGCGCGGGCAGCAGATAACAGCAGCAGTGGCCCGGCGATGGTTTGCAAGGAGATAGGGAGGGCAGCATATGAAAGCCGACATGGACGATATGCCGGAGTACCTGAAGACCAGGAAGCAGGAAGGCCCCTGGCGGATGGTGGCAATCATGGCGATAGGAACGGGCGTAGTCGTAGGCGGGCTAAGCCTGTTCGGTGGTGGCTTTATCGACAGAGCCAAAACAATCGCCAGTGGCGATGGACTTAGAGACGATATCGGCCTGCTACAACCCCAACCGAAGCAGCAAGAAAGCGCCCGGCCACAAGGCGCAGTTGCAAGACGCGAAACCTACACCCCGCCACAGACATTCCGCACTGAAGAACCGCTAGTTATCGAAAGAGGAGGGGCATACGACCCCGAACCCACTCAGCCAGAAAGACAGACCGTCTTCAATGATCAAAACTACAGACCGCAGGGCGCAGCTAACGTGGTCAGCTTCAACGCACCAGTGATTGCTAGCGAAAAACAGCAAGCAACTGCACAAACACGGCAAGAGATTGTGATCGTTGGGCAAGAGCAAAAGCCGGGTGACTGGGTTTGCACCTTCATTGGGGGTGAAGGAAGCCTTGAAAGGCGGAACTGCAAATCAAGTATGCAACTTCATAATCGGAATCAAAGTTACTCAGGGAATAGGTCGCCATAAATAAGGCTAGGCTTTCTTTATAGCTGAATTGATCTTTTGCTTGCCCCATGATACGAGTTTTTTGATATCGACTCCAAATCCCGCAATACTTGGCTCTAGTATTAGTGCGTCAACCAAGGCTTTGCCTTCATGCGCCTTAAGTTTTCTTGCGATAGTGAAGTCTTTTATTTTTTTACTGTTCGATATGTCGTTAAATATTTTCTCTAAAAGATCAACTACGTCGGTTGGTGTTTTGCAGATGTCTCTTATTTTTAAAAATATTAATGCTTCTGATATTTCGGAGCTGGGCCTGCTGTTGCTGGCTTCAATAAAGTATCTTGGGTGGATTGTGGTTATGAGTAAGGCGGGAAGGACTCTTGATGGACCTTCGCCATTGATTTTTACCCAGGAGAGTACTTCCGAGTAGAAGTGGCTATCGGGAAGGCCTGTTATCATGATGGCATTATTTTTGGAACAAAAATTGGCTATTCTAGAGTGGTTGGAGTGAAGCGTGTTGGAGATAGGCTCATCCCAGTTGTAATAGTCTAGAACGTAGATGTAGTAATTCCTTTCCTCTGAAAGAGGAAGCTCAGATACCGCACTAATGTGAAGACCCATTGCCGTGCTCTCCCCATGAATCAATAGGCTATTAGTACTAACAGGTCTATGACGGTTATACAGGCCGCTTTTAGTGTCATCGTTTTCTTGTTTAGCTGCCAAAGTCTAAAGCCAAAAGGATATTCAATCAAACGTAGTTCGAAGGAGTTTTTCTTCGGGTAACCAGAGGTTTCCTCGATTCTAATTATCCCGTCGCCGCTTTTGTAGAATTTTAAGGAGCGATTTGCTCTTGATATGGTGAAGCCTTGCGAATCATTATCCGTAATGGTTATTGATGCCCTTGGCTCTGCAGTTTTATTGATGCGGCTTGCTAGCAGGGTTAGATTTTCTTTGCATGTTGTGAGTGCGTTAGAGGTGTCTTTTGAAAGGTGAGCATTTGCATTGCTTATGGAGAATCTTGGAGTCTTGGAGGATTTTCTTTGCAGTATGGGCCATGTTATGTACTTGATGAAAGCTTCTCTTGAAAATAGCTTTATTGCTTCGATGGTTAGTTTTGCAAGTTTTCGCTGTTTACTGCTAAGACTTAGTATCATGTAATAAGGTTTGCGAATTTTGAATTGTATTTCTTTGTCGCTTAATCCTTCGTATACAGATGTTTTAGGTTTGGGGAGAGGGGTGGAGGCTTTTTTGCGAATTAAGTCTGAGTCGAATAAGGAAAGCTCAATGAGTCCATCGTCGGGGAACTCTTCATTATAGGGTAAGAAGAAATGTGGGGAGTATGTCGGGGTGCTCTTCCAGCCGCTTTCAGTTGTGTAGCTTAAGAGCTCTAGTCGTGTGGAGCCCTGAGGGTCAATAATAGCGGATAGATATTTCTCTGGCTTGAATTCTACTACGACAGTTTTGCTTGTTTTTGCAAGCACGGAAATAGGAGAAAAAGGTGTGATGTTTAAAAGGGTTGGGCTTGATTTGATGGGGGTGTCAGATAAGGTATTCTCGGCGTATAACATAAGTGGCGTTGGGGATATTGAGCTTGAATCGTAGATTCTTATAGCGAAGTCATCGATCCTTCCGGACTTTGCTCTTTTGTTGATTATTTCAATTTTAATTACTACGGATTCAAGATCTACATTTTTTAATATTTCATGTTTTGTGTCGGTTCTATATTTGAAATATAACTTGGTTGAGATGATTATTTCGGGCTTAAATTTAAGTGCGTATGTGTCTAGGAATACGATTAAGCCAAGTATGCCGCCTATCATCCCTATTATCGAGCTAGCTGTCTGTAGATCTTGCGGTGACAATTCCTAATCTCTCCTTGATCTTGCCTGCAGAAAAATCCAATGATTTTGGTGTGATGTGGTTGTTCTATACGTGCATCGAATAGCACGGCGAAAAAGCTACCGCTAAGCTACTCTGGAGTGACCACAAAGACTAGATAGTATTAGATTTTGTTAGGGAATTGCATGAGTAAGAAGCTGGATAGCCCCATGCTATAAGGGATTATGAGACGTTGTAAGGCCCATGAGGTCATACCGCCAAGTCACAAGGAGGCCGCGATGCTGGAAAGCGAATCGTATTATTGCCCCTATTGCGGCGAGCCGGCCGAGGCGCTGCTGGATCTGTCGGGTGGGGATCAGTCTTACATCGAAGACTGTCCGGTGTGCTGTCGGCCGATCGAGTTCGAACTGCGTACAGACGGCACCGAGTGGGAGTTGGACGTTCGTGCGGAGAACGACTGATGCAACGAATCTACGAGCCGGAAAACCTGCTGGAAGGGCAGATGCTGGTGGACATGCTGGCCAGCGAGGGCGTCGAGGCGCACCTGCTCGGTCAGCATCTGGTTGGCGCGGTGGGGGAGTTGCCGGCGTGCGGTCTGCTCGGTCTGGTGGTTGCTGATCTGGACGCCGAACGGGCACGTACGCTGATCGCTGAGTACAATACGGCGCAACCTGTGCCTGGCGATGAGCCAGAGTCTTTTCAGGGCGTGCTGCTCTGTTGACGCGCCCCTGCCTGTCGAGTCGTTTCATGTGTGGACGTTATGCCCTGTTCCGCTGGTCGCCCGCTTTCGCGGCGTTACCCGGTTTTCCCACTGACCAGAAGCCGCACTGGAACCTGGCACCCAACGGCCAGGTGTTGATGCTGCGCAGCGGCGCAAGTGGACCGCAGGCGGCTGCGGCGCGTTGGGGGCTGACACCCGCCTGGCTCAAGGATTTGTCCAAGACGCCGGCGCATGCGCGGGCTGAAACGCTAGCCGGGCAGCCGATGTTTCGCGAACCTTTTCGCCAGCGCCGCGCGCTGCTGCCGGCCAATGGCTTCTATGAATGGCGCGGGGGCGTGCGCAAGCGGCCGTACTGGATGACCAACGGCGAGTCGCTGATGTATTTCGCGGCCTTGTGGGAGCTGTATCCGGTTACCGGGCATGACTACCTGAGCGTGGCGTTGATTACCCAGGAAGCCGCGACGCTGCGTCGTCCATTGATTCTCGACGAGCATGAGCAGGCGCTATGGTTGAGCAACGATACGCCGCCCGAGCAGTTGGCGGCATTGCTGGCCAAGCCGCAGGTTGCGCTGCGCGAGCGCGCCCTGGCGACCCTGGTTAACGACCCGAAGCTGGATGCGCCGGAGTGTCTGACGCCGGCCTGAGCCGGTAGGGTGCGCCGTGCTCACCGCGGCTGATGCGGGATCGGCGCCCTACAGATAATGAAGCGCGTAGCTCGGATGCAATCCGGGAGCCGTATTGCCTGCTCCCCGGATTGCATCCGGGCTACAGAGGTTCGCCTGTCACCGTTCCTAAACCTTGAACTGATTGATCAGGCGGCGCTGTTGTTCGGCCAGTTTGGTCAGTTGGGCGCTGGCCTGGCTGGCTTCGTCGGCGCCGCCTGCCACCTCGTTGGCGACCTGGCCGATATTGGTGACGTTGCGGTTGATGTCTTCGGCCACCGCGCTCTGCTCCTCGGCTGCGCTGGCGATTTGCGTGTTCATGTCGTTGATCACTGATACCGCCTGGGTGATGGATTCCAGCGATTGAGCGGCCTGGTTGGCATGCTCCACGCTGTCGTCGGTCTTGCTCTGGCTCTGCTCCATCACCTTGACCACTTCGCGCGTGCCTTGCTGCAGCTGCTGGATCATGGTCTGAATTTCTTCGGTGGCCTGCTGGGTTTTCTGCGCCAGGTTGCGCACCTCGTCGGCGACCACGGCGAAGCCACGGCCCTGTTCACCGGCGCGGGCCGCCTCGATGGCCGCGTTGAGCGCCAGCAGGTTGGTCTGCTCGGCAATGCCGCGGATGGCGACGAGGATGGCGTTGATGTTCTCGCTGTCCTTGGCCAGGTTCTGCACCACGCCCACGGCGCGGCTGATTTCGGTGGCCAGCGCAGCGATGGCCACCGAGGTTTCCTGTACCACCTGCTTGCCCTGGTTAGCTGCGCGATCAGCATGGTTGGCGGCTTCGGCAGCGTGGGTAGCGTTGCGTGCGACGTCCTGCGCGGTAGCGGTCATCTCATGGACGGCTGTGGCCACCAGTTCGATCTCGGCCAGCTGCTTCTGCACACCCTGGTTGGTGCGGATGGCGATGTCGGCGGTGTGCTCGGAGGAGTCACTGACCTGCTGCACCGAGGTCACCACGGCGGCGATCATGGTTTGCAGTTTGCTCAGGAAGGCGTTGAAGCCGGCGGCGATCTGTCCGAGTTCGTCTTTGCGATCGACCTGCAGGCGTACCGTCAGGTCGCCATCGCCCTTGGCGATGTCGTCGAGCATGCCGACCATCTGCCGCAGTGGGCGGGCGATGCCGTAGCCGACGAACCAGATTATCAGCAGGCCCAGACCCGCGATCAGCAGCCCGACCAGGGTCATGCCCAGCGTATCCGCGTCGCGCTGTGCGGCCAGGTCGCCTTGCAACTGGTGCAGGTCGGTCATCACGGCTTGCAGCGGTAGCACCAGCATCAGCACCCAGCGCGTGTCGCTCTGGCCGATGTTGAAGCTGAGAAAGAGTTCGATATGGCTGTGCTCGGGGTCTTCTTTGGCATCGATGGAGTAAAGCGGCTGACCGGGCTGTAGTTTGCCGAGGTTGGTCACTTCGTTGGCATCGAGCAGAGCGGTGGCAGACTCGCCGAGTTTGTCTGGCGCCTTGGTCGAGGCGACCAGGCGTCCGTTGCTGGCGATCAGCGCCATCTCACCCGCGCCGTTGTAGAGCTGGGCGTCAGCCTTTACCAATAGTTCCTGAATGAAATTCACCGCCAGATCGGCGCCAGCGATGCCGCGAAACTCGCCGTTGACCAGGATCGGTGAGGTAAAGGAGGCGAGCATGGTCATCTTGCCGCCGACATCGTAGGGGGCCGGATCGATCACGCAGGGCCGTTTACGTTCTTTCGGGCAAAGGTAGTATTCGCCCGCGCGCACGCCGGTTGGCAGTAGCTCCTCGCTTTCGGTCGAGCCGATGGCGTCGATGCCCAGGCTGCCGTCGGCATTGCGGAACCACCAGGGCAGGAAGCGACCGGTGCCGTCGTAGCCGTTTTCCTTGCTACCGGCATAGATGTCGTCACTGGCATCGAAGGCGTTCGGTTCCCAGCCCAGATAGCTGCCGAGCAGCTTGGGATTCTGTGCTGTGGTTTCGTGCACCAGATTGGCCAGCTCTTCGCGACTGATGCTGAGCATCGGGCTGCCGTTGGCGTCGGTCATGCCGAGCATGGCGTTGATCCGTGCCAGGTCTGCGGTGATCTGCAGTGGGGTTTCCAGTTCACGCTGAATTTCACTGACCTGCGCCTGCGCCAATGCAGACAGGCGCTGCTCGATGACTTGCTCCAGCAGCTTCTGTGTACGCTCCTGCACCAGATTCTGAGTTCGGCCGCTGGCGAACAGGGCGTAGAGCACCAGCGCCACGACCACCGCGAGCACGCTGGCGCCGGCCAGGAAAGCGACGGAAAACTGGATCGACTTGAACTTCATGTGAGCTCCCGGACGCAAAGTGCGCCTGTCACGGTCTATCGGCAGTGACAGGTGAAAACCTTAATGGGTTGGTGCTGACGCACAGGCTGGTGTCGTATTCAGCAAAGATGGCGTGCGGCCATCGCGCAAGTGGCATGGTTGCCCGCCGTGCGGGGGCGGCCTAGCATAGGGCGTCCGATTCAAGGAGATGGCTCGATGAGCAAGGTTCTTTATCTGAGTGGCCTGGCTGCGGCGTTGCTGCTGACCGGTTGCCAGGCAGTCAATACCACCAGCGGTGGTGCGGTTGGCGTGGAGCGCAAGCAGTACATGTTCAGCATGCTGTCAGCCGAAGAAGTCAATCAGATGTACGCGCAGTCCTATCAGCAAACTCTGAGCGAGGCGTCGAGCAAGGGCGTGCTGGACAAGAGCAGTGCCAACGCCAAGCGTCTACAGACCGTCGCTGGTCGCTTGATTCCGCAGGCGCCGCGTTTCCGCCCGGACGCCGCCAACTGGCAATGGGAGGCCAACCTGATCAAGAGTCCGGAGCTCAATGCCAACTGCGGCCCCGGCGGCAAGATCATTTTTTATAGCGGCATCATCGAGCAGCTGAAACTTACCGATGACGAGATTGCCGCCATCATGGGGCACGAGATGGCTCATGCCTTGCGCGAGCACAGCCGTGAGGCGATGTCCAAGGCCTATGGCATTCAGGTCGCCAAGCAGGGCGCTGGTGCGTTGCTCGGTCTCGGCGAGACTGGCATGGCGATGGCCGATACCGTGGTGCAGTACAGTCTGACTCTGCCCAACAGTCGCGGTAACGAGAACGAGGCTGACCTGATCGGTCTCGAGCTGGCTGCGCGTGCAGGTTATGACCCGAATGCGGCCATCAGCCTGTGGCAGAAGATGGAGGCTGCCGGTGGCGGCGCGCCGCCCGAGTTCATGAGCACTCACCCTTCGTCCAGCAGCCGTATCGCCTCGCTACAGGCGGCGATTCCCAAAGTGATGCCGCTGTACGAACAGGCCAAGGCCGGGCGTTAGGTTCGGACGTAAAAACGGCGCTGCGTGAGGGTTCACGGCGCGCCGTTTGCGTTTCAGGGTAGTGCCGTTTCGGCGAAGGGGCGAGGTTGCAGACCCAGTTGGGCGCGGAAACTCTCCATGTCGAACATGGTGCAGATTTCCTGAATCTCGTTGCCGGGATTCAGCGTCCAGAACGCCATGGCCGAAATGCTTAGTACCTTGTCGCTCGGCGGGTAGCCCAGTGCGGGTTTCTGGATGGTGCCGATCAGCGTGCTCCAGGTCACCACCTTGTAGCCTTCGGCGACACACTCCTCGATCACGATCTGCAGGTCCGGCATGGCGTGGCGGACGTCCTGCACCATCTGACTGAAGCCTGCGCTGCCGAGTGGGCGCCCGATGAACGAGCTCTTGTAGAGAAAGTCGCGACTGTGCAGTTGTTCGGCCAGAGCCAGGCGACCTTTGTTCCAGGTCAGGTCGATGTGCTGGCACACCACCTTCTTGCGATCATCCAATGACATGCCGCCCTCCCGACTGCATCGCTGAGCTACGTGACGTGGCACGCACTTTAGCAGCAGGCAGGAGGGGGCTGGGATTGGCCGAAATGCCAGCCCGTTGGCGTCAGTAATGTGTCAGATCATGCCGCTCAGTTTCATTGCCTGATAGCCAGCGTAGATCGCCAGGACGGCGAAGGCGCAGGCCGCCAGACGGCGGATCAGGGTCAGTGGCAAGCGTTCGGCGGCGAAATTACCTGCCAGCACTACCGGTACGTTCGCCAGCAGCATGCCCAGCGTGGTGCCGATCACCACCAGGATGAAGTGCGGATACTGCGCCGCCAGCATCACGGTCGCGACCTGAGTCTTGTCACCCATCTCGGCGAGGAAGAAGGCAATCAGGGTGGTGAGGAAGGGGCCGTATTTCTTCAGGCCGGATTCCTCGTCATCGTCCAGTTTGTCCGGAACCAGGGTCCAGGCCGCCACAGCGACAAAGCTGGCAGCCAGAATCCAGCTCAAGGTGGCAGGCGAGAAGAAGCCTGCAACCCAGTTGCCAATGGCGCCTGCTGCAAAATGGTTGGCCAGTGTGGCGACGACGATACCCCAGATGATCGGCCAGGGCCGGCGGAAGCGGGCGGCCAGCAGCAGGGCGAGCAATTGCGTCTTGTCGCCGATTTCGGCGAGGGCAACGATGAAGGTGGGGACGAACAGGGATTCCAGCATCAGGTTTCCTAAAGGGGCGGGTCAACACGGCTTATGACACGAACGACCTTCCCGCCCCGGGTGAGGTTGTACGTGTCATAGGTCTTGTCAAACCGCAAGCCTATCGACGTAGGCCTTGGGTCGCATGCGCCATGCTCTGCGGAGCAAGTGTGTTGACGCATGCCGGGCGAGCAGGGCGCTCGCGGGAGACTACTCCCCTAGGACGGGCGCAATTGTGCCCAAGCGCTACGCGGGGAGCAACCCCAATTCAGCGATGTGCGCTGTAGATACGAAAACCGTCCGCATCGGCCAGGGTGCGGCAAGGCCCCAGGTGGCGTTCGATCAGCGGGGGGTATTTGAGGAAGCTGTTGGCCACCAGGCGCAGCTCACCGTCTTTCACCAGATGGCGCGCCGACTGGGTCAGCAGGTTCTCGCTGGCCTGGTAATCGGTGTGCACGCCCTGATGGAAGGGCGGGTTGCTGACGATGGCGCTCAACCCTTCTGGCGCCGACTCGATCCCGGTGCCGGCGATCAGGTTGGCCGTCAGACCATTGCGTGCAAGTGTCAGGCGGCTGCTCTCCAAGGCGAAGGCGTCGACATCCAGGAGGCTCAGTTCGCTGGCCGGATAGCGCCGTTTGAGTACGGCACCGAGTACGCCAGCACCGCAACCGAAGTCCAGCAGGTGGCCGCTTGGCAGATCGTCCAGGTGTTCCAGCAGCAGTGCGCTGCCGCGATCCAGACGGCCATGGGCGAACACGCCGGGCAGGGTGACGATCTCCAGCGCACCATCGCTCAGCGGCAATGAATAGCTCTGTGCCAGGGCATGCAGATCGGGTACGGGCGGCGCCTGCTGCACTTCGACGCACCAGAGTTGGCAATGCCGCGCGCTGTCGAGTTTGCGCGGCTTGCCATAGGCCGTCAGCTGCTTCGCCGCGCGCTCGATACCGCCACGTTTTTCCCCGACCAGGTACAGCGGCTTGCCGGCCAGGCGCGAGGCCAGGGCGTGCAGCAGGTAATCGGTCAGTTCGCGTGACTTGGGCAGGAACAGCACGGCAGCGCGGTAGTCGCCCTCTGGCATGCGCGTGTCGAACTGGCTACGACCGGCAAAGCGCGTGGCGAGTAAGGCCTGGTCGCCCGCGTGCCAGTTCCAGCCGCGCGCCAGCGGCAGGGCACTGAGCAGATCGTCAGCCGGCAGGCCAGCCAACAGCAGCTCGCCACCGAACAGGTCGGCCTGCCGCAGGAGAACTTCGCTTCGCGCATCCATGGTGGGTTCCTGCCTGAAAAAGCTGCGCAGCTTACCCGACGACTCGCAGCGGCGCACCGGCGAAGAAGCCGGCGGCGTTGTCGACCATCTGGCCGACGATGCGCTGGCGTGCCTCTTGACTACCCCAGGCGCTGTGCGGCGTGACGATCAGGCGTGGGATGTTCGCTGCCAGCAGCGGGTTACCGTCTTTGGGTGGCTCCTGCAGCAACACATCAGTGGCGGCGCCGCCCAGATGGCCGCGACGCAGCGTATCGGCCAGTGCCTGTTCGTCGATCAGTCCGCCGCGAGCAGTGTTGATCAAAAAGGCACGTGGTTTCATCAGCGCCAGCTCCTCGGCGCCGATCATGTTGCGGGTCTGTTCATTGAGCGGGCAGTGCAGGGTCAGTGCATCGACCTGCGGCAGCAGTTCGTGCAGCGGCAGGCGATTGGCCCGCGCCGGGCGGCCGGGCAGTTGGCCAAGCAATACGCGCATGCCGAAGGCTTCGGCCAGACGGGCGACGGCCCCCCCCAGCTCACCATGGCCGAGCATGCCCAGGGTCTTGCCTTCGAGCTCGACGATGGGGTGATCGAGCAGGCAGAACTGGCTGGCTTGTTGCCAGCGGCCGGCGGCGATATCGCGTTGGTAGTCTGGCAGACGCGTGGCCAGGGCCAGCAACAGCATCAGGGTGTGTTGCGCCACGGACGGGGTGCCGTAGCCCTGGCAGTTGCAAACGGTCACGCCGTGGGTACTGGCGGCTTTGAGGTCGATGTTGTTGGTGCCAGTGGCGGCGACCAGCACCAGCTTCAACTCGGGGCAGGCGGCGAAGGTAGCCGCGTCCAGCGGCACCTTGTTGCTGATGGCGACCTGGGCACCTTGCAGGCGTTCGGCGACCTGATCCGGACGCGTATGTGCGTGCAGGGTCAGCTCGGCGAAGGCCTGATGCAGGGGTTGCATGTCGAGGTCGCCAAGGTCGAGGGAGGCGTGGTCGAGGAAGACGGCGCGTGGGCTGTTGCTCATCAGCTATACCTTTTCGCAGGAGGGTCTCAAGAGTAGATTGGCGAGCCTACCAGACCTTCACTGTCGATGCGGAGCCGCCATGTACTGGAGTGAATTTCTCACCGTTGCCTTGATTCACCTGCTGGCGGTGGCCAGCCCAGGGCCGGATTTCGCCATCGTCGTGCGTGAGAGCGTCGGCTACGGTCGCCGCGCAGGGCTGTTCACTGCCCTCGGGGTGGGCACCGGCATTCTGGTGCACGTCACCTATTCGCTGTTGGGTATTGGCCTGATCGTGTCGCAGTCCATCGTCCTGTTCAACGCGCTGAAATGGTTGGCAGCGGCTTATCTGCTGTATCTCGGTATCAAGGCGCTGCGTGCGTGTCCGGCTGATCCGTCCAGTGCGGAGCTGAGTCTGGCGGCAGGCGAGCGTAGCGGTCGTGGTGCTTTCGTCACGGGGTTCATCACCAACGGGCTCAATCCCAAGGCGACGCTGTTCTTCCTTTCCCTGTTCACCGTGGTGATCAATCCGCATACGCCGGTGGCGGTGCAAGCTGGTTACGGTATCTACCTGGCACTGGCTACTGCGTTCTGGTTCTGCCTGGTGGCCTGGTTGTTCAGCCAGCAACGCGTGCGCGCTGGCTTCGCCCGTATGGGGCATTGGTTCGACAGGCTGATGGGAGCGGTACTGGTGGGGATCGGTGTGAAGCTGGCGCTGACCGAGATGCGTTGACCAAAGAGCCCCGCAATTGCGGGGCTCTTTGCTGATGGGGCGGGTTACAGCAGTTCGATGGCCACCGCTGTTGCTTCGCCGCCGCCGATGCACAGCGAGGCAACGCCGCGCTTGCCACCTTTTTTCTGCAGGGCGTTGATCAGGGTGAGGATGATCCGCGAGCCAGTGGAACCCACCGGGTGGCCCTGGGCGCAGGCGCCGCCGAACACGTTGACCTTGGCATGATCCAGGCCGTGTTCACGCATGGCCAGCATGGTCACCATGGCAAAGGCTTCATTGATCTCGAATAGGTCGATCTCGTCCTTGCTCCAGCCGGTCTTCTTCAGCAGGTTGCTCATCGCGCCGATGGGGGCCAGGGTGAACTCGCTCGGCTCTTGGCTTTGGGTCGCGTGGGCAACGACCTTGGCCAGCGGCTTGAGGCCGCGCTTGGCCGCTTCATCGGCGGTCATCAGCAGCAGCGCGCTGGCGCCGTCGGAAATCGAGCTGGCGTTGGCCGCTGTGATGGTGCCGTTCTTCTTGAAGGCAGGCTTGAGTGCGGGGATCTTGTCCAGGTTGGCCGTCAGCGGCTGCTCGTCATCTTTAACGACCACTTCGCCTTTGCGCGAGGTGACGGTGATCGGGACGATCTCGGCGTCCAGCGAACCGTCCTTGATCGCCACCTGTGCGCGGCGCAGCGATTCGATGGCGTAGGCATCCATTTCCTCGCGGCTGATGCCGTATTTATCGGCTGTCTCCTGGGCGAAGGAGCCCATCAGGCGGCCGGTGCGAGCGTCCTCCAGGCCGTCGAGGAACATATGATCCTTGATTTCGCCATGGCCCATGCGCAGGCCGGTACGGGCTTTCTCCAGTACATAGGGCGCGTTGGACATGCTTTCCATACCGCCGGCGACCATTACCTGGTTGCTGCCGGCCTTCAGCGAATCGAAGGCCATCATCACGGCTTTCATGCCCGAGCCGCACAGCTTGTTGATGGTGGTACAGCCGGTAGCGGCGGGCAGGCCTGCATTGAGCGAGGCCTGGCGTGCCGGCCCTTGTTTGAGGCCGGCTGGCAGTACGCAGCCCATGATCACTTCCTGTACGTCGGTTGGCTCGATACCCGCGCGCCTGACCGCTTCGCGAATAGCGGCGGCGCCCAGCTCGACGGCTGGCACACTGGCCAGGCTGCCTTGAAAACCGCCCATGGGGGTACGGGCGCCGCTGACGATGACGATATCGGACATGCTGTTACCTCGAACGAAAGAGTGGCTCGGTGCCGCCTGTTTAAGGACCGGCTGGTTGGCTTGATTCTAACCTGTGACCAAAAGTGGCCATAGAGTCACGTGGCAAATCATTCTTTGGGCTGATTTCGCTGTGCAGGCACCGCTCTAGAGTCGCTGCATACCAATTCCTAGCGTGCCTCAAGGTGACTTCATGCTGCAGACCCGACTGATCCCTCCCGCCGAAAACGCTCATGCCTATCCGCTGCTGATCAAGCGCCTGCTGCTCTCCGGTAGCCGTTACGAGAAAACCCGTGAAATCGTCTATCGCGACAAGCTGCGCTACAGCTACGCCACCTTCAACGAGCGTGTTGCCCGGCTGGCCAACGTACTCAGCGAGGCGGGGGTAAAGGCCGGCGATACCGTGGCGGTGATGGATTGGGACAGCCACCGCTACCTCGAGTGCATGTTCGCCATCCCGATGCTCGGCGCGGTGCTGCACACCATCAACATTCGCCTGTCGCCGGACCAGATTCTCTACACCATGAATCATGCTGAAGACCGCTTCGTGCTGGTCAACAGCGAGTTCGTACCGCTGTACAACGGCATTGCCGGGCAACTCACCACTGTCGACAAGACCCTGCTGCTGACCGATGGCGAGGACAAGAACGCCGACCTGCCGAACCTCGTCGGCGAGTACGAGAGCCTGCTGGCGGCGGCCAGCCCGCACTACGATTTCGCCGATTTCGACGAGAACTCGGTGGCTACCACCTTCTATACCACCGGCACCACCGGTAATCCCAAGGGCGTGTACTTCACCCACCGGCAACTGGTGCTGCACACCATGTCCATGGCGACCACCATGGGCGGCCTGGACAGCATCCGCCTGCTGGGCAACGACGATGTCTACATGCCGATCACGCCGATGTTCCACGTGCATGCCTGGGGCGTGCCATACGTGGCCACTATGCTCGGGGTCAAGCAGGTGTACCCCGGTCGCTACGAGCCGGACATGCTCTGCCGTTTGATCAAGGAGGAGAAGGTCAACTTCTCCCACTGCGTCCCCACCATCCTGCAGATGGTGCTGAGCGCGCCGGGCGCGCAGGGCCATGATTTCGGCGGGATGAAGATGATCATCGGCGGCAGCGCGCTCAATCGGTCACTCTACGAGGCGGCCAAGGCGCGTGGTATCCAGCTGACCGCAGCCTATGGCATGTCCGAGACCTGCCCGCTGATTTCCTGCGCCTATCTCAATGAGGAGCTGCGCGCCGGCAACGAGGACGAGCGCACCACCTACCGGATCAAGGCGGGTATTCCGGTACCGATGGTAGAAGCCGCGATCATGGATGCTGATGGCAAGCTCTTGCCAAGTGATGGTGAATCCCAGGGCGAGCTGGTACTGCGCGCGCCCTGGCTGACTCAAGGTTATTTCCGCGAGCCGGAGAAGGGCGAAGAGCTCTGGGCGCATGGCTGGTTGCACACCGGCGATGTGGCAACCATCGATGGCATGGGCTTTATCGAGATTCGTGATCGCATCAAGGATGTGATCAAGACCGGCGGTGAGTGGATTTCCTCGCTGGAGTTGGAAGATCTGATCAGTCGGCACCCAGCAGTGCGTGAAGTCGCTGTGGTTGGTGTACCGGATCCGCAATGGGGCGAACGCCCGTTCGCACTCTTGGTGCTGCGCGAAGAGCAGGGGCTGGATGCCAAAGGGCTCAAGGAATACCTCAAGCCTTTCGTCGAGCAAGGGCACATCAACAAGTGGGCGATCCCTACGCAAATCGCCCTTGTTACTGAAATTCCCAAGACCAGTGTCGGCAAACTGGACAAGAAACGCATTCGCGTCGAAATCGCCCAGTGGCAAGAGGCTGGCAGCGCGTTCCTGTCCACGCTGTGAGGTGCCAATTGACTGGGTGGTGAAAGTGACCGCTCAGTCAAACAAGCGTTTGGCTTGCTAATTGCTGTTTCACGTCCATGCTTGGCTAGGGGCAGGGCCTGAAACCTGCGAGCCAGAGTGCTTGGGGGCTGCAAATCACACTTTCGAGGGATCAAGCAGTACCACACGCTGGCTATAGTCAAAGCATCCATAACAAAAAACACATGGAGTAGCGTCGATGACAACAAAAACAAAACCCTACTGGCGCCTGGCAAAACTGCCGCTGGCCGTCAGCCTCGCTTCCACCCTTGCCGCTCCGGCATTCGGCGTCACTTTCAATATCGGTGAGATCGAAGGGCAGTTCGACTCGTCGCTGTCGGTGGGGGCGAGTTGGTCGACTTCCAAGGCAGATAAGGACCTTATCGGTTTCAACAATGGCGGCAACGGTCTTTCTCAGACTTCGGACGACTCACGGCTTAATTTTAAACGTGGTGAAACCTTCTCGAAGATCTTCAAGGGTATCCATGATCTTGAATTGAAGTACGGTGATACCGGTGTATTCGTCCGGGGCAAATACTGGTACGACTTTGAGCTGAAAGACGAGAGCCGACTGTTCAAGGACATTAGCGACAGCAACCGCAAGGAAGGCGCCCAATCCTCGGGTGGCGAGATCCTCGACGCATTCATCTATCACAACTATGCCATTGGCAATCAGCCTGGTTCAGTTCGCCTGGGCAAGCAAGTGGTCAGCTGGGGCGAGAGTACCTTCATTCAGAACAGCATCAACGCCATCAATCCGGTCGATGCAGCAGCTTTCCGCCGTCCTGGTGCGGAGATCAAGGAAGGTCTGATCCCGGTCAACATGTTCTATGTGGCCCAGAGTCTTACTGATAACCTTTCCATGGAAACCTTCTACCAGTTGGAATGGGATCAGACAGTAGTTGATAACTGCGGTACCTTCTTTGCTCAGGCTGACGTGGTCGCAGACGGTTGCACCGACAACCTGGCTGCTCTGAGTCCAGCGCTCGGTAACCCTGCTTTGTCGGGGGCAGCGGCGGCGGCTGGTTATCCTTACCGAACGACTTCAGAGGGCGTGATCATTCCTCGCGGAGGGGACCGCGATGCGCGCGATAGCGGACAGTGGGGCGTGGCTTTCCGTTATATGTTCGAACCGCTGGATACGGAGTTTGGCCTGTATGCGATGAACTACCACAGTCGCACGCCAGTCTTCAGTGGGCAGGCTGGACCTGCGGGGGCATATGCGGCTGCGCCCGGGGTCGGTCAAGGCGTGGTTCAGGGATTGATCGGGCCCGCGGTTGCTCAATTGGTGGCCCAGCAATGTGCGGCTCTGGCAGGCGCGTGCGCGAACCCGGGAGTCCTGGCTCAAGTGCAACAGCAGGTAACGGCGGGCGTTCTTGCTAGCGGACCGGGGCAGGCTGCGGCGGCGGCTGGATCAGGTGTAGCCACCGCCATGATCGCAGGCTCCGGTAAATACTTTATGGAGTATCCGGAAGACATTCGTCTCTACGGTCTTAGCTTTTCTACCACTCTACCCACCGGTACTGCCTGGAGCGGTGAGCTTAGTTACCGCCCCAACGCTCCGGTGCAGCTCAATACCGTTGATGTACTTTACAGCGGCCTGACACCGGTACGTCCCAACGTCTCCGTGCTGCAAGGCGCGCCGGGCGGTACCACCCACGGTTACCGCCGTAAGGAAATCACTCAGTTCCAAACTACCTTCACTCACTTCTTCGATCAGGTCATGGGCGCTAGCCGTCTGACTCTAGTGGGCGAAGTTGGTGTCACCCATGTTGGCGGTCTGGAAAGCACGAGCAAAGCGCGCTATGGCCGCGACCCCGTGTTCGGTTCCGGTGAACTACCCAATGGCGAATGTCAGGTTCTGGCTAACAGCACCAAGGGCTCGCCCAGCAAATACTGCAACAATGATGGTTTCGTGACATCCACTTCCTGGGGCTACCGCGCCCGTGCGATCTGGGATTACCCGAATGCCATTGTTGGTGTGAACTTGCGTCCAAGCGTGTCCTGGTCTCATGACGTGGAGGGCTACGGCCCCAACGGTCTGTTCAACGAAGGCGCCAAAGCCGTAAGTCTGGGCCTGGATGCCGACTACCAGAACACCTATACCGCTGGCCTGTCCTACACCAACTTCTTCGGCGGCACTTACAACACCTCCGTTGACCGCGACTTCGTCGCGCTCAGCTTCGGTATGAACTTCTAAGCGGCCAGGAATTTCGAGGAATCATGATGCAAATGAAAACAACAAAAAAACTGTGGCAAAGCGGTGTCCTGACTCTGTCTCTGCTGACGACCAGCGTGATGGCGGCAGTATCGCCGGATGAGGCCGCGAAGCTGGGTAATACGCTGACCCCGGTTGGTGCCGAGATGGCCGGCAATGCCGATGGCTCGATCCCAGCCTGGACCGGTGGTCTGCCGGCCAACGCTGGTGCAGTCGATCCGCGAGGCTTTTTGGCTGATCCGTTCGCCAACGAGCAGCCGCTGTTTACCATCACTGCGCAAAACGTCGATCAGTACAAGGACAAGCTGACCCCCGGCCAGCTGGCGATGTTCAAGCGCTATCCGGAAAGCTACAAGATGCCGGTGTTCCCGACCCATCGCTCGGCCAATCTGCCGGCTGCGGTGCTGGAGGCGGCCAAGCAGAATGCGGTCAATACCAAGATGGTGGAGGGTGGTAACGGCCTGGAGAACTTCCAGACCGCCAACCCCTTCCCGATTCCGCAGAACGGTCTGGAAGCGATCTGGAACCACATCACCCGCTATCGCGGCGGTAGCGTGCGTCGTCTGGTGACTCAGGCGACTCCGCAACCGAATGGCTCTTACTCGCTGGTCTACTTCCAGGACGAGTTCACCTTCCGTGACGCGCTGACCGACTTCGATCCGAACAAGGAAAGCAACGTACTGTTTTACTTCAAACAACGCGTGACGGCTCCGTCGCGTCTGGCGGGTAACGTACTGTTGGTGCACGAAACCCTCAACCAGGTGAAGGAGCCGCGTCTGGCGTGGCTGTACAACGCCGGTCAACGTCGCGTGCGTCGTGCACCGCAGGTGTCTTACGACGGTCCGGGTACCGCTGCAGATGGTCTGCGCACCTCTGACAACTTCGACATGTACAACGGTGCGCCGGATCGTTACGACTGGAAACTGGAAGGCAAGAAGGAGATATACATCCCGTATAACTCCTACAAGCTGGACTCGCCGAACCTGAAGTACTCCGACATCATCAAGGCCGGTCACATCAACCAGGACCTGACGCGTTACGAGCTGCACCGTGTATGGCACGTGACCGCGACTCTGAAGTCGGGCGAGCGTCACATCTATGCTAAGCGTGACTTCTACATCGACGAGGACACCTGGCAAGCTGCTCTGATCGACCACTACGACGGTCGTGGCACCCTGTGGCGCGTGGCTGAGGCGCATGCCCAGTACTACTACGACAAGCAAGTGCCGTGGTACACCATTGAAACCCTGTACGACCTGCTGTCCGGTCGCTACCTGGCTCTGGGTATGAAGAACGAGGAGAAACAAGCCTACGACTTCAACTACAAGGCTTCTGGCAGCGATTACACCCCGGCCGCTCTGCGTCAGGCTGGCGTCCGTTAAAACCTGTCTCGAGCAACACGACGAAGCCGGCCTTGTGCCGGCTTTTTCGTTACGGACTGTAGCAGGCGCTTCAAATGGCCATTGCAAGTCGCTAGGCTGGGTTCAGATCGAGCCCGCTGATGCTTAAATAGACTTCCAAGAATAGGCCGATGACAGATCTTTCCCGCTTGCCAGGTTTTTCCTACGCGCCGGCCACACCGGCGGAGGCGCGTTTCTATCGTCCGCCTCTGCCGGCAGGGCATATGCCGCGACCCAGGTTGTGCGAGCGTCTCGAAGAAGGTCTGCAGGGGCGCTTGCTGCTGGTCAGTGCGGCTGCCGGCTTTGGCAAGAGCTCGCTGGCCATCGAGTTCTGTGAGCGACTGCCGGATCACTGGCGCAGTCTGTGGCTCGGGCTGAGTGAGCGCGATCATGACCCGGGGCGTTTTCTCGAGCGTCTGTTGCAGGGGCTGCAGCAGTTCTATCCTGGTCTGGGTGAGGAAGCGCTAGGTTTGCTGAAGATGCGCCAACGCCATCAACCCTTCGCATTCGAACAGTGGCTCGACGGTTTGCTCGATGAGCTGACCCAGCAACTTGACGATGGCCAGCCGCTGTTGTTGGTATTGGACGACTACCATCTAGCGCAGGGACCGGTGCTCGACCGATGCCTGCAATTTTTTCTCAACCATCTGCCTCCCGGCGTGCTGCTGTTGGTCACCAGCCGTCAGCGGCCTGACTGGCATCTGGCGCGCTTGCGCCTGTCGCGACAGCTTCTCGAACTCAACGAGCAGGATCTACGCCTGACCGCAGCAGAGCTGGACGCACTGCTGGCCAGTCAGGGCGCACACCTTGAGCAGCAACAGGTCACTGGGATTTTGCAGCGCAGCGAGGGCTGGATCGCTGGTTTGCGCCTGTGGTTACTGGCCGTCGAAGAACTGGCTGAAGCAGACGAGGGATTGCAACTGCACGGTGGTGAAGGGTTGATTCGTGAGTATTTGCTCGAGGAGGTCATCGAGCGACAGCCCGCCGAGGTGCAACAGTTTCTCTACGACACCGCCTGCATGGAGCGCTTCTGCGCTGAACTGTGCGACGCGGTTCGTGACAGCCATGACAGCGCCGCGATCATCCGCCAGCTACAGGCCAACCAGGTATTTCTGGTGCCGCTGGACGAGCAGGGGCACTGGTTTCGTTATCACCATCTGTTTTCCGATCTGCTCAATGCGCGCCCCGCCGAGGGTTTGAGCCGTTCGCGTAGCGGTGCTCACCTGCGCGCCTGCCGCTGGTTCGCTGCGCAAGGCATGCTGGATGCCGCCATTGAGCAGGCGCTACTGGCCGGGCAGGCCGATGTCGCCGCCAGTCTGGTACAGAACCTTTCCGAGGAGCAGATGCTGGCGGAGCAGAACATCGCCATGCTGCTGCGCTGGAAAACCAACCTGCCGGACGATCTGCTGGCCAGTACGCCACGACTGATCATGCTTTATGGCTGGGCACTGGCATTGGCCTGCCAATTGGACGCTGCACAGGAGCTGCTCGATCAGCTCAGCCGTTTCCTGCCAACTGCCGACCCGGTCGCCCAGCGCAGCCTGTTGGCGCAGTGGCAGGCGCTCGACGGGGTCATCGCCCGTGGCCGTGGCGATGGCGTTCGCGCCGAGCAGCAGTGCAGCGAGGCACTGACCGGCTTGCCGGCGGAGCGCTACGGCCCGCATTTCATGTGCTTGTCGGCGTTGTCCAACCTGGCCATGGTGCGCGGCGACCTGTGGCGTGCACGAGGGCTGAATCGCGATGCGCTGGAATTGGCGCAGCGTATCGATAATCCCTTGTTAGAGGCGCTTGCCCATTATGAGCGCGCCCGCGTGCTGCAGGCCCGCGGCGAAGTGTTGCGCGCGCAGGAGGAGGTGCATCAGGGGCTGCTGCTGGCGCAGCGCTTGCCTGCACAACGCAGTTACTCCGTGCGTGCGCGGTTGATGATATATGAGGGCTATCTGCTCAGTCTGCGCCTGCAGCCTCAAGCCGTGGATTGCTTGCGCAAGGGGATTGCCGAAGCTCGTGCCTGTCGCGACGTTGGCGCGTTGATCGGCTATTGCGTGCTGGCCAGCCTGGAAGGACGTGATGGGCGGCCTGCCGAGGCATTTGCCTTGCTCGGTGAGGCTGAGCGCCTGATGCATGTCTGGGATGTGCCGGCGATTTACTACCTGGCGATGATCACGCTGATCAAGTGCGAGCTGTGGTTGCGGCAAGGACAGGTCGAGCTGGCGGCCGCCTGGCTGCCGCAATTGGCGGAAACCTATGGTGAGCAGGGGCGAGCGCTGGCGCCGGAGTTTCACCCGCAGTTGGCGCTGCACATCGATCTGCAACTGGCAGCACTGGAGCGCCTGCAAGGCGGGCTGGAGAATGCCGAGCGCCGTCTGCGCGCGTTGCAGCAGCGTGCGCAGGGATTGGGTGGCCAACTGGTTGGCTTGATGGCGCAGGCGCAGCTCGCGCAATTACTCAAGCAGACCGGCCGCGAGCGAGAGGCTCAGCAACAGCTCGATAGTTGTCTGGACCTTGCTCAAGGCGGTGCGCTGCTGACCTTCATCGAGCTGTTGCAGCATCAGCCGCAGTGGCTGCGTGAGCGTCTGCAGGGGCGTACTGCCTGCCTGGTACGCGACGCCTTGCTTGGGCAGTTGCCGGCAGCGCAGCGGTTCGAAGAAGTATCCGAAATTGAGGAAGGTCCGCTCACCGAAAAACTCAGCGGCCGCGAGCTGGCCGTGTTGCGACTGATCGCGCGTGGTTGCTCGAATCAGGAGATCAGCGAGCAGTTGTTCATTTCACTGCACACGGTCAAAACTCACGCCCGCCATATCAACAGCAAACTTGGCGTCGAGCGGCGCACTCAGGCCGTCGCTCGTGCCAAGGGGCTTGGCCTATTGCGTTGAGGTCGGTGCCGACAGATCCAGTGTCGGCGCCTTCACCTCTGGCTTCACGGGTTGCGCCAATTTGCGTTGTACATCCTCATGAATCATCTGCAGCACTGGCAGCAAGGCCGCCATGTCCTGGCCGACCTGTGGGTAACGATGGCTTGTGCTGAGTTTTTCGATCCGCACCAGCAGCTGAGTTTGCACATCGGCGGGTAGATGCACGAACAGTTCCGGCAACTGCTGACTCAGTTCGGCGCTGTACAACAGCAGTTCGTCGCGGCCGAAGGCCTGGGTCAGTTCCAGGTAGTCCAGCGCGCTGCCGCTAAGCATGGCGGCTGCCGCCTTGGTCTCCCGCAGTCCTTGCAGGCGCACCGGGTTGCCCTGTTCGCTCTGCGACAGCGTCATCCAGAACTCGGTGGTGAGGGTGAAGAGTATGGCCTGCTGGCGCAGCGAGTAACTCATCAGGCCCAGGGCTTCGGCGGCGTAGGGCTGCTGTTTGGCGCGAAAGTCGAAGTACAGGCGCATCAGCTCCTTGAGTTCGAACAGCACCTCACGGGCCTCGTTCTGGCGCAGCTCCAGTGGCGCATAGATGTTCAGTTGCGGGCGAAAATTTTCCGGCGAGACCATGCGCTCATAGATCGGTCCGGTGAATTCGCCACTGCGCCGCGGCAGCGCGTTGGCCTGGGTGCTGTCGACCTGCTCCAGGGCTTCGCGCAACTGCCGGTAATCGCCACTGCGCCACGGCTTGTGAATATCCGGGATGCGTTGGCCAAGGTAGAACAGCTCGGCGGCTCCAAGCGGCGGCAGCCAGACCAGCAAAAGGATGGCCAGCGGCCAGAACAGGCGACGTGCTAGGGTGGATGACACGATGAATATCCGCGGCTAGAGGCGGCTCCAGAGTAATCAGCTCGCGGCGCCACGTCACCCGCGCCTTGGTTGGGAAGCAGCATGGACGAGTTGGCCGAGCACGGTGCGATACGCGCGGTTTTCGAGGACCTGGGCGGTTATGGCGCACTCGCCTCGCAGCAGGGCGGAGCTGGCGAGGGCCCGTTGATTGGCCACTTGCAGCGCACCAACATTCAACTGGCAGCGATTGCGGTATTCGCTCGCAAGGGGCTGGAACAGGCGACCGTTAATGACCTGCTGGACGCCGCGCAGGTATCGCGACGCACCTTCTACAAATACTTCGCCAACAAGATGGAGGTGCTCGAAGGCATCTACCAGACCTCGGTGGCGCTGCTGCTGGCGCGCTTTCGCGAGATGCAGCAGGTCGCTGGCAGCCCGCAACAATGGCTGAGGGCGATGGTCGGGCGCTTTTTCGATTATCACCTGGCCGTTGGGCCAATCATCCGCCTGATGCAGGAAGAGGCACTGCGCGCGCAATCGCCACTGGCCGCCCATCGTCAGCGAGCACACCAGGAAATGTTGCGCCTGCTGGTCGAGCGCCTCGAACCGGAGCTGGCGCCACGTGACCCCCTGGTCTATCAGGCGCTGATCTGGGCGCTCGAAGCGGCCTCTCTCGACCTGCTCGGACGCCGTGCCAGCCGTGAGGAAATCGAGCGGGCCAAGATGGTGCTGGCGGATCTGCTGATCGCCTCGCTGTGCCCGCGCACCTGAGAGCCTGCCGTAACCTGAACGTGCTGTCATTGCTGCCTGAGATGGCCCATCAACAGACCCAAGGTTGGGCTCTATCGGGCGGCGGGCCATGCTCTGATGCGGGTACCTACAACAAGATTCGAGGTATCCCGCATGACCGCCAACAGCCTGTCCCTGCAACCACCGCTGGCTGCCGGTTTCGCCCGTCTGGGCTTCGGCGCGCTACCGCTGGAGCGCCTCAAGGGGCGCTATGGTAATGCTGCCGAAGGCTCGCGCTATATCGAACTCGACGGTTTCAACATCCACTACCGTGACGAAGGATGCCGCGACAAATCGGCATTGGTACTGATTCACGGTGTCGTCGCCTCGCTGCACACCTGGGACAGTTGGGTGCAGGCGTTCGCCTCGGATTACCGCATCATCCGCTTCGACGTGCCGGGGTTTGGCCTGACCGGTCCCGCGCGCGACGGCCAGTATTCGGCCGAGCGCATGATCCGCGTGCTTGGCCTGTTGCTCGATTACCTGCAGGTGGACAAGGCGGATATCGCCGGCAACTCTCTTGGTGGTTACATCGCCTGGAATTTTGCCCTGGCGCAGCCGCAGCGCGTTGGCAAGCTGGTACTGATCGATCCGGCCGGCTACCCCATGCACAAGGTGCCGTGGATGATCGCCGCCGCCGCGCTGCCCGGCGCCACCGTCGCCATGCCGATGTGGATGCCGCGCGCGCTGATCGCCCAGGGCATCAAGGAGGTCTACGGCGAGCCAGGGCGGATCAAACCCGGTGTGGTCGAGCGCTACTACGACCTGTCGCGACGTCCGGGTAACCGCCGCGGCATGATGGAGATCTTCCGTGTGCTGCTGAAGGTCAACAAGGAGGAACTGCACACGACGCCTGAGCGGGTCGCGCAAATCAAGGTGCCAACGCTGCTGATGTGGGGCGAGCGTGATCGCTGGATTTCGCCCAAGCACGTGCCGCTGTGGCAGCGTGATCTGCCGGGGATTCAGGTCAAGGTCTACCCGGGTGTCGGGCACATCCCCATGGAGGAGATTCCCGAGCAGAGCGCCGCCGACGCGATGAGATTCCTGCGAGGTTGAATCAAAGCTGCAAAGGTCCGGAGCACATCCGGGCCACGAAAAAGCCCGGACAGGTTCCGGGCTTTACTTGAAACGTTAATCTCAGGCAGCGCTGGCCTGAACCTGTGGGGGGCCGTCGAACTCCACGCGGGCGGTGTGGAGCAGGTCCAGGTTGTTGTGCTCCCAGGGATGGAAGCCATCTTTGAAGAAGTCCAGGTACGTGCGGATCAGCGGGCGGAACACGCCTTCCTTGCCCCACATCCAGCGGATGCCGTCGCGCCACACGCGCCAGTTCCACAGCAGGCCGTCGACCTTGAGCATGTGCGCCAGGCCGCGCGTGGTGTCGAGCACGAAGAAGAAGGTGCCCATGAGCATCGCCCGGCGCAGCAGCTTGCGGCTGCCACACACCTGGTTGTAGACATCGAAGGCCACCGCCTTGTGCTCGGTTTCCTCCAGCGCGTGCCAGCGCCACAGGCGGGCCAGGGTCGGATGAGCCTCGGCCATGTAAGCATCATTTCTCAGCAGGCCATCGGCCATGATCGCGGTGATGTGTTCCAGCGCCGCGGTTGCGGCCAGTTGCCGCTGCGGCGAGAACTTCTTCTGCGTGTAGCGGATGCGTGCGCGGGCACGTTTCTCGATGCGTTCGACGTTGTAGCCCAGGTCGCGCAGACGCTGGCTGTACTCGAGATGCTCGCGGCTGTGATGGCCCTCCTGGCCGATGAAGCCGCGAATCTGCTCCTTGAGTACCGGGTCGTCGATGCGGTCGCGGAACTGGCGCACCGAGTCGATGAAGAAGCGTTCGCCATCGGGAAACAACACCGACATGGCGTCGAATAGATGGGTCTTGAAGGCGTCGCCGCCGTTCCAGTGGCGCGGCAGCGGGTTGGGCAGATCGAAATCCATGTGTCGGGGGCGAATCTGCAATCCTTCCGGTGTGGTGCTGGCCATGAGGGCTCCAATGCGCGGTTTGACTGGCGTTCACTATGGGCGTCATGCGCAGTTGGGCACAGGTTCGTAACAGCCAAGGTGACAGTCATATCTGGCCAAAGCGCGGTTCCAGTAAAAAGTTGGGGTGGCAGCGCAGCGGCGAACACGGATTTGCTGAGTTAAGGTTGGTGATCAGGACGGTCATTTGCGGCCAGCCAACAGAACAACGAGCCCATGAAGCACACCCTCAACTTTACTGCCGAACTGGTGCCTGTGGCCTACGCCGAGGCACTCCTGGCGCTGGCCGAAGAGCTCGGCCTGGCGCGTGCCGAGCTGTTCGTCGCGGCACGGGTCCGCCCCGAGGTGCTGGGCAGCCCCAATGGCCGACTGTCCTTTCTCGACTTTCACCAACTGACCCAGGCCGCGCTGGAACGCTGTGGCGAACCGGCGCTTGGCCTAGTTTTGGGGCAGCGCCTGAACGTCTCTACCCACGGCATTCTCGGTTACGCGGTGCTGTCCAGCGCCAACCTGGGCAAGGCCCTGCAGTTCGCCCTGAAGTACTACCGGGTGCTGGGGCTGGCGTTCGAACTGGAGCTGGTCGAGCAGGGCGAGGACATGCAGCTGCGTGCGGTCGAGTCCTTTCCCATGGGGCCGCAGTCACGGTTCGCGGCCGAAGGGCTGCTGACTAGCATCCACACCATCGCCCGTTTTCTGCTCGGCGAGGAGTTGCAGGGCGTGGCTGTCGGCTTCGCTTATCCTACGCCGGAGTATGCCGAGCGCTATGCCGAGGTATTTGGCGTGGCGGCGCAGTTCGAGCAGCCCTATCACTGGCTGCGTTTGCCCCGACATTACCTGCAACGGCCGATGGCCCTGGCCAACCCGGCCACGGTGCAGATGTGCGAGCAGCAATGCGAGGCGCTGCTGGCCAGCCTCGACGTGCAGGATGGCCTGCTCACACGGGTGCGCCGTCTGCTGTTGGCGCGTCCCGGTGACTTTCCTGATCTGGAAAGCGCCGCGAGCGCCTTGTACACCAGTGGCCGCAGCCTGCGCCGGCATCTGGCGCAGATGGGCACCAGTTACCAGCAGGTGCTCGACGACGTGCGCAAACGCCTGGCCCTGCAGTACCTGACCACCACGCATTTGCCGTTGTATGAAATCGCCCAGTTGCTGGGCTTCAGCGACCCGTCCAACTTCCGTCGTGCATTTCGTAAATGGACCGGTAAACTGCCCGGCGATTACCGCAACGAGGCCACCTGATGACTGCCGCCGAACGCCCCGCCCTGATCCGCGAAACCTTCCCTGTCGGGCCTTTGCAGTGCAACTGCACGATCATCGGCGATCCGCTCACGAAAAAGGCCATCGTGGTCGATCCGGGCGGTAATCCCGATCTGATCATGGCGCGTCTGGAGGCCCACGGCTTGAAGGTGGTGAGCATCATCCATACCCATGCGCACCTCGATCACTTCCTCGCCTCGGGGCAGATGAAGGAGAAAACCGGCGCCACCTTGCATCTGCACAAGGAAGACCAATTCCTTTGGGACAACCTGGAGATGCAGTGCAGCATGTTCGGTGTGCCTTACACGCCGGTGCCGGCGCCGGACAAATGGCTGGCCGATGACGAGGAGCTGGCCTGCGGCTGCGGTGTGGCGCTGCATACGCCGGGGCATACGCCGGGTTCGATGAGCTTCTGGTTCGAGGACGCCAAGCTGCTGATCGCCGGTGACACCCTGTTCCGCCGCGGTATCGGCCGTACCGATCTGTGGGGCGGCGATTACGCCACCATCGAGCGTTCGATCAAGCAACGCCTCTACCGCCTCGACGAGGACGCCACTGTGGTCACTGGCCATGGCCCGGACACTCGCCTGGGTGACGAGATGCGCGAGAACCCCTTTATTCGCGCATGACAGGGCACTAATGGTGGTGTGAGAACTCAAACAGCCATCACCCACCGTTCATGGAGATTCCTTCATGTTCCGCCTGTCCGTTATTGCCCTTTGCACCTCTGCGCTGCTGCTCGGCGGCTGTGCCTCACAGAACCCCTATGATCAAAGCGCGCCGAGCTCCAATCGCACTGCGACCTACGGTGGCCTCGGCGCGCTGGCCGGTGCGGCTGCCGGTGCGCTGATCAACCACGATAACCGTGGCAAGGGCGCGCTGATCGGCGCCGCCGTGGCCGGCGCTGCCGCGGCCGGTTACGGCTACTACGCCGACAAGCAGGAAGAGGAGCTGCGCCGCAGCATGCAGGGCACCGGGGTCGAGGTGCAGCGACAGGGCGATGTGATCCAGCTGATCATGCCTGGCAACATCACCTTCGCCACCGACTCCGCGCAAATCGCCAGCAGCTTCTATCAACCGCTGAATAACCTGGCCAATTCCTTCCGCCAGTACAACCAGAACAGTATCGAGATCGTCGGTCATACCGATAGCACTGGCTCGCAAAGCCACAACATGGCGCTGTCGCAGCGACGTGCGCAAAGCGTGGCCGACTACCTGCTGGCACAAGGTGTCGACACCAGCCGCCTGAGCACCCGTGGCATGGGGCCGGACCAGCCGGTGGCGAGCAACGCCACGGCAGATGGTCGTGCGCAGAACCGTCGTGTCGAGGTGACGTTGCGCCCCCTGCCTGGCGTGCAGTGACGCGCCTGTACCAGGCAGACCTGCTCTAGATCGCAGTCCTCATCCGCCCAGGCTGATAAGCTTGGGCGGAACTTCATTGCGCCCTGGCGTCTCGAAGACTGTGGCATGTCTGCCCGATACCAGAAGAAATACTAAGGAATCCTTATGAAGACCAGACGTAATCTGATCGCAGCAACTGCGCTCATGGCCATGCTGGCTGGCTGCACCACCAACCCCTATACCGGCGAAAGTCAGGCTGGCAAAGCCGGCGTCTACGGCGGCATCGGCGCAGCCACCGGCGCCGTGATCGGCGCTGCGACGTCGAGCAAGAAAGACCGCGCCAAGGGTGCCCTGATAGGTGCAGCCGTTGGTGGTGCTACCGGTGGTGGTTACGGTTATTACGTCGACACTCAGGAAGCCAAGCTGCGTCAGACCTTGCAGGGCACTGGCGTGCAGGTACAACGCAATGGCGATGATCTGAAACTGATCATGCCGGGCAATATCACTTTCGGTAGCAACTCGGCGGATATCTCCAGCAGTTTCTACCCGACCCTCAATTCGCTGGTACTGGTGTTCAAGGAGTTCAACAAGAACGGTGTGAACATCGTCGGTCATACCGACAGTACCGGCTCGCAGGAGCTGAACCAGAGCCTGTCGCAGCGTCGCGCGCAGAGCGTGGCCAATTACCTGACCGCCAATGGCGTGCCGGGCCAGCGCATCTCTGCATACGGCGCGGGCCCGAGCCAGCCGATTGCCAGCAACGCCACCGATGCGGGGCGCGCGCAGAATCGCCGCGTCGAGATTAACCTGCGTCCGCTCTAGGGCCGGATTGCGTTGCACGAAGCCTCCCTCCGGGAGGCTTTTTTATGTCATCGATAATCAGCGCTATGGATGCTTTTCAGCGAGACGCTAGAAGGCGTTTACGCCAATCCTCCTGACCGCCTGTCGCGTCTCTTCTGGCAAAAGGCCATCCATTAAAAACCTGACTAGACTGCTTGCTGTGGTTCTGTGAAGTCCGCGCCCGGATGCCCCGTGCGCGTTGGTTCTGGATGACCGAAGGAGCGCGAATGGACAACAGAGCTGTCGAGCGGCCGCCAAGGCCCTGGACGCCGCTGCTGGTTGCACTTGGTCTGTTGGTTGGGCTGGGCGGATTGATTTTCTGGCAGTGGAATACCCTGCAGGAGCGTGAGCAGGAGGGCAGTCAGCATCGCTTTGCACTCGAAGCACAGGATATTGGCCAGCGCGTGATGGCGCGCATGCAGGCCTACGAGATGGTCCTGCGTGGTGTTTCGGGGCTGATGACCGGGAGTGACCGGGTTTCACCCGTCGAGTGGGAGCGAGCACTGGATCAGCTGCAGTTGCAGGATCGTTATCCAGGCATCCAGGCTGTCGCCTGGTCGCGCTACCTGAGTCAGGCGCAGTTGGGTGATTTTCGCGCGGAGTTGAAGGCGGAAGAGCGCTCCGATTATCAGTTGTTCCCCGAGGGGGAGCGCGAATACTACCTGCCTATCGATTACGTCAGCCCTCTGGACTGGCGCAACCGGCGTGTGCTCGGTTTCGATATGCTCAGCGAGGCGATCCGCCGTCAGGCCATCGAGCGCAGCCTCGAAAGCGGTGATGCCAGCTTGAGCGGGCCGGTGGTGCTACGTCAGGAAATCGATGTCAACGTGCAGCAGGGGGTGCTGCTGTTTCTTCCGGTTTTCCGTCCTGGTGTGCCACTCAACACGGTGGAGCAACGTCGCGCTGCGTTGCTTGGAACGGTGCACGGCGCGTTTCGTAGCCATGACCTGATCGAAGGCATCCTCGGTAGCCAGACTCGACTCTTCGATATTGTCCTCAAGGATCAGCAGGCTCCCGATGCTGATTTTCTCGGTGGCACAACCCAGACCAACGACTGGAAGCCGCGTTTTCAGAGTCATATGGAATTGCCGCTGTACGGCCGCATATGGGGCCTGGAGGTGATAGGCACGCCTGAGTATGAGCGCAGTCTGGCGGATCGTACCGGTACGCTTGGGCTCTGGGCCGGGCTAGGCGCAACGCTGTTGTTGTCGATTCTGGTCGGCGGCTTTCTCTATCAGCGTGATCGCAAGCTGCAGATCAGTGAACGGGCCACTGTAGCCCTGCGCGAGCGTGAAGAGCGCTTTCGACTGCTGGTCGAGCGTCTGCCGGTCGCGACCCTGCTCTGCGACGACAAGGGTCGCATCGAGATGGCCAATCGCAGCGCTGCCGAGCTGTTCGACTGCCCGCTCAATGCCTTGCCGGGTGAAACTGTTCTGCGCGTGCTGCCCAATATCGAGTCGCCGAAAGATCTGCAGGAGCAACTGGCCGAAAGTGACGAACGTATGGTGCGTACGCTGCGCGGCGAGTCGATTCCGGTCAGCATCAGCCTCAACCCACTGCATGAAGGCAGCAGCTACCTGATCAACCTCGTCGACCTGCGTGCACGCAAGGTGGCCGAGGAGCGTTTCCGGCTGGTGGTCGAAGCCTCGCCCAACGCGATCGTGCTGGTCGATGGGTTGGGGCGCATTGCCATGGTCAATCGGCAGACTGAGCTGCTGTTCGGCTACGAGCGCCAGATGCTGCTCGGTGAACCGGTGGAAATGCTGTTGCCAGCCGCGCAGCGCGGCAGCCATGTGGCAATGCGCCGAGGCTATCAAGCGATGCCCGAGCAGCGCCGCATGGGAGGGAACCGCGAGCTGTTCGGTCAGCACCGCGAGGGTCGCATGATCCCGCTGGAAGTTGGCCTGTCGCCGATACGCAGTGGTGACGAGAATCTGGTGCAGGCGGTGATCATCGACATCAGCGAGCGTAAGGCGGCCGAGCAGAAGTTGCGTGAGCAGGCCGAGCAGTTGTTGTTGGCCAACCGCTACAAATCCGAGTTTCTCGCCAACATGTCCCACGAGCTGCGCACGCCGCTCAACAGCATCCTGATTCTCAGCGATCAGTTACGGCAGAACCTGGCAGGCAATCTCACCGAGAAACAGACCAAGCACGCGGACATCGTGCACCGCGCCGGCGGTGATCTGCTGCAACTGATCAATGACGTACTGGATCTGGCCAAGGTCGAGTCCGGGCGCATGCAGCTCAAGCTCGAACCGATCAACATGCAGGACGTGCTGGTGGAACTGGATGCCAGCCTGCGCCCGATGGCCGAACTCAAGGGCCTGCGTCTGCACACCCAGTTGGAGGCCGGCGTACCGCGCGTCATCCACACCGACCGCGTGCGCCTGCACCAGATCCTGCGCAACCTGCTGTCCAACGCGCTGAAGTTCACCGATCAGGGCGAGGTCACCTTGACGGTCGGCAGCCAGGGACGGCAGGACGATGAGCGCGAACTGGTGAGTTTCAGCGTGCATGACACCGGCATCGGCATCGACCCCGCGCAACACGAGCAGGTATTCCAAGCCTTCCAGCAGATCGACGGCTCTACCAGTCGGCGCTTTGGTGGCACCGGGCTGGGACTGGCCATCACCCGCCAACTGGTGTTGGCGCTGGATGGTGATATCAGCCTGCAAAGTGCGCCGGGGCAGGGCTCCACCTTTACCGTCCGCCTGCCGGTTCAGGCCGGTTCGCTCAATGTCGAGGCGCCCGTCGAGGGGCCACAGCGTGCCGGGGAAGGTCCGCCGCTGCTGATCATCGAGGACGACGCCAATTTTGCAGCGGTGATCGCCGAGGAGGCTCACGCCCATGGTTTTTCCAGCGTGCACTGCCGCACCGGGCTGCAGGCGTTGGGGCTGCTGCAACAGGAGTCGTTCAACGCGGTGATCCTCGACATCCTGCTACCCGATCTCAGTGGCTGGCAGTTGTTTCGGCGTTTACGTGCCCAGCCAACCCATCGACACACACCGGTACACATCATCTCCTGCGTACCACAACCGGCAGGGTGGAACGATGACGGCACACGCTACCTGGTCAAACCCATCGGCCGCGACGAGCTGGAGCAGGTATTCATCGAGCTGCAGCACGGTGCCCAGCAGGAGCAGGCTCTGCTGTTGGTGGAGGATGTCGAAGTCGAGCGTGAGCATTACCGCGAGCAACTGACGGAGCTGGGTTTTCAGGTCAGTGCCTGTGCCGATGGCGAGCAGGCGCGTACGGCCTATGCGCAGGGACAGTTCTGCGCGCTGGTGATCGACCTCGACCTGCCGGATCAGGACGGTTTCGCCCTGCTCGACAGTCTCAACCAGCTGCGCCCATTGCAGGGCACGCGCGTGGTGATCAATACCGGCGTCGATGTTACCCAGCAGACCCTGCAGCGTTTGCGCCGCTACAGCGCCGTCGTGGTGCGCAAGCATGGCGACGATACCGACGCACTGTGCCAGGCAGTACAGGGCTTCCTCGGTGACGTGCGTGCGCCGCAGGCGGCCCATGCGCGGCTCAATCCATTGCAGGGCAAGCGCATCCTGCTGGTGGATGACGACGTGCGTAACGTCTATGCGCTGACGGCGCTGCTGGATGAAGTGGGGCTGCGCGTCAGCTCCGCCAAAGACGGCATCGAAGCCATCACCGCCTACCAGCGCGACCCGTTCGACCTGATCCTGATGGACATGGCCATGCCCAACATGGATGGCTACACCGCCACGCGCCTGCTCAAGCTGGAGCATGGCTGCGTGATCCCCATCATCGCGCTCACCGCCCATGCCATGAAGGGTGACCGCGAGAAATGCATCACCGCTGGCGCGGACGACTACATGGCCAAGCCGATCAAGCGCGATGAGCTGCTGGCGCTGCTGGAGCGCTGGCTGGGCATGCCGGTCATGCCTTCGTCCGGTGATGGGCTAATCTGATGGCAGGAGTGAGTGGTGCAGGGCAGATGGACAGGGGAGTGATGATGGTCCAGGCGCAGAATAAGACCGCCGCCGTACCCGCCAAGCAGGTGCTGCTGGTGGTGGATGACCGTATGGAGAACCTCGAGGCCATGCAGGCGCTGCTCGAGGACGGAGAGTGGCAGCTGCGCTGCGCCAGTTCCGGTGAAGAGGCCCTGCGCTGTCTGCTCGAAGAGGACGTCGGGCTGGTCTTGCTAGATGTGCAGATGCCAGGCATGGATGGCTTCGAAGTCGCTCGCCTGATGCGTGGTAATCCGCGTACGCGGCTAACGCCGATCATCTTCGTTTCCGCCATTTCACAGACCCATGATGCCGTGCTAAGAGGCTACAGCTCTGGCGCTGTGGACTTCGTGCTCAAGCCGTTCGATCCCAGCGTGCTGCGCCACAAGATCCAGAGTCTGCTGGAGCACGAGCACAATCGCTGCGAGCTGCAGGTGTTGTCCCAGCAGCTCGAGCGCGCTAGGGCATTCAATGCGTCGGTGCTGGCCAATGCGGCCGAGGGAATTCTGGTGGTCGGCGAAGACGGTCGTATCCAGTTCGCCAACCCCGCCATGGCGCATATGCTCGACGGCGAAGTGGCTGATCTGGAAGGTTCCGACCTGTTGTCTTTCCTCAAAAACCCTGCCAGCGACGGCGGCTGGCAGCAGTCCGAGTTCTACCTGCACTTCAAGCGTGAGGCCACCTACCGCGTACACGAAGCAATGATGCATACGCTCAACGGTGGTTGTTTGCCGGTGGCGCTGTCTTGCTCGCCTCTGCCGCGACAGCAGCGCGCCATGGTGGTGATCGCCCTGGACATGTCGGTGGTGCGCAACCTGCACGCGCAGCTGGAGTCGCAAGCGGTGACCGATTCATTGACCGGTCTGCTCAATCGGCGCGGCTTTCACCTGGCGCTGGAGTCGGCGCTGGCGCGTATCGAACGCAGCGGCCAGCGGGTCGCCGTGCTGTACCTGGATCTGGACGGCTTCAAGCGTATCAACGACTCGCTCGGCCACGATGTTGGCGACCAACTGCTACGCCGCGTGGGCGAGCAGCTCAAGGCCTGCCTGCGCCCCTATGACAGCCTGGCGCGCATCGGCGGTGACGAATTCACCGCGTTGCTGGATAACCTCGGCCATCCTGAGGACGCCGCCAAGGTCGCGGAGAAACTGATCGAACTGGTCTCGGTGCGCCACACCCTCGATGGTGTGGATTTCACCCTGGGGGCCAGCGTTGGTATCGCCTGTTTCCCTGAGTGCGGGCAGAGCGTCGAGGGCCTGTTGCGCTCCGCCGATATGGCGATGTACGAGGCCAAGCGCGCGGGGCGCCAGCAGTACCGCTTCTTCTCTCCAGAGATGAACGGTCGCGCGCGGTCACGGCTGATGCTCGAAGAAAGCCTGCGTCACGCCATCGAGAACGACGACTTCATGCTGGTCTATCAGCCGCAGTTCCAGCTCGAGACCGGGCGCTTGCGCGGTTTCGAGGCCTTGCTGCGTTGGCAGCATCGGGTCGCCGGTACCGTGGCGCCCAACGTCTTCATTCCGCTGCTCGAAGAAACTCGCCTGATCAACCGCCTCGGTGAGTGGATCTTCCGCGAGGGCGCCAGGCAACTGGCTGCGTTCAAGCAGCAGTTCGGTGAGGACATGGTGCTCAGCCTCAATGTCAGCCCGGTGCAGTTCGGCATGCCGCAATTGGTGACCGATCTGCAGCGCGTGCTCGCTGCCCACGGTTTGAAACCCAGCCAACTGGAAGTGGAGGTGACCGAGAGTGCGCTGATGCAGGACCTGGAGCTGACCCAGGCGCAGCTACGTCATCTGCGCGAACTTGGGGTGAAGATCGCCATCGACGACTTCGGCACCGGCTATTCGTCACTGGCGTATCTGCGTCATTTCGAGCTGGACACGCTGAAGATCGACCGCCTGTTTATTTCCAACATGCTCGACTCACCGCGTGATGCCGCAGTGGTCAGTACCATCATCGACCTGGGTCATCATCTGGGCCTGGAAGTGATCGCCGAGGGCGTCGAGACCCAGGAGCAGCGCGAGTGGCTGACGCAGCATCACTGCAGCGTCATGCAGGGCTTTCTGGTAGCACCTGGCGTGCCGGCCAGCAGCGCCATGCAGGTGCCGGCGCAGTTGGACTGGAGCAAGTTGCCCCTGCCACGTGCTTGATTGGCAGTGTGTCGCGCACGGCGCACCCTAGGGTCTGGGTTACGCCGAACCGTGCAGGCTGGCGAGTTCAGCGTCCTTCTCTTCCCATAGATGGTTGACCCACTGCTGGAAGGCCAGGCGGTAATCCTCGTCCTGATCGTAGTTGCGGCCGATGAACTCGCGCGGAATGTCGACCTGTTTGAAGATCACCTGCACGGCATCCAGACGACCGCAGAGCAGATCCCAGAAGCCTGGCACGCCATGCGGGTAATGGATGGTGACATTGACGATGGCATGCAACTGTTCACCCATGGCATCGAGCACGAAGGCGATACCGCCAGCCTTGGGCTTGAGCAGATATTTGAATGGCGATTGTTGCTGTGCATGTTTGGTCGGCGTCAGGCGGGTGCCTTCGAGGAAGTTGAACACCGCCACCGGGTTGGTCTTGTAGCGCGCGCAGGCCTTGCGCGTTGTGGCCAGGTCCTGGCCGCGCTTTTCTGGATACTTGGCCAGGTATTCCTTGCTGAAGCGCTTCATGAAGGGGAACTCCAGCGCCCACCAGCACAGGCCGATCACCGGGACCCAGATCAGCTCCTGTTTGAGAAAGAACTTCAACAGCGGCATGCGCTGGTTGAGCAGGTACTGCAGCACCAGGATGTCTACCCAGCTCTGGTGATTGCTGGTCACCAGATAGGAGTGGCGGGTATCGAAGCGCTCCAGGCCCTGGACGTTCCATTCGATATGGCCGACCAGGCGCATCCAGAATTTGTTGATGCCGATCCAGCTTTCGGCAATGCCGTGCATGACGAAGCGCAGCGCGCGCTGGATCGGGGCGAACGGCAGCAGCAGTTTGAGCAGGGCGACGATGAACAGCGGCCAGCACCAGAACAGGGTATTGAAAGCCAGCAGCAGGCTCGTGATCAGGCCGCGCAGCGGCGCGGGAAGAAAGTGCAGCATCGGGCGAACGCCTCCGTAAGCAGGCTGCACGCCCGGCGGGCAGCCTGAAAAAGGGGCTTTCTCTGCGCCCCATAGTCAGTCGAAAGAGCTGCGGCATTCCGTGCAGCGAGCTGGTTCGGCGCCAAGGTTAACGGTTGTGCACTGACCTGCAAGTGCCAGTGATGACCATGTGGTTTTGTTTGCTCGTAGGGTGTGCCGGCTGTTCTGACCGGCGCGCACCATTGTTTTCATGCTGCACGCACGGCGCACCCTACAGCTGCTTCAACTCGGCAGATCCGCCGCCTGGATCGCCGTCAGCGCGATGGTGAAGACGATATCGTCGACCAGCGCGCCGCGCGATAGATCGTTCACCGGCTTGCGCAGGCCCTGCAGCATCGGCCCGACGCTGATGCAGTCGGCGCTGCGCTGTACGGCCTTGTAGGTAGTGTTGCCGGTGTTCAAGTCGGGGAATACGAACACCGTGGCACGGCCGGCCACCGGGCTGTTCGGTGCCTTCTGCCGACCCACGCTCTCGATGGCGGCGGCGTCGTACTGCAGCGGGCCGTCGAGCAGCAGGTCGGGGCGCTTCTCGCGGGCCAGGCGAGTGGCTGCGCGTACTTTCTCCACTTCCTCGCCGCTGCCGGAGTCACCGGTGGAGTAACTGATCATCGCCACGCGCGGCGGGATGCCGAAGGCCTGCGCCGACTTGGCGCTTTGCAGGGCGATCTCCGCCAGTTGTTCGGCGTTCGGATCCGGGTTCACCGCGCAGTCGCCGTAGACCAGCACCTGATCCGGCAGCAGCATGAAGAACACCGACGAGACCAGGTTGTAGCCGGGAGCGGTCTTGATCAACTGCAGTGCCGGGCGAATGGTGTTGGCGGTGGTGTGGATGGCGCCGGAGACCAGGCCGTCCACCTCGTCCAGGGCGAGCATCATGGTGCCGAGCACCACGGTGTCTTCCAGTTGTGCCTCTGCCATCGGCGCATTGAGTCCCTTGCCCTTGCGCAGTTCGACCATCGGCTCGATGTAGCGTCCGCGAATCAGGTCCGGGTCGAGGATCTCCAGGCCATCCGGCAGTTCGATGCCTTGCGCGCGCGCCACGGACTGCACTTCGTCCGGCTTGGCCAGCAGTACGCAGCGAGCGATGCCGCGTGCCTGGCAGATAGCGGCGGCCTGCACGGTGCGCGGCTCGGCCCCTTCGGGCAGGACGATGCGCTTGCCGGCGGCCTTGGCGCGTTGCACCAGTTGGTAACGGAAGGCGGGTGGGGACAGGCGCAGCTCGCGCGGCGTGCCGCAGCGCGCGCTCAACCAGTCGTGGTCGATATGCCCGGCCACGAAGTCGGAGACCTTCTCCGCGCGCTCGCGGTCATCCAGCGGGATTTCCTTGTTCAGGCGGTTGAGGTGCGTGGCGGTGTCGTAGGAGCCAGTGGCTACCGTCATCACCGGCAGGCCGCTGGCCAGGGCGCCCTGGCACAGTTCCATGATGCGCGGGTCGGGAGCGAAGTCGCTGCACAGCAGCAGGCCCGCCAGCGGCACGCCATTCATCGCTGCCAGGCAGGCGGAGAGGATGATGTCGTCGCGATCACCCGGTGTCACCACCAGGGTGCCGGGCTTGAGCAACTGCACGCTGTTGGCCACGGCACGGGCGCAGAGCACGATCTTCATCATGCGCCGTTGCTCGTAGTCGCCGGCGTTGAGGATGCGCGCCCCGAGCAGTTCGGCGACGTCCTTGGTGCGCGGGGCGTTCAGCTCATCGAGCCATGGGATGCAACCGAGTAGGCGGAAATCGTTGCTCTTGAGTAGTGGTGAGAGCTCCTGCAGGCGTTCGGTGAAGGCGGTGATGCCGTCGTCGCTGCGCACCTTGTTGAGTATCACGCCGAGTACCTTGGCATCTTTTGGCCCGCCGAACTGCTGGGCCTGGATCTCGATACGGTCGCACAGCTCGGTGAGGTTCTCGTCCTCCGGGGCGCTGACCAGGATCACGTCGGCATCCAGGCTCTTGGCCAGGTGCAGGTTGACCCGCGCGGCGTAGCTGGCGTGGCGTGTTGGCACCATGCCTTCGACGATGACCACATCTTTGTCGACGGCCGCCTGCTGATAGAGGCTGATGATCTCCTCCAGCAGCTCATCCAGCTGGCCGTCACCGAGCATGCGCTCGACATGGCTGAGCGGTAGCGGCTTGGGCGAGTTCAGGCCGTGGGTACGGGCGACCAGTTCACTGGAGCGCTCCGGGCCGAGGTCGCCGGCATGTGGCTGGGCGATGGGCTTGAAGAAACCGACCTTGAGGCCGCTGCGCTCAAGCGCACCGACCAGGCCGAGGCTGATGGAGGTAAGGCCGACACCGAAACCGGTGGGGGCGATGAAGAAGGTATGCATGAAAAAGCCTCAGTCGAGCAGGGCAAGGGTGTCGAGGGCGATCTGCCGCTCTTCATTGGTCGGCACCACCAGCACGCAGGTGTGGCCGTCGGCCTGAATGGCACCGGCGACGCCGCGTATGCAGCGGGCGTTGGCCTGAACATCGAGTTTCAGGTTGAGCAGGCTGAGATGTTCGAGTGTCTTGCTGCGGATCAGTGCCGAGTTCTCGCCGATGCCACCGGTGAAGATCAGGCCATCAAGGCGACGCAGTGCACAGCTCATCGCCGCCAGGGACTTGGACAGGCGATAGCAGAACACCTCGATGGCCAGGGTGGCGCCGGCGTGACCCTGTTCGCGGGCCTGTTCCAGTGTGCGCATGTCGTTGGACAGGCCGGACAGGCCGAGCAGGCCGCTGTCCTTGTTGAGCAGGGTGTCGATCTGTTCCAGGCTCCAGCCTAGGGTGCGCGCCAGGTGGCTGTGCAGATTGGGGTCGACATCGCCGCTGCGCGTGCCCATCACCAGGCCCTCCAGCGGGGTCAGACCCATGCTGGTGTCGCGGCTGTGGCCGTTTTCCACGGCGCAGGTGGAGCTGCCATTGCCCAGGTGTGCGACCAGCCAGCTGCTGGCGTCGTACGCCAGGTTGCTCATCTGCGCGGCCTTGCGGCTGACATAGTGGTGGCTGGTACCGTGGAAGCCATAGCGACGCACGCCGTGTTCGGCATAGAGCGCCTGTGGTACGGCATAGCGGTAGGCGTGCTCGGGTAGGCTCTGGTGGAAGGCCGTGTCGAAAACGGCCACCTGCACCAGGTCCGGAAACAGCTTCATCGCCGCCTCGATACCGAGCAGGTTGGCCGGGTTGTGCAGCGGCGCCAGCGGCGCGACATGGCGGATCGCCTGCAGGCTGGTGGCGTCCAGGCGAGAGGCGCCGGAGAAATGCTCGCCGCCGTGCACTACGCGGTGGCCGATACCGTGCAGCTCGCCGGCTGCGGCCTGCTGCGCGATGGGTAGCAGCTGCGCCAGGGCCTGGCGGTGGTCGGCATTCGGCAAAGCCTGGCTGTCCTTGTACTCGCCCTGTTGCCAGTGCAGCACGGCCTCAGGGCTGCCGAGACGTTCGGCCAGGCCGCTGACAATGAAAGTTTCCTGCGACTCGTTGACCAGGGCGAACTTGATCGACGAACTGCCGCAGTTGATCACCAGAATGTTGCGTGCAGACATTTAAGCTTCCTTGAATTCATCGTGCGACCGATCCATGGCGCACCAGCCACAGGGGAAGAGGCTGCCCAGCCTGATGTGGCGCTGCTCGGGATCGAGTACCCAGAGCCGATTCTGCCAGGGCGGTCGGTGGCGTACATGCTGAGTATGACCACAAGACAAGACTGCCACCCAGTCGCCGTGCTCGTCCTGACGAAAATCAACGATACGTACGGCCCGTTTGTCTGGGCTCGGGTCGCAATCCAGGCTGGCGTTGGTTAAACTTGCGCGTTCATTTATCTTTCGCAAAAGGTCTCCCCATGCTGATCGCCGCCAATAAGGCCGTCTCCATCGACTATACCCTGACCAACGATGCCGGTGAGGTGATCGACAGCTCCGCTGGCGGCGCGCCGCTGGTGTATCTGCATGGTGCTGGCAACATCATCGCCGGTCTCGAGAAGGCCCTTGTTGGCAAGCAGGTTGGCGATGAGCTGGACGTTTCCGTCGAGCCCGAAGAAGCCTACGGCGAATACAGCGCCGAGCTGGTCGCCACCCTGAGCCGCGCCATGTTCGAAGGCGTCGACACCCTGGAAGTGGGCATGCAGTTCCATGCTTCGGGCCCGGACGGCAGCATGCAGATCGTCACCATCCGCGATATCGATGGCGACGACGTGACTGTCGACGGCAACCACCCGCTGGCTGGCCAGCGCCTGAACTTCAAGGTCAAGGTCGTAGGCGTGCGTGACGCCAGCGAAGAAGAAGTGGCCCATGGTCACGTCCATGGCGAAGGTGGTCACCACCACTGATTCGCCGCTCAGGCGACTTGCGGTCGTTCCGAATGGAGCAACCGCTGCTAAGCTCAAGCTTGCGATAAAGGCGCCTCAAGGCGCCTTTTTCATGCACGGCGGCCTGCTCACTTGCAGACGCCTTGATGATTTATCGGGCCTAGTGCCCGCTGCACTGAATTCGCTGAGGAAGTTCGTCATGAGTGCCTTTCACGATCTTAATCTCCGCGCGCTGGATGGCCAGGAACTGCCGTTGGCGCCTTATAAAGGGCAGGTGGTACTGGTGGTCAACGTCGCCTCCAAATGCGGCCTGACCCCGCAGTACGCTGGGCTGGAAAAGCTCTATCAGCAGTACAAGGGCAATGGCTTTACCGTGCTTGGAGTGCCCTGCAACCAGTTCGCCGGTCAGGAGCCGGGCAGTGAGGACGAGATCCGTTCGTTCTGCAGCCTCAACTACGGCGTGACCTTCCCGCTGGGCAGCAAGCTGGAGGTCAATGGCCCCGCTCGTCATCCGCTTTATCGTCTTCTAGCCGGTGAGGGCGCCGAGTTTCCCGGCGATATCACCTGGAACTTCGAGAAGTTTCTGGTCGGCCAGGACGGCCGCGTGTTGGCGCGTTTCTCGCCGCGCACCACGCCCGACGATCCGGCGCTGATCCAGGCGGTCGAGAAAGCACTCGGTCTGTGAATAGCGCCACCTGTGTCCTCGCGCCTAGGCGCAGGTGAGGCTAATCGGCCAAATCCACGGCCATTTCCCCACGCACTCTTGTTCGCATGGTCGTCCGGTTGCTTAATCGGGCGACATGCCGAGGAGTGCACCATGACCAGCTTCCCCAACGAGCAATTGCCTGCCATGGCCTCACCGGCCGAGCTGCGCGCCCTGATCGAAAGCCGTCGCGCAGTGCGCCGTTTCGCTCCTGAGCCCGTGCCTGAAGAGGTCATTCGTGATTGCCTGGAGTTGGCGGTGCTGGCGCCGAACTCCTGCAACCTGCAGCCCTGGAGTTTTCAGGTGATTCGCGATCCGGCGCTGCTGGCGCAGCTGCACCCGGTCTGCATGAGCCAGAACGCTGCCCGAGCGCCGTTGATCATCGCCGTGCTGGCGCGCCCGGACACCTGGCGCCAGGCCTGCCGCAACGTGATTGATTACTGGCCGGAGGCCGAGGTGCCAGCGCGCATCCGCAGTTTCTACAGCAAGACCGCACCGTTTCAGTACAACCAGGGGCCGTTGGGCCTGCTCGGTCTGTTCAAGCGCCAACTGGTGCGACTGATGGGCTTGCGCAAGCCCCTGATGCGCACGCCCAACAGCAAGGCCGATATGCGCGTGTGGGCGGTGAAATCCACCGCGCTGGCGGCGCAGAACCTGATGCTCGCCTTTAAGAGCCACGGCTATGCCACTTGTCCGATGGAGGGCTTCGACGAGCCGCGTCTGCGCCGTGTGCTGGATATCCCGCGTCAGGCCATCCCCATCATGCTGCTGGCCGTCGGGCGCCAGGGCGAGAAGGGCGTCTACAACCCGCGTTTGCGCTTTCCGCTGGAGCAGCAGGTGGTATGGCGCTGATCTGGGTCAAGTCGTCGTCTCTTGAATACGGCGTAATCGTCCATATCTAGTCTGCATCTCGGCGAGTTTCTTTTTTCGGGGAAGTTGTCCCGGCTCGCCACTCTGGAGGAAGGACATATGCGTATCGATCGTTTGACCAGCAAGCTGCAACTTGCACTCTCCGATGCCCAATCCCTGGCGGTGGGCATGGATCATGCTGCCATCGAGCCGCTGCACCTGATGCAGGCGCTGCTGGAGCAGCAGGGCGGCTCCATCAAGCCGCTGCTGATGCAGGTGGGCTTCGACATCAACAGCCTGCGGCAGGGCCTGACCCGCGAGCTGGATCAGCTCGGCAAGCTGCAGAACCCCACGGGTGACATCAATCTGTCACAGGATCTGGCGCGCCTGCTCAATCAGGCCGACCGCCTGTCGCAGCAGAAGGGCGACCAATTCATTTCCAGCGAGCTGGTGTTGCTCGCCGCCATGGACGAGGGCACCAAGCTGGGCAAACTGCTGCTCGGCCAGGGCGTGTCGAAGAAGGCCCTGGAAAATGCCATCGCCAACCTGCGCGGCGGCCAGGCCGTCAACGATCCCAACGTCGAGGAGTCGCGTCAGGCGCTGGACAAGTACACCGTCGACCTGACCAAGCGTGCCGAAGAGGGCAAGCTCGACCCGGTGATCGGCCGTGACGACGAGATCCGCCGCACCATCCAGGTGCTGCAGCGCCGCACCAAGAACAACCCGGTGCTGATCGGTGAGCCCGGCGTGGGCAAGACCGCCATCGCCGAAGGGTTAGCCCAGCGCATCATCAATGGCGAAGTGCCGGATGGCCTGAAGGACAAGCGCCTGCTGTCGCTGGATATGGGTTCGCTGATCGCCGGCGCCAAGTTCCGCGGCGAGTTCGAGGAGCGCCTCAAGGCGGTGCTCAACGAACTGGGCAAGCAGGAAGGGCGCATCATCCTGTTCATCGACGAGCTGCATACCATGGTCGGCGCCGGCAAGGCCGAAGGCGCCATGGACGCCGGCAACATGCTCAAGCCGGCCCTGGCCCGTGGTGAGCTGCACTGCGTCGGCGCCACGACCCTGGACGAGTACCGCCAGTTCATCGAGAAGGACGCCGCACTGGAGCGGCGCTTCCAGAAAGTGCTGGTCGACGAGCCGAGCGAGGAAGACACCATCGCCATCCTGCGTGGCCTGAAGGAGCGCTACGAGGTGCACCACGGCGTGACCATCACCGATGGCGCGATCATCGCCGCGGCCAAGCTCAGTCATCGTTACATCACCGACCGCCAACTGCCGGACAAGGCCATCGACCTGATCGACGAAGCCGCCAGCCGCATCCGCATGGAGATCGACTCCAAACCGGAGGAGCTCGATCGCCTGGATCGCCGCCTGATCCAGCTGAAGATCGAACGCGAGGCACTGAAGAAGGAAGACGACGACGCGGCGCTCAAGCGTCTGGAAAAGCTCAAGGAAGATATCGCCCGGCTGGAGAAGGAATACGCCGACCTCGAAGAGATCTGGAAATCGGAAAAGGCCGAGGTGCAGGGTTCGGCGCAGATCCAGCAACGTATCGAACAGGCCAAGGCCGATCTCGAGGCTGCGCGGCGTAAGTCCGACCTGCAACGTATGGCCGAGCTGCAGTACGGCATCATTCCGGATCTGGAGCGCAGCCTGCAGATGGTCGACCAGCACGGTAAATCGGAAAACCAACTGCTGCGCAGCAAGGTCACCGACGAGGAGATCGCCGAAGTCGTGTCCAAGTGGACGGGTATTCCGGTGAGCAAGATGCTCGAAGGTGAACGCGAAAAACTGCTGAAGATGGAAGGCCTGCTGCACCAGCGCGTGATCGGCCAGAACGAAGCGGTGGTGGCCGTGGCCAACGCCGTGCGCCGCTCCCGTGCGGGGCTGTCCGACCCGAATCGGCCGAGCGGCTCGTTCCTCTTCCTCGGCCCGACCGGGGTGGGCAAGACCGAGCTGTGCAAGGCGCTGGCCGAGTTCCTCTTCGATACCGAGGAGGCGCTGGTGCGCATCGACATGTCGGAGTTCATGGAGAAGCACAGCGTCGCCCGTCTGATAGGCGCGCCGCCCGGATATGTCGGTTATGAAGAGGGCGGTTACCTGACCGAGGCGGTGCGTCGCAAGCCCTACTCGGTGGTGCTGATGGACGAGGTCGAGAAGGCCCATCCGGATGTGTTCAACGTGCTGCTGCAGGTGCTGGAAGACGGCCGCCTGACCGACAGCCATGGTCGCACCGTGGACTTCAAGAACACGGTGATCGTGATGACCTCCAACTTGGGCTCGGCGCAGATCCAGGAGCTGGTCGGCGACAAGGAAGCGCAGCGCGCGGCGGTAATGGATGCGGTGAGCAGCCACTTCCGTCCCGAGTTCATCAACCGTATCGACGAGGTGGTGGTGTTCGAGCCGCTGGGCCGCGAGCAGATTGCCGGTATTGCCGAAATCCAGCTGGGGCGTCTGCGTGGCCGTCTGGCCGAGCGCGAACTGAGCCTGGAGCTGACGCCGGAGGCGCTCGACAAGCTGATCGCCGTCGGTTACGACCCGGTGTATGGCGCACGTCCGCTCAAGCGTGCGATCCAGCGCTGGATCGAGAACCCGCTGGCGCAGCAGATTCTGGCTGGCGAATTCGCGCCGGGGGCCGTGGTGCATGCCAAGGTCGACGGCGAGGAAATCGTCTTCGCCTGATCCGGCAGCGTCAAAACAAAGGCCCGCCATATCGGCGGGCCTTTGCTTTTGTGCTGGACATCGGTTTCTGCCGGCCCCGGGTTACGTCTGGGCTAAGTGCAAATCCGTAGGAACGGCTGGGTGGCATTCCGCTTTAGCCGCGAATTTTGTGTTCGGTTCGCGGCTGAAGCCGCTCCTACGTAAAGCGCCAGCGTCCTAGCAACAACCACCCCAATGCTTCTTCTTCGAGGTATGGCCGATGCCGGGGTTGAACGTATTGGTCGGATCCAGTTCGCGATAGAAACCGGCCAGAGCCGGCTTGGCCACGTACAGGTGGCCGACGTTGTGCTCGGCAGGATATTCGGCGCGGCGTTCGTCCAGCAGCTTCCACATGCGGTGTTCCATGGCGATCGGGTCATTACCCTTCTTGACGATGTAGTCCTGGTGGAACACATGGCAGAAGAAATGCCCGTAGTAGAGCTTATGGATGATCTGCTCTTCCATTTCGTCCGGCAGTGTCTCGACCCAGTCGCGGTCATTGCGGCGCAGGGCGATGTCCAGGGCGAGGATGTCCTCGACGCTGCTGCGGTGCGACTCACGGTAGCGGATTGCCGCGCCGGCGATGGCGAAGCGATGCAGGAAGGCCTTGCGCCCCTCATCTGCATCGCACTCGAAATAGGCGCCGCTGCTGCGGCCGGTGAAGTATTCGCTCAGGAAGCTGCGGGTCTGCTCCAGCGTGTCGTTGGATACCCGTACCAGCAGGTGATGCTCGAAACGGTCACGGTACTCGCGCATGCGCGCCGGCAGGTGGCTGGGTAGCAGGTTCATCAGGGCTTGAATCACCTTGTCGGTCACCCCGCGCAGGCCGAAGCGCTCGAAGAACCCGTCGACCCGGCTCTTCATGGCGAAGGCAGCTGGCACCTTGGCGGTGCCGAACCGGTCGATCACCAGAAAAGTGTCCTTGCCGTACTTCTCGCCAATGTCGAAGGCGGTACGGTGGATGTACTCCCCGGCAATCGGCAGGCGCGGCAGCTCGGCCAGCAGGTGACGGCGCACTTCGGTGAGGTCGTGCGGGTCGTTGCTGCCGATGTAGAACACCGTGCTCGGCTCTTTCGGGAAGGTGTCCAGGCGCACGGCGAACAGGCACAGCTTGCCAGCCGAACCGGAGGCTTCGAACAGGCGCGATGGGTCGGCGTTGAAGCGCGCCGGAGTATCGGCATCGACGTCGCGCACGTGCTCGCCGTAGCGCGCATCGGAGGCCTTGGCGGTTGCCTCGTTGTGCACCTGCTGCGGCGTGTAATCGCCGTTCTGCAGGCGGGTGAGGATTTCCTCTGGATCGTTGCCCAGCTCGATCCCCAGGTGATTGACCAGCTCCAGCGCGCCGTCATCCTTCACCTGCGCATACAGCGCCAGCTCGGTATAGGCCGGGCCACGGCGCACCAGAGCGCCGCCGGAGTTGTTGCAGATGCCGCCGAGCACCGACGCGCCGATGCAGGATGAACCGATCACCGAGTGTGGCTCGCGATTCAGCGGCGCCAGCGCCTGCTCCAGACGATCGAGGGTGGCGCCGGGCAGACATACCACCTGTTCGCCATTGTTGATCAACTGCACGCCGGTGATGCGCAGGGTGCTGATCAGCACAATCTCGCGGTCGTAGTCGGCGCCGTCAGGAGTAGAGCCGCCGGTCAGGCCGGTGTTGGCTGCCTGCATGATGACGATGCGGTCGGCCGCCACTGCCGCCTGCAGGATGCGCCACTGCTCCAGCAGCGAAGCAGGGCGTACCACCGCCAGGACGTTGCCCTCGCCCGTGCGGTGGCCCTTGCGGAAGCGCCGCGTGGATTGCTCGTCGGTCAGCACATGGCTGCTGCCGACGATCTGGCGCATCTGCGCCAGCAGGGCGTCGCGGGTGATGGAGGCGGCAGCAGTCATTGGCTCAACGCTCCTTTACCAGCAGATCCGGAGTGATTTCGGCGATGGACTTGGCGCCGGTCAGGACCATGGCCACGCGCATTTCCTTCTCGATCAGGTCGAGCAGATTGCTCACACCGGCGCCACCGGCCGCGGCCAGGGCATAGAGGAAGGCGCGGCCGAGCAGCACGGTGTCGGCACCCAGAGCGAGCATGCGCACCACGTCCAGGCCAGTGCGGATGCCGGAGTCGGCGAGGATTTTCAGGTCGCCCTTGACCGCGTCGGCGATGGCCGGCAGGGCGCGGGCGCTGGACAGCACGCCGTCGAGCTGGCGTCCACCGTGGTTGGACACGATGATGCCGTCGGCGCCGAATGTCACCGCGTCACGAGCATCTTCCGGGTCGAGAATGCCCTTGATCACCATCGGGCCGTCCCAGAAGTCGCGGATCCATTCCAGGTCCTTCCAGGAAATCGACGGGTCGAAGTTGGCGCCCAGCCAGCCGATGTAGTCGGCCAGGCCGGTCGGGTTGCCGCGGTAGGCGGAGATGTTGCCAAGATCGTGCGGCTTGCCCATCAGGCCGACGTCCCAGGCCCACTGCGGGTGAGTCATGGCCTGCAGCATGCGACGCAGTGCGGCGTTCGGGCCGCTCATGCCGGAGTGAGCGTCGCGGTAGCGGGCACCGGGCACGGGCATGTCGACGGTGAACACCAGGGTCGAGCAGCCGGCGGCCTTGGCGCGTTCCAGGGCGTTCTTCATGAAACCGCGGTCCTTCAGCACATAGAGCTGGAACCACATCGGTCGGTCGATGGCTGGCGCCACTTCCTCGATCGGGCACACCGACACGGTGGATAGGGTAAAGGGCAGGCCCTTGGCTGCCGCTGCCTTCGCCGCCTGCACTTCGCCGCGACGGGCGAACATACCGGTCAGACCGACCGGCGCCAGGCCGACCGGCATCGACATCTTCTCGCCGAACAGCTCGGTGGACAGGTCCAGCTCGGACATGTTCTTCAGCACGCGCTGACGCAGTTCGATGTCCGACAGGTCGGCGACGTTGCGGCGCAAAGTGTGCTCGGCGTATGCGCCACCGTCGGCGTAGTGGAACAGGAAGGGCGGCAGCTTGCGTTGAGCGGCGGCGCGATAGTCGGTGGAGGCAGAAATGATCATGGGCTCATCCTGTTGCTGAAAAGGGGAAGCGTAGCCTGACGGCAGTAGCCCCGGCTTGGCCGGGGCGCATTCGACGGGTTGTGGTCAGCGCACGACCAGCGGATCGCTGACACCCAGCACGTAGATCGCAAACATCGCGATGATGCCGGTGAACAGCACGTAGTACAGCGTCGGCCAGATGGTCTTGCGCAGGGTACTGCCTTCGCGGCCGAGCAGGCCAACGGTAGCCGATGCCGCGACCACGTTGTGGATTGCCACCATGTTGCCGGCCGCGGCACCCACGGCCTGGACCGCTACGATCAGCGCGCTGGAGATACCCAGGCTGCTGGCCACGCCGAACTGGAACTGGCTGAACATCATGTTGCTGACGGTATTGGAACCGGCGATGAAGGCACCCAAGGCGCCAATGCTCGGAGCCAGCAGCGGGTAGATGCCACCGACGCTGTCGGCTACCCAGCGCGCCATGAGAATCGGCATGCTGGCCAGTTCGGCACCGTTGACGCCAGAGTTGATCAGGATGCGCACCATCGGCACGGTGAACAACAGCACGAAGCCTGCGCTGAGCAGCACGCTGGAGGATTCCTTCACTGCCTTGCTCAAGTCACGCACCTTCATGCCGTGCAGGAAGAAGGTGGCCAGAACCACGGCGACCAGAATCCCGCCCGGCAGGTACAAGGGTTGGAAGTTGGCGCTGACGCCAGCTTCGCCCATCAGGTCGGGGAAGTTCACCACCACCGCCTTCAGCGCGTTGCCCACGTCGGGGAACACACGGCTGATCACCAGCAGTGCGCCGACCAGGACGTACGGCAGCCAGGCGCGCAGGGCGCTCATCGGTTTGGCGGTCAGTTCGTCCAGTTTCATCTCGACGGTGCCCAGCCATTCGCTCGGCCATTTGTCCGTCGGGGCGAAGTCCCAGGTTTTCTTCGGCACCAGGAAGCCGAAACGTGCGGCGCTGGTGACGATGGCCAGGCCGATCAGGCCGCCCATCAGCGACGGGAATTCCGGGCCGAGGAATACGCCGGTGAAGACGTACGGTACGACGAAGGCGAGGCCGGCGAAGATCGCGAACGGCAGCACTTCCAGGCCGGCTTTCCAGCTTTTCTCCTGACCGAAGAAACGGGTCAACATCATCGCCATGATGGTCGGCATGATCACGCCCACGGTGGCGTGGATGATCGCCACTTCGCTGGTGATCAGTTGCAGAAACTGCGCCCAGGACGAACCCTGTTCGACCAGCTGCGCACCGATGGTGGCGGTGTCCAGGCCGGTATTGAGGCCGACGATGATCGGGGTGCCGACGGCGCCGAAGGATACCGGCGTGCTCTGTACCAGCATGCCCATCAGCACGGCAGCCATGGCCGGGAAACCGATGGCGACCAGCAGCGGGGCTGCGATGGCCGCCGGTGTACCGAAGCCCGAGGCGCCCTCGATGAAGCAACCGAACAGCCAGGCGATGATGATGGCCTGGATGCGGCGGTCGGGGCTGATGGTGGCGAAACCGGCGCGGATCGCGGTGATGCCACCGGAGTGTTTGAGGGTGTTCAGCAGCAAGATGGCGCCGAAGATGATCCACAGCAGGCCAAGCGTGATCAGCAGGCCTTGCAAGGTGGAGGCGAGAACACGATTGAAGGTCATGTCCCAGGCGAACAGGCCGACGGCAGCAGTGACCAGATAGACCAGCGGCATGGCGTGTTTGGCCGGCCAGCGCAGGCCGATCAGCAAGACGGCAGCGAGCAGAATCGGCGAGAACGCCAGCAGGGCGAGAATTCCGTTGGACATTGGGACTTACTCCACACGAGCGCGCGGTTGGCGCGGCAGGGATGAGGCGTGATCGAACAGGCTTGCAGCGTGTTGGGCTGACATGGCGTGACCTCGATGGTTTGTTGTTCTTGTTGGTTAAATTGGTAATACCAATTTACAAAGTAGCGGGCTCAGGTTAAAAGTTGCTCAATTGACTGTCAAATCGAGATGCTAAGACTTTGGTCGTAGAGTGCTTGCTTGTTCAGCGAAGAAGGGCGCTATAGGCTTGCGCTGTGAGGCCTTGGGCCTGGTCAAACCAATGGAGATGTGGGTGATGGAAGTAGGTCTGGTGCGGCAGCGACGTCTCTCCGATGACATCGTCGCGCAACTGGAAACCATGATTCTCGAAGGCACCCTGCGTGCCGGTGAGCGGTTACCTGCTGAGCGTGCGCTGGCCGAGCAGTTCGGTGTGTCGCGTCCGTCCCTGCGCGAGGCGATCCAGAAACTGGTGGCCAAGGGGTTGCTGATCAGCCGCCAGGGCGGCGGCAACTATGTTGCCGAATCACTCGGCTCGACCTTCAGTGATCCACTGCTGCAGCTTCTGGAGAACAAGGAGGATGCCCAGCGCGATCTGCTGGAGTTCCGTCACACGCTGGAAGGCTCCTGCGCCTACTATGCGGCCAAGCGCGCCACTGCGATCGACCGGCAGCGCCTTTCTGAGGCGTTCGAAGCCTTGCAGGATTGCTACGCGCGAGTCGGCAAAGTGACTCGTGCCGAGGAGGGGGCGGCGGATGCGCGCTTTCACCTGGCAATTGCCGAGGCCAGCCACAATGCCGTTTTGCTGCATACCATTCGCGGCCTGTTCGACTTGCTCAAGCGCAACGTGGTAACCAACATCGGCGGCATGTACGCCCAGCGAGAAGAGACCCGCGACATGCTGATCTGCCAGCACCGCGCGCTGTACGAAGCGATTATCGAAGGCCGTGCGGAGGATGCACGCGATCTGTCCAACCAGCACATCGACTATGTGCAGGAAGTGCTCTCGGAAGTGCAGTTGGAAGCCCAGCGTGTGGCGCGTGCGCAGCGCCGGCTAGGCTTGTAAGAACGAGCCCAGGCGATCAAGCATCGCCCGGGCTACGAGCTGAGGAGGGCGTTTAGTCTTCCTTGCCCTTGCTGCGCATGGCGCGCTGAACCTCGCGGTCGGCGTCACGTTCTTTCTCGGTGTGGCGCTTGTCGAAGTCCTTCTTGCCCTTGGCCAGGGCAATTTCGCATTTGATCAGATGCTGTTTCCAGTACAGCGACAGCGCCACGGCGGTGTAGCCCTTCTGCTGTACGGAGCCGAACAGCTTTTCCAGCTCGCGCTTGTTCAGTAGCAGCTTGCGCGTGCGGGTCGGGTCTGCGATGACGTGGGTGCTGGCGGTTTTCAGTGGCGTGATGTGGCAACCCATCAACCAGGCCTCATCGTCCTTGAGCAGCACGTAGCTGTCGACCAGCTGTGCCTTGCCGGCACGCAGACTCTTCACTTCCCAGCCGGACAGCACCAGGCCGGCCTCGAACTTATGTTCGATGAAGTAGTCATGCTGCGCCTTCTTGTTCAGCGCGATGGTGCCTTGTGGATGTTTCTTTTGCTTAGCCATAGGGCGCGCATTATAAGGAGTCGGCCGCGCCTGCGCCATGGGGCGTTGCCGAGCCAAACTTGAGCCGATGCAGCTAATCTCCGACAATGCGCGATCTTTTTTCCCGCAGTATGGGGGCTTGGCCGCAATGGCGAGCGACAAAGTTTCAATTCATGGTGCCTGGGCCAGTCGCTGGGTGTTCATTCTGGCGGCTACCGGTTCGGCCGTAGGCCTCGGCAATATCTGGAAGTTCCCCTACATGACTGGGGTCTACGGCGGCGGTGCGTTCGTCGTCATGTACCTGTTCTGCATCGCCCTGGTGGGTGTGCCGATCATGCTGGCGGAAACCATGATAGGCCGCCGTGGCCGGCAGAGCCCGGTCAATGCAATGAAGAGCCTGGCCGTCGACGCCGGTGCCTCGAAGCACTGGTCACTGGCTGCGCTGATGGGCATGGTTGCGGCGCTGCTGATCCTGTCGTTCTACAGCGTGGTGGCGGGTTGGTCACTGGATTACATTCTGAGCATGGGCCGTGGCGACTTTACCGGCATCAGCGCCGATGGCGCCGGCGCGGCCTTTGGCGGGCTGACCTCTGACCCTTGGCGCCTGACCCTGTGGCACAGCCTGTTCATGTTGATTACCGCCTTCGTCATCGCCAAGGGTGTGGTGGCGGGGCTGGAGCGCAGCCTGCGCATCATGATGCCGCTGCTGTTCGTGCTGTTGCTGGTGCTGCTGGGGTACAGCTTCACCACTGGGCATTTCCGCGAGGGTTTCGATTTCCTTTTCCACTTCGACCCGAGCAAGGTGCAGGACGGTATTCTGGCCGCCATGGGTCATGCCTTTTTCACTCTGAGCGTCGGTGTTGGTTCGATCATGGTCTACGGCGCCTACATGCCGAAGAAGGCCTCGATTGGTGCCACGGTACTGACCGTCGGACTGCTCGATACGCTGGTTGCGCTCACCGCCGGCATGGCGCTGTTCCCTATCGTTTTTGCCGCCGGTCTCGAACCGGGTGGTGGGCCTGGGTTGATGTTCGTCACCCTGCCGATTGCCTTCGGCAACATCGCCTTCGGTCAGGTAATGGGGCTGATCTTCTTCGTGCTGGTGGCCGTGGCGGCCTGGAGTTCGTCGATCTCCATGCTGGAGCCTGCGGTCGCCTTCTTCATCGAAAAAACCGGACGCAGCCGTGCCAAGGTGACTGCCGTGCTGGCGCTGTTGTGCTGGCTGGTAGGCATGGGCACGGTGCTGTCGTTCAACCTCTGGGCCGAGGCCAAGTTCTTCGTATTCGCCGAGGATGGTTTTCATCTGTTGCAGTGGGGGGCAGAGGGCGGCAAGACCTTCTTCGATAGCATCGATTACCTCACCAGCCGTATCCTGCTGCCGCTGGGCGGTCTGTCTTTCGCCATGTTCGCCGGTTGGGTATTGAGCCGCGAAGCGGTGCGCGAAGAGTTGGCCATCAGAAGCCCGCTGCTGTTCAATCTGTCCCTCTGGCTGATTCGCGTTGTGGCGCCAATCGGCGTGCTGATCGTTTTCATCGCGGAGCTGAGCAAGTAAATGACTACTCGAATCCAGCGCTCGGCGTTGCTGCCTTACCCGGCGCAGGCGCTGTTTGATCTTGTCAACGATGTTGCCAGCTACCCGCAGTTTCTGCCCTGGTGTCGTTCCAGTGACGTGCTTGAAGTCAGCGAGACGCACATGCTGGCCAGCCTCGAAGTGGCCAAGGGCAGCATCGGTCAGCGCTTCGTCACGCGCAATGTGTTGCTGCCTGGCCAGCGCATCGAGATGAATCTGCAGGAAGGTCCGTTCACCAGCCTCAACGGGGTATGGGAGTTCAAGGCCCTCGGTGACAAAGCGTGCAAGATCAGTCTGGATCTGACCTTCGACTATGCCGGGCCGCTGGTACGCGCCACGCTGGGCCCGCTGTTCAACCAGGCGGCCAACACCATGGTCGATGCCTTCTGCCTGCGAGCCAAGCAGTTATATGGATAAGCCGAGTATCGCCATCGAGGTGGTCTACGCCCTCGCTGAGCGGCAGAAACTCCTTCGCCTGTCCGTGCCGGCCGGTACCACAGTGCGTGAGGCTGCGCTGCGTTCCGGGATGCAGCAGTTCTTTCCGGACCTGGATCTGAGCCAGGCGCCGCTGGGCATTTTCGGCAAGGCGGTCAGCAAGCCGGAGGAGCGCGTGCTGGAGGAGGGCGAGCGTGTCGAAATCTATCGACCGCTGATCGCCGACCCGAAGGAAGTGCGCAAGCAGCGCGCTGCTAAAGCCAAGGCTAGGGAAGAGGGCGAAGAGTTGAGCTGACTCGTCAGGTCTTAAGGCAGCAGATACGAAAAAGCCCGGATTCGCTCCGGGCTTTTTGATGTCCGCATATTACTGCGGATCGGTGTCCAGCGGCTCGGGCGTAGGAACCGGGACGGTCTCGACCTGATCCACTTCGCGCTGGATCTGTTCCAGCAGCGAGCCAGGTGCTGGCGGCGTTTCATCCTGCGGTTTGGCTTGCGGCTGGGCGCTGCTGGTGTCGCTGTCTTGGCCCATGATCGCCTGATCACGGCTGACACCGGGCATGAAGTCGCCAGCCAGGCCGACCAACTGGTCGCTGCCGTCGAATACCAGGCTGACGCGCTCCTGCAGGCGTTGACCGCCGCCTGGCTGGATGCTGTACAGGTAATCCCAGCGATCGGCATGGAAGGTGTCGGTGATCAGCGGGTTGCCCATGATAAACCGCACTTGGCGTCGGGTCATTCCCGGGCGCAGCTGGTCTATCATGTCCTGTGTCACGACATTGCCCTGTTGAATGTCGATCTTGTAAACCCCGGGGAATGAACAACCGGCGAGTGCGAAGAGCCCGGTCAGCGACAGGCTGGTCAGCAAGAGCTTGGTTTTTTGCATCGGAGGGTGACTTCCACTATCTTGGGCAACTTGAACCCCAGATCATACCCGTATTAAGGGAGGCTGCGAAAGCAGCCCCTACGAGAAAGCAGACCATGGTTGAAAATAACGAACTGCGCAAAGCTGGACTGAAGGTGACCCTGCCACGGGTCAAAATCCTGCAAATGCTCGATAACGCCGAGCACCGTCACATGAGCGCGGAGGATGTTTACAAGGCGCTGATGGAAGCCGGTGAAGACGTTGGTCTGGCTACCGTATATCGCGTACTGACTCAGTTCGAGGCAGCTGGCCTTGTGGTGCGTCACAACTTCGATGGTGGCCATGCCGTGTTCGAGCTGGCTGACAGCGGCCATCACGATCATATGGTCTGTGTCGATTCCGGTGAGGTGATCGAGTTCTTCGACGCCGAGATAGAGAAGCGTCAGAAGGAGATCGTGCGTGAGCACGGTTTTGAGCTGGTCGATCACAATCTGGTGCTGTACGTGCGCAAGAAGAGCTGATTCTTCTGCCGCAGTGAAAAAGGCGACCTTCGGGTCGCCTTTTTTGTTTTGCCGTAGCTCGGGCTACGTTACTTCAGGCAGCTTGAGCGCTGGTGACCATCTTGCGGGCGTGGGCCAGGGATTCCTCGGTCAGGTCGACGCCTCCGAGCATGCGGGCGATCTCCTCGACGCGGCCGCTTTCGTCCAGTTTGCTCACTGCCGTGGAGGTGGCGTCCTCACCGCGACGTTTGTGTACGAACAGATGTTGGTGGCCTTGCGCGGCGACCTGCGGCAAGTGGGTGACGCACAGCACCTGACCGCGCTCGCCGAGGCGGCGCAGCAACTGCCCGACCACTTCGGCGGTCGGGCCGCCGATGCCGACGTCCACTTCGTCGAAAACCAGTGTCGGTACGCGTGAGGTCTGTGCAGTGATCACCTGAATCGCCAGGCTGATACGTGACAGCTCACCGCCGGAGGCGACCTTGGCCAGGCCGCGTAACGGTTGGCCGGGGTTGGCGCTGACCAGAAACTCGACCATTTCCAGGCCGCTGGCATGCGGCTCTTCACTGTTCATCGCCTGCAACTGAATGCTGAAGCGCCCGCCCGGCATGCCCAGTGCCTGCATTTCCTGCTCCACGGCGGCAGACAGACGCTCGGCGGCATTGCTGCGTAGCGAGCTGAGTTCCGTGGCCTTTTCCTGATAGTGGCGCGCGTAGGCGGCCAGTTCCTCGGCCAGGCGTTCGCTGGCCTGGTCGTCGGCATTGAGCCCTTCAAGCTCCTCGAACAATTGCTGCTGCAGGGCAGCCAGTTCGGCCGGTTGAATACGGTGTTTGCGCGCCAGGGTATAGATGGTGTCCAGACGCTCTTCGAGAAACTGCTGACGCTCCGGGTCGGCGTCGAAGTGATCGAGGAAGCGATTCAGCTCGCCGACGGCTTCTTCAACTTGGATCTGCGCACTGGCCAGCAGATTGCTGGCTTCGTTCAAGGCGCCGCCCTGGCCGCCAAAGGTGCCCAGGCGGTTGAGGCTGGCGGTCAGCGCCGACAGCACGTTGCCGGCATCGCTCTCACTGCACAGCTCGAGCACCTGGCGACAAGCCGCCAGTAGTGCTTCAGCATTGCTCAGGGCCTTGTGTTCCTGTTCCAGCTGCTCCAGCTCATTGTCGCCCAGCGCCAGATTTTCCAGCTCCTCCAGCTGATAGCTGAGCAGTTGGTGGCGGGCGCGCTGTTCATCGCCCTGGCTGGAGATGCGCTCCAGCTCGTTGCGTGTCTGCTTCCAGCGTTGCGCGGCGAGCTGTACTTGGCGCGCCAGGTCCTGGCTGCCAGCGTATTCGTCGAGCAGGCGACGGTGGGTGTCGGTCTTGAGCAGCGACTGATGTTCGTGCTGGCTGTGGATATCGATGATCAGTTCGCCAAGGGCCTTGAGATCAGCCTGTGGACAGGGGCTGCCGTTGATATAGCCGCGCGAGCGGCCTTCAGCGGTGATCACGCGGCGCAGGATGCACGGGGCGTCCTGATCTTGGTTGTGGCCTAGGTCGCGTTCGGCGAGCCAGCTGCGGGCTTCGGGAATGTCCGCCAGGTCGAAGCTGGCAAGAATGTCCGCCTTGTCACTGCCTGGTCGCACCACGCCGCTGTCGGCGCGATCACCCAGGCACAGCCCGAGGGCATCGAGCATGATCGACTTGCCGGCACCGGTCTCGCCGCTGATGGCGCTCATGCCGGCATCCAGCTCGAGATCCAGGTGGTCGACGATGGCGTAGTTGTGAATGGACAGGTGCACCAGCATGGCGAACGCTCCCGAATTGATGTCTGGTTATTTATACAGTGTTTTTTCTTTCTCTGGCAATCCTCTCTATCGCCCCTTGAAACCTGTGGAATTGACACCATATAGGCGGCAGGAGCGCGAGTCGGTATCGCGCCGGTTTTTTCGAGAGGAGAAAGGCATGGCTGACGAACAGACCCTGGATACGCAGAATCCCGAGGCGCAGGCGGCAGAAGCTGTGGCGCCTGGTGACGACCTGGCTGCTCGCGTGCAAACGCTGGAAGAGCAACTGTCTACTGCGCAGGATCAGTCGCTGCGCATGGCTGCCGATCTGCAGAACGTGCGTCGTCGCGCCGAGCAGGACGTAGAGAAGGCACACAAGTTCGCGCTGGAAAAATTCGCCGGTGACCTGCTGCCGGTCATCGACAGCCTGGAGCGCGGCCTGGAGCTGTCCAGCCCTGACGATGTATCGATCAAGGCCGTGCGTGAGGGTATGCAACTGACCCTCAAGCTGTTCCACGACACCCTGGCTCGCTACAACCTGGAAGCCATCGACCCGCATGGTGCGCCGTTCAACCCGGAGCACCACCAGGCCATGGCCATGGAAGAAAGCGTTCATGCCGAGCCGAATTCGGTGCTCAAGGTGTTCCAGAAGGGCTATCTGCTCAACGGTCGTCTGCTGCGTCCGGCCATGGTCGTGGTCAGCAAGGCGCCAATGACGCCGCCGCCGAGTATCGACGAGCAGGCTTGAAATAAGCCGAAACGACCCCATTTTTAAGTCAAGCGTTTTAGTGCTGCCGGCGCCTGAGAAACGAGGCGACGGAAAAATCAAAGTTTCGGGAGAACATTCATGGGCAAAATTATCGGTATCGACCTGGGGACCACCAACTCCTGTGTCTCCATTTTGGAAAATGGCAACGTCAAGGTAATCGAGAACGCCGAAGGCGCGCGTACCACGCCGTCCATCATCGCTTACGCCAACGATGGCGAGATCCTCGTTGGCCAGTCGGCCAAGCGTCAGGCGGTGACCAACCCGCACAACACCCTGTATGCGGTGAAGCGTCTGATCGGTCGTCGTTTCGACGAAGAAGTCGTGCAGAAAGACATTCAGATGGTGCCGTACAAGATTGCCAAGGCGGACAACGGTGACGCCTGGGTTGAAGTGAACGGCCAGAAGATGGCGCCGCCGCAAATCTCGGCTGAAATTCTCAAGAAGATGAAGAAGACCGCCGAAGATTATCTCGGCGAGCCGGTCACCGAAGCGGTCATCACCGTTCCGGCCTACTTCAATGACAGCCAGCGTCAAGCAACCAAGGATGCCGGCCGCATTGCTGGTCTGGACGTGAAGCGCATCATCAACGAGCCGACTGCGGCTGCGCTGGCCTATGGTATGGACAAGGCCAAGGGCGACCACACCGTGATCGTCTATGACCTGGGCGGCGGTACCTTCGACGTGTCGGTGATCGAGATCGCCGAAGTCGACGGTGAGCATCAGTTCGAAGTGCTGGCCACCAACGGTGACACCTTCCTCGGCGGTGAAGACTTCGATATTCGTCTGATCGACTACCTCGTCGACGAATTCAAGAAAGAAACCGGCATGAACCTCAAGGGCGACCCGCTGGCCATGCAGCGCCTCAAGGAAGCTGCCGAGAAGGCCAAGATCGAGCTGTCCTCGAGCCAGCAGACCGACGTCAACCTGCCGTACATCACTGCAGACGCTAGCGGTCCGAAACACCTGAACGTGAAGATTTCCCGTTCCAAGCTGGAGTCGCTGGTCGAGGATCTGGTGCAGCGCACCATCGAGCCTTGCCGCATTGCGCTGAAAGATGCTGGTGTCGATGTAGGTTCTATCAACGATGTGATCCTGGTCGGCGGCCAGACCCGCATGCCGCTGGTGCAGAAGCTGGTGACCGAGTTCTTCGGCAAGGAAGCGCGCAAGGATGTGAATCCGGACGAAGCCGTTGCCATGGGTGCTGCCATTCAGGGCGCCGTTCTGGCAGGTGACGTCAAGGACGTGCTGCTGCTCGACGTATCCCCGCTGACCCTGGGTATCGAAACCATGGGTGGCGTGATGACTGCGTTGATCGAGAAGAACACCACCATCCCGACCAAGAAATCGCAGGTGTTCTCGACCGCCGACGACAACCAAAGCGCCGTGACCATTCACGTGCTGCAGGGTGAGCGTAAGCAGGCCGGCCAGAACAAGTCCCTGGGCAAGTTCGACCTGGCTGAGATTCCGCCGGCTCCGCGTGGCGTGCCGCAAATCGAAGTGACCTTCGATATCGATGCCAACGGTATCCTGCACGTGTCCGCCAAGGACAAGGCCACTGGCAAGCAGCAGTCCATCGTGATCAAGGCCAACTCCGGTCTGTCCGATGACGAAATCGAGCGTATGGTGCGTGACGCCGAGGCCAACGCCGAGGAAGACCGCAAGTTCGAAGAGCTGGCCACCGCGCGTAACCAGGGTGATCAGCTGGTGCATGCCACCCGCAAGATGCTCACCGAGGCGGGCGACAAGGCCACTGCCGACGAGAAGGCGGCCATCGAGAAAGCCATTGGCGAACTGGAAGTGGCCGTGAAGGGCGACGATAAAGCGGCAATCGAAGCCAAGATGAACGCGCTTTCCGAAGCCACCACGCCGCTGGCGCAGAAAATGTACGCCGAACAGCCGCAAGGTGGTGCAGCGCAGGCTGACGCCGGTGACGCCAAGGATGCCGGTGACGACGTGGTCGACGCTGAGTTCGAAGAGGTCAAGGAGAACAAGTAAGGGATGCGGCCTGCTCAGCGGGCCGCCTCTTCTTTACGCTCCACCGTCGCTCGCGACGGGCAGGATTCGCCGCGCGGGAGCCTTCTCCCGCGTCGGCGTATCTGGAGCTCACGAATCTGAGAGTGCAGCACAACTATGGCAAAACGTGACTATTACGAGATCCTGGGGGTCGAGCGCGGCGCTAGTGAAGCCGAGCTGAAGAAGGCCTACCGGCGCCTGGCGATGAAATATCACCCGGACCGCAACCCGGACGACAAAGACGCCGAAGAGAAATTCAAGGAGGCCAACGAGGCCTACGAAGTGCTTTCTGACGCAGCCAAGCGTTCGGCCTACGACCAATACGGCCATGCCGGGGTCGATCCGCAAATGGGCGGCGCTGGCGGGGCTGGCTTCGGCGGCGCCAACTTCTCCGATATTTTCGGCGACGTGTTCAGCGACTTCTTTGGCGGTGCTCGCGGCGGTTCGCGTGGCGGCGCCCAGCGTGGCTCGGATCTGCGCTACACCCTTGAGCTGGATCTGGAGGAAGCGGTGCGCGGTACCACCGTGACCATCCGCGTGCCGACCCTGGTCGGTTGCAAGACCTGCGATGGCTCGGGTGCGAAGAAGGGCACCAGTCCGGTCACCTGTACCACCTGCGGCGGCATCGGCCAGGTGCGCATGCAGCAGGGCTTCTTCTCGGTGCAGCAGACCTGCCCGCGCTGCCATGGCAGCGGCAAGATGATCACCGACCCTTGTGGCAGCTGCCATGGTCAAGGTCGTGTGGAAGAAAGCAAGACGCTGTCGGTCAAGGTGCCGCCAGGTGTCGACACCGGTGATCGCATTCGCCTGTCCGGCGAAGGTGAGGCCGGTACGCATGGCGGTCCGGCCGGTGACCTGTATGTGGTGGTCAACGTCCGTGAGCATGCGATCTTCCAGCGTGACGGCAAGCACCTGTACTGCGAAGTGCCGATCAGCTTTGCCGATGCGGCGCTGGGTGGCGAGCTGGAGGTGCCGACCCTCGATGGTCGGGTCAAGCTGAAGATTCCGGAAGGCACCCAGACCGGCAAGCTGTTCCGTCTGCGTGGTAAGGGTGTTGCGCCTGTTCGTGGTGGTGCGGCTGGCGACCTGATGTGCCGTGTCGCGGTGGAAACGCCCGTCAACCTGAACAAGCGTCAGCGCGAACTGCTCGATGAGTTCCGCAAGTCGCTGCAAGGTGACGACTCCCACTCGCCCAAGGCCAGTGGCTGGTTCGAGGGCGTGAAGCGCTTCTTCGGTGACGTTTAATTGAGCGTCAAGCGGCAAACCACAAGCGGCAAGAGGGTATTGCGCTTGGCTTGCCGCTTGAGGTCTGCAGCTTGGAGCTGATGTATGCAACGTATTGCAGTGATGGGCGCCGCCGGGCGTATGGGCAAGACCCTGATCGAGGTCGTGAGTCAGGCCGAGGGTGCGAAGCTCAGTGCCGCCATCGACCGTGCCGATAGCAGCCTGATCGGCGCCGATGCCGGCGAGCTGGTCGGCCTGGGCAAGATTGGTGTGACCCTGGCGGGCGACCTGAGTGCGGTGGTCGATGATTTCGATGTGCTGATCGACTTCACTCACCCGTCGGTGACGCTGAAGAACCTGGAAGTCTGCCGCAAGGCGGGCAAGGCCATGGTCATCGGCACCACCGGCTTCAGCGTGGAAGAGAAACAGCAACTGAGCGAAGCGGCCAAGCAGATTCCTATCGTCTTTGCCGCCAACTTCAGCGTTGGCGTCAACCTGTGCCTGAAATTGCTGGATACCGCTGCCCGCGTGCTGGGTGATGACGTGGATATCGAGATCATCGAAGCTCACCACCGGCATAAGGTCGATGCGCCGTCTGGTACGGCGCTGCGCATGGGTGAAGTAATTGCTGATGCCCTGGGGCGTGACCTGCAGAAGGTCGCTGTCTACGGTCGCGAAGGTCAGACCGGCGCGCGTGAGCGTGAAACCATTGGCTTCGCCACCGTGCGTGCCGGTGACGTGGTGGGTGATCACACCGTGCTGTTCGCTGCCGATGGCGAGCGTGTGGAGATCACTCACAAGGCCTCTAGCCGCATGACCTTCGCCAAGGGCGCGGTACGTTCGGCGCTATGGTTGCAGCAGCGTTCGCCTGCTCTGTACGACATGCAGGACGTATTGGACCTGCGTTGACGCAAATGTGCGACTGAGGCGTCTTATCGGGTGGACCGAAAAAGGGTTTTCCTGTAAGCTTCCTGTTTTAGTGTGTCCACTAAAAGTTACGCAGAATGGCTCAAATAAAAAAGCGGGATGACCTTCACACGTCATCCCGCTTTTTTACAACCTGCGTTTGCTTCAAGCCTTGATCGAGACGGAGGTCTTCTTGACTAAGCCAGCCCCCAAACCTGCCATTTTGGCCCTTGCTGACGGCAGCATTTTTCGCGGCGATTCCATCGGGGCCGATGGCCAGACGATTGGAGAGGTGGTGTTCAACACCGCCATGACCGGCTATCAGGAAATCCTTACCGATCCATCCTATGCCCAGCAGATCGTTACCCTGACTTACCCGCACATCGGCAATACCGGTACTACCCCGGAGGACGCCGAGTCCAATCGCGTATGGGCCGCTGGCCTGATCATTCGCGATCTGCCGCTGATTTCCAGCAACTGGCGCGACAAGCAGCCGCTGGACGAGTACCTGAAAGAGAATGGTACCGTCGCCATCGCCGGTATCGATACTCGCCGTCTGACCCGCATCCTGCGCGAGAAGGGTTCGCAAAACGGTTGCATCCTGGTCGGTGACGACGCCACCGAAGAAAAGGCACTGGAGCTGGCACGCGGCTTCCCTGGCCTGAAGGGCATGGACCTGGCCAAGGTGGTCAGCTGCACCGAGCGCTACGAGTGGCGCGAAAGCACCTGGAACCTGCAGACCGACAGCCACCCGGAAATCCCGGCCAGCGAGCTGCCTTATCACGTGGTCGCCTACGACTACGGCGTTAAGCTGAACATCCTGCGCATGCTGGTCGAGCGTGGCTGCCGCCTGACCGTGGTGCCTGCGCAAACCCCGGCCAGCGACGTGCTGGCGCTCAATCCCGATGGCGTGTTTCTGTCCAACGGCCCTGGTGACCCCGAGCCGTGCGACTACGCGATCCAGGCGATCAAGGACGTGCTGGAAACCGACATCCCGGTATTCGGCATCTGCCTCGGCCACCAGCTGCTGGCCCTGGCCTCCGGCGCCAAGACCCTGAAAATGGGCCACGGCCACCACGGTGCCAACCACCCGGTGCAGGATCTGGACAGCGGTGTGGTGATGATCACCAGTCAGAACCACGGTTTTGCCGTGGACGAGAGCAGCCTGCCGGGCAACCTGCGCGCGATCCACAAGTCGCTGTTCGATGGCACCCTGCAGGGCATCGAGCGCACTGACAAGGACGCCTTCAGCTTCCAGGGTCACCCCGAAGCGAGCCCAGGCCCGCATGATGTGGCGCCGCTGTTCGACCGCTTCATCGAAGCCATGGCCAAGCGCCGTTAAGCCCCGCCGACTGACCCAAGGATTCGAGTAACCGCTATGCCAAAACGTACAGATATCAAAAGCATCCTGATCCTCGGCGCCGGCCCCATCGTCATCGGCCAGGCCTGCGAGTTCGACTACTCCGGCGCCCAGGCCTGCAAGGCGCTGAAGGAAGAAGGTTTCCGCGTCATCCTGGTGAACTCCAACCCAGCCACCATCATGACCGACCCGTCGATGGCTGACGCCACCTACATCGAACCGATCAAGTGGGCCACCGTGGCCAAGATCATCGAGAAGGAGCGCCCCGACGCCCTGCTGCCGACCATGGGTGGCCAGACCGCGCTGAACTGCGCGCTGGACCTGGAGCGCCATGGCGTGCTGGAGAAATTCGGCGTCGAGATGATCGGTGCCAACGCCGATACCATCGATAAGGCTGAAGACCGTTCGCGCTTCGACAAGGCGATGAAGGACATCGGCCTGGCCTGCCCGGTATCCGGCATCGCCCACAGCATGGAAGATGCCTACGGCGTACTGGAGAAGGTCGGCTTCCCGTGCATCATCCGTCCGTCCTTCACCATGGGCGGCACCGGTGGTGGTATCGCCTACAACCGTGAAGAGTTCGAAGAAATCTGCGCCCGCGGTCTCGACCTGTCGCCGACCAGCGAACTGCTGATCGACGAGTCGCTGATCGGCTGGAAGGAATACGAGATGGAGGTGGTCCGCGACAAGAAGGACAACTGCATCATCGTCTGCTCCATCGAGAACTTCGACCCGATGGGCGTGCACACCGGTGACTCGATCACCGTCGCGCCGGCCCAGACCCTGACCGACAAGGAATACCAGATCCTGCGTAACGCCTCGCTGGCGGTACTGCGCGAGATCGGCGTGGAAACCGGCGGCTCCAACGTGCAGTTCGGCATCTGCCCGAACACTGGCCGCATGGTCGTGATCGAGATGAACCCGCGCGTATCGCGCAGCTCGGCGCTGGCTTCCAAGGCCACCGGCTTCCCGATCGCCAAGATCGCCGCCAAGCTGGCTGTCGGCTACACCCTCGATGAGCTGTCTAATGACATCACCGGTGGTCGCACCCCGGCTTCGTTCGAACCGGCCATCGACTACGTGGTGACCAAGGTGCCGCGCTTCGCCTTCGAGAAATTCCCGAAAGCCGATGCCCGCCTGACCACTCAGATGAAGTCCGTGGGTGAAGTCATGGCCATCGGCCGTACCTTCCAGGAGTCCATGCAGAAAGCCCTGCGTGGCCTGGAAGTCGGCGTTGCCGGCTTCGATCCGAAGCTCGACCTGAACGATCCGGAGGCTGAAAGCACTCTGCGTCGCGAGTTGACCGTGCCTAGCGCCGACCGCATCTGGTACGTGGCCGATGCTTTCCGCGCCGGCAAGACCGTTGCCGAAGTGTTCGAGCTGACCCGTATCGACGAGTGGTTCCTGGTGCAGATCGAAGATCTGATCAAGGACGAGGCCACCGTGGAGACCCTGGGTCTGTCGGCCATCGACCGTGACCTGATGTTCAAGCTCAAGCGCAAGGGCTTCTCCGATGCGCGCCTGGCCAAGCTGCTCGGTGTTTCCGAGAAGAGCCTGCGCGCCCATCGCCACAAGTTGAAAGTGCTGCCGGTGTACAAGCGCGTGGACACCTGCGCCGCCGAGTTCGCCACTGACACCGCCTACATGTATTCGACCTACGAGGAAGAGTGCGAGGCCAACCCGAGCAGCCGTGACAAGATCATGATTCTCGGCGGCGGCCCCAACCGTATTGGTCAGGGCATCGAGTTCGACTACTGCTGCGTACACGCCGCGCTGGCGATGCGTGAAGACGGTTACGAGACCATCATGGTCAACTGCAACCCGGAAACCGTCTCCACCGACTACGACACCTCCGATCGTCTGTACTTCGAGCCGGTGACCCTGGAAGACGTGCTGGAAATCGTCCGCGTCGAGCAGCCCAAAGGCGTGATCGTCCAGTATGGCGGCCAGACTCCGCTGAAGATCTGCCGCGCCCTGGAAGAAGCGGGCGTACCGATCATCGGCACCAGCCCCGAGGCCATCGACCGCGCCGAAGATCGCGAGCGCTTCCAGCAGATGGTGCAGCGCCTGAACCTGCGCCAGCCGGCCAACGCCACTGCGCGCAGCGAAGACGAGGCCCTGGCGCTGTCGAAAAATATCGGTTACCCGATGGTGGTGCGTCCGTCCTACGTACTGGGCGGCCGGGCGATGGAAATCGTCTATCAGGAAGAAGAGCTCAAGCGCTACATGCGCGAAGCCGTCAAGGTCTCGAACGACAGCCCGGTGCTGCTCGATCGCTTCCTCAACTGCGCCATCGAGGTGGACGTGGATGCGGTGTGCGACGGCGAGAGCGTGGTGATCGGCGCGATCATGCAGCACATCGAGCAGGCCGGCGTGCACTCCGGTGACTCCGCTTGCTCGCTGCCGCCTTATTCGCTGCCGATGCATATCCAGGACGAGATCCGCGACCAGGTCAAGAAAATGGCCCTGGAGCTTGGTGTGGTCGGTCTGATGAACGTGCAGATGGCCGTGCAGGGCGAGGACATCTACGTCATCGAGGTCAACCCGCGCGCTTCGCGTACCGTCCCGTTCGTCTCCAAGTGCGTCGGCGAGTCGCTGGCCAAGGTCGCGGCGCGTGTCATGGCCGGCAAGAGCCTGGCCGAAGCTGGTTACAGCAAGGAAATCATCCCGCCGTTCTTCAGCGTTAAGGAAGCTGTGTTCCCCTTCGCCAAGTTCCCGGGTGTCGACCCGATTCTCGGCCCAGAGATGAAGTCCACCGGTGAAGTCATGGGGGTTGGCGACACCTTCGGCGAAGCCTTCGCCAAGGCTCAGTTGGGTGCCAGCGAGATCCTGCCGAACTCCGGTTGCGCGTTCATCAGCGTGCGTGAGGATGACAAGCCGGAAGCCGTTCAGGTGGCCCGCGATCTGGTCAGCCTCGGTTTCGAAGTGGTCGCCACTGCCGGTACCGCCAAGGTGATCGAGGCTGCCGGCCTGCCGGTGCGCCGGGTGAACAAGGTGACCGAGGGTCGTCCGCATGTCGTCGACATGATCAAGAATGACGAAGTGACCCTGATCATCAATACCACCGAGGGGCGTCAGTCTATCGCTGACTCCTACTCGATCCGTCGTAACGCCCTGCAGCACAAGATCTACTGCACCACCACCATCGCGGCTGGTCAGGCGGTCTGTGAAGCGCTCAAATTCGGCCCGGAGAAAACGGTGCGCCGGCTGCAGGATCTGCATGCAGGAATCAAGGCATGATCAAATACCCAATGACCGTCCAGGGCGCTCGCGCCCTGGAAGAAGAGCTGGCGCATCTGACCAAGGTGGTTCGCCCGAAACTCAGTCAGGACATCGGTGAAGCCCGCGAGCTGGGCGACCTCAAGGAAAACGCCGAGTACCACGCCGCGCGCGAGCAGCAGGGCATGGTCGAAGCGCGTGTGCGTGATATCGAAGGCCGTCTGCAGAATGCAGTGGTGATTGATGTCACCACCATCGAGCACACTGGCAAGGTGATCTTCGGTACCACCGTGGAAATCGCCAACGTCGAAACCGATGAAAGCGTGACCTACCAAATCGTCGGTGAGGACGAAGCCGACATCAAGAAGGGCAAGATTTCCGTCGGCTCACCCATCGCCCGTGCCCTGATCGGCAAGAGCGAGGGTGATGTGGTGGCGGTGCAGACCCCTAGTGGCCTGATCGAGTACGAGATTGTCGAAGTCCGCCACATTTAAATCGCATCAACCGTCGCGGGCCGCTGCTGTCAGTTGGCAGTTGGCCCAGGCCCTGTGGGTCGGTGGTTTGTGGTTGTTGCAATTCGTCATCCTGCCGGCTATCGGTCAGGTAGGCCTGGCGCCTCTGCTGGTTGAGGAAATAGCCGCGCGGCTGGCGCCGCTGCTGGTTGGCCTGACGGCCGTATGCGTTGCGCTGCAGGCCATTGCCTTGCTGCGCAGTGACGGACTTTCGAGTCTGTTGCGGGATATGCGTGGGCAATTACTGTTGACCGTTGCGGCCATGGCCCTGAGTTATTTCGTGGCGCTGCATCACTGGCCCGAAGCCGAGTACTGGCTACGTTTCAGCTATCTGGTGATGGCATTCTGCGGGCTGCTGCTGGTGCTGCAGCCGGTTCCAGGTCAATCGCGCGGCGCCTGACGTTAAGTAGGCAGGCGCTGCACGCAGTCGTCAGCCCTGGTAGCGAATCACGTTGGACAGGTTGCGATTCGGCTTGGAGTTCTTGCGATAGAGCAGGGCGACCTTGCCGATCGACTGGACCAGTTCGGCGCGTCCGCTTTCGCACAGGGCCGCGATGACCGCCTGGCGATCCTCGCGTTCGGCGATGCGCAGCTGTACCTTGATCAGTTCGTGATCGTTCAGGGCGCGGTCCAGCTCGGCCAGCACGCCCTCGGTCAAACCATTGTCAGCCACGATCAATACAGGTTTCAGGTGGTGGCCGATAGATTTGAATTGTTTCTTCTGCTCTTGAGTGAGCGGCATAATCGTTAGTACCTAATTCGGTCTGGAAAACGGCGCCTATCTTACCCGAGCCCGCGCAGTTATTCATGACCCGTTGAGTTCGAGGTTTCAGTGGCACGTTCCAAGACCAGCCAGCGTTGGCTGAAAGAACATTTCGACGATCCCTACGTGAAGATGGCGCAGAAGGACGGCTATCGTTCGCGCGCCAGCTACAAGCTGCTGGAAATCCAGGAGAAGGATCGCATCCTGCGTCCCGGCATGACCGTGGTCGACCTCGGTGCGGCGCCAGGCGGCTGGTCGCAGGTCACCAGTCGAGTAATCGGCGACAAAGGGCGCCTGATCGCCTCCGACATTCTGGAGATGGACAGCATTCCCGATGTTACCTTCATTCAGGGTGATTTCACCGATGACGCGGTCTTTGCGCGGATTCTCAAGGCCATCGGGGAAAATCCGGTGGACCTTGTTATTTCCGATATGGCCCCCAATATGAGTGGGGTAAGAACCGCCGATCAGGCGCGCGCGATGTACCTGTGCGAGCTCGCGCTGGATCTGGCGGGGCGGGTTTTGCGTCCTGGCGGTGATTTTCTGATCAAGATTTTCCAGGGTGAAGGTTTCGATGCGTACCACAAGCAGGTGCGTGAAACCTTCGACAAGGTGCAGATGCGCAAGCCTCTGTCCTCACGCGATCGTTCTCGTGAGCAGTATTTGCTGGCACGTGGTTTTCGCGGGTTGTGAGCTGAAACTGGTGACCGCCGAGTCGGTCTCAGTGGCAGAGGCCTCATAAAGGGTTACAGACGGTGCCTGCGGGATGTGGGCGTTTGGTGTAAGTTAGGTCGGTATATCATTGGTCGTCATGGGAAGCCTGCTTCGCCACGAGGCCTGCTTCAGAGGGTAGCTAATTGAACGACATGGCAAAGAATCTGATCCTGTGGCTGATCATCGCGGCGGTGCTGGTTACCGTGATGAACAACTTCTCCAGCCCGAGCGAGCCACAGACCCTGAGCTACTCGCAATTCATCGAGCAGGTGAAGGAAGGGCGTGTCGAGCGCGTGACCGTCGATGGTTACGTGATCACCGGTAAGCGCACCGATGGCGAAGGTTTCAAGACCATTCGTCCGGCGATCCAGGACGGTGGCCTGATTGGCGACCTGATCGACAACAACGTGGTCATCGAAGGCAAGCAGCCTGAGCAGCAGAGCATTTGGACTCAGTTGCTGGTCGCCAGCTTCCCGATTCTGGTGATCATCGCGGTATTCATGTTCTTCATGCGCCAGATGCAGGGCGGTGCAGGTGGCAAAGGCGGGCCGATGAGTTTCGGCAAGTCCAAGGCGCGCCTGCTGTCCGAAGATCAGGTCAAGACCACCTTCGCAGATGTCGCCGGTTGCGACGAAGCCAAGGAAGAAGTCAGCGAACTGGTCGAATTCTTGCGCGATCCGGGCAAATTCCAGCGCCTGGGTGGCCGTATTCCGCGCGGTGTGCTGATGGTCGGCTCGCCGGGTACCGGTAAAACGCTGCTGGCCAAGGCTGTGGCCGGTGAAGCGAAGGTGCCGTTCTTTACTATTTCCGGTTCCGACTTCGTCGAGATGTTCGTCGGTGTCGGCGCCAGCCGTGTGCGTGACATGTTCGACCAGGCCAAGAAGCACGCGCCCTGCATCATCTTCATCGATGAGATCGACGCCGTTGGTCGCCATCGTGGCGCCGGCATGGGCGGTGGCCACGACGAGCGTGAGCAGACCCTCAACCAGTTGCTGGTGGAGATGGACGGCTTCGAAATGAACGATGGCATCATCGTCATCGCTGCCACCAACCGTCCTGACGTGCTCGACCCGGCGCTGCTGCGCCCTGGTCGCTTCGACCGTCAGGTGGTCGTTGGCCTGCCGGATATCCGCGGTCGTGAGCAGATTCTGAAAGTGCACATGCGCAAGGTACCGATGGGGGACGACGTCAACCCGGCGGTGATTGCGCGCGGTACGCCGGGGTTCTCCGGTGCCGACCTGGCCAACCTGGTCAACGAAGCTTCCCTGTTCGCCGCTCGTGCTGGCAAGCGCCTGGTCGAAATGAAGGAATTCGAACTGGCCAAGGACAAGATCATGATGGGCGCCGAGCGCAAGACCATGGTCATGTCCGACAAGGAGAAACTCAACACGGCGTTCCACGAGGCGGGGCACGCCATCGTCGGTCGCCTGGTGCCAGAGCACGACCCGGTCTACAAGGTTTCCATCATCCCGCGCGGTCGTGCGCTGGGTGTGACCATGTTCCTGCCGGAAGAGGATCGTTACAGCCTGAGCAAGCGTGCGCTGACCAGCCAGATCTGCTCGCTGTTCGGGGGCCGTATCGCCGAGGAAATGACCCTTGGCTTCGATGGCGTTACCACCGGCGCCTCGAACGACATCATGCGCGCCACTCAACTGGCCAAGAACATGGTCACCAAGTGGGGCCTGTCGGAGAAGCTTGGTCCGCTGATGTATGCTGAGGAAGAAGGCGAGGTCTTCCTGGGTCGCAGCATGGGCAGTCAGTCCAGCAACGTTTCGGGTGAGACTGCCAAGTTGATCGACGAGGAAGTGCGCCGGATCATTGATGAATGCTACGCCACTGCGAAGCAACTGTTGGTAGACAACCGCGACAAACTCGATGCGATGGCTGAAGCGTTGATGAAGTACGAAACCATCGACGCCGAGCAGATCGACGACATCATGAACGGTCGCGAGCCTCGTGAACCACGCGGCTGGGATGGTGGCGGAGACTCCGGTACTCCGCAGGCCAAGGTCGACGAGCCAGATCGTTCTGAAAAGCCCATCGGTGGGCCGGCGGCCGAGCTCTAAGGTTTCATATGTCTCAAGCGCAACACCCAAGCCGGCTACCCTGTGGTAGCCGGCTTCTTGATTTGTCCCGTCCGCAGGTGATGGGCATCCTCAATGTCACTCCGGATTCTTTCTCCGACGGCGGGCGCTTCACGGCGCGCGATGCTGCATTGCGTCACGCCGAGCAGATGGTCGCCGCCGGTGCGACGCTGATCGATGTCGGCGGTGAATCCACCCGCCCTGGGGCGCGAAGCGTTTCGCCGACCGAGGAGCTGGAGCGCGTCGCGCCGGTGGTCGATGCTATCGCCCGTGAACTCGACGTGATCATTTCCGTGGACACTTCGACGCCTGCAGTCATGCGCGAAAGTGCAAGGCTGGGGGCGGGGCTGATCAATGATGTGCGTTCGTTGCAGCGTGATGGTGCTCTGGACGCTGCAGCAGATACTGGTCTGCCGGTGTGTCTGATGCATATGCGCGGCGAACCTGGTGACATGCAGGATGATCCGCGGTATCCGGACATCGTCATTGAAGTGCGTGATTTTCTTGTCGAACGCATGGTCGCTTGCGCGACAGCCGGTATCCCCGCTGAGCGGATCCTGCTCGATCCGGGCTTTGGATTTGCCAAGACCCTGGAGCACAATCTTGCCCTGTTCAAGCGTATGGGCGAGCTCTCCGACCTTGGGCGGCCCTTGCTGGTCGGTGTGTCGCGCAAGAGCATGATTGGCAAGGTGCTTGGTCACGAAGTTGGCGGGCGCCTGTACGGCAGTCTGGCATTGGCGGCCCTGGCATTGACCAAGGGCGCACATATTTTGCGTGTGCACGACGTCGCCGAAACGGTGGATGTGGTGCGCATGATCGCTGCGGTTGAAGCGGCGCAATAACAAGGAAAGCGTTATGGCTAGAAAATACTTCGGCACTGACGGCATTCGTGGGCGTGTCGGCCAGTTCCCCATCACCCCGGATTTCATGCTCAAGCTCGGTTGGGCCGCCGGCATGGCGTTTCGCAAGCAAGGTAAGTGTCGCATCCTGATCGGTAAGGACACGCGTATTTCCGGCTACATGTTCGAGTCTGCTCTTGAGGCAGGGTTGGCTGCTGCGGGCGCTGACGTGCAGTTGCTCGGGCCGATGCCGACGCCGGCTATCGCTTATCTGACGCGCACCTTCCAGGCCGATGCCGGCATTGTTATCAGCGCCTCGCACAATCCGCATGACGATAACGGCATCAAGTTCTTCTCCAGTGAGGGCACCAAGCTTCCCGATGACGTCGAGCTGATGATCGAAGAGTTGCTCGACCAGCCGATGACCGTGGTGGAGTCGGCTGGTATTGGCAAGGCTTCGCGGATCAACGATGCATCCGGACGCTATATCGAATTCTGCAAGGGCAGCGTGCCCAGTGGCACCAGCTTCAAGGGGCTGAAGATCGTCATCGATTGCGCACATGGTGCGGCCTACAAGGTTGCGCCGAGCGTATTCCGTGAGCTGGGCGCCGAGGTGCGAGTCATTTCGGCGCAGCCCGATGGCCTCAATATCAATGACGGTTGTGGCTCCACGCACATCGCGGCGCTGCAAGCTGAGGTGGTCGCGCAGCGGGCTGATCTGGGTATCGCTTTCGATGGTGACGCTGATCGTGTGCTGATGGTCGATCAGTACGGTGCGGTGGTCGATGGCGATGAACTGCTGTTCATCATCGCGCGCGATCTGCAAGAGCGGGATCGGTTGCGTGGCGGAGTGGTCGGTACGTTGATGAGCAACCTGGGCCTGGAGCTGGCCTTGGCCGAGTTGAACGTTCCGTTCGTGCGCGCCAATGTCGGTGATCGCTACGTGATTGCCGAATTGCAGGGACGAAACTGGCTGCTGGGGGGGGAGAATTCCGGGCATTTGGTGTGCTTCCAGCACACCACTACCGGTGACGCGATCATTGCCGCCTTGCAGGTACTGATGGCGCTCAAGCGCCGTGGTCAGAACCTGGTAGAGGCGCGCAGCGGTCTGAAAAAATGCCCGCAGGTATTGGTCAATGTGCGTTTTTCTGGCGAGGTCGATCCGCTCGAGCATCCTTCGGTGAAAGAGGCCTGTGCACGGGTTACCGAGAGCATGGCTGGGCGTGGTCGAGTGCTGCTGCGTAAGTCCGGTACCGAGCCGCTGGTACGGGTGATGGTCGAAGGCGACGAGGAAAGCACCGTTCGCGGCTATGCCGATGAATTGGCTAAGATTGTTACCGAAGTCTGTGCTTGATTGAGCTTGCTACCGAGGGTGCTCTTGGGTAACATCTGCGCCCTCTTTGATCGACGAGGTAAAACATGCGTCGCCCCTTGGTTGCAGGTAACTGGAAAATGCACGGTACCCGCGCCAGCGTCGCAGAGCTGATCGAAGGGTTGTGTCAGCAGGCTTTGCCGGCTGATGTCGATGTTGCGGTGTTTCCCTCCAGTCTGCATATCGCTCAGGTCGTCGAAGGTTTGAGTGGTAAAGCGGTGGAAGTTGGAGCGCAGGATTGTGCGGCGCAAGTAGAGCAGGGTGCCTTGACCGGTGAGCTGGCAGTCAGTCAGTTGGTCGATGGTGGTTGTGAGCTGGTGCTGGTGGGTCACTCCGAGCGTCGCCTGATTCTAGGTGAAAGTGACGAAGTGATTGTGCGCAAGTTTGCGGCAGTGCAGGCAGCGGGGCTCACTCCCGTGCTCTGTGTTGGTGAGACCCGTGAGCAGCGTGAAGCGAATGCAACGCTGGGTGTGGTGGGTGGCCAGTTGGCCGCAGTGATTGACGCTTTGGGTGTCGAAGCGCTGGAAAACGCCGTAGTTGCCTATGAGCCTGTATGGGCTATTGGCACCGGGTTGACCGCTACGCCTGAGCAGGCCCAGGAAGTGCACGCAGTTATCCGCGCGCAGGTTGCGCAGCTGGATGCAGATGTGGCGAATGGGTTGAGAATTCTTTATGGCGGCAGTGTAAAGGCCGCCAGTGCAGCCGAGTTGTTCGGTATGCGGGATATCGATGGGGGGCTCGTGGGTGGTGCCTCTCTGAATGCGGATGAATTCGGTGCGATCTGTCGCGCTGCAGGAAACTGAAGAATGCTGGAAACAGTCATTGTTGTTCTGCACCTGCTGGGTGCGATCGGGATTGTAGCGCTGGTGCTGCTGCAGCAAGGTAAGGGTGCTGACGCGGGTGCGTCGTTCGGTTCGGGGGCTTCGGCAACCGTATTCGGAAGCCAAGGTTCCTCTACCTTTCTGAGTAAGTTTACTGGTATACTCGCCGCGGCTTTTTTCATTACTAGCTTGGGTTTAGCATACTTTGCTAAAGAAAAAGCTCATGCACTGACTCAGGTTGGGCTGCCAGCTCCAGCGGTTCTGGAAGTTCAACAAAAACCGGCTGTCGAAGACGTGCCGGTGCTCGAAGAGCAAACTCCAGCGTCCGATGCTTCGGACGTGCCGGAGGCTCCAGGGCAGTAACAGTTTTGCCGAGGTGGTGGAATTGGTAGACACGCTACCTTGAGGTGGTAGTGGCCATAGGCTGTAGGGGTTCGAGTCCCCTCCTCGGTACCATACTCAAGAAAGCCCGCTGTTCGCGGGCTTTCTTGTTGCTGGAGTGTTTGGTTGACCCTCGCCAGGGGGTGGCCGTATAATTCCGGCCCAGCTTTGACGCGGGGTGGAGCAGTCTGGTAGCTCGTCGGGCTCATAACCCGAAGGTCGTAGGTTCAAATCCTGCCCCCGCAACCAGTTTCAGCAGGCCCCTTTTCAGGGGCTTTTTGTTAGCTGAAAGACAACGTCCGTTGGTGGTTACGGCGGATTGAAGGGATGGGCGTTTCGCCCATTTTTTATTTGCACAGCATGCACGAGGGCCGTTAAGTGTCGAGCAAGCTAGAACAGTTGCAGGCCTTGTTGGCCCCAGTAATCGAGGCGCTCGGTTACCAATGTTGGGGCATCGAGTTCCTGTCGCAGGGGCGTCATTCGCTGCTGCGTGTCTATATCGATAAAGCCGACGGCATCCTGATCGAAGATTGTGAAATCGTCAGCCGTCAGCTCAGTGGTGTACTCGATGTCGAGGATCCGATTACCTCGGAGTACACGCTGGAAGTTTCTTCTCCTGGCATGGATCGTCCGTTGTTCACCATTGAACAATTTGCGACGCATGCCGGTGAACAGGTGAAGATCAAGCTGCGCTCACCTTTCGACGGGCGTCGTAACTTCCAGGGCCTCCTTCGCGGAGTGGAGGAGCAGGACGTGGTAGTTCAGGTGGATGACCACGAGTATCTGTTGCCGATCGACCTGATCGACAAGGCCAATATCATCCCCCGATTTGATTGAGATGCGGATTCTGTGGCGTTGCTGGACTGCCGAATGTCGGCGCAGCGCGAGCGACACAGATGGCGCGAAGGTAGCGCGACAGCCCACGAAGATAGCGCCAATGGCGTGAACGTGAGGCGGATTGCGCAGAACCAATGGATTGCGAAAGGCGAGGCGTACGATGAGCAAAGAAGTACTGCTGGTTGTTGAGTCGGTATCCAACGAAAAGGGTGTACCGGCCAGCGTGATTTTCGAGGCGCTGGAGCTGGCTCTGGCGACCGCCACCAAGAAACGTTTCGAGGACGAAGTCGACCTGCGCGTGTCGATCAACCGTCAGAACGGTAGCTACGAAACTTTCCGGCGCTGGACCGTGGTCGACGAGTCCGAGTTCGAGGATCCGGCATATCAGGTGACCGAAGATATGCCGCAGGCCGTTGAGGCCAACGCCAAGATCGGTGCAGTGCTCGAAGAAAAGGTCGACTCCATCGAGTTCGGCCGTATTGCCGCGCAAACCGCCAAGCAGGTCATCGTGCAGAAAGTGCGCGAAGCCGAGCGTGCTCAGGTCGTCGACGCCTACCGCGAACGCCTGGGTGAAATCATCTCCGGCACCGTGAAGAAGGTCACCCGCGACAACGTCATCGTTGACCTGGGCAACAACGCCGAGGCCCTGCTGGCTCGTGAGGACATCATTCCGCGCGAGACCTTCCGCGTTGGCGTGCGTCTGCGTGCCTTGCTCAAGGAAATTCGTACTGAGAACCGCGGCCCGCAACTGATCCTGTCGCGTACCGCTCCGGAAATGCTGATCGAGCTGTTCCGCATCGAAGTACCGGAAATCGCCGAAGGGCTGATCGACGTCAAGGCCGCCTCCCGTGATCCGGGTTCGCGCGCCAAGATCGCCGTGCGCTCCAAGGACAAGCGTATCGACCCGCAGGGTGCCTGCATCGGTATGCGTGGTTCGCGCGTCCAGGCCGTTTCCGGCGAACTGGGCGGTGAGCGCGTCGATATCGTGCTGTGGGACGACAACCCCGCGCAGTTCGTCATCAATGCCATGTCGCCGGCTGAAGTGGCGGCGATCATCGTCGATGAAGATGCTCATGCCATGGACATCGCCGTTGGCGAAGACAACCTGGCACAGGCCATTGGTCGTGGTGGTCAGAACGTGCGTCTTGCCAGTCAGTTGACCGGCTGGACCCTGAACGTGATGACTGAAGCGGACATTCAGGCCAAGCAACAGGCAGAAACCGGCGACATCATGCAGTCCTTCATCGACGAGCTGGAAGTCGACGAAGAACTGGCTCAAGTCCTGGTCGAGGAGGGTTTCACCAGTCTCGAAGAGATTGCCTACGTACCCATGGAAGAAATGCTCAGTATCGATGGCTTCGACGAGGAGATCGTCAATGAGCTGCGTGCACGGGCCAAGGATCGTCTGCTGACCAAGGCGATCGCCAACGAGGAGAAGTTGGCCGATGCCCATCCGGCAGATGATTTGCTGGAACTGGAAGGCATGGACAAGGCGCTGGCTCTAGAGCTTGCGCTGCGCGGCGTGATTACCCGTGAAGACCTGGCCGAGCAGTCGATTGACGACCTGCTCGACATCGACGGCATCGACGAAGAGCGTGCCGGCAAGCTGATCATGGCCGCCCGAGCCCATTGGTTCGAATAAGCGGTTGCGGCCTGAGGAGAAAGATGCATGACGCAAGTCACGGTGAAAGAACTGGCCACAGTGGTCGACACCCCGGTTGAACGCCTGCTGCAGCAGATGCGTGAAGCTGGCCTGTCCCACGACAGTGCCGAACAAGTAGTGACCGATAGTGAGAAACAGGCCCTGCTGGCCCATCTCAAGAGCAGTCACGGCGACAAGGTCGAAGAGCCGCGCAAGATCACCTTGCAACGCAAGACCACCAGCACGCTGCGCGTTGCTGGTAGCAAGACCATCAGTGTTGAAGTGCGCAAGAAGAAGACCTTCGTCAAGCGCAGCCCGGAAGAGCTCGAAGCCGAGAAGCAGCGTGAGCTGGAAGCTCAGCAGGCCGCTGCCGAGGCCGAGCGCCTGAAGGCCGAGGAAGACGCCAAGCGCAAGGCTGAAGAAGAAGCCAAGCGCCAGGTTGCCACTGCCCCTAGCGATACTGCCGCACCTGCTGCCGCGCCGACGCCTGTCAGCGAGCCGGTGGTTGCCGCTCCGGTCATCGAGGCCGAGCGCAAGAAAGAAGAAGTGCGTCGCCCCGAGAAGGCACGCTCTGATGAAGACGAGCGTCGCGATCGCAAGCACACCCAGCATCGCCCTGCTACCAAAGAGAAGGCGCCGGCTCCGCGCGTCGCTCCGCGTAGCGTCGATGAAGAAAGCGACGGTTTCCGTCGTGGTGGCCGCGGCAAGTCGAAGATGAAGAAGCGCAACCAGCATGGCTTCCAGGCTCCGGCCGGCCCGGTGGTGCGTGATGTGGCCATTGGCGAAACCATCACGGTGGGCGATCTGGCTCAGCAGATGTCGGTCAAGGCCGCCGAAGTCATCAAGTTCATGTTCAAGATGGGCACCCCGGCCACCATCAACCAGGTGCTGGACCAGGAAACTGCTCAGCTGATCGCCGAAGAACTGGGCCACAAGGTCAAGCTGGTCAGCGACACCGCTCTGGAAGATTCCCTGGCCGAGTCGCTGAAGTTCGAAGGTGAAGCCTTCTCCCGTGCTCCGGTTGTGACCGTAATGGGCCACGTCGACCACGGTAAGACCTCGCTGCTCGACTACATTCGTCGCGCCAAGGTGGCCTCCGGTGAAGCGGGTGGCATCACCCAGCACATCGGTGCCTACCATGTGGAAACCGACCGCGGCATGGTCACCTTCCTCGACACCCCCGGTCACGCTGCGTTTACCCAGATGCGTGCTCGTGGTGCCAAGGCGACCGACATCGTCATCCTGGTCGTTGCAGCTGACGACGGCGTGATGCCGCAGACCCAGGAAGCCGTACAGCACGCGAAAGCGGCTGGCGTGCCGATCGTGGTTGCGGTGAACAAGATCGACAAGCCCGACGCCAACCCGGACAACATCAAGAACGGCCTGGCCGCGCTCGACGTGATCCCGGAAGAGTGGGGCGGCGATGCACCTTACGTGCACGTTTCGGCCAAGATGGGTACCGGTATCGACGAACTGCTCGAAGCCGTACTGCTGCAGGCTGAAGTTCTCGAGTTGAAAGCCACTCCGTCGGCCCCGGGCCGTGGTGTGGTGGTCGAATCGCGTCTGGACAAGGGCCGTGGCCCGGTTGCCACCGTGCTGGTTCAGGACGGTACCCTGCGTCAGGGCGACATGGTCCTGGTCGGCGTCAACTATGGCCGTGTGCGTGCCATGCTTGACGAGAACGGCAAGCCGATCAAGGAAGCCGGCCCGTCGATTCCGGTCGAGATCCTCGGTCTCGATGGTACGCCGGATGCCGGTGACGACATGACTGTGGTCGCCGATGAGAAGAAGGCCCGCGAAGTTGCCCTGTTCCGTCAAGGCAAGTTCCGCGAGGTCAAGCTGGCCCGTGCTCACGCCGGCAAGCTGGAAAACATCTTCGAGAACATGGGCCAGGAAGAGAAGAAAACCCTCAACATCGTGCTCAAGTCCGATGTGCGTGGTTCTCTGGAAGCCCTGCAAGGCTCGCTCAGCACCCTGGGCAACGACGAAGTGCAAGTGCGTGTGGTCGGTGGCGGCGTCGGTGGTATCACCGAGTCCGATGCCAACCTGGCGCTGGCTTCCAATGCCGTGCTGTTCGGCTTCAACGTTCGTGCTGACGCCGGTGCGCGCAAGATCGTCGAGGCCGAAGGCCTGGACATGCGCTACTACAACGTCATCTACGACATCATCGAAGACGTCAAGAAGGCGCTCACCGGTATGCTCGGCAGCGATGTTCGCGAGAACATCCTGGGTACCGCCGAAGTGCGTGACGTGTTCCGTTCGCCGAAGTTTGGCGCGGTTGCCGGTTGCATGGTCATCGAAGGCACTGTCTTCCGTAACCGTCCGATCCGCGTACTGCGTGAAGACGTGGTGATCTTCGAAGGTGAGCTGGAATCGCTGCGTCGCTTCAAGGACGACGTCGCCGAAGTGCGTAATGGCATGGAGTGCGGTATCGGCGTGAAGAGCTACAACGACGTCAAGGTCGGCGACAAGATCGAAGTGTTCGAGAAAGTCCAGGTGGCTCGCAGCCTGTAATCGCGAGTCGCAACACGCAACGCCCGGCCCCGCATTCGCGCGGCCGGGCGTTTGCCGCTTTTGGGTCCGCTGGCGAGTAGACGGTGGACGACGTAAAGGTAAGTAGAAAATGGCCAAAGATTACAGCCGTACCCAGCGTATCGGCGACCAGATGCAACGCGAACTGGCCCAGCTCATTCGGCGTGAGGTCAAGGATCCGCGTCTGGGGTTGGTGACCATCACCGCAGTCGACGTCAGTCGTGATATCGGTCACGCCAAGGTCTTCATCACCGTCATGGGGCAGGATGATGCCGAGGCGATCAAAGAGAGCCTCAAGGTGCTCAACGACGCGGCCGGCTTCCTGCGTATGCAGCTGGGCAAGGCAATGAAGCTGCGCAGCGTGCCACAGTTGCACTTCCACTACGATGCGAGTGTTCAGCGTGGTGCGCATCTGTCGGCGCTGATCGAGCGTGCCGTGGCGGAAGATCGTCTGCACGACGACGACACCGCAGGTTCCAAGGAGTAAGGCGTGGCGCAGGTCAAACGTATTCGCCGCAAGGTCGACGGCATCATCCTGCTCGACAAGCCGCACGGTTTCACGTCCAACGCTGCGTTGCAGAAGGTGCGTTGGCTGCTCAATGCCGAGAAGGCCGGTCACACCGGCAGCCTCGACCCGCTGGCTACCGGTGTGCTGCCGCTGTGCTTCGGTGAGGCGACCAAGTTCTCCCAGTATCTGCTCGACGCTGACAAGGGCTACGAAACCGTCGCTCAGTTGGGCGTCACCACCACCACTGGCGATGCCGAAGGCGATGTGATCGAACGTCGCCCGGTGACCGTCGGTCGTGCCGAAATCGAAGCGCTGTTGCCGCGCTTTCGCGGTGAAATCAAGCAGATACCGCCGATGTACTCGGCGTTGAAGAAGGATGGTCAGCCGCTGTACAAGCTGGCTCGTGCGGGTGAGGTAGTGGAGCGCGAAGCGCGTTCTGTTACTATTGCGCGCCTGGAGCTGCTGGCCTGTGAAGGCGAGCAGGCTCGCCTGGCGGTTGATTGCAGTAAAGGCACTTATATTCGTACGCTGGTTGAGGATCTTGGCCAGTTGCTCGGCTGCGGTGCGCATGTCGCCGAGCTGCGTCGTACCAAGGCCGGCCCGTTCGATCTGACGCGTACGGTGACGCTGGAAGAACTCGAGGCCGCACACGCCGAAGGTGGTAACGAGGCGCTGGATCGCTTCCTGCTACCGGCCGATAGCGGTCTGTTGGACTGGCCGTTGCTGCAGTTCTCCGAGCACAGCGCGTTCTACTGGTTGCAAGGGCAGCCGGTGCGAGCGCCGGAGGCACCGAAGTTCGGCATGGTGCGGGTGCAGGATCACAATGGTCGCTTCATCGGCATCGGTGAGGTGAGTGACGATGGGCGTATCGCCCCGCGTCGATTGATTTATACCGGTGCGTAGCACCGTACGGTTCGGCCGAGATGGCTGAAAACCTGATGCTGACGAGGTCTTCATCAGGTACTGCGAGGGTGGCTGTTAGTAGGCACGGTCATACCTCTTTTTAAAAACACGGGAAGCGATTCCCGGCCTATTGAGACTGCTTCGGCAGTTTCCTGATGAGAGGAAGCCAACATGGCACTCAGCGTTGAAGAAAAAGCCCAGATCGTTAACGACTACAAGCAAGCTGAAGGCGATACCGGTAGCCCGGAAGTGCAGGTTGCCCTGCTGACCGCCAACATCAACAAGCTGCAAGGTCACTTCAAGGCCAACGGTAAAGATCACCACAGCCGTCGTGGTCTGATCCGTATGGTTAACCAGCGTCGTAAGCTGCTGGACTACCTGAAGGGTAAAGACACCAGTCGTTACAGCGCCCTGATCGGTCGCCTGGGCCTGCGTCGTTAATAGACGCGAGCTGCACAAGTTGGAAGCTGGGAGTTCGGCGTCGCGAGTGGGGAGTGATCCTCACCTCGTGGCGCTGGGCTTCCAGCTTTTGGCTTTTCGAGGGAAGCACCGGGTCCGACTCCCGCGCCTCTTTCCAATTTCCCCCAAGGCAACAAAGAGAAGGAAAACACCGTGAACCCGGTAATCAAGAAATTCCAGTTCGGTCAGTCGACCGTTACCCTCGAGACTGGCCGTATCGCCCGTCAAGCCTCCGGCGCAGTGCTGGTCACCGTTGACGACGACGTCAGCGTGCTGGTTGCCGTAACTGGCGCCAAGACCGCCGACCCAAGCAAGGGCTTCTTCCCGCTGTCCGTGCACTACCAGGAAAAAACCTACGCTGCCGGCAAGATCCCTGGCGGCTTCTTCAAGCGTGAAGCGCGTCCTTCCGAGAAAGAGACCCTGACCTCGCGTCTGATCGACCGTCCGATCCGTCCGCTGTTCCCGGAAGGCTTCCAGAACGAAGTGCAGGTCATCTGCACCGTGGTTTCCACCAGCAAGAAGACCGATCCGGACATCGCTGCGATGATCGGTACCTCGGCTGCCCTGGCCATCTCCGGCATCCCGTTCAACGGCCCGATCGGCGCCGCGCGCGTCGCCTTCCACCCGGAAGCCGGCTACCTGCTGAACCCGACCTACGAGCAGCTCAAGGCTTCCAGCCTGGACATGGTCGTTGCCGGTACCAAAGACGCTGTACTGATGGTTGAATCGGAAGCCAAAGAGCTGACCGAAGACCAGATGCTGGGCGCCGTTCTGTTCGCCCACGACGAATTCCAGTCCGTTATCCAGGCTGTAACCGAGCTGGCTGCCGAAGCCGCCAAACCGACCTGGGACTGGCAGCCTAAAGCCGAGAACACTGCACTGCTGAGCGCTATCCGCAGCGAGTTCGGTGAAGCGATTTCCCAGGCTTACACCATCACCATCAAGCAGGATCGTTACGCGCGCCTTGGCGAGCTGAAAGATCAGGTGGTTGCCAAGTTCTCTGGCGAAGAAGGCCAGCCTTCCGCTGGTGAAGTCAAAGACGCCTTCGGCGAAATCGAATACCGCACTGTGCGCGAGAACATCGTCAACGGCAAACCGCGTATCGATGGCCGTGACACCCGTACCGTACGTGGCCTGAACATCGAAGTCGGTGTACTGGACAAGACTCACGGTTCGGCGCTGTTCACCCGTGGCGAAACCCAGGCGCTGGTGGTTGCCACCCTCGGTACTGCGCGTGATGCGCAACTGCTCGACACCCTCGAAGGCGAGCGCAAAGACCCCTTCATGCTGCACTACAACTTCCCGCCGTACTCGGTAGGCGAGTGTGGTCGCATGGGCGCTACTGGCCGCCGCGAAATCGGTCACGGCCGTCTGGCTCGCCGTTCGGTACAGGCCATGCTGCCGGCTGCCGACGAATTCCCGTACACCATTCGTGTGGTGTCGGAAATCACCGAGTCCAACGGTTCTTCCTCGATGGCTTCGGTCTGCGGCGCTTCCCTGGCCCTGATGGATGCTGGCGTACCGATGAAGGCACCAGTTGCCGGTATCGCCATGGGTCTGGTCAAAGAAGGCGACAAGTTTGCTGTTCTGACCGACATCCTCGGTGACGAGGATCACCTGGGCGACATGGACTTCAAGGTTGCCGGTACCGCCAAGGGCGTTACTGCACTGCAGATGGACATCAAGATCCAGGGCATCACCGAAGAGATCATGGAGCAGGCGCTGGAGCAGGCGCTGGAAGCTCGCCTGAACATCCTCGGCCAGATGAACCAGGTCATCGCTCAATCGCGCAGCGAGCTGTCGGCCAACGCACCGACCATGATCGCGATGAAGATCGACCAGGACAAAATCCGCGACGTCATCGGTAAAGGCGGCGCCACCATCCGTGGCATCTGCGAAGAGACCAAGGCCTCAATCGACATCGAAGACGATGGCTCGATCAAGATCTTCGGTGAAACCAAAGAAGCTGCCGAAGCTGCTCGTCAGCGCGTTCTGGGCATTACCGCCGAAGCCGAGATCGGCAAGATCTACGTCGGCAAGGTCGAGCGTATCGTCGACTTCGGTGCCTTCGTCAACATCCTGCCGGGCAAGGACGGTCTGGTGCATATCTCCATGCTGAGCGATCAGCGCGTGGAGAAGGTCACCGACGTGCTGCAGGAAGGTCAGGAAGTGAAGGTACTGGTACTGGACGTGGACAACCGCGGTCGTATCAAACTGTCGATCAAAGACGTAGCGGCTGCCGAGGCCTCTGGCGTCTAAGCACGACTTAGCTGCTCGAACGAAAAGGGCTCCTGCGGGAGCCCTTTTTTGTGCCTGCTCGTCAGGTGGTGAATGTGGTGTAGGCATCCATGCCGCGTATCGCGAGCCTTGCAACGGCCTTCAGTTCGTCATTGCTCATTCCACGCGGGTCAGTAGTGACATGCCGTTGTGCAACGCCTGCATGACGCGCGGGTGAGGGCCTGGGCATCGCTCGATGCATGACTGCTCCAATTCTTTGGTGGCACGCAGGGTACGTGCCTCGCCGGCCATCTATGCAGCCAAAGGGCGGCTCGTTGAGGTGCGGTTACGCAGTCCGGCAGCAGGGTGGCAATCGCTTCGCGGGCGCTTTTGGCCAGGGCAGCTTCACGGCCGAGGCTGCGCGGGCGGCCGCGAGTCGTTTTGCTATTCATGGTGGTGCGTGTGGAGAGGTTCTGCGTCTCGGCAATAGGTCGCCGCATTTATAGAGCGTTGCCGCCCGGCAGAGGTGCAGACAGTACCGCCTCTGCCGCATCAGATCGCTTTCGCCGCACATGGGGTGCTGTTGATGAGCGGATGAAGCCGCTCGGGTACCGCAGTCCTTGAAGATCATGCAAATTGCCCGGAGTTTTTTGTTCGACTCGGCGAAATGCAATCAAAAGCTTGTTAGTGTTTGCTGTTAAATCATTGTTTTTAAAGTAATTATTTTATTTTTAAAACCTGGCACAGCGCCTGCAACAGTACTGGTGAACCTGCAACCAGGAGTTGGTTTGCAGATTGTCTGGAATGTACAGGAGTCAAACAATGAAACAGCCAATCAACCGTTTTGCCGCTACTACTCTGACCGCTGCTGTTCTGAGCCTGTCGCTGGCCTCGGCAGCCTTCGCTGCACAGCCGACCATGCTGGCGGCCAATGACACTGTGGATAAAGCCGAGCAGGCGGTATCCGACACCTGGATCACCAGCAAAGTGAAATCCACCTTCGTCGCTGATTCGAGCCTCAGCGCGCTGGATATCAAGGTCGAGACCAACCAAGGCGTGGTTTCCCTGTCCGGTGTGGTCGCTACCGACGCCGAGCGTGACCTGGCTATCGCCAAGACCAAGGAAATCGAGGGTGTGCGTGACGTGTCCGCCGATGCCCTGAAAACCGCCGACTGATAGCCGAGCCGGCCGGGTTACGACCCGGCCCAACCTTCTGTCACTGGGAGAATGACCATGAATAGCGACATCATCAAAGGCAAATGGAAGCAGCTTAACGGTCGCATCAAGGAGCGTTGGGGCAACCTGACCGATGACGACCTGGACGTCGCCGAGGGCCACAGCGAATACCTGGCCGGCAAGCTGCAAGAACGTTATGGCTGGACCAAGGAAAAGGCCCAGCAAGAGCTGCGCGACTTCAGCGACAAGCTTTAAGACGCAGGGATTGCCTGGTAAGGATGCCACTCAAGTACGGACAGTTGCGCAAATGGACTTCATAGCAGCATGGATGGCTCCAGGCAGGACGCCTTATCAGCACGGATAGCGACAGGCATGGATGCGCGAAGGCCCCGCCGGTGTAACCGGCGGGGCCTTGATTTTTGTGCCGGCTGCATGAGCCGCTTGCCGCGCCCAGCCCCTGTACGGCGCTATGTCAGCTGCCGCGTTTGCTGCGGATCTCGGTCAGGCGTCCGCCTTCGAAGCGTAGAAAGTGGTACATGCCGCTTTTCGGGCCGTAGACCCATTCTTCGACACTTACCTCGTTGCGAAAGCCATAGCGATCGACCACTTCCTTGTAGCCGAGAAAGTCGCGGCTGGATGGCTCGCCGCATTTGCTCTGTACTTCCGCGGTTGGCGCTGTGGTGCTGACCATAGCGCTGCCGCAGCGATAGGTAGAGGACGCCTCGGCTATCAGGGGCAGGCAGAGCAGGGGCAGCAGATATCTGAATTTGTGCATGAGAGCTTCCTGCTCAGCGTTCGCGACGACGTTCGATGGCGGTCAGGCGGTTGCCCTCGAAGCGCAGGATGCTGAGCATGCCGTTGCTCGGGCCATACACCCACTCCTCGATCATGTATTCGCGGCGGTCATAAGAGCCCAGGGTGTAACCGACTGGATCGCGGTGCACCGGTGCGCCACATTTGCGTTCGACCTCGAACGGACGATCGCCAAGGCTGACCAAGGCGCTGCCACAACGCAGAGTGTCGGCCAGCGCATTAGAGCTGAGCAGCCCGGCAGCCAAGGTTGTGAAGGTGATGATGGATAAGCTGCGCTTGATCATTGGCTGTCCAGGTGCAGGGTGGTGAGCACGCGGCCGTCGGCTTCGGGGTCACCCAGGTTGGCATCGATCAGATAGACGCGTTCATCGTACAACCCGCCTTGCTCAACCAGATAATCCTTGATCGTTGCAGCGCGTTGCTGAGCCAGTTGGCGCAGCAACAGCTTGCTCTTGGCCCAGGAGTCCAGCACGGCCTTGCGCATGTTCTGCTGGCGTTGCTCGCTGTCCAGCTCGCTCCATTCGGCAGGGGGCTGCTGTTTGAGGCGGGCGCGGTAGATGCCTTCGAGCAAGGCGGCCTGTTCGTCCTCGGCCACCGTCAGCTCGTCGGGGCTGGCCGGCACCTTGTCACCGCGGCGCTGCAGGACCTTGTACCAGGTTTCGCGGAATTCGCGTTGCAGGCGCTGTTCGGCCAGCAGCGGGCCGTCGGCGCTCTGCGCAGCCTGGCCTTCGACCTCCAGACGCAGATTGGGGCGTTCCTCGAGCGCTTTTGCCAGAGTGTCCAGGGCCTGGCGTGCGTCGCCTTCCAACTCTGCAGAGCCGGCGCTGAATGGCACGGTACTGAGATCGACATTGCTGCCGCCGACAAGGCCGGCGATGAACTTGAACGGTGCCTGTGCCGCGCGCAACACCAGATTGCGCAGGGTCTGCCAGACGATGGGCATGACGCTGAACTGTGGATTGTTCAGGTCGCCCTGTACCGGCAGCTCGATGGAGATGCGCCCCTGAGTGTCCTTGAGCAGGGCCACAGCCAGGCGAATCGGCAGGTCCACGGCATCCGGACTGTCGACCCGTTCACCCAGTTGCAGATTCTCCACCAGCACCTTGTTCTCGGCATTGAGCTGGCCCTTCTCGATGCGGTAGTGCAGGTCGAGGTTGAGGCGGCCCTTGCGGATGCGGTAGCCGGCGAATTTGCCGGAGTAGGGGGTAATGGTGGTCAGCTCGACGTTCTTGAAGCTGGTGGCGATGTCCAGGCTGTTGAGCGGATCGAACGGCGTCAGCTTGCCCTTGATGCTCATCGGTGCGTAGCGGTCGACCTTGCCCTGGATATCGACGCTGGCTGCCTGTGGTTTTTGATTGTCGAGTACGCCGATGCGGCCGTTCATCTGCTGAACCGCGGTGGCGAAGCTGGGGGTCAGGCTGAAGTCGGCGAAGTTGGCCGAACCGTCATTGATCGCTACGCCGCCAATGCGGATCGCCAGCGGCTTGCCTGTATCCGCCTTGCTCTCGCTCGGCGCATCTGGCTGCGGCACGATCAGCTCGCTGACGTTGGTTGTGAGGTTCTCGTTGATCACGAAGCGCGCGTAAGGCTGATCCAGCTCGACACGCTCGATGACCAGGCTTTCACCATGGCGATAGTCGAGGCCGCCCACCCGTACCTGTTTCCAGCGCACGAAGTCGCGTTCACGCAGAGTATCCAGTGTGTGCAGTTGATCGACCTTGGCGCTGCCGGTGATGCTGAGTGCCAGCGGTTCGGTGCTCTTGAGTTGCACGTCGAGGTCACTGCCAAGCAGGCCGCTGCGCAGCTCCAGGTGAATGAAGGGGCTCAGATAGGCCTGTGCCAGGCGCAGGTCGATGTCTTGCGTGCTGACCTTGAGTTGGGCGCTGGTCGGGCTCAGTTGCACGTTGCCGGCCGCCTGCAGCTTGCCCTGCTTGCCCAGGCCGCTGTCGAGCCTGAGGTCGAAGGGCTTGTCGCCGAGGCTGTCGAAATTCTTCAGGTCGAGGTTCAGCGGGCCGACCTCCACGGCCACTTCCTGCTGCGGTACGCGGTCGGCCAGGTGAGCCTTGTAGTCGCGTAGTTGCACATCCTGCAGCAGCACCTGCCAGGGCTTGCTCTCGTTGGCCTGCTGCGCGGGCTCGGTAGCCTCGCTTTTGGCACCCGCGGGCTTGGCGAACAGTTTCTGCCAGTCCAGCTGGCCGTCGGCTTCGCGTGCCGCCCAGGCCTCCAGGCCCTGGCTGCGCACCTGACCGACCACTACCAGTTGCTTGGCCAGGTCAAGGCTGGTGTTGTCGATCTCCAGGCGTTGCAGGCGTACCAACGGCTTGCCTTGTGGGTCGTCGATGGCGAATGGAGCCAGCTGTACCTTGATCTTGCTCAACTGCAGTTCGGTACCGCTGGACAGGTCGAGGCGATAGTCGCTGCTGAGGTCGACCTGACCTTCTTTCAGTACCAGTGGCAAGGCATCCCGTACGTAAGGCCAGAAGGTGCTCAGGCGGCCATCGCTGACGCTCAGGCTACCGCTGGAGCTGATCGGTGTCAGGCTGACCTGACCGCGCCAGTCGACTTGCGCGCCGTGTGGGCCGCTGGCGGTCATGGTCATTTCGGCGTTGTCACCGGCCAGGGTGCTGAGGTTGTTGAGTTCCAGGTCGAGTGCGTCATAGGCGAACTCCACGGCCTCGCTCGGGCGCAGGTCCTGGAAGCGCAGTGACTTCTCACGCAGACGAATGCTGTCGATGCGCAGCGGGAAGGGCTCGCTGCTCTCTTTCTTGGGTTCCGCCTGGCTTTCCGGCAGTAGGAACAACTGGGTGAGATTGAGCGTACCGTCTTTGGCGAACAGTATTTCGGTGCGTGCACCGTCGAGTTCGACGTCGCTCAGGTGCAAGGCACCGTTCCACAAACTGTCGCCCTGCAGGTTGGCGTAGAGGCGCTGGAAGCTCAGTTGCTCCTGGCCGCTCTCGCCGACACGCAGACCCCACAGGCTCAGTTCGAGCGTGAAGGGGTTGAGCTGCACACGCTGCAGCGAGGCCGGCACCGTGGCGTACTGCGCCAACTGCTGGTTGGCGATACGCAGGGCGATACCCGGCAGTATCAGAAAGCCGATCAGGCTGTAGAGGAAAACGGTGATCAACAGTGCGCTCAGCGCGCGCTTCAGTCCTTTGGGCATGGCTTGGCGTCATCTATCCAGACGAGGAGACGACTTGGAGTATGGCACGGCGGTTCAGTTCCGGTCGTTACAGGCGCATTCAGCGTGAACGATTTTCTCGCTTCACAGCTGCAGGACCAGGGTTTTCAGCGGAGGTTTACCGTCTTGCGAAGGGAAGTCCGGTGCGGGGGCGATCACCTGGCAGTCTCGCACCGGGCGGCCGAGCTTCTCGGCACAGCGCAGCACTTGAGCACGCCAGTCGCTCATCTCCACTTTCGCCAGGTTGTTGCAGCACACCAGCGTGCCGCCTTCGGCAGTGGCCAGCAGGGCCGGCTTGAGCAGGCTCTGGTAGTCACGCAGCAGGTCGACCGTACCAAAAGCGCTCTTGGCCCAGGCCGGCGGGTCGAGGAAAACCAGGTCGAACTGTCGCGGTTGCAGGCGCGGGTAACTCGGCAGTTTCTGCCCTCGACGGCTGCTGATGGGAAGATCGGCCAACTGACGAATCGCCGGGAAATAGTCCGACTGGATGAATTGCATAGGCAGCAACTCGGGGTTCAGCGTGCCGTTCTCCTGGCCCACGGCGAGATTGCCTTGAGCGAAGTCGAGGTTGACCACCTCGCGCGCACCGCCCGCTGCCGCGCACAGACCGACGCCGCAGGTGTAGGCGAACAGGTTGAGTACGGATTTGCCGGCGCTGTTGCTCTTGACCCAGCCGCGGGCGTTGCGCAGGTCGAGAAACAGCAGCGGGTCCTGCCCGGCATGACGACCACGTACGCGATAGTTCAGGCCCCACTCGTGGCCGATCAGGTCCTCCAGGGCGGCTTCGCTGGGCTGGAACAGAGTCGGATCGCGATCAATGCGCGAGTTGCCCTTGGAGCGGTCGTTGTAGACCAGTAACAGTAGTTGCCCCAGAGCGGTTTCGACGCTACCGGCGATGGCGTGCAGATCGCTGGCTTCAAGTGGCTGATGAAAGCTCTGCACCAGCAACTGCGGACCGTAGCGGTCTACGGTCAGGCCCGGTGCGCCTTCCAGGCTGCCGTGGAACAGGCGGTAGCAGTCGGTGCCTTGGGCGTGCAGCTCTGTGAGCAGGGTTTTGCGAGCGGCGAGGGCGGCGCGCAGCGCCTGGTCAAGAGAAGGCATGCGCGGCGTCTCGGAGAAAGGAAGGCCGGAAGTTTATCAAGAAACGCAGCGGGGGATGGAGCCAGGCGGGTGCGACCTGGGGCGGTTGTAACCCGCCTTACAGGCGCTGCGCTAGACGACGTTGGGCGCGTTGTGCGGCGCTGTTACGAATCGCCCAGCGCAGCAGTGCGGCGGTGCGTTGCACACTGCTGCGAATCAGCGGACGGCGCCAGGGCGCCTGATGTTCACCGAGCAGCTCGCTGGCCCAGTCCGGCAGCAGGTCCACACCGGCCTGCATCATCAGGTTGCCGAAGGGCCTGGCGAGAATATTGGGCATCGGTGCTGCATACATCAATCGCACCACTTCGCGGGTTCGCGCATCACACAGCAACTGCGGGCGCATGCACTCAAGGTAGTCGCTGATGGCTCGGCACGACTTGGGCACGTCCTGCGCGCCGAGGCGTTCGGCGATCAACGCCACTTCGCGGTAGTAGCGATCCTGCTCGGCCACCGCTAACTGCGGGTCGACATAGCGCAGGTAACCGGCGAGAAACTGGCTGACCTCGGAGACATGCACCCAGGTCAGCAGCTCGGGATCACTGGCGGCATAGGGGCGACCGTCTGGCGCGCTGCCGACCACCTGCAGATGGATGGTGCGCACCTTGTCGAGCAACTGCTCGGCATCATGCAGGCCACCGTAGGTGGTGCCGGCGATGAACAGGCTGGTACGGCGTAGGCGACCGAGCATGTCCTGGCGGAAGGTGGAGTGATCCCACACCCCGGCCAGTGCCAGCGGGTGGAGCATCTGCAGGAGCAGGGCGGAGATACCGCCGACCATCATCGCAGTAAAGTCGGCGTGGATTTTCCAGACCATCGACTCGGGGCCGAACAGGCCGGCATCACCGCGCGGCTGGTCGAGGTCGAGCACGCCCAGTGAGGCGCCGGTGAGGCTGTGTACCTGTTTTTCGATCTGACGACGTAGGCTTTCCATGGCGCGCAGTTTCGGCGCTTGGCTGGCCCAAGGCAAGATGCCGCCTTGCCCCGCGTGCGGGGCAAGGGGCGTGTGGCTCAGCGATTGAGGCGCTGATCGATCAGGCTGTCGACCACGCTGGGGTCGGCCAGGGTGGAGGTGTCGCCCATGTTCTCCAGTTCGTTGCAGGCGATCTTGCGCAGAATGCGGCGCATGATCTTGCCCGAGCGAGTCTTGGGCAGGCCCGGTGCCCATTGGATCAGCTCCGGCTTGGCGAAACTGCCGATCTCCTTGCCAACCAGGCTCAGCAGATCCTTCTTCAACTCGTCAGAGGGTTCCTTGCCGTTCATCAGGGTGACATAGGCGTAGATGCCCTGACCCTTCACATCGTGCGGATAGCCGACCACGGCCGCCTCGGCCACGGCATCGTGCAGCACTAGCGCGCTCTCCACCTCGGCGGTGCCGATGCGGTGGCCGGAGACGTTGATCACGTCATCCACGCGGCCGGTGATCCAGTAGTAGCCGTCCTCGTCGCGGCGCGCGCCGTCGCCGGTGAAGTAGTAGCCGGGGTAGGGCTTGAAGTAGGTGTCGATCATGCGCTGGTGATCGCCATAGACGCTGCGGATCTGGCTCGGCCAGCTGGCCTTGATCGCCAGCACGCCGGCGCCGGGGCCGTCGATCTCCTTGCCCTGCTCGTCGAGCAGCACCGGCTGTACGCCAAAGAAGGGGCGGGTGGCCGAGCCCGGTTTGAGGTCGGTGGCACCGGGCAGCGGGGTGATCAGGATGGAACCGGTCTCGGTCTGCCACCAGGTGTCGACGATCGGGCAGCGTGTGTCGCCCACCACATGGAAATACCATTCCCAGGCTTCCGGGTTGATCGGCTCGCCCACTGTACCGAGCAGGCGCAGGCTGCTGCGTGAGGTGGCCTTGACCGGGCCTTCGCCCTCGCGCATCAACGCACGCAGGGCGGTGGGAGCGGTATAGAAGGTATTGACTTGGTGCTTGTCGATCACCTGCCAGAAACGCGAGGCGTCCGGGTAGTTCGGTACACCCTCGAACATCAGGGTGGTGGCGGCGTTGGCCAGCGGGCCGTAGACGATGTAGCTGTGCCCGGTGACCCAGCCGACATCGGCGGTGCACCAGTAGATGTCGCCTTCGTGGTAGTCGAACACGTACTTGTGGGTCATCGCTGCGCCGAGCAGGTAACCGCCGGTGGTGTGCAGCACGCCCTTGGGTTTGCCGGTGCTGCCCGAGGTGTAGAGGATGAACAGCGGGTCTTCGGCGTCCATCGGCTCGGCCGGGCAGTCGGTATCGACTTCCTTGAGCGCCTGGTGATACCAGAGGTCACGGCCCTCGACCCAGGCCACATCGCCCTGGGTGCGCTCGACCACCACCACGGTGGAGACGTCCGGGCAGCTTTGCAGGGCCTTGTCGACGTTGGCCTTCAGGGGGATGTACTTGCCACCGCGCACGCCTTCGTCGGCAGTGATCACCGCGCGGCAATCGGCATCGAGGATGCGGTCGCGCAGGGCATCAGGAGAGAAGCCGCCGAATACCACCGAATGCACGGCGCCAATGCGCGCACAGGCGAGCATGGCGTAGGCCGCCTCGGGAATCATCGGCATGTAGATGCACACGCGGTCGCCTTTCTTCACGCCACGGCTTTTCAGCACGTTGGCCAGGCGGCTGACGTTGTGATGCAGCTTGTTGTAGGTGATGTGCGCCGACTCGGCCGGGTTGTCGCCTTCCCAGATGATGGCGATCTGTTCGCCGCGTTTTTCCAGGTGGCGGTCGATGCAGTTATAGGCGACGTTGAGCTTGCCGCCCTTGAACCACTCGGCGCGGCCCTGTTTCAGGTCGCTGGTGTGCACCTGATCCCAGGGTTTGAACCAGTCCAGAAAGGCCTTGGCCTGCTCGCCCCAGAAGGTTTCGGGCTGCTCGACAGACTGCTGGTACAGGCGCAGGTAGGCGTCGTTATCCAGGTGTGCACGCTGGCGCACCGCGTCGGCCACGGGGTGACGGGTGATCTCGAACATGGCGGGGTCCTTGTAATTGTTTGTCCGCAACAGACACAAGGGTGCACCCAAGCAGGCGCTTGGTTCAAGGGGCGATGTTCGCGTGAGTCGGTGTTTGTCGAGGCGATGTGAGTCATTAACGCTGCCCGGCAAGCCGAGCTGGGCAGCGTGAAGCGGCGCAAATCAGCCGCGATGATGCTCGCGGAAGTGATCGATCAGGCCCTGGGTCGAGGCGTCCGATGCGCTGCTTTCGACCTGGCCGGTCAGGCGCTGATAGACCTCCTTGCCCATCTCCTTGCCCAGCTCGACACCCCACTGATCGAAGGCATTGATGCCCCAGATCGCGCTTTGCACGAATACCTTGTGCTCGTACAGCGCCACCAGCGCACCCAGCTCGAACGGTGCGATGCGATTCATCACCAGGATGTTGCTCGGACGGTTGCCGGGGATGACCTTGTGCGGCGCCAGGCGTTGCACTTCGGCTTCGCTCATGCCCTTGGCGCGCAGCTCGGCCTCGGCCTCTTCGCGCGTCTTGCCCTGCATCAGCGCCTGGGCCTGTGACAGGCAGTTGGCGAACAGCCACTGGTGATGGTCGGACAGCGGGTTGTAGCTGTTGACCGGGACGATGAAGTCCGCTGGCACCAGCAGGCGGCCCTGGTGCAGCAACTGATGGTAGGCGTGCTGGCCGTTGCAGCCGACGCCACCCCAGATGATCGGCCCGGTGGCGATGTCCAGCGCGCTGCCGTCCTGGCGCACGCTCTTGCCGTTGGACTCCATGTCCAGCTGCTGCAGGTGCTTGGTGAAGTTACGCAGGTAGTGGTCGTAAGGCAGGATCGCGTGGCTCTGCGCGCCCCAGAAATTGGTGTACCAGATGCCCAGCAGAGCCATCAGCACCGGCATGTTCTCGGCCAGCGGCGCCTGGGTGAAGTGCTGGTCCATGGCGTAGGCACCGGCCAGCAGTTCCTTGAAGTTGGAGATACCGATCGCCAGGGCGATGGGCAGGCCGATGGCCGACCACAGCGAGTAACGCCCGCCGACCCAGTCCCACATGGGGAAGATGTTCTCTTCGCCGATACCGAACTCGATGGCCGCCTTGCGATTACTGGTCACCGCGATGAAGTGACGGTGCAACTCTTCTTCCGGACCACCCATGGCCAGATACCAGTCACGTGCGGCCAGGGTGTTCTTGAGGGTTTCCAGGGTGCCGAAGGACTTGCTGGAAACGATGAACAGCGTGGTTTCCGGGTCGAGGCGAGCAGTCAGCTCGCGGAACTCGCTGCCGTCGATATTGGCCAGGTAATGGCAGCGCACACCGCGTTGGGTGAACGGGCGCAGCGCTTCTGAAACCAGTTGCGGGCCGAGGAAGGAGCCACCGATGCCGATGTTCACCACTTCCTTGATCGGTTTCTCGCTGTAACCACGCCACAGGCCGCTATGAATGCGGCTGACCAGCTCGGTGACCTGATTCAGGACCCGGTGTACCTCGGGAATAATGTCACTACCGTCGACCAGCAGGCGGCGGCCGATGGGGCTACGCAGCGCCGTGTGCAAGGCCGCGCGGCTTTCCGAAGCATTGACCTGCTCGCCGTTGTACAGGGCCGCGATGGACTCGTGCAGGCCAGCCTGCTCGGCCAGTTGAATCAGCAGCTCGAGGCCGCGTTCATCGATCAGGTTCTTCGAGTAATCCAGCAGCAGGCCGCAGCTATCGAGGGAAAAGCGCTGGAAGCGCCGTGCATCTGCGGTGAAGGCCTCGCGCATGCTGAACCCTGCCATCTCGGCACGATGCTGTTGCAGGGCCTGCCAGGCGGGCAGAGTGGTGACGTCTTGAGGCTGCTGGTAATAGGCCATTGGAGCTCCTGATCCGCAAAAGCAAAAGGCCCGGATCAATCCGGGCCTCTAAGAGTGTAACCGTCTGCCTTTGCAGGCATCTACTGGCCTGGCAGTTCCACCACAAGATTGTCGATCAGGCGCGTGCTACCCAGGTGGGCGGCGGTAAGGATCACCAGATGACGATCATCGACCTGTGCCGGGCGCAGGTTCACGGCGTTGCGAATTTCCAGGTAGTCGGGTTGGAAACCCGCGTCCTTTTGCTGGGCTTGTGCCTGGCCGATCAGCCTCTGGTAGTCGCGGGCGCCGCGGCGCAGTTCCTCTGCAATCGCTTGCAGGCCTCGATACAGCATCGGCGCGAGTGCGCGTTGCTCGGCGTTGAGGTAACCGTTACGCGAGGACAGTGCAAGGCCGTCCTCGGCGCGTTGCGTCGAGGCACCGATGATCTGGATCGGCATGTTCAGGTCCTGCACCAGAGCGCGGATCACCGCCAGTTGCTGGTAGTCCTTCTCGCCGAACACGGCCAGGTCCGGCTGAACCATGTTGAACAGCTTGGTCACCACCGTCGCCACACCCTCGAAATGCCCTGGTCGGCTGGCGCCGCAAAGGCCTTCGGAAACGCCGGGAACGCTCACACGAGTCTGGTCGCCCATGCCGTGTGGATAGATTTCCGCGACATCGGGGTGAAACAGCAAGTGGCAGCCGGCCGCCAGCAACTTTTCCTGGTCGGCGGCGAGGGTGCGGGGGTACTTGTCCAGGTCTTCACCCGCGCCGAACTGCAGCGGGTTGACGAAGATGCTGGCGACCACGAAGTCGGCGCGTTGGGCGGCGATTTCCACCAGCGAAACGTGGCCCGCATGCAGATTGCCCATGGTCGGTACGAGGCCGATCTGCTTGCCCTCGGCGCGTGCCTGAGCGATGGCTGCGCGCAGCTCGCGCAGGGTTTTCACCGTGGTCATGCGGAAAACCCATGTTCGGCGGCTGGAAAACTGCCGTCCTTGATGGCCTGTACGTAGGCACTGAAGGCACCCTGAATGCTGCTCTGGCCCTCCATGAAGTTGCGCACGAACTTCGGCGCCCGGCCGGACAGCGACAGCCCGAGCATGTCGTGCTGTACCAGGACCTGGCCATCGGTGGCGCCGCCAGCGCCAATGCCGATCACCGGAATCTTCACCGCCTGGGTGATTTCCGCGGCCAGTTCGCTCGGTACGCATTCGAGCAGCAGCATGGCCGCACCGGCCTGCTCCAGTGCCATGGCGTCGGCACGCATCTGCCGTGCCTGCGCTTCCTGGCGGCCCTGAACCTTGTAGCCGCCGAGAATGTTCACCGCTTGCGGTGTCAGCCCCAGGTGCGCGCATACCGGCACACCACGCTCCGCCAGCAGGCGGATCGGTTCGGCCAGCCAGCCGGCACCTTCCAGCTTGACCATGTGGGCACCGGCCTGCATCAGCCTGGCGCTGTTATGCAGGGCCTGCTCGGTGGTGGCGTAGGCCATGAACGGCAGATCGGTGACGATCAGTGCGCCCTGGTTGCCGCGTTTGACGCAGGCAGTGTGGTAGGCCATTTCCTCGACGCTGACCGGCAGGGTGCTGTCGTGGCCCTGCAGGACCATGCCCAGGGAGTCGCCGACCAGCAACACGTCGACACCCGCCTGGCAGGCCGTATGGGCGTAGGTGGCGTCATAGCAGGTCAGCATGGCGATTTTTTCACCGTTCTGCTTGAGGCTCTGCAGGGTGGTCAGGGTAACGTCAGGCATTTCAAAGGTCCTCGCTCAGGCTCGGTATACCGCTTCTATCTGGCTGCAATCCGGCCTGGATTGGCATCAAAGGTGCGCCCGGCGCTGGGCGACGGGACGCCTATAGTCCAGATGGGGGGGCATGAAGTCAATTGCAGGTGTTACCGCTCTGTTACTGGCGTTACCGCCAATGCCCCTGGCGCAAGGCCGCGCTAGAGCCGGCGCGGCCTTGCGGCGGGTAGCAGGCGACGGTAACCGATGAGAAAAGCCAAGGCCGTTGGCGTGAAGGTGCGGCCTGGCTCGGCCATTACTCCGGCAGGCGTTCCAGGCCGGTAAAGGGGCAGGCATCGAGCAGGGCATCGAGGCGGCGGCCGTCCGGCAACTGCAGCTCTACGGCGACCTCGGCCAGCGGGTAGAGCACGAAGGGGCGCGCGTGCATGTGGTAGTGCGGCACGGTCAGGCGCTCGTCGTCGATCAGGCGTTCACCGAACAGCAGGATGTCCAGGTCCAGTGTGCGCGGCCCCCAGCGTTCGGCCTTGCGCACGCGGCCCTGTTCCTGCTCGATACGTTGCAGGGCGTCGAGCAACTGCCAGGGCTGCAGTTCGGTATCCAGCGCCGCCACGGCATTGACGTAGCGCGGCTGATCCGCTGGGCCTAGTGGATCGCTGATGTAGAACGACGAATGCGCCTGCAAGCAGCTGTGCGGCAATTGCGCGATGGCCTGCAAGGCCGCATGCAACTGTTGCAGCGGTTCGGCCAGGTTGCTGCCAAGGCCGATGTAAACCCGCTCCATCATTCGCCGCTACTTTCGTCGCTGCGCTTACGACGATTGCTGCTGCTGCGGCGACGTTTGCGCGGCGCGGTGCCGGTGCTTTCACCTTTGCTGGCGAGGTCGCGAATCATCTGCCGGCGCTCGCTGTCGTTGGCGTCCTGATAGTCCGTCCACCATTCGCCCAGGCCACCGGTGTCTTCCCCGGCCAGCTCGCGCAGCAGGAGGAAGTCGTAGCCGGCGCGGAAACGCGGGTTTTCCAGCAGCAGGTCGGCACGTTTGCCGCTGCGGCGCGGCAGGCGCTCCTGCATGTCCCAGATCTCGCGAATCGGGATGGTGAAACGCTTGGGCACGGCGATGCGCTGGCATTGTTCGGTGATCAGTGTATGGGCGGCTTCCTGCATAGCCGGAATCGGCGGCATGCCTTTGCTTTGCAGCTGCAGCACGCGGGCCGGCAGGGCAGGCCACAGCAGTGCGGCGAAGAGAAAGGCCGGCGTGACCGATTTTCCATCGTGGATGCGGTCGTCGGTGTTGATCAGCGCCTGGCGAATCAGTTTCTCGGTGTACTGCGGGTTCTGCTTGAGCGCTGCGCCGCTGGCCGGGAACAGCTGGGCGAACAGGTCGTGCTCGAGCAGCAGGTCGAAGGTGTACTCGGCGTAGCCGGCGAGGAACAGCTTGAGCACCTCGTCGAACAGCCGCGCCGACGGAATGTCGCGCAGCATCGGTGCCAGGCGGCGCATTGGCTCGGCGCTGTGCTTCTCGATCTCGAAGTCGAGCTTGGCGGCAAAACGCACTGCACGCAGCATGCGCACCGGGTCTTCCAGATAACGCTGTTCCGGATCGCCGATCAGGCGTACCAGACGGTTGCGCACATCGTGCATGCCGCGCGCATAGTCGAGGATGTGCTCCTGGGTCGGATCGTAGTACAGCGCGTTGATGGTGAAATCACGGCGCTGGGCATCGTCTTCCAGGGTGCCGTAGACGTTGTCGCGCAGAATGCGGCCGCTCTCGTTGCGAGACGCCAGATTGCTGTTCTCTTCCTCGTCACCCTGGGGATGATTGGCGCGGAAGGTGGCGACTTCGATGATTTCGCGGCCGAAATGTACATGCACCAGCTTGAAGCGGCGGCCGATCACCCGTGCATTACGGAATTCGGCTCGCACCTGTTCGGGCGTGGCACTGGTGGCAACGTCGAAATCCTTGGGGTCGATATCCAGCAGCAGGTCGCGTACGCAGCCGCCGACCAGATAGGCCTGATAACCGGCCCTCTGCAGGCGTTCGACCACGCTGATGGCGTGACGGCTGATTTCGTTGCGATTGAGCGGGTGTTGACTACTGCTCAGCACTTCGGGAGTGCTGCGTGGGCGTGGGGCACGGCGCAGAGGTGAACGGAAAGACTTGAACAGCTTTTTCAGCATGGGATGCACTGTTTGGAGTAGTGGCCGGCCTGCTGCGCATGCGCTTGAAAATCGAATTGCGTAGGCATCACGGCGTTGATAGGCAGTTTGCTTCAGCAGGGTTTTTCAACTGCATGCGAAACGATGACCGCATGATTGCTGCGGATTCTAGCATCGTGTCGGGAGAAGGTGTGTAGAAGGGCGGCAGGCGGGGATCCGGGGACCGGAAGCTACTGGGGGAGCCGAAGCTCCCCCCCAAGTTGGTGCGTGCTATGTTTTTATTGTTATTGAGGACCTGTTGTTTTTGTTGTTCGGTCCTTCCCGGCTCGCCTTGGCTTACCGGGTGCTCCCTAGAGTGGGGAGCCAATAGCAAACGGATTTCTTTGGACGCTGATGCTGCCTTAATCAACCAGTTCTGGCGCTGCCTCAGGGCAGTTTTATTATTCTCAGTCTGATCGCTGGGGCGAACCCCTTGCGGCAACTCCTCTCCAAAAGAATCAGTTAGCTGCGCCTCCGTACCTTGTTGTTTTTGTTGTTCTGGAGTCGTTACGTCTTGTTCTTATTGTGTAGGGCATTGCTTGTTATTGTTGTTGTGCCAGAGATAAAGCAGATGCCGTGCCAGTTTTTGCGAATCCTTGTAAATCAAGGGCTTGAGGCTATCGTGGTGGTTCGGAAGGGGGAGAAAAGGCCGGGTTTTCGTTACCGATAGACCCGGCCTTTGTTACGAGATATTGAAACGGTAACAACCTGTGGAACCGGTGTGTGGTCAGGTTGTCACCGAGCCCGTGGCGTCAAGGGCCACTGGTCACACCGGATTTGCGTCGCGGAATGCCCAGGCGCTGGCGGCGTTCCCACAGACATTTGCGGCTGATACCGAGCTTGCGCGCCAACTCGGTCTCGGTCATGTGGTCCTGGTGTTCGAGGACGAAGTGCTGGAAGTAGTCTTCCAGTGACAGGTCTTCGGTGGGTTCGTGGCTGTTACCACTGCTTTGCCCGGCAACTGTTGGCAGGCCGAAGTCCTCGTCATCCAGATCGTCCAGCTCGATGTCGATGCCTAGCAGGTCGGCGGAAATTTCTGCACCCTCGCAGAGAATCACCGCGCGCTCGATGGCGTTCTCCAGCTCGCGTACGTTACCTGGCCAGGGGTAATGGCGGATCGCTTGCTCGGCGTCATGAGCGAAATGCAGCGGTTCGCGGCCCATGCGCGTGTACTGGCGCACCAGGAAGGACTGGGCGATCTCGATCACGTCACTGCCTCGCTCGCGCAGTGCTGGCAGCTTGAGGGCGATGACGTGCAGGCGGTAATACAGGTCTTCACGGAATTGGCCGGTCTTGGCTAGGGTCTTGAGGTCGCGGTGGGTGGCGGCGATCAGGCGCACATCGACCTTTTGCGATTGTACCGAGCCGACCCGGCGAATCTCGCCTTCCTGCAGCACACGTAGCAGACGCGCCTGGGCTTCCAGCGGCAGTTCGCCAATCTCGTCGAGGAACAGCGTGCCGCCGTCAGCTGCTTCCACCAGGCCAGCACGCCCGGCGCTGGCACCGGTGAAGGCGCCTTTCTCATGGCCGAACAGCTCGGACTCGATCAGGGTTTCCGGAATGGCGGCGCAGTTCACCGAAATCAGCGGTGCCTTGGCGCGTTTGGACAGGTTGTGCAGGGCGCGTGCGACCAGCTCCTTGCCGGTGCCGGACTCGCCCTGCACCAGTACATTGGAATCGGTGGGGGCGACCTTGCGAATCTTGCTGTAGAGCTCCTGCATGGCCGCGCAGGAGCCGATGATGCCGATCTCGCCATTGGCGTTGTCCACCACTTTCTCGGCATTGCCTGCACGCGAATTGCTCGCTGCGGCTGGCGCTGGTGCACTCTTGGCCTCCTGACGATCACGCAGGATGCGGGCAACGGCCTGCAGCATCTCGTCGTGGTCGAAGGGTTTGGCGATGTAATCGACCGCACCCATCTTCATCGAGTCCACCGCCGAGCGCAGGCTGGCGTAGCTGGTCATGATCAGCACCGGAGTGCCTTCGCCCAGTTTGATCAACTCGGTACCTGGCGCGCCAGGCAGACGCAGGTCGCTGACGATCAGGTCGAAAGTGGGAATGCTGTAGCGCTCCTGAGCTTCCTGTACCGAGCCAGCTTCGCTGACTTGGTACTGATTGCGTTCGAGCAGGCGGCGCAAGGCAGAGCGGATAATGGTTTCGTCTTCGACGATAAGAATATGTGGCATCAATTCGGTCTCTCGACGGTCACGGAGGGTGCCGTTGGCACCCACTGTCGCTGTTTACATCGCTACGGACGTCGCCTCGACATGCCTTGGCAGGGTGACCCGAATTCGAGTGCCCAATTGGCGCTCGGGGTCAGCCGGGCTGTCGATTGTTATCTGTCCATAATGCTCTTCCACGATCGAATAGACCAGCGCGAGGCCCAGGCCGGTCCCTTCTCCGGGGTCCTTGGTGGTGAAGAAGGGTTCGAACAGGCGGTCGATGATCGCCTTGGGAATGCCGCTGCCTTCGTCCTCAACGATCAGGTCGACGGTGTGCTCGCTGGCTTCGCTGCGTACGCGGATGGCGCCGCCGGGGGGCGAGGCGTCGCGGGCATTGGACAGCAGGTTGATCAGAACCTGAGCCAGGCGTTGCGGATCGCCGCAGGCCCAGTGTTGCGGGTCGCACAGGTTGTAGAACTGGATGTCGAAGTTGCGCTTGTTCAGTGACAGCAGGCCGATGGCATCCTGCGCCACGTCGGCCAGGCACACCGGCTCGTCGCTGCGCTGGTGGCTGCCGGAGTGGGCGAAGCTCATCAGCGACTGAACGATGCGCGACACGCGCTTGGTCTGTTCGAGGATCTGCCCGCTGATTTCGGTCAGCTCAGCGTCAGTCTCACGTTCCTCGCGCAGGTTCTGCGCCAGGCAGGCGATACCGGTGATGGGGTTGCCGATCTCGTGGGCGACGCCTGCGGCGAGACGGCCGATGCTGGCCAGGCGCTCGGAGTGCACCAGTTTGTCTTCGAGCATCTGGGTTTCGGTCTGATCCTCGACCAGCAGTACCAGGCCACTGTTACCGGGCGCCAGCGGCTCGTTGATGGCCGCCTTGTGCAGGTTGAGCCAGCGGATCTGGCCGTCGAGCGCCAGGTGTTGCTTGTGCATGTGCTGGTCGGGGCGTTCGATGAAGTCCTGCAGCAGGCTCTGCCAGGGTTCGCTCAAGGTGCTCAGGCGCGAGCCGACGATGCGTTGTGCGGGAATGTCGGTGAGCTCTTCCATGGCTCTGTTCCACATCAGGATTTCCTGATCCTTGGCCAGCGAGCACACGCCCATCGGCAGCTCCTGCAGGGTCTGGCGGTGGTAGCGACGCAGCGCATCGAGCTCGGCGGCCAGGCCGGTGAGGCGCGATTGATAGTCCTCCAGACGGCTTTCGATGAAGTGGATGTCCTCGGTGACATAGCCCTCGGTGCCGGACTTGTAGGGCAGGAAGGTTTCCACGATGTCCTGCGCCACGCTCGGGCCCATCAGGCCGGAGAGGTTGGCCTCGATGCGGTCGCGCAGGCGGCGCAGGGCGTAGGGCCGGCTTTCGTCGAAGGGCAGATGCAAATCACGCAGGGCCTGCTCCACCTCGCGCTGCGCGGTCTTGGCGCCAAGCGGCTTGGCCAGTTGCGCGGCAAAGTCCTGCGGCGACAGGGCAACCAGCTCGCGGCGTTGCGGGCGGCGCACGTTGTCGACTGCGCAGGCTTCGGCGGCGCTCTTCTCTTCGGGGCTGGCCTCGGTGAACAACGACACCAGGGTGAACACCAGTACGTTGGCCGCGAGCGAGGCGATGGCGGCGAGGTGCCAACTGGCATCGTCGAGGACGTAGATGACGTTGAACAGCGGCAGGTAGAAGCCTTCCAGATTGCCCAGCAGCGGCAACAACATGGTCAGCGCCCAGACGCTGATGCCGGCCAGCAGGCCAGCGAGGAAGCCGCGGCGATTGGCCGTCTGCCAATACAGCACCGAGAGCACGCCGGGCAGGAACTGCAGCGTGGCGACGAAGGCAACGATGCCCAGGTTGGCCAGGTCCTGCTGGGCGCCGAGCAGCAGATAGAAGCCGTAACCCGCCATGATGATGAAGGCGATCAGCGCGCGGCGCGTCCACTTCAGCCAGCGGTAGATGTTGCCCTCGGCTGGCGGTTGATACAGCGGCAGCACCAGGTGGTTGAGTGCCATCCCTGACAGCGCCAGGGTCGAGACGATGATCAGGCCGCTGGAGGCCGATAGCCCGCCGACATAGGCGAGCAGTGCCAGGGCTTCACTGTTGACCGCAATCCCCAGGCCCAGGGTGAAATATTCGGGGTTGGTGGTCGCGCCGAGCTTGAGGCCGGCCCAGAGGATCAGCGGTACGGCCAGGCTCATCAGCAACAGGAATAGCGGCAGGCCCCAGCTGGCGCTGACCATGGCGCGCGGATTGAGGTTCTCGGTGAAGGTCATGTGGTACATGTGCGGCATGACGATGGCCGAGGCGAAGAACACCAGCAGCAGGGTGCGCCACGGGCCTTCCTGCAGCGGTGTGTGCAACGTGGCCAGCGCCGCCTGGTTCTGCACTAGCCACAATTCCAGCTCACGCGGGCCGCCGAACACCTGATACAGCGCGTACCAGCCGATCACGCCCAGCGCCACCAGCTTGACCAGTGACTCGAAAGCGATGGCGAACACCAGGCCCTCGTGCTTCTCACGGGTGGCGATATGGCGGGCGCCGAACAGGATGGTGAAGAGGATGATCAGGCCGCAGTAGCTCAGCGCGACCTTTTCCTGCAGCGGCTCACGGCTGAGGATGCCGATGGAGTCAGCCACCGCTTGGATCTGCAGGGCCAGCAGCGGCAGCACGCCGATCAGCATGAACAGCGTGGTCAGCGCACCGGCCCAGGTGCTGCGAAAGCGAAAGGCGAACAGGTCGGCCAGTGATGACAGCTGGTAGGTGCGGGTGATGCGCAGGATCGGGTAGAGCAGCACCGGCGCCAGCAGGAACGCCCCGGAAACACCGAGGTAACTGGCGAGGAAGCCGTAACCGTACTGATAGGCCAGGCCCACCGTGCCGTAGAAGGCCCAGGCGCTGGCGTAGACGCCCAGTGACAGGGTGTAGGTCAGCGGGTGGCGGATGATCCAGCGGGGGATAAGACCGTGTTCACTGACCCAGGCGACCCCGAACAGCACCAGCAGATAGCCGGCGCTGATCAGGATCAGCTCGCTCAGGCTAAAGCTCGTCAGCATCGCGTTGGCTCTGAAGAATGAAGGTGACGACGATCAGGATCAGCCACAGCAGATAAGGCCGATACCAGGCGCCATTGGGATCGATCCACCAGTCCATGATGGCCGGTGAGAACAGGTAGATCCCCACTACCAGGATCAGAACCAGTCGGTAGATATACATGTGACATCTCGTCGAAAGATGCCGCGATGGTAAAGGAAGCTGCGCGCTTCAAGCCACAAACTTGAAGTCGGCGATGTAGGGGGCGCCGTGTGCACCGAGGCCGTGCGAGTTTGCCCGGTGTGCACTGGTGCGCGCGGTGCACCCGGTGGAGCGGCGCTTCAGCGCAACTGCGCTTCGGCCAGGGTGCGGCTGCGTGGAATGCGCGTAGCGTCCCAGTGGGCAATGCCCCAGGCCAGCAGTTCGTTGGGGCTGGCACCTTGCAGCTCGGCGCTTGGCTGCTGGCCCAGCGCACGCAGGGCGCGCAGCAGCAAAGGGCTGGCCTGATTGGCAGGCAAGGGCGGCGAGCGGTAGCTTTTACCCAGCTTGTGGCCATCGGGCTGGATGATCAGTGGCACGTGCAGGTAACGCGGTTGCGACAGCCCGAGCAGTTCTTGCAGATAGAGCTGGCGCGGCGTGGAGTCGAGCAGGTCGGCGCCACGCACCACGTCGGTAACACCCTGCCAGGCATCGTCCAGCACCACAGCGAGCTGATAGGCGAACAAACCGTCGCGCCGGCGAATCACGAAATCGCCGACCTCACGCCCCAGATGTTGGCGAAATTCGCCTTGCACCCGATCGATGAAGTGATAGTCCAGCTCCGGCACGCGCAGGCGGATGGCAGCGTCGTGGTCGGGGTGACAGGCATTACGGCAGAACCCCGGATAGATGCCGGCGTAGCCTTCGAGTTGCTTGCGTGAACAAATGCAGGCGTAGGCCAGGCCCTGGCTGAACAACCGGGCGATCATCTCAGCGTATTCGGCGTGACGCTCGCTCTGGCGCACCAGTTCGCCGTCCCACTCGAAACCATAGGTCTCCAGCGTGCGCAGGATCGCATCCTGAGCGCCAGGCACTTCCCGTGGCGGGTCGAGATCCTCCATGCGCAGCAGCCAGCGACCGCCAACGGCGCGAGCATCGAGGTAGGAGGCGAGAGCGGCGACCAGCGAACCGAAGTGCAGATAGCCGCTGGGCGTAGGGGCGAAGCGCCCGATATAGGCAGTGTTCATGGAGCTAGGGCCAGAAACAGAGCGGGGCGCCTAAGCGCCCCGTCGTCAGATCAGGAACCGATCTGCTTTTCCTTGATTTCCGCCAGCGTCTTGCAATCGATGCACAGCGTGGCAGTCGGGCGGGCTTCGAGACGGCGGATGCCGATCTCGACGCCGCAGGAGTCGCACCAGCCGTAATCGTTGTCTTCGATCAGCTGCAGGGTCTCGTCGATCTTCTTGATCAGTTTGCGCTCGCGGTCACGGGCACGCAGTTCCAGGCTGAATTCTTCTTCCTGGCTGGCGCGGTCGGCCGGGTCAGGGAAGTTGGCCGCTTCGTCCTGCATGTGGTGCACGGTACGGTCGACTTCCTGCATCAGCTCCAGCTTCCACTTATTGAGGATGCTGGTGAAGTGAGCGCGCATCGGCTCGCTCATGTATTCCTCGCCCTTCTTCTCTGGATAAGGCTCGAAACCACGAATCAGCTGGCTGGTGCTTTTGGCTTTTTCTTTTGTGGGCATGGATGACGCCTCTCACTCTTTCAAATCCATCGCGCAGGTTATTCCATTGCCAGGCGTTTGTCCGGCCCTGCGACTGCAAGCCGGCGAACTTACCAGATCGAATCGGGGTGCGCTACTCCCGGTTGTCTCTGCCTTATACGGGGTGTGAACGAAATCTGCATGGGAGTGGCTAGCAAGCGTAGCGGCACTTCGGCGTCCTTGCCGTGGCCTTGAGCTGCCCTGCTAGAATCCGCGCCTCGCAACCCTGAAGACAGACCCATGGCTCAGCTCTACAGTGCGCGCAGTCGCGCCATCGAACCCTTCCACGTGATGGCCTTGCTGGCGCGTGCCAACGAGCTGCAGGCCGCCGGCCACGACGTGATCCACCTGGAAATCGGCGAGCCGGACTTCACTACCGCCGAACCGATCATTCGCGCCGGCCAGGCCGCATTGGCTGCCGGGCACACTCGTTACACTGCGGCCCGCGGTTTGCCGCAGTTGCGCGAGGCGATTGCCGGCTTCTACGCCGAACGTTACCGCCTGAACATCGACCCGCAGCGCATTCTGGTCACGCCGGGCGGCTCTGGTGCCTTGCTGCTGGCAGCCAGCCTGTTGGTCGATCCGGGTAAGCACTGGCTGCTGGCCGATCCAGGTTACCCGTGCAACCGCCACTTCCTGCGCCTGGTCGAAGGCGCTGCGCAACTGGTGCCGGTCGGCCCGGACGTGCGTTACCAGCTCACCCCGCAATTGGTCGAGCGGCATTGGGATGCCGGCAGCGTCGGTGCTCTGGTCGCCTCGCCGGCCAACCCGACCGGCACGCTGTTGCACAAGGACGAGCTGGGAGCGCTGTCGAGCTGCCTCAAACAGCGTGGCGGTCACCTGGTGGTGGACGAGATCTACCACGGCCTGACCTACGGCTGCGATGCGCCGAGCGTGCTGGAAGTGGATGACGACGCTTTCGTCCTCAATAGTTTCTCCAAATATTTCGGCATGACCGGCTGGCGCCTGGGCTGGCTGGTGGCGCCCGAAGCGGCGGTGCCGGAGCTGGAAAAGCTGGCGCAGAACCTCTACATCAGCGCGCCAAGCATGGCTCAGCATGCCGCACTGGCCTGCTTCGAGCCGGCCACGTTGGCGATCCTCGAAGAGCGCCGTCACGAATTCCAGCGCCGCCGCGACTACCTGCTGCCTGCACTGCGCGAGCTGGGCTTTGGCATCGCGGTGGAGCCGGAAGGTGCCTTCTATCTATATGCAGACATCAGTGCCTTTGGCGGCGATGCCTTCGCCTTCTGCCGCCACTTCATCGAAACCGAGCACGTGGCGTTCACGCCGGGTCTGGATTTCGGTCGTTACCAGGCCGGGCACCATGTGCGCTTCGCCTACACGCAGAATGTCGAGCGCCTGCAGCAGGCAGTCGAGCGTATCGCCCGGGGCCTGAAGAGCTGGCAGCCCGATGCGCTTTGATCCACCGCTGGAAGAAGGGCGCCTGCTGCGCCGCTACAAGCGTTTTCTCGCCGATATCGAGACCGCCAACGGTGAGCAGATGACCATCCACTGCGCCAACACCGGCTCGATGCTCAACTGCATGAGCGAAGGTTGCCGGGTGTGGTTCAGCCGCAGCAACGATCCCAAGCGCAAGCTACCGGGCAGCTGGGAAATCGGCGAAACGCCGCAAGGGCGGCTGGCCTGTATCAACACCGCGCGGGCCAATGCGCTGGTAGAAGAAGCGCTGCGTGCCGGACTGATCACTGAACTGGCTGGCTTTACCGCGCTCAAGCGTGAGGTGGCCTACGGGGTGGAGAACAGCCGCGCCGATTTTCGTCTGGATTACCCGGCCGGGCCGGTCTTTGTCGAGGTCAAGAGCGTGACGTTGGGTTTCGCTGACAGCGACGTGGCGGCCTTTCCCGATGCGGTAACCCTGCGTGGCGCCAAGCACCTGCGCGAGCTGGCGGCGCTGGCGCGTGCTGGAGTTCGCACGGTGCAACTGTATTGCGTGAACCTCTCCGGCATCCGCGCCGTACGCGCCGCCGAGGAGATCGACCCGGCCTATGCCGCCGGCCTGCGTGATGCCAAGGCTGCAGGTGTGGAGGTGCTGGCTTATGGCGCCGAGCTCAGCCCGGAAGGGATCGCTCTGGTTCGCCGCCTTGAGGTAGTGATGTAGGGTGTGCTGCGCACACCGGCTTCTGTTTCGGTAGTGCGCTGGGCGCGATGTTGGCGTAGCCCGGATGCAATCCGGGAATCCAGTTTTCGCCCATCCCCGGATTGCATCCGGGCTACCTGACGGCAGCGCCTTCGATCCAGATCCCGTGCGTGTCTTCTCTACATTCCAGTGCCTGCAGCGCCTGACCCTCGCACGGGCCTGCCACGCATTCACCGCTCTCGATCAGAAACAGCGCGCCATGGGTCGCGCAGCGGATCAGGCTGCCACTGTCATCGAGAAAATCGTCTGGCCGCCACTCCAGGGCGATGCCGCGATGCGGGCAGCGGTTGAGGTAGGCGTACACCTCTCCGCCTCGGCGCACGGCAAGCAGATTCAATTGGTCGATCACAAAGCCCCGACTCTGGCCGTCGGCCAATTCGTGTGGGGCGCACAAGCGGATCATCGCGGTCTCCCGTTGCTATGGAAGTCGCGTCGTGACGACCTCTGATGACCTTCTCCGTCTCGGGGAAGGTGGCGCGCAGCGCCGCAAGAGGGGCGGATTATCCCGCAGGAAGGAGGAGGGCGCATCCCTGCGCCAAGTGGAACTCAGAACTGCCAGGAGGCCGACACGCGGAAGGTGCGACCCGGCTCGCTGTAGTAGTCGACCGGTTGCGGTGTGGTGCGCCCGCCGGTACTGGGCACGTTGAGGGCATTCCAGTACTTTTTGTCGAGCAGATTGAACAGACCGGCTTGCAGCCGGACGCCATCCAGCGCTGCCGGTTGCCAGTAGCCGGTGAGGTCGACCACGCCGTAGCCGGGGGCCTTGAAGTCACCGTCGTTCTCGACCTTGTCGCGGCTACGCGCGGCGGTCAGCATCAGGTCTGCGCCATAGTGCTGCTGGGTGTAGCTGAGGCCGAGGGTGCCGGTCAGCGGGGCGACCGAGTTCAGGTGCTGTTTGCTCTCGCGGTCCTTGCCGACGGCCCAGGCGACCGAGCTCCAGACTTGCCAGGAGGGCGCGAACTGCCAGTGCGCGGTGCCCTCGGCGCCGTAGATGCGCACCTTGTCGCGGTTCTCCATCACCTCGAAGAAGGTCGGGAATTCGCCAGGTTGGAAGCCGTAGTCCTCTTCATTGGCGGTGATGCTGTCGATGAAGTTCTTGTAGCGGTTGTCGAACAGGCTGATGGAGCCGCCCAGGCGATTGTCACCCAGGCGTGCGCCGACCTCGTAGCCGGTGCTTTCCTCGGGCTTGAGGTTGGGGTTGCCGACCCGTGCGTAGCCCATGCCGGCGTTGGTGAAGGTGCTGTACAGCTCGTTGACGTCCGGTGCCTTGAAGCCCTGTGCCCACTGTGCATAGAAGGTGGCCAGCTCGTGTGCCTGCCAGGTCAGCAGCAGACTGCCGGACCAGTTGGAGTCCTTGTTCTCGGTGAGCATCACGCTGTCGCCGGCCAGTACGTAGCCGCTGGTGCCGCTTTTCGGCTTGTACGCGTAACGGTCATAACGCACGCCTGGCGTCAGAGTGAGGGTATCGCTGAGGGCGATGTCGTCCTTCAGGTAGATGCCATACAGGTTGCCCGGCGTCTTCGGCATTTCGGCCTGGTTGGTGTGCAGGTTGATGCAGGAAAAGTAGATCCCGGCAGGCGTGCTATCCGGGCGCGGCGGGAAGGGCGGCACCAGTACGCTGGGGCAGGCATCGTAGCCGCCGCTGTACTGTTCGGCCTCGATGCGGCTCCATTCTGCGCCCAGCGTCAGGTTGTGCTGCCCCAGCTGTTTGCCCAGGCTGCCATTGATGCCGTACTGGGTTTTCTCGATCTCGTTGTTGCGGCCAAACGGGCCGGCCAGGGTGCCGGCACGGGTAGCGTCCACCTTGTCTTCGCGACGCAGCTTCTGCCAATAGACGATGGTGTCGGCCCAATCCAGCAGGCTGTCGCTGCTCTCGGCCCGGTACTGGTGGTCGAAGGACAGGCGCTTGCGCTCGTTGTTCTCGCGGGTGTCGTAGTGCCGAGGATAGTTGGCGGTGCCCTGGTTGATGCGGCTGTCCATGTCCTCGGTACGCTCGAACAGTTCGGCGGTCACACCGACGCGGTGACCGCCAGCGAGCTTCTGCTGAACCTTGAACAGCAGGTTGTGCTGGTCGGTGTCACTGGGGTTGGCCTCGGTGCGCTGGCTGCCCAGAACATCGCGGTTGCCTTGGTTATCGAGTTCGTGGCCCTTGCGCCCGCCAGCCTGGAGCAGCCAGGAGGTGTCGTTGAAACGGCCAGCCAGGGCAGCATTGAGCCCCCAACTGCGGTCGGCGCTGTCGTAGTCGTTCTTGATCAGGCCGGCGAACGTGTCCTTGTCGCCCAACAGATCATCCGGGTTCAAGGTGCGCAGTTGCAGTGCTCCGCCAAGGGCGCCTGAGCCGACCTGGCTGGAGTTGGCGCCGCGCACCACGTCAATCGAAGACAGACTCTGGAAGTCGATGCTGTCGAGGCCACCATTCACGTCGCGCACGGCGTCGTTCAGCCAGGGCATGCGAATGCCGTCGAGGGTGGTGAGCACGCGGTCGCGGTCCAGGCCGCGGATGTTGATGCTGTTGTTACTGCGGTTGTAGTTCAGCCCCGGCTCGGCACGGCGTGACAGGTCATCGAAGCTACGGATCTGGCGGCGCTCCAGTGTCTGGGCATCGGTCTGGGTCGTGGTGGGCAGTGGCTGCTTGGCTGCAGCTGCAGTGATTTCGACGTCGGGCAGCTTGGCCGGCGTATCGGCCAGGGCCAGCGAAGGGCACAGCAACAGCAGCGCGAGCCAGGGTCGGCGAGCGTAGGGCGGGCGAACGAGCATGGTGATACTCCAGTGCATGCTTGGCAGTTCTGCGACTGCCTGGTTGGCGACGGCGCAAGACGTTAACCAGATTACTTATTTAATGCAAATAATTCTCAGGTAGATTATCGTTCTCTCAAATTGCACTGCCGTGTCGGTACGCGCTCGTGTCGCCGACGGTGGTGGTAACCGCCCGTGAGAGAGGAAAATCCCGATGAGTACCGCAAACTTCGCCGCTGCGCCGGCGGCCGATCTTTACCAGGCCTGGCAAGCGCTGCGTCATGCACAGCCTCGCCTGCGTGCCCGCGAAGCAGCGGCGCAGCTGCATGTCAGCGAGGCCGAGTTGACCGCCAGCCGCCTGGGCATCGATGCACAGCGCCTGCGTCCGGACTGGGCCGAGCTGCTGCCGGCGTTCGGTGAGCTCGGCCAGGTGATGGTACTGACGCGCAACGAGCATTGCGTCCACGAGCGCAAGGGGCTGTACCGCGAGGTGAGCGTTTCCGCCTCTGGGCAGATGGGCCTGGTGGTGTCTGCCGACATCGACCTACGCCTGTTCCTTGGCGGCTGGGCCAGCGTGTTCGCGGTTGCCGAAGAAACCGCCAAAGGCACTCAGCGCAGCATTCAGGTGTTCGACCAGCAGGGCGTCGCGGTGCACAAGGTCTACCTGACCGAACGTAGCGAGCTAAGCGCCTGGCAGCCGCTGGTCGAGCGCTTCGCGGCCGAGCAGAGTGCCGAGCTGCAGTTGCTGCCGCCGCCTGCTGCGCCGGTGCGCAAGGCCGACGCCGATATCGACAGCCAGGCGCTGCGTGAGGGCTGGTCGACGCTGCAGGACACACACCATTTCTTCGCCTTGCTGAAGAAGCATGAGGTCGCGCGTACTCAGGCGCTGCGTCTGGCGGGTGAGCGGTGGGCGCAGCCGTTGGCGATCTCCGAGCTGACGGTGCTGATGGAGCAGGCCGCTGCTCGTGAAGTGCCGATCATGGTGTTCGTCGGCAACCGCCATTGCATCCAGATTCACACTGGCCCGGTGAACAACCTGCGCTGGATGGACAGCTGGTTCAACGTGCTCGATCCCGACTTCAACCTGCACCTGCAGACACGTGGTGTGGTCGAGTTGTGGCGCGTGCGCAAACCCAGCATCGACGGTGTGATCACCAGCCTGGAGGCTTTCGATGCCGACGGCGAATTGGTCGTCCAGCTGTTCGGTGCGCGCAAACCCGGTATGGCCGAGCGCGATGACTGGCGTGAGCTGGCCGAGTCACTGCCTGTGCTGGTCTGATCTGTGTCGGCCCCCTGCGGGGCCGGTCGATGTCGCGTTTGAGGAGTCGAGACCATGCGTCTTGCGAATATCCTGGGCGGCCTGGCGGCCGTCCTGCTGTTTCCTAATCTGGTGTTGGCCACCGAGCCGCTGCCGCAGCGCTGGGTGAGTGCCGGTGGTGCGCTGAGCGAGTGGGTGGTGGTGCTCGGTGGTGAGGGCAAGCTGGTGGGCGTCGATACCACCAGCCGTCATCCTGCGTCGTTGATCAAGCTGCCCAGCGTCGGTTATCAGCGTCAACTGGCGGCCGAGGGCATTCTTGCTCTGCATCCGGACCTGCTGCTCGGCAGCGAGGAGATGGGTCCGCCACCGGTGCTCGAGCAACTGGCAGCGGCGGGTGTGCGCATCGAGCGTCTGACTGCACGGGCGGAGCTGGACAGCCTGCAGGCCAACTTGCAGCGCCTGGGCCAACTGCTCGGAGATGAGGCAGCCGCACAGCGCGCCTTCCTTGAGTATCAGGCGCGCTTGCAGACCCAGCGGCAGTGGGTCGAGCAGGCTCAGCGCAGCCAGGAGGCGCCCGGTGTGTTGCTGTTGCTCGGGCATGCCGGTGGTAGCCCGCTGGTGGGCGGTGTCGATACCGCCGCCGACTGGTTGATCCGTCGTGCCGGCGGGCGCAACCTGGCCAGCCACGCTGGCTACAAGGCGTTGTCCAGCGAAGCGCTGCTGGCGCTCGACCCGCAGGTCGTGGTGGTGGCTGACCGCACCCTGGATGGCGAGGCGGCCAGGCAAGCCCTGCTGCAGCAGAATCCGGCCCTGGCCGCTACGCGTGCCGCGCGCGAAGGGCGTTTACTGGCGCTCGACCCGACGCTGCTGGTCGGCGGCCTTGGACCGCGCGTACCGGATGGGCTGGCGATGCTCGCCGCAGGCTTTTATCCTGCCAGCCAATCCCTGACAGCCGAAGCCAAGCGCGAGCCATGACCTCACCTTTTTCGACGCGCCCATTGTTCATCGCACTGGGCCTGCTGCTCGTGCTCGTACTGTGGCTCTCGCTGGCGCTCGGACCGGTCAGCCTGCCTCTGGGCGATACCCTGCGTGCAGCGCTGCGGCTGCTCGGTTTGCCGCTGGCGGCAGACGCCGCGGTACAGCAGGCGGAACTGATCCTGGCGCAGATCCGCATGCCGCGCACGCTGCTCGGGCTCGCCGTGGGCATGGTGCTGGCGCTCTGTGGTGTGGCGATGCAGGGGCTGTTTCGCAACCCACTGGCTGACCCTGGCCTGGTCGGCGTTTCCAGCGGCGCCGCGCTGGGCGCTGCGGTGGCCATCGTCGGCGGCGCTGCGTTTGGCGGTTTGCCCGAAGCCTTCGCGCCCTATCTGCTGTCGGTTTGCGCCTTCGTCGGTGGCTTGCTGGTGACGGCGCTGGTCTACCGCCTGGGCCGGCGTGACGGGCAGACCAATGTGGCGACCATGTTGCTGGCAGGCATTGCCTTGACCGCACTCGCCGGAGCGGCCATCGGCCTGTTCACCTACCTGGCGGACGATGCCACCCTGCGCACGCTGACGTTCTGGAACCTGGGCAGCCTCAACGGTGCCAGTTATGCGCGGCTCTGGCCGTTGTTGCTGGCGACGCTGGCCGTGGCGCTGTGGCTGCCGCGACGGGCACGAGCGCTGAATGCGCTGCTGCTGGGTGAGTCGGAGGCGCGCCACCTCGGTTTCGATGTAGAGCGCCTCAAGCGCGAGTTGGTGTTTTGCACGGCATTGGGCGTTGGCGCTGCGGTGGCTGCCGCTGGCCTGATTGGTTTCATTGGTCTAGTGGTCCCGCATCTGATGCGCTTGCTGGTAGGCCCTGATCATCGCCTGCTGTTGCCTGCATCTGCACTGGCCGGCGCCAGTCTGCTGCTACTGGCTGATCTGGTCGCGCGCCTGGCACTGGCGCCTGCCGAATTGCCGATCGGTATCGTCACCGCGTTGATCGGTGCGCCTTTCTTTATCTATCTGCTGGTACGGGGGCGAAGCTGATGCTGCGGGTTGAACGGCTGGAAGTCCGCCGCGGCTCCTGCGTGGTGCTCAGTGACATCGATCTGCAGTTGCGCCCCGGTGAGGTGCTGGGCGTGCTGGGGCCCAACGGTGCAGGCAAGAGCACCTTGCTGGCGGCGCTGACCGGCGAGCTGCCGGCCAGCACCGGGCAGGTGACGCTGGATCAGCGTGCGCTCGATGACTGGTCGGGGCCGGAGCGTGCCAGACGCCTGGCCGTACTGCCGCAGAGTTCGAGCCTGAATTTCGCCTTCCGCGTCGAAGAGGTGGTTGCCATGGGCCGTCTGCCTCACGACAGCGGCCGCGTGCGCGATGCGCAGGTCGTCCAGGAGGCACTGCACGCGGCTGACGCCGCTCATCTGGCCGGGCGCAGCTACCTTGAATTGTCCGGCGGCGAGCGCCAGCGTGTGCACCTGGCGCGGGTGCTGGCGCAGCTGTGGCCGGGCGGCGACGGGCAGATCCTGCTGCTCGATGAGCCGACCTCGATGCTCGACCCCATGCATCAGCACACCTGCCTGCAGGCGGTGCGTCGCCTGGCTGAGTCCGGTGCGGCGGTACTGGTGATTCTTCATGACCTCAATCTGGCCGCGCGCTACTGTGACCGCTTGCTGTTGCTGGAACAGGGCAGGGCGCATGCGCTGGGTACGCCTGCCGAAGTGTTGCGTGCCGAGCCCCTACAGGCCGTGTTCGGTCTGGAAGTGCTGGTGCAGACTCATCCCGAGCGCGGCCATCCGCTGATCGTCGCGCGCTGAATTCTGGAGCCTTCGATGCGAGTCGTTCTGTTGAGCTGTCTGATGTTGCTGGCCGCCTGTCAGAGTCGAGATGCGCTGCCGCCTCCGGCACCGCTCGCTCCGTTGGGCCGCGAACATGCCGACCTGGGCCGCATCGTCGATCTGGCCAGCGGGCAGAGCATCAGCCCTGAGCAATTGCTGAGTCGCCTGGCGCCGGCCGAGCGGGTGCTGGTCGGCGAGCAGCACGACAATCCCGATCACCATGCCGTGCAGCTCTGGCTTTCACGTGAGCTGTCCCGGCAGCGCCCGCAAGGCAGCGTGCTGATGGAGATGCTCAACCCCGAGCAGCAGAGCAGGGTCGCTCAGGCCCAGGTAGCTGCGCGAGCAGGGCAGTCGCCCGCTGATCCGTTCGACGCTTTGGCCTGGCAGCCAGGCTGGGACTGGTCGCTGTACGGGCCGCTGGTGCTGCATCAGTTGCGTCAGCCTTATCCCTTGCTCGTGGCCAATCTGGACCGCGCCGAGATCATGCAGATCTACCGGCAGCGCCCGACCTTGCAGGGCGAGCGCTCCAGCGCAGCCGAGGTGCAGGCGCGCCTGCTGGCGGATATTCGCGAGTCGCACTGCGGCCTGCTGCCGGACAGCCAGATGCCGGCGATGCTCGCCGTGCAGCAGCAACGTGACCGGCGCATGGCCGAGGCGTTGCTGGCCGCACCGCAGCCAAGCCTGCTGCTGGCCGGCGCCTTCCACGTGCGCAAGGACCTCGGTGTGCCGCTGCACTTGGATGACCTTGGCGCGCAGGACGGCAGTGTGGTGTTGATACTGGCCGAGGTCGGCCGTGCGGTGGACGCGTCCATGGCGGACTACGTCTGGTTCACCGCCGCGCAACCGGAGCAGGATCACTGCGCCAAACTGCGACCCTAGCCGCCTTTCGCACGCAGGCTGCGAGGTATCCTCGGCGCTTTGCCGCTCTGGAGCCTGCTCTATGTCCACTGACGTTCGCGACCTGCTGCAAGGTTATTTCAATGCCCTCAATGATCGGGATATCCGCGCCTGCGTGGCGCGGGTCGGTGACGAGCTGATTCTGGAGCCCAATCAGGGGTTCGCCGAGCACGGGCGCGATGCCTTTGCCGCTTTTCTCGAGCGGCAGCTGCATTGCTATCGTGAGGCTATCGATTCGCTGGTGATCCTGGTCGAGCCACAGGGGCGACACGCGGCCTGCGAGTACCGCGTCAGCGGCGAATACCTGGCGACTGACGACGGACTGCCGGAGGCCTGCGGGCAGCGTTACGAGATGCGCGTGGGCGCCTTCTTCGAAATCCACAATGGGCTGATTACACGGATCAGCCTGCACTTCAACCTGCCGGACTGGCTGGCGCAGGTCGACGACTAATAACCACCGAACAGATGTAGGCGTTTATCCGGGAGGACATTCATGGTGCTGCGGCATGAGGTCCGATGGAGCCGTACTGAGAAATCGCGGGCAAAAAAAAGACCCGGCAAGAGCCGGGTCAATAACCGTGATTAGCCTGATGAGGAGATAATCTGAAGAGTCCGACTGAATGGTCTCTTTAGCTTATCGGCTGATCTCGCGACCAGTTGGGGTAATAATAACAATTCTCATTACATAGTCAACGCCCTTTTGAGAATTTTTCTCAGAAAGATTTTCCCGGGCTCAGAAATGCAGAACCCCGGCAGTGGCCGGGGTTCGTTCGGGTAGGGCGGAGGCTCAGGATTCACCTGGTAGGCGCAGCTGGGTGACTTCTTTGTTCAGCAAGTCGATGCGTCGTGCCATGCTTTCGATCAGGCTGTGAGCGATACGCGGATTGCTCTGCATCAGGCTGAGGAACTGCTCCTTGGGAATTACCATGACCGTGCAGGGTTCGCTGGCGACTACCGTGGCGCTGCGCTTTTCGCGCGTGAACACCGCCATGGCGCCGAAGATTTCGTCCTTCTGTACGTCACCGACCTTTTGGCCGTCGACGTAGGCTTCGGCGTGGCCCTCGATGATGATAAATACGTGGTCGGCTTCATCGCCCTGGTGGATCAGCTCCTCACCGGCGACGAAGTGCTGGAAGCCGGTTGCCGGGCGAATTTCCGGCTGCTTGAGGCGTGCCAGCGCATCGGAAAGCAGGGCGGTATGGCCGATCAGGTAATGAATGAACTGTTCCTGGCGCTGCTCGTTGGCGTAGATGTGTTGGAACACCTCGCTGCGCGAGAAGGGAATCAGGCTGATAGGCTCTTCGCTGCTGTAGCGGCAGGAGGGCAGATCGATACCCTGACGCAGGCCGACCAGATCACCTTCCTGCAGGTAGAACAACGGGCGTTCATCGACGATCGCATGCAGCAGGCCGTTCTCGATGATGAACAGTTGGTTACCAGGCAGTACCTGGGCCAGATCATCGACGCGTTCCAGGCGCAGCGGCTCTCCCGCGGGTTGCAGTCCATCCAGCAACTGAGTGGGGATACTCTGCAGGCGATTGATCAGCTGATCGGCGTAGGCCGGTTGCTCCCCGAGTAAATACATAACCGTAATTCCTTGAACTGGCTGTGCTGGCTGACCGCACGAAGGTCCCTGAAACAATAGGCTGCGCGGCCCTTCGAGTAAATCACCTTGCGCTGGTGTTGTGAGCTAGCTCTTGTTGTGGCCTTGGGCTTCGTCCAGCTTGCCGTTGAGTTCTGCCTTATGCGCCGGTGGCAACTCACTCCAGTGCACATCGAGCAGCGCGCCTTCTATGGCGTAAAGCAGCACCTTGGATGCGCGAAAACCACGCGCTCTGACCGCGCGATAGGCGCCCACGGCGCCGTAGCGACGCAGATCGTTGGCGCTGTGGATGCCCACGGCGTGCAGCCACTGGGCCGAGGTCTTGCCCAGGTTCTTCAGGTGTTGCAGTTCGTCGTTCATCGGGCCTCCATGCGTGCGGGGAAACGGTTCACGTAGGCATGCCTGCCAGGAAGTGTAGTGGCCAATTGCCTGGGTGCTCCTTGCGCTTGTTCCTGACTCGTTACTTGGTTCGATAGCGCAGGCGAGTGCCGAAATTCACCGACATGAGAATCTCGTCTGCGGTCAGTTCGACGGGGAAATAGGCGCCGGAAATCTGCGCATGGGCAAGGCTGGCGCCTTCGATCCTGGCATTGCGGAAGTCCAGGCCGCGCAGGTCTGCACCGCGGAAGTAGGCATCGGTGAAGTTGACTGCGTCGGTGTCCATGCTGCGCAGGTCGAGCCCGCGAAAGTCGCCGCCGGACAGATCGACTTCGACGCCCTTGGGTTTCTGCGCGTTGAAACCCTTGACGTCGTCGTTGTGCAGGAGGTGGTAGAGCGGATGATCAAGCTGGCGTGGCTGGCTCATGGCAGATACCGGTGGTGGTCTCACCGGCAGTATAGAAGCCCTGCCAGGGTTTGCCCGGCAGGTTGAGGCCAACTTGCGATCGGGGCTGCGGCGCTGCTCAGATCCCTGGCAGGCGCTGGCGAATGCGCTCCACCAGGCTATCCAGGCTGGCGCTGTCATGTGTGTCGACGCGCTTGCTGTGGCTCTGCTCCTCGTCGTCCAGCGGTTCACGGTTGGCCTGTTGGGCCTGAATCACGTCCAGCGTCGCATCGGATGGGTCCTTGCCTTCGTTCTGACGCTGTTCCAGCCAACTGGCGATTACCGCTTCCGGCGCATGGCAGTCGAGAATCAGCAAGGGCACGCCGGTCTCTTCGGCGACTTCACTGGCGGCCTGGCGCTGCGCTGCCTTGAGGTAGGTCGCGTCGATCACTACGGGGAAGCCGGCCTGCAGCGTCTGGCGCGCCAGTTGGTGCAGGCGCTGGTAGGTGGCTTGGCTGGCGTCGCTGCTGTAGATGCCGGCGGCCAACTGATCCTTGGCCTCGGCACTCTGCTCGCCGAACAGGCGCTTGCGCTCGATGTCGGAGCGCAAGCGAATGGTGCCCAACGCTTCCACCAGGCGCATGGCGACATGACTCTTGCCGACTGCAGAAACGCCATGGGTGATGGCCAGGAAGGGCGACGGAATGGCGCTGTAGCTCTCCGCCAGCGCGGCATAGCCGCGATATTGGCGCAGGATGACCGCGCGTTGCACCGAGCTTTCTTCCTGGCCGAGGCGGAACAGTGCGACCTTGCCGCGAACCATGGCGCGGTAGGCCTTGTAGAAGTTCAGCAGGTGCAGGGCGGCATAGTCGCCGGTCCGCTCCAGCCAGCCACTGATAAAGCGCCGAGCCAGGCACTTGAGACCACGGTCTTCGAGGTCCATGGCCAGGAAGGCGATATCCGCAGTGACGTCGGTGAAGCGGAAGGGTTCGTTGAATTCGATGCAGTCGAACAGCACCACCTGACCGTCGATCTGAGCGGCGTTGCCCAGGTGAATGTCGCCATGACATTCGCGGATGAAGCCCCGCGTCTTGCGTTCGCTCAGCAGTGGCTGCAGGCGTTCGTAGCTGGACTGGGCCCAGGCTTCGAGGGCATCGAGTTGCTGCAGGTCTGCCGCCTCGCTGAGCATCGGGCGAATCTGCTCGAAGTTCTGTTGAACCGGGGCCATCACTGCTTCAGCGCTACCCAGTGGATGCTCCTGCTGTACCTTCGGCGCGTTCAGGTGGAAAGTGGCGATCTGCTCGGCCAGTGCGTCGATATGGGCGTCGTTCAATTCGCCGCGTGCCTGAATGGCACTGAGCAATTGCTCCTGCGGGAATTGACGCATTTTCAGCACATACTCGATGGCCGGCGTGCTGCCGTCGAAACTGGGAGCGTCTTCACTGCCACTGATCGGCAACACTTCCAGATACAAATCCTCGGTCAAACGCTGGTTGAGGCGCAGCTCTTCTTCGCAGAAATGACGACGAGCGTCGAGTTCGGTGAAATCGAGAAAACCGAAGTTGACCGGTTTTTTGATCTTGTAGGCGTAGGGGCCAGTGAGCAAAACCCAGGAAATGTGGGTCTCAATGACCTGAAACCCATCCACAGGGTGCGGATACAGGGCCGGGTTCTGCAATGCGGCAATCAGGGCTTGGCTCACGTTCGATCCTTGTTCTAGACGCTGTTCGAGCTGGGCATTATGGCCGCTGTGAGCTGCTCTGCAAACCATCCGGGCGGCGCTGCTGACCCCTTTGTAAAGTGCGTATAATCCCGCCATGACTCGAAAACGCTCCCCCCGCTCAAACAAAAAATCCCGCTCCTCCGGCATGCGCCCCTGGTTTGCCTGGGGCCTCAAGCTCGGTCTGGTTGGCCTGGTCATCCTCGCCGGCTTCGCCGTTTATCTCGATGCCGTGGTGCAGGAGAAATTCTCCGGCAAACGCTGGACCGTGCCTGCGAAAGTCTACGCCAGGCCGCTCGAACTCTTCGTCGGGCAGAAGTTGGCCAAGGACGATTTCCTGCGTGAGCTCGATGCACTGGGTTACCGCCGCGAGAGCGCAGTCAATGGGCCAGGGGCGGTATCGGTGGCCGGTAACAACATCGAGCTGCACAGTCGCGGCTTTCAGTTCTATGAGGGCGCCGAGCCTTCGCAGAAGGTGCGGGTACGCTTCTCTGGCGACTACGTAGCCGGGTTGACTCAGGCCAACGGCGGCAACCTGGCAGTGGCACGGCTGGAGCCGCTGCTGATCGGTGGGCTTTACCCGGCGCATCAGGAAGACCGCATCCTGATCAAGCTGGATCAGGTGCCGGCGTATCTGATCGACGCACTGGTGGCGGTCGAGGATCGCGATTATTTCGACCATTTCGGCGTATCGCCCAAGGGCATCGCCCGCGCGCTGTGGATCAACGCTTCCTCCGGGCGTCTGGTACAGGGTGGCAGCACCCTGACCCAGCAGTTGGTGAAGAACTTCTACCTGACCAACGAGCGTACCCTGGTCCGTAAGGCCACCGAAGCGATGATGGCGGTGCTGCTGGAGCTGCATTACGACAAGCGCGAAATTCTCGAGGCCTACATGAACGAGGTGTTCCTCGGTCAGGACGGGCAGCGCGCAGTGCATGGCTTTGGTCTGGCCAGCCAGTACTTCTTCAGCCAGCCGGTGTCGGAGCTGAAGCTGGAGCAGGTCGCTCTGTTGGTGGGGATGGTCAAGGGGCCTACCTATTTCAACCCGCGGCGTAACCCCGAGCGTGCGCTGGCGCGGCGTAATCTGGTGATCGATCTGCTCGCCGAGCAAGGTTCGATCACCCCTGAGGAGGCCGCCGCCGCCAAACAGAAGCCGCTGGGCGTGAGTTCGCGCGGCAGCATGGCTGATAGCTCGTTCCCGGCTTTCCTCGACCTGGTCAAGCGTCAGCTGCGTGAAGACTATCGTGAGCAGGATCTGACCGAAGAAGGCCTGCGTATTTTCACCAGCTTCGATCCGATTCTGCAGCTCAAGGCCGAAGAAGCCCTGGCTGAGACGCTCAAACGTCTGGCCGGGCGCAAGGGTGTGGACGAAGTACAGGCTGGCATGGTGGTGACCAATCCCGAGACTGGCGAAATCCAGGCGTTGATCGGTAGCCGTCAGCCGCGTTTCGCCGGTTTCAATCGGGCGCTGGACGCAGTGCGGCCGATCGGTTCGCTGATCAAGCCGGCGATCTACCTATCGGCGTTGGAACGCCCGAGCCAGTACACGTTGACCAGTTGGCTGGAGGACGAACCCTTCTCCATCAAGGGCCAGGATGGCCAGGTCTGGACACCACAGAATTACGACCGCAAGGCTCATGGCACCATCTATCTGTATCAAGGGCTGGCGCAGTCCTACAACCTCTCCACAGCCAAACTCGGCCTGGAAATCGGCGTGCCCAATGTGCTCAAGACCCTTGAGCGACTTGGGGTGGAACGTAAATGGCCAGCTTATCCGTCGATGCTGCTCGGCGCTGGCGCACTGACGCCGATGGAAGTGGCAGGCATGTACCAGACCCTGGCCAACGGCGGCTTCAACACGCCGTTGCGCGGCATTCGCAGCGTGCTGACGGCCGATGGCGAACCGCTCGGGCGCTATCCGTTCCAGATTCAGCAGCGCTTCGATCCGGGCGCCATCTACCTGGTGCAGAACGCCATGCAGCGCACCATGCGTGAGGGTACGGGGCGTTCGGTATACAGCCAGTTGCCCAGCTCGCTGAATCTGGCGGGCAAGACGGGTACTAGTAACGACTCACGTGACAGCTGGTTCGCTGGTTTCAGCCAGGACCTGCTGTCGGTTGTGTGGCTGGGGCGTGACGACAACGGCCCGACCCCGCTGACCGGTGCGACTGGTGCACTGCAGGTCTGGACCGGCTTTATGCGCAAGGCTGATCCGCTGCCGCTGGATATGCAGATGCCGGACAACGTCACCCAGGCCTGGGTCGATCGTCAAACCGGTCTGGGCTCGGCATCGGGCTGCCCGAATGCGGTACAGATGCCTTATATTCGCGGCAGCGAACCTGCCCCGGGCTCCGCTTGTGGTATCCAGGCTCCGGTCGAATCTGTGATGGACTGGGTCAAGGGTTGGTTGGAATGACAGCCGAGTCGAGTGACTCGGTGTTACCTGAAGAGGATTGGATGTGAACAAGAAGTGGCTTGCCACGATGCTGGCAACAGCGGTTCTGAGTGGTTGCACTACGGTACCGCAGGGTTCGATTCCAGTGATCGATGCCGGCGCTCCGCTGTCGTCCGGTGGTTCCGGTCCGTCGACCGGGCCGAGCCCGGCAGCTGCGCCGCAACGTATCGAGGAAGACTCCGGGGTGGTCGTGATGGTGCCACAGGGCGCGGTTTCGACACCGCTGCAGACCGGTGCACAGCCGATCACCTCCAGTGGCGGCCTGACCTTCGACCCGCCCGTGAGCAGCCAGCCTTCTGCGCCGAGCCAAGGCAGCTTCGGCTCCTCGGTACCGAGCATGCCTAGCGGCATTCCCAGCAGCGGCGGCCTGGCAGCTGACGAGCAGCTGGACGGCCCGGTTCTCGCCCTGCTGACCACCGCTCAACAGCAACAGGGCGGTGGCGATCTCAATGGCGCCGCTTCCAGCCTGGAGCGTGCTCAGCGCATTGCGCCGCGTGAACCGCAGGTGCTTTACCGCCTTGCCGAGGTTCGCCTGGCTCAGGGTGATGCGGCCCAGGCCGAGCAGTTCGCCCGTCGTGGACTGACCTACGCCAACGGTCGTCCGGCGTTGCAAGCCAGTCTGTGGGATCTGATCGCCAAGGCCCGTGAGAGTCAGGGCGATCCGGCTGGCGCAGCCCAGGCTCGTGAGCGCGCTCGAGTCAATCTCTGATGGAGGCGCGCGTGAATGCGTTGGCCGAGCACCTGCTGCTGATCGAGCGTGAGTTGCGGGTGCGTGGCTGGTGGCAGGAGGAGGCGCCAAGCGCCGAGGCGTTGGCGAGTCCGGAGCCGTTCTGCGTCGATACGCTGACGTTCGAACAATGGCTGCAGTGGATTTTCCTGCCGCGCATGAAGTTGCTGCTGGAAAGCGGTGCGACCTTGCCTTCGGTGTCGGGCATTCAGGCGATGGCCGAGATGGTCTATCAGCAGCAGCCGGGCGTTGCGCGTCGGCTGCTTGAACTGCTTGGCGAGTTTGACCGTCTGCTTACACGCACGTCTTGAGGGCGTGCGTGTAACGCATCACTTGCAGTTTTCTACGATGGATTTCTTCAATTCGGTGATGCGTTCCTGACGCTCGTTTTCGTCAATACGGCGAACTTCACCACCATCCTCGATGCGCAGGCGAGGATTGTTCTCGAGTTGAGCCAGGTTGGTACGTGCGTTCTCGCAGTACTGCTTGCGCTCGGCCTCCTGCTTCGCCACGTCCTCCTTGACCTTCTTGTCGATGGCCGCTTGCTCGGGGTCGAGCTGCTCTTCGATGCTCGGCGCGGGCTCGCTTGCTACCTGGCGTGGAGGCGGCGCTGCAGTATTGATGGTCGTGGCCTGTTGGCCCTGCGGGGGTTGCGCGCCGAAGTGGGTCACGCCTTTTTCATCGACCCACTTGTAAACCTGGCTGGCCATGGCGGTGGTGCTCAAGGCGAGCATCAAGGTGCCAGTAAGAATCATGTGGCGCATGCTGTTTCCTTTATCGAGAGCTGCGGTGCTGGTGGTTACTATAACCAAAAGCCGACAATCTTCATCCTGCGCTGCGTCACAGCAGCGGGTTGAATAATAGGTTACACATCTCTTGACTTGCCCCCGCCGAACCCGAACAATTCAGCCTTCCCCCGTAGTGGAGTCCGCCGCAAGCGTCCTTCAGCTCGGGGAAAAGAGGCGCTACCCGCGCCGAACCGTGACACCCGCAACGCGTTACCTCGCGCTGGGAGGGCCAGCCCCGCAAGACCATGGGCTGCTCCGTTACTCGTCAAGCTGATGTTCCGAATCCACGATCACCGTCGTGCGTGTCCGCTGACAGTAAGAACCTACTTAGGGCTGCCCGTTGGCGGGTGGCATACTGGCGTTCAAGAGGTGAACAACGTGGAGCTTTTATCCGGCGCTGAAATGGTCGTCCGCTTCCTGCGTGACGAAGGCGTTAAGTACATCTATGGGTACCCCGGCGGTGCTCTCCTGCATATTTACGATGCGCTGTTCAAAGAACCGGAAGTGACTCACATCCTGGTTCGTCACGAACAGGCAGCGACCCATATGGCTGACGGCTATGCCCGCGCCACCGGCAAGGCTGGTGTGGTGCTGGTGACCTCTGGCCCTGGCGCGACCAATGCCATTACCGGCATCGCCACCGCCTATATGGATTCCATTCCGATGGTGGTGATCTCCGGCCAGGTGCCGAGCGCCATGGTCGGTACCGATGCCTTCCAGGAAACCGACATGGTCGGTATTTCTCGTCCGATCGTGAAGCACAGCTTCATCATCAAGCACCCGTCGGAAATCCCCGAGGTGCTGAAGAAGGCGTTCTATCTCGCCGAGTCCGGTCGTCCTGGTCCGGTCGTGGTCGACATTCCGAAGGACATGGGTGATCCGACCCAGAAGTTCGAGTACGTCTATCCGAAGAAGGTCAAGCTGCGCTCCTACAGCCCTGCTGTACGTGGGCACTCCGGGCAGATCCGTAAGGCTGCCGAAATGCTGCTGGCCGCCAAGCGTCCGGTCATGTATTCCGGCGGTGGCGTGATCATGGGCGGTGCTTCCGCGCCGCTGACCGAACTGGCACAGATGCTCAACCTGCCGGTTACCAACACCCTGATGGGCCTCGGTGGCTATCCGGGTACCGATCGCCAGTTCATCGGCATGCTCGGCATGCACGGCAGCTATACCGCCAACCTGGCCATGCATCACGCCGACGTGATCCTGGCTGTCGGCGCGCGCTTCGATGACCGTGTGATCAACGGCGCGGCCAAATTCTGCCCGAACGCCAAGATCATCCACATCGACATCGATCCAGCCTCGATCTCCAAGACCATCAAGGCCGACATCCCAATCGTCGGTCCAGTGGATAGCGTGTTGACCGAGATGGTCGCCATCCTCAAGGAAATCGGCGAAACCCCGAACAAGGACACCGTTGCCAGCTGGTGGAAGCAGATCGACGAGTGGCGTGGTAGTGGCCGCCTGTTCCCCTACAACGAGGGTGATGGCTCGATCATCAAGCCGCAGACCGTGATCGAAACCCTGTGCGACGTGACCAAGGGCGATGCCTTCGTCACCTCCGACGTGGGCCAGCATCAGATGTTCGCGGCGCAGTATTACCGGTTCAACAAGCCCAATCGCTGGATCAACTCCGGTGGCCTGGGCACCATGGGCTTCGGTTTCCCGGCCGCGATGGGCGTCAAGATGAACTTCCCGGATGCCGACGTGGCCTGTGTGACCGGCGAAGGCAGCATCCAGATGAACATCCAGGAGCTGTCGACCTGCCTGCAGTACGACCTGCCGGTGAAGATCGTCAACCTGAACAACGGTGCACTCGGCATGGTTCGCCAGTGGCAGGACATGCAGTACAGCAGCCGTTACTCGCACTCCTACATGGAATCGCTGCCTGACTTCGTCAAGCTGGCCGAAGCCTATGGGCATGTGGGCATGCGCATCACCGAGCTGAAAGACCTCAAGCCAGGTCTCGAAGAGGCCTTCGCAATGAAGAATCGCCTGGTCTTCCTCGACATCGCGGTCGATACCAGCGAGCACGTCTACCCGATGCAAATCCGGGATGGCGCAATGCGTGACATGTGGCTGAGCAAGACGGAGCGGACCTGAGATGCGACACATCATTTCCCTGCTGTTGGAAAACGAGCCGGGTGCACTGTCCCGCGTAGTCGGTCTGTTCTCCCAGCGTAACTACAACATCGAAAGCCTCACCGTTGCGCCAACCGAGGATCCGACGCTGTCGCGTCTGACCCTCACCACGGTTGGCCAGGACGAGGTGATCGAGCAGATCACCAAGAACCTCAACAAGTTGGTCGAGGTGGTCAAGCTGGTCAATCTGTCGGAAAGCGCTCACATCGAACGCGAGCTGATGTTGGTGAAGATCAAGGCTACTGGTGCCCAGCGTGCCGAGGTCAAGCGTACTACCGACATCTTCCGCGGCCAGATCGTGGACGTGACCAGCAGCGTCTACACCGTGCAGCTGACCGGTACCAGCGACAAGCTGGATAGCTTCATCCAGGCCATCGGCACCGCGTCGATCCTGGAAACCGTACGCAGTGGTGTCACGGGTATCGCTCGCGGCGACAAGGTGCTGAGTATCTGACCGCTGTCGTAAACAGAGAACCCCGCCTGGTGCGGGGTTTTTTATTGCCTGAAATTTACCGTTGGCGGTTCCAGAAGGCGGCGATCAACGGGTCCTTGAGGCGCTTTTCCAGCGCGAACAGGCCGATGTCATAAGCGGTGAGCGGTGGCTGTATATCGAAGATGCGAATGCGTGCGGTCAGTGGGCTGTTATCCAGCACGATCTGCGGCACCACGCCGATACCGAAGCCCAGGCTGACCATGCTGACAATGGCCTCATTACCGCTAACCTGGGCATAGATGCGTGGCTTGATATTGTGGCTTTTTAGCCAGCGATCGGTGCGCGTCCGGGCCAGGCCTTCCTCCGAAAGAATCATCGGCACGTCCTTCCAGTTCTCGGCCGTTGGGTTTTTCAGTTGCTCCTCGCTCAGCAGTTGAGGTGCCTGAGGGCCGATAAAACGCAAGTCCGAACGCGTGATCGACTGAAACTCGACCCCGGCCGGCAGGCTGTCGGGGAGGGCGCCGATGGCCAGGTCTTCCAGCCCTTGCTGTACACGCTCGACGGCTTTCGCCGGGTCACCGGTGTGCAGTTTCATTTCGATGCGCGGGTAGTCCTGGCGAAAGCTGCTGAGGATGTCATAGAGGAAGCTGTAACTCGCGGTGACCGAGCAGTACAACGACAACTCGCCGTGCAGGCTCAGTTGGTCTTGCATGAAGGTCTGGCGAATCGTCTGCCAGCCGTTGATGACTTCGCTCGCGTACTCGCGAAACTGTTGGCCCTCGCGAGTCAGGCGGACCGAGCGGTTGTCGCGCACGAACAGCGCGGCACCGAGTTCGTCCTCGAGCTGTTTGATGCTGCGGCTGAGCGCGGAAGGGCTGACGTGCTGTTCGCGGCTGGTTCGACCGAAGTGCAGGTTGTCTGCCAGGGAGAGAAAAAGCCTGAGGGAATGGCTATCCATTTATGTTTCATATATCGGCATGTTGTGTTGCGAATATATCATTTTACGCAATGGCGGGGATCACTTAAGGTGTCTCCGTCGCGGTGCTCCGCACCCCATCCCTTTCGATTCAAAAGAGCCAAGAACATGAAAGTTTATTACGACAAAGATTGCGACCTCTCCATCATCCAGGGCAAGAAAGTCGCCATCATCGGTTACGGCTCCCAGGGCCACGCCCAAGCCTGCAACCTGAAGGATTCCGGCGTTGACGTTACCGTCGGTCTGCGTAAAGGCTCCGCTACCGTTGCCAAGGCTGAAGCTCATGGCCTGAAAGTCGCTGACGTGGCCAGCGCTGTTGCCGCTGCTGATCTGGTGATGATCCTGACTCCGGACGAGTTCCAGGGCCAGCTGTACAAGAACGAGATCGAGCCGAACATCAAGAAGGGCGCTACCCTGGCCTTCTCCCACGGTTTCGCCATCCACTACAACCAGGTCGTTCCACGTGCTGACCTCGACGTGATCATGATCGCGCCGAAAGCCCCGGGCCACACCGTACGTACCGAGTTCGTCAAAGGCGGCGGCATCCCTGATCTGATCGCTGTTTACCAAGACGCTTCCGGCAACGCCAAGAACGTCGCGCTGTCCTACGCCTCGGGTGTTGGCGGTGGCCGTACCGGTATCATCGAAACCACCTTCAAGGACGAGACTGAAACCGACCTGTTCGGTGAGCAGGCCGTTCTCTGCGGCGGTACCGTCGAGCTGGTCAAGGCCGGTTTCGAAACCCTGGTCGAAGCTGGCTACGCGCCGGAAATGGCCTACTTCGAGTGCCTGCACGAGCTGAAGCTAATCGTTGACCTCATGTACGAAGGCGGCATCGCCAACATGAACTACTCGATCTCCAACAACGCCGAGTACGGCGAGTACGTGACTGGCCCGGAAGTGATCAACGCCGAATCCCGTCAGGCCATGCGCAACGCCCTGAAGCGTATCCAGGACGGCGAATACGCCAAGATGTTCATCAGCGAAGGCGCCACTGGCTACCCGTCGATGACTGCCAAGCGTCGCAACAACGCCGCTCATGGTATCGAAGTCATCGGCGAGCAACTGCGTTCGATGATGCCGTGGATCGCTGCCAACAAGATCGTCGACAAGGCCAAGAACTAAGGTCTTCGATGTGCGAAAGAACGCGGCTTTATGCCGCGTTTTTTCATTCTGTGGCGAGGCTTCTGGTATAAAGCCAGCTCGCGGGCTAGCGAACTGAATACAGCTACCCCGGTCGAAATTCGTCAAACCCGTTGCAAGGTGCTGTTCATGAGTGAAGGTCCCGAGGATCAAAAGCCGGCTGGCGACAATATTGAAAGCCTGCTGCCGATCGACGAGCACATAGAGGAAGAGCAGGACGCGGAAGGCCGCAAGGTACGCCACCGTGGTATCTACCTGCTGCCCAATCTGTTCACCACGGCAAACCTGTTCGCCGGTTTCTACTCCATCATCAACGCGATGAACGGCAACTTCTATGTGGCCGCCGCCGCCGTGTTCGTGGCCATGGTGCTCGATGGTTTGGACGGTCGCGTAGCGCGTTTGACCAATACGCAAAGTGCATTCGGCGCTGAGTACGATTCGCTCTCCGATATGGTCGCCTTTGGCGTTGCGCCGGCTCTGCTCGCGTTCGAATGGGCGCTGGGCAGCATGGGCAAGGTCGGCTGGATGGTGGCCTTCATCTATGTCGCGGGTGCGGCATTGCGCCTGGCGCGCTTCAACACGCAAATTGGCAGCGTCGACAAGCGCTACTTCATCGGCCTGGCCAGTCCGGCTGCTGCGGGCGTCGTTGCCGGCACTGTCTGGGCATTCAGCGACTTCGGCATCAAAGGCTCGAACATGTCGTTTGCCGTGGCGCTGCTGGTTGCTGCCGCGGGCTGTCTGATGGTCAGCAACATCAAGTACTACAGCTTCAAGGATCTTGACCTGAAAGGGCGGGTGCCGTTCGTGGCCATTCTCGCCGTGGTGCTGGTGTTCGCGGTGGTGTTCAGCGATCCACCTCGCATCCTGCTGCTGATCTTCCTTGCTTATGCAGCCTCCGGTCCGATTCAATACCTGCTGCAATTGCGCCGTCGTAAATCTGCCTGACGCTGTAATTTCTTCTGCGCTTCGTGGTCTACAGTTCGTTTCTCGAACTGTAGACGCGGAGTTGCCATGCTCATCCGAGTTCCTCCCTCCTCGCGGGCCCTCGAGTCCGAAGTCACCCCCGAGTCCGTTTATCTCTCTCGTCGCAAGCTGATGCAGGGCTCGCTGGCGCTAGCCGCTATGGCAGCGATGCCGGGTTGGGCCCGTGCTGAAGCCCAAGGTGCGTACGCCGATGTCGAGCCGGCCAAGGCGCCGGGGTGGTTCGACGAGAAGCTGGCGCACGCGCACTGGCAAGCGATCACTGCTGAAGGTGAAAGCATCACGCCTTTCAAGGATGCGACGCACTACAACAACTTCTATGAGTTCGGCACAGGCAAGGGCGACCCGGCAGCCAATGCCGGCAAGTTACAGGTCGAGCCCTGGACGGTGATGGTCGATGGTGAGGTCGGCAAACCGGGACGCTATTCCATCGAGGATTTGGTCAAACCGCACGCCTTCGAAGAACGCATCTACAGGCTGCGCTGCGTCGAGGCCTGGTCCATGGTCATTCCCTGGCTGGGCTTTCCTCTGGCTGATTTGCTCAAGCAGGTCGAGCCAACTTCGGCGGCCCGCTATGTACGCTTCGAAACATTGGTCGATCGTGAGCACATGCCAGGCCAGCGCTCGGGCTTTTCTCTGATCGATTGGCCTTATGTGGAAGGTCTGCGACTGGACGAGGCCATGCATCCGTTGGCCTTCATGGTCGTCGGCATGTACGGGCGTGTTCTGCCCAACCAGAACGGGGCACCTCTGCGCCTGGTGGTGCCTTGGAAGTACGGGTTCAAGAGCATCAAGTCCATCGTGCGTATCAGTCTGGTCGATGAGGCGCCCAAGACCACCTGGGAGCGCATTGCGCCGAACGAGTACGGCTTCTATGCCAACGTCAATCCGCAGGTGGACCATCCGCGCTGGTCTCAAGCCACGGAGCGGCGCCTGCCTAGCGGGTTGTTCAGCCCGAATGTGATCGATACCCGGATGTTCAATGGCTACGAGGAGGTCGCTGACCTCTATGCAGGTATGGATCTGGCGAGGTACTACTGATGCGCTACCGGCTCTGGCGCGTCGCCGTGTTCCTGGCGGCATTGGTGCCGCCACTGTACTGGCTGTACTGCGCTGTCTTCGGTCTTCTCGGGCCTGACCCTGGCAAGGTGCTGGTTGATAGCCTGGGGTTAGGTGCTCTGATCCTTCTGTTGATCACCTTGGCGATGACACCGTTGCAGCAGTTGAGCCGCTGGAGTGGCTGGATCGCTGTACGCCGGCAGCTGGGCCTGTGGTGCTTTACCTACGTCACTCTGCATTTATCGGGCTATGTGCTGTTTATCGCCGGGGTGCGCTTGGACCTGGTGCTTCGCGATCTTTCCGAGCGTCCTTACATCATCGTGGGGGCGTTGGCGTTCATTGGCTTGCTGGCGTTGGCCGTCACCTCGAACCGTTTCAGCATCAGAAGGCTGGGGCGCAAGTGGAAGGCTCTTCACCGCCTGGTCTACGTCATCCTGTTGCTGGCCTTGCTGCATATGCTCTGGGTAGTGCGTGCCGATCTGGGCGAGTGGCTCGCTTATGCGCTCATCGGTGGGGCGTTGCTACTGATGCGCGTCTCTGTAGTGGCGAGTGGGCTGCAGCGCGCTGGCGCCCTTTGGCGAGAAAATCCGAAGAAAGTTGAAATATAAACTTGACGCGCATTCTGCTGGCGGTAGAATGCGCGCCACTTCAGCGATGAAGCGCTTCAAAAACTGCTTGTTAATCAATAAGTTAAGTTAAATGAAGAGCTTGCAAAACTGGATCTGGCGTGTAGAATGCGCGTCGGTCGATAGGGTGGTGGTTTGATCCTGTTGGTGGTTCGGTCGAATGGATCGAAAGCGGTAGAAAAGAGGTGGTTGACAGCGGTTTTGAACGCTGTAGAATGCGCCTCCCGCTGGAGAGAAGAAGTTCTGATCGAAGGCGCAAGTGGTTGAGTAGAAAGAAGTTTCTCCGGAAACAAATTCGAAAAACAGCTTGACAGATAGAAAGGCTGCTGTAGAATGCGCGGCCTTGGTTGAGGCGAAAG
>NZ_FOWP01000012.1 GCF_900115475.1 Ectopseudomonas composti
TGAACCACCCCTTCGCCCCGCGTACCTTTGCGGTTCGAGCACTGATGACCACCCAGGCCGAAGGCAAGCCCAGAGAGCTGGGCTTATTCGACGTGATCGACAGCGATGGCCAGGTGCTCGGTCAATCCCTGGCAGACCTTCGCCAGCTCGGCTACCTCGTGCGCATCCTCAGCCCCTGCATGGCCCATATCAGCCACCCCATGGGGTACTCCGGGCATGTCATGTGCCGGGGCAGGCCACCGCAGCGAGACAACAGCGGCAACCGACAGGCAGCTAACGGCATGTCTGCGGCTGCCTCTATCCGCTCGGATAGTTCCAGCCCCTTGCCTTCGATCCGCTCTCCGGTGCCGGTGACGGTAATACCGGATAGCGAATACCCCTCCAGGCCGTGGCGGTGAGCGCGCCGCGAGCGAGCGGTTCAGTTCAGAGGGAGCGAGCGGCGCGCAAGCCGCTGACGTCCCTGTAGCACGTCATATAACCCAACGTTAAACGTTTCAATTCGTCACTATTTGGAGCATTGGAAAATGGCAGTTAAAGACCTACTCCGCGTAGATCGTGAGTTCAAAAAGAGCCCAACCGGTAGGCTGTTTTTCGACAGCATGACCGCTCGGATAACTGACCTTTCCAACGTCCGAATCCTGGCCTGCAGCGTCGATACAGTCCGCCAGCTCTATCGAGGTCTGATCCGCCCGGAAATCATGAGCCTGTTCGAGAAGCCCGGCACCATCGTCGATTTCGCTGGCCAGCGCTGGCACTCGGGTCGTGTCAGCAAGGACTCTGGCTATCAGTACAAGCTGCAGAACGCAGACCTCGGCATCATCCTGCTGGTCAAAAACTTCAACGCCAAGCTGGAGAACATCGGTCCCCACCTGAAAATCGAAGTGTCACCCCATGCCATCGATACCTTCTCGCCTGAGCGTCTGCAAGAGCGCCTCGACTACTACGCTAGCCACGTACTGACCAACGTCGAACGCAACCAATGCGCTGTCCACCTCGCGCTTGACCTCCAAGGCTGGCAACCACCTGCCGATCTGGTCGCCCGTATGCACTGCCGCGCACGTGCAGCCCGTGACATTTCCGGCATCAAGGAAATCCAGTGGACGCTGGAGTCCGCCACCTACGGTAAAGGTCAGTCCTACCTGTTCGGCTCTGCCGGTGGCGTCCAGTTGGGTATCTACAACAAGACCGAACAGGCCCGAGCCATCGACAAGCTCGACTACTGGGAAAACGTCTGGAAGCGTCGCGACAGCTTCGACGAAGCCGACCCCGATAACTACAACCCCGAACAGGACGTGTGGCGCGTAGAGCTACGTTACCACCACTCTGTGATCCAGCAATTCGCCTCCGGCTCGTTCGACCTGCACAGCGGCGAAACCATTGAAACCAACAGCTACGCTGCCTTCGCACCGCACCTAGACGGCCTGTGGCGCTATGGCCTGCGCCAATTCAAGCTGCTGGCTCGCCCTGGCTACTTCGAACCGATTTGGACGCTGATCCGTGACGATGTGCGCGTAGACCTGCCGGTCGATTCCTTGGTGGACGAAACCGAGTACAAGCGCCAATACAAGACCTCGCGAGGCTTCTCGGGGAAAAACGTCGAGCTATTCCTGGGAAACTTCGTCAGCCTGCTGGCACGGGAGCGAGTGGGCGCTAGGCGAGCATTTCACCGGCTCAAGGATTGGGAGTGCTGGCCGGTGATCCGCGACCACTATGCCGCCAAAGGCATGGATGAAGACGGGCTGTATAAGCACATCAAGGGAATCCTGGAGGAACGGCATGTGCGTTGGGGACGCGCTGTCTGATGGCAATCGAGCAACTGCCTGACGGTCGCTGGAAAGTAGACGTGGAACCCATCAAGGGCCGGCGTTTCCGCAAGACCTTCAAGACCAAGGGTGAAGCCCAGCGCTTTGAAGCGACCTGCAGGGCCAATTGCATCGACTCGCCGGCCTGGACGCCCAAGCCGAAAGATCGTCGCCACCTCTCCGAACTCTGCACCCGGTACCATGAACTGCACGGCCATGCCTTGGCTGATGGTGCCGCGATCCTCCGCACCCTGCAGAACCTGGCTAAAGACCTGGGCGACCCCATCGCGGTGAAGCTCACCGGCAACGCCTTCTGTGAAACACGCAGCGAACTGCTCAAGGCTGGCATTCAAGGCAAGACCATGAACAACCGGCTCGGCTACCTGAAAGCCCTGTTCAACGAGCTGCATCGCCTGGGCGATATCGACTACCCGAACCCGTTGGCCAAGGTCCGTCCGCTACGCCTGCAGGAACGCCCTATTTCCTACCTCTCGACCTGCCAGATAGCAGAACTGCTCGAGGCCCTGGATGACCGCACAACCAGCCCAGGAATCGGCCTGATCGCCCGCGTCTGCCTGAGTACGGGTGCCAGGTGGGGAGAAGCCCAGGCGCTGACACCTGAGCGAGTACGAAACGGCATGGTGACCTTTGCCAACACCAAGTCGAAGCGAACCCGGTCGATTCCGATTGATAAGGCCCTGGAAAAGTCCCTGCAGATCTACTTCAAGCGTCACGGCCTGTTCACCAACTGCATGCTGACCTTTAGCCGTGTACTGGAGAAGACCTCGATCAAGCTCCCGGCCGGCCAGGCCACGCACGTACTGCGACACACATTCGCCAGTCACTTCGTCATGCGGGGCGGGAACATCCTGACGCTGCAGAAAATCCTGGGGCATACGTCACTGGCAATGACAATGCGTTATGCACACCTGTCGCCCGATCACCTGCAGGACGCATTGAGGCTGAACCCACTGATTGATGACCCTCTTTCAGCTCCTGGCATGCGCGAATCCATCAAGGAAGGCATGGCCGAACCTGTAGCCGACTGCGCTAAGGAATTGGACTGGTGATTCAGCAGACAAGGGCTTTCGACACTTTTTCGACACCTGCCGAAAGCCAGAAAGCAAAAAGCCCCGAAAACTTGTTAGCTTTCAGGGCTTTAGGTATTGCGAAAGTGGCGGTGAAGAAGAGATTCGAACTCTTGATACGGTTTCCCGTATACACACTTTCCAGGCGTGCTCCTTCAACCGCTCGGACACTTCACCGGATCTCGATTGGCTGTGCAGCCCGTCGAGGTGCGCTAATGTAGTCGAATGTTTTCCTGATGGCAAATTTTTTTTAAAGGATTCATGCGCTTAAGAGCGTAGCGGGTTTTCGTCGCGCTCGTCACTGGGTGGCTCATCGAAGCGAATGTGGCCGAATAGCAGGAATCCCAGGGACATGAACAGGCCTACGCCGAATAGCAGCAACACGCCGGATGGGCTGCGCAGGTAGAGGCTTTCGCTGAGCACGACCGATGCCAGCAGCAGACTAATCACGGCCAGCATATAAAGGATGGAATAGAGGGTGTTCATGGGCAGCTCCTTCGGTACGCAGCCCACCTTAGAGGCCAGGCCTCGCGCTCGGCCAATTGCCATCCACCATCGCCACGATAGGCAAAAACGCTGACCCACCAGTCAGCCACAGCGCTTTACCAGAGCGGTTCGGCTGAGTACCTTCTGCCCACATTCAGCCCTGCTGCTCTAACAAGGAAAACTGCCATGAGCGACCTGATCAGCTATCAACTCGAAGACGGCATCGCCACCCTCACCCTGAGCAATGGCAAGGTCAACGCCATCTCGCCCGACGTGATCGCCGCATTCAACGCCGCGCTCGATCGTGCAGAGCAAGATCGCGCCATCGTCATCATCACCGGGCAGCCGGGCATTCTTTCTGGCGGCTACGACCTGAAGGTGATGACCTCCGGCGCGCAGAACGCGATCAATCTGGTAGCTGCTGGCTCCACGCTGGCGCGGCGCATGCTCGCTCACCCCTACCCGATCATCGTCGCTTGCCCCGGTCATGCCGTGGCCAAGGGCGCCTTCATTCTGCTGTCGTCCGATTACCGCATCGGCGTCGAGGGCCCCTTCAATATCGGTCTGAACGAAGTGCAGATCGGCATGACCATGCATCACGTGGGCATCGAGCTGGCCCGTGATCGCTTGCGCAAGTCAGCATTCCACCGCTCAGTGATCAATGGCGAGATGTTCGACCCGGCAGGCGCGGTAGACGCCGGCTTCCTGGACAAGGTAGTACCGGCCGAGCAACTGCTGGCCACCGCACAAACCGTGGCGCAGCAGATGAAGAAGATCAACATGACCGCGCACAAAAACACCAAGCTGAAGGTGCGCAAAGCTCTGCTGGAAACCCTCGATGCCGCCATCGAGACGGACAAGCAGCACCTGATGTAAGCACGCAATACTGCGCCAATGAAAAGCGCCGCTTCCGTTGAGGTCGCGGCGCTTTTTCTTTGTGCATCTCGCCATTGATCCACCGCCGACTTTCGGTGCGCGGCGCCCCCTGCGGGTCAGCCGGAATAGTCGAGGGCCGTCCAGGTGCGACTCAGGCCTTGCGCCAGCACGCAGCCAGGTTTGCTCAATTGCTCGTTGAAGGACGCCGGCAACAGCGTGGTTTCCCCCTCCGCGGCGCCGTGCCGCTCGGTCAGCCACTGCAGCTTGCCGCAGTTGGGCGTTTCGATCACGTAACTGGCTGCGATGTTCGAGTGGTGGCTGGGCAGACGGACCACGTCGAGTACGACGCCCACCTCCTCAATTCGATGACCATCGGAAACCAATACGGCCCAGGCCTGCTCGCCTTCGATTACCAGATAGGCACCGTTGGCCTGTGGTCGCTCGATCTGCGGTTGCGCACAGCCGCTGAGCAGGGCCAATAGCACAATCGTCATCAGCATCTGTTGCATTGCCAATACCCCCTTACAAGGCGCCCACATCTGCACGGTGGACGGGTTGTTGTCGCCTGAGTGAGGTCACTATCACTCAATACTGTTTATTTGTACAGTGTTTTTAGATTACCCTATTGCACAGGTAAAACACCGATCAAACAGGAGCGCCATCATGCTGGACGTACTGCAGCTGAAACACCGAGTGAACCGCATGCCGCTGGAGCGAGTGCGCGAGATGGTCGATGAGCTGCTGCTCGAAGGCATCGTCACCGAGAGTCGCACTCCGTTCAATCGCCAGCATTTCAATAGCTGTTTCGCCGAGATCGAGGCGCTGTTGCAGCGTGCGGGCTATCACCGACAGCTCGATGTTGTTGGTTATCAGGGGCTCGCTTACGCGTTGTTCGATCCGGCCCGCTGGGAGGCCGTAGAAGTGCTGCGTTGGTTGCGCGACTTCGTTGAGGAAGCGCATATCCAGCCGGCCTCGTAGAGACGATAACCGACCCAAAAAGGCTCAGCGAGTCATGGTCGTGCACGACATTGGCTCATGGCGACGCGCATCGACTCAGGCTACCCCGCCGCTGCTAGCAGGCGACAAGCGCCTCAAGACGGCCCGTAGCGCGTCATCCGACTACGGCAAATGCAGTCAGCAAACAGAACTGGCAAGCCCCTTGCTAGATCACGGCAAGCATCCTGTGTAGCACGCCAACGGCGGCGGGCCGAGGATCACGGACAACGGCGTCCGTCCGGTCACCTTCCTCCCATCGAGGTGATCTGACGTACGCCGTTTTTTATGCGCCCGAAAAAGAGATCAGCCAATGACCGATCGTGATTCGAAAAAGACCGTCGACAACAGCCGCCGCAACTTCCTCAAGCAATCCATCGCCATGGCCGGCGCCATCGGTGGTATCGCCGCCCTTGGTCTCTCGGCCCCAGCCTCGCTACGCAGCGCTGCCTGGGCAGCTGGCTCCGACGCCCCGGAAAAGGCCGCGCTGAAAGTGGGTTTCATCCCGCTGACCGATTGCGCCTCGGTGGTGGTCGCGGCAACGCAAGGCTTTGGCGAGAAGTACGGCCTGACTATCACGCCGAGCAAGGAGGCGTCCTGGGCCGGTGTGCGTGACAAGCTCAACACCGGCGAGCTGGATGCAGCCCACGTGCTCTACGGCATGATGTACGGCGCTCAGCTGGGTCTGGCCGGCCCGCAGAGGGATATGGCCGTGCTCATGGGCCTGAACCAGAATGGCCAGGCCATCACCCTGTCCAGGCAACTGCGCGAGGCGGGTGTCAGCAACGGCGCACAGCTGGCCGAGCACGTGAAAAAAGGCGGCAACCCGCTGACCTTCGCCCAGACCTTCCCCACCGGCACCCACGCCATGTGGCTGTATTACTGGCTGGCCAGCGTCGGTATCAACCCGATGAGCGACGTGAAAACCATCGTCGTGCCGCCGCCACAGATGGTGGCCAACATGCGCGTCGGCAATATGGACGGCTTCTGCGTGGGCGAGCCCTGGGGTGCACGGGCGATCTTCGACAAGATCGGTTTCACTGCGACCACCACCCAGCAGATCTGGCCCGACCACCCGGAGAAAGTGCTAGGCACCACGCGCGCCTTTATCGAGCAGTATCCCAATGCCGCCCGCGCGCTGATCATGGCCATTCTCGATGCCAGCCGCTTCATCGAGGCCAGCGAGGAGAACCGCAAGAGCACCGCCAAGCTGATTTCCGGCAAGGCCTACGTCAACGCACCGGTGCAGGTGATCGAACCGCGCTTTCTCGCCCAGTACGAGGACGGCCTCGGCAACAGCTGGAAGGACGAGCACGCCATGGCCTTCTGCAAGGACGGCAGCGTCAACTTCCCCTACCACTCCGACGGCATGTGGTTCCTCACCCAGTTCAAACGCTGGGGCCTGCTCAAGGATGCACCGGACTACGCGGCCGTCGCAGCGCAGATCAACCAGACCGCGCTCTACAGCGAAGCGGCCAGCGCATTGAAACTGGCGGTACCCAGCAGCCCGCTGCGCAGCAGCACGCTGATCGACGGTGTGGTCTGGGACGGCAGCAACCCGGCCGCCTACGCCGACTCCTTTGCCATCAAAGCCTGATCGGAGGTCGACATGAATGCGCCCCTGAAAACGCCCCTGCCGCACATCGTCAAACCGCGCCTCTCGCCTGCGGCCTTGCTGCCGGGCGTCACCACGCTGGGCAACCTGTGCAAGGCCAGCATCGCCCCGCTACTCGGCATTCTCGCCTTCATCGGCTTCTGGTCGCTGCTGGCGCAGTACAGCGAAGGGTTGCCCGGCCCGCTGAGCACCTGGCAGTCGGCGCTGGTGCTGTTCAGCGATCCGTTCTATGACAACGGCCCGAACGACATGGGCATCGGCTGGAACATCCTCAACTCGCTCGGCCGGGTCGGCGTCGGTTTCGGCCTGGCCGCACTGGTGGGCATTCCGCTGGGCTTCGCCATCGGCCGCTTCGCCTTTCTCGCCGGCATGCTCGCGCCGATCATCAGCCTGCTGCGCCCGGTCTCACCACTGGCCTGGCTGCCTATTGGCCTGCTGGTGTTCGAGGCGGCCGGCCCGGCATCAATCTGGGTGATTTTCATCAGTTCGATCTGGCCGATCATCCTCAACACTGCCGCAGGTGTTGCCAGCGTGCCGCAGGATTACCTGAACGTCGCCCGCGTTCTCAAGCTGTCGGAGTTCAAGGTGCTGACGCGCATTCTCTTCCCCGCCGTGCTGCCGCACCTGATGACCGGCATTCGCCTGTCCATCGGCGTGGCCTGGCTGGTGATCGTCGCCGCAGAAATGCTCACCGGCGGCATCGGCCTGGGCTTCTGGGTGTGGGACGAGTGGAACAACCTCAACGTCGAGCACATTCTCATCGCCATCATCGTCGTCGGCCTGATCGGCCTCGCCCTGGAGCAGGGCCTGCTGCTGATCGCCAAACGCTTCGACTACACCAGTTAAGGAGACGAACGTGGACAAATTCGTGGAGCTGACCGGCGTCAGCAAGCACTTCGACACCAAGAAAGGCCGCTTCCAGGCGCTGTCCGACGTCAACCTGAGCATCGCCCGCGGCGAATTCGTCGCCCTGATCGGTCACTCCGGCTGCGGCAAGTCGACGGTACTCAACCTGATCGCCGGCCTGCTCGATGCCAACGAGGGCGGCCTGATCTGCAATGGTCGTGAGATCGACGGCCCCGGCCCCGAACGCGCCGTGGTGTTCCAGAACCACAGCCTGCTGCCATGGATGACCTGCTTCGGCAATGTGCACCTGGCCGTGGAGCGCGTATTCGGCGAGCGCGAGAACAAGGCGCAACTCAAGGCCCGCACCGAACAGGCACTGAACATGGTTGGCCTGGCGCATGCTATGCACAAACACCCCAACGAGATCTCCGGCGGCATGAAGCAACGCGTCGGCATCGCACGCGCCCTGGCCATGGAACCCAAGGTGCTGCTGATGGACGAGCCGTTCGGCGCGCTCGATGCGCTGACTCGCGCCCATCTGCAGGACGAGTTGCTGCGCATCGTCGGCGAAACCAAAAGCACCGTGGTAATGGTCACCCATGACGTCGACGAGGCCGTGTTGCTGTCGGATCGCATCGTCATGATGACCAACGGCCCGGCCGCCACTGTAGGCGAAATCCTCAGCGTCGAGCTGCCGCGCCCGCGTGATCGCCTGGCCCTGGCCAACGACCCGCAGTACCACGCCTATCGCACCGCTGTGCTGGAGTTTCTCTACCAGCGTCAGCAGCGACCTGCCGCCTGATCGCCAGCGACCGCTCTGGCTCAAGGGCTGGAGCGGTTGAACCTCTGGCCTCTGGCAAGGACGAACTAGGGCATTCAACCGACAAGCAGAGAATCCCGTGCTCGACCTCACCACCTGGAATCTGTCGATTCCAACAGACCCCACGCCTACCACCATCACCACCCAGCGCCTGAACAACGGCTATGAGAGCCGCTACTTTCGTCGCAATACCGACGGCAGCGTAACCTTCTGGGTGCCGGTCACTGGCTCGACCACTGCCGATGCCCGCTATCCACGCAGCGAGCTGCGCGAAACCCAGCGCGACGGTAGCCTGGGCAACTGGCTGCATGCGAGCGCGGACAGTTATCTCAGCGCGGTGCTGCAGGTCGACCAGGTGCCCAGCCGCAACAAGGTGGTGATCGGCCAGATCCACAGCACCGATGTGCCAGGCAGCCAGAACGATCCATTGATCAAGGTGCAATACCACTACCGCCGTGGTGTTGGCCGGGTGGAGCTGCTGCTGCGCGTGCGACCTGGCGACAGCGAGGTGCAAAACATTCTGCTGGCCGAGAACATCCAGCTTGGTGAGCGCTTCGGTTACGACCTGCGGGTTACGCCCAGCGGACGCATCGGTATCAGTGTGGCCAGCACCGATGGTGACGACGGCAGCTATTACCGTCAATTGAGCAGCGCCTGGAGCACCCAGCACCTGTATTTCAAGGCCGGCGCCTACATTCAGGACAATTACGGACCGGACAGCGAAGGGGGGCGCGTCACCTTTTACCATCTCAACAGCCTGCACCGCTGAGGCACGACGGCTTACAATCGTCGCTTTCCTCGACAATGGCCTGATCATGGCGCGCCTGACCCTCGACTTCCCCGAAGACCAGTATTACTACAGCACCCACCTGACCGTGCGCGTCACCGACATAAACGGCGCCAACCACCTGGGTAATGATTCGATGATCTCGATGATTTCCGAGGCCCGCGCCCGTTTTCTCTTCGAATTCGGCATCCGCGAAACCGACGGCAAAGGCATCGGCATCATCGTCACCGACCTGGCCACCACCTACCGCGCCGAAGCCCATGCACGCGACCAGTTGTTGTTCGAGGTGGGCGTGATGGACTTCAACAAGTACGGCGGCGACATCACCTTCCGCATCACCCGCCCGGCTGACGGCGCACTGGTGGCGATGGCCAAATCCGGCTTCGTGTTCTTCGATTATCTGCAGTCGAAGGTGGTGCCGATACCGGAGCCCTTCAGCGCCAAATTCCCCAAGGTCAATCGCGTGGTCGGATAACCGACCTGTTGGCGTGACAGTTGCTAATTCCTCTGCTACGCCTTAGGGCACAACGATAAAAGCCCTGCACCGCCCGGAACAGGGCACCATGGGAGGAACCGCAATGCCAGCTATGCGTCAACGCGCCCAGCGCGCTGCTCTGATCGCCAGCCTCTCCGCCTGGCCACTCCTCACCTTGCCCCTTCCCACTCACGCCACCACGGCCCATTTACCCGCCACGGCGCAGACGCCTATGCAGGCTGAACACGCGCCAGGCAAGGCCGAACTCAGCCGCTGACGGGCCAGCGCCGCACCAAATCGGCGCTCACGGCCTTGAAAAGGTGCACCCGCAGGAACTGCGGGCGCTCACGATGCGCCCTGAAACCCGCCAAACCAGACTGTGTGAAAACTACTGCGCTCGGCCATGCAGCGTTAAAAACAGGCTCAGATGCTCATTTACAGCACGCAAACTGCGCTTCTTCGCCTGTTTTGCGGGGCCGCCATCGGTATTGCCTGACCTTCGCTCGCTACGTTTCACACGGTCTGAAACCTGCGGTTTGATCAATTGGCACAAGCGCTGCATTGATAACCGCACAACTTGATTAAAGCGCGCTGCTCAACGACGAGCAGCACGCTTCCCGAAAGCTCGGGATCGGACAAAGGCGTCCTCGCTAGGTGACTAGCGGGACGCCTTTTTTGTTTTTCTGGCCTGCCATTTCTGGCAGCCAGCTTTCCGTGACTATTGACCCAGGAGATAGCCGGCATGCAAAAGCTCAAGCTGGTGATGATCGGCAACGGCATGGCGGGTGTGCGCACCCTCGAAGAGCTGCTCAAGCTCGCCCCCGATCTATACGACATCACCGTGTTCGGCGCCGAGCCGCACCCCAACTACAACCGCATCCTGCTCTCGCCGGTGCTGGCCGGCGAGCAAGCGTTCGAAGACATCATTCTCAACGACCTCAACTGGTACGCGGACAACGACGTCAAGCTGCTGCTCGGTCGCAAGGTGGTGAAGATCGACCGCAAGAAGCGCCTGGTCATCGCCGATGACGGCAGCGAAGCCGAATACGACCGTTTGCTCATCGCCACCGGTTCCACCCCCTTCATCCTGCCGGTACCGGGCAAGGACCTGCACGGCGTGATCGGCTACCGCGACATTGCCGACACACGGACAATGATGGACACCGCCAAGACCCACAAACATGCCGTGGTCATCGGTGGCGGCCTGCTCGGCCTGGAGGCAGCTAATGGCCTCAAGCTGCGCGGCATGGACGTCACCGTGGTGCACATCGGCGACTGGCTGCTGGAGCGTCAGCTCGACCGCACCGCCGGCGAGTTGCTGCAGAAGTCGCTGGAAGATCGTGGCCTGAAGTTCCTGCTGCCCAAGCACACTGCCGAGTTGCTGGACAACGGCGAAGGCCGCGTCTGCGCGGTGAAGTTCAAGGACGGCGAGGTGATTCCTGCCGACCTGGTGGTGATGGCCGCCGGCATCCGCCCCAACAGCGAACTGGCCGAGCGCGCCGGCATCGCCTGCAACCGTGGCATTTTGGTCAACGACACGCTGCAGACCTTCGACCCGCGCATCTACGCCATCGGCGAATGCGCCAGCCACCGCGGCATCGCCTACGGTCTGGTAGCGCCGCTGTTCGAGCAGGCCAAGGTCTGCGCCAATCACCTGGCCCAGCTCGGCTATTCGCGCTACCAGGGTTCGGTGACATCGACCAAGCTCAAGGTCACCGGCATCGACCTGTTCTCCGCCGGGGAATTCATGGGTTCGGACGATACCGAATGCATCACCCTCTCCGACCCCATCGGCGGCGTGTACAAGAAGCTGGCGATCAAGGACGACGTGCTAGTCGGCGCCTGCCTCTACGGCGACACCGCCGACGGCGGCTGGTACTTCCGGCAGATCCGCGAGAAACAGTCCATCGGCGAGATCCGCGACCATTTGATGTTTGGTGCGGCCGGCTTCGGTGAGGGGGCCATCGGTGACGTCGGCCACCAGGGCGCGGACAAGACCGCCAACATGCCCGACAGCATGGAGGTGTGCGGCTGCAACGGCGTGTGCAAGGGCAGCATCGTCAAGGCCATCCAGGAAAACGGCCTGTTTTCCGTCGACGAGGTGAAGAAGCACACCAAGGCGGCCAGCTCCTGCGGCTCCTGCACTGGCCTGGTGGAACAGATTCTGATCAGCACCGTCGGCGGCGCGGCGGACGTCAAGCCCAAGAGCGAGAAGGCCATCTGCGGTTGCTCCGAGCTCAACCACGGGCAAATCCGTAAAGCCATCCGCGAACAGCACCTGACGTCCATGGCGCAGACCATGACCTTCCTCAACTGGAGCACGCCCAACGGCTGCGCCACCTGCCGCCCGGCGCTGAACTACTACCTGATCTCCACCTGGCCGGGCGAGGCGCAGGACGACCCGCAGTCGCGCCTGATCAACGAACGCGCCCACGCCAACATCCAGAAAGACGGCACCTACTCGGTGGTGCCACGCATGTGGGGCGGCGTGACCAACCCGTCCGAGCTGCGCCGCATCGCCGATGTCGCTGACAAGTACAAGGTGCCCATGGTCAAGGTCACCGGCGGTCAGCGCATCGATCTGCTTGGGATCAAGAAGGAAGACCTGCCAGCGGTATGGAAGGAGCTGGACATGCCCTCCGGCCACGCCTACGGCAAGTCCATCCGCACGGTGAAGACCTGCGTAGGCAGCGAGTTCTGTCGCTTCGGCACGCAGAACTCGACCCAGCTCGGCATCGACCTGGAGCACGATCTGTTCAACATGTGGTCACCGCACAAGGTCAAGCTGGCGGTTTCCGGTTGCCCACGCAACTGCGCCGAGGCCGGCATCAAGGACGTCGGCATCATCGGTGTGGACTCGGGCTTCGAGCTGTACATCGGCGGCAATGGCGGGATCAAGACCGAGGTCGCCGAGTTCTTCGTCAAGGTCAAGACCGCCGAAGAAGTACGCGAGTACAACGCCGCCTTCCTCCAGCTATACCGCGAGGAAGCCTTCTACCTCGAACGCACCGTGCATTACCTGCAGCGCGTCGGCATGGAATACATCAAGAAGGCCGTGCTGGAAGACGAAGCCAACCGCAAGGCCCTGGCTGCGCGCTTGCACTACGCCCTGTCGTTCGAGCAGGACCCCTGGAAGCAGCGCATCGAAACGCCGCAACTGAAGAAGGAGTTCGACCCGATCAAGGTCGTGCAACTCGAGGAGGCCGGCGTATGAACTGGCTGGATATCTGCGCCCTGGACGAGATCAACGTGCTCGGCTCGCGCATCGTCGCCGGGCCGAAAGGCGACATCGCCATCTTCCGTACCACCAGCGACGAGGTCTTCGCCCTCGACGACCGCTGCCCGCACAAGGGCGGCCCGCTGTCCCAGGGGCTGATCTACGGCAAACGCGTGGCCTGCCCGCTGCACAACTGGCAGATCGAACTGGACAGCGGCGCGGCGGTGGCGCCGGACGTTGGCTGTGCGCACCGGCACCACGCCCGCGTGGAAAACGGCCGCGTGCTGCTGGCCCTGAACCAGGCCGAAAAGTGCGCATAGAACGGTAGGAGCCAGCTTGCTGGCGATGCTTTCGCGACCTGGGTCGCCAGCAAGAACTCAGCGTCCCCCTAGCGCCTACAACAGGCCGCAAACCACGGAGTCGAGCGCCATGCCTACCCAACGCCAAATCACCGCTTCGACCTGCTGCTACTGCGGCGTCGGCTGCGGCGTGCTGATCGAGCACGACGGCGAGAAGATTCTCGGCGTCGCCGGCGACCCCAGCCACCCGGCCAACTTCGGCAAGCTGTGCAGCAAGGGCTCGACCTTGCACCTGACCGGTGACCTGGATGCCCGCGGCCAACACCCGCAGCTGCGCCTGGGCAAGAGCTTGGCCCGTGCGCGTACGGACTGGGACAGCGCCCTGGATCATGCCGCGAGTGTGTTCGCCGAAACCATTCGCGAGCACGGCCCGGACAGCGTCGCCTTCTACATCTCCGGCCAGTTGCTGACCGAGGATTACTACGCCTTCAACAAGCTGGCCCGTGCCCTGGTCGGCACCCACAACATCGACTCCAACTCACGCCTGTGCATGTCCAGCGCCGTGGTCGGCTACAAGCGCAGCCTGGGCGCCGACGCGCCGCCCTGCTCCTACCGCGATATCGAGCTGAGCGACTGCCTACTGATCGCCGGCTCCAACATGGCCTACGCCCACCCCGTGCTGTTCCGCCGCCTGGAAGAAGCCAAGGCGCGCCGACCAGAGATGAAGGTGATCGTCATCGACCCACGGCGCACCGACACCTGCGAGCTGGCCGACTTGCACCTGGCGATTCTGCCCGGTACCGATGTCGCGCTGTTCCACGGCATCCTCCACCTGTTGCTCTGGGAGGGCTGGATCGACCGCGCCTACATCGACGCCCATACCGAAGGCTTCGCTGCCCTGAAGAACCTGGTGCGCGACTACACCCCGGCAGCGGTCGCGGACATCTGCGGTATCAGCCGCGAGGCGCTACAGAGCTGCGCACAGTGGATCGGCCAGGCGCCGAGCTTCCTCTCGCTGTGGTGCATGGGGCTGAACCAGTCCACTGCCGGCAGCGCGAAGAACAGCGCATTGATCAACCTGCACCTGGCCACCGGGCAAATCGGCAAGCCCGGTGCCGGCCCCTTTTCCCTTACCGGCCAACCCAACGCCATGGGTGGCCGGGAAACCGGCAGCCTGAGCAACCTGCTGCCGGGCCACCGCGAAGCCGGCAACGCCGAACACCGTGCCGAAGTCGCGGCCTACTGGGGCATCGACGCGCTGCCGGAAACGCCCGGCCTGTCTGCCATCGAGCTGTTCGACGCGGTGCATGACGGGCGCATCAAGGCGCTGTGGATCGCCTGTACCAATCCGGCCCAATCCCTGCCGGATCAGAGCAAAATCCACGAAGCGCTGACCAACTGCCCTTTCGTGGTCGTGCAGGAAGCCTTCTTCACCACCGAGACCTGTCATTACGCCGACCTGCTACTACCCGCCGCTAGCTGGGGCGAGAAGGAAGGCACGGTGACCAACTCCGAGCGCCGCATCAGCCATGTACGCCGCGCCGTGCCAGCGCCCTTCGAGGCGCGGCCCGACTGGTCGATCACCTGCGATTTCGCCCGTCGCCTGGAAACTTTGCTGCGCCCCGGCCTGCCAAGCCTCTTCGACTTCCCCAACAGCGAAGCGCTGTTCGAGGAATACAAACACCTGACCACTCAGCGTGACCTCGATCTCAGTGGTATCAGCTACGCCTTGCTCGATGACCTGGGACCGCAGCAATGGCCCTTCCCGGCCGGTGCACAAGGCGGTAGCGAACGGCTCTACGCCGATGGCCGCTTCCCCACCGTCAGCGGTCGCGCGCAATTTCTGGCCGAGCCCTATCGGGCGGCGAAGGAGCGCCGCGAGTCGCGCTACTCGCTGACCCTTAATACCGGTCGCCTGCGCGACCAGTGGCACGGCATGAGCCGCACTGGCACCGCCGCGCAGTTGTTCGGCCATGTCGAAGGCCCCGTGCTGGGTTTGCATCCCGATGAACTGCGACGCAGGCGCCTGACCGACGGCGATCTGGTCAGGCTACGCAGCCGCCGTGGCAGCCTGATCCTGCCGGTACAGGTGGACGACAGCGTGCGCCCTGGCCAGGCCTGGTTGCCCATGCACTGGGGCAATCGCTTCCTGCGTGGCCTGGGCACCAATGTCCTGACCCAGCCGGCTTTCGATCCGCTGTCCAAACAGCCGGAACTCAAGCATGCCGGGGTAGAGGTGGATCGCGTCGAGCTGCCCTGGCAGTTCTTCGCGCTGGTCGAAGGCCAGGTGCAGACACGCTTCGAGGCGCTGCGCCCGCTGTTCGAGGATTTCGCCTACGCCAGCCTGACACCTACGGGACGCGAGCGTCCTGCCCTGCTGATCCGTGCCGCTAGTGCAATTGCGCCCGAGCCACAATTGCTGGCGCAGATCGACCACCTGCTGGATCTGGATAAAGGCCCGGTACTGGCCTACGACGACCCTCGACGAACCGTGGGCAAACGCGTGCGCATCGAGTCCGGGCGTATCGTCAGCCTCCGCCTGGCCGGCGAAACCGCCGCCAGTGAGTGGCTCAAGGGTCTGTGGCAGGAGGGTCAGGCCGAGGCCGAACTGCGGCGCTGGCTGCTTGCCCCGTTGTCCGCACCACCTGGCAGTGCCGGTAGCAACGGCTCTCGCCGCACGCTGTGCAACTGCCTGAACGTCAGCGAAAGCGCGATTCGCGCTGGCATTGCCCAAGGTCTGGATCTGAATGACCTCAAGCAGACGCTCAAATGCGGCACCAGCTGTGGCTCCTGCCTACCCGAGATCAAACGACTGCTGGCGCAACAGCCCACAGCAATGAACGCATGAGCGTGCTCAACCCCCTATTTCTGGTGCGCGCGGCGTACCCTACGAGGAATTCGATATGAACGCTAAAGTCTGGCTGGTAGGCGCCGGCCCCGGTGATCCTGAATTGCTCACCCTCAAGGCGGTGAAAGCACTGAACCAGGCCGAGGTAGTGATGATCGACGATCTGGTCAATCCGGCCGTGCTGGAGCACTGTCCGGGCGCGCGCATCGTCTCGGTGGGCAAACGCGGTGGTTGTCGCTCCACACCCCAGGATTTCATCCATCGCCTGATGCTGCGCTACGCCCGCCAGGGCAAATGCGTGGTACGCCTGAAAGGCGGCGACCCGTGCATTTTCGGTCGTGGTAGCGAGGAAGCCGACTGGCTGAGCGCCCACGGCATAGAGGTGGAACTGGTCAACGGCATCACCGCTGGCCTGGCCGGTGCCACCAGTTGCGGCATTCCCCTGACCCTACGCGGTGTCGCGCGCGGCGTAACCCTGGTCACTGCGCATACACAGGACGACAGCCCGCTGAACTGGCAAGCACTGGCGCAGAGCGGCACCACGCTGGTGGTCTATATGGGCGTGGCCAAGCTGCCGGAAATCCAGGCAGGCTTGCTCGCTGGTGGCATGAACGCGGATACGCCGGTAGCAATGATCGAGAACGCCTCTCTGCCTGGGCAGCGCGAGCTGCGCAGCAGTCTGCTAGCGATGGAACACGACGCCATCGCCTTCGCCCTCAAGAGCCCCGCCATCCTGGTGATTGGCGCGGTGGCCGCGGTAGATATGCAGGCGTACCTGCCACTGGCCCGACAGGCCTGAGGCGGGTTTTCTACAGGCAAAGAAAAACCCGGCCGAAGCCGGGTTTTCTTAGAGCATCAGGTCGATTACTGCTGAACCTGAGCTTCCACTTCTGCTTCAACGCGACGGTTGATGGCACGGCCATCAGCGGTGGCGTTGTCAGCAACCGGACGGGTCTCACCGTAACCGGCAGTGTTCACACGGCTACCGTCAACACCGTACTGGTTGACCAGAACTTCACGAACGGCTTTAGCACGACGCTCGGACAGGTTCTGGTTGTAAGTGTCGCTACCAACGGAGTCGGTGTGACCTTCAACAGTGGTGGTGGTCTGCGGGTACTGGTTCATGAAGTCAGCCAGGTTCTTGATGTCACCGTAGCTTTCTTCTTTGACGCGGTCCTTGTCGAAGTCGAACTTGACGTCCAGCTCAACACGAACAGCTTCCATTACCGGCTCAGGAGCAGGCTCAGGCATCGGCTCGGGTGCAGCAGCTACGACCGGAGCCGGAGCAGGCTTGCTGCCGCCACCGAAGTTCAGACCAACACCCACGCCAGCTTGCCACTCGGTGTCGCCCTGGTCGATGTTGTACAGAGCGTCAACGCCAGCACGGGCGTAGAACATTTCGGTGAAGTAGTACTTGGCACCAGCGCCAGCGATGGCCAGGGTGGAGTGGTTACGACCACCGCTGTTGGCGTCGCCGATGCTCTGATGGCCGAAACCGGCAGAGACGTACGGACGCAGACCAACACCCGGCTGACCGAAGTGGTAAATGGCCTTAAGGTCGGTCAGGTTGCCCTTGATGTTCTTGCTGCCTTGCGAACCTTCGCCACGCAGGTCGTGGTATTCGCCGTAGGACAGCGCCAGTTCGACGTCGTCAGTCAGGTAGTAGCCGATGCTGCCACCGAACAGGTTGCCTTCGTTGTGCGCGTAATCACGCTGAACGTCGGTGAAGTAGCGATTGACGAAGCCCTCCACCTCGACAGCGCCTTGGCCTTGCGCCAGCGCGCCGAAGGAGGTTGCGGCAACGAGAGAGCCAATGACTACGCCCAAGGTGTTTTTTACTTTCATCCGTTAAATCCCCATCTTGGTGGTTAATAAGTCGCCGTTAACTTCAGTCGGCAACTTGTTGGCGATTTTATCAGGTTTCGCCACTCCCTTAGTGGTCGGAAAGCTGAACTAAGTTTCGGAAGTGTCCGAAAATTTATCCCGCAACCGATCCAATGCTCGCTTGTAACGCATTTTCGTTGCGCTCAAGCCCATGTGCATGATGTCAGCAATCTCTTGAAACTCGAGCTCTGCGACAAAACGTAGCACCAGAATCTCGCGATCGATCGGGTTGACGTGTACCAACCACCGATCCAGACCGCCTCGCTCCTCGACTTTGGGTGTCTTATCGTCGGAAGCTTCTTCGAGCGGATCCAAACTTAAGGCGTCAATCAATCGACGCTTACGCCGCTCTTTTCGATACTGAGTAATGCATTCGTTGTAGGTGATGCTGTAAAGCCAGGTTTTGAACTTGGATTTACCCTCAAAGTTCTTAAGGCCATAAAGAACTTTTAACATCACCTCCTGACAGACATCATCAGCATCCCTTTCGTTCCCTAAATAGCGCGCACAAACGTTAAATAATGTTCGCTGGTAGCGCCGCATCAGCTCTTCATAAGCACGAGTGATGTGAAACAGCTCGTCGTGGGCGCGCGCCACCAGCTCTTCATCGGTGAGCTCGCGGGGGTCGTAGCGCGTGGGCAGGGCTTGAGCTTTGTTCAAAACGAGTCGGGCCGACGGTCAGGACGAAAAGTGCCCGGCAGGTCACGCCTGTCGGGCAGCTGCATAAAATAACAGATTGGCGTCAGCGACTGTTCACGCGTTGCTCGAGCATCACTCGATTTGCCACCGATACCAGCTCGCCGGTATCGGTCAACAGGGTGGTTTTCACTGTGCCGATCTCTTCGATCTGCCCTTCGACATCACCAACCTGCACTTGTTGCCCAACTTCATAGAGTTCGCGCACATAGATGCCCGCGAGGATCTGACTGGCGATATCGCGACTGCCCAAGCCCAGCGCCAATGCGACCGCCAGCCCCACGGAGATCAGCACGATAGCGATCACGTTGTTGAGCAGATCGGTCTTGACCTCCAGTTGGCCGATCGCCACGGAGATGCTGATGATGATCACCAGCCCTTGCGCCACCCGACCCAGGCCATGTGCATATTCCAGACCGACGCCCTCGGCAGCGCCGCGTACCAGGCTGCTGACCAACTGCGCCAGCAGCACGCCGGCGAGCAGCACCAGGGCCGCGCCGAAGACCTTGGGCAGATACAGCGCCAGCACGTCCAGAGTCGCGGAGACACGTTGCAGGCCGAGCGATTCAGCGGCCGAAACCAGGAAGATCAGCAGCACGAACCAGTAGACGATCTTGCCGATCAGGGTCGATACCGGGGCGTGAATGCCAACACGCGCCAGCAGCTTGGTCAGGCCGGTCCCCGTCATCAGGCGGTCCAGGCCGACCTTGCCCAGCAGCTTGGACAGCAGCGTGTCGAGCAGCTTGGCAACGACGAAGCCAAGCAGCACCAGCACCAACGCGACGAACAGGTTGGGAATGAAGCCGGCAACCTTGGTCCACAGTGCGGTCATCGCGGAGATCAGGCTTTGGGTCCAGGGATCGAGTTCCATTTCAGTCGGCCTTATCAGCAGAAGCAGAGGATTGGGTACGGCGCGAAACCGGCGCGACATGCGCCGAACCGTTGTTCAGGGCAATCATCAGGGCCTGAGCCCAGTGGCCCATCAGGCTGAACAGATCACCAGCACCGACCTGGCGGTTGGCCGTCTTGAGAACCCGGTGCAGGCAAGCATCGTCGTCATGAGTGGACGGCGAGGACTTGAGTAAATCACGTAGAGACTCTTCGAATGGATCGTGCATGCGCACCTCACGGGATATCACGGCTAGACGCAGTAGCCGGCAAATGAGTCACACATCACAACCAACGCCAACGGCGAAAAAGCAGCAGTTGTCCTACCGCCAGAAGCATCATGAGGCCGCAGGCGATGAAGAACCCCACGGGGTTTTCAGCGCCGGGAATGCCACCAACGTTAATGCCCAGCAGCCCCGTCAGGAAGGTCAGCGGGAGGAACAGCCCAGTGATCACGGTAAAGCGGTACATGATGCGATTCATGCGCTCGCCGAGACGGCGACTCTCCGCTTCCAGCACCAGGCCGACGCGCTCACGAATCAGCTCCAGCTCCTCCAGATAGCGAGTCAGGCGGTTGTTCAGCTCATTCCAGTAGTCATCATCATCCTCGACAAACCAGGGCTGCCGATTACGTGCCAATTGCGCATAGAGATCGCGCTGCGGCGCGAGAAAGCGCCGCAAGCTCGCTGCACGCCGACGCACCTGGAGCATCAGGCCGTGGTTGGGTAGATAGCGCTCGCCGTCGTCGAGGCGGTCTTCCTCGTCATCCAGCTGCTCGCTCAGCTCAGTGATCAGGTCATCGACGCGACTGGTCAGGTGACGAGCCAACTCGAGCAGCAGCTCGGAAGAGGTTTTCGGCCCTTTGCCAGCCAACAGATCGGCAATCAGCGCGTCGGTCGCGAGCAATGGACGCAAGCGCAGGGAAATGACTCGACGGGCATCGGCGAAGATGCGCACCGACACCATGTCTTCCGGCTCGGCGCCGGGGTTGCGGTTGACGCCGCGCAGGAAGATCAGCATCTCGTTGTCGGGCAACGGCAGAAGGCGCGGCCGAGTGTTCTCTTCCAGCAGCAGATCGCAGCTGAATTCATCCAGGCCACTGTGCTCGCGCAACCAGTGCTGCGACTGTACCTGACTACGATCCCAGTGCAGCCAGAGGCTTTCCTGCTCGCCTAGCTGCAGGCTGTCCAACTCTTCACGACTGATGCCGTGCGCACCGCCATGACCATCGAGTACGAAGGCGTGCAGCAGCGCCGAATCCTGATCCTGCATCGGCTTATTCCGGCATGTTCAGGGCTTGCGGGGAAACGATGACGCCGTTGTTATCGGCGTACAGGTAATCGCCCGGCTTGAACGTCACACCGCCGAAAGTGACGGGGATATTCAGGTCACCAATACCGCGCTTGTCGGTTTTCATCGGGTGGCTGGCCAGTGCCTGCACACCCAGATCGGTTTGCGCGATGACGTCGACGTCACGGATGCAGCCGTAGACCACGATGCCTTCCCAGCCATTCTTGGCCGCCTTCTCGGCCAGCATGTCGCCGAGCAACGCACGACGCAGGGAGCCGCCGCCATCCACCACCAGCACCTTGCCCTGACCAGGCAGATCGACCTGCTCCTTCACCAACGAGTTGTCCTCATGACACTTGATGGTGACGATCTGACCGCCGAAAGAATCGCGGCCGCCGTAGTTGGCGAACATCGGCTCTACGACCTGAACCAGCTCCGGGTAGGCATCGCACAGATCGGGGGTGATGTAGTGCATGACAGAACTCCTTTCGACAGTGAATGAGCAAGCAGCCACCTTCATGGACCTGCCTGAAGCGGGACAATTCAGCTCCGCTGATTCGCTTGCAATGAACGGTGAGCAGCCAATAGCTCTGTAAATGACCACCAGAGCACGAGGCGTCACATATTACCGGTAAGCAGCTCGCGAATAAACGCTTGTGACAGCCTCAGGTTCCCGCCACAGAGGCCTGTTCGGCAAAACCGGCGGGCAATTGCAGGTGCTGCAACCAATACTCGGTCAGTGGCCACACCTCGCGCTGCGCCTCCTTGCTGACCAGCATTTCGACATGCCCGAAATCACTGGAAAAGCCGTTGTCCTTGCCCAGCAAGAGGAACTGGGCCGGGGCCGAACTGCACTGTTCGAGAAGCTTGCGACAGGCCCAGGCAGGGTCCTGGTGATCGGCTGTCGCCCCTACGGCCAGTATCGGCATGCGCACCTGAGTGAGGCCAGCCCACCAATCGCGCTCACCATCGCCGAAACGTCCGAACAGCCTGAGCCAGCGCAGCGTTTCCAGCGCCAGACCGACCGGTTCGTCTTCAGGGCCACGCTTCAGTCGCCGCCCAGACAGGTAGGGAAACGCGCGCAACAGTAGACGACCACCCCACTCCACTGGTGGCACCTTCAATGGCCAGTAGATGCGACTGATCTGGCTACCAAACAGTGCCGCCGAACGCGCACGCGACTCCGCGAGATATTCGCCGCCCAGCGCCGCAGCCAGAATCACTCCACCCAGCGAGTGGCCAATCCAGTGCGCCGCCTGGCCAGTTTGCTCGAAGATGAAATCAGCGATCGCCGGCAGGTCGTAACGCACGTACTGCGCCACATTGTTGCTTCGATAACTGTAATTACGCGGCGACAGGCCGTGGCCACGCATCTCGGCAATCCATACATCGAATCCAGCACGTGCAAGGTAAGCCCCCAGGCCAATGCCCTTGGGTGAATACCAGAAGCGACGGTTGGAAAAACTGCCGTGCAGCAGCACCACGGGCACACCCCGCGTACTTTCAGCACCCGCCCTCCCAAGCCGGGTCAAGGCCAGCTCGACGCTGAGATCCGGGCTGTTGTTGGGTTTCAGAAGATAGACGTCTTCACTGAGATCGCCACGCAACTCGGCGCTGATCAGCGAAACGGGAAAAAGCTCACTACTGCTTTGCATGGATCAGGTGACCGCACCGGCGAGATGCCACAAATGAAAAACGACACACATAAACAATCATCGAGCGCGACTTGAATGATGTCGCCCGCGACGCCCCAAGAGTAACTGCCAGATTTGATCAGCCACAAAAAACCGCCGGGAGCGACATTCATATCGCCGACGACGGCTTGGGGTGGCTAACAAAACCGCATGGCCACCAAAAAGGGCGGGATCAACCCGCCCTTTTTGCGATCAATCACTGGCCTCAGGCAGGCTGAGTCTCTGCCAGGAAGAACCAGGTGTCGAGTACCGAGTCAGGGTTCAGCGAAACGCTCTCGATGCCCTGCTCCATCAGCCACTTGGCCAGATCAGGATGGTCCGACGGGCCCTGACCGCAGATGCCGATGTACTTGCCAGCCTTGTTACAGGCGGCGATGGCGTTGGCCAGCAGTTTTTTCACGGCCGGGTTACGCTCATCGAACAGATGGGCGACGATGCCAGAGTCGCGATCCAGGCCCAAGGTCAGCTGGGTCAGGTCATTGGACCCGATGGAGAAACCGTCGAAGAACTCGAGGAATTCCTCGGCCAAGATGGCGTTGGACGGCAGCTCGCACATCATGATGACCTTCAGACCATCCTGACCGCGAGCAAGGCCATTGCCAGCCAGCAGCTCGACCACTTGCGAAGCCTCGCCCAGGGTACGCACGAAGGGCACCATGATCTCGACGTTGGTCAGGCCCATCTCGTTGCGCACTTTCTTCAGTGCACGGCACTCCAGCTCGAAGCAGTCGCGGAAGGATTCGCTGATGTAGCGCGAAGCACCACGGAAGCCCAGCATCGGGTTCTCTTCTTCCGGCTCGTACAGCTTGCCGCCGATCAGGTTGGCGTATTCGTTGGACTTGAAGTCCGACAGGCGCACGATGACCTTCTTCGGCCAGAAGGCCGCGGCCAGGGTGCTGATACCCTCGACCAGCTTCTCGACGTAGAAGTCGACCGGATCGCCATAACCGGCGATGCGCTTCTCGACGCTGTCCTTGATCTCCGGCGGCAAGCTGGCGAAGTTCAGCAGCGCCTTTGGGTGCACGCCAATCATGCGGTTGATGATGAATTCCAGACGGGCCAGGCCCACGCCTTCGTTCGGCAGTTGGGCGAAGTCGAAGGCGCGATCCGGGTTGCCGACGTTCATCATGATCTTGAACGGCAGATCCGGCATGGCGTCGACCGAATTCTTACGAATATCGAAGCCCAGTTCGCCTTCGAAGATGAAACCGGTGTCGCCTTCGGCGCAGGATACGGTGACGCCCTGGCCGTCCTTCAGCACGTGGGTGGCGTTGCCGCAACCGACCACGGCCGGGATGCCCAGCTCACGGGCGATGATCGCCGCGTGGCAGGTACGGCCGCCACGGTTGGTGACGATGGCGCTGGCGCGCTTCATCACCGGCTCCCAATCCGGATCGGTCATGTCGGAGACCAGTACGTCGCCCGGCTGCACCTTGTCCATCTCGGACACGTCATGAATAACGCGCACCTTGCCGGCGCCGATGCGCTGACCGATGGCGCGGCCTTCGACCAGAACGGTACCCTTCTCTTTCAGCAGGTACCGCTCCATCACGGTCGCACTGGCACGGCTCTTCACGGTTTCCGGACGGGCCTGAACGATGTATAGCTTGCCGTCATCACCGTCCTTGGCCCATTCGATGTCCATCGGACGGCCATAGTGTTTCTCGATGATCAGCGCCTGTTTGGCCAGCTCGCTGACCTCGGCATCGGTGATACAGAAACGTGCGCGCTCGGCGCGGTCGACTTCGACGGTCTTGACCGAGCGACCGGCCTTGGCTTCGTCACCGTAGATCATCTTGATCGCCTTACTGCCCAGATTGCGGCGCAGAATCGCTGGGCGGCCCGCCTCCAGGGTCGGCTTGTGCACGTAGAACTCGTCAGGGTTGACCGCACCTTGCACCACAGTCTCGCCGAGACCATAGGCGCCGGTGATGAACACCACATCACGGAAGCCGGACTCGGTATCCAGGGTGAACATCACGCCGGCTGTGCCGGTTTCCGAACGCACCATGCGTTGCACGCCGGCAGACAGGGCAACCAGTTTGTGGTCGAAGCCCTGGTGCACGCGGTAGGCGATGGCGCGGTCGTTGAACAGGGAAGCGAAGACTTCCTTGGCCGCGCGGATCACGTTGTCCACGCCGCGAATATTGAGGAAGGTTTCCTGTTGGCCGGCAAAGGAAGCATCCGGCAAGTCTTCGGCGGTGGCGGAGGAACGCACGGCCACGGCCATGTTCTCGTTGCCGGCGCTCATTTCGGCGAACGCCTTGCGAATCTCGGCATCCAGTTGGGCCGGGAACTCGGCGTCCATCACCCACTGGCGAATCTGCGCGCCGGTCTTGGCCAGGGCATTGACGTCGTCAACGTCGAGCACGTCGAGCGCTGCATGGATCTGCGCGTTCAGCCCGCTCTGCTCGAGGAAGTCGCGGTAAGCCTGAGCCGTAGTGGCGAAACCGCCGGGAACCGAGACGCCGGCACCAGCCAGATTGCTGATCATCTCGCCGAGGGATGCGTTTTTGCCCCCCACATGCTCAACATCATGATTGCCGAGCTTATCGAGGGAAACTACGTACTCTACCAAGGTGATCTCTCCACTAAGATATTGGAAAAGCTCAGAATTTGCGTAAAGCCAGTTGCGCGTCGACCCTGCTGCGTTAAAAGCAGGCTCTAGCTCGCAAGCCTTTGCACAAACTCTCGGGGGGCTGGATGCTCTGGCGACGAACTGCCGCAAGATTGTGGCCTTGCCCTTGAATAAGTAACAATGCCAAAACCCATGGGGCTGGCGAAAAACGCGGCCTATCATAGCCAAGAATCGAACTCAGCTTAAGGCCTTTGGCGCAAATGAAACGTACCGCTTTCTTCATCTCCGACGGCACCGGCATCACGGCCGAGACCCTGGGCCAGAGCCTGCTCGCGCAGTTCGAGAATATCCAGTTCACCAAACTGACGCGCCCTTATATCGACAGCGTCGATAAAGCGCGCGCCATGGTACAACAAATCGATGCTGCCGCAGAAAGGGACGGCGCGCGTCCGATCATCTTCGACACCATCGTCAACCGTGACATTCGTGCGATCCTCGATACCGCCAATGGTTTCATGATCGACATTTTCTCCACCTTTCTCTCGCCGCTGGAGCAGGAGCTGAGCTCGCACTCCTCATACTCCGTCGGCAAATCGCACTCCATCGGCCAGCACTCCAACTACATGGAGCGCATCGAAGCGGTGAACTTCGCCCTGGACAACGACGATGGCGCACGTACCCACTATTACGACAAGGCCGACCTGATCCTGGTCGGCGTGTCGCGTTGCGGCAAGACGCCCACCTGCCTGTACATGGCCATGCAGTACGGCATCCGCGCCGCCAACTACCCGCTGACCGAAGACGACATGGAACGCCTGCAACTGCCCGAGTCGCTGAAGAAATACCGCGACAAGCTGTTCGGCCTGACCATTGACCCGGACCGCCTCACCGCCATCCGCCACGAGCGCAAACCCAACAGTCGCTACGCCAGCTTCGCCCAGTGCGAGTTCGAGGTGCGCGAAGTGGAGGGCCTGTTCCGCCGCGAAAATATCGCCTTCATCAACTCCACGCATTTCTCGGTCGAGGAAATCTCGGCCAAGATCTTGGTGGAAAAAGGTGTTGAACGCCGCCTTAAATAAGCTTCGTAACTAGCTGTTTAAAAATAAAAAGACTCGAAACCTCGAGTCTTTTCTAAGTTAGAGCATCAGAAACTTCCGCCCGGCACTCGCACCCACCCCTCCATCAGGATGCGCGCACTGCGACTCATCACGGCCTTGGTCACTGTCCATTGGCCGTCGACCCGTTTGGCCTGAGCGCCGACCCGCAAGGTGCCGGACGGATGGCCGAAACGCACCGCCTCGCGCTCGCCGCCGCCAGCGGCGATGTTGACCAGCGTTCCCGGAATCGCCGCTGCCGTCCCGATGGCCACTGCGCAGGTGCCCATCATCGCGTGGTGCAGCTTGCCCATGGACAGCGCCCGCACCAACAGATCGACCCCGCCGGCCTTGACCTCCTTGCCGCTAGAGGTGCGGTAGTCCTTGGGCGGACTGACGAAAGCGATCTTCGGGGTGTGCTGACGTGTCGCAGCCTCCTCGGCCGTTTTGATCAGCCCCATGCGCAGCGCACCGGCAATGCGGATCTGCTCGAAGCGCGCCAGTTGCGCCGGATCGCCGTTGATCGCTTCGCGCAGCTCGGTGCCCTGATAGCCGATGTCTTCGGCATTGACGAAGATGGTCGGGATGCCAGCCGTGATCATGGTCGCCTTCAAGGTACCCCCTTCTACAACATCAGCCGGCACCTCCAGGTCATCGACCAGATTGCCGGTGGGGAACATCGAGCCGCCCTCCTCGCCATCATCGGACGGATCGAGGAACTCCAGCACGATCTCCGCCGCCGGGAAGGTCACGCCGTCCAGCTCGAAGTTACCGGTTTCCTGCACCTGGCCGTCCGTGATCGGCACATGGGCGATGATGGTTTTCTGAATATTGGCCTGCCAGATGCGCACCACGCAGGTGCCGTTCTCGGGAATCCGCGCGGCATCGACCAGGCCGGCATGAATGGCGAAAGCGCCGGCGGCGGTGGACAGGTTGCCGCAATTGCCGCTCCAGTCGACGAAAGCCTTGTCGATTGAGACCTGACCGTAGAGGTAATCGACATCATGCTCGGGCTGGCTGCTTTTCGACAGGATCACGCATTTCGAGGTGCTCGAGGTAGCGCCGCCCATGCCGTCGATCTGCGCGGCGTACGGATCGGGGCTGCCGATCACGCGCATAAACAGCTTGTCGCGGGCCTCACCCGGCACCCGGCAGCGCTCGGGCAGATCCTGCAAACGGAAGAATACGCCCTTGCTGGTGCCGCCTCGGATGTAGGTGGCGGGGATTTTCACTTGCGGCAGATGGGCCATGAGTGCAGTCCTGATTGGAAATGATGGTGCTGGTTTTTCCCGGATTGCATCCGGGCGACGCGCTACCGTTTCTTGTAGGAGCGAGCTCTGCTCGCGAATAGCCTCGCGGAGAAGCTTCGTTCGCGAGCAGAGCTCGCTCCTACGGAAGTTGTACCGGCCCGCTTACAGGCCGGTCGTTACATCACGCCACTGCGCCTTCGAGGAAGTCCTTGGCGAAGCGCTGCAGCACACCGCCGGCCTTGTACACGCTGACATCGGCAGCGGTATCCAGGCGGCAGGTCACCGGCACGCGCAGCACCTCGCCGTTGCGGCGATTGACCATCAGGGTCAGGTCGCAGCGCGGCGAGATATCGCCTTCCACGTCATAGGTCTCGGTGCCGTCCAGGCCCAGGGTCAGGCGCGTGGTGCCCGGCTTGAATTCGACCGGCAGCACGCCCATGCCCACCAGATTGGTGCGATGGATGCGCTCGAAGCCCTCGGCGACGATCACTTCAACACCCGCCAGACGCACGCCCTTGGCCGCCCAGTCGCGGGACGAACCCTGGCCGTAGTCGGCGCCGGCGACGATGATCAGGTTCTGCTTGCGGTTCATGTAGGTTTCGATGGCTTCCCACATGCGCAGTACCTTGCCCTCGGGCTCGACGCGGGCCAGCGAGCCCTTCTTCACCTGGCCGTCGACCACGGCCATTTCGTTGACCAGTTGCGGGTTGGCGAAGGTGGCACGCTGCGCGGTGAGGTGGTCACCGCGGTGGGTCGCGTAGGAGTTGAAGTCCTCCTCCGGCAGGCCCATTTTCGCCAAGTACTCACCAGCCGCCGAGTCGGCCAGGATGGCGTTGGACGGCGACAGGTGGTCGGTGGTGATGTTGTCCGGCAGGATCGCCAGCGGGCGCATGCCCTTGAGCGTGCGCTCGCCGGCCAACGCGCCTTCCCAGTACGGCGGGCGGCGAATGTAGGTGGACATCGGGCGCCAGTCATACAGCGGACTCTCGGCCTCCTGCACGCTGCCGAGATCGAACATCGGGATGTAGATCTGCTTGAACTGCTCGGGCTTCACCGAGGCAGCGACGATGGCGTCGATCTCCTCGTCGCTCGGCCACAAGTCCTTCAGCGTGATCGGATTGCCTTGGGCATCGGTGCCCAGCGCGTCCTGCTCGATATCGAAGCGCACGGTGCCGGCGATGGCGTAGGCCACCACCAGCGGCGGCGAAGCCAGGAACGCCTGCTTGGCGTAGGGGTGAATACGACCGTCGAAGTTGCGGTTGCCGCTCAAGACGGCGGTGGCGTACAGGTCGCGGTCGATGATTTCTTTCTGGATCAGCGGATCGAGCGCGCCGGACATGCCATTACAGGTGGTGCAGGCGTAGGCAACGATGCCGAAACCGAGTTGTTCCAGCTCCGCCAGCAGACCGGCCTCCTCCAGATACAACTTGGCGACCTTCGAGCCCGGTGCGAATGAGGTTTTCACCCAGGGCTTGCGCAGCAGGCCCAGCGCGTTGGCCTTCTTCGCCACCAGACCGGCGGCAATCACGTTGCGCGGGTTGGAGGTGTTGGTGCAACTGGTGATGGCGGCGATGATCACGGCGCCGTCCGGCATCAGACCTTCGGCCTCTTCAACCTTGCCGCTCTGCAGCTTGGCTTCGTCGGCGATGCCACGCTCAGCCAGCGCCGAAGTCGGCAGACGGCGATGCGGGTTGCTCGGACCGGCCATATTGCGCACCACGCTACCCAGGTCAAAGCGCAGCACGCGCTCGTACTCGGCGGTTTTCAGCGCATCGCTCCACAGGCCCAGCGTCTTGGCGTAGTGCTCCACCAGCGCCACCTGCTCCGGCTCGCGACCAGTGAGTTTGAGGTAGTCGATGGTCTGGCCGTCAATGTAGAACATCGAGGCGGTGGCGCCGTATTCCGGGCACATGTTGGAGATGGTCGCGCGGTCACCGATGGACAGGCTGTCCGCTCCTTCACCGAAGAACTCGACCCAGGCGCCGACAACCCGTTCCTTGCGCAGAAATTCGGTGATCGCCAGGACGATATCGGTGGCCGTAATGCCGGGCTGGCGCTTGCCGGTCAACTCGACACCGACGATATCCGGCAGGCGCATCATCGACGGGTGGCCGAGCATTACGGTCTCGGCCTCAAGACCGCCAACGCCAATGGCGATCACACCCAGGGCATCGACGTGCGGGGTGTGCGAGTCGGTACCGACGCAGGTGTCAGGAAACGCGATGCCGCCGCGCGCCTGGATCACCGGGCTCATCTTCTCCAGGTTGATCTGGTGCATGATGCCGTTGCCGGCCGGGATCACGTCGACGTTCTTGAACGCGGTCTTGGTCCAGTCAATGAAGTGGAAGCGATCCTCGTTGCGGCGATCCTCGATGGCGCGGTTCTTCTCGAACGCGTCCGGGTCGAAGCCCGGCGCCTCGACGGCCAGGGAGTGGTCGACGATCAGCTGGGTCGGCACCACCGGGTTGACCTTGGCCGGGTCGCCACCTTTCTCTGCGATGGCGTCGCGCAGGCCGGCCAGGTCGACCAGCGCGGTCTGGCCGAGAATGTCGTGGCAGACCACCCGCGCCGGGTACCAGGGGAAGTCCAGGTCGCGCTTGCGATGGACCAGTTGCTCCAGCGAGGCAGTCAGGTCCTGCGGCTCGCAGCGACGCACCAGTTGCTCGGCGAGTACGCGCGAGGTGTAGGGCAGTTTGTCCCAGGCGCCGGCCTGGATCGCCTCGACCGCCTCACGGGCGTCGAAGTAATCCAGCGCGGTACCGGGCAGGCGCTTGCGGTATTGGCTATTCACGGTGTCATTCATCTTATTTGCGATCCTTGAGCGGCACGAACTTCAGGTCTTCAGGGCCTGTGTAGTTGGCGCTCGGGCGGATGATCTTGCCGTCGATGCGTTGCTCGATAACGTGCGCCGACCAGCCGGCGGTACGGGCGATGACGAACAGCGGGGTGAACATGGCGGTCGGCACGCCCATCATGTGGTAGCTCACGGCACTGAACCAGTCGAGGTTGGGGAACATCTTCTTGATGTCCCACATCACGCTTTCCAGGCGCTCGGCGATGTCATACATCTTGGTGTTGCCCTGCGCCTCGGACAGCTCTTGGGCCACTTCCTTGATCACCTTGTTGCGCGGGTCGGCGACGGTGTAGACCGGGTGACCGAAGCCGATGATCACTTCCTTCTTCTCGACACGGGCGCGAATATCGGCCTCGGCTTCGTCCGGGCTGTCGTAGCGCTTCTGCACCTCGAAGGCCACCTCGTTGGCGCCGCCGTGTTTCGGGCCACGCAGCGCGCCGATGGCGCCAGCGATGCAGGAGAACAGGTCGGAGCCGGTGCCGGCGATCACTCGCGAAGTGAAGGTCGAGGCGTTGAACTCGTGCTCGGCGTACAGATTCAACGAGGTGTGCATGGCGCGCACCCAGGACTCGCACGGCTTCTCGCCATGCAGCAGATGCAAGAAGTGCCCACCGATGGAATCGTCGTCAGTTTCCACGTCAATGCGCTTGCCGTTGTGGCTGTAGTGGTACCAATAGAGCAGCGCGGAACCGAGGGAGGCCATCAGCTTGTCGGCGATATCACGGGCGCCCGGGTGATTGTGGTCGTCCTTCTCCGGCGCCAGACAGCCGAGTACGGAGACGGCGGTGCGCATCACATCCATCGGGTGGGCGGACGGCGGCAGTTGCTCCAGTGCGGCCTTGACCCCGGCCGGCAGACCACGCAGGGCCTTGAGCTTGGCCTTGTAGCCGGCCAGCTCGGCCACATTGGGCAGCTTGCCGTGTACCAGAAGGTAGGCAATTTCCTCGAACTCGCAGCGGTTGGCGAAATCGAGCACGTCATAGCCGCGGTAGTGCAGGTCGTTGCCAGTGCGGCCGACAGTGCACAGCGCGGTGTTGCCGGCGGCAGTGCCGCTCAGGGCGACGGATTTTTTCGGTTTGAAGCCAGGGGTGGTTTCGGTGGCACTCATGGTTATCTCCTCGAATCCTTCTTCTTATCTTTATTTCTTGCCGGCGGCGAACAGCGCGTCGAGCTTCTGCTCGAAGGCGTGGTAGCCGATGCGGTCATAGAGTTCGGTGCGGGTCTGCATCAGCTCGATCACGTCCTTCTGGTGGCCGCTCTGGCGAATTGCGGTGTAGACACTTTCCGCCGCCTTGTTCGCGGCACGGAAGGCCGACAGCGGATAGAGCTGGATGGCCACGCCGACCGAGGCCAGCTCGTCACGGGTGAACAGTGGCGTAGCGCCGAACTCGGTGATGTTGGCCAGCACCGGCACGTTCAGCTCCTTGACGAAGCGCTCATAGGTCGGCAGGTCGTAAGCGGCCTCGGCGAAAATGCCATCGGCACCGGCTTCAACATAGCGCTTGCAACGCTCGATGGCGGCGTCCACACCCTCGGCCTGGATGGCGTCGGTGCGAGCGATGAGGAAGAAGTCCGGGTCAGTCTTGGCATCGGCGGCGGCACGTACGCGGTCGACCATTTCCTCGCAAGAGACGATCTCCTTGCCCGGACGGTGACCACAGCGCTTGGCGCCGACCTGATCCTCGATATGCGCGGCGGCGGCGCCGGCCTTGATCAGGTTCTTGATGGTGCGCTCGATGTTGAATGCTGAGGGGCCGAAGCCGGTGTCGATGTCCACCAGCAGCGGCAGGTCGCACACGTCGGTGATGCGGCGCACGTCAGTCAGCACGTCATCCAGGGTATTGATGCCCAGATCCGGCAGGCCGAGCGAGCCGGCTGCGACACCACCACCGGACAGGTAGATGGCGCGAAAGCCTGCGCGCTTGGCCAGCAGTGCATGGTTGGCGTTGATCGCGCCGATCACCTGCAGCGGTTGCTCTTCGGCGAGGGCCTGGCGGAAACGCTGGCCGGCGGAAAGCTGGGTCATGAATCACCTCGGGTCTTGGATGAAGTGGCGAGCGCTTCGGTGTAGTAGCGCTCGATATTGCGCTTGGAGGCGCCGATGTGACGGCGCATCAGCAGTTCGGCCAGCTCGCCGTCACGTTCGGCGATGGCATCGAGAATGCGGTGGTGCTCAGCGAAAGCCTGGTGCGGCCGGTTGGGCGTAGCGGAGAACTGCAGGCGGTACATGCGCACCAGTTGGTACAGCTCGTCGCACAAGAGCTTGGCCAGGGTGCGATTGCCACTGCCCTGGATGATCCGGTAATGGAAGTCGAAGTCGCCTTCCTGCTGGTAATAGCCGACACCCGCTTTGAAGGCCGCGTCCTGCTCGTGCAGTTCCAGCACCCGGCGCAGTTCGTCGATCTCGCCCTGGGTCATGCGTTCGGCGGCCAGGCGGCAGGCCATGCCTTCGAGCGACTCGCGAATCTCGTACAGCTCGATCAGCTCGGCATGGCTGAGCGCTACCACCCGCGCGCCCACATGTGGCACCCGTACCAGCAGCTTCTGCCCTTCCAGGCGGTGGATCGCCTCACGTAGCGGCCCGCGACTGATGCCATAGGTGCGCGCCAGTTCAGGCTCGGAAATCTTGCTACCCGGAGCGATCTCGCCCTTGACGATGGCGGCTTGTATCAGGCGGAAGACATGTTCGGAAAGTGTTTCCGAATCCACCTGAGGCGCTGCAGATACTTCAGACTCGAGCAACATGATTGTCGACACCACTGAGATGCAATGGCCATAAAACTACGCCAAAAAGCCATATCGGTCAAAGCAGACCAAAGTATTGTCGACAATACTTTCAGCAGGACCAGGCAGGCAAGCCGCGACCTTACTTGCAGAAAGCTACATAAGCGTCTGTCGGCACGGAAAATCTCCATGTTAGAATCTGCGCATTCATGCCCGGCTATCGCCTTTTGCCATGGCTGCTAGACTTCACGGCAGGCAGTTGTATGGCAGGATGCCGCCAGACGCTGCCCTTCACCCGCCCCCTGGCAATACCCTCTCAAGGACACATGAGACTGAAACCCTTCTCCTTGTCGCTCTGCCTGCTGACCTTGTCCTGCCCGGCTCTGGCCATGGGCAAGTCGATCTATGGTCTGAACGAATACATCCATATCGAAGAACTGGACCTGCAGGTGGCTGCCAAGCTCGATACCGGTGCCAAGACCGCTTCCCTCAGCGCCCGCGATATCAAACGCTTCAAGCGTGATGGAGAAACCTGGGTGCGTTTCGTGTTGGCCATTGACGATGCGCACGAGCGCACCATCGAGCGCCCATTGGCACGGATCAGCAAGATCAAACGACGCTCTGGTGACTTCGATCCCGATGAAGAAAAAACCTACACGGCACGCCCGGTAATCGATCTTGAATTGTGCATGGGAGAGACCCTGCGCACGATCGAAGTGAACTTGACCGACCGAAGCGCATTCCAATACCCGCTTCTGATCGGCTCCGAAGCGCTCAAGCACTTCGAAGCCATGGTCGATCCAAGCCTTAAATATGCAGCTGGCAAACCCAACTGCACCGATGACGCAACCCCTGGCGAGTAATTCCCATGCGCTCTCTGAACCTGCATCTGAAAGTCCTGATCACCCTGCTGGTGACCCTGGGCGTTCTGATTACGGCATACCAAATCTTCATTCTCGGCATCCCGGTGACCGAGGACGAGACCGACGATCTGTGGAACATCGACGCCAAGGTCGAATTCCAGGCGACCCCGCGTGAGCCGGTGAAGCTGCAGATGTTCGTACCGCCGCTGAACCAGGATTACGTGAGCCTCAACGAGAGCTTCATCTCCAACAACTACGGCGTCAGCGTCAACCGTGTCGACGGCAACCGTCGCGTTACCTGGTCGGCCCGTCGCGCTAGCGGCAAACAGACGCTCTACTACCGCCTGGTGCTGACCAAGCGGTACAGCGGTGAACAGACGCCAGCAAAAGGCCCGATCTTCCGCGACAGCATCCCGGTCGAAGGCCCTGAAAAGATCGCCGCCGAGGCCTTGCTCGCACCGATTCGCCAGCACTCGGCGGATGTCGAAACCTTCATCAGCGAGACCATCAAGCGCGTCAGCAACGCCAATGACGACAACGTCAAGCTGCTGCTCGGTGGCGACGCCTCTACCGCCAACAAGGCCAAAGTCGTCGAGCTGCTACTGTCCATCGCCCACGTTCCCATGGAGCGCGTGCACACCATCCGCCTGCAGGCAGAGGTCGCTCAATCGCCAGAGCTGTGGCTGCGCAGTTTCAATGGCCAGAAGTGGCTGTACTTCAATCCTGAATCCGGCGAGCAGGGCCTACCCGTCGACCGCCTAGTCTGGTGGATTGGCGATGGTGACCTGGTTAGCCTGGAGGGTGGCCGCCAAGCCGCGGTCAGCTTCAGCCTGAACAACAGCGAGATGAACGCCATCCGTCTGGCCAAGCTGACCGACGAGAACACCGACGCGACCTTCCTCGAGTACTCGCTGTACGGCCTGCCGCTGCAGACCCAGCAGACCTTCATGATCATGGTAATGATCCCGATTGGCGTGTTGGTGATCCTGATCCTGCGCAACCTCGGCGGCCTGCAGACTTTGGGTACCTTCACTCCGGTACTGATCGCCCTCGCCTTCCGCGAAACGCAGCTGGGCTTCGGCATCTTCCTGTTCACCGTGATCACTGCGCTCGGCCTGTCACTACGTTCCTACCTGGAGCACCTGAAGTTGCAGATGCTGCCGCGCCTGTCGGTGGTACTGACCTTCGTCGTGGTACTGATCGCCACCATCAGCCTGTTCAGTCACAAGCTGGGCCTGGAGCGCGGCTTGTCCGTCGCGCTGTTCCCGATGGTGATTCTGACCATGACCATCGAACGCCTGTCGATCACCTGGGAAGAGCGTGGCGGTGGTCATGCCTTCAAGGTCGCCATCGGTACGCTGTTCGCCGCGACTGTCGCGCACCTGCTGATGAGCGTGCCTGAGCTGGTGTACTTCGTGTTCACCTTCCCGGCGATTCTGCTGATCCTGGTGGGTTTCATGCTGGCGATGGGGCGCTACCGTGGCTACCGCTTGACCGAACTGTTCCGTTTCAAAGCCTTCCTCAAGGACTAAGACCATGTTCGGCCTGATCAAGACGTGGAAAGCCCTTGAAGCCAAAGGCATCATGGGCATCAACCGACGCAATGCGGACTACGTGCTGAAGTACAACAAACGGCACTTGTACCCGATCGTCGACGACAAGATCATCACCAAGGAGCGAGCCATCGAGGCCGGCATCGATGTGCCGGAGATGTACGGTGTCATCGAAACCGAGAAGGGAATCGACAAGCTCGACGAGATCATCGCCGGGCGCAATGACTTCGTCATCAAGCCGGCACAGGGTGCTGGCGGTGACGGCATCATGGTCATCGCGGACCGCTTCGAGGATCGGTTCAAGACGGTGTCCGGCAAGATCGTGACCCACGACGAGCTGGAGCAGCAGATTTCCAGCATCCTGTCCGGCCTTTACTCGCTGGGCGGTCACCGTGACCGCGCGCTGATCGAGTACCGCGTGACTCCGGACACCATCTTCAAGAGCATCAGCTACGAGGGCGTGCCGGATATTCGCATCATCGTGCTGATGGGCTATCCGGTGATGGCCATGCTGCGCCTGCCGACCCGCCAGTCCAACGGCAAGGCCAACCTGCACCAGGGCGCCATCGGTGTCGGTGTGGACCTGGCGACTGGCGTGACCCTGCGCGGCACCTGGCTGAACAACAAGATCAGCAAACACCCGGACACCACCAACGCGGTGGACGGCGTGCAACTGCCGAACTGGGACGGCTTCATGAAACTCGCCGCGGGTTGCTACGAGCTGTGTGGCCTGGGTTACATCGGCGTGGACATGGTGCTGGATCAGGACAAGGGCCCGCTGATTCTTGAGCTCAACGCCCGCCCCGGCCTGAACATCCAGATCGCCAACGACTGCGGCCTGACTCACCGCGCCCACGCGGTGGAAGCACGCCTGGAAGAGCTGAAAGCCAAAGGCATTCAGGAAGATGCCGAAGAGCGCGTACGTTTCTCCCAGGAGTTGTTTGGCCATATCGTCAGCAAGGAAGTCTGACGCTCGCCGTACGCACCACCATTCGTAGGGCGGGCGCACAACCCGGCAGGCCGCTAATGGCGGGCTACACCCGCCCTACCTGGTAGTTCGCGTAGCCTGGGTGAAATCCGGGGGATTTGTCGGCAAAACGCCCCGGATTGCATCCGGGCTACGGGCTGATACCACGCAGTCCGCGCGGCGCACCCTACCGCACGATCGCCAGCTCGAACGCCCCTTCATCCGCGTGTGCATGCCGTTGCATGCCCGCCTCATCCACTGCCAACGCCTGCAACAGCCGCTTGAACGGCTTGTTGTCGAGCGTTTGCAGGCTGCGGTCTTCGTCAGTGGTGATCAGCAGTACGTAACGCTCGCCCCGCTCGGCGCGCACCTGCACTGTGCCCTCGATGAAGGCGTAGCGGTACCAGGTTTCCGGATGCAGTTGATACACCGCATCGCTGACCAACCGCGTCGGCCGCTTGGCCTCGTCGAGAAACAGCAGCGACGGATAGACCACCTGCCGGTTGGCGAAACTGCGCACGCGCAAGCCATAGCTCTGCCGTGAAGCCGGCAGCTTCAGTGCCGCGTAATAACTGCGGCCCATCGGAAACTCGAAGCTGGGCGAGAAACGGTCCAGCTCTTCATAGCGCGGCTCTTGCGCTGACAATACGCTGAAGTCACTGTCACGCATCTGTCCGCAACAGCGTGTCGACAACTCGCCATATAGGCTTTCAGCACGCGCCTGGCTGCCTTCGAGCAGCGCCTGCATGGCCGCAGTGGGCTGGCCATCGAGCATCGGCAACGAGGGTTTGCTGCGCTCGAACTCGACTTGCCGGCCTTCACTGTAACGAACCGTTGAAGCGCCAGCGCCTGACTGGCCTTCGGCAGACCTGGCAGGCACCGGCGAGTTGTGCATCCGCCCCTGTTCATCGACCCAGGTGTAATAGGGGCTGTCGTAGCTGTTGCGCGCGAAACCGCGTCCCTCCAGCACCGCCGAATCGATGTAATCCCCTGCCCGCTCACCGCTGGCCAGCACCTGGTCGCGCCCCGAGGCGCCGGCGAGCTGCGCGCCGGCGTAGAAACTGGTCTGCAGCTGACCGCTGCCATCGACCCAGGTGAAGTAGCGCCGCTTGCTCTCCCCTGTACTTGGCGCACTGCCCGGCCAGGCACCGTCATCACCAAGCCGGGCCTGATCGCTCTTTGCGGCGCGGCGCTGGGCCTGCTGCTGTTGCTCGGCGAAACGGCTGTCGACGAAAGTGTTGTGCACCCTGCCGAGATCATCGACCCAGGTCAGGTAACGACTGCTGGCGCTGGCCTGCATCAGCGGCAGCACCATCAAAAGCCACAACAGACTGCGCATCGCCTCAAAACCTCGAGGTGTAGGTCATGGCGAAAATATAGGCCTTGACCGTGGTTTCGATATTGAGCCCGGCATACGGGTTGTAGACCAGGTTGTCCAAGCCTTCGCAGCTGACGTTGCAGCTGCTGCCGGCGGGAATGCTCTGCTTGGAGACGAAATAGTTGAAGCCGACGTCGATGGTGGTGTCCTTGTCCCAGCGATAGCCCAGGCCCAGGCCGTAGAGATCTGCGTCACCTACCGGCGCCAGCACATCGGCCTTGTCCTTGGGGATGGCCGACGGGCGATATTCATAGCCGGCGCGCAATGCCAGGCGGTCGTTGACGTCGTACTGCACGCCCACGCCCCAGTTCCAGGTGTCACGGTAGCCACGGTCGAGAATAATGCTGCGATCGGTGGCGTTGGTGCTGTCAAAATACTTGGCGATACGTAACAGATCGAGCTCGCGGTCGAACTCGATCTCGAAGTTGTTCCAGTCGCTGTAACCGACCCAGCGCAGATCCAGATTGAACTGCCACTTTTCGAACGGACGTACCTTGATGCCAGTGCTGAAGGCATCTGGATAGGTCAGTTTCAGCGAGGCGTTGCCACTTTCATCTTCCGCACCGTAGGGAAAGAGAGAGCTGAGTATCTTGCCTGCGAAAGCGCCCTGAAATCCTTGCCAGAACCCGGCCCAGTCGTCCGTGTAATCGACACGATACTTGCCCTTCAAATTCATCCGTGACTCACTCTGGTAAGTCGCACCCCAGGAAAACCAATCCGTCGGTTCCCAGAGAACCCCCAGGTTGTAGCTCGGTGACAGACTCTGTTGCAGGTCCAGGTCGAGGTTGGCCAGTGAGTCGAACGGGCCTATCTTGCCACCGCAGACGTTAAAGAATGGCCCAAGAATTTCCTCCAGCCCCGGCAGGCACAGGGCTTCATTCAGGGCGCGAGTCAGGCCGGTGAGCATGCCGGGGTTACGGAAGTCCTGATTGAGTGCCACGGCCTGGTGGGAGAAACCGATGGACAGCCCAACCGACAGCTCGTCATTGACCTGATAGGCCAGCGACGGTGAGAAATAGGTGATGCGCTGCAGCGATACCTGGCGTCCCTGGAACCGTCCTGGATCGTCGTCGGAATCGCGCGAATAGCCCAACGCCATCGGCGCATAGACGTTGGTGGCGAAGGTGAACTTCGAGCCCGGCGGGTTGATCGACAGACCGGCCAGCGGCGCTACCAGCACCGGCAACTCGGTCATGCCGCCAACACCTGGCAGGTACATGGTCGGTGTCAGCGTGCGGCTACTGGAGTTCTTGAAGGGGTCATCGTCGTACCCCATGAAACCGTAGCCTTCCTTGGCATCGAACTTGGCCCGGATGTCCATCACGCCGCTGAGCAGCTTGACCGTGGTCTGCCGCCCTTTGAGCTTGCTCAGGGCCGCCGGGTTGTAGTGCACGGCATCGATGCCGGTGACGTCGGCGGTAACGGCGTTGCCCATGGCCATGGCCTTGGGGTTGCCGATGGTCAGGTTGGTGGCCAGTTGCGCCTGGGCAGGCAGGACGCAGGCCGCGCCCAGCCCGACCAGCAGCAGCGCCTGCAGCTTGGCAAGATGAGTCATATCAGGTTCGCTCGCTGCTTACTCGGCCTTGAGACCCTTGATATCCAGGGGTATGGAAATCCCGAGCAGGACATCGGGCGAATCTTCGGTCATGCCGAAACCGGCATTGACGTTGACGATGTTGTTCGATGCCGTACGCAGGCCCAGCGAGAAGTTCATCACTGCACTGGTCTGCTCGTTGCCTTCGAAGGTGGCGTCGCTGAACTTGAATTTCGGCGCCATGTTGTGCGCCATCTGGAATGAGGTGGCCAGCGACACGTCGTAAGACAGCGCGTAAGCGAAGCCCATGCTCAGCGACAGGCTCGAACCCGGGTCGACCTCCTCCAGCAAACGGCCGCCGCGTACCTGGTCGGCATCGCGAACCGGTAGGTTGTAGGTGTAACCAAGCGAACCGAACAGTACTACCGGATCGATCACGTAAGAGAGATTCGCGCCCACACCCAGGCTGTAGTAACCGCTGCCGGTGGCCAGGCCATTGTCCAGGCTGACGTCATAGGGGCTGTCGCCAGTCGGCAGGCCCAACGTGGCGAACAGGGTGGTGACGGGACGGCCGCGCACCGACGACCAGGGCTGCCAGCGGAAACTGGCGGAAATATCGCCCAGGCTGTAGGTGCTGAGATCGCGTTCGGTGTCGTACTTGGCCAGAAACGGCACGCGCATACTGAACGTAAGGTTGTCCCACACCCCATAGTCGAAGGTGAACGAATTGGTGAAGGTATGCTGCGCCTCGCTCTGACCGATCACGCTGTAGACGTTCTGCCCGGTACGCACGGTCTGGATCTGCGTATCGCGCAGCAGCGAGTAGTCGAAGCCATAGGTCAGGGTGCGCTCACCCTTCTTGAGCAGGGTGTAGCTCTTCTCCGCGGCCTGGAACACCTCTTCCAGCGCCTTGGCGCTGTCGGCGTCGTCGTCTTTCTTGGTCAACGCGTCGCGTGCATCGTCGACCGTGGCGTCTTCGGCCATCAGCGGCTGCGCCACAACCAGCGTCAGCATGGCCAGCCATGCATACCCCCAAACTCCCATGACGCTATCCCCAGATCGTTATTGTTATGCCGGGCAAATCACTTGCGGCGAATGTATTGGATGTCGCCTCCCGACCCCAGTTGGTCGGCCTGATTCGTGGTGAACTTGGCCATCTGCGGAAATTCGCGGAAAGCCAGCATGCTGATGGTGCGGTCATCGATGATGCGCAGGTCGCGGTCGGTCAGCGCCATGGCATTGGGCGGTTCGTTACCGCTGGGAAAGATCACGAACAGCACGTTCTGATCCCAGATTTCTTCGAAACGCACGCGGGTGAAACTGATGTTGCCTAGCGCTGGATCGGCGACGAATACATGCTCGTTGTAGACATCACGCACCACCACGAAGTGTTTGAAGCCGGCGTACTCGATGGGCACGATGGCCGGATGCTCGAGCTGCGCCAGGTCATCGAAACCGGCGCGAAAGCCGCCGCTCTTGTAGCCCAGGGCAGTGACGAAACGTTTCATGTCGAGCAGGGAAAACCCCCGGCGCTCGACGATCTTTTCCGCCTCGCCGAAATGCAGCAGCCCTTCCATCACCTGACGCTCTTCCAGATTGCGCCCAAGGTAGTAGTCCAGCAGGGTCGTCAGCGCCGCAGAACCGCAACTGTAGTCATAGGCCTGGCGGATCACGTTGCGAAACTGCAACTGACTCATCGGCTCCAGTGCCACCGACTCGCGCAGCGGGCCATTGGGCACGAGCGGCTGGGTGATATTCACGGTGCCGGCGGGCTGCGGTTTGATGTCGACAGCCTCGGTAAAACCGTACAAACCGATCAGGCTGCCCACGAGAATTTCGATCATTGGTCAATCCGCAACTGCGTACAACGAAGCAGAAGCCCGGCCGCACAAGGCGGCTGAGCTCCTGTGGATCAGATCAAGCGGGGATCAATGACCCCAGACCTTGACGGTGGAACCGGCCATATCCAGACCGTTGATGGCGACGCCACCAATGCTGTTGGCACCGATTTTCACCGACTCGACCGAAACGCCACCGTTGATGCCTGGCAGGCCGATTTCCAGTTTGTTGTCCTTGACGTCGATGGTCAGCGGGTTGGACTCATCGATGTTGAAGCCCGACAGGCTGACGGTATTCAGACTCAGGCTGTTGCTGCCATCGCTGACACCGGTTTCGGTGTCGGTGTAGACGATGGAGCCGATGGTGGCATCGAAGTTACCGGCGATGCTGATACCGGCCTGACCAGTGACGCCGGCCAGATCGGTGTCATCCAGCGCCTTCAGGTCGGCCTGGGCCATGAACGGGACTGCCATGATGGCGGCGGCGAGAGCGATTTTTTTCAGGGTCATCATTGTTATTATCTCCACAGTTCAAATGGGGGTTCCCCGGGCTCTGCCGGTGACGTCCTGTCACGAGCAGCCTGATCGGCCCATGCCGATCACCAGACCTGCCGCGGCTTCCTTAGGTACGCCAGGTTTGGATTCGCGAAACGCGGTGCGCTTCGAGATGGCTACAAGCTACTAACCCACCACTCAACTGCCAGCCCATCCAAGGGATGGAGCATGGCAATCGTTTACTCCCCCTGACCCTTCATGCCTCACTCAGCAGCCCCAGGCTTTTGCCCTTGAGCACGGCCTGAGTACGGCTACGCACCCCCAACTTGGAAAACAGGTTATGCAGGTGCCATTTGATGGTCGCCTCGGACAGGTGCACCGCCTGGGCAATATCGCGGTTGGAAAGCCCCGCAGCGACGAGCCGCAGGATCTCTCGCTCACGATGGCTAACATCCTGATTTTCCTCAAAACTTTCAGGATCTATGGACAGTCTTCGACACTGTTCACGGAGCATTTCGGCGACACCCTGCCAAGCGGCTGCGCGCCTGGGCTCGGCGCTGTACCAGGCATCCCAGAGCGGCAGCAGCCACAGAGCATCGTCCTGGAACAATCGGCGATAGCCACATTGCCAGGCCTCTTCGAGCGTCGCACGCAACAGCGCGAAGGCTTTCTCGCTGTTACCTTTGCGCCAATGCGCCACAGAAAGTAACAAGCTCAGACGCAGACGCCGATCACGCTGGTGCTCCGCTCCCTGTTTGGCCAGGCAGGCCTCAAGGCTGGCCTGGGCCTTTTCCACCCGCCGCTCACTCAGCGCCAGACGTGCCTGGCTCAGCGCCAGTGCCGTGTGCGCATCGCCATAACGCTCGATAGGCAGCGCGGCGATATGTTGCTCCAGTTGCTGGTAGATACGCTGCGCCTCGTTGGGCCTGCGCAGCCACAACAGGAACTGCACCTTGCAGCCCATGGCGATGGCGAATACCCGCTCGTAGCCCGGCCCCTGCAAACCGGCCAACCACTCGTCGAGCTCCTCCAGCCCCTGTTCTCCCGCACCCGCGAAAAAGCGCGCTCGCGCCATCACCAGTTTGCCGCGGCTGATCAGCTCGACCGGGGTGGCGACATCACGCCAGGTGGTGGCCAGCGGCAACTCGGCAAGGATCGCGCCGTGCCGGTCCTGCTCGTAAAGCAGATCGGCATAGGCCAACCCGAGCGGACCGCCAACCCGGCTGCGCCGTCCAAAAACCTGCTCGACCCGCGCCCGCGCCGCCTCTGCTAGAGAACGGCCACGCTCCAGCTCGCCGTATTCCTTGCAGATCAGCGCCTCGATCAGGCTGGCCATCACGTGCAGGTACTCGCTTTCACACTCGCGCAAGCTCTTTCGTGCGACGGCAATGGCCTTGGCCGCCTCGCCAAACTCGCCAAGCAGGGCGAATGCCGCAGCCTGCACGCACGCCAGACTGGCGCGGAACACCGGCTGGTTCTGCGGCACCAGCGCCAGCCAGTGACCGGCGACCTTGAGACAGGCTTCCAGCTTGTCCTGATAAAGCAACACCAATGCCTTGAGTACCTGGGCAGCCGCCAATAGCTCGATCAAGCCGAAGTGCATACCCTTGCCGCGCCCCTGGGTCAGGCGCGTGCTGACTTCCTCGATCAACGCCTCGGACTCGGCGAACTTCTGCTCGAAAGCCAATTGCCAGGCATAGAAGATCTGGAACACCGGCTGCTCGGTGATCACCACCGGCGGGATGTCCTTGAGAATCGCGAGGATGCCGTACACCCGGTTGCCGGCAATCAGGCGCGCACCCTGGCGCTCCAGCAGCTCGGCGGCGAAGGCGTAATCGCGTGCGCGCAAGGCGTACTTGATCGACTTGTCGGCCAGGTCGTGGCTTTCGCACCAGCGCGCGGCTGCGTGCAGCAGGTGCGCCGGGTCGCCCCGTTTGGCCAGGCGCCCCTGCAGGAATTCGGCAAACAGATGGTGATAGCGGAACCACTCGCCCTGCTCGTCCAGCGGGATCACGAACAGCTGTTCACCCTTTAAGCGGCGCAGCATGTCGCGGCTGTCGTGGCGACCGGTCAGTGCGTTGCACAGCTCGGCGTTGAACTCGTCGAGCACCGAGGTCTGGTCGAGAAACAGCTGCAGCGCTTCCGGCAGGCTGGCCACCACATCCTCGGCCAGGTAATCGGCGATATTGCGTTCGGCGCCTGACAGCCCCGCGAGAAAAGCCGCACGATTCTGCTGGCGCGGCAAGGCCAACGCCGCCAGGTGCAATGCCGTGACCCAGCCTTCCGTACGCGCATACAGCTGGTTGAGTTCGCCGTCTTCCAGGGCCAGGCGCTTGATGTCGCGGAAATAGGCTGCGGTCTCGGCACGCGTCAGGCGCAGGTCCTCGACCTTGAGCCAGAACGCCCAGCCCCCGAGCGATGGCGGCTCCTCGAGAAAACGCGGTTGATAACGAGTGCTGACCACCAGCCGCACTTGCTTGGGCAAGCGCTCGATCAGATAACGCGAGCTCTGACCAAGCGTGGCATGGCGAATACGGTGGAAGTCGTCGAGCATCAGATAGAGGTTCTCCGACAGACCTTTCAGGTCGTCGAGAAACGCATCGATCACCGCTTCCAGCGGCCAGCTGATTTCACCCTGCAGCAGCGCTGTAGTACTGCTGCCGAAGCCTGGGCAAGCGGCGGCAATGGCCGCCACCAGATACTGCAGTAGCCTTGCCGGCTCGCTGTCGCTTTCATCGCACGACAGCCAGGCGACTCGCGCGCCCTGCTCCTGCAAGCGACGGCGCAGTTGGCTGAGGACGGTGCTCTTGCCGAAGCCGGCAGGTGCACTGAGGACGATCAGGCGCTGCTCACGTGCCTCCAACAGGCGCTCGATCAACGCCGAGCGCTCCAGCAACGGAGCGCCCTCGGCGTGGGCGGGATACAGCTTGGTACGCAACAACGGAACAGCGGCTTGGCAGATCGGATTCTGACTGTTCATGATTCGAGTAGGCTCAGCTCGCGGGCACGGCGGATGGCTTGGGTGCGATTACGCACCTTGAGCTTTTCGTAGATGTTGTGCAGGTGCCATTTGACGGTACCCAGGGCCAGCGACAGCTGCTGGCCAATCTCTTCGTTGGACATGCCCTTGGCAGCCAGGCAGACCACTTCACGCTCGCGCTCGGTGAGCCCCTCCTCCAGCACATCCAAGGCTTGACGCGAGTCCTGGCCGGGCCAGGCGCTCAACAGGCTGCGGATGAAAGCCTGCAGCGCCGGCTGACGCTCGGCGGACTCCAGTTGCTGCAGCAACTGACGAATCGCCTCGCCCTCCTCGATGAACAGACTACGCGCTTCCTCTCGCTCGGCACCGATCAGGCACTGCACCAGCAAGCTCTGTGCACGCTCCTGATAGCCCAGGCGCTGATAGCTAAACGCCGCGAGCAGATCCAGGCGCAGGCGATGTAGCCCGTGCCAGCCGCTTTGCAACTGGCCACGCAACTGGGTGATCTCATGCAGTGCTTCGCTGTAATGCCCGCGCGCCTGCTGCAGACGAATACGGGTCAAACCCAACACCCAGGACACTGGATTGAAACTGCGCTGTTTGTAGTGACCCGCCAGTTTGTTCCAGTCCACCGACTTCAGGCGCTGCTCGGCACGCTTGCTGCGATCGGTCGCTGGTTCCTGAAGAATCAACGCAATCTCCTCGCCCACGGCCTGCACGTAGAAGCGCCAGGAATGGTTGCGGGCAGCCAGATTCTGCATCAGCACCAAGGTCGCGATCGCCTCTTTCGGGGCATCCTGCAAGCGCTGGATTCTCGCCAGACAAAGCATCGCCTGCGCATAGAGGTCGATCGGATTGATCACATCGACGGTTGCCAAGGCCCAGCGCAACTGTTCCTGTAGCCCCTCGATACGGCCTTGCTGATAGGCGATCAGCGACTCGCTGATGGTGGGCAACACCAGGGCTCGGGACTTTTCGCCGAACCAGGGCATCATCCGTGCGCGCAGTTGCTCGAACAGCAGCTGCGCCTGCTTCACTCGCCCCTGCTCCAGGCTTAGGAGGATCTCCACGTTGGCCAACTGCATGTCCAGGTAGCGGCCCTCGAGGAAATGATTGCGCTGTTGCGCCAACGCCAGCAGCTTGCGCGCATGATCGGCCTGGCCAAGCATGACATTGGCCAGGGCACCAACGGTGAGAATCGCCACCTCGAGAAACGCCGTGTGCTGGCCCAGTTGGGCCTCGATGCGCCGTGCCAGAGCGACGCAGGTATCCAGATCATCCTTCTGCAGAGCGATCACCGCCTTGATAGCCAGCGTCGCCAGCACCTTGTCACTCAGCGGTCCGTTGCTGCGCGACTCTCCCCAGCGCTCCAGCAGCTCATCGAGCATGCGATTGGCCTCGCTCAGCCCCAGTTCGGCCGCACGGGTCCAGACATCGGCCAGCACCAGCACGGGAAAGCGCGCGGCAATCTCGTCCGGTACATGCTGCCGCCATTTGTAGATGAGGTTGAGTTGGCCGCGATTGATCAGCTCCAGGCCACAGCCGTCGAGCAGTGCGGCAAGCATCTCGGCATCTTCGGCATGGCGGGCATGCTCGATAGCCAGGTTCTGCATGTGGTGATTGGTGAACCACAGGCTGGCATTGAAATGCAGCTGCTTGAAACGCTCCGGGTCGCGCTCCTTGAGACGGGCGCGGAGAAATTCGGCGAACAGGTTATGGAAGCGATACCACTGGCGTTCGCGATCCATGGGCAGAAGAAACAACTGCATGGCCTCCAGCTCTTCCAGCAGTTGCTGGCCGTCTTGGCGGCCGGTCAGGGCATTGGCCAGATCACCACTGAGTTGCTGTGCCACGCCCAGCGCCAGCAGCTGCTCCTGACGCTCGGCCGGCAACTGCTCGAATACCGAGCGCAGCAGGTAGTCGCCCACCGCATGCTTGTCAGCGCCCAGTTCAGCCATGCGCTCGGTCGGTTGCGGGTGGTTGCGCAGCCACAGGCTGACCAGGTGCACGCCGACCATCCAGCCCTCGGTGTGGCTGTATAGCGCGCCAAACGCCTCGGGATCGAGCTGCAGACCGCTGCGCTCCAGATAACCGCGCGTCTCCTCGGCATTGAGCCTGAGCTCATCACTACCAAGCTCCAGCAGCAGCCCCTTGGCGCGCAATGTGGCGAGACTCAGCGCAGGCTGCGAACGGCTGCCGATAGCCAGGGTGAAATTCGGTGGGGCCAGCTTGACCAGACGATTGAGCGCGGCGAGCAGTTCGCCATCCTGAACCAGATGCAGATCGTCGAGCACCAGCAGGAGTGGTTCCGAGCGCTGTGACAGGTCCACCAGCAGGCTCTCCATCACGGCCTCGACCGGCACGCGCATGGTATTGCGCAAGTAACCCAGCGCATCGTCACCGAGGCCGGGCAACGCGCGACCCAATGCTTCGATCAGTTGCTGGAAGAAACGTACGGGCTCATCATCGTCCGGACCCAGCGACAGCCAGGCAACAGCGCTTCCCACCTGCAGGCGACGCTCGACCAGCATCGCCAATGCGGTGGTCTTGCCAAAGCCGGCGGGAGCGCAAAACAGCACGAGACGAGCGTGGGGGTAAGCCGAAAGCGCAGTTTCGACCTGGGGTCTTGCCAAATAGTCTGCAGAGGCCTGGGGCGGCGACAGTTTCGAACGCAGCAGGCTCCCAGCGGCTGGACCTACAACTTCATCCATGGCCTGGATCCCTTCATTAATTATTGTTCTGGTACCACAGTTCAACGTTCTGCAGCGCTCAATACTAATCAGCTGAATGTCCCCGAGTAAACACGGGCAGAAGCTCTAGGATGAATGTTAGCGGCGGACTACAATTGCCCTTTCCTTGAATCCGACTGCCACGCATGCCCAGTTGCTCTCTGCACCCACTTCCTTACCGGAAAGATCCTAGCGACTACTTCCAGCACATCCGCCAGGCTCCCGGCGCGGTACTGCTGGATGCCGGGCGCCCAGGTGCCGAGCGTGGACGCTATGACCTTATGAGTGCCTGGCCATTGGCAGAACTGGCACCGTCGACCGACGAATCGGCCAACGATTTCCTGCTACGTCTGCGAGGCGCATTGCAGAGCCTTGGCCACGCTGATGCTCCCGCGCAGCAGCCATTACCATTCGTCGGTGGTTTGATCGGTTACCTGTCTTATGACTTCGGTCGTCGCCTGGAAGTGCTGCCCGAGCAGAGCGTCGATGATCTTGATCTCGAGGATGCCCGTTTTGGTCTCTACGCCTGGGCGCTGATCAGCGATCACCAGCTAGGTACCAGCGGCCTGCTGTTTCACCCGGCCCTGCCGGAGGCAGAGCGTCAGCGCCTGCAGACGCTGTTCGAAGCACCGCATAGCGAGGAACTCACGCCCTTCCGACTGACCCAGCCGTTCCAGGCCGCTATCGATCAGCACCGCTACCGCCAGGCGATCGAGCGCATCCAGGGCTACATCCTCGCTGGCGATTGCTATCAGGTGAATTTCGCTCAGCGCTTTCAGGCGCCCTGCGCGGGCGATCCCTGGGCCGCTTACCTGGCACTGCGCCAGGCCTGCCCCACGCCTTTCTCGGGTTTTCAGAGCCTGGGCGATGGCGACGCCATTCTCAGCCTGTCGCCCGAACGCTTTCTCAAGGTCAGCAACGGTCAGGTGGAAACCCGTCCGATCAAGGGCACTCGGCGCCGCGGCCATGACGCCGATGACGACCAGCTACAGGCGCAAGAGTTGCTGGCAAGCCGCAAGGACCGCGCCGAGAACCTGATGATCGTCGACCTGCTGCGCAACGATCTGGGCCGCAGCTGCCGCATCGGTTCAGTGAAAGTACCGGAGTTGTTCGCCCTGGAGAGCTATCCCAACGTGCATCATCTGGTCAGTTGCGTCACCGCTGAGCTGGCGCCCGGCATGGACGCGCTGGACCTGATCGCCGGTAGTTTCCCCGGCGGCTCCATCACCGGCGCACCAAAGATCCGCGCCATGCAGATCATCGATGAGCTGGAGCCGACACGGCGCGGGCTCTATTGCGGTTCGCTGCTGTATCTCGACGTGCGCGGCGAGATGGACAGCTCCATCGCCATTCGCAGCCTGCTGGTCAAGGATGGCAAGGTCAGTTGCTGGGGTGGCGGCGGCATCGTCGCCGACTCCAACTGGCAGGCCGAATATCAAGAGTCAATCACCAAGGTGAAAGTGCTGCTGGAAACGTTGGAACGCTTGCCGGAAACGAACGAATAAGCGCCCCAAACGAAAAACGCCGCGAAATCGCGGCGTTTTTCATGCATTGGTGTTACAGACTCAGCTTGCGATTCGACGCCTTGAGGAACTCTTGCTTGAGGGCTTCGAAGGTGTGCACGGCCGGGAATTGCGGGAACTCGCGAATCACGTTTTCCGGCGCATGGAACAGGATGCCGGCATGGGCTTCGCTGAGCATGGTGGTATCGTTGTACGAGTCGCCAGCTGCGATAACGCGGTAGTACAGGCTCTTGAAGGCGATGACCGACTGACGCTTGGGATCTTTCTGACGCAGTTGGTAGCTGACCACGCGATCGTTCTCGTCAGTGATCAGGCGGTGGCATAGCAAAGTCGGGAAACCGAGCTGACGCATCAGCGGCTGGGAGAACTCGTAGAAGGTGTCGGAGAGAATCACCACCTGGAAACGTTCACGCAGCCAGTCAACGAACTCCACGGCGCCATCGAGCGGCTTCAGGGTAGCGATCACGTCCTGGATGTCCTTCAGCTTGAGGCCGTGCTCATCGAGAATGCGCAGGCGTTGCTGCATCAGCACATCGTAATCGGGGATGTCGCGGGTGGTCGCCTTGAGCGACTCGATACCGGTTTTTTCCGCAAAGGCGATCCAGATTTCCGGAACCAGAACACCTTCCAGGTCGAGACACGCGATTTCCACAGGCCACTCCTCGGTTGAGCCAAAAAGGAGCCGGCACTCTAGCCGCTGGGCCTGAGCTGCGCAATGCGCCCTTCTTATAACCATAAGAAAGGGTAATAACAGTCTTAGTTATTTAGCCGCATAACCAGCCTTTGCTACCATCGCGCCTTCACGCACATGACCTGGAGTCCTCAGCATGGAACTCGACCTGGACGCGCTCAACGCCGAACTCGGCAACCAGCCTGAAAAACTGGTGCAGTGGGCCATCGGACTGGGCAAACCCGCCATCTGCACCACCAACTTCCGCCCGTTCGAAGCGGTGATCCTGCACATGGTCAGCCAGGTCAAACCGGATATCCCGGTGGTCTGGATGGACAGCGGCTACAACACCGAAGCCACCTATCGCTTCGCCGATGAAGTGGCGCGCAAGCTCAATCTCAACCTGATCACCTACCTGCCCAAGCGCTCGCGCGCGCACCGCGAGGCCATAGACGGCCCGGTTCCAGGCCTGGATGATCCGCGCCACGCCGCGTTCACCGAGGAAGTGAAGCTCGAGCCCTTCGCCCGTGCCCTGCGCGAGACCGCTCCAAGCGTCTGGTTCACTGCCCTGCGTGCCACCGACACCGCCGTGCGCGCGCAAATGGACCCGATCAGCATCAACCCGGACGGCCTGATCAAGGTCGCCCCGCTGCTGCACTGGTCCTCGAAGGACCTGTATCAGTACCTGGTCGCCCACGATCTGCCGAACGAGTTCGATTACTTCGACCCGACCAAGGGTGAAGACAATCGCGAGTGCGGCCTGCACCTGAGCCACTGATCGCTCCCGTGCAAAACGAAAATGGCGCCCGAGGGCGCCATTTTTCATTGAGGATCGAGCTTCAGTGCATCGGCAGTTCGACGCCACTGAACAGCTCTTCCAGCTCGGACTTGTTGTGGCACTGCACCGCCTTGGCCAGCATGTCGCGAGTCAGATGCGGGGCGAAACGCTCGATGAAATCGCACATGAAGCCACGCAGGAAGGTGCCGCGGCGGAATCCGATCTTGGTCACGCTGGGCTCGAACAGATCATCGGCGTCGAGCACCACAAGATCCGGGTCGAGCTTGGCGTCCACCGCCATCTTGGCCACGATGCCCACCCCCAGGTTCAGGCGCACGTAGGTCTTGATCACGTCGGCATCGGCCGCAGTGAACACCACCTTGGGCGTCAGGCCGCGATGACTGAAGGCCTCGTCCAGCTTCGAACGTCCGGTGAAACCGAATACGTAAGTGACGATGGGATGCTCGGCCAGCGCCTCGAGGGTCAGTTTCGGCAACTTGGTCAACGGATGCCCCTGCGGCACCACCACGCAGCGGTTCCAGCGATAGCAGGGCATCATGATCAGGTCGTTGAACATCTCCAGGCCTTCGGTGGCGATGGCGAAATCCACGCTGCCGTCGGCGGCCATCTCGGCGATCTGCGTCGGTGTGCCCTGATGCATGTGCAAGGCAACGTCCGGGTATTGCTTGATGAAGGCGCTGATCACCGGTGGCAAGGCGTAACGCGCCTGGGTGTGCGTAGTGGCGATGGAGAGCGTGCCCTTCTTCTCGTTGGAGAACTCCTGGGCGATCTGCTTGATGCTTTCGACCTTGCGCAGAATCTCGCCGGCGGTGGTGATGATGCGCTCTCCAGCTGGAGTTACGCGGGTCAGGTGCTTGCCACTGCGAGCGAAGACTTCCACGCCCAGCTCATCCTCGAGCAAGCGAATCTGCTTGCTGATCCCTGGTTGCGAGGTGTACAGGCTCTGAGCGGTAGCCGATACGTTGAGGTCGTGGTGCGCAACTTCCCAGATGTAGCGCAATTGCTGAAGCTTCATATATTTCCCTCAGAGCAGTAAGGCAGGCCAGCAGCCGCCAATGCCGTATATAACCATATTATTGGTTTAATCGAACAGGCTAGAACGTTTTATTAGATTTCCCCCTTTACAAATCCCCATGCCCACGATGCTGCAGCATGGGCACCAGGTACACCGGCGCCTCCGACAACTGCACGATGCGCGCGGCCGTGCGTCCCAGTGGCACAGCCAGATCTGCACCATGGCTATGACTGCCTACGACCAGCAGATCCACCCCAAGTTTCTGCGCCTCCTCGAGAATCACTGCTGGTGGATCCCCCTGCAGCACCCGCACGGCACAAATCAGCTCAAGGTCCTGCTGACCATCACCCAGTTCGTCACGAAAACCCTCCAGCACGCGCTGCTCGATGCTGGCCATGACCGTGCCCAGCCCGTTGCGACGAAGCTCCCCGAGGGTTTCTTCATCCAGGTAGGTCTGCAATACGGATTCAGCGAACAAACCCATGGGCTCCACGGCGTGCACCACGTACAAATCGGCCTTGAAGCTGCGGCTCAGTGCGAGGGCGTGCTGCAGCACATAGGAGGCGTAAAGTCCCAGATCGGTGGCATAGAGTATCGAGCGAATCACGCGGCCTCCTCGACTGCTGGCGCAGGCCCTTGATTGAGCTTAGCAGCGCGTCAGACAAAACAAGGTCGGCAGCGTTATTTAGGACGAATGGCTATATGCAGGCGCTCAGGCTCAGGGCTGCAACTCGTTGCTCACACCATGCGGCACGTGACCGGTGGCCACCACCTGCCGGGCCTTTTCGCAGTGCCCGGTCTGGTCGTCGAAGAACACGTCGGCGGCGAAGGCTTCGAGCACCGCCGACTTGTCCAGACCACCCAGGAAGAAGGATTCATCCAGACGGATGTTCCATTCACGCAGGGTGCGAATCACCCGCTCATGAGCTGGCGCCGAGCGCGCGGTGACCAACGCGGTACGGATCGGGCAGTCTGCTTCGGGGAACTCTTGCTGCAAGCTGTGCAGGGCCGCCAGGAAAGGTTTGAAAGGCCCGCCAGGCAACGCCTGCCGAGCAGATTCACGCTCATGATCCTGAAAGGCGTTGAGGCCGCCACGTTGATAAACGCGCTCGGAGTCGTCGGAAAACAGCACTGCATCGCCATCGAAGGCAATGCGCAGCTCGTTGCTGTTCGCGCGCCGCGCACCACCGGAAAGCAGCGTAGCCGCACCGAAACCGGCCTTCAGTGCATTGCGCACATCGTCGGCATGGGTCGACAGAAACAGATGGCAACCGAAGGCCGCCAGATAAGGATCGGGGCTGCGACCACCCACGAAGGCGGCGCGGGATATGCCGAGGCCGTAATGCTGGATCGAATTGAACGCTCGCAGCCCGGTATCGGCACTGTTGCGCGAAACCAGAATGACTTCGACACGCTGCTCACTGAGCCGCTTGTTGAGCCCCAGCAGCTTCTCCACCAGCGGAAAGGCGTCGCCCGGCATCAGCACTTCGTCTTCGTGCTCGATCTGATAGCGACGGTAGGCCTCCACGCCATCGCTTTCATAGATCTGGTGGCTCTCGCCCAGATTGAACAGCGCCCGCGACGAGATCGCCAGCACCAACTTGTCTCCCAGACCCTTGCCCATGCTTAGCCCTCCCGGCGAGCCTGAATGAACCGCAGCGCCTGATACAGGGCGCGTACCTTGGGCATGTCGAACCCCACTGCGTCTGCGGCAGCCAGTGGCGCCTCATAAATCGCATGCAGTTCCGCTGGGCGGCCCTGGGCGAAATCGTGATACATGCTCGGCAGGTAGTCAGGCATGCGCTGCGTCGCAGCCAGCAGTTTGTCTGCGTAGCTGTCCGGCATGCCGTACCCCAGCGCCTGAGCCGCCTGCACCACCTCCTGCATCATGTCGGCGACCAACGCACGGCTGTCGAGATTACCCATCAGGCGCTGCGTGTCGGCATCGAGCAGCACGGACAGGCCGTTATACGGGATGTTCCACACCAACTTCTGCCAACGTGTCTGTGCCAGGTTGCGCATCGCTGCCGAATCCAGGCCGGTGCTGCGCAGCAGGCTGGCGCCCTCCTCGGCCAGTGCCAGGCCCGCTTCGTCGTCGGCCACAGCGCCGGAGTGATAAGCCAGGTTGATCGCCCCCAATGCCTGATGCTCAATCACACCGGGCGCACTGCGATGAACGCAGATATAGCAGAGCCCGCCCAGCAGGTGCAGATCGTCGCTCAGCAATGGGCGCAGCTCATCTTCCACTGCCAGGCCATTTTGCAGCAGCACCACCTTGGCGCCAGGCGCTGCAGCCTTGCTAATCAGCGGCGCCAACTCGCTATTGGCGGTGGTCTTGGCCCCGACCAACAACCAATCACAGGGCGGCATATCGTCGACATGCTGATAAGCCTGTACTGGCACCAGGTTCAGTGCACCGTGCACCGTGCTATTGAGCTGCAGGCCACGCTCGACCACAGCGCCGTACTCGCTGCGCAACAGAAAGTGCACATCATGGCCTGCGCGAGCCAGCAGCATGCCGTAGAAACCGCCAATGGCACCGGTGCCGATGATGCCGATACGCGGCGCGGACGATTGAGACATCAGGGAAGCTCCTCAGCCGGGCGAAGCAAAGCCTCACCCAAGGCGGTAACCAGATCGGAAGGGGTTAGGCGCGTGTGCAACGCGCCAAAGAAATGACCGTCCTTGACCAGAAACAGCGCCGGCAGGTGGAAGACCTCGTAACGCGTCACCAATCCGGCGTTGTGCCCTGCATCGATCCAACACAGGCGCTGCACAGGGAGCGGCATGCCTGGCAATGCCTGACGAGCCCAGCGGCAGCTGGCACAGCCCGTGCTTGTGAACACCAGCAGCGAGCTACCGGGAAGATCGAGCAGGCGGCGATCAGCATCCAGATCGGTCAATTCCAATTGCGTCGCTATACTGAACTCACTGATATCAGTTTGCCTGCACTCAAGGTCGGTGTTCATGCGTAAGTTTCTGCGTCATCCAAGCGACATGCCGGTGGAGCTGGTACTGCGCAAGCAGGCCTGCATTCCCCGGCAACGGCTGAACAATATCAGCCTGGGCGGAGTCGCGTGCAACTCGTCGCGAGGTTTTCGCCGCGGCACTTCGGTCGAATTACGCATTCCGCTGCTGGGCGATCAGGCGTGTTATCCCGGCGTCGTGGCCTGGTGTCGACGTCAGGAAAACAATTACCTGGTAGGGATCGCCTTCATCGATGAAGACACCCTGTTCCGTGCAAGGATGGTCGAGCAGGTCTGCCAGATTCAGCATTACCGGCAGCAGCTCGAGGATGAGTCAGGCCAGCCCATGGCCATCGAGCAATGCGCTCAGGACTGGATCGCCAAGCATGCCGCGGAGTTTCCCTACCTCGCCTGAAGCAAGCGCCAACCCAGCTCTACGAGGGCAGAACGCCACTTCATATGGCCAATCTATGAAGCCCATTGAACTTAACGCCCATTGTCGCGCAGCCCCGTACGCGCTAAGGTTCGGCTCCCCCTGCACCAACTAGCTGTGCACCGCCATAGGGGATCGCTGGCGGCCGGCACCCGTGACCTGACGACCTGACCCGATGAATAGCACGATGGCTGATTTACCGATCGACGACCTCAACGTCGCTTCCAACGAAACCCTGATCACCCCCGATCAGCTCAAACGCGAAATCCCCCTGACCGATGCCGCACTGAAGACCGTTGCTCATGGTCGCCAGGTGGTACGTGACATCCTCGACGGCAAGGATCATCGCCTGTTCGTGGTCGTCGGCCCCTGCTCCATCCATGACATCAAGGCCGCTCACGAGTACGCCGAACGCCTCAAGGGGCTGGCTGCCGAGCTGTCCGACAGCCTGTTCCTGGTCATGCGCGTGTACTTCGAGAAGCCGCGCACCACGGTCGGTTGGAAAGGCCTGATCAACGATCCTTATCTGGATGACTCGTTCAAGATCCAGGACGGCTTGCACATCGGCCGCAAGCTGCTGCGCGACCTGGCAGAAATGGGCCTGCCCACCGCCACCGAGGCGCTCGACCCGATCTCCCCGCAGTACCTGCAGGACCTGATCAGTTGGTCGGCCATTGGTGCCCGCACCACCGAATCCCAGACTCACCGCGAAATGGCCTCGGGCCTGTCTTCAGCCGTAGGCTTCAAGAACGGCACCGATGGCGGTCTGACCGTCGCTATCAACGCACTGCAGTCGGTTTCCAGCCCGCACCGTTTCCTCGGCATCAACCAGGAAGGCGGCGTGTCCATCGTCACGACCAAGGGCAACGCCTACGGCCATGTGGTACTACGCGGCGGTAACGGCAAACCGAACTACGACTCGGTGAGTGTGGCCATTTGTGAGCAGGAACTGACAAAAGCTGGCATCCGCCCGAACATCATGGTCGACTGCAGCCACGCCAACTCCAACAAGGACCCGGCCCTGCAGCCGCTGGTGCTGGAGAACGTCGCCAACCAGATTCTCGAGGGCAACAACTCCATCGTCGGCCTGATGGTCGAGAGCCACCTGGGCTGGGGTAGCCAATCGATTCCGAAGAACCTGGGCGACCTCAAATACGGTGTATCCATCACCGATGCCTGCATCGACTGGGACACCACCGAGAAGAGCCTGCGCAGCATGCACGCCAAGCTCAAGGATGTACTGCCCAAGCGTCCTCGCGGCTGAGGGCACTGCAGCAAAGAAAACGCCGGGCATTGCCCGGCGTTTTTGTATCCGCATTCACATGTAGGGTGTGCTTCAGCCCCGACGCCTACAGATGACGCGAACGACGCTCCATGTAGCGCTCGACGTAGGAGCAGGAAGGAATCACCGTGTAACCCTTGCCTTCCGCATACTGCAGCGCGTGTTCTGTCAGCGCTGCAGCAATCCCCCGGCCACGCAGGGCGTTGGGCACGAAGGTGCGATAGATATCCAGCGTCTGCTTGCCCAGATCCATATAAGCCAGATAGGCACGATCACCATCGACGGTGGTCACGAACTGGTGACTCGTCTGGTCATGCTGGATGGACAACACCTCGCTCATCTTCACTCCTGTAGCCGCAAACCGTTAGCGGCGCATCTATTTTTACCTCATACCGATGCTTTGACGGAAGCGCAAATTCACGTCGCCCTTCAGTCCCGGCAATTGATCTAGTTTATCAGTCGCAGAAGCGCCCAGCCACGCGCGATCAGAAACTCAGCACGGCAATGCAGAGCAAGGCCGCGATCACCGGGATCAACACCGTGATGACGAAGATGTCCTTGTATGCCTGCTTGTGCGTCAACCCCATGATCATCAGCATGGCGATCACCGCGCCGCAATGCGGCAGCGAATCCAGCCCACCAGCGGTGATATTGGCGATACGGTGCAGGACCTCGGGGTCCACTCCCATCTCCAGATAACGCGGTGCCAGGGTCTGCATGAAAATCTGCAAGCCGCCCGAAGACGAACCGACGATGCCCGACACCACGCTGACCGAAGCGAACACCGAGAGCAATGGCGGCAGGTCCACAGCCAGTATCCACTGGGCGAACTGGGCGAACCCTGCGGTCTGGGTCACGACCCCACCAAAACCGATCACCGCTGCGGTATTGAGCAACGGCATGATCGCATCGTCCGCGCCCTGCCCAAGCAAGCCCACCGTATTGCGGCGCAAGGCGGGAAACATCAGCACCGCCACGCCCGTGGCAATCATCAGAGCAAGGCTGGGCCAGAGAATCGGCTGCGACTGACTGAAAGCCAGCAGCTCACCCAGGGAGCCTTCACCTGGCGCGGCCATGCCCGACAACATCAGCAGGCGCGGCAGGAGAATGATCCCCAGCACTACGATGATCGGCACCAGGGCCATGCCCCAATGCGGTCCGCTGCCAGGCGCACCAGCCAACTGCTGCATGCGCTCGTCTTGCGCATTGGGTTCGAAACCCTCTCCACGCTCGCGTGCCAGGCGCCATTCTCGCTGCAGATAGGCCATGCCCAGCACAATCATCACCAGTGAGGCGAACAGGCCAATCCAGGCGCCGGCGAACAGGTCGGTGCCCAGCGCACTGGCGGCGATCACGTTGTGAATCGAAGGCGAGCCGGGCAGCGCCGTCATGGTGAAAGTTCCGGCGCCCAATGCAGTGGCGGCGCAGAACAGACGCTTGGGCAGATTGGCCTCGCGCATCAGGGTGATCCCCAGCGGATACATGGTGAAGATCACCACGAATACCACCACCCCACCATAGGTCAGCAATGCACAAACCAGCATCGCCACCCACAGCGTGCGTTGTGTGCCCAGCCCGCGGGTAATGGCCTCAGCAATGCTGCTGGCGGCCTGACTGGCGGCCATGACCTTGCCGAAGATCGCGCCACAGAGAAACAACACGAAGAATTTGCCAGCGAAGGTGAATGCCCCGAGAGGACCGAAAGGAAAATGTTCGAGTAGCGCATTTGGCACCGCCACACCATTGCTGAGCGCCACCAGAATCGAACAAAGCAATGCCGCGATGAATATGTTCACCCCACGTAGCGCCATGAAAATAAGTAGCGCCAAGCCGAGCAACAGCCCCAAATTTCCAAGCATCTGCGTTCCCTCTTTATTGTTTTAGTTTCGAAGTCGGGACAGTTATAACAGCTCGTACAACTGCGACACTGTAGGGATTACGTAACTGACTGTTTTTTAGCCAGCCCCCCACAGGTTCTACCCTTCAGCGCGCCGGCCGAAGAAAAAAAACTGCAACTCTTGCTCTGGCTCCGTTTACTTACTAAAAGTAATAGGTAGTATGTACGCCGGCTAATTTCCCACAGTAGGGGAATTGCTTTTTATGGAAAACTCCACCTCAAGGGGAACACGATGAACAACGTTCTGAAATTCTCTGCTCTGGCTCTGGCCGCAGTTCTGGCTACCGGTTGCAGCAGCATGTCCAAAGAAACCGAAGCTCGTCTGACTGCTACCGAAGACGCAGCTGCTCGCGCTCAAGCCCGTGCCGACGAAGCCTACCGCAAGGCTGATGAAGCTATGGCTGCCGCTCAGAAAGCTCAGCAGACCGCTGACGAAGCTAACGAGCGTGCTCTGCGCATGCTGGAAAAAGCCAGCCGCAAGTAATTGCGACTCGTTTTTTCGAAAGCCGCCCCAGGCAACTGGTGCGGCTTTTTTATTGCCTGTCACGAAGACTGATCATCAGGCAATAAAAAAGCCCGCCGGCACGAATGCGGACGGGCTTATTGGCAGCCGAGTCAGGTCAGAACGGACCTTCGCTGCTCGCCATCGTGCTCTCGGTTTGCGCTGCGATAGGCACCGGCATACCGTCTTCGGCAGCTACCACCTCGCGGACCATCTCCCAGTCGAGGCGCAAGCCACTGAGTTCATCACGCTTGAGCAGCGCATTGATCACCGCCGTGTGCTTGTCGACGACAGAAGGGTCACCTTCGTCATCCAGCGGTGCATGCGCTTCCAGGTAGACCTTGCCACCACTCACACCAAACTTGTACGGCTCGTTGAGAATCCGCACCGGGGTGCCGACCGGCACCATGCCCGCCAATTCCAGCACGTTGTGGTTGAGCATACGGAAGCAACCATGGCTGACGCGCATACCAATGCCGAACTTCTTGTTCGAACCATGGATCAGGTAGCCCGGGAACGAAAGCGTCATCTTGTAGGGACCCAGCGGGTTATCCGGCCCTGGCGGAACCACGGTGGGCAGGAAATCGCCCTCGGCAGCGTGCTCCTCACGAATCGACTTGGGTGGATACCAGGCCGGGTTCGGCGTCTTCACGGTGACGCGCCCAGCGCCCAGCGGCGAACCCCAGCCTTCACGACCAATCCCCAGCGGGAAGGTGTGCACCACGTTCTGCCCTTTCGGGAAGTAGTACAGGCGATACTCCGCCAGATTGATCACGATGCCCTCACGCGGGCCGGGCGGCAGCACGTAGCGAGTTGGCAGCACGACCTCGGTGCCTTCACCTGGCAGCCAGGGGTCTACACCCGGATTGGCCGCGACCATCTCCAGATAGCCGAGATCGTTTGCCGTTCCCAGATCGGCGAAGGTGTCCTCGTACTTGGCCTTGATCACCTGTACCTGGCCCACCACGTCCTCGCCTGGCGGTGGCAGCGGAAATTCGAGAGCCTGCACTGCAGCACTGGAGCACAGTGCAACCAGCGTCAGGCAGCGGTTGACCGCAGAGAAGCGCGACAACATCCGGGATGTCCCTTGATAGAGTTGAATGATATTGCGGCGATTGTACACCGCGATTCGAAAGGCGGGCAGGCGTCAACCATCCGCCCAGTTCGAACACAGCCCTTGGCGCTGAGCCTCGAATGCCGCCAGGCACGCTGGGCACAGACGACGATCACGCAGCCAGACCTTTTCCAATGCTCGCCAACGTGGTTGTGCCGGCAATAAACCGCCACACAATGTGCGATCGGCATGCCCGCCCAGGCGCAGCTGGCGAGCCACCAGGTGCACGCGCACCTCTCGACAGGCGAACAGATCCAGCTGCTCATCCGGCTCGATCAGTTGGTAGGCAAAAAGGGACCAGGCGGGACGCGGCATCTGGGGCTCCGTGACAGGTCGGCCACATTAGCCGAAAGGCTGGAGGCGGAAAAGCCTCTACCTGCTCAGTTTTCCGCGATCAACGCACGCTCAAAGCATCGGTTTCAGAGTAGGCCAGACGTTGTCCAGCAGCACGCCCTGCGCGGGCTCGGTCGGGTGAATGCCGTCGGCCTGCATCATCCCCGGCACGCCACCAACGCCCTCGAGGAAGAACGGCACCAGCGGCACGTTCTTCTGCTTCGCCAAATCAGCGAAAACCTGGGCAAAGGCCGTGGTGTAGCGCGCGCCATAATTGGGCGGCAGGCGCATACCCAGAAGCAGCACATCGGCACCGGCCGACTTGGATTTATCGATCATCGACGCAAGATTCTGTTGCAATTGCGCAGGGGGCTGACCGCGCAGGCCATCGTTGCCTCCCAACTCGATGATAACCAGCTCCGGCTTGTGCTCCGCAATCAGCGCAGACAGCCGCGCGGCGCCACCTGCGCTGGTATCGCCGCTGATCGAGGCATTGACCACCGCGTGCTCGAAACCCTCCTCCTCGAGGCGTTTTTCCAGCAAAGCGACCCAGCCCACGCGGCTATCCAGGCCAAAAGCGGCGCTGATACTATCGCCGACCACAAGCAGGGTGCCTGCAACCGCTCCCTGAGCCCAGAACACCAGGGCCAAGGCACCACTCAGCCACCATGCACGCATTTGGAATCTCCATGACTTCGAGCATTCTCGCTGCGCGAAACCTTAGCAAAGTGGTCAGCATCGCGGAAGGCGAACTGACCATCCTTCATGATCTCGATCTCGAACTGAGCAAAGGCGACAGCCTGGCCATCGTGGGTGCCTCAGGCTCTGGTAAATCGACCCTGCTCGGCCTTCTCGCCGGCCTGGATCTGCCCAGCGGCGGCGCCGTACTGCTGGCCGGCAAGAACCTCAGCGAACTCGATGAAGATCAGCGCGCACGCCTGCGTGCCGAGCATGTGGGTTTCGTCTTCCAGTCGTTCCAGTTGCTCGACAGCCTCAATGCGCTGGAGAACGTGATGCTGCCGCTGGAGCTGGAGGGTCATGCAGATGCCCGCCAGCGCGCCCGTACCCTGCTCGAACGCGTTGGCCTGGGCCAGCGCCTGACGCACTACCCGCGCCAGCTCTCCGGTGGCGAGCAACAGCGCGTGGCCATCGCTCGCGCCTTCGCCGCCGAGCCGGATGTGCTGTTCGCCGACGAGCCAACCGGCAACCTCGACAGCCACACTGGCGAACGCATCAGTGACCTGCTGTTTCAGCTCAACCAGGAGCGCGGCACCACCCTGGTACTGGTCACCCATGACGAGCGCCTGGCGCACCGCTGCCAGCGCCTGATTCGCCTGGAAGCCGGACACCTGATCGACCGCGTGGAGCCCTGATGAAACGCGTGCCCTTCACTCGCCTGTTTTCGCTCGCCGCCCGCCAACTGCTGCGCGATACCCGCGCCGGTGAGTTGCGGGTGCTGTTCTTCGCCCTGCTGGTCGCAGTAGCGGCCAGCAGCGCCATCGGTTATTTCAGCGCGCGCCTGAACGACGCCATGCTAATGCGTGCCAGCGAGTTTCTCGCCGCCGACCTGCGCCTGAGCGGTAGCTCGCCTGCCAGCCAGGAGCAGATCGACGCGGGGCTCAAACTGGGTCTCGATCATGCCAAGGCAGTGGAGTTTTCCAGTGTGGTCGCCGCCGCGGACGGCATTCAGCTGGCTAGCGTAAAAGCAGCCAACAGTCGCTACCCCCTGCGCGGTGAGTTGAGAAGTGCGGCCGAACCCTATGCCCCCGAGGAAGTGGGCTCAGGCCCTCGCCCAGGAGAGGCGTGGGCCGAAGCGCGGCTGATGGTCGCCATGAACCTGAAGATTGGCGATGAACTGGAAGTAGGCGCCAAGACCCTACGCCTGAGCCGCGTCCTGACCTATGACCCGGACACCGCTGGCGATTTCTACAGCCTGACGCCGCGCGTGCTGATGCATCTTGACGATCTTGCCGCCACCGAAGTGGTGCAACCCGGCAGCCGTGTGCGTTTCCGCGAACTCTGGCGCGGCGATGCCAGCGCCCTGGCCGCCTACCGTCAGGCCGTCGAAGCCGGCCTGGAACCCAATCAGCGCCTGGACGATGCCCGCGATGGCAATCGCCAGGTCGGCGGCGCCCTCGGCCGCGCCGAGCGTTATCTGAACCTGGCCAGCCTGGCAGCCGTGCTGCTCGCCGGTGTCGCAGTGGCACTGTCGGCGGCACGCTTCGCGGCGAGACGCTTCGATGCCAGTGCGCTGCTGCGTTGCCTCGGGTTGTCACGGCGCGAAGCGCTGGCCCTGTTCGGCCTGCAGTTGGCGCTGCTCGGGCTGATTGCCTGCGTGATCGGCGCGCTGCTGGGCTGGGCCGGCCAGCACGTGCTCTTCTATCTGCTGCGCGGCCTGATCCCCGACGACCTGCCTCCGGCCAGTCTGTGGCCTGCTTTGGCCGGCATGGCCACCGGCCTGGTGGCGCTGGCCGGCTTCGCCCTGCCGCCTCTGGCGGCGCTCGGCCGAGTGCCACCGCTGCGCGTGCTGCGCCGCGACATGCTGCCGGTACCGGCCAGCTCCTGGCTGGTCTATGGCGCCGCGCTGGTTGCGCTGGGCCTGATCATGTGGCGCCTGAGCCTGGATCTGAAACTGACACTGGCACTGCTGGGAGGCGGGCTACTCGCCGCGTTGCTGCTCGGTGGTCTGCTGCTGCTCGGTCTGCAAAGCCTGCGCCGTCTGCTGCAACGCGCTTCCCTGCCCTGGCGCCTGGGCCTGGGTCAACTGCTGCGCCACCCACTCGCCGCAGCGGGACAGTCGCTGGCCTTCGGCCTGATCCTGCTGGCCATGGCACTGATCGCCCTGCTGCGTGGCGAGCTGCTCGATACCTGGCAGGACCAGTTGCCGGAGGACGCCCCCAATCACTTCGCGCTTAATGTGCTGCCTGCCGAGCGCGATGCCTTCGCCGCACGCCTGGCCGAACTATCGCCACATCCGGCGCCGCTGTATCCAGTGGTACCGGGCCGCCTGATCATGATCAACGGCGAGCCGGTGCGCCAACTGGTGACCAAGGAAAGCCGCGGTGAGCGCGCCATCCAGCGCGACCTGAGCCTGACCTGGGCCGAACAACTGCCGCCTGACAACCAGATCACCACCGGCAGTTGGTGGAGCGCCGAGCAGGCCAGCGAGCTGCCTGGCGTTTCCGTCGAGGCCGAGCTGGCCGAAAGCCTGCAACTGAAGCTTGGCGACCGCCTGCGCTTCAACGTCGGCGGCATCGAGCGTGAAGCGCAGGTCACCAGCCTGCGCCAGGTGGATTGGGACAGCTTCCAGCCCAATTTCTACATGATCTTCGAGCCACAGACCCTGCAGGATCTGCCCGCCACTTACCTGACCAGCTTCTATCTGCCCCCCGGCCAGGATGCAGAACTGATCACGCTCAGCCGCGCCTTCCCCAGCGTCACGCTGCTGCAGGTCGACGCCCTGCTCGCGCAGCTGCGCAGCATCCTCGCCCAGGTCACCCTGGCCATCGAGTATGTGCTGCTGTTCGTGCTCGCAGCCGGTATCACCGTGCTGCTCGCCGGGCTGCAAGCGACGCTGGATGAGCGCATTCGTCAAGGTGCGCTGCTGCGTGCACTGGGCGCCGAGCGCAAGCTGCTGATCAGTGCCCGGCGCACCGAGTTCGGCCTGCTTGGCGCTGCTGCCGGCCTGCTCGCTGCACTGGGCTGTGAGCTGGTGAGCTTCCTGCTCTACCGTTATGCCTTCGACATGAGCTGGCAACCGCACCCCTGGCTGCTCTTGCTGCCAGTTATCGGTGCCCTGCTGATCGGCCTGGCCGGCGTACTCGGCACCCGCCGCGCACTGAATGCCAGCCCATTGAGCGTGCTGCGCGAAGGCTGAGAACCTTGAGAGGGGTTTGCTAGACTTGGCGCCCCTCTTCAGACCCGAGACGTCATGAGCCGCTATCGCCCCCCTCGCCCAGCTGGTACGCCATTGATCACGCCCGAGGGCGAAGCGCACCTGCGCGCCGAACTGCACGAGCTGTGGCATGTGCGCCGGCCCCAGGTGACGCAATCGGTGAGCGAAGCGGCAGCCCAGGGCGATCGCTCGGAGAATGCCGAATACACCTACGGCAAGAAGATGCTGCGCGAGATCGACAGCCGCGTGCGCTTTCTCACCAAGCGCCTGGAAAAGCTCAAGGTCGTCAGCGAAAAACCGTCCGATCCAAACAAGGTGTACTTCGGCGCCTGGGTCACCATCGAGGACGAGGACGGCGAACAGTCGCGCTACCGTATCGTCGGCCCCGACGAACTGGACCTGAAACTGGGACTGATCAGCATCGACTCACCACTGGCTCGCGCCCTGATCGGCAAGGAGCTGGATGCCGAAGTTCGGGTGCACAGTCCCAGTGGCGAAAAGACCTGCTACATCGTCGAGATCGACTACCCCTAGACACTGCCCCGCCCTACGTCAAGTTACTAACGCCGGGTGATCAGACCCTGACGCGCCACGCGCACCAGCTCGCCGACGGTTTGCGCCACATCCTCGGCGCAGGGCGCCTGGATCACCGCGAGGTCGAAACTGTCCCGCGCGAAGCGACTCAGCGACTCGCCGTTCTGCACGAACTGGATGCGAAAAGCGCGCGAGCCGACCCAGCGCTTGGGCCAGCCTTCGAGATAGCGCAGCAAGGTGGGTTGATGGCTACCGCCAAGCAGCACGCGTGGATTGCGCAGCAGCAGGCCCGAGGTGATGGGCGCCAGGCGAATAAGGGGTTGGGGACAGGTCATGGTCGCGTCTCCGCCTCGAGAATCCCGCTGGGCAGCGGTGAGAGGCGACACCGAACCAGCGCTTTAGCGGAATTTCAGGTGCTGGTAACAACACCCTGTGGCGCCCCGCAAGTAGCTGTTTAAATCGGCGCAGAGCGCATCCTAGATAAGCCCACGGCAAATTGTCAAGGCGCGCCCAACCGCCACCCCAACCTTTGATTGGCAGGCAGTCAGTTAGCCCAATCACCAGCCCAAGAACCCCCTGCAATCAGCCCATGAAGCACACATCGGGCAAATGAATTGCGGCGTCTGACGTGTCGACACGTAACAGAAAATAGCCGGCAATATCGGCGCCATATCGACTCATGTTCAGCAAAAGTACCGAGATAGAAGGATCGCTCGCGAATCGGTGGTGATGGCATGTTTCCTGCCATCGTTCTTGCGCCGTACACGCCATGGGATGGGCGTGATCTGTGTTGCGGGAAGCAGCTGACTGCCTCAACAAAAACCAACGAGAGCGCCCATGAAGAACAATAAAACCCTGCTCGCCCTCTGCCTCGGTACCGGCCTTCTCGCCAGCGGCCAGACCCAGGCTTTCTGGTTCGGCTCATCCGGCTATACCCAGACCAAATACCCCATCGTCCTCGGCCACGGCATGCTCGGTTTCGACAGCATCCTCGGTGTCGACTACTGGTACGGTGTCCCAGCCGCTCTGCGCCGCGACGGCGCCAGCGTCTACGTCACCGAAGTCAGCCAACTGGACACCTCCGAAGCACGCGGCGAGCAATTGCTGCAGCAGGTCGAGGATATCGTCGCCATCAGTGGCAAGGGCAAGGTCAACCTGATCGGCCACAGCCATGGCGGCCCGACCACACGCTATGTCGCTGCCGTGCGCCCGGACCTGGTCGCATCGGTTACCAGCGTCGGCGCGCCGCACAAGGGTTCGGCCGCCGCCGACTTCCTCAAGGGCATCAGCGATGGTCCTGCCGGCCCGGTCGCCACTCCGCTGCTGGTGGGCATCGTCAACGGACTGGGAACGCTGATCAACTTCCTCTCCGGCAGTTCCAGCACCACACCGCAGAATGCCCTGGGCTCGCTGGAGTCGCTCAACAGCCAGGGCGCGGCGCGCTTCAACGCCAAGTTCCCGCAAGGTATTCCCACCAGCGCCTGCGGCGAAGGCGCGTACAGCGTCAATGGCGTGCGTTACTACTCCTGGAGCGGCACCAGTCCGCTGACCAACCTGCTCGACCCGAGTGACCTGCTGATGGGCGCTTCCTCGCTGACCTTCGGCAACGAAGCCAACGATGGCCTGGTCGGCCGCTGCAGCTCGCGCATGGGCCAGGTTATCCGCGACAACTACCGGATGAACCACCTCGACGAGGTCAACCAGACCCTCGGTCTGACCAGCCTGTTCGAGACCGATCCGGTGACCGTCTACCGCCAGCATGCCAACCGCCTGAAGAACGCCGGGCTCTAAACCGCCACGCCTCGTAGGCGTGCGCACGGCGCACCCTACGAGGCATCAGCTCTAAGCCCGGTTCGGATCAGGAGCAATCCCGGTCCGACGCCTTACTGGAACCTGCCGTGAAGAAAGCCCTGTTCGCCCTGCCTCTACTGATCGCCGCCAGCCTGGCGTTGATGCTCTACCTGCAACCCGGACACCAAACCACCCAGCTCCCCCCTCCCGCCGCCACGGCTACGCCGCCCGCGCCGCAGCCGGCTGCCCAGGCCATGACGCCGAGCGTCGAGGACGCGCAGAAGCAGAAGAAGACCAGCAAGCTGGCCCTGCCCAGTTCCTTCGTCGGCACCGAAGTCGACGGCAGCTTTCGCGTGGACGCCGCCGGCAATCTGATCATCAGCGAAGATATCCGGCGGATTTTCGATTACTTCCTTGCCAGCATCGGCGAAGAGAGCCTGGATGCCAGCGTTTCACGCCTGCGCAGTTACATCGACAGCCAGTTGCAGGAGCCGGCGCGAGCCCGCGCACAGGCGCTGTTGGAGCAATACCTGAGCTACAAGCGCGAGCTAGTGATGCTGGAGCGTGACCTGCCACAAATGGCCAACCTGGATGCCATGCGCCAGCGCGAGACCGCCGTGCAGGCCCTGCGCGCACGACTGTTCGACAGCGAAACCCTCCAGGCCTTCTTCGCCCGTGAAGAAGGCTACAACCGCTTCACCCTGGAGCGCCTGGCCATCCAGCACGACGGCAAAATGAGCGCAGAGGAAAAAGGCGTTGCGGTCGACCGTCTGCGTGCCTCCCTGCCAGAAGAACTGCAGGACGCCGTACTGCCACAGCTGCAACAGGAACTGCGGCAGAACACGGCGCGCCTGCAGGCCGAAGGCGCCAGCGCGGCGCAGGTCCGCCAGATGCGTCAGCAACTGGTAGGCGCCGAAGCCACCACGCGCCTGGAGGCACTGGATGGCCAGCGGCAGAACTGGCAGAAACGCCTGGATGATTATCTCGCGGCGAAAGCACGAGTCGAGGCCAGCGAAGGCCTCAGCGCGGGTGACAAACGTGCGGCCATCGAGGCCCTGGCCGCCGAACGTTTCGATGAGCGTGAACGCCTGCGCCTGGATGCCGCCGAGCAATTGGCAGCCGCCAGCAAGAAGCAGTAGCCTCAGGCGCTATCGCGCATCACCAGTTCGAAGCCGACATCGATACAGTGTTGCTCGGGCGTTTCGCCACGCATCAACGCCAGCAACATGTTCGCCGCCAGCTCACCGACACGCCCCCGCGTAGTGCGCACGGTGCTCAATGCTGGATGCATCCAGGCCGCAGCCGGTAGATCGTTGAAGCCGGCGATGGCCAGGCGCCCCGGCACATCCAACCCCAGTTGCCGCGCACGGAACAGGGCACCCATGGCCAGATCGTCGTTGTTGAAGAACACCGCATCGATCTGCGGCTGCTGCGCCAGCAAACGATCGAGCAATTCGGCGCCCAGACCGATGGATGACAACTGCGGCGTCAGCAACTCCAGCGCCGGGTCGTGGCGATTGAGGTACTGCATCACCTGACGGTAGCCCTCGGCGCGCTGCAAGGTACGTGGGTCGAGCTGCGCCGCGGCGAAGGCAATGTGGCGGTAACCTCGCTGCACAAGGGCACGGGTCATGGCAGCGCCAGCTTCGATCTGGGAAAAACCGACGCAGTAGTCTTCCGGCTCCTCGCTCAGCTCCATCAACGTCACCAGCGGGCAACTGCTGGCCCCAAGGATTTCCCGCGCGGCGTCGCTGCGTTCGAACCCCGTGACCAGCAGGCCGGCCGGCTGATGCGCCAGATAGGAGCGCAGCAGGCGCTCGTCCTCTTCGACTCGATAGTGGCTGACGCCGATCATCATTTCGAAGCCGGCCGGCATCAGCACGCGCTGAATGGCCTCGACGGTATCGACGAACACCGAGTTGGACAGCGACGGAATCACCACCGCTACCAGGTTCGAACGCGAACTGGCCAGTGCCCGTGCTGCCGGGTTGGGCACGTAGCCCAGCGCCTGGGCGGCGCGCATCACCTGCTCGCGCAACGCATCGGACACCCGCCCCGGCTGCGACAGCGCGCGCGAGGCAGACATCAGCGAACAACCCGCGGCCTTGGCCACATCGGAGAGAGTGACGCGTTCGGCAGAGCGGCGACGGCGTTGAGTCATAGCGCCTCCATTGTTTACCAGTGGCTGATTCTAACAGCCCTGCCGGTGAATAAAGCGCGGGACACGCCGCCCGGGGTAACGTCACCATGCAAGGAGCGTTACCACCTGCGTGCCCCGCTAAACTGCAAACCTGCCCAGGATCGGCTGCGCGTTAGTCGCACCTGAACCTGGGCAAGTCCCTACAAAGCGGCCTTCTCGGCTTCAGCCCGGACCTGATCGAACAGTTGCTGACCAACCGTATCGACGACCTTCTGGATCGCCGGAGCGGCTTTCTCGCGCATGCGCTGCACCTCGTCCGGCGCCACTTCGTTGATCTGCATGCCCTTCTCTTTCAGCTCGGCCAGCGCACGGGCGGCCTCCTCGCGGGTATCCTTGCGCTCGAAATCACGCGCCTTCTTCGCCGCCTCCAGCAAAATGCCCTGCTCGGTCTGCGACAGGCCGTCCCACCAGCGCTTGGAAACGGTCAGTATCCACGGGCTGTACACGTGATTGGTCACGGTGAGGTACTTCTGCACCTCGTAGAACTTGGAGGAAAGGATGGTATTGAATGGGTTTTCCTGACCGTCGACCGCCTTGGTCTCTAGCGCGGTGAACAGCTCGGAGAACGGCAGCGGCACGGCATTGGCGCCCATCAGCTTGAAGGTCTCGAGAAATACCGGGTTGGGCATGACCCGCAGCTTGACGCCGGAAAAGTCCTCCAGCTTGCTGATCGGTCGACTGTTGTTGGTCAGGTTGCGGAAACCGTTCTCCCAGTACACCAGTCCGACCAGGCCCTTCTCTTCCAGCTTGTCCATGACCTGGCGGCCGACCGGGCCATCGAGCACGGCATCGGCCTGCTCGGCGCTGCTGAACAGAAATGGCGTGTCCCACACCGCCATTTCCTTGGTGATGCCGACCAGGGTCGCGGTGGAGCCGACCATCATTTCCTGCGCGCCACCGATCAGCGCGCTCTGCATCTGGTCATCAGAACCCAGGCTGGCGGCGCCAAAGGTGCGCACCTTGAGTTTACCGTCGGAGGCCTTGGCCACTTCTTCAGCGAACAGCTTGGCCGCACGGCCCTGATTGCTGTTCTCGTTAAGGCCATAGCCGAAGCGGATCATGCGCGAGCGCACGTCATCGGCGTGGGCGGAAACGCTGGCGAGCGGGCTGCACAGCATGGCAGCGGTGAGGATGGCGAGCAGTGGACGTTTCATCGGGACTACCTCTTATTGTTGTGAATGATGCCGGCACACCAGCGCCGGTAGGTCAACTCAGCGCAACCAGGCCAACGGCACGGTGACGATGGACGGGAACGCCACCAACATCGCGACGATGATCAGATAGATCAGGAAGAACGGCATGACGCCGCGTACCAGCACCTCCATGCGCAACTTGCCGATACCGCCGACGACGTTGAGTACGGTACCGACTGGCGGTGTGATCAGGCCAATGGAGCCGATCAGCACGAACATCACGCCGAAGTACACCGGATCGACACCGGCCTTGATCGCGATGGGCGCCAGCACCGGCGCCAGTATCAGGATGGTCGGCGTCAGGTCCAGCACCATGCCCACCGCGATCATCAACAGCATGATCGCCAGCACCAGCAGCCTTGGGTGATCAGCCAGTGGTCCGAGCATGGCGCCGATCTCGTCCGGCAGCTGCGCCAGGGTAATCATGTAGGCAGACACCGTGGCCGCAGCACAGAGGAACATCACCGATGCCGTGGTACGGCTGGCACGGGTCAGGGTTTCCATCAGATCGTTCCAGCTCAGCTCACGGTAGAGCAAGGTAGAGACGGCCAGGGCATACACCGCGGCGACCACGGCGGCCTCGGTGGGCGTGAAGATGCCGAAGCGCAGACCGCCAACGATGATCACCGGCAGCATCAAGGCAGCGGCACCGTCGATCAGTACCCGGCGCCGCTCGGCAGCAGTGGCCTTGGGTGGCGTCGGCTCAGTGAAGCCACGGGCGATCAGTGTCCAGGCAATGATCAGGCCTGCGCCCATGATCAACCCTGGCACCAGACCGGCCATGAACAACTGGCTGATGGAGGTGTTGGTGACCACGCCGTAGATCACGAACGGCATCGACGGCGGAATGATCGGCGCGATGATGCCGCCAGCAGCCACCAGGCCAGCCGAAGAATACACCGGATAACCGCGCTGACGCATCATCGGCAGCAGCAAGGTGGCCAATGCCGCCGTGTCGGCCAGGGCCGAGCCGGACATGCTGGCCAGCAACACTGCGGCGGCGATGGCAACGTAACCGAGGCCGCCACGCAGGTGGCCGAAATAGGCCTGGGCCATGGCGATGATACGACGGGAAATGCCGCCAGCGTTCATCAGCTCACCCGCCAGGATGAAGAAGGGCACGGCCAGCAGCGGGAAGCTGTCGGCGCCAGCGAGCAGGTTCTGCGCCAACAGCTGCACGTCCCAGAAATCCAGGTACCACATCAGCACGGCTGCAGTGAGGATCAGGGCGAAGGCGATGGGCATGCCGAATGCCATGAACCCCAGCAGGGAAGAAAGAAATACCGCGACAGTCATCGGCAGGTCCTCGGTGGGCAGTGCCCGTCTTGTTGGAATGGGGCCAGCATCATTCGACGTGTGCCTGGGTCAGGGGCTGCTGCGGCGCATGCCGCCACAGGTTGACCAGTTGCACCACGGCAAGAATCGCCAGCACCAGCATGCTCATCAGTACCGGCAACATGGCCAGCACCACCGGGTAACCGACCACCGTACTGACGTTGCCCCAGCCGAACTGCACCTGATTCCAGGCGCCCCAGGCCGAGAGCAGGCTCGCTCCGGCGACCAGAATCCAGCTCAGTGAATCCACCAGTCGTTGCGCCAGCAGCGGAAAGCGGTCGCGAATCATGCGGAAGGTCATCAACTCGCCCCGCCGCATGCCGGACGCCACCCCGACGAAGACCAGCCAGACGAAGGCCAGGCGCGACAACTCTTCCGCGCCTGGCCAACCCGTGCCGAATGCGTAGCGCAGCACCACGTTGGTGAACACCGCCGCCACCATGAAGGCCATCAGCACTGCCATCAGGCCGTCGGTAAGGCGATCGAAGATGCGCGCAATGCGGCCTTCATAGATCGGTTCGGCGCCTAGCTGAGCTGCCCGGTTAGCGCTATCAATTTCACTGTCGAGCACATCCTGCGCCTGGCTCAAGGCCGTCTCTGTGGCATCACGACGAACCCAGGCCTGGATATCGGCTACAAGGGTTTGCGGCGACTGCTGCGCATCGACAACTCGCACATGCGGCTCGCCCGCTGGGCTTTCCAGGGTGGCGAACTGGCTGTCGACCAGCGAGGTCGGCATGAAATGCCCCGGCCGAGCCCCTACGCGCTGCACGGCGGTGGCGTGATCGATGTCCAGGTGCACGAATTGCAACCCCGGAATCGCCAGACGCAGACGCTCGCGGTAAGCACGCTTGAGCGCCGAACAAGCCAGCACGAAGCACTCACCGGCGGCCTGCGCCGCCAGCATCTGCTCGCACAGTGCGTCCAGCCAGTGACGGCGATCCTCGTCACTCAGCGCAGTGCCTGCGCGCATGCGCTCTACGTTTTCGGGAGGATGGAAATGATCGGCTTCGATATGGCGCCAACCGAGTGCGGTAGCGACCGCCTGGCTGATCTCGCTCTTGCCGGAGCCACTGACGCCCATGACCACGAGCGTGGTGCGGGCAGGCAATGCGGAAGGCTGCTGGTGCATGGGGACTCCATGGGCATCATCGAGGTGGTGCCGCTCATTGTTTGAGCCGAATGTTAGCGCTATCCAAAACGTTCGACAATCCCTCGGTTTCAACATTTTTTGCGGCCTTGCCGGACAACCTGCACCTGCCTGGCGCAAAACTTCGCTGCCCTGAAACCGCCCAAGAACTCTAAAAAGCGCTAATTAGAGGCAGGGGCACGCCTCGACCTATCGGTTCCCAACCTGTCTAAATGCGGCTAGAGTCGCATTCATTCGGCGCTCGCCCACGCACTTCAGGGCGAACCGGCAAAACAACAAAAGGCTGCGAGCCAGCGCACCATAAGGAGTGCCCATGAGCATCCATTCGCCCGGGGCTTGCCCCAGCGACCTCACTGCTTTCGTGGCCGATCATTTTCCGGAACGCAGCATCCACCCGGACGAACAGATCGCCCGTTCCTGGTACCGCAGCGTGATGCAGCATCGCCTCGATCCACACGGACAGGGCGAGAAGCATGTGCTGACCGCAGACGAGTTGCGCGAACACCAGCGCTTGCATCAGGACTACCTGAGCATCGCCGGACAGGGGGTCACCGGTCTGGCCAAGCGTGTGGTGCCGGCCGGCTTCGCGGTGCTGCTCAGCGACGAACACGGCGTTACCCTCGATACCCGCCTGCCGCTGCAATACGACCTCTATACCCAGGCCGGACTGATCGTCGGTGCCTGCTGGGACGAGTCCACGGTCGGCACCAACGGCATCGGCACCGCGCTGGCCTCGCGCCAGGCCATGACCATTCATCACCAGGAGCATTTCCTGGTGTCCAACTTCCGCCTGAGCTGCTCGGTAGCGCCGATCTATGACGCACAGAACCTGCTGCGCGGCTGCCTCAACGCCACCTGCCTGAACAGCGCCGGCCCCAAGGAAGCGCAGTACCTCACGTTGCAGTTGGTGATCATGTATGCGCGGATGATCGAGAACGTCAGCTTCCGCCAGCGTTACCGCGACCGCATGACCCTGTCGGTGAAATCCCATGGCGACATCAGCGACTTGGCCAACGAGCAACTGCTGGCCCTCGATGAACAAGGGCGGATCATCGGTGCCAACCATGCGGCCTTCGTCAGCTATCAGCAAGATCAGCAGTTCGACCTGTTGGGCAGCCGTATCGACCAGTTGCTGCCGGTCGGCGTCGACGAACTGCTGAGCCAGAGTAACGGCGGCGCCCGTAGTCTCGACCTGCGCACCTTGCAGGACGACGCGCCAATCAGCGTCAGCTTGTGTATCCCCGCTTCGCCTTCGCGAACCCACGCGCGCCATCAACCTCCAGTCTCGTCACAGCATCCGAATCTGCAGCGTCTTGGCGGCCAGGACCCACGCCTGCAAGAGGGTGTACAGCGGTTGCGCAAAGTGCTCGACAAGGACATTCCTATTCTCATTACCGGTGAAACCGGCACCGGCAAGGAAGCCTTCGCCCGCGCCATTCACCAAGCCAGTGCACGTGCTCGCGGCCCCTTCGTGGCGCTGAACTGTGCGGCGATTCCGGAAAGCCTGATCGAAAGCGAATTGTTCGGTTATCGCGGCGGCAGCTTCACCGGCGCCAACAAGAAAGGCATGAAAGGCAAGCTGGAGCAGGCCAACGGCGGCACGCTGTTCCTCGATGAAATCGGCGATATGCCGGCACATCTACAAACCCGTCTGCTGCGTGTGCTGGCCGAACGCGAAATTTCCCCACTGGGCGCCGACACTCCGGTACCGCTGGATGTGCAGGTGATCTCCGCCACCCACCAGGATCTGGCACAGATGATTGCCAGCAAGGCCTTCCGTGAAGACCTGTTCTATCGCCTCAATGGCATGCCGCTGGCCCTTCCGGCGTTGCGCAAGCGCAGTGACCGCAACACACTGATCGACAGCCTGCTTAACAATCACGGGCAGTTGCGCCTGACCGATGCGGCGCGCCAGCGCCTGCTCGATTACCCATGGCCCGGTAATATCCGCCAGTTGTCCAGTTGCCTGCGTTATGCCGCGGCGCTGGCCGAGAATTCCTGCATCGACGTGGACTGCCTGCCGGCCGAACTGCAAGCGTCGAGCCCGTCTGGTGAAGAATCTGTATGCACGCCCGAAGGTCGTCTGGCCGATCGGCTGGAAAATGACGAAGCACGCCATCTGCGCACAGTGCTGCGCGAACATCGCTGGAACATCAGCGCCGTGGCCGAAACCTTCGGCGTGGCCCGCTCAACCCTGTATCGCAAGATGAAGAAGTACGGGATCGTGCAGCCTAATGAGTTGTTCTGAGCGTTCTATTGATGGGCTGAAGCGGAACGCCGCCCGGCCCTTCCTACGTCCCCGCAGTGCCAGATCGTAGGCTGGGCTTCAGCCCACATTCTCAGTCGTACAAACAAAAAAGAGCGGGCCGACGCTGCAGCGCCAGCCCACTCAAGCGGCGCTGCGTTATTCCTGCGCGTAGATCACATGGGTATGGGTGTATTCGTACAGCCCATGCTTGCCGTCCGCGCCACCGATACCGGACTTGCGCGTACCTGCATGGAAGCCCTGCATCGCCTCGAAGTTCTCGCGGTTGATGTAGGTTTCACCGAAGTCCAGCTCACGGCTGGCCTTGAGCGCAGCGCTGAGGTTGCGGGTATAGATCGACGAAGTCAGGCCGTATTCGCTGTCGTTGGCGCGAGCGATGGCTTCGTCCAGGTTGTCGACGATCTGGATCGGCAACACCGGGCCGAAGATTTCCTTGCGCATGATCTCCATGTCGCTGGCGCAGCCGGCCAGCACCGTCGGCTGGTAATGGAAGCCCTGACCCAGGTCGGCAACATTGCCTCCGGTGATCACCTGCGCGCCCTGCCCGACTGCCGTACGCACCATCTGCGCCACCTTGTCGAGACCGGCCTGGTTGATCAGCGGGCCCATGTCCAGATCGGCCTGGGCAGACGGGTCGCCATAACGGGTAGCCGCTATCGCCGAGGCGATCTTGTCGATGAACTGATCGGCCACCTTGCGCTCGACGTAGACACGCTCGGCGCAGTTGCACACCTGCCCGGTGTTGATCACTCGCGAGGCTTTGATGGCGTTCACTGCCAGATCCAGATCGGCATCGGCCAGAACGATGGCCGGTGCCTTGCCGCCCAGTTCCAGGTTGAGCTTGGTGATGTGCGGCGCGGCTGCGGCCATGATCCGTGAGCCAGTGCCGACGCTACCGGTGAAGCTAATCAGGTCGACGCCGGCATGGCTGGTCAGCGCGCTGCCAGCGCCAGCACCCGTGCCGCCAACCACGTTGAACACGCCCGTCGGCAGATCGACTTCAGCCACCAGTTTGGCGAACTCGAAGCAGTTGATCGGGGTTTCTTCGCTGGGCTTGATGACGATGGTGTTGCCAGTCAGCAGCGCCGGCGCCATCTTGCGCGCGATGAGGAAGAACGGGAAGTTCCACGGCAGGATACCGGCCACCACGCCCAGCGGCTTGCGCAGCAGGAAGATGTGTTCACCGGCGCGGTCGCTGGTCAAAACTTCGCCTTCCAGGCGGCGCGCCCATTCGGCCATGTAGTCGAGGTAATCGGCGGTGAAATTGACCTCCACCTCGGCCAACGCCGGCACTTTGCCGCCTTCGCGGGTGATGATCTGTGCCAGGCGCGGCGCGTTGGCACGCACCTTCTCGGCGATGCGGCGCAGGTAACCAGCGCGCTCGATGGCAGGTTTGGCGGCCCAGCTTTTCTGCGCCTTGCGCGCCGCGGCGATGGCGCGATCGACCTGCTCGTTGCTGGCATCGGGGGTGCGTGCCAGCAGTACGCCGGTGGCTGGATTGCGCACCTCGATCAGCTTGTCGCTGTCGACGAAGGCGTTGTCGATGTAGTTCTGGTAGATGGTTTCGCTCATGGTCGCTCTCGCTAAAGGGAGTGGACGGATGAGCGCACGCCAGGCTGGCGTGCACTCGCGTGAATCAGTTGGCGCTGAACTTCTTCCAGGCCTCGCCTTCTTCCTGAAGGTCGTGGGCGCGCTTGATCAGGTACTGGTGAATCTGATCAACCTGCTTGGCATCGAAGGCCTCGGCGAACGACGGCATGCCGTCCGGCACACGGCCGCCATAGAGAATGCCGAGGAACATCTGGTGCTTCTCCGGCGTCAGCTTGCGCAGGTCTGGCAGCACGCCGCCGCTCACCGCGTGGATGCCGTGGCACTGCGAGCAGTAGCCGTCATACAGCTTGGCGCCGGCTTCGACGGTGGCCGCATCGGCCGTCAGCGCTGGTGGCTTCGGCGCGTCGGCAGGCGGTGCCGGCTCCTGCAGCTTGGCGGTACCGCCGAGCTTGTAGGTCAGCACCTGGGCGAAGGGCTGCACGCCGGCGCGCAGCGACAGCGCTCCGGCGAAGGTGGAGAACGCACCGCCCCAACCGGCCATGAAGGTCACATACTGCTCGCCGTCCACCGAGTAGGTGATCGGCGCGGCCATCACGCCACTGGCAGCGGGCTGCTCCCAGAGCTTCTTGCCATCCTCGGCGGCGTAGGCAATCACGCGGCCATCGGCGCTACCCTCGAATACCAGGTTGCCGGCGGTGCTCAGCGTGCCACCGTTGAAGATGGTGATGTAGGGCACTTCCCAGGCAGCCTTCTGTTTCACCGGGTCCCAGGCGATCAGCTTGCCGGACCAGGTCTTGGCCATCTCCAGCAGGCCGTCCGGGCCTTCCGGCATCATGCCGGTACGTAGACCGAGCTGGTACATGCTCTTGAACGGGTTACGCGTCGGCGCCTCGGGGATGTGCTCGTAGTAGGCGGACATGATGTGCGCCGGAATGTAGACCAGCCCGGTCTTGGGGTTGAATGACATCGGGTGCCAGTCATGCGCACCCCAGAACGCCGGGGTGACCAGCTTGCGCTTGCCGTCCTTCCAGTAGGCGGCGGCCTCGTCGTCGACGATGGGGCGGCCGGTCTTCATGTCGATGCCCTTGGCCCAGTTCACCGGCACGATGTTCTCGGCCGACAGCAGCTCGCCGGTGGCGCGGTCAATGACGTAGAAGAAGCCGTTCTTCGGCGCCTGCATCAGCACCTTGCGCTGCTTGCCGTCGATTTCCAGCTCGGCGAGGATCATGTGCTGGGTGGCGGTGAAGTCCCAGGCATCGCCCGGTGTGGTCTGGTAGTGCCAGGCGTACTCGCCGGTATCGGCATCGATGGCGACGATGGACGACAGGAACAGGTTGTCGCCCTTGGCCTCGCTGCGCCATTTCGGGTCCCACAGCGAGCCGTTGCCGACGCCGATGTAGAGCAGGTTCAGCTCCGGGTCGAAGGCGAAAGAGTCCCACGCGGTACCGCCACCGCCCTGCTCGGCGAAGGCATCGCCGTGCCAGGTCTTGGCAGCGATTTCCATGGCCTTGTCTTCTGGCGGCAGCTTGGGGTCGCCCGGCACGGTGTAGAAGCGCCAGGCCTGCTTGCCGCTCTCGGCATCGTAGGCGGTAACGTAGCCACGCACGCCGAACTCGGCGCCGCCGTTGCCGATCACTACCTTGCCGTTGACCACCCGTGGCGCGCCGGTGATGGTGTAGCTGCGGTTGTGGTCGGCGCGGGTATCGACAGACCACACGCGCTGCCCGGTCTTGGCATCGATGGCCTCCAGACGGCCGTCGAGCACACCGACATAGACCTTGCCCTTCCACACCGCCACACCACGGTTGACCGCATCACAGCAGGCCTCGCCAGCACGATTGCGATCGGATTCCGGGTCGTACTTCCACAGCAGCTTGCCGTTGCGCGCATCCAGCGCGTAGACCACCGAGAACGGTCCAGTGGTGTACATCACGCCGTCGACCACGATGGGCGTGGCTTCCACGCCGCGGTCGATGTCCAGCTTATAGCTCCAGGCCAGGCCGAGCTGATCGACGTTCTGCTGGGTGATCTGCTCCAACGGGCTGTAGCGCTGCTCGTCATAGGTCCGGCCGTGGCTCATCCAGTTACCGGGTTCCTGGTCGGCAGCGATGATACGTTTACCGTCAACATCGGCAGCCTGAACCGCCTGCCAGAAGCTGGAAAGCAGCAAAGCTGCGACCAGGGCAGTACGGGGGAAGCGCAAGGTGGTTTGCCTGTAGAGCGTCGGGCGGGCGATAGGCAAGTCGAGGCCAATCGAACTCATGGTTTTTCTCCAGTTCTTGTTGTGGCCGCGAACTCGATATCGCGGCGTGCAAGCGCTGGAGCAACGGCTGTGCCATGGCCTTGAAAATAGCTGAAGCCTTTGTTTTCCGGGTCCCTGCGTCTTTGACGGAGACAACGGACGCAGCACTGTCGCGCAACAGGTGTAGCGCCAAGCGCGACAGTTGTTGCAACGACGCTACAAAGGAAGACCGCTGCGCAACGGCAAAATGCGTGGAAACAAATTTGCTTCGTTCACGACCGCGTCCCGAGGGCTCGCCTGCTACCCTGCGAGGCCCGTTTGCAAGCCTGAAGCCATGCAAAGCCGAGCAGCACCGGCATGCGACTAAAGAACCACGACCAATGTCGAAGCCGCTGAGAACCCTCTGCCCATGGTCATTGGACGGCGTTTCGGGACAACTCAAGCTTTGCGCGCACGCGGTTCGCCAATCTTTCACCAAACCTGGCACGGCCCATGGATGTCACTTGATTCAGCGGCCTGCGATGCCTTTGCCCTGCCGACCTCACGCGACGCCGGCCACGCTTGCGCCGCAATGAACATCAACCGCACCTGCAACGGTACGTACAAGAAGAACCTGCAAAAGGATCGCTCCATGCGCCTCAAGTTGACCTGCATCGCCCTGCTCCCAGGACTGACACTGGCCGAGCAGACGCCCTACGAGATCGACGAACTGGTGATCACCGGCAGTCGCTACGAAGCCAGCGGCTGGCAACTGCCCTTCTCGGTCAACCGCATAGACGCCGAACAGGCCACCTTAGGTAAACCGGGCGTCAACCTCTCCGAGGCGCTCGGCAGCGTGCCGGGCTTGGTGGTGCAGAACCGGCAGAACTACGCCCAGGATCTGCAGATATCCTCACGCGGTTTCGGTGCCCGTTCGGCCTTTGGCATTCGCGGCATCAAGCTGCTGGCTGATGGCGTACCGCTGTCCAATCCCGATGGCCAGGGCCAGGCGGCGACCTTCGACCTCGATACTCTGGAACGCATCGAAGTGCTGCGCGGGCCGTTCGCCAGCGTCTACGGCAGCAACTCCGGCGGGGTCATCCAGCTCTTTTCGCGCGATGGCGAAGGCCCACCCAAGGTCTCGCTCGACACCTCCCAGGCTGCCTACGGCACCAGCCGCACCCGTGTCGCTGCCGAAGGCGGTAACGACAAGGCCGGCTTTATCATCAATCGCTCGCACTTCGAAACCGACGGCTACCGCGACCACAGCGGCGCCATTCTCGACAAGACATTCGCCAAGCTGACCCTGTACCCGGACGATCTCAGCAAACTGAGCCTGAGCTTCAGTGAACTGGATCAGAACGGCACGCAGGACCCGCAGGGCCTGACCTGGCAACAGGTGCAGTCTGACCGACGATCTGCCGCCCCCAGTGCTCTGCTGTTCAATACGCGCAAGACCGTCGATCACCGCCAGTTCGCCCTCAACTACGAACGCAGCTTCGCCGCCGGCACCTGGCAAAGCACGCTGTATAGCGGCACGCGGCGGGTAATTCAGTACCAGTCGATTCCAAGACTCGCCCAACTGCCACCAAGAGATCCTGACCAAAAGCACTCAGGCGGTGTTATCGACTTCGAACGTAGCTTCCACGGCATCGGTAACCGCTGGATTCAATCCTTCGACCTGGGCAGCAGCCTGCTGACCGTCACCACTGGCCTGGACTATGACTACTCGCGTGATGATCGTCAGGGCTACGAGAATTTTGTTGGCGACACCCTCGGGGTAAAGGGCGACTTACGCCGTGATGAGCGCAACGAGGTCACCAGCCTGTCACCCTATGTCCAGGCAGCCTGGCAACTGGGCAAGCTCGACCTGCAGGCCGGCCTGCGCCACAGCCAGGTGGAGTTCGATGTGGACGACCGCTTCCTGAGCAATGGCGACGACAGCGGCTCGGTCACCTATCGCGAACTGACACCAACGCTAGGCGCCAGCTATGCCCTCCTGCCGGACCTGAATGCCTACGCCAGTTGGGGCAAGGGCGTGGAGACGCCGACGCTCAACGAGCTGTCCTATTCCGGCCCAGGCAACAGCTTCGGCTTCGATCTCAGGCCAGCCACCAGCGAGCAGATCGAAATCGGCCTCAAGGCTCGCCTGGCCGACGCCACCAGTCTGCAACTGGCGCTGTTCCAGATCGACACAGATGACGAACTCGTCGTCGCCTCAGCCCTCGGCGGGCGCAATAGCTTCCAGAACGCCGCCCAAACCCGTCGCCGAGGTGTCGAGCTGGCACTGCAAAGCCAGCTGAGCGAAACCCTGCGTGCCAACCTCGCCTACACCCAGATCGACGCCACCTACAGCAAGGATTTCACCAGCAACGGCCGGCTGATCGAGTCGGGCAACCATCTACCGGGCATCCCCGCCCGCAGCCTGTATGGCGAACTCGCCTGGCAGCCGCTGGGCTGGTTCAGCACCGCCGTCGAAGGTCTGTACCGCAGCAAGCTCTACGTCGAGGACAGCAACACCGCCAAGGCGGCGCCGAGTTATGCGCTGTTCAACTGGCAGGCGCGCTTCGAGCAGAAGGCCGGCGCGCTGACCTTCAATCAGGTGCTGCGCATCGACAACCTGCTAGACCGCAAGTACATCGGTTCGGTGATCGTCGGCGACGGTAACGGCCGCTATTACGAACCCGGCCCTGAGCGCGCCTGGTACGTCGGCGCGGGTGTGCAGTACCAGTTCGATTGAAGCTGACAACGAACGAGCCCCCTCTCCCACTTGTGGGAGAGGGCTGACTACCCTCAATAACGGTGCCAGCCCCGGTGCGCACGGCGCACCCTACGGTTGCACGTCCTTATAGACTGCGGGCGATCACCATCCGCTGCACGTCGCTGGTGCCTTCATAGATCTGGCACACGCGCACATCGCGGTAGATGCGCTCGACCGGGAAGTCCTTGAGGTAGCCATAGCCGCCGAGCGTCTGGATCGCCGCCGAGCACACCCGTTCGGCCATCTCCGAGGCGAACAGCTTGGCCATCGATGCCTCGGTCAAACACGGCTGACCGGCCTCACGCAGGCTCGCCGCGTGATGCACCATCTGCCGCGCCACGGCGATCTGCGTGGCCATGTCCGCCAGGCGAAAGGCCACGGCCTGGTGTTCGATGATCGGCTTGCCGAAGGTCACCCGCTCGTGGGCGTATTCACGCGCTGCTTCGAACGCGGCCCGCGCCATGCCCACCGACTGCGCGGCGATGCCGATGCGTCCGCCTTCTAGGTTGGCCAGGGCGATGCGATAGCCCTCGCCCTCCTCGCCAAGGCGCAGATCGGCCGGGATACGCACGTCGTCGAGCTGGATCTGGCAGGTATCGGAGGCATGCTGGCCAAGCTTGTCCTCTACCCGCACCACCGAGAATCCCGGCACATCGGTCGGTACGATAAAGGCACTGATGCCCTTCTTGCCCGCTTGCGGGTCGGTGACGGCGAACACGATGACCATGCCGGCGTGGCTGCCGGAGGTGATGAACTGCTTGGCACCGTTGAGCACGTAATGGTCGCCATCGCGCCGCGCGCGGGTACGCAGGTCGCTGGCGTCGGAGCCGGCCTGCGGTTCGGTCAGGGCGAAGGCACCGAGCATGCTGCCCTCGGCCAGCGGGCGGAGAAAGCGTTGTTTCTGCTCCTCGCTGCCGTACTTGAGGATCGGCATGCAGCCCACCGAGTTGTGCACGCTCATGATGGTGGAGCAAGCACCATCGCCAGCGGCCACTTCCTCCAGGGCCATGGCGTAAGCCAGGTGACCGGTCTCGGCGCCGCCCCACTGCTGTGGCACCAGCATGCCCATGAACCCCAGCTGGCCCATCTCGGCGATGGCCTCGGCTGGGAAGCGATGCTCGCGGTCCCAATCAGCGGCGAAGGGTTTGAGCCGCTCCTGGGCGAACTGACGAGCCATGTCACGGATAAGGGTGTCTTCTTCGTTGGGCAGCATGGCTGGCTCCATACGTAGGGTGCGCCATGCGCACCGCTGGTTGGCGGAAACTCTCGGTGCGCACAGCCTGGGCGGCCCCACGACACCCTACGGGTCGATTCAATACAACTCGATGGCCACGGCGGTGGCTTCACCGCCACCGATGCACACGGATGCCACGCCACGCTTGAGGCCACGTTGCTGCAACGCTGCCAGCAGGGTCACCAGGATGCGTGCGCCGGACGCACCGATGGGATGGCCAAGGGCACAGGCGCCGCCGTGCACATTGAGCTTTTCGTGGTCGATGCCCAGCTCACGCATGGCCACCATCGGCACCACGGCGAAGGCCTCGTTGATCTCGAACAGATCGACCGTCTCCAGCGCCCACTCGATACGCGTCAGCAGACGCTGGATCGCCGCCACTGGCGCCGTAGTAAACAGGTTCGGCGCCTGGGCATACCCGGCTTGACCAACGATGCGCGCCAGCGGCGTCAGGCCGCGCTCCTGAGCCTCGGACAGGCGCATCAGCAGCAACGCGGCGGCGCCATCGGAAATGGAACTGGCGTTGGCTGCCGTCACCGTACCGCCCTCGCGGAACGCCGGTTTCAGGCCGGGAATCTTGTCTGGGCGGGCCTTGGGCGGCTGCTCATCGCTGCTGACCAGACGTCGCTCACGTCCCTGCGGCGCCTCCACCGCAGCGATCTCGCTGGCGAACGAACCGTCCGTTATCGCCTGCTGGGCACGGCGCAGCGACTCCAGGGCATAGGCGTCCTGTTCCTCGCGGCTGAAGCGATACTGCTGCGCGCAATCCTCGGCGAAGGTGCCCATCAGGCGGCCGCGCTCGTAGGCATCCTCCAGACCGTCGAGGAACATATGGTCGAGCACCTGGCCATGGCCCATGCGGTAGCCACCACGGGCGCGCGCCAGCAGGTACGGCGCGTTGGACATGCTCTCCATGCCGCCGGCCACCAGCACATCGGCACTGCCGGCGAGCAACTGGTCATGGCCGAGCATCAGCGCCTGCATGCCCGAGCCACACATCTTGTTCAGCGTGGTGCACTGCGCCGCCTGGCTCAACCCAGCGCCCAGTGCGGCCTGGCGCGCCGGAGCCTGGCCCTGGCCAGCCTGCAGCACGCAGCCCATCAGCACCGTGTCTACCGCCTCGGCAGCGAGGCCGGCACGGTCGAGGGTCGAGCGGATCGCCGCTGCGCCCAGTTCAGCTGCCGTAAGACCGGCCAGATCGCCAAGAAAGCCGCCCATGGGCGTGCGTGCGGCACTGACGATGACGACGGGATCGAGTTGTTGTTTCATGAGTTTCACCTTCGAATCGCGTAGCCCGGATGCAATCCGGGAAAGTTGCTCTGCGTGTACCGGTGTATCTGAACGTAGGAGCGGCTTCAGCCGCGATCATGACAAGGCTGGAATGCCGCCCAACCGCTCCGACATAAACACCTGGTCGCCCCGGCTATTTCGCCGCCATGCGCAACGCGCCATCGAGGCGAATCACCTCGCCATTGAGCATCGCGTTCTCGACGATATGCCGCACCAGCGCGGCGTATTCGTCAGGTCGGCCGAGGCGTGGCGGAAACGGCACATTGGCCGCCAGCGAATCACGCACCTCCTGCGGCATGCCGGCCATCATCGGCGTCTCGAACACACCGGGGGCGATGCACATCACGCGGATGCCCGAGCGCGCCAGGTCACGCGCGGCCGGCAGCGTCAGTGCGGCGACACCACCCTTGGAGGCGGCATAGGCCGCCTGGCCCATCTGCCCATCGAACGCCGCCACCGAAGCGGTATTGATGATGACCCCGCGCTCGCCGCCGGCGTTCGGCGTGTTCTGCGCCATGGCCTCGGCAGCCAGGCGCAGCAGGTTGAAGCTGCCGATCAGGTTGACTTCGACGGTGCGGCGGAAACTGTCCAGACCATGAGCACCGTTGCGGCCCAACACTTTCTCGGCAGGCGCAACGCCGGCGCAGTTGACCAGCCCGTGCAGCGCGCCGAATGCCGCCAGCGCCTGCGCCACGGCTGCGTGGCCGTCCTCTTCGCGGGTGATATCGGCGCGCACGAAGCGCGCGCTGGCGCCCAGCTCGGCGAGGGCCTGCAGGCCTGCCTGCTCGTTGATATCCAGCAGCAGCACCTTGCCGCCCTGCCCGACCAGTTCACGCGCAGTGGCCAGGCCCAGGCCGGAGGCGCCGCCGCTGATCAGGAACACCGATTCGTCGATACGCATGCTCAACCTCTGTGATTGTTGTGGGGTGAGATTGACAGGCAGATTTGCACAGGTTTACGTTAACGTAAAGGTAAACGAGCAATGACCATGGCAACCACCTACTCCATCTCCGACCTGGCCCGCGAACTGGACATCACCACGCGCGCCATTCGCTTCTACGAGGAGCAAGGCATGCTCGCACCCGAGCGGCGCGGCCAGGAGCGCATCTACAGCGCTAAGGACAAGGTGGCGCTGAAACTCATCCTGCGCGGCAAGCGCATCGGCTTCTCGCTGGCCGAATGCCGCGAGCTGATCGAGCTCTACGACCCGGAAACCGGCAGCCGCAAGCAGTTGGAGACTTTCATGGGCAAGATCGCCGAGCGCCGCCTGCAGCTTGAACAACAATTACTGGATATCCAGCAGATGCAACTGGAACTGGATACCGCCGAGGAGCGCTGCCTGGCAGCCTTGGCCGAGACGCAAGCCTAGGGTGCGCTGTGCGCCACTTGATCCGACCCGGTGCGCATGGCGCACCCTACGACAACAACTATAGGTGACCCATGAGCTACCCCACCCTCAACTTCGGCCTCGGCGAAACCCTCGACATGCTGCGCGATTCGGTGCACCACTTCGCCCAGGCCGAGTTGGCGCCGCGCGCCGCGCAGATCGACCGCGACAACGAGTTCCCCATGGACATGTGGCGCAAGTTCGGTGACATGGGCCTGCTCGGCATGACGGTCAAGGAAGAGTACGGCGGCACCGACATGGGCTACCTGGCGCACGTACTGGCCATGGAAGAGATCAGCCGCGCCTCGGCATCGGTAGGCCTGTCCTACGGCGCGCACTCCAACCTCTGCATCAATCAGATCCACAAGAACGGCAGCGAGGCGCAGAAGCACAAATACCTGCCCAAGCTGTGCTCCGGGGAGCATATCGGCGCCCTGGCCATGAGCGAGCCCAACGCTGGCTCCGACGTGGTGTCGATGAAGCTGCGTGCGGAGAAGCGCGGCGACCACTACGTGCTCAACGGCAACAAGATGTGGATCACCAACGGCCCGGACGCCCACACCTACGTGATCTACGCCAAGACCGACATCAACGCCGGCTCACGCGGCATGACCGCCTTTATCGTCGAGCGCGACTTCAAGGGTTTCTCCCGCCACCAGAAGCTGGACAAGTTGGGCATGCGCGGCTCCAACACCTGCGAGCTGCTGTTCGAGGACTGCGAAGTGCCGGAGGAAAACATCTTGGGCAGCGAGGGCGGTGGTGTGCGCGTGCTGATGAGCGGCCTGGACTACGAGCGCACCGTGCTCTCCGGTGGCCCGACCGGGATCATGAGTGCCTGCATGGACGTGGTGCTGCCCTACGTGCACGAGCGTCAGCAGTTCAAGCAGTCCATCGGCGAGTTCCAGCTGGTGCAGGGCAAGCTGGCCGACATGTACGCCGGCATGAACGCCTCCAAGTCCTACCTGTACAACGTGGCCAAGGCCTGCGACCGCGGCGAGGAATCACGCAAGGACGCCGCCGCGGTGATCCTCTACACCGCCGAGATGGCCACCAAGATGGCGCTCGACACCATCCAGCTGCTCGGTGGCAACGGCTACACCAACGAATACCCGGCCGGGCGCCTGCTGCGCGACGCCAAGCTCTATGAGATCGGCGCTGGCACCAGCGAGATCCGCCGCATGCTGATCGGTCGTGAGTTGTTCAACGAGACGAAATAACAACGGCCACTGACCCGTAGGGTGCGCCGCGCGCACCACCCAAAACGACTTGGTGCGCACGGCGCACCCTACGACGGTAGCCAGAAAACGGAGTGCGCCCAATGGCCATCCTGCACACCCAGATCAATACTCGCTCACCGGAGTTCGCCGCCAACCAGGCAGCGATGCTTGCCCAGGTGGACGAACTGCGCGCCCTGCTCGCCCGCGTCCACGAAGGTGGCGGCGCCAAGGCGCAGGAGCGCCACACCTCGCGCGGCAAGCTGTTACCGCGCGAACGCATCAACCGCCTGCTCGATGCCGGCTCGCCCTTCCTCGAGATCGGCCAGCTCGCCGCCCATGAGGTGTACGGCGAAGACGTACCGGCAGCCGGAGTGATCGCCGGTATCGGCCGCGTCGAAGGCGTCGAATGCATGATCGTGGCCAACGACGCCACGGTAAAAGGCGGCAGCTACTACCCGCTGACGGTGAAGAAGCACCTGCGCGCCCAGGCCATTGCCCGCGAGAACCGCCTGCCGTGCATCTATCTGGTGGACTCCGGCGGCGCCAACCTGCCGCGCCAGGACGAGGTGTTCCCGGATCGCGAGCACTTCGGCCGCATCTTCTTCAATCAGGCCAATATGAGCGCGCTGGGCATCCCGCAGATCGCTGTGGTGATGGGCTCCTGCACCGCCGGCGGCGCCTACGTGCCGGCGATGAGCGACGAGACCATCATGGTGCGCGAACAGGCCACCATCTTCCTCGCTGGCCCGCCGCTGGTGAAGGCCGCCACGGGCGAAGTGGTGAGCGCCGAGGAACTGGGCGGCGCCGATGTGCACTGCAAGACCAGCGGCGTGGCCGACCACTATGCCGAGGACGACGAACATGCCCTGGCCCTGGCCCGTCGCTGCATCAGCAATTTGAACTGGCGCAAGCTAGGCCAGCTCGACTGCCGCGCGCCCATCGCCCCGCGCTACGCAGCCGAGGAGCTGTACGGGGTGATCCCGGCCGACGCCAAGCAGCCCTTCGACGTGCGCGAGGTGATCGCCCGCATCGTCGACGACTCACAACTCGATGAATTCAAGGCGCTGTTCGGCACTAGCCTGGTGTGCGGCTTCGCTCGCATCAATGGTTACCCGGTGGCGATCCTGGCCAACAACGGCATCCTCTTCGCCGAATCGGCGCAGAAAGGCGCGCACTTCGTCGAGCTGGCCTGCCAGCGCGGCATTCCGCTGCTGTTCTTGCAGAACATCACCGGTTTCATGGTCGGCAAGAAATACGAGGAAGGCGGCATCGCCAAGCACGGCGCCAAGCTGGTCACCGCCGTGGCCTGTGCTCAGGTGCCGAAGTTCACCGTGATCATCGGCGGCAGCTTCGGCGCCGGCAACTACGGCATGTGTGGCCGCGCCTATGACCCGCGCTTCCTGTGGATGTGGCCCAACGCGCGGATCGGCGTGATGGGTGCGCAACAGGCCGCCGGGGTGCTGGTGCAGGTCAAGCGTGAGCAGGCGCAGCGTGCCGGCCAGACGTACACCGATGAGGACGAGCAACGCCTGAAACAACCCATCGTCGAGCAATACGAGCAGCAGGCACACCCCTTCTACTCCAGCGCCCGCCTGTGGGACGACGGCGTGATCGACCCGGCGCAAACCCGTGAGGTGCTAGCCCTGGCGCTGTCGGCCAGCCTCAACGCGCCGATCGAGCCGACCCGTTTCGGGGTGTTCCGCATGTGATGACCAACTCCCCTCTCCCGCTTGCGGGAGAGGGGCCGGGGGAGAGGGTTAAACGCTCGAAGCGCCCTCTCCCCAGCCCTCTCCACTAGGCGTGCCCCCAATGAATGGGAGAGGGAGCAAAAAGCAGATTCCGGAATTGACCATGACCAACTTCACCACCGTAGAACTGGAAAAAGACCCACGCGGCTTCGCCACCCTGTGGCTGAACCGCCCGGAGAAGAACAACGCCTTCAACGCCGAGATGATCCGCGAGCTGATCCTCGCCCTCGACGCCGTGGGTGAAGACAAGAGCCTGCGTTTTCTCCTGCTGCGCGGGCGTGGCAAGCACTTCTCCGCCGGAGCCGATTTGGCCTGGATGCAGCACGCTGCCACCCTCGATTACAACGCCAACCTGAGTGACGCCCGCGAGCTGGCCGAGCTGATGTACAACCTGCACGGCCTGAAGATCCCGACCCTGGCCGTGATCCAGGGCACGGCCTTCGGTGGTGCGGTGGGCCTGGCCAGTTGCTGCGACATGGCCATCGGCGCGGATGACGCGCTGTTCTCGCTGTCCGAGGTACGCATCGGCCTGGCCCCGGCGGTGATCAGCCCCTTCGTCGTGCAGGCCATCGGCGAGCGCGCGGCCAAGCGTTATGCGCTCACCGCCGAACGCTTCGACGGCCAGCGCGCCCGCGAGCTGGGCCTGCTCGCCGAGAGCTACCCGGCCGCTGACCTGGAAAGCCAGGTCGAGGCCTGGGTCGCCAACCTGCTACAGAACAGCCCGCAGGCCATGCGCGCCAGCAAGGATCTGCTGCGCGAAGTGGGCAGCGGCGAGTTGAGCCCGGCCCTGCGCCGCTACACCGAAAACGCCATCGCCCGCCTGCGCGTCAGCGCCGAGGGCCAGGAAGGCCTGCGTGCATTCCTGGAAAAACGCCAACCCAACTGGCAGGAGCAATGACCATGATCGACACCCTGCTGGTCGCCAATCGCGGCGAAATCGCCTGCCGCGTGATGCGCACGGCCAAGGCCATGGGCATCCGCACCGTCGCCGTGCACAGCGCCATCGATGCCAGCGCCCGCCATGTGCGCGAAGCCGACGTCGCGGTGAATCTGGGCGGCGCCAAGCCCGGCGAAAGCTACCTGCTGATCGACAAGATCATCGCCGCGGCCAAGGCCAGCGGCGCACAAGCCATCCACCCCGGCTACGGTTTTCTCTCGGAGAACGCCGGCTTCGCCCGTGCCATCGAGCAGGCCGGGCTGATCTTCCTCGGCCCACCCGCCTCGGCCATCGACGCCATGGGCAGCAAGTCGGCGGCCAAGTCGCTGATGGAAGCCGCTGGTGTGCCGCTGGTGCCCGGCTACCACGGCGACAAGCAGGATATCGACACCTTCCGCGAGGCCGCTGCACGCATCGGTTACCCGGTACTGCTCAAGGCGGCAGCCGGTGGCGGCGGCAAGGGTATGAAGGTCGCCGAGCGCGAGAGCGAGCTGGCCGAAACGCTGGAGTCCGCGCAGCGCGAAGCGCAGTCGGCCTTCGGCGACTCGCGCATGCTGGTGGAAAAATACGTGCTCAAGCCGCGCCATGTGGAGATTCAGGTGTTCGCCGATCAGCACGGCAACTGCCTGTATCTGAACGAGCGCGACTGCTCGATCCAGCGCCGCCACCAGAAAGTGGTCGAAGAAGCGCCGGCGCCCGGCCTGAGTCCCGAACTGCGTCGCGCCATGGGCGAGGCGGCGGTCAAGGCCGCCCAGGCCATCGGCTATGTCGGTGCCGGCACCGTGGAATTTCTGCTGGATGAGCGTGGCGACTTCTTCTTCATGGAGATGAACACCCGCCTGCAGGTCGAGCACCCGGTCACCGAAGCCATCACCGGGCTCGATCTGGTCGCCTGGCAGATTCGCGTCGCCCGTGGCGAGCCGCTGCCGATCAGCCAACAGCAAGTACCGCTGAACGGGCACGCCATCGAAGTGCGGCTGTACGCCGAAGACCCGGATCACGATTTTCTCCCCGCCACCGGCACGCTGGCGCTGTACCGCGAAGCCGGTAACGGCGAAGGGCGTCGCGTCGACAGCGGCGTGGCCGAGGGTGACAGTGTTTCGCCCTTCTACGACCCAATGCTCGGCAAGCTGATCGCCTGGGGCGAGAACCGCGAACAGGCACGCCTGCGTCTGCTGAGCATGCTCGACGACACCCTGGTCGGCGGCGTGAGGACCAACCTGGCGTTCCTGCAACGCATCCTCGCTCATCCGGCCTTCGCCGCATGCGAGCTGGACACGGGGTTTATCCCGCGCCATCAACAGCAGTTGCTGCCGGCCCCCGGTGGGTTGCCGGACAACTTCTGGCAACTCGCTGCCGATGCCTGGGTACAGAGCGAAAGCCTCGTGCAGCGCGCGGACGACAGCCATTCGCCCTGGGCCGTTCGTAGTGGTTGGCGTGCCGGTGGCGTGGCGGAAATCGACTTGCACCTGAACTGCCAGGGCGAGAGCCGCAAGGTGCGCGCGAGCAACCAGGCCCGCTTGCAAGGCGAAGAGCTGCAGGCGGAAATCGACGGCACGCGCCAGCGTCTGCGCGCCATCCGCCGTGGCGATGCCCTCTACCTGCAATGGCACGGCGAGCTGCATGCCATCAGCCGCTTCGACCCCATCGCCGCCGCCGAGGCCAGCCATGCCCAGCAGGGTGGCCTCAGTGCACCGATGAACGGCAGCATCGTCCGCGTACTGGTCGAACCCGGTCAGGCGGTCGAGACTGGCACGGCGCTGGTGGTGCTGGAGGCGATGAAGATGGAGCACAGCATCCGCGCGCCCGAAGCCGGTACGGTCAAGGCGCTGTACTGCCGCGAAGGGGAAATGGTCAGCGAAGGTGCGGTGTTGGTGGAGCTAGAACCGTAGGGTGGATCGCGCTTCATCGATCCACCATGAAGTCATTCGCCTGCATCAAGGTGGACATGAAAGGCGATGTCCACCCTACATAGCAGCGCAAGGGTGGATCACGCTTTATCGATCCACCGTGAGGCCATTAGCCCACAGCAAGGCGGACATGAAAGGCGATGTCCACCCTACGTAGCGAATCGACCATCTTGCCGCGAGTGGTGCGCACCGCGCACCCTACGATGAAAACGAGGACAGCCTATGAACCTGCCCAAATCCGTGCGCCTGGTCGAAGTCGGCCCGCGCGATGGTCTGCAGAACGAGAAAAAGCCGATCAGCGTGGCCGACAAGGTGCGCCTGGTGGACGATCTGACAGCCACCGGTCTGAGCTACGTGGAGGTGGGCAGCTTCGTGTCCCCCAAATGGGTGCCGCAGACGGCCGGCTCCGCCGAGGTATTCGCCGGCATCCAGCGTAAGCCCGGCGTCACCTATGCAGCGCTCACGCCAAACCTGAAAGGTCTCGAAGCCGCACTCGAAGCCAAAGTCGAGGAAGTGGCGGTGTTCGCCGCCGCCAGCGAGGCCTTCTCACAGAAGAACATCAACTGCTCCATCGCCGACAGCCTGCAGCGCTTCGTACCACTGATGGCAGCGGCCAAGGCGGCGAACGTGCGTGTACGCGGCTACGTTTCCTGCGTACTCGGCTGCCCTTACGATGGCGAAGTCGCGCCCAAGCAGGTCGCCAGCGTCGCCCGCGAGCTTTACGCCATGGGCTGCTACGAAGTGTCGCTGGGCGACACCATCGGCACCGGCACCGCCGGCAAGACGCGCGCGCTGATCGAGGTAGTTGGCCGCGACATCCCGCGCGACAGGCTCGCCGGGCATTTCCACGACACCTATGGCCAGGCCCTGACCAACATCTATGCCAGCCTGCTCGAAGGCATCAGTGTGTTCGACAGCTCGGTCGCCGGCCTGGGCGGTTGTCCCTATGCCAAGGGCGCCACCGGCAACGTCGCCACCGAGGACGTGCTCTACCTGATGCAGGGCCTGGGTATCGAGACAGGTGTGGACATGGACGAGCTGATCGCCGCGGGTCAACGCATCTGCGAAGTGCTGGGCAAGACCAACGGCTCGCGGGTGGCGCGGGCACGCCTGAACCGCCAGGTCCCCTAGGGTGGATGACGCTTTTTTCATCCACCGTCGTGGTGGATCGGTGAAGCGTGATCCACCCTACGCACTGAACAACAGCCCGCATATGCGTAGGAGCGGATTCATCCGCGATTATCGCGGCTAAAGCCGCTCCTACAGGCAGGTGTACCGTATCGGCCTGTCGTTTGCTTCCGAACATATGAAAAGGTCGGTGCGATAGCCGCGAAGGTCGCTCAGGTTAAAGGCCTGATTGCCCATGCGTACTAACCTGAAGCTTACGAACAAGCAACGACGAGGACTGGCCATGCAGCAGCCTCTCTGGACGCCCTCCGCCGACCGCATCGCTGGCACCCGCATGGATGCATTCCGCCGTTTCGTCAACGAGCGCCAGAGTTTGCACCTGGCCGACTACCCTGCCCTGCACGCCTGGAGCGTCGAGCAACGCGAAGCCTTCTGGCAGGCCATCGTCGACTTCTTCGACATGCGCTTGCACAGCCCCGCCGAATGCGTCCTGCGCGAAGGTCCGACAATGCCGGATGCACAGTGGTTTCCCGGGGCCACCCTGAACTTCGCCGAACACCTGCTGCGCCGCCGTGACGGCCATCCGGCACTGGTGGCCATCGCCGAGGATGGCACCCGCGAACAGCTCAGCCATGCGCAACTGGCTGCCCATGTAGCCGGGCTGCAACGCGCCCTGCAACACGCGGGCGTGGGCATCGGTGATCGCGTGGCGGCCGTCATGCCCAACACCTGGCAGACCGTGGTGGGCATGCTCGCCACCGCCAGCCTGGGCGCCACCTGGTCGAGTTGCTCGCCGGACTTCGGCACCCAGGGCGTGATCGACCGCTTCGGTCAGATCGAACCCAAGGTGCTGATCGCCGCCGCCGGTTATCGCTATGCAGGGAAGAATCTGGACCTGACCGACAAGCTCAATGAAATTCTCCAACAGCTGCCTTCCTTGCAGCATTTGGTGCTGGTGCCCTACGCCAAGCTCGACGCTCGTGCCACGGATTGCAAATCCGTCGCAGCGATCAGCCTGTGGCAGGACTTCTACCAGCCCGGCGGCGCGCCGCAGTTCACCCCGGTGCGCTTCGACCAACCGCTGTACATCCTCTATTCCAGCGGCACCACCGGCGTGCCCAAGTGCATCGTCCACGGCGTCGGCGGCACCCTGCTGCAACACCTCAAGGAGCTGGGCCTGCACACCGACCTGACAGCCGATGACTGTCTGTTCTACTACACCACCTGCGGCTGGATGATGTGGAACTGGCAGGTAGCAGGCCTGGCCCTGGGCGCCACCCTGGTCCTCTACGACGGCTCGCCCTTTCACCCCGAACCCACACGCCTGATCGATCTGATCGACGCCGAGGACATCTCTGTCTTCGGCACCAGCGCCAAGTTCATCGCCGCGCTGGAGAAAGCTAGCGTCAAACCGCGCGAAAGCCACAAACTGAGCAGCCTCAAGGCGATGCTCTCCACCGGTTCGCCGCTGGCCCACGAGGGCTTCGACTACGTCTACCGCGACGTGAAGCGCGACCTCTGCCTGTCATCGATCTCCGGCGGCACCGATATAGTCTCCTGCTTCGCCCTGGGTAACCCGACCCTGCCGGTCTGGCGCGGCGAACTGCAGTGCAAGGGCTTGGGGATGGACGTGCAGGTATGGAACGACAGCGGCCAAGCGGTGACCGGAGAAAAAGGCGAGCTGGTTTGCGCCCGGCATTTCCCCGCCATACCGGCAGGCTTCTGGAACGACGCCGATGGCGAGAAATTTCGTGCCGCCTATTTCGCCACTTTCCCCGGCGTCTGGGCCCATGGTGACTATGCAGAGGAGACCGCTCACGGCGGCCTGATCATTCATGGCCGCTCCGACGCCGTGCTCAACCCCGGCGGCGTGCGCATCGGCACTGCAGAAATCTACCGCCAGGTAGAAAAGGTGCCGCAGGTACTGGAGTCCATCGCCATCGGCCAGGACTGGCAAGGCGACGTGCGCGTGGTGCTGTTCGTGCGTCTGCGTGATGGCATCACATTGGACGACGCGCTACACGACGAAATCTGCCGAGTGATTCGTGCCAATACCACGCCGCGCCACGTGCCGGCGAAGGTCATCCAGGTCGCCGATATTCCGCGCACCCTCAGCGGCAAGATCGTCGAATTGGCCGTGCATAACGTCGTCCACGACCGCCCGGTGAAGAACACCGATGCCCTGGCCAACCCCCAGGCATTGGCGCTGTATCGCAACCTGGCAGAGCTACAGCGATGACCTGAGCACTGCCTGGCAAACGCCGAACTGCGGCGCCCCTATACTGTTTCGACCAGAACAACAGGATGTTCGTCGTGCCCAACCCCCTTTGCCTGCTCGCTGCCTTGCTGGTCGCCGGAATTGCATCAGCCAACGAGCCCATCCAGCTGTACATGCCGGACGCTCCACCGCTGACCATGCATCACTACGAGGGCGGCCACGGCATGGTCGGGGACGTGGTACTGACCGCACTGGCCAGAATCGGCAAGCTCACCCACATCGTCGCCGAGCCCTGGCCGCGCTCTCAGATACGGGTCGCCAAGGGCAAGGACATGCTGATCATCCCTTTATCGCGGACGCCCGAGCGCGAGCAGATCTACACCTGGATTGCCCCGATCATGGAGTTGGAGCGTGCCTTCTTCAGCCTCGATGAGCCCGTCAGCAACTTCGCGCAGGCACGCCAACGCTACCGCCGTATAGGCGTCGGCATGGGCACGGCGCAGGTTGGCATCCTGCAACGCGAAGGTTTCAGCGACGAACAGATCGTGCAGCTCAAGCTGGGCGAGAACCCGGCCCATCTGCTCAGCCTCGGCAGAATCGACGCCTGGTTCACTGGCGTGCCGGAGGCGCTGTATATCTGGGAGGGTTCGACCTATCGAAAACAGAACCTGCGCAGAAGCCCGACGCTGGCCAGCACTGCCCTGTATCTGGGCTGCTCGAAAGATTGCGATGCGCAGTTGGTCGAACAACTGCGCACAGCCATCAGTGAGCTGGAGCAAGACGGCGTCAGCCTTCTTTTGCGCCAGACGTACCTGCCGCTACAACCTGACCCCTAGATTCCCTGCCGCCCCGGGTCCTCTGGCGGCTGCTCTTCCTCGATATCCTCGAGCTTCAGCTCCAGCCCCCAATCCCCTGCAGAGGCAGCCTTCGCTGGGGCAACGGGTGCCGCCACCGGCGCTGCAACGGCAGGTGCAGGCTTGGCGTTGGCCGGGTTGTCGCGATGGAGTTTGAGCTTCAGCCGCACGTTATTCGCCGAATCGGCATTTTTCACCGCCTCGTCCTCGTCGATGGCGCACTCGTGTACCAGGTCGATCAGCGCTTGATCGAAGGTCTGCATGCCGAGGTTCTTGGATTTCTCCATGATTTCCTTGAGCTCGGAGAATTCGTTGCGCTTGATCAGGTCACGCACCGTAGGCGTACCCAGCATCACCTCCACCGCAGCGCGGCGCTTGCCATCGACGGTCTTGACCAGACGCTGGGAGACGAACGCCTTGAGGTTGTTGCCCAGGTCGTTGAGCAACTGCGGGCGGCGATCCTCGGGGAAAAAGTTGATGATGCGGTCCAGCGCCTGGTTGGCGTTGTTGGCGTGCAGGGTGGAAATCGCCAGGTGCCCGGTATCGGCAAACGCCAGGGCGTGTTCCATGGTCTCGCGGTCGCGGATCTCGCCGATCAGGATCACATCCGGCGCCTGGCGCAGGGTGTTCTTCAGTGCCGCGTGGAAGCTGCGCGTGTCCACGCCGACCTCACGCTGGTTGATGATCGATTTCTTGTGCCGGTGCACGTACTCCACCGGGTCTTCGATGGTGATGATATGGCCGCCGCTGTTGCGGTTGCGGTAGTCGATCAGCGCAGCCAGGGAAGTCGACTTGCCCGAGCCGGTGCCGCCGACGAACAGTACCAGGCCGCGTTTTTCCATCACCGTGCTGAGCAGCACCTCTGGCAGCTTGAGGTCTTCGAAACGAGGGATATCCAGCTTGATGTTGCGCGCGACGATGGACACCTCGTTGCGCTGCTTGAAGATGTTGATGCGAAAGCGCCCGACGCCCGACAGGGAGATGGCCAGGTTCATCTCCAGCTCACGCTCGAATTCCTCGCGCTGGGCACTGTCCATGATCGCGTCGGCAATGGCCGCCACATCACCCGCCTTCATCGGTTCCTGGCTCAGCGCCTTGAGCACGCCGTTGAACTTCGCACAGGGCGGCGCACCAGTGGACAGATACAAGTCGGAGCCATCCTGAGTGGACAGGATTTTCAGCATTGCGTGGAGATCCATGGCGGCGTTTCCGTGAGCACGATTGAAATACCATAGGCCATGATTCGTCCGTGCCGCAGACGACGCAAAGCCGACAAAATTGACGCCATTCTGCTGGCGCAATGATTACTGGCACAATAGCGCCCTGACAGATTTGAGGAACCCATCAATGGCAAAGGCAATGGCCCGCCACATCCTGGTCAAGACCGAAGCGGAGGCCGCGGCACTGAAAAAGCGCATCGCCGCTGGCGAGGCCTTCGACGTGCTGGCCCGCAAACACTCCACCTGCCCCTCCGGCAAGAAAGGCGGCGACCTCGGCGAAGTGCGCCCGGGGCAGATGGTGCGCGCGGTGGATCAGGTGATTTTCAAGAAGGCGCTACGCGAAGTGCACGGCCCGGTGAAGACCCAGTTCGGCTATCACCTGATCCAGGTCTTCTACCGCGACTAAGCCGTGTTCAGGCGCCAGGCTCACCCATGAACTCGACGATCTTGCTTCTCAGCCAGCGCTCGGCCGGGTCGTTGTCGGTCACCCCGCTCCAGACCATCGACAGATCTGAGTTCACCAGTTCGAAAGGTGGGTCATCGGCGCGCAGACTGGTGCCCTCGATCAGCGCCGCGGCGGCGAAATCGGGAACCGTGGCGAGCATTTCCGTACCGGCGATGATCGAGCGCAAGCCACTGAACTGCGGCACAGCCAGTACCACGCGGCGCGAGCGTTCCAAGCGCGCCAGGTCGTTGTCGATATTGCCGCACAGATCGCCCGAGAACGACACCAGCGCATGCGGACGCGAGCAATATTCGTCCAGCGTCAGCGCGCCGGGGCGGTCATCGCCACGCAGCACCTTGACCTTCATTTCGCGCAACTTGCGCCGCTTGGCGTTGGCTGGCAGCTCGGTGGTGTAACTGACGCCAACGGAGATTTCCCCAGAGGCCAGCATCGACGACATCAGCAGGAAGTTGACCCGTCGCACCACGATCACCACCTCCGGCGCCTCTTCACGGATCTGGTTGAGCAGCGCCGGGAACAGGCCGAACTCGGCGTCATCGGACAGGCCGATGCGGAAGGTGTCGCGATTGGTCGCCGGGTTGAACTCACGGGCACGGCTGACCGCGCCCGAGATGGTGTCCATCGCCGGCTGCAACTCCTTGAGAATCGCCAGCGCCCGCGCCGTCGGCTCGAAGCCACGACCATTGCGTACCAGCAACGGGTCGTCGAACAGGTCACGCAACCGGGCCAGCGCCGCACTGACTGCCGGCTGGCCGAGAAACAGCTTCTCGGCCGCCCGGGTCAGGTTCTTTTCGAACATCAGGGTTTCGAAGATCACCAGCAGATTCAGGTCGACGCGGCGCAGGTCGTTGCGATTCATCCAGAGGGCCTCGGGGCGCAGGTTTATTGGCGCATTAAAGCAGCAACTCCCGTGCCCACATAGCCCGATCAGAGCCCCAGTACGGAGAGGCCTGGATGATCGTCAGGGCGACGCCCCTGAGGCCAGCGGAACTTGCGCTCGGACTCCAGGATCGGCAAGTCGTTGATGCAGGCATAGCGGTTGATCATCAGCCCGTCAGCACCAAACTCCCAGTTCTCGTTGCCGTAGGAGCGAAACCAGTTGCCCGAGTCATCACGCCATTCGTAGGCATAGCGCACGGCGATGCGATTGTCGGTGAATGCCCAGAGTTCCTTGATCAGGCGGTACTCCAGCTCCTTGGCCCATTTGCGCTCGAGAAACGCCCGCGCCTGATCGCGGCCATTGGCGAACTCGGCACGGTTGCGCCAACGCGTATCGAGGCTGTAGGCCAGCGCGACCTTGGCCGCATCACGGCTGTTCCAGCCGTCCTCCGCCAGGCGGACTTTCTCGATGGCACTCTCGCGAGTGAACGGCGGCAGCGGCGGACGAACTTCAGTATTTGACGACATGACGACACCTCAGGCTTGCGGGGGGTTGGGCCCATCGCTGGGCGACAGGGATTGCAGAAGCAATTGCGCAGTACGGCCGGCGCTGTCGGCAGAATCCGCCTGGCCGGTAACCATGGCGACGGCAGTAGCGCCATCGATCAGCAGAAGAAACTGCCTGGCCATTTCCTCAGGCTCGGCAAAGCCGCCAGCCGTGGTCAGCTCGTTCAGATAGGCCAACAGGCGCTGTTTATGCAGCAGCGCCACGGCGCGGATTTCACTGTCAAGATCACCGATCTCACCCGCCGCATTGATAAAGGCGCAGCCGTGAAAGTCGGCTGCCGAAAACCAGCTACGCAGCAGGGGAAATACTGCCAGTAGCCGCTCGCTTGGCGAGCCAGCGGAAGTACCCGCGATGAACCACTGCATCCAGCGCTCATCACGCGCGCGCAGCGCAGCGGCAACCAGTGTTTCCTTGGTCGAATAGAGGCGGTAGATGCTTTTGCGCGCCACCCCGGATGCCTTGACGATGGCATCCATCCCGGTCGCGTTGATACCACCGGCATAGACCAGGCTTTCGGTGGCTTGTAGCAAGCGCTGCTGGATTGAGGCGTCTTCGAGCATGGTTCGAACCAAAGAGAATGATCGTTCTCAGTAAAGTAGAACGATCATTCTCAAAGGTCAAGCAAATGCATGAACCTCAGGATAAGTCTCTCGACGAAATGTTGACTGACACCAAACTACGTTAGCTGCGAAGGAGGTACTCATTGAATCTCGCCGCCCCCTGCTCCATTGGCAGATCAAGCCCGTTGGCAAGGTAGGCGACCGTCCGATAAAAGCCTGCCAGCATAAATATCTCCAGAACCTGCTCGTCATCGAAATGCACACGCAGGCGAGCGAACTCCTCATCGCTCAAAGTCGCTCGCTCGTGCAGCGCATCGACGGTAGTCAGTAGTGCGGCCTCCTCAAGCGACCACACTTCAGGGCGCAGGGGCCTGTCCAGAGTGGCTCTCACCTCCTCCCGGCTCAAGCCAGCCGCTTTGCCGAACGTCGTTACATGCACACCCCACTCGTACTCGCACCCGCTCAATGCGCAGCATCTGTCGATGACCAGCTCGCGCTGACGCAGCGTCAGCAGCTTGCCATCCAACAGGGCTCCCGCCGTGAACTTTTGCCATGCGCGCCTGCTGCTTGCCAGGGTTGTGAATAGCAGCAGTGGCGGCACACCTGCACCCATGACTCTGTCGAAAGACGACTGGATTTCCTCGGTATAAGGCTTGTTCAGTGCTGCAATTCTGGTCATGCTCATTCTCCGCTATCGAATATGTAGCAAAAGTATCGCTACAGAATATGTAGCAAACAAGAGCAATAAATAGGGGTGATAAGCGCAGCATGACTTCATCGATTCTCAGCGGGCGCCGCCCGATCATGGCGCTGCTCGATCTGCTCGGGCAGAAATGGGCGCTGCGCATTCTCTGGGAACTACGCGATGGCGCACTCAGCTCCAGGGCGCTGCGAAGTGCATCGGGGGATATATCGCCAACGGTACTGCAGAGTCGAATCAACGAGTTACGCGCCGCAGGTCTGATCGAGTCAGGCGATAAGGGCTATGCGCTCACACCTCTGGGGACGGAGCTGACGGAAACCTTCCTGCCGCTCTATCGCTTCGCCGATAAGTGGGCTAATCAGCTGCAAGAGACTCCGTAACGATAGAGCGCAAGTTCGTTACGGCGATGCGAGTCGACGACCAGGCTGGAGCGAACATTGATGACAAAAGGCGTGGCCTCCTTCACCATCTGCTGGCAATTTGCCTCCAACACCATAACAACACCTCATGGATGTCATCATGCAGCGCCCCGACCGTCGCCACTTCCCGCTCCGTCGTCTTTCCCTCCAGATCGCCCAGGCATCGCTCCTGTTGAGCACCGGCGCAGCAATGGCGGCAACCAACTGCAGCACGTCGGGCAATGTCACTACGACACAATGCAGCGCCATCGATATCCAGATGGTGGGGGGCACGGGTGCCTCGTCGCTCACCGTGACGGATACCACGGCGAATTCGGTTGCCGTGCTGAGTTCACCCTACGACAGTGGCCCGTTCACTCAGAACCTGACCATCGACGGCACCACGGTGCTGAGCCGCAACGACTATCCGGCGGTGTACATGTATTCCAGCCAGCCCGGCTGGAACGCCAATCTGCAGATCGGCTCAGGGGTGAGCATCACCTCCGCAGGCCCGTTCGGCGCGGTCTGGTTACGCTCGGAAAGTAACGACGCGAGCACCAGCAACACCATCGTGGTGGACAGCGCCGCCAGCATATCGAGCTTCGGCGCCAGTTCCGACGGCATCACCGCCACCTCCAACAATGGCGCCGTCTCGCTGACCAACCGTGGCAGCGTAACCGTAGCCGGCGGGCGTGGCCTGTACGCCGACGGTGGCTCGGCCAGCCTGACGCCGGTCAGCGTCAGCATCACCAACCTGGGCTCGGTTCATGCTTATCAGGCGGGTGCACGTGCGATCGACTATAACGGCACAGCGGTGATCGATAACCGTGGCAGTGTCCGTTCGACCACTCGCCAGGGTCTGATCGCCTGGTCCGCCAATGGCGGCGCCCAGATCAGCAACAGCGGCACCGTGGTTGCCGACCATTACGATGCGGTTGTGGCGGCCGGTACTGGCGGCAACGTGACGGTCACCAACAGCGGCAGCATCACCGCCAACCGCAACCTCAACCTCAGCCAGGTCAGCCCGGATTTTCATGGCATCAGCGCCTATACCGATGGCATCGGCAACGTGACCACCACCAACACCGCCAGCGGCGTCATCAACGCCGCGTGGGACGCAGGCATGGCGGGCGCCAGCGCCCAGGGCACGATCAGCATGCTCAACGCCGGGCGTATCAACGCCCTTACCGGCCTGCTCGCCGAATCCAACAGCGGCGCGGTAAACATCACCAACAGCGGAACCCTGAACGCCAGCAGCGTGGGTATTCAGGTCAACTCGGCCAGCAGCGGTGACATTGTCAACAGCGGCACCATCGCCAGTGCCAGCACCGCCTTCCTGGTTAGCGACGGCACGGCCGTGGATGTCGACAATCGCAACGGCTCTCTGGCGGTTGGCAGCCTGCAATTGGGTTCACTGGCCAATTTTCTCAACAGCGGCAACCTGGTGTTGAAACAGGGCGCTAGCTTGAGCAATTACGCCACAGGCGGATCGGTGGTGAGCAGCAGCGTCGGCGGCAACTTCACCCAGAGCGCCAGCGGTTCGTTGAACATCGCAGCGGCCAGCGTGGCCAGTTACAGCACCCTGGCGGTCGGCGGCGCGGCGAACCTGGGCGGCACCCTCAAGGTCGACGTCAAATCCAGCTACACGGGCGGCGATCTAACCGACGTGATCACCGCAAACGGCGGCATTACCGACAACGGCCTACGCGTAACCGACAACTCCCTGCGCTATGCCTTCTCCACGCTATTCCGTGCCAACGGCATGGATCTGGTGGTGCGCGATACCGGAATGGATAGCATCAGCGGCGCCGTTTCCCCGCAGTCGCCCGGCGCATTGGGGGCCGCCGCCGTGTGGGACGACCTGCTGGCCAATGGCACCAATTCCACTGAACTGAACCAGGCCTTGCAGGAGATCGCCGGCAGTGACAACGCCGCCGAAGTCACCGGCAAAGTACAACAGACCCTGCCGCTGCTGACCGGCAATTCGATCAACTTGGCCAACAACACCCTGGGCAGCGTCAATTCGGTGATCCAGTCGCGTGTCGACGCAACACGCGGCCTGTCGTCCGGTGATGCGTTCATCGGTGATCGCCATCTTTGGATGAAGCCTTTCGCCACCCGCTCGCGCCAGGGCAATCGCAACGGCGTGGTCGGCTACAGCGCCGATACCCATGGTTTCGTGATCGGTGCCGATGCCAACGTCTGGCCAGATACCGACATGGGCCTGGCGCTCGCCTATGCCAAGACCGACGTCTCGAGCAACTCCGCCGGGCCGAAGCAGAGTGCGGACATCGACACCTATCAGCTCGTCTTCTACGGTCGCCATGCGCTGGACGCCAGCAGCGATCTGTTGTTCCAGCTCGATGCCGGCAAACTGCGCAGCGACGGCAAGCGCCAGATCGATATGCTCGGCCTCAGTGCCGAGTCCAGCTACGACAGCAAGACAGCCCATGCCGGCATCGGCGTGGACCGCCGCTTCCAGCTCAGCGAACGCACCACCTTCAAACCAGCGCTGCGCCTCGACTACACCTGGGTCGAAGACGACGCCTATCGCGAGAAAGGCGCCGGCGGCCTCAACCTGCAGGTGAAGTCGCGCAGCACCGACGCACTGGTGCTCGGCCTGGACGGGCTGCTCAGCCATGACCTCACCGACCAGTTGACCGCCACCGCCAACCTCGGCGCCGGTTATGACTTCTACAACCGCGACGCCTCGATCATCGCCGCCTATGCAGGCGCGCCGGATGCTGCCTTCGTCACCGAAGGCAGCAATCAGTCGCCCTGGTCGCAGCGCGCCGGTGCCGAGTTGATCTACACCACCGTCAATGGCACCGAGATCACCGGCCGTTACGACGCCCTGCATCGCGAGGGTTTCCTCAGCCAGACCGCGTCAGTGCAACTGCGCTGGATGTTCTGACGAGCGCGTCATGACTCGTACCGTCCGTCTGGCAGGTATGGCGCTGCTCACCCTGCTGGTGGGTTGCGCCACGCGGCCAACACCCGAGGATCGTGCGCATAGCGCCGACAGGCTGGCAGCGAAGCGCGACTGGGCGGCACAAACCCTCGAGGCGAAGCCGTTTCAACTGCGTGCCTACCTGCCAAAGGCGGCGGCTGACGACACCCTGGTGATCTATCTGGAAGGCGACGGGTTCGCCTGGCTAACCTCGACCCGCCCCTCAGCCGACCCCACGCCCCTGACGCCTGTCGCCTTGCAACTGGCACTGGCCCAACCGAGTGGCGCGGCGGCCTACCTTGCCCGGCCCTGCCAGTTCATCGCGACTCAGCCGGCCTGCTCACGGGACTACTGGACGGACGCGCGCTTCGCACCAGAGGTGGTGAGCAGCCTCGATCAGGCCGCAGATCAGTTGAAGACGCGCGTCGGTGCGCAGCAACTGATCCTGGTGGGCTACTCCGGGGGCGGTGCCCTCGCCCTGCTTTTGGCGGCTCGACGTGACGATGTGGCGCGTGTCGTCACCGTGGCCGGGAATCTCGATCCACAGGCCTGGACGACGCATCACCGCCTGCAACCGCTGAAGCGTTCGCTGAATCCAGCAGACCAACGGTTGGCATTGGCCGGCAAGCGCCAGCAGCATCTGGTCGGTGGTCGCGACCGCATCGTGCCTGCCGTCCTGGCCAGCGCCTTCAATGACGCTTACCCGCCTGACACGCCCTCGCGCGTCTACCTGCTGCCCGAGCATGACCACGCCTGCTGCTGGGCGCGCGATTGGCCGAGCCTCTGGCTGAAGCTGCAGCAGGATGCGCAGGCAAGCATGCGAGATCAGCGGTGATCAACCACGCGGCGTGAGCGGCCCCAACACCGGCGCATGCTCAGCCATCAACTCCACCACCCAATCGATGAACACCCGCAGCTTGGCGCTGACGTGTCGGTTCGGTGGAAAGGCCAGGTACATCGGCATCGGTTTCATCTGCCAGTCCTCGAACAGGCGCACCAGCTCGCCGCTGGCCAGGTGTGGTTTGGCCATGTAGTGCGGTAACCAGAGCATCCCCAAACCTGCCAACCCTGCGGCCAGGTAGGCATTACCATCGTCTACGATCAACAGCGGACGGCCCTGGGCTTCGATTCGCTCCTCGTCGCGCCACATGGCATAGGGCAAGGCCTTGCCAGTGCGCGACCAGAGAAAGCCCACCGTATGATGACCAGCGGCCTCCAGCTCACGCGGATGTGTCGGCGTGCCGGCGCGTTGCAAGTAGCCCGGCGTGGCATAGATACCGAGCTGCAGATCGCCGACATGCCGCGCGATCAGCGACTGATCGGTGATCTCGCCGCCGCGCACCACGCAGTCGACGTTCTCGCCGATGATGTCGATGATTCGGTCGCTCACGCCCAGAGTCAGCTGGATTTCCGGATAACGCGCATAGAACCCCGGCAAGGCCGGGATCAGCAGCATACGCGCGAACGGGCTGGACACATCCACTCGCAAACGACCCCGTGGCGCCAGCGCCGCACTGGACAAACTGGTCTCGGCGTCGTCGACATCGGCCAGCAGACGCACCACACGCTCGTAGTAGGCCGCACCATCGGCGGTGACGTTAACCTTGCGCGTAGTGCGGTTGAGCAGGCGCACCCGCAGCCGCGCCTCCAGTTGCTGCACGAGTTGAGTCACACTGGTCTTGCTCATGTGCAGGGTGGCAGCCGCCTTGGTGAAACTGCCGGTTTCCACCACCCGGGCGAAGGCCAGCATCGCATCGAAACGATCCATTTCGCGTCTCTCTCAGCTCATGATTGTTTGGATTCTACAAACAGTCATGACCAGAGTTGCGCGTTTATCCAGCCCAGCAGTGTTTTTAAAGTGGCTCCATCGTTAACAGCGGGCCTTAGCGGCCCAGATGGAGGCAACCATGAGCAGCAAACGTGATGTGGTTTTCCCAGCAGAGCGCCATGACCTGTATGAACTTCATCGCTATTCACCGGCGATTCGTTCCAACGGTTTTCTCTTCGTGTCCGGTCAAGTCGGCAGTCGCAAGGATGGCTCGCCCGAACCCGATTTGAAGGAGCAAGTACGCCTGGCCTTCGCTAACCTCAATGCGATCCTCGCGGCGGCGGGCTGCAGCTTCGATGACGTGGTCGACACCACCGTATTCATGGTCGACCCGCACACGCAGTTCGAAACCATCTGGGAAGTGGTAGGCGATTACTGGGGCGAAGCACCCTACCCGACGGTGACCGCTATCGGCGTGACCTGGCTGTCCGGCTTCGACTTCGAGATCAAGGTGATCGCCAAACTACCGGAATGAGCAGCGGCCGCGCCCCTGCAGACGAGGGCGCGACCGAAAGGCTTAGAACCTGTTCACGATCTGCTGCGCGTCGGCGCTACTGCGTTAAAAACAAGCTGGATCGCCAGCCCGGTCGGAATGCTCATGTACAAAAGTACAGTCGCCCGCGACTCCGACCGTTCCTCGCTTGTTTTTGCGGGGCCGCCATCGGTGTTGTATCGCTCTAGCTCGCGAGATCGTGAACAGGTTCTTAGAGGTGAGTGAAGACGCGCTCGGCTGGCAGGCGCGACTTCGGCAGCGCGGCATTGAAATCGCTGTCGCTGTGATACCCCAGCGCCACCGCGACCATGCTGCTCAGCCCCTGAGCGGCCAGCCCCAGTTCCTCATCCAGCGCCTCGCGGTCGATGCCCTCCATCGGCGTGGCGTCCACACCTTTGGCCGCAGCCCCCAGGAGCAAGGTACCCAGCGCCAGATAAGCCTGTTTTTCCGCCCAGTTCGGGATGTCGCCCAAGCCACGGTGCAGTTCAACGTAACTGCTGCGGGTGTTGTGCTGAGTGGCGCGTGCCGCATCATCGCGGAAACGGCCATCATCGGCTTCCTGCTGCAGCACATCGGCCAGATAGGCATCGTTGAGGTCGTGACGCGCGCAGATCAGGATCACATGCGAAGCATTGAGGATCTTCGGCTGGTTGTAGGCGAAGCCGCCCTGAGCACCCTTGGTCAGGCGCGCCTTGCCCTCGGCAGTACTCGCCACGACGAAGTGCCAGGGCTGCGAATTGACCGAAGACGGCGACAGACGCAGCAACTCCAGCAGCTCGTCGATGATCGCCTGATCCACCTGGCGGCTGGCATCGTAAGCCTTGGTGGTGTAACGCTGACGCGCGAAAGAAACGGGGCTCATGAACACTCTCCTGATTGATGGATGACGCGAAATGGGCGCCAGTCTGCAGCATGCCTGCGCATGAAAAAAGCAGGCAAAGCCGCTAGGAGTTTCAAAGCAAAGATGAAAATGCAGGCAGCAGCTCTCTAGCGGGCTACGCCAGCGCTCTGCAAGCATTCGATAAAACCCGCGACGCTCGCTGAACGGCTGAGTGCGGAGTACAGCACGCCGATTTCGCAATGGACCGGCGCCGAGCCGAGAACCTTTGCGGCTTGCTTTGCACGCGGTTAAGTGCCCCGATCAGCAGAACACCGGTAGTTGCCGGACTAAGCCAACTTTGATGCTGCTTGGCAAGACACCACGCGGGGCCAGCAGGAAAGGAATTTTCTTAAAATCATGTAAGAAATAACCTCACCCGGTTTTCAGTCATTTCTTACGCGATCATTTTTTCCTGACCATTCAGTTACTTATTTATCAAGTTCAATTCTCATTCAAGCGAAGCGGCAGCTGAGCTTTTTTTGAGCATCCGAAATGGCTGGACTATGGTCCAAACATACCCATTTCGAAGGGATTCGACTGATGAAGCCTGTCATGAGAACCGCCGCTCTAGCCCTTTCTCTCTTTGCCGCACCTGCCTTCTCGGCAGGCCAGTTGCAGGGTCAGCTGAACGTCCAGATCACCATTGGTACCGGTTGTACGGTGACCAATGGCACCGCCAGCGGTAGTAGCAACACCTTCGGTTCACTGTCCTTCGGTAACTACAACGACCTCGCCAACCTGATCGACGGCCGCTCCTTCGGCAGTGCCGGCGGTAGCTCATTCGGTTTGCAATGCAGCCTCGGCACGGCCTACAGCATCGCACTCAACTCCGGGCAAAACGCTACCGGCGGACAACGCAGAATGATCAACTCAGGTGCCTACGTCGCTTACAACCTTTACCAGGACAGCGGCCGTAGCCAAGCCTGGGGCGATGGTGGTGCCACGGGCACGGTTCTGTCAGGCACCGGCACTGGCACCAATGAAGAAGTGATCGTCTACGGCCGAGTGCCAGCGCAAACCACCCCCAGCCCTGGCACCTACACCGATACCGTACAGGTCACCATCGCCTGGTAATCACCGCCCGCACCACCAAGAGGATCTCGAACTCGCCAGGGAAGAATCGTCATGCCACGCCTGATCGCCCTTCTATTCCTGCTGACTCCGGCAGCTTTGCCGGCGGTCGACAAGACCGCCACCATCGGCCTGAACGTCGAGGTGTTGCCGGCCTGCCAGGCAGGTAGCACCAGCGGTTCAGGCGTCAGCTTCGGTACGCTGGATTTCGGTACCCACCTCAGAATCGACAACCTGATCACTCGCGTCGGCCAGCCAGGAGCCGGCGCCCTACGCGTCAATTGTCAGCAGAGCATTCCCTACCGCGTGCTGATCAACGCGGGCCACAGCGGTAGCACCAACAACCGGCAGATGGTCGGCCCCAGCTCGGCCGTACTCACCTACAACCTTTACACCGGCGCGGACTACGCCACCGTCTGGGACAACAGCACGGGGGTCAGCGCAGTCGGCAACGGCCAGGATCAATGGCTACCGATCTACGCCCGTGTGCCGGCGCAGAGCGCCCCACCGCCCGGTAGCTACAGCGACACGCTGACCGTCACGGTGAGTTGGTGATGCCGTGCCGGGGCCAGTCACTCGGGGTTTCCAGCCTGTTCAGCCTGATCGTACTGGCCATGCACACCTTGCCAGCTCAGGGCGACACGGGCATCAACGATCAGATCGTCAGCCAGAGCTTCCAGATACGCGCGGAAATCGTACCGGGGTGTCTGCTCGGCGCCGGCGGCAGCGACACCACCTCGTTCGGCAGTATTTCGTTCGGCCAGATCAGCACCCTGCCGAGCAACCTGGACACCGCCAGCACACCGGGCAATGGCTCCATCGTGCTGCAATGCTCCCCCGGTACCGCCGTCACGATTTCCTTCAATGCCGGCCTCAATGCCAGCAGCGTTGGCGGTGGGCGCTATCTCGCGCGTGGTGCAGAGCGCCTGCGCTATCAGCTTTACCAAGACACCGCGCGCAGCATCGTCTGGGGCGATGGCAGCAACGGTGGCACGCGCATGAGCATCAATTTTCCCGTTGGCGGCGCCACCCAGACCTACACGGTCTACGCCCGCCTGTTCAGTGTCAGCCCGCTGCCGTCAGCCGGCATCTACACCGACACCATCACCGTGACCGTGAGTTATTGAGCCATGAGGATGCATACCCTCTTCGCCTGCTGTCTGAGCCTGGCCACAGCGCTGGCCAGCCTGGCCGCGCAGGCCGCCAGTTCCATCCTGATCTGGCCAATCAATCCGCTGATCGAAGCGGATCGACAGAAATCCGCCGCGCTGTGGTTGGAAAACCGTGGGCAGGAGCCGGTGGATTTGCAGGTTCGCGTGCTGGCCTGGGAACAGGAGGGCTTCGAAGATCGCCTGACGCCACAGAAGCAAGTGGTGGGCAGCCCGCCCATGGCAACGCTGCAGCCGGGCAAGCGGCAACTAGTCAGGCTGGTCAATCTAGAACCGCCGAGCGCTGGCACGCTGCGCACCTACCGTGTACTGGTCGACGAGGTACTGCCACCGCAACCGCGCCCGTCTCAACTGGGCGTGCAGTTTCAGATGCGCTACTCGGTGCCTTTGTTCGTGGTCGGGCCTGGAGCCTATCTGGATGATGGCGCGCGAGAAGCGCCAGGCCAGGGCCAGCCACTGGCTCCCGATTTACGCTACCGCGTCGTCGAAGGCAGCGATGGCGTCTTCCTCAACCTGCGCAACCTCGGCCCCGCTCCGGCCCGGCTGTCCCAGGTCGATCTCTTGCGCGACAGCGGCAAGCAGCCACTGGCCGAAGGGCTTCTCGGTTATGTGCTGCCCGGCGCGCAGATGCGCTGGCCATTGCCAGCAGGTGTGCGCAGCGCCCGGGTGCAGGCGCGCATCAACGAAAGCCGACAAACGCAGACGCTGGCCGCTGAGTAGGTCGCTGGCGTTGCTGCTCCTGGCCGCGCTGCTGTCAGGCCGTTCAGCCCATGGCGATGATGCGCAGCAGTTCGCCGAGGCCCAGTTGCTTTACCTGGAGTTGATCGTCAATGAACTTTCCAGCGGCAAGGTGGTGGAAGTGAGAGAGCATCAGGGCAGGCTGTTCGTCCAACGCGACGATCTGCTCACCGCGGGTGTACACCTGCCCTCGGAGAAGACGCCCTGGATCGCTCTGGATCGGATCGATGCCCTGCGCAGTGAGTATCAGCAGGATAGCCAGCGCCTGCTGCTCACCCTACCCAGCGAATGGCTACCGCATCAGCGTTTCGGCCCCAATAGCCTGAGCGAACCGATGCAAGCACAGAGCGCATTCGGTGTGCTGTTCAATTATGACCTTTACTACAACCACACCGAGAACGCCGGCCACTACGCCAATACCTGGCTGGAACAGCGGGTGTTCGACGGTTTCGGCATGATTTCCAACACCGGCGTCCATCGCTACAGCTTTTCCGGACCGGGCTATCGCGACGGCTACACCCGCTACGACAGCACCTGGCGCTTCAATGACCAGCAACGCATGCTCAGTTTCAGTGGCGGCGACCTGATCACCGGCGCACTGACCTGGAACAGCGCGGTGCGCGTGGGAGGCCTGCAGATTTCGCGCAACTTCTCGCTGCGTCCGGACCTGATCACCTACCCCTTACCCCGTTTCGATGGCGATGCCACAGTGCCCAGCACTCTGGACCTGTTCATCGACAACGCACGCATCGGCCAGCAGGATCTGCGCCCAGGCCCCTTCACCCTCAACACCGTGCCTTACATCAGCGGCGCCGGCACGGCGACGCTGGTGACCACGGATGTGCTGGGGCGCCAGGTCTCCACCACCGTGCCGTTCTATGTCACCGATACCCTGCTGCGTCAGGGGCTTTCAGACTTTTCCCTGTCGCTGGGAAAATTGCGCCGCAACTATGGTGTGGACGACTTTGCCTACGGCAGCCTGGTGAGCAGCGGCAGCCTGCGCTACGGCCTGAGCGACAGCCTAACCCTGGAAAGCCATGCCGAAGCAGGTGCCGGTCTCAGGCAGGCCGGTGTCGGCGCGACCGTAGGCCTGGGTCTCATGGGCACCCTGACCAGCTCGGTGAGTCAGAGCAGCGGCATCGGTAATGGCCAGCAGTACAGCCTCGGCTACAGCTACTACGCGCGTCGCTTCGGCATCACCGCGCAGCGCATCCAACGCACCTCGGGCTACGCCGACCTCAGCGTCGCGCATGCCCTGGACAACGACCTGGCCGGTGGACCGCTGAGCAAGATCCTCGACCAACTGACCTTCAGTTTCAGCCCGGAGGGGCTCGGCTCATTCGGCGTCGGCTATTTCGCCAACGAAGAGCACAGCGGGCGGCGCACACGTCTGCTCAACCTGTCCTGGTCGCGCAGCCTGTGGGGCAATGCCAGCTTCTTTCTCTCCCTCAACCGCCAACTGGATGACGGCTCGCACGCCATTCAGGCCCAGTTGGTCATCCCCTTCGACCTGCACTCCACCCTTTCCACGGGTGTGGAGCGAGACAGCAACGGCAACCAGCGCGTACGCGCCAACTTCAGCCGCAACCCACCCAGCGACGGCGGCCTGGGCTGGAACCTCGGCTATGCCAGCGGCGACAGCGAATACCGCCAGGCCGACCTGACCTGGCGCACCCAGCATGCCCAGGTGCAGGCAGGCGTCTACCAGAACGACGGCACCACCACTCAATGGGGCGGTGTCAGCGGCTCGCTGGTGGCCATGCAGGGCCAGGTATTCGCCAGCAACCGGATCGACGACGCCTTCGTGCTGGTCAGCACTGAGGGTTATTCAGATGTACCGGTGCGCTACGAACATCAACTGCTGGGTCGCACCGACTCGGCAGGCTACCTGCTAGTCCCCTGGGTGCCGTCTTACTACCCCGGCCAGTACGAAGTCGACCTGCTGGATCTACCGAGCAACCTGCAATTGTCGGAAACCCAGAAGCGCATCGCCGTACACCAGGGCAGCGGCGCATTGCTTGCCTTCCCGATGGTGATGAGCCTGTCAGCCAGTATCCAGCTGGTCGACAGCCAGGGACAGCCACTGCCACGCGGTACCCAGGTGCTGCACCGTCCCAGCGGCCAACGCACCTATATCGGCTGGGACGGCCAGCTGTATTTCGAAGGGCTGGCGAAGGACAACCAGTTGGAAGTGCACCTGACCGATGGCAGCCGTTGCACCAGCCGCTTCTCACTGGACGACAGCGCCGTGGAAATGGCCGTGGTCGGCCCCCTCTCCTGCCTGCAACGGGACGGCCAGCCATGATCCGCTGGCTGCTGACCTGTACGCTTCTGCTCTGCAGCGCGCTGGCAAGCATCCCAGCGCACGCCTGCAGCACCTATGCGGGAGGCGCAGTCAATCTGGGCACTACCAACTCTCTGAGTCTGCGCACCACCCAGCAACAAGCTGCAGCCGGCGCAGGCCTGGCCTGTCCTGGGTTGCTTCAAGTTCTGGCGGGGGCATACGTCCGGGTCACCCTGCAAAACGCCGGCCCCCTGGCCTTGCAGGACGGCCAGGGCAATCAGATTCCTTTTCAGGTTTTTCAGGACGCCGGCTACAACCAGGCGCTGACAGCCGGCCAACCGCAACAGCTCGGTGCAATCAACCTGCTGGCCCTTGGGGGTAGCTCCACCGCCATCGGCCTGTATTTCCGTACCAATCCCGGCCCCAACGTGCCAGCCGGCACCTACACCGCCACCGTCACCCTGCGCTGGGACTGGGCCATCTGCACCGTCGGCGCACTCAATATCTGCGCCTGGAACCGCAGCCCAGGCTTGACGCAGAACTGCGTGGTGATCTGCGGTGCGCCCACCAACTGGGGGACGGGCTCACTTGCCACCCTGACCATCACCCTGGTGGTCAGCAAGGCCTGCCGCATCGATACCTTGCCCAACGTCGACTTCGGCGCCAACGCCTTGATCAGCCAGTTCAGCGCGCAGCAACGTACCTTCTCCGTCACCTGCACCAATACAGAGGGCTACACGCTGAGTTTCGACAATGGGCAAAACTACCAGGCGCCCTGGCGACGCCTGCGAAATGGCAGTCAGTACATCCGCTACAACCTCTACTACAGCGGCAGCAGCCTGATCTGGAACGCTGCCTCGCCGCTCACGGCCAGCGGCACGGGCAACTCACAGAGCTTTAGCTACCAAGCGATTCTCGACCCTGGGCAAGCCAACGCACCGGTGGGTGTCTATACCGACGATGTGCTGCTGATCATCAGCTACTGAAGCCTTACCAGTAGATCACCAGCGTCGAGCCGACATCTTCGACGGACTGCACTGTCACCGAGGTCGTCCCTGCAAACGCCAACGGCAAGGCGCGCCCGTTCACGTCCTGCAGGCGATAGGCCGCATGCTCGCAGTCATGTGCAGACAGGTACACGCCAGCCGCATCGCTTCGCGCAGCAACCTCGCATCGTTTGAGAATGGTCAGGCTGATCTGTAGCTGCCCGCTGATCTGCTCGGCAGACGACAGATTGGTAGTGGCGCACAACGCAGTGGCCACGATCCAGGCAAGAGATCGGTGAATCGACATGACGACGGTCTACGGTAAGGATGGCCTGCTGCGGTGAAGGTCAAAATCCATCCGTAGAAACGGTCACGAGAGCGAGGAGCGACCGAAGGTGGAGCAGAATAAAGTGATATCACCTTGAAATCACCTCGATTCCGACGAACGCCGGTTCAGGCCAATGCTTTCGCCACGAAGCACTTGCCTGGCGCCACGATCTGCTCCTGCGCCGCCACCAGCGGCAGGTCACGAGCGCCCTCGGCAGTCTGCTCGACCAGCGCATAGAGCGTCGCGGTAGCCAGTTCCAGTGCCTGCGGCAGCGCCTGGCCGGCCAGCAAGCGGCCCAGCAGCGTGGCCGAGAACACATCGCCCATGCCGTTGGGTAAGGGATGCAGGGCCAGGCGTGGCGTGGTTACCAGCCAGGCGCCCTCGCCATTCACTGCCAAGGTGCCCAACTCGCTCTCGGTGATATCCGGCGTCGCCAGGCTGGTAATCACCACCACGTCCGGCCCACGGCCGCGCAGTTGCCGTGCGATCTTCACCGCCTCCTGCAGGCTGCCTAGCTTCGCCCCAGTGAGCAGTTCGAACTCGAACTGGTTGGGCGTGATGATATTGGCGAAGGGAATAGCCTGGTCACGCAAAAAGTCCGGAATCGCCGGATTGACGAACACGCCTCGTCCCACGTCGCCCATCACCGGGTCGCACAGGTAACGCACGTTCGGGTTGTGCTGACGAATCTCGCCCACCGCCTCGAGGATCACCCGCCCGCTGTCGGCATCGCCCAGATAACCGGAAAGTACCGCCGACAGCCGCGGCAGCACACCCCGCTCACGCAGCCCGAGCAGCACCTCGCGCACATGCTCGGCGCCGAACACCTGGCCGCGAAACTGCCCGTAGCCGGTGTGATTGGAAAACTGCACGGTGTGGATCGGCAGTACCTCGAAGCCCAGCCGCTGCAATGGGAAAACCGCAGCAGCATTGCCGACATGGCCCCAGGCGACATGCGACTGAATGGACAAGACGAGGGGCGGTAGCGTGGCGCTCATGACGATCTCTGCTGGCTGGATACGACGGGGCGACGATTATTCGCCAAACTGCCCGGGCACACCACTACCTGGCCATCCCAAATACTAGGACTTGAGTCAGCGCTGACTGACAGGCTCATACATAGGCTTGGACGAACAGTTCTACCGCCGCAGCCAGACGAGGGCCACTCACTGCCATCAGGTTGCTGCAATCAATGCTGCCAACCGCCAGCAAGAGAAACTGGGTGGCAGCCTGCTCATGGTCTGGGCATCGGGCCGACTGGGAAAGAGCCTTCTTCAGGTAGTTCTGATAGGGCAGGTAGCGCTGCCGCCAACGCTTCTGAGGTATCCGGTTAGAGCGCAGTACTATGTGGGTAAGTGCATGCGAAGCTGGCTGTTCACTCTGTTGCAACAGTTCACGTGCGACCCGTTCCAGACAAGCGCGCAGCCCACCCCTCGCCTGGCACGGCAGCTTCGGCTCCGGCAGTTCCTCCAGCCAGTAGTCGAGCACAGCTCGGTAGAGTTGTTCCTTGTCACCGAAGTGCGCATAGAGGGTGGCCTTGGTCACGCCCGCGGAATCGGCGATGGCCTGCATGTTTGCTTGGTTGAAGTCCAATGCCGTGAACACATCGCTCGCTGCCCACAGCATCTCGCGTCGGCGCCTGTCCTTCTGCACGGGCCAGCTCATGCTAGGCCCTCCAGCGCCGGAACAGCAGGCTGGCATTGACGCCTCCGAAACCAAAGCCATTCGACAGTGCGTAGTGCAGTGGCATGTCTCGGGAATGCTGAGCGACCAGGTCGAGACCCTCAGCGGCCTCATCGGGGTTGATGAGATTCAAGGTGGGCGGAACGACCTGATCACGCAGAGCCAGCACAGTGAAGATCGCTTCGACTCCGCCTGCAGCGCCGAGCAGGTGCCCCGTACTGGACTTGGTCGAGGTGATCGCCACACCCGATCCACTGCCGAATACCGCGTGGATGGCGGCCAGCTCGCCCCGGTCACCCACCGGCGTGGAGGTCGCATGGGCGTTGATATGCTGCACCTCGCTCGCCTCGATCCCGGCCTGGCGCAACGCCTGCTGCATGGCACGGCGTGCACCATCGCCATTCTCCGGGCCGGCGGTGAGGTGATAGGCATCGGCGCTGGTGCCGTAGCCGACCAGCTCCGCCAGCGGCTGAGCGCCGCGCGCCAACGCATGCTCCAGCGATTCGATCACCAACAGGCCTGCGCCCTCGGCCATGACGAAACCGTCTCGATCACGGTCGAACGGACGCGACGCTTCATGAGGGCGGTCGTTGAATCCACTGGACAGCGCACGCGCAGCGGCGAAGCTGCCAAGCGTGACCCGATGGATGGCGGCTTCGGTGCCGCCGCACAGGGCGATGTCTGCCTCACCACTGCGAATCAGCCGGGCGGCATCGCCAATGGCTTGCGCACCGGCCGCGCAGGCGGTCACCGGCGCCCCGAGCGGCCCTCTGAAACCGTGGCGGATGGACACCTGCCCTGCCGCCATGTTGGCTAGGAACGAAGGCGCGGTGAAGGGCGAAAGGCGTCGCGGGCCCCGTTCATCCGTGGTGCGAACCGCCTCGGCAACGGCGCCGAAGCCGCCGACCCCTGACGCAATAATGGTCGCGGTGCGCTGGCGCTGCGCTTCGTCCGTCGGCCGCCAACCGGCCTGTGCCAGGGCTTCCTCTGCGGCAACTAGCGCGAACTCGATGAAGCGATCCATCTTCTTACGCTCCTTGGCGGGGATATACCGCTCGGGATCGAATCCAGCCTGGGGATCGCCGGTAATGCCGAGCACCTGCCCGCCAACCGCGCTGCCGGTACCTTCGCTCAGCTCATCCGGCAACATACGGATGCCCGAGTGTCCGGCCAGCAGGCGCGTCCATACCGTCTTGCTACCACAGCCCAAAGGACTGACGATGCCCAGGCCGGTAACGACGATTCGTGTGCTGTATTCTCTATGCATGGTGTGTCTCGTACGTGAAGAGGTGAGTCAACCGAGGCCGAAGGTCTTGCGCAGGCCCGAGTCGACTGGGCCAGTCGGCATAAAGCAGCGCAGGCGTCTGAGCAGGTTGGCCTCGTCTTTGGGGGTATGGCGCATTTTCCACGCCCTAGGTCGACCATCGACGATGGTCGCGGCGACATCCTCGGGCGCCGGAGCTTTGCGCACGTTCACCTGTATCGCCGACGCGCAAGGTGTCGAAGACGTTGGTGTCGAACAGCGCCTGAGCCTCGGCGATGGAGGTTTCCTCTGTCGCCCCCAACAGGGTCATGCCGACACTGTTGACCAGCAGTCGATACGACCGACCTCGGCCACGACAGACTCGACACTCTGTGTGGATCGAGGCTTTGTCGCGGATATCCATGCGAATCAGCTCCACACCATTGATGGGGTGCGAGGTAGTCGATGTGCACGCTGCCGAACACCCGGCAGCCGCGTTTGACGAATAGCTCTGCAGCAGCGCGACCGATTCCCGATGACACGCCCGTGATGAGAACGACAGAGGGGATCGACATAGCAGTTCCTCTGAAGAAATGAGATGTGTGGCTCATGCAGGCTGCGCCTCCGTGATCCAGCCAGGGGGGACGAGCTTGATGCCGAACCAGATGGCATACATGGCCGGCAGGAACACCAGAGTCAGCACGGTGCCTGCCAGGGTGCCGCCGATCAGGGTGTAGGCGAGCGTGCCCCAGAACACCGAATGGGTCAGCGGGATGAACGCCAGGATCGCCGCCAGTGCGGTGAGGATCACCGGCCGGGCGCGCTGCACGGTGGCCTCGACCACGGCGCGGAACGGCTCGAGACCGGCCTGTTCGTTGTGGTGGATTTGCCCGATCAGGATCAGCGTGTTGCGCATCAGGATGCCGGACAGCGCGATCAGGCCGACCAATGCATTGATACCGAACGGCTGCTGGAACAGGATCAGCGTCGGCACCACACCGATCAGCCCCAGCGGGCTGGTCAGGAAGACCATGATCATTGCGGAGATCGAACGCACCTGCAGGATGATGATGATCAGCGTGACGGCCAGCATGATCGGGAACAGCGGCAACATGGCGACCATGGCCTTGCCCGATTCTTCGATGGAGCCCGCCTGCTCGATGCGATAACCGCTCGGTAGCTTCTCCATGATCGCTTGCAACTGCTGGGTGATGGCCGTCGAAACATCCGGCGGTTGCAGACCTTCGGCGATATCGCCACGCACGGTGATAGTCGGCATCCGGTCGCGCCAACGCATGATCGGCTCTTCCATGCGCACCTCCACGGTGCCGACCTGCGACAACGGGATGCGCTGGCCATCGGCACCGGCCAGGGTGAAGTCCATGACGCGGGTTGGATCGAAGCGGATATCGCCGCCCGCCCGGGCCATCACCTGCACCGTGCGGATGTCTTCGCGTACGGCGGTGATCGGTACGCCGCTGAGCAGGAACTGCAACTGTTGTGCAACGGCGCTGGAGGTCAGCCCCACCGCCTGCAGGCGATCCTGCTGCAGGTTGAAGTGCAACGCAGGCACGCGGGTACCCCAATCGCTATTGACCGTGCGCATCAGCGGGCTGGCATCCAGCACCTGTTGCACCTCGGCAGCGATATCACGCAGCGTGTCCGGGTTCGGGCCGGTGACGCGATAAGCGACTGGGTACGGCGAATACGGGCCGAATACCAGTTGGCTGACGCGCACCTGCGCTTCGCTGGCGAGCCCCTCGGCAATCACGTTGCGCAACCGGTGCTTCAGCGCCTCACGCTCTTGCGCGCTGTCGGTGCGCACGACAATCTTGGCGAACGATGGATCCGGTAGCTCCGGCCCCATGGCCATAAAGAAGCGCGGCGCGCCCTGGCCGATGTAGGCGGTGACGATCTTCGCTTCTTCCTGCTGAGCCAGCCAGGCCTCGATTTTTTCCGCGGCGGCGCTGGTCTGGGTAATGGAGGTGCCGTAGGGCATCTGCACCTCGACCAGCACCTCGGGGCGGTCGGAGATGGGGAAGAACTGCTTCTTGACCAGGCCCATGCCAAGCACGGCAGTCACGAACAACCCGACCACCGAGCCGGCGACCAGCCACTTGTGGGCAATAACCCGGCCCAGTAGCTGGCGAAAACGGTTGTAGCGCGGGGTGTCGTAGATGGCGTCATGGCCGCCCTCGACCTTTTTGATTGCGGGCAGCAGCTTGACGCCGAAGTAAGGTGTGAAGACTACCGCGACCAGCCAGGAAGCGATCAACGCGATACCGACGATCCAGAACATGTTGCTGGTGTATTCGCCAGCGGTGGAGCGGGCAAAACCGTTGGGCATAAAGCCCACGGCGGTGACCAGGGTACCGGAGAGCATCGGCGCCGCCGTATGGCTCCAGGCATAGGCGGAGGCCTGCACGCGGTCGTAGCCCTCCTCCATCTTCACCACCATCATCTCGATGGCGATGATGGCGTCGTCTACCAGCAGACCCAATGCCAGAATCAGCGAGCCCAGGGTGATGCGGTCGAAGTTCTTGCCGCTGGCAGCCATCACCACGAAGACCATCGCCAGCGTCAGCGGCACTGCCACGGCGACCACGACACCGACGCGCCAGCCCATGCTGACGAAGCACACCAGCATGACCACCAACAGCGCGACGAAGAACTTGACCATAAACTCGTCAACCGACGAGGCGATGTTGACGGCCTGGTCGGTGACCTTGCTCAGGCTCATGCCCAGCGGCAGCTCGGCGTTGATCGCACTCACTTCGGCGTTCAGCGCCTTGCCTAGGTCGAGCCCGTTCCAACCCTCGCGCATTACAATGCCGAGCAGCAGGGCCGGCTCGCCACCGTTGCGAATCAGGAAGGTCGCCGGGTCCTCATAGCCGCGCTTGACCGTGGCGACATCCGACAGTTTCAGGGTTCGGCCCTGGGCGATCACCGGCGTATCGCGAATCTTCTGCAGTTCATCAAAGGCGCCGTCCAGGCGCAGGAACACGTCCGGGCCACGGGTTTCTACTGAGCCCGCCGGGGTCAGCGCGTTCTGCCCGTTGAGCGCGGCGAACACCTCCTGCGGGCCAATGCCCAGGGTCGCCAGGCGCTCATGGGAGAACTCGACGAAGATGCGCTCGGCCTGCTCGCCGATGATGTTGACCTTCTTCATCCCCGGCACGTGCAGGAGGCGTTGGCGCAATGTCTCGGCATCGCGCACCAGGTGGCGCTGCGGCTCGCCCTTGGCCTTGAGTGCGAACAGGGCGAAGGTGACGTCGGAATATTCGTCGTTGACCAGAGGGCCGATCACCCCGGCTGGCAGCGTTTTCGCCTCGTCGCTGATCTTTTTGCGCGCCTGGTAGAACTCCTCCGGCACCTCAGAAGGCGGCGTAGTGTCGAGCAGACTCAGCGTGGTGAAGGCCAGGCCCGGTCGGGTGTAGGTCTCGCTACGGTCGTACCAGCGCAGCTCCTGCAGGCGCTTCTCGATCTTCTCGGCGACCTGATCCTGCATCTCCTGGGCGGTGGCGCCCGGCCAGGCGCTGACGATGGTCATGACCTTGACGGTAAAGGCTGGGTCTTCGGCCCGTCCCAGTTTGAAGAAGGCAATGAGCCCCGCCAGGGAGATCAGGCAGACCAGAAATAAGGTGACTGAGCGCTCACGTACAGCGAGGGCCGACAGGTTGAAACGCCCCTCGCTCATGGCCGCACGCCCTCGGCAGCGGCGACAGCGGCTTGGCCGGCCACCCGCACCTGCTGACCTTCGCGCAACAGATGCGCGCCGAGCGCGACGATCTGCTCGCCCTGTTCGAGCGGGCCGGTGATGCGTGCCTGCTCATCATCCAGATGCTGCACAGCAACCGGCTGCCAGGACACGTGGGCCGGCTCCCCACGAATGACCCACACCCCCGGCCCCTTGCCCGCATCGTGCAACGCAGCGAGCGGTACCTGCAGGGCGTTGGCCGCAAGAGCCTTACCATTGGCGATCTGCAGCGTGATGGTGGTCCCCAGCGGCGCATTGGCCAGTTCACCTTCGAGCACATAACGCGCCTCGAAGGTCCGCGTCAGGCGGTCAGCCACATCCGAAAGCTGCCGCAGGCGGGTCGCGACGCTGCTGGCGTCTTTACCGAAGAGCGTGGCCTGGGCGGCGGATCCAACTGCGGGGCGCAGCGTTTCCGGCAACTGCACGACGGCCTCCCTTGGCCCCGCATGCGCCAAGCGCACCACGGGCTGGCCGGCACTGACGACCTGACCGGGCTCGACCAACGTCTCCATAACGATGCCATCGGCATCGGCCAACAGCTCGGCATAGCGCGTCGCATTGCGAGCGACCTCGGCCTGGGCCTCGGCCGCGCTGAGCTGCGCTCGGGCCGTAGCCGCTGCCGCCTTGTATTGATCGTAAGCGGATACCGAAACCGCGCCAGTGCCGCGCAAGGCGCGGTAGCGGGCCTCATCATCGATGGCTTGCTGCGCTCGCGCTCGCGCGGCAGCGACGGCTTCGCGCTGCGCATGGGCAGCGAGCTTGAGGTCGACGGGATCGAGACGCAGCAGCACCTGGCCACGCTTGACCGACTGGCCGGTATCCACCAACCGCTCCAGCACCTTGCCCGACACCCGAAAGCCCAGGTCGCTCTGAACACGAGCCGCGACGATACCGGTGAAGGAGCGCGACCCACTGACCGCCACCTGGACGGTGGCAACACGCACCAGCGGCGTTTCAGTGCGTGGATCGGAGGGGGCTTGATCGCTGCATGCGACCAGCGCAAACGGCATCACGCCGATGAGGGTGGACAAAAGGAGGTTGCGCCGGCGCATGAGGAACCCGTTGCGAAGTCGTAGGGAGCCTCACTTTGATTCCAGTGACCAAATTAGTCAATAGTCACAAATCAGGGGGACAGGCTGCGTAGTATCAGACTGGACAACAGCGCCGGCGCTTCATCGGTGGTATCGAGCCCATGCTGCAGCAGCAGCGGGTTGAAACAGGGGCGCATGATCAGTTGAATCGCACGAGTGGTTTCATCCAGCGGCGTCTTGCGCTCGAAGTCGCCGCTCTGCCGTCCCTGCTGCAGGATGTCGCTGATGGTTTGCTCGATGAAAGCTTCATAGACAAGGGTCGCCGGCCAACGCCCGGAGGCGGCGGAGGCAGCGATGTCATAGAGCTTGCGATCAAGGAAGAACAGCCGTAGGCATGACTCCACCAAGGCCTTGAGCATGCGCCGGAGCTTTTCCGGGGGGCTGTCGATCTCGTCGACGGCGGCCCTCACATCGGCCTGTATCTGCTGCAGGCAGTTCGAGCAGATCATCTCGCCAATGGCCTGCTTGGACTCGAAGAACTTGTAAATGTAGGCCTTGGAAAAACCGATGGCCTTGGCCAGATCGGAAACCGTGGTTTTCTCGTAGCCATACAGACGGAAGTGCTCGGTAGCCGCCGCCACGATCTGATCACGCACCTCGTGATCCACCGGACCACGCGCTGCAACTTTGGGAGAGGGAGTCTTGTTCATGGGGGCATAGCCTACAGAGCGCTTGGATGATGGACAACAAGTGACCAAAATGTATTATGGTCACTTAATCTACAGACTCATCTTTACTCCGGAAGAAAATCCCATGCTGTCAAAGCGCACCCTCGTCGTACTGATCAGCACCGGCCTGATGGCAGGCTGCGCGGTCGGCCCCGACTACCAACGCCCTGTAGTTTCGCTGTCCGACGGATTCCTGGACCAAACCGCCGTGGACGACCGCCCTGCCCACGCGCAAGTCGAGTTCGCCAACTGGTGGAGTGGTTTTGGCGATCCGCAACTGACCCACTTCGTGACCCTGGCGCTGGAGCAAAACCTGGATTTGGCCCAGGCCACTGCACGCATCACCCAGGCTCGCGCCGGTCTGGGTGTAGCCAATTCTGCGCTGTTACCGTCCGGCTCTATCAGCGGACAGATGGGACGGGGCTATCAGTCGGTGGAGACACCACTGGGGCAGATGCTGAACGCCACACCGGACTTTGATCGCTACGGCAACAGCTACGAAGCCAATCTCGTTGCCAGCTGGGAGCTGGATGTATTCGGCGGTTTACGTCGTGACCACGAAGCGGCGCTGGCCGAGTACCAAGCCTCGAAGGCTGGCGTCAGCGCCACCCGGCTCGCCGTTGCAGCCCAGGCTGCCGATATCTATATCACCATTCGCGGACTGCAAACCCGCATCGCCGTGGCCCGCCAGCAAGTGCAGACGCAAGAGGAACTGCTGGACACCATCGAACTACTGTACGGCCAAGGGCTTGCCGCCGAACTGCAGGTGCACCAGGCCAGCGGCGCGCTCGCCCAGGTGCGCGCCTCGGTGCCTGTGTTGGAAACAGGGCTGGAGGTAGCGATGAATGCCCTCGACGTACTACTCGGCTCACAACCTGGCACGCACCGCGCCGAGCTGGCCAAAGCCGAGGCCATCCCAGCAGCTCCGCAGATTGCCGTGATCGGCACGCCTGGCGACCTGCTGCGGCGCCGGCCCGATCTGATCGTAGCCGAGCGCCGTCTGGCCGCCACGAACGCACGCATTGGCGCAGCCATCGCCGAGTATTACCCGAAGTTCTCACTGAGCGGGTTGATCGGCAGCGCCACATCGGTATCTGACGGCAGCCTGTTCAGCAGCGGCGCCAGCCAGATGAGCGGTGTACTTGGCCTGCGCTGGCGCCTGTTCGACTTCGCCCGTATCGACGCCCAGATCGACCTCGCCAAAGGCCAGGAAGCCGAACAACTGGCGGCCTATCGCCTCGCTGTACTGCGCGCCACCGAGGACGTGGAGAACGCCCTCTCGGCCTTGGCCAAGCGCGAGGAGCAGGCTCATCTTCTAGAGATGGGGGTAAACTCACTCAGTCGTGCACGGCAGGCTTCCTTCGCCTCTTATCAGCAAGGCGTCGTTAGTCTGATCGAGGTGCTGCAAGCAGACGAAAACCTGTTGCGCGCCTCCGATGCAAAAGCCCAGGCGCAAACCGAATCGGCCCGTGCTGCAGTGGCGGCTTTCAAAGCGCTGGGCGGCTCGAGTACCCATCAGTCGCTTGCCAGTAACTGAAGTCGTTTCCGATAGGAGTGGTGTACATCGCCAAGCGCGGAGCTACTCAAGAATCATTCAGGGAGGCAGCATCAGGACTGCAAGCATGGCTGCCTAAGTAATCAGGCGCTATCAGGCCAGCGAGCGCGGACGTCAGTCGGTCCGACGTGCCCCGCATGGTGAAAGCCCCAGAAAGCAGGATCGCCCATGGCGAAAAGCCGCTCCTTCAATGTGAGGCGGCCATTCACCACCCAACTTCCGAGCACATCGTTATTCGAAAATCGTATTTAACTGAAATATTTAAATCCAATAGGGTATAAAAACCGGACCACCGGAGCCTCGATTTTTCCACCGCTCCGTTGCGCCCTCATCCCGGTGCCGTTGCGGCACATCCACAAGATGAGGTTTGCATGACCAGTCCGATTACCCTTGAAGACAGCGACCAGGACGTCGCCCCCGCGCTATACCCCGCCGCTGTTCTCAGCACTGACGCCGAAGCCCTGCAGGTTGCACATGCCCTGGCAGAGGCGGCGCAGGTAGAAGTCATTCTGCGCGACCGTGAACGTCGCCTGCCCTGGGAACTGGTGGAGCGTTTCACCGCCAGCGGCCTCGGTAGCATCGCCGTACCGCGCGCCTTCGGCGGCCCGCAATTATCCCACGTGACCATCGCCGAAGTGTTTCGCATCATCTCCGCGGTCGACCCGGCCCTGGGGCAGATTCCGCAGAACCAGTTCGGCCTGCTCGGCCTGTTGCAAGCCGGCGCCAACCCCGAACAACAGCAGCGCCTGTTCGCCAGCGTGCTGGCCGGCTCGCGCATCGGCAACGGTGGGCCCGAACGTGGCAGCAAGCACACCCTGGATATCCAGGCGCGCCTGGTGCAACGCGGCGGTCGCTGGCTATTCAGCGGCGAGAAGTTCTACTCCACCGGCGCCCTCTTCGCCCACTGGATCGCCGCCAAGGCGCTGGACGAACAGGGCCGGCCCTGGCTGGCCTTCATCCAGCGCGGGCGCCCTGGCCTGCGAGTGGTCAACGATTGGTCCGGCTTCGGCCAGCGCACCACCGCCAGCGGCACCGTGCTGCTCAATGAGATGGAGGTCGACGAGAACAACCTGATTCCGCTCTGGCCACTGGCCGACAAGCCGAGTATTCAGGGCGCCTTCTCGCAGTTGATTCAGGCCGCGATCGACCTCGGCATCGCCGACGGCGCGCTGCGCGACACACTGGAGTTCGTACGGCACAAGTCACGCCCATGGATCGATGCCAAGGTCGAGCGTGCCGCCGACGACCTCTACGTGATCGCCGATGTCGGTCGCCTGCAAATAGAGCTGCACGCTGCCGAAGCACTGCTGCAGGAGGCCGGTCATGTGCTCGATGCAGTCGCCGCTGCACCTATCGATGCCGACGCAGCTGCTCGTGCTTCCATCGCGGTGGCCGAAGCCAAGGCGCTCACCACCGAGATCTCCCTGACTGCCAGCGAGAAGTTGCTGGAGTTGGCCGGCAGTCGCGCCACCCTCACCGAGTTCGGCCTCGACCGCCATTGGCGCAATGCACGCACCCACACTCTGCACGATCCGGTGCGCTGGAAGTACCACGCCATCGGCGCATGGCACCTCAACCAACGTCATCCTGCCCGCCATTCCTGGATCTGAGCCATGAACGCACCTCTCACTCATACGGTGGCGCTGATTCGCAGCGACGCCGAGGCCCTCGACGTGGCCGAAACCCTGGCCCAGGTACTGAGCCCTGGCAGCGCCGAGCGCGACCGCGAACGGCGCCTGCCACACAGCGAACTGGAACTGTTCAGCCACTCCGGCCTGTGGGCCATCAGCGCGCCCAAGGCCTTTGGCGGCGCGGGCGTTTCCAGCGTCACCCTGGCCAAAGTCATTGCCCGCATTGCCCAGGCCGATGGCTCACTCGGGCAGATTCCGCAGAACCACTTCTATGCCCTGGAAGTGCTGCGCATCAACGGCAGCGAAGCGCAACAGCGTCGCCTTTACGGCGAAGTGCTGGCTGGCAAGCGCTTCGGCAATGCCCTGGCCGAACTCGGCACCAAGACGGCGCTGGATCGCAACACGCGACTGAGCCGCGATGGCGAGCACTACCGCGTCAACGGGCGCAAGTTCTACGCCACCGGTGCGCTCTATGCGCAGCGTATTCCCACCCTCGCGGTGGACGATGAAGGCCGCGGCCAACTGGCCTTCATCCCGCGTCAGGCGCCCGGCCTGCAAGTGATCGATGACTGGAGCGGCTTCGGCCAGCGCACCACCGGCAGTGGTTCGGTACTGCTCGACAACGTGCCGGTGCACGCCGACGACGTGGTGCCATTCCAGAGCGCCTTTGACCGTCCGACCACCGCCGGCCCTTTCGCCCAGTTGCTGCATGCGGCCATCGACACCGGTATCGCCCGCGCGGCCTACGAAGACCTGCTGCAGTTCGTCCGTCACAAGTCGCGCCCCTGGATCGACGCCAGCATCGACAAGGCCAGCGACGACCCGCTGACCCAGCAGGAAATCGGCCGTCTGGTGATTCGCCTGCACGCCAGCGAAGCGTTGCTGGAGCGCGCTGGCGAATTCGTCGATCGCGCCCAGGCTGCGCCAGATGAACGCAGCGTCGCCGCGGCCTCGATTGCCGTGGCCGAAGCGCGCGCCATCAGCACCGAAGTCTCGCTGCTGATTTCCAGCAAGCTGCTGGAGCTGTCCGGCAGCCGCGCCACCCTGGCCGAGTACGGCCTTGACCGCCACTGGCGCAATGCGCGCACCCACACCCTGCACGACCCGGTGCGCTGGAAGTACCACGCCATCGGCAATTACGTGCTCAACGAGCGACTGCCACCGCGCCGGGGGACGATCTAATGGCCCAGGAAATCCTCCTCAACGCCTTCAACATGAACTGCATCGGGCATATCCATCACGGGCTGTGGACGCACCCGCGCGACCGCTCGACTGACTTCAACCAGTTGAGCTACTGGACGGAACTGGCGCAGTTGCTCGAACGCGGGCTGTTCGACGGGCTGTTCATCGCCGATATCCTCGGCGTCTACGACGTGTACCAGAATGGCATCGACCTGCCACTGCAAGAGGCCATCCAGTTGCCGGTCAACGACCCTTTGCTGCTGGTCTCGGCCATGGCCGGGGTGACCCGGCACCTGGGTTTCGGCGTGACTGCCAACCTCAGCTACGAGGCGCCCTACACCTTCGCCCGGCGCCTATCGACCCTCGACCATCTCACTCAAGGGCGCGTCGGCTGGAACATCGTCACCGGCTACCTGGACAGCGCGGCCAAGGCCATGGGCCAGCCGCAGCAGGTCGAGCACGACCGCCGTTACGACCAGGCCGACGAGTACCTGCAAGTGCTCTACAAGCTGCTCGAAGGCAGCTGGCAGGACGATGCCGTGCTGGCCGACCGCGAACGCCGCGTTTACGCCCAGCCCGGCAAGGTGCACAAGGTGCGTCACCAGGGCGAGTTTTATCAGGTCGAGGGTTATCACCTCAGCCAGCCATCGCCGCAACGCACGCCGCTGCTGTTCCAGGCCGGCTCGTCGCCACGCGGCCTGCGTTTCGCCGGCGAGCATGCCGAGTGCGTGTTCATCGGCGGCAACGACCACGCGGCGGTGCGCAACCAGGTCGACAAGGTGCGCGCCAGCGCTGTGGCGGCCGGTCGCGCAGCCGAGAGCATCAAGGTGTTCATGGGCATCGCCGTGATCGTCGCGCCGACCGAGGCCGAGGCCCGCGACAAACATGCCGAATACCTGCGCTACGCCAGCCCGGAAGCCGGCATCGCGCATTTCTCCAGCTCCACCGGCATCGACCTGGCCGCCTTCGGCCTCGATGAGCCGATCCAGCCGCGCAAGACCAACGCCATCGAGTCAGTGGCCAAGACCTTCAGCGGCTGGAGCAAACGCCGCCTGCTGCAGCAGCACGCCCTCGGCGGCCGCTACCCGCTGGTGGTCGGCTCACCGCAGCAAGTGGCCGAGCAACTGATCGCCTGGATCGATGCCACCGGCCTGGACGGTTTCAACCTCACGCGCATCGTCACCCCGGAAAGTTACGCCGACTTCATCGACCTGGTGATTCCCGAGCTGCAACGCCGTGGCCGCTACAAGACCGCCTACGCAGACGGTGCCCTGCGCCACAAGCTGTTCGGCCAGGGCCCGCGCCTGCCGTCCGATCACCCCGGTGCCGCTTGGCGCGACCCCGCCCGTCTGCACCACCCGCACAGTCACACCCGCGAATTGCGAGGCCTCAGCAGCAATGCGCTGAGCCTGCTCTGACCCACCACAAGGACACCATCATGCTCAAGACCCTGAAAACCCTGACCCTCGGCACCCTGCTCGCCGCCAGCACCCTAGCCCAGGCCGAACCGGCCCTGAAACTCGGCACCACCGCAGCCTTCGCTCCGCCGCTGGAAGTGGCCGTGGCCGAGGCGAAGAAACAAGGCCTGGAAGTCGAACTGATCGAGTTCACCGACTGGATCGCGCCCAATGTCAGCCTGGCCAACGGCGACATCGACGTGAACTACTTCCAGCACATCCCCTTTCTGGAAAACGCCAAGTCCGAAGGCGGCTACGACCTGGTGCCGGTGGCGCGCGGCGTGCTCAACAACGTCGGCCTGTACTCGAAGAAGCACAAGGATTTCTCCACCCTGCCGGACGGCGCCAAGGTGGCCATCGCCAACGACCCGATCAATGGCGGACGTGGCCTGCAACTGCTGCGCAAGGCCGGGCTGATCGAGCTCAAGCCGGACGTCGGTTACAAGGCCACTCTGGACGACATCACCGCCAACCCGAAGAACATCCGCATCATCGAGCTGGAGGCCGTGCAACTGGTGCGCGCCCTGGATGAAGTGGACGTGGCCCAGGGCTACCCGCACTACATCCGCCTCGCCGGCACCCATGACCCGGAGTCGGCGCTGCTGTTCGACGGCCTGGATAACCCCGAGTACATCATCCAGTTCGTCGCCCAGCCGGCCAAAGCCAAGGACGCGCGCCTGCTCCAGTTCATCGACATCTACCAGCACTCACCGGCCGTGCGCGCCGCGCTGGACAAGGCCCACGGCAAGCTCTATCAACCCGGCTGGGAAAGCTGACATGAGCGGCTTCGATCCCCATCTGCAACAAGCCATACAGGCCAGCACGCACCTCGACGCGCACCTGCGCTTCGCCAACCTGGGCAAGGCCTACGAGGGAGCCAGTGGCCCGGTGCAGGCGCTGCGCGACATCGACCTGGCGATCACCCGTGGCGAGGTGTTCGGCATCATCGGTCGTAGTGGCGCGGGCAAGTCCTCGCTGTTGCGCACCATCAACCGCCTGGAACAGCCCAGCAGCGGCCGCGTACTGATCGATGGCCTCGACATCGCACTGTATGACCAAGATCAGCTGGTCGCCCTGCGCCGTCGCATCGGCATGATCTTCCAGCACTTCAACCTGATGTCGGCCAAGACCGTGTGGCAGAACGTCGAGCTGCCACTGAAGGTCGCCGGCGTGCCGCGCGAAGCACGCCAGCATAAAGTGCGCGAACTGCTCGAACTGGTCGGCCTGCAGGACAAGCACACGGCCTATCCGACGCAGCTTTCCGGCGGGCAGAAACAGCGCGTGGGCATCGCCCGCGCCCTGGTGCACGACCCGCAGATATTGCTCTGCGACGAGGCCACCAGCGCGCTGGACCCGGAAACCACCCAGGCGATCCTCGGCCTGCTGCGCGAGATCAACCAGCGCCTGAATCTCACCGTGGTACTGATCACCCACGAGATGGCGGTGATTCGCGAAATCTGCGACCGCGTGGTGGTGCTGGAACGCGGCGAAGTGGTCGAACAGGGGCCGGTGTGGCGGGTATTCGGCGCACCCCGACACGAAGTGACGCGCACCCTGCTCGCGCCACTGCAACATGCCCTGCCGGCTCGTCTGCAAGAGCGCCTGCGCAGCGAGCGCGAAAACTTTGACGATGACCTGATCCTGCGCTTGCACTTCACCGGCAGCGGCCTGGAGCCGGATCTGCCCGCCATCGGCACAGCACTCGGCGGCCGCGTAACGCTGCTCGATGCCAGCCTCGAACAGATCCAGGGCCATGCGGTGGGCCATCTGATTCTCGCCGTCGGCCCGTCATCATTCGCCCATTCCACCCTGCTCGACAACGCACGGCCATTGGCCGATCACCTGGAGGTACTGGGCTATGTCACTGCTGCTTGATCGCCTCTGGCAAGGTTTGCTCGACACCCTGCTGATGGTCGGTGTGTCCTCGCTGCTGGCGTTGCTGGCCGGCATTCCGCTGGCGGTGTTTCTGGTCACCAGCAGCAAGGGCGGCATCTTCGAGGCACCCCGGCTGAACCAGGTGCTGGGCGCCATCGTCAACCTGTTCCGCTCGATTCCGTTCCTGATCCTGATGGTGGCGCTGATCCCTTTCACCCGCCTGATCGTCGGCACCACCTACGGCGTCTGGGCCGCCGTCGTGCCGCTGACCATCGCTGCTACGCCGTTCTTCGCGCGCATCGCCGAAGTCAGCCTGCGCGAAGTCGACCACGGCCTGATCGAAGCGGCCCAGGCCATGGGTTGCCGGCGTTGGCACATCGTCTGGCACGTGCTGCTGCCCGAGGCCCTGCCTGGAATCGTCGGCGGTTTCACCATCACCCTGGTAACCATGATCAACTCCTCGGCCATGGCCGGTGCCATCGGCGCAGGTGGCCTCGGCGACCTGGCCTACCGCTACGGTTACCAACGCTTCGACAGCCAGGTAATGATCACCGTGATCGTCGCCCTGGTGGTGCTGGTCAGTCTGATCCAACTGAGTGGAGACAGACTGGCAAAGCGCTTGAACAAGCGCTGAGATGGGCGTCAGCCACATATCCGGACCCTGCTGCGGGAGACTCCCGTGGCTCGGTGGCAGGCCACCCGCGCGACGAACGGCAGATATATGAATTGACATATCGGTAAATCTCGATATTATCGCCACCCATGGACCTGATCAATGTATTCAAAGCCCTCTCGAATCCCACCCGCCTTGGAATCCTCAAGGGGCTGAAGGATCCGGTGAAGAACTTTCCTCCGCAAGATGAAGGGGACGTTCACACCGTGGGCGTCTGCGTCAGCAGTATTCAGGAAGGCGTCGGTCTGTCGCAGTCGACGGTGTCCGACTACCTCGCGACGCTGCAACGTGTAGGCCTGGTCGAAGTCCGTCGGATTGGTCAGTGGACCTATTACAAGCGCAATGAAGCCAATATCCGCGCCCTGGCCGAGATCATCGGCAAGGAGCTGTAATTTTTTAACCTGTTATATCGACATTTCTCGATATCCCTTTTAACCGAAACAAGGACTGACAATGCAGAGACCCTAGGCACAGTCGCCTCATTTTTTTGCATCACTATATCGAAAATTCCCTATATCCCTTTTTCCAGAAACAAGGAACCACACAATGAAAGCGCAAATTCTCAAATCCTTTGGCGGCCCGAACGCATTCGAACTGAGCGAAGTGGCCAAGCCTGTACCGCAGGCAGGACAAGTCCTGGTGCGGGTTCACGCAACCTCCATCAACCCGTTGGACTACCAGGTACGTCGTGGCGACTACGTCGATTACGTTCCCCTCCCCGCCATCACCGGGCATGACGTCTCCGGCGTTGTCGAAGCGGTCGGCCCAGGTGTGACGAGCTTCGTGCCAGGCGATGAGGTCTGGTACACCACGCAGATTTTCGAAGGTGACGGCAGTTACGCCGAATACCACGTTGCGTCCGAAAGCATCATTGGCAAGAAGCCGGCATCGCTGGGCCACCTCGAGGCAGCAAGCCTGGCGCTGGTAGGCGGAACGGTGTGGGAAGCACTGGTCGGGCGCGTATCGCTGCGGGTCGGGGAAAGCATTCTGATCCACGGCGGCGCGGGTGGCGTCGGTCATGTCGCGATCCAGGTGGCAAAAGCCATTGGCGCTCGGGTGTTCACCACCGTGCGCGAAGCGAACTTCGAGTTCGCCCGGGGTCTGGGCGCCGACGTGGTCATCGACTATGAACAAGAGGATTACGTTGACGCCATCCTGCGGGAAACCGATGGCCAGGGCGTGGATGTGATCTTCGACACCATCGGCGGCGACACCTTGACCCGTAGCCCCGACGCGCTCGCTCAGCTCGGCCGCGTGGTCTCGATCGTGGACATCGCCAAGCCGCAGAACCTGATTCAGGCCTGGGGCAAGAACGCCAGTTACCACTTCGTCTTCACCCGTCAGAACCGCGGCAAGCTCGATGAGCTCAGCGCATTGGTCGAGCGTGGCCAACTGCGCCCACATGTAGGTGCGGTCTATTCGCTGGCTGATATTTCCAGCGCACATGCGCTGCTGGAGACACCCAACAATGGCCTTCGCGGCAAAGTCGCGATTGCCGTCGAGCCCTCGCTCGCCCCGTAAGTGCATGGTTCAACTACCAAACTGACTCCAGAGGAATACCGCAATGATCCATGAAATCGCAGTACTGCCCGTCCACAGCACACAGATCGAACCGTTCAAACAGGCATTTGCCGAAGTGGTTCACTTGCTACAACGCGCCAAGGGCTACCACGGCCATCTGTTCACGCAGGGCATCGAAAGTCCCGAGACGTTCAATCTGATCGTGCGCTGGGCTTCACTGGAAGACCACACGCCGGGCTTCGAAGCGAGTGACGACCATCAGACGTTCATGGCGGGTCTGGAGCAATATTTCTCGCAAGAGCCGACGGTCTACCACATTCAGGAGGTCGTCTTTACCAATGGCAACCAGCCCGGTCAGGCTAGCGCCTTCAATATTGCAGAGCCCAAAACCTAAGCCTGCAGTACCGATGCCTCGCCGCCGCAACCGCCACGACCTGATCTGACAGCACTGAAATACAAGACTGTAAGATCAACTTACCTCAACACAATTTCGTCGTTTGCTCCGCTGGTGAGTTGGCAGCCACGCTCAACTTTCCTGGAGGCACTCGACTTTCATTTAGCTTTTTCGGAGTTTAAAAATGATCAACAAACATGCAAAAAACCTGGCAAACATATTCATTGCCAGCCTTGTCTTCTTAATATCTGGCCATGCACTCGCTGAAAACCAGATCACCACTTACACCTATGGATTGAAACTTGATATAGCCAAGGTTCTGTCCATATCAAAACCCAAAACCCATACCTGCAAGCCGGTGGATCACCTGATGAAATACATCGACTCGGCTGGAAACATCCAGACCCTGAAGTTCAAGGCGCTCTCTGATGCATGCAGCAAAGGGCACTGACATCACGCTCGTAACGCCAGGCATGGCAATTTGCCGCAAAAGCCGCGTTATCATGCCCCCGCCAGCGTTTGGCATGACGACAAGGAGCAGTAGATGAGCGATTCGCGCCAGGCGGCTTTTGCCCGGGAATGCGACCTGATCATGAAAGGTGGCATCACCAGTGGCATCGTCTACCCGCTGGCCATCACCGAGATCGCCAAGGCGTTTCGTCTGCGCAGTATCGGCGGCACCAGTGCCGGTGCCATCGCTGCTGCGGCAGCCGCCGCTGCCGAGCTGGGCCGCCAGCGTTATCAGCACGGTGAGCTGAGCAGCGACCCGGCCGGTTTCGCAGAAATCGAACGACTCCCCAACCACCTCTGCATGCCTGCTGCAGAAGGCCATGGCACCAAGCTGCTGGCGCTGTTCAAGCCTACTGCCGCGCTGCGCACGCCATTCGACACCTTCATCGCCCTCCTCGAAAGCAAAGGCAAAGGCCCCGGTGCGCGACTGCTCGCGCCACTCAAGGTCATGTTCAGGCGGCACAAGCTCGCGGCCCTGATCGGCGCATTGCTGGCGGGTGGACCGCTGTGGTGGGGCGCCATCAGCAGCGCCAGCGCACTGGTCTGGCTCTGGGTGCTGCTGTTCGCCGCATTCGGTAGTGTCGTAGCCGTGCTCGGGCGTATGGCCATGGTGGCGCTGCGCGAATTGCCGGCGAACGGCTTCGGCCTGTGCAGCGGCATGCCGGCAGCCGATGACAGCGCCCCGGATGAAGCGCTGACCACCTGGCTGACCCAGTACTTCGACCAGCTCAGCGGTCAGCGCGACTACTGCGCCAGTCAGGCCGAAGCCATCGAGTGCGAGCGGCCGTTGACCTTCGGCGACCTGCGTCGCCATGGCATCGACCTGCAGGTGATGACCACCTGCCTGAGCATGGCGCGACCGTTCCGCCTGCCCTTTCGTGACGATGACAAGGTGCGTGAGAACAACCAGTTCCATTTCCGCCAGGAGGAATTCTCACGGCTCTTCCCCCACCGTGTAGTGGCCTGGATGGGCGCGCACCAGCGCCCCGGCGCTGACCGTGACGACGGTTACCTGCGCCTGCCGCTGCCTGATGACCTGCCGGTGATCGTCGCCGTGCGCATGAGCCTGAGCTTCCCTCTGCTGCTCAGCGCCGTGCCGTTGCATGCTGTGGACTACCGCAAGAGCGGGAAGAAACTGGAGCGTTGCTGGTTCACCGATGGCGGCATCAGCTCCAACTTTCCCATCCACTTCTTCGATGCCGCCCTGCCCAGGCGCCCCACCTTCGGCCTCGACCTGGGGCCAACCGACGGCGCCGACGAGCAGCGCGTGCGCTTCCCACGTAACAATGGCGATGCGCGGCTTGCCTACTGGCGGCGCTTTCCGCAGACGGGCCTGCCCGCCCTGCGCGGCTTTCTCGCCCTGCTCAGCAACGTTGCCAAGGACTGGAACCACGAAACCCTGTCGCTGATGCCCGGCTTTCGCGACCGTATCGGCCTGATCCAGCTGACCCGCGAAGAAGGCGGCCTCAACCTGACCATGCCCACCGAGCGCATCGAGCGGCTGACCCGTTACGGACGCGAAGCCGGCCAGCAGTTCGTCCTGCGCTTCGGCGACCCGCAGCATTGGCAGCCCGGCGCCCAGGCATCACCGATGAATTGGGAGAACCACCAGATCATCCGCCTGCGCCTGCAACTGGCCAGCGTCGCCGAACAGCTACAGAGCCTGGAAAGAGCCTGCCGCGAACTGCACGGCACCGAACAGGACTACCAGCGCTTCTTCAGCTCCGATGCCAAGCACTACAGCTATCCCTTCAAAGGCCTGCATGACCTGGAGCAGGACCCGGACACCGGCCTGTACCGCACCCAGGCCGGCATGGCTCAGGCCATGCTAAGCAAGCTGCGGGAGATCGCCCAGATGATCGAACAGCACCCGGACAGCCACCCAGCGATAGGCGCCCCCAAGCCCACGCCCGAACTCAAACTGCGGCCGCGCCTGTAGGTGTAGGCAAACAAAAAGGCTCCCAAATGGGAGCCTTGTATACAGACTACTGCGGTGATCAGCTACCCGGATGGGCATAGGCCTCTTCGAAGAAATAGTCCTTCCAGGACGCGGCCTTGTTCTTCAGCACGCCCAGTTCATGCAACTTCTCGGCATAGATGAACGTGCGCTGCGGCGATACGGTGAAGTCGTTCTCCGGGTCCTCGATGATCTTCTTCACGAAGTCCAGCGGCAGCTTGGAGTTCTCCACCCGAATGTACGTCTCTGCCGCGGCGGCCTTGTCGGCCTTGATGATCTGCTCAGCTTCCACCAACGCGTCGTAGAAGGCCTTGTAGGTCTTGGGATTCTGATCGTGGAATTTCTCGGTGGCATAGAGCACGTTGAAGGTGGCCTGGCCGCCGAGGATGTCATAGCTGCTGATCAGCTTATGCACCTTGGGGTTTTCCAGCGCCTGATACTGGAACGGCGGGCTGGAGAAATGCGCGGTGATTTCCGAACCGCCCTTGATCAGCGCGGCCGTGGCGTCCGGGTGCGGCAGGCTGACGGAAATATTGTCGAAACGCTGGAAGTCATCCTTGCCATAGCGCTTGGCGGCTTCGAGCTGCAGGGTGCGTGACTGGAAGCCAACACCAGCAGCCGGTACGGCAAGACGATCCTTCTCGGACAGATCGTCCAGCGACTTGACGTCTTCACGGTTGCTCAACACATAGCCCGGCAATGAGCCCAGCGCCGCCACCGCCTTTACATTCTGCCGACCGTGGGTGCGATCCCACACGGTGAGCATCGGCGGCACGCCCGCCGAGACCACATCGATGGCACCAGCCAGCAACGCTTCGTTCATGGCAGTGGCGCCGGAAATGGTGCGCCACTCGACCTCGATCGTGTCCAGGCCCTGAGCCTTGGCGTGCTTCTCGATCAGTTGCTGGTCCTTGACCACATGCAGCACCAGGTAACCGATGCCGAATTGCTGAGCAATACTGATTTTGCCTTCGGCCTGCGCGGCCAGAGGCGTTGCCAATGCGCCGAGCAGGCCCAGTGCGGCGGCCAGACGGCCGAATGTGAATGTGTTGGTCATGGTGTAGTTCTCGTTGTGTGATTTAGCAGAATTGCCTGTGTCATTTGTTGAAGGGCCGAATAGCGACTCGCGTCAGTCTTGTAGGGTGGGCTTCAGCCCACCATTGGGTTGGGGTGCGCTCCTGGTGGGCTAAAACGGATCGCCGCCCGGCCCACCCCACGGGTGATAAATCGCTTTTAACGCTGCATCCCCCAACGCTTGACGGTCACCCGCTCGACCGTGGCGAAAACCAGGTTTTCCACCAGCAAGCCAATCAGGATTACCGCCGCCAAGCCGGCGAAGACCTTGTCGGTGTACAGCTCATTGCGATTCTGGAAGATGTACCAGCCCAGACCGCCCTTGCCGCTAGAGGCGCCGAACACCAACTCGGCGGCGATCAGGGTGCGCCAGGCGAAGGCCCAGCCGATCTTCAGGCCCGACAAGATCGACGGCAGCGCCGCGGGGATAAGGATGAACAGCACAAAGCGCAGGCCCCTTAGGCCGTAGTTGCGCCCGGCCATGCGCTGGGTCTCGGAGACGCCGAGAAAGCCGGCGTAGGTGTTCAGCGCCAGCGCCCAAAGCACCGAATGCACCAGCACGAAGATCAGGCTGTTCTCGCCCAGGCCGAACCACAGCAGCGACAGCGGTAGCAGCGCGATGGCCGGCAGCGGGTTGAACATCGAGGTCAGCGTCGACAGCAGGTCACGCCCCAGTTGGGTCGACACAGCCAGGGTAGTGAGCAGGAAGGCCAGGCCGATGCCGAGCAGATAGCCCTTGATCAGCACCGACAGCGAGATCGCCACCTTCTCCAGCAGTTCGCCACTGCCGATGCCTTCGACGAATGCCTTGGCCGTCTGCACGAAGCTGGGCAACAGCAGGTCGTTACCCTGGTAACGCGCCGCCAGCTCCCAGATCAGCGCCAACACCAGCAGGATCAGCGTCTTGCGCAGCCATCCTTGTTGCCACAGGCGCTGCAGCAGCGGCAGCTCACGCTCCAGCTTGAGATCCGGCAGCGGCTGCAGGGCAATTTCATAATCCTCACGGCGTGCGGGGGAAAGACTCATGGTGCACGCTCCTCAGTAGGCAATGCGGATGTCATGGAAGCCCAGCCCGGCAGCGGCGCGCGCGCCCTCCTCGCTGTCCTCCTCGAACAACAGGCGATGAATGCGTTGTGCGGTCTGCTGGAACGCCGCGCCGCCCAGGCTGTGCAGGTCGAACTGATGACTGCCCACCTCCGCCCGCACCCGCCCCGGATGTGGTGACAGCAGTTGGATGCGGTTGCCGACGATCAGCGCCTCCTCGATGGAGTGGGTGACGAACAGCAGGGTGAAGCGCACCTCCTCCCACAGTTGCAGCAACTCCTCCTGCATCTTGCGTCGGGTCAGCGCGTCGAGCGCGGCGAAGGGCTCGTCCATCAGCAGGATCTTCGGCTGCATGGCCAGTGCCCGGGCGATGGCCACCCGCGCCTTCATGCCGCCGGACAGGGTGTGCGGGTAGGCGTCGGCGAAGGCAGCCAGGCCGACTTTCTCCAGGTAATGCAGGGCACGCTCTTCAGCGTCGCGGCGCCCCAACGTGCGCGAGGCCAGCAACGGGAACATGACGTTCTGCTTCACCGTCTTCCACGGCGGCAGCTGGTCGAACTCCTGGAACACCACGATGCGATCCGGACCCGGCTCATGAACCTGGGCACCTTCGAGGCGGATGCTGCCGCCAATCGGCTCGATGAAACCGGCGACGGCCTTGAGCAGCGTGGATTTGCCGCAGCCCGAGGGGCCGAGCAGCACGAAACGATCAGAGCGATCCACCTCGAAGCTGACTTCGTGGGTGGCGCGCACCACGCGCTGCGGGGTGCGGTATTCGAGGCTGACCTTGTCCACCTGCAAAACGGTGTCGAAAGCCGTGGCAGTTGGCTGTGGGTTGCTGGCCGCGTGGCCTTGCAAGAGCGCATTCATGACATCGATATCCTGCCCGTGGGCACAGTGAAACCGGACCGTCGCCCATGACGACGGCCAGAAAAGGCAATGAAGAGACGATCAGAACGGCACGTCGCCCTGAATCGTCGTGCGGTGCATGCGCCGGCGCAGGCGGCTCGGACAGCCGGTGGCCAGGTGGATAAGCGCGCGGTTATCCCAGAACACCATGTCGTGCGGCTGCCACTGGTGGCGGTAGATGAACTCGGGTTTGGCGCTGTGGGCGTAGAGTTCGGCGAGAATCTGCCGGCTTTCCTCCTCGGGGATATCGAGGATATGGGTGGTGAAGTTCTCGTTGACGAACAACCCCTTGCGGCCGGTTTCCGGGTGGGTGCGCACCACCGGGTGAACGACCGACTTGACCTCGGCCAGTTGCGCCTCGGTCAGGGTCGGGCGACGAATGCCAGCGAATACCTCATCGGCATAGCGTGCGGTGTAGGAATGTGCGGCGCGCTTACCGTCGAGGGCCTGGCGCAATTCGGCTGGTGGGGTTTCATAGGCCAGTTGCTGGCTGGCGAACAGCGTATCGCCGCCCTCCTCCGGCAGCTCCTGAGCCAGCAGCATGGAGCCGAGGCTGGGGAGTTCCTTGTAGGACAGATCCGAGTGCCAAAACTTGCCGGCATCGCCCAGACCTATAGGCTGCCCGTTCTCGACGATGTTGGAGATGATGAAAATCTCCGGGTGATCAGCCAGCAGAAACTGTTTGAGCACATGAATCTGCAACGAGCCGAAACGGCGGCTGAAGGCGATCTGCTGCTCGGGGGTGATGCGCTGATCACGGAACACCAGCAAGGCGTGATCGAGGTGAGCGCGATGGACACGGACGAAGTCGTCATCGCTGAGCGGCCGGGTCAAATCCAGGCCGATGATCTCGGCGCCCACTGGCGCATCGAAAGGGCGGACTTCGAACGACTGTGCCGACGCCGCGGTGGTGGTATGGGCTACTGCCGACATAGAAAACTCCATGCAAAGGCGCCAATCGGCGCATCACTTTGACCGGCCGAGGGTTCGGCCATGTGTTCAGTGCGGCGCGCCGATTGGTCGGCAGGTACGCATGGAGCAGAACTTTATAGGTATAAGAAAATTATTTTAAATACCGAATAGGAATATTCATATGACCCACTAAGGTAGGCCGCTGTCAGTACGGAGATTTTAAGCGGCCAACCATCTCATGAGCAGGAGCCCTGCATCAGCTCCTTGTTAGGGCGGCACCAACAGAGTTGATGCCGCATTCACTTATTCAAAAACGCCAAACAGCCTTAATTGACGCTGACTGACTCAGGTAGTCAGAGCGCCCACTGGCTTCGTAGCGTATCGAGATGTCCGTTCCGTTCTCCAGGCTGTGGGTGTAACCCACACCAGCCCTGGCCAGCCAGGGACCATGGTCGATCCCGGCTGCAACGAAGCTCTGGCCTGGCGCGCCGGTATAGGTGGCTACCAGGTTATCGTCGTCGTTGATAACGTCATAGCTGACGCCAACGATGGCTTCGAGCTGTGCATTGGGGGTGAGTGCGTGGACGATACGACCATCTACACCGAGGGTCATGACCTCAACGGTACTGGCCTCGACATCAAGGCTCAGCGCTCCTGCTCCGCGTTCGGTATAAGACTCAGTCCTAAGCCGGGTGTAATCAGCACGGATCGCCGGAATGAAGGTATTGGCCTGATCCAGAACGATGGCTTTGGACAGGTTCGAGCCTACATGCAGACTCCAGCTGTCATAGCTTGCGCTGGCAGAACGATTGAGCCCCCCGAAGTCGAGGGTGCGATCACTGTCGTTGTCATTCCATCCGGCGTCGACCTGAAAGCCCAAAACCATGTCGTTGAGCGGACGACTGCCATACAGAGCGATGACGTGACTATCGATTTCGGAGTGGGTACCAGCACCACTGAGGTGGGTATTACCGTCGAGCCGGGTATTGGCATAGGCGTAGGCAATGCCAATCTGGGTTTCTCCAATATCACCTTCTACACCCGCCGCCAGTCCCCAGGTATCGGCGCTGTAACCCGAGGCGTTGTCATCGGTATCGTTCTGATCGGCTCTGGAGCCGAAGGGTCTGATCCAGACTTGCTTATTCGTCGCCACATCACCCGCGGACAAGCCGGTAGGCCTCGCAGGAGCAAAGCGACTGGCGAAAATCGAGTTGATGGTATTGAGTGCGCCCAGCGTGGCCTGAGCGCTGGCGTTGAGTGGCAAAGTCTGTGCCGCGGCGCGTGCGACGCTACGCTCATCCGGCAAGCGGCCAAGCGCGGTAACGACGTCGGCCATATCGCCAGTCGGAGCGCCCTGGACTTGGGTATCCAGGACGCTGGCCGCACCCAGGGCCGGGTAGAGACGGTTGTTAAGCGCCGAACTGTAGACGCTAGTACCGCTCGAACCGTTACCACTGGCAATGACATTGAGGTCGATGCTATTGCCGTTGATCGTGGCGTTGAAGTCGAACAATGCGGAGTTGTCCGTGACGATGAAGCTCGTCGCGTTGAGCGTGCCGGCCGTGACAACACCCGCCAGAGAGAGGTTGTTGGCCAGCGTAGGGCTACCAATGACATCGACGCCGAGGTTGCTGTTGTTGAAGTTGGCCACGCCACTGACATTCAGTCTGCCGTAGTTCGCGCTGTCGGCGACGCCAATGGTCAAGGTCTGGCTGCCACTCTGGGTGTAACTGCCTAGTTCCAGCGTGCCAGCGCTTACGGTTGTGTCGCCATCCCAAGAGTTGTTGCCAGCGATGCTGAGTATGCCCGCACCCAGTTTGGTGAAGCCACCGGTGCCGATAAGAATGCCGGACGTTTGGACGCCGACGTTATAGCCGTTGGTATCGAAGAAGGCACCGCCACCCTGAATAACAATTTCCCCGAAACTGAAGTTGGGGAAGAACTCGAACTCATTACCTCTGGCCTGCAGGATACCGCCATCCCACTGAAGCTCCCCCGTACCAACACCCTTGAAAAGGTAGGGCGTTGATAACACGCCGCGAGAGCCGCTGGTGCCGCTGATTGTCAACTGAGCGTAGCCGGTGGGATTCACTGCAAGGATCGTCGCACCACGAGCGATGATGCTTGCACCATCGTCAACCATGACGAAAGCATTCCCGTCCCAGCCAACATAGAGATCGCGATTAGTTGTCCATGTTGCGCCTGCGCCGCTAACCAATACCTCACCCTGGCTCGGATCGTTTAAGCCGATAAAAGCATCGTTATTGGTAACTGTACCGCCGCTCGTAACATTCAATCGAGCGGTAGCGTTTAGGCCAACATAAAGATCCCCGGCAGCATCAAGCCCCGTACCTGATGGCACGTTCTGGGTAACTCCATCAATGGTTGCATCTGCTACAGCAGTGCCTGTGGTTAAGGAAATACTTGTTACCAGGAATACGCTGGCACACAACCGATACGGCGCAAGTGCTCTATCTTGCACGCTCGACGGACCTGGCACGACTCGCCGCTCACTCAGGCGATTGAATACAGCTCCATGGCAACACTCCATAACACTCTCCCTGGCGACTGCTGGCGAATTGCCGCAGTTTTTATTTGAGCGCGAGATTACTCCCCATAGACCCGTAGCCGCAAGGAAACGGTACGGCAGTGCCAGCACCCTCGAACTGCTCCTCGGCAATGCATACGCAAGATGACCGCCGTCTGCTGGAGACGATGCACCACGACCTCGATCACCTGAGCGTACGTCTGAATACCGAACTCGACAGGTCGCAGCCCCTGAGAATAGGTGAACAACAGCGCTGTGCCTTCATGCCCGCCCTGTAGCTACATCCTCGGTTACTTTTCTGGATGAAAGCCGTTCGGCACGGGATGAAGAAAGCTAAAGGGGCTGCTACACGCAGCCGTAATGACCGACGTTGAGTAGCTATATAACCCACGAACACACCGAAATATCTCGATGTAATATCTGAGTTTCTAGGGATGGTCTGAGATAGTCGTCATTCCCGCGCAGACGGGAATCCAGCCCCCCGCAGTACCTGGACTCGTGCCTTCGCAGGAGTGACGGGATGGGGCTTTCTCAGCGTTTCCCTAGCCTTCCAATCCATCCGTGCAAATGAGACGTCCCTAATCTGCCTGGCGACCTGAAAGTCCATCGATCACCTGCTCTGTTGTTTCTCTGAGTGCAGTTAGAGGATCTTCAGATAGCGCATTAAAGATGAGCAGTCTCGCGCCAGCGTCCCTAGCCGCATTAACGACAGCCTCTTCCACAGGCCGATCCGTCAATACCAGACGCACATCATTGTCCTTAATTGCCAACTTGAATGACTCAAGTGACGCCTCAGCATCCGAATCGAATGACGATGGAGCCGGCACATCAATCACGTCGAGGTTGAGGCTTCTTGTCAGGTAATTTAACCCCGGCGACAAGCTGACAACGCTGAGATTATCCAACTCAGACAAGCGACTTTCGCTTGTCGCACTCAGCGCTAGCAGGCGCTGCTTGATGTTTGCCAAGTTACTCGCTATCTGTGCTGCATCCTTAGGACTCAAGCGCATCAGATCGGCAGCGATAATGTCAGCCATCCGCCCGAGGTTGTTGATGCTCAACCAGGGCCGCTCCTCCAGCACGTTTCTGCCCGCCGAACTAAGCGCGATGCCCGGCAACGCACCATCCACTGGGCGCGCCGCATCCACTTCGATAATTCGAATATTGCTACGGCGGGCCAGCGGATAGAGCGGATCATCCGGCCACAACGAACGCAACGCGATCACCGCGTCAGCGTTGCTCGCCGCCTTTTCCAGAGCGCCAGCACCACGCCCCGTGAAGAAGGAGACCTGGCGGCTGGCAGGCAGATTGGCAGGCGCCGCTCGCACGATCTGCGCCTGCGTACTTTGTAGGAGAATGGAACCGAGACCATGAGTGATCGGCAGGCTGGCGAGTACCCGCACGGGTTCACCCGCCACCGTTATCGAGACAACGAGCAGCGCACCAATGGCAGCGGCGAGATTGACGACGACTTTGTTCATCCCAGGTTCCCTTTGAGGCTCGGCAGCAGGCTGCGGGCGATAGCGGCGCCAGCGAAGACGATGCCAGCCATGATGATGATCGAAGCACCGGACGGCACCGGCAGTTCCAGGGCGATGGGCAGGAAGATGCCGATCAACGTACAGAAGGTGGCGATCAGTACCGACAGCCAGAAGAAGCCTTTCAACGACTGGCTGAGCAGCCGGGCAGCGGCAGCCGGGATCACCAGCAGCGCACCGACCAGGATGGCACCGATGACCTTCACCGCCGCCACCGTGACCAGCGCCACCAGCATGACGAACAGGTAGTCCAGGGGCCCCACCGCAACGCCGCGCACGCTGGCCAGTTGCGGGTTGAAGCTGGCGAGCATGAAGCGGTTGTACATCGGAATGGTCAGGGCCATCACCAGCAGCGAGACCAGGGTCAGCACAGCGAGGTCCTGGGCATTGACCGTCAGCACCGAGCCGAACAGCACGTTCTCCAGGATATGGACATTGATACGCCCGGCCAGCACCAGCAGCAGGCTGGCGCCCACTGCCAGCGACACGGAAAGGAACACGCCGATCAGGGTATCCGGCGACAATCCCGTGCGGTTGCGCAGGTAATTGAGCAGCAGACCGAACAGCAGGCAGTAACCGAACAGGCTGCCGTAGGGACCCGTGTAGGGCTCACCGAGCAGGATGCCGATAGCGACACCCGTCAGTGCCGCATGGCCGACCGCCTCGGAGAAGAAGGCGAACCGTTTGACCACCACCAGGGTACCAAGGCCGCCGAGCACCGGGCCGATCAGCAAGCCGGCGAACAGGGCATTGACCACGAAACCATAGGCCAAAGCCTCGGGCAGATAGCCGGCACCGGCCCAGCCCTGGATCAGTTGGCGCAGTTGCTCGAAGAGCGCGCTCATACGCCGCCCTCCCCGCCAGCCTGCGGATGGCTGGAAAACAGTCGCAGCAACCTTTCCGGCTGCAGCGCTACCTGCGGCGCGTCGTCGAACAGCACGCGGCGACTCAGGCCAGTGACGCGATCGGCCAGCCGCCCTACCGCTTGCAGATCATGCTCGACCCAGAGCACGGTCACACCCGACCGGCGCCAGTCGCCCAGCAATCGTTCGAATACCTGCATGCCGGGCTCATCCAGGGCGGCCATGGGCTCATCGAGAATCAGCAGTTGCGCTGCAGGCACCAAACCCTGGGCCAGCAACACGCGCTGGCGCTCGCCGCCGGACAATGCGCCCATACGCCGCTTGCGCTTGCCCAGCATGCCCACGCGAGCCAGTGCCTCTTCGATGGCCGGGGCATGGCGCCGTGACAGCCCGAGAAAGGCCGGCCGCACCTGGCACATGGCGGCCATGAAATCGTCCACCGTCATCGGCAAACCACGATCGAACTCCAGCGCCTGAGGTACGTAGCCGATGACACCCGGCGTATCCGGCCAGTCCAGGGTCAGTTCGCCACGATGTGGCATCTGCCCGAGCAGGGTCTTGATCAGCGAACTCTTGCCGCCGCCGTTAGGGCCGACCAACGCGTGTACGCTGCCGGCACGCACCTGAAAGGAAATCCGATCGAGGATGCGGGTGCGGCCAAGTTCGAGACTGACGTCGGCGAAGTCGATGGAGGGACCGGTAGCGGTCACAGCAGGCAAGGCTTCAGCGACAGTCATGCACCATTCTCCTGGATGGCGCGCACCACGGTATCGAGGTTGCGGGTCATCTCCTCCTCGTACTTGCGCGGGGTGTACTCGCCGTAGGAAATGTGCGTGAGCGGATACAGGCGAACACCGGACTCACGCTGGATGGTCTCGACGTAGGTCGAGGGGAAATCCATCTCCGAGAAGATCACCTGCACGTCCAGCTCCCTGAGCTGATCGATGGTCTTCTTCAACTGGCTCGGGCTGGGCTCGATGCCGTGCGCAGGCTCGACCACCGCCGTCACTTCCAGGCCGAACTCACGCAGCAGGTAATCGTAGGCGCCATGGATGGTCGCCACGCGCAACTCGGCGCCCTTCTCCTGGCTGAGCTGTCCCAGCGCCTGGGCACGCAACGTGCGCAGGCGTTTGCCGTAGGCACGCGCATTCTGCCGATAGGCTTTGGCATTATCCGGATCGAGCTTGCCCAATTCCCTGGCGATGGTATTGACCTGCGCGATGGACGCGCTGATCGACAGGAAAGTATGCGGGTTGACCACCTTGCCAGCGCCGCGCGCCGCCTGGCCGGTAGCCGCGAGTAGAGGCACGCCAGCATTGGCCTCGATCAACGCCACGTCCGGTTTCTCGCTGGCAGCGATCATGCGTTCGGCGAAGTCGTCGTGGCCCACGCCATTGAGCACCACCACATCCAGGCCACCAATGCGCTTGATGTCCTCGGCACGCGGCTCGTAGGCATGCGGATTGAAGCCGGCAGGAATCAGCGGCACCACCTCGGCCTTGTCGCCGACGATGTTGCTGACGTAGCTGTAATAGGGATGCAGGGTGATGCCGATGCGTAGGCGCTTGCCCTCGGCAGCATTGACCAGGCAAGGCAGCACTGCTGCGCCAAGACAGATAAGGGCGGCAGCCAGCAGGCGGCGGCGCAATGGGGAGCGATGAAGGGTCATGAGCAAATCCAGAGTCAGTGGCGGTGTTGCCGGGTAACGCCGGCATCGAACTGGCTGGCGACTTGGCGCCAACCTGTGTCAGCCAGCACCTGCTCACGCAGATCGTTGGGGGCCTCGGCCTGGGCGGCACGATTGAGCCAGACGCTGGCGTTGTCACCGTCGAGGCGCAGCAGGAAGGAGCCCGCCACCGCCTCGGCCGCGCTGCGACCGAAGTAGGCGACATGGGTATCGGTCTGCAGAAGCTGCCAGGCATGGCCACCACGATTGGCAGCGCTGGCATCGGCGATGAAGGGCGGGAAGCCCTCCTCTGCCAGGAACTGCGGTTCGGGCAGTGCCTGTGCCTCTTCCCGGTACAGATGAATCTCGTCGAGGGCCACCAGCAGATCGGTGTGAATACCCTGCTCGGCAGCGTTCAGGTCGCGGCGCGCGTCGAACTGATCGGCGGCTATCGCGACGCTCTGCTCGGGTTCGGCTCGCCATACCACCACTGCACCCGCCAGCAGCACGATGGCCAGGGCGAGCAGGAACACATAAAGCGTTTCATGCCCCGCGCCGGCGGGGCGTATCACCTGAACGCTCATGGGGCTTCGATATCCGCGTGATCGATTTCCACCACATGGCCGGGGCCTGCGTCGAACAGCACGTAGAACTCAGCGTCCGGGCGTTTGAAGCTCAACCGTGAGTCGCCGTCGAGCTTGCCGGCCACGAGGATTTCTTCGTCGTAGCCAATCACATCGAGGGTCACGCCGGGCGCGCCGCTGCCATCGGAGAAACCGCCGACACAAAGGATTTCCTCCTCGCCGTGCGGTTCGCACTCACAGATCGGGTTGTGGGCCATGGCCACTGAGCACAGGGTGCTGGCGCCGATCAGCAGCGACAGTCGATACAGGTTGTTCATGGCTTGCCTCCTTGTCGATTGAGCCAGATGAGAGTTGCGGGCGAGGCCTGGGCGAGCGGGATGGATGCCTGATGCATCGAGCCATCCCAGCCCTCCATGGTGATCCAGAGTTCGGCGTCGGCCTTGGTACGCGCCGGGATCGGTACGCTGGCGCCCATGCGGTAAGGGCTACCGAAGAAGATCGCGCCGGCGGCACGCAGGCTGCGCGGCTTGCCGATACGCAGGTAAGTGGCCTTGACCTCGTTGATGCAGGCCGCACACAGCGCCGCGTTGAAACTCTTCATGTAACCGGCAGGCCCTTCCAGGCGCGGCGGCTCTTCGAACAGCTCGGCCAGGCGCAGGCTCCAGGGGCCAACCTGCACCTCGCCCGCCTCCCGCTCGCCCAGGCCACTATCGTCACGAAACAGCGCGACCTGGTGGAAATACTTGGGCATGAAGGCCAGCGGGATGATCACCAGCAGGATGTTCAGATGGAAACGCCATTTGTGCCAGAAACGGCCCAACGTAGTGGTTGGCATGGTCGCGGCCTTGCTCATGGCTGCCCCTCCGTGACTTCATCGAGGCGGATCGGTACCGATTTAGGCTCGCGAACCGTGCGTGGCTTGCGCTTGGCCAGGGCGGCAGTGGCCTGCACGGTGCGCTTGCTCCAGATCAGCAAGCCGCTGAGCACCATCATGCTCAGCAGCAGGCCGAAGACGAACCACACCAACTTGAGCCACAGCCCACCGAAGTCGCCGGTATGCAGAGGGCGCATCGACTCGGTGACGAACTCCAGGGCAGAACGATCCGACAGCAGTCGGGTTTGATCGACATGGCCGTTATAGGGATTGACCGAAGCCCCCTGAAACATCAACGGATACCAGCCGCGCCCCCACACGGAAATGTGGCTGTATGAGTTACCCGGCAAGCCAATGAAGCTGGCCTCCAACCCCGGAATACTCGTACCGGCTATTTCGATGGCTTGATCGACGTCGATACGCGGCACACTGGCGCCCGGCGCGACCAGAGGTACCTCGTCGCGCGCCACCACAGGCGGTATACCTTCAGTGGAGATGGAGATATGGTTATCGGAAAGCAGCGCCTGGATCAGAAACCACACACCAGTGATGGAGATGACGGCGATGAACCAGATCGACCAGATGCCCGACAGTCGGTGGAAATCCCCCCAGAAGATGCGCGCCCCCTGATTGAGGCGCAGCGTCGGCCTCAGAAAGCCTCTCCAGAATTTCTTGTAAACCACCAGGCCAGTGATCAGCGAAGCCAGCATTGGCAGGCCCATCAGCGACACCAAATACCAGCCCCAGCTGAAGCCATTTGTAAAAGGCACCAGCCACCAACCATGCAAGGCACGGGTGAACTGACGGAAATCGAACTGCGGACTGACGCCCTGGATGGTACCGGTATAGGGATTCACGTAGAGCGTCGGCGAAGTGCCATCTGGATAGCTGACCCTTGCCGTCAGTGCGAAATGATCTTCCTGTGGCCGACTGATCGACTGAACGATGGTTTCCGGTTCGGCACGGTTGATTTCCTCCAGTATCTGAGCAAAAGAAAGACGCTTGGCATTGTCCGAGGGTTTACTGGCACGAACATCCGGATTGGCCAGCCAGACGATTTCCTGGCTAATCGTGGCCAGCGTGCCGGTCACACAAATGATCAGCAGGAAAAACCAGACCGGCATGGCCAGCCAGCTATGGACGAGGAACCAGATTCTGGAGCGGGACTTTTTGGACATCGGCAAACCAGGAGTAAATGCCATGCGGGCGATGGCAAGGGTGCATGAGGCGCAAATTGCGTATTCATCTCAATAGGACGGATGAGATGTGAAATACCTGCAGGTGCAGATGAAAAAAATTTTTATTCAGCGCCAATGCCTGAGGTGGCTTCGCGCAAAGAGAGTGGTATTCATAGCGACCGAGCTCACCGAGACCTGCTTAGCCCAGGGTCAGCATGTACACAGCCAGGGATCAACCTCGAACTGCTCATAGCTGTATGTCAGCAACGCCCCGCTCTGATTCGAAAGCTGGCTCACCTGACATGTTTGGGATAGGTAGAGCCGCAACGCATCGACATCACCTCGCTACAACACATCGCCCATTTCCAACCCCCTCCCATCTCCGTACAATCGCGAAGAATTCACATTTGCACACTTGTATCAACGGAGGGCGGGATGTCCACGGCATCCAGCAACACAGATCTGCACAGGCTCTACTGCGACCACCACGGCTGGTTACAGGGCTGGTTGCGCCAGCGCCTGAACAACTCCGCCGATGCCGCCGACCTGGCCCAGGACACCTTCGTCCGCGTGCTGCTAGCGCGCACCGCCGACAGTCTGCGTGAGCCGAGGCAATATCTGGCAACGGTTGCCAGAGGGCTGGTGATCGATCTCTATCGGCGCCGTTCGCTGGAGCAGGCCTATCTGGAGGCGCTGGCGCTGCGCCCGGAGCAGTACGCGCCGTCGGCCGAGGAACGAGTGCTGATTCTCGATAGCCTGGAAGCCATCGACCGTATGCTAGATGGCATGGGCGAGCGCACGCGGGGCATCTTCCTCGCCGTGCAGCTCGACGGCCTGAGCTACGAGAAGGCCGCCTCGCGCATGGATGTTTCCGTGACCACCGTGCGCAAGCACCTGGCCAAAGCGTTACTGCACTGCCTGCTGCTGGAGGAGGTATGAAGGTGACTCTCGCCGAGGCGGTGGACTGGTATGTGCAACTCAAAGACAGCCAGGCCGACGCTTCTACCGAGCAGGCGTGGCAAGTCTGGCTACACGCCGATCCGCGCCATGCCGAAGCCTGGCGGCGCCTGCAGCAGTTGCAGCAACGCCTTGCCGTGGCGTCTCCGCAGCTGGCCGCCGCTACCTTGCAGGGCGCGCGTCAGGGCCGGCGGCAGGCGCTGAAGGTGCTGGGTCTGTTGCTCGGTGCCGGCGTGGTCGGCTGGCAGGGTTATCGCGCCTCGCCGCTAAGCGCCGACTATGTCACGCGGGTCGGTGAGCGTCGCCGGGTGATGCTGGCCGATGGCAGCCGCCTGGAGTTGAATACCGACACGCGGGTGGATATCCATTTCGATAGTGCTCAGCGCCTGATCCGCCTGCAGCAGGGGGAAATCCTCGTGCAGACTGGTAAGGACACGCGGCCGTTGCGGGTGCAAAGCGCCGACGGGCGTATTAGCGCGCTGGGCACGCGCTTCGCTGTGCGCCAACTGGATGGCAGCACGCGAGTCACAGTGGAAGAGCATGCGGTGGCGATCCAGCCGCGTCTTGCCGAAGCAAACGAGGTGCGTGTGGCGGCCGGTCAGACCATCGAGTTCAGTGCGCAGCGGGCCGGGGTTGTGCAGGCCGCCACCGACAATGCCTCAGCCTGGACTCAGGGCATGCTGGTGGCGGTCGACTGGCGACTGGATCGCCTGCTCGGCGAGCTATCGCGCTATCGCCACGGCCACCTGGGCTGCGCGCCGGAAGTGGCGGCCATGCACCTGTCCGGCGCCTTCCAGCTGGATGACGACGAGGCCATCTTGGCCAGCCTGCAGGACGCCCTGCCGGTAACGGTGCGGCGTCTGACTCGCTACTGGGTGCGTATCGAGAAACGCGAGGCGTAATCCGTTGTGCCGGGCTCAGCCTGGGTTACGACTGCACAGCCATAGCCACGCGGCCGAGACTTACTCGATCCAGTCGGCACAAGCTCGTAAAGGCGTAAACTTTTTAAATTTTTAGGTAACAGATTCTCATTACCTGTTCGGCTCTTCTGCACGCGCGCCACAGACGCCCGCTTTTGCCATTCGCACAGGAGCCATTCGATGTTCGTTAGTCCTTCCCTACTCGCCCGCAGCATTCGCCGGGCAGCGCTGACACTTGGCCTGTCCGGCTCACTGCTGGTCACCACCAGCGCCTGGGCCGAGCCGCTCAGCTACAGCATTCCCGCCGGCAGTCTGGCCGCCGCGTTGAGCCAGTTCGCAGCCGCCAGCGGCGTCACCCTCAGCTTTGGAAGCAGTGAAACCGCCAACCTCGAGAGTACCGGCTTGCATGGCGAGTACGAGGTGGAAGAAGGCTTTGCTCGGCTACTACAAGGCAGCGGCCTGAGCGTGCAGAAAGCCAGCGACAAGCGCTATGTGCTGGTACGCGCCCAGCCGAACGCAGCGCTGGAACTGAGTGCGGCGACGGTCACTGGCAATCAGTTGGGTGCCACCACCGAGGATACCGGGAGTTACACCTCCGGCTCGGCCAGCACCGCCACCGGCCTCAACCTGTCGATGCGCGAAACGCCGCAGGCGGTCAGTGTGGTGACCCGTCAACAGATCGAAGACCAAAACCTCACCGATATCACTCAGGTACTCGAGCAGACCCCTGGGGTGGTAGCCAATAACATGGGGCCCGCCGGCAGTGACGCTAACCATATCTACGTGCGCGGCCTGGAGATCGACAACATTCAGGTCGATGGCATCAGTCGTCCCAGCACCTATGGTTTCAACGACGATCTAGCCGACATGGCCATCTACGACCGCGTCGAAGTGGTGCGCGGCGCTACCGGCCTGATGTCTGGCACTGGCGACCCCAGCGCAACGGTAAACCTGATCCGCAAGAAGCCGACCTACGAGACGCAGCGCAAACTGACCGTACAGGCGGGTAGCTGGGACAACTACCGCAGCGAGCTGGACGTGTCCGGCAAGCTCTCGGACAGCGGCCACGTACGCGGTCGGGTGGTGGCGGCAAAGACCGACAGCAAAAGCCATATCGACCGCCAGTCGCTGGAAAAGCAGGTGGCCTACGGCGTGCTGGAGTGGGACATCAGCGATGCCACGATGCTCACCGTCGGCGCCGAGTATCAGGATCTGGACAACGACGGTGCCGGCAACCACGGCTTCCCGATGTACAACAGTGACGGCAGCCACTTCAAACCGTCGCGCTCGTTCAACTCGGGTGCCGACTGGAGCTACCACAAGCGCGAGACCCGTACACTGTTCACCACCCTGGAACACGCGCTGGGCAACGGCTGGCAGCTCAAGTTCAACGCCGAGCACAGCCGCCGTAGCTACGACGACGCCTTCGCCACGGCCGCCAATGGCCGGGTCAACCCTGATGGCAGCGGCATCAGCACCTGGACCGGACGATGGGCTGGCGAGCCGCGGCAGACCTCGTTCGACTTGTCGGCCACCGGGCCCTTTGCCCTATTTGCCCGCGAGCACGAGTTGTACCTGGGCGCCAGCCATCATAAGGCCTACTACCGCAGCTACGGTTACGATCTATGGGGCTTTCAGACCATCGACAACATTCATACCTGGGATGGCTCGCTGCCAATTCCTGACATCGTGCGTGACAAATACTCGCAGGATGCGCTGGACGAGACCCAGCTAGGCCTGGTCGCGGCGGCGCGCTGGAGCCTCACCGATGACCTCTCGCTGATCACCGGCGCGCGGGTCATAGACTGGCAGCGCGACACGTCCTCGCGCACGCTGGCCACGGGAGCAGTCTCCCGCTCCAAGGAACAGGAGAACGGCATCGTCACCCCTTATGTCGGCCTGATCTATGACCTCGATGAGCACTGGTCGGCATACGCCAGCTACACCACCATTTTCAATCCGCAGAACCGGCAGCAAGCCGATGGCAGCTACCTTGAGCCCAAGGAGGGCAAGAACTACGAACTGGGCCTCAAGGGCGAGTTCTGGGACAAGCGCCTGACCGCCGGCCTGAGCGTATTCGAGGTGCAACAGGACAACCTGCCGGTTGCTGACCCCAACAACCCCGGCTATTCGATCCCCGAGTCGGGTACCAAGACCCGTGGTTTCGAGGTGGAAATGGCCGGCGAGCTGCTGCCGGACTGGCAGGTTTCGGCCAGCTACAGTTATGCGGTGATTCAGGATTCGGACGACAAGCGCCTGCTTACAGAAGTGCCGCGCGATACCCTCAAGCTGTTCACCAGCTATCGTTTGCGTGCGCTGCCGCAGCTCAAGGTTGGCGGCGGTGTGCGCTGGCAAGGTGAGGAGTACTACAAGCGCTCCGGGCCGAACAACGAGACGTTCCGCCAGGGTGACTACGCGGTGGTCGACCTGATGGCGCAGTATGCCTTCACCCCTGAAACCAGCGTCTCGCTGAACCTCAACAACGCCTTTGACGAGCATTACTACAGCGCCATCGGCGCGCGCGGCTGGTACGGCACCCCGCGTAGCCTGACAGCAACGCTGGCGCAGGCATTCTAAGAGTCGTTGGTAGCCACTTGCGGAGTAAGCGATACAGCAGCAAGAACCACCAATGCGTCGGCTACAGACACAGTCTGTAGCCGACGCAGCAACGTCCATTTTTCAGGGCAAGAACCATGGGACAGCCCAATCGAGACGCCCCTACCCTTTTTATGACAACGAGCCTGCAGCCTCCTTCACGTTTCAAGAACGTCTCTTGTTACCTCTAATACGCACCTGACAGCCCCGTTGCGGAATTCAGTAGCGCCGCGTGCTCATCAGCTCTTCCAGTACCCGAGTGGTGACACGAAACGGAATCGACATGTGGTCCTCGCCCGCCTCGAGCTGGAAATTACTGCGCAGACCATACTGCGAGAGTGATTCCAGACGCAGCTGCAGCGAGCGCACGTCCTGAATTTCCTGCGGCATTTCACGATCGCCCACCCACATGCTCAGGCTGCGATGGATCAGGTCCAGCTCGCCCGCATGTGCACGCTCGGTGAATGCCCGCTCATGCGCCAGCAGGTAGAGGTCGCGCCACCACAGACTTGGGCTGATGGCGACAACATGCTGGAACAGCTGCGGCCGGGTAAACAACGCATAGATGCCGAACATGCCACCAAAGGAATGGCCGACCAGGCTGACCTGGTCCTGGTCGACCTTGAAGCGCTGATTGACCTGGGGCATCAGGCGCTGCTCGATGAAATCGAGAAACAGGTCCTGGCCACCCTGCGGCGGATCATTGCGCTCAGGCAGTTGCGGCGGCGACAGGTCGAACGCACGACGCTCGAAATCCAGCGGCGTGCTGCTGGGGTAGCCGATGGCGACGATAATCGCCTTGCGCCATTGCTTTTGCGCCCGCTTGGCAGCATGGAATGCCGGAAAGTAGGCATTGCCGTCGAGCAGATAGACCACCGGGTAGCCACCGGTATAAGGCACATCGCCCTCCGGCAGGCTGACCATGATCCGGTAGTCACGGCCCTCGGCACTCTTCATCAGCCATTGTTCACTACCGTCCAGATTGACCGGGTCGGCCTGGGCAGTGGCAAGGCCACCCAGCAACAGCGCCGTCAAAGCGCTGCGCAGCCAGCTCAGCGCACTCACCAGCTGTAACTCAGGCTGGTGATCACGCTGCGCGCCTCGCCACGATAGCAATAGCCATCCTGACAGTTGACGTATTGCTTGTCGGTCAGGTTGCGGGCATTGACGGCTAGACGCACACCGTCCAGGTCGCCAGCAAAATCGTAGTGCACCCCGGCGTCGAACAGGGTGTAGTCCTCACTTTTCACCGTGTTCATGTTGTTGCCGTAGACGCTGCTGGTATAGCGCGCGCCCGCACCGAAACCGAGACCAAACGGTAGCTTGTAATCGAGCCACAGCGCCGCCATGTGGCGCGGCGTGTTTTTCGGATCCTTGCCCTGGTTACCATCGTTGCTCTTGGTCACCTCGGGGTCGTTGTAGCTGTAGCTGGCGGTCAGATGCAGACGCTCACTGAGGTCGGCCACGGCCTCCAGCTCCAGACCGCGTGATACCTGTTCGCCGGTCTGCACGGTGTTGAGCGGCTTGAGCGGGTCGCGGGTCGAGACGTTCTCCTGCGTCAGGTGATAGAGCGACGCGGTAAACAGTGCACTGGTGCCAGGCGGCTGGTACTTGAGGCCGATCTCGTACTGAGTGCCTTCGGTAGGTTTGAGCGGTCCGGCAGCGTTGCTGCCACTTTGCGGCAAGAACGATTCGGCATAGCTGATATAGGGCGCCAGGCCATTATCAAACAGGTACAGCGCACCGATCTGGTAGGTGGTGGCGGAGTCACTGATCTTGCTGTTGCGGTCGGTCAGGTTGTTGCTATTTCGCACGTGCACCCAGTCACGGCGCACCCCAGCGGAAAGACGCCAGCGGTCGAGTTCGATCTGGTCCTGCAGGTAGATGCCGCTGCGCTGGGTCAGGCTATCCTGATCGGAGATCGGAGTGCCGGGGCGGATGACCGGCTGGTGATAATCCGGCGCATTCATGTCGAGCGAGGGCGCCGGCCCGGAGGCATAAAGCACGGAACTGTCGAACCAGGCGTAATCCCAACCGGTGAGCAGCGTGTGCTGCAGTTGGCCGGTGGCGAAGCGGCTGATCAGGCGCGTGTCGCTGCTCACCGACTCCATGTCCTCGTACACACCGACGGCATAACGCTCCATGATGCCATTGACGATGGGCACATTCGGATCTGGCTGCAGGTACTGGTTGGTGGTATTCAACTGGCCGTAACGCAGGTTCTGCTGCAGGCTGAAGGTGTCGTTGAAGGCGTGCTCGAATTCGTAGCCGAAGGTCCACTGACGCTGGCCGAGCTTGTCGAAGTACTCGTCACCCTGCCAGAAATCGGTGAGGCGATTACCGTCGTGATAGAGCATCGGCGAAGCGGCAGTCTCACGCTCCTGATACTGGGCCAGCAGGGTCAGGCTGGTGGCCGGGTCGATCTGCCAACTCAGCGATGGCGCCAGCATGCGCACGTCATTGTTCAGCTGTTCGATGTCGTAGAGGGCGTCGCGATAGACGCCGACAGTGCGAAACAGCACATCGCCCGCCTCGTCCAGCTTGCCGCCGACATCGAACTGCCCTTGCCGGTGATCGTGATTACCAGCCTGGATTTCCACCTGATTCTTCGCCTGCAGGCTGGGCCGCTTGCTCACCCGGTTGACCATGCCGCCGGGGCTGATCTGCCCGTAAAGCACCGAAGCCGGGCCCTTGAGCACCTCGATACGCTCCAGGGCGTAGGCCTCCGTGCCGTAGATCGACAGCCAGCCGTTGTAGGGCTGGCGCAGACCATCGAGGAAGTCGGCGGACATGGTGGTGTCGAAGCCGCGGATGTTGATCTGATCGAAGCGCGGATCGAGTCCCGAGCCGCCGGTGCGCACGCCAGCGCTGTAGGCCACAGCGTCTTCGACGCGGTCGACCTTGCGATCGGCGATCTGCCCGGCGGTGACCACGCTGATGCTCTGCGCGGTCTGCAGAATCGGCAAATCGGTCTTGGTCGCCGTACTCGCATTGCTGGCGAAATAACCCGGCAGCGGCGCGAAAGCGCTCTGCGTCGGTGCGGCCTCAACGGTCACTGGCTGCAGCTGATAGCTGTCATCGGCGCGCAGCGGCCGCACCACATAGCCGGATGCGATCTTGTCGGCTACTAGCCCGGTGCCGCCGAGAATCTGCAACAAGCCTTCCTCGACCGACTGTGCGCCTGCCGAACCGGAGCTGACGCGCCCGCGGACCGTCTCCGGCGAGTACGACAAGGTGATGCCGGCCCGCTCGGCATAAAGGCTCAGCGTTTGATCCAACGCCCCGCCCGGTACATCGGCGGCCACCGCACGCGGCGCCGGCTCGGCCGCCAGCAATGCGGGGCTGGTGGCAGCGCCGCATAGCGCCAGAGCGATACAAATGGCAGTGGACAGCTTGCGCGGTTGCAGGCGCGACGGCAGAGAGCAGGTAGAGCGCATGAGGGTATCCATTCAGGGAGTGATCACCCCTAACCGGATGAACCGCTAAAGTCCGACAAATTTTTTATGCGACGGGCACCACGCGCACCCACCAGCGGGTTCGCTCGACCAGCGCCACCGGCAACAGATGGGTGATGTTGCGCAACATCAGCCCGGGCTCAGCGAGGCGGAACACACCGGACAGGCGCAGGTCGGCCACCGCCGGATCGCAGCCTAGCCAGCCGTGCCGATAGCGCCCCGCCTCGGCGAGAAAATCCACCAGGCGAATGTCGTTGACCACCAGCAGCCCGCGTGTCCAGGCGAAGGGATCGAGTGCGCTTCGCCCCAGCGGATTCATACCCCTGGCCGATACCGCCAGCCCTTCGCCGGCCTGCAACCGACGCTGACCTGCCGCGGCGCGAACCAGAACCTCGCCCTGCTCCACCCGTATTTCGCTGCGGCTGTCGTACTCGCGCACCGACATGCGCGCGCGGAGCCCCAAGCATTCGGCAAAACTACAGCGCAGCTGCCATTGCCCACCCTCCACCAGCGCCTCGCCACTACGCAACAAGAGCTGCTGTCCGTTTACATCGACTGCGCTGCCGGTGTTGAGCAACACCTGGACATCACCCGCCAGGTTAAGCCGCCGAGTTTCGCCGGTGGCCGTGGCGAAGTCAGTGCGCCACACCGGCGCCGAGGCAGCCGCCAGCAGCGTAGCGCTACCGGCCGTCAAACCGAGCAGCTTGAGCATCCGGCGCCGACTCAGATCCGCCTCGGCCCGCTGCAACAAGGGAATGGCTTGCGCCGCATCGCCCAGAGGATTCAACCGAAACAGCCCGGCCATCTGCTGCAGGCGTTGCCAGGCCTGGTCATGCTGTTCGTCCTGCGCCAGCCAGTCGTGCAACTGGCGTTGCAGCTCGACACTGGCAGGCTCAGCGCGCAGGCGCATCTGCCATTCGATGGCCGCACGGACGATGGACTCGGAAGGCTGCCCGGCGGTCATCACGGCGCAGCCTCGAAACACAGGCGATAGCAATGCAGCAAGGCATGGGCTACATGGCGCTCAACGGTGCGACTGGAAACGCCCAGTTGCCGCGCCACCTGCGTATGGTTGAGGCCGCCGAGCTGATACAGCAGAAACGCCTCGCGCACGGCGGGCTTCAACCCTTCGAGCAACTGCGCGATGCGCTCCAGGGACTGCAAGGCCTCGTAGCGAACCTCCGGCGACGGATGGCTCGCCTCGGGCAACAGCGCCAGGGCTTCGAGATACGCGCGCTCCAACGCATCGCGCCGCCAGTGATCGATCACCAGGCCACGGGCGATACGCGCCAGCAAGGCACGAGGCGCCCGATTGTCGACAGGCTGATCACGCACCAGCAGGCGCAGAAAGGTGTCCTGAACCAGATCCGCCGCCTGCTGCGAACAGCCGACAGAACGCCGCAGCCAGCCATGCAGCCAGCCCTGATGCGTGCCGTACAGCACATCGAGGGGAATGATCGAATCGGTTTCAGACGAGGACATAAAGCGGCCCATACCAGCAGGCTGAAAACACCATGAAGGAGCATGGCGACCGCTGCGAACATTAATAGCGAATCATTCTTATTACAAATTTTTCAGCTTGCGAAGCACCAGCCTTGCGAGTCAGGTCGTCCCTCCTCGCCCTTTTCAGCTAGCTGTGGTCACTAAAATGACCGCTGCCTCGCCACCTTTTATCTCGAGCAGCCCATGACGGGCTGTGGTTCGAAGTGCCAAGTGATACCATTGCGCGCTTCGACGCCGCCCCGTCCACCGACGGCAACCGGCGCCACGATGCCCGACACTCACCCCCATGCCTCACCAGCCTTATCGGCTCGTCTGCCGGCAGGGGCGTAGCGTTCACTTATACGCGCAGGTTCGTCTTCCTCGGTTCGGGCCGGGCTGAAAGGCTCGAAGCGGTATCACCCTTTAAACAGCGCACCTCAAGTTACTGATAGGTAAGTCCTTTGATTTCCACCGCTAACATCACCATGCAGTTCGGCGCCAAGCCGCTGTTCGAGAACGTTTCCGTCAAGTTCAACAACGGCAACCGCTACGGCCTGATCGGCGCCAACGGCTGCGGCAAGTCGACCTTCATGAAAATTCTTGGCGGCGACCTCGAGCCTTCCGGCGGCCAGGTGATGCTCGAGCCGAACGTGCGCCTGGGCAAGCTGCGCCAGGATCAGTTCGCCTACGAAGAATTCAACGTGATCGACACCGTGATCATGGGCCACGAAGAGCTGTGGAAGGTCAAGGCCGAGCGCGACCGCATCTACTCGCTGCCAGAAATGAGCGAAGAAGACGGCATGAAGGTCGGCGAGCTCGAAGGTGAGTTCGCCGAGATGGACGGCTACACCGCCGAATCGCGCGCGGGCGAGCTGCTGCTGGGCCTGGGTATTCCGCTGGAGCAGCACTTCGGCCCGATGAGCGAAGTCGCTCCAGGCTGGAAGCTGCGCGTGCTGCTGGCCCAGGCGCTGTTCTCGGACCCGGACGTGCTGCTGCTCGACGAGCCGACCAACCACCTGGATATCAACACCATCCGCTGGCTGGAAACGATCCTAACGGCGCGTAACAGCACCATGATCATCATTTCCCACGACCGTCACTTCCTCAACTCGGTCTGCACCCACATGGCCGACCTGGATTACGGCGAGCTGCGTCTGTTCCCGGGCAACTACGACGAATACATGACCGCCGCCACCCAGTCGCGCGAGCAATTGCTGGCCGACAACGCCAAGAAGAAGGCGCAGATCTCCGAGCTGCAAAGCTTCGTCAGCCGCTTCTCGGCCAACGCCTCGAAAGCCAAGCAGGCCACCAGCCGCGCCAAGCAGATCGACAAGATCCAGCTGGCCGAGGTCAAGCCGTCGAGCCGCGTCAGCCCGTTCATTCGCTTCGAGCAGACCAAGAAACTGCACCGCCAGGCCGTGACCATCGAGAAAGTGTCCAAGGCCTTCGACGACAAGGTACTGTTCAAGAACTTCAGCTTCACCGTCGAAGCCGGCGAGCGCGTGGCGATCATCGGCCCCAACGGTATCGGCAAGACCACCCTGCTGCGCACCCTGGTCGGCGAGACGACCCCGGATGCCGGTTCGGTGAAATGGACCGAGAGCGCCGAGGTTGGTTACTACGCGCAGGATCACGCCCACGATTTCGAAGATGACGTGACCCTGTTCGACTGGATGGGCCAGTGGACCACCGGCGAGCAGGTGATCCGCGGCACCCTCGGACGCATGCTGTTCTCCAACGACGAGATTCTCAAGTCGGTGAAGGTCATCTCCGGTGGTGAACAGGGTCGTATGCTGTTCGGCAAGCTGATCCTGCAGAAACCCAACGTACTGGTGATGGACGAACCGACCAACCACCTGGACATGGAATCGATCGAAGCGCTCAACCTGGCGCTGGAGAACTACCCGGGCACGCTGATTTTTGTCAGCCATGACCGCGAGTTCGTTGGCTCCCTGGCCACGCGCATCATCGAACTGTCGGACAACGGCGTCACCGACTTCAGCGGCACCTACGACGACTACCTGCGCAGCCAGGGCATCATCGTCTGAAACTCACAAGAAAACGCCCTCTCCCATCTACGGGAGAGGGGTTGGGGAGAGGGCTGGACGACAGCGCTCTCAGCCCAGAAACAACAAAGCCCGCGAAAGCGGGCTTTGTTGTTTCAGCACCCTGCTCAAGCAGTAGCGAACAGCTCGGAGATACGCTGCGCAGCACCTTTCATGGCTTCGGCGCGCGGCTCTTCGCCGTAGGCCAGACCTTCGGCGCGAACGATCTCGATATCGTCGATGCCGACGAAATTCAGCATGCGCACCAGATAGTCCTCATGCGCCTGGCCAGACGGCTGGCCGGCATGGATGCCACCGGCGCTGGAGGCGATCACTACGGTCTTGCCACCAGCCAGCCCTACCGGGCCGTTCTCGGTGTACTTGAAGCTCTTGCCGGCAACGGCGATGCGGTCGATCCAAGCCTTCAGTTGGCTGGGAATGGCGAAGTTGTACATCGGCGCACCGATGACGATGGCATCGGCAGCGAGAAACTCTTCCAGGGTGCGCTCGGCCAGCTCGGCCTCGTGTTTCTGCGCGGCGTCACGCAGCTCGGCCGGGGTACCGGCGGCTACCAGGGTGGCAGCGGAAAAGTGGCTCAGCGCCTCGCTGGCAAGGTCGCGGTAAGTCACCCGGGCATCTGCAGTGACAGCGCTCCAGGCCTCGACCACGGAGCGGCTGAGCTGACGGGAAGCGGACGCATCACCAAGGATGCTGGAATCGAGGTGCAGTAGTTTCATAGGTTCTCTCCAAGGTGTCGTGCGACGTGGCGACGCGATAGAACAGAGGCTACCCGCGGAACCAATAACCGATAAGATGGCAAAAACGCGATGCTTCGTCCCACCGGTAGGACAATGGTATGCATGATCTCAATGATCTTTTCTATTTTGCCAAGGTCGTGGAAGCAGGCGGTTTCGCTGCGGCCGGGCGCGCACTGGGCATTCCGAAATCACGCCTGTCGCGGCGCATCGCCGAGCTGGAGCAGCGCCTGGGTGCGCGCTTGCTACAGCGCTCGACACGCAAACTGGCGCTGACCGATATCGGCGAACGTTACCTGCGCCATTGCCAGGCCATGCTGCTGGAGGCCGAGCAGGCCGAGGAAACCGTGACCAACCTGACCAGCGAACCGCGTGGCCGGGTGCGCTTCTCCACTCCACCGGGCGTGGCCCTGCTGCCCGACGTGATCAATGATTTTCTGACGCGCTACCCCAGGGTGCAGCTGGAGGTCGTACAGACCAGCCGCCGTATCGATCTGCTCAACGAGGCCGTGGACGTCGCGCTGCGCGTGCGCAACGCCGATGACGAAGAACCGGGTCTGATCACTCGCCGCCTGCTACCAGCGCGCGCGCTGGTGGTGGCGCGCCCGGATCTGATAGCCGGGCTGCGCTTGGAGCAGCCAGAAGACCTGCAGCAGTTGCCGGCCCTGGGCGCGATTGGCGCGGACCGACGCATCCATCTGCGCTTTTGCCACGCCACTTCTGAGGAGTTTCGCGAAATTGCCCTGGAAGCGCGCCTGGCCGTCGACGACTTTCCAATGCGCAAGTCGGCGGCACTGGCCGGGGTGGGCATTACCCTGCTGCCCACCACCTACTGCCATGAGGAACTGGCCGATGGCCGCCTGATCGCCCTGCTGCCGCAGTGGACGGTGCCGCAGGGCCACATTCAACTGGCCTACACCCACAGGCGCGGCATGTCGCCGGCTGTCCGCGCCTGGATCGAGTTGCTCAGCGACGCCTTCAGCCGCTGGAGTTTCCCGCTCTGAATCAGATGCGGAACTGACGCACCAGCGCGCCGAGGCGATCACCCAGACCAGCCAGGCTGCGTGCGGTCTGCGCGCCACGTTCGGTTTCGTCGGCGACGCTGTCCACGGCGACGGCGATCTGATGCACGCTACGGTTGATCTCCTCGGCCACTGCCGTCTGCTCCTCGGCGGCGCTGGCGATCTGCGCGTTCATCGCATTGATGGTGGCGATCAGTTGAGCGATGGCATCGAGCGATTCGCCGGCCTTGTTGGCCTGCTCGCTGGTCAGCTCGCCGGCATCACTGGAGCGGCGCATCGAGGTCACTGACTGCTGGGTGCCCTGCTGCAATCGGTCGATCATGCCCTGGATTTCCTGGGTGCTCTGCTGGGTGCGGCTGGCCAGGGCGCGCACCTCATCGGCGACCACGGCAAAACCGCGCCCGGCCTCACCGGCACGCGCGGCTTCGATGGCGGCGTTGAGTGCCAGCAGGTTGGTCTGTTCGGCGATGGAGCGGATCACGTCGAGCACGCTGACGATGGACTGCACGTCCTGCTGCAGGTTGTCGAGCGATACGCCACTGCTGCGAATGTCGTCCACCAGTGAGTGGATGCGCTGGATGCTGCCATCAACCACGCTTTTGGCAGCCTGCCCTTCGCGGTCGGTCTGTTGCGCGGCTTCGGCGGCGTTCTGCGCGCTCTTGGCGACTTCATGCGCGGCGGCCGACATTTCGTTGATCGCCGTGGCCACCTGATCGGTTTCGTGACGCTGCTGTGCCATGGCCTGCTCGGAACGCTGCGCCTGCTGCGAAACCTGGCCCACCAGTTCGGTGAGCTGCCCGGTCATCTCGACGATCTGCCGTACCAGGCCATGCACTTTCTCGACGAAGCGGTTGAAGGAGCCGGCAAGCTGGCCCAGCTCATCGTTACTGGTCACGGGTAGGCGACGAGTCAGATCGCCCTCGCCCGCAGCGATATCGTCAAGGTTGGCCTTGATCTGCTGCAACGGACGCAGGAAAGCGTTGCCCAGCCACACCCCGATCACGCCGAACACCAGCAGGAGTACTGCCGCGACGACCACGATGCTGGTGATGATGGTGCCGATGCGCCGGTCGATCTCGGCCTGCACCTCGCTGATGCGCGCCTCCATGCCGTCGAGGTTGAGCGCGGTGCCGAGGGCCATGTCCCACTTCGGCAGGTAATAGCTGTAGGCGAGTTTGGGTACCTGCACGGCCTCGTTGCCCGGCAGCGGCGAGGAGTAGTTGACGAAGTAGCTGTTGTTCTTCGCCACGTTGACCAGCTCGCGGTTGATATAGACGCCATTGGAGTCGCGTCGGTCGACAAGGCTCTTGCCGACATCCACCGGGCTGTCGCCACGGAACAGGCGCACCACATTGGAGTCGTGACCGAAGAAGTAGCCATCGGCACCGTATTTGATCTTGGAGAGGATCGCGATGGCCTGCTCGCGACTGGCCATATCGCCCTGCGCCGCACCATCGTAGAGGCCCTTTACCGAGCCCATGGCGATCTGGATGTAGTGTTCCAGCTCGCTGCGTTTCTCTTGCAGCAGGCGCTCACGGGTCTCGGCGACCTCGTCAGCCGCCAGGCTTTGCAGCACCCGCGCAGCCGTGCCGCTGAGCACCAGGGCGAAGAGGATGACGGGAACCAGCGCAAGCAGGATGACCTTGGCTTTGAGTGTCAGGCGCATTTCTTGTTGTCCTTATGTGCGAAACCAAAAACGGGGCTACCGATATATCGGCAGCCCCGTGGAGGAATTAAGCGACCTACCACACCGAGAACTTAACCCGGCGTGCCCACCTCTTCACAGCAGCATAGCGGCGGCCCAACCGAACGCCAGCAGCGGCAGGTTGTAGTGCAGGAAGGTGGGCACGACGCTGTCCCAGATATGGTTGTGCTGACCGTCGGCGTTCAAACCCGAGGTTGGCCCCAGTGTCGAGTCCGAAGCCGGCGAGCCGGCGTCGCCCAGAGCACCGGCAGTGCCGACGATGCAGACTATAGCCAGCGGGCTGAAGCCCAGTTGCACGCCCAGCGGCACGAAGATCGCGGCGATGATCGGGATGGTCGAAAAGGAAGAACCGATACCCATGGTCACCAGCAGCCCGACCAGCAACATCAGCAGCGCACCGACCGCCTTGTTGTGACCGATCAGCTCAGCCGAGCTGTCCACCAGCGCCTTCACTTCACCCGTGGTCTTCATCACCTCGGCGAAGCCGGCAGCGGCGATCATGATGAAGCCGATCATGGCCATCATCTTCATGCCTTCGGTGAACAGGTCGTCCGCCTCTTTCCAGCGCACCACGCCGGACACCGAGAAGATCACGAAGCCGACCAGCGCACCGATGATCATCGAGTCCAGCCACAACTGCACGACGAACGCGGCGGCGATGGCAAGCCCTGCCACCAGCAGACTCAACGGGTTGTATTGCACGTCCACGCGCTCGGCCTGCGCGACCTTCTCCAGGTCATAGACACGCTTGCCGCGGTAGCTGAACAGCACCGCGACGAGCAGGCCGAAGAGCATGCCCAGTGCCGGGATCGCCATGGCCTGGGTGATGCTGATACCCGTGACGTCGACACCGGACTTGGCCACGTTGGCCAGCAGAATCTCGTTGAGGAAGATGCCGCCAAATCCTACCGGCAGGAACATGTACGGCGTGATCAGGCCGAAGGTCAGCACGCAGGCGATCAACCGGCGGTCCAACTGCAACTTGCTCAACACATAGAGCAGCGGCGGCACCAGCAGCGGAATGAAGGCGATGTGGATCGGCACCAGGTTCTGCGAGGAGATCGCGACCACCAGCAACAGCGCGATCAGTAGCCATTTCAGCACACCACCGGCACCAGCCTGCTGCTTGTCAACCAGCGCCAGGGCTTTGTCCGCCAGGGCATGGGCGAGGCCCGACTTGGCGATGGCCACCGCAAAGGCGCCGAGCAGTGCATAGGACAACGCCACCGTCGCCCCGCCGCCGAGCCCCTGGTTGAACGCCTGCAGCGTGCCCTCGACACCCAGGCCACCGAGCAGGCCACCGGCCAGCGCCCCGACGATCAGCGCCACGACCACGTGTACGCGACAAAGACTGAGGGCCAGCATGATGCCGACCGCGGCGATTACAGCGTTCATAGAGCGTTCCACCTGCAAGCGTGCCGGCAAGGCCGGCGCAAAAAGCCGCGTACTCTGCCGGATGCGAACTATCCTGTCAAAATGAGCAGGCGTTCAGAATATAAAGCAAAGCGTGCATAATTCAGACCGAAATCCGCATCTGTCAAGAAAGCGGGCCGCACACCGATAACCGTACTAGTCCATGTAGAAAGGAACGCACCATGCTGTTCAGCCGTCTTTCGATCCAGTGGAAGATCACCCTGCTCGCCGGCCTGTGCCTGCTCGCCATCGTCACCTTGCTGGTGAGCGCCTCACAGTACCAATCCAGCCGCAGCGCCAGCCTGGTGCGCGAGGCCAGTTCCGGCATGCTGGAGGAAAGCGCCAAACTGCGCCTGAAAGCACGCGGCGAGCTGCAGGCGATCCGCATCCAGCGCTACTTCATGGACGCCTACCAGTACGGCAAGGGATTTTCCCGGCAAATCCTGTTCCTGCGTGAACAGGCGGAAAAACGCTTTCTCGACGCGTTCGACCTGCGCGAAGACCTGACCCGCCAGGTGCGCAGCAGCCTGGAAGCCAACCCTGCCCTGCTTGGCCTGTACCTGGTGTTCGAGCCCAATGCGTTGGATGGCAAGGACGAACTCTTCGCCGATCAGCCCGATCTAGGCAGCAACGAGGCCGGCCGCTTCGCGCTGTACTGGGCGCAACCCACGGTCGGTCAGCTGGAAGCCGAGGCGATGACCGAGAAACTGCTCGGCGACACCACGCCAGGCGACAACGGTGTGGCCTATAACGCCTGGTACACCTGCCCGCGCGAAACCCGTCAGGCCTGCGTGCTGGAGCCCTACTACGACGAAGTCGGCGGGCAGAAGACGCTGATGACCAGCATCGCCTTCCCCCTGGAGCTCGACGGCAAGATCATCGGCGTGATGGGTGTGGATATCAGCCTGGCCAGCCTGCAGCAGATCAGCCAGGAGGCCAATCGCGAGCTGTACGACGGCCAGGGCCATATCAGCATCTTCAGCCCCGGCGCGCTGCTTGCGGGCAATAGCCGCGACGGCAGCCTGCTGAGCCAACCGGTCGAACGTGCCTTTCCCGAGAACGCCAGCGAACTGCGCGGGCTGATCCAGAGCGGCAGCGACGCCGAGTTGCGCCACGGTGACATGCTCCGCGAACTCAGCCCGTTCAAACCGATCCCCGAGGCCAAGCCCTGGTCAGTGCTGCTCGAAGTGCCTCAGCAAGTCTTGCTCGAGCGCGCCATCAAGCTGGGCGCACAGCTCGATGCCAACCGCGCCAGTGACAGCCTGGTCGCCCTGCTGATGGGCCTTGTCGCGGTGATCGCCGGCCTATTATTGATGTGGCTGACCGCACGCGGCGTAACGCGGCCGATTCTCGGCGTGGCGGCCATGCTCAAGGACATCGCCAGCGGTGAAGGCGATCTAACACGCCGCCTGCAATACGCCCGGCAGGATGAGCTGGGCGAGCTGGCCGGCTGGTTCAACCGCTTCCTCGACAAGCTGCAGCCGATCATCGCTGACGTGAAGAACAGCGTGATCGACGCCCGCAGCACTGCCGATCAGTCAGCGGCTATCGCTAGCCAGACCAGCGCCGGCATGCAGCAGCAGTATCGCGAGGTGGATCAGGTGGCGACCGCCTTCCAGGAAATGAGCGCCACCGCTCAGGATGTCGCGCACAACGCAGCGCAGGCCGCAGAAGCCGCACGCAATGCCGACCAGGCCAGCCGCGAAGGCCTGCAAGTGATTGATCGCACCACCAGCACCATCGACCTGCTGGCCAACGAAATGAACGTGGCCATGCAGGAAGTCGAAGGCCTGGCCAGTAGCAGCGAACAGATCGGTTCGGTGCTCGAAGTGATTCGCTCGATTGCCGAACAGACCAACCTGCTCGCCCTCAACGCCGCCATCGAAGCCGCCCGTGCGGGTGAAGCCGGTCGCGGTTTTGCCGTGGTCGCAGACGAGGTGCGCAACCTGGCCAAACGCACTCAAGATTCGGTCGAGGAGATTCGCCAGGTGATCGAAGGCCTGCAGAGTGGCACGCGCGAAGTGGTCAGCACCATGCACAGCAGCCATCGTCAGGCCCAGGGCAGCGTCGAGCAGGTACAGCAGGCCGTGGCTGCGCTGCAGCGCATCAGCCAGGCGGTCAGCACCATTACCGACATGAACCTGCAGATCGCCAGTGCCGCTGAGGAGCAGAGTTCGGTGGCCGAGGAGATCAACCGCAATGTCGCCTCGATCCGCGACGTCACCGAGGCCATCACCGCGCAGGCCGACGAGTCGGCGCAGGTGAGCCAGAACCTCAACCGCCTGGCCAATCACCAGCAAAGCCTGATGGACCAGTTCCGCGTCTGACATCGGTAGAGCGCGCCGTGCGCACCTCAAATCCGGGCCGCGCAGAGGTGAGCATGACGCCAAATCATCCTCGATCTGGCGGCGCTTCCCTTGCAGCGCAGGCAGGCAATCGCCTAGCCTGCGTTCTTTTTTGGGGGAAGCAACATGCTCAACATCGCCTTGGTCGCCGGCTCCAGCCGCAACAACAGCCAATCGGGGAAGGTCGCTCGCGTACTGCGTCAGCGCCTGATCGAGATGGGTCAAACCACCCAGGACACCAGCAGCATCATTGATCTGGGCCTGGCGCCGCTGCCGCTGTGGCCCGCTGAAGATGCCGGCCCCTGGGGCATGTACCAGCAACAACTGGCGGCCGCCGATGCGGTGGTGATCATCGCGCCGGAGTGGAATGGCATGGCCTGCCCGGCGATCAAGAACTTCTTCATCTACGCCAGCAAGGCCGAACTGGCGCACAAGCCGGGCCTGCTGGTGGGCGTGTCCTCCGGCATCGGCGGCGCCTACCCGATCAGCGAACTGCGTGCCTCCAGCTACAAGAACTGCCGCCTGTGCTACCTGCCGGAGCACCTGATCGTGCGTCAGGTCGAGAAAGTCCTGAACGGCCCGCAGCCGGTGGATGAAGCCGAGGAGCGACTCCGCGCCCGCATCGATTACGCACTCGACGTGCTGGTGCGTTACGCCCATGCCCTGCAACCGGTGCGCACCGCAATCAGTTTCGAGAACCCGGCCTTCGCCAACGGGATGTAAGGGATCGTCTTGCACGCCCCGTAGGTGGGTTAGCGGCGCGAAACACTGCGCTTGCAGATGCCAGCGACTTTATCGTGCCGCGTAACCCACCAGGCGATGGCGTGAGCCTGAGGTTCAACGCCGGGGCAGACTGACCATCACCCGCAGCCCACCCAGTGGGCTGTCCTGTAGTTCGATGCGACCATGCCAGGCCTCGATGATATCGCGCACGATACCGAGGCCCAAGCCGTGCCCCGCTACTTGTTCGTCTAGGCGAGTGCCGCGGCCCAGCACGTCCTCGCGGCGCTCGGCATCGATGCCGGGGCCATCATCATCGACAGCCAGGTGATAACCCTCGGCGCTCTCCTCCACCGTCAACTGCACGCGCTGATCGGCCCATTTGCAGGCGTTGTCCAGCAGGTTGCCGAGCAGCTCCAGCAAGTCTTCACGATCACGCGGCAGCATCAGACCTGGCGGCGCCTGCCAATCCAGACTCAGGCCGCGGTCATGAATCATCGACAAGGTCGCGAACAGCCCTGGCAGTTCCTGCGCGCAATCGAAGCGCGCCCCCGGCAACACCTCGCCAGCCAGACGCGCACGCCCCAGCTCGCGGCTCAAGCGCTGCTCGATCTGTTCCAACTGCTCGCGCATGGTCGCGCGCAATGCCGGATGTGCCGCCAACTCTTCTCGGCCAGCCAAGCTGATCAACACGGCCAGCGGCGTTTTCAGCGCATGCCCAAGGTTGCCCAGGGCATTACGCGAGCGCTTGAGGGTGTCCTCGGTGTGCGCCAACAGGTGGTTGATCTGCGCCACCAGCGACTCCAGCTCCTCAGGCACCTCGGCATCCAGGTCGGTACGTCGGCCCTGTTGCAGCTGTGCGATCTGCTGGCGCACCTGCTCCAGCGGACGTAGCGCGCGGCGCACAGTGTAGCGCTGGGCGATCAGGATCAGCAGCAGCGCCGCACCGCCCAGGCCAAGCCCGACCCACTGCATACGGCGAAAACTCTGCAGTATCGGCTGGTAGTCCTGCGCCACGCTGATCGACAGGTTCTCACCATAACGCCGGTAGTCGGCGCGGTAGATCAGCAACAACTGGCCTTGCGGGCCATCGCCCAGCTCGGCCTGCATGCCCGTGCCATCGGGTTTGAGCAGCTCACGATCCCACAGCGAGCGCGAACGCCAGCTGCGGTCGGAGAAGTCGATGCGAAAGTAATGCCCGGAAAATTGTCGCTGGAACGAGGGATCGAGGCGTCGCTCATCCAGCTGCAGCCCCGCCGGGCCGCGCACCAAGGCGGCCAGCAGCCCCTGCGCCTCATCGCGCAGGTCCTCTTCCAGATACGCGCGCAGGCCACGATCGAAGACCCAGAGGCTGGCCTGCGCCAGAACCAGTCCAACCAGCAACAGCGTCGCGGCCAGGCCAATCCCAAGCCGACGCTGAATGGACCTCAACCCTGCTCTCCGGTAAAGCGGTAGCCCTGCCCACGACGGGTCTCGATCACGTTGCGCCCGAGCTTGCCGCGCAGGCGGTTGACGTGCACCTCGATGACATTGGAGTCACGCTCGGTCTCGCCGTCATAGAGGTGGTCGGCGAGATGGCTCTTGGACAGGATCTGCCCCGGATGCAGCATGAAATAACGTAGCAAGCGAAACTCGGCTGCGGTCAGGTCAATAACCTCGCCACCCGAGGTCACGCACTGGCGGCTCTCGTCCAGCTGCAGACCCGCGGCTTCCAGTTGCGGCTGGTTAGCCAGGCCATGGGCGCGGCGCAACAGCGCCTGGATACGCAGGGCCAACTCCTCGGGGTGGAAGGGTTTGGTCAGGTAGTCGTCGGCGCCGGCCTTCAGTCCTTCGATGCGCTCGGCCCAGGAACCTCGCGCAGTCAGCACCAGCACCGGCGTGGCCAGTCCGCCAGCACGCCACTCCTGCAGCACCTCCAACCCCGGTTTGCCTGGCAGGCCGAGGTCGAGAATGATCAGGTCATAAGGCTCGCTGGCACCCTGATAGGCCGCGTCACGACCATCGGCCAGCCAGTCCACGGCATAGCCCTGGCGACTCAGGCTGGCGGTCAGTTCATCGGCCAGGGGTACATGGTCTTCCACCAGCAACAGGCGCATCAGTCGTCTTCCTCATCCTTCAGAATAGTGCCGTTGCGGGCATCCAGTTCGAGCTCGCGCACCACGCCCGAGGTGGTCAGAATCTCGACCTCATAGACCAGCACGCCATCCTCTTCCTCCAGCTCCGCTTCAAGCAGCGTGGAACCGGGGTAGGCATTGCCGATGTGCTGCATCAGTTGCTCGAAGGGCATGATGACCCCTTCGCGCCGCAGGCGCAGAGCCTCATCCTGATCGAGATCGCGCGCAACGCCTGGCACGCTGGCAAAACCGCATGCCAGTACCAGCAATAGCGCGGTGGTACGTCGAAACTTCATCAATCGTCCTGGTGGTTCTTGAGCATTTCCCCGGTGCTGGCATCCAGCTCCAGGTCCCACTGCACGCCCTGGGTATCGCGCAGCTCGATCTGATAGATATAGCGGCCGTATTCGTCTTCCAGCTCGGTTTCTTCGATGCGTGCACCCGGGTGTTGGGCCAATGCCGCCTCATTGAGCTGTTCGAAGGATTTGATGGTACCTGCATCACGCAGACGCAGGGCCTCGTCCGGACCGAGATCGCGCGCCTGGGCAATGGTAGCGGCGCTGACGAGGGTGGCAAGTGTTGCGAGGTGGATCAATCGTTTCATGGCTTTCTCCAGCAGTGAATCAGTGACTGCCACTCTAGGCCCAGGCACTTAATTCAAGCTGAATTCACTCGCGTCATTCACCGCATGAAGTGGCTTGGCCTGCTCACCCAGCCCTCTATAATCGCCTGCTGCGAAAGGAGGCATGATGAGCGCGATCCATATCAAATCCCCTGCCCTGACGATCAAGGCCGGCCCCAGGGCCTTGGCGAGAATTCGCCAGAATGGCCTGAGCCCGGCGGACGTCGGCATCCTGCCTGGCGCAGCCGGAGGACCCAAAGGCATCGGCATTCAGGGACTGGATCTCGCACTCTTTGGAGACTGGCTGCCCCGTGCGCCACGCGAACGCGCCCTGATCGGGGCTTCCATCGGCTCCTGGCGCTTCGCCAGCGCCTGCCTGCCAGATCCGGCCGCCGGGATTCGACGACTCGGCGAGCTGTACACCTCTCAACGCTTCGCCAAGGGCGTGAGCATGGCCGAGGTGTCGGGCAGTTGCCGGCAGATGCTCAACGAGCTGCTCGCGGATCAGGATGCTGCCATCATCGCCAACCCGCACTATCGCCTGCACATTGTCGTGGTGAAGAGTCACGGCCTGCTGCAACACGATCATCGCGGCAAACTCAGCCTCGGCCTGTCATCGGTGATCGGTAACAACTTCCTGGCCCGCCAGCGCCTTGGCCGCCATTTCGACCGCGTGATTCTGCATGATGCGCGACAGGTGCCGCCTCTGGCACAGCTGAGCGACTTCCGCTCGCACTTCCATGCGCTGACCCCGGAAAACCTGCGCCACGCTCTGCTGGCTTCGGGCTCGATTCCCATGGTGATGGAGGCGATTCGCGAGATTCCTGGCCTGGAGCCGGGCGCCTATCGCGATGGCGGCCTGCTCGACTATCACCTCGACCTACCCTACAGCGGCGAAGATATCGTGCTCTATCCGCACTTCACCGATCGTGTGATACCCGGCTGGTTCGACAAGAGCATGCCCTGGCGCCGTGGCGACCGCACGCGCCTGCAGGATGTACTGCTGCTGGCGCCATCACGCGACTACCTGGCGCGCCTGCCACACGGCAAACTGCCGGATCGCACCGACTTCAAACGCTACCTGGGCAATGACCAAGGACGCGAGCGCTACTGGCGCCAGGCGATGGCCGAGAGTTCGCGGCTCGGTGACGAATTTCTCGAGTTGGTCGAAAGCGGCCACCTGGCGGAACGTCTGCAACCGCTTTGATACGCGGGTCATGAGGTGCTGAGTCATCTCACCTGCCGACTACCGAGCCCCAGGCTCTCGGACAGACCTGATAAACTGCGCGACTCAACGCCTATCAGGCGAAATCATCACGCGAGCGCTGTTCAGTGGAATTGTTCAAAGAGTTCATCTTCGAGGCGGCCCATCGCCTGCCCCACGTACCGGAAGGCCACAAATGCGGCCGCCTGCATGGTCACTCCTTTCGAGTTGCCATCTATATCGAAGGTGAAGTCGATCCCTATACCGGCTGGATTCGTGACTTCTCGGAGATCAAGGCGATCTTCAAACCGATCTACGAGCAGCTCGACCACAACTACCTGAACGACATTCCCGGCCTGGAAAACCCCACCAGCGAAGTGCTGGCCAAGTGGATCTGGCAACAGGTCAAACCACTGCTACCAGAGCTGTCGCGCGTACGCATCCACGAAACCTGCACCAGCGGCTGCGAATATCGCGGCGATTGATCATCGCCCAGAAGCACCAAAGGCCACCTCCAAGGTGGCCTTTTTATTGACGCCCCAAAGCGCCGCCAGCCCCGTAGGGTGCGCTGCATTGCCCCGTAGGGTGCGCCGTGCGCACCGAGATGCTCGCGTCATTGGCGGTGCGCGCAGCGCACCCTACGCGAAGCGTTGTTTTCCAGCGCACAAAGAAGAAACCCCAGACCGCGTTGGCGATCTGGGGTTTCGTATAGGAGCTTGACGAAGGCTCGGCCGGCGCTCCGGTGGCCGGCGCCCCGGGACTCTCACCGCCACACACCATTTTCCGCGCCACAAAGAAGAAACCCCAGACCGCGTGCGCGATCTGGGGTTTCGTATAGGAGCCTGACGATGACCTACTCTCACATGGTGAAGCACCACACTACCATCGGCGATGCGTCGTTTCACTACTGAGTTCGGGATGGGATCAGGTGGTTCCAACGCTCTATGGTCGTCAAGCAATTCGGTTGGGATCTCGTCGTAAGACGCTATCCCTTGGATATGTGATAGATAATTTGTAGTTCTTGCAAATTTTCGGCTTTCTGTCGACTTCACCATCGACACCCTCTGCTTGATGGGCAGATTGTTTGGGTGTTATATGGTCAAGCCTCACGGGCAATTAGTATTGGTTAGCTCAACGCCTCACAGCGCTTACACACCCAACCTATCAACGTCGTAGTCTTCGACGGCCCTTTAGGGAGCTCAAGGCTCCAGTGAGATCTCATCTTGAGGCAAGTTTCCCGCTTAGATGCTTTCAGCGGTTATCTTTTCCGAACATAGCTACCCGGCAATGCCACTGGCGTGACAACCGGAACACCAGAGGTTCGTCCAACCCGGTCCTCTCGTACTAAGGTCAGCCCCTCTCAAATCTCAAACGTCCACGGCAGATAGGGACCGAACTGTCTCACGACGTTCTAAA
>NZ_FOWP01000014.1 GCF_900115475.1 Ectopseudomonas composti
GCAATTGCACCACCGCTTGCTCCAACTCCGGATCGCTGCGCCCTGGGCTGCTCAAAGGCCGCCGAGATCGATCCTGCAGGCCCGTATCACCTTGCTCACGGTACCGATCCAACCACTTGTAACCAGTCCTGGGACTGACGCCATACCGGCGACAAAGCTCCCGCACATTGCTTTCGGGTTGCCCCGCCAACAGAACAAATTCACGCCTTATCGACATAGTGCTGCGCTCCGGCCACGGCATCACTCGATCTCCCGATTCGATGAACCCCGTAAGCCTAAATGCGTTACCTATGTCTCCCGACACCCGTTACCTATGTCCCCCGGCTGAACACACGGCGCACCCTACGAAACGGACATATTCAGCGCTTGGCGCCGATCTTCTCCAGCGTACGCAGCTCGCGCGGCAGTAGCTGCTGCGTGGACGCGAGATTCTTGATGCGCACGTAGTGCGCCATCAGCTTCGGCCAGCGGCCTGAGTCCAGGGTTTCCCCGCCATGCTCCATGTTGATCAACTGGCTGGCCAGTGCCAGGTCGGCCATGGACAGCTGTTCGCCGAGGAAATACGGCGCGTCGCCCAGTGTGGCCTCAAGGTAGTCGAAATTGCTGGGCAGTCTGTCCTTGAGCGCCTGCTGCACCTTTTCCTCATCGCATGGCTGGCCCATGGTGGCCTTCAGCACGCGGTTGCGGAACACGGTGAAGGTGCATAGCGGTGCCAGCTCGTAGTCCGCGTATTTTTCCAGCCAGCGCACTTTGGCACGCTGCTCCGTATCGGCGCCATACAGCGGTTTTTGCTCTGGGTAGCGCTCCTCCAGGTACTGGCAGATGACGCTGGAGTCGGCCAGTTTGAGGTCGCCATCGCGAAAGGCAGGAATTCGCCCCAGGGGGTTGAGCTCGCGAAACCAGTCCGGTTGGCCGAAAGGCATGACCACTTCGAGTTCGTAATCCAGGCCCTTCTCGATCAGGCACAGGCAGAGTTTGCGGACGAAGGGGGAAAGTGGTGCCCCATATACGGTCAGGCTCATTGCAGCTCCTATCGGCGATCAGCGGGCTCGATTGAGCGAGGGCGAGCAAACGGCCGCTCAGTCGTAGATGTTCTTCTTCTTCCAGTCGTCGTCTTCCAGGCCCTTCAGACCTTCGGTCAACTGGCTGGGTTCTTCTGCGATGGGAGCACTGTTGTTGAGCAACATGGCATTGGCGCGCGCCAGCTGCTCCTCGAAACGCTTGAACTGGGTCTGATAGGGCGTGGGGTCAGGCTGCTTGCGCAGGTACTGTACGCCGCGTTCGAAGGCCAGACGGGCCTGGCCGGGCTGGTTCTGCTGCATGGCCGCCTGGCCCAGGGTGCTGAAGAACTCGATATGCACCAGCACCAGCATCTGGCGAACCTGCTTGAGCCAGTGCTTGCCGTCGTTGGCAGGCAGCAGGCCGCCCTGTACCGAACCGGTAATCAGGGCATGCAGATTTTCCAGCAGGAAACGCACGTCCTTGGCCTTGGCTTCGTTGGCGATGGGCTGCGGCGGGTTCTTCACGGCAATGGATTCGCCTTGAGCGACCTGGGCCTTGAGTGTGTCGATATCGCGCTGTAGCGTGGCGTTCTGTTTATCCAGTGGCAGCAGGCGTTCGCTGACCTGCAGCTGCAACTGACTCAGCAGCAGCTTCAGCTGTGGCGTCATCAACTGGCCGGGCATGCGTTCGGAGATGTCCTGGCAGCGCCGAATGCGGTCGAGCAGGTCGGCGCGCTGGCGTGCTTTCTCCAGTTTGCTGTTCTCAACGGCATGGTTGACGTAGGCAATCACCATCAGCAAGGCGATGCCGCCGACGATCAACATGGTTATCACGAGTGCGGACACTGCTTGGGACCTCTCGAGAATCGACTTTTCGACCGAGTGTAGTGGCTTGCTCGCATGGCTCCTAGTGGCATATCGATTTATGGGCTGAAGTCTTTGATTTTAAAAATTTTTTAGAGAGAGGTTGACGACCCTTGAAAGGCTCCATAGAATGCGCGCCACTTCCAGCGCAATGCCAGAAACAGAGCGAAGGAAGCCGGAAAGTTGCTTGATGTTCCGGGGTGTGTCCCCTTCGTCTAGTGGCCTAGGACACCGCCCTTTCACGGCGGTAACAGGGGTTCGAGTCCCCTAGGGGACGCCACTTTCAAGCTGTAATGCGGGAATAGCTCAGTTGGTAGAGCACGACCTTGCCAAGGTCGGGGTCGCGAGTTCGAGTCTCGTTTCCCGCTCCAAAATTTGGAAATTTTGCTTCGGCAGGATTTCAAACGAAGTTCCAAGGTCCCCTTCGTCTAGTGGCCTAGGACACCGCCCTTTCACGGCGGTAACAGGGGTTCGAGTCCCCTAGGGGACGCCATTTTTGTTGTACCAAGTTGTATTGCGGGAATAGCTCAGTTGGTAGAGCACGACCTTGCCAAGGTCGGGGTCGCGAGTTCGAGTCTCGTTTCCCGCTCCAAATAAACGAAAACGCCGCTCAATCGAGCGGCGTTTTCGTTTCTGTCGTTTGTAATACACAAAACAACAGGCCCGCCGGTTTACCGTGCGGGCCTGTTGTTTATTGGCAGATCAGTGCTTGGAGCCGTCGGTGGGCAGGGCCAGCAGTTGCTTTTCCTGGTTCCAGTCGAAGGGCTCGTCGTTCTCCTCGGCTTCGAAACGGCGCTCGTCGAGGGCCTGGTACAGGGCGATTTCCTCGTCGGGCATGAAGTGCAGGCAGTCGCCACCGAAGAACCACAGCAGGTCGCGCGGTACCAGATGGGCGATCTGCGGGTAGCGGTGGAACACCTGGCTGATCAGGTCCTGGCCCAGGTACTGGCTGGAAACCGGATCAAGCGGTAATTCTGCGAGCAGTTCGTCGTAGCGCTCGAGGAACAGGGCGTGGCTGTCGTCGAGCACCTGTTCGGCTTCGCCCAGGGCGACGAGAATGCCGCGCAGGTGGTTGAGCAGGGCGAGGTGGTGGTCGAGATGGCTGGCCATGATGCAGGTTCCTGAAGGGTAAAACGGGCGCAGGAGTATAGAGTTCCTGGCGCCCGCTGTCCTGTTTGGCTGGCCTTTGTGTAGGAGGGGGCTTTCGGCTCGGGCATCCTGCTTCGCTCTACCTCCTGCATCCCTGCAGTCGTAGCCGCGATACAAGAAGCTCGCGGCTGAAGCCCCTCCCACGAGCGGCTCGAGTCAGCGCACCTTGCCGCGGCTCAGCTTGAGCTCTTCCTTGGCGAAGTCGTCGACGTCGATCACCCGACGCCGCGCCGCTTCGGCCGCTTGCAGGCGCTGGCCCTGCTCACCGTCGAGGATACCGGCGGCAATTGCCGCCTCGATGACATCCTGGCCCGGTGCTGGCTGCAGGCTGCCGTCCTTGAGTGCCTGATGCAGGCGCTTGCGCGCATCCTGGCTGGCCTGTACCAGGTTCAGCGCATGCTGCAATGCCCCAACCGAATCCTGGTCGGCCTGCGGGCGGTAGCAACCTTCCAGTACCGCTTCCAGTGCCGGATCGCCGGCCTGGCGGCCGATGATCGCGGCCACTTCGGCGTCCAGTTCGTCGCTGGGTCCCTGATGGCGGCGGCCCAGCGGGAACACCAGCACTTTCAGCAGGCAACCGAACAGGCGGTTGGGGAAGTTGCTCAGCAGGTCATCCAGCGCTTGCTCGGCGTGGCAGAGGTTTTCCTCCATGGCCCAGCGCAGCAGCGGCCGAATGGCTTCCGGGTAGTCCAGGTCGTGGTAGCGTTTGAGTGCGGCCGAACCCAGATAGAGGTGACTGAGCACATCGCCGAGGCGCGCAGATAGACGCTCGCGACGCTTCAGGTCGCCACCGAGCAGCATCATGCTGCTGTCGGCGCACAGGGCGAAGGCTGCGGCCAGACGGTTGAGGGCGCGGTAGTAGGGCTGGCTGAGGTCGTCGCCGGGCACCTGGCCCAGACGGTTCAACGTCAGGCCAAGGAGGAAGCTGCTGGCGGCGTTGCCGACGGCGAAGCCGATATGGCTCATCAGCAGCGAGTCGAACTCGACCAGTGCCTGGTCCTTGTCCTCACGGTCGGCCAGAGACATTTCCTTGAGCACATACGGATGGCAGCGGATGGCGCCCTGGCCGAAGATCATCAGGTTGCGCGAGAGGATGTTGGCACCCTCGACGGTGATGAAGATCGGCGCACCCTGCCAGGAGCGGGCCAGGTAGTTGTTCGGGCCCATGATGATGCCCTTGCCGCCGTGCACGTCCATGGCGTGGCCGATGCACTCGCGTCCGCGTTCGGTCAGGTGGTACTTGAGGATCGCCGACAGCACCGAGGGTTTCTCTCCCAGGTCGACGGCGTTGGCGGTGAGGATGCGCGCGCTGTCCATCAGCCAGGCGTTGCCGCCGATGCGCGCCAGCGCCTCTTGAATACCCTCGAAGGCGGCCAGTGGCACGTTGAACTGCTCACGCAGCTGAGCGTACTGGCCGGTGGCGAGGCTGGTGAACTTGGCGGCGCCGGTACCGACCGCTGGCAGGGAGATGGAGCGACCGACCGACAGGCAGTTCATCAGCATCATCCAGCCTTTGCCGAGGTACTCCTGGCCACCGATCAGGTACTCCAGTGGAATGAACACGTCCTTGCCCGAGTTCGGCCCATTCATGAAGGCAGCGCCGAGGGGCAGGTGACGACGGCCGATTTCCACGCCGGGGGTATCGGTAGGGATCAGCGCCAGGCTGATGCCCAGGTCTTCCTTGTCGCCCAGCAGGTGATCCGGGTCGTAGGCCTTGAAGGCCAGGCCAAGCAGGGTAGCTACCGGGCCGAGGGTGATGTAGCGCTTCTCCCAGTTCAGGCGCAGACCGAGCACTTCCTCGCCATTGTACTGGCCCTTGCAGATGATCCCGGTATCCGGCATGGCGCCGGCGTCAGAGCCGGCCAGTGGGCCGGTGAGGGCAAAGCAGGGGATGTCATCACCGCGCGCCAGGCGCGGCAGGTAGTGCTGGCGCTGTTCGTCGGTGCCGTAATGCAGCAGCAGTTCGGCTGGGCCGAGGGAGTTGGGCACCATTACGGTGGAGGCCAGATCGCCGCTGCGGGTCGCCAGTTTCATCGCCACCTGCGAGTGGGCGTAGGCCGAGAAGCCCTTGCCGCCGTATTCCTTAGGAATGATCAGGGCAAAGAAACCGTGCTGCTTGATGTGCTCCCAGGCCTTCTCCGGCAGATCCATCTGCTGGCCAACCTGCCAGTCACTGATCATCGCGCAGAGCTCTTCGGTGGGGCCGTCGATGAACGCCTGCTCCTCTTCGCTCAGCTTGGCCTTGGGATAGGCCAGCAGCTTGTTCCAGTCGGGCTTGCCACTGAACAGCTCGCCGTCCCACCACACGGTGCCGGCTTCGATGGCGTCACGCTCGGTGGCCGACATCGGCGGCAGTGCGCGTTGGAACCAGGCGAACAGCGGGCTGGTGAACAGTTGTCGGCGCAGATCGCCGAGCAGGATGAGCGCGGCTATGGCGCCGGTGACGATCCACAGCAGCAGTTGCAACCAGCCCGGTACCGGGCTGAACAAGGCCATGGCCACCAGGTAGGTTGCGGTGATGCCGAGGGCGGGTAGGGCGGCGGTACGGCTATGGGCCAGGTAGGCGACCCCAAGCAGCAGAACCAGCAACCAGATGACGAGCATGTGCATTCCTCCATGATTCGAGCGGGCGACGCCCCGAGCATAGCCATAAATGGCGGCAGGGGCGGTGAGCTTGGCCGGATCGTCGTCAACGTGGCGCAATCGGCGGGTTTAGACTGAAGCGAACTTCAGGAGTACCCGTCATGCAAACCTGTCTACGTCCCGGCCGCTTCATTGACAGTGACCACCCAGCGGTAATCGAGTTCGCCGAACGTTGGCGTGGCGCCTCACGAGAACCGACCAGTCAGGCCGTGGCCTTGTATCTGGCGGTGCGTGACGAGGTTCGCTACAACCCTTATGCCTTCAGCCTCGATGCGCAGACATTGAAGGCCAGTCATGCCCTGGCGGCAGGGGAGTCCTACTGCGTGCCCAAGGCCAATCTGCTTGCCGCCTGCGCCCGGCATTGTGGCATTCCTGCGCGTATCGGTCTGGCTGACGTGCGCAATCATCTGTCGACACCGCGCCTGCTGGAGCTGCTGCGCAGCGAGGTGTTCGCCATGCACGGCTACACCGAGCTGTATCTGGATGGGCGCTGGGTCAAGGCCACGCCGGCGTTCAACGAAGCGCTGTGCCGGGTGTTCAAGGTAGCACCGCTGGAGTTCGACGGCATGCATGACAGCGTTTTCCATCCCTACAACGACAAAGGCGAACGCTACATGGAGTACCTGCACGATCACGGCCAGTTCGAAGATCTGCCCGAGCAGTTGTTCTTCGGGCATTTGCGCGGTTGTTATCCGCATCTGTTCGAGGCCGGTGCGCTGCAACTGAGTGGCGATATGCAGCGTGAGGCAAGTGTTATCGACTGAGTCGATAATCAAGATCGCCAGGACGGCCTTTTCTCCGCGCGTCAGGGTCGGTAGGGTGCATGCCAGCGAAGAGCGGACGAAACAGATAGTTGCAATCGAGCGTCTTCGCCCTCATCTATAACGACTTCACTCTCGCGCGGGAAACCCCATCTTCATGAGCTCCGCCCTGACCATTCGCCAGTTGACCAAGACCTACGGAAACGGCTTCCAGGCCCTGCACGGCATCGATCTGGACGTTGCCGAAGGTGATTTCTTCGCCTTGCTCGGCCCCAACGGCGCCGGCAAGTCCACCACCATCGGCGTGCTTTCCACGCTGGTGAACAAGAGCAGCGGCACGGTCAGTGTGTTTGGCCATGACCTCGACCGCGAGCCCTACGCGCTCAAGCGCTGCCTGGGCGTGGTGCCGCAGGAATTCAACTTCAACCAGTTCGAGAAGGTGTTCGACATCGTCGTCACCCAGGCCGGCTACTACGGCATTCCGCGCTCCATCGCCAAGGAGCGCGCCGAGCAGTACCTGACTCAGCTCGGCCTGTGGGACAAGCGCGACGTCGCCTCGCGCGAGCTGTCCGGTGGCATGAAGCGTCGGCTGATGATCGCCCGCGCCCTGGTGCATCAGCCTCGCCTGCTGATCCTCGACGAGCCGACCGCCGGTGTGGACATCGAGTTGCGTCGCTCGATGTGGAGCTTCCTCACCGAGCTGAACAAGCAAGGCACCACCATCATCCTCACCACTCACTATCTGGAAGAGGCCGAGCAGCTCTGTCGCAACATCGGCATCATCGACCACGGCCGCATCGTCGAACTGAGCAGCATGAAGGATCTGCTTAAAAAGCTGCACGTCGAGACCTTTTTCTTTGACCTCAAGGACTCCTACAGCACGGTGCCGACGCTGCAGGGCTATCCCGCACGCCTGGTCGACCACCACACTCTGGAAGTGCAGGTGGAGAAGAGTCAGGGCCTCAATGCGCTCTTCCAGCAACTGGCGCAACAGCAGGTCGAGGTACTCAGCCTGCGTAACAAGAGCAATCGCCTGGAGGAGCTGTTCGTCTCCCTGGTGGAAAAGAACCTGGCCAAGGTGGCGCAATGACCTCTCAGTACCTCAACAGCGAATTTGCCGCCAATCTGGTGGCCCTGCGTACCATCGTTCACCGTGAAATCCGCCGTTTCGTGCGCATCTGGCCGCAGACGCTGCTACCGCCAGCGATCACCATGGTTCTGTACTTCGTCATCTTCGGTAACCTGATCGGCCGGCAGATCGGCGACATGGGCGGCTTCACCTACATGGAGTACATCGTGCCGGGGCTGATCATGATGTCGGTGATCACCAACAGCTACGGCAACGTGGTGTCGAGCTTCTTCGGTAGCAAGTTCCAGCGCAACGTCGAGGAGTTGCTGGTGTCGCCGGTGTCGCCGCACACCATCCTCATCGGTTTCGTTGTCGGGGGCGTGTTGCGCGGGCTGGCGGTGGGCGTGATCGTCACCATCCTGTCGCTGTTCTTCACCCATCTGCAGGTACATCACCTGGGGGTGACGGTACTGGTGGTGTTGCTGACGGCGACCATCTTCTCCCTGGGCGGCTTCGTCAACGCGGTGTATGCGCGCAACTTCGACGATATTTCGATCATCCCGACCTTTGTGCTGACACCGCTGACCTATCTGGGCGGGGTGTTCTATTCCATCAGCCTGCTGCCGCCGTTCTGGCAGACAGTGTCGCTGGGTAACCCCATCCTGCACATGGTCAACGCCTTCCGCTATGGCATTCTCGGCGTGTCCGACATCAGCATCGGCGTGGCTATCGGCTTCATGTTGCTGGCGACCGCGGCGCTCTATACGCTGTGCATTCGCTTGTTGATCAGCGGGCGCGGCATGCGTCAGTGACGTTTGCCGCTCATGTAGGAGCGGATTTATTCGCGATTCTCGCGGCTAAAGCCGCTCCTACAGAATGTGGCGGCGACCGAAAAAACATAGCGAAATAACTTGCGCATCTGTCAGTGACGCAGCAGCCGGTTAGACTCCGCCTCTACCAAGAAAAAGGGGCTGATCATGACCGTGCTGCTACGTGCTCTTCCATGGCTGTTGCTAGGCGCATTCGCTCTGCCAGCGAGCGCAGCCGACGGGCCTATGGTCGAGGTCGTGCCCGTGCGGCAAATGGAAGTGCGTGACGAACTGATCACCTTCGGTTCGCTGCGCTCCGACGAGTCGGTGATGATCCGCCCGGAAGTGGAAGGGCGCCTGGCTACCCTGCATTTTCGCGAAGGCCAGGCGGTGACTGCTGGCGACCTGCTGGTCAGTCTCGACGACGCGATTACCCGTGCCGAGTTCGCCCAAGCTCGGGCCAATCTCGATCTTGCCGAGAAGAACCATCAGCGCGCGCAAATGCTGTTCCAGCGTGGCGCCAGCAATGCTCAAGCGCTGGACGAGGCGCAGAGCCAGTTGCAGGCCGCGCGTGCCAGCCAGGCCCTAGCCCAGGCGCGGCTCGACAAGACCCAGATCAAGGCGCCATACGACGGCACGCTCGGCCTGCGCCAGGCCAGTGTCGGCGACTACCTCAGCGCGGGGCAGAACATCGTCAACCTGGAAGTGCTCGACCCGCTGAAGGTCGACTTCCGTATCCCGCAGAAAGCCGTGGCCCAGGTTCGCCTCGGCCAGACCGTGGAAATCACCCTCGATACCTACCCGGGCGAACGTTTTCGTGGCGAGATCTTCGCCATCAACCCGCGCCTCGACGAAGCTGGGCGCAGCCAGGCAATCCGCGCGCACATAGCCAACGATGATCGCCGCCTGCGTCCGGGCCAATTTGTGCGCGTTTCGGTGATTCTCGAAGAACGACCCAATGCGCTGGTGATCCCCGAAGAGGCGGTGATGCCTCAGGGTGACAAGCTGCTGGTCAACCTGGTGGTAGGCGGCAAGGTCGAACGCCGCGAGGTCATCCTGGGCAAGCGTTTCGATGGTCTGGTGGAGGTGCGTGACGGCCTGCAGGGCGACGAGACGGTGATCAGCGCCGGCTGGCAACGCGTGCGTGAGGGCCTGGATGTGCGTACCAAGAGCGGGGAGCGCCAGCCGTGACGCTCTCCGACGTTTGCATTCGCCGGCCGGTATTCGCCACCGTCCTGTCGCTGATTGTGGTGCTGCTGGGCCTGATGGCCTACGACCGCCTCAACGTGCGCGAATACCCCAACATCGACGTGCCCATCGTCACCGTGCAGGTCACCTATCCCGGCGCCAGCCCGGAGATCATGGAATCGCAGGTGGCGCAGCCGGTGGAGGACGTGCTCTCCGGCATCGAAGGCCTGGATTTCGTCACCTCCATCAGCCGCGCGGAAAACACCCAGATCACCGCGCAGTTTCGCCTCGGCCGCAGCGCCGACGAAGCCGCCAACGACGTGCGCGACCGCCTGGGACGGGTACGCAGCCTGCTGCCGGACGAGGTCGACGAGCCTATCGTGCAGAAGGTCGAGGCCGACGCCCAGCCGGTGGTGTGGATCGCTTTCCACAGCCAGCAGCACAGCGCCATGGAGATCACCGACCTGCTCGAACGGGTGATCAAGGACCGGCTGCAGACGATCCCAGGGGTCTCCGAAGTGCAGGTGCGCGGCGCCCGTACCTTCTCCATGCGCATCTGGCTCGACCCCGAGAAGCTCGCCGCGCACGACCTCACCGTGCAGGACGTGGAAGACGCTCTGCGCCGGCAGAACGTGGAGATCCCGGCTGGGCGCATCGAGTCGCGCGAGCGTGAGTTCAGCGTGCTGTCGGAAACCGATCTGCGCACGCCGGAGCAGTTCAACGAGCTGATCCTCGACGACTCGCAGGGTTACCTGCTGCGCCTGTCCGATGTTGGCCGCGCCGAGGTGGGGCCGCGCGACGAACGCACCGTGGTGCGTTTCAACGGCTTGCCGGCGGTGACTCTGGGTCTGGTCAAGCAGGCCACGGCCAACCCGCTGGATATTTCCGACGGCCTCCAGGCCGCCTGGCCCGATGTCAAGGCGCTGCTGCCCGACGGCATGAAGATGACCGTGGCCAACGACAATTCGCAGTTCATCCGCGAATCCATCGACAACGTTTTCACCACCATTTGGGAGGCGGTGGCGCTGGTCATCCTGATCATCTTCATCTTCCTGCGTTCGTTGCGTGCCACGCTGATTCCGCTGGTGACCATTCCGGTATCGCTGATTGGCGCCTTCGCCCTGATGTCGCTGATGGGCTTCACCATCAACACCCTGACGCTGCTGGCCATGGTGTTGGCCATCGGCCTGGTGGTGGACGACGCCATCGTCATGCTGGAGAACATCCACCGCCATATCGAGGCGGGAATGAAACCCATGCAGGCGGCGTTCAAGGGCAGCCGCGAGATCGCCTTCGCGGTGATTGCCATGACCCTGACCCTGGCTGCGGTATTCGCTCCTATCGGCTTCATGCAGGGCACCACCGGCAAGCTGTTCACCGAGTTTGCCTGGACCCTGGCCGGCTCGGTGCTGGTGTCCGGCTTCGTTGCGTTGACGCTGACGCCGATGATGTGTGCGGTGTTGCTTAAGCCGCATCAGCACAACGAGCAGCATGGCCGGGTGTACAACCTGATCGAAGGCTTCCTCAACGGCCTGACCTATAGCTACAAGCACAGCCTGGACCGTGCCCTGCGTGCCTGGCCGTTGGTGCTTGGCGTACTGTTGGGTGCCTTCGTGCTCTGTGCCTGGTTGTTCGGTGGTCTGCGCTCGGAGCTGGCGCCGACCGAAGACACCGGCACCATCGTCGGCGTCTTCAATGGCCCGGACGGTGCCACCATCGATTACACGGCGCGCTATGGCCGCGAGGTCGAGGCCGCTTATGCGAGCATTCCGGAGACCAATCGCTATCTGATGGTCGCCGGCTTCCCCACGGTGGCCCAGGGCATCTCTTTCATGAAACTGGAGGACTGGAGTGATCGTTCGCGTACCCAGTTCGAGATTCGCAACGAGCTGCTGCCGCAGTTGCAGGACATCGCGGGTATGCGCGTGACCCCGGTCAACCGGCCGCCATTAGGGCAGAGTGCGCGCAACCAGCCGATCAACTTCGTCGTGCGTTCGTCCATGGAATACGCCGAGCTGCAGGGGTATGTCGATCAACTGATGGAGCGCTTGCGTGATTATCCGGGGCTGGAGGGGTTGGACAGCGACCTCAAGCTCAACTCGCCGCAGCTCAAGATCACCGTCAACCGCGAGCAGGCAACAGCGGTTGGCACCGATGTCTCGGTGATCGGGCGCAGCCTGGAAAGCCTGTTCGGCAGCCGTCAGGTGACGCGCTTCAAGCAGAACGGCGAGCAGTACGACGTCATGGTGCAACTGCAGGATATCGACCGCAGCAATCCGCAGGACCTGGATCGTGTCTACGTACGTGATCGCGACGGCGGCATGGTGCAGCTGTCCAACCTGATCGAGGTGCGTGAGACCGTCGCACCGCGCGAGCTCAACCACTTCAATCAGTTGCGTGCGGTGACCATCAGCGCCAACGTCGGCACCGGCTACACCCTGGGTGAGGCACTCAATCATCTGGAGGTCGCCGCACGTGATGTGTTCCCACCGGAGACGCAATACGACTACACCGGCACTTCGCGTGACTTCAAGGAGTCCAGCTCGGGCATCCTGCTGATCTTCGCCCTGGCGCTGGCCTTCATCTTCCTGGTGCTGGCGGCGCAGTTTGAGAGTTTCAGCGACCCGCTGATCATTCTGTTCAGCGTGCCCCTGTCGATGGCCGGGGCCTTGCTGGCGTTGAAGCTGTTCGGCGGCACCTGGAACATCTACTCGCAGATCGGCCTGGTGACCCTGATTGGCCTGATCACCAAGCACGGCATTCTTATCGTCGAGTTCGCCAACCACCTGCTGCGCGAGGGCAGGGCGCTGCGTGAAGCGGTGATCGAGGCGTCGGTGCAGCGCCTGCGGCCGATCCTGATGACCACCGGTGCCATGGTCCTGGGCTCGCTGCCGCTGGCCATCGCCACGGGTGCCGGGGCCGAAAGTCGCCAGCAGATCGGCCTGGTGATCGTCGGCGGGCTGCTGGTCGGTACCTTCTTCACCCTGTATGTGATCCCGACGCTGTATCTGCTGCTGCGCCGTTGGGCGCCGCTGCGCAAGATCGAAGAGGAGCCGGTGGCGGTCTGAATCCTGTGGGAGGCGCTTTTGCGGCGAGCTTTTGCAGCCGTCGCGGCTACGACTGCAGGGAGGCAGGAGGTAGAGCGAAGCAGGATGCCCGAGCCGAAAGCCCCTCCCACGGTTCACTGGGTGACTGATTGTCGTTGTAGGAGCGAGCTCTGCTCGCGAAGCTTCTGGCGGTAAGGCGATTCGCGAGCAGAGCTCGCTCCTACAAAGCTCTGCCTGGTGCTTCGCGGGTGCGAAGCGATGGCCAACTCGTTAAACTCGCGCGGTTTTTCGCCACCCTGGATTGCGCATCATGCAGCACCCCGCTGAACACTCCCCGCTGGGCAAGTCCAGCCGGTACATCGCCGAGTACAGCCCCGAGCTGCTGTTCCCCATCTCGCGCACGACCAAGTGGGCGGAGTTGGGGCTCGATGGCGCCAACCTGCCGTATCAGGGCGTCGACTACTGGAACTGCTACGAGCTGTCCTGGCTGCTGCCGTCCGGCAAGCCGGTAGTAGCCATCGGTGAGTTTGCGATACCGGCCGATTCGCCGAACATCATCGAGTCGAAGTCCTTCAAGCTGTACCTCAACTCCCTGAACCAGTCGGCCTTCGCCAACTGGGACGAGGTGCAGGCCACCCTGGTACATGATTTGTCGAAAGTGGCCGGCAAACCGGTGGCGGTGCGCCTGCGTTCGCTGGGCGAAGTGTCTGAGGAGGGCGTGGCGACGCTGCCGGGTCAGTGCATCGATGAGCTGGACATCAGCGTCAGCCAGTACGACCACCCGCAGCCCGAACTGCTGCGCTGCGACGCCGGCCGCGTGGTGGAGGAGAGCCTGCACAGCCATCTGCTCAAGTCCAACTGCCCGGTGACCGGCCAGCCGGACTGGGGCAGTCTTGTCGTGCAATACCGCGGTGCCGCGCTGGATCACGCCAGCCTGCTGGCTTATCTGGTGAGCTTCCGTCAGCACGCCGATTTCCACGAACAGTGCGTGGAGCGCATCTTTCTCGATCTGCAGCGCTTGCTGCAGCCGCAGTCACTGACCGTCTATGCGCGTTATGTGCGCCGTGGTGGGTTGGACATCAATCCGTATCGCAGCAGTGAGGCGATCACGCCGGAAAATGGCCGTTTGGCGCGTCAGTAGCCCATGAAAAATGCCGCTAAATAGCGGCATTTCTTGGGGCGCTGGATGTCATTCGGGGCTGGGCATTCAGATGCCCATGTTGGCCAGGCTCTGCATGATGTTGCGCAGGGTGCCGGCGAGGGTGGGGTGGCTGGCTTCGAAGCGCTCCACCGCCAGATTGACGCCATCGACCAGCGTGGCGTCGGGTGCTGACGCGGCTTCGCGCGCCAGTTGCACCTCGATTTCCTGGGTTAGCAGGTAAAGCGATGCGCGTTCTTCCTCGCTGAGCGGCGTGTCCTGGGCCAGGTGTTGCTGAAGGGCTTCCAGTTGCTGCTGCAGGTCGCTTGCTGGCATAGAGTTCTCCTTATCAAATCAGCATAGGCATTGACCCCCAGCGACGCCGGAAGTTTTCAGCCTGTACCTGAAGGTTAATCCAAGCACGCGGGCTTTGCCTGATCCGAGTCAAGCACTCAGGGTTTTTCGCCTTTGCTGCGACGTATACCGATATCTTCCAGGCTGGCGTCGATTTCACCCAGATGATCGATCACTGAGTGCACACCCAGACGATAGAGCTGCAGCGTGGCGTCGGCGCGCAGGCGCTCCTGTGCGCTTACGTCGAGCGCGTGCCAGTCAGCCGGTGCATAGCCGCAGAGTGGGCCGCAGGCAGCCAGGCCTATGGTCCAACAGCCGGCATTGAGCCCGGCTTGCAACAGCAGTGGGTTGCCGCTGACGACAATGCAGCCATCCAGCCGCTCGACACCCAATTGACTCAATGCCTGCCAGCAGCTATCAGGCGCCGGCCAGCACCGGGTTTGACTTGTCACTACTGCTTCGACAGCAGTCGGCAAGGCCTCGGCCAAACGCAGGCTGGCGTCGGCGGGCAGGGCATCGAGCCAGGCGCAAGGTATGCCGTTGCCATGTAGCGCAGCGAGCAATTGAGCGGCACCGGGTGTCAGTTCGCCATGCTCGCCGGCCACTTCGCTCAGCGTCAGCTGCAGAGCCTGCAGCTGGGCAGTGTCGGGAACCGCCCCCAGTATGCTGGCCAGGGCCAGTTCGACAGTGTTGGCGAGGGCGGGGCGTTCACGCTGCGGATACAAGCGCTGTAGCGCGACTGGCAGGGTACGTGCGCCGAAATCGACCAGGCAGCCGGAAAGCTCGAAGATCAGCGCGGTTGGGGAGGTGTGGGGCATGAGGTCATCCGTGGCGGTAACCCCAGCCAATCTAGCGCCTGCGGATGACCGAAAGATGACCGTCAGGTTACGCCGAAGAGCGTGCGCACGTGCTCGGGCAGGGCCACGGAATGGCCTTTGGCATGATCGATCCACACCAGCTTGCAATAGCCCTCACCGTAGACCGTCTGTGGATCTTCCACTGTCATCAGCTTGTGTTCTATCACCAGACTGCTGCGTCCGACTGCGCCGGCGCGCAACTCGACCACTACGGTGGCAGGGTGCACCACGGGCTTGAGATAGGTGTGCTGGGTCTGCAGCACCACCGGGCCGAACGGCACGTTGCTCATCGCTACGCCGGCCAGCTCGAACCAGGCGACACGGGCCTCTTCCAGATACTGCATGTAGATGATGTTGTTGACGTGCCCGTAGCTGTCCATGTCGCCCCAGCGTACGCGGATGTATGCGGTGTGTAGCAAGGTTTCATCGGTCATCGCATTTCTTCGCTATGCTGCCCAATCAGAGCTCCAGGCTTTATACTACGCGGCCTTCGGCCCGTTGGCGGTGGCCACATTGTTTCCCTCAAGGAGAGATTTCAAATGCATGTGATCGGTGCTCGCTGGATCGCGCGCCTGGGTGGCCTGATGGCCCTCGTTGGCCTGAGCCTGCTGCCTGCGATGAGTCAGGCCGCTTCGGAAGAAGATCCGTGGGAAGGTTTCAATCGTCCTATCTTCCGCTTCAACGATACCGTCGACACCTATGCGTTGAAGCCGATCGCACAGGGTTACCGGGCGGTCACCCCGCAGTTCCTCGAAGATGGCGTACATAACGTCTTCGGCAATATCGGCGACGTTGGCAATTTGGCCAACAACCTGCTGCAGGGCAAGCTGCACAACGCCGGTGTCGATACCGGCCGCCTGATCTTCAACACCACCTTCGGTGTACTGGGCTTCTTCGACGTAGCCAGGCACATGGGCCTGCGCAAGAGCGACGAGGACTTCGGCCAGACTCTCGGCGTCTGGGGCCTCAACAGCGGGCCTTACCTGGTGATTCCGTTCCTTGGCCCAAGCACCGTGCGTGATGCCACCGGTCGCGTGCCGGACAGCTTCCTGACGCCGTATCCGTATATTGATCACGTACCAACTCGCAACGTCACCCGTGGCATGCAGGTGGTCGATACGCGCGCCAACCTGCTGCAGGCCGAGCGCTTGGTGAGCGGTGACAAGTACATCTTCATCCGCAACGCCTACCTGCAGAGCCGCGAGTTCAAGGTCAAGGACGGTCAGGTCGAAGACGACTTTTAAGTTCTGGCAGATGCAAAAAAGGCGGCTCTAGAGCCGCCTTTTTCGTAAAAGCAGATTTCAGCTCATGGCGATGATCGCCAGCCCCAGCGACTGGCGACCGTCGCCGAGATCGCTGACGCGAACCACTTCGGCCTGAGCATCGAGACCGGGCAGTTCGCTGTGCTCGGAGGGGATGTGGACCTTGACCTTGTCGCCCATGCTCAGCGCGACTTCAGCCTCGATTTGCATGCCAGTACTGGAAAGATCCAGGCACAGTGCAGGAATTTCCCGGCCAGCATGATGGAGGACGACTGCTGCTTCCAGTCGCATGCGGATGTAGTCGCGTTTCTCGCTGTACGCTCGATCATTCTGACTCATGGACCCTGTCCTCTTCTTATGAGCTCTCCCGCGGCTCTTATAACCCTCGTCGATTTGACCTGTAAAGCCGCCGAACGACGACCGGTCCCGGCTTGAATCGGCCGGCAGATGGGAGTACCGTCTGCCCCTTGAAATCGCCCTGGCGCTACTGATGTGGCGCCGCGCCACGGGCAGTGACCAAAAATTGCCCTGGCGCAGTTTGCCTGGATACCCCATGCACAAAACCAGTGCCACTCTGCTGATCATCGACGACGACGATGTCGTACGTGCAAGCCTCGCGGCCTACCTCGAGGACAGCGGCTTCAAGGTGTTGCAGGCCAACAACGGATTGCAGGGGCTGGAAGTGTTCCAGCAGGAAGGCCCCGACCTGATGATCTGCGACCTGCGCATGCCGCAGGTCGATGGACTTGAACTGATCCGTCGTATCAATGTGCTTGGCGTCGACGTACCGGTGATCGTCATTTCCGGTGCTGGCGTGATGAACGATGCCGTTGAAGCCCTGCGTCTCGGCGCTGCCGACTACCTGATCAAGCCTCTCGAAGACCTTGCAGTGCTGGAGCATTCCGTGCGCCGTGCGCTCGATCGTTCGCGCCTACGGGTCGAGAACCAGCGCTATCGCGAGAAGCTGGAAGCCGCCAACCGCGAGCTGCAGGCCAGCCTGCACCTGCTGCAGGAAGACCAGAATGCCGGCCGCCAGGTGCAGATGAACATGCTGCCGGTGACGCCCTGGCAGGCCGATGGCCTCAACTTCGCGCACCAGATCATTCCTTCGCTGTACCTGTCGGGTGACTTCGTCGACTACTTCCGTATCGACGAGCGCCGTATCGGCTTTTACCTGGCTGACGTTTCCGGCCACGGGGCGTCCTCGGCGTTCGTCACCGTACTGCTCAAGTTCATGACCACGCGCCTGCTCTACGAGTGGCGACGTGGCGGTACGCTGCCGGAGTTCAAGCCTTCCGACGTTCTCGGCCACATCAACCGTGGGCTGATCAACTGCAAGTTGGGCAAACACGTGACCATGCTCGGCGGCGTGATCGATGAGGAGAGCGGCATGCTCACCTACAGCATTGGCGGGCATCTGCCGCTGCCGGTGCTGTTCGAGAATGGCCAGGCGCGCTACCTGGAAGGCCGTGGCTTGCCAGTCGGCCTGTTCGAGGAAGCCGAATATGGTGACCTGGAAATGCAGTTGCCGGAGTCTTTCAGTCTGACGCTGCTGTCCGACGGCATTCTCGACCTGCTGCCGGGTGACACGCTGAAAGAGAAGGAATTGGCGCTGCCACAATTGGTTAGCCAGGCTGGCGGTACGCTGGGTGGTTTGCGTCAAGTTCTCGGTCTGGCCAATCTTGGCGAGATGCCGGATGATATCGCCTTGCTGGTGTTAAGCAGGAACCTTGCATGAATCCTGGGATAAGCCCCGGTCGCATCCAATTCGCCGAGCAGGATGGAACATTCGTCCTGAAGTTTGTCGGTGAAGTCCGTCTGACGCTGTGTTCAGCACTGGATGCCACGATTGAAAAGATTTTCACCGCGTTGAATTTTTCGGCCATCGTCATCGATTTGACCGAAACCCGCAGCATCGACAGCACCACTCTCGGTTTGCTGGCGAAGCTGTCCATTCTGTCGCGGCAGAAGGTGGGCTTGTTGCCGACCGTTGTCACCACTCACGACGACATCACGCGCCTGCTGGAGTCCATGGGCTTCGATCAGGTGTTCAACATCGTCGATCGGCCGATTCCCTGCCCGGATTGCCTGGATGATCTGCCTTCGCAGGATCAATCAGAAGAGGTTGTGAAGGCCAAGGTGCTGGAAGCGCACCGCATCTTGATGGGGCTCAACGACTCCAATCGCGAGGCGTTCCACGATCTGGTCAGCGCGCTCGAGCGGCACTGATCGATTGCTTTCCTGTAGGGTGCGCTGTGCGCACCGATATCTGCCAAGAAAGTCGTTGGTGCGCACAGCGCACCCTACCTTCGAACTCGCAATGAAAAGGGGCGTCAGCTTGGCTGGCGCCCCTTTTTCATTCAGACCTTGGCGGCCAGTAGGGCTTCGAGTTTTTCCTGATCGCGGGCGAACAGGCGGATGCCTTCAGCCAGCTTCTCGGTGGCCATGGCGTCTTCGTTCAGGGCCCAGCGGAAGCCACCTTCATCGAGGCTCTGACGAGGTTCGCCGGTAGCGCCAGGGGCAAGCTGGCGACTGAGTTGGCCATCGTCTTCGGCCAGTTTCTGCAGAAGGTCGGGGCTGATGGTCAGGCGGTCACAACCGGCCAGCGCTTCGATCTGACCAAGGTTGCGGAAGCTCGCCCCCATCACCACGGTGTCGTAGCCGTTTGCCTTGTAGTAGTCGTAGATGCGCGTGACCGACTGCACGCCAGGATCATCGTTACCTACAAAATCACGGCCCTCGGTCTTCTTGTACCAATCGTAGATGCGCCCCACGAACGGCGAGATGAGGAATATGCCAGCATCGGCACAGGCCTGCGCCTGGGCGAAGGCGAACAGCAGGGTCAGGTTGGTCTGTACGCCGGCTTTTTCCAACTGCTCGGCGGCGCGGATGCCTTCCCAGGTGGAGGCGATCTTGATCAGTACGCGTTCACGACCGATACCGGCTTGTTCATACAGACCGACCAGGCGTTCGGCGCGGCGCAGGGTCGCGTCGGTGTCGAATGACAGGCGTGCATCTACCTCGGTGGAAATGCGTCCCGGGATGACCTTGAGGATCTCCTGGCCGACGGCAACCGCGAAATGATCGCAGGCCAGGCCCAGGTCGCCCTTGCCAGCGCCCACCGCCTGATTCAGCAGATCGGCATAGCGGGGCAGTGCGGCGGCCTTGAGCAGCAGCGAGGGGTTGGTGGTGGCATCCACCGGTTGCAGGCGGGCGATGGCGTCGAGGTCGCCGGTGTCGGCGACTACGGTGGTGAACTGCTTGAGTTGTTCCAGCTTGGAGGTCATGACGGGGCCTTGTCGTTGCAGATGGCATGACCTTACCCGAGGCGCCGCAGGCGCTCAACGGTCGGATCACTGACAAAATTTACCTTTCGGGGCTGTGCTTTTTGCCGGTTCGTTCGTCTTTATCTATGACGGTACGGGAGAACGTACCGAAGCCGGTGGAGTCCGACTTCTGATGAGCCGCCAAGGAGCCCGAACATGTCGACCCAAACCCCGTCTCCTCGTTCAGTCGTCGGCGGGCCGGATACCCGCCAATGCCGCGAATGGCTACAGGCCGTCGGGCTGCGCTTCAGCATGCCCCGGCTCAAGGTGGTGGAGGCGCTGTGCGGCGCCAATGACGAGCAGGGCGTATCCGCGCGCGAATTGCACCGGCAACTGAACGAGGCCGGCGAGCCGCTATCACTGGTCAGCGTGCGCCAGGTGCTGCGCCGCATGGAAGAAAACGGCCTGGTACAGACGACCGGGCGCAGTCGCTATCGACTCAGCGCGCGGGGTTAATGCCCGCGTAGCAGTTCTGCTGCCTGATCGAGCAACGCCAGCGGGTCCTTCACCTTGTGGATGTCCACCGACAGCAGTTGGCGGAAACGCCGCGCACCGGGGAAGCCCTGAGCCAGGCCGAGTACGTGACGGCTGACGTGATGCAAGGTGCCGCCCTCACGCAGATGCTGCTCGACATAGGGTTTGAGTGCGAGCAGGGCATCCATGCGGGTGATGCCCGGGTCTTCGGCGTCAAACAGGCGGCTATCGACCTGCGCCAGCAGATAGGGGTTGTGATAAGCCTCGCGGCCAAGCATCACGCCGTCGAAGGTCTGCAGGTGCTGCTCGCATTCCTCCAGCGTCTTGATGCCGCCGTTGAGGATGATCTCCAGATCCGGGAAATCCTCCTTGAGTTGGGCGGCGATGTCGTAACGCAGCGGCGGAATCTCGCGGTTTTCCTTTGGCGACAGGCCTTCGAGGATGGCGATACGGGCATGCACGGTGAAGCTGCGGCAGCCGGCGTCGCGCACCTGGCCGACGAAATCGCACAGTTCGGCGTAGCTGTCACGGCCGTTGATGCCGATGCGGTGCTTGACCGTCACCGGGATGCTCGTGGCGTCCTGCATGGCCTTCACGCAGTCGGCGACCAGCGCCGGATGGCCCATTAGGCAGGCGCCGATCATGTTGTTCTGCACCCGGTCGCTGGGGCAACCGACGTTCAGGTTCACTTCGTCATAGCCATGTGCTTCGGCCATCTTCGCGCAAGTCGCCAGGTCCTGCGGGTTGCTGCCACCCAACTGCAGGGCAATCGGGTGTTCGCATTCGCTGTAACGCAGAAAACGCTCGCGATCACCGTGGATCAGCGCACCGGTGGTGACCATCTCCGTATAAAGCAGGGCATGGCGCGACAGCTGGCGCAGGAAGAACCGGCAGTGGCGGTCCGTCCAATCCATCATCGGCGCCACGGAAAAGCGGCGAGACAGCGTGGGCGGCGTGGTTACGGCGTTTTCTAGAGGCATTTGGGATGACGCGTTCTGACGTGTTGACGGGGTTTTCAGGCAAGAAACTCTGGCGCGGCGCTGTTCTACTGGTATCCGTCGCGCAGTGGCGCAACTGCTGGCAGCGGCGTGCAAGTCTACCAGAGCTGTGACTTTTCTCTCGCGGCGCGTATCGGTTTAACGCTACAAGCTGCATGCTTTCGGTCGAGCCGTTCTCCAGACAGCGGCCAAATAACAACAACGCCTGCGTGAATTGCCTGCATGAAGATTCAACCTCTGCCTCCACTGAACAGCCTGGTGGCGTTCGAGTCGGCCGCGCGAAACCTGAGTTTCACCCTCGCGGCCAAGGAACTGAACGTCACCCAGGGTGCGATCAGCCGACAGGTGCGCCTGCTCGAGGACTACCTCGGCAAGACCCTGTTCGAGCGCACCACCCGCGAGATCAACCTCAGCCCGACCGGTAGCCACTACTACGACACGGTGCGCGAAGCCTTGCTGCAACTGGCCCACGCCACCGGCGAGATCCGCCACTGGCGGGGCGCGCAGCAGGTCACGGTGGTGACCAGTACCGCCATGGCCTCGCTCTGGCTGTTGCCGCGGGTCGCCGAGTTCCAGCGTGACAACGAAGAAGTGGACCTGCGCATCATCGCCTACGACCACGTCAAGGATTTCTCCCGTCTGGACTGCGACCTGGCGCTGTACTACTGCCGCACGCCGCCGAAGAACATGCAGGTGACGCCGCTGTTCGCCGAAGAAGTGTTCCCTGTGTGCAGCCCTGGCTACCTGGCCAAGCACCCGGATTTCTGCGAGCCGACGCAGCTGGCCACCGGCACCTGGCTGTGGCTGGAGGACCCGCAGCGTGACTGGATCAGCTGGCCGGAGTGGTTCCAGCGCCTGGGCTACAAGGCGCGCGAGCCAAGGCATCGGATCAACATCAACAGCTATTCGATGCTGATCCAGTCGGCGCTGAGCGGGCAGGGCATCGCGCTGGCCTGGTCGAACCTGGTCGACAACTACCTGCAGACCGGCGCACTGGTGCGGCCCATCGATGTCGCGCTGCATACCGATGCGCAGTTCTGCCTGCTTGAACCGCTTGGCCGCAGCAGCCGGCAGAGCGTGCAGCGCTTTCGCAGCTGGTTGATGGAGCAGGTCGCCAACGCGCCCGAAGATGAGGCGCAGAGCGGCTGAGACGAGGCTGGCGCAGGCTTGTGGCCTGCGCCAGCTCGTGCATTGCCTGCAGTGCAGGCGCTCAGTGAGGAGGGCGGTGCTGCCGCTGGTGGCGTAGAACCGCTGCGCAGCAGGCAGCGTTCGCCGGCTTGGCGAATGCCTGCGCAGCGTTGCGCAGTGGCGGCAAGATGGCACCGGCGACGACGCCGGACAAACCATTTCTGATCATGAGTCGATGAGCTCGTGACATGCATGAAGCCCCGTTTTTCTGGGCTCACTCACCTGTCTCTATCGATATTTATGATTTTTAATCATAAATATCTGCGCAAAAAATCGTTTGTCGAACAATCCCCTGCTTTTCGACACTGGTGACCAACGAGCAGCGCCCAAGCGCCTGCCGATCACCACCACCGTGCCTTGCAGGGGATAACAACAATGACTCAAGCCACTTCTCAGCAAATCCCAGTGCGTCAGCTGGAAACCATACTCGCGCCGATCCACCAAGCCACCGGCCTGTCCAACGCGTTCTACACCGATCAGAAGCTGTTCGAGCTCGAGCGCGACGAGGTCATGGGCAAGACCTGGGCCTGCGTCGGCTTCGCCAGCGACCTGAGCCAGAACGGCTCGGTCAAGCCAGTCGACTTCATGGGCCTGCCGCTGCTGCTGATGCGCAATCGTGAAGGCCTGGTGCAGGTATTCCACAACGTCTGCAGCCACCGTGGCATGAAGCTGGTGGAAGACGCCGGCACCGTGCAGGGCGTGATTCGCTGCCCCTACCACTCCTGGACCTACGACCTCAACGGCGGCCTCAAGGGCACGCCACATGTCGGTGGTATCGACAAGCACAAGGACGAGCGCTTCGCCTGCGAAAAGCATGGCCTCAAGGCCATCCGCAGCGCCATCTGGATGGACATGGTGTTCGTCAACCTGTCCGGCGATGCGCAGCCGCTGGAGGAGATGCTGGCGCCGCTGACCGCGCGCTGGAGCCAGTTCCTTGGTGACGACGGCATGGGCCTGATGCGCCGCCGCGCCAACATGGACTCGACCACGCTCGACATCGCCTGCAACTGGAAGCTGGCCGTGGAGAACTACTGCGAGGCGTACCACCTGCCGTGGGTGCACCCGAGCCTGAACACCTATTCGCGCCTCGAGGATCACTACAACATCCTCTTCGACGAGCAGTTCGCTGGCCAGGGCAGCTACGCCTACAACCTCTCCGACGTTGCTGGCACTCACCTGCCGCAGTTCCCCAGCTGGCCGCAGGACCGCCTGCGCAACGCCGAGTACGTGGCCTTCTTCCCCAACGTGCTGCTGGGCATCCAGGCCGACCACGCCTTCGCCATGCAGCTGGAACCGGTCGCGCCGGGGCGCACTATCGAGCACCTGCGCCTGTTCTATGTTGGTGACGAGGCGCTGAGCGACGAGTACGCCGCCTGCCGCAACGCCATTCTGGAATCGTGGAAGGTGGTCTTCGCCGAAGACATCGCCTCGGTCGAAGGCATGCAGAAGGGCCGTCACTCGCCGGGCTACGGCGGCGGCGCGTTCTCCCCAGAAATGGACATCCCGACGCACTACTTCCACCAGTGGGCCGCACGCAAGTTGCTGGCCCTCGCACAGAACGCCTGAGGAGGTCGTCATGTATCCGATTGCCTCTCACTGGCTCAATTACATCGATGGTGCCTGGGTCGACAGCGCCCAGCACCTGGGCGTGAACAACCCCGGTACTGCCGAGCCCCTGGCGACGATCGCCCAGGCTACCGTCGAGGACGCTGAGCGTGCGTTGCTGGCGGCGCGTCGCTGCGCCGACAGTGGTGAAATGACCCGTGCTCGCCCGGCGCAGCGGGTCAGCTTGTTGCTGCGTATCGCCGAGGAAATCCGCGCGGTGGCGGAGGAGGGCGCCTGGGTGCTGTGCCAGGAGAATGGCAAGAGCCTGAGTGACGCCCGCGACGAGTTCATCGAAGCCGCGCGCTACTTCGAGTACTACGCCGGCATGGCGGACAAGATCGAGGGCACCTCGATCCCGCTGGGTAACGGCTACATGGATTTCACCGTCTACGACCCCATGGGCGTGTCGGCGCAGATCGTGCCGTGGAATTTCCCGGTGTCCATCTGTGCGCGCTCCCTGGCGCCGGCACTGGCTGCTGGCAACGCGGTGGTGATCAAGTCGCCGGAGCTGTCGCCGCTGGGCATGTGCGTGCTGGTGCGCGCCATCGTCAAGGCCGGTTTGCCGCAAGGCGCGATCAACCTGATCTGCGGCCGTGGCCGTGAGGTCGGAGCGCACTTGGTAAGCAGCGCCAAGGTCGACCAGATCGTCTTCACCGGCTCGGTGCCTACTGGTCAGTCGATTCTGCGTGATGCGGCTGCCAACGCCATTCCCAGTGTCATGGAACTGGGCGGCAAGTCGGCCGCCATCGCCTTCGCCGACGTCGACCGCAAGCAACTGCTGGCCAACGTCAAGAACGGCATCTTCTTCAATGCCGGGCAGGTTTGCTCGGCCATGTCGCGCCTGCTGGTGCAGCGCGAGATCTACGAAGACATCGTCCAGGCGGTGGTCGAGCTGGCCGAAGGGCTCAGTGTCGGCCTCGGCCAGGACAACCCGGACCTCACCCCGGTGGTCAGTGCAGCTCAACTCGCTGGAATCGAAACCCTGTGTCGGCGCGCAGTCGATGAAGGTGCGGTACTGGCCACCGGTGGTGAGGCTCATAGCGAACTGGCCGGGCACTTCATGCGCCCGACGGTGTTCCGCGACGTGCGCGCGGACATGTGCATCGCCCAGGAAGAGGTGTTCGGCCCGGTACTGGCAATCATCCCCTTCGACAGTGAGGAAGAGGCCATCGCGATCGCCAATGGCACCGATTTCGGTCTGGTCGCCGGCGTCTTCACCCAGGACATCAGTCGTGCCATGCGCTGCGTGCGACGTCTGCGCGCTGGTCAGGTGTTCGTCAACGAATGGTATGCCGGCGGCATCGAAACGCCGTTCGGCGGCGTCGGCCTGTCCGGCTTCGGCCGCGAGAAGGGCCAGGAAGCGCTGTACAGCTACGTACGCACCAAGAACGTCGCCATTCGCGTGGCGGGGGAGTGAACGAGATGTTCAAGACCTGGCTCTGTGTGGTTTGCGGCCTCATCTATGACGAGGCCCTGGGCTGGCCGGACGACGGCATTGTCGCCGGCACCCGCTGGGAAGACGTACCGGCGGACTGGAAGTGCCCGGAGTGCAAAGTCGGCAAGGAAGATTTCGAGATGCTCGACATCAGCCCGGTAGTCGCCGCTGCGGCAGCGCCGCTCAGCACGCCGCTGCCGGTGCCGCCGCAACCGCTGCTGGCCGTGGCGACCGACGTGCGTCAGCCCATCGTCATCATCGGCAGCGGTTATGCCGGTTATGGCCTGGCCCAGGCCCTGCGCCGCGCCGATGCCGAGGTGGAAATCCGCGTGCTGACTCAGGAATCTGGTCACCTGTATTCCAAGCCGGCGCTGTCCATCGGTCTGGCGCAGGGCAAGAGCGCCGACGCGTTGGCCGGCGAGTCTGCGCTGGCCATCGAGAAGCGCCTGAAGATTCGCGTCTACCCGCATTGCACGGTGCAGCACATCGACACCACGGCGCGGCGCCTGCACACCAATATCGGTGAGATGGAATACGGCCAATTGGTACTGGCCAGCGGCGCCGCGCCGATTCGGTTGCCCATCGAAGGGGTCAGCGAGGCGCTGATCAGCGTCAATAACCTGCATGACTACCGCAGCTTCCGCGAGCGCCTGGTTGGCGTGCGGCGTGTGGCGATTCTCGGCGATGGCCTGATCGGCTGTGAATTCGCCAACGACTTGGCGGCCAGCGGTTTTCAGGTCAGCGTCATCGGTCTCGGCAAGTGGCCGATGGAGCGCCTGCTGCCGGCTGAAGTCGGGCAGCACCTGCAAGACGCGCTGGCGGCGCTCGGCGTCAGTTGGCATCTGCAGAACACCGTGCGCCGCGTCGATGCGCTGGAGCAGGGTTACCGGCTGACCCTGGCCAATGGCGACAGCCTGGAGGCCGATCTGGTGCTCTCGGCTGTCGGCCTGCAGCCCAATCTGGGCCTGGCCAAAGGCGCTGGGCTGGCCGTGAGCCGTGGGATACAGGTCGATGCTCAGTTGCAGAGCTCGCAGCCGGGCATCTACGCCCTGGGCGATTGCATCGAGGTCGGCGGGCAGCTGCTGCCGTATCTGGCCCCGATCAATCAGGGCATCGCCGCGCTGAGCAAGACCTTGCTCGGCCAGCCGACGGCGGTGAGCTATCCGCTGATGCCGGTGACGGTGAAAACCCCGGCCGCGCCGCTGTGCCTGCTGGCGCCGGCGCCAGGCACCGCCGGAGAGTGGCGCTGCACAGCGAACGACGATGGCCTGAGCGCGGGTTTCTACGATGCCCAGGGGCTGGCCTGCGGCTTCGTCCTGCTCGGACGACAGGCGCAGACCCAACGCAACAGCTGGCTGCAAAGCTGCCAGAACGCACAACGATCAGTGGCCTGAGGGCACGCGCATGAGCAAGCAAATCAATCTGCCCCATGATGACAGCAGTTGCGGCTGGTATGCCGCGTTGGGGCAACAGCCCGCGTGCAAGCGCCTGCAGGGCGAGCAGCGCGCCGATTACGCGGTGATCGGCGCCGGTTTCGCCGGCCTGGCCGCTGCACGCCGCCTCGGTGAACTGCTACCGGACAAACGCATCATCCTGGTCGACGCCCAGCGTGTCGGCCAGGGCGCTTCCGGGCGTAACTCCGGTTTCGTCATCGACCTGCCGCACAAGTTCGCCCTGGAGCATCCCGACCCGGCGCACAAGCAGCGCCTGCTGTCGCTCAACCGCGCCGCCATCGCCCAGCTACAGGGGTTGATCGAACGCCACGGGATCGACTGTCAGTGGTCCCACGCCGGCAAGTATCAGGGCGCCGTGGGCCAGCGTGGCCTGGCGTATCTGCAGCACTTCGAAACCTTGCTGACGAACCTTGGCGAACCCTTTCGCCTGGTCGAACGCGACGAGCTGGCGCAGGTGCTGGGCAATACCTATTACAGCCGCGCAATCTTCACCCCGGGTTGCTACTTGATGCAGCCCGCGGCGTTGGTCACCGGTCTGGCACGTTCGCTGCCTGACAACGTCGAGCTGCTGGAGGAGTCGCCCATCACCGGTCTGCAACGCGACGGGCAGGGCGGCTGGCTGCTGCAGGGTAGCCAGGGCACGATTCGTACCGAGCAACTGCTGCTCGGCACCAGCATCTTCACCCAGGAGTTCGGTTACCTGCGCAACCGCCTGCTGCCGGTGATGACTTTCGCCAGTTGGACGCGTCCGCTGAGCGATGCCGAGCTGGCGGCCTTCGGTGGTCAGCTCGACTGGGGCCTGACCCCGGCCGATCACGCCGGCACCACGGTGCGCATGACCCAGGATCGCCGTCTGATCATCCGTAACACCTACAAGCACGTGCCCAAGTACGGCAAGAGCACCAGCGACGCCATGCGCGAGTCGGTGCGCGACGACCATCGCAAGGCCTTTCTGGCGCGCTTCCCGCAACTGGCCGATGTGCCGTTCAGCCACACCTGGGGCGGTGTTTACGCGATCTCGCGCAACTTCACCAACTTCTTCGGCGAGCTGGAACCGGGTGTATTCGCCTCGGCCTGCGACAACGGCGTCGGCGCGGCCTGGGGCACCATCTCCGGCACGCTGCTGGCGGAAATAGCGGTCGGCAGCGACTCGGCACAGTTGCGCGATATCCAGGCCGTCACCGGCATGCCGTCGCTCAATCCGCCGGAGCCGTTCCTCGGCCTGGGCGTACGCTCGCGCATTCGCCTGGCGGCCTGGAACAGTCGGAGCGAGCTATGACTCAGGTCGTTTCCGGGAAAGGTCCGGTGCTGTTGGTCGATCACCATGATCTGGAGTTCATCCCCCGTGGCGGCCCGCCCGGTGCTGCTTTCGTGGCGCGGGCGATCAGCAACGAGATCTCGCCGAACATCGGCATCGGTTTCGCCCGCTGGGAGGGCGCCGAGGTGGCCTGGACCCTGCTGTATGACGAGGTGATCTTCGTCATCGAGGGCTGCTTCGAGCTCAAGGCCAACGGCGAGTTGTATCGCGTCAAGCCGGGGCAACTGCTGTGGATTCCCGAAGGCACCGAGCTGGTCTACGGCGGACATGCGCTGTTCGGTTACGTGGTCCATCCCGGTGACTGGAAGCAACGGCATGGTCTGGCCTAGCAGGTAGTTTCTCAACAGCCTGCTAGCCAGGGGAGCGTTACCGATGGTCCAGCTTTGCTGCGCGCCCGGCTCAGGCGTGGTGGTTCTCCGTGAAAAAGGGGTGAGCAATTGCTCGGACTGACCCAGGCGTTCGCTGCACTGTATCTGGCCAGCCTGTTGATGCAGCTCGGCTCGACCCTGCTGATGACCTATCTGGCGCTGCGCCTGACTGCCGGTGGCGTCGCCGAATTCTGGGGCGGCGCGCTGATGGCGGCCAATGCTCTGGGCATGGTGGTCGGCGGCAAGGTCGGCCAGGTGCTGATTGGTCGTGTCGGCCATATCCGCACCTACGTGGCCTGCTCCGGGATCATCTGCGCGGCGGTGCTGACGCATGCCTTCAGTGAGGCGTTGCCGCTCTGGCTATTGCTGCGTTTTGTCGTCGGCATGGCGATGATGTGCCAACTGATGGTGGTGGAGAGTTGGCTCAACGACTGCGCGCAGAGCGATCAGCGCGGCAAGGTGCTGGGCATCTACATGGTCGCGGCCTATGTCGGCATGATGCTCGGTCAACTGGCGCTGAGCATCGACGGCAACCTTGGCCTGCATGCGCTGCTCGGCGTGGTCATTGCCTTTGCCCTGAGCCAGGTGCCGGTGGCGCTGACCCGCAGTACCCATCCCGCGATCCTGAGCGCCGAGCCGGTCGACTTGCGCCTGTTTCTGCAGCGCGTGCCGCAGTCGCTGATCACCGTGCTGATATCGGGGATGATCAACGGCAGCTTCTATGGGCTGTCGTCGATCTACGCCAGTAGGCAGGGCCTGAGCACGGTCGAGGTAGGGCAGTTCATGGCACTGGCGATCGCTGCTGGTCTGCTCGCGCAACTGCCGCTCGGCTGGCTGTCGGATCGGCTGCCACGCACCAGCCTGATTCGTGGTGTGGCGGCGCTGCTGATCCTGGCTTGCCTGCCGCTGGCGTTCTATCAGGGGGCGTCGTTCGGTGTGCTGCTGTTGTTCAGCGCCTGCATCGGTTTTCTGCAGTTCTGCCTGTACCCGCTGGGTGTGGCCCTGGCCAACGACAACATGGAGCCGCGCCTGCGTGTTTCGCTGGCGGGCTTGCTGCTCGCCACCTTCGGCGTGGGCGCCTGTATCGGCCCGTTGCTGGCTGGCGCGCTGATGGAGCACTTCGGCTCCGCAAGCCTCTATTACTTCTTTGCCGCCTGCTCCGGTCTGCTGGTGCTGGCGGTGAGCCAGAAACGAGTGACTGGCGAATTTCTCCAGGCGGATGCGCCGCTGCAACACCAGGCCACGCCGGTTGGCCTGGCCTGCGCCACGCTGGCCGCGGCCGTGGAGCCCGCGCAGAGCGGTGAGGCTTCGCAAGCCGAGGCGCCATTGAGCGTCATTGAGCCGCCCGCATGACGGCGTCTCCCCATTTTATTCCCTAGGAAGTCTGGCCATGTTCGAAAACAAGAATAAGTACCTAGCAGACGAGACCGCCGCGCAGCCTCTGCGCAATCCAGTGAGCGTCGAAACGCATAAAGCGGCTTGCGCCTATCGTCTGCAACGCGTGCGTCAGCAATTGAAGGCCGCTGATTGTGCGGCCATCTTGCTGTATGACCCGGTGAACATCCGCTACGCCACCGACACCTCGAACATGCAGGTATGGACTCTGCATAACTACGCCCGCTATGCGCTGGTGTTCGCCGAAGGGCCGGTGGTGCTGTTCGAGTTCCACAACTGCGAGCACCTGCATGAAGGCAATGAGCTGCTCGACGAGATCCGTCCGGCGATCAACTGGAGCTATTTCGGCGCCGGTTCGCGGATCAGCGAAAAAGCCTTGGCCTGGGCCGATGATGTGTGCGCAGTGATCCGTCAGCATGCCGGTGGCAAGGTGTGCCTGGCGGTGGATAAGGCCGATCTGGAAGGTCTTGAATTGTTGCGTGACAGCGGCATGACCTTGGTCGAGGGGCACAGCCTGATGGAGGAGGCGCGCAAGATCAAATCAGCCGGGGAGCTGGAGTTGATGCGCTGGACTATCGCGGTGTGCGAGCGCGGTATCCAGCGCATGCATGACGAGCTGCGTCCGGGGATGACCGAGAACGAGCTCTGGGCTTGGCTGCATTACGAGAATGTCCGTCATGGCGGCGAATGGATTGAGACCCGCCTGCTGGCCTCCGGGCCGCGAACGAACCCCTGGATGCAGGAGTCCAGCAACCGGGTGATGAACGAGGGCGAGATCATCAGCTTCGACACAGACCTGATCGGTCCCTACGGTTACTGCGCCGACATATCTCGGGCCTGGACGGTTGGACACGTACCGCCCACCGCCGAGCAGCGCAAACTTTACCGCTTGGCCCATGAGCAGGTGCAACACAACATGAGCCTACTGCGTCCGGGGCTGAGTCACCGCGAGTTCGTCGAGCGTTCCTGGGATATCCCCGCCGCCTATTGGCATAACCGCTACTGCTGTGTGGTGCATGGCGTCGGCCTGGCTGACGAGTATCCAGCTCTCGCGCACAAGGGCGCCGATTGGTCCATTAGCGGTTACGACGGAGTGTTTGAGGAGAACATGGTGCTCTGCGTGGAGAGCTATATCGGCGAGCAGGGCGGTGCCGAGGGGATCAAGCTCGAACAGCAAGTGCGGATTACAGCGAACGGGTGTGAATCCCTGTCGCGTTATCCATGGCAAACGGACTGGCTCTGATGGCCTGCACTAGAAGACTTCCCGAATCTGACGAAATACGCCGATTCCGCTGATGGTCATGCTGCGCGTGCACCCGCAGGACGATGCACCGCTGCAGCTTCAGGCCGCACCCAATGGCCTCGCGTGTACGGCCCTGGCGGCGGTCATCGAGCCGGCGGTCAGCGTGGAGGCGCGAGTCGAGGAGGCACCCAGCCAGAGGCTCTGAACGGTCCATCCCGATCCGCGAATGGATGCGCAAAGCTCAGCCAGAACGACGAGCCGGCAGGTGCTTGCCTGGCGGCTCGCCAGCGCCCATGAAACATGGCGTTGGCGCGCTGTCGAGGCGCCCTGAGCGGCTGCTTATATTGATGATTAAAAGTCATAAGTCGCGCAGATTAAATGGTTTGTCGGTGGATTCGGGCCTGATCGACTATTGATCATCCGCAGCGCTTGCCGAGCCACCAACTGCACCAGCAGGGCTCGATCCGGATGCGGAGAAAACTATTACAAGAACAAAATCGAGGTGCGTGCATGAAGCCTATGGTTGCGCAAGACATCGTCGGTCGAGACTTCAATATCCGAGTGCTCGGCTTGAACTTCCATCGCGTCATATTCCCTGTTTCCTTCTCCATCATCCTGTTGCTGGTTCTCCTGGCACTGAGCAATCCCGTGGTCTTCGGCGAGACGCTGGAAGGCATCAAGGGCTGGATCCTGAAGAATTTCGACTGGTTCATCATCATCATGGGCAATCTGGCGGTGCTGTTCTGCGCCGGCCTGGCCCTGTCGCCGCTGGGCAAGGTGCGCCTCGGTGGCCGTGATGCCAAACCCGAATTCAGCACCCTGTCGTGGTTCTCCATGATGTTCGCCGCCGGCATGGGCGTCGGCCTTCTGTACTGGGGCGTCGCCGAGCCGGTGGCGCAGTACACCGCCTGGTGGAAAACACCGCTGAACGTGGCTGCCAGCACCCCGGAGGCCGCCCATGCGGCAATGGGCGCGACGATGTATCACTGGGGCTTTCACCCCTGGGCGATCTACCTGACCAGCGCGTTGGTGGTGGGGTACTTCTCCTACAACAAGGGCCTGCCGCTGTCGCTCAGCTCCGGTCTGCAACCGCTGCTGGGGCGCGGGCACCGTGGCTTGCCGGGGCAGATGGTCGACGTGTTCACCGTGGTGCTGAGCATCTTCGGCCTGGCCACTTCTCTCGGTCTGGGCGCGATGCAGGCCACCGCCGGCATTGCCCACGTGCTGGGTACACCGAATACCTTCGCCTTCCAGCTCATGTTTATCGTCGCGGTCACCTGTCTGGCAGGGTTCTCGCTGTGGCGCGGGCTGGATGCCGGGGTCAAGGTCCTGAGCAACATCAATATGCTGCTGGCACTGGTGCTGTTCCTGCTGGTCGCGGTCGGTATCGGTGGCATGGCGTTCTTCTCCAACACCCTGAACGCGGCGGCCGACTACGGCCAGATGTTCCTGCCACTGAGCAATTGGATCGATCGTCCTGATCAGGACTGGTTCCAGGGCTGGACGGTGTTCTACTGGGCCTGGTGGTGCACCTGGGGGCCGCTGGTGGGGATCTTCGTTGCCCGCGTTTCCAAGGGCCGTACCCTGCGTCAGATGGTCGGCATGGTGATGCTGGCGCCGACCGTGGTGACGCTGCTGTGGTTCTCGGCGTTCGGTGGCGGCGCCATCGCCCAGGTGATCGATGGCAGCGGTGCCCTGGCGGCGGGCCTCAGCGACGTCAACATGGCCATCTTCCAGTTCCTGGAGATGCTGCCGCTGGCTGGCATCGGCTCGCTGCTGGTGGTCGCCCTGCTGGTGTTCTTCATGGTGACCTCGGTGGACTCCGGCGCGCTGGTGATCGACAACCTGTCGGCTGGTGGTGACCCTGACACCCAGCCGGTGCAGCGCGTGCTGTGGCTGGTGATGATCGCGCTGGTGACCGTGACGCTGTTCGTGATCGGCGGCGATACCGCGCTCAAGGGCATTCAGGCCGGTGCCGTAGCCATGGGCCTGCCGTTCATGGTGCTGATGCTGTTGCTGATGATTGGCCTGGTCAAAGGCCTGATTGAAGACTGCCGCAGCTGACGTCTGCCAATCGACGCCCCGACACTCGCCGCAAGGCGGGTGTTGGGGCGTTTGCGTTTCTACGTGTACAGCTATTTACGACCAAAGGCGTGTTTTACCCAGTCGAAAGCAGCATTGTCTGGCGCTGGTACGTTATCGAAGCTTGACGGTACGCTGCCCAGAGAACCTTCGATGCCCCTGCACGCCGCACCTTCTGCCCCTGTTCGGCGCCTGGCCAATGGCGCGCAGTTGTGCGCGCAGCAACAGCTCTGGGCGCAGCAGGTGGGTGTGTGCCTGCGGGTGGCCGCCGGCAGCCATGACGAGCCGCATGCCTATCCTGGCCTGGCGCACTTTCTCGAGCATCTGCTGTTTCTCGGTAGCCGCGATTACCCAAGCGACCAGGGCTTGATGGCCTTCGTGCAAGGCCATGGCGGCATGGTCAATGCCTCGACCCAGGCGCGGCACACCGATTTCGTCTGCGAGCTGCCGGTCGAGCAGCTGCAACCGGTGCTGACGCGTCTGCTGGATATGCTCTGCCAGCCGTTGCTGGCGCCCGATGCGCAGCTGCGCGAGCGCGAGGTGCTGCACGCCGAATACCAGGCGCGTAGCCAGGATGCCGACAGTCGCATCGATCATGCCCTGGGCCAGGCGCTCGCCTCCGGGCATCGCTGCAGCGGGTTCCTGGCCGGGGATCGCCGCACGCTGGCTGTGGAATCTGCGGAATTTCAGCAGGCGCTGCGTGATCATCATCAGCGTCACTATCAGGCCGGGCGCATGTGCCTGACCCTAGTGGGGCCACAACCGGCCGAGCAGTTGCTGGATATCGCTGAGGCGCTGCTTGGGGCGTTGCCGGCGGGTGAGGGCGACGTTTGTTCCGCGCCGCCGGCCGACTTGTTGCCGCTGCGGGCGCCGTGCCTGCACCTGCAGCAAAGTCGCCCCGGAGTGCATCTGGGCGTTGCCGTGCAACTCGACACCCGCAATCTGGATGCGTCATTGGCGCTGTTACTGGATGCCCTGCAGGATCCTGCGCCCGGCGGCCTGCTCGCCGGTTTGCGTGAGCTGCAACTGTGTCGGCAGTTGCAGGCGCGGGTGCTGTATCGGCACGAGGGGCAATGCCTGTTGCGCCTGGACGCTCCTGGCGCCAGCGCAGGGCAGGGCGCCGCGTTGCGCGCGGTGGTGCAGAGCTGGGCCGCGCAACTGCATGGCCACGCAGGCTGGCCAGTGCGGTTGCAGCACCAGCGGCAGGCGGCAACGCTCAGGCTGCTCGGGCTCAGCCCGTTGGCACTGGCCAGGGAGCTGCAATCGCCTGCTCAGGACGACAGCCACACCTTGCGTGACCTGAATGCGCTGCTGGCGTGCCTGGCTCGTGGTGATGGACTGATCGAATTGCAGTGTGGCAAGCAGGCTCGCCCCCAGTGGTCGGCAATCGGCCTGGATTTGCCATTGCAGGCTTTGCCCATGCACTCAGCAGCGTCGTTACAGCAACGCGAATGGCGGCTGCCTGGCGATGATTCGTTGCTGGCCGGCGCTACCGTGGTATCGGCCGTTCTGCCATTGGCTGTGCTGCGACATCATCCGGGGCAGACCGAAGGTGGGCCGGCTGCGCTTTATTGGCGTGGCCCCTGTTCAGGCGCGGGCGACGCGGCGGCCATCGAAGCGGGGTTGCTGGCGCGCAGCGCCGATCTGCGCTGGCGCGGTGAGCGGCTCGGCATCGCCTGCCAACTGAGCGTGCAAACAGCCGGCTGGACGCTTTCATTGCGCGGGCCTGCGCCGCTGTTGCCGGCCTTCAGCGCCTTGTTGCTGCCGTTGCTGTTGGCAGCGCGCGAAGAACCGGTCGAACCTGTGTCCCAGGGCATGCTGCTGCGGGCGCTGCTGCAGCGTTTGCCGCAGCTGTGCGAGCTGCCCGTGGCATCGCGTCTGGCGGGGCTGAGTGTCGGGCTTGGGGTGAGCGAACAGGCGCAACTGACCAGGCTGTGCACGGCTGTCGAGCCGCTTGCGGATCTGCCGCCAACGCCACGCATCGAGCCAGGAATCGACTGGCACCAGGTCGCGCAGCCGGGTACGGATGCCGCCTTGCTGCTGTTCTGCCCGCTGCCTGCCGACGATGCCCGTACCGAGGCCGCCTGGCGTCTGCTTGGCCAGGTGTTGCAAGGGCGTTTCTACCAGCGCCTGCGTGGCGAGCTGCAATTGGGTTACGCGCTGTTCGCCGGCTTCCGCCAGGTGGAGGGCTGTCGCGGGCTGCTGTTCGGCCTGCAGTCGCCGGCGTGCGAGGCGGCCGGTATCTTCGAGCATATTCGCGCCTTTCTGGGCGAGCAGCGCCAGTCGCTCGCAGCCCTGGACGACGCAACAGTGTCGCGGTGTCGCGATGCCTTGTTGCCAGCGCTGAGCCCGGCCAAGGCCAACCTGGCGCGTGCCGAGCAGCTGTGGCAGCTGCATCTGGCAGGTTTGCCCGAGGTGCACCTGCAACGGGTGCAGCAGGCGCTGACAGCCCTGACCAGGAACGATCTGCTTCTGGCACATGAGCAACTGCTAAGCGCCAGCGACTGGCGTGTATTGGCCAGCGGAGCGCTTTCGCCGGTCTAGGCTGCGCAGTTTTTCCTGCTTCTCTCCAGCCTTATGCACAGGCCTGGGCACCTTGCGTTCGCCTGCGGGCATCTACTCCTTTTCCGTTGCGCAGCGTCTGCGCGGCGCCTTGCCGTGCGCGTCTACATCCTAGGGCTGGCCCGGTACTACGACCTTTCTCCCACTACCGGTAGCAGATCGGTCGCGAGCCGGCGGAAGCGCGACGGTAGTGCCCGGCCAAAGCAGCAGCGAATCGCTGCCAAGGCAGCGTATGGCCTGCCTGAGCCGCTTTCGATAATCGCCTCCGACACGACTGCCCTGGCGGTCGCCACTCAAGCGGAGAGCGTTATGCACAACAACAAGATCGCCATCACTCGACTTCTGCCCCTGACCCTGGCCACTGCCGTCGCTCTGGCGACCGCGCAGCAGGCCGCCGCCGAGATCGTCCTGTACGACAAGGACGACACCACTTTCTCCACGGACGGCTACATCAACGCCTTCTACGTCAACAGCGACGTGGATCGCGACGGCGAGCAGTTCGACCGTCGCCAGTCGCGGGTGAAGATGGGCTTTCTGCCCAACTGGATCGGCTTCAACTTCGGCAAGCAGATCGACGGTCTCAAACTGACCGGTCGCTCGTCCTTCTGGGTCACCATCAACGACAGCGAAACCAACGGCACCGATACCGCCATCGACGTGCGTCAGTTCTACGGCACCGTCTCCAGCCCGGAATGGGGCGAGGTACTGGTGGGTAAGGACTTCGGTCTGTTCTCGCGTTCCAACATCTTCCTCGACGAGCTGCTGGCCGGTTACGGCAACGTATCCGACACCCTGGGCCTGGTGGACGGTACCGGCGTGTCGTTCGGCAATATCGGCACCGGCTACCCGTACCCGTTCCCGACCTCACAGATCACCTACCGCAACAACAACCTGGCCGAAGGCCTGCGCGTCGCGGTCGGCATCATGGACCCGGTCGACACCAACGACGACAGTGCGACCGGCAAGGCCTACCAGGAAAACCCGCGCTTCGAATCGGAAGTCAGCTACCAGTTCGATGTCGGCGGCTCGACCATCTACACCTGGGTCAACGGTGCCTACCAGACCTCCGAAAACACCGACGACACCGTCGACAAGGTCACCTCCAAGGGCCTGGGTTATGGCGTGCAGGCCAAGTTCGGCGGCCTGTCGCTGACCGGTTCGGGCTTCCAGGCCAAGGGCATCAACCCGTTCTTCACCAACAACCTGGGCGAGCCGACCCTGCGCGACATCGACAGCGACGGTTACCTGCTGCAGGGCTCCTACACCTGGGGCAAGAACCGCGTGGCGCTGTCCTACGGCAAGACCGAGGACGACGGCAACGGCCTGGGCGTGGCGGCGGACTACGAGACCCGCGGCATCGCCTATTTCCGCACCATCAACGACAACCTCAAGCTGGTCGCCGAGTACAACCAGTACCAGATCGATGCCGCCGCCGGCAGCGGTCTGAACGAGGACACCGACACCTTCGCGGTGGGGGCGGTACTCAGCTGGTAAGCCGCATGGCTTGTCGACGACGGGAGGCCCAAGGGCCTCCCGTTCTTTTAGGGATCGAAAGAGAAAAACCTGATGATCGGACTCTGGAGCGAATCGGCTCAAACCTACCTGTTGGTGCTGGCGATCAGCACCACGCTGGTGTTCGCGCTGCCCATCTTCCTCGTGCCGCTGACCTGGGCAAGCCTGATGCGCTGGCGCATTCCGCAGGACATCGACCTGGCGGTGTATTTCGGGCGCTGTCTGGGCGCCTTCATCCTGATCGTCGAGGCGCTGATGCTGCGCGCCGCGCTAACCGGTGAAGCGTTGCACACCACCTTCGAGGTCCTGGCCGCCGTGGCCCTGTCGATGGTGCTGGTGCATGTGCACGGTGCGATCCGGCGCATCCAGCCGTGGACGGAAACCCTGGAGATCGGCTTCTACGCCGGGATGTTCGTACTGACCCTGATGTTCTGGCCGGCTCTGTAAGAGCGCTGGTGCGCACGGCGCACCCTACACAAGGATGGCGGCGTCCCAGGTAGGGTGCGCCATGCGCACCAGCGGTCTCCCGTTCGTGAAGACGAACGAGGTAGCCCGGATTAAATCCGGGAACGCATCCCCCGATTGCCCTTGTCGCCTGGCGTACTGCTTCGCGAGTACGCCCTACGGATCGACTACCCAGTACTCAAGTAGCATGGGGCGGCTGGCGCCGGCTTCGTAGAATTTCCCCATGACCAGCAGGTGCATTGGGGCGTGATATGGCCTTGCAACAGTCCGAAGGCGTACTCAGCGCCGTATCCAACACGAAGGACGTCGAGTTGGCCGCCCAGGAACTGGCGCGTCAGCTGATCCATCCCTATCTCGGTTTCGTGCTGTTCTTCTGCTCGGCCGAATACGACCTCGACGGGCTCGGCCAGGCTCTGGAGGCGCATTTCGGCGGGGTTAGCCTGGTGGGCTGTACCAGCGCCGGTGAGATCACCCCGCAGGGCTATGACCGTGGTTGCGTGGTGGCGCTGGGCTTCGACCTGCGCTGCTTCTCCATCGCCAGCGTGCTGATCGACGAGATGGAGCGCTTCAATCTGCTCGACGCGCAGCAACTGGTCGACGGCCTGGTCAAGGATTGTCGCAGCAACGAGCTGGCTTCGATCAAGGGCCACAGCTTCGCCCTGACCCTGCTCGATGGCCTGTCCAGCCGCGAAGAGCTGGTGCTCGGTGCACTCAGTGCGGCGCTGGGCAGCATTCCGCACTTCGGCGGCTCGGCCGGCGACGACAATCACCTGACCCACACCCATGTCTACCATGGCGGGCGCTTTCACAGCGGCGCAGCGGTGGTGGTGCTGTTCAACACCTGGCTGGAGTTCGAGGTGTTCAGCACCCACCACATCCAGCCCAGTGCGCAGAAGCTGGTAGTGACCCGCGCCGACAGCGCCACGCGCCGGGTGTACGAGCTCAATGCCGCGCCGGCGGCGCAGGAATATGCCGACATGATCGGTGTGCCGGTCGAAGCGCTGGATCTGCGCGCGTTCGCGGCCTATCCGCTGGCGGTGCGGATCAGCGATCACTACTACGTGCGCTCGATCCAGCAGGTGCATGACGACCTCAGCCTGACCTTCTACTGCGCGGTAGAGAACGGCATCGTCCTCACCGCCATGCACCCCGGCCCCTTGCTGCCGAACCTGCAGCAGTTGTTCGCCGGGCTGGAGCAGCGACTTGGTCCGCTGCTGCTGACCATCGGTTGCGATTGCTTCCTGCGCCGCCTGGAGATCGAGACCGATGGCGGCGTCGAGTCGGTCGCCACACTGCTGCGCGAGCAGCGGGTGATCGGCTTCAACACCTACGGAGAGCAGTTCAATGGCATGCACATCAACCAGACCTTTACCGGTGTCGCCATTGGCCGACCTGTTGGGCGTGCCGAGCGCTGAGCTGCAGGCCCGTTGTGCGGCACTGGAGCAGGAGAACGCCAAGCTCAAACGCATCAACGCCGCGTTGATCGAGCGGGTCGAGTCGATCCATTCCCGTGGCGATGATGCCTACGCGGCCTTCCAGCATTCGGTGGTGCTGTCCGAGCAGGTGCGCGAGCGCACCGACGCGTTGAACCAGGCGATGGCCGAGCTGAAGTCCAGCAACCAACTGCTCAGCGATGCGCGCCTGCGCGCCGAGACCGCGCACCAGCATTTGATCGACGCCATCGAGAGCATCTCCGACGCCTTCGTGCTGTTCGATGATCGTCAGCGCATCGTACTGTTCAACAGCCGTTTCAAGGCCCTGTGGGCACGTAGCCGCGCGCGCATCGGCACTGGTACGCGACTGGAGGAGATTCGTCGCCTGAGCCGCAGCACCGGCCTGGTGGTGGAGGCGCAACTGGGCAAGGAGGGCGAGCCGAGCCTGTTTCGCCTGCAGGACGGGCGCTGGGTGCAGGTCAGCGAGCGGCCGACCCGCGAAGGCGGGCTGGTGATCCTCTACACCGACATCACCGAGGTGAAGCAGAGCGAGGCGCTGCGCCGCGAGCAGGCCCTGGCGCAGAAGTCGCGCCTGCTGCAGCGTGCGGTCGACAACCTGTCGCAGGGCATGGCCATGGTCAATGCCGAGGGCGCGCTGGAGCTGTGGAACCACCGTTTTCTCGAACTCTGCGGCCTGGCGCCGATCAACGCCCATCGGCCGTTCGCCGAAGTGATGGCGGAAAGCGAGTTGGAGCCGCTGACCCCGGACAGCCGCGATGCTGGCGGCAAGCCGCTGCGCCAGGTGGAGGTGCGCCTGTTCGACGGGCGCATGCTCGAAGTGCGCACTCATCCGCTGCCCACCGGCGGCTTCGTCAACACCTTCACCGACATCACCGAGCGTCATCGTCAGGCCCAGGCGCTGAGCGACAGCGAGCGCTGGATCCGCCTGATCACCGACCACGTGCCGGCGCTGATCGCCTACCTGTCGGCCGATCTGGTCTATGAATTCACCAACAAGGTCTACGAGGAATGGTACTGCTGGCCGCGCGGCGCCATGCTCGGCCAGAGCCTGCGCGAAGTTCACAGCGAGGAGCATTGCCAGCGTCTGGAGCCTTACGTCGAGCTGGCGCTGTCTGGCGAGAGCGTGACCTTCGAATTCGCCGAAACCAACCACAACGGTCAGGAGCGCTACATGCTGCGTTCCTACGTGCCCAACCGCCAGGCCAGCGGCGAGGTGGTCGGTATCTTCGTGCTGATTCGCGACATCACCGAGCGCCGCCGCACCGCCGAGGCGCTGCATCAGGCTTACCAGCATCTGGAGCAGCGTGTGCGCGAACGCACCGCCGAGCTGACCACGGTGAACGACCAGCTGCGCCGCGAGATCGACGAGCGCACGCAGATGGAGGCGCGCCTGCGCGAAGCCAAGGGCGAGGCCGAGCAGGCCAACCTGTCCAAGACCAAGTTCCTCGCCGCGGTCAGCCATGACCTGTTGCAGCCGCTCAACGCGGCGCGGCTGTTCACCAGTGCCTTGCTGGAGAAGCGCGACCTGTCCGGTTGTGCGCCGCTGGTGCGCAACGTCAGCAACTCGCTGGAAGACGTCGAAAGCTTGCTCGGTACGCTGGTGGATATCTCCAAGCTCGATGCCGGGGTGATCAAGCCGGATATCGCGCCGTTCGCCGTCAGCGAGCTGCTGGAGAACCTGGCCGCCGAGTATCACCAGATCGCCCGCAGCGAAGGCCTGCGCCTGGATTTCCTGCCCAGCTCGGCACTGGTGCGCAGCGACGTGCAATTGCTGGCGCGGATTCTGCGCAACTTCCTCAGCAATGCCATTCGCTACACCGCCAGCGGGCGCGTCCTGCTGGGCTGCCGGCGGCGCGGCAACAGCCTGTCCATTGAGGTCTGGGACACCGGCATCGGCATCGCTCAGGACAAGCTGGTGGAGATATTCCAGGAGTTCAAACGCGGCGATAACGTACAGCGCAAGCAGGATCGCGGCCTGGGCCTGGGCCTGGCGATCGTCGAGAAAATTGCGGGCATGCTTGGCCACCGCATCCGCGTGGCGTCGCAGCAGGGCAGGGGTTCGATGTTCGCCGTGGAAGTGCCGCTGACCCGTCGCGCGCCGCGTGTGCGTACCGTGCAGGACAACCCGAATCAGTTGCTCGAACGCCTCAGCGGTGCGCGGGTCTGGGTGCTAGATAACGACGCGGCGATCTGCGCCGGCATGCGCACCTTGCTCGAAGGCTGGGGCTGCCGGGTGGTCACCGCGCTGAGCGAAGAAGACCTGGCGCGCCAGGTGGACAACTACCACGCCGAGGCCGACCTGCTGATCGCCGACTACCACCTCGACGACGAGCGCAATGGCGTCGACGCCGTGGCGCAGATCAACGCCCGGCGCAGCACGCCGCTACCGGCGCTGATGATCACCGCCAACTACAGCAACGAGCTCAAGCAGCAGATGCGCGAGCTGGGCCACAGCCTGCTACATAAACCGGTGCGGCCGATGAAGCTGAAGGCGGCGATGAGTCACCTGATGGAGCGTGGGGCGGGGGCTTGACCCCTGGTGCGCACGGCGCACCCTACGATTCAGCGATACGCCAAAGATATCGAAGGCTGCGATAGCCCCGTAGGGTGCGCCGTGCGCACCGAAGCTAGCCCGTAGTTCGGTGAGCCTGCGTTATCAATCATCCGCGATCAGGCGCTTGCCCAGGCTGACCGAGGTGTCGACCTTGTAGCCAAGCCGCTCATAGAAGGCCAATGCCGCCGCGTTGGTATCGCGCACCTGCAGGCTGAGTTTGGGGCAGCCCAGGGCCAGCAACTGTTCTTCGATGTACGCCATCAACTGACGGGCCAGGCCCTGCTGGCGTTGCTCTGGGCACACCGCCAGGTAGTTGACCCAGCCGCGATGCCCTTCGTAGCCAGCCATGGCCGAGGCCACCAGCTTGCCGTCGATCTCACCCACCAGAAACAGCTCGGACTGCACCTGCAGCTTGCGCTGGATGTCCTTGTGCGGGTCGTTCCACGGGCGGGTCAGGTCGCAGCGCTGCCAGAGGTCGACGACGGCGGCTTCGTCGGCGAGCCGGAAGGGGCGGATTAGCATGGTGGGCTCCAATCGATGAGGCCGCCGTTTTAGCACGGCTTGATGACTGGCGTCAGGACAACCTCGCTTGTCACTCCCGCGCAGGCGGGAGCCCAGGTGCTTCTTGGTTTCTGGTTGCCCGCCTGCACGGCAATGGCGGCCAACCTATCGAGTGTTAGCGCCGCAGGTAGGAGGCGAAGTCGATATCGCCGGCCGAGAGAATCGCCTGCACCCGGTTGTGCACGCCGAGCTTGCGCAGGATGGCCGAGACGTGCGCTTTGACCGTGGTTTCGGCGATATCCAGGCTGTAGGCGATCTGCTTGTTCGACTCGCCCTTGGTCATACGCTCGAGCACCAGCAGTTGCTTGCGCGTCAGCGCCTGCAGCAGTTCCGGGGCGATGCTGTGGTTGTCGTGGTGCTGGCGTGAGCTGTTGCTCTTCTGCGAGCGGATGATATCCGGCGGCAGGTAGACGTTGCCGTCGAGAATCTGCGCGATGGCGTCGGTCATCTGCGCCCGTGGCGACGACTTGGTGATGAAACCCACCGCGCCATAGGTGATGGCCTGCAGCACGATCTGCTTGTCTTGCTCGGCCGAGACGATCACCACCGGAATGGTTGGCGCCTCGTTGCGCAGGTTCATCAGCCCGCCCAGGCCGTGCATGCCGGGCATGTTCAGGTCGAGCAGGATCAGGTCCAGGTCGTCGTGGCTCTGGGTCAGCTCCAGGGCGCTGTCCAGGTCGGCGGTTTCCATGATCTCGCTGCCGGGAAAACCGTCGGCAATGACGTTATGGATGGCTTCACGAAACAGCGGATGGTCGTCGGCAATCAGAATCTTGTACATGGCCTTGCACCTCGTTGTTGTGATTATGGTGTGGCGGTGGGCGTGAGGAAAGCAGCAGGCAATTCGGCAGGTTGGGCGGGCTCCAGCGGCAGGCCGGCCTGTTCCCAGGCATCGACGCCATCACGGTACCAGTAGAGCTGGCGATAGCCCATCGCATGGGCGCGGCGCGCGGCGTTCCAGCTCAACCAGCAGTCGGAGCGGCAGTAGAACACGAAGGGCTGGCGCACGTCGCCGTGGCTCTGCTGGTGCAGGTAGTGGGTGAAGTAGCGCTGCCACTGCGGGGCCAGGTTGCCGTCGCCGGCGTTGGCCAGCCACAGGCTGCCGGGCAGGTTGGCGTGGGGCGCGTCTTCGACGAAGCGCCCCTGCACCCAAGGTCGACGGTAGACGTCGATCAGGCGGGTATCCGGGCGCTCGGCGAGCAGCTTTTGCAGCGCGGGGGTATCGACAACCTGCACGCCCTCCAGGCTGGTGGGCGTGGGACTGCGGTACTGGTTGTTGCGATAGCCGTCGGCATCGAACAGGTCGTCGGCACGCACGACGCAGACCAGCAGCAGGGAGGCGAGCATCAGGCCAGCTTGCACGGGCAGGCGGTACTTCATGGCAAGGTCTCTACTTATTGTTGTGCCGGTATTACAGGCCATGGTCGCGGGCTTGGGAATTCTACGATGGAGAGGAAAATCAGTACCAAAGTAGTAGTTGTGAGCGGTGATGGCTCCCACGCTCTGCGTGGGAGCAGATCTGCGCCCGTTCTGACTGACCGTCAGGTTCGACGCTGGACGCGGAGCGTCCTGGGATATATTCCCACGCGGCGCGTGGGAACGATCATGATCAGCCCACCTTGCGTAGCGCGGCATGCTGCGGGTTGAAGCTGGCCACGGCGAGCAGCGTCAGCAGCACGGTGAGGCCGGCGCAGATCAGCAGCGCGTCGAGGTGCAGACGCAGGTACAGGGCATTGCGCACCAGCTCCACGGCGTGGGTGAAGGGATTGGCCGCGCACAGCCAGTACAGCCATTCACTGGACTCGCGCATCTTCCACAGCGGATACAGCGCCGACGACAGGAAGAACATCGGAAAGATGACGAAATTCATCACCCCGGCGAAGTTCTCCAGCTGGCGAATACCGTTGGATAGCAGCAAGCCCAGGGCGCTGAGCAGCAACGCCACCAGCAGCAGCGCCGGCAGCGCGGCGAGCAGGCCCCAGGCCGGCGGCTGCACGCCATAGACCCAGGCGATGGCGAGGAAGGCGTAGACCTGCAACAGCGAGATCAGCGCCGTGGCCAGCAGCTTGGCCACTAGCAGAAAGGCGCGTGGCAGCGGGCTGGTGAGCAGCACGCGCATGCTGCCCATCTCGCGGTCGTAGACCATCGACAGCGAGCCCTGCATGCCGTTGAACAGCAGGATCATGCAGGCCAGTCCCGGCACGATATAGGTGTCGTAGGTGATGTAGGTGTCGTATGGCTCGATGATGGCGATGCCCAGCGCGGCGCGAAAACCGGCAGCGAACACCAGCAGCCACAGCAGCGGGCGCACCAGGGCGCTGAGAAAGCGCGAGCGTTGCAGGACGAAGCGCAGCCATTCGCGCAGGACGATGCCGCGCAGGCATTCCCAGTAGGCGATCATGGTTGCGGCTCCTCGGCGGGGTGTTCGCGGCTGAAGCCGCTCCTACGGGCCTGGGTATCCAGGTTCGGTCGAATCGCCTCACGCACATGGCCACGCCCCAGCGCCTCGTCGCCAGTCAGGCGGGCGAAGCTGATGGCCAGGTCGTCGCCGAGCTGGTTGGCCTTGCCCCAGGCCACACGCGCACCGCGATGCAGAATCAGCAGGTCATCGCTGGACTCGATCTCGTCCAGCAGGTGGGTCGTCCACAGCACGCACAGGCCCTGTTCGCGGCACAGGTTACGCACGTGCCGGCCCAGCGCCAGGCGGCTGGCCGGGTCGAGCCCGGCGCTGGCTTCATCGAGCAGCAGCAGGCGTGGTTGGTGGAGCAGGGCGCGGGCAATCTCCACACGGCGACGATGGCCGCCGTTGAGTGTGCGCACTTTGTCGTGACGGCGTTCGGCGAGATCCTGACGCAGCAGCTCCTCGTCGATACGTGCCTGCGTCTCGCGGCGCGGCATGCCGTGCAGCGCAGCGTGGTAGGCGAGGTTCTGCTGCACCGACAGATCGAGATCCAGCGTGCTTTGCTGGAACACCACGCCGAGCTGGCGCAGCGCCTGGCGCGGTTCGTCGCGCAGGCTGTGGCCGAAGATGCGGATATCGCCCTGCTGCAGGTCATACAGGCGGGTGAGCAGGGCGATCAGGGTGGACTTGCCGGCGCCGTTGGGGCCGAGCAGGGCGCCGAAACGCCCCGGCGCCAGTTCGAAGGCCAGGTCGCTGAGCGCCTGGCGCGCGCCATAGGCGAAACCGACACCGCTCACCTCCAGGGCGTTCATGGCGTCACCACCACGCCCCAGGGGTAGCGGCCGACCTTGATCGACTTGGTCACCTTGAGGCTGTCGACGTCGATCACCGAGACATCACCGCTGACGCCATTGGTAGTCAGCAGGCGCTTCTGGTCCGGGGTAAACGCCAGGTGCCAGACGCGGCGGCCCACCAGCAGGTAGTCGAGAATCTCGAAGGTCTTGGCATCCACCACCGCCACATGGTTGGCCGGGCCGAGGGCGACGAAGGCGTACTTGCCGTCGTCGGTCAGCTTGACCCCGACCGGCTGCACCTTGTCCGGGTGCACGCCCTTGATGGCGAAGTTGAGCACCTTGAGTACCTGACGCGAGTCCACGTCCAGCACCGTCACCGTGCCACCGATCTCGGCCGAGGCCCACAGGCGCTTGCCGTCCTTGTCGAACTCGACGTGACGCGGGCGCTGATCGACCAGGGTGTTGTCCACCAGTTGATTGGTGCTGGTGTCGATCCAGTGCAGCATGTTGGTGGTTTCGCTGGTGTTGACCGCCCACTTGCCGTCCGGGCTCACCGCCATGCCTTCGGGCTCCACGCCCACTTCGATCTGCGCCAGCACCTCGTCGCTCTGGGTGTCTACCACGGTGACCAGCGCATCGTCCTCGTTGGAGATGTACAGCCAGTGGTCGTTGGGGTGCAGGGCGAATTGCTCGGGGTCGGCGCCGGAGGGCAGCTCCTTGATGATCTTGTGCGTGGCCAGGTCCATCACCTGCACGCGGTCCGAGTCGCTGGCGCAGATGTACAAAAGCTTGTTGTCGGAGGACAACAGCAACCCGCGCGGGCGCATGCCGACGTCGAGGGTGGCGGTGACTTCGAGGCTGTCGAGGTCGATGACGCTGATGCTGTCATCCTTCTCGTTGGACACGTAGGCGGTGGCGGCGAAGGCCGAGTGGTAGACCAGGCCGAAGGCGACGGCGCAGGCGAGACGGGTCAGACGCATGGGGTTGATCCTCTTGTTGTTGTCTTGGGCGGCAAGTGGTGCGCGCGGCGCACCCTGCGGTTCGGTGTGGGTAGGGTGCGCCGTGCGCACCATCAGTTAGCGGTCCCCGCCAGATCACAGTTCACTTCCGGCTGGTCGTAGCCAAGGCTGTCCATTTCGTTGTTGGGGTGCAGGAAGCCGTCCTGCGGCGAGGTGCTGACCAGCGCTCGTGGATGCACCAGCGGGATCGGTTGGCGCAGCTCGCCGTTCCACGGGCGGAAGCTCAGCTTGCGGCCCTTGAAACCGTCCAGCGGCAGCTCGACGGACAGCGCCAGATCACGAATGGCTTGCGGCTCGGCGGCGCGCAGTTTGGTCACGGCGGCGGCGATGCTGCGCACGGCCATCCAGGCGGCGAAGTCGCGGTCGTTCATCCAGCGTCCGGCCAATGCTTCGAAGCGTTTCTGCAATTGTGCGGCGCCAAAGGTTTCCACCGTCTTGTGCCAGGCGGTTGGGGTCAGGCCCTGAGTGCCGGCCACCGGGCGCGGGTACCAGGTGTTGTAGGGCAGGTACTCGCCGAAGTCGCCGCGCTCGTCGGCCACCAGCACCACGTCGTATTCGCTGGCCTGGGTGAACAGTGGCATCTCTGCCTGAGCGCTGCGGCGCTGGTCGTTGTCGAAGCTCCACGGCTTCTCGGCGACGATCTTGTGACCGAAGCGTTTGGCCGCGCGCTTGAGCGCGTCGGCGTAGGCGATGTCGTCCGCGGTGCTGCCGGTCACCAGCAGCCAACGCGTCCATTTGCGCACGGCGAGAAACTGCGCCAGGGCGTCGGCCAGCATGGCGCGGCTGGGCAGGGTGTGCAGCACGTTGCCCAGGCATTGCGCGCGGCGCAGGTCGTCGTCGGCGCTGCCGGCATTCAGCAGCAGGCTGTCCGGCAGACGTTGGCTGAGCTGGCGCAAGGTATCGGCCGGGGCATTGATCACGAACAGGCGGATGCCGGCCTGATGTTGCTGCTCGGCGGCGGCGAACAGCTCGTCAGCCTGGTCGCTCTCGGCGCTCTGCAATTCGAACTGCTGCTTGAGAAAACGCCCGGTGCTGTTGCTGTCGGTGATCGCCAGCTCGGCGCCACGGCGGCCGGCGTCCAGCGGTTCGGGAATGACGTTGGACAGCAGCGGTCCGCGTGGCGGCAAGTGCGCCAGGTAGCCGATGCGTACCTGCAGCTCGTCCGCGTTGGCGCCGCTCGCCACGCCGAACGCGGCGGCGAGGCAGAACAACAGGCGGCAACTGATCCGGTGCATGGGGCGACTCCTGCAGAGGGTGTCGCCAGCATAGGAAGCGCTGCGGGCTCGGGAAATATGCCCAAGGTAGTGCCGGACACGTACGAAGGTCGTAGTTCGCCTGGTCGCAAAGGCTGGGGCAATGCAGCGCTGCGTCGGGAAATATGCCCAAAGTACCAGTGCGTCAGTACCAAGGTAGTAACCCGGCACAGGCCGTTACTTCCTAGCATGGCAGGCAACGTCCAATAACAAGAACAGGTGAACGCCATGCGTATTCTCAAGGCTCTGCTATTGCCAGTGCTGCTGATCATCAGTCTGCTCGGCGTCGACCAGCTGCACGCCGCTGGCGACATGACCCGCCGCCCGGTGGCGCTGCCCGATCTGGTGCTGGGCAGTGAAGACAGCGACTACTTCATGTCGCAGACCGAGTACCAGCTGGAAACCGGCCAGGCCTACCAGCTCAAGATCATCGCCAGCGGGCAGAAGGAGTACGCCTTCCAGGCGCCGGAGTTCGCCACTTCCATCTACCTGCGCAAGGTCGAGGCCGGCGGTGTGGAGGTCAAGGCCGTGACCCTCACCGAACTGGAGTTCGAGGATGCCGGTGAGGCAGAGATCTTCTTCCTGCCGGTCAAGCCGGGCAAATTCCGCTTCTATGCCAAGGGCCTGGAAGGCAAGGGCATGCTTGGTCATTTCGTGGTCAAGTAGATGACTGCCCTGGGCCGCATCAATCTCGGTGTCAGTCTGCTGTTCGTGCTGGTGACCCTGGCCGGGCTGGCGCTGCTGTTACGTCAGGCCAGTCACGATGTGCAGCGCGAGCTACAAGCCGCTGAAGCGGTGGTCGAATACCTCGGCGAAGTGGCGCGCAGCAACCCTGGCAGCCTGCGCCCGGAGCTGACCGAGAACCTGCGGCACATCCGCGTGAGCTGGCTGCGCCCGGGCGAACTGCCCAAGGCGCAGAGCGAAAGCGTCATCGAACACTGGTTCGCCGAGCGCCTGCTGGGCTCGTCGTCGCTGGTGGCCGACGCCTGGCCGCTGGAAGACGGCCGCGAGTTGCGCATCGCCCTCGACCCCTTCGATGAGATCGAGGAAATCCAGGATTCGCTGCTGCAACTGCTGCTGCTCAGCGCCTTCGCCTTGATCCTCAGCTTGCTTACCATCCGCTTCGCCGTGCTGCGTGCCCGGCGTGTGCTGGACGAACTGTTCGCTGGCCTGCGTCAGGTCGGTGCCGGTCACTTCGATACGCGCTTGCATGACCACGGCCTGGCCGAGGCCAAGCACCTGGCGGCGCACTTCAACGACATGGCCATCACCCTGCAGCAGGTGCAGGCGGACAACGCCGAGCTGACCCAATCTCTGCTGGAACTGCAGGAGCGCGAGCGCACGCGCCTTGGCCAGACCCTGCATGACGACCTGGGCCAACACCTCAGCGGCATCCGCGCCCAGGCCTGCCTGCTCAAGGTGATCGCCGACCGGCCGCAGCAGGTGCAGGACACCGCGCGCCTGCTCGACGACAACTGCGAGCGCCTGCAACAAGGCTTTCGCAGCCTGATCCGCGACCTCTACCCGGTGGTGCTGGAGCGCCTGGAACTTGGCCCGGCGCTGCAGCAACTGGCCGCCGACTGGCAGCAGGCGCAAGGCATTCGCTGCCGCCTGCAGCTGGGCGAGCAACTGCCGAGCCTGCCGCTGGCGAGCAAGGCCCACCTCTATCGCCTGGTGCAAGAGGCGCTGACCAACGTCGCCCGGCATGCCGATGCCAGCGAAGTGCGTATTCGCCTGCAACGCCGTGGCCAGGGCCTGCGCCTGCTGGTGCGCGACAACGGCCAGGGCACCGCACTGCCGCTGCGCCCCGGCATCGGCCTGCGCTCGATGCGCGAACGCAGCCGCAGCCTCGGTGGCGAACTGCGCCTGCACAGCCGCCCGCAATCCGGCTGGGCGCTGTGCCTGAATATTCCTCTGGAGGCAACGCGATGAAGATTCTGCTGGTCGACGACCACGCCGTGGTGCGCCAGGGCTACGCCAGCCTGCTGCGCGCGCTGCTGCCGGACGTGCAGCTGCGCGAGGCCTGCGATGGCGAACAGGCCCTGCAACGGGTGCAGGAAGAGATCCCCAACCTGGTGATCATGGACATCGGCCTGCCCGGCATCAGCGGCCTGGAAACCACCCGCCGCCTGCGCCAGCGGCTGCCGCAACTGCGCATCCTGTTCTTCAGCATGCACGATGAGCTGCCGCTGGTACGCCAGGCGCTGGACGCCGGCGCTATCGGCTACCTGACCAAGAACTCGTCACCGGAAGTGCTGGTGGAGGCGGTCAAACGCACTGCCGCCGGCCATGCCTATATCGAGCAGCCACTGGCCACCCAACTGGCCTGCAACCCCACCAGCGCAGATGGCCTCGACCCACGCCTGCGCGAACTGACCCAGCGCGAGTTCGAAATTTTCGTCATGCTCGCCCGCGGCCTGCCGCCTAGGCAGATCGCCGAAAAGCTGTGTATCAGTGCCAAGACCCTGTCCAACTACCAGACCCTGGTGAAGAACAAACTGCAGATCAGCTCGCAGGCGGAGTTGGTGCATCTGGCGATTGATAGTGGGGTGGTCAGGGTGGGCTTGGAGAGTGCTTGAGGGTGGAGGGCGGGCTGCATTGGTCTGCTCGCTGAGCCGCCTCCCATACAGCCGTAATCCCTGTGGCAAAAGGCGCAGTTTGGCTAACGCTGGGTACAGCTTTCAGACTCGCCGCAAGTCATTGATCGTTCCCACGCTCTGCGTGGGAATGCAGCCCTCGACGCTCCGCGTCCGCTTGTAGGCCGTGGCGCATATGCATCCGCTGGCGACGCAGAGCGTCGCGGGCTAGCTCCCACGCGGAGCGTGGGAGCCATATGTCGCTTCTCTCAGCTTCACTCGCTACCTTCGCGCACCACCCGCCAAACCGTATTCGCCAGATCATCGGCCACGATCAGTGCGCCGCTCGGATCGACCGTCACGCCCACCGGCCGGCCTCGGGTCTTGCCGTCTTCGTCGCGAAAGCCGGTTACGAAGTCGTTGGGGTCGCCTGAAGGGCGGCCGTTTCCGAAGGGCACGAAAATCACCTTGTAGCCCACCGGGTTCTTGCGGTTCCAGCCGCCGTGCTCGCCGACGAATACGCCGTCGGCATAGCGCTTACCCATCACCTCGCTGAAGAAGTCCAGGCCCAGCGCCGCGACGTGAGCGCCGAAGGCTAGGTCCGCGCGGGGAGCGACTCGAGCTTTTCGTAGGGCGGGTGCAACCCGCCAGAGCGCTATCTATTGGTGGGTTGAAGCCCACCCTACGTGCCTGGGAAGGGACTTGCCGGCGGGGGCATGTTTCTGGATTTTTGTGTTGGGGCAGATGGGCGATGGCCCGGCCAGAGGCATTCAGGCTGGTGATCGGATGGGGCGTAGGAGCGGCTTTAGCCGCGAAGCGCTGGTGAGCATCGCGGCTGCCGCCCCTACGGGGTTAGAGGATGGATTGGTGTTGGTGTGCGCTCTGTTGGTGGGCTGAAGCGGATCGCCGCCCGGTCCACCCTTGCGGGATGCTGGTGTTCTGGCCTCAGTCCCAGCCTTTGGGGCATTGCACGCAGCCGAGCATGTTGGCGTCCTGGAAGTTGCCGAAGCGGGTGCGGGCGCCGGTGAGGTTGGCGTTTTCCAGGTTGGAGCCGGCGAGTTTCACCTCTTGCAGGTTGGCATCTTCCAGGTGCGCGCCCTTGAGGTCGGCCTTGCTCAGCCAGGTCATTTCCAGGTTGGCTGCCTGCAGTCGGACGTTGTGCAGCTTGGCCCCGGAGAGGCGGGCGAACTCCAGGTTGGCGGCGCGCATGTCGGCGCCTTCGAATTGCGCAGCCTGGGCGAACAGGGCCCAGCCGCTGATGGCCACCAGGTTGGCACCGGACAGGTCGGCCAGGCGTAGGTTGCTTTGTTGCAGGCTGGCGCGGGTCAGGTTGGCGCCGCGCAGCTTGGCCTTTTCCAGGTTGGCCAGGTCGAGGTTGACGTGGCGCAGGTCGGCGCCGGAAAGGTCGGCGCCGGAGAGATCCATGCGGCGCATGTCGAGGTTGCGCAGGTCAGCACCGCGCAGGTTGGCATTGGGGCATTTGCTGTCGGGTTCGATGCGGCAGCCGTTGATCTGTGGCACGCCGTCGTTCTCGGTTTCGGCGCCGATGGCGTGGCTGCCGAGTACCAGCAGCAGGACTGGGATAAGCAAGGGCAGGTAGTTCATGGCGAGTTCTCGGGTTGGTTGCCTGATGCGCTTCGCGGCTGAAGCGGAATGCCGCCCAGCCGCGCCTACGGGAATGGGTAGGGTGCGCTGTGCGCACCGCAGGTGAATGCGGATGGTCCACCGGTGCGCATGGCGCACCCTAGGGTGCGCCATGCGTGAGCCTTTAGCGTTTGGCGGTGGTCTTGTCCCAGCTCGGCAGCTTGAACACCCAGAAGGAACCACCCTGGGCGACCGGCTTGGTCAGCTCGGCCATGTCGCCGCCCCACAGCGGTACGGCGCCGCCGTAACCGGCAGTCACGCCGATGTACTGCTCACCGTCCTGTTCCCAGGTGATGGGCGGGGAGATGATCCCGGTGCCGACCTGGAACTTCCACAGCTCCTCGCCGTTCTTGGCGTCGAAGGCCTTGAAGTAGCCGTCGCCGGTACCGGTGAACACCAGGTTGCCCTTGGTGGCGAGCACGCCGGCCCACAGCGGCAGTTTTTCCTTGTGTTCCCAGGCGACCTTGCCGGTGGTCGGGTTCATCGCCCGCAGGATGCCGACGTGGTCGTCGAACAGGCGCTTGATGCGGAAACCCATGCCCAGGTAGGCAGAGCCCTTCTTGTAGTGCGCCTCTTCGGCCCAGTAGTCCTCTTTCCAGTGGTTGGCCGGGACGTAGAACAGGCCGGTGTCCTGGCTGTAGGCCATCGGGTTCCAGTTCTTGCCACCGAGGAAGGGCGGGGAGACTTCAACCGATGCACCCTTGCTTTCGCCCGGTTTCGGCTTTGGCGGACGCTGGCCTTCGTTCTCGACCGGGCGACCGGTTTCCAGGTCGATGTGGCTGGCCCAGGTGATCTTGTCGACGAAGGGGAAGGCGTTCTTCAGCTTGCCGGTGGCGCGGTCGACCACGTAGAAGAAGCCGTTGCGGTCGGCGTGAGCGGTGGCCTTGGTGACCTTGCCGTCCTTGTCCTTGTAGTCGAACAACACCAGCTCGTTGTTGCCGGAGAAGTCCCAGGCATCGTTCGGGGTGTGCTGGTAGAACCACTTCACTTCGCCGGTGGTGGGGTCGACGCCGACCTGGCCGGAGGTGTACAGGCTGTCGTAGTCGTGCGGGTTGCCACCGTCGGCGGTACGCGCCCAGCCGTTCCACGGAGCCGGGTTACCGGCGCCGATGATGATGGTGTTGGTCTCGGCATCGAAGCTCGCGCTCTGCCACGGCGCACCGCCGCCCTGGCTCCAGGCTTCCTTCTTGCCGGTCGGGTGGTTGGGATCATCCGGCCAGCTCGGCGCCTTGACGTCGCCGGTCGGGGTGCTGTCCTTGCCATTCAGGCGGCCCATGTGGCCTTCGACGAACGGACGCATCCAGACTTCTTCGCCGGTATCCGGGTCACGGGCGAACAGGCGGCCGACCACGCCGAATTCGTCACCGGAGCTGCCGTGGATCAGCAGGACTTTGCCGGTCTTGCCGTCTTTGACGATGGTCGGTGCGCCGGTCATGGTGTAGCCGGCGGAGTGATCACCGAACTTCTTGTTCCACACCACCTTGCCGGTGTCCTTGTTCAGCGCCACAACGCGGGCGTCGAGGGTGCCGAAGTAGATCTTGTCGCCGTAGATGGCGGCGCCGCGGTTGACCACGTCACAGCACGGGCGGATGTCGTCGGGCAGGCGATGATTGTAGGTCCACAGGCGCTTGCCGGTCTTGGCGTCGAGGGCGAATACCCGCGAGTAGGAGCCAGTCACGTAGACCACGCCGTCGTGGATGATGGCTTGCGACTCCTGGCCGCGCTGTTTCTCGTCACCGAAGGAATAGCTCCAGGCCGGGGTCAGCTTGAACACGTTCTCGGCGTTCACCTTGGCCAGCGGGCTCCAGCGCTGGGCGTTGGTGCCCATGCCGTACTGCAGCACGTTGCTGGTGGTGGTGTGGTCGTTGGCAATGTCTTCCCAGGTGACCGGCTTGGCGAGCGCGCCTTGGCTCAGCGCCAGGCCGCCAGCCAGCATCAGGGCAAGCGCCAGAGGGCGCGGGGTGCTGGGTAGGTTTCTTGTTGTCATCGTTGTGCTTCCCATTGGAGGTGGTAGGTCGCCGCAGTTCACCTCGAGAAAACGATCCGCGTGGTCATCGCCGTCGCTTCTGGAGAGGGCTGCAGGGGCAAGCCGATGGTGGAACCGAGCTCCTCCGGCGCCTACGGAAAAACTCCCGCCCTTGCCGGGAGGATTTCCCGACCGGTACATGACTTGGCCTTGCTGCCAAGGCATCGGCACAACCCCCTCCCAAGCCCTACTACCAAGGGACTAGAACGCGACCACCAAAGCAGCATTCGGCGCGTTGCACGGCCTTTCTAAGATGGTCGCCACGAGCTCTCTACGGGCTGTCTTGCGTGCATTAGATGAGGTCCTAGCCATGAACAAGAAGATCCAATCCACTCTGGCGCTGGTGCTGCTCGCCGCGTCGACCGCCCTCTGGGCGCACGGCGACGTGGTGCCACAGGCGGTCAATACCGATGGCCTGGAACCGCTGGGTGAGGAGTGGCTGGAGGAGAACCCCTATCGCGACAACCCGCGCGCCATCGAGATCGGCGCTTCGGCCTACAACCAGAACTGCGCCGCCTGCCATGGCCTGGAAGCCAAGTCTGGTGGTATCGCCCCGGACCTGCGCCTGCTGGAGCCGGGTGCCACCGGTGACGAGTGGTTCAAGGAGCGTGTGATCAACGGTGCGGTGCGCGATGGCCGCGTGTACATGCCGAAGATGGCCAACTTCCTCAGCCAGGAAGCGCTGTGGGCGGTGCGTAGCTACCTGGAGAGCGTGCACGTCGAGGAGTGAGGGCTTGATGATGAATCTGCTGCGCTCGGCATCTCGCGCTCCAATGGTGCTAACAGTGCTCGTGCATTTGAATGCATTCCGCTTGCTGCGCGCCGGCCCAACGCGACCTGCCAGCGCTCGCGACGATTTCTTCATGAGCACTCGCGCTCTGCGCCAGCTGGTCACGCTGTGTGGCCTGCTGCTGTGCCTGGGCACTGCCCAGGCACAGGTGCGCGACTTCGACCGCATCACCGAGTCGGGCACCCTGCGCGTGGCGCTGTACCAGAACTTCCCACCGTACAGCTACGAGCAGGATGGCCAGCCGCGCGGCGTCGACTACGAGTTGGCCAAGGCGCTGGCCGAGGGCCTTGACCTTAAGCTGGAGGTTATGTGGGCGCCGCCGGGTGAAAAGCTCGACGATGACCTGCGCGACTACATCTGGCGTGGCCGGGTGACCGCGCAGGGTCAGTTGGCCGACCTGATGCTGCGCGTGCCTTACGACCGCGACTACGCGCAGATGCGCAATGAACTGGGCGAGCTGGTCAACGAGCGCGTGGTGATGTTCGGCCCCTACCAGCGCGAGCGCTGGCAACTGGCCTTCGATCGTCGGCGCCTGCCCGAGGTGCCGAGTATCGTTGCGTTGCGCAAGCACCCGGTCGGGGTCGAGGTCGAGAGCGTGCCCTCGTTCTACCTGAGTTCGGTGCAGGGCGGCCTGCTCAGACAGGAAACCCGTCACTACCCGACGCCGAAGCTGGCCTTCGCGGCCATGCAGAGTGGGGACGTGGATGCGGTAATGGCCCTGCGCGGCGAGGTGGACTGGCTGCTGCACGAGGCGCACGACCCGCACCTGGCGCTGGCCGAGAACGCCTACCCGGACATGGGCCGGCAGATCTGGGAAATCGGCATGGCGGTGCACGAAACCAATCGGCAACTGGCCTACGCCCTGGAAGAACAGCTGGAAAACCTGATTCTCGATGGCTCGCTCGAACGCCTGTACGCGCGCTACGGGCTGCGCTACGAGAAACCAGAACAATACCAATAAGAGTCGAGCCGGAGGTGGGCGATGGATTGGCGTAGCCTGGTGTTGCTGGCCCTGTTTGCCTGGGCCTGGGAAGCGCGGGCCGCTGCGCCCGATCCGGTCACCTCGGTGATGTGGGACTACTACCACCAGCGCCTGCTCAACGGTGAGGCCTTCGTCTTCGACGACAAGGTTCGCCTCGAGGTGCCGCCCTTTGCCGAGGATGCGCGCCAGGTGCCGATCCAGATCGACGCCAGCGCCTACCGCGGCAAGGTCAAGCGAATCCTGGCCTGGGCCGAGCTCAATCCGATCCCGCGTATTCTCGACTTCGCCCCCGGCGAACACGTGGAACCGAGCCTGGCCATTCGCATCCGCGTCGAGCAGGCCACGCCGATTCGCGCGGCGGTGCTGACCGATGATGGCGTCTGGCATATCGGCTCGGCGCGCGTCGAAGCAGCGGGCGGCGGTTGTACCGCGCCCAGCGTAGTGCGCTCCGAGGCGGGCTGGGAAGAGCGGCTGGGCCAGGTGCTGGGCAAGCGCTTCGTGCGCGGCGAGGACAGCCGCCTGCGCCTGCAGGTGTCGCACCCGATGGACAACGGCCTGGTCGGTGGCATCCCCGAGTTCTACATCGAAGAAGCCGAGCTGCGCGATGCCGATGGCCAGGTGCTGGGGCGCATCGAGCTGTTCCCGGCAGTCAGCGAGAACCCGACGCTGACCTTCGACCTGCGCGACGACCGCCAGGCCGAAGTGTGGCTGCGCGACAACAACGGCAACGAATTCCAGGCCGCGTTCTGAACGCTGCGACCGGTAGGGTGCGCCGTGCGCACCAACCCCATCTAGGAGGCCTTCATGCGTTGGGTGCTACTGCTGACCTGTCTGTTCGCCAGTCTGGCGCAGGCGCTCGACTATCACCTGCAACCCCGGCAGATCGCCGATGGCGTCTGGCTGCTGGAGGGCAGTACCGATAATTTCGCCACCGACAACGGCGGCAATATCGTCAACGTCGGCTTCATCGAAACCGCGGACGGTGTGGTGGTGATCGATACCGGCCCGTCGCGCCGCTACGGTGAGGCGTTGCGCCAGAGCATCGAGAAAACCACCGGCAAACCGGTGCTGCGCGTGTTGCTGACCCATCATCACCCGGATCACGTGCTGGGCAACCAGGCTTTCGCCGACGTGCCCATCGCAGCGCTACCCGAGACCACCCGGTTGCTGGCCGAGCAGGGCGATGCCATGGCGGAGAACATGTACCGCCTGGTCGGCGACTGGATGCGTGGCACCGAGGTGGTGTTGCCCAGCGAAGAGGTGCACGAAGGCGCGCTGGAGATCGGCGGCCGGCGCCTGCAGTTGCTGGCGTTGCGCGGGCATACCGGCGCCGACCTGGCGATTCTCGATGAGCGCACGGGCGTGTTGTTCGCCGGCGATATCCTGTTCTACCAGCGCGCGCTGACCACGCCGAACAGCCCCGGGCTGGACGTGTGGCTGGCCGACCAGGATCGGCTCGAGGCGATGCCCTGGAAGCAGATCGTGCCGGGCCATGGTCCGGTGACCACTGATGCGGCGCCGTTCGTGCAGATGCGTGATTACCTGGGTTGGCTCGATGGCTTGCTGCGCCAGGGGGCGGAGCAGGGCGCGGAGATGAACGAGCTGATCCGCGCGCCCATCCCCGAGCGCTTCGCCCAGGTCAACCTGTCGCGCTACGAGCTGATCCGTAGCGTCAGCCACCTCTACCCACGCTACGAGCGCAACGCGATGGGGCGGGTGGATCGTCAGGATTAGAAACCTGGGTGTTGCCGGTGCGCACGGCGCACCTTACGCGAATATCGTCACGGTCTCGTAGGGTGCGCCGCGCGCACCCGCTTCGTAGTCCGGATGAAATCCGGGAGAAATATACCTGCGATCCCCCGGATTTCATCCGGGCTACACGCTGATTTGACTCGGGCTACATGTCGCTCTTGTGGGAGGGGCTTTAGCCGCGACCCGCGCATAAGGATGTCGCCGCTGCAGCGCCTCCCACGCTCAGCGATCAGAGCTCTTCGTCGTCGCGAATCAGTACGTAGTGACGGCCGTGATCGGTCTCTTCGTGGTCGTAGACGTAATACATCACTACGTCGCCCTGGCCGGACTGCACGGCCACGTAATCACCGCTATCGGGCATGAAGAAATCCCGGGTCGCCGGCTTGGCCACGCATTCGATATGGGCGGTGACGAAATGGGTGGGGTCTTCTTCGCCGAAGTAGTCCTCGCGCTGGTGCGCATCCCAGTCCTGCGGCGGCTCGAAGGCGCCAGTGATCAGGACCTTGCCATCGCCCAGGTCCTGCTCTTCGGCATCCGGGTCCTGCTCGTCGGGGCGATAGACCGTGCAATCCAGTGCATCGGCGTGGTTGAGGATTTCCTGGCGAGGGTGGGGCACGGGCGTCTCCGATCAATGTGTGCGGGCGGCCAAGTGTCGGGCAAAGCCGTGGCCGCCGCAATCATCGTAGAACCTGTCTGGCCTGCTTGCTGACGGACGTTCACTGCAGACTGAGCACTTCGCCTCGTTCCTGGATCCACTCGTCGTGGCTGGGCGCGGCTTGCTCGCCACTCATGCGGTGGATGATCTCGAAGTAATGTTGCTTGAGCGTGTCACGCATGATCTGGTCGCGTTTGCGCACGCGCACGGCGTAGATACTCTGCAGGTTCTGGTGGTCGAAGTCGCGCCATTGCTGCTCATCCTTGAGCAACTGGTAGCGATGGCCTTCGAGTGCGGCGATTAGGGTTTCGGCGTCGGTGCTGGCGCTGCGCCGGACTGCATCTGCCCATTGCTGGACGATGTTATAGGCCGATGCGGCAGTGCCGCCCGGGTACTCCTGATGCGCCTGCAGGTAGCGTTCGACGAAGCGCTGGCCGGCGCTACTGTTTTCCAGCCTGGGGGTGTCCCAGGTCCAGGTTTCGGTGCCGATCACGTCTTCCATCACCTGCGGGCCGACCTGCTGCACCAGGCTCTTGGTCAGGTTCGGCACGATGATCTGCATGCGTTGCTTGAGGCCCATGTTGTGCGCCAGGCGCATGCTGCGCTGCAGGTTGTCGCCGAGTAGCGCCAGTACCAGCACGTCGGCGCCACTGGCTGCCGCCTTGTCCATGGCGGCGCGATATTGCTCGCGGTGCAGTGGGCCGGAGGGCAGGGCAGTGCGGCCGTGGCGCGCGCGGTCGGCGCTGCCGGTGGCCAGGCGCAGGGTCTGCTCGATGCTGCGGCCCCAGGCATCGTCGATGACGATGTAGTGATAACGCTGGCGCGGCAAATGCCAGGACAGGTACTCACCGAGTACCCGCGCACTCATCCAGGCACTGCCGGATTCGCGAAACAGGTAGCGTTGCCCGGCCTGGCCGGTGACTTCGTTGGCGTAACCCAAGGTGGCGAAATACAGCAGGCCGAGTTCCCGGGCACGTTGCCCGGCGGCCATAGCTTCTTCACTGGTGGCGCCGCCGAAGACCATGCGCGCGCCCTGGCTGGCGAAGTACTCGACGTTGCGCGTGGCCTGAGCAGCATTGGAGTCGGTGTTCTCGCTGAGCAGCTCCAGCGGCTGGCCGAGCAGGCCGCCTTGCTGGTTGATCGTTTCTACGGCGAGCAGGGCGCCGCGGCGCAGCTCCAGGCCTTCGTCCTTGTAATTGCCGGTGCGTGGATAGTTGAGGCCGATCTTCAGGCTTTCGGCCTGTGCCTGGCCCAGCAGCAGCCCGGCCAGCAGCAGCGCGATCAGGATGCGTCCCATGGGCATTCTCCTTGTAGATGGGGAGTTGCCTTTCTACGGGGCGTGCGGCCCCTGTGCCATGGGCTTTTGGTGGCGTCCGCCTGCTACTTGCGGCGGCCTGCAGCCAGATGTGGGGCCGTCGGCAGCAGTGCAGGTATTGCTACCAAGGAACGAGGAAAATCGGCTGGGGGTGCAATTGTTGGCGTGCCGGGGTGAGCCAAGAATTCGTGGCAGACCGGGAAATTTTCCCGGCAATAACAATGAACCCGCAGAGGTAGCCGCAATGAAACACGCCGGTCTTCGCCAGCCCTTACTCCTCACCGCACTCTGTGCCGCCATGCTGTTGCCGTCCGCCGCCGCGCTGGCGGTCACTGATGCCGAGATTCTCAAGGACGCCACCACCACCGACCAGATCGTCACCAACGGCCTGGGGCTGCAGGGCCAGCGCTACAGCCCGCTGAACATCCTCAACGATCAGAACGTCAAGGAGCTGCGCCCGGTCTGGACCATGTCCTTCGGCGGCGAGAAGCAGCGCGGTCAGCAGGCCCAGCCGATGATCAAGGACGGCGTGATGTACGTCACCGCCTCTTATTCGCGGGTGTTCGCCGTCGATGCACGCACCGGTCGTGAGCTGTGGCAGTACGAAGCGCGCTTGCCGGACGACATCCGTCCCTGCTGCGACGTGATCAACCGCGGTGTCGCCCTGTATGACGACCTGGTGATCTTCGGCACCCTCGACGCCAAGCTGGTGGCACTTAACAAGGACACCGGCAAGGTGGTCTGGCGCAAGAACGTCGCCGATCACAAGGCCGGCTACTCCATCACCGCCGCGCCGCTGGTGGTCAACGGCAAGCTGATCACCGGCGTATCCGGTGGCGAATTCGGCGTGGTCGGCAAGATCGAGGCCTATGATCCGAAGAACGGCGAGCTGCTGTGGAGTCGCCCGACCGTGGAAGGCCACATGGGCTACGTCTACAAGGACGGCAAGGCCGTCGAGAACGGCATCAGCGGTGGCGAGGCCGGCAAGACCTGGCCAGGCGACCTGTGGAAGACCGGCGGCGCCGCGCCCTGGCTGGGCGGCTACTACGATGCCGACACCAACTTGCTGTTCTTCGGCACCGGTAACCCGGCACCGTGGAACTCGCACCTGCGCCCGGGTGACAACCTCTATTCCTCTTCTCGCCTGGCGCTGAACCCGGACGACGGCAGCATCAAGTGGCACTTCCAGACCACTCCGCACGATGGCTGGGACTTCGACGGCGTCAACGAGCTGATCTCCTTCGACTATCAGGAAGGCGGCAAGACCGTGAAGGCTGCGGCCACTGCCGACCGTAACGGCTTCTTCTATGTGCTCGACCGCACCAACGGCAAGTTCATCCGTGGCTTCCCCTTCGTCGACAAGATCACCTGGGCCAAGGGCCTGGACAAGAACGGCCGGCCAATCTACGACGACAGCAACCGTCCGGGCTCGCCGAGCGCGAAGGAGAAGGGCACGAGCGTGTTCTCCGCTCCGGCCTTCCTCGGCGCGAAGAACTGGATGCCCATGGCCTACAGCCAGGACACAGGGCTGTTCTACGTGCCGTCCAACGAGTGGGGCATGGACATCTGGAACGAGGACATCGCTTACAAAAAGGGCGCGGCCTACCTGGGTGCCGGCTTTACCATCAAGCCGCTGAACGAGGAATACATCGGCGTGCTGCGCGCCATCGATCCGAAAACCGGCAAGGAAGTCTGGCGCCACAAGAACTACGCGCCGCTGTGGGGCGGGGTGATGACCACCAAGGGCAACCTGGTGTTTACCGGCAACCCGGAAGGCTACCTGCAGGCGTTCAATGCCAAGACCGGCGAGAAAGTCTGGGAATTCCAGACCGGCTCGGGTGTGATCGGCTCGCCCGTGACCTGGGAAATGGACGGCGAGCAGTACGTCTCGGTGTTGTCCGGCTGGGGGGGGGCGGTTCCGCTGTGGGGCGGCGAGGTGGCCAAGCGTATCAAGCACCTGAACCAGGGCGGCATGCTCTGGACCTTCAAGCTGCCGAAGGAGCTGGTGGCCAAGCACTGATCGTTTGAAGCGTCAGACGATGGCCGGACCTTGTCCGGCCATCGTAATTTCTGGCGCCTGCCTACCAGCGCCGAGCTGCTGCGAAATGCCACGGGCGAATTTCCTTACTGGGGAACGCAAGACCGGGCGAACGGGTCTAGCCTTTAGCTTCCATGGCCTAGTACCTCGCTGCCAAAGGCCCGTGCCAGACCGCTCTACTACCAAATGACGAGACGATCTGTGCCATGGGCGCATACCGAGGTTTCAGGGGGCTTCCTAAGATCGAACCATGACTCGCTCCCCCGATTGGGAGCGGGCTCCGACAACAAGAGAGGTCAGCATCATGATTTACGCGAATCCGGGTTCTGCAGGCGCCGTCGTTACCCTCAAGCCGCGCTACGGCAACTACATCGGCGGTGAGTTCGTCGCCCCACTGAGTGGCCAGTATTTCACCAACGCCAGCCCGGTCGACGGCTCGGTGATCGCTGAATTTCCCCGCTCCAACGCCGCCGACATCGACAAGGCGCTGGACGCCGCTCACGCCGCCGCCGATGCTTGGGGCAAGACCTCGGTGCAGGAGCGTTCGCACATCCTGCTGAAGATCGCCGACCGCATCGAAGCCAACCTCGAGCTGCTGGCCGTGGCCGAAACCTGGGACAACGGCAAGGCAGTGCGCGAGACGCTGAACGCCGACGTGCCGCTGGCCGCTGATCACTTCCGTTACTTCGCCGGCTGCATCCGCGCTCAGGAAGGCAGCACCGCCGAGATCAACGAAGGCACCGTGGCCTATCACTTCCACGAACCGCTGGGCGTGGTCGGACAGATCATTCCGTGGAACTTCCCGCTGCTGATGGCCGCCTGGAAACTGGCGCCGGCCCTGGCTGCCGGCAACGCCGTGGTGCTCAAACCGGCCGAGCAGACGCCGCTGTCGATCACCCTTTTCGTCGAGCTGATTGGCGATCTGCTGCCACCGGGCGTACTCAACATCGTCCAGGGCTTTGGCCGCGAAGCCGGCGAGTCGCTGGCCACCAGCAAGCGCATCGCCAAGATCGCCTTCACCGGCTCGACCCCGGTGGGTTCGCACATCATGAAGTGCGCTGCCGAGAACATCATCCCGTCCACCGTTGAGCTGGGCGGCAAATCGCCGAACATCTTCTTCGCCGACATCATGAACGCTGAGCCGGCCTTCATCGAGAAAGCCGCCGAAGGCCTGGTGCTGGGCTTCTTCAACCAGGGCGAGGTATGCACCTGCCCGTCGCGCGCCCTGGTGCAGGAGTCGATCTACGACGCCTTCATGGTCGAAGTGCTGAAGAAGGTCAAACAGATCAAACGTGGCAACCCGCTGGACACCGACACCATGGTCGGCGCCCAGGCTTCGCAGCAGCAGTACGACAAGATCCTCAGCTACCTCGAAATCGCTCAGCAGGAGGGCGCCCAGGTGCTCACTGGCGGTGCCGCCGAGCAGCTGCAAGGCGACCTGGCCAGCGGCTATTACATCCAGCCGACGCTGCTCAAGGGTACCAACAAGATGCGCGTGTTCCAGGAGGAAATCTTTGGCCCGGTGATCGGTGTGACCACCTTCAAGGACGAAGCCGAAGCCCTGGCCATCGCCAACGACACCGAGTTCGGCCTGGGTGCCGGCGTGTGGAGTCGCGACATGAACGTCGCCTACCGCATGGGCCGCGCGATCAAGGCTGGCCGCGTATGGACCAACTGCTACCACCTGTACCCGGCTCACGCTGCCTTCGGTGGCTACAAGAAGTCCGGCGTTGGCCGCGAAACCCACAAGATGATGCTCGACCACTACCAGCAAACCAAGAACCTGCTGGTGAGCTACGACATCAATCCGCTGGGCTTCTTCTGATCCACTGACCCGCCGCATGCTTGCTCCGGTGTGCGGCGTTCTTGAGAGCGTAGGGTGCGCGGTGCGCACCGCTTGCCGGTTCCCAACCTCGGGTGCGAAGCGCACCCTGGCAGATGGCACGGCAGATGTTTATCGCGACGCGGCTTCGGCCGCGTTTTTTATTCGCGCCTGTAAAGAAAGCGCGCTGATGCAGCACGCGTCTGACTGGTAGGAGCGGATTTATCCGCGATAGGGCTGGCCCCGAACCCCGTTTCGTAGCCCGGATGCAATCCGGGGATGACCTCGATACTTCCCGGATTTCACCCTGGCTACCAGCTGCTTGCATGCACGTCTGGCAAAGCCCTGCCGTCTACCTACCAATGCCAGCCAAATCTCCTCCCAAAGTACCATTTGGCCGCCTGCCTGGCGGGGGCTTAATGGGGTTGCCGGAATGCCCCGGCTCAATAACAAGAGGACCGCATCATGTGGACTAAACCCGCCTACACCGATCTGCGTATTGGCTTCGAAGTGACAATGTATTTCGCCAACCGTTGATCGCTCCTGGCCCCGGCTCGTCCGGGGCATCCCCGCTGGTGACTTCCATGCATATCCAGATTCTCGGCTCCGCCGCTGGCGGTGGCTTCCCCCAGTGGAACTGCAACTGCCGCAACTGCCGTGGTGTGCGGGCCGGTACGCTGCGGGCGCAGCCGCGCACGCAATCGTCCATCGCCATTTCCGATGACGGCGAGCAGTGGATTCTGTGCAATGCCTCGCCGGACATCCGCGCGCAGATCGAAGCCTTTCCGGCGCTGCAACCGGCGCGCAAGTTGCGTGACACGGCCATCGCCGGCATCGTCCTGCTCGACAGCCAGATCGACCACTGCACCGGCTTGCTGACCCTGCGCGAGGGCTGCCCGCACCAGGTCTGGTGTACCGAGATGGTGCATCAGGACCTGACCAGCGGCTTTCCGCTGTTCAACATGCTCAGCCACTGGAACGGCGGCCTGCAGCACCGCCTGATCGGGCTGGATGCCGAACCCTTCAGCATTCCCGCCTGTCCGGCGCTGAACATCACGGCCATCGCCCTGCGCAGCAGCGCGCCGCCGTATTCGCCGCATCGGGGTAATCCGCACCCGGGCGACAACATCGGTCTGTTCATCGAGGACGGTCGCAGCGGTCGTAGCCTGTTCTACGCCCCCGGTCTCGGCCAGGTGGATGAGCACCTGCTGAGCTGGATGCGCCGCGCCGACTGCCTGCTAGTGGACGGCACGCTGTGGCGCGATGACGAAATGCGCGTGTGCGAGGTCGGCGACAAGCTCGGCAGCGAGATGGGCCACCTGTGCCAGAGCGGCCCGGGCGGCATGATCGAGGTGCTCGATGGTCTGCCATCCGCACGCAAGGTCCTCATTCATATCAACAACACCAACCCGATTCTCGACCTGGATTCGCCCGAGCGCGCCGAGCTGGACGCGCATGGCATCGAGGTCGCGTTCGATGGCATGAGTATCGTTTTGTAGGGTGTGCGGAGCCGCCTAGGCTGTGTGCACCAGCAATTCAGATGGCTAGCATTGGTGCGCACGGCGCACCCTACGGCAATGCGTACCGGAGCGTTCTGATGAGCCAACCTGCCATGACACCTGCCGAATTCGAGCAGGCGCTGCGCGCCAAGGGCGCGCTGTACCACATCTATCACCCCTTTCACCGTGCCATGTACGAAGGGCGTGCCACCCGCGAACAGATCCAGGGCTGGGTGGCCAACCGCTTCTACTATCAGGTCAACATCCCACTCAAGGATGCGGCGATCCTCGCCAACTGCCCGGATCGCGAGACGCGGCGCGAGTGGATTCAGCGCATCCTCGACCATGACGGCGCTCCAGGCGAGGAGGGTGGTATCGAGGCCTGGCTGCGCCTGGCCGAGTCCGTCGGCCTCGACCGCGAGCAAGTGCTGTCGCAGGAGCTGGTGCTGCCTGGCGTGCGTTTCGCTGTCGATGCCTACGTCAATTTCGCTCGCCGCGCCAACTGGCAGGAGGCGGCCAGTAGTTCGCTGACCGAACTGTTCGCCCCGCAGATTCACCAGTCGCGCCTGGATGCCTGGCCGCAGCACTACCCGTGGATCGATGCCACTGGTTACGACTACTTTCGCAAGCGCCTGAAAGAAGCGCGCCGCGACGTCGAGCATGGCCTGCGCATCACCCTTGAGCATTACCGCACTCGTGATGCGCAGGAACGCATGCTGCAGATACTGCAATTCAAGCTGGACGTGCTGTGGAGCATGCTCGACGCCATGAGCATGGCCTATGAGCTGCAGCGCCCGCCGTATCATACCGTGACCGCCGAGCGCGCCTGGCATCGGGGTATAGCCTTATGAATCTCGAGCAAGCGGTGCGCATGGCGCACCCTACAGTTGAGCCCTTTGTAAGGGGCGCCTTGCGCACCCGTCTGGAGTCAGAAGCATGACCGCCGCCATCCTGCCCAATATCCCCATCATCCGCCGCGGCTTTCGCCTGCAATTCGAACCGGCCCAGGGCTGCCATGTGCTGCTCTACCCGGAAGGCATGATCAAGCTCAACGACAGTGCCAGCGAGATTCTCCAGCAGGTCGATGGCAAGCGCTCGGTGGCCGAGATCATCGGCAACCTGCACCAGCGTTTCCCTGACGTGCCGGGTATCGACGAAGACATTCTTGCCTTCATGGAGGTGGCCCATGCTCAGTTCTGGATCGAGCTTCGCTAAGGCAGGTCATGAACCAGGGCCACCGCTGTGGCTGCTGGCCGAGCTGACCTATCGTTGCCCGCTGCAATGCCCGTACTGCTCCAACCCGCTGGATTTCGCCAAGCAGGGCGCCGAGCTGTCGACCGCCGAATGGATCGAGGTATTCCGCCAGGCCCGTGAGCTGGGCGCGGCGCAGCTGGGTTTTTCCGGTGGCGAGCCGCTGGTACGCCAGGACCTGGCCGAGCTGATCAAGGCCGCGCGTGATCTGGGTTATTACACCAACCTGATCACCTCCGGCATCGGCCTGACCGAAGCGCGCATCGCCGAATTCGCCGAGGTCGGGCTCGATCATATCCAGATCAGCTTCCAGGCCGCCGACGAGGAGGTGAACAACCTGCTGGCCGGCTCGAAGAAGGCCTTCGCGCAGAAGTTGGCCATGGCCCGTGCGGTCAAGGCGCACGGCTATCCGATGGTGCTCAACTTCGTCACTCACCGGCACAACATCGACAATATCGAGCGCATCATCGAGCTGTGCCTGGAGCTGGAGGCGGATTTCGTCGAGCTCGCCACCTGCCAGTTCTATGGCTGGGCCGAGCTCAACCGCGCAGGGCTCCTGCCGACCCGCGCGCAGCTTCAACGCGCCGAGCGCATCACCAATCAGTGGCGCGACAAGCTGGCGGCCGAAAACCACCCGTGCAAGCTGATCTTCGTCACCCCGGACTACTACGAGGAGCGTCCTAAGGCCTGCATGAACGGCTGGGGCAACCTGTTCCTCGACATCACCCCGGACGGCACGGCGCTGCCTTGTCACAGTGCGCGACAGCTGCCGGTGCAGTTCCCCAACGTGCGCGAGCACAGCATCGAGCACATCTGGCGGCATTCCTTCGGTTTCAATCGCTTTCGTGGTGACGACTGGATGCCCGAGCCATGCCGCAGCTGTGATGAGAAACACAAGGACTTCGGCGGCTGTCGCTGCCAGGCCTTCATGCTCACCGGCGATGCCAGCAACGCCGACCCGGTGTGCAGCAAGTCGGCGCACCACGGGGTGATTCTCGCTGCGCGGCAGCAGGCCGACGAGGCGCCGCTGGGGCTGGATGCCCTGCAGTACCGCAATGACAAGGCCTCACGAATCATATGCAAGGCGTAGGGTGCGCCGTGCGCACCGATCCTGACGCGATCTGGGGTGCCGAGCAGGCCGCGGCCGCCAGCGCCGACTTCGCTGAACTGCACGCTGCCCATGGCGGCGTGCTGTGGGTGGCGTTCGATCCGCTGCTGGCGCGTTGCGGATTGTTCTTCTGCCTCGATGGTGTCTTGGCTGAGCTTACGCCGCCGGGGTTCTCCGTGCGTAGCCGCGTCTGCGAGTACGGCGGCGGCGCCTGCTGTGCCACGGAACAGGGCGCGGCGTTCGTCAATGAAAACGATCAGCAGGTTTACCATCTGGCGATTGCGTGTAGTTCCGTAGGAGCGGCTTCAGCCGCGATTTCTCTTGAATCACCAAGATTCGCGGCTGAAGCGGAATGCCGCCCAGCCGCTCCTACGAGCAATGAGCCGCAGGCGCTGACGGCTGGCGTCAACTGCCGTTATGGCGACCTGTCCTTCGTGTCCGCCTGGCAGGCGCTGTTGGCTGTAGAGGAAAGCCATGAAGGCGGCGCGGTAGTGCATCGTCTGGTACGCATCGGCCTCACCGGCAAGCGCGATGTGCTGGTGGAGGGCGCCGATTTCTACGCGGCGCCAGTGGCAGACCCCACTGGCCAGCGTCTGGCCTGGATCGAATGGGATCGTCCGTATCAACCCTGGGTCGCCACGCGTCTGTGTCAGCGTGAATCGGGTGAGCGCAGCCTTGTGCTGGCCGGGCAGGACGGCGATCAATCACTGCAGCAGCCACGTTTCGATGCGCAGGGCCGACTGTGGGTGTTGAGTGACCAGGCTGGTTGGTGGCAGCCCGCGTGTGTCGATGACGACCTGAAGCGCGATGCCGCCCCCGGCGATCACGCACCGGCGCCCTGGCAGCTGGGCGGCCGCACCTACCTGCCGCTGCAGCATGATGAGCTGCTGCTGACGCGTTTCGAGGAGGGTGTTGGCGTTCTCGTAGGGTGCGCTGCGCGCACCGATTCTCTTGCCGCCGAGACCGCTGGTGCGCATGGCGCACCCCATGGTGGGCCAAGCACAGAACGGCGACTGGCTGAAGGCTTTACCCGTTTCCGTAGCCTGGCCGCGGATGTCGAGCACTTCTACTGCATCGCTGGCGCGCCGGATCGTCTGCCGGCGGTGCTTGCCATTCGCCGAAGCGATGGAACCGTGCGGATACTCGCCGGTGGCGAGCAGCCCTTGCCTGAAGAACAGCTATCACGGCCTCAGCCCTTCAGCTGCACGGTGGGTGAGGGCGAACGCAGCCACGGTTTTTTCTACCCGCCCGTTTCAACCTGCGAGTGCCCACCGCTGCTGATCTTCCTGCACGGCGGCCCAACTTCGGCCTGCTACCCGGTGTTCGACCCGCGTATCGCCTTCTGGACGCTACGCGGCTTCGCCGTGCTCGACCTCAACTACCGTGGCAGCAGTGGCTACGGTCGCGCCTATCGTTTGCGCTTGGCTGGCCAGTGGGGCGAGTTGGAGGTGGAGGACATTCGCGTCGCCATCGACACGTTGGCGCGCGAGGAGCGTATCGATGCGCAGCGCGTGTTCGTGCGCGGTGGCAGCGCCGGCGGCTTCAGTGCGCTGCGGGCATTGGTCGAACTGCCGCAATTGCGCGGTGGTGCCAGCCTCTACGGCGTCAGTGACCCGCTGGCGCTGGGTCGGCTGACCCACAAGTTCGAGGCGGATTATCTAGGCTGGCTGATCGGCGACCCGGAGCAGGATGCCCAGCGCTACCGGGATCGCACGCCTCTGTTGCAGGCCGAACGGATCAGGGCGCCGGTGATTTTCTTTCAGGGCGCGCTGGATGTCGTGGTGGTACCGAGCCAGACCGAAAGCATGGTCGAGGCGCTGCGCCTGCGTGGTTTGCCGGTGGAATATCAGCTGTTCGCCGAAGAACGCCATGGTTTCCGTCAGGCGCCCAACCTGGCTGAGGCACTGCGGGCCGAGCATGCCTTCTTTCAGCGCCTGAGCTGATCGCAGGTCGCATTGCATTAACCCGGCAATGCAGTAGGCTGATCGCCATTCCATAACAAGAAATTTCAGGCCGTTGTATGAGCCACGATTTGAGTCAGCTGCGAAAATTCGTTTCCCCCGAAATTATCTTCGGCGCCGGCTCCCGGCATAACGTCGGTAACTACGCCAAGACCTTCGGTGCGCGCAAGGTGCTGATCGTCTCCGATCCCGGTGTGGTCGCCGCCGGCTGGGCCGGCGATGTCGAGGTCAGTCTGCAGGCGCAGGGCATCGCTTATTGCCTGTACACCAGGGTATCGCCCAACCCGCGCGTGGAAGAGGTGATGGAAGGGGCCGAGCTTTACCGCAGCGAAGGTTGCAACGTCATCGTCGCCGTCGGCGGCGGCAGCCCGATGGATTGCGCCAAGGGCATTGGCATCGTCGTCGCCCATGGTCGCAGCATTCTCGAATTCGAGGGTGTGGACACCATTCGCGTGCCGAGCCCGCCGCTGATACTGATTCCGACCACCGCCGGCACCTCGGCCGACGTGTCACAGTTCGTGATTATCTCCAACCAGCAGGAGCGGATGAAGTTCTCCATCGTCAGCAAGGCGGTGGTGCCGGACGTGTCGCTGATCGATCCGGAAACCACCCTGAGCATGGACCCGTTCCTCAGTGCCTGTACCGGCATCGACGCTCTGGTGCATGCCATCGAGGCGTTCGTGTCCACCGGCAACGGCCCGCTCACCGACCCGCATGCGCTGGAGGCCATGCGCCTGATCAACGGCAACCTGGTGCAGATGATCGCCAACCCGGCCGACATCGCCCTGCGCGAGAAGATCATGCTCGGCAGCATGCAGGCCGGCCTGGCGTTCTCCAACGCAATTCTTGGTGCGGTGCATGCCATGAGCCACAGCCTGGGCGGCTTTCTCGATCTGCCGCACGGTCTGTGCAACGCCGTACTGGTCGAGCACGTGGTGGCGTTCAACTACAGCGCGGCGCCGGAGCGTTTCAAGGTCATCGCCGAAACCCTCGGCATCGACTGCCGTGGGCTCAACCACGCACAGATTCGCCAGCGCCTGGTCGAGCACCTGATCGCCTTCAAGCACGCCATGGGTTTCCGCGAGACGCTAAGCCTGCATGGTGTCAGCACCTCGGACATTCCGTTTTTGTCCAGCCATGCCATGGACGACCCGTGCATCCTCACCAACCCGCGCGAGTCGACCCAGCGTGACGTCGAGGTGGTGTATGGCGAGGCGCTCTGACGAAGCGCTGGCTGGGCTGCTAGGTCTTGGCAGCCAGTCTGCGCGCAAGAGCCACTACCCCGAGCTGCTGACGCGCCTGGAAGAGCTGGAAACCGAGCGCAACCGCTACAAATGGCTGTTCGAGCACGCGGTGCACGGCATCTTCCAGGCCAGTCTGCAGGACGGTGTGCTGGCGGCCAATCCAGCAATGGCGCGCATGCTCGGTTATGACGACCCGCAGCAGGTGCTGTGGTCGCTGGGCGATCTGGCCCGGCACCTGTTCGTGGGCGGCTTCGACGAGCTGGAAGTGATTCGCCAGCGACTGAGCCAGGGCCAGGCCCTGCTCGGCTACGAGACGCGCCTGCGGCGGCGCGATGGCAGCACAATCGACGTGCTGATGAACCTGCTGCTCAAGCCCGAAGGCGAGGGCGTCTTCGAAGGCTTCGTCGCCGACATCACCGAGCGCAAGCAGGCGCAGCAGCGCCTGCAACAACTCAACGACGAACTGGAGCGCCGCGTTGCAGCGCGCACCTACGAGCTGCTCGAATCCAACCGCAACCTGCAGCGGCAGATCGAGGAGCGTGAGCGCATCGAACTGGCCCTGCGCGAGGCACGCGACGCTGCCGAGGCGGCCAACCGCAGCAAGGACAAGTACCTGGCCGCAGCCAGTCACGACCTGCTGCAGCCACTCAACGCAGCGCGATTGCTGATCTCAACCTTGCGTGAGCGTGAATTGCCGAGCGCCGAACACAACCTGGTCGAGCGCAGCCACCTGGCGCTGGAGGGCGCCGAAGACCTACTCGCCGACCTGCTGGACATCTCCAAGCTGGATCAGGCGGCGATCAAGCCAGATGTCGATGTCTATCGCCTCGAAGAGCTGCTGGCGCCACTGGCGTCCGAGTTCGACAGCGTCGCCAGCGCCAGTGACCTGCGTCTGCGCGTGCGTATCGCCGACTACGCGGTGCACACCGATTTCCGCTTGCTGACGCGTATCCTGCGCAATTTCCTCAGCAATGCCTGCCGTTACACCGAGCGCGGTGGTGTACTGCTCGGCGCGCGGCGCCGTGGCGATTTCGTCGAGCTGCAGGTATGGGACAGTGGTCGGGGCATCGCGGTGGATCAAATGGACAAGATTTTCCTCGAGTTCAATCAACTGGAGGTCGGGCGTGCCGCTGAGCGCAAGGGCGTTGGCCTGGGCCTCGCCATCGTCGAGCGCATCGCGCGCATGCTGGGTTATCCGGTGCAGGTGCGTTCGCAGCCAGGGCGCGGCTCGGTGTTCAGCATTCGCGTGCCACTGGCGCAGGCCAGGCCGCAGCGCCAGGTGCCGTCCGTGGCGCAAGCGGTTCTCGGCAACCCCTTGCCGGGCCGGCGGCTGCTGGTGATCGACAACGAAGTGGACATCCTGCACAGCATGGACGCGTTGCTCGGGCAGTGGGGTTGCGAGGTGGTGACGGCTGTCGATCTCCCCGAGGCGCTGCAGCGCCTGCAGGGCAGGGCGCCGGAGGTGATCCTGGCGGATTTTCACCTCGATCACGGGGTGCTCGGTTGTCAGGTGATCCAGCAGTTGCGTGAAGAATTTTCCCGGCCGATTCCGGCGTTGATCATCAGCGCCGATCGCAGTGATGCTTGCCGACGCGAGCTGCAAGCGCTGGGTGCGCCGCTGCTGAACAAACCAGTCAAGCCGAACAAGCTGCGTGCGGTGCTCAGCCAGCTTCTGATGGAAACGTGAACATGCGCAGACTGGCGGAGTGAACCTGAGCGATTTGGATGCTGTCTATTGGCTACCTCGTCCCTCAGGAGATAACCACAATGACAATTTCCATGAACCCCGTTATGCGCCGTCTGGCAGCCATTACCGCGCTGTTTCACCTGCTGCTGGTGGTACAGATTCCTGCTGCGAATGCGGCGATGGTCGGCACCCACGAGGTGATCGCTGAGCAGCAGCACAAGGTGGATCAGGAGCAGTTGATGGCCATGCTCGATGACGAGCAGGTGAAGGAGAAACTGGTGTCGATGGGCGTCGACCGTGATCAGGTCGAATCGCGTATCGCCAGCCTGACCCCGGCCGAACTGGCGCAGTTCAACCAGCAGCTGGATCAGGCGCCTGCCGGTGCGGGTGTGGTCGGTATCATCGTGTTGTTTCTGGTGATCTTCATCATCACTGATATGCTGTGCGCCACCAACATCTTCAGTTTCGTTAAATGCATAAATCGCTGATTCGCCTCTGCTGTATTGCATCGATCGTTCTACTCACAGCCTGCGCTCGCTCCCCGGTGTTATCACCGGTGGGCGAGCGTTTGCCTGAGCGGGTGGAACTCACCGACGTTCCCTTCTTTCCTCAGAACGCCTACCAGTGCGGACCGGCGGCCTTGGCGACCATGCTCAATCAGCGTGGTGTGCTGACCACACCCGGTGCGCTCAAGGACAAGGTCTACATCCCCAGCCGTGAAGGCAGCCTGCAGGTCGAGATGGTCGCCGCCGCACGCAATCACGAAATGCTGGTGTATCCGCTGCAGCCGCGCCTGGAGGCCGTACTGGCCGAGGTCGCAGCCGGCAACCCGGTGCTGGTGCTGCAGAACCTGGCGTTTGACTGGTACCCGCAGTGGCACTTCGCGGTGGTGGTGGGTTACGACCGTCGCGAGCGCACGCTGATTCTGCGCTCAGCCACCACGCGCAGGCTTGAAGACAGCTTCAACAGCTTCGATAGAACCTGGGCACGCGGTGGTCGTTGGGCGGTGGTGACCCTGCCACCGGAGCGCCTGCCGGCGCAGGCAGACATGCATGTCTGGATGAAGGCTGCCAACGACCTCGAGCAAACCGGCAATGCCCAGCCGGCAAGGCGAGCCTATCGCCGCGCCGCCGAGGCCTGGCCGGAACAGGCGCTGCCCTGGTTCGCCCTGAGTAACAGCCGCTATGCCGATGGTGATCGCAAGGGCGCCGAGCAGGCATTGCGTGAGAGCATCAAGCGTGAGCCGGATTTCGCCGCCGGTTGGTTCAACCTGTCGCAAGTGCTGGGGGAGCAGGGTTGTGCTTCTGCGGCGCAGCAGGCTCAGGCCTGTGCGCAGCGTCTTGCGCCGGAGGATTCGCGATTCGCCGTGCCGCCCAAGGCCAGTGGCTCTGGCGGGCAGTGTCAGGCCTTGTCGGTCTGCCCATGATGCACATGAAAACGGCGCCCGAGGGCGCCGTTTTCATTGATCTGCAGGATGATCACACGCCAAGTTTGTCGCGCAGCGTGTAGTACCAGGCACCGAGGGCGCTGAACGGTACCTGAAACATCCGACCGCCTGGGAAGGGGTAGTGTGGCAACCCGGCGAAAGCATCGAAACGCTCGGCCTGGCCGCGCAGCGCCTCGGCCAACACCTTGCCTGCCAGGTGCGTGTAGGTTACGCCATGGCCGCTGCAGCCTTGCGAGTAATAGATGTTGTCGCCGATGCGACCCACCTGCGGCAGACGCGACAGCGTCAGCAGGAAGTTACCGGTCCAGGCGAAGTCGATTTTTACGTCCTTCAATTGCGGGAAGGTCTTGAGCATCTTCGGCCGGATGATCGCTTCGATGTTGGCCGGGTCGCGGGCGCCGTAGACCACGCCACCGCCGTAGATCAGGCGCTTGTCGCCGGTGAGGCGGTAGTAATCGAGCAGGTAGTTGCAGTCTTCGACGCAGTAGTCCTGCGGCAACAGGCTGGCTGCGACTTCGTTGGACAGCGGCTCGGTGGTGATCACCTGCGTGCCGCACGGCATCGACTTGGCCGCCAGTTCCGGCACCAGGTTACCCAGGTAGGCGTTACCCGCGACCACCACGAACTTGGCCTTGAGGCGGCCTTCCGGGGTGTGCACCACCGGGTTGGCGCCGCGCTCGATGCGGATAGCGGGGGACTGTTCATAGATCACGCCGCCGAGTGATTCCACCGCAGCGGCTTCGCCCAGGGCCAGGTTCAGCGGATGTATATGGCCACCGCTCATGTCCAGCATGCCGCCGATGTAGTTCTCGCTGGCAACGACTTCACGGATACGTTTGGCGTCCAGCAGTTCCAGCTGGTTGTGACCGTAGCGCTCCCACAGTTTCTTTTGCGATTCCAGGTGACCCATCTGCTTGGCGGTCAGCGCGGCGAACACGCCGCCATCCTTCAGGTCGCACTGAATGTCGTACTTGGCGATGCGCTCACGAATGATGCGGCCGCCCTCGAAGGCCATCTGCCCAAGCAGCTGTGCCTGCTTGGGGCCGACCGTGCGCTCGATCACGTCGATGTCGCGGCTGTAGCTGTTGACGATCTGTCCGCCGTTGCGACCGGAAGCACCGAAGCCGACCTTGGCCGCTTCGACGATGCTTACCTTGAAACCGTTTTCCAGCAGAAATAGTGCCGTGGACAGGCCGGTGTAACCCGCGCCGATGATGCACACATCGGTTTCCACTTCGCCTTGCAGGGCAGGGCGTTGTGGGACGGGGTTGGCTGAGGCGGCGTAATAGGATTGTGGATATGCCGTGTGCGCCATATTGAACCTCTGTTCTTTATTTTTTACGAATGATTCGATGCTACCTGAGTTGAAAATAGCCGGCTAGTGCCCGTGCAAAATATTCAACGATCCGGTTTCGATAAAAAATTGGCCTATTTCAGTGAGTTAGCGAAAAAATCTGTTGACGGCCAAAAAGATCTGCGTAGAATGCGCACCCATCGAAGGCACATAGCTCAGTTGGTTAGAGCACCACCTTGACATGGTGGGGGTCGTTGGTTCGAGTCCAATTGTGCCTACCAAATCGATAAAAAGGGGTCGCTAAGCGACCCCTTTTTTATTGCCCGATTTTGTTGGGTGAATATGCGTCAGGTTTTGCTTGTTTGTGTCTAGCGGCGGCTTGTCAGGGCTCAGGCTTTCTGAAAGCATCCGCACTCTTTACTTCCAGTGACTCTGGTTCGGTCTGGTTGGCCTTCGGGCTCCTGCCATCGTTAGGTGGGTATACCGCTGAATCGCTTCCTGGCTCATCCCAACCCACGTGACCTTTGGTAGGGGTCACCACTAGGAGAGGAGGCGCCATGCCCATCATTACTCTTCCCGACGGTAGTCAGCGTTCGTTCGATCATCCGGTATCCGTGCTGGAGGTCGCTCAATCCATTGGTGCGGGCCTGGCCAAGGCCACCCTGGCTGGCAAGGTCGATGGCAGGCAGGTCGATGCCTGTGACGTGATCGATGCCGATGCCACCTTGCAGATCATCACGCCGAAGGACGAAGAGGGGCTGGAAATCATCCGTCACTCCTGTGCTCACCTGGTTGGGCATGCCGTCAAGCAACTGTATCCGAATGCCAAGATGGTGATCGGTCCGGTCATTGACGAAGGCTTCTATTACGACATCGCCATCGACCGCCCCTTCACGCCGGAAGATATGGCGGCCATCGAGAAGCGCATGGCCGAATTGATCGAGAAGGACTACGACGTCATCAAGAAGATGACGCCGCGTGCTGAGGTCATCGAGCTGTTCAAATCGCGTGGCGAGGAATACAAGCTGCGTCTGATTGACGACATGCCGGACGAAGCGGCCATGGGCCTGTATTTCCATGAGGAATACGTCGACATGTGCCGCGGCCCGCATGTGCCGAATACTCGCTTCCTCAAGGCGTTCAAGCTGACCCGTATTTCCGGTGCCTACTGGCGTGGCGACTCGAAGAACGAGCAGCTGCAGCGCATTTACGGTACCGCCTGGGCGGACAAGAAGCAGCTGGCTGCCTATATCCAGCGCATCGAAGAGGCCGAGAAGCGCGACCACCGCCGCATCGGCAAGCAGCTGGATCTGTTCCACCTGCAGGAAGAAGCACCGGGTATGGTCTTCTGGCACCCCAATGGCTGGACTGTTTACCAGGTGTTGGAGCAGTACATGCGCCAGGTGCAGCGTGAGAACGGCTACGTTGAGGTGCGCACGCCACAGGTGGTCGACCGCATCCTGTGGGAGCGCTCCGGGCACTGGTCCAACTACGCCGAGAACATGTTCACCACGGCTTCGGAAAACCGCGACTACGCCGTGAAACCGATGAACTGCCCGTGCCACGTGCAGATCTTCAATCAGGGGCTGAAGTCCTACCGCGACCTGCCGCTGCGCTTGGCCGAGTTCGGTGCCTGCCACCGCAACGAGCCGTCCGGTGCGCTGCACGGCATCATGCGTGTGCGTGGCTTCGTGCAGGATGATGCGCACATCTTCTGCACTGAAGATCAGGTGAAGAAGGAAGCGGCCGACTTTATTAAGCTGACTCTGCAGGTCTATGCAGACTTCGGTTTCAGCGATATCGCCATGAAGCTGTCGACTCGTCCCGCCAAGCGCGTGGGCTCTGATGAGCTGTGGGATCGCGCCGAGAGCGCGCTGGCCGAGGCGCTGAACGAATCCGGCCTGGCCTGGGAATATCAACCGGGCGAGGGTGCTTTCTACGGTCCGAAGATCGAGTTCACCCTGCGTGACTGCCTGGGCCGTAACTGGCAGTGCGGCACGCTGCAGTACGACCCGAACCTACCTGAGCGTCTGGATGCCAGCTACATCGCCGAAGACAATAATCGCAAGCGCCCGGTCATGTTGCACCGTGCGATCCTCGGTTCGTTCGAGCGTTTCATCGGTATGCTGATCGAGCATTACGCTGGGTCTTTCCCTGCTTGGCTCGCTCCAACCCAGGCGGTGATCATGAATATCACCGATAAGCAGGCCGATTTTGCCCGTGAAGTCGAGAAAACTCTCAATCAAAGCGGTTTTCGTGCCAAGGTTGACTTGAGAAACGAAAAGATCGGCTTTAAAATCCGCGAGCATACCTTGCTCAAGGTTCCCTATCTCTTGGTTATTGGAGATCGGGAGGTCGAGACTCGATCCGTTGCTGTCCGTACTCGTGAAGGCGTCGATTTGGGCTCTCTGCCCATCGAGCAGTTCGCCGCACAGTTGCAGCAAGCGGTTTCCCGGCGTGGTCGCCAAGATTTGGAGTAATAACTATTAAGCGTGAAATGAGACAGGACAAGCGGGCCGCCCCTAAGGCGCCGATCAATGAAAACATCACCGCTCGTGAAGTGCGCCTGATTGGCGCAGACGGCGAGCAGGTCGGTATCGTTTCGATCGATGAGGCATTGCGCGTGGCTGAAGAAGCCAAGCTGGATCTGGTAGAGATCTCTGCTGACGCGCTGCCGCCAGTTTGCCGCATCATGGACTACGGCAAGCACCTGTTCGAGAAGAAGAAGCAGGCTGCTATTGCCAAGAAGAACCAGCACCAGCAGCAGATTAAAGAAATCAAGTTTCGTCCAGGGACGGAAGATGGGGATTACCAGGTAAAACTACGCAACCTGGTACGTTTCCTTGAAGACGGGGACAAGGCCAAGGTATCTCTGAGATTCCGCGGTCGTGAGATGGCTCACCAGGAACTGGGTATGGAGCTGTTGAAGCGGGTCGAAGCTGACCTCGCTGAAATCGGCACCGTAGAACAGCATCCTAAGCTGGAAGGACGCCAGCTGATGATGGTCATCGCACCCAAGAAGCGTAAATAATCTACCGGGCACTGGCAGGCCTGATGGTTATCAGTTGTTAATGAATGCGGAGTACAAAACATGCCAAAAATGAAAACCAAGAGCGGTGCTGCGAAGCGCTTCCTGAAGACTGCTACAGGCTTCAAGCACAAGCACGCTTTCAAGAGCCACATCCTGACCAAGATGTCCACGAAACGTAAGCGCCAGCTGCGTGGCAGCTCGCTGATCGGTCCGTCGGACAAAGCTAAAGTCGAGCGCATGCTGCGCGTTCGTTAATCGGTCAAGATACTTAGAGGTAATTACTCATGGCTCGTGTTAAGCGTGGCGTTATCGCTCGTGCTCGTCACAAAAAGATTCTGAAACTGGCTAAAGGCTACTACGGCGCTCGTTCGCGCGTGTTCCGTGTTGCCAAGCAGGCTGTCATCAAGGCTGGTCAATATGCCTACCGTGACCGTCGTCAGAAAAAACGTCAGTTCCGCGCACTGTGGATCGCTCGTATCAACGCTGGTGCTCGCGTCAACGGTCTGTCCTACAGCCGTCTGATCGCTGGCCTGAAGAAAGCGTCGATCGAAATCGACCGTAAGGTTCTGGCTGATCTGGCAGTGAACGAAAAAGCGGCGTTTGCTGCGATTGTCGAGAAAGCTAAGGCCGTTCTGGCTTAAGTCCCCCGACAATCACCGGGCTCGCCCGGTGGCAACGTCAAAGATAGGGGAAGAGCCTTAACAGCTCTTCCCCTATTTCGTATCTGGAGTCTGTAAATGGAAAATCTGGATGCATTGGTCTCGCAAGCGCTTGAGGCCGTGCAACGAAGTGAAGATGTCAATGCCCTGGAACAGCTCCGGGTTCAGTACCTTGGCAAGAAAGGCGAACTGACCGCCCTGATGCAGACTCTGGGCAAGCTGTCGGCCGAAGAGCGTCCACAGGCTGGCGCCTTGATCAACACTGCCAAGAATCAGGTGCAAGACGCCCTGAATGCCCGCAAATCCGTGCTTGAGCAGGCCTTGCTCGCCGAGAAGCTGGCGTCTGAGCGTATCGACGTGACCCTGCCTGGCCGTGGTCAGGCCTCTGGCGGTCTGCACCCTGTCACCCGCACGCTCGAGCGTGTCGAGCAGTTCTTCACCCATATTGGTTTCAGCGTTGCCGAGGGTCCGGAAGTCGAAGACGACTACCACAACTTCGAAGCGCTCAACATCCCCGGCCACCACCCGGCACGGGCGATGCACGACACCTTTTATTTCAATGCGAACATGCTGCTGCGCACCCACACCTCGCCGGTTCAGGTGCGCACCATGGAATCGCAGCAGCCGCCGATCCGCATCGTCTGCCCCGGCCGCGTCTATCGCTGCGACTCCGATATCACTCACTCGCCGATGTTCCATCAGGTCGAAGGCCTGTTGGTCGACGAGGACATCAGCTTCGCCGACCTCAAGGGCACCATCGAGGAATTCCTGCGGGTGTTCTTCGAGAAGCCACTGGGCGTGCGTTTCCGTCCGTCCTTCTTCCCCTTCACCGAGCCGTCGGCCGAAGTCGACATGCAGTGCGTGATGTGCTCCGGCAAGGGCTGCCGCGTGTGCAAGCAGACTGGCTGGCTGGAAGTGATGGGCTGCGGCATGGTGCATCCGAACGTGCTGCGCATGAGCGGCATCGACCCGGAAAAATACTCCGGTTTCGCCTTTGGCATGGGCGTCGAACGCCTGGCCATGCTGCGTTATGGCGTCAACGACTTGCGCCTGTTCTTCGATAACGACCTGCGGTTCCTGGCGCAATTTCGCTAGCAGCCGCCCCTCGTGATCGAATTCGTTTAAGGAGAACAGACAACATGAAATTCAGTGAACAGTGGCTGCGCAACTGGGTGAATCCCGATGTATCCCGTGAGGATCTGGTCGCGCGCCTGTCCATGGTCGGCCTCGAAGTCGACGCGGTACAGCCGGTGGCCGGTGCCTTCAGTGGCATCGTGGTCGGTGAGATCCTCAGTGCCGAACAACACCCTGACGCCGACAAGCTGCGTGTGTGTCAGGTGAGCAACGGTGCCGAGACCTTCCAGGTCGTCTGCGGTGCGCCCAATGCCCGCGCCGGCATCAAGATTCCGTTCGCCATGATTGGTGCCGAGCTGCCGGGCGACTTCAAGATCAAGAAGGCCAAGCTGCGCGGCGTAGAGTCCCAGGGCATGCTGTGCTCGGCTTCCGAACTGCAGATTAGCGAAGACAACAGCGGCCTGATGGAGCTGGCGGCCGATGCACCAGTGGGCAGCGATATTCGCGCTTACCTGCAACTGGACGATGCCAGCATAGAGATTGGCCTGACCCCAAATCGTGGCGACTGCCTGTCGCTGGCTGGTCTTGCCCGCGAAGTTGGTGCCATGTACAGCGCTGCCGTTTCGCCAGTCGCTATCGAAGCCGTTGCGCCCGCGCATGACGAAGTGCGTCCGGTCGACGTACTGGCCCCCAAGGCCTGCCCGCGTTATCTGGGCCGAGTTGTACGCAACGTCGACCTGTCTCGTCCGACTCCGCTGTGGATGGTCGAGCGCCTGCGTCGTTCCGATATCCGCAGTATCGATGCGGCGGTGGACATCACCAACTACGTGATGCTCGAGCTGGGTCAGCCGATGCACGCCTTTGACCTCGCCGAGATCAATGGCGGCATTCGTGTGCGCATGGCGGAAGAGGGCGAGAAACTGGTGCTGCTCGACGGCCAGGAAGCCAGCTTGCGTGCCGACACCCTGGTTATCGCTGATCACAGTCGTGCTCTGGCCATCGCCGGTGTCATGGGTGGTGAGCGCAGTGGCGTGAATGACAAGACGCGCGACCTGTTCCTGGAAAGCGCCTTCTTCGACAACATCGCTGTTGCTGGTAAGGCTCGTTCCTACGGTTTGCATACCGATGCCTCGCATCGCTTCGAGCGCGGTGTGGACTCGCAACTGGCGCGCAGGGCGATGGAGCGCGCTACTGCGCTGCTGCTGGAGATCGTCGGCGGCGAAGCCGGGCCGATCATCGAGGCCTGCAGCGAGGCTGATCTGCCCGTTGTGGCGCCGATCACCCTGCGTGCCGAGCGCATCAGTCAGATGCTGGGTATGGAGATGGACAGCGCCGAAGTCGAGCGCCTGCTCACTGCGCTGGGCCTGAGCGTTACCGCCCAGGGCGACGCTCAGTGGCTGGTCAAGGTGCCGAGCCATCGCTTCGATATCAGCCTGGAAGTGGATCTGATCGAAGAGCTGGGCCGCCTTTACGGCTACAACCGCCTGCCAGTGCGCTACCCGCAAGCTCGCCTGGCGCCGCAGACCAAGGCCGAGGCGCGTGCCGAACTGCCTGCGCTGCGCCGGCTGCTGGTCGCCCGTGGTTATCAGGAAGCGATCACCTACAGCTTCATTGATCCCAAGCTGTTCGAGCTGTTCACCCCAGGCGTCGAGCCGCTGCAACTGGCCAACCCGATTTCTGCCGACATGGCTGCCATGCGTTCCTCGCTATGGCCGGGCCTGGTCAAGGCGCTGCAGCACAACCTCAACCGTCAGCAGTCGCGCGTGCGTCTGTTCGAGGGTGGTCTGCGCTTCGTGGGTCAGTTGGACGGCCTGCAGCAGGAAGCCATGCTCGCTGGTGTGATCACTGGCGGCCGCCTCCCTGAAGGCTGGGCCAACAGTCGCGATAACGTCGACTTCTATGACCTGAAGGCTGATGTCGAAGCGTTGCTGGGCTATGCCGGTGCAGCCGATGCCTTCAGCTTCGTGCCGGGCGAGCATCCTGCTCTGCATCCGGGTCAGACTGCTCGCATCGAGCGGGAAGGGCGCCTGGTCGGCTTCATCGGTGCCTTGCATCCAGAACTTGCCAAAACTCTGGACCTGGATCAGCCAGTGTTCCTTTTTGAGCTGGTGCTGGCCGAAGTAGTTGCTGGCCGCATGCCTGCATTCAGCGAATTGTCGCGCTTCCCTGAAGTGCGTCGTGACCTGGCGTTGCTGGTTGATCGCGAGCAGCCTGCCGAGGCTGTGATGGGAGCAATCCGTGAAACAGCGGGCGAATGGCTGACAGACCTCAAGCTATTTGACGTCTATCACGGTAAAGGCATTGATCCGCTTAGAAAAAGCCTTGCCGTCGGCTTGACCTGGCAACATCCATCGCGCACTCTTAATGACGATGAGGTGAGTACTACTACGCAAAACATCCTCACCTGCCTCGAACAAAGGTTCAACGCCACGTTAAGGAAGTAGCGTATGGGGGCTCTGACGAAAGCTGAGATGGCGGAACGTCTGTATGAAGAGCTCGGCCTGAACAAACGGGAAGCCAAGGAACTGGTGGAGCTGTTTTTTGAAGAGATCCGCCAGGCTCTTGAGCTGAACGAACAGGTCAAGCTGTCCGGGTTCGGCAACTTCGACTTGCGCGATAAGCGCCAGCGACCCGGCCGTAACCCGAAAACAGGGGAAGAGATTCCAATCACGGCACGCCGTGTGGTCACTTTTCGTCCAGGGCAAAAATTGAAAGCCAGGGTCGAGGCCTATGCTGGAACCAAGTCATAACGACGAACTACCGGCAATTCCCGGCAAACGCTACTTCACCATTGGTGAGGTCAGTGAACTCTGCGCGGTCAAGCCCCATGTTCTGCGTTACTGGGAACAGGAATTCCCACAGCTGAACCCGGTAAAGCGGCGGGGTAACCGTCGCTACTACCAGCGTCAGGATGTGCTGATGATTCGGCAGATTCGTGCGCTGCTGTACGATCAAGGCTTCACCATCGGCGGTGCTCGTCAGCGCCTTTCTGGTGACGAAGCCAAAGACGATACCACCCAGTACCGTCAACTGATCAAACAGATGATTGCCGAACTCGAAGACGTTCTGCATGTACTGAAGAAGTAAGGCTAAGAAAAAGTTGCCTTATTTCAAAAGCTTAATGTATAGTTCCTCCCGCTTTCGGTCACCCGGAAGCACCGTCGGGGCGTAGCGCAGCCCGGTAGCGCACTTGCATGGGGTGCAAGGGGTCGAGTGTTCGAATCACTCCGTCCCGACCAAAAAACCCTAGAAAATCCAATCACTTAGCGGTGGTTGGATTTTTTATGTCTGATGGTTTTTGCCTATCATCGAATTTTGCCCCACTTTTTGCCCCACCGGCGTTTTTACTCTGATTACGCATGCAGAGTATCTTCTCGGTAAGGAGCAGGAGTGCCCTCGGGGCCTTGGGTTAGGTACCGGATTCTGACACCCAGAATGCTCGCTCATCATGATGAGTCGGTATGTCCAGCTATATGGCATACCGTGGCAGGCTAGGTTAAGGAGTTGGTGATAGAGGTGCTTCTCATCGTTGATGAGAACTTCAGCTAGCCTGTAAACCAAGCAATTAGCGTTGTGACCGGAGGCACATCAATCTATGGGCTGTCCACAGGTATGTAGTGGCGCCACGCTGCAATGCAGTTTTGGTGTTGCTCCGAGTATGTTGAACGTGTTGCCGCAGAACCGCATGCTCACGGCTGGCATGCCGGCGGCGAACATCATGGATCACATCCCGCTGGTGAACATTCTTCCTTTCGGCATGTGCCAGAGTCTCGCCAACCCCATGGTCGCAGGCGCGACCGCTGCAGCATTGGGGGTGTTGACGCCCATGCCCTGCATACCGGCCACGGCGACGCCTTGGATTCTGGGAGGGCCGCCGACCATGCTGCTCGGCAGCATGCCGTCGCTCGATTCCAACAGCACTCTGATGTGCAATTGGGCCGGTGTGATCAAGGTAGTCATGCCCGGTCAGATGCAGATGCTGATTCCCTGATCAGGCCTCGGCCGACTCCTGCCAGCGCCGCCACCACCAGCGCAGCCGTGATATAGGCTTGCCACCTTCATCCAGCGGTCGGCCGTCCTCGGCGAACCCCTGACCTTCGTCCAGCATCTTGCCGTTGACGTAGCGGCTGCGATGCGCCATCTGGCCGTTGCCATGAAAACGCTGATAGAGGCCGTCACGCACGCCATCGCGGTACAACTCCAGTTCGGCCAGGCTGCCGTCCGGGTAGTAGCTGCTGGCTTCGCCGTGCATCAAGCCTTGGCTATAGGTGACCTTGCGCTGCAGCCAGCCTTCGGCGGCGAAGTACTGGGCCACGCCATGCAGGCGCCCATCAGCGTAGGGCAGTTGCGCCGACACCTGGCCGTTGGGGTGGTAGAGGATGCTGGGGCCTTGCAGCACGCCGTTGGCGTAGCTGAGCTGGGCCTGCGGGCGACCGGCTTCCTGGATGCGTACCGGGCCATCGAGGGCGCCGTCCTGCAGTGTGCCCTGGAGGCGGCTGTCGCCACGGGTGAGGTCGAGATTGCCGTTGGCCATGGGCGCCTCAGTTGACCTTCACCAGGCCGCCTTTGATGGTCAGCATGCCGCCGCCATCCACGGTCTGTTCAGCGGCGGCCTTGTTGGTGAGGCTGACGCCAGCGTCGTTGGTCAGGGTGGTGCCGGCCTTGTTGTCCAGGGAGGTACCCGCCTGGTTGGTGAGCGAGGTACCGGCCTTGTCGGTGAGCGCCATGCCGGCCTGGGTGGTGAGGTTCTTGTCGCTCTTGGCGGTGAAGTCGCCGCCGCTCTGCAGGGTGAGTGTGCCGGTCACCTTGATTGTGAAGTTGCCGTCCACGGTCAACTCGTAGTTGCCGCTGACCTTGTGGCTGTAGTTGCCGCCGGTGCTGTGGGTCTGGTCGGCTCCGACGCTGACGGTGCGGCTGTCCTTCACGTCGAGGGTGTCGCTGCCGGTCTGGATGGTTACCGTGCGCTGACCCTTCTCCAGGGTGATGGTCTCGTCGCCTTCCTTCACCGTGCGGGTGCGGGCGTTCTGCACCGTGAGGGTTTCATCGTGGCCGATGGTGGCGGTGCTGTCGTTGAGCACGTTGACCTTCATGTCCTTCTGCGCCTGGAGGAAGACTTCCTCGGCGTCCTTCTTGTCCTCGAAGCGCAGTTCGTTGAAGCCGCCGCCGCCCTTGGAGGAATTGGTCTTGATGCCGGACTGGGTTTGGTTGTCCGGCAGGGCGTAGGGCAGGGTGTTGTCGCCGTTGTAGAGGCAGCCGGTGACCAGCGGGCGATCAGGGTCGCCATCGATGAAGGTGACGATCACCTCCTGGCCTATACGCGGGATGAACTGCATTCCGAAGCCCTTGCCGCTCCAGGGCAGCACCACGCGCACCCAGCAGGACGAGGTTTCGTCGTTCTTGCTGTCGCGATCCCAGGGGAACTGGATCTTGATGCGGCCGTACTGGTCGGTCCAGATCTCCTCGCCGGATTTGCCTACCACCTGCGCGGTCTGGGTGTGCATGCGCGGCTTGGGCGTGAGCCGGGGCGGGCGGTAGGCGGTTGCCTTGGGGATGGCCTCGAAGCGGTTGCGGTAGTGCTCGTGGCTGGCGTCATGGGTGACGGCGGTCACCACCCAATCTATGTTTAGGCTGGCGTCGTCATGCCCGGTGAGAGTGAACCAGTGGCCGGGCACCAGCCAGCGGCAGTCGCTCTCGCCGATCAGGCGTTTCTCCTGGCTGCGCAGCGCGTCTACGCGCTGCTTGGTCAGCGCATCGCCGCGCGCCTTGGCGATATAGCCGCCTGGATGTTCGTACATCGACAACGGTCCGGCCACCGCCTCGGCCTGGCTGTAGAGCGAGGTGGTGGGAGTGGTGAAGGCATAGTCCGTGGCGCTGTACACCCCGCTTACCGCCTGCACGCTGTACTGCGCCGAGCGGATACCATGCAACTCGCGCACGCCGATGCCCTGACCCAGGTAGGGCACTTTCGGCCCGTTGGGGATCTGCACAAAGGCATCGCTGCTGTCGCCCAGCACCAGCGTGTGCTTGCCGTTCTCGTGGGTGAAGAACCAGAAGATGCCTTCCTCCTCCAGCAGCCGCGAAACGAAGGCGAAATCCGTTTCCCCGTACTGCACGCAATACTCGCGCGGCTCGTAGCTGCCGGTTAGCGACAGCTTGAAATCGGTGAAGCCGTGGGCCTTGAAGATGGTGGTGACGATGTCGCTGGTGGACAGGTTCTGGAAGACTCGGTTGTTGCTGGCGAGCGTTAGCCACCAGAGCCAGGGGCGTAGCACCAACTGATAGCGCTCGGCAGTGGCATCTGCAGGGAGCTGGCGGATTTCGGCGATCAGGGCGTCAAGGGGGCGTTGCTGGTTATCGTTGTGGAGGATCGTGGTGACATGGGCTGTCACAGCGTTCGCCAAGTTCAGCGCGCAGTCGCTGTTTCCAAGGAGGACGAGTTCGCCAAGTGAATCCATAGCCTCGTGGCTTGAAAATGACTCACAGTACAACGCAGAGAGAACGGCAGTATCGAGTGTCAGGCTGGTGTTGGCATCGTTGAGCTGCGGCATCTATTGGTCCAGATCCATTCCCACTGTAGTGGGCGCATTGGCGAAAATCTGGTTGCCGGCGTTGGCCTGGGTAAACAGGGCGGGGCAGTTATAGGGTGTCAAGTCGGTCATGTGGATGATCTTCGAGTGTTGCTGTGTGCCGTGAAGTGAGTGGAATATCAGGCCGCGCACTGGGACGGTGTTGTTCACCATGGCATTCAGCATCTTTTTCGCGAGTCGTGTATTGGTCGTCGCGGTGTGAATGTAGGAAGCCTCTCCAGCGGCCATCGAAATCAGGCAGGAAAACACCCAGCGTGGCGACATCTGCGCTCCGTCGGCTGGGTGTCCGAGGTGGGCGCGGTAGCTGCCCTTTGACTCAACGATGATGTACTCCTCGACGGTATTGGTTTGCAGGTTGCGCTTGACCCATATCTGGTCGATACCGTTGGGCCGGGCGCCATTGGGCGATTTGCCCATCTTCATCTGGTATTCATGGCTCAAGACCGTCAGCATGATTTTTGCCGCCGCATACTCTCCGCGCGTTTCGGTGATTTGCTGCGCGCGAGACATGTCGCTGCTCAGATTCGTGTAGTGATGGCTAAGACGAGTGGCGGATTTCTCGCCATGTCGGAACGTTCGCTCGTGCTCCCAAAACAGCCAGGTGAACACCTTGCTGTACAACCCCTGATTTGAGGCCTTGAGTCTGGCAAGATGTTTGGCCGAGCTGGCCGAAAAGTTGGGATTGTTTTGCGGAGTGCTTGCCCCCTGCAGGTGTTTCGCCACCCTCTCGTGATGCGTGATGATCCAGTCGGCATCTGCATTGCTCGTTCCAAAGAGCATGCTCGAGTTCAGCAATAGCCCGTCGGTGTGCCGCGCGTCGCGCTTCAGGGCCTTTTCAATTAGGGCTTGATCTTCGGTGTCGAGCAGAATCAGTTGCGCAGCGCTACGGGAACTGGTGCTCTGGTTGTGGCGATTGAGTTGAGTCGTGACCACAGAGGCGCTCTGATCCGTGAGGTTCTGAACGCCAATGGTTCCCAGAGGAGTGTACGGATACTGCTGGGTGGAGAGTCGTAGGGGATCTCCTTGGATCTGGGGGTTATCGAAATGCAGGTAGCGCTCGTTGCCCGATGGCCTCCCCGCCGGGAGTAAGGCGAAAAGTGCCGCATTCAGAGTTTCTTTGATGTTGATGTAACTATTGAGGTTGTTCACCGACGATACCTCCGCAACCTTGGCGAATCCATCCGGAAAGATTTTGGGTTCACTCTTCTGTGTCTTCCTCGTCCGCTTCGTCGAGCTCCCTTTCGATGTCGTCATCGCCCAAATGCTGGGCTATGTGAAAGTCGATGTCCTGCTCTTCCAGCAATTGCTCAGCGTCGATGGCGAGCAGATCGGCCGCCTTACCGAGAACCTTCCGGCAGCTCTCCTTGAACACCACGCGAACATGGTCGTACTGCAGCCCGCGCAGGGAATGCGAGGCATGGAAATGCATGTTTATCCGTATCGGATCACAGGTGACCGTGCTGGCCTGTCCGACGTCGATGATTCGCGGCAGATAGGTGCATACGGTACCGATGTGTGTGCCCGGTAGTGTGGGGCAGGACACGTCGACGTGGAGCTGGATCTCGTTGTCGCTCATTTTCTTGAGCAGGTTGCTGCAGAAGATCAACGCATCCTCGACACCGATCTGCAGGGAGTTGGAGTCTCGGCTACCTGCCACCAGATTGTTGTCCGATTGGGGGCCGCCGTGACTGTGCGCTTGCAGGTGCAGCCACTCGTGTCGGCCGGTGCGGGTAACGAAGCCACTTTTCCTAGTGTTCTCCAATATATGGTCATGAGCGCTCTGGTTGCCCATGACTGCGTATTGGGTCTTCTTGCGCTTCTTGAGCAGTAGCGTGTGCGGTACCAGGTAACTCAGGAACTTGGTTTCCTGCGGAACATAGGAAGGCGCTGGCAGCGGTAGTTCGAATGAGACATGATTTCGGATGGCGCTGAATTTAGTGCTTTCGCGCGTGCGCATTCCGCGCTGGAAGTACGTCCGCTTGCCGATGTGGCGGTTGCCGACCTGACGAAAGATCATAATCTCGTTGTTTTTGGCGACAGTAACTTGATAAATGCTGTTTCCAAACCTCACTGCGGTGACTTTCTTCCGAGCGGCCTTCAGGTTGAAGGACTTGTTAATACGAACGAACTCTTCCGTATTCTTCTTGACCCGTTTCAGGTGTGAGGGCATGTGCTTATTCCTTTTATCGGTCTGGAGCTCGTTGCGCGTGGGTTACTCAAGAACCCACTCCGCCAGCTTCCCCGTCACCTGCGCCATTAGTACATTCTCGATATCCCGTGCTCCGGCCGAACTGCACTTGGCGAGTACGGCCTTGACGATGGCCGGATCGAAATCGAATTGCTTACCGGTTGCGGCCTTGTAGCGTTCTCGCAGTTTTTCCAGCTTGGCCAGGACGATGCCTTCCAGCGTGGCCTCAAGCAGCGGGCGGTAGGGCACCACGGTCATGCGGGCGAGGAAGGCGGGGCGGAAGGCCTGTAGCAGTATCTTGCGCAGGCGTTCGTTGAAGACATCGCTGCCGAGCTGGTCGGTGGGAGTGTCCAGCACCAGTTCGGCGCCGACGTTGCTGGTGGCGAGCATCACGGTGTTCTTGAAGTCCACCACCAGGCCGGTGCCGTCTTCCATCACGCCCTTGTCGAAGACGTTGTAGAAGGCTTCCAGCACGTCGGGGTGGGCCTTTTCGATTTCGTCTAGCAGCACCACGGAGTAAGGACGGCGGCGCACCGCTTCGGTGAGCACGCCGCCGCTGCCGTAGCCGACGTAGCCGGGCGGGGCGCCTTTGAGCTGGCTGACGGTGTGGGCCTCTTGGTACTCGGAGAGGTTGATGCTGATGAGGTTTCGTTCACCGCCGTAGAGCGCGTCGGCCAGGGCGTAGGCGGTCTCGGTTTTGCCGACCCCAGTGGGGCCGACCAGCAGGAATACACCCACCGGCTTGGCCGGGTCGGTGAGTCCGGCGCGGTAAGCCTGGATGCGTTGAGCGATGGTGGCCAGGGCGCTGTCCTGGCCCATTACTCGCTGGCTTAGGCGCTGGCCGAGGGTACGCACGGCATAAGCTTCGTCGGCGAGCATCTTGCCGATGGGGATGCCAGTCCAGCCGGCGATCACGGCGGCTACGGTGCGTGAGTCCACCTGCTCGGGCACCAGCGGGTCGTCCTGGCGGATAGCGTCGAGACCCGCCTCCAGGCGCGCCAGTTCGGCGGCCAGATGGTCGATGCGTTCGTCCACGGCCTCGTCGGGCTGGCTGGCATCGGCGCTTTCGCTCAGGGCCAGCAGTTCGCGACGTGCTTCCAGGAGTTCGCGTACGGCTTCGCGCTCTTCGCCCCAGCGGGTGTCCAGTTCACGAATGGCACTGCGGTTGCCAGTGGACTCTTGCTCCAGAGCGTTGATTCGCTCGCGGTGGTCTAGACCGGTGGTCTGTTCACGGCGCAGGCGCTGTAGTTCTTCGCTTACGGCTACTTCGCGGTGGCGCAGGCTTTCCAGCGGTGGCGGCATGTCGTGCTGGCTGAGTGAGACGCGGGCGCAGGCGGTGTCGAGCACGCTGATGGCCTTGTCCGGCAGCTGGCGGCCGGAGATGTAGCGGTGGGAGAGCTTGACTGCGTCCTGGATGGCGCTGTCGAGCACCTGTACGCCGTGGTGCTGCTCCAGCTTGGCGGCGACACCGCGTAGCATTTCCACAGCGGTGGCCTCGTCGGGTTCCTCTACCTGTACCAGCTGGAAGCGGCGGGCCAGGGCGGGATCCTTCTCGAAGTACTTTTTGTATTCCAGCCAGGTGGTGGCTGCCAGGGTACGCAGTTCGCCACGTGCCAGGGCGGGCTTGAGCAGGTTTGCGGCGTCGCTGCCGCCTTCGCTGCCACCTGCACCGATCAGGGTGTGGGCTTCGTCGATAAACAGGATGATTGGTTGTTCGCTGCTGCGCACGGCGTCGATCACGCCTTTTAGGCGTTGCTCGAACTCCCCTTTGACCCCCGCACCGGCCTGCAGCAGGCCGAGGTCGAGCACCCGCAGGATGACGTTCTGCAAAGGTGGGGGCACGTCACCGGCGGCGATGCGCAGGGCCAGCCCTTCGACCACGGCGGTCTTGCCGACGCCGGGGGCGCCCACCAGGATGGGGTTGTTCTGTCGCCGACGCAGGAGGATGTCGATGCTTTGGCGGATCTCGCTGTCGCGACCGACGATGGGGTCGATGCGCCCGGCGCGCGCGTCGGCGGTAAGGTCCTGGGTGTACTGGTCGAGCACACTGTCCTGGGGGGCTTCCTGAGCAGGGCGAGGCTTGTCCGCCGGACGTGAGCCGCTGGTGTGCTCGCGGGAGGCCTGGGTCCACTCCAGCAAGTTGGTGCGCAGGGCTTCGCGAGGAATACGCAGCAGCGAAGAGGCGCTGTTGAGTAGCAGGCTGCGGCGTTCGTCGCGATCCAGCAGGGCGAGCAGCAACAGGCCTGAACGGATGCTGGCCTGGCCCTGCACGCTGGCCTGCACCACCGCGTCTTCCAACAGACCGATGGTCTGGGCGGAAAGCGCAGGGGTACGGGTGCTGCCGGACTTGAACAGCTCAAGTGCACGGTTGGTCTCGGTGGCTACGCTGTCGCGCTCCAGACCGAAGCGGGGCAGTAGCCAGGCGAGGTCACCACCTTCTATGTCGAGCAACTCCAGTAGCAGGTGTTCGATCTCCACATAGTGATGGGTGCGCTGCAGGCAGCGCTGGGCAGCACGCTCCAGGGCACGGCGGCTGTCTGCGTTGAGGCGGCCGATCAGCGCGGCGAGCTCCATCAGGTCATCTCCTTGAGCCGCAGGCGGGTATCGATGCGTTGCAGGGCGCTGTCAGTTGCCAGATGCAGGCCGCCGCTCCAGCACAGGCGCGGCGGCTGCCGGCGATTCAGTCGCAGCGGCGCGCTGGGGCGTACCAACAGGCGCAGGTGGCAGTCCAGGTCGGGGCCGAGGTAGAGGCCGGTGAGGTCGGCGAGGCGTTGGTGCTGCGCGCCTCCGGGCAGGTAGGCGTTGGCTTGCTCGGTGCTCAGCGGGCCGAGAGTGAGGCGGATGCCGGCGTGCTCTTCCCAGACCCGAGTACCGGCGACGGCGTCACGACCCAGGCCGAGGTTGCGGCCGCCGCGTTGCAGGCGGCTACGGCTGGCTGAGGGGATCTTCCGCCAGGCGCCCTGGTAGGCCTCGTAGTCCACCGCCACGCCGAACTGGTGGCGTACCAGTGCGGCTAAACCAGCCAGAGAGCGGCGCGGGCCGTTGAACAGTGCGGCGCGGGCCGTTACGGCGGCGTCTGGTAAAACCATGCGCTGTTGCAGGCTGCGCGGCAGCAGGCCGGCCAGGGCCAGTAGTGACGGATGCACGGGAGCTTGTTCGGGAGGCAGGAAGCCGAGTGCCAGGCGATGACGGCCCAGCACCCGGTAGAGCTGGGCGAGCAGGCGGTTGTGGAACAGGTCGAGGAATTCCGCTGGACCGTGGTCTTTGTGGCGCGCGCGTTGCTGCAGCCATTCCTGGTAGGCGTAGGGCAGGGGGCCGTCGGGGCCGCCGAGGCCGAATACCGCGGTGCTGAGGACGGGCGTCTGCCCGGGCTGTTCCTCCAAGTCTTCCACCTGGCTAGCGGAGAAGGTCGGTGTGAGCGGCCCGCGCAGGCGCAGGGCTTCATCGTCCGGGCTGCTGCCCTGGCCCAGTGGAGTGGCATCGGGTCGCTCGCGTTCCAGCAGCAACAGGGCCTGGAGAAATTCGAAGGCCTGGGGCTTTTCGCGCAGGCGCTGGCTCAGAGGCTGAGGGGCTTGCCGGCCTGGGGCTGCCATGTCCGAACCTCCTTGTCAGCGTCCACCAGCACTGTGCGCACGAAGCGGTTGGGTGTGGCATAGAGGGAAAAGAACTGCGCCAGCACGGCGGAGAACAGCACGGCGCTGACACCCGCGAAATGCTGCGGGTCGAGGCGGATACGCACCTCCAGGCCGTTGCGCCAGCCGCGCCAGGCGTCCTCGCCGACCCGCGCCATCACCCGCTCGCAGGTAAGCTCCACCAGACCGTCCACCTGGCGCCGGGCCCCTGCCTCGTCTCGCAGGTTGTGTAGATGCAGCAGCTCGTGCAACGCGTCGAGAGCCTCGGGGCCTTCCACCAGGGACAGGTGGTTGAGGCTCAGTTGGGACACCAGGCGCCAGCGCGAAGGGCCGGACAGGCGCGGCAGGCTCTGCGGTGTCGGCGGTGTCAGCAAACTGGCCAGGGCCACCGGACCGGGGCGCTCGAAGCCCAGGCGGGTACCGGCTGGCAGGTTTTCGGCTAGGTGGCGGTTAGTGCAGAGCAGCTCGGCGGTGAGGCTGTACTCGGGGGCGTCCTGCAGTGGGTCGAAGGCGGTGTCCACCAGGCTTAGTAACAGGTCGCTGCCGGAGCGTGCCGGGTTCAGTCCCTGGACACGGCGGGCATGCCAGTACAGACCTTCGCTTGCGTGGTTGTGGCCGTAGTAGGCCGGCACGTGGCGTACCCCTTGTAGAGTTGCGGCACGCATGTTGCGAATGCTGTGGATCTCTACACTGTTCTCGCGGTGGGCGTCGGCCACCAGGCGGTATTCGCTGCGGGTGCCGTCCGGACGCAATGGTTCCGAAGTGCGTGGGAACAGGTTGATGGCCGGGGCACAGCCCAGGCGCAGCTCGCTGGCCTGCAGGTGCGGTCGGCCCAGCGGGGCGCGGTCGAAGGCAATCAGCACCTGGCAATCTCGCCCGCCGACGGCCGATGGCAATAGCGGCAGGTCGAAGAAGCCAAACTTGTCGGGGAAGGCAAAGTATTCCGCAAGCAGGCGCAGGCCAGGGTGCTGGCTGTCCTCCTCGGGCAGTAGCGCCTGGTCGTCGGCGAAACCCACCGGGGCGACCTCGCCGAGTACCGCTTGCAGTGGGCCTGTCGGCGCGCCGCTCCATACCCCGAGACTATGGGCCGCGAGTAGGTCGTAGAGGGTGGCGTTGGTCATCGGTGAGGCGGCCAGGTGCACCCGCAGGCGTCGCACCGGCAGTTGTGCCCAGTCGAATTCGCCCAGACATTCCAGGTTCAGGCGCAGAGCCGAGCGTGCACGCGGGTGGCCAGAAAAAGCCACGGCGGCGTCGCCATCGAGCAGCGTCGCCTCACTGATACGTAGAGGCCAGAGCACTGCCTCGGCGCTGGTGCGCAGGTGCACGCTGGCACCGTCGCGAGTGGTGACGAACAACGGTGTGTCGCGTGGCAGGACGTAGCCCTCGGCCAGGCTACCCTGGGTCGGGTCCGGCTCGAATTGTACGATGGCGCAGGAGGGCAGGGGGCGCAGGGCTAGCGGATAGAGCTGTTCCAGCAGGGCGTCGCTGAATTCTGCGTAGTCATCGTCGAGGCGCCGATGCAGTCGCGCGCTGAGCAGCGCGAAGCCTTCCAGCAGCCGTTCGACGTGAGGGTCTGGGCATTCGCCGGGGGCCAGTTCCAGGCGTCGGGCCACCTTCGGGTACCGCTGGGCGAAGCCGGTGCCAGCGTGGCGCAGCCAGGTGAGTTCGCGCTGGTAGTAATTCAGCAGATCGGCATCAATCGAGTCGCTCATGGCGCACCTCTAGGCCGTTGTTGCCGGGGGCGAGGAGGAACAGCGCCGGCCAACTGCGGCGACCGCTGCGCAGATGCCCGGCCAGGCTGATACCGAGGCGTTGGGGCTGGTCCGGTAGTGCCTCGACGTCGATCTCGCTCAGTTGCAGGCGTGGCTCGAAGTGCTGCACAGCAGCGCGTAGTTCCCGCAGCAACAGGCGGCGGTCATCAACCCGCAGAGCCTGCAGGGCGCTCCAGTCGAGAATGCCGTAGTCGAGTACGGTGAGCTGTTGCCCGTTGGTGCGTGAGGGGCGACGGGTGTTGAGCAGGCGCGACAACTCCTGGCGTACGGACTCTGCCAACGCATCGTGGTCGAAGTCCGGCGCCTCGTCCGCCTGGGCGGAGAGACGCTCGAACAGAGGGGGTAGCAGTCCGCTGTAAGGCATGGCGCGTTGGCGTCCTTACTTGACGAGCTTGTTGGCGGCCAGATCCCAGGTGGAGGCGGCGGTGCCTTCCTTGGTGCCATCGTCCTTCTGTGCGGTGAGCTCCCATTTGATTTTGGTGAAGTTCAGCGACAGGGTTTCCACCGGCTTGCCGCCGGCACCACCGCTGACGCTGACGTTGGACAGCACCACATTGTCGAGGGTGTAGACGATGAAGGGCAGCAGCTTGCCGTCGCCCTCGGCGGCGTTGCGGCCGATGGTGATCGTGGCTGTGGTGATGGGCTTTCCTGCGCAGCAGAACTCGTTGAGCGAGGGCGTTGAGGTATCGACGAACTTGGTTACGGTGAACTCGCCGATGTGCGGCTTGCCGGAGGTTCGCTCTGAGTTGCTGACGTCGTTGGTGACCTGCATCGCCACGTTGTGGCTGTAAGACATCAATTCGATCTTATCGGTGTAGCCCTCGAGCAGGCTGTCGCCTTTGATGTCGTCGCCGAGGTCGAGAATGATGGCATCCATCTGCGGATAACTCCTGGGTCTGGAAACGGGGTGGATCTTGAGGTGGGCGAGCCCCCGCCGGCCGAACCGGCGGGAGCGTCGGATCAGGCAGCTACTGGTGGCGGCAGGTTAGCGACCAGACGGATCGAGGCAGTTAGCTCTTCCAGTTGGAAGTGCGGCCGCAGGAACACCGTGGCGCGGTAGACGCCTGGCTTGCCTGCGACTTCCGAGACGTCTACGCGGGCTTCGCGTAGGGGGTACTGGGCCTTGATCTCCTGGGGCGCGTTGTCATTGATCAGCACATAGTCCGCGATCCAATTGTTGAGGTAGGTCTGCACGTTGTCGCGGGTCATGAAGCTGCCCACCTTGTCGCGCATGATCACCTTCAGGTAGTGGGCGAAGCGCGAGGCCGCCAGCACGTACGGCAGCATGGCCGAGATGCGAGCGTTGGCGTTGGCCTCGTTGGTGTTGTAGAGCTTGGCCTTGTTGGTGGTTTGGCCGCCGAAGAACACGGCCATGTCGGTATTCTTCTTGTGGCAGAGAGAGATGAAACCGAGGTCGTTCAGCTCCTTCTCGCGGCGGTCGGTAATCGCTACTTCGGTCGGGCACTTCAGCGATAGGTCGCCGGACAGGGTGCGGAAGGTGTGGGCCGGCAGGCCCTCCACCGCACCACCGCCCTCGGCGCCACGGATCGCCGCACACCAGCCGTACTTGGCAAAGGCGCTGGTGATGCGTGTGGCCATCAGCCAGGCGGCATTACCCCAGAGGTACTTGGAGTGGTCGGTACCGTTGACGTCCTCGAGGTAGTCCATGCCTTCCACTGGCTTGGTATCTGGGCCATAGGGCAGGCGCAGCAGGAAGTTCGGCAGCACCAGGGAGACGTAGCGCGAATCCTCGCCCTCACGGAAGCTGCGCCACTTGATCAGCTCCAGGCTCTCGAAGATCTTGCTGAGATCGCGAGGCACGGCCAGTTCGGTGAAGCTGTTCATGTCGAACAGCTTGGGGTTAGCTGCGGCGATGAAGGGGGCGTGAGCGGCTGCCGCGACGTTGGAAAGCTTCTCCAGCAGGGCGACGTCCTGGGGATGGCGGCCGAAGGCATAGTCGCCCACCAGCAGGCTGAATGGGTGTCCGCCGAAGGTGCCGTATTCCTCTTCGTAGATCTTCTTAAACAGCGCACTTTGGTCGAACTCGACGGCTTTCTCCAGATCGTTCTGCAGTTCCTTCTGGGTGACGTTCAGCAGGCGCAGTTTCAGGCGGCTACTGGTCTCCGTTTGATCCACCAGCATATGCAGGCCGCGCCACGAGGCTTCCAGTTTTTGCAGGTCCGGGTGGTGCAGCACCTCGTTGAGTTGGTCGCTGATCAGCTTGTCGATCTGGCTGATGCGATCATTGATCATGGCCACGGTGTCCTTGTCGATAGCCATGCCTTCGTCAAGAACTTGAGTGGCGAACTCCGCGAGCATGTCGCGGGCATATCCCTGCTGGCTTTCGTCGTGGGCCATACGGCCATCGGCAATGATACGGTCGAGCAGGGTTAGGGTCTGTGTCGTGCTCTCGCTGGAAGCACCGGCTTGGGTGGCCATTGCGTTATCTCCGGGATTTCAGGGGCGGTCAGGCCTGGCGTTCGGTCGGTGCTTCATCATTGCCAGTTGGGTTGTCGGCTGTAGCTTCGCCTGCAGCTGGGGCTGGAGCTTCGTCGTCGGGGCGTGCGGATTTGATCTCCTGCAGACCTTCGGTATTGCTCACTACGTCCTGCAACAGTTTGTCGAGGTCATCGTTGCCATCGAGTTTGGTGAGCAGGTCGCGCAGACGCTGACGCGCTTCGTACAAGCGGCGTAGGGGAGTGATTTGCTTGACGATGTTTACAGGGTCGAAATCGTCGAAGTGGCGGAAGCGAAGCTCAACGTTGAGTTTGCTGTCGTCGCCGCTGATGGTGTTTTCCACCTGCAGGGTACTGCGCGGCTCGATGGAGGCGAGCACTTCGTTGAAGTTGTCGCGGTCGATCTCGGTGAAGCGCCGGTCAATCAGCTTGGGCAGTGGCGTTTCGGGTTTGCCGGAGAGGTCGGCGAGGATACCAACCACGAGTGGCAGTTCCTTCTTCTCGGTCGCGTTGCCGATCTCGACGTCGTAGGTAATCTGGACTCGTGGCGGGCGAATTCGGTCCAGCTTGTGTTGCGTGCTCTCAGCCATGTTGGTTGGGCTCCGGGACAGTACCTGGAGCGCAATGCAGTGGACGAATCCCGTGCTCGCACTCCTTTGCTGGACCGCGACTGCAACGGGTAGCTGAAAACCGAGCCCGTCCTTGGCGATCCATCCACATCCGTCATGAGGACGAACTTTCATAGACGCTAGATCACGTCTATAAATTTGCAAATGTGAATTTCAAGGTGAAATCTTCATGACACAGGGACGTTTGATCTCCCGCCTTTCTGCTGTGCTGTTAGGTCTGAGTCTTGTACTGACCGGGTGTGGTTTTCGAGGTGAGAGGATCGGTCTGGACAGCCTGACGCTCGACGTGGCGGAGCGCGCCAACGACGACACGCCCATTGCCGTGGACTTCGTCGTTGTATTCGACTCTGACCTGCTCAAGTTGCTATCCGAGATACCTTCCAAACAGTGGTTCTCCGAGCGAGACCAGTATCGCCGCGACTATCGTCAGCTATTTTCGGTATGGAGCCTGGAGCTCGTGCCGGGACAGTTTCGCGATGTTCGCGACTTTCCTTTTGCCGGTGACAAGGCGGCTGGACTTTTGGTGTTCGCCGGCTATAACACACCAGGCGTGCACCGTTTGCGCCTGAGCGAATCAGGCCGTGTGTGGCTTCGTTTCGATAGCAGGGAGATGCGCTTGTTGACGGATCGGGATCGTTAGCAAGCGCCGTGCGCGTGTGTGCATGCCGAACAGCGGATGTAAAAGGGGAGTGGTATGAAGGTGTTGCCGGATGCAGTCTGCTGGCACGAGGGCATGCAACTGTTGCCTCAGCATTTCCAATTGCAAGGCATACGCGCGGAGGTTATCGCTGCGCTCTGTGCCAGAGCCAGCAATCCGTGGTTCTGGGGAGTGACCGAGTTGCAAGTCGACCCCGTCGCGCTTAGTACCGGCCTGGTACGTATCCAATCTATCGAGGCGATTTTGCCAGACGGTTTGCCCGTCAGCGTGCAACCTGGAAGCGGCAAGGTTGTGGCGCTTGACGTCGGGCCTGCCGTGTCGGCATCGGTCAATGCCTGTGTAACGGTCTACCTGGCAGTCAATCCGCTTGGGCGCAGCGGTCAGGTACTGCCGCTCAACGGACGACTGCAGTCACACCTGGCAGAGGCGGTGCCTGATCTGGCCAGCGGTGAACATCCAGAGCCGATCCTCGTCTGGCGCCCCAACCTGCGCCTGGTTACCGATAGCGATAGGGCCGATTCGATCTGCCTGCCCTTGTTGCGGATATCCAAGGAGGGGGGCGGTTTCGTCAGGCAACCCTACGTGCCACCGATGGGGCTGATTCTGCCGGAGTCGGATTTGGGGCAGATGGTCTCTGCGCTATGCGCAAGGGGGCGGGAGAAATGCATGTTCCTTGCCGGCCGGCTGCGTCAGGCCGAACAAGCGGGAAATCGTGATGACGCGCAGGAGCTCAGGCGACAACTGACGGCGCTGTGGGCCCGCCTCCCAGAGGTTGAAGTCGCGTTGAACAGCCGAGTGGCGACCCCGGCGAGTCTGCATGGCTTACTGGCCGGATTGGCAGGGGCTTGGAGTGCATTGGATGCTTTGAACGGCGTTCCTGCGTTCGCTCCTCTTGACTTCCTCGAGCTCAAGCGAGGCTTCGACGAAGTGATCGAGTGGCTTCACCGGAAGCTGGACAGCATCCGCGTCGGGTACCGTTGCCTGGTGTTCGAGCAGTCCGAGCAGGGCTTTGCCATTGATTTGCCAGATGCCCAGGCAGGCCGCCAGCGTCTTGTCGTGGGGCTGCGCATGCCTGCGGGTACCGGCCAGGAGGCCGCGCAGGCGTGGTTGGGGCAGGTGGTAATTGCTTCGCGGCAGCACGTACCCACACTCGTACAGCAGCGTATGAGCGGCTTGCTTCATCAGCCCATGAACCGCAACGAACGAGCCGCGTACGGAGTGGGGGAGGAAACGCACCTCTTTCTGATCCAGGCCTCCGGTGACTGGTTCGATCCCGAACAGCCACTGTGCTTGGCCGTCACTTCGCAGAGAGCGATTGCAAGTCCCTGGCAGGTTCTTTTATTCACGACCGATAGCCACTGAAATCAGCCTTCCCAAGCCAAGGATGCATAGATGTCGGAAAGGAGCGTTTCTCTTTATCCCCCCGAGTTCGGAGAGGCACCTCTGAGCCAGGCGTTTCGCGAGGCCTGGATCGAGTGGCGGGGGGTCTGGGATGGCATGGCTGGGCTCAGCAATCCTAGTCACGAACAGATCGAACGCATGGCGGAGGCCACGATTTTTGTGGTTCGTCGTCTTTGGCGCAGTGCATTCGCTAGCGTAGGCGCCTCCTCCTCTGGCCAGGTCAAGGCGATGGTCTATGCGTTCGTCGCGTTGGTTGACGAACGTCTTCTGTTCGATGATTGGCCGGGCCAAGCGGCCTGGCAGCCCCGTCCGCTGGAAACGCGCCTATATGGCTCGCGCAATGCAGGTGAGCGCTTGCCCCGCGCCATTCACAAGTTGCTCAAGGAGCGTGCGCCGGCCTCGCGCGATCTGGCCAATGTCTATCTCCAGTGCCTGATCCTCGGTTTCTACGGCGGCTTGCGCAGTGCTCGGGGGCGCGCGCTGCATGCGCGTTGGCGGCATGCGCTTTTCACCTTTGCCTGGCAACGTGAACCGGCGATGAACGGGGCGATAAATAGCCTGGCGCGGCCGAGTCATTCTGCGGCGTTACGCCTCCCCATGCGACGAGTACTGCCGGATGGTATGCGCCTGGGGCTGGCGATCTGCGGTTTGCTGGTGGTTCTGAGTATGGCTGGGCACTGGATGTGGAGTGACATCCAATCGGAGCTGACACCATTGCTGCACCTGGTCAGCCTTGAAGAAAGCGGGAGCCTGGCTGAATGAGTAATCTGGCGATCGTACTCAGCGTGATAGGCGTTCTCCTGCTGGTGCTGGCTCTGGTTGTACTGTTCTGGTGGTTGCGCACCCAATCGGGAATGGCCATCCGCAGCTTCTATGCCGCGGTGCGCAAGATGGAGCATGAGCAAGGCTTCGAGTCGCGCTATCAGGTTCCCTGGCTGATGCTGCTCGGCGATCCGCGTGAAGGCAGCCAGCTTTGCCTCGATTGGCAGCTCACCCCCGTTGGGCGATCGGCTTGGTTCGGCCGTTGGTGGGCCGACCAGGACGGTGCCGTGCTGGTCGTGCCTCAGGGCGTATTCCTACCCCGCGATGGCAGTAGCGCTTCCACCTTCGTCTGGCGTCGCCTCCTCGGCATGTTGCTGAGGTTACGAGGGCAGCGCCCATTGGATGGCGTGATCTGGAACATCCCTCTTGGCCAGTTGCAAGACGGTGCGCAGAGTGTCACCGATGTGATCGTTCTGCGCCGTCGCTTTGCCGAGCTGCTCCAACGCCTTGGCCTGGGACTGCCGGTATATGTCGTTATCACGGGGTTCGAGGATATGCCGGGATTTCAGGAGCTGGTCGCCGCGCTTCCCGAAGAGGGGCGCGAGCGCCTGCTGGGCTGGTCATCGCCCTATGGACTGGATGCCGGCTGGCAGAGTCATTGGCTAGACGATGCATTGGATGCCGTGGTGCAGAGCATGCAGGCAGCCATCATCGAGGTCGGGGCTCTGAAGGGCGAACTGGCTGAGGATTTGTATCGTCTGCCTGACCTGTTACTGGCGCTCAAAGGCAATTTACGTACCCTGCTGGAGCCGGTTTTCCAGGGCAGCACTCATGGCGAGGCTCCCAGGATTCGAGGCCTTTATCTGGGCGCCTCCCAGGCACGCACAGAATCGAATCCTGCACAGCTTTACCCCGATGAACTGCCGGCGAGGCAGGGAGTGTTCACACAGATGCTCTGGCGGCAGCGGTTCCTGTCCGAACAGGGACTGGCGCAGGCCTTGCCGCGAGTTCTGCGTCTGCGTCAGCGCTGGCAGAAAACGGTGGGAGGCGTTGCTGTCGTGCTTGGCCTTTGCTGGCTGGTGGGAATGCTCTGGGTGTGGCAGGGGAGACAACACGATGCTCGTGAGCTGAGTCGCCTATTGCAGGCGACGCATGCCGGCCATGTCAGCCTGCGAGCCCCCGAGCGTCGCCAGGAGCAGGCGCGGCTCAACGTTCAGGCCTTCTGGATGCTGTTGCAGCAGTCTCCACGCTGGCATTTTTCATCGCTGCTCTATCCCACGTCCTGGGGGTCTTCGCTAGATGCCCAGATGGATCAGTTGTTGCGCAGCATGGCTCGTCGCGAGGCCTTGGTGCCGTTACAGCAACTGCAGGATTACCAGTTGAGGACGTTATTGACGATCCGCAATGAGCAGCGGCGCCCTGATGTCGAGAGTGCCCAGCCGGATCAATGGCCAACGTACGTGAAGGCTCGTACCCTGGCTGAGGGTGTGGTCAGCCTAGAGCGACACAATCGCCTGCTCAACGATGCTCTGATCGGCCAGGAGAGCGTCATCGAGCCACTGTCCCAACTGAGCAACGATGCGCTGGGGCTCAGTCTCGATCCCTCCAGCCTGTCCAAGCGAGCCTTTTACGACCAGACCCTGCGCAACCTGGCCGCGCCAGCGTTGCGCCCTGTGGATCTGGAGCCCAATCGCAAACAGCTCTCCGGGCAGTTTCAGGCGCTGATGAAGTTCTGGCTGGCGCAGTACTTCCTGGCGGGTAACTTCGTCACCCCCGCCGGCTATCTCAAGAGACACTTGAACGATCTGGAGTACGGCCGGGACACCTCGCTGAACAAGCTTGAGGAAATCAACGGTCTGATCGGGCATCTGGAAGATCTGATCGTTCTCACCAACTCCGCTTGGAGCCATGGCAGCAGCGAGGAGTTGGTGCCGGGTTTTCGCGACCTGATGAACGATGTGAAGCAGAGCCGGCTCCTGGGGCCAAACATCGAGGCTTCCATCACGCTCGAGGCCGAGCAATTGCGCAGAACCTTCCATAGCCAATGGATAGAAGGGGCCGCGAGCCGCGATAACCTGCTGCAGCGCCAGGCCGGTGGGACGCTGGTGTTGCAAGAGCACATCAGCAAGCTGTCGAGGAGCATTGCTGATCTGCTCAAGCGTGATTTCGCCGTGAGTGCAATGCGCCGTCCCGATAGCGCCATCGACGCCCGGGCCCTGGGTAATGTGACCGAACAGCAAATGACTCAGGCACTGGTCTACCAGCAGAGTTATCAGAGCTTCGTGACACAAGAGCTGGCGCAAATAGCGCCGGATTATCGTGCGGGCATGCTCAAGGCTGCTGAGCAGGCCGCAGCGCTGGCGATGTGGTCGGAGTTGACCACTTCTACTAGCGGCTACAACTACGGCTCCGCACAGAGCAGGTTCAATGTTTCCGTCGAGCAGGCCATGCAGGTGATCCAGGCACTCAAGGCGCTTGGTCGTGCCGATCTGGCCAGTACGTTGCAATCCCAACTGACCTTGCGTGCGATGGTCGACATCGACGCTGTTCTGACGGACATCGACACCTTGCCGTTGTTCACCAAGCGCTACCCCATTTCTGAGTGGGACGGTAAGCCCAACCTCGGGCTCAGGCTGTTTCGCGCCACCGACGTCCAGAATCTGAAGTCATCCCTGGCCGAACAGTTTGTGCTAGTCAGTGCCAGCACCGACAAGGTGAGGCCAGAACTGACATGGCTGAGAATGCAGACGGATTTGCCATTGCCCTTACAGGAGAGGGTCTCGCGGCTTGGCTCGATAACCGATGAGATGCAGAAGTACAAGGCGCAGAACCCGACCAGTTCACCAGCATTGTTCGAGCAACTGGTGAGCCGGGATCTGGTGGAAATGGATCTTGGCAACTGCCAGCAGGTACTGTCGACCGCCAGCTTGCCTCCAGGCGATGGCGACCTGGCGCGTTATACCCGAGACATATCGGCGAAGGCTCGGCAGCGCTGCAACGAATTGCAGACGCAGGAGGCGTCACAAGCCTGGAGCGCGCTGGCGGACTACTTCAATCAGTACCTGGCTGGACGCTTTCCGTTCTCCTATAACCTGGATAGCGGTGATGCCGATCCGGCCCGCGTCAAGCATCTGTTGGAGCTGATCGACACCCACCTAGAGGCTGCCGAGAAGGGACTTGTATTGGCACCACCAGATAGTCGGCTGGCTGCAGAGGACTTCCTTTCCCGAATGAAGCAGGCCAGAACCTGGCTTGGGCCAATGTTCATACGCGATCCGTCAGGAACCATCGGTGTGGAACTCGAAGTCCGTTGGCGAACCGATCGTGAAGAGGAGCGGGGGGCTGATCAAGTGATCGTCTGGACATTGAATGGCGCAGGCCAGCAGATCACTCACCCTGGTGAGGCCAACCAGCGTTTGCGCTGGAATGTCGGAGACCCGCTGCAACTCGTGTTGCGCTGGGCGCGCGACAGCAACCAGCGGCCGTCGATCGACCCCCTGCAACCGAGCATGGCCGTGAATGGCCTGGAGGCGGGCTGGGAATACCGTGGCCCATGGGCGCTGTTGCGTATGATGCGTTCGCATGTGGTACCGCAGCGCTTGCCGAATATGGACTACACGGATTTTCCCCTGACTTTGCAGGTTCCCGTACGGGGTGCTCTGGATGCCAGTCGGGAGGCTCAGATGTTCATCGGCCTGTCATTGCTCAGCCAGGGCAGCAAGCTGCCTCTATCGATCCAGCCTCTGCCTGTTGTCGCCCCCGGTTCGCCGTTCGCCAGCGTCCAGTTGCAGGCGTTGCAAGGCGTGGAGATTACGCCATGACCAGCGTCTCGATCGGGCAGTATCTGGAGCCCATCCCCGGGGATGCCATCTGCGGCCCTAGCCTGCGTTACGAGGGCGCTTGGGATCGTCTACGAGAGCTGCGCCGTGAGGATGACGCCAGCTTGCCAACCGGTGTCTGGCAGAGCGACCTCAAGCGCGGAGACTGGGCCGCATTGGAGCATCTGGCAGGCGATCTGCTACGCGAGCGCAGCAAGGATCTGATGATTGCCGTGTGGCTGGGAGAGGCCTGGATACGCCGCCACGGACTCGCAGGAGCGAGTTCAGCGATGGAGTTGTTGGCGGGGTTGTGCGAACGCTATCCAGATACCCTGCATCCGCAACCCGAGGATGATGATCGCACCTGGCGCGTCTTTCCCCTGGAGTGGATGATTCGTCAATACAGCACCATCCTCTTGACTCGGATCCCGCTGTTCGGCATCGACGTTGAAGAGTTCGCGCATATAACCCTGCACGACTGGCTGCAGCTGCAACAGCGCCAGGTACAGATGAGCGATAGCAAGCAGGACAAGATCGCAGCCGAGGCAGCGCGGCTGGAGTATCGCAAGCTGCATGAAAAGCTCAAGCAAACACCAGCGAGTCACTTTGTCGCTGCTGGTGCTGACCTGAAGGCTGCTCTCACGGCTCTCGAACGGCTGGACAGCTGGAGTGAAGGTTGGCTGGCCGACCTAGCTCCCAGCTTTGGCCCTCTGCGCCAGATATTGACCAGCCTGCGTATTCAGCTTGAGACGTTCGTTCCGATATCAGAGCAGATTCCTTCATCCGAGCCAGAGAGCGATGCAGTCATGGACGAGCCGACAAGCGAACCTTCCTCTACAGCCGTGCCCATTGCTAGCGCGCCCAGCAGCCGCGAGCAGGCTTACCGGCAACTGGCACAGATCGCCGATTACCTGGCCAGAACCGAGCCGCACAGTCCCGTTCCCTACGTCATTCGCCGGGCTGTGGAATGGGGAAACCAGCCTCTTGGTGAGCTGTTGGACGAGTTGATCAGCGCTGACGCCGAGTCCAGGCGAATATGGAAGCTACTCGGGGTACTTAAGTGAAAACGCTGAAGATGTAGTGCAAGAGGGCGAGCGTTCGAATCACTCCGCCCTGATCAAAAAACCATGGTCTTGGCCGAGAGGATTGCGCTCAACCTGACTAATTGGCGGAGTGGCAGAGGTGCGACAGGCAGAGATCGGCCAGCAGCGGACATTTAGCGTAGAGACGTAAATCTCTTCAGCTCCTTCCGTTCAGGCAGCAAGCCCTTCTCCGTTTCGTGGTCTAGGCTTCTGCACGAAACGAGCTGTCTCGGCAGCTCAGCCCTCAAAGGACTGCGGCGTACGCAAGCCAAGGAAGTGCAATGCCCTATCTGTACCACGCGACGAACAAGGCCAATCTGCTGGGTATCCGCGACGTTGGAATGGCGCCCGCGTCCAGGCGTCCGGCTTCCAGAGCCCTAGGCGCCACGCAGCAGAACCGGATCGACAAGCGAGAAAGCAAGCGCCTGGCTGGCTTCAAGACATTCCTGAAAAAGTTGGCGGAGCAGGGCTACGCCCACCGCACGATTCTCCAAAGCGCAGTGCGGGTAAAAATCGCGTTCTCCAACAGGGACTTTGCCGAGGTCGAAGAGATCCCCTATGCCCCGGGCGCAGACATTCCAGAAAACAAGGGGCTCGTTGCAGCGAACGCCGACCTTGAAGACATTCTTGCTGCATACATCAGCGAACTCCAACGCGCTCGCGTGCCTTTTGACGATGACCTGATGGATGAGAGGCAGACTAGGCTCGACGCGAGGGCCAAATTGGCAAACAAGGAGCAAAAGCCATTGGCCAAGGATTTACCCAACTTGAATAAGATGGCGAGGGCGAAGCCCCTCCTGGATATTGCATATCGGCTTATCGACACACTGGATTTGTCTAGGTACCACAGCCATTTTCTCAGTGAGCTCTCCTACGCTTATCAAGAACTGGTGGCAGATAACGAACAGGAGATAACCCGGCACCGCGTGTACCTGTTTGCCGAGAGCCAGTTCAGGGTCGAGTACGCCAGCTACGCGACCCATATTGCCAGCGGCCAGTACGATGCCCTGGCGATCCTACGAGTAGATCTCGCCCATGTCGTCAGCCCGATGGTCGATGCCTCCCAAGGAAACGCTGCCACGACTAAAGAGACCATCAGCGCCGGGCAGATCGAGTACAAGATTGGCGTGCCCTTGGCAGCGGTGCAGGATGGCAGCGCTTTTGTGGGCGGCTGGAGCCTGCTGCGAGATTACGTACTGCCCATCGTAATGCCGGACCCCAGCGTGGCATCGAGCAGCCGGGTGGATGGTCTTGATCAATGAGCGAAGTGTGACCTACCCGTGCCGGTAAGTGCGGCGGGAAGATCCTTGAGGTGGCGGCCACTACAATCTCTACTCCGTACGTTGCGCCAGATGTTCACCGCCCAAGAGCGAACAAGTGCCTTCACGATTTCTCTACGTGAGACGGTATTGCCGGCGTTGCGCATCAGGCAGTGCAGCACCAGTGAATCCTGATGGGAAAGTCGCCGCCCCTGGCGATTGGGAGCCTTGAGTTCTTGTGGCCCAATGTCCAGCTGCCAGGGCGATGACTCCCTTTGCAGGTCGAGGCGGCGGCGCAAGGCTTCGAGGACGGCTGCCAGTTCGTTCAAGTCGCAGCCCTTGGACAGGTAGTGGTCGACGCCTTGGCGAAAGCCGGTGACGCGCTTATCGGGTGTGCTGCGTGCGGTGAACGCGACGATACCGAGCGTGCTGCCGCTGCTGCGCAGTTGGTGAATCAGATCCAGGCCGTCGCCATCCGGAAGGCCCAGGTCGATCACTGCCAAATGATGGCGGCGCTCGTCGAAGCCTTCGGTGAAGGCAGCGAGGCTTCCGGCGGCGGTCACGCGATAACCGGATTTCTCGAGAAACTCGGCCAGTTCCTGGGCGAGAGCGGGTTCGTCTTCGAGCAGGATGAGTTCAATCATGGGCAGTCGGACAAGAGAAAATACATCCAGGAGCGGGTTCATCGCTCTTTTGAGAGGGTCATTTTTGTGAACGTCTAGTCAAGCCTGCTCGGCTTTTGAAAGGTGTTAGCGGAAATCACCTGAAAAATGTCAGGTTTTGTCAGTTTCGCTGAATGGCACAACGCTAGTATTGTTGTGCCGGTGCGACTCCCGGCATGACGATGACCATGACGGGTGTGCCCCATGCTTTCAAGAATCAAACCTGCCTTACAGGCCCGGCGAGAACTGCTCGCCGCCTGTGTACTGCTCTGCTCCGCGAATGCTTCTGCCGATCAGGGTTTTGCCGCCAATCTCGATCGTATCCTGCGTGAACACCAATTGGTGCGGATGGTGGACGCCGATGTCGAGACCGCTCGTGAGCAGGTCAATGTCGAAAAGGCTGCCTATTACCCGAAGCTGACCGTGAATGCCGGCGCTGGGCGCAGAAACACCCATCGTGAAGAGGGCACGGACGGGCATTACGATCCTGTCGATGCCAGCGTGGGACTCAATCAGTTGATCACCGACTTTGGCGCCACGTCTTCGCGTGTCCAGGCGGCCAAGGTCGTACTGGTTAAGGAAGAGGCCGAGCGCGAACTGCAGGTGCAGAACCTCATCCTGGCAGCTATCGAAGCCCAGCTGCAGGTTATCCAGGCCGAGCGCACACAATCCTACGCCCGCCAGTCCGAGCAGAACATCAAACAGCAGACCTCGTTGGAGAACGCGCGCATGGAGGCCGGCCGTGGCTATGCGACCGACGTGCTGCAGGCGAAGTCGCAACTGGCTGGCGCCGAGGCGCGCCGAGTCATGGCCGATAGCCGCATGCGCGAATCCCTGAACCGTTATCGGGTGATCTTTGGCGAGTCCGCAATTGCCCCGGATACCCTGGAGGCACTGGCCGTTCCCAGCGACCGCCTGCCGGCTTCAGAAGCCGCCATCGTCGACAGCGTGCGCCAGCAGAACCCTGACTTGCTCGCGGCCATCAAGCGTGCCGAAGTCACCCTCGCCGAGCGTGATGCCGCGCGCAACAAGGAGCTCATGCCGCGCCTGTCATTCCGCCTCAGCCAGGAGCACTACGAGGACTACGACGACACGCCGGGATTCCGCAACGACACCAAGGCCATGGTCAATTTCGACTGGCAGTTCGACCTTGGCATGCGCGCCAACTACGTGACCCGCACTGCCGATCAGGCCGTTGCCAGTGCCCAGGAGAAAGCCGACTACGTGCGTATTCAGGCCATGGAAGAAGCCCGCAACGCCTGGGTCTCCTGGGAGACTTCGCGTGAGCGCGCTGACCATCTGCGCAATCAGGTGCGCATCGCCGGAAGCTTCCTTGAGCTCGCCCGCAAGGAGCGTGAGATGGGGCGTCGCTCCCTGCTCGATATCCTCAACGGCGAAATTGGTCTGATCAATGCCCAGAGCGACGCTACCGCCGCCGGTATCGACGAGATCATCGCCGCCTATCGTCTGCTGCGCGCAACGGGGCAATTGACCCCGGGGATTTTCCGTCAGCCGGGGATCATCGTTCCTGCGGCGCGCGTGCTGCCCGTCGCTTCCCTGGAAGTGGGCCAGCCCAGCGCCAACTGAGTCTTGAGTCATCGCAATCGCATCGACATGCACGCACCTGTTCCAGGTGCGTTCGCGCTTCCAAAAGACAGGCTGTAGATAGCAGGAGTAGCCTCAATGGCTGAATTGACGAGTGCACAGATCGATACCCTGGTTCGTGCCGTACAGGTTGTCACGGATTTCCTGAATGGGCGCGCACCCGACGGGATCGATTCGCTCGAGCAGGCCCTGGCTGCCATGAGTCAGATGCTCCACGCTGCCGGCATTCCCGTGCAGTTGGTCGAGAGCCTGCGTCAGTCCATTGCCGAGCAGGCGCGCGCCGCTCAGGCTCAGCCGGAGGCAGTTGAGGCGTTCTCCTGGGTGCAGAGCTGGTTGGCAAATGCCGATATCGAGGTTCAGAGACTCGATGAAGGAAGCACTAGCGCGCCCCTCGATGTGCTTGCGCCCATTGTGGAAGCCGCTCCGTCGATCTCGGCTCCAGCTCCGTTCGACAGCACACACCGTCCTGAAATTACCGGCTTGCTGGGCCAGGATATCGATCGAAGCGATGTGGCGACACAACCCGAGCGTACGCAACTGACCGGTGACCTCAGCGGTAGCGGCGTGTTGCCCCCGGGTGTGCCGCCGGAGCTGGCGGTGCTCAACCTCGACGGTTTTGGCCCTGGTTTGCTCGGTGGCGTCACGTCGGGTATTGGCCCGGGTGGCGCATCGCAGGGGACTGGTGGCGTCGCAGGCGGCGGCCTCGGTGTGTTCCCCAACTTCCGTGACGATAGCGGTATCGGCAGCAGTTTGTCTGCCGGCACGGATCGCGGCCTGCCCACTGATACTGGCGGCAACGAGAACACGCCTCCGACTGGTAGCAGCCAGCCGGCTCCGGTTCTTTCCGTGCGGGGTGGTGGCGACGTGGTCGAGGGCGACGACGGCGATACCATGGTGCTGGTGTTTACCGTGAGCCGCACGTCCGCAACCGGTGCTGCTCAGGTGCAGTGGACGCTCAATGGCCTGGATCCGGCGCTGTTCGGCGGCTCGCTGCCCAGCGGCGCGCTGGTTTTCGCCGATGGCCAGATCGAGCAACAGATTCGCATCGAGGTGCCAGGTGATTATCTGGCGCAGGGTGACCGCACTGCCGTGGTGTCCTTGAGCAGCCCGAGTGCGGGCAGCCAGCTGGGCCAGTCCAGTGCCTCGGTACAGATTCTCGACAACGACGCCACCGTCAGCATCCAGGCCACGCGCCTTCAGGTGCTGGAAGGCGACGAGGGCGAGCAGCAGTTGCTGACCTTCGTGGTCACCCGCAGCAACGGCCGTGCTCAGGCAACCATCGACTGGGCTGCCAGCGGCCTGGACGAGGCCGACATCGGTGGCCAGCTACCGTCCGGCACCCTGACCTTCGGTGTCGGCGAGGTGAGCAAGACCATCAGCATTCCGCTGCTCGGCGACCGTGTGGTGGAGCCCAATGAAGTGCTGCAGGTCAGTTTGAGCAACCCCAGCAGCAACCTGACCATCGTTACCGCTGACGCCACCACCACGGTGCTCAACGATGACGGTCTGGTGTCGATTCGTGCCAACCAGGCGCAGATCGTCGAAGGCGACACTGGCACCACCACGACCATCAGCTTCACCGTTACCCGCACCGATTCGCTGAGCAGCGGTTCGGTGCGCTGGTCGGTCAGCGGTGTCGATGCCGAGGATCTGATCGAAGGCATCGATGGTGGCCTCCTGCACTTCGCGGCCGGCGAGACCAGTCGTGACATCGTGCTTACCGTGCGTGGCGACCGTGAGGTCGAGGACGACAAGACCCTGACCGTCAGCCTGCAGAGCGAGCAGAGCAATTTGCGCGTCTCCGGTGGCAGTGCCAGCACCGTGATCCTCAACGATGACACCGGCGTCAGCCTGCGCGGCGTGACCATGGACGTGATGGAAGGCGGCCAGGGTCAGCAGACCGCGATCACCTTCATGGTCACGCGCTCCGAGTTGCTGGATCAGAGTCTCAGCATCGATTGGCGCTTCGTCCGTGTGGGTACCCATGCCGCCGACGCCAACGATTTTATTGCCGGGCAGAACCTGCTCAACCTGGCCGACGGCATGCCCAGTGGCGGCGTGACCTTCGCGCCCAACGAGACGCAGAAGCTGGTTACGGTCTGGGTCAAAGGTGACAACCTGGCGGAAATGGACGAGACCTTCGGCATCGTCCTGCACAACCCGCCGGCCGGTGTGCAGATCATCAACGGCGAAGCCTACGGCACCATCCGCACCGATGAATCGGTGTACAGCATCGAGGCCCTGACGCCGTCCACCGTCGAGGGCAATGGCGCTGGCGGCGTGCAGGCCTTCATCGTTACCCGCACCGGCAACATCAGCAGCGCCGGGCAGATCGGTTACCAGATCGCCGGCTATGGCGAGCTGCCGACCGACATCAACGATTTTGCCGCTGACGAGCCCATGAGCGGCACCGTGCAGTTCGCCGCGGGTGAAAGCAGCAAGGTCATCTATGTGCGCCTCAATGGTGATACCCAGATCGAGGGCACCGAGAGCTACACCGTGTCGCTGCAGGCACAGGACGCCAACAGCCAGATCGACGTCGGCGCGGCACTGGCCAGCATCGACTCGGATGACCAGGCCGTCTCCATCGTCGCGCGCAATGCCAACGTGCGTGAAGGCACCACCAGCACCACGCCGCTGGAGTTCGTGGTTACCCGTACCGGCGAGCTGTCGCTGTCCGGTACCGTGCAATGGCATGTGCAGGGCTTTGGTAGCAACCCGGTAGACGCGGCCGACTTCGGCGGCACGTGGCCCTCTGGTACCGTCGAGTTCGCACCGGGCCAGAGCAGTGCGGTGATTCGTTTCAGCGCGACCCCGGATAGCCACTACGAGCCCACTGAAGGGTTGCAGGTGGTGATCAGCAGTACCACGCCAGGCATGACCGTGATTCAGGATCGCGCCAATGGCAGCCTGATCAACGATGATGCGCGCCTGATTCTCGACGAAACCGGCCTGGTCGCCGCCGAAGGCAATAGCGATACACCGCGCTCGCTGAACTTCACCGTGCAACGCCAGGGTGACCTGACCCAGAGCGTCAGTGTCGACTGGAGCCTGCTGTTCGGCAGCGATGCCAACGCCGCCAATGCCGCGGATTTCATCGCTGGCACCGCTTTCAACGGCACCCTCGAGTTCGGTCGTGGCGTACAAAGCCTGGTGGTTACGTTGCCGCTGTCGCCGGACAACCTGGTGGAGCTCGACGAAACCTTCCAGGTGGTGCTGAGCAATCCCAGCCCAGGTGCGGAAATCTCCGTCGGTTCGGCCAATGGCCTGATCCGCAACGACGACGTGGTGTTCAACCTGCTGTCCCAGGCCGACAGTTTGGAAGGCAGTGGTGGCAGCCATGAGCTGCGCTACGTGGTCGAGCGCAGTGGCGACCTGACTGGCAGTGACACCATTACCTGGAGTCTTGCCCCGGGCGCTGTCAATGGCGTGGATGGCAGTGATTTCGTCGGTGGCGTGCTGCCCAGCGGCACGCTGGTGTTCGCCGCGGGCGTTGATCGCCTGGAGATCGTCCTGCACATCGCCACCGACTCGCAGCTTGAGGCTGACGAGAGCTTCGTGCTCAGTCTCGGCGCCCCAAACCCGGGCGCCACGGTTGGCAATGGCAGCGTCAATGGCCTGCTGCTCAATGACGACCAGCAGTTCGCCATCCAGGCGCAGACCACCAGCGTCGCCGAAGGCGGCGATGGCCAGATAGCGCAGCTGAATTTCCTGGTCAACCGTACCGGCTACCTGAGCGGCACCGGTAGTGTGGCCTGGCGCGTGGTCGGCGAGGGCGGTAACCCGGTCGACGGCGCCGATTTCGTCGGCGGCGTGCTGCCGTCCGGCACGCTCGACTTCACCAGCGGCCAGACCAGCCAGACCATCACCCTGCAGGTGGCCGGCGACTATCGCCTGGAAGCCAACGAAGGGTTACGCGTCGAGCTCTACAACCCTTCCACTGGCGCCAGTCTGGGCAACTCCTCGGCTTCTGCGACCATCACCAACGACGACACTGGTCTGGCCATCGCCACTACCCGCAGTGGCCTGGTAGAAGGTGACAGTGGCAGCGTCATCCATGAATTCACCGTGACCCGCTCCGGGGTCACCACGGGCACCACCAGCGTCGACTGGAGTCTGTCTGACGAGGTCGATGCAGCGGACTTCGTTGGCGGGGCGCTGCCGTCCGGTACCGTCACCTTCGGCCCGGGCGAGACCAGCAAGGTCATCCAGATCGCCGTGCGTGGCGACCGCGACGTGGAGGGCGATGAGTCCTTTACCGTGACCCTCGGCAACGCCAGTGGTCATGCCGACATCCTGGTTGGCGAGGCGCAAGGCAGCATCGTTTCCGATGACATCGGCATCAGTATCCAGGCCGAGCACGCTGTGGTGGATGAAGGCGCAGCGGGCGAAACCCAGGTGTTGCGTTTTACCGTCACGCGCAGCGGTGACCTGTCTGGCCCGGTCAGCGTGACCTGGGCCGCCAGCGGACTGCAGGCCGATGATTTCGTCCTCGGCACTGCGCTCAATGGTCTGGTGGAATTCGCCGCCGGCGAAACCAGCAAGGTCATCGAGCTGACACTGCTCGGTGATGCCGTGCTGGAAAGCGACGAAACCCTCACCCTGACCTTGGGTAATCCGGTTTCGAACCCGGCACATGGCCAGACCCAACTGCTCACCGACACCGCCAGCACCCTGGTGCGCAACGATGACCTGGCGCTTTCCATCGGCGCTGACCAGGCCAGCGCTACCGAAAGCGATGCCGGCCAGGAGCGCAGCTTCACCTTTACCGTGACGCGTACTGGCGACCTGCGCGCAACCAGCGTCGACTGGAAAGTGGCGGTCGGGCAGGGCGTCGACGCCGCCAGCCTGGCCGACTTCGTCGTGGGCCAGGACGCACTCGGCGCTAACGCCGGCTTGCCGTCCGGCACCGTGTCCTTTGCCGAAGGCCAGACCAGCGTGCAGATCACCGTGCGCGTGGCCGGTGATGGCCACATCGAGTTGGATGAAAGCTTCAGCGTCGAGCTGCAGGCCCGCGATGGCAACACCGAGCTGACGGTGGCCAGCGCCGAGACCCGTATCGACAACGATGACATGGGCTTCTCCATTACCCCGCTGGCCGCCGACAAGGCTGAGGGCAACAGCGGCACTACGGCGTTCACCTTTACCGTGACCCGTGCCGGCGACCTGGGCTCGGCTGCCCTGGTGGACTGGTCGCTGTCCGGTATTGCCAATGCCGCCGACTTCGCTGCCAGCAGCGGTACTCTGAGCTTCGCCGCTGGCGAGGCAAGCTTGACCCTGACCATCCAGGTCAACGGCGACCTGCAGGTGGAGGCTGATGAAACCTTCACCGTCACCCTGAACAATGCCCGCCTGGAAGACGGCACGCCGCAGGCGGTGGTCGATGGCACGGCCGATGGGGTAATTCGCAACGACGATCAGGGCTTCTCGGTGAACGCCGAGCAGGCCAGCATCAGCGAGGGCAACAGCGGCAGCAAGACGGTGATCTACACCATCGTGCGCAGTGGCGACCTCTCTGGGAGTGCTACGGTCGACTATCAGGTCACTGGCAGCAACGGCGGCGACGCAGCCGACACCATCGGTGGTCTACCGGCCGGTAGCCTGACGTTTGCCCCCGGCCAGTCCGAGCGTACCGTCAGCTTCGTTCTGCGTGGTGACACCCGCGTAGAGGCTGACGAGGCCTTCACCCTGACGCTGAGCAACCCCAGCGCTGGCATCCTGATCAAGCCCAGCGACAGCACGCTGGTCACCAACGATGACACCAACTTCAGCATCAGCGCGCCGGCTGCACAGAACGAAGGCGCCACAGGGGATGTCACCGAATTCACCTTCACCGTCACGCGTAGCGGCGTGACCACTGGCACAGGCTCCGTGCAGTGGCGCCTGGACCCGGCCACGGGCATCAATGCCACCGATTTCCAGGGTAGCCAGGATACCCTTGGCAACAACGCCGGGCTGCCCAGTGGTACGGTCAGCTTCGCAGCCGGCCAGACCAGCCAGACCATCACCATCCGCGTGCGTGGCGACAACACCGTGGAGAACAACGAGTCGCTGCAGGTATCGCTGTTCAACCCAACGGGCGGCACCATCGAAGCGGGCGAGGGCACGGCCAGCACGCAGATCGTCAATGACGACGCCAGCTTCAGCATCGCCGCCAACGCTGCCACCCAGGCCGAAGGCAATAGCGGCGAGCGCGATGTCGTATTTACCGTGACCCGCAGCGGTTCTCTGAGCGGCGCCCGCGACATGACCTGGACATTGTCCGGTGGCTTGAACGCCAGCGATCTCGGTGTTGGTCAGGCCTCCAGTGGTACACTCAGCTTCGCCGATGGCCAGAGCACTGCCACCGTGGTGATCCGCGTGCGCGGCGACTCCAATGTCGAGGATGACGAGGCCGTCACCGTGACGCTCTCCAACCCCTCGGCCAACGCCAGCATCGGCACCGCCAGCGCCACCACCACCCTGACCAACGACGACGCCTCGCTGAGCATCAGCCCATTGTCCGCCGACAAGGGCGAAGGCAACAGCGGCTACGTCGAATTCACCTTTACCGTGACCCGAGCCGGCTACACCAACCAGGTCAGCACGGTTGACTGGCGGGTCGACCCCAGCGTCGCCAACTCGGTGAGCGGCGCCGACTTCTTCGCCTCCCAGGCCGCTGGTGTGCTGCGCGATGTCGATGGTATCCCCTATGGCACCGTGACATTCGCCGTGGGCGAAACTAGCAAGACCATCACCCTGCGCGTGGCCGGTGACAGCCAGCTCGAAAGCAATGAAACGCTGCGGGTGCTGCTGGAGAACGCCTCGCCCGGCAACGAGATCGCCACGGCCAGTGCCGATGGCGTGGTGCGCAACGACGATGCCGAACTGAGCATCACGGGTACCCTGTCGCGCAGCGAAGGTGACGCCGGCCATGGTACTAGCGCGTTCTTCGAGTACACCGTCACCCGCACCGGCAACCTGAACCAGACCAGCACGGTTGACTGGGCCGTGCAGCATGTCGATACCAACTACCTGGATTTCACCAACGGCTCGGTAAACTTCAACCCGTCCGGTACCCTGACGTTCGCGGCGAACGAGGTCACCAAGACCTTCCGCGTATACGCCTATGGCGACACCGGGGTGGGCAGCATCGAAGGCAACGAGCGCTTCAATCTGGTGCTGAGCAACCCCAGCGGCGGCACCTCAATTGGTAGCAGCGGTAGTGTGCAGAGCACCATCACCAATGATGACACCCTGGTCACCATCGAGTGGGCACAGGCGCGTCAGGCTGAGAAGATCGACGGCGAGAACACCACCTACACCATTACCTTGACCCGTAGCGGCGATACGGCCAAAGCCTCCAGTCTGAGCTGGAATGTGAGCGGCCACGACGTCGTCGATTACAACAACGGACGCTGGGAGTACTCAGCCGACGGTGCAGACTTTGTGGGCGGTACCTTGCCATCGGGCACGGTCAGCTTCGCCAGTGGCGAGACCAGCAAGACCGTGACCATCACCGTGCGTGGTGACAATGTCGTCGAGGACGACCAGTGGTTCAAGGTGCAGTTCAACAACGTCAGTGGTATCGACGAGCTGCGCGCCCCGCAAACCGGCAGCCAGAATATTTACACCGCTGATCAGACGCTGCAGAACGGCACCAGCGCGTCCACCGTCTACCTGTTCGGCGAGATTCAGCGTGACGAGGCCGAGTTCTACATTCAGGACACGCCCACTACCGGTCGCAATCGTTTAGAGGGCGATACCGTCGCCGATGGCGGCAGTGCTTCTGACGGTTACATCGAGCATACCTTCGCCGTCTATCGCACCATCTCCACTGCCGGGCCAGCCTGGGTCGACTGGGCGGTGCAGACCAGCGTCGGCAGTTATGCGTCGATCAGCGCCGACGACTTCTGGAACGGCACCATTCCGTCAGGTCGCCTGGAGTTCGCCGACGGCGAGTCGGTGAAGTACGTCACCATCCGTACTCAGGTGGATGACCTCGGCGAGTACGACGAGGCTTTCCGCCTCTACCTGAACCAGGCCAGCCCGGGTAGCAGCATCCAGCCTGGTTCGACGGCAAGCCCGCCCAACGGCGCTATCAATAATCACGTGGTACTGCAGAACGACGACACCCGCTTCGATGTCAGCGGCGAGCGTATCGCTGAAGGTGACGAGTTGGTCTTCACCATCACCCGCGCTGGTGACCAGCGTGGCAGCGACTCCGTGGATTGGGAAATCGTCCTGGGCGGTTCGGAGGCGAGTAACGAGTCCAACAACGTTCGTAATGACTGGTACAAGCTCGACCCGTCCGACCTGGACATGGACGCGATCCTGGCCAACAACCCGGACCTGTCCTGGAATGCGGCCACCCGTACACTGAGCGGCAGCTTCACCTTCGTCGATGGTGAGTTGACCAAGACCGTCACCCTCTACACCGTCAACGACACGCTGACCGAGACCTGGCGTGAAGAAGTGCAGATGGTGCTGAGCAACCCGCAGAACCTCGATGGTGATATCGAGACGCCGGCGCTCGGCTACAACCAAGGCGGCTGGGTATTGAACGATGAGCCGGCCGCACTGCTCGGCGTGACCAGCAGCACCAGCGAGGTTTACGAAGGCAACACCGGCACCACCAGCGTTACCTTCACCATCACCCGTACCGCACAGCCGGGCGGCAGCGTGGACTACGCCAGCAGCGTGGCCTGGCAGATCGTCGGCAACAACATCAACGGGGGTGGCAACGGCGGGGCGCAGGTGAGCGGTTACGGCGGTAACACTGTCTGGTCGTATTCGCCTTACACCAACACCACCTACGGGGTCGTGAGCTTCGCCGCAGGCGAAACCAGCAAGCAAGTCACCGTGACCTTCCCGGGTGACACCGTCATCGAGCCGGATACGCTGCTGAACTTCTCGCTCATCTCGCCGAGCGACGCCTACAACAATACGTTCATCGCCTCGCAGTACCGTGACGAGTACGGTCCGACCGGCCTTGATCCGGCGCAGAACAGTGCCAGCACTACGCTGAAGAACGACGATATCCGCCTGTGGGTCGGTTATTTTGGCAACGCCGATCCGGTCGCCAGTGGTTATGAAGGGCAGCCGCTGAACTTCACCATCGTGCGCAATGGGCGCATGGATAACGAACTGACCATCGGCTATACCCTGACCAACGGCAGTACCAGCAGTGCCGACTTCGTCAGCATGAACGGTACCTTTACCCTGCCTGCCGGGGTGTCCAGCTACAATGTCTCGCTGCTCGACCTGCTCAAGGCCGACGGCATCATCGAGAACACCGAGGGGTTCACCCTACGCCTCAATGCGCCGGCCGACAGCACCGGTTCTACTGTTCGTTTCGGCAGTGATGGCTGGAGCGCCAGCAGCGCCACCAGCATGAACGTCACCGGCACCCTGCTGGAAAGCGATACGCGCTACACCGCCACGCCGACCGTCGCGAGCCAGAGCGAGGCAGATGCCGGCCAGACCACCACCTACTCGTTGACGGTCAGCCGTACCGGCTATACCGGCGTCGGGTCGGTGAAATGGCGTGTCGAGGGTGTCGGTGCGAACCCGGCCGATGCCGCGGATTTCTCCGGCGGTGTCCTGCCCAGCGGCACCCTGAGCTTTGCCAATGGTGTGATGACCGGCAACATCAACATCGTCGTGCGCGGCGATGGCCAGGTCGAGAACAACGAAGGCTTCCGCGTGGTGTTCTACGAGGAGACCCTCAACAGTGCAGGTATCGTCAACCGCCCGGTCACCGGGCAGAACAGCGCTGACCTGACCATCGTCAACGATGACACCGGCATCAGCATCGCCGATGCCTCGATCACCGAGACCGATGCCAATCAGACCCTGACCTTCACCGTGACGCGCTCTGGCGTCATCAGCGGCACCTCCAGCATGAACTGGTCGTTGCTGCACGACACCACCAACGCCGCGGACTTCACTGGCGCTACCAGCGGCACCTTGAACTTCGCGGCCAACCAGACCACGGCGCAGATCACCGTGACCGTGGTTGGTGATGTCACCCCGGAGCAGGTCGAGAACTTCCGTATCGTCCTGGGTAACCTCAGCAGCGATATCAGCGACCCGATCCGCACCAGCGCTACCGGCACCATCCGCAACGACGACTCGAGTTTCTCCATCGTCGCCGGCCCGGCTGCGCAGGAGGGCCAGGCGCAGACCTTCGTCATCAGCCGCAGCCACGACACGGTGCAGAGCCAGACCATCAATTGGCAGATCCTGCTCAACGGCAGCGCCAACGCAGCGGATCTGATTGGGCAGGCGATGTCCGGTTCGGTGGTCTTCGCCCCGGGTGAACTGACCAAGACCATCAGCGTGCAGTCCAGCCAGGACGCCGTGGCCGAGGCCGACGAAACCTACAGCGTGCAGATCACCCTAGGCGCGGGCACCACGGGCGATACCCTCACCCAGGCCACGGCCGAGGGCACCATCCTCAACGACGATGCGGCCTTCAATATCGTGGCTGGGCAGACCGAGCTGGCCGAGGGGCACAGCGGTACCACGGCGTTCACCTTTACCGTACAGCGCAGCGGCGACACCAGTGGCAGTGCCAGCGTCAACTGGCGTCTGGGTTCGGCTCTGGCTGGGGTGGCTGATTTCGCCACGGCCGATCAGATCGGCGACAACAGCGGCCTGCCGAGCGGCAGCCTGACGTTCGCCGACGGCGAGTCGAGCAAGACCATCACCGTGCTGGTCAATGGCGACACCTTGGTGGAAGGCGACGAAGCCTTCCAGGTCGTGCTGGGTAATCCAGTCGGTGCGCAGATCCAGACCGGCAGCGCCAGCAGCACCATTGTCAACGACGATGCCAGCATCAGCATCGCCGCCACCGATGCCAGCAAGGCCGAAGGCAATAGCGGCACCACCGCGTTCACCTTCACCATCACCCGCAGCGGCTCGCTGGATCAGCCGAAGACCGTCGATTGGGCGGTGGTAGGGCGTGGTGCACATCCGGTCGATGGCGCCGACTTCGAGTTTGGCTCGTTGCCGTCCGGCTCGCTGGTGCTGCCGGCGGGTCAAGCCAGCGTCACCCTGATCATCAATGTGCGCGGTGATGTGCTGGCCGAGCACGACGAAGGTTTCAGCGTAGTGCTGAGCAACCCGGCCAGTGGCTTGGTGATCGACCAAGCCAGCGCCGACGGCCTGATCATCGCCGATGACGTGGTGATCGACGTGACCGCACCGGCCGCCCAGGCCGAAGGCGATGATGGCCAGACCACCTGGTTCGACTTCGTGCTCACCCGCAGCGGCAAGCTGTCCGGTACCGAAACCATCAACTGGAGCGTGGCCGGTATCGGCGCCAATCCGGCCTCGGCGGATGACTTCCTGCAGACCAGCGGCAGCGTGACCTTCACTGCCGGCCAGGAGCAGCTGACCATCCGCGTGCCGGTGCGCGGCGACTACAGCGGCGAGGCCAACGAGGACTTCCGCCTGAGCCTGAACAGCACCGATGGCGTGGTGTTCACCCAGGCCACGGCCGATGCCACCATCGTCAACGACGACGTGTCGCTGACCATCGTGGCCACTGACGCGCGCCATGTCGAAGGTCATGACGGCCTGCAGACCGTCTACACCTTCACCGTCAGCCGCAGCGGCAACCTCGAACTGGCCACCAGTGTGGACTGGAGCCTGCAGGGGTTGGCCGATGCCGCCGATTTCCTCGGCGGTGTGCTGCCCAGCGGCACGCTCAGCTTCGCTTCGGGCGATGCCAATAGCCAGACCATCAGCATCACCGTCATCGGTGATCGCCTGGTCGAGCCGGACGAGACCTTCCAGGTGGTGCTCGGCAATGCTTCGGCTGGCTCCGACATCAAGGTCGGCAGCGCCACGGGTACCATCGTCAGCGATGACGTGCACTGGGATATCAGTGTGACCGCCACGCCGGTCGAAGGCGACAGTGGCGCCACGGGCTACCAGTTCCTGGTCACCCGTACCGGCAGCGGCCTGGCCACGACCCTGGCCTGGAGTGTAGCGGGCAGCGGCGCCAATCCGGCTTCGGCGGACGATTTCTTCGGCGGCCAACTGCCGTTCGGTGACCTGACTTTCGCCGAAGGTCAGATGAGCCAGACCATCACCGTCTGGGTTGCCGGTGACAATCAGCTGGAGCCGGACGAAGGCTTCACCGTCAGCCTGCAGGCGCCGAGTGACAGCCTCAGCCATAGCTTCGCCAACCAGCAGGTGGACGCGGTGATCCGCAACGATGACGACGTGTTCGCCATCGCCCCGCGCGCTGCCGATGCCGCCGAGGGCACCTCGCTGACCTTTACCGTGACCCGTACCGGCAGTACCGAAGGCACGTCCACGGTCAACTGGCGCATCAACCATGGCGATACCGATGTCAGTGATTTCTTCGCCAGCAGCGGCACGCTGACCTTCGCCGACGGGCAGAGCGAGATGGTGCTGACCATCCCGGTACGCAGCGACCGCGACGTCGAAATCGACGAACACTTCAGTGTCGAGCTGTATCAGCCAGGGGCTGGCAGCACCATCGATGCAAGTGCCGGCAGTGCCGCTGGGATAATCCGCAACGACGACATCGACCTGACCCTGGCCAGTGTCGTCGCGCAGGTTCACGAAGGCGATAACGGCACGCCGGGACGCCTGCACTTCACCGTCACTCGCAGCGGCGATACCAGCGACGAAACCTCGGTCGACTGGCAGGTGCAGGCCGGTTCTGCCACTGCAGCCGACTTCCCGGGTGGTGTGCTGCCGTCCGGCTCCGTGGTATTCGCCGCGGGTGAAACCCACAAGGACATCTACATCGATGTGCTTGGCGACGGTCTCGACGAGGGCGACGAGTCGTTCACCCTGCACCTGTCCAACCCGACCGGTAACGCCGATATCGTCGGCAACGATCAGATCGGCACCATCGTCAACGACGATGACAGCCTGGCCCTGAGCGTGGTGACTCGCGAGCTGGTCGAAGGTGACAGCGGTCTGACACTGTTCACCTTCCGCATCGACCGTATCGGGAGCGCCGTGGGCACTGCCAGCGTCGACTGGCGCGCGGCCGGCATCGGCCCGCACCCGCTGAGTGACGCCGAGTTCGCCGCGTTGACCGGCACTGTGCACTTCGCCGACGGTGAGACCAGCAAGACCTTCACCGTTGCTGTGCTCAGCGACGAGCTGGGCGAGGAAGACGAGAGCTTCGCGGTACAACTGGAGAACCCCAGCTACGGTTCCACTATCACCACTGGCCCGGTCAGTGCGGTGGTGCTCAACGACGACCCGGTACTCTGGATCAGCGCCGACGCCGCTACGGTGGTGGAGGGCAGCGACGGTCTGCAGACTCCGGTGACCTTCACCGTCACCCGCGGTGGTGATTTGTCCGGCCCGGCCAGCGTGCTGTGGGAGGTGGTGCCGTCGGGCGCTAACCCGGTCAATGCCGAAGACTTCGGCGGCGTCTACGTCAGTGGCGTGGTCGCCTTCGGGGTTGGTGAGACCAGCAAGACCATCACCGTCTGGGTCGATACCGATACTCTCGGTGAGCAGGACGAGACCTTCTCCGTGGTGCTCAGTGACGCCGAAGGCGCCACCATCCTCACCGGCGAGGCCAGCGTCACCATCCTCAACGATGACCGTGGTCTGAGCATCGCCGTTCTGGGCAGCGACAGCCTGCGCGAGGGGGACACGGGCGAGGTGACCGAGTTCGTCTACCGCGTGGAGCGGGTCGGTGACAGCAGCGGCAGTGTCAGCGTTGATTGGTCGCTACGCGGCAACGGCATCTATCCGGCCAACGCCGGCAGCTTCGTCGGTGGAGTGTTGCCATCTGGCTCGCTGGTGTTCGCCGATGGCGAAACCTACAAGGACATCGTCATCCGCGTGCAGGGTGACGACGTGCTCGGCCCGGATCAGGGCTTCGAGGTAGTGCTCAGCGACCCTCAGGGCATCGACCTGATCAACGACCGTGCCAGCGGCACCATCCTCAACGATGACAACCAGTTTGCCATCCGCGTAGTGGACAGTGTGCTGGCTGAGGGCAACGGCGGCGCTACCACGGTATTCCGCTTTACCGTCACCCGTAGTGGCGACACCACGTCAGGCGCCAGCATCGACTGGTCGGTGGCCGGCAGTGGCGCGGCTCCGGCGGACGGCGCCGATTTCGTCGGTGGCGTGCTGCCTACCGGTACCCTGCATTTCGCCGCCGGTGAGACCAGCAAGGTGCTGGAGATCGCAGTCAATGGCGATGATATCGGCGAGTCCGATGAACAGTTCACCGTTCAGTTGTCCAGCAGTGGTGGCGGCAGCAGCGTCAACCCGCTGCAGGGCAGCGCACGTGCCACTATCCAGAGCGATGATGTCGCGCTGACCGTGCTGGCGCTGGACAACAGCCGGTTGGAAGGCGCGCCTGGCACCACCACGCCGCTGACCTACCGCATCCTGCGCGCGGGGCCGGATGACGTTGCACTGACCGTTCACTACAGCATCGTCGGGGCGGTGGACGCCAACGACTTCACCATTCCGTTGACCGGCACCATCACCCTGGCCGCTGGCGTGTCGGAGATGATCTTCAATCTGCCCATCCGTGGTGATTCGTTGCGTGAGGGCGACGAGTCGTTCGACCTGACCTTCACTCACCCGGCCATCGCCGGCGGTGCCACAACTCTCGGTGGCACCATCCGTGACGACGACCTGGGCCTGGCCATCAGCGGTCCGGACAGCCTGGTGGAAGGCGATAGCGGCCTGCAGACGGTGACCTACCAGGTGACCCGCAACCCGACGGCCAGTGCCGAGACCTTCTACTGGAGCGTCACCCCGGGTGCAGGGCAGGGCGTGGATGCCGACGACTTCGGTGGCACCTTGCCCTCGGGCAGCGTCACTTTCGCCGCCGGCAGTACCACTGCCAGCTTCAGTTTCCAGGTCAGTGGTGACCGAGCCGTGGAGGCCGACGAGCTGATGTCTATCGTTCTGCGCGCCACGGCCAATAGCCCGTACGTGCTGGTCAGTAAGGACGTGGTGCTGCGCAACGACGACCAGGCAGGTGCCGACGATGACCTGCTCACCGGGACGTCGGGTGCCGACAACCTGTCTGGCCTGGGTGGCAACGACCAGCTGTTCGGCGGTGCTGGCAGTGACGTGCTCAATGGTGGCGATGGCGACGACCTGCTGGTTGGTGGCGCGGGGGCCGATGTGCTGATCGGCGGCGCGGGGGCGGATCGCTTCCACTACATGTCGCCGAGCGATGGCATGGACGCGATCCTGGACTTCGAGGCCGGCGTCGATCACTTGACCTTCGACCCGACGGCTTTCGGTGGTCTGAATGGCCTGAGCTCGGTCTCGCAAGCCTTCACCGGTGACATCATGCAGACCCTGGCGCAACTGGCCGGGCAGGGCAACGCCGACGTCTACCGGGTCAGCTTCGCGCCGGGACAGTTCCAGTTCGGCACTGGCAACAACGGCCACCTGGACGAGCTGGAGGCGGCGATCACTGGCAATGGACAGCACAGTGGAGCCGCCTTCTTCCTGATCTCCAATGGCGACGTCACGCGTTTGTATTACGATGCCGACACGTCCGGCGGTACCGATGGCAGCGGCCTGGTGGCGCTCGCAGAGCTGGCCAACCAGCCCGACGCGCACAGCCTGCCGCAGGACATCATCCAGCCTTACACGGTGTAACCCGTTCCCCTGCGCGGCGACGCGCAGGGGGCCTTTCCGAGTGTCACGATGAACGAGTTTTTCCGCCGAATCGCCCTGCAACCCAGGCTGCGCCTGGAACTGTGGCTGTCCTCGCTGTTGATCAATCTGCTCGGTCTGGCCAGCTCGTTGTACAGCATCCATGTTCTCAACCGGTACCTGGCACTGGGGGTCGACGCAACCCTGGTGACCCTGACGCTCGGCGCCGTCATGGCGGTGGGCTTCGAGGTGCTGCTACGCAATGCGCGTCTGCGCGTGGCGCAATGGCTGTGCGCACGGGCCGATACGGAGTTGGGTGAGACGCTGTTCGAAGGGGCGGTGCGTGGTCAATACGCACTGGTCGAGCAGTTGCCGCATACGGCACGGCGGGAAATTCTCTCCGGGCAGAGCACCGTGCAGCAATGCTTCGGCGCGCCCAACCTGGTGACCCTACTGGACACGCCATTCGCCTTCGTGTTCGTCGTGGTGCTGGGTATGCTCAGTCCGTTTCTGGCTTGTATGGCCCTGCTGGTAATGGTCGGCGTGACGCTGGTGTCGCTGCTGGCGCAGCGCCGCCTGCGTGAGCCGATGGAGGCGCAGAGCCGTATTGCTATACAGATGGCCGGCTACCAGCACAACCTCACCGCTGGCGGGGAAATGGTGCGGGCGTTTTCCGCAGCCGATGCGCTGAAGGAAAAATGGCGTGCCTGCGCTGACGATCAGGCCGAACAGCGGGCTCAACTCAATCGCCTGCAGAACACCATGCAGAACGCCAGCTACGCCGGAACCCTGATCCTCAGCATGGTGATCATGGGCCTGGGGGCGCGCGAGGTGCTGGCCGGCAACCTCGACATCGGTTCGTTGATCGGCTGCAACATTCTCGCCAGCCGAGCCCTGGCGGCACTGACGCGCGCGCTCGGTCTGGGCGAGCAGATCGGTCGTGGTCAGCGCGCGTTGGAGCTGTCACGGCAGTTGTGCGCCATTCCGCGTGAGCGTGCCGAAGGTGTGCGCCTTGGCCAGACCCGCGGCAGCCTGCGCTTCGAGGACATGGCTTTCGGTTACCCGAAGCAGGCCGTGCCGGTGTTGGAGCATTTCGATTATTCGTTGGAGGCTGGCAAGGTGCTGGTTTTCACCGGTGCCAATGGCAGCGGCAAGACGACCCTGGCGCGCTTGCTGGTCGGGCTGCTGGAGCCCAGCCGTGGCCATCTGTTGGTCGATGGCATGGACTTGCGCCAGGCCGATCCGCAGTGGTGGCGTCGTCAGGTCGCCTATCTGCCGCAGGAACCGCAGTTCTTCGATGGCACCCTGCGTGAGAACCTCTGCGTGCTGGCGCCGGAAACCGCTGATGCCAAGGTACTGGAGTTGTGCCGGGAGCTGGCGGTGGGCGCTTTCGTCGAAGGTGGTGCGGAAGGGTTGGGCCTGGTGGTGCGCAACGGTGGCGGCAGTATTCCGTTGGGTATCCGTCGGCGTCTGGCGCTGGTACGCGCGGTGCTCGGTGGTGGGCAACTGGTGGTACTGGACGATCCTACCGAGGGCGTCGATGCCGAGGGTTGCAAGGCCATCGCGGCGCTGCTCAGCCGCCTGGTACGCGAGGGGCGTACGCTGGTGATGATGAGCAATGAATCGTTCATCCTCGGTGCTGCCGATACGGTCATCGACCTCAACTACAAGCCGGTACCGCGCGTGCTGCGAGATGGCAAACCTGCACGCGAAGGAGTCCAGCATGGCTGAGCAAGGCATGCCGATGAATGACGTACCTAGCCGCCTTGGTCGCATCGCTGACCGGATCCTGGGGGCCTTCGAGAGCCATCCGTTGCTGAGTCGCCTGGCCGGTTTCTTCCTGCCCGGCAAGACCGACCCGGCATTGCCTGGCGACGAACTGCTGGGCAGCCGCCTGACCATCCGCCTGCTGGCGCTGATGCTCGGCGCCATGTTGCTGTGGTCGCTGTTCTTCCCGCTGGACATCGCCAGCCACTCCCCCGGTGAGGTGACTTCGCTGGGGCAGACCAAGCTGGTGCAGCACCTGGAGGGCGGTATCGTGCGCCGTATCCTGGTGCGCGAAGGGCAGCGTGTGGCGCCTGGCGAGCCGCTGGCGGAAATCGAACGGGTCGCCATGATGTCCGAAGGGCGCGAGACCGAGGCGCTACTGGCTGCGCTGCGTATCCGCTCCCTGCGTCTGGAGGCGCAACTGGCCGGGGCCGACGACATGATCGTGCCCGAAGAACTGGCGCGAGATTTCCCTGAGCAGGTCAAGGTCAACCGCGACCTGTTCATCGCGCAGAAGAGTCGCCTGGACAGCCGCTCCGAGGAGCAGCAGCAGAAAATCCAGCAGCGCCGCGCTGAGGAAAAGGAACTCAAGGCCCGCATCGGCCACGTCAGTTCCAAGCTCAAGCTACTGCGCGAACAGATCGCCATCAGCCAGAAACTGATGACTGAGGGCCTGGCCAACCGCTACGAACACCTGGAACTGCTCAAGGACGAACAGCAATTGCGTGGCACCCTGCAGGAAACCGAGGCCTCCCTGGGCCGTGTGTACGCAGGTCTAAAGCAGGAGCAGGCAGCTCTCACCGGCCTGGATTCGGGTGGTCACGAGGAACTGCAGAAGGAACTGGCCGAAGTACGCCGACAGATCACCGAACTGCAGGAGCGCCTGCTCAAGTTCTCAGACAGCCGTGAGCGGCAGGTGGTGCGTTCACCCATCGAAGGCGTGGTCATGACCCTGCAAGTGGTGACCGAAGGCGGCGTAATCCAGCCGGGTGGCACTCTGATGACTCTGGTACCGGCGGGTGAGCCGTTGATGATCGAGACGCGGCTGCCGGTCGGTGATATCGGTATGGTCACTCCCGGCCAGCAGGCCCGCATCCAACTGGTGTCTTCCATCGCTCGTGGCTTTCAGCCCATCGACGGCGAAGTGGTCGACATCAGCCCGGACTCGGTGCTCGACGAGCAGCGCATCCCTTACTTCCGTGTACGCATCCGCCCGGCACAGGAGGCCTTCGAGCATTCCGGCGCGCGTTATCCCTTGCTGCCCGGCGTGCCTGTAAGTGTCGCCATCCTCACCGGCGAGCGTTCGCTGTTCAACTACATTGCCGGCCCGCTTACCGACGGCATGAACCGGTCGTTCAGCGAGCCATAGCAGAGGCTGCCATTTTTCGATTCTGTCTGCATCTTCAGGGCAAGTGGAGGAAGAGGCGGAGGCAGTGATCAGGTGCGCTCGAAATCCGTAAAAGCTATACGTACATTTTTGTTTGTAAAAGGTTAGTATAGGTTTTAGGCGTTTCTCCTTCCCCTAGAACTCTATTCGCTGTCAGGGAAATTCATGTTCAACAGATCGATTAAGCAGACCCTGGCTCAGGCTCTGCAGAGATTACAAGCGGCAGAGGCTCGTAGAGTTGCAGTCGATCGTTCCACTGCGATGATTGAATTCAAGCCTGATGGCACGATCGTCAGCGCTAACGAGAACCTCTTGGCGACAATGGGCTATCGGCTAGATGAGATCGTTGGTCAGCATCATCGTATGTTCTGTTTTCCCGACTATCAGGCCGGGGCAGACTACCGTCGGTTTTGGCAACGCCTGGCCGGAGGGGAGTTTATTCGTGATCGATTTCTTCGGCGTAACAAGCAGGGACGGGAGGTTTGGCTAGAGGCAAGCTATAACCCTATCCGGCGTGCCGATGGCAGCATCGAGGGCGTTCTCAAGCTGGCCACCGATATCACCCAGCTGGTTGCTCGCGAACAAGAGCAGAACAGCATGATTGAGGCTATTAGTCGCTCTATGGCCATCATTTCATTCAACCTCAAAGGGGAGGTACTCGAAGCCAACGAGAATTTCGAGCAAACCATGGGGTATCGCCTGAGTGAGATAAGGGGAAAGCACCACCGAATGTTCTGTACCCGGGAGGAGGTTGATGCCTCTGCGTATCGTGAGTTCTGGGAGCGGCTCAATCGAGGCGATTTTTTTTCTGGGCGCTTTCAGCGCCTTGATCGTTACGGTCACACGGTTTGGCTAAGTGCCACATACAACCCGGTTTTCGATGTCGGAGGGCACCTCTACAAGGTGGTCAAGTTCGCGCGTGACATCACCGCGCAGGTGCGTCAGCAGGAAGCTGAATCAGATGCTGCAAGGCTTGCCTACGAAATTTCTCAGCAGACTGACGAGAGAGCCCGCCATGGCGCTCAGGTAATTAGAGACACTGTAGAGGTGGTGCGCGGCATAGCTGATGAGTTGTCTCGTGCTGCCGAGGGCATAACCGCGGTGAGTCAACAATCAGAAATGATCAGTAGCATCGTGCAGACGATTCGCAGTATTGCTGAGCAGACGAACTTGCTTGCCCTCAATGCAGCCATTGAAGCCGCTCGGGCGGGTGAACAGGGGCGTGGTTTCGCCGTGGTCGCTGATGAGGTTCGTAATCTGGCAGCACGAACTGCCCGAGCGACGGTCGAGATTGTCGACGTAGTGAGACGTAACCATGAACTGGCGCAAGAAGCTGTGAACAGTATGGAGTCGAGCCGTCATGAGGTTGATCGAGGCGTTGGTCTGGTCAATCAAGCTGGCCAGGTCATTGAAGAAATTCAAGATGGTGCTCGGCAAGTGGTCGATGCTGTTCGTCAGTTTGCAGAGGCGCTCGAAGAGCCCTGATGCATGAAGATCGGCGTTTAAACCTTGTGAGATGCACTCGCCAAGAAATCAATCATCCGAGGTGGCTGTTTTTAATGGATGATTCTTGCGTTTACGCGCTTCGCTCAATCGCTGATTCATATTCAACGTATATCCCGTTCAGTTGAGTTCTAAGGGGAAATCGAACGTCGCTTGGGCTAGGTCGACGTACTGGCCAACGACACTGATTTCTTCAAGGCTCTGCCCCTGAGCGATAGTGACGATGCGTTCTTCAGGTCACCGCGATCAACCTGGCAGGCGGGCAACACGCTGTGTGAGCCTGCATCCAAGCACTTTTCCGCTTTATCTACTGGGCTAGCAGGAGGATGCCGCTGTCGTGTCTGGATCAATGGCCAGGTATTGCGCGCCAATGGTGGGTTGGTCTGATGCGAGAGTGCTGCGAGGCAGCGATGGATGACGCACCTCGTCACCAAATGCTGGCAAACTTGCGCTTCGATTTTCGACAGGAGTCAGTCGATGCCCGCCAGCCCGGAGTTGTCCCCCGGCCTTATCGTCATTCACGGCAACCACCTCGAAGAGCTGCGTGCGCTGGCTGTGCAGTGGATGCGCCGCTATCCGCTGCGGCCGCTGGAGAACGAAGTGCTGCTGGTGCAGAGCAATGGCATCGCCCAGTGGCTCAAGCTGGCGTTGGCCGAGCGTGATGGATGTGGGATTGCTGCCGCGCTGGATGTTGACCTGCCGGCGCGTTTTCTCTGGCAGGCGTACCGCAACGTGCTGGGCAAGGATGCGATCCCGCAGCAGTCGCCGCTGGACAAGGCGCCGCTGACCTGGCGTCTGATGCGGCTGTTGCCAGGCTTGCTGGCCGAGGAAGCGTTCGCCCCTTTGCGCCGCTTCCTCGCCGATGATCAGGATCTTCGCAAGCGTCACCAACTGGCTGAGCGTCTGGCTGATCTGTTCGACCAATACCAGGTCTATCGCGCTGACTGGCTGGCGGACTGGGCTGCCGGGCATGATCGGCTGCGTACCTCGCGCGGTGGTGAACGGATGCTGGAGGGCGATTCCCGTTGGCAACCCGCGCTGTGGCGTGCCTTGCTGGCGGACGTTGGCGAACAGCACCTGGCCGAGAGCCGCGCTGGCGTGCATCCGCGTTTCGTCGCCCGTATGGGCGAACTGGATGCAGCGCCGCCCGGGCTACCCCGGCGTATCACCGTTTTTGGCATCTCCTCGTTGCCGGCCCAGGTGCTGGAAGCGCTGGCTACCATGGCGCGCTTCAGCCAGGTCATGCTTTACGTGCACAACCCCTGTCAGCACCACTGGGGCGATATCGTCGAAGACAAGGATCTGCTGCGCCACGAATACCGCCGTCAGCAGCGCAAAGGCAAACCAAGTGCCCAGATCGGCCTGTTCGAGCAGGAAGACATGCACCAGCACGGGCAGCCGTTGCTCGCGGCCTGGGGTAAGCAGGGGCGTGACTACATCAACCTGCTGGATCAGTACGACGAGCCGCAGCGCTACCGCGAGCAGTTCGAGCGCATCGACCTGTTCAGTCCGGCCGACGAGGACAGCCTGCTCGGCCAGTTGCAGAACGATATCCTCGACCTGCGCCCACTGGCGGAAACGCGCAGCACCTGGCCTGCGGTCGACCCCGCACGTGATCATTCGCTGCGTTTTCATATCGGCCACAGCGCTCAGCGCGAGGTGGAGGTGCTGCACGACCAACTGCTGGCCAGCTTCAGCGAGGACGCCACGCTAAGGCCGCGCGACGTGATCGTCATGGTGCCGGACGTCAACGCCTATGCACCGCATATCCAGGCTGTGTTCGGCCAGTTCGCCAGCGACGACCCGCGTTTCATTCCCTTCACCCTGGCTGACCAGGGGCTGCGCGGCAAGGAGCCGATGGTCATCGCGCTGGAGCACCTGCTGCGCCTGCCGGAAAGCCGCTTCAGCGTCAGCGAGATACTCGACCTGCTGGATGTCGCCGCGTTGCGTCAGCGCTTCGCCATCGCCGAGGATCAGTTGCCCACCCTGCGCCGCTGGCTGGAGGGTGCCGGTGTGCGCTGGGGGCTGGACGCGACACAGCGGCAGTCGCTTGGCCTCGGCGAGAACCTGGAGCAGAACACCTGGCGCTTCGGTCTGCGACGCATGCTGCTGGGCTACGCAGTGGGTACGGCCGACGCCTTTGCCGGTATCGAGCCCTATGACGAAATCGGCGGGCTCGATGCTGCGCTGATCGGCCCGGTGACACGCCTGCTGGAAACCCTCGGCCGGCATCTGCAGCAACTGCGCGAGCCGGCCACGCCGGTGCAGTGGGGTGAACGCTTGCGCGGCATGCTCGACGATTTCTTCCTGCCGCAGAACGACCGTGAAGAGGTGCTCACCACCCAATTGCTCGATGCGCTGGATGCCTGGCTGGAGCTTTGCGAGGCTGCGACGCTGGACGAAGCGCTGACCCTGCCGGTGGTGCGCGAAGCCTGGCTCGGCGGGCTCGATCAGGGGCGGCTGAGCCAGCGCTTTCTCGCTGGGGCGGTGAATTTCTGCACGCTGATGCCGATGCGCGCGATCCCGTTCCGCCAGGTTTGCCTGCTGGGCATGAACGATGGCGACTACCCGCGCAGCCAGGCGCCGCTGGATTTCGACCTGATGGCCGGTGATTACCGACCTGGTGACCGTTCGCGCCGCGAGGATGATCGCTATCTGCTGCTGGAAGCACTGTTGGCAGCGCGTGATCGTCTGTATGTCAGCTGGGTAGGGCGTAGCATTCGCGACAACAGCGAGCGCCCGCCTTCCGTGCTGGTCGGTCAGCTGCGCGACCATCTTGGCAGTGCCTGGACGCTGGCCGATGGCGGCGACGTTCTGCATGGTCTGACCACCGAGCATCCCTTGCAGCCTTTCAGCCGCCGTTACTTCAATGGCGAGGCGCAACTGTTCAGTTATGCCCACGAGTGGGCGGCCCTGCATGGCCAGGCCTCGGCGGGCGAGAGCGCTGCGCCGTTATTGGCCTGGGAAGAGAGACATCAGCTCACGCCTGAGCTGTTGCAGTCGTTCCTGCGTGATCCGGTGAAGTGTTTCTTTACCCGCCGCTTGAAGGTGTTTCTCGACGAAGAGGAGCAGGTGCAGCTCGACAGCGAGCCATTCGCCCTCGACGGTCTGCAGCGCTACCAGTTGCAGGAAATCTTGCTCAAGGCGGCGATCGCAGACGAGGGTGACAGCGAGGATGCGCTGAGGACGGCTGCCGATCGCCTGCAACGCAGCGGCGTTCTGCCGCTGGCCGGGTTCGGCGAGCAGTATCGCAATGCCTTGCTGGAGCCCCTGCCGGCGCAGTTGCGGCGTTATCAGGGGCTTTGCCTGTGCTGGCCTAACCTGCTGGAATCGCCGCAGCGCCTGACTTTCGCCGCAGCTGGCGTTCAGCTCGACGGCTGGCTCGCCGGGTTGCGGCATAAGGCCGATGGCAGCTTGGCGCGCCTGGAACTGCTGCCAGGCGCGCTGCACAAGGACAAGAGCTGGAAGTGGCATCGCCTGCTGCGGCCCTATGTACTGCATGTCATCGCGGCGGCTTGCGGTGTGCCGCTGACCACCTTGCTGGTTGGTGAGGATCGCAGCTTGGCGTTCGAGCCCTTGCAAACCGAGCAAGCAGCGAAGGTACTGAGTGCCTGGCTGGAGGCCTGGAGTGCCGGCATGCAGGCGCCGCTGCCGGTCGCCCTGAAAACCTCCTTGGCCTGGTTGCAGGACAACAACGAAGACAAGACCCGCAGCGTCTACGAAGGTGGCTACAACCTCACCGGTGAAGTCCAGAGCAGCGCCAGCCTGGCGAGGCAGTTCCCTGACTACGCTGCGCTCACCGCCGATGGCCAGTTCCCGGCATGGAGCGAGCGGCTTTATCAGTCGTTGCTCGATAGCAATCCCCAGGCGCTCGAGGAGGACGCAGCATGAGTCAACAGCGCCCCCTGGCCCTGACGTTTCCCCTGCACGGCAGCCGTTTGATCGAGGCCAGTGCCGGCACAGGCAAGACCTTCACCATTTCCGCGCTCTACCTGCGGCTGATCCTTGGGCATGGTGGTGAGGCTGCGTTCCGCGAGCCCCTGCTGCCGCCGCAGATTCTGGTAGTGACCTTTACCGATGCGGCCACGCGCGAATTGCGCGACCGGATTCGTGCGCGCCTGGTTGAGGCCGCGACAGTATTTCGTGGTGATGCGCAGGGCGATGACCTGCTGCGTGAACTGCGTGGTGATTTCGCGCAAACGCAGTGGGACGAGTGCGCCCGCCGCCTGGAGCTGGCGGCACAATGGATGGACGAGGCCGCTGTGTCCACCATCCACGGCTGGTGCCAGCGCATGCTGCGTGAGCATGCCTTCGACAGCGGCAGCCTGTTTAGCCAGACCTTGGAGACCGACCACAGCGAGCTGCTGGCTGAAGTGGTGCGCGATTACTGGCGGCAGCACGGCTATCCGCTACAGGGCGCTGCGCTGCAATGGGTGGCAAGCGTCTGGGGCACGCCCGCTGGCCTTGGCGCCAGGTTGCGGCCTCTGTTGGGTGAGGAGGGTGAAGAGCCGACGCAGTCGCTGGGCGAGCTGCTCGATAGCTCGCTACTGCAGCGCGAACAAGCGCTGGCCGAACTCAAGTCGCCCTGGCTGGCCTGGGCCGATGAGCTACAGCTGTTGCTGGATGCGGCGGTGGCGGCCAAACAGGTGGACGGCAAGAAAATCCAGGCACGCTTCTACAATCCCTGGCTGGCCAAGTTACGTGATTGGGCCGCCAGCGAAGAGTCGCGTCTCGACCTGGGCACGGGGTTCACTCGTCTGACCCCTGACGGTCTGGCCGAAGCCTGGAAGGGCGAGGCGCCTGGCCATCCGGCATTGGACGCCATGGTGCTGCTCAAGGCGCAACTCGATGCCTTGCCTGACCCTTCTGATGCCGCTTTGCGCCACGCGGCGGCATGGGTTCGCCAGCGTTTCGACTGGGAGAAACGCCAGCGCGCGGAAATGGGCTTCGACGACATGCTTGTGCGCCTGGACGCTGCCCTGCAAGGCAGCAATGGCGTGCGCCTGGCCGAGGTGATTCGCCGCCAGTTCCCGGTGGCAATGATCGACGAGTTCCAGGACACCGATCCGCTGCAGTACCGCATCTTCGATACGCTCTATGAGGTCGAGGTCAATCGCGACGACTGCGGCCTGTTCATGATCGGCGACCCCAAGCAGGCCATCTATTCCTTCCGTGGCGCCGACATTCATACCTACCTGCGTGCGCGTCGTGCCACATCCGGTCGGCACTACAACCTGGAGAAGAACTTCCGCTCCAGCCAGGCGATGGTCGATTCCGTCAACGGTGTTTTCCTGCGTGCCGAACAGCGTGACGGCGGCGAGGGTGCGTTTCTGCTGCGCGATGATCTGCCTTTTATCGAGGTGGGCGCGCAAGGTCGACGCGAAGTCTGGAGTGTCGACGGCCAGGCGCAGCCAGCCCTGACGGTGTGGCAACTGGCGAGCGACGAGCCGGTTGCCAAGGGTGCCTATCTGGCTGCCATGGCAGCCGGTGCGGCGAGCGAGATCGTGCGCCTGCTGGATCTGGGGCAGCGTGGGCAGGCTGGTTTTAGCAAAGAGAACGCTCTGACGCCCCTGCGGCCCAGCGATATCGCCGTGCTGGTGCGTGATTTCAATGAAGCGCAGGCCATTCGCGGCGAGCTGGCTGCGCGCGGCGTGCGCAGTGTCTACCTCTCCGACAAGGATTCGGTATTCGCTGCCCAGGAGGCACGTGACCTGCTGCTGTGGCTGCGCGCCTGTGCCGAGCCGGATCAGGATCGCCCGCTGCGCGCAGCGCTGGCCAGCGCGACGCTGGGGCTGGCGTTGAGCGAGCTGGAGCAGCTCAACCTCGACGAGCGTACCTGGGAGCGTCGGGTCATGCAGTTCCGCGATTACCGTCAGCGCTGGCAGCGCCAGGGTGTGCTGCCGATGCTGCGCCAGTTGCTGCAGGACTTCGAGCTGCCGCAGCGGCTGATGGGCCGTGACGATGGCGAGCGGGTATTGACCAACCTGTTGCACCTGGCCGAACTGCTGCAGCAGGCCGCCGCTGAACTGGACGGCGAACTGGCGCTGATTCGTCATCTGGGCGAGCTGCTGGCCGGCGAAGGCCAGGCGGCCGACGAGCAGGTGTTGCGCCTGGAGAGCGACGAGGCATTGGTACGCGTGGTGACCATCCACAAATCCAAGGGCCTGGAGTACCCCCTGGTGTTCCTGCCGTTCATCTGTGCATTCCGCCCGGTGGATGACAAGAAGCCGCTGCAGATCCACGACGGTGAGCGCCGCCAGCTGGTGCTCAAGCCCGATGAAGGCAGCCTGGAGCGTGCTGAACGTGAGCGCCTGGGTGAGGATTTGCGCCTGCTTTATGTGGCGCTTACCCGTGCCCGTCATGCCTGCTGGTTGGGCGTGGCGGATCTGAAGATCGGTAACGGTAAGAAGTCGCGCCTGCATGAATCGGCCTTGGGGTATCTGCTCGGGGGCGGCGTATCGCTGGCCACCAGTGGAGAGCTCACCAGCTGGCTCGCGCCTTTTGCCGCTGGGCAGGAAAGCACCGTTGCGCCGGTGCCTGCCGCCAGCGAGCAGCGCTATCGCGTGATCGAAGATGAGCGGTTCGAGCCGTCCTGGCGCACGCCGGTACGCCGCGCCGCCGAACACTGGTGGATCGCTTCCTACAGTGCGCTACGCCTGGACGAGGATGCGCCCAGCCTGGTCAGTCGCCACGAGGATGCCGCGCCCGACAGCCCGGCGATGCAGAACGCCATCGACGATGAGGATCCGTTGCTGGCCCTAACGCCGCTGCCAGCATCCGCTCAGGGGCTGCATCGCTTCCCGCGCGGGCCGAACCCCGGCACCTTCCTCCATGGCTTGCTGGAAATGGCGGCGCAGGAAGGCTTCGCCAGCCTGGTGCAGGATCCGCCGAGGCTGCGCGAGGCACTGGCCAGGCGCTGCCAGCGTCGCGGCCTGGAAGGCTGGATCGACCCTTTGCAGGACTGGCTGCTGGCGCTACTGACCCAGCCGCTCCCTCTGGGTGGCGCGGATAGCGTGGTGCTGGCGCAACTGACGCAGTATCAGCCCGAGCTGGAGTTCTGGTTCGAAGCGCGTGGGGTGGACGTCAGGCTGCTGGATCAGTGGGTACAGCAGTGCGAACTACCGGGTATCGCCAGGCAGCCGCTGCGTGCCGACACCCTCAACGGCATGTTCAAGGGATTCATCGATCTGGTATTCGAACATCAGGGGCGTTACTACGTGGCGGATTACAAATCCAACTGGCTCGGCAGCGATGACAGCGCCTACACCCGCGAGGCGATGGAAACGGCCATCGCCAGCCACCGGTATGACTTGCAGTACGTGCTCTACGTGCTGGCGCTGCACCGGCAACTGTGTTTGCGCCTACCGGATTACGACTACGACCAGCATGTCGGTGGCGCGCTCTACCTGTTCCTGCGCGCACCGCAGCAGGGTGCCTACCTGGCGCGGCCGCCACGCGAACTAATCGAGCGTCTGGATGCGCTGTTCATGGGCGACGTAGAGGAGGGCGCAGCATGACTACGACGCTTGCGCCGGCGCTGCGTGATCGCGCCGAACTCTTTGTTCTGCTTTCTAACTGGAGCGAGCGTGGCTGGCTGCGCGAGCTGGATCGGGCGCTGGCACAGCTGTTCGCCGAGCTGGATCCGCATGCTTCGCCTCTGCTCCTGCTCGGCGCCGCGCTGGCCAGTCACCAACTGGGCCAGGGGCATGTCTGCCTGGATTTGGCCGCCACCTTGGCCTGCCCGGACTTCACCCTGTCTTTGCCGCCGGAAGGCGAGGATGCGCAAGAAGCGATGATCCTGCCATCGCAGGTGCTGGCCGGGCTCAGCCTGGAACCCTGGTTGGCGGCCTGTGTCGGCAGCACGCTGCTGGAGTCCGATGGTGCGCCGCTGGTCCTGAGTGGCACCTGCTTATATATGAGGCGTTACTGGAACTACGAGCGTCAGGTGGCCGGCAACATCGCCCGGCGTCTGCAGGCAAGTGCCGCGGCACCGAGCGATCTGACTGCACGATTGGCCTCACTGTTTCCCGAGCCGCTGGTAGTGGAGGGTAAGCGCCTGACCGACTGGCAGAAGCTGGCCTGCGCCATGGCCGCTCAAGGACGCTTCACACTGATTACCGGCGGGCCTGGAACCGGTAAGACGACGACGGTGGTGCGTCTCCTCGCGTTGTTGCAGGAAGCTGCCATGGCTACTGGCGAGCCGCTGCGCCTGAGTCTGGCGGCGCCCACCGGCAAGGCAGCTGCACGGCTGACCGAATCCATCGGTGCACAAGTGCAGTCCCTGGCGCTGGAGGAGCGGGTACGTGAACAGATTCCGACGCTGGTGACGACGCTGCATCGCTTGCTGGGCAGTCGTCCCGGCAGTCGTCATTTCCGTCACGATGCCGCTAACCCCTTGCCACTAGACGTGCTGGTAGTCGACGAGGCGTCGATGATCGACCTAGAGATGATGTCCAGCCTGCTGGACGCACTCCCGGCGCATGCGCGTTTGATTCTGCTGGGCGACAAGGATCAGCTCGCGTCAGTAGAGGCCGGTGCGGTACTGGGTGATTTATGTCGAGAGGCAGAAAGTGGCGGCTACAGCGAGGCAACGCGCACATGGCTGGAAAGCCCGACGGGCGAGCGGCTGGACGACCCGGCACTGGTATCCGGTGATAAAGCGCTGGCACAGCACATCGTCATGCTGCGTCACTCGCGTCGTTTCGGCAGTGGCTCGGGTATCGGACGTCTGGCGCGGGCGGTGAACCAGGGCGATGCGCAGGTGGCTCGTGCGACTTTGGCAGCGGGTGCGGACGACCTGCATGTGCTGCGTCTGTCGGGTGAGCAGGATCGCGCACTGGAGCGACTACTAATAGACGGGCAGGGCAGTGACGAATCGCGTCCGCAGGGATACGCCCATTACCTGCAACTGATGCAGACGCAGCGCCCGGCACCTGAGGCGGGGGAGCAAGCCTGGGATGATTGGGCTGGCGCGGTTCTGGCGGCGTTCGATCAGTTTCAACTGCTCTGTGCGGTTCGAAAGGGCGCCTGGGGTGTGGAAGCGCTCAACGAGCGTATCGCTGAAGCGTTGGTCCGGCGTGGACTCCTTGAGCAGGCGCATGGCTGGTATGAAGGTCGGCCGGTGCTGGTAACGCGCAACGACTACAGCCTGGGATTGATGAATGGCGATATCGGCATCGCGCTGCGCTTACCCGAGCCACCAGAGGTTCCGGGCGCACCCACGCGTCAGGTATTACGAGTGGTATTCCCACGCAATGATGGCAGTGGAGCCTTGCGTCATATCCTGCCGAGTCGCCTGAGCGCAGTAGAGACGGTGTTCGCCATGACCGTGCACAAGTCGCAAGGCTCCGAGTTCGCCCATTGCGCGCTGATCCTGCCCGACAGCCTCAACCCGGTGCTGACCAAGGAGCTGGTCTACACCGGCATCACCCGGGCCCGCCACTGGTTCAGCCTTATTGAAAGCCGCGCAGGCATCTTCGAGCAGGCAGTGCAGCGACGAGTGGAGCGACGCAGCGGGCTGCGCGAGGCGCTGGAAGCGTTATAAGTCATAAAACTGCAAAATAAGCTTGACGCGCATTCTGCTGGCGGTAGAATGCGCGCCACTTCAGCGATGAAGCGCTTCAAAAACTTCTTGTTAATCAATAAGTTAAGTTAAATGAAGGGCTTGCAAAACTGGATCTGGCGTGTAGAATGCGCGTCGGTCGACAGGGTGGTGGTTTGATCCTGTTGGTGGTTCGGTCGAATGGATCGAAAGCGGTAGAAAAGAGGTGGTTGACAGCGGTTTTGAACGCTGTAGAATGCGCCTCCCGCTGGAGAGAAGAAGTTCTGATCGAAGGCGCAAGTGGTTGAGTAGAAAGAAGTTTCTCCGGAAACAAATTCGAAAAACAGCTTGACAGATAGAAAGGCTGCTGTAGAATGCGCGGCCTTGGTTGAGACGAAAGACTTAACCAACTGTTCTTTAACAACTGAATCAAGCAATTCGTGTGGGTGCTTGTGAGGTAAGACTGATAGTCAACTGATTATCAGCATCACAAAGCAACACTCGTTAATTCGA
>NZ_FOWP01000013.1:0-156225 GCF_900115475.1 Ectopseudomonas composti
ACCCTGGATAAACCGTTTCATGGGCTTCCCTTGCGATGAAATTCTCAGAAATCATAGCAAGGGTATGTCCGGGCGTTTTTACACACTCTGGGCCATTAGCGGACGTTTATAGCAGGGAAATAAATCTGCTCCCTTTCCCCGCTTGGGCGAGCAGGATGTCGACCAAAGTGCGATTACGGTTCGCCGGCTCGATACACGACTGCGCAAAGAAATGCTCCTTGATGTCAGATTTTCAGGGCTGGGCTCCGTTAGGACTGCCGGTCAGGCATGGATGTCGGGAATCCCAAGAACGCTTCAAGCTCTACAAAAGGCATCGGCTTGGCAAAGTAATACCCCTGAAAAACATCACAGCGGCTGCCCTTCAAAAATTCCATTTGCGATGCAGTTTCCACACCTTCGGCGACCACCTTCAGGCTGAGGTGATGGGCCATGGAAATAATGCCTTGGGTGATTGCGGCATCATTGTGATCGGTCGCGATTTCCTGAACGAAGGAGCGGTCAATCTTGATCTTGTCGATGGGCAAGCGCTTGAGGTAGCTGAGGCTGGAAAAACCGGTGCCGAAATCATCGAGTGCAATGCGCACCCCCAGCGCCTTGAGTCGGTGCAGCGTTTCGATCGCCTGATCAGCGTTATTCAATAGCAGCGACTCGGTGATCTCCAGCTCCAACTGCTCACTCCGCAGACCATGTTTCTCAAGGGTGGCCTGGACATAGTGGACGAAATGGCCACGCTGAAAATGCATGGGCGAAATATTCACGGCCATGGAGATGCTGGTGACGCCTTGGTCGCTTAGCTGACGCAACTGCGCGCAGGCTGTATCAAGCACCCAAAGGCTTAGCGGGATGATCTGGCCACTGTCTTCTGCCACCGGCACAAACGCGGCTGGTGAGATAAATCCTTTTTCCGGATGCTCCCAGCGCAGCAACGCTTCGAGCCCAACCACTCGGCCTGTGCGCGCGTCTATCTGCGGTTGATAGTGCAGTTGTAGGGTCTGCGTTTCGATTGCCTTTTGCAGGTCGTTGCGTAGGCTTGCGTGCTCGCAAACGCGCTGGTTCAGGTCGCTGGTGTACCACTGAAAGTTGTTGCGCCCTTGCTGTTTGGCTTTGTACATGGCCATGTCAGCCTGCTGGATCAGCTGCATCGGCTGCTCGATATGACCATCGCTCAGGGTAATACCGACACTCGCACTCACGTGCAGGTCCATGCCTTGGACGCAGTAGGGTTTGGCAATGCTGGCCATCAATCGCTCGGCCACCAGTACAACGTCCTCATCACAAAGCAGGTCCGGCAGCAGAACGATAAATTCATCGCCGCCCATGCGCACTACGGTATCGCTGGGACGAACCTGTTGGATCATACGCTGCGCGACCTCAATCAGCACTTGGTCACCGTAGTAGTGCCCGATCGAATCGTTAATGGATTTGAATCCATCCAGATCAATGCACATCACCGCCAGGCGACGCTTATGCCGGCGAGTGATGTGACAATCCAGAGCCAGCCGGTCCTCAAGCGAAACACGATTAAGCAAACCGGTCAGCCGGTCATGGTTAGCGTTGAAGCTCAATTGGCGCTCGAAATGCTTCTGCTCACTGATATCCCGGGCGATGCCAAACACACCGACGATCTCGCCATTGACCATGATAGGTGAATCGTCCAGTCTTCAGAGAGTCAGAAACAGTGGGCGGCCGATCACTGTCCACTAGTACGTCGGTATCGCACTGTATAAAGCACTGATGAGCTAAAAACAGACTCAGAGCCCAAATAAAAAACGGTATCAGCTTGCCACCGTCTGGCTGTCTTTGCGCTCTCGACACACGGCAATGTCTTGGCCGAACGCAAGGGAGCAGATAAGTTTTTCCCGACTCTAGAACGTCCGCCTAGTTGGTCGATTGTAGCGGTTGATGATCGTCTGCAATGGCCGATAGCTGCCGATCCAAACCTTGCCCTGCTCCCTCCCCCACGCTACAGTCCGCCCTGTCACGGTCAATCCCGTGACCGGGCGTCAGAACCCGAAATAGACCAAGGCGCGGTAGCGCCATAGCTGAGTAGCCGGCGCTTTTTTTTGTGTCTGGTTACCGCATTTCTATGGTGGGCCGCACGGGGCAGGCTTCGGCCTGGCCGGTTGCCTTGGTTGCCGGTTTCTGACCCCCGTGCGGTCCGCCTCCCATCACCGCGTCAGAACGGCGGGAAGCGGCTCCTTAAACAAACCAAGGAGCATAAGGAAAATGCACTATCCCCCTTTTACCCAAGGGCTCCGCCCTGGGCTGCTGGCTGGCATGTCGACTTCCATTTTGGAGGTGCTGCATGGCCAGGTCTGAATCCGTCGTTATCCCCTTCCCTACGCCACGCAATCCGCTGCACAGCCATCTGGCGGACGATTGCCCGACCCAAGCGGCGGCCGAGTATCGCGCAGCGTTGCTGGCCAAGTTGCTGCGCCGTTTGCCGGAGCCGGAGCTGGCGAGCACCACAAGTGCGCTGCTGAGCGAGCTGATCGTGCTCTATCGCCAGGCCATCGCCCAGGCGCAGGGAGGCAACGCCCATGGCTGAACGGCATATCACTCACCTGCCCGCCCACGACGGCCACCCTGGCGCCGAGTTCGGTTGGAACGAGCAGAGCCAGGCGAGCTTCATTCATGGCGTGCAGCAGGCGCAGGCATGGCTGGACGATGCCAATAGCGGCTGGCTGTGGGCCAATCTGCTGCTGGAACGCCAGCTGTTCCCGCCCGGTGCGCAGCGGCATGCCTTCGAGCTGGGGTTTCTCAGCCGCATCCATCAGCGCTTATGCTCGCCGCTTGGCGGTGAGCATCAGGCCAGGCGCACGGAGTTACGGCTGTAGGCTGGCGGCCTTTATTTGAGTCGTCACTTGCTACAGAGAGAGGCCATTCGTTCATATGCAGCAAGTGGTATCCCTCTGTATTTACCATTCGGCAGTTGTGTCGCATTTCCGGCCGCGATGGTTTGCCCCGGCCAATTTCGCTGCGTTAGTGTCGGCCGTCTCAGGGGGCGGAGCCCTCATTCGTTTCAGCATGGAGGTGTGTATGTTCCCTATCGATACCTGGCTGGCTTATACGGGCGCCTGCATTTTGCTGGTGCTGGCTCCCGGCCCGGACAATCTGCTGGCGGTGGCGCGCGGGCTCGGCCAGGGCCGCTTGGCCGCCATCGTTTCAGGTATGGCGTCGGGCACCGGGATTCTGTTTCACGTGCTGGCGGCGTCGCTGGGGCTGACGCTGCTGATGCAGACGTCAGAGTTGGCGTTCTGGCTGATCAAGTGCATCGGCGCCGGTTATCTGCTCTGGCTGGGTATCAAGGTGCTGCGCACGCGCAACCTGATCAGTTTTCGCTCCGTCACCCGGCAATCGCTGCCGAGCATCTTTCTCACCGGTTTTCTGTCTGCCGCGCTCAACCCCAAGCCGGGCTTTTTCGTGTTGGCGTTCATCCCGCAGTTCGTCGATCCGCAGCGCGGCTCGGTGAGCACGCAGATGCTGGTTTACGGCCTGTGGTTCGCGGTGCTGACGGCGGTGGGCTTCGCGCTGATGGGTGTGTTCGCCACCTCGCTGTCGCGCTATTTGCAGGCGCGGCCACGGGTGGTGAAGGGTTTGAACCTGGGCGCGGGGATGACCTTCGTGGCCTCCGGCGTATCGGTGGCGACGCTGAGCCAGCGTTAGGCTCAGCATCAGCGGTAGCACCGATCAGGCGCTGCCGGCTGTTCCTGTCGTCAAGGCGGCATGGGTGCGCAGCTCTTCGTCGATGAATGCGGCGATCATCGCGCGGTAAACCTGCTCCACCACTGCTGCCGAGGCGCTGCGCTCGTCGGCGAGTGCACGCACCTTGGCGATGACCTGTTCGACGCGCGCAGGGGCGCGAACGTCTGCACTGTCTTTCTTGAAACGCGCCGCCTGGGCGACGAAACCGCCGCGTTGGGCGATAAGGTCGACCATGGCGCGGTCGATCTGGTCGATGCGCTCGCGCACCTCTTCAAGGGAATTGCATTGCACGTCCATATGACGATTTCCTACGGTGGTTCAAATGGGGCAACCACGTTAGTCAGCATGGTGCCGAGCGTCCAGCGCAAATGCCCGCAGGTTTGCGCGGCGGAAGCCGGCTGTGACGCCTGTCACTGGCGCGTGCTGGAGCCTTGCTGGCGGCCTGTGTTGGCCGCCCCTCAATGATGCTCGATGCGATTTCGCCCGCCGCGCTTGGCGCAGTACAGGGCGATATCGCTGCGCGACAGGGCTGCCTCGACGCTGGCGTCGCTGGCGTTGAGCGAGGAGATGCCGACGCTGACGGCGAGGAAGATCGGCTCCCCGGCATGCACGATCGGCGCCTTGGTCAACTCGCTCTGGATACGTGTGGCGAAGTGCATGGCCTGGTCCAGATCTGCCTCGCTGAGGACCACGGCAAACTCTTCGCCGCCCAGGCGCCCGGCGGTGTCGGTCTTGCGCAGCTGGGTACAGAGAATCGCCGCGAAGTGGCGCAGCGCCTGGTCGCCGACGTTGTGGCCCCAACGGTCGTTGATGGCTTTGAAGTAGTCGAGGTCGAACATCAGGATCGCCGCGCTCTGCTCAGGGCTGCGCTGCAGACGCGCCAGTTCGGCTTCGAGCTGGCGCATGAAGTGGCGACGATTGGCGAGCTGGGTGAGGAAGTCGGTGGTGGCGAAGGCCTGCAGCTCGGCTTCGATCTGCTTGCGTTCGGTGACGTCGGTCATGAAGCCATGCCAGATCACGCTGCCGCCTTCTTCACGACGCGGGCAGGCTTCGCCCTGGCACCAGGCGATTTCACGCCCCGGCACCTGCACGCGAAACGCCAGGTGCCAGTCCGAAAGCTCCTCGGCCGATAGCTGCAAGGAGTCGATGAAAGCCATGCGGTCGTCCGGGTGGACGATGGCCGTGAGCGCCTGAGCGTCCTGCATCAGCTGCATCGCACTGAGCCCGCAGATGGCTTGCGCGCCGGCGCTGACGTAGGTGAAAGCGGATGTGCCGTCGACCTGCCGGCGGAGCTGGAAGACCATGCCGGGAATTTCATTGGTCAGGTCGGTCATCAGTGCCGCGGTCTGCTGCACCTGGTCGGACAGACGCCGCATAGCGGTGATGTCAGTGGTGGTGCCGATCATTCGCAGTGGTTTGCCGTGCTTGTCGCGCTCGACCACCTTGCCGCGGCTGCACACCCATTTGTACTGGCCGTCGCGGCAACGCAGGCGATGCTCGACTTCGTAGGCCTCGGTGCGCTGATCCAGGTGCGCCTGGATGGTCGCGCGAACATAACCGAGGTCGGCCGGATGCACGCGGGTATAGCTCTCTTCGATGCGGTTGCCGATTTCGTGGTCGGCATAACCAAGCAGGGCCTTCCAGCTGCTGGAGTAGTGAATGTCGCCGGTGCTGATATCGCGGTCCCAGATGCCGGTGCCGCTACCGGCGATGGCCAGCGCCATGCGCCGTTCGCTGTCGTGCAGGACGGCAATTTCATGGCGTAGCCGGGCTTCGTCAGCTTCGCGCGCGAGCAGGTCGAGGGCTAGCGCGGCGAAGTCCTGCAGGGCGTCATGCTGCTTGGCATCGAGCTCACTCGGCTGATCGAAATGCAGGTACAGCGTGCCGAGCCTGGCACCCTCTTGCATCTGCAATGGCCAGACCAGGGTTGTAGGCGAGGTTTCGTTGATGCCGACGATCTTCGCCTGCTGTGCATCGCCCAGAGTAGGGCTGGCCCAGATATGGCGAGCAGCGCCGACGCCGGAAACCAGAACGGCGGTGGAGTCGAAATAGCGGCTAATCAGGCGCACAAACCCATCGAGCCGCTCATCATTGGCGCTGCTGAGCGCATTGGCTGAATACAGGGGCTGCATAGTGATTCTGCTTGGATATAAACACGGAAGGCGCCTGATATTGATACGCCATTAGCGGCTTGGCGTCTAATCGTTCGTGCAGGTCGAGCCACTATTCATCGGCCTTTGCGCCGAATGCTCAGCCACTGATGGTTCGAGTCAGCGTCTGCTCTGACTCCGACAGCGGGATTTGAAGCTGGCCGAACTCGTCAATATTGTTATGATATAACGTCCTTAAAGAGATCATTCGACGATACGTTCCGGCCAACCGGACAGCCCGCTGCTGCCTGAAGAGTCGCCAGCCAGCGCAGCAGATCAGCACAACCCCCTCCCTCACTTAGAAAACGCAACGCTAGGAATACCCATGAAAGCCACTTCGGCCGCCCTCGCCGTCATGACCGCTCTGGTCACGCCTCAGATTCACGCAGCTTCGTCCGGCAACTCCACCGTCTCGCTCGGCTCGGTCTATGTCACCCCGGAGGCCAGCGGTACGCTGCGCACCGACAGTATCCTCACGTCGGTCGACATCATGGGCAGCGACAAGATCGAAGATAAGAACGTGATGAACAGCTGGGAGCTGGTGGGCCAGATGCCCGGCATCCAGCTGACCGAGACGCGCATGGGCGCCGAATCCGGCAAGGTGACCTTCCGCGCGTTCAATGGCGAGGGCTACATCAATGGCATCAAGACGCTGATCGACGGCGTGCCGAGCAACGTCAACAGCGGTAACCAGCGTTTCATCGACATGGTCTTCCCGCTGGACCTGGACTACATCGAGGTGGTGCGCGGCACCAATGACCCGCGCTACGGCCTGCACAACATCGGCGGCAACATCAATTTCGTCACCCGCCAGGGCGGCAACTACACCGACGGCCGCCTGACCTACGGCAGCTTCAACACCCGCGAATTCCAGCTGGCCGTGGGCCACGAGGAAGGCAACTTCGCGCAGAACTACTTTCTGGCCAAGCAGGATTCCGACGGTTTCCGCGACAACAGCAACTCCAACAAATACTCCCTGGGTGGCAAATGGTTCGTCACCGATGACGAGCAGACCATGAAGCTCGGCGTGGTCGCCCGCCTCTACCACCACCAGGCCGAGGAGCCGGGTTTTCTCACCGCGCAGCAGTTGGCCGCGAGCCGCTCGCAATCGCCGGAGAAGAACGCCAACGATGGCGACGACCGCGACATGAAACACCTCAGCGCGCATGCCGACTTCCAGCTCAGCGACGACCTGAGCCTGAGCAACAAGCTGTACTACAACAGCTACGACGATGACCGCACCGTGACCTTCACCAGCTACCCGGTCGGCAACGCCCCGCGCCAGCGCCGCCAGTGGGAAGAGCGCCAGACCGGCGTGCTGAGCAATCTGACCTGGCGTGCCCACGAGATGCTGACCCTCGACGGCGGCATCAACTACGAACAGCAGAACAACGAATACCGCCGCTACCGCTACAACTTCGGCATCCCCACCGATTTCGACGCGCCGCCGGCGCGCACGCAGAACGACGACAGCTACACGCTGTACAACACCGGCGCCTATGCCCAGGCGATCATCCAGCCCATCGAGCAGTTGAAGATCATCCCGGCGTACCGCGTCGACAAGTTCTCCGGTAATACCGAGCTGATGAACGGCGAGAAGGCCGAGCTGCAGGACTATGGCTGGATCGAGCAACCCAAGCTCAGCGTGGTGTACAGCATCACTCCGGATATCAACGTCTACGCCAACTGGGGACGTACCTTCCAGATTCTCACCGGGTCGACCGCACCGGCCTACATGACCGCCGGCCAGGCCTCGTACAAACCGTCGATCAACACCGGCAAGGAAGTGGGGGTGAAGTTCAAGCCCTTCGCCGGCTCCGAAGCGCGCATCGCCGTATGGCAACAGGAAGCCACCGACGAAGTGGCCAACATGCCCAGCACCGGTACTACCGTCGGCCTGGGTGAAACCAAGCGTCGCGGCATCGACATGCAGCTCACCGCGCAGCTGAACGATCAATGGACGGTGTGGGGCTCACATGCCATCCAGGAAGCCAAGGTGGTCAGCGCGTTCACCGCAGGTGGGCAGTCACTGTCCGGCAAGGAGGTGTTCTCCACGCCGCGCTACATCAGCAATGCTGGGGTCGACTACCAGTTCAACGATGCCTGGCGTTTCGGCCTGTCGGCCCGCGCGCAGGGTGACTACTACATCGACGAGCTGAACGAGCAAGGCAAGTACGGCGGCTTTGCGGTACTCGATGCCAACGTGCGCTATCAGGTATCGGCCACCACCAGTCTCGACCTGCAGATGAAGAACCTGACCGACCGCGACTATGAATACGTGTGGTTCGACAACTTCTTCTGGGGCGGCGACGACCAGCCGATGTTCTCCCCGGCGCCCGGTCGCTCGGCCTATCTGTCGGTGAATATGAAGCTGTAAGCCGCAGCCAGGCTAAGACACTCTGCGACCTGGACTGTAGGGTGCGCCGCGCGCACCGCCAGACCAGCTCGACAACAACCGTTGCACAGGTCGCATACCACCAATGAAAAGGCCAGGGACGAACCCTGGCCTTTTTGCGTTCAAGGGGATGAGTATCAGCGCCGGTGTGGTTGCGGCTTGCCCCGGTGCGCACGGCGCACCCTACGGCCTCCGCTCTCAGGAGTACGTCAACACACTGCGCCTTGAGTCGCGTCAACCATCGCCCGCAAGCGGGCTCTACAACATGGTCTGCAACGCCCAGCGTCATGCCGATGCCGGCCAGCGAACGTAGGATGCGCCGTGCGCACCAACTGGCCACCGCGAAAGCATCCGGTACGCACGACGCGACCTACGGCAGACAACTTCAGAGGTACTTCAACCAGCGAATGTCGCGACGCCGCGCCTTGAGCCGAGCGAACCATTGCGTGGGTAGAAACAGCACCAGCGCCAGCAGCAAGGTCGCCGCCCAGACCCAACCCATCGAATCGAAGCCGAAGTAGTGCCCCTGGTTCGCCCCCCAAATGGCCAGGGCAGCGACATAGAACAGCTTCAGCACGTACAGGTGCAGCAGGTAGAAGAACATTGGCGCACTGCCAAACACGGCCAGGGTACGCACCAGGCGCCCGTCGTTGCGACGCTCGAAGGCCGCCAGCAACAGCAGGCCGATGCCCAGCGTCAACGCAAGGAACAGCAGCGACGGTGGATACTTGGTGATATTGAACAAGCCCATCAGCGTTTGCAGCGCGGTTTCTTCCACGGCCCAGGGTTTCTCGCCATAGCCATTGATCAGGCGTAGCGCCACGAACAGCGCCAGCGCAGCAAAACCGGCGCGCCGCAGCCATTGCAGACGCTGCTCGGGCGCGCTCGACCAGCGGAACCAAGGACCGATGGCATACCCCAGGGCGATTACCCCGATCCATGGCAGCACCGGATAAGACGTGCGCAGACGCAGCGTGTCGGAAAACTCGATCCAGCCACGGTCATGCAGAATCGCCCAGGAAATGTGCATTACCGACTCCGGACCAAAGTGCAGCCCATCGAGCAGGTTATGCCCGGCCACCAGCAGCAGGCCCAGGGCGGCCAGCCACACACGCGGCAGCCACAGCAGCACGGCGAGTGCCAGCATGCTCAGGCCGATGGCCCAGATCACCTGCAGATAGATCACCGTGGGCGGAAACTGGAAGGTCCAGGCGAAGCTGACCAGGGTGAACTCCAGTACCACCAGGAACAGCCCGCGCTTGAACAGGAAGGCGCTGGTCGCCGCCCGGCTCATCTGCTTCTCCCCGTAGAGGAATGCCGAAAGCCCGGTAAGCAGGATGAACACTGGTGCACAGAGGTGCGCCAGGGTGCGGCTGAAGAACAACGCAGGCTCGGTGGCGGTCACGTCCATCGGGTCGCCGACCTGCTGATGCAGGTAGAAGGTTTCGCGAACGTGATCGAGCAACATGAAGAGAATGACCAACCCGCGCAGGGCGTCGATCGAGAGAAGACGATTGGAGGACATGGAAGGCTTCGAATGGGGCGTGAAGGAAACGTAATACTATAACCAAATTCTGCCAAGCCGACGCCATCCGAGTGCGGCGCAGAGTCTTCAGCGCGAGAAGCGTCTTCGATAATCCCGCGGCGAAATCGCTAAATGACGTTGAAATGTCGCGCGCATTCGTTCCTCGTCACCGAAGCCGCATTGCCGGGCGACCACATCGATATTGCGGGTGGAGTCCTCCAGCAACCTGCGCGCGGCTTCGAGACGGAAAATTTCCACCGCCTTGGCCGGCGTGCGCCCGGTCTTCTGTTTGTACAGGCGGGAGAAATGCCGCGCGCTCATGTGGCAGCGCTCGGCCATGGCCTCGATATTCAGCGCCGGGCTGTTCAGATGATCGCCCAGCCAGCGGTGCAGCTCATCGAAGGTCGAGGTGTCCTTGGCCTGTGCTTGTAACAACTCGCTGAACTGCGCCTGCCCGCCAGGACGCTTGAGAAAGACCACCAACTCACGCGCCACCTGCATGGCCACCTCTCGCCCGCAGTCGGCTTCGACCAGTGCCAAGGCAAGGTCGATACCGGCACTGACACCGGCGGACGTCCACACAGCGCCCTGCTCGACGAAGATGGCATTGCTGTCCACTTCGATGGCCGGGAAACGCGCCTTGAGCATGTCGCACATCGCCCAATGCGTCGCCGCGCGCTTGCCCTCGAGCAAACTCGCATGAGCCAGCAGAAAGGTGCCACTGCATACGGAGGCCGTACGCCGTACTCTGCGCGCGTTGCTGGCGATCCAGGCGATCAGCTCGGTCGATTCGGCAACCGCACGCTCGATTTCCGGCGCGCCGGGCACGATCAACGTATCGACCTGCGCCAGCTTTACCTCTGCCAGCGGCTGGGTATCCACCACTAGGCCTTCGGCAGTGCCCACCAAACCGCCCGCAAGGCTGGCAGTGAGGCGCTCATAACCCGGCAGACCGCGTTCGTGCATGGCCTTGGTGGCCGCCCAGAACACCGTCTGCGCGCCGGTAAGATCGAGCAGACCGACGTGCGGGTAGGCGATGAACAGAACGGTACGCGGACGAGTTGGCATGATTTCGGGGGTATATGTCGTATCTGCCGAAATGCTCCTCTCCTAGCATGGCTCCGTCAAACGAAACGTGCCAAAGCCAGGAGTACCAGATGAAACAACGCATTCTGATTGTCGGTGGTGGTTTTGCCGGGGTATGGAGCGCCCTCAGTGCCATGCGCCTGCTCGATCAACACGGACGAACGGATATCGGCGTGACCATGCTCGCCCCTCAGCCGGAGCTGCGCATTCGACCGCGCTTCTACGAACCGAATGTGCACAACATGAAAGCACCTCTCACCGAGCTTCTGGCAGCCGTTGGGGTGGAATTCGTCCAGGGCACGGCCGAGGGCATCGATGCACCGCGTCAGCAGGTCAGCTACCGCGACGCCGCCGGCAAGGTGGGAAACCTGAGCTACGACCGCTTGGTGCTGGCCTCGGGTAGCCGTCTGATGCGCCCAGCGCTGGAAGGCATGGAAGCGCATTTGTTCGATGTCGATGAAATCGAGCAGGCGGTGCGCCTGGAGCAACATCTGGCGAACCTGGCAGAGCGGCCGCAGAGCCCCGCACGCAACACCGTAGTGGTCGCCGGTGGCGGCTTTACCGGCATCGAGACCGCGACGGAAATGCCGGCACGCTTGCGCGCCCTGCTCGGCGATGACGCCGCCATTCGCGTGGTAGTGGTCGACCGTGGCGAAGAGATTGCCGCCGTGCTCGGTGATGGCATTCGTCCTGCGATCAGCGACGCGTCGCGGGAACTGGGTATCGAATGGTGCCTGGGGCGCATGGTGGTGGCGGTTGATGCCGACGGCGTGACCCTGGATGACGGCCAGCGTATCGCCTCCAATACCGTGATCTGGACCGTGGGTTTTCGCGCCAGCGCGCTGACCGAGCAGATCAATGCACCACGCGATAATCAGGGACGACTGCAGGTCGATAGCCAGCTCAAGGTCCAGGGTCAGCCTGCGATCTTCGCAGCAGGCGATACTGCCCGCGCCGCAACGGACGATGTCGGCAACTTCAGCGTGATGTCCTGCCAGCACGCCATCGCCTTGGGTCGCCACGCAGGCAACAACGCAGCAGCCGAATTGATCGGGGTCGCGGCGACGCACTACAGCCAGCCCAAGTACGTGACCTGCCTCGATCTCGGCGCCTGGGGTGCGGTGTACAGCGAAGGCTGGGATCGCCAGGTAAAACTGATCGGCAGCGAAGCAAAGACGCTGAAACAACAGATCAACAGCCTATGGATCTACCCGCCGGTCGCTGATCGCGCCATCGCCCTGGCGGCCGCCGACCCGGCGATTCCGGTGGCCTGAGTGAGCTAACCACTTCCCCCCTAAGCTGAACGAAGCGCGGCAACGACAGTCGGAAAAGCAGGACAATCGTCACGGAAACCCTGCCCCATGCTGCCCAACCGCGCCCTTCTCTCCGCTTTCGTCGTGGCCCTGCTCAGCCCCCTTGCCGAAGCGCAGGAGCCGTTGCGTATCCACAGCCTGCAACGCTGCGGCGACCTGCTCGCCACTGAGCGACAGGACTGGTGCCTGCAGGTGCGCGGCCTGGGCACGAAGCTGCCGACGTTGCGACTCGGCGACGACACCTTGCCCGCCTCGGCAGTCAAACGCAGTGGCGATGGCCTGCGCCTGCAACTGAGCAGCGACGAACATCGCAGCGCACCGCTGTGGCTTGAGGACGGCTCGCGCGCCAGCAATCCGGTGTGGCTGTCGCTGCATCGCAGCCATGTGCTCGCCGCCGGACCGGATGAAGTGGCGAAGAACATGGATGGCCTGACCACCTATGTCGACCTGGTCAGCCTGCTGATCGAGGAAAGCCACGACGGCCTCGACGAGGCCAGGCGTCTGGCGAAGAAATACGACGCCAAGGTGGTCGGCGCCATTCCACCGCTGAACGTCTACCAGCTGCGCCTGCCGGTGAAGAATCTGACCGAGCGCGACGCGCTGGTGCTGCGTATCGGAAACGAAACCAGCGTCGACGCCGTGGTGGTGGAAGAAAGCGCGCCAGAGCGCGGCGAAGAGAGCGAAGCCGCGCGCCAGCCGACACCCAAACCGGAAAGAAACTCCGAGGAATGGGCGGCGAACCGCTTCATGGATGCGGTGAACTATTACCAGCGACGCATCCCGGCGGGCGACACGCCCATCGAAACGGAGCCGATTCGCGTTGGCGTGATCGAGCGCAACGTCGATTTCGACGCGCCCGACTTCGCCGATTACCTCGGTGCCTGCCCTGACGGCAAACGGCGCACGTGCGTCTATGCGCGTGACGCCGACGAGCCGGACAACCACGGCAGCACGGTGGCCGGCATTCTCGCCGCGCACTGGGACAAGGGCGGCAACACCGGCTTCCTGCGTGGGCTGGACAAGGCCAGCCAGGGCTTCGAAGTGATCGTCGAGCGCAACTCGGACGCCGGCATCACCGCCAACATCGCCACATCGGTAAACCTGGTGGAAGACGGCGTACGCGTACTCAACTGGAGCTGGGGCATCCACCGCGTCGGCACGCGCAATGTCGAAGGTGACGAGATCGATTCGCTGGTGCGCTCCGGCATCGCCATGAGCGGCTACGAAGAACTGCTGGAGGAGTTCTTCCTGTGGCTGCGCGAAGAACACCCGGATGTGCTGGTGATCAACTCAGCCGGCAACGGTTCATCCTACTCCGGCCGGGACGAGTACCGTCTGCCCTCCTCCTTCATCACCGAGCAACTGCTGGTGGTCGGCGGACATCAGCGCAGCAAGGAAAAAGAGGCCGAAATCGACGACCCGAGCTACGTGGTCAAACGCGACTCGTCGAACGTCGACATGCGCGTCGACATCACCGCTGCCGCCTGCGCTCGCGCCTCCACCCGTGACGTCGATGCGACCGGCGACGTGCATTGCGGCACCTCCTACGCCACGCCACTGGTCACCGGCGTGGTCGCCGCCATGCTGTCGATCAATCCGCGCCTGCAGCCGGAACAGGTGCGCATGTTGTTAAGGCGCAGTGCCATGACCATTGGCGGCGATTACGACTTCGAACCGATGGACGCCGAAGACCTGACCGCGCCGATCCTGCCATCGGAGCGCAACTACAAGATGAGCGACAAGGACGTGGGCCGCTCGGCGCGGCTGGATATGCAGAAGGCGCTGGACCTGGCGGTGCAGAGTCGCGATCGGGTGCGTTGAGGGCCGTTCAGGTCACTCGCCGGAAACCCGCTCGTAGAGCTCGACCGGCTCGACCTTGCCCTGGGCGCCGCACTGGCTATGTCCCAGGCCCAGGTGACGGAAGCCGGCCTTGAACAGAACCCGGCCGGATTGCGGATTGCGCGCCAGGTGGCTGGCGTGCAGCCGACGCAAACGAAGCTGGTGGAAGGCGAAGCCAACCAGCGCATTGCAGGCCTCACTGGCATAGCCACGGCTCCAGTACGGCACGCCGATCCAGTAACCCACCTCGGCCTCGCCGCGGCCAATGTCCTTGAGCGCCATGCTACCGACCAACGTGCCGCTGCTCGACTCGGTGATGATGAAGTTGACCGCCGCGCCGCTTGCCCAGTCCTGCACGCAGCGTTCGATCCACTGCTGCGCCAGCTCGTGCGGATAAGGGTGGGGAATGCTGCTGGTGACATCGGCGATGCGAAAATCGCCGGCCAGCCGCTGAATCTCGTCGGCGTCCTGCGGCTGCGGCGGACGCAACGTCAGGCGTTCGGTTTCGATGCGATGCTCATCCATTTGCGTCTCCTGTCAGATCCGTGGGGTGCGCCGCGCGCACCAGTGCCGCATCCAAGCTCGCTCAGTCACGCAGGGGCATGATCGCTCAAGCTGGTACAGGCCCGATGGGATAGAACACCCCGGCGCTCCACACACCCAGCCAGGGTTCTCCGTCGACCTCGCGCTCTACCGCCAGTTCCACCAATTGATAGAACACGTTGCGGTGAATCAGCGCTTCGAGGTTACGCCGCACCAGAATGTAGGGCGAGGGTTCGAGTGTCGCAGGGTCGATCTCGACACGGATCGGATGCTCGCCGCCCGCGACGACTTCGTCCTCGACGTTGGTGGTGAAACGCAACACCTGCGCCTCGCCCTCGCCTTCGACCTGCAGGGTCACGGCGACGAAGGGCGCATCCTCGACCTGGATACCGACCTTCTCCACCGGCGTGATCAGGAAGTAGTCGTCGCCGTCACGGCGGATGATGGTGGAAAACAGCCGCACCATGGGTTTGCGACCGATGGGCGTGCCCAGGTAATACCAGGTGCCATCGCGGGCGATACGCATGTCGATATCGCCACAGAAATCCGGGTTCCACAGGTGCACGGGGGGCAGGCCCTTGCCTTCGCCCTTGGGAATCTGCGCCAGCAGATCGCCCGCCTTGCCTGGATCGCTCATGCTCTCTCCTCGTCCGTCTTGCCGCGAACCGAAGAGGATACACCGTGCCACCTGTCGCGGCTAAAGCCGCTCCTACAAGGGTAGCTCGCTACTCTTAGCGCCCCACACCGAGCAGGCTGCGTGCATAGTCGTGCAGTGGCGGGCCGATCAGGTCCTGCGGCTGGGCATCGTAGAACGTCAGGAATCCGCCACGACTGCGGATACGTGCGGTGTCCACCAGATAGCGGGTATTGGTTTCGATCAGCATCAGCTGGATCGATGCGCGATCAGTGCCGAGGCGATCCACGGCCTCCTGATCCTCCCACTCTTCCAGGGTGCCAATCCGGTCGTCGCTGTAGGCGAAACGGGCATACAGCAGATAGTGCGCGCCAGCAGCACGGGCTTCAGCCATGGCTTCGTCCAGGCCTGCCGGCTCACGTGCGCGGCGCACCAGCGGGAAGTATTCGACGAAGCCCTTGAACGCCTCCTCGGCCACCACGTTGGGCCGCGGGTAGCCGTGGCCCGGCGGCACGAAATGGCCCTGGGCGATATAGATGAAGGAGTCCTGCTGCAGGCGCCGCGACGCCATGCGCTCGGTGCGACCATGGTCGAGAAAACCGGCATCGCGCAGGTGGTATTCAGCGCCACTGGCCATGTCACTGACCTTCATGCAGCCAGCCAACCCCAGCAGCGCCACCAGTAGAAGCAGGTTACGCATGAATCCATCCTCCTCATGCCGGTGACGGAAAACCGGCGGATAAGGGATAGATGCAGGTTCTGCGCCACTACCGCCCACAACTCACCCAGACTATCCGGGAGCAACGCGACGCAAGGTGATGCAGCGTATCCGTAACGTTTGAAAGACTCTCGACCCGACTGCAACTACAAGCAAGGCGGAACAGCATCTGCAGGAGCCGAGCCCCCGCAGATTGCCATTAGTTGGCGACCAGTGCCTCTCTCTTGGCTGCTCGCCGCTTGCGCCAGGCAACCAGCACAGGTGACAGCAACGACAGTACGATCAGGGCCAGCAACAAGATCGAGAATGGTCGCTCGAGGTAATAGCTCAGCAAATTGCCCTTGGACATCACCAGCGACTGACGGAAGCCCAACTCAGCCATCGAGCCCAGAATCATTGCCAGCACGACAGCGGCTGTCGAGAAGCCGGTCTTGCGCATCAGATAGCCCAACAGACCGAAGGCAGCCATCACATAGACATCGAACATGCTGTTGTTGATGGTGTAAGCACCAACGACCGATAGCACCACAATGATTGGGGCCAGAATGGCAAACGGAATCATCGAAACCTTGACCACTTGCCGAGCCAAAGCAAGTCCAACGATGCCCATCAGAATGTTGGCGAGGAACAGACCGACAATTATCGCGTAGACAATGTGCGCATTCACGGTGAACAACTCGTGGCCAGGCTGCAGGCCATGAATGTACAGCCCACCAAGCATGACCGCCGTGGCAGCACTCCCTGGAATACCCAGCGTCAACAGCGGAATCATCGCTCCGCCCGTTACAGCGTTATTGGAAGTTTCAGCTGCTGCCAACCCTTCGACCTCGCCCTTGCCGAAGTTGTCCTGGCGTTTTGAGTTACGCCGGGCCTCGTTGTATGCCACCCAGGAAGCAACATCTCCGCCTGCTCCCGGCAGAATGCCGACCAGAACCCCAATGGCCGAGGAGCGTGGAATGGTGCGCCACATGCCGCGCCACTCTGCCCAACTGGGAAAGAGCGGCCCCTGCAGCGCCGCCATCGTGGACGACTGATTTAGCGCATGAATTTTCTCGGCTTGGACCATCACCTGAGAGATGGAAAACAGACCGATCATGGCCGGAATCAGGGAAATACCATTATCCAAATCTGGCAGGTCGAAGGTAAAACGCGGGAACGCAGTCATGATGTCGACACCGACCAGGCTAATCAGCAAGCCTAGCAGACCAGAAGCCAGCCCTTTGGCCATCGCACCGGAAGACAGGCTGCCGATGATGGTCAGGCCGAAAATCGCCATCAGGAAATATTCCGGCGCACTGAACTTCAGTGATATCTGCGCCAACGGTGGCGCCAGCAGTAGAAGAGCAACGACGCTGACCAGCCCACCGATAACCGAGCAGACAGTGGAGGTCCCCAGGGCCTTGAGGCCTTCGCCGCGCAGGGTCATCTGGTATCCGTCCAGCGCCGTTGCCGCCGAAGAAGGAGTGCCGGGTGTGTGGATCAGGATTGCAGTTATGGAGCCGCCATAAACCGCGGCGCAATAGATCGCACCAAGCAATACCATGGCTGCAACCGGGTCCATGCCGAACGTCAGCGGAATCATCAGGGCGATGCCCATCGTCGCACTCAAACCCGGCAGAGCACCGAGAAAAATACCGCCGACGACGCCCAACAACAGCATCAGCAGGACTTCAACCGAAGCCAGCTTCGCCAGAACAGCCATCAGTAAGGAAGTATCAATATCCATCGTTTCTCCCCCTTCAAACCAGCAGGCCGGTTGGCAAGAAAATCTTCAGTTGCCAGACAAACAGCAGATAGATGAAAGCATTGATGGACAGCAGCACCATCAGCGCCTTGACGTAGGAGCGATAGCCGAAATACATCATGAAAAAGGCGGTCGCCAGCGAAGTAGCGGCAAAGAAACCCAGCACGGGAATCAACGCGACATAAGCAACTGCCCCGGCGTAGATGGTCAACGGGCCGCGCAACCCCTCCACGAAGAAGCGTGTAACCGCTTCACCACGATTTCGCGCATGCAGGCTTTTAATCAGCCCCCCGCCCAGAATGAACAAGGAAAATGCGCCAAGCGCTACGAGGATCAACCTGGGAAACAGTGCCGGATCTTTCGGCATTTCTGCCGCCAGGCTGTAAAAGAAAAAGCAAAACAACAGCATGCACAGCCCGATGACTGCGTCCAGATGCAGATATTTCATATTGAGAACCGAAACCTGTCGAGTTGGCCAGTAGCGCCAAAACCTCTGGCACCCGCATGAACCATGGGTGATGCCAAGCAGCATCACCCCGTAATGGACTTACCAGCCCAACAGCTCACTGAGTTCACGAATACCGTTCTCCTCCTCTAGGAGCATGGCGCGATAGTCATCCCCGGTACGGATATCGACCTGCAGGCCCATTTCTTTCATCTTGGCCAAGTGCTCAGGGTCGTTCAGACCAGCGATGAACGCCTCTCGCAGGCTAGCCAACTGCTCTTCCGACAGACCTTTGGGAGCAGCGATACCGCGTGCGGACCAGGACACCACGTCCGGGAAACCGGATTCGGAGAGAGTGGGAACGTCCGGGATAAAGCTAGAACGCTCCGGCGCCATGACAGCAATGATCGCCAGATCTCCGCCCTTGTGCGCAAGATTGGTATCTCCCACATTGGAAAAGCTGACGTCCACGTGACCGCCCTGCAGAGCGGCACGCTGTTCTGCAGTACCAGTCGTATGCACAGGGACGAATTGGGTAGCGAATTTCTGGTTCATTTTCAGCATGGCGATATGGTCATCACCATTGGCCCCTGTTGTGGAGGCAGTCAGGGTGTTGGACTTGGCGTATTCGACCAACTCCTGAATATTAGTGAAACGTGTTTCGTCCTTGTTAATGGAGATGACGCCGTAATCGGTCACATGGTTGGCGATCAGGTCGAAGTCATCCAGCGTTGCCTTACGCTTGTAGTGAGGGTCCAGATAACCCGTGGTGAGATTGGGTGTATTGATGTAGCCAAGGGTGTAACCGTCGCTTTTCGCATTCAGCATCTGAGTCCAGCCGACCCAGCCACCACCGCCGGGACGGTTGATGATATTCAAGGTAGCGCCCAGCGCCTGCTCGACCTTGGGGAAAAGAATGCGGGCCCCAACATCGGTATTGCCACCTGCGCCATAGGCGATGATGACCGACACAGGACGTTCGGGATAATCAGCGGCAGCTGGCAGCGCCATGAGCATGAATGCTGCGGGTACGATGCCCTTGAGGATATTGACTGTTCTTTTTATGGTCTTCATGAGTCGGACTCCGATTTTATTTTTATTGAGTTGCAGGTATTCAGTTTTTGACGCGCACTCCGTCGCTCGTGAAATCACACGATCAGACCAATCCCATCTGGCTCAGGGGGGCATTAAGCTCCAGCAGCTCGACAGTGCTGACACCTTCTCGAATCTTCATACGGAAGTTAGCCTCGACGTGCTCGCGCGCCATCGCACTCTCCAGCACACTGGACAAGTTCGCTGCCGGTACCACTACAAGACCGTCCACATCACCGAAGATGTAATCCCCAGGTTGGATAGTCACGTCGCCGATGGTGACCGCTACATTGATCTTGCCTGACTGCTTCTTGGCGGTTCCCTTGATGCTGACGCCACGGCAGAACACCGCGAAGCCCATTTCTTGAATGGCCTGGACATCACGCACCGAACCGTTGATCACCAATCCAGCGACCCCTTTGTGCAGCGCTTGCTCGGTGAGGATGTCTCCCCAAGGCCCCGCCTCGATAAAGGCCTTCGCATCGACCACCAGAACGTCCCCCGGCTGCACATGCAGCAGGGCGTAATGCAACATCAGGTTATCTCCGGGACGCATATCCACCGTAAAGACCGGGCCGGAGACCTTCATGCCAGGCGACAGAGGCTTCATACCCGCATCCAAGGCACCGAACGCACCTTGCGCCTCATAGATGGTGGCGCTGCCCAGCAGGCTGAGCTGCCTGGCCAGCTCTTCATTACGAAGGTTATCGATCATCTTGTTGACCCCTTGTTTGATCTGTAACCCACTATTACCTAGTATTTATCTTCACTCAATCAGCGTTTTATGCAGGAAGATCCAATAAAAATGAACCTAAGACAGGTCAAATATTTCTGCAAAGTGGTCGAATCCGGTAGCGGCAATGCCGCAGCCAAACTGCTCTGCGTCGCGCCGACGGCCATCAGCACCCAACTGGGGCTGTTGGAGGAGGATTTGGGAGGTCAGCTGTTCGACCGCTCGAAACGCCCCATGCAACTGACATCGCTTGGGCAGTTTTTCTATCCGCGAGCGAAGGAACTGCTGCTACAGGCTCAGCGTCTGCAGGAGGAATCGAACCGGGTTGCGATAGGCAATGGAGGCTGGCTTGGCGTCGGATTCATCCGCTCTACCTTGTTCTCGCTGCTGCCCAATGTCATCAGGCACTTCCGCGAGGCTCATCCGGACGTGCATCTGGACCTAGTTGAAAAGCTCTCTGAGTATCAGGTCGAGAGCCTGCATCAACGCCGCATCGACGTGGGCATCTCACGCTTCATTGGTGAATATGAACGCCACCCTGACATGGACTATCGCCTAATCTTCGATGACCCGCTCGTAGCGGTTCTGCCTGCCGGCCACCCGCTAGCCAAGCAGTCGAGTTTTTCGATAACAAGCTTTCAGGACCTGCCATTCATTCTCTACCCCAAGGATGCCCGCAGTCCTTATGGGCAGAAACTGCATGCCTACCTGAGAGAGAAAGGCGTCAACCCCACAGTCCACCATGAGGCGATTGAGATACATACGGCTTTTGCTCTAGTTGGAGCTGGGCTGGGCGGCACGCTGGTCAGTCGCTCCATGACTGACAACAATCGTAGCGATGTGGTGTTCCTACCGGTCGAGGGTATCGAAATCAGCACATCACTGGTGGCTGTTACCCGAAAAGGTGAACAGAACAAATTACTCGACAACTTTATCGAGATACTGATGAGCAGAGGCAGACAGGCATAGTCGACCAAGGCTGCTATCAGCCGCCGATGATCTTCATCACCGTCACGCCGCCGGAGAAGGCCAGGTCCTGCTTATCACCCAGCGCCTTGACCAGCAGGCGCTGCAGCGCTGGCAGGGCCTGGTGACGGGGTTTGTCCAGCAGGTCGCCAACGAAGTGGCGATTGCTCGACGACAGGCAACCATGCAGCCATCCGGTGGAGGACAGGCGCAGGCGCGAGCAGGTTCGGCAGAACGGCACGCTTTCGTTGGCGATCACACCGAAATGACCGGCGCCGGGAATGGCGTAGCGTATCGCCGTGGCGTCCACCGGAGCGCTGGCCTGCACGTACTGATGGCGGCTGCCGATCAGTTCGAGCAGCTCCGGCAGGCCAATGAACTGCTGATTGAAGGCATTAGGGTCGCGCGCCAGGTGGCCCATGCGCATCAGTTCGATGAAGCGCAGCTCGAAACCACGTTCCAGGCAGTACTCCAGCAGCGGTAGCACCTGGTCGAGGTTCTGCCCGCGCAGTGGCACCATGTTGACCTTGATCTTCATCCCGGCTTCGCGCGCCGCTTCCATGCCGGCCAACACGGTAGCCAGATCACCACCACGGGCGATGCCGCGGAAGGCGTCGGCGTCGAGGGTATCGAGGGAAACATTGAGGCGACGAATACCGCATTCGACCAGCAGCGGCAGCTTGCGCTCGAGCAACTGGCCGTTGGTGGTCAGGCTGATGTCGTCGAGGCCGAGTTGGCTGACCTGACGCAGGAAGGGCTCCAGGCGCGTGCTGACCAGGGGCTCGCCGCCGGTGATGCGCAGGCGTTCGATGCCGGCGGCTTCGATCAGGTAAGCCACACCACGCGCCATGGCGTCGGCGGAGAGTTCGTCCTGAGCGGCGACCAGACGCTTGCCATTCGGCACACAGTAGGTGCAGGCGTAATTGCAGGCGGCGGTCAGGCTGACGCGAAGGTTGCGAAAGCGTCTGCCCTGGCGGTCGACGATCATGGGGAGCTCCAGTTCGTTAAGGACCGGAGTATATCGCTATGTCGGCCACGGCACAGTCCCGTGGCCGACATGCCAGGCGTCAGGCGTCGCGCTTGCGCTTGTTGCCCATACGCACACCGATATCCATCAGGAACTGGAAGAAACCTTCCTGATCCTCGAGCACGTTACTCCAGAACGGCGAGTGATACAGCGCCACGGCGCCATGCACCAGAGCCCAGGCGGCGCAGTAGTGGAAGTATGGCGGCACGTCTTCCAGCTTGCCTTCGGCGATACGGCCCTTGATCAGCTGGGTCAGGCGCTCGAAGTTGGAAGCACGGATCTTGTGCAGCTGCTCGACCATTTCCGGCACTTGATTGCCCTTGACCACCTTCTCTTCCAGGCGGTCGAACAGGCGATAGCGCTGCGGATCGCGCATGCGAAACTCGAAGTACGCACGCGACAGCGCTTCCTTGTCACGATCCACGTCAGCCGAATGCAGCAGCTCATTGAGATCGCGCTCGTAGTCGAGCATCAGGCGCAGGTAGATCTCCGCCTTGGACTTGAAGTGCTTGTAGATAGTGCCTTTGCCGATACCGACCGCATCAGCGATCATCTCAACAGTGACGCTATCTTCTCCCTGCTCAAGGAAGAGTTTCAGCGCGGTGTCGAGAATCTCTTGCTCGCGGCGACGGAATTCGCGGACCTTACGGGGTTCTTTCTGCATAAAGGGACTGCGGGGTCAAAAATCGAAGCGCCCTATTATGCCCAAATGCGGCCAAATTGCACGGATCATCCGACCATGTACGTGTTTCATGATGAGTTCCCCCTGGAAAATGGACTGCGCTATCTGAACCATGCGGCGGTCGCACCCTGGCCGAAACGCAGTGCTGAAGCGGTTCGACGGTTCTCGGAAGCGAACGTGAGCAGCGGCGCACGTGACTATCCCGACTGGCTGAAACTGGAGCGTAGCCTACGCGAACGCCTCGTACGCCTGATGAACGCACCAAGCACCGGCGATATTGCACTGGTCAAGAATACCTCCGAGGCGCTGTCCTTCGTGGCCTTCGGCCTGGACTGGCGAGCCGGCGACCAGGTGATCATCAGCGACGAGGAATTCCCCTCCAACCGCATCGTCTGGCTGGCACTGGCCACCCAGGGCGTGGAGGTGGTCGAGGTCAGCCTCAAGGGCACTGACCCGGAGGCCGCCTTGCTCGCCGCCTTCACCCCGCGTACACGCCTGATGTCGATCAGCGCCGTGCAGTTCGCCAGCGGCCTGCGCCTGGATCTACCGCGCCTGGGCCGCGGCTGCCGCCAGCATGGCGTGCTGTTCTGCATCGATGCCATCCAGCAACTGGGCGCCCTGCCCTTCGATGTGCAGGCCTACGACTGCGATTTCGCCATGGCAGACGGCCACAAATGGATGCTCGGCCCGGAGGGCCTGGGGGTTTTCTATTGCCGCAGCGCGGTGCGCGATCAGCTGAAACTTCACGAATATGGCTGGCATATGCTCGAACACGCCGGCGACTACAGCCGCACGGATTGGCAACCAGCGCGCAGTGCACGGCGCTTCGAATGCGGCAGCCCGAACATGCTCGGCGCCTTCGCCCTGGAGGCGAGCCTGTCGCTGCTTGAAGACGTCGGCATGAACAGTGTCGGCGCCTTGCTGGAAGAACGCATACAGCGCCTCGACGATGGCATTCGCGGATTGCCCGGTGCAGTGATCCACAGCCGGCGCGACCCTGTGCGCCGCGCCGGCATCCTCAACTTCAGCCTGGCAGGCTGGAACAACCCGGCGCTGTATCAACGCCTGCGCGAAGACCAGGTTATCTGCGTGCAACGCGGACCAGGCGTGCGCCTGTCGCCACATTTCTACACCAGCGAGCAGGTGATCGAAGAAACACTGGACCTGCTAACCCAGCTGGCAAAAGGGTGAGGACTCAGCAGCGTCCGCGGTATTCCAAATCCGTTTAAAAAACTCAGGCTTTGGCCTGGACGCTCGCCGATCATGACCAATACTGAAATTTACTGGTGTGCGGCATCTCCCCCCAAGTGCCCCGCCAGCCAAGGTACCGTGGACCGCGTACCTTGATTTACTCCTAATGGTCTTGACCCGGATTCATCCCCCAGAGTCCGGGTTTTTTTTGCTCCGCAGATCGGCGCTTCCGTAGGGTGGGTTAGCCGCCTGTCACGATTGCTGATTTCACCGGATCTGGATGCAGCGTAAGCCACCATCGCTGCAACGCCTTACGTCGTCTGGTGCGTGCGGTGCACCCTACGGAGGGTCACACCTCAGGCGACACTCCGTAGCGCGGATTGCATCCGCGCTACGCCATGGTTTCAGGCCACACCAGCCAATGGGAACAGGCGTTTGAAGTTGTTCGAGGTCTGCTCGGCCAGGGTCTCGTAGCTGACGCCACGCAACACCGCCAGGTACTCGGCCACTTCACGCACGTACTGCGGCAGGTTGGGCTTGCCGCGATGCGGTACGGGCGCCAGGTAGGGCGAGTCGGTTTCTACCAGCAGTCGATCGACCGGCACCTGGCGCGCCACTTCGCGCAACGCCTCGGCATTGCGGAAGGTGACGATGCCCGACAGGGAAATGTAGAAACCGATATCCAGCGCGGCCTTGGCCATTTCCCAGTCTTCGGTAAAGCAATGCAATACGCCGGCCTGTGGCAGCGCCGCTTCGCGTAGTAGCGCCAGGGTGTCGGCGCGGGCCTCGCGGGTATGCACGATCACCGGTTTGCCAGTGATGCGCGCGGCCTCTAGATGCAGGCGGAAGGATGCCTGCTGCAGCGCAGCGGACTCTGGCTCGTAGTGGTAATCCAGGCCCGTTTCACCAATGGCGACCACCTTGGGATGCGCCAGCTCACCGAGCAGCCAGTCCAGCGCGGGTTCTGCGCCCGGCTCCAGATCCAGTGGATGAACACCCACCGAGCAATCGACATCGTCATAACGCTCGGCCAGGCCCTTGACCGTAGCGGCGTTATCGGCGCTGACGCCGATGCACAGGAAGTGGCCTACGCCAGCGGCGCGTGCCGCCTCCAGAGCAGCATCCAGCGAGCCGCCGTGGGCAGCGAGGTCGAGACGATCAAGGTGGCAATGTGAGTCGATCAGCACAGCGGGAAAACTCGGGCAAAGGGAAAGCCCGAATTGTAATCGAAAGCGGCGGATGCCTGGTCAAGCGGGAGGGACTTTAGCCGCGACGATGCGAGTTCGCGGCCAGAAAGCTTACATCGTATGAGTCGGGCGGTCGGACTTCAGCGCGCCGGCGAGGTAGGTTTCGATCTTGTTGCGGGCGGTGTTGTCGCCATCGTTGAACTGCACGCCGACACCGGCAGCGCGGTTGCCTTGGGCGCCTTTCGGGGTGATCCACACCACCTTGCCGGCCACCGGAATCTTTTCCGGCTCGTCCATCAGGTTGAGCAACATGAACACTTCGTCACCGAGCTTGTAGCTCTTGTTGGTGGGAATGAAGAGACCGCCGTTCTTGATGAAAGGCATGTAGGCCGCGTAGAGCACAGACTTGTCCTTGATGGTCAGGGACAAGATTCCGTTACGGGGACCCAGATTGGGTGGCAGACTCATCAGCGCATTCCTGGCGTTTATTGCTTAATGGCTGATTCTAGGGCCTGTTCATGCTCAGGCGCAAACAACCAGGTGGCAGGCAGCCAGCAGAATGTGACGCCCTGCCGAATCCTGCCCCGGCGCGACTCAACCGCGATCCTGCCCCGGCAGTGCCGCCCATTGCACCAGCAGGGCTTCCAGTAGCAGTACACGGTTGAGGTTGGCCTTGCCCATCACCTTCTGCCGCTGCGCGAGCAGCCATTCCTGAATCGCCAACACCTTGGCCTGCGCGCTCTTGTCTGCCAGGTACTGCACCACCTTGCGCATATCGACCTGGCCCAGTCCTTCTTCGTCCTGAGTCAGTTGGTAGCGCAACATCAATTGCGCCCAGTCGCAGAACCAGTCGAACAACAGATTCAGCGGCAGTGAGTTCCAGCTTTCCGCCAGTTGGCTCGGCGAGATCTGCTGCTTGAGCAGCTTCTTCACGCCCTCCACGGCCTGTGCACGCTGCTCTCGTACGCCCTGAGCCTGCAGACGCACGGCAGCCAGCGGCGAACCCACCGCGAACGTCAGCAGATCGATGCGCTCATCATCACCCAGCTCAGGCAGCGCCTGGGCCAGCCAGGCCAGGCTCATCGCCTCGCTCGGCAACGGACAGGCCTGCTGCACGCAGCGACTCTTGATAGTCGGCAATAGCCGACTGGGCTGGTGACTGATGAGCAGTAGCACGGTATTGCCGGAGGGCTCTTCCAGGCTTTTCAGCAACGCGTTGGCGGCGTTGAGGTTCATCGCCTCAGCCGGCTCCAGCAACACCACCTTGCGCCCACCGAGTTGCGCGGTCTGCACCACGAAGTCGACCAGCTCACGCACCTGATCGACCTTGATCGGCTTGTCCATTTCCTCGGGTTCGAGGACGAAGTTATCCGGGTGAGTGCCGGCGGCCAGAAGATGACAAGACTTGCAGTTGCCGCAGGCATCCAGCCCATTCGGGCTCTGACAGAGCAGGCGCGCCATCAGGCGTTCGGCCAGCGCACGCTTGCCGATACCGGCCGGACCATGCAGCAGATAGGCATGGGCATGCTGGCTACGGCCGGCCAGTTGTTGCCAGAGCGATTGCTGCCAGGGATAGACCTCAGCCACGGCAGGCCTCCAACAGGCTCGGCAGCAAGGCATCGATATCGACCTGCACCTGGGCAAGGGTCTGCCCGGCGTCCAGCACGTGATACCGCTGTGGTGCCTGCGCAGCACGCTGCAGGTAGGCCTGGCGTACCGCTTCGAAGAAACCACGACCTTCCTGCTCGAAACGATCCAGACGTCCGCGAGCCGCCGCACGTGCCAGACCGACCTCGACCGGCAGATCGAATATCAGCGTCAGATCAGGACGAAGCTCACCCTGGACGAACTGCTCCAGCTGCGCGATGCGCTCGATGGAAAGACCACGGCCACCGCCCTGGTAGGCGTAGGTGGCATCGGTGAAACGGTCACACAGCACAACACAGCCCCTGGCCAATGCCGGACGAATCACCTGCTGCAGGTGCTGGGCGCGGGCGGCAAAAACCAGCAGCAACTCGGTATCGGCCGCCATTTGCTCATCGCTCGGGTCGAGCAGCAATTCGCGAATACGCTCGGCCAACGGCGTCCCGCCGGGCTCACGGGTCAACAGCACATCCACGCCCTGCTCGCGCAAGCGCTCGGCCAGGTATTCGCGGTTAGTGCTTTTGCCGGCGCCTTCCGGGCCTTCCAGGGTAATAAACAGACCGGTCACGGATTGCCCTTATTCAGTTTCGGCCGCCGCACGTGGCGCGGGGCTGGAGCGGTAGTCGGCGCGACGCTTGAGCTGGTATTCGCGCACGGCGCGATTGTGCTCGGCCAGAGTGTTGGAAAACACGTGGCTACCGTCACCTCGCGCGACGAAATACAAGGTGGTGCCATCAAGCGGGTTGAGCGCGGCATTGATCGCCTCGCGGCCGACCATGGCAATCGGCGTCGGCGGCATGCCGTCGATGGTATAGGTGTTGTAGGGCGTCGGCGTACGCAGGTCGGCGCGGGTGATGCGGCCGTTGTAGCGCTCGCCCATGCCGTAGATCACGGTCGGGTCGGTCTGCAGGCGCATGCCCATGCGCAGACGCCGGACGAACACACCGGCGATCTCGCCGCGCTCCTCGGGCACACCGGTTTCCTTCTCGATCATCGAGGCCATGATCAGCGCGTCGTAGGGTTCGCGATAAGGCAAGCCCTCGGCACGCTGCTGCCACTCTTCATCCAGTACGCTTTCAAGGCGCGCGTTGGCCTGCTTGAGCAGGTCTTCGTCGCTCATGCCGCGTACGTAGCGATAGGTATCGGGGAAAAAGCGCCCTTCCGGGTTCTGCCCAGCAAGGCCCAGGCGCTCCATCAACTGAACATCGCTGAGGTCAGCCAGACGCTGCTCCAGGCGCTCCTGACGCCCCAGGGCCGCGCGCACCTGACGGAAGTTCCAGCCCTCGACCAGGGTCAGGCTGTACTGCACCACCTCACCACGCTGCCACAGGCCGAGCATGTCTCGCGCCGTCTGTTGCGGCAGCAAGCGATACTCGCCGCTGTGCATGGCCGGAGCACGCAGGTTGAAACGCCAGTAAAGACGCAACCAGAAGGCGTTGTCGATCACGCCCTCCGTCTCCAGACGATTGAGCATGCCGCTCGGCGTGGCGCCGGACGGCACCTCCAGGAGCATTTCTCCATTCAGATGCAGAGGCTGCTCGAGTGCCCTCTGCTGCTGCCAGGCGGCACCGACCACCAGCAGCGCAGCCAGCAACACGCCGCATTCAAGCAGCACCAAGATCTTGCGTAGCACCAGTTATTTACTCAGTAGGTCGCAGACGATGGCCTGCAGTTTACGGGTGAGCGGCCCGACCGACCAGTGTCGCTCTTGCAGCGCCCGCACAGGCCAGATGCCGTAAAGGCTGTTGCAAAGAAAGACTTCGTCGGCGCTCAGCAGTTCGTCGAAGGAAATATCGCGTAACTCGACAGGCAGCCCGAGCAACTGCGCCTGCTGCAGGATCTCTGCGCGCATCACACCGGCCACGCCACACCGCGATAGATCGGCCGTCACCAGCCCTCCGTCGACGACGATAAACAGGTTGCTGTACACGCCCTCGATAACCCGGCCACTGCTGTCGCGCATCAGCCCTTCGGCGTACTCGGCTTCCTGCCATTCAGCGCGCGCCAGCACCTGCTCCAGGCGATTGAGGTGCTTGAGCCCGGCCAGCAGTGGCTGCTCGGCCAGGCGCGTCTCGCAAGGAAACAGACACACGCCCTGCTCGGCATGCGCCACAGGGTACTGCGGTAACGGCGCGGCCTGCAGGATGCGCAGCGGCTGACAGGGCTGCGGCGGCGCATAGCCACGCTGGCCCTCGCCACGGGTGACGATGAGTTTGGCTACGCCCTCGCCCAGCTGCCCGGCGAACGCCTGCAGCTCGTGCTCCATGAGAACCAGATCGAGGGGAATGGACAGGCGCCGGCAACCATCGGCCAGGCGCACCAAATGCCGCGTCAGCAGCGGAATGTGCCCGCCACGCACGGCAATGGTCTCGAACAGACCATCGCCGTAAGCCAGGCCACGGTCGCGAACCGACAACTGCTCGCCGGGCACGCCGTTGACCCAGCTCAGCATCAGCCGTTGAACCGACGGAACAGCAGCGAGCCGTTGGTACCACCAAAACCGAAGGAGTTCGACAGGGTGATTTCGATCGGCATGGCCTTGGCCTGGTGCGGCACGAAGTCCAAGTCGCAACCTTCGTCAGGCTCGTCCAAATTGATGGTGGGCGGTGCCACCTGATCACGGATCGCCAGGATGCTGAAGATCGCCTCCACAGCACCAGCGGCACCGAGCAGGTGGCCGGTCATCGACTTGGTCGAGCTAACCGACAGGCCATAGGCATGCTCACCGAACACGCTCTTCACTGCTGCGACTTCAGCTTTGTCACCTGCTGGCGTCGAGGTGCCATGGGCGTTGATGTACTGCACCTGATCGGCATTGATACCAGCATCACGCAGGGCAGCCGCCATGCAGCGCGCCGCACCTGCACCATCTTCAGGTGGCGAGGTCATGTGGAAAGCATCGCCGCTCATACCAAAGCCGATCAGTTCAGCATAGATGGTGGCACCACGCGCCTTGGCATGCTCCAGCTCTTCCAGCACCAGAGCGCCGGAGCCGTCGGACAGGACGAAGCCGTCACGGCCCTTGTCCCACGGACGGCTGGCCTTGGTCGGATCGTCGTTGCGAGTCGACAGCGCGCGCGCCGCACCGAAGCCGCCCATGCCCAGACCACAGGCCGCCATCTCGGCACCACCGGCAACCATCACGTCAGCTTCGCCATAAGCGATGTTGCGCGCGGCCATGCCGATGCAGTGGGTACCGGTGGTGCACGCCGTAGCGATGGCGTAGTTCGGCCCCTGCAGACCCAGGTGGATCGACAGAAAACCGGAAATCATATTGATGATCGAGCCAGGCACGAAGAACGGCGAAATACGCCGCGGCCCCTGCTCGTGCAACGATTTGCAGTTGTTCTCGATATTGGTCAGGCCGCCGATGCCGGAGCCCATGACCACACCGATACGCTCACGATTGGCGTCGGTGATATCCAGCCCGGAATCACGCACGGCCTGAAAGCAGGCAGCGAGACCGTACTGGATGAACAGGTCGAGCTTGCGCGCCTCTTTGGCGGACAGATATTCCTCGACGTTGAAGCCTTTGAGCGATCCGCCAAAACGGGTGGAGTAGGCGGACAGGTCCATATGCTCGATCAGACCGATGCCACTGCGCCCGGCCAAAATGCCCTGCCAGCTGCTCGGCACATCGTTACCCAGCGGCGACAACATGCCCATACCGGTAACCACGACGCGTCTACGCGACACAGCAATCTCCTCTTGTTCTACTCAGGCGCCACATGCGCCTTGCACGTAAAGAAAAACCGCACGCCTGATGAGGGCAGTGCGGCTTTTCTCGGTCAGAAAGCTGACGGTGACTTATTGCGCGTGGGCAGTCACGTAGTCGATAGCTTCCTGAACGGTGGTGATTTTCTCAGCTTGCTCGTCCGGGATCTCGGTCTCGAATTCTTCCTCGAGAGCCATCACCAGCTCAACGGTGTCAAGAGAGTCGGCACCCAGGTCTTCAACGAAGGAAGCGCTGTTGGTTACTTCCTCTTCCTTGACGCCAAGTTGCTCAGCAACGATTTTCTTGACGCGTTCTTCGATGGTGCTCATACCTTGTTTTCACTCCTATTGGACAAATCCAGGCAGCTGGTAGCGGCCAAGTGTATAGAAAGGGTTTTTAGCATTTCAAGCTGAATGCCGGGGAGCCCCCAGGAACACTTCAACGATCTGTCTATAAACCTGTTGCAGCTTTATAACGGATTTTAGACAGCGACTATGACAGTTTTCTGATGGCTCGCGTCACATTCGAGAGCCTCCGATCATTCGGAGGCGCCCTTTTTAGCTCATGTACATACCGCCGTTCACCGGGATAGTAGCCCCTGTGACGTATCCTGCGCCATCGGAAGCCAGGAAACCGACGACCTTGGCGATCTCTTCAGCCTGACCCAGGCGACCCAGCGGAATCTGCGTCAGCAGCGCGTCACGCTGGCCTTCCGGCAGCTCACGGGTCATGTCGGTATCGATGAAACCCGGGGCCACCGAGTTGACAGTGATACCGCGCGAACCCACTTCACGCGCCAGAGCGCGGCTGAAGCCCTCCAGACCGGCTTTGGCTGCAGCGTAGTTGACCTGACCGGCATTACCCATGGCCCCAACGACGGAGCCGATGTTGATGATGCGCCCGAAACGCGCTTTGGTCATGCCACGCAGTACGGCCTTGGACAGACGGTAGAGACTGTTCAAGTTGGTGTTGATGACATCATGCCACTCGTCGTCCTTCATGCGCAGCATCAGGTTATCGCGGGTGATGCCGGCGTTGTTGACCAGGATCAGTGGCTGACCAAGATGTTGCTGAATGTGTTCGAGGGTAGTGGCAACCGATTCGTCGTTGCTCACGTCGAGCACCAGGCCGGCGCCTTCGACGCCATTGGCCTTGAGGGTTTCAGCGATGCGCTCGGCACCCGAGGCGCTGGTGGCAGTGCCGATGACGATGGCGCCCTGACGACCCAGTTCCAGGGCGATTGCCTGGCCGATGCCACGGCTGGCGCCGGTAACCAGCGCGACCTTACCTTGCAGACTCATGTTCGTTCTCCTTTCTCAAGCCAACGCAGCACGAGCGGCAGCGAAAGCATCGGGGGTATCCAGGTTGTAAGTGTTGATGCCTTTGACGCAGCGCTTGTTCAGACCACTCAGCACCTTGCCGGGACCGCACTCGACTAGGTCGGTCACGCCCTGCTCGGACAGACGCACCATCGACTCGACCCAACGCACCGGGCTGTACAACTGCGCCAGCAAGTCGGCCTTGAGAGTGCCCAGATCCGATACCACTGCGGCACTGACGTTCTGTACCAGCGGAATCTGCGGTGCTTGCCAATTCAGGGCCTCGACCGACTCGGCGAAACGCTCGGCGGCAGGCTTCATCAGCGCACAATGCGACGGCACGCTGACCGGCAGCGCCATGGCGCGCTTGGCGCCACGCGCCTTGCAGGCCTCGATGGCGCGCTCGACGGCAGCAGCGCTACCCGCGATCACCACCTGCCCCGGCGCATTGAAGTTCACTGCGCTGACCACATCGCCCTGCGCCGCCTCGGCGCATGCGGCCAGCACATCGGCATCTTCCAGACCGAGGATGGCGGCCATGCCGCCCTGCCCGGCCGGCACAGCCTGCTGCATCAACTGACCACGACGCTCCACCAGCTTCACGGCATCGGCAAAGCCAATGCTGCCAGCAGCTACCAGAGCGGAGTATTCACCCAGGCTATGACCAGCGACGAATGCCGGCTTGGCGCCGCCCTCGGCCTGCCACAGGCGCCACAAGGCGATGGAGGCGGTGAGAATGGCCGGCTGAGTCTTGTCGGTCTGATTCAGTTGCTCTTCCGGCCCTTGCTGGGTCAATGCCCAGAGGTCATAGCCGAGCGCTTCGGAAGCCTCGCCGAAGGTATCGAGCACCAGTTTCTGCTGGGCACCGTGATCGGCGAGCATGGCCAGGGCTTGCGAACCCTGACCGGGGAAGACGAATGCGAGGGATGCAGACATGAAAAAGTCCCTTGAGTCGAAAAAACCACACCAGAACGAATCCGGTGCAGAAAACTGACAGTTGGATGGCAGGCCGCGTGTCGCGGTCACATTCCAGGCGATGAGTCCCGGCCAGCGAAGGCGACGAGTCTACAACAACAAGTCTTCAAGTCGACCATGCAGTCGCTGCGGCAAATTCTCCTGCACCTCGCGCAATGCACAGCGAATGGCACTCTGGAAGCTCTCCTGCCCGGCCGCGCCGTGACTCTTGACCACGATGCCCTGCAGACCGAGGAAGCTCGCACCATTGTGCCTGGCTGGCGCCAGGTCGGCCTTGAGACGGCGCAGCAGCGGCATCGCCAAGGCACCAATCGCCTGAGCGAACAGTCCTTCGCTGAACAGTGTTTCGACCCTTCCGGTAATCATCTTGGCAAGGCCTTCGCTGGACTTGAGCAGGATATTGCCGACAAAACCGTCGCACACCACGACATCGGCTTCGCCGCGATACACCCCATCACCCTCTATATAGCCGATGAAGTTCAGCCCCTGAGCCTGCTGCAGCATATTGGCCGCCAGCTTGACCTGCTGATTACCCTTGATGTCTTCGGTGCCGACATTGAGCAAGGCGACCCGCGGCCGAGACACACCAAGCGTCTCGGCCGCCACAGCGCCCATGATGGCGAACTGGTAGAGGTGCTCGGCACTGCAATCGACGTTGGCCCCCAAATCCAGCAAGTAGCAGTGACCGCGCTCAGTGGGAATCGGGCTGACCATGGCCGGCCTGTCGATGCCCGGCAGCGTCTTCAGCACATAGCGCGACAAAGCCATCAGCGCACCGGTATTGCCGGCGCTGACGCAGGCGTGCGCCTGGCGCTGACGCACCATTTCCAGCGCCACGCGCATCGAGGCATCGGGCTTGCCACGCAAGGCCTGGGCCGGACGCTCGTCCATGGCGATCACTTCGCAGGCATGATGAACCTGCAGGCGAGCGCGATCGACGCCGGAATGGCGAGCAAGCTGTTCTTCGATGAGGGGAGCTTGACCGACGAGGGTCAGGTGCAGCGAGGGGAATTCGGCCAACGCAGAAATGCAGGCCGGAACAATGCAGTGGGGACCGAAGTCCCCACCCATTGCATCAATCGCGATGATCGAGGCGGACAAGGATTACTCGTCAGCGCCCTTGTCGATCACTTTGCGACCGCGGTACACGCCTTCCGGAGAAACGTGGTGGCGCAGGTGAACTTCACCGGTGCTCTTCTCTACGGACAGAGTGCTGGCCTCGAGGGCGTCGTGCGAACGACGCATGTCGCGGGCGGAACGGGATTTTTTGTTCTGCTGAACAGCCATAATTCATTAACTCCTAAACGTTTGGGTCACGCTTTAACTGCGCCAATACACTGAACGGGTTGGACCGCGATACCTCGTCCTCGCCCGGCTCGGGCTCATCGAGACCGTCCGGCTGCTGGCAATCACCTGGGGCGTGAGCAGGAACGATCGGCAGGGCGAGAAGCAATTCTTCCTCGACCAGACCGAGCAGCTCCAGCGGCTCTTCACCCACTTCCAGCACGTCGTAGCCCTTCGGCAAGGACTGAGTGTTCGCTCCAACCCGAACCACGGCGTATTCACATTCGCTGCGGATGGGTAGCGCGACCAGCTCCAGACAACGCTGGCAGACCATTTTGACCTCAACCTCGAGCTCACTGCGGATAACCACAGTTTTCTGCTCGTCACGGGCGAAATGAAACTTCGCCTGCACAACGCCAGCCGTATCGGCAAGCGGGTCGCAGAGACGCGGCAGGCTGGCCAGTTCGAGCTGCCCTTCTAGGGTAGCTTCGCGGTCGGCGAGCTTGCGCGGATCAACGTGAGGTGGAATCGGCCCATTCAACATAGGCGCAGCATTCTAGGGATGCACCCTGCCGCTGTCAAAGGAAATTCAGCCTGTTTTCGAGCAGTGGCGATCAGTAGAATTTCCCACCTGCCTAATAAGGAAGAGAACATGCCCGCACTGCTGCTCGCCTCCAGCTCGCCCTATCGCCGCGAGCTGCTCGAACGCCTGCAACTGCCCTTCACCTGGCAGTCGCCGAGCATCGACGAAAGCCGCCAGGATAGCGAAGCAGCCATCGACTTGGTCAAACGCCTGGCCGAAGAAAAAGCCCGCGCCCTCGCCACCAGCCACCCCGACCATCTGATCATCGGTTCGGATCAGGTCGCCGTACTCAGTGACGGGCAGATACTTGGCAAACCCCACGACCTGCCAAGGGCCCAGCAACAATTACGCGCCGCCAGCGGCAGTAGCGTGACCTTCCTGACCGGCCTGGCGCTGCTCAACACCAGCAGCGGCAGCTGCCAGGTCGACTGCATACCCTTCACCGTGCACTTTCGCCCACTGAGCAACGAACGCATCCTGCGCTACCTACAGCGCGAAAAGCCGTTCGATTGCGCCGGCAGCTTCAAGTCCGAAGGCCTGGGCATCAGCCTGTTTCGCAGCACCGAAGGCGAAGATGCCACCAGCCTGATCGGCCTACCACTGATTCGCTTGGTGGACATGCTACTGAACGAAGGCGTAGAAATTCCTTGAGCCACCCACAATGAAGAAGGCCCGCTGAGCGGGCCTTCTTTATATACATCAGCGCAGCGTCGGCCCCTGAAAGCCCATCCACAGCGCAATGCGATCGGCGACACTGGTCCCCAGGCGCTTGGCGAAGCGGTCGAACGGCGTATCACGCTGCGTGAAGTCGACCATCTCTTTCTGGCCAATCACCTCACGCGCCACATAGCTGGCACTGCCCAACGCATCGACCAACCCCAACTGCAGCGCCTGCTCACCGGACCAGACCAACCCCGAGAACAACTCGGGATGCTCGTCCGCCTTGAGGCGGTCACCACGCCCCTTCTTCACGCTGTCGATGAACTGACGATGAGTGGTGTCCAGCACGGTTTTCCAGAAGAGGGTTTCCTCTTCCTTCTGCGGCTGGAACGGATCGAGGAATGCCTTGTGCTCACCCGAGGTGTAGACGCGGCGCTCGACACCGAGCTTCTGCATGGTTTCGACGAAGCCGAAACTGGCCGCCGTGACACCGATGGAACCGACCAGACTGGCCTTGTCGGCATAGATCTCATCGGCCGCGCTGGCGATGTAATAGGCGCCGGACGCCCCCAGATCACTGATCACGGCGTAGACCTTGGTCTGCGGATATTCACCGCGCAGACGACGGATCTCGTCATAGATGTAGCCAGACTGCACCGGGCTGCCACCTGGACTATTGATGCGCAGGATCACACCCTTGGTATTGGTATCTTCAAAGGCGGCACGCAGACTGCCAACGACCTTGTCAGCACTGGCCTCCTCGCGGTCAGCGATCATGCCGCGAATTTCGATCAACGCCGTATGCTCGGCGGCAGTCGACGCCGACTTCAGGTCGAGCACCGGCAACACCAGGGCCAGCGCACCGAACAGGTAGATAAAGGTCAGCAGCTTGAAAAAAATGCCCCAGCGGCGCGAACGACGCTGCTCCTGAACGCTGGACAGCAGCGCCTTTTCCAGCAGTTTCCAGCTCTTGGCATCCTCGCCCGACGAAGACGATGACTTCCACTCATCCGACATGCTCACTCACCTCTGCAGGACGCTGCGCACGACCGACTTCCAGCCACGCACGCAGCTCATTGAATTCATTGATCGCCAAACGCGGCGAACACTCGCGCAGCACCGATAGCGGCTGCGCACCAAAACCGACAGCCACTGCATCCATCCCGGCATTGCGCGCCATCAGCAGATCGAAGGTCGAATCCCCCACCATCAGCGCACGCTCAGGCTGGACCCGGCAATGCGCAAGAATCTCGTGCAGCATCAGCGGATCAGGCTTGCTCGCCGTCTCGTCAGCGCAACGGGTGATATCGAAGTAATCCAGCCAACCTTTGTCAGCCAACACCCGATGCAACCCCTTGCGCCCCTTGCCGGTCGCCACCGCAAGACGATAGCCCCGCTCACGAAAGACTTCGAGCGACTCGCGCACGCCCTCAAACAACGGTGACGGCTCGGTTTCCAACGCCAGATACTGCTCGCTGTAGGCGCGCCGGATGGTTTCGATTCGCAGCGCCTCATCGAGTTCCGGATAGAGCGTGCGAATCGCCACGCCCAACTCCAAGCCGATGATGCCGCGCACCGCGACATCGCTGCAGCGCGGCACGCCCGCCACATCGGCAGCACGGTGCATGGCCTCGACGATGCGACCGATGGAATCGACCAGCGTGCCATCCCAATCGAAGATCAGCAGCTGATAGTCAGGCACTCAAACGCTCCAGAGTCCTGGCCCACACCTCATCCACCGGCGCCTCGAGCTTCAGCACCCCACCATCGGGCAGCGGCACATGCAACTCGTAGGCATGCAGGAACAGACGCTTGCCACCCAGTTCGCGAATCTCGCGGGAAAAGTCGTCGTCACCGTATTTACTGTCGCCGGCGATACCATGACCTGCATATTGGGCGTGCACACGAATCTGGTGGGTACGACCAGTGATCGGCCTGGCCTCGACCAGCGTGGCGAACTCACCGAAACGGCGCAGTACACGAAATACCGTGAGCGCCTCCTTACCCTCGGGATTCACCTCGACCATACGCTCGCCGGAACGCAGGTTGCTTTTCAGTAGCGGCGCGGCGACCTGCTTCTTGGCAGTCGCCCAATGGCCGCGCACCAACGCCATATAGCGCTTATCCACACCATCGCCGCGCAGCGCTTCGTGCAGGTGGCGCAGCATGCTGCGCTTCTTGGCGATCATTAGCAGGCCGGACGTATCGCGATCAAGGCGGTGCACCAGCTCCAGATCCTTGGCATCGGGACGTAACTGGCGAAACGCTTCGATCACACCGTAATTCAAGCCACTGCCACCATGTACGGCGATGCCCGCCGGCTTGTTCAGAACGATCAGCGCCTTGTCCTCGTAAACGATGGCGGCTTCGAGGCGCTGCAGCAACCCCTGCGCCAGCGGCTCGGGCTCATCGCGCTCGGCCAGACGCAGCGGCGGCACGCGCACGATATCACCAGCCTGGAGCTTGTACTCGGGTTTGATCCGACCCTTGTTAACCCGCACCTCACCCTTGCGCAAAATGCGGTAAATCAGGGTCTTGGGCACGCCCTTGAGCTGTGTCCTGAGGAAGTTGTCGATGCGTTGGCCGGCGAGTTCCGGTGCAACCTCGATCAGCTGAACGCCGGAGGTTGGAGAGGCAGGAGTAGTCATCGCGCAATCATAACAATTTTTTATGGAATTGAAGCACTTAATCATTGCTGCTATAGTCGCGAACGCCGCCAAAAGCGGCCTGGCTTGCGGATGAATGCCAAATTTGCCATCCCTAGCCCGCGCAAACGTATTTGGACGTGAGGCCGTCCGACGGATTCTTCAGGTTAGAAAGCCGCAACAGGCCACGAAGACTTCGGAAATAAAGCCTTGAGTATGATGCGCGATTCGCCCGTCGGGCGGTCGCGGTAACTGATAACCGCTGCGGAATCCGCGCGCGGCACCCGATTTTCAGCGATACGTGTAGGGTGGAGATGTACAACTGTCGAACTGCGTAGCATATCGCTTGATCAAAGACGCCTTATCTCGTCCGCTACCGCCAGTTGATTCCTCTTCCTGACTGAGTGCTTTCTGTCACCACAGCAAGCAGGAGACGTCCGTCGCGACCGCAGCCTGATATGGCTGACCGTCGCTAGACAGTGGAACGATTTACGACCGTTTCTGACGCGCCTGACACCGACCCTGAGAGTCGTGTGTGCCTAACGTGGCTTCCGCTAGCCCGGAACCCATTGGTACCACATGAAAAGAATGCTAATTAACGCAACTCAGCCCGAAGAGTTGCGTGTCGCCTTGGTAGATGGCCAAAAACTCTACGACCTGGACATCGAGTCCGGCGCCCGCGAACAGAAAAAGGCCAATATCTACAAAGGCCGCATCACCCGCGTTGAACCCAGCCTTGAAGCCGCTTTCGTCGATTTCGGCTCAGAACGCCACGGTTTCCTCCCCCTCAAAGAAATCTCCCGCGAATATTTCTCCAAAGCCCCTGAAGGCCGCGTCAACATCAAGGACGTGCTCAAGGAAGGCCAGGAAGTCATCGTCCAGGTCGAGAAAGAAGAACGCGGCAACAAGGGCGCAGCCCTGACCACTTTCATCAGCCTGGCCGGTCGTTACCTGGTGCTGATGCCGAACAATCCGCGTGCTGGCGGCATCTCCCGCCGCATCGAAGGCGAAGAGCGCAACGAACTGCGCGAAGCGCTGAACGGTCTCAACGCGCCGGCCGATATGGGCCTGATCGTGCGCACCGCCGGCCTGGGCCGCTCCAGCGAAGAAATGCAGTGGGACCTCGATTACCTGCTGCAACTGTGGAGCGCCATCAAGGAAGCCTCCACCAGCCGCCCTGCCCCGTTCCTGATCTATCAGGAATCCAACGTCATCATCCGCGCCATCCGTGACTACCTGCGCCAAGACATCGGCGAAGTCCTGGTCGACAGCGTCGAAGCCCAGGAAGAAGCCCTGTCCTTCATCCAGCAGGTGATGCCGCAGTACGCCAGCAAGATCAAGCTGTACGAAGACAGCGTGCCGCTGTTCAACCGCTTCCAGATCGAAAGCCAGATCGAAACCGCCTTCCAGCGTGAAGTGAAGCTGCCGTCCGGCGGGTCCATCGTCATCGACCCGACCGAAGCCCTGGTTTCCATCGACATCAACTCGGCGCGCGCCACCAAAGGCAGCGACATCGAGGAAACCGCCCTGCAAACCAATCTGGAAGCGGCCGAAGAAATCGCCCGCCAGCTGCGTCTGCGCGACATCGGCGGTCTGATCGTCATCGACTTCATCGACATGACCCCGGCCAAGAACCAGCGCGCCGTTGAAGAGAAGGTGCGTGAAGCCCTGGAAGCCGACCGCGCCCGCGTTCAAGTCGGCCGCATCTCGCGCTTCGGTCTGCTGGAAATGTCCCGTCAGCGTCTGCGTCCGTCCCTGGGTGAAACCAGCGGCATCGTCTGCCCGCGTTGCAACGGCCAAGGCATCATCCGTGACGTCGAATCCCTGTCGCTGGCCATCCTGCGCCTGATCGAAGAAGAAGCGCTGAAGGATCGCACCGCAGAAGTTCGCGCCCAGGTACCAATCCCGGTCGCCGCCTTCCTGCTCAACGAGAAGCGCAACTCGATCACCAAGATCGAACTGCGCACCCGTGCACGCATCGTGATTCTGCCGAACGATCACCTGGAAACGCCGCATTTCGAAGTGCAACGCCTGCGCGACGACAGCCCGGAAGCACTGAGTGGCCAAACTAGCTACGAAATCGCCGCCACTGCGGAAACCGAAGAAGCGGTAGCTCATCCAGCCGCCGCCACCCGCACCCTGGTTCGCCAGGAAGCCGCGATCAAGGCCGCACCGCGTAGCAGCGCTCCGGTAACTGCCGAGCCGCAAGCCGAACCGCTGGCACCGACCAAGGCGCCTGAGCCGAGCCTGTTCAAAGGCCTGGTCAAGTCGCTGGTCAGCCTGTTCGCCGGTAAGGAAGAAGAAGCCAAGCCAGCAGTCGTCGAGAAGAAGAGCAGCGAGCGTCCGCCGCGCGAAGAGCGCCGCAATGGTCGTCAGCAGAGCCGCAATCGTGGCGGTCGTCGCGACGAAGAACGCAAGCCGCGCGAAGAACGTGCCCCGCGTGAAGAGCGTCAGGCTCGCGAGCCACGTGAAGAGCGCCAGCCTCGCGAAGAGCGTGCACCGCGTGAAGAACGCGCCCCACGCGAGCCGCGTGAAGGCCAGGAAAACCGTCGTGAGCGCAAGCCGCGCGAAGAGCGTGCACCGCGTGAAGAGCGCGTACGCGAACTGCGCGAGCCGATCGATGCCGCTGGCAGCGAGCAACGTGAAGAACGCGCCGAGCGCCAGCCACGTGGCGAGCGCCAGGAGCGTCAGCGTCCGCCGCGTGAAGAGCGTCAGCCGCGCGCCGAGCAGGCCGAGGCCGTGCAGGACGAAGTGCTGCTGAACGAAGAGCAACTGCAGGACGATGAGCAGGACAACAACGATGGCGACCGTCCGCGCCGCCGCTCCCGCGGTCAGCGTCGTCGCAGCAACCGTCGCGAGCGTCAGCGTGATGCTGATGGCAACCTGATCGAAAGCGCCGAAAACAGCGAAGCCGCAGGTAACGAAGCTCAAGCCGCCGCCACTGCTGCCGTAGCCACTGCTGCCGCCGTGGTTGCAGAAAGCGTCGACAGCAGCGAAACCGTTGCCAGCGAAACTACAGTCAGCGAAGCCCCGGCCGCCGAAGCACCTGCAGTTCAGACTGAAGAAGCACCTGCCGCTCAACCGGTCGAGGCGCAAGCCGAGGCTACCGTGAGTGAAGTGGTCGAAGCCGCTCCGGTCGTGGAAGCCGCGGTCGAGGCAGAGCCTGTCACTGCCATCGAAGCGCCTGCTGCCGCTGAAGTACAGATCGCTGAGCCAGCCGTACAAGCAAAGCCAGCCGCAGAAGTCGCTCAGGAGGCCGTTGCGGCTCCAGTCGAGGAAGCCGCTCCAGCTCCAGCACCGGTTCCAGCCAATGCCACCGGCCGCGCCCCGAACGACCCGCGTGAAGTGCGTCGTCGTCAGCGTGAAGCCGAGCGCCTGGCGCGCGAAGCTGCACAGGCCGCCGCTGCCGCACCTGCTGTAGAAGCTACCCCAGTAGTCGAAGCTGCTCCGGCCGCTGAAGCAAGCACCCCGGCAGAAGCCACTGTAGTCGAAGCCGCTCCTGCGCTCGAGCCAGTCGCCGAAGCCGAAGCCGAAGCCACTCCTATCGTCAGCGAGCAAAACGTGAGCGAAGCGGTAGAGCAAGCGCAGCAGGAAGAAGAAACGCAAGCCGATAAGGATGAGGTCAAGCCTCAGGCTTGATCCTTCAACGGTCACTAAAAAGGGGATGCCTAGGCATCCCCTTTTTCATGTCCATCACTGGTAGCCCGGATGCAATCCGGGAGCGGCAGTCGCCGGATCACGCCCCGCTACAGATCAGAGCACGTTCGGTTCGATTTCCAGTTCCACACCAAAACGCGCGCGGATATCGGCCTGGATACGCTGCGCCAGCTGCAGCAGCTGCGTCCCCGTCGCCTGGCCGTAGTTGACCAGCACCAGCGCCTGCAAACGATGCACACCGGCATCGCCCTCACGAAAGCCCTTCCACCCTGCCCGCTCGATCAGCCAGCCGGCTGCCAGCTTGGACAGACCATCGCCCGCGGGATAGCTAACCAGATCGGCATGCTCGGCGCGGATACGCTCGGCCAGCCCGAACGGCACCACCGGGTTCTTGAAGAAGCTGCCGGCATTACCCAACTCGACAGGGTTCGGCAGTTTTTCGCTGCGAATGGCGCAGATCGCCTGGCTGACATCGGTCGCGGTCGGTACTTCGATACCCATTTCCACGAGACGCTGACGCACCGGGCCATAATCCAGGCGCAACGAAGCCAGGCGGCTCAGCCGAAAACGCACACGCAAGATGAGCCAGCGCCCGACTTCACGCTTGAACAAGCTGTCGCGATAGGCGAACGCACACTCTTCTGTAGTGAAGTCGCGCAGCTCACCGGTCTGCCGATCCAGCGCAGTCAGGCCAGCGAACAGATCCTTGATCTCCACGCCGTAGGCACCGATGTTCTGCATCGGCGCAGCGCCTACAGTACCGGGAATCAGGCTGAGGTTTTCCAGGCCATTGAGGCCTTGCGCCAGACTCCACTGCACGAAGGGATGCCAGGGCTCGCCGGCTTCGGCCTCCACCAGCACCTGCTCGCCATCCTCGCTGAGGATACGAATGCCACGACTGGCCATGCGCAGCACCAGCGCCTCGACATCGCGGGTCAGCAGCAGGTTGCTGCCACCGCCGATCACCAGCAGCGGTACATTACGCTGCGCCGCCAGGCTCAGCGCCTCGCGTGCATCCTCATCGTCATGCGCCTCGGCGAACAGCCGTGCCCGCACATCCACGCCAAAGCTGTTGAAGGCCTTGAGCGAAACGTCACTCTGCAGATTCAGGCTCACAGGCGCCCCTTGATTTCTACCAGCAACGCATCGCTGGCCTGTTCGATCAGATCCAGCACCTGCTCGAAGCCGTCCTCACCGCCGTAGTAAGGATCAGGCACTTCGTCCAGCGTCAGCTCATAGCGGCGCAGATAGAGGTCGAGATCGGCGCGGGCATCCGCTGGGCGCAGTGCCTTGAGGTTGCGCAGATTGCTCTGATCCATGGCCAGGATCAGGTCGAAGCGCTGGAAGTCAGCAGCCTCGACCTGACGCGCGCGCTGCGCCGACAGGTCATAGCCTCGGCGCAAAGCCGCTTGGCGCGTACGGCTATCCGGCGCCTTGCCGACGTGCCAGTCGCCGGTACCGGCTGAGTCCACCTGCACCTGATTTTCCAGGCCGGCTGCGCGCAGCTTGTGGCGAAACACGCCTTCGGCCGTGGGTGAGCGGCAGATGTTGCCCAGACAGACGAACAAAACCTTCATCAGGCCCCCAGCAGGTGGCGCACCCGCTCCAGGTCTTCGGCAGTGTCCACGCCGGCAGCCGGTGCTTCGAGGGCATCGGCGACATGGATGCGTACGCCGTTGTACAGCGCGCGCAATTGCTCCAGGCACTCGGTGTCTTCCAGCCAGCACGGGCCCCAGGCGACGAAGTCATGCAGGAAGCCGGCGCGGTAGGCATAGATGCCAATGTGACGACGGTATGGCACGCCTTGCGGCAGTACATCGCGGCTCTTGGCGAAGGCGTCGCGCGCCCAGGCCAGCGGCGCACGGCTGAAGGTCAGGGCCAGGCCATTCTTGTCGGCGACCACCTTGACCACATTGGGGTTGAACAGCGCAGCAACGTCCTCGATGGGCTCGGCCAGCGTGGCGATACCGGCCTGCGGGTTGGCCGCCAGGTTAGCCGCCACCTGATCAATGATCACCGGCGGGATCAGCGGCTCATCACCTTGCACGTTGACCACGATGGCATCGGCCGATAAACCAAGCTGGGTGGCGACTTCGGCCAGGCGGTCGGTGCCAGAGTTGTGATCCTCGCGGGTCAGCAGCACCTCGGCGCCGAAGGCCTGGCAGACCTCGACGATACGCGCATCGTCGGTGGCGATGACCACGCGCTGGGCCGAGCTCTTCTTCGCCTGCTCCCAGACGTGCTGCACCATGGGCTTGCCGGCGATGTCCTGCAGCGGCTTGCCGGGTAGGCGAGTAGAGGCGTAACGGGCGGGAATGACGACAGTGAAGGCTGCGCTCATTTACTTGTCCAGACGCTCGTCGGTATTCAGGGTTCGGGCTTCGCTTTCCAGCATCACCGGAATGCCATCGCGAATCGGATAGGCCACGCCAGCGCCCTTGCTGATCAGTTCGGTCTTGTCTTCGGAAAGCTGCAGCGGGCCTTTGCAGATCGGGCAAGCGAGAATGTCGAGCAGTTTAAGGTCCATGGCGCAGTCCTTGATGGGGTCATCAAGACCCCGGTATGAGGCGGGCCAGCTCGTTATCCAGCCAGTCGATGAAAGCCGGCGTAGGCACGGCGTCGACGGCCAGGTACCACCAGTCGGCGGCGGCGAAGGCCCGGCATTTCACCGCATCCTTCTCCGTCATCAACAGTGGCAGCGGCGGCTCGAAACTGAGCTGCGCGGCACCGTACTGGGCATGGTCGGCGAAGGGGTGCGGAACCGGGCGCCAGTTTAGCGCTTCGAGGGTGTCGAAGAAACGTTGCGGGTTGCCGATACCGGCCACGGCATGCAACGCCTGGCCGGGCGGCAGGTGATCGAGAGCAACGCGCTCGCCGCTGGCCAGGTTGACCAGCGCAGTTGGCTGCAGGCGAAAGGCGAAGCCATCGGCACGATCGGCTTCGGCGCCGTTGAACAGCAAGGCGTCTACCTCATCCAGGCGCTCGGCCGGCTCGCGCAGCGGCCCGGCAGGCAGGCAGCGGCGATTACCCAGGCCACGTGCGGCATCAATCAGCACCAGCTCCAGATCACGCGCCAGGCGATAGTGCTGCAGACCGTCGTCGCAGAGGATCAGATCCAGGGATTCTTCGGCCAACAGTGCGCGCACCGCGCGGCCACGATCCGGGTCGATCATCAGCGCTACGCCGGTGCGCTGGACGATCAACAGCGGCTCGTCACCCGCCTGCGCTGCCGGTTGCTCGGCACGCACGCGCCACGGCAGGCTCGGCGGCGTGGCGCCATAGCCACGGCTGACCACGCCGACCCTGAGGCCACGAGCCCGGCAATGTTCGATGAGAAAGAGGATCAACGGCGTCTTGCCGGTACCGCCGACGGTGATGTTGCCCACCACCAGCACCGGCACCGGGGCGCGATAGATTTCGCCCTCGCCAGCCAGGAACCGCGCACGCTTGCCCTGCACCACGCGGCGATACAGCCACTCCAGCGGGCGCAGCAGCGCCAGCGCCGGATGGCCGCGATACCAGGCCTCGAGCAGGCGATCAGCGGCGCTCACTCAGGGGGCTTCCTGTGCTTCCACCGTGGTGATGCGCAGGTGCGAGAAACCCAGCTTGCCGGCGGCGTCCATGGCGGTGATCACCGACTGGTGCGGCGTCTTGCCATCGGCGCTGATGATCAGCGGCAGGCTGTTATCACCATCGGATTCTTTCTGCAGCGCCGCCATCAGGTTGCTCAGGTTGCTTTCCAGCAGCGCCTTGCCGTTAACCGAATAAGCACCGTCGGCGCCAATCAGCACCTCGACCTGCTTGAGTTCGGTCTGCTCTGGCGGCGTACCACTGGCCGCCTCGGGCAGGTCGACCTTGAGCTGGGTTTCACGGGTGAAGGTGGTGGTGACCACGAAGAACAGCAGCAGGATGAACACCACGTCGATCAACGAGGCCAGGTTGATCTCGACGTTCTCCCGCGGTTTGCGCCGGAATTTCACGCCTTGCCCTCGCCCAGGTCGACGTCGCGATCACCCTGCACCATTTCCACCAGCTTGATCGCTTCCTGCTCCATGCCGACCACCAGTTCATCGACACGGCGCTGCAGGTAACGATGGAAGAACAGCGCCGGAATCGCCACCATCAAGCCGGCAGCGGTGGTGATCAGCGCCTTGGAGATGCCGCCAGCAAGCATTGGCGCATTGGCCATGCCTGAGCCCATGAAGGAACTGAAGATCTCGATCATGCCCAGCACGGTGCCGAGCAGGCCTAGTAGCGGCGCGATGCCGGCAATGGTACCGAGGGCATTGAGGTAACGTTCCAGATCATGGATGACGCGGGCGGCGGCTTCCTCGATGCACTCCTTCATGATCTCGCGACCATGCTTGGAGTTGGCCAGACCCGCGGCGAGGATCTGCCCCAGAGGCGAGTGCTCACGCAGCTCCTTGAGCTTCTGGTTGTTGAGCTTCTTGTCCTTGATCCAGCGCCACACCTGGGCCAACAGATTGGCCGGCGTAACGCGGGCGGGCCGCAGGGTCCACAGGCGCTCGGCAACGATGCCGGCAGCAGCGATGGAACAGAGAATGATCGGCAGCATCATCCAGCCGCCAGCTTTGACCAGTTCCCACACGGTAGAGAATCCCCCTCGAAAAAGTGGCGCCACTCTAGCATAGGGTGCAACGCCCGCCGACCGCCGCCGTTCTCATTTTTCCCGCCAGAAACGTGGCTCGCTTCGCAACCCACGCGGCGCAGCCTGTTCGCCCAGACGCAAATGCAGCGCACCACGCAAGGCGGTGTCATGCATTTCGACGCCTGCAGCCTGGTAGCGTGCAAGGACCTGCGGGTGAGGATGACCGAAGGCATTGTGACGGCTGCGCGTGATCAGCGCATGCTGCGCCGCGACCGCATCGATGAAGGCCTGACTGGATGAGGTTCGACTGCCGTGATGAGGTGCCAACAGCCACCGCGAGGCCAGGGGAAAGTCGGCCTGTATCAGCGCACGCTCCGCCTGAACATCGATATCGCCGGTCAACAACAGGCGTTCGCCCGCCGCCTCGATCTGCAATACGCAAGAACGCTGATTGCCGGACCTGGCCTGATCCCACTGCCACAGCCTGAACGTCACACCATTCCACTGCCAGCTCTGCCCCGACTCACAGGCTTCGGCGCCAAGCGTCGTATCCAGACGCAGCGGCTCGCCGCTGATGACCCTGGCGACCGGCATTCCAGCCTTGATCGCGACAGCGCCACCAGCATGGTCATTGTCGGCATGGCTGAGCAGCAGCAGATCGAGGCGCCTGAGATTCATTGCGCGCAAGGAAGGCAGAACGACGCGCTCGCCCGTGTCGAAATCGCCGAAGCGCGGCCCCGCGTCGTACAACAAACTGTGTTCACGGGTGCGCACCAGCACGGCCAACCCCTGCCCTACGTCCAGTACCCAGACATCGGCACGGTCATCATCGAGTTGCTGCGCAGGCAAGAACAGTGCGGGCAATAGCAGCGCGATGCCAGGCAGACGCAGCGGTACTCCGGCCGGCAACAGCAGTAGCAACGCGCCAGTCAACGCCAATAGCCATGCCCAGAGTGGCAGGTTGCTGGGGAGCCAGGCGGGCAGCCAATCGGCGATGACACCCAGCAGCTCGAAAAGCACATACAGCGCCCCACCGGCCAGCCACAAAAGCCCCTCGCCAACCAGCGGCACGGGCAACAGCAGCGTCCCCAGCAGCGCCAATGGCACGACCACCAGCCCTACCCAGGGCACGGCAATCAGATTGGCCAGCGGCCCACTGCTGCTGACCGGCAGCCCAAGGACCAGCATCATCGGCAGCAGGCCGATGGCCATGGTCCACTGCGCACGTGTCAGCCCACGCCACCAACCCCAGACACCGAGCCGGCCACCGAACACCAGGGCGAGAATCGCCACCGCCGAGAATGACAGCCAGAACCCCGGCTGCAAGGATGCCAGCGGCTCCAGCAGCAGAACCACGAGTAATGCCAGCAACAGCGGCCACCAGGCGCCCAGATGCCGAAAGCGCATGCGCCAGAGCAGCACCAGCGCGACCATCACGCAGGCCCTGCGCACCGGCACTTCGAGACCGGCCAGCAGTCCATAGACCAGCGCCCCGCCCAAAGCCAATGCACAGGCGCAGGGCAGCCAGGGCAAGCGCGCAGGCCAGGCGCCGACTCTTGCCAGCACTGCCACCAACCCATAGAGAAAGCCGGCCAGCAGCGCGATGTGCTGCCCGGAAATGACCATCAGGTGCACCGTGCCGGTGTGCTGCAGCAAACGCCAGTCGCCCGCGCTCAGGCCCGATCCATCCCCCAGAACCAGAGCGGCGATGGCACCCTCTCTGTGAAAGGCGGGCACAGCCAGCAAATGCTGACGCAGGCTATCGCGCCAGCTGCCCAGGCCAGTCGCTGGCGATAGACGCTCACCCGACTTGATCGTGCCCGTGGCGCCAATGCGTTGGGCCAGCAGCCAGGCTTCATAATCGAAGGATTGAGGGTTTACCAAACCGTGCGGGCGCTTCAGGTTGACCGCTACACGCCAGCGCTCGCCACCCTGCACCAAGGGGCCGCCATACCAGGCCAGGCGCATCCTTGTCGGCAGCTCGGCACGCCGGGAGTACGCCTCCTCGAACTGGAAGCGCACCACGCCATCGGATACCTCAGGAAGCCCGACCACTCGCCCCTCCAGCCACAACGTGCGGCCATCGAGTTGCGGATCGAGGCGATCATCCAGTGCCGATTGCGCCGAACTGCAGGCCCAGGCCAGCCCCAGCAGAAAGAAGCCCAGCGGAAAGAGCCGTGAGAACAACAATACGAAGCCGCCACACGCTGCAATCAGCAGCAGCCAAGCCGGCGGCAAGCTCGGTAGAAAGCGCAAGGTGAGCAGCCCCAAGGCTAGCGCCAACATCCCTGTTCGCATGATTCCTCCCTGCAGCTTCGCGCTGCGATGAGCGCATCCGACGCTCACCTCCGGTCACAATATGAAAACGCTGGCGATGGCGATTCCGTGCATAATATCCGCGCTTTTGCCTGCCCAGAGACTCTTCATGCCGCGTCGTTTATTCAAGCGCTACATGCCCAACCCTGACAGCATCAAGGGTAACAAGTCCCTGCGCTTTCTCGGCAAACTGATTCACGACCCCAATCTCTGGCATCTCAACCGCCACTCAGTAGCCCGTGGCATGGCCATCGGCCTGTTCTGGGCGATGATTCCGATGCCGATGCAGATGTTGGCAGCCGCCGCAGTAGCCATCCCGTTACGCGCCAATCTGCCGATTTCCATCGGCCTGGTCTGGCTGACCAACCCTATCACCATGCCGCCGGTTTTCTACTGCACCTACAAACTGGGCGCGTGGATCATGCAAACACCTCCGGTACGCATGCCGCAAACCCTGAGCCTGGAATGGATCACCGCCGAGGTCGCGGTACTGTGGAAGCCGCTGTACCTGGGGTCCTTCGTCGCGGGATTGATTCTTGCGGTATTGGGCTATGCGCTGACCACGCTCTACTGGCGCTGGTGGGTCCAGCGCAGTTGGCGCAAACGCCAGGAAAAGCGCCGACTGGAACGCCACTGAAAAGAAAAAGCCGTCGAATTCGACGGCTTTTCGTTCTTACTCGTAACGTAGCGCTTCGGCCGGTTGTACCTGCGCCGCCCGCCATGAGGGATAGAGCGTGGCGAGGAAGCTGAGGATCAACGCTGCCGAACAGATCAGCGCCACGTCCAGCCACTGCAAGTCCGATGGCAGGCTGCTGATGAAGTACACGTCAGAGCTCATCACCTGCTGCCCTGCGAACGATTCCAGCCAGGCCACCAGCGCACTGACATTGAGCGCAGCCAGCACACCGAGCACCGTGCCGATCAGTGTGCCGACCAGGCCGATGACCGAGCCCTGCACCATGAAGACGGCCATGATCTGTCGCGGCGTGGCACCCAGGGTGCGCAGGATGGCGATATCGCCGCCCTTGTCGGCAACCACCATGATCAGGGTGGCAATGATGTTGAACGCCGCTACAGCGACGATCAGCAGCAGAAGCAGACCGATCATGGTCTTCTCCATCTTCATCGCACTGAACAGGCTACCCTGGGTGTGGGTCCAGTCGTCGGCACGGTAACCCGCGCCCAGCTCGGCGACCAGCGCCTTGGATACCTGCGGCGCCTGATACAGATCCTTCAGCGCCAGGCGAATGCCCGGCACCGTGCCATCCGGCAAACGCTGCATGGCGGCGGCATCGACGACGTTGATCAGCGCCAGCGAACTGTCCAGTTCAGCGCCAACCTTGAACACCGCAGCAACGTTCAGACGCTGCATGCGCGGGGTAACGCCGCCAGGCGCGCTGCTCAGCTCGGGGATGATCAAGGTCAGCTTGTCACCCACCTGCAGGCCGAAGCGCCGTGCGGTGATATCGCCGATCACTACGCCGAACTCGCCGGGCTGCAAGTTGTTCAGGCTGCCCTGGCGGATGTGCTCAGGCAGGATCGACACCTTGTCCTCTTCCGCCGGATCGATACCGTGAATCTGGATCGGCTGCATCAGCCCGCGATGAGAAAGCATGCCCTCCAGCTCGGCATAGGGCGCAGCGGCCTGTACCTGCGGGTTGCCCATGGCCTTGTCTGCCAAGGCACGCCAATCGGTGACAGGCTCGGCACCGTAGAGCATGGCGTGCGGCACCATACCGAGAATGCGCGAGCTCATCTCCTTCTGGAAACCGTTCATCACCGACAGCACCACGATCATCGCCAGCACGCCGAGCGCCAGACCGATCATCGAGGTCAGCGAAATGAAGGAGATGAAATGATTGCGGCGCTTGGCCCGTGTGTAGCGAGCGCCGATGAAGATACTCAGCGGACGAAACATCAGAGGGTCACCAGCTTGCCGTCCTGCAGGCTGAGCACGCGATCCATCTGCCGTGCCAGTTGCATGTCGTGGGTCACCACCAGGAACGCAGTCTTGGAGTCGCGGCTGAGCTCGCGCATCAGCTCCTGAATACCTTCGGCGGTGTGCTGATCGAGGTTGCCGGTCGGCTCATCGAGCAGCACCAACCCCGGACGGTTGACCAAGGCGCGGGCGATCGCCACGCGCTGACGCTCGCCACCGGATAGCTCGGACGGCTTGTGATTGAGGCGATGCCCCAGGCCTACCCGTTCCAGCAACGCCGTCGCGCGCTGACGCGCCTCGGCAATCGACGTCTTGCCAATCAACAGCGGCATGCAGACGTTCTCCAGCGCGGTGAACTCGGCCAGCAGGTGGTGAAACTGGTAAACGAAGCCCAGTGCACGGTTGCGCAGCAGGCCACGTGCGGTCTCGCTCAGTGCCGACAGTTGCTCGCCAGCCAGCCAGACACTGCCCTCGCTGGGCGTATCCAGGCCGCCGAGCATGTTCAGCAGGGTGCTTTTACCGGAACCGGAGCTACCGACGATGGCCACGCGCTCGCCTGGGAAGAGTTCCAGCTCGAGCCCATCGAGCACAACTACCGACTCGGGGCCTTCGTCGTAACGCTTGCTCAGATTGCGGCAACTGAGCACGGCGTTGTGCTGTTTCATGGCGTTCTGATTCATGGACTCACTCATAGCGCAGGGCCTCGGCAGGCTGGGTACGCGCGGCGCGCCAGGCCGGATACAGGGTAGCGAAGAAGCTCAGCAGCAACGCCGCGGTACAGACCATCACCACGTCGGCACTCTGCAGTTGCGAAGGCAGGTAATCGATGAAATAGACATCGGCATTGAGAAACTTGATGCCCAGCAGGCGCTCGATGCCGGCGATCAGGCTGCTGATGTTCAGCGCCGCGAGAATGCCCAGCAGCGCGCCGATGAAGGTGCCGACCACGCCAATCACGGTGCCCTGCACCATGAAGATGGCCATGATCTGCCGCGGCGTAGCGCCGAGAGTACGCAGGATGGCGATGTCACCTTTCTTGTCGGTCACCACCATCACCAGCGTGGAGATGATGTTGAATGCGGCCACTGCGACGATCAGCAGCAGGAGCAGACCGATCATGGTCTTCTCCATGCGAATGGCCTGATACAGGTTGCCGTGAGTACGGGTCCAGTCGCGGGCGTAGAAATCACCACCGAGGCTCTGGGCGATCTCCCAGGCGCTACGTGGCGCCTGGAACAGATCATCGAACTTCAGGCGCAGGCCCTGCACCTGGTCCGGTTTCCAGCGCTGCAGGCGCGCCAGGTCGCTGATATTGGCCAGCGCCAGGGCGCCGTCGATCTCGCCGGCGCCAACATGGAAGATGCCGCTGACGGTAAAGCGCTTCAGGCGCGGGAACATGCCGGCCGGGGTCACGGTGACCTCGGGCGCGACGAAGGTGACCTTGTCACCGAGCTTGAGGCCGAGCTTGGCCGCCGCCTTGTCGCCGATGACCATGGCGAAGTCGCCCGGCTGCAAGCTGTCGAGACTGCCCTGCTGGAAGAAGCCGTCGATGATCGACACCTTGCGCTCCTGCTCGGGGTCGATGGCATTGATCAACACTTTCTGCACCTTGCCATCGTGCGTCAGCAAGCCCTGCATCTGGGTGAAGGGCGCCAGCGCCTCGACGCGCGGATGGCGCTCCACCTGGCGCGCCAGGGCCTGCCAGTCGCTGATCGGCGTGGGCGACTCGACCGTGGCATGCGGAATCATGCCCAAGACGCGGGTGCGCATCTCGTGGTCGAAACCGTTCATGACCGACAGCACCAGAATCATCACCATCACCCCCAGGGTGAGGCCGAGCATGGACGTCAGGGAAATGAAGGATACGAAGTGGTTGCGGCGCTTGGCCCGCGTGTAACGCGTACCGATGAATACGAACAGAGGTCTGAACATGTCGGGGAAAGGTCAGGGGAAAAAGGAACGTCCTTGTGGCGGGCCCTGGCTAGCGGCCTTACACTCAGAACCAGTTCGAGCCCGCTACGTGCCGGATCGTCAACGAGTTCTCTGACCACCACTGCTGTCATGGGTTCGCCATGTCGACATACGATGTAGATGATCGCCGGGAATACTATCGTATCGAGGATACGATCGCACTGGAATTCAGCCTGTTATCCGGTGCAGCGGCCCACTCCAGCGAAGTGCTTCACGATGCTTCACCGCTGTTCAATCTGCTCAGCGATCTGCACCTGATGGACTTCGAGTCGCAGCACCTGCTACGCCATATCAGCGAGCGCGACCGTACGCTGGCCAACTACCTGAAGGTGATCAACAAGCGCATCGATCTGCTTGGTCAGGCCGTGGCGCAAAGCCTGCTGCGCGACATCGGCGCACCACGCCAGGTGTCGCTGTCCGAAGGCGGCATCAGCTTCAATCACGCCCAGGCCGTAGCACCGGGAAGCCACCTGGCGATCAAGATGGTGCTGATGCCGCAGGCGCTGGGCTTGCTACTGCGCGCGCACGTCGTGCACTGCTGTGCACGCCAGGATGGGCAGTACGAGATCGGCACCGAGTTCGAAGCGTTGACCGACGCACAGCGCCAATTGCTGGCCCGGCATATCCTGCAGAAACAGGCTCTGGAACGTCGCCAGGCCCGCGAATGAACGCCGCCAAGGAATCGCCATGCATCGCTTCGCTCTGCTGTTCACCCTGCTCATCACCCCGCCACTGTTCGCCGACACCCTGACCATTCCCCTCGGCGACCAGGGTGCGGATATCGATAGCCGCAACCTGCCTCAGCTCGGCCAATCGAAACGCTCGGTGCTGGAGCGCTTCGGCCTGGCTGACGAAGAACACAAACCTGTTGGCCAACCGCCCATCACCCGCTGGGACTACCGCGAGTTCAGCGTCTATTTCGAATACGATCACGTGATCAACAGCGTGCGCCAGCATTGGCCGCGCCACCTCGACACCGTCAAGGAGCAACAGTGACTCTCATCTACGGCCATCGCGGCGCCAAGGGCGAAGCCCCGGAAAACACCCTCGCCAGCTTCCAGCGCTGCCTGGAACATGGCGTCAATCGTTGCGAGCTGGACCTGCACCTGTCATGCGACGGTGAGCTGATGGTGATCCATGACCCCACCCTGAAGCGCACCACGGGCCTGCGCGGCAAGGTGGTCGAGCACGATGCCGCCGACCTGAGCCAATACGACGCGCGCAAGGGCGGCCCGGGCTGGGTACGCCCCTGCCCCATTCCACGACTGGAAGAGCTGTTCGAGCAGTGCCCGTTCGAACACTGGCAGTTGGAGGTGAAAAGCGCCTCGAAAGTCCGCGCAGCACGAACCGTGCTGGCCATTGCCGAGCTCGTCGAGCGCTTCGGCCTGCGTGAGCAGATCACCATCACCTCCAGCTCACGCGAAGTGCTCAAGGCAGCACGCGAGCTGACTCCGCACCTGCAGCTCGGCCTGGTCGCCGAATACGCCTGGCTCGACCCACTGAAAGTCGCGGCGCATTACGGCTGCCATCTACTGGCGCTGAACTGGACCCTGTGCACTCCGGAACGCCTGATCAAGGCGCAGAAGCAAGGCCTGCACGTATCGGTCTGGACGGTCAACGAACCGGCGCTGATGCGCCGTTTGGCCGACTTCGGGGTCGACAGCATCATCAGCGACTATCCCGGCCTCGCAGTGAAGACGCTGCGCGGCTGAGCCCCGTAGGGTGCGCCATGCGCACCAACTCCTCACACGGTGCGCACGGCGCCCCCTACAGAGCGGCGAACTCAATCACTCAAGAACGAAAAACCGGCCCAAGGGCCGGTTTTTCGTTGCTACCACCTGAGACGCTAGAAGCTCTCCCGATTCGGCCAACGCCATTCGCAAGCCTGCTCCCAGCCTGTCTCCCCGACCGGCTCAGGCCACCGGCCGGAGCCGCTCAAAAAAGCCGGTTGAGGCCATCGAACGCTGCCACCCGGTAGGCCTCAGCCATGGTCGGGTAGTTGAACGTGGTGTTGATGAAGTACTTGATGGTGTTGGCTTCACCCTTCTGGTTCATGATCGCCTGACCGATGTGAACGATCTCCGATGCCTGATAACCGAAGCAGTGCACACCCAGCACTTCCAGGGTCTCGCGGTGGAAGAGGATCTTCAGCATACCCACCGGCTCCACCGAGATCTGCGCACGAGCCATGCCCTTGAAGAAGGCCTTGCCGACTTCGTAAGGCACCTTGGCCTGGGTCAGCTCACGCTCGTTCTTGCCGATCGAGCTGATCTCCGGAATGGTGTAGATGCCGGTCGGCACGTCATCGACGAAACGCCAGCTGCCGTTATCGACAATGCTGCCAGCCGCCGAGCGCCCCTGGTCGGATGCAGCACTGGCCAGGCTCGGCCAGCCGATCACGTCGCCAGCCGCATAGATATTGCTGACTTCGGTGCGATAGCGCTCGTCGACCTGAATCTGGCCACGGCTGTTGACCTTGATGCCGATATTCTCCAGCCCCAGCTGGTCGGTATTACCGGTACGCCCGTTGCACCACAGCAGCGCGTCAGCCTTGATCTTCTTGCCCGACTTCAGGTGCAGGATCACACCGTTCTCCAGCCCCTCGATGCGCTCGTACTCTTCGTTGTGACGAATCAGCACGTTGTTGTTGCGCAGGTGGTAGGAGAGCGCATCGGAAATTTCCGAGTCGAGGAAGCTCAGCAGTTGATCACGGTTGTCGATCAGGTCCACCAGTACACCCAGACCGCTGAAGATCGACGCGTACTCGCAACCGATGACCCCGGCGCCGTAGATGATCAGGCGACGCGGCGTATGGCCGATGCTGAGGATGGTGTCGCTATCGTAGATACGCGGGTGGCGAAAATCGACGTCGGCCGGGCGATACGGGCGCGAACCTGTGGCGATCACCACGTCCTTGGCCACCAGCTTCTCGACTGCACCGTTGATGCAGACCACCTCGACGGTGTGCTCATCGGCGAAACTGGCGGTACCGAAATAGGTGTCGATACGGTTGCGCGCGTAGTAGCCGGTGCGCGAGGTGACCTGCTTGGCGATCACCTTCTCGGCGCTTTTCAGCACATCGGGGAAGGAGAACCAGCGCGGCTCGCCAATCTGGCGGAACATCGGGTTGGTATTGAACTGCATGATCTGCCGCACCGAATGGCGCAGCGCCTTGGAGGGAATCGTGCCCAGGTGGGTGCAGTTGCCACCGACCAGCGGACGATTATCCACCACAGCCACCTTGCGCCCGGCCTTGGCTGCGTTCATCGCCGCGCCTTCGCCCGCCGGGCCGGAGCCCAGCACCACCACATCGTAGTTGTAGACCGCCATGTTTACTCCTTCAGATCAGGCCGGAGCGCTTGTGGCGCACCCTCGGCGGGGCCGACAGCGGAATGCGGCTGCCGGCTATCAAAGCATACTGCCTGGTTCAGCGCTTGCTTGCGTCGTAAGCCAGGTCGGTGTCCGGCGCTTCGCTTTGGTCGCGATTGACCTCTTCGCACTTCTCACGGCTACCGCCGCAGATCGAGCACTCCTTCTCGATGCCCAGGTTGGCGATGCCACCGCAGGAACCGGCGATGGGTTTGCGCCCCATGATCACGCCGACGGCCATCATGCCGACGACCAGAACCATGGCCAGAAATACAACCAGAAAAGTCATTGCTCATCTCCTGCAGCGAATAGCTGCTCGAATGCGGTCGTGCCATGTGTGACGAAGCCCTCGCCCTCACGCGTCACGAAAAACGCCGCGATAGCGTTGCGCTCGGCGAAAGCCATGCCGGCATCCGGCCCGAGCACCATCAATAGGGTAGACAAGCCATCGGCGCGCAAGGTCGATGGATCTGCCACCGTGACAGCTGCCAGCTTGTGATTGACCGGTTTGCCAGTTAGCGGATCGAGCGTGTGCGAGTAGCGCTGGCCGTTCTCTTCGAAGTAGTTGCGGTAATCACCCGAGGTGGAAATACCGTAACCATCGAGCTGCAGGATGCGCTGGGCGACGCGCTGGTCGTCGCGCGGCGCTTCCAAGCCGATGCGCCAGTGGCTGCCGTCGGGCTTGAAGCCTGCTGCCTTGAGCTCGCCGGTGGCCTCGACCAGGTAGCTGGTGACGCCCAGCTCGCCCAGGCGTGCAACGATCTGATCGACAGCGTAACCGGCAGCGATGCTGTTGAAGTCGACTTCCACGTCGACGTCCTTGCACAGCTGCTCGCCTTCGATCTTCAGGTGCTGTTGGCCAACCCGCTGACGCACTTCGGCCAGACGCTCGGCATCCGGCACGGCTTCGCCCTGCCCTTTGGGCCCGAAACCCCAGAGATCGAGCAGCGGCTCCAGCGTCAGGTCGAAGTAACCCTGGCTCTCCTCGTGCAGGCGATTACCGGCACGCACCAGGTCCAGCACACCCTTGGGCATGGCCTGGCAGGTGCCAGCGGGCGCACGGTTGAACTGCTCGATCAGCGAGTCATCGCGGTAGGTGGACATCTGCAGGTCGATTTCGGCGAGGATCGCCTCAGTCGCGGCCTTGAGTTCGGCTTGCGGCGCGACACCTTCACTGCGGACGTATTTGATCGAATAGGTGCTGCCCATGGTCGGGCCACCGAACTCTTCGATCCGTTCAGAATGCAAGCAGCCCGTTAGGGCTGCCGCCAGGGCGACAGCGATAACGGGCTGGAGTACAGCAGACCTCATGCTTAGCCGCCGAAGTCGTCGAGGAGGATGTTCTCCGGCTCGACACCCAGGTCGGTCAGCATCTTGATCACGGCGGCGTTCATCATGGGTGGGCCGCACATGTAGAACTCGCAATCTTCCGGAGCCGGGTGGTCCTTCAGGTAGTTCTCGTACAGCACGTTGTGGATGAAGCCCTTGAGGCCGGTCCAGTTGTCTTCGGGTTGCGGATCGGACAGTGCCAGATGCCACTGGAAGTTCGGGTTCTCGGCCTGCAGCTGATCGTACTCTTCGTTGTAGAACGACTCACGCATGGAGCGCGCGCCATACCAAAAGCTGATCTTGCGCGTGGATTTCAAGCGCTTGAGCTGGTCGAAGATGTGCGAACGCATCGGCGCCATACCGGCACCACCGCCGATGAAGACCATCTCGGCATCGGTGTCCTTGGCGAAGAACTCACCGAACGGCCCGTACACGGTGATCTTGTCGCCCGGCTTCAGGCTGAACACATAGGAAGACATCTTGCCCGGCGGCAGATCGTCCTTGCCGGGGGGCGGCGAGGCGATGCGGATGTTGAACTTCACCAAGCCGCGCTCTTCCGGGTAGTTGGCCATGGAATAAGCACGGATCACGGTCTCCTCGACCTTGGACACGTACTTCCACTGGTTGAACTTGTCCCAGTCGCCGCGGTACTCCTCCTGAATGTCGAAGTCCTTGTAGTTCACGGTGTGTGGCGGGCACTCCAACTGCACGTAACCACCGGCACGGAAGTCGACGTTCTCGCCTTCCGGCAGCTTCAGCGTCAGCTCCTTGATGAAGGTGGCGACGTTAGGATTGGAAACGACGGTGCATTCCCACTTCTTGACGCCGAAGACCTCTTCCGGGACTTCGATCTTCATATCCTGCTTGACCGGAGTCTGGCAGGACAGGCGCCAGCCCTCACGGGCCTCGCGCTTGGTGAAGTGCGACTCTTCGGTAGACAGCATCTCACCGCCGCCAGACTCGACGACACACTTGCACTGCGCGCAGGTGCCGCCGCCGCCGCACGCGGAGGACAGGAACACGTTGTTGTCAGCCAGGGTTTGCAGCAGCTTGCCGCCGGCCGGTACCACGATGGTTTTTTCGCCGTTGATCTCGATGCTCACATCGCCACTGGAGACCAGCTTGGCGCGCGCAGCGAGGATGATCAGCACCAGCGCGAGAACGATGGCGGTGAACATGCCGATGGCGAGGAAGATTTCGTAATTCATCTGTTCATCCTTTCCTTACAGCTGCACGCCGGAGAAGGACATGAAGCCCAGCGACATCAGACCGATGGTGATGAAGGTGATGCCCAGACCCTGCAGGCCAGCCGGCACATCGCTGTACTTGAGCTTCTCGCGGATACCCGCCAGCGCGGCGATGGCCAGTGCCCAGGACACACCCGCGCCAATACCGTAAACGGTACTCTCGGCCAGGTTGTAGTCACGCTCGACCATGAACAGCGAGCCACCCATGATGGCGCAGTTCACGGTGATCAGCGGCAGGAACACGCCGAGGGCGTTGTACAGCGAGGGCACGTACTTATCCAGGGTCATTTCCAGGATCTGCACGATGGCCGCGATCACGCCGATGAAGGTCAGCAGGCCGAGGAAGGACAGGTCCACCTCAGGCATGCCAGCCCAAGCCAAGGCGCCATCCTTGAGGATGTTGGCGTAGATCAGGTTGTTCACCGGCATGGTGATACCGAGCACCACGACCACGGCGATACCCAGACCGATGGCGGTTTCCACCTTCTTGGAGATGGCGATGAAGGTACACATGCCGAGGAAGAACGCCAGCGCCATGTTCTCGACGAACACCGCGCGGACGAACAGGCTGATGTAGTGTTCCATTAATAGGCCTCCTTACTGGATACCTGAGGCGCCATCTTGTAAGCATTGGCCTCGATCTGATCCTTCTTCCAGCTACGGATAGCCCAGATGAACAGACCGATCAGGAAGAATGCCGAAGGCGGCAGCAGCAGCATGCCGTTGGGCTGGTACCAGCCACCGTCGTTGACCACGGACAGAATCTCGTAGCCCATCAGCTTGCCCGCGCCGAACAGCTCGCGAATGATGCCCAGGGCGATGAGCATGGCGCTGTAGCCCAGACCGTTACCAATACCGTCGAAAAACGACAGCATCGGTGGGTTCTGCATGGCGAACGCTTCGGCACGGCCCATCACGATGCAGTTGGTGATGATCAGACCGACGAACACCGACAGCTGTTTGGACAGACTGAAGGCATAGGCCTTGAGCACCTGATCGACCACGATCACCAGCGAGGCGATGATCACCATCTGCACGATCATGCGGATCGAGCCCGGAATCTGGCTGCGAATCATCGAAATGAACAGGTTGGAGAACCCAGTCACCAGCGTCAGCGCGGCGGACATCACCAGCGCGGTCTGCAGGTTCGAGGTCACTGCCAGGGCCGAGCAGATCCCGAGGATCTGCAGGCCAATGGGGTTGTTGTTGAAGATCGGGTTGAGCAGGACTTCTTTAATAGTCGGCTGCGACATGATCAAGCCTCCCCTGCACGCAGGTTAGCGATAAACGGACCGAAGCCGTTCTGGCCAAGCCAGAACTTCAGCAGGTTGTCCACACCGACGCTGGTCAGCGTGGCGCCAGCCAGGCCATCGACCTGGTGGGTAGCGTTCGGGCTTTGCGGATCGACACCGCCCTTGACCACCTGTACGGCCAACTTGTCGTTGTCGTCGAACAGGGTCTTGCCCGGCCACTGGCCCTTCCATTTCGGGTTATCCACCTCGCCGCCAAGACCAGGGGTCTCGCCATGCTGGTAGAAGCCCATGCCCACGACAGTGTTCAGATCCCCTTTCACCGCGATAAAGCCGTGCAGGGTCGACCACAGACCATAGCCGCGCACCGGCAGGATCAGGGTTTCGAGTTCGCCATCTTTCTCCACCATATAAACAGTGGTGTAACGCTCCTGACGCTTGATACCGGCGATGTCTTCGCTGCCCTTCAAAGCCTCGGAGGTTTTCGGGTCCTTGGAGGCCTTGAGCGGATCGAAGGTGACCGGGTCGAATGCATCGGAGAAAGTGCCGCTCTCCAGATCCACCAGCTTGGCAGTGATGGTGGTGTCGAACAGTTCCTTGACCTTGGCAGCGGACATGCCGGTCTCACCCAGGCCGGCGATGGCCAGGATGCTGCGCTGCTTGTCCAGCAGACGGTTTTCAACCTGAGTCGGTTTCAGTGCGATGGCTGCGCCGGCAACGAACACCGAGCACACCAGACACACCAGCACCGCCACCGTCAGCGTGCGGACGGTGGATTCTTTTTGACTAGACATTGCGTGCCAGCCTCCGCTTGATATTGGCTTGAACGACGAAGTGGTCGATCAGCGGTGCAAACAGGTTGGCGAACAGGATCGCCAGCATCATGCCCTCGGGGAAGGCCGGGTTGACCACACGGATCAGCACGACCATCACGCCGATCAGGGCGCCGAAGATCCACTTGCCGGTGTTGGTCATGGAGGCCGACACCGGGTCGGTGGCCATGAAGAACATGCCAAAGGCGAAGCCACCAACGACCAGATGCCAGTACCAGGGCATGGCGAACATCGGGTTGGTGGTGGAACCGATCAGGTTGAGCAACAGGCTCAGGCCGATCATGCCCAGCATCACACCGACGACGATGCGCCAGGAGGCAATGCGAGTCAGCAACAGGACCAGGCCGCCGATGGCGATGGCCAGGGTGCTGGTTTCGCCCATCGAACCGTGAATGGTGCCGACGAAGGCGTCCATCCAGGTGATGCCGTTGTTGATCACGTTCTCGATGCCGCCGCTGGCCGCCAGGCTCAGCGAGGTAGCGCCGGCGAAACCGTCGACTGCCGTCCATACCGCGTCACCGGACATCTGTGCCGGATAGGCGAAGAACAGGAAGGCACGGCCAGTCAGCGCAGGGTTGAGGAAGTTCTTGCCGGTACCGCCGAACACTTCCTTGCCGATCACCACGCCGAAGCTGATACCCAGGGCGACCTGCCACAGCGGAATGCTCGGCGGCAGAATCAGGGCGAACAGCACGGAAGTGACGAAGAAACCTTCGTTGACTTCATGCTTGCGGATCGAAGCGAACAGCACTTCCCAGAAGCCGCCGACGATGAAGGTCACCGCGTAGACCGGCAGGAAATAAGCCGCACCCTGGATGAAGTTATCCCACAGGCTGTTCGGATCGAAACCAGCCAGCGAGCCGATCAGGGCGAAACGCCAGCCTTCCTGGCTCGCCAGCAGCTCGGGGCTCTGGGCGAAGATCAGGTTGGCCTGGTAGCCGGTGTTCCACATGCCGAAGAACATGGCCGGGAAGGTGCACAGCCACACGGTGATCATCATGCGCTTGAGGTCGATGCCATCACGCACGTGAGCGGTGGTCTTGGTCACGCTGCCAGGACGATAGAAGAAGGTGTCGATGGCCTCGTAGAGGGCGTACCACTTCTCGTACTTGCCGCCCTTTTCGAAGTTGTGCTCGATCTTGTCGAGGAATGCACGAATGCCCACGGATTAACCCTCCTTTTCGATGCGGGTGAGGTTGTCCCGCAGGATCGGGCCATATTCATACTTGCCGGCGCAGACATAGGTGCACAGCGCCAGATCTTCCTCATCGAGCTCCAGGCAACCCAGTTTCTGGGCCATCTCGGTGTCGCCGACGATCAGGTAACGCAACAGTTGCGTCGGCAGGATATCCAGCGGCATCACGGCTTCGTAGTTACCGACCGGCACCATGGCGCGCGGGCTGCCATTGGTGGTGGTGGTGAAGTTGAACAGCTTGGCGCCGGCCAGCTTGGAAACGAAAACGTTCAGTACCGAGTGCTTGTTAACGCCGGCACGCAGGTAATGCATCATCTCGCGATCATTACCCTCGCCCAGGCAAGACACCTGATTGTGGTAGCGGCCGAGGAAAGCGAATGCGCCCTGAGCGGTGCGCCCACCAAATACCGAGCCAGAAATCACACGATTGAAACCAGGCTTGAGCTCACCGGCGGTGAGTTCTTCCAGGCTGGCACCGAGACGGGTGCGCAGCAGGCGTGGCTGCTCGGCAACCGGACCGCCTAGCGCAACCACGCGCTCGACGAACAGCTGACCAGTGGTGAACAGTTTGCCCACTGCGATCACGTCCTGATAGCCGATCTGCCATACGCTTTTGCCGATGCTGACCGGATCGAGGAAGTGAATATGAGTACCCGGCAGGCCTGCCGGGTGCGGGCCTGCGAAGGCTTCGCTGTGGACCTTGGCCAGTTTCTCGCCAGGCAGATTGGCGCCATCGGCCTTGCACAGGAAAATCTTGGCCAGGTTGCCGAGAACCTTGAGGCCGTTTTCAAAATCAGCGGCATGTTCGCCGATGACCACTGCAGGATCAGCGGCAAGCGGATGCGTATCGACGGCAGTAACGAAGATCGAGCTGGCTACGGCGTCCAGCGCCGGCACCTTGCTGAACGGACGCGTACGCAGCGCAGTCCAGAGGCCTGACTGCTGCAGATTCTCACGAACCTGCTCGTCGCTCAGCGCGTCGAGTTGGTCGACCGAGTACTGGGCGAAGGTTTCCTGGTCGTCGCCATCGATATCGATGACCACGGACTGCAGAACACGCTTCTCGCCACGGTGAATGGCGCTGATCACGCCGGCAGCGGGGGCGGTATAGCGCACGCCGGGTGTTTTCTTGTCGGTAAACAGTAACTGACCGAGCTTGACCCGATCACCGACCTGCACTTCCATCGTCGGCTTCATCCCGTGATAGTCGAAGCCGATGACAGCGACACTACGTACGGGCCTGGCGGCCTCGATACGCTGTGTCGGCGCACCCGTTATGGGCAAATCAAGCCCATGCTTTAGTTTGATCATAGGTTTGCCTAACCACTGATTTAGAAAGCTTCTTATAGGACAGGCGGCGCTACCGAAGGTCTAATAGACCCGACCACACCGATACGATACGGGCGTGGAGGAAGGCGCCAAACCTGGGTAAAAAATCCGCTTGATTATAAAGACCCCCCCCGGCACTGACCACCCAAGCACTTGCTTTTTTTGGCTTTTCGGTAACAGGCCGCAACAAACTCGATGCTGATCCATATCAACTCGCGCCCCTCCACCGGGCCAGTTTGCGCGCATAAAAAAACGGGAGCCGAAGCTCCCGTTTTTTCTTGCAGCCCTGACGCTTAGCGCGGGAATGCCGGCGGGTTGACCCCAGCCATATCTTCCATCACGCGCACCACCTGGCAGCTGTAACCGAACTCGTTGTCGTACCAGACGTACAGCACGACGCGGTTATCGTTGGCGATAGTGGCTTCGGCATCGACCACACCGGCGTGGCGCGAACCGACGAAGTCGGTCGAAACCACTTCCTGCGAGCTGACGAAGTCGATCTGCTTCTGCAGGTCCGAGTGCATGGCCATCTGGCGCAGGTACTCGTTGATCTCTTCGCGCGTGGTGGCCTTTTCCAGGTTCAGATTGAGGATGGCCATGGACACGTTCGGCGTCGGCACACGGATGGCATTGCCGGTCAGCTTGCCCTTGAGCACTGGCAGCGCCTTGGCTGCAGCGGTAGCGGCGCCGGTTTCGGTGATGACCATGTTCAGCGCGGCACTACGACCACGACGACTGCCTTTATGGAAGTTGTCGATCAGGTTCTGGTCGTTGGTGTACGAGTGAACGGTCTCGACGTGGCCGTTGACGATGCCGTACTGATCATTGACCGCCTTGAGCACCGGCACGATGGCGTTGGTGGTGCAGGACGCAGCGGAGATGATCTTGTCCTCAGCGGTGATTTCGCTGTGGTTGATGCCGTGCACGATGTTCTTCAGCGCGCCCTTGCCAGGTGCGGTGAGCACGACGCGGTCGACACCCGGGCAGGCCAGGTGCTGGCCCAGACCCTCGGCGTCACGCCATACGCCGGTGTTGTCCACCAACAGTGCGTTCTTGATGCCGTACTGGGTGTAATCGACTTCCTTCGGGTCCTTGGCGTAGATCACCTGGATCAGGTTGCCGTTGGCCGTCAGGGTGTTGTTCTCTTCATCGATGGTGATGGTGCCGTTGAACTTGCCGTGCACCGAGTCACGACGCAGCAAGCTGGCACGCTTGACCAGATCGTTGCTCGCGCCCTTGCGCACGACGATGGCGCGCAGACGCAGGCCGTCACCGCCGCCGGTCTTCTCGATCAGGATGCGCGCCAGCAGGCGGCCGATACGGCCGAAACCGTAAAGGACCACGTCAGTGCCTTCACGGCCAGAGCCGTTCTGCTTGCCGACCACATCGGCCAGCTCGTCCTTGACGAACTGCTCGACGCCACGGCCAGCGCCTTCGGCCTTGAACTTGGCAACCAGCTTGCCCAGGTCCACGGAAGCGGCGCCCAGCTTGAGCTCGCTCATGGCCTTGAGCATGGGGAAGGTGTCATGCACCGACAGCTCAGCTTCTTCAGCCAGGCGGTGACGGGCAAAACGGTGAGCCTTGAGGATGTCGATGACCGAACGGTTGATCAGGCCACGGCCGTAGATCGAGGTCACCACGTTGTTGTTGCGATAGAGCTGACCAATCAGCGGAATCATCGCTTCCGCGAGGGCTTCACGATCGATCCATTCACCGAGACACTGGTCGGGCTTCTGAGTCACGGGCAGTACCTTCCACATGTAGGGGCTGAAAAAAGGGGCTACATTATGACGGCGAGCGAGAGCATGAGCAATGCGCGCCTGTCGCGACTGACATTGACCAGCAAGCCCCGCTACAATTCCGGGCCTTTCGTCATGATCGTGAGCCGCCCGTGTCCGTACTGCGTCTTCCGTCCCTGCCGGCCAGCGCCGGCAAACAGCAATGGGGCAACCTCCCCGGTGCCGCCCTCTCCCTGGCGATAGCCGAGGCCGCCAGCAATGCCGGGCGCTTCACCCTGGTACTGACCGAGGGTAGCCAGAGCGCCGAGCGCCTGCAGGAAGAACTGGCATTCTTCGCCCCGGATCTGCCCGTGCTGCATTTCCCTGACTGGGAAACCCTGCCCTACGACGTTTTCTCGCCACACCAGGACATCATTTCCCAGCGCATCGCCGCCCTGTATCGTCTGCCGCAACTGAGTCGCGGCATTCTCGTAGTGCCCATCGCCACCGCCCTACACCGCCTGGCGCCGAAGACCTTCCTGCTCGGCAGCAGCCTGGTGATGGATGTCGGCCAGAAGCTGGATGTGGAGCAAATGCGCACGCGCCTGGAAGCCGCCGGCTACCGCTGCGTCGATACGGTCTACGAACATGGCGAGTTCGCCGTGCGTGGCGCGCTGATCGATCTCTATCCGATGGGTAGCGAAACGCCCTACCGCATCGACCTGTTCGATGACGAGATCGAGACCCTGCGCACCTTCGACCCGGAAACCCAGCGTTCGGTGGACAAGGTCGAGTCGATCCGCCTGCTGCCGGCGCGCGAGTTTCCGCTGGAGAAGAAGGCCGTCACCGATTTTCGCGGGCGTTTCCGCGAACGCTTCGACGTGGATTTTCGTCGCTGCCCGATCTATCAAGACCTTTCCACCGGCATCACCCCGGCCGGCATCGAGTACTACCTGCCGCTGTTCTTCGAAGAGACCGGCACCCTGTTCGACTACCTGCCGGGCGATACCCAGGTGTTCTCCCTGCCCGGCATCGAGAAGGCCGCCGAGCAGTTCTGGCTGGATGCGCGCAACCGCTACGAGGACCGCCGCGTCGACCCAGAGCGGCCATTGCTGCCACCGGCAGACATCTTCCTGCCGGTAGAAGACTGCTTCGCGCGCCTGAAGAACTGGCCGCGCGTGGTGGTCAACCAGGACGACATCGAGCCCGGCGTCGGCCAGACCCGCTTCGACGCACGCGCCCTGCCCGACCTGGCGATTCAGGCCAAGGCCGGTGAGCCGCTGGCGGCACTGCGCCGCTTCATCGAGGAGTACCAGGGCCGTGTGCTGTTCTGCGCCGAATCGGCCGGGCGCCGCGAAGTGCTGCTGGAACTGTTAGCGCGCCTCAAGCTCAAGCCCAAGGAAGTCGACGGCTGGCCGGCCTTCGTCGCCAGCACCGAGCGCCTGAACATCTGCATCGCACCATTGGACGAAGGGCTACTGCTCGACGACCTGGCGCTGATCGCCGAAAGCCCGCTGTTCGGCCAACGGGTAATGCAGCGTCGCCGCCGCGAAAAGGGCCGCGAAGGCGGCGACAACGTGATCAAGAACCTCACCGAGCTGCGCGAAGGCGCACCGGTGGTGCACATCGATCACGGCGTCGGTCGCTACCTGGGTCTGGTCACCATGGAATTCGACGGCCAGGCCGCCGAATTTCTCGCCCTGCAATACGCTGACGAAGCCAAGCTGTACGTGCCCGTAGCCAGCCTGCACCTGATCGCCCGCTACACCGGCAGCGATGACGCCCTGGCACCGCTGCACCGCCTCGGCTCGGAGGTCTGGCAGAAGGCCAAGCGCAAGGCCGCCGAACAGGTACGCGACGTCGCCGCCGAACTGCTCGATATCTACGCTCGCCGCGCCGCCCGCGAGGGCTTCGCCTTCCAGGACCCAGCCCTGGACTACGCCACCTTCAGCGCTGGCTTTCCCTTCGAGGAAACGCCGGACCAACAGTCAGCCATCGACGCCGTGCGCGCCGACATGCTGGCCGGCAAGCCGATGGACCGCCTGGTCTGCGGCGACGTCGGCTTCGGCAAGACCGAAGTGGCCATGCGTGCCGCCTTCATTGCCGTGCACAGCGGCAAGCAGGTTGCCGTGCTGGTGCCCACCACCCTGCTCGCCCAGCAGCACTACAACAGCTTCCGCGACCGCTTCGCCGACTGGCCGGTAAAAGTCGAGGTGATGAGTCGCTTCAAGAGCGCCAAGGAAGTCGACGAGGCCGTGCAGCAACTGGCCGAAGGCAAGGTGGATATCGTCATCGGCACGCACAAGCTACTGCAGGATGACGTCAAGTTCCAAAACCTGGGCCTGGCCATCATCGACGAGGAACACCGCTTCGGTGTACGCCAGAAGGAACAACTCAAGGCCCTGCGCAGCGAGGTGGACATTCTCACCCTGACTGCCACGCCGATCCCACGCACCCTGAACATGGCCGTGGCCGGCATGCGCGACCTGTCGATCATCGCTACCCCGCCAGCACGACGCCTGTCAGTGCGTACCTTCGTCATGGAGGCCAACAAGCCGACCATCAAGGAAGCGCTGCTGCGCGAGCTGCTGCGCGGTGGCCAGGTGTACTACCTGCACAATGATGTGAAGACCATCGAGAAGTGCGCGGCCGATCTGGCCGAACTGGTGCCCGAGGCCCGCATCGGCATCGGCCACGGGCAGATGCGCGAGCGCGATCTCGAGCAGGTGATGAGCGACTTCTACCACAAGCGCTTCAACGTCCTGGTGGCCTCCACCATCATCGAGACCGGCATCGACGTACCGAGCGCCAACACCATCATCATCGACCGTGCCGACAAGTTCGGCCTGGCTCAGTTGCACCAGCTACGCGGCCGTGTCGGTCGCAGTCACCACCAGGCCTACGCCTACCTGCTGACCCCACCACGCAAGCAGATGACCCCAGATGCCGAGAAGCGCCTGGAAGCCATCGCCAACGCTCAGGACCTCGGTGCCGGCTTCGTCCTGGCCACCCATGATCTGGAAATCCGTGGTGCCGGCGAGCTGCTCGGTGACGGCCAGAGCGGGCAGATCCAGGCCGTCGGTTTCACCCTGTACATGGAAATGCTGGAGCGCGCGGTCAAGGCCATCCAGAAAGGTGAGCAACCCAACCTCGACCAGCCACTGGGCGGCGGCCCGGAAATCAACCTGCGCGTGCCGGCACTGATCCCCGAGGACTATTTACCTGATGTACACAGCCGCCTGATCCTCTACAAGCGCATCGCCAACGCCAGCGACGAAGATGGCCTGAAGGAGCTGCAGGTGGAGATGATCGACCGCTTCGGCCTGTTGCCAGAGCCGACCAAGAACCTGATGCGCCTGACCCTGCTCAAGCTGCAGGCCGACAAACTCGGCATCACCAAGGTCGACGCCGGCCCGCAAGGCGGGCGCATCGAGTTCGCCGCAGAAACCTGCGTCGACCCACTGACCCTGATCAAGCTGATCCAGGCCCATCCGAAACGCTACAAGTTCGAAGGCGCCACCATGTTCAAGATCCAGGTACCGATGGAGCGCGCGGAAGAACGCTTCAACACCCTGGAAGCCCTGTTAGAGCGCCTCGCGCCCACCACCTGAAGGATTCTCAAATGCGCCCATTGCACCTGATCGCCCTGCTGCTCTGTCTGCTCGCACCGAACGCCTTCGCCGAACGCCTCTACCAGGTGGAGTTGCTGGTGTTCCGCCAGGCCGGTGACGCGGTGATCGCACCGAAAATCGCCCCCGACGATTGGGCTGGCACTGCACTGCCGATCGCCGGCAGCGAGCGCCCCACCAACCTCGACAGCGAAGCGGCCAAGCTCAATCCAGGCAATGGTTACCAAGTCCTGCTGCACAAGGCCTGGAGCCAGACGCTGAGCACATCGCCGAGCCGCGTCGCGGTCAACAGTGGCGAGGCGCACCTCGGTCACTACCCGGTCGAAGGTACCCTCACCTTCACCCAGGATCGCTTCGCCGATCTGGACCTGGAACTATGGATCAACCGCTTCAGCGCCGATGGCCTGCTGGAAAGCAGCGAGCACATGAAAGTCGCCCAGCGCCTGAAGGACAACAGCCTGACCTACCTCGATCACGGCAGCCTCGGCGCGCTGGTGCGCATCAGCCCGCTGTGAACGGGTAACGAAAAGGGCCGCTAAGCGGCCCTTCTTATTTGCCAAGAGAAACTAGTCACTCAGCACGCGCGCCAATACTGCCTTGATCGTGCCCATGCCCTGCTCCAGCACCCGCTCGATTTCAGCCATGGTGATCAGGCCACTGGTTTTGCCCGCCGCCGGATTCACCACCAAGGCCAAACAGGCATAAGGCAACGCCAGCTCGCGCGCCAACGCCGCCTCGGGCATTGCGGTCATGCCGACCAGATCGCAGCCGTCGCGCTCCATCCGCACGATTTCCGCCGCCGTTTCCAGGCGCGGCCCCTGTGTGCAGCCGTACACGCCATGACCGCTGAAGGCGGCGCCTTCGGCACGCAGTGCGCCAATCAGGCGCTCACGCAAGGCGTCGTCATAGGGGTGACTGAAATCCACGTGCGTCACATGATCCAGCTCACCCTCAAAGAAGGTATGCGCACGACCGGCGGTGTAGTCGATGAGCTGATGCGGCACGCAGAAATGACCGGCGCCCATTGCCGCATGAATGCCACCCACGGCATTGACCGCAACAATCTCGCGCGCCCCTGCATGCTTCAGCGCCCACAGATTGGCGCGGTAGTTGATCTGATGCGGGGCAATCCGATGCGGTTGGCCATGGCGCGCCAGAAACAACACCTCGCGCCCGCCGTACTCGCCTCGCAGGATATCGGCCGAGGGTGCACCGTAGGGCGTATCCAGTGTCAGCACCTGACGAATCACCAGGCCTTCGAGCTGCGTCAGGCCAGTGCCACCGATGATTGCATAAACGGTCATGTTGAACCCTCAATCGAGCAGATGCGCCGCTCTTAGCGCTGCGGTGGCCGCCGACCAACGTGGCGCATGGTGATAATCGGTACAGGCATGACCACGCCCGCGCATGCGCTGCAGACGCTCGGCCGGCTTGACCTGCAAACGTTGCAGCGTGCTCAGGGCCAGCTCGGCGGAGCCACGATCATTGCACACCAAACCCATGTCGCAGCCCGCAGTGAGCGCCGCTTCGATACGCTTGCCGGCATCGCCGACCACGTGCGCACCAGCCATGGACAGGTCATCACTGAAGATCACACCATCGAAGCCCAGCTCGCCACGCAGGATGTCCTGCAGCCAGCGACGGGAGAATCCCGCCGGCTGCTCATCGACCTGCGAATAGATGACGTGCGCCGGCATTACCGCGTCGAGCTCGCCAGCAAGGCGCTTGAACGGCTGCATATCGCAGGCGCGGATATCATCGAGGCTGCGCTCGTCGACCGGGATGGCCACGTGAGAATCTGCCTCAGCCCAACCATGCCCAGGGAAGTGCTTGCCGGTCGCGGCCATACCCGCCTGATGCATGCCACGAATGAAAGCGGCAGCCAGCGTGGTCGCGCGCTGCGGATCACCCTCGAAGGCGCGACTGCCGACCACCGCACTGCGCTGGTGATCGAGGTCGAGCACCGGGGCGAAGCTGAGATCCAAACCAACCGCCAGCACCTCGGTCGCCATCAGCCAGCCGCAATGCTCGGCCAGTACCTCGGCGTTATCGTTATCGGCAATCGCGCGCATCGCCGGCAAACGCACAAAGCCCTGACGTAGGCGCTGCACGCGGCCACCTTCCTGGTCCACGGCCAACAGCAGGTCCGGGCGCACGGCACGAATGCTCTGAGACAACTCGCGCACCTGGCGCGGCGATTCGATGTTGCGAGCGAAAATGATCAGGCCGCCCACCTCGGGCTGACGCAGCATCTGGCGGTCCTCGGCGGTCAGCCAGGTGCCAGCGATATCCATCATCAAAGAGCCTTGCATAAACCTATTCCTTACGTGAAATCTTGGCCTGCGCCCCACTGCGGGCAGGATGCTTCGTCGATGCGCACCCTGCAGTGCAGCGGCACGCGATCGAAAAGCGCCAGCATGTCGGCGTTACGCAAACGGATGCAGCCATGGGACAACGGCTCACCCATGGGTTCCGTGTCCGGGGTGCCATGCAGATAGATGTAGCGACGGAAGGTATCGACCTCGCCCAGGCGATTGCGCCCCGGCTCGAGACCGCTCAACCAAAGAATGCGAGTAAGAATCCAGTCACGGCCGGGAAACTGCTGATGCAGCTGCGGCGACCACACTTCACCTGTCCAGCGACGACCGCGCAGCACGGCTGCCAAAGGCAAACCGGCGCCGATCTTCGCGCGTACCTGATGCAGCCCGCGCGGCGTACAGCCAGAGCCATTGCGCTCGCCGACGCCGTTGCGTGCGGTAGAGACGGACAAACGCACCGTCAGTTGCCCGGCACTGAAGCCATAGAGCATCTGATCGGCAATGGAGATGTGGAGTAAATCGAGATCGGGCATGGGCCGCTAGCTTAGCCGAAGGGCGAAGCCACGCCCACCGCCTGCCGGGTCAAACCTTAGGGGCGGCGCTTGGCGTCTTGGTTCGCGGCTTGAGTTGCGCGCCGGCCAGTGCCGGATCGTTGACCCCGGTTTCCGAGCGCATTCCGGCGGCGAGGAATGGCACCATCATGCGCATCACCTGCTCGATCGAGGTGTTGACGCCGAAATCGGTCTCGGCCATCGCCCGCAGGGCCTTGATGCCGGACATGCTGAACGCCGCAGCGCCAAGCATGAAGTGCACACGCCAGAACAGTTCAAGCGGCGGAATACGCGGCGCAGCTTCGTGCACCAGCAGCATGTAACGGCGAAATACCTTGCCGTAGACCTCTTCCAGATATTTGCGCAGGTGCCCCTGGCTCTGGCTGAAGGCCAGACCGAGCAGACGCATGAAGATGGACAGGTCGTTACCGCTACGGGGTTTCACTGCCAGGGCCTGCTCGACCAGAAGCTCGAGCAGCTCCTCCAGGGAAACCTGGGTTTCGGACTTGGCCTGGCGACGATCGAGTTCTTTTTCCAGGCTGGCGCAGAATGGCCCGAGGAAACGCGAGAAGACTGCCTGGATCAGCGCCTTCTTCGAACCGAAGTGATAGTTGACGGCAGCCAGGTTGACCCCGGCCTTGCTGGTGATAAGGCGCAGCGACGTTTCGGCAAAGCCTTTTTCCGCGAACAGCTGCTCCGCAGCATCGAGAATGCGTTCAACGGTTTCCGACTGAGCCATGAGTTATCACCTGACAAACACTTGTTTGAAACATACGTTTCAGCCTACTGAATTGTCAAGCCGCATGAGCCGTCTTTTGGCCGGCCGGTCACAGCTTACAACAAGCAAAGACGCAGATTACTCGGCATGGGTAACAAGCCGAACGGCACGCACCTGAAAAATGGTCGTTGCCAAGCCTTACTTACTGTATATAATCCCAGTCACTGTATAAAAAGACAGAGCCCAGCCATGTTGAAACTGACGCCACGCCAAGCCGAGATTCTCGCCTTCATCAAACGCTGCCTGGAAGACAACGGCTACCCACCCACCCGCGCGGAAATCGCTCAGGAGCTGGGGTTCAAATCGCCCAACGCAGCAGAAGAACATCTCAAGGCCCTTGCACGCAAGGGTGCTATCGAAATGACCCCTGGCGCTTCACGAGGTATCCGTATTCCCGGTTTCGAAGCAGGCGCCGCGAACGAGGATGAAGGCCTCCCGGTCATCGGTCGTGTCGCCGCCGGCGCACCGATCCTCGCCCAGCAACATATCGAGGAATCCTGCCAGATCAACCCGGCATTCTTTCAGCCCAAAGCCGACTACCTGCTGCGTGTAAGCGGCATGAGCATGAAGGACATCGGCATCTTCGATGGCGATCTGTTGGCCGTACATACGACGCGCGAAGCGCGCAACGGCCAGATTGTCGTCGCCCGCATCGACGATGAAGTGACGGTTAAGCGCTTCAAGCGCGAAGGCAACAAGGTCTGGCTGATTGCCGAGAATCCTGAATTCGCACCGATCGAAGTGGACCTGGAGCACCAGGATCTGGTTATCGAAGGTTTGAGCGTCGGTGTAATCCGCCGCTGAGGAGACACCATGTACGTGCAGCAGTCGTTCGAGCGCCCACAACTTCCCCTTTTCGACGCGTTCCTTGGCCGAACGCCGAGTAAGCCACTGGTCGTGACCGATGACATCTCTCGCAGCGAGGATGATCAGGCGTTCAGCGAATTGGCTCTACGTGGCGCCGCCGGCCACTGCCTACACTTGCTGGCGCCGATTCTGCGCGAACTGAGCCAGAATCAGGATGCACGCTGGCTGACTCTGGTAGCACCACCGGCCAGCCTCACGCAAAGCTGGCTGCGTGATGCCGGGCTGAACCGTGAACGCATTCTGCTGCTGCACCCGCGACAAGGACAAAGCGCTTTGGAACTGGCTGAAGAAGCACTCAAACTGGGGCGCAGCCACACCGTTATCAGTTGGTTACACCCGGTCGAGTGCAGCACTCGTCAACGTCTTGCACAGGCTGCCAATGCGGGTAGCGCACAGAGCTTGAACATCAGCCTGGGCTGACCTGTTCACAGCGCACCGCAAACGAAAACGGGGCTCCATTGGAGCCCCGTTTTCGTTGATCCGTAGCGACTTCAGTGCAGGACACGCGGCCCCTCTTCTTCGCTACTGAAATCTCCTTCGGCCATTCGGCCGGCCATCTGCACCCCGACGTTGAGCATGGCCTTGGCCACTTCAATGTGCTGCCCCTGCAGGAAAGCCTTGGCGTCAGCGGAGAAATCCAGGGTCACCAGCGCCTCTTCATCCTCTGCACGACGCAGGGCAATACGCCCATCGGGCAATTCGACGATTTCCAGAAAGGATGTAGGCATGGCTCAGTCTCTGTGCAAAAACACGACATTGTAACAGCCAGCCGGGGTCATCCCCAGCCCACTGGTCCAGTTAAACCCGATCAGCACTCGCTGAGGCCTTCGCGAAAGCGCAGTACCAGTGCCTTGAGCTGCTGACGCCAGGCATCGACATCATCGATGCTCAGCTCGACCGGCTCCTCACCAACGCTGACGGCCGTGATCAAGGGCATGGATGGGTCGACCTTGGCCTTGCGCTCCTCGCGCGGCGGCTGGAAAAGCGCAGCATAGGCGGCCAGCAATTCAGCCAGCCAGGTTTCGCGCTGCTGAGCCAACTCCACCAGTTCGGCCAGCTCGGGACTTGGCGAAGCGTTGAGTACCGCCGGCTGAACGAAGGCCTCGACACTCAAAGGCGTCGCGTCGTTCATGCGGTAATAACCGGCGATCTCATGACACAGCCCGAGCAAGCCGCCATACAGGTGAAACAGGGCCGCCTCGCGCTCTGCCTGCACCAGCGCCTGCACATTGAACGCGGAGGACGCTTCGGCCTTGCGCCAGTTATCCAGAGCGATACCGGCGAAGAAGATCTTCTGATTGGTACGGGTATAGATTTCTTTGGCCATTGTGGCGCCCTCTATTACAGATCGAGCCATGATACGCGCGCCAGCAGGTATCGCGCGCATCTCGTCAGGCATTCAGGGCGCCGCTCTTGCGACGCCTGACCGATGCCCGACAGGTCGAGGACAAGCGCTAGCGCTTGTCCTCGACCTTCCACTTGCCACCATCGAAGAACGCACGCCAGCCGGTGGGCTTGCCATCGACCTCGGACTGCACGTACTGCTCCTTGGTCTTGCGGCTGTAGCGAATCACTGCCGGGCGACCATCAGGGTCCTTCTGCGGGGCATCGCAGAGGAAATGGTACTTGGGATCGATCTCGTGCTTGTGCGGGACGATTTCCAGCACCAGCGGCGCGCGCGTCTCGCGATTTTTCGGGAACTGGCTGGCCGCCAGGAACAGACCTGAAGCACCATCGCGCAGCACGTAGGTGTCGTCCACCTTCTCGCACTTGAGCTCCGGCATCTCCACCTTGTCCATCTTCGGCGGGGCCGCCTCGCCGTTCTTGAGCAGCTTGCGGGTGTTCTTGCAGCTGGCATTGGTGCAACCGAAGAACTTGCCGAAGCGGCCAGTCTTGAGCTGCATCTGGCTACCGCACTTGTCGCACTCCAGGCTCGGGCCTTCATAGCCTTTGATGCGGTACTGACCCTGCTCGATCTCGTAGCCCGTGCAATCGGGGTTGTTACCACAGATGTGCAGCTTGCGGGTTTCATCCAGCAGGTAGGCATCCATGGCCGTGGAGCAGATCGGGCAGCGATGCTTGCCGAGCAGCACGCGGGACTCGGACTCGCCCTCGTCATCCGCGGCGATCTCGTCGCCCGGCACCAGGTTGATGGTGGCCTTGCAGCGCTCCTTGGGCGGTAGCGCATAGCCGGAGCAACCCAAGAACACGCCGGTGGAGGCGGTACGGATCATCATCGGCCGACCGCACTCGCGGCAGGGAATGTCGGTCAGGGTCGGCTGGTTGGCACGCATGCCCCCCTCGCCAGCTTCGGCTACCTCAAGCTTCTTCTTGAAGTCACCGTAGAACTCATCGAGCAGATTCTTCCACTCGCGCTCACCCTGGGCCACATCATCGAGATGTTCTTCCATGGTGGCGGTGAAGCTGTAATCCATCAGGTTGGCGAAGCTCTCGTCGAGACGCTCGGTGACGATGTCGCCCATCTTCTCGGCATAGAAGCGACGGTTATGTACCGTGACGTAACCGCGATCCTGAATGGTGGAGATGATCGCCGCGTAGGTGGACGGGCGACCGATGCCACGCTTCTCCAGCTCCTTGACCAGGCTGGCTTCGGAGTAGCGCGCTGGCGGTTTGGTGAAGTGCTGGCTGGGGTCGAGCTGGATCAGCTTGAGGCCCTCGCCTTCCTTCATTTCCGGCAGCACGTCGTCTTCGCCGGGCTTGCTCTGCTGCGGCAGCACGCGGGTGTAACCGTCGAACTTGAGAATGCGGCCCTTGGCGCGCAGCTCGAAGTTGCCGGCAGCCACTGTGACGCTGGTGGAAAGGTATTCGGCCGGCGGCATCTGGCAGGCGACGAACTGGCGCCAGATCAGGTCATACAGGCGCTCGGCATCGCGCTCCATGCCGGAGAGCTGGGTCGGGCGCAGGTTGACGTCAGAGGGACGAATCGCTTCGTGCGCCTCCTGAGCGCCTTCCTTGCTCGAGTACTGATTCGGCTTGCCCGGCAGGTACTTGTCGCCGTACTCGCTGCCAATGAAGCCACGCACCATCTCCACCGCGTCGTTCGACAGGTTGGTCGAGTCGGTACGCATATAGGTGATGTAGCCAGCCTCGTAGAGACGCTGGGCCATCATCATGGTCTTCTTCACCCCGAAGCCCAGGCGGTTGCTCGCGGCCTGCTGCAGGGTGGAGGTAATGAACGGCGCCGAGGGCTTGCTGCTGGTGGGCCGGTCTTCACGCTTGACGATGCTGTAGCTGGAGGCCTTGAGCTTCTCCAGCGCGGCCATGGCCTGCGCTTCGTTGACCGGTTTGAAGGCGGCGCCATCTTCACGCACTACCTCGAAACGCACCTTGGCGTTCTTCGGCGTACCAAGATCGGCGTGCACTTCCCAGTATTCTTCCGGGACGAAGGCGCGGATTTCTTTCTCACGCGCCACCACCAGCTTCACCGCCACCGACTGCACACGACCGGCAGACAGGCCACGGGCGATCTTGGCCCACAGCAGCGGCGAAACCATGTAGCCCACCACGCGGTCGAGGAAGCGGCGCGCCTGCTGGGCGTTGACGCGGTTGATGTCCAGCTCACCCGGCTTGGAGAAGGCTTCCTGAATCGCCTTCTTGGTAATCTCGTTGAACACCACGCGCTTGTAGCGGCTGTCATCACCACCGATGGATTCGCGCAGGTGCCAGGCGATGGCCTCCCCCTCGCGATCCAAGTCGGTTGCGAGATAGATGGTGTCAGCATCCTTGGCCAGGCGGCGCAGCTCTTCGATCACCTTTTCCTTGCCGGGCAGGATCTCGTACTTGGCCTTCCAGCCGTGCTCGGGGTCGACCCCCATCCGCGTGAACAGCTGACGCTTGGCCTTTTCCTTGGGCGACAGTGCTGGCGTCTCACCAGCGGCCTTGCCGCGCTTGGCAGGCTCCTTGGTGGCGCTTGACGAGCCGCTGGTAGGCAGGTCACGGATATGGCCGATGCTCGACTTCACCACGTACTGGCTGCCCAGGTACTTGTTGATGGTCTTGGCCTTGGCCGGGGATTCCACGATGACCAGCGATTTGCCCATGGATCAGAAAATTCCTGAATTGCGAAATATAGAAGGCTGGGAGCCATATGAGCCTGCTCACGAGCTCGTGAGCTAGAGTGATACAAGGCAAAAACAAGCGAGGAAGCGGAGTTTACGAGTGGTAAATGAGCATTCCGAGCTTGTTTTTAACGCAGTAGCGCCGACGCGCAACAGATCGTGAACAGGTTCTAAGGCCCCGCTATATATAGTGGTGACCGAGCGAAGGTCAAGCGCAGGGGCTGCGCAGTCAGACTTGCGAACTGCCGATAGGGCTGACTTCTGCCTGAATCAAAGCAAAGCGTGGAACGCGCTTGCCGTCCACCTCGATCTCTTCGCAGAACATGTTCAGCGGCCGCACCCACAGGCCGAACTCGCCGTACAGCGCCTGGTAGACCACCACCTCTTCCTCGTTCTCGGAATGACGCGCCACACCGAATACACGGTACTGCGGGCCTTTGTAGTGACGATAGAGTCCTGGCTGCAACTGCATGAGCGGTTCCCGAAATAAAAAGCCGTAAAAAGCAAAACCGGGGCACTAGGCCCCGGTTTCTGTCCGCTGACGCTTAAATGCGCTCGAAGACGGTGGTGATGCCTTGGCCAAGGCCCACGCACATGGTGGAGACACCAAAAGTGCCGCCGTTCTGCTTCATAACGTTGAGCAGGGTACCGGAGATACGGGCCCCGGAACAACCGAAGGGGTGACCCAGGGCGATGGCGCCGCCGTGCAGGTTGACCTTCTCTTCCATCTTGTCGAGCAGCTTCAGGTCCTTCAGCACAGGCAGGGCCTGGGCAGCGAAGGCTTCGTTGAGCTCGACGAAATCGATGTCGGCGATGCTCAGACCGGCACGCTTGAGCGCCTTCTGAGTCGACGGCACCGGGCCGTAACCCATGATCGCCGGATCGACACCGGCAACGGCCATGGCGCGAACCACGGCCATCGGCTGAATACCCAGATCCTGAGCACGCTGGGCGCTCATGACGATCATGCAGGAGGCGCCGTCGGTGATCTGCGAGGACGTACCTGCAGTCACGGTGCCGCCTTTCGGGTTGAACGCGGGCTTCAGCGCAGCCAGGCTCTCGAGGGTGGTTTCCGGACGAATGGTTTCGTCGAAATCGTACATCTTCAGGAAACCGTTCTCGTCGTAGCCTTGCATCGGGATGATTTCATCCTTGAACTTGCCTTCGACGGTGGCCTTGTGCGCCAGGCGGTGCGAACGCTCACCGAAGGCGTCCTGCTGCTCGCGGCTGATGCCGTGCATCTTGCCCAGCATTTCAGCGGTCAGGCCCATCATGCCGGACGCCTTGGCGGCGTACAGCGACAGGTGCGGGTTCGGGTCGACGCCATGCATCATGCCGACGTGGCCCATGTGCTCCACACCACCGACGACGAACACATCGCCGTTGCCGGTCTGAATCGCCTGCACGGCGGTGTGCAGGGCGCTCATGGACGAACCGCACAGACGGCTGACGGTCTGGCCGGCGCTGGTGTGCGGGATCTGGGTCATCAGCGACGCCATGCGCGCGATGTTCCAGCCCTGCTCCAGGGTCTGGTTGACGCAGCCCCAGATCACATCTTCCACTTCGGCCGGATCGACCTTGGCGTTGCGCTCCAGCAGCTTGCTGATCAGGTGCGCAGACATGGTCTCGGCGCGGGTGTTGCGGTGCATGCCGCCCTTGGAACGACCCATCGGGGTACGACCGAAGTCGACGATCACTGCATCTCTAGGATTCAGGCTCATATTTCTACTCTCGCTCTGTTCGCTGCACGGTTAACCGAAGAACTTCTGGCCCTTGGCGGCCATTTCGCGAAGTTTTGCGGTCGGGTGGTACAGGGCGCCCAGCTCGGCATATTTGTCGGCCAGGGCGACGAATTCAGCAACACCGATGGAATCGATGTAGCGCAGCGCACCGCCACGGAAGGGAGGGAAGCCGATACCGTAGATCAGGCCCATGTCGGCCTCGGCTGCGGTGTCGACGATGCCGTCTTCCAGGCAACGAACGGTTTCCATGCACAGCGGGATCATCATGAAGTTGATGATGTCCTCGTCGGTGACTTCACGCTCTTCGACCACGATGGACTTGAGCAGCTCGTAAGCCTCAGGGTCGGAGACCTTCTTCGGCTTGCCGCGCTTGTCGGTTTCGTAGGCGTAGAAGCCTTTGCCATTCTTCTGGCCCAGGCGGTTGGCTTCGTACATCACGTCGACGGCGGTCTTGCCTTCGACAGCCATGCGATCCGGGAAGCCTTCGGCCATCACGTCACGGCCGTGGTGGCCGGTGTCGATGCCGACCACGTCGGACAGATAAGCCGGACCCATGGGCCAGCCGAATTTCTCCATCACCTTGTCGATGCGCACGAAGTCGACGCCGAAGCCCAGCAGCTTGGAGAAGCCGCCGAAATACGGGAACAGCACGCGGTTGACCAGGAAGCCGGGGCAGTCGTTGACCACGATCGGGTTCTTGCCCATCTTCTTGGCGTAGGCAACGGTGGTGGCCACGGCCACTTCGCTGGACTTCTCGCCACGGATGACTTCCACCAGCGGCATCATGTGCACCGGGTTGAAGAAGTGCATGCCGACGAAGTTTTCCGGACGCTTGAGCGCCTGGGCCAGCAGACTGATGGAGATGGTCGAGGTGTTGGAGGCCAGGATGGCGTCTTCACGCACCACGCCTTCCACTTCGGCCAGCACGATCTGCTTGACCTTCGGGTTCTCGACCACGGCTTCGACGACGATGTCGACGTTGCCGAAATCACCGTAGGACATGGTCGGGCGGATGGCGTTGAGGGCTTCGGCCATCTTCGCCGGGGTCATGCGGCCCTTCTCGACGCGCTTGCCGAGCAGCTTGGAAGCCTCGTTCAAGCCCATCTGGATACCCTCTTCACGGATATCCTTCATCAGGATCGGGGTGCCCTTGGAGGCCGACTGGTAGGCGATACCGCCGCCCATGATGCCGGCGCCGAGTACGGCAGCCAGTTTCACGTCGCGAGCGATCTCGTCGTGGTGCTTGGCCTTCTTCTTCAGCTCCTGATCGTTCAGGAACAGACCGATCAGGCTCTCGGCAACCGAGGTCTTGGCCAGTTTGACGAAGCCGGCGGCTTCGACTTCCAGCGCCTTGTCACGGCCGAAGTTGGCGGCTTTCTGAATGCTCTTGATCGCCTCGACCGGAGCCGGGTAGTTCGGGCCGGCCTGGCCAGCGACGAAGCCCTTGGCGGTCTCGAAGCACATCATCTGCTCGATGGCGTTGAGCTTGAGCTTTTCCAGCTTGGGTTGACGCTTGGCCTTGTAGTCCAGCTCGCCGGAGATGGCGCGCTTGACCAGATCCAGTGCAGCGTCCTTGAGTTTGGCGGGCGCGACAACAGCATCGACGGCGCCGACTTTCAGCGCGTCGTCGGCACGGTTTTCCTTGCCCGAAGCGATCCACTCGACAGCGTTGTCGGTACCGATCACACGCGGCAGGCGCACAGTGCCGCCGAAGCCTGGGTAGATGCCCAGTTTGACTTCTGGCAGACCGATCTTGGCGGTCTCGCTCATTACACGGTAGTCACCAGCCAGGCACATCTCGAAACCGCCACCCAGGGCGATGCCGTTGATGGCGACGACAGTCGGCACGGCGAGGTCTTCGAAATCACTGAAGATCTTGTTGGCTTCCAGGTTGCCAGCCACCAGCTCTTCGTCGGGCAGCTTGAAGTTTTCGACGAACTCGGTGATATCGGCACCGACGATGAACACGTCTTTGCCACTGGTGACAATCACGCCCTTGATCGAACCGTCAGCCTTGATCGCGTCGACGGAGGCGCGCAGCTCATTGAGGGTAAGACGGTTGAATTTGTTGACGGACTCACCCTTGAGGTCGAAATTCAATTCGACGATGCCGCTCTCAAGAGCCTTAACCGTGATGGCTTTACCTTCGTAAATCATCAACTGATCTCCACGGTATGGAAGCTGAACAGTACACATCGGAGCCAACCGGCAGGCCAGCTCGCGGCACAGCCGTCGAGCATAGCTCCAATCGGTACGACACACCCACCGACGCGATATTCGGGCTGTAGTGGCGCGCCTGACCAGGCAAACGCTCAATTCATACGCCCGTTTGATTTGGGTGTGCACACCATCAGGGAAAAGCCTGCGCTTGTCAATTGGCCTGTTTTCGTCGTTTTCCCGACGTTTTCTGCAGGCCTGGTCATTCGCGGCCTCCAGCCAATTCCGATAAACAACGTCAATAACGCGCCATTGCCAGTGTTTTCCTGCACGTTGCAGGCATGTCCGAGCGCCTAGCCAAATCGTTACGCTCCGGGTACAGTCGTCTCACTTTCGGCTGGCACAGCGCCATCTGAAGGCAATACAAAAACAAATCGAGCCCCACGATGGGCCGTACGGAGTCGCCAATGTCGAGCCGCCGTTCGCTTGCATTTCCCCTGAGCGCCCTGCTCGTTTTCCTCTTCACGCTGCTCTCCCCTCCCTTGCTCAGCGCCGCGCCGGCCGATGATCTGCTGCGCCTGCACCAGTTGCGCCTGGCAACGCAAAAGAGCCTGGGTGACTTCTACATGTACAACGGCATGGAGGGCGATCAGCGCTACGCGCGGATGATTGGCGAATCGCTGCAGGAAGGCCAAGCACACCTGGATGGTCTCGGCGAAATGCCTGGCGACGCGAGCAAGGCACTGCGAGCGCAGTTGCAAACCAACTGGCAAAGTTACCGCAATGGGCTTCAGGCGCTGATGGACGCCATGCGCAAGCAAGGCTACACCGACCTGCAACCGGTCGCCGACCTGGCCGAGAGCAACCAGCGCATCATGGCCATCAGCCAGGAGCTTTATCAGAAGGTGCAGCAAGAGAGCGGTTTCAGCGTACCGCAGCTGACCCAGAAGAGCCGTGAACAAAGCCTGCTGATGCAGAACATCGCCCTGGACTATGCTTCACGCAGCGCCTCGGTCGGCGCCAGCTTCTTTGGTGGCGGTGAGGAGCGCGCCATCGACGAACTGGCAGGTGAGTTCGCCAGCAAGCTGAACACGCTCAGCAGCGCCCAGCAGAACACCCCCGAGATCAGCGCAGCCCTGAACGCCATCGGCACGAAATGGCGTTACATCGAGAAATCGCTGCGCAACTACAACGAAAACACGGTACCGTTCCTGATCAGCAAGTATTCCGACAGCATCATCGAAGGCCTGGAAGATGTTGCCGCCCAGTACGCCGCCAGCCAACATTGATGCCACCGATTTCCGGCCTGCCTGGCCCAACTCTTGCCCGGTGCTCGCACCGGGCTTTTCTTTGTCCCGCTCATGAGCAGTCGCCCTACCCCACACAATGGGGCCATACTTGAGACAGAGCCATTTGCTTCCTTGAGGAGGAGTTCACCATGCCCTACCAGCACATTCTGGTCGCCGTCGACCTGACCGAGGAATGCGACCCCGTAGTGGTACGCGCACAGAAGCTGGCCCAGGCCAGTGGTGCCAAGATGTCACTGGTGCATATCGTCGAACCGATGGCCATGGCCTTTGGCGGTGATGTGCCGATGGATCTGTCGATGCTGCAGCAACAGCAGTTCGAGCAGGCCCGCGAGCGCCTGGACAGCTTCACTGGCAAGTACCCCGAACTCACTGCGGACCAACGCCATCTGGCTTACGGCCAGCCGCGCCAGGAAATTCACCGCCTCGCCGAAGAGCAAGGTTGCGATCTGATCGTGGTCGGCAGTCATGGCCGTCACGGCCTGGCATTGCTGCTCGGCTCCACGGCCAATGACGTGCTGCACGGCGCGCCCTGCGATGTGCTCGCAGTGCGACTGAAGAAAGGCGAAAAAGGCGCTTGAGTATCGGGTGCGCCATGCGCACCAGAGACAGCACTGACGGCCTCGGGACCTTTGCAACTGCGGTGTGCGCAGCGCACCCTACGCAGGCTGCAGTTGCCTTACTCGAACGACTCGCCCGCGCTCATGACCAGCGGGCGGATCTTCTGCAGTTGGGTCTCCAGCGACACCGTCATGCTCGATGACATCGAGAAGAACGTGAGGAAAGCCTTGAGGTTGGAGTCGCCTTCACAGGTGTCGTGAATGCGCTGCCAGAAAGCCTGATTGACCAGCTTCAGTTGCTGGAACAGGCGCACCAAGCCCTTCAGCTCCCAATCGGCCAGACGCCCCTCGCGCATGTTGAAGTACTGCCGCGACAGGTACAGCGACACCGCGCGCAGGATGAACTCCTGATTATTGGCAAAGGGCAGATGGTGCTGCGCCATGGGTTTCAGGCGCGCCAGCACCGGACAGGCGCTGGTGGCCATGATCACCCCGAGCAGCGCACGCAGCCCCTCTTCCAGGCCGACGTGCTTGGTGTATTCACGCTCCGGTGTGCGCACCCAGACACTGGCCTTCTTGAACGCCGGCAGGCCGCGAAAGTCCTCGATCACCCGATGCAGGTCGACTGCAGCCGGGCAATGGCTGAACTGCTCGCGACTGAGCGGACAATTGCTGCATTGCTGATGCCCGAGACGGGTCCAGGCCGGTGCCTGTTGCGCCTGTACAGGGTCATATTCGCGATTCAGCTCGATCCGATAGCTGAACTGATGATTGTCGTCGAGAGTAATGCGGTACTCGATGGCCATTGCCCGTTCGTTCCTTCGTCAGCCTTCCAGCTCTGCCCAGCGCTCGAGCAACCTGTCCATTTCCTTCTGCAGGTCTTCGAGTCGCGCCAATACTTGCGTGGTGATCTGCGGCGGCTGCTGATAGAAGGCAGGGTCAGAGGCCTGCTCCTGTACTGCCGCCATCTCCTGCTCCAGGGCATCGATCTGCCCCGGAATCGCTTCCAGCTCGCGTTGCAGCTTGTAGCTTAGTTTCTTCTTCGCCGGCTCGACGCTGTCCTGCACCGCTGCCGACGCAGCCGGGGTCGGTGCTTCGACGATGGCCGTGGCCAATTCGGCTTTGCCTGACTTGCTTTCACCCACACCGAGCAGGCGCGGCGAACCGCCCTGGCGTAGCCAGTCCTGATAACCACCGACGTATTCGCGCACCTTGCCTTCACCCTCGAATACCAGGGTGCTGGTCACGACGTTATCGAGGAAGGCACGGTCGTGGCTGACCATCAGCACGGTGCCAGGGAAGTTGAGCAGGACTTCTTCGAGCAGTTCCAGGGTTTCTACGTCCAGGTCGTTGGTCGGTTCATCGAGCACCAGCAGGTTGGCCGGCTTGCTGAACAACTTGGCGAGCAATAGTCGTGCCCGTTCGCCCCCCGAGAGTGCTTTGACAGGTGTACGGGCGCGTTGCGGGCTGAACAGAAAGTCGCCCAGATAGCTCAGCACATGGCGGCTCTGGCCATCGATAGTGATGAAGTCACGGCCTTCGGCGACGTTGTCGATCACCGTCTTTTCCGGTTCGAGCTGGTGACGTAATTGGTCGAAATACGCCACTTCCAGTTTGGTGCCCACCTCGATCTTGCCGCTGCTCGGTTGCAGGTCGCTGAGCAACAGCTTGAGCAGCGTGGTCTTGCCGGTGCCGTTGGCGCCGAGCAGGCCGATACGGTCACCGCGCTGCAGGACCATGGAGAAATCCTTGACCAGGAATGGCCCGCCGCTGTGCGCGAAGCTGACGTTTTCCGCCACCATTACCTGCTTGCCGGACTTGTCCGCCGTATCCAGCTGGATATTCGCCTTGCCCTGGCGCTCGCGGCGCTCGCTACGCTCCGCACGCATCGCCTTGAGCGCGCGCACGCGCCCCTCGTTACGGGTGCGGCGGGCCTTGATGCCCTGGCGAATCCAGACTTCTTCCTGAGCCAGGCGCTTGTCGAACAGCGCATTGGCGGTTTCTTCGGCAGCCAGTTGCTGCTCCTTGTGCACCAGGAAGCTGGCGTAGTCGCCATTCCAGTCGATCAGGCCGCCACGGTCCAGTTCGAGAATGCGCGTGGCCAGGTTCTGCAGGAAGGAGCGGTCGTGGGTGATGAACAGCACGGCGCCGCCGAAATCCTTCAGTGCCTCTTCCAGCCAGGCGATGGCGCCGATGTCCAGGTGGTTGGTCGGTTCGTCGAGCAATAGCAGATCTGGCTCGGACACCAGTGCCTGGGCCAGCAGGACGCGACGGCGCCAGCCACCGGAAAGCTCGGCCAGGGTCTTGTCCGCTGGCAACTGCAGGCGGCTCAGGGTGCTGTCGACCAGTTGCTGCAGACGCCAGCCGTCTTTGGCTTCCAGCTCCTGCTGCACGTGCATCAGTTGCTCGAGGTCGTCATCGCCGTGGATGTTCTGCGCCAGGTGGTGATAGCGCGCCAGCAGCTCGCCAACGCCAGCCAGGCCTTCGGCGACCACGTCGAACACCGTGCGCTCGTCGGCGCGCGGCAGCTCCTGCGGCAGCTCGCCGATCTTCAGCCCAGGTGCGCGCCAGATTTCGCCGTCGTCGAGCATCTGATCGCCCTTGACCAGCTTGAGCATGCTCGATTTGCCGGTGCCATTACGGCCGATGATGCACACCCGCTCGCCCCGCGCGATCTGCCAGGACACTCCATCGAGCAGGGGCATGGCGCCATAGGCGAGGGATACGTCGGCAAACTTGAGCAGGGTCATGGGCATCTCCAGAAACAGGCGGCGCATTCTACCCGAGTTGCCAGCTGGCTGTTGCCGTTTCCACTGAGGTGGAAGACACGGCGGCCGGCACGGGTAGCGTGCATTTTTGCTGCATGTGTCCATCTGGCCCGACGGCATTCACCGCGCTCCAATGAAACGCTAAGCTAGAGGTATGCAACGACACGGACCGTGTTGCCCCATACCTCTGCTTCCCCCCTGGAAATGCCATGCGCAGTCGCTTTCTCTCTGTAGTTTCCTGTCTGATTCTTACCGCCACTGGTATAGCCAGTGCCGAAGCCGCCAGCCTCACCCAGCAGCGCCAGTACTACGATGAAGCCAAGCGCGCCCTGGCCAAGGGCGACAGCGGCCCCTATCGCCAGTACGCCAGCGCCCTGCGTGATTACCCGCTGACGCCGTATCTGGCTTACGACGAGCTGACCAACCGCCTCAAATCGGCGAGCAACGCCGAGATCGAGAAATTCCTCGCCGAGCATGGCGACCTGCCCCAGGCCAACTGGATGAAGCTGCGCTGGTTGCGCTGGCTGGCCGAACGCGGTGACTGGAAACCCTTTCTCGATCACTACGACGCCAAGCTCAACTTCACCGAACTGGACTGCCTCTACGGCCAATACCAGCTCAGTCACGGCCTGACCGCCGAAGGCAACGCCACCGCCGAAAAACTCTGGCTGGTAGGCAAGTCCCAGCCCAATGCCTGTGACCCGCTGTTCGAGCGCTGGGCGGCCAATGGTCAACTCACCGAGCAGCGCCGTTGGCAGCGCACCAAGCTGGCGGTGGAAAGCGGTAACTACGGTCTGGCCAACTTCCTGATCAAGGGCATGCCGACGCTCGGCGAGCGCGGCAAGCTGATGGTCGAGGTGGCGCAGAAGCCACAACTGCTGAAGAACACCGCGCGCTTCGCCCCCGCCGATGACGCCATGAGTGACGTGGTCGGCCTCGGCCTGCGCCGCCTGGCCCGGCAGAGCCCCGAAGACGCCCTGGCCCTGCTCGACGGCTATGCCCAGCGCATGAAGTTCTCCTCCGACGAACAGGTCGCCATCGCCCGGCAGATCGGCCTGCGCCTGGCGCAACGCTTCGACCTGCGCGGCCTGCAGGTGATGACCAAATACGACCCGCAACTGCGTGACAATACCGTCAGCGAATGGCGTGCACGCCTGCTGCTGCGCCACGGCCGCTGGGAAGAGGCCTATCAGCTGACTCAGCGCATGCCATCCGACCTGGCCAGCAGCAACCGCTGGCGCTACTGGAACGCGCGCAGCCTGCAGTTGGCGCAACCCAACAGCCAGCAACCCGCGGTGCTGTTCCAGGCGTTGGCCAAGGAACGTGACTTCTATGGTTTCATGGCCGCCGATCAGGTCAAGGCGCCTTACTCGCTGAACAACCAGCCGCTGGCACTCGACCCGAAGGTGGTGCAGAAAGTACGCAACACCGCCGGCATCAAACGCGCCATGGAATTCCATGCACGCGGCCAGATCGTCGATGGCCGTCGCGAGTGGTATCACGTCAGCCGTCTGTTCAGCCGCGACGAGCTGGTTGCCCAAGCGCGCCTGGCCTATGAAATGGAGTGGTACTTCCCGGCCATTCGCACCATCAGCCAGGCCCAGTACTGGGACGATCTGGAAGTGCGCTTCCCCATGGCCCATCGCAGCGAACTGGTGCGCGAGGCCAAGCGCCGCGACCTGCATTCCAGTTGGGTGTTCGCCATCACCCGTCAGGAAAGCGCCTTCATGGCCGACGCCCGTTCCCACGCCGGGGCCATGGGTCTGATGCAGTTGATGCCAGGTACCGCCAAAGACACCGCGCGCAAGTTCGGCATCCCCCTGGCGTCGCCACAACAGGCGCTCAACCCGGACACCAACATCCAACTGGGTGCCGCCTACCTGAGCCAGGTTTACGGTCAGTTCAACGGCAACCGCGTACTTGCCTCTGCCGCCTACAACGCTGGCCCAGGTCGTGTGCGCCAGTGGCTGCGCGGCGCCAATCACCTCAGTTATGACGTCTGGGTGGAGAACATTCCATTCGACGAGACCCGTCAGTACGTGCAGAACGTGCTGTCCTACTCGGTGATCTACGGCCAGAAACTCGATGCGCCGCACCCGCTGGTGGCGTGGAACGAGCGCTTCTTCGACGATCAGTAACGCAAAAGCCCCGATCGGACAGGGTGTCTGATCGGGGCTCGCTGTTCCATACGCCTGGGCCGGAGCGCGCTTCGTTTCAGCGCCGCGTGAGCCTCAGCCCAGCGACCGTACGCAGATCACCCGGTGCGCACGGCGCACCCTACTCCAGGATTTCGACCGGCATTCCTACCTGCAGCTCACCGATGCCACGCGGCAACAGGTTCTGCCCGAAGTACACGTCACCATCACGTTCACGGTAGGTCTTGAGCGTGGCCAGCGGCTCGCGCTGGGCATTGCGCTCACCCGTCTGCGGGTCGATGGTGGTGAGGATGCAGCGCGAGCAGCCCTTGGCCACGTCGAACTCCACTTCACCGATGCGGATGCGCTTCCAGCTGTCTTCGGCGTAGGGCTCACTGCCGGTAACGACCAGGTTGGGGCGAAACCGCAGCATGGACAGTGGCTGCCCGACACGCTGGGAGAGATCCTCCAGCGACGCCTGGCCAATCAGCAGCAGTGGAAAACCATCGGCGAAGGCCACGCGATCGCCCGGTTGCGCATAGGCGGTATCGACCTGGCGGGTACGCCCTTCCGGCACCTGCACCAGCCGGCAGGATTTACCCAGCAAGTCGCTGAGCCAGGCTGCTGCTGCATCGCCCGCATCCGGCACGCGCAGGCTGTCACGCCAGACGATGACGCCACGCAGATCCTGCTCGGGATCGGGCAACGCCACGGACAGATCGTCACGCCCCGGCGCACTCAGGGTAAGGCCGCCGCGCGCGTCGTACAGAGCGCTCAACTGGCTCATCTGCGGCAGCAGGCGTTGGGTGATGAAACGGCCGTTGTCGGCGTCGACCAGCATCCAGCGCCGATCACCCTGCACACCGAGACCATCGACCGCGCTGCGCTGCAACACCTCGCCGCGACCAGACTTGAGCGGATAACGGTACAGCCCCGAGAGACTCAGCATGGGTCAGGTTCCTGTTGGCAAAACGCCGTTATACGAGCTGACGGCGATGCTCACAAGCAACAAAACTCGGGAAATTTTGCAGATCAGTAAGGCGTTCGGGCACAAGCGGCCATCGGCGCTCGGCGGGTTTCACCCGCCCTACAGTGTCTTTAGCGGGGTTCGTCCAGTTCGAGACGTTGACGGACCACGTCAACGAGCTTGTCGGGCTGGAACTTGGAGAGGAAGTTGTCGCAACCGACCTTCTTCACCATCGCCTCGTTGAAGCTGCCGGACAGCGAAGTGTGCAACACCACATAAAGATCCTTGAGGCGAGGATCGCTGCGAATCTCGCTGGTCAGGCGGTAGCCGTCCATTTCCGGCATCTCGGCATCGGTGAAGATCATCAGCAGCTTGTCGGTCATCACTTCGCCGGTGTCAGCCCACTTCTTCAACAGGTTGAGAGCTTTCAGACCGTCACCCGCCATATGCAATCGAACGCCCAGTTGCGACAGGGTATCGCGCAGTTGGCTCAGCGCCACGCTGGAGTCGTCCACCAGCAGTACTTCGCGGCCGCGCGCTTTTTCCAGCAACGGATCGGCGAGTTTTTCTTCGGAGACCTTGGTGCTCATCGGCACGATCTCGGCCAGCACCTTTTCCACGTCGATGACCTCGACGATCTGCTCGTCGACCTTGGTGATGGCCGTCAGGTAATGCTGGCGGCCGGCGCCACCGGGCGGCGGCTGGATCGACTCCCAGTTGAGGTTGAGGATGCGATCGACGCTGCCGACCAGGAAGGCCTGCACGGAACGGTTGTACTCGGTGACGATGATGGTGCTGCGCTCATCCGGCACCAACGGACGCATGCCGATGGCCTGGGACAGGTCGATCACCGGCAGGGTCTGGCCACGCAGGTTGACCACACCGCAGACGAAGCGGTGACGTTGCGGCATCAGCGTGAGCTTGGGCATCTGCAGGACTTCCTGCACCTTGAACACGTTGATGGCGAACAACTGCCGACCGGCCAGGCGGAACATGAGGATTTCCAGGCGGTTCTCGCCGACCAGTTGCGTGCGTTGATCTACTGAATCGAGGATGCCAGCCATCATGCGCTCCGAGGTATATAGGTTGAGTCTAGTCTGCCGTTCGGGTTATCGGCGGACTGCCGGCAGACTGAAGCCTTGCTGGCGCGCAGCCATCATGCCTCAGCCCCAGACGCCTGACCAGCGAGCAGCGGCGAATGCCTGGGCAGATGCAAACGCAAGGCACCGGGTTGTGCGCTGAAGCGCAGGCGTTTGCTTTCCATCGGCTCGCCATCGAGGTTCAAGTCCAGCCCTTCCTGCGCTTCCACCTCCAGCCAGGGTAGTCGTGCGTTGACTGCGACGCTCTGAACGCCATGCATGCCGCCCGAGAGCAGCGTACCCAGGGTGCTCACCACATCCTGCGCCGCCGGCACGATGCACACGTCCAGCAGGCCGTCATCGATAGTCGCCTCCGGGCACAGCAAATGCCCACCGCCGGCCTGGCGACCGTTGCCGATCCCCAGGGCCAGAAATTCACCCTGCCATTCGAAATCCGGCCCGTGAAAACGCCCAGCGGCCGCGCGCACTTCGGAGAAGCGACTGAGCCCAGTGAGCAGGTAGGCGGCGCCACCCAGGACTTTCTTGAGTTCTTCCGGGGTATTGGCGGTGACGTTGGAGCCGAAGCCCCCCGTGGCCATATTGAGGAAGGCACGCTCACCGGCCATGCCGACGTCGACAGCGACCGGCTCGACCTCCAACAGCGCCAACGCAGCAGCAGGGGTCAGCGGAATGCCGGCGGCATGCGCGAAGTCGTTGGCCGTGCCCAGCGGCAGCAGAGCCAGGCTGGCGTCGCTCTGTGCCTTGACCAGCGCCTCGACCACATCACGCAGGGTGCCGTCACCACCACCGGCGATCAGCGTCGGGTAGCCGGCGGCCAGCCCTTCCTCGACCAGCCGCTCAGCGTCGCCACCTTCCCAGGTCAGGCGCACGGTCAGATCCCAGCCGCGCTCACGCAGGCCGTTCACCGCTGCCCTCACCTCATCGTTCAACGCCTGCTTGCCATGCAGGATCAACCAGGCTTTGCGTTCGCGCATCACGCTCCTCCTTGATGGAATCAGCGAAAGCCTAGTGCCTGGCTCTCACGAAGATTAATCAAATTAATAGATATTAAGGCTGCAAATATTGCGCTTTTAAATCGATCCTTCGAAATAGATCATAACCCCATCGACGTTGCACGGGACTTACCTCGTGCACGACTGGAGGATTGACCATGATCGATGTACGTCCGTTCGAACAACTCGGTGGTGCTCATCACGGCTGGCTCAACGCCCGTCACCATTTTTCCTTCGCCGAATACCATGACGCAGAGCGGATGAACTGGGGCCGCCTGCGCGTGTGGAACGACGACGAGATCGCACCACACTCGGGCTTCCCGCCGCACCCGCATCGTGACATGGAGATCATCACCTACGTTCGCGAAGGTGCCATCAGCCATGAGGACAACCTGGGTAACAAAGGCCGTACCGAGGCCGGCGACGTGCAGGTGATGAGCGCCGGCACCGGCATCGCCCACAGCGAGTACAACCTGGAGGATGAGACCACCAAGATCTTCCAGATCTGGATTCAACCGAACCAGGCCGGCCTGCCACCCTCCTGGGGCGCCAAGCCTTTCCCCAAAGGTGACCGCTCGGGATCGTTCGTCACCCTGGCCAGCGGTTACGAGGAGGATGTCGATGCATTGCGTATCCGCACCGACGCACGCCTGGTGGCCGCCACGGTCAAGGCCGGACAGAGCGCCGAGTACGCCCTGCAGCCGGGTCGCAAGGCCTATCTGGTGGGCGCAACGGGTGCCTTCAGCGTCAACGGTGTGGCCGTCAAGGCACGTGATGGTGTGGCCATCGCCGATGAAGTGCTAATCCGCATCGACGCGCAGGAAGACAGCGAAATCGTGCTGGTCGACGTCGCCTGATGCACAAACCATCGCCCTCCGCTCTGGAGGGCGACTTGTTTCTGTAGGGGGGGCTTTAGCCGCGATATTGATATTGCTCGTTCGCGGTTGAAGCGGAGCGCCGCCCGGCCCCTCCCACAACACGTTTCCTACGCCGGATAGCCGGTGATCTTGCGAATGCGCTGGTACAGCGGTTTGAGCTGGCGATACATGCGCTGATAGACCTGCCCGTAGAGCTGCTCGTAGGTGCGCTGCGCCGCCGGGTCGGGCTGGAAAACCTGGCCGACACGAGTCATCGCGGCGATGGCGGCCGGGTAATCGGCGTGCAACCCCAGGCCCACGGCACAATTGATCGCAGCCCCCAGGCCGCTGGTCTCGTACATGTGCGGACGTTCGGCCGGCAAACCAAAAATGTCCGCCGTCAGCTGCATCGCCGCGTCGCTCTGCGAACCACCGCCGGAAACGCGCAGGCGCTCGATACGGGTGCCGGAGCGTTTCTCGATACGTTCCTTACCCTGGCGCAGGGCATAGGCCAACCCCTCGAGGATCGCGCGGTAGAGGTGCGCGCGGGTATGCACATCGCCAAAACCGATGATCGAGCCCTTGGCCTCCAACCCCGGCTCGCGAATGCCCGGCGTCCAGTACGGCTGCAGCATCAAACCCATGGAGCCCGGCGGCACGGCGTTGACCAGTTCGTCGAACAGCGCCTCGGGCGGCACACCGAGTGCCTCGGCACGCTGCATCTCGCGCAGGCCGAACTCACGCTTAAACCAGCTGACCATCCAGAAGCCGCGATAGATCATCACCTCGGTGTTGAAGTGATCCGGCAATGCTGCCGGATAGGGCGGGATCAGCGGGATGGTTTCCAGATAACGGCTGCGTGTGGTGTTGATGGTGGCCGTGGTGCCGTACGAGAGGCACGCCGTGCCGGGCTCCAGCGCACCGGAGCCCAGCACCTCGCAGGCCTTGTCGGCGCCAGCAGCAATCAGCGGCAGGCCTTCCGGAATACCGGTATGGCGGCTGGCGGAGGCCGTGATATGGCCCAGTCGCTCGCCCGGCTTGAACAGTTCGGGCAGTTGCTCACGGCGTACCTTCAGCGCCTGCCACTTCCAGTCGCCGGGCGCGGCCCAGCGCAGGCGTTTGTAGTCGAACGGCAGATAGGCCACGCAACTGCTGGTGGAATCGACGAAGCGGCCGCACAGGCGATGGGTGAGAAACCCCGAAAGCAACAGCACCTTGTGCGTGCGTGCCGCAATGTCCGGCTGATGCTGGGCGACCCAGTTGACCTCGGCCTGGCCACGAAAATGATCGACCGCCTCTTCGGCGCGCACCAGCTTGAACAGCCAGCCCCACAGGCCCTTGATCCGCCCGGCCACCTCGGCACGACGCTGATCGAGCCAGAGAATCGCCGGGCGCAGGGGCGTGCCCTGCTCGTCAACATGAATGATGCTGCCGCGCTGGGTGGTGACGGCGACGCCGCGGATCAGGCTGCGGTCGATATCCACTTGCTGCCAGAGCAGGCGGCAGGCCTCACCGAGGCTGGCCCAGTAGTATTCAGGGTCCTGCTCGGCCCAGCCCGGCTGGCTGGAGAAATAGGGGTCGAGCTCGACCTTGCCCTTGGCGAGCAGATTGCCATTGGTATCGAACAGCAGCGCCCGCACGCTTTGGGTGCCGTTGTCGATGCTCAGCAGGTAGCTTGGTTCGCTCAAGGTGTGACCTCTGCTTGGTATGCACGGTATTGCTGTAGGAGCGAGCTCTGCTCGCGAACGGGGATGGCGCAAAAGCTTCGCGAGCAGAGCTCGCTCCTACGGAAAGTCGGCAGCGCCATCATTAAGTCTCTGGCAGGCTGTAACAGCGCCGCCATAACGCCAGGTAATCCAACTCCTCCTGCTGCCAGCGCGCATCACTCCAACCCAGTCGTGACTGACACAGCGTGCGGATACGCGGCAGCTCGGCGTGCCCGCCGCCCGCCAGCAACAGGCCCAGGCGCGTGCGCCGCAGTAACAGGTCGTCCAGGTGCAGCACCAGCTCGCCTTCGGCAGCCCAGGCCAGTTCGGCCCACAAGGTGGCGGTGCCAGCGACGCAGTCAGCGCCGATTTTCTCGATCAACCGCAGCACATCCTTCAGTTGCCGACCATGACGACCAAGCAGCCGGCGTTGCTGCGCCAGGCTCAGGTACGGCATGGCCGGCGGCGTGCAGGCACGGAATACGGCGCAGCCACGATCATCCACCGGCTTGCCGACGAACCCGGCACAGGCACGCAGCACCTCCAGCGCCAGCAGGCGGAAGGTGGTCAACTTGCCGCCAGCCAGGGTCACGCTGCCCGGTTCGCCCCACAGCGCATGCTCGCGCTTCTCGTCCGAGGGTTTCAGCCCCACGCGGCCGTCGCCCACCACCGGGCGCACGCCCGCCCAGGTCGACAGCACGTCAGCGCGACTCACCTGCGCAGTGGGAAATTGCTGGGCACAAGCGGCCAACAGGTAATCGACCTCCTCAGCGCTGATGGCGGCTTCACGATCCAGCGCCTCAGCATGATCCAGATCGGTGGTGCCGATCACCGTCGCGCCTTCCCAGGGGAAGACGAATACCGGTCGCCCATCGGCGACATGCATGAAACTGAAGGCATGCGCCACCGGCAGGCGCCAGCTCGGCAGCAGCAAGTGACTGCCACGCAACGGACGGATACAGCCATTGCCTGGCTGGCGCAGGCGATCAGCCCAGGCCCCGGTGGCTTGCGCCACGGCGCGGCTGCGCAGGCGATACCGCTCGCCCGTTTCCACATCCTCGGCGAGCACACCGACCACCTGCCCCGCCTCGCGCAACAACTCGACCACGCGCATGCCATTGAGCGCCTCGCCGCCTTCGGCACGCGCTTCGCCCAGCACGCGCTGCACCAGGCGGGCATCGTCGGTTACCGCATCGAAGAAGCGCGTGCCACCGATCAGGCCGTCCTCGCGGATGCCTGGCGCCAAGTAACGCAGTTGCTGCAGCGGGTAGAACAGGTGATTGCGCTTGCCGGCCAGCGCGTCGTAGAGGCTGAGCAGGCCGCCAAATACCTTCGGCCCAGGAAAACCACCGCGGTAGTGCGGCATGACGAAGCTCAACGGCTCCACCAACCCTGGCGCCTCGCCGAGCAGGCGTTGGCGCTCGCGCACCGAGTCGCGGGTCAGCCCCAACTGGCCCTTGGCGACGTAACGCAGGCCACCGTGCACCATTTTCGACGAGCGGCTGGAGGTGCCCCAGGCGAAGTCGCGCTGCTCCAGCAGCAGGCAGCGCCAGCCGCGCCGTGCGGCCTCACGCAGGATGCCAGCGCCGCAGATGCCGCCGCCGATCACCAGCAGATCCCAGTCGCGCGCGGCCAGCTCAGGCAGGGCGCGCGTGCGCCAGGTAGCGTTCCAGAGTTCCATGCTCAGTCCTGCAGCAACACGCCAGGCGCCAGGCGCTGGTCGGGGTCGAAATGCGTGGCCAGGCTGCGCAGCGTAGCCATGCCCAGCTCGCCCTTCTCTGCTGCCAGGTATGGCGCGTGATCGCGACCAACGCCGTGCTGATGACTGATGGTGCCGCGGTTCTCGGCGATGGTGCGGCTGGCTGCCGCCTTGAGCCGCTGCCAGCGCGCCATGGCGGCAGCGTAGTCGCTGCCGGGGCGGAACACGTAGGTGGTATAGATGCTCGAACCTTCGCCGTAGACGTGCGACAGGTGGGTGAAAACGTGCACCCGCTCGCCGTCGTCGGCCAGTTCATCACGCAGGCTGGCTTCGACCTTGTTCAGCAGGTTGTCGACGTTCGACCAGTCGGTAGCGGTTTCCAGGGTGTCCACCAGGTAGCCGCGCTCCCACAGGCCATGACGCAGGTAGGGGAAGCGGAAGCGGTTCTGTTCCCACTTCTTGCCCAGCAAGGTGCCGGTGAACACGCCGCCAAAGCCTTTCAGCAAGCGCCGTGCCTGTTTCAGCGAGGCAGCGTTCTGCACCCGGCTGCCGGTGACGCCGAAAGTCAGCATGCACTTGCCGTCACGGGCGCCGCGCAGGGCCAGGTATTTTTCCAGCAGCGCGATCTGCTGCGGGTGACCGGCCAGGGCCAGTTGGGTACGAGTTTCGATGGCGTTGGACAGGCGCAGCATGGACAGCGGCACGCGCGCCTGGACCAGGCTGCGAATGGCGCTCAGCGCCTGCTGCCAGTTGGGCAGGAACACCGCGTAGAAACGCTCCTGTTCGGCCAGGCGACTGATGCGCACACGCACCTCGGAGATCACCCCGAAGCGCCCTTCCGAGCCCATCACCAGCTCGCGCAGATCGGGCCCAGCGGCCGAGGCCGGGAAGGTGGGAATCTCCAGGGTGCCGGCGAAAGTTTCCAGCTTGCCGCCGGCGAACAGTTGCTCGATGCGCCCGTAGCGTAGCGACTGCTGGCCGCTGGAGCGGCTGGCGACCCAGCCGCCGAGCGTCGACAGCTCCCAGGACTGCGGGAAATGCCCCAGGGTGTAACCACGCGCGCGCAGTTGGCTTTCCACCTGCGGGCCGTTGGCGCCGGGGCCGAAGGTGGCGATCAGGCTATCTTCGTCGACATCCAGCAGGCGCGTCATGCGTTCCAGCGACAGGGTCAACACCGGGCGCTGGCCGGCCTGCGGGTTGATGTGGCCGGCCACCGAGGTACCGCCGCCGTAGGGAATCAGGGTCACGTCATGCTGCTGCGCCCAGGCCAGCACATCACGAATTTGCTCGGCGCTTTCCGGGCAGGCCACGCCATCGGGAAACAGGCCGAACTCACCGGAGCGCATCGCCAGCCAGTCCGGCAGGCTCTGGCCACGGGCGTGGCGCACGCGCACTTCGGCGTCCTGACAGATCAGTGGATGCGGCGCCAGACGCGACGCCGGCACGCGCGCCAGCACATCCTGCAGGCTGGCGTCGGCCAAACGCTGACCCGACCCGACCAGCTCGGCGAGAAAGGCCTCGCCATGGGCCGGCAGTTCCACTTCGGTCGTCTCGTCACCCCATCCGTTCCAGCGTCGCATCGCATCCCCCCATTCCGATCAGCACTTATGGCTGCCTATACTAGCCAGCCGCCGATTTCCGTCACTGTCGAATCGGGACAGGCTATATCGCCAATCAAGACAGGCATCGCAGAACAAGAAGAATCCATGGAAAACCTCGGCTATACCTCGGTTCCCGCCCTGCTCAAATACCTGCGTCAGGCCGAACAACTCGGCCTGGACGTCGACCGCGTCCTGGCCGCTGCCGGCATAGACGCACAGGACCTGGCCGACAATGGCAAGCGCATGCCCAGCGAGGTGCATGAGCGCCTGCTGGCGCATCTGCTGGAGGTTTCCGGTGACCCGCTGTTCGGCCTGCATGCGGCGCGTTTCGTGCAGCCCGGCTCGTGGAGCGTGCTCGGCTACATCGCCATGAACTGCGCCACCCTGGGCGAGGCCATGGGCCGCATCGTGCCCTACGAGAAACTGGTGGGCGACATGGGCACCAGCCGTATCGAGGCGGCGGAGGATCACGTGCGGCTGATCTGGAGCTGCCGTCACCAGGCGCCGGACGTGCGCCGCCACATGGTGGAGAACGTGCTCGCCTCCTGGCTGGTGTACGCCCGCTGGATCGCCGACTCCGAACATTCGCCGCGCGAGGTCTGGTTCGAACACGCGCAACCGGCCACCACTGACCTCGCCGAATACCGGCAGCTGTTCGGCTGCCCGGTGCTGTTCGAACAACCCTGCAATGCCCTGCTGGTGCCGCTGGACTACCTTGGCGTACCGCTGCGCCAGGCCGATGCCAACCTGCTGCGCACGCTTGAGGAACATGCCCTGACCCTGATGGCCGGGCTGGACGACGACGAGCCGCTGCCACGCCGGGTGAAAAACGCCCTGCGCCTACTGCTCAAGGACGGCCTGCCGCGCAAGGAACGGGTGGCAGAGAAGTTCGACATGACCGTGCGCACCCTGCAGCGCCACCTGCAGCAGGCCGGCACCAGCTACCAGCAGATCCTCGACGAGCTGCGCCAGGAGCTGGCCGAGCACTACCTGTTGCGCAGCGACCTGGCGATCCAGGACATCGCCTGCTACCTGGGTTTTACCGAGTCACGCTCGTTCCACCGCAGTTTCAAGAGCTGGACCGGGCAGACGCCGGGCGAATTTCGCGAGAGCCGGCGCCGGGACAATCCGCTGGGCTAGCGCGAAACCCTGAAGCGTCGCGCCAGCCAGTAGTCGATGCTCAACCAACGCCCTGCCCCGCTGAAGAACAACGCCACCAACATCACCAGGTAGGTGGCGGCGAACTCGATACCGTTGTTCAGCACCACGAACTTGCCACTACCGGTCAGCCAGTCGTAATTGCCGTGCTCGCGCAGAATGCCACGCGCTCGTTCGAGCTTCTCCGCCGCAGCCAGCACACGCTCGTTGGCAAAGGGCGCCGACGGGTCGGCAATCGCCTGCCAGCCATAGGGCCAGTGCACAGTGAAGATCGCCACCAGCATGGTGACGATCAGCGGAATGCTGATCCAGCGAACGGCAAAGCCGAACAGCAGCAGGATGGCGCCACCGGCCTCGGTCAGCGCCGCCGCCCAGGCCAGCAGTTCGGGGAACGGTAGGCCAAGGCCCCAGTCGGGGTTACCGAACCAGGCGGCAGTGGCATCGATATCGGAAAGCTTCTGCATACCGGCCATCCAGAACACCGGTACCAGATACAGACGCAGCAATAGCGGACCGATGAAGTCCAAGCGTCGAGAGGCCTCCAGCGCATCCTGAAGACGATTGAGCAGAGTGATCATGATAGTGACTCCTCGGAGTACGCAAACCAGATATCGCGCGCCTGCCAGTCATCCAGCAGCGCGTGGGCGTTGTCGAAATAGGTGCGATCAGCGGCCAGGCCATGCGCTGCGGCCAGCTCCAGTTGAGCCTGTACAGGCGGCTCGCCGGCTTGCAGGCGCAGCGCCAGCTGATAGGCGAACGGCGTCAGCTGCATGAAGCGCACCTGATCCTGCGCATCGCGCCAGACCAGCAAGCAGGTCGGCTCTGGTGGCGGCTGCGTGGGGCAGTGATCGACACCGATCATCTGCACCGGCCAGCAATAGGCCAAGGGCCAGGCCAACGGCGACCAGCCGCGCTCGGGCAACTGCGCGTCGCTGACATCCAGCGCCAGCTCGACCCATTCGTAATGCGCCAGCTCCAGCATGAACGCAGGGTCGTCAGGCTCGGCGCGGTAGCCCTGCTGCAGCCAGGCGATGAACTCCTGGCTGATCTCGAGAAAGTACGGCGTGCTCGCCCGATGCTCGGCGAAGAACACGCGCAGCAGCCGCTGCCAGCGCTCGGCCCCGAGAACCCCGCGCAGCACCGGAAAGGCGCCGCCAACCAGGCTGGCGACGTTGTTGAAGAACAGCTCTTCGTAGATCGCCATGCGCTCACTGGTGATACCCGACAACAGCGGCTGCGCCTCAGGCTGACGAATACGTGCAGCGAAGTCGCGCTGCTGCTCGATGCCGCTCATGTGCCGTACCTGCTCAGCGGTTGCACGGCCTGTTGCAGGCTGCGGATGTGCGCCAGCTCGGCATACAGCTCGGCCAGCGGCGGGAAGTTGAAATCGCGCTCCAGCAGCGTTGGGCGCACGCCATGCTGCGCGTAAGCGCTGCTCAGCAGTGCCCACACCGGGTCGATGACAGGCGCACCGTGGGTGTCGATCTTCAGGTCTGCCGCCTGATCGTAATGACCGGCGACGTGCAAATAGGCGATGCGCTCACTGGGCATCGCGGCGATGTAGGCCTCGGCATCGAAGCCGAAGTTCAGGCTGTTGACGTAGACGTTGTTGACGTCCAGCAACAACTGGCAGTCGGCACGCTCCAGCACGGCGCGAACGAAATCCGCCTCGTCCAGCTCGCCGGGCAGGCGCGCGTAGGCCGAGACGTTCTCGATGATCAGCGGCCGCTCCAGCACCTCCTGCACGATGCGCACGCGCTCGGCGATGCGCAACACCGACTTTTCGGAAAACGGCAGCGGCATCAGGTCATACAGCTGGCCATCGTCGGCGCAGGCCGACAGGTGTTCGCTGTAGGCCAGCACGCCATGCGCGTCGAGAAAGCCCTTGATGGCGTGCAGCAACTCCAGATTCAGCGGCGCGAAGCCGCCGAGGTTGAGGGACAGACCATGGCACAGCATCGGCCGGCGTTCGCTCAGGGCGCGCAACTGCTTGCCCAGGCGGCCACCGACACCGATCCAGTTCTCCGGCGCCACTTCGAGAAAGTCGGCGCCGCTGGCCTCATCACCGATCAACTCGGCGAGCAGCCCGCGACGCAGGCCAAGGCCGGCGCCGGTGAGGTTTGCGAGTTGCATGATCCGTCCTCCCCTCGCCCTTACTCGCTCTTCTCGCCGCCGCACTTGCCTTCGCCGCATTTACCCTCGGCGTCGGCCTTCTTCTCGGTACCACACTTGCCCTCACCGCACTTGCCTTCCTTGTCGGCTTTCATCTCGCCACCGCATTTGCCTTCACCACAGGAACCTTCCTGCGCCTTCTCGGCAGCAGCCAGGCTGTAGCCGCTGGCCAGCTCCTGCGCAGCGAAGGGGTTGCTCGCGGCGTGGGCAGTGAACGCCATGGAAGTCAGCAGCGCGGCGCCCAGGGTGGCAGTCAGGGTATTGAGTTGTTTCATGGCATCTCTCCATCGGTTTCGAATGCGGGGCCAGGTTGGCGCCCTCGCAGCAATGGACGAGGCAGGGATGCGGGCGTTACAGCGAGGCCAAAATTTTTCGTAGGCCGGATGAAATCCGGGGGCGCTTTGCTGGCTACCAATCGCGGCTACGACTGCATGAATGTGGGAGGTGGAGCGAAGCAGGTTGCCAGAGCCGAAAGCCCCTTCCACAGATACAGAAACATCCACCGCACCGTTGGGAGGCGCTTCAGCGGCGATGCTTTCGATAGCCAGCGGCACGAACAGCCACAAGCAAAACGGTAGATAAAGAAAGCGTCACCCACCCTACGAACGGTGTACCGAGACGTAGTGCTGGAGCCAAAAGAGGAGGTCAAGCGAATGCAGCCGACTGCGAGTGCATAGCGGTAAGACTATGATCGGGAGGACTTTTTCGCGCAAAGCGGGATGGTGCGGTGCTAGGTGGAAGGCTCTACTATTAAATTAGCACCCTAACCACCACTGCTACCATTAGCTGCTTAGTGCAATTAAACATCAATCAAACGATTAGCTGAGAACAATGAATAAAAATATATTTTTGTCATATTCATGGTCTGACATGGAGATAGCCGACCAAATTGAAAAAGATTTAAGTCATTTACAACTTAACTTAAGAAGGGATGTTCGAGACCTAGCTTACAAATGCAGCATATCCAGCTTTATGGAATCAATACGCGAGTCAGATTTCGCGATCTTGTTAATAAGTGACAGCTATCTGCGCTCAAAAAACTGCATGAAAGAAGTATTACACTTACTTAAAGACAGAAACCACGAAGATAAAATACTACCCATCATCGTCAAAGGAACAGGCATTTACTCGACAACCGATAGACTAGCGTACACTAAGCATTGGCTTCAAGAGCAGGAGAAACTTAAGGAAATCATTAATTCTTTACCAGCCACCTCCGTCATCAATGAAATATCAGAACTAAAGACAGTAGAAGCAATTACATCATCAATAAATAATTTCCTAACATATATCAGCGACAATAAAAATCTAACTTTTGACGAGCTTAAGGCAGAAAGCTATTCATCAATTTTAGATAGCTTAGGCGGCGTAAACATTTCGCACCTAGTGGAGCTACTGAATATATCCTTCATCGACGATATTGATGAAAAAGAGATTGCACTAGATCAGTGGTTTGAAAAATATGAACCAACCTCCGATGCGTACTCCATACGAGCCAGTATAGCGTCAGCAAGAGACAACATAAAAAAGGCAGAGTTTAATTTTAACAAAGCCATAGAGACCAATGAAAACAATGCCTACGCCCTAAACAACTATGGCTACTTATTATACAGACTAAATATTGAGCACGAAAAAGCCAAACAGCTTTTTGAAAAAGCCATTTCCGCCATGCCTAACTTAACTGAAGCCAGACTAAATCTAGGGGTTTTGTTAACGCGCCACTTTGATGAATACGAACTAGCCAAAGAGCAGTATGAAACAATAATTACTTACAATCCCGCTGAAGCCAGAGCTTATGCCAACCTAACGAATTATTATAAAGTTCGCGGAAGTAACAACAAGCAAAATCAACTTAAAATTGCAGAGCTCTATGAAAAAGCAATTGAATTGAATCCTAACTACCTTGAAGCACACATGGCTCTGGGTAGTCACTTATCAGAATTTCTAGGTGACCATGATAAGGCTGTCGCACATTACGATGAAATGTTGCGTATTGACCCTAAATCGCATGAGCTTGTTACAACACTAAAACAAAGAGTTGACTTTCTTCGCCAACCCAAAGCAAATGAAAAACAACCTAGAAATGAGCTCTGCAATTGCGGCAGTGGTCTAAAATACAAAAAATGTCATGGCGCATAAGTAAGTATGCCTGCACAAAAGGGGACAGATTTATTTATGGCGCAATACTATCAACCTAAGAATAAATCTGCCCACCTTTCTTCAGTTTAAAACCATCGAGAAAATATGAAAAAAGATACCCAGCGCGGCTCCGCCGTCGTAAGCGTTTTGAAATCCGATTCAGTAGTTAGCGTAGGAAAGGATTTTTTGGAGCTTGGAATAGACGCTGTGCTTGAATCTGGCGCACTCAAAGACATCCCGCTTGTGAATACCGTAGTTGGTATATTCGGTGCGGCTGGCTCCGTAAGGGATCATCTATTTGTCAATAAACTCATTCGCTTCATGAGTCAGCTTTCGGAAATTCCGCAAGAAGAACGAATAGCAATGGTTGAGAAATTGAATGAGGACAATAAGTTTTCCGGCAAAGTTGGTGCGACCTTAATTGAGATTCTTGACAGAATGGAGAGCGAAAAAAAACCCGAACTGTCGGCAAAATGCTTTGCAGCATTCGCAAGAGATGAAATTTCCTTTGAGGAGTTCCGCCATATCTTGTTCGCGCTTGAGAGAGTCCCATCCTTTGAAATCGGAAAATTAGAGCAATTTTCCAAGTCGACAATTGACGAGTCGCTACAAATGGACGAGTCAGTTTTACTCTCATTTGTAAATGCTGGCTTGGGTAAAAATAACGGCGGCTTCGACGGCGGCGCAATTATTCCAACGAGCCTATGCAAGACTTTTGTAAAGGTCTGTATATATGCAGCCTAACAAGTCACTCAAATCGATCGCTCCACTCGCTGGGACGGGCTAAAGCCACCTTAATTAAACGCTAGAAAAAAGGAATCCTTATGAGCGAGATGAGAAACGAAGTAGTTCGTTATTTTTTTGAGAACTATTTCGGGGGAAACATAGAGCAAGCGATAAAAGCCACAGGCTATACTCACATACAGTTCCGGAAGTGGTTAGATGGCTCATTAGCCCCCCAAAAAAACACTATAGAATATATTGCGCATTGCATATTTACTCCGGAATTCAGAAGAATCGCGGAGTATTATGAATTTCACCCTGAAGAAAAAATCATGCCCCAACTAAAAAATATGCTTGGAGGGCATGCTGACAACCCAGGAATTTATGCATTCTATGATTCCATGGGCAACTTGCTTTACATTGGCAAAGCGGCAACGAGCCTTATTAAAGAATGCTATCAATCAATAAGACAGGAAGTTTCAATCAAATTTCCATCCGGAATCAAAAACGCACCCCAAAAGCGATATGAGATAACAAAATATATCTCAGCATATGACGTTGGAAACTCTAACTGGATTGACTATCCGAAGCATGTGGAATCATTAATACTTCGAATTTCAAAGCCACCTTTAAACAAAATAATTGGTAGCCTAGAGCCTGCGTTCTGTAAAGAGGACGAGTGCTAACAATCGCAAGCACGGCGACGGCTTTTACATCACGGTTGCACCTTCATTATAAGGCCACGCGTACCGAGGCCGTTATTCACGGCAGGAACAAGCAAGTATCCCAACCAAACACCGCAAACGGTGGATGATAAAAACGTCGGCTACGCGCCCCGATCCACCCTACGCAGTGACTTGCCAGGAGGGCGACGCCGAGCCATCCCAGCAAGTACACAGTTCACCCCTGATTACGCCGATCCTGCGCCAGGCGCTCGGACAGGGCGTCGAGTTCAGGTAACTCCTCATCCGGCATCTGCCGGATCACCGCCTGGGTCAGTTTCATCTGGCGGATGAAACGCCGGCAGTTGCCGCACATCGCCAGGTGTGCGCGTACGGCCAGGCGCTGGCGCAACGTCAGTTGGCCGTCGAGATAATCGCTGGAGTGAGCGACCAATTCCTTGCAGGTCAGCATTGGCCTGTCTCCTCGAAATGTTCCAGGGTGGCAAAGACTTTCAGGCGTGCCCGGTGCAGCAGCACACGTGCATTGGAGAGCGAGATGTCGAGAAGATTACAGATCGCCTCCAGCTCCAGGCCCTGGCGCTCGCGCAGCACCAGCACGCTGGCCTGCAACTCGGACAAGCTGGCCAGGGTGTGCTCCAGGCACTCGCGCAATTCGTCCTCGGTGAGCAGGGCTTCGGGGCTGTCCTGATGCCAGGCATGCGGCGCCAGCAGCCAGTGACCGTCATCGGCAAAGCGCTCGTCACCCACCGTGCCATGGGGCGCGGCCAGGTCGTCGAGCAACACTTCACGACGGTTGTGCTTGAGACGGGTCTTGGCGGTGTTGGCAGTGATGGTCAGCAGCCAGGTCTTGAGGCTGGAACGCCCCTGAAAGCCTGCCAGGCTGCGCACCACGGCAAGCCAGGCATCCTGCACCACTTCGTCAGCATGGCGGCTGCCGACGATGGCGTAGGCCACCGCCCGCATCGCCCCCTGGTAACGCGCGACCAGTTCGCGGTAGGCCTTCTGCTCACCGGCGAGCAGACGACCCAGCAGATCGGTATCGGACATGGAACTCCCTAGGTCAGGCCTGTGCACGTAGCCGAACGCTCCGCGCACGTCAGGCATGCCTACAGAGAGTTCAACGCTTGCGCAAAATTACACTGCCGATCGAATAACCGGCACCAAAGGAGCTTAGAACACCCAGGCTGCCTGCCGGCAGATCGTCCTGATTTTTGTGCAGGGCAATCACCGAACCGGCCGAACTGGTGTTGGCGTAGGTGTCGAGAATCACCGGCGCCTCGTTCGGCTCGGCATCGCGGCCGAGCAGCTTGCGGGCGATCAGCAGGTTCATGTTGAGGTTGGCCTGGTGCAGCCAGAAGCGCTTGACGTCGCTGACGTTGAGTTGATTTTCCGCCAGATGCGCGGCAATCAGCTCGGCGACCATCGGGCAGACGTCCTTGAACACCTTGCGGCCTTCCTGCACGAACAGCTTGTCGCGGGCGCCCGCACCCTCTTGCGCGGCGCGGTTGAGGAAGCCGAAGTTGTTGCGGATGTTGTTGGAGAACTGGGTCAGCAGCTTGGTGCCGACCACGTCGAACTGATGCTTGGAGGTGGCCAGATCGGCGCGCTCGATGATCACCGCAGTGGCGGCATCGCCGAAAATGAAGTGACTGTCACGGTCACGGAAGTTGAGGTGGCCGGTGCAAATTTCCGGGTTGACCATCAGGATGGCGCGGGCCTGGCCGGTCTGGATCGCGGTGGTCGCGGCCTGGATGCCGAAAGTGGCCGAGGAGCAGGCGACGTTCATGTCATAGCCCCAGCCCTGGATACCCAGTGCGGCCTGCACTTCGATCGCCACCGCCGGGTAGGCGCGCTGCAAATTCGAGCAAGCGACGATCACCCCGTCGATATCGGCGACGGTCTTGCCGGCGCGCTCCAGCGCCTGCTTGGCGGCGCCCACGGCCATTTCGCAGAGGATGCCCCAGTCTTCGTTGGAGCGTTCAGGGATGCTCGGCACCATGCGCTGGGGGTCAAGGATGCCGGCCTTGTCGATGACGAAGCGGCTCTTGATACCCGACGCTTTCTCGATGAAGCCACTGCTGGACTCGCTCAGGGCCTCGACTTCGCCACAGGCGATGGCCTCGGCATTGTCGGCGTTGAACTGCTGCACATAGGCATTGAAGGATGCCACCAGCTCGTCGTTGGAAATGCTGTTGGCCGGGGTGTAGAGGCCGGTACCACTGATCACGACGTTATGCACGGTCATTCCTCTTATCGGCCGCTGGCGGCCTCAGGCAGTAGGCCGGCGACAATGGCGCAGGCCGAAAATCGGGGGACTTGGGCCAAGCTCTTACGATGGTTGGCTCCGGGCCACTGAGTGTGCCACAGGGCAATGGGGTTCGTCCTCAGCCCTTGAGCGTGTCTAATTGGACAGAACATGACCCAATATAGCCATTTGGTCTAAAGTCTTATCTTGATCCGTGTATCTGGAGCTTGCATGAACCTCTCCCTGCTCAGCCGCTACGCTTTTTTCGCCTTCTGCGTGCTGTTCACCCTGGCCAGCCTGCCCTTCCTTGGCCATCAATGGCTGTGGCCGCTAACCCTGCTCACCGGCGTTCTCAGCCTGATCGGTCTCGGCGACCTGCTGCAAACGCGCCATGCGGTCAGACGCAACTACCCGATCCTGGGCAACATCCGCTACCTGGTCGAAGGCATCCGCCCGGAGATTCGCCAATACCTGCTCGAAGGCGACGCCGAGCAACTGCCCTTCTCCCGTGCGCAGCGCTCACTGGTCTATTCGCGCGCCAAGAACGAAGGCGCCGACAAACCGTTCGGCACCCTGAGCGATGTGTACCAGAACGGCTTCGAGTTCATCAGCCACTCCATGCGTCCGGCGCCGCTGACCGATCCGTGCAGCTTTCGCGTGGAGATCGGCGGGCCGCAATGCAGCCAGCCGTACTCGGCGTCACTGTTCAATATTTCGGCGATGAGTTTCGGCTCGCTCAGCGCCAACGCCATTCGCGCCCTCAACGAAGGGGCGAAACTCGGCGAGTTCTACCACGACACCGGCGAGGGCAGCATCAGCCCCTATCACCGCGAGCACGGTGGCGACCTGGTCTGGGAACTGGGCAGCGGCTACTTCGGTTGCCGTGCGTCCGACGGGCGCTTCGACCCCGAGCGCTTCGCCGCCCAGGCCGCCAATCCACAGGTGAAGATGATCGAGATCAAGCTCAGCCAGGGCGCCAAACCGGGCCATGGCGGCATCCTGCCCAAGCACAAGATCACCGAGGAAATCGCCAGCACCCGCGGCGTACCGATGGGCGAGGATTGCGTCTCGCCTTCGCGCCACAGTGCCTTCTCCACGCCCACCGAACTCTTGCAGTTCATCGCTCAGTTGCGCGAGCTATCGGGCGGCAAACCGGTCGGCTTCAAATTCTGCCTGGGCCACCCGTGGGAATTCATGGGCATCGTCAAAGCCATGCTGGAGACCGGCATCCTGCCCGACTTCATCGTCGTCGACGGCAAGGAAGGCGGCACCGGTGCGGCGCCATTGGAGTTCACCGACCACCTCGGCGTGCCGCTGCGTGAGGGCCTGCTGTTCGTCCATAACACCCTGGTCGGCAGCAACCTGCGCGACAAGATCAAGCTCGGCGCCAGCGGCAAGATCGTCAGCGCCTTCGATATCGCCCGCGTGCTGGCCATCGGCGCCGATTGGGCCAATTCGGCGCGCGGCTTCATGTTCGCCATCGGCTGTATCCAGTCGCAGTCCTGCCACACCAACAAGTGCCCCACTGGCGTGGCCACCCAGGACCCGCTGCGCCAGCGCGCCCTGGTGGTCGAGGACAAGGCCCAGCGCGTCTACAACTTCCACCGCAACACGCTCAAGGCACTGGCCGAAATGCTCGCCGCTGCCGGCCTCGATCATCCTGCGCAGATGGATGCCAAGCATCTGGTGCAACGCATGTCCGCCACCGAGATCAAGCTGTTCTCGCAGCAGCATGTGTTCCTCGCGCCGGGAGAGTTACTCAGCGGCCAGATCGAAGGCGAGTTCTACGACCGCATGTGGCGCATGGCGCGCGCCGATAGCTTCGAGTCGGCACCAGCCTGAGCGGCCATCGCTCAGTCCGCTATGACCAAGCTCGGCGCGGCTTTGCTCAACGCTCCCTGACCGGTAACTGCATGCGTTTTTCGCTTTCCGCTCTGCTGCTTCTGCTCTGCCTCGCCGCCTCGGCCCAGGAGCAGCGCCCGCTGCGCTTCTCGGTGACCGAGAGCTGGGCCATGCCGATGATCAGCATCGTCGATGGCCAGGTCAGGGGCGGGATTCTCTACGACCTGCAGATGCGCCTGGCGCAGAAAGTTGGCCGCCGGGCAGAGATGTTGGTGCTGCCGCGCTTGCGCGTGCAGCGCCTGCTGGCCACGGGTGGAATCGACGTGCGTTGCTACGTCAATCCTGACTGGCTCGGCGAAGCCCACCACCAGTACATCTGGAGCCTGCCCTTCATGCTGCAGCGCGATGTGATCGTCGCTCGCGTCGCCGAACCCGACTTCACGCTGGAGCAACTGCGCGGCGAGCGCCTGGGAACGGTACTGGGCTTCAGCTACCCGCGCCTGGAGCCACTGCTGGCCAGCGGTGAGATTCACCGCGAAGACGTTCGCACCCAGGCACTGGCGCTGGAGAAGCTCGAAGCCGGCCGCTACCGCTATGCGATCAGCAACGACCTCAGCCTGAACTGGTTCAACCGTAATCGGCCGCAAGAAAAACGCCTGCATGCGCTCGCAGAAATCAGCGCCGACCCAGTCGGCTGCGTTGTCCGCGACGCGCCTGATGTCCCCACCCAGGCGCTGCTGCGGGCAATGGTCCAGATGAAAGAGGATGGTGAATTCGACGCCATCCTCGCCCGCTATCGCTGAGCGCTACCGGCCTGATTTCATCCGACTGAAGGCACGCGTCAGCGCCCGGTTGAACTCGCGGCTGTTGTCATTCTTGGTGTACAGCGTGGCGCGTAGCTCGGCCGGTGGGTAGGTGCCGGGGTCGGCGAGAATCGCCGGATCGACGAAGGCGTCGGCGGCCGGTACCGCATTGGCGTAGTAGATACTGTTGCTGATGGCGCCGATCACCTCGGGGGTCATCAGGTGGTCCATCAACGCCAGCCCGGCTTCCGGGTGCGGTGCGTCACGCGGGATGACCATGGCATCGAACCACAGCAATGCCCCTTCACGCGGGATGCGGTAGCTCAGCTGGAAGTCCTTGTTGGCCTGCTCGGCCTGTGCCGCGGCGATGGCGACGTTGCCATTCCAGGCCATCGCCAGGCAGGTGTTGCCGTTGGCCAGATCGCTGATGTTGCGGTCGTTGTCGAAGTAGCGAATGAACGGCCGCACCTTGGCCAGATGGGCCTCGGCCTGCTTCAGGTCATCGAGACTCTGCCGGTTGATGTCCAGCCCCAGGTAGCGGAACGCGGCGGCGAACACCTCGTTGGGATCATTGAGGAAACTCACCCCGCAGTCGGCGAAGCGCGCCACCACCTGCGGATCCATCAACATCGCCCAGCTATCGCTCGGGGCATCGGTCATACGCTTAGCGATGGCCTGCTGCTGATAGCCGAAGCCGGTGGTACCCCAGACGTAGAGTCCGGCGTAGCGATTGCCCGGATCGAACTTGGCCATGTGCTGGGTGAATTCGTCATCGAGCCCGGCAAAATGCGGCAACTGCGTCTTGTCCAGCTCGCGCAGCGCACCACTGGCGATGGCCCGGCTCAGGTGCTGGCCGGCGGTCAGCACCAGGTCGTAGCCACTGCCACCGGTGAGCAGCTTGGTTTCCACGGTTTCCAGCGAATCGAAGTGATCGACGACCACGTGGATACCGGTCTTCTCCTCGAACGAAGCCAAGGTGTCCGGGGCCAGGTATTCGCTCCAGATGAACAGGTTGACCTGCTGCGGCGCCGCGCTAGCCTGCGCGTGTGCGCAGGCGGCAAGGGCCACGGCCAACAGACTGGCGGGCAGTTTCATCCGAGCCTCCTAGGCGCGCTGGGGCGCGGCGTATTGCGGCATGGTGATGCAGGCGACGTTGCCGCCACCGAGGAGGATTTCCCGCGAGTTCTCGATGCCGAGGATGCGATGCTGCGGGAACAGTTCGGCCAGGGTGGCCTGGGCCACACGGTCGTTGGCGTCGCCGAACAACGGCAGGACGATGGCCGAGTTTCCGGCGTAGTAGTTGATGTACGAGGCGCAGATCTGCGTGCCGGCCTGACGGGTGTGGGTGGCATCGTCCTGATCCAGGCCTTCGGCCTCCACCGCCGTCCATTCCAGCACGCGCGGTTGCGGCAGCTTGTGCACCTCCAGCGTACGACCACGGGCATCGCGCGTGCTGCGCAGGATGTCGTAGGCCTCCTGGTAGATTTCCCATTGCGGGTCGGTGCGGTCATCGGTCCACTGCATCACCACCACGCCAGGACGGACGAAGCAGGCCAGGTCGTCGATATGGCCGTCGGTTTCGTCGAACTTGCAGCCGCGTGGCAACCAGATCACCTGCTCGGCACCGAGGTAATCCGATAGCCGGCGAGTCATCTCGTCCTTGCCCAGGTGAGCGTTGCGATTGCGGTTGAGCAGGCACTGCTCGGTGGTCAGCAGAGTGCGCTGGCCATCGCTCTGGATACCGCCCATTTCGGCGATGAAAGGTGCGCGATAACGATCGAAACCCTCGATCTCGAGAATCTTCTGCGCGATCTGATCGTCCTTGTCCCAGGGGTAGTAAAGCCCGCCATCGAGCCCGCCATAGGCGTTGAACTCGAAGTCTACACCGCGCACTTCGGCCGTCTCGTCATGCACCAGAAAGGCCGGACCGCTGTCGCGGAACCAGGTGTCGTTGCAGGTCATTTCCACCACCCGCACATGCGCCGGCAACAGGCGTCGAGCGTTGGCGTACTGCGCCGCCGAGGCGCAAACGGTGACTGGCTCGCTGCTGGCGATGGCCGCAACGATCTCGACCCAGACCTTCTGCGCCGGCTTGCCGCCGTTGCGCCACACGTCCGGGCGCTCGGGCCATCCGAGCCAGCAGCGGCTCTTGGTTTCGAATTCGCCGGGCAGACGGAAGCCGTCGGCCTTGGGTAGGGAGGTCAGGGTACGGGCCATCTCGCGGCTCCTGGTCAGTGGCTGGAAGGAGCCCGACAGTACGCGCGTCGATGCCGCGTCGACCAATGACGATAATCGCGGAACCCTTGAATTCAATTCACAGATCAATCAACTGATCAGTGAACCATTCGATGAAATGAGCCACGGCCGGCTTGTCCAGGCGCAGGCGCTCGCACACCAGCGCGTACTGCCCGAGCGACGGCACCTGGGCGGCGAAGGGACGCACCAGGCGACCACTGGCCAGGTCTTCGGCACTGGTCAGGTTATCGCCGATGGCCACGCCCTGACCGCGTGCAGCGGCCTCCATGGTCAGGCCGGCATGGCCCAGGTACAGATGCCGTGTCGGCTGGATATCGCCGGCGTGGGTGGTCAGCCAGGCGGTCCAGGTCTTGCCGTCCTGGTCATCATGCAGCAGGCAATGACGCGCCAGGTCGCGAGGGTGCTTGAGCGGCGACTGGTTGAACAGGCCAGGGCTGCACACCGGAAAGAACTGTAGGGTCGGCAACGGCCGCACGAAGTAGGCGCTGGCATCGTCCGGTCCGGTGCCATAGGTGATGGCGATATCGATCTCGCTGCCCGGCAGCGTCGCCTCCAGCGGCTGTTCGTGCAGGTGCAAGGTGATCTGCGGGTGGCGCTCGGCGAAATCGGCCAGGCGCCCGACCAGCCACTTCTGCGCCAATTCAGCGGTAACCGCGACGCGCAGCTGCGCCTGCGAGCCGGGATCACGCAGCTCGTCGCAGGCCTCGCCAATCAGCTCAAAGGCCTGTTGCAGGCTGTGCAGAAGGCGCCTGGCCTGCGGCGTCGGGCGTACCTGACGGCCATCACGCTCGAACAGCGTGCTGCCGAGTTGCTCTTCGAGCTGACGAATCTGGTGGCTGACGGCGCTGTCGGTCACGCACAGCTCAGCGGCTGCACGGCCGAAGTGGGCATGCCGCGCGGCAGCCTCGAAGGTGCGCAGGGCGGTGAGCGAAGGCAGACGGCGCATGACGATCCCGGTTCGGTCGAAAAGGCGCATCCTCGCCCAGCCATAGATGACCGGCAAGCTTCGTAGAGTGTCGCCGGGCCGCCCAGACGGTGCGCGCCAACCATTGCAGCGATGGCCGGCTGAACTCCGAACGTATTCCACGCATCGCCATATGAAGCCGGTGCGCACGGCGCATCCTACGCAAAGCCATCTGCGACGAGTTCGGCAAGTGTTTCGCTTGTTCGAGCCTCGGGTGCGCCGTACGCACCCACGACCACTGCCTAGGTGCCACTCAGACTGCGCAGCACCTGCTCGATGCGCTGTTGCAGCGAGCCGGTCAGCCGGGTGAATGGCCAGCCGCGCCGCGTCAGTTCCTGCTCGTACCACTGGTTCTGCCGGCGGCGAAAGGTCTCGTCCTGACGGGTGCCGTCCTGCACGAAGGGGAAGTCATCGGCGCACAGGAACAGATGGTGATAGTGCCGCTCGGCCAACTGCTCCAACTCGGCCTCGGCACGCCCGAACAGTTCGCGGCAATAGAACAGCGTGGTCAGCGGCGTGGTGTCGCACACCAGATAACGCCGGCACTGCTCGGCCTGGGTCTGTTCGCGGGCAACCTGGGTATTACCGATGTGCAACAGGTCCTCATAAACGAGTACACCGCCCTTCTCCTCCCAGCGCTCGCGGCCGTACTCGGCGGCATACCGCGTATCCAGGGCCTCGGCCAACGCCAGGGCAAGGCTGCTCTTGCCGGTGGACTCGCCGCCGAGCAAGGCGATGCGCTCGACGAAATCGCCGTAGACCTGCGGCGCCAGGTAGCAGCGCAGACTGTGAATATCGGCGCGCAGACGCGTACCGGACACCGGTACCTGAGTGCGTGCGCGGTTGATCTCGACATGCTGCACAGGCCGACCGAAACACCGGCTCAGGTGGGCAGCGAACCCCTCGCCGTAGGCCTCGCTGGTAAACACCGCGTCGACCGGGTGGCCGAGCACTGCCAGGCAGAAATCGGCGACGAACTGACGCTGTGCGGCATCGGGCTCGGATTCATGAGGAAGATCCGGCAGCGCCAGGCCTCGTGCGCGCTGCCGGGCAACCCACTCGGGCGTCACCACCCAACTGCGCAGCTCGGGAAAGCGCATCTGCAGCCAGTTCGCCCGCCGTTCCGGCTCACAACCGACAAGCTCCGGGCGGGCCCAGCTGAGCAGCACCAACTGTTCGCACTGTTGCTGCGCCTGGCGAATCAACCATTCGTGCCCCAGGTGCAGCGGCGCGAACTTGCCGACCACCAGCCCACAGGCAAATCGCTTGCTCATCTCAGGCCGTCTGCGCGTTCAGTTCACGGCGCCAGCGGTACAGGCCGTACCAGGCGTTACACCAGAACAGCAGGTAGATGAACGCCGTCAGGTACAGCTCGCGCGAGGCGAACAGCGGCACCGCCAGCGTGTTCACCAGCAGCCAGCCATACCAGGTTTCCAGCTTGCGGCGCATCAGCAGCAATTGCGCCAGCACACTGAAGGTCAGCACCAGCGAATCGATGAAAGGGGCGTAGGCGTCGGTGAAATAATGCAGCAAGGCGCCGTATGCGCCCGCCACGACCACCGCCAGCAGCAGCGCCAGGCCCAGCCCGGCACTGCCTGCACGGCTGATCGGCAGCGCCTCGCCCTGACGGCCGCGCAGCCAGCTCCACCAACCCAGCAGGCTGGTGGCAATGAAGAAGACCTGCAAGGTGACATCGGCGTACAGCTGCACGCTGAAGAACAACCAGCCGAACAGCACGCAACCGACCAGACCGACGGCCCAGGTGTGCACCGAGTTGCGCGCCGCCAGCACGACCGAAACCAGATAGAAAAGGTTGGCGAAGATCTCCAGCGACGACGGCATGCACGCATCCTTATGAACATGGAATCAGCCGCGCAGCCTACCACGTGACGTAGGCCACAGCCGTGCATGCATCACCTGACAACAGCGCAGATCCATGCTCTGATAAGCCTCCCCTCGCACTCCAAAGGACTGGATCGCCCCATGCCTCTGCTCGCTCTGCTGGTCATCGCCTGCCAAGTCACCTGCGGCCTCCATGTGGTACGCAGTGGTCAGGAACGCTACTGGCTGTACCTGATCATCGCCCTGCCCGGCCTCGGCTGCCTGATCTACTTCCTCGGCATCATGCTGCCGGATCTGCTCGGCAGCCGCCGTGGCCGGCAGACGCTCAACCGCCTGCACGACAGCATCGACCCGCAGCGTCATCTGCGCGCCCTGCGCGATGAACTGGAGATTCGCGACACCCGCGATACCCGCGTCAACCTGGCCGACGAGCTGCTGCGCATGGGCCAGGCCGAAGAAGCCGCCCAGCACTATCAGACCGCCCTGCGCGGCATCCACAGTGACGCTCCGGACATCCTCCTCGGCTTGGCCCGAGCACGCTTCGCCCTGGGCGATTTCGCCGGCTGCCAGGCGAGCCTCGATCAACTGATCGCACACAATCCCGACTTTCGCTCCGCCGATGGCCACCTGCTGTATGCCCGCGCCCTGGAAGGCCAGGGCAACGACCTCAAGGCCGAAGAGGAATACCGCGCCCTTGGCAGCTACAGCGCCAGCCCGGAAGCCAACTACCGCTACGCTCTGCTGCTGCGCCGCCAGGGGCGCCAGCGCGAGGCCATCGAACTGCTGCAGCAGATCCACACCCACGCCCGCCGCTCTGCGCGGCACTACCGCACCCTGCACAAGGAGTGGCTGGACCTGAGCCAGAAGGCGCTGCTCGAGCTGCAGCGCGACTGAGCTTCAAGCACTATTATTTGCGTGCATCGTTCACAAAACAGAGACGCAGCACGCCACTGCGCAAGATTTTGCGCATAGGTCATTGGTTAGCATCGGACGCTGAAGAAGACACCTGCCGGCAGCCGCCGGCCGCAGCATGGATGCCACAGGATGAGCGGCTACGTCCCCAACAACCGTAATGATCGCCCGGCGCCAACTCCGGAGCCCTATAACGGCGATTTCCACCGCCAGGCTCCCAGACCATTGGAAGGCGGCAGCACCCAGACCTCCAGTTGCCTGGTCGGGCTGCGTTTCGTCTGGGACAACGGCGAATGCCTCGGCGCCAACCTGCCCTACAGCCTCTCTCCCGCCAGCGGCAATGCTGTACGCGGTAGCCTGGACTCTCGTGGCGGTCTGATCCAGACCATTCCCAGCGGAGAGTACCAGGCGCAGTTGCTCGCCGACGCTGATGTCGATACCGACATCAGCAATGCCCGCGCCGAGCTACAGGCCGTACTGGACGAAATTCTCGCCGCCGAGCGCGCAGAAGCAGCTCGGTTGCAGGCCATTCAGGATCAGCGCAGCGCCCTCTCCAACTACGTGCATCGCCGACTTGCGGCGGGTAAAGGTTTCTTCCTCGGTGCCTGGGGTCTGCTCAAGACTGCCAAGGAATTCTCTGACCTGGTCAATCCCTTCACTGCCTTCTCCAATGCCCTGCGCAGTGCCTGGCAGGCGCGCGCCAGCGAGGGAGAAACCTGGCTGGCCGCATACAATCGCCAGTTCAGCGCTGAACAGCATCGTGAACTGGTCGAAGCTCTAGGCTTCGACCCCAGCAGCATCACCCGCGAACAGCTGGCCGAAGCCTACGAACTGGCCTGTTTCATCTACGAAGACGGCCCCAGCAAAGCCATGCTCGGCCGCTTCGCCGTCGACTATGCCAAGGCACAGAACGTCGAAGAAGTCGCTGAGTTCAGTGGCGGCGTGTTGTTCGAAATCGTGCTTGCAGCCCTGCTGATCGTCTTCACCGGCGGCGTCGGCCTGGCCGCTCGTGGTGCAGCATTGGTAAGCTATCTGGACAAGCTCACTCGCCTGGGTAATGCATTGAAACGCCTGAGCGCGGCCTTGAAGCGCGCAAGGATCAGGCGCGGTGGCAGAGCGAGAGGGAGCGGGACTGGGGCGCGGACGGTCGAAGTGACGCGCCCAAAAGAGGTAAAACCAGGAACGGTACAAACGCCTGCTGAGGGAGGCCACAGACGGCAGACCGGTTCAGGATATTTCTCCGGCACAGCAGATGAAGCCTACGAAGCTATTCGGGCAAGTAATACCGATGTTGCCGATATATCAAAAAATACTGGGATCAAGATAGAAAACGTTCAAAAGGTGAAGGATCACCTGTTTTACGAGGAACACCTGCTTGATCGCTATGTGGAATATGGAATTCCAGCTCAACGCGCCAGATTCGACAGCGACATGGGCATCGCTAATGCTTGGAAGAGACTGGAAAATGGAACCCACACTCCTGACGACATGAAACTATTAAGGCATGAGACAGCAGAAGCATGGTACATGCGGAGAAATGACTCCGGATACACTGATGCCCATAATGCAGCAGAGCGTCGCTACCCTGCACCCAAACTGGAAAATTAAAAATGCAATTTCTTTACGATGCCCCCTATTACAAAGTCATCCGCATAACCGGCCCTCAACATAACCTGCTTGGGCTATCGCTTGGATATAGTGAATCCATAGAAACCAGCGACCTTTCTTCCAGTGAATCTCATGAAAACACGATCAAAAGCGATGATGTGCTCACCCAAGTCATCACCGGCTTAAAAGAAATAAATCATCAACTCCAATCAAACTACCAAATCAACAAGGTGCAATTCGTAGCCACTGACACGCCGGGCAAAGATACATACAGAGACCTCACCAAAGAGCTCATCTTCCGCCTACACAACAATCAAGAGTTCATCACTCTCTCCAAATAACGCCCAAACATCGAAAAGCCAATAAATAAAGCACCACCAAATAATTTAAAAACTAAATACTCACCTCAAAAGGGCGTCCCATTTCTGATTATGAACAGGACAGAAGAGGAGCTACGAGAGGAAGTCGCCAACCTTGGTGACTACGACGCAGCGGCAGAAGCACTGCGCCAACTGAAACACCTGAACAAAGCCGTAGCAGAGCACTTGGCAGTAGACATTCTGCGCAGCAACAAGGGTGACGAATATTTCCAGGCTTCCGCTTTCGAGACCCTGTATTCAATGAACTTTCATAAAGGAATTGAACTGATCAGGAACCCGCCGGAGTGCTTAAATACCGCCACCCTGAGCACAATGATCGAATGTATAACCGAAGACTCTGGTATCGCAATGGATCGCCCTGAAGTTCTCGAAGCGGCAAAGATACTGAAAGAAATCATCAGGCATCTGGACGCTGAAAAAAACCTCCGAATGAAAGGTACCATCGACTGGTTTCTGGAAACCTATCCGAACATCAGAGCCTTTCAGCAGCATCGCTAGAAAATCAGCAGCGCTTTAATTCTCGAAAAGCCGGAAACAGTCAATGAGCGTACATGAAGATACCGTACTGGAAATTCCAGGTTGCTAAGTGCATTCTGCTACGACAGTTACTACGTGGATGCCCCCTGCCATACACAGGCCAATGACATGTCGATCGACTACCAGTTCTATCTAGCCCCTCTGTCTTATACGTCCGTCATGGCATCAATTGATTTCAGGACCCTTGAAGATAGGGAACATGTCATTCAGGGCGAGATCGGCAACAGCGGCCTGATGGCATACCTGGTGAAAAACCCAGCGCCCGATGAGTTCAGCATGGAGGAATTGCAGTTCAGCCCCACCTGCCAGCTCATTCTGTCTCCCGACCTGGGCAACTACGAGCAGAGCATGAGCGCTCTGATAGCGACCATCAACCAGCTGGTGCCCGTGGCCAAAGCCTCGGCGCTGTACATGAACAACGAGTTGCTGCTACTCGACAAGCTGGACAACCAGACCACGCTATACACATCGGATAAGGACTGGTGGGAGGAGCACATTGAAAACATCAGGTTCCCGCACAGTCAACGCTGAGCCCCTTGATAGGGACATGACGCTGATCTCCTAGAGAATCGACGGCACCACCCCAGTGCCAAGGACCCACTCAGGCGGACTGGCAAGCGCTGGTGTCGACACGCTCGCCTGTCTGGAGACAGCCAACGACGAACAGCCTCAATCCCCCCAAGACGCCCACACTGTGCGCAATGAGCCGCTCGATCAATCTTTTCATCAAAAGAGCACTCCCCGAGCGCGAGATCGTCATGCGCCTCAACCGAAAAATCCCCGATGGGATCGAGTCGCTCGAATATCCCAAGGAGCGCGCAGCTGTCTTTCTTCAGTACGCTGACCACGAGGCCGAATTCCAGCAAAGTCTGGGGCTCTCCTGGGCGTCGGAGGAGCTGAGCCTTGACGATGTAAAGCTGGCCACCCAGTTGGCCAATGTACTGTCCACAGACGTCTTGCTGGAACCTGAGCACCTGGCTCTGCCTGATGGCTACACTTGGTGTCTCGCGACGATGAACAAGCAACTGTATGCAGTCGACACCATTGACGTCGAAGATGGGATCGCTCTGAAACCGCATACCCGGAAGATCCTGCTCACCACCTGAAAGACGCTCACCTTGCTACCCTGACCACCAGTGACTAGCTCATGACATCCATCGAAAACGCACTATCGAGGACGGTTCTCGAACTCAGCGACTATGGCGAAGCTGCAGAGGCACTAAATCTGCGTTGGCAGCTAGCCGTCGACACCCTCTATCGCCTTCTCTCTAGCGACCTCCTCTATATCCCAGCGTTGAAAGCTGATGACTCGTCAACGATGAATCCTGCTGCACTCGATTATATAAAGTCACTTGCCCGTCATGACCCTTTCAGCTCGGACGTCGAGGAAACCTCACATTGGTATCTATGGAATATCAGTGCCACAGACAGATGCCATAGCCTTATCGAGAAGTATGGAATTCGTGATCTTCCTCAAGGGGAGCTAAGTCAGGGGCTTGTCACAGCGCTCCACGGCCTATTCGCTGAAAACCAGGTTGCCTGGAGTGACTACCCCCTGATAGCCAGAAGCACGGATCAATGATACCTACGCACGTTCTTCACGGCTAATTCAGCGTACCGTTGCCGGCCTGCGTCAGGAAAATCTTAGGCGAGAACAACACACATGCATAATGATCAACTATTCAGTCTTATTGATTTCAAGAAAGCTAACAACGATCCAGCTACTTCCGGCATCGACTACGTGCAAGCTGTATATGCCACTACTCCCTTGCACTTCGATTTCCTCCTCCATTACGCACAACTAATATCTCCCTCAATAGAAGTTTTCGACAACCGGGCATTTATTGGCGAGCTTTTCGATGCGAATCGTTACCTAGACCTCATAAAAACAACACAAGATATGGATCGTGCCCAGTATTGGATGAATTTACTGGAAATCACAGGACTGTTTGATAACTTGACAACCGAGCAGGCTATCGCTCTAGCGCAAATAATCTCCCAATACTGGAACAGTAATCTACTTACCAAACACGGCGGTTCATGCGGAGAAGCTCGTTATATTTGCGACGCCGATAGCGGTGAAGTCTTCGTCACCATAGCCAGATGGTCCCTCGCAGATGCAGAAGAGCAATGAGTTAATCCATCACCAGCGAGTTGCGCATCGACGCTTCATTCCTGGCGGGAAAGTGACAGGCTTCCCCAACCAAGTTGCCAGATCTTAAGGGGTAGTAATGAACGAATATTTTCCCGAGCTTGCTAAGCGCAACCTGGTTGACTGGCCTACTCTGGCGATCGGCTTGAATAACGGCTGGATAAACAAGGACGCAGTATCCGAGCATGCCTTCAAGCTACTGTCTGCCGGTCAGCAGGACAGTGATATTGCCGTTCTGGCCGGCAGCGACGCCCTGAGTGATGACGAAGTAGTCGCCTTGCTGGCAACCCTGTGCAAGAAAGAGGGTATCGATCTTCAGGAAAAGCAGTTGCATGCTCTGAAGAAATGGCGGCTAGCCATGCTCTCGGACCTGCAACATTCCTCGTTTGCCAACGAGGACAAGATCGAACGGTTGCAGGAGCTCTATGCGGAGTTCGGCTACCCGGACGATATGGCCGCATGCAGCATCTACGCGCAAAACGATGTCGATCCAGTCGATGCACTACATAAAGTCGTCGCGGCTCTGGAACAGTGCTTTGTCAGCGACACCTGCAAATAGGCTGCTCCCACGCCTCTCGCTCACCCTTCCAAGCATGCAACTCGCGCTTCTGCGCCCTCAATGCGGTGCACTCAGCAAGCAGGTCCAAGCGCTCCAGTGTAGCTAGTCCCGAAGGTCGAAAGCGCTTTGCCCCCTCTCCGGGAACCGGGGAACAAGGGCGCAGGATCGCGGGCAAGAAAAAACCCGTGAGAGCCAATCTGCACGGGTTTCGATTTAACAGCGCGGTTACTGCACAGATGATAGCGCGTCATTAGCTGCAGAGGTCGGCACCAGAATTGCGGCCTCGGCTTGGCAGGCGCGGTTAATACGGTAACTCAGCTCTTCAAACAGGTCATCAGCATCAAGGCCTTTCCCGTCAGCATCGCGCAAGTTTCCATAACGGAAGACAACGACATGTTTACGAAAGCCCCTCCCTCTGGCCGCGCCCGGCCTTAAGAAAAGACCATCAAGCCGGCTATATTGGAAGGCAGGTAGCGTATCGACTTTTTCCAACGGAATATGAAAAGTGCTATTAAACTGGAAGTCCTTGTGCGTGCAGTAAGTCTCGATTTCCATATCGCCAATAGAAGTGTACGGCAACAGACCGTTTGCATTGAAAAACCAGATGCCCTCATCTTTCAGAATCATCAGCGGCTTTGATCCTGCGCCCCGATTGATCCAAGCCGACGCCAGCAGCCAGACCGCAACCAAAAGCAGCAAGCCCGCAATGGGGCTTGCACCCATGCGGAAAGCCTGAAACGACAGGCCCATCAAAAGAAGCCCAATCCCTCCCCCCATAAACAGAACTCGACGCCCCTCTTTAAATTCTACGTCGCTCGCCGTTATTTCCATGTTGACTCCTTTTGATTTATCGATTTCCATTCGGTCAGTTACTGTCGGCCACCCGACACAAACATTGAGGATGTGATTTTTGCGAGTTTGAGTGCTTTAAGAAACCTTCCTTGAAATTCAGAACAGAACGACCATCCTTGAAGTTGCTGCCAAAAAGGCAGCAGAAGAAGCCCCGCGCCAACCAACTGCAACTCGCTGAGCGCTCCAAAATACGTACGGCTAAAACCTGCGGAGGCAAGCCGATGGCGCGGGCCAGACAGGCCGTGTCGGCTCTCACGATGACAATCGGCGCCCCCTTCAAACGCTCTCCCGTTGGCTGCCACGCAGTCTATCTAGGCTGAGCAGCCTGGGCTGAGAACTACCGCGCAACGCCAGCGGGCGTCAGAGGAACATGCAACCGGAAGCCTCGATGCGCTGACCGTTGACCCAACGCCCGCCCTCGCCTCGCTCCGATATCGTCAGGCTGGTGCGGTCCAGTGCCGTGTTGCCCGCGACAAGGGCGTTGAGCTGGGTGTTATCGCGTACAGCGCCATGGACGAAGTCGGTCTCGATGGCTCCGGGCGCTAACACATTGGCCGTGATGCCAGGCGGCCCTGGTTCCTTGATTATGTAGCGGATCCACACCTCAGTGGCATCCTTCATCGCCACATAGACAGCAAAACCAGACAGGCTGAAAGGCGCCAGGCCGCTGGAAACATTAAGGATGCGTCAATCGTCGGCCAATAGCGGCATCAGGGCGCGAACGCCGAGCGCGCTGATTTCCTCGCTCAGTGCCTGCGCCTGGCCGGCCTGGCGCTGTATGGTCGCGCCCGCTAGTTGCTGAGTTGGAAAACCTTTTCCGTCAGGATGCTCACGCCCTGAGTGAAAGGTTGTGCGTGGACATGCCTGCGGAAATAGCCAAGCGCCTTGTCACGCCGCGTCTCGATGAATTTCTTGCCCGACATCCGGCGCTGGAAATCGAGCTTGGTTGCAGCGACCTGCGCATCGATCCTCTGCGGGAGGGGTTCGACTGTGTATTGCTCATCGGCGCCATCGATGACGACAGTCTAGTGCTCGGCTAAAACAAGCCTCACTCCCAGGCCTCTCGCTCACCCTTCCAGGCATGCAACTCGCGCTTCTGCGCGCCTGACCACAGCCAGCCGCCGCGCGCGCCGACCAGGGTACTGACGGCGTGCTGGCGGCCGAAGTGGTTGTGCCGCGCGAGCATCAGGGCGATATCGCGCAGCACGGCCAGGGTGTTGCTGTTGGACTGGAACAGCGGCGTCAGCAGGCGGCTGGCCTGGCGGTAGTAACGCAGGTGATCACGACGAGCATCGCCGTAACGAGCGAAGATGGCGTTCCAGTCGAGCGAATCCTGAGCCGCATCGTCAGCCTCGCCCAATGCATCAGCCAGTGCAGCGGCATCGACCAGCGCCATATTGGCGCCCTGCCCCAATTGCGGGCTCATGGCATGGGCGCAATCACCGATGGCTAGCACACGACCGTCGCTCCAGCGTTGCATGCGCACGTCCGCGTAGGCCGCCAGGGTCAGTTGCGTAGGGTCATCGATCTGCTGCAGATAGGCCTCCGAAGCCTCGCCGGCGAGGCTGCGCACGCGGGTTTTCCAGGCCTGCAGGCCGCTGCTGCGCCAACTCTCGTGCTCGTTCAGTGGCAGGCTCCAGAACAGACTGGTCAGCGACGTCTGGCGCGCGTGGTGGGTGCAGCCGGTCGGCATCAACCCGAACATCTCACGGCAGCCGCGGTACCACTGGCGCAACTCGCCGGACTCGGTCGCCGGCGAAGTCGGCAACATGCTCCACAGAGCGCCCCAGGGATAGGGTCGCGACCACTGCCGCACCTGCATCTGCGCGCGCAGGGTCGAGCGTGTGCCATCGGCCAGGATCAGCGCGGCGAAATCACCCAGGGGTTGTTCGCTGCCATCCGCCTGCTCCTGCAGCAGGCGCACATGGCCGCTGGCCTGCTCGAAGCGGCTCACCGCCACGCCGGTTTCCACCTGCACACCTGCCCGCTGCGCGGCATTGAGCAATGCCGTCATCAACACCCCGCGGTGAATGCCCAGGCCGAAACTGCCTGGCTGCCAGTCGTGATAACGGGTGTCGAGGATCACCCGGCCCTGGCAGCTGGTGCCGTACAGGCGGCTAACCGGCGCGCCCAGTGCAGTGCACTCGGCCAGCAAGCCCAGGCGCTGCAGAACGGCCAGGCCCGAAGGCTGCAACAAGATGCCGGCGCCCACCGGCTGCAGTTGCTCGACCCGCTCCAGCAGACGCACCGCATACCCCTGACGGGCAAGGAATATCGCCGTGGCGAGACCCGCGGTACCCGCCCCTACGATGGCTATCGGCAATCCATTCACAGCTACTCTCCCTGTTCGATCAGGCGATTCTAACCGCGATGTCGCCCACTTCGCTCTATACCTCCGCACAGTTGAACGGCGCGGCTTGCAGACGCGTCGCCCACTCCACTATGGTGGCGCACCCACTGGTACAAGGATCGACCATGCGCTGGAATTTCTGGACAGGTTTCACCGCCCTGGCCCTGCTCATGCTTGGGTTCTATCTGCTCAATCCACTGGGCCCAGCTAGCCTCGACCCTCGGGCCCGCCTCGCGGGCTACGTGCCCTATCAGGTGCCAGCCAACTCGATGGCCCCCACCCTGCTGGCGGGCGATCACATTCTCAGCAGCGTCTGGGCCTATGTCGGCAAAGAGCCTGCACGTGGTGACGTGGTGGTCTTTGTGAGCCCGTTGAACGACATCGGCTACGTCAAGCGCATCATCGGTCTTCCGGGCGACCGTCTGGCAATGCACGATCATCGCGTTTACATCAACGGTAAGTTGCTGGACGAGCCTTACCTGCCGCCAGCACCCACCATAGAGACGCCACATCAGGACTACGGCAACCTGGCAGAAACGCACATCGCCGATGGCGAGTTCTTCATGCTTGGTGACAACCGCCGAAACTCCGCTGATAGCCGGCTCTGGGGCAGTGTGCCGCGAGCGAACCTGATCGGTCGTGTCGAGCGCATCTGGTGGGCACAGGATCCGCAGCGAACAGGCAAGGTGCGCTGATCGGGCAAGGATCCGTACCCGGCCTGGTGCTCAGGGCTTGTCCGGGCGAATATCGAAGCCGCCCTTGTTCTGACTGACGATACGCAGGTATTGGACTTCCCCACTTTTCACCGGCACTGCCACCTCGCGCAGCAGGCGGCCCATGCCGCACAAGGTGTCATCCATGCGATCCGGCGTGATGCCGACCACACGCGTACCAGGCGGCACCTGGAAGGTGGCGACCTCACCGACGCCGATGCGCGCAGCGACCTTACGGTCCACCTCGATGGCCACGAAGCAGCCGCCGCCCATCATCCCGAAATCGCGGTTGACCACGATCTGCGCGCCGCTCGCCTGCGCCTCCTGAAACGCCAGCAGACGATCTTCAGGTACCGGTTTGATGTTTTCCGGATCACCTCGAAACGATGAACAACCAGCCAGCAACAGCAGAGGTAGAACGATGAGAGTCGAACGCATGAAGCCCTCCATGGGCAGATGAGTGCCGCCTGAGTATTGGTGTTGGCGAGCCTGTGAGCAAGGTATCGATGGTGGCGATGTTCAGTAGCACAAGCATCGATTTCATCAATGAACAGCGCGATGTTTTCATTGCTCTCGAACCCAGCGCCACCCCACTCGGCGCAACTGACCGGAGACAATCAGCATGAAATTCGCAGCCATCACCGCCACCGTCCTTGCCGCCTTCGCCCCCCTGGCCTTTGCCAACGAGAAAGCACCCGCCAGCGCCAAGGTGGACGTGCAGGAATACCAGTACGGCATGCAGCTGGACATCGACCAGGTGCTGCAGCGCACCGACAACAGCCGCAAGAACGGTGTAGTGCCCAGCGTGTTGGTCTACCGCGACAGCCAGGGTGACGTGCACGCTGTGCGCTTCATGGAATGGGGCGGGCTGAGCAGCCAGAATGGCTAAGCATCCGCTGAATACTTGCTGCTCGTCGGCACTGCTGCCCCGGTCGCATCACGCGAGCGGGGCACTGTCGTTTCAGCCTTGCAGACGTTTGACCAGACGCGCCTGCAGCGCTTCCAGTTCGGCCGGGTCAGCCTTGCTAGCTGCGTGAATGCCCAGGCCCTCGCCCTCGAAGCGCGGGATCACGTGCATGTGGATGTGGAACACCGTCTGCCCGGCAGGCGCACCATTGAACTGCGCGACTTGCACGCCAGCCGGCTGCAATTCGTCGACCACGGCCTGGGTGATCTTCTTCACCACAGCCATGACCTTGGCCAGACTGGCGTCGTCGATTTCCAGGATATTGCGCGCGGCGGCGCGTTTGGGGATCACCAGGCTGTGGCCTTTGGCTTGCGGGAACAGATCGAGGAAGGCCAGTACGTCGTCGTCCTCGTAGAGTTTGTAGCAGGGCAAGTCGCCACGAATGATCTGGGCGAAGATGTTCTGGGAATCGTAAGTACCGTGCAGGCTCATGCCGATGGGCTCCGTGCCGGGTGGATGAAAACCCGCACCATACCGCCTCGTTCACATACAGGGAACCAGGCAGGATTGCTCGAGTCGATGACTACTAGCAGCTGGATCGATTTCCTTCACCACAGTCACTCGTGTTTTGATCGCCCCTTTCGTAGAGGCTGTTCAGGATCTCGCGAGCTAGAGCGATACAAGGCAAAAACAAGCGAGGAAGCGCAGTTTACGAATGGTAAATGAGCATTCCGAGCTTGTTTTTAACGCAGTAGCGCCGACGCGCAGCAGATCGTGAACAGGCTCTTAGGCCCCTTCGACCTGGAACCCACATGACCGACCTCAGCCCTTTCCACATCACCCGCAAATGGCCTGCCCAGCACCCCGAGCGTCTACAGCTCTACTCGCTGCCCACACCCAATGGGGTCAAGGTCTCGATCATGCTGGAAGAAATCGGCCTGCCTTACGAGCCTCACCTGGTCGACTTTGGCAGCAACGACCAGTTCAGCCCCGAGTTCCTTTCACTGGCGCCGAACAACAAGATTCCGGCGATCCTCGATCCCGACGGGCCGAATGGCCACCCGCTGCCGCTGTTCGAGTCCGGCGCGATCCTGATCTACCTCGCGGAAAAGACCGGCAAGCTGCTGCCGCAGGACGCTGCTGCCCGCTACGAAACGATTCAATGGCTGATGTGGCAGATGGGCGGCCTGGGGCCGATGTTTGGCCAGCTCGGTTTCTTCGTCAAATTCGCCGGCAGCCAGTTTGAAGACAAGCGTCCACGTGACCGTTACGCCGCTGAATCGGCACGCCTGCTGGGCGTACTCGACCAACACCTGCAAGGCCGTGACTGGATCGCTGGCGAATACAGCATCGCCGACATCGCCGTATTCCCCTGGATTCGTACCCTGGCGGATTTCTACGAGGCCGGTGATCTGGTGCAGCTCGAGCGCTTCACCAACGTGCGCCGCGTGCTCGACGCCTTCCTCGCCCGCCCGGCGGTACAGCGCGGCCTGAACATTCCGGCGCGTAGCTGATGCGGTTGTGGGAGTCGGCTGCCGACTCCCGCAACACTGCACCTCTCGATTGGGCTGACTCAATGAGTCTCTACCAACTTTTGCTCGGCGCTGCGCTGATCGGCCTGTGCCCCCAAGTACCAGCCGAGCAATCCCCATAGCGCCGCACTGGCCGCACCGACCAACGCCACCAGCCAGGCGCCCTGAGCCAGCATGTCGAGCAGGCTTTTGAGCCAACCACTCATGGCATCGCCCGCGCGATAGACCACGGTGTCGATGAAGTTCTTCGCCTTGTACTTGCTCTCGGCGTCCAGCGGTGCGAAGAGCATTTCCCGCCCTGGCCGCACGAAGGCGTACTCACCGATGCGCCGCACGATCATCAGCGCTGCAAGCATGGCGAAGGTCGGCATCAACGCCAGGCCGATGAAACCGACACACACCAGCAGCGGCACACAGGCCAGCAACACCCGCACGCCCATACGCCGCGCGATACGACCGGTGATGAACAGCTGGGCAATCAACGCGCCGGCCTGCACCACGAAATCGATCACCCCGAATACCCGCACCTGATCGGCACGCTGTGGGAACAGCTCGGCCACCAGGCGCGCCTGCTCGAAGTAGAGGAAGGTACTGGCCGTGGCCAACAGGATCACAAACCCGGCGATACCCAGCAGGTAGGGCGAGGCCAGCACGCGGGTCAAACCGCTGAACGGATTACCCGGCACCGGCCTACGTGGGCTCTCGGCCTGAACCGCACCAGCGCGCCCGGCACCACCCTGCTCGCGCCAGCGCATCAATACCTGCTTGAGCGATAGCGCGACGGCCAGCAATACAGCGGCCAACAGAATCAACCCGGCCTGACCAAGAATGCCGATCAACAGTGCACTCAGCGCAGGCCCGGCCAACCCGCCGACACTGGCACCTGCGGCGATGAAGGCGAACAAACGCTTGGCCTGCTCACTGTCGAACACGTCAGCCATCAGGCTCCAGGCCACCGAGACGACGAACAGGTTGTAGACCGAAATCCACACGTAGAAGCTGCGCGCCAGCCATACACTCTCATCAGCGCTGAAGAACAACAGGGCGAACAACGCCAGGTTGAGGGTGAAGAAGCCGTACACCCAGTCGATGAAATGAATCCGCGGCACCCGCGAGCTGAGCCAGGCGAACAAGGGCACCGCGATCAGCATCACCACGAAGGTGGCGGTGAACAGCCATTGCAGGTTCTCCACGCCGGAGACGATGCCCATGGCCTCGCGGATCGGGCGCAGCATGAAGTAACCGGAGAACAGGCAGAAGAACAGGGCAAAACCGGCCAGCGCCGGCCACAGCTCGTTGCGCTGCGCGTTGATGGCCACGGCCACGCGCTGCGCCATCGTTGACGATGACATGCGAAACTCCTTGAACGGGCGCGCCAACGAGGCGCGCCGGGATGACTCAGCCGTATCTGACGCCAGTCAGGCGCTCGGCCACCGACCACAGGCGCGCGCCGTCATCAGCATCCGTCGCTGCCTCCGGCACCTTGGCCAAGCCCAGTGGGCCGCGTTTTTCCTCTTCGCCGGTCGGGCCGTAATAACGACCGCCCTCGGCCTCAGCCGCCGTCGCCGCGAACAGCGATGACAGCGCGCCTTGCGCCGCCGAGTGATAGACGTCTCGATCCTTCGCCCACTGCTGAGCGAACTCGCTTTCCAGTCCAGGCCCGCGCTCGACCAGTTCGGTGACAGCCACGCCAGGATGCGCGGCCACGCTGCGAATGCCCCAGTCATTGGCCAAACTGCGCCGCTGCAACTCGAAGGCCATCATCAGACAGGCCAGCTTCGATTGGGCGTAGGCGACATAGGGGTTGTAGTTGTTCTGCGACTGCAGGTCATCGAAATTGATATTGCCGCGGTTCACGGCGATGCTCGCCAGGGTCACCACGCGCGGGTCGGACGACTTGCGCAACGACGGCAGGAGCAAACCGGTCAGAGCGAAATGACCGAGGAAGTTGGTCGCCAGCTGCATCTCGAAGCCATCGCGGGACACGCCGCGCTGCGGCGGCGCCATGATCGCGGCGTTGTTGATCAGCACGTCCAGCACCTCGCCCTCGGCATTCAGGCGCTGAGCCAGGCTGCGCACCGAAGACAGATCGGCCAGATCCAACTGCTCGAAACGCAGACGCGCGTCCGGCACCTGTGCGCGGATGCGCTCGACGCTCTCGGCACCACGCTGCCCATTGCGCGCGGCAATGATCACCTGCGCACCCGCCCGGCTCAGGGCCAGGGCATCCTCGAAACCCATACCGCTGCTGCCGCCGGTGACCAGCATGCGCTTGCCAATCAGCGATGGCATTTCGCTCGCCTGCCACCCTGGTGCGGTACTGGCCCAGGCGAATGTCGGCACGCCGCCCAACACCCCGTGCAGGGCAAGACCACCGCTTACCATACCGAACAGTTTCAGGGCGTCACGACGTGTATGGCCTAACCCCACAGCACTCTTCTTGTTCATCGGCTGATTCCTCGTGTCCGTTGACTCGATGCGCCAGAGCCGGCGCACGCACAGGACATAGAGTGCGGGCAGATGCCGCGTACGATAAGCCGGCCAAAACCGAACAACGCATACGGTCAGGCGGACAGTTACCTGGTGTTTCAAAGGCGCGAACCGTGGCCCGGATGCAATCCGGGGCCATTGCTACAGATTCCCGGATTTCATCCGGCCACATCCCAGCAAGTGCCCCTCAGGATTGGCAAAGCGGCCGCAGCGCCGCATTATCGACTCCTTCGCAATCAGCCAGCCGACGCCCATGCGCCAACCCAACCTATCCGACATCGCCCTGTTCGCTGCCGTGGTCGAGGCCGGTGGCTTTCGCGTCGCGGCGCAACGCCGCGGCATGTCGGCCTCGTCGCTGAGCGATTGCGTGCGCCGCCTGGAGAAGGAGCTGGGCATGCGTCTGCTCAATCGCACCACACGCGGCCTGACCCCGACAGAAATCGGCGCACGCTTGCTGGAGCGCCTGCGCCCGGCACTGGATGAGATCAACGCCGCACTCAACGACTTGCAGGAAGATCCGCAGAACCCGATTGGCTCGCTGCGCCTGCATGTGCCCGGCGTGATCGCGCGGCACATCCTGCCGCAACTGCTCGATGGCTTTCTCGCTCGCTATCCCGGCATCGCGCTGGAGGTGAACATGGACAACACCTTCATCGACGTGATCGGCTCCGGTTACGACGCCGGCATTCGCTACGAAGAAAGCCTGGCCAAGGACATGATTGCCATCCCCATCGGGCCGCGCCGGCAGTGTTTCATGGCCGTCGCGGCGCCCAGCTACCTGCAGCGCCACGGCACGCCGCAACACCCCAGCGAACTGAGCGAGCATCGTTTGCTCGGCTATCGCTTCGCCAGCGGCAAGCTCGGCGTATGGGAGTTCGAGCAGGACGGCCGCACCTTACGCATCACCCCCGAGGGCCGGCTGGTCAGCTCCTCGCAGGACCTGCTGATCGCCGCGGCCTGTGCCGGCCACGGCATTCTCTACACCTTCGAGGAATACATCGCGGCGCACCTCGCCAGCGGCCAGTTGCAACCCTTCATGCAGGACTGGTGGCAACACTTCAACGGCCCGTTTCTTTACTACCACAGCAGACGTCACGTGCCGGCGCCGCTACGCGCCTTTGTCGACTACGTGAAAGCCATGAACGCTCTGGACCATTCGTCTCAAAGCCCGAAATAGAGCGGCCGCCAATACCCAAGCAAAGCGCTGGGAGATTATAATCGCGCGCTTGCTTTCACCCCTTCCAGGTCACTCATGAACAGTTCTGCATCCGACGCCGCGACGAGTCTGTCGCCGGGCGCGATCCTTCTCATTCAACTCGCCCTGGCCCTCGGCGGCTTCGCCATCGGCACCGGCGAGTTCGCCATCATGGGCCTGATGCCCAATGTCGCCGCCGACCTTGGTGTCAGCGAGCCACAAGTCGGCCACGTGATCAGCGCCTATGCCCTCGGTGTGGTGGTCGGTGCACCGGTGCTGGCCTTGCTCGGCGCACGTCTACCACGGCGCATCCTGCTTCTGCTGCTGATGGGCTGCTTCGCCCTCGGCAATTTCGCCAGCGCCCTGGCGCCAAGCTACGAGCCGCTACTGATCTTCCGCTTTATCGCTGGCCTGCCGCACGGCGCCTATTTCGGCATCGCCATGCTCGTCGCTGCCTCCATGGCGCCACCGCACAAACGCGCCAAGGCGGTGAGCCGGGTATTGGCTGGCCTTACCGTGGCCATCCTCATCGGCAACCCGCTGGCCACCTGGCTCGGCCAGTTCATGAGCTGGCGCTACGCTTTCGCCCTGGTCGGGGTGATCGCCATCACCACCATCGCCATGGTCGCGATCTTCCTTCCGGCCGATCCGCACGAGCAGCGCAGCAGCCCCTCGGGCGAGCTGCGCGCCTTCAACCGCGCGCCGATCTGGCTGGCCCTGGGCATAGGCTCGATCGGTTTTGCCGGGATGTTCTGCGTGTTCAGCTACATGGCGCCGACCCTGCTCCACGTCACCCAGGTCGGGCCCGGCTGGATTCCCCTGGCCATGGGCGTGTTCGGCGCCGGTTGCATTGTCGGTAATAGTGTCGGCGGCTGGCTGTTCGACCGACTGCGCCTGCGCGCCGTGGCCTGGATCCTCGCCTGGAGCACGCTGGTGCTGCTGGTCTTCCCGTTCGCCGCACACAGCCTGTGGACGATCCTGCCGGCGATCTTTGCCCTCGGCACCATGATCGCCCTCGGTCCGGCGCTACAGACCCATCTGATGGACGTCGCCACGGGGGCGCAGACTCTGGCGGCTGCGTCCAACCACGCCGCGTTCAACGTCGCCAACGCACTCGGCCCCTGGCTCGGCGGCCTGGCCATCAGCGCCGGCATGGGCTGGACGGTCACTGGCTATATCGGCGCGGCCACGGCCGTTGGCGGCTTGCTGCTGTTCGGCTGGGCGTGGCAGGTGCAGCGCAAAAGCGAACACATATGACAGATGCGGGATGGTGCGCCGGCAGGTATCGTCTACCTCCCGAGCCACTGCCCTGTAACCCGTCCGATGATTGCCCAGCGTTTACGATTCGCCCTGATCGGTACCGCCCTGTTCACCGCTCTGACCGCCCACGCCCAAGTGGAAGTCGAGGCCAATGCCGGCATGCTGGCGGCGAAGATTTCCGAAGAGATCGTTCCTGGCGACTACGAGAAACTGCTACAGGGTTTGCGCGCCAATCCCGGCCAGTACATGCGCAAGATCGTGCTGCTCGACAGCATCGGCGGTAGCGCCCCGGAAGCCATCCGCATGGGCCGCCTGCTGCGCGAAACCGGCTTCGAGGCGCTGGTGCCTTCCGGCGGCATGTGCCAGGGCAGTTGCATCTACCTGCTGGCGGCTGGCAGCAAGCGCACGGTCAACGGCCACGTCGCCCTGCGCCGGCCGCCCTTCCCCGCCGGTGACTCGGCACTGGCGCAGGCCGCCCATGGCAGCCAGCCATTCAGCCCGGCCAAGTACTTTCGTGACATGGGCGTCGACGTAAGCCTGGCCGAAGCGATCTACCAGGCCCCGCCAGGTCGCTTGCGTCTGCTGAACCAGGATGAGCTAGCGCGTTATCGACTGAAATAGCGATACCCGCTGAAGTGAAGCAAGCCTCGGCATCACGCGATGCCGGGGCTTTTTTTCAGGTTCTGAGCATTCTCGCGGGTGATACGCATGACACCGGGCTGGCAAATTTGTGTGCGTATCGCTTACTGACTTAGCACTATCCGTTACCGCGTGTGCTGAGCGTTTGGGTTGCGCCCCTTACGGGCGCCACACCTTTCTTGCTTGCCCAAGAAAGGTGTGCCAAAGAAGGGCACCCCGACATCCGGGTTTCGCTGCGCGAAACTTGATTCGCTGCGCTCACCCTGCGGGCCAGCCTCCGGCTGTTACTTCGCTTCGCTGCGTTTCCTCGCTCCGGCGCTGCTCTTGGGGCCGGCTTACATGGGCCATCCCTGGCTCATTAAGCGGGGCCGCCATCGGTATTTCGCCGCATCCATGCGGCTCGTCCCCCTATGCAACACCTCCACTCGGCCTCCTGAAGGGGGACCGGGCCGCGAGCTTGCGAAATTTTCGGAAGATCAAAGTAGGTAGCGTTTGGCTTTTGCTCTTGAAGCGCGATCTCACAGACGACGCCCAAATCCCCTTCAGGAGGCCGAGTGGAATCGCCGCGTAAGGGGTTGAGCGACATGGATGTCGCGAGAGCTGCGATGGGCCAGGGATGGCCCTTCGCAGCGTGCCCCTGGAGTGGTGATGGAGCGAGGGAACCCCGGCGAAGCCGGGGCCGGATGGTGGGGTGCCCTTCTCTTTGGTTACTTTCTCTTGGGCAAGCAAGAGAAAGTGACTCGCCCGTAAGGGGCGAAACCCATCAGACCAGGCGACGTGCTAATGGATAGTGCCAAGTCATCGACAGCTAACACTTAATTACCAGTCCAGTATCAACTCGCACTTTCCCCAGACTATGCGAAGAACCTTTTTTCATCAGAACAGGAAGGTCAGCGCCAGGTTGAACAGCATCGCCGCAACGAAGCCGATGGGCGCGGCGCGCAGCAGCAGTTGCGAGAACAACGACGAGCGTACCTTCTCATCGGTACAGGAACCCAGCAGCAGGCTGCCACCGGACGAGAACGGCGAGATCGAGGTGGCCTGAGCGCCCACCACGATGGCGATGAAGATGATCATCGGATCGATCGACATCGACGCCGACAACGGCAGCACCATGGGGAACAGTGCCGGCGTCACCACGCCGAGCGTGCTGGCGAAGATCGACATCAGTGCCGCGACCACACCGAAGGCCACCGGAATCATCACTGGCGGGATGTTGCCACTGATCCAGGATGCCAGGGAATCGATGGTGCCGGCCTTGATCGCGACGGTAATCAGCATGCCGACACCGCAGATCATGATCAGCGTGGCCCAGGGCACCGAGGCGATGGCCTTGCGCTCGTCGCCGAGTTTGAGCAGCAGCGCGATCACCGAGAACACGCTGGCGATCAGGCCGATGTCCACCTTGCTGTTAATGAACTTGACCGTGGCATTGTCCGGGAAGGCCAGCAGGGCCAGCGGCGCAGCCAGAACCAGCACCATCATCAGCACGGTCAGCAGCAGGGTCAGTTTCTGTTCGCGGTTGAAGGCTTGCGGCAGGTCAGCGTTGATCACCGCGTTCTTCAGGTTGCGGCCATGGCCACCGAGGAAGACGAAGGCCGAGATCACCAGAACAGGGATCACTGCCGTGCTGGCGAAGATTGCCAGGGCATTCACGAACGCCTCGCTCTCGGGCATACCGGCGCTGGTCATCAGGCCACGGAAGATGATGCCGCTCTGACTGGAAACGAAGTTCGCTCCACCCAGCGCGCCGTAGTTCACCGCCATACCGCCCAGGATCAGGCTCATGCCGGTACGCTGGCACAGCAGCAGGGTCAGCGGCGCCATGAAGGCCAGTACGGTGTAGTAACCCGCGCCCATAGCCGCGATCAACCCCGAGGTCAGGAAGATTGCGTACGGCAGCAGGTGCGGCACGCCACGGCAGCGATACAGCAGATGCCCGGTGAGTTTTTCCAGGGTGCCGTTGACGGTGGCGAAGCTGTAGAACAGGCAGACTGAGAAAATCACGAAGAAGATCTTCAGCGGCCACATGTTGATGATGTCGCCCGGGCTCATGCCCATGCCGAAGCAGCCCAGCAGGTAGGCGAAGGCAATGGCGAACAGGCCGATATTGATCTTGGTGGTGTACCCCAGCGCGACGGCGAGGACGATCGCGGCGACGACGAGCAAGCTCATCATGGTTTGACTCCTTTTGTTGTTCTGATGTGAGCAGTGGTTACGCCGAGGCGAAACCGAACAGGGTTGTAGGGTTCTCCACCAGAACGCGGCGGCGCTCCTCGGGGTTGGGCAGCAGGGCCTCGAGCAGCGCTAGTTGCTGATCGTAGCGGGTCTGCGACTCGAACTGGGTGTTGGGCCAATCGCTGCCCCAGACGAACCGTCCCACGCCGCCGCAGGCCTCGCGCAGACGCGCTTCGATGGCCTGGGCACGGGCCAGATCGGATTGGCTGCGGTAGGCCGCTGAAAGCTTGATCCACACCGGCGCCTGGCCGAGCAGGTCGAAGAAGACCTCATGCTGCGCAGCGTCCAGTTGCACGCTCGGCGCAGGCAGGCCGAAGTGATCGATCACCACGGTGACGCCGGATTCGAGAATCGCCGGCACGATCAGCGCCAGGTCGTCGAAGCTGCGCTGAATTTCCACCTGCCAGCCACGGCGCGCCAGACGGCGGAACAGACCACTCCAGGCCGGGCCGGTGTAATCCTCCAGCGCCTTGCCGATCAGGTTCAGGCGCACGCCCACCACGCCGGCAGCGGCCAACTCGTCCAGCTCGGCATCGCTGACCTGCGCATCGACCACCGCCACGCCACGCAGGCGCCCCGGGAAGCGCTGTAGCGCCTCGAGCATGTAGTGGTTGTCGGTGCCAAGAAAGCTGGGCTGGATCAGTACGCCATGGGACAGCCCGCCTGCATCCAGATGAGCCAGGTACTGCTCCACGGTGGCGTCATAGCTGGGGCTGTAGCGGCGGCCGGGAACCATGGGCAGGTCCTGGCGAAAGATGTGCGCGTGGGTGTCGATGCCGGTGATTCCGGCATAAAGCATGGGCGTCACGAAGCGATACCTCTGTCGATTCTTGTACGAGCCGCCGGTACGAGCGACTCCTTCTTGTAAGTCATATATTCATATATATGATTAGATGACTGTATCTACAGAGATCGAGTGCTGTCAATCTGCAGGCCAGTGGTAAAGTGACGGCCGGTCGAATTGCGGATGTGAGGCTTATGAGCACCACGGCTCTGGGACAGGACGAACGCCTGCCGCTGTATCAGCGGCTACGCGACGAAATGCTGGGGAAAATTGCCGCTGGCGAATGGCTGCCGGGTGAGGCTATACCCACCGAAGCGGAGTTGACCCGCCACTACGGCGTGGCTGTCGGCACGGTGCGCAAGGCGGTGGAAACCCTGGTCACGGAAGGCCTGCTGCTGCGCGCCCAAGGGCGAGGCACCTTCGTGCGACGGCCGAACTTCGACGGCTCGCTGTTTCGCTTCTTCCGCCAGGTCAGCGCCAGTGGCCAGTCTCAAGTGCCGCAGAGTCGCATCCTCGACTGCCGCCAGGTACCTGCCGACGCCGCCGTCAGTCAGGCTCTGAAACTGGGCGAAGGCGATCCCTGCGTCTTCCTCCAGCGCCTGCGCCTGATCGACGGTCGCCCGCTGTTCCATGAACGTATCTGGCTGCCGGTTTCACGCTTCGGCGCCCTGCTGGACATCGCCGCCGACGACTTCCCGCAATTGCTCTACCCCTTCTACGAGCAGCACTGCGGCCAGCGCATCGCCTCGGCCCAGGAAACCCTCACCGTCTCCGCCGCCGATGCCGAGCTCGCTGCCGTGCTGGGTGTGGCCGAGGCCAGCCCGAGTGTGATCATCGAACGCACCGCACTGGGCTACGACCGCACGCCACTGGAATATCGCCTGTCACGCGCTGCGGCGGAGAACTTCCGCTATCAGGTGGAAATCAGCTAAGCACGACGTCCAGATGCAAAACGCCCGGGCAAGCCCGGGCGTTAGATTTACTGCAGACGGAGCTGGGTCTAGAACAACCCGAGTGCCCAGGCCGCGCCGAACAGCACCAGCGAGAAGCCCCACATCCACCACAGCGAGTAACGGATGTGCCGGCCCAGATCCAGCCCGGCCAGCCCCAGCGCCAGCCACAGCGCCGGCGAGAACGGGCTGATGAAAGTGCCGATGATGTTGCCGATGGTCAGCGCATAGACCACGCTGGCCGGCTCGACACCCTGGGCGCCGACCACTTCCAACGTCACCGGCAGCAGGCCGAAGTAGTAGGCGTCGGTGCTCAGCATCAGCTCCATTGGCAAGCCAAACAGGCCGAGCACGATATGCATCTGCCCCACCAGCGGTGCCGGCAGCACCTGCGCCAGGTCCTGGGCGATGGAAGTGAGCATGCCGGTACCGGTGAAGATGCCGAGCATCGAGCCCGCCGCCAGGATGATCATGCCCATGCTCAGCGCAGCGGGAGCGTGGGCGGAGATACGTTGCATCTGCGCCTTGCCGCCCGGATAGTTGATCAGCAGCGCCAGGCACAGGCCGATCATGAAGATATAGCCGGCCGGCAGTACGCCAGAGAACAGCGAGACCAGCACACCCAGGAACAGCGCGGCGTTGGCCCAGAGCAGACGCGGGCGCTCCAGCGCGAGTTCCTCGGCGCTCGGCTCGTGCAGATCGCTGCTGGTTTCCACCAACACGCCCTCGTCGTCAGCCTTGCCGGCAGCGATACGACGCTGCTCACGCCAGCCCAGCAGCGCCGCCAGCGCAACCAGCAGCACCACGCCGATACCCTGAATGGTGATCAACGGACGCCACAGTTCGGTGACCTCGATACCGGTCACAGCCGAAGCGCGGCCCAGCGGACCGGCCCAGGGCAGCATGTTGAAGATGCCGGCACCGAGCGCCAGCAACAGCAGCATCAGATAAGGGCTCATGCGCAATTGCTTGTACAGCGGCAGCAAGGCGGGAACGGTGAGCAAGAAAGTGGTAGCACCGGCACCATCGAGGTGCGCCAGCATGCCAATCACGGCGGTGGCCACGGTCACCGCGATCACATTGCCGCGAGTCAGTCGCACCATGCCACCGATCAACGGACGGAACAGCCCGGTGTCCTGCAGCACGCCGAAAAAGGTGATGGCAAACACGAACATGGTGGCAATCGCCGTCACGCGGCCGATGCCATCGGTGAAGAAACCGGAAATCGCCTCCGGGCCAAAGCCCGCGGCCAGAGCGCCCAGCAGCGGCACCACGATCAATGGCAGAACAGGCGACATGCGCCCGATAAGCAGCAGCACAACCAGGCTGCAGATGGTCAACAGGCCAATCAGGGTCAACAAACCGCTTTCTCCTCTTTTTCTTGTAAAGCACGCGAAAAGCGCGTGCGGAGGCTAAGAGGCGAACCTTTCAAAAACCTTTAAGCGGCGGACATGCATCACGCTAAATGTCAGTGGATATGTCGCCGAATCGGGGCGGCAGCCCTGCCACCCCGACGCCACTTATTGCAGGGTATAACCTTTGTCCACCACCCAATCCTGGCCGTGGACGCCGCGTGCACCATTGCTCAGCTGGAACAGCACCACCTCGGCAATCGCCTGCGGATCGAGGAACTCGCCGTCGACCAGGCGCTTGCCAACCTCACTGGCAACGCCCGCCAAGGCATCGTCGGCCAGGCCCAGACTGTTCCAGATCGGTGTCGCCGTCGGCCCCGGTGAAACCAGATTGAGCCGCAGCCCTTCGCCGGCATGTTCCAGCGCCAGGCTACGTACCAGCGCCGAGAGCGCCGCCTTGCTGGCGATGTAACCGCCGAGCCCGGCAAACCCCAGTTGCCGCAGAAAGGTACTGATGAACACCACCGACGCAGGCCGCGCCAGATGTGGCCTGAGCACCTGAAAGGTATTGATTGCACCGGCGCCGTTGACCTGCCACTGCTGCTCGAACGCCTGCATGTCGCAGCCCGATGCCAAGCGCGCGATCCCGGCGTTGGGCACCAAATAGTCGACTGCACCGAGCCGCCCCGCCCGCTCGGCCAGCCCATGCAGCGCGTCGATATCGGTGACGTCACCCGCACACCAATGCAGCTGTTCTGGATGCAACACCTGCAGCGCTTCCAACGCGCCCAGACGCCGTGAAAAAGCCAGCACGCGCGCGCCGCGCTGCAGCAACAGATCACACACAGCCAGACCAATACCCGAGCTGGCCCCGGTGACGACAGCCAGACGACCCTGAAAATTCGTATTCATGAAGTTCCTCGAAGCGAAAAGAGCATGAGTGCCGCGGCTTCCACGAGCCGCACTGAAATCGACTTACTGCGCCTGCAGGCGGATGCCGTTCATCTCCACCTGCTGGCCCAGCGCGAAACGCTCCTTGGGCGAGCGCACCCACTGCTCACGACCGTCTTCGTGGCGCACCACATAGGCAGAGCCACTATTGCCCGTGGCAGCCTGCACCTGCGCGCCAGACCAGAGCCCGGCGGCGGCGCCAACCAGCGCACCGACAGGGCCACCCGCGGCGGCACCCAGCATCAGGCCGGACAAACCACCGAAACCGGCACCCACCGAGTTTTCTTCACGTTCGGCCACCACTTCGGCAGCCTGCAGAACATTGGCGGCCGCAAGGCCGAGGGAAAGGGCAAGCAAGGCAATGAATTTCATCTGATTTCTCCTGTAATGGGCATTGCACCCGGAGATAGTCAGATTTTGTGCCATGTATTTTCTCTATAAAAAACAGATAGATAAGAAAACACAGGTGCTAATGACAACAAGGGGATCAGGTCACAATGACAACCTTAAAGTCATTGTGACTCCAACCCTGGATCGACAAGAAGTGTTCAGCTAAACGTTTTGACTCGCTCCAGCCAGGCCAGATCGAGCCGCGTCTGCTCGATGTCCAGCCCCTGCTGCTCCATCGCCTCGCGATGGCTGTCAATCTCGCGCACCATCTGGCTCAGCTCGCTGGAGTTGCCATCGAGCTGATGCATCTGGGTCACCCCCAGGTGGTAGAAGCGCAGCAGCTTCATTGCGCTCTCATCCCCCTGCGTCACACCCGCCTTGACGTGATGCATGACGTTGGTGACACGCATCAGGCTGCGCTTGAGTCGCCAGCCATAAACGGCCGGTGCCATGAATGGCCGTGACCAGAGTTGCTGGCGCACCAGGGCGATGCTCAGGCCCAGCCCCGCCACCACACCGAGCAGGTTCCACTTGAAGTTGTCGCCACCGGGCGTGCCGAACACCTGCGTGCTCAGCGTGGCGCAAAGCATGGCCAGTGCCACGAAGATGACCGCGATCAGCGCGGTGCTGCGGCGGGTCTGCTGACGGTAATAGGCGGGGTCGATGGGCTGGATTTCGAACATGCGCGAAGGCTCGTGGCGGGGTCGATGCGCGATGGTACGACAGCTCGCCCATACGGCACGAATCCGTCTCGCCTCCACCCTAGAGATAAGGACCAATCGCTGCCATGGCTCCCGCCAGGTACTGCGCTTTCTCACCCACAGGCGCCACGTAATGCAGCGCCTGGCGCGCCTCGTCGAGGCCGACCAGACGGGCGATGACCCACGCCGCGAGATAAGTCGATGCCAGGCAACCGCCTGCCGTGGCGACATTGTCACGGGCGAACAGCGGCTGATCGAGCACCTGCACACCTGCCTCCTGCACCCAAGGCTTGCTGGTCAGGTCGGTGCAGGCGGCGACGCCGTCGAGCAAGCCGAGCTTGGCCAGTACCAAGGTGCCGGAACACTGCGCCGCCAACAATTGGCGCGCCGGGTCGAGGCGTAGTTGCGCCATCAGCGCTTCATCCGCCACCACCTCGCGGGTGCGCATGCCACTGCCGACGATTACTGCATCGGCCGCGCAGGCCTGCTGCAGGTCGATTTGGCTATCGATCACCAGCCCGTTCATGGACGTCACGCGCGCAGCAGGGCTGGCGATGCTGACGCGCCAGTCGGGCCGGCGTATGCGGTTGAGAATGGCATAAGCGATCAGCGAGTCGAGTTCGTTGAACCCTTCGAAGGTCAGAATGGCGATGTGCATGGCAGCTCCTGTCATGAAACGGGTTGCCGCGCAGCTTCAAGGCAATGATCATGACAATCAAATAATTGTCATGGATACAACCCATGCCCCGCGCGCGCTACAAGCAACTGGTCGATCAGTTGGCCGCCGACATCCGCTGCGGCACGCTCGCGCCTGGCACACGCCTGCCCACACACCGCGAACTGGCCACACGGCACGGCATCGCCCTGGTCACCGCGTCACGGGTCTACGCCGAGCTGCACACCATGGGCCTGGTGAGTGGCGAAACCGGGCGCGGCACCTTCGTGCGCGAGACCAGCCTGGCGCCCGGTCACGGTATCGACCAGCCGGAGACCGAGGGCGGCATGCTCGACCTCAACTTCAACTACCCCGCGCTGCCGGGGCAGGCCGACCTGCTACGCCAGGCCCTGCGCCAGCTGGCATTGTCCGGCGACCTGGAAGCGCTGCTGCGCTACCAACCGCATGCCGGGCGCCCCCACGAGCGGGCATTGCTGGCCAGGCACCTGACGGATCAGGGGCTCCCGGTCACGGCGCAACAGGTGCTGATCGTCAACGGCGCCCAGCACGGCCTGGCGCTGACCCTGCAGACCCTGCTCAAACCCGGTGACGTGGTCGCGGTCGACGCTCTCACCTACCCCGGTTTCAAGGCGGCCGCTGCCGCGCGCGGCCTGGAACTGCTGACAGTACCCTGCGACGCCAGCGGCCCCGATTTCGAGGCCCTGGCGGCGCTGTGCAGGACGCGCCGGGTACGGGCGATCTACAGCATGCCGACCCTGCACAACCCACTGGGTTGGGTGCTCGACCGGCCGCAGCGCGAGCGCCTGATCAAGATCGCTCGCGAGCACGATCTGCTGATCATCGAGGATGCCGCCTACGCCTTCCTGGCGACCTCGGCGCCAGCGCCGTTGGCCGCGCTGGCGCCAGAACGTACGGTGCACGTGTCCGGCTTCTCCAAAAACATCGCCACCGGCCTACGGGTCGGCTACCTGACAGCGCCTGCCACCTGGGTCGCCGCGCTGGAGCGCAGCATCCGCGCCAGCACCTGGAACACGCCGGGCATCATGACGGCGCTGGTCTGCGCCTGGATCGAAGACGGCACACTGGCCCGCCTGCAAGCGCAGAAGCGCGACGACGCCCACTGTCGGCAAGCCCTGGCTCGGCGCGTGCTGGCCGGCCTGCAACCGATCGGCCATGAGGCGAGTTACTTCCTCTGGCTGCCGTTACCGGCCGAGGTACGCGCCGATCAGGTCGTGGCACACCTGCTGCGCGAGCAGGTGGCCGTGTCCACCGCCGAACCGTTCAGCACCTCGGAGCAGGTGCCTCACGCGCTGCGCCTGGCCCTTGGCTCGGTCACCCTGGCGCAACTGGAAGATGCGCTGAACAGAGTCAGGCAAGCCATCGCCCACTTCGCCTATTGAACGACCTGGCGCAGCCATTCGCTGGGGCTCGTTCCCACCTTGCGGCGAAACGCGCGGGCCAGGGCCGAAGGGCTTTCATAGCCGACCTCATCGGCGATCAACGCCATGGGCCGGCCCTCGCGCAAACGCTTCTGCGCCAGGCTGACGCGCCATCCCACCAGGTAATCAGCCGGTGTCGCACCGACCACATCGTGAAAGTGCGCGGCGAAACTGGCGCGCGACATACCGGCCAGCGTCGCCAGTTCGGCCACCGACCAGCCATGCTGCGGCTTCTCGTGCAGTTGATTGAGCGCGCGCGCCAAACGTGGCTCGGCCAGGCCCGCCATCATCCCCGAGGCCAGCTCGCGACTGTTCATCAAGTGCCGCAGCAACTGGATCACCATCAACTCGAACAGGCGGTTGAGCACCAGTTCGCGCCCGCAATCCTCCCCTGCCGCCTCGGCGAACAGCCAGTCCAGGCAACCACTCAGACTTGGCAACTCGCGCAGCGGTTTGACGATGGCGCCGGGCAGCGACCGCGACAGTGGATTGTCGATACCGCCGTCGAACGCCAGCGTGGCACACACCAGTTCGGCACCATCGGCCTCGCTGGCCGTCATCTGGTGCAGGCGCGGCCTGGCCACCAGCATCAGGCTCGGCTCTTCCAGACGCAGCTCGCGCCCATCGCCCTCGCGAAAGCTCATGCGTCCGGCCCGCAGCAGGTGAATGTAGCCATGCGGCTCATGCTCGCCATGACTGCTGGTGCCGCAGAAGCCACCGCGGTGAAAGGTGCTGGCGTGCAGGTTGAAGTGATGCAGCAGGCTGGACAGGCGATCCATGGTCATCTCGCACTATTGGACGATCTGTCGCATAACATCGACGATCTGAATCCGAAAAGCCAGGTCGATTCACTAGCATGGCTCCAGGCTTGAACGACAAGCTCCCCACCCAAGACTGGAGAAACACCATGACTCGTATCGCCGCACTGCCATTCGAACAAACCGCTGCCGGCGCCCAGACGCAACTGGAAGGCATCCGCAAGGGCCTCGGTTTCATCCCCAACACCTTCGCCACCCTGGCCCACGCCCCGGCCGCGCTGAGCGGCTACCTGGCACTGTCCCAGGCGCTCGGCAAAGGCACACTGAACGCCAAGTCACGCGAAGTGGTGGCGCTGGCCAGCTCGCAGGTCAACGGCTGCGAATACTGCCTGGCCGCGCACACCCTGTTCGCCGGCAAGGCTGGCCTGAGCGCAGCGGACATTCGCAGCGCCCGTGATGGCGAGTTCGATGCCGTGGCGCGCCTGACCCGGCAGATCATCGAGAGCAGCGGCCGCCTCAGCGATGCGCAGCTGCAGGCCGCCCGCGATGCCGGGCTGAGTGACGCCGCCATTGTCGAAGTGGTGGCCAACGTCGCCCTGATGACGCTGACCAACTACCTCAACAACCTGGCCGAAACCGCTGTCGACTTTCCACCAGTGACCGTCTGACAACGCAGGAGGTGCATCATGCAAGCCGTTACCCTCTACACCACCGGCCACTGCCCTTACTGCGTCAACGCCAAGGCGCTACTGACACGCAAGGGCGTGACCTTCGAGGAAATCGACGTAGGAAGTTCACCGCAGCGCCTGGCGGAAATGCTGCAACGCAGCAACCGCCGCAGCGTGCCGCAGATCTTCATCGGCGAGCAGCATGTCGGTGGTTTCGATGACCTCGCCGCACTGGAACGTGGCGGCGACCTGGAGGCGCTGCTGCACGCCTGACCCCTGATGGCCGACCTCGCCGGCGGCCATCATCCCTTCTGCGCCGGCAGTTGTGCCGGCCTACTTCTTTTCGTCAAAGCGGTCGTCTTTGCCCTCATGCACCAGGCCATCTCTGCCGATACAGGAGCAGCAATATCGGCCCGATAGGCTGAGCATTGCCCTGCGCCCTATCTCGAAATGGAGTCTTCCCATGCGTCTCGACGCCCTCTCTTTGAAAACCCGCCTGATCATCGCGGTGGCGATTCCCTGCATCGCCCTGCTGCTGGTGGCGCTGACCAGCCTGAGCAGCATGTCGAGCATGCATCGAGACACAGAGGTGCTCTATCTCAATACTGCCGCGCCGATGCGTGCCATGGCCGAAGTGGCCTCGCGTATCCCGCGCATGCGCGTCGGGCTCGACATGATGCTGCTGCAGGAAACTCCGCTGCGTGACGAGCGCGGCGTCAAGTCGCGCGTACAGGACGCCCGCAACGAGGACGTGCCCGGTATGCGCGAGGCGATGCGTCAGGCCGTGGCCGCCCAGGTCAACCCGGAGCGCAAGGCGCAGGCGCAGCAGTTGCTCGACCAGTTCGAAGCCATGGTCAGCAACGAACTGAACCCGATGCTCGCTGCCTTCGATGCGGGTGACATGGCCAGGGCGCAGCAGATCTATCGCGATCAGTACGCCAAAACCTACGGGGTGATGCGCCAAGGTGCCAATGACCTGCTCGATGCCCTGCTCAAACAGGCCGAGCAGCAGAACCTGCACAGCGCAAAAAGCTACGACGATGGCCTGACTCGCCAGATCGCCATCATCGTCACTGGCCTGCTGGTGTCGGTCCTCATTTCCTGGCTGATCGTCATCCAGCTGCGCCGCCGCGTCAGCGTGCTGCAGAACAGTCTGGGCCTGGCCGCCGACAACCTGGCCCTGGATACCCGCATCGACCTGCCCGGCCAGGACGAGCTGAGCGAGATCGCGCGCAGCTTCAACCAGTTCATCGACAAGGTGCACGGCGCCATGCGCGAACTTGCCGACAACTCACGCCAGCTCTCGGGCATGGCCCGCGACGTGGCCGAACGCGCGCGCCTGACCCAGAGCAACTGCACCGCACAAAGCGACCGCACGGTACAGGTGGCCACCGCCATCAACGAACTGGGCTCGACCGTCAACGAGATCGCGCGCAACGCCGAGAACGCCGCAGCAGTAGCCCGCGAAGCGACTCAGCATGCCAGCGACGGCAGCGCCGTGGTCAGCCAGGCGCATCGCCAGGTCGACGCCCTCAACGGCGAACTGGAGCAAGCCGCCAAGGTGATCGAGGCACTGGCCGCGCAAACCAACGCCATCAGCACCACGCTCAACACCATTCGCAGCATTTCCGAGCAGACCAACCTGCTCGCCCTCAACGCCGCCATCGAAGCGGCGCGTGCCGGCGAACAGGGCCGTGGCTTTGCCGTGGTGGCCGACGAGGTGCGCACCCTGGCTAGCCGCTCCGGCGCCTCCACCGAGGAAATCCAGCAAGTCATCGACCGCCTGCAGAACGAATCACGCTCGGCCGTCGAGGCCATGGCCAAGGGGCAACGGCAGAGCGCGCTGGTGGTGGAATACGCGAGCAAGGCGTCGGTAGCGCTGGAGCAGATCAACAGCCATATCGGCCAGATCAGCGACCAGAATATCCAGGTCGCCACCGCTACCGAGGAACAGTCCAGCGTGGTGGAAGACATCAACCGCAACATTGTCGACATCAATGAGCTGACCGTCGGCACCACCCATATCGCCGATCAGCTCAACCAGGCCAGCAGCGATTTGCAGGCGCTGTCGACCCAGCTCGATGGCCTGGTCGGGCGTTTCCGGTTGTAACCCCTCAAACCACTCGGTGCGCACGGTGCACCCTACGGTCGGACGCCGTAAGCACCGAGCCACCTACAGGTCTTCGTCGATGCGCTCACGCAAATAGGCGTAGAAGGGGTTGGACGTCATACGTTGCAAACTATCGAGCCCCACCACCAACACGCCGTGCTCACCGCGCGGTGCCAGCGTGCCAAGGGCTACGCCGTAGAACTCCGCGGAGGTCGGTTCGCTGCCATACAGCGGATCGTCCGTGGGGAACGGCAGTGCAACGTGCGACAGCGAGAACAGCTGGCTCGGGTATTCGACGTTCAATGGCGTCACCAGCGCCTCACGCTCGCCGGCTGCGATTCGCCGCGCCTCGACCTGACGACCACCGCCCTGTGCAACGCCCACCACCGTCAGGTCGTAGTCACGCTGGGCCGGTGGCAGCAAGGTCTCCAGCAAGCCGCTCATGTCCGCCCGCAGCAGCGAGCTGGCCGCCTGCGAGCGGTTGATGTCGAAGATCACCAGTTCGCTGCCATTGGCTGGAAGGCGCTCGAACAAATGGCGTACCACGGCCGGTGTACTCACCGTACTGTCGGCCAGCGACTGGAAAGCCAGCACCGGCGGTAGTCGTGACAGACGGCCATCGGCCTCGGCAGCGTCGAAGGCGCTCTGTACCTCATGAGTCAGCTCGTAGGTCTGCCGCGCCGCGTGCACCGGGAAGGAGTTGTACTTGAACGGGTTGAACTCCGGCAGCACGTTCATCCAGGCCGACTTGGCGAAGGCCGGCAGCAACGCCGGCAGGGCTGCCAGCCCGGCATAACGGGCGTAGCTGGTGACGCCGATCATCGGCGAAATCAGCACCAGGCGTTGCGGCATGGCCAGTTGCTCGTCTTCCAACGCAGCCAGACTGTAGCGCAGCGCCAGCGCGCCGCCATTGGAATAGCCGAGTAGATACAGCGGCTCGTCCGGCACCTGGCGCCGCGCCTCGCGCACGGCCAGACGTGTGGCCGCCAGCCATTGTTCCCAGTGCGCATCGGTGAGCGCCGCCGGCACCGTGCCGTGGCCGGGCATACGCGGCACCACGGCGAGCAGCCCCTGCTCGCTGAGGTGCCGGGCAATATGGCGCAGGCTGTAGGGCGAGTCGGTCAGGCCATGCAGCAACACCACCACACCCCGCGCCGGGCCTTGCGGCTGCAGGACGAAGGAGCGGTTCCAGTCATGCGGCAGATTGCCGGGGTAGACCGGGCTGTCGCTGGCGTAACGACTGTACGGCGCCCTGCCGGAGGCCGTGACTGGCTCGATCAGCTCACGTTGCAGACGCTCGAACAGCGCTGCCTCAGCAGCCAGGTAGGCCTGCCAGTCGCTCGCGTCCAGCTCGCTGACCTCCAGTTCCTGCGGTACCAGGCGGTGCCAAGGTTCCAGCTCGGGCAACGCCGACAGCCCGGCGATACGAATGCCGAGCAAGACCACCACGATCAACAACAGCACTACCAGCGTCCAGGCCATCACGTTGCGCATGCGCGATAAACGCATCCAGCGCCTCCCTCGAAAAATCTCTGGCCGGGAAAAACCGTCCCGGCGACCGGCTTGGCGACTGTAGTGCAAAGCCGCCCCCAATCACCACCGGCTTGCCTTTAACATATGGATTTCCGTATATTCGCAAAACCATATATACGAGCTCACCCCATGTCCGACCACCTCACCCCGCCCGCGCTGTTCAAATCCCTGGCCGATGAAACTCGCGCGCGCGCCGTGCTGCTGATCGCCGAACAGGGCGAGCTGTGCGTGTGCGAGCTGGTCTGCGCGCTGGGCGACAGCCAGCCGAAGATCTCCCGTCATCTGGCGCAACTGCGCAGCAACGGCCTGTTGCAGGACCGCCGCCAGGGTCAATGGGTGTACTACCGCCTGGCACCGGACCTGCCGCAATGGGTGCGCGACGTGCTGACCGCCACCCTGGCAGCCAACCGCACCTGGCTGGAGCAGGACGCCAGCCGCCTCGCCAACATGGGCGACCGCCCTGCCCGCCTCGCCACCTGCTGCTGAGTACACCGCATGCTGATCGCCGTCGCTATCTTCCTGTTCACCCTGATTCTGGTCATCTGGCAGCCCCGAGGTCTCGGCGTTGGCTGGAGCGCCTCGCTCGGCGCGGTGCTGGCCCTGGCCACCGGCGTGGTCAGCTTCGCCGACATTCCCACCGTGTGGGACATCGTGTGGAATGCCACGGCGACCTTTATCGCCGTGATCATCATCAGCCTGCTGCTGGATGAAGCCGGCTTCTTCGAGTGGGCGGCGCTGCACGTGGCGCGCTGTGCGGGCGGCAGCGGCGCGCGCCTGTTCGCCTTCAGCATCCTGCTCGGTGCTGCGGTGTCGGCGTTGTTCGCCAACGACGGCGCGGCGCTGATCCTCACCCCCATCGTGATTTCCATGTTGCTGGCGCTGCGCTTCTCGCCGGCCTCGACCCTGGCCTTCGTCATGGCCGCCGGCTTTATCGCCGACACCGCCAGCCTGCCGCTGGTGGTGTCGAACCTGGTCAACATCGTCTCGGCTGACTACTTCGATATTGGCTTCGGCGCCTACGCCGCAGTGATGGTGCCGGTGAACCTGGTCAGCGTCGCCGCCACCCTGCTGGTGCTGTGGCTGTTCTTCCACCGCGACATCCCGGCGCGCTACGAAGTGGCGGCGTTGCAGGCGCCCAGCCAGGCAATCCGCGACGTCAGCACCTTCAAGGTCGGCTGGGCGGTGCTGCTGGCGCTGCTGGTCGGGCTGTTCGCCCTCGAGCCGCTGGGCATCCCCATCAGCGCGGTGGCGGCGGCCTGTGCCGCGTTGCTGTTCGCGGTCGCCGCGCGTGGTAAGCGCATCGCTACCGGCAAGGTGCTGCGCGAGGCGCCCTGGCAGGTGGTGATCTTCTCCCTCGGCATGTACCTGGTGGTCTACGGCCTGAGCAATGCCGGCCTGACCGCCGAGCTGACCCGCCTGCTCGACAGCTTCGCCGCGTACGGCATATGGGGCGCAGCGCTGGGCACCGGCCTGCTCAGCGCGTTGCTGTCGTCGCTGATGAACAACATGCCTAGCGTGCTGATCGGCGCCCTGGCCATCGACGCCAGCCAGGCCAGCGGCGCGGTGCGTGAAGCGATGATCTACGCCAACGTGATCGGCTGCGACCTGGGGCCGAAGATCACCCCCATTGGCAGCCTGGCCACCCTGCTCTGGCTGCACGTACTGGCGCGCAAGGGCATCCGCGTGACCTGGGGTTACTACTTCAAGGTCGGCATCGTGCTCACCCTGCCGGTACTGCTGCTCACCCTTTCGGCCCTGGCCCTGCGCCTGAGCCTCTGACCTGGAGTCTTGACGATGAAAGTCCTGTTCATGTGCACGGCCAACAGCTGCCGCAGCATCCTCTCCGAAGCCATGTTCAACCACCTGGCGCCGAGCGAACACCAGGCGGTGAGCTCCGGCAGCTTCCCGCGCGGCGAGGTGCTACCGCGCACTCTGGTGACCCTGCGCGAGGCCGGCATCGCCACTGAGGGCCTGAGCAGCAAGGGCAACGACGCCTTCGAAGGCTGCCCGCCGGACATCGTCATCACCGTCTGCGACAAGGCAGCCGGCGAGGCCTGCCCGGTGTACTTCGGCCCGGCGCTGAAAGCCCACTGGGGCCTGGAAGATCCGTCCCACGTGGCAGGCGACGAGGCCACCATCGACGCCGCCTTTCACGCCACCCTGGCGCATATCGAACGGCGCTGCCGCGCCTTCCTCGCCCTGCCCCTGGCGGACATGAGCCGCGAGACGTTGCAGCAGGCGCTCAACCGTATCGGCCAAGAGTGAGGACACGCGCATGAACGACAACCTGCCCAATCTCGACCTCGACCTGCTGCCAGCCCAGCGCGACGATTCGGCTCAAGCGCCGCGCATCCTGCTGCTGTACGGCTCCACCCGGCCGCGCTCGTTCAGCCGCCTGCTGGTGCAGGAAGCCGCGCGCCTGCTGAAGCACCTGGGCTGCGAGACGCGCATCTTCGACCCCTCCGGTCTGCCCTTGCCCGACGACGCACCGGTAGAGCATGCAAAGGTGCAGGAGCTGCGCGAGCTGATGCAGTGGTCCGAAGGCCAGGTGTGGTGTTCGCCGGAACGCCATGGCGCCATGTCGGCGGTATTCAAGGCACAGATCGACTGGGTGCCGCTGGCCATCGGCGCGGTGCGCCCGACTCAGGGCAAGACCCTAGCGGTGATGCAGGTCTGCGGCGGCTCGCAGTCGTTCAACGTGGTCAATCAGTTGCGCGTACTCGGCCGCTGGATGCGCATGTTCACCATCCCCAATCAGTCATCGGTACCCAAGGCCTTTCTCGAATTCGGCGATGACGACCGCATGCAGCCCTCCCCCTACTACGACCGCCTGGTGGACGTGATGGAAGAGTTGGTGCGCTTCACCTGGCTACTGCGCGACCATCCCGAGCTGGTGGACCGCTACTCCGAGCGCAAGGAGTCGGCCGAGGCGCTGTCGCAGCGGGTCAATCAGCGCAGTATCTGAAAATCGTGGGAGGCGCTTGAGCGGTGACAATCGCGGCTCAAGCCGCTCCTACGCAGTCGAGCGGCATGCCGATCAGGCGGCAGCGATGTAGAGCGGCGAGACTGCCACGTACAGCACCACCACCAGCACGCCCAGGATCAGCGCATTGAGTTGAATCCGCCGCACTTTGCCCAGGCCGGCAAACTCCTTGGCGACACTCGACACGAAGACGGCCCCTACCACCAGCATGGCTGGCATGGAGACCAGCATGTCGGCAAGCCAACTGTTCATCAGTCGCTCGCTGCTCGGGTAGAGCTCCTGACTGATCGCCATATAGCTGGACCTGGCGCTGACCATGCCCCAGTACGCCGCTACAGTGATGAGTTGCAGCAGGAGCAATGCCAGATTGCATAGCGTCTTCAGGCGCGGGAAACGACCTCGATCACGGTTAGCCACAGAGCAGGCTCCCATTCTGGGTCTGCCCCATCATGTCCTTGATCACCCCACGCACCTTGGTGTCGGCCAACTGCCCGCCACTGGACTCGACCTTCACACGGCTCAACGAAAAACTGGCCTCGTTGTCGGCGTCATAGATGGTGAAGGTGACGTCTACGCTGCCACTGAATAGCAACGTACCCTTGAGTTCGATTTCTCCCAGCTTGCCGACCAGCGATGAACGACTGCACAGCCAGGCGTGCTTGCTCGCATCGATCTTCATCCAGGAGGTCTCGATATGGCCGGCGATCAGCGTGCCACTGTTACCGCCGACTTCAGGTCCGGTAGCGATACCGAACACCTGCGGTTTCTCGGCACTCGAACGCCTGATCTGGATGTAGACGCCACTGAACAGATTGAAGCCAATGCTGGTCTTGGGGATGGCAGCGCCGACGCCGCTGGCCAGGATCTTCATTTCCATTACATGTTCCTTATGTAGAGGTGGATCGACTGTGGAGCTTGGAGCAATGCAGCCCGCTTTGCCATGAACGAGCCCACAAACAGGCGCTCCTGAGCGGCTCACCGCTTCAGACCTTCCGCGTCGGTATTGGTGCCGTGCGTTCAACATGCCGCACTAACCCAGAGCACCAGATCAACTGAACAGGCAGCCAACGAACATGGCTGATAGGCTGCGCGTATGAATCTCGTTGCTCGCCTACAGACCCTAATCGCCAACGACCCTCGGCGCCTGCGAATCCTGCAGCAGGTACGCGAGCTCGACCTACCTGACTGCTGGGTGGCAGCCGGTTTCGTGCGCAGCGCGGTCTGGGATCATCTGCACCAACGCAGCGACTCGCCGCTGCCAGAAGATATAGATGTGATCTGGTTCGACCGCAGCCAGACCTCCCCTGCTCGCGATGCTGAGCTGGAGACGGTCCTGCGCCAACAGGACGAATCGCTGCAGTGGTCGGTGAAGAATCAAGCACGCATGCACCTGCGCAATGGCGATGCGCCTTACGCCTCGGCGACCGAGGCGATGCGGCACTGGCCGGAGACTGCGACGTCGGTGGCCGTGCGACTAAATGAGCAAGATGAGGTTGAAATTGCCGCACCGCTCGGCCTGGAAGACCTGTTCGAGCTGATCGTGCGCCCGGCCGGAAGGTTCAAGGACGAGAAACAGCCGATCTACCGGGAACGCTTGAGTAGCAAGAACTGGCAAGCCACCTGGCCGCAGTTAAAGGTGCTGCCGTAGGGTGGATGTCGCTTTTTACATCCACCAATGGTGGATCGAGAAGCGTGATCCCCCCTACGGAGCAAACACCGTGGGGGGCGCTTCAGCGGCGACAATCGCGGCTGAAGCCGCTCCTACAAAGTAGACGTAGCCTGGGTAGAGCGGAGCGAAACCCGGAAGCGGATTACCCGGGTTTCGCGGTGCTCTAACCAGGCAGGTTAAATGTCCACCTACTGGTGGATGGAAAAAGCGACATCCACCCTAGGGCCCTCCCACGGAGCCAAGTTCAGATACCGGCCACCACCGCGCAGATGCCCTGCGCGCTATCGGCGAACTGGCTGCACAGGTGATTGATGGAAGTCACCAGTACCTGCTCCGGCGAGGAGATGAAATCCACCGACATCATCACGCTGAGCATGGTGATACTGATGATGGAGAAGGTGAACAGCTTGCGCGCCCACACTCGATCATCGACGGCCTTGTAGCCCGACACGCCCATCCACAGCCAGTAGGCACCGCTCAGCGCGGCGACCACGAAGTAGCTGTAGCCGGCGTAGCCGCTGAGCGTCAGCATCAGGGTCGCGACCACGAAGGCAGCGATGTACAGCACGATCTGCCGCTTGGCCGCCGAGATCCCCTTGATGACGGGCAGCACCGGGATGTTCGCGGCCTGGTAGTCATTGAAACGGAAGATGGCGATGGCATAGGAATGCGGCATCTGCCAGAGGCTGAAGATCAACAACAGGATGGCGGCGCCGGCATCGAACTCGTTGCTCACCGCGCAGTAGCCGACCACGGGCGGAGCCGCCCCGGACAGGCTGCCGACCAGGGTGCCGTACACAGAGCCACGCTTGAGCCACAGGCTGTAGAGGCCGACGTAGACCACAAAGCCCATGAGCACCAGCATCACCGCCAGGGTATTGGTGGCGGCGTATAGCAAAGCCACCCCCGCTACCCCGAGCACGCAGGCATAGGCGATGGCGTGCACAGGCGATACCAGCCCCTGCGCCAGGACGCGATTACGCGTGCGCTCCATCTTCTGGTCGATGTCCCTATCGATGTAGTTGTTGAACACGCAGCCTGAGGCGATCACCAACGAAACCCCGAGCGCTGTCGCAAGGTACAGCGCCAGGTTCGCATCGCCGCGCGAAGCCAGGAAGAAACCGCCCGTCACGGAAATCAGATTGCCGAAGACGATGCCCGGCTTGGCGAGGTTGAGGTACTGCTTCAGGAGCGCCAGCATCAGTTGATCATCATGTGGTAGTGCATGCTCCACATGATCCAGACCGACAGGCCGACCACGAACGCGATGATCAGCACGGTGAAGATCATCGAAACGACGTTCCAGCGGCCCTCTGCGTCGGTTTTCATGTGCAGGAAGTACACGAGGTGGACGAGCACCTGCGCCAGGCCGAAGAGCACCACGGTGATCAGGGTCGCGCCACGGCTCAGGCCCAGCACGTCAGGATGCATGACCAGCATGAAAGGGATCACGGTGAGGATCACCGACAGGATGAAACCGGTCAGGTAATCCTTGAAGCCCACGGCGTGGGCGGCGTGATTGTCTTGGTGAGCCATTTACAGCACCCCCATCAGGTAGACGACGGTAAACACGCAGATCCACACCACATCGAGGAAGTGCCAGAACAGGCTGAGCAGCCCCACGCGGGTCTTGTTGGTGTCGGTCAGGCCACGGCTGCCAACCTGGAACATCAGCACCAGCATCCACAGCAAACCGGCACTGACGTGCAGGCCGTGGGTGCCGACCAGGGTGAAGAACGCCGACCAATAGGCGCTGACCTGCGGCCCGGCACCTTCATGGATCAGGTGGCGGAACTCATACAGCTCGATGCTGATGAAGGCCACGCCGAACAGGAAGGTGATGCCCAGCCAGCGCAGTACGGCGCGCTTGTCGCCCCGGTAGGTGGCGAGCATGGCCATGCCGTAGGTGATACTGGAAAACAGCAGCGCGAAGGTTTCCACCAGCACCAGGTGCAGGCCGCCGCCGAGCATTTCCTTGGCGGTGGGGCCACCGGCGAAGGAGTTGCTCAGCACCGCGAAGGTGGCGAACACCGTGGCGAAGATCAGCAGGTCGGTCATCAGGTAGACCCAGAAGCCGAACAGCTTGATCCCACTGGTGTCGTGGTGGTGCTCATGACCATCGTGGCCATGAGCGTCATGTGGAAAATGGGGTTCGTATGCGGTCATGGTTATGCCTGTACGACTGCGTTGGCTTTGGTTTGGTGGTGCGCCTGCTCGATCCGCGCGATCTCTTCGGGCTGCACGTAGTAGTCGATGTCTTCGTCGTAGGAACGCACGATGAAGCTGACCACGGCGCCGACCAGACCCACGATGGCGAGCCACCAGATATGCCAGATCATGGCGAAGCCGAAGGCGATGACGAACGCCGACACCACCAGGCCGTTACCGGTGTTCTTCGGCATGTGGATCGGCTCGTAGTGCTCCGGCGCAGGCATCAGCTCGACACCGTTCTTCTTCGCCTCATAGAAGGCGTCGATCTTGTCCGCCGTCGGGATGACCGCGAAGTTGTAGAACGGTGGCGGCGAGGACGTCGCCCACTCCAGGGTGCGGCCATCCCAAGGGTCGCCGCTCACATCGAGGTTTTCCTTGCGCTTGATGTAGCTGGTGACGAACTGCACCACGGTGAACACGATGCCGATACCGATCAGCACCGCACCGACCACGGCCACCTGCACCCACGGCACCCAGGCCGGGTTGTCGAAGTGGTTGAGGCGACGGGTCATGCCCATGAAGCCCAGCACGTACAGCGGCATGAAGGCGAAGTAGAAGCCGAGCAGCCAGCACCAGAACGAGTAACGGCCGAAGCGATCAATCAGCTTGAAACCGAAGGCTTTCGGGAACCAGTAGATGATGCCCGCCAGGTAGCCGAACACCGCACCGCCGATGATCACGTTGTGGAAGTGGGCGATCAGGAACAGGCTGTTGTGCAGCACGAAGTCAGCAGCCGGCACCGCCATCAGCACACCGGTCATGCCGCCGATGGAGAAGGTCACCAGAAAGCCCAGGGTCATCCAGGTCATGGCGTTGAGCTGCAGGCGGCCACGGAAGATGGTGAACAGCCAGGTGAAGATCTTCACCCCGGTGGGGATCGCGATGATCGAGGTCATGATGCCGAAGAAGGCGTTGACGCTGGCACCGGAACCCATGGTGAAGAAGTGGTGCAGCCACACCACGAACGACAGCACGCCGATGGCCGCGGTCGCCCAGACCATCGAGGCATAGCCGAACAAGGTCTTGCGCGAGAAGGTCGCCACCACTTCGGAGAACACACCGAACGCCGGCAGGATCAGGATGTACACCTCCGGGTGACCCCAGATCCAGAACAGGTTGGCGTACATCATCGGGTTGCCGCCCAGTTCATTGGTGAAGAAGTGGAAATCCAGGTAGCGGTCCAGCGACAGCATCGCCAAGGTCGCGGTCAGCGGAGGGAAGGCGCCGCAGATCAGCACGCAGGTCACCAGGATGGTCCAGGTGAAGATCGGCATCTTCATCAGGCTCATGCCCGGTGCACGCATCTTGAGGATGGTGGCGATGAAGTTGACCCCGGTCAGGGTCGTGCCCAAGCCCGACAGCTGCATGCTCCAGATGTAGTAATCCATCCCCACGCCGGGACTGTACTGAATCCCTGATAACGGCGGATAAGCCACCCAGCCAGTCTTGGCGAATTCGCCCAGGCCCAGCGACAGGTTGATCAGCAGCGCGCCACCGACGAACAGCCAGAAGCTCAGCGAGTTCAGGTAGGGGAAGGCCACGTCACGCGCACCGATCTGCAGCGGCACGACGATGTTCATCAGGCCGGTGACCAGTGGCATGGCCACGAAGATCAGCATGATGATGCCGTGCGCGGTGAAGATCTGGTCGTAGTGCTCAGGCGGCAGGTAGCCCTGGCCGTCGCCATGGGCCATCGCCAGGTGGGTCCGCATCATGATGGCGTCAGCGAAGCCACGTACCAGCATGACCAGCGCGACGAGGATGTACATCACGCCGATTTTCTTGTGGTCCACCGAGGTGAGCCACTCGCGCCACAGATGGCCCCACTTCTTGAAGTAGGTCACTGCCGCGAACAACCCCAGACCACCCAGCGCCACGATGGCCAGGGTGATCATGATGATTGGCTCGTGGTACGGAATAGCGTCCAGCGTCAGTTTTCCAAACATATTCACTCCTGCACCTCCGCTGCTTCGTGCATGGCCGTGCTGTGGGAATCTTTCAGGGTCACGTACTGCCCGATCACCTTGTTGAACAGGTTCGGTTCGACCTGGCCGAAGTAACGGATCGGGTAGATCGGGTAGCGGTGGTTGACCATCTCGCCAGGCTCACCCACCTGCTTGAAGGCGGCGAAGTCCATGACCTCGGGCGACTGCTTGACCTTGTCGACCCACTGCGCGAAGCCTTCGTCGCTGACCGAGTGGGTGGTGAAGCGCATGGCCGAAAAGCCTTCGCCGCTGAAGTTGCCGGACTGGCCGAAGAACTCGCCCTGCTCGTTGGCGATCAGGTTGAGCTGGGTGCGCTGGCCGCCCATGGCGTAGATCATCCCGCCGAGTTGCGGGATCGACAGCGCGTTCATCACCGTGTCGGAGGTGATGTGGAAGGTCACCGGGGTCTGTTCGGGAATCACCAGCTCGTTGACCACGGCCACGCCCTGGTCCGGGTAGATGAACAGCCATTTCCAGTCGAGCGAGACCACCTCGATGTTCAGCGCTGGCTTGTCCGATTCGATCGGGCGGTAGGGGTCGAGCGAATGCGAGGTTTCCCAGATGATGATCGCCAGAACCACGACGATGATCAGGGGGACGCCCCAGACGACCAGTTCGATCTTGTGCGAATGTGCCCAGTCGGGCATGTAGGTGGCCTTCTCGTTCGACTCGCGATAACGCCAGCCAAACCAGACAGTCATGACGATCACGGGGATGACCACGATCAGCATGAGTCCGATGGAGATCAGGATCAGATTGCCCTGCTCGACACCGATCTGCCCTTTCGAGTTGAACAGTGCCCAGTCACATCCACCGAGCGCTGAGCAGGCAATCGCCATCAGCAACCAGCGCACACAACGATGGTATTTCTCTTCTTTCATGTCACGACCTTCAACTGAGTGATGTCCCACATTCGGCTTCAGTTGCCGTGCGGCCCATCGAGTAAAAGGCCGGCAGCGAAAACTCAGAGCTTGAGCATCCGTGCAAGCGAAGCGGTAAAACCGTGGGAATCGACGATGTTGCCGGCTAAAAGGGCCTCATACAATTCGTTAGCGGCCTACTTATGAGCGAACTTACAGCACCTTTGCGACACGTTTCGAAACATTTACGCAAAGATTTGAAACACTTTGCAGCAAGAACCCAGCAAAGATCAAAATGGGTGCGACAAATGACCACAGCCCCGTTTTAGAGCTATTTGTCAGCAAATTGACAGGAATCATTGATAGAAAAGATGCCGCCAGCTGACCGCACGGTTGACCTTGACATCGAGGGAATTTCTAGATTCAGAGCCCTCGCACAAGGCGCTTTCGCCCTGCGAAAGGCAGGGGCGCAGAGCGGCGGTCAGACAGAGGGCGGGGACGACTGGCTGAGTAGCCCGGATGCAATCCGGAGCCATTGGCTGCGGCCAAAAATCATCGCGGCTAAAGCCGCTCCTACCCCTATTCCGTAGGAGCGGCTTCAGCCGCGATAGCTTCACCTAACCCACACGCAACCCGGCACGATTCGATGTGTGCCCCGGATTGCATCCGGGCTACGCAA
>NZ_FOWP01000013.1:156465-164777 GCF_900115475.1 Ectopseudomonas composti
TTCAGCCGCGATAGCTTCACCTAACCCACACGCAACCCGGCACGATTCGATGTGTGCCCCGGATTGCATCCGGGCTACGCAATGGCGGTCGGCAAAGGGTCTGAGGGAGGTGCTGCGCCACTACTTCCAGGCGCAATAACAGCCCACCGCCAACCCGCTAGCCAGGGACACATGGCGCCCCTGGGTCAGCGCATCGAGTACCGGCTCGACGAAGCTGTTGCTGGAGTTGCACACCAGCCCTTCGCTGTAAGGGCCGGCATAGGCCAGCTTGCCGTCGTGATCCCAGATCGCCAGGGCCGGGCTGGCCGGCAGCGACTCCATGCCCTCGATGCCCGGCAAAGGCTTCATCCGCCCGCGCAGGAACGGCGCGATCTCGCCCTTGCTGCCGGGTTTCTGCACGCTGTAGAACTCGACATCGGCATTGCGGTGCAGGCCGATCAGGTAGCGCAGGTGCGCGTCGGTTTCCCCGTTGCAGGGGCAGTCAGGGTCCCAGAAATGCACCACGCGAATCGGGCCTGGGCCAGCCAACTCAGGCGGCAGCTTCAGCTCGCCCTGCCCGAAGATCACCGTCTGCTCGGCGTAGGGGCGCAAATACGCCGCGCCGCTGAGCCACCAGATCAATACGATTGCCGCCAACACCACGGCAAAGAAGCCCAGCACAAAGTGCTTGAGCGTCAGGCGGCTCAACACATTCATGGTTTTTCGCCGAACTTGCGCAGGAACTGCTTTTCCATTTCCTGGCAACTTTCCACGGTGAAGGCACGCTCACTGTCTGCGCCCTTGGTGCGCTCCCAGCAGGCTGCGATGGCCGCGCGCTCACCCGCTTCAATCTCGCCACCCTGCGGGCGAGTGACGAAGTAGATAAAACCAGCAACCAACGAAATGACAAACAGCAGCCCCAACACAAACAGCCCTAGGCAGCCACTGCGGCTCAGCCCAGCGTTTTCATCTTTTGCGCTCATGTCTCACTTCAACCTTCACAGTGGAACCCACTTCGAATCGGGCGCCAGGCGCCCTACGCTGCCGCGCCGGCCCGGGCAGTGAAGCCCAGGCCACGCCAATCACGCATCAACCAGCGTCCACTGCTTGCTCAGGCGCTTGTCCGATACCGCCATCTTGGTGCCCAGTTGCTGGGCGAACAGCGACACGCGGTATTCCTCCAGCATCCAGCGATACAGCGTGAGCTGCGGGTCACGCTTGCCTTCCTGGGCATGTTTGGCAGCACGCGCCTTGTACTGTTCCCAGTAGCCTGTGATTTCGCCCGTCCATACGCGGTCACGCTGTACCTGCGCCCCGACCTTGTCCAGACGCTGCTCGATGGCCTTCAGATAACGCGGGATTTCCTTGAGCCACTCGCCCGGCGTCTCGCGCACGAAGCCGGCATACACCAGGCCCGTGAGCTGCTGCTTGATGTCGTTGAGCGCCATGGCCTGGGCCAGGTCGATCTTGCCCTTGAAGCGCTTCTGCAGGCCATGGTGTAGCTTGAGAACCTCCAGCACCAGACGGGCAATGCGCTCGGCATGCGCCGTCCAGTCGCCGCGCCTGCGCTCGGCCAGTTGCGCCAGGGCCGCACCGTCACGCGGCAGCGTCGCTTCGCCATCAAGGATGCAGACATCCAGACTGGCCAGCAGAATGTCCTCGACCAGCGCCTCGACGCGGCCGATATCGCGATACAGCAGACCCAGCTCGGTCAGCCCCGGCAGCTTGCCGCGCAGAAACTTCGCCTGCTCGGCCAGTTGCTGCAACAGCAAACGCTGCAATGCACGGCGGTGCTGGAAGTCGGCCTCGGCCTGGGTCGGGAAGCGCCCTTCCTTGACCACCCCGCCCTCTTCCACCAACGCTGGATAAACCGTCATGGAAAGCCCGGCGATCTTCTGCTGAGTCTTTTCTGCCACCTCAGCGAAAGCCTTGGCCTCCACTGCTTTCGGCTTGTCGCTCTGCTGCGGGATGGCCAAGGCAGCCTGGCTGGCCTCGGCGAAACGCGCGGTCAGTTCGACCAAGTCGCGGCCTTCACCGAGGAACTTGCCACGGGCATCGACCACCTCGATGTTCATCTTCAGGTGGTTTTCCAGGCTTTCAGCCGCTTCCGCCCAGGCCTCGTCAGACACCCGCGCGCCGGTCATGCGCAGCAGCTCATGCCCCAGCGCCTGCGGCAACGAACCCTGGCCAAACACCAGCTTGTCCAGCGCCGCGCCGACGAAGTCCGGCACCGGCACGAAGTTCTTGCGCAGCGCCTTGGGCAGGCCGCGCACCAGGGCGATGCACTTGGCCTCCAGAAGGCCCGGCACCAACCACTCAAGGCGCTCGGGCTGCAGTTGCGGCAACAGCGGCGCCGGCACGCGCAGGGTCACGCCGTCACGCGGATGATTGGGCTCAAAGTGATAGCTCAGCGGCAGTTGCAGCTCACCGATGCGCAAGGTGTCCGGGTACTGCGCGGCAGTGACTTCCTTGGCATCGCGGGCCAGGGCGTCTTCCTCGCGCATGATCAGCAGTTGCGCGTCGGCGGCGCTGCCCTTTTTGTACCAGCTCTCGAAACTCGCGGCCTGGTAGATGTCCTGCGGGATGCGCGCCTCGTAGTAGCCGAACAGGGTTTCCTCGTCGGCGAGAATGTCGCGGCGGCGCGACTTGGCCTCCAGCTCGTCGAGACGTTCGAGCAACTGGCGATTGGCGGTCAGGCAGCGCACACGGCTGTTGATCTCGCCACGTACCAGGCCCTCGCGAATGAACATCTCGCGCGAAACCGGCGGGTCGATGGGGCCGTAATGCACCGGGCGGCGACCGACGATGATCATGCCGTACAGGGTGACCTGCTCGTACGCCACCACCTGGCCGCGCTTCTTCTCCCAGTGCGGTTCCAGGTGGTTCTTCTTCACCAGATGCGCGGCCAGCGGCTCGATCCAGTCCGGCTCGATCTTCGCCACCATACGGGCGAACAGCTTGGTGGTTTCCACCAGCTCGGCGGCCATGATCCAGTTGGGCTTCTTGCGCCCGATCACGCTGGACGGGTGAATCCAGAAGCGCCGCTGACGCGCGCCGAGGTAGTCGCCCTCCTCGGTCTTCTGTCCGATCTGGCTGAGCAGACCAGCGAGAATCGCCTTGTGCACGGCGGCGTAGTTCTTCGCTCGCACTGCCGCCTCGCTGGCCTCGGCCTGCTGGCGGGCGATGGCGTTGACGCGGGTGTCCTTGGTCGGCTGCGGCGTGTTAGCTGTTTGCTCGCCCTGCGCGTCTGAACGGCTCTGCCCGCCCTTGCCCATCAGCTGCAGATCACGGGCGATCAGCACCAGTTGCCGGTGCGCATCACGCCATTCGCGCAGGCGCATGTAGTTGAGGAAGTTCTTCTTGCACCAGGTGCGCAGCGGGTTGCTGCCCAGCTCCTGGCGTTTTTCCTCGAAGCCGCGCCACAAGTTGATCAACGCGGCGAAGTCGGAGTCCACATCCTTCCACTGCGCGTGCGCCTGGTCGGCGGCCTGCTGGCGATCCATCGGTCGTTCGCGCGGGTCCTGCACCGACAGCGCGGCAGCGACGATAAGGATTTCCTCCAGGCTGCCCTGCTTGGCGCCTTCCAGCACCATGCGCCCCAGACGCGGGTCGATGGGCAGGCGCGCCAACTGGCGGCCAATGGGCGTGAGCTGGCTTTCGCGGTTGACCGCCGACAGCTCCTGCAACAGGTTGAAGCCGTCGCTGATGGCTTTGCCGTCTGGCGGCTCGATAAAGGGGAAGTCCTCGATGCTGCCCAGGCGCAGGTGCAGCATCTGCAGGATCACCGCCGCCAGGTTGGTACGCAGAATCTCCGGGTCGGTAAATTCCGGGCGCCCGAGAAAATCCTCCTCGCTGTACAAACGAATGCAGATACCCGGCTCGACCCGCCCGCAACGGCCCTTGCGCTGGTTGGCGCTGGCCTGCGACACCGGCTCGATGGGCAGGCGCTGTACCTTGGCGCGGTAGCTGTAGCGGCTGATGCGTGCGGTGCCGCTGTCGATCACGTAACGGATGCCCGGCACGGTCAGCGAGGTTTCCGCGACGTTGGTGGCCAGCACGATCTTGCGCCCCGGCATGGGCGCGAAAATCTTCTGCTGCTCGGCCGGCGTCAGCCGCGCGTACAGCGGCAGCACCTCGGTCAGGCGCAAATTGGCCTTGCGCAGCACCTCGGCCGCCTCGCGAATCTCGCGCTCGCCGGGCAGGAACACCAGCACATCGCCAGGGCGCTTGCCCACGCTGCGCTCGTGCTCGGCGATCTCGTCCATCGCGGCGAGAATGCCCTGGTCGATGGACAGGTCATCGAGCAGACGCTCACCCTCCTCGTCCACCTCCGCCGCCAGCGGGCGGTACCAGGTTTCCACCGGGTAGGTGCGACCGGAAACCTCGATAATCGGCGCATCGTTGAAGTGCTTGGAAAAGCGCTCCAGATCGATGGTCGCCGAGGTGATGATCAGCTTGAGATCCGGGCGACGCGGCAGCAGGGTCTTCAGGTAACCGAGCAGAAAGTCGATGTTGAGGCTGCGCTCGTGCGCCTCGTCGACGATGATGGTGTCGTACTTTTCCAGAAAGCGGTCGTGCTGGGTCTCGGCGAGCAGGATGCCGTCGGTCATCAACTTGATCAGCGTGCCGTCCTTGCTCTGATCCTCGAAGCGCACCTGATAGCCGACCAACTCGCCCAGCGGCGTACCGATTTCCTCGGCCACCCGAGTCGCCACACTGCGCGCTGCCAAGCGGCGCGGCTGGGTGTGGCCGATCAGCCCATGCACGCCCCGACCGATCTCCAGGCAGATCTTCGGCAACTGCGTGGTCTTGCCCGAACCGGTCTCACCAGCGATCACCACCACCTGGCTCTTCTCCAGCGCGGCCTTGATCTCGTCGCGCTTAGCGGCAATCGGCAACGCATCGTCGTAGCGCATGGTGGGGATGCTGCTGCGACGCGCCGCCACCTTGTCGCTGGACGCCTGGAAACGCTCCAGCCACTGCGCCAGCTTGGCCTCATCGGGCTGCTTCTGCAGCTCATGCAACTGCCTGCGCAAGCGATGGCGCTCGGCTATCATCACGTGGTCGAGGTTGTTCTGCAGCGTGGCGAGGTCAGTCATCTGGATCGGAGCAATCAGGGCAAAGGCGGGATTGTCGCAGATTACGCCCTAAGCCGTGCAGACCAGGCATCGAAGGAAGATGCGCGAGTATGCGTAATGGAGCGGCGGATTTCGGCCAAAAGCGGAAATACGAATCAGAGTTCAAACCGACTAAGGATTGCCTTCGCGGAAGCGAAGGGCTAGGCCACAATTTGGCGTGACTGCCATCGACTCCATCAATCACCTAGCTCGCTTGCTCCCACCTGGTAAGCCCGGAGTTAGATGCCTAGCAACGGTTTGGAAAGTTTCTCCCTGACTGCTTAGCAATGCAGCGAAATCAAAGTAGTTGATCGTGAAGTTAGCGGCATACCATTGGCTTTCGAGGTAGTCCTTAAACGCCGCTGTTTTCTTGTACCTGTCGGAGATAGCAAAAGATGCTGCAAATTTTGAAACCTCTTCCCGAGTGGCCTCATCAAAAATCGGAGTATCAGTGGACATGGCGTCAAGGAAGGCGAACGAACCTGCCCAATACCTTATGTGATAAATCCCGATAGACGTTGCCCTGTAATAAAAGCTCTCAGGGTCTTCGCTATCCTGGACGTGAATCTCCCTGTAGTGACCATGCGGTGTTTCAATGAGTCTGCGCTTTGCCAGCCCTTTCAGTGACTTCGCAATTTGGTCGCTGATGAAACCTTGAGTTGTGACCTCAGCACTGATTATCTTCCCGCTGACGAAGCCATCATTGTCAGCCACTCCTTGGCTTGAAGCCAGATAGGCGACAATCAACGATGCTAGAAAGTGCTCACGGGGATCGGCCGCGCTCTGAATATCAAAAAGGTTGCAGGCGACAAAAGACGACTGTGCGTTGAAATATGCATATTCACCCAGCAGAGCGTGCTTGGTGAACTCGTGCAACGGTATTCGATAATTTCCTCGTTCTTCCTCAATCTTGACGATCTTCTGCGAGTCAACGTTGGGGCTCCCAAAAAAGCCAGTGATTAGCTCGATCACCGAGCGGGTATTGCCACCGGTTACGTTGCTGAGAAACGTTTTGATCTGATCGTTTGCCCGTATCGAGCGGAGCGTGACATTTAAAAAAGACACAACGCTAGTCAGGTGTACCCTGATGTCAGTCAAGGTCGCCGGAGCAACGCTGCCTTCTGCAACACGGCCAGCAAATATAAGACGTTTCTGCACTACCTCATCAGCGGGTGGCGGAGAAATCGTCAATACTTTGTTTTGATATCCGGAAAGTGCACCCGTCGTCTTCGAAAGAAAAAATGTACTCGGTCGTAGAGCCACAAAAACAAGCAGATTGCGCGTCGCGGCGAATTCCTGCGCGATTAGGAATGTTTCCTGCTGAATTTCGAATGACCGCTGATCTGCATTATCGAGGACCAGAATTATCTGTTTTCCCCGCCCTCTTGATAAATGACCCAGCGATGCGCGCAGATGCATATCCGCTTTTTTGGTCAAGTCGATCAGAAAGCTGGCTCGCTCATCGTCATATTTAGCACGGTTTGTTTCCTTAAGTCGGCCCGAGGTAGTTTTATCGAAGTCAAGTAAATCACGATGATAAATAGACTCAACAAAGGACGCTTCGTAGATATCTAAGGCATAACGTTCTTTCAGGGTACGCGGTATCTCTGATAGCAAAAAGTCTTTGACCGAAGAGCTGAGTGTCGCCTTAATCCCCAGATTGAGGTTCAAAAAATACGTCTGAGCCCGCTCTGATATGCTTAGGCTTTCGTAGAGGTTTTCAAAAAATGAGGTCTTGCCGACCCCGACATCGCCGATAATTACGATCGGTCTTGATCCCGCCGCAGCTACTGACGGGTCGCTGAATTGCAGGTTGCCTCCATCCACAACTGCTATTTCGTCAAAGGCGGAAGGCGCGACTCCAACTTCTCCTGCACGCCGGTAACGGGCCTGGATAGCTTTCTTGCTAAGCAGCAGATGGCGGTTGTTCGCTTCCAGCTTGATGTAGCATTCTTTATAAAAGTCTGCCTTCAGCTCTGGGTTATCCTCAATTTCTTCAAGCAAGAGCGACGATAAAGATCGCAAGTTCTCCTGAAACTGATTTCGGTACCTGTATTTGAGAGGTTCAGGTATCACCGTCGATGCTTTTGGCGGAATCCGTGGATGACGATGGTGTGCCAACTCACGATAGGCTCGGTTTTCGGCAATACCTTCCGGGGACATCAGTTTCCAGAGCATCGCGAAATTCGCTACATAGGAATCGAATCCGTTGAAAATATAGCACTCGCCATCCAATGGTTGGTAACCAGGAGATATCGCTTGAAAGATAGCCAACTGCGGCCCGTTGCATACGATCGCTATGGATGCACCACTGATCGCACAATAGGGGATTACTTGCTTGACCGCACCTTCGAATGTTTTTGAAGCGAGAATTAAGGAGGGCATCTTGCGTAGCAGGTTGCCGCCAATCGAAGGGAAATCAAAATAAGCCGCTTCGCGTTTAGCCTCTAGTATAGCTTTCGCTGGGTTTCCAAAAATGTAGTCTGCACGACCACCCAGCTCGTCAGTTTTCTCAACATAGACATTCGGGTGAGCCCACCCGAGGCACTCGAAGATCAACCTATCAATAAACTGAAATCTGTTCTGTGCTTCGCTCCAGTGGGGGCTGTCAGCTGGAAGCTCTGCAAGGATTCGTTGTAGATTTTCCAATCCTTCAGACATTTCAATAAGAGCCTGCATAAAGCCTCCTTGCTATGGAAAGTCAAGCTCCGATCATATAGGCCCGTCGATACGTTTCAAGAGAAATTATGCCCCCCTCTTCAAGTGTTTCTGTCCTAAAGTGCGACGGCTTGGGTCGATCTTGTGCTTGTGACAATCGCTGCACGCCAGGTGCGGCAGCTATCGAATCGACTCAGTCTTTTGCGACTGACCGCTTTTGGCCCAGAGTGTGTAAAAACGCCCGGACATACCCTTGCTATGATTTCTGAGAATTTCATCGCAAGGGAAGCCCATGAAACGGTTTATCCAGGGTGAGCACCGAGGGCAAAGCACCTTACTTCCCGAGAGCCTCGATGACTACGTCAGCGATACCAACCCGGTACGGGTGGTTGATGTCTTCGTCGATGAACTCGACTTGGCCACGCTGGGTTTTGACGGCGTCATTCCAGCCGAAACCGGCAGACCTGCGTACCACCCTGCGATCCTGCTGAAGATCTATATCTACGGCTATCTCAACCGCATCCAATCGAGTCGACGTCTTGAGCGAGAAGCCCAGCG
>NZ_FOWP01000017.1 GCF_900115475.1 Ectopseudomonas composti
GGGGTAGCGGTGGTGCAATTGCACCACCGCTTGCTCCAACTCCGGATCGCTGCGCCCTGGGCTGCTCAAAGGCCGCCGAGATCGATCCTGCAGGCCCGTATCACCTTGCTCACGGTACCGATCCAACCACTTGTAACCAGTCCTGGGACTGACGCCATACCGGCGACAAAGCTCCCGCACATTGCTTTCGGGTTGCCCCGCCAACAGAACAAATTCACGCCTTATCGACATAGTGCTGCGCTCCGGCCACGGCATCACTCGATCTCCCGATTCGATGAACCCCGTAAGCCTAAATGCGTTACCTATGTCTCCCGACACCCGTTACCTATGTCCCCCGGCTGAACACCGTGCGCACCAAGAAATCGCCAATATCATGCCGCTTGGGCGGCACCACGACACGCTACGCGTAACCCAGACGGGCGCGCAGCGTCTGCTCCAAACGTTGCGCCACCTCGTCGAACGCGGGCGGCGATGGCAGCAGATCACGCACCTGCACCATCTTCAACCCGGCGTAACCACAAGGGTTGATGCGCAGGAACGGCGACATGTCCATATCGACGTTAAGCGCCAAACCATGGAAGGAGCAGCCACGGCTGACGCGCAGCCCCAGGGAGGCGATCTTGTCGCCCACCACGTACACGCCCGGCGCATCCGCCTTGGGCGCAGCCTCGATGCCATAGCCGGCCAACAGGTCGACCAGGCTCTGTTCCATGGCGGTGACCAGCTCACGCACACCCATGTCCAGGCGGCGCAGATCCAGCATCAGATAGGCCACCAACTGCCCGGGACCGTGATAAGTCACCTGCCCGCCGCGCTCGACCTGGATCACCGGAATATCGCCCGCAGCGAGCACATGCTCGGCCTTGCCGGCCTGGCCCTGAGTGAAGACCTTGGGATGCTGCAACAACCAGATTTCATCCGGCGTCTGCGCGTCACGCCCGACCGTCAGCCGACGCATGGCCTCCAGCGTGGGCTGGTAATCGACCAGTCCGAGGTAACGGACGATGAGCTCAGGCATTGCGTTCACAGCACCATGTGCACACGACCAGTCGCGCGCAGGTCGACGTGAATCGCCTGCAACTGCTCGACGCCGGTGGCTGTGATCAATACCTGAACGGAAAGGAAGTTACCGTTGCGGCTGTCGCGCATCACCAGGGTGGAGGTATCCAGATCGGGCGCATGGCGCTGGATCACTTCGATCACCAGATCGGAAAATCCTTCACCGGCAGTGCCGATCACCTTGATCGGGTAACGCTCGCAGGGGAATTCGATTTTGGGTGCTTGAACGTCGCTATCGGTCATGTCATCAGCGGGCTTGTGGCCCGTCCAGAAAGGGCCGCCCCGGATTGGAGCGGACTGGATAAGTCAGGGCGCCTCGACAAGTCAATCAGCACAAGGTTCGGCGACCAGGGAAACAGGCTGAATGAAACAGGCGGAGCAACACCCTTTACCAGGGGTAAATGGGCATCGCTCCGCCTGTTTTCAATGCTGGACCACAATGTGGGTCGTTTCCAGCGTTCCCCGTCAGTTGAACAGGCCGAAGAAGAACAGTCGAATGCTGTCCCACAGACGACGCAGCAGGCCGCCCTCTTCTACCGGCTCAAGCGCCACCAGATCGGTGCTGCGCACCACGTCGTCGCCCAGTTTGACTTCGACCTTGCCGATCACGTCGCCCTGTTGGATCGGTGCGATCAGCTGCGGGTTGAGGGTCATGCTGGCCTGCAGTTTTTCCAGCTGGCCCTTGGGCATGGTGATGGTCAGGTTCTCCGCCAGACCCGCCTTGACCTGATGCGCAGCGCCCTTCCAGACGGTGGCCTGAGCCAGCTCAGCGCCCTTCTGATAGAAGGTGCGGCTTTCGAAGAAGCGGAAGCCATAGGTCAGCAGCTTCTGGGTTTCCGCGGCGCGAGCCTGCTCGCTGTCGGTACCGAATACCGAGGTGATCATACGCGCGCCATCACGTACGGCCGAGGCCACCAGGCAGAAGCCGGCTTCCTGGGTGTGACCGGTCTTCAAGCCATCGACCGTGCGATCACGCCACAGCAACAGGTTGCGGTTGGGCTGCTTGATGTTGTTCCAGAGGAACTCCTTCTGCGAGTAGATCGCGTAGTGCTCGGCATCTTCGTTGATGATCGCGCGAGCCAGGATTGCCATGTCATGGGCACTGGAATAGTGCTCCGGATGCGGCAGGCCAGTGGCATTCATGAAGTGGCTGTTCTTCATGCCCAGACGCTCGGCGGTGGTGTTCATCATGTCGGCGAAGGCGTCTTCGCTACCGGCGATGTACTCGGCGATGGCGATGCTCGCATCGTTGCCGGACTGGATGATGATGCCGTGCAGCAGATCGTCGACCGTGGCCTGGCTGTTCAGCGGCAGGAACATGGTGGAACCACCGGAAGCGGCACCACCGGTGCGCCAGGCGTGCTCACTGATGGTCACCAGATCCTTCTCGCCGATCTTGCCATTACGGATTTCCAAGGTGGCAATGTAAGCAGTCATCAGCTTGGTCAGGCTGGCTGGCGGCAGGCGCTCGTCAGCGTTGTTCTCGACCAGGACATTGCCGCTGGCGGCGTCCATCAGCACGTAGGATTTGGCGGCCAGTTGCGGCGCCGCAGGCACCACCTGCTGGTTGGCCATGGCGAGTGGCGCGGCCAGAAGGGTAAGAACCAGTGAAGCACGTTGCACGAAGCTGGTGATGTTCATCCGTCTCTCGAAAATCGTTGCATGGGTTGTACGGCCCCGAAAGGCCATCTTTCGACTCGCCACCAGGCAAGCCTCGGATTTAGTCCGGCAAAAACCGGTTAAGTTGCCATCAGTCGGCGCGTACCAGCGTGGGCTGTCCCAGATTGGCCAGGCGCACGCTGCTCTGCAACTGCTCAGCCTCGCCCTGGTTGCTGATCGGCCCCATCCGGACCCGATGCAAAATCTGCTGGTCGCGCACCACTGAGCTGATGAACACCGGCACACTGCTGGTCTGGCTCAGCTTGGACTTGAGCAGCTCCGCAGCGTCCGGATTGGCGAAGGCTCCCACCTGGAGATACAGGCCAGAGGCTCCGAGTGAATCGTTTTTTTTTGCGTCGATCTGTACCGGCACCACCGCAGCGGCGTGCTGGGCGGGCGGCGGCGCGTAATGCTCGACGACCTGCGGCACAGGCTGGGCAACCGGCTGGGCAAGAGCAGCCTTGGCCGGCTGGTTGTTGGCCAGCACCAGCGGTACCGGGCGGCCCTGCTGCGCCCACCACTCATGCGGGTCGATACCTTCGACCTTGACCCGCGCGGTGCCCTTCTCCGCATAGCCGAGCTTCTTCGCCGCCGCGAAGGACAGGTCGATGATGCGATCGGAGTAGAACGGCCCACGGTCATTGACCCGCAGGATCACGACCTTGCCGTTCTCCAGGTTGGTCACGCGCACGTAACTGGGCAGCGGCAGGGTCTTGTGCGCAGCGGTCATGCCGTAGAGATCGTAGGTCTCACCGTTGGCAGTGGCCTGGCCATGGAACTTGGTGCCGTACCAGGACGCCGGACCGACTGCCTGATAGCGGCGCGCGTCCTGAATCGGGTAGTACTGCTTGCCGAACACCACATAGGGGCTGGCCTTGACCGGCCCGTAGTGCGGCATGGGAATGGCGTCCTGAATCTTCGAGACATCGACATCCCACCAGGGTGCACCATCACGATGCGGGCGGTTGAAATCGTCCGGCCCGGAGAGACCGGCCGACTGACCGGGTGCTACCGCAGGCTGCGGTGCCCGATTGGAGGAGCAGCTCGCCAACAACAGCGCTGCCGTTACGCAGGCTGCCAGCGGCAGCAGTTTTGACGCACTCATCGATTACCCCGTGCTTCGACCAGCAGCTCGGCCAGTTGGTTGACCGCCATGGCATACATCACGCTGCGATTGTAGCGGGTGATGGTGTAGAAGTTGGGCAAACCGAACCAGTATTCGTCGCCTTCGGCACCTTCCAGACGAAACGCGGTGACTGGCGCGTCTTCAGCCAGCTTGTCCTGACTCTTCCAGCCTAGCTCGCGCAGCTCGGCGACGTTCTTCACCGGGTCCAGGCCCTGGGTCAGGCCTTCGTCGACGCGCGCACCGCTGGCCTCGACGCGACTGGCGACCTGGCCGCCGGCCTGCCAGCCGTGACGTTTGAAATAGCTGGCAACACTGCCAATGGCATCGGTCGGGTTGCCCCAGATGTTGATGTGGCCGTCACCGTCGAAGTCCACGGCGTAAGCGCGGAAGCTGCTCGGCATGAACTGCGGCAGGCCCATGGCACCGGCGTAAGAGCCCTTGAGCGTAATCGGGTCGACCTGCTCTTCACGGGTCAGCATGAGGAACTCGCGCAGCTCCTTGCGGAAGAACGGCGCGCGCGGCGGGTAGTCGAACGCCAGGGTCGACAGAGCATCCATCACGCGCCAGCTGCCGGTGTTACCACCGTAGAAGGTCTCTACGCCGATGATCGCGACGATGAACTGCGGCGGCACACCGTACTCAGCCTCGGCCTTCTCCAGCGCAGCCTGGTTCTTGCTCCAGAACTCCACACCCTGGGCGATACGCTTGTCGGTGATGAAGATCGGGCGGTATTCCTTCCAGGGTTTGACCTTTTCTGCCGGACGCGAAATGGCGTCGAGAATGGCCTGCTTGCGCTCGACCTCGGCGAACAGGGCGTACAGCTGCTCACTGGCGAAACCGTAGTCGCGGGTCATTTCCTCGACGAACTCGGCCACCTGCGGCGAGCCGTCGTAATCGGCTGCCAGCGCCTGGGCGCTGGTGCCGAGCATGCCGGCGACGCCAACCCCGATGAACGTACGAGCGGCCCAACTACGCAGAGAATGCATTAACTCAAAACCCCCAAAATCAAACCTGAGCGATCCACTTTCTGTGTGTGTGAATCGCCATCAATATCCCGAAGCCTGACAACAGCGTGACCAGATGGGTTCCGCCATAACTAATGAAAGGCAGCGGAACCCCAACCACCGGCAGCAGCCCGCTGACCATGCCGATGTTGACGAATACGTAGACGAAGAAGGTCATGGTCAGCGCCCCGGCCAGCAGTTTGCCGAACAGCGTCTGCGCCTGGGCAGTGATCACCAGGCCACGCGCCAGCAACAGCAGGTAGAGCAGCAACAACAGACAGACGCCGACCAGGCCGAACTCCTCCGCGAGCACGGCAATGATAAAGTCCGTATGGCTTTCCGGCAAAAAATCCAGGTGCGACTGAGTACCCAGCAGCCAGCCTTTGCCCAATACACCGCCGGAGCCGATGGCCGCCTTGGACTGGATGATGTTCCAGCCAGCCCCCAGTGGATCGCTTTCCGGGTTGAGGAAAGTCAGCACGCGGCGCTTCTGATAATCGTGCATGACGAAGTACCACATGCCCACCGCGACGGGCACAACGGCAGCGGCGGCACCAATGATCCAGCGCCACTGCAGGCCGGCCATGAACACCACGAAGGCGCCCGAGGCGAGAATCAGCAATGAGGTACCCAGATCCGGCTGCTTGACGATCAGCACGAAGGGAATACCGATCATCGCCAGGCTGACGACGATATGCTTGAAACGGGGCGGGAGGTTATGCCGTGACAGGTACCAGGCGATGGTCATCGGCATGATGATTTTCATCAGTTCAGAAGGCTGGAAGCGGATCACGCCAGGGATGTTGATCCAGCGCGTCGCGCCCATCGCCGTATGTCCCATCACCTCCACCACCATCAGCAGAGCGACGCCCACCACGTAAGCCAGAGGCACCCAGCGCGCCATGAAACGCGGGTCGAACTGAGCGATCGCCACCACCGCGACCATGCCGATGCCGAACGACGAGGCCTGCTTGAGCAGCAGGTCGACATTCTTGCCACTGGCCGAATAAAGAATGAACAGGCTTCCAGTACCCAGAATCAGCAACAGCAACAGCAACCAGCCATCGATGTGCATGCGCTGCAACAGACTGGCACGACGACGCAGTACGTCCTCGTCGGACAGGGTACGGTCGAAATTGCTAATCATCGCTGACTGACCTCGGCAGACTTGGGTAACGCAAACTCGGCCTTGAGCTGACCGGTTTCCTTATCCAGCAACCAGGCGTCCATCACCTGCTTGACCACTGGGGCAGCAACGCCAGAGCCTGACTCACCGTTCTCCACCATCACCGCCACGGCGATCTGCGGCTTTTCCGCCGGAGCGAAGCCAATGAACAGCGCATGGTCGCGATGGCGCTCCTGCACCTTGTTACGGTCGTACTTCTCGCCCTGCTTGATCGCCACCACCTGTGCCGTACCGCTCTTGCCGGCGATGCGATAGACGGCGCTGTCACCGACCTTGCGCGCGGTGCCGCGGGCGCCATGCAGAACTTCTTCCATGCCGTGAATGCCGTAATCCCAGAATTTGGGATCACGCAGGACGATATCCGGAATTGGATTGGGGTCGACCGGCAGGCGACCATCGACGCTCTTGGCCAGGTGCGGACGAATCCACTTACCGCGCGTGGCCATCAGCGTGGTGGCTTGCGCCAACTGCAGCGGCGTGGTCTGCATGTAGCCCTGGCCAATACCGAGAATCAGCGTCTCGCCCGGATACCAGGGCTGGCGGTAACGCGCCCGTTTCCAGTCACGCGAGGGCATCAGGCCGGCGGTTTCCTCGAACATGTCCAGCGAAACGCGCTGGCCGAGGCCAAAGCGGCTCATGTAGTCATGCATGCGATCGACGCCCATCTTGTGCGCCAGATCGTAAAAGTAGGTGTCGTTGGAACGAGCGATGGCCAGGTTCAGATCCACCCAGCCGTCGCCATTACGGTTCCAGTTGCGGTACTTGTGGCTGTGGTTGGGCAACTGATAGAAGCCGGGGTCGAACACCCGTGTCTGCGGCGTGACCACGCCGGCATCGAGCCCCGACACGGCGACCATCGGCTTGATCGTCGAGCCAGGTGGATAGAGACCGCGCAACACGCGGTTGTACAGCGGCTGATCGATGGAATCGCGCAGCTCGCCGTAGGCCTTGAAGCTGATCCCGGTGACGAACGGGTTGGGGTCGAAACTGGGCTGGCTGACCATTGCCAGCACCTCGCCGTTGTTCGGGTCGATGGCCACCACCGCACCACGGCGACCGCCAAGGGCGTTCTCCGCCGCTTCCTGCAGGTTCACATCGAGGCTGAGGACGATGTCCTTGCCCGGTTTCGGATCGACACGATTGAGCACGCGCAACACGCGACCACGGGCATTGGTCTCGACCTCTTCGTAGCCGACTTCACCGTGCAGCTCATCCTCGTAGAAACGCTCGATACCGGTCTTGCCGATATGGTGCGTGCCGGCGTAGTCAGTCGGATCCAGGCGCTTGAGCTCCTGCTCGTTGATGCGCCCGACGTAACCGACCGAATGAGCGAAGTGTTCCCGCTGCGGATAATGCCGCACCAGTTGCGCAGCCACCTCGACACCCGGCAGGCGGAACTGGTTCACCGCGATGCGCGCGATCTGCTCTTCAGACAATTCGAAAAGGATCGGCACCGGCTCGAACGGGCGCCGCCCCTGACGAACCCGACGCTCGAACAGCGTGCGCTCGTCCTCGGAAAGTTCCAGCACCTCGACCACCGTATCGAGCACACTCGGCCAGTCGCCGGCGCGCTCGCGGGTCACGGTGAGGCTGAAGCTCGGCCGGTTGTCGGCGATGATCACCCCGTTGCGGTCGTAGATCAGCCCGCGGGTCGGCGGCAGCGGCTGCACATGGATGCGGTTGTTTTCCGCCAGGGTGCTGTGATGCTCGTACTGAATCACCTGCAGGTAGTACATGCGCATGATCAGCACGCAGGTCAGCAGGATGATCACCATGCCGCCGACGAGCACCCGGCGCTTGACCAGGCGCGCGTCCTTTTCGTGATCCTTGAGGCGAATCGGCTGCGGCATGACTACTTGATCACTTGTGGTACGGGTGGCCGGACAGCACGGTCCAGGCCCGGTAGATCTGCTCGCCAAGCAGGATACGCACCAGCGGGTGCGGCAGCGTCAAAGGCGACAGCGACCAGCGCTGTTCGCTACGCGCACAGACTTCCGGCGCGAGCCCTTCCGGGCCGCCGACCATGAGGTTGACATTGCGCGCATCGAGGCGCCAGCGATCCAGCTCCGCCGCCAGTTGCTCGGTGCTCCATGGCTTGCCATGGACCTCCAGCGTGACGATACGTTCGCCGGGCTGCACCTTGCTCAGCATGGCCTCGCCCTCCTGACGAATCAGGCGGGCGACGTCGGCATTCTTGCCGCGGGTATTGAGCGGAATTTCCACCAGTTCCAGCGGGAGTTCGGCAGGCAGGCGCTTGACGTACTCCTGCCAGCCCTCCTCGACCCAACGCGGCATGCGCGAACCGACGGCGATCAGTTTGATCCGCACGGCTTGCGCTTACTCGGCCGAATGTTGCGCGCGGCTCTGCTCGGCACCCTGCCACAGGCGCTCGAGGTCGTAGAACTGACGGGCAGTCGGCAGCATCACGTGGACGACGATATCGCCCAGGTCGAGCAGGGCCCATTCGCCGCTGTCCAGACCTTCGCTGCCGATTGGACGCACGCCCTGCTCCTTGACCTTTTCCAGCACGTTTTCCACCAGCGACTTGACCTGACGGCTGGAGCTACCACTGGCGATCACCATGAAGTCGGTGATGCTGGTCTTTTCCTTGACGTCGATCACGGTGATGTCGGTCGCCTTGATCTCTTCCAGCGCCGCCACGGCGATCTTGACCAGCTCTTCGCTGGGCATGTTCTGCTTGCTCATAAAAACTCATTTGCCTCGTGTAATGGACGCCAGTGCACATGCGCGGCGTTTCAAGCATTGGGCGCACGGTACAGATCGTGCGCCTGGATATAGGCCAGTACCGCATCCGGCAGCAGATAACGCGCGGAGCGGCCGGTTGCCAGTAAACGGCGAATCTGCGTGGCGGAAATCGCCAGCGGAGTCTGCCAGATGAAACTGATTTGCCCACTTGCACCATTCAGGCTCAGTGGGTCGCTGACACTGCGTGCGGCCAGCAGATCGCGCAGCGCTTCCGGTGCCTCGCTGTCGGCATCCGGTCGCTGCAGCACCAACAGATGGCAGTGCTCGAGCAACTCCTGCCAGCGATGCCAACTCGGCAAGCCGCAGAAGGCATCCCAGCCGAGCAGCAGGAACAACTGATCGTCGCCTGCCAGTTCGGCGCGCACCGACTCCAGCGTGTCCACGGTGTACGACGGTTTGTCGCGACGCAGCTCGCGATCATCGACCGTCAACCGCGTCTCACCGGCTACCGCCAATGCGACCATGGCCAGACGCTGCTCGGCCGTTGCCTGTGGCGTATCACGGTGCGGCGGCCTGGCGTTGGGGATCAGCCGCAGCTCGTCCAGCGCCATGAATTCGGCCACTTCCAGCGCCGCGCGCAGATGTCCGATATGCACCGGATTGAAGGTACCGCCGAGCAAGCCGATGCGTCGGGCGCCGATCCGTTTCATTTATGTGCGAATGTGTCCGTCGCCAAAGACCACGTACTTCTCGCTGGTCAGGCCGTCCAGGCCGACCGGGCCGCGTGCGTGCAGCTTGTCGGTGGAGATGCCAATCTCCGCCCCCAGGCCGTACTCGAAGCCATCGGCGAAGCGGGTCGAGGCATTGACCATCACCGAAGCGGAATCCACCTCGGTGAGGAAGCGTCGCGCATCGCTGAAGTTCTCGGTGATGATCGAGTCGGTGTGCTGCGAGCCATAGTGGTTGATGTGCTCAATGGCTGCATCCAGCGAATCGACGATGCGAATCGCCAGGATCGGCGCGTTGTACTCGGCGAACCAGTCGTCCTCGCTCGCTTCCAGCACATCACCACCGAGCAGTTCGCGGGTGGCGGCATCGCCACGCAGCTCCACACCCTTGTCGCGGTAGATGGCAGCCAGCGGCGGCAACAGGCGTGCGGCGACGGCCTGGTGCACCAGCAGGGTTTCCATGGCGTTGCACGGCGAATAGCGCTGGGTCTTCGCGTTGTCGCAGACGCGAATGGCCTTGTCGAGATCGGCAGCAACGTCGACATAGACGTGGCAGACGCCGTCCAGGTGCTTGATGACCGGCACCTTGGCATCACGGCTGATGCGCTCGATCAGGCCCTTGCCACCGCGCGGCACGATCACGTCGACGTATTCGGGCATGGTGATCAGCTCACCGACGGCAGCGCGGTCGGTGGTTTCCACCACCTGCACGGCTGCTGCCGGCAGATCGGCCTCGGCCAGGCCCTGCTGAATGCAGCGGGCAATCGCCTGGTTGGAATGAATGGCCTCGGAGCCGCCACGCAGGATGGTGGCGTTGCCGGACTTCAGGCACAGGCTGGCGGCGTCGATGGTCACGTTCGGACGCGACTCGTAGATGATGCCGATCACGCCCAGCGGCACGCGCATCTTGCCGACCTGAATACCGGACGGCAGGTAGCGCATGCCCTGAATCTCGCCGATCGGGTCGGGCAGGGTCGCCACCTGGCGCAGGCCTTCGATCATCGAGTCGATCACTGCCGGGGTCAGCGCCAGACGGTCGACCATGGCCGGCTCCAGACCGCTGGCGCGGGCGGCGGCCAGGTCCAGTTCATTGGCGGCGGCAAGCGTGGCGCGAGCGGCGTCGAGGGCATTGGCAGCGGCTTGCAGCGCGCGATTCTTCTGCGCGGTGCTGGCGCGGGCGAGCACCTTTGAGGCCTGGCGGGCGGCCTGGCCCAGGCGGATCATGTAGTCGTGCACGGACTCGGTCATGGCGGCGGAGGTCTGGCAGTTGGAAAAAGGGGCTGATTATAGCGGGCTCGCAAGTCCGCGCCCAGCGGCGTCTGGCAAGCGGTAGACAGCGCGTCCACCAGGCCCCAGCGGTAACGCCCCAATTCCCGCCGCAGAGGCTCGCGAAACGCAACGGTGACACCCGGAAACGGAGGCCGCCCGAAGGTTGGGTAAACAAATCGCCCCCTGATGTTTACCTTGCAAGCGAGGTTTTGCCGCACCAGGCGAGACGGCGCCGTGTGCCGCCCCACCCAGAAGAACAACAAAAGACACTGGAGTGCACCCATGCGTTACCGCACCGACTACAGCGCCGCCCTGCTCACCTGCCCGCCCGACGTCATCGAGATCGCCGGTTGGCGCCTGCACTATCAGGCCTATTCGACGCATCAATGTGATACCCGCGCGCCAGTGCTGATGCTGGGCGGCGCCTTCCAGAGCTTTCGTTCGTTTGCCGCCGAGGTCGATGAACTGCTGGTAGAACATCCCGTCATTCTCCTCGACCTGCCCAGCCAGGGCAGCAATCTGCAACTGGCCCCCGAGCTCGGCCTGGAACAGCTGGCCGACTTGATCGCCGGCTTCACCGAACAACTGCAACTACCGCCCGTGATGCCCATCGGCCTGTCCTATGGCTCGGCCTTGGCGGCACTGTTCGCCGTCCGCCACCCGCAGCGCTGCGCGCGCCTGCTGCTGGCCGGCGTCACCGCTTTCGCTCGCCCGGGCGCCCGGCGATTGCTGGAGGAAGGCCTGGCCCTGCTCGATGACGGGCGCAACGGTGAATTCGCCCAGGGCGCACTGACCGGCCTGCTCAACCCACTGCAACTGCAGGACACCGGCGTCGCCCCGGTTTTTCGCAAGGCGCTACTGCGCCAGATTCAGCGCCTGTCAGCGGCCGAGGTGGAGCGCTACCGGCAGAACAGCCGCCGCCTGCTGGCCTTTGGTGGTTTCAGCGCACACCCGCAGTGCCCGACCCTGGTGCTGGCCGGCGAACATGACCACTTCACCCAGCCCTGGGAGCACGCGCACTTCGCTGCGGCCTGTACCAAGGCCGACTGCGTGCTGATCCACCATGCCGACCACCTCGCCCAGTTCGAACAGCGCGAAGCCTGCTCGGCGCTGTATCGCCCCTTCCTCAGCGAACGACCGCTGCCATTGCGCTCGCCCGGCAGCACGCCGCTGGCTAGCGAGCAGCTATTGCAACTGGAGAAACGTTGCGAGCCACGCCATACGCCGCGCCAACGTCAGGCCTGGCTTCAGCACGCCGATGGCCAGCAATGGGCGGTCGAGCTGAGCGAGCTGGGTTTCTTCGGCGGGCGGCTACAAGGCGACCTGCCCCGAGACCTGCCGTTGCGTGGCTGGCAACTGAGCTACGCAGACCTGCCGAACCAAGCGCTGCTGCCCCTGCGTCACGACGACCAGGGCCTGGCCTTCGTCTTCCCACATACCGATGCCGACGCCAGCCTGGCGTTGGCCGAACGCATCTATCCGGCGCCACTGCCGGCTGCGGCCTGCGCCTAACGTCGGCAAGCCTCGGTGCGCGCGGCGCCCCCTAAGTCCGCGCCTGAATCACCCGCACCAGTCCGGGCAACCGCGAAGGCTGCAGACCCAGGCTGGACGCATCGGCGCTGGGGTCGAGCACCTGGACCTGGGCGAAACCGCAGCGCTGGAAGCCCGCGACGATCTCGTCGTGATCACGGTAATGCAGCGGATAGCTGCCGCGAGTGAGCCGGCCGATCAGGTCGACACCCCAGCGCAACTGACGGTAACGCGGATGCTCACGCAGATCCGGATAGAGTTCGGTCAGGTAGGTGGCACTGGGGAACTCGCCCAACTCGGCGGCAAGCCGGCTCCAGAACCCCTCGATCAGCGCCAGCGGGAAATAGTTGACCAGCCCCTCGGTGATCACCACCACCGGCTGGCTGTGGTCCAGGCCTGCGAACAGCCCCTTGAGGCGCTGGTTGCCGCACTCGGCAAGGATGTCCACCGCGCGCACCTGATGCCGGCCATCCAGCCAGCCTTCGCCATGCAGCAGCAGGCGCTTGCGCGCCGCCATGGCCGGTAGATCGGCCTCCAGATACTGCAATTGCGGGTAGCGCGAGCAGAAACGCCGGCCGCGCGGCGACAGACCGCAGGCGATCTCCACCACCTGGCGCACACCCTGCTGCTCGATGGCTGCAGTGAGTTGCGCGTCGATCTGCAAGTGGCGCTGCAGCAGGAACGCCTCGATATCCAGCCCGAAACCAGCCCTGGCCCCCCAGGTCAGCGGCCACAGCAGCTTGTGCACGAAACTACCGAACGTGGTGACGAAGGCCGGCTCGGCCAGATGGTGGCGATACCACACATAGCCGGTGTAATGCGCCGACGGGCTGATATGGGCACTGCTGGCCCTGATACGTTCAGGCATCTTTAAGGTTCTTGTTTTATGCTCGCGGCCCAGATTAGAACGCTGCGAGCCCATTCAACAGATCATGCCCGCCGAACCCACCCTTAGTTTGCCCTGGCCCGGCGCCAGGCCGCTGCCCGATACCTTCTTCGACCGCGACGCGCAACTGGTCGCTCGCGAGCTGCTCGGCAAGGTGATCCGCCATCGTGTCGGCACGCTGTGGCTGAGTGCGCGGATCATCGAGACCGAGGCCTATTACCTGGTCGACAAGGGCAGCCATGCGTCGCTCGGCTACACCGACAAGCGCAAGGCGCTGTTCGCCGACGGCGGGCACATCTATATGTATTACGCGCGCGGCGGCGACTCGCTGAACTTCAGCGCCCAGGGGCCGGGCAACGCGGTGCTGATCAAGTCTGCGCATCCGTGGCTCGATGCCGTCAGCGGCGCCAATGCCCTGGCCGCGATGCAACGCAACAACCCCGACAGCCAGGGCCAGCCGCGCGCCCCTGAACGCCTGTGCGCCGGGCAGACCCTGCTGTGCAAGGCGCTCGCCCTGAAAGTACCGGACTGGGATGCACGCCGCTTCGACCTGCAACGGCTGTTCGTCGAGGATGTCGGCGAACGACCGCAATCGATTATCCAGTGTGCGCGGCTGGGCATTCCCAAGGGCCGTGACGAGCACCTGCCGTACCGCTTCGTCGACGCCCGCTATGCCCGCCACTGCACGCGCAACCCTTTGCGCCGTGGACAGGTCGAAGGACACGACTATCAACTGCATGCGCTGGAGCAAACCCAACCATGATGCAATGGTTCGACAGCATGACTACCTGGCTGCAAGGCAGCCCGCACTGGCTGGCATTGGCCATTTTTCTGGTCGCCTGCCTGGAGTGCCTGGCAGTGGCCGGCATCATCATCCCTGGCACCGTACTGCTGTTCACCCTCGCCGTGCTGGCCGGCAACGGCGCCCTGGAGTTGTGGCAAACGTTGCTGCTCGCCTATACCGGCGGGCTGCTCGGCGACGCGATCTCCTACGGGCTGGGTCGCCGATTCCACCAGGGCATCCGGCGCCTGCCGGTGCTGCGTGACCATCCGGAGTGGCTGACCAGCGCCGAGAATTACTTCCAGCGCTACGGCGTGATCAGCCTGCTGGTCGGCCGCTACATCGGCCCGCTACGGCCGATGCTGCCCTTGGTGGCCGGCATGCTGGACATGCCGGCCGTGCGCTTCGCTCTGGTCAGCCTGCTGGCTGCCGCTGGCTGGGCAGTGGCCTATATGCTGCCCGGCTGGGCCACCGGTGCCGCCTTGCGCCTGCCACTACCGGAAGGTTTCTGGGGCGCAGCCGGAATCGTCAGCGCGACACTGGCGGCGATGTTGCTGCTGATCATGCAGGCCAGCCTGCGTGAAAGGCGCTGGGCCGCCAGCCTGGCCGCGCTGCTCGGTGCGGTCGCCCTGGCCGCCATGCTGATCGGCTTCCCTCACCTGGACAGCCTCGACCAGGGCCTGATGACACTGGTGCAGGACGAGCGCAGCGCCGCCTTCGATCCCATCGCCGTGTTCATCACGCGCTTCGGTGACTTCCATATCCAGTTCGCGGCAGGCGTTCTACTGGTGGCGCTGCTGTTCGCCGTGCGCCGCTGGCAGGCCGGACTGTTCGTCGGCGGCGGCCTGTTGCTCGCCTCCATCGCCACCACGGTGCTGAAGAATCTGCTGGCGCGTTCACGCCCGGATGTCTTGCTGCAGCCGCTGGAAAGCTACAGCCTGCCGAGCGGACACAGCTCTGCAGCGTTCGCCTTCTTTCTGGCATTGGGCGTGCTGGCCGGTCGCGGCAGCTCGGCACGCACACGCCTGACCTGGCTGCTGGTGGCGAGCCTGCCGGCTCTGGCCATCGCCTTGTCGCGGGTGTACCTGGGGGTGCATTGGCCCAGCGACATCATCGCCGGAGCATTGGTGGCGGCGACCAGTTGTGCGCTCAGCCTGGCCCTGATCCAGCGCGCGGCACCGATGCAGCCATTGCCGGCGCAGGTGTGGTGGCTGGTGATCCCGGCCTGCGTTGCGCTGTTTGGCGCCATGGTTACCTGGGAACTGTCAGCGACACTACTGCGCTACAGCTATTGAAGCCTGGAGCGCCTTGGGGTCGCCCAGGCATTTCTGTGCGCACGGCGCACCCTAGGAGGCGTCGCCCTGTAGCTGTTCCACCATGGCCTGCAACTGGCTCAGACGCTGCTCGGGATCATCCAGCTGCAGCAACTGCAGCTTCTGCCCCGGCTCCAGCGGCAGCAGATAGGCGAGCTGATTGGCCAACTGCAGTTGGCCATTGGGCAACCCGGCCATGCCCAGTCCCTCGACCAAGGGATGCTGGGCCAAGGCCGAGAGCAGCGCCGCCAGATCGGCATGCTCGCCGAGCAATGGGCGCTCTTCATGGTCTTCCAGCCACTGCACATCGGCGATGGTCAGCTGGTCCGGCAGCACCCGGGCACGCTCCACCTTGAAGCGACGGCCACCCTCCACGCGAATCCCCAGCAAGCCGTTGGGGCGCTGCTGGAAGTCACGTACCAGCGCCTCGCAGCCAATGGCCGCAAAATGGCTGGCAGCCTCGCCCACTTCCTCGCCCTCGACGATGCACACCACCCCGAAACCACTGCCCTGCTTCATGCAGCGGCTGATCATGTCCAAGTAGCGCGCTTCGAATATCTGCAAGTCGAGCACGCAGCCGGGGAACAGTACGGTGTTGAGCGGAAACAGCGGGAGATTCATGGTTTCAGGGCCTGCTATCAATCAATGCAATGTGCCAGGTCATCAGAGATCGTCGGGCAGGCTCTCACCGCAACAGGGCAATCGCCAGAGGCAACAACACGGCGGTGATCACCCCCATCAGGCTCATCGCCAAGGCCGCGAAGGCGCCGCACTCGTCACTCTCCTGCAGGGCACGCGCCGTGCCCACGGCATGCGCGGTGATGCCCAGCGCCATGCCTTGCGCTGCCGGATGATGAACCCGGCACAGCCGCAGGATGGACGGCCCGACGATAGCGCCGATGACTCCGGTGATCATCACGAACACCGCCGCCAGCGCCGCGATACCGCCGATCTGATCGGCCACAAGCATGGCGATCGGCGAGGTCACCGACTTGGGCGCCATGCTCATCAGCATGATGTGCTCGGCACCGAACAACCAGGCCAGCCCCGCGCCGAGCACGGTGGCGAAGGTGCCGGCAACCAGCAAGGTCAAGATGATCGGCCAGAACAGCTGGCGAATCCGCCGCAGGTTGAGATACAGCGGCACAGCCAGGGCCACGGTGGCTGGGCCGAGCAGCAGAGTCAGTGCCGCAACGCTGTTGCGGTACTCGGCGAAGCCCAGGCCGCAGAGCAGCAGGATGCCGATCACCGTGAGCATCGATACCAGTACCGGCTGCAGGAACACCCAACGAGTGCGCTCGTAAGCGGCCATGGCCAACTGATAAGCGCCCAGGGTAATGCCGATGCCGAACAGCGGATGATGGGTCAGCGCCTGCCAGGCGCCCTGCCAATCGGGCGTCATACGTCCTCCCGGCGCTGCTGGCGCTCGATCAGTTTCTGCATCAGCCAGCCGGCGAAGGCCAGCGAGATCAGCAACGACAGCAGCAATGCACCGACCACGGCCCAGAAGTCAGCAGCGATGTCGCCGGCATAGGCCATTACGCCCACGGCGGGCGGCACCAGAATCAGCGGCAGGTACTTGAGCAGGCTGCTGGAGGCGACGCTCAGCGGCTCGCCCACCTCACCACGCAGCATGAGAAAGACGAACAGCAGCAGCATGCCGATGATCGGACCAGGCAGCATCGGTAGCAGCAGCACGTTGAGAACGGTACCCAGCAACTGGCACAGCACCAGCCAGGAGAGGCCGCGAAGCAGCATGTTTGAGGTCTCCAAAAAGCGAGCGATGACCGTGATCGCCGCTCATAAGAGGGGATTCCGGGCATCTGTTGAGGCATGTCGGCCATTATAGGCGCGATGCCCCCTCGCTGGCCCCTGTATTGCTTCGTCGGATTGGCCTATGCCGCGTCATTCATTACGCCAAGGCAGGCTTGACCCGCTGTCGCCCCCATGATGATCTAGGCCGCAACGGTTTCACGCACACAAGAAAAACACCCGCGTCCTCAAGGAGGAACTATGCCGTTAGTACCCGTAGCAGAGCTCAAGGACTATGTTGGCAAGGAACTCGGCAAGTCCGAGTGGCTGAGCATCGACCAGGAGCGCATCAACCAGTTCGCCGAGTGCACCGGCGACCACCAGTTCATCCACGTCGACCCGGAAAAGGCCAAGCTGACGCCCTTCGGTACCACCATCGCCCACGGTTTCCTGTCACTGTCGCTGGTGCCGATGCTGATGGAAAAGATCATGATCATGCCGCAGGGCCTGAAGATGGCGGTGAACTACGGCCTCGACAGCGTGCGTTTCATCCAACCGGTCAAGGTCAACTCCAAGGTACGCCTAGTGGTGACGCTGACCGACGCCACCGAGAAGAACCCCGGCCAGTGGCTGCTCAAGGCACGCGCCGTGCTGGAGATCGAAGGCCAGGAGAAACCGGCCTATATCGCCGAACCGCTGACCCTCTGCTTCGTCTGACCCTTCGCGGGTATCTCCAGCCGCTCCTGCTTCCCGCACCATACGCCGAAGCAGGAGTGCTCTCGCATCCGCAACGAGTGCGGCTATGCAGCGCAAGCCTGCGGGCTTGCGGCATACTGCGTGCAAAGCACCGACCTGGACGTCCGTCATGAATCCCCTTGCCTTGCGTTTGCTGCCGCTGTGCCTGTCCCTGCTGATCGCCGGTTGCGATGAAGCGCGCCCGCTGCTGCCGGCCAATGCCACCCTCCCCGATGGCGGCCAGTACCGTGGCGAGATCGTCGACGGCCTGTTGCAGGGCCCAGGGCGCCTGGACTACCGCAATGGCAGCTGGTTCGTCGGCCAGTTCAAGGACGGCATGCTCGAAGGCAGCGGCGAGTGGCAGGGGCCCGGTGGCGAGCACTACCTGGGCGAGTTCCACGAAGGCATGTTCCATGGCCAGGGCACTCTGACCTACAGTGACGGCAGCCGCTACCAGGGCGGCTTCGAGCGCAACCGTTTCAGTGGCGAAGGCCTGCTCGAACAGGGCGGCCAGCGCTACCAGGGCGAATTTATCAACGACCGCTTCCATGGCCTGGGCAAACTGGAGATGGCCGATGGCAGCAGCTTCCAGGGCCAGTTCGTCGACGGTCAACTGCAAGGCCAGGGCGTGCGCAGCGACGCCTATGGCAACCAGTACAGCGGCGTGTTCGCCGAAGGGCTGCTCAGCGGCCAGGGCAGCTATCGCAATGCCGAGGGCGACAACTACAGCGGCGGCTTCAAAAACGACGAATTTCACGGCAAGGGCCGCTACCAGAGTGCCGGCGGCGAGCTCTGGGCCGGCGAGTTCGTGGAAGGCGTGCTGCAGGGCCCCGGCGAGTACACCGATGGCGACGGTACTCGCTACCTCGGCGAGTTCGCCGACTGGCAGTACGAAGGCGAAGGCCTGCTCACCCTCCCCGACGGCAGTGCCTACCGAGGGCATTTCTCGGGCGGCGAATACAGTGGTGCGGGCACCCTGACCCTGGCCGATGGCAGCCGCCAGGCCGGCACCTGGCAAAGCGGCCGCCTGGTACGCGACGAAAATGGCCAGCTCCTGCCGGACAGCCTCGAGCTGGGCCTACTGCAACAAGGGCACCTGCTCGACCAAGCCATCGCCGCCATCCCTGCCTCGACACCGGCACGCGAGCTGTATGCGCTGACCTTGGCCGGCGACGGCAAGCAAAGTGTGTTCATGCGCGAGGCCGACTACGTCAGCCGGCTGATGCGCGAGCGCTTCGGTGCCTATGGCGGCATCAGCCTGGTCAACCATCGCGACCATCTCGCCGACCGCCCGCTGGCCACCCGCGAGAACCTCACTCGCGCCGTCCAGGCTCTGGCTGAACGCAGCGGCGAGGAAGATCTGATCTTCATCTACCTGACCAGCCACGGCTCGCGCCGCCATGAACTGAACCTCGACCAGCCGCGCCTGCAGCTGGCAGACCTGCCAGCCAGCGAGCTGGCCGCCCTGCTCGCACCGCTCAAGCAGCGCAACAAGGTGGTGGTGATCTCCGCCTGCTATTCCGGTGGTTTCATCCCGCCGCTGAAAGACGAAAAGACCCTGGTGATGACCGCCGCACGCGCCGACAGGGTGTCCTTCGGCTGCAGCGAGGAAAACGACTTCACCTATTTCGGCCGCGCCCTGTTCGCCGAGGCACTGGGCGAAACCGACAACCTCGAACGGGCCTTCGAACTGGCCAAGGAACGTGTCGCCGAGCGTGAGCAGAGCGACGGCTTCGAACCTTCCGAACCGCAGATCTGGGCGCCTCGTGGCGTACTCCAGCACTGGCGCGAACTGCGCCAAAGCCAGGCCGAGCGTGCGCTCGGTGCCGTGGCCAGCGGTCCGGCAAAGGACTAAGCTCACCTGTAACGGACAAGAGACAACCGAATGTACCTGACCCCACAGCACATCCTTATCGCCGGCGCCACCGGGCTTACCGGTGAACACCTGCTCGACCGCCTGCTCAGCGAGCCGACGGTCGCCCGCGTGCTGGCACCTACCCGCCGCCCCCTGGCCGCACACCCACATCTGGAAAACCCGGTAGGCGACCTGCAGACCCTGCTGCCGCAGCTATCTGGCCAGGTCGACACCGCCTTCTGCTGCCTGGGCAGCACCATCAAACAGGCCGGCTCGCAAGAAGCCTTCCGCGCTGTCGACCATGACCTGGTACTGGCCTTCGCCCGCCGTGCTCGCGAGCTCGGCGCACGACACTTGGTGGTGATCAGCGCCCTGGGCGCCAACCCCAACGCGTCGGTGTTCTACAACCGCGTCAAGGGTGAGACCGAGGAAGCGTTGAAAGCCATGGACTGGCCGCAACTGACCATCGCCCGCCCATCGCTGCTGCTCGGTGCGCGCCATGAGTTTCGTCTCGGCGAGCGCCTGGCAGCGCCGCTGCTGCGCTGGTTGCCGGGCAAGTACCGTGGCATCGACGCCTGCGCCCTGGCCCGTGCCCTGTGGCGTCTGGCGCTGGAGGAGGAAGACGGTGTGCGCGTGATAGAGTCTGCCGACCTGCGCCGCCTGGGGCGCTGATGCCGTGGATGATGCGATGAAACCGACAAGCCTGATCGAGGCCCTGCAAGACGCCGAAATGCTCGAGATCGACGGCCTGTATGCCTGGCAGTTCGACCTCGACACCGAACTGCTGGCGCAGATCAGCGCCGGCACGGCTGGCAGCGACAGCGCTGCCAAACCGCTGTTGCAGGTGCACTGCATCGATGGCCGCGAACGGCGTCTGTGGAAGTTTTCCCTGGCTGCGGTGCAGGCCGCACGCCACAGCGAAGCGGACGACAACTGGCTGATCGAGGGTAACGATGCCAGCCACACGCTCAAGTGCTTCGCCGCCTACCGTGGCGACAACGATGACGACGAAGCGGCAGACGAAGCCTGAACCATGGGTCTCTATGACCGCCACGTCCTGCCACATCTGATCGATTTCGCCTGCGGCATGGGCGCGGTCATGAAAGCCCGTTCGCAGATCGTGCCGCTGGCCAAGGGCCGCGTGCTGGAGATCGGCATCGGCAGCGGCCTCAACCTGAGCTTCTATGATCCACAGCGGGTCGCGGTGGTCGTTGGCGTCGACCCGTCCGCCGCCATGCAGCGCCTGGCCCGCGAACGCGCCTCACGCTGCCAGGTGCCGGTGCCGGTGGAAATGATCGCCCTGGAGCTGGGCCAGATTCAGGCCGAGGACGCCAGCTTCGACGACATTGTCTGCACCTTCACCCTGTGCACCATCCCCGATGCAGTCGCCGCCCTGCATGAGATGCGCCGCGTGCTCAAACCCGGCGGACGCCTGCTGTTCTGCGAACACGGTCTGGCGCCCGACTTACCGGTGGTACGTTGGCAACGTCGCCTCACCCCGCTATGGAAACCGCTGGCTGGCGGCTGCCACCTGGACCGCGACATACCCGCACTGATTGCTGCCGGCGGCTTTCATGTTCGTCAGTTGGAAACCGGCTACCTCAAAGGCCCAAGGCCGATGACTCACGTCTATCGCGGTTGGGCCGACTGATCGCCCTTCGCCGGAACCAATTTAAGGTGCGCCATGCGCACCGAGACGATAAACGGCGCTCCCAGTACATCAGGCAGCCCCGGTGCCCGTGGCGCACCCTACGGGCGTGACGTAGCGCTTACGCGCCGGAGCGGAACGCCAGCGGGTCGACAAGACCCGCGGCAATGACCATCCCCACCAGTTCCGGCAGGCTCTCGGCCTGCATGCGCTTCATCACCCGTGAGCGATAGAGATCGACGGTCTTCACGCTGATATCGAGCTGCTCGGCGACCTCACGGTTGGTGTGGCCGCGCACCAATGGCAACAGCACGTCACGCTCGCGTGGGGTGAGTTGATCGAGCCGTGCCTGTACGTCGGCCAAACGCGGATCCTGCCTGGCTGCAGGCGCACGACGCTCCAGCGCCTGCTGCACGCTGTCGAGCAGCAGTTGCTCGTTGTAGGGCTTCTCGATGAAGTCCACCGCGCCGGCCTTGAATGCACGTACCACGATGGGCACGTCGGCATGACCGCTGACGAAGATTATCGGCAGGTCGATAGCGCGCGCGCGCATCTCTTCCTGCACGTTCAGCCCGCCCATTCCCGGCATGCGCACATCGAGCAGTACGCAGGCATTGGCGGTCGCATCGCAGGCCTCGAGAAAGGCGCGACCACTGGTGAACGGCACGCCTTTCAGGCCCACCGACTCCAGCAGCCAGAGCGTCGAGTCGAGCATGCCCTGGTCGTCATCGACCACATAAACCAGTTGTTGCATCTGCGTGCAGCTCCTCTTGTTGTTATGCGTCTCATCGCTCGCGGCTACGACTGCATGGATGCAGGATGCCCGAGCCGAAAGCCCCTTCCACAGCTTGCATGCTCCGTGGGAGGGGCTTCAGCCGCGACAACTCGACAACGAATCGTCATCTCTGCCCAGCGGCAAACGGCACTCCAGGCACAAACCGCCACCTTCGGCCGGAAACGCCTCCAATGCGCCACCAAAGCCTTCGATGATGCTGCGGCTCATGGACAGACCAAGCCCCAGGCCATCGGCCTTGCTGGTGTAGAACGGGGTGAACAGTTTGCCCATCTGCTCGTCGCTGACGCCCGGCCCCTGGTCAATCACCCGGATCGCCAGGCTGCCACCGCCCTCGCCGGCCTCCAGGCGTATCTGCGACGCACTGCCCGGATGCTGATCACGGTTCGCCTCGATAGCGTTGCGCAGCAGGTTCAGCAGCACCTGTTCGAGCAACACACGGTCGGCGAATACCGGCGGCAGATTGTCCGGCAAGACGTCGCTGACCGCCACCTGAGCCGCACCCGCCTCCCAGTTGCACAGGCGCACGGCCTCGCGTGCCACCTCGGCCAGGTTCAATGCCTGCATGCGCCGCTGCCCCTTGCGCAGGAAAGCACGCAGACGCTTGATCACCACCGAGGCGTGATTGGCATGCTCGGTGATACGCGCCAGCCCCTGGGCCACCTTGTCCACACCCACCGGATCGCCACCGACGCCTTGCAGATAGCGCTGGCTGGCGCTGGCGTAGTTGACCACCGCCGCCAACGGCTGGTTGATCTCATGGGCGATGCCGGAGGCAAGCTCGCCCAGGGTGATCAGCCGCGTGGTATGGGCCAGCTCGTCCTCCAGGCGGCGCTTGTTCTCCTCTGCATGGATGCGCGCGGTAATGTCGCGCGAGACGCTGACCACTTCCACCACCGCGCCGGTGTAGGTCTCGCGAATGGCGCGGCTGGCGGTCTCGAACCACAGGTAGTGACCATCGCGGTGGCGAATGCGATAGGTCATGGTGTGGTAGCCATCCTGCTCCAGCGCCTCACGGGCCTGCCGCGCCTGCTGGGCCTGATCCAGAGGGTGCAACAGGCTGTCGACGCTGCGCCCACGCAACTCCTCCGGCCAGTAGCCGAGCAGCGTCCAGCTGGCCGGCGAGGCGTCGAGGAAGACCCCGTCCGGGGTGTGGCGGGAAATCAGGTCCGTGGTGTTTTCGGTGATCAGACGGTACAAGCGTCGCGCCCGAGCAGCTTCGCGCTGCTCGCGAATTTCCTGGGTCGCCTCGCGACAGCGCGCCAGCACAAGGCGCTCAGCAAGGTCGGGGATGAAACTCCAGATCAGGATGCGTTCGCCGTCTTGCGCCTCCACCGCCTCGATGGCGCGGCCCTGCTCCAGGCAGGCGCGTACCAGCGGCAGATGGTTGACCGGCAGCAGCTCGCCCACCTGCGCCAGCGCGCGTTCGCCGAGCAGCCCCTGCAGCGCCTGGTTGAACTCCAGCGCCCGCGCCTGTTCATCGAGCAGCAAAGCCGGCTGCGGATCGGCCGACAACAGCGGCGCACTGCGAGCCATGCCACCAGCCAGCGCGACCAGTTGCGCTAGCAGCTCGCGCAGCCAGGGTAGCCATTCCAGGCCGGCGTTCTCGTCGACCTGGAGCAACAGCAGACCAGCACCGCCCGGCTCCAGGCTCAGCGCCAACGCCTGACCGTGGTGAATCGCGGCGCGGCGCAGTCGCCCGGCCAGCCAGCAGGGCAGTTGACGCACTGCTTCCAGGCTCAGGCAGGGCTGTGTAGTCAACGCCTCGAACAAAGCCTGATCGCTGGCGGCCAGAGGATCGCCCTGCCCCGGCGGCAAGCGTGGCCCGCCATCGTCCTGGGCATAGGTACGGCTGGCCGGCTGCCAGGTCAGGTACCAGGCCTGGCGTACCTGTGGGCAGCCCAGCACGGCACGGCGCAAAGCCGCCGCCCGCTCGTTGAGGGATGGGGCTTCGCGCTGGATACGTAGCCAGGCCTGTAGCGGCACTGCCGCCTGATCACTGGAAAAACTCATATAGTAATTATTCTATAAAACCTTGGTACAACTTCCATATTTATTAGAAATGACCTATAAATTACCGCCAGCAAACTTCGGTAATGCCTGCATCATTACCGGAATAACCAGAGCTAACAATCAGCCAAAGGTGTATCCGCCATGTCGATCTACGAGCAGGGCCTCGGCCGCGCCGCCGTCAACCATGTCGCCCTCAGCCCCCTGAGCTTCATCGAACGCACGGCGGCGGTGTACCCGCACTACCCAGCGGTGGTGCATGGCTCGATTCGTCGCGACTGGGCCGAAACCTACGCACGCTGCCGGCGCCTGGCCTCGGCGCTGGCCGGGCGCGGCATTGGCCAGGGCGATACGGTGGCAGTGATGCTGCCGAACATTCCGGCGATGCTCGAAGCGCATTTCGGCGTGCCGATGATCGGCGCGGTGCTCAACACCCTCAACGTACGCCTGGACGCCGAAGCCATCGCCTTCATGCTGCAGCATGGCGAAGCCAAGGTGGTGATCGCCGACCGCGAGTTCTTCGACGTGGTGCACGCCGCCATCGGCATGCTCGACCATCCGCCGCTGGTGATCGATGTCGACGACCCCGAGTACGGCGAAGGCCAGGCGGTCAGCGACCTGGACTACGAGGCCTTCCTCGCCGAGGGCGACCCCGAGTTCGCCTGGCAGTGGCCGACGGACGAGTGGCAGGCGATCAGCCTCAACTACACCTCCGGCACCACCGGCAACCCCAAGGGCGTGGTCTATCACCACCGCGGTGCCTTCCTCAACGCCATGGGCAACCAGATGACCTGGAACATGGGCAACCATCCGGTCTACCTGTGGACCCTGCCGATGTTCCACTGCAACGGCTGGTGCTACCCCTGGACGATCACCGCCCTGGCGGGCGTGCACGTGTTCCTGCGCCGCGTCGACCCGGCGAAGATCCTCACCCTGATCCGCGACGAGCAGGTCTCCCACCTGTGCGGCGCGCCCATCGTGCTCAATGCCCTGGTGAACATGCCGGACGAGGCCAAGGCGGCCATCGATCATCCGGTCAAGGCCATGGTCGCCGGCGCTGCGCCACCCGCGAAGGTGATCGGTGCGGTGGAGGAAATGGGCATCGCCGTGACCCACGTCTACGGCCTCACCGAGGTCTATGGCCCGGTGACCCTGTGCGCCTGGCACGCGGAATGGGACGAACTGCCGCTGGAAGAGCGCGCCACCATCAAGGCGCGCCAGGGCGTGCGTTACCCGACTCTGGAAGGGGTGATGGTCGCCGACCCGAAAACCCTGGAACCGGTGCCGCGTGATGGCCAGACCATCGGCGAGATCTTCATGCGCGGCAACACCGTGATGAAGGGTTACCTGAAGAACCCCAGCGCCACCGCCGAGGCCTTCGAGGGTGGCTGGTTCCACACCGGCGACCTGGGCGTGTGCCACGCCGACGGCTACGTGGAAATCCGCGACCGGCTCAAGGACATCATCATCTCCGGCGGCGAGAACATTTCCACCATCGAGGTCGAGGGCGTGCTCTATCGCCACCCGGCGGTGCTGGAGGCGGCTGTGGTCGCCCGTCCGGACGAGAAATGGGGCGAGACGCCCTGCGCCTTCATCACCCTGAAGACCGGCCAGCAGGTCAACGACAGCGACATCATGACCTTCTGTCGCGAACACCTGGCCAGCTTCAAGGTGCCCAAGACCGTGGTCTTCACCCAGTTGCCCAAGACCAGCACCGGTAAGATCCAGAAGTTCGTCCTGCGCGATATGGCCAAGACGCTGTAGAGGCGCCCTCTCCCCCGGCCCCCGCTCCGCGCCCCAGCCCTTCGCAGAGCTCAGGGCGCTGCAGCGGGCGAAGCGGTGCTTCGCTGAATCCGCTTACGCCCCGCAAGCGGGAGAGGGGTGAATGAACCGTTTTCACAACAACAAGAACCGGCCCAGGCGGCCGACGGAGAACCCTCATGCAAATTTTCAAGCGCCGTGACGGCGACGAACAACCGCACTGGCCTCTGGGCCCGTTCAAGGTGCGCCTGCCCTTCGTGCATTACCGCTGGGAAACTGCCGAGATGCTGCAGGCGCTGATCATGTTCGTGGTCAGCCTGGCGATGATCCCACTGCTGGAGAAATACCTCGGCCTGCCCTACGACGTGGCCCTGGCCTACGTGGTGGTATGCGGCATCGGCTTCATGCTGCCGGCGCTGCTCGGAGTGCCTTTCGTACCCGGCTGGATCACCCCCGGCATCCCGGTGGTGCTGCTGTTTCTCGGCAATTTCGAACCCGGCCCGCAAGCCATCCAGGCGCTGTTCGCCCTGCAGTTCCTGGTATTCGTGATTTTCCTCGTGCTCGGCGTCACACGTCTGGGCAGCGCCCTGGTGCGGCTGATCCCCAACTCGATGAAGGGCGGCATCATCATCGGTGCCGGCATCGCCGCACTGATGGGCGAGATCAGCGCCGGCGGCCGCCTGGCCAACACGCCGATCTCCCTGGTGCTGGGCAGCCTGATCTGCCTGTACCTGATGTTCTCGGTGTCCTTCAAGGGCCTGACCGAGCGCGTGCCCTTCGCCCGCAAGATCGTCAACTACGGCATGGTGCCAGGCATGCTGATCGCCATCTTCATCGGTATCGGCGTGGGCGAGTACAAGATGCCGGACGTGAAGTGGGGCATCACCGCGCCGGCCTTCGGCGAGATGTGGAACTACCTGCCATTCAATGTCGGTTTCCCTGGCCTCGACGTGTTCCTGCTGGCCGTGCCCACGGCGGTGATCGCCTATGTGATCGCCTTCGGCGACATCATCGTCGGCCAGTCACTGATGCAGCGCGCCGATGAACTGCGTACCGACGAGGTGATCGAAAACAACGTCGACCGCGTACACCTGGTGACCGCCATCCGCAACGCCCTGCATGCCTTCTTCGCGCCCTACCCGGGCCTGGCCGGTCCGCTGTGGACAGCGGTGGCGGCTACCATGGCCGAGCGCTACAAGTACGGGCGCAAAGCGATGGACTCGATCTACAGCGGCGCCGGCACCTTCTGGATCACCGGCTTCGCCGCGCTGTTCATGCTGCCGCTGGTGAGTTTCTTCCAGCCGGTGCTGCCGATCGCCCTGTCGCTGACGCTGATCCTCACCGGCTATATCTGCCTGATGGTCGGCTTCGAGCAACTCAACAACAACACCGAGCGCGGCATCGCCGGCACCATGGGTGTGGTGCTCGCCGTCTACGGCGCTGGCTGGGGCCTGGCTGCGGGTGCAGCGCTGTACATCCTGGTCGAACGTACCCATCTGCTTAAATTCACCAGCGTCAAGGATAAGCCGCACAGTCCGGCGGAAGCCGACTGACAGGCCGTTGAAAAACTACCTGCGTTGCCATTGCTGCGTTAAAAACAGACTCAAAATGCTCATTTACAGCTCGTAAACTCCTCTTTTTCGCCTGTTTTTGCCTGGCACTGGCTGCCTCGCCTACGTTTTTCAACGGCCTGCTAACGTTTTTTCGTTCCACACGCGCCGCGCTCGTCGCGGCGCCACTGCTGTCGAGGTTGCACCATGCCCGAATTCAACGCCCCGCTGCGCGATATGCGCTTCGTCCTCCATGAAGTGTTCCTGGCGCCGAGCCTGTGGGCACGTCTGCCGGCCCTGGCGGAAACCGTCGACGCCGACACCGCCGATGCCATCCTCGAAGAAGCGGCCAAGGTCACCGGCGGCCTGATCGCACCGCTCAACCGCAGCGGCGACGAGGAAGGCGCGCAGTGGGTCGACGGCGACGTGCGCACCCCGGCTGGTTTCCGCGAGGCCTACGCCACCTACACCGAAGGCGGCTGGGTCGGCCTCTCCGGCAACCCGAGTTACGGCGGCATGGGCATGCCCAAGATGCTCGCCGTGGCCTTCGAGGAAATGCTCTACGCCGCCGGCTCCAGCTTCGCGCTGTATTCGGCGCTGAGTTCCGGCGCCTGCCTGGCCATCGACGCCCACGCCAGCGAAGAGTTGAAAACCACCTATCTGCCGCCGATGTACGAGGGCCGCTGGGCCGGCTCCATGTGCCTGACCGAGGCCCATGCCGGCACCGACCTGGGCATCATCAGAACCAAGGCAGAGCCGCAGGCCGATGGCAGCTACAGGATCACCGGCAGCAAAATTTTCATTACCGGCGGCGAGCAGGATCTGACCGAGAACATCATCCATCTGGTGTTGGCCAAGCTACCGGACGCACCGGCCGGGCCGAAGGGCATCTCGCTGTTCCTGGTGCCCAAGGTAATGGTCAACGCCGATGGCAGCCTCGGCGCGCGCAATGCGGTGAGCTGCGGCTCGATCGAGCACAAGATGGGCATCAAGGCCTCGGCCACCTGCGTGATGAACTTCGACGGCGCCACCGGCTACCTGATCGGCGAAGTCAACAAGGGCCTGGCGGCGATGTTCACCATGATGAACTACGAACGCCTGTCCATCGGCATCCAGGGCATCGGCTGCGCCGAGGCGTCCTACCAGTCAGCAGTAGCCTATGCCCGCGAACGTATCCAGAGCCGCGCCGCCACTGGCCCGGTCAATCAGGACAAGCTCGCCGACCCGATCATCGTGCATGCCGACGTGCGCCGCATGCTGCTGACCATGAAGGCACTGAACGAAGGTGGCCGTGCTTTCGCCTGCTACGTTGGCCAGCAACTCGACCTGGCCAAGTACACCGAGGACGCCAGTGAACGGCAGAACGCCGAGGCGCTGGTCGCCCTGCTCACCCCGGTGGCCAAGGCCTTTTTCACCGACACCGGTCTGGAAAGCTGCGTGCACGGCCAGCAGGTGTTCGGCGGCCATGGCTACATTCGCGAGTGGGGCCAGGAGCAGCTGGTGCGTGACGTGCGCATCGCGCAGATCTACGAGGGCACCAACGGCATCCAGGCGCTCGATCTGCTCGGGCGCAAGGTAGTGGCCAACGGCGGCGCTGCGCTGCGTCTGTTCGCCAGCGAAGTGCGCGACTTCGCCCACGCAAACGAATCGCCTTTCGGCGAGCGCCTGATCGAAGCGCTGGAACGCCTGGAGGCGGTCAGTGGCTGGCTGCTGGAGCAGGCCAAGGCCGACCCGAACTCGGTCGGTGCCGCCTCGGTGGAGTACCTGCACCTGTTCGGCTACGTCGCCTACGCCTACATGTGGGCACGCATGGCCGCCGTGGCGCAGAGCAAGCGCAGTGAGGACCAAGCCTTCTACGGCGGCAAGCTGGCCACTGCAGAGTTCTTCTTCGCTCGCCTGCTGCCGCGCACCCTGAGCCTGGAAGCGAGCATTCGGGGTGGTAGCTCATCGCTGTACGGGCTGGCCGCCGAGCAGTTCTAAATGTAGGGCGGGTGAACCCCGCCAACGCCAAGCCGGAGGCCCAACAAGGTTGAGCGTGTTGCGCGGCGCTTCGGCGGCGCGCTTTTTTATTCGAGCTTCGGCTGGCCCTGCCCAGCCGACGAGGAGTCCTTATGCGTGAAGTCGTGATAGTCGCCGCCTGCCGTACTGCCATCGGCAGCTTCCAGGGTGCGTTGAGCCGTATCCCCGCCCCGCAACTGGGCGCCGCGGTGATCCGCGAATTGCTCGCCCGCACGGCAGTCGAGGGCGAACAGATCGACGAAGTGATATTCGGTCAGGTGCTCACCGCAGGCAGCGGGCAGAACCCGGCCCGGCAGAGCGTGCTGCTAGCCGGCCTGCCACATACGGTGCCAGCCATGACCCTGAACAAGGTCTGCGGCTCCGGTCTCAAGGCGGTGATCCTCGGTGCCCAGGCCATTCGTGGTGGCGATGCCGAGATCATCATCGCTGGCGGCCAGGAGACCATGAGTCTGGCGCCCTACGTCATGCCCGGCGCACGCAGTGGCCTGCGCATGGGCCATGCGCAACTGGTCGACAGCATGATCCAGGACGGCCTGTGGGACGCTTTCAACAACTACCACATGGGCATCACCGCCGAGAACCTGGCCGAGCAGTACGGCGTCACGCGCGCCGAGCAGGATGCCTTCGCCCTGCGCTCGCAGCAGCGCGCCCAGACGGCCATCGAGTCCGGCCGCTTTGCCGGCGAAATCGTCCCTGTGGAAATTCCCCAGCGCGGCGCCGCACCGCTGCGTTTCGCTGAGGATGAACAGCCGCGCGCCGGCACCAGCCTGGACAGCCTCGGTAAGCTGCGCCCGGCGTTCAAGAGCGACGGCACGGTGACCGCCGGTAACGCCTCTACGCTCAACGATGGTGCCGCCGCCGTCATGCTGATGAGTGCCGAAAAAGCCGCCGAACTGCAACTGCCGGTGCTGGCCCGTATCGCCGCCCACGCCAGTGCCGGAGTCGACCCAGCCGTGATGGGTATCGGTCCGGTATTCGCCAGCTGCAAGGCGCTGGAGCGCGCCGGCTGGAGCCTGGAGCAGCTCGACCTGATCGAGGCCAACGAAGCCTTCGCCGCCCAGGCCATCGCCGTCGGCCGCGAGTTGCATTGGGACAGCGCCAAGGTCAACGTCAACGGTGGCGCCATTGCCCTCGGCCACCCCATTGGTGCCTCCGGCTGCCGCATTCTGGTCAGCCTGATCCATGAGATGCAGCGCCGCGATGCCCGCCGTGGGCTGGCGACCCTGTGCATCGGCGGTGGCCAGGGTGTGGCTCTGGCCATAGAACGCTGAAACAATCACCACGAACGGACAAGAACAAGAGAAGCCCCATGCGAACCCTGACCACCCTGACCGGCAACAGCCAGAAACTCGATGGCGGCGCCATGTTCGGTAACGCGCCCAAGGCCCTCTGGCAGCGCTGGATGTCGGCCGACGAACTGAACCGTATCGACCTCGGTTGCCGCGCCCTGCTGGTGCAGGAGGACGAGCGCAACATCCTGGTCGAAACCGGCATCGGCGCCTTCTTCAGTCCAGAGCTCAAGCAGCGCTTCGGCGTGCAGGAAGATCGCCACGTGCTGCTCGACAGCCTCGCCGCCGCGGGCCTGAGCGATGCCGATATCGATATAGTGGTGCTCACCCACTTGCACTTCGACCATGCTGGCGGTCTGCTTGCCGCCTGGCAGGAGGGCCAGCCTCCACGCCTGCTGTTCCCCAATGCACGATTCATCACGGGGCGCAGACAATGGCAGCGCGCACGCCAGCCACACGCTCGCGACCGCGCTTCCTACATCCCGGAAATGCTCGACCTGCTGGAAAACAGCGGCCGCCTGCTGCTGATCGACGAAACTGACCACTGCGACCAGCTCGGCCCCGACTGGCGCCTGCACTGGAGCGACGGCCACACGCCCGGCCAACTGCTACCGGAAGTGGCCATGCCGGGCGGGCCGGTGGTATTTCCCGGTGACCTGATCCCTGGCGCGCCCTGGGTGCACCTGCCAATCACCATGGGTTACGACCGCTTCCCCGAAGGCCTGATCGAGGAGAAGGAAGCGCTACTCAGCGATCTGTTTGCCCGAGGTGGCCGGCTGGTGTTCACCCATGACCCGGACGTAGCCATGGGCCGGGTAACGCGAGATGAAAAAGGTCGCTACGGGCTCGATGAGGCAGCGAAAACAACACATCTGCTGGCAACCTGACGCCATCAGGCCTTGACGTGCTGGTCATGCAGCGCGAGCATGGCCGCTTGTTTTTCGCCGTGCTCACGACCACGCCAGCGCCATGAAGGCGCTGCGCCAGACCAGCACCAGACTGGCCGCCGCGTCGTGTTTCACCTCGACAGCCCTGGGGAACCGCTTCATGAGCCTGGCCTCTGTACGCGCCTTCTTCGCCGCCAAGGCGCCCGACATCGCGATCATCGAGCTGCAGTCCAGCACCGCCACCGTGGCGCTGGCTGCCGAGGCGCATGGCGTATCGCCGGGACAGATCGCCAAGACCCTGGCCTTTCGCATCGCCGAACGCGACGTACTGATCGTCGCCCGCGGCGACGCGCGCATCGACAACCGCAAGATGAAGGAATGCTTCGGCGCCAAGTCGCGCATGCTCGATGCGCAAACGGTGATCGAGCTGACCAGCCACCCAGTGGGCGGCGTCTGCCCATTCGGCCTAGCTACACCGCTCAGCGTCTACTGCGACCGCTCGCTGCTGGCCTTCGACGAGGTGCTGCCAGCTGCCGGTGCTACTCACAGCGCCGTGCGCATCACCCCGCAGCGCATGGCCGAACTGGTGGATGCCGAGTGGATAGACGTGTGCCAGGAAGTGGAAACCGAACCCTGCTGAACGGCGTCACGTACATGTAGGGTGCGCCGCGCGCACCGGGCTTTCCCGGATGACATCCCAGCCGACAACCTTAGGGCGCACCACTGCAGCCGAGATTCGGTGCGCACAGCGCACCCTACGAAATCATGGCACCATCGCGGATTGCATCCGGCCTACAACCCGCCGCTGACACCCAGGCTCACCCCCAGCGCGGCGGCCAGGGAAAAGGGTAATAGCAGAGTATCGAGCAGCGCACTGGCCGGCAGGTCCAGCCCCGCATAACGAGGCGCCTCGGCACCGAAACGATCCAGCGGGCAGCAGCCGCCATTGATCGCATACCAATCCAGTCGCGTGCCGGCATAGACCACCGGCGCACCAGGCTTGGCCGCATCCAGCGTGCGCACGGTGGCACAGCCGCTCAGGCTCAGCAGCGCCACGGCGCATAAGAGCAGGCGCACGCTGCTAGTCATCCGACACCAAATGATGCTCGCCCCAACGCGGCAGCATGTCCTGGGGGATATTCAGGCAATTGAGGATACGCGCGACGACGAAATCCACCAGGTCATCCAGCGTCTGCGGCTGGTGATAGAAGCCAGGAGAGGCCGGCAGGATGGTCACGCCGAGGTTGGACAGTTTGAGCATGTTCTCCAGATGGATGCTCGAATACGGCGCCTCACGCGGCACCAGAATCAGCTGGCGGCGCTCCTTCAGCGCCACGTCGGCGGCGCGTTCGATCAGGTTGTTGCAGGCCCCCGCAGCGATCGCCGACAAGGTGCCGGTGCTGCACGGTACCACCACCATCGCGGTTGGCGCACCAGAGCCGGAGGCCGCCGGGGCCATCCAGTCTTCCTTGCCATAGACGCGGATCTGCCCAGGCGCCGCGCCGGTGTATTCGGTGAGGAACTGGGCCATGGACTGCGGTTTGGCCGGTAGCGCCACGTCGGTCTCGGTGGCCATCACCAATTGCGCAGCCTTGGAGATCAGGAAGTGCACCTCGCGATCTTCCTGCACCAGGCAGTCGAGCAGACGCAGGCCGTACTGAGCGCCGGAGGCGCCGGTCATGGCCAAGGTAATTCGTTCGGGGCCGCTCATGGATGCTCCGTAGGGCGGGTGCAACCCGCCGGTTCTTGATCTGTGGCGGGTTCCACCCGCCCTAATGCTAATCTGCGCTCGCGACGCTTTGAGCGCGAATTTCGGCTCTTTATGAAAGGGCCTTGGCCAGCTTGCCATGCAGGCCGCCGAAGCCGCCGTTGCTCATGATCACTACCTGGGTACCAGGCCGCACCAGCGCCTTGACGCCGTCGATGATCGACTCCAGCGAATCGCACACCTGGGTCGGGTTGCTCGCCCCGGCGACGGTGGCAGCCAGGTCCCAGCCCAGATTCGGTGGTGCATACCAGAACACCGCATCGGCCTGTTCGGCGGACTCGGCCAGGCCGTCGCGATGGGCGCCGAGCTTCATCGAGTTGGAGCGCGGCTCGATCACTGCGATCACCTGGGTACCGTCGCCGACGCGCTTGCGCAGGCCATCCAGGGTGGTGGCAATGGCGGTCGGGTGGTGAGCGAAGTCGTCGAATACGGTCACACCCGCCACCTCGGCGACCTTCTCCATACGCCGCTTGGCGTTGATGAACTGGCCCAGCGCCTCGATGCCCAGCGCCGGTACCACGCCAACATGGCGCGCCGCGGCGAGCACGGCCAGGGCGTTGGCGACGTTGTGCTGGCCGGTCAGGTTCCACGCCACGGTGCCCTCGACCTTGCCGTCGAAGCTCACCTCGAAGCGCGAGCCATCCGCGCTGAGCAGACGCGCCTGCCACTGGCCACCCTCACCGGTGGTCTGCACCGGCGTCCAGCAGCCCATCTGGATCACCCGCGCCAGCGCCGTTTCACTGGCCGGATGAATGACCAGGCCTTCGCTGGGAATGATGCGCACCAGATGGTGGAACTGCCGCTCGATGGCTGCCAGGTCCGGGAAGATGTCCGCGTGGTCGAACTCCAGATTGTTGAGGATGGCCGTACGCGGGCGGTAGTGGACGAACTTGCTGCGCTTGTCGAAGAAAGCGCTGTCGTATTCGTCGGCCTCGACCACGAAGAACGGCGTGTCGCCCAGGCGTGCGGAGATGCCAAAGTTCTGCGGCACACCGCCGATCAAAAAGCCCGGGCTCATGCCGGCATGCTCCAGCACCCAGGCCAGCATGCTCGAACTGCTGGTCTTGCCATGGGTGCCGGCCACCGCCATCACCCAGCGACCCTGCAGCACGTGGTCGGCCAGCCACTGCGGGCCGGACACATAGGGCAGGCCCTTGTTCAACACGTATTCCACCGCCGGGTTGCCACGGCTCATGGCATTACCCACCACCACCAGATCGGGCGCCGGCTGCAGGTGCGCCGGGTCAAAGCCCTGCATCAACTCGATGCCCTGGGCTTCCAACTGAGTGCTCATGGGCGGGTAAACATTGGCGTCGGAGCCGGTGACGCGATGGCCGAGCTCTTTAGCCAGCACCGCGAGCGAACCCATGAAGGTGCCGCAGATGCCGAGAATATGAATGTGCATGAATGACCTCTGAACAAGCCCAATAACCGGGCGTGAAGCGATGGCGGCAGGTTAGCACAGCGCCCGCCAGGCGACTGCTGCGCTCAGTTCAGACAGGTGGACGAATGCCAAGTTGCTCGGCCACGATAAAATCAAACGCTTGCTTGGATTGCGCTTTCAACTGGCTTTGAGGCAGCATCGGCTGACCCGCTGGCACAACAGCTGCATCGCCACTCCTGCCCCACTACAGAGAGAAGCCGAGGCCCACCATGCGCATAGTCCAAGCCACCCTGGAGCACCTGGACCTGTTGACCCCGCTGTTCGTCAAATACCGTGAGTTCTACAACGAACTGCCCTACCCCGAGTCGTCACGCAAATTCCTCGAGAAGCGCCTGCGCCGCAAGGAGTCGGTGATCTACCTGGCCCTGGCCGACGACGAAGACAAGCTGCTCGGCTTCTGCCAGCTCTACCCCAGCTACTCCTCGCTGTCGCTCAAGCGCGTGTGGATTCTCAACGACATCTATGTGGCCGAAGATGCTCGCCGCCAACTGGTGGCTGATCGCCTGCTACACACCGCCAAGCAGATGGCCAAGGAAACCAACGCCGTGCGCATGCGCGTAGCCACCAGTCGCGATAACGAGGTGGCACAGAAGGTCTACGAGTCCATCGGCTTCGTCGAGGACGAGCAGTTCAAGAACTACGTACTGCCCATCAACTCCGACTGATCGATCGGCCGACACGGCGGTTGCCCGTCAGCCGCCAAGACTGAGCAGCAGCCCCAGCAGTAGCGGCAGCGTGACCAGCCCCAGCGCAGCCAAGCGTGCCGACCGCAAGGGTGCGCGTAGCAGCGCCTGGCTGCGACGAGCCTGCAAGGGTTGCTGCAAGGCCAGCTGAAACTCCGACAATGCCTCGAAGCGCGCCTGCGGTTGCGGCGCCAGGGCACGGGCGAGCACACCGTCCCAACCTTGCGGCACATGCACGGCAAAGGTCGCCAGCGGCACATAGCAGTGGCCAGGGCCGACATCGCTACGTGCCGCCTCCGGCCATTGCCCACACATCAGCCAGTAGAGCAGCGCCGCCAGGGCGAACTGGTCGGCACGACCATCAAGCGCACGGCCGCTGCGCAGCTCCGGAGCCAAAGGCACCGCCTGCTCAGGCAGAGGCTGGCGCGCCACACCGGGCAGGATGGCGACTGCACCAGGCAGCAACAGTACCCGTCCGTCGTCACCGAGCAGAATCTGCCTGGGACTCAGCCACAGGCCCTGCATGCCGCGGCGCTGCAGCGAGCGCACGGCGGCAATCAGTTGCGTCATTATCCCCATCAGCGTCGGTGTGTCGGGCACACCGTAGGCGGCCACCCAATCGAACAGATTGCGCATGCCGCGGGGTGGTTTGGCCAGTACCAGGTAGGCATGACTGCGTGTCTGCCGCGGCGACAGCACCTGTGGCAGGGCCTTCTGCGGGCTGCGGCGCAAGGCCCACTCGCGCTGCCAGAAGGCCTCGTCGGCATCCGCCTCGGAGAACCAGAGCACTGCCTCGCACCCGGCCTCATCACGCCCGACAAACATCCGCCCAGGCGGGCCGTAAGCGCATTCGCGCAAGAGCGTCCAGCCATCGACTAGCTGGCCACTGACGACCGGCGTCAGTGCCGAGCGTAGCGGGCTGGGTAACGCGGGCGTATGACACCGGTGCTCACATACTCGCAGCAGCACCCCGGCCCCGGGCGCCTGCAAAAGTGGCTGCACCAGCTCGCCCAGTGGTATATCCACCTGGCTGCACAGCGTGCGCAGCTCGCTGACATCGAGCAAGGGCTGCGGCGCCAGCAGCAAATGCTCGCCACGGCTTGGCAGTAGGCTGTGCTGGACCAGCGCCAGCTCAGCCTGGGTGCCGAGAGCCTGACCTTCACGCCCCGTCAGGATGTGCAAGGCGCCTTCCTCCGCCCGCGCCAGGCCAACGCTGCCCGCCTGCAGAAATTGCAGTTCATCGCCCTGGATCAGCAGCACACCGGCGTGCAATTCGGCGACATCCTGTCCCGACTGCTGGCGACGAAACAGCTGCAGATTCAACGCTGCCAGCACCTGCCGTGCCGCCTGGGTTTCGCTCCAGCCCTGCGGTGTGCAGCGAAAGTCGGCGAACAGCGCGTCAAGGTAAAGCTCCAGACTTTGCACCACATCAGGGCAGTGGCGCGCCCAAAGCAACACCACCAGCAGCAACGGCGGACGCTGCTGGCGACCGGCCAACCACATCGCCCGAGCCCGTGCAGCCTGGTGCGGCAAGTCCAGTCCGACGCCGGACGCCAGGCTGATTCCGGGATGTTCCAGCAGTTGCAGCGCCATGCTCAGCCCTCCTGCTGCAGCGAAGCTGTAAACACCACTGCAGCCTTTGTGCCGACTTGTCGCGAGCGTCTGACGCCCTTATGGTTGCCGGGTCCTCCCAACGAGCCCGCATGCATGTGGTCCTTCAAGGCCTGGCGCCGTCGTCGCACCCTCGAAAACAACCCTGTCGATCCCGCCCACTGGGCCGAGGTACGCAGGCGCCTGCCCATTCTCGATGGCTTCACCGAACGCGAAGAGCAGCAACTGCGCGAGCGCGCTGTGCTGTTTCTGCATGAAAAGCACCTGACCGCCCTGCCCGGCCTCGAACTCGGTCCGGTCGAGCGATTGTTGCTGGCGGCCCAGGCACAATTGCCCCTGCTGCACCTGGGCGATCTGGATTGGTATCAGGGTTTTCACGAGATCGTTCTCTATCCGGATGACTTTCTCAGCCCGCAGCGCCATCGCGACGCCAGTGGCATCGAACACGAATGGGACGACGCCCGCAGCGGCGAAGCCTGGCAACAAGGTCCAGTGATCCTTGCCTGGCCGGGCGTCGAAGCCAGCGGCGGCTGGGAGGGCTACAACCTGGTGATCCATGAACTGGCGCACAAGCTGGACATGCTCGAAGGCGGCGCCAATGGCCTGCCGCCGCTGCACCGCGATATGCGCGTGCAGGACTGGGCCAGCGCCATGCAGAGCGCCTATGACGCGCTGAACGCCGAGCTGGACGCCAATCCCGAGGCCGAAACGGCTATCGACCCCTACGCCTCCGAAGACCCCGCCGAGTTCTTCGCGGTCACCAGCGAATACTTCTTCAGCGCACCGGACCTGCTGGCTGAAGCCTTTCCCGAGGTCTACCGGCAGCTGGCGCAGTTCTACCGCCAGGACAGCCTGGCGCGATTGCAGCGTCTGCAGGCGGAACACCCCGACTACAGGGCGGTCGAAAACGCGACCAATGGCTGAGTAGGCCGCCGTAGTAACGCATTGCGATTACGCCTATAATGCGCCCCACTTTTTTGGCCCTCCCTGGGAGTTTCCCCCATGAGCTACAGCAAGATCCCGGCTGGTAAAGACCTGCCGAACGACATCTACGTTGCCATCGAAATCCCGGCCAACCATGCGCCGATCAAATACGAAATCGACCACGACACCGATTGCCTGATGGTCGATCGTTTCATGGCCACCCCGATGTTCTACCCGGCCAACTACGGTTTCATCCCGCACACCCTGGCTGACGATGGCGACCCCCTCGACGTGCTGGTCGTGACGCCTTATCCGGTCGCGCCGGGTTCGGTGATCCGCGCCCGTCCGGTCGGCGTACTGCACATGAGCGACGAAGCCGGCGGCGACGCCAAGCTGGTTGCGGTTCCGCACGACAAACTGACCGTTCTGTACAAGGACGTTCAGGAATACACCGACCTGCCCGCGCTGCTGATTGAGCAGATCAAGCACTTCTTCGAGAACTACAAGGATCTGGAGAAGGGCAAGTGGGTCAAGGTAGAAGGCTGGGGCGGCGCTGAAGAAGCCCGCGGCCTGATTCATAAGGCAGTCGCGGCTTACCAAAAATAAGCCCTGACCACCTCCTAAAAGCCGGCCACAAGCCGGCTTTTTTATTGCCCGAAGAAATCCAGCAAGATCTCACACGCTAGAATTCACAAGGCCTGCAGCGTACCATCCCTCCCATAACGTCCGATGAGAATCCACTGAATCCCACATAAAGGTGTGGGTCAGAGTGTGGGTCAAAAGGAAGACATAATGGGTAAGCTCACAAGCAAAACAGCCGAATCTCTCGCCAAGGCTGCAGTACCAGGGAAGAGCAGTGATGGCGAAGGCCTGTACTTTCAGGTTTCAAAAAGCGGAGTCTCCAGCTGGATATTTCGCTACAAGCGGGATGGCCGCAGCCGTGAAATGGGCCTAGGCCCCTTCCCCACCATCACCTTGAGCGCGGCCCGGCAACTGGCCGCTGACCAACGTAAGGTACTGGCAAACGGCTCTGACCCACTAGGCACCCGGGACGCAGAACGAGAGGCCAAGCGCGAAGCGCAGCGCCAAGCCGATGCCAGCCGTATAACCTTCAAAGACCTCGCTCAAGAGCACCAAAACGCTCATGGCGCCTCCTGGTCAGAGAAATGGCGTAAAGGCTGGTTAAGGAAACTGGAGCTCTACGCATTCCCTACCATAGGGATGCTCTCGGCGGATGCGATCAAAACCGAACAAGTGGTGAGTGTTTTACGCCCGATCTGGGCAACCAAGACCCGTACAGCAGACGAAGTCCGTGGCCAGATCGAGCAGATCTTGGACGCGGCCAAGACTCGCGGCCTACGCTCAGGTGACAACCCAGCTCGCTGGCGCGGTCACCTGGATAATCTTCTGAGCAAGGCGGAAAAAAAGAAGGCTCGTCAGCGCACCCACTTTCCGGCCATGCACTGGAAAGAACTACCAAGCCTGATGGAAAAACTCGCTCAAGCCCCAGGCCGAGATGCTATTGCTACGCGCCTATTGATCTTGACTGGCGCCCGCTCCCACATGATCCGCTTCGCTCAATGGTCTGAGCTCGACCTAGAAGCAGGCATATGGTCACTACCTGCCGCACGCATGAAGATGCGAAAAGCCTTTGTCATTCCGCTGCCTGAAGCTGCGGTAAGCATGCTTCGAGATATGCCAACCACGAACTCGCCCTACGTGTTCCCTGGACAAGGAAAGACCGGCGTGATCCACGCCAACGCAGTTCGCAACCTGCTGCACAAACTCGGCCATGCAGACATCACCCGACACGGCTTCCGCTCTACCTTCAGGGACTGGGCAAGCGAAAACACTCACTACCCTAGAGAGGTATGCGAATTTGCGCTGGCTCATGATGAGCGAGACCAAACAGAGGCTGCCTACTCTCGTTCGGACTTTCTAGATAAACGTAGAGAATTGATGACCGACTGGGCAGTATTTTGTACAAATACCAATGCAGACACACTGACGGATAACGGCAAAAGCCTGTAGTCGGCACTGCGCCCGCAGATCGTATCCACAGCAACAGGCAGGCGGCGAATATAGCACTAGAACGCATGGGCTCGAGGGACGCCTAGTCAGCCATGGCATGCACTCAGTGGCCAGTACCGCGTCAAATGAACGCGGCTGGGAATCTGAACTTATCAGTACACACATCGACAAGGGCGAGGTTCGTGGCGAACTATAATAGTACTGACTACATCAAGTCAGTGACAGCCTAGTAGAGTGAGCATATTCAGGACACAGCTACCGGAAACTTATCGACGTCAGCCATGCGAGAAAACGCGAAATAAACGTCGCTTCGATATGCTGTTCAAAAGGCGACTACTGATTGAAGCCAAGCTAGCACTGCGCCTGCAGAGCTCTCTCAATATTGCTCAGGATGAATGGTGTAAGTGGGCCGCTGATCTTACAGGCTGCTGATCGTGAAAATCCTATCTGCCCCTTAACCCCTTTGTAGGTGACCTCGTAGGAGGCTGCATCAACCAAAAAATCAGCCATCCCTAGTAGTTTAATATTTTCTGTATTGATGCCCTCTTTAGATACCAACTCAATCCGAGCAAGGGAATTGGCCTTCGGGATCGCACCCGACACTTTTAAACTGTTCAGAACTTTTCTAGTGGCACTTTCTAGTGCCGTTTGTACCAGAGCATCGCTGATGACTATCTGCTCACAAGCAAAGCCAAACCCTATCGCATTCTCCAAGGCGTTCAGGACTTCACGTATTGACCTTGCCGGACTCTCAAATCGAAAAATTGTGGATCGTTCGTTAAGCACAATAATAGACTGAGAGTTGACGGTGATGATCTGCTGATACTCAGCGTTCCCTTCACTGTCTAGACGGACAGCGTTGATAGTAGATGGCCAAATGTAGCGAAAAGATGACTCGCTTTCGCTAGTCAAAAAGCCCGCAGTGCCTGCACTGTCGTATCCTACGGCTCGTAACTTGGTAAAGAACTCGGCTACAGAGCAAGGTAGACGCACCTGGTACCACTTGTAGCGTGAGATCATACTTGATCACCTCCTTGAGTGCATTCCGCCTTAAGTTTCTGCATCTGCTCACGCGCGGCCTTTTCAATCAACCTAGACATCGAGTCGATTTCAGACTTCAAGGGCGCGCGTTTTTTCCCCACTTTGCCGTCTACATAAGGGTATACCGACTTGACTAAGATCGAGAAATCCATGCAATTCTTGGGATCTGCGAACAAAACCTCCACACTAATTACATCTCCATTCCCAAGAGTGCGCTGCGCAGTCCAACACATCTTAAAAATATAGAATGCATCTTCATCCACGAGATCAAGGAGCAAGGACGAACGAGTAACACCATTACCCTTAAGCAATACTTTTTCGATATGCGTCTCATGCTCATCGGATGCTAATTCTTCATCATCGGCGTCCAGCTTCGGCTTATATACATATACGTCAGATACATCACGACGACTAAAGCCATCCAAGCTTGTACTAAGATCAATGAAGAAGCGCGTCCTCATCTTAGGATTAATTACGTCATACAGGTTAACCGTGATACGTTCAATATCATCAGGTACTAGCGTGTCTACCTTTGCAACGATCTCATCGCGCACAGTGTTCATGAATTCATTTTGCGCGTTGTTGATCAGGTAGCCGTCAGCGCTCTTAATAAACTCAACCACACCATCCTTGATTTGCTGCTGTGCAAATTCGGTTTTTTTGTAATCAATGAGCGAATACTGGACTTTCAGCGTAAAATCATTACCACTCCTAACAATGTGGGCGACATCACCATTGGCAATGATTTCCTTCTTAATAGCCTCAAGCGCAAACTTAAGCTCCTCGGGATCAATGGCTCCAACAAGATCCATAGAGGTAGTGCGCTCCCTGCGAGGAAGAACCCCCAATTTCTCCGATATTATCCGATGATCATAGTAGTCATGAGGAAGGCGGGAGAAATACTCTGCCAGATCGTCTCTTGGGGTCTTTTTGGAAACAATCATGTTACGTCGCTCGAACAGCACCGCCAAGGTAGGGGCATCCACTCGGTGTTGAATCAGTGCATCAAAGACATTTTTATCCGATGCGTAGTACATGGCCGGGCCGAATGTTCTTTTTTTCAATTGCGCCACCCCATCCAACCTGGATTGTACGAGTCCGTCACTGCGGTAACTGCCTCAAAACTGATCGCGTTCAAGACAGTTTCTCGAATCGGATCGAAGCCCCAAGCCTTGGCGTACCTCTCTTTGGCCGCTTTGAAGTTTGCCACCATTTGAGGGTCAGCATTTGGCACTGTGACTCGAATTTGAACTGACTTGCCTGACTCCAACATCTGATATCGCGAAAGGCTGTCTAAAAAATATTCAAACTCAGTATGCGAGGCACCGGGACGGTTGTAGTACACCACGTAGCCTGGCTCGGTCTTGTCCGTACCTTTATGCTGAACAATCAGGTAAGGACTGGTAAGCGCTTCGATGGTTGCGGGCTGCCCCCATACATCCCCTTGCCGCCGACGCAATACAAGGTCGGGATAATAGAAGGTGTATTCGCTAGACATTTTCTTCTGGCTAGTCAGGCGAATCATATCGTTGGCGATGGTAAACAAACGATTGATGTCATGTGGCCCAAGGTAGTGAAGATAGACATTGGGCGGTATGGGAATCGAGTCAAAACCAATTTTCTCGATCAGGCCGTAAAATGGCTTTTCATACCCATGATCATGGTTGTGCACAAAGAGAAGACCTCGAACTTCATAGTTATCGCAGTCAGTAATCGCGAAACTACTTCGCCAAGATTCCGAATCCCTAGCGCATTCGACAGTAACAGCCAAGGACTTGAAGGCGTCGCGAAGCTTTTGCTTCCCGATACTCTCTTTCTTGTAGGCTTTCAGGTCAGTGTGAAGATAGATCGTGCTCCCGAGATAGGGATCTTCGTAATAGAAAATCGCATCACCAGGATGTTGAGTCTTTGGTTTGCCATCACTACCCAAGTGAGCAGGACAGTGGCAGTTAAAATTCTCGTTCCATTTATCCTTCATTTGCCAGAAAAAGCTGCCAAATATATCAACTGAAAGCTTCTCAGCAATCTCACCAACGTTTACGGTTTCCGACATGGCTCCTCCTAAGCAACTGTCCCTGGCGCTCGAGCCAAGGGATGTGAGGAGCCAGCATAGCAGGATCAGCGGTACGCAGAAGCCATATGCCACTACGGCATACATGGCCAACAGCTTTTGAGTCAATAGCCCTACCACCACCGTAAATCCAGCTCCAAAAAATCTCAGTCACACATCACAGCAATGACATCCCCACCATGGAGTCTTCAACCATGTCATTGCACTGCCCGAGCTGCGGCTCTCCTCAGGTCTCTACGCACCTCACCGCCATGCGGATTGCTGCCTTCATCGGCATGCTGGGCGGTGCGCTGCGTGGCGCAGGCACCATCCTGCTCACTGGCCCGACTGTTACCAGTAGCGATCTCGCCAAACCTCCCAACGTAAATCTCAATGCCCTGTCATCGGCCATTCTCAGTGGCCTGGTTGGCGCTGCTGGAGGCTGCGCGATGGGCGCTCAGCTTGGCGAAAAACTCGACCGTCATGTGCTGGCCCACAACTTCTGTCTGAGCTGCGGTCACCGCTTCAATCAGCCGGTCTGATCCAGACACCTACTTCTCTCACTCATCTCTGATTGCCGGTGCTGCGCCATGCGCAGCGCTTTATGCCGGCGCGCACCCAAAGGAAATTCATCATGGCTCATCAAGTCGAACAAATGGCCTACGTCGGCGCGACTCCCTGGCACGGTCTGGGCAACAGCCTGCCGCGCAAACAGCCCATCGAAATCTGGCAACGTGAAGCCGGTATGGACTGGCAGATCCAGGAAAGCCCCGTGCATTTCAAATCCGATGCCGTCGGCCACCTGGGCACGATCCATTCCTTCCCCGAACAGAAGGTGCTCTATCGCTCCGACACCAAGGCACCGTTGTCAGTGGTCTCCAGTCGCTATCACACCGTGCAGCCTCGCGAGGTGCTGGAGTTCTACCGCGATCTGACCGAGGTCTCCGGCTACGAGCTGGAAACCGCTGGCGTGCTCAAGGGTGGCCGCAAGTTCTGGGCACTGGCGCGTACCGGGCAAGAAACCGCCATCAAGGGTAATGACCAGGTCAACGGCTACCTGCTGCTGGCGACGTCCTGTGACGGCACCCTGGCTACCACAGCGACACCGACCACCGTGCGCGTGGTGTGCAACAACACCCTGACAGTGGCATTGGACGGCACCAGTCGCGCAATCAGGGTGCCACACAACACGCGCTTCGATCCGAAGGTGGTGAAGAAGCAACTCGGCATCGCCGTCTCGCAATGGGACGACTTCATGTACCGCATGCGCGCGTTGGCTGAGCGCAAGGTGCAGTGGCATGAGGCGCTGGGCTATTTCATGAATGTGCTGTGCGAGGTCAGCCCGACCGGCCAGTTGCCCGAGCAGTTGCCCAACGAGCGCGCTCTGCGCCGCGTTCAGGAACTGTACGAAGGGCGTGGCCGTGGCTCGGATCTAGAGTCGGCTCGTGGCACTGCCTGGGGTCTGCTCAACGCGGTGACCGAATACGTCGACCATGAACGTCGTGCTCGCAGCACTGAGTACCGCCTCGACTCGGCCTGGTTTGGCCAAGGCGCGCAGGTCAAGCAACGCGCGCTGGATGCGGCCCTGCAAATGGTCGCCTGATCCTCCTCTTTCTCCATTTCATCCACTCCATGACGCCCGGTCAGATCAGCGCTGATCGGGCGTTTTTGTGTCCGCGAGGTGAACACCATGAAAGCAACGTCATTGAATGGCATCACCAGCAATAAACGCCCTGCCCTGCGCCTGGTCAGCACCAAGGAACTACCGCGCGAGGACTGGCTGCAGATCCGCAAGCAAGGCATCGGCAGTTCGGATGCAGCAGCAGCGGTCGGTCTCAATCCCTACAAATCCCAGTTGGAGCTGTGGCTGGAGAAAACCGGCCGCGACAGCAACCTGCCGAAGACCGACCCGCACGACGAAGAAAGCCCGGCCTACTGGGGCAACGTGCTGGAGCCCATCGTGGCCTGGCATTACAGCAAACGCACGAAGCACAAGGTACGTCGCATCAACGCCGTGCTGCAGCATCCCAATCCGGAGTTGCCCTGGATGCTGGCCAACATTGATCGCGAGGTGATTGGTACAGATGAGGTGCAGATCCTCGAATGCAAGACAGCCGGCATAAACGGGGCACGCCTCTGGAAAGAAGGCGTCCCCGAATATGTGCAGTTGCAGGTGATGCACCAGCTCGCCGTCACCGGCAAGCAGGCGGCGGATGTAGCGGTGTTGCTCGGTGGCCAGACGCTGGAGATCCATCGCATCGAACGGGACGAGCAGATGATTGCTCGCCTGATCGAGTTGGAGCGCCGTTTCTGGCAGTACGTTGAAACCGATACGCCACCGCCTGTCGACGGCACTGCCTCGGCCGAACTGGCGCTGCGTTGCCTGTATCCACAGGACAACGGTCAGGTCGTCGATCTCAGTGGCAATGCCGGCCTGGCTGCTGCATTCCTGGAGTTGAAGGCTGTACGCCAATCGATCTCCGATAAGGAGAAACGCGAGGCCGAGCTCAAGCAGATGCTGCAGCAAGCCATGGGTGAATCCACCCGGGCCGAGTTCTCCAGCGGCTACGTGAGCTGGCGCAAAGCCAAGGACAGTACCGTGCTTGATGTCGAGCGCCTGCTCCAGGAAAAGCCCTACCTACAGGCCCGCTATCCAAAACTCAAGGAAGGTAGCCGGCGCTTTCTGATCGGCTGATCACCCTCTTCCACTCAATCCCTCCCCTTGGCCAGTCCATGCAGCTCACGCTGTGTGGCTGGCCTTTTTTGCTTTCAAGGAGCGCCATCATGCTCAAAGGTCTGGCAATTACCCCGCCCGTGCTCGGGCGTATTTCCATCGGAAAGGTCGTCGAGAAAAACGGCAAGCGCCTGCCGGAGAAAGACGACCAATTCACCATCACCTCTCAGGTGCAGGGCAAGGACGGCTGGCTTCTGCATCCGCTCAATGACGAGCTTCGTCAGGGTAAGGACGACAAGCTGCGTAGCATTCCTGTGCGCTTGTTGTTCAACGAACCGGAGCTGAATTTCCGCGCTAATTACACCCTGTTTGATCGGCAGAACGGTCGACCGGTATGTGTCGGCAACGGTGAGACCTGCAAGCGCATCAGCAAGGACGGCGTTCAATCGCTGCCCTGCCCCTCGCCCGATGCCTGCCCCCTGGCCAAGGGCAATGCCTGCAAGCCCTACGGGCGCATGAACGTAGTGATCGGCGATGAGGATGCCCTGGGCAGCTTCGTGTTTCGCACCACCGGTTTCAACAGCATCCGCACGCTAATCGCCCGTTTGCAGTACTTCCGGGCCATATCAGGTGATCGCCTGGCGTGCCTGCCGCTGGAGCTGCGTTTACGTGGCAAATCCACCCGGCAGAGCCACGGCACGCCGATCTTCTACGTCGATCTGACGCTGCGCGGCGGCATGACCGTGGAGCAAGCGTTGCTCACTGCGCGGGAGCTGGATGAGACGCGTCAGGCAGCGGGCTTTGATCAGGTCGCGCTGGATGCCACTGCGCGTGTCGGTCTGGGTAACGGCATCTTCGAGGACGACGGCGAGGACAGCAGCGCCATTGCTGAAGAGTTCTTTCCGGAGGGTCAGCCCACCGCGTCGAAACCCGACAGCACCGTTCACACCCAAACACTCGCCGAGAAGCTCGAAGCCCAATCCCAACAGCTCGAACCGTCCGCCTAACCACGGGCGATAGCCCTTACCTAGAGGTCTGCATCCAGAAGTAAATCCGAAGGTTTGCAGCCCAGAGCATGAGCAATCCGCGCAATGTTCAGAAATGTCACGTTGCGCTCTCCCCGCTCAATTTTCCCCATATGCGAACGGTCAATCCCAGCCGCATCAGCAAGCGCTTCTTGGGAGAAGGCCTGCTGCGCTCTACGGGCACGCACAGCCTTTCCCAGACGTATCAGGCTTTGGTCTTGATCTTGAGTCGCGGAGATTCTTGGCATGCCGCGAATCGTTTCGTTATGCTGCTAAAACGACCACGGTATTTACGACCCATTTCTTTGATCGCACAGGGAGTACTGAAATGACGCAACTCACTTTTGATGACCTGGCCACCGCCAAACTTCCTCAACTCATCAGCCGCAAGGAGTCCTTCGAGGTCGTAGGCCTCAGCGGCAAATTGCTCGAAGCCGTTCGCCTGGTCGAAAACAAGATTGAGGTCACTGGGCTGACCTGCCGCGTTTACACAGCCGGTCGCATTGGCTTGGCAGCAGGCAGTTTCGCGGGGGGTGTTACGGGTGCCTTGGGATTGCTCACGGCCACCGGCATTGCCATGCACAACCTGCTGACACTCAGCCCTGACTACGTGATCGAGAAGTATCCGACCTACAACCGGATCGTCGTTCGCTACAAGAAAAAGAAGAAGTAACCCTCCCTCACCTTTCTCTTCAGCAATCACCTACGCCACATGGCCTCCATGCAGCTTCTACCTACATGGGCCAAATAAATGAAAAGGAGTCCTCATGACCATATTCAGGAAGTCGCTCATAGCTCTGGGGCTGATCAGCAGCCTCCCTACCTTCGCAGAACAAGTGGAGTACTTCGATTACACGCCCGCCATGAACGTTATGTCCTGTGACACCAAGATGGAGATCCCGACTCTGGGCCTGAGAAGGGCCGATGGCTCCTTGCCAACCCGCACCGTCTACGACTGTCGGCCGGCGGGCAAGAACACGCCCAGCCAAAAGCAGATGGCATTCATCAACCGGGAAACAGGGGAGCGCTTTGTAAAACACACCGCAGGGACTTTAACCATGGAGTGTGGAGAACATGGATGCGCCCTTCAAAATGAGGTCGACGGATACACTCCCGGTGCGCTGCTTGGACAGGGACGCCAGGGGAATTACCTAATCGAAAATGGCTGGTATCTGGACTATGACGCTCAAGGCAATACCGTGGCCTATCGCAACGATGTCGGCCCCAAGAAAAATCAAGCCCCGTTCGGTAGCTCGAAGCCACGCCCGAAGAACTATGGAAAGGAAGCCTGCTATGAAGATGCGCTGGATGAGCTCGAACGCAGATTCGGCGTGCCGAACGAAGACTACTATCTAGAGCTTCAGATTCGCGAAGAATGCGGCCTACCGCTTCAGTAAGCGACACTAGTATCAGCTCAGATCCCGCGCCAATCGGCGCGGGATCACTTTTATTTTTTGCGATTACAGTATCCTTCAAATGGCTGCTTTCGACAGACTCTGTTGAGAAATGGGCCGGGTAACTAGGCCTTACGCGCCATCCGTTACCAACCCATTGAGCCATTGCCACTTCGCCGGTTCGTAATAATTCCGCACCAGCGCCGCGATATACTCGCTCTCAGTCTTTCAGCTCAGCCTCCTCCTCACGCCGATAGGCCCAACGATAGAGCGCAGGCAACACCAGCAGCGTAAGTGCGGTAGAGGACAGAATCCCACCGATCACCACAGTCGCCAGAGGGCGCTGTACTTCAGCCCCAGTCCCAGTCGCCAGAGCCATGGGCACGAAGCCAAGTGATGCAACGAGCGCAGTCATCAATACCGGGCGCAGACGTTGCAGGGCACCGTCGGTGACGGCCTGCTGCAACCCCATTCCCTCCTCGCGCAGATTACGAATGAAGGAAATCATCACCAGACCATTGAGAACCGCCACCCCCGACAGAGCAATAAAGCCCACCCCGGCGGAGATCGAAAGCGGTATGTCACGCAGCCACAGCGCCATCACGCCACCGGTCAACGCAAAAGGAATACCGGTAAACACCAGCAAGCCATCACGCACGTTGTTGAACATCATGAACAGCAGCATGAACACCAGCAGCAGGGCAACCGGCACCACCACTTGCAGACGTTTGGCCGCCGATTGCAGTTGCTCGAACTGTCCGCCCCAAGTCGTCCAATAACCGGCTGGCAGCTTCACATCGCTGCGAATCTTCTCTTCGGCCTCTTGCACAAAGGAGCCGATGTCACGCCCCCGCACGTTGGCACTCACCACAACCAGGCGCTTGCCATTCTCGCGACTGACCTGATTTGGCCCTGGCGCCAGTTGCAGACTGGCCACCTCAGAGAGCGCGATAAAGCCGACGCTGGTGGCTGCCCCCGTTGCTGGAACGGGTATCAGCAGTCGCGAGAGCCCCTCGATATCGGTACGCAGGTTTTCCGGTAGACGTACTACCAGATCGAAACGGCGATCCCCCTCGAATAACGTCCCCGCGCGGCGCCCACCGACAGCCACGGCGACGGTTTCCTGAATGTCACCGACATTCAGACCATAGCGAGCCGCCTTGTCTCGGTCGATGGCCACGGTCAGCACCGGAAGGCCTGTTGTCTGCTCGGCCTTCACCTCGGACGCCCCATCAATACCGCCCAAGGTCTCGGCCACTTCGGCTGCCGTGCTATTGAGGACGTCCATATCGTCGCCGAAAATCTTCACCGCGACATCGCTACGCACACCCGATATCAATTCGTTGAAACGCAATTGAATAGGCTGCGAAAGCTCGTAGTTACTGCCCGGCACCAACTCGGCAGCGGCCTGCAGCTCGGCGATCAGAGTCTCACGCGACTTTTTCGGATCAGGCCATTGATCACGCGGCTTGAGCATCACGTAGCTGTCGGAAATGTTCGGCGGCATCGGGTCGGAGGCGATTTCCGCCGTACCGGTACGCGCGAATACTCGCTCCACTTCCGGCACCTTGGCCAGAATGGTCTCCTCCAGGCGCATCTGCATATCCACCGACTGCGTCAGGCTGGTACCTGGGACACGCAGCGCCTGCAGCGCGAAGTCCCCCTCACTGAGACTCGGCACGAACTCGCTGCCCATACGTGATGCCAGCAGACCGGAGAACAGAACCAGCGCCACAGCCGCACTGAAGGCCAGCATACGCCGCCGCATGACCCAGGCCAGCACTGGCTCGTAGGTGCGTCGGGCAACGCGCATCAGCGCGTTTTCCTCTTCCTTCACCTTACCGGTGACGAATAGCGCAATGGCCGCAGGAACGAAGGTCACCGAAAGGATCATGGCCCCGAACAGGGCGGTCACCACGGTAAAGGCCATAGGGTGGAACATTTTGCCCTCGACCCCGGTCAGGGCGAAGATCGGCAGGTACACCACCATGATGATCAACTGACCGAAAATCAGCGCACGACGAGCTTCCTTGGATGCCGCGAAGACCTCATGCAGACGCTCACTACGGGTCAGCTCGCGGCCAAGCCTGTGCTGCGCATGAGCCAGACGGCGAATAGCGTTCTCGACGATGACCACGGCACCATCGACGATGATGCCGAAGTCGAGTGCACCCAGACTCATCAAGTTGGCGCTGACCTTATTGCTGAACATGCCGGTGAAGGTGAACAGCATCGACAGCGGAATGACCATGGCAGTGATCAGCGCCGCACGGATGTTACCGAGGAACAAGAAGAGGATGACGATAACCAGGATCGCCCCTTCGATCAGGTTCTTCTTGACCGTGGCGATGGCCTTGTCCACCAGATTGGTGCGGTCATAGACGGTCACCGCAACCACCCCTTCAGGCAGCGAACGGTTGATCTCCTCCAGACGTGCGGCCACGGCCTGCGACACACTGCGGCTGTTCTCGCCGATCAGCATGAACACTGTTCCCAGCACGACCTCGCGACCATTCTCGGTCGCAGCACCAGAACGTAGTTCACGACCCAACATCACCTGCGCCACATGACTGACACGAATGGGCGTGCCGTCCACATTGGCCACGACGATATTAGCGATATCGTCCAGCGTGCTCAGTTGCCCAGGTGCCCGAATCAGTAGTTGCTCGCCATTGCGCTCGATATAGCCAGCACCGACGTTGGCATTGTTGCGCTCCAGCGCCAGCAGCAGGTCACCCAGCGTCAGCTTGTAGGCAGCCAGGCGTTTGGGATCTGGAGCGACCTGGAACTCCTTGGCGAAGCCACCAATAGTGTTGATTTCGGCAACGCCAGGCACCGTGCGCAACTGCGGTTTGATGATCCAGTCCTGGATCACCCGCAGATCGGTTGGTGTGTAAGGCGTACCGTCCTCCTTGAGTGCACCCTCCTCGGCCTCGACCGTCCATAGAAAGATTTCACCCAGGCCGGTGGAAATCGGCCCCATGGATGCCTCGACCCCCTCGGGCAATTGCTCCTTGGCACTTTGCAGGCGCTCGTTGACCAACTGGCGGGCGAAATACAGATCCGTGCCATCCTCGAAAATCACGGTAACCTGCGACAGCCCCGAGCGTGACAGCGAGCGGGTCTGTTTCAAATGCGGCAGGCCGGCCATGGCCGTTTCAATCGGGAAAGTGATGCGCTGCTCGGTTTCCAGCGGCGAAAAGCCCTCGGCAGCGGTACTGATCTGTACCTGGACGTTGGTGATGTCGGGAACGGCGTCGATCGGCAGCTTCTGATAGCTGGCCACGCCCACACCGGCCATCGCCAAAACGGCCAACAGCACCAGAAAGCGCTGTTCTATGGCGAATTGAATGATGCGCTCAAACATGAAAAATACTCGTCGGTGAGGATCAGTGCGCGTGTTCGGCGCTGCCTTTGCCCAGTTCGGACTTGAGGATGAAACTGCCTGTGGCAGCTACACGTTCGCCTGACTTCAGGCCTTCGCGTACCTCGACGAAGCCATCGCTGCGGGTGCCCAATGTCACCGGACGCACTTCGAAGCCTTCAGCGGTACGCACGAAGACACTAGTCTTGTCCTCGACATCCTGAATCGATGAAGCCGGCACCACGGCCGCGGCCTCATGGCTTTCAGTCGCCAAGGCAACCGAGACGAACAGGCCGGGACGCCAAATGCCGTCGGCGTTATCCAGGTCGATGCGGCCTGTCGCCGTCCGCGTCTGCTCACCCAGCAGGCGGCTGATGTAAGCCACCTTACCCGTAGCTTCGCGCCCCAGCTCTGGCGCACTGACACGTACTGACTGCCCGACTTTCACCTGTTCCAGATCACGTGGGGAAACGCTGAAGGTGACCCAGACGCGACTCAGATCAGCCACCGTGAAGGCATTACTGGTCTCACTGACGACTTCGCCAGGTACCAGGTGCTTCTCCACCACCACACCGGAAAAAGGTGCACGCAGGTTGTAACGGCTGCCCTCGCCAGCCTCGCCCTGAGGGCTGATCGTCTTGCCCTTCTGTCGGGCATTGGCCAGAGCGATCTCGGCCTCCTGTAGCGTTTGCCGGGCCTGGAGATAATCCTGCTCGGCCGAAATACCGTCCTTCCACAATTGGCGTTCACGCTCGAAGGTCGTGCGGGCCAGCTCAACGCGTCGAGCGGCAGCCGCCATTTCACTGCGCAACTCGGAAACCTGCTGACTGACGATAGTCGCCAGGCCATCCCCAGCAGCCACCTTCTGCCCCAGCCCGACCAGCACGCGCTCGACCACGCCAGCGCTGGGCGGCACGACATGAGCCGTGCGCTCCTCGTCGAAATTCACCTCGCCAGGTAGAGAGATGTATGTGCTCATGGCTCGCGCTTGTACGTCGACGAGCTCAATGCCCGCAGCGGCTATTTGCGCCTTGCTCAGCACCAGCCCCCCCTCTTCGGCATGCCCCCCCGCGGACTCACCGTGATCATCGCCAGCCTCGCCATGATCATCGTCGGCATGTTCGTCCTCGACCTCACTGACCTGCCTAACCTTGACTGCATCAACGCTGTCGTTACTGGCAAGCATGTGTCCGATTTCTGCGGCATAGCGCCCGCCGTTGTAGAACAACGCACCACCGACGAACCCCAAGGTCAGGGCCGCCGCGATGGCAACACCAAGTTTCTTCTGCATGAACAACCCCAAAAGATGATCAGTAACCGGCATCGCGCCGATCGTCGTGACAGGAAATCAGTAGCTATCCGCTTGGGCAGACAGATCGCCGTAGATGCGCTCCAGGCGAACCCAGGCATCGAGTGCTTCGCCGAGTGCCTGCAGGTAACGGGAGCGAACGTCGATCAATGTGCGCTGGGCATCGAGCACATCGATAAAACCGAACTTGCCCATCTGGAATCCACGCGTCGTGTTTTCCAACGCGGTGTCCGCGGACGCGAGCAAGTCACCTTCGAAGCCGCTAATTGCTCCCTGCGCCGTTCGCCACTGCTGATAGGCCTGCTGCACCTCACTGCGTAGGCGTAACTCGGCAGCATTTCGCAAGTCGCGCGCCTGATCAGCCCGCCGCGAGGCAGCCAGAACATTGCCCTGGTTGCGATCGAACAGAGGCAGAGGCATGGACAAACCAACAAGGTTGACGCGCTCACGATCCTCACTGCTGTATTGACTGCCGAGGCTGACCGTCAGATCGGGAATCCGCCGGCTTTTCTCAACGGCGATTCCGGCCTCCTGCCGGTCGATCTCGACCCTGGCAAGACGCATCTGCGGGACTTTGTCCAGGCGGCTCAGAAGTGCGACTTCGGAGGGTATTGCGGGCATATCGGTAACATCGCCACTGAGGCTAGGCTCACCACTGGCGGATGCCCCCCCAATCAAGGCCAGCAACTGATTCATGGCGTTGATGTACTGATCTCGAGCCCGTGCGGCCTCAAGTCGAACCTCTTCGTACTGCAGCCGGGCGCGCGATGCCTCCAGGGCAGAGGCCTTGCCCGCCTTGACGCGCGCATCGACGACCGCCACGCCGCGCTCGCTCAGGCGCTGTGACTGCTCAGCCAACTCTTGGCGCATCTTCGCCAACAAGGCTCCTTGGAAAGCCCCTACCACCTCGGCACGCAGCTCATTGCGCAGTTGCTCCTGACCGATCGCAGCACTGTCGATACCGCGTTCGGCCATTTCTATACGGGCGCCGCGCTTGCCGCCCAGCTCGATAGGCTGGCTGATCTGTACCGTCGTGGTTCTCGTAGCACTGCGGGTGTCCTCAACCTCCCAAGACAACTCCGGATTGGGAATCACACCGGCTTGGCGACGCTCACCTTCTGCGATGCCGACATTGCGATCACCCGCCATCAACGACGGGTTGGTCTGCAATGCTTGCCCCCATGCGTCGCCCAGGGTGATCGGCGTTGATGCCACGGCCTGGCTCACGATGAATGAGCAGGCAACAGCGAGGCAAAGTGCCTCAGCAATTCTCGAATAACGCCTCGACAAGGGCTTTTCCTCCACACCTGGATAAATTCGGAGACATGCATGAAACCTCCGAAAACTTTATTCGGTGCAGAATTTAGGGAGCCTCACCTATCGTCGAGGTGACTGCAAAATTACAAATACGTAATGCCCAACCACGCCATATAACGCTGTATTAACATGCCGCGAATGCAACAATCATTCGAGTCATAAAGTTACAACTGGACATATAAAAAGCATCATAAAAGCAACCGGCGGCGTACACGGACGGGGCTGTAGCCCTCTAAATCAGGGGGCTCCCGCTTGACCCTGTAGTTACTACAGGGATCATCATCCGCCACGCAAATGCCGATCGCCCCCAAGCCCAACAATCATCGCGACTCGATAAAAATTTCTCTCCCCCACCAAGGTCAACTACTACATGCGAATCCTGATTGTTGAGGACGAGCTTAAAACTGCCGAATATCTCCACCAGGGACTTACCGAGAGCGGCTATGTCGTCGATATTGCCACCAATGGTGTCGACGGCTTGCACATGGCGGCCCAGGCGTCCTACGAATTGATCATCCTTGATGTCGACTTACCAGAGATCGATGGCTGGGGCGTACTGGCCAGCATTCGCCGTAATAGTCGCACCCCTGTGATGATGCTGACGGCACGCGGGCGCCTGGCCGACAAGCTCAAAGGCTTCGACTCCGGTGCCGACGACTATCTGGTGAAGCCATTCGAGTTCCCCGAGCTTCTGGCCAGAGTTCGCTCGCTGCTACGAAGAGGTGAACAGGTCAGCGCGCCAGACGTGCTCAAGGTCGACGACCTTGAGCTGGATCCAGCCCGCCACCGCGCCTATCGCAACGGCCAACGAATCGATCTGACCACCAAGGAGTTCGCTCTGCTGCACCTGCTGATGCGACGCAGCGGCGAAGTACTCTCGCGCACCCAGATCATCTCGCTGGTCTGGGACATGAACTTCGACTGTGATACCAACGTCGTCGAAGTTTCCATCCGCCGCTTGCGCGCCAAGATCGACGACCCTTTCGAGAACAAACTGATCCACACCTTGCGCGGCGTCGGCTATGTACTGGAGGCTCGTCAATGAGGCCTGCCAGACTCTCAAGCCAACTCAGCCTGTCGGTCGCAATACTGGGCCTGATACTGGTTGCACTGCTGAGTGCGCTGGCTTATTTCTCGTTAAGCCGGCAGCTCGACTACATTGCAGAGCAAAGCCTCGAGGACAAGCTTCAGCAAATCCGCCATGGCATGAGAGAAATCAACACTCGCCCGGAAGTCGGTGACCAGGCCCACAACATCAGAGATTTGATCAAGGGCCACGATCGCCTTTCGCTCGCTCTTTATGATGACAGCTCGTCTCCCAAGGAAATCATGAGCGTGGGCCAGACACAGGAGGCCCTACCTTCCTTTATAGAAAACGCCAGCGAGACCATCGCCTTCGAACATTGGCGAGATGCGCAGGACAAGCAGCTCTTGACCGCCTCGCAGCTTATTCTGCGTAAGGACGGATCACGAATACGCGCCGTCCTTACACTGGAGCGCTCCGCTGACCAAGCACTGCTACATGCCTATGTCGAATCCACCTTGATTGCCCTGCCCTTCGTACTGGCTCTGATCGCGGCCGGAGCCTGGTGGATCGCTCATCGCGGCCTGAGCTCCCTGAATCAGTTCCGCAAGGTTGCAGAACTCGTCTCGACCCAGGATCTGAGCCATCGCCTGCCACTGGATAACCTACCGCAGGAGCTTCGCGAATTGGCTAACAGCATCAACTTCATGCTTCATCGCCTGGACGGTGGCGTACAACAGCTTTCGCAATTCTCTGACGACCTGGCACATGAATTACGCTCCCCCATCACCAATCTGATCGGTAAAGCGCAGGTGACGCTCTCACGGGAACGCCCGCCAGAGGAATACAAACTGGTGCTGGAGAACTGCACTGAGGAGCTCGGCCGGGTCACACGGATCGTATCGGACATGCTGTTTCTCGCCCACGTCAGCCATCCGGCAGCACTTATCCCCTTCGAGGCAATTGCACTGCACGAAGAGGCAGAGAAAGTAGTGGAGCTTTTCAGCCTCACGGCCGAAGAAAAGGACATCAAACTCAACGTATCAGGGTACGCAACAATTAATGGCGATCGCTTGATGGTACAGAGAGCTATCTCTAACCTGCTATCCAACGCCATCCGCCATAGCCCGGAAGGCTCGAAAATCGATATTGACCTCGTCACTAACACGACGAACGCCACCCTGGCAGTGAGCAACCCAGGTGCAGGCATTCCTCCCGAGCACCTACCCAAACTGTTCGAGCGTTTCTATCGCGTGGATCGTGGACGGTCACGTGCTGATGGCGGCACCGGGCTGGGCCTGGCCATCGTGCGTTCGATCATGAGCCTGCACCATGGCCACGTGGGCGTGAGCAGCATCGCAGATCAGACCACAGTTTTTACGCTGTACTTCCCTTTACCAAAGCCCTTGATCGAACAGGCCCGCCAAAGCGCAACGGAAAAGACTGCTTAATCGAATTGCGCCAGGGATGGCGCCCCCTTTTCGCCCCATCTACGTCGAATACAAGCCCCTCACCAGACGACACATTTTCTCAGTTTCAGCCGCCCACTTCGTCCCCTACAGACATTCACCTCATGGTAGATGGTGTGGTTCTCCTTGCTCAGACGCCGACTCGCCATCTTTCACACCGAGGGAGGCCGCTGCTGCCAGGCATAGAAACCGTTGCTTAATACCCACAGCAGCCGGCACATCAGTGCTACGGGATAGAGACCGACCAATGCCTCGACAGCGCGAAACTTGACTCCGTGGGCTGTGAGGAGATGGCGAGCGTCTTTAGAGCATCGCATTACTGGTGACCTGAGCCAGCCGCTGGCGCAGCTCCACACTTTCACCACTCACACTGCTGTTCGTTCTAGCACTTCCACTTGCCCAACAGACTTTCAGCGATACCAAGCGTCTCTCGAACATATGACGAAGCGTCGTGCCAGTAAGCACTGCTCTACCGTCTCTCTTTTGAATTATTCGGAAAACGTCGCCTGGTATGGATCATGGACACTTATTACGGCAGACACTATCCACTATCAATCAGTGCCCACTCAACTTGGGATAGAGCAAACTCAAGTGGAGAGATATCGCGCCCACAAGACTAAGCAGTTCCAACCCAATTCTTTGACGAACAAAAAAAGCGCCCCCAAAGGGGCGCCAAGGAACCATCTCTCACCAAAGGAGCGGGAGCTACCAAGAGATGGACTGGAGAGAGCGAGCAGGACGGCTGCGTTAGTTCATACGCTCAATCGTCTTGCTCACTCTGAGCACTTTGGGACTTCTGCTGCTCAACGGCGTTGTCACCATGAATACGCTGTTGATTCTCACGGAATTGCTTGACGGCATTGAGAGAGCGCTCAGAGCCATCTTCTGCAGAGGCAACCATGCTGGCTGCCCCCAGAAACACGATAAACAGAAACTGGGAAAAAACTTTCATATGCACCTCGGACTGACTGAGCAAATATGGAAACGAATGCTTCGAAGACAGTCTCATGTTACGGATCGGCACCTAACATGAGCATGAGGTTCAAATTACAATCTTGTCAGAGAGGGGCGGCTATGCCGCCCCTGAATGTCGTTACAGCACCTGAAGCGGATACTCGACGATTACACGCACTTCATCGAGGTCGCTTTCGTAAGCAGTAGCGCGAGTGGTCATCTGACGTACACGCACGGACAGATCCTTCAGAGAACCCTCGAGGAACACGTATTTGACCTCAAGGTTGCGCTCCCAGCGCTTCTGATCGGTCAGCGGGTTACCGGCATCATCCGTGCGCATGTAGGTGCTGTTGGCATTGGAGTAATCCGCATCACGTCCCAGCGCGTAACGCGCCATGAAGCTCAGCCCTGGCACACCAAAGTCAGCCATGTCCAGATCGTAGCGCACCATCCAGGAGCGTTCCTTGGGCGAGTTGAAGTCGCTGTACTGAAGGGAGTTGTCGAGGAAGATCGAGTCGGACTGACGCAGGTAGTCAAAGTCGTCATCGCCGTTGTTACGCTGGTGAGAGAGCGCTACACGGTGAGCGCCGTACTTGACACCGATGCTACCGCTATAGATGTTGTTACTGAAATCACCCAGCTGCTTCTTACCTTCGTCGGTGGCGTTGTAGTAATTCAGACCACCAAACAACGACAGGTCCTCGGAAAGTGGGTAAGTCCACCACATGCCAGCGTAGTACTGATCCCAGGCATCCTTCAAACGGCTGCTGTAAAGGCTGAAGCCCAGGTTGTCGTTGAGCTCGTAGTCACCACCAAAGTAGCCGACCCAGGGAGAGTCCACCTGCCCAGCATAGAAGGTCGCGAAATCACCGCGTGAAGTGCTCTCCTGCGGTTGGCTCATGGCATGTAGACGACCGCCTTGCAGGGTCAGGCCCTCTATGCTTTCGTTGACGACCGTCACACCTTTGAAGCTCTGCGGCAGCAGACGAGAGTCCCCGTAGTGCACGACGGGCGTGGTTGGGAATACGTCACCGGCCTTGACGACCGTATCAGCGAAGCGCGCCTTTACCGCGGCCCCCACTTTCGAATACGAGTCCTCGGCACGATCATCGCTGTCGACCGGGAACATGTTGACACTACCACCGGGACCATAACGTCCATCACCGGTATCAAGCTTCAGGCCCAGTCCGGCATAGGCGTCAATGCCGAAACCAACGGTTCCCTGAGTGAAACCGGACTCGAAGTTAGCCATGATGCCGTGCCCCCAAGCCTCGGTGTAGCTGCTGCGCTCACCGTTGGGTAGTACCCTGGCCTCCCCCTTGCGAAAGTCCCGGTTGAAATACATGTTTCTGTTAAGAATATTCAGGCTACTTCCTTCGATGAAGCCTTCGGCAACCTGAGACTCGGATGCCTGAGCCATCGCGCTTGCACCGAATGCCAACGCGGAGATGATCGCCATGGTTAGAGGACTTTTTTTCATGCATTGCTCCTGATGCTTACCGGCAGTTCTGGGATTGTCATAGGCCGATTTCTTCTTGTGGATTTGGCCCCTCTATCCTTGCAACCTCCAGATAACTCGAAGATGAGCGCTGCATTACAATTTCGTAATCAAAGAACCTCTTCATTTCCAGGCTGTCACGAAGCCATCAATCTAGATGATGGCAAGCCGCTCTAACGGCTTTATCAGCCCCTCATGCTGGCGTACTCTGGAAGCATCATTATGAAAATTGGTGAACTCGCTAAGCTAACTGGCTGCCCAGTGGAAACCATTCGTTACTACGAGCATCAGGGATTACTACCCAGCCCCTCGCGCAACAACAGTAACTATCGTTTATATAGTCAGCTGCACTTCGAACGCCTGACATTCATCCGCAATTGTCGTGCACTCGATATGACATTGGAAGAAATAGGTCGATTATTGGCAATGCATGATCGGCCGCATGCGAGTTGCGCACTCATTAGTACATTGGTGGAAGAACACATCGCTCATGTCGAGGCACGCATTCAGAATTTGCAGGCACTGCATGCGCAGTTGCGCGAATTGCTCGGGCGCTGCAAGGGAGGAAGTGAAAAAACGGCATACTGTGGCATCGTACTCCAGTTGAGCAGCCACGGTAGCGGTTCGTCTTTATCAAATGCTGAAAAAAACGAATTGAAGTGAATCATGTTGCCCCTTCTGCACAGAACAGAAGAGGCAACTTTCCATGGTTTAAAGCAGTGGCAAGCTGTACGTCACATAAAGCCGATTCTCATCGACGTCTGCCCCAACATTGCCACGCAGACTGGCATTGCGCAGAGAGAAGCCGAGTCCCTTCATTGATCCTTCCTGCAGCACGTAATCGAGGCGTAGGTCACGTTCCCATTCGTTACGCTCACCCTGTGCGCTGTCAACGTTATCACCCGACAAATACATCACCGAGGCTTTTAGCCCCGAGATACCCAGCTTGCCAAAATCATAGGCATAGCCGGCCAGCCAAGTGCGCTCGCCAGCACTGAGGAATTTACCGCCACGACCGATCTGCCGATCAGTGATCAGGTAACTGGTTGCCCCGTCGCCAGCATTCAGGTACGGGAAGGCGCTATCGCCGGACACCTGCTGATAACCCGCGCTCAGCTCATGACCGCTATGGCTGTAGGTGAACAAGGCACTCCATGTACGGTTATCTACCTCACCACGCTTGCTGTCACCGACCGTCCAGTAACCGTTGCTGCGATAGCCCTCAGCCCGGCCGCTCTCACTGCTGTTCTTGCCATCGGAGGTGCTGTAGAAGTAACGCAGGTCAGTCTTGAGATTGCCACCGCCCAGTGCGTAGTTGTGGATCAATCCCAGGAAATGTTGCTTGTAGAAATCTTCCAGATTGCCGAAGTAATACTGAGCGGTGAGATCCTTGGTGACCTTGTAGTCGCCACCCGCGAAATAGAACGTATTAACGAACTGTCCAGTGGTTGCATTGTTGGATCCGGCGATGGACAAGCCACGTGAGTCAGTCGAGCTCCGACCTTTTGCGTGCTCCAACTGACCGGCTGTCAAGGTCAGCCCTTCGATCTCGTTGGAGACGATCTGACCACCTTCGAACAACTGCGGCAACAGGCGACCATCGTTGAAAGTCACCACCGGCAACTTCGGCTGCAAAGTGCCTAGGCGCAACTCGGTCTTGGAAAGACGCGCCTTGGCCGTTACACCGGCCTTGCTATAGTCACTGACTGCAGAACCATCGCTATCCAGCGGGAACAGGGCGCCAGGGTTACGATCAATACCTGCCTTGCCCGACCGGCCACCGCCATCGAGGCGTACCCCCAGCAGGCCAATGGCATCAACCCCCAGGCCGACCGTCCCTTCGGTGAAGCCAGACTGATAGTTGAGGATGAATCCCTGCCCCCACTCCTGAGTAGATGGAATGTCGCGATCACGCACATCCTCATTGAAGTAGAGGTTGCGCATATCGAGCGTCGCCTTGCTGTCTCCGAGAAAATCGGCGGAAGCAGCCTGACTGAGTGCCGCCGCCGTGATGGCCAGTGCCAGGGTGGATCGTTTCATGCTTTATTCTCCAATTGTCATGGGTGAGGCATCGTTGTTCTTGTAACCATGTTGTCGAGTTCGCCATGTAGCTTCACTCACCGTCATCAGGCAGAAACCACTGCCGCCGCTCCTCGAACGCAGCCTGGATCAACGCCACCAGCCCAACGACGTCCTCGCGCTGCGCGGACAATGGTGCGCAGGACAGCCAGATCGATTGCCTCATGGGCTGCGTGAAGAGGGTGGGTAGCGATTGCAGGTTCGCATCGAGATGAGTGATGTAGTTCGGCATCAGACCAACGCAGGCGGCATGCTTGACCAGTTCCATCGCCCACTGCTGAGAATGCACTCGCGTCACTGCGCTGCGCCTTGAGTCCACCAGAGCATTCCACGGTGAAAACAGGGCCGATGTGGAGATATCGGCCTGCTGAACCAGCATGTAGTCATTCAGATCTTCGAGGCTGGCGGGGAGGCGCCGCTCACGCGCATAGCGCTTGGCTATGCACGCCTGAAAGTCGATGCAGGCCAGACGCTGCGGTCGCGTCATGGCGAAACCTGGGTCGGGTCGAGTCTGATTAGGATCGGCCAACCAGATCATGACCTCACTCTGCATTAACGGGCCACGCTCCTGGCGGATCAGCTCCAGGTGCACACCAGCATCCCTACGCAGAAAGGCCACCAGATGCCGTCCCAGAATATCGTTGAGCACTCTCTCAGGTAACGCCAGACGGAGCTTGGGCTTTTCAAGCAAACCGGCCTCTGGACGCAAATCTTGATACTGGGCAGCCAGCTCTGCCTGCAAAGAACGACCGCGCACCGTCAGAGCAAGGGCACGCTCCTGATACACGAAGAGCGCCTCTCCAACAGTTTTCTCGAGCCGCTGCAACTGCCTGCGTAGCACCATGGGAGGCAGATTCAGGCTGCGCGCAGCCTGCTTGAAACTGGCACAGCGCGCAGTCGTCAGGAAGCTTCTGGCCACCCGCCGTTCGACCTCAGCCACGGCAGCCCCCATAAGCGCCGCCCGGTATTCGATTCGATGTGTGACCCAGAAGCATCATGTAAGGCAGATGAGAAGTGATTGCGTGCAAGCAAGCCTACTCACCACCACCTATCACCAGCCTTGCTGGAAAATTACTTATCTGTAATGCGGGAACGTGACCCGCACAGAGCACTCAAACTTCGGCTGGTCTAGCTGGATCGCCTTTACCTTCAGCGTAGGGGTCATCACAGCCTGCGGTTTCACCAAACGGTAATTGAAGTGAAACCACCCACGGACGATTACCGAAAAGCCCCAACGCCCGCCAGCTCTGGGCTGGCAAAACCAGCCTACACCCCGCAATCAAATCGTCACGAAACAGACCAATAACCGTCACCCGAACTGCAAAGCATCGCGTCGCCAACACCTAGCACTCGGCGATAAGGAGCCATGCATGTTGATCAAAAGCACCCAACTCTCCCCACTGGCACTCGGCATTCTGCTAAGCCTGCCGGCCTTCTCGGTAATGGCCGGCACGGTCACCACCGATGGTGCTGACATCGTTATCAAGACCAAAGGTGGCCTGGAGGTCGCGACGACCGACAAGGCATTCAGCTTCAAGATCGGTGGGCGTCTACAGGCCGACTATGCGATGTTCGACGACTACTACACCCGTAATGGCAACGCTGCCGATGCGGCATACTTCCGTCGTGCCTACCTGGAATTGGGTGGCACTGCTTACAAAGACTGGAAGTACCAGGTCAACTATGACCTGTCACGAAACACCGGTAACGACAGCGCAGGTTATTTCGATGAAGCCAGCGTGACCTACACTGGTTTCAGCCCCCTGAACATCAAGCTCGGGCGTTTCTACACCGACTTCGGCTTGGAAAAAGCTACCAGTTCCAAATGGACGACAGCCCTGGAACGCAACCTTTCGTACGACCTGGCCGAATGGACAAATGACAACTCGGGCATGGGCGTACAGGCCAGCAGCGTACTCGCTGACAGCGTGTTCCTGTCAGGCAGCGTTTTCAGCGAGAACAATAACGATACCGACGGCGACAGCGTCAAACGCTACAACGCTCGCAGCGTTTTTGCGCCTTTGAACCAACCGGGTAACGTTCTGCATGTAGGCCTGCAGTACGCCTATCGCGACCTCAGTGGCAGTGCAGTGGATACTCGCATTCGCTCGCGTATGGGGATGCGCGGCGTCGATACCAACGGTGGCAACAGTGCCGGCGCCAACGGCAACCGTGCGCTGTTCGGTGGTAGCGCGGCCACTGCCGACCTTTGGGAAGACGATGCCGTTTGGGGCGTAGAAGGTGCATGGGCACTGAATGCCTTTTCGATTCAGGGCGAATACCTTAGCCGCACACTCAAGGCCGATCAGGCTAGCAGCGATATAGACGCCAAGGGCTACTACGTGCAGGTGGCCTATACGCTCACAGGTGAGCCGCGCCTCTATAAACTCGATGGAGCCAAGTTCGACACCATCAAACCTGCCAACAAACAGTTAGGCGCATGGGAGTTGTTCTACCGATTCGACTCGATCAACGTAGAAGATGACAACGTGACCAGTAGTAGCGCGACGCGGCAAGTCGGCGATGCAAGCGGCAAGGCTCACACCTTGGGTGTCAACTGGTACGCCAACGATGCGGTAAAGATCAGTGCCAACTACATCAAGGCCAGTACCGACAGGGTCAGTAACTCGGTCGGTGATGATAGCGGCGACGGAGTCGTCATGCGCTTGCAGTACGCATTCTGAGTCAGTCGCTGGCAGGTGCCCTCACCTGCCAGCCCCCTTTCGCGATTGTAATGTTGGCGCAATGCCTGGGTAAGGGACGAATCGCTAATGTTTGCCCTGTAAACACTAGCCAACGGGCCTACTCATGAAACTGCTCAAACGCCTCCTTCCGATCACTCTTCTGCTGGCTGCTGGCTACACTTACGCACAGTCCTTTCCAGAGGACAAGGTCAGGCAGATCGAACAGAAGAGTGTCGAGATCGCTCAGAAATATGCCGAGCGCACCGGCAAGCCAGTGCCTGAAATTCAAGACTATAGCTACAGCATGAAACTGAACGTAGCCAAAGTCATTTATCAGAGCCCGAACATCGAGTACTGCGGCGCAGTACCGATGATCATGGTATTCGAGGACTCAAACGATGAACTACGCAGCATCCGCTATCGAAGTTATGGCGAGTGTCGCAATCAACGCTGACAGCCAGCCCCCTTTTCAAGGGGGTATTGCATAAAGCCCACGCAAGTTCTCATTAACTCAGTTTGGTATGCTCGGCTTCGTCGATGAAAACGTCGCGACCACACCGGATTTAAGTCCGCCAATCAGCCATCTTGACGCTCGGCAAGCAAAGTAGGCTGGTCTCGCCTCGCCCTTGGATAAACGCTTCCCTGCTAATAGCAGATTTGAAGTCATCAAATCACAGCAAGGTCGATACCGTTGCTTTTACACAAACAGGGGCAGAAGAGGGTATCCATTGGCGCTAAAGCCAGCGCCTGACCTGACGACAGTACTGTACGAAGTCATTTCCAAAGAGACCGGTAAGGGCTCGCTCCTCAGGTGCGATCTGAAAACGGTTCATGTACAGCACAAAGCCCAGCACACCCAGCAGTGCTGGCGGCCAGGCTAGATAGACCGACCAGGCAAGCAAGCCAGTAGCAAAGCCGAGATACATGGGATTACGCGTATGTCGGTATATGCCCGAGCGTACCAACGCCGAAGCCGTTTCCGGCCTCAGCGGGTTGACCGTGGTACGGGCTACACGGAAGGACAGCACGCCAGCCAAGCAGATGGCGACGCCCGCCAGCAACACCAACAGAGCTATGCTGGCACGCCACTCGACTTTCAGTTCCAGAGCACCCGGCAGATGATGGGCTGCAAGCCACATCAGCAAGCCAAAAAGGGTGGCGACTAAAGGCGGAGGAATGCGGTTCTCCAATGCGCCCATGACATCACTTCCCGACCTTGGCGACTTCGCTGGCGACCATCTGGCGCAGCGGCTCAGGGCCGAACTTATCCAGTGGACGACCATTGACGAAGAAGGTCGGCGTGCCCTGGACACCTACAGCCTTCACATCCTGCATATCCAGTTGCAGCACCGCATCAACGGCTGGCGTATGCATGTCTGCGCGAGCCTTCTCTATATCCAGTCCGGCGCGCTCAGCGGCAACCCAAGCTTCCAGTACTTTGGGATCGTCATGCCAGCCTGGCTGAGCCTCAAGCACCGCTTCCAGGACTTGCGGGTAGAGATTCTGCTTGCGAGCTGCTTCCAGCAGCCGTGAGACTTCTTCCGAGCCCTGGTGGAACAGTACGTAGCGCAACACCAGGCGTACGCTGTCGGGATTCTCGTCGAGGATCTTCTTCACATGGGGATAGAAGGCGCGGCAGGCCTCGCAGGAAGGATCGAAGAACTCGACGATGGTGACCGGTGCCTGCGCAGGGCCGAAGACCGGCGAGTGGAAGCGAACCAGATTGGCTGCACTGGAAGTTGCCTGCTGTGCCGGGGACTGGGCTTGAGCGGGCTGCTCCGCTGGGGGCGGCGCAGACGGCGAGTAGAAGTAAGCGGCTGCAGCGAAGGCGATCAGAATCACCACGCTGATGATCAGGACCAGAGTACGGCGGTTCATGGGGTGGTTCTCCGACGGATAAGGACAAGCAAAATGACGATCAGAACGAAAGCGAACAGCGCCAGCCCCGGCAGCGGTACGCCGCCGAAGATGGTCATGCCGGCACCGGAGCACGATGGCCCGGTGGCCGTGCAGGGTTGAATCGGCTGCGGAATCAAGCCGGCGTAGAGCAGTACGTGCACAAAGGCTAGTAACGCACCGATGCCGGCCAGCGGCAGTGCATAGCGCCAGACGGCGAAATCCGAGCGGTAGCAGGCAATAGCCAGGATCACCGCCAGGGGAAACATGAAGGCGCGCTGGAACCAGCACAGCACGCAGGGCGCCTGGCCCATCACCTCACCGATGAAGAGTGCGGAAAGCGTCGACACCAGCGCTACCAGCCAGGCAAGGAGCAGGAGAGCCCACAGATGCGAGGGCGTTTGGGTGGTCATTTGCTGATCCTCAGTCCGCGCCAGGCGGTACGGTGGTGAAGGTCACCGACAGGCTCTGGCCATCGGCGAAGAGCAGGCTTGCTTCGACTTGGTCGCCCAGGGCCAACTCGCGTTGGCGCTGCATCAGCATCAGGTGATAACCGCCGGGGGCGAATTTCAACGTCGCGCCAGCGGCTACCTCGACCTGAGCGACGTGCTGCATGCTGGCCATGCCGTTTTCCAGCGAGCTGCGATGCATCATCACCTGGAGGAAGGCGGTGCTCTGGGCGCCGGTCAGTACCACCGGCTGGTTGCCGGTGTTGGTCAGAGTGAAATAGCCGGCCGCCGGTAAGTTACCCGGCAACAGCCTTAGCTTTGCCTCGCTGACCTGCAGCTCGGCCATGGCCGCCGTCGAGGCGATCAGCAGCAGTGCTGTAGTCGCGAGTTGTACGAGTCTGCGCATCGCTGTACTCCTTGTTGTTATGAGTTTCTAGTCCTGTTGCTTAGGCGAGCAGCAGCCCTTCACCGGCGTGCTGGCGGCTCGGGGCTGTTCGCAGCAGGTGTCCTTCTTCGCTGTCTGAGCCTCACCCGCGCAGCAACTCTTGGCCGGCTCAAACTGGACTGGCGTAGCGGTCGGTTCGGTGATACCCAGCAACGGCTGTGGGCATTGCTGCGGCTCAGGCGCGCTGGCTCGCCACTCTATCCAAGCCTCGCGGATGATCTGCCCGGCGGAGTGCAGGAACAATGCGGCGATGGCCAGGCCGACGAGGATGTCCGGCCACAAGCTGCCTGTCAGCGCGACCATGCCTGCTGCGATAATCACGCTGCTGTTGGCCAGCAAGTCGTTACGCGAGCAGAGCCAGGTCGAACGCATGTTCAGGTCATCGGAGCGATGGCTGTAGAGCAGCGCGAAGCAGTAGCCATTGGCGATCAGTGCGAGTGTGCCGATGACACCCATCAGATCGGCAGACGGCACTTCCTGCAGTATCAGTTTGCGCAGAGCATCGGCTACCACCAGCACGCCGAACAACAGCATGAACCCGCCTTTGAACAGCGCGGCTCCGGCGCGGGCTCGAACACTGCGGTGCATGACGAACAGCGTAAGGGCATACACCGACGCGTCGCCGAACATGTCCAGCGAGTCACCGAGCAGCGCCGTTGAGTTGGCGATCCAACCGGCGATGAACTCCACCAGGAACATGACGACGTTGACGGCCAGGACGATATAGAGCACTCGGCTCTGTTTAGCGCGCAGCTGGGCCAGTTCGCCGGCCTTGTTTTCGCAGCAGCTGTCCATGATCCGTACCTCGTTCGCTCGATCTTGTCGTTAGAATGAGGGTTATAGCGACTATAAGGTCAAGTGCCATGAGTACGACGAACTTCACTGTGGGCCAACTGGCGCGCCTAACCGATACCAAGGCGGTAACCATTCGCTACTACGAGCAATTGGGCCTGCTGCCCATGGTTTCGCGCAACGCTTCCGGCTACCGCCAGTACACAGCGGAGGAACGTGATCGACTGCTGTTCATTCGTCGCAGCCGCGCCTTGGGCTTCAGTCTTAACGACATCCGTCAGTTGCTGGTTTTTTCCGACCACCGCCAAGCGTCATGCGCCTCGGTGGATGCCAAGGTGGCCGAGCAGTTGGAGCAGGTGAGATTGCGCATCCACGACCTACAGGGGCTGGAGAACGAACTGCAGCACTTGCTGTCCTGCTGCCATGGTGGGGTAATCGAGGAATGCCGGATTATCGGGTCGCTGAGTCAGCAGCGCTAAATTGACGAGCTCGAAGGGCGAGCAGGCGAGCGGCTAAGTAGACCAAGGGAGCAGCCCCTTCGAGGAGCCTATTCCGGTCAAACGCTGACGCCCGCCTCAACCGTATCTCCACACCACCGAGCACACCTTCCCAGGGAATAGGGCTAGCGGCGTACCAATACCAAGCTACCGGAGTACAGGTTGCCCCTTACGCAAGCACTTCGCCCCCTTCGGACGTAATCTAAGTCGCTGAAACCGCTTGACCAGATAGCTCATCGTACGATGCACATTGCCACGAGTCCGCTCGTCACGACGGTGAATCATCCCGATACCGCATTTATCACCGTACTGGGCTTTGTTGTGATTGCAGCTGTCGTAGCTCCCCCTACTACGGGTGATCTGCTCCCACAGGGCACCGATCTGCTGCGCTTTGTAGATATCGCCACGCACCATAGCGCCATTGAAGAAAAAGGCCGCATGGATGTGGTACCCACGACGCTTTCCCTGCTCTACACGGCAGATGTAACCAGTCTCATGGTCGAAGATCGGATTGCGCTCACGCGCCCGAATCAGTCGGTGCAAATCCGCAAACACATGCTCCACCCTCAGCCTCGCCTTAGCAGCGGAGCGGTAGTACAGGTTGACCCTGATCACCAGGGTCGTGGCATAGCGATCCAGTACCTGGTCAACGTATTCAGCCACCTCACGGGACTGCTGGCGCTGCTGATATCGTGCGTCATCCCGACGACGACGGTAGCTGCGTTCACGATTCAGTTGGCGGATACGCTCAGCCAGGCAGTTGAGCGTATCGCTGTAGTCACGGTACTGGGAGGTTTCTTCATTGAAAGAATTGATCCCTACCAGTGGACTGTGTTCCACACCGACGTCGTAACACGCCTGTTGGAACAGCCGCAGGCACGGCCCGTAGTGGTAGTCATCGCTGTGGCTAACTAGCGCCAGCATCTGATCGAGGTTCTCGAAGTACCGAGTGAGCTTGGTACGTTTGGTTTTGCCGCTGGCAGTCAACGACTGCACAGGCCCTTCGCTGCGTTCTACCGCTTCAACCAAGTCTTCGATCTGGAGTGCGATATCGGACTGAGAGAGGGTTTTTGATGTGTGACGATGGTTCATGATGATGCACCTGGGTTGTGAGTACATATCAGGTGCAAGGTCTGTATTTTTTTACTGCTCGGAGCCTGCTAGTGCTGTTGCTGTGTGGTCAGCAACAGCGCCCTGTCATGACCATGCGCAGCTAGTTCTGATGGCTACGGGTCATGGTGCTATGGGTATGATTGATGAGGTATTGAGGTATATAACTAGAACAAGCAGCCCGTCGCTCAGCACGGTATCGACCAGCCAGGAAAACCAGAGGCAAGACTTTCCCAGCAACCTAGAGATTTTCTATTCGTAGAGGACGGGGAGTTAGCTGAGGGCATTTGGCAGCAAGGCGGCATAAATACCCTGACCGGTTTAGCCGGTCAGGGCATCAATACACACCTTCAAATCGAGACAGGCTGCCCGACTCCCGCAGCCATATCGCGCGCCTCAATCTTGGCCATGATCCAGTCGTGCACCTCCTCCTCAACCCATCCGACGCAGCGATCGCCAAGCGGAACTGGTTTAGGGAAGGTGTCTTCTGCGATGTACTTGTAGAGAGTCGACCGAGCAAGGCCAGTCGAGTTGGTGACTTCTTTCAGACGGATGATCCTCATGAACGGGCTCCTGTAATACGTTCAGAGGATTGCCAGGGTTTGTTAAAAAGTACTGGTTTTGCGCGCTCTCAGGCTCTTGAGCGCAGCACAATGAACCCTTCATCACCACTAATGTGCGGCAGCCAAATGATGCGGCAGTTCGCCCATCCAGGAAGAGTCTCATCCCTCACACAAGCCCGGAGAACCTGAACCACCTGGAGAACGTACCTGCAAATGACTCGTGCCATATCCGATAATTCGGCCAGCGATCCATCTTCATCCAACACTACCCTCAAGCTAGGCTCAGGCATGTCATGCGGTACCCCTGACCGCCGCCACAACTCGCCATCAGAGGGTTTGGGTACTTGGAAATCAGCACGAATGAGGGGTTTGAGTACGCGGTGGAGCTCCGAGTGCTTCAACCGCTCGATACCACTCTCGAGGATAATGCAGGCGTACTCACATAGCCGGAGCGGTAGCTGCCTGAAATACACGTCAGACTCCTCCCGGCGCAGAACCCAGTGATAGCGCCCCCAGGGATCATCACCGTATCCCTGAGGATCACGATCAAGCTGACGTACCCGCTCTTGATGATGATGTAACGTCCAGTCCCAATGATCTCTGCTCGCCCTTTGACTTCGTACAGATGAATAATCCAGCAACTCGGGCAAACCGCCTGCTCCAGAAACAATGGGGTGGGAGCAGTTCAACACATAGACACTTTCCAACCGACCGCCAAGCATCCGCGAGTAACCACCTGGTATCACATGACAAATAAAGCCTTGCTCCACTAGTCGCCCAAGACGGTGCTTCAAGCTTTCCTTATCAAGCCCCGTCAGCGTAGACATCAGTTTTGCACCAACGCCCTCTACTACCCCAAAGCGATCAGCGTAAGCCCAGAGCGCAACGAGCAGAAGGCAATTCACATACGAAATCTTCTTACTGGATCGAACAGCCCTGACCGCAGCCATCCGCGCCTCGACAACCTTGCCCGACATAGAGGCTCGGGAGCACGAACTCAGCAACTTAGATATCACGTCCAGATAAGGTGTTTTCGACACTAGTTCAGCCATGAGCTCGTGGCTCCATTCCTCTGCCCATTTCAGCTGAGCCCTAGGTCGACCGCTCGGTGCTGCTAGGCTCGACTCAAACAAGATCTCATGCTCGATCAGGCCATCCTTCGCTTTGGTAAATGCGGAATCAGGCATACCAAAGTACTTCGCAAGCATCTTGCTTCCCACATCCAGCGGCTCCGATGTATGCGCACGAAAAGCCAATCGAACCAGGACATACCTCTCCTCCGGCGTTAAGCCAGTAGCCGGCTTGAGCAGCTCAGCGATGGACATAGAACCTCACTCATATCTAGCCTAAGGCTCACCGATTTAATCACATATTTTAACCCCTATAAAATAAGTCAAATCGCTACATTCAACTTGGAACAAACATTACGTGTCACATTTTACAGATTCCTGAGAGTAGTCTAGGCTCTGACATCCCCACGAATAGGCTCACGCCCTTGCGCAAGCGACTCACTCCAGACGACTGGCTAGCCACCTTGACCCCAAGAGAAATCCAGTGGGTTTACGAAAGCCTTATAAAGAAAAAGGTTGTTAGTGCACGAGATGACCATTCTTCCGCCGACCTAAAGGCACTAATCAGTGATCGTCTGCATCGCTCCCGCAACGCTGATGACCTGTTCAAGCAGTGCAAAAATGGGATAAGAACGAGGCGATGCCGAGAAAAGACGAAGAAAAGTACCTATGCGTTTCGGCTCACCGAGAACGAAGCAAATAAACTTCAAGCGATGGCCTCTGCGGCAAAAACAAACCGGACAGAGATCATCAGAAGGCTGATTCGAAACGGGCCAGAAATGCTCTGTGCGATTGATCAGCAAGAGGAAGTCAACCTCCGAGCGCAGCGCGACCTCACACTCAAAGGCAAAGATATGGAGAAACTGGCCGAAGCAGCCAAAGCCCTCGCGAATCAGAACGCGCGGATGCTAGGCATGGCACAGTCGTTGCTGGCACATCACGGTATAAAATGGGAGCAGCCATCGTTCTCCCAGCTCCAGCTAGGCATGGCGTACTACCACTTAATCGAAGCCGAAATGGAAAAGTTCTACGAAGAGGAGAAGAGGAAACTCAAAAAGCAGCTGCATCATTTGGATCGCAGCATTCCTCGACCAACCCACCCTCGAAACGAGAAAGCACAAGAAGACTCATTGAAAGCCCACGACAAGGGAATGGGTCAAAGTGTGGGTCAAGGACAAGAATAAAAAATTAAATCATTAATAATCAACAACATGGAAAAACAAGAACACCGGCCACAAGCCGGCTTTTTTATTGCCTTTAACCCGGCAACCGGTACACATTCGTTACACCCAGGCAAAACGGCGGCACGCCGGTGTGCTGTAATCGATTAGCAAAACTGACTAGCCAGGCCCAATGGACATGATGAACCTGACCGTACGCAATCGAATCATTGTCAGCTTCCTGCTGATCATCGCCATTCTGGTTCTGCTGGCCGGTGCTTCCTACATGCGCCTGGTGAAGATCGAGAACGAAGCCAATGGCATCCGCAACGAGTCGATCCCAGGCCTGTATTACCCGAGCAAGGCGCAGGAGCTGTGGTCCCATCACATGCTCGACACTCGCCGCCTGCTGCTGCGTACCGTCGATGAAGACGTTGCCACCCTGCTCGACAGCTACCGCGACCAGTTCGCTGCTTTGGAGCAAGCGCTCGATGAGGAGTTCGGCCGCTATCAGAGCGCCACGGTGGACGAGCAGGAGCTGGCACTGGCCGAGCAATTCCGCCAGGTACAGCGCCAGTACCTGAACCGCCACGGGCAATTGCTCGACACCCTACCGAGCATCGAACTCAAGCAGGCTCGGCAGTTCAGTGCCGAACGCCTATTTCCCGAGTGGGAAAAAGGCGAGAGCCTGCTGAGCGAGTTGATCGAGATGAATCGCGGCCAGGCCGATAGTGCTGCGCGTGAGATTCGCAGCGCGGTGCGCATCATGGAGGTGGGCCTGTTGATCGCCATCCTGCTGGCCATCCTCGTCTCCGCCGTTTGCGGCTGGCTGCTGATGAGCGCGATCACTACACCGGTGAACCGCATCGTCAACACCCTCAAATCCCTGGAAAGCGGTGACCTGTCAGTGAAGCTCGACTTGCACCGGCGTGACGAATTCAACGCCATCGAGCTGGGCTTCAACAGCATGGTCGGCGAGCTCAAGAACCTGGTCGGCAATGCCCAGCGCTCGGCGGTGCAGATGACCACCTCGGTCACCGAGATCGCCGCCACCTCGCGCCAACAGCAGGCCACGGCCACCGAAACCGCCGCTACCACCACTGAAATCGGCGCCACCTCGCGGGAGATCGCGGCCACTTCGCGTGATCTGGTCCGTACCATGGGTGAAGTCTCCGACAACGCCGAGCAGACCTCGATTCTCGCCGGTACCGGCCAGCTCGGCCTGGCGCGTATGGAAGAGATCATGCACCAAGTGATGGGCGCGGCCGACGTGGTCAACGGCAAGCTGTCGATCCTCAACGAGAAGGCCGGCAACATCACCCAGGTGGTCACCACCATCGTCAAGGTGGCCGATCAGACCAACCTGCTGTCGCTCAACGCCGCCATCGAGGCTGAGAAAGCCGGCGAGTACGGCAAGGGCTTCGCCGTGGTGGCCGTGGAAGTGCGTCGCCTCGCCGACCAGACCGCCGTGGCCACCTACGATATCGAGCAGATGGTGCGTGAGATCCAGTCCGCGGTATCGGCCGGCGTGATGGGCATGGACAAGTTCTCCGAAGAAGTGCGGCGCGGCATCGGCGAGATGGCGCAGATGGGCGATCAGCTCACCCAGATCATCCAGCAGGTTCAGGCCCTGGCGCCGCGTATCCAGATGGTCAACGAAGGCATGCAGGCGCAATCCACCGGTGCCGAACAGATCAACCAGGCGCTGGTGCAACTCGGTGAAGCCAGCAGCCAGACCGTCGATTCGCTGCGCCAGGCCGGCGCCGCCATCGATGAACTCAATCAGGTAGCCAACAACCTGCGCGTTGGCGTCAGCCGCTTCAAGGTCTGAGCATGCCAGCCCCCAGCAAAGCAGCCACAGGCGAACTGCACCTGCAGTTTCAGCTCGGTGACGATCGCTACGCCCTGCCGGCCAGCCAGGTGGTCGAAGTGCTGCCGCTGCGCCGCCTGAAACAGGTGCCCGAGGCGCCGCAGTGGGTGGCCGGACTGTTCGAGCACCGCGGTCGGGTCACCCCGGTGATCGACCTCAGCCGCCGCGTGCTGGGTCGCCCCGCCCTGCCCCGCAGCAGCACGCGGGTGGTGCTGGTGCGCTTCGACCTGCAACTGGGCGAGCAATCGCCGGTGCTCGGGCTGATTCTGGAACAGGCCACCGACACCCTGCGCTTGCCCAGTGAAGCCTTCAGGGCCAGCGGCCTGGAGGCGGGCCAGGCGGATTACCTGGGGCCGCTGCAGCGCGACGCCCAGGGCATGATCCAGCGCATCGAGGTCGCCGGGCTGCTCGACGACGAAGTGCGTGCCCTGCTGTTCCAGTCGACGCCGCAGGACTGACGGCATGATCGAACATATCGAGCGCCTGCTGAAAAGCCGCATCGGCCTGGAAGCCGAATCAGTCGGCCGCACGGTGATCGAACGCGCCGTGCGCCAACGCATGAGCGCCCTCGGCCAACAGAATCTGGAAGGCTACTGGACCACCCTCGGTGGCTCGCCGCGCGAGCAGCAGGCCCTGGTGGAAGCGGTGGTGGTGCCGGAAACCTGGTTCTTCCGCTACCCGGAATCGTTCAACGCGCTGGCCAGCCTGGCCCTGGAGCGTCATGCCCAGTTGCACGGCGCCAGGCCGCTGCGCCTGATCAGCATGCCCTGCTCCAGCGGCGAAGAACCCTATTCCATCGCCATGACCCTGCTCGACGCCGGCTTCGCCGCCGAGCAGTTCCAGATCGACGCGCTGGACGTCAGCGACAAGGTGCTGGAACAGGCCCGCAAAGGTCTGTACGGGCGCAACTCGTTCCGTGGCGACGCCCTGACCTTTCGTGATCGCTTCTTCCGCGAGCAGGACGCCGGGGGTTTTCTCCTCGATGAACGGGTGCGCACAGGCGTCAGGTTGCGCACCGGTAACCTGCTCGACGCCAACCTGTTCGCCGGTGAGCCCAGCTACGACTTCATTTTCTGCCGCAACCTGCTGATCTACTTCGACCGCCCGACCCAGGTGCGTGTGCTGGAGCTGCTCAAGCGCCAGCTGCAGGAGGGTGGCACGCTGTTCATCGGCCCGGCCGAGGCCAGCCTGGCCAGCCAGAACGGCTTGCAGGCGCTGGGCCGGCAGCAGACCTTCGCCTTTCGCATGGCTCAGGCCCAAGCGCCCATCAACTTAGCGACACGAGCGCCAGCCCCCCGTGCGCGCCCGGCAGTGGTCGCAGTGCCGCACCCTGTCCCACCCAGCAGACCACGAGCACTGGCCAGAACCCTGAGCGCGGCGGCGCCAGCAGTCGTGGTAACGGATACCTGGGCCGAAGTCGCCAGCCTGGCCAACGCCGGACGCACCGACGAGGCTCGCCAGCGCAGTGAGCAGCATCTGCAGCAGAACGGCCCCAGTGCCGCGGCCTATTACTGGCTGGGTCTGCTCTGCGATGCCGCAGGCCAGGGCGACCAGGCCTGCGCCTACTACCGCAAGGCGATCTATCTCGAACCGCAGCACCGCGAGGCGCTCACTCATTTGGCCGCGCACCTGGAAGCACAGGGCGACCCGGCCGGTGCCCAGCGCTTGTATCGACGTGCGCAGAACCCCGAGGTAGGCGACGGTGACTGATCAGGACCTGCTCTACAGCCAACCCGCCGTGGACGACTGCTGGAACCGTATCGGCGTTTTCGGCGACAAAAGCTGCCCGCAGCTGGAACGGCACATTCATTGTCGCAACTGCGAGGTGTACGGCGCGGCGGCCATCGCCCTGCTCGACCGTTACGGCAGTGCGCTGGAGCGCGGCGACGACGACTACGGCCAAGGTGAAACCCAGGAGGTGCAGGGAGAGCAGCGCTCACTTCTGATCTTCCGCCTTGGCGAGCAATGGCTGGCCATCGCCACGCGCTGCCTGGCCGAGGTGATGCCGATGTCGCCGATTCACGTGCTGCCGCACCGCAAGAGCCGCGGCCTGCTGGGCGTGACCAACGTGCGCGGCACCCTGGTCGCCTGCCTGTCGCTGGCCGAGCTGCTTGACCTCGACACACAACAGGATGCGCGCCGCAGCGAGCGCCGGGTGATCCCACGCATGCTGATTCTGGAGAGCGGTAGCGGTCCGCTGGTGACGCCGGTGGATGAAGTCAGCGGCATCCAGCGCATCCCCGTGGCGCGCATCAGCAGTGCCAAGCACGACGACAAACGCGCCATCAGCCGTTTCACCGCCGGGGTCCTGCAATCGCAGGAACAGAGCATTACCCTGCTCGATGACGAACAGTTGCTGCACAACATGATCGGGAGCCTCGCGTGACACCGGACCAGATGAGGGATGCATCGCTGCTCGACTTGTTCCGGTTGGAGGCCGAGGCGCAGAAGCAGGTGCTCGATACCGGACTGCTGATTCTCGAGCGCGACCCGACCAACGCCAGCCAGCTGGAAGCCTGCATGCGCGCCGCGCACTCGCTCAAGGGCGCCGCGCGCATCGTCGGTTTGGACCATGGCGTGCAGGTCGCCCACGCCATGGAGGACCTGCTGGTCGCCGCTCAGGAAGGTCTGCTGCGCCTGCTACCCGATCATATCGACGCCCTGCTGCAAGGCTCCGACCTGCTGCTGCGCATCGGCCAGGCGCAACAGGACGCCGAACTGGAAACGCGAGTGGAAACCGTCACCACGCGCCTGCAGATACTGCTTGGCAACGCCGTGCCGGCACTGCGTGTGCAACCCGGCGCAAGCGCCGCGTTTGCCGCAGAAGCCGCAGCTCCCAGCCAGCCCGAAACACCCACGACGACCGCGCCGCAAGCAGCCGAGCCGGTAGCCGACGAGCGCATCAGTCGCGTACTGCGCGTATCGGCGGAGCGCTTCGACCACCTCATCGACCTGTCCGGCAAGTCACTGGTGGAGTTTCAGCGCACCAAGCCATTGAACGAGTCGCTACACCGCCTCAAGCGCCAGCAGGAGTCGGCGCGGCGTACCCTGGAAACCCTGCGCGAGCAGTTGCTCGGCACGGACCTGGACGCCTCCGCCCAGGCGCTGTTCGCCGAGAGTCGCAATCTGCTGATCGAATGCCAGCAGCAGCTGCAGGCCCATCAGGAACTGTTCGACGACTTCGTCTGGTACGGCGGGCAACGCACGCAGCAACTCTACGATCTGGCCCTGGCCTCGCGCATGCGCCCCTTCGCCGATGTGCTCACCGGGCACACACGCATGCTGCGTGACCTTGGCCGCTCATTGGGCAAACAGGTGCGTCTGGAGATCGAAGGCGACAACACCCAGGTCGACCGCGACGTGCTGGAGCGCCTGGAAGCGCCGCTGACGCACCTCTTGCGCAACGCCGTCGACCACGGCATCGAGCCACCGGCACTGCGCACCCGCAAGGGCAAGCCGGAGGAAGGCGTGGTGCAACTGCGCGCACGTCATCACGCTGGCATGTTGGTGCTGGAAGTCAGTGACGACGGCGCCGGCATCGATCTCGAGCGCGTCGCGCAGGCGGTGGTCAAACGGCGCTTCGCTACCGCCGAGCAGGTGCAGCAGATGACCGAGGAAGAGCTGCTGGCCTTTCTCTTCCTGCCCGGTTTCAGCATGAGCCAGCAGGTCACCGAGGTCTCCGGTCGCGGTGTCGGCCTCGATGTGGTGCAACACGAGATTCGCCGCATGCGCGGCAATGTGCGGCTGTTGCAAAGCCCCGATCAAGGCTGTCTATTCCACCTCGAGCTGCCCTTGACGCTCTCGGTAGTGCGCGCCCTGGTGGTAACCATCGGCGGCGAGGCCTATGCCTTCCCGCTGGCGCAGATCGAACGCATGCTGCGCCTGCCGCGCAGCGCCATCGTCCAGCTCGAGGGACGTCAGCACTTCTGGCTGGAGGACGAGCACGTCGGCCTGATCTCCGCTGCCCAGTTGCTGCAATGCGACGAGAAACAGGGCGACGATGACAGCATTCCCATCGTGCTGGTGCGCGACCGCGAGCAATACCATGGCCTGGCGGTCGAAGCCTTCCTCGGCGAGTTCACCCTGGTGCTGATGCCGCTCGATGCGCGCCTGGGCAAGGTCCGCGACGTCGCGGCCGGCGCCCTGCTGCACGACGGCACGCCAGTGCTGATCCTGGACGTCGACGACCTGCTCAACTCGGTGAGCAAGCTGCTCGGCACCGGTCGCCTGGACAGGGTCGACCATGCCAGCAGCACACATCAGGCGTCCAGCAAGCGCGTACTGGTGGTGGACGACTCGCTCACCGTGCGCGAACTGGAGCGTAAACTGCTGCTTAGCCGCGGCTACCAGGTTTCGGTCGCCGTGGACGGCATGGATGGCTGGAACGCCCTGCGCGCAGAGGCCTTCGACCTGCTGATCACCGATATCGACATGCCGCGCATGGACGGCATCGAGCTGGTCACGCAAGTGCGCCAGGACCCGCGCCTGCGCTCGCTACCGGTGATGGTGGTGTCGTACAAGGACCGCGAAGAGGATCGCCGCCGCGGCCTGGAAGCCGGCGCCGACTATTACCTGGCCAAGGCCAGCTTCCACGACGAAGCGCTGCTGGACGCCGTACAAACCCTGATCGGTGAGGCCCGCGAATGAGGATCGCCATTGCCAACGACATGCCCCTGGCGGTCGAAGCCCTGCGCCGTGCGCTGGCGGCAGAACCCGAGTACCAGTTGATCTGGGTCGCCAGTAACGGCGAGGAGGCGGTCAACCATTGCCGCGACGACCTGCCCGATCTGCTGCTGATGGACATGCTGATGCCCGGCATGGACGGCGTGGAAGCGACCCGGCGGATCATGCACGACACGCCCTGCGCCATTCTCATCGTCACCTCGGATGTCGAGCGCAACATGTCGCGGGTGTTCGACGCCATGGGTGCCGGTGCGCTGGATGTGGTTGCCGCTCCCTCACTTGGCCCGCAACAGGTGCTCGATGCCGCGACCGTACGGCGCAAGATCCACAACATCGCCTGGATGATCGGCCACAAGACCTCGCGCTCGGTCAAACCAACGCCCGTGCGCAGCGCAGACAATCGCGGCAAGCGCCTGGTGGCCATTGGCGCATCGGCCGGCGGACCCGCTTCTCTGGTGGAGCTGCTGCGGCAGATCCCGGCGGATTTTCCAGCCAGCATCGTGCTGGTGCAGCATGTCGACGAGGTCTTCGCGGCCGGTATGGCCCAGTGGCTCGGCAGCGAATCCAATATTCCCGTGCGCCTGGCCCGAGAAGGCGAAGTGCTGCAGCCGGCCACCGTGCTGCTGGCCGGCACCAACAATCACCTGTACCTGGCACCGGAAGGGCGCCTGGTCTACCGACGTGAACCCGCCGACCAGGTCTACCGGCCTTCTATCGATGTATTCTTCGAAAGCGTGGCCACCTACTGGCGAGGGGAAGCGGTCGGCGTGCTGCTGACGGGCATGGGCCGCGACGGCGCCAGGGGCTTGAAGCTGATGCGCGAACGCGGCTTTCATACCATCGCCCAGGACCAGGCCAGCAGTGCCGTTTACGGCATGCCCAAGGCCGCTGTGGCACTGGGTGCAGCGGCAGAAGTGCTACCCCTGGACAGAATTCCAACGCGCCTGATCGAGCGCCTGGGCTAAGAACGCCAACCCGCGGCCAAAGCAGCCGCGTAACTTACGAAAACAAAGGCGGAGACGCGCTTATGCAACGGCCTCAAGGTAACTCCAACCATCATCACGGCTTGCCCGACTACTCGATGATGGTGCTGCTGGTCGACGACCAGGCCATGATCGGCGAAGCCGTGCGGCGTGCGCTGGGTGAAGAGAGCGACATCGACTTCCACTTCTGCTCCGACCCGCATCAGGCGTTGAGCGTGGCTCAGCAGATCAAGCCAACGGTGATCCTGCAGGACCTGATCATGCCCGGCGTCGACGGCCTCGAACTGCTTGCCCAGTACCGCGCGGCACCCGGCCTGCGCGACGTGCCGATCATCGTGCTGTCGACCAAGGAAGACCCCAAGGTCAAGAGTGCCGCCTTCACTGCCGGCGCCAACGATTACCTGGTCAAGCTGCCGGACGTGATCGAACTGCTCGCGCGCATTCGCTACCACTCGCGTTCCTACCTGACCATGCTGCAGCGTGACGAGGCCTACCGCGCGCTGCGCGAGAGCCAGCAGCAGTTGCTCGACACCAACCTGGTGCTGCAGCGCCTGATCAAGTCCGATGGCCTCACGGGCCTGGCCAACCGCCGCTACTTCGACGAATACCTGGAGATCGAATGGAGCCGCGCCCTGCGTGATCAGAGTGAACTGTCGCTGCTGATGATCGACGTCGACTACTTCAAGGCCTACAACGACCAGCAGGGTCACGTCGCTGGCGATCAGGTGCTACGCCGCGTCGGTGAGTCACTGCGCAGCAGCTGCACGCGCGCCACCGATCTGGCGGCCCGCTACGGTGGCGAGGAGTTCGCCGTGATCATGCCCGGTACCGCAGCCGGCGGTGCGCGTCTGCAAGCAGAAAAGATCCGTCGCGCGGTCGAGGCGCTGGGCATTCCCCACGACTTGCCCAAGCCCGGTTCGCCAATCAGCGTGAGCATCGGCATCGCCACCATCAGGCCGTCTCCGGAACGCGACCCGCTGAGCCTGGTGATCAAGGCCGACGAAGGCCTGTACCTGGCCAAACACAGCGGCCGCAATCAGGTAGCGCAGGCGGGTGAGAGCAGCTGATTTCGGCGCTCAGGGCGATAATCGCCCACTTTCCTACCATCCTTCCGCCCTGCCGAGATCCTTCGCAACCCGCGTATCCACTGAGCCTGGCACACCCGATGAGGGCGCCAGGCATTTTTTTGCGCCTCCGTCTGACGCTCGCTCAATTGACTGAATTAACCAGTTAGTACATTTTTCCTGCAGTCACGTCACAACAACAAGAGACGCCCCATGACGCCCTGCATTCTCGTACTCAACGGCCCCAATCTGAACCTGCTCGGAACCCGCGAGCCGGCGACCTATGGCCATGAAACCCTCGCCGACATTTCCCAGCTCTGTGCCGACACGGCTGCCGAGCATGGTCTGCAGATCGAGTTTCGCCAGACCAACCACGAAGGCGAGTTGCTCGAGTGGATTCATGCTGCTCGCGGCCGCTGCGCCGGCATCCTGATCAATCCCGCGGCCTGGACCCACACGTCGGTGGCAATTCGCGATGCACTGGTGGCCAGCGAACTGCCGGTGATCGAAGTGCACCTGTCCAACGTGCACAAGCGTGAACCCTTCCGCCATCACTCCTTCGTATCGTCCATTGCGGTAGGTGTCATTTGCGGGCTGGGCAGTCAGGGCTATCGGCTCGGTCTGCAGTACTTCGCTCAATCGTTCAAGGGGTAAGGCCATGTCTACCGTCACCAGCGGCATTCTCGCCGGACTCATCGGCAAAGGTATTCAGGGCTCGCGTACACCCGCCCTGCACGAGCAAGAAGGCGACGCACAGGGCTTGCGCTACCTCTATCGCCTCCTTGACCTCGACCAGCTCGGCCTCGATGTCGATGCACTACCCGAGCTGCTGCATGCGGCGGAAAACATGGGATTCACCGGTCTCAACATCACCTTCCCGTGCAAACAGGCAATCATCCCACTGCTCGACGAGCTGTCGAATGAGGCCCGCGGCATCGGTGCGGTCAATACCGTACTGCTCAAGGACGGTAAACGTGTCGGCCATAACACCGACTGCCTGGGCTTCGCCGAGGGCTTTCGCCGTGGCCTGCCCAATGTGGCACGCCGCAGTGTGGTACAGATGGGCGCCGGGGGAGCCGGTGCAGCCGTGGCGCATGCTCTGCTCACCGAGGGTGTCGAGCGGCTGTGCATTTTCGAAGTGGAACCCGGCCGTGCCCAGGCTCTGGCCGATAACCTGAACGCCCACTTCGGCAGCGAACGCGCCGTGGCAGGCGTCGATTTGGCGGCCGAAGTGATGGCGGCTGACGGCCTGGTCAATACCACTCCGGTAGGCATGGCCAAGCTGCCGGGCACTCCGCTACCGGTGGAATTGCTGCACAGCGCCCTGTGGGTCGCCGAGATCATCTACTTCCCGCTGGAAACCGAGCTGCTGCGCCACGCCCGCGCCCTGGGTTGTCGCACATTGGATGGCGGCACCATGGCGGTGTTCCAGGCGGTCAAGGCGTTCGAACTGTTCAGCGGCCGCCCGGCCGATGCAGAACGCATGCAGGCGCACTTCGCCAGTTTCCGCTGAGCTTGCCCCTAGCGGGGCGCACCATGCGCCCCGATCGCCTGCTGCGCCTAGCCGAGGACCGGCTTGAGCAGCGCCTGCGCCTCGTACAACGGGGTGAGATAGCGCTGGCGCATCTCATCGATTGCCATCCGTGATGCATGGGTCGTCAGCGCCATCGCCGCCTTCAGCTCGCCATTGCGATCCCGCAGCGGCACCCCCAGAACGCGCATTCCCACCTCATATTCACCATCGACCGTGCAATGACCCTGGCGGTTGATCCGCTGCAGTTCTTCACGAAATTGCTCGACGTTGGTCTGGGTATAAGGTGTCAGGCTGCGCAGCTCGGTACGCTGCAGGTACTGGTCGAGCGCCTCTGCCGGCAAATTGGCCAACCAGATCCGCCCACTGGCCGTGCAGTACAACGGCATACGCGCGCCGGGTCGAATCGACAGCGACGAAATATGGCTGTAGCGGCTGCGCACGATATGCACGATGTCGTCACCATCGCGCACGCCAACCGAGATGTGCTCACCAGTGATGCGGGCCACCTGCTCGACGATCGGCCGCAGCATCAGCGGCAGTTGCGCCGAGTCCACATACGCCTGGCCAATACGCAGTGCTTTGGCCGTTAGCCAGTAGTGGCGCCCATCCGTCTCGGCGAACCCCTCATGCACCAGCGTCAGCAGAAAGCGCCGCGCCGCACTGCTGGTCATGTCGCAGCGCCGTGCAGCCTCCGGCACTGTCAGTCGTGGCGTATCCACACTGAACAACTGCATCAACGCCAGGCCCTTCTGCAGCCCCGCAATCAGATCACGGGGATGGATCACCGGAGTCTTCATATCGATCTCAATTCATGCATATGCATGCGATTATCGCACTGGCAATGCGATTAACAACCTAAACCTCGATCTGACGCGTTGTGAGGGCGCCCCGCTCACCGCACCATGCAATCCAACAACAACTCCAAGACGCAGGCACCTCGCATGGTCAACGGCTCTACAGAACTGGTCGCGATCGTCGGCTCGCCCATCGCCCAGGTCAAATCCCCGGAAAACTTCAATCGCTGGTTCGAAGATAACGCCCTGAACCGGGTGATGCTGCCAATCGACATCGGCGCCCAGGCACTTTCCTCCTTCATCGACACCCTGCGTGGCTGGCAGAACCTGCGCGGTTGCGTGGTCACCATTCCCTACAAGCAGCAGGTGGTCGAGCATCTCGACGAACTCAGTGAACGCGCCCGTGCCCTGCGTTCGGTCAACGTGATTCGCCGCGAGGCTGACGGCCGTCTGATCGGCGATAACGTCGACGGCGAAGGTTTCCTAAACGCCGGCCGCCAGCAGGGCTTCGAAGCCAAGGGCAAGCGTGCGCTGGTCATTGGTGCCGGCGGCGTTGGTAGCGCCATCGCCTATTCGCTGTGCCAGGCCGGTGTCTTTGCCCTGAGCCTGTCCGACGTCAACCATGAGCGCGTGGAGGCCCTGGCGCAACTGCTGCGCAACGCCTTCCCCGAGCTGCCGATCAGCACCCGAGTCGACAGCCTGAGCGCGTTCGACCTGATCGCCAACGCATCCCCGGTGGGCATGGGCGACAGCGGCGAGTTGCCGCTGCCGGAGGCTCTTCTACAGAGTCTGCCGGCCAGCGCACACGTCGCCGATGTGGTGACCGCCCCTGAAATCACGCCCCTGCTGACCTTGGCCAAGGCCCGTGGCTGCAGCATCCAGACCGGCCCGCAGATGGCTCTGGCCCAGGCCGGCAATCTCGGCCATTTCATGGGCGCGACCGCGCTGGTTCTGTGAGGAGAACGAGATGAACGCTGCCATTCAAACTGCCACAACTCAAACCACTGCAAGCAACGCGCAGGTCTACGACTTGATCGTACTGGGCAGCGGCGCCGCCGGTTTTGCCGCCGCCACGACCGCCGCCTGTCGTGGCCTCAAGGTGCTGATCGTCGAGAAAGCCTCCACCTTCGGTGGCACTTCGGCGATTTCCGGTGGTGCCGTATGGATCTATGGCACCGACCAAGCCAAGGCCGCAGGCGCCAAGGACAGCGCCGAGGCGATGCGCAGCTACTTGCAGCACGTGATCGGCGCTGGCTACGACCCTGAACTGGTCGACGCCTTCATCGAGCGTGGCCCTGAAGCAATGCGCTGGCTACATGCCAACACCGAGCTGAGCTACAGCCTGCGCCCACATTCACCGGACTATTACCCCGACGCCCCCGGCGGCACCGAGCGCGGCCGCGCGCTGGAAATCGATGAGTACGACGGCAATCGCCTGGGCGAGCACTTCGCCAGACTGCGCATGCCACCACCGGGCATGCTGCTGTTCGGCGGCATGATGGTGAACCGCGTCGACATCCAGCATTTTCTCAGTTTCCGTCGCTCGCCCGTCTCGCTGTGGCACTGCATCAAGCTGATGAGCCGCTACGCGCTGGATCGCATGCGCCACCCGCGCGGTACTCGCCTGACCACCGGTAATGCACTGATCGCGCGCCTGGCCACCACCGCGTTCGCCAATGGCGTGGAACTGTGGCTGGACAGCCAGGCGCAGGAGCTGATCATCGAGGACGGCGCCGTGCGCGGCGCCCGCATCACTCGCGACAGTCGCACGCAGGACGTGCGCTCGCGTGGCGGTGTGGTCTGCGCCATGGGTGGTTTTGCCGCCAGCGCCATGGCCGCCAACTTCCGCCCACCCAGCCCCGATCCGCACCTGAGCATGTCGCCGTCCAGCAACATCGGCGACGGGTTGCGCCTGGGCGCAGCGGCCAATGCCGCAGTCGGCGAGGATCTGGCGGCGAATTTCTTCTGGGCTCCGGTTTCCGAGGCGGTGCATGCCAACGGCGAGCGCGAGCGCTTCCCACATCTGGTGACCGACCGTGCCAAGCCGGGCGTGATCGCTGTCAACCAGGCCGCAGAGCGCTTCGTCAACGAGTCCAACTCCTACCACCACTTCGTGCAGACCATGTTCGCCACTGGCAACACCCGTTGCTGGCTGATCTGCGATGCCACCGCGATGAACAGCTATGGCATGGGCCTGGCTCGCCCTAGTCCGGTAGACAACAGCGCACTGATTGCTTCCGGCTACCTCAAGCAGGGCAAGACCATCGAGCAACTGGCGCAGACCATTGGCTTGAACCCACTCGCTCTGCGCCAGACCCTGGAGCGCTACAACAATGACGCTCGCCAAGGCATCGACCGTGCGTTCGAAAAAGGCGGCAACAGCTACAACCGCTACATGGGTGACCCATCCCGCCGCCCGAATCCGTGCCTGGCGCCGCTGGAGCGCGGCCCGTTCTACGCCATCGCCATCCATACCGGTGACCTCGGCTCGGCACGCGGCCTGCGTACCGACCGTTTCGCCAACGTACTGGACAACCACGGCAAGCCCATCGAAGGCCTATACGCCGGCGGCAACGACATGAACTCGATCATGGACGGCACCTACCCCGGCCCCGGCATCACCCTTGGCCCAGGCCTGACCTTTGGCTACATCGCCGCCACCCATATCGCCGAGCGCCTCGCCTCGGCCACCACGACGCCCAAGGAGTAATTCATGTTCTACGAAATGCGCACCTACACCCTCAAGCCCACCTGCATGGCCGATTGGCTGGCGCTGTACCAGAGCGATGCGCTGGCCGTGCAGACCGAGCACCTGGGGCAACTCGTCGGTTTCTTCACCACCGAGTTCGGCGAGGCCAACCAGGTGGTGCACATCTGGGCCTACGACAGCCTCGACGATCGCAGCAAGCGCCGCGCCGCCATGGCCGCCGACCCACGCTGGGCCGCCTTCGGCCGCAAGAACAAGGAACTGGACGCGGTGGTCACCCTGGAGTCGCGCATCCTGCGACCGACCGGGTTCTCGCCCCTGCAGTGACCTGACCTAGCTCCGTACCCCCTACAAACGCAGGCGCCACGGCGCCTGCGCAGGACTCGCTCGCCCATGCAAAACGACAAGACCAAGCAGGCTACGCGTACGCTCGATTGTGACGTGCTGGTGATCGGCTCCGGCGCTGCCGGGCTGACGACGGCAGTAACTGCGGCAGAGCACGGTTTGAGCGTGGTGGTTGCGGAAAAAGCCGAGCAGCTTGGCGGCACCAGCGCCTGGTCCGGTGGCTGGTTGTGGGTACCGCGTAACCCGTTGGCCCAGGCCGAAGGGCTGATCGAAGAAAGCGATGCGCCAGAGCGCTACCTGCGCGAGCAGACCCATCGCCAGCGACTCGACGCGCTTCAGCAGGCTTACCTGCAACGCGGCCCGGAAATGGTCGAGTTCTTCCAGAACCGTACCGCCGTGCAGTTCTACTCCGGCAGCCGCATGCCGGACATGCGCGATGGCGATGGTGCGGCAGCCGGCGGTCGCTCATTGTGTGCGCAGCCTTTCGACGGTCGTCTGCTCGGCGATGCCCTGCAAAGGATGCGCGCCCCGCTGGATATCGTCAGCCTGTTCGGCATGGGTATCGCCGGCGGCGCCGACATGGCCGCGTTCTTCAACGCTCGCCGCTCGCTACGCGCCGCGTTGCATGTTGCTGGTCGCCTGCTGCGCCATCTGCGCGACTACCTGCTGCATGGCCGCGGTATGCAATTGGTCAACGGCAACGCGCTGGTGGCGCGCCTGCTGCGCAGCGCCCTGGATCGCCAGGTCGAACTGCTCAGCGGCTGCCCCGCACGCCACCTGCTGCACGCCAACGGCCGGGTCTACGGCGCAGTGTTGCAACAGGCGCAGGGCGATCTGCAGGTCAATGCACGACGTGGTGTGGTGCTGGCCTGTGGTGGCTTTCCCCATGATCGCCAGCGCATCGCACAACTGATCGCGCACGCCCCCACCGGCACCGAGCATCACAGTGCCGCCCCAGCAGAGAACAGTGGTGATGGCCTGCACCTGGGCGAAGCTGTGGGCGCCGTGGTCGCTGCTGACCTGGCACATGCCGGCGCCTGGGCACCGGTCTCGCGCGTGCCTCGTCGCGATGGCAGCATCGGCAATTTCCCGCATTTGGTCGACCGGGCCAAACCGGGCTTTATCGCAGTTCGCCGCGACGGCAAGCGCTTCACCAACGAGGCCGACTGTTACCACGACTTCATGAACGCGCTGATCGAGGCCACGCCCGCAGACGAGCCCATAGAGGCCTGGCTGATCTGCGACGCCAGGGCGCGCTGGCGCTACGGCATTGGCTGGGCCAAACCGCTGCCATTCAGCGATGCCCATTATCAGCGCTGCGGCTACCTGCATAGCGGCGCCAACAGCGCCGAACTCGCGGCCCGCTGCGCCATCGATGCACCGGCACTGCAAGCCACGCTCGAGCGTTTCAATCGCTTCGCCAGCCAGGGCGAGGACCCTGACTTCCAGCGCGGCCGCTCGGCCTACAACCGCGCCCAGGGCGAGGTGCTGCAGCAGCCCAACCCGTCACTGCGCGCCCTGCGCGGACGCCTTTATGCGGTGAAGTTGCACCCCGGCAGCCTGGGCACCTTCGCTGGCCTGCGCACCGATGCCGACGCACGCGTTCTGGATGCCAGCGGCCACCCCATCACCGGCCTGTTCGCCGTGGGCAACGACATGAACAGCGTGATGGCCGGCTATTACCCCAGTGGCGGCATCACCCTCGGTCCCGCGCTGACCTTCGGCTACCTCGCCGGCCTGGCCCTGGCCGATGACAGCACATCGCACCAAACGACCCGTCCCGTCCCCACACAACAGGAGGTTCAGGTGCTGTAGCAGGGTGCCTCGCATGCTCTCGACTCACCTGCAAGACAAGGTACGCCCCGGCCTGAACAGGGGTTCACAACAACAACCGATGGAGAACATCCACATGCTCAAATCCCTACTGACCGGCGCCGCTCTCGGACTCGGCGCCATCACCATGGCCCTGCCGGCTCACGCCGCCTACCCCGAACGCAGCATCCAGGCCGTCGTCCCATGGGGCGCAGGGGGCGCCACCGACAACGTGATGCGCAGCTTGAGCGCCCATGTCGAGAAAGAACTCGGCACCAAGCTGGTCATCACCAACCGTCCTGGCGGCACCGCGCTCATCGGTGGCACCTACGTCAGACAACAACGCCCCAACGGCTATACCCTGCTGCTGGGCGCGGAGAACCCACAGTTGTACCAGGTGATGGAGCTGGCCGACTTCGATTACAGCGCCTTCTACCCGGTCAACATCATCGCCCAGAACAACGTCCTGATCGCCGTTAAGGCCGACAGCCCATGGCAAACCATGGACGACCTGCTCAATGCCATTCGCAAGGGCGAGGGCAATATACGCATGGGCAGTACCGGCGTTGGAGCGCTGCAAAACACCGTGTTCTCGATGTTCCGCGCGGTAGAAGATCTGAAAGTACGGGAAGTGAATTTCCAGGGCGAAGGCCCGATCGTCAGCGCTCTGCTCGGCGGTCATATCGACTTCACCCCGCTGTCCTTCGCCGCTAGTAAGGAAATGGTCGCCTCGGGCAAATTCCGCGCCCTGGCGGTCTTCGCCAGCGACGAGTTACCGGAGCTGCCAGGCGTGGAGCCGATCACCAAGACCTTGCCGAATCTGGCCCAGTACCTGCCATGGGGCCCGTTCTATGGCGTGTTCGTCCACAAGGACACCCCGGACGAAATCAAGCAGACACTGGTCAAGGCTTACGCCAATGCGGTGGCAAGCGATGACTACCAGGCGTTCCTGAAGAATTTCGGCGCCAAGACCCTGAATATCCACGGCGCCGAAGCTGACGCCTTCCTCAAGCGCTGGCAGTCGGTCACCACCTGGTCGATGTACAAGGCCAAGGCCGTGGCCATTTCACCAGAGTCGGTTGGTATCGCGCAGCCATAACCCATGAAAAAGCCCCCTGACGATGACGTGGCAGGGGGCTTTCGTATCAGGTTTCCGCACGAACTAACGCTGCACGTAGCGCAGCACAGCCTCACAAATCATCTCTTTGTGACGCTGCTTGATCTCATCACCCTGAAAATCGATGGCAAAAATATGCCCGAAGGTATGCCTGTTCGATACGCGGTAGAAACAGAACGAGCTCATCAGCAGGTGCACGTCCAGTACGTCGATGTTGGAACGGAACACGCCTTCCTGCTCGCCACGACGAATGGTTTTGCCGAGGGTGTCGAGCACCACGTTGCTCATCTGACGGATGGCAGGCGACTGTTTGACGTACTCGCCGTAGTGGATGTTCTCGATGCTGACGATGCGTACGAAATCGACATTGCGGTCATGGTGGTCGAAGGTGAATTCCACCAGGCGACGGATCGCCAGAGCCGGAGGCAGCGACGCCAGATCGAGCCGGCTCTCGGTGCCGCGAATATCGCCGTAGAGCTTGATCAGAACCTCGAGATAGAGCTGCTCCTTGCTGCCGAAGTAGTAATAGATCATCCGCTTCGAGGTGTCGGTACGCTCGGCGATGGCATCCACCCGCGCGCCCGAGAGGCCCTGTTGGACAAACTCGGTGATAGCCGCCTGGAGAATGCTCTCGCGGGTCTTCTCAGGGTTGTTCTTGCGCGCCTTGCGCACCGCTCCCGATGGGGCGGAGGCAAGGCCTACGGCTGCTTCAGTCATACGGCAATGATCTTTTTATAGGTATGGATGGAACGAATTATGGCAGGCCGCACAGTCTCTGGGCAGCGTCGCCCTGTCGGGACAGCGCTGCCTCACAGTCAGAGCCTTGGTTTCTTCATCGAACCACTGCGCGCCTTGGCCATGGCCGCCAGGCGCACCGCGACATTGGCCGCGCCATAGCCGACATAACCATTCTTGCGCTGAATGATTTCGAAGAAGAAGCGTTCTTCGAACGGCTCGGTGTAAACATGAAACAGCTCGCCACCCTGAGCATCGCGGTCGTAAAGCACGTTGTAGTAGGCCAACTCGCTGAGGAACTCATCGTCGAAATCGAAGCGCGCGGCCAGATCGTCGTAGTAGTTCAGCGGGATTTCCAGCAGCGGCACACCCGCCTCTTTGGCCCGTGCCACTTCGGCGAAGATGTCCTCACAGGAGAACGCGATATGGTGCACACCAGAGCCCTGGTAGCTGGACAGCGCATGGGCGATGGCAGTGTTGCGGTTCTCCGAGATGTTCAGCGGCAGGCGGATCGAGCTGCAACGGCTACGGATCGCGCGACTCTTCACCAAGCCGTAGGGATCCGGCAGCACCACTTCATCATCGGCCTCGAAGTCGAGCAGGCTCTTGTAGAACAGCACCCAGCTATCCATGGAGTCAGCCGGCAGCGCCAAGGCCATGTGGTCGATGCGCTGCAGGCCGCCGCTGGCTTCCGCACTGGCATCCAGGCTGAAGTCGGTGTCATAGATGGTCTGCCCTTCTCCTGCCTGCTCCACCAGGTAGATCAGGCTGCCATCCGGCGCACGCACCGCTGGAATCTCACGTTCGTTGGGCCCGACCAGACCACGATAGGGCTGGCCGTGATAATCGCAGGCGCGCTGCAGCGCCTCGGCGCCATCCCTGACCCGCAATGCCGTGGCACACAGTGACGGGCCATGGGACGCGAAGAAATTGTGCGCGAACGAATAGGGTTCGGCATTGAGCACGATGTTGATATCGCCCTGGCGCAGCAGGCTGACATCCTTGGAGCGGTGCTGGCCGGCGTGGGCGAAGCCAAGGCGCTCCAGCCAGCCGGCCAGGCGTGCACCAACCGCCTCATCGACGGCGAACTCGAGAAACTCCACACCATCGTAACGGTGCGCCGAAGGCGGCGTGAACAGCACGCCCGGCTCGATGCTCACACCCTCTTTTTCCAGGCGCTTGTGGGTTTTCTCTTCCAGATAGAGCAGCGAACGCAGGCCGTCAGCGGCGTTCTGTCGAGTCGGCGCAGCACGGAAGCCATCGTTGAAGATTTCCAACGACAACGGGCCGCGATAACCGGTGCGCAGGATCGGCGCGAGGAAACCCGCCAGGTCGAACTCGCCCTGCCCAGGGAAGCAGCGGAAGTGGCGGCTCCACTCCAGCACGTCCATCGCCAGGATCGGCGCATCGGCCATCTGCACGAAGAAGATCTTGTCACCGGGAATCTCGGCGATGGCGCTCGGGTCACCCTTGAGCGACAGGGTATGGAAGCTGTCGAGGATCATCCCGACGGCCGAATGATCGGCCTGTCGCACCAGGTTCCACACCTGCTGATAGGTGTTGACGTGGCGTCCCCAGGCCAGCGCCTCGTAGCCGATACGCAGACCGCGCGCACCGGCGCGTTCGCCCAGCAGGCGCAGGTCGTCGATGAGAATTTCGTCATCGCCCAGCGAGTCGGCGGCGACGTTGCTGCACACCAGCACCAGGTCGGTGCCCAGCTCTTGCATCAGGTCGAATTTGCGCTCGGCGCGATCGATATTGCGCTGCAAGCGATCACGGCGGCACCCTTCGAAATCGCGGAAGGGCTGGAACAGGGTGATGGCGATGCCAAGGTCAGCGCAACGCTTGCGAATCTCGGTCGGGCTGCCGTCGTAATAGAGCAGGTCGTTCTCGAAGATTTCCACACCGTCGAAACCGGCCGCGGCGATGGCTTCGAGTTTCTCGGGCAGGGTACCGCTAAGGGAAACGGTGGCAATTGAACGCTGCATAGACGGCTCCGGGCTGAGGCGGCGCCGTGGAGGGCAAAGTGAGGGAGGCGAGACGCGCTCATGAGCCCTCACTTAGCCGGTTGGTCGGCGCTCATGGATTGTTCGTAGCCTGGATTATTGGCAAGGGCGGACATATCGGCAATTCAAAATGAACGAACCAGTTAGTTTTCGTTCGATTATCGAACACCTACTGTTTCCGAGGACCTCGCCTGTTCTGCCAGGCAGCCGCCAAACCGCTGAGGCAGATGATGAGTATTCCGATCAGCGCGGTGTTATCCGGCCTGTGCTGGAATACCAGCAACCCCAACAGCCCGGCAAAGACGATCTGCACATAGCCAAACGGCGCCAGCAAGGCCGGCGCCGCGTAGCGAAAGGAATGCGTCAGCAACAGGTGCGCCGCCATGCCGCAACCGCCCAGGGCCAGCATCATCAGGCCGTGTGCCAGGCTCGGCACATGCCAGAAGAACGGCACCAACAGGCTCATCACCAACGTGTTGACCAGCCCCGCGAAGAAGTTGCTGGTAGTGGCACTGTCCACAGTGCTCAGGCGCCGGGTCAGTATCTGATAGAAACTGAAGCAAAGCGCCGCGCTCAGCGGCAACAGAACCGCCGGGGTGAACAGATCACCACCGGGATGGACGATGATCATCACGCCGATAAAGCCGACGATCACTGCGACCCACTGCCCAAGGCTGACCTTCTCCCCCAGCAGCGGTACCGACAGTGCAGTTACCAGCAGCGGAGCCAGGAAGATCACCGAGGTCGCCTCGGCCAACGGCATGTACATCAAGCCCGTGGTGAACAGCAGGCTGACGGAGAGCAGACAGAGCGCCCTCAATACCTGCAGGCCAGGCCGCTTGGTACGCAGCACACGCAAGCCGGACTGCGGCAGGAAGATGCCGGCCATCAGCAGGGTGTGCACGACATAACGTGCCCAGACGATCAGGATGATCGGATAGAAGCCGGACAGGTATTTGGAAATCGCATCGTGGCTGGCGAACAGAAAGGTCGCCAGCACCATCAGCGCAATGCCCTTGAGTGGATGATTGACGCCGGATAGCGGTGTGGAACTCATTGAATGCTCGGGATGCGGACATGCCGCGGAACCATAGATAGGCAGCTAACTATACAGATCTCCCAATCCTGCCGCCTATGACCCGCGTGACAGTATCTGACCCGCGGGTGACGGACGGCATCGAGACGCTATACCTGCCCTAGCAAACGCCGCGTCTTGTCCATGGCCATCTGTGCCCGCTGCAGCGCACTGACGCCCTGCTCGAGCAACTGACGCGTGGGAATTTCCAGGCTCAGAGCAATGGTCGGCGGCAGCGCACGCAGTAACCCGAGCAGATCGCTGTCGCCATCGCCAGGGAAACGTCGCTCGTTGCGCGCTTGACGCAGAATCTCATCCATATCGTCCGGGCAGGGGCCATTGACGTCGCACAGTTGCGCGTAACGCATGCGTTCGGCCGGCACCCGCGCCAGGTCCGCCAGGCTGGAGCCGGAGCGATCGAAGTGGAAGGCATCGACCAGAATGCAGCCATTGGGACGGTTTGCCGCATCAACGATGCGCCTGGCTTGGGTCAGATCGCGGGCGTTGGTCCAAGGCATGAACTCCAGGTGCGGGAACAAGCCAAATGGCGCGGCCAGGTCACAGACGGCTGCGAAGTTCTCGGTCAGACGCGCTTCGTCCGGGTCATTGCCGGCGATCAGCACGTCGGTCGCGCCGAATTCGGCGCCCACCTCGAAAATGGCTTCTAAATCGCTGACCCGGGTTTCCGGCTTCAGACGCAGGATCTCGATATCCGCCACTTTGATTCCGGTATCGCTCAGGCGCTTGCGGGTCTGGGCGCGCAGACCGGCATCGGCCATCAGCGGAAAGTGGTGCTCCTCCGGCGTAGCCGGCACCAGGCGCAAGCCAACATGGCTGTAGCCCGCACGGGCGGCCACATCGATCATTTCCGGTGGTGACACTTCGAGGACGGTGAGGGCAGCAAGGGACAGAATACGTTCGCTCATGATGATTCTCGAATCAGATAATTTCAGGGGCACAGGCCTGGCCGCTTTCGGCTGCCTGGCGGATGGCCTCTACCAGCGCCAGGGTGCGACCGGCATCGGCGGCGTTGATTAGCGGTTGGGCCTGACCTCGGGCAACCGCGATGAAATGCAGCAACTGACGGCGCAGGGCTTCGCCGGCTTCGAAGCCTTCCTGCACCTGCAACAACGGCTGGTGCCAGCCGGCGCCGTCCTCGGCGTAATGCCAGCGCTTGAGCTGCGGAATACTCAGTGCCCCGCGCGTGCCGGCGAGCAGGTAGCAGGGCTGGTCAGCCTGCCGCGGGTAGACCGGGTTCTCGCCCGAGTCCAGCTCCCAGCTCCAGGGCGCAGCGACGGCGTCGGAGCCAGTCAGGCTGCCCAGCGCGCCGCCTTCGAACTGCAGTAGCACCGCGGCGCTGTCCTCGTTGGCGAAGCCACGCACACCATTGCTGGTGATGGCTTGAACCTGGCGCACCTCGCCACACAGGTGGCGTAGCAGGTCGAGGTCATGAATCAGGTTGGTCAGCAGCATGCCGGCACCCGCTTCGCGGCGCCAGGCGATGTCGTAGTAGCTGTCGGGCTTCTGCACCTGCCACAGTGCGGTCACTGTGGTCAGCCGGCCAAGAGCGTCCTGTTCGATCAGCTCGCGGGCACGGGCGATCAATGGATTGTGTCGACGATGATGGCCAACCAGCACAGGCACGCCACTGCGCTCACTGGCAGCCACCAGTTCGCGCACCTCATCCAGGTGCACACCCACCGGTTTCTCCAGAAGTACCGGTACGCCCGCTGCGATGCAGTCGAGCGCAGTGCTGACATGCAGCGCATTCGGGTTGGCGACGATCACCGCCTCGGGTCGCGCTTGCGCCAGCATCTGCTGGTGATCGGCGAAATATGGCACGCCACATTCAGCCGCAAAATCGGCAGCCTGCGGACCAGGATCGGCGATGGCGCACAACTGTGCTTCGGCCAGATTCTGCAGGTGCTGATAGTGCTGGCGGCCCATGACGCCAGCGCCGATCAGGGCAATACGCAAAGGGGAAGTCACGCGTTGATCCTCTTGTTGTCGTTCTCACGCAGGTGCGCCGAATGCATCAGGCACAGCCATTTAATATTTAGAACTTAGTTCCAAAAGTTACGCAAGACGAAAATGCAGCGGATATCGCAGGCCTCGCTGCACACCTCTAGAAGTCGTCGCGGAATTCGTAAGGTGCGCCATGCGCACCGCGCCTTCAGAGCAATCGGATTTGGCATCCGGCCCGCGGATTACTGCAGGCGCGGCAGTGCCGAGAAGGACGCTGATTCGCGGCTGAAGCGGAATGCCGCCCAGCCGCTCCGACGATGGATTGGGTATATCGCCGTCTAGCCGATCAGGCGAACAACTCGGAGGCGGGGCTTGCAGCGGACAACTCATTGGCGGCTGCCAGCAGTTCCGCCGCCAGCTCATGCATGCGCGCGAGCGGCAAGCGTGCGCTCGGGCCGGCGATGCTGAGCACACCGATCACCCGACCATCACGCGGGTCACGCACCACAGCAGCCAGCGCTGCGGTGCCGAGCGACGAACTCTCCATGACCCAGGCATAACCCTGCTGACGCGCCAGGGCCAGGCGCTGCAGCAACTCCTGTTCGTTGCGTGGCGCATTGGGGCCGACGTCGGCAGAGTCGGCGACACCCTGCCGCGCCACCAGTTCCAGGGCCTCGGCATCGCTCATGCTGGCCAGCCAGGCGTGCCCGGAGGCGGTATAGAACAGCGGCGCGTCACGCCCCATGTCGGGGTCGTAACGCAGGCCGGAGCGGGCGCCCTGGCTCTTGGCGATCCAGGTCTGGCGCTCGCCCTCGATCACGCCAAGGCGTACCAGCTCGCCGCTGGTTTCAGCCAGGCCATCAAGAATCGGCTGTACCACGTCAGCGCCGCTGTTGGTCAGATAGCGAAAGCCCAGCGCCACCAGTTTGGTGGAAAGCCGATAGCGACTGGTGAGCGCATCCTGGCGTACGTAACCCAGGCGAATCAGTTCGGCGAGCATGCGATGCGTGGCGCTCTTGGGAATACCCAGCTCATCGGCCAGAGCCTGCATCTGCACACCACGGGCGTCGCGAGTGAGGCTTTCGAGAAGGCTGAGCGCGCGTTCGATCTGACTGCCGGCCATGAGAGAGTCCTGGAAAATTTGCGCCGATTCTAAGAGACAAGCGCCCGCCGATGCGAGCCAGACGCACGCCTGCCTCTGGATGCATGGGCGCGGACGCGCGATACTGCCGAGGCGACGCGTAATGTACTAACTGGTTCGTTCTTGTTCGGTTATCGAACAGAACCCCGTTTAGCGAATTGAAATGGCCAGCCTGGTCGGCTCACTATTCCTACCACGCCTGAAAACGAAGCGATCTTCTGCCTGGTGCATCACGCTTCGAATGTTTCAGCAGCCAATAAATATAAGAAGGTCAATTGTCATGTCACAGCCTATGCACCTGCGTGCCCCGGCCTCCCATGCCACAGCCAGGGCCACTCCTCGCCCGGCCACCAGCTCGTTGCTCGACGACTGGTCATCCCTATCGACGCTAGCCATGCCCGTCCTCGCCCCTGCCTGTCATGACATGCACTGGAGCTTCCGGCCGCGCCTGTTCAGCTCGCTGCTTGCCAGGCTGCTGCCTGCGCGCAAAGCCTGACTCAGCCCCTTACTCTCCCCCATTCTGTCGGAGCGATAGCATGAACAAGACAGACAAGATGCTGGTCGGCGAGCGCACGTTCTGCGCCCTGCTGCTGGTATTAAGCCTGGCGATCTTCTACCTGGCCTACCAGATTTCCGGCTTCTCCTCGGCCAACTCTCCGGGCGCCTTTCCTATCGGCGTGGCGCTGGTGATGATCCTGTCGGCGGTGAAGATTGCCTTCGAGCTGGTCGGCAAGGCACGCCCCGACTGCAGTGGCTGGCTCGATGCCTTCCAACAGTTCCGTCGCCAACATTTCCCCAAAGCTGTCCTGATCTTTGGCCTGCTGGCCGTGGTGTACCTAGCGGCTATTCAGTGGGCCAGTTTCTACGTCAGCACCTTCCTTTTCCTGGTGCTGTCGATTGTCTACCTGCGCAATGGCCGCGTTCTCAACGCCATCCTGATCGCAGCTGTGCTGCTGGTGCTGATCTATCTGCTGTTCAGCCTGGCCTTCAGCGTTTACCTGCCATAACGAGGCACCCGAGATGAGCGATACCTTTTCCTACCTGCTGATGGCCTGGAGCGATCCGCAGCTGCTGATGCTGACTGCGCTGGGCACCTTTGCCGGCATCTATATCGGCGCCATCCCGGGCCTGTCGGTGACCATGGCAGTGTCCATCCTGGTGTCCTTCACCTTCTCCTGGGACGTCAACGACGCCCTGGCGCTGATCGTCGGCATCTTCATTGGCGGCGTTTACGGTGGCTCGCGCAGCGCCATCCTGCTGAACATCCCCGGCGCGCCCTCCTCAGTGGCCACGGCCTTCGATGGCTACCCGCTGGCACAACAGGGCGAAGCCGGACGCGCCATCGGCCTGAGCACCGTAATGTCGGTGGTCGGCGGTATCGTCGGTACCATCATGCTCGCCAGTGCCGCACCGCTGATCGGCGATCTGGCTCTGCGGTTTGCTCCGCGCGACTACTTTCTGGTGGCGACCATCGGCCTGCTACTGGTCGGTAGCCTGTCCGAAGGCTCGCTGGCCAAGGGCATCTTCGCCGCAGCACTGGGTGCGATCATCGGCCTGGTAGGCATGGACCCGGTCACCGCCGAAGGGCGCTTCACCCTCGGCCAGGTCGAACTGATGGGCGGCATCCACTACGTGGTGCTGATGATCGGTCTGTTCGGCGTCGCCGAGGCCTTCTATCAACTGCATAACCTGGACAGCCCCGTCATTCGGCAGAAGGTGGACAAGATCCTGCCGTCCTTCGCCATGGTCCTGAAATTCCTGCCACTGTCGATCCGCACCTCGATCATCGGCGTGGTGGTCGGCGTGTTGCCGGGCGTGGGTGGCGACATCGCTGCGCTGATGGCCTACGACCATGCCAAGCGCACCGTGAAAAATCCGTCCAAACCATTCGGCAAGGGTGCCTACGAAGGCCTGGTAGCCCCGGAAACCGCCAACAGTGCAGCGGTCGGTGGCGCCTACGTGCCGATGCTGACCCTGGGCATGCCGGGCGACGCGGTCACCGCGGTGATCATCGGCGCCCTGGTTGTGCATGGCCTTAACCCCGGCCCGATGCTGATGGTGGAGAACCCGCACATTTTCTACTTCACCGTCGGCAACCTGCTGCTGGCCAACGTGTTTCTGATGATCTTCGGCCTGATGGGCATCAAGCTCTTCGCCAAGTTCGTCGAGATGCCCAAGGCCGTGCTGATTCCGCTGATCCTGGTGCTCTGCGTAGTCGGTACCTACTCGATCAACAGCAGCATGACCGAGGTGTACTGGATGCTCGGCTTCGGTGTGCTCGGCTATCTGCTGAAGATCTTCGGCTTCCAGATGGGCCCGATCATCCTCGGCGCCATCCTCGGCCCGCTGATGGACACCTCGTACCGCCAGGCCATGTCCTCGGCCGGCGATCACCCGGGCGAACTGCTGCAGGGTCTGGTCACCAGCCCGCTGTCGCTGATCCTGACCAGCGCGGTAGTGCTGATCCTGCTGGGCAACACCCCGCTTCTGAAGAAACTCAAGAGCAAGTTCAGCCCGGCTTCGGCCCGCGGCTGATACCCGATTTCACCAGGCGTGCCCCGGCCTACAGGGGCTCACAACAACAACCGATGGAGAGTCTCCACATGTTCAAATCGTTACTGACTGGCGCCGCTCTCGGACTCAGCGCCCTCACCATGGCTCTGCCAGCCCACGCCGAATACCCCGAGCGCAGCATCCAGGCGGTCATTCCCTGGGGTGCAGGTGGCGCCACCGACAACGTCATGCGCAGCCTTACTCCGTACGTGGAAAAAGAGCTGGGCGGCAAGTTCATCCTCAACAACCGTCCGGGTGGCACCGCCGTCATCGGCAGCACCCACGTCATGCAGCAACGCCCGAACGGCTACACCATCCTGCTCGGCGCCGAGAACCCGCAGCTCTATAAAGTGCTGAAACTCGCCGACTTCGATTACGCCGACTTCTACCCGGTCAACATCATCGGCCAGAACGTGGTGGTAATCGCCGCCAACGCCGACGCGCCATTCAACAACATGGCCGAGCTGATGGCGGCTGCCAAGGCCAACCCGGACACCCTGCGCATGGGCTCCACTGGTGCCGGCGGCCTGCCGAGCACCGTCAGCGCGATGATCAACGCAGTGGATGAGCTGAAAGTGCGTGAAGTGACCTTCGGTGGCGACGGCCCCGGCATCACCGCGCTGATGGGCAAGCACATCGACTTCATGCCGCTGAGCCTGGCCGCCGCGCGCGAGCTGGTGCGCAGCGGCAAGCTCAAGGCCCTGGCCGTGTTCGCCACCGAGGAAACCCCGGAACTGCCGGGCGTGGAGCCGATCACCAAGTCCCTGCCGGCCATCGCCGAGTACCTGCCTTGGGGTCCGTTCTGGGGCGCCTTCGTGCACAAGGACACCCCGGATGACGTCAAGCAGAAGCTGGTCGATGCTTACGCCAAGGCCGTGGCCAATCCCGAGTTCCAGGGCTTTCTGAAGAACTTCGGTGCACAGAGCCTGAACCTCAGCGGCGCAGAAGCCGAAGAGTTCCTCAAACGCTGGCAGTCGGTCACCACTTGGTCGATGTACAAAGCCAAGGCCATCGAGATTTCCCCGGACTCGGTTGGCATCGCCAAGCCCTGATCCCTTCCCCTGCGAGTGCTTTCGGCGCCCGCCTCTCTTTCGCCTGCATCGCTGCTCAGCGATGCAGGCGAAATGCCTTGGGCGAAAGCCCGCTGCCACGCTTGAAGAAACGGGAAAAATAGCCCGGTTCGGAAAAACCCAGACTGTCTGACACCTGGCTCACCGTCATGGTGGTGTACACCAGACAGCGCTTGGCCTCGAGCAACAGACGCTGATTGATCAGCTGCAACGCGGATTGCCCGGCCAGCCGCCGGCAAAGCGCATTGAGGTGAGCGGTACTGATCCCCAGGCGCGAAGCGTAATGTTCAATTGGTAGATGCTCGCGAAAGTGCGTTTCGAGCAAATGCACGAATGCCTGCACATGCCCGCGCCCTCGGCCATCGGCAGGCTCCTGCGCCTCACTTCGCGCCAGTTGCCGGCGCGCGATGGCAACCAGCAGGACACTGATCAGCGATTGCAGCATCAGCTCCCGCGCAGGCTCCAGACGGCCGTACTCCTGGCTGATCGACTCGAACAAGGCATCTAGATAACGGCGCTGCTCGCCAACCTCATAGCACATGGGACTCTGCAAGCATTGCTGGCCCAGCGGCGCAGCCAATTGTTCCACCAGCGGTCGCGCCAGGCTCAGCACATAGCCCTGAACATCACGCGAGAAACGAAAGCCGTGCACGCACAGTGCAGGTACGACTTGCAGCGAAGCACTGCGCACCAGGCGCACTTGCCCCTCCACCTCCAGCTCCGCCTCACCCACCTGCACATAGAGCAACTGCAGCAGGTCAGCGTGGCGGTGCGGTTTGATTTCCCAACCGTGCAACTGGCTGCGCTCGGGAATCGATTCGCAGTGGATAAGGTCGGGGGTCGGCCATTCGGTCGTCTCACCGTACAGCTTGAATACCGGCACCAGGGAGGCTTTCGAAGCAGTCATGAGCGGGCTCTAGAAATCATCGGAAAGTCCAAGAATCCTTTTCGATATTGCCTTCTAACCGAGCATGTATCCACAAAAAATACAGACCTGAGCCTGTGAATCGACATACAGCCGATCACGTACTGGAGAACAATAATGAACACTCAGGTCGCCATCATCGGCGCTGGTCCTTCCGGCTTGCTGCTCGGCCAACTGCTGCATAACGCCGGCATCGACAACGTCATCCTCGAGCGCCAAAGCCCCGACTACGTGCTCGGCCGCATCCGCGCTGGCGTGCTCGAACAGGGTATGGTCGACCTGCTGCGCGAGGCCGGCGTGGCTGCGCGCATGGATAGCGAGGGCCTGCCGCACGATGGTTTCCAGCTGGCCTTCGATGGCCGCTGCGAGCGCATCGACCTCAAGGGGCTGACCGGTGGCAAGAGCGTGATGGTCTACGGCCAGACCGAAGTCACTCGCGACCTGATGGAGGCACGCCAGGCCAGCGGCGCCGTCACCTTTTACAACACCAGCCAGGTGCAGTTGCACGAGCTCAAGGGCGAGCGCCCCTACCTGACCTTCGAGCATGAGGGCCGCACGCAGCGCCTGACGTGCGATTACATCGCGGGCTGCGATGGCTTCCATGGCGTATCACGACAATCCATCCCGGCTGGGGTACTTCAGGAATTCGAGCGGGTGTATCCGTTCGGCTGGCTGGGCATCCTTGCCGACACTCCTCCGGTACATGAGGAACTGATCTACGCCAACCACGCACGTGGCTTCGCCCTGTGCAGCATGCGCTCGCCGACACGCACGCGTTACTACGTGCAGGTGGGCGCCGAGGAGAAGGTCGAAGACTGGTCCGACGAGCGCTTCTGGGACGAACTCAAGCGCCGCCTGCCCAGCGAGATCGCCAGCCAGCTGGTCACCGGCCCTTCGATCGAAAAGAGCATCGCGCCGCTGCGCAGCTTCGTCGTCGAACCGATGCAGTACGGTCGCCTGTTTCTGCTGGGTGATGCCGCGCACATCGTTCCGCCGACCGGCGCCAAAGGTCTGAATCTGGCCGCCAGCGACGTCAGCACGCTGTACCGCATCCTGCTCAAGGTCTACCGAGAAGGCCGTGTGGATCTGCTCGAACGCTACTCGTCGATCTGCTTGCGGCGTATCTGGAAGGCCGAGCGCTTCTCCTGGTGGATGACCTCGATGCTGCATCGCTTCCCCGACACCGATGCCTTCAGCCGCCGCATGCAGGAGACCGAACTGGACTACTTCGTCAGTTCCGAAGCCGGCCGCAGAACCATCGCCGAGAACTACGTCGGCCTGCCCTACGAGCCCATCGAGCGGGAGTAATGATCGATATTCGCCCGGGGCCTTCGATGGAGGCTCTGGGCACACGCAATTCGTTCGTTTATCGCACACTAAGTCGTTAATCGAATTGAATAGCCCCTCGCTAACTCGCACCATGCGAGCAGCGAATCCTAGCGGCGGCAGTATTGCAGCCGAATTTGGCTGTATCTGAGTCGCCTACTAACAATGAATAAGAAAGGACATTTGCGATGCACAAGCTTTCCAAGGCTTTGCTGACGCTGCTTGCCACCAGCGTCATGACCTGGGCCAACGCCGACGAGGCCGAGGTCACCCTCAAGGTTCACCACTTCCTGCCGGCGCACTCGGTGACCCAGGCCGACTTTCTCAAGCCCTGGGCAGAGAAGATCACCGCCGAATCCAATGGTCGGATCCAGTTTCAGTTCTACCCCTCCATGCAGTTGGGCGGCACCCCGCCGCAGCTGATCGACCAGGCGCGTGACGGTGTCGCCGACATCGTCTGGACCCTGCCTGGCTACACTAGCGGCCGCTTCCCGCTGGCATCGGCATTCGAGATGCCGTTCATGAGCCGCTCTTCGGAAGCCAGCAGCCAGGCCATGTGGGACTTCCTCGAAGCCCACGGGCAGAAGGAGTTCGCCGATGTGCATCTGCTCGCGACGCACCTGACCGATGGCGCGCTGCTGCACACGGCGAAGAAGCCGGTACGTAGTCTGGCCGACTTCCGTGGCCTGAAACTGCGTTCGGCCAACCGCATCTCCACCAAGCTGATCTCCATGCTCGGTGCCACTCCGGTAGCAATGCCGGTACCGCAGGTGCCGGAAGCGCTGTCCAAGGGTGTGGTCGACGGCGCAGTGCTGCCCTGGGACGTGGTCCCTGCACTGAAGCTGCAGGAACTGGTCAAGTACCACACCGAAATGGCGCCGGGTCAGCCAGCGTTGATGCACACCGCGCTGGTGCTGGCAATGAACCCGGCCAAGTACGCCAGCCTGCCCGATGACCTGCGCAAGATCATCGACGCCAACAGCGGCCGTGAACTCTCACGTCAGGCCGGCCATATCTGGGATACCAACGTGATCGAGACCGGGCACAAGCTGGCTGAAGCGCGTGGCAACGAAATCTACGTGCTGCCTGCAGAAGAGCAGGCCAAGTGGATGGCCATCGGCCGCAAGCTGGACAACGACTGGATCAAGGAAGTCGAGAGCAAAGGCAACGACAACGGTGCTGCGCTGCTGCAAGAAGTGCGCGACCTGATCGAAAGCTACAACGCCAAGCTGCCGCACTGATCGTTAACCCTCGTTGTGCTGGCCGGCACTTGCGGTGCCGGCCTTGCGGAGTCCTCTCATGATCGAAAACCCTGCCTTTCCCGGGCAGCCTCAGCGCACGCGCCCGTTCGGCCAGTTGCTCGACACACTGGCACGCTGGCTGGCACTGGCTGGTGGCCTGGTACTGGTCGCCATCACCCTGCTGTCGGCCTACAGCATCACCATGCGCAGCCTGTTCGATGCGCCACTGCTCGGTGACGTCGAGTTGGTGCAGATGGGCTGCGGCATTGCCGTGGTGAGTTTCCTGCCGCTGTGCCAGTTGCGTCGCAACAATGTCATCGTCGACGCCTTCACCTTGCGCGCCTCGGCCAGCACCCGGCGCTATCTCGACACGCTCGGCTGCCTGCTGATGGCTGCCTGTGCAGCGCTGCTAGCCTGGCGCTCGGTACTCGGCACGCTGGACACTTACCGCAACGGTGAAGAGTCGATCATCATGGGCATTCCGATGTGGTGGTCGATGACGCCTTTCGCGCCGTCTTTCGCCCTGCTCGCCGTCGTTTCCCTTTACACCGCCTGGCTCGACCAGCGTGGTGAGGGAGGCCAGCAATGAGCAGCGTCGCATTGGGCGGACTCTTCCTCGCCTTCCTCTTGGCTCTGCTGGCTATCCGTATTCCGATCGCCATCGCCATGCTGCTGACCGGTATTGGCGGCTACGTCTCGATCAGCGGCTGGGACCCATTGCTCAACTACTTGAAGACGGTGGCCTACGCCCGTTACACCGTGTACGACCTGTCGGTGATCCCGCTGTTTCTGCTGATGGGGCAGTTCGCCTCGCGTGGCGGCCTGGCTACCGGCCTGTTCCGTGCCGCAGCCGCCATGGTCGGGCACTGGCGCGGTGGCCTGGCAATCTCCGCCATCGGCTCCTGCGCAGCCTTCGGCGCGGTCTGTGGCTCATCGGTGGCAACCGCTGCGACCATGGGTCAGGTGGCCCTGCCGGAGCTGCGTCGCTACAAGTACTCCAACTCGCTGGCAGTCGGTTGCCTGGCAGCCGGCGGCACCCTGGGAATTCTCATTCCGCCCTCGGTGGTGCTGGTGATCTACGCCATCCTCGCCCAGCAGAACATCTCCACGCTGTTCATGGCCGCCTTCGTACCGGGCATTCTCGCCGTCATCGGCTACATGATCGCCATCGCCATCTATGTGCGGCTGTTCCCGGACTCCGGCCCAGCACAGGAGCGCTCGAGCTGGAAGCAGCGACTGCAGGCGCAGCAGGGAGTGTGGCCGGTACTGCTGATTTTCCTGGTGGTGCTCGGGGGTATCTACGGCGGCTGGTTCACCCCTACCGAGGCGGCAGCCATCGGCACCGTGGGCACGGGTTTCTTCGCCTTCACCCTGGGCAAGATGCGTCTGGCCGAATTCAAGGAGGTGCTGCTGGGCACCGGCGTGACCACGGCCATGATCTTCATGATCCTGCTCGGCGCCGATGTGATGAACGCCTTCCTGGCCATCTCGCAATTGCCCAACTTCATCGCCGAAACCATCAGCGGCGCAGGTCTGCCACCCTTCCTGGTGCTGGCCGGGATCCTCGTTCTGTACCTGATCCTCGGCTGCGTGATGGACACCATGTCGATGATCCTGCTGACCATCCCGATCTTCTTCCCGGTGATCATGGGGCTGGACTTCTATGGTCTGGACCAGACCGAGAAGGCCATCTGGTTCGGCATCCTGGCCTTGATGGTGGTGGAGATCGGCATGGTCACCCCGCCACTGGGCATGAACGTGTACGTGATTGCCGGCATGGCACGCGATATCCCCATGAGTGACGCCTTCAGAGGCATCGTGCCGTTCCTGATCTCGGACATCGTGCGCGTGCTCATCCTCGTGCTCTTCCCATCGATCACCCTGTGCCTGGTGCGCTGGCTGACCTGAGGACTCGCGATGCATTCAAACAAACGCCGCTGAACCCCGAATAACTGCCACCACTCTCCCCGATGTAGAAGCGTATCCGCCGCTGCGGAGGGGAGCTTTCAACCTTGAAAAAGGAAACGATAACAATGAAAAAAGCTCTGTACCTCGCTCCCAGCGCAATCGCCGTTGCCGTCATGGCCTCCAGCCTCTCGGTCGGCGTTCAGGCTGCCGGCTTCGTTGAAGACGCCAAGGTCACCCTCGGCCTGCGCAATTACTACTTCAACCGTAACTTCCTCAACCAGACCCAGGGCGGTCAGGGCCAGGCCGAAGGCTGGACCCAGAGCTTCATTCTCGACGCTCGCTCCGGCTACACCGAAGGCACCGTCGGTTTCGGCCTCGATGTACTGGGCCTGTACTCGGTGAAACTCGACGGCGGCCGTGGCACCACGGGTAGCCAGTTGCTGCCGGTGCATGACGACGGCCGCCAGGCTGACGACTTCGGTCGTACCGCCGTGGCCGCGAAAGCCAAGATTTCCAAGACCGAGTTGAAGGTCGGCGAGTGGTTCGCCGTGCTGCCGATCCTGCGTGCTGACGATGGCCGTTCGCTGCC
>NZ_FOWP01000021.1 GCF_900115475.1 Ectopseudomonas composti
GGATCGCTGCGCCCTGGGCTGCTCAAAGGCCGCCGAGATCGATCCTGCAGGCCCGTATCACCTTGCTCACGGTACCGATCCAACCACTTGTAGCCAGTCCTGGGACTGACGCCATACCGGCGACAAAGCTCCCGCACATTGCTTTCGGGTTGCCCCGCCAACAGAACAAATTCACGCCTTATCGACATAGTGCTGCGCTCCGGCCACGGCATCACTCGATCTCCCGATTCGATGAACCCCGTAAGCCTAAATGCGTTACCTATGTCTCCCGACACCCGTTACCTATGTCCCCCGGCTGAACACATGGCGCACCCTACGGGCGGCAGCCCATGGCCCGCCGTTCGGCATGCGCCGCTTGGCCGGGGCTGGGGCTCAAGCTAGACTGCCGCGCTTTTTCCGCTTGAGTCCATACTGCTGCCATGGCTGCTGACCTCGAACCCTTCTGGAAACGCAAGACACTCGCCCAGCTCGATCCGGGCGAGTGGGAGTCGTTGTGCGACGGCTGTGGCCTGTGCTGCCTGCAGAAGCTCGAGGACGAAGACGACGGTGCCGTCTACTACACGCGCATTGCCTGCAAACTGCTGGACCTGCAGACCTGCCGTTGCAGCGATTACCCCAACCGAGTCAAGCACGTGCCTGACTGCATTCAGCTCACCCCGGCGCAGGCCGACGAGTTCCGCTGGCTACCGCCGACCTGCGGCTACCGCCTGGTCAGCGAGGGCAAGGACCTGCCGCACTGGCATCACCTGGTCTGCGGCGACCCGGACGCCGTGCACGCTGAGCGCATTTCCCAATCAGGACGTATGCTCAGTGAGAACAGCGTGGCTGAAGACGACTGGGAAGATCATCTGATTTTCCGCGCCGGTTGATTGCCACGCGGCTTCGTGGCAAATCTGTTTGCCGTCCATGGAATTTGCCCTGTGGCGCGGCTGTCATATGCCGCGACTTCCCGCATCAGGAGTTTTGCTCGATGTCCCTTCGCTTGCCGTTGTACTCGTCTTTGCTGCTTCTGAGTCTGCCGGCCTTCGCCGCCACGCAGAAGGTCGATCTGGATTACCGTGTGCGTTTTTTGCCTGAGAGCAATCAGGCTGAAGTCAGCATCACCCTGGAGAAGGGCGAGCGCGTGCGCAGCCTCGATTTCAACCTCGGTGAAGGCGACCGTTTCAGCGACTTCAAGGCCGACGGCCAGTGGTCGCAGCAGGCCGGACGCGGCAAGTGGCAGCCGGGTGAGGGCAAGAGCGTGCTGAGCTACCGCGTGCTGATCGATAACGAGCGCAAGCCTGGGCGTTACGACGCCCGGATGACCGAGGACTGGGCGCTGCTTCGCGGTGACGATCTGGTGCCTGCGGCCAAGCTCGATCAGAAGGACAAGACCGATCTGGTGGCGCGCCTGCAATTCGACCTGCCCAAGAGCTGGAGGAGCGTGGAGACCGGCTGGCCGCGCATCGGCAAGAACCGTTTCCGTATCGACAACCCGCAGCGCAAGTTCGACCGCCCGACCGGCTGGATGCTCGCCGGTAAGCTCGGTACTCGGCGCACCCGTCTGGGCGACACCGAGATCGCCATCTCCGCGCCCATCGGCGAGGGCATGCGGCGCATGGACATCATGACCTTCCTGACCTTCGTCTGGCCGCAGATCCAGCAGGTGTTCCCGCGTGATCCGGACAAGCTGCTGATCGTCGGCGCTGGCGACCCGATGTGGCGCGGCGGCCTGTCGGCGGCCAACTCCTACTTCATGCATGCCGAGCGTCCGCTGGTCAGCGAGAACGGCACCAGTTCCCTGGTGCACGAGCTGGTACACGTGTTCGGCCGCATCTATGGCCGTGAGCGCAGCGACTGGATCGCCGAAGGCCTGGCCGAGTATTACGCCATCGAATTGATGCGCCGTGCCGGCGGTATCAGCGAGGACCGTTATCAGAAGATCCGCGAGCAGTTGATTCGCTGGAGCAAACCGGTCAACAGCCTGCGTACCGACAATGCCAGTGGTCCGGTCACGGCGCGTGCGGTGCTGCTGTTGCAGGAACTGGACCGGGAGATTCGGCAGAAGACCAAGGAAAAGGGCAATCTGTCGCTCGATGACGTCACCCGTGGCCTGATGCGGATGGACAAGGTCAGCACCAAGGACTTCATCGACATCACCGAGAACGTCATCGGTGGCCCGTCGAAGACCCTGGATACGCGCTTGCTGCGTTGAGCGTTACCGCTTCGGCCCTGTCTGCTGCGTCGAGTCAGAACAAGGGGCCGGAGCGGGTGTTGTTACCCTTGGCCAGGCGGTCGTAGAGCACCACGTTGACCGTCGCGGCCAGGTTCATGCAGCCCTGGGTCGGGATGTACACCACTTCAGCGCCACACCAGTCGAGAATCTCCTGCTGCAGTGAGCCGTCTTCCGGGCCGAAGATGTACAGCGCCCGGTCGGGATGGGTATAGGCGGGCAGGGCGCGGGCATCATCGACCAGCTCAACCGCCACCGGGGTGCAGCCCAGCGGCAGGATCTTGCGCAGATCGTCGATATTGATCAGCGGGATATCCTGGTGAACCTTCTTGGTATCGGTGATGAAATCCTTGGCGCGGTCGTAGCGGGTTCCGGTGTAGAACACCGAACTGACGCCATAACAGCCTGCCGCTCGCATGATGGAGCCGACGTTTTCCGGTGACTTCGGATTGAACAGGCCGATGCAGGCGTATCTCTTGTTGGCCACGGTGGTACTCGCAAAAGCGCCGATTATACGGTGCTCACTGCCTGCTAGTCCTTTTTCAGCAGGCTGGCCAGATCGCCAAAGGCCTTGTAGGTCGATTTGGCGGCCTGAGGGCTGGCGGTGGAGCCTTCGGCAAAGTACTGCTGGTCGGTGTAGCGCGAGTGTTCGTTGTCATGACAGAACAGGCACAGCAATTCCCAGTTGGAACCATCGGCCGGGTTGTTGTGGTGGTTGTGGTCGCGGTGATGCACGGTCAGTTCGCTCAGGCGCTTGCCAGAGAACTCGCGGGCGCAGCGACCGCAGACGTGGGGGTACATTTTCAGCGCTTTCTGCCGGTAGCCTTCTTCGGCCTGGGCGGACAGGTAGTAGCGGTTGGTGCTGGTGCTCATGGCGGAACCTGTTATTGGAAGGTGAACGCTTGGCTGGATATGTTGCCAGAATAGAACGAAAGCCAGCTGCACAGGAGAGATGTCATGCGCTTGCCTCTGTTCGCCGTGATGATTCTGGCCTCCAGCCTTGGCGGCCTGGCCTGGGCTCAGGAGCCGATACGCATGCCGTCAGCGCCTGGAGCGGGTGCGCCGGGCACTGCGACGCCACAGCCTTACGGCCAGCCGTCCACGCCCAATACGATCAAGCGCCAGGGATCGGCGCCCCTCTTACCGCCGCCCAAGGGACAAACGCTCCCCGGGACTGCGCCGAAATCCACTGGCGATCAGCCGATCCCGCAGCTCGATCAACAGCTGCGCCGCAATAGCCAGGGGCTGGATGGGCAACGCAAGGCGGAGTGATCGGCGTAGGAGCGGCTTCAGCCGCGATGCTTGGGGAAGCGCGGCTGAAGCGCAATACCGCCCAAGCGCTCTTACGGATACGCTATCCCCAGCACGCGGAACAGAAACGCGTACTCCAGCGCCACATCCTTGATGCCCTGATAACGCCCGCTCATACCGCCGTGGCCGGCGCCTAAGTCGGTCTTGAGCAGCAACAGGTTGCTATCGGTCTTGTCGCGGCGCAGCTTGGCCACCCATTTGGCCGCTTCCCAATACTGCACACGGCTGTCGTTGTAACCGGCGACGGCGAGAATCGGCGGGTAGGCCTGGGCGCGGACGTTCTCGTAGGGCGCGTACGCCTTGATGCGCTCGAATACTTCGGGCTGATTCGGGTCGCCCCACTCGTCGTACTCGGTCACGGTCAGCGGCAGGTCCGGGTTGAGCATGGTGTTGAGCACGTCGACGAAAGGTACTTCGGCGATGGCGGCGGCGAATAGCTCGGGGCGCTGGTTGAGTACGGCGCCGATCAGCAGGCCGCCGGCACTGCCGCCGCTGATCGCCAGTTGCGCGGTGGTGGTCAGGCCCTCGGTGATCAGGCGCTCGGCGCTGGCGATGAAATCGTCGAAGGTGTTCTGTTTGTGCTCAAGCTTGCCGGCGCGGTACCAGGCTTCCCCCATCTCGCCGCCACCGCGTATGTGCGCGATGGCGAAGACGAAGCCACGCTCCAGCAGGCTCAGTCGAGCATGGGAGAACCAGGGGTCGAGACTCGCGCCGTAGGCACCGTAACCATAGAGATAGAGCGGCGCCGGCTTGCCAGCGGCGAACACCTCGCGGCGCGCCACCAGGCTGATCGGTATCTGCGTACCGTCGGCCGCGCTGGCCCAGAGGCGGCGGCTCTCATAGGCATCGGCATCGAACGGACCTTCCACCGGCGTCTGCTTGAGTACCTGCTGCTCACCCGTGGCCAGTTCCAGCTGACGTACCTGCGCGGGGCGGTTCAGCGCTTCGTAGCGCAGGCGGATCACCGGGCTGTGAAACTCCAGACTGTCCTGCACGTAGAGGCTGTAGGCCGCATCCGGCAGTTGCACGCGATACGTCATTTGGCCCTGCGGTTGCACTTCGAGGATCGGCAGACCGCCTTCGCGCAGGGCGAGGGTGAGCGCACGCTGGTTCAGCGTAGCGCCTTCGAGCATCACCTGTGGGTCATGTGGACGAATCTGTTGCCAGTGCGGGCGTTGCGCCTGCGCCTCGGTGGCGCGGTAGAGCGCGAAGTTGATGCCGCTCTGGTTGCTGCGGATCAGCCAGCACCACTCGCCATTGAGCATGCCGTGGTCAACGTCGTACTCATGGCCTTCCTCACGCGGGGCCAGGCAGCTGAAGTCGCCCTGCGGCTGCTGCGCATCGAGTACCCAGACCTCGCTGGTGGTCTTGCTGCCCAGTTGCAGGATCAGCTGGCGCTCGGAGCTGGAGCGGTAGCAATGCAGGAAGAAGCGGCCATCCGCTTCCTCGAATACGGCTTGCGCAGCGCTGTCACCGAGGCGGTGACGGTAGAGCTTGTAGGGGCGGTGGGTGTCGTCCAGTTCGGTGAAGAACAGCGTCTGGCTGTCATTGGCCCAGGTCATGCTGCCGTCGCAGTCGTCGAAGGGCAGCTCACTGATCTCGCCGCTGGCGAGTTCCTTGACAAACAGGCGGTAGATTTCGTCGCCGCTGCTGTCGAGGCTGTAGGCCAGGCGTTGCTGGTCCGGGCTGATGCTGAACGCGCCGACGGAGAGAAAGCCGCCGCCGGCCAGCGCGTTGGGGTCGAGCAGCAGCGTCTCGCTGGCCGCGTCGACCTGCAGCGAACCGTCGGCAGGGCGACGGCAGCGATAGTGCCGCGGGTATTCGTCACCGGCCGTGGTGCGCTGGTAGTAGAGATAGTCGCCCCAGGGCGTCGGTAGCGACAGATCGGTCTCGCGAATGCGCCCCTTGATCTCCTCGAACAGTTGCTCGCGCAGTGCCTGTTGCGGCTCCAGCACAGCGTCCAGGTAGGCGTTTTCTGCCTGCAGGTGCGCCAGGACTTCATCGCTATCGCGGTTTTCCAGCCAGTGATAGGGATCGTTGCCGGCTTCCTGGCGGGCGATGGGGGCAGAGGACATGGCGTGGCTCCAGAGAACAAGGGGGCGACGGCAGGGGCGCCGCGCTGGGCAAAAGCCGCTATCATAAGCGCCCCTTTGCCAGACCTGCCACGCCGGCGCCTGCTTATGATGAATGAAAACGACTACCTCCTGGCCTGGGCGGCCTATGGGATTGCTGCCCTGGGTTGCCTGTTGGTATGGATGCGCCTGACCAGCTGGATGTGGCGCTATCTGCGCGAGCCGCTGCGGGTGTTGATGGCCGTGCTGTTGTTCAGCCCGACGATCATCGACCCGGCGCGCGAGCTGTTCGCGCCTGCCCTTGCGGTCACCGCCATGGACGTATTGCTCAAGGTTGGCAACAACGCCTGGCGTGCGGTCGCCGATCTGGCGCTCTACAGCCTGATCGCCCTTGCCGCTTATCTGCTGTTCGTCGCCGTTCGCTGGCCCATCGAACGTTGGTGGAAGGGTCGTCAGCAGGAGCATGCAGCCGAGCCGGACGAAGACCCGCGTACCCTGCGCGAACGCATGGAAGAGGACGAAGACCTGCCGACTCGTGACTACGGGCGCGATCGTTCTGGTCGAATGGAACCGCGTATTTGATTTGACCCCTTGCGCCTGCCGGCCCAGGCGTTCAGCATGATGGCCTTGTGCAAGGGAGGCCCGATGGATTGCGTGTTCTGTGCCATTGCCGAGCAACGGCTACCCGCTCATCGCCTGTATGAAGACGATGATTTCATCGTGCTGCTGGATATCTTCCCGATGCGTCCGGCCCATGTGCTGATCGTCAGCCGCCTGCATGCGCCGTTTCTGCGTGATTTGCCGCCTGCTGTGCGTGAGCGTTTGCTGACACTGGCCGAGCGCATCGCCGCGGCTTTACGCGAAGCGGGCTTTGGCAAGAACGGCATCAACCTGCTGATCAATGACGGTCCGGATTCCAATCAGCATGTGCCCCATCTTCATTTACACCTGATTCCGCGTCGGCCGGGTGACCTGCCGGCGCTGCTCTGGCGATTGCTGGTGCGTTTTCTGCCAATGGGCCGCAAGCGAATCGAAGCGCGTCTGCAAGGTGAAGCCGATCGTTTGCGCCTGATCCTCGGCAAGGAGAATTGATTCGATGTGCGAATTGCTCGGCATGAGCGCCAATGTACCCACCGATATCGTGTTCAGTTTCACCGGGCTGATGCAGCGCGGTGGCCGCACCGGTCCGCATCGCGATGGCTGGGGTATCGGTTTCTATGAGGGGCGCGGCCTGCGTCTGTTTCAGGACCCACGGGCGAGCAGCGAATCCGAGGTGGCGCAGCTGGTGCAGCGCTACCCGATCAAGAGCGAAGTGGTGATCGGCCACATCCGCCAGGCCAACGTCGGCAAGGTCTGCCTGGTCAACACCCATCCCTTCAGTCGCGAGCTGTGGGGGCGTAACTGGTGTTTTGCACACAACGGGCAACTGGCTGGCCTGGAAGGCTCGACCACGTTCTATCGACCGGTAGGCGAGACCGACAGCGAGGCCGCGTTCTGCGATCTGCTCAACCGCGTGCGTCGTGCGTTTCCCGAACCGGTATCGGTGGAAATGCTGCTACCCGTGCTGGTGGCAGCCTGTTCCAGCTATCGCAAGCTCGGCGTGTTCAACTGCCTGCTCAGCGACGGCGACTGGCTGTTCAGCTTCTGCTCGAGCAAGCTGGCGCATATCACCCGGCGCGCGCCGTTCGGCCCAGCGCAACTCAAGGACGCCGACCTGAAGGTGGATTTCCAGTCGCAAACCACGCCCAACGACGTGGTGACGGTGATCGCCACCGAGCCGTTGACCGACAACGAACAGTGGTCGCTGTACCAGCCGGGCGAATGGCGCCTGTGGCGCCGCGGCGAATGCATCACTCACGGCAAGGCCTGATCTCATGCTTAGAAGCTACCTGCGTCTGACGCTGTTCGCTTTCGGCCTGCTGCTTGGCGTGCAGGTGCCGGGCTTCATCGATGACTACGCCAAGCGCGTCGAGGCCCATCGCCTGGAGTCGCAGCAGGGCCTCAAGGGTTTTCAGGAAACCGCGCAGAAGTTTTTCAAGGGCGATATGGACGCGCTGGTGGCCCACTACCGTGTCAGCGACGACCCGGTGATGCGCAGCGATGCCGCGAGCGTCGGGCGCCTGGTGCAGCGCTCGGCCTTGCTCGAACGCGAATGGCAGGCCATGCAGGGGCCCTGGTACACCCAGGCCTGGCACCTGGCGACCGCAGCGGATCACGAGCTGTTCGAGGAAACCCTGCAGGCTTACCGGTACCAGGTACTGTTCACCCCGGATGCGATTCTCTGGGGCGTGATCAGCGCCTTGCTGCTGGCCTGGTTGGTGGAAGCACTGGTGGTGCTGTGCGGCTGGATGTTCGGAGCAGGCCGAATCAGTCGCGCCCAGCAACGGCACTGGCGCTGATCGATGGCGGTCCCAGGTAGGCGTTGGCCTGGGCAATGTCGTCCTCACCGAGCAGTCCGACCGCTGCTGCCAGTTGCAGGCGGGCCAGCAGGTAGCGCAACTTGGCTTCGAGCAGGTCACGCTTGGCGATGAACACCTGTTCTTCAGCATTGAGGATGTCGAGGTTGGTGCTCGAACCGGCGCGAAAGCCCTTGCCCGCTGAATCCTGAGCCCGCTCGTTGGATCGCACGGCCTGCTCGAGTGCGCGGATGCGCGCCTGGCCGCTCTGGATGCCCCGGAACTCGCGAGTGGTCGCTGAGTAGATCTCTTCAAGCGCGACGTTGACCTCTTCGCCCGCTTGTTCACGGCTGGCTGTTGCCTGGCGCACCCGGGCGCTGACGCCACCGCCCGCGTAGAGCGGCATGCTGAACTCCAGGCCGATGGATCGGTAGCGATTTTGCTGGTCGATGGTCGAAAGCGAGTCGCTGGTGCTGTCGGTGTAACCCAGTACCAGATCCAGAGTTGGCCAGTGGCCGCTGCTGGCACGTCTGACCTCTTCTTCGGCGAGTTGCCGATTGACCTGTTGCGCACGCAATGTCGGGTTGTTCTGCTGAGCCTTGAGTAGCCATTCCTGCAGGTTGTCGGGCTGCAGAGCGGGAGTTGGGAAGTCGGCGTTGAGCGTGGCCAGCTGGCCGGGCAGATCGCCCAGCAGTTCTTGCAGCAGGCGCATGGCTACCAGCAGGTTGTCCTCGGCTTCGATCAGCTCGGCCTGAGCCAGGTCGCGTCGGGCGGTGGCCTGGTCGACATCGGTGACGGTGCCATCGCCGAGCGTAAAACGGCGTTTGGCGGCGGCGACCTGTTGTTCCAGGGCATTGAGCTTGGCTTTCGACAGGGCGATGGTCTCGCGCGTCAGCAACACATCGAAGTAACGCGTGGCGAGGCGTACGGCGAGGTTCTGGGTCTTGGCGTCGAACACCGCTTCGCTGTAGCGCGCACGTTGTTTGCCCTGGCGGTATTCGATCAGGCGCTGGCGGTTGTAGATGGGCTGACGCAGCTGTATCGAGAGGTTCTCGGCATCATAGTCCAGATCGTTGCGGCTGCTTTGGCCCAGCGTGCTGCGCTGCTCCTGTGTACCATCCACCCAGCTCTTGCTGGCGCTTGCGGTGATCTGGGGTAGCAGACCCGCCCGGCCAATGGCGGGACTTTCCAGGCCTGCGTCACGTTCATAGGCGGCTGCGCGATAGGTCGGACCTTGTGCCAGCAGTTGCTCCCACGCCTGCACCAGATCGAACGCCAGGGCGGCGGGGCTGAACAGCATGATCAGGCCAAGCCAAGGCAGATATGTGCGCATGTCAGTGCTCCTTGAAGGCGCCGTCGATGCGGTCGAACAGCGGCTTCAGCAGGTAACTTATCAGGTTGCGTTCGCCGGTCTTGATGGTCACCGTTGCAGGCATGCCAGGGCGAATGCGGTTGTGTCCGAGCTTCTGCATGCCTAGCGCCGTTACCTCGACCTGGGCGAGGTAGTAGGGTTGGCGAGTGTTCTCATCGATCAGTCGGTCGGCCGAGACGGTCAGTACCCGGCCTGGAATGCTCGGTGTCTGAGCCTGGTTGAGGGCGGGGAAGGCAATGTCGACAGGCAAGCCGGGGGCGAGTTTGTCGATGGCTTGCACGGGCACCATGGCATCGATCTGCAGGGGTTCATTGGCCGGTACCACGTCCATGATCCTCGCGCCGGGCTGGATCACGCCGCCAATGGTGGAAATCTCCAGGCCCAGTACCACGCCGTCGATGGGTGAGCGGATGACGGTGTTGTCGACCTCATGATCCAGGGCTCGCATACGGTCGGCGAGGGCGGCGGTTTCACGCTGCACCTCGCTCAGTTGGGTCTGCACGTCCTGCTGAAATTCCTGCTGCAACTGCAGGGTGCGCAGCTTCAATTCCGCGATCTGATTGCGAGAACGTCCGCTTTCGGCAATGTTCTGTGCCAGAGAGGCGTTTAGCTCCGCTGCGTTGCGCTCCAGTTCGAGCAGGCGGTTACGGGCCACGTAACCCTCCGCAGCAAGGCTGCGTACACCGCCGAGTTCCTGGTCGAGCAACTGAATCTGGGTGCTACGCGAGTGCTGCACCTGGCGCAGGCCCTTGAGCTGTTCCTCTGCGCCCCGGATGTTTTCCTGAAGGATGTCTGCTTCGCCATCGAGACCCTGGCGCCGCGTATCGAACAGACGCTGCTGCAGCGTCATGGCCGCCTCCAGGTGTGGGTCACCGGCGAAGCGTTCGAGCAGGCTCGGATCGAAGCGCACTTGTGAGCCACCGTCCCGTTCGGCCTGCAATCGGCTCTTGGTGGTGCTTGCCGCAATGTACTGCGCGCTGACAATGCTCCGCTCGGCGAGGGCTCGAGTCGCATCCAGTTCGATCAGTGCCTGGTTGCGTGTGACGATATCGCCTTCGCGAACCCGAATGGTGCTGACCGAGCCGCCACTGAGGTGCTGCACGGTCTTGCGATTATCGGTGACGTTGACCGTGGCAGTGGCCACGACGCCAGCATCCAGTGGAGCGAATACGGCCCATAGGATGAAACCGCCAAAACCGGCCAGCACCAAGAGCAGCCCCCAGCGGCGCGGGCGGCTGTCGTCCATGTCAAGGGTGCAGGGCGTACTGGCTAGTGCCAGCCCCTGGTTAGTGAACTGCAAATCGGACATGGCCCTTCACTCCTTGGTACGAACCGACGCCAGGGCTGGTGAGCCTTTGGGCGTGGCGATGACGTTGGCCTGACGCAAGGCGGCGAACACTTCCTCGCGGTTCCCGAACAGCTGTACGCTGCCTTCACGCAGCACCAGTACCTTGTCCACAGCACTCAGGACGGTTGGGCGGTGAGAGATCAGTACCAGGGTCTTGCCCTGCGCCTTGAGCGCATGCACGGCCGTCAGCAGCGCGGCTTCACCGAGGTCGTCAAGGTTGGCGTTGGGCTCGTCCAGGATCACCAGCGCGGGATCGCCATACAGCGCACGCGCCAGGCCGATGCGTTGCTTCTGGCCGCCGGAAAGGGCACTGCCGTCGGTGCCGATGTGCGTGTCATAACCCTGTGGCATGCGCAGGATCATCTCGTGTACGCCGGCCTGCTGGGCAGCGCGTATGACCGCCTGGCTGTCGATTTCGCCGAAGCGTGCGATGTTGTCGGCGATGCTGCCTTCGAATAGTTCGACGTCCTGAGGCAAGTAGCCGAGCCAGGGGCCGAGCTCAGCCTTGTGCCATTGATAGAGGTCGGCGCCATCCAGACGAACCTTGCCGCTCTGCGCCGGCCAGATGCCGGTTAGCAAGCGTGCCAGAGTCGATTTGCCACTCGCTGAAGGGCCGATCACGCCCAGCGCTTCGCCGGGGGACAGGCTGAAGCTGATACCTCGCAGAACTGCTGTCGAGGTGCCAGGCGCACCCGCGAAAAGGTTTTCGACATGCAGCATACCCACGGGCTTGGGCAGGGACATGCTGGGTTTGCGAAGCGGAAAGTCGTGCAGTAACTCCGACAGGCGCGCCCAGGCAGCGCGGCTGGAAAGCACCTGTTTCCAGGCAGAGATTACTTGTTCCACGGGCGCCATGGCGCGGCCGGACAGAACTGAGCAGGCGATCATCATGCCGGGCGTGATCTCGCCCTGAATCGCCAGTAGAGCGCCGGCACCGAGAATTAGCGATTGCAGGGTCACCCGCACGAAGCGGCTGGTGCCGGCGATGTAGGCCGCTCGGTCGGAGGCCAGGGTCTGCAGCTCGAGAACCTTCAGGTGATTGCCGAACCAGCGACGTTGAATGGCCGGCAGCATTCCCATGGCTTCGATTACTTCAGCATTGCGCAGGTTGTTGTTGGCGAAGCTGCCGCAAGCCAGTGAGGTCTGGTTGGCTTCGGCCAGAGGTTGGCGCGTGCTGATCTCGGTCAGCCAGGCGAGTATCACCAGTAGTAGCGAGCCGACCAGCGTGACTAGGCCGAGCAAGGGATGCACTAGGTAGATGATCAGCAAGTAGAGCGGTGTCCATGGGGCGTCGAAGAAGGCGAACAGGCTGTTGCCTGTAAGCAGCTGACGTACCTGCGCCAGATCCTGCAGCGCTTGCGCTGGGCTGCCTCCGGCGCGCCGCAGGTTGCGTTCGAAAGCGGCGCTGAAGAGACGCTGGTTGAGCATCATGTCGAAGCGGTTGCCGACCCGTATCAGCACGCTGGAGCGCACCGTCTCCAGCAGGGCCATGAGGATGTACAGGCTGATCACCAAGACGGTGAGCATCATCAGGGTTGTGAGGTTGCTGCTGACCAGTGCTCGATCATAGACCTGCAGCATGTAGATCGCGGGTGTCAGCATCAGCAAGTTGATGACCCCGCTGAACGCAGCCAGGGCGTAGAAGCTATGGCGTAGCCGGAAAAGTACTTCGGCCAGCTCGGAACGAGGGGACTGCGAGGCGTCCATAAACCCTCCGATGCGACATTGACTGAACAGGCAATGGATTATTTTTGCGACGATAAAATGACGCTCAAGAATCCGTCTTCCGAATTGGGACGATTTCTTGGCGGTATGAGCTAGGTATAGTGACTCGGAGGTGGAGCGCACAAGGGGGGAGGAGCGCTTTATTTGTGCTCTATAATCCTTGCGTATTAATTAAAATCCTTGAAATAACAGTCACTTATTTGTTTATTTCGTTTTAATAAAGGTGACCGACGGTATATTGACAAGGCCAACGGCTGGGACTTAAGTCTAATAGCTGGCGCTGATATCCAGTGGGTGCTGTATCCCGGGGTCAGCATGCAGTCGCAGTGGAGTGCGTTCATGAAGTTTTCATTGCACCGACAAGCCCCGGCGTTTCTCGCCTGCCGTACTGAGGTCAACACGTTGTTTCATGGCCCGCCTGGCCTCGGGTGACGATCACCCAGCCCGATTGAGGCGAGGCGCGGTAGTGCTTGACCTCGAGCCGTATCGGCGCATGCCGATGCGATGAAGTCGATGGTGCCATGTGAGGTAGCCATCACAGACTAAGTACGTGGGGAGAGCGAGCGATGAGTAACAGGATCAGGGTCGGGATCGTTGACGATCATCCGCTGTTGCGGCAGGGCGTTGCCGCTACGCTGGGGCGTCTGGAGGACATTGAAGTCGTGGCGCAGGGCGCCAGTGCCGATGAGGCGCGCGATATTGCGGGGCGTCTGCATCCCGATGTGCTGTTGATGGACGTCAACATGCCAGGCGATAGCTTCGCCGCGATGCGAGCAATCAGCAAAGCCTATGCCCGGGTGAGAATCGTCGTATTGACGGTATCGGAGTCCGAGGATGATGCCTACGCAGCGCTGGAGGGGGGCGCCCAAGGCTATGTGCTCAAGGGGGTGAGTGGGCCGGACTTGGTGGCGGCGATTCGCGCCGTGGCGCAAGGGGATACCTTCATCACCCCGGTGCTGGCTGCCAGGCTGCTGAGCAATTTCCGCAAGCACCAGAGCGAGCAGCGTGGTGCCGATCTGACGCACCGTGAAGAGCAGATCATCCGTGAGGTCGCCAATGGTCTGACCAACCGCGAGGTCGCGCTGAAACTGGGGTTGAGTGAGAAGACGGTCAAGCACTACATGACCAACGTGATGCAGAAGTTGCATGCGCGTAACCGTGTCGAGGCCGTTACGGCGGTCAAGCGCTATTGGGAAAGTCAGCGTAACTGGCGTGTTGGCCTGAGCATGCCCTGAGGCCAGGCAAGCGGCTTCAGCTATCGGCCTGCTCGCCTCGCTGATGCAGGTCGAAGCGCGCGACGATGCGTGTACCTTGACCGGGGGCGGTGACGATGTCGAACGTACCGCCCAGGGATTCCACGCGGTAGCGCATCCCGGCCAGCCCGAGCCGTGAGCGGTGCTCCGGACGCTCGCGCAGTTGCTCGAGGTCCATGCCTGGGCCGCCGTCCACCACTTCAATCGTCAAGATACCGTCGATTACTTGGGCTTCAACGCGCTGTTGCAAGCCTCCAGCGTGCAGGAAGGCATTGTGCAAGGCTTCCTGCACCAGCCGGTAGAGACAGATCTTGTGGCTCAGCGCCAGCGTTTCTGGCAAGGGGCCGAGCGTCAGTTGCACGCGGGTGAGGCTGCGTTGTTCATGGCGTTGTACCGCTAGCTGCAGTTCTTCACGCACGCTCAGGTTGCTGATTTCCGGCAGGGCCAGGCCGCAAGACAGGTCGCGGATCTCCCGAAGGCTGTCCTGGGCGGCGCTGCGTATGCTCTCCAGAGCGTCGCGGCTCTCATCACTGCAGCTTTCGGCCAGCTCATCCAGGCGCAGGAGTATCAGCGTCAATAGTTGGGCGGGGCCATCGTGCAGGTCAGCGCCGATGCGTCGCTGGGTCAGTTCATTGATGGTGGCGAAGTGTTGACCCGCGTTGGCTGCGCGGCGCTGAAGGCTGACGTTCTGCCGGTACAGCAGGCCCTGCTCCGTGATCTGTTGACGAAGAATGGCCTGTTGGCGCTCGATGATGCGGTCGCCGTGGCGAACGAAGGCGTACAGCAGTGACAGCATGGCCAGTGCCGCGCAGCCGATGATCAGCCAGACGTGATGATGGATACCGCTGATCTCATGCTCGAGTTCGTAGAACTCACCGATGGCGATGATGCGATCAGTGCCATATTCGCGCAGAGGAACGTAGGTCTCGTAGAACGAATCACCGAAGCGCCGTTCGTAGCCGTGGGTAGTCACGTCCAGCGTAGTCTTGCGGTTGAATATATGACCTTGCAGCACCGCCTTGATTGGCTTGGCCGAATGGTGGTCCTTGGGTTGCGGCAGGCTGGTGCTGTAGACGTTGCTCCCGTCGGTTAGCCAGATATTGACCGAGATGATGTGCCCCCTGAGCGAAGTGACCGTCATCAACTGATCGATGGCCTGCACGCTGCTGGGGCTCAGTTGGCGGCTGCGCGCCAGTTCTTGCACGTGTTTGCTGAGAAAGGCTTCCATGTAGATCGCCGCCCCCTCTCCAGCACTGCGCGCTGCCGCCTGTTCGATCTGCTGGCTGACCAGGCTGCCGACGAACGTCATGCTCAGGCCGATAATGATGATGGCCGCCAGGATGAACTGCCTGGAGCGAGTAGGGGGCTTCAGGCGCAACCACGAGGGATTGTCCGATGCGACCAAGGTCGCATCGGCCGCTTCGACGAAAGTCTTCGTATTTGATTCGACCTTTGCATCTACAGACATCACTGCCATTCCTCGAAGCTTGGACTCGCAGGTTGGAGCCGGAGTTGGCGCTCGCATGCAGCGCACCCTGTTCCAACACGCTAGTTCAGGATTCGTTTCATGGCGGTTTGTCTTGAGGTTTGCGGCCTGTTGCCCCGTCAGGTCGCATGCAGTGGAGCCGGACCGACTGTCATGACGCATCGCATGATTGAGCCCAGGGAATGGGCAGTGGTTAATTCGAGCGTGGCATTGAGGCTGACAGCGGCAGGGAATTGGGAGCCGCCGTCATCGTGCAGTGCCACTGGAGCATGAGCCATGGACAGCCGTTCGCATCTTGACCCCCGTGCATTCCGAGGCTGTGCCGGAGAACCCGTGCACATTCATGGGCCGCCCGCTGCGCCGCCCCTACCTGCGCCGCTCAGTAGCACGCGCAGGTCGTGCCAGCGTTGCCTCACGCCGCTGCCATGATCTGCCGGTTCGACGCCCCGGCCAGATGTTCGCCGTATGCCTGCCTAGACGCGCTATGCGAGGGCTGAGTCGGCTACCGGCCCGGGCTGCACTTACTTCGAGGGAGTACATTGCATGGCTATCAAGACGACTCAATCCGATCTGGAATTCATCCTGCAACAGATTCGCATCGCGGAGGCGCATGCCGCCGGCGGATCGCTCTACGACCTGGTCGGCAACCCACTGTTGCCCTGGGGGCTACGCACCGTCGATGGCACCTATAACAACCTGGTACCGGGCCAACAGTACTATGGCTCGGCTGATCAAGTGATGCCCCGCCTGCTCGATCCGGAATTTCGCGATGCAGAAAACGGCATAGATGGCCCGGGCGCTCCTCCCGGGTTCCCCACAGGCAGCCAAAGCACCAGCTATGCCCAGACCAGCGGCTATGTGGTCGATTCGCAGCCACGTACCATCAGCAACCTGATCGTCGATCAGAGCTTGGGCAACCTGGCGGCGGTGGTGGCGGCGCTGGATTATGCCGGCTCGGAAAATTCCTATGCCGATGCGTTGCTGGTCATGCAGGCGCACAGCGCATTGAAAACGGCCGAAAACGCTGCGGCTGGCAACAGCGCCCAGGTGCAGGCCAGCGCCGCTACGCTGGCTGCGTCCACGGCGGCTGCTCAGGCCGCCAGTGCCACGGCTGCGGACGCCCAAACATTGGCCAACCAGGATGCCCAGGTCTACAGCGATGCGCTGGCTGTGGTCGCTAGTGCGGTGGCGGTGCAGAACGTGGCCCTGCAGGCCTACATGGCGGCCATTGGTACGCCGAACGAAGGCGCTGCTCAGGCGGATTTCCTCAGTGCGGCGATCGCCACCGCCCAGTCCCAGGCCGATGCCAATGCCAAAGCCGCGGTGGCTGCCGAGTCCGCTGCTGCCGCGCAGGCTGCAAACCAGCAGGCGCAGGCCGCAGACGCACAACTGACCAGCGACACCACTGCTCACCAGGCCGTATTGGCTGACGCTGCCGCCGATGATGCTGCGGTCGTTGCCGCCTCGGCGGCGCTGGATACGCTGCTGAATGATTTTGGCATCGTGGTGGAGAACGGCTCTGTCGTGATCCCCAATATCGCTCCTGACGAAGGCCTGACTGCGCCGTTCAACTCATGGATGACCCTGTTCGGCCAGTTCTTCGATCATGGTCTGGATCTGGTCAACAAAGGTGGCAGTGGCACCGTGTATATCCCGCTGCAGCCGGACGACCCGCTCTATGTCGAAGGATCACGCAGCAATTTCATGCTCCTGACCCGAGCCACCAATCAGCCGGGGGGCGATGGCATTCTGGGCACCGCCGACGATGTGCGTGAGCACATCAACCAGACCACGCCCTTCATCGACCAGAACCAGACCTATACTTCGCACGCCTCGCACCAGGTGTTCCTGCGTGAATACGTGATGGTCGACGGCAAGCCGATGGCGACCGGGCATATGCTCGAAGGCCAGAATGGTGGCCTGGCCACCTGGGCCGATGTCAAGGCGCAGGCCCGTGAGATGCTCGGCATCAATCTTACCGATGCCGACGTGACGAACGTGCCACTGCTGGCCACTGACGAGTACGGTCAATTCATTCGTGGTGATAACGGCTTTGCCTTGTTGATCATGCCGGGCAACCCGCCAGTGCAGGTGGAAGGTAACCCAGGCAATCCCATCAGCACTCAGGGGGCTGTTCTCACCGGCCACGCCTTCCTCGACGATATCGCCCATAACGCCGTTCCGGTAAGAGTCGGCGGCCAATTGGTGGCTGATGCCGATGACGTGGTCGGCAATGCCGTGGCGGTCAACCCCATGACCGGGCGCAATCTTGAGTACGACAACGAACTGCTTGATGCGCACTTCATCACGGGAGACGGCCGTGGCAACGAGAATATCGGTCTGAGTGCGGTGCACCATGTGTTCCACTCCGAACACAATCGTTTGGTCGAGGCCAACAAACAGACCATCCTCGATAGCGGCGATCTGGCCTTTATCAACGAGTGGCTGTTGGTATCGGTGAGCGAGGTGCCGGAAAGTACCGATGGGCTGATCTGGAATGGTGAGCGGCTATTCCAGGCCGCGCGCTTCGTCAATGAAATGCAATATCAACATCTGGTGTTCGAGGAGTTCGCCCGCACAGTGCAGCCGCTGGTGGACGTGTTTGTATTCTCCAACACAGTGGACATCGATCCGGCCATCGTTGCTGAGTTCGCCCATGTGGTGTATCGCTTCGGTCACTCCATGCTCAACGAGACGGTGGCGCGTCTGGACAACAACATGCAGTCCAGCGACATCGGCCTGATCGAGGCGTTCCTCAACCCCATCGAGTTCAACCAGGGCGGCACCCTCAGCGCCGATCAGGCCGCTGGCTCGATAATCCGCGGCATGACCCGGCAGACCGGCAACGAGATTGACGAATTCATCACCGAAGCGCTGCGCAACAACCTGGTCGGCCTGCCGTTGGACCTGGCAGCGCTCAATATCGCCCGCGGTCGCGACACCGGGATTCCCTCGCTGAATAACGCCCGTGCACAGTTCTACGAAATGACCGGCGACAGCCAGCTCAAACCTTACGATAGCTGGACCGACTTCACCCTGAACATCAAGACGCCGGCCTCTATCATCAACTTCATCGCTGCCTACGGTACGCACAGCAGCGTCACCTCGGCCACTACCCTGGAGGCCAAGCGCGATGCCGCCATGGCACTGGTGCTAGGCGGAGCAGGGGCACCGGCGGACCGCGATGACTTCCTCAACGCGCGCGGCGAGTACGCCGTGAACAAGGGCGGTCTGGATCTGGTGGACTTCTGGATCGGCGGACTGGCCGAGCAGAACATGCCGTTTGGCGGCATGCTCGGCTCCACCTTCAACTTCGTCTTCGAAGTGCAGATGGAGAACCTGCAGAGCGGTGATCGTTTCTACTACCTCAGCCGTACTCAGGGCATGAACCTGCTCAACGAATTGGAGGCCAACAGTTTCGCCGCGCTGGTGATGCGCAATACCGATCTGGGCGACCCCAATGCCTCGCACTTGCCGGGAGTGCTATTTCAGCGTGTGGACCATATCCTCGAACTGGATATGAACCGTCAGCAGTATGCCGATCCAGTGGGCAGCAACCCAATCCTCGGCGCCCTTTCGCCGCTGGTTATTCGTGACAATCCGGCCACAACCGGAGCGGATAGCAATTACCTGCGCTATACCGGTGATGCCCATGTGGTGTTGGGTGGCACCAACGGCGATGACATCCTGATCGGCGGAGCAGGCGACGATACCTTGTGGGGCGACGGGGGTAACGACCGACTGGAAGGTGGTTACGGCATCGACCATATCTTCGGTGGCGTTGGCGACGACATCATCACCGATATTGGCGACGCTGATGTGATCCATGGCGATGACGGCAATGATGTGATCCACACCGGCCCCGGCCTCGACCTGGTGTTCGGTGGCGCCGGCAAGGACTTCATCTATGGTGGGCCGGACGGCAAGGAGATCTTCGGCGGACGTGAAGATGACTTCATCTTCAGCGGCGATGGACCCAGTTTCATCCTCGGCAACGAGGGCGACGATTGGCTGGAGGGCGGCGCCGGTTTCGACACCCTCGCCGGCGACAACTCGGAGTTGTTTTTCAACAGCCCGATCATCGGTCACGACGTGATGATGGGGGGCGGCAACGACAACGACTATGACGCCGAGTCCGGTGACGACATCATGGTCCAGGGCCCCGGCATCCATCGTAACGAGGGCATGTGGGGCTTCGATTGGGCGATCCACAAGGGCAATAGCCTGGCCGCCTATTCGGATCTCAATACGCCAATCTTCGCCACCGAGTTCGCAGATATCCTGCGTGATCGCTTCGATCAGGTCGAAGGTTTGTCCGGTTGGATTCACGACGATCAACTGTTCGGCGACGACCGCGTGGAAGAAACCGCGGCCGGTGAGACCTCGCTGTTCAACCACGAGCTGACCCTGTCCGGGATGAACCGTATCGCCGGGCTGGAGGCCGTGCTCGGGATGATGGCCGTGCCACGCGATAACCCGCACGATGCCAATGACCCGGTGGTGTTCAGTGGTGGCAATATCCTGCTCGGCGGTGGTGGTAGCGATGTCATCGAAGGACGTGCCGGTAATGACGTGATCGATGGTGACGCCTGGCTCAACGTGCGCATCAGCGTGCGTAGCAAGCTCGACCCGAGTGTCGAGCTGTTCAGTGTCGATAGCATGAAGGAGATCCAGGCTCGTATGTTCTCTGGGGAGATCAACCCGAGCCAACTGCAAATCGTGCGCGAGATTCTCGACGGCAACCAGGTGAGCGATATCGACACCGCCGTATTCAGCGGCGCGTTCGCCGACTACGAGCTGATCAGGGTGTCCGACGGCACCGACAGCTATCAGGTGGTGGACAATGTCGGCACCAACGGTACTGACCTGGTCCGCAATATCGAACGGCTGCAGTTCGCTGACCAGGTGGTCTGGTTAGCCGATCGGCCGGCGCAGGGCACTGTCAGCATCAGCAATATGGCGCCCAGCGAGGACGAAACACTGCAGGCTGCCGCGACTGTCAGCGACCTCAACGGTACCAGCAACGCAGTGTTGAGCTATGCCTGGCAGGCCCTGGTAGCAGGCAACTGGGTTCAAGTCGGCAGCGGCCAGAGCTTCCAACCTGGAGATGCTGAAGTCGGCCTGCCTTTGCGGGTGGTGGTCAGCTTCAACGATGATCGGGGCAATCCGGAAACGCTGATCTCCGAGGTCACGGCCGCGGTGCTCAACGTCAACGATGCCCCCAGTGGTGCCCTGCAACTGGATAACAGTGCACCCAGTATCGGTCAGGTTCTAAGTGTTTCGACGGCTGCGATCAGCGACGCAGATGGCCTGAGTGGTGTGAGTTTCGCCTATCAGTGGCAGGCGGGCACAGTAGGAACGTTCACCAACATCACCGGAGCGAACGGGCAGACGTTCACCCTGACCGGTGCCCAGTCCGGGCAGCAGGTACGCGTGGTGGTGAGTTACACCGATAACCGTGGCACGCTCGAGTCTCTGACGTCGTCGGCGACTGCCGTGGTGGTAGGTGCGGTCATCGTGGGCACCAATGCCGCCAACATCCTCAATGGTACGCAGCAGGGTGACCAGATTTCTGGCCTGGGCGGCAACGACACCCTCAATGGCCTGGGGGGTAACGATACCCTCGACGGGGGCGCTGGGAATGACACCCTTGATGGTGGCCAAGGCGCCGATGTGATGATTGGCGGGATCGGCAACGATCTATACATCGTCGACAACCTGGGCGATCAGGTCATCGAGGCCGTCGCCGGCGGCACCGATACGGTACGCACGACGCTGTCGGAATATGCGCTTGGCGACAACCTGGAAAACCTGACCTTCACTGGCGCTGGCAACTTCACCGGGTATGGCAACGCGTTGGCCAACATCATGACCGGCGGCAGCGGCAATGACGTGCTCGATGGTGGCCTTGGCGGCGATCGACTGGTCGGAGGCGCGGGTAACGATACCTACCGGGTCGACGATGCCACCGATGTGGTGGTGGAAGCGTTGGGAGGGGGCGTCGATACCGTGCTTTCCACCAGCTCCAATTTCACCCTGGGCAACAATGTCGAGCACTACACCTATGTCGGTACCGGCAGCACCACCGCCAATGGCAACGGCCTGGCCAACGACATGACGGGAGGGGCGAGCAACGACGTACTACGTGGCCTAGGAGGGGACGACCAGTTGTTTGGCCTCGATGGCAACGACAGCCTGTATGGTGGGGCCGGCAACGATAGCCTCGTTGGCGGGTTGGGCAATGACGCGCTGTACGGCGAGGGCGGCAATGACACGCTCGACGGTGGCAGCGGCGATGATCTGATCGACGGTGGTATCGGGAATGACAGGGTCACGGGGGGTGTCGGCAACGACACCCTCTATGCCGATCAGGGGAACGACATCTTCGTGTTCGGCCCCAGCTTCGGCAACGACACGGTGCTGGGCTTCGATGCCAATCCTGCAGGCGGTCAGGATTTGCTGAATCTCGCCGCGTTCAATCTGACCCTGGCGACGTTCAGCAGTCGAGTCAGCATCGCCGATGCGGGCAATGACGTGCAGGTGACGGTCAATGGCGCGGAGGGTGGCAGCATTCGCCTGGTAGGCGTCATCGACCACACGACGGTAACGGTTGCCGATTTCCAATTGGCATGAGGTCGCGTAATGGCGGGGCCTGAATCGCGCGCAGTAGGCCGGGCCAGCATCAGGTTGGCTACGGTGGGTCATCCGCGGGGGATGATCTGCCGTAGCCTCTTTATAACCGTATGCAGAAAGTTGCGCGGCTTCGCTTACTACCTGATGGGAGCGTGTTAATGTAATACGGCGTTACATTTGTCCCCCCCTCGTGTTTATGGAGTTTCCATGTCGATCAAGGATTCGATCCTGGCAGCCGCGCTGGCTGCTGTCCTGCCGTTCACGTCCGCTGCATACGCCAATCCCGAGACCGAGCCTGAGAGTGCTGCGGTCAGCGAGGAGGTCACCGAGAGTGACGATTCGGCGCAATACATCAGCCCTGAAGAATTCGTCGCCAGCCTGGAGTTCAAGAGCGGCCGCGTCGTTCTGGGCAGCAATCTTGCCACCCTCAACCTGCCTGATTCGCTGGTCTTTCTCGACGGTGAGAATGCCCAGCGCCTGCTGGTCGACGGCTGGGGCAACCCGCCAGATGACGTCCCGCCGCTGGGCATGATCCTGCCGGCAGGTGTGTCACCGTTGGCCGACGAATCCTGGGGTGTGACCGTCGAGTACGAAGACAGCGGCTACGTGTCCGACGAGGATGCTGCCGATATCGACTACGGCGATATGCTCAAGGACATGCAGTCCGACATGCGCGAGGCCAATACCTGGCGTGAAGAGAACGGCTACGAGGCCGTGCAACTGGTCGGCTGGGCTGCTGAGCCGCACTACGATGCCGAAGGCAAGAAGCTGTATTGGGCCAAGGAGCTGAAGTTTGGCGACAGCGAGGCCAACACCCTGAACTACAACATCCGCGTGTTGGGCCGTAAAGGCGTATTGGTGCTGAACTTCGTCGCCAATATGGATCAACTGGCGGAAATTGAGGCCAGTGTGCCGGCCGTTCTGGCCGCGACCGAGTTCAACCCGGGCCAGCGCTATGCCGAGTTCGACCCGGATCTGGACACCGTTGCCGCATATGGCCTCGGTGCGTTGGTAGCCGGCAAGGTGGCTGCCAAGACTGGTCTGCTGGCGCTGCTGCTGGTACTGCTGAAGAAGTTCTGGTTCATCCCGGTGGTACTGGGCGGCTGGCTGTTCAAGCGCATTGGCCAGCGCAAGAAGGAAGCACCGGTCGAAGAGGTGAGCGCACCTGTCGCGCCTGTGGTGGCGCCTGCTGAAGCCAAGCCGGAGGAACCCGTGCAGACGCCGGCACAGACGGTGATGGACCTGAACAAGTCGGACGACGCCGACAAGCGTTGAGTTCGAATCTCACGTAGCCTGGATGCGATCCGGGGCACTGCCAGATTGCTCCCGGATTACAAAAACGCCGCGAATCCTGCATAGGGTTCGCGGCGTTTTTCATTGCGATTTAAACCTTACTTGGACAGGTACTTCATCCCGTCTTCCAGGCCCTGCAGGGTCAGCGGGTACATGCGCTCTTCCATCAGCTCGCGTACCAGGCCAGTGGAGGCGGTGTAGTTCCAGGTGTCCTTGGGGTAGGGGTTGATCCAGATGATCTTCTTGAATTTCTCGGTGAAGCGCTTCATCCAGACGTAGCCGGCTTCCTCGTTCCAGTGCTCGACGCTACCGCCAGCCTGGGTGATTTCGTAGGGCGCCATGGCCGCGTCGCCGACAAACACCACCTTGTAGTCGGCGCCGTACTTGTGCAGCAAGTCCAGGGTCGAGGTGCGCTCGCTGGTGCGGCGCATGTTGTTCTTCCACACGCTCTCGTAGATGAAGTTGTGGAAGTAGAAATATTCAAGATGCTTGAACTCGGTCTTGCAGGCCGAGAACAGCTCTTCGCAAACCTTGACGTGGGCGTCCATCGAACCGCCGATATCCAGCAGCAGCAGGAGCTTCACCGTGTTGCGCCGTTCCGGGCGCATCTGGATGTTGAGCAGGCCGCCATCTTTCGCGGTGTGATCGATGGTGCCGTCCAGGTCGAGCTCTTCGGCGGCGCCCTGACGAGCGAACTTGCGCAGGCGGCGCAGCGCCACCTTGATGTTGCGCGTGCCCAGCTCGACCTGGTCATCGAGGTTCTTGTACTCGCGCTGGTCCCACACCTTGGCGGCCTTGCCCTGGCGCTTGCCGGCATCGCCGACGCGAATGCCTTCCGGGTTGTAGCCGCCGGAGCCGAACGGGCTGGTGCCGCCGGTGCCGATCCACTTGTTGCCGCCGGCGTGCTTTTCCTTCTGCTCCTCGAGGCGCTTCTTGAACTCCTCGATCAGCTTGTCGAGGCCGCCGAGGCTCTGGATCTGCGCTTTTTCCTCGTCGCTCAGCAGACGCTCGAACTCCTTGCGCAGCCATTCCTCGGGGATCATCGCCTCGATGTGTTGGTTGAGGTTTTCCAGGCCCTTGAAGTAGGCGCCGAAGGCACGGTCGAACTTGTCGAAGTGGCGTTCGTCCTTCACCAGAATCGCGCGCGCCAGGTAGTAGAACTCGTCCATGTCGGCGAACACGACGTTGTGCTTGAGCGCGTTGATCAGGTCGAGCAACTCGCGCACCGACACCGGCACCTTGGCCGCGCGCATTTCGTTGAATAAATTGAGCAGCATGGCTGCGGATCTCCTGCACGAACGGTTCCCTCTCCCATTCATGGGAGAGGGTTAGGGCGGGCCGCGTTCGGAGAGGGGCCTTTCAGGCAGTATCGATGCCGCCGGCTACCCTCTCCCCCGGCCCCTCTCCCGCAAGCGGGAGAGGGGAGACAAACCTCTCAGCGGCTGGCGCGGCGGGTCATGAAGGCCAGGCGCTCGAGTAGTTGCACATCCTGCTCGTTCTTCACCAGGGCGCCGGCCAGTGGCGGGATAGCCTTGGTCGGGTCGCGCTCGCGCAGCACGGCTTCGCCGATGTTGTCGGCCATCAGCAGCTTGAGCCAGTCCACCAGTTCGCTGGTCGAGGGCTTCTTCTTCAGGCCCGGCACCTTGCGCACGTCGAAGAACACGTCCAGCGCCTCGGCCACCAGCTCGCCGCTGATGTTGGGGTAGTGCACGTCGACGATCTTCTTCAGCGTGTCGCGATCGGGGAAGGCGATGTAGTGGAAGAAGCAGCGGCGCAGGAAGGCGTCCGGCAGTTCCTTCTCGTTGTTCGAGGTGATGATGATGATCGGGCGCTGCTTGGCCTTGATCGTCTCGTCGGTCTCGTAAACGTAGAACTCCATCTTGTCGAGTTCCTGCAACAGGTCGTTGGGGAACTCGATGTCGGCCTTGTCGATCTCGTCGATCAGCAGGATCACGCGCTCGTCGGACTCGAACGCCTCCCACAGCTTGCCCTTCTTGATGTAGTTGCGAACGTCGTGGACCTTGTCGGAATCGAGCTGCGAATCGCGCAGGCGGCTGACCGCATCGTATTCGTACAGGCCCTGGTGCGCCTTGGTGGTGGACTTGATGTGCCAGGTGATCAGGCGCGCACCGAAGGATTCGGCCAGTTGTTCGGCGAGCATGGTCTTGCCGGTGCCCGGTTCACCCTTGACCAGCAGCGGACGTTGCAGGGTGATGGCGGCGTTGACCGCGAGCTTGAGGTCGTCGGTGGCGACGTAGGACTGGGTGCCTTCGAACTTCATCGGAAAATCCTCGAACGGTAACGCGCGGGTCCGGCCCGCAACAAAAAATCAGAGCGCGACTATAACGCGCGGCTCAGGTGGCTGTGAACGCAGACGCGGTATTCAGTCACTGAATGGCGAGTCACGTTGCTTTCGGTCTGCTGGCTGGACGTGCGCCAGGGGGCGGCATAGGCTTGGGGTTTTCCCTGCCCGCAAGGACTTCCGTCATGAGTCGTATCTTCGCAGACAACGCCCAGGCTATCGGCAATACGCCGCTGGTGATGATCAACCGCCTGGGGCCGAAAGGCGTGACCATCCTGGCCAAGATCGAAGGCCGCAACCCGGCGTACTCGGTCAAGTGCCGCATCGGCGCCAGCATGATCTGGGACGCCGAGGAGCGCGGCGTGCTCAAGCCGGGCATGACCATCGTCGAACCGACCTCGGGCAACACCGGCATCGGCCTGGCCTTCGTCGCTGCGGCGCGCGGCTACAAGCTGGTGCTGACCATGCCGGCCTCCATGAGCCTGGAGCGGCGCAAGGTGCTCAAGGCCCTCGGCGCCGAACTGGTGCTGACCGAGCCGGCCAAGGGCATGAAGGGTGCGATCGAGAAAGCCAACGAACTGGTCGCCGCCAACCCTGATTACTTCCTGCCGCAGCAGTTCGAGAACCCGGCCAACCCGGCCATCCACGAAAAGACCACCGGCCCGGAAATCTGGCGCGATACCGATGGCGCCATCGACGTGCTGGTGTCGGGTGTCGGCACCGGTGGCACCATCACCGGGGTTTCGCGCTATATCAAACAGACCCAGGGCAAGCCGATCCTCTCGGTCGCGGTGGAACCGGTGGGCTCGCCGGTGATCAGCCAGACTCTGGCCGGTGATGAGGTCAAACCTGCGCCGCACAAGATCCAGGGTATCGGCGCCGGCTTCGTGCCGAAAAACCTCGACCTGGCGATGGTCGATCAGGTCGAGCAGGTAGTCGATGAGGACGCCAAGGCCATGGCCCTGCGCCTGATGCGTGAGGAAGGTATTCTCTGCGGAATCTCCTGCGGGGCTGCGATGGCGGTGGCGGTGCGTCTGGCCGAGAAGCCGGAGATGCAAGGCAAGACCATCGTGGTGATCCTGCCGGACTCCGGCGAACGCTACCTGTCGAGCATGCTGTTCAGCGATATGTTCACCGAGCAGGAGCTGCAGCAGTAAGACGTCATGAAAAGGCCGGGGCCGTTGCCGTAGGTGCGAATACATTGGCGAAACCTGCGGCGGTGGCCCGGTTTTTTATCGCGGATGAATCCGCTCCTACAGGGTGTGCGCCCAGGCGTGGGTGGATGTCGCTTTTCACATCCACTGCTTGGCCTGACCAGCAGTGATCAAAGCCGCCTTCGGGCGGCTTTTTCGTAGGGTGCGCCTTGCGCACCGGGTTGTTTCGCGGTGGCCTGGGTGTACGCAGCGCAGCCTACGTTCTGGTTACGCTCGGGCGCACGACCAGCCACAGCGCCAATGCGATCAACACGCAGCCGGGCAGGTAGTCCCAGCTCAGCGGCTCGCCCAGCAATAGGGCGCCCCACAACACGCCGAATGGCGGGATGAGGAAGGTGGTGGTGCTGGCCTTGATTGGCCCGATATCGGCCAGCAGGCGGAAATACAGGACATAGGCGAACGCCGTGCAGATCAGGCCAAGGCCAGCCAGCGACAGCCACACCTCGATACCACCCCAGCTTGGCGGCGATTGCAGCGCCAGGCTGCCGGCGAACAGCGGCAGCAGGAACAAGCTGGCGCCCACCAGGCTGGCAAAGGCGGTCAGGCGGTTGTCCAGGCCACCCTGTTGGCCGATCCAGCGGCGGGTGAGGAAGCCAGCGAAACCGTAGCAGGTGGTGGCCACCAGGCAGGCGCCGGCGCCGAGCAGCAGTTGCATGTCGAAGGCGACCGGGCCGGTGCGGGTCAGCACCGCCACCCCGAGCAGGCCGAGAAACACGCCCGCCGCTTTGCTCGGTGTGATGCCTTCATGGAAGAACAGCGCGCCGATCAACACACCCATCAATGGCGTGGTGGCGTTGAATATCGCCGAATAACCGGCCGGCAGGATCAACGCCGCCAGGCAGTACATGGCCGACGGCAGGCCGGCATTGATCACTCCCAGGCCCATGCAGATACGCAGCTTGCCGCGAAAGTCCCAGTCACAGCGCAGCAGCAGAAGCAGGGCGAGTAGCCCCAGTGCACCGAAGCTGGCGCGAAAGAACGCGGTCGGCATGCTGCCCAGCACCGGTGCGGCAACGCGCATGAACAGGAAGCTGGCACCCCAGATGGCGGCGAGCAGCAGCAGGCGGAGCAGGTCGGCGGTACGCAAGGCGAAGTATCCGGCAGGGTGGGGCCGAGAGTGTTGCCGCTGGATGGGGTTCTGGCAATCCGCATTGCGCTTTTGAATGTTCAGGCAGGGCCCAGCAGCGCGGCAAAAGAGGAGGGTGTGGGAGGGGCTTTAGCCGCGACGAGTCATTGCGGCGGCAATCTTTGCTGGTCCCCGATTGCATCCCGGCCAGGTTTGTCGGCTAATCTCGGCTGACTACTGCACGGACGAGGCGCATGTATGGGGCAACAATGGCCGGCTGGCGAAATCGCCCGCCTGATCCTCGAGGGGTTCGACGATTATCGCGAGCATTTTCGCCAGATCACCGATGGCGCGCGCGTGCGTTTCGAGCAGGCGCAATGGCAGGAGGCGCAGCAGGCCTCGGCGGCGCGCATCAACCTGTACGAGGAAAAGGTCGCAGAAACCAGCGAGCGCCTGCTGCAAGGTTTCGATGCTGCGTTGCTGGACGTGGGGCAGTGGCCGCTGGTCAAGAGCGCTTACATTGCCCTGATCGATCTGCGTTTCGACGATGAACTGGCGGAAACCTGGTTCAACTCGATCTTCTGTAGCCTGTTCAGCCACGATCAGATCAGCGACGGCTGCATGTTCATCCACACCACACGGCCGTCCCTGCGCAACCAGCCCAGCGCGGCGCAAACGCGCAGTTATCGGCCCGCCGGAGAGCTGCACCCGGCGCTGCAGGCGATCTTCGACGAGTACCGTTTCGACGCCCCCTACGAGAACCTGCCGCGCGACCTGCAGCGGCTGGAAGAACACCTGCGCGCCAGCCTGCCGGACTGGGTATGCAAGGACCCTGAGCTGTGCATCGAGCTGTTTTCTTCGGTGCTGTATCGCAACAAGGGCGCCTACCTGGTCGGGCGCATATACAACCGCGAGGAGCAATGGCCGCTGGCGATCCCGCTGCTGCACCGCGAGGGGCAGGGCATCCAGGCCGATGCGGCGATCACCGACGAGGCGGAGGTATCGATCATCTTCTCCTTCACCCGCAGCTATTTCATGGTAGACGTGGCCATCCCGGCCGAATTCATCGGCTTTCTCAAACGCATTCTGCCGGGCAAGCACATTGCCGAGCTGTACACCTCGATCGGCTTCTACAAGCACGGTAAATCCGAGTTCTACCGCGCGCTGATCGGCCATCTGGCCAGCACCGATGACCGCTTCATCATGGCGCCCGGCGTGCGCGGCATGGTCATGAGCGTGTTCACCCTGCCGGGCTTCAACACCGTGTTCAAGATCATCAAGGACCGTTTCGCCCACGCCAAAACGGTGGATCGCAAGACGGTGATCGAGAAGTACCGGCTGGTGAAGAGCGTCGACCGGGTGGGTCGTATGGCCGATACCCAGGAATTCGCCGATTTCCGTTTCCCCAAGGCCAAGTTCGAGCCCGAGTGCCTGGCCGAGCTGCTGGAAGTGGCGCCATCGACCGTGGTAGTGGAGGGCGACACCGTGTTGGTACGCCACTGCTGGACCGAACGGCGCATGACCCCACTCAACCTCTACCTGGAGAGTGCCAACGAGGCGCAGGTGCGCGAAGCGCTGGATGACTACGGCCTGGCCATCAAGCAGCTTGCCGCCGCCAATATCTTCCCTGGCGACATGCTGCTGAAGAACTTCGGCGTCACCCGCCATGGCCGCGTGGTGTTCTACGACTATGACGAGATTTGTTATCTCACCGAGGTGAATTTCCGCCGCATCCCGCCGCCGCGTTTCCCCGAGGACGAAATGAGCGCCGAGCCCTGGTACTCGGTGGCGCCCAATGACGTGTTCCCCGAGGAGTTCCCGCCGTTTTTGTTCGCCGATATCAAGCAGCGTCGGCTGTTCAGCCAGCTGCATGGCAACCTGTACGAAGCCGATTACTGGAAACAGTTGCAGGAGGCGATTCGCGCAGGCAAGGTGATCGACGTGTTCCCTTACCGGCGCAAGAGCCCGGTAATTTGACGGCGCCTGGTTGAAATCCGCTTTGTCCGGCCTAATCTGATAAATGAGCCGATGGCTCTTCCCTTTACTTGGCAGGAGGTCGTACCCATGCTCGCCAAGCTGCAAGAACAACTGCAAGCCCTGTTGCAGGCCTTTGGCCTTGTCCCGCAACCTCAGCCAATTCGTATCAGCGAAGCCGAGCAGCAACGCCTGCGCCGCGAAGCGCGCCAGCGTCGCTGAAACTCCTCAGGTCAGCCGATGGGCGTCGAACCAGGCGTCTATCAGCTCGCGCATCCGCTGTCCCGAGAAACTCGCGAAATGCCCGCCGTGCACGCTGCGTACGGGCAGCTCGCGCAGGCGCGCCAGGCTGCGCGCGTAATCTTCCAGATTCGAGTGGTAGGCATCTTCGATCAGCGGGCCGTCGTAGAGGATGTCGCCGGAAAACAGCGTTTGTGTACTCGCCTCCCATAGGCTGATGCCACCCGGTGAATGACCGGGCGTGTGCAGCACCTGCAAAACCCGATTGCCTAGATCCAGTACGTCACCATCCTCGATCAGGCGCGTGGCTGGCGCTGCGCGTACGCGGTATTCGGCGTAGCACAGCGGGCAATCCGGGTGCGCCTCGAACATGTCGTCGCCGACGAAGTCCGTAGCCAGCGTATTAGCGCCGTCCGGCGCGGCGAGAATCTCTGCCTCGGCCGGGTGCACCAGGCGCTCATCGAATTCGTGATGCCCGGCGATATGGTCGAAGTGGCAATGGCTGGCCACCGCCAGCAGCGGCTTTTCGGTCAGCCAGGGCAACTGCTCGCGGAGGCTGACCAGCCCGGAGCCGGAGTCGATCAACACATCCTGTTCACGGCCTTGCACATGCCACATGTTGCAGCGGTAGAAGGGGCGCACGTAGGGCTCGTGGATCAGGCAGATGCCGTCGTGGCGGTGTTCCACCTCGAACCAGCGGTCACGGCTGACGATTTTCATGGCCATCTCCTCAACGCCGCGCACGGCCCCGTAGGGTGCGCCGCGCGCACCGGCGCTCGACAGTCATCCAGTTGACTGGTGCGCATAGCGCACCCTACGGACTGCGAGACAGCCTTCACGCTACGCCAGCTGCGCCCGTGGCACCAGCACCCAGCGGCGCAACACGGCGTAGCTGGCGGCGGTGATCAGGAACACCGGCAGCGACGCGCCCCAGGCCAGCGGCGAGACCCAGCCCCAGTAGTAGGCCAGCACCGCGCCCAGGCCGTAAGCGACGAAGGCGGCCGGGTTGAAGCCGTTCAGGTAACGGTAGCGGCCACCGTCTTCACTGAGCAGTTCGTCCAACGCGTAGTTGCCCTTGTGGATCAGGAAGTAGTCGGCGATAAGCACGGCGAACGCGGGGATGAATACGCTGCCGATCACCAGTAGGAAACTCTGGAAATTGTCGAGGATGCCGGGGATCTGCGAGCCGAGAATCGACAGCACGCCGATGGCCAGGGCCGGCTTCCAGAACGGTGTTTTCGGGCTGATGTTGAGGTACGACAGCGACGCGCTGTAGATGCACATGACGTTGGTGGTCATCACCGAGAGGAACACCACGATGGCCGCCGGCAGGCCGAAACCGAAGCCGGCCAACAGCACCGCCGGATCGTAGGTCTGCTCCATGCCGGTCAACACCGAGAAGCCCGACACCGTGGCGCCCAGACCCATGGCCAGTAGAGTGGCAGCGACATAGCCGACCCAGGTGCCGACCGTTGCCACGCCCTGGCTGCGGCAGTTGCGGTTGTAGTCGGCGGCCAGTGGAATCCATGAAAAAGCAGTGGCGATGACGATATCGAAGGCGATACCCGGGGTGATTTCGTTGCGCGGTTCGGTCGGCATGGCCAGCAGGCTGGCGAACTCGAACTGCTGTCCCATCACGTAGAACACCGCACCGGCCAGCAGGAGCATGCCGATGGCGGCCCAGCGCTCGACCCGCTCGATGCCCAGGTGGCCGCGCAGGGCGATCAGCAACACCAGGGTTTCGCAGAGGATGGTGAACAGCGGCAGGTTGGAGTAACCGGTCAGGTGCTGCACCGCGTAGTTCAGGCTCATGCCGGCCAGCAGCGCCTGGATCCAACTCCAGGCCAGCAGTGTCAGCAGGTTGACCAGCGACGGCAGCTTGGCGCCGCGCGAGCCGTAGCTGCCGCGCGCCAGCACCATAGTGGTCAGGCCGCTGCGCTGGCCCATCAGACCGACCACTACCAGCGGCAGGATGCCAATGCCCGAACCGATCAGCACGATGAGCATGGCCTGGGTTAATTTCAGATCCGGCACCAGCAGCATGCCGGTAAGGATGGTGGTGACCACCACGTTGGCGCCCAGCCACAGGGCGATGGTGCCACCGAGACCGAGGCTGCGATGCGCCTTGTCGGTTGGGGCGAGGCCGTCCTGGCCGAAATGCTGGCTGAGATTCTTGAACATGGAACGACTCCCTGATGCTTGATTATTGGTATTGGTGGCGGCAGTCAGTGGTACGGCTGAATCTTGTGGTTATGGTCGTGCAATCTTTGGTCACGCGAAGGTCGCGGCTAAAGCCCCTCCCACAGGGATACCTGCTTTCCGTAGGAGCGGCTTCAGCCGCGATCAAGGTATTCAGGGATGAAAGGGCGCGGCCTCCTGCACTTCGATGATCAGAGGACGATCATGCGGCGCCCCGCGCAGCAGCTCGGCCAGGTGCACATGGTCCCGCGCACGCTCGGCGGCGCAACCGAAGCCACGGGCGATGGCCAACAGATCCGGGGTGTAGATGTCGACGGCAATCGGGGTGATATCGCGGCGCTGCATGTAGCGCTTGATCTCGCCGTAACCGCTGTTGTTCCACAGCAGCACGATGATGCCGACCTTGGCTTCGACCGCGCTGGCCAGCTCGGGCAGGGTGAACTGGATGCCGCCATCGCCCATCAGGCTGATCACCGGGCGCTGCGGTTCGGCCAGCTTGGCGCCGATGGCCGCCGGCAGGCCGTAGCCCAGTGTGCCGTAACCGGTGGAAGCGTTGAACCAGCGCCGCGCGCCATCCAGTTCCACCAGGTGATTGCCGCTGTACACGGTCTGCGTCGAGTCGCCGACGAAACGCGCATCGGGCAGGGCATCGAGGATGCAGTCGAACAACTGCCGGTAATGTGCCCAGCCGCTGAAGTCCTCGTGCAGACGGGCCTGCACCGCTGCGGTGCGTTTGGCGCCGGGGCTGCCAGGCTCGACCTCGCGCGGGTTGAACTCGGCCAGCAGCATACGCATGGCCACCCGTGCATCACCCTGGATTGCCAGGTGCGGGGTGAAGTTGCGCTGCAGTTGCTGGGCATCGATGTCGATGCGGATCAGCCGGCCGGGCAGACGGAAGTCGCCGTCGAACACCACGTCGTAGTCGGTCTCGCCCAGCTCGGTGCCGATGGCCAGCACCACGTCGGCCTCCAGCGCCAGGTCGCGCACCGGTCGCAGCGATTGGTTGCTGCCCAGCAGCAGCGGATGGCCTGGCGGTAGCAGGCCCTTGGCGTTGATGGTCAGGGCGGTCGGTACATCCAGCGCTGCAGCCAGGGCACGTGCCTCGGCCTCGGCGGCGACGCAGCCGCCACCGAGCAGCAGCAACGGGCGTTCGGCCTGCTTGAGCAGCCCGGCGGCCTCGCGGATCAGCGTGCGGTTCGGTGCCGGGCGGCGTACTGTCGGCCGTGGCGCCGGGGTCATGTGCGTGGCGTCGGCGGTGATGATGTCCAGCGGCAGTTCGATATGCACCGGGCGTGGCCGCTCACCTTCGAACACGGCGAAGGCGCGGGCCAGTACGCCGGGCAGTTCCTCGACGCTCATCAGGGTGTGACTGAAGGCAGTGACGCCTGCCGTCAGTGCCCGCTGGTTGGGCAGCTCGTGCAGGTAGCCCTTGCCCAGGCCTAGACGTGCTCGCTCGTTGACGCTGGAGATCACCAGCATCGGGATCGAGTCGGCGTAGGCCTGGCCCATGGCGGTGAGGATGTTGGTCATCCCCGGCCCGGTGATGATGAAGCACACGCCGGGCTTGCCGCTCACTCGCGCGTAGCCGTCGGCCATGAAGCCGGCGCCCTGTTCGTGGCGCGGTGTTATGTGGCGGATGCCGCTGCTCGGCAGGCCGCGATACAGCTCGACGGTGTGCACGCCGGGGATGCCGAATACGGTGTCGACGCCCCAGGCTTCGAGTTGCTTGACGAGAAATTCGCCGCAGGTGGTCATGGGCTGCTTCCTTCCGCATGGGACAGATAAAAGGGCGAAGGTGAGTGCATCACCTCCGCCGAATCCCGCCCAAGGGCGGGCATGGCATGAAGCGTTTCAGAGCGCATGGCTGACTGCAGCGCTACGAGGCGACAGCAGGCTGGCGACGAAGAAGGTCACGGTGCCGACGGCCAGGCTGTAGTAGATCGGCGTATTGGCATCCAGGCCGTCGAGGAACATGAACAGCGCGGCGGTCAGGCTGCCGCACAGCATGCTGAGGATGGCGGCGAAGGTGCTTGCGCGCTTGAAGTAGATCGCGCCCAGCAGGGGCACCAGCATGCCGCCGACCAGCAGGTTGTAGGCCAGGGTCAGGGCGCTGATCACGTCACTGACGACCAGGGCGATGGCCAATACGACGACGCCGAGCAGCAGGGTAAACACGCGGTTCTTGTGCACGTCGCCGTCCTCGTCCCGGCCGCCGAACAGCGGCCACAGATCCTGCGCGGCGGTAGTCGAAGCCGCCAGCAGGCCGGCGCTGGCTGTGGACATCAGGGCGGCCAGGGCGGCGGCAATGACCAGTCCACGGACGCCGTCCGGCAGGCTGTGCTGGACGATGCTGGCGAAGGCGTTGTTGACGTTGTCCAGCTCCGGGAGCAGCACCTTGGCGGCCATGCCGATCAGCGCGGCGGCCAGGCCATAAAGCACGCAGTACAGGCCTGCGGTGGTGCCTGCGATGCGAGCGATGCGCTCGCTACGTGCGGTGAACACGCGTTGCCAGATGTCCTGGCCGATGAAGATGCCGAGGAAGTAGATCAGGAAGTAGGTGACGATGGTGTCCCAGCCGATGCTGGTGAAGGAGAGGTAGCTGGCTGGCAGGGTGGCGACCAGGGCATCCCAGCCGCCGGCATCGCTGATCGACAGCGGCATGAGGATGAACACCAGGCCGACGGTCATGATCAGGAACTGGACGATATCGGTGAGCGTCAGCGACCACATGCCGCCGATGGTGGAGTAGGCGACCACGATGCCGCCGCCGACCAGGATGGCGACCCAGAACGGCATGCCGAACAGCACTTGCATCACGGTGCCGATGGCGATGGTCGAGGTGGCCGCGATCATCAGCGCGTAGACCAGCATGATGACGGCGCTGGCGTGGCGTGCGGTCGGGTTGTAGCGGCGCTCCAGCACCTGGGTGACGGTGTAGATCTTCAGTTTCAGCAGTGGTTTGGCCAGCAGCAGGCTGATGCCGACGATGCCCAGGCCCAGCGCGGCGCACAGCCAGAAGCCGGAAATACCGTGCACATAGCCAAGGCGTACCGTGCCGATGGTGGAGGCGCCGCCGAGCACGGTGGCGGCCATGGTGCCGAGGTAGAAGCCGGGGCCGAGGTTACGGCCGGCGACCAGATAATCTTCACGGGTTTTGGCGCGGCGCATGCCGTACCAGCCGAGCGCGAGCATGGCAGCGACGTAGAGCAGAACGACGAATAGATCTAAGGCCATGTTGGCTCTCCAGTTCTTGTAGTTGTTGTGGCCTGAGCAGCAAGGATCTACCCGGCGCTCAGGCGAGGCGCCGGGTCGGGGGGAGGCGCCTTAGCGGCGCTGAACCCCGGGCAGGACGCAGAGCATTTCGTAGAGCAGGTTGGCGCCGAGCAACGAGGTGTTGCCGGTGGTGTCGTAGGGCGGCGAGACCTCGACCAGGTCGCCACCGATCAGGTCCAGGCCCTGGCAGCCACGAATGATCTCGATGGCCTGGATGGTGGTCAGGCCGCCGATTTCCGGGGTGCCGGTGCCGGGCGCCCAAGCTGGGTCGATGCCGTCGATGTCGAAGGACAGGTAAACCGGGCCGTCGCCGACCTGCTCGCGCACCTGAGCCATCAGTGGTGCCAGCGACTGGTGCCAGCACTCTTCGGCCTGGACCACGCGAAAGCCCTGCTTGCGGCTCCAGTTGAAGTCCTCGGCGGTGTAGCCCTGGGCACGCAGGCCGATCTGCACCACGCGCTCGCTGTCCAGCAAGCCTTCTTCCTGTGCGCGGCGGAAGGTGGTGCCGTGGGCGATCTTCTCGCCGAACATGTGATCGTTCACATCAGCATGGGCATCGATGTGCACCAGTCCGATCTTGCCGTGTTTCTTGTGCAGCGCACGCAGGATCGGCAGGGTAATGGTGTGGTCGCCGCCCAGGGTCAGCGGCTTGATGCCGAGTTCGGCGATCTCGTCGTAGGCCTCTTCGATGATGCGCACGGCGTCGAGCAGGTTGAAGGTGTTGATCGCCACGTCGCCGATGTCGGCCACGTTTAGCGAATCGAACGGCGCGGCACCTGTGGCCATGTTGTACGGGCGGATCATCACCGACTGGGCACGGATTTCGCGTGGGCCGAAGCGGGTGCCGGAGCGCAGCGAGGTGCCGATGTCCAGCGGTACGCCGACGAAGGCGACGTCGAGCTGGCGTTTTTCCTCGGGGCTCTGGATGTGCGGCAGGCGCATCATGGTGGCGATGCCGCCGAAGCGGGGCATTTCATTGCCGCCCAGGGGCTGGTGGAAGGTCTTGTCCATGGGTAGGCCTCAGGCTCGTTCTGGTTGTGGCCGGAGTCTTGACCGGCCAGGCGCTGGGAAAAATCGGCTGGGGCAAAAACTTACTTCAGGATTGTTTGAAGTAAGGCTGTAAGCCCCGGTTCATGAGGGTTTGCGGGGTGAGCTCATCAGTCGCGGTAGCTGGGATCGAGGCGATCGAGCTTGCGCAGCCAGGCCTTCCAGATCAGCTGGCGCTGCCATTCCGCGCCCTGTAGTTGCTCGCAGGCGTGTTGCGCCAGGTGCTCGGGAATCTCGCTGCAGGGTTGGCCACCGCCGGTGGCGGCGAGCTGAATCTCGCAGGCGCGGTTCAGGTAATGCATGACGTAGAAGGCATCGGCGACGCTGGCGCCGACGCTGAGCAGGCCGTGGTGGCGCAGCAGCAGGGCGATGTTGTCGCCCAGCGAAGCCTGGATGCGCGCGCGTTCGTCCAGATCCAGCGCCACGCCTTCATAGTGGTGGTAGCCCAGGCGCCCGTGGAATTCGGTGCTGATCTGGTTGAGCTGCAGCAGGCCGTTGTCCTGCGCCGCCACCGCCATGCCTGCCAGGGTATGGGTGTGGATCACGCAGTGGGCGTTGTCGCGGGTCATGTGCACGGCGCTGTGGATGGTGAATCCGGCGACGTTGTAGTCGGCGTTGCCCTCGACCACCTTGCCGTGCATGTCCACCACGATCAGGTCGCTGGCGCGAATCTCCTCGAAGAACAGGCCGAACGGATTGATCAGAAAGCGCGGCTCGCCAGCGCCCGGCAGGCGTACGGAAAAATGCGTGTAGAGGGTGTCGTCCCAGCCGAACAGGGCAGCCAGGCGGTAGGCTGCGGCCAGGTCGCGACGCAGGGTGGCGATGTCGTTCATGCGTTCTCCAGGCCGATGAAGCGGCGTACGCGTTGGTGGTTGCCGGTGCGGATAGCCTCGGGCGAGGCGTCGAGCTGGACATGGCCGTTTTCCATGAACAGCACGCGGTCGGAAATCGACAGGGCGAAGTCCATCTCGTGGGTGACGATCAGCATGGTCATGCCTTCGCGGGCCAGGTCACGGATCACCGCCAGCACGTCACCGACCAGCTCCGGGTCGAGGGCCGAGGTGGGCTCATCGAACAGCATGATGTCCGGCTTCATCGCCAGGGCGCGGGCGATGGCTACACGCTGCTGCTGGCCGCCGGACAGCTGGTGCGGGTACTTGTCTGCATGGGCCAGCAGGCCGACCTTGTCCAGCAGCGCCAGGGCCTGGCGACGCAGTTCGGCAGCATCACCCAGGCCGTGGTAGCGCGGTGCGAGTAGCACGTTGTCGACGATGGTGCGGTGCGGGAACAGGTTGAAACTCTGGAACACCATGCCGATGCGCCGCACGCCTTCGCGCTGGCGGCGGTTCTCGGGGCGGTCGCCGGCCTGGATGAAATTCTCGCCGAACAGCACGATCTCGCCTTGATCGATGCTCTCCAGGCCATTGACGGTGCGGATCAGCGAGGTCTTGCCGGAGCCGGACGGGCCTATGATGGAAATCACCTCGCCAGGTTGCACGCTGAGGTCGATGCCCTTGAGCACATGGTGGTCGCCGTAGTGCTTGTGGATGTTGCTCAGGTATAGCGCCGCCGGTGCGCCGGGCTGACGAGCCTGAGTATTGCCGGCTGTCACCTGCGGCAGGCTGCTGCGCAGCTCGGCCATCTGCGCGTCGCTCAGGGTGCCCGGCTTACGCCGGCCAAGGTCGAGATGGCGCTCCAAGTACTGCAGGCCCCAGCCGAACAGGCTGACGATCAGCACGTAGTACACCGCCACGGCACCAAGGGTTTCCAGCACCAGAAAGTTCTGCGCGTAGAGGCGTTGGCCGACCAGCAGCAGCTCGCTGAGGGAGATCACCGAGACCAGCGAGGTCAGCTTGACGATGGTGACGTACTCGTTGGTCAGGGTCGGCAGTGCGATACGAAAGGCTTGCGGCACCACGATCAGCTGCTGTGCGCCGAGCCGGCCAATACCCAAGGCGCGGGCGGCCTCGCGCTGCCCCTTGGCTACGGAAAGCAGGCCGCCGCGGTGAATCTCCGCCATGTACGCCGCTTCGGTCAGCACCAGGGCGAACAGGCCGGCATAGAAGGGGTTCGACAGCACTTTGCCGCTGGCCGGGATGAGCTGCGGCAGGTTGTAGACGAAGATCAGCAGTACCAGCAGCGGCACGCTGCGAAAGAACCACACGTAGATCGCGGCTGGCGCGCTGAGCCAGCGGCTGCTGGCCTGCTTGGCGCTGGCCAGACCGAAGCCCAGCACCAGGCCGAGCAGCCAGGCCAGGCTGCTGAGTTTGACCACCGTCCAGCACGCGGCCCAGAAGGCCGGCATGGAAAACAGGGAGAAGAAATAGCTCCATTCGAACGGCATATGGGGCACCTGCGACTCAAGCCGAAAAAAGGCCGCTGGCCTGAGCGAGCACCGGCCAGCGGGGTGAAGCGGTCATGCCATGCAGCGCCCGTGGGTGAGCTATAGGCTCATCCACGGGTTGGTTTCAGGCTTCTTCCAGGTTGTATTTCTTCAGCAGCTCGCTGTACTCGCCGCTGGCCTTGAACTCGTCCAGCGCGGCTTTCAGGGCGTCGAGCAACTGCTTGTTGCCCTTCTTCACGTAGATGCCCAATACCTGCGGGTAGATCGAACCCTTGGAGCTGATGGCGATGCGGCCCCGGGATTTTTCGACGATCAGCAGCGAGGCAGCGTCTATCTCCAGGTGCGCCTGGATATGGCCGGAGAGCAGCGCCTGGGAGGTTTCCGAGGTGGTTGGGTACTGGTTGATGGTGATGGCGCCGGCACCCTGTTCCTTGCAGTAGCCGTCGGAAACCTTCTGCAGTGCCGGAATCCACGAGGTGCCCTGTTGCAGGCCGACGGTCAGGCCGCACAGCTCTTCGGGGGTGGCCGGTTTCTTCTCGGCGTTGCTGCGCACCATGATCGCTGCGCCGGTCTTGGCGTAGGGAATGGCGTCGGCTTTCTCCAGGCGCTCGGGGAGGATGTACATGCCGGAGATGATGGTGTCGAAACGGCCGGCTTCGAGGCCGAGTATCAGGTTGGGGAAGGTGATGTCGCTGAAGCTCGCCTCCAGGCCCAGACGCTTGGCCAGGGCGGCCGACACTTCCGGGTCGAAGCCTTTCACCTGGTCGCCTTCGTAGTATTCAAACGGTGGGTAGGTGATTTCCATGCCCACCTTCAGCTCGCCGCTGGCAAGGGTTTTGGGCGTTTCGGCGGCGTGGGCGGTGGCGAACAGGCCGGCGAGGGTGCAGGCCAGAGCCAGGGCGGTGGTGCGCAGCGGTTTACGGGTTGTCATTGTTTATCTCCGGATCAGGGCGTGTGTTGGCAGCGGGGAAAGTCACAGGGCGCTCTGCTGGTGCTTCAGGTGGCCGAAGCTGGACGGTGCGCGGGCGCGTTCGGGCAACTGCAACTGGCCGTCCTCGACGCGCTTCTTCAGGTATTGGTAGGTTTGCAGCGCCTGGCTCCACATGTGCTCGCCGATGCTGATGGCTGCGTAGCTCTGGCCAGCGGCCTCGAACTGCGGCAGCGGGCGGATCTGTGTGTGGTAGTCGCAGGCATAGAAGAACGGGAAGGAGTAGCGCTCCTGGCTGACCTTGCGCACGCGGTGCGAGGTGGCGACGAAGGTGCCGGCGCTCATCACCTCGAGCATGTCGCCGATATTGACGACGAAGGTGCCCGCACGCGGCGGCGCGTCGATCCACTGGCCGAGGTCGTTCATCACCTCCAGTCCGGGGCGGTCGGCGAGCAGGATGGTGAAGCACTCGTAATCGGTGTGGGCGCCGATGCCGGGGGCGTCCTGGGCGTCGCCATCGAAGGGGTAGTGGATCAGGCGCAGCTTCGAGGGCGGGAAGTTGGCCATCTCGTCGAAGGTGTTTTCCGGCACGCCGAGAGCCAGGGCGAAGCCACGGAACAGCGTGCGGCCAAGCTGGAAGATGCGCGCGTAGTAGGCCTGCACCGCTTCCTTGAAATTGGGCAGAGTAGGCCAGTCGTTGGGCCCCAGCAGCGGCGTGCCGGCCAGCACCAGCGGGTTGTCGGCGGGGACTTCGAAGCCGATGTCGAAGGCTTCCTTGTGGTCCGGCTTGCCGGTGCCGTAACGCTCCTCACCTTCGGGTACGAAGCCCTTGTGGGTGGCTGATGCGCCGATGTAGTGGCGCATCTTGGCGTCCAGTGGCTGGGCGAAGTAGTCCTCGGCGGCACGGTGCAGGCCGTCGATCAGCGCCTGCTCGATGCCATGACCGCGGATGTACAGAAAGCCGACCTCACGCGCGGCGCGGCCCAGTTCATCGGCTACGGCCAGGCGCGCGGCCGGGTCGCTGCTGAACAGGCCGGCGATATCGACCACGGGGATTTCGGTGAAATGCTTGGCGTTGCTGTTCATCACGGCTCCTCAGCGACTGGTAAAACGGTGAAAGTGCTGGCGCTCGCAGCGCGCCATCCACTGGTTGAGCTGCCACAGGTCAGCCACCGGCACGTCGGTGAAGGGCAGGTGGTGCAGATAGCCGTCGGGGCCGAATTCGGGGGTCAGGGTGGTGGTCTGCAGGCCGCGTTTTTCCTGGCTGCTCCAGATGCTTTCCCAATGCCGCTGATGGAAGGCCAGCACCTCGGTATATTCCGGTGCGCCGGGGTGCGGCACCTGCGGACCCTGGTCGTAGCCGACGCGGGCCTGGATGTGGTCCACCCGCTCGATGAACGCGGAAAGGTCGTCGGCGGGGTCGTCGAGCAGGCGTTCGCAGGTCACCAGCCAGTGGCTGATATCGCTGGTGAAGCGCAGTTCGGGTACCTGGCGGAGCACGTCGAGGGTGATCCAGGGGCTGTACAGCGAGCGGCCACGGTGAATCTCGAAGCACACCTTCAGGCCGCAGGCGGCGGCCAGCTCGGCAGCACGGGCGAAGAAGTCGACCTGCTCGCTCAGCGCCCAGCGGTCATTGCCGGGCAACACGTTGACCAGGCGTGGGCCGAGCTCGGCGGCCCAGTCGAGCTTGATGCGCAGGTCTTCCAGATGCACCTGGGGACTGTCGCTCTGACGCGGCAGCACCGGCGTGGAGGTGAACAGGGTGGCGATGTAGGGGACGTTGTGCTCGCGCAGCAGGCGGGCATTGATGGCGCGTTGCGCAGCGGTCTCGGGGATGCGCGCTTCGAGTCCGTCGAAGCCGGCACCGAGCGCTTCGTCGAGCGCTTGCTGCCAACTGCCGCGATAACCCCAGAGGGTGCGGAATATTTCCAGTCGCATGGCCGTCTCCTGGAGAGGGCGAAGGTCAGCGGCAGATTGGCAAAGGGGCGTGGTGTATCGCCCAGTGGCGTCCGGTTCGAGCCGGCGCCTGGTTATGGCTGCATTGTTGGCTCAGCACGCGAACGGATTAAATTGCGTTGAGCAAATACTTAGTTCAGTGATTACTGAACTATCGATGTTCCGTGCGTTGTCCGGGATTTCATCCGAGTTACCAAGCTAACGCCGTTCCGTAGGGGGCGCCGTGCGCACCAACTGTTCTGCCGGTCGATGCATGTAATTGGGCAGCGTGTAGGAGCGGCTTCAGCCGCGAAAATCGCGGATAAATCCGCTCCTACACAAGCTCGAGCGCGGCATTGCCGTAGATGCCGACGGCGCTTGTAAGGCGCTACACTGCCGCACTGTTAATCCGCCGTGCGTCCTCATGTCCTTTGCCTTGCCCGATCTGAAACTGCTGAAGATCTTCGTCGCCGTGGTGCGCCACCAGGGGTTCGCTGCTGCCCAGCAGGAACTGAACCTGTCCACCTCGGCCATCAGCACCTACATGAGTCAACTGGAAAGCCAGCTCGGCATCGTGCTCTGCCATCGCGGCCGTGGCGGCTTCAGCCTGACTAGCAAGGGTGAGCTGTTCCATCAGGAAACCCTGCGCCTGCTCGGTGAGCTGGAAGGCTTCGAACGCTACTCGGCGGCGCTCAAGGGCGAGTTGCGCGGCACCCTCAACCTCGGCGTGCTGGATTCCACCGTCAGCGACCCGGCCTTGCCGCTGGCCGAAGTGATTGGCGCCTACAGCCAGGAGCACCCGGGTGTGCACTTGCACCTGTCGGTGATGAGTCCTTACGAGCTGCAACTGGCGGTCCTGGACAACCGCCTTGACCTGGCCATTGGCGCCTTTTCCACGCGCATGAATGGGCTGGTCTACCAGCCGCTTTATCGCGAACAGCACTGGCTGTATTGCAGCGAGCGACACGCGCTGTTCGGGCAGCGGCGAATCCCCGAGGAGCTGATCACCCAGCAGCGTATGGTCGGTCGCGGTTACTGGAGTCAGGCCGAGCTCGCCCGGCATGGTTTCAAGCACAGTGCGGCCACCGTGGAGTCGATGGAAGCGCAGCTGATTCTGGTGCTTTCCGGTGCCTATATCGGCTATCTACCCGAGCATTACGCTCAGCCCTGGGTGGATCAGGGTAAGCTGCGCGTGCTGTTGCCAGCCACCTTCGGTTATCAGGCACCGTTCTCGCTGATCCTGCGCCGAGGACGTACCCGCGAACCCCTGATTCAAACCTTTCGCGATTTGCTCAAGACCCAACTGAATCAGATCTGAAACACTTTCGCCTTTATCCTCCGAAAGGCGTAGAGGCGGCTGGTGGCGTGGTTTTAAGGCTGTGCTAGTACTTAATACGTATGTACCAACCTCCATTCGAACAGGGACGCCTCGATGCGCCAGAACCTGCCCGTGACTCAGCGGGAAAGAACCTTCCCGGCTGATGAACGCCTGATCTCTACCACTGACCTCAACAGCAAGATCACCTACTGCAACGATGCCTTCGTCGAGATCAGCGGCTTCACTCGTGAAGAGCTGGTCGGCCAACCGCACAATCTCGTACGTCACCCGGACATGCCGCCCGCGGTGTTCGGGCATATGTGGGACACCATCAAGCAGGGCAAACCCTGGATGGGTATCGTCAAGAATCGCTCGAAGAACGGCGATTTCTACTGGGTCAGCGCCTACGTCACCCCCATCTACGAGAACGGCCGAATCTCTGGCTACGAATCGGTACGCTCGCTGCCGAGCGAGGCGCAAAAGCGACGGGCCGAAGCGCTTTATGCCAGGTTGCGTGCTGGCAAGTCACCGGTGCCGAGGTTGGAATACTGGACCTATGACCTGGTGCGCTCCTGGCCGTTGATTGCAGCGTCATTGCTGATCGTCGCAGCACATTGGCTGCTGTCGGGTTGGCCGTTGATGGTGTTCATTCTGTTGACACTGTTCGCCTTGGGTTCCTACCAGCTGTATCGCACCCGTCAGCTGATCCGGCAGACACTGGCCGATCACCCGAAAGCCTTCACCAGCGGCCTGGTGGCGCTGACCTACAGCGACAATCGCGGCGCCCAGGCCTTGCTGGACATGGCGATGATCAGCGAAGAGGCGCGCCTGCAGACGGCGTTGACGCGGCTTGAAGACGCGGGCGAGAACGTCAAGAAGCGTGCGACGCAATCAGCCGAGCTGTCGCAATCCAGCGCACAGATGCTCGATCAACAGCGCGCCGAGACCGATCAATCGGCGACGGCGATCAATGAGATGGCTGCGACCATCCAGGAAGTCGCGCATAACGTGCAGAACACTTCGCATGCTGCGGAGGAGGCGGATCGCCTGGCCCGTGAGGGACGTGACCTGGCCGTGGGTAGCCTGGATTCGATGCGACAGATGGCCAAGGCGGTGAACGACATCGGCCAGGCGGTCAACGAACTGGCTAACTCCACGCAGTCGATCGGCAGCGTCGCCGATGTGATCACCTCGATTGCCGAGCAGACCAACCTGCTGGCGCTCAACGCCGCCATCGAAGCGGCCAGGGCAGGGGAGCAAGGGCGCGGTTTCGCCGTGGTCGCCGATGAAGTGCGTTCGCTGGCGTCGCGTACCCGCCAATCCACCGAGCAGATCCACCAGATCATCGCCGACCTGCGTGCAGGCGCCGAGCGTGCCGTGGTGACGGCGGGCAAGGGCGAGGAAATTTCCCGTGGCAGCGTGCAGAGCGTGGAGTCGGTGCGCGATGCGCTGGAGGGTATCAGCTCGGCGGTGACGCGTATTACCGGCATGAGCCAGCAAATGGCGGCTGCCTCCGAAGAACAGAGTCATGTGGCCGAGGACATCAGCCGGCAGATCACCCGTATCGCTCAGCTCTCCGATCACAGTGCCGGCCAGGCGCATCAAGGCGCGGCCATCAGCCGCGAGCTGGAAGAAATGGCTGACTACCTGCACAGCCTGGCAGAACGCTTCAACCGTTGATCGGTGTGCAACCGGGGCAGGTTGAACACGGCCCCGATTGCAGCTGCTCTACGCGGTCGCTCGACGTTCTGGCACACTGCGCGGCATGCCTCGTCCGACCTGTTCCCGCTGTCAGCGCCCCCTCAGCCATTGCCTGTGCCCGCTGATTCCCGATCTCGATAGCCGCACTCGGTTGCTGATCCTGCAGCATCCGAGCGAGGTCGGTCATGCCCTCAATACCGCCCGCCTGGCCGTGCTCGGACTGCGTAACGCCGAATTGCGGGTGGGTGAGGTGTTCGATGACTTGCCGCAGTTGCTGGCGCAGCCTGGGTATCGAGCGTGCCTGCTGTTTCCCGATGATGAGGCCGTCGCCTTGAGCGCCTATGCGCCTGACGAGAAACCCTTGTTGTTGGTGGTGCCCGACGGTACCTGGCGCAAGGCGCGCAAGCTGTTGCACCTCAACCCGTCGCTGGCGGCGTTGCCGCGTGTGAGCCTGGGGGCCGTGGCACCGTCGCGCTACCGCCTGCGCAAGGCACCGGAAGAAGGGGCGTTGTCGACCATCGAGGCAATCGTCACGGCGCTGGATATGCTCGAGGCACCACAGGGTTTCGAGGCGTTGCTCAGGCCGTTCGATGCCTTGATCGAGGGGCAGATCGCAGCGATGGGAGAAGAGGTCTTCATCCGCAATCACCGGCGCTAACGAGGTGCGTACGGCGCACCCTACGCGGATAGCCCAGACCGGTAAGGGCAAAGGTATGTAGGGTGCGCCGCGTGTTCAGCCGGGGGACATAGGTAACGGGTGTCGGGAGACATAGGTAACGCATTTAGGCTTACGGGGTTCATCGAATCGGGAGATCGAGTGATGCCGTGGCCGGAGCGCAGCACTATGTCGATAAGGCGTGAATTTGTTCTGTTGGCGGGGCAACCCGAAAGCAATGTGCGGGAGCTTTGTCGCCGGTATGGCGTCAGTCCCAGGACTGGTTACAAGTGGTTGGATCGGTACCGTGAGCAAGGTGATACGGGCCTGCAGGATCGATCTCGGCGGCCTTTGAGCAGCCCAGGGCGCAGCGATCCGGAGTTGGAGCAAGCGGTGGTGCAATTGCACCACCGCTACCCCTACTGGGG
>NZ_FOWP01000007.1 GCF_900115475.1 Ectopseudomonas composti
CCGCCCATAGAACGCTATCGGCCCAGCCCACGTAGCTACCCGGAACAACTGCCAACAATCGAGTACGAGCCGGGAGACCACGTGGTGAAGGTACGTCGGACCGGGCAGGTGTATTTCAAAGGGCTCAACGTCTTCGTCAGCGGAGGTTTATACGGGGAAAGGGTCGCCATCCGCCCCACCGCCGAAGATGACGTCTACGATGTGGTTTTCATCCGCAAAACGCTGCGTCAGATAGACCTGAGGCAACGGGCAACATGATCATCAACCTGTTACCCATGTCCCCCGACAGGTGTTTACCATGTCCCCCGGCTGAACACCATGCACACCACCGGCAATCCGCATGAACAGGCAGTGCGCATGGCGCACCCTACGGGGCTGGCGGCCCTACTCCACAGGCACAAAAAAGCCGCACCTGGGTGCGGCTTTTTCTTCTGCGGCGAATCAGGCGGCGATGCAGCCCTTGAGCTTGTTCATCGCGTTCTTCTCGAGCTGACGAATACGCTCGGCAGACACGTTGTACTTGGCGGCCAGATCGTGCAGCGTCGCCTTCTCCTCGGCCAACCAGCGCTGGTGGAGGATATCGCGACTGCGCTCGTCCAGGCTTTCCAGCGCTTCGTGCAGGTTGCTGCTGGAACTGTCGCTCCAGTCGGCATCCTCGAGCTGACGAGCCGGGTCGTAACGATGGTCTTCCAGGTAATGCGCAGGCGACTGGAAGGCGCTGTCGTCGTCGGCATCGGCTGCCGGGTCGAAGGCCATGTCCTGGCCAGTCAAGCGACTTTCCATCTCGCGCACTTCGTGCGGTTCGACGCCCAGGCTGGCAGCCACGGCGGTCACTTCGTCGTTGTTCAGCCAGGCCAGACGCTTCTTCTGGCTGCGCAGGTTGAAGAACAGTTTGCGCTGCGCCTTGGTGGTGGCCACTTTGACGATGCGCCAGTTCTTCAGGATGAACTCGTGGATTTCCGCACGAATCCAGTGCACGGCGAAGGACACCAGACGCACACCCATTTCCGGGTTGAAGCGCTTGACTGCCTTCATCAGGCCAACGTTGCCTTCTTGGATCAGGTCGGCCTGGGCCAGACCATAGCCGGAGTAGCTACGGGCGATATGCACCACGAAACGCAGGTGAGCCAGCACCATCTGGCGGGCGGCCTCGAGGTCCTGCTGGTAGTAGAGATTTTCGGCCAGTTCACGCTCCTGCTCGGGAGTCAGCAGCGGGATGCTGTTGACCGCATGCACGTATGCTTCCAGGTTGGCGCCTGGAACCAGAGCATGAACAGGTTGCAAGGAAGTGGACATTCGAATCCTCCGATTCACAAAACTCGTGCAGTGTAGCACTGCGCTATCTGATGCAGAGCCTGTGGATAAGTTCCTGCCCAGATAGTCAATATCAACCAAAACAATAATGCGTCAGCTGGCGTTCAGCCTCGCTGACCAACGCCTCAGCGGGGCGCCAGTTCATTGAGATGACGCGCCACCGCCAGCCAGGCGCCAATATAGCCCAACAGCACGGCGCCGAGCAGCAGCGAAAAACCGTCGGAAGAAGGTACGCCACCTAACGCGAAATCGCTACCGTAAAGGCCGGCCAAACGTACTACAGCATCGTTCAGCCAATCCAGTCCGAAGGCCAGCAGCAGCCAGGCGAAAATGCCCGCACCGAAGCCGTACAACGCGCCCATATAAAGGAAGGGACGACGCACGTAGCCATCGGTTCCGCCCACCAGCTTGATCACCTCGATCTCGGCGCGACGGTTCTCGATGTGCAGGCGGATGGTGTTGCCGATCACCAGCAGCAGCGCCAGGATCAGCAACAGGCTGAGGCCGAAGACGAAGCGGTCACCCAGCTTGAGGATCGCGGTCAGACGCTCGACCCAGACCAGATCGAGCTGTGCCTGCTCCACCTTGGGCAGCTCCGCCAGACGCTGACGCAGGGCTTCAAGCTTGACCTTGTCGACTTCCTTGGGCGTCACCAGGACCACGCCCGGCAGCGGGTTTTCCGGCAATTCCTTCAGCGCCTGGCCGAGGCCGGACAGCTGCTGGAACTCTTCCAGCGCCTGCTCGCGGCTGATCCACTCGGCGTCAGCTACGTCATCCATCGCCGCGATCTGCTCGCGCAGCGCCTGGCCGTCACGCTCGCCGGCGGACATGTCGAGGAACAGGGAAATCTGCGCCGCACGCTGCCAGGAGCCACCGAGCTTCTCGACGTTGTCCAGCAGCAGCGACAGGCCCATGGGCAGGCTTAGCGCCACGGCCATCACCAAGCAGGTGAAGAAGCTGCCGACGGGCTGCCGCGCCAGACGGCGCAGGCTGTCGACCAAACTGGCGCGATGGCTTTCCAGCCAGGCGTTGAGCAGGGTACGAAAATCCGGCTCGTCCGCAGGGCCGTCGACCACTTTGTTGCGCGGCGCCGCGCCAACCCGTTCGGCCGGTTGCGGCGTGGGCATCTTCGATGCGCTCATCAGGCAGCCTCCCCATCACCGATCAGGCGGCCACGTTGCAGAGTGAGCATGCGCTGGCGCATGCGCGCGATCAGCGCCAGATCGTGGCTGGCGATCAGCACCGTGGTGCCCAACTGGTTGATGTCTTCGAACACGCCCATGATCTCGGCAGCCAGGCGCGGATCGAGGTTACCGGTGGGCTCGTCCGCCAGCAGCAGGGCCGGCCGGTGGACGATGGCGCGGGCGATGCCGACGCGCTGTTGCTGGCCGGTGGACAGGTCGCCAGGCGACTGCGCCGCCTTGTCGCTGAGGCTGACCCGCTCCAGTGCGGCGCCAACCCGTTTGGCGATCTCCGGCTTGGACAGGCCAAGGATCTGCAGCGGCAGCGCGACGTTGTCGAATACTGTGCGGTCGAACAGCAGTTGGTGATTCTGGAACACCACGCCGATCTGCCGGCGCAGGAAAGGAATCTGCGCATTGGTGATGGTCGACAGGTCCTGCCCGGCCAGCAGCAACTTGCCGCTGGTGGGCCGCTCCATCGCCAGCAGCAGGCGCAGCAGCGTGCTCTTGCCGGCACCGGAGTGACCGGTGACGAAGAGGAATTCGCCGGGGCGAACGCGGAAACTCAGCTCGTGCAGCCCGACATGGCCATTGGGGTAACGCTTGGCGACCTGCTCGAATCGGATCATGCCCGCTCGCGCTCCTCGAAGAGTGCCTGAACGAAAGCCTGCGCCTCGAACGGCCGCAGGTCATCGATTCCTTCACCCACGCCGATATAGCGAATCGGCAGGCCGAACTGCTTGGCCAGGGCGAAGATGACGCCGCCCTTGGCGGTGCCGTCGAGTTTGGTCAGCGCCAAACCGGTGAGGTTCACCGTCTGATCGAATTGCTTAGCCTGGCTGATCGCGTTCTGGCCAGTGCCAGCGTCGAGCACCAGCAGCACTTCGTGCGGCGCGGTATCGTCCAGCTTGCCGATCACCCGACGGACCTTTTTCAGCTCTTCCATCAGGTTGTCTTTGGTGTGCAGGCGCCCGGCGGTGTCAGCGATCAGCACGTCGATGCCGCGTGACTTGGCGGCCTGCACCGCATCGAAGATCACCGAGGCCGAATCGGCGCCGGTGTGCTGGGCGATCACTGCGATGTTGTTGCGCTCGCCCCAGACCTGCAGCTGCTCAACGGCAGCGGCGCGGAAGGTGTCACCCGCGGCGAGCATGACCTTCTTGCCTTCGAGCTGCAGCTTCTTGGCCAGCTTGCCGATGGTGGTGGTCTTGCCCACGCCGTTCACGCCCACGACGAGAATCACGTAAGGCTGCTTGGCGGCATCGATGACCAACGGCTGCTCGACCGGCTTGAGCAGGGTGACCAGCTCTTCCTGCAGCGCCTTGTACAGCGCACCGCTGTCGGCCAGCTCCTTGCGCGCCACGCGCTTGGTCAGGTTGCCGATGATCGCGGTGGTCGCCTCGACGCCGACGTCGGCGGTCAGCAGGCGGGTTTCCAGATCGTCGAGCAGGTCGTCGTCGATAGCCTTCTTGCCGAGGAACAGGCTGGCCATGCCCTCGCCCAGGCTGGCGCTGGTCTTGGACAGCCCCTGCTTGAGGCGGGCGAAGAAACCGGGCCGCTCCTGGGTGGCAGGCACGTCGACCGGAGCCGGCTGCGTCACCAGCGGCGCGGGCGCAACCTCGGCGCTGGGTTCAGGTACTACAACCGGCGGTTCGGCGGCAACCGGGCTGGCCACCAGCGGCGCTTCGACGACAGGCTCAGGCTGGACCGGCTGCACGGGAGCCGCCACGTCAGGCCCGACGGTCGATACGCTCGCCGGAGCCTGCTCGGACACAGGCGGCTCGGCAGGTACCTGAGCGGCCTCAGGCTGCTCGACAGGCGCAGGCAGAGCCGGCTCGGCAGCCGTCTCTGCGGGCTTCTTGCGCCACCAGTTGAACAGGGATTTCTTTTCTTCGGTCACAGGCGGGGTCTGCGCGCCAGCCTCGGCCGGCGACTTCTTGTCGTCATTGGAACCAAACATGGGTCGCTTGCATCTCAAGGGAGCGTTCGCTTATGGGCTGCAAAGCCTTGCCGCGCCGCCCCGGAAAAGGATGGGGTATCCTAGCACCTCTTCGCCCGCCGGCGGTACGACCGCCCAGGCTATCCGACAGGTCAGACTTTCGATGAATGCCATTGCCCGCCGCTCCCTCGGCCTGCTGTTCGGCGCACTCTGCGTGCCACTTGCGGCCTTCGCTTCTCCCGCTCAACCCACCCACGAATTCAAACTGGACAACGGCCTCAAGGTCATCGTCCGCGAGGATCACCGTGCCCCCGTGGTGGTGTCCCAGCTCTGGTACAAGGTCGGCTCCAGTTACGAGACGCCCGGTTCCACCGGTCTGTCCCACGCACTGGAACACATGATGTTCAAGGGCAGCCGAAAATTCGGCCCCGGCGAAGCCTCACGCATCCTGCGTGAGCTGGGCGCCGAGGAAAATGCCTTCACCAGCGACGACTACACCGCCTACTACCAGGTACTGGCCAGTGACCGCCTGGGCGTCGCCCTGGAGCTGGAAGCCGACCGCCTCGCCAGTCTGACGCTGCCGGCCGACGAGTTCAGCAAGGAAATCGAGGTAATCAAGGAAGAGCGCCGTCTGCGCACCGACGACCGTCCGTCCTCGCTGGCCTATGAACGCTTCAAGGCCATGGCCTACCCGGCCAGCGGCTACAACATTCCCACCATCGGCTGGATGGCCGACCTTGAGCGCATGCACATCGATGAACTGCGCGCCTGGTACAAGAAGTGGTACGCGCCGAATAACGCCACCCTGGTGGTGGTCGGCGACGTGACCGTGGACGAGGTCAAGACCCAGGTACAACGCTACTTCGGCGACATCCCGAGCCGCGAGGTGCCGACCGCCAAGCTGCCGCTGGAGCTGGCCGCACCGGGCGAGCGGCGCATCACGCTGCACCTCAAGACCCAGTTGCCGAGCCTGATCATGGGCTTCAACGTGCCGGGCCTGGCCACCGCCGAAACACCGCGCCAGGTCTACGCCCTGCGTCTGGCCGCGGCCCTGCTCGACGGCGGCTACAGCGCACGCCTGTCCACCCGCCTGGAGCGTGGCGAAGAGCTCGTTTCCGGCGCCAGCGCCTGGTACAACGCCTTCAGCCGCGGCGACAGCCTGTTCATTCTCTCGGCCACGCCCAACGTGCAGAAGGGCAAGACCCTGGAGCAGGCCGAGGCCGGCCTCTGGCGCGAGCTGGAGGAACTGAAGAAGGCTCCGCCGTCTGCTGCCGAACTGGCACGCGTACGCGCCCAGGTCATCGCCGGCCTGGTATTCGAACGCGACTCGATCACCAGCCAGGCCACCAGCATCGGCCAACTGGAAACCGTCGGCCTGTCCTGGAAACTGACCGATCAGGAACTGAACGAACTGCAAGCCGTGACCCCAGCCGACATCCAGCAAGCTGCTCGCACCTTCTTCGTTCGCGACCGACTGAGCGTCGCCCACGTACTGCCCGAAGAGTCCCGTCATGAGGAGTCCCGCCATGAAGACTGAGCACCGCCGCCTGGGCCTGCTCGGCCTGGTCCTGTCCAGCGCACTGCTGCTGGGCGCCTGCGCCAACCTCACTGACAAGGCCCCGACGGGCGATGCCGCCAAGCTGCGGTCACTGGCTGCGCTCGACGGCAAGGCACCGACCCGCCGTACCCTGGAGATCCAGACTTGGAACACCGCGCAAGGCGCCAAGGTGCTGTTCGTCGAAGCCCACGAGCTGCCGATGTTCGACCTGCGCCTGACCTTCGCCGCCGGCAGCAGCCAGGACGACGGCGTGCCGGGCCTGGCCACCCTGACCAACGCCATGCTCAACGAGGGCGTGCCGGGCAAGGACGTTGGCGCCATCGCCGCCGGCTTCGAGGGCCTCGGCGCCGAATTCGGCAACGGTGCCTACCGCGACATGGCCGTGGCCAGCCTGCGCAGCCTCAGCGCCCAGGAGCAGCGCGAGCCAGCACTGGCGCTGTTCGCCGAGGTGCTGGGCAAGCCCACCTTCCCCGCCGACTCGCTGGCGCGGATCAAGAACCAACTGCTCGCCGGCTTCGAATTCCAGAAGCAGAACCCGGGCAAGCTGGCCAGCCTGGAGCTGTTCGAGCGCCTGTACGGCCAGCACCCCTACGCCCACCCGAGTGACGGCAGCGTGCAGTCGATCCCGGCCATCAGCCGCCAACAGCTGCAGGCTTTCCATGCGCGCGCTTACAGCGCCGGCAACGCGGTGATCGCTCTGGTGGGTGACCTGTCGCGCGCCGAGGCCGAGGCCATCGCCAACCGCGTTTCCGCCGCTCTACCGAAAGGCCCGGCACTGGCGAAGATCGCCCAGCCGCAAACGCCGAAACCCGGTGCCAGCCATATCGAATACCCGTCCAACCAGACCCACCTGATGCTCGCCCAGCTCGGCATCGACCGCAACGACCCGGACTATGCCGCGCTGTACCTGGGCAACCAGATCTTCGGTGGTGGCGGTTTCGGCACGCGCCTGATGAGCGAAGTGCGTGAGAAGCGTGGCCTGACCTACGGTGTTTACTCCGGTTTCAGCGCCATGCAGGCCCGCGGCCCGTTCATGATCAACCTGCAGACCCGCGCCGAGCTAAGCGAAGGCACCCTGGCACTGGTCAAACAGCTGCTGGCTGACTACCTGCGCGATGGCCCGACCCAGCAGGAGCTGGACAACGCCAAACGCGAGCTGGCCGGTAGTTTCCCGCTGTCGACCGCGAGCAATGCCGATATCGTCGGCCAGTTGGCATCGATGGGCTTCTATGACCTGCCGCTGAGCTACCTGGACGACTTCATGCGTGATGTGCAGAACCTCACCACCGAACAGGTGAAAGCAGCAATGGCCAAGCACCTCGCCCCCGAGGCGCTGGTGGTGGTCACCGCCGGTCCGACGGTGGCGCAGAAGGAACTGCCACCGCCCACCGACCGCCCGGCCGAGCTGCCCAGCACGGTGCCACATTGATGCGCGGTCGCACCCCACAGAAAGACGCCGCAGGCAAAGCCCACGGCGGCCAGGGCCAACTGCGCATCATCGGCGGGCAGTGGCGCTCGCGACGCTTCGCCTTCCCTGACGGACCGGGCCTGCGCCCAACCCCGGACCGGGTACGCGAGACGCTGTTCAACTGGCTGGCGCCCTATGTCGAGGGCGCCCACGTACTCGACCCCTTCGCCGGCAGCGGCGCACTGCTGCTCGAAGCGCTGTCGCGCGGCGCTGCCAGCGGCCTGGCCTGTGACCTCAACCCGGCGTCGGTAAGCGCGCTGCGCGATCACCTGGCGACCCTGCAATGCAACGAGGGCGAGATTCAGCTCGGCGATGCTCTGCAACTGCTGGCCCGCCCGGCACCGCGGCGCTTCGATATCGCTCTGCTCGACCCGCCCTTCCACAAGGACCTGCTGCAGAACGCCTGCAACCTGCTGGAAACGCAGGGCTGGCTGAGCGACGACGCCTGGGTCTATACCGAAAGCGAAACCGCGCCCTCGACCCTAGGCCTGCCCGGCAACTGGCGCCTACATCGCGAGAAGCACACCGGCCAGGTGCACTACGCGCTGTGGCAGCGTGGATGAAGGACTTCATCTACGCCCACCTGCCCTACCTGCTGCTGATCGTATTGGCGCTGCCGGTGCTGCTCAGCCAGCAGGAAATTGCACTCAACCTGCAACGCGCGATACCGCACAATCCCAATGTCGGTATCGTCATCGGGCTCACCAATCAGCGTATTGTCGCCCTGCTGGTATTGGCCTGGTGCGCTTGGCGCATACTGCGCAAGCGTCGACGCTGAAGCGCGTGGCCTGGCACCGCCTGCGACCAATCCAGGCCACTTAACTCACCGACCAGAATACCCATGACCACGCCCTTCAAACCCGCCTGGTGGCTCCCCGGCCCGCATCTGCAGACGTTGTGGAATCCTTTCTGCCGCAAACCGCCGCAGCTTGAACGACAGCGCGAGCGACTGTGGTTGGAAGATGGTGATTTTCTCGATCTCGACTGGTATGGCCCGCACGATGCCCATGCACCGCTGGTGTTGGTGCTGCATGGCCTGACAGGTAGTTCCAGCTCACTCTACGTGCTCGGTCTGCAGCAGAAACTGGCCGCACGTGGCTGGGCCAGCGCAGCGCTGAACTGGCGCGGCTGCTCGGGCGAACCCAATCTGCTGCCGCGCGGCTATCACTCCGGCGCCAGCGAGGATCTGGCATCGGCTGTCGCCCACCTGCGCACACAAAGGCCGATGGCACCGCTGTACGCCGTCGGCTATTCGCTGGGCGGCAACGTGCTGCTCAAGTACCTGGGCGAAAGCGGCGAGCAGAGCCAGCTGCAGGCAGCGGTGGCGGTGTCGGTGCCGTTCCGTCTGGATCAGTGTGCCGACCGCATCGGCCTGGGTTTCTCGCGGGTGTATCAGGCGCATTTCATGCGCGAGATGGTCGCCTACGTGAGCAACAAGCAGCGCCTGTTCACCGAACAGGGCCAGAGCGAGCGCCTGTCGGTGCTGGAGCGTTTGGGCCCGCTGGACGGCATGCGCACCTTCTGGGACTTCGACGGCCGGATCACCGCGCCGCTGCACGGCTTCGCCGATGCCCACGACAATTACCGCCGGGCGTCCAGCCGTTTCTACCTGGGTGAAGTCCGCACACGCACGCTGATCATCCAGGCCGAGGACGATCCTTTCATCTTCCGCCATAGCCTGCCCGAAGCCAGCGAGCTGGCGCCGGGTACCGAGTTCGAACTGCACGCCAAGGGCGGCCATGTCGGTTTTGTCGAGGGCAGCCTGCGTCGCCCGATGTATTACCTGGAGCGGCGTATTCCGCAGTGGCTGACGAGCCTCGGATAATCGCGGCTGAAGCCGCTCCTACGCGGGCCACAAGAAGCGTAGCCCGGATGAAATCCGGGGCAATGCCAGATCAATCACCCCAACACCTGCTCCAGCGGCACATGCAGCCGGCCATACAGCGCCTCGACCGCCTCGCGCGCGGCAGGCGCCAGATAACCTCCCTCCAGCGCCAACACCTGATAGATACCGCGACGCAGCATGTCCTGGCTGAGGTTGTCCGGGTTGGCCCCGGTGGTGCAGAGAAAGCGCACCCAGGAGGTCATGATGATCCAGCTGTTGAGCGTCAACGCCTCGATCTGCGCCGGGTTCATCAGCAAGATGCCGGCTTCGACGAATCCCTGGTAGATCGACTGAGCGCCCACCAGGCAGCGCCGGGCGAAGGCACGGTAGCGCTCGGCCAGGTCGGTGTCGGAATCCAGCAGGTGCTCCAGGTCGCGATGCAGGAAGCGGTAATGCCACATCGCTGCCAGCAGTGCCTCCAGGTAGAAGGTCTTGTCCTCCACCGTTAGCGCGCGACCTTCAGGCAGGCGCAGGAAGCTGTCGACCTGCACTTCGTACTGGGCGAACAGCTCGGCGATGATCACCTGCTTGTTACGGAAGTGGTAATACAGATTGCCCGGCGACATGCCCAGGTGCGCGGCGATGTGATTGGTGGTGACGTTGCGCTCGCCCTGGCTGTTGAACAGGGCCAGGCTCTCGGCAACGATGCGGTCGCGGGTCTTGGGTGGCGCCATGACGCAGCTCGATCTCGACTTCAAAAGTGGCAAAGGTACAGGCGAAACAGCCGAAGTGTTACCCCCAGATGCACCGCGCAGGCCCTGCCAGGCCTTTGGTTAGGGTGCAGCGAGGACGGCGACGCGGCATCCTATTTGACACATTAGAGTAATTGCTCTAAAAATCCAGCACAGTCATTCCCATGCAGCCCGCTGGAACGTCGAGGAGAAACCCAATGGTCGCCGACATCGCCTACCTGCAGCACAGCCAACAGCAAATCAACCAGCTGGATGGCACCTTCGCCCTGCAGCGTGCGGCCTTTGCCGCCAACCCGATGCCGTCGGCCGAACAACGCATCCAGTGGCTGAAATCCCTGAGCGAGCTGCTGGCCCAGCAGCAGGACGCACTGGTGGCGGCGATCTGCGAAGACTTCAGCAACCGCTCGGCCGACGAAACCCTGCTCGCCGAGCTGATGCCCAGCCTGCATGGCATCCACTACGCAACCAAACGCATCAAGAAATGGATGAAACCGTCGCGGCGTAGCGTCGGCATGCAGTTCATGCCCGCTTCGGCCAAGGTCATCTATCAACCGCTGGGCGTGGTCGGCATCATCGTGCCGTGGAACTACCCACTGTTTCTCGCCATCGGCCCGCTGACCGGCGCACTGGCCGCCGGCAACCGGGTGATGATCAAGATGAGCGAGTCCACCCCGGCGACCTCGCAACTGGTCAAGGACCTGCTGGCGCGCATCTTTCCCGAGGATCTGGTCAGCGTCGCCCTGGGCGAGGCGGAAGTCGGCATGGCCTTCTCCAAGCTGCCGTTCGACCACCTGCTGTTCACCGGCGCCACCAGCATCGGCAAGCATGTGATGCGCGCCGCCGCCGAGAACCTGACCCCGGTGACCCTGGAGCTGGGCGGCAAGTCACCGGCCATCGTTTCCGCCGATGTGCCACTGGCGGACGCTGCCGAGCGCATCGCCTTCGGCAAGACCCTTAACGCCGGGCAGACCTGCGTGGCGCCGGACTACGTGCTGGTGCCGCGTGATCGTATCGACGGTTTCGTCAGCGCCTACCGCGAGGTGGTGCAGCGCTTCTACCCAGCGCTCAAGGACAACCCGGACTACACCGCGATCATCAACGAGCGCCAACTGGCACGCCTCAACGGCTACCTGCAGGACGCCGAGGCCAAGGGCGCGCGCATCGTCGCGCTCTACCCCGAGGCGCAGGGCCGACGCCTGCCACAGAGCCTGATACTGGACGTCAACGACGACATGAAGTTGATGCAGGACGAGATCTTCGGCCCTCTGCTGCCGGTGGTGCCTTACGACCGTATCGAAGATGCCTTCGCCTACGTCAACGCGCGGCCACGCCCGCTGGCGCTGTACTACTTCGGCTACGACAAGCGCGAGCAGCAGCGTGTGCTGCATGAAACCCACTCCGGCGGCGTGTGCCTGAACGACACCCTGCTGCACGTGGCCCAGGACGACATGCCGTTCGGCGGCGTCGGCCCCTCCGGCATGGGCCATTACCACGGCCATGAAGGCTTCCTGACCTTCAGCAAGGCCAAGGGCGTGTTCATCAAGCAGCGCTTCAACGCCGCGCGGCTGATCTATCCGCCGTATGGCAAGTCGATCCAGAAGCTGGTCTACAAGTTGTTCGTACGCTGATCAACGCGGGCAGCGCCCGCCCGCATACGCCTGGTGATAACAACAATGAACGACACCACTCTCCACGCGCCGCAACTGTCGCGGCGCAGCCTGCTCAAGGTCGGCCTGATGGGCACGGCGCTGCTCGGCACCGCCGGGCTGACCGCAACGCTTAGCGGCTGCTCGGCCAGCACGCCGGCCAATGGTTACCTGATTCTGCGCAGCAGCGACCTGCCGTTTCTGCGCGCACTGATCCCGGTGATGCTCGAAGGCGCCGTCAGCGCCGAGCAGATGCCACAGGCCATCAACGGCACCCTCAAGAGTCTCGACACCAGCCTGGCGCACCTGTCGCCGGAAATGCTCAAGCTCACCGTGCAGCTGTTCGATGTGCTGGCCCTGCCCATCACCCGTGGCCCGCTGACCGGGGTCTGGGGCAGTTGGGACAAGGCCAGCGGCGATGACGTGCGGCAGTTCCTCAAGCGCTGGCAGAACAGCAGCCTGAGCTTGCTGCGCATGGGCCACGCATCGCTGCTGCAGCTGGTGATGATGGCCTGGTACAGCCGCCAGGAAGCCTGGGCGCATTGCGGCTATCCGGGGCCGCCCACCGTCTGAAGACCTGTCGCGGGTCCCGTAGGGTGCGCCGTGCGCACCACAAAGCGGGGTTGAGCCTCGGTGCGCGCGGCGCACCCTACTCGCTTCAGCCAAACACCACGCAAGCAAAATCGCCAGCGTCGCTCACAACGACAAGAGAGCCTGAAATGCCTGTACCCGATCTATTCAAGCAAGGCCTGGCCAAGGGCTGGAAGACATACGACGGCTCACGCCTGGAAAACGACCTGACCCTGGAAGCCGACGTCGCCATCGTTGGCAGCGGTGCCGGCGGTGGCACCACAGCGGAAATCCTTAGCGCGGCGGGTTACAAGGTACTGCTGATCGAGGAAGGCCCACTGAAGACCAGCGATGACTTCAAGATGCAGGAGGCCGAGGCCTACCCCAACCTCTATCAGGAAGGCATCGGCCGCATGAGCAAGGATGGCGCCATCACCATCTTGCAGGGCCGTGCCGTGGGCGGCACCACGCTGATCAACTGGACCAGCAGCTTCCGTACGCCGCCACAAACTCTGGCGCACTGGGCCAAGACCCATGGCGTACAGGGCCACGACGTGGCGTCCATGGCGCCCTGGTTCGAGAAGATGGAGCAACGTCTGGGCGTCGCCCCTTGGGTGGTGCCGCCAAATGCCAACAACGAGGTGATCCGCACCGGCTGCGACAAGCTCGGCTATCACTGGGCGGTGATTCCACGCAACGTGCGCGGCTGCTGGAACCTCGGCTACTGCGGCATGGGCTGCCCGACCAACGCCAAGCAATCGATGCTGGTGACTACCATCCCTGCGACTCTGAATGCTGGCGGCGAGCTGCTCTACCTGGCCCGCGCCGACAAGCTGGTGATCGAGGGAGACCAAGTCGTCGGCATCGATTGCCTGGGCATGGACGAGCGCTGCGTAGCGCCCAACGGCAAGCGCATCCGGGTCAAGGCACGGCATTACGTGCTGGCCGGCGGCGGCATCAACACGCCCGGCATCCTGCTGCGCTCAGAGGTGCCCGACCCGCACAAGCGCGTCGGCCGGCGCACCTACCTGCACCTGGTGAACTTCTCCGCGGCGCAGTTCGAGCAGGTGATCAACCCCTTCTACGGTGCGCCGCAGTCGCTCTACTCCGATCACTTCCAATGGGACGACGGCACCACCGGGCGGCTCTCCTACAAACTGGAAGTGCCGCCGCTGCAACCGGCGCTGACCGCCACCCTGCTCGGCGAGTTCGGTCGCGAGAATGCCCTGCGCATGGAGCAGTTGCCGCACACCAACGTCATGCTCGCCCTGCTGCGCGATGGTTTCCATCCGGACAGCGCCGAAGGCCGTGTGGAACTGCGCGGCGATGGCAGCCCGGTGCTCGACTACCAGATGACCGGCTACACCTGGGACGGCGTGCGCCGCGCCTTCCTGACCATGGCCGAAATCCAGTTCGCGGCCGGGGCCAAGGCGGTGTTGCCGACCCATGCCGATGCCCGCTTCGTCAGTACCTGGCGCGAAGCCAAGGAAATGATCGAGAACCTCGACCTGGCCCTGTACCGCACTCGCCTGGGCAGCGCTCATGTGATGGGTGGCTGCGCCATGGGCGAAGACCCACAGCAGGCGGTGGTCGACAGCCTGGGCCGGTATCATCAGCTCGGCAACCTGTCGATTCACGATGGTTCGCTGTTCCCCACCAGCATCGGCGCCAACCCGCAGCTGTCGATCTACGGGCTGACCTCGAAACTCGCCACCTTGCTGGCCGAACGCCTGAGGGCCTGAGATGAGCAGGCTGATCGGCTTTCTGTTGCTGGTGGCAGGCGTCATCCACCTGCTGCCAATGGTCGGCGTGCTTGGCGGTGAACGCCTCAATGCGCTGTATGGCCTGGCCCTGGACGAACCCAACCTGCAGATCCTGATGCGCCACCGCGCGGTGCTGTTTGGCCTGCTGGGCACCCTGCTGGTGGCCGCAGCGTTCGTCCCCACGCTACGCAGCGCAGCCCTGATCGGCGGGCTGATCAGCGTCATTGCCTTTCTCCTGCTGGCATGGAGCGCGCCCGTCTACAACGAGGCTTTGCGCCGCGTGGTCAGCGCCGACTGGATCGCCCTCGCCTGCCTGGTGCCCGCACTGCTGCTGCACCTGCGCAGCAACTGAGTTTTCGTCGCGCTTGGCCGCAAGGGAAACGCTGCGCTACCATCCGCGACTCTTGCCGCCTCGAACAGGACGAAGCGATGAATCGAGTGTTGTACCCGGGTACCTTCGACCCCATCACCAAAGGCCATGGCGATCTGGTCGAACGCGCCTCGCGGCTGTTCGATCACGTCATCATCGCCGTCGCCGCCAGCCCCAAGAAGAACCCGCTGTTCCCGCTGGAACAACGCGTCGAGCTGGCCCGCGAGGTGACCAAGCATCTGCCCAACGTCGAAGTGGTGGGTTTCTCCTCGCTGCTCGCGCACTTCGTCAAGGAACAGAACGCCAACGTGTTCCTGCGCGGCCTGCGTGCGGTATCGGACTTCGAGTATGAATTCCAGCTGGCCAACATGAACCGTCAGCTGGCGCCGGACGTCGAGAGCCTGTTCCTCACCCCGTCGGAGAAGTATTCCTTCATTTCCTCGACGCTGGTGCGCGAGATCGCGGCCCTGGGTGGCGACATCACCAAGTTCGTGCACCCAGCCGTCGCTGATGCGCTGAACGAGCGCTTCCGCAAGCGCTGAAAGCCGGCCGTTCACGGCCGGCTGATGACCCTCTCCCATTCATGGGAGAGGGTGCCCGCAGGGCGGGAGAGGGTAAAAGCGGCGCCACGATTCCCTACCCTCGTCCATAAACGAGAGCGCCTGACTGGCCGGGCTAATGGCACAAGACGCACCAATCCGGCACAATTCGCAGCATCGTTGTCCGTAGAGTGTCGAAGCCAGCGCCTCGACAGGAGTTGCCCCATGTCCCTGATCATCACCGACGATTGCATCAACTGCGACGTCTGCGAACCCGAGTGCCCCAACGGCGCCATTTCCCAGGGTGAGGAGATCTACGTGATCGACCCCAACCTGTGCACCGAATGCGTCGGCCACTACGATGAGCCGCAATGCCAGCAGGTGTGTCCGGTGGACTGCATCCCGCTCGACGAGAACAATGTCGAGAGCAAGGATGAACTGATGGACAAATACCGCATCATCACCGGCAAGGCCTGATCCCCCGGGAGGCCGCTTGCCTCCCATTTCATCCGCGCCCGTTCTGCCCTTCGTCTGAGCAAGGCTGTTAAGCTTCAAGCCTCCTTCAGCCGCCCCTCGGTAGATCGCATGTTGCGCAAACTCCTGCTATCGACCCTGCTGCTCAGCGCCAGCCTGCTGGCCCAGGCCGCCCCGCAGCAGCCCGCCATTGCCACCGCTCACCCTGCCGCCAGCGCTGCAGCGCAGCAGATGCTCGATGCCGGCGGCAATGCCTTCGATGCTGCCATCGCCGCCAGCGCCGCCCTGGCAGTGGTCGAGCCCTATGGTTCGGGCCTGGGTGGTGGTGGTTTCTTCCTGCTACGCAGCGCAGGCGACACGCCGGGCTACGACTTCCTCGATGCCCGTGAACGCGCCCCGCTGGAGGCTAAGCCGAATCTCTATGTGCGCGATGGCCAGGTACAGCGCGAGCTATCGCTCAATGGCGCACTGGCCGCAGCTATTCCGGGGCTGCCGGCTGCGCTGGTCGAACTGACCGAACACCACGGCCGCCTGCCACTGAAGACCAGTCTGGCACCGGCAATCCGCCTGGCCAATGAAGGCTTCGCAGTCGATCGCATCTACCGTGAACGCGCGACCTGGCGCCTGGCAGCGCTGCGTGACGATGCCGAGAGCGCCAAGCTGTTCCTCGACCAGGGTGAAATCCCCGCCGAAGGCCATCTGCTGCGCCAACCCGATCTCGCCGCCACCCTGCAGGCGCTGGCCGAGCATGGTCGCGAGGGCTTCTACAGCGGCGCGATGGCCGAGCGCCTGGTCACGGGAGTGCGCCACGCCGGTGGTATCTGGACGCTGGACGATCTGCGTGAATACCGCATCGCCCGACGCGAACCGCTGCGCTTCGCCCTCGAAGACGGCCGCGAACTGATCAGCGCGCCGCCACCCTCGGCCGGTGGCGTGGCACTGGCGCAGAGCCTGGCCATGCTCGAACAGCTGCCATGGCGCGATGCCGAACCGGTACAACGCGTGCACTATGTGGTCGAGGCGCTGCGCCGCGCTTACCGAGATCGCGGCCTGCTGGGCGACCCGGACTTCATCAAGAACCCCATGGAGCAACTGCTCTCACCAGGGCATATCGCGGTACTCGCCGGCAGCATCGAGCCTGAGCAGGCCACGCCCAGCTCCAGCCTGCCACCTGCCGGCACCTGGCATGAAGGCGATCACACCACTCACTTCGCCGTACTCGATGCCGAGGGCAATGCGGTCGCTGCCACGCTGTCGATCAACCTGCCGTTCGGCGCCGCATTCACCGTGCCTGGTACCGGCGTACTGCTCAATGACGAGATGGACGACTTCGCCGCCGACGTGCAGGGCGCCAATGCCTATGGCCTGGCCGGCAGCCAGGCCAACGTGATCGCCGGCGGCAAACGTCCGCTGTCCTCCATGAGCCCGAGCTTCATCGAAAGCAGCGACGAATTCGCCGCCTTCGGCACCCCTGGCGGCAGCCGCATTCCGAGCATGGTGCTGCTGTCAATGCTCGAGTACCTGGACGACAAGCCCATCGAGCGCTGGCCGGCAGTGGCGCGCTACCACCACCAGTTCCTGCCCGACGTGATCGAGCATGAACCGGACACCTTCAGCGATGAACAGATCGCCGAGCTGCAGCAACGCGGCTATGAACTCAAGCGCCTGGATCGGCAGTACGGCAACCAGCAGGTGCTGTTCTGGGACAAGGTCAGCGGTGAGGTGAAGGCGGCGAGCGATCCGCGCGGGCTCGGCAGCACAGTCCCAGAAACAAAGAGCGAAAGCGCGGAATGATCGAATCAGGAGAACCTGATCAGGCTCTCCTGTTCGTCACCGAACTTGCGCAGTTCACGGAACAAGGCCTGCTCGCTGCCCAGCATCAGCACGTTGCGCAGGCTCTGGAAGATGCGGCTGACATAACCCAGGTCATTCATCAGTGAGCTGGTCTGCAGGCCATCGAGATGGCCGTAACGCACCTCGGCGAACAGCCGTTGGCGGAACTGCGCATCGAAGCTCGCCGCCTGCTCGTCGAGCCAGCGCAGGCGCGATTGCCACATCTCGTCCGGCATGTCAGAGCGCGCCAACTCGCGGACCTCATGCAAGGTGGCGAGCAGATGACGGCGTAGTTCCACATAAGCCTCACGCACCGCCGACGGTGGCGCATCGAGGTAATGGCCGAGGTTCTTCTGCAGGTGCTTGGCATCCTTGACCGCATCCACCAGTTGCAGCGCCGCCAACTGGCAGCTGATCCAGAACTGCTGATGCGCTTCGTCCATGGGCAGCTCCATACGCCCCATGAAACTCAGCAGGTCGCCATACACGCCCTTGATGTGAAACTGATACAGGTGCTCGGCATCGAAGCCGCCTTGAGCAGGTTTGGCCTGTAGCAGCTGCTCGTCCACCCGAGCGCGTGCCAACTGATCCACCGGCAGATAGAGCGCATGGCAGATCACCTCCAGGCTCAAGCGGCCCAGGTGTCCCAGCTCCTGCACCACCGCGCCGGACGCCGCATCGACCGAATCCAGGGCACGCTCGTTCAGATAACGGGCACGGGTACGCTCGGGCTCGGCCACCCGCTCGGACGCCAGCTCGGTAATCAATACCTGCGGCTCGACTCGCTCCGGCAGCCAACGAATCAGGTACTGCGCCAGGCGCCCCTGCAGCGGCCAGAACAGCGCCACACCCATGGCATTGAACAGGGTGTGGAACATCGCCAGCTGAATCAGGCTGTTCTCGCCAAGGCCCAACGGCTCGGCCAAGACATGCACCAGCCAGGTCAGCGGACCGAGCAGACAGAACGCGATAACACCGGTGGTGATGTTGAACAGCACATGTGCCAGCGCCAGACGCTGGCCGTTACGGTTACCGCCGAGCGAGCCGACGAAAGCGGTGGTCACGCTGCTGCCGATATTCGAGCCAATGGCGATGGCCAGGCTTTGCCCCAGCTCCAGCTGACCACTGGCCAATGCCGCCAAGGTCAGCATCAGCGTGGCGTGGCTCGATTGCAGCACCACGGTAATAGCCATGCCGATGGCGGTGAACAGCAGCGCCCCGCGCAGTCCGCCTTCCTGCAGGCCGGTCATGTCCAGACCATCGCCGAAACTGGCGAAGCCTTCCTTGATCTGGTCGATGCCGAGAAAGATGAAAGCGATACCCAGCACGATGCGCCCGGCCGCCTTGCTCCTGGGCCCGAAGAAGCCGGCCAGCACGCCGAACACCAGCAGCGGCAGGGCCAGTGGACTGAGGCTGAGATTCTGCCCGGCCAGCGCCAGCAACCAGATGCCACTGGTGGCGCCCAGGTTGGCACCAAACAGAATGGCGATGCCGCCGGCCAACTGGATCAACCCGGTGCTGATGAAGGCGATGGTCAGCAGCGACACCAGGGTGCTGGACTGCAGCAACAAGGTGCCGCCGACGCCGAACAACAGGCTCTTGAAGGGCGTGGACGTGCTGCGCCCGAGTATCTGCTCCAGCTTGCTGCCCGCCAGCTGACGCAGACCCTCTTCCAGGCACTGCATGCCGAACAGGAAGATCGCCAGGCCGGCGCACAGTTGCAGCCAGCCCTGGCTGAACCAGAACGAGGCGATCAGCCCCGACACCACCAGCAACAACATCACCCAGCGCAGGTACTTCATCACCACCGTTTCTTCCTTTTCTCGGCGTTCAAACGCAAACGGCCTCTCGCCTCCGCGAGGAGACGAGAGGCCGCATCAAGCGGTGTAGCGGATCAGTCGCGCTTGTAGCCGCTGCTGGTGCAGCCCAGGCAACGGACGAAGGCTTCTTTACCCGGCTCGACGACCAGAGACTGAGCAGCTTCACCGACGTTGCCACCCAATGCAGTGAACGGCAGGCTGACGATGAAGGCTGCAGCACCGATGGCAGTGGCGCCGATCAACAGCGGGCGAGCGATGACCAAATCACCGATCATTGCATAGCCCTTGGGCGCCTCGACGGTATAGAGCGGATCGCCGCTGGCGTTCTGCTGAACCACTTCCGCCTGCGCCGATAGCGCCAGCAGGCCAGAGGTCAGCGCCAGGACAGCAGCGGAAGTGCGGAACGCTTTCATGGATCGATCCTTCAAATTATTCGGGAAAGTGCCAGTAACTATAACAGCGCATTGATAATTGTCAGCGTGACGGACGTCAATCGCCGTGAAAGGCATATTCCGGCTTTTTCGGTACATAAGGACGGAAGAACGCCAGCATCGCGGCCAGATCGGCCTTCTCGTCCCCCGTTGGCTGAAAGGTCGGGCCGATCACCACACGCCGGTTCTGGTAGTCCAGCGCCCCCAGTACGATGGGCACGCCCGCGCCAAGGGCGATATGGTAGAAGCCCATCTTCCAGCGCTCGACCTTCTTGCGCGTGCCCTCGGGCGAGAGCACCAGAATGAATTCATCATGCTCGCGAAAGGCCTGTATGGCCTGTTCGACGGTATTGAGCTGGCGGTCACGGCGAATCGCGATGCCGCCCCAGGCGCGCATCAGGCCACCGAAGGGCCAGCGGAAGATGCTGTGCTTGCCGAACCAACGGGCATTCAGGCGCAGCACGAACTTCAGTGCGATGAAGATCACGAAATCCCAGTTGGAGGTGTGGTGAGCGCCGATGGCGACAAACTTGTCGAGCTTCGGCAACTGCCCCTCGATACGCCAGCCCATGAGCTTCAGCACGCTACGCCCCAGCCATTCGGCGGCCGGATTGCGCGGTAAATAGTTACCGGACATCTAACACCTTCGGTTTTTCTTGTTTTTATGCCGTAGAGCCGGTGAAACCCACCATTGCGTCCCGGCGGGTTGTACCCGCCCTACGGGTCGTCCGTCAGCAGCCTTTCAACGCTGGCACTTGGTACAGTACACACTCGCGCGCTGACCCAGTTTGAACTCGCGCAGGGTGCTGCCACAGACCTTGCAGAATTCGCCGCCGCGCCCGTAGGCGAACAGTTCCTGCTGGAAGTAACCAGGCTGGCCGTCACCACCGACGAAATCGCGCAGCGTGGTACCGCCACGCTCGATGGCATGGGCGAGGATGCGTTTGATCTCTTCGGCCAGGCGCAGGTAACGCGTCCGCGAGATGGCGCCAGCCTCGCGGCGCGGATCGATGCCGGCGGCGAACAGTGCTTCGGTGGCGTAGATATTGCCGACGCCGACGACCACGGCGTTATCCATGATGAAGGGTTTCACCGCCATGCTGCGCCCGCGCGACAGCTGGAACAGCCGCTCACCGTCGAACAGCCCGCCCAGTGGCTCCGGCCCGAGCTTGCTGAGCAGTACGTGAGTCAGCGGGTCTTCACTCCACAGCAGCGCGCCGAAACGCCGAGGGTCGGTGTAACGCAAGGCGAGCCCCGACTCCAGCTCGATATCCACATGCTCGTGCTTGGCCGCTGGGAGACCACATTCAACCAGGCGTAGGCTGCCGGACATGCCCAGGTGACTGATCAGACTGCCGACTTCAGCCTTGATCAGCAGGTACTTGGCGCGCCGCTCGACGCACTCGATACGCTGACCGGACAGACGCACGTCCAGATCCTCGGGAATCGGCCAACGCAGACGGCGCTCACGCACGATCACACGACTGACACGCTGACCTTCAAGATAGGGGGCGATACCGCGGCGGGTAGTTTCGACTTCGGGCAATTCAGGCATGGCAATACGGCAGGATAACGACGGTGCGCCACCTTAGCAGGAGCGGCCCGCAAAGCGGTAGAGCGCGGCGCAAGCGAACGCAGGGTCAGAGCACGGCCAGGTCGCGGATGCTCTCACGCAGGTTTTCGAAGTCGTACCCCGAAAGCCCCACATATTCCAGGATCGGCTGCGAAATGTACTGCCACTCCATGTCGACGGCCTGCCCACCCAGCACACGGTGGGTCTCGCAGATATGCTCGGCCATCTTCAGGATGCCCAGCAGCGTCTTGAGCTGCGCATCGCGCCCGGAGTCGTCGCTGAAGATCGACAGCGCATTATGGTGGTTGGCGATGACCTCGCAGAGGTGCTCTGGCAGACGCCAGGAACGCGCGGTGAAATACCCCACCACCGCGTGATTGGTGGTCAACAGGCGGTTCTCGGTATCGACCACGCGGCGCTCGTCGCTGGCACTGGCGTAGGCCTCCTCCAGCACCTGCATGTAGCTGGGGAAGCGCTTGATCATCAGCGGGATGCCACAGTCGTGGAACAAGCCCAGGCTGTAGGCTTCGTCAGGCGAGTGATAACCAAGGCGCTTGGCCAGCGTCAGGCAGGTCATCGCCACATCCTGAGCACTGTCCCAGAAACGGTTGAGTACCAGGATGGCCTCGTCGGTCAGCTCACCTTTGATCGACTGCGCGTTGATCAGGTTGATCACCGTATTGCAGCCCAGCAGGTTGACCGCCTGCTGGATCGACGCGATGCGATTGGCCAGGCCGAAATGCGGAGAATTGACGATTTTCAGCAGCGAGCCGGACAGCCCTGGGTCTTGGCTGATCAGCTTGGCGATGCTGCGCAAATCGGGGCTGGGCATGACCTGCTCCATCTGCAGGTCGACCATGATCTGCGGTTGCGGCGGTACGCTGATCCCCTGCAGGACTTGTTGGATCTGTTCGGCGGTGAGTTCGTAGGTCATGGGAAGGGAATCATGCAGGATGAGAAGTAGGACACAGTCTAGCCAAAGCGCAGACCTGCTTGCAGCCGACTTTTGTAAACGCCGGCCCTTCGCGCAAACCGCTATAATCCCGCTCTTTTCCCCGCGGAGCCCGAACTCATGTCTTCCCTGCCCAGTCTGCGCCTGAAAGCCAACGCCGACCGACGCCTGCGCGCCGGCCATCTGTGGGTGTACAGCAACGAGATCGATGTCGCCGCCACCCCGCTGCATGGCTTGAAAGCGGGTGACCAGGCCGTCCTCGAAGCGGCTGGCGGCAAGCCACTGGGCATCGTCGCCATGAGTCCGAACAACCTGATCTGCGCCCGCCTGCTGTCGCGCGACGTCAAGCATGTGCTGGACAAGTCACTGCTGGTGCACCGCCTCAACGTCGCCCTGAGCCTGCGCGAGCGCCTGTTCGACAAACCCTGCTACCGCCTGGTGTATGGCGACTCCGATCTGCTGCCGGGACTGGTGGTCGACCGTTTCTTCGACATTCTGGTGGTCCAGCTGGCTTCCGCCACCATGGAGGCGCACAAGGATGACGTGCTGGCTGCCCTGATCCAGGTGTGCAAGCCCAGCGGCATTCTGTTCAAGAACGACTCCGCCGCTCGTGATGCCGAAGGCCTCGAACGCTATGTCGACACCGCCTTCGGCGTGGTGCCGGAGTGGGTAGCGCTGGAAGAGAACGGCGTGAAATTCGAAGCACCGGTGATCGAAGGGCAGAAGACCGGCTGGTTCTACGATCACCGCATGAACCGTGCGCGCCTGGCACCCTATGTCAAAGGCAAGCGCGTGCTCGACCTGTTCAGCTACATCGGTGGCTGGGGCGTACAGGCCGCGGCCTTCGGCGCCAGCGAAGTATTCTGCGTGGACGCCTCTGCCTTCGCTCTCGATGGCGTGGAGCGCAATGCCACGCTCAACGGTTTCGCCGAGAAGGTCACCTGCGTGGAAGGCGACGTGTTCGCTGCTCTGCGCGAGCTTAAATCCGCCGAAGAACGCTTCGACGTGGTGATCGCCGATCCACCCGCCTTCATCAAGCGCAAGAAGGACATCAAGAACGGCGAGGCGGCCTACCGGCGCCTAAACGAAACCGCCATGCGCCTGCTGAACAAGGACGGCATCCTGGTCAGCGCCAGCTGCTCCATGCACCTGGAAGAGGACAACCTGCAGAACATCCTGCTGACCAGCGCCCGTCACCTGGACCGCAACATCCAACTGCTCGAACGCGGCGCCCAGGGCCCGGATCACCCGGTACATCCGGCGATCAACGAGACCCGCTACATCAAGAGCCTGACCGTGCGCCTGCTGCCCAACAACTAAGACCAGACTCTTGTAGGGTGCGCCGTGCGCACCGGGGGGCGATCACTCGCCGCGACATCGAGGATGCCCCCGGTAATCGGTGCACACGGCGCCCCCCACAAAGTGCACGCGCCGAAACAGGGATGTTCTCCAGACCGCGCACCTGCCGAGTGCGTTTCGGCAGGTGCCCCTTTCCCTTCCCGCTGTTACCTCCTCCCACACCCGCCTCGCATCTCGCCCAGCATGGGCTAGGCTTCAACCTGCATAGCAGAGCGCTATCAGCCAGCCACTCGTCATGTGGCTTGCTTATTGCTTTTAGCTATCGACATAACGATCGCCTCCCACGAAGGGGGTGAATCGACTCAGAAGTTGGAGCCTTGGCCACGAGCTGACTCCACATTGCGGATAGCGGGGAGGACTATGACTGCGCAGGCTGGGAACGAGGCGTTCCTGCGATTCACCAACGTCAAGAAGACCTACGATCACAAGACCCTGGTGGTCAAGGACTTCAACCTCAACGTGGCCAAGGGCGAGTTCATCACCCTGCTCGGCCCCTCCGGTTCCGGCAAGACCACCTGCCTGATGATGCTCGCCGGTTTCGAGGACGTGACCAGCGGCGAGATACTGATCAACGGCCGCAACGTCACCAGCATCGCCCCCTACGCACGCAACATCGGCATGGTCTTCCAGCAGTACGCGCTGTTCCCGCACATGACCATCCGCGAGAACCTGGCCTACCCGCTGAAGATTCGCAAACTGCCCAAGGACGAGATTCGCGCCAAGGTCGAGGACTACCTCGCCCTGGTCGAACTGCAGGCCTTCGGCGGGCGCTACCCGGGCCAGCTGTCCGGCGGTCAGCGCCAGCGCGTGGCGCTGGCCCGCGCGCTGATCTTCGCCCCGGATATCGTGCTGATGGACGAACCCCTCGGTGCGCTGGACAAGAAACTGCGCGAGCAGATGCAGTTCGAGATCAAGCGCCTGCACGAGCAGCTCGGCTTCACCGTGATCTACGTGACCCATGATCAGACCGAAGCGCTGACCATGAGCGACCGCATCGCCGTGTTCAATAACGGCGTGGTGCAGCAATGCGCCGCGCCACACGTGCTCTACGAGCGACCAGCCAACCTGTTCGTCGCCGACTTCATCGGCGAGAGCAACAAGCTCGAAGGGGTGATCGAGGCGGTCGACGCAGACCGCGTGCACGTCCGCCTCGACGATGGCGGCTTGGTCAGCACGCTGAAGGCCAACTGCACCGAGGTCGGCCAGGCCACCACGGTGTCGGTGCGCCCAGAGAAGCTCAACTTCACCACTCGCCTCGGCGACAGCGGCAATCAGGTCAAGGCCCGTTTCGTCACCCGCCACTACGTCGGCGAATACATCCGCTACCACTTCGAGACCGCCAGCGGCAGTGAGCTGGTGGTGAAGAATCTGAACGACAGTTCAGCCCCGCAACTCAGCGCTCAGGAAGAGATCGCCCTCACCTGGCTGCCGGAAGACAGCCAGGCTCTGGACCGATCGGAAGTGCCGACGACGCTCTGACCACCACAACTAGTAGAAGCAAATGGAGCACAGCAATGGCTAGATCACTGACTACCAGCGTTTCCACCTTCGCCCTGGTGACGGCATTGGGACTCACAGCGGGCAACGCCACGGCCCAGGACAGCCTCACCGTGGTGTCCTGGGGCGGTTCCTACGGCGCCGCACAGAAGAAACACGTCATCGATCCCTATCAGAAAGACAGCGGGGTCAAGGTCCTGTTCGAGGATTACTCGGGCGGCGTCGCCGAGATCAAGGCCCAGGTCGAGTCGGGCAACATCCAGTGGGATGTGGTCGACTTCGAAGTGATCGACCTCGAGCGCGCCTGCTCCGAAGGCCTGCTGGAAACCCTCGACCACAGCGTATTGCCAGCCGGCATCGACGGCACCCCAGCGGCCGAAGACTTCATCCCCGAAGCCCTGGCCAGCGAGTGCGCCGTGGGCAACATCGTCTGGTCCGTGGTGTTCGCCTTCAACGACAACACCATCGGCGGCACCAAGGCCACCAGCATCGGTGACTTCTTCGACACCGCCAAGATTCCGGGCAAGCGCGCCATGCGCAAGCGTCCGCAGGTGAACATGGAGTGGGCGCTGATGGCCGACGGCGTGGCGCCCGAAGAAGTATACGAAGTGCTGGCGACCCCGGAAGGTCAGCAACGCGCCTTCGACAAGCTGGACAGCATCAAGAAGGACATCGTCTGGTTCGACTCCTGGTCGCAGGCGCCGCAACTGCTCAACGACGGCGGCGCGGTGCTGGTGCAATCGGCCAACGGCCGCTTCTACGACGCCATCGTGCAGGAGAAGAAACCCTTCGAAATCGTCTGGGACGGTCACGTCTACGACCTCGACGCCTGGGCCATCGTCAAAGGTTCGAAGAAGAAAGATCTGGCCATGGAGTTCATCAAGTACGCCACCGGCTCCAAGCCGCTGGCCGGCATGCCGGACGTGGCCTACGGCCCGACCCGCAAGTCGTCCATGCCGCTGGCTGACCAGAACGCAACCCCGCACCTACCGACCGCTCACCTGGACAAAGGCATCCAGGCCGGCTCCGAGTTCTGGGCCGACTACGGCGAGTCGCTGGGCGAGAAGTTCAACGAGTGGCTGTTGAAGTAAAGGCCATCAGCTCCCCTCTCCCACTTGTGGGAGAGGGGTTGAGGGAGAGGGTATCGGCCTTACCAGATTCCCTTGATTGCGCTCTGCGGGTTACGCCGCGCCCAGCAATCGCATCACCTATCTGGCCAGGCGTCATGCGCGGCTAACCCGCCCTACACAGGATCGGAGAAACAGTTTGTCATCCCTGACCGCCAGCGAAGCAGGCCAAGCTGCCAGCGCCCGACGCAAGAAGCGCCTGACGGCCTTCCTGTTCGTGGTGCCGCTACTGCTGTTCATCCTCGTCACCTTCGTCGCGCCGATCGGCAGCATGCTGTGGCGCAGCGTGTATCACCCGACGGTGGCCGAGCTGATTCCCCTGACCCTGGCCGAACTCGAACGCTGGGACGATCACAAGCAACTGCCGGACGAAAAGACCCTGCAGGTATTCGCTCAAGAGCTGCATGGGCTCAACGAGCAACGCCTGTCCGGCAAGCTGTCCGAGGAGTTCAACCGCGCTTATACCGGCATGTCCAGCGTGGTCAAATCCACCGCCCGCCGTGTTGGCCGGCTGGATGCGCAAGAGCTGCAGAGCCAAGGCATAAAGACCCTGCTCGACGCCCACCGTAACTGGAGCAAACCCGAGCTGTGGTACGCCATCGAGCGCGCCGGCAAGGTCTACACCTACGACTACTACCTGACCGCCCTGGACCTGGAGCTGCACCCCGACGAGGGCATCCAGGTGCGCCAGGACACGCAGATCTACCTGCAGCTGTATACCAAGACCCTGAACATGGCGCTGGTCATCACCCTGCTCTGCGCCCTGCTCGGCTATCCGCTGGCCTACTACCTCGCCGGCCTGCCGTCGAACCGCGCCAACCTGCTGCTGGTACTGGTACTGCTGCCGTTCTGGACTTCCCTGCTGGTGCGTACCACCTCCTGGATCGCATTGCTGCAGACCAATGGTGTGATCAACTCCTTCCTCATGGGCATCGGCCTGATCAGCCAACCTTTCGAGATGCTCTACACCTCGTTCGCCACCGTGGTGGCGATGACCCACATCCTGCTGCCATTCATGATCCTGCCGCTGTACAGCGTGATGCGCGGCATCGACCCCAGCTACATGCGCGCCGCTCTCAGCCTCGGCGACAAACCGATCCCGGCCTTCGCCCGCATCTACTTCCCGATGACCCTGCCCGGCCTCAGCGCCGGCGCCTTGCTGGTGTTCATCATTTCGGTGGGCTACTACATCACCCCGGCGCTGGTCGGCGGCACCGATGGGCAGATGATCAGCAACATCATCGCCTTCCACATGCAGCGCTCGAACAACTGGGAGCTGGCCGCCGCGCTCGGCTCGCTGCTGCTCGGGCTGATCCTGTTGCTGTACTGGGTGTACGACCGTTTCGTCGGCGCCAGCAATATCAAGTTGGGATGAGACGGCTATGAAAATCCCCGCCTACTACGGTTTCTGGCACCACCTCGGCCACTGGCTGCTCAAGGCCAGCTCCTGGCTGGTGCTACTGTTCCTGATTTTGCCGATCCTGGTGATCGTGCCGCTGTCGTTCAATGCCGAGCCGTTCTTCAGCTTTACCGAAGGCATGCTGAAGCTGGACCCCGAGGCTTATTCACTGCGCTGGTACCGGGAGATTCTCAACGATCCGAAGTGGATACTGGCGATCAAGAACAGTTTCTTCATCGGCATTCTCTCCACCATCCTGGCCACGATCCTGGGCACCTGCGCCGCGGTGGGCCTGGCCCGCGACGAGATGCCGTTTCGCCGCTTCATCACCGCCCTGCTGCTGTCGCCGATGATCGTGCCGCTGATCATCACCGCCGCCGGCATGTTCTTCTTCTACTCCAACCTGGGCCTGGCCGGTGGCTATCTCGGGGTGATCCTGGCGCACGCCGCGCTGGGCACGCCGTTCGTCATCATCACCGTCACCGCGACGCTGACTGGCTTCGACTACAGCCTGGCACGCGCCGCGCTGAACCTCGGTGCCACGCCGATTCGCGTGTTCTTCGACGTGATCATGCCGCTGATTCGCCCCGGCGTGATTTCCGGCGCGCTGTTCGCCTTCATCACCTCGTTCGATGAAGTGGTGGTCATCCTGTTCATGGCCGGGCCACAGCAGCGCACCATTCCACGGCAGATGTTCTCGGGCCTGCGCGAGCAGATCAACCCGAGCATCCTGGCCATCGCCACGCTGCTGATTCTGGTGTCCATCGCCCTGCTGGTGACCATCGAACTGTTGCGCCGCCGCGCCGAACGGATGCGCGGGATCGAGATAGTGCATTGAGGATCGCGAACCAAGCACAGGAGTTCCAGGAAAAAGCCTGACGCATACCCATTGGCGACACAGGATCGTCGACCACGCCAATATTCCAGCGTCAGGCTGATTTCTTGCTGTCCTCACGAGCTACACGGGCGATATGCTAGGTCATCAGACAAGCAGAGCCTTTACCATGATCACTCCTTCTCACGAAGGCATCAGCCATCTGGTGGCCGATGCACTTGCCCCCCCTTCCCCCCACCACAGACCGGTCGCCACTCTATTTGCGAAGACGGATAAACACAGGTGCAGATAAAACGCTGAGCTGCCACCGACTGTCTCTGAGCGGTACCGGCCTCTCCTCTAAGTGACTGGAAACAGGGGAATGCACATCTCAACTCACCCGCCCCAGGCGAGTGAAGTCCTCACCTTCCGTTACTTCTTCTTTCGATATTGGGCGTCCTTCCTTACCTGTGGCCTATTCGCTGGCCAGAAGAATTCCCAACCCGTGCCAGCCCAGCGGTGGATTGCCCGCCCCGCGCCAAGAAGAGATAGAGCCAAGGTGAATAGAACAACGACGCTCTCGCGCTACGACCTCCTTCCTCGCCAACAACAAACCCCTGATAACGAAGCTCTCTGTCCCAGCTGCCAATCGCAACAGACCAAGCTCTGCGCCATCGCCCGCAGCCAGGAACGCAAACGCATCGCACGCGAACTGCACGACGAGCTAGGCCAGCAATTGACCGCACTGCAACAAGGCTTGGGCGTGCTGCGCATCCACCTGGGCCAGGATCGCTCCGACCTGCTGGGCCATATCGAACGCCTGAGCAACATTTCCCACAGTGCCATCGAAGTCATCCGTGAAATCAGCAACAGCGCGCCCATCAAGAAACTGCAGCACAACCTGAGCAGCACCCTCGAAGGTCTGATCGATGAATTCCGCCTGCTTTCCGAGGTCGACTGTCGCTGCAACCTGCCCAAGCAGAACTTCGACCTGGAACCGGGGCGCGCGGCCCACCTCTATCGCATCGTCCAGGAGTCGCTGACCAACATCCTGCGCCACGCCAATGCCAGCAGGGCCGAAGTGAACCTGGAACGGCGCGAGAATGACTACGTACTGGAGATATTCGATGACGGGCAGGGCTTCATCCTCAGCGACATCCTGCCCGACTCCACCGGACTGTCCGGCATGCGCGAGCGCGGCAAGCAATTGGGTGGCCCCGTGATCATCTTCAGCCACCCAGGCCAGGGCACCATCGTCCAGGCAATATTCCCAGTGAAAATCAATCGATGAAGGAAAGCCTATGATCAATCTGATGATCGTCGACGATCACACGATCATGCGAGAAGGCCTGAAACGCCTATTCGAACTGGACAAGGACATCCACATAGCCGACGAGGCGGCCAACGGCCCGCAGGCACTGGAGCGCCTGAGAGCGAAACATGTCGATCTCCTCCTGCTGGATATCAGCATGCCCGGTCTCAGTGGTGAGGCGCTGATATCACGCGTCGTCCATCAGCATCCGCAACTGCCCATTCTGGTTCTCAGCATGCACAACGACCCCCATGTCGCCATGCGCGTGCTGCGCGCGGGGGCCACCGGCTACATGACCAAAACCCAATCACCCGAGACCCTGATCGCCGCCGTGAAGAAGGTCAGCACCGGCGCGCGCTACATCGATCCGGAATTGCTCGAACAGATCGCCCTCAACAGCCTCAAGCAGAACCCTGTGTCCGGCCTCGACAGTCTGACCAACCGGGAGTTCCAGATCATGCGACTACTGGCAGATGGCCTCAGCGTGAATCAGATCGCTGAACAGCTGATGATCAGCAACAAGACCGTCAGCACGCATAAGATAAATCTGATGGAGAAGATGGGCTTTTCCAGTAACGCCGACCTGATCAAGTTCGCCAGCAGACTCAGTACATCCGAGTCATGCTGAGGATTTCCCTAGCTCGAATCGGGAGAAATCCACGCGCAAATCCAGCGCATTCCGATGCCCCCACCCAAGTGCCTAATGCATCCTCCAGAAGTCGATGGAACGATGACAGGCACCCTGCAGGAAATTCCCCCTTCTAGCCTGGCAACTGTTCCGCGATCACCTGACCCCAGCAGTCGCGGAGCCAAGAAGTGCGCGAGCAGAACCTCCCCCTGGTCATCCCATCGCTAACGCTGCTGGCCGGCTCCTTAGCCGTCGTTCTGGTAGGCATTGGCTGGCTGAATACCCTTGCCGCGCTGATCGGTCTGCTGCTGGTTGGCAGCGCGCTGCTGCTCCAGCAGAAGCGGCTCAAGCCATCACCGCCGTCCGTCGAAGTCCAGAACTCTGGCGAACAGCCTCTACCACGAGACGTGGAAGAGCTCTGCGAACAGACACTGCCGCTCTGGTCGCAACAGATTCACTCCGCCCGCAACCACACCGAAGAAGCCATCAGCGCATTGAGCGAGCGCTTCGCCAACCTTTCCGTGCGTATTCAGCAGAGTCTGGGCAACGGCCCCGAGCGCGAGGCCGGCAACCGCCTGGTCGCGCTGCTGTCCACCAGCCAGCACGAGCTGGACATGATCATCATGGCATTGCGCGAAGCACTGGCCAGCAAGGAGTCCCTGCTCAAGGAAGTGACGGAACTATCGAACTTCACCGATCAGCTGCAGGACATGGCGCAGGACGTCGCCGATATCGCCAAGCAGACCAATCTGCTGGCGCTCAACGCCGCTATCGAGGCCGCCCGTGCAGGCGAAAGCGGTCGAGGCTTCGCCGTGGTCGCCGACGAGGTGCGCAAGCTGTCCACCATGTCCGGCAGCACCGGCCAGCGCATCGGCGAGACCGTGACCATCGTCAACAGCGCCATCCACAAGACCCTGGATATCTCCCGCGAATACGCCAAGACCGACGCCATTACCCTGAACAACGCCAGCGACGTCATCAAGGGCGTGATTACCCGCTTCCACCACAGCGCCAGCGGCATCGTCAGCCACAACGAAGCGATGCGCAGCCAGAGCGAAATCGTCGCCCAGGACATCGCCGAAGTGCTGGTAGCGCTGCAGTTCCAGGACCGCATCAGCCAGATGCTCGGGCATGTGAGCGGCGACATCGACAAGTTGTTCGACCACATCCACACCAGCAATGAACAACGCCGCCTCGGCCATGAGCCGGCACCTCTGGACGTAGCTCGCTGGCTGCATGAACTGGCCCAGACCTACACCATGCCCGAGCAGCATGACATCCACCGGGGTGCAGCACCCGGTAAGCGCAACGATTCCGAAATCACTTTCTTCTGAGGTTCCCCATGGGCAAGACCGTACTCATCGTCGACGATTCCGCCTCCATCCGGCAGGTCGTCAGCATCACGCTCAAAGGCGCTGGCTACGACGTGATCGAAGGCTGCGACGGCAGGGACGCGCTGGGTAAGCTGGACGGGCGCAAGGTGCACCTGATCATCAGCGACGTGAACATGCCCAACATGGACGGCATCACCTTCGTCAAAAACGTCAAGCAACTGCCCGCCTACAAGTTCACTCCGGTGATCATGCTCACCACCGAAGCCGGCGAAGCGAAGAAGGAAGAAGGTCGCGCAGCCGGTGCCAAGGCCTGGGTGGTCAAGCCTTTCCAGCCAGCGCAGATGCTCACTGCCGTTTCCAAGCTGATCCTGCCTTGAGGCCAACGCCATGACAGAAGCGTCGGGCGAGAACCTGTATCGCATCCTCCCGTTGGAAGGCGGGCTGACCATCTACAGCGTCAGCGAACACATGGGATTGCTGCTGCGTGCCCTGGCGCCTGGCGCAGAGGTCGAACTGGATCTCTCGGCCCTCGACGAACTCGACTGTGCAGGTCTCCAACTGCTGGTGCTGACCAAGCAGGAAGCCAACCGCCAGGGCTGCCAGCTACGCCTTAGCCACCACAGCCCGGCAGTCATCGAGGCGTTCGAACTCAGCGGGCTCGCCTCCTTCTTCGGCGACCCCATTCTGATCAAACCCAGCGACGAGTGACGCAGTATGGATATGGACGAAATACTCAAGATCTTCATCGCTGAAAGCCGAGAACTGCTCGAACTGATGGAAGAAGCACTGCTCCTGCTGGAGAGTGCACCCGAAGACGCCGACACCATCAATGCGATCTTTCGTGCCGCCCACACGATCAAGGGCTCTGCCGGACTGTTCGGTCTCGATCTCATCGTCGACTTCACCCATATCGCCGAAAGCGTCCTCGACCGCATCCGCAACGGTGAACTGCACTTCGATGAAACCCTTACCGCGCTGTTCCTGCAGGTTGGTGATCACCTCGGCAAACTCATCACCCACTTAGACGAAGGCCATGATCTCGAACAACTGGACGCCGAGAGCCTGGAGCAGAACACTCTGCTCGGGGAGCGCCTGAGCGCCTACATGGCGCCCCCCCAAAATCCCGGCGGACTGCCTACCCATCATGAGCGTATCGAGCGCAGCACCCAGGACGGTCTCAGCGCCGACCACTGGCACCTGTCGCTGCGCTTCGGCCCCGATACCCTGCGCAATGGCATGGATCCGCTGTCCTTGCTGCGCTACCTCAATACCTTTGGCCGCATCGTCAATATCGTTCCGTTGCTCGACCGTGTGCCGCCAGCGGCTGAGATGGATCCCGAAACCTGCTACCTCAGCTTCGAGGTCGCCTTCGCCAGTGACGCCGATAAAGCCACCATCGAAGGCGCCTTCGAGTTCGTCCGTGAAGACAGCCTGATCCGCATCCTGCCTCCGCACAGCAAGTCCAACGAATACCTCGAGCTGATTCGTGCCCTTCCCGAAGAAGATATGCGCCTGGGCGAAATCCTCATGCGTTGCGGCACCCTCACGGCCGCAGAACTTCAGGATGTACTGCACGCCCAGGTTCAAGGACAGCAAGAAGCCGAAACCCGACCCATCGGCCAAGTGTTGATGGAAGAAAGCCTGGTGCAACCACCGGTGATCGCAGCGGCACTGCAGAAGCAGCAGCAGGTCAAGGAAAGTCGCAACAACGAGAACAACCTGATCCGCGTTGACGCCGGCAAGCTCGATCAACTGATCAACCTGGTCGGCGAACTGATCATCGCTGGCGCCGGTGCACGCATGACTGCCCAGCAATGTGGTCATGCCGAAATGCTGGAGTCCACCGAACAACTCTCGCGACTCGTGGAAGAAGTGCGCGATTCGGCATTGACCCTGCGCATGGTGCAAATCGGCGCCACCTTCAACCGCTTCCAGCGCGTGGTACGCGACGTTTCACGCGAGATCGGCAAGGACATCACGCTGTCCATCAGCGGTGGCGAAACCGAGCTGGACAAAACCGTAGTCGAGCGCATCACCGACCCACTTACTCACCTGGTACGCAACGCCATGGATCATGGCATCGAACCCTTGGCAGTCCGCCAGGCACGAGGCAAACCAGCACAAGGCAACGTGCGCCTGAACGCTTACCACGACGCGGGCAGCATCGTCCTGGAAGTCGCCGACGATGGCGGCGGCCTCGATCCGCAGCGCATCCTGGCCAAGGCTCGCGAGCGCGGGCTGATCGGCGAGGGGCAGACGCTGACCGAGAAGGAAACCTTCAACCTAATTTTCGAGCCGGGCTTCTCCACGGCCGAGCAAGTGAGCAACCTCTCTGGCCGTGGTGTCGGCATGGATGTGGTCAAGCGCAACATCACCGCCCTGCGCGGCAACATCGAACTGCACAGCACACTCGGCGAGGGCACCTGCGTCCGTATCCGCCTGCCGCTGACCCTGGCCATCATCGATGGTTTCCTGGTCGGCGTCGGCCCGTCCGGCTACGTGATCCCGTTGGATCTGGTCGAGGAATGCATCGAGCTCGACGCCAACACCCACCATGACCGCGGGCATATCTCGCTACGCGGCGAAGTGCTGCCGTTCATCCGCCTGCGCGAGTTGTTCGATGAAGCCAACCAGCCGCCCCGACGCGAGAACGTCGTCGTGGTCAGCTACGCAGGGCAACGCGCTGGCCTGGTCGTCGACCACCTGATGGGCGAGTTCCAGACCGTGATCAAACCGCTGGGCAAGCTGTTCGGCACCTGTCGCGGTGTCGGCGGTTTCACCATCCTGGGCAGCGGCGCCGTGGCGCTGATTCTCGACATCCCCAGCCTGCTCACCGACCTGTCCAGTGCCACGACCCACTCGGCCCCTCTCACCGTCGAAGCCTGAATTCAGCCAATGAGCGCACATCATGAGTCTTCCCGATAATCCGGCGAGCATGCCGCAGCACCCCATGGCGGTCATCCCCACTGCTGGCGCGGCATTCACTGAGCCGGATGCCTCGCGCCAGTACCTGACCTTCGAGCTCAACGCCCGACGCTATGCCCTCGACGGCTTGTGCGTGCGCGAGATCATCGAATACCCGCAGCTCACCCGCGTGCCCATGGCAGCGTCGTGCATCCACGGCGTGATCAATCTGCGCGGCGCCGTCGTGCCGGTGATCGACCTGAGTCTGCGCTTCGACCAGGGCCCAAGCCGCATCGACAAGCGCAGTTGCATCATCATCGTCGAGGTAGTGGACGAAGAAGACGCCCAGGTACTGGGCATCATCGTCGACGCCGTCAGCGAGGTGCTGGAAGTCGCGGCGACGCAGATACGCCCAGCACCCGCTTTCGGCAACCCCATTCGCAGCGACTTCATTCACGGCATGGTGCGCCTGGATGATGACTTCATCGTTCTGCTGACCATCGAAAACACTCTGGCAGTTGCCGAAATCGCGGCTTCCGGCAACACCCCACGCACGACACGCGCCTGAGCACACGACCAGGTCATACGGAGAAAGTAACCATGTTCAAGAATATGAAAGTGGCGACCAAGCTGGGGCTGGGCTTCGGTATGGTCGTGGCGTTGTTGATCCTGGCCACGGCAATCGGGATCGTACGTATGAGTGCGATCAATAGTTCCAACGACGTCATCGTCGACGACCGCTATCCGAAAATCGTCGACGCGAACGTCATCAAGGAAGAAACGCTCAACCAGGCGCGTTTAATTCGTGACTTGATCATCCTCGACGATCAAGCGTCCGACCAGAAGAACCTGGCCCTGATCAGCGAGAGCCGAGACCGGCGCGCAAAAGCAGTCGAGAACCTACAAAACACGGTGACGGCCCCGAAAGGGCGTGAACTGCTGGCACGGATCAACAGCGCGCGCGAGCTGGTAGGCCAACGCTACGACGAAATATACAAGCTCATGGATGACCAAGAGCGAGCGCTGGCTTATCTCTACAGCGAAATCATCCCGGCCAACAACGAACTGCTGAAAGCCTCGACGGCACTGGCCGAGTTCCAGGCTGAGCTAATGGAACAGTCCCAGAACGAATCAACGGTGTTGTTCGAAGAATCCCGTATGCAGCTGATGATCATCGGCGGCGTTGCCGCACTGATCTCCGTCGTGCTTGCCTGGCTGATCACCCACAGCCTGTTGCGCCAACTGGGCGGCGAGCCGAGCTATGCCGCCGAAATGGTCTCGCGCATCGCCGAAGGTGACCTGCGAGTGCAAGTCAACACCCGCCCAGGCGATACCACCAGCATGCTGGCCGCCATCCACAGCATGTCGCAGCGACTGACACAGATCATCTCCGAAGTGCGCAGCAACGCCGACGCCCTGACCAGCGCCTCCGAGGAAATCTCCGCCACCGCACAGAGCATGAGCCAGGCGGCCTCCGAACAAGCTGCGTCAGTGGAGGAAACCAGCGCCTCGATGGAGCAGATGTCCGCGTCCATCGCGCAAAACACCGAGAACGCCCGCATCACCGATGGCATGGCAAGCAAGGCCAGCAACGAAGCCAGCGAAGGTGGCCAGGCGGTCAAGGAAACCGTACGCGCGATGAAGACCATCGCCGACAAGATCGGCATCGTCGATGACATCGCCTACCAGACCAACCTGCTGGCGCTCAACGCCGCCATCGAGGCCGCGCGTGCCGGCGAGCACGGCAAGGGCTTCGCCGTGGTCGCCGCCGAGGTGCGCAAGCTGGCCGAACGTAGCCAGGTCGCCGCGCAGGAGATCGGCGAGGTGGCCAAGTCCAGCGTGCAACTGGCTGAACGCGCCGGCACCCTGCTCGACGAGATCGTCCCCTCTATCGCCAAGACCTCTGACCTGGTGCAGGAAATCGCAGCGGGGTCCGAAGAGCAAAGCTCGGGTGTCGGCCAGATCAGCACGGCCATGAACCAGCTCAACGAAATCACCCAGCAGAACGCCTCCTCGTCGGAAGAGCTGGCGGCCACGGCAGAAGAGATGAGCGGCCAGGCCGAGCAACTGCAGCAACTGATGGAGTTCTTCAAGCTCAATAGCAGCCAGGGCGCTCGCAATCCGCAACGCCATGTCCAGCCGTCACGCCCGAGCCACTCGACACGGGCCGCACAGACCGGTGACGACGCGCCCACGTTGATGGCCGGCGGTCTGCCCGCAGGCTACGTGCGCTTTCAGGAGTAGTCGATGACTGCCGCCACTCACAGTGTCGCCGGCCAGTACCTGACCTTTGCCCTGGTGCAGGAGTTGTTCGCCGTCGATATCCATGCCGTGCGTGAGATCATCGAGTACGGCCATCTGACCAGCGTGCCGATGATGCCGCCGAGCATCCTCGGCGTGATCAACCTGCGCGGGGCCGTGGTGCCCGTCATCGACCTGGGGCTGCGCTTCGGCGGCAGCGCCACCTCGATCGGCCCGCGCACCTGTATCGTCATTCTGGAGATCGCGGCAGGCGATGGCCTGCGGGTGATCGGCATGGTGGTCGATGCGGTCAGCGAAGTACTGGAACTCAGTGCAGAGCAGATCGAGCCGGCCCCCAGCTTCGGCAATCGTATTCGCGCCGACTTCATTCGCGGCATGGGCAAGCTGGATGAGCGCCTGGTGGTGCTGCTCGATGTCGGGCGGGTGCTGTCCGACGATGAAATAGCCTTGCTGGAGCATGCTGGTGCACAAGGCACGACGGCGCAGGACAAACCATGAGCAGCAACACGGCCATAGCCCTGAGTGACCAGGAATTCGCCAGGTTCCGCCAGTTGATCCACGAAATTGCCGGTATCAGCCTTTCCGACGCGAAGAAGCCCCTGGTCGCCGGCCGTTTGAGCAAGCGCCTGCGCGAGTTCGAACTCAGCAGCTACGGTGAGTATTTCCGCCGTCTGAGCCAAAGCCCGGCGGAGTTGCAGACCTGCGTCGACCTGCTGACCACCAACGAGACCTACTTCTTTCGCGAACCCAAGCATTTCGACTTCCTCCGCGAACACCTGGAGAAGCCGGGACTGATTCCCAGCGGACGCCCCCTGCGCATCTGGAGCGGGGCCTGTTCCAGCGGCGAGGAGCCCTACAGCATCGCCCTGTTGCTGGCCGACGTACTCGTGGACAAACCCTGGGAGATCCTTGCGTCGGATATCAGCCAGCGCGTGCTGGATCGTGCCCGCGCCGGGGTCTATCGTGTGCAGGACAGCGAGGATATCCCGCGTCGGATGCTGGTACGCCACTGCTTTCGCGGCGTCGGAGCCAACGAGGGCAATCTGCTGATCGACCCCGCACTGCGCCGACGCGTGCGCTTCGAGCAGATCAACCTGAACAACCCATTGCCGGAAGTCGGTCAATTCGATGTGATCTTCCTGCGTAACGTCATGATCTACTTCGACGGTGACACCAAGCGACAGGTAGTGAAGCGTCTATTGAGTCGCCTGCGGCCAGGTGGTTACTTTCTGATCAGCCATTCGGAAAGCCTCAACGGCATCGATGACACGCTCAAGGTCGTGAAACCCTCGATCTATCGCAAACCCGATGCCTAGACCCGTTGCACCGCGAGATGTCTATCTGCAACCCGGTGACCTGCACTTCGCCGGCGTCGGCACGCGCATTCGAACCCTGCTCGGCTCCTGCGTATCCCTGGTGTTCTGGCATCCTCGGCGCAGGCTGGGCGGCATGTGCCACTACATGCTGCCCACCCGCGGCCAGCCCACAGCCAGACTGGACGGGCGTTACGGTGACGAAGCCATGCTCTTGTTGTTGGAGGCTATCAGTGCTCACGGTACCCGCGCCAACGAGTATCACCTGCGCATCTTCGGCGGCGGCAACATGTTTCCGAACGTCGGAAATCGCGGTAAACGCCATATCGGGCAGCAGAATATCGACATGGCCTACAAACTCCTCGCCAAGCACGGGTTGATGAGTCATGGCGAACATGTCGGTGGTACAGGCCACCGCCACCTGATCTTCGATATCTGGAGCGGCCAGTTGGCCCTGAAGCAATCCCCACTCGTAGCTGACAGTGGACGTCCCACTGGAGTACAACCCGCATGAAACCCATCAAAGTCATGATCGTCGATGACTCGGCGGTCGTCCGCCAGGTGTTGGCCTCGGTGCTGGCAGCCGACCCGGCGATCGAGGTTCTGGGCACCGCTGCCGATCCGCTGTTCGCCCTGAGCAAGATGGAGCGCGAGTGGCCGGACGTGATCGTCCTCGACGTGGAAATGCCGCGCATGGACGGCATTACCTTCCTGAAGAAACTCATGGCCGAGCGCCCGACGCCGGTGGTGATCTGCTCGACCCTCACCGAAAAAGGCGCTAGCACCACCATGCAGGCCCTTGCTGCCGGTGCTGTGAGCATCGTCACCAAGCCCCAGGTCAACCTCAGCAAATTCCTGGTCAATGCCAGCGATGACCTGCTCGGCGCGGTAAAAGCCGCTGCGCGCGCCAATATGCGCCAACTGGCCAAGAGCAAGGTCCCGGTGCAGCCCAAGTTGGGCGCCGATGCGGTGCTCCCGGCCGGGCAACCGGCGATGGCCCGAACCACCGAGCGCGTGGTGGCCATCGGCACGTCCACCGGCGGCACCCAGGCGCTAGAGTATGTCCTCACCGCGCTGCCGCGCGTCTGCCCGGGCATCGTCATCGTCCAACACATGCCGGAACGCTTCACTGCAGCCTTCGCCGAACGCCTCAACGGCCTGTGCCAGATCGAAGTGCTGGAAGCACGCCATGGCGACCGGGTCATGCCCGGTCGCGCCCTGATCGCCCCCGGTGGCCGTCACATGCTGCTCAAGCGCAGCGGCGCGCAGTACATGGTGGAAGTGGTCGACGGCCCGCCCGTAAGCCGCCACAAACCCTCGGTGGACGTGCTGTTTCGCTCCACCGCGCGCGCTGCCGGTGCCAACGCCACCGGCATCATCATGACCGGCATGGGTGACGACGGCGCCCGTGGTCTGCGCGAGATGTTCGAGGCCGGCGCGCAGACCTTTGGCCAGGACGAAGCCAGCTGCGTGGTCTACGGCATGCCCAAGGAAGCGAAGAAACTCGGCGCGGTCAGCCGCGAACTTCCACTGGAGCAAATTCCCGCGCAGATCCTGCGCGCCGAGCGCGCCTGACCGGCAGCCTTTCCCCGCCCGCCTCGGCGGGCGTAGAATCGTAGCATTCCTCGCCAGAAATCCTCCGGCGGGCCCGTGAGCCCCGGCCGTACGAACGGTGATCCCGTTTCGTCATGCAGCCTCCTGACACTGTGGCGATCTGCCGCTCGATGACGCTCACCGCACACACAACCGAATTAGTCGCAGGAATATCGTCATGCCCGATTACCGCTCGAAGACCTCCACCCAGGGCCGCAACATGGCCGGCGCCCGCGCCCTGTGGCGCGCCACCGGGATGAAGGACGAAGACTTCAAGAAACCGATCATCGCCGTCGCCAACTCCTTCACCCAGTTCGTGCCCGGCCACGTACACCTCAAGGACATGGGCCAACTGGTCGCCCGCGAGATCGAGAAGGCCGGCGGCGTAGCCAAGGAGTTCAACACCATCGCTGTGGACGACGGCATCGCCATGGGCCACGACGGCATGCTCTATTCGCTGCCGAGCCGCGAGATCATCGCCGACTCCGTCGAGTACATGGTCAACGCCCACTGCGCCGACGCCATCGTGTGCATCTCCAACTGCGACAAGATCACCCCCGGCATGCTGATGGCCGCCCTGCGCCTGAACATCCCGGTGGTGTTCGTTTCCGGCGGCCCGATGGAAGCCGGCAAGACCAAGCTGGCCAACCACGGCCTCGATCTGGTCGATGCGATGGTCATCGCCGCCGACTCGACTGCATCCGACGAGAAGGTCGCCGAGTACGAGCGCAGCGCCTGCCCGACCTGTGGTTCGTGCTCCGGCATGTTCACCGCCAACTCGATGAACTGCCTGGTCGAAGCCCTGGGCCTGGCGCTGCCAGGCAACGGTTCGACCCTGGCCACCCACAGCGACCGTGAACAACTGTTCCTGCGTGCTGGCCGCCTGGCCGTCGAACTCTGCCAACGCTTCTACGGTGAAGGCGACGAGTCGGTGCTGCCGCGTAACGTCGCCAACTTCAAGGCGTTCGAAAACGCCATGACCCTGGACATCGCCATGGGTGGCTCGACCAACACCATCCTGCATTTGCTGGCTGCAGCCCAGGAAGCGGAGATCGCCTTCGACCTGCGCGACATCGATCGTCTGTCGCGCAAGGTGCCGCAGCTGTGCAAAGTCGCACCAAACATCCAGAAATACCACATGGAAGACGTGCACCGCGCCGGCGGTATCTTCTCCATTCTCGGCGAGCTGGCCCGTGGCGGCCTGCTGCACACTGATGCACACACCGTGCACAGCCCGAACATGGCCGAAGCCATCTCCCAGTGGGACATCACTCAGACCCAGGACGAGGCGGTTCATCACTTCTTCAAGGCAGGCCCTGCCGGTATCCCGACCCAGACCGCGTTCAGCCAGAGCACCCGCTGGCCGAGCCTGGACGACGACCGCGCCGAAGGCTGCATCCGCAGCGTCGAGCACGCCTACTCGCAGGAAGGCGGCCTGGCCGTGCTCTACGGCAATATCGCCCTGGATGGCTGCGTGGTGAAAACCGCTGGCGTCGACGAATCCATCCACGTCTTCGAAGGCAACGCCAAGGTCTTCGAGAGCCAGGACAGTGCGGTCAAGGGCATCCTCGCCGACGAAGTGAAGGAAGGTGACATCGTCATCATTCGCTACGAAGGCCCGAAAGGCGGCCCGGGCATGCAGGAAATGCTCTATCCGACCAGCTACCTGAAGTCCAAGGGCCTGGGCAAGGCTTGCGCCCTGCTCACCGACGGTCGTTTCTCCGGCGGCACCAGCGGCCTGTCCATCGGCCATGCTTCGCCGGAAGCTGCCGCAGGCGGCGCCATCGGCCTGGTACAAGACGGCGACAAGGTACTGATCGACATCCCTAACCGCAGCATCAACCTGCTGGTGAGCGATGAAGAGCTGGCCACCCGCCGCGCCGAGCAAGACAAGAAAGGCTGGAAGCCGGCCGCACCGCGCACCCGCAAGGTGACCACCGCACTCAAGGCCTACGCCCTGCTCGCCACCAGCGCCGACAAGGGCGCGGTGCGTAACAAGGCAATGCTGGACGGTTGATTCGTCCGCCTGCTACAGAGAAAAGCCCGGCCTGGTTTGCCGGGCTTTTTGTTGTCGGAAGGTTTTGCATCTGACGCTGATCGCCAGCAAGCTGGCTCCTACATCCATGCTCAGGAGCCCATCATGCGCATCGGCCTGATCGCCGACACTCACAACCTGCTGCGCCCGGAGGCGCTGGCAGCGTTGCTGGGCGTCGATCATCTGATCCATGCCGGTGATATCGGCGGGCCGCACATCCTGGCCGAACTGCAGCGCATCGCGCCGCTCTCGGTGGTACGCGGCAACAACGATCAGGACAGCTGGACCGACGCCATTCCCGAACGCCTGACGCTGCGCTTCGACGACATCACCCTGCATGTCCTGCACGATCTCAAGCAGCTGGATATCGACCCGGCAGCGCAGGGCATAGACGTGGTGATCACCGGCCATTCGCACAAGCCGCTGCATGAGCTGCGCGACGGCGTGCTCTACCTCAACCCTGGCAGCGCCGGGCCGCGACGTTTCAAGCTGCCCATCGGCGTGGGCATTCTGCATATCAAGGATGACGCGGTGCAGTTCGAACTGATTACGCTGGAGGTCTGATGCGGGTGCTGGAATTGGTGGGCTGAAGCGGATCGCCGCCCGGCCCACCCGACTCGATCGGGCATGGCTGAAGGGTGGGCTTCAGCCCACCAATCAAGACACCACGCCAGCAAGGCAGATGAAAGAGCCCAATCCACCCTGCTGTGACATTCGACCTTGAAAAACGCCATGGGCGAAGCCATCTAGGCAGATACGGCCTTTCAGCGCCGACCCCATTCCCTACCTGATGGAGACTCCCCATGACCCTCGACGAGCTCAACGCCATTGCCGGCGTGACCGCCAAGCCTGACGTCGCCACCGCCGACTTCGTCTACAACCACACCATGATCCGCGTGAAGGATCTGCAAAAATCCCTGGACTTCTACACCCGCGTGCTGGGCTTCACCCTGCTGGAGAAGAAGGACTTCCCCGACGCCGAATTCAGCCTGTACTTCCTCGCCCTGATCAATGACAAGTCGCAGATCCCAGCTGACCCGGCCGCCCGCCACCAGTGGCGCAAATCCATCCCCGGCGTGCTGGAGCTGACCTACAACTACGGCACCGAGAAAGACCCGGAATTTTCCTACCACAGCGGCAACAGCGACCCGCGCGGTTTCGGTCATCTGTGTGTGTCGGTGCCGGATATCAAGACGGCCTGCCAGCGCTTCGAAGACCTCGGCGTCGACTTCCAGAAGCGCCTGAGCGACGGCCGCATGCGCGACATCGCCTTCATCAAGGACCCGGACGGCTATTGGGTCGAGATCATCCAGTTCACCGAAGTGATCTGACTTTCGCCTTCGCGAAAACCGACGAGGGGCTGCCTCCAGTGAGGCAGCCCCTCGTTCGTTGCTGCGTTCAACTGACGCCGACGTAGCGATCCGCCCGGTGATTGATCGCCAGCACCAGATTGAGCATCACCGCTCCCAGCACCGAGAGCAGCACCTTGTCTGGCGACACCACGAAGACGGCCGCCAGCACGATGCTCGCATCGATGGCCATCTGCACGGCGCCAGCACGCAGGCCGAAGCGTGCCTGCATGTACAGCGCGAGAATGTTCACCCCACCCAGGCTGGCGCGATGGCGGAACAGCATGAGCAAACCCAGCCCCATCGCAGCGCCGCCGAACAGCGCGGCATACACAGCGCTGAGATGGGCGAAGGCGACCCACTGCGGCGTCAGCTCAGCCAGTAGCGAAACCAGCAACACCGCGCAGCCCGTGCGCAGAGTGAAGCCCCAGCCCATCCGCCAGATACCGAGCAGGTAGAACGGCAGGTTGACCAGGCAGAACACCAACCCGAATGACCAGCCGGCCTGATAGTTGGCGAGAAAGGCGATACCGACGGTGCCACCGGTGAGCAGGCCGGCATGCGTGTAGAAGGCAATGCCCAGCGCCACCAGCGCGGTGCCGAACAGCAGAGCCAGCGCATCTTCCCAGAGTGGGTGGCGCACGAAGAGTGCAGCGACAGCGCTCGGGCGCTCGTCGACGGGCGATTGCTCAGTCATGAAAGAACCTGCATCAGGATGCACGAAAGACGTTACGGCAGCGGCTAGGCAGTGACCGTCACGCCGCGCAGAGGAATCTGGCGGCAAAGACGACCGGAACGCTCGGCAGGATTATGCGCCGCGGCGCTCCCACACTTCGAAGGCGTAAAACGGTGTTTCGGCCGAAGCCGGGTGCTCGACGCTGGAGGTCATGCGCCAGGTAGCCTCGTCGACCTCGGGGAAGAAGGCATCGCCATCGGGGTCGAGGCCGACACGCGTCAGGTACAGGCGATCGGCCTGGGCCAGGCCCAGCTCATAGAGCTGCGCGCCGCCGATCAGCATCAGTTCCTCGGCATCCTCTTCACGCGCCCAGGCGTCGGCTCGCTCGATGGCTTCTTCCAGCGTCGCAAACACCTCAGCACCTTCCAAACTCAGATCGGCCTGGCGGCTGACCACGATATTGAGCCTGCCCGGCAACGGCCGACCGAGCGAATCCCAGGTCTTGCGCCCCATGATGATCGGCTTGCCCAGGGTCAGCGCCTTGAAATGCTTGAGGTCCGCCGGCAGGTGCCAGGGCAGTTGGTTGTCGCGGCCAATCACGCGGTTGTGCGCGAGCGCGGCGATCAGGGAAAGAGGTAGAGTCTTGTTCATGACGGCGAGCATAGCAGAGCCCTCGGCTGCCTCGCAGCCCACCGTTGGCTGTGTCGGACGCGCCCATTGGCAACACTGTCGTCGAATCGTCACCTTTGCCGTAGCAGGCTAACGGCTGACTCTACGAGCAAGGAACATGCGCCATGTCGAAATCATTCCCTGCCTGGTTGCTGGGCATCGCACTGCTGCCCCTGCAGGCCTTCGCCAGCCCGCCCCCGGTCGATAAGGTCCAGGCCGCCATCGAATGGGCCCAACAGCAACCCAGTGCCAAGCAGCCCCAGCCCCGGCAGACGAAGGCGCCGCTGGTGATCGCCCATCGCGGTGCCAGCGGCTACGTGCCCGAACATACCCTCGCCGCCTACGCGCTGGCGGCGCTGCAGGGGGCCGACTACATCGAGCCCGACCTGGTGATGACCCGCGACGGCCAGTTGGTCGCCCGCCACGACAACGAACTGGGGCTGACCACCGACGTGGCGCAACACCCCGAGTTCGCCGCCCGCAAGCGCACCCAGAGCGTCGACGGGCGCAGCCTGGAAGGCTGGTTCAGCGAGGATTTCACCCTTGCCGAGCTGAAAACCCTGCGCGCCATCGAGCGCATCCCGCAGCAGCGGCCGGGCAATACCCGCTTCGATGGCCAATTCGAGATTCCCACGCTGCAGGAGATCATCGATCTGGTGAAACGCCTGGAAGCCCTTCAGCAACGAACCCTGGGTTTGTACCCGGAAACCAAGCACCCCACTCACTTCCAGCAACGCGACCTGGCCATGGAAAAACCGTTGCTGGCGGTGCTCGAACGCAACGGTTACGACAGTGCCGAAGCGCCCGTTTTCATCCAGTCCTTCGAAGTGGAAAACCTCAAGACGCTGAGCACGCTGACGCCGCTCCGCCTGGTACAGCTGCTGTGGATAGAAGGCCAACCCTACGATCAACAGGTGCGGGGCAGTGGCCTTGGCTACCAGCAGATGATCACCCCAGAAGGCCTGCAGAACATCGCAAGCTACGCCGCCGGCATCGGCCCGGAAAAAGGCATGGTCATCCCGCGTGACGCCGCCGGCAACCTGAGCGCGCCGACCAGCCTGGTAGCTGACGCCCATGCCGCTGGACTCAAAGTGCACCCCTATACCTTCCGCGCGGAAAACGCCTTCCTGCCCAGCAGCCTGCGTACGGGCAGTGACCCGGTCGAACGTGGTGATATCGACGCCGAGCTGCGCGCCTTCCTCGCCACCGGCATCGACGGCCTGTTCATCGACCAGCCAGACATCGCCGTGCGCTTGCGCCAACAGCGCTGATTCGCACCGGGGCGGATCAGGGGTTATTCTCAACCCCTGATCCGAATGACGAGACGCTGCGTGATAGACGCCTCCTCCCCTACGCCCTTGCAACGCCTCTGGCTCAGCGAAACCATTCGCCTGCGCGAGGAGCATGCCGGCCCGCTCGAAGACAGCGAAGCCAATCGCCTGGCCCGTGCCGAGCAGGTTGACCTGGCCGAGCGCATCCAGCATCGAGCTCTGCACCTGGCCCGCCGTGATGGTCAGTGGCAGGCGTTGCTGCACTGGCTGCAGGGCGCACGCCTGGCCGGCCTGCTGCTGGCGCTGTTGGCCCTGCTCAGCGGCTTTGGCCTGGCCCTGGCGGCGCTGGGCGACGGGCGCCAACCAGTCAACGTGTTCTGGGCCCTGGGCAGCCTGCTTGGGCTCAACCTGCTGATGCTGCTTGGCTGGCTGCTGGGCCTGCTGCTGACCCGAGACCACCCTGGCGCACTCGGTCGCTTGTGGCTGTGGCTCAGTGAAAAACTGGCGCGCGACGCCAGCGCCGCGCAACTGGCCCCGGCCCTGCTGCTGATGCTGCAACGCCAACGCCTGACCCGCTGGGGCCTGGGTCTGATGGTCAACGGCCTGTGGACATTGGCCATGCTCACGACACTGATCACCCTGTTGTTGCTGCTCGCCACGCGCCGCTACGGTTTCGTCTGGGAAACCACCATTCTCGCTGGCGACACCTTTATCGCCCTGACCCAAGCCATCGGCGCCCTGCCCGCGCTGCTCGGCTTCAGCCTGCCGGACATCGACGTCATTCGCGCCAGCGGCGATGCCGCCATCGCCAGCGAAGCGGCCCGGCAGAGCTGGGCCGGCTGGCTGGTCGGCGTGGTGCTGGTCTACGGCCTGCTGCCACGCCTGCTGCTGATGCTGCTGTGCCTGTGGCGCTGGCAATCCGGCAAAGGCGCGCTGCGTCTGGATCTCGAACTGCCCGGCTACGGCCTGCTGCGCCAGCGCTTGCAGCCGGACAGCGAACGTCTCGGCATCTGCGACCTGGCCCCCACCGCCCTGCACCAACCGCAAGGCGGCGCCAGCACACAACCTGGCAGCGGCGCGCTGCTGCTTGGCATCGAACTGGACGAGCTCCGCCCTTGGCCGCCGGCGCCTGTGCCCAAAGGCGTGGCCGATGCCGGGGTGATCGACAGCCGCGAACAACGCCGCCAGTTGCTCGAACAACTGACCCGCTTCCCGCCCGAACGCCTGGCCATCGCCTGCGACCCCCGTCGTTCGCCGGATCGCGGCACCCTGGCGCTGCTCGGCGAACTGGCGCGCTCGGCCTCTGCCACACGCATCTGGCTGCTGCCGCCGACGCCCGGCGAGAGCCTGGACAGCGCCCGCCTGACGGACTGGCACCAGGCAATCACCAGCCTGGGGCTGCAGCATGGCGATACCGCGCCCTTGAACTGGCTGGAGACGGGGCATGACTAGAGAGCCGCAGGCACACGGGCCTACATCCGTACGCGATCTACTGCCTCCGGATTATTCGAACGAGCCCACGCCATGAGCCCACCACTGAAACTCGCCCTGGTCGGCCACACCAATGTCGGCAAGACCTCGCTGCTGCGCACTCTGACTCGCGACATCGACTTCGGCGAAGTCTCGCCCCGCGCCAGCACCACGCGCCATGTCGAAGGCGCACGCCTGTCGGTGGATGGCCAGGCGCTGCTGGAGCTGTACGACACCCCCGGCCTCGAAGACGCCATCGCCCTGCTCGATTACCTGGAGCGCCTCGACCGCCCCGGCGAGCGCCTGGACGGCCCGGCCCGCCTGAGCCGTTTTCTCGAAGGCAGCGAAGCGCGCCAGCGCTACGAACAGGAAGCCAAGGTGCTGCGTCAACTACTGGCCTCAGACGCCGGCCTCTATGTGATCGACGTACGCGAGCCGGTGCTGGCCAAGTACCGCGATGAACTCGCGGTGCTCACCATGTGCGGCCGACCGCTGCTGCCCGTGCTCAACTTCGTCGCCAGCGCCAACCATCGCGAAACGGAGTGGCGCGAAGCACTGGCCCGCCTCGGTCTGCATGCCCTGGTGGCCTTCGACAGCGTGGCGCCGCCTGCGGATGGCGAACGTCGTCTGTACGAAAGCCTGGCCCTGCTGCTGGAGCGTTCGCGCCCGCAACTGCAACGACTGATCGAGGATCACGAAGCCCAGCGCCAGGTCCGGCGCCAGGCCGGCAATCGGCTGATCGCCGAATTGCTGATCGACTGCGCCGCCTGCCGCCGCAGCGTCGCCGCCCAGCCGGTGCTGGAACAGGGCGCCATCACCGAGCTGCGCACGGCCATTCGCCAGCGCGAGCAGCGCTGTGTCGACGCCCTGCTGCGCCTGTACGCCTTCCGCAGCGGCGATGCCAAAGCGGCCGATCTGCCACTGCTCGATGGGCGCTGGGGCGACGACCTGTTCAACCCGGAAACGCTCAAGCAACTCGGCATCAAGGTCGGCGGCGGCATGGCGGCTGGTGCTGCTACCGGTGTCGGCGTCGACCTGCTGGTCGGCGGCATCACCCTGGGCGCCGCCGCTGCGCTGGGCGCAGTGATCGGCGGCAGTGCGCAGACCCTGCGCAACTACGGAGAACGACTGAAGGGAAAACTGAAGGGCCAGCGCGAGCTGACCGTCGACGACGCCGTGCTGCGCCTGCTCGCCCTACGCCAGCAGCAATTGCTGGCCGCCCTGGACGTACGCGGCCACGCCGCGATGGACGCCATCACCCTCAACGCGCCGCAGGAAACCCTGTGGCGCAAGGGCAAGCTACCCGCCCCGCTGAACGTGGCACGCGCTCACCCGCAATGGTCGTCACTGAATCCAGGCGCACGCCTGGAAGAAGCCGAGCGCACCGAGCAGATAGAGCGCCTGAGCAGCGACTTCTCCGTGCAACCGGTGGGCTAAAGCCCACCCTACATACCCCGGCCCTACACCCCGTAGGGTGGGCTTCAGCCCACCAACGCCCGCCCTCCATCAACCGCCCTTGATCGAACCCGCCACAACTACTCCCCAAACTCTCCATCACCATCATCCTGCCCACCCCAATCTACCGGCAGGAGTCCGCGCGCGGCATAACGGTGGAAGCTTGAATAAGGCCAATCGCCAACCTGACTCACCAGGCCGTGTTTTACCGGGTTGAAATGGATGTAATCGACATGCCGTGCAAGGTCACTCTCATCACGGATGCGGTGCTCCCAGAAGCGCCTCTGCCAGATGCCTTTCTCACGCTTTCTAACTTTGCTGGCGCTGACGGTAGCCATGGTGGATAGCGCCCGAGAAAACTGGCTTTTGATCAATGCCCAACGCCGGGAATAGTCGTGATCATCCTCAGGCAGCTCCCATACTGCATGCAGGTGATCGGGCAAGACGCAGATGGCAATGGTCTTGAAAGGCATACGTTTGCTCGCCTCGACGTAGACCTGACGCAACAGCGCAATTTCGTCCATCAGCAAACAGGATCGACGATCAGCGAGAGTGACCGTGAAGAAGTAGGTAGCACCGGAAATCCGTTCGCGGCGATAGGTCGACATGGGCAATCCTTTGCCTGGTATGTGTCGGTGAAGGGGCCGACGGCATGGTGAATCGGTGGGCTAAAGCCCACCCTACAGCGGAGCGCCACTCACTTCTATCTCAGACGGCCACCGGCGCCTTGATATGCGGGTGCGCTTCGTAACCGACCAGCTCGAAGTCCTCGAATTTGAAGGCCAGCAGGTCCTTCACTTCAGGGTTGAGCTTCATGGTCGGCAGCGGCAACGGCTGGCGGGTCAGTTGCAGGTCGGTCTGCTCGATGTGGTTGGCGTACAGGTGGCAATCGCCGCCGGTCCAGATGAACTCACCCGGCTGCAGACCGCAGACCTGCGCCACCATCAGCGTCAGCAGTGCATAGCTGGCGATGTTGAAGGGCACGCCGAGGAAGATGTCCGCCGAGCGCTGATACAGCTGGCAGCTGAGCTTGCCGTCGGCGACGTAGAACTGGAAAAGCGCATGGCACGGCGGCAGCGCCATCTGCTCGACCAGCGCCGGGTTCCAGGCCGAGACGATCAGGCGGCGCGAGTCCGGGTTCTTCTTGATCATCTCGATCAGCTTGGCGATCTGGTCGATGGACTCGCCATTGGGTGCCGGCCAGCTGCGCCACTGGTAGCCGTACACCGGGCCAAGGTTGCCGTTCTCGTCGGCCCACTCGTCCCAGATGCTGACGCCGTTGTCCTTGAGGTACTTGATGTTGGTGTCACCCTGCAGGAACCACAGCAGCTCGTGGATGATCGAGCGCAGGTGGCACTTCTTGGTGGTGACGATGGGGAAGCCATCGGCCAGGTCGAAGCGCATCTGGTAGCCGAACACGCTGTAGGTGCCGGTGCCGGTGCGGTCTTCCTTGAAGGTGCCGTGCTCACGCACGTGGCGCATCAGGTCGAGGTACTGTTTCATGGCGCGACTCCCTGGGCAGCCTGACGTTTGTAGGCATAGGCGATCAGGCCGAGGCCAGCGAGAATCATCGGTATGCAGAGCACCTGGCCCATGGTCAGCCAGCCCCAGGCCAGGTAGCCGAGCTGGGCGTCCGGCACGCGGACGAATTCGACGATGAAGCGGAAGATGCCGTAGCACACGGCGAACATGCCGGACACGGCCATGGTCGGCCGCGGCTTGCGCGAGTAGAACCAGAGGATGGTGAACAGCGCCACGCCTTCCAGAGCGAACTGGTACAGCTGCGACGGATGACGCGCCAGTTGCTGCGGGTCGGTGGGGAAGATCATCGCCCAGGGCACGTCGGTGGCCTTGCCCCACAATTCGGCATTGATGAAGTTGCCGATACGCCCGGCGCCCAGACCGATCGGCACCAGCGGCGCGATGAAGTCCATCAGCTCGAAGAAACTCTTGCCGTTGCGCTTGCCGAACCACCAGGTCGCCAGCATCACCCCGATCAGGCCGCCGTGGAAGGACATGCCGCCCTCCCAAACCCGCAGGATCTTCGCCGGATCGGCGATGTACGCAGACAGATCGTAGAACAACACATAGCCCAGGCGCCCGCCGAGAATCACCCCCATGGCCACCCAGAACACCAGGTCGGACAGCTTGTCCTTGGTCCAGGTCGCGTCGAAACGCTCCAGCCGGCGCGAGGCCAACAGCCACGCACCACCGATACCGACCAAGTACATCAGGCCGTACCAATGGATTTTCAGGGGACCGAGGGCGATGGCCACCGGGTCGATCTGCGGATAAGGCAGCATCCAGGACTCCTTAAATGAAAAAACTCAGGCCCACGCTGAACAGCAGCAGGGCGAACAGACGCTTGAGCAACAGTGGCGACAGGCGATGGGCCAGGCGCGCACCAAAACGGGCAAAGAACATGCTGGTCGTGGCTATTCCCAGCAATGCCGGGAGATACACGAAACCGACGCTCCATGGCGGCAGATTCGGGTTCCCCCAGCCGGTGAACATGAAACTCAAAGCACCGGCGATGGCGATCGGCAAACCACAAGCTGCCGAGGTTGCCACCGCCTGCTGGATCGGCACGCTGCGCCAGACCAGAAAGGGCACGGTCAACGAGCCACCGCCAATCCCGAAGATCGCCGAGGCCCAACCGATCACCCCGCCGGCTACCGTCAGTGTCGGCTTGCCTGGGACACCGCGGCTGGCCTTGGGTTTCAGGTCCAGCGACAACTGCGCCGCCACGACGATGGCGAAGGTGCCGATGATCTTCTGCAGCAACGGCCCCTGGATCAGCGCCGCCGTCATCGCCCCTAGCGCCGCACCGAGCAGGATACCCAGGGTCAGCCAGCGAAACAGCGGCCAACGTACCGCGCCCTTGCGATGATGTTCGAGCAGCGAATTGATCGAGGTAAAAACGATGGTCGCCAGAGAAGTGCCCACGGCCAGATGGGTGAGTACCTCCGCCGCCATACCCTGGGAGGTGAAGCTCAACACCAGCACTGGCACGATGATCAGGCCGCCACCCACGCCGAACAGGCCCGCCAGCACACCGGCAGCAGACCCCAGCACCAGGTAGAGCAGCAGTTCCATCGGCACCCCCAAAAACAAAGCGGCATGGTAGCGGAAATGCCCCCTCAACGGCATACGGATCGACGGAACGGTTGCCGCACCGGGCTCAGCTCGCTAGCCTGCCAGACTTCACTATCGGAGGAATCCGCATGTGCCTGATCGTCTTCGCCTGGCAGCCCGAAAAACCAACGGTGCTGCGCCTGGCGGCCAATCGCGACGAGTTCTACGCGCGTCCCAGCGCCGCACTTGGTGAATGGCAGGATGCTCCCGGCGTGTTCGCCGGCCGCGACCTGCAGGCCGGCGGCACCTGGCTCGGCGTTACCGCGCAAGGCCGCTTCGCGGCACTGACCAACATCCGCGACCCCAGGCAGAAAGCCGGCCCCCGTTCACGCGGCGCGTTGACGGTTGACTACCTGCTGGGCCAGGAGTCGGCACCGGCCTATCTCGACAGGATCATGCGCGACGCTGCCGAGCATGCCGGCTTCAACCTGCTGCTCGGCGACCGCCATCAGATCTGGCATTTCAACTCTCAGGAAGGGCGGCCTCGGCGACTGGAGAGCGGCATCTACGGCATGTCCAACGCCAACCTCGACACGCCCTGGCCGAAGCTGCTGCGCACCAGGAGCGCCCTGAGCGACAGCATCGATGGCGAAGATGAGGATTTGCTTGCGCTGCTGACCGACCGCAACCAACCGGCCGATCACCTGCTGCCAGACACCGGCGTGGGGCTGGCGACGGAGCGCCTGCTAGCGACTGCCTTCATCGCCAGCGAGACCTATGGCACCCGCGCCAGCACGGTGCTGAACCTTGGCAGAGATGGGGCCTGGAACATCACCGAGCGCAGTTTCGGCCCGCATGGTGCCCTGTTGGGCGAGGTCACCTTGCGCGGGTAGCCCGCGAATCTTGGCGGCGCAAAAGCTTCGCGAGCAGAGCTCGCTCCTACAGGTGAATCAGGCCTGGATATTGGACGCCGGGTTGATCACCCGGCCGAGGCCCAGGTTGCGCAATGCAAGGTGCAGGGTGCTGTAGATCAGGTGCGGGTTGTCCATGGTCAGCACCTGGCCGAGCAGTTCCTTGGCCTTGCTCTGGGTAACCTGACGCAGCAGCCATTTCACCTTGGGCAGGTTGGTGGCGTTCATCGACAGCGAGTCGAAGCCCATCGCCAGCAGCAACACGGCCGCCGCCGGATCACCCGCCATCTCTCCGCAGATGCTCACCGGCTTGCCTTCGAGATGCGCGTCGTTGACCACCTTCTGCAACGCCTGCAGCACTGCCGGGTGGAGGAAGTCGTAGAGATCGGCCACGCGCGGGTTGTTGCGGTCGACCGCCAGCAAGTACTGGGTCAGGTCGTTGGAACCGACCGAGAGAAAGTCCACCTGGCGTGCCAGTTCGCGGGTCTGATAAACCGCTGCTGGGATCTCGATCATCACGCCGATCGGCGGCAACGGCACGTCGGTGCCTTCGTCACGCACCTCGCCCCAGGCACGGTGGATCAGGTGCAGCGCCTCTTCCAGCTCCTGCGTACCGGAAATCATCGGCAGCAGGATACGCAGGTTGTTCAGCCCTTCGCTGGCCTTGAGCATGGCACGGGTCTGGACCAGGAAGATTTCCGGGTGATCCAGGGTCACGCGAATGCCGCGCCAGCCAAGGAAGGGGTTCTCTTCCTTGATCGGGAAGTAGGACAGCGACTTGTCGCCACCGATATCCAGGGTGCGCATGGTCACCGGCAACGGATGGAAGGCCTGCAGTTGCTCGCGGTAAGTGGCGAGCTGTTCCTTCTCGCTGGGGAAGCGCTCGTTGATCATGAACGGCACTTCGGTGCGGTACAGGCCAACGCCCTCGGCGCCACGCTGCTGAGCGCGAGCCACGTCAGCCAAAAGACCGGTGTTGACCCACAACGGCATGCGGTGGCCGTCGAGGGTCTCGCACGGCAACGCACGCAGGGCGTCGAGGCCTTCGGTGAGCTGGCGCTCCTCCTCGACCACCTCGGCGTACTGCTTGCTCAGCAGATCACTGGGGTTGGTGAAGACTTCGCCATGGTAGCCATCGACGATCAGCTTGATGCCATCGATCTTCGAGTACGGCAGATCGACCACGCCCATGACCGTAGGAATGCCCATGGCACGCGCGAAGATGGCGACATGGGAGTTACCCGAACCCGTCACCGAAATCAGGCCGAGCAGCTTGCCTTCCGGCACCTCGCCGAGCATCGCCGGCGACAGCTCCTCGCTGACCAGAATGGTGTTGTCCGGGTAGACCAGCGAGGTCTTGCGTTCTTCCTGCAGGTAGGCGAGCAGGCGCCGGCCGAGGTCGCGCACATCAGAGGCACGCTCGCGCAGGTAAGCGTCATCCATCAGTTCGAAACGATTGACGTGGTCGAGCACCACCTGGCGCAAGGCGCCCTGCGCCCACTGGCCGGTGCGGATGACCTTGCGCACCTCGTTACCCAGCGCGGCATCTTCGAGCATCATCAGGTAGACGTCGAACAGCGCGCGCTCTTCCTTGCGCAGTTGGGTGGCGAGCTTCTCGGACAGCTCCTGCATGTCCTCGCGTACCCAGCCGAGCGCCTTGTCGAACAGTTCCAGTTCTGCAGCGATGTCATCCACGCTACGGTCTGGCACCACATTCAGATCAGCCGGGGGCAGCACCACGACAGCGGTACCGACCGCTGCCCCCGGTGCACCCGGCACGCCGACGAACTTGGCCTCCTGCACGCCCTTGCCTTGGCGACCGAGACCACGAATCGAGCCAGTGGCCTCGGCATGGGCGATAACGCCGGCGAGCTGCGCACTCATGGTGACCAGGAAGGCTTCTTCGCCTTCGTCGAACTGGCGGCGCTCCTTCTGCTGCACGACCAGAACGCCCATCACGCGACGGTGGTGGATGATCGGTGCACCGAGGAAGGAGGCGTAGCGCTCTTCGCCGGTCTCGGCGAAGTAGCGGTAGCGGGGGTGACTGGCGGCGTCTTCGAGGTTCAGCGGCTCTTCGCGGCTACCGACCAGGCCGACCAGACCTTCGCTGGGGGCCATGCTGACCTTGCCGATGGAGCGTTTGTTGAGGCCGTCGGTGGCCATCAGCACGAAACGGTTGCTTTCCGGGTCGAGCAGGTAGACCGAGCAGACCTGGCTGCCCATGGCTTCCTTGACGCGCTGCACAATGATCGACAGCGCCGCCTTGAGATCCTTGGCGGCGTTTACTTCCTGGACGATCTTGCGCAGCGTATTGAGCATGCTCGATTGGGGTCCGTATCAGTCGCGCACTAAAAGGCGCGGGGCGAGTTCCTTGAGCGCGCGGCGATAGACCTCGCGCTTGAATGTGACCACCTGGCCCAGCGGGTACCAGTAGCTGACCCAGCGCCAGCCATCGAACTCGGGCTTGCCGGTCAGGTCCATGCGCACACGCTCTTCTGCTCCGGTCAGACGCAGCAGAAACCACTTCTGTTTCTGCCCGATGCACAGCGGCTGGCTGTGCGTGCGCACCAGACGCTGAGGCAGACGATAACGCAACCAGCCTCGGGTGCAGGCGAGGATATTCACATCCTGCTCTTCGAGCCCGACCTCTTCATTCAGTTCACGGTAAAGCGCCTCTTCCGGCGATTCACGATCATTGATGCCGCCCTGGGGAAACTGCCACGCATCCTGGTTGATACGCCTGGCCCAGAGCACCTGGCCGACATCATTGGTCAGGATGATGCCGACATTCGGGCGAAAACCATCAGAATCGATCACGGCAAGCAACCTCGTACACGCAAGTTCCGGCATTGTTCCACAAAGCCGGCGCGAGCAGCAACGCGGGTTTAGGCGCAGTTTGAAAGCCCCAGCAAAGCGGCTATTCTGGCGCCCCTCCCCCTTTTGCAGACAGGTATAGAACCGTGCGCTTGGCCCTTTTCGATCTCGACAACACCCTGCTCGCTGGCGACAGCGATCACAGCTGGGGCGAATTCATCTGCCAGCGCGGCCTGGTCGATGCAGCCGAGTATCTGGCCCGCAACGACGCCTTCTATGCCGACTACTGCGCCGGCAAGCTGGACGTGGTGGCCTACCAGAACTTCAGCCAGGCCATTCTCGGCCGCACAGACATGGCGCAACTGGCGCAATGGCACCGCGAGTTCATGGCCGAAGTGATCGAGCCGATCATCCTGGCCAAGGGCGAAGCGCTGCTGGCCGAACACCGCGTTGCTGGCGACAAGCTGGTGATCATCACGGCCACCAACCGCTTCGTCACCGCGCCCATCGCCGAGCGCCTGGGCGTGGAAACGCTGATCGCCACCGAATGTGGCATGCAGGACGGCCGCTATACCGGGCAGATCACCGGCATACCGTGCTACCAGGGCGGCAAGGTGACCCGACTGAACGAATGGCTGGCAGAGACGGGGTACAACCTCGACGGCGCCTACTTCTATAGCGACTCGCGCAATGACCTGCCGCTGCTGGAGGCCGTGGCCAAACCGGTAGCGGTCGATCCGGATGACGTGCTGCGCGCCACCGCCACCGAGCGCGGCTGGCCGGTGATTTCGCTGCGCTGAGATGACGTAGGGTGCGCCGTGCGCACCAGGGCCCACCTCGTCTATCGCCGGTGCGCACAGCCTGGGCGGCCCCGCGACACCCTACGAAGGCTTGGCAGTCGAGATGCCTCGAATCACAGACCCTCTTCCCGCCTCTCGGGCACCCTCTCCCGACGGGAGAGGGTCAGCAGAAGCCGCTCTGCGGCTGCTTTAAACCGGCTTGGCGCCCATCAACGCCATGATCGCGATCAGCAATACCAAAATCAGCCCGGCATAGATCAGACACAGGCGCTTCAGCGCTGTCGGTGCTGGCGTATCACCCAGCGCACGCCAGACCGCCAGGCGGCCAGCCAGCAGCAAACCCAGCAGCATCGTCAGCGCATAGAGAATGCTGCCCAGCAGCAGCCAGGTCTGCCCTAGCGGCCAGCCGGCGGTGTCCACCAGCCAGTAGCCGGTGATCGGCAGGCTCAGCGCCAGCACGGCGAATGCCGGGAAGCTGAACAGCAGGGTCACACGCAGCTTGCGCGCCAGCACAGCCGCATCGCCACCACGCTGCGCCTTGAACAGCATGACGCCATGGGCGATCAAGCCGAGCAGCAGCAAAACGCCCGGGGCGCTGTGGAGAATACGGACCAGCAGATAGTGTTCCATCGAGGCTTCCTTTTATTCGGCTACTAAGTAGGGCGGGTGCAACCCGCCAGAACGCGGCGGCGGGTAAACCCGCCCTACCCGTGCTCAGCCGAGAAACAGCTTGTAGGCCGGATTCTCGCTTTCATCCCAGTAGGGATAACCGATGGCATCCAGCGCCGCCGGTACCAGGTGCCGCTCGTCTTCCGGCACCTGCAGCGCGGCCAGCACACGACCATCGGCAGCGCCATGGTTACGGTAGTGGAACATCGAGATGTTCCAGCGTCCGCCCAGCTTCTGCAGGAAGTTGAACAGCGCACCCGGCCGCTCGGGGAATTCGAAACGCAGCACCATCTCGTCACCCACGCCGGCAGCATGGCCACCGACCATATGGCGGATATGCAGCTTGGCCAGCTCGTTGTCAGTCAGGTCCAGTACCGGAAAACCCTGGGCGCGCAGGCCCTCGACCAGCGCGGCACGCGGATCGTTTTCCGGGTGAGTCTGCACGCCGACGAAGATGTGCGCTTCGCGGTCGGTATGGAAGCGATAGTTGAATTCGGTGATCTGGCGCTTGCCCACCGCTTCGCAGAAGGCTTTGAAGCTACCCGGCTGCTCGGGAATGGTCACGGCGATGATCGCCTCGCGCTTCTCGCCCAGTTCGGCGCGCTCGGCAACATGGCGCAGACGGTCGAAGTTGACGTTGGCGCCTGAGTCGATGCCCAGTAGCACCTCGCCGGTGACGCCCTGGCGCTCGACGTACTTCTTGATCCCGGCCACGGCCAGTGCACCGGCCGGCTCGGTGATCGAGCGGGTGTCGTCGTAGATGTCCTTGATCGCTGCGCAGATCTCGTCGGTGCTGACGGTGATCACTTCATCGACATGATCCTTGCAGATGTCGAAGGTGTGCTGGCCGATCTGCGCCACCGCTACGCCATCGGCAAACAGCCCGACCGTCGGCAGCACCACGCGCTCACCAGCCGCCATGGCGGCCTGCAGGCAATTGGAATCGTCCGGCTCGACGCCGATCACCTTGATCTCCGGGCGCAGGTACTTCACGTACGCCGCGATGCCGGCGATCAGGCCGCCGCCGCCCACCGGCACGAAGATGGCGTCGATACGGCCCTGGTGCTGGCGCAGCAGTTCCATGGCCACGGTGCCTTGGCCGGCGATCACCAGCGGATCGTCGTACGGGTGGATATAGGTGTAGCCCTTCTCTTCCACCAGTTTCAGCGAATGCGCCAGCGCCTCAGGGAAGGCGTCGCCGTGCAGCACCACCTTGCCACCGCGCGAACGCACGCCCTGCACCTTCAGCTCCGGGGTGGTGCGCGGCATGACGATGGTCGCCTTCACGCCCAGGTGCTTGGCGGCCAGGGCCAGGCCCTGCGCGTGATTACCGGCCGAGGCGGTGACCACGCCGCGCGCCAGCTCCTCAGGCGACAGTTGCGCCAGCTTGTTGTAGGCGCCACGAATCTTGAACGAGTACACCGGCTGCAGATCCTCGCGCTTGAGCAGAATCTGGTTGCCCAGTCGCTCACTGAGCTGACGGGCGGGTTGCAGCGGGGTTTCCACCGCGACGTCGTAGACGCGCGAGGTGAGGATCTTCTTCACGTACTGTTCGAGCATGGCGATTTCGCAGGCGTTCGGGCTTGGAGGGACTGCCGAGTCTACCCCAGCGTCACGCCGGGCGACCATACGAAACGCACGGGTTTTGCCCCGTCAGCACAGCACTTGCGGCTATAATTCGCGCCTTGTTCCCCATCCTCCCAGGCATTCCCCCGCGATGAACCAGGATCAGCTGAAACAGGCTGTGGCCCAGGCCGCCGTCGACCATATTCTCCCGCGCCTCGACAGCAAGAGCATCGTCGGCGTCGGCACCGGCTCCACCGCCAACTTCTTCATCGACGCGCTAGCCAAGCACAAGATGGAGTTCGACGGTGCCGTGGCCAGTTCCGAAGCCACCGCCGCACGCCTGAAAGGCCATGGCATCCCGGTATACGACCTCAACGCCGTCAGCGACCTGGAGTTCTACGTCGACGGCGCCGACGAGAGCGACGAACACCTGAACCTGATCAAGGGCGGCGGCGCCGCGCTGACTCGCGAGAAGATCGTCGCAGCCGTAGCCAAGACCTTCATCTGCATTGCCGACGCCAGCAAGCTGGTGCCGGTGCTGGGCGAGTTCCCGCTGCCGGTGGAAGTCATCCCCATGGCGCGCAGCCATGTGGCGCGCGAGCTGGTGAAACTGGGCGGTGATCCGGTGTACCGCGAAGGCGTGCTGACCGACAACGGCAATATCATTCTCGACGTGCACAACATGTCGATCGTCGACCCGGTGAAGCTGGAAGCGGACATCAATGCCATCGTCGGCGTGGTCACCAACGGCCTGTTCGCCGCCCGCTCGGCCGACCTACTGCTGCTTGGCACCGCTGACGGCGTGAAAGAACTCAAACGCTAGAACCTAGCCCGGATGAAATCCGGGGATGCCTGACGCAATGCTCCCGGATTGCATCCGGGCTACGGAGCCTGCCAATGCGCCGCCTACTCCAGCAAGCGGCGCAGTTCCTCGCTTATCGGCATCGGTTGAAACGCACTGACCCGCGCCCGCCCGGTGTTACCGATGGGCACCCAGATACGCGAGAACAGCAAGGCTGCGACGATCCTCGGAATCTGACCTGACACCTCGCGCATATCCCCCAGCTGCCAGCCAGCCCGCAGCATCAACCAATGCGAACGCGCATGCAGCCAAGGGCGACGCTGGGTGAGGATATGCGCGCGCTCCAGCCACATCAGGGCTTCGGCGTTGCGACGGTCACCAAGAGCCCGCGTCGCCTGGGCGAAGACTTCATCGATGGCCTTGCTCAGTTCCACATGCATGGTGGCCTCCCTCATTTGCGCAGCAGGCGCAGGCCGTTGAACACCACCAGCAGGCTCACGCCCATGTCGGCGAACACCGCCATCCACATGGTCGCCTCGCCTGCCAGGGTCATGCCCAGGAATATCGCCTTGATGCCCAACGCCAACACGATGTTCTGCAGCAGTATCGCGTGGGTCTGCCGGGACAGACGGACGAAGGCCGGGATCTTGCGCAGATCATCGTCCATCAGCGCGACATCTGCAGTCTCGATGGCGGTGTCGGTGCCGGCAGCGCCCATGGCGAAACCGATTTCGGCCTTGGCCAGCGCCGGGGCATCGTTGATGCCATCACCAACCATGCCGACGACCTTACCCTGCGCCTGGCGCGCCTCGACCCAGGCCAGTTTGTCCGCTGGCAGCAGGTCGCCACGCGCCTCGTCGACGCCGACCTGCTCGGCGATGGCCGCAGCGGTATGGGCGTTATCGCCGGTGAGCATACAGGTGCGCACGCCCAGTTCGTGCAGTTCGGCGACTGCCTCGCGGCTGGTCTGCCGCACCGTGTCAGCGACGGCGAAGAGCATCAACGCGCGCTGCTCGTTGCACAGCACCACCACGCTCTTGCCCTGGCGCTCCAGCGCCTCCAGACGCTCTTCCAACTGCGCGGAGCAGAGCCCGAGGTCTTCGACCAGGCGATGGTTACCTATATAGAGCAGCTTGCCATCGACTATGCCCTTGGTGCCGCGCCCTGGTAGCGCCTCGAAGCCCTCGACCTCATGCAGTGCCTGCCCCTGCTCTTGCGCGCGCAGAGCCAGTGCTCGGGAAACCGGGTGATCCGAGCGCGCGGCCAGGCTCGCTGCCCAGACGGCGTGGATCGGCTCATCCGTGTCCAGCAGATGAACACTGTCGGTCTGCACCGGCTTGCCGTGGGTCAGGGTGCCGGTCTTGTCCAGCGCCAGTTGGGCCAGGTGCCGACCGTTCTCCAGGTACACGCCGCCCTTGATCAGGATGCCCTTGCGCGCCGCCGCCGCCAGCCCGCTGACGATGGTCACCGGGGTAGATATCACCAACGCACAGGGGCAGGCCACCACCAGCAGCACCAGGGCGCGGTAGATCCAGTCGAACCAGGCGCCGCCGATGACCAGCGGCGGCAGCACGGCCACCGCCAGGGCGAAAGCGAACACCGCCGGGGTATAGATGCGCGAGAACTGATCGACGAAACGCTGGGTCGGAGCACGCGAGCCTTGCGCCTCCTCCACTGCATGGATGATTCGCGCCAGCGTGGTGTCGCGCGCCGCAGCGGTAACGCGAAACTCCAGTGAACCAGCTTCGTTGATGGTGCCAGCGAAGACCGGATCACCCGCACGTTTTTCCACCGGCAGGCTTTCTCCGGTGATCGGCGCCTGGTTGACCGTCGAAGAACCACCGACCACTTCACCATCGAGGCTGATGCGCTCACCAGGCCGCACGCGCACCACGGCGCCGAGGTCGATGGCCTGCACATCGACTTCCTGCCAGTTGCCGTCAGCCTGCTTCACCGTGGCACGCGGTGGCGCCAGATCCATCAGGCCGCGAATCGCGTTGCGCGCGCGATCCAGAGAGCGCGCCTCGATCAATTCCGCCAGGGTGAACAGCACCATGACCATCGCCGCCTCCGGCCACTGGCCGATCAACACGGCACCGGTCACGGCGATGCTCATCAGGGCGTTGATGTTGAGGTTGCGGTTCTTCAGGGCGATCCAGCCCTTTTTGTAGGTGTTCAACCCACACAGGCCGATGGCCGCGACGGCCAGCAGCGCCGCCAGCCAATCCGGACCTAGCGTGGCGAAATGCACGACCTCCGAAGCGGTTGCCAACACAGCGGCAAGCGTCAGCGGCCACCAGGGCTTTTTCGCAGGCGCAGCGACTGGCTGTGGCGCGGCGCTCTCACCCTCGACCTGCGGGGTAAAGCCCAATGCGCTGATGGCAGGTAGCACCTGCGCCAGGACGCCTTCGTCATGGCTCACAGTAAGCACGCGCTGCAGCAAGTTGAACTGCAGAGCGGCCACACCGGGCAGCCGGCCCAAGGCGTCGCGAATCAAGCGCTCCTCCGTGGGGCAGTCCATCTGCTCGATGCGGATGCGGGTATTCACCGCCCCAGCTAACGGCTCATCTGCCGACGGCGGCACGGGCTGGCGATCATGCTCACGGTGGTCGTGATCATGCTTGGCGTGTACGGGCGGCTGTTCGTGCGAATGGTCGCAGCAACGGCTCATGGCAAATCTCCCTGAGGTATCTGTTGCCGAGTACACACCCTGTAGTCACTATAGGGTCAAGCACCCAAGGAGGCGATTGAATGAAAATCGGAGAATTGGCGAAAAAAGCCGGCTGCCAGGTAGAGACCGTGCGCTACTACGAGCGCGAAGGCCTGCTACCGGCGCCCGCACGCAGCGAAGGCAACTACCGTCTGTACGGCGCCCCGCACCTGGAGCGCCTGGTGTTCATCCGCAATTGCCGCACCCTGGACATGACCCTGGAGGAGATTCAGCGCCTGCTGGCGCTGCGCGACCTGCCGCACGAGAGCTGTGCCGGCATCAACAGCCTGGTTGACGAACATATCGAGCACGTCGAGGCGCGCATCAACAGCCTGCTGGCTCTGCGCGACCAACTCGCCGAGTTGCGCGACCGTTGCAACGGCCCACAGGAAGCAGAGGACTGCGGCATTCTGCGCCAGCTCAATGTCAGCGGCGGCGTGCAGCCGTTACCGGACGACGGCCATACCCATGTCGGCAAGAGTCATTCACATTGATGGACTACGCTTGCAGAGCACCGCTTCGGCATACCGCCGGGCCCCCCGGGGAGAAATGAACATGTCTGGAAAGTTCGAGTTGAAACAGGCCAAAGACGGCCAGTTCCACTTCAACCTGCTGGCGAGCAACGGCCAGGTCATCCTCAGTAGCGAGATGTACAAGGCCAAGGACTCGGCGCTGAACGGCATCGAGTCGGTGAAGAAGAACTCACAACGCGAGGGCGCCTTCGAGACCAAGACCTCGAGCAACGACAAGCACTACTTCCTGCTCAAAGCCACCAATGGCCAGGTGGTCGGGCAGAGCCAGATGTATGCCAGTGCCGCCAGTTGCAAGAGCGGCATCGAATCGGTGCAGAAGAATGCACCTAATGCGCAAACGGATGACCAGACGGGCTAGCAGGCTGCTGAAAACGTAGACGAGGCAGGCAAGACAATACCGATGGCGGCCCCGCAAAAAACGGCCGAAAAACGGTCGGAGTCGCGCTCGACTTTACAAGCTGTAAATGAGCATTTTGACTGGGCTCGCACGCGAGGCCGTTTTTAACGCAGTATTGCCAACGCAGGCAGTTTTTCAGCGGCCTGCTAATCGTTCTGCTTCCTAAACACGTAGAACAGGTTCGGCTCGCTGATCAGGTAGAGGTTGCCGTCGTCATCGGTCGCCACACCTTCGGCCTGCGGCACACTGCGCTGCAGGCCATGCTGGCCACGCAGCAACGACAGGGTGCTGACAGGCTTGCCGTCGGCGTTTAATTCGATCACCAGGCGCGATTCATCCGACAGCGCCAGCAGATGTCCGGTCGCCGTATCGAAATCCAGGCTGGAGAGATCGCGCACGAACAACCGGGCGTCGCGCTTCGGGTCGGTATTGACCTGCAGCGCCAGCGGCTTGCTCTCGTCGACATGGGGGAAACCCAACACTTCGAAGATGCGCACCGGGTCGCGCTCCTTGGCTACCAGCAGACGCTGGTTCTTCGCATCGTAGGCCAGGCCCTCGAAACCCTTGTTGCCATTGCGGCCGATCCCCAGGGAAAGCTGCTGGAAGTCGGCGGCATCGATCACCCGCGTGGCGTCGTCTATACGTACCTTGACCAGACGCTGCTCGCGCTCGTCGGCGATCACGTAGACACCGGGCGCCACGTACTCGATAGCCTCGGGATCACCAAAACCCTCGAGGTCGATAGTGCGCTTGAGCTCACCGTCCAGGCTCATCTCGATCACCTTGGCCGGCTTGTTGGTAACGCTGAACAGACTGCGCCGATCCGGATCGTAGGTCAGCGCCGAGACATCACTGATATCGGCAATGGGCTTGGCCTCGATCACCACGCGGTAGTCGCCCAGCCACAGTGACTGCTCGCGCCACTGCGCACCGTGCTGCCACTCTTGCACGGAGAACCAGGCTCGCTCGAACAACCGATACTGCTGGCCCAGCACGGCTCCAATCAACAGCACGAACAACAGCAGATAAAGCCAGGGGTTGATGGAGAGCAGACGACGCATGATGAGTTTCTCTGACTACCACGGAAAAGCCCGCCACGGGCTTAACGTGGCGGGCGGGCGGAATATCGCGATCAGTTGATCAGTTCGACGCGATCGACATCGATCTCGCGGCTGTTGAAGTCCTTGTCGACTTCACCGGTCAGGCGCACCTTGGCGGTTTCCGAGACTTTCTGGCCCGGCCAGTCTTCATCATCGATTTCCACCTGGATGGTGCCGGTGGCGTCCTTGAACTCATAGAGTTCGTCCTGCAGACGCTTGACGATCTGGCCTTCCAGTACGACATGAGTGTCGTCGGCAGCTTGCAGTGCAGCAGATACGGTGGTGACCTGCGGGGTAGCACCCGGGCCGGTATAACCGGTGGCGAAAGCAGCAGTGCTGAGCAGCGGCAGAACCATCAGAGCGAGAGCGGTACGTTTCATGGTGTGAACCTCGTTGTTCGTAAGTGACGGGGTCAGATTAGTGCCGCTAGCTGAAGCCAGACTGAATCGACGCTTAAGCGAAACTGAATCCGTCACGGACGCTCAACCAGCATCCGGTGCCAGCTTGCTGAAGACATAGAACAGGTTGGGTTCGGCGACGATATAGATGTTGCCCTCCTCATCCATGGCTACGCCCTCGGCCTGCTTGATGCCTTGCTCCAGGCCGTTGAGACCGCCGGTAAGACTGAGAAAGCTGACCGGATGACCGCTGCGATCCAGTTCCAGCAGCATGCGCGACTCGTCGGACAGCACCAGCAGGTGACCCGTACGCTCATCGACGCTGAGCGAGGAAATGTCGCGCACGCCCAGATTGCCAGCCATCAGCGGCTGCAATTGACCTGCGTGACCACCCGGGAAAGGCAAACTGAACAAGCCCAGCGGACCGCGCTCCTTGCCAAGCAGCAGGCTGTGGCTACGCGAGTCCCAGCCCAGTCCTTCGAAACCCTTGTTGCCTGCCTCGGCGAACCCCAGGTCGAAGCCGGGAAAGTTGGCTGCGTCCAGTTCGAGATCGTCGTCACCCAGGGTGAAGGTCGTCAGTTGGCGACGGCGCTCGTCGACGATGGCCATGCGGCCGTTGTCCATCATCTCCACGCCTTCAGGGTCGGCGAAACCCTTGAGCTCGATCCGGCGCAGCACTTCACCTTCGCGCGACAACTCCACCAACAGCGGATGCTTGCCGGTGACGGTGAACAGCGTGCCGGTGAGTGGGTTGTAGGTCAGCCCCGAGGTCTCGTCCTTCTCCAGGCCGGTCAGGGCCTTGGCCTGGATCACCGCGCGATAGCCCGGCAGCCAGACACTGGCCAGACGATCGATCAGCGGCGTCGAGCGCTCCTGCAACCATAACTGAGCACGGTCATCCCAATGCTGGGTCTGCGCCAAGGTGCCCAAAGCAACGACTACCAAGCCAGACAGCCAGTAGCGGGGGCGGCGAATCGTATGAAGGAGAGCGGGCATCGACGGCAACTCGGCTGCGTAATGGCAATCCGACATCCACTGTCGAGGGGGAGTTCCGCCGTCCGATGGACGGCGGCTGACTTCAGCGCTCGGGCACGCTGACTGCCTCTTATAGCACGCGGCTGGTGAAACTACTGTGGTCGACCAATTCCAACACCAGCTCATCGCCCTTGTTCAGCGCGCCAACGCCGACCGGCGTGCCGGTGAGGATGACGTCGCCCGGCTGCAGGGCGAAATGTCCGGCCATGTGCTGGATCATCGTGACGATGGGGTTGAGCATGTCGCGGCTGTTGCCGTCCTGACGGGTTTCGCCGTTGATCACCAGACGAATGCCGATATCGGCCAGGTCCTCGATGGCATCGCCCGGCACGAAGGGCGCCAGTACGCAGGCACCGTCGAAGCTCTTGGCGATTTCCCAGGGATAGCCCTTCTCCTTGAGCTTGGCCTGCACGTCGCGCAGGGTCAGATCCAGGGCCGGGGCGAAGCCGCTGATGGCGTCACGCACTTCCTCGGCATCGGGTTTCTTCGAAAACGGCTTGCCGATCAGCACGGCGATTTCCGCCTCGTAATGCACCGAACCACGATCCTCGGGAATGGCGAAACCGCCATCGAGCGGCACCACACAGGAGCCCGGTTTGATGAACAGCAAAGGCTCGCTGGGCACCGGGTTATTTAGTTCCTTGGCGTGCTCGGCGTAGTTGCGGCCGATGCAAACGACCTTGCCAAGTGGAAAGTGGACGGTGGTTCCGTCGACGTACTGGTGCTGATAGCTCATCACCGACTCCTGTGTTGTTCGTATTGTGGATGGCTCGGCTTGTGGCCGGACGTCGTACCTTAAACGAGGTGGCGCCGTCGTGCACCGCATACGAAAACGCCCATCGGTCGGATGGGCGTTTTTTCGTCAGGCGAAGATCTTGCCGGGGTTCATGATTCCGTTGGGATCGAATACCGCCTTGATCGCTTTCATGCAGGCAATCTCGGCTGCCGAGCGGCTGTATTGCAGGTAGTCGCGCTTGGTCATGCCGACGCCGTGCTCGGCGCTGATCGAGCCGTTGTATTTCTCAACGGTCTCGAACACCCACTTGTTGACCAGCGCGCACTTGGTGAAGAAGTCTTCCTTAGCCAGATTCTCGGGCTTGAGAATATTCAGGTGCAGGTTGCCGTCACCGATATGGCCATACCAGAGCACATCGAAGTCCGGATAGTTGACCGAAACGATGTCATCGATGTCCTTGAGGAACGCCGGCACCTGACTGACGGTGACGGAGATGTCGTTCTTGTATGGCGTCCAGTGGCTGATGGTTTCGGAGATGTATTCACGCAGCTTCCACAGGTTCTGCAGTTGCTGCTCACTCTGGCTCATCACGCCGTCGAGCACCCAGCCTTGCTCCACGCAATGCTCGAAGGTGGCCAGGGCTTCGTTGGCCACGTCCTCATTCAATGCCTCGAACTCCAGCAGGGCATAGAACGGCGTGCGACTATCGAACGGCGCCGGCACATCGCCACGGCCGAGAATCTTCTCCAGGCAGCGGTCGGAGAAGAACTCGAAGGCGGTCAGATCGAGCTTGCCCTGGAAGGCATGCAGCACCGGCATGATCGAGTCGAAGTCAGGTGTGCCAAGTACCATCGCGGTGAGGTTCTTCGGTGCACGCTCCAGGCGCATGGTCGCTTCGACCACGAAGCCCAGCGTACCTTCCGCGCCGATGAACAGCTGGCGCAGGTCGTAGCCGGTGGCGTTCTTGATCAGGTCGCGGTTCAACTCCAGCAGCTCGCCAGTGCCGGTGACCACTTTCAGCCCGGCCACCCAGTTACGGGTCATGCCGTAGCGAATCACCTTGATTCCGCCGGCATTGGTGCCGATATTGCCGCCAATCTGGCTGGAACCGGACGAAGCGAAATCCACCGGGTAATAAAGGCCCTTCTCTTCAGCGAACAGTTGCAGCTGCTTGGTCACTACACCGGGCTGGCAGACCACAGTACGGTCGTATTCGTTGAATTCGACGATGCGGTTCATGTAGTCGAACGACACCACCACCTCGCCATTGGCCGCCACCGCAGCGGCGGACAGACCGGTGCGGCCGCCCGACGGCACCAGCGCGATCTTGTGCTGATTGGCCCAGCGTACGATGGCCTGCACCTGCTCGGTGGTCTTGGGGAAGACGATGGCAGAAGGTGCCGGGGCGAACTGCTTGGTCCAGTCCTTGCCGAAGGTTTCCAGGGAATCGGCATCGATCAGCACCTTGCCGGGCTCAACCAGGGTCTTCAGCTCTTCGATCTGGGCGGAGGTGGTCATCTACGGAACTCTCAAAGGATTCATGGTCGCCCTGAGAACCATTCAGGTCGCAACCGAGCATTGAAAAAGGCGAACATGCTAGCATACGCACCCCGCGAATCGAGCCATGCGGCGATTTGCGGGCGCTGGCTGAGTTTCTCGGCCCTTCCCTGACAACATCCCTGGGACAACAGGTACTCCGATGAGCAAGACCTCTCTCGACAAGAGCAAGATCAAGTTCCTTCTTCTCGAAGGCGTCCACCAGAATGCCGTGGACACTCTGAAGGCCGCCGGCTACAGCAACATCGAGTACCTCAAGGGCGCGCTGTCAGGCGAAGAGCTGAAAGAAAAGATCGCCGATGCCCACTTCATCGGTATCCGCTCGCGCACCCAGCTGACCGCCGAAGTCTTCGACTGTGCGAAGAAACTGGTCGCCGTCGGTTGCTTCTGCATCGGTACCAACCAGGTCGATCTGGACGCTGCCCGCGAGCGTGGCATCGCCGTATTCAATGCCCCCTACTCCAACACCCGTTCGGTGGCCGAGCTGGTGTTGGCCCAGGCCATCCTGCTGCTGCGCGGCATTCCCGAGAAGAACGCCTCCTGCCACCGTGGCGGCTGGATCAAGTCGGCAGCCAACTCCTTCGAAATCCGTGGCAAGAAGCTGGGTATCGTCGGCTATGGTTCCATCGGCACTCAGCTCTCGGTTCTGGCCGAAGCCATGGGCATGCAGGTGTTCTTCTACGATACCGTGACCAAACTGCCACTGGGCAACGCCACGCAGATCGGTGACCTGTACGAGCTGCTGGGCCTGTGCGACATCGTGTCCCTGCACGTACCGGAGCTGCCGTCCACCCAGTGGATGATCGGTGAGAAGGAAATCCGCGCGATGAAGAAAGGCGGCATCCTGATCAACGCTGCACGCGGCACCGTGGTCGAGCTGGACCACCTGGCCCAGGCGATCAAGGACGAGCACCTGATCGGCGCCGCCATCGACGTGTTCCCGGTCGAGCCCAAGTCCAACGACGAAGAGTTCGAAAGCCCGCTGCGTGGCCTGGATCGCGTGATCCTGACCCCGCACATTGGTGGTTCCACCGCAGAAGCCCAGGCCAACATCGGCCTGGAAGTGGCCGAGAAGCTGGTCAAGTACAGCGACAACGGTACTTCGGTGTCCTCGGTCAACTTCCCTGAAGTGGCCCTGCCGGCACACCCGGGCAAACACCGCCTGCTGCACATCCACGAGAACGTCCCTGGCGTGATGAGCGAGATCAACAAGGTCTTCGCCGACAACGGCATCAACATCTCCGGCCAGTTCCTGCAGACCAACGACAAGGTCGGCTATGTGGTGATCGACGTCGACGCCGAGTACTCCGACCTGGCGCTGGAGAAGCTGCAGCACGTCAATGGCACCATCCGCAGCCGCGTTCTGTTCTAAACCGGAGCTGCTGCGCGTCGGCGATACGGCGTTGGGAACGACCTCGGAGATGCTCATTTACTGACGCAAACTCCGCGCTCCTCGGTCGCTCCCGCCTTGTCTCGCTCTAGCTCGCGAGCCCCGGCGGTATGCAGAAATGAACAAAGGGAGGCTTCGGCCTCCCTTTTCTTTATCTCGCGGACGGATATGTAGGAGCGAGCTCTGCTCGCGAAGCTGCCCATGTTCGCGAGCAGAGCTCGCTCCTACGACTCTAAAGCGCCAATTTGTTCCAGCCGCGTCAATTCGGCTGCCGCTTCGTCCAACTGCGCCTCGTTGAACACCGTCACCCCGGCTCGCTTCAACAGGGCGGCGGTCACCCCCTCGCCCGACACGCGCAAACCGCTGAAGCTGCCATCGTAGTTCTCCAGATTGCCGCACGAGGGGCTGCGCGCCTTGAGCAGGGCAAGCTGGATGCCGTGCTCGCGCACCAGCGCCAGCGCCTGCTCGGCGCCGTCGACGAAGGCTGCCGTGACATCTTCACCATCAATCGTCAGGACTGGCAGCCGACCATCCAGTACTGCCCCACCCTGGCCGCCGCGGATTTCCGCAGGCGGGCGCGGGGTTGGCAAACCACCCGCCACTTCCGGGCAAAGCGCGACGACGCGCCCCTCGTCCAGCCACTGCTGAAGCTGGTCGAAAGGACCATGCGCACCACCGTCATAACGCACCCGATGCCCGAGCAGGCAGCGGCTGACCAGAATCTTCTGCATCGACACTCTCCATCAAGCTCGTCAGGGTAACCGCCGGTAACACCGCCGTCAGCCCTTTCTTCGGCAGCCCTCGAATGCCCCGCAAAGCCCGCCTGCCGCGACCTTGCGGCCTATCCTTCGGCGGGAAGCGGCGTTGCCCCATGGCATTGCGAAAGGAGCACAACCAGACTGGCGCAGACAATCAGGGAGGTTCCCGTCCATGTCCAAACCACTTCGCACGATTTTCCTGCCGCTGCTGTGCTGCACGGCGCTGCTCGCTTCTTCAGCCGAGGCCGCGCTGCAGGCGCTGGAAGATGAAAGCCTCAGTCAGATCAGTGGCCAGGCCGGCATCACCATCCGCCTCGACCTGATGGCGCGTATCGACGAAATCCGCTGGCAGGACGACGGCGGTAGCCTGGCGCTGCGTAACGTGAAGATCGACAACGGCTGCCTCAAGCCCAGCGATTGCGATGGCTATGCCCTGGCCCCCGCTCAATTAGGCGCCAGCGTGCCAATTCTGGGCCTGGAGGTGCCGACCCTGGAGGTGGATGTGGTCAAGGGCAGCAACGGTCAGAGCCAGCTGCAACTGAAACTGCCCAATCTGACCGCGATCAACCAGCAACTCGGCCCACTGGGCAAACTGGTGATCCGCGCGCGAGTGGCCAGTGATGTTTATATCGGCAATAGCAGCATTGGTAATGTCGCGCTGCGCGACCTGCGCGATATCAACGGCACCATCAAGGTCTGGGGCCACTGAACAGGGGACGCCGAGCCTTACAGCACGTCGGTGCCGCGACGCCTGAACCAGCCCGTCAGCGACAGCCGCTCGCGGGTGGCTGGCAGCACCTCGTGGGGCATATCGCCGGAGAGAAACAGCGCCAGGGTGCCAGCCTGGGGTAGCACGTCATGTTCGCGGCCATCGCTCAGATACAGGCGCAACGCCCCGCCCTGTTCGGCCTGCCAGCTGTCGTTCAGGTAGAGCACCGCCGACACCGCGCGCCGATCGTCGTCGCGAAAGCGGTCGAGATGACGCAGGTAAAAAGCCCCCGGCTCGTAGCAGGCGAAGTGGCACTCGTAGTCTTCCAACCCCAGAAACAGCGCCTGATTGAGGGCCTGGCGCAGGTCATCCATCAGATGCAGGTACTGGTCACAAGCCTGGTTCTGACCAGGCTCCAGCCATTGGATGCGGTCCCCGCGAATCCCTTCCTGCACCTGCTGGGCGCTGCCGCGACCAACACTGGCGGCACTCAGCTCGCCACGGCGCTCACGCTTATGGCACTCAGCAGCCAGTTCGCGGGTCAGACCCTCTGGGGCGAACAACGCCCGCTGCGACCAGCCCTGGCTGGCAAGGTCGTCGATAAGGCTGGAAAAGGGGTCTTGCTGGCGGGGTTCTGTCATGGCGCGATTGTACAGCGCCGGCTAGCCGCTAGACATAGCTCGACAAGCCCCTTTCAGCCACCGAAAATAGCGGGCCGCAGCACCTTGCGGCCGGCTCGGAAAGTTTGCCAAGGAGTTCTCGATGCGCGTTCTGTTTGCCCTGCTGCTGATTGGCCTGACCTTGCCGGCCCTGGCCGACGATCACCTGCGCCTGTATCAGGCTGCTGGCTGGCCGCAACAGCGCGAACATTTCAACCAGGCGCTCGACGCGGCCCAGCAGCGCTACCGCAGCACCCTGCCTCCGGCGGTGTTCCAGGCCCTGGTGGATAACAGCAATCACCGCTTCGCCGCTGCCGCCATCGACCAACGCGCACAAAACAGCCTGCGCCTGCAACTGGCCGACCCGCAGCCGGCGCTGACCTTCTTCGAATCCGCACTGGGTCGCAAGATCGTCGCCGCCGAGACGCTGGCCACACGCAGTGATCAACTGGCCAAGTACGCCAATGGCCTGCCACGTACCGATGCCGACGCCACTCGCCGTCTGCTGATTCGCCACCTGGCCCAGGCGCTGCCGGCGAAAGAGGCCGGCGCCGAAGTCAGCCTGGCGCTGGCCGGCGTCGCGGCCGACAGCCTCAGCCAGATGATTCCCGGCCTGCTCGGCGGTGGTCAGGCTCAGGGGCTGCTCAATGGCCAGCGCGAGCGCCTGATGACGCAGATCGAACAGGATCTGGACAACACCCTGCTGCACGTCTATCGCGACCTCAGCGACCCGGAGCTGGAGCAGTTCGTCGAGTTCGCCCAGTCCGATGCCGGAAAAGCCTATTACCAGGCCGCCCTGGAGTCGCTGCGGGCCGGCCTTGCCGTGGGCATGAGCAGCAATGAGCTGGAGCCGGCGCCGCAGGGCATCTGAAAACCAGCTTGAGTGGGGCTCTCATATAGGAGCGAATTCATTCGCGATCCTAGCGGTTTCGGCGCTAACGCCCATCGCGGATAAATCCGCTCCTACCTTTTCTGGGGCCGCAGGGAATCAAGCCAGGCGCTCGCGCAGGAAATCGAAGTAACGCCGACGCAACCCCTCGTTCTCGTTGGCCAGGTGGTGGCGCGCTTCGCTCAGCCGCAGGATCTGCGGCTGATGGAACTTGTCCTGCAGCACCGCGAGGTTGTAGCGCCAGTCCACGGTCATATCCGCCTCACCCTGGATGATCAGCGGGCTGTGCTGGCTGCGTCCGGCGGCCTCGATATGCGGCACCCACTTGGCCAGCGCACCGACCCAGGCGGTCGGCAGGCTGCGCGGCTGCAAGGGATCGAGGTGGTGCACGAAGTCGATGAAGGTGGCGTCGCTGGAGTTGTCGCTGAAGCGCCGCGGGATTTCGCGGACGAACCGGCTGAGCACCCGATAGCTGAGCTTCGACCAGCCCCAGGCGCGCGGGCGCACCAGCGGCGCCAGAAGAATGCTCTGCCCCAGCTCCGGGCGCTTGCCATCCGTGAGCAGGTAATCCAGCAATATTGCCCCGCCGGTGCTCTGCCCACACAGGTGCCAGGGCTGCGGCAGCCCCAGCTCGCCGGCCTGCTCGAACAGCCCGCCCAGCACCTGCTGATACTCGGCGAAATCACCGATGCTGGCGCGTGCACCGCTGGACAGCCCGTGCCCTGGCAGGTCACAGGCGAGCACGGCGAAGTTCATGCTCAGCGCCCAGTCGACCACATGCCGGTACAAGCCCATATGATCGTAATAGCCGTGCAGCAACAGCAGCGTGCCGCGCGGTTCGGCCGGCGCCCACAGCTGCACGGCAATCTGGTAACCAGCGGCATTGAAGCTACCGAGACGGTTGTCCAGCCCGGCAAAACGCGCAGCCAGGTCGAAACCGTAGAAGCTGCGATACGCCTGCAGCGCTGGCAAATCCAGGCGCGCTGCGGCCAAGGGTCGCAGCAAGGGGCGCAGTTGATCGGGCTGAAACGGCTCTGACATAAGACTTTCCATAGGTTGCGCGAGGCGCGCGGGCAATCCCGGCACCATCGCCTCGAATGCTGCGATATTCAGCTGCCCGACGCATCGTGGCAAGCTACACGCCCTTTTTACGCCCGGCCCGCCTCATGCCCCGCCTGTCACCCAAGAACCTGTTCGTCGCCCTGCTCGTCCTGGCCTGGCTGGTCGGCATGGCGCTGGCCTACCGCTGGTTCGAAACGCGTTACCTGCGCACCTTCGACGAACGCGCGGCGGTGTTCTCCGGCGCCGAGCTGCAACTGCCCACCGAGCTGAGCGGCCCCGGCGATATCCGCCTGGTGCATTTCTGGGACCCGGCCTGCCCGTGCAATGTCGGCAACCAGCAGCACCTGGCCGAGCTGATCGAACACTACACACCGCAAGGCGTGCAATTTCACGTCGTCCAGAAGCCCGGCAGCCAGGGCCGACTGCCCGCGGAGCTGGCCGCGCTGCAACCCATCGACGAGCTGCCAGGCAGCGCCAACCTGCCGGCCAGCCCCGCCGTGGCGATCTGGGACAAACAGGGTCAGCTGGCATACTTCGGCCCCTACAGCGAAGGCCTGGTCTGCAACTCGAGCAACAGCTTCATCGAACCCATACTCGAAGCGCTCGCGGCTGGGCGCAAGGTGAATGCCAGCAATACCCTGGCGGTGGGCTGTTTCTGCGAATGGGCCAAGCCCGACAACGACTGAGCCCTTCACTCGCCCATTGTCGCGCGGCGCGATAGCAAGCCACGCGGCGTGCCGCCCTGCCAACGGCGAAACGCCCGATAGAACGGCGATAGCTCGGCAAAGCCGCAGGCTCGCGCCACCTCGCGTATACCGAGCCCCTGATCCAGCAAGCGCAACGCGCGCAAGCGTCGTACCTCGTCGTGCAATGCACGAAAACTGCTGCCCTGCTCGCTCAATGAACGCTGCAACGCACTGCGGTTACTGTCCAGCGCCAAGGCACAGGCCTCGAGGCTACAGACCGTCCTCCCCAGGTTGACCTCCAGCCAGTAGCGCACCCGCACCAGCAGTTGGTTCTCCAGCAAACCGGCCAACTGCTTCTCGGCCTCCTCGCTGAGCACCTCGAACAATCGCGGGCTGGCACTGCGCGAGGGCCGCGAGAGCAGCGCCCGCGGCAAGATCAGCACATCGTGCGGCCGCGAGAAACGCGGCTCGACACCGAGCAGGCGACGATGCTCGGCAAAATTGCGCGGCGCGCGATGACGAAACTCCACCCCCAGCAGCGGCAACTCGCCGCCCGCGGACGCCAGCATCTTGGTCAGCAGCACGGCCAGACATTCCATCTGCTGCCGCAACGAGCCAACCTCGCGGTAATTGAGGTCGATCACCAGACGCGCTTCATCGCCCTGCTCCTCCAGCCGTGCAGCAAAACCGCCGGAGAGGATGTGCTGAAAACGCACGAAGGCTTGCAGGCCCTGGCGCAGGTCACGTGCTGCCAGTAGCAGGTAGCTGACCACGTCCATCGGCCGTGGCTGCATCACCTCACCCAGGTGCAGGCCGATGTCGACATCGCCGCTGATGCCCTCCAGCGCCTGCCAGAAGCGCGGCGCGTTATCGTGCTCCTCGCGCGCCTCCAGCAGCGGCGCTGCCAGTGCCACACCGGCGTAGGCGCGGCGGTAAGTGTCAGTCGGATCGAACCCCAGCGCGGCCAGTGCTTCGTAGAGCAAGCGGCGCAAGGTCGAGGAGTGAGTGAGGGCGACGAAGGCGTTATCGGGCATGAGCAGTCCAGACGAATTTGACCATAGACTTTCAGCCTTGAGGCATATGGTCAATGCCGACACTCAGACGCCCGCGCAAAATGCTCGCACGCTTGCCCCACAACAATAAGGATCGCTCGATGAAACGCTCCCTGACCGCCCTTGCCCTGGTGGTTGCTGCCACCGCTGGCGGCCTGACCTGGTACCTGCACGACAAGCAACCGCAGCGCGATGGCGAGTTGGTGCTCGCAGCCCTGCAGGCGCCGGTCACGGTCGACTACGACGAACGCGGCGTGCCGCACATCCGTGCCGAGAGCGAGGCGGACATGTATCGCGCCCTGGGTTTCGTGCACGCCCAGGATCGCCTGTTCCAGATGGAGCTATTGCGACGCCTGGCGCGCGGCGAACTGGCCGAAGTGCTCGGCGAGAAGCTGGTGCCCACCGACCGTCTGTTCCGCACCCTGGAAATCGGCCGCCATGCCGATACCTACGCGGCCCGCCTGGACGCCAACAGCCCGTCCACCCAGGCGCTGCTGCACTATCTCGAAGGGGTCAACCAGTACCAGGCCAGCCGCCCGCGTCCGCTGGAGTTCGACCTACTGGGTATCGAACCGCGTCCGTTCACCATCGCCGATACGCTCAGCGTCGCCGGCTACATGGCCTACAGCTTCGCCGCAGCCCTGCGCACGGAGCCAGTGATGACCCATATCCGCGACGAGCTGGGCGCGGACTATCTCAAGCTGTTCGACCTCGACTGGCATCCACAGGGCGTGGTCGGTACGTCCCTGGCCGCCAATGACTGGAAGGACCTCTCCGCCCTGGCCCAGCTCAGCAACAACGCCCTGGAGGGCAGTGGCCTGCCGCAGTTCGAAGGCAGCAACGCCTGGGCGGTATCCGGCAGCCGCACCGCCAGCGGCAAACCACTGCTGGCAGGTGACCCGCACATTCGCTTCTCGCTGCCGGCGGTGTGGTACGAAGCGCACCTGCAGGCGCCCGGTTACGAGCTGTATGGCTACCACCACGCGCTGATTCCCAGCGCCATGCTCGGCCACAATCGCGACTTCGCCTGGAGCCTGACCATGTTCCAGAACGACGATCTCGACCTGATCGCCGAGCGCGTCAACCCGGACAACGCCAATCAGGTCTGGTACCAGGGCAGCTGGGTCGACCTCGAACAGCGCACGGAGAGCATCAAGGTCAAAGGCACCGAACCGGTGGAGATCACCCTGCGCCGCTCCCCACACGGGCCGATCATCAACGATGCCCTGGGCCAGACCGTCGGCAGCACGCCGATCGCCATGTGGTGGGCCTTCCTCGAAACCGACAACCCGATGCTCGACGCCTTCTACCAACTCAACCGCGCCGACAGCCTGGACAAGGCCCGGGCCGCCGTCGAGAAAATCGAGGCCCCTGGCCTCAACGTGCTCTGGGCCGGCGCCAACGGTGACATCGGCTGGTGGGCCGCGGCCAAGCTGCCGCTGCGCCCGGACGGCGTCAACCCGATCTTCATTCTCGACGGCGCCAGCGCTGAAGCGGACAAACTCGGCTATCACCCCTTCAGCGCCAACCCGCAGGAAGAGAACCCGCAGCGCGGCTATATCCTCTCGGCCAACTACCAGCCGGTACCGGCCAGTGGCATCGAGATTCCTGGCTACTACAACCTGCCGGACCGCGGTCAGCGCCTCAACCAGCGTCTGAGCGATGCCTCGGTGAAGTGGGACACGCAGAACAGCCAGGCGCTGCAGTTGGACACCGGCACCGGCTACGGCCCGCGTCTGCTGGCACCGATCCTCGACGAACTGCGCGGCGCAGCAGCGAACGATGAGGAGCGCGCGCTGGTGGAGCAACTGGCCACGTGGAATGGCGACCACGAACTCGACTCCGTGGCCGCCACCCTGTTCAACCAGCTGACCTATCAGATCGCCCACGAAACCATGGCCGACGAGCTGGGCGATGTGTTCTTCGACAACCTGCTGCAGACCCGCATGCTCGACACCGCGCTACCGCGCCTGACCGCCAATGCCGATTCGCCCTGGTGGAATCGTCAGGGCAGCGAGCAGCGCGAAAGTCGCGCGCAGATCGTCGCCGACGCTTGGCGCGCCAGCCTGGAACATCTGCGCAGCGTGCTGGGTAATGATGCCGCGGCCTGGACCTGGGGCCGCGGCCACACCCTCACCCACAACCATCCGCTTGGCCAGCAGCAGCCGCTGGCCTGGCTGCTCAACGTCGGCCCGCTGGCCGCACCAGGCGGTCATGAGACGCCGAACAACCTCTCGCACAAGGTCGGGCCGGCGCCCTGGCCGGTGGTTTACGGCCCCTCGACTCGACGCCTGATCGACCTGGGTGACGCCGACCAGGCCTTGGGCGGCATCCCCGTGGGCCAGAGCGGCGTGCCGTTTGATGCCCACTATGGCGATCAGGCGGCCGCCCACGTGGCCGGCGAGTATCAGCCGCAGCACCTGAGCGATGCCGACGTCAAAGCCAATAGCCAGGGCACGCTGCAGCTACTGCCGCGCTGACAGCGGGAACACAGCGTGGTGCGCCAGCGGTGCATCACGCTGCACGCTGGTGCACATCGGCGCTGAAAATGGCGCCACATGTCCTCGCCAGAGGACCTAAGCCCCGAAAAACCGGGCCTTGCGACGCCGGCAATAAAACTGGCACACGCCCTGCATAGGCTAAGGCAATCCCAGTTTCGGGGACCTTGGTACAGGCAGGCCGGGGAATCCCCTTCTTTATTCGACGCCACCGTGCGTCATGTGCAACGCGCCGCCGCTCGGCCAACGAGCACGGCGCCGCCCGTTTCGGGGACCTTGGTACAGGCAGGCCGGGGAATCCCCTTCTTTATTTGGGACGCAGTGCCAACCGCGCACGCCAACGTCCATCCACTTGCGCGCCGCGCCACTCCCCGTCCAGCGGACGGGGTGATACCAGCACCAGCAGCAGATCCCGCCCGTCGCGCTCTACACGCCAGTTCACTAGGCCCAACGGCAGCTTGAGCTGGCCATCACGCACTTTCCCGTAGACATCCTCGTAGCGATACACCAGCGCACCGTCGACATGCTCGGCCTGGGCCTGCGGCTCACGGTTGAGCCAGAGCTGCAGGCCTTGCTCCCAGGGCTCGACCGCCTCGATATGCAGGCGCGGCGGATCGAACAGACGACCGAGCATCAGGCCAACGAGGAAGGCAATCAGCATCACCGATGCCATAAAACGCCAGCGTAAACGCGGGCGCGGATCTTCTGGCGGCGTAGAATGGCGCTCGTCCCAGTGCTCGGAGTGCTGCATGTTCCACGTCATCCTCTTTCAACCGGAAATTCCGCCCAATACCGGCAACATTATCAGGCTGTGCGCCAACAGCGGCTGCCAGCTGCACCTGATCGAGCCACTGGGCTTCGAACTGGACGACAAGCGCCTGCGTCGCGCCGGCCTGGATTATCACGAATACGCCACGCTCAAGCGCCATGCCGACCTGCAGAGCTGCCTCGACAGCCTGGGCCAACCGCGCCTGTTCGCCTTCACCACCAAGGGCTCGCAACCATTTCACGAGATCGCCTACCAGCCCGGTGACGCCTTCCTGTTCGGCCCGGAAAGCCGCGGCCTGCCCGAGGAGGTACGCAACGCGCTACCACCAGAGCAACGCGTGCGCCTGCCGATGCGCGCCGGTTGCCGCAGTCTCAACCTCTCCAACACCGTGGCCGTGACGGTTTACGAGGCCTGGCGGCAGAACGGTTTCGCCGATGGTGATCTGTAGGGTGCGCTGTGCGCACCGACCACTCGGCCTGATCATGATCACGCACAACAAAAAAAGCGCCCCGAGGGGCGCTTTTTCATGCAACCGAACCGAGCGCTTAGTGAGCGGTGGTTTCGCCAGCTTGCTGCATGCGCTGCAGCTCCTGGGCGTACAGCGCGTCGAAGTTCACCGGTGACAGCATCAGCGCCGGGAACGAGCCACGGATCACCAGGCTGTCCAGCGCTTCACGGGCATACGGGAACAGGATGTTCGGGCAGAAGGCGCCGAGGGTGTGGCTCATGGAAGCAGCATCCAGGCCCTTGATCAGGAAGATGCCGGCCTGCTGCACTTCAGCGATGAAGGCGACTTCTTCGCCATTCTTCACGGTCACCGACAGGGTCAGCACCACTTCGTGGAAGTCACCTTCCAGGGCCTTCTGGCGGGTGTTCAGATCAAGGCCGACGCTCGGCGTCCACTCCTGGCGGAAGATTTCCGGGCTTTTCGGCGCTTCGAAGGACAGGTCCTTGACGTAGATGCGCTGCAGGGAGAATTGCGGATTCTGCGAATCGTCAGCGGCTGCGCCGCTGTTGGCTTGCTCGGTCATGGCGTTTGCCTTCCTTAACGTTGAGGTTTCAAGCGGGGCTCTGCAGCAGCGCATCGAGCTTGCCAGCGCGCTCCAGGGCATAGAGGTCGTCACAGCCACCCACATGGGTGCTGCCGATCCAGATTTGCGGCACCGAGGTGCGCCCAGCCTTGCGGGTCATCTCCGCGCGGATGGCCGGCTGACCGTCGACGCGAATTTCCTCGAAGTCCACCCCTTTGCTGGCCAACAGTTGCTTGGCACGCATGCAGTAGGGGCACCAGTCGCTGGAGTAGACGACCACACTGGCCATGTCACTTCACCAGCGGCAGGTTGTCGCCACGCCAGGTAGCGATGCCACCGGACAGCTTGGCGGCGGTGAAGCCAGCCTTCTTCAGCTCGCGGGCGATGCTGCCGGCCTGCTGGCCCATGGCGTCGACGACGACGATGGTCTTGGCCTTGTGCTTCTCCAGCTCGGCGATGCGCGCCACCACCTTGTCGTAGGGGATGTGCAGCGAATCGACGATATGGCCAGCGGAGAAGTCCTTCTGCGCACGCACGTCGAGCACCACGCCCTTGTCGCTGTTGACCAGCGCGGTGAGCTCGCGGCTCGACAGGCTCTGCCCGCCCTTGCGCGTTTCGGTGATGATCAGCAACACCAGCAGAACGGCGAACAATCCACTCAGTACATAGTGATTAATGATGAATTCAATCAGGTGAGCGAGCATCTATAGGATCCAGGGCGGTAAAATGCCGGCCAGTATACACAGCCCCACAGGTCGGCCAAACCCCGTCTGGCAGTGACGCGCCAGGCGCTTGGCCCTAAAATGCCGGGCTGTTTCATTGCCCCCTCAGACGCAGAGCGAGCCAGTTCAATGAGTGCCACGCCAAAACCCTTGGTTCTGATCATCCTCGACGGCTTCGGTCACAGCGACAAACCCGAGTACAACGCCATCTACGCCGCCAACACGCCGGTGTACGACCGCCTGCGTGCCACCTACCCGCACGGCCTGATCTCCGGCAGCGGCATGGACGTCGGTTTGCCCGATGGGCAGATGGGCAACTCGGAAGTCGGCCACATGAACCTCGGTGCCGGTCGCGTGGTGTACCAGGACTTCACCCGCGTGACCAAGGCGATCCGTGACGGCGAATTCTTTGACAACACCACCATCAACCGGGCTGTGGACAAGGCCGTGGCTGCCGGCAAAGCCGTGCACATTCTTGGCCTGCTCTCCGATGGCGGCGTACACAGCCATCAGGATCACATCGTCGCCATGGCCGAACTGGCCGCCAAGCGCGGCGCCGAGAAGATCTACCTGCACGCCTTCCTCGATGGCCGCGACACGCCGCCGAAAAGCGCGCAGCCGTCCATCGAGCTGCTCGACGCCGCCTTCGCCCGCCTTGGCAAGGGCCGCATCGCCAGCCTTACTGGCCGCTACTTCGCCATGGACCGCGACAACCGCTGGGACCGCGTCGAGCAGGCCTACCACCTGATCGTCGACGGCGCCGGCCAGTTCAACGCTGCCAACGCCGTCGAAGGTCTGCAGGCTGCCTACGAGCGCGGCGAGAGCGACGAATTCGTCAAGGCCACCACCATCGGCACGCCGGTGCAGGTCGAAGATGGCGACGCCGTGGTGTTCATGAACTTTCGCGCCGACCGTGCCCGCGAGCTGACTCGCGCCTTCGTCGAACCCGGCTTCAAGGAGTTCGCGCGCAAGCGCGCACCGCAGGTCGGCTTCGTCATGCTTACCCAGTACGCGGCGAGCATCCCAGCCCCCAGCGCCTTCGCTCCGGAAGCCCTGACCAACGTGCTCGGCGAATACCTGGCGAAGAACGGCAAAACCCAGCTGCGCATCGCCGAAACCGAGAAATACGCCCACGTCACCTTCTTCTTCTCCGGCGGCCGTGAAGAGCCGTTCGAGGGCGAAGAGCGCATCCTCATCCCCTCGCCGAACGTCGCCACCTACGACCTGCAGCCAGAGATGAGCGCGCCGGAAGTCACCGACAAGATCGTCGATGCCATCGAGAACCAGCGCTACGACGTGATCATCGTCAACTACGCCAACGGCGACATGGTCGGCCACACCGGCGTGTTCGAGGCAGCGGTCAAGGCCGTGGAAACCCTCGACAGCTGTGTCGGCCGCATCGCCGAGGCGCTGGAGAAAGTCGGCGGCGAAGCGCTGATCACCGCCGACCACGGCAACGTCGAGCAAATGGAAGACGAGTGCACCGGCCAGGCGCACACCGCGCACACCTGCGAACCGGTACCGTTCATCTACGTCGGCCAGCGCCCGGCACGCATCCGCGAAGGCGGCGTGCTGGCCGACGTGGCGCCGACGCTGCTCAAGCTGATGGGCCTGCCGCAACCAAGCGAGATGACCGGCAAGACCATCGTCGAGCTGCAATAAGGTGTAGGACGTACCGGGACGCCGGCCGCTCGTAGCGCAGCGAACAGTACGCCATCTCGCGAAAGCCAGATGGCGTACTGCCTTCGGCGAGTACACCCTACAATCTTTCGCTCTCCTTGCAGCTTGTGGCCTGCAGCTTGCCGCTGCTTTTTTAGGCATACTAGGCGCCATCCGCTACCCCTCTCAGGTACCGCCTCGCCCATGCTTCGCATCTTTGCCCTGATTCTGCTCAGCAGCCTGATCGCTCCAGCCATCGCCGATCAGCGCGCCGACACCCAGCGCCAGCTGGAAGCCGCGCGCCAGGACGTCGCCGAGCTGAAGAAGCTGCTGGAGAAACTGCAGTTGGAGAAATCCGGCGTGCAGCAGCAATTGAAGAAGACCGAGACCGAGATGGGTGATCTGGAAGGTCAGGTCAAGGACCTGCAGCGCGAACTCAAGGGCAGCGAGCAGGAAATCCAGCGCCTGGACCAGGAGAAAAAAAAACTCCAGGGCGCGCGCACTGAACAGCAACGGCTGATCGCCATTCAGGCCCGCGCGGCCTATCAGAGTGGTCGCCAGGAATACGTCAAGCTGCTACTCAACCAGCAGAACCCGGAAAAATTCTCACGCACCCTCACCTACTACGACTACCTCAGTCAGGCCCGACTTGAGCAGCTCGCGGCGTTCAACGAAACCCTGCGCCAGTTGGCCAACGTCGAGCAGGAAATCACCAGCCACCAGGCCCAGCTGCAGGCGCAGAAGGCGGGCCTGGACGAACGTCACGCCAAGCTCGCCGAGGCGCGCAAGGAGCGCCAGCAGGCCCTGGCCAAGCTCAACCGCGACTTCAGCACGCGTGATCAGCGGCTCAAGGCGCGCCAGCAGGAGCAGGCCGAACTGGGCCGCGTACTGAAGACCATCGAAGAGACCCTGGCCCGCCAGGCGCGCGAGGCCGAGGAAGCGCGCAAGCGCGAACTCGCCGCCGCACGCGAGGCCCAGACACGAGACCGCGGCCAGCGTCCCGTTGATGGCCCCATGGTCAGCTCTGGCGCGGTCTATGGCGGGCCTTTCGCCAGTGCGCGCGGTAAGCTGCCGTGGCCAGTCGATGGCCGATTGGTAGCACGCTACGGAACCCCTCGCGGCGGCGACGCTCGTACTAAATGGGACGGCGTGCTGATCGGCGCGCCCGCTGGCAGTCAGGTACGCGCCGTGCATGGTGGTCGCGTGGTATTCGCCGACTGGTTGCGTGGCGCTGGTCTGTTGGTCATTCTCGACCATGGCAACGGTTATCTGAGCCTGTATGGCCACAACCAGAACCTGCTCAAGAGTGCCGGAGACGTTGTCAAGGCCGGCGACCCCATCGCCACCGTTGGTAGCAGCGGTGGCCAGGAAACATCGGCACTGTACTTCGCGATTCGCCAGAACGGTCGCCCGAGTGATCCGGCACAGTGGTGCCGCGCGCAGGGATAATCAGGCTTAGAGCCTGGTAGCGCCTCATCCATTTTAGGAGTTGTGTTCATGCCCCATCGCTTTCGCCCCACCTGCCTGGCTCTGGCCCTCGGGCTGCTGCTCGGCGCTCCAGCCCTGCACGCTGCCGAGCCTGCCCCCGCGCCGGCACCGGCGGCAAGCGCCAAGGCCCCTCTGCCGCTGGACGATCTGCGCACCTTCGCCGAGGTGATGGACCGCATCAAGGCCGCTTACGTCGAGCCGGTCAGCGACAAGACCCTGCTGGAAAATGCCATCAAGGGCATGCTCAGCAACCTCGACCCGCACTCGGCCTACCTCGAGCCGGAAGCCTTCGCCGAACTGCAGGAAAGCACCAGCGGTGAATTCGGCGGCCTGGGTATCGAGGTCGGCATGGAAGATGGTTTCGTCAAGGTGGTGTCGCCCATCGACGACACGCCCGCCTCGAAAGCCGGCATCCAGCCCGGCGACCTGATCGTCAAGATCGACGGCCAGCCGACCAAGGGCCTGTCGATGATGGAAGCCGTGGACAAGATGCGCGGCAAGGCCGGTAGCAAGATCGAGCTGACCCTGGTGCGTGACGGCGGTCGCCCGTTCGACCTGACCCTGACCCGCGCCGTGATCAAGGTACGCAGCGTGAAGAGCCAGATGCTCGAAGACGGCTACGGCTATCTGCGCATCTCGCAATTCCAGGTCAACACCGGTGAGGAAGTGGGCAAGGCGCTGACCAAGCTGCGCCAGGAAAACGGCAACAAGAAGCTGCGCGGCCTGGTCATGGACCTGCGCAACAACCCGGGCGGCGTGCTGCAAGCCGCCGTGGAAGTGGCTGACCACTTCCTCAAGAGCGGGCTGATCGTCTACACCGAAGGCCGCCTGGCCAACTCTGAGCTGCGCTTCAACGCCGACCCGGCCGACGCCAGTGAAGGCGTGCCGCTGGTGGTACTGATCAACGGCGGTAGTGCCTCGGCCTCGGAAATCGTCGCTGGCGCCCTGCAGGACCACAAACGTGCAGTGCTGATGGGCACCGACAGCTTCGGCAAAGGCTCGGTACAGACCGTGCTACCGCTGAACAACGACCGCGCGCTGAAGTTGACCACGGCGCTGTACTTCACGCCGAACGGTCGCTCGATCCAGGCTCAGGGCATCGTGCCTGACATCGAGGTGGCACGCGCCAAGCTCACTCGCGAGCAGGACAGCGAAGGCATCAAGGAAGCCGACCTGCAGGGTCACCTGGGCAATGGCAACGGCGGCGCCGACCGCCCGAGCAAGGCTGCCCAGGCGACACGTACCGAACGCCCGCAAGACGACGACTACCAACTGAGCCAGGCGCTAAACCTGCTCAAGGGCCTGAGCGTCACACGCGGCAACTGAGGCGAGCAAGCCACACGAAAAAGCCCGGACAACTGTCCGGGCTTTTTCTTGGCAACGCGTTTTGTGGCGACCTCACACCCGTAGGGTGCGCCGTGCGCTCCAGCTGTATCGCTGGCGCCAATATCGGTGCGCAAGGCCTGGGCGACCCCGCGTACACCTACCAGTTTGGATTACAGGTAGTTCTCGGTAATGTCGTCGATGAAACCGTCGGCACGCATCTCATCCAGTGCCTTCTGCAGACGCTCGACCACTTCGTCCGGGGTGTCCTTGTTCAGCGCCAGGTACAGTTCGGCATCGTTGAAACGCAGCACGGTGTTGAGGCCACTGACGTCTTCCTGCTTGGCCAGGTAGCGACCGACCGGGTCAGTGGTGGCCCACAGGTCGATCTGCCCGCGCACCAGCTTCTTCACATTTTCCTGATCACGCAGAGCGTTGATCGGCGCCAGGCCCTGGCTTTCCAGGTGCTGGCTGACCGCATCGTTCTTGTACGCGCCAACGCGGTACTTGGCAGAGTCCTTGAGGCTCGACACCTTGATGTCGTTACCCGGCGCCGCGAGCAGCACCCAGCCGGTCTTGGCCAGCGGGCCGACCCATTTGAATAGCGGCTTGCGCTCTTCGGTATAGGTGGTGGAGAACAGCCCGTAGTTGGGTTTGTCCAGCGTCAGGCGATACAGGCGATCCCAGGGAAAGCGCAGGGTCAGGGTGTAGCCGATACCGGCACGCTTGAACATCTCACGCACGATGTCGGCACTGATGCCGTCGATGCCGTCGTCACGGGCGAAGTTCTTGTCGTCCACCGCCATGTTGAAAGGCGGGAAATTCTCGGTCAGCAGCACCACCTTGTAATCCTGTGGCAACTCCGCGTGGGCGGAACCGCAGAGCATGAACAAGGCGACAAACAGGCTTTTCTTCAGAGTATTCAGCATAAGACGTACCGCTCGCATGATTTGTGGTTATGGCTAGCGACATCCTTGCATGGGCCCGAGCCCGGTCATTGGCACTCAGTGGCTCCGCCATCCATGGCATGCGAACGGCTTGTGACCGGTCGCGTGTTCGGTGCTTACAGGTAGCTGTTCAGAGTCTTCTCGACGAAGCCTTCGGCGCGCATCTGATCCAGCGCTGCCTGCAGCTTGGCGACGATCTCGTCAGGCATTTCCTTGTTCAATGCCAGGTACAGCTCGGCACTGTCGAAGCGTAAAACGTTCTTCAGCCCGGAGATGCCTTCCTGCTTGGCCAGGTAGCGACCGGCCGGATCGCCCGTGGCCCAGAGGTCGATCTGTCCGGCCATCAGCTTGCGTGCATTTTCCTGGTCACGCAGCGACGTGCTGTGCTCCACGCCCTTGTCGGTCAGGTATTCGGAGATGGCATCGCCCTTGTAGGCGCCGATGCGATAGGACCTGGCCTCATCCAGGCTGGCCAGGTTGATCGGGCTGTCGCCCTGAGCCAGCAGCACCCAATCATCCGGGCCGATGGGGCCGACCCACTTGAACAGTTGTTCGCGCTCCGGCAGGCGCGCGGTAACGAACACGCCATAGCCCGGTTTTTCCAGGGCCAGCTTATAGATGCGATCCCAGGGGAAGCGCAGAGTCAGGTTGTACTTGACCCCGGCGCGCTTGAACATTTCCTTGACGATATCCACGGCGATGCCGTTGATGTTGTCTTCGTGGGCGAAGTTCTTGCCATTGATCGCCATGTTGTATGGCGGGAAGTTCTCGGTGAGCAGGACCACATTGTAGTTCGGGTCCACTTCAGCGCGCGCGGCACTGGCCAGCACCACAAGGGTGCCGCCCAGCGCGATCAGCAGGCGTTTGAACATGGCGTTTCTCTTTCTATTAAAAGGCAGACCGCATCAGAATAACCGCCATGCCCTCCCCGGCCCAGCGATTACTGGCAGTGTGCCTCAGTAGCGCGCCTCGATGCTCTTCAACGCACCCTCGGCCCGCAGCGAGTCCAATGCACGCTGCAACTTCTGCACCAGCTCATCCGGGGTTTGCAGGTTGAGCGCCAGGTACAGGTCGGCCTTGTGCAGGTGCTGCACCACCTTGAGGTTTTCCATGCCCTCCTGACGCGCGACGAAACGCCCCGCCTGGTCCGACGTGACCCACAGATCGATCTGTCCGCGCTCCAGCTTGCGCACGTTCTCGGTATCGCGCAGCGCCGTCTGCACTTCTATGCCCTTGTCCAGCAGGAACTGGGTCTTGGCATCGCCCTTGTAACCGCCAATACGATAACGCCGTGCATCCTCCAGCGCGCCCAACTGGATGGCGCTGTCGCCCTTGGCGAACAGCACCCAGTCGTTGCTGGCGATCGGGCCAACCCACTTGAACAGCTTCTCGCGCTCAGACGTGCGCGCCGTGGAGAACAGACCATAGCCAGCATCGTCCAGGGTCTGCTGGTACACGCGCTGCCAGGGAAAGCGCAGGATCAGTTGGCAATCGACCTCAGCTCGCTCGCAGACCGCGCGCAGGATATCGGCACTGATACCGGTGACGTTGTCGTCGCGTGCGAAGTTGTTGCCACTGGCCGACATGTTGAAGGGCGGCAGGTTCTCGGTCAGCAGCACCAGCGGTTCTGCACGCGCGAGACTGAGGCCACATGACAGGGCGAGGATGGTCACGAATCGAAGAAGGAACATGAAGACTCCGTGTCGAAAATGCTCGGCAAAAGATGACCCTCCGCAATCGCGGGGAGCAAGGATTCAGGGATATGCAGGTAATGCTAGCGGGATCGCTGGCACTTTGCCGTCGACTCGCCCGCAGCTTTGAGCGAAAGCAGCGTCATCCGGGCGGTTCAGGCGACTGGCAGGGCCGCTCAGAGCCGCCTGTGCGGCCCGAGCGACGCGACCGCTCAGCGCACCACGATGCCGCGACTGGCCAGGTAGGCCTTGGCTTCCGGCACGGTGTATTCACCGAAGTGGAAGATGCTCGCGGCCAGCACGGCATCAGCCTTGCCTTCGAGGATGCCGTCGGCCAGGTGCTGCAGGTTGCCGACGCCACCGGAGGCGATCACCGGCACGCGTACGGCCTCGCTGATGGCGCGGGTCACACCGAGGTCGTAGCCGCTCTTCACACCATCCTGATCCATGCTGGTGAGCAGGATCTCGCCCGCGCCCAGGTCTTGCATCTTGCGCGCCCACTCCACGGCATCCAGGCCGGTCGGCTTGCGCCCACCATGAGTAAAGATTTCCCAGCGACCCGGCTCGCCCGGCGCCGACACACGCTTGGCGTCGATGGCAACGACGATGCACTGCGAACCGAAGCGCGCCGCAGCTTCGCCGACGAAATCGGGGTTGAACACGGCGGCGGTGTTGATCGAGACCTTGTCGGCACCGGCATTGAGCAGATTGCGAATGTCCTGCACGGTGCGCACGCCGCCACCGACGGTCAGCGGGATGAACACCTGGCTGGCCATGCGCTCGACGGTGTGCAGGGTGGTGTCACGGCCATCGACGCTGGCGGTGATGTCGAGGAAGGTGATCTCGTCGGCACCCTGCTCATCGTAGCGACGCGCGATCTCCACCGGATCGCCGGCATCGCGGATGTTCTCGAACTTGACGCCCTTGACCACGCGGCCGTTGTCCACGTCGAGGCAAGGAATAATGCGTTTGGCCAGTGCCATGTCGACTCTCTCGTAGGGTGCGCCGCGCGCACCGATAAACCGTCAGCGGTGCGCACCGCGCACCCTACCCATTAACCCTTGAAGCTGTCGCAGAATGCCTGCGCTTCAGCCACGTCCAGGGTGCCTTCGTAAATGGCACGACCGGTGATGGCGCCGATGATGCCGGGCGAGCGTGCCAGCAGCAGCTTCTCGATGTCACCGAGGTTATGGATACCGCCGGAAGCGATCACCGGGATGCGGCTGGCGGCAGCCAGCGCGGCGGTGGCTTCGACGTTGCAGCCCTGCATCATGCCGTCTTTGGCGATGTCGGTATAAACGATGGCGGACACACCGTCAGCCTCGAAACGCTTGGCCAGGTCGGTGGCCTGCACGCTGGACACTTCAGCCCAGCCGTCGGTGGCGACGAAACCGTCCTTGGCATCCAGGCCGACGATCACCTTGCCTGGGAAGGCCTTGCACGCTTGCGTGACGAACTCGGGTTCTTTCACGGCCTTGGTGCCGATGATCACGTAGCTGACGCCGGCGCGCACGTAGTGCTCGATGGTCTCCAGGGTACGGATGCCACCACCAATCTGGATCGGCAGGTTCGGGTAACGCTTGGCGATGGCGGTGACCACCTCGCCATTGACCGGCTGGCCCTCGAAGGCGCCATTGAGGTCGACCAGGTGCAGGCGACGGCAACCGCCCTCGACCCACTTGGCGGCCATGCTTACCGGGTCATCGGAGAACACCGTGGAGTCTTCCATACGGCCCTGGCGCAGACGCACGCAGGCGCCGTCCTTGAGATCGATAGCGGGGATAATCAGCATCGGTTGAACCTGCTCAAGTCTTGAAAACGAAAAAGAAGGGTCAGCTCTTTTCGAGCGCCCAAAGGTCACTCTCGATGCTGTCGAACCTGTCTTTCAGGTGCGCCTGCACATCGAGAATCGCCTTGTTGTAATAGTGCGGCGCCAGCTCGCGGGTGATCAGGTCGAGCACTTCCTGCACCTCGAAGGTGCCCAGTTGCAGCTCGAAACGCTCATCGAGAAAGCGTTGCAGCATCAGCAGCGCGGCCTGCTCCTGAGCAGGCTCGAGCGCGAGGCTGGGAACCTTGGCGCGAGCCATTACCAGCGGCCATCCCAGGCGATGAAGTTCTGCAGCAGCTGCAGGCCATGGGTATGGCTCTTCTCCGGGTGGAACTGCACGGCGAAGCGCGAGCCCTCGGCCAGCGCAGCGGCGAAGTCCTTGCCGTAATGACCACGACCGACCACCTGCTGCGGCTTGCCGGCCTCGATGTAGTAGCTGTGCACGAAGTAGAAGCGCGCATCGTCCGGAATGTCGTGCCACAACGGGTGCTTGACCGCCTGGCTGACCTGGTTCCAGCCCATGTGCGGCACCTTCAGACGCTCGCCATCCTCGGCCAGATCCTTGCCGAAGAAGCGCACCTGGCCAGGGAACAAGCCGATGCAATCGACGCCATCGTTCTCTTCACTGCGTTCGAGCAGTGCCTGCATACCGACGCAGATGCCGAGAAACGGACGGTCGGCGCTGACTTCACGCACCAGCTCGTCGAAGCCCAGGCGCTTGATCTCGGCCATACAGTCGCGAATCGCACCGACGCCGGGGAACACCACGCGATCGGCTTCGCGGATCACCTTGGCGTCGCTGGTCACCAGCACACGGCCAGCACCCACGTGTTCCAGCGCCTTGGCCACCGAGTGCAGGTTGCCCATGCCATAGTCGATTACGGCTACCGTCTGCATTTACAGGCAGCCCTTGGTCGACGGCATCTGCCCGGCCATGCGCGGGTCCAGCTCCACGGCCATGCGCAGCGCGCGGCCGAAGGCTTTGAACACGGTTTCGATCTGGTGGTGGGTGTTGTGCCCACGCAGGTTGTCGATGTGCAGGCTGACCAGCGCGTGGTTGACGAAGCCCTGGAAGAACTCCTGGAACAGGTCGACATCGAAGCCACCGACCACCGCACGGGTGAACGGCACGTGCATCTGCAAGCCTGGACGACCGGAGAAGTCGATCACCACGCGCGACAGCGCTTCGTCCAGCGGCACGTAGGAATGGCCGTAACGGGTCATGCCCTTCTTGTCGCCAATGGCCTTGGTGAAGGCCTGGCCGAGGGTGATGCCGACGTCCTCGACGGTGTGGTGGTCGTCGATATGCAGATCACCCTTGCACTCGATATCGAGATCGATCAGACCATGACGGGCGATCTGGTCGAGCATGTGCTCGAGAAAAGGCACGCCAATATCAAACTTGGCCTTACCGGTGCCATCCAGGTTGATCGAGACCTTGACCTGGGTCTCCAGGGTGTTGCGCTCGACGAATGCCGTACGTTCGGCCATCACCAGCTCCACGGATTACTAACGGAAAAAGGCCAGCATTATAGGCGTGCCGAGGCGGCAACGGCTACCGGCGATGGTCGGACGGGCAGAAACGGAAAAGCCCGCTCAGGCGCCAGGCCTGAGCGGGCTTTTCAAGAAGCACGACGTTACTGGAATAGCACGACGGTCTTCTGCAGGGTGATCCACACACCCCAGGCCAGCGGAATACCCACCACCAGCCAGGCGGCGACTGCCACAGGCTTGCTCGACGGATCAGCCGACCACTCCAGCTCACTCGCGGCCGGCGCCGACTTCTCGCCATGGGCACGCTCGGCGGCCAGCTCGGCCTCGGTCATGAAGTACTTCGGCGCCACCGGACGCACCAGGGCGTTGCAGATGAAACCCAGCACCAGCAGGCCGGCGAGGATGTACAGCGTGATGTCGTAGGCGGCGGCCTTCTCCACACCGATGCTCAACTGATACTCACGCAGGTAGTTGACCAGCACCGGGCCGAGCACACCAGCGACCGCCCAGGCGGTCAGCAGGCGACCGTGGATCGCACCGACCATCTGCGTACCGAACAGGTCGGCCAGGTAGGCCGGCACGGTGGCGAAACCGCCGCCATACATCGACAGGATGATGCAGAACGCCAGCACGAACAGCGCCAGGCTGCCCAGATGGCCGAGCATCGGTACCGAGGCGTAAAGCGCGAAGCCCAGACCGAAGAACACGAAGTAGGTGCCCTTGCGACCGATGAAGTCCGAGCAGGAGGCCCAGAAGAAACGGCCACCGATGTTGAACAGACTGAGCAGGCCGGTGAAGCCGGCGGCAATGGCAGCAATCTCGGCCAGTTGCGTAGCACTCAGCTCGTTGAACGACAGGTCGACACCGATCAGCTTGCCGGCGAAGACTTCCTGCAGCAGTGGCGACGCCATGCCGATGATGCCGATACCAGCCGACACGTTCAGGCACAGTACGGCCCAGACCAGCCAGAACTGCGGGGTCTTCCACGCGGTATTAACGTGTACGTGGCCCTTGGTGATCATCGCGTTGTTGGCCTTGGCTGCCGGAGCGGTCCAGCCTGCTGGTTTCCAGCCAGTCGGCGGTACGCGGTAGGACAGTGCGCCACCCATCATGAAGATGAAGTAGATCACCGCCATGACCACGAAGCTCTGCCACACGCCCACACCTTCAGCCGACGCGAAGTGGTTCATCAGTATCGCCGCCAGCGGCGCACCGACCATCGCACCACCGCCGAAGCCCATGATCGCCATGCCGGTAGCCATGCCGCGCTTGTCCGGGAACCACTTGATCAAGGTCGATACCGGCGAGATGTAGCCCAGGCCGAGACCGATACCACCGATCACCCCCGAGCCCAGCCACAGCAGCCAGATCTGGTGGGTATAGATACCCAGCGCGGAAATCAGCAGACCGCCGCACCAGCACAGCGCGGAAACTACGCCAGCCTTGCGCGGGCCGGCATGTTCCAGCCAGCCACCCCAGATGGCGGCCGAGCAGCCGAGGAAAACGAAGAACAGGGTGTAGATCCAGCCGAGCATGGAAATCTGCCAGTCGCAGTTGCTGGCGAAGATCTGCTCGAAGAAACCCATTTCCGGGGCACAGGCAGTGGCTGCAGTAATACCGACAGCCTTGGACAGCGGCAGCCAGAATACCGAGAAGCCATAGGCCATGCCGATACACAGGTGAATAGCGAGAGCGGCTGGCGGAACCAGCCAACGGTTGAAGCCGGGGCGCGCGATGATGCGTTCCTTGGAAAGGAATGCAGGCTTCGCCGCAACACCGTCCAATGCAAAGGCGTCAGTCATAGGTGTGTTCTCTTCTTATGGTTACGAGCAAGCAAAGGCGACCGCATCAGCTCGCCAAGGCAAAAGCTTGCGGAGAGTAGCACCAAGGCGCGACAAATCGCCGCGCCAGAAGTCATTTTTTATCAACTTATGCAGATTTTTTGCTTTTCCCGCAAAAAACCAAAAGAGCCTATCTATTGCGTGATAGATAGCATCGATACAGCGGCCGATTTGCCGCACTCCACACTCCAGGGAACCGCTCGAACCCTTTCCGATCCAAGCTCGAGTCGATCCCCGTTCATAGCCCTTACCGCGACCGGGCATGGCGGCATGACGCTATAATCGGCAATCTTCTGCACCCCGCCATTCCAGCTCTCGAAACCAAGGACCCGTCCATGAAAGCGTTAGGCAAGATCCTGGGCCTTTTCTTTCTCGGCTTGCTGCTGATCGTAGTGGCGCTGCTGTTCGCCCTGACTCACCTGTTCGACCCCAACGACTACAAGGACGAGATTCGCCAGATCGCCCACGACAAGGCCAATCTCGACCTGCAGCTCAAGGGCGATATCGGCTGGAGTCTGTTTCCCTGGCTGGGCCTGGAGCTGACCGACGCCACCCTGGCCAGCGCCGATACGCCGGACAAGCCCTTCGCCGACCTGCGCATGATTGGCCTGTCGGTACGTGTGCTGCCGCTGCTGCGCAAGGAAGTGCAGATGAGCGATATCCGCGTCGACGGCCTCAACCTCAACCTGCAGCGCGACGACAAAGGCCATGGCAACTGGGAAGGCATCGGCCGCCCCGCCCAGGCCAGCGCGCCACAGCAAACGCCCAGCGAGCCGGCAGCGAGCGAAACCACGCCACCCAGCCAGCCGAGTGAAAAACCCGCCAGCCAGCCGCTGAAACTGGACATCGACAGCCTGACCCTGAGCAACTCGCGGGTCGACTACAGCGACGCGCAGAAAGGCCAGCAATTCACCGTCGAGAACATCGAGCTGAAAACCGGCGCGATTCGCGAAGGTGCCAGCATCCCGGTCAAATTCAGCGCGTTCTTCGGTACCAACCAGCCGGTGCTGCGCGCGCGCAGCGAAGTGGAAGGCCAGCTGCGCTTCGACCGCGCCCTCAAGCGCTATCAGTTCGAAGACCTGAAACTGGCTGGTGAAGCGTCGGGTGAGCCACTCAAAGGCAAGACCCTCACCTTCTCGGCCCAGGGCCAGCTGCTGCTCGACCAGGCAGCCAACATCGCCGAGTGGAACGGCCTCAAGCTGTCCGCCAACCAGTTGCGCGCCCTTGGCGAAATCAAGGCCCGCGAGCTGGACAAGGACGCCAAGATATCCGGCGGGCTGTCCATCGCCTCGCTCAACCTGCGTGAATTCCTCGAAGGTGTCGGCGTCGAGCTACCGGCCATGCAGGCCAGCGATAGCCTCAGCCAGTTCGAGCTGGTCAGCCGCCTGAATGGCTCGAGCAAGGGCATGATGTTCGAAGAGCTCAACCTCAAGCTCGACGGCAGCACCTTCACCGGCAACCTCGGCGTGGCTGACTTCGCCAAGCAGGCGCTGCGTGCCGACCTCAAGGGCGACAAGTTCGACCTCGACCGCTACCTGCCGCCGAAGGCCAAGAACGGCGCCACCGCCGCGCGCAAGGCCGAAGTCAAGGAGAGCATCGCCGGCGCCGGCAAGGACGGCACCACAGCGCTGCCCAATGCACCGACCCAGCAGGCCTGGAGCAACGAGAAAGTGCTGCCGGTGGATCAGTTGCGCAAACTCGACCTGCAACTGGCGCTCAGCCTCGGCCAGCTTACCTACGACAAGCAGCCCTTCACCGACGTCAACTTCAAGGCCAATGGCCGAGGTGGCCTGATCACCCTGGAGGAAGCACGCGGCAAAATGCAGGGCGGCAGTTTCGTCGGCAGCGGGCGCATCGACGTGCGCCAGGCCGAACCGATGCTCAGCATGGAGAAACGCCTGGGCCGCATACCGCTGGAGCCGCTGCTGAAGAAGGACGATCAGCCTTCGCCGATCAAGGGTCTGCTCGACCTCGATGCCAAGTTCAACACCCGCGGCAACAGCCAGAAGGAGTGGGTCGAGGCGCTCAATGGCAACGCCAGCTTCGTCCTCAACGACGGCGTGCTGGTCGACGCCAACCTGGAGCAGCAGTTGTGCCGCGGCATCGCCACCCTCAACCGCAAGGCGCTGAGCAACCCGCCTACCGGCAAGGACACGCCCTTCCGCGAACTCAAGGGCAGCCTCAGCGTGCGCGACGGCGTCGCCCACAACCCGGACCTCAAGGCCCAGGTACCGGGCCTTGCAGTCAGCGGTAACGGCGACCTCGATCTGCGTGTGCTGGGCCTAGACTACAAGGTCGGCATCACCATCGAAGGTGACAACCGCGAAATGCCCGACCCAGCCTGCCAGGTCAACGAGCGCTATGTCGGCATCGAATGGCCGCTGCGCTGCCGTGGTCCGCTGGAGCTGGGCGCTAAGGCCTGCCGCCTGGATCAGGACGGCCTGGGCAAGATCGCCGCACGCCTGGCCGGCAACAAGCTGACCGAGAAACTGGAAGAGAAACTCGGCGACAAGGTCAGCCCGGATCTGAAAGACGCACTCAAGGGCCTGTTCAACCGATGAGCCCCGAGCAGTTCAACGGCGCCGTGCTGGCCTGGTACGACCAGCACGGCCGCAAGGATCTGCCCTGGCAGCAGAACATCACCCCGTATCGCGTCTGGGTCTCGGAAATCATGCTGCAGCAGACCCAGGTCAGCACCGTGCTCGGCTATTTCGACCGCTTCATGGCCGCCTTGCCGACCGTGAAAGATCTGGCCGAAGCACCCGAGGATGAAGTGCTGCACCTGTGGACGGGCCTGGGCTACTACACCCGCGCGCGCAACCTGCAGAAGACCGCGCAGATCGTCATGCGCGAGCATGGCGGCGAGTTTCCCCGCAGCGTCGACGCGCTCAGCGACCTGCCCGGCATCGGCCGCTCCACCGCCGGCGCCATCGCCAGCCTGAGCATGGGCGTACGCGCACCGATTCTCGACGGCAACGTCAAGCGCGTACTGGCGCGCTACGTGGCGCAGGAGGGGTATCCGGGCGAACCGAAAGTGGCCAAACAGCTGTGGGACGTGGCCGAGCGCCTCACCCCGCACGAACGGGTCAACCACTACACCCAGGCGATGATGGACCTCGGTGCCACCCTCTGCACCCGCAGCAAACCCACCTGCCTGCTGTGCCCGGTGCGCAGCGGCTGCCAGGCGCATCTGCTCGGCCTGGAAATCCGCTACCCGGTCTCCAAGCCGCGCAAGGCGCTGCCACAGAAACGCACGCTGATGCCGCTGCTGGTCAACGAGGCAGGCGACATCCTGCTCTATCGCCGCCCCTCGACCGGGCTGTGGGGTGGACTGTGGAGCCTGCCGGAGCTGGACGACCTCGATCAGCTCGCAGACCTCGGCCAGCAGCAACAGCTCGAACTCGGCGAACGCCGCGAACTGGAAGGCCTGACCCACACCTTCAGCCACTTCCAGCTGGCCATCGAACCCTGGCTGATCGAGGCAACCGAACAGCCGGGCCGCATGGCCGAGGCCGACTGGCTCTGGTATAACCTCGCCACCCCGCCGCGCCTGGGCCTCGCCGCCCCGGTGAAGAAGCTGCTGAAACGCGCGGCGCAAGTCATTACCGCTGGAGAACCGACATGACCCGCACCGTGCTGTGCCGCAAACACAAACAGGAACTGCCCGGCCTGGATCGCGCGCCCTACCCCGGCCCCAAAGGCGAAGACATCTTCGCCAACGTCTCCAAGCAGGCCTGGGACGAGTGGCAGAAGCACCAGACCATGCTGATCAACGAGCGTCGCCTGAACATGATGAACGCCGAAGATCGCAAGTTCCTCCAGGCCGAGATGGACAAATTCCTTTCCGGCGAGGAATACGCCCAGGCCGAAGGCTACGTACCGCCAAGCGAATAAGACTGCTTGCGGGAGGGGCTTTAGCCGCGACGGTGGCTGGTAACCCTGCATACCAGCTACCAAGACGCTCGAGCGCGGTGCGCACGGCGCACCCTACCCGTCACGAACCTAAGCGCCCGAAATAATTAAATATTTTTCAAACCCACGCTTGACACTGATCCTTCAAATCCGTCTAATAGCGCCCCGTTGGCCCAGGTAGCTCAGTTGGTAGAGCAGGGGATTGAAAATCCCCGTGTCGGCGGTTCGATTCCGTCCCTGGGCACCATGAATACCGAAACCCTCGACACCACTGGTGCCGGGGGTTTTCTTTTTCTGCCCCTCCAACTGTCCTCTTAGGGTCGGCACCGACTCAAATACAAGTGACCTACCCTGCAAATACGAGTGACCTCTGAGCAAATGCAGGTGACCTCGGCGTAAATACGAGCGACCTCTCCAACGCATTGCTCAAAACATGAGCAGCACCTCGAGGATATGGTCGAGCCGTACTTGAACGACGTACGTTGATTGGCTCGTTTTGCATCTGCGCGACAACCTGCTGTAACCAGGCGACACCCTGACCGTAGAGCAAGCCATAGGCCAGCAAACGGCTTGGCGGTCACGGAAACGCTATGCTAGCTTGGCCGCCAGCCAGGATGGCCCGCCGTACGCCGGAGCGCATTCGAAGAAGAAGAGGACACCACCCCATGGCCGAGGCGACGCCCGCGCTGGAAATCCGCAACCTGCACAAACGCTACGGCGATCTCGAAGTGCTCAAGGGTATTTCCCTGACGGCCAAAGACGGCGACGTCATCTCGATTCTCGGCTCCTCCGGCTCCGGTAAGTCCACCTTCCTGCGTTGCATCAATCTGCTGGAAAACCCACACAAGGGTCAGATTTTCGTCGCTGGCGAGGAGCTCAAGCTCAAGGCCGCGAAGAACGGCGAACTGATTGCCGCCGACAACAGGCAGATCAACCGCCTGCGCAGCGAGATCGGTTTCGTCTTCCAGAATTTCAATCTGTGGCCGCACATGAGCGTGCTCGACAACATCATCGAGGCGCCGCGTCGCGTGCTCGGCCAGAGCAAGGCCGAAGCCATCGAGGTGGCCGAAGCGCTACTGGCCAAGGTCGGCATCGCCGACAAACGCCATGTCTATCCCAACCAGCTTTCCGGCGGCCAGCAGCAACGCGCGGCCATCGCCCGCACCCTGGCCATGCAGCCGAAGGTGATCCTGTTCGATGAGCCAACTTCGGCCCTCGACCCGGAAATGGTACAAGAAGTGCTTAATGTGATTCGCGCGCTTGCCGATGAGGGTCGCACCATGCTGCTGGTTACCCATGAAATGAGTTTCGCTCGCCAGGTTTCCAGCGAGGTGGTGTTCCTCCATCAGGGCCTGGTCGAGGAACAGGGGCCACCCGCTCAGGTGTTCGACAACCCGAATTCGGCACGCTGTAAACAATTCATGTCCAGCAATCGCTAACACGGAGCAACATGCATGCAGAACTATAAGAAGATCCTGCTGGCCGCAGCCGCCACCCTGGCTTTCGGCACCAGCGCTGTCGCAGCTGACAAACTGAAACTCGGCACCGAAGGTGCCTACCCTCCCTTCAACCTGATCGACGCCAGCGGCAAGGTCACCGGCTTCGACGTGGAAATCGGCCAGGCGCTGTGCGCCAAGATGAAAGCCGAGTGCGAAGTGGTCACTTCCGACTGGGATGGCATCATCCCGGCCCTGAACGCCAAGAAGTTCGACTTCCTGATCGCCTCCATGTCAATCACCGAAGAGCGTCAGGCAGCGGTCGATTTCACCGAGCCGTACTACACCAACAAGCTGCAGTTCATCGCACCGAAGTCGGCCGACTTCAAGACCGATGCCGGCAGTCTCAAAGGCAAGGTGATCGGTGCTCAGCGCGCCACCATCGCCGGCACCTGGCTGGAAGACAACCTGGGCAAAGTGGTCGACATCAAGCTGTATGACACCCAGGAAAACGCCTACCTCGATCTGTCCTCGGGCCGCCTCGATGGCGTACTGGCCGACACCTTCGTCAACTGGGAGTGGCTCAAGAGCGATGCCGGCAAAGAGTTCGAATTCAAGGGCGACCCGGTATTCGACAACGACAAGATCGGCATCGCCGTGCGCAAGGGTGACCCGCTGCGCGAGAAGCTGAACACCGCTCTGCAAGCCATCATCGAAGACGGCACCTACAAGCAGATCAACGACAAGTACTTCCCGTTCAGCATCTACTGATGACCTGAAGGCACCGCGCCGCCCATTGGGCGGCGCAGTTGCCCGAGCCCTCCGATGATTTTCGAACTCCACGGATTCGGCCCCGCCCTGGCCGCCGGCACCCTGATGACCATCAAGCTAGCGCTTTGTGCGCTGTCTGTGGGTCTGGTGCTCGGCCTGCTCGGCGCGCTGGCCAAGACTTCGCCGTACAAGCCGCTGCAGTGGCTCGGCGGCAGCTATTCCACCTTAGTACGCGGCGTGCCCGAACTGCTCTGGGTACTGCTGATCTACTTCGGTACGGTTGGCTTGATGCGCAGCCTGGCCGACTTGCTTGGCGTCGAGAGCCTCGAACTCTCCGCCTTCGCCGCGGGCACCATCGCCCTCGGCCTGTGTTTCGGCGCCTATGCCACCGAAGTGTTTCGTGGCGCCATCCTGGCGATCCCCAAAGGCCATCGCGAAGCCGGTCAGGCGCTCGGCATGTCCAAGGGGCGCATTCTCTGGAAGCTGATCCTGCCGCAGATGTGGCGCATCGCCCTGCCCGGTCTGGGCAACCTGTTCATGATTCTGATGAAGGACACCGCGCTGGTGTCGGTGATCGGCCTGGAAGAGATCATGCGCCGCTCGCAGATCGCGGTGACCGCCAGCAAGGAGCCTTTCACCTTCTATATGGTTGCGGCCTTCATCTACCTGGGCCTGACCGTTCTCGCCATGATCGGCCTGCATTTCCTCGAGAAGCGCGCCAGCCGCGGCTTCGTCCGGAGCGCCTCATGAGAAAGAACGCCGCTATCGTCGCCTGGCTCGCCGCCGGCCTTCTCGTTGCTTACGGGCTTTGGTCGAGCCTTTCCAGCCTGAACTGGACAGTTATCATCAAGTGGCTGCCACGCCTGTCCGAAGGCGCGCTGCTGACCCTGGAGCTGGTGGCCATCGCCGTCGTCGCCGGCCTGATCCTCGCCCTGCCAATGGGTATCGCCCGCGCCTCCAAGCACTGGTACGTACGCGCCGTTCCTTATGGCTACATCTTCTTCTTCCGCGGCACACCACTGCTGGTGCAACTGTTCCTGGTCTACTACGGCCTGGCGCAGTTCGATGCGGTGCGCCAGGGGCCGCTGTGGCCCTATCTGCGCGATCCGTACTGGTGCGCGATCCTCACCATGACCCTGCACACCGCCGCCTATATCGCAGAGATCCTGCGCGGCGCCATCCAGGCAGTACCACCGGGTGAAGTGGAGGCAGCGCGTGCGCTGGGCATGTCGCGCGCACAGGCGATGCTCTATATCATCCTGCCGCGTGCCGCGCGCATCGGCCTGCCGGCCTACAGCAACGAAGTGATCCTGATGCTCAAGGCCAGCGCCCTGGCCAGCACCGTGACGCTGCTCGAGCTGACCGGTATGGCGCGCACCATCATCGCGCGCACCTACCTGCCGGTGGAGATCTTCTTCGCCGCAGGGTTGTTCTATCTGGTCATCGCCTTCGTACTGGTGCGCGCCTTCCGCCTGCTCGAACGCTGGCTACGCGTCGACGCCTGCCAGGGTCGTTAAGCCATCCGGGCCGTCTATAGTGACGGCCCGCTCTGATCAGCTACGTAAACCCATGCCCGAGCCCATCCTCACCCCAGGCGACCTGCTCGCTCGCTTCCAGGCACTGGATGGCTTTCTTCTGCAGCATCAGGCGCTCTGGCGCCCACGGCCGTTTCATCACCTGCAATTACCCTGGGAAGTGGAACTACCAGAGCTTGCTAGCTGGCTGCGCAGCCGCTCTCTGGAACAAGCAGAGGCCAGCGACAACAACCCCTTTGCCCTCGCCGCGCCATCCCCCTTTCCCGACCTAGCCCACCAGGCGCAGACACTCAGCCTGCTGGGCGAGATGCCGGGCATGCACAGCCCGCCGCGCACGCATGCCCTAAGCGTCGACGTTCCCGGAAGAAAATTGGCGCAGATCCAGGCCTTTGCCAATCACCTGCAGTTTCGCAAGCGCCCCCAGCACTGGCTCGACTGGTGCTCCGGCAAGGGCCACCTCGGCCGCTGGCTGACCAAAGCTGATCAGCGCCTGACGTGCCTGGAGCACGACCCGGCGCTGATCGAGTCAGGTAGCGCAATGAGCAAACGCCTGGGGCTGGACGCTACGCATGTACAGCAGGACGTACTTGCCGATGACTGCAACGCACGCCTGCAGAAAGAGCACACCCCGGTTGCATTGCACGCTTGCGGCGACCTGCATGTACGCCTGCTGCAACTGGCCAGTCGCAACGGCTGCACTCAACTGGCGGTGGCGCCCTGCTGTTACAACCGCATCGCCACCCTGCGATACCAACCACTCTCGGCCGCAGCGCAGGCTTCAGCCCTGCAGCTTTCACCCGACGATCTGGGTTTACCGTTGAGCGAAACCGTCACGGCCGGCGCGCGCGTGCGCAGACAGCGCAACCAGTCGATGGCCTGGCGCCTGGCCTTCGACCTGCTGCAACGCCAACTACGTGGCATCGATGAATACCTGCCGACACCGTCGCTGCCCAGCGACTGGTTCAGCAAACCTTTCGCCAGCTTCTGCCATGACCTCGCCGAGCTACGTGATGTGCCAACGCCTGGCGAGCAAGACTGGCCAGCACTGGAAGCTCAGGGCTGGCAACGCCTGGCCGATGTGCGCAATCTGGAACTGCTGCGCAACCTGTTCCGCCGGCCGCTGGAACTCTGGCTACTGCTCGACCGCGCCCTGTACCTGCAAGAACAAGGCTACAACGTGAAACTGGGTACATTCTGTGATTACCAACTGAGCCCGCGCAACCTGCTGCTGCTGGCCGAGCGCGCCTGAGTTGCACACAGAAGCTGTGGATAACTCTGTTGATCCTTTCTGGGCAAATGCGGCAAAGCCAGCCGGGAATTGCCCCGCAGACATCTGATCATTTTTCGAGCATCCAGATAAACTACGTGAAAACAAAGAGTTGCGAAAAAGCGTGATCAAGTGCACGGCGCCGGTGCGCGACTATCGCAAACGCCTTCTCTTTGTGCATAAGCAATAAGCTACTGATAGCCGAGCCCGTAAAAACCTGGCGCGAAGGTGGCTTTACTCAGGCCGACGAATGGATATAATGGCGGCCCTTCAGTGCCGGTATAGCTCAGCTGGTAGAGCAACTGACTTGTAATCAGTAGGTCCCGGGTTCGACTCCTGGTGCCGGCACCATCTAATATCCAAGGCCTGCTTTCACGCAGGCCTTTTTTGTTTTTGCACTGCCCATATCCGCCGCTTGTTCATTGCACTTACCGCACTCGGATCGTGGGTATGGCGAAAGGTTACATTGCGAGGTTATGAGCAGATGCGCATCCTTATCACCGGCGGCGCCGGCTTCATCGGTTCGGCTCTGATTCGTCATCTGATTCAGGACACCGAACACGAGGTACTCAACCTCGACAAACTTACCTATGCAGGCAATCTGGAGTCCCTCACACCAGTCGCTTACAACCCGCGCTACCGTTTCGTCCAAGCCGACATCGCCGATAGCGAGCGCGTCGCCGCGACGCTGGCCGAATTCCAGCCCGAGGCCATCATGCACCTGGCCGCCGAGTCCCATGTCGACCGCTCCATTGATGGCCCAGCTGCGTTCATCCAGACCAATATCGTCGGTACTTACAGCCTGCTGGAAAGCACCCGCGCCTATTGGCTGGGTCTGGATGCAGAACGCAAGGCAGCCTTTCGCTTCCACCACATTTCCACCGATGAGGTGTATGGCGACCTGCACGGTGTCGATGACCTCTTCACCGAAACCACATCCTATGCGCCCAGCTCACCTTATTCGGCGAGCAAGGCGGCGTCCGACCACCTGGTGCGCGCCTGGCAGCGCACCTACGGTCTACCGGTGCTGATCACCAACTGTTCGAACAACTACGGCCCCTACCACTTCCCCGAGAAGCTGATCCCGCTAATGATCCTCAATGCCCTGGCAGGCAAGCCGCTGCCGGTGTACGGCAACGGCCAGCAGGTACGCGATTGGCTGTACGTGGAAGATCACGCACGTGCACTGCTCAAGGTGGTCAGCGAAGGCGAGGTCGGTGAGACCTACAACATTGGTGGACATAACGAGCAGAAGAACCTCGATGTGGTGACAGCCATCTGCGCCCTGCTGGAGGAACTGGCACCGCAGAAGCCTGTAGGCATCTCGCGCTATGAAGAACTGATCACTTATGTACAGGATCGCCCTGGTCACGACCTGCGCTACGCCATCGACGCCAGCAAGATCGAGCGCGAGCTGGGCTGGGTGCCAGAGGAAACCTTCGAAAGCGGTTTGCGCAAGACGGTGCAGTGGTACCTGGACAACCTTGACTGGTGCCGCCGCGTGCAAGATGGCAGCTATCAGGGCCAGCGGCTCGGCGCCCTCTAGAGTTCAAGACGTAGGGCGGGCACAACCCGCCAGCCAGGCAGCGGCGGGTTGTACCCGCCCTACGCATCGACAAGGAACACAGAACACATGAAAGGCATCATCCTCGCCGGCGGCTCCGGCACTCGCCTGCACCCCATTACCCTCGGTGTATCCAAGCAACTGCTGCCGATCTATGACAAGCCGATGATCTACTATCCGCTGTCGGTGCTGATGCTGGCCGGCATTCGCGAGATTCTGATCATTTCCACCCCCGAAGACCTGCCCAACTTTCGCAAGATGCTAGGCGACGGCAGCCAGTTCGGCATCGAACTGCAGTATGCCGAGCAACCGTCTCCAGACGGCCTGGCGCAAGCCTTCCTGATCGGCGAGTCGTTCATCGGCAATGACTCGGTGTGCCTGATCCTCGGGGACAACATCTTCCATGGTCAGCACTTCACAGAGAAACTACAGCGCGCAGCCAGTCATGGCAGCGGCGCCACGGTCTTCGGCTACTGGGTCAGCGACCCGGAGCGCTTTGGCGTGGTGGAGTTCGATGCCGCCGGCAATGCACTGTCGATCGAGGAGAAGCCGGCCAAACCCAAGTCCAGCTTTGCCGTGACCGGCCTGTATTTCTACGACAACGATGTGGTGCAGATCGCCAAGGCGGTGAAACCATCGCCACGCGGCGAGCTGGAAATCACCGATGTGAACAATGCTTACCTGGCCCGTGGCGACCTGCGCGTGGAGCGTTTCGGCCGCGGCTTCGCCTGGCTCGACACCGGTACCCATGACAGCCTGCTCGATGCTTCGCACTACGTGCAGACAGTGGAAAAACGCCAGGGTCTGAAGGTAGCCTGCCTCGAAGAGATCGCCTACCAGCAAGGCTGGATCGACCGCGAGAAGCTACTCGTATGCGCCAAGGCGCTGGGCAAGACCGGCTACGGTCAGTACCTGTACAAACTGGCGGAGGAGTCGCAGTGAAAGTCATCGCAACCGCACTGCCAGAAGTGCTGATACTCGAACCTCAGGTATTCGGTGACGAGCGCGGCTTCTTCTACGAAAGCTTCAATGCGCGCCGTTTTGCCGATGCTACCGGCGTATCCCGTGAATTCGTTCAGGACAACCATTCGCGCTCCGCTCGCGGCGTCCTGCGCGGCCTGCATTACCAGCTGCAGCAGGCCCAGGGCAAGCTGGTGCGCGTCAGTGCCGGCGAGGTCTACGATGTCGCGGTCGATGTACGCCGCAATTCGCCGAACTTCGGCAAATGGGTCGGCGTGCACCTGTCTGCCGAGAACAAGCGCCAGCTGTGGGTGCCGGAAGGTTTCGCCCATGGTTTCCTGGTACTCAGCGAATATGCCGAGTTTCTCTACAAGACCACCGACTACTACGCCCCAGCACATGAGCGCTGCATCCGCTGGGACGATGCGCAACTGGCCATCGACTGGCCACTCGATGGGCTTACGCCACAACTCTCGGCCAAGGACCAGCAGGGTCTGAGCCTGGCTGGGGCTGAGACCTTCGCATGAAGATTCTGATCAGCGGCCACACCGGCCAGGTCGCTCGTGAACTGCAGTTGGCCCTGCGCAAGCATGAACTGGTTAGCCTCGGCCGCCAGGCATTCGATCTGTCGCGTCCGGACAGCCTGCGCGAAACCATCCTGCGCGAACGCCCTACCCTGGTGATCAATGCCGCCGCCTACACCGCCGTCGACCAGGCTGAACAGGAGCGCGAGCTGGCCTTTGCCGTCAATGCCGAAGCGCCTGGCGTCATGGCCGATGCCTGCTTCGAGCTGGACATCCCGCTGATCCACTACTCCACCGACTATGTCTTCGACGGCAGAAAGGCCACGCCTTACCGCGAAGCAGATACGCCACACCCGCTGGGCGTCTATGGCGCCAGCAAGGCGGCCGGCGAGCAGGCGCTGCGCATCAGCGGCTGCGACCACCTGATCCTGCGCACCAGCTGGGTCTACTCGCAGCACGGGCGCAACTTCCTACTGACCATGCAGCGCCTGCTGCAGGAGCGCGAGGAGCTCAGTGTGGTCGACGACCAGATCGGCGCACCGACCTGGGCCGGCAGCATCGCCAGCACCACCGCCGAGCTGATCGACAAGTGGCAGCAGGGGCGCCATCACTGGGGCACCTACCACCTGACCTGCCAGGGCGAGACCAGTTGGTTCGGCTTCGCCAGCGCCATCGCCGAACGCTTGCGTGCGGCCGGCAAGCCCTGCGCCAGACTTCGCCCCATCGCCAGCAGCGAGTACCCGACACCGGCGCAACGCCCGCTCAATTCACGCCTGGATGGCGAGCGCCTGGAGCAGGACTGGCAGGTTCGCCTGTCGGACTGGCGCACGGCACTGGACGCCTGCCTGCAGCGCATGAACTGACGCCCTGCGTTTCATCAGTCGCGGCGGGCACACGTCACCGGCCGCGCGCTGAACGTGCATAATGCGCCGATCATTTCTGCACGGTTTGCCATGAGCACGAACACAGCCACTCCCCGACGCCTGCGCTGGCGCAGCCTTGTGCTGCTGGCACTACTGCTTGCGCCACTGCTGTGGCCGGTGCACTTTCTGGCCGAGCGCTATTACCGCGAAGTGCTGATCGAGCAGAACCGGCAGACCCTCGACCTGTACGTGGCCAACCTGCTCGGCACGTTGCGCCGCTACGAGGTTCTGCCGCAGATTCTTGGCGACCTCCCAGGCCTGCGCGCGGCCCTGCATGCACCTGAAGACCCCGCAGCGCTGGACAACGCCAACCGCCTGCTGGCCCGCGTGAAAAGCCAGACCGGCGCTGACGTGATCTACCTGATGAACCCACGCGGCATAACCCTGGCAGCCTCCAACTGGGACAAACCCGACAGCTTCGTCGCCGGCAATTTCGCCTTCCGCCCTTACTTTCGTGAAGCGTTGGCCGGCCGTCTGGGCCGTTTCTTTGGCCTGGGCACGACCTCCGGCAAGCGCGGTTACTACTTCGCCTACCCGGTGCGCGAGGACGAGCACAACATCGGCGCGCTGGTGGTCAAGGTCGACCTCGACCACACGGAAACACTGTGGGGCAACACCCCGGAACAACTGCTGGTTACCGATACCAATGGCGTGGTCATTCTCACCTCGCGTCCCGACTGGCGCTTTCACGCCAGCCGTCCGCTCGATCGCGTCGAGCAATCGGCCATCGCCGCCAACCAGCCCTACCCGACCCAGGCGCCACCGCTGCTGGATATTGACCCCAACGCCTGGCTGACGCAGAGCCGCGCCCTGGAAGAAACCGGCTGGACGGTGAGCATCCTCGCCCCACGCATACTCCTCGACCGCCCAGTACGCAGTGCCGTGGCCGTGGGTGCGGCAGCCCTGCTGGCACTGCTGTTGCTGCTTGGCCTGCTGATACTGCGCCGCCGCCACTACCTCGAACGCATCGCCCTCGATGCTCGCGCCAAGGCCGAACTGGAGCAACGCGTCGCCGAACGCACGCAGGATCTGGAATTGCTCAACAGCCGCCTCAAGCAGGAAGTGCTCGAGCGTGAGCAGGCGCAGCAGGAGCTGGTGCGTGCCCAGGATGAACTGGTCCAGGCCGGCAAGCTGTCGGCGCTCGGCACCATGAGCGCCAGCATCAGCCACGAGCTCAATCAGCCGCTGGGGGCGATCCGCAGCTACGCGGAAAACGCCAGCACCTTGCTCGATCATCAGCGCAGCGACGATGCTCGCGCCAACCTCAAGTTGATCAGCGAACTGACCGAGCGCATGGCCTCGATCATCGCTCACCTGCGCGCCTTCGCTCGCCGCGACCGTCACGCACCCGAGCGGGTCGCCCTGCAGCCGGCACTGGACGATGCCCTGTCGCTGCTGGCCAAACGCCGCCGGGCCATGGATGTGGAGCTGATCCGCGACCTGCCGGACGCCACCCTGTGGGTCCAGGCCGGCGAGACGCGGCTGCGCCAGGTGCTCGGCAATCTGCTCGGCAACGCGCTCGACGCGCTGGTCGACAAGGCACCGCCACGGCGCATCTGGATCAGCGTCGAGCATCAGGCCGATCACCTTGAGTTACTGCTGCGTGACAATGGCCCCGGTTTCTCTGCCGAGTCCCTGGCACGCGCACGCGAACCCTTCTTCACCACCAAGACCAGCGCTCAGGGCCTTGGGCTGGGCCTGGCCATCTGCGACAGCCTGGTACGCGCGCTGGACGGCGAACTGTTACTGGCCAATCATCCGGCCGGCGGCGCGCTGATCACCCTGCGCCTGCGCCTGGCCAGCCCCGGCGTCAACCTGCAACCCTCAGAGGACCCTTCGCCATGACCAGCGACAGCGCCATCGACAGCCGCATTCAGGTACTGCTGATCGACGACGACGCCCATCTGCGCCAGGCGCTCAGCCAGACGCTCGATCTGGCCGGGCTCAAGGTCCTCAGCCTGGGCGATGCGCAGGGCCTGGCCGCGCGCATTCCCGTTGGCTGGCCAGGCGTGGTGGTCAGTGATATCCGCATGCCGGGCATCGACGGCCTGCAACTGCTGCAGCAATTACGTGAGCGCGACGCCGAACTGCCGGTGCTGCTGATCACCGGTCATGGCGACGTGCCGCTGGCCGTGCAAGCGATGCGCGCAGGAGCCTATGACTTCCTGGAAAAGCCCTTCGCCAACGATGACCTGCTCGACAGCGTGCGCCGCGCGCTGGAACTGCGCCGTCTGGTGCTGGACAACCGCAGCCTGCGCATGGCGCTCAATGACCGTCAGCAACTGTCCAGCCGCCTGGTTGGCCAGTCACCTGCCATGCAGCGCCTGCGCGAACAGATCGGCGCACTGGCCGGTATCGCCACCGACGTCCTGATTCTTGGCGAGACCGGCGCCGGTAAAGAAGTGGTCGCACGCGCGCTGCACGACCTTTCCAACCGCCGCGAAGGGCCCTTCGTCGCCATAAACGCCGGCGCACTGGCCGAATCGGTGGTGGAAAGCGAGCTGTTCGGCCACGAGGCCGGCGCCTTTACCGGCGCGCAGAAGCGGCGGATTGGCAAGTTCGAATTCGCCAACGGCGGCACCCTGTTTCTCGACGAGATCGAGAGCATGAGCATGGACGTGCAGGTCAAGCTGCTGCGCCTGCTACAGGAGCGTGTGGTCGAACGACTGGGTGGCAACCAGTTGATCCCGCTGGACATCCGCGTCATCGCCGCGACCAAGGAAGATCTGCGTCAGGCCGCCGATGCCGGCCGTTTCCGCGCTGACCTGTACTACCGCCTCAACGTCGCGCCGCTGTCCATCCCGCCGCTGCGCGAACGCGGCGAGGATGCCCTGCTGCTGTTCCAGCACTTCGCCGATGGGGCGGCTGCCCGCCACGCCCTGGCACCACGCGAACTGCAACCGGGGCAGCGCGCGCTGTTACTGCGTCATCCCTGGCCGGGCAACGTGCGTGAATTGCAGAACGCTGCCGAGCGCTTCGCGCTGGGCCTGGAACTGGCACTCGACAGCAATGCGCCAAACCTGCCACCGGTCAATGGCGGGCTCAGCGAGCAGGTCGAAGCCTTCGAACGCGCACTGATCGCCGCCGAACTGAGCCGCCCGCACGGCTCGCTGCGCAGCTTGGCCGAAGCACTGGGTGTGCCGCGCAAGACCCTGCACGACAAACTGCGCAAACATGGGCTGAATTTCTCCGGCGCTGGCGGAAGCTCGCCAGAGGACTTCGACTGACTGGCGACAAACCGCCAAATCCATCCCTGAAAATCTCCCTGCTGCGGGCTCATACGCCCGCTCGAATTTCGGCAAAAGGCCAGCAAAGCCCACAGCCATGGGCCTTTGCACGGCACGCAAGGTCAGCACAGCGCAGACTGGCACAAGGGTTGCTCTAGGCTAACGTCAAGCGAACCCACAAGTACAAGTCCAGGCGTCGCTAATGCCACCGGCGTTTTTCTCCAAGCCGCCTAGACTTGCTCTTGTCCGTTCGTCAGCAGCGCCCCCGGCGCAAATGCGATAAACACAACAAGAGGAAGCATCCGCATGTTCAAACTGACTGCCAAGGCGCTGGCTTGCGCCCTGTCCCTGTCCATCGCTGGCGTGGTTCACGCTGCCGACCCGATCGTCATCAAGTTCTCCCACGTGGTTGCCGAGCACACCCCGAAAGGTCAGGGTGCCGTTCTGTTCAAGCAACTGGCTGAAGAGCGCCTGGGCGACAAGGTCAAGGTAGAGGTCTATCCGAACTCCTCGCTGTTCGGCGACGGCAAGGAAATGGAAGCGCTGCTGCTCGGCGACGTCCAGATCATCGCCCCGTCCCTGGCCAAGTTCGAGCATTACACCAAGCAGCTGCAGGTATTCGATCTGCCGTTCCTGTTCGATGACATGGCTGCAGTCGATCGCTTCCAGAAAGGTCCGGAAGGCCAGAAACTGCTGACCTCCATGACCGACAAGGGCATCACCGGCCTGGCCTACTGGCACAACGGCCTGAAGCAGCTGTCGGCCAACAAGGCGCTGCTGGAGCCGAAAGACGCCCGTGGTCTGAAATTCCGCGTACAGGCTTCTGCCGTACTGGAAGAGCAGTTCAAGGCCGTGCGTGCCAACCCGCGCAAAATGAGCTTCGCCGAGGTTTACCAAGGCCTGCAGACTGGCGTGGTCAACGGTGCCGAGAACCCGTACTCGAACATCTACAGCCAGAAGATGCACGAAGTGCAGAAGTACATCACCGAGTCCAACCATGGCCTGCTGGACTACATGCTGATCACCAACACCAAGTTCTGGGAAGGTCTGCCGGCTGACGTACGCGACGAGCTGAACAAGATCATCGCCGAGGTCACCGTCGAGGTGAACAAGCAGGCTGACGCCCTCAACGAAGGCGACAAGCAGCGCATCCTCGACGCTGGCACCACCGAGATCCTGACCCTGACTCCTGAGCAGCGCGGCCAATGGCGCGACGCCATGCAGCCGGTGTGGAAGAAGTTCGAAGGTGAGATCGGCGCTGATCTCATCAAGGCCGCGCAAGCTGCCAACCAGTAATAAGGCCGGAGAGCCGTAGGGTGGGCAAAGCGTTGTTGCTCTGACCCACCACGACGCCCGCGATGGGCGTCGATCAATGCAGTAACCGGTGGGCCGGCTACCGTCCCACCCTACGCCCTTTCCATTCGGGAGAACCGACCATGAACGCCTTGCGGCGCGTCTGGGAGCACTTCGAGGAAGGCTTCATCGCTTTCCTCCTGGCGGCCATGACGCTGATCACATTCGTCTACGTGATCCTCAACAACTTCTACACCCTGTTCTATTGGCTGGGTGACACCTTCGGCGGTAACGAGTTTCTGCTCGGCATCGGCGACTCCATTCTCGACATGGCCCAGGCGATGACCTGGAGCAATGCCCTGACCAAGGCCCTGTTCGGCTGGCTGATCTTCTTCGGCCTGGCCTACGGCGTGCGCACCGCCGGCCACATCGGCGTCGACGCCCTGGTCAAACTCGCCCCGCGCGGCGTCCAGCGCGTTATCGGCATCATCGCCTGCTCGGCCTGCCTGGGCTACGCCGGTCTGATCGCTGTCGGCAGCTTCGATTGGGTGCACACCCTGTTCAAGGCCGGCATCGGCGCCGAAGACCTCGGCCACTACGGCGTGCAGCAATGGCACATCGGCATGATCGTGCCGTTCGGTTACGCCATGGTGTTCGTCCGCTTCCTGGAAATCTTCGTCCGTATCCTGCGCAACGAGCAGACCGGTCTCGGCCTGGCTGACGAAGCCGCCGATGCGCTGAAAATCAATGAGCACGAGGAGCCCAAGCAATGACCGTTCTGTTCCTCTTCCTGCTGCTGTTTTTGCTGATGTTCATCGGCGTGCCGATCGCCGCGTCGCTGGGCCTGGCCGGCTCGATCACCATCATGCTGTTTAGCCCGGACTCGGTGCGCTCGCTGGCGATCAAGCTGTTCGAAACCTCCGAGCACTACACCCTGCTAGCGATCCCGTTCTTCCTGCTCTCCGGTGCGTTCATGACCACCGGTGGTGTGGCCAAGCGCCTGATCGACTTCGCCAACGCCTGCGTCGGCCACATCCGTGGCGGCCTGGCCATCGGTGCGGTACTGGCGTGCATGCTGTTCGCTGCGCTGTCCGGTTCGTCGCCGGCTACCGTGGCGGCCGTTGGCTCCATCGCCATCGCCGGTATGGTGCGTTCCGGTTACCCGCAGGCCTTCGGCGCCGGCATCGTCTGTAACGCCGGCACCCTGGGCATCCTGATTCCGCCGTCGATCGTGATGGTGGTGTACGCCGCCGCCACCGAGCAGTCGGTAGGCAAGCTGTTCATGGCTGGCGTGATCCCGGGCGTGATGCTCGGCCTGGTGCTGATGATCGCGATCTACATCGTCGCCCGCATCAAGAAGCTGCCGGCGCTGCCGCGCGCCAGCTTCCGCGAGTGGCTGCGTGCTGCGCGTGAGGCGTTCTGGGGCCTGCTGCTGATGGTGATCATCCTCGGCGGTATCTACACCGGCATGTTCACCCCGACCGAGGCCGCGGCCGTGGCGGCGGTCTACGCCGGCTTCGTCGCCCTGTTCGTGTACAAGGACCTGACCATCCGCGAGTGCCCGAAGGTGCTGCTGGAGTCCGGCAAGCTGACCATCATGCTGATGTTCATCATCGCCAACGCCATGCTCTTCGCGCACGTGCTGACCACCGAGCAGATTCCGCAGCAGATCACCGCCTGGGTGGTGGAGCTGGGCCTGCAGCCGTGGCAGTTCCTGCTGGTGGTGAACATCGTGCTGCTGATCGCCGGTGCCTTCATGGAGCCGTCGGCGATCATCCTGATCCTGGCGCCGATCCTGTTCCCGATCGCCATGCAACTGGGCATCGACCCAATCCACCTGGGCATCATCATGGTGGTGAACATGGAGATCGGCTTGATCACACCACCGGTGGGGCTGAACCTGTTCGTCACCTCGGCGGTGACGGGGATGCCGCTGACGGCGGTGATCCGCGCAGCGATGCCGTGGCTGATGCTGCTACTCAGCTTCCTGATGGTGATCACCTACATCCCAGCCGTGTCCATGGCCCTGCCGAATCTACTCGGCATGTAAGGATTCAAACGAACGCTGCTACTTCGGTACCCTGTGTACCCACTCCGCCCGGCCTTAGTGCCGGGTTTTTTTTGCGCAGCCATCTGACGAAAAGCGCTGTAGCCATTTCTCCTGCCCCGCGCGCAGACATGACTGCCTAGAATTGCCACGTCTGGCGTAAAGTCACCGCCACGATCGTCAAGGAAACTCTCTACATGCTCAGACGCAGCCTGAAATCCATCGTTACCACCTGGCTGACCGGCCTATTGTCCCTGCTCCCTCTGGCGCTCACCCTGGCCCTGCTTGCCTGGATATTCAGCCTGCTCAATCGCCTGGTCGGCCCTTCGACCTTGATCGGCCAACTATTCGCCGCCCTCGGCCAGCCGTTCTCCAGCAACAGCTACCTGGCTTATCTGCTGGGCAGTCTGGTGTTGCTGGCCAGCCTCTACCCACTGGGGCTGGCCGTGCAACTGGGGCTGCGCCGCCCGCTGTCTTGGCTGCTCGACCGCACCCTGCGGCGCACGCCATTGATCGGCAACTTCTACAACCTGGCTGATCGTTTCGTTGGCCTGCTGGACAAGAGTAAGAACCCAGACATCACCACCATGGCACCTGTCTGGTGCTTCTTCGGGGGTGACGGCGCTGCCGTGCTTGCCCTGCGCCCGAGCTCGGAAAGCGTGGAGCTGGAAGGCCGCGCCTACTGCGCCATCCTCATTCCTACCGCACCGATTCCAATCGGTGGCGGCCTGCTCTACGTACCGGAAGAGTGGATACGCCACGCCGACATGGGCGTGGACCAGTTGACCAGCATCTACGTATCCATGGGGCTCACCCCGCCGGGCAAGCGCAACGTCGAGCAATCGCCCCCCGTGGTGATCAGACCTTAGGCGAGCGGCAGGCTGGTGGTGGACTTGATCTCCGACAATGCCACGATGGAGTTCACCTCCTGAATCCCCGGTACCAGTGACAGCTTCTCGAAGAAGAAGCGCTCATAGGCCTCGATATCGCGGGTGACGATACGCAGCATGAAGTCCACTGCGCCCATCAGCACGTGACACTCCAGCACCTCGGGAAACTCGCGCATGGCCTCAGCGAATTCAGTCAGGTTGGAACGGCCATGGGCGTTGAGTTTGACCTGAGCGAACACCTGTGTGTGCAGGCCGATGCGCTTGCGATCGAGCAAGGTCACCTGCTTGCGAATCACCCCCTCCTCCTTGAGGCGCTGGATACGGCGCCAGCAGGGCGACTGCGACAGACCGATACGCTCGGCGATCTCCGCGGTGGAGAGGCCTGCGTCTTCCTGCAGCAGAGCGAGAATGCGCTGATCATAAGCATCCAGCACAACGGACATAAAAATTCCTCACCAGCCTATTATTCAGGCAAGTCTATCCACAGAAACGCCATTAACACAGCAAACCAGGCAGAACTTTTGCCCAAACAAGGCGGAAACTTAGGTAAAACCTGCCTGAGTTGCCGCCATGCCTGATACCACGCCGTTTCCGTCCGCCCATAACCGCCGCGATCCCTGGCAGGATCGCGCCGATGCTTGTGTCGAATACCAACTGCGCACCGACGCCGAGGCCGACGTCATGTGCCGGCTGCTCGGCCTGTTCGCCCAACTGCAGTTGCTCCCCGAAGCGCTGCACATGCAGCGTCTGCAGGATGACCTGCACATCAACCTGCGCCTGCCCGGCATCTCACTGCATCGCGCTGGCGTATTGGCGCAGAAACTACGCGGCCTGGTATGCGTGTGGGAGGTGACCTGGCAGCACCGGGATCACAGCCTGGTGACGGAGGTGGCCTGAATCGGGTACCTGGTCACGTCAGGCCCTTCGCCCTGGCGTGGCTTTTCGGGCATCCTAGTCCGGCTAACAGGCTGCGGGAAAACCACCTGCTACCCTTGTCCAGGCCGACCCCAAGGAGCCCGCATGTCCGCCTTCACTGCCACCGCACCCGACCGTGTACTGGATCTCGGCGACCTGCTGCGCGAGCTGGTGGCTCAGGGCCGGGTCGAACAGGACGTAGCCGAGCAGTGCCTGGCGATTCGCCGCAGCTCACTGAACAACACCCAGCACCCACTGGAATTCCTGGCCGCACAACAGGTCGATGATCTATCGCGCCCCGGCAAAAAGCTCGATCTGGAGACCCTCACGGTCTGGCTGGCCAACTTCGCCGGTCAGCCCTATCTGCGCATCGACCCACTGAAGATCGACGTGCCGGCCATCACCCCGCTGATGTCCTACGCCTTCGCCCAACGCCACAAGATCCTCGCCGTGGCAGTGGATAGCGAAAGCGTCACCATCGCCAGCGGTCAGCCGTTGGTGCACAGCTGGGAAGCCAATCTGGTACACGTGCTCAAGCGCCCGATCAAACGCGTGGTGGCCAACCCCAGCGATATTCAGCGTTTCACCACCGAGTTCTACCGCCTGGCCCGCTCGGTCAGCGGCGCCAATGCAACGGATCAGAAGATCAGCGGCGTCGGCAACTTCGAACAACTGCTCAGCCTCGGCGCTCAGGACCAGGAACCGGACGCCAACGACGCGCACATCGTCAACATCGTCGACTGGCTGTTCCAGTACGCCTTCCAGCAACGCGCCAGCGATATCCATATCGAACCACGCCGCGAGCAGGGCACCGTACGTTTTCGCATCGACGGCGTGCTGCACACCGTCTACCAGTTCCCCGCGCAGGTCACCATGGCGGTGGTCAGCCGCCTGAAGAACCTCGGCCGCATGAACATCGCCGAGAAACGCAAACCGCAGGACGGTCGGGTCAAGACCAAGACCCCGGATGGCAACGAAGTGGAATTGCGTCTTTCCACCCTGCCGACCGCCTTCGGCGAGAAGATGGTGATGCGTATCTTCGACCCGGAAGTGCTGCTGAAAAGCCCGGATCAGCTCGGTTTCTCCCCCGAGGATCTGCGCCGCTGGGCCAGCATGACCAGCCAGCCCAACGGCATCATCCTGGTTACCGGTCCCACCGGTTCGGGCAAGACCACCACGCTCTACACCACCCTCAAGCAACTGGCGACCGAGGAGGTGAACGTCTGCACCATCGAAGACCCCATCGAGATGATCGAAGGCGCCTTCAACCAGATGCAGGTGCAGCACAACATCGACCTGAACTTCGCCAGCGGCGTACGCGCACTGATGCGCCAGGACCCGGACATCATCATGGTCGGCGAAATCCGTGACCTGGAAACCGCGGAAATGGCCATCCAGGCGGCGCTGACCGGTCACCTGGTGCTCTCCACCCTGCACACCAATGATGCCCCCAGCGCCATTACCCGCCTGCTCGAACTGGGTGTGCCGCATTACCTGCTCAAGGCGACCATTCTCGGCGTCATGGCCCAACGTCTGGTGCGCACCCTATGCCCGCACTGCAAGGCGCCGGTACAGCTGGATGAAGACACCTGGAATGGCCTGACCCGCCCCTGGAGCTCACCGCTGCCGACTCAGGCGCACCATGCCGTTGGCTGCCTGGAATGCCGCGAAACCGGCTACCGTGGGCGCGCCGGTGTCTACGAGATCATGCTGATCAACGATGCGATCAAGCCACTGATCAACGCTGACACCGATCTTACCGCCCTGCGCCGCGCTGCCTTCAAGGACGGCATGCGCAGCCTGCGTCTGTCCGGCGCACAAAAGGTCGCGGCCGGGCTGACCACCCTCGAGGAAGTGTTACGCGTCACTCCACAGAGCGAGCAACGCTGACACTCGTGCAGTCGCGATAGCGGTCTGCTTTCATCTGCGGATGCCAGGCGAACAGGTACTGGCCATCCTTGAGCTGATCCACCAGCACACGAATCACCTCCTGCTGCACAGCAGGGCAACCCAGGCTGCGCCCCATCCGACCATACTTTTGCGCCCATGCTGGCGCCACATAGTCGGCACCGTGGATCACCAGTGCGCGCGCCCGTGCCTGGTCATTCAAGCCCGGCTCCAGGCCATCGAGACGCAAGGAATGACCGTGACGGCCGCTGTAACTTTCGGCGCCGCGAAACAGGCCGAGGCTGGACTGATTGCTGCCAGGCAGATTGGAGAAATGCTCGGCGAGCAATTCGCCGGACTGACGGCCATGCGCAACGAACTCACGTTGCAGCAGCTGCCTGTGCGTCAGATCGAACACCCACAAGCGTCGTTCCAGCGACGACTGCGAGTAATCGATAACCGCCAACCGCCGGGCCTTGCTCGCCCCGCCACGCTCGGCGCACTGCAGTGCCTGCAACGCACCTTGTAGAGCCCGAGCCTCCAACTGCGGTGCCGCACGCTGCAGGGCATCCAACATTTCTCCCGCCATCACACGCGACCCCGGTAACAACAGAGCGACGAGCAGCAGCGGTATCAGCAGAGGTTGGAACATGCTCGAGCGCTCATGGATGACTGGACATCTGCCCACCTTGCGAAGGGGTCGGCGGCAGACCGCAGACGGCTGTGCTTAGATTGATTGATCTGGCAATGGAGTCTATGCAATGCACACCAAAGGGCGATCAGCGAACAGTCTGAGTATGGGCAGCCGCGTCCAACCATGATCACCTACCTGCAAAATCTGTCGTTCTGGGACTGGCTGGCCCTGGCCACCCTGCTGCTGATTCTCGAAGTGTTCGGCGCCGGCGGCTATCTGCTGTGGATAGGCCTGATCGCTGTCGGGGTCGGTGCGCTGACCTACTTGGCCCCCGAGCTGCCCTGGGTTTGGCAATTTCTGCTGTTCGCCACACTGGCGCTGCTCTCTGCCCTGCTCTGGTGGCGTCACCAGCATCGCGCACGCAGGTTGAGGAACTGAACGATCTGGCAACCGGCCATCGCCTGCAAGGAACCACCGGTGGCTTGCACGACTCCTAGGATAGGAATGACCCTACAGGAGTTTCATCATGCGTGTAACGAGCCGTGCCGCACTGGCGTTCAGTGCCTGCCTGATCGCCCAGACCGCAGCAGCCGATGGCATGCTGCGCGATATTCTGTCCTCGGGCGCCACTACCGCCTCGACCTATCTGACCTTCAAGGATCGCAAGCTGGTCGCCGCGGCTGAAGAAGATGCCAGCAGCTTCGTCGCCAGCAACGGCGAGATTCGCGGCCCGCATCTGGAAGCCGCGATGCAGCAACTGCGCAGTGCCAACCCGCAGCTGCAGGACGCCAACGATATGGAGCTGGCCAGTGCCATCCTCGCGACGTCAGCAGCACCAGCTGAAAGCGCACACTGAGCCGTCACCAGTCGCGCATAAAAAATGCCCGCGTCCAGTGGATACGGGCATTTTTGTTTAGCCTCGGGACATCAGACCTTACCGGCCTCCCGAAAACCTCTCGTCTTACATCAGCGGCAGGGTGTAGCTGACGATCAGACGGTTCTGGTCAGCGTCGGCGGTGGTGGTGTTACCACGCAGCACGCCATAACGCCAACCCAGGCCGAGCCCCTTGAGAGCGCCATCCTGGAACACATAATCCAGAGCGACATCGCGCTCCCACTCTTTGGCATCGCTACCAGTGGTCTTGATGTTGGTGCCCTTGAGGTAGGCGACAGAAGCCTTCAGGCCCGGAGCACCAATACTGGCGAAGTCATAGCTGTACTGACCAAAGGTCGTACGCTCACCAGCACGGGTGAAGCTGTTCACCAAACGGTCAGTCAGCAGATACACGCTGGCACCACCAGAACCTTCAATGCCACCTTGGTTCAGTTGCACGAAGTTGCTGTCCTCGGAAACACGCTGATGGCCGAGCATAACGGCATGGCTACCCAGGCTGTAGGTGAAGGCAGCACTCCAGGTGTTGTTGTCGATCTTGCCGTCACCATTGCGGGTGTAACCACCTACGGAGTAACCCGCTTCCTTGCCGTTCTTGCCGTCGGAAGAAGTACGGAAGTAACGCAGGTCGGTCTTCAGGCTACCTTCGCCCAGCGCCAGGTTATGACCCAGACCGGCAAAGTGTTGCTTGTAATAGTCTTCCAGATTGGCGTAGTAGTACTGCGCAGTCAGATCGCTGTTGATCTTCCAGTCACCGCCAGCGAAGTAGAACTTGTTGCTAGCCTCGCTGCCGCCAGCGACGGACAAGCCGGTGCTGTTGCTCGACGCACGGCTAACGGCGTGCTCAATCTGGCCAGCGGTCAGCGTCAGGTTGTCGATCTCGTTGGAGGTGATCATGCCCCCTTCGAACATCTGCGGCAGCAAACGACCGTCGTTGGATACCAGGATCGGCAGTTTCGGCATCAGGGTACCGATGCGACCCTCGGTCTTGGAGATGCGAACCTTGGCGGTCGCGCCAGCCTTGCTGAAGTCATCAACGGCGCTACCATCGGTTTCCAGCGGGAACAGCTGGCCCGGAGTACGGTCACGGCCGGTCTTGGTTGCACGACCACCACCGTCCAGACGCACACCCAGCATGCCAACGGCATCAACGCCGAAGCCCACGGTACCCTCGGTAAAGCCAGAGGTGTAGTTGAGAATGAAGCCCTGGCCCCACTCGCTGGCCTCACCATTATTGTTGGCGGTGTTCTTGGTGTTCTGGTCGAAGTAGAAATTGCGCATGGTCAAGCTGGCTTTGCTGTCACCGATGAAATCGGCGAAGGCAACTTGGCTCAGGCCCAGGGTGCTGGCGGCTACGGCCAGTGCCAGGGAGGTCTTTCTCATTATGTTTCTCTCCAGTGTGTTTAAGGTGACGCATCGTCCGGCGCAGACTTCGGCACGAAGAGGCAGGCCGGAACGAATAGGGCATACGCACCCGCGAGCCAGGACACGGCAGAAGCCGGGCTCGAATGGGTGCGTAAAAAACTCAGGAAGAACAGAACAACGGCGAACGCAATGGCGCGACCGAAATGAGGCGGGCAGAGTGGTGCATGGGTGAGTGCTCTCTCGTCGTTGTTATTGTGCGCCGACATCCTGGCCGGCATCTGACGGGGCGTATGCAGATAGCGCGCCAGCTTGGCAAAGCTAGCGCACAAGCCCTCTAGAACAGTAGGTTACATTTTTTCGACAGAGAGGAGGCTAGTCGATGACGATACCTGATCGGCAATTTTCCGCGCATGAGAACTCGCTCTCAGGCGGAAAATCGCCAACCATCATCCCAACACGATTTGATTCTTGCCCTGGCGCTTGGCCGCATACATGGCTGCATCGGCGCGTGCGTAAAGCACATCGAGACTGAGGTCAGTGGCCAACAAACTGGTAAGCCCCTGGCTGACGGTGATGCCGAAGCTGACACCCTCGTGTTGAAAGCCGAGGCGTTGCACCTCACGCTGCAGTCGTTCGGCCACTTGCAAGGCCACATCCGGCTCACAGCCCGGGAACAGCGCGGCGAACTCCTCACCACCAATACGACCGAACAGATCGCCACGACGCAGCGCGTTGCTGCCGCAATGCGCCAGACGCTGCAGAACCTGATCACCGATCTGGTGGCCGTACTGATCATTGATCTTCTTGAAGTCGTCGAGGTCGAGCAACAGGAATGCCAGCGGGCTGCCAAACTGGCGCGCGTGCTCAAACTCGCGGCGGGCACATTCAAAGAAGTGCCGCCGGTTACTGCTCTGGGTAAGCACATCGGTGGTGGCCAGGCGGTGCAGCTCACCCTCCAGGCGCTTTTTCTCAGTGATGTCTTCGGCGATGCCGACGATCACACTGCTCCGCTCCGCTCCCGGACGGGGGCTGACGAAGCATTTGTCGCTGAGCCAGCGCAGTTGCCCGTCGGCACGGATGATGCGGTACTCGCGAGACTCAACAGCGCCGGTTTCCAGCACCTTGGCCAGGCTTTCAGCCGCGTAGTCGAGATCGTCCGGGTAAATGCTGTTACGCCACTCACCGTAATCGGCCAGCAGCAGCGCGGCAGAGCGCCCGAAGATTCGTTCGTAGGCCGGGCTAACGTAGATCATCCGCTGCTCGCCCCAGTCGAACGCCCAGAGCACGGCATTGACGCTGCCAAGCAGGCTGCTGAAAAGCTGTTCGCGCGCGCCCAGGCGCTCCACTTCGGCACGACTGTGCAGTAGCGCCAAGGTGAGTTCTTCCAACTCGGAAACAGCGTTGCCCTGATCGTCCATTACAGCGGCCATCCGTCCTTCGCCTCGCATTGAAATGAGCATAGTGCGAGCTATTGGACAAACACAAAGGCCCGCCAGTTCGGCGGGCCTTCGCTTGTAACGAGCGGCGGTCAGGCCGTCGCGCTGGACGGTCGCAGCGAGTAGGTCTTGAGCTGCTCGGCAAACTCACGCAGCGACTGGATGCCGCTGGCCTCGGCCTCGTGCACCCACTGCTTCATGGCTTCGAGCATGTCGTGGCCGTTGCTGCTGGTCTTGACCCAGATTTGCTGCAGCGCCAGGCGTTTCTCGTAGATCACCTTGAGTGCCTGGCTCTGCGCCAACATGTCGGCGATGTGCGCATGATGCTGCTCTTCCAGCAGGCTCGGTTCACGCGACAGCAGGCGCTTGGCACGACGGAAAAGGTGACGAACGGACTCATCGGCCTTGGCAACTTCCTGCTTGACCAGTGGCGCGATGACCAGCTTGCGGTACTGCGCCATGATCTGAAAGCGGTTGTTGAGGATGGCCATGGCAGTGTCCATATCGAGATGGCCCTTGCCCTCCACGCGGTGAGCAATGGGCGCCACGCGCTGCACCTGCGCCAGGCCGAGGAAGCTGAACAGCTTGATCCAGGCCCAGCCCATGTCGAACTCCCACTTCTTCACCGACAGCTTGGCGCTGTTGGGGTAGGTGTGGTGGTTGTTGTGCAGTTCCTCACCGCCAATGATGATGCCCCAGGGCACCAGGTTGGTAGCGGCGTCGCGGCATTCGAAGTTGCGATAGCCGACGGCATGGCCAAGGCCGTTGATGACGCCTGCAGCCCATACCGGAATCCACATCATCTGGATCGCCCAGACGGTCATACCCAGTACGCCAAACAAGGCCAGGTCGATGATCGCCATCAAGGTCACACCGCCAATCGGGTAGCGGCTGTAAACGTTGCGCTCGATCCAGTCATCCGGGCAGTTCTTGCCATAGATACGCAGCGTTTCCTGGTTCTTGGCCTCTTCCTGGTAGAGTTCAGCGCCTTTGCGCAACACGGTGCTCAGCCCCTTGATGACCGGGCTGTGCGGATCATCGACGGTTTCACACTTGGCGTGATGCTTGCGGTGAATCGCGGTCCACTCGCGGGTGTTCTGGCCAGTGCTCAACCACAGCCAGAAACGGAAGAAATGCTTGAGCGCGGGGTGCAGTTCCAGTGCACGATGCGCAGAGTAGCGGTGCAGATAGACTGTCACGCTGACGATGGTCACGTGTGTCATCAGCAGAGTCGCAGCCACCAGCTGCCAGACCGAGAGGTCGAGTAAACCGTTGTACCACATGGGCGCTGTTGCCTCTTGAAGGGGGAACACGGTTTGTCCTACAAGGACGAACCTGATTGCATTATCCCTGACCCATGCCAGAAAACCAGTTGGTCTTTTAGATAAGAATGTTTCAGCACGCCCTCCATCTATACTGATCAACCTTTACAAGGAGCGTAGTTGCCCACCCATGCGTATCGACACCGCCGCCTTGCGTCTGACTCTGGGTTATCTGCTGCTGGCCGGCCTGTGGATACTATTGAGCGACCAACTGCTCACCGCACTGGGCCTTTCCGCAGCGCAGCAGGAACGCCTGCAATCGCTCAAAGGGCTGTTCTTCGTGGTGCTCACCAGCGCGCTGCTGTACCTGGTGCTGCACCGTCACGCTCGCCAGTATCGCCGCGCACGTCTGGCACTGGCAGGAAACGAGGAACGCCTGCGCCTGGCACTGGATGCCACGCGCGACGGGCTATGGGATTGGGATGTTTCCAGACGCAAGGTGTTCTTCTCCGAAGGCTACGCCAGGCTCCTCGGCCTCACCCCGCAAGCGCTGGGCGATACTCGCGAAGACTGGGCATCGCGCCTGCATCCGGATGACATGGAGCGCGCGCTGCATGCACTCAATGCCGAACTGAACGACCAACCCTACGAAAACATCTACCGCCTGCGCCACGCCGACGGCAGCTATCGCTGGATTCACTCGCGCGGCCGCCTGCTGCGTGACGAAAATGGTCAGCCACAGCGTTTCATCGGTATCGCCAGCGACATCACCCAGCAGCGCGCCATCGACGACAGCCTGCGCCAGGCGGCGGCAGTGTTCGACGCCACCCAGGAAGGCGTACTGGTTACCGATGCCGAGCAAAACATCGTGCACGTCAACCCGGCCTTCAGCCGCATCACCGGCTACAGCAGCGAGGAAATCCTCGGCCAGCACCCCAACCTACTCAAGTCCGGGCGTCATGACACCGCCTTCTACCAGAGCCTGTGGCATGCCCTGCAGAATCGCGGCGCCTGGAGCGGTGAAGTGTGGAACCGCCGCAAGAGTGGAGAAATCTACCCACAGTGGCAGTGCATCCGTGTGATCCACGATGAACAGGGGCGAGTCAGCCACTACGTGGCGGTATTCTCCGACATCACCGCACTCAAACGCTCGCAGCGCGAGCTGGACTATCTGGCCCACCATGATCCGCTGAGCAACCTGCCCAACCGCCTGCTGTTCACCGAGCGCGTCGCCCACGCACTGGAGCGCAGCAAGATCGAAGAACTGCGCGGTGCGGTGCTGCTGATCGACCTGGATCACTTCAAGCACATCAACGAGAGCCTCGGCCACAACGTCGGCGATCTGCTGCTCAAGGGCGTTGGTGAGCGTCTTCTGCAGAATTTGCCTAACGGCTGCACCTTGGCCCGCTTAGGTGGCGACGAATTCGGCTTGCTCAGCGAAAACTGCGCTGAAGCCGCCCAGGCAGCTGAGCTTGCACAATGCCTGCTGCGCAGCCTGGAAACACCCTTTCGCCTCAATGACCACGAGCTCTATATCGGTGCCAGCATCGGCATCAGCCTGTTCCCCGAGGATGCCGACAGTGTCGAGCAAGTGCTGCGCAACGCCGACTCGGCGCTGTTCAAGGCCAAGAGCAGCGGTCGCGAGGGCTACGCCTTCTACGAGCAGGAGCTGACCGACTACGCCCGTCAGCGCGTGGAACTGGCCAGCAGCCTGCGCCATGCCCTGGATAATGATGAGCTACGCGTGTACTACCAGCCGCTGCATGACCTGCGTGACGGGCGTCAGGTCGGCATGGAGGCCCTAGTGCGCTGGCAGCATCCGCAACGCGGGCTGGTCGCACCGGGGGAGTTCATCCCGATTGCCGAGGACAACGGCATGATCGGCGCTATCGACGCCTGGGTGCTGGAGCAGGCCTGTCAGCAGATGATGCGCTGGAATGGCGAGGGCAACACGCTGAGTTTCGTTGCGGTGAACATCTCCAGCCGTCTGTTCAGCCGTGGCGAGCTCGCCCAGAAAGTCGCCAGCGTGCTGACGCAAACCGGCCTGCCGCCCGAGCAGCTGGAGTTGGAAGTGACCGAAAGCGCGATCATGGAAGACCCGGACGCAGCACAGAAACTGCTCATCAGCCTTCGCGCGCTCGGCGTACGCCTGGCCATCGACGACTTCGGCACCGGCTACAGCTCGCTCGCACGCCTCAAGCGCCTGCCAGTGGACAAGCTCAAGCTCGACCAGAGCTTCGTGCGCGGCCTACCCGATGACGCCGAAGACGCCGCCATCGCCCGAGCGGTGATCGCACTCGGCAAGAGCCTGGGTCTCAAAGTGCTCGCCGAGGGTATCGAGCAACGGGCTCAGGCCGACTTCCTGCGTGAGCTAGGCTGCAATTATGGACAGGGCTATCACTTCGGTCGTCCACAGCCTGTAGCCAGCAAATCCGTTGACCCCGACAACACGGGCGATGCGAAGGACAGCCATCCCAGTACCAGGAACTGAGCATGCGCGTGCTGATTCTCGAAGACGATCCCTGGATAGCCGACCTGCTCAAACAGATCGTCCTCAGCTTGTGCCCTGGCGCCCAGGTCGACTGCCAGAGCCGCGTCGCCGATGCCCTCGCGGCCTGGAAACGGCAAGCCGCCCAACTGGTCATAGCCGACTGGCATCTGCCGGACGGCAACGGCACCCAATTGCTGGAGGTGGTGCGCCAGCGCAGCAAGGACATTCCTCTGGTCATGGTCACGGCCCGCGCCGACCGCGACAGCGTACTGACCATCCGTCCGTTGAATATCAGAGCCTTCATCAGCAAGCCCTTCCAGGTGCCCAAGGTGATCGCCAGCCTGCAGCCGCTCCTGGTGAATGCCCAGACCATCGCCGGTGAAATCGACACTGTCGGCGACTTCCTCCTGCATCTGGAAACGCTGGCCGATGACGCCCTCGAACTGCCCCTGCGTGAATCCCTGCACCAGCGCTTGCGCGACATGCCGCCCCCCTTCGACAATCTGCAGCAGCTCGGCGACCTTTGGCAGAACGACCCTGCCGTCCATGCGCGGTTGATCGCAGCGGCCAACAGCAGTAACTACAACAGCGCCGGGCAGCCCTGCGTCAGCCTCAGCGAGGCCGTGCAACGCCTCGGTCAGGCCACTGCCGTCAACCTGATTCAAGGCCTCGCCTTGAGGCCGCAGGCGGTGCTGAGCGACCCAGAGCTGCAACGCCACGGCGATGAACACTTCGTTCACGCCCTGCGCCTGCGCCAGCGTATCGGTGAGCTGGCGCGCAGCAGCCGGGTCGACCCGGCGCCACTGCACAGCGCCGCTCTACTCCAGCGCATGGGCGAGCTGGCCCTGCTGGATCAGGCACAACGCTGGCGCAGTGCCGGCCGAGAGCTGGACGAGCCGACCCTGGAAACCGCCCTGCAGCGCCATAGCAGCCAACTGGCCAATCGCCTCAAGGCACACTGGCGCTTACCTATAGCACTGCGCGAGCTGATCGGCGCCTGCTACGCCCTGCCCCCTGGCAATACCCGACGTGACACAGTGGTGATGCGCCTGGCCTGCGCCGAGTTGCTGGGCGCCGAGACGCAGGAGATTGCACGTCTTAGGCGTCTCGCCGGCCTGGCCCGGACAAGCGCACGATGACCGGCAGCCCCAGGCCGATTTCCATTCGCTGGATCGTGGTCGGCGGCAGCCTGTGCCTGGCGTTGTTCTTCGCTTTTCTCGGGCACCAGGCGCTGCACGAACGAGAGGCGCTGTGGCAGCTGCAGATGAACAAGCAGGCCGAGGCGCAGCGTCTGGCACTGCAGAGCTTTCAACATGGCCTGCGTGAACGTGCACAACTGCTGGCCGAGGCCATCGCCGCCGACGCCTGGGTGACCGATCTGGTGCGTCAGGCTGCGGTCCTGCCCGAGGATGACCCCAGCGACCTGACCAGCATCCGCAACCAGCTCTACACCCGCCTGGCGCCGCGTTGGCGCAACATGCAGCTGCACCGCCCGTTCCGCCTCTACGTTCATATGCAGAATGACGCACGCATCCTGCTGCGGGTGCATGACCCCGCGCGCTTTGGCGATACCCAAGAGGCCATGCGCCCATTGCTGCTGGACACCCAGCGCAGCGGCGACAGCCACGCAGAGCTTACGCTCACCCAGGACAGCATCGGTATTCGCGCCGCCGCCCCATTGCGGGTCGACAGCCGCGAAGGCCAACGCCAGGTGGGCGCCATCAGCGTGGCGATAGATGTGCTCAACGACCTGCCCCAGCTCGACCAGGACCTCGGCGCCGGCATCGCCCTGCTGCTCAATGCAATGCCCGAGTCGGACGCACAGGACGCTAGCGCACCGGCCTGGCGCCTGATTCAACAGTCTCGCCCACAGGCGCAGACCTGGCTGCAAGCGGGTCTACTGCCCTCGCCCAGTGCAGGCAACAGCCAGCGCCTGCTGGAAGATGGCGGGCAACATTACCTGCTCAGCCAGCTGTCGATGGCGAGCTCACCACAACCCGGCGCGCCAGCCATGGCCACGGTACTGACCTGGCGTGACGTCAGCGAGCTGTATGCCGTGCATGAGCACGACAAACGCTGGCTGGTGGTGAAGTGGATACTGGCCTGGTGCGGCGCCGAAGCCCTACTGATGATCCTCCTGCGCACGACACGTCGCAGCACCCAGCGTCTGATGCAGCGCCAGCAAAGCGCGCTGCACGCCCTCAACGAGATTTCCGCACTATCGAGCCTAAGCGGCAAGGAGCAACTGCGCGAAGCGCTGCGCATGGGCGCCAAGTACTTCGATATGCCGCTCGGTGTGATCGGCATGATCGACGCCGATCACTACCGCGTACTGGTCCAGGTCTGCCCTGACACGCAGCTCGAAGACGGCCAGACCTTCGCCCTCGGTGAAACCTATTGCAGCCTGACCTACGCCCAGGACGACATCCTCTGCATCGAGCACATGGCCAGTTCGCCCTACCGCGAACACGCCTGCTACGCCCGCTTCACCCTGGAAAGCTACATCGGCACGGCGATCTGGGTCGATGGTCGCCGGGTCGGCACCCTGGCCTTCTGCGACCAGCATCCACGTGACCACCAGTTCGACGAGAACGAACGCGAATTCCTGCGCCTGTTCGCTCGCTGGGTCGGCGCTACCCTGGAGCGCGAACAACAGCAGCAAGCGCGGCAAAACCTGCTCGAGCGCCTGGCCAGCATCATCGAAGGCACCGACGTCGGCACCTGGGAGTGGAACGTACAGAGCGGCGCCACCGTGTTCAACGAACGCTGGGCGCAGATGCTCGGCTACCGACTCGAAGAGCTGCAGCCCACCAGTGTCGAAACCTGGAAGCACTTCTGTCACCCGGATGATCGCGAGCCCAGCGAACGCATACTGCGACGCCACTTCGCTGGCGAGATAGCCTTCTACGATCGGCAGATACGCATGCAGCACCGAGATGGCCGCTGGCTGTGGGTACAGGTGCGCGGGCGCCTCTCCAGCCGCGACGAGCAAGGTCGACCGCTGCTGATGTATGGCACCCACACGGACATCAGCGCGGCGCGGCAGCGTGAGGATGCGGTGATCGAGGCGCGAGCGTTCCTGCAGACCGTGCTGGATTCGGCCAGCGGCGTTGCCATCATCGCCACCGACCCGAACGGCCTGATCACCCTCTTCAACTCTGGTGCAGAGCGTCTACTGGGCTATAGCAGCGACGCCGTGATCGGTCAGATGACGCCCGAACGCTTCCATCTGCCCAGTGAAATTGATGCTCGGGCCCAGCAGCTCAGCATCAGTTGCGGACATCCGGTCAGCGGCTTCCAGGTCTTCACTCACAACGTACGCAATGGCGAGTCGGAAACCCGCCAGTGGACGTACCTGCACAAGGACGGCAGCCAGCGCTTGGTCAACCTCACCACCAATGCCATCTTCGACTCCAGCGGCCAGATCACCGGCTTTCTCGGCATCGCCAGCGACATCAGCGCCCTGCAGCAAGCCACTCGCGCACTGCAGCAGAGCGAAAGTCGCTTCCGTGGCCTGGTCGCCAACCTGCCCGGCGTGGTCTATCGCTGCGCCAACGACAGCGACTGGAGCATGCGTTACATCAGCGACGAGATCTTCAGCCTGACAGGCTACCCACCCAGCGACTTCATCGACAATCGCGTGCGCAGCTTCTCCAGCATCGTGCACCCGGACGACCTGCCCATCACCTACCGGGCCAACGACAGCATCGCCCGGCACGAGGTGCTCGAACTGACCTACCGCCTACGCCATGCCGACGGTCACAGTGTCTGGGTACGCGAGAAAGGCCGTGGCGAGTACGACGCCCAGGGCCGCCTGGTGTGGATCGACGGGTTCATCTGGGACATCAGCGAACGCAAGGTGATGGAGGACGAACTGCGCCTGAGCCAGCAACTGTTCAGCAGCGCCTTCGCCACGGCGCCACAAGGCATGGCACTGGTGGCTATCGACGGGCGCTGGCTGGAGGTCAACGACGAGCTGTGCCGCATGCTCGGCTACAGCCGCGAGGAAATGCTCGCCCTCGACTTCCAGCACATCACCCACCCGGACGATCTCGACGCCGACCTGCGCAACGTCGACGATCTGCTGGCCGGGCGCATCAGCGCCTATCAGATGGAAAAGCGTTATCTGGACAAACAGGGCCAGGTGCTCTGGGTGCTGCTCAGCAGCGCGCTGGTGCGCAACACCCAGGGCCAGCCCGTGCACCTGGTCGCGCAGATCCAGGACTTCAGCGACCGGGTCGCCGCCGAGCGCGCGATTCGCGAACGCGAGCATTACCTGCGCACCCTGCTCGACAACGTCATCGACGCCATCGTCACCCTCGACGACCAGGGTCAGATCGAAACCTTCAACCACGCAGCCGAACGCATCTTTGCCTACCGCCAGGCCGACGTCGCCGGCCAGAGCATCGCCAAGCTAATCCCGAGCATGGCCAACGACACCCTGCGCCAAGGCTGCGCCAGTGACCAGATTCGTGAGATGGAAGGTCTGCGCCAGGGCGGCGAACGCTTCCCCGTGGAGTTGGCGATGTCGCAGATCAGTCACCAGGGTCAGGTGCGCTTCATCGCGGTGATCCGCGACATCGCCGAACGCAAACGCATCGAGCAGATGAAGAACGAGTTCGTTTCCACCGTCAGCCATGAACTGCGCACGCCACTGACCGCTATCGCCGGCTCGCTGGGTCTGATCAACGGCGGTGCACTCGGCACCGTACCACCACCCATGGCGCACATGCTGAGCATCGCCGAGGCCAACAGCCAGCGCCTGAGCGCACTGATCAATGACCTGCTGGACATGGAAAAACTGGTTGCCGGCAAGATGCATTTCGACCTCCAGCGCAGGCCCCTCAAACCATTGCTGGAATTGGCACTGCTGCATAACCAGCCGTATGCCGACCAGCATCAGGTGCGCCTCGAACTGCATGCCGAGCACGACGCCGAAGTACGAGTCGATGCCCAGCGCCTGGCCCAGGTGCTGGCCAACCTGTTGTCCAACGCCGCCAAGTTCTCACCGCCTGGGGCCGTGGTGCAGGTCGGCCTGGAAGCAGCGGGCGACAGGCTGCGGGTCAACGTGCGCGATCAGGGGCCGGGTATACCCGCGGCGTTCCATTCGCGCATCTTCGCCAAGTTCTCCCAGGCCGACTCTGGCGACACCCGGCAGAAAGGCGGTACCGGCCTGGGCCTGGCGATCTGCAAGGAGATCATCGAACGCATGCATGGGCGTATCGGTTTCAGCTCGCTACCTGGTCAGGGCGCGACCTTCTGGTTCGAACTGCCGCGCGTCGATGAAAACGAGACATGAACCCTGCGCAAGGCTACAAAGCTGTACCACACTGCAGAAACAGCCAACGGCCGGGGAGACCGTCATGACTGAGCTCAAGCGCATCCTGCATGTCGAGGACGACCCGTCGATCCAGGCCGTGGCCAAGGTCGCGCTGGAGGCCGTCGGCGGCTTTCAGGTGCTGAGCTGCGCCAGTGGCCAGGAGGCGCTCGACCAAGTGCAGGGCTTCGCGCCCGACTTCATTCTGCTCGACGTGATGATGCCCGGCATGGATGGACCCAAGACCCTGGAGCTGATTGGTCAACTGGTCGACACCACACACATTCCGGTGGCCTTCATGACCGCCAAGGTGCAGCCCGACGAAGTCGCCCACTACCTCAGCCTCGGTGCTCATGGCGTGATCATCAAACCGTTCGACCCGATGCAGCTCGCCGCCCAGGTGCGGCAGATCTGGAACCAACGCCATGGATAAACACGAAGGCAGTGCCGTCCCTCAGGCGCTGCAGCAACACCTGCAACAGCTTGGCCAGCAATTCAGCGAACGCTTGAACCAGGAACTGCCGCAACTGGCACAACAGGCTGGACAACTGCTGGATGCCAATGAAACCGAGCGCAAGCGCCTGCTGCAGGAGCTGCGTCATCAGTTGCATCGCCTGGCCGGCAGCGCCGGCACCTTCGGCTTCAGCCAGCTCGGCCAGCAGGCGCGCGATCTGGAGCAGCACGCCGAACGCTGGATGGAGCGCCTGCTGCGGCAACAACAGAGCCTCAACGAGTTCGTCGCTGCCTTGCAGGTACTCGGCGAGCAACCGGTCAGCGCCGGCCCCCCCGCCGAACCGGCAGGCAAGGCGCGCAAGCTGCCACGCCAGGAGGACGACAGCCGCACCATTTACATTCTCGAAGGCGAAGCGGCCGTCGGCGAAAACATGCGCCAGACGCTGAGCAACTTCGGCTACCGCGCCGAGCACTTCAATTCCATCGCCAGCCTCGACACCGCACTGCAACAGCAGTTACCCGATGCGCTGATCATCGACGCGAAACTGCCCGGCGAGGCCAGTTGCGGCCTGGATTATGCCCACCAGCTGCGTGATCGCCTGGACGAGCCTCTACCGCTGCTGGTGCTCACCGACCAGCAGGACGACTTCGCCACCCAGCTGCATGCCGTGCGCGCGGGCGCCATGGGCCTGTTCAGCAAGCCGGTGGACATTCCACAGCTGGAAAGCCGTCTCGAACGTTGCTTCTCGCAGCAGAGCGGTGAGCCCTACCGCGTACTGATAGCCGACGATGACCATGACCTGGCCAGCCGCTACAGCCTGGTGCTGCGCGATGCCGGCATGCTGGTGGAGATACTCAGCGAGCCGGCGCGCATCTTCGCCCACCTGCGCGACTTCAACCCGGAGGTGGTGCTGCTCGACGTCAACATGCCGCACTGCACTGGCCCCGAGCTGGCGCAGATCATCCGCTGCAACGACGACTGGCTGCGCATCCCGATCATCTACCTGTCAGCAGAAACCGATATCGGCAAGCAGATGAACGCGCTGATCAAGGCCGGCGACGATTTCGTCACCAAACCCATATCCGACAACGCCCTGGTCGCCACCGTGTTCTCCCGCGCTCAGCGCGCACGCCTACTCTCCGACGCCCTGGCGCGCGACAGCCTTACCGGCCTGCTCAAGCACGCAGATATCAAGGAACAGGTGGCCATCGAACTGGAGCGCGCTTTGCGCAGCGGTGACCGCGCCAGTGTGGTGATGCTGGATATCGACCACTTCAAGCGGGTCAATGACGAACACGGTCATGCCGCTGGCGACAACGTCATCCGCGCCCTGGCCAACCTGCTGCGCCAGCGCCTGCGCCGCGTCGACAGCCTGGGTCGCTACGGTGGCGAGGAATTTCTCGCCGTATTGCCGGACTGCACGCCGGAGCAGGCACGCCTGATCGTCGACGAGATTCGCCAGCGCTTCGCCGAGCTGCGTTTCATCGCCGACGGCGGAGAGTTTTCCGTGACCCTCAGCGCCGGTATCGCCGGCACCGACGTCAACAGCGACGCCGAGCAACTGCGTGAACGTGCGGACAAGGCTCTATACGCTGCCAAGCACAGCGGGCGCAATCAGGTGCAGATAGCGGCCTCGGAAGAGCATCGCGGCTAAAGCCGCTCCTACACCAGCACCACACTCCGTAGGAGCGGCTTCAGCCGCGATGGTCATAAAGGCTATAGCGGAGTGTCACCCGCCAATGCCACCCCGATCACGCTTCGGCGCGTTGCATCAGACGACGCTGGCGCCACTCCATGAAGGTCTTGAGAAACAGCGTAAGCAGCGCCATGCAGGCCAGCAGGCCTGCAGCGGTGAAGGCGGCGGCGGGCTTGTAGTCGTTGTTGAGCTGATCGACCAACAGCGGCAGGGTCAGGGTCTGGTTGATGATGGTGCCGGACACCACCGACACCGCGCCGAACTCACCGACCGCGCGCGCGTTGGTCACCACCACGCCGTACAGCAGTGCCCACTTGATCTTCGGCAAGCTGATGCGGCGGAAGATCTGCCAGCCGCTGGCGCCCAGGCACATGGCGGCGGCTTCCTCGTCCTGGCCCTGGGCCTGCATCACCGGAATCAGGATGCGCGCCACGTAGGGCGCGGTGACGAACACGGTGACCATGACGATGCCCGGCCAGGCGAACATCAGTTGCATGCCGTTATCGTAGAACCAGCGGCCGATGAAGCTTTCCAGGCCGTACACCACCAGATAGCAAAGACCAGCGACCACCGGCGACACCGCGTAAGGGATGTCGATCAGCGTGGTCAGCAGCTTGCGCCCGCGGAAGTCGTAATGGGTCACGCACCAGGCCAGGCAGATGCCGAAGCACAGGTTCAGCGGCACGGTGATCGCTGCCACCAGCAGGGTCAGACCAATGGCGTGGAGCATGTAGTCCTCGCCGAGGTTGCTCCACAGCAGGCCCAGCCCGCCGGCCAGCGCCTTGCTGAAGATCAGCGCCAGCGGCACCAGCAGAATCAGCGCCACGAACAGGAGACCGAGGATTACCAGCGCCCACTGGCGCCAATCTTGGGGCTTTTTCATCGACCTTGCCGTTGCCATGCGAACAGACGCCCCTGCACGACCTGCAGGAGGAACAGAAGAGCCAGCGACGCGAGCAGGATCACCGAAGCGATGGCCGCCGCCGCCGGGTAATTGAATTCCTGCAGACGGACGAAAATCATCAGCGAGCTGACCTCTGTCTTATAGGGAATGTTGCCGGCGATCATGATCACCGCGCCGAACTCGCCGAGGCTGCGAATGAACGCCTGCGAGCCACCGGTGACCAGTGCCGGCGCCAGGGTCGGCAGGATCACCTTGCGGAAGGTCTGCACACGGCTGGCGCCGAGGGTGCGCGCGGCCTCTTCGTATTCCGAGCCGAGATCCTGCAACACCGGCTGCACGGTGCGCACCACAAAGGGGATGCTGGTGAACACCATCGCCACCACGATACCGGCGTAGACATAGGCCACCTTGAAGCCCAACCACTGGCCGATCCAACCATTGGGCACGAGCAGCGCGGCCAGGGTCAGACCGGCTACCGAGGTCGGCAGGGCGAAAGGCAGGTCGATCAGCGCATCGACCATACGCCGGCCAGGGAAGTCGTAGCGGGTGATGATCCAGGCCAGCAGCAGGCCGATCACCAGCACCGCCAGGGTCGAGTAGAACGCCGCCGAGATGGTCACCTTGTAGGTCTGCACCACGCGCGGATCGCTGATGGCGAACCAGTACTGCGCCCAGGTCATGTCGCTGACGTACAGCAGCAGCGCCGACAGCGGCAGCAGGATCACCAGCGAGAGGTACAGCACACTGACGCCGAAGCTCAGGCCGAAGCCAGGCAGCAGCGGGGTCTGCAGGAAGAACAGCGTCGGTTTACTCACGAAAAGCTCGGCTCTACAAATGCAGTTGGCCGCCAATAAGGCGGCCAACGGACCATTACGATGCTCTCACTCATGGCTGGCGGGTTGCACCCGCCCTACGCCAGAGCGCCGCTATCAGCGACCCTCTGCGAGAAGCTGATCAAGAATACCACCGTTGTCGAAGTGCTTGGCGGTGATGTCATCCCAGCTACCGAGGATCTCGTTCGGGTTGATCAGACGCACCGGCGCGAACTGGGCCTTGGTCGCCTCGACCACTTCCGGGTTGTGCACACGGTAGTTGTAGCGGGTCAGCAGTTGCTGGATGTCCTTGCTGTACTGGAAGTCGAGGAAGGCTTTGGCTTGCTCGCGGGTGCCGCGCTCGTCAGCCACCTTGTCGACGATGGCCACCGGGAATTCGGCCAGCACGCTGACTTCCGGTACCACGATTTCCAGGTTGGCGGATTTGAACTCGTCGCCCTTGGCGATGTTGATCACTTCCGATTCGAAGGTCAGCAGCACGTCGCCCTGGCCGTTCTGGGCGAAGGCCACGGTGGCACCACGGCCGCCGGTGGGGAAGTTCTCGACGTTCTTCAGCAGCTTGCCGACGAAGGCTTTGACCTTCTCCTGGTCGCCGTTGAATTTCTCGTTGGCGAACAGCCAGGCGCCCAGGTAGCTGTAGCGGGCGTTGCCGGAGGTTTTCGGGTTGGGGAATACCAGCTTCACGTCATCGCGAATCAGGTCGTCCCAGCTCTTGATGTTCTTCGGGTTGCCTTCGCGCACCAGAAAGGCCGTGGTGCTGTAGTACGGCGAGGCGTTGTTGGGGAACTGCTTGGCCCAGTCTTCACGCAGCAGACCGCGCTTGGCCAGGATGTCCACGTCGGAAACCTGGTTGAAGGTGACCACGTCGACCTTCTTGCCCTGGATGATGTCCTGCGCCTGGCGCGAGCTGCCGGCGAAGGACTGGATGATCTTCACTTCCTTGCCGCTCTGCTGCTTCCAGTGCTCGACGAACAGCGGGTTGATCTCGCCGAACAGTTCGCGGGCGATGTCGTAGGAGGCGTTGTGGAATGGCGTGTCGGCGGCAGCATGGCTCAGCGAGCCAGTCAGCAGGGTGGCGCTGGCCACGGTGGCCAGAACGATCTTCTTCAGCATCTATGGCGTCCTTCTTATCGAGAGAGGAACCTGCAGGCAGGCTATTTGATGGCGCAATTCTGCAGAAAAATCATATAGCTGAAAAATATCTTTTTATTTACTTCTTATAACAAAAGCCCATTCGACGTTAAAAACGCCATGCAGCACTCGTCGCCGAGGCTGCTCAGGCAACTACCCTTTGCTCATTCCTCACGCTCCGCGTGGGAATGCATCCAGAGACGCTCTGCGTCAGATGCTGGTGCAGCACCAGAGCGCCAGGGCTTGGGCTCCCACGCTGACGCGAGGGAGCCATCATTCGCCGATCAGAGTTTGGCGATGGACACTTCGGTGGATTTGACGAAGGCGATCACTTCGCTGCCCACCTGCAGTTCCAGTTCGCGCACGGAGCGGGTGGTGATCACCGACGTGACGATGCCGGCAGCGGTCTGCACGTCGATTTCCGACAGCACGTCGCCGATGACGATTTCCTTGATGTTGCCCTTGAACTGGTTGCGTACGTTGATGGCTTTGATGGTCATGGTGTTTCTCCTCAGGTCGTTTTACAGGTAGCCCGGATGCAATCCGGGGAATTCTCGAACCGCACCCGGATTGCCTCCGGGCTACGGCGTCAAAGCGCCCAACGCAATTGCGTGGGCAGGGGTGATACGGGTTCCGGTGGTATGGGTAATTCAGGCTGCGCCAGTACCCGGTCGAGCACGCGCGCTTCCAGTGCCGCCAGCAGCGGCGAACCATGTGGACGCGGACGTACCAGTTGCACGTCGAGGTCGAGACCGATCTGGCCGTCCTCGATGAGGATCACCCGATCCGCTACGGCTACCGCCTCGGCGACGTCGTGGGTGACCAGCAGCACGGTGAAGCCATGCTGCTGCCACAGCCGTTCGATCAGTTGCTGCATCTCGATACGAGTCAGCGCATCCAGCGCGCCCAGCGGCTCGTCGAGCAGCAGCAGGCGCGGCCGATGGATCAGTGCACGGGCCAGGGCCACGCGCTGCTTTTGCCCGCCGGACAGCGCCGCCGGCCACTCATGAGCGCGATCCGCCAAGCCAACCGCCGCCAGGGCCTCTTCCGCCTGCCTGCGCCAGTCGCCGGAAAGGCCCAGGCCGACGTTGTCGATCACCCGCTTCCAGGGCAGCAGGCGCGAATCCTGGAACATCAGGCGAATGTCCTCGCGCACCGCGTTGAGCGAGCCGCTGCCGGCCATCAACTGGCCGCCGCTGGGCTGATCCAGGCCGGCCAGCAGGCGCAGCAGCGTGCTCTTGCCGCAGCCACTGCGACCGACCACAGCCACGAACTGACCAGCGGGAATGTGCAAATCGATGCTCTTGAGCACCTGACGCTCGCCAAAGGACTTCTCGATTTTCTCGATGACCAAGGGGATGCCCTGGCGAATGCTATGCAATGCGGTCATTGCCCACCTGCCTTGGCCTGATAGGCCGGATGCCAACGCAGCCACACACGCTCCAGCCCTCTTGCGGCGACATCAGCCAGCTTGCCGAGCACCGCATAGAGCAGGATCGCCAGCACCACCACGTCGGTCTGCAGGAACTCACGGGCGTTCATCGCCAGGTAGCCGATGCCGCTGCTGGCGGAAATGGTCTCCGCGACGATCAGGGTCAGCCACATGAAACCGAGGGCGAAACGCACACCGACCAGGATCGAGGGCAGCGCGCCGGGCAGGATCACCTGACGGAACAGCGCGAAGCCGGACAGGCCATAGCTGCGCGCCATCTCCACCAGCGCCGGATCGACGTTGCGGATGCCGTGGTAGGTGTTGAGGTAGATCGGGAACAGCGTGCCGAGCGCGACCAGGAACACCTTGGCCGCCTCGTCGATGCCGAACCAGAGGATCACCAGCGGAATCAGCGCCAGGTGCGGCACGTTGCGGATCATCTGCACCGAGCTGTCGAGAAAGCGCTCGCCCCATTTCGACAGGCCAGTGATAAAGCCCAGCAGCAGGCCGATACCGCCGCCAATGACAAAGCCTATAGCGGCGCGCTGACCACTGATCGCCAGGTGCTGCCAGATTTCGCCGGAGGCCAGCAACTGCCAGCCGGCGGCGAGCACGGCGCTGGGCGCCGGCAGGATGCGACTGGACAGCCAACCGCTGGCCACCGCCAGTTGCCAGGCGGCCAGCAGCCCCAGCGGCAAGGCCCAAGGCGCAGCGCGCAGGGCCAGTTTGTGAAGGGTCGTGTTGCTCATGGTTGCCTCGAAGAATTCTGTGTTGCTGCTCCCGGATTGCATCCGAGCTACATCGGCCCTCTCCCCCACCCCCACCCCCTCTCCCGCAAGCGGGAGAGGGCTGGGGAGAGGGGCTTTTCAGTCCGTAGCCCGGATGCAATCCGGGAAACCCTATGCCTGCGCTACCCTCAACTCGCCGAAGCCGCCTTCGGCAGGATGTCGCTGGAGATCATTTCGCCGAACGGGCTGACATACCCCCGGCTCTCCGGGCGCGCAGGCGCGGCCACGTCCAGGTGCGGGAACAGCAGTTCGGCAACCCGGTACGATTCCTCCAGGTGCGGGTAGCCGGAGAAGATGAAGGTATCGATGCCCAGCTCCGCGTATTCCTTGACCCGCGCTGCCACGGTCGGGCCATCGCCGACCAACGCGGTGCCGGCGCCGCCGCGCACCAGGCCAACTCCGGCCCAGAGGTTCGGCGACACTTCCAGGTTGTCGGTCTTGCCGCCGTGCAGGGCGGCCATGCGCTGTTGGCCGACGGAGTCGAAGCGCGCCAGCGACGCCTGGGCGCGGTCGATGGTGTCCTGATCCAGGTGGCTGATCAGGCGATCTGCTGCCGCCCAGGCTTCCTCATTGGTCTCACGCACGATCACGTGCAGGCGAATGCCGAAGCGCACTTCACGGCCCTGCTTGGCTGCCTTCTCACGCACCTGAGCGATTTTCTCGGCCACGGCAGCCGGCGGCTCGCCCCAGGTCAGGTACAGCTCGACCTGCTCGGCGGCCAGATCCTGCGCCGCGTCGGATGAACCACCGAAATACAGCGGCGGACGCGGCTGCTGAATCGGCGGGTAGAGCAGCTTGGCGCCCTTCACCTGGATGTGCTTGCCGTCATAGTCAACGGTTTCGCCCTCCAGCACGCGGCGCCAGATGCGGGTGAATTCGACGGAGGCCTCGTAGCGTTCGGCATGAGACAGGTGCAGGCCATCGCCGGCCAGCTCGTCCGGGTCGCCACCGGTCACCAGATTGAACAGCGCACGGCCATTCGACAGGCGATCCAGGGTCGCCGCCTGGCGCGCAGCCACGGTCGGCGAAATGATCCCCGGACGCAGGGCGACGAGGAACTTGAGGTGCTGCGTGAGCGGGATCAGCGAGGCCGCCACCAACCAGGAGTCCTCGCAGGAACGTCCTGTCGGAATCAGCACACCGCCGAAACCAAGGCGGTCGGCAGCCTGGGCGACCTGGGCCAAGTAGCCATGGTCGACGGCGCGCGCGCCTTCGGCGGTGCCCAGGTACTTGCCATCGCCATGGGTAGGCAGGAACCAGAAGATATTGAGGCTCATGGAGTTGTCTCCTTGGATTCGCTCCCCTCTCCCACCGGGAGAGGGGCTGGGGGTGAGGGTTCTATTGGGCCTGCACGACTTTGGCCGGCGGATTCCAGATCACATCCTTGATGGTCAGCTGCTTGGGGATCAGCTTCAGCTCGGTAAAGGTGTCGGCGATCTTCTGCTGCGCCTCGATCACATCCGGGGTGATGAACTGCGCACCGTAGCCCTGGCGTTCCACGGCCTGGCGAGTGATCTCCGGGGACAGGCCGATCAGCGGCGCGACCTGGCTGGTGGCTTCGTCGAGGTTGCCCTTGACCCACTCGCCGACGCCGCGGATTTCCTCGACCAACGTGCCAATCACCTGTGGGTGCTGCTCGGCATAAGTGCGGGTCGCCAGGTAGAACTGGTGGTTGTCGACCAGGCCAGTACCATCACGCAGGCTGCGCGCTTGCAGTTGTTTCTCGGCGGCGGACTGGAAGGGGTCCCAGATCACCCAGGCGTCGACGCTGCCACGCTCGAAGGCGGCGCGGGCATCGGCTGGCGGCAGGTAGACCGGGGTGATGTCGCTGTACTTGAGACCGGCGTCTTCCAGCGCACGCACCAGCAGGTAGTGCACGTTGGAACCCTTGTTCAGGACGACTTTCTTGCCCTTGAGCTCGGCCACCGATTGGATCGGCGAATCCTTGGGCACGAGGATCGCCTCACCGCTCGGTGCCGGCGGTTCATGGGCGACGTAGAGCAGGTCGGCGCCAGCCGCCTGAGCGAAGACCGGCGGAGTTTCACCGGTGACGCCGAAGTCCACGGAGCCGACGTTGAGACCTTCGAGCAGCTGCGGGCCGCCCGGGAACTCCGTCCACTTGACCTCCACGCCCTGCTCGGCCAGGCGTTTTTCCAGGGTGCCCTTGGCCTTGAGCAGCACCAGGGTGCCGTATTTCTGATAGCCGATACGCAATGTCTCGGCCTGAGCGTGAGTGATGGCGCCGAAGGAAATAGCCGCAGCAAACAGGGCGACCAGGCTTCGACGCAAAGTAATGGTGCGCATGGCGCTCTCCCTTTGCGGTGATGTCTTGGTTGGCTACCTGCTTGCCCGTTGGCGGGCGAGTAAGGCGGGGTGTTACAGATGGATCAGATGCTCCAGCGGGCGTTTACCAGCCGGTCGTTCAATACATTCGGATCGATCGGCTTCGGCCGTCGTGCCAGGGCTGCGCCCAGTTGCTCCAGTGCCTCGTCGAGGCGTTCGCGCAACTCGTCGTCGATCTGCGCGGGCCTGTCCCCTTCCGGATAGGCAATCTGTTTGTCCACGGCGAACACGCCGCTGAGCATTTCCTGCGCCTTCAGCGCGGCCAGCACCGGCTTGAGCGCGTAGTCCACCGCCAGCAGATGCGCCGGGCTGCCGCCACTGGCCAGGGGCAGTACCACCTTGTGCGCCAGGGCACGTTCGGGCAGCAGGTCCAGCAGCACCTTCAACGCGCCAGTAAACGACGCCTTGTACACCGGCGTACCGACCACCAGGCCATCGGCGCTGGCCACCACGGCCTGCAGCTGCTTCACTGCCGGGCTGTCGAAGCGCGCATGCAGCAGATCCTCGGCCGGGAAGTTGCGCACCTTGAGCAGGCTCACTTCCACCTGCTGCGCCTCGAGGCACTGGCGTACGTAATCCAGCAGCACCTCGGTGCGCGAGCGCGCCGCAGGGCTGCCGGATAGCAACACGACATGCATGATGATTCCTTAACGGTTGGGCTGCGGCGTCAGGCGCAGATAGGGTTTGACCGCGCGATAGCCTTTCGGGAAGCGCTCGGCGATCTCGGCCTCGTCCTTCAACGACGGCACGATCACCACCTCTTCACCGTCCTGCCAGTTGGCCGGCGTGGCGACCTTGTAGTTGTCGGTCAGCTGCAACGAATCGACGACGCGCAGGATTTCGTTGAAGTTGCGCCCGGTACTGGCCGGATAGGTGATGGTCAGGCGCACCTTCTTGTTCGGGTCGATGATGAACAGCGAACGCACCGTCAGGGTGTCGTTGGCGTTCGGGTGGATCAGGTCGTAGAGGTCGGACACCTTGCGGTCGGCATCGGCGATGATCGGGAAGTTGACCGCCGTGTTCTGCGTCTCGTTGATGTCATCGATCCATTTGATGTGCGAATCCACCGGGTCGACCGACAGGGCGATGGCCTTGACGCCGCGCTTGGCGAATTCGTCCTTGAGCTTGGCGGTGAAGCCCAGTTCGGTGGTGCACACCGGGGTGAAGTCAGCTGGGTGGGAGAAGAGGATGCCCCAGCTGTCGCCCAGCCACTCATGGAAACGAATGCGGCCTTCGCTGGAATCCTGTTCGAAGTCAGGGGCGATGTCGCCCAGGCGGATGGTCATGATCGTGCTCCTTGGCAGTAGCTTGCATGGTGCTCACTATGCTCAGGAACGAAACGAAACAAAAAGAATAAATAATGATTTATTTATAACTAAAACAGCTAATCAGTTTCCGCACGTAGGCGATAACCCACACCTGCCTCAGTGATCAGATAGCGCGGCGCAGCCGGGTCGTCACCGAGTTTCTGCCGCAGGTGGCCGACCACCACGCGCAGGTAGTGGCTGTCGCCGACGTGGCTCGGGCCCCAGATATCACGCAGCAGTTGCTGCTGGGTGACCACTCGGCCGAGATGCTGGGCGAGCAGGGCCAGCACTGCGTACTCCCTGGGCGTCAGGGCGATTTCGGCGCCGGCGAGGCTGACCCGACGATAGGCCAGGTCGATGCTTAGCGCGCCGCAGACGATGCTCGCCGGCAGCGCTTCGCGGCCCTGGCCCTGGCGCAGCAGCACGCGCACCCGGGCGAGAAATTCCTGGATGCCGAACGGCTTGGTCACGTAGTCGTTGGCGCCGCCATCCAGCGCCAGCACCTTCTCGCCCTCGCTGGCACGCACCGAGAGCACCAGCACCGGCACCTGGCTCCACTCGCGCAGGCCGCGCAGCACCTGCTGGCCGTCGAGGTCGGGCAGGCCGAGGTCGAGCACGACGAGATCGGGGTTATGCAGCGCCGCCTGGGCCAGGCCGTCTTCGCCGTTCGCCGCCTCCAGTACCCGGTAGCCCTGGGCACTGAGGGCGATGCGCAGGAACTTGCGAATCTGCGCCTCGTCGTCGATCAGCAGAATGTTCGGCCCTTGGCTCATCAGTCTTCCTCGGCGGCTTGCGGTTGCGCGGTCAATGGCAGGTGCAGGGTCAGGCTGGCGCCACGGCCGTCGAGCCCCTCGCCGACCGTGACGCGGCCGCCATGGGCACCCACCATACCCTGGCAGATCGCCAGGCCCAGGCCCGTGCCCTGGCCGCCGCGATCACCCCGCGCTGCGGTGTAGAACATGTCGAAGATCTTCGCCCGTTCCGCCTCGGGAATGCCAGGGCCCTGGTCGGCGACGACGAAGCGCAGCGCCTGTTCGTCGTACTCCAGCGCCACGCGCAGACGGCCACCGGGCGGCGAGAAGCGCGCGGCATTCTCCAGCACATTGATCAGTGCCTGCTCGATCAGCGCCGCGTGTACGTACAGCAGCGGTGGTTCCGGCGGCAGTACGCATTCGACCTGCAGCGGCGCGAGCACCGCGCGCAGACGTTGCAGGGCGCTGGCGACGATGTCACTGGGCGCCACCCAGTCGCGCGCCAGCTTGAGCCCGCCATGGCCGAGGCGGGTCATGTCGAGCAGGTTCTGGATGTAGCGGTCGAGGCGCTCGGCCTCGTCGCGGGTGCCTTCGAGCAGTTCCCGGCGATCCGCCAAGGGGATCGCCTCACCCAGCGCCAGCAGGCTGTCGATGGAACCGCGCATGGCGGTCAGCGGCGTGCGCAGGTCGTGCGACACCGAAGCCAGCAGCGCGCTGCGCAGTTCCTCGGTCTGCCCGTGCAGGCGCGCCGCCTCCAGCTCCTCGGCCAATTGCGCGCGAGCCAGGGCCTGCGACAGCGGCTGGCCCAGGGCAGCGACCAGGCGTCGGCGCCCGTCCGCCAGTGGCGCGCCATCGACGTGTTGCAGGCCGATCAGCAGCAGCGGCCCCTCCTCCCCGCACAGCGGCCACCACCACCAGCGGCTGCTGGGCAAAGTATCGGTGCCGAGGCCGGCAGGTTGCTCGTGCTGCCAGGCCCAGTCGGCGGCGGCGCGCTCGACATCGAGCAATTCGGCGTGCAGGCCACCCTCGTGCTGCCACTGGCCATCTGCATCACGCGACAGCAGGGTCAATTGCAGCTCGGCCCAACCACCCAGTTGCTGCTCGGCCACCGCCAGCACGGCCTGGCGGTCGGCGGCGACGGTGAGCTTGCGCGACAACTCCAGCAGCGCCGTGGTCTCGCCTTGCGCCTGGCGCAGCGCCTGCATCTGGCGGCGCTGACGGCTGGCTAGGTTGCCGGTCAGCCCGGCCATGAGCAGGAAGAACAGCAGGGTCAGCACGTCCTCCTGACGCTGGATGCGCAGGGTCAGGGTCGGCGGAATGAACAGGAAGTTGTAGGCCAGGAACGACAAGCCCGAGCACGCCAGCGCCGGCCCCAGGCTGCTGCGCACGGCCACCAACAGCACGGCGGCGAGGAACACCAGGGAGATATTCGGCAGCTCCAGCACCCGCGCCAGGCCGAGGGAGATCAGCGTGGCGCAGGCGGCGGCCAGGGTAGCCAGCAGGTAGTCACGCCAGCGCGGGGCGATGCGCGTGCGACGACCAGCCCTCGGCTGATCACCCGCCGCATCGAGCACGCTCACCTCCAGCCCGGCGCCAGCTGCCAGCAGGCGTTCACCGAGGCCACGCCCGAACCAGCGCCGACGCAGGCGCCGCGTGCTGCTGCCGACCAGGATCAGGCTGGCGCGGCGCTCGCGGGCATGGTCGAGCAGCGTGCGCGCCACCGAGTCGCCGTGCAGCGTCACCACTTCGCCACCAAGGCGCTCGGCCAGGCGCTGCGCCGCTTGTAGCCGTGCCCGTTGCTCCTCGTCCATGGCTGCGCGGCTGTCCACATGCACCACCGACCAGGGCAGATGACGCCGCTCGGCCACCGCGCAGGCGTGGCGCACCAGGCGCTCGGCCTCGCCGTCGCCGTCCACCCCCACCAGCAGGCGGCCGAGCAGACTGGGCGCGGCCTGGCCGAGCTGGCGGTAGCGTTGGTCGAGGTCGGCATCGACCCGCGCGGCGGCGGTCTGCATGGCCAGTTCGCGCAGCGCGGTGAGGTTGGTCGGCGAGAAGAAGGCGTCGATGGCCGCGCGAGCCTGCTCGGGCATGTACACCTTGCCGTCGCGCAGGCGTTCGAGCAGCTCGCGCGGCGGCAGGTCGACCAGCTGGATCTCGTCGGCCTCCTGCAGCACCCAATCGGGCACGGTTTCGCGCACCTGCACGCCGGTGATATCGCGGACGCGGTCGTTGAGGCTTTCCAGGTGCTGGACGTTGACCGTGGTGTAGACGTCGATGCCGGCGGCGAGCAGTTCCTGCACGTCCTGCCAGCGCTTGGCGTGGCGGCAGCCGGGCGCGTTGCTGTGCGCCAGTTCATCGACCAGCGCCAGTTTTGGCGGGTCGGCGAGCAGGCCGTCGAGGTCCATTTCGCTGAGTTCCAGGCCGCGATATGGCAAGCGCAGTGGCGGCTGTTGCGGCAGGCCCACCAGCAGTGCCTCGGTTTCGCTACGGCCGTGGCTTTCCACCACTCCGGCGCGCAACGCCATGCCCTGGCGCAGTTGCCCATGGGCGGCCTGGAGCATGGCGTAGGTCTTCCCTACGCCCGGCGCAGCGCCGAGAAACACCTTGAGCCGACCACGGCCTTCACGGGGCAGGTCGGCGAGCAGCGCTTCGGCGCGCAGGCTGTCGTTCATCGAGCACTCGTCACGGGGAAGAAGTGGATGGATTGTCGGCCAGCGCCAGGTTCAGAGCCAGCACATTGACCACCGCCGGGCCAAACAACGGGCGCTCGGTGTGCGCCTCAACCAGGCGCAGCAGCTCGGCTTGCGGCAGGCCGCGGGCCTGGGCGATGCGAGGAGTCTGCCAAGCCGCAGCTTCGGGCGACAGGTGCGGGTCGAGGCCGCTGCCCGAGGTGGTCACCAGTTGCATCGGCACCGGCGCCTGGCTGCTCAGCCCGGCGCTGGCCTGCTCGAAGCGCTCGCGCAGCTTCGGGTTGCTCGGCGCCAGGTTGCTGGCGGCGCTGGCCACGGTGGCGTAGTCGCCAGCCGAGGGGCGTGGCTGAAACCACTGATCACCGTCGAAGGCCTGGGCGATCAGGCGGCTGCCGCGCACCTGACCGGCATCGTTACGCACCAGGCTGCCAGCGGCCTGATCGGGGAAGGCCACCTGGGCCACACCGGTGACCACCAGCGGATAGGCCACGCCGGTGAGCAGAGTCATCAGCGCCAGGGTGGCGATGGCGGGGCGGATTGAGTTGAGCATGATGAGTCTCCGATATCGATTCTTTGCTTGTCTCCCCTCTCCCGCTTGCGGGAGAGGGGCCGGGGGAGAGGGTCTATCCGGTAATACCGAGTGGCCTGCCCTACCCTCTCCCCAGCCCTCTCCACTGGGCGTGCCCCCATGAATAGGAGAGGGGGCAGACCGCGTGCGAGTGAAACAACACTGTTAAACCCAGCCCAACCCCACCAGCAGCAGGTCGAGCAGCTTGATGCCGACGAAGGGCGCGACGAGCCCGCCGAGGCCGTAGATCAGCAGGTTGCGCCGCAGCAACTGGCCAGCGTCCAGCGCCTGAACGCGTACGCCGCGCAGCGCCAGCGGGATCAGCGCGACTATGATCAGCGCGTTGAACACGATGGCCGAGAGGATCGCGCTCTGCGGGCTGTGCAACTGCATCAGGTTGAGCGTGCCAAGCTGCGGGTAGATGCCGGCGAACAGCGCCGGGAGGATGGCGAAGTACTTGGCCACGTCGTTGGCTACCGAGAAGGTGGTCAGCGCGCCACGGGTCACCAGCAGCTCCTTGCCCACCTGCACCACGTCGATCAGCTTGGTCGGGTCGCTGTCCAGATCCACCAGGTTGGCGGCCTCGCGCGCGGCCTGGGTGCCGTCGTTCATGGCCAGGCCGACGTCGGCCTGGGCCAGCGCCGGGGCGTCGTTGGCGCCGTCGCCGCACATCGCCACCAGTTTGCCTTCGGCCTGCTCGGCGCGGATGCGCGAGAGTTTCTTCTCCGGCGTGGCTTCGGCGATCACGTCATCGACTCCCGCTTCGGCGGCGATGGCGGCGGCGGTCAGCGGGTTGTCGCCGGTGACCATCACGGTGCGAATGCCCATGGCACGCAGCTCGGCGAAACGCTCGCGGATGCCCGGCTTGACCACGTCCTTGAGGTGAATGGCGCCAAGCAGGCGACCATTGCCGGCCACCAGCAACGGCGTGCCGCCACTCTGGGCGATCTTCTCCACCTCACGCGCCAGTGGCGCCGGCAGATCTGTTCGGCCCAGGCCAAGGTAGGCCAGCACGGCGTCCACCGCGCCCTTGCGATAGGCCACGCCGTTCACATCGGCACCGGACAAACGCGTCTCGGCGCTGAAAGCGATCAAGGTCATGCCGCTACGGTCTGGCGCTTCCATCGGGTGCAACGAGGCCAGGTATTCGATGATCGACTTGCCCTCCGGCGTGTCGTCGCCCTGCGAGGCCAGCAGCGCTGCCTCGGCCAGCTCCGGCGTGGCCACGCCCGGCGCCTTGACCATGGCGCTGCAGCGACGGTTGCCGAAGGTGATGGTGCCGGTCTTGTCCAGCAGCAGGGTGTGCACGTCACCGGCCGCCTCCACGGCGCGGCCGGACTTGGCGATGACGTTGAGGCGCACCAGGCGATCCATGCCGGCGATGCCGATGGCCGAGAGCAGGCCTCCGATGGTGGTGGGTATCAGCGTCACCAGCAGCGCCGCCAGGTAGATCAACGGCAGGTCGCCGCCTGCAAAACGGGCGAACGGCTGCAGCGTGGCCACCACCAGCAGGAAGATCAGGGTCAGGCCGATCAGCAGGATATCCAGCGCCACCTCGTTGGGCGTCTTCTGCCGGCGCGCGCCTTCGACCAGGGCGATCATGCGGTCGAGGGTGGACTCGCCGGGGTTGGCGCTGATCCGCACCAGCAGCCAGTCCGACACCAGCCGGGTGTTGCCGGTGACCGCCGAGCGGTCGCCGCCAGACTCACGGATCACCGGCGCGGACTCGCCGGTAATCGCCGCTTCGTTGACCGCCGCGACACCTTCGATCACCTCGCCGTCGCCGGGGATCAATTCGCCGGCCTCGACCCGCACCACATCGCCCTTGCGCAGGCTGCTGGCCGGCACGGACTGGAACTGCTCGCCGACCTGCTTGTTCGCCATCAAGCCCTGACTGCCGGATTTGAGGCTGTCGGCGCGAGCCTTGCCACGCCCCTCGGCCAAGGCCTCGGCAAAGTTGGCGAAAAGCACGGTGAACCACAGCCACAGGGCGATCTGCACGCCCAGGGCGGTACTGACGGCAGGATTGGGGACGAAGCACAGCACGCTGGTGACCAGCGCCGTCAGCTCCACCACCAGCATCACCGGCGAGCGCACCAGTTGCCGTGGGTCGAGCTTGACGAAGGCCTGCTTGAGGGCCGGGCGCCACAGCGCGCCGAGGCCGGTCTGCGGCTGGCTGCTGGACGATTTGGCGCTGCGTTGCGCCGTTACGGGGGCATTCATCACGGTTTCTCCTTCAGAACGCCAGGTGTTCGGCCAGCGGGCCCAGGGCCAGCGCCGGCATGAAGGTCAGGCCACCCACCAGGAGGATGGTCAGGGTCAGCAGCACGACGAACAGCGGCCCATGGGTGGGGAAGCTGTTCTGCCCCTGCGGCGCGGCGCGCTTGGCCGCCAGGCTGCCGGCAATCGCCAGCACCGGCAGGATGTAGCCGAAGCGCCCGAGCAGCATGGCCAGGCCGAGTATCAGGTTGTGGAACGGGGTGTCGGCGGTGAAGCCGGCGAAGGCCGAGCCGTTGTTGCCGGTGGCCGAGCCGTAGGCATACAGCGCCTGGCTGAAGCCATGCGGGCCCGGGTTGCCGATAGACGCCGCCGGCCCGGCGAAGCTCACCGCCAGGGCGCCGAACACCAGCACGCCGACTGGCATCACCAGCAGCGTCGCGACCATCAGGCGCACCTCGCGCGCTTCCAGCTTCTTGCCCAGGTAGGCCGGGGTGCGGCCGATCATCAGGCCGGCGAGGAACACCGCGATCAGCGCGAACAGCAGCATGCCGTAGAGGCCCGCGCCGACGCCGCCGAAGACGATCTCGCCGAGCAGCATGTTGACCAGCGGCACCAGCCCGCCGAGGGCGCTGAAGCTGTCGTGCATGGCGTTGACCGAACCATTGGACGCCGCCGTGGTGGTGGTCGCCCAAAGCGCCGAGGCGAAGGAACCGAAGCGCGCCTCCTTGCCCTCCAACGAGCCGACCTGCTCGATGGGCAACCCCGCCAGCGCCGGGTTCGGTTGCAGCTCCGCCCAGGCACAAACGCCCAGACCGATGATGAATAGCAGCAGCATGCTGGCCAGGATCGCCCGGCTCTGGCGCAGGTCACGCACGTAATGGCCGAAGGTGAACACTAGCGCCGCCGGGATCAGCAGGATCGACGCCAGCTCCAGCAGGTTGCTCAGCGCCGTGGGGTTCTCGAACGGGTGCGCCGAGTTGACGCCGAAGAAGCCGCCGCCATTGGTGCCCAGTTGCTTGATGGCGATCTGGCTGGCTGCCGGCCCCATCGGCAAGGTCTGCTCGCTGCCCTGCAGAGTGGTGGCCGACACGTAGTCGCTGAAGTTCTGCGGCACGCCCTGCCATACCAGCAGCACGGCCAGCACCAGGCACAGCGGCAACAGGCCGTAGAGCACGGCGCGGGTGATATCCACCCAGAAATTGCCCAGGCGGTCGCTGGACTGCCGCGCCAGGCCCCGGCACAGCACCACCAACACCGCCAGACCCACCGCCGGGCTGACGAAGTTCTGCACGCCAAGGCCGAGCATCTGACTGAAGTAACTCAGCTGCGCCTCGCCGCTGTAGGCCTGCCAGTTGGTATTGGTGACGAAGCTCACCGCCGTGTTGAACGCCAACGGCAGGCTCATCCCCGCCAGGTGCTGCGGGTTGAGCGGCAGGGCGCCCTGCAGCAGCAGAATGCTCATCAGCGCCAGCAGGCAGACCAGGGTGAAGGCCAACAGCGCCAGGGCGTAGCCGCGCCAGCTTTGCTCCTGCTGCGGGTCGACGCCCGCCACGCGGTAGCACAGGCGCTCCACCGGCTTCAGCACCGGGCTGAGCCAGGTGCGCTGGCCCTCCATCACGCGGTAGAAATAGCGCCCGAGAAAAGGTGCCGGTACCAGCACCAGCAGGGAAAAGGCTGCCAGCAGCAGCCAGTCGTAGTCATGCATGGCCGTCTCCTCAACCACGCCCGGCGGTGAGCAGGGCCACCAGCAGGTAGGCGAAGAGGCCGACCACCAGGATCAGCGACACACCATCGATTGCGTTCATCTACAAAGCTCCACGATGCGGGGAATCCGCTCGCGAGCATTGTCGAAAGGCTGCCCGTAAAAATTCGATTGCCGCCCCGCGCCCGGGGCGTAAAGAAATCGTATTGAAGCAGTGGCGCTTCAGCGGCGACTTATTCGGTGTCGCGGCTGCGACTGCAGGAACGCAGCTCCCGTAGGGTGGTTTAGCGGCGCAGAACACCGCTCAAACAGCCACGCCCAATCTCAAGCGCCGCGTAACCCACCAAGCGATGCCAAGCCCATCCATCAAACCAACAGATGCGCCACCAGCCCGACTACAGCGCACCCCGCAATGGTCTCGATCACCCCGCGCTTGAAAGCGAACAGGGCCAGCGCCGCACCGAGGGTAATCAACGCCGACACCCAATCGAACGCACCAGCGAAGCCCTCGGGCCAGAGCACGTGATAACCGAAGAACAGCGCCAGGTTGAGGATCACCCCAACCACAGCGGCGGTGATGCCGGTCAGCGGCGCGGTGAATTTCAACTTTCCGTGGGTCGACTCCACCAGCGGCCCGCCAGCGAGGATGAACAGAAATGACGGTAGGAAGGTGAACCAGGTGACCAGCACCGCCGCCAGCGCACCGCTGGCGAAGGCCGAATCACCACCGAACACCGGCTGGCCAAAGGCACCGACGAAGGCGACAAACGCCACCACCATGATCAGCGGCCCCGGCGTGGTTTCACCCAGTGCCAGGCCATCGATCATCTGCCGGGGCGTCAGCCAGCCGTAGTGGTCGATGGCGCCCTGGTACACATAGGGCAATACCGCATAGGCGCCGCCAAAGGTCAGCAACGCCGCCTTGGTGAAGAACCAGCCCATCTGCGTCAGCGTACCCTGCCAGCCGAACGCCAGGGTCAGCAGGCCCATCGGCAGCAACCAGAGCACTGCGCCGACCAGCAGAATCAACGCCAGCCGGCTGGAGCGAAAATGCGTGTGCGCCAGGCGCGTCTCATCATCGATCAATGCCGGCGCATGCGCCCCGCCCGCCTCGCCATGCCCGGCGCCGACCGCGAGGTGCTGCGGCGCCAGTCGCCCGCCGATATACCCCACCAGCGCCGCGCCGAGCACGATCAGCGGGAACGGCAGCTGCAACGCGAAGATGGCGACGAATGCCGCCGCCGCGATGGCCCACAGCCAGGCGTTCTTCAACACCCGCCCACCGATACGCCAGGCCGCCTGCACCACGATGGCCGTCACCGCCGGCTTGATGCCATAGAAGATCCCCGCCACCAGCGGCACATCACCGAATACCAGATAAACCCAGGACAGCGCGATCAGGATCAACAGCGACGGCAGCACGAACAGCACCCCGGCGATCACCCCGCCCCAGGTGCGGTGCATCAGCCAACCGATATAAGTCGCCAACTGCTGCGCCTCCGGCCCGGGCAGCAACATGCAGTAGTTCAGCGCATGCAGAAAACGCCGCTCCGACAACCAACGGCGCTTCTCCACCAACTCCTGATGCATGATCGAAATCTGCCCCGCCGGCCCGCCAAAACTGATCAGCCCCAGCTTCAACCAGAACCAGAAGGCCTGCAGCAAACTGACCGGGGCGGGACGTTCAGGCGAGTCCGACATTTAGAGGCTCCAGCGGCTGCAAATCGACCGGCCACTATAGCCACGAAACATGACATCCGCGCGACATCGCACGAAAAATCACCAGCCCCACGCAGCCCTTGCCCCACCTGGCTTGGACGAGTTTTCCCGCATCTTATCCACAACGCTTTCCCCAGATTCTGTGCACGACACACATCAACACGCCCTCGCCCTGCCCCGCTGTTGAAAACCCGAGCCAAGTGATTGATTAAAAGCGATATTCCGCCTGACGATAGCGCCAGCAGAGCGTCATTGGATAAAAACTGAACGGCCTGCCGAGGCCCGCTTGAATGCTAGGCGCAGAAGGCTTTTGCAAAGGTTATCCACAGTGGTGTTAACAGAATTTGTGGGTGGCCTGTGGGAAGGTCTGGATCGACATTTCCACAACGGCAATTTACTCACATGGCATTTTGCCCACGAAGCGTGGACAGCGCAGCGGTGGATGGACTAGGTTCTGGCTTGGTTCTGCTGTAGTGGTGATCCAGCAGGGCGGGCTTGCCGTTACGCAGTCGCATTTTGCCGGAGTGCTGTCGTGGTTCACGCGAACCCCTCCCGCGAAATAAGGACTTGCAGAACGACAAGGAGTGCTATGTACATATTGAGAACTCCGAATGGACATTGGAAAAATTGAAATAAAACTGGATAAGCGCTGGGAGTTACAAGATTTCTCCGTAGTCACCAAAGAGTACGTCCAGCTATACAGCTTTTTCTATGTTCTCAAGTGCGTAAATGAAGGGCTATACGTAGGGCTAGACTTCTCCACATACCCGTGGGGTGGCGGTTACAGCGTTGTCAATTTCTTCAAAGGCTCTTACGGGCTAACTCCAGAGAAATATCGACTTCAGGTAACAAAAATTCAATATGCCTCACCTGGCTTTATTGAGCTTAGCGGTGTCATCTCCGTCGCCACTGATGTCAGCATTTTAGTTAGCGCACTGTGCGCCTCAGCCTTAGCGCTTAACAAAACATATGACACCATAGTAAAAAGCTATCACAGTAGAAGACTAGGACAAATCAAAGTTTACGAAGCAGAGTCAAGACTAATCCAAAGCGACATCGCATTTATACAACAATCAATTAAACGCCTATCCTCTGAGTTCAACCTGCGTCCAGATCAAATAAATGCAATACAAAAAATCACAAACGGAAATGAGCTTGTCCAACTAAAGATTCTTTTAGCACTTTATCGTCGAGCAGAGCCAATTCAAGAACAGCAGTCAACAGGAAAGGCAAAATTGTAGCCATATGAAATCTAGACCGAATAGCTGACTTCAAAAACCGAGGCAGACCAAAGTATAAAATACATATCTATATACTGGAACGCTCAGCAAAAAAAACAAGCCTATTCCCTTTTTGCCCCTACATCTATGACACATAACTAATATTTAGATGAGAAGGAGGTCAGACATGGATGACGAAATCATCAAGGAACGCATTTCCGCCATAGAAAACTCAATAAAGTTCTATTCATCCAGCAACAAGCCAGAGCGTGAGCGCTGGGTTGTTGCTAGATTCCTTGAAAATATGAACGTACCTCATGACTCCACTGACATTGAAACACCAACTGAAGATCCTCCTGACGTTGTTGCCCTAGGTGGAACATTTGAAGTCAAAGAAATTCTCGACCCGGGACGTCGCAGGCATCAGGAATATAAAGATGCGCTTAACGCGGCAAAAAACGCCACAACCTCGAAAGAGCTTCTAACAGAAGCAACGCCCAGAGACTCATCAATTAAAGAAATATACGAACTTTGCAAAAATAGCATTAAAAAACTAGAAACAAAATACCCTCTTGAAGTTCGCGAATCATTAGACATCCTCTTTTACGTAAACCTTCAAGGTGTAATGGACATAATGGAGCATCCATACCCCGATGTAACGGAGCTTCGCTCAAGTGGTTGGAGATCAATTTCTTTTGTAGAAGGGGATATTGCTTGTTGTTTTTACGTTAAAGCTGAAGCGCCGCATTGGTTACAAAGGCGAGCGGGTACTGTGCACCATAAAAAATGGTGAGGGCTGCCATCTAACAGCTAAAAAACCTTCTCCCATAGAGAAAAAGTAAACTGTTTTACTCAACATCCAACTCCTTTCGCTTTACGAGCCGACCAGTACAGCATTTAGACATATAGAGGAGGATTAATGCAGACAAAAGATACAAGGCTCGCAGAAATCTGGCATAAAGCTGATCCACCTGTAATTTTCAAAAGAAAGTCTGGAGAGACTCTTCTTGTGCGGCTTCCTTTTAACTCAAGCAACTTTGCCATTATCCGTGGCGAAAAAAAGCACAAGCCGAAGTGGAACGAGAAATTTAAATGCTGGGAGACACCTGCCGCTTGGTATGATGACCTCGCACGGCGCCTGCTCAATCGTTTTGGCGGTGTATACCTCGTTCAACTTTATCGAGAGCAACAAAAGTGTGCTCCGGCATGCTGGAATGCCTCTGGCCTACATTGTGAATGTTCGTGCATGGGGGCCAACCATGGATCAGGGCATCCAGGTGGAAACTGGCATGAGGTCAGCGAAACGTTTGCCTTTGAGTGGGGCGACAAGAAATACGCCAGTCGCCTACTGCTCTCAACTTCAGCGCAAGCAATATGAAAAAGGCACAATTTTATTTACTACCTTTGCAACCTACCGCATTTGAAATGTTCGGTGCGCACAGCGCACCCTACGATAAGAACGCCGATACATCAGGCGCGCAAGTAGCCCCTTCAGTAGGGTGAGCGAAATCGTCGTGGAAGAGGTTGAGCGGCATGGATGCCGCGAGAGCTGCGATGGGCCAGGGATGGCCCTTCGCAGCGGGCCTCTGGAACGACGATGGAGCGAACGAACCCCGGCGAAGCCGGGGCCGGATGGCGGGGCGGGCGGTTTTGGTTACTTTTGCCAAGACAAAAGTGACTCGCCCGAGGGGGCGAAACCGAAAATAAGGAGGACCGATTTATTTAACGGTCTGCCAGCCGAAAATAAATCCCCCCTTTTCCGAGTGATCGTCACGCCAGCGAAGGCGGGAGCCCTGACGTTTCGTGTCCTCTGGATGATTCCCCGCCGAGCCAACGCAAGTACTGCTCAGAGGAGAAAGGCACAGATTTGTCGACGGCCTTTGCAACCTGTGAGTGTTCAAAACAGCGCACCCCACGGTAAAAATGCGGGGGGCTATCAGGATCGAATTGCAAAATAAATTTGCCTCCTCTCCCGACCGTTCTGCGCCCCATGAAAAACGCCCGATCTATCGGGCGTTTTTCATGGGGCGGTATGTGTCGCTTACATACCGGCCGCTTTCAGCAGGGGGTTGCCATTGGAGCCGGCACCGCCATTGGTCTTGTAGGCGTCCAGCAGTTTGCCGGCCTTGCTCCACTCGAACACGGTCGATTCATTCTTGTTGGGCGCGCCCGGCAGGGCGGTGATCAGGCTGTAGTCGTATTTCCATATTTCCTTGCCGCTCAACTCCGACTTGGCGTTCGGGTAGCCAATCTGCTTGACGACTTCATCCTGAGAGGCACTGGAGCTCTTCAGTTGTTGCACCGTTTCAGGGGCGATGTAGGTGCCCGTCTCATAGTCCAGCGGCGTACGCCCACCACACCCTGCCAGCAGGAGCAAAGAAAGGGCTGCCGCGGCAGTGAGAGCTGTCTTGTTCATGATGGATATCCTTGATTCGATCCGTCCATAGCGCAAACGGGATCCTTTTCGTTGCAGGAGAGAAGCCACGGACAGAACCGTGAACAGAGGAGGATAGGGACGTGCAGGAAGGTCGGCCATAACACAGATGACCTAATAGCCCTGTGCCGCATCGGCGATAGAAAGGGGAGATTCCTTGACGGTCGTTGCAACCGCCCGAAGCCCGGTGCGCATGGCGCACCCTACGGCGGAAATCCCCCTTCCCAGCGAATGAACGCATCGGTTTCAAGCCCGCAATATCCCACCATCTCTAGCAAACAAAGCCCCCGAATTTCATCCGGGCTACAAAAGCCTGCGCGTGCGACGCAGGCAAAAAAATCGGGCCTTACGACCCGAAAAAGTACTCCACCTTGAAGAGTTCGTTTACAGCACGTGCGACTGGTACAGCTCGGTCAGTGCTTCGCCGCGCAGGTAGGCCAGCTCGGCCGAGCGGCGGTCGCGGGGGCGGGTCAAGGGCACGGCCAGTTCGCGTTGCAGGCGGCTTGGCGTGCCGCCGAGGATCAGCACGCGGTCGCTGAGGTAGAAGGCTTCGTCGAGGTCGTGGGTGACCAGCAGCACGGCGATCTCGTAGCGGGCGGCCAGCTCTACCAGCAGATCCTGCAGCTTCATGCGGGTGAAGGCGTCCACCGCGCTGAAGGGCTCATCCAGCAGCAGCACCTGCGGTTTGCCGTAAAGGGCGCGGGCGATGGCCACGCGCTGGGCCTGGCCACCGGAGAGGTGTTTGGGCAGCGCCTCGCCGCGTCCGTGCAGGCCGACGTCACGCAGCAGTTGTTCAACCCACTGGTCGTCAGCCACCCAGCCATCGGCGAAGCCGACGTTCTGCGCCACGCTGAGCCAGGGCATCAGCCGGGGCTCCTGGAACACCACGCCGATGCCGCTGCCACGGCCGAAGTTAAGCAGCGGGTTGAGTTCCAGCCCGCCCTGGTAGTCCTGATCCAGCCCGGCGGCGATACGCAGCAGGGTGCTCTTGCCGCAACCGGAGGGGCCGAGCAGGCTGACCACTTCGCCAGCGGCCAGGCTCAGGCTGACGTCTTCGAGCACACGCACGTCAGCGAAGGCCTTGTGGATATTCTGCAACTTCAGCAGCGCACTCATGCTCCGCCCTCCCCGCCCTGGAAGCTGTCGCGCCAGTGCAGGGCACGGGTTTCCCAAGCCTTGAGCAGGCTGTCGCTGAGTTTGCCGAGCAGCGCCAGCAGCAGGATCGCGGCGATCACCAGATCCGGCCGCGAGGTTTCCCGGCCGTCACTGAGCAGGTAGCCAAGGCCACGGGTGGCGGCGATCAGTTCGGCGGCGACGAGGAACATCCAGCTCAGGCTGAGCGCGCCGCGCAGGCCGGTGAACAGGCTCGGCAGCGCAGCGGGCAAAAGAATACGGCGCACCAGCGCCAGGGAGGAAAGACCGTAGAGCCGGCCCACTTCCACCAGTTTGCGGTCGATGTTGCGGATGCCGGCGAGCAGTGCCAGGTACACCGGGAAGAAGGCGCCAAGGGCGATCAGCACGATCTTCGGCGTTTCGTCGATGCCCAACCAGAGCAGCAGCAACGGTACCCAAGCCAGGCTGGGAATCGCCCGCAGCGCCTGGAAGGTCGGCTCCAGATAGGCTTCGGCGCGGCGGCTGAGGCCCACCCAGGTGCCGATGACGATGGCCAGCGCGGCGCCGATGGCAAAACCGGCGCCGACGCGCAGCAAGCTGGCGTTCAGATGCCGCCACAACTCGCCGCTCTGTGCCAGCAGGTACAGCGTTTGCGCCACCTGGCTCGGCGCGGGCATCTGGTGCGCGGGCAATACGCCGCTGCGCACCAGGGTTTCCAGCAGGGCCAGGAGCAGCAGGGGCACCACCCAACCGCGCAGGTCGGTCAGTGCCGGCCGCCAGCCGGGGAGCCGTTCAGCCCAGCGACCGATGACGAGGTTGAGCGCGCCCATCGGTCAGTTCCCCGCCTTGGCCACGTTGCTGCCGATCACCTGAGCGGCCAGTTGCGGCTGGATCAGTTGGTCGACCACCTGGGCTACGTCGGTGCCGGGACGCACCAGTTGCTCGTCAAGCAGGATGGGGGCGGCGGCTTTCAGCGCCTTGATGTGTTCGGCGCCCGGCTGCGAGTTGCTGAAGTCGGTGCGCGACAGTTGCAGCTTGGCCACTTCCAGCGGCAGCTTGGCTTCGTCGGCGAGCAACTGGGCCAGGGCATCGGGGTTGGCGATGGCCCACTGGCGCGCCTGCTCGTAGGCGGCGATCACCTGCTTGATCAGCTCGGGCTGCTGCTTGGCGAAGGTCTCGGTGACGCTGAGCACGCTGTAGCTGTTGAAGTCGCGGTTGCGGTACAGCAGGCGCGAACCGGCCTGCAACTCGCTGGCCGCCATCAGCGGGTCAAGCCCGGCCCAAGCCTGCACGTCGCCGCGCTCCAGGGCAACGCGACCGTCGGGGTGTTGCAGATGGACGATTTCCACGGCGTTCTTGTCCAGCCCGGCCTTCTGCAGGCCTTGCAGGAGGAACAGGAAAGGGTCGGTGCCCTTGGTGGCGGCGACCTTCTTGCCTTTGAGATCAGCCAGCGACTGGATGGGCGAGTCCTTGGGCACCACCAGCGCTGTCCACTCCGGGCGGCTGGCGACATAGACGGTGTTGATCGGCGCACCGTTGGCGCGGCTGAGCACGGCGGCCAGGCCGGCGGTGGAGGCGAAATCGGTGCTGCCGCCGTTGAGGTATTCCAACGAGCGGTTGCTGCCCTGGCTGAATACCCATTTGACGGCGATGCCCTGCGGCGCGAGGGCTTTTTCCAGCAACCCCTGCTGCTTGAGCACCAGGCTGGTGGGGGCGTAGTAGGCGTAGTCCAGGCGGACTTCTTTCGGTGGTGCGGCATGTACGGCGGCGGGCAACCAGGCGGCGAACAGAGCCGCCAGGCCAACGCGCAAGGCATTCTTCTTCATGGTCATCTCCTCATGGATGAATGGCCTTCCGGCCCGTTGGCGGGCCGGTCAGGAGATGGCGAAACCGGGTTTACAGAAGGGTCAGGGTGTAACTCAGGATCAAACGGTTCTCGTCGGCGTCGGTGGCGACGTTGCCGCGCTGGGTCGCGTTGCGCCAGGACACGCCGAGGCCTTTCAGCGGGCCATCCTGCAGGGTGTAGTCGAGGCGGAAGTCGCGCTCCCACTCCTGCAGATCGCCCGTGGCGGAATCGACATTGTCGCCCTTGAGGTAGGCGACGCTGGCCTTCAGGCCCGGTACGCCGAGTTTGGTGAAGTCATAGCCGTACTCGGCCAGCCAGGTGCGCTCGCCGGCGTTCTGGAACTTGCCGATCTGGCGGTCGGTGATCAGATAGGACGAGCTGCCGCCGCCCTGGTTGAGGAACGGGAAGGCGCTGTCGCCTTCGACCTGCTGGTAGCCCAGGCTGGCGAAGTGGCTGCCCAGGTTGTAGGTGAACAGCGCGCTCCAGGTCTGGTTGTCGACCTCGCCGGTGCTGCTGTCGCCTGCACGCCAGTAGCCGGCGCTGCGGTAGCCATCGGCACGGCCGGAGGCGCTGCCGTTCTTGCCGTCGGAGTTGCTGTCGAAGTAACGCAGGTCGGTCTTCAGCGAACCCGGGCCGATCGCCCAGTTGTGCACCAGGCCGAGGAAGTGCTGTTTGTAGAAGTCTTCCAGGTTGCCGTAGTAGTACTGCAGCGTCAGGTCTTTGGTCAGCTTGTAGTCACCACCGGCGAAGTAGAACTTGTTGCTGTCGGCGTCACCGCTGGCGCCAGCGATACGCAGAGCGATGTCGTCGGTGGAGCTGCGGGTCTTGGTGCTTTCCAGCTGGCCGGCGGTCAGGGTCAGGCCGTCGATCTCGTTGGAAGTGATTTGCCCGCCTTCGAAGGTCTGCGGCAGCAGGCGGCCGTCGTTGAAGGTCACCACCGGCAGCTTCGGCAGCAGGGTGCCGATGCGCGCCTCGGTCTTGGACAGGCGCACCTTGGCGGTCACGCCGGCCTTGCTGTAGTCGTCCACGGCGCTGCCGTCGCGCTCCAGCGGGAAGAGTTGGCCAGGGGTGCGATCACGGCCGGCCTTGCCGGCGCTGCCGCCGGAGTCCAGCTTGACGCCCAGCAGGCCGATGGCGTCGAGGCCGAAGCCGACGGTGCCTTCGGTGAACCCGGAGCTGTAGTTGAAGATGAAGCCCTGCCCCCACTCTTGCGCCTCGCCGTTGTTGTTGGCGGTGTTCTTGTTGTTCAGGTCGTAATAGAAATTGCGCAGGCCGAGACTGGCCTTGCTGTCTTCGATGAAACCGGCGGCGGTGGCCTGGTTGGCGATGGCGGCCAGCGTGACGGCCAAGGCCAGGGTGGATTTTTTCATGCTCGATGCTCCAAGTGCTTTGTGTGCTGTTCTGGGGTTGGCACTGCACAGGGGCTCGGCAGGACAGCGGACGTGGCGCTGGTCTCGGCGGATTGGCAAAAGAGCCCCTGATTCGGGCCCGATGCGGTGGTCCGCTGTCGGCTGCTGGCTAATCTACGAAATACTCGCTAATCCCTAAAAAGAATTATTTTTCACTTTATAGTAACTAAAAAGAATATGACCCTGATCCCGATGCAACTCGGTCCGTAGGAGCTGACTCATCCGCGAATCCTGCGAGCCACTCCTGACTGCTTGTTCCGCCAGCCCGCACAAGGCCACTGCTGCGCCTGACAAACTGGCCTTAGCTAATTCCTAAAAATTATTTAACAACCAGTTTTTATATCGTCTAGCTTCTCTCCACCGGATCACCGGACTTCTTTCCCTCAACACTGAAGTACGCGTGATCCGCCGCAGACCATGGCCGGCACGTGTTCGTATCGAGAGCCGCCATGTCCAACACCCATTCCAAACGCAGCACACTGATCGCCGCCTCGCTGGCCATCGGCCTGCTCGCCGCCCCACTCACCGAGGCCGCCGAGCAACTGCGCATCGGCTACCAGAAATCCTCCACGCTGATCAGCCTACTGAAGAGCCAGGGCACCCTGGAAAAAGCACTTGCCGATCAGGACATCAGCGTCAGTTGGCACGAATTCCCCAACGGTCAGCCGCTGCTGGAGGCTCTCAACGTCGGCAATATCGACCTCTCCGCCGATGTCGCCGACACCGTGCCGGTGTTCGCCCAGGCTGCCGGCGCCGACCTCGCCTATTTCGCCCAGGAAGCGCCCTCCCCCAGCGCCCAGGCGATCATCGTGCGCGAGGATTCGCCGATCAAAACCCTGGCCGACCTCAAGGGCAAGAAGGTCGCCGTGACCAAGGCGGCTGGCGTGCACTACCTGCTGATCGCCGCGCTAAACAAGGCTGGCCTGAAATTCAGCGACATCGAACCCGCCTACCTGACCCCGGCCGACGGACGCGCTGCTTTCGAGAACCGCAAGGTGGACGCCTGGGTCACCTGGGAGCCCTTCCTCAGCGGCGCCCAGCAACAGCTGCCGACGCGCATCCTCGCCGACGGCAAGGGCCTGGCCGACTACCAACGCTACTACCTGACCAGCGCCACCTTCGCCAAGAGCCACCCGCAGGTGCTGCAGACCGTGTTCGCCGAGCTGGTGAAGACCGGCGACTGGCTGCGCGCCAACCCGCGCCAAGCGGCTGAAATCCTCGGCCCACTGTGGGGCAACCTAGACCCGGCCATCGTCGAGAAAGCCAACGCAAAACGCAGCTATCAGGTACGTCTGGTGCAGCCGGACAGCTTGGTCGAGCAGCAAAAGATCGCCGATGCCTTCTACGGCGCCAGCCTGCTACCGACCTCGGTGGATGCCCGCGAAGTCAGTATCTGGAGCCCGCAATGAGTGCTGAAGCCCGACTGCATCCCAGCCTGCGTGACGAGCCGCTGTTCGCCGCGCACCTGTTCCCCGTGGACTTCGGCAGCCGCACGGCCAAGGTCGAACGTTTGGCCCGGCGCCTGGCGGTCAGCGCGGTGGAGCGTGATCGTGCTGGCGGCAGTGCCCAGGCCGAACGCGAGCTATTGCGCGACAGCGGCCTGCTGACCCTGGCCGCGCCACAGCAATACGGCGGCCTGGGAGTGGCCTGGCCGGAGATCTATCGCATCGTGCGCTACCTGGCGGCGGTGGACAGCTCACTGGCCCACCTCTTCGCCTTCCAGCACCTGCAGGTGGCGACCATCCAACTGTTCGGCAACCCCGAGCAGCAGCGCCACTGGCTGACGCGCACGGTGCAGGAGCGCTGGTTCTGGGGTAACGCCACCAACGGCCGCGACACCGGCCTCAAGCTCAGCCCGCGCGAAGAGCATTACGAGCTCAATGGCAGCAAGTCGTTCTGCTCCGGTGCGCTTGGCGCCGACGCGCTGGTGGTCAGCGCACCGCGCGGCAAGAACCCGGAGGATCGCGTGTTCATCGTGCTGCCCAGCCAGCGCGAGGGCCTGGCGGTGAACAGCGACTGGGACGGCTTCGGCCAACGCCAGACCGACAGCGGCACGGTGCAGTTCGAGCAGGTATTCGTCGACGCCAGCGAGCTGCTCGGCCCGGTCGGCCCCAGCCCACGCACCACGCTGCGCGCCTGCCTGTCGCAGCTGATCCTCACCCAGCTCTACCTGGGCAACGCCCAGGGCGCGCTGGACGCGGCACTGCGCTACACCCGCGAGCAGAGCCGCGCCTGGCCGGCATCGGGCGTGGCCACTGCCAGCGACGATCCCTTCATCCAGCAGCGCTACGGCGAACTGTGGCTGCGCTACCGCAGCGCCCTGCCGCTGGCCGAACACGCCGCCCAGCGCCTGCAAGCCGCCTGGGAAAAACCGGCATTGACCGCCGCCGAACGCGCCGAGGTAGCGCTGGCCATCAGCGAGGCCAAGGTGGTGGCGGTGCGTTCTGCCCTCGATATCACCAGCCAGATATTCGAAGCCATGGGCGCCCGCGCCACCAGCTCGCGCTACGGCTTCGACCGTTTCTGGCGCAACGTGCGCGTGCACAGCCTGCACGATCCCATCGACTACAAGGTGCGCGACCTCGGCCACTGGCTGCTCAGCGGCCAGGGCCCGCAGCCATCGCTGTACAGCTGACAAGGAGGTCAACGCCACAGGAACCCTGCAAGGAAACCACTATGGTCCACCACGACGAAGGCGGCTCGGCCGCACAACTGCCAACTCTCAAGAGGTCGCACCCATGACGATCAAGACTCTCCTCGGCGCCGGTCTGCTGGCCGCCGCCACCCTGCTGCAAACGGTCACGGCGCATGCCGCCAGCCAATACCTGGTGAGCACCGACTGGCTGGAAAAGAACCTGAAAGACCCCAAGGTACGCATCATCGAAGTCAGCGTGGTGCCCGGCGTCTACGAACGCGGGCATATCCCCGGCGCGGTGAATTTCGCCTGGCACAGCGACCTGGTCGACCCGGTACGCCGCGACATCGCCAGCCAGGAAGCCTTCCAGCAGTTGCTGCGCAAGGCTGGGGTAAATGACGACAGCACCACGATCATCTACGGCGACAACAACAACTGGTTCGCCGCCTGGGGCGCCTGGGTGTTCGACGTGTACGGCGTCGATAACGTCAAACTGCTCGACGGTGGCCGCGCCAAGTGGGAGGCCGAAGGCCGTACCCTGGACAGCCGCGCCAGCACGCCGAAAGCCGGCAACGTGACCGTGAACGCAGCCAACAAGGATCTGCGCGCCTTCCTCCCTGACGTACTGGCTGCCGCAGAGAAACGCAGCGACGTGCAATTGGTGGATATCCGTTCGCCGGACGAATACAACGGCAAGGTCTTCGCCCCGCAAGGCGTGCAGGAGCTGGCCGTGCGCGCCGGCCATGTACCGGGTGCAGTGAACGTGCCCTGGGGCCAGGCGGTAGCCGCTGACGGCACCTTCAAATCGGCCGAGGAGCTGAAGAAAGTCTACGGCGCGGTAGGCATCGACGGCAGCAAGCCGATCATCACCTACTGCCGCATCGGCGAGCGCTCCAGCCACACCTGGTTCGCCCTGAAGAAAATCCTCGGCTACGACGTGCGCAACTACGACGGCTCCTGGACCGAATACGGCAATGCCGTAGGCGTGCCGGTGGTGAACGTGGCCGGCACCGTCTGGGGTGGCAAGTAAGCCCTCTAAGAGCCTGTTTACAACCTGCTGCGCGTCGGCTAACCGGCGTTGAAAACAACCTCGAACTGCTCATTTACAACGCGTAAAGTCGAGCGCGACTCCGACCGCTCCTCGGTCGTTTTCGCTGCCGTTTATCTCTAGCTTGCGAAATCGTAAACAGGCTCTAAGACTGCCGCCTTGCGCGGATGGCTTTTGTAGGGTGTCGCGGGGCCGCCTAGGCCGCGCGCACCAATGACGGCAGCGCTGGCACGGCGATGCGCACGGCGCACCCCACATCTGATGCTTCCTGTAGAAGCGGATTTATCCGCGATTTTCGCGGCTGAAGCCGCTCCTACATAACAAACGTCAGTCACGCAAAACACGGCCCTGGCCTGACCCCCAGGGCCGCTTTCGTCATCACGGTCGGAAAGGACAACCCATGACCGCCAGTATTTCTTCCACTCGCGCAGTGCTGCCCATCACCCTGGCGGGCCTGCTCGCTCTCGCCCTGCTCGCCTTCATCTGGCAACTGTCCGATGGCAGTAATCAGGGCCGTGCCTTCGGCTATTCGCTGGCCAGCGGCGCACTGTTCGGCTTGTTGTTACAGCGTTCACGCTTCTGCTTCTTCTGCGTGACACGCGACTTCATCGAACGCCGTGTGCCGGACGGCCTGCTCGGCCTGCTCGCCGCCCTGGCGGTCGGTACCCTCGGCTATCACGCGGTGTTCGGCGCCTTCCTGCCAGACCCCAGCAGCGGGCGGCTACCACCAGATGCCCATATAGGCCCGCTGAGCTGGGTGCTGGCTCTGGCCGCCACGATGTTCGGCATCGGCATGGCGATTTCCGGCTCGTGCATCAGTGCGCACCTGTACCGCCTCGGTGAAGGCAACTTCGCCTCACTGGCTGCACTCGCCGGCGCACTGCTTGGCTTCGCCCTCGGCTTTCTCAGCTGGAATCCGCTGTACCTGGCCGCCCTGCAGGAGGCGCCGGTGCTGTGGCTGCCGGGCAAGCTCGGTTATGGCGGTTCGCTGCTCTTGCAACTGATCCTGCTTGGCGCGCTCGCTGCCTGGCTGCTGCGTTATCGCCAAGCGAGTAGCCCGGCACAGGTTCGCGGGCTGTGGTCATTGCTGTTCGGCGCACGCTGGCCGACCTGGGTCGGCGGCGTGCTGATCGGCGGGTTGGCAGTGCTGGCCTATTTTCGCGTCGCACCACTGGGGGTGACCGCCGAGCTAGGTAGCCTGGCGCGCACCAGCGCCGATAGCCTGGGCTGGCTGCCCGAACGCCTGGAGGGGCTGGACGGCTTTTCTGGTTGCGCCACGGTGATCAAGGAAACTCTGCTGTCGAACAACGGGCTGTTCGTGATTGGCCTGGTGGTCGCGGCCTGGGCCAGTGCCCTGGCCGCAGGCGATTTCCGCCCCAGTCGCGCCGCACCGCGCGACTGGCTACGCGGCTTGCTTGGTGGCGTGCTGCTGGGTTGGGGCAGCCTGCTGGCGCTGGGCTGCACCGTGGGCACGCTGCTGTCTGGGTTGATGGCTGGCGCGGCGTCAGGCTGGGTGTTCGGCCTGTTCTGCCTGGTTGGCACGGTGCTTGGTTTGAAGCTCAGGCCGTTGCTACGGTTGGGGTAGTCGGGGTTCGCCTCGATACGCGGGCGCGTCTAGGGTAATCAGGGCACTCGGTTCGACCGCGGTGCGCACGGCGCACCCTACGGAACAAGGCAGGTCCCGTAGGAGCGGCTTCAGCCGCGAAACCTGACACCCGCGTTGGTGACCAAACTGCTCCAGTGCCTGCTCTCGCTAGCCCACCTTGCTTGGCGACGCATCCTCGAAGCGATTCACCTTGCGCAGGCTCTTGAAGCCGAGCATCCAGCCGCCGGTCACGGTCAGGGTGCAGGCGCAACCGATCAGCGCCGCCGGCACCACGCCAAACCAGGCGGCGCTGGTGCCGGCGCGGAATTCGCCCAGCTCGTTGGAAGAGCCGATGAACAGCATGTTCACCGCGTTGACCCGGCCACGCATGGCGTCCGGCGTGGAGAACTGCACCAGCGAGGAACGGATGTACATGCTCACCATGTCCGCGCCACCGGCCACCACCAGCGCGGCGAACGACAGCCAGAACAGGCTGGACAGGGCAAACACCAGGTTGGCCACGCCGAACAGCGCCACCGCGCCGAACATCACCAGGCCGACATGACGGTTGAACGGTTTCATGCTCAGGTACAAACCGACTGACACCTCGCCGATGGCCATGGCGCTGCGCAACAGACCGAGGCCGGTCGGCCCGACTTCCAGCACCTCCTGGGCGTAGATCGGCAGCAGCGCGATCACGCCGCCGAGCAGTACGGCGAACAGATCCAGCGAGATAGTGCCGAGGATGATCGGCCGCGTACGAATGAAGTGGATGCCGGCGGTAAAACGCGCCCAGGCGGTAGCTTCCAGCGCCTGCATCTTTTCCGCGTAGCGCACGGGCACCCGCAGCATCAGCACACAGCCGGCGAGGAAGCAGGCCAGGCACACCGAGTAGGTCAGCCCGCCGCCGCCGATGGCGTACAGGCCGCCGCCGATCACCGGGCCGGAAATGGTCGCGCCGCGCATGATCATGCTGTTGGCGGCGATGGCTGCAGCCAGACGCTCGCGCGGCACGATCTGCGGCAACAGGCTCGACAGCGCCGGCCCGGTGAAGGCGCGGCCGCAGCCGTAAAGCACAAGCACCGCGTAGTACCAACTGACCGCCGCCCCGCTCAGCGACAACCACAGCAGCGCCGCGGCGCACACCCCTTCGACCAGCCAGCTGAGCACCAGGATCAGCTTGCGGTCGTAGCGGTCGATCAGGTCGCCAGCCGGCATCAGTAGCACCAGCATGGGGATGAACTGGGCCAGGCCAACATAGGCCAGCGACAGCGGGTCGCGCGTCAGGTCGTAGACCTGCCAGGCCACCACAATGGCCTGGATCTGTACGGCGAACACCACCACGATGCGGGCGATGAGAAAAGGCAGGAAACCGGGAAGCCGGTAGACGGAAACGGGGGCAGCAGGCACGGCGAAAATCTCGAGGCATGACCGGCCAGTGCCGGACGAGGTGAGCCGGCCAATCTACGTCAAGGCGCCGCTGCGGGGCAAACGGGTGAACAGCCTGTTGCGTGGATCGAACCCTGAGGCCGTGGAGAACATATCGAGGCGAATCGTGGCAGGCGCTTCAGTAGCGACCGAGGCGACTCATGGTGCAGCGCCTCGATCGCTCACTGTAGGGACGCGGCGCCTACAGGTGTTGGCAGCGCGCCCAGGTGCAGGAGGTAATTCCTCCTGCAACTTTCCAGACTAGACGAATGCCTGATCGCCGAAGCCGCGCGGCAGTCGTTGACGGCCCGGCAAGGCAGTCAGGCGTGCTTCCCAGGAGGTACGCCAGTCGTTGACCGCACGCGCGGCTTTCTCGCGGCGGGCTGCACGGCGCGCGGCATTGCGTGAGTTACGTCGAGCTTCGGTGAAAACTTCGGTCTTGCGGCAGTTGCGGCATTTGACCTTGCCCAGCTCGGTGGTGGAAGGCAGTTTTTCACCATGAGAGCCACAGGCAAGGTGGCCAGAGACTTTGTAGTGCGTAACCATCGCGTTATCTCCTTGGAATAGTGGGCGCCCGACTGTAACCAGCCGGTTTACACCCCTCAGGAAATGGGACTGTGCAAGCGGTACGCAGGTTCAGTGCCGGCGACCAAGGGTCGGTCGCCCTGGCCGTACGCATCGCCAAGCAGTTTTAATGCACTCTTTTGCCGGAACCCCACCATGCCCCTGAGCATCGACGAACTCGCGCAGATCAGCACCCTCACCCTGGCCCACTACCAGAGCAGCGCCGAGGACTTTCGCGAGGGCACCCGCGACCATGACGTGAGCCAGAACATCGCCGCCCTGCTGCGGCATATCGAGGGTGAGAAGCCCTGGCGCATCCTCGATTTCGGCTGTGGGCCGGGGCGTGACCTGCGCACCTTCAGCGGCCTTGGTCATACCGCCGTCGGCCTCGATGGCTGCGCCGAATTCGTCGCCATGGCGCGCGCCGACAGCGGCTGCGAAGTGTGGCAGCAGAGCTTTCTCGAACTGGACCTGCCGGCCGCGTATTTCGACGGCATCTTCGCCAATGCCAGCCTGTTCCATGTGCCGGATCAGGAGCTGCCGCGCGTGCTCGACCAGTTGCACGCGGCGCTCAAGGCCGGCGGCGTGCTGTTCAGCTCCAACCCGCGCGGCGAGAATCAGGAAGGCTGGAACGGCCCACGCTACGGCAGCTACCACGACCTCGAACGCTGGCGCGCGCGGCTCACCGCGGCCGGCTTCGTCGAACTGGAGCACTACTACCGCCCTGCCGGCCTGCCACGCGACCAGCAACCCTGGCTGGCCAGCGTGTGGCGGCGAGTCGGTTAAGGTTCACCGGCGAAAGGCATGCAAGAACGCTCGCCCGATACGGTCAGTAGTTGGTCTGACTGGAAAAACTGAGCAGTGCCAGCGCCACGTCACTGGCTCCCTCGGATCACGCAAGTAGCCATGGCTCGGCCAGCAGATGCATCTACTACGCAACGAAACCGCCTTCGCCAGCAACCGTCATCAGCAGAGCACCGACCGGCTGGCGCTCCAATGATCGCGAAGCACCTCAAGCGGTAACCAAACGAAGGGAGCCGGAACGACCTCGCAACAGCATCAGCGCCACGCCTGCGACCCAGATCACCGAGATACCGTAATTGATGCGCTGATACAGGCCGAACGAATGCCCGGCCTCTACCGCCTGAGCCATCAGCACCACAGTGGCCACAGCCAGCACGGTGCAGGCGAGGGAGAACAAGCCGAAACCACGCGAACCCAGCAGACGTCTGCTGACAAAAGCCCAAAGCAGGCTGGCCAGGGTCAGCGAGAGGAACATCACCAGGCCAGCCAGGTTGTGCATCTGCTGCGAGAAGGATGGCTGTGCTGGTGCGCAACCCTGATCGCAGGCGAAGTAGCCCGTGGCGAAGCTGGCCAGCCCGTGAACGAAGATCAGCACGGCGCTGAACAGAGCCAGCCGAGAGCCTCGCACCTGACGCATGACCCCAACGGCGAAGAGCACGAATAACACACCCAGCGGCAGGTTATTGACCCAGGCCGAGAAGCCTTGGGTGGGTGCCCCCTGCGCCCCCAGCTGGCTCATAGCCTGATCCAGATGGCTGTAACCGGGATAGGCCAGCGCGGTCAGCAGCACCCCAAAGAACAGCCAGAACGGTATCAACACACCCAGGCCAAGCAGCATCCGATCGATATTTTTCATTCTTCCCTGTTCCTTTTCCCTACGGGTAATTAACGCGCCTTCAAGGACGGCAGCAATGCCGTGAGGATGCCCAGCAGCGGCAGGAAGGAGCACAGCAGGAACACCTCCTCGATGCCGTGGATGTCCGCCAGGTAGCCCAGCAGCGCCCCGCCGATACCGCCGAAGCCGAACATCAGGCCGAAGAACAGCCCGGCGATCATGCCGACGTTGCCCGGCATCAGTTCCTGGGCGAAGACCACAATGGCGGAGAACGCCGAGGCCAGGATGAAACCGATCACCATGCTCAGCACGCCCGTCCAGAACAGGTCGACGTGCGGCAGCAGCAGGGAGAACGGCGCCACGCCGAGGATGGAGAACCAGATCACCTGCTTGCGCCCGATGCGGTCGCCTATCGGCCCGCCGAAGAAGGTGCCGGCAGCCACCGCGCCGAGGAACAGGAACAGGTAGAGCTGCGAGCTGGCCACCGACAGGTCGAATTTCTCGATCAGGAAGAAGGTGAAGTAGCTGGTGAAACTGGCCATGTAGAAGTACTTGGAGAACACCAGCAACGCCAGGATCAACAGGGCGAACTTCACCCGCCCGGCCGACAAACCGTGGGTAGCCGCGCCGCCCTGCTTGAGCTTGAACAATGTCAGGTGGTGGCGATACCAGCGGCTCAGGCCGTACAGCACGACGATGGCGAAGGCGGCGAACAGGCCGAACCAGGCGACGTTGCCCTGCCCAAAAGGAATGATGATGGCCGCCGCCAGCAGCGGGCCGAAGGCCGTGCCGGCATTGCCGCCGACCTGGAAGGTGGATTGCGCCAGGCCATAGCGACCGCCCGAGGCCAGGCGGGCAATGCGCGACGCCTCGGGATGGAAGGTCGAGGAGCCGATACCCACCAATGCTGCGGCCAGGAGGATCGCCGGGAAGCTGCCGACGAAGGCCAGCATGAGGATGCCGACCAGGGTACACACTGAACCGGCCGGCAGCAGCCAGGGCTTGGGATGGCGGTCGGTGTGATAGCCCACCCACGGCTGCAGCAGCGAGGCGGTGAGCTGGAAGGTCAGGGTGATCAGGCCGATCTGGGCGAAGCTCAGGCCGTAGTTGAGCTTGAGCATCGGGTAGATGGCAGGCAACACCGCCTGGATCAGGTCGTTGATCAGGTGCGCCAGGGCGCAGGCACCGATCACGCGCATCACCAGGGGGCTGGCCTGGCTGACGGGCGAAGCGCCGGCCAGTGAGGGAGCGGCAGGACTGCTGGACATGCTTGAAGCTTCCGGACGAGGTGAGGAACGGCGCTATGCTAGGCTGCGCCCAATCGCCTGTCTCACGAAGATAGGGAGATAACCCTCGCAAAAAAGGCACACTCATGCGCTTAGCCGACAAACTGCTGGCCGAGATCGACGCCTCCCCCTGGCTGGTCAGCAGCAGCGCCACCGATTACCCGCTCAACGCCGTCATCGAGCCGCACTCGCACCGCAACAAGCATCAGCTGATCTACGCCATTTCCGGGGTGATGGTGGTGACTTCGGCACTGAGCCAGTGGACGGTGCCACCGAGCCGGGGTATCTGGATGCCGAGCGGCCAGGTGCATGCGATCCGCTGCATTGGCAACGTGCGGATGCGCAGCGTTTTCGTGCGCCCCGACAGCCTGCCAGACATGCCCACCGAGTGCCGCGCCGTGGCCATCTCGCCATTACTGGGCGAGCTGATCCGCGCAGCCGTGGGCATCACCCAGCCCTATGCCGACGACTCGCGCGAGGCGCGGGTGATGCGCCTGATCCTTGATGAGCTACGCATCCTGCCGACCCTGTCACTACACCTGCCGCAGCCGGCCGACCCGCGTATCCAGGGGATTTGCACGACGCTGCAGGACGACCCCGGCGACGCCTCTACCCTGGCCGACTGGAGCGCCCGCCTGGGCCTGGACGAGAAAACCATCCAGCGCCTGTTCCAGAAAGGCACCGGCATGACCTTCGGCCAGTGGCGCCAACAGGCCCGCCTGTTGCTGGCGCTGGAGCGCATCGCCCTGGGTGAGAAGATCATCGACATCGCCGGGGAGCTGGGCTACGACAGCCCCAGCGCCTTCGCCACCATGTTCAAGAAGCAGTTCGGCCTGACGCCCAGCCAGTTCTTCAAGTGATTCGCGGTGGGAGATTCTTGAGCGGCGATTATCGCGGCTGAAGCCGCTCCTCCACTGCATGCATCAACACCGGGGCGCAGCCGGTCAAACTCGCACTGTAGGAGGCGCTTTAGCGGCGGCGGTTCTATCGCGGCTGAAGCCGCTCCTACATCATGCACTCAGGTTGTCGCCGGATGAGCGCTCGGGCGAGAGGTAGCTGACCAGTTGCCGCGCATGGGATGACAGCGACTCCCAGCTGCGCACGCACAGGCGCAGCTCGCGGGTGGCCCAAACATCCTCCAGCATCACCACCGCCACCGGCAGTTCCTGGGCGAAGCGAGTCGCGGCCACCTCGGGCAGCATGGACACACCAACACCCTGCGCCACCAACTGGGCGATGGCATCGAAGCTCGGCGCGCGCACGCGCACCTTGAGTGGCAGTGCATTGCGCACTGCCATGTATTCGATGAAGCGCTGCATCGCCCGCTCGGCTGGCAGGCAGACGAAGGGGTAGTTGAGCGCATCGCGCAGCGAGGCCGCGCGCTGGCCGATCAGCGCATGTCCGTGCGGCACCAACAGCACCAGGCGGTCGTTACGAAACGGTAGCGACAGCAGGTCATCGGTGGGCAGGTTGCCGTCGTACACGCCGATGTCGATACCGCCTTCACGCACCGCCTGCAGCACATCCTTGCTGTTGTGCTCGGCCAATTGCAGGTCCACTTCCGGGTAGTCGGCCAGGAAGGGGCCAAGCGCCGCCGGCAGGAAGGTACTGTTGGCCACCGTGGAGGCCGCCAGGCGCAGGGTCATGCGCCGCTCGCCCTTGAGCTCCTGCAGGGTATCGCTGAGCTGACGAGCCTCCTTCAGTACGCCCTGGCAGGCCTCCAGCACCAGGCGCCCGGCCGGGGTCAGGCTCATGCCGTCGCTGCCGCGCACGAACAGCGTCAGCCCGCAGCGTTCCTCGAACAAGCGCAGGCGAGTGCTGGCCGCCGACACCGCGACGGGAAAGGTCGCCGCCGCCTTGCTCAGGCTGCCGGTGGTGGCAATCGCCGCAATCAGGCGCAGGTCGGGCAAGTCGAAATGCATGAGGCTTTCTCCAAATCAGAACGCCATCTTCGTGAAATTGCGATTCTGGCCGCTTAGCTTTCCGCTCAGAATAACAGCTCATTTCCTGCCGCAGCCCTGCTCATGAATGCTCTGACCGCCTCGTACCGCCGCAGCCTGGACAACGGCGTGCTGTTTGCCGTGCTCTCGGCCACCGGCTTCAGCCTGAAAGCCGTGTTCGTCAAACTCGCCTACGCCGCCGCACCGGTGGACGCCATCACCGTGCTGAGCCTGCGCATGGGCCTGGCCCTGCCGCTGTTCGCCTGGCTGCTGTGGCTGAGCCGTGGCACCGGGCAAGCGCGCTTGTCGGCCAAGGACTGGGCGCACGTTCTGCTGCTGGGGATGCTCGGCTACTACCTGTCGAGCCTGTTCGACTTCTACGGCCTGCAGTACATCAGCGCCGGGTTGGAGCGGCTGATCCTGTTCACCTACCCGACGCTGGTGCTGCTGTTGCAGATGCTGGCGCTGGGCGAGCGGCCTGGCCCGCGCACCTTTCTGGCCATGGGGTTGTGCTACCTGGGCCTGGGCATCGCCCTGGTGCATGACATCCGCGTGGAAGGCGACAGCGAGCAGATCCTGCTGGGCGCCGCCTGGGTGTTCGCCAGCGCGGTGACCTATGCCCTGTACTACCTGGGTACCGGCGTGGTGATCCACCGGGTCGGCTCGATGCGCCTGGCGGGGCTGGCCGGCGGTTCTTCGGCGATCATGGTGCTGATCCACTACGGAATCAGCGGTGAGCCGACGCAACTGGCGAGCCTACCTAGCGAAGTGTGGCTGTACGGCGCGCTAATGGCGTTGCTGTCGACGGTGCTGCCGATCTACTGGATGGCCCTGGCCGTGCAGCGCATGGGCGCCAGCCATGCCGCCCTGTTCGGCAACCTGGGCCCGGTGCTGACGCTGTTCGCCGCCTGGGTGCTGCTCGGCGAGGCCATCACCCTGTACCAGATCGCCGGCCTGGCGCTGGTGCTGCTGGGCGTCTCGCGCCTGTCTTCGGGCAAGCGCAAGACGGGCTGAGCCAGGCTCAGCCCTGGCGGATCAGATCGGCCGCCTTCTCGCCGATCATGATGCACGGCGCGTTGGTGTTGCCGCTGATCAGCGTCGGCATGATCGAGGCGTCGGCCACGCGCAGGTTGGCCACGCCGCGCACCTTAAGCTCGGGCGTGACCACCGCCGCGTCGTCGCTGCCCATCTTGCAGGTGCCCACCGGGTGGAACACGGTGGCGGCCTTCTCGCGCAGGTGCGCCAGCAGTTCCTCGTCGCTCTGCACCTGCGGGCCGGGCAGCATCTCCGCGCCACGGATATCGGCGAACTGCGGCTGGGCGAGGATGCGCCGCGCCAGCTTGACCCCCTCCACCAACACGCGGCCATCGGCCTCGTCGCTGAGGAAGTTGAAGTCAATGCTCAGGCTGCGGCCCTCGCCCAGGCGCACCTCGCCAATGCTCTTCGGCCGCAGCACGCAGGTGTGGATGGCGTAGCCGTGGCCCCACTCGAACAGGCGACCGCGATGGCTGCGGTAGCCGGGCACGAAGTGCATCTGCACGTCGGGCAGGTCGCCTGCCAACGGCGTGCGGGCGAAGCCGCCAGCCTCGACATAGTTGGTGGTCAGCCAGCCCATCTTCTGCGCCAGGTACTTGAACGGCGAGGCGATGATCTTCGGCAGCGCACCTACGGAGAAACCCAGCGACAGCGGGCTCTTCGAACGCACGGTGAGGGTGCCGTCGATATGATCCTGCAGGTTCTTGCCGACGCCCGGCAGGTCGACCTTGCAGGCCACGCCGGCCGCCTCCAGCTCGGCCTTGGGGCCGATGCCGGATTTCAGCAGGATATGCGGTGAACCCAGCGCGCCAGCGCAGAGGATGGTTTCACGGCTGCAGTGCAAGGTGCGCCACTGGCTATCCTGGCGCAGCTCCAGGCCGCTTACGCGCTCGCCATCGAGCAGCAGGCGCTCCACTTCGCAGCCGGTGAGCACGACGAGGTTGTCGCGTTTACGCACCGGGGCGACGAAGGCGCGGTAGCTGGACAGGCGCCGGGCGTTCTTCTGGGTGAGGTTGTAGAGGCCGACGCCTTCCAGGCTGCCGCCGTTGAAGTCGTCGTTGCGTTTAAGGCCGACCTGCTCGGCGGCGCGGATGTAGCGCTCGGACAGCGGGTTGGGGTCGCGCGGCCTGTCCACCAGCAGCTCGCCCTGGGTGCCGTGGTAGTGCAGCGACTGGCCCAGGCAGTTGCCTTCGGATTTCTTGAAATACGGCAGCACGTCGTTCCAGCCCCAGCCGGGGCAGCCGGCGGCCTCCCAGCGGTCGTAGTCGCTGGCGTCGCCACGGATGTAGATCATGCTGTTCATCGAGCTGGAGCCACCTAATGCCTTGCCACGCGGGGTGTGCAGGCGGCGCCCGGCGAGATTCTTCTGCGGTGCGGAGAAGTAGTTCCAGCTGAATACGCGGCTCTTGTACAGGGTGATGGTGCCAGCCGGTATCTGCACACGCGGGCTGGCGTCGCTGCCGCCGGCCTCGATCAGGCACACGCGCACGGCCGGGTCGGCACTCAGGCGGTTGGCCAGCACGCAGCCGGCGGAACCGGCGCCGACGATCAGGTAGTCAAAGCTGTCCGTCATTTCAGTGCACCTCTTCCATGTCGTCATGCAGCAGGCCGAGGATGTGCCGTTTCATGCGGATGAACTCGGGCTCCATGACCACGTCGAGGGTGCGCGGGCGCTCGATGGGCACGTCGAGGATTTCCTTGATCCGCCCGGGGCGCGCGCCCATCACGTAGATGCGGTCGGCGAGCAGGATGGCTTCGTCGATGTCATGGGTGACGAACACCACGGTCTTCTTGCTGTTGCCCCACACCTGCAGCAACAGTTGCTGCATCTGCAGACGGGTCTGGCTGTCGAGGGCGCCGAAGGGTTCGTCCATCAGCAGAATCTGCGGGTCGTTGGCCAGCGCACGGGCGATGGCCACACGCTGCATCATGCCGCCGGAAAGCTGCTTGGGGTAATGCTCGGCGAACTTGGCCAGGCCCACTTCGTTGAGGTAGAACTCGACGATGGTGCGAATCTCGCTGGCCGGCAGCTTGCGCCGCTTGAGGCCGAACTCGATGTTCTGCCGCACGGTCAGCCAGGGGAACAGGGTGTAGCCCTGGAACACCATGCCGCGGTCGGCGCCAGGGCCTTCGACCTTCTGCCCGCCGACGTAGATCTCGCCCTCGGTGGGCTCGTTGAGACCGGCGGTGAGGTAGAGCAAGCTCGACTTGCCGCAGCCGGACGGGCCGACGATCACCGCGAACTGCTCGTCGGGTACCTCGAAGGAGACGCGATCCAGTGCGGTGAAGGTGTCGCCCTTGGGCGACTGATAGCGCAGGCTGACGTTGTCCACCTTGAGCCGCGCGGCGACCTCGGCGTACTCGCTGAGCGCCGGCATCACGTAGGGTTTCTTGGCTATTGCGCCCATGCGGCAATCCTCAGTCGAAGCAGACGGAACAGTTGGTCGGTGATCAGCCCGAGCAGGCCGATGATGGCGATGGCGAGGAAGATCACGTCGACCTGGAAACCGCGCATGGCCTTCAGGCTGATGTAACCCAGGCCACTGGATGCGGCGACCAGTTCGGCCACTACCAGATACGTCCAGGCCCAGCCCATGGTTACCCGCAGGGTGTCGAGGATGCCCGGCAGCGAGGCAGGGCCAAGCACGTGCAGCACCACGTCGCGGCGGCTGGCGCCGAGGGTGTAGCTGGCGTTGAGCAGGTCACGCGAGACGCCCTTGGAGACGTCGGCGACCATCACCAGTTGCTGGAAGAACACGCCGAAGATGATCACCGCCACGCGCTGTTCCAGGCCGATGCCGATCCACAGGATGAACAGCGGCACGAAACTGGTCACCGGCAGGTAGCGGATGAAGTTCACCAGCGGTTCGAGAAAGGCCTGGACGATGCGAAAGCTGCCCATCAAGAGGCCCAGCGGCACCGACACCAGCGACGACACGACGAAGCCAATCAGCACCACTTCCAGGCTGGCCAGCACGTGCTTGCTCAGGGTGCCGTCGCCGGCCAGGCGCACGCCGGCGGCGATCACATCACCTGGGGTCGGCAGGAACATCGACGGCACCACGCCGCCGTAAGAAAGGATGGCCCACAGGCCCAGCACCAGCAGCCAGCAGAGGCTGCTAGCGCCCAGCACCAAACGGCCAGGCAGGTCGACTTTCGGGGTCAGGCAGCGCTGCACCCAGGATTTTTGCGTGGCCATGAACCACCTCGTGTTGCGGGTATTTGGAAGACGCTGAACGCCATTCGCGGAAAACGGCAGGTGACCACCGTCAGTCCCCTCTCCCCTTTGAGGAGTGGGGAGCAGAGCACTTACGGCGTGACGAACGAGGTATCCACCAGATCCTCGTAGCTCACCGCGTAGGGTTTGCCCTGCAGGCTGCTCCAGGTCTCGTTGGCCAGCTTGATGATCTCGGCGATGTCGCCGGGCTTGCCGGGGGTGCCGAGCAGCTTCTCGCTCATGGCCTGGTCGTAGAACTTCACGCCCTTGGCCGCTTCGGCCAGATCCTTGGGATTGGACAGGTAGCCGCCAACGCCCTTGGCCATGATTTCGTAGGCCTTCTCCGGGTTCTGCTTGGTGTACTCGACCGCCTTGTACAGGCCGGCGACCAGCGCCTTGACGTCTTCCGGCTGTTTCTCGATGACGCCGCAATCCAGCGCCACCACATCGACGATCACGCCGGGTGTGGCGCTACTGTCGACCAGCACCTTGCCGTTGCCCTTCTGCTTGACCATGGTCAGGTTCGGCTCCCAGGTCACCGCCGCCGGTACGTGGCCGGCGATGAAGGCCGAGGCGGCGTCATCGGCGGTCATGTTCTGCACCTCGATGTCAGCCATGCTCATGCCGGCCTTCTTCAGCAGGTAGCTGAGCCAGAACTGCGACACCGAACCTTCGTTGACCGCCACCGCCTTGCCTTTGAGACCCTGCATGTCGGCGATGTCGTTCTGCACCACGATGCCGTCGCCGCCGTGGGATTCGTCCAGCGCCGCCACGGCCTTGAAGCAGAAGTCCTTGGAGCGGTACTTGAGGATCTCATCGATGGTCGAAGCCGAGCCGGACAGCTTGCCCGAGGCCTGCGCGGCCATGTACATCGAGGCTTCCTCGATGGTGGTCAGTTGCAGGTCGAGGCCGGCTTCCTTGAAGTAGCCGAGGTCACGGGCCAGGTACAGAGTACCGTAGCCGACCCAGGTGGTGTGGCCGATGGACAGGGTGCCGGCCTGGGCGGTGGCGGCCATGCCGGCAGCCAGTGCGGTGCAGGCAAAGGAACGGACGATACGGTGGTGCAAGGACGATTTCATGAAGCACTCCCACAGCCTGTTGGCTCGTTATTGGTTTACGTGGGGCAGGGATTGGCCAGTGGCCGAATTACACGTTTACGGGCCGAACTCGTTGGATCGGCACCTGATTCTTCGCCGCCCTCTATGGGGCGGTTTCAGGGGCTTTTCGTGGGAGCGGCTTTAGCCGCGATTAAGGTATTTCGCGGCTAAAACGGAATGCCGCCCAGCCGCTCCTACGGGTGATCGATGCCCTGTTACAGCAGGTTCAGCTCGCGCCCGGTGCGATCCACCGCGCGCTTGATCTTCTCCACCAGCTCGTCCAGTTCGGCATGCGTGGCCACCAGCGCCGGCGCCATGATCATCCGGCCGAGGGTGGAGCGAATGATCAAGCCCTCGTCGAAACCGACGGTGCGACAGTGCCAGGCGATGTCGTTTTCGTTGGCGAAGCGCTTGCGCGTGGTCTTGTCCTCGGCGAACTGCAGCGCGGCGACCAGGCCAGCGCCCTGGACATCGCCGATCAGCGGATGGCCCTCGAAGGTCTCGCGCAGCAGCTTCTGCAGGTAGGGGCCGGTGTCGGCCTTGACCGTCTCGACAATCTTCTCGTCGCGCAGCGCGGTGAGGTTGGCGATGGCCACGGCGGCGGCCACCGGGTGACCGGCGTAGGTCAGGCCGTGGGCGAACACGCCGCCTTCCTGCACCAGGGCGTCGGCGATGCGACCGCTGAGCACCAGGCCGCCCATGGGGATGTAGCCGCTGGTCAGGCCCTTGGCGATGGTCAGGGTGTCGGGCTGGAAGCCGAAGTGCTGGTGGGCGAACCACTCGCCGGTACGGCCGAAGCCGCCGATCACTTCGTCGGCGCAGAGCAGCACGTCATACTGGCGGCAGATGCGCTGCACCTCGGCCCAGTAGCTGGCCGGCGGGAAAATCATGCCGCCGGCGCCCTGGAAGGGTTCGGCGACGAAGGCCGCGACGTTCTCGGCGCCCAGTTCGAGGATCTTCGCTTCCAGCTCGCGCGCGGCCTTGAGGCCGAAGGCTTCTTCGGAAAGCTCGCCGCCCTCGGCGAAGTAATAGGGCTCACCGATGTGGGCGAAGCCCGGCAGCATGCCGCCCATCTCGTGCATGAAACCCATGCCGCCGAGCGCGGTGCTGCCCAAGGTGGAGCCGTGGTAGCCGTTCCAGCGGCCGATCATGATGCTCTTGCTCGGCTTGCCCACCACCTGCCAGTAGCGACGCACGGTGCGGATCAGCACCTCGTTGGCCTCGGAACCGGAGTTGGTGTAGATGGCGTGGCTGTAGTGCTGGGGCAACAGGCTGAAGAGCAGCTCGGACAGCTCCACCACGCGCGGATGCGTGGTGTGGAAGAACAGGTTGTAGTACGGCAGCTCTTCGAGCTGGCGCGTTGCGGCGGTATTCAGGTCGGCGCGGCCATAGCCCAGCGCGGTGCACCACAGGCCGGACATGCCATCGAGATAGCGCTTGCCGTCCGTGTCCCAGAGGTTCAGGCCCTGGCCCTTGGCGATCACCAGCGCGCCCTTCTCGTTGAGCGCCTTCTGGTCGAGGAAGGCATGGATATGGTGCGCCGCATCCAGTGCCTGGTATTCGGATGTGCTGTGCTTCGGGGCAGTCATCGCAAGGTCTCCGCCAGTGGCGTGTAGGGTGCGCCGTGCGCACCGTTAATAATTTGATCAACTCCGTCTGGTGCGCACGGTGAACCCTACGAACCGGGGGCACCATCCGGTGCGCGCAGCGCACCCTACGGACGCAGTTGGAACCAGGTGGTTTTCAGTTGGGTGTACTTGTCGAACGAATGCAGCGACAGGTCGCGGCCAAAGCCGGACTGCTTGCCGCCACCGAACGGCGTGCTGACGTCCAGCGCATCGACGGTATTGACCGACACGGTGCCGGCCTTGAGGCGGCGGGCGACACGGTGGGCGCGGTTGAGGTCGTCGCTCCACAGCGAGGCGGCCAGGCCATAGACGCTGTCGTTGGCCAGGGCCACAGCTTCGTCCTCGCTGTCGAACGGCAGCACCGCCAGCACCGGGCCGAAGACTTCCTCGCGGGCCAGGCGACTGCTTGGCGTCACGCCGGTGAAAATGGTCGGCGCGATAAAGTTGTCCGAGCCACCCAGCGTCAGTCGCTCACCGCCACAGACCAGGCGTGCGCCATCGGACTGGGCGCCGTTGATGAAATCCATGATGCGCGCGGTCTGCCGCGCCTCGACGATGGCGCCGGCGCGGCTGGCCGGGTCGAGTGGATCACCAGGCAGCCAGTCGCGCGCCTTGGCCTGCAGGCGCTCGACGAACTCATCGTGGATCGAACGCTGCACCAGCAGGCGCGAGTTGGCCGAGCACACCTCGCCCTGGTTGAAGAAGATGCCGAAAGCGGCCTTCTCGGCGGCCAGGTCGAGATCCTGGCAATCGGCGAACACCAGGTTGGCGCTCTTGCCGCCGCACTCCAGCCACACCTGCTTGAGGTTGGACTGCGCCGAGTAGCCCATGAAGTATTTGCCCACCTCGGTGGAGCCGGTGAAGGCCAGGCAGTCGACGTCCATATGCAGACCAAGGGCCTTGCCGGCGCTCTCGCCAAGGCCCGGTACCACATTCAGCACACCCTCAGGCAGCCCAGCTTCCAGCGCCAGCTCGGCCAAGTGCAGGGCGGAGAACGGCGACTGCTCGGCGGGCTTGAGCACCACCGAGTTGCCAGCGGCCAGGGCCGGCGCCAGCTTCCAGGCGGCCATGTCCAGCGGGAAATTCCACGGCACCACGGCGGCGACTACGCCCAGCGCTTCACGAGTGATGGTAGCCAGCACGTTGCGCGCACTGGGCGCGACTTCGTCGTAAAGCTTGTCGAGGCTTTCGGCGTACCAGCGGAACACGCCAGCGGCGCCGGGCACGTCGATGTTCCAGGCATCCATCACCGGCTTGCCCATGTTCAGCGAATCGAGCAGCGCCAGCTCATCGCGATGGGCCAGGATCAGCTCGGCCAGGCGCAGCAGCACCTGCTTGCGCTCGCTTGGGGTGCGTTGCGACCAGACGCCGGCTTCGAAGGCCTGACGGGCGCTGCGCACGGCCAGCTCAACCTCGGCCTCACCACAGGCGGCGACCTGCGCCAGCACCTGGCCGGTGGCCGGGTTGATGGCCGCGAACTTAGCGCCGGACTGCGCCACCACATGGCGACCACCGATGATGGCCTGTTCGATGAAGGCTTGCTGCCGGGCGCGTTGCTGCCAGTCGCTGAGTTCGTACACCACAGTCCCCTTGTACCGTTTGGCGGTTGCGGAACTGATGGTGGCGCAAGCCCGAAGATAGGAAAAATATTAAAAATGTCGCCGGGACATACGAAAAAGATGGTCACACCCGCACCAAGGCAGTGCAGCCCGCCAACTCCTTGTGCAAATACCCAACAACGCGCCGCCAGGCCGCGCCACGTCTGACGCGAAGCACACCAGACAGCCCAGCGCCACGCACCATTTCAGCCCGCACCACATCTTTTAGGGTGGGCCGGGCGGCGATCCATTTCAGCGCGTAGGGTGGGCTTCAGCCCACCACAAGATACAAACGCTCGCCATCAGCGCCGAGTACGACTCTTGCAAGGCATACCCCGCCCAGGGCCATAAAAAATATGGCCACTGGCAAACAAGATGCTCGCCTACCGCCCCCTGATCTGCGGGTATGGTGAGTACCAGAAGAAGATCGCTCGAGGTTCCTTGCGTGGCTGCCTACACCCTGCGTCAACTCAAGTATTTCGTCACCACCGTCGAGTGCGGCAGCGTCGCCGAGGCGTCGCGCAAGCTGTACATCGCCCAGCCGTCCATCTCCACGGCAATCAAGGGCCTGGAAGAGAGCTTCGGCGTGCAGCTGTTCATCCGCCACCACGCCCAGGGCGTGTCGCTCACCCCTAGTGGCGCGCGCTTCAACCGCAAGGCGCAGGAGCTGCTGCGCATGGCGCACGAGTTCGAACAGAACGCCCTGGCCGACAACGACGTAGTGGCCGGGCAGATCGATATCGGCTGCTTCGAAACGGTCGCCCCGCTCTACCTGCCGCGCCTGATCGCCGGCTTTCGCCAACGCTACCCCGGCGTGGAAATCCGCCTGCACGACGGCGAACAACACGAGCTGGTGCAGGGCCTGACCGCCGGCCGCTTCGACCTGGCGATCTTCTACGAACACGACCTGGACGCCACCATCGAGACCGAACCGCTGATGCCGCCACAGCGGCCCTACGCACTGCTGCCCGAAGGCCACCGCTTCGCCGCACAGGCGCAGGTGTCGCTGCGTGATCTGGTGCTCGACCCGATGATCCTGCTCGACGTGCTGCCGAGCCGGAACTACTTCGTGAGCATCTTCGAGGAGTTGGGCCTGTCGCCGAACATCGTGTTCAGCTCGCCCTCCATCGAGATGGTGCGCGGCATGGTCGGCCAGGGCTTCGGCTTCTCCGTGCTGGTCACCCGCCCGCACTGCAACACCACCTACGACGGCAAGCAGGTGGTGTGCGTGAACATCACCGAGGACGTCACCGGCTCCGGCCTGGTCGCCGCCTGGCTCAAGCGCGCACAACTGACCAAACCGGCGCAGCTGTTCGTCGATTACTGCAAGGCAGAACTGGGCGAGAAGCGAGTGGCGGAGCCCGCCTGAATCCGGCGACTCAGACCTGGAACTGCATGATGGCGTTGCGCATGCCCTGCGCTACCCGTTCCAGCTCCTCCGCCGAGTGCGCCAGCTCGTTCACCGCCTGGGCGTTGTGCTGAGCCATCTGCGCGATCTGCTCGACACGCTGCGCCACTTCGCTGCTGGCATTGCTCTGCTCGCCGATGGTTTGGGAAATCTCCTCCACCACCTGGGCGGCGCGTTGCGCACCATCGCGTATTTCATTGATCGAATCACCGGCCTGGTGCGCCAGGGCCACACCGTCGTTCACCCGCGTCACGCCGGCCTGCATGCTGTCCACTGCCAGGTTGGTGTTGCTGCGAATGCGCCCGATCATGTCGGTGATTTCCTGAGTCGAGTGCGCGGTGCGGGCCGCCAGGTTGCGCACTTCATCGGCGACCACGGCGAAACCACGCCCGGCCTCCCCCGCGCGCGCAGCCTCGATCGCCGCATTGAGGGCGAGCAGGTTGGTCTGTTCGGCGATGCTCTTGATGACCTGAATGATCGAATGGATTTCCTCGGATGAACGCCCCAGCTCGGTGATCGTCGCGGAAGACGAGGTGACCGCCTCGGCGATACGGTTCATGCCGTCGACCACGCCGAGGATGACCTGGCCACCGCTGTCAGCCAGTTGCCCGGAATGGGCGGAAATGCCTTTGGCGTCATGGGCGTGCGTGGACACCTGGGCAATGTTCTGGATCATCTGCTCCATCGCTGCGGCCATGCTCGTGGCGCTGTCCGCCTGCTGGGTGGAGTCCTGCAGAATGCGCTGGGCCGTGCCGGTCAGCGAGCCGGCGGTGTGCTGCAACTGCTCGCTGTGCTGGTTGATGCTGCTGATCATCCGGCCGAGGTTGCCCTGCATTTCGGCCAGCGCCTGCAGCAGGTGGCCGGCCTCGTCCTGCCGATCCACGTCGATGCGGCCACGCAGGTTACCGCTGGCAATGGCGCGGGCAGCGTCGACGGAGCGTTGCAGCGGCCCCAATACGCTGCGCATCAGACTCCAGGTAATCAGACCGAGCAGCAGGCTGACCAGCACGATGCCGGTGATCAGGTAGATCGAGGCCTGGCTTACGGCAGTCTGACCACTCTGGTGAGCAGCACTCACCTGCTCTTCGATCAGGCTGCTGAGCGCCTCGTTCTTGGCTTCGAGGTCGCTGAAGCGCTGCATGAACGCGGGCATTCCCGCCTTGGCGGCCTGCGCGTCGCGCAGGGCCACTTCAGTGATCCGTTCGGCTTCACTGATGTAGGCATTGAGTGCCGGTTGCGACTGGGCGATGGCCTGCTGGATATCAGCCGGTAGTGGCAACTGGGCGTTGGCCGCCAGGGCTCGCTTGAACCAGTCGGCATGCTCGCGCAGGTCCTGACGCACTTGCTCGGCAGCAGCCTGGTCGCCGGCCTCGACGCTGAAGGCGGCCAGCACGTCGGCACGCAGCGCGTCGTGCATCATGTCCCCTTCCAGGTGGTTGCGCAGCGCCGTGACGCTCAGCTCGTTCTGCGCCAGCGCGCCATTGAGCTGGGTCTGGCCCCAGAAACCCACTGCACCCAGCCCTGCCGCGACAGCCACACTTAGCACGCCGCTGGCGATCATCTTCTGACGAATGTTCATGCGTTGCTGTCTGGCTGTGAGGAAGGGAATCGTAAGTCTAGTTCAGCTGCCGATCTTGCAAGGGCGACAAGATCCCGTCCGAGACGACCCTGCTCGCTACTCGAATACGGGACGGAAGAAGCTTCGCTCGTAGCTGAGGATGCAGCGTGTCTCTTCGGCGTATTTGAACGCCGCCTGGCACTCGGCGTCGGCGAAGGAATCCTGACGATAGCGTTCGTATTCGGCCAGGCTGGGGAAGCTGAACAGTGCCAGGGCTACGTCACTTGCGCCCTCGGACGGCAGAAAGTAACCGTGGTGCGTGCCACCGAAGCGCGCTACCAAGGGAATCCACAGCTTGGCGTAGTGCTCGAATTCCTTGAGTTTGTAGGGGTCGACGATATAGCGCAGGTAGCAGGTGATCATGGGCGTCCTTCGTTGCGGGTGGATTCGATGAAGCTGGGATATAAACACGGCGAAAAATCCACGCGCCATTTTTTTCCAGCATCACGCCAGCAACCAGTGGTGCGCACGGCGCACCCTGCCCGGTCACCAGCTTCACGTAGCCCGGATGAAATCCGGGGGACAGGCGATACGCATTCCCGGATTGCATCCGGGCTACGCATCACGCACCGACCACCAGTTCGCGCAGGCGCTGGCCATCGATGGCGCGGCAGATGCCTTCGGGCTTCTGCATCGGCGAATCCTCGGCAGCCAGCATCGCGTTGAGCACCGCTTCGTCGGTGGCCTGCACAGCGGCCAGGTAGAGCGCGTCGAAACACTCGTCGTTGAGGTAGTCGAGGTTCAGCCGCGTTGGCGACACCTGCGGCAAGGGTCGTGGGTTGGCCACGCTGAAGGCGAGGAAGATGTCGCCGGAGTTGTTGCCACCCGGCGTGCCGGCCAGAGCGATGCCAAGGCCGGCGCGCTGTGCCAGGCGCTTCAGTTGGTGCGGCAGCAGCGGCGCGTCGGTGGCGAGGATGACGATGATCGAGCCGCGCTCGCGCCCCAGGCCTGCAGGCAGCTCGTCTTCCAGGCGCTCGCCGACCGGCACACCGCACACCTTCAGCCAGGCGCGCTGGCCATGGTTGGCCTGCACCAGGGCGCCGAGGGTGTAGGTCTGCCCGTCGATCTCGACAAGGCGCGAAGCACTGCCGGTGCCGCCCTTGTAGCCGTAGCAGATCATGCCGTTGCCGCCGCCGACGTTGCCTTCGGCGATAGCTCCGCCTTTTGCCGCATCCAACGCGGCCAGGGCATCGGCCTCGCTGACGTGCTGGCCGTTGATGTCGTTGATCACCCCGTCGTAGGTTTCGGCCACCACCGGCATGGCCCACAGGTGCTCGCGTTGCCAGGCATCGGCGTACTGCTGGATCGTCCAGCGCGCGGCGGCGTGGTGGACGATACCGACGCTGTGCGAGTTGGTGATGCACAGTGGGCCGACGAAGTAGCCGCCGTGTTCGATCCAGTGGGTGCCGGTCATCTCGCCATTGCCGTTGAGGGCATGGAAGCCCGCCCACACCGGCTGCGGCTCGCTATCGCGGCCACGCGGCAGGATGGCGGTGACGCCGGTCTGGATGCGCCGGCCGTTGTCGGCCACGCCATCGAGGGTGCGGTAGCCGACCAGCACGCCGGGCACGTCGGTGATGGCGTTGTACGGGCCGGGGATGCCGGGCAGCGGCAGGCCGAGTTCGCGGGCGCGAGGTTTAGCCATGGGAGTCGTCCTGGGAAGTGGCGGGCTTGCGATTGCGCAGGTACAGGCCGAGGGCGGCGATCAGCAGCGAGGCGATCAGCAGCAAGGTGGCGATGGCGTTGATCTCGGGCTTGATGCCGCGGCGGATCATGCCGTAGATGAAGACCGGCAGCGTGGTGGAGTCGACACCGGCGATGAAGTAGGTGATCACCAGATCGTCCATCGAGATGATGAACGCCAGCAGCGCACCGCCGACTACGCCGGGCAGGATCTGCGGCAGGGTCACCCGGCGGAAGGTGGTCCAGGGCGAGGCGCCAAGATCGGCCGAGGCTTCCTCCAGGCGCGTGTCCATGCCGGCCAGACGCGCGCTGACGATCAGGAACACGTAGCTGATCAGGAAGGTGCAGTGGCCGATGATGATCGAGCCCTTGCCCAGCGGCATGCCGACGCCGACAAAGAAGATCAGCAGGGCGATGCCGAGCACGATGTCGGGCATCAGCATCGGCATGAACATCAGCACCCGGTAGAACGTCTGCAAGCGGAAGCGATAGCGCGCCAGGGCCAGCGCGGTGAGCGTGCCGATCACCGTGGAGATCGCCGTGGTGGTCAGCGCCACCACCAGGCTGGTGCGCAGCGCGGCCAGCAACTGGTCGGTGGATTCGACGTACAGCGCGTTCTCGCTAAGGCTGGTGGACAGGCCGAACAGCGAGCGATACCAGTCGAGGCTGAAGCCATCCCAGATCATCATGTTGATCGGGTTGCTGTTGAACGAGTAGGCGACGATCAGGCCGATCGGCAGGTACAGGAAGATGAAGAAGGCCAGGCTGTAGCCGCCCAGCAGACGGCGCCCGAGGTTGGCGAGCAAGGCGTTCATCGGCTGGCCTCCTGTGCGCTGTTGCGCCCTTGCGCCAGTACGTAGAGCACCAGGCACACCAGCACCGCGGCCATCAGCAGCATCGCCAGGGCGGCGCCGAACGGCCAGTTGCGCGCGGCGAGGAACTGCTGCTCGACCAGGCTGCCGATCATCAGCACGCGCGCGCCGCCGAGCAGCGACGGCACGATGAAGTTACCCAGGCTGGGGATGAAGACGATGATCGAGCCTGCAGCGATGCCCGGCAGGGTCAATGGGAAGATCACCTTCCAGAAACTCTGCCAGCGGCTCGCGCCGAGGTCGGCCGAGGCTTCCAGCAGGCGCTTGTCGAGCTTCTCGACGCTGGCGTAGACGGGCATGAACATGAACGGGATGAAGATGTAGGTCATGCCGATCAGCACCGCGGTCTCGGTGTAGATCAGCTCCACCGGGTTGTAGAAGCCCAGCGCCGCCAGCGTGGTGTTGATCACGCCGCTGGGGCGCAGGATCAACAGCCAGGCGTAGAGGCGCACGATCAGGCTGGTGAAGAACGGCAGGGTGATCAGGAACAGGCAGAAGTTGCGCATCCGCTCCGGCTGCCGGGCTACCCAGAAGGCTGCCGGGTAGCACAGCGCCAGGGTCGCCAGCACGGTCAGCCCGGCCAGCTTGAACGAGCGCAAGATGATTTCCAGGTAGACCGGGTCGAACTCCTCGTTGACGCCATCGGCCCAACCCAGCACGCGGCCGAAGTTGTCCGGATAGAAGTTCCACTCGACGCCGCCGTAAAGCCCAGGCTCGAGCAGGCTGTACAGCGCCATGATGCTCAGCGGGGCGAGGAAGAATACGCCGATGATCAGCGTCACCGGGGTCAGCAGACCGACCAGGCGCAGGCGCTCGCGCATCAGGCACCTCCGGGGATCAGGTGCGCGGCCTCCAGGCCGTACCAGAGCTGTACGCTATCGCCCTTGCGCAGGCGCTGCAGGCCCTGCTGCGCGGCGTCACGTAGCACTGCCTTGACCAGGCGACCGTGCGCGGTGCGCAGCAGCAATTCGAAGTCCTTGCCGATGAACAGCAGTTGCTCCAGGCGCCCTTCCAGCGCGGCGAAGCCCTCGCCGGGACACTGCAGGTGGAACTGCTCGGGGCGCAGCATGAGCTGGACATATTGGCCGACGCGCAGGTCGGGATGACGCGCCTGCAACAGGTCGCCCTGGCTGTCGAGCAAGTAGGCGATGCCTTCGTTGACCGAGCCTACGTGCACGTCGAACAGGTTGCTCTCGCCGATAAAGCCGGCGACGAAGGCATTGGCCGGGCGGTGGTAGATCTCCGCCGGGGCGCCGATCTGCTGGATATGGCCGCCATTGAGCACGACGATGCGATCGCTCATGGTCAACGCTTCTTCCTGGTCGTGAGTGACGAAGACGAAGGCGATGCCCAGCTCGTGTTGCAGGGTCTTCAACTCGCGCTGCATGGCCTGGCGCAGTTGCCGGTCGAGTGCCGACAACGGCTCGTCGAGCAGCAGCAACGCCGGGCGGTCGACGATGGCGCGGGCCAGCGCCACGCGCTGCTGCTGGCCGCCAGACAGCTGGCCGGGCTTGCGCCGTTCCATGCCGGCCAGGCCGACCATCTCCAGCGCTGCGCCGACGCGCTGGATTTTCTCGGCCTTGGCCACGCCGCGCACGTCCAGCGCATAGCCAACGTTGTCGCCGATGCTCATGTGCGGGAATAGCGCGTAGCTCTGGAACACCGTGTGCACCGGGCGGCGGTGCGGCGGCACGTGGTTCATCGGCTGGCCCTGGATCAGCAGCTCGCCGCCATCGAGGTGCTCGAAGCCACTGATGGTGCGCAGCAGCGTGGTCTTGCCGCAGCCGGATGGCCCCAGCAGGGTGACGAACTCATTGCTGCCGACAGCCAGGTCGAGGCCGTCGAGGGCACGTACCAGGTGTCCCTCGGGGGCACGGTAATGCTTCACCGCGCCCCGGATCTCGACCACCGGCGCGGTTTGGGTGAAAGCGGTCATGGTGGACTCCACTGATATCGGAGTAATCGCGGCTGAAGCCGCTCCTACAGGGGCTTCAGCCGCGATCTAACTGCACAGGCTGACTCAGTTGGCGGTACGCACCCGCGTCCACACCCGGTCGTACTGCTTCAGGCCCTTGCCCAGATCCTGGAAGATCTGCAGCTTGGCCATGACATCGGCCGGCGGGTTGACCTGCGGGTTGTCACGCAGCTCGGCCGGTAGCAGTTTCAGCGCCTCCTTGTTCGGCGTGCCGTTCATCTGCTGCGCGGTGTTCAGCGCGGCGATCTCCGGCTGCAGGAAGAAGCTCATGAAACGCTTGGCGTTGGCCTTGTTCGGCGCGCTCTTGAGCACGCACATGTCCTCCTGGTACATGGTCGCGCCTTCCTTGGGGATGACGTAGGCGAGGTTCTGCGGATCCTGCTTCACGTACATCATGGCGCCGACGAAATAGTGCGCGGCAGCGGCATCGCCAGACTGCACCATCGGCACGCTGTCGTAGGTGAAGGCGGAAATCAGCGACTTGCGCTCGATCAGCCAGTCAGCGGCCTGCTTGAGCTCGGTCGGGTCGGTGCTGTTGACCGACTTGCCGTCCTTGATCAAACCGACGCCGAGGGTCTCGCGCATGTCGTCGAGCATGATCACCTTCTTGCCGGCCTTGGCCTCGGCGAAGAAGTCGTCCCAGCTCTCGATCGGCTTGGACACCTTGTTCTTGTTGTAGAGGATGCCCACGCTACCCCACGCATAGGGCATGCAGTACTCACCCTTGGGGTCGGACTTGGAACGCAGGAAGGCGGGATCGATGTTGGCGAAGGCAGCATCCTGATTGATGTCGGTCTTCTCCAGCAGGCCGAGGGCGGCCATGGTGTCGTGCATGTGCACCGAGGGAAAGACGATATCGTAGCCTTGAGCACCGGCCTGCAGCTTGGCCAGCATCTCTTCGTTGCTGCCATAGGTGTCGAGCGACACCTTGATGCCGGTCTCCGCGGTGAAGCGGGTCAGCACTTCTGGATTGATGTAGTCGCCCCAGTTATACAGGCGCAGTTCTTCGGCGGCCTGGGCAGCGCCGGTGACGAGGCCGCTGCCAAGGGCAACGCACAGGGCGAGATGACGCAGCTTGAGCATGTTCCTGTTCTCCACTGTTGTGGTCGCGCAGGGGCGCGACATTTGCTTGTTGCGGCAGGAAGCGCGAGCGTCGACTGCGGAGCGGAAAGTCTCTGGTGGCTTTCTTCACCCGGGTAACGGCCAATCGACATCTCTTTGCGTTACGACTGAAGAGTAGAATATATTTCTTCCAAAGATCAATACGCTGACATTTAAATGTCAGAACAATTTGGCATGGCAGGGGAATCGGACATGCTCGATGGCAAGATGCAACACCTGGAAGGCAAGCTGACGCCGGCCGAGCGCACGCTGTGGGCCTATATCCAGGCCAACCTGGAAACCCTGGCGTTCGAGAACGGCGCCAGCCTTGCAGCCAAGAGCGGGGTCAGCCCCAACACGGTCAGCCGCTTCCTGCGCCGGCTCGGCTACAAGGGTCTGAAGAGCCTGAAGGACGAGCTGCGCGACGAAGTGCGCGTGCAGTCGCTGCTCAACCCCGCGCTGATCGAGCGGGTCGAGCAGCCGGAAGACCTGGTGGCCCACCTCAACGAGGAAGTCGAAGCCTTGCGCGCCTTCGCCGAACTGCTCGGCAGCCAGCACTGGCGCGACATCGTGGCACGCGTGGGAGATGCCGAGCGGGTGTTCGTCTGCGGCTTCCAGACCATTCGCGGGCTAGCCGAGGACTTCGCCAACCGCCTGGCCCTGGTGCGCTCCGGAGTGGAATTTCTCGACCTCTACAGCGGCGTGCTCGGCCAGTGGCTGGACAGCCATAACCAGCGCTGCTGCGTGATCCTCATCGACATCGCACCCTACGCCGACGCAGGTATCGCCTTCGCCAACAATTGCCTTAAGCAGAACACCGACCTGGTGGTGTTCACCGACGAGTACGGCATCGCCAAGCATATCGACACGCCATACATCGTCACCATGAAGACCAAGACCGGGCTGATCCTCGAATCCACCGGCGGCCTGACCAGCGCCCTGAACGTGCTGCTGCACTGCGTCGCCAGCGCCCGCAAGGATCAGCTCAAGGAACGCCTCGGCGCCTACCGGGCACGGGTCGAAAGCCTCAAGCTGTACCGCAGTTGAGCAGGACCGGCGCTGGACGACCACCACCGTCGCTCCCGCGCAGGCGGGAATCCGGGCAGGCGGCAGTCAGCGCCGTCACTCGCCCTGCATCCACCCCGCCAGGCGCGCCAGCAGGGCATCGCAGCGTTCGAGCTGATCAAGGCTGACGAACTCGTCCGGCTTGTGCCCCTGCTCCATGCTGCCGGGGCCGCAGACCACGGTGGCCACACCGGCCTCGTCGAACAGGCCACCCTCAGTGCCAAAGGCGACGGTGGTGAAATCCTCGCGCTCGGCGATCAGCGCCAGCAGCTGTGCCGCATCGCTGGCGGCATCGGTGAGCAGACCGGGATAGCTGGACAGCTCGCTGAAGCGAATATCGCTGACCGCGCTCACCGCACGCATGCGCGGCAGCAGCTCGCGCTCGGCATAGTCGCGCAGCTCGGCGGCGACCTGCTGCGGGTCGTCGGCCGGCAGCGCGCGCATCTCGAAGTCGAAGCGGCATTCGGCAGGCACGATATTCAAAGCGCGACCACCCTGGATCACACCGGTCTGCACCGTGGAGTACGGCGGGTCGAAGCGGCTGTCATGGCGCTCGGGCACGGCCAAGCGCTCACCGATCTCGCCGAGGCGACCAATCAGCTTCGCCGCGTACTCGATGGCGTTCACCCCCTGCGGCGCATAGGCCGAATGGCAGGCGGCGCCGTGCACTTCGCAGCGCATCGCCAGCTTGCCCTTGTGGCCGAGCACCGGGCGCATCTCGGTGGGTTCGCCGATCAGGCAGATGGCCGGGCGCTCGGGGCTGGCGCGCAGGCGCTCGACCAGGCTGCGCACGCCGAGACAGCCGACCTCCTCGTCGTAGGAAATGGCGATGTGCAGCGGCAGGCGCAGCGGCGCGTCGAGAAAGCGCGGCAGTGCCGCCAGCACGCAGGCGATGAAGCCCTTCATGTCCGCCGTGCCGCGCCCATACAGGCGGCCGTCGCGCTCGCTCAAGGCGAAGGCAGGCAGCGTCCAGGCCTGGCCGTCGACCGGCACCACGTCGCTGTGCCCGGAGAGCATCACCCCGCCCGCCCCGGCCGGGCCGATACGCGCATAGAGGTTAGCCTTGCCGCGTTCGGCGTTGAACAACAGCTCGCTGTCGATACCGAGCCCGGCCAGGTAGGCGCGGACGTAATCGATCAGTGCCAGGTTGGATTCGCGGCTGGTGGTGTCGAAGGCGATCAGGTCGGCGAGCAGGTCGCGGCTGGTGGGCATGGGCGGTTACCAGTCAGTGCAACAGGATGATCGGTGCGCACAGCGCACCCTACGGAACTGGGCATGTTGTCGTGGGAGGCGCTTTAGCGGCGACAGTTCAAGATCGCGGCTACGACTGCATGGATGCAGGAGGTAGAGCGAAGCAGGATGCCAGAGCCGAAAGCCCCTCCCACACGCCGGCCTGCCTACTCGTCACCCGGCACGCCGTAACTCGGCGCGGTGGTGGGGTCGAGGGCGCGGGTGATGTAATCGTGCAATTGCGGCTCGTAGGCGCGCCAGAGCTTGTCCAGCTCGCCAATGGGGTCGTGCTCGGCCCAGTCGACACGCAGGTCGACCACCGGCCAGACCAGATCACCGACCACCGACAGCGCCGCCGAATGCACCGGCCCGGCCTCGCCACCGGCGGCCATCGCCGCGTGCATGGCTGCCAGCAGGCGATCCGGCAGGCCGCCGTCGGCCTGCTCGAAGGCCTCGACCATGGCGTCGATCACCGCCATGGAAGCCAGCAGGTTGCCAGCCGCCACGCATTGCTCGCCGGCGCGCGCATGGTGCACACCGAGGGCTTCGCTGCCGGAAAAGTGTGCGCTGGTGCCGTGGCTGTCGATCACCGTCACCTGGCGGTACTGACCGTAGCCGTTGCGCGCCAGCGCCTGCTCCAGAGCACTGGCCGGCGCCTCGCCAGCCTCCAGCCGGTCGAGGATCTGCGGGCCCAGCGCCGGCAAGGTGATGTTCTGCGTCGACACCGCGCCAACACCGGCGCGCAGCCAGGGGCAGCGCGCGCCGACGGCGATGCTGGAGGAGCTGATGGCGATGCCGAGGTGCCCGGTTTCCGGGCAGCGGCCGACGATGGAAAAGGTCATGCCTGGCCTCCGGCGCCCGGCCAGTCATCGGGGATCACGGCGATCACGTCGATCTCCATCAGCCATTGCGGCTGGCCGAGCGCCGAGACCACCAGCCCGGTGGAGATCGGGAACACGCCCTTGAGCCATTTGCCGACCTCCTTGTACACCGGCTCGCGATAGCGCGGGTCGATGATGTAGGTGGTGGTCTTGACGATGTGCGACAGGTCGCTGCCGGCCTCTTCCAGCAGTTGCTTGAGGTTCTTCATCGCCTGCTCGGTCTGCGCCTGCGGGTCGCCGAGGCCGACCAGGTTACCGTCGAAATCGGTGCCGACCTGGCCGCGCACGTACACGGTGTTGCCGGCGCGCACGGCCTGGCACAGATCGTTGTCCAGGGACTGGTTGGGGTAGGTGTCCTTGGTGTTGAACATGCGGATGCGGGTATGAGTGGGCATCAGCGAACTCCGGTGAGGCTGACTTTGCCAGCGCTGGATTCGAGGGTCGCGGCTTCGCGCTGGGCAGCGTCGCGGTAGGCGGTGTACTTGCGCTGGGTGGCGATGTGGTCGGCGATGTGGCGGGCGTCATGCCACACGCCCCAGATAAAGGTGGAGCCACGGCGCGACAGCCAGGGCAGGCCGACGAAGTACACCCCCGGCTCGCTGGACACGCCGCGCTGGTGTTTGGGCTTGCCGTTGGCATCGAAGGCATCGACCTGCAACCAGCTGAAGTCCGTGGCGTAGCCGGTGGCCCAGATGATCGAAGTGACGCCGGCGGCGGCCAGGTCGAGGTTTTGCAGCGGCTCGCGGACGCACGCCGGCTCGGGGAAGCGCCGGCGCGCCTCGGGCTCTTGCGGCAGGTCGAGGCCGTTGCGTTCGACATAGGCATCGGCGGCATCGAGCAGCGACAGGTAGTTCTCGTCGCCACGCGCCAGGTTCTCCGCCAGGTCGTCGGCGAACTGCGCCACGCCATCCGCGAAGGCGCGGGTCAGGCCGACCAGGGTGATGCCCTGCGCGGCCAGCTCACGAAAATCGATGGTGCGCCCGCCATGGGCGCCGCTGACGGCGATGGTCACGTGCTCCTTGCCCGGCTGCACGGTTTCCAGATCCCACAGGCCGAGCACGCCGAGCCACCAGACGAAATCACGCCCGCGATAGCTGCGCGGCGGCCGGTCATGGGCGCCGACCGAGAGGTACACCTGGCGTCCGGCGCGGTTCAACTCGTCGGCGATCTGCACGCCGGAGGAACCAGCGCCGACCACCAGCACCGCGCCCTCGGGCAGTTGCTGCGGGTTGCGGTAATGCGCCGAATGGATCTGCAGCAGACTTTCGTCCTGCGGGGCGATGGCCGTGATCACCGGGCGCTGGAACGGGCCGGTGGCAGCGACCACGCGGTTGGCGTGAATGGTGCCCTCTGAGGTTTCCACGATGAAGCCGGCACGGCCTGGCGCACGCACCACCTGCTTGACCTCGACGCCGGTGCGGATCGGTGCGTCGATCATCTGCGCGTAGGCCTCGAAGTAGTCGGCCACCTGATCCTTGTGGGCGAAGTCGTCCGGGCCAAGATCGGGAAATTCCAGGCCGGGGAAGCGGTCGTGCCAGACCGGCCCATTGGTCACCAGCGAATCCCAGCGCACCGTGCGCCAGGCCTCGGCGATGCGGCTCTTCTCCAGTACCAGGTGCGGCACGCCGTGCTTGCCCAGGTGCTCACTCATGGCCACACCGGCCTGGCCTGCACCGACCACCAGGGTGTCGATCTCCAGGGTTGCGGGAATTCGGCCCACGGGGCCGGGAAAGGCGGACTGCTTCAGCTCGGTCATGGTTGCCTGCTCTGATTCTGCTCGTGACTGAATCCGCCGGGGCGGCTCGTTGCAGGCATTCTGTTCAGAGCGAAGGATTCGCGAAATTATGTTTTTTGTAGTTGTTGGCAAGGGAAAACCTGTACGCACGGCCGCAGCACATACAAAGCTGGTTTCCATGAGCAGGATTTATTGACTTCTAGGTCAGCTTTTGGCCTGATAGGTGCCGCACCCGTCACCTTCACTGCCCATGCCTGGCGTTCCGATACCGGCAAGGCCAGCAAATTCACCGCTCGCTATATACAAAAACACATAACGAAGTAGCATTGCCATATCCGTACCCGCCGCCAGGGTCGAGCCAACACCCGATAACGACAAGGAATCCCCATGCTCAAGCCGCTCAAGCACAGCCTGCTCGCCCTCGGCCTGGTCTTCACCAGCGGCGCTATCGCCGATGAAGTGAAGGTCGCGGTGGCTGCCAACTTCACCGCGCCGATCCAGGCCATCGCGCCTGAGTTCGAGAAAGCCACCGGGCACAAGCTGGTAGCGTCCTTCGGCGCCACTGGGCAGATCTATGCGCAGATCAAGAATGGCGCGCCGTTCGATGTGTTCCTCAGCGCCGACGACAACACCCCGGCCAAACTGGAAAGCGAGGGCGATATCGTGCCCGGCTCGCGCTTCACCTACGCCATCGGCAGCCTGGTGCTGTGGTCGGCTGATGCCAGCTACCTCGACGGCAGCGACGCGGCGCTGAAAGCTGGCCAGTTCAAGCACCTGTCCATCGCCAACCCGAAGGCCGCGCCCTACGGCCTGGCAGCGACCCAGGTACTGGACAAGCTGGGCCTGACCGAGGCTGTGAAAAGCAAGCTGGTCGAAGGCCAGAACATCACCCAGGCGCACCAGTTCGTCTCCACCGGCAACGCCGAGCTGGGCTTCGTCGCGCTGTCGCAGGTGTACAAGGACGGCCAGGTCACCAGCGGCTCGGCCTGGATAGTGCCGGACGCCATGTACGACCCGATCAAGCAGGACGCGGTGATCCTCAAACAAGGCGCGAACAACCCGGCCGCTGCCGCGCTGGTCGAGTACCTGAAAGGCCCGGAAGCGGCCAAGGTGATCAAGTCGTTCGGTTATAAGCTGTAATAGCCGTGGCCCGGATCGCATCCGGGCCACGTTTTCCACTTCCGGAATCCCTGCATGCCGCTGTCGAAGAATGACCTCGACGCCATCCTCCTGACCCTGGAGCTGGCCTCGCTGACCACCGTGCTGCTGCTGATCATCGGCACGCCGATTGCCCTGTGGCTGACACGCACCGACTCCTGGCTCAAGCGCCCGGTCGGCGCGGTGGTGGCGCTGCCGCTGGTGCTGCCGCCGACGGTGATCGGTTTCTACCTGCTGGTAAGCATGGGGCCCAACGGTTTCTTCGGCCAACTGACGCAGAGCCTCGGGCTCGGCACCTTCACCTTTACTTTCACCGGTCTGGTGATCGGTTCGATCTTCTATTCCCTGCCCTTCGTCGTGCAGCCGCTGCAGAACGCCTTCGAGGCCATCGGCCGTGGTCCGCTAGAGGCGGCCGCCACGTTGCGCGCCAACCCTTGGGATACCTTCTTCAGCGTGGTGCTGCCGCTGGCCCGCCCCGGTTTCATCACCGCCGCCATTCTCAGCTTCGCCCATACCGTCGGCGAATTTGGCGTGGTGCTGATGATCGGCGGCAATATCCCCGGCAAGACCCAGGTGGTGTCGGTACAGATCTACAACCACGTGGAAACCATGAACTATGCCCAGGCGCACTGGCTGGCCGGCGGCATGGTGGCGTTCTCCTTCATCGTCCTGCTCACGCTGTACAGCGGGCGCAGTAGCCGGATGAGGGCGCTGTGATGTTCGGTTTCGGCAAGGCCCCGATACCTGTCGCCCACGACGACGGGCGCATTCGTGCACGCTTTCTGGTCAAGCATCCGGGCTTCGCCCTGGATGTCGACCTCGACCTACCCGGGCGCGGCGTCAGCGCACTGTTCGGCCATTCCGGTTCGGGCAAGACCAGTTGCCTGCGCTGCTTCGCCGGGCTGGATCGCCCGCAGCAGGGTTACCTGCAGGTCGCCGGTGAGCTCTGGCAGGACAGTGAGCGCGGGTTTTTCCTCCCTGCCCACAAGCGCGCCATCGGCTACGTGTTCCAGGACGCCAACCTGTTCCCGCACCTGAGCGTGCGCAAGAACCTGGAGTACGGCCAGCGGCGCATCCCCGCGGCGCAACGCAAGGTAGCGCTAGACCAGGCGCTGCAACTGCTGGGCATCGGCCACCTGCTCGAGCGCATGCCTTCGGCCTTGTCCGGCGGTGAACGCCAGCGCGTCGGTATCGCCCGCGCGCTGGTCACCAGCCCACGCCTGCTGCTGATGGACGAGCCGCTGGCTTCGCTCGACCTCAAGCGCAAGCACGAAGTGCTGCCGTATCTGCAGCGCCTGCACGAGGAGCTGGACATTCCCGTGCTCTACGTCAGCCATGCCCCAGACGAAGTGGCGCGCCTGGCCGATCACCTGGTGCTGCTCGACGAAGGCCAGGTGCGCGCCAGCGGCCCGCTCAAGGAAACCCTGCTGCGCGCCGACCTGCCCTTCGCCAGCGATGACGAGGCCGAGGCGGTAATCGACGGCGAGGTCTGCGCCCACGATGGCCACTACGACCTGCTGCAACTGAGCCTTCCCGGCAGCGAGGCGCACCTGCGCCTGCCCCATGCAGCGCTGCCCAACGGCCATCGAGTACGGGTGAAGATCAAGGCGCGCGACGTCAGCCTCAGCCTGCAACGCGCCGAAGGCAGCAGCCTGCTCAACCTGCTGCCGGTGCAGGTCGATAGCTGGCATGCGTTGGACGCGCAAATGCTGCTGACCCTGCGCATCGGTGATCAACGCTTGCTGGCGCGGATCACCCGCTACTCCTTCGATCAGTTGGGCATTCACGCCGGGCAGGCGATCTGGGCACAGATCAAGTCGGTGTCGCTGCTGGCGCCGTAGCCGGTGCACCGCGACGCCCCGGAACGTACGACCGTGCAGGCGCGAGATTCTCGGTGCGCATGGCGCACCCTACAGGTCGGTGAGTACCGTAGGGTGCGCCGCGCGCACCGGCCATACGCACAGGTCATGGGGCCGTAGCCCGGATGCAATCCGGGGCGATTACACGCCCCCTGGCAACTCCAGATGCTCCGGCCCGATTTCGCCATTGCCAGCCAGCAGCAGGGCGAAGTGGATGACGTTCTCCAGCTCGCGGGTATTACCCGGCCAGCGGTGCGTCTCCAGCACCGCCTGCGCCGCAGGGCTGATCGACGGAATGCTCAGGTCCAGGCGCAGGGCATGAATACCGAGGAAGTATTCGGCCAGCGGCAGGATATCGCCGACCCGCTGACGCAGCGCCGGGAACAGCAACTGACCATCGCACAGGTAGGCGTACAAACGCTCGTCGAAGGTGCCGGCGGCCACCGCGCGGGACAGCTCGATGCTGCTTGCCGCCACCAGGCGCACATCCACCGGTAGCGCCTGGCTGGCGCCAACGCGATACACCTCGCGGGTTTCCAACGCGGTCAGCAGCTTGCTTTGCAACGGCCGCGAAAGGTCGGCGATCTCATCCAGGTAGAGCGTGCCGCCATTGGCCGAACCAAACCAGCCGGCGCGGCTGCTGGCAGCGCCGGCATGAGCGCCGCCGACATGGCCGAACAGCTCGGCCTCGCCCCACTGCGGGCTGATCGCTGCGCAGCTTACCGCCACGAACAAACCGGCGCGTTCACTGTGACGATGGACATAGCGCGCCAGCAGCTCCTTGCCGGTACCGGTTTCACCGAGAATCAGCAGCGGCTGGCCGTTACCCGCCAGCGCCTCGGCGCGCTCGCGCAGTTGGCGCGAACGCGCGTCGACGAACACCAACGCCTTGGCGCGGATGCTCAATGGGCTCTTGTCCGAGTCGGCGAAGGTCAACGGCGGTGGAAAACTCATGCGATGTGGCTCCTACGCCACACCTCGAGGGCGCAGCCTGTACGCGAATAAGAAATTGCCTGGAGCAATAGCTCCGCAGCGGTTCGAAGAGTGGCCGCCATGGATGGCAGGCCATAAAAAAGAGCGGGCGGCTGCCTGGCCCGACCCCGCTCCGAAAAAGGTGTCGCGCAATGACGGGCTCAGGCGCGCAGCCGCGACTGCTGTTCGATGCGGCTCTGCAAGCGATACAGGTAGCCGAAGCCCTGCTCCCAGTAACGGTGTCCGGACTTCACGTTGATATGCCCGGCGCCGGTCAGAATCGCCGCTTCGCTACCCCAGGCACGCGCCAGCTCCATGGCGCGCAGGGCGCTGGCCGCCGCATCGTTGTCGGAGCCCACCAGCAGGCTGGAAAAGGGCAGCAGATCACGCGGTATTGGCGCGAAATTCTGCAGCGGTGCAGGGCAGCCCGGCCGCTCGACATCGGCCGGCGCGACCAGCAGCGCACCGCGCACACGGCGCAGCAACTCCACCGGCGCCTGCGCAGCCCAATGCGCCACCGTCACACAGCCCAGGCTATGGGCGATGAGGATGAGCGGACGCGGATCGGCGGCAATCGCCTGGTTCAACGCCGCGACCCAGTCGCCACGTTGCGGGTTGAGCCAGTCCTGCTGCTCGACCCGTGCGCTATTGGGCAGGCTGCGCTGCCAATGGCTTTGCCAATGCTCTTCGGCTGAGCCCTGCCAGCCCGGCAGGATCAGATAACGGATTGCTTCGCTGCCCATAACGGCGCCTCCTTGAATCGAATGGCGTCAGTCTAGGCAGCGCAATGTAATTACAAAAAGAATAAGAATTTATTTACTTATTCCATAAAAACATGAATAACGCGCAACCTTTCATATTTCCAAAAAGAATATAAATGTTCTTAAACATTATTTTTAAGAATATTCCAGCCTCTCTACTATCCGCTCCACGCCAGCGTCGGTAATCCATCCCGACGCCGTGGCGACCTCATCACAAGGAGCCTGGAAATGACCGCGACGCTGAGAAACCTCGAAGGCCAGGATGAAGCCAGCATCCTGCGCGAGATCCAGACCGCCCTGCATGGCCTGAAATTCGGTTCGGTGGAAATCACCGTCCATAACGGCCAGGTCGTGCAGATCGAGCGCAAGGAAAAGATTCGCCTGCAACAACCGAACACCAAGAACAGCTAACAGAACAACGACCTCATGATGCAGCCCGACTGGACCACCAGAGGGCTCGAAACCGTTCGCCCACCTGACCTACGCCAACACAAGAATTTCACCAGTTAGGAGCTGCACCATGTCCATTCGTCGTTTCGCCCTGGCCGCGCTGGCCAGCACCCTGATCGCCGGCCCGGCCATCGCCCAGCCGCTGCTCAACGTGTCCTACGACCCAACCCGCGAGCTGTACGTCGAGTACAACGCCGCCTTCAACAAATTCTGGCAAGCCAAGGGCAACCCGGCCGTCGCCATCCAGCAGTCTCACGGTGGTTCGGGCAAGCAGGCTCGTGCGGTGATCGATGGCCTGCGCGCTGACGTGGTGACCCTGGCCCTGTCCGGCGATATCGACGCGATCAACCTCAACCAGCAACTGATCGACCCTAACTGGCAGGCACGCCTGCCGGACAACAGCACGCCCTACACCTCGACCATCGTGTTCCTGGTGCGCAAGGGCAACCCGAAAGGCATCAAGGACTGGGACGACCTGGTGAAGGAGGGTGTGGAAGTCATCACCCCAAACCCGAAAACCTCCGGCGGCGCACGCTGGAACTTCCTCGCCGCCTGGGCCTTTGCCCGCGAGAAGTTCGGCAGCGAAGACAAGGCCCTGGAGTTCGTCACCGAGCTGTACCGCCATGCGCCGGTGCTGGATACCGGCGCCCGTGGCTCGACCATCAGCTTCGTCCAGCGTGGCCTGGGTGACGTGCTGCTGGCCTGGGAGAACGAGGCCTACCTGTCGCTGGCCGAAGAAGGCGGCGACCAGCTGGAGATCGTCACCCCGTCGCTGTCGATCCTCGCCGAACCGCCAGTGGCGGTGGTCGATGCCAACGTCGACCGCAAGGGTACCCGCGCGGTGGCCGAGGCCTACCTCGAACACCTGTACAGCGAAGAAGGCCAGCGCATCGCCGCGAAGAACTTCTATCGCCCGCGCAACGCCGCCGTTGCAGCCGAGTTCAAGGATCAGTTCCAGGACCTGAAACTGGTCACCATCGACAAGGACTTCGGCGGCTGGAAAGAAGCCCAGCCGAAGTACTTCGGTGACGGCGCGGTGTTCGATCAGATCTTCACCAAGATCAACCAGTAATCCCGGTTTGATCGCAGAGACCCTCCTCCCTAGCGGGTGGAGGGCCTTGTTTAGAGCCTATTAAAAGGCTTGCGAGTTAGAGCCAGCTCCAACGCAGCATGGCTGGCGCGCAGCAGACTTTTAACAGGCTCTTGTCGCGGACCTGAGCCAAAGGACACCTTATGTCTCGTCGAACTTCCTCGGTCATACCCGGCTTCGGGCTGACCCTGGGCTACACCCTCACTTACCTGGCGTTGATCGTGCTGATTCCGCTGGGTGCGATGTTCCTCTTCTCCTTCCAGCTGACCAGCGAGCAATGGTGGGCACTGCTCACCAACCGCCAGCTGCAGTTCTCGCTGAAGCTCTCCTTCGGCACCGCCCTGGCCGCGGCCGTACTCAATGGCATCCTCGGCACCATCATCGCCTGGGTACTGGTGCGCTACACCTTTCCTGGCCGACGCATCATCGACGCCATGGTCGACATGCCCTTCGCTCTGCCGACCGCCGTGGCCGGTATCGCGCTGACCGCGCTGTACGCACCCAATGGCCTGATCGGCTCGCTATTCCCGTTCAAAATCGCCTACACCCCACTGGGCATCACCCTGGCGCTGGTATTCGTCACCCTGCCGTTCGTGGTGCGCACGCTGCAGCCGGTGCTGGCCGACATCCCCAAGGAAGTCGAGGAAGCCGCCGCCTGCCTCGGTGCCAAGCCGCTGCAGGTGTTCCGCCACGTGCTACTGCCGAGCCTGCTGCCAGCCTGGTTGACCGGCTTCGCCCTGGCCTTCGCCCGCGGTGTCGGCGAGTACGGCTCGGTGGTGTTCATCGCCGGCAACATCCCGCTGAAGACCGAGATCCTACCGCTGCTGATCGTCTCCAAGCTGGATCAGTACGACTACCCCGGCGCCACCGCCATCGGCGTGATCATGCTGGTGGTGTCGTTCATCCTGCTGCTGCTGATCAACATCCTGCAGCGCCGCATCCAGCCGCAACTCTGAGGAGTCCGTCATGAGCCTTGCAACCCTTGGCCAGAACGCGGCTGCGCGTCCGGCCAGCCGCTCCCCCGGCGCCATCGCCCTGATCGTCATCGCCTGGGCGGTGTTCGCGGTGATCCTGCTGCTACCGCTGTACATGGTGCTCAGCCAGGGCCTCAGCCGTGGCCTGGAGTTCTTCTGGGACGCCATCCGCGAGCCGGATGCCATCTCCGCACTGAAACTGACGCTGCTGGCCACCGCCATCTCGGTGCCGCTGAACCTGGTGTTCGGCGTCGCCGCGGCCTGGGCAGTGACCAAGTTCGAATTTCGCGGCAAGAGCATCCTGATCACCCTGATCGACATGCCGTTCTCGGTGTCACCGGTGGTCGCCGGCCTGATCTACGTGCTGCTGTTCGGCTCGCAGAGTTTTCTCGCGCCGTATCTCGACTCGCAGAACCTGCAGATCGTCTACGCCGTACCGGGCATCGTCCTGGCCACCATCTTCGTCACCTTCCCCTTCGTCGCCCGCGAGCTGATCCCGCTGATGGAGGAACAGGGCACCACCGAGGAAGAGGCCGCGCGCCTGCTCGGTGCCAACGGTTGGCAGATGTTCTGGCATGTCACGCTGCCTAACGTAAAATGGGCGCTGATTTACGGCGTGGTGCTGTGCACCGCCCGTGCGATGGGCGAATTCGGCGCAGTTTCGGTGGTTTCCGGGCATATCCGCGGGTACACCAACACCCTGCCGCTGCACATCGAGATTCTCTACAACGAGTACAACATCGTCGCTGCCTTCAGCGTGGCGATCCTGCTGCTCGTCATGGCCCTGGTGGTGCTGCTGCTTCGCCAATGGAGCGAAGCGCGCCTGAGCCGCCAGCTACAAGCCAACCGAGAAGACTGACAGCCGCAGCGCCGCGAAAACGGCCCGGCCCACGGAACAATCAAGGGCATTAGTCATGAGCATCGAAGTCAAAGGCGTCAACAAGCAGTTCGGCCAGTTCAAGGCGCTGAACGAGATCAACCTGAGCATCCAGAGCGGCGAGCTGGTCGCCCTGCTCGGCCCGTCCGGCTGCGGCAAGACCACCCTGCTGCGCATCATCGCCGGCCTGGAAACCCCGGACAGCGGCACCATCGGCTTCCACGGCGAGGACGTGTCCGAGCACGACGTGCGTGATCGCAACGTCGGCTTCGTGTTCCAGCACTACGCGCTATTCCGCCACATGACCGTGTTCGACAACGTCGCCTTCGGCCTGCGCATGAAGCCCAAGCGCGAGCGCCCGAGCGAAGAGGTGATCAAGCAGAAGGTGCACGAGCTGCTCAACCTGGTGCAGCTCGACTGGCTCGGCGACCGCTACCCGGAGCAGCTCTCCGGTGGCCAGCGCCAGCGTATCGCTCTGGCCCGCGCCCTGGCGGTGGAACCGAAAGTGCTGCTGCTCGACGAACCCTTCGGCGCGCTGGATGCCAAGGTGCGCAAGGAACTGCGCCGCTGGCTGGCGCGCCTGCACGAGGAAGTGCACCTGACCAGCGTGTTCGTCACCCACGACCAGGAAGAAGCCATGGAAGTGGCCGACCGCATCGTGGTGATGAACAAGGGCGTGATCGAGCAGATCGGCACCCCGGCCGAAGTCTACGAGCATCCGGCCAGCGACTTCGTCTACCACTTCCTAGGTGACGCCAACCGCCTCTACGTCGGCAACGACCACCACGTGCTGTTCCGCCCGCACGAGGTCGACCTGTCCAGCGAGCCGACCCCGGAGCACAAGGCCGGCGAAGTGCGCGACATCCGCCTGCTTGGCGCGATCACCCGCATCACCCTCAAGGTCGACGGTCAGGACGAGCTGATCGAGGCCGAAGTGGCCAAGGATCACGTCAGCCTGAACAACCTCGCCCGTGGCACCACGCTGTACTTCAAGCCCAAGGGCGGCAAGCCGGTCAGCACCCAGGCGTAACACTTCCTAGGGCTGGCCGAGCGGTAGTACGTAGGACAAGCGTAGGGTGGGCTTCAGCCCACCGACTAGAGCTCAGCCTTTATTTAGTGGGCTAAAGCCCACCCTACGAAACTGGCCGGGCGGTAGTACGCAGGGTGGGCGTAGAGTGGGCTAAAGCGGATCGCCGCCCGGCCCACCCTACGAAGCTACAAAGCCGCTATTGCCATGATCGCCCTGCGCCCCTGCGGCGATACCTGCAGCGCACGCGAATCCTTGCTGCGCCGCAGCCAGCCCTCGCCTTCGCAAAGATTCAGCAACGCCGCGCCCAGCGCACCGCCCAGATGTGGCTTGCGCTCGCTCCAGTCCGGGCAGGCGCACAAACGCTGGCGACGTTGACGGCCCACCTGCTGCAGATCGATACCCAACGCCTGCAGACCCTGCTCACCGCTAGCCGTCAAACTCAGTGCACCGCCCTCCTCGCTCAGCCAGTGGGCTGCGCGCATGCGTGCGAACACACCGACCGCCAGTTCACCGGCCAGATGGTCGTAACAGGTACGCGCCTCGCGCATGGGCTGCGGCGTGCCGCGCGAGCTTGGTATAGCGCGAGTTTGCCGAGGCTGTGCAGCCAGTGCAGCACTTGCCAGCGCCTCGACCAGTTGCCCAACCTCCGGCCCGGCCAGGCGGTAGTAGCGATTGCGTCCATGGCGCTGCTGCGCCAGCAGACCGCCCTCCACCAGCTTGGCCAGGTGCGCACTGGTCGACGACGGCGACAGCCCCGCCAGCAAGGCCAGCTCACCGGCCGGCCGCGCACTGCCATCCATCAGTGCCCAGACCATGGCAGCACGCCCGGCATCGGCGAGCAGGGCGGCGATCGAACTGAAACCCGGTGCGTATTCCATCGTTCACCTCATGACGAAACATGGCGTGCAGTAAATGTGGATACTGGCAGGCAACGCCAGCCAGAGCCAGCCAGGGAGAACCCGATGCTCGCCGTGATCTTCGAAGTTCAGACCAAACCAGACCAGCAGCAGGATTATCTCGACCTCGCAGGCGAGCTGCGCCCGCTGCTCGCCGAGCAGCCGGGTTTCATCTCCATCGAACGCTTCCAGAGCCTCACCCAGCCGGGCAAGATCCTGTCGCTGTCGTTCTGGCAGGACGAAGCCTCGGTCCAGGCCTGGCGCCAGCGCGATGAACACCGACGCGCACAGACGGCGGGACGCGAGGAGGTCTTCAGTCACTATCGCCTGCGCGTGGCCCAGGTGCTGCGCGACTACGGCATGCACGAGCGCGACGAAGCACCGAGCGACAGCCGCGCGGTCCACGAACAGGGAGCGGCGCAATGACCGAGCACCTGCCGCTGATCCTCGCCACCTTCCTGCTCGCCGGCATGGTCAAGGGCGTGGTCGGCCTCGGCCTACCCACCATCGCCGTCGGTCTGCTGGGCCTGGTGATGGCGCCACTGCAGGCCGCTGCGCTGCTGATCATCCCCTCAATGGTGACCAACATCTGGCAGCTGTGCGACGGCCGCAGCCCGCTGCCGATGCTGCGCCGACTATGGCCCATGCTGTTGGGCATCCTGTTCGGCACGCTGCTGGTCGCCGCGCTGCTGCAGAGCCTCGACCTGCCCGGTGCTACGCGCTGGCTGGGCATCGCTCTGGTGGTCTATGCGCTGCTCGGTCTGGCCAAGGTGCACTTTCGCGTGGAGCGTGCCAAGGAAGGTTGGCTGAGCCCGGTGATCGGTGCCATCACCGGCGCGATTACCGCAGTTACCGGCGTGTTCGTGATTCCCGCCGTGCCTTACCTGCAGGCCATCGGTCTGGAGAAGGACGATCTGGTGCAGGCTCTGGGATTGTCCTTCAGCGTCTCCACCCTGGCCCTGGCGGCAGCGCTCGGTCACAGCGGTGAACTGCTGCAACCGACAGTGCTGGGCGTATCGGCCCTGGCCTTGCTGCCGGCGCTGCTGGGCATGGCCGCCGGCCAATGGCTGCGCAAGCGCATCAGCGCGGAGCGTTTCAAGCGCTGGTTCTTCGTCGGCCTGCTGCTGCTCGGCAGCGACCTCGCGCTGCGCGGCCTGTTCTGAACGCAGGCGGGCAGTGGCACAGCACCACCCGCCGGGATTGGCCTCATGCCACGACCGCGCGGGACTGGCGCAGGCCAAACCACTGCAGTTCGGCGAGCAGCGCCACGATCAGCGCCTGGCCGATGATGAACGCATAGCCGAAGATATTCGGCGCGACCCATCCGAGCACCAGCAGCATCACACTTTTGATCACCCAGAGGCTGTTCAGGGTGATCACCGCCCATACCGCCAGGCGGTGCAGCTCGGGTTGGCGCGACAACCAGAACAGCAGGCCACCCAACGGCAGCAGCATCAGCGCACTGGCCACCAGCAACAGGCGTGGCACTTCGAGAAAATCGACCAGCCAATGGCTGGCCAGCACCAGCAGCAGGCCGGTGGAGACACCCAGCAGACCGTCGGCCAACAGGGCGTTACGCAGCAGCGGGGAAGGTTGTACGTGGCTCATGATGCTTCTCCAGGGTTCGCACCGGAATCGATGCACGCCCCTAGAATCGATCCGCCGTGAAAGCGCGTCGATTACCTGCCAGGTAATGGCCGACATGACCTGGCTGAACTATCGTGCAAGCCATGAATACCCACTCCCAGACCGCCGGCGCCCTGTTGCGCCAATGGCGCCAGCGGCGCCGCCTGAGCCAGCTCGACCTCGCCTGCGAGGCGGAGATATCCACTCGCCACCTGAGCTTCGTCGAAACCGGACGCGCCCAACCCAGCCGCGAGATGCTGCTGCACCTGGCCGAGCAGTTGGAGATTCCCCTGCGCGAGCGCAACCGCCTGCTCAGCGCCGCGGGCTTCGCCCCGCTGTACAGCCAGCACGACCTGGCCGACCCGGCGCTGGAGCCAGCGCGCCAAGCCATCGAGCAGTTGCTCAAGGTCCATGAGCCGTACCCGGCACTGGCCATCGACAGACAGTGGAACCTGCTGGCGGCCAACGCCTCGGTCGGCCCCTTTCTCACCGGCGTGGCGGACTGCCTGCTCGGCCCGCCGCTCAACGTGCTGCGCCTGTCCCTGCACCCACAGGGGCTGGCGCCGCGCATCGTCAACCTGGCACAGTGGCGCGCGCATCTGCTGATGCGCCTGCACCGCGATGCCGAGATCAGTGGCGACCCGCAGTTGTTCGCCCTGCACGACGAACTGCTGACCTACCCCGCGCCAGCGGACCACGGCGAAGCGCCTGCCGAGGCGGTGCTGATGCCAGTGCAACTGCGCACCGACGCCGGCGTGCTGAGCCTGATCAGCACCACCACCGTGTTCGGCACTCCGAACGACGTGACCCTGGCTGAACTGGCGCTGGAAACCTTCTTCCCGGCCGACGCCTTCAGCGCCGACTACCTGCGCAATCTGACGAAAAGCACCTGAACGGTAGCGATTTCCGACGAAATCACTCTTTCGGGTCATGCTCTGCAGCGCATCACGCAGTAGTCTTGGCGCTGCGTCATTGACGCCGCCCACTGCATACCTGCTCAAAACAATAACAAGGAGCACCCCGGATGCGTTGTAAAGCACTGCTGCGCCATGCTTTTCTCTGGTCGCTCGGACTCTTGGTCGGGCTCTCACCAATGGCCTTCGCCGAGGCCGTCAGCCCGCAAGAACAGATTCAGATACACGCCAGCCGCGCCACCAGCAGCTTGATGCTGTTACGTGGCGAAGGTTTCCAGAAGACTCACCAGCAGCGCCTGGAAGCCGACCTGGCCGCGCTGGCCGGCGCCATGCAAAGCCTGCCGCAGGGCAGCGCCGAACTCACCAGCGCCCACCAGGCCCTCGTTACCCAATTGCGCAACGGTGTTTCCTATGGCCCCGGTGACGAGAACGTGCCCTGGCGCTTCCCGGAAGATCTCAGCCGCGCCCTGCGCGACTTCCTCAGCACAGCCCGCGCACTACCGGGCGCCGAAGGCCAGAGCGAGCTGGCGGCCAAGGTCGAGTACCTCAGCGTGCAGTACCTCAGCCGCTCCTACCTGGGCACCTTCGAGATCGCCCGCGAACAACCCGACACCTACCTCGGCCAGGACGAACGCCTGCTGCTGCCGGCTATCGACAGCGAACTGCAGGCGATCAAGGAACAATCCGACCCGCAGGTGACCAAGCTGCAGACGCGCTGGAGCTACCTGCGCGCCGCACTGGCCGACATGAACAGCCAGAGCAACACCTTGCAGAGCGTCTCCGGTCGCCCCTTCGCCCCCATCACCGTGGATCGCCACGCGCGCTCGATGACGGCGCAGTGGATGGCGATGTTCTAGAAAGGCTCGCGGCTAAAGCCCCTCCCACACTCCAGTGGGACCGTGGGAGGGGCTTTAGCCGCGACGAACAGCAGAAGCAGTACGTGCTCAGGCCAGCGCCTTCTTCTCGCGGATGCAGGTCGGGCCGGCGATCTCTACCACGGCATGCTCGATTTCCCGGCGCAGGCCAAGCAGGAAGGCCAGCTCAGCGACCACGAACAGCGGGCCGATGATCAGGCCCATGACGTCATCAACGAACGCCGGCTTGCGCCCTTCATAGTAATGACCGACGAACTGGATCACCCAGCCAACCACGAACAGGCCAATGCCTGTCGTTAGCCACAACGCAGTGGAAGCGACCGCCAGGCTAGCGCCAGCCCACAGGCACAGCCCCAGCAGCACGGCCATGAGCAGGCCGAAACGGGTATCCAGACGCAGATAGAACACGGCGGCAGCCAGAGCCACCAGCGTGGCCGGCGCCAGCCACAGGCCGGCGATTTCGAAACCAGGGCGCGACAGCAGCACGGCGACGGCCAGCACGATCATCGGGATGCCGATGAAATGGCTGGCGATGTTGCGCCGGTCGCGGTGGTAGGCGGCATACTGCGCCAGGTGATCGACGAGGGTTTTCATTGTTATCGTCCTCAGGGGTAAACGGGCCCGAGCATGATCGCCTCGCCCCAGCCCATCGCACTGTCGGCTAGCCGACAATGGCAGGGATCGCCACACCGCCGCGCAACCTCACTGGAGCCGCAATGCCCGATCCCCGTCAATACGCCAGCCAGTTGAACCAGGGCCACTGGTTCGCTGCACTGCCAGCCGCGCTGAGCCAGAGCCTGCTAGGCATGGCCCAGGTGCAGCGTCTGGACGCCGGCCAGCGGCTGTTTCGCCGTGGCGACAAACCCAGCGGGCTATATGCGGTGGTCGAAGGCGCCGTGCGCGTCGGCGCGGTCAGCGAGAACGGCAAGGAGGCGCTACTGACATTGATCGAGCCGCCTTACTGGTTCGGTGAGATTTCCCTGTTCGACGGCTTGCCGCGTACCCACGATGCCTTCGCCGAAAGCGCCAGCACCCTGCTGCTGTTACCCCAGCACGACCTGCTCACCCTGCTCGAACGCCAGCCGCTCTACTGGCGCGATTTCGCCCTGCTGATGAGCCACAAGCTGCGCCTGGCCTTCATGACCCTGGAAGACATGAGCCTGCTGCCGGCCGCGCCGCGCCTGGCCCGACGCCTGCTGCTGATCGCCGAGAACTATGGTGAAAGCGAACCTCGGCGGGTGCTGCACCTGGCCCAGGAACAGCTGGCGCTGATGCTCTCGCTGTCGCGCCAGACCACCAACCAGATCCTCAAGGAGCTGCAAGCGCAGGGCGTGGTGCAGCTGACCTACGGCGAAATCGAGATTCTCGACATCGAACGCCTGCGCCAGCTGGCCTCCTGAACCGCTGGCGCCCGGCCACTGTCCAACGCCTGTCAATTTTTCTGCAGGAAGTACCGTGACGATGCCAGACACTGCCCACGCTCCGCTGCCCGATGTGCTCGCAGGCCCGCTGCTGCGCCGCCTGGAGCCCGGCCGCCTGGTGCTGTGGCTGGTGGCCAGTCGCGAGCTGAACCTGCAACTGTGGCTGCAGCCCGAGAGTCAGGCGCCACAGACCCATGCCCTCGGCGAAGAACATTGCCAGCAGTTGCCGCTCGGCCGGCATGCCGTGCTGCACCTGATCGACCTGCCGCTCGCTCAGGCGTTGCCGCAGGACGAGCGCATCGCCTACGACCTGCAGATCATCGACGGCGCGAGCGCGAACGGCATGCGCGACTGGGCACCGCACCTGCTGCATGACGGCGCCGAGCACGCCGATTTCGTCCTGCGCTCGCAGGTCGACCACCTGCTTCACGGCTCCTGCCGCAAGCCGCACCATGCCGCCGATGACGGCCTGCTCTGCGCCGACCGTCTGCTGGCCGCTCAGCCTGAGGCCAAGCAGCGTCCGGCACTGCTGCTGATGAGCGGTGACCAGGTCTACGTCGACGATGTCGCCGGCCCGTTGCTGTGCGCCATCCACCAACTGATCGCCCGCCTCGGCTTGTTCGACGAGTTTCTCGAAGGTGCCGTGGTCGAGGATAGCCAGTCGCTCTACGCCAACCCGGTCGGCTATTACCAGCGCGCCGAACTGCTGCCAGCGGTGAAGAGCAACCAGACCCTGCGCGACAAGTTCTTCGGCGGCGTGGAGAAGCCGGTCTTCACCAGCAGCAGTGCCGACAATCACCTGGTGACCTTCGCCGAGATGATCGCCATGTACCTGCTGGTCTGGTCACCGCTGCCCTGGACGCTGATCAGCGAAGAGCAGCCGCCGCTGGACGAAGAACAGCAGCATCGTTACGCCAACGAGCGCGAGCGCATCGATGCATTCCGCCAGACCCTCGGCCGGGCCGCGCGGGTATTTGCCCACCTGCCGACGCTGATGATCTTCGACGACCACGATGTCACCGATGACTGGAATCTCTCCGCACGCTGGGAACAAACCGCCTACGGCCACCCGTTTTCCAAGCGCATCATCGGCAACGCTCTGCTCGCCTATCTGCTGTGCCAAGGCTGGGGCAACAACCCGGATGTGTTCGAGGAGCCGCTGCAGGCCTTTGCCGAACTGCTGCAGCAACGCCAGGACGACCATCTGCAGGCCACGGCGCATGACGCGCTGATCGATCGTCTGCTGGAGTTCGAACAGTGGCACTACGTGCTGCCGACCACACCGGCGCTGCTGGTGCTGGACACCCGCACACGCCGCTGGCGCAGTGAGGGGCATCTGTCGAAGCCCTCGGGGCTGATGGACTGGGAAGCGCTGTGCGACTTCCAGCAGGCGCTGCTCGACCACCCCGCCTGCATCATCGTCTCGCCGGCACCGATGTTCGGCGTGAAGCTGATCGAGGGTATCCAGAAACTCTTCACTCTCGCCGGGCACCCGCTGATGGTCGATGCGGAAAACTGGATGGCCCACCGCGGCGCAGCCAGCGTGATGATGAACATCTTCCGCCACTCACGCACACCGAGAGATTTCGTGATTCTCTCCGGCGACGTGCACTACTCCTTCGTCTACCGCGTAAACATCCGCCATCGTCGCGCCAGCCCGACCATCTGGCAGATCACCAGCAGCGGTATCAAGAACGAATTCCCGGCCGACCTGCTGGATTGGTTCGACCGCCTCAACCGCTGGCTCTACGCGCCCTGGTCGCCACTCAACTGGCTGACCAAGCGCCGCCGTATGCGCGTCACGCCGTTGATCCCCGACCGCAGCCGCTCGGGTGAACGGCTGTGGAACAGCGCCGGCCTCGGCCAGGTGTTCTTCGACGAACGGGGCCGGCCCAAGCGCATCCTCCAGCTCAACGCCAACGGGTCACCGCCTGCCGCATTCGTCGCCGAGCGTGAATCAGGCGCGGCGACAGCACCCCTGCTCGGCTCCCCCGAGCGTAGTGCAGCACCGCAGGATGGCGGCACAAGCCACCCGTAAGCCGAGCGCATACGCCAAACGGCGCCAGGCCATGCGTCTCGACACAGATTTCATGCGAAATGACGACAGTCGGCAGGATCGAAAAAGCAGGTGTCAGTGGAGCGCTTCGATTTGCTCGATGAACCCTCTGCGCTCTCTAATTGGCTTCAAGCTGGCCCACAAGAACGCTTCCAGTTCGGAGATTCCATTGACCATGTATACCTGCCTGTTAGAAACGCCATCCATTCAGGTCTATCAAGCGCTTCGAGTCGGCTCGGGCCTTAGCGCAAAGACCGACGAGGCCGCCGCGCGTGGCTTACCTAACAGCCTCTTTGCCGTGCAAATCCTGCATGGTGCACAACCGGTGGGAATGGGCCGCGTGATCGGTGACGGGGGCTGTTTCTTTCAAGTCGTGGACATCGCCGTTCTCAGGGAGCACCAGGGCAAAGGGCTAGGCAAGCGCATCATGGGTGAAATCCAGCGGTTCATCGAAACCCAAGTGCCTGAAAGCGGCTACGTGAGCCTGATTGCGGATGGACCAGCACAAGACCTGTACGCGCAGTTTGGCTTCGTTCATACCGCGCCGCGCTCTGTTGGGATGGCTTACAAACGCCCAAGGCCTGCAGATAGCTGATGTAAGCGTCAAGCGGCTCTGGAAAAGACTCCGATCAGCTCAATATTGAAGGCCTGAGCGGAGTACGACTGTCGCCAATCGCTACCGCCCAGGTCATCCCCCTTCGCTTCAGCGCAGCTTCTCCAGCATCTGGTAGTACCACATGCCCGCCGCCAGCATCGGGTTGCCGAGCTGGTCGCCCAGCGGCACCTTGATGTGCTTGCAAGCGGCGAAGGTGTCGTACTGCTCCAGGTCGCCAGTGATGGCCTTGGCCATGATCTCACCCATGATGTGGGTGGTGGCGATGCCATGACCGGAGTAGCCCTGGCAGTACCAGACGTTGGACGAGAGCTTGCCCAGCTGCGGGATGCGGTTCATCACGATGCCCATGGCGCAGCTCCACTGGAAGTCGATCTGTACGCCCTTGAGTTGCGGGAAGGTGCTCTCGATGCACGGGCGCAGTTCGCTGGCGATGTCACGCGAGTCACGCCCGGAGTAGTTGCAGCCACCACCGAACAGCAGGCGGCCGTCGGCCGTCATGCGGTAGTAGTCGAGCACGAAGCGGCAGTCGTACACCGCCAGGTCCTGCGGATTGATCGCTTTTGCCAACTCGCCAAGCGGCGCGGTGGTGACGATGCCGCCCATGGCCGGGAAGATCAGCCCCTTGAGCTTGCGCCGCTCGAGCTTGTGATAGACGTCGCCGGCCAGCAGCACCTGCTTGGCCTCGATCCGCCCGCCGGCGGTGACCACCGCTGGACGCGGACCATGGACGATGTCGAGCACCTCGGAGTGTTCGAAGATCAGCGCGCCCAGGCTCTCAGCGGCCTTGGCCTCACCGAGGCACAGGTTGAGCGGGTGCAGGTGCATGTTGCGGGTGTTCTTCAACGCCCCGCAGTACAGCTCGCTGCCCAGTTGTGCACGCACGCCAGCAGCGTCGAGCAGGGTGACATCGCCGCCCATGCCGCGCCGCAGCGCTTCGTCGTAGGTCGACTTGAGTTCGTCCATATGGCTGGCTTTCATCGCCGTATGCAGATGGCCGTGCTTGAGGTCACAGTCGATGCCGTACTTGGCCACGCGGTTCTTGATGATCTCGTGGCCGCGCCAACGCAGGTGCCAGATGAAGTCGTCCACCTCCTCGCCCAGAGTGTTGCGCATCTGCTTGCGCATGGCTTCGTCACCGGACAGGCTGCCGGTGACCTGGCCGCCGTTACGCCCGCTGGCGCCCCAGCCGACCTTGTTGGTTTCCACCACGGCGACCTTGAGGCCGCGCTCGGCCAGCTCCACCGCGGTGGCGATGCCGGTAAAGCCGCCGCCAATGATGGCCACGTCCACCGTCACGCTGCCCTGCAGCGTCGGGTAGTCGCTCTCGAAGTTGAGCGAGGCCGAATAGTAGGACTGCGCACGCTCGGCGGCGGGTTTGACGGGTTGGTTGATCGCGTTCATTGCAGAATCCTTGTGGCGGTTACCGCAGTTGGGTGTCGCGGGGCCGCCTAGGCCGTGCGCACCGATGAATCGGGGATCGCGGCTGAAGCCGCTCCTACGGCCTGTACATCCTGTAGGAGCGGCTTCAGCCGCGATGCTGTTCAGTCAGGCATTACTCAAATACCAGCGCCAGTCCTGCTCACCGACTTCGCCCATGAACTGGCGATACTCGGCACGCTTGACCGCGAGAAAGACCTTGAGGAAGTCGGCGCCGAAGGCATCGCGAGCCCAACTGGAGCGCTCCAGCGCCTGGATCGACGCCAGCCACTCGGTCGGCAACAGAGTCGTGGCCTGGGCATAACCATTGCCCTCCACCGGCGCACCGGGGTCGAGGTGATCAGCAATGCCACGGTGAATCCCGGAAAGAATCGCCGCCGCAGCGAGATAGGGGTTGGCGTCGGCGCCGCAGATGCGGTGCTCGACATGCCGAGTATTCGCCGGGCCGCCTGGCACGCGCAGGCTGACGGTGCGGTTATCCACACCCCAGGTCGGCGCCAGCGGCGCATAACTGTTGGCCTGGAAACGCCGGTAGGAGTTGGCGTTGGGGCAGAACAGCAGCAGCGAGTCGAGCAGACTGGCGAGCATGCCGCCGACCGCCTGGCGCAGCAGCGGCGTGCCGGCCGGATCTTCACTGGCGAACAGATTGTTGCCCTGCGCATCGGCCAGGCTGACATGCATGTGCATGCCGGTACCGGCCAGGTGATCGAAGGGCTTGGCCATGAAGCAGGCCTGCATCCCGTGACGGTGCGCGACGCCCTTGACCAGGCGCTTGTAGCGCACTGCCTGATCCATCGCCGCCAGCACCGGGCCATGTTCCAGGGTGATTTCCACCTGGCCGGGGGCGTACTCGGAAATCGCCGTGCGCGCCGGGATGCCCTGCGCCTTGCAGGCGGCATAGAGATCACGCAAAAACGGCTCGATCTGCTCCAGCTCGCGCAGGCCGTAGACCTGGGTCTGCCGTGGACGGCTACCGTCGGCGTCCAGCGCCGGCTGTGGGCGCCCCTCGGCATCACGCTTCTGGTCAAGCAGATAGAACTCCAGCTCGCAGGCCATCACCGGGTGATAACCCGCGCCTTCGAGCAGCTCGATCACGCGGATCAACAACTGCCGTGGATCGGCCGGCGTGGCCGGCAGGCCTTCGGTCGGGTGCATCGACACCTGCACGGCGGCAGTGGGCATCTGCCGCCAGGGCAGGCGCACCAGGCTGCCGGGCAACGGATAGGCGCGGCAATCGATATCGCCCACCTCCCAAACCAGGCCGGAATCCTCGACATCCTCGCCCTGGATGGACAGGCCGAGCATGGTGCTCGGCAGCGGCCGGCCGCTCTGGTACAGCGCCAGCAGCTCCTCGCGGTGCAGCAGCTTGCCGCGCGGCACGCCATTGGTATCGAGAATGAACAGCTCGATCAGCTCGATATCGGGATTGTTCGCCAGGAAGTCCTGAGCTTCCTGCACGGGGGCGAAAGTCGTCATGTTGCGCTCGCTTGCGCCAGTTAGGCGCTCGGTGTCCGCACGGCCCGTTCAATTCGTGAACAGGTTGCACAGGCAGACAAGGTGATAGCAGCGGCTGCGGGCATGGCGCAGCCATCGGTATTCAGCGGGCGGGGACGGCGTCCGGCGGGCGCGCGTGGCGGCAATGCCACAGCGCCCAGAAGGCGAGGATGATGGTCAGCAGCGGGTTGAGCCGCTCCAACAAGCGCCGCCGCGCAGGCGCGCGGTACAGCGGAACATGGACTTGGCAGGCCGGGGAGATCATGGTTTAGCAGCGTCGCACAGGGTTTGACGTGCGTTAAATCGGGTTTTTCAGACGCTTGGTTATTTATTGACTAAACAATCCCACCGATTCACCCATGTCGACCCGTAGGGTGCGCCATGCGCACCGGCTTTCACGCCACGCTCAGCAGCACGCAAACGATTCACGGCTCCGGCCGATAGCCCAGACGCAAACCGCCCCAATGCTTGCCCTGCACCATGATCGGTACCGACAGGTCGTGCATCAGCTCACCGGTATCGCGCATGTAGGTCTGCAGCAACAGGGCCTGCTTGTGGCTGCCGCAGCGAATGCCGGTGCGGTCGTTGAACAGACGCTTGCCGCGGCTGCGGGTCGCATCCACGGCCGGGTCGCCGCTGGGCGGGTGGTTGAACGCGGCGTTGTGGGTCGGCACATAGCCTTCCGGCGTAGTGGAGATGGCGAACACCAACCCTTCATGGCGCTTGAGCAGCGGCTCCTGCAAACCTGGCAACACCTGATCGGCGTACTGATCGAAACGCGTGCGGTACTTCTGCGGCTGGGTGCCGGCAATCGGCTGGTAACGGCGGTCGAACAGGTCGTCGAGACCAATGCGGCCGGCCTGCAGGTCCTGCTCGAATTGTGCCGCGATGGCTGCCGCGCCTTCACGCGCCAGGTCATAGGCGCGCTGGTGGTAATCATCCAGGCCCACTTCGGCGAGCTGCTCGCTGACCGTCTCGGCCTGCCCGACCAACTGCTCGGCAGCATCGGCCAGTTGCCGGGTCTGCCCTTCACTGCCCTGCACGTCGTCCTGCAATTGCAATGCAGCCGCTGAAAGGCTGGCCAGACGCTGGTGATTGTCGGCCGTACCGGCGCTGATCTGCGCCACCTGCTGCTCGACTTCCTCGGCTTGATCGGCAATGCCATGCAGGCGGCTGCCAGCCGTTTCGATCTGCTGCGCGGCCTGCTCCAGCTCGACGCTCTGGCGCTGGATATGAGCGACCACCGCAGCACTCTGCTGACGGATGTCGGCGACCATCTGGCTGACTTCCCCGGTAGCACTGGCAGTACGGGCGGCGAGGTTGCGTACCTCGTCGGCGACCACGGCAAACCCGCGGCCCATCTCACCGGCGCGGGCCGCCTCGATGGCCGCGTTGAGCGCCAGCAGGTTGGTCTGGCTGGCGATGGACTGGATCACCTGGGTGACCTGTTCGATCTGTTCGGTACGGCTACCGAGACCATCGATCAGCTCACGGCTGGCCAGGGTCTGCGCACTGAGTTGCTGCATGCGCTCGATGGCCTGATTGAGCTCGGCCTGACCGTTGGCGCTTGCATCACGCACATGTCGGGCCGCGGCCAAGGTGTGCTCGGCGCGGGCAGCGCTGTCCTGCTCGGTGTGGGTGATGGCCTCGGCGGCCTGGCTGACCTGCTGCACAGCCGTCAGCTGCGATTGCAGGCGACCGGCCAGATGCTTGACCGCATGGGCCACCTTGGCGGCGGACAACGCGTTGTGGCAGGTGTGGCGCGACAGCCCGCGGCTGAGTTCGACGAAGTCGCCGGTCGCTTTCTGCTGGGCAGCCTGCGCCGGCTCGTCACGACGCTGCCACGGCCCCAGCCAGGGCCACAACGCCAACAACAGATAGGAGGGGACGCTTACGTAAAGAGGCAGTTGCATCTGCTGGTAGGCCAGCATCAATCCGGCCAGGCCAATAGCGTGCAGTACGAAAGCGAGCGGCGAACGGATAAAGGCAGCTTGCATGACCGACCTCAGAGTTCTTGTTCTGGTGCGCGGCGAGGCGCTGTAGGCGGACGGGGTCACGGCGGGTTCTCTCCTTGAATATCCCACGCAACCTGGACAGCAGGCTACGCGTACGACAGGCCCGACGAAAAATAAGCGTATACAGACCGGGCACCATGACCGGGATTCGAGCAGCTTGGAAGCACCAGCACCATAAAACTTTGGTAGCACACTGCCATGAATTTAGACCGATCTACCCCACCATGCGATGGCGCTTGACGAAGCGCCTGTCCAGCCAGTCCTTGCAGCGTCCGTAGAGCTGCCCACCTGCACTCCAATCGTGCCAGCCGAGCAATGCCCCGCCATCGCCGGTGGCCAGCAACGCCAGACTCTGCCACTGCGCCCGGTAATGTTGCAGCGGTCGATTGTGCAATGCAGCGTTGAGATTGGCGGCGAGCACCGGCGCCTGACGCACGGCGAAACGGCCACTGCGGCGCATGCCGTCGAGGCTGGCGCAATCGCCAACGGCGAAGACCTGCGCATGGGACTCGCATTGCAGGGTCGGCCGAATCGCGACGAAACCGGCTGCGTCCTTGGCCAGCTGACTGGCCGTCAGCCAGAGCCAGGGCCGTGCGCCGCTGGCCAACAGCAGGCGGCGCCCACGCCATACCGGCTCGTCACCGCTAAGCAACCAGTCATCCTCAATCCGCCCGATCGGGCAATGCTCGCGCACCTGCACGCCACGCTGACGCAGATGACCCAGCGCGCGCAGGCGCAGCCCCGGCGACAAGCCATCGAGCAGCGTGCCACCGCAGAACAGCGCCAGCGCCGGCACCTGGTCGGCCAGGGCCAAGGCCAGTTCCACACCACCAGCACCGCCACCAAGAATCGCCATGCGCCGTGGCTCGGCCTGCCACTGCTGCCAGCCCTCAAGTAAGCGCTCGATGGGTCTGGCGGCCAGCACCTGCATGCCCTCGCCCTGCTGCGGTGGAATGGCCATGCCGGCGCCGACATTCAGCGACAACCATTCGCCCTGCAGGCTACGGCCGTCTGCAAGCTGCAGGACACGCGCATCGGCATCGAGCGAGGCGATTTCGCCTTCGATCAGGTCGACCTTGGCCGCCCGGCATAGCGGCTGCAACTCCACGCGGCAATCTGCCGGGCTGAAACGGCCGCTGATCAGCCCCGGCAACATGCCGGCGTACCAGGCTTCCGGGCCTGGGCTGAGCAAGCCGATACGGCCTGGCGGGCGCTCCACCAGCGCCCAGCGGCGCAACACGCCAAGGTGGGCATGGCCGGCCCCGGCCAGGATCAGGTCGTACTGGGTCATGCGTTCTTCAATCCGTCGCGGTATTGGCTCGGCGTCTGGCCGGTCCAGCGTTTGAAGGCTCGGCCAAAGCTGCTGCTGTCGCTGAAACCGAGCAGATAGGCAATTTCACTGATCGAGCAGCGCGGGTCGCGCATGTGCCGCAACGCCAGGGCGTGGCGCGTCTCGCCGAGCAGCGCCTCGTAGCTGGCGCCCTCCTCGGCCAGGTGCCGCTGCAGGCTGCGTAGGCTCAGATGCAGAGCCTGGGCGATACGCTCGGCAGAGGGCTCGCCATCGGGCAACTGTACCTCGAGGCAATTGCGCACCCGCTCGCTGCAGCTGGCCGCCTGCAGTTGCTCCAGGCTGCGCCTGAGCACCGTCTCGTTGTGTTCGGCCAGCTCCGGGTTGCCGTCATCCAGGCGCTGCTCGAACGCGGTGCGGGGAAAACGCAGCAGGCTCTCATCGGCATCGAACTGCAGCGGCGCGCGAAATACCGTCTGCCACGGCGTCGGGTCGGCTGGCCGTGGTCGTTGCAGCTGTACCAGCAACGGCGAGAAATCCCGGTTCAGGCGATTGCGACAGCTGCGCACGTAGATCGCGGCGAACGCGTCCAGCGCTTCGGGCGCGGGTGCAGGGCTTCCTGGCGGTACGCGAAAACGAAATTCGTAGGCGTCCTCCAGCTCGCGCAACTCCAGTTGCAGCGCATCGCTGACCACACGGTGATAACGCACGATGCGCTCGAACATCTCGCGCAGACTGCTGCTGGCGATCAGCGCATAGCCCAGGGCATGGAAGGTAGTCGGGCTAACGAACTGCGAGGTCTTCAGGCCGAGCGCCGGGTCACCACTGGCGGCCACCGCCAACTGCCACAGACGCGTGGTGAGCGACAGCGGGCAGCGCGCGTTGGGGTCGTCGAGTACGGTCGGATCGAGCCCAGCCTCGCGACACAGCGCAGCGCTATCCAGGCCGAGAGCATCGAGCTGCTTGCGCAGAGCGCGAGTCCAGCTGGCCAGGGTTGAAGGTTCGGCAGTCATGCAGATTGGCGTATCCGGTAGGCAGGTTGGCGTGCACGGTCGGGCGCTCTGACGACCGTCACGGCACAGTGAAGTCACAACCCAATAACAAGAGGATGTCGGCATGTCGCCCTCTCCCGCAAGCCTTAATGACCAGCAACGCGCCGCTTATATCCGTGAACAGGTGATGGCTCATGGTAACGCCCTGCGTCAGCGCTACCCGATCCTGCAGCATCAGGACGCGTTGGGCGCCGGCATTCTGGCCTTCGCTCTGCTCGGCATGATCGCCTCGGCGGCGCTGTATATCGGCGACTACCTACCTGGGTGGGCGTGCCTGCTGCTCAACGCCTTCTTCGCCTCGCTGACCCACGAGCTCGAGCACGACCTGATCCACTCGATGTATTTCCGCAAGCGACCGTTGCCGCACAACCTGATGATGGCGCTGGTCTGGCTGGCGCGCCCCAGCACCATCAACCCCTGGGTACGCCGCCATCTGCACCTGAACCACCACAAGGTATCCGGCAGCGAAGCGGACACGGAGGAGCGCGCCATCACCAACGGCGAGCCGTGGGGCATCGCACGCCTGCTGATGGTCGGTGACAACATGATGAGTTCCCTCATCCGCTGGCTGCGGGCGAAGAATCCTGAACACCGGCGGCTGATCCTCACCCGCACGCTGAAGGTCTATGCGCCGCTGGGACTACTCAACTGGGCGACCTGGTACCTGTTCCTCGGTTTCCACCTGCTGGACTGGGCCAGTGCTGCGCTCGGCGCCCCCATCGCCTGGTCGGCCAGCACGCTGAGCGTGATCGAGGTGGTAAACATCGCCGTGGTGGTGCTGGTCGGTCCCAACGTGCTGCGTACCTTCTGCCTGCACTTCGTCAGCTCCAACATGCACTACTACGGTGACGTCGAACCGGGCAACGTGATCCAGCAGACCCAGGTACTCAACCCCTGGTGGCTGTGGCCTCTGCAAGCCTTCTGCTGCAACTTCGGCAGCAGCCATGCGATCCACCACTTCGTGGTCAAGGAGCCCTTCTACATTCGCCAGCTGACGGTGCCCTTCGCCCATCAGGTGATGCGCGAGATGGGCGTACGCTTCAACGACTTTGGCACCTTCGCTCGCGCCAACCGCTGGACGCGCCAGGACAAGCACAGCGAGGAGCGCACTCAGACTGCCTGACCATTCACTGAGCGCGGCGTAGCAATGCGCCGCCCACTCGTCCGAGCCGTCATTCGTCGCGCCATCCCGACGGATGAGACTCGTAACGCAATCATCCCGCCAGTAGTCGGCTAGAATCCACTCGCGCCCCACCGCTCCTCAGACGGAACAGTGTCCATCGGACTTCGGCGCCCTCGTAGTAGCCATGAGGCGCCCTGGATGCTCCACCCGTTTCGCTCACTGATATTGTTGCTTTGCCTGGCCTGCGCCGTACCAGCCTGGGCGAGTAGCGCGCTGCCATTGCTCAAGCTCGACATGGCTGATCTGAGCGAGCCGGTGAACATCGAGCGCAGCCTGGTGCTGGAGGACCCCAGCGGCCAGCTCACCGCCAGCGAAGTGCTGCAGCGCATCGGCGAAGAAGGCCGCGAGGTGCAAGGTACCGCGCGCATCGGCTACACCCGCAGTGCCTGGTGGCTTGCCGTGCAATTGCAAACGCCACCCGCCGAGCGCCTGCAACTGATCATCGGCCAGACCTTCCTCGATGACCTGGAGATCTGGCTGTTCGACGGCGACACACCACTCGGCCCGCTGTACAGCGGAGCAAACCGTCCATTCGCCGAACGTGGCGAGCCCTACCCACAGTTTCTGCTCAACCTGCCGCGCCTGGGCGAAGGCCCACACAGCCTGCTGCTGCGCGTGGAAAGTCATTCGGCAATCAACCTGCCGCTGCAGGTGGTCGGCGCTGCGCAGGGCCAACAGTTGATCGCCCACAGCTGGCTGCAGAGCGGTCTGCTGATCGGCGCACTGCTCGCCCTGGCGCTGTTCTACCTGGTCAAATACAGCACCCTGCGCGAAGCGCAGCTGGCCTATTTCAGCCTTACCGCGTTGTGCGTGGCCCTCTACAACACCAGCCTGTACAACCTGGCCGGCCTGCTCTGGCCACAGTGGTCGCTGCTGCCCAAGTTGCTGATCAACCTGCCCACCGCCGGGATGATGATCTTCAGCTCGCTGTTCATTGCCAGCGCCCTGGACCTGCACCTGGGACGTTTGCGCTGGCTGCGCGACGCCCTGTTCGCTGCCACCCTGCTGGTCAGCCTCGGCGGCGTCTTCGTCGACCATCCCCACGCCTATCAGACCCTCAACCTGCTGACGCTGGCCACCGGCCTGTATCAGCTGTTGCTGATGGTCCTCGGCGTCTATCAGCGCCGTCCCTACGCCCCCGGCTACCTGCTGTGCTGGAGCGCCGCGCTGGTGCTGATGCTGCTGGTGCCACTGAGTCGTGCCGGGCTGATTCCACTGCCCGCCGGTTTCTATGCGCTGTATGCCTATCTGCCGGCCCTGAGCATGCTGCTGTTCGGCGCCCTGCTCGACAAGCAACTGGAGCGCGTGCGCCGCGTACTGCTGAGCAGCCAGGAACAGGCCATCGATAATCTGGAGCAATACCAGGCGCTGTTTCGCCACAGCGGCGAAGGCATCTTCCGCTGCCATCGTGACGGTCAACTGCTGGAGGCCAACCCGAGCCTGGCGCGCCTGCTCGGTAGCGAGACCTTGCCGGACGATCTCGGCCAGCTGTCCCTGCAAAGTCTGGTGGGGGAAACCCAGTGGCGCTGGCTGCTGTTGCAGCTCGACGTGCAGGCCGGCGCGGTCAGCTGCGAGTGCCAGCTGTACGACCTCGAACAGCGCCCCCGCTGGGTCTACCTGTCACTGCACCTGCGCCCGCATCAGGAGTTCATCGAAGGCATCGTGGTCGACCTCAGCGAGCGCCGTGCCCTGGAAGAACGCCTGCAGCAGTTGGCCGCGCACGATGCCCTGACCGGCCTGCTGAACCGCCGTGAGCTGGAAAGACTGCTTTCGGAAACCCTCAGCGGCGCAGCCAAACGGCGCTTCAGCCATCTGTTGCTGCTGGGGCTGGATCGCTTCAAGCAGGTCAACGACCTGTTCGGCCACTCTGCCGGCGACCAACTGCTGAAACAGCTGGCCAGCCAATTGCTGCATCAGCTACCGCGCCATGCCGAGCTGGCCCGCGTCGGCGGCGACGAGTTCGCCATTCTCCTGCGCGAAGTCGACGACGAGGCCGCGCTGGGCCAGGCCGAGCAGCTGCGCCGAGCCGTCGAACAGTTCGTCTTCACCTGGCAAGGACGGCCGTTCCGCCTGCACGCCAGTATCGGCATGCTCGCGCTCAGCTCCGGCGTGCGTGACTGGGAAACCGCGCTGAACTGGGCCAGCAGCGCCAGCCAGTTGGCCAAGCATCAGGGCCGCAACCGCGTGCAGCAGTTCAACCCGGCCGACGGCGCCCTGCTCGAGCACCAGCGCCAACTGCAATGGATCACGCGCCTGCGCGAAGCCACCGAACGTGGTCATTTCGAGCTGTTCTTCCAACCGGTGCAGGCGCTGCAAAACACCGCCAGTGGCCTGCATTACGAAGTACTGCTGCGTTACCGCGATCCGCAGAACGGCGAGTGGATCAGTCCGGCGCAGTTTCTCGACGCGGCGGCGCGCTACGACTTTCTCGGCGCCATCGACCGTTGGGTCGTCCAGCACCTGTGCGCCTGGCTAGCGGCCAACCCACGGCACCTGGCGCAATTGGCCCAGGTCAACGTCAACCTCAGCGCCAGCTCGCTGCTCGATTGCACCTTCCATCGCCTACTGCAGGACGAGTTGCAGCGCCACGGTTTGCCGCCCGGCAAGCTGTGTATCGAAGTGACGGAAATGGTCGCCCTGGGCGAGTTGGGCGTCTCCGCACAGTGGATCGAGGAGCTGCGCAGCAAGGGCCTGAAAGTCGCCCTGGATGACTTCGGCAGCGGCTTCGCTTCCTACGCCTACCTGCGCCACCTGCCGCTGGACATTCTCAAGATCGACGGCAGCTTCATTAGCGGCATCGAGCACGACCCGATCAACCAGGCCATGGTCGGCTCCATGCGCCAGATCGCCGGGCAACTGGGGCTACTCACCGTCGCCGAATTCGTCGAGACCCAGGCCAGCCTGGACTGCCTGCGCCACCTCGGTATCGACTACGCCCAGGGCTATTTCGTCGGCCGCCCGCAGCCTTTGCGGCAACTGGCCGACGATGCACGCCGTCACGGCACTCAGGAAGCCTGATAGAGCGCCGCCGGCAGGCGCTCGAGCAGCGCCGGGTCCAACCGCAACATGCGCACGCAGCGCGCCTCGATCAGGCCCGCCGGCGCTTCGCTGGCCGGTAGTGCCAGCAGCAAGCCGCTGAGATTGAGTACCAGCGCCTCGCGCGAGAACACACCGCTGCCTAGACCATAGAACGCCGCGATCAGCTCGCGCAGGCCGAATGGCAGGCGCCAGCGGATACGCAGGGCCGAACCGAAGCTCGCCGCCCGCTGCTGCATGGCCTGTTCGATCTGCTCGTTGCTCAACTCGCCGCCAGCTTCCAGCCAATCCTGCAGGCTACGCAGCAGCGCCAGCTCCCCCAGGTTGTGCAGCAGGCCGGCGGTGTAGCACAGCTCAGCGTCCAGCTTCAGCTCCAGTGCCAGCCAACGCGCCAGCTCGGCACTGCGCCGCGCCTGTTGCCAGGTATGGCTGGCCAACTCGGCCAGGCGTGGGTCACGTAACTGTGCGTTACGCTGCACGGCCAGGCCCAGCACCAGATTCAACGTACGCGCCACCCCCAGGCGATGCAGCGCCTGGGTCAGGGTATGGCAAGGCACACCCTGATGCTGCGCCGCAGTACTGGCAGCAGCGATCAGTAATGCAGTGATCTGTGGGTCGCTGCCGAATACCGCCTCCAGCTCGCCCAGATCCTGCTCACCGGCCTGCAACCCCTGACTGACCGCATTGCGCACGTCGCTGAGCAGCGGTGCACCCTGCCCCTCCTCGCGCACCGTATCGAGAAAGTCGCGCAGCTCGCTGAGCAACAGCGGCTGGCGTACCACCACCGCTGTCGCCGGCGAAGGCAGCAAGGTCTGCAAGCGCTGACGCAGGCTTTCGGCATTGAAGGGTTTGGCCAGGTAGGCACTGGGCGCCAATGGCCGAGCAGCGCGCACGCTGCTGGCATCCAGGCGACCACTGATAAGCACGAACGGCAACGCCGGCGTACGCGGATGACGGCGCAACTGGCGCAACAGCTCCAGGCCATCGAGACCGGGCAGATCGCCATCAGCGATCACCAGATCGGGCAAGCGCCGCTTGCAACGCGCCAGTGCCGCCTGGCCATCGCTGACCTGCAACACGCGCGCATCACTGCGCACGTCGAGCACCAACTGCTGCAACAGGTTGGAGGTCCAGGGGTCAGCCTCGGCGATCAGAACTTCCACACTGTGAGCTGAAGCGGTCATGCGAGCCTCTGGACGATAACGAAGGGGAGCGCTTGTGCCGGCATTCCGTGCAAACCTGATGGACAGGTCAGCTCCATGGCGACGACGCAGTCTAAACCGCGGCTTTACACGAAGTCAGCCGGCATCAGCCGACTGCGCAGGAAATGACTCATTTTCCGCGCAGCACCAGAAACGCCGGGCATAAAAAAGCCCGCCGAAAAGGCGGGCTTCTTGGTCAGGCAGCCGATCAGTTACTTGATCTTGGCTTCCTTGTACATCACGTGCTTGCGTACGACCGGATCGAATTTCTTGATTTCGATCTTGTCGGGGGTGGTGCGCTTGTTCTTGTCGGTGGTGTAGAAGTGGCCGGTACCGGCGCTGGACACCAAACGGATCAGTTCACGCATGACTCTCTCCTTAAACCTTTTCGCCGCGAGCGCGCAGCTCAGCCAGCACTACGTCGATGCCACGCTTGTCGATGACGCGCATGCCTTTGGCAGATACGCGCAGACGCACGAAGCGCTTCTCGGACTCGACCCAGAAGCGATGGTGCTGCAGGTTCGGCAGGAAACGACGACGGGTTTTGTTGTTTGCGTGGGAAATGTTGTTCCCGGTTACCGGACCCTTACCGGTAACTTGACAGACTCTCGACATGCCTCAGCCCTCTAAAACCACATGCCCAACCCGGCATGGGTTGGCCGCTTAAACTCAATGTCATTGGCGCTCGGCGCCGCGTTTCTCGAGGGTCTTACCGGGCGCGCTGGATAGCACAAGAACCGAGCCCCTAGAAAAGAGCGCTGCTTTATACCAGAAAGCCCTGGGTGCAACAAGGAAAACCGCAGGATAAAACTCAAGCCCAAGCGCGCAAACCTGCCGGGAGCCGAGCCCTTGGGGCCTGATCAAGTTTTGACCGCTCGTCGCCTTTATCAGGTATTCAGCGCCCGACAAATCGACTAGGGTTGCAAGCTTGCCGTCAACGCCAGGAATGAGGACTCCATATGCGCCTGCTGCTCGCTGCTCTACTGTGCACCCCGATCCTGGCCCAGGCCGCCACACTCAGCGTTTGCACCGAAGCCAGCCCAGAGGGTTTCGACGTGGTGCAGTACAACTCGCTGACCACCACCAATGCCTCGGCCGACATGCTGATGAACCGCCTGGTGGAGTTCGACGCCGAGCAGGGCAAGCTGCTGCCGAGCCTGGCGCGCAGCTGGTCGATCTCCGACGACGGCCTAGTCTACGACTTCACCCTGCGCGACGACGTGCCATTTCATCACAGCGCCGACTTCACGCCCAGCCGTCACCTCAACGCTCAGGACGTGCTGTTCAGCTTCCAGCGCATGCTCGACGAGCAGCACCCCTGGCACAAGATCGCCGCCAGCGGTTATCCACATGCCCAGTCGATGCAGTGGCCGAGCCTGATCGCCAAGGTCGAGGCGCCGGATGCGCACAGCGTGCGCATCACCCTGAACCGCCGCGACGCCACCTTCCTTGCCACCCTGAGCATGGGTTTCGCCTCGATCTATTCCGCCGAATACGCCGACAAACTGATGGCCGCCGGCACCCCGCAGAAGCTCAACAGCGCACCGGTGGGCAGCGGCCCGTTCATCTTCGAGCGCTTCCAGAAGGATGCCGTGGTGCGCTACCGCGCCAACTCGGAGTATTTCGCCGGCAAGCCGGGCGTGGACCGGGTGATCTTCGCCATCACCCCAGACAGCAACGTGCGCCTGCAGAAGCTGCGCCGCGGCGAATGCCAGATTGCCCTGTCGCCGAAGCCGCAGGACGTGCAGGCCATCGCTGGCGACGCCAAGCTGAAAAGCGCGCAGACCGCCGCCTTCATGACCGCCTTTGTCGGCATCAACAGCCAGCATGCGCCGCTGGACAAGCCGCAGGTGCGCCGGGCAATCAACCTGGCGTTCGACAAGGCCAGCTACGTCAAGGCCGTGTTCGAAGGCAGCGCCGAGCCGGCCAACGGCCCCTATCCGCCGAACACCTGGAGCTATGCCAACGAACTACCCGGCTACGCCCATGACCCGGACAAGGCCCGCGCCCTGCTGGCCGAAGCAGGCCTGAAAGATGGCTTCAAGACCACCATCTGGACACGCCCGAGCGGCAGCCTGCTCAACCCCAACCCGAGCCTCGGCGCACAGTTGCTGCAGGCGGACCTGGCCAAGATCGGCATCGACGCCGAAATCCGCGTGATCGAGTGGGGCGAGCTGATCCGCCGCGCCAAGGCCGGTGAACACGACCTGCTGTTCATGGGTTGGGCCGGCGACAACGGCGACCCGGACAACTTCCTCACCCCGCAATTCGCCTGCGCGTCGGTGCAGTCCGGCCTCAACTTCGCGCGCTACTGCGACGAAACGCTGGACAAGCTGATAGCGTACGGCAAGGCCAGCAGCGACCAGGCCGAGCGCAGCCGTATCTATCACCAGGCGCAGCAGATCATTCAGGAGCAGGCACTGTGGCTGCCGTTGGCCCACCCCACCGCCTTCGCGTTGCTCAGCAGCAAGGTCGAGGGATACAAGGTCAGCCCGTTCGGCCGACAGGACTTCGCCGCGGTGCAGCTGGCACCCTGAGCCAGCATCATGGTGGGCTGAAGCCCACCCTACAGATGGCAGGCTACGACACGTAGGGCGGGCGCAACCCGCCGCATCGATAACGGCGGGTTGCACCCGCCCTACGCCCGAACCTGCTACATCCAGCCGAGTTCGGCCATCGATAGCGGCTCGCCATCGCCGACGATGAAATGATCGAGCACGCGCACCTCGACCAGCGCTAGGGCATCCTTGAGCCGCTGAGTCAGCACACGGTCAGCCTGGCTGGGCTCCGATACCCCGGATGGGTGGTTGTGGGTGAGGATGGCGGCTGCGGCATTGTTGGCCAGCGCACGCTTGACCACCTGCCTTGGATAAACGCTGGCACTGTCGATGCTGCCGCGAAACAGTACCTCGAAGGCCAGAACGCGGTGCTTGGCATCGAGAAACAGGCAGCCGAATACCTCATGCGGTTCGTGACGCAGTTGCGCCTTGAGGTAATCACGCACGGCCTGCGGGCTCTCCAGCGCTGAATCGCGGCGCAGGCGCTCGGCCAGATGGCGCCGCGACATTTCCAGCACCGCCTGCAGTTGTGCGTACTTGGCCGGGCCAAGGCCGAGGTGCTGACTGAAGCCAGCCAGATCGGCCTCCAGCAGCGCTCTCAGGCTGCCGAACTCGCTCAGCAGATAGCGCGCCAGGTCCACCGCACTCTTGCCGGTCACCCCGGTACGCAGAAAGATCGCCAGCAACTCGGCGTCGGTCAGCGACGCGGCGCCCTGTTCCAGCAATTTCTCCCGCGGACGCTCTGCCGCGGGCCAATCACGAATGCTCATCGAACACCTCCTTGTCGAGCCAGGCGCCCGCTGTTCCGCTGCGGGCGCTGTGCTATCGTAGCCCATCTTTTTACACGGGGCCGGCCTGGGGAGGCGTTGGTCACGTGGCGCACATCCACCGGTATATAAAAGGCAGGCCTATGCAGCGGCTGTATCGCAAACGCATCATCGTCGGCGTCGGGGGCGGTATTGCTGCCTACAAGAGCGCCGAACTGGTTCGCCGACTCAAGGATCAGGGCGCCGAAGTCCGTGTGGTGATGACCCAGGGCGGGCGCGAGTTCATCACCCCGCTGACCCTGCAGGCTCTCTCCGGCCACCCTGTGCATCTCGATCTGCTCGACCCGGCCGCCGAAGCGGCGATGGGCCATATCGAGCTGGCGCGCTGGGCCGATCTGATCCTCATCGCCCCGGCCACCGCCGACCTGATCGCGCGACTGGCCCAGGGCGTAGCCAACGACCTGCTGACCACCCTGGTCCTGGCCACCGACGCCCCCGTCGCCCTGGCGCCGGCCATGAACCAGGCCATGTGGCGCGACGCCGCCACCCAGGCCAACCTCGAACTGCTGCAAGATCGTGGCATGCGTCTGTTCGGCCCAGCCTCCGGCAGTCAGGCCTGCGGCGATGTCGGTCTCGGCCGCATGCTCGAGCCCAACGACCTGGCCCTGCTGGCCGCCGATTGTTTCCAGCGCCAGGCGCTCGATGGCCTGCACATCCTCATCACCGCCGGTCCGACCCAGGAAAACATCGACCCGGTGCGTTACATCACCAACCACAGCTCCGGCAAGATGGGCTTCGCACTGGCCGAGGCCGCCGCAGAAGCCGGTGCACGCGTAACCCTGGTTAGCGGCCCAGTGCACCTGCAAACGCCGGATCGGGTCAGCCGTATCGACGTGGTCAGCGCCCGCGACATGCTCGCCGCCTGCGAAGCCGCGATGCCCTGCGACGTGCTGATCGCCGCCGCAGCGGTGGCCGACTATCGCCCGGAAGTGATCGCGCAGCACAAATTGAAGAAAGACCCCACCAGCGGCGAGGGTATGCTCCTGCAAATGGTGCGCAACCCGGATATCCTCGCCACCATCGCCGGCCGTGAGGATCGCCCGTTCAGCGTGGGCTTCGCCGCCGAAACCGAGAACCTGCTGGAATACGCCTCGCGCAAGCTGCGCGACAAGAATCTCGACCTGATCGTCGCCAATGATGTGGCCAACCCCAGCATCGGCTTCAATAGTGAAGAGAACGCCATCACCGTGATCGACCGTGGGCTGCAGCAAACCAGCTTTGCCCAGACCAGCAAGGGCAAGATCGCCCGCCAGTTGATCACCCTTATCGCCGAACGACTGAACAAGAACTGACCATGCACGCTCTGCAAGCCAAGATCCTCGACCCCCGCCTCGGCCAGGAATTCCCGCTGCCGCAATACGCCACGCCCGGTTCCGCCGGCCTCGACCTGCGCGCCATGCTCAAGGAGGAAATCGTCCTCGAGCCGGGCCAGACCGTGCTGATTCCGACTGGCCTGTCGATCTACATCGGCGACCCTGGCCTGGCGGCCATGATCCTGCCGCGCTCTGGCCTCGGCCACAAACACGGCATCGTGCTCGGCAACCTGGTCGGCCTGATCGATTCGGACTACCAGGGCGAGCTGATGGTGTCGTGCTGGAACCGCGGCCAGACGCCGTTCACCATCGCCATTGGCGAGCGCATCGCGCAGCTGGTGCTGGTGCCGGTGGTGCAGGCGCATTTCGAACTGGTCGAGCAGTTCGACGAGAGCCAACGTGGCGCGGGCGGTTTCGGCCACTCCGGTAGCCACTGATTCATCCCCAATAGGACGACCCGCCGAGGAGCACCGACGTGAAACTCTTCAAGCGTAGCGCCAAGGAAGCCGACACTGCCGCCAGCCTGGTGCCGAACAAGCCCAAGAGCAGGGCCGCCAAACCCTCGCTGGGCCCACTGCTACCCGGCCTGCTGGCTGCCTTGCTCGGCATGGGCGCCGGGGGGGCACTGCTGTGGTTCGCCAATAGCAGCGGCAGTCAGGCGCGCCAGGCCGAGCTGACTCAAGCCATCGGCAGCAACCAGGCCGCCGCGGTGCAGCAGGCACTCAAGCAACTGCAGGCCGACAGCCTCGCGGCGGCTCGCAACCCAGAATTGCTGCAAGCGCTGCAAAGCGGCGACAACCTGCAGGTCAGCGAGGTCGAACGGCGCCTGGGCTATTGGGATGGGGTGATCGATGCTCACCTCAATCGACGCGGCGAAGCCGTGCAGAACACCACCCGCGCTGCACCGATGAACTTTGCCGGCCTGGATATGCTGCGCCGCGCCGAAAGCGGCCAGCAGCCGGCGGTCGAAGCCTATCGCGTCGGCCAGCGCTGGCTGGCCTACAACGCTGTGGTGTTGCGCGTCAGCGACAGCCAACCGGCCCAGGGCACGCTGATGCTGGCCTTCGACCTGCAACGCCTGCTCGCGGCTTTGCCAGCACTGCCTGCCGAGTACGGCCAGGTGCAGCTGGTGCAGCAGTTCGCCAACACCCCGGCACAGGTCCTGCTGCAGCGCGGCCAGCCTGGCGAAGGTGCAGCGCAGACCTTCTCCACCGGCAACCCCTACTGGAAGATCAGCTTCACGCTTGGCCCCGGCCTGGCACAGGGCAGCATTCCCCTGCCGATGCTTGGCCTCGCGGCCCTGCTGGCATTCGGCGGCGCCCTGATCGGCCTGATTCTGGTGCAGGGCGCCCTGCAGCGGCGCGTCAATGGCGATGCCCAACAGCTTGGGCAAATGCTCAAAGAACTCTCCGCCGGTAAGAACGTCAAAGCCTTCAGCCTCAGCGTGCCGGCGCTCGATGCGCTGGCTCAGAGCCTGGCGCGACTGCCGCGCCGCAGCAGCCCTGAAGGCAGCAGTACCCCCATTAAAGGAACAGCCGCGGCCCCCGCCGCTCAGCCGACAGCCAAACCGGCCGAGCTGGTCGACCCGCTGTTTCAGGACACCGATATCCTCGATATCGACATTCTCGATGAAGACCAGGATCTCCTGGGACTGGAGCAGAGCCCCGCAATGAGCAACAGCCAAAGCGCCCCGAAACTTCCCGCCGATATTTTCCGCGCCTACGACATTCGTGGCGTGGTCGGTGACACCCTGACCGCCGAATACGCCTACTGGATCGGCCGCGCCATCGGCTCGCAGAGCCTGGCCCAGGGCGAACCCAAGGTCATCGTCGGCCGTGACGGTCGCCTGTCCGGCCCTGAACTGCTGCAGCAGCTGGTGCAAGGCCTGCTCGATTGCGGTTGCGAAGTCACCGATATCGGCATGGTGCCGACCCCGGTGGTGTACTTCGCCGCCAACGTGCTGGAAGGCCGCTCGGCGGTGATGCTCACCGGCAGCCACAACCCGCCGGACTACAACGGCTTCAAGATCATCATCGCTGGCGACACCCTGGCCAACGAGCAGATCCTCGCGCTGAAGACCCGCCTGGACAACAACGACCTGGCCAGCGGTGTCGGCAGCGTGCAGCAAGTCGACGTCCTGCAGCGCTACTTCAAGACCATCCGTGACGATATCGCCTTGGCCAAGCCGCTGCGCGTAGTGGTCGACTGCGGCAATGGCGCGGCCGGCGTGATCGCCCCGCAATTGATCGAGGCCCTGGGCTGCAGCGTGATTCCACTGTTCTGCGAAGTTGATGGCACCTTCCCCAACCACCACCCGGATCCGGGCAAACCGGAGAACCTGGTCGACCTGATCGCCCGCGTCAAAGCGGAAAACGCCGACCTGGGCCTGGCCTTCGACGGCGACGGCGACCGCGTCGGCGTGGTGACCAATACCGGCAACATCGTCTACCCCGACCGCCTGCTGATGCTGTTCGCCAAGGACGTGGTCTCGCGCAACCCCGGCGCCGACATCATCTTCGACGTCAAATGCACCCGTCGCCTGACCCCGCTGATCAGCGGCTACGGCGGTCGCCCGGTGATGTGGAAGACCGGCCACTCGCTGATCAAGAAGAAGATGAAGGAAACCGGTGCCCTGCTGGCTGGCGAAATGAGCGGCCACATCTTCTTCAAGGAGCGCTGGTACGGTTTCGACGACGGCATCTACAGCGCGGCCCGTCTGCTGGAAATCCTCAGCCTTGAAAAGCGCAACGCCGAGCAGGTGTTCAGCGCCTTCCCCAACGACATTTCCACGCCGGAAATCAACATCAAGGTCACCGAGCAAACCAAGTTCGGCATGATCGAACGCCTGCAGCGCGAGGGCCAGTGGGGCGAGGCGAACATCACCAGCATCGACGGTGTACGCGTCGACTATCCCAAGGGCTGGGGCCTGATCCGCGCCTCCAACACCACGCCGGTGCTGGTGCTGCGCTTCGAAGCCGAAACCCAGGAAGAGCTGGAGCGCATCCAGGATGTGTTCCGCGCGCAACTGCTCAAGATCGTCCCCGACCTGCAACTGCCCTTTTGACCGATTTGTTCCAGGAGCCCCCCTGCATGACCCTCGAGCGTGACGCCGCCGCACAGGTTGCCAAGGTACTGTCCGAAGCCCTGCCCTACATTCGCCGCTTCGTCGGCAAGACCCTGGTGATCAAGTACGGCGGCAACGCCATGGAAAGCGAGGAGCTCAAGCAGGGCTTCGCCCGCGACATCGTGCTGATGAAGGCTGTCGGCATCAACCCGGTGGTGGTGCACGGCGGCGGCCCGCAGATCGGTGATCTGCTCAAGCGCCTGAGCATCGAGAGCCACTTCATCGACGGCATGCGCGTCACCGACACCGCCACCATGGACGTGGTGGAAATGGTGCTCGGCGGCCAGGTCAACAAGAGCATCGTCAACCTGATCAACCAGCACGGTGGCAGCGCTATCGGCCTGACTGGTAAGGACGCCTGCCTGATCCGCGCCAAGAAGCTCACGGTCAGCCGCCAGACGCCGGAAATGACCCAGCCGGAAATCATCGACATCGGCCATGTCGGCGAGGTTACCGGGGTCAACACCGACCTGCTGAACATGCTGGTCAGGGGCGACTTCATCCCGGTGATCGCGCCCATCGGCGTTGGCCCGAGCGGCGAGTCCTACAACATCAACGCCGACCTGGTAGCTGGCAAGGTAGCCGAAGCGCTGAAAGCCGAGAAGCTGATGCTGCTGACCAATATCGCCGGCCTGATGAACAAGCAGGGCGAAGTGCTCACCGGCCTGACCACCGAGCAGGTCAACGAGCTGATCGCCGACGGCACCATCTATGGCGGCATGCTGCCGAAGATCAAATGCGCACTGGAAGCGGTGCAGGGTGGCGTGACCAGCTCGCACATCATCGATGGCCGTGTGCCCAATGCGGTGCTGCTGGAGATCTTTACCGACATCGGCAACGGCACCATGATCAGCAACCGCAAACGTCCTTGAACAACGGCCGCTACGCGGCCTTCTGATGACCCTCTCCCGCTTGCGTGAGACGACTGCATGGAAGGAGCCAACGCCGAGGGTGTCCGCAGGATGGGAGAGGGCTGGGCAAATACAGCGGTGCGCACAGCGCACCCTACCCCGGCCATCCGCACGCTACTCGAATCGGCGTATTTCGACGACACACTGCAGATTGACACCCGTAGCGCGCGTCTGGGCCGCTAGAGCCTGCACTTCGCTTAGCGCGCCTAGCCAGCGGCGAAATCGTCTACGTGCACGCTGACGGCGCGATACTCAGCAGCGCACCGCTACCGCTGTGGCTCAGGGAAAAGATCGAGCGTTTCGAGAAGGCCTAGCTGCAAGGCTGAATTACTGCCACCTAAGGTCTTTTCTGCGGCTCGCCGAACAGCTCAGCCAGGCGCGCGCGATCAGCGGCGAAACCTGCCTCGGCCTGGGTGCGCGCTTCCTTGTAGCGAGCGATATCACGCAGCAGGCGCTGCTGCTCTTCCTTGAGGTTGTTGATCTGCGCCAGCAGATGCTCCGGCACCTGGCGCCCGGCGCGCTCATGGTCGGCGGCCTGACTCTGCAGATTGGCCTGCTGGGTGCGTACCGACTGCAGATTGCCGCGCGCGACACTGGTGATGCTGTCGAGCTCAGCCAGCTTGCGCTCACGGGCACGATCAACATCATCGAGGTTGGTGTACAGGCGCAGCAGCTGGGCATCGCTGCTAGCACGGGCCTTGTCCGCCTGCATGCGGGCGAACTCTTCCGGCGTCGGTGCCGGCGGAATCACTCGCACTACACGGCCCTGATCGTTCAGCACCTCGTAACCCTTGCCGATGAACTCGGGCGGCACACCCTGGCGACTGAGCACTGTCACACCCTTGTTATCGACGTAGCGATACAGCTCGGCAGCCACAGCCACTCCAGATAACGGCAGCAGCAGGCTACAGAGCAGCGTACAGCGAGTCAGGAGCGGTGCAGGCATAGGAGGACCTTGTGCTAGGGCTAGATTCCATACTCGGCGCGATAGGCTTCGACAGCCGGGAGATATTGCTTCAGTTCAGCATCACCTGCCAGATATTCCAATACCTGCTCCAGTGACACGATGCTCACTACCGGCATGCCGAAGTCGCGCTCGACTTCCTGGATGGCAGACAGCTCGCCCTGACCACGCTCCTGACGGTTCAGCGCAATCAACGTGCCGGCAGCCTGAGCACCCTGCCCCAGGATGATCTGCATCACTTCGCGGATGGCGGTACCGGCAGTGATCACGTCATCGACGATCAGTACGCGGCCCTTGAGCGGCGCACCGACCAGCGTGCCGCCTTCGCCATGATCCTTGGCTTCCTTGCGGTTGAAGCACCAGGGCAGATCGCGCTGATGATGCTCGGCCAGCGCCACAGCAGTGGTCGCCGCCAATGGAATACCTTTGTAGGCGGGGCCGAACAGCACATCGAAATCGATGCCGCTATCGACGACCGCCGCCGCGTAGAAACGCCCCAGCTGAGCCAGCGCCAAGCCGCTGTCGAACAAACCGGCGTTGAAGAAATAGGGGCTGGTGCGCCCGGACTTGAGGGTGAACTGGCCGAAACGCAGAACCCCGCGCTCGATGGCAAAACGAATGAAATCGCGCTGGTACGCTTGCATGAAAAGTCCCGGACGGCACGGATTTAGCTAATTGAGGTGAGCTCGGGTATCATACATGCATGTGTTTTTGGGGGCCATTTATGCGGATCATCAGTGTGAACGTGAATGGTATTCAGGCTGCGGCCGAGCGAGGTCTGCTCAGCTGGCTGCAAGCCCAGAATGCCGACGTGATCTGCCTGCAAGACACCCGTGCCTCCGCCTTTGAAATGGACGACCAAGCCTTCCAGCTGGATGGTTATTTCCTCTATGCATGTGACGGTGAAGTGCCCAGCCAAGGTGGCGTGGCGCTCTACTCGCGATTGCAACCCAAGGCGGTGATCAGCGGCCTCGGCTTCGAGATGGCCGATCGCTACGGGCGCTACCTGCAGGCAGATTTCGACAAGGTAAGTATTGCCACCCTGCTCCTGCCCAGCGGGCGGGACGGCGACGAGAGCTTGAATCAGAAATTCAAGTTCATGGACGATTTCACCCATTACCTGGACAAGCAACGGCGCAAGCGTCGCGAGTACATCTACTGCGGCTCGCTGCACGTGGCACACCAGAAGATGGACGTGAAGAACTGGCGTGACTGCCAGCAATCACCCGGCTTCCTGGCACCCGAGCGCGCCTGGATGGATGAGGTGGTCGGCAACATGGGTTATGTCGACGCACTGCGTGAAGTTAGCCGTGAAGGTGACCAGTTCAGCTGGTGGCCGGATAACGAGCAGGCGGAAATGCTCAACCTGGGTTATCGCTTCGACTACCAACTGCTTACGCCAGGTATGCGCCGTAGTGTGCGCAGCGCACGCCTGCCACGTCAGCCGCGCTTCTCCCAACATGCGCCGCTGATCGTCGATTACGACTGGATTCTCAGCATCTGATCGACAGGTACGAAAAAGCCGGCTTATCGCCGGCTTTTTGTTGTCACTCGCGATGCGACTTCAATCCACTCTCGGCCTGCCCCAGCAGGTTGCGGATATAAGCGTCATCGGCATAGCGCTGGCTCAGATCGAGCAGATGAGCATGCGCCTGCTCATACTCTTGCAGTGCCAGGTAGTTGCGCACCAGCGCGATCTCAGTGATACGCCCCGGTTCGATCTCGAAAGCAGCCCGATTATAGGCGAGCGCCTTGGGGTAGTCGGCATACTGCTCACCGTTGTCGCCCAGATAAAGCAGCCCTAGCACGTTGTTAGCCGCCAGACCTCGGGGTGCCAGAGCATGTGCCTGCTCCAGCTTGGCAGCGGCTTCCGCCACCCTGCCCTGCATGAGGTCGGCGTCAGCCATGTTCACCAGGTAATCGTAAGAGCCTTGTGGATAGTAGGCTGCAGCCTTGGCCGCATATTCGCCTGAGCGCGGGTAGTCACCCATCTCGTAGTAACCCAGCGAGATGAAGCGAAGCGCATGGGCCCGCTCCATATCCGTCGCAACCGCGCTCTTCACCACCTCTTCGAACTTGGCAATGGCCTGACGCGATTGCCCCGTGTCATGCAACTGCGATGCCTCGAGCCTCAGTGCCTGCAGTTTCGCCTGCTCGGTCAACGCCTGCGCAGCATCGCCGCAACCGACCAAACCTGACAGCAACAGCGCCAGCGCCCACATTCGTACCGTCATCAAACCTGTCCTTCCCTGACATGGAGAGGTCACCCCTCCCATTCCGTTCCCGGTTACTTACTTGATCAGGCGCCAGCTGAACGGGTAGCGATACGGCTGCCCCTCATTGGCCTTGATGCCGGCGATGATGGTCAGCACCAGTGCAGCCAGGCCCAGCAGCATCAGCAGCGGGAAACCGATCACCACCACCATCAGGATGAAGCAGACCACTGCTGCCAGCGCCACGCTGATCTGGAAGTTCAGCGCTTCCTTACCCTGCGCATCGACGAAGGGGTCCATATCCTTCTTGATCTGCCAGACGATCAGCGGGCCGAGCAAATTACCGAAGGGGAACACCAGGCCGAGAAAGGCGGCGAAATGGCAGAACATCGCCCACTGACGCGCTTCCTGACTGGGCGTCGGAACCGGGTTTTGCATATCGTCGTTCATGCTTGGTGCTCCTTGCTCGGTTGAAGATCTCAGTCGACCAGAGCGGCCTTCTGCAGCTCAAAGAGCTCGTTCATGCCCTTCTGCGCCAGCGCCAGCATGGCGTTGAACTCTTCAGGCTGGAACGGAGCACCTTCGGCAGTGCCCTGCACTTCGATGAAGCCGCCGGCATTGGTCATCACCACGTTGAGGTCGGTCTCGGCGGCGGAGTCCTCCAGGTAATCCAGATCCAGCACCGGCTCGCCCTTATAGATGCCGACCGAAACGGCAGCGATCATTTGCTTGAGCGGCTCGCCTTTCAGAGCGCCACGTTTCTTCAGCACTTTTAGCGCATCGATCAGCGCCACCATGGCACCGGTGATGGAGGCGGTACGGGTACCGCCGTCAGCCTGGATCACATCGCAATCGACGTACAAGGTGTTCTCGCCCAGCTTGGTCATATCCAGCGCCGCGCGCAGCGAGCGACCGATCAGACGCTGGATTTCCAGGGTGCGGCCGCCCTGCTTGCCGCGGCTGGCCTCACGCTGGTTACGCTCGCCGGTGGCACGCGGCAGCATGCCGTACTCGGCGGTCAACCAGCCCTGGCCCTGCCCCTTGAGGAAACGCGGCACGCCCGACTCGACGCTGACGGTGCAGATCACCTTGGTATCGCCGAACTCCACCAGTACCGAGCCCTCGGCGTGCTTGGTGTAGTTGCGGGTAATGCGAATCGAGCGCAACTGATCGGCGGCGCGGCCACTGGGACGTTTCATCGAGCGATACCTACTTCATTAAGTGAAAACAGTGCGCATTATAGGGGCGGGGCGGCTGCGGCGACATGCCGAATTGGGTAGGGTCGATTCACTGCGCTACAATCCTGCGTTTTTCGAGTCGACGTCCACGAGGTATCCCATGGTTCACAGCATGACGGCCTTTGCCCGCAACGAGCAGGCAACTGCTCACGGCACCCTGAGCTGGGAACTGCGCTCGGTCAACCATCGCTACCTGGAGCCGCACCTGCGCCTACCGGAAGCCTTCCGCGACCTCGAAGGCGCCGTGCGTGAAGCACTGCGCCAAGGGCTGTCGCGCGGCAAGGTGGAATGCACCCTGCGCTTCGCCGAAGAAAGCGCCGGCAAACAGCTGCAGGTCGATAGCGAGCGCGCGCGCCAACTGATCACCGCCGCCGAGCAGGTCGCTGCGCTGATTCAGCAGCCAGCGCCACTCAACCCGCTGGAAGTGCTGGCCTGGCCCGGCGTGCTGGTCGCCGACTCGGCCGATCCGCAGGCGCTCAACGCCGCTGCGCTGAAACTGTTCGACCAGGCGCTGGGCGAACTCAAGGCCGGCCGTGCCCGTGAAGGCGCCGAGTTGGCCAAGCTGCTCAATGATCGCCTCGACAGCATCCTCGACGAAGTCGCCTCCCTGCGCGAACTGGTGCCACAGATGCTCGCCGGCCAGCGCCAGAAGATCGAAACCCGCTTCGCCGAGATGCAGGCCGAGCTCGATCCGCAACGCCTGGAGCAGGAGCTGGTGCTGCTCGCGCAGAAGAGCGACGTGGCCGAAGAACTGGATCGCCTCAGCACCCACGTCAGCGAAGTACGTCGCGTGCTCAAGGCCGGCGGCGCGGCCGGTCGGCGCCTGGACTTCCTGATGCAGGAACTCAACCGCGAAGCCAACACCCTCGGCTCCAAGGCGTTCGACACGCGCAGCACGCAAGCGGCCGTCAATTTGAAAGTCCTGATCGAGCAGATGCGCGAGCAGGTTCAGAATATCGAGTGAAACGGCTGCGCTAGGCTATAGCGCGTATAAATCAGGTTCGAAATGCTCATTTACAGTCGTAAACTCCACTCCCTGACCTGATTTCGCCCTGTCCAGCCGTCGCTCGCTACATTTTCAAGACCACCAAGATTTGCTCAGGAAGCTCTAATGGCCACCACCGGCACCCTGTACATCGTTTCCGCACCTTCCGGCGCCGGCAAGACCAGCCTGGTCACGGCCCTGATCGACAGCGGCGCACAGATTCGCGTCTCGGTCTCGCACACCACCCGCGCCATGCGTCCGGGCGAGCAGGACGGGGTCAACTACCACTTCGTCGACCACGCGCAGTTCAATGCCATGATCGAACGCAGCGAGTTTCTCGAGCATGCGCAGGTCTTCGACAACTTCTACGGCACCTCGCAGAAGTGGGTCGAGCAGACCCTGAGCGAGGGTTTCGACCTGATCCTGGAGATCGACTGGCAAGGCGCGCAACAGGTGCGCAAGCTGATGCCGCAGGCCAAATCCATCTTCATCCTACCGCCAACCCAGGAAGCCCTGCGCCACCGCCTGACCAACCGCGGCCAGGACAGCGGCGAGATCATCGAACGACGCATGCGCGAGGCAGTCAGCGAGATGAGCCACTACGTCGAGTATGACTACCTGGTGATCAACGACGACTTCAACCACGCCCTGAGCGACCTGAAGGCGATCTTCCGCAGCAACCAGCTGGCGCAAACGCAGCAACAACAGCGCCATGCCGGCCTGCTCAGCGAACTGCTGGCCTAAGAGCAGCTGCAGGCTTCAAGCCACAAGCTGCCAGTAAAAGCAAGGCCGAATTGGCTCCTGCTTGTAGCCTGGAGCTTGAAGCTGCTTTACACTATCCAGTCCGCTCGCCCGCTCGGGCCAAGCTTATCCGCACACGTTACGAGGAACACCATGGCTCGCGTTACCGTCGAAGATTGCCTGGACAACGTTGATAACCGCTTCGAACTGGTCATGCTCGCGACCAAACGTTCGCGCCAGCTGGCCACCGGCGGCAAAGAGCCGAAAGTGGCTTGGGAAAACGACAAGCCCACCGTAGTGGCCCTGCGCGAAATCGCCGCTGGCCTGGTGGACTATGAAGTGATCGCCCAGGAAGACATCGTCGAAGAAGAGCCGCTGTTCGCTGCCTTCGAGGAAGAGGCCAACGAGCCTCTGTAAGTCGATGATGCCGGGTCGAAGTTGCGCGGCGTGTAGCCAAGCCAGCCCTGAGGGGAATACCCCATGGCTGGCATAGACGCTCTCGCCGACCGACTTTCGGCCTACCTCGGCAATGACCAGGTCAACCTGGTGCGCCGAGCCTACTTCTACGCCGAACAGGCGCACGATGGCCAACGCCGCCGCAGTGGCGAAGCCTACGTGACCCACCCGCTGGCCGTGGCCAGCATCCTCGCCGACATGCACATGGATCATCAGAGCCTGATGGCCGCCATGCTGCACGACGTCATCGAAGACACCGGCATCGCCAAGGAAGCGCTCAACGCGCAGTTCGGCGAAACCGTGGCCGAACTGGTCGACGGGGTCAGCAAACTGACCCAGATGAACTTCGAGACCAAGGCCGAGGCGCAGGCTGAGAACTTCCAGAAGATGGCCATGGCCATGGCCCGCGACATCCGCGTGATTCTGGTCAAGCTCGCCGACCGCCTGCACAACATGCGCACCCTCGATGCCATGCCGCACGAGAAAAGCCGGCGCATCGCCAAGGAAACCCTGGAAATCTACGCCCCCATCGCCAACCGGCTGGGCATGCACAACATGCGCGTGGAGTTCGAAGACCTGGGCTTCAAGGCCATGCACCCGATGCGCTCCGAGCGCATCCGCGCCGCCGTGCGCCGCGCTCGGGGCAACCGCAAGGAAATCGTCGCCAAGATCGAAGAGTCGATTCAGGTGTGCCTGCAGCACGAGGGCATGGAAGGCGAAGTGATCGGCCGCGAGAAGCACCTCTACAGCATCTACCAGAAGATGCGCGGCAAGCGTAAGGCGTTCAACGAGATCATGGACGTCTACGCCTTCCGCATCATCGTCGACAAAGTCGACACCTGCTACCGCGTGCTCGGCGCCGTGCACAACCTGTACAAGCCGCTGCCCGGACGCTTCAAGGATTACATCGCGATTCCCAAGGCCAACGGTTACCAGTCGCTGCACACCACGTTGTTCGGCATGCACGGCGTGCCCATCGAGATCCAGATCCGCACCCGCGAGATGGAAGAGATGGCCAACAACGGCATCGCCGCGCACTGGCTGTACAAGTCCAACGAGGACGAAGCGCCCAAGGGCAACCACGCCCGCGCACGCCAATGGGTCAAGGGCGTGCTGGAGCTGCAGCAACGCGCCGGCAACTCGCTGGAATTCATCGAGAGCGTGAAGATCGACCTGTTCCCGGACGAGGTCTACGTGTTCACGCCCAAGGGCCGCATCATGGAGCTGCCGAAAGGCTCCACCGCGGTCGACTTCGCCTACGCGGTGCATACCGACGTCGGCAACACCTGCATCGCCTGCCGCATCAACCGCCGCCTGGCGCCGCTGTCGCAGGCCCTGGAAAGCGGCTCGACGGTGGAAATCGTCACCGCACCGGGCGCCCGGCCCAATCCGGCCTGGCTCAACTTCGTGGTCACCGGCAAGGCGCGCACGCACATCCGTCACGCCCTCAAGCAGCAACGTCGTTCCGAATCCATCAGCCTTGGCGAACGGCTGTTGAACAAGGTACTGGCCAGCTTCGACACGAACCTGGAGAAGATCGCTCCCGAACGCGTCCAGGCCGTACTTGGCGAATACCGTCAGGAGGTCATCGAAGACCTGCTCGAAGACATCGGACTGGGCAATCGCATGGCCTACGTCGTAGCACGCCGCCTGGTCGCCGAAAGTGGCGACGACACCTTGCCGAGCAGCGAAGGTCCGTTGGCGATTCGCGGCACCGAAGGCCTGGTGATGAGCTACGCCAAGTGCTGTACACCGATTCCGGGCGACCCCATCGTCGGCTATCTGTCCGCTGGCAAGGGCATGGTGGTGCACATGGAGAACTGCCGGAACATCGTCGACATCCGCCACAACCCGGAAAAATGCATCCAGCTCAATTGGGCCAAGGACGTCACCGGCGAATTCAACGTCGAACTGCGCGTCGAGCTGGAGCACCAGCGCGGCCTGATCGCCTTGCTGGCCAGCAGCGTCAATGCCGCCGATGGCAACATCGAGAAGATCAGCATGGACGAACGCGACGGCCGCATCAGCGTGGTGCAGCTGGTGGTCAGCGTGCATGACCGCGTGCACCTGGCCCGCGTGATCAAGAAACTGCGCGCACTCAAGGGCGTGATGCGTATCACCCGAGTACGCGCCTGACACAATCCCCCTATTTCCAGTCTGTAGGCTGGGTGCTCGACCCAGCCAGTTCTCACAAGGAGCGATTCATGAGCAAGACCGTCATCACCAGCGACAAGGCCCCCGCCGCCATCGGCACCTACTCCCAGGCGATCAAGGCCGGCAACACCGTCTACATGTCCGGTCAGATCCCGCTGGACCCGGTAAGCATGGAGCTGGTCGAAGGCTTCGAAGCACAGACCGCACAGGTGTTCGAGAACCTCAAGGCCGTTGCAGAAGCTGCAGGCGGCTCGTTCAAGGACATCGTCAAGCTCAACATCTTCCTCACCGACCTCTCGCACTTCGCCAAGGTCAACGAGATCATGGGTCGCTACTTCGAACAGCCCTACCCGGCTCGCGCCGCCATCGGCGTTGCCGCTCTGCCGCGTGGTTCGCAGGTGGAAATGGACGCGATTCTGGTCATCGAATAAGTCGTTCTTCGGGCGGGGTGTGACGCCCCGCTCTCCCTTCCACGGCATGGAGATCACCATGCGTCTGCTTCCCCTGCTGCTCTGCAGTGCCCTGCTGGCCGGCTGCGCCAGTAAGCCGAACAACGACCCGAGTGGAACCTGGATCAACCAGGCCGCCATCGACGCCGCCCGCGAAAGTGGCCGCCTGCGCGAAGCCCTGCTCGCCTACGGCCCCAACCTCGAATGGCATATCGCTCCCGACCGCCAGGAGGCCAGCTACAGCAATGGCTTCGAGCTGGCCGAAGGCAAGCTGCAAAGCGCCGGAGAAGGCCGTTGGCAGGTGACCTTCTACGGTGACTACAAGGAACAACTGGGTGTGCAGAGTGGCGAACTGGTACAGATCGCCAGCGACTACTGGCCCGAGCAGCATTTCACCCGGGTCGACAGCTCCGGCGAGCCCAGACCACTGGGCAGCAGCTTCGAACAGGCGCTGTATCGCGACTATCTGGGCGGCGACTGGCTGATCGAGGAAGGCCTCGGCCAGGGCGGCCTGGTGCGCTTCAACAGCGACGGCCAGGTGCAGGGATTGCCAGGCGCCGAACGCTTCGCCCTGTGCCTGGCGGGCGATTGCGCAGCCATGAGCGGTGAACACGACAGCCTCTGGTTGCAAGCCGGCGATCAGGGCAGCCCCTGGCTATTCGTCCACGAAGGCAATCAGCTGCGGATCTTCGAAGCGCACAACCGCGCCCAATTCGATGAGATGCCCGAGTACCAGCCGGGCCCGCAGCGCTGGTTGCTCAAGCGCCGCTGATCAACGCTGGCCTGGCTCTATTTGTCCCGCAAGATCGCCGCATAGCCCTCGCGATAGCTGGGGTACTGCGGCGCCCAACCCAGCGCACGGGCGCGGGCATTGCTGCAGCGCTTGCTGCCGGCGCGGCGCACGCGCTGCTCGTCGCTCCAGTGGCTAACGCCCAGTTGCTCGCGCAACCAGCCCACCACGTCGTGCAGCGGCGCCGGCTCGTTGTCGACGCCCAGGTAGCAATCGGCCAAAGGCACGCCCGCAGCGTCGGCCTGCAGCAACGTGGCGAGCAGTCCTGCTGCATCGTCGACATGAATGCGGTTGCCATACAGCGGCGGTGTTTCACTGACGCGGTAGCCTCCGCGCACCTGGCTCAGCAACCATTCCCGGCCGGGACCATAGAGACCGGTCAAACGCACCGTGGTCGAAGGCAGGCCACTGTCGAGCGCGACACGTTCGGCTTCACGCATGATCACCGCAGAAAAGCTCTGGGCTTCGGCCGGAGAATCCTCATCGATCCACTCGCCCTCCTGCTGCCCGTACACCCCGCTGCTGGAGGCGAAGAGGATGCGTCGCGGGCGCTGGCCATGTTCAGCCAGCCAGCTCAGCACACGGCGCAACCCGTCGACATAGGCAGCACGGTAGCCGGCCTCGTCGTGCTGGGTGGCGGCTGCGCAGTACACCAGATACTCAAGCGCCCCCTGCGGCCAATCCGCTGGGCATTGATCAGCGTGCAGGTCACCGGCCAGCGGCTCGATGGCGGCCGGCAGCGCGGCCACGTTGCGGCGCATGCCCAGCACGCGCCAGCCCTGTTCGGCCATACGCAGGCCAAGACGGGTACCGACGTCCCCGCACCCGGCAATCAGCAGGCTGTTGCAGCTCGACATGCTTTTCTCCATGACTTCTATGCGACAGCGCAGTGTAACAGCCCGTTTGAAAGCATCGGCTGAAGCATTCAGCGGACTGCATGAGTGCTGGAGGCAGGGCGGCGCAGACGCCAAAGTCGAGATAGTTTTGCAACAGTCTATTAGCGCGGTTGGTTCATCTGATTGCAAAGGCTATGCTTGGCGGCAACTTAATGGATAAACACTATGACCCTCACCGAACTGCGGTACATCGTCACCCTCGCTCAGGAACAGCATTTCGGCCGTGCCGCCGAGCGTTGCCACGTCAGCCAGCCGACCCTGTCGGTTGGCGTGAAGAAGCTGGAAGACGAGCTTGGCGTGCTGATCTTCGAGCGCAGCAAGAGCGCTGTGCGCCTGACGCCAGTCGGTGAGGGCATCGTCACTCAGGCGCAGAAGGTGCTGGAGCAGGCCCAGGGCATTCGCGAACTGGCTCAGGCTGGCAAAAACCAACTGGCCGCGCCGCTGAAGATCGGCGCCATCTACACCGTTGGCCCCTATCTGTTCCCGCACCTGATTCCGCAGTTGCACCGGGTCGCACCGGACATGCCGCTGTACATCGAGGAAAACTTCACCCACATCCTGCGTGACAAGCTGCGCACCGGTGAGCTGGACGCCATCATCATCGCCCTGCCGTTCCAGGAAGCCGATGTCCTGACCAAACCGCTGTACGACGAGCCCTTCTACGCGCTGCTGCCAACCGGCCACCCCTGGGCGGCGATGGACACCATCGACACCAAGCTGCTCAACGACAAGAGCCTGCTGCTGCTCGGCGAGGGCCACTGCTTCCGCGATCAGGTGCTGGAAGCCTGCCCGACCCTGCGCAAGGGTGGCGATGACCACGGCAAGCACACCACGGTGGAGTCCAGCTCGCTGGAGACCATCCGCCACATGGTCGCCTCTGGTCTCGGCGTGTCGATCCTGCCGTTCTCGGCAGTCGACAGCCACCACTATGCGCCCGGCGTGATCGAAGTCCGTCCGCTCAGTGCACCAGTGCCGTTCCGTACCGTGGCCATCGCCTGGCGCGCCAGTTTCCCGCGGCCCAACGCCATCGAAGTGCTGGCCGACTCCATCCGCCTCTGCTCGGTCGCCCGCAGCCCGCAGACCAAGAGCGCCTGAGGTCTGAGGTGAGTGAACTGTCAGCGGTTTCCGTCACGGCGCTGAAAGGCGTGGGCGCCGCGCTGGCGGAGAAACTGGCCAAGGTCGGCCTGGAAAACCTGCAGGATGTGCTGTTCCACCTGCCGTTGCGCTATCAGGATCGCACCCGCATCACCCCCATCGGCGCCCTGCGCCCGGGGCAGGATGCGGTGGTCGAAGGCATTGTCGCCGGTGCCGACGTGGTCATGGGCCGTCGCCGTAGCCTGCTGGTCCGCCTGCAGGACGGCAGTGGCACCCTGAGCCTGCGCTTCTTCCACTTCAGCCAGGCACAGAAGGACGGCATGAAACGTGGCACCGCCCTGCGCTGCTACGGCGAAGTACGTCCCGGCGCCACCGGCCTGGAAATCTACCACCCGGAGTACCGCGCGCAGAGCGGCGACGAACCGGCCCCGGTGGAGCAGAGCCTGACGCCCATCTACCCGACCACCGAAGGCCTGACCCAGCAGCGCTTGCGCCAGCTCAGCCAGCAGGCGCTGGCACGCCTGGGCCCGCGTAGCCTGCCGGACTGGCTACCCGATGAGCTGGCCCGTGACTATCACTTGGCGCCGCTGGACGAGGCCATCCGCTATCTGCACCGGCCACCACCGGACGCCGATGTCGAGGAGCTCGCCGAGGGTCGCCATTGGGCTCAGCACCGCCTGGCCTTCGAAGAGTTGCTGACGCACCAGCTATCCCTGCAACGCCTGCGCGAACAGGTGCGCGCGCAGCAGGCACCGGCTCTGCCGCCAGCGAAGAAGCTGCCGCAGAAGTACCTGCAGAATCTTGGCTTCGCCCCGACTGGTGCGCAGCAGCGCGTGGGTGCCGAGATCGCCTACGACCTCACGCAGAGTGAACCCATGCTGCGTCTGGTACAGGGCGACGTCGGTGCCGGCAAGACGGTGGTCGCCGCCCTGGCTGCATTGCAGGCGCTGGAGGCCGGCTATCAGGTGGCGCTGATGGCGCCCACCGAGATCCTCGCCGAGCAGCACTTTCTCAACTTCAGCAAATGGCTGGCACCGCTTGGTCTGGACGTCGCCTGGCTGGCCGGCAAGCTCAAGGGCAAGGCCCGCGCCACCGCGCTGGAACAGATCGCCGCCGGCTGTCCGATGGTGGTCGGCACCCACGCCCTGTTCCAGGACGAAGTGAAGTTCAAGCGCCTGGCCCTGGTGATCATCGACGAGCAGCACCGCTTCGGTGTGCAGCAACGCTTGGCGCTGCGCCAGAAGGGCATCGACGGTCGTCTTTGCCCACACCAGCTGATCATGACCGCCACGCCTATCCCACGCACCCTAGCGATGAGCGCCTACGCCGACCTGGACACCTCGATCCTCGACGAACTGCCGCCAGGGCGGACACCGGTCAACACCCTGGTGATCGCCGACAGCCGCCGCATCGAGGTAGTCGAGCGCGTACGCAATGCCTGCCAGCAGGGACGCCAGGCCTACTGGGTGTGCACGCTGATCGAAGAGTCCGAAGAACTCACCTGCCAGGCTGCTGAAACCAGCTTCGAGGAGCTTTCCGCGGCATTGGGCGAGCTGCGTGTCGGGCTGATCCACGGGCGCATGAAACCGGCCGAAAAAGCCGCGGTGATGGACGAGTTCAAGCAGGGCAAGCTGCAGTTGCTGGTGGCTACCACGGTGATCGAAGTCGGCGTCGACGTGCCCAACGCCAGCCTGATGATCATCGAGAACCCCGAACGCCTGGGCCTGGCCCAGTTGCACCAATTGCGCGGCCGAGTGGGGCGCGGCAGCGCCGCCAGCCACTGCGTCTTGCTCTACCATGCCCCCCTGTCACAACTGGGGCGCGAGCGCCTGGCGATCATGCGTGAGACCACCGATGGTTTCATCATCGCCGAGAAGGACCTGGAACTGCGTGGCCCCGGCGAAATGCTCGGCACTCGGCAGACCGGCCTGCTGCAGTTCAAGGTCGCCGACCTGATGCGCGATGCCGACCTGCTGCCTGCCGTGCGTGATGCCGCGCAAGCCCTTCTGGAACATTGGCCGCAACATGTGGCTCCATTGTTGGAACGCTGGTTGCGTCACGGCCAGCAATACGGTCAAGTGTGAACCTGTTCACAAGACAACCGTCGCCACGAACCTTTGCGCAAATCCTCGCTGGTTATACTCCGGGGCACATGCGCCAACGCTGGATACCGATATGACTGAAGCAGCCCTCGCCGCCAATCCAACTCCGCAACCCCCTGCTGTGATCGTGCAGTTGCTGGAGAAACTCGCCATACCCTACCAGGTACGCGCGGAGCGACCGGGCCAGCCAAGCGAAGCACGCCTGCAGGCCGTGCTGCTGGACGACGCCGTCGGTGCCCTGCTGGTGCTCTACCCGCGCAGCCAATTGCTGGATCTGTCGCGCCTGGCCGAGTTGACCGGGCGCCAGCTCACCGCGGTCAAACCGGAGCGCCTGGAGCGCATGCTTGGCAAGCACAACCTGGCCGCCCTGCCCGGCCTGCCGCCGCTGACCAGCTCGCCCTGCTTGTACGAAGAACGCCTGCTGCAGGTGCCCAGCCTGCTGATCGATTCAGGCCAGCCCGGCGTGCTGCTGGAAATTCCCACCGACGCCTTCAAGGCATTGCTGAGCAAAGCCAGCGCGGCGCGCTTCGGTGAACCGGTCAGCGCGATCAAACCGAACCTCGATCGCCCGCACGATGACCGCGCGGAGATCACCCAGGCCGTGCAGGCCTTCACTGCGCGCCGCATCCAGCAGCGCCTGGAAGAAACCATCGAGATTCCGCCGCTGCCGGAAACCGCGCAGAAGATCATCAAGCTGCGTGTCGACCCTAACGCCACCGTGGATGACATCACCGGTGTGGTCGAGACCGACCCCGCGCTGGCGGCGCAGGTAGTGAGCTGGGCCGCCTCGCCCTACTACGCCGCGCCCGGCAAGATCCGCTCGGTGGAAGATGCCATCGTCCGCGTGCTGGGCTTCGACCTGGTGATCAACCTGGCTCTCGGCCTGGCCTTGGGCAAGACCCTGAGCCTGCCCAAGGATCAGCCGCAGCACGCCACGCCCTACTGGCAACAGGCAATCTACACCGCTGCGGTGATCGAAGGCCTGACCCGTGCCATGCCGCGTGCGCAGCGCCCTGAAGCCGGCCTGACCTACCTCGCCGGTCTGCTGCACAATTTCGGCTACCTGGTCCTGGCGCACGTGTTCCCGCCGCACTTCTCGCTGATCTGCCGCCACCTGGAGGTCAACCCGCACCTGTCGCACGGTCATATCGAGCAACACCTGCTGGGCATCACCCGCGAGCAGATAGGTGCCTGGCTGATGCGCCACTGGGATATGCCGGAAGAGCTGTCCAGCGCCCTGCGCTTCCAGCATGACCCGTCCTACGCCGGCGACAGCGCCGCCTTCCCCAATCTGGTGTGCCTGGCGGTCAGCCTGCTGCGTAACCAGGGTATCGGTGCCGGCCCGCAGAGCGAGATTCCTGATGAGCTGTTCGAGGCCCTGGGCCTGAGCCGGGAAAAGGCCGAGGATGCGGTGAGCAAGGTGCTCAGTGCCGAGGTCGCCTTGCGCGAACTGGCAGCCCAGTTCCAGCCGACGCACTGAGCGTCGGTCTTGGGCAAGTAGGGCGCCCCCTATGGCTTGCCTGCTGCTTTGCGCAGTTGCTCGCGGCGCTCGGCGAACAGCTGCGGCAGCACATCGAGACTGGTGCTGAGCAGTTGGCTGACGCTGGGATGCTCGTACAGCGCCGCATACTCGGCCAGCTGATCGCTGGGCATCTGCCGATACGCATAGAACATGAAGGTCTCTACCGCCTGCTCGCTGGATTGGCGAATGGCGTCTGCCTGCTTCTGCGTCTGTGCCTGCAGTTCGGCCTCACTGAGATTCTCGCCCCGCGCTCTTAATGCCAGCAGTGCCTGAGTCTTGCCGACCTCGTAACGCAGCAGGCTGGCCAGCTCGGTGGTGTGTGCGGCGGCATCGAGACGCTTGACCAGCTCCAGCCGCGCGCCTCGTGGCGGCTGTTCCTGCAGCCGCTGGCGGTACTCGGCCAAGCCTTCGGGCTGCTCGCCCACCGCCCGCTCGGCAGCGGTGAAACGCTGCGCCAGCGGGCTATCGAGGCGCTCGCGGGCCTGTTCGCCCTGCACCGCATCGAAGCGGGCACCAACGCGCTTGGCCAGTTCCAGACAAAACGCCTCGCCAGCGAACAGCTGAGCGAGGCGTTTCTGTTCGGCCTCAGCTTGCCCACGCTGGACCAACGGCGCGCTCTGCTCGCACAACAGATGGATACCGGCGAGTTCGAACAGTGGCAACAGGGCTTTGGCAGGCGCTGGCTCGGCCCGTGCAGTGGTAGCGGCCAGCAATAGCAGGGGTAGCAGGAAAACACGCATGGTCAGGCTTTCCACAGGAACGTGCCTGGCAGCCTAACCAAAGCGCAGCGTCGCGGCCAGCCGCGACGCACATCAGTGCCGATCAGGCAGCCTCTTTCGGCGCCTCGGTCTTCTTCTTCGGCATCAGGTATTTGGTCAGCCCCTGGAACCACATGACCAGCGCCGGGTTGCCCTGGATCTGGATGTCCTTGTTCTGGATACCCTGCATGAAGGCCAGTTGCTTGTTCTTCGCGGTCATGGTTGCGAAGCCATAGGCGGCATCTTTGAAACCGATGGCGAAAGCGGGCTCCTTGGCGTTACCGCGCTTGCTGCTGACGCGCTGGCCGGCCACGATGAAATGGCGAGCAACCTTGCCGTCCAAGGTGTGCAACTGGAAGACCATATCGCGACCTTCGAGCTGCTGACGGAACGCCGGGTTTTCACGACTGGCCTTGGCCATCAGGCGGCCCAGCATCCACAGAAGAAAACGGAATTTCATGCACGAGCCCTTGTGATCGAAAATGACGGCCGCGCATTGTAGTGGTTTTTCTGGAGGACTACAGCCTGCCTAAAGTACGGTCGTACCAGACATGACGCAGCCTCGCTGCGCAGGGAGAACCCGGAGCCGAATGGCTCCGGGTAACGGGCTCAGTTGACCGCGTCTTTCAGGGACTTGCCCGGCTTGAAGGCGACGGTGTTGCTGGCCTTGATCTTCACCGGCTGACCGGTTTGCGGGTTCTTACCAGTACGGGCGCCGCGATGGCGCTGGACGAAGGTACCGAAGCCAACCAAGGTCACACTGTCCTTGCGGTTCAGTGCACCGGTGATTTCTTCTAGTACGGCGTTGAGTACACGATTGGCCTGATCCTTGGTCAGATCAGCCTTTTCGGCGATGGCGGCGGCGAGTTCCGGTTTACGCATAGATGCCTCTTTGACGGTTTTTTGTTGTTGTGTCCGTGCTGTCCTTCCAGAACAGCGCCCAAGGCGCCGCAACAGCTCTGCGCTGCGGCAGACCCAAAGGAGAATGGCATGCTGCATCGCGCTGCGCCAGTCTCGTCCGCCACTTTAACCAGGCAATTTCGTGGCGTATCCGACAGAACGGCAGGCAATCATGCCAGCAGCGCTGGTAATTCCTTGTTCAGTGCCAGTTTCTCCTGCACCGCGGCGCCGGTCAGCGCATAACCGAGCAGTGCTCCGTAAGCCTCGCGGCAGAGCACCTTGATGTCGCTACCGCTGCCTTCTACCGTCCACTCGCCTTCGCGGCCACGGGGTGGCGGCGAGACCACCAGCGGACACGCCGGTGTTTTCACCGTCACCGGCATCGGCCCGTAGCTGACGGCAGTGGGCTCGCCGGCCAGGGTCTTGGCCAGCGCTCGAGCACAGGCCATCAGCGGCATGACATAAAGCAGGTTGAGGCCGTCGACCTCGGCGCAGTCGCCCAGGGCGTAGATGTTGGCGTGCGAGGTACGCAGTTGGCGGTCGACCATCACCCCACGGTTGACGTCGAGCCCGGCCGCAGCGGCAAGCGCGATACGCGGGCGCAGACCGACGGCCGAGACCACCGCATCGCACGGGATCAGGCTGCCATCGGAGAGTGACGCCTGTAGCGCATCACCCTGGTGATCGAGGCTGGCCAGCACCGGGCCCAGATGGAAACGCACACCCAGGCCTTCCAGGCCAGCTTGCACGGCAGACGCTGCCGCCGGATGCAGCAAACCGGGCATCACCTGCTCGCAAGGCGCCAGCAACTCGACCTCATAGCCACCGGCACTGAGGTCGTTGGCGAACTCGCAGCCGATCAGACCGGCGCCGAGGATCAGTACGCGGCGCTTGCCGGCCACGGCGCTGCGAAAGCGTGCGTAATCTTCAAGATCATTGATCGGGAACAGCGCATCCTGGGCATCACCTTCGACCGGCACGCGAATCGGCTCGGCGCCCCAGGCCAGTACCAGATCCCGATATGGCACGGCTTCCTCACCGATCCACAGACGCTTGTGACCAGGGTCGATACCGGTGATGCGGGTATGGGTGCGAATTTCCGCATTGAGCTGCTCGGCCATGGCGCCCGCCTCGGCCATCGCCAGGCCATCGGCATCCTTGTTCTTGCCAAAGCCGGTGGACAGCATCGGCTTGGAGTAGGAGCGACCGTCATCAGCGGTGATCAGCAGCAAGGGCGTCTGGGTGTCGAGCTTGCGCCACTCCTTGGCCAGGTTGTAACCGGCCAGACCGGTGCCGACGATGACGACTGGTGCACTCATGCGCTCTTTCCTCACATTGAAAACGACGCGACGGCCCAGCGGCCGCCTCCCGAGATGGCGGGATGACACCCTACTGGATCGGGCAAGCGCTGGCCAGATGGCGTGCAGTCAGCCATTCGGAGGTTGGGGAAAGGTGCGAGCGGGGGAGTCAGGAGCGGGGATCAAGGCAGACCGCCCGGTATACCAGGCGGTCCATGGGGCCCCTAGAACGCCAGGCCTACGCGCAGGCCGACCTGCTCCTGCTTGAGCTTGCTGCGCTCGGCAATCGCGCTGTTGCTGTCCAGCTCGTAGCGAGTCTGGGTGTAGTACAGGCTGGTGCTGATCGGCAGGCTGTTGATGCCCTTGTTCCACAGCACGGTCAGCTCGCCGTAGGGGTTGACCTTGTCCTTGAGGTCCACGGAGTCGCTCTCGCCATTGACCTTGAGGCGCGCCTCGGAGTTGATCGAGTAGCGTGCACCGACTTCCAGGCGCAGGGTGTAGTCCGGCGTCAGGTAGTTGTAACCGAGGCCAGCCTTGGCGAAGGGAGATTTGCTGGTCAGCTTGACGTTGCTGTCGAACGGGCCGATGTCGTCCTGCTTGATGCGACCCCAGTCGTAGCCGCCACCGACGATCACGTCGACGTAGTTGTTGGTGCTCAACGCGGCACGCAGACCAAGGTCGATGTCGGCGCGCGCGGACTTGTATTCCACGTCGTCCTTGTCACGGTACTGACCTTCGATACCGGCCTGGTAGATGAAGCCCTCCTGCCCGGTCAGCTTGTTACCGAAGTGGTAGAACAGGCCGCCCTGGTTGAGGCGCTCCTTGTCGCTTTCATCGTCCACGGTGAGCTTGTACTGGTTGTGCGAAGCGATGACACCGAAGGTCGAGATTGGATCGGTGACCGAGTCTGCATAGGCCTGCGAGGCGCCCGCCAGGCACAGGGCGAGTGTTGCTTTGGGGGTGATGCTGGACAGCTGCATGACGATTTCCTTGGCAATGAGTGGATAACGCCGCTCACCGGGAGGTGGGACGCAAGTACCTAGACTTGCGATGCAGGGAGTCATTCGGCAAACCTGACGAGTGGTCTCGAAACTGAACAGGCCCTGAACAGGCCTGGATCGGAGGGGGAAATATTGACCGAACGGACAGCCCGTTATGGCCTCTCGCCGAGAGAGGCACCTTTGGTTGGCGCCTTGCGGACTCAGTCCAGCTTGACCACCTTGGCCAGCACCACCTTGGGACCCTTCATCTTCTTGACGATGATGCGCAGGCCATCGGTTTCCAGCACTTCCTCTTCATCAGGCATGCGCTTGAGGGTCTCGTAGATCAACCCGGCGAGGGTCTCGGCCTCGATATGGTCGAGGTCGACACCCAGCAGTCGCTCGACCTTGGCCAGCGGCGTGTCGCCACGCACCAGCAACTTGCCCGGCTGGTAGGCGAGAATGCCGCGCTCGGCCTTGCGGTGCTCGTCCTGAATGTCGCCGACCAGTGCTTCGAGTACATCTTCCATGGTCAGGTAGCCGATCACCTTGCCGTCGGCCTCCTCGACCAGGGCGAAGTGCGCGCCGCCCTGGCGGAACTGCTCGAGCAGCTGCGATAGCGGCATATGCCGGCTGACGCGCTCCAGCGGATGCATCAAATCCCCCAACTTGAGCGCCGATGGCAGCATCTCCAGCAGCGATAGGTGCAGCAGCAGGTCCTTGATGTGCAGCACGCCGACGAACTCGCCCTTGCTCTCGTCGAAGATCGGGTAGCGGCTGTACTTGTGCCGGCGGAAGGTGGTGAACACCTGATCCAGGCTGGCGTTGAGTTCCAGAAAAACCAGGTCCTCACGCGAGTTGGCCCAGTCCACTACCTCCAGTTCGCCCAGTTCAACCGCCGAGGCGAGCACCCGCAAGTCCTGGTCATTGTCGCTGCTGGCGCGACTGGAATGCAGGATCAGCTTGAGCTCTTCACGGCTGTAGTGGTGCTCGTGGTGCGGCCCCGGCTCGCCTTGCCCGGCGATGCGCAAAATGGCGTTGGCGCTGGCGTTGAGCACGAAGATCGCCGGGTACATCAGCCAGTAGAAGGCGTACAACGGCGCGGCCGTCCACAGCGACAGCAACTCGGGCTTGCGGATCGCCCAGGACTTGGGCGCCAGCTCGCCGATGACGATGTGTAGATAGGAAATGATCGAGAACGCGGCGAAGAAGGCGATGCCATGAATCAGCTTGGGTGACTCCACGCCAACCGCCACCAGCAGCGGCGTCAGCAGCTCGGCGAAGGCAGGCTCACCGACCCAGCCAAGGCCCAGCGAAGCCAGGGTGATACCCAGCTGACAGGCCGACAGGTAGGCATCCATCTGGTTGTGCACGGTACGCAGGATGTGTCCACGCCAGCCGTGGGCCTCGGCCAGCGCATCGACCTTGGTCGCGCGCAGGCGCACGATGGCGAACTCCGCGGCGACGAAGAAGCCATTGAGCAAAACCAGGAACAGGGCGAACAGCATGAGGCCGAAATCGGCGAAGTAGGCAGAAGCGGGGAGACTCGTGGAGGGGTCCATGAAGGTTCGGGTTGGCCAATGATCGCTAGAGGTTGGAGCTTCGTCGCGGCGAATGCAAGCATTCAGCGCGCGCGCTGCACCACCTGCGCCGCAGCGAAATGACAGGTGAATGTACTGCCCTTGCCAGGAACGCTGCTGATCTCCAGATTGCCGCGGTGACGCAACAGTACGTGCTTGACGATAGCCAGGCCCAGGCCAGTGCCACCGGTGTTGCTGGCGCGGCTGGAGTCGACGCGATAGAAGCGTTCGGTCAGGCGGGGCAAGTGCTTGGCCTCGATGCCCATGCCAGTGTCGCTGACCGCCAGGTGCGCGCCCTGCTCATCGCCCCACCAGCGAATACGAATGTCACCACCGGCCGGGGTGTACTTCACCGCATTGAACACCAGGTTGGAGAAGGCGCTGCGCAGCTCCGCCTCGCTGCCCTTGAGCTTGAGATGCGGGTCGGCCTCCAGGCTGATGCGATGCAACTGGTCACCGGACAGCGCCTGGGCATCGTTCTTGATCGACAGCAGCATCAGGTCGAGCGCCACTGGCTGGTTGTCCGAGGGATAGTCGGTGGCTTCCAGCTTGGCCAACAGCAGCAGGTCATTGAGCAGGGTCTGCATCCGCGCGCCCTGTTGCTGCATCTGCTGCAACGCGCGCAGCCAGCGCGGATTGACCGCCTCGACGTTGTCCAGCAGGGTTTCCAGATAGCCGGCGATCACCGTCAGCGGCGTGCGCAGTTCGTGGGAGACGTTGGCGACGAAATCCTTGCGCATCTGTTCTAGCTGATACAGGCGAGTGACGTCACGCACCAGCAGCAGGTGCTCGCGGTTGCCGTAGCGAGTGATGTGGAACTGCAGACGTCGGCGGTCGTTGGCTGGCGAAGGAATCTCCAGGGCATCAGCATAATTGCCACGCTCGAAGTAGTCCTTGAAGCGTGGGTCACGCACCAGATTGGCCAGTTGCTGGCCGCTGTCCTGCGGCGTCTTCAAGCCCAGCAGGGTTTCCGCAGCGCGGTTCCACCATTCCAGGTTGCCCTGGCTGTCGAGCATCACCACCGCATCCTTGAGCGCGGCAGTGGACTCCTGCACACGGTCGATCACCGCCTGCAAGCGGCCACGGGCTTTCTGGTTGCGACGTTGCAGGTGATAGATGCTGTCGAATACCTCGCCCCACAGCCCATAGCCATCAGGCGGCGGCTCATCGGTTTTGTGCTCGCGCAGCCACTTGTGCAGACGCAGCAGTTGGCTGAGGGTCCAGCCCAGGTGAATGGCCAGGCCACCGGCCAGCACCCAGGCATATTCACCGGTGATGAAGCCAAGCAACAGGCAGACGCCGATCAACAGCAACAGCCGACGCACCACGGCGCCACGCCAGTCTTGATTCACGATGGAGCGCATCCTTGTCAGAAGAGCGGACCCGTAGAAGCTGCTTTACGATCTCGCGAGCTAGAGCCATGCAAGGCGAAAGCAGGTGAGGAAGCGGAGTGTACTTTTGTACATGAGCATTCCGAACCTGTTTTCAACGCAGCAGGGCCGACGCGCAGCAGATCGTAAACAGCTTCTCAACCTTTGGTGGAGAAACGATACCCAGTCCCGCGTACGGTTTGTACCAGGTTTTCGTAGGCATCACCGAGCGCCTTGCGCAGGCGGCGGATATGCACGTCGACGGTGCGCTCCTCGACGTAGACGTTGCCGCCCCAGACCTGATCGAGCAACTGGCCACGGGTGTAGGCGCGCTCCTGATGGGTCATGAAGAACTGCAGCAGGCGATATTCGGTCGGTCCCATCTCGGCCGGCTTGCCGTCGATGGTCACGCGGTGGCTGATGGGGTCGAGCAACAGGCCGCCCACCTCTATCGGTGCCTCACCATCGCTGGGGCCAGCGCGGCGCAGCACGGCCTTGAGACGGGCCACCAGTTCTCGCGGCGAGAAAGGCTTGGTGATGTAGTCGTCAGCACCGACCTCCAGCCCCTGGATCTTGTTGTCCTCTTCGCCCTTGGCGGTGAGCATGATGATCGGGATATCAGAGGTCAGCTCGTCACGTTTCAAGCGGCGAGCCAACTCGATGCCGCTGGTGCCGGGCAGCATCCAGTCGAGCAGAATCAGGTCAGGTTTACGGTCGACGATAACGGCATGGGCCTGCTGGGTATTCTCCGCTTCCAGGCACTCATAACCGGCCATCTCCAGGGCCACCGCGATCATCTCGCGGATCGGTGCTTCGTCATCGACGATCAGGATGTTCTTGCCAACCATGGGGCCTTAGCCTCTATTCGTTCTCTGTCTGCGCCGCATTAGATAACGGAATTATTGCAACGATATGACAGGGCCATGTTAGACGCTGCCAAAGTTCCCTCCCAGACGTGACGGTACATCGAACGAATCGGCTAAAGGCCTCGTCTAAGCTCAGTGAGGTCACCACCAATCCGGGGTGACCTGGAGCCTGGCACAGAACCCCAGCAGCAGGATGGGCGTTCGGGGTTCTGTCCACTCGATAGCGCTGCGATCTCAAGCCGTGATCCAGCTGCCGCCAGGCGTTCCCTGTTCGTTCCGAGAAGAGGTTAGACAATGAAAAGAATTACCCCTCGATTCGCTCCGTTGCTTGTCGGTGCCTTGCTGAGCTGGCCCCTCTTAGGCCTGGCAGCCGAACCGGCGATGGAGAAGGACGGCATGCTGGTGGATGCCAAAGGCATGGTGCTCTACACCTACGACAAGGACGCCGCTGGCGCGTCCAATTGCACGGGCCAGTGCGCACAGAACTGGCCACCGCTGATGGCCGAAGCCGGTGCCAAGGCCGAAGGCGAATGGAGCCTGGTCAAGCGTGACGATGGCTCCATGCAATGGGCCTACGACGGCAAGCCCTTGTACACCTTCATCAACGACAAGCAGCCCGGTGAGGTAACGGGCGACGGCAAGATGGGTGTCTGGCACGTGGCCAAGCCATAAGCCTACTGATTGTGCATTGCTCCAGGCGCTGCGCTGTTTTCAGCGCAGCGCGTAGTCGGCGACCAGACCGAGGAAGATCGCCAGGCCCGCCCAATGGTTGTGCAGGAAAGCGTTGAAGCATACCAGCGGCTCGCGTCGACGGGTCACGTAAAACTCCCAGGCGAAGCAGGCGGTGGCCACCAACAGGCCGAGGTGGAAGTACAGGCCCAACTCGAAACGTGCGCCGGCCAGCAGCAGGCAGAGCAACGCCAGGCCCTGCAGGGTGGCGATGATCAGGCGGTCGGCATCGCCGAACAGGATAGCCGTGGACTTCACCCCGATCTTCAGGTCGTCCTCGCGGTCAGCCATGGCGTAGTAAGTGTCGTAGGCCACGGTCCACAGCAGGTTGGCGATGTACAGCAACCAGGCCTCCGGCGGCAGGCTGCCGGTTTCGGCGGTAAAGGCCATCGGCATGCCCCAGGAAAACGCCGCACCGAGCACCACCTGCGGGTAGAAGGTGTAACGCTTCATGAAGGGGTAGCAGGCCGCCAGGGCCAAGCCGCCGAATGACAGCCAGATGGTGGTGGCGTTGGTGAACAGCACCAGCACGAAACTCAGCGCCACCAGCACGGCGAACAGCACCAGCGCTTCGCGCGCTTTCACCTTGCCGCTGGCCAGCGGCCGGGCCTTGGTACGACTGACGTGGCCGTCGAAGTTGCGGTCGGCGTAATCATTGATCACGCAGCCAGCAGCACGCATCAGGATCACACCGACGACGAAAATGAACAGATTTTTCGCGCTCGGAATGCCTTCGGCCGCCACCCACAGCGCCCACAAGGTCGGCCACAGCAGCAGATAGATGCCGATGGGCTTGTCCAGACGCATCAACTGAATGAAATCCCAGGCGCGCGGGTGCAGGCGGGTGGTCGATTGCAGCAGGCGGGTATACATCAAGGCGTCTCCGTGCAGGTTGCGCGGATTATAAGGGGGTTGATGACGTTGAGTGGATCGGGGCGCGTGGTCGACGCTTTTTTCATCCACCGTTATAGGCGCGCGGTACGACCATGCTTTCAACCCATCACGCGGATCGCTGAAGGCAACGCGCCACGACCCTGCCCTACGCCTCGATACCGGCCGCTTGCCAGAATGCCGGCAGAAACACCTCGGCGACCAATACACCGAGCGCACCCCGACTGAAGCAGGAGCGTCGTGCCCACAGGCGCTCTTCGCGCACCGCATCCGGTAGCCAGGCAGCCGGATAGCGGCAGGCCTGCAGCTCGCCACGATCGAAGGCGCGATCACTGAACAACAGTTCACCCAGCGAGCGACTGCCCAGCTCTGCCAGATTCAAGCCGGAGCCTTCCAGCACGCTACGCGCTGCGACGCTACGGGCAAATACCCAGGGTTGCCCATGACCACGCAGGTACACCTCACGCACCCAACCCTGACTGCCATCGGCCACGCCAAGCAGGGCACACTCGTCAACACGCAGGCGCTGCCAGCCCTGCTGCAGCGGCGAAACCGAGAAGCCGTCATGCGACAACGCAGTCAGGCGCCGGGTAAGCGAATCCTCATTGAACAACCAGTCGCGCACTCCAGCAGAGGGCTGCGGATGCAATTGGACATTGGTCAGCCAGCGCGGCGGATGGGCGAGAGCAGCGTGAGGCACGGAGAGAAATCACCACAGATCGGAAGCGCGCGAGTCTAACACGGCGTGGCAGGCGCTTAGAGACCGGGACATGGACTGTAGGTGGGTCAGGCGACCTACTCAGACCGTAGGGTGAACTTCAGCCCAGCAATGAGGGTGGCGCAGGCTAAAGCGCTCAATACGGCTGAGGTGCGTACAGCTGAGCCGAGCCCGGCTCGCCGAGCAGCTGTTCCAGAATCTCGTGATGCATGGCCAGCAGCTTGCCGTTGCGCTCGTTGAGGCGCTTGCACTGGCCAGCCAATTGGCCGAGCTGGTCCCAGGTGTGGGCGAGGTGATTGCGCTGGGCCTGCGGATAACGCCCCAGCAGCTTCTGCATGGCACTGTTGCCGCCGCCCAGTTGAAAGGCCGCGAGCACCTTACTGCGGCGCTCCGCACGGGCCTTGGCCTGGTCGACCAGTGGCAGGATCTGCTCGTTGAGCAGATCGATCTGCCGGCTGTCACGCTTGAGCAACTGCTGATACAGCTCCTGCATGAGCCCGCGCAGGGCGAGGTAGTCGGCGCAATCCTGCTGCAGATCCTGCTCGACCACCTGGAGCAACTGTTGCTCACGCGCAGTGGTCACGCATCGCTACCGCTGTGATAGGTCAGCATGCTGCCGGCCAACGCGGCCGGATCGCTGTTCAGTTCGCCGCGCGCGAGGGCGGCCTTGAGCTGGGCAACCTTGTCCAGGTCAACGTCCGGCAGGTTTCGCAGGGCGTCTTGCAGTTGCTCCAGGCGTGGTTCCTCGCTGGCACTGCTGCGCGCATTGCCACTTTGCTGCGGGCGGGCGCTCTGCACCTGCGCCGGCGCATCGCTGGGCAGGTTGAGACTGGGCTTGAGATGCCGGCTGATTTCCATGATTCGAATCCAACTCGCGTAGTGTTATGGCCTAAGAGCGACCGCGGGCGGCGAGAACTTAAACGCGTCGACGAGAAATTAACTGACCTGGGTTCGCCACCAGGCCTGCGCAGCCAGACCATCCTGAATCTTCTGCTCCTGACGGGCAAGCAGGTCCTGCCACTCACCCAGCTTGCCCTCGAGAAACTGGGTGATGACCTTCTCGCTGCGCATCGCCGCCAACAACTCGCATTGAATGCGCGTCAGATTCTCTTCGGCCAGCGCCAGCTCGCGGCGCTGCAGCTCCACCATCTTGTACAGGGTCGCCTTGTAGCGCTGCTGATTATCACGCTGCAGTGGCGTGGTCATCGGCACGCTGAATCCGCACAGGCGGCTGAGGCCAGTGATGTTGTTGCGATAACGCTGACAGAGGTTCTGCTGATAGCTGACCCGTCCGAGCATCTGCCGCACACGATTACCACGCAGGCTGGCCAGGCGTCCGAGCGTTTCTAGCTGTTCTTTCATTTGATGATGCTCTGCAAGGTGGCGATGCTGGCGCCAAGCTCAGCGCTGGCACCGACCTCTTGGCGCAGGAAGCGTTCGAGGCTGGGCGCCAGCTGCACGGCGCGGTCGGTCTTGGCGTCCATGCCTGGGGTGTAGCCGCCGAGCGGGATCAGCTCCTTGATCTTCTCGAAGGTGCTGTAGAACTCCTTGAACTGCCGCCCGGCCGCCAGATGCGCCGCTTCACCGACTTGGCTCATGCAGCGGCTGACCGAGGCGGAGATGTCGATCGCCGGATAATGGCCAACGTCAGCCAGACGTCGCGACAAGACGATGTGGCCGTCGAGGATGGCTCGCGCACAGTCGACGATCGGGTCCTGATGGTCGTCGCCCTCGGCCAGCACGGTGTAGATGGCGCTGAGGCTGCCGCTACCGCTCTCGCCATTGCCGGCGCTCTCCACCAACTCCGGCAGCATGCCGAACACCGACGGAGGATAGCCCTTGGTCGCCGGCGGCTCGCCGAGGGCCAGGGCGATCTCGCGCTGGGCCATGGCGTAGCGGGTCAGCGAATCGACCAGCAGCAGCACGTCCTGGCCCTGGTCACGAAAGTAGGCGGCGATGCTGTGGCACAGCTCAGTGGCCTTCAGGCGCATCAGTGGTGATTCATTGGCCGGCGCCACGACAACTACCGCCTTGCGCAAGCCCTCTTCACCCAGGGAATGGAGGATGAACTCCTGCACCTCACGACCGCGCTCACCGATCAGCCCGACCACCACCACATCGGCCTTGGTCTGCCGGGTGATCATACCCAGCAGCACACTCTTGCCCACTCCGGAACCGGCGAACAGGCCAACACGCTGCCCTTTGCCCAGGGTCAGTAAACCGTTGATGGCACGCACGCCAACGTCCAACGCGGCCTCCACCGGGCGCCGCTTGAGCGGATTCACCGAAGGCAGCCCGATCGGCAGCGGGTCGCGCCCACTGAGCTTGCCACGTTCGTCCAATGGTTCGCCGAGGCCGTTGACCACACGTCCGAGCCAAGACTCGTCGATCTGCAGCACGGCTTCATCCTTGGCCGGAAACACCCGCGAACCTGCAGCCAGGCCAATCGGCTTCTTGAAGGGCATGAGGTAGGTGATATCGCGGTTGAAACCGACCACCTGGGCATCCAGCAGGCTGCCGTCGGCCTGCTCGACCCGGCAACGCTGACCGGTGCTGCGCTGGCAGCCGAGACTTTCCAGCAACATGCCGGAAACCCGCACCAGACGCCCGGCCACCTTGGCCAGTTGCACGCCATCGAGCGAGCGCAGCGCTTCGTCGAGTTTGTAGTCGAGCATGCGCTCAGGCCTCGGTCAGGTGCAGATGTTCGGCCAGGGTGTCGATGCAAGCATCCAGACGCTGCTGGCAGCCCACGTCGGCTTCGGCCTGTGGCGTGACCACGCGGCACTCGCCCAATGCCAGACGCTCGTCGGCCACCAGTTTCCAATTCGCCGCGCGCTCCGGCGCCAGTGCCTTGATCCGTGCGTATTCCTCGGGGCTGAGCAGCACCTGCACGTCCTCGGGCTCGCCCGGCATGCTGGTCAGGGCTTCCTCGACCAATGCCAGCAACTGGGTCGGATGCAACGTGAGTTCGCAGCGGATGACCTGCTGCGAGACCTTCTTGACCAGCTCGAGCAGCTCCTGACGGCGCTTGTGCTCCAGCTCGCCAAGATACTGTTCGACCTTCTCGCTGATCTGCTGCAGCGGCTGCGCGGCCAGCTCAAATTCACGGCGGCCCTCACTGCGGCCCTCCTCGCGTCCGAGCTTGAGCCCCTCGTCGCGGCCCTGCTCGAAGCCGGCCTGGCGCCCGGCCTCCTCGCCTTGCTGCAGGCCGTCCTGGTAACCCTTCTCGATGCCCTGCTGAAAGCCATCGGCCATGGCCCGCTGCAGGCCGGCGGCATCGCCGCTCCAGTCTACGGCTGGCTGGCTGCTGCGCGGGGGGAAGCGATAGGCGCGCCACGGGCGGGCGTCGCCGCTGATTACCTTGACCGTCATCTCATTCCACCGTCTGTTCGCGGAACAATTGCACCTGCAGCTCACCACTGGCCGACATTTCGCGCACCACCGCCATGATGTCCTTACGTACCTGTTCGACACGACTCAGCGGCACCGGGCCCTGGCGGCGGTTGATCGACTCCATCTGCTGTGCCTGGCGCTTGGGCATGGCGCCGGTAATGGCACGCACCAGCTCGGGCTCGGCACCCTTGAGAGCAACCACCCACTCTTCCAGCGGTACGGCTTCGAGCAGCGCCTGCAGCACCTCCTGGTTCTGTCGCGAGAGGATGAAGAAGTCGTACATTTCATCCTCGATGCGTTCGACCAGCTGGTCGTCATGGGCACGCAGCAGCTCGAACATCTGCCCTCGGTCGCCCTTGAATCGGTTCATGATGTCCGCCGCCTGCTTGATCCCGCGCACCTGCGAACCTTGGGTACTGAGCACGGCCAGGCTACGTTCGATCAGTTGCTCCAGCTCGGCGATGACGTCGCTGTTGACCTCGCTGAGGTTGGCGATGCGGTATAGCAGCTCGTCCTGGCGCTCCCTGGGCATGCATTCGAGCACGTCGCTGGCCATGCCCGGCGGCAGGAAGGCGAGGAACACCGCCTGCATCTGCGCGTGCTCCTTGGCGATCAGCGCAGCGAACTGCTTGGGGTCGAGCCACTCCATCTTGGCCATCTTGGCGCGGATCTCCTCGCCGTAGATGCTGTCGAGTAGCGAGCGGGTGATTTCGCTGCCCAGCGCCTTGCTGAGCATACCGTCGAGGTAGCCACGCGAGGCGCCCTTGATGCTGCTCTGCTCCTTGTAGTCCTCGAAGAAGCGGCCGATGACGTCGGACACCATCGGTTGCTTGACGTTGGACAGGCGCGCCATCGCCTGGCTGATGCTGACGATCTCCTCGCGTGAGAAGTGTCTGAGCACACCTGCAGAAATCTCGTCACCCATGCTCAGCATGAGAATGGCGGCCTGCTCGGAGGTACTCAGCGAGCGCTTCTGCACACGCAGGCGCATTTCCTTGGCGGTGGAACCACCGCGGCCGTCAGGCTGGGTTGAGGTCTCGTTCATTGCGCCCTATCCACTGTTTGATGACTTCCGAGACACGCTCGGGATCGTTCTTGGCCAGCATCTGCAGGTGTTCGATCTGTAGCTCCAGACCCGAGCCGGGCGCCGGCAGGCGAATCTCCGACAAAGGGTTTAGTTCGCCGAGCACGGTAGCGCCCGGCGTATCGTCGCCAACACGCGCCAGCAGGCGTTCGGCTGCGCGCTCGGCGTGCAGCGCCAGTTGGTCCTCGCCCTCGAGCGCCACAGGCGCGCCAGGCTGGCTGCGCTGGCTCAGGCTGCGCACTGCAGGGCGCACCACCATCAGCAACAGCAGCAGGCTGATCAGCGCGAACACGCCGAGCTTGGCCAGGTCGTGCACCTTGGCGTTTTCCCACCAGGGCAGCAGATCCTCACCCGCCCCACCAATGCCTGCATCGGTGAAGGGGAAGATGCTCAGCGTCAGCAGATCGCCGCGCGCCTGGTTGAAGCCCACGGCACTCTTGACCATCGCAGCAAGCTCCTCGCGCGCCTCGGGTGTCCAGCCACCCTCTGGCGCCACGGCGGCATTGAGCACCACGGCGATGCTCTGCTGACGCAGGCTAAAGGGCGCATGCTTGACGTGAGTCACGCTCTGGTCGTAATCCAGCTGGCGGTTGGACTCCTTGCGCAGCGAGGTCGCCGCCTGGTTGGCATTCTCCGCCGGAGCACCCGCCTGCGCCTGATCGGCAGGCGGCTCCGGCGCGGGTTGCGGCGGACGGTTGGCCAGCGAGCCGGGAACGCCGAGGGCCAACTGGTCGAGCACGCTCTCGTCGCGCAGCACTTCATTGCGCAGACGCGGCGTCTCGCCGTAGGACTGGAAGGTCTCTTCCTTCTGACTGAAGTCGATATCGGCGGACACGCTGATACGGTAGTTACCGCCGCCGAGTACCGGCGCCAGCACCGCCTCGGCATTGGCCACGGCCTTGCTCTGGTAGTCGTCGACCACCTGCCAGTTCTGCACCGGGCCGCCCAGCGTGTCGATACCGCGCGACAGCAGTGCGCCGTACTGATCGACGACCTGCACGTTGCCGGCTTCGAGCTGCGGCACGCTGCCAGCCACCAGGTTGACGATGGCGCTGACCTGCTCCGGCGCCAGCTTGTAGCCAGGCGCCAGCTGCAGCATCACCGAGGCCTTGCCCGGCTCGCGCTTGCCGACCACGAAGGAACTGCTCTCCTGCAGCGCCAGGTGCACGCGGGCGCCCTCCACGCCCTTGAGCGCCATCACCGTACGCGCCAACTCCCCCTCCAGGCTGCGCTTGAGGCGCACATCCTGGACGAACTGGCTGGTGCCCAGCGGCTCGTCCTTGTCGAACAGCTCGTAGCCAGCCGGCACCTTGACCTGCACACCCTTGGCCGCCAGCAGCATGCGCGCACGACCGATCTGGTCCTCACGCACCAGCACCTGGCCGCTCTGCGGATGCAGGCGATAGCTGATGGCGTCGCCATCGAGCACCTGCATCACCTCGGCCGCCGGATAAGCTTCACCCGCGCCATACAGGGGACGGAAGGAACCCTGGTCGCGCCATAGGTAGAACACCACACCAACCGCCAGCAACGCGGCGATCAGCGCGAGGCCGATCAGGGTCATGCGAGGATCGAGTTTCAGCCCGGTGTCGGGCAGCTTGCTTCTTATGGTCTGCAGCACGCGTCAGCCCTCGATCCGCTTACAGCGGCATCTTCATGATGTCGTCGAAGGCGCTGGACAGCTTGTTGCGCACCTGCATCAGGGCGCTGAACGAAACGCTGGCCTTCTGGCTCTCGATCATGGCACCCACCAGGTCATCGCTCTGGCCGCTGTCGACCGCGGCCATCAACTCGCCGGAACGATGTTGCTGGGCGTCGACCGCGCGCACCGCATCGTCGAAAGCCGTCGCAAAACCTGGCTCGCCGGGCTGCACGGCGAATGCCTGTGCGGGTTTGATCGGCGTCGCTTCGCCGAGGCCCTTGAGCTGCTCCATTTGGCCCAGCAGATTCTGCTGCACCTGGCTAATCGAGTTCATCCTTTGCTTCTCCTAGACGGGAATCTGAACGCCCTGCTCGCGCATGGCGTTGAGGCGATAACGCAGTGCGCGTGGGGTCATGCCGAGGCTTTCGGCGGCCTTGGTCTTGTGCCCGCCGAAACGGCGGATGGTGTCGATTACATGCTGGTATTCGGCCCACTTGCCGCTGGCGCGCAGCGCGGCCTTGCCGCCCTCGAGCGGCTGTGACTGCAGGCGCGGTGCCGGCTCTGGAACGCTGCTGGGTGGCAGGCTCAGGCCAAGATCCTGAGCCTGGATGTACAGGCCGTTGCGCAGGATCAGCGCACGCTGCAGACAGTTCTCCAGCTCACGCACATTGCCCGGCCAGTCATGCGCCAGCAGCGCGCGGCAGGCGTCTTCGGTCAGCAGTTCGTGACGGGCGTCCTGCGGCGCGTACTGGCGAATGAAGCGACGCGCCAAGGCCAGCACGTCCTCCTTGCGCTCACGCAGCGGGCTGATGTGCAGCGGCAGTACATCAAGACGGAACATCAGGTCGGCACGGAAACGGCCCTCTGCCACTTCCTGCTGCAGATCACGGTTGGTGGCGGCGATGATGCGCACGTCCAGGGCGATCTCGCGGCGCCCGCCCAGGCGCTCGACACGCTGTTCCTGCAACACGCGCAGCAGCTTGGCCTGCAGGCCCAGCGGCAGTTCGCCGATCTCGTCGAGCAACAACGTGCCGCCATTGGCCAGTTCGAACTTGCCGGGCTGAGCACTGACCGCACCGGTGAAGGCGCCCTTCTCATGACCGAAGAGAATGGATTCGAGCATCTGCTCGGGAATCGCCGCACAGTTCACCGCGATGAAGGGCGCATCATCCTGCGCGGAAAAGCGGTGGATATAGCGCGCCATCAGCTCCTTGCCGGTGCCGGTCTCGCCGGTAATAAGTATCGGCGCACGGGTCATGGCCACCCGCTGGGCCATGGTAAGCAGGCGGCGGCCGGCCTGCGAGCAGGACACAAATCCCTCTTCGCCTGCGCTGGCCGACTCCTGACGACGCAACAGCGCGCTGAGCTGGGCCTCACTGAACGGCGCCAGGAGGTAATCGACACAGCCCAATTCCAGCAGCACAGCTGCTTTTTCCTGGTCGGCATACTCCACCACCGGCACCACACCAATGCGACCGACCTGACGCAGGATCGCGCCGACCTGTGCATAAAGGGTATTGCCCGCGAGGCTGCTGACGAAAACCAGCACCAGGCTGGCGCTCTCCAGAGCACGCGGGTCCAGCTCCAGGCAGCTGGCGAAGCGGCGCACCTGAAAACCCTGGCGTAGCAGACCGCCGGTCAGCAAGCGCTCACTGGCAGCATCGGCCTGCCCGACCACGACTATATGTTGCTGCCCCAGTTGTTCATCGAACAACTCGTCGCAGGCGTAACTTACCGTTTGAGTTGAATGCTTCAAGGTAAATCACCCGTTGTCTTTCATGAGCCCGACGGCGGCATTCGACCCCGTGTTCAAAACTGCCAAGCAGATGACAGATTTTTTTCACATGGCCCCTTAATCTTTCGAAACTTCCCGTCGCCTCTATTGGTCAACTTCAGCAGCACTTGGCGGCGCGCCTTATATACGTGCGACGGATCACGGCGCGAACGTTAACAAGCGCACAGAAAATCGCCGAATTACTTGCTGTTATTTCCTATCAACACCGGCCATTCGCTATCAAAAACAGCATTTGATATCTATTGATTTAATTTCCTGCCCTCCCCCTGCCTAGACTCCTTCCCGTCATCACTGGCCTGCAGCACTGTGCCCGGATGAATTCGACGCCTTGGCCCAAGCACTGCTGCTAACGCCTCCCGGCACATCAAAACACCCTCTGCACGCCCAGCGGACTGCTCGATGGCGCACTTGCAGTTACAACCAGGAATACAGCCCACAACATGACCGGGATTAAAAAAGTCCTTCATGGCGTGCCCGCCGACAGTCTGACCCGGTTGAAACCGCAGAAACTTGGCCGGCACTATCACAAGATTCCCCACTATATTCGCGAGTTCTCCAGTAAGTACCCGCGCATCATCAGCGACTACTTTCTACGCAACTATCGAATCAATCTCGAACTGCTTCGGGTCGATGTTCATGAGCACTTGGACAAGGATGCCGAGTGCCTGTATCGCTCGACGCTGGGCAAGGTCGGTTTCGCCATGGACCGCGCCCTGCTGACCGAAGCGCTGGAGTGCTATTACGGCGGCACCTGCCTACCCAACCATGAAGCCACCCCGGTGAGCACCTCGGAACAGCGCATGCGCACGCGCCTGGGCCTGGATGTCAGCCAGTTGTTCGCCCGTTCGCTTCTCGCCGGCCAGACCTTCGGCAAGCTCGAGCCGTTCGACAATGCCTACGAAGAAGCCGACTGGGAGTACGTGGCGGAGTTTCACTTCACCAGTCACATCACCGGCAGCCAGGCATCGATCTTCATCTACCTGGATACGCAGTTGGTCGATGAGTTGACCAACCGCCTCACCCCTCCAACGCCCCTTATGCAAAGCGGCAACTCGTTCAACCAGATTCGCCAGTTACCGGTGCGCCTGGACTGCGTGGTAGCCAGCCTGCAAATGCCTCTGTCGCAAGTGCTTGCCCTGCGCCCCGGCGACATCCTGCCGATGCGCCTGCTGGAGCGCTGCGATGTACAGATCAACCAGCAGAAGCTGTTTCGCGGCGCCATCTTCGAAGACGACGGCTCCTTGTTCCTGACTTCTCTTGAGAGCGTGAAGACCCCATGAGCAGCCCCATTTCCGATAACGATTTCGACAGCCTGATCAACGACGCTGGTCTCAATCTGGATGACTCCGCCAAGGAGCCTGCGCCGGTAGAAGTACCGCCCGGCCTGCCGCAGCAGGACCTGAGCTTCTTCGGCAAGATCCCGGTCAGCGTCACTCTGGAAGTGGCCTCGACCGAAATCACCCTCAAGGAGCTGATGGACGTCGACGCCGGCAGCGTGATCGCCCTCGACAAGCTGGCCGGCGAGCCGCTGGACGTGAAGGTCAACGGTGCCCTGTTCGCCAAGGCCGAAGTGGTGGTGATGAACGGCAACTACGGCCTGCGCATCGTCGAGCTGTCCGGCAGCGGCCTCAGCGGGCTGGGCGTGTGATGCTGCGTCGGCTGCTGCAATCCGGCCTGCTGCTGGCGGCCCTGTGCTGCCCGCTGCTAGCCCAGGCGGCGGGCGGCGACATCACCCTGTTCAACTTCAACGACACCGCAGACGGCCAGACCCTGAGCGTCAAGCTGCAGATTCTGCTGATCATGACGCTGCTGGGGTTTCTCCCGGCCATGTTGATGATGATGACCTGCTTCACCCGCTTCATCATCGTTCTGGCGATTCTGCGCCAGGCCATCGGCCTGCAGCAGAGCCCACCCAACCCGGTACTGATCGGCATCGCCCTGTGCCTTACCCTGCTGGTGATGCGCCCGGTGTGGCAGGAGATGTACACCGAGGCCTATGTACCGTTCGAGGCCGACCAGATCAGCCTCGAACAGGGTATGGGTGAAGGCAAGCGCATCCTCAGTCAGTTCATGCTGGCACAGACCAGCAAGAACTCGCTGGAAACCCTGGTTAGCCTGGCCGGCGAGGAGATGCCCGAAGACCTGGCCCAGCTGGACTTCTCCCTGCTGCTGCCGGCCTTCGTGCTCAGCGAGCTGAAGACCGCCTTCCAGCTTGGCTTCATGATCTTCGTACCCTTTCTGGTTATCGATCTGGTGGTGGCCAGCGTACTCATGGCGATGGGCATGATGATGCTCTCGCCGATGATGATCTCGCTGCCGTTCAAGCTAATGATCTTCGTCCTGGTCGATGGCTGGACGCTGCTGGTCGGCACCCTCACAACCAGTATTCAGCCCTATTAGCGAGGCTTCGCGATGCTCACGCCGGAACACGCCGCCGAGCTGGTGGCCCATGCGGTCTATGTCACCGGCATCATCGTCTGCGTGCTGGTCGTGCCAAGTCTGCTCGGCGGCCTGCTGGTGAGCATTTTCCAGGCCGCGACACAGATCAACGAACAGATGCTCAGCTTTCTCCCGCGCCTCCTGATCACCCTGGCCATGCTGGTATTCGCCGGCCATTGGATCCTGCGCACGCTGGGGGATCTGTTCATCGAAACCTTCAAGCAGGCCGGGCATCTGGTGGGCTGAAGCATGTCCGAACCCGTGCTGCATGCCAGCCAGTATCTGACCAGCCTGCAGGCCTACTGGTGGCCGTTCTGCCGTATCGTCGCGCTGCTCAGCATGGCGCCGCTGTTCAATCACAAGGCGGTGTCGGTACGCGTACGTATCCTCCTCGCCCTCGCACTGACAGTGGCACTCGGCGCAGCGCTGCCGGAGATGCCGCTTATCGATCCACTGTCGCTGAAGGGACTGATGACGACACTGGAGCAGATCGCCTTCGGCGTGATGCTGGGGCTGACTCTGCAACTGGTGTTCACCATCTTCATGCTGGTCGGTGAGGTGGTGTCGACGCAGATGGGCATGAGCATGGCGCGCTATAACGATCCGGTGAACGGTGTGTCGTCCTCTTCGATCATCTACCAGCTGTACTTCATCCTGCTGGTGTTGCTGTTCTTCGCCATCGACGGCCATCTGGTCACCGTCAGCGTGCTGTACCAGAGCTTCCTATTCTGGCCGGTCGGCAGTGGCCTGCATTACCTGGGCGCACAAAGCTTCGTACAGGCCTTCGCTTGGGTGCTGGCAGCAGCCGTGCTGGTCACCTTGCCCGTGGTGTTCTGCCTGACCCTGGTGCAGTTCTGCTTCGGCCTGCTCAACCGCATTTCGCCGGCGATGAACCTGTTCTCCCTGGGTTTTCCCATCAGCATTCTGATGGGCCTGCTGTGCATCTATCTGACCTTGCCCAACTTGCCCGACAGCTACCTGCACCTGACCCGCGAGTTGCTCAACGGCATTGGTGTGATTCTGCGCGAGGGCGGCGATGTCTGAGCAGAACAGCGGCCAGGAGAAAACGGAAGAAGCCTCCGCGCACAAACTGAAGAAGAGCAAGGATGACGGCCAGGTCGCACGCTCCAAGGACCTGTCGACCACCATCTCGCTGATCGCCACCCTGTTCATCCTCAAGTTCAGCGCAGGGCTGTTCCTGGAAGGGCTCAGCGACAGCTTCCGCCTGTCGTACATCCAGTTCGGCCATAGCGAGATCGGCCTGGATGATCTCGACACGCTGCTTGGCTACAACATGCTGGTGTTCATCAAACTGCTGTCGCCCCTGCTGCTCACCTCCGTGCTGGTGGTGGCGCTGTCGCTGGTACCTGGCGGCTGGGTGTTCTCCGCGAAAAACTTTGCGCCGAAACTCAGCAAGCTCAATCCCATCACCGGCCTGGGAAGAATCTTCTCGGCGCAGAACTGGAGCGAACTGCTCAAATCGATCCTCAAGGTGCTGGTGCTGCTTGGTGTCGGCTATGTCCTGGTGCGCGCAGCCCTTCCGGACCTGATCGCTCTGCAGCGCAGTAACGTGCTCGAAGCAATCTCGGCGGCGCTGGACCTGACCTTCAATCTGACCCTGTGCCTGATGCTGATCTTCGTGGTGTTCTCCTTCATCGACATCCCGTTGCAGCGCTACTTCTTTCTCAAAAAGATGCGCATGACCAAGCAGGAGCGCAAGGAGGAGCACAAGAACCAGGAGGGCCGCCCCGAGGTCAAGGCGCGCATCAAGCAGCTGCAACGGCAGATGTTGCAAAGGCAGATCAGCAAAGTGATCAAGAACGCCGACGTGGTCATCGTCAACCCGACGCACTACGCCGTGGCGCTGAAGTACGACACCAAGAAGGCCGCCGCTCCCTTCGTGCTGGCCAAGGGCGTCGATGAAACCGCCCTGTACATGCGCCAGATGGCCAACAAGCATGAACTCGAGGTGGTGGAAATTCCGCCACTGGCACGCGCCATCTACTTCACCACTCAGATCAACCAGCAGATCCCGGCCCCGCTGTATACCGCCGTGGCTCATGTGCTGACCTATATCCTGCAGCTCAAGGCCTGGCGCCAGGGGCGCAGAAGCAAGCCAGAACTGGCAAGCAACCTCCCGATTCCCGACAGCTTGGCCAACAGGGGCTGATTCATGAACCTACTGCAGCAACTCGCGCCCACCTTCCGCAGCGGCCGCATCGGTATTCCGGTGCTGATCCTGTCGATCCTGGCCATGGTCATCCTGCCGCTGCCACCCGTGCTGCTCGATGCCCTGTTCACTTTCAACATCGCCATGGCCATCCTGGTGCTGCTGGTTAGCGTGTCGTCGAAGAGCCCGCTGGATTTTTCCCTGTTTCCCACGGTGATCCTCATCACCACATTGCTGCGCCTGTGCCTGAACGTCGCCTCCACGCGTGTGGTACTGCTCGAGGGCCATACCGGCACCGGCGCGGCGGGCAAGGTAATCGAGTCGTTCGGCGAGGTGGTGATCGGCGGCAACTTCATCGTCGGCCTGGTGGTGTTTGTGATCCTGATGATCATCAACTTCATCGTCATCACCAAGGGTGGCGAGCGTATTTCCGAAGTCACCGCCCGCTTTACTCTGGACGCACTGCCCGGCAAGCAGATGGCGATCGATGCAGATCTCAATGCCGGCCTGATCGAGCAGCACGAAGCCAAGCGCCGCCGCTCTGATATAGCCAAGGAAGCCGACTTCTACGGAGCCATGGACGGTGCCTCGAAGTTCGTCCGTGGCGATGCCATCGCCGGCATTCTGATCCTGCTGATCAACCTGTTCGGCGGCTTCGCCATCGGCCTGTTCGTCTACGACCTGGGCGCAGGCCAGGCCTTCCAGCAGTACGCCCTGCTGACCATCGGTGATGGCCTGGTAGCGCAGATCCCGGCACTGCTGCTGTCCACTGCAGCAGCGATCATCGTCACGCGGATCAACGAATCCTCGGACATCACCCAGCAGGTGAACCGTCAGTTGCTGGCCCAGCCGGCACTGCTCTATACCGTAGCCGGTATTCTGTTCACCCTGGCGCTGGTGCCAGGCATGCCGCACCTGGCGTTCATCAGCTTCGCCGCCCTGGTGGCGTTCATCGCCTGGATGGTTTCGCGCAACGGCCCGCCCACGGAAGCCGCCAGCCTCGAACAGGTCGAGGCATTGGGCAAGGCGATGGAACAGGAACGTGCGCAAAACATGGTGTGGGAGGACATCCCGCTGGTCGAACGTCTGTCCGTGTCGCTGGGCTACAAATTGGTCGGACTGGTCAACGAAGCCGCCGGCGCGCCCCTGACACAACGTGTACGTGGTGTACGCCAAACCCTTTCGGAAAGCCTGGGCTTCCTCCTGCCGGAAGTGCATATCCGCGATAGCCTGCGCCTGAAAGCATCGCAGTACAGCATCCAGATCAATGGCGAGAAGATCGATAACGCCGAGCTGCATGCCGATCGCATGATGGCCATCCCGTCGCCGGAGCTCTATGGCGAGATCGACGGCATTCTCGGTGTCGACCCGGCCTACCGCATGCAGGTGGTGTGGATCCAGCCGGAGGACAAGGCGCGTGCGCTCAACCTCGGCTACCAGGTGATCGACTGTGCCAGCGTCATCGCCACACACCTGAACAAGGTCATCCGTGAGCACCTACCGGACGTGTTCAAGCACGACGATGTCGACCATCTGATGCAGCGTCTTCAGGTGCAGGCGCCGAAGCTGGCCGATAGCCTGAAGAATCAGCTCAGCTACACCCAGCAGCACCGCGTCTATCGCCAGTTGCTGCAGGAGCAGGTGCCGCTCAAAGATATCGTCACCATCGCCACGACACTGCTGGAAGCGAGCGAATCGACCAAGGACGCGGTATTGCTGGCTTCGGACGTGCGCTACGCGCTGCGCCGCAGCATCGTCGGCATGATCGCCGGGGAGCGCCAGGAGCTTTCGGTCTTCATTCTCGAGAACGCCTTGGAGAACACCCTGCTCAACGCGTTGGCCATCGCCCAGCAAGCCGGCCCTGTCAGCCTGGACAATATCCCGGTAGAACCCAGCCTGCTAAACCAACTGCAGAACACCATGCCAGTGGTGAAAGAGAAGCTGCGCAAGGACGGCCATCCACCTATCCTCACCGTCATGCCACAGCTACGCCCGTTGCTGGCACGTTACGCTCGCGTATTCAGCCCAGGCCTGCACGTGCTGTCACAGAACGAGATCCCTGACAGAGTGGGCGTCAATATCCTCGGTACGCTGGGCTGATTGGTAAAGGTTTCAACACGCTGGTGGATGCGTGCTTTGCATCCACCGCGCCGACCTTGAAAGAAGACCGCCACGCCAGAGCGATCGCCTTTATCGCCTCGCCATCCACTCCCGCCTAAGCCTTTTCCTTGCGCAGCTTGCGCATACCTTCGATCAGCCGGACGTACTCGGCCGTCTCCTCCTGCAAGGCCAGCCCGGCTTCGAAGAAACCCGTGCGGGTATTCTCCAGCGACCACTGGCAGATCATGTTCACATCCACCTGGCGCATCTCTCCCTCACGATCACGCATGCGCACACGCAGCTTCAGTTCACTTCCGGGCTCCACCGGCGTATCGCTCAGCAGTTTCATCCCGCACTCGGAAACATCGCCCGCATAGCCGATCAGCGTGTCGCTTTCTCGATCACTGATCTTGATGCGGAAGGTGGAGCGGAAGGTGATACGACTCGATTGACGCATAGGAGAATGCCTTAGTGCTCGCCACGTCTGGTTGGATCGCAAGGATCAGGAATCATCAATCGAGATCATTCAGAAGGAAGTCGCGCATTGATGGCCTGTGATTCATCAGAACAAGACGACCATAGCGAGCAGATACTTAAATCTGAGGCGAGCGCTGATGGCCTATAGGAGCGAGCTCTGCTCGCGAAGCTGCACTGCATCCCCGTAGGGTGCGCCACGCGCACCGACCTGCTGGAGTCTTGAGCGGTGCGCGCCGCTCTATTTTCCGCGTTGCAAAGAAGAAACCCCAGACCGCGTGCGCGATCTGGGGTTTCGTATAGGAGCTTGACGATGACCTACTCTCACATGGTGAAGCACCACACTACCATCGGCGATGCGTCGTTTCACTACTGAGTTCGGGATGGGATCAGGTGGTTCCAACGCTCTATGGTCGTCAAGCAATTCGGTTGGGAGATCGTCGTGAGACGCGCTCCCTTGGATACGTGATAGATAATTTGTAGTTCTTGCAAATTTTCGGCTTTCTGTCGACTTCACCATCGACACCCTCTGTCTCCGGCTTATGCCTTCGCAGATTGTTTGGGTGTTATATGGTCAAGCCTCACGGGCAATTAGT
>NZ_FOWP01000022.1 GCF_900115475.1 Ectopseudomonas composti
CATCACTCGATCTCCCGATTCGATGAACCCCGTAAGCCTAAATGCGTTACCTATGTCTCCCGACACCCGTTACCTATGTCCCCCGGCTGAACACCATGCACACCGCTGTACCTGCGATCCTCAACCAGCGAAGCGCTGATCCAGATAGGCGATGATTGCCTTCGACTCGTACAGCCAGGTGCTCTGGCCGTTTTCCTCGATGCGCAGGCACGGCACTTTGATGCGGCCACCGTGCTGCTCCAGCGCCTGGCGATGCTCGGCATCGTTCTTGGCATCGCGCAACTGCACCGGCAGGTTCAGGCGGTGCATGCTGCGCCGCACCTTGACGCAGAACGGGCAGGCGTGGAACTGGTACAGCGCCAGGTTGGCCGTGGCGCGCTCGACCTCGGCTTGCGCCTCGGGGCTGCGCTTGAGCTTGCGCGGGCGGCTGATCCAGTCGACGAACACGACGAGCTGGCCCAGGCCGATACGAAGGGCTTTGAGCAACATGTTTCAAACTCCTGAGCGGGCATGCCGCGAGCAGCAACCCTAATGATGAATATCTTCGCGGCCCAGCCTGATCCGGCGCTTCGCAGGGAGAAGGGCATCAAGGCAGGCGTCGCTACGCGACTTTTGCGCTAAACAGCGACGGCCGTTCACGCAAGTGAGCGGCCGTCGTCTAGGGCCTGGCTCAACGAACCAGATTGAGGAATTCGCCGCGAGTCGCCGGGTTGCTGCGGAACTCGCCGAGCATCACCGAGGTGACCATGGAGGAATTCTGTTTCTCCACGCCGCGCATCATCATGCACATGTGCTGCGCTTCGATGACCACCGCCACACCCAGTGCGCCGGTGACCTGCTCGACCGCTTCGGCGATCTGCCGGCTGAGGTTTTCCTGGATCTGCAGGCGACGGGCGAACATGTCGACGATGCGCGCCACCTTGGACAGGCCCAGCACCTTGCCGTTGGGGATGTAGGCGACGTGGGCCTTGCCGATGAACGGCAGCAGGTGATGCTCGCACAGCGAGTACAGCTCGATGTTCTTTACCAGCACCATTTCGCTGTTGTCGGAGCTGAACAGCGCACCGTTGGTGACTTCTTCCAGCGTCTGCTGGTAGCCGCGGCAGAGGTACTGCATGGCCTTGGCGGCACGCTTGGGCGTGTCCAGCAGGCCTTCGCGAGAGACGTCCTCACCGAGCTGGCCAAGGATCGCGGTGTAGTGTTGTTCCAGGGACATGGAAAATCCTGTTGGGTATCGAATGGGCGCAGGGTAGGGCGCCGACAGGGGCCTGGCAAGAGTGCCAGGTTCTCTGATTACTCGTCGCGACCATCCATCATGGTGCGCTTGAGGATGATGTACACCGCGCCGGTGCCGCCGTGCTTGGCCAGGCAGGAGCTGAAACCCAGCACCTGCGGGTGCTGGCGCAGCCAGGTGTTCACATGGCTCTTGATCATCGGCTTGCGCCCGTCCATGCGTACCGCCTTGCCGTGGGTAACGCGCACGCAGCGGATCTCCAGCTTGGTGGCTTCGGCGAGAAACTCCCACAGCGTATCGCGCGCCTTCTCGACGCTCATACCGTGCAGGTCGAGGCTGCCGTCGAAGGGAATCTGGCCCAGCTTGAGCTTGCGCATCTGGCCGTCCTGTACGCCGTTGCCGGCCCAGTACAGCGGGTCTTCGGCGCCAACGTCGATGACGAACTGGTCGGACAGGCCATCCACCTTGGTCTCGCCCTGGCTGATCGTCGCAGCCTGGCGCAGGGTGTTGAACTGTTTACGGTCGGCTTTGGGTTTGCCGGTGTCGGCGCGGTCGTGCTTGAGCGGCTTGACGCCGCGCAGCTCGGCCTGGAACAGGGAAAGGTCGTCGTCTTGCATCGGAGGCTCCGCGAAACAGGCTGGCATTTTACCCAAATGCCAGCCGTGTAAGCGTAGAAAGACGAATTTGTAGGCGCAGGCTTGTTGGGGCGATTGGCTAAAAGCATCGCTGGCAAGCCAGCTCCTGCGGTTTCGGGCTCTGTCTTCGGGTGGTCAGTCGCGCTTTTTCATCAGCGATGGCGACAGGCTCAGATCGCTGGGGCGACGCAATCGTCTGCGGCAGCGACGCCAGAAGGCGATGCCGGCCCATAACAGAAACAGGCCGAGCAGCAGCAGAACGATGGCCTCGCCGGTGGAGTCGTTGAGTGCTCCCAGCACCGGCGCACGGCCGGCCAGAGAGGCGATGCCGGCCATCGCCAGGAGGATGCCGAAGGCCGCGAGCAGCGCACCCAGGCCTGCTCCGATGCGCAGGCGCCAGTTTCTCGGCTGGCGTGGGCGCAGGCGGCGTGCATCGAAATCGTCGGACAGTTTCATTCCGATTTCCTTTGGCTTATCGGCGATATGACCGACTGGTCGCGCTCGGGTTCCACAGCGCTGACGATACTGCTAGCGCGTTCACACCAGCGACTTGGCGTGCGGCACCAGGGTGGCGAAGTTGTCACCGAGGGCGATCATCTCGATGCGGTGCACCTCGGCGGCATCGATCACGCTGCCATCCGGTGCGGGCAGATCGCGGGTGGCGCAGGCGGCATCGACCAGAGTGCAGCGATACCCATAGTCCTTGGCGGCGCGAACGGTGGTGCTGACGCTGGAGTGAGTCATGAAGCCGCAAACGATCAGGTCGAGATGGCCGAGCGCCTGCAGGCGATCATGCAATTCGGTACCGGCGAAGGCGTTGGGCAGGCGCTTCTCCACGACGATCTCACCAGCCAGTGGAGCCGCTTCCGGCAGGTGACGACCGCGCGGGCCGCTGGGATCGAGCAGGCCGCCGGGAATGCCGAGGTGCTTGACGTGAACGATGTCGGCACCGGCACTGCGTGCTGCTGCCAGCAGGCTGGCGATCTCTGCCAGCGCAGGGTCGAGGCCAGGAAGGGCGAGTACGCCGCTGCGGTATTCTTCCTGGGCATCGATGATCAGCAGGGTCGCATTGTTCAGGCTGGCCGGCGCGTGGCCACGACCGGTGAGCTGGAACATGGTTTGCGGATGGGACATCTCGGGCTCCTGGCTGATGGTGATAATGTGCCATTGTCCGCTTGCCAGGGCGCTCTGTGAACCTCTATCTGCGCCAATGCTTGCTCAGTGCAGTTTGCCGGAGCAGAATCGGAACTGCCCCGAAGGACTTGGGGTCGTACGCAAAAGGAGTTGCCATGTCACTTTTGTTGCAGTTTTCCCCGTATTTCTGGCTTTTGTTCTCCATCGCTGTGGCCATCGCCGTTCTGCGCGAATTGCGCCGCCCGGATGACGATGTACTGCGCAAGAAGCGCGAGCGGTTATGAGCACTCGTTAACCCCTCGTTCATGCGCTAGCCACCCGCACTGGGCTAAACTTCCGCACTTTTCACCCGGAGGCCGCCCGTGACTGCTCTCACTACCCGTTTACGCACCCTGCGTGATTACATCCGTTGGGCCGTCAGCCGTTTTCAGGCCGAGCAACTGTTCTTCGGCCATGGCACCGACAATGCCTGGGACGAGGCTCGCCAATTGGTGCTCGGCGCGCTGCATCTGCCTTGGGAAATCTCCGACGCCTACCTCGATTGCCGCCTGGAGGACGACGAGCATGCCCACCTGCAGACATTGCTCAAGCGCCGTATCGAGGAGCGTGTGCCCACCGCCTACCTGCTGGGCGAAGCCTGGTTCTGCGGTTTGCCCTTTGTCGTCGATGAACGTGTGCTGGTGCCGCGTTCGCCGATTGCCGAGCTGATCGACCGTCATTTCGCCCCCTGGCTGCCGAGCGAACCAGCACGCATTCTTGACCTATGCACCGGCTCCGGCTGTATCGGCATCGCCTGTGCCTACGAATTCCCCGAGGCGGAAGTGGTGCTGGGCGATCTGTCGTTCGATGCGCTGGAGGTGGCCAACCTCAACATCGAGCGCCACGGCCTGGAGGAACGCGTTTACTGCGTGCAGGGCGATGGCTTCGCCGGGTTGCCGGGGCAGCGCTTCGACCTGATCGTCTCCAACCCGCCTTATGTCGACGCCGAGGATTTCGCCGACATGCCCGCTGAATACCAGCACGAACCGGAAATGGGACTGGCCTGCGGCGCTGACGGTCTGGATCTGGTGCGACGCATGCTGGCCGAAGCGGCCGATCACCTCAGCGAGCGTGGCGTGCTGATCGTCGAGGTGGGCAACAGCCAGGTGCATGTCGAGGCGCTGTACCCGGAAGTGGACTTCACCTGGCTGGACTTCCAGCGTGGCGGGCACGGCGTGTTCCTGCTGGCGGCCAAGCAATGCCGCGAGCATCAGGAACTGTTTCGTTCGCGTATCGCAGGCTGAATCGTCGGTGCGCACGGCGCACCCTACGTTAGATCGTGTGAGTCGCCAGTAGAGGCTGTTTACGATCTTTCGAGCTAGAGCGATACAACACCGATGGCGGCCCCGCAAAAACAAGCGAGAAACGGTCGGAGTCGCGTTCGACTGTACTTTTGTACATGAGCATTTTGAGCTTGTTTTCAACGCAGTAGCGCCGACGCGCAGATGATCGTAAATAGGCTCTCAGCGTGTGGCGATCCAGATCAGCAATCCCGCTTGAAACAGGCTGAACGCCACCAGGCAGGTGATGGTGAAGCGCAGGCCGCTGTCTTCTCGCTTGAGGCGTTCGATCCGATCTTCCAGTTTGCGCAGTTTGACGTCCTGCTCCTGCAGCGTCTGGTCGGCCTGCTGCAGCATCGCGGCGGCATCCAGCAACTCGATGATTTGCACCTTCTCGGCCTGCCAGTCGCCATGCAGCGAGCTGACCCGTGGCGCGCTGTAGAACGGCTTGAGCTGCAGCGGGTCGCTGTACTCGATGGTGAAACCCTGGGCCTTCAGCGCGTGGTCTCGGCGGGCGCGGGCCGCTTCGTTGAAGTTGTCCTTGGTCGGCAGGGCGCCACCCTCGACCTGATAGTGCGCGTATTGCTTGCGCGCCCAGGCGATGCCTTGGGCCATGAGAAAGCGCCCCAGGCCGCGATTGGCGGGGTCCACGCTGAGGCCCTTATCCGGGCCGAAGCGAACTTCCTTGCGCTGATGATCGGCCCAGACCTCCAACATGTTGTTCTGCCGATGCAGGCGTTGGCCCGGCACCTGGATAGTCAGGCGCAGCAGGCTCAGATCCTTGGCATGGCGCTCCACCCGGCCGAGCTGGACGAAACGCAGCGGCCGCGGCCCGGTTTCTCGGTCGACCGGCAGCGGCGCCAGGCGCAGCAGGCTGAATTGCTCGGCTGGCAGGTCCGTCCAGGGATGTGGCGCGGCAGGCGTTTCGCTTGTCGCCGCGTCGGCATCTGGCGCTGGTGCCTGCGGGGCTGGGTTCTCGCTCATGGGCGTCCTGTGTACTGTTCGGTGGCCTTCGATGCGTTATCGGCCATTTTCCTCAGCACTGGAGCGAATAAAGGACACGATCCGTTCGCCCAGCGCACGGGCCAAGGGTAGCTGCGGATCGTCGTAGGACGCTACCTGTTCGTTCCACGGCGCTGGGGTAATGCGCATGACGTGGTTCATGCTGGGGATCAGCGCCAGCTCGGCATCGGGTTTGGCCTGCTTGAGCACCTCGGCGTTGTCCGGGCTGACCTGGGCGTCGTGGGTGCCCTGCACGATCAGAGCGGGAATCTGCAGCGCGGCGAAGTTTTCTGCCGGGTCCTGACGCAGCAGGCTGATCAGGTAGGGTTGCACGCTGGGGCGATAGATCGCTTGCAACTCCTTGGGCACCTTGGGCTGCAGTTTGCCGCGGATCAGGTTGGCGAGGATGTGCCGACTCTCGTCCAGCAACGGCGCTGGCAAGCGCATGGCCAGTTGCATGTCCAGCACCTGGCCGATCGGGTAGGCGGGGCCGGCGATGGAGACCAGCGCATCGGCCTGGCTGCCAGGCGCGGCCAGGCTGGCGATCAGCGCCCCTTCGCTGTGGCCGATCAGAATCAGGCGGTCGAAGCGCGGATCGCCTCTGAGCAACCTGGCCCAGCCTTCGGCGTCGGCCACGTAGCGCTCGACGCTGAGGTCTTTTTCGTCAGGCGTGGCGGCGCGGCTGGCAGCGACGCCGCGTTTGTCGTAACGCAGGCTGGCGATGCCATGGCGTGCCAGTACCTGGGCCAGCTTTTTCAGTGCGTCGTTATGGCCGCCCTCGGGGTTGTTGCCATTGCGGTCGGTGGGGCCGGAGCCGGCAATCAGCAGCGCCACCGGTACTGGCTTGTCGCTTTGCGGCACCAGCAGGCTGCCGTACAGAGTGCCCTGGTCGGTGTCGAGGCGGATGGGTGATTGCTGTGTGGTGCTGGCCTGGGCCAGGCCGGTGATCAGGGTGAGGGACAAGAGCAGGGCTCGTAGCATGATGAGGGCAGGGTAGTGGCAGGTTGGCATTGGACGCGTTCGGCTGGCCAAGGTTCGGGGTGAACTGCAAGTTATCGGCAGGTATACTCGCCCACCTTGTGAATCGGGCCTGCGCAGCGCCGGGCCTGAGCTGAATTTCGCGGAGCGTCTTCCCATGTCCGGCAATACCTACGGCAAGCTGTTCACCGTTACCACCGCTGGCGAAAGCCATGGCCCGGCGCTGGTCGCCATCGTCGACGGTTGCCCACCCGGTGTCGAGATTTCCCTGGAAGACCTGCAGCGTGACCTCGACCGCCGCAAGCCGGGCACCAGTCGCCACACCACGCAGCGCCAGGAAGCCGACGAGGTGGAAATCCTCTCCGGCGTGTTCGAGGGCAAGACCACTGGTTGCTCCATTGGCTTGCTGATTCGCAATACCGACCAGAAGTCCAAGGACTACTCGGCGATCAAGGATCTGTTCCGCCCGGCCCACGCCGATTACACCTACCATCACAAATACGGCCTGCGTGACTACCGTGGTGGCGGCCGCAGCTCGGCGCGCGAAACCGCCATGCGCGTGGCGGCCGGTGCCATCGCCAAGAAGTACCTGGCCAGCCAGGGCATCGTCATCCGTGGCTATATGAGCCAGCTCGGCCCCATCGAGATTCCCTTCAAGACCTGGGATTCGGTGGAAGAGAACGCCTTCTTCAGCCCAGACCCGGACAAGGTGCCGGAGCTCGAGGCGTACATGGATCAGTTGCGCCGCGACCAGGACTCGGTCGGCGCGAAGATCACCGTGGTAGCTGAAGGCGTCATGCCGGGCCTAGGCGAGCCGATCTTCGACCGTCTCGACGCCGAACTGGCCCACGCCTTGATGAGCATCAACGCGGTCAAGGGCGTGGAGATCGGCGCTGGGTTCGCCTGCGTTGCCCAGCGTGGCACCGAGCACCGCGACGAGCTGACCCCGGAGGGGTTCCTCTCCAACAATGCTGGCGGCATCCTCGGTGGCATCTCCAGCGGCCAGCCGATCGTTGCTCACCTGGCGCTGAAACCGACCTCCAGCATCACCACGCCGGGACGTTCCATCGATGTCGACGGCAACCCGGTAGACGTGATCACCAAGGGCCGTCACGACCCGTGCGTGGGCATCCGTGCCACGCCGATTGCCGAGGCGATGATGGCCATCGTGCTGATGGATCACCTGCTGCGCCACCGTGGGCAGAACGCCGACGTGCGCGTCGCCACGCCGGTGCTGCCGCAACTGTGATCCGGGCGGGCGCGGCCCTGCCGTACTGGCGGCTGTCCGGCTTCTACTTCTTCTACTTCGCTCTGCTCGGGGGTACGGCGCCGTTTCTGGCGCTGTACTTCGACCACCTGGGCTTTTCCCCGGCTAGGATCGGCGAGCTGATCGCCATTCCCATGCTGATGCGTTGCCTGGCGCCGAACCTGTGGGGCTGGTTGGGTGACCACACAGGTCAGCGCCTGCTGATCGTGCGCTTTGGCGCGCTATGCACTCTGGTCTGCTTCGCCGGCATCTTCTTCAGTCAGAGCTATGCCTGGCTGGCGCTGATCATGGCCACCCACGCGTTCTTCTGGCATGCGGTGCTGCCGCAGTTCGAGGTCATCACCCTGGCCCACCTGCGTGAGCAGGCGGCGCGCTACAGTCAGATTCGCTTGTGGGGCAGCATCGGGTTCATCGTCGCCGTGGTCGGTCTCGGCCTGCTGTTCGAGTGGCTGAGCCTGGATGCCTATCCGGCGGCGCTGCTGGTGATCATGGCCGGTATCGTCGTCAGCAGTTTCTGGGTGCCCAATGCGCAGCCTGTGCTGCGCCCGAGCACGCAGGAACCGGAGGGTTTTCTGCGCCAATTGCGCCGCCCCGGCATCCTCGCGTTCTACCTCAGCGTTGGGCTGATGCAACTGAGCAACGGCCCGTACTACACCTTCCTCACCCTGCACCTGGAGGGCGTTGGCTACAGCCGCGGCGCTATTGGTCTGTTCTGGGCGTTGGGGGTGGTGGCGGAGATCCTGCTGTTCCTGATCATGGCGCGGCTGCTGCAGCGCTATTCACTGCGTGCGGTGTTACTGGCCAGCTTCCTGATCACCGCCGTGCGTTGGCTGCTGTTGGGTAGCCTGGCCCAGTACCTGCCGGTGCTGCTGCTGGCGCAGTGCATGCACGCCGCCACCTTCGGCGCTTTTCATGCCGCCTGCATCCACTTCGTGCAGCGCGGTTTCGCTGATCGCCAGCAGGGTCAGGCGCAGGCGCTGTATGTCAGCCTGGCCGGAATCGGCGGCGCGTTGGGCGCGCTGTATGCCGGTTACAGCTGGAAGAGCCTGGGCCCGGCCTGGACCTTCGCCATCGCCAGTCTGGTAGCCTTGCTGGCCGCCTTCATCATTGCCACCCGTCTGCCGCCCGAGCGGCCCTGAATCGAGTGAACCCGTCATGAGCAGCCTCGCCGTCTACCTGCATACCGCTCCGGAACTGCCGAACAAGGTACTGAACCACGCCGAAGACATCGCCAGTACCCTGGCGACGGTGGGCATTGACTATCGTCAGGTGGCGCTGCCGGCTGCATTACGCCCTGGCTGCGAACAGGCTGAGTTCGACGCGGCCTATGGCCTGTGGCTGCAGGCGTTCATGAGTGAAGAAGGCCATGTGCAGCAGGAGCTGTTCAACCTGCAGCGCAACCATCCGCAGAAACTGGAGCTGCGGGCGCGGCATCTGGATGAGCAGTCGCAGTCGATGGCCAGTGCCTGGTTGTTCCTCGGTGGTTTCGCTCAGCTCAGCCTGCACCTCGACGACCACGTCTACATGCTGCAAGGCGAGAAGGGCGACCTGCTGTTATTGCCGGCCGGCACTCGCTACTGGTTCGACCTGGGGGAAGAGCCGCATGCGCTGGTGGTGCGCCTGAGCGCCAGCGAGGATGCACCTGTGTGCAGTGACGACGATATCGCCAGCCGTTTTGCCCGGCTCGGTGATTGAGGGAACCTGCGCCACTCGCCAGCTATCCTATGAAGGCAACCTTTCAGACAGGAGTGTCGTCATGGGTTCTACCTTCAATGGCCTGATTGGCCTGGTCATCCTCGCCCTGGATATCTGGGCCATCATCAACGTGATCAAGAGCAGCGCCGAGACCGGGATCAAGATTCTATGGATTCTGCTGATCGTGCTGTTGCCAGTGATCGGTCTGATCATCTGGGCGCTGATGGGGCCGCGCGGCAACGTCAGGATATGAAGCGCCTCTGCCTGCTGGTCTTGGTGCTGCTGCCGCTGTCCAGTGTGGTAGCAGATAACGCCGACGCCTGGCAGGCACTGCGCGAAGGTCGTGCGCTGTTGCTCATGCGCCATGCCACGGCGCCAGGCACAGGCGATCCGGCGAACTTCCGTCTGGATCGCTGTGAAACCCAGCGCAACCTGAACGATCAGGGGCGCTCTGAGGCCCGCCGCTGGGGCGAGTTGCTCGCTAGCCAGGGAATCGAGCAACCGCGCCTTCTCAGTAGTCGCTGGTGCCGCGCGCAGGATACGGCCAGCAACATGAGTCGCGGCCCGGTACAGCCATTCGCTGCATTGGATTCGTTCTTCGGCCAGCCCGAGGATGGTGCCGAGCAGACCGCCGAGCTGATTCGCCAGATCAACGAGTTGCCTGCTGGTGAGCCGTTGGTGCTGGTTTCCCATCAGGTCAATATCACCGCCCTGACTGGCATCTTTCCCGCTTCGGGTGAGGGGCTGATTCTGGCTTTGCCACTGCGTCCACGTGCTGAGCCTTTGGCGCGAATACCCGCGCCCTAGACTACAAAGCCAGTTGCGCCTGTGCCGGCTGCAACACACCCTCGAGCTCCAGCAACTGCTGCTTGCGCGGCAGCCCACCGGCATAGCCGGTGAGGCTGCCATCACGGCCGATCACGCGATGGCAGGGCACGATGATGGAAATCGGGTTGGCGCCATTGGCCGTCCCCACTGCGCGCACTGCCTGCGGCCTGCGGATGACATGGGCCAGCTCCGAATAGCTGCAGGTGCGGCCATAGGGGATGGCCAGTAGCGCTTGCCAGACCGATTGCTGGAATTCCGTGCCCTTCGGTGCCAGGCGCAGCTCGAATTGCCTGCGCTTGCCGGCGAAATATTCGTCCAGCTGGCTGCACACGGCGTCCAGCTCACGGCCAGCGGGCTGCCAATGGTCTTCGATGCGCCAGGGGCGGCTGTCCAGCTCCATCAGCAGCAGTTGCAGGCCGCTTTCATCGGCCGCGAGAAACAGCGGGCCGACGGGGCTGTCGTGGTAACGGTAGTGCATGGCTCAGCCTCCCGAATAGTTATGCCAGAGATGCGCCGCCGCATAAGCGCGCCAGGGGCGCCAGGCTTCGGCGCGTTGTTTCAGGCGACGCGCATTGATCCCTTCAGCTCCCCAGACGGGCGCCTTGAGCAGCCCCAGATCGCTGGCGGGAAAGGCGTCGGCCTCTCCGAATGCACGCAGGGCAATATACTCCGCCGTCCACGGGCCGATGCCGGGCAGGGCACAGAGTCGTTCGATCAGCGCCGCGCTGCCCTTTTCCATATCCAGCTTCAGGCTGCCATCGGCGATGCGCGCGGCGAAATGCTGCAAGGATTGCACACGCTTGCCGGGCATGCCGATGCCGCTCAAGTCAGCTTCGGCAAGTGCTTGCGGCGAGGGAAACAGATGGCTGATGCCCAGCGATTCCGGGGTTTCGATGCATGCGCCGACACGCTGCACTAGACGCCCGACGATGGTGACCGCCGCCTTGACCGTGACCTGTTGGCCGACGATGGCGCGCACCGCCTGCTCGAATGGATCGAACGCCACCGGCAGACGCAGCCCGGGATTGCGTTGCAACAGCGGCGCGAGCAATTCATCGGCGCTCAGGTGCTGGGCAATTGCCTCGGGTTCGCTGTCGAGGTCGAACATGCGCCGCACACGTTGTTCGAGTTGATCGAGATGCGCTGGCGTGGCCAGACGACAGCGCAGTTCCAGCGCGTTCTGCCCCGGCAGCGGCGCGACCCGCAGCCAGCCGGGAGTGCCATCGAGGCTGAAGCCGCGGCTGTAGCTGTCCACGCTCAGTGACTCCAGCCCGGGAATTGCGCGCAGGGCGAAGTGGCTGTGGAACTGTTGCCAGTCCCAGGGCGGTTGGTAGGGCAGAAGCAGCGTGATGATATTCATGGCTGCACCCTAGCGCGGCGTTCGAGCGTTGTCAGCGTGAAGATGACTTTCAAATTGCGCCGACCTGGCCAGTATCCGGGGCGCGGTGCGCACGGCGCACCCTACATGAAGCGCATACCGAAGGCGCACGAGCTTTTAGTAGGGTGCGCCGCGCGCACCAGGGACTCCACGACACCCTAGGTGCCACGTTGATAACGCCCCGGCGTTACGCCTTTCCAGCGCTTGAAGGCGTGGATGAAGTTGGACAGCTCGCCGTAACCCAGGCGCTCGGCGATTTCCTCCAGGCTCAGGCCGCCGGCGGCCAGCAGCTCTTCGGCCAGCGCCTGACGCACTTCATCCTGCAGCGCGCGGAAGCTGGTGCCTTCTTCGATCAAACGCCGGCGCAGGGTGCGGCTGCTCAGGTGCAGGCGCTCTGCGACCTGCTCCATATCGGCGATCTGCCCCGGCGATTGCAGCAGCAACTGGCGTACCCGTCCGGCCAGGCCCTGGTGCCATTGATGGCGCGCCAGCAATGCCTGGCATTGCTGCTCGCAGGCACTGACCAGTTGCGGGTTGGCGCGTGGCAATGGGTTGTCCAGCAGGTCGGCGGTAAAACCCAGGCGATTGTGCGCCGCGCTAAAGCGTGGCACCTGGCCGAAGGCAGCGATAAAGGGCGAAATGTCAGCCGGCGCAGCTTGGCGCAGCTCCACGTCCAGCAATCGCAGCGCACTGCCGAGCAGCTCGCGCACAACCACCAGGGCGCCAAGCATGTCGCGCTGCACGATGAAATCATGCAGCGCCGGGGGCAGGGCGCTGTCGTCGAAATTCAGGTTGGCGACGGCGTCATCCACGCTCAGGCTGATGCGGGTGAAGGCATAGGTCAGGCCGTGATAGCGCAGGCCCAGCTCGGCGGCCTGGCGTACCGTGGCGCTGCTGAGAATGGCGTAACCCCAGGCGCCATAGGTGGTCAGGTGGTAGCGCCGACCGGCCTGCAGGCCAAGGTCGCCGACTTCGGGCAGCGCCTCTATCAGGTTGGCGATCAGTTGCAGTTCACGCTGCGCGTCGATCTCCCCGTTCAGGCTGGCCAACTGCAGCGGGCTGAGTCCCGTTTCATGCAGGCATCTGTCCAGGCTCAGGCCAAGGTCGAGCCCCAGCTGGGTGAGCAGCTGGATGCTGATGATGCTGCGGCGAGCGGGCCAGGGCGCTGACATAGATTGTCCGAAAATCACAATATCCTGGCCGACTATGCCATAACCCGGGCAGGGCGAGGCAAGTAGCATCTGCTCATCGCCATAAACGGGTCACTACAATGCACAACAACCCCCGTACGAACGCGCCTTGGCGCGTGTTGATCATCGGCAGCGGTTTTGCCGGTCTGGGCCTGGCCATGCAATTGCGCAAGGCTGGTGAGGACGACTTCCTGTTGCTGGAAAAGGCCGCCGAGGTCGGCGGTACCTGGCGCGACAACAGCTATCCAGGCGCCGCCTGCGACGTGCCTTCGCACCTGTATTCCTTCTCCTTCGAGCCCAAGCACGACTGGTCGCGCAAGTTCGCCCCGCAGGCGGAGATCCACGCCTACATCCTGCAATGCGTGGAGAAACACCGGCTACGCCCGCATATCCGTCTCAATAGCGAAGTGCTCGGCGCCGAGTTCGATGCCGAGCGCGGCATCTGGCGCGTCGAGTTGGCGGGAGGCGAGGTGATCGAGGCCCAAGCGCTGGTCAGTGCTTGTGGCCAGCTCAACCGGCCGGCCTACCCGAAGCTGCCCGGTTTGGAGCATTTCCGTGGCGAGGCTTTTCACTCGGCGCGTTGGCGGCATGACCTCGATCTGACCGGCAAGCGCGTAGCGGTGATCGGCACCGGCGCTTCGGCGATCCAGTTCGTGCCGCAGATCCAGCCCAAGGTCGCCAGCCTGAGCCTGTTCCAGCGTTCGGCTGCCTATGTGCTGGCCAAGCCGGATCGCCCCTACCGCGCTTGGGAGATGGCCCTGAAACGTCATTTGCCGCTGTGGCAGCGCGCTGACCGCCTTGTGCAATACCTGCATCATGAGGTCCGGGCGCTGGCCTTCATCCGCTTTCCCTGGCTGATGCGCCTGTTCCGCCACAGCTTCACCCGCCATCTGCAACGGCAGATGCCCGAGGCTGGCAAGCGTGCGCAGTTGCAGCCGGATTACCCCATGGGCTGCAAGCGCATCCTGATCAGCAACGATTACTTCCCGGCGCTGGCGCAGGCTAATGTTGAGGTCGTTGACGCGTCGATTCGCGAGGTACGTGAACATTCGCTGGTGACGGCCGATGGCCGTGAGCACTCCTGCGACGTGCTGATCTACGGCACCGGCTTTGCTGCCACCGATTTCCTTGCGCCGATGCGTATTCGTGGCCTCGGTGGGCTGGAGTTGAACCAGGCCTGGAAGGAGGGCGCTGAAGCTTACAAGGGCATCAGCGTCAGCGGTTTTCCCAATCTGTTCCTGCTCTATGGGCCGAACACCAACCTCGGCCACAACTCCATTCTCTATATGCTGGAGAGCCAGTACGCCTACGTGCTGGGCTGCCTGCAGGCGCTACGTGAACAGCGGCTGCGCTACCTCGACCTGCGGCCGACGGTGCAGCGTCACTACAACGCCGAGCTGCAACAGGCGACTCATCGAACGATATGGGAACAGGGCTGCCACAGCTGGTACAAGACCGCTACCGGCAAGAACACCAACAACTGGCCGGGGTTTACCTTCACCTACCGCCTCATGACCCGTACTCCGGAGCTTGCCGACTATGACTGCGTCCGCTGACTTCAAAGCCCCTGCTGCCGAGCAGATGTTGCTGCGCGGTCTGTTGCGTGGCTTTCTGCGCCTGTTCTTCCGCGGCCTGGTGCGACCGCCGATGCCCGTGGCCGGGCAGCGGCGTGTGCTGCGTGCACTCACCACCATCACCCTGACCCCACGCGGCGTTAGCCGCAGCGCCGCGACCTTGGCCGGGCGCCCCTGCGAATGGCATCGACCGCCTGCCAGCAGCGGCAGCGTGCTGCTCTATCTGCACGGCGGCGCCTTCATGATCGGCGGGCCGGATACGCATCGGGGCATCTGCGCCAGCCTGGCCAAGCGCGCTGCCCTGGAGGTCTGTGCGCTGGATTACCGCCTGGCGCCGGAGCATCCCTATCCGGCGGCGCGCGATGACGTGGTGGCGGCTTACCAGGCGCTACTGGAGGCCGGCTATAAGCCACAGCAGATCGCCATTGGCGGCGATTCGGCCGGCGGCAATCTGAGCCTGGTCGGTTGTCTGCGCATCATCGAACTTGGCCTGCCGGCGCCTGCCGCACTGGTGTGCTTCTCGCCGGTTACCGATTTCACCGGCGAGCAGATGCACGAACCGCTGGCCGGTGACCCGTTGATCCACCCCAGCTGGGTCGAGCAGGCCGCGCAGTTGTATTGCCCAGCAGACCTGCCACGTAATGATCCGGGCATGTCGCCGCTGTTCGCCGACCTCAGCCAACTGCCGCCGACGCTGATTCAGGTGGGTGAGGACGAGCTATTGCTCAACGACAGCCTGCGCCTGGCCGAGCGCGCCAAGGCGGCCGGGGTGAATGTGCGCCTGGAGCGTTATCCGGGACTGTGGCACGTGTTCCAGGCACATGTCGGTATGTTGCGTGCGGCGGATTACGCCATTGCCCGTGTGGCGGCCTTTCTCCGTGAGCGGGGCGTGTGATGAACAACATCCTCATCAGCGGCGCCGCATCGGGTATTGGCGCCGCCACCGCGCGGCTGTTTCATGCGCGGGGCTGGCGCGTCGGGTTGCTCGACGTCGATGCAAAGGCGCTGACAGCCTTGGCCAGCGAGCTGGGCGGCGCCTGGCATGCGCAGCTGGATGTGGTCGATGCCGCGGCAGTGAAAGCCGCGCTGGCTGACTTCTGCGCGCAGAGCGGTGGCCAGTTGCGCCTGTTGTTCAATGGCGCAGGTATTCTGCGCACCGGTGCCTTCGCCGATATCGAGCTGGAGCAGCACACACGCCTGGTACAGATCAATGTGCTCGGTGTGCTCAACCTCTGCCATGCGGCCTTCGCTTATCTCAAGGCCACGCCAGAGGCGCAGGTGATCAACATGGGCTCGGCCTCGGGGCTCTACGGCGTGCCACAGCTGGCCAGCTATTCGGCCAGCAAGTTCGCTGTACGCGGCCTGACCGAGGCGCTGGAACTGGAGTGGCGCGAGCACGGCATCCGCGTGGGCGACCTGATGCCGCCATTCGTCGACACGCCGATGGTTCGCAGCCAAGCGCAACGTCCGCCGGTGATGCGTCGCCTGGGCGTGCGCCTGGAAGCCGAGCAGATCGCCGAAGCAGCCTGGAAACAGGCCCACGCCAGCACCGTGCATCGCCCGGTAGGGTTGCAGTTCGGCCTGCTGTTCAACCTTGGGCAGATCACGCCGGGGTGGATCAACAGGTTGCTGATGGGCTGGCTCAGTCGCCCGTGAATTCAGGTGAGGTGCTCAGGCTGGCCAATTGCCGTCGGTCGTCGGCTTTGTCACAAAGGCTTTCTGCACGACGCCAATCTCGCGTTTAGCGGCTACTCTTGAGGTGACGGTTTTCAGCCCGGCGTTCTGCCGGGCAGTCGTCGATACGCTTGCAGTAGACACATCGAGCACCAGCTCGATTCTCGGGGCGGCGCCAGTTGGGTGCTTCTGTAAACGCAGGGCGTTTTCAGAGGTTTCCGGTAGGAGCCGCGACACCGTCCGTAGGGCGGTCGCATTGGGAAAGCGGTTAATCCATCCATAGCCTGAGAGGGGGTCGTTTATGAGCACAGCCTTCCACGAAGACTCCAGCACCTCGGTGCTGCGTCGGATGAAAGAAGGGGGATTCGACTTCGCCCAGTTTCACCCGATCGAGTTCTACGCCATCTTTCCCGACGAAGAACGGGCCAAAATGGCGGCCAGAAACTTTCGCGGCGAGTCGCTCAACGCTCAGATATCCGCCCGTGAGGACGGCATCTGGCACCTGCAAATCAGCAAAGTGATGTACGCCACCCATGCCGGTATCGGCGAGTTCGAACATGACCTGGAGTCCATCGTCGTCCCGCTGGGCGGCAAGATGGATGGCTGGGGCGTTACCCAGGAGGTGAAAGCGTCAGCTATGCGTTAGGGAAACACTGAAAAGGTTGTCATACCCGCGCAGGCGGGTATCCAGAACCAGCGAATTACCTGGGCTGCCGCTTTCGCGGGAGTGACGATAAATGGCTTTTTCAGAACATCCTCAGGTGCGGATGCAGCGGCATCCATCAGCTCAGACCATCGGCCGGTTGTCCGGCCGATGGCTTCAACTCCCAGCCCACCTCGACTTGCCAATCCTTCTCGCGCAGACTGCGCGGCGGAGGTAGCTATGGCCGATGTTCTGATCCTGACTCATATCGATTATTGCCCGCCAGCCCACCTGGCGCAGGTGCTGCAGGCGCGTGGCTGCAGCTTCGACGTGTTGCGCGTCGACCTGGGTGAACTGCACGGTTACGACCTGGAGCGGCCCAAGGCGGTCGCCGTGATGGGTGGGCCGATGAGCGTCAACGACCCGCTACCCTGGATCGCCGACGAAGTGGCTGCGATGCAGCGTTTTATCGCACGTGACATTCCCATCATCGGTCACTGTCTGGGCGGCCAGCTGCTGGCCAAGGCACTGGGCGCCACCATCCGCCGCATGCCCTACACCGAGGCGGGTTGGCAGCGTATGCAGCGTCGCGCAGAGGCAGCCGATAGCCCCTGGCTGGCGCATTTGCCTGAAGCGTTCAGCATTTTTCAGTGGCATGGCGACACCTTCGCAGTGCCTGAAGGCGCCCAGCCGCTGCTGAGCAGCCGCTGGTGCGACAACCAGGCCTTCGCCTGGGGCGACAAGGTGCTGGCGCTGCAGGGCCACCCGGAGATGACCGAAGAGCTGATCGAACTCTGGCTAGACGACTGGGCGCATCTGCTCGATGCCAGCCAGCCCAGTCAGCAGAGCATCGCCGACATGCGCGACGACCTGGGTGGCAAAGTTAGGGCGCTGAATCAAGTCGCCGAGGGTTTCTACGTGCACTGGCTGAAACTGGCTGGCCTTTGAGTCTGGAGAAGGCGAGGTGCCATCGGCACTTGGCCGCAGCTCAAAGCTCGTCAGGGATCAATGCCAGCAGATCCGTCACACCAATATCCACGCCGGCCTGGGTCAGTAGCGTCGTTGCCTGCCCGCGATGATGCGTCTGGTGGTTGAACAGGTGCATCAGCAGGGCGAAGAAGTGCTTTTGCGCGGCTACACCCTTCATGTTGCAGTAACTCAGCGGCTGGTCCAGATGCTCTTCGCCCATCTCGGCTGTCAGGGCCTCGATGCAACTGTCCAGCTGTTTACGAAGTGCAGTCAGCTTGCGTATGTCCGCACCCATCGGTTGATCCAGACGCGTCGGCGCTTCCAGCTCTGCGAGCGCCTGCAATGCCCGGAAGTTCGCCGAGTGTGCGCTGTAGCGCCCAAGCCAGATACGGTCAGCCACCAACAGATGGTTGAGCGTGCCGAGGATCGAGCCGAAGAACGCACCCCGCTCGGCACTCAGCGCTTCGTCGGGCAGGGTGGAAGCCGCTGTGTAGAGCCGTTCGTTCATCCAGCTGTTGTAGCGCGCCATCAGGCGGATATGGTCGATTCTCTGCATGGCCAATACCTGTTCTTGTTCTTTCAGAAACGCTCATCGGCAATGGCCGGAAGCACCAGCTCACGCACGTAACTGGCATTGGACAGGCTCAGCAGCGTTCGAACCAGAGCGACGACATCGTGCAGTGGAATCAGCTGACCTTCGCCATTTTGCGCCGCCTGTTCAACCGGTGTATGCAGGCCATCCTGGGTATTGAGGTAGCCCAGTTGCAGGCAGGTGACGGCCAGACGCTGATCGCGAAAACCTTCGCGCAGGGTCTCGGCTATGCCTTTGAGGGCGAACTTGCTGGCGCCGAAGGTGACTTCTGGGCGGCCACTCTGTGGCAGGGCCGAGGTGGAACCGGTGAGAATCAATTGCGGCTTGGCGCCGCCGAGCAGGCGCGGTAGCAGGCGTTTGAGCAGCAGCAAGGTCGCACCGATATTGACGCTGACCATCTCGAGAATCTGTGCGTCCTCGTCCTGCAGAAAGCTGTAATCATCCTCGAACGCGCGGGTTTCCCAGATCCCCAGGTTGTAGATGATCGCGTCCAGGCGCTGAGGCGACTGTGCTTCGATAGCGTCCACGGCCTGCAGCGGATCACTCATATCGGCCTCGATCCACTGGATACCCGTGGCCAGGTCGGCCGGGCGGCTACGCGAAATCCCGATCAACTCGTGGCCTTGCGCCAGGCCGTCTACCAGCGCACGGCCGAGACCTCGGCTGGCTCCGATCACCATGATGCGCATCCTGTGCCTCCTTGATTCATGCAGGGTTCTTCCATGGCTCCGGCGAGGGCAACGCTCGCCCGAGAGGAAGACTGGGACGTTAAGTGGGGAACTGGTGGTGGGTCAAACGGGGTATGCCAGACAAGCACTTATCGTGTGGGGGATTGCTCTCACCGTCACTCCCGAGAAGGTGGGAGCCCAGAGAGTTGTTCTGGGTTCCCGCCTGCGTGGGAACGACGGTCGCTGCAGGTGATGCAGGCTCGCAGGTGGTGGCGACTATTGACCGTCTGGCTCCGACCATACGGCAAACTCGTTGCCACCCGGTTCGACGAAATGAAAACGCCTGCCACCGGGGAAGGAAAAGATCGGTTTGACGATTTCCCCTCCGGCAGCCTCGACCTTGGCCAGGGTGTCTTCCAGCTGTGCGCTGTAGAACACGATCAGCGCGCTGCCGTTGTCGCTGCGTGCGGACATCTCGGCGCTGAAGAAACCACCATCCAGGCCTTCGTCGGCGAAGGCGGCGTAATCGGGACCGTAGTCCGTGAATCGCCAGCCGAAAGTGGCCTGGAAGAAGGCCTTGGTAGCTGGCAGATTGCGGGTTGGGTATTCGACGTAATTGATCTTCTCGTGGGCAGGCATGCCGGGTTCCTTGGCAGTGAAAGAGTGGGAGTTACTGACGTGATTTGGCCAAGTCGATGGCGGCCTGGATAGCAGCACGTGCTTGCGGGCTGTTTTTCCAGCAAGTCGAGCCCAACTGACCGGCTACTGCGGTGACGATATCGCCGACGTTGGCTTCGGCCAGTTCCTGAAGCGAGTCGATGCCGATCTGCTCGAGTCGCTGCACGACGGTCGGGCCTACGCCTTTAACGTTTAGAAGGGCTTGGTGTTCATCGGTTGGGAAGGGCATTGGGATTGTTACCAGCGGTTAAGCGATGGAACGGGTTTCAGCCCGCCCAAGTGAGCGTCGCGAACGACTTGAACAGTTGTTAGGCGGTTCATACCGTATGCTCGTTCTGGAGTTTCAAACCAGGTACGCTTGCATAGAAAAAATGGGAAATAGACATACTTCTGGGTATTAATGGAGGAAGCTCGTCGTGTAGAAAGGCTACTTGTGCTTCAAGAGTACAGAAATCCTCAAGCTGGTAGCAAAATATAACTATTGCGTCGTCAAGGTTTTCGCCCATGCATTTAATGGTCGCCCATTTTATAAAGTTTATAACTTCAAACTTGGATTGGATATTTAGCGCTGATACTCGCAAGCTAAATTCTTCGGTAAACGTAAGCTCTATTGGTCGAAAAGGAAATTCATAAAACGGGCGTTTAAGGCAAGCGCCGGGGCCGTCGAGTGATAGCTGGACTAGAGCTTCATCGGGATTGTCGGACACCCCAATGTGAGCATCAATCCACACGATTAGCTCTTCTGAACTTACAAGTCCAAGCTTCCACAATGACAGGGCGATACTCAGAGTTTTCATGCAGAGCCTAACTATTAATCTAACGGGCAGGCAAAAGTTAGCTTTTGGCTGTATAGCGAACTAAGTGAGCGATTCTAGTACTGTTATAAGTTGACGCCTAATTTTTAATTTTGTAGAAATCGACTATGGACGTCATGGCGCTTGTAAATAGCTCTGCATCTTCAAGGCTTCTTGTGCGTAAGATAAATTTTTGCGTGCCACTTTTTTCAATGATAGCCACTGCGTACCACTGTTTAAATTTTCTTTTCCATGAATACAGTTGCACTCTATCAATGTGGCGATAGTACATTCTGTTACCTGCGTTTCGGTGAGTTGAAGTGCCACCGCCTACGGCTAGGCCTGTATTTCCTACATTTGTTGCCCAAGAGCTATTTCTTGATGTAATACCGAATTCCCATGAAATGTATTTTTCGTTTACTGAGAATCCATCGGGTCTCCAGTTTTCATGTTGTGACCAAGTTATTTCTTCTGTCAGAGCAATTGCAGAGTTTATTTCCATCTCGGTTGTTTTGTGTTTGATCGGGCTGGAGCCGCATCCAGATAGAATAATGGTGGCTATAGCTAAAAGATACTTCATCATGAATATATTGCTCACTTACTTTATGTTTATAACGTTTGGTTAAGGGGCGGGCTTTAGCCCGTCTCAGCGAGCACGGCGAGCGATTTGAACCATTTGTTAAGGTTACCTACTCTGGGCTGCTCACGTAGGGGTAGTGTATTCTTCCTTGTTCTCTTGCGAACTTTATTAGTTCTTCGGTCGATATTTTTTGTACATTTGGATTATTCATTTTTGCAAACATTACTGAGTGGTGAAGAAAGTAAGTTCTCATTCTTTCTTTTTCGATCTCACCAGCTTTATGAGCGCTAAAAACCTTTGTGGCGATGTCCGAGCCTTCGTTGTCCGTGCACTCTTGGATTTTTGCCGTCGTTGCGGCGTCGTAAGCTCCAGAGGGGTTTGGCGTGACTTCCAGTTCTCCCATGCACCCTAGCGCCACTAATTCCTGTGCTGCAATTAAATCTTCATGGATATCTTTTTTCCCATGAAGGTTTCCGGCAGATGCGATGCTGGAAAGCAGCAAGGTTAGTGTTAGTGCATATTTTTTAAGCTCTAAATTCACGGTAAATTTCCGATTCGTGGCGCGGGTTTTTTCTTTTTTGCCTAACGATTAAGCTAAAGGGCAGGCTTTAGCCCGTCCCAGCGAGTGCTTTGAGCGCCTTGTTAGCAGCATTACACATCACGCTTATAAGCTTGTAGGAATAGATATTTCCCAATAATTATAAATGTTGCGCCAAGGCCAAATAGCCAAAGTTTAATTTTCGAAAATAATGCTGCCTGTCCGTCTAGCCCTTCTTTTCTTTCGTCTCGCATTTCTATAGCTCTGAATAGAGCTTTGCTAGCCCTTTCACTAGCGTTATTTGCGATGCTCTTTTTGGTTTCTTCATCACTGATTGCGGAAATTGATGCGATATCGCTTAGCGCGCTAAGCACGGAAAGATTAACTTCTTCTTGAATATAATATTGCCACTCTGGTGACTGCTTATCCCACCAGCCGGAATATTCACTTTCCCAGAATGTTGCTGCTAGCAGTAAGAACAACCCAAATATTTCGAGCTGTAGTCCTCGATATTCATATTTCGTACGCATGACTTTTGCCTGCTGCTAACGTTTGGTTAAGGGGCGGGCTTTAGCCCGTCCCAGCGAACGAAGTGAGCGATTTGAATCGGTTGTTAGGCATTGCTATTGGACATTGGGACAGTAGGTGCACTATCTGGAAAAATTTCTTTTAAACGCTCAGCTAAGGTTTGTTGATACGCAGATATTTTTTCGTCTTTGCTCTTTGCATTGTGAGCAAGATCCCACAGCATTGCCGCTGCAGCCATTACTGCAAGCTCGGCATTGTGTGCTCGGAAGTAAACGAAGCGCCACTCCATGCCAAGGTTTAGCTCTGGATGGAGAAGTGGAGCTTCGATTTTTCCAGATGGGTGGACTGCCAAATCCCTATATCGGTATATCTGCTTTAGGTTGCCTCTGAGCATAGATGCACCCTCTTGCGTCAAGCTGAATGCTCGTCGTGTTACCTCGGCTACTTGCGTATAGCGAGCAGTGCGACCATTGCGACCATTGCGCCATTTTTCCAAAGTTGAAGGTGGAATTGTTACATGCTCTCGCAGTACCGCGTATATAGCATCCCAAGCAATTGCAGCTGCCATGATGGCCTGCATAGATGCTTCGAACTCGACCTCTAAAGCTTGAGCCTTAGCCACTTCATCTGTGCCTTGCCAAGCAGCATCACGATTAACCTTTGCAATAAGTGCTGCGTCTAGGTGGCGCTTTGCAATTTGAATCCATGTTGGGCAGACGTCAAACTGAACATGCAACGTAATCGGATCGCCTTCAAGTTCACCACTTTCACTAATGCGGAGTGAGAAGTGAGGAATTGAAACTGACATTCCGCGGGTGATGTAGATGCCTGCCATGGTTGTAATGCCTAGCGTTTGGTTAAGGGGCGGGCTTTAGCCCGTCCCAGTGAGCGAAGCGAGCGATTTGAACCAATTGTTATGCTTACCACTTGAACCTTCGGATGAACTCTATAATTCCGCCAGAAAGTATTGCCATGGTGATGTCTTTGGTGATGACGTACACAACTATATCGACCACGACGTTTAACGATACCCAGATAGTGTTATATGAAAGCTTGAGTTCTGTTAGTAGATAGAGTTTTTCCGGGTTGAGTTCATACAGGCTTCTTCCGTGAGGGTTGTCTTTCGTTGGAGGCTTGGCTGCTCTCAACAGTCCATAGTGGTTTGTAAATTTATAAAGCAATAATTGTTCTATGTGGCTCTTTAGGAATTTATTCATAAGTGTTGCTGGAATAAACTCTTCAAGCTCGGCTTTCCAGCCGTTGGTTGGTATATTGAAAGCTAGATCGCCGGGCGAGCCTTTGCTAAATGACGAAGTATTAGCCAGCATTTCAACAAGCTGCTCGCCCAAGTAAGACTCAAGTGAAAGCATTTTTAACCATGTAAAAATGTCTACCTGTGTGTTGTGACGTTTCAGTAGCAAGCCAAAAACGCTTTCTCTCATGTGCTCAACGCTCAAATGTAATAGGCATAACGTTTGGTTAAGGGGCGGGCTTTAGCCCGTCCCGAGTGAGCGAAGCGAGCGACTTGAACCACTAGTTAGGCCTCACCGGGCACAACTCGTTTTGGCATCCGGGAAGAACTCATCACGGCCTGGCACATTGATGGCCTCTAGCGTCGATTGCCACCATGCGACAAGACCACGAAGTATTTCGTCTACTGAGTACTCTTCAAGAGAACCTCGATCGTCATGAGTGATGTGCATTACTACTGAAACTTCTGCTGCTCCAGATATATCAGTCGACACAATATTGGCAATCATTGTATGGAACCCACTTTGCGGTTTCCTGAGGAAGAAGTGTTTGTTTGAGTTACACACCTGATGGGATGCGTTCAAGGGACGACTAATCTTTCGAAGTGACTTCGAAAATTCTTCGCTACTGGACAGATCACAGTTAGGCAGTACTTCCATGCAGCGTTCGCCTAACAAAGGGAGTTCTTTTACGCAGTGATAGAGCCAATCGATGAGCGCCAAACTGGTAGAGAATGCGTTGATTGCTGCATAAATTCTGGCGTCTTCGACGTGTAAAACATCGGCGGGCTTAGCTTCGATACGAATTTTAACGGGTATGGCCGCTAGAAGTTCGACTTCCCAGAGAAGTTTTCTAAGAACCTGCCAGATGTTGATGAGTCCGAGTGTCCGGTCGGTCGCGTTTGTCGGCATGTGAGACCTAACTATAAATGGACACCAAATGGTGCATAACCTGCGGGCGATTTTGGTGGATAACCTTCCTGGTCATTTTCAAGATCCTTCTCTAGATCGCTGGAGTTAGCGAGGCGATGGGGTGTTTGGGAGGTTATACACCATGTCGGATAACTGCTGGCAAGTGGCAATTACGCGAAAGCTGGGATGGTTGGGAAGGGAGTAGGGAGATCGCGAGCAAGCTCGCTCCTACAAAAGCAGGGCGGGGAGGGGAAGGCGCAGCGGTTGAGCCGCTGCGCCTTTTGTTTCAGCGGTTGAAGCGTTCGACCAAGGCGTATTGGCCCTGTGCGGTGTTGGTCAGGGCTTCGCTTAGTTTGGCGGTATCGTTGGCTTCGCCGGCGGTCTGGTCGGCCAGTTGGGCGATGGTGGTGATGTTCTGGTTGATCTCGTCGGCGACGGCGCTTTGTTCTTCCGCTGCTGCGGCGATCTGGTTGGCCATGTCGGCGATATTGGCCACCGAGTCGCTGATGCCGGACAGCGCCTGATCGGCCTGCAGCACGCGTTCGACGCCCTCGTCGGCCTGCTTGCGGCCGATTTCCATGGTCAGCACGGCCTCTTCGGCGGTGCGCTGCAGTTTGGCGATCAGGGCGTGGATCTGTTCGGTGGACTCGGCGGTGCGTTGCGCCAGCGAGCGCACCTCGTCGGCCACCACGGCGAAGCCGCGGCCCATTTCGCCGGCGCGGGCAGCTTCGATGGCGGCGTTGAGGGCGAGCAGGTTGGTCTGGTCGGCAATGCCTTTGATCACGTCGACCACGCCACCGATTTCGCTACTGTCCTGGGCCAGGCGGGTAACCGTTTCACCGGTATCGCCCACCGATTGCGACAGGCGCTGGATGGCTTGGCGGGTTTCAGCGGCGATGGTGCGGCCTTCGCTGGTCAGGCGGTTGGCTTCCTGGGTGGCGATGGCGGTGCGGGCGACGTTGCTCGCCACTTCCAGGGTGGTGGCGGCCATTTCGTTGACGGCGGTGGCAACCTGTTCGGTCTCGCTGCGCTGGCGCTCGAGACCGGCCGAGCTGTTGTGCGCGAGCTTGTCGGCTTCACGCGCTTGCAGGGTGAGTTGCTCGGCCGTGTCTTGCAGGCGGGTGAGGCAGGTTTTAAGCCGTGCTTCCTGGCTGAGCATGGCCATTTCCAGGCGTGCTTCGGCGCCACGGCTGTCGGTGTACATCTGCGCGATCAGCGGGTCTGAGGTGCTTTGCTCGGCAATGCGTAGCAGGCGTTTGACGCCGCGAGTCTGCCAGGCGATGCCGGCCAGACCCAGTGGTACGGAGAGCAGGGCGGCGAGGATGAAGCCCCAGTTGCTGCCCATCCAGTGGCCGATCAGGAAACCGATCTGGCTGACCAGGATGAAGGGCATCCACGCCTGGACGATTGGCAGCCACTGGTTGCTGGACGGGATTGCCGATTTGCCGGCGTTGATCCGGGCGTACAGCGTTTCGGCGCGGCGTACTTGCTCGGCGGTCGGTTTGACGCGGACGGATTCGTAACCGACGACCTGGTTGTTTTCGGTCACGGGTGTGACGTAGGCGTTGACCCAGTAGTGGTCACCGTTCTTGCTGCGGTTCTTGACGATACCCATCCACGGACGGCCCTTCTTCAGGGTCGTCCACATATGCTCGAACACGGCGGACGGAACGTCCGGGTGGCGCACGATGTTATGTGGAGCTCGCAGCAGCTCTTCACGACTGAAACCGCTGATGTCGACGAAGGCGTCGTTGCAGTAGGTGATTTGCCCTTTGAGATCGGTGGTGGATATCAGGCGTTGTTGCGCAGGAAAAGTGCGCTCACGCTGAGTGACCGGCTGGTTGTTACGCATGGCAGGTATCCGTCGTTGTAATGCCCTGTCATCGGCCGACGAGCGGCAAAGTTGAGGGCTGAATCCATTTTCGGCGAGTGTAAACGCTTTTTGAATGACGTCACATTTCTGTCGCGGCGTTGGCCATCTCTGGCTCGACGGATAAGGAGGCCCTACCGCCAGTGGCGGCAGGGCAGGTGCATCAGTTGGCGATCATCTGGCGCAGCACGTAGTGCAGGATACCGCCGGCCTTGAAGTATTCGACCTCGTTGAGGGTGTCGATGCGGCACAGCACCTCGACTTCCTCGTGCGCGCCGTCTTCACGGGTGATGATCAACGTCAGCGGCATCTGCGGGCGCAGTTCCACGCCTTCCAGGCCTTCGATGGCCAGCACTTCCTGGCCGGTCAGTTTGAGGCTGGTGCGGTCGGTGCCCGGTTTGAACTGCAGCGGCAGCACGCCCATGCCCACCAGGTTGGAGCGGTGGATGCGCTCGAAGCTCTCGGCGATCACCGCCTTGACCCCCAGCAGGTTGGTGCCCTTGGCCGCCCAGTCGCGGCTGGAGCCGGTGCCGTATTCCTTGCCGGCGATGATCAGCAGCGGCGTGCCTTCGGCCTGGTAACGCATGGCCGCGTCGTAGATCGCCAGCTTCTCGCCGCTGGGCACGTGCAGGGTGTTGCCGCCTTCTTCGCCGCCGAGCATTTCGTTGCGGATGCGGATGTTGGCGAAGGTGCCGCGCATCATCACCTCGTGGTTGCCCCGGCGCGAGCCGTAGGAGTTGAAGTCGGCCTGGGCCACGCCGTTATCGCGCAGATAGCGCCCGGCCGGGCTGTCGGCCTTGATGTTGCCGGCCGGGGAGATGTGGTCGGTGGTCACCGAGTCACCGAGCAGAGCGAGGATGCGCGCCTGGCGGATATCGGTGATGCGTGGCGGATCACCGGCGATGTCCTCGAAGAACGGTGGATGCTGGATATAGGTGGAGTCGCCCTGCCAGGCGTAGGTGTCGGCCTTGGGCACGTTGATGGCCTGCCATTTCTCGTCGCCGGCGAAGACTTCGGCGTATTCCTTGCGAAACATGGCGGTGTCGACCTGGGCGATGGCCTGGGTGATCTCGGCCTGGGTCGGCCAGATGTCCTTGAGATACACCGGCTGACCGTCCTTGCCGGTGCCGAGGGCGTCGCTCGTCAGGTCGAGGCGCACGCTCCCGGCCAGGGCATAGGCGACCACCAGGGGCGGCGACGCCAGCCAGTTGGTTTTCACCAGCGGGTGCACGCGACCCTCGAAGTTGCGGTTACCGGAGAGCACCGAGGCGACGGTGAGGTCGGCCTGGGTGATGGCTTTCTCGATGGGCTCACGCAGCGGGCCGGAGTTGCCGATGCAGGTGGTGCAGCCGTAGCCCACCAGGTCGAAGCCGAGCTTCTCCAGATAGGGCGTCAGGCCAGCGGCATTGAAGTACTCGGTGACCACCTTGGAGCCGGGGGCCAGCGAGCTCTTCACCCAGGGCTGGCGCTGCAGGCCTTTCTCCACCGCCTTCTTGGCCAGCAGGCCGGCGGCCATCATCACGCTGGGGTTGGAGGTGTTGGTGCAGGAGGTGATAGCGGCGATCACCACGGCGCCGTCTTTCAGGCGATGGGTATGGCCGTCGTCCTCGTAGTCGATTTCGCCGCTCTGCTTGTCGCCGCCGACGGCGGTGCCGCCGCCGCCTTCGCTGAGCAGGCGACCCTCTTCCTTGGCGGTGGGCTTGAGCTGCAGGCCGACGAAGTCGTCGAAGGCCTGGCTGACCTGGCCCAGTGAGACACGATCCTGCGGGCGCTTGGGCCCGGCCAGGCTGGCTTCGACGCTGCCCATGTCCAGGCTCAGGCTGTCGGTGAACAGTGGCTCTTCGCCTGGCTCGCGCCACAGCCCCTGGGCCTTGCTGTAGGCCTCTACCAGTTGCACGGTGGCATCCGGACGGCCGGACAGGCGCAGGTAACCGAGGGTGATGTCGTCCACCGGGAAGAAGCCGCAGGTGGCGCCGTATTCCGGGGCCATGTTGGCGATGGTGGCGCGGTCGGCCAGCGGCAGGTCGGCCAGGCCGTCGCCGTAGAACTCGACGAATTTGCCCACCACGCCCTTCTTGCGCAGCATCTGGGTGACGGTCAGCACCAGGTCGGTGGCGGTGATGCCTTCCTTGAGTTTTCCGCTGAGCTTGAAGCCGATCACCTCGGGAATCAGCATCGACACCGGCTGGCCGAGCATGGCCGCTTCCGCCTCGATGCCGCCGACGCCCCAGCCGAGCACGCCGAGGCCGTTGATCATGGTGGTGTGCGAGTCGGTACCGACCAGGGTGTCGGGGTAGGCGAGGGTGACGCCATCTTCCTCCTTGGTCCACACGGTGCGCGCCAGGTATTCGAGGTTGACCTGGTGGCAGATGCCGGTGCCCGGCGGCACCACGCTGAAGTTGTCGAAAGCGTGCTGGCCCCAGCGCAGAAAGGCGTAGCGCTCGCCGTTGCGCTGCATTTCCAGTTCGACGTTGTCATGGAAGGCGCTGGAGGAGGCGTAGCGGTCGACCATCACCGAATGGTCGATGACCAGATCCACCGGCGACAGCGGGTTGATCCGCTGTGGGTCGCCGCCGGCCTTGGCCATGGCGTCGCGCATGGCGGCCAGGTCGACCACCGCCGGTACGCCGGTGAAGTCCTGCATCAATACGCGCGCCGGGCGGTACTGGATCTCGCGGTCGGAGGCGCGCTGGTCGAGCCAGTCGACCATGGCTTGCAGATCCTGCGGCTGCACGGTCTGGCCGTCTTCGTTGCGCAGCAGGTTTTCCAGCAGGACCTTGAGCGACTTGGGCAGGCGGTCGATGTTGCCGAGGCGCTGAGCGGCTTCGGGCAGGCTGAAATAGTGGTAGGTGGCGTCGCCGACTTTCAGTTCGCGGCGGCAGTTCAGGCTATCGAGGGAGGGCATTGCACATCTCCTTGGGCCCGCACGGTTCGGGCTGTGTCTGATGGCGGCAGACCTTCAAGCTAGTTCGGCTTGGGCTGTCTGGCTAGCGCATTTCCTTTATCGGTCGCTATACGCTGCCTGTTCTGGGTGGCCGGACCCCACCGAAACGCGATGGCTGGTGGCTCTGTATCTGTAGGCAGCGCATATGTAGCTGGACAGGTTTAGCGGCTCGGGGTTCCGCTCTCGGGTATCATGCGCGCCCCAAGGAGACCCTTTGATGAATACCCTGTTTCTGCATTGCCGCCCCGGTTTCGAAGGGGAGGTTTGCGCCGAGATCACCGACCTCGCCGCACGCCTGGACGTACCAGGCTACTCCAAGACCAAGCCCGGCAGTGCGTGCGCCGAGTTCGTCTGCAGCGAGGCTGCCGATTGCGAGCGGCTGATGCGCGGCGTGCGTTTCAACCAGCTGATCTTCCCGCGGCAATGGGCGCGCGGGGCCTACGTCAGCCTGCCGGAAAGCGACCGTATCAGCGTGTTGCTGGAGGCGCTGGCCGACTACCCGGTGTGCGGCAGCCTGTGGCTGGAAGTGGTGGATACCAACGACGGCAAGGAGCTCTCGACCTTCTGCAAGAAGTTCGAGGCGCCGCTGCGCAAGGCCTTGCTCAAGGCCGGCAAGCTGGTGGACGACGCGAAGAAGCCGCGCCTGCTGCTGACCTTCAAGAGTGGCCGCGAGGTGTTCGCCGGTATCGCCGAGGCGGACAACCAGGCGATGTGGCCTATGGGTATTCCGCGCTTGAAGTTTCCGCGCGAGGCGCCGAGCCGCTCCACGCTGAAACTGGAGGAAGCCTGGCACCACTTCATCCCCCGTGAGCAGTGGGATCAGCGCCTGGCGCCGGGCATGACCGCCGTGGACCTGGGCGCTGCGCCCGGCGGCTGGACGTGGCAACTGGTCAATCGGGAAATCCGCGTCACCGCCGTGGACAACGGGCCGATGGCCGAAAGCCTGATGTATTCCGGCTTCGTCGTGCACCAGCGCGCTGACGGCTTCACTTTCCGCCCGCGGCATCCGGTGCACTGGATGGTCTGCGATATCGTCGAGAAGCCGGCACGCACGGCGGCGATGATTGAAACCTGGTTGGGCGAGGGGCTGTGCCGCGAGGCGGTGGTCAACCTCAAGTTGCCGATGAAGCAGCGTTACGCCGAAGTGCGGCGCCTGCTCGATCGCATCGAGTCTGGGCTGGCGGAGCGCGGCCTGAAGGTCAGCATCGGCTGCAAGCAGCTCTATCACGACCGTGAAGAGGTGACCTGCCATCTGCGCCGTCACGGCAAGTGACGAGAGCCAGTTTTTAACGCAGTGGCGCAGCAGGCGTTAAGCAAACCGGGCGCGGGCCTGGACAGGCCCGGCCCGGACTCCCGCGTCGCTCCAGGCTCCACCTGAAGCTGGCGTGCGTACCCTCCATGATCCGCCAGAGCGCAGGCACTGTGCCGCAGTTGGCGGATGCGCGCTGCCCATCCAAGGTTGTGCGCGCAGGGTGACCTGAAGGTCAGCTTTGCGCGACAATGCGCGCCTGCCTGTGGAGCCCCTTATGTCCGAAGCCCTGACCCTCAATCACGATGACCTGCTCGACGCCAGCGGCCTTAATTGCCCGGAGCCGGTGATGATGTTGCACAACAAGGTGCGCGATTTGTCGCCGGGTGGCTTGCTCAAGGTGATCGCCACTGATCCCTCGACCCGTCGTGATATCCCCAAGTTCTGCGTGTTTCTCGGCCACGAGCTGCTGGGCCAGGCTGAAGAAGATGGCAGCTATCTGTACTGGATTCGCAAGAAAGCCGATTAGGCCGCGCATGTCACAAGTAGGGTGCGCCGTGCGTACCTGTGCTGTGCTTTGATCTGTGCTTGCCCGTGGTTATAGGTGCGCGCGGCGCACCCTACGGGTTTCCCGCGCTATTCCATCCCGCTTGTCCCGGCGCCAGGCCGCAGCTGTTGAGCAAGGTCTGCCAGGCTTTGACGTGGCGCGCCGTGGCCGTGCGGAAATCCTGCCATAACGAATCCTGCTCGCCGGCCAAGCGCAGCAGGTGCTCGCGGGTGCCCGTGGGAATGCCCTCGATGCCCTGCAGCTGCAGCAGCGCTGCCTGCCACTGCTGGCCGCGTTGGTCGACCTGCGCCAGGTAGGGTTGCAGGCCGCCTGCGTAGAACTTGACGAAGATGTTCTGCAGGATGCGCCCGCGTGGCGTTGCCTGGCCCAGTGGGCACAGCGGGCGGCTCTGCTGGCGTTGCTCCAGCAGTTCGCTGCCTGCATCGAGGGTGTGGCGCAGGCTGGCCAGGCTGGTGATCAGCTGACCACCTTGCTCGCTGGCGTAAAGGGCGAAGTACAGCGGCTCCAGCTGTTCGGCGCTCGGCGGGAGCTGCGCGGGCAGGGCGGCGCCGATGTGCGCCAGCCGCTGCAGGGCGTCCAGTGCGGCGCTGTCTTCCTGGGCGTCTACTGGCAAGGCCTGGTCGGCGAAGCGCAGGTAGTGCTCGAACTCCGGGCTGCCGTTGAGCGCGTTCCAGAACACCGCAGGCAATTGCTGGCGCTTGTCGTTGGCCAGGCGTTGCAGGGCGGGCTTCAGGCTGGAGTCGTCCTGCAGGTGCGGCAGACAGTTGTCGATGGCCCGCAGCAGATCACCTTCGTAGCCCAGGCGCTGGCTGGGCATCAATTGCTTGCCCAGGCTGCTGTTGCGCTGGCTGATCAGTTGTTGCAGGTGCGGACAACGACGCGCATCGATGATCAGATCGAGCAGGCCGATACGCAGCTCGGGAATCTCGCTAAGCCGCTCACGCCGGGCTGGTAGGCGGTACTGGCTGACACTGCGATTGTCGAAGGCGTTGACGTCAGCAGCATCGAGTGAGCGTTGCAGGCGTTGCAGGTAATCGCTCTGCAGGGCCAGGCCATCGTTGGCCGGGCCGCAGCCGGTGAGCATGAAGAAGCAGAGAAGCAGGGCGAGTCGGGTCATGCGCTCAGTCTAGAGGCGATGGCCTACCTATCCAACACGTCAGGCCGCGCGGCGAATGCGCTTGCGCGCGCTGCGGGCCAAGCGCACGGTGAGCATCGCGGCAGCGCAGGTCAGCCCGACCACCAGGCCCTGCCACAGGCCGCTGGGGCCACTGGGTTCGCCGAACAGGTCGGAAAGCCCCAACGCATAACCTACCGGCAAGCCGATGCCCCAGTAGGCGAACAGGGTCAGCAGCATGGTGATGCGCGTGTCCTGATAGCCGCGCAGTGCGCCGGCAGCGGTCACCTGGATGGCGTCAGAGAACTGAAACAGCGCGGCATAGACGATCAACGTTGCCGCGACCGTGATGACGGTCTTGTCCGGGGTGTAGATTTGCGCGATCTGTTCGCGCAACACGAACATCAGGCTGGCCGATATGCAGGCATATCCCAGCGCCGCGGCCATGCTCACCCCGGCGGCGAAGCGTGCTTCACGCGGTTGGCCACGGCCCAGCGCTTGGCCGACGCGCACGGTGGCGGCCATGGCCAGCGAGTAGGGGATCATGAACACCATGGAGCTGAAGTTGAGCGCAATCTGGTGCCCGGCCACCACAGTGGCGCCGAGGCCGCCGATCAGCAGGGCGATCACCGCGAAGATGCTCGATTCGGCAAATACTGCGATGCCGATCGGCACGCCGATGCTCAGCAGGCGTTTGATCACCGGCCACTGCGGCCATTCGAAATGAGCGAACAGCGCGCTGTTGCGGTAGTAGGGCGCCCATTTCACCCAGACCAGCATGCCGATCAGCATGAAGCCCATCACTAGGGCGGTCGCCCAGCCGCAGCCAACGCCACCCATGGCCGGCAGGCCGAACTTGCCGTAGATGAAGATGTAGTTGGCCGGGATGTTCAGCAGCAGGCCGATAATGCCCAGCACCATGCTCGGGCGGGTATGGCCAAGACCATCGCTGAAGCAGCGCAGCACGTGGTATAGCGCCACCGCCGGGAAGCCACAGGCCACCGCGCGCAGGTAGCCCATCGCCGGGGTGATCAGCACCGGGTCGACGTTCATCGTGCACAGGATGAATTCAGCGTTCCACAACAGCGCCGCTGCGCTGCCGCCGACGGCCAGCGCCAGCCACAGGGCCTGGCGCACCAATGGGCCGATTTCGGCCTCTTCGCCAGCGCCGAAGCGTTGTGCGACCTTGGGCGTGGTGGCCAGCAGGATGCCGGTCATCAGCAGGAACACCGGCACCCAGATCGAGTTGCCCAGCGCCACGGCAGCCAGGTCCTGCGGGCTGACGCGTCCGGCCATCAGTGTGTCGACGAAGCCCATGGCGGTGTGCGCCAACTGGGCGATGATGATTGGCGTGGCCAGGATCATGAGGCTGCGCAGTTCCGTGCGCACGCGGCCAAGGCGGGTGTCGGTGGACATTTCGACTCTTCGGGATAACAGGAAACCGCGTAGTCTACGCCTTGACGTAGCGGTCAGGAAAGCGCGATCTACCCCTCTGCCTGGCGGCCTGTGGGGCGACGCTGAGGTATCGGCTGGCTTAGAATGGCGGCCTGCCCGATGGAGCCCGCCATGCACATAGTCGCCGACGAAAACATTCCCCTGCTCGATGAGTTCTTCGCTGCGTTCGGCAGCATCCGTCGCTTGCCAGGGCGCAGCATCAGCGCGGCCGATGTGCGTGATGCCGACCTGCTGCTGGTGCGCTCGGTGACCCAGGTGAATCGCGCCTTGCTCGAAGGCAGCCGGGTACGCTTCGTCGGCACCTGCACCATCGGCACCGACCATCTGGAACTCAATTACTTCGCTAAAGCAGGCATCGCCTGGAGCAGCGCGCCGGGCTGCAACGCCCGTGGCGTGGTGGATTACGTGCTGGGCAGCGTGCTGACCTTGGCCGAGCGCGAGGGCGTCGACCCGGCGGCGCGCGTGTACGGTGTGGTGGGGGCTGGGCAGGTTGGCGGGCGTCTGGTCACTCTGTTGCAGGGGCTGGGCTGGCAGGTGCGGGTGTGCGACCCGCCACGCCAGGCTGCCGAGGGCGGCGACTTCGTCAGCTTGGCGCAGATCATCGACGAATGCGATGTGATCAGCCTACATACGCCGCTGGATGCTTCGACTCGCCATCTGTTCGATGCGGCGCGCCTGGCTGCACTCAGGCCTGGCACCTGGCTGATCAACGCGAGTCGTGGCGCGGTAGTGGACAACGCTGCGCTGCGTGCATTGCTGCCTGAGCGAGACGATCTCAAGGCCGTGCTGGACGTCTGGGAAGGCGAGCCGCAGGCCGATGTCGAGCTGGCCACCCTGTGCCAATTAGCGACGCCGCATATTGCCGGCTACAGCCTGGACGGCAAGCTGCGCGGCACAGCGCAGATCTACCAGGCCTGCTGCCGAGCGTTGGGCGTGGGTGAGCAGGTGAGTCTGGCCGATCTGCTGCCGGCGCCCTGGTTGAGCGAGTTGAGTATCAATAGCAGCGCCGATCCGGCCTGGGCGCTGGCCAGTATTTGCCGCTCGGTGTACGACCCACGGCGCGACGATGCGGATTTTCGCCGTAGTCTGGTCGGCGATGCCGATGCCCGTCGCGCCGGCTTCGACCGCCTGCGCAAGCATTACCCTATGCGCCGCGAAATCGACGGCCTGCGCGTACGCATTCAGGGTGATGCAGCACCACTGACCGCACTGGTGCGAGCCCTGGGCGCGACCCTTCTGTAGGGTGCGCTGTGCGCACCGGCTGATATCGCAGAGCCCCTAGGTGCGCACAGCCTAGGCGGCCCCGCAACACCCTACGATAAGGCGCTATCCATGCGCCTTATTTTGCATTAATTAAATTGCATGCAATTTAATTGCTCGCTACCTTGTTCGTCACTTTCAGCCCATTCAGGACGATTCCCCATGAGCAGCGCGCTTTTCGACATTCCGGTCACCACCATCAAGGGTGAGCAGAAGACTCTCGCCGATTACGCTGGCAAGGCCGTGCTGGTGGTCAACACCGCCAGCAAATGCGGGTTCACCCCGCAGTACAAGGGCCTGGAAAACGTCTGGCAGCAATACAAGGACAAGGGCCTGGTGGTGCTTGGTTTCCCGTGCAATCAGTTCGGCAAGCAGGAGCCGGGTGACGAGGGCGCGATCTCCGAGTTCTGCGAGCTGAACTTCGGCGTCAGCTTCCCGCTGTTCAAGAAGGTCGACGTCAATGGCGCCGATGCTCACCCGTTGTTCGTGCAGTTGAAGAAGCGCGCGCCGGGCCTGCTGGGCAGCCAGGGCATCAAGTGGAACTTCACCAAGTTCCTGATTGGTGCGGACGGCAAGGTGGTCAAGCGCTTCGCCCCGACCACCAAGCCCGAAGAGCTGAGCAGCGAGATCGAAGCCCTGCTGAAATGAGTGCGTTCGATGCCGCTGGGCTGCAGTTGGACAACCAGCTGTGCTTCAAGCTCTACGCTGCTTCCCGCGCGGTGGTCCGCGCCTACAAGCCGATGCTCGACGCCCTCGGCCTGACCTATCCGCAGTATCTGGTGATGCTGGTGCTGTGGGAGTGGCAGGAGCGAGCGCCTGAGCAGCCGACGCTCAAGGCGCTCGGGCAGCGCCTGCAGTTGGACTCCGGGACCCTGACACCGCTGCTCAAGCGCCTGGAGCAAATGGGCCTGGTGCAGCGCCGCCGCGCCCAGGCGGACGAGCGCGAAGTGCATCTGGCGCTGAGCGAGGCCGGCGGGGCGTTACAGGTGCAGGTCCTGCCGCTGAAGGCGCAGTTGCTCTGCCAGTTCGGCGATCAGGATCTGCTGGAGATGGAAGGGCTGCGGCGTAGTCTGGATCATCTGTTGGCCAAGCTCAGCGAGTGAGGTCGGCGGGCAGCCAGGTGTCGAGAATGGCTGCCAGTTCCTCGCGGCGGAAGGGTTTGGCCAGGTAGTCGTTCATGCCGGCGGCGCGGCAGCGTTCGCGTTCGTCGGATAGCGCATTGGCGGTCAGGGCGACGATGGGCAACTCCGGCCAGCGGCCATTGCTGCGAATGCGCCGGCTGGCCTCGTAGCCGTCCATCACCGGCATGTTGCAGTCCATCAGGATCAGGTCGACAGGCTCCTGCTCCAATACTTCCAGCGCTTCACCACCATGCCCGGCCACCAGCACCTGGTAGCCGAGCTTGGCCAGCATGCCCTTGGCCACCATCTGATTGACCGGGTTGTCTTCAACCAGCAGCACACGCGCCGTACTTTCTCGCGCAGGCTGAGCCTGAGTGCTGCTGTGAACATCGTCGTCGTCGCTGTGCAGTATGTGCCGCAGCACCTGTAGCAGGCCGTTGCGTGCCAGCGGACGGGCAATCTGCTGCAGGGGCATCAAGCGTTGCGCCTGGTCGTGCGGCAGGAAGTTGCCGTAGGCGGTGACCAGCAGCACCGGCGTGCCAATCGCCGGGTGAATGCCAAGCAGGCATTGCGGGCAATCGCTGATCAGCAAGTCGGCTTCTACACCGTGCAGGTTGGCATCGGTATCCAGGCGCCGATAACTCAGGCCCCAGGCCGGTAGCCACTGGTTGAGCATCTGCTGCAGGCCACTGCTGGCTGGGGTAAGCGCGACGATGCGACCTTGTAGCGCAGGTTGTGGGCTGGCTTGCGCATGGGTTGGCAGCGGCAGTTCGGCGCTGAACTCACTGCCGAAGCCTTCTTTCGATTGCAGGGTCAGCTTGCCGTGCATCGCTTCGCACAAGCGGCGTGTCAGTGCCAAGCCGAGCCCGGTGCCGCCGTATTCACGGGTAATGCCCACTTCTGCTTGGGCGAAGGGCTGGAAAATGCGCGCCTGGGCATCCTCGGCGATGCCGATGCCGGTGTCGCGCACGCGAATGCTGATGCCGTCCACGCCGCAGGCGACGATCAGGTCGACGCGGCCGAAACGGGTGAATTTGAGCGCGTTGGACAGCAGGTTGCTGACGATCTGGCGCACCCGTGTCGGGTCGCCCTGCACCTGAGCCGGCAGTTCCGGATCGATCAGACAGGTCAGCTCCACTGCGCTGGCCGCGTTCTGCGACAGCAGGCTGGCGGTTTCTTCGGCCAGCGCGCCGAGATCGAAGGGAATTTCCTCCAGTTCGAGCTGGCCCGCCTCGAATTTGGACAGGTCGAGAATGTCGTTGAGCAGCTCCACCAGTACCTTGCCGGAGTCATGGGCGATGCCCAGTTGCTGGCGCTGTTCGGCGCTAAGCGGCCCGTCCAGCGCCAGGGCGAGCATGCCTAGCAGGCCATTGAGCGGGGTGCGAATCTCATGGCTCATGTTGGCGAGGAAAGCCGAGCGCGCCTGCGCCATGTTCAGGGCAGTGGTGCGCGCGGCTTCCAGTTCGGCGTTGGACTGGCTGAGGCGCACGTTGGTCGCCTTGAGTTCAGCGGTGCGCGCCGAAACGATGTTTTCCAGTTCGCTCAGGTATTGGGTCAGGCGGTCTTCGGCATTACGCCGTTGCTCGATCTCCAGGGCGATGCTCGACAGCTGGCGGTTGGTGACCTCGACCAGGGTGCCGATCTCGTCGCGTTCGTGGCCTTTGGGGCAGGGCACCGGGCGGTGTTGCGGGTCCTGTGGATTGCGCTCGCTGAGGGCGCGAATCACCCCGGTCAGGGGTTTGGTCAGCATGAAGTAGAACAGCACCAGCAGAATCAGCGACAGCAGCAGGCTGCGCGCGAAACCAGTGAGCAGGGTGAGCATCGAGCGTTTCAGGAAGTGACTGCCAAAGGCGTAGGTGTCGATTTCCAGGCGCAGAAAACCCAGGGCCTCGTCGGGCGCGTGGCTGACGTAGAGCGGGTCCTGGAACTGTCGCTGAGCGCCGAACAGGCTGTCGCTGAATAGCCGATAACGGCTTTCGCTACGTGGACGGCTGACGCTGGCCAGGACCAGGCCGCTGTTGTCGATCAGTTCGGCACGGGTCACCGCGGGTGAGCGCAACAGGCCGAGGACCAGTTCCTGGGCCAGTTCGGCGTCGATGTTGTAGGCGATGCGGGCGGCGGGGTTGTGGCTGATTTCCAGTAGCGCACGAATCTCGCGGTTGATGGAGGCTTCTTCGCTGGCATAATCGATCGCCACCTGGGTGACGCTGAGCAGCGTGCCAAGGATAAACGCCACCAAGACGGTCAGGCCGGCCTGTTTGAACGACAGGCGATTGGTGAGCGAAATATCCATACAGGCGTGCGTAGTCTCTGATCCTTGGGCGCCTGCCAAGCATAGCTGATAGCGACACTGTACCGGCAGAGCCTGCAACGTGCGGTTCTGCGCAAAAGGAGTAGTAGACCGTGGATTCCCGATTGCTGGATTTTCTCGCTCGCGCCGAGCAGGTGCTGGAGCGTATAGAGCCGATGCTGCCTGCGCTGCGTCCGCAAGTGGATTGGAACCAGTGCGTGGCGGCGCGCTGGGTACGTGATGGTCGCAGCGGTTACCTGTTGCCGCTGGATGTCAGCCTCGACCTGTCGCTGAGCGATCTGCTGGGGATCGACGTTCAGCGTGAGCAGTTGGCGCGTAATACCCGTCAGTTCGTCAGCGGCATGCCGGCCAACCACGCCTTGCTCTGGGGCGCTCGCGGTACCGGTAAATCGTCGCTGGTGCGTGCCTTGCTCGCCGAGCATGCCCAGGCCGGCCTGCGCCTGGTCGAGATCGAGCGCGACCACCTGGCCGACCTGCCGCGGTTGGTCGAGCTGCTGGCTGGTTTGCCGCAGCGCTTCGTGCTGTTTTGCGACGACTTGTCGTTCGAGGCGGGTGAGGGCGATTATCGGGTGCTCAAGAGCGTGCTCGACGGCTCGTTGGAGCAAGCGCCGGACAACGTGTTGCTGTATGCCACTTCCAATCGCCGTCATCTGGTACCCGAGCATCAGAGCGACAACGAGAACTGGAAGAGGGTCGACGGCGAGCTGCACCCCAACGAGGCGGTGGAAGACAAGATCGCGTTGTCGGATCGTTTTGGCCTGTGGCTGTCGTTCTATCCCTTCAGCCAGGATCACTTCCTAATCGTTGTGCGCCATTGGGTGGACGTGCAGGCGCGTCAGGCCGGGCTGAACTGGCGCTGGGACGAGGCGCTGGAAAAAGCCGCCATCCGCTGGGCGTTGGGCCGTGGCAATCGCAATGGCCGCTGCGCCTATCAATTCGCCCGGCACTGGGTCGGGCTGCAACTGCTGGAGCAACAGGCATGATCGATCTTTCTCAGGCCGGCGGCGATCTCAACGGTTATCCGCTGCTGAGTGCGCAGTTGCAGGCGCTGCTGTCCGGCGAGCGCGACTTCATCGCCAATGCCGCGCAATTTTCCGCCTTCCTGTTTCACGAGCTGGCTGACCTGAACTGGGCCGGCTTCTACCTGGCCAAGGATGGCGAGCTGGTGCTCGGTCCGTTCCAGGGCAAGGTGGCGTGCGTGCGCATCGCCTTCGGTCGTGGCGTCTGTGGCGCGGCAGCGGCCAGCCAGCAGACGCAGCGGGTCGAAGATGTACATGCCTTCCCGGGGCATATTGCCTGCGACAGTGCGTCGAACAGCGAGCTGGTGGTGCCCTTGGTCAAGGAGGGGCGCCTGATCGGCGTGCTGGACCTGGATAGCCCGTCGGTGGGGCGTTTCACCGAGGTGGATCAGGCCGGTATCGAAGCGCTGGCAGCGATTTTCCTGGCCGCCAGCGATTGTTGAATACGCCTATGGCGATGCGGCAGTCCGGGCGCGATTCAGTAGGGTGCGCCGTGCGCACCGGTTACTGAAGCTGATTTCGAAGTCGGTGCGCACGGTGTTCAGCCGGGGGACATGGTAAACACCTGTCGGGGGACATGGGTAACAGGTTGATGATCATGTTGCCCGTTGCCTCAGGTCTATCTGACGC